>CAVPWO010000021.1:0-18640 GCA_963709305.1 uncultured Acidobacteriaceae bacterium | reverse complement strand
TCCTCGCGGGCGCTGAGGAAGCCGTCTAACGGATCGCGAATCCCGCATAGACCCGAACAGCGACGCTAATGTATAGTTTGAGCAACATTCGACGACCTGAGTGATTGCGAAATCGAGCCTGGGACTCGATGCAATCTCATAACTCGACCCCGCAATGAGCTCACATTCTACGATTGCCATCATTCCTGCGAGGGGCGGATCTAAAGGACTCCCGGGGAAGAATGTACGACTGCTGGCTGGGTTGCCTCTGATCGCCCATTCCATCCTGTTCGCCCGTCTGTGCCCTGAAATCGACCGTTGCATTGTGAGCACCGACAGCGAGGAGATCGCAAAGATTGCTCGTGATGCCGATGGCGAGGTACCGTTCCTGCGGCCGGCGGAACTCGCGCAAGACTCGACGCCGATGCTTCCGGTACTGCAGCATGGGATACGGCAAATGGAACTTCTGGAAGGTAAGTGTTATGAGTTAGTAATTTTGCTGCAGGCTACATCCCCCTTTCGGTTACTTGAAGATGTTTCGCGCGCTTTACAGATTATTCGTCAGGATAGCGAAGCGGTCGGAGTGGTTGCGGTTTCGACACCCTCGTTCAATCCGAGAGTGGTTTGCGTCGAGGAGAAGAACGGATATTTGGACTGGGCTTTCGCTGGCAAGACGTATTCAAGACGTCAGGAAGCTGAATCAGTCTACCGAATCAATGGGTTGCTTTACCTATGGAGGCGGGATTACCTGATGAGTTGCGCGGTCGACCAACTTTATACGGCGCCGCACCGTATTTTGGTGGTTCCCGAAGAGCGCGCGCTGGATATTGACAGCCTTCACGACTTTCAGCTCGGCGAAGCTATGCTTCAAGCGGGGATACTGCAACTGCCTTGGTGCGCGGCTCACTCTGCAGTACCGGGGCGTTCCTAGAGAGGTCGTAATGGGCGCTGAGACAGCATCGGTTACAGTCCCGGTTAATTTTCAGTCAAGACAGATAGCCGAAGTCTCGATTGGCCAACGGAAGATTGGGCCGAATCACCCCTGTTTTGTCATTGCCGAGGCGGGAGTAAATCACAATGGCAGCAGGGAAACGGCATTTCGCCTGGTGGATGCTGCTGTCCGGGCTAACGCCGATGCCGTGAAGTTTCAGACGTTTATTTCTGAGCAAGTTATTTCCGCGGCCGCTCCTAAAGCTGCATATCAGCGCGAGACGACGGGAGCGGACGAATCGCAACTTGAAATGGTGAAAAAACTCGAGTTTCCTCCTCAAGTCTTTGGGGAGATTCAGAAATACTGCGAATCAGCGGGCATTTTGTTCCTTTCGACGCCATTCGAGGAGTCCAGTGCGGACGTATTGGAAGCGCTGGACGTGCCCGCATTCAAAATACCCTCGGGTGAAATTACCAATTTTCCTTTTCTAGAGCACGTGGCGCGCAAACATCGGCCGATGATTGTTTCGACAGGGATGGCGGACCTGGAGGAAGTGAGCGCCGCCGTAGAGACGATACGGAAGCAAGATAATCGCGAGCTTATTTTGCTGCATTGTGTGAGTAGCTATCCCGCGTCTCCGGCGAGCATGAATCTGCGTGCCATGCATACGCTGGCCGAGAAATTTTCCGTACCGGTAGGGTTCTCGGATCACACCTTGGGAACTGAAGTCACCCTCGCGGCAGTGGCTCTGGGAGCTACGGTCATTGAGAAGCACTTGACGCTCGACAACAAACTGCCAGGCCCTGATCACAGAGCGTCTTTGGAGCCCAATGAATTCGCGTCGATGGTGCGCGGCATACGTATGGTCGAAAGCGCTCTTGGGGACGGGCGCAAACGCCCGTCGCCCGAGGAGTTCGATACCGCAGCGGTGGCACGGAAGAGTCTGGTGAGTGCGCGGGCACTCGCTCGCGGAGCCGTTGTCACCGAGGACGCGATTGCGATTCGCCGCCCAGGAACGGGCCTGCCTCCTGCAGCGCGCGCGAAGGTGGTCGGGAGACGGCTGAGCCGTGATGTCTCGGCTGGCGAGATCCTGGACTGGGAGATGTTTTCGTGAGGACCATTGCCGCAGTGACCGGAGCACGCTCTGACTACGGGTTGCTGGTCCCGGTTCTGCGGAAAATATCGAACGATCCTGATCTGCGCCTGAAATTATTTGTTACCGGAATGCATCTATCCCCCGATTTCGGACTTACCGTGCGCGACGTGGAGCGCGATTTTGAGATCACTGAGCGGATCGAGATGCTGGTTGCTTCCGACACTCCTGAGGCCATCAGCAAATCCGTCGGCTTGGGCATAATTGGTTTTGCCCAGACGTTTGCGCGCCATCGTCCTGACATACTTCTTGTGCTTGGCGATCGCTTCGAGACTCTGGCAGCGGTAACCGCGGCTTTGCCGTATACCATTCCGGTTGCTCATATCTCTGGTGGAGAAGCCACCGAGGGTGCGATCGATGACGCTATTCGGCACGCCATTACCAAAATGAGTCATCTGCATTTTGTTTCTCTGGAAGAGTATCGACGTCGAGTTATTCAGATGGGCGAAGAGCCGTGGAGGGTAACCGTTTCCGGCGAACCTGGGCTCGACAATATCTCTGCAATGCCTGCCTTGTCGCGCGCCGAAATGGAAGAGCGTATTGGAATGCCCTCGGAACCGGCTCCTCTCCTGGTGACTTTTCACCCGGCCACGCTGGAAGCGGGTCAATCTGAGATACAGGTGGCGGAATTGCTTGCGGCCTTGGATACCGTGGCAATGCCGATCGTCTTTACGGCGCCGAATGCGGACGCGGAAGGCCGCATCATTGCAACTCGTATTCAAGATTTCGTTCACCACCATCCAAGAGCCCGGTACATGACGAATCTGGGAAGCACAGCCTACCTCTCCATGATGCGCTACAGCGCGGCAATGGTGGGCAATTCTTCGAGCGGAATCGTCGAGGCAGCCAGTTTCGAACTCCCGGTTGTCAACCTGGGATCCCGCCAGCAAGGCCGGTTGTGTGGCAAGAACGTGATTCATGCCGGGATGAAAGCCGATACAATTATCGACGCGATCCGGGTGGCGTTGTCGGCTGCGTTCCGCGAGCGTCTCCGGGGTTTAGCCAACCCCTACGGCGATGGAAAGGCTGCTCCCCGCATCGTCGAGGTCTTAAAGAACGTGCCGTTGGGACGCAATCTGCTGGTGAAGACGTTTTATTCCACTGGCGAGTTGAGTTCTCGTGAAGAAGCGATGCAGCGGATCTGAGGGCTTTGTGTAGATGCCAACTGCAAATCAAGATCGAATTGGATCGGGGGGAGCGAAAGAACTGGCACTGCCTTGCGGAGTGGGTGGGTTTTTCGAATCTCGCGCGTCCTTCCCGGAAGAAACAATCCCGTGGCTGTTCTGCCCGGTTCATTGGCCGCTTGTTCAAGCTGAACCGAGGGCGTCTTGACTTGTCCGCCAGGATGCTCAGCATTCCCGCGGACCAGCGATATGGGGACGCCGACATCGCAAGGGTAGCCAAGATTCTTGCTCAGTGGAGGTCGGAGCACGCATTTCCGTAAGCATGCCTTGCGTCACTGCCCGGTCATGATAACGAGTTCACAATAAAAGTTCACACGAGGAAAGCTTAGTTAAATAATGAACCCCGCAGATCTCAAAGTCCTTTTTGCGTCTCCCCATGACACGATGCTCGAGGTGATGCAGCGTATAAACGAAACTGCGCAGGGCATTAGCCTGGTTGTGGATTCGGAACGGCGCCTGTTGGATACCGTCACAGACGGAGACCTGCGCCGCGCCGTGTTGGCGGGATCCGATTTGCAGAGGCCCATTTCCGAGTTGCGCTCAGAGCCGCACCGACCTTTCACCATGCCCGTCTCGACTCCGCCGGCCGATCTGTTGCGAATGCTCCGCGGAAGCAAACTGCGACACATCCCGCTGGTGGATGCTTCTGCAAGGGTCGTGGACATGGTTCAGTTGGGAGACTTATTAAACGACCAGTCGGCTGGCCTCGGTGTGTCGGCTGTGGTCATGGCGGGAGGGTATGGTGCCCGGTTGCGTCCTCTGACGAATGAAATCCCCAAGCCTATGCTGCCACTTGGAGACAAACCTCTCCTGGAGCACACCATTGACAGTCTCCGCAAGTGCGGCATTCAGCAGGTGTACATGGCGACGCATTACAAGCCAGAAGCCTTCTCCGATTATTTCGGAGACGGTCGTGCTTTTGGAGTTCAAATCGACTATATCCACGAAGAACAGCCTCTGGGCACGGCAGGGGTGCTGGCCACGCTACCCAAAGGCGACGATCCCTTGCTGGTGATCAATGGCGACATCGTTACCGAGGTCAGCTACGGGGCAATGTTGCGATTTCACCAGGATAGCGGCGCCGAAATGACAGTCGGCGTTCGTCAGTACGAGTTCAGCGTTCCCTATGGCGTGATGGAGATGGAGGGCACGAATATACTAGGACTGCAAGAAAAGCCAACGCATCACTTCTTCGTCAATGCCGGTATTTACCTGATTGAACGTAGCGCCGCGCAGCATGTGCCGTCCGGCTGTAATTTCGATATGCCTCAACTGATTGAAAACCTCATTTCCCTCGACAAGCGGGTGATTGGATTTCCCATCAGCGAATACTGGCTCGATATTGGGCGCCTGTCCGATTACGAGAAGGCACGCTCGGACGCTCAGTCAGGCAGGTGCGCCTAATGAACGTGAAGGGCAAAAGGATCCTGGTCACCGGGGCCGACGGATTTATCGGCAGCCATCTGGCGGAGCGCCTGGTGCTGGAGGGCGCTCGGGTAAGGGTCTTCTGCCTCTACAATTCGCAGGGCAGCCTGGGCTGGCTGGAAACTGTCGCTCCTGAGATTCGCAATGAATTGGATGTGCAGCTGGGAGATATTCGGGATTCCAGATTCGTGGAGCAGGCTTGCAAGGACGTGGAGATTGTTTTTCATCTCGCTGCCCTGATCGCGATTCCTTACTCTTATACTGCCGCAGAATCCTTTGTCGATACCAATATTCGCGGCACACTGCATGTTCTGGAAGGCGCGCGCCGGTCGGGAGTGAAACGGACGGTGCAAACTTCCACCAGCGAAGTCTATGGCACTCCGGCTTCAGTCCCAATTCGCGAAACCCATCCCCTGAACGCGCAGTCGCCGTATGCGGCCACTAAAATCGCGGCGGACCAGCTGGCTTTATCGTATTTCCAGAGTTTTGGCACTCCGGTGACCGTGCTGCGGCCGTTTAATACGTTCGGGCCGCGGCAGTCCACACGAGCGGTCACGGCGACGATGCTGGTGCAGTTACTTTCCGGCAGAAAAGAAATCAGCCTCGGACGGCTGGATACGCGTCGCGATTTGACCTATGTGAGCGACGTGGTAGACGGATTCATGCGGGCCGGTACGGCCAAAGAAATTGATGGCAAGGTGATCCAATTGGGTACCGGACGCAGTGTGAGCATCGAAGAGTTGTTCGCAATGGCCTGCCGGGTGCTTGGCGTGAGTGCCACCGTTCTGCCCGACACGCGCCGGTTACGCCCGGATGCGAGCGAAGTGCTGGAATTGCAGTCTGACCCGTCGCGAGCGCGGGAATTGCTGGGCTGGAAGCCGGCCGTAACGCTCGAAGAAGGTCTGGAGCGTACCGCGTCGTGGTTGCGGGAAAACCGAAATAGTTATCGTCCGGATTTCCTGTATGCCTGAGAGTGCCGCCATCGTTTCCCCAGAAGTCGAGATTTCTGACACCCCCGCCGGACCGACGGTGGGCCGACGTTTGCTGCGCGGCACGCTTATCTATAGCGCTACCAACTTCGGACTGAAGGGGGTCAATTTTGGACTGGTGGTGCTGTACACGCGCTTTCTCACCCCGTCGGACTTCGGCACCGTGGCACTGGCGGAAGTGATCGCGGCGATTGTGGCTGGAATTTCCAGTTTAGGTCTCAGCGCTGCGATGCAACCGCTGTATTTCAGCTACGCAAGCGAGCGGACAATCTTGCACAAGTGCATCAGCACGCTGTTGCGATTCGGCGTGGCAGCGACTGTGTTTTTTGTTATCTCGTCGCTCCTCCTGGGAACATCCGTGGTGCAGGTTACCGGAATTCGGGTCGCATTCTTTCCTTACATAGCGTTGGCGATCGGGACTGCGACTGCGCTGCAGCTGGTGGATTATCGGCTCGTGCTTTATCAGATTGAGGAGAAGCCCGTCTCATACTCGATGCTGGCAGCGGCCTGCTTTTTGTTCACCGCGCTGGCGACGGTGTATCGAGTGATTTTGCTGCGCGGCGGGGCTGTCGGTCTGCTCGGTGGAAAGCTGACGGGCGCGCTTTTCACCTTCTGCCTCGCGGCATGGCTCTGTCGACGTTGGCTGAGTGGCGGCTGGCAACCATCGTTCCTACGCGAGGCGCTTCCCGTGTCGCTACCTTTAGTTCCCCATCTTCTGTTGGCACTGGGTCTAGTTGCGGCGGACAGACTGATCCTGCAACGTTATCGGAGTATGCAGGAAGTGGGACTCTATTCGCTCGCCTACACTCTTGGGATGGTGATGTTTCTGGTTACGGTTTCCGTCGCCCAGGCATGGTCACCTGTGTTCTACCGCTTGGCCAGCGAGGGCGAAGCCATGCGGTCTCCAATCGGCCGTATGCTGGGAACGGTCGTGTTATTGCTGGGTACGATTGCGGTTTTTGGTTCAGCCATCGCGCACCCCTTTATCCGAGGAGTCCTGGATTCGAGGTACTGGCAGGCTGCAACTCTGGTTCCTCTGGTTATCGGTGGCTATCTGTTCCATGCAATCTTTGTGCTTTTTCAGATGTCTGCCTTGCACAAGCGTAAGGCTCAATTCATATGGGTCGTGAGTATTGTGGCCCTGATTACCAATCTTGTGCTGAACTTCGCGTGGGACCCAAAATGGGGCATGTACGGAGCCGCCTGGGCCACAACTGTGGCTTATGCCGTAGAAGGTTTTTTGATGTACTCATACGCGCAGCACGTATACAAAATTCCCGTGAAGGGCAGCCGTCTGTTCACGGTCATAGGAATTTTCTGTGGGATGCTCATGGTCACTCAACTGCCGCTGGCACCGGGGAGGCAGATGATGGCCGCCGCCGCGGGCTGCGCCGTTAGTCTCATGCTGTTCTGGAGAATGGGACGCGGCGAGTTGCTGTTATTGAAAGATCTGCTGCATCCGGCAAAGCCGCGCTGATTCGTGCCTCGCTCATTCCTGCACCCTCGAAGAGCGCTCTAGCCGGAACGCCTGGCGAGGCGGGCCAGCATATTTTCATCGATTACGGTGTATTCGGTTCCGTGGATCAGGATGGAAGCTCCACCGTTGGGCGGATACCAGAAGGCGCGAACCTTGCGCGCAATGGTTTCCGGCGAGTCATCCGGCTGAATGCGCCGCAGCCGCTCGAAATCATCTTTGGAAATGTAGCGTCCCTGCCCCTGTGGCTTTCCCGTAACCTTCCGGTCGCACTTTACCTTTTCCATGGTGTCCTTGAACATCTCGAAGAGCACCTCCTGGGTTTTCTGCTCCAGACTGAAGGCGGTTTCAAGAGAAGCGTCGATGTCGAAGTGGCGTACCTCAATGATCTCCCCGGTATCGAAACTTTCATCCACCAAGTGGGCGGCAGCGCCCCAATAATTTAAATTTTCAAGGATGGCAACGTTGTAACCGCCGATGCCGCGGAACTCGGGTAATGGTGCCGGATGGAAGTTGACGCAGGCAATCCGAGGCAACTGAATGAGCGGTTTTCGAATTCGCTTCCAGAACAAAAGAGAAACCACCAGATCGATATTGTCGAGCGAAAAAGGTAGTGTCTCAGGACCCACTCGACCTTCCAGCACGTCGTACAACTGTGTATCGGTCGCTGTAGGTATGCCGCGACGGGCAGCGATATCCACCAGACGCCTGCCCGTGACGCCGCCGTTCGTCGGCCCGACAACCGCCACCACGCTATAACCGCGTTGCAATAGATAGTCGAGCCCCCTGCGCACGATCGGCTTGTCCTTGCCCATCAGAATCACTCGAAGCGGCGGCTTGGATTCGGAATCGGCGACCCCGCTTGTCATTTTGTGATCATAGGGCCAGGGAGGAGATGGAAGAGACGTCATCGAGTCGTACCGTTCCCGATTGGAAATTAGAGTTACGTGTCCGAATTGATGCTGTTCGCCGCCGAAGCTACGTTTGAAATTCATAAGCGAATCGTTGGGCACCATTCCGCCACCCAGGTGCAAAATTCGGCAGCCACGCTGCCGCGCCCATTTCGCGCCCTCTACCACTAAGAACGTCGAAGCCTTATAAAGATGGCCGGTGTCATCGCCAGCGCCCAAATGGTAGTGGGCGTTGATGGCTCCAGCCATGAAGACAGCGCCACCCACTGGACGACTGCCGTGCCATGCCAGGGCAATGCCGATATCTGCTCCCAGGGTGGCGAGCCGTTCGTAATAGGACATGGGGAAATGGAAAAACTCAGTCGCGTCGACTCGCCACATCGTCTTCTCATAGAGATCGCGGAAGATCCGAAACTGTTCGAGCGAAAAGGCCTGGTTCGAAGGATCATTCCAGGTGACGCGCAAATTGCGGCGGGCAAGAGCAAGGTCGGAGCGGCGCCCTTTCGACATTTCATGGGGGCACTGACGGGCTTCGTCCCAGCGTTGCAGGGGCAGAGCTGTGGTCTGGCCACGACGGGTGACGGAAACGAAATCAACATCCGTGGCGGAGATTAACCAATCCTGGTCCAGTAAAGGGTGAGAGCGCAGAACGCAGCAAACTAATTCCTTGCCCACGCACCACTCGCGCAGACAACCAAACAGATCAGCCGCATCCGGCAATGTAGCTGCGCTATCGAGGCGGATCACTCCGCCATAGCCATAAGGCGTGCTGGCGTCAAACCACGTCTCTCCATCGGGAGCGCAAATCGGTCTCAGCAATAGCGGCAACAGATACTGTTGCTTTCCGCAGGAAGCGATCAATCCCAGCGCCTGGCTCCGCTCCAGTTCGGCGTTAGCAAGCACATACGCGGCGCGGTGGTAGACATCGGACTGAGCGCAGCCCCTCACTACTTCATCCCAACGGGCAGCCTCGCCGCCATCGTTTAGCGGAAACTCAGCGAAGTCTCCAACTGGTCTTGGTGGATTCATCGCGATCCTGCGATCACGGCCCCGGTAGTAAACAAACTACTGGGAGCTTCCGAAATCTTCGGCCAAAGCGCAGAGGAACGGTTCTCAACGTGGAGCTGAATGCCTAACGGATCGAGAAGCTGGCGCTTCATCTCCAGGATGACGGATTCGATCGTGATGCGCCAGGGCATGGGCGAATTGGTGACATGCGGGCCGGAGCGCGGGCCAAACTTCAAGGATGCTGTTTCCGGATAAAGGTTCGCGTCCTGATAAAAATACTCGGAATGGTTCAGGTCGACGCCGCACAATACGACCGTGCGGTATTGCATACGAATGGCAAGTGAGATTAGGCAACTCAAAGTGGAAGCTTGTTTAAAAACGTAGCTGATGCGGCCCGCCGCATTGAAGAATCCTTTCGACCTGAGAAAATTTAGGCCGTATGAAAACTCGGCTGCGGAGGTGGCTGCGACCGGTAAAGTGCGCAACGTGTACACCGGCCCGAGGAACTCTTCCGAACCCGCAAATCGACCTGTGGGAAGAGCATTGCGGAGCTCCGTTACAACCTTAATGACGCCAACGTAGTCTTTGGCGCGTCGCCGCGAGATGCGGCAAAAAAGCTCAAACATTCCATAGCTATGGTCCGGAGGAATCGTCTCGAGGAAGAACATGTTCGGAACAAAGGGATGAATCGGCCAGAAGTTGAAGCCAATACTGTCGTGGCTGGAAATTACTTCCCAGCGAGCCGCCGAGATCTGATTGATGGACGAACCGCTCCCGAGAACGAACAGAGTCTCGGTGCGTTTCACCGCGCGGAGATCCAGATCAACAAAGCGCCGGATCCCGAGCCGCCGCCGGCAGTACTCGTCCTCCCGAAGTTCGGAAAGGAGGTATTTCAGGTAATAAGTACGTAGAAACAGCGGGTAGGAGACTTTATGCAGCAGATGGTGGACTGAGTTCAACACGCCTTGTACACAAGCTATGCTGCGGGAACTGATCTCCTATATCGAGGCACGTTTAGTATAACGGGACGGAGCGGTGGCGGCAATCCGTTAGAATGGAGCGAATACGGCCATATGCGCCTGATGGCTGCGCCCCATTAATTTCTGAAATACCATTACAAGTCATCTGGCGACTGGACTAATTTAAGTGATATGGACGCAATCTGGGAGAATCTGTTTCGCAGTCATGGATGGGGCAAGTATCCTCCCGAATCGGTCGTTAGATTTGTGGCCAGAAATTTCTATTCCGCTCCGGAACGCAGCAAAATCAGGTTGCTCGACGCAGGCTGCGGTCCGGGCGCTTGCACCTGGTTCATGGCGCGCGAAGGCTTCCGAGTTTCAGGTATCGACGGCTCAGCGACTGCGATTAAGTATGCCGGAGAACGGCTTGAGACCGAAGCACTCAGCGCTGATCTTCAGGTCGGTGACTATACCTCGCTGCCATGGGCGGACGAGTTTTTCGACGGGGCCGTCGATAACGTTAGCTTCTACGCCAACCTTATGGCCGACTGGCAGCGCGCTGTGGATGAAACCTACCGCGTCCTCAAGCCCGGCGGCTTGTTCTTCACCAGTTCCTTTACTACGAATACCTGGGGATGTAACACCGGCAGAGAGGTTGAACCGGGATCCTTCCGCGATATTCCGGAAGGTCCGTTTTTTGAGCGGGGGCTATCCACCTTCGTAAGCGAACCCCAACTCCGCAACCTTCTCCACCGCTTCTCGCGCACCGAGGTGGAACGAGAGTATCGAACGCTTATGAACCAAAGCAAGCTGGTTGAGCTCTGGATTGTAACTGCAGTGAAATAAAAATTTGCCTGTGGAGACCTGTGGAAAGGCTGAACCCTACTCTTACCTTCGCGGTCCGGAACACACGGTCATTCGCAATCATAAATTCGATTCACCAAGCGGATGGTTTCGAGGGCGTCGTCGAGCGTGATGGAATGTGACGGTTTACCTTGGGCCGCCGCTACGGCATGTTCGGCCTGCAGCCGAAAGCCGGCCTTGAAATCGGTGTCGCGACGGTCGATTGGGACGGGAACAAGGACTCGCGTCCCAGCGTCCTGGTAGGAAAGGCTCTCCAATGGGCGCATCTCCCAGCGCTTTTCCCGAGTGGTAACCATCACCGCCCAAGGGCCCGGTCCCGACCAGATGCATTCGTAAACAGCGGTATCGCCGCTATCGAACTCTAAGTTCGCCACCACGACGGTCCTACCCTTGCCCTTGGAAGGCAAAGTGCGCGTCACTGAGGGCTTGCCGCGTCCGAAGACGCGGAGATAGTCAACCAGGTGAACGGAGCAGCAGTAATGCCAATTGTCCAAAATGCCTCGCTCATGTCCCAGGCTCGCGGCAAAATCCACGCTCTGCTGGTCCAATACAAGAACGTGACGGGGGCCGCTGCGCTGATCGAGATCGTGCAACGCGGTCCGGGTACTGAAGTAAAAACGGCGGTTGAGCGCAACCAGGACCTTCCGTTGCAATCGACGTCCGGCTTCCTGCAACGAGACTGCTTCGTCGAGATTCAGCCCCGGGGGTTTTTCCATCATCACACACCAGGGAAATTCAAAACACTGCAGCCCTATCTCCTTGGTCTGGACGGGAGAAATTGCCAGGACTACGAGATCGGCCACCGTGCGTTGATACAGCTCCGAAACAGATGCGCACACTTCGGGAATCTGAAACTTACGAGCAAACTGCTCCGCCTTCTCGCGGGTGCGGCTGAAAACGCCCGCAAGCGTCACCCCCGGAATATCAGCGAAGGCGCGAGCGTGCTCGTTGGCCATTGCGCCGGCGCCAATGACCGCAACCCGAAAATCCTTTTGTACGTCAGGCATTTCTTTGTTAAGTTCACTTGAATTTCTTTATCAAGCCCACTTGAATTTTCTGTCCCGCGGCAAAGCAGGATCGTCGAGGCGAACGGCCACGTGCCCATTCTCATTGGAAAGATAAGCCGCGACCAGCGCCTGGACGGCAAGTTTCCCCTCCGCGCCTGTCGGGACGGAGCTACCCTCCAACAGCGCCTTCAAGACCCTGGCACTAGCGCTCAAGGCCTCAGGCTCGCGAATGTCACGCGTTTCGCGGTGCGAGGGGGCGGTGTAACGGGTCATGGGCAGCCCCCGCTCTTCGGCATTGCGCCAACTGAGGTGCATTACCCCGGTAAGTTCATCAACGACGATCTGGCCATAGCGGCCGCCGTAAATGCCAATGATGCCTTGTCCCTGGTCAGCCCCGGCTTCCAGGTAGAGGCGTTTCCCGCTAACAGTGACCAGGCGGATGGTGCCGGCGCGGTCCTCATATTGCGGGCCGCGAGGATTGGGAAAGCTTTCCTTTGAAAACCAAGCGCTCACCGTTTCCGGGATCTCGCCGGTCAGCCAGCGAAACAAGTCGAAGAAGTGGGTGCCGTTCATGGACAGGCCAATGTTTCCGGCCACCAGGGTCACACTGGTCAGACCGCCAAATTCCTCGGAATGCGCGATCTTCTGGATGGTACGAACCGTTTCCATGAAGCGCATTGGGTGGTCAATCGCGAGCTTAACGCCGCGCGATTCGGCGGCCCGCACCATGGCGTCACATTCATCGAGGGAAACCGCCATGGGCTTTTCGCAAAGAATGTAGCGAGCGCCGCATTCGGCGGCCAGTTCGGTGAGAGAGCAATGCGAGGGAGCGGTGGTGGAAACGATCACGCATTCAGGGCGCTCCCGGGACAGGAACTCTCGCGCATCCCGGAACTGCTGCTGGGGCAGTATCCCGCACTCGCTTCCAGCGGCGGCGAGGGCCTCGTCGCTCAGATCACAAACGCCGGCGACGTCAAGGCCGAGATCGGCGACGTTCTTGATGTGACGACGGCCCATCCGGCCTGCTCCAATGATCCCAACCCTAACGCGCTGATCCATAAGTAGATAACAAGAAGGTCGTGAAGTCCCGCAAAGCTGTCGAGTAGTGCTGGCGAGAAGATTGTTTGCCCAACGCAATTCGTAATTTTCATTCAACATAAATGTGAGCGGGTGCCGACGTCAAGCGTGCGGAAACCTGATTTGCTTACTACCGGAGCCGAAGATCGCGACGAAATCGCCGGATTTTCTCTCGATTACGGTTCATGCAGATTTAAATGCAGTTGGGTACGTAAATCGTGTTGACCCATGTGGAAGTCGATCTTTGATAACCCGCGGCAGAGAGAAGAATTTCGATGGCATCCAGGTCGCGATGCCGCCATTTCAGAGTCCCGTTCTCTTCAAGATGAGTTTCAAGAACAATGGCGCGAAACTTGAATCGATCAAAAGGAATTGAGCGCAAGACGTTCAATTCGTGACCTTCGACGTCAACGCTCAGAAGATCGATCGTTTGCGGGAAGCTCAACCCGGCAGTGGCCTCAGAGAAGGTAAGCAGCTTTATCTTCTCTGCCTTTACTTCAAGCGGCTGATGAATGCGAAGATGACCTTCGTCCATAGTGGCGGGGATATAGGAGAGGAAATCCGCGGCAACGATTTCCACTTCGCCAGATTGATCGGAAATTCCGACGTTGCGGCAATGTACTCGTCCGTTGAGGGCGTAAAGTGATTGGAGTTTCTGGAAAGTCCAGCGAACTGGTTCGAAACAGATGCCGTGCGCTCCGCGAAGAGCGAAATAAAATGTGTTCGATCCACTTAAGCCATCGTGAGCGCCTATGTCGATGAACGAGTCGACCCGGTGCAGCAGCCTGGCAACGATTAAGTCTTCGCCAGCTTGTGCGAACGAATGGTCCGATCTTGAGGCGGTCCAATAACGAAACGCGAAGCTTCGGGCGTAGAGATATCGAGCCACCGGCCACCGACGAATCGTCGTACGCAAACTCATGAAATGATCCTACTTGATGCTTTCGGATTCGGTCTTTCCAGGCAGCCGGCAGCCCGCAATATCTCCTGTGCAGTCCTTTGCCAGTCGAATTCATCTCGACAATTTAGTTCTGGCTACGTTTAGCGATGCTGACGAAATCGCGCATATAATTGTTTCTTCAATTTGTTCTCAGGAGAGAGCATGAACCTAGGAACTCCGGTCGGTCGTTTGTGGAGATCGATGCCGCTAGGCATAAGAAATCTATATCATCGCATGCCGATGCCGCTCAGGCGGCTGATCAATCGTGCGGTATTTGAAGAACAATCGCAGACTTTTGAGGTTCAGACCGGTCTTATGAAGGGAATGAAGCTCGACTTATCTCCTCGGAGCGAAAGCGGTTATTACCTGGGGACGCATGAGCCGGATCTGCAAGAGAGCCTGCCACGATTCATAAAGCCAGGTATGACTGTCTTCGATATTGGCGCCAACATCGGATTCTTCGCACTAGCAGCAGCCAAACTCGTCGGCCCGAGCGGTAGGGTGGTAGCCTTTGAACCGAATCCAGCGGTTGTCGCCCGCCTGAAGAAGAATGTCGAGCTAAATGGTTTGGCGGAGCGCGTAAAGATTGAGCAGAGCGCGGTCGGCGATTTCGACGGCACGGCGGAATTCTGCTTCGCTCTGACGCACCTACAGGGACGCTTTTCCGATTTACCTTATGTGCCGCAGGGTGCAGAATCTACGCCGGTTCCTTGCTGCAGGATTGATACGTACGTGACTTCAACCGGGGTTGTGCCGGATGTCCTCATCTTGGACGTGGAGCATGCCGAGGGTCGCGCACTTCGAGGAATGCAATCAGTGCTTCAGCGTTACAATCCTTTGGTGTTTGTTGAAATGCACGGGCCGGAGGCGATCCATGAGGCATTTGGCGAGATCGTGAGTGCCGATTACCGGTTATTCAAGTTGCCCGCTCTGGATCGAGTGAACGGGATGAACGAGATTGCGCTCTTGTCGCATTTGCTGGCGATGCCAGCCGCCCGAGCCAACGTCGTCCCGGGCAGTGCAGCCTAGGCCCAGCCGGCAGACCTCAGGATTTCCTGCGCTGTTCTTTGCCAACTGAATTTCTGGGCTTGTAAAAGGCCTCGACGGATGAGGTCTGCCCGCGTGTCAGGGGCTTCTTTCAAAGTCCGAATGGCGGCTGCGATGCCATCCGGATCGCGCGGCTCTACATATAGGCAGGCTTCGCCGCACACTTCCGGAAGGCTGGCTTTGCGCGTCGTAATCACGGGACAACCGCAAGCCATCGCTTCTAAGGGCGGCCAACCGAATCCTTCGTGCAGTGAAGGGAATGCGAGCATCTCGGCGAGGCTGTACAGGCACATGAGTTGCTCATCGTCCACTCCCCGAATGTGGACGAACCGGCTGGCGACGCCCAACTGCTGAATGAGTTCCCGGTTCGCGGGTCCCACATCGCCGACCTTCACCAGGACGAGCTTAGGGTCGTCCATTTTGGCGACGGCGCGGAGAAGAGTGGCGACGTTCTTGTACCAGTTATCGTTCCCGACGTGCAGGATAATTGTTTTTCCTTCGAGGCCATAAGCGCTACGAATCTGGTTCAGACGGGCTTCATCCTCGGTGCGCCTCCATTTTCGTTCTAAGCCATTGTGGATCGTGAAAACTTTTTCGGGCGGGATGGAGGGGCAATACTTGAGCAGGTCTTTCTTGGTATGTTCAGAGATCGCGACGATGGCGCGGGCGCGCCGCATGAGCCGAAGGTTTAATTTGTAACGCAGCCGATATGTTCCCTCCCAGCCGCGGTAAATAAGGGGATGCAGATCGTGACAAACGACGATGGTGCGCTCCGACGGCAGGCAAGAAGGAGAAAAGAGTAACTTTCGCTGGCGATGATGTTATAGTCGGCCCGCCTCTGACGCGCGACGCGAAGGTATTTCAGATAACGGTCGTACAACGCTCCCTTGAGTCCCGGCGACTTGCGAAGGTGGACAACTTCGGCATCAATTCCTTCAGGGATGTTGGCAGCCAACTCCCGCGCATAGCGGTCGATGCTGGCATTGTTCTCGATGCCCGGAAAGACACAGATTTTCATCTGGGGAATGCACCGTTTCAATGGTAAAGAACTGATTTGTACAGATCGATGTAGGCGGCAACGGTATTTTCAATACTAAACTGGCGGCCCCGTTCGACGGCGGCTTGCGAGAGTTGGAAGCGTCGGTCCTGGGAACTTATCAGGTTGCGAACCTCCGCGGCCAGGGTTGCCGGATCGCCCGGGGGCACCAGGATGCCGGCGTCGCCGACTACCTGTGCGAGGCCTGGGACATTGCTTGCGATCACCGGTTTCCCGGCGGTCAGGGCCTCGGCGGCAGCAATTCCAAACCCCTCGTACGCTGCCGGATGTATATAGATGTCCGCCATCTGGAGCAAACCGGCTACGTCTTTGCGGCGGCCCAGGAAGTGAACCCTGTGTGCAATACCCAGACTTGACGCCTGGGCCTCGAGTTGCTTACGCAGGCTGCCGTCGCCTGCCAGCACCAGGTCGGTATCGGGTATTTGAGCTAGAGCGCGCAGCAGGTTGGCATGATCTTTTTGCGGTTCCAGGCGGGCAACATAGAGCAGCACGCAGTTGCCGTTATGAACCCCCACAGACGAACGCGGCACCGGAGTGGCCCGCTCAAAAATCTGGACATCAATCCCATTGGGAATGACTGTGATTTTACTGGCGGTAGCCGGAACCCAGGCCTGAAGACTGGCGGCGATCCCTTCGCTGGCGCAGGCGATCGCCGCGTAACGGTTGTACATCCAGGTTTCCAGCGGGTGCAGCCAGATTTTTTTTCTTCGATGGTGTGTGGTTTGCTCCGAGAGCACGAGCGGCACTTTACTTCCGGCGAGCATGACCGCCAGAGGAGCAAACAGTTGGGAGGGGAAAAGGTAAGTCTGGATCACGTCGAATTTGTGAATGTGGCGTTTGAGGGAGAGCACATGCGTGGGCGAATAGATGCCGCCCCGAGCCGTGGGTAAGAATGCGATGTTTTTCTCGCGCAATTCCCGCTCAAAGGGACTATCGAGTTCCTTGAGCACGGCGACGGAGACTTCGATACCGGCAGAGCGCATGCGCGGAACCATATCTTTGACCAGGGCTTCCGCACCGGCCTGGATCAGACTGTCAATGACATGCAAAACTCGCAATCCCCAGCCTCCACACGATCTGACGAAAACTGTTGAACTGCACTCGAAAAAGCCAGCGCAATCTTTTCCGCTGGATAACAGCATGTTACCCTAGTGCAAGTGTTGCTCGTTTACCCTTAGAAATCTCAATGAAATTGACCTTTCTGAAAGACTTGGTATGCCCGTGCGGCGGGGAGCTGAATCTGACCCGATTGCCGGCTCCCGCATCGAACCATGCGCAGAATCCGGCAGAGATCATGAGCGGCTGGCTGCGATGCGGCGAGTGCGGAGAGAATTTCCCCATCATCCGAGGCGTTCCGCGAATGCTACGGGGCCCTCTCCGGTCGAGCCTGAAGCAAGAATATCCCGATTTCTTCTCGAATGCGAAGGAACACCTGGATGCCGAGGCGACTTCGGGGCAAGAGAGCAAACTACGCACCATGCGCAGCTTCGGTTACGAATGGCGCCACTTCTCCGACTTCCGCCCGGAAGGCGAGGCCAATTTTCGCTGGTACTTCGCTTCTTATCCGCCAGAGTCTCTTCGGGATAAGCTCCTGCTCGATGTGGGCTGCGGTAAGGGGCGACACTTATTCTTCGCGGCGCAGCATGCTCGGAAGGTCATTGGAGTGGATTTAAGTCCGGCCGTGGATGCTGCCTTCGATAATACCGGTCACCTGGAGAACGTGCACATTATGCAGGCCGACCTGTTCCACTTGCCCCTGCGCCCACGAACCTTTGACATGGTGTATTCGCTGGGCGTTCTGCATCACCTGCCCGAGCCTGAAACCGGGTTTCGCGAGATTTTGCGTTATGGCAGACCGGGAGCCGATGTACTTGTTTATCTTTACTGGTCCCTGAACGACGAACCGCGATGGAAGAGGCACTTGCTGAATTTGGTTGCGATGGTTCGCCGGGTTACAACACGACTTCCGTTTCCTCTGTTGCGGGGGGTCTCATGGTGCGTGGCGGGCGGATGTGAAATTTGCTTCGTCGTGCCTTACCGGCTGCTTCGAAACACGCGCTGGAAGGCGTTTGCCGAGACCCTGCCGCTGAAACTCTACGCGGATTTTCCATTCAGACTCCTTTATCAGGATCAGTTTGATCGTTTTTCCGCTCCCATCGAGAACCGTTATGATCGGGAAGACGTCGAGGGCTGGCTGACACGTTCGGGACTGAAAGACTGGGAAATCGTCCGGGGCTCTGGCTGGCGCGCCATGGGAAGAGTGCCATCGGCTACCACCGCGTCGAAGGCAATGGTGTCGTAGCTCAACATTTGGTTTTCACTCGCCACATGCTCAATTCCTTACACAGTTCGCAAGTGCCAGAGAGCGGTCCGTGGCGGCTGTCACCACGGCTCAGCTTGGTAGTCAACCTCATCGGGGTTCTGCTCCTGGTTACATCTCCGTTCTGGCTTTTCGAACTCTTCGGGATCTATGAAGAGTTCGCTCCGATTTCGTTGGTTGCGGCCGCATCGACAGTAGGGCTGATCCTGATCGTTAACTGCTTCCTGATTGTGCATTGCACTCGCAACCATCCGTCGCTGCGGCGGTTGATGGCCGTGGGCTTACTGGCCAAGATGGCGGCTGCCGGGCTGTATA
>CAVPWO010000020.1:0-166130 GCA_963709305.1 uncultured Acidobacteriaceae bacterium | reverse complement strand
TTTCGGACTGCGCCGGTTTCGCGCCAAACTAACCCCAACCCCGTTTGGCACTCACCGCGCTTTCACTCACGCCCTGCCACCCTCCTTCGGCCTCCGTTCTGTCCCTTTCACCGTTCCGCCTTGTTTCTTCCCGCTGCCGCTCAAGTGAAGAAAGAAACAAGCCGGAAACGGCAGAAAGGGAAAAAACATGAAATTAGAAGAAGTCAACACACGAACCAAAGAGGCCGTGGATTTCCTCGTTGCAGCATTGGAGTCCGGTCACAGTGAAGTCCTCACCGCCTACCTCGGAGCAATGGCGAAGTTTCACACCTACAGCTTCGGCAACATCATGCTCATCGCACGCCAGAAGCCCGATGCTACCAACGTTGCCGGACTTCGGACATGGAACTCGCTTGGCCGCTTCGTTAAACGGGGAGAAAAAGGCATTTTCATTCTCGCCCCGATGGTCGGAAGACGAAGCACGAAGGATGTAGCGACCGACGAGCCGAGTGAAGACGCAACAACTGAGGGTCAGCGGACGCTGTACGGATTCCGGGCCGTCTACGTTTTTGATGTCAGCCAGACCGAAGGCAAAGAACTCCCAACACTGACCGAAGTCAATGGCGACGTGAGCGGATACCGCGAACGCCTGTTTAAGTTCGTGGAAGCGCAAAGCGTCGAGATTAGTTTCTCCGAGCGAATTGCTCCCGCGAAGGGTCTCTCGTATGGCGGGAAGATCACGCTGCTTTCAGGGATGCAGCCAGCCGAGGAGTTTTCCACGCTCGTGCATGAGATCGCCCACGAAATGTTGCATCGTGGCGACCGCCGCACCCTGACCACCAAACAAGTCCGCGAGACCGAGGCCGAAGCCGTGGCCTTTGTAGTTTGCCAATCTGTCGGACTTCAGAACGGAACTTCATCCCAGGACTACATCCAGCTTTGGCACGGAGACGCCAATCTCCTGCGCGAGAGCTTGGAAGCCGTTCAACAAACCGCTGCCGTGATCCTCGGGGGCATTGCCCCCGAGCCAGCGGCACTCGCGGCAGCCGCATAACACGCCAACACCTGCACCGTTTGGTTTTCAGGCCCGACGTGTGCGCCGAGTCCACGAACACATAACCAAAGACACATGAGAGGAGAAAAGATCATGCCGAGTACGCAAAATGCAGTCAACAACCACGAATATCGCAGCGTTCCCATCACCGCGCTTGCCGAGTCAGCCACCAATCCCCGCAAACGCTTTGATGCAAAGAGCCTTGAAGAACTAGCCGCCAGCTTCAAGACGCAAGGGATTCTGGCCCCCCTTCTGGTACGCGAACTGGAGGAAAGCAAGTACGAAGTTGTAGCCGGGGCACGTCGCCTCAGAGCGGCGAAACTGGCGGAACTCGAAAAACTTCCCGTCCGCGTAGTCAAGCTGACGGATGCGGAGGCCATCGAGGCACAGTGCGTTGAGAACCTGCAACGCGAAGACATCCACCCGCTTGAGGAAGCTCTGGGTTTCAAGTCACTCTTGGAACTCGGAGAGCCTGCCTACACCATCGCCACCATCGCCTCACGCGCTGGCAAGAGCGAGGCTTACGTCTACGGTCGCATTCGACTCGCTGACCTCATACCGCCCGTGGCCGAGGCATTCCTGAAAGACCAGATCACCATCGGCCACGCTTTGCTGATCGCCAAGCTCCCGGCTTCGCAACAGCAGGAGGCATTCTCGGCTGCTTTTCGGGGCTTGTGGACAAGCGAGGGCAACAGCCAAGTCCTGATTCCAGTGCGGGAGTTGGCAGCGTGGATTGAATCGAACATCTTGCTACAACTGGCGTCTGCGCCGTTTGACAAGCAGGATGAGACACTCGTTCCCGAAGCAGGTTCGTGCGCCAACTGTCCGAAGCGAACCGGATTCAACAAACTACTTTTCCCCGACGTGCGTAAAGATTCCTGCACTTCGCCCGACTGTTTCCGAGCCAAGATTGACGCTTGCGTGAAAAAGACTCTGGAAACCAAGCCGCAGCTAATCCAGATTTCGGCGGCGTGGAATTCCCGCGAGGGCGCTCCCTTGGGACGGAATCAGTACGTGGAGTTGGAGATCAAGAAACCCAAGGCCAACGGCGCAAGCACCAAGCTCCCCGCTAACCAGAAGCCATGCGAGAAGATGGCTGAGGCCATCGTCATGGACGGCGGCAAGCGCGGACAGGTCGTCAAGGTTTGTGCCGATCCAGCTTGCCGCACCCACCATCCCAACACGCCTTCTCCGCAGCAAGTCGAGCGGGAGCGGGCAGAGGAACGGAAGCGCATCGAAAAGGAGAAACTGGCCATTACGACTCGCCATCGTGTCTTGGCTACGATCCTCCAACGCGTATCGGCTCCGTTAAAGAAGGCCGACTTGCTGGCGGTTGCCCACTACCTGATCGGCCATCTCTCCTACAGCCAAGTCCCGGCTCTGGCGAAGCGGCACAAGGTAGAGGCGAAGAAGGACTCCGCGTCCGCACAGGAACTTCTGGCCAAGCAAGTAGGCACGTATGATGAGGCCGAACTTTGCAAACTGCTTCTGGAAATCAGCCTGCTGGATTCGGCTTATCAGCGATCCACCGCCAGCCGCGACGACGTTCTGATGGACGCCGCCAAACGCTACCGAGTGGATACTGAAAAGCTCCAGAAAGCCGTGGCCAAAGAATTCGCCGCGAAACGAGACAAGAAAACAATCAAGCCGAAGGTTCGCAAGTCAGCAGACTGAGTCGATCCATGTTCTTGTTTTCTGGCGGAGTGCCAATTTGCACTCCGCTTTTTTGTTCTTGAATGGAGAAACTTTCCGGGCGTAGTCCGGAGATGTTGGGTCATCGCCCTGTCAGCGCCGGAACCCGCACACTGACGCCGAAGGCGAAGGACGGTGTCCAGTAGGTCTGTGTCGGCAGAGTGCCGCCGAAGCCGGCGCCCAGACTCTCCCCCACCTTGAGGCCCTGCGTCAGGCGGACATCGTGTCCGAAGTGACAGAGGCCGCTCAGCATGAGAGCGCGATAGGAAATCGACAGGCCGGTCGCGAAATCGGCCGAGATCGTATTGGGATTGATTCCCACCGCGCCCGTCCAGTAGACACCGGACTTCCAGCGTGTCCATTTCAGATCATTGGTCAGGCGGTAGTTTCCCGCCGCGAAAGGAACCACCGTCGGATGGAGTAGGTTCTGCGCCACGACCTTGTCGCTGACGACGCCGTTTGTGAAGACGGGCGAGGCGGAAAAAGATCGCACCGGCAGCGACGAAAAGAAGGCACCCGCCGAGGCCTCCCAGCGGAAGGCGGAATGCACGTTTCCGGGAAACTTGTCCGGCGTGTCGGCGAAATTGATTGCCACGGTTGCGAGCAGTTTCTTTTTAGACGAGTCCGTCGCGGCTTGTTGGGAGTTGGCGATCAAGTTGAGCGTATTCACGGCATAGGTGATAGTCCTCGTGACCATGTTGTGGTATACGCGCTCGTCATCCTTGCGCGAAGTTATATAGACACACTGCACGCCGTCGTCGATTTCTTGCTTTGTCACTTTGATGAGACCGTCACAGTCCTGGGCGGGACTGTCGAAATCAGCCAGATCCGTGATCCTCTGGCTGTAGGCCATGAGGTCGTTGGCGACGGCATCGGCGAGCTTTTGCAGATTGGTCAGCTGCAGGATCGCCGGCGCATCGGGCTCGCTGGCCTTAAGCGTTGTATCGTTGGAAATAATCGAAATCCGGCTCGACACCGCGTATTCCGCTTTCAGAAAATCCCCTATGTCGGTCTGCACAGCGTCGAGGTCCGCATCTCCGCCGGTGCCGTTGGGAATCCGCGAATCAGGCGCGAGGGAAGGCTCCACCTCCTTGTAAATATCGATGGCGCTGCTGGCGAGCTTTCCCAGGCATGCCTGAAAAGCCGAGATAATATCCTTTACGCCCTTGACCGCCGGCTTTGTCGTTATCTTCGCGTCGGCGCACGGGTCGGGCGCCGCCGGCGGCGCCACTCCGTACAGCTTCGCGGTAAACTCTGAGAGTTTTCCCAGGGAGGGCAAAAGTCCCTGCACAATGCTCGATGTGACGTCGGGGGTGAGCGTCGCCTGTCCGCTCTGGTAGTCGAGAAAATAGCGTTCGTAATCCTTGGGATTCTCGACGACGATAGTGACAATCTGGCTGGAATACATCTGCACCGTCGATGGCGAGACCGGATTGCTTCTATCGATGACGAGTTTGCAGTTCTCGTTCGTCCTGGCCAATGAGCACACTCGCAATGCTTTCACCTGTGCCGGTGAGAATTCTTGTGCCCGGACCGAGAGCGCTGCCAGGAACAAGACGAAGACGAGAAGAGCGGGTGAAAAGGTACGCGATAATCTTACTGAACGAAAGGTAGTCAAGGAGAACCCTCCCTTTACCGCTACGGGGTAGCGGATAAGTTAGATTGTCCCCCTCAGTAGCCCGCATTATAGTCAAAGCCGGTCGCACTTAGCCAACGACTAAGTTGGAAACCGATCGTGCAATCCATAGCTGTACTTGCTGTGGGTGAATTATCCCGGCGGATTCTGCCATGATCGACGGCGATTCCGATCATCCGGTTCCTAGATTTTGCGTTTGATCAGATGTTTGCTTTCCCGATCTCGATTCTGTTGTTGCCTTATGAGTGGGCACACAGCATAGGGCGGGCTTTCGTTCGATTTCTGCTATTCGCAGGAGCGATTCGGAGCCTTGGTTTTCATGCTTAGGCGAGTCTCTCAGATGCCAGCCACATGCTAAAGCACCTTTAGCGAACTAGACTCCTCGCGCTTCCGCAATGGACATCGTGACTGCTGTGACACGACCAAGAATGTCTGCATCCCCTGGGTAGCGAACATGTTTGGCCTTTTTCCCAGATTGGGCCGAGGGGAGAAGAACCAGCTGGCTGCCGTCCACCTCACACCAGCTGCACATATACGTATCGCGAAGCTCTACAAAATAGATTGGCCGCTCGAATTCATCCCGCCAACCGTCAGGTTGCACTTTGTTCTGATGGGAGTCGATCTGCACAAACGAACCCGGTCGCAAGAGGGGGTAAAGTGTGTTGTCTTCGATCCCGATATACCCGTAAAAAGAATTTCGCCAATCCATATGTTGGAGCAGAGCGACCGGAATCTCGCCCCAGCTCTCAAACATCCGCGCTACCAAATTGGTACTCCCAAAGTCAACTTTCTCTCGCAGTTCCAGAGGGACCACGAGGGTGCTCGGCACGCCTCCGAGCGTGGGCGTCACCAAGTAGGTGTGCGGTAATCCCACAAGTGTCTGTTCGGTGCCGGCGTCGCGGATGTCAACACCGAAGAACGACAAAACGTCATCGAGGCCCAGCCTGTAGATCAAGCTCAAGCTCTTAAGTCTGTAGATATTAGGCTTTAATTTCCCGGCTTCGATATCGCCTAGCCAATTGCGAGAGATGAAGTAGTCAGGTGCGTTTTTCTTGAGGGCGATTTCCCGGCTAAGGTGTTCCACTTCGCGCATGGAGAGGCGCAAGAGTTTCCGAACAGCTCTTAGCCGTTTACCAGCATCCGTGGCCGATAACATCGCACTACAACCTCGGAGTTGCGTTATGTTACCGCAAATTTCAGACTAGTTCACAAGTTTAATAGACCTTTTCCGAAAACCGGAATTCCCGTCATTGGCGTCAAAGTCCCTGCTGCTGGCCTTAGTTGACGGGATTCATCGTGTCTGACCTCATTTTCTGGCCAGCGGTCGAACCGACGCATTCTCACCAAGGTCATCGGACCTATCCTGTTTCTTAGCTGCTTGGGCCCTACTGTCCCCAATCTGGGACAGGTTACAAAATGTTTATGGCAGTTTGCTAACTGGCATTTATACCGAACAAATCTCTGCGAGCTTGCAGGTTGGACGCGACCTGGAGTTGTGTGTTTTCACACAACTCGTCTGCGTACGAACATTTCTGCCGGAACACCTGACGGGCAAACACGCACGCCTCGCGGGAAAGACATAGCCAGAGGCTTACCCGTGGGCACCAAGCCAAATTCCGCCAGAGGCGCCGACCTCGCTGAGCGAGTCCGGTCCATCCTCAGTAGCAAACACCTCACCCTCTCTAAAGTTTCCCTACTATCTGCGGCGCCGTTCGGGCGTTCTTCGCGTTACTTCCTTCCTCACACTCTGTACCATGAGCTTCGACTGGGAACCTTCAGCCCAAGTCTTCATCAGGTCTTTGCGCTCAGCCAGGTCTCCGGCTACCAGTTCTTTGATTGGCTGCGCGTGTTGGGATGTAACCTCGAAGACATTCCCCGCTTGCAGGTTCTTCTGCCTTCAAAGCGCACGATGCTGCTCGATTCCTCTCTGGTCGATGCTGATGGGTGGATTCCTTGGTTCCGAAACCGCGCCCGCGGCCCGTCGGCGCCGCCGATTGCGCCTCTGGGCCAGTTTCTCGAAGTCACTGCCCCCAGGCGACTTCGTTTCCTGTCCAAAATCGGCAATAGAGACTTCTTGTACGCCAGGATTGGACGCCAAGATGCCCTGGCTTTCCCTGATCTGATTCCCGGAAGTATTATCCGAGTAAATCCAAAGTTCTCGAACGGTCGCATCCCCAAGTCAAATGGCGCAACCTCCTCTCAAGTATTTCTGATCGAACATGACCGGGGCCTCTTTTGTTGCCGTTTGCGTGTTGTAGAAAGGGGCGTTATCGTCCCGATCGGCACGTCGCTCTCTTATGCCCAAGTCGAACTGAAAGTTCCGCGCGAAGCGCGGATTCTCGGCGTTGTGGATCTCGAAATTCGACCTATGCTTCGGGCCGAGCAGCCGGAAGTTCCAAGGGATCTGGGAAAGCTTTGGAAATCGCGACCGCTCGTCACGGACAAAGAATTTGGCCAACTCCTCCGCACGTCGCGTACCAAGCAGCATCTGTCTCTGCGGGAGGTTGCTGGAATGAGCCATAACATCGCAGGTCTGCTTGGCGATGAAAGATATTCTGTTTCTCCCAGTTCTCTCTGCGACTATGAGCTTCTCAACGCGCCACCGCGTCACTTTCACAAGGCGATTACTCTCTGTTCGCTGTACGGCCTGCAATTTCACGCATTTCTGAAGGCGATTGGAATTGTCTTGGCTGAAGGCGGCACGGAACCCATTCCCGATCATCTGGCTCGCAGAATTCTAGGCACGGAGCCCGACGAAAACTCGAACGACAACGGCATGCCTGGTCGGAATGGATTCCTTGAACAGATGCTTGAACGATGCGAGGAAATTCCGTTCTTCCTGCGAGAATCCATCGGGCCATTGTCTGGTCTTGAGGACGCTTCTCTGGACGACTTCTTCTGGATTGGCGGCGAATATGATGTCCTTCATCCTTGCCTGGCAAACGGGCTGTTTGCCCTCGTGAATCGTCGCGAGAGGAGGCCGATCCATTTCACGACGAAACCGCCATGGCAACAGCCGGTGTATGTGATCCTGATGCGCAACGGGACATACTTGTGTGCATGTTGTAGCATCGAGAATGGCACTCTAGTCATCCATCCATACTCCCAGCAGTTCCGTCGTTCCGAACATTTGCGCTACCACCAAGATGCCGAGGTGATCGGCCGAATTGTCACGGTGGCAAGAAAGCTTGAGTAATCCTGTCGGTTTGCCGGACAAATGGTGTCGCTGTCCGCTAGGCGATTCTTTCTGATTGCCAATAAAATATACGCAATTGAGCGAAAAGCGAACGCTCCGCTCATTTTGTGGACAAGCTTTCTGTACCTGGCTAGTCTCGGTTTTCAGGTGTGATTGTTGTCCTCTCTCTCGCATGAGCGAAGCCGCTGGAGATCATGGCTGCCGAGCGAACTCGACTGGCTTTCAAGACAGATTCGACCACTTCTGCACTGGCATCTGGCTAGTTTCCTCTGCATTACAACCGGGAGTCTCCTCGCTCTCCTCACTCCACTTGTGCTTAAGTGGGTGATCGATCGGCTGATCCCGCAGAGGCAGCCGGGTTTGCTCCTATTAGCGGCTGGCCTGATCTTTCTGGGCTACCAGGGCAGGATGGCGCTCACGAGCCTGGGCAGTTATCTAATGCTGACTGCCGCCCAGAGGCTCTCGCTCACGTTGAGAATGACCCTACTTGGACGTCTCGATACGCTCTCGGCCGAGTATTATGAGGACACGCCGGTCGGCAGTGTGATGTACCCGCTCAAAGAGCCGATCGAAGAGGTCTCGTATTTCGGGTCCGACCTCCTGCCCGCAATCTTGCGCATGTTCCTGACGGCCAGCTTCACGCTGGTGACTATGTTTGTGCTCAGTCCTTTGCTTACGCTGGCCGTTCTCCCTCTCGTCCCGGTCTTTCTGATCGCGCGGCAGCACTTCCGCCGAAGGCTTGCAGCCAACGCGGACACCGTGCAGAGCAATCGGTTGGCGTGGAGCACTTTCCTTGAGGAACATCTTTCCTCGGTGATTCCCATTCAACTGTTGGGGCAAGAAAAACGCCAGGAGCGAAGAGCCTTCCGGCTTCTGGCTCGTGGAGTCAGGTCACAACAAAAGTTATTTACCACCAGTATTTGGTTTACGGTATGGGGTTCCATGGCAGTTGTTTTGGCTATGTGCGCCGTCATTGGCTACGGCGGCGAGATGGTGCTGTCAGGAAGCTTGAGCGTCGGCGGACTGGTGGCGTTCTATGGCCTAGTTACCCAACTCTTTGATCCTCTGAGTGGCGCCGCCGATCTCTACGCGAGAGCACAGAAGACCTTCGCCAGTGTCCGGCAGTTGAAGTCCGGGCTTGAGTTATGCCCGAGCGTAACTAATGCCCCTGCTGCCGTTTGTCTCTCGCGGGAGCACCCTGCCCAGATTGATTTTGCCGAAGTTGGGTTTGGATATCGAAGGCAAAAAAACATGCTTCACATCCCCTCGCTAAGAATCTTGCCGGGCGAACAGGTCGCCATCGCTGGGGAGAACGGTGCCGGAAAGAGCACCCTTGCAAAACTCATAGCACGATTCTACGACCCCGATTCCGGATCGATTCGTATTGGAAACGTCGACATCCGGAACATTCAACTCAAGGATATGCGCCGGTACGTCTGCTATCTGCCGCGCGATCCCGTCCTGTTTGATGGAACGCTTTCCTTCAACCTTCGCTTTGTACGGCCGGCCTCGCCGGACGATGAACTACAAGAAGCCATTCGCGGCGTGGGGCTCTCGCAATTTGTTGCAGCCTTACCCGATGGCTTACACCAACGCATCGGACCAGGAGGCTGCCAACTTTCCGGTGGCCAGCGCCAACGACTCGCCATCGCAAGAGCGCTTCTGCAGCAACCTCGGATTTTGGTATTGGATGAGGCAACTTCCTGTCTTGATCCCTCTTCAGAGAGCGCCATCCTTGAGAACATTCGCCGCTGCCTCACAGCGTCAACGCTGATTGTCATCTCGCACCGCGCTTCAACATTCTCTGCATTCGGTAGACTTCTCGTTCTTTGCCGTGGAGAAATCGTTGAAGACGGCAATCCCCATTCCCTCAAGTTTGCCGCGAGTCGTACCTCCGACCAATTTTTGTCCACAGCCTCTACCATCGACGACAATCTCCGAGAGACTTCTCTGTAAATACAAGCTGGGGCGGACTTTGTTCCTTGCAAACCTATCGTACGGGACTTTAGGAACGGCAATGCTGATTAAAAAGCGGACACATTGATTCTTCCCACACAAGAAAGTCCGCAACGCATCTTGTTGTCATTAACCAACTTCTCTTCGCCCATGTGGGGTTACCGAACCTTTTCACCTTTTACTGGCTCTCAGGCGGCGAAGGGTGTCAGAGTGAAGTCCAGGCTTCCAATCTATGGCGAGAAGGAAAGGGATGGGGCAGCAATGTACAGAGTTTCTAACACGGTGCGCAGCACACACAACCAGGACGGCGCAATTCTACTGGACATCCGGCAAGGCCAGATGTTCAGAGTCAACTTGGTTGGATCACGAATCCTCGAACTTCTCAAGAACGGAACAATCGAATCAACGATCACCGCCGAGATCAGCCGTGAGTTCGGCGTTGGCCAAGAGCTTGCGGAGAACGATCTGCAGGAATTTCTTCAAGCTTGAAGAAATGCCACCTCGTCGCAGAGTGGGAACCGGGTATGGCTGTTTGAGCTCGAACCAAGATTATGGAATCGAATCTATGGAGCTATCGCCCCCATGGTACTCGGACAAGGCGTGGAATTGAACTTCTCCAGCTGCAACTATCGGGGCTAATGAGGTGTGAACGATGTCGTTTCTTATTTTGAAAGCGTACTTGAAGCTGATTCATTTCGACCTTTACTTGGCGCGAGGACATTTTGGCGCTCTCCACAATAAGGTGAGCGGACTACCCGATGGCCAAGAATACCCTACTACCTGACCCAGTGGTCGACCAGGTTGTGCGGCAGTGGCGATGGCTTGTATCTGGTATCGGAAGGAGGTGCTTTGCCTGCAACGGTCTGCAGCTACCGCGTGCCTTCTCAAGCGCTACGGTGATGCATGCCCAGATGGTCATCGGCGCACAGCAGACGCCATTCAAAGCGCACGCATGGGTCGAAGTGGATGGCCGAGTCGTGAACGATAAGCCATATCTACCTGAAATATACCCGGTACTTGAATCGATGTTAACACTCGATAAGATTTGGCAAGGACATACTATATGAGTGTCCAATTTGGAAGATGGAATTTCGAAGGCCAGCAGCCCGCCCCGGAATACATTGAGAAGGTCAGTGGGTTTCTTGCTCTGTATGGGCCCGACAGTAATGAGGCCTATTCCAAGGGCGGCGTAAAGATCATCTATCGCGCGTTTCCACACGACGAAAGAATCACGTTGCGAAACGCAACCACATACTTGCCCGTCAGGTGCAGTGATCACATGGGATGGCCGCCTGGACAACCGCGAGGAACTGATCGGCGAACTGCGTGAGGGCGTGACCGGTAACTTCACTGACGTTGCAATCGTCTCTGCTGCATACGAAAAGTGGAGTACCAATTGTTTCGCACGGCTTATTGGAGATTGGGCCCTCTCCATATGGAATCCGATGAATCACTCGCTGATTCTTACCAAAGACCCCATCGGTACGCGCCATCTCTACTACTTGATCGACCAAGATCACATCACTTGGAGCACCATCTTAGATCCGCTCATCTGGTTTTCCGGGAAGACTTTTGCTCTCAACGAAGAGTACCTTGCGGGTTGGTTAGCCCACTTTCCCGCTCCGCATCTCACGCCCTACTGTGGCATCCAGTCCGTCCCGCCTTCCTCCTCGGTAATCCTGCGCCCAGGAAAACATACAGTCACCAAGTATTGGGATTTCGACTCAGAAAAGCGAATCCGTTATGGAACCGACGCCGAATACGAGGAGCACTTCCGCACAGTGTTCGCCAAAGCCGTACAGCGCAGACTCCGTTCCGATGAGCCCATCCTCGCGGAACTCAGCGGCGGCAGAGACTCTACCTCTATCGTCTGCATGGCAGACACTATCATCGCACATGGTGCCGCCGAAACGTCGCGACTCGACACCATCTCCTGCTACGACGACTCCGAACCTAATTGGAACGAGCGCCCGTACTTTACAAAGGTCGAGGAAAAGCGCGGACGTAGCGGCTGGCACATCGATGTCGGGACGGAAAAAATGACAAAAGAGCTGGAGACTGGTGGACTTAAAGACCAATTTCGGTTAACGCCTAGTACGGATGGGCGCACTTCCCCTCAAATGAAGATGTGCCTAGTGTCACAAAGGAATCGTGTCGTACTTTCTGGCATTGGCGGTGATGAGATCATGGGGGGGGTGCCAATACCCACGCCACAGCTCGAAGATCTTCTCGTCGAGAGCACGATTCGGCGAACTGGCTCACCAACTGAAACTCTGGGCACTGGAAAGACAAAAGCCTGGTTCTATCTGTTCTGGGAAACTGTCCGGGCATTCCTGCCTCCCGAGTTCGTGGGCGTTCCGACGCACAGGAGGCCAGTCTCTTGGCTGCAATCCAGGTTCGTGAAACGTCATCGGACTGCGCTCACCGGCTACCCATCCAGGGTAAGGCTATTCGGTCCTCTGCCCACTTTCCAAGAGAATATCAGCACAATCAATTCCTTGAGAAGGCAACTGGCACTCACCGCCCTCCCGTTCGAACCGCCCTTCGAGAAACGCTATCCATATCTTGACCGCAGCCTCCTGGAATTCATGTTTGCGATCCCGCGGGAACAACTCGTTCGTCCCAATCAACGGCGTTCTCTGATGCGCCGCGCACTTGTCGGCATCGTTCCAGACGAAATCCTCAATAGGAGGACGAAAGCCTTTGCCTCACGGGCGCCGTTGGTGGGCATCGCAAGAGATTGGACGAATTTGGTTGCGATGGCCCAAGACATGGTGTGTTCCTCGCTCGGAATGGTTGACTCCAAGTGTTTCGCGAATGTACTGCAAAAGGCGCGCCTAGGGGAACAAGTTCCCATGGTCGGTTTGAGGAGAACGATCTTCCTCGAACATTGGCTTGTAAGTATTTCTCCATTGCTAGCGAGAGGGTCGGATACACGTGTGGGGCCTGAGTTGAACTTACACGGTTCGGCACGGAGCTTGTAGAGATAGCCATCAAGAACTCGGGCGATTGAGTGAGAAGTGAGCAAAGAAACATGAGCGTTCAGTTTGGTCGATGGAATTTTGAAGGACAGCCGCCTGACGGGGACAAAATCGCGACGGTAAGTGCAACCATGGCCAAGTTCGGGCCCGACAGCAACGAATCCTATTCGCAAGGTGGCATCACGATCCTTTATCGCGCTTTTCATACTACGAAGGAGTCACATCGCGAAACGCAACCACACATTTCCTCGTCGGGTGCAATTATCACCTGGGATGGTCGCTTGGACAATCGTGCAGAGCTTGTCGTCGAGTTGCGACCCGGCATGAATGTTGGCTCTACAGACGTTGAGATTGTTGCAGCAGCGTACAACAGGTGGGGTATCAAGTGTCTTGGAAAACTTAAAGGAGACTGGGCCCTAAGCATCTGGAACCCCCTTGCCCGATCCCTTCTCCTAGCCAAGGACTTTATTGGCACGCGCCATCTCTATTACTTGATGGATGAGCATCACATTACGTGGAGCACCATATTAGATCCACTGGTGCTGCACGCCGACAAAACATTCAAAATCTGCGAAGAGTACATTGCTGGGTGGATGTCGTATTTGCCGGCAGCACACCTGACTCCGTATGTCGGGATTTACGCTGTTCCGCCGTCTTCGTTCGTTCTTTTACAATCATCCAAACACCGTGTAGAGCGCGAGGTTTGCAAATATTGGGAGTTCGATCCAACTCGGAAAATCTGCTATCGCAGCGACGGAGAATACGAAGATCACTTCCGGATCGCTTTGGCCACGGCCACACAGCGCAGGCTTCGCTCCGACAGACCTGTTATCGCTGAGCTTAGTGGTGGCATGGATTCTTCTTCCATCGTCTGCATCGCCGATACGATTATCGGTCGCGGTGCCTCTGAGACACCGCGCCTTGACACGATCTCTTGGTACGACGATGGCAATCCTGATCTAGACGAACGTCCTTTCTTCGCCAAAGTCGAAGAGAGGCGTGGCCACACTGGCTGCCACATTGATCTCGGTGCGCTGAAGCACATAGAGGCCGTTCAACACATACCGTCTCACATAATCTTTAAGAGCGATCTTTTTGCAGTAACCCCGACTGCCGACCGAGGCCTCTCTGAGCTCTTCAAGCGGTATGAGGCCTACATGGGGACAGAAGGACATCGGGTTACGCTTTCAGGAATCGGAGGCGACGAGGTGACGGGCGGGGGCCTGCCAACGCCAAGACCGGAACTCCAGGATCTCCTGGCAAGAGCCCAACTACCAACGCTCTTTCGTCAATTGAACGCTTGGGCTGCGAAAATGAAACAAAATCGCCTCTTCTTGCTTTGGGAAAGCATCAAAGCTTTTCTCTACAGAAATAACAGGCATACCCAAGAAGATGCGACCAGTTCCCTGGCTACATCCGGATTTTATTCGTCGCAATTATGCAGCACTGTCCGGATATCCCTACAGAGTTAAGCTGTTTGGTCCTTTGCCAAGTTTTCAGGGGAACCTTCATACTCTGGAGGTCTTGCGAAGGCTGCTGGCCGATGGAGTCATCCAGCTAAGGCTAACGCGTGAAGTACGATTCCCCTATCTCGACCGAGATCTACTGGAATTCTTGTTTAGCATTCCACGGGAACAGGTCGTCCGAGTGGGGCAGCGCCGTTCTTTGATGAAACGGGCCCTTGTGGGCATTGTTCCTGATGAAGTGTTGAATCGAAAGGGACGAATGCTTGTTTCGCAAGAGCCCCCGAGACCCATCCCTGCGAAGTGGCTCACCTTAATTGAGCTCGGCCCTCAAATGCTCGCAGGTTCCATTGGATTTGTTATGCCGGACCGCTTCTCGGAAACCTTGAAGAGAGCCCAACGCAGTGGAGACGCGGCAATCAACGAGGTAGTGTGCACTCTGACTCTCGAGTTCTGGCTCCGGCATCTGGCTGTACAAGGTCTTCTATCGCTACCTGAGAGGCAGGATAGTTCCTCATGTTTTGAATCGAAGGAGCGTCATATGCCGGTGGATGCGTAAAAGTTCAGCTCGCTAGCGGCTGGAGGTTGGACATATGAAAGAAAGGAGGTACAAATCCATGAAGTACGAAGCACCGCAAGTAATCGCGCTAACGCCTGCGATCGAAGCTGTTCGGGCAGACAAAATCGGCCCGGTCCAGCACGAGAGCCCCAAACCAGACGAAGTCGGCGCTGCATACGCAGACTGGGAGTAAGTAGCATCTCGGAGTGCCCGAATGAAAATTCGGGCACTCCGGGAATTCATTTGTATTGAAGCGTCATCTGCACATTGAGCACAAATATTCCGTGAAACAGGTCAGAGGACCCGACCACCACCACAATTCATACTGCTATTTCGCCGGCTTGAGGTTTTTGTCAAAGAATGCATGCACGCGGTCGACCAAGTCGCGAACGTCGTCTGGCCTGACCGGAGAGTGATCCTCTTCGGAATAGCGAACAAGTGTGACGTCCTTACCAAGCTGTCGAAGCGCATTGAATTCCATCAGCATCTCAGGTAGCCAAGACAAATCTCGGTCGCCTACGTACATGAACACCGGCACTTGCACCTTGTTCATACGAAAGAGCGGCGACATCTTTACAAATTCTTGAAAGTCATCATGATCATAGATGTCGCCGTGGAGGTCTCTGATTTGATCGATCCAATACCGCAAGTCTGGATAGAAGTATCGATCGAAAATCAAATTACTGCGTGCGGACCCTACTACGGCGCATTTCGGAATCTTCGTCTCGGTGATCAACAAGTTGGCCGCGTAGCCCCCGTTACTGTGACCGAAAATTCCCACTCGATCCGGATCGACGAAGCCCTGCCGAGCCAAGTACTCCACGCCCGAATCAAAATCGTCCACCATCACTGGAATTCCCTTCGCACCGCGTGCTCTCTCGTTGTATCTTTCGTCACCTCTATAGGTTCGAAAGACGTGTGGCGCTCTAAGGTCGGGCAGAAAAACTACGTACCCGTCCGCAGCTTCGAGCTGTCCCATGCCACCGTATGCCAAGTGCAATTCATCTTTCGCCGCTCGTGGGTAAACATCTACTATCAGAGGATAGCGCCGTCGCGGCTCATAATCAGCCGGCAAAATGACTATACCGTCGACCTCCTCTCCCGCTTTGTTAGTCCAGGTTATGCGCCGCTGCTGTCCAAAGCGCAGCGCAGATAACTGCGGATTGGCATCGTACACTTGGCGGAGAGGTTCGGCACTGCGTGCTGCTCGCTCGAAAATTTGTCCCGAAGAGGTCGAAGTGCTAGCAACGAAAAAAATGTCGCCACGCCGATCTTGATCGATACCTTCATTGAGAAAGGAGAGACTCAAGTCATTCGTGTCTATCTGACGCACTTCATTGTTCGTCGGATCAATCAGCCAAAGCGTATCGACAAAACGACCCAAAGTTCGAACGAGCAAAGAATGGTTGTCGCTCGCCCAACGTATGCTGCTCGGCGTAGTGCCTTGGGGAGTCGCTATCGATGACCAGTGGCCATCCCTTACCGAATACAGCCGGATGTAACTAAATCCGAAATACTGCTTCTTGCACAACATAGCGATGGTAGTTCCGTCGGTTGACCACTGCAGACCACCGATTATCGGAAACGGCACAGCGACGCGGCGCTCGTTTCCTGTAGCTACATCAAATAGCGCGAGTTCCGTGTGCGCTGATGATAAGGGGTTGACGGCGTTCTTCACATCAACAACCGCGGCAACGGTGCGGGCATCAGGTGACCACGTTGGGGAAAAATGTTGATTGTCTTTGGTGAGTTGACGGAGACGTTTCGCCTCCACATTTAGGACGAACAGCTTGTTCAGGCCGAGCTCGGGATGTTTTTCGATAGCCCGGGTTCGTGAGCCATTCTTCGTGCCAAACAAATAATCTGTGTAGTCCGTGTGAAAAACGCCATCCAGTTGACTCAAGGACAGAGTACTTCCGGCTGTAAAGACGCGTACCGTCTCCGATTCAGATTTACCCAACAATTCGTACCCCACCATTCGGCGCGTGGAAAAGGCGATCATCTTAGAATCCGGCGACCATGTGAATAAGCTTGAATCCCCCAGTCCTCCGGGACTTTCCGGATTGGAAGAGATTCCATCCGGCAAATCTGTGATCTGTTCGACTGTATCAAAATCGGGACACCACAGCTCAAGCTGGCGTTTTCCATTGACATCGCCATAGAAACCTAACACGTGCCCATCCGGTGCCCATCGAGGATAATTCCCCGTGAGTGTCCGTACTTGGGCGAACGGGTTATCTGTGGAAAGTATGAGAATTCCTTCTTCTGTCTCAATCGCTAGAAGCCTTCCATTTGAGCTCACCGAAATCCTACCGGTTCTCTTGACGGCAAGCGCATCTTGCAGCCGTGGCAATCTTACAATTAGGTTTGCCTTCCCGATTAGGCCGTTGAAATGATCTGTCGTCTTCTGCGGCCGTGAAAATGTGCACACTGCGAAAAGCAGCAGACTCCCGAACGACATTCCTCTAATTCTCATTCTTCTCTCGTTCCGCTTATCTCCTACCCCAGTTTTCTGAATTAATGTGTTCCAGTCTTTGTCGTATATCGGGTGTATGGACACGCACTGTGCGGTCTACGGAACCGCCCCACATCATGTGCGGCTCAAAATATGAGCTTGAGAGCGAACTGCAGTGATCGAGAACCGCCCGTCTGGTAGAGAGGGCTTAGTATTCCCGGAGAATTTGCCAGCGTGGCCGTCGCTTGCCCAAAAGTGGCTTGGCCAAGGCTAGGATTGATGCTTCCGAAATTAGGGTGGTTAAAGATGTTGAAACCCTCGGCTCGGAATTGCAGCTTCAAGTTCTCGTGAATCGGAAACTCGCGCCGAATCGCTATATTCATCTGCCAAGCGCCAAAGCCTCTCACGAAGTTCCGCGGGGCATTGCCTGGACCGGAAGTCGCGAGCGAGAATGCACTCGGATTAATGGCGCGACCACCTGGACAGGCTTGTCCTGGGTTTAGACTGTGTAACTCTTGAAGCACGGCAACGCATCGTGCTCCGTATAGATATTCAGGCTCATCAGGAACTACGTTCACACCCGAATCATAAGTCCGTCCGTCCGATTGCAATAATGGTTGACCTAACAAAGTGACGGGGAACGAACTTCGCAGGGTAAGGCGGTTATCAATGCCCCAATGACGCACTACTGCGCTGACAAAGCCATCATGACCGAGATCCGGCAAATCATATGAGAACGCGGTCGAAAGATTATGTCGAACATCAAAATCACAGTTCCCACGCTGGTAGCTAAAATTGTAGTTCTGAGATCCGTAATCCAGACAATGAGACCACGTATAAGAGGCCAGAGCTGTCAACCCGCCACTCAATCTTCTTCGAAATTGGGTCTGCAATGAGTTGTAATCCGACGTTAGGCCGTTCTGGACCACAACGAATGTCTGTGCATTCGGGTTGAGCGGTACAGAAAACTGATTCTGTTCTAACAATCTCGACGCATGCGAAGCAACATAAGAGAAGGTGAGAGCCTGCGACTTGCCTAGTGCTTGCTCGATCGAAGCATTCCACTGTAGCGTAAAGGGAAGTTGCAAATGGGGTGAAAAGCCATACACGCTTCCGCTATACGGCAGGAGTGGCGGATTCACTATTGCGGGAATTGGCGGAGGTGTTGGAAACGATCCCGGCAGGAACTGCCCGTTTGCACTAAAACCTGGTCCTTGGAAACCTAGCGAACCTAACTGTTGACCCGTGTCGAAAAACACGCCGCCACCCCCGCGGAGAATTGTCTCCCTGCCCTGCACCTTGTGCAGAACGTAGGCGGCGCCCAGTCGCGGCGCGAAGTTGTACCAAGTAGTCCGCCACAGTGACGTGCCTTGCCTGGCCAGGGTCCATGTATCGGGCGTGGATCCTTGAATCGTGTATGGCATTAAACCTCGGGTCACACTCGGCGCTGGATTAAGCTCCCAGCGCAATCCCAGGGAAAGGTTCAACCTCTGAGACAACCTCCATTCGTCTTGAGCAAAAGCCGAAAAGTTTGTGTACAGCGGATAGGAAGGCGCGAAGACTAGAGGTATTACGGATGGACTATTCGTGTCGACAGCAGATTTACTGAAGTAGTAAAAGGGTAAGAGAGTAGGTAGGATCGCAAACGGCGTCAACCTACGATAGTCCCCTCCGAGTTTGACCAAATGGCTCCCAAAGGACACGGTTGCCGTGTCTACGAAATTCCATTGCCTTTGAGCAACGGACGATTCCCCCTGCAGTAGCTGAGAAGGACCGCTGCCAAAAAAAATGTAAACAATTGGTTCTGATCCGGGACCCAGGCCCGTGAGCTTCGTCAGATCGACGGGAGAGCTGCCGGCAAACGCATCGATAACCTGACGCGCCGTCACCTCATTTGAACTGTAATTAAGACGGAAGTCATTAGCCATGCGGTTTGAGAAAACGCTACTGGCTCCAGCTGTATAGGTCCGCGTCGTGTAAGTAGAGGTCTTGATGACGCTCGGCGTTAAAGCCTGCGCCGCGGTTCCCCTGGTTTCCGATCTGGAGATAGTGTCACTGTAGCGGAAGAAGAATTTCAGCCTGGTGCTCACAACGTGGTCCAATCGAATACTGGTGGAATCTATCGAGCTAGGGTTGGACCAGGTTCCAATAAATTGAGCAATACCATTTGCCGTATCATCTGACCCGTTCGGTACTGGAAAAGCTTTCAGCGCAGGCTGCAGAACCGTCGGCGCTGATGAACGGAGAGCGACATCAGGCACGTAGTTGATACTCGCTGGCTGAGGCTGGGCCAACCGGAGCCCTTCATATGAGAGAAATGCGAATGTGCGGTCCTTTCCGCTATAGACGTGCGGAATATCGACCGGTCCTCCTAGCGTCCCGCCGAAGTCATTTTGCCGAACAGCGGGTTGCACCAGCCCGAAGTAATTGTTGAACCAATCCTGGGCATCGACGAATCCGTTCCGCAAGTAGTCGTAAGCCGTGCCATGCAATTGATTAGTGCCAGATTTCGTCTCAAATGCGAACTGCCCGCCAGGATTGCGGCCATTCTCTGCCGAGTATGTTGAACTTCGTACGCGGAATTCCCTGAGATCGTCCACCGACACCAACGCTTGTGTAGTTCCCAATACCGTCGCAGAAGAAACAGAACCGCTCGGCCCAGATCCCTGATTTACGCCTGATCCACCCCCTGTCCCGATGTTTGCGCTCACGCCATCTACGGTGTAGTTGTTTGACTCTGGGCGTTGACCATTGACGCTGAACTCACCTACCTTACCGAGAACGGATATGTTTCCATTAGCCTGTGGTCCCTGAGTCACAATTCCCGGCGTGAGCAAAATCAAATCCTGAAAGCTACGGCCATTCAGCGGCATGTTCTTCACGTACGTTTGATCCACCACTGTACTGACCGACGCATCCGCTGTATTGATCATCGATGCGCCGCCTTCGACCGTTACAATCTCGAAGGCAGCACCAACCGGGAGTGTGAAGTTGATAGACACCGCGTCTTGAATGTTAAGGACGATGTCAGGCTTGATAAGTGTCTTGAATCCCCGCTTGGATACCTGAAGCCGGTACGGTCCTGGGGGAAGGTTTGGCACAATATAGATGCCATCGTCGTTGGTCTTGCCAGAATACTTCACTCCTGTTGCATCGTTTATCAGCAGGAGGTCGGCTCCGACAATCACCTTATTAGATGGATCGAGCACGCGACCGTTGATAGTTCCGTTGGGGGACTGTCCCGCTAGGGGGAGGGCTAGCGACACAGCCCAAGCGAAAAGAAAAGCGATGCGGGGGAAGCGCACGCGCACTGAGACTCTCCTATGGCCGACGGATTCGGAAATCCTGTTCGAGTCTACGGAGAGAGGTCTCACTTGGTACCCGATCCTTCGTTAATTAATTGGAACCCTGCGGAGCGAGGAAAGATGCAACAGCCGTGATTAAGGATGATTTGGGTCGACTCGCAGGTAAGCAAAGAGAAGGGGCTTGCCGCTTGGCTTGCGACTGCCGCCATTCGGCTCAATCGTGACGAATACAGCATCAATCTGTGCCAGCAGTTTCGGGTCGTCCAACTTCAAAACCCAGCGCTTCTTTGAGGCGTTGTCCTCGTAGAAGATACCCAAGGGAAACGGCGGCTCCCGGTCCGGTCCGCGCCGGCCCCACACTTGGAACGTGTTAGCGTTCCTCGCAACCGTCTGCTGATCCAAATCATAGGCATAGAAGATGAGCGACTTTCCCTTCGTGTAGAACACGCGTCCATAAGGCTTCTGGGTCGCTCCGGTACGAGCCACGTCGTAGACTTCCGCGACGTAGAGATCTCGCGCGCCCATGAGTTCCCGAATGTCACGGTCATGCGCGAGCAACTCCTGCTGCTGGTCCACAGTAGCGTCACGCTGACGTAGCAGGTTCGTTAGTTCGTTGACTTTCGCGTCTGATGCTGCAGCCCGCTTTGCATCTTGAGAAGATTGCTCTGCGGTTGAATCCAACTTCTTCTGCAGCGCCTGAGCACTCAACTGCGCGGCAGTGAATTTCTGTTCCGCGTCAATACGCTTCTGGATAAGATCTTCTCGCCCAGATTCGGCTCTGCGTAGCGAAGCGTCCGACTGTTCCTGCGCCGCTTTCATCTGATCCGTTTTCGCCGACTGTTGTTCTAGCTGATGACGGAGATCGGAAATCAGTCTGTCGCGTTGGACGACTTGAGAATGCGCGACCTCGGATTCGTGGCTCGCGTCACTTAACTTCTCTTCTAACGAGATCAGGCGTTGAGTGTCTGGATGGGGGGGGTGACGTTTGCGACTTCTGTCCCTCTGCGAATACCTACCTCGTAAGCGCAGAAACCCAGAGCGATGAAAAGTAGTATTCCTGCAGCGTAGAGCGCCCAGACACTGCGCCAAACGGCGGCGCTTTCGGGAGCGAGGACTCGGTGACGAGAGCTAGTTTCACGATGGGGCGGAATCGGCCTGGTACGCTCGATTCCGCCCCCCCCCTCATCTCGCGCGATGTGCTCGAAAAGAGCAGATTCTGCCTGTTTCTCTGACCAAGACCCCCCCGTCTCCAAGTGTTCTGAGGTCTCTTCTGCTCCCATCGCTGGGATCGCGTGGCGGATGATAGCTTCATATTGCTGCAGTGCATCACGGCAGGAGGAGCAAACGGCAAGATGCTCCTGTAGTCTTCTCTGGTCTTCCTCGCTCAGGTGGCCCGAGGTTGAAACGGCGCAGAGTTCTAGGAACTCGTCATGGGGTTCGGTGTGAGACAACGCCCCTGCTCCTCGGATGAATAACGCCTCCTATGATACTGCTCAATCGCCCTGCCTAAAAATTTGTTTCCGTAGTTTTTCCAATCCCCGAAAGTAGTGATGCTTTACGTTTCCTCGGGACTGGTCCAATTTCACGGCGATTTCTTCAAAGGTGTAACCGTCGAGCAAATGAAGCCCCAGGGTTTGACGCTGGATCTCAGAGAGAACTCCAAATACCTTGCTCAATCCAACCCTTGCGAGCACCTCTTCAATTGTGTTTTCGTATCGCGTTGCTTTCGAGTCTGGGCCGCTCAGTTCGTTTGCAACGTCTTCCAGATCGACCTGGGCATAGAAATGTCGTGAATCCAGATAGCGGCGACGGTCGATTGCACGATGGTAGGCCATCTGGACGATCCACGAGCGGGGCGAACTTTTGGAGCCATCAAACACTGCACTCTTCTGATGGATGAACAGGAAAACGTCTTGGAGCAAGTCGTCCGCTTCTGAATCGTCCCTGAGGATCTTGTACCCGACCGCCCGTACCAACCGGGCATAACGGCGAAAAAGGCAACCCAACGCCTCCTTATCTCCCTCGACGGTGCGAGCCATCAGGGCTTCGTCGGAAGGCCCGGCTTGGGAAGCGAAGCTATCAATAGCAGCTCTTTCCAGAGTGGATGTCGAACTCTCTTGGTCGCACTCGTGAGCCGTAGCCGCCGGCGGCGACAACGCTTGCACGTTCTCAGCTTCAGCTCGGGCTGAAACAGTCCCTTCTCTAAACTCTCGCGGAAAGTAACGGGCAGCAGAAGAACTCATGCTGCCTCCGAGGATACGGGTAAGTAAATGTTGGTTATGATCCGTTGGCTTATGACCATCACTCCCAGAACAATAGTGTCGAGATGGCCAAGGGTCGCAAACAAGTTCAGCCTCGATCAGGACCAGAAAGAGCGTTTGGCGAAGTCTTGCGGCAGGTTCGTAAGAATCGAGGGATGTCGCAAATGGATTTATTCATGGAGAGCGGAATCGACAGGACATACATCAGCGCCGTGGAGCGTGGCATTCAGAGCCCTACCATTCGGATGATTGTTCGATTCGCAAACTGTCTCAGGGTGCGACCATCGGATCTGGTGCGACGCATGGAGCAATCCCCGAGATATTCCGCCCGATGAGATCTGGGCGGGGCTTTCTCGAAATAATACCTATTACGTATTAAATAGCAACATAAAAATACCTATTGCGTCGTTCATTCCACTCAATGTTATCGCTAACGTCCCTGATACGATGAGTTCGGATGACACCAAGCCGTTTCGGGAACGCCTCAGAATGTTGCGGGAAGCCAAAGGACTCAGCCAGACTAAACTGGAAGAGAGGATTGGCAAAGAGGACAACTACATCACACGCGTCGAGACAGGCCGCATCATGCCTCCGTTGGACGTAATCGTTCAAATCGCTCGCGAGTTCGATATGTCGGTGAATGATCTATTCTTCGCTGAGGGCATTGATGACAGTGCCGAGGTGCTGCGGGCCAAGATCCATCGGCTTGTCGCAACCCACGATGTTAAGCGGCTACGCAAATACTATCGGTTGTTACTCGTATGCGACGAAGAGTAAGCGATCGATTCCACATTGAGGATCATTGAGACACTGAGCTCGCGGTTCTGTCGTAGATCTCCGACAAGTGTGATGAATGAAGCGGAACTTTTCGGCCGGCTCCTCCGAGCAATTCGCAAGGATCGAAAGATGAGCCTTGGGAAGCTCGCTGAAAAAGTTGACATTGGGCCCAAACACCTTGGCAGGATCGAGCGAGGCGAGAAAGTACCGTCCTTCGAACTCATCATCGCTCTCGCCAAGGAGTTAAACGCTTCGCCGTCGGCGTTCTTCCATTTCGAGAACGTCAATGTAGATCCCAAGTTCTTAACGCAACAACTGCAGGCCCTGACCTGCAAAACGTGACGCCAAGCAGCTGCAAAAAGCCTATCGGGTCCGACAAGCGACACTCGAACCGTAGATCCCAGTACTCAAGCCGTATTGCATTGTTAACGCAAGACTGTCAAAGCTGACCGAGTAGTTCTTAGTGGTACAGGGTTGCTTCTCGCTCCAGAACATCCGAGACCTGGCCTTCAGGGAGCCCGAGATGCAGTAGTAGCGCACCGCGAAGCAGAGACCGCATCTTCTGATTCAGCAAGAATAGCTCGCGGCCCGAGTCTGGGATTTTCCTTTGACGGGCCTTGCTGCCTGTGTGCGTATAGAAGTTTCTCGCAGTCACAACATCTGCAACAAATTGGGCAGGGTCAATTCCCATACGCTGCAACAGTGGGCCACTGATACGCGCACAGAGTGCTGTCAATCTTGAACCGAATGCCGGGTCATTTACGTGCGACATAGAGTCGCAAATTTTCTTCGATAGAGCAGGATCTACATTCTCTTGTTTCAGAAGCGCAACGACCTTCTTTCGCACCTGCCTAAAAACAAGCTTATCCGCAACGGGAGTGTGTTCCGTTACACGGTGAATGCCTTCTAAAGCCTGGGCTAGAGAAAGGAATTCAGTTTCGACGAAAAGCTTACCCTTTCGCAGCACTCCAAGAACCAGGCTCTCCACACGTCGGAACTCCCGAGACTCGCTGAGCCATATAGCAATAGCGTTTGCGAGTTGATCAGATGTACACCACACGCACTCGCGAGGATCGAAAGGCCGTACACGATTCCTTCGCTTAGCATTCACATGCCCACTGTCCACGCCGCGATATACGAAAAATGTTTCCATCGCTACTGATGCGCCCGTTAGCAGAGAAAACAGATTTTCTAGACGATTCCCGACTTGGTAGTACCACGTGAGGGACTCCGGCACGGGACTGTCTACGTCAACATAATTCACGGATTTGCTAATGCGCGCACCATCGGCCAAGCCGCTGGTAAATTGCGAGAATCCTTTAAGACTGACCTGGATCCGGCTCTCTCGCACACTGAAGTCTAGAATGTCTCGAAGCTTAAAGGGTATTTTGAGCGTTATGTAATCCTTGTCCCAAGTTTCACTGGTGGCTTTCGGAAGCCAATCGCTGAGCCCTGAGAAGGTGTAGCGAGCTGAATTCAGACACTTCTCGGCGGAGCCTCCGACGTGCATACCCGCGACGCATGCCGAGACCATGTAAGCGGTAGCCACAATAGACTGTCCCGACCCGTGGTCTGCTAGCCCAGGCCAATCAGCCTCGACGAGATCGCATAGTGTACAGAGACCATCTTCACTAAAGCCGTGCAGTACGGGCACCTTCTTACGCGTGCCGCGGGCAAAAAGAGTCGAAAGAGGAGGCATGCCTTTTCCTCCCCGCTTGTATTCCGGCGCGGTAGTAAAGGTGATTCCATTTTCATCTGCTGTGACCGTTCCCGTCTGCACCACATCCGTAGTCTCAGGCGCCCAGAATGCACCGACTACGCTGAACTTTGAATCGAGCCGATTGTGCTCGTCTGCCATTCCAACACTCTACCAATTGGTTCGGGGCGATTCCCTGAGAAACTCGCCTCGAAGACGCCGCGGAGCGAGGCAATATCACAGGAAACTTCTGGGGATGTGGAACGTGGCAACAAAGTGCCAAGCTTGGACACGATTCGTCGCCATGGCCAAAGGTCTTGCTTTGCCCCCAAGCACTCTTCTGCTGTTGGAAAGAGAAGAAGACCCACGAGACATCCGCAAGCGCATTGATTCTCTTCTCACAAAGTGCAACCCACAGCAACTTGAAATGGTTCACCGTATTATCAAGGTTCTCCTCGAACCTTGACGCCGCAGCTATGATTCTGCTGTTTAGATCGTAATGGGCCAGTTTCCTGTTTGCCCGTTATCCAAAAGTTGCGGGCTCCGCGCCAAGCCCGACTTGCGCTATACTGCGGCATCTTGGAGGACAGCATGAATGTTATCGTCCGCTCGAGAACAAGAGTCTTCATTGAACTGCTCGACGCCATCAAGAACTGCGCAGATATCCTCATTCAAGCAGAGGAGGAGGACCGAATTTCATTTGACGATGAAGTTGTCCCGGCTTCCTTAGAGATTGGCTCGCGTCTTCTTGCTCAAGCTTCAAGGATGAACCCTGACCAACTAGATCACTTTCTCAATCACGTAAAGGTGGACGGTCCTCGAATCTGTCACGAAATGATAAAGGAAACGGTCAATCGGCTACCGCCCATCATGCATCGGACGTATTTGGTCGAGAAGTTAGTCAAACCGCCCTCGGCAGGCGTAGCGTAGGCTAAGTATGGTCGATACACCAAGCTCTGCAACCAGCACTTATGGTGAAGGCGTCAAATGGATTCTAGCAATCGCCACCGCCGCGATCGCAGGTGCGTTTGTCCATCTGAGTGAGATCAAGCAGGAGAGCATCGGAGTACAGGGGTTCGTGGGATTGTCCCTGATCGCATTTGTCTACTCAGTCTGGACTGGAATGTATTATCTTTTATGGGTGAACACCGTTCCTTTGGTCCGTGATCGGATCAAGCAGAACAAAGAAGAATTAGCCGCCGTTCCCAATACGGATGTTGCTAAGAAAGCTGAAATCGAACGTCGCATTGCAGAGCAAACGGAAACGATCAAGATTTCGGAATCCGCAATGCCGTCCTGGTACAAGCACTACACATATTCCTTCAGTACGGCGCTGGTATGTGCGACAGTTGCCTTGCTTCTGAGCATGGTCATGAATGCTGCCAGCAAGAAAGCGTCAAATGTTGGCGTTGAGCACCAGACCATTAGCCATTCCCACTACAGTCTCGCACTGTCCGCCGTGCATGCTACCGGCAAGGGTCGGGAGGCCCATACTTTCTTGATCAACGATGAAACTGGCGATCTGTGGCAGATGGTCTGCGATCAAGGCGGGCATGTTGCCTTTCAGAAGGTCAAACGAATCGATACGCCTCTAGTCCAAGCAAGTTCTCAATGATTTCGGTTCACGGGTGGTTAGCTCCCAACCCCTCGCGGACCTGACCGCCACAGAGCGCAAACTCGGCAATATTTGGGCCGATTCCAGAATCCCTCGCTAGGAATGGGCCTGAGATCACTGGCGTAAGTGCCAATGCCGCACGACCTCGAATCTCGCGGGCACCGCGGCAGAAGCCAACTGCGATGGTCGTCCCTACCGCGACAACTGGCTCGCTGCGCTAAGACCGCCTTCTTGACCCACTGGAAACGGGCGCGTAGTATCGGCCCAAACTGTGGCGTTTTCTAAAAGTTTCGGCACAAACGAGCATCTCATTGCTGATCCGAAGTGGTCGTGCTGGCGAACGCAGCCCCTGAAAATGCAATGCGTCAAGTTGACACACCCCGTCGAGCATTCTCCTCTAGATGGATGGCCTATCCTCGCTGGCAGTTCATCGCGGTCGTTCTTTGCGTTGTCTTGCTCGCTGTGGTTCTAGCAGTATTCAGGGCCAAGGTTCGGGCGCTCGACGTTTTCTCCGGCTTCTTGCTTTTCGGAGCCGCCGTTCTCTCCGTTCTGATTGTCCTCTACACCAGATCTTTGCGACGCGCGCAACAAATACAACTCGATACCGAAGAACGGCTCCAGGAGATGGCAGACAACATTCAGGAAATCGTCTGGATGATTGACGCGGAGACCAAGAAGGCCCTCTACGTGAACGCGGCTTACGAGACGATTACCGGCCGTTCGTGCCAGAGTCTGCTGGAAGATCCGTCTTCGTACGAAGATCTCATCCATCCCGAAGATCGAGTTCATGTGCTTACAAAGCTTGGAGAGGCAACGCAGACGGGACACTTCGATGAAAGATTTCGGATCGTGCGTGCCGACGGGGAAGTGCGATGGGTGACCGTGCATGGTTTCCCGGCACGGGATGACGCCGGCAGAATCTACCGTCTTGTCGGAACGGCTCAGGAAATCACTGCGCTCAAGGAAGCAGAGGAAAAGATTGCCAAACACCTGGCGTCAGCCGAGTCCGCAAGGGCAGAATCCGATGCTCTCTGCAAGGCCACTCTTGCGCTGACCGCAGATCTGCGGATGGACTTCGTCCTGGACAAGCTACTTCAGTCCTTGTTGGAACTTGTTCCGGGTGAGTGCGCACGCGTGTTGCTCTTAGAGGGCGAGACACAGCTTCTTGTGGCACGGGAAAGACTGCGTCACGAGGTTCCCAAGAAGGCTCCGGAATATCCACTGACCCTCGACGCAGCAGACTCTCCGTTCCTGTTGCGCATATTAACGGCCCAGAACAGCGTCTTGCTTGCCGACACCAGAGACGAGAAAGAATGGCCCAGCTTCAAGGGCCATTCCGACACCCGATCATGGCTTTGCGTGCCGCTGGTTGCATCCCAACAGACGTTGGGGCTTCTTTCGGTGGGCCACACCCAGCCAAACACCTTCACTCAAGACCACCTCCGGCGGACACAATTATTAGCGATACCCGCCGCGGCGGCAATCCAGAATTCTCGCCTCTACGAGCGTGCTGAGATATATGGGTCTGAACTTCAGCGGCGCCTAACCGATCTTCGGCAAACCGAGAAAGCGCTAGAACACTCAGAAGAGGGACGCAGGGTATCCGAGGACAAGTTCCAAAAGGTCTTTCGTTCCAGTCCAATCCCGTTTTCCATCACGACTGTCAATGAAGGGCGATTCCTTGATGTGAATGCAGCCTTCGAGCAGCGATACGGCTATTCCCGTACCGAAGTGATCGGCCATACGGTCGGCGAACTTCGGATTTGGGAAGACCCTAAAGACCGTGCCTTGATGATCGCTCAACTCCAGTTGCGCGGGCCAATTCGGAACGCCATCACTCGCCTTCGGACCAAGTCCGGCGAGGTCAAGACCATCGCATATTCCGCAGACAAAATTCAATTCGACGGTCAATCCTGCATTCTTGCGATTTCTGAAGATCTTCCGGGCAACGAGAAATCCTTGAATAACTGATCGCTCCGAACCGCCAGTCTTTCATCAGGACCCTCTAGGTCGATCTCCTTCCTAGTTGCTGTCCCGAATCCGGGCCACCAAACAGAAAAACAATCATTCCTGTACGGAAATCAATCACAATATGCATTCGTCCGTCGGAACGAAGCCGGAGGGTCAACGGCCCTGGGGTTTTGAGCAATGTTCCCCAACCTCGAAATCCGCCACCTGCACGCAGTGGTGGTTTTAGCCGAAGAGCTCAACTTCACACGAGCCGCCCAAAGACTGCATATCGCTCAGCCTGCGCTCAGCAAACAGATTACCGAACTCGAAGCAGAGGGTCGATTTCATCTGTTCACTCGCAACACGCGACGGATAGTCGAACTCACGGATGCAGGACGTGCATTTGTCGAAGAAGCTCGCTCTGCGCTCTTTCATGCGGAACGGGCCGTGCATCTCGCTCATGCTGCACACAACGGGTCCAATAGCGTTTTGACGATTGGGCACTCACCCTTTGCCAATCACGACTGGATTTCCGCGATGCTTGCGATCCGGCTTCCTTTATATCCGAGGCTCGGAATTCGGCTAATGACTCAGTTTGCAATGGAGTCGGTCCGGAGCGTCCTTGTAGGCGAAGTGAACCTCGCCCTAGTGACGGCGCCACCGCAAGATTCCCAGATCACGGCTGTGCCATTTGCTCCGGCTCAACTCTACGCTGCACTTCCAGAGACCCACCCGGCTGCTCACAAGGAACGCCTGGTTCTCAAGGATCTGGCAAAGGACAAGTGGATTCTGTTTCCGAAACGGGTTCATCCACTTCTGTATGAGGCGGTTATGGACACAGCACGACGTGAGTCCATCGCCCCCAAGCACGCTCACGATGTCATTGCGCCACAGGAGGCAGTGGACCTAGTATCGGACCACATGGGGGTCGCCATCCTTACGCAACCTACGGCCCGAGGCTTTCATGCTGACGGTGTGGTCGTAAAGCCGCTTTCCGACACATCGTTGTGCTTCGAAACATGCGTGATCATGAGAGCCGATAATGACTCCCGGCTCGTAAACGAATACGTTCGAATGTTCCTCCGCACATATGCGCCACAGCGCCTGCCACCAAAGCAAATGGAATTGTGGCTGTCTCCTTTAATTGTGAAATTGAAAACGGCTATGCCGAAACACGACACCGCACATGCACATTCGCACAAATGAGGCAGCAAAAAGGGGGTAGTGCACTTGCCTGGATCTTGAAGCGGGGGACAACACGCTCCGTCCCGAAAACAGCAGTTACGTCCTGTTGGGCGCAAAGTGCTGTTCACAGGAGAGATGACTCTCCCCGCGCGTCCTGTGCCGTGGTGAGGGCCTCCAGCTTATTCAATCAGCGGCCTGACACCTTTTGCTTCTGCCCCTTTTCTCCCTCCTGCTTTTGCCTGACCTTGCCGCTAGCGTTCTTGAATCTTCGTTAATGGTCGATCCTAGCGCAGCGGAATCTGCACAAACGTCTTTCTGCCAGTGTCGGCCGTACCCGATCTTTTTTGCCGCCTTCGACACTCACCTCGACAGTAAAATTAGTCATCCCCGCCGGCTTTTGCCGACGCAGTAACCAAGTGAAATCCTGCTGCGCTTGCTGCCCCGGAGCATAATGTCGAACGAGCATGGGGGCCCACGTGATCGGAAGATCTATGATCTGCGTGCCTCGATTGAAAATGCTCGTCATCAACAAAGTGGCCTCCCAGGGCGCCGCGTGCTGACGGGGTGTCGAGATGCCAAGCGCGAAAGTGGACCTCTTTCACATCGAACAAAACTTTGCCTTCGTTCTTCAACGTGATCTTGTATTGAGCCAGACAAGTGTTGAGCTCCCGCCGTCCTTGATAGTTAAGTCGTCGGCCGCCACATTCATGTGTGGCTCCCCGACTGAGGCGTGTCCGGACGGAGTAGTTTGAATGTCCACCCGGCCGACGCACAGCGCAATTACCTCAATCCACTTGGTTGTGTTGTCGGTGCTGTCCCAGATTGTATTTTCCGACCAATGGTTCGGATCACTACTCTTCATTTTGTTCCTCTTGCGACTAGAGACATTCCATCATCCTTGTCGTTGATAGAACAGTGAACGATACTTGTCACGGCACTCGCCTTGTCCAGAAGACCGTTTTGCTGAGGTACTCATTGAAATAGAACATCAGTCGGTTATCCGATCATGAACACGCGACACAGACGTCCATAATCTCATGACACGTCCCGTGCGACATCATCACACTGCGCACTGGGGAAAACCACGAGAAATGTAATCCGACCTGCAGGAGGGAAGTGAGCTTATTCTGCCCGAGCTGAGGGTGCTGTCAACGGATATTGGCGCGGCGCTGCTGGTTATCGAGATCGAAATAGCAGTTAAAGACCTCGGAATATCTCGGATCGCTGCATTTGTAGTTGAGTGCAGACGGATCCCGCATCATCGAAGATGCCCTGCTGCCTCACTCTTGACAACCTCGTCTCTGGGGAATAAGTTGGGCAATCGGTGAACGGAAGAGCGAAGACTGCACCAGTCTCGCATCCGAGGGGCTTCTACTCACCGACTACCCCGGGAAACTACTACTGCATTCTGGCCTGTGTTTGAGGCGTCGTGGCGGACGTGTCAACGCTGCCACTGCAGATTTATTCTCGCCACTCACAGAGTGCTTGAACGATCGGCAACTCCTGTTTCGCAGGGAGAGCAGGCTTCGAATCCGGCAAAAGCGACGAAAAGGCGGACCAAGTCCAGCAAAGCGACGAACTCAACGCAAGCGAAACCCAACGAGGACCAAGGACAAGCACGGAAATCAGCTTGCTGGCTATCACATTGATGGTGCTACCACGGCCACACTTAACGAAATACTGGACCCTGGGGTTCTAACCACTATGTCTTTGTCGCTGAACTGTCCGAGGAACAAAGGGTAAATCTTGCTGTTTCTGGCTGCGTTGGAAGCCCGACGATTTCCGCGTGGCGATGTCGGGCCGGCAGTCATCGACAAAACGCGCGCTATTGCAGAAGTAAAGGCGGAGGATCTCGGATTGGTCGAACACTTATGGAAATTGAGCAGGCTCTGTTGCTACCTCTTCGGAGACTGCCCGAAAGCCTAAGTAAACGTCATGTCGACCTTCATTGCCATCGATTACAGCGATACCGGCGGGATACTTAGGCGGCTACCTGCTACATGAAAGCGATGTGTTCCCTATCTTCAAAGCAAAGGGTTCACCATGTCGCCCTTTTTTGGCCCCCTGGCACGCCGTGGATTCGTGGCGCCCGCCGCAGCAAGTCCGGGCGTCACATTGCTGACGGGCGCGGGGCACCGGGACTATACCGAGGTTCATCGGATTGAAGCTTTGAGCCTGTGTACGCGGTCGACGCCTATGCAACCCCGGAAGTCAGCGGCAAGGTTGCTCACTTCCTGTCCTGTGGATGTTTTAGATCTCGGCCCTGGCTTCGTAAAAGAACAGTTGTGTCGCATACGCGCTGAATTCGAGCGACAATTTCACCTTCGATCCGGACTCCGCCAGATATCTTTTTTCAAATGTGACGGCCAGATAGTTGTGGACTGGCAGATGGATTGACAGTTGGCGACGCTGTCGGGAGAGCCAAAGATGCCTTCAACCAGGCAATCGCGGAGCTCCAGGCACAAGGTAATACTTATGCAGCTTCGGTATTGACGGTAAATCTGTCGCATCTTCGCAGCCCTCTCGACGGATCCCAGTGGGGTAGGATCGACGCAAAGCTGTTTTAGCAGCCAAGGTCCCCTGCCCAGGCAATTGAAATTGGAAGTGTGGCAGCAGGACTCGGCAAAGGAATCAAAATGTCACTTCTCTATAAAGCGTGCTTCTCCTTAAACTTCGCTATGTTGAGCCTCGCCTTGCTGCCCGCCCAACAGGGCGGCGGGAAACCTGCCGCGGCTGCAGCTCCGGCTAGCACTTCAGGGCTGGCAGGTCTTTCGTACGTCAGGGGCGACTGGAGCACGAGCATGCCGACTGATCGCAAACGAGTCGTGCTGTGCTACAAGCTGGTGCCTGCGAACAGTGCCTCTCAGCCTTTCACCCTGGAACCGACCAGATTTGATTGCAATAACAACAAGGCGGATCCGGTCGTCAGGAATGCCTGCAATGTCTCAAAGAACTCACCGTGCTCGATTGTGGACAACACGCATCCCTTGCTTGAGAGACAGATTTTGGTCGTTGCCATTGACGCAAGGAATTTGGCCGCTTCTCTGAAAGATGAGGAGCTAGGGAAGACAGATCATCCGCCGGTTAACATCTCGCGCATGGCGGTATTGAACTTCAATCTGACCACGCAGCAGGGCACTGCTTTGAACCCGGCACCTGTCAGACCCAGTATGAGCACGGCAAGTCTGGCAACGGGAAACCTTGGTCCGTCGATCTTATTATCTTCGCTGGCCCATACAGCTTATGGGAGACACAATTCCAACGTTGACCGTGAACACCGTTTATGTCGCACCAGCACCGGGCGATTTCTGGTCTCCATCGACGGTGTATTCCGCAGGCAGTGTCGTCATGCCTCTTCCTGGCAACGGACACTTTTACACGGCTCTAAACGAGGGTATGTCCGGATCTGGACCAGCATTTACGATTGCGACACCTGCCACGGTTAACGATCCCGCGGTAGTGGGTCCTGCATTGACCTGGATGGACGTGGGTACAACGGCCCCTATCGGGGCAGCAACTCCCTTTGCGAACTGGGCTCCCAATAAACAATTCACGCAAGGATCCGTGATAGCCAATCCCGCGAACGGACATTTCTATGTAGCAAGCATGGGCGGACAGTCAGGGAGCACGATACCAGCGTTACCCGTTGCAACTCCCGCAAGCATTACCGATCCGCCGGGCGGCACTTTGACCTGGACGGATGTTGGAACGACGGCCCCTATCGGCGCAGTAACTCCCGTTCCTGTCTGGTCTCCTGGCAAGCAATTTTCGCAAAATGCCGTGATCGCCAACCCTCTCAACGGTCATTTCTACGTCGCAAGCACCGGCGGAAGGTCTGGTAATGCTATGCCCTCCTTCCCTGTAGCTACGCATCCAATAGTCCCTGAGCCCAGTCCGCCTTCCATAACTTGGACAGATTTGGGAACAACCGTCCCCAGCGGTTCACCGGCTACAGTTCCTCAGTGGACTCCGAATACGACGTTCACTCAGGGACAAGTGATATCCAATCCGCTGAATGGCCATTTCTACCTCGCGAGCACCGGAGGTCAGTCTGGTACCGCAATGCCAATATTCCCTGTGACGATCAAGCCACCAATTCAGGATGGCACAATCATCTGGCAGGACTCTGGCACCTCCGCTCCCGCATCCGTATCAACGGCAGGGCCAACTGACCAAGTCGTTAGCCTGCTGAATGTCCCGTTACCCCAAGTTCATTCTTTGTATTACTTCAATCTCGCGACAGGTGTTGCCGTGAGTTGGGTTCGGAATCCCTCATTTCTCAGGCTCGAAAATACTCCTCCTTCGCCGCCAGGAACACCTACGTATTACACGCAAAAAGTACCAGGAAGCCGGACCATCGAACCCATCTTGCTATTCACTACGTATCTTCCGAAGCTTCCGATGGATGCTGAGAGTCCATGGAAGCCCAAGAACCTGATTCCAGGTTTCAGCTTTGGTTTCTCATTATCTGCTCCCGCCAGCAGTTTCTATATCGGCGGCAGTTCAGAAATATGGCGCAATCTTCAATTTGCTGGGGGACTCAATGTGGCAAAGATCAATGCTTTGGCTCCCACCGGATTCGTCGATCCCACTTCCAGCACTGCTCCGACAACGATACAAAAGTTCGCAAAGGGGGCATTCATCGGCTTTACGCTGAATATCGACTTCATTGCCGGCCTTTTCGGACAAAAGATATAGGGACCAGGTCCGGGGCTCACTGGGCTATCCGCATTCCACGGTTGAAAGGGAGAGTCCGAATGAAACCGAACAGATATCTCTTGATTGTCGGCCTGGTGCTCCTGATCGCTGCTGGACTGGGTCTTTATAAACTTGGTATTCCGGCATTGTTCGCGGGTACGACAAGGACCAACGAAGCTTTGGTTCTGAGTGCGGTCGTGCTCGTTGGTCTGGCTCTCGTGGTTGTGTTGATGTCCGTTCTGGGCATAATCTACTCGGTCATCGGAGTTGCCGACGCAACCCAGGCACTGGCGTTGCCAGAAGGATCTGTCAGAGCTCTGATTGCTTTCAGCCTGGTGCTTATCTTCGTATGCCTTGGAGCTTTCCTGTATAACAGCGTGGATAACAGCGCGGTGAATCAGGCGGGCAAGGCAATTGGTATCACGGAGACACAACTCGCCGATTTGAAAAACCAGTTTGTCGTAGCCTATGAGCCCGCACGGAACGCGAATGGCTCCGCCCAGACCGACAACGACGGTAAGACTCCACTCTATAACGCAACGTACTTCCTCAAGCCCAACAAGGACGCTGAAGACTTTGCGAAACAGATTTTCACGACCCTGGCAACTGTCTTTGTCAGCGTAATCAGCTTTTATTTTGGCAGCAGCACAACATCGTCAGCCGTGGGGGCAGGGGCGAAAGCCGCCAGCAGCGCAGGCGGAGCCAGCGGGGTCACTTCCCCGGTTGGCGGAACAAGCGATCCACAGTCCGCGCTAACGCAGGTAAAGGCAGCAGCTCACGACGCGAAGTCGGCGCTCGACCGTGCGACCGATGCCGCGGCCAAGGCAAAGTCGCTCGCCGATGCGACACCTCAGGATCCCTCAGACAAGAAATCCACGGCAACGAGCGATGGAGACGCTGCACAGAAGGCGCTGGCTGCAGCAACCCAGGCGTCGAGCGCCGCTGACCAGCAGGTTCAAGTAGCCACCAAGGCGGTCAGCGACGTTGCCACGGGAGGCACGGACCTAGCCAAGAGCATCGCTGCGGCCGCCGTGTTCAAAGCGCGTGATGCTGTCAAACAACTGGCTCAGGCCGCAGAAGCAAGCGCTGCTGAAGCCGAACGATTGCGGGACAAGATCAAGAGCGACACCGGAGCCTAGAACGCTATAGAGAGCGATAGATTGTCACAGCAGCGATTCGTTTCGCTCCGGCGTCATTTTGTACCGCCTGTATACAGTTTCTCCGGAAGAAGTCGGATAATTGCGCGCCTCTTTGAAGGCCTCTTGAACCTACGACTTCAAGCCTGGACTCGCAGGTCTTTCAGCAATTTCAATAAACTAATATCTTCGTGCATTGCTGTACTTGAGGAAGTTGTGCTGCTGCTCCCTGGCGGAATCGCCGCCAGATCTGTCTTGCCCACCAGGCCGCTCGACGACGATCGTCTTTTGCTCGCGTAGTCGATTGTTCTCGGTCTGCAGGCCTCTCACTTGCTGCGTCAACGCAGAAATCTCCCGCTTCAGCCGAAGCACTTCGGGACTGTCATCCGAAGCAGCAATTTCAGGCTGAGCGAAATCTTCTTCCCGTCTTTTCCGGGCATTGCGTTCCCGCATCTCTCGCTGGGCATCTTCGAGGTTCTTCGTAGATCCTCCACACTGGAGATCAAGCCCCCGGCTCCAGCAATTGAGAGCCACAAGGCAAGTCAGAAGGTCATGTCGCGTCCCACTGCATTCTCGCCTCACGGCTACGCGACCACTCCGCACAGCGTTATGCGTAACGCGTTCTTATCGCGTACCAGGCAATTGAGCCGGGCGTTGTGGCAATCGTCATCAATTCAGCCACGGGTATCTCCGTTCCGGATGAACAAACTCGTCGATGGAATCTGGCAGATCGCAGAGTGGATCAAGAAAATCAGAATACTTGGTTGTCCAGTCCACAACCTGCTGGATGTCGCCCTTCTCCTCGGCGGACAATTCCAGCTTGCTCGCGCACTCTGCCAGCGCCTTCACGAACATTCGCACTTTCTCGGCTTCTTCCCAATTCCGCATCAGCTCGGTAACGAACTCGGCCTTTCGCTTATGCTCTTCCGCCTTCCGTCTTTGCTCTTCTCTCTGTTTGCGCTCTTCCTCCCACCGCCGCTCCCGTTCCTCGGTCTCTTGCCGGTTTTTCTTTATCGTTGCAGCCGCCACCCTGAGGCCGATTATGAAATCTCCAATACAGTTCTCCAATCGCTGGCATTTTCCGTCCGACCATGTCCCTCGTACTCCCGAGGAATAAGGAAGGTTCTCGACACGAAACTGCAACTTGCCCGTGATCTTGTAATCCCATTTGGGAGCCATCCAGGGATGCTTTTGCTCCGCAACAGTCAGGACGTGGCGCAGGCTCTCGGTGAGCTCAAGCAGGCAGAACCTGACCGTCTCCCCGTCAACACTCACGGTCAAGGCAGCCTCTTCCTCCTTTGACCACGAGACCGATTGCCCTCTTTCTTCAAGCGCCAGAAAAAGTGCGTTCATGATCCGCAAGGAACGAGGTATCTGCTCCCGCGAAACGAGACAATGAGACAACGCTCCGTTTCTGTGCACGATCATTTTCTTCTCGTTCTCTTTCCCGTTTGCCAGCAGCTTTTCCGTTCTCACGACTAGCGCGTGGGAGACTTCCGCAGGAATCCTTATTTCAGGTGCCGGCTCGGAGGCCAAAGCTGCCACTTCAGGCGTGGGGCGCTCTCGTACGTAAATGTCCACATTTTCAGCCCCGTTTCCGGCGGGGGGCAATGGAGGTCGGACAGCCTCGTGCCCTGTCTCTGTTTTGCGCCAATATCCAAGTGGTGGAACCGGAACATCGTGCTTGCGACAAATTTTCGCGAGACCGACATCGGACATGCCAAACTCCTTGGCAAGCGTCCGCACCGGTGTCGCCCACACTTTTTCGTATAGTTCCGCCCGCGTCAGGCGGATTCGTGTCCGGGTCATTGATTTGTTTTGAGATTTTCCGCTCTGGGATGCAATTGTTGTCGTTCAAGCATCGGCAGCCTTCGGAATAGCCGTACGGATCCTGGGACAGAATACGAAATCACGCCGATGGCCAGAGTGGCACTTGAACCACCGAACGGCGGCTTTTCCGCTATCAGAGTCTACGTATGGACTTGACCAAAAGTACCCTGGGCGGCTGGGTGCACCAACAGGGAGTCGCGATGGAACAAAATTCGAATACCACTCTTCGCACAAAAGGACACAGTGACGACATGTCACGGCCTGATAGACAACTAGGCGAAAATCTCGTTGACCTTCTCACGCACATGCTGACTGCGCGAAGGCTTAAGGTAACGCATCGTGCTCTCCATGTCGGAATGACCGAGCCATTGCTGAACGGTGCGGAGATCGACACCTGCCCACAAACACCGCGTCGCGAAGGTCGCCCGGAATTTGTGGAGCCAGAAGTTCTCTGGATCGAGCTCCGCGCGTTCCGCCACGGCTTTCAGACTGTCGAGGAAATTGAGCTTTGGGTTGCACCCTGACGTCGGGAATAACAGATTGCACTTCTTGCTTGCCTTGGCCTTCCACGCTTTCAGATTCTTCACGAGCCTCGTAGGAATAGGAATCTCGCGTTCCTTGTATGCCTTCGGAGTCCATCCTCTGTCCGGCTTATGGGTAACGCGAACGATTGATCCGACGAGGTTGATATCCCGCCACTCGGTATACATCACTTCCTGCTCACGCTCGCCCGTCATCAAAAAGAATTCATACCAGAGCTGTTCTTCCGCGTCACAAACGGCGAACAGCTCATCGAGTTCTTCCTGTTCATAAACCTCCGGTTCTTCTTCGGTGTAGCGCGGCCAGTCATTTTTTCCCGCGAGCCCACGAATTCCTTGTGCCTTCAGGAATGTCATCACGTTCGCAAATTTATTCCAGCAGCTTCGCTGGGACTGCTCCTTGTCGTCCCGCAAGAATGCGGCGAACTTCAGCAGATCCTTTCGATCGAGATCCTCCAGACAGAACTTCGGACAGCTCTCCTGGAAATATTCGAGAGCCGTTGAGTATGCGGAATGGGTCTTCGGTTTCTTTGTGAGCTTTATTTCAGCGAGGTAGTCCGCGATGCTCGACGAAAGCAGACCTTCGCCCGTTCTGGGCGTCGGAGGAACCTACGGTGACGCCGCTGTTGATTGCGTTGAGTTCTGCCTCCTTACGGTGTCTCTTCGCGGCAGCTTCGGCGACGTCCTTGCCTACCGATACGCGAACCCGGTGAAGGCCCTTTCGCCACCCCAGGTAGTACGCACCCTCGGGATGGATTTCCTGTTTCCCGTCGACAAGGACGTAATCAGGTCTGATCTGCCCATTGGCCGCAAGAACTACTGGGCAGTAGCGAAGGCCGCTTCTGGTCCGCACCCTTTTGGTGAGATTGACTTGCCTGTTCACGTGGGCTACCTCATTTCGGTATCACCAACGGTATCACAGCATGTCAAGTATAACAAAACAAAAGAACTGGCGGAGAGAGTGGATTCGAATTCGAATTCGAATTTACATAAAAACGTAGTTTAACAACATAGAGCGCACGGCGGGCACCGTAAAAGCGATGGAAGACAGTGGTAAGCAGCGCTGACGGATCACAAACGGATCACGGGTCAGTGATTGCTTGAAAAGGCCAACGAAGGGCGGCCGGACAAGTTGATGTTCTACCGTGTCATTTCGTGTCTAGGCAGATCCAGTCTGTACGGTTTGCAGTTGGAGTTAGACTTCCAGCTGCCCGACCGACCGATGCGACACAAAAACACCTCCGCGAAACCTGGGGACCCTTCCCAGGCTTGGAACTATTAAATCTTCTAGATTGCGACGGACGGGCCGTTCGATCACAAGACGGAAGGCGAGCGTCCCGTCTGTCGCGAGCCTCTAATCGGCGTCGAAAATGGCCTCGGCTCAGTCCACGGGAATGCGTGTCCCGGTAACAGTGCCGTCTAACTCCATGAGGAAATTGCCGGAAGGATCATAGAAATCCAAGGCAAGGGTACCGGAGTGAGTACTGCCACCCTTGCCCAAGGTGATTGTCTCAGTGAGGTGAACGGTTCCCAGGAAGTTTCCGTTAGTGTCATAGTTCCATACGCGGTGAGTGAGCCTATATACGCCGCGACCAACCGCCTTCCACGCGCCCAGGCATACGTTGCCCCCTCTCGGGTCGACATTGGGATTGTGAATTTCGGTTCCTCCGGCATTCCATAGCTGATATGCCGTCTGGATCACAGCATCGTTTACGGTGAATTCGACGTACCAAAGGCCGACCACGGATGGACCATTGAGGTTCTGTTCTAAAGAACGAGCGCCCTGTTGCAGCGGAAGGGATCGACCGGCAGCGGCGGCGGCCATCGCGGTCAGAGAATCGCCGCAGGATGCAATTGCGCTGGCACTGAGTCCTACTACTAAAACCATACAGGTTGCAAACGTATTGAATTTCAAGTTTCTGAGTTTCATAAAGCCTCCTAGTGCGATGCAACATGCCCGCAAAGACAAGCCGGCACAATGGAGGCCAGATAAAGAAATAGTGAAGAAAGATGAATTCGTAAGTCATTGCAGATAGAGCGTGTTTAATGCAAACGGCGAACGCAAATGGTATAGTGCGTCAGCCTCTGAGGTTGGATATGCCCACCTGCATTCATAAGTTTGACAACTTTGAGCTGGATCCCTCCCGTTTTGAATTGCGACGGGACGGTCGCGCCTTAAAACTGGAGCGCATTCCTCTGGACCTGCTGATCTTGCTGGTTGAAAAAGAAGGCGCTGTTGTCAGCCGCCAGGAAATCATCGAGCGCCTTTGGGGAAAGGATGTCTTCGTCGACACCGAACATGGCATCAACACAGCGGTTCGCAAGATTCGTCAGGCGCTGCGCGATGACTCCCAGCAGCCCCGCTTCGTTCGGACCGTGTCTGGCAAAGGTTATTGTTTCGTCGCGGACAGAACCGAGCATCGGAAACCTCCCGGGGAAAGCGCCGAAATCCCCGAGGCTCCCGAAGATATAGATGACCGCCGCTCGGAAGTGGGAACGAGTGGTCAGAGATCGACGGGTGAGGAAACGAAGAGCCCGGACGTAGTCACGATTTCCGCTGAGTCATCCAGCCAGATTTCGCTTGCAAGACTGATTGCGTTCCGATTGCGGCGGCGGTTCTTAATGATCGCGAGTCTCGTCCTGTTCTTTTTTGCTGCCGGATGGATCGCCTCGAATGTCGGTGCAGTTCGCGATCAGCTGTTTCCGGCAGATCGTGCTTCCCACATCCATTCCATCGCCGTGCTTCCGCTCACCAACCTCTCCGGTGATCCGTCTCAGGAGTATTTTGCCGACGGCATGACTGACGAACTCATTACCGCGCTCGCGCAGAATCACTCGCTGCGGGTCGTCTCGCGCACTTCCGCGATGCAATTCAAAGGAGTTCAACGCCCGGTTCGCGAAATCGCGCGCGTGCTCGGAGTCGACGGGGTGCTGGAGGGCTCGGTTTCGCGCACCTCCAACCGCGTCCACATGACCGTGCAATTGATCTACGCACCGACGGATTCGCACGTCTGGGCTGAAAGCTACGACCGCGATCTAAATCAGGCGATCTCACTACCCGAGGAACTGGCCCAGACCGTCGCTCGAGAAGTGAAAAGTGCGACATCAACGGATCTGCCCCAGCGCCATATCAATCCGGAAGCCCATGACGCCTACCTCCGGGGGCGCTATTTCTGGTTTGCGCACAACATCCCCGAGACCCTCTCGTATTTTGAAAAAGCGATCCAACTTCAGCCTGACTATGCCGCCGCCTGGGCCGGCCTTTCTGATACTTATGCCCTTCGGGGAGTATTTGGGGGCGGTCCCCCGAAAGAGGATCTCGCGAAAGCTGGCGAGACCGCTCGCAGAGCGGTAGAACTCGACGACTCGCTGGCGGAGGCTCACCTTTCCATGGCGGGTTGGTATATGTGGAGCTGGAACCCGCTTCAGGGAGATTCTGAAGCTCGTAAAGCCATCGACCTGAATCCCACTTACGCCGAGTCGCACTTCTTTCGCCATCTCATTCTTCTGGCGTTGAGCCGCAGCCAGGAGGCCTTACAGGAGACCAAGCGCGCCGTTGAGCTCGATCCCTTTGCCCGAACCTATGGTCTGGGCAATTGTTATATCGACGTGCGCCAGTTCGATGCCGCGATTGACGAGTTCCGCATGCAAGCGCAACTGCATCCGGACGATGCTGCGGTGCACGAGGGGCTTTTCAAAGCATACTGGCACAAGGGCGATTACAAGGAATCGCACGAGGAGCTGGAAAAAGCACTGAAACTGTCCGGCCGCGCGGAGGATGCCGCCGTAGTTCATCGTGCCTTCGAGCGAGGCGGCGCGAAGTCGGTGGCGCAATGGGGGGTCGACGACATCAAAGCCCGCGCCCGCCGGGGATACGTTTCGCCGTATAACGTAGCTACTGCAACCGCCCGCTCCGGCGACAAGGATGAAACTATGAAGTATCTCGAAGCGGCATACCGCGAGCATGAACCCGCGCTCATCCTGCTTCAAACTCAAGCCATCTTCGACTTCGTCCACAGCGATCCGCGCTACCGGGCGCTAGTAAGAAAGGTCGGCTTGACGCCGTCAGACTGAATCGGGCAGATCTGCGTGATGCGCCACTGAGCGAATTTCGGATGCCTCGACTGTCAGTGAAGTTAAAGGTCGCCGCTCGATGCATCAGCCGGGGAAATTAGACATCCCGCCTCGGGTGCAGCGGATCTGCCGAAACTCCCTGCTCGCCTGGCGCGGGAGGGGCGCGTCGTCGGCCGCTGCCTCGAGCCCTAGGAACCGGGCAGCGAACCTGCAAGACATTGGCCGCAATCGGCGCGACGCATGGTGGCTTTTTGTTCGGCACTCTAGAAGCGGACTCAGCGACCTGCAAAAACCCTCGTTCGACAATCGAAAAAACTGACTTCCAATTAGTAGGTTGTAGCCTTAACGGCACGCACCTGAGCCCTTGCAAACTGCCTGTCACTCATTCCAAAGACGAAACAGGTCCCTGCGAGTGGGTGAGGGAGTTTACGTAACTTGTTTATTTTTAATAATTTGGCGGAGAGAGTGGGATTCGAACCCACGTTACCCTTTCGAGTAAACACGCTTTCCAAGCGTGCGCCTTCAGCCACTCGGCCATCTCTCCGGGTTGGACGGAACGACTATTACGAACGTTCGCACTCGCCGCGAATCGCGCCGAAGCAGGCGTTCTTTTCGATTCTATGGGTGATGACGTTGAAACCGCAACCTGAGGAAAAGCAGGATAGGCGGTATAGGAAGATCGGCGAGGACGAAGATCGGCGAACTAAGGTCGGCGAACTAAGAGACTTCTTCCGGAAAATCTGAGATCGGTGCGGACGATGCTTCGGACGTCGCCTCGGACGTCGAAGAGACCGCAGAGGCGTCTGCCGAAGCGGCGGGGGCCGATACACCTGCGGCCGCAGCCTTCGCGAGACTTCCGTTTCCAGCGGACACTGGCAGCGGCGGAACCTTCGTATTGTCGACCACATGATGATTCAAACAATAGAGCGCCAGTTCCAGGCGGTCGGCCACTCCAAGCTTGTCGTAGACTTTGCGCAAATAATTTTTCACAACCTGTTCCGTCGTGCCTACGCGCAGCGCGATCTCTTTGTTTTTCATGCCCTGGGTCACGCACGAAACGATCAGCATTTCCTTGGGGGTCAGCTGCACTTTCGGGCGCGATCCGGTGGGCCGGTTATTCTGGTTGCGATAGGCTTCCATCACCCAGCGCACTCCTTGACTATCGAGCCAGGTCTCGCCAGACACTACCTTGCGCAGACAGTCCACCAGAAGTTCGGGCTCCACTTCGCGCGAGACAATGCCGTGTGCGCCGCGGCGAAATAATTCCAAGGTCAACTCTTCATCGGCGCCCGGAGTCACCACAACGATCCGCAACGGGGGATTCTGGCGAAGAAGAGTGGCAACGGCTTCCACTGGATTTGGGGTAAGGGCAGCTTCGAAAATCAGCACGTCCGCGGAAAACTTCGCCACTGCGGATTGCGTTTGCAGCAGCGTCTCGGCCTGGCCGACTACGCGAATGTCGTCTTCGAGCGCGAAGACCTTGCGCAAACCGGCGCGGAAGATGGCCTGCGTATCGGCCAGGATCACTCGGACGAACTGGCCCTTGCCGCCGTCTTCAACAGCTCCGAGTTTTTCTTCCACGCTAACCGGAATGGTAGCCATTCAATTCCTTGCGCCTACGCTCGTTCGAAATGGTATTCATCAATTACCACGCCCACGGCGCGCCGGCCGCGATCCTCGAAGCTGCGCACCACACGGCCCCGGCAGTCGATCTGCACATCCCGTCGCAGGCCCACGATCTCGGCCGGCAACAGAATCGTGAAGTCCACCATCGAGCCCACGGCAACGTCGTTGTCCATGGCCAACAGCACGCCGTTGGCTGAGATATTCTCTGTCTCTGCCGAATACTTGCTGCCCTGCGTTTTTACGGACGCGGCAAGATGTAATGGAAAGCGCGGCGCGCTTTGCATGTCTTCGTAATGCCCCGTGCTGGCCTGCTTCTCGATCATCGGCGCTGTGCCTTCTGCTGCCACGCTGAGAAGAACCTTCCTGCCGGGAGCGTCGTCTCATCTCCGCGGACTTTCTTTCGACTCACAGGCAGCGTACACCCCCGAATTGGGCAAATAAAGTTACCGAAGTCATTGAACAAATGGGGATAACTGCTTTTCTTTGAACGAATTAGGAGGGATTACCGCGACCCGAGCCAAGCCTGAAACAGCCGGAGCGAACCCATTAATTTCAGGTAATCTTGGCGTGATTGCCGGACAGAGAGGGAAAGCCGGACACGGCAACAACGCTCAAAACTTCGTCACTTCTGTGAAGTTGAAGCCCTTCACTTTCATGGCCGGCACCACCATGTCAAACGACTCTTCGCCGCAGGCCCGAAGGGGCGCACTCATCGCTTCCACATTCGACAGCATGTGAATCAGACTTTCATTGAAACGAAAATTGCGAATCCCACCTTGCAGGCGCCCATTTTCCACGTAAAACGTGCCGTCACGAGTCATGCCTGTAAGCATTTTTTCGAACGGTTCTACTTCCCTGATGTACCACAGCCTCGTGACCAGCACTCCACGTTCCGTCGAGGCGATGATTTGCTCGATGGTCTGGGGATCGCGTGCGGAAGCGAACACAATGTTCAGCGGCATCTCACCCATTTCGTTGGGCAATGCGAAACCGTGGCCCGTGGCAGCGATGGGGCCAACTTTATCTCTCTGTTCCGAACGCTTCATCCTTTGTGCCGTCGCCCGGGCGTAAACGACCCGCTGCACGACTCCATTTTTCACGAGTTCTACTCTCTGCCGTTGCACGCCTTCTCCATCGAAGGGAGATCCTGTCTGCAACGGGTGCGCCACATCATCCCAGATCGAGATGTTGTCTCCGAACAGCTTTGTTCCGATCCGGCCTGTGAGAAACGAGCGTTGGTCGAGAATCGACATGCCCGAGAAATCCCAAAACATGAACCCTACGATGTCGAGAACAGCCGCAGGCTCTAAAATTACGGTGTACTTCCCTGCTGGAATCTCGCGCGGACGCGCCGAATCCACCGCCTTTTGAGCTGCGATCTCGGCCAGCACCGGGGCATCCAGGTTCCCCACGTCCGGCGAATTCGCCTTCTGCCAGCCAGAAGAATCTCCCCCGAGCATGGTGATCGAAACCTCGGCCGAGGTCTGGGTGTGCCAGTTATTCAGGCCGCGTGAGTTGAATATCCCCTCCAAAGATTCCGCGCTGGAAAAAACTCCTGCGGTCGTGAGGCTGTGTGCCTCCGCAACATCGACAATCTTCTTGACGCCTTCAGCACGCTGTTCGGGAGTGATGCCCGCGGTGCTTTCGAAATAGCGGGATGGAACTGATCGTATGCGGACAGGCGAGTCGCCCGTCAGGCCCGCGTCCGCATCGCCAGATTCTTCCCGCGCATCCGGCATCGGTAAAAGTTCCGGATCGGGATGCTGCACCTTCGCCAGGCTTTCGGAAGACCGCACAGCCTGCCAGAGACTTTCCTCGTCAAATTTATTTGTAAATGCTCGCGCCGTCTTTCCCCCGAACGCGGTTCGTACCGAAACCACATAGTTCTCCTCGGCAACGTTCTGGTGAATCGTATTGTTGGCAAAGCGTGTCAGGGCGAACTTCCCGCCGGAGAAAAGCACCTCTACTTCATCCGCGGTAGAGAGTTTCTTGATGCGGTCGAAAATGTGGGCGGCCTGGTCTTTAGTCAACATTTGGCAATTGGCACTTAGCACTTCGCCATTAGACGGTCTGCCTGGATCTTCTGGAGCAACGATGTAAGCATCTTCCGAACCTCCGTTAGCTTCTTCGTCAGCTCGCGGTATTCCGCGTCCGGAAGAAAACCCAAATCTCGAGACAGCAACAGGTGGTCATCCAATTCGCTAGCCGAACCCGAAGCTATCTGCAAGTAACGCTGGAACTCGTTGTTTCCGCGCTTCCCGCATGCCTCAGCGATGTTCGCCCCAATCGAAGCGCTGCATCTCCGAATCTGGCTCGTCAGTCCCATACAGTTCAAACCGTGGAAACCTCGCCGTGACTCCATAAATCTCCAAAGTCAATCTGTGAGCCTTCTCCCATACAGTCAAATTCCTCAAAATCCTTCATGTTGCGCACCTCCGCACTGGTGGCCAAATTCCAAGTGCCAAGGGCCAAATGCTAACGCAGACGCCCCGACAATCTCGGTGACGAATATCACACGCGCTTAAACGCGCTGCCCACCTTCACTCCTCGAAAGCGCGATGGCGCTGCCCCGTGCCCGGTCCCCATCACCTGCTGCGGCTGGCCCTTGCCGCAATTCGGAGTCCCCCATAGAGTCCACTCGTCGCGCGAACAAATCGCATCGAGCGAGTTCCAGAATTCTGTCGTGATGCCCGAATACGATGGGTTCTTCACCATGCGGACCCGCTTGCCGCCCTTGATCTCCCAACCAATCTCGCAACCGAATTGGAAGTTGTAGCGCTTGTCGTCAATCGACCATGAGCGGTTCGTCTGCATGAGAATGCCGTAATCGGTGTCCGCGATCAATTGTTCCAGGCTCAGCGGTTTTAGTCCGGGCAGCAGGCTGATGTTCGTCATGCGGATCATGGGCAGCCGGTTCCAACCCTCGGCACGCAACGTTCCTCCTGACCGTTTCTCGCCGATGGTGTGCGCAGTCTCTCGCGAACTGAGATAGCCGGTGAATAACCCGTTGGTGATGATGGGCGTGCACTGCGCCGCCACTCCTTCATCGTCAAAGCCGAAGGTACCGAGGCCGGGACCATGCTCCTGGCGCGCGTCCGCGACAACGTTCACTAGATCGCTGCCATAACGCAGTTTGCGCAGTTTATCGATCGTCAGAAACGATGTACCGGCAAAGTTCGCTTCCATTCCCAGCACGCGATCCAGTTCAATCGGATGTCCTACAGACTCATGGATCTGCAATCCCAGTTGCGAACTGTCGAGAATGATGTCGAACCTTCCTTCCGGGCACTGATCGGCCTTGTGTAGCGCGACCGCCTCTTCCGCAATCCGCCGCGCATTCTCGACTAACTTCAACTCCTCGATCAATTCATAGCCTTTGTTTTGCCACTGACCGCCATACGAAGTGGGATACGAGCGTTTTTGAATTTCATTTCCTGCGAACGCGTATGCGGCGTATCCCGCGCCCGTCGAAAGCTTGGCCTGGTGAATGTCCGCGCCCTCGGACGACACGAACCATTGTTCTTCGCGGTTGAAGTTCAGGTTCGACTCCGCCAACGTAATTCCAGCGACCGAGCGCAACTCCGCGTCAATCTTCAACAGTAGATCAATGTTTTGCTCGACGGAAATGGTGAAAGGATCCACCTGGTATGGCGTGCTCCACTCCGCTATTACGGCCTCCTCCGGCGCGAGGCGCACATCTTCCCGCTTCACTCGCGCCGAGGCGCGCGCGATTTCCACGGCCCGCGCGGCCGTCGCCTCGACCGCGCCACGCCCCAGTTCAGCAGAAGCGGCGAATCCCCAGGCGCCGTCGGCGATGGCTCGCACATTCATGCCGACCGACTCAGCGTCAGATGCGCTGCCCACTTTGCCGTTCTTCGTGGATAGCGCGCGGCTGCGCTGCGCAATCACGCGCACATCCGCATAGCTCGCCCCTTGCAGCGCGGCGATGTTCAAGGCCCAGTTGGAAACGTGTTTCATGCTTCAGTTGAAAACCTGAGAAGATACATCTGATCTCTATAGTGTGGCGCGCGCTTCGGATAATGCCTTCTTCACCGCCAGCAATTCCTTTAGCACTCCGCGCAGCATGGTCGATTCCAGCGCGTTCGCGCCATCGGATTTTGCTTCTTTAGGATTGTCATGGACTTCCATGAACACGCCGTCAACTCCCGCCGCCACCGCGGCTCGCGCCAGCAGGGGAATGAATTCCGGCTGGCCGCCACTGACTGCCGGGCCATTTCCATCCGACTGCGATGACGGCAACTGCACCGAATGAGTCGCATCGAAAACCACGGGCGCAAATTTGCGCATGATGGCCAGCGATCGCATGTCGACGACCAGATTGTTGTATCCGAAGCTCGCGCCGCGCTCGGTCAGAAACACTTGCGTGTTGCCGGCGTCGCGGCACTTCTCCACTGCGTGCCGCATATCCCACGGCGAATTGAATTGCCCCTTCTTGATGTTCACGGCGCGTCCGCTCAGCGCGGCGGCTACGACCAGATCGGTTTGCCGGCTGAGGAATGCCGGTATCTGCAATACATCCGCCACTTCGGCGACTTTGCCGACGTCCGCCGTCTCGTGCACATCGGTCAGCACCGGCACTTGGAGTTCATTCTTAATTTTCTTGAGAATGCGCAGGCCTTCCTTCAATCCTGGCCCGCGAAAGCTGCGGATCGAGGTGCGGTTTGCCTTGTCGTAGCTGGCTTTGAAAATGAAGGGAAATCCCAGGCCTCGCGTCACGCCCTTGATGATCTCCGCCATGCGGATGGCATGCTCCTCACTTTCAATGACGCAGGGCCCGGCAATGAGGAACAGATCGCCGGAGCCTATATGCACGTCGCCGACTTGGAAGGAAGCAGTCAATACCTTGATTGAATTCTTTTCACCACAGAGGCACAGAGCCACGGAGAACCGCACATCTTGATCCTTCTCTGTGTCTCTGTGACGCGGTGGTGAGTCGCCTTGCAACTATCGCCGCGTCACTTTTTCCGGCCGATGGAACATCTCGACTGCGGCCGTCTCTCTGTCTGCGCGGCGCTTGGATCCATACTCATACGCCGCTCCCACAAATGTGCTGAACAGAGGATGCGGCTCCAGCGGCTTCGATTTGAACTCGGGATGAAACTGGCACCCGATGAAATGCGGATGATCGGGTAGTTCCACCATCTCGACGTAAGTTCCGTCAGGCGTCGAGCCAGAGATTCGCAGCCCTGCCGCCACCATTGGCTCTTCGTACTCTCGGTTGAATTCGTAGCGATGGCGGTGGCGCTCGCTGATCTCGAGCTTTTGGTAAATCGTGTATGCGAGAGTGTTCGGCTCGATTTTGCAGGGCCATGCCCCCAGCCGCATCGTTCCGCCCAGTTCTTCTACGCCCCGCAACTCGCGCAGCTTGTAGATCACCCGGTGCGGCGTCGCGGGATCGAACTCGCTCGAATTGGCCTCCGCGAGTCCCACCACGTTGCGGGCAAATTCGATGCACGCCGTTTGCATCCCGAGACAAATGCCAAAATACGGAACTTTTTTCTCGCGCGCATAGCGGATCGCGAGCAGCATCCCCTCGATGCCGCGCTTGCCAAATCCACCAGGAACTAAAATCCCATCGTAACCTTCGAGTTGCGCTTCGTAACCCTTGTCGCCATCCGCGGACTCCAGGCCTTCGGCTTCAATCCAATTGATCTGCAGCTTCAGGTTGTGCGCCAGCGCACCGTGGACCAGCGACTCTTTCAGCGATTTATAGGAGTCCTCGTACTCCACATACTTGCCTACGATCCCGATCGTGACCGTGTCTTTCGGATTGTAGACGCGGTGCACAATGTCCTCCCACTTCGACAAATCCCGGTCCTTCGCTTCCATGTGGAGATACTTCAGCACGAGCGTGTCCACGCCTTCATTGGCGAACACCAGCGGCACTTCATACACGGAGGCCACATCCTTCGCGGTGATCACCGCCTCATCGGCGACGTTGCAGAACAGTGCAATCTTCGATTTGATCTCCTTGGCGAGAAAACGGTCGGTACGGCAAAGCAAAATATCCGGCTGAATTCCGATGCTCAACAGTTCTTTCACAGAGTGTTGGGTCGGCTTTGTTTTGAGCTCCTGCGCTGCGGCTATAAACGGCACCAGCGTCACGTGTACAAATAACGTGTGCTCGCGACCCAGTTCCTGCCGCATCTGCCGGATCGCCTCCATGAACGGCAGCGACTCGATGTCGCCCACTGTCCCGCCAATCTCAACGATCGCGATGTCCACATCCTGCGCGACCTTCTTCATCGCGGCTTTGATCTCATTGGTGACGTGCGGAATCACCTGCACCGTCTTGCCAAGATAATCTCCACGGCGCTCCTTGGCGATGATCTGCTCGTAGAGGCGGCCGGTCGTCCAATTGTTGTCGCGAGAAAGTTTGGCGTGAGTAAAGCGCTCGTAGTGTCCCAGGTCTAGATCGGTTTCGGCGCCGTCATCGGTCACGAAAACTTCGCCGTGCTGAAACGGTGACATCGTTCCCGGATCGACGTTGAGATACGGATCGAACTTCATTAGGTTGACTTTCATCCCCCGGCTTTCCAGCAGGCAGCCAATGGAAGCCGCGGCCAATCCCTTACCGAGTGAAGACACAACTCCGCCCGTCACAAAGATGTACTTCGCTGGCATCTCTTCCTCGCTTTAAATTGTGTTTGAAAAATGGTGCAGGTGGGGTGCACGATCAATTATGCCAGAAGTGCCCTGTGGAAAGCACGGAAGAAAATTCAGGAGTAGAAAATCGCCGCCAAGAGAATAGACTATCGGTGAACCGATCATGAATCAGAATCTCCGCAGCTGGATTCCGACCGCACTCTTCTGGGTTCTCTTTGCCGCCTCGCTCGGCTTTGGAAGGCGCTACCCGTGGCTCGACACTATCTGGTACGGGGCCTTGGTTCTGGTGCTGCTCGGGCTCTCCGCCTACTCTCTGATCCACAACTTCCGCCATCGGCATGAAATCGACATCACTTCTTATCAAGCGGTTCCACATTGGCTACGACGGTTCTTCTTCGATGAGCATGAGGACGACCAGAAAGCGGAAAAGTGAGTGTGGGGACAGCCTCCCCCGGCTCTCAGTCGAGCGAATCTCGACTCCTCCCGTCCGCGCGTTGACTATCCTCACTCGGTCAGCGAGAATACTTGAGGTTGTCCGCAACGGATGACTCGTAGTCGTGTCCGCATAAGTGGGCCTGTGGCGCAGCTGGGAGCGCGCTTCCATGGCATGGAAGAGGTCGCCGGTTCGATCCCGGCCAGGTCCACCAACTCTCTCCTTAGATTAGGGCCGGATCTCAATTGGAGTCCCATCCGGCACGGACTGCCAAATCTCGTCGATCTCTTCATTGGTGACTGCGACGCAACCGTCCGTCCAGTCCTTTAGTCGATGCGATGCTCCTACCCAACCGTAGCCTTTCGGAAGGCCATGCACAAATACGTCCCCGCCTGGGGAGACGTCTTTCAGTCGCGCGGCCGCGCGGTCGCGTGCGTTGGGGTATGAAATATGAATCGATTTGTAGAACTGGCTATGTGGGTTGCGTGAGTCCAGCACGTAGAACCCCTCTGGAGTCTTGTGGTCACCTTGCCGTGTTTTCGGCCCGATGGGGTCTGCGCCCAATGCGACCTTATACGTCTTGATCACTTTCCCTTGGGTGAGCAGTTCCAGCGTGCGTTCCTTCTTAAGGACGACAACACGATCAGCGTGAAGGGGAGTGGCAGCGGGCTGCGCCATGCCGAGTCCACCCAACAACCAGACCCAAAGGCCAGCAAGAACCAATATCCGCATGCCCGGAATTATAGAGGCGCAATTCGGCGAAATGCTACGCTAGTAAAGTGATGTTTCCAAATCAGAAAAATCTCAGATGGAGACAGCCCCCTCGGCTGTCCCGCCAGCGCGATGCCCGGCACCCCCGAAAGCATTCTCTCCTATTCGTGTTGATCGCCGCCATTATCTCCTGCTGCTTCGCGCTGCCCGCCTCAGCAGCCACGTGGACTGTTCGCGCTCAACCCACCCGTCTGGTCAATGGCGTTCCGGTTTTGTTTCAGGTCAAGCCACCAGTCAAGCTTGAATCCCTCAGCGGCACATGGCTGGACCATCACATCACTTTCACTTACGACGCCCGAACCAAAACGTGGTTCGCCCTCGCCGGCATAGGATTCGAGAAAAACCCAGGCAGGTACGCCCTCGAATTATCCGGAGAACGCGCCGGCAAAGCTACACCGACGGCAATAACCTTCGCGCACACATTCGTGGTCGCTCACAAGCAGTATCCTCAAATCAAAGTCGAGCTCACCGTCGAAAAAAAATTCACCGAGCCTTCGCCTGAACAGCAACAGCAGATTGCCGAGGGCGTGAAGATCAAGGATGACTACCTGAACCGCGTCACGCCAGACCGCGAGTGGGACGGCAAATTCACCGCACCCGCCGATGCCTCCATCTCCGACGTTTACGGTTCGCAACGCATTTTTAACGGCAAGGCCCAGCGTCCCCATTACGGCCTCGATTTCCGCGTTCCCACTGGAACGCCGGTGGCGGCTATGAATTCCGGCACCGTGCTGTTGGCGCGCTTCCTGTATTTCGAAGGCAACTGCGTGGTGATCGACCACGGCCAGGGACTTCTCAGCCTGTACTTTCATCTTTCTGAATTTAAAGTCAAGGAAGGGGAATCGGTGAAGCGCGGGCAGGAAATCGGACTGAGTGGAGGCACTGGACGCGCCACCGGCCCTCATCTTCACGTTGCCGTGCGCTGGCAGGGCATCTATCTCGATCCCGCCCGCTTGCTGCAGATGCCGTTGCCTTAATTCGATTCGACGGCTACGCCGAAAACTTGCTGCGTTCGCGCAACAGATCGTGCAGCGCCTCTTTTAATCCCAAATTCCGGATCAACCGGTGCAAATAATTCGGATGTACGCCTAAAATTCCCGCAGCCTCGACGTAATTGCCGCGGGTCTGCTCGACCGCGTCGATAATCAACTGTTTCTTCAATTCCTTGACGCTGGCATGATACTTTCCCTCATGCATCTCGGCCGGGGATTCCTGCTCCAGTAACGACTCCGGCAAATCCTCCAGCAGAACCGCATCGGACGATCCCATCACCAGCGCCCGCTCAATGGCATTTTCGAGTTCGCGCACATTGCCCGGCCACTCGTAGTTCACCAGCGCCGCCATCGCCTCGCGCGAGACCGGTTTTGCCTTCACCTTGCTGCGCTTGGCGTACTTCTGCACGAAATGTCGCGTCAGCATCGGGATGTCGTCACGGTGCTCGCGTAGCGGAGGCATGGTTAGTTTGACCACCGCAAGTCGGTAATACAGATCCTGACGGAACTCTCCATTGCGTACGGCTTCGCTCAGGTCGCGATTGGTGGCGGCGATCAGTCGGACATCGATTCTGATAGATTGCGTCCCGCCTACGCGTTCGAATTCGCGCTCCTGCAACACCCGCAGCAGCTTCACTTGCAATGCGGGCGCAAGCTCGCCGATCTCGTCGAGAAATACCACGCCGCCGTCGGCGACTTCCAACCGTCCCTTCTTCTGCACGGCCGCGCCCGTGAAAGCGCCGCGCTCGTGTCCGAACAAATCGCTCTCCAACAGAGATTCAGGAATCGCCGCGCAGTTAATGGCCACGAATGGCTTGTTCGCGCGGTGACTGTTACGATGCAAAGCGCGGGCGGCCAGTTCTTTGCCTGTGCCACTTTCGCCCTCGATCAGTACCGTTGATTCCGTGGGTGCGACCCTTGCCAGGAACTGAAAAATCTCTTTGATCCGGGGTCCTTCCCCGACCAGGCTTTGTTCCTGCCGGACTTCCGTGGTGAGACGTAGATTTTCTTCCTCCAGCCATTGCAGTCGCCGCGCATTGTCGAGTGCCACCGCCGAAACTCCGGCGATCGCGGTCAACAGTTCGAGGTGGTCTTCCTGAAAGCGGTCAGCGGCGCTCGTGCTGTCCAGGTAGATGCACCCAATCACACGCTGAAACACAGTTAAGGGTACGCACAACAAAGTCCGCACCTCGGACGCCACCAGACTTTCCACGTCGCGCAGCGTACCGGTGGCGGGAACGTCCACGCCCAGAATCGCGACATTCTCTTTCATGACCCGGCTCGCAATCGTGCGGCTCACGCGCACCAGCTGCGGCTGTCGGTGTCGGGTGCGAGCATACAAACAGTTGAATTCCTGGCCTGCGCCCTCCGCTAAAAGGATGGCGCCTCGGCCTGCCGGCACCAGTTCAAATATCAGATCCAACAACTGGGCCTGCAGTTCCTCGAGATCGCGAATCGCATGCACAACACGGCTGATTTTGAGCAGACCGTTTAAGTTCCGCGCCACCTGCGACGTCGCGGGTAATTCGCGCTGCAGCCTGTCCGGCTGCAAATAAACCACCTCTCTGGGATGAATCAGTTTGGTCTCAGCCGAATAGTGGCTGTCATCGAATTCAACGCGGCTGGCGGGAACGGCTTGATCGTCGTCTTCCACCAGGAACAAAAACACAGAATCGCCGGTCGCGATCTCGTCCCCGTGCCGGAGCCATTGCTCTTTTACAGCTCGGCCGTTCACTAGCGTGCCGTTTCGGCTGTCTAAATCCCTGATCTGAAATCGATCGTCTTCGTCTCTTCGGAGTAAGCAGTGTTTTCGCGAGACGGAAGTGTCAGGTACAGAAATCGCGTTGGCTGGGTCGCGGCCCAATGTGGATTCCCCGTCTGGTAACGCAATGGTCGAGTCTTTAGCAGGGCCGGCCATCACCAAGAGTCTAGGGCGCAATCGGGGTCTCCCACTCCGTCAGAACTTCTTATCACAGCTCGGGCACAAATGCATGTTCGGAACGAACGATTTCCGATATCCGAACGGATAGCCGAGCTATCCGAACAGATAGCGTTCGGTGAGCTCTCGTCGTAGATCGAGGACGCTTACAGCGCTGATGCAATCCGAGTAACTCGCTGTACATCAGTAACTTAGCTTCGGTCGGAGACGGTCGCGATCGGGACTTCCAGGATTGGAATTCGGCATGCATGAAAGGAGAACGCGGATTCTTGGCAAAAAGCGACGGGGGAAGCGCTTTCAAGCAGTTCTTAGCCGAGATCGCTAGTCAGAAGCTCGGGGGACCCCCTCATCGGGCTTCTGACTTTTTTTTGGGCGGCTAAGGAAATCAAGTCATCACGAAATTGCAGGAATGCAAATCAAAGGGCGCCAGTGTGGACGAACAATAATTTAAGTTGCGCGGCAACGAGGAATTGTCTCTCCCAGCCGCTGAGGTTATGCACTTCGGACCGCGCTCTCATTAGGTGCGCCCAACGCACTTTGGTCTGCTTCTGAAATCGCGATGCCATCGCGATAACTCACGCTTCTGCCGGAAATCGCCGGTACTCTCTCTCCCGGCACCAGAATCCCAATCAAGTTCAGTGGATCGGCCGCCGACAGCGTCAGCGTCTCTTCGCTTAACGGCAAACCCCGCATCGCTCGCACTGATTCGACCGCGACCGGCAGAGCGAACTGCTCGCCGAGAAATCCATCTACGAACCTCCCGCCGCGAATTTCGCCGCGATCTTCCAGTCGACGAAACGCCATCAGCAACTCCCGCCAGGGCGGCAAGTTCGATTCGCGCGCCAGCAGATCGCGAATCGCGATTCCATACCGGCGCAGCAGCATCCAGCACGCAGCTTCGACAGCTCGATTTCTTTCCGCCGCCACATCCGCATGCAGCAGCGCCCAACGCCCCGAACTGTGTCGCGGACGCGTGCTGCGTCCGCTGCCCTGCCCCGCACGCCGCTTGGGATCGATCAGTGCCCGCAGATTGTCGAACCCATCTGCAGTCACAAGGCCGGCCGCCACTAACTCCCAAAGTCCGGTCTCGATCTCTGCCTTGAGCTTGCCGGTGCCGCGCACAATATCGGCAAAGAACGAAGCGCCGCGCTGCCGCAAGAATTCGAGTACCAGTTGCGCTCCGTGGCTCAACCCGCGTGCCTCGGCTTCATCGCCGGCCGTGTGCCGCGGAATCATCCAGTCGGCTTCTTCACGAATAAAGAAAGTAATGGGCGCAACGCTCGTCGGAATCACCCTCCGCTGCCGCGGCGCCGCTGCCCCTTGAGACGCACCGTTCCCATTCGCCGTCCCTGCTGAATCGATGGTCGCGGGATGTGGTGACAACCGTCCCCACCCCACCGCTCCAGTCAAGCACAGTTGATCCAGCCACTTGGGATCGTAGTCGGCAATCCGTCGCGACAAAACTTGCCGTTCCCAGGCGTTCGCCGGTATCTCGAATCCCTGCAGTTGCTGCAGAACTTCGAGCGTCCCTCGCTCGCCGCTGACCTGCGTCCCCGGAGTCACATGCTGCCAGCGCATCAGCCAGCGCATAAACGCAGCGGCAGTGACCGGCTCAATCTGCTTGCGCAACATCCCAACAGTCAACCGATGAATCCGCGCCAGCAACCGCCGCTCGCACCACTCGATCTCGTGTGATGCTTGTGTGGGGACAGCCGGCCCCGGCTGTCCAGTCGAGCGCAGTTCCACAGTCTCGTGTAGCGAAGGCGCGCCCGCCCGCAGGCTCGACCCAGTAAAGTTTCCGCGCAGAATAGTCCCGCTGGCCTCCATCCGGAGCAGCGCCTTCTCGACGTCAGAAGTAGCCAGCCCCAACGAAGCCCCAAGTTGCGATGCGGTCACGGGCCCGAGATGTGACATCCATCCCGTCACCAGAGTCAGCAAAGCATCATCGCGGGAACTCTGTCCACTCCCCACGTCGGCCAAAGTTTGCTCAAACACAGCCGAAGGAAACAGGACAGCGAAGCTGCGCGCCCGCTCCGCCGCCACCCAGTAGCGCCGAAGCCCCGCTGGCTGTCCCGAGGACATCTCGCCTTCGGTGACGATGGCAACTCCGGCCCTTCCCTCATTTACCAACCGTTCGAAGTATAACGACCACTGCGGAGTGAGATTCATGTGGGGACAGCCGCCTTCGGCTGTCCAGCTCAGCACAGCGGAGCCGCTGTCATCAGCAGACAGGCCGGCGAAAACCGGTCGAGGTTCGCTCGACTGGACAGCCGAAAGCCTGCCCTGAGCTTGTCGAAGGGGCGGCTGTCCCCGCATAACCAATTCCTCCGGCAGCGCCACTAGGGTATGCAACACATCGTGCAACTCGTCCGCATCGCGCACATCGGGCCAAGCCTCATCCCGCACCTGCGCAATTGCTTCCGCGTCAAGCCCGCCCACTTCCTCCAGCACCGACTCCGGCAGGACCCGCCGCATGTTGACCGCGCGCGCCCGCCGCTCCTCCAGAGGCGCGTCATCCAGGTACGCATATGGATTCGCATTCAGAATCTCGTGTGAAAACTGCGACGGCACTGGCGTATCCACCGCAATCACGCGAATCTCTCCCGAAGCCATCCCTCGCAGCAACGACTTTAAGCCATCCAAATCCATTGCCTCCGTGAGCACGTCTTTCATCACCTCGCCCACCAACGGATGATCCGGAATCCTCCTGTCGCCCTCAATGTTTTCAAAACAAGCCGCCGCGTCTGGGAACACCGACGCCAGCAGATCTTCCGAGCGCATGCGCTGAATCTGCGGCGGCACTTTCTTGCCATTCTGAAAACGCAGCAGCGCCAGCGCCCGATTCGCGTCCCAGCGCCAGCGAGTAGCAAAGATTGGAGAATCCAGCGCCGCCTGTTCGAGAATCGGCTGTACCGTCTCGGCCTGCAAGAAATGAAACACATCGCCCAGCGGAAAACTATGCTGCTCGGCCAGTGCGATGTTCAGCCCGTTATCTGTCGCAGCCGCCTGCAATTCAAAGTTGAAGCCCACACAAAAGCGCTTTCGCAGCGAAAGCCCCCAAGCCTTATTGATCCTTCCGCCAAAAGGTGCATGAATCACCAACTGCATCCCGCCACTCTCATCGAAGAACCGTTCAGCGATTACAGTGGTCTGGGTTGGCACTGCCCCCAGAACGGCGCGCCCCTGCAGCACGTACTCAATCATCTGTTCCGCGCCCGAATCGTCGAGTCCGCACTCCGCTTTGAGCCAACTCACAGCTGCCGCCACTTCCGGCTGCGTCGCCGAAAATCCAGCAGGCGAAGTGCTGGGCAATGTCTCGCTGATCTTCTGCCGCAGTTCGCCGACATGCGCCGACAACTCTTGAGTCCGCGCCGGAGCTTCTCCTCGCCAGAACGGAACGCTTGGCGGCGCCCCATGCGCATCCTGCACCAGCATCCGACCTGCGTTCGTCTCGATCCGATGAATCATCCACGATGTGTTGCCCAGCAGCATGATGTCGCCGCGATTGCTCTCCACCGCAAAATCTTCATCCACGGTTCCCACGACCACGCCGTCCGGTTGGGCGACCACGGTATACAGCGAGTTGTCCGGAATCGCCCCGCCGCTGGTGATCGCCGCCAGCCGCGCGCCGCGCCGCGCCCGCAACTTCCCATTCACCCGATCGCGATGCAGATAAGCCCCGTACCGCCCGCGCCGCGCCGCAATCCCCTCGGAGAGCATTTCGAGAATTGAGTCAAATGTCTCCCGCTTCAGCCCGCGATAGGGATAAGCCCGCCGCACCAAAGCAAAGAGGTCATCCTCGCCCCACCCATCAGAAGCAGCGCCCGCTTCCCCAGCAGAGCCGCTAGCGCCGGCGTCCCCGCCGGCTGTCGCGGGGCCATCCTGGCCGCGCACTGTCCCTGGCAACGCACTCGCAGCATTCGTTCCCGCAGCGCAAATCGCCACAATCTGCTGCGCCAATACATCGAGCGGAGATTCCGGAATCATCAACCGATCCAGATCCCCCTGCCGAATCGCCCGAACCAAGGCGGCACATTCCATCAAATCGTCGCGCGTGGTCGCAAAGAATCTTCCTTTCGGGACAGCACCCCGCCAGTGTCCCGACCGTCCCACCCGCTGCAAAGCTACCGCAATTGCCCGAGGCGAATTGATCTGTACTGCAAGGTCCACCGTCCCCACATCAATTCCCAGTTCGAGCGAGGCTGTCGCCACCAGCACCCGCACCTGTCCTTCCTTCAGCTTCTTTTCCGCAGCCAGACGCAGTTTGCGCGACAAGCTGCCATGGTGCGCCGCCACATTCTCTTCGCCGATCCGTGCCCCCAACTCATGACACAGCCGCTCCGCCATCCGCCGCGTATTCACGAACACCAAGGTCGACCGATGCTCGGCCACCAGCGCCACCAGCCGGTCATACACCGTGTCCCACAACTCGTTCGACGCCACCGGCCCCAGCGGCATCGGAGAGACTTCAATCCCAAGATCCAGCTTCCGCCTGTGCCCGATGTCGACAATCACTGGATCAGGCCGCCCACTTCCAGTGAGAAAATGCGCGACTTCCTCAATCGGCTTCTGCGTCGCCGACAACCCGATACGGACCGGCGGCCTGTGAGATAAGGCCTCCAGCCGCTCCAGCGACAACGCCAAATGCGCCCCCCGCTTGTCGTCGGCGACCGCATGAATCTCATCCACAATTACGGTCTCGACATCGCGCAGAATCGCGCGACTCTTGTCCGCGGTCAGGAGAATGTAGAGCGACTCCGGCGTGGTCACCAGAATGTGTGGAGGCCGCTTCAGCATGCTCCGTCGTTCGTGCGCCAGCGTGTCGCCGGTGCGCACCGCCGTGCGAATCTCCGGCATCAGCAGCCCGCGCTCACCCGCCAGCGCAAGAATTTCCCCCAACGGTCCTTCAAGGTTTTTCTGAATGTCGTTGCCCAGCGCCTTGAGCGGCGAAACGTACAGCACTTCCGTGCGATCGCTGAGATCGCCCGCCAGCGCCTTGCGCACCAGCCGATCGATGCAGGCGAGGAATGCGGCCAGCGTCTTGCCCGACCCGGTCGGCGCCGAAATCAGCGTGGTCCGTCCCGCCAGAATGTGCGGCCATCCCTGTTCTTGCGGCTCCGTAGGAGTGCCGAACTTCCGCATGAACCACTCCGCTACGAGAGGGTGCGCCCAGGCCAGGGAGTCAGGAAAGCAATGCATCCACATATTCTAGCCCGAACCGATGGTTTCGCCAAATGTTCGCTTTAGAGCTGATCAGGAGGCTGATACCAGCGATTGGATAGCTCACCGTAGGATTGGTGGGCGGTTTGCCCAGTGGAATTAGTGGCTCAACTCATGGTTCCCCTGTAGAAACTGTTGCCGGGATGCCGCAACTAAGTAAGCAGTGACGAATGGTGAACCAATACGGCGATTCGAAGAGCTATGCGATCTGATCGCTATCGAGCGGGACATGGAGAATTTTTCCATGCTCGTGACGGAACTGAATCAACTCGATCCCACCCGCCGCCTGCCCGTTATTTCAAGACAGGCATCCTCGAGCCACACTCTAAAGAATTGACCGACGATCAGCCTATGGCCTTCGTCGCCATTGCTCCGGCACCGCTCCGCTACCCTTCAGCATTTCTCGACGATTCACTTTGATTTCCTCGGCCCAAGTGTAAAGGGATGCTTTCGGGCTGCTAGAATTCCGCCGATGCCCAAACTCTCCGCTCAGGCCCGCGCCCGCAAAATCAAACTCCTGTTGTTCGACGTTGACGGCGTCCTTACCGACGGAAAACTCTTCTTCGTTCCCCAAGACTCGCAGCAGGCGACTAATGGCCCGTCCGCGGACCGGACTGCTCAAGGCCAGATTGAAGTGAAGGGATTCCACGCGCACGACGGCGTCGCCCACTCGCTCGCACGGATCGCCGGCCTCAAGACCGGACTCATAACCCGACGCAGTTCGGAGACGGTAGCGCTTCGTGCCCGCGATTTGAAGCTCGACTATGTTCGTCAAGGAATCCAGGACAAGCGCACCGCTCTCGAAGGAATCGTCAAAGAGGAAGGAATCACGCTGGATGAAGCTGCGTTCGTGGGCGACGACATCATCGACCTGCCCGCAATGCGCGCTGGGGGTCTTGCCATCGCCGTAAAGAATGCCCGCGCCGAAGTGAAGCGGGAAGCGCACTACATCACGCCCCGCGCCGGTGGTGAAGGCGCCCTGCGCGACGCAGTTGAGTTCATTCTCAAGGCGCAAGGTAAACTCACGAAAGTTGTGGACGACTATACCGGGGAGAGAAGTCCGAAAGGCAGGCGTCAGCTGTCAGCTCACAGCCATCAGCCAAGACCTAAGGTTCGCTGACAGTGGGAATCGTGCGGCACATTCTCTTTGAGGTCGGCCTCTTTGAGGTCGGCGCGAATCGAATTTCGGTCGCTGTCGCTGAGAGAGCTGAAAGCTGATAGCTCAAAAAAACCCACCGGACGCTTGCTTGGGGCGTGCTCGGGTCAGCATCCGATGGGCTACCGTTTCTCCTTACTCACCCTGTTGTTTTCAGGAGTATGTGAAAAAATTAAACACTAGAATCCGACTAAGTTCCGTCTAATTTTGTAAACCTTTGTAAAACTTCAGCGAAATCGACAATACGGTGAACCCTCGCTAAATTACTCCGGCAATGACGGCGGCTTCGCGGCCACCAGTTCCGCAAAGCGCTTATCCTTTCGCAGCCCGGCAAATTCCGCGTCTTTATAAACATTCTTGAAGTCTTTGTATCCCTCTTCCATCGCTTTCCGGAGATATTCGAGCGAACGGTCCGAATAACCCATCTTGGCATACAGTTTCGCCACGGTGTAATCGTAGCGGGCACGATCGCCGGGACTGGGCAACTGCGCCTGCACGCCGCCGCGGGAAGTCCGCTCAAACACATCGGGATCGAGTTCCACGGCATGTTGATAGGCGACAACTGCAGGCTCAAACTCCTTTTTGGCGAAGAGCGCGGCTCCCAGATTGCTGAAGAACGACGCCGAACCGTCGTCGAGCGCAATCGCCCTTCGATACTCCTTGACCGCCGGGCTATATTTCCTTTCTTCGTAGAACACCACACCTCGATTGTTGTAGGCATCGGCAAACTTGCGGTCAGCTTTGATCGATTGATCGAACGATTTTTTCGCCTCGCGGTAGCGCTGCATCATCAGCTCGGTAATTCCGATCTTATTGAGCAAACTGGCGGAGTTCGGTCGCTTGGCCAGCGCGGCGCGGTAGTAGTCGAGCGCATCCAGGTAAAGCTTCACCGCTCGCAATTGCTCGGCGCGAGCCTCCAGAACGGCCGCCGTGGCATCCGGAGACGGAGGATCGATCGCCCGCAGCAGCGGCGGCTTGATCTGAACTTGTTCGGAGCGAGAAGCTTGTCCCGACAACAATTTTGGCAGGACGCAGAGGGAAAGGACAAGAAGCGAGACGGGAACCAGCAAAGCTCTCGGGCCGGACAACATAGGCCACCCCCAGCTAGTGCCCATATTCTGGCACAGTTTCGGCCCGTCGGCGAAGGAATTTTAGGGCATGGTCTTTCGGCGTTGTTGAGGACCAGTTCCTGGCCAAACCGGGAGTCTGATACCTCGAAATCCGCTAAGGCACGACATCTCAGTGCGGCTCGTTCTGTCCGTCTTCGGCCGGTTTGGGCGGCGGAGCCGGCGTCTTGTCATCCTTGAAGATTCCGGCGATCTTGCCGAAGAACCCCTTCTTTTTCTTGGCGTCCTGAGGATTATTCGGGTCTTCTTGAATCGAAGCCTGGCTTGGCGCGGGCAAGGGTTTGCTTCCGCCCCCAAATATCCTGGAGAAGAATCCTTTCATTCCGTCCTGAGCGTCGCAGGTCTCGCGCGGTTCGGTTCCCGCTACAAAGGCAGAGACATAGTCGTCCGGGCAGGTCGGAGTCGCCAGGCGGTTAGTAATCTTGTCGAGCTGCACGTCGACTACGCCCGTCGGCTGCTGGAAGCCTTGCATGTCGGAATACTGCGGAAGGGCCGCCGCCTTTTTCATGAACTCGGTCCAGATGGGGGCAGCCGTGAGTGCTCCGGTTATACGAAGATCGCTGTAATCGTCATATCCCACCCACACGACGCACAGTAAATTCGAGGTGTAACCGGCGAACCAGCCATCGTGCGAACTGCCGGTCTTTCCCGCGGCCGGCGGTGTAAATCCTCGCCCGCGCACGGCCGAAAATCCCAGCCCGTTGTTGATCACGCCTTCCATCATGTTGGTCATGATGTAGGCGATGCGCGGGTCGAGCACCTGCCGCTGGTCCGTGTTGTAGTTTGCGATCACATCGCCCTTGCCGTTGCGCACCGAGCGCAGCAGAATGGGCGACAACCGAACACCCTTATTCGCGAATGTGGTGTAGGCGCCCGCCATGTCCAGCGGCGAGGCATCGTAGGAGCCCAGTGCCATCGCCGGGGTCGCTTTCACCGACATAATTCCCGCCGACTTCGCCAGGTTGGCCACCTTGTCGTAACCGACTTCTTCCGCCACCTTGACCGTCGCATTGTTCAGCGACATGGCCAGCGCGTAACGCAAGGACACATCGCCGTGATATTCCTCTTTGTAGTTGCGCGGCTCGTAGATCTGGTCGCCATAGGCAAAGCTCGAAGGCGCGTCGGTCACGGTCGACGCGGGAGTGAGCACGGTTGGCGAGCCGTCCAGCGCGCTGTTCATAGCCGCGGCATACACGAATGGCTTGAAGATCGATCCGGTTGGCCGCTTCGACACAGCGTGATTCAACTGGCTCCAGCCGTAATCGCGCCCGCCCACCAAAGCCAGCACCGCGCCCGTGTGCGGATCGAGCACCACCAGCGCGACCTGGGCCTGCGGGCCCGGCAGAACTTTCGTTTCGGTTTTCTTTCCTACCTTCACCTTCTTGGTGCGTAATTTCTTGACCTGGGCGTCGACCAGCTTGATTCCCGACTCCACCGCCTCGGCGGCGGCTTTCTGCAGTTCGGGATCGAGAGTCGTGTAAATGCGATAGGACTGGTCATTCAACTCATTCTCGTTGAACTTGCTGATGAGTGTGTCCCGCACCATGTCTACGTAATAGGGCGCGTCGCTCGCTTCCACGTTCGGGGGCGCGAGCTTGAGCGGCGCAGCCTTGGCTTTATCCGCCTGCTCGCGCGTAATGGCATGGGTCTCTACCATCGCCTCCAGCACCAGGTTCCGGCGCTCCATGGCGCGCTCCGGATGCCGGTAGGGCGACAGATAACTGGGACGCTGAATCAATCCGGCCAGCAGCGCAGCCTCGGGCAGCGTGATGTCTTTCAGTTCCTTGTTGAAGTAGGCCTTCGACGCCTCGGCGAATCCGCTGATCGAGAACGATCCTCTCTGCCCCAAGTCCACCCAGTTCGCATAAAAATCGAAAATCTGCTGTTTGCTGAATTTCTGTTCCAGTTCCTCCGCAATCAGCATTTCCGTCAGCTTGCGCTTGATGGTCTTCTCCGGCGTCAGAAAAAATCCGCGCGAAAGCTGCATGGTGAGGGTCGAGCCGCCCTGATCGTGGCGTCCGCGGATCACATCGATCCAGGCCGCTTCCGCCATGCGCAGAAAATTCACTCCGCTGTGCTCAAAGAAGCGCCGGTCTTCGATGGCCAGGACCGCCTGCACCATCATGGGGGGAATATCGTTATATTTCACGATTTCGCGCTTCGAGCGCTGCTCCGCATCGAACAGCGCGGTCACTAGTTGCGGCTCGAGTTCGTAGGCGGAGAGGTCGCTGCCGTTGCTGATGATCTGGTCCACCTGCCCGTCATGGACCATAATGCGTGCCGGCTCGGGGCTGTGGTAAGACTCCGGTCCGGGAGTGATCTCGATCCCGTCTTTCAGCAAGCGAAAACTGCCTAGGGTGGACTGATCTTCTTTGTCTGAGTAGCCGGCTCGCCGCAGCTCCGTGGCAATTTCCCGTAGTTCAATCTTTTCGCCGTCGCGAACGGTCTTGGGCAGGGCGTAAATCTTGGCCGAATTGGCAAAAACCGGGCTGCGGAACCGCTTCTCAATGATCCGGTCGTACTTGATGTAAAAATAAGAAAACAATACTGTAAACGACACCGCCAGAATCATGAATGCCACCAGCGCAGCACGCAGAACGGGGTCGCGAGGGAGCCAGCGGAATACTCTGCCCGCATTCTCCGCACGTCCCTTCGGAATTCTGATCCTGATGGTCACGATTGATCGATGAGAGGTCCGTCACGCTCTCAGATGGCTGCAGTTAGCCGCTAAGATGCGGAAACCAGGGTTCGCAGTTACTCTCTTCCTGAATTTCACTCCCGAAACACCGCATTCTGCCTTCCGTACTATTCCATTGTACTGCCTGGTTACGGGGAATGTTTTCCATGGCTTGCAATCAGAGGTGCCAGCGCAATCAACAGACCGCAATCAACAGACCATGGAAGCCGGCTAATCCGAAGCAAGTCACAAAAAACAAGGGCGGAGTGTGAACTCCGCCCTGCTTAGCCTTCGTGTTGAAGACTCTCAGTGCGGATCCGTGGCGGCCCAGCCCACGGGCGATCCGATGCCCGTGATCGGTGAACCAATACTAGTCACAGCGCCTGTGCTGCTATCCACGCTTGCCACGGTCACAGTGGTACCCGGATGCATGAAAAGGTAGGCGCCGCTCTGATCGAACACTCCGGCGGGCGCTGTCAGGGCTGCGAAAGGTGAAGTCGGCAGCGGAGTCAGTGCGCCTGTCGTAGTGTTGAATTGGAAGCCTTCCATCGGAGAGACGCCCGTGACGGTTTGGTTGAACGTGTAAACAAAGGTTCCGTTCGGATTAACCGCCAGAGAGGCCGGAGTAAACGTGGTCGCAAAAGGGGAGCCCGCCACCGGCGTAATCACTCCCGTAGACTGGTTAATGGAAAAGACATACACATTGTCGTCACTGGCGAAACCGTTGTTGGCACCGTTGCCGGTTACGCCCAACAGGAACTTGCCGGTGGGTTCGCTCTTGAGCTGTGCGATACTGATGGAGAATGGGCTTCCAGCCACAGGCGTAAGAGACCCACTTGCACCGATGGAAAAGACGGCAACCTGACCGCCGAGGTTCCCTGCGGTCACATAGAGAAATTTCCCGAGTCCGTCCGTCGTAGCCTGTTCCGCGAAGCCGACCCCGGCAGGAAATGAACCCACGGCAGTCAACGATCCGTTCGTTTGGTTGATCGCGAAAACGGTAACCTGGTCATCGTCTGCGCCACATAGGAATAGAAACTTTCCAGCGGGATCTGACGTAATCGCATCCGTGTCGGGCGAGGAGAAGGGGCTGCCAGAAATGGCGGTCAAAGCTCCATTTCCGCCATTGATTGAATAAGCCTGTATCTGTAAGCCGCCGGTAAGCGCCATATACAGCCATTGCTTTTGGACGATGATCATGCCGCCAATGCCGCTCAGTGTCTGCGGGGGGCTCACGAAATTAGAAATCAGATTGAAATTGCCCGAGGTGTCCAGCAGGGCTGCGTCCAGGGTTCCGCTGTTCTCGAAGAAGTCAAACGCGGCCGGAGTCCCGCTGGTACCCCCACCGCCCTGCGAGATGCCGCCGCTGCCCGAAGACGAGCAAGTGGCACTACCAAACGTATTGCCGCAGGTGTAATGGCCGCAGCCAGCCAGCCCCATCAGGGCCAACACCACGACTGAGCAGAGGAGCACTCGAACTTTCATTGCCATGACTTCTCCCTGGAAATTTTTGGCCTCGCAGACCACGTGAAACGACTCTCTTCCTCACGCCGATGGTAGGTCGCGCGTAACCGGGTGACAAGTTACGAACGTCATTTTGATACCTGGCATTCCGTTTTGTTCAGATTCAGGCGCGAAGTGTGAATAGAAACCGCGCCATGGAAGTCACCGGACCGAGTGAGAGAAGCAACTCAGCTTTTTGTTCGCTAAATCACAGGACCGCGATTTAGGGTACTCAGGGGAAGCAATCGGATGACTTCAACGAATTACACGACCTCTTCGTTGCGCGAGATTCACTCCCGAGGATGGGATTTGGCGAAACTCAGCTTTAGAAAGCCTTGTTGCCGCTCGAAGGAGTGAAATGCAATCGGAAGGAATAACCCGGCAAGCTGACGGGAACAGTGTAATCCGCTGCCACGTAAACCGCCGGGGCCCCCGGGGTGCCGATGCGCTGCACCGTCACGCTTTCGGGAGTTAGAACAATTTGATGTTCCTGAGCTTTCTTAATAACGGAATCCACCAACTCCTGATCGGTCGTATGGGGATTCGCTCCCCCCGTCAAGGCCACGGTCCGCAAGTCGTCCTGAAATGAATAATTGCTCAGCTCCGGCGGAATGATCTGAAATCCGGCGTAGATGGCGCCCACGATGACCAGAAACCCGACAATTGCTTTGAGTGTCCCCATGTCCTGCATTCTGCTCCGCTTGGGACAAAAAGCATCTCATGTCACCGGCGGAGCAACTTCTCGAAAGATTCCACGATTGCGGTGATCCTAACATCCCGAATCTCGCGGGTCGAGCGCAGAACGACCTCTACAGTACCTTCGGTAACCTTCTTTCCCACAGTGATCCGAAACGGGATACCGACCAGATCGGCATCCTTGAACTTCACTCCCGGCCGTTCATCGCGGTCGTCCAGAATCACGTCGAATCCAGCCGCTTCCAACCTCTTCGCAATGTCTTCCGCCGCCGTCCGCACGGTCTCATCTTTCACATTGACTGGGGCAACCACAATCTCGAACGGTGCGATCGCCGGCGGCAGCCAGAACCCATTCTCGTCATTGCCCTGCTCCACCGCCGCCGTCAGAATCCGTTCGATCCCAATGCCGTAGCTGCCCATGATCGGCGTGACTTCCTTGCCGTTTTTGTCGAGCACCCGCAGACCCATCGACTCCGAATACCGGTAGCCGAGCTTAAAGATGTGCCCAATTTCGACTGCCGTATCGATGCGCAACGCTTTCCCACAATTCGGACAGGCCTCGCCCTCAGTGACGGCTCGCAGATCGGCATAAGCCGTCGGATGAAAGTCCTTCCCCGGCGTCAGGTTCTTCAGGTGAAAGTTCTCTTTGTTCGCACCTGCGATCAGGTTGGTCCGTGCCTCCAGTGCTCGGTCCACGAGAAGCACTGGCTTCTCCACATCGTTCTTCTGGTCCTTCGCCCAGTCAATACCGACCGGTCCCAAGAATCCCGCGGGAGACTTGAACAGCGCCTTGATCTCGCTCTCTTCCATCGGCCGCACTGTGCCTCCGACCGCGCCGTTCAGCTTGGCCTCGTTCAGTTGAAGATCCCCGCGCATTAACACGACAATCGCGCGCGCTTTCGTCTTTCCCGAGGCATCCTTCTTCTCGGCCATATAGGCGAGTGTTTTGATCTTGTTTTTGGGCGACACACCCAAATACTTAGCGACATCTTCAATCGTCTTCTGTCCCGGGGTATGCACTTCGAGCGGTTTCCCGTCGCCCTCAGCGCCAAGATCCGGAACACGGTCCAGTTTCGAAGTGGCCTTTTCCAGGTTCGCGGCGTAAGTGCAACCTTCGCAGCTCACGATCTGGTCTTCGCCCGCGGGAGTACGCACCATGAACTCGTGCGATTCTTTCCCGCCCATCGCCCCAGAGTCCGCCTCTACGACCATGTACTTCAGCCCGCACCGGTCAAAAATGCGGCAGTAGGCGTCGTAGTGCTTTTTGTACGAAACGTCGAGTCCGGCGGGGTCACTATCGAACGAGTAAGAGTCCTTCATCATGAACTGCCGCACCCGCAGCAGCCCCGACTTCGGCCGCGGCTCGTCGCGAAACTTGGGCGCAATCTGGTACCAGATCTGCGGCAGCTGTTTGTAACTCCGTAACTCCTTCAGCGCAATCGACGTCATGACCTCTTCTTCGGTCATCCCCAGCGCCAGGTCCGCGCCCCTGCGGTCTTTCAAACGAAACAGGTTGTCCCCCATGAGCGCCCAGCGCCCACTCGCCTCCCAAATTTCCCGCGGATGCAGCGCGGGCAAATAGAACTCCTGCCCGATGCGGTCCATCTCCTCGCGCACAATCGCAATGATTTTGTTGAATGACCGGTTGCCGAGAAAAAGATACGAATAAATTCCCGCCGCGAGCTGACGGATGTATCCCGCGCGCACCAGAAACTTATGGCTCGCGACCTCGGCATCCGCCGGGGCTTCGCGCAAGGTAGGAATAAACAGTTCTGACCAACGATGCATGGTGAATGATTCCGTGAATAGAATTTGCCATTGTAAATGATCGTGTTGAACGGTCGATCGCGGGCGCAAGGAGCCCGCCCATAGACTTGACGTATAAAATGTGAACCTTCGAGTACATTACTACCAAGAATAATTGGTTTGTACCTTGATTTGATATAGTATGAACTGATAGATAAAGTATGACAATACCGCAGAAGATTGTGGCTTTCCTGCGAGGCGAGAAACCTGGGGCGTTTTGTGACGATTGTATGCGGGACGGATTGAAACTGCGTCGACGGCAAGAAGTTGCGATAGGCACGTTGACTCTCTCATTGTCGGATGGATTTCAGAGGGCACTAGGGAGTTGTACTTCGAGAGAGCACACCGGAGTGCTCGAAAAACTGGCATTCGAGCACTGTCGCTAGTTCCCAGGAGGATGAGATGACCATAGCATCGGGAATTCAAATCAAAGTCGCCGACGAAGTCTGGATTGCAACCGCCCTACTTCACCGGGACCATCCGAAGCGATCGGATTTCAACATAGACGAGATCGTCCAGCGGGCTGCCAAGGAAGCAGGGGCTCAACCTCTTCGCCCCGGAGTCTATGTTCACATCGTTCAACATTGTGTTGCCAACCGTGCGCCGAACCCCGGCCGTTATCGAATGCTCTATGAAACCGCACCCGGTCGCCGCCGTCTGTTTCGCAACGGCGACGTTTACGATCCTGCACGGGAAGGCGCTAAGACGGTCCCAGCCAAAGAAGACATTCCATCTGAGTATGCGAGTCTTCTGGAATGGTATCGAGACTGGAACCAAGGCAGCGTGGAGGACAGAATTAAGAATGATCCGCTGCTAGCTCTGCGCGGCTCCGGCAAGGAACTCTGGGCCGACGAACATGCGGATGAATATGTACGCCGGCTCCGCGAGGGCTGGGAATGAGCCGCATCTTCTGGGATACAAATCTCTTCATTTACCTCTGGGAGGACTATGGAGCATTGTCACAAGCCGTGGACGATCTTCGCACTAAAATGCTTCGTCGGGGCGATCAACTCGTAACCTCAACCCTGACATTGGGAGAGCTCCTGGTTAAGCCGACCGTAGCGGGCAACACCGAGCTTTGCAGAAAGTACGAGGACGCAATTTCGAGTGTTGCTTTGCTCGTTCCACTGGATGTCAGGGTCGCAAAGATCTATTCGTCAATCCGGCGCGATCGCCTGCTGAAAGCCCACGACGTCATCCAGTTGGCTTGTGCCGCCAGCGTTGCAGCCGATCTCTTCGTCACAAATGACGGACACTTACAGGGCAAACACGTGCCAGGCATTCAATTCATTGTCCCGTTGGATCGGGTACCCATCTGAGGGAAACTATGCGGTGAGTTGTTTCAATATTTCTTTTCCCAGCTTCTGCGCCTCGCCAAAGAATTTCTGATATTCCACGAAGAGCCGGTTCAACTCCAGCGATTTATCTGCCGTTAACTTCCCGCGCAGAATCATGTCTCGCACATGCACAGGGTTCGGCAGCGTCGCATCTTCCGTTAATTCTTCCAACGCGGTATTGGGATCGTAGTGATACATGGCAACTCTCTTGATTCAGTAATTGCGAAATTGAGCAATTGTGTATGTGTAATTGTGTAATTGAAAACCGATCGCCCGCCTACACTCAGTTCAAAATATCTCCGTTCCCCACAGATCGTGCAGATGCACAATTCCTTCCAGCATTCCGGCTGCGTTTACAACCATCAACGACGTAATCTTTTTCTCCTCCATCAGCGCCAGCGCGGTCGCCGCAAATTCCCCAGCTGCGATCGTCTTCGGATCCTTCGTCATCGCCTCGCCTGCGGTCAAATCCATTACATCTTTCCCGCGCTTCTCCAGCAGCCGCCGCAAATCCCCGTCGCTGACGATTCCGATGAGTCTGCCGCCTTCCACCACTGCCGTGACACCCAACTTTTTGCGTGACATCTCGTAGATCACGTCCGGCATCCTGGTCGTCGGCGCCACGCAAGGCAGTGCCTCCCCGGTGTGCATCAATGATTCGACCCGCGCCAACCGCTTTCCCAACTTTCCCCCGGGATGCAGGCTGGCAAAATCCTCTGTTTTGAATCCACGCCGCTCGCTAAGAGTCACTGCCAGCGCATCTCCTAACGCCAACATCGTCGTGGTGGAAGCTGTCGGCGCCAGCCCCAGCAAGCAAGCCTCTTCGGCAATCGAACAATCCAGAGCCACATCCGCAGCCGCCGCCAAAGTGGAGATAGTCCGTGTGGCAGATGGTTGTGAGGGCGTAAGCGACTCGACCGCGCTTTTTCCAACTAGCTCATCGGCGGTCATGGAAATCAAGGGCACCCGCAGCCGCTTGATTGTCGCCAGCAACTGCAAAATCTCTTCAGTCTCACCGGAAGCCGAAAGCGCCAGCACCACATCTCCGCGCACTACCATCCCCAAATCCCCGTGCATCGCCTCCACCGGATGCAGATACAACGCCGGAGTTCCGGTCGAACTAAACGTCGCTGCAATCTTGCGCGCGATCAGCCCGCTCTTGCCCATGCCTGTGACCACCACGCGTCCCGCGCAGCAGAACAGCAACTCCACCGCGCTCGAAAATGCCTCCGCCATCGGCCCGGCGATTCGGTCCGCCAGTGCGCGCAAGGCTTCAGCCTCAATGCGCACCACGTTCTCGCCAGTATGCTTCATAAGGGAGGAATCTCGGAGAAACCCGATGTTAGCACGCACGGCCCCGGACGGAATGCGTCCGGAGCTACGTAGAGATGTGCTACGTCAGCCCGCGTCATCGGAAATGTTGCGCAGCGTATCTACGAATCTGTCGCAAGCTCAGAAGTGGTCCTCTCCCGTCAGCACTTGCGGTGGCCCCGCCGCTTTTTCTCCGAGCATACCCAGTCCACGCGCCTGGATCAGACGGTCCCACGGCCCCGCCTGCCAATTGTCGCGCGTCTTCTCGGAGTGCAGCCATGGCGGCAGCGTCAGCATCAGGTTGCGCGCGATCGAATGCGAATAAGGTTCATACATGGACCGCAGCTTGACCAGCTTGTCCTGCCCATATTCATCCTTTCGTAGCCGCAGCCCAGCGGCCGCAAGCGCCTCGCGCAAGGCGTTCAACTCGTCCTCCGGCAACCGTTCCGCCGCGCCGGGATCGTAGCGCGCATTCACCACCTGTGCCAGATCCACGGCCGCGTGCCGCGCCATGGCGAATGTAAGCTTGGCCTGCCCCGGATGCACCCCTTCAATCCCCGTCAGCACCAGCGAAGTCACGTCGAGCATGATTGTCAGCGCGCCCAGCCACGACTGGTTACTGTGCTGGGAGCGGAAAAAACTAAGCACCGGATACGAAATATGACTCTCCAGCAATTCTGCCGCCCAGCGCTCCCAGTCTCGCAAGACTTCATCCAGAACTCTCTGATCCACTCCCGGATCTTCCGACCTCCCGGCCAAGCGCAGCAGCAACTCCACCGCCGAAGGAGGTGATCCCGCGCGCGCATCCAACATGGATATCTGAATCTCGCGCCTCGAGAACGACGCATATACTACGGGGATATATCCAATTACCACGCCCAAGAACGCGAAGCCCATCCCCGCTTCGATCACCGAAAGCGCCCGCGCCCCGCCCGAAGTCGGCACGATGTCGCCGTATCCCAGAGTAAAAAAAGTTTCTCCGCTGTGATAAAGGATTCTGCCGAAGGTCAGAGGTTCTTGATTGAGCTGTTCGTGTCCTCCGATGCCGTACTGCACCAGGGCAAACCCAAAGATCAATCCCGTAGCCCAAAAAGCCAGCAGCAGGATGAGCGAGAGTGGCCCAAAGTATCCCAGGAAATTCTGCTGCCGTGACGATGTCTTGATACGCCGCGCGATTCCTCGCCACGGAATCCACGTCCGGCGATAGAACCAGGCCGTCAGCTTGAAGTGACGCGTCACCCGGCGCGGCAGCACCACCGTTTCGAAGGCGTCCAGCAGCACGACCCAGATGATGATGAAGCCAAATACCGTCGCTACAATGCTGCCATGTGAATGCATAAACGCTGGATTTCTGACCTCAGCCGTCGGACCTCGGACCAACGACCTCGAATCAATGACCAATGATCAATTACCAATGATCAATTACCGCGCTAACGAGATCTGAGTGCGGTGTAGATGCGGAGGGAAGAGTAACAGATTCTCAAGCCCGATGTGAGGCATAGGAGACGTGGAGAGCGCGTCCACATTGCCAAGAATCCGAGGTCTGAGGTCCGCGGTCGAACGGACTACTGGGGCTTCGCCGGCGCCTGTGGTGGCGGCTTCTGCCCGGGCGTCGGCGCCGCTCTGGAGGGAGTCGCCGGTTTGGCAGCCGGCTTCCTTTTCTTCACTGCAGGTTTTTTTGGCGGCTCGTTATCGTCAACGACAATCTTCTTCGGCGGAGCCGCCGGAATTGCTGCCTGCGCTATCTTCAGGTCCGCCCGCAACCGCACGATTTCAGCTTCCTTGGCTGACGACAGGCTTTCAATACGCTGCGCCAACTGTTTCCGCGTATTCTCAAAAGTGTTGAGATCATTCGAGAGCGCTTGAAAATCGTCTTTCGATCCGAAGGCCCCGGTCACTTCCGCCACATTTCCCACTACGTCATACAGGGCATCGAGATTGCGGTAGAGTTTGAAAGTTGTCGGCAGATCCTCGGCCTGCACCCGCAATTGCGCGATGATCTCCGGCAGCGCGCCCTGCAGGTTGCGCTGAATGGAATCCACATTCGCCAGGGTCTGCTTCTTCGAATTGGTGTCCGTCTTCCAGCGCTCGATCCGCAACTTCGCCAGATCGGCTTGTGTACTTCTTGAAGTCGCTTCCAATTGCGACAGCATTCCGTTCAACTGCGTCACTGACGCATAGGAAACCGGTTGCGCAGAAGCGGATCTGCCCTGGGCAGAACCCTGTCCGTTTGCGGACGACACAGCCGGACCGGATTGGCCCAGGGCGAAGGACAGGCACGTGAGAGACACGAAAGAAGAGACAGCTGATGCGAGAGAAATACGTCTCATTTTTTTGTTGCCGTGGCTTTAGCGAGCAACAGCATACTACAACATAAAGCTTGCCGTGGATCAGGCGAACCCCTCAGTGGCGTTTCAGTTTAGGTTTGGCCCTAATGCAATCTCTGGTTTCATCCCATGCGAATCAGGCGCAGGAACTAATCCTCGCGCCCGATGATCCCGGTGTCCGATGAACGATTCGACTCTTAGCTCCCCTCCCAACGATAATTGGAAGACATGCTTTTAAACTGTGCAGCCATCCGGGGATGCTTTCGGCCCACGGTGTTATTGGCCACCCTGATTGCCCTGCTCACTCTGCAGGCGATCTGCCCCGCACAGGATCTCGCGCGCCGTCTTATCCTCAAAGACGGTTCGTATCAGTTAGTCACGAAATACGAAACGAAAGGCGACCGCGTACGCTACCTGAGCGCTGAGCGCAATGAATGGGAGGAGCTTCCCGAATCCCTGGTCGACTGGCCCGCAACCGAGAAGTACGAAAAAGATCGCGCCGCCGGAGCATCGGTCCCCGAAGCTGTGCAACTCGACAAAGAAGTCGAACAACAGCGCGAACGGGAAGAAACGCTACTCCCCCAAGTCGCGCCCGGACTGCGCCTGCCCGAGGATTCGGGAGTGTTTCTGCTCGACAGCTTTCAGGGTGAGCCTCAGATCGTAGAGCTTCAACAGACTGCTGGCGACGTCAACCGCAACACCAAAGGTAACATCTTCCACGGTGCCATTAATCCCGTGGCCGGCCTTAAGCTGACCGTCGAACTCGGTGGCGCCCATGCCGCGGTGCAGTCCCATGTCGATGTTCCCTCGCTCTACATCAACATCGACGAGGCTCCCGATCACGCGGCGGCCGATGCGAAAGACTCCACACGCGCCGTGCAGGAACCGCAACAGACTCAGCAGGCGCAGCAGCCCATCGCAGCCTCCGACCATTTTCGGATCGTTCGCGCCGAAGTAAAAAACGGCAAGCGCATCCTGGGCGACATGAAACGGCAGGTCACCGGAAAAATCAGCCAGGACCAGCACCTTGTCAAGACCACCGCCACCCGGGTCAACGGAGGCTGGCTCAAAGTCACTCCGACCGAGAGTCTTGCACCCGGAGAATATGTCCTCGTTGAAACGATGCCGCAGCAAGAAACCGGCAAAGAAGGCATGAACCTCTACGTCTGGGATTTCGGCGTCAATCCCAAAGCTCCGGCCAATGCCAATCCGTGGAAGCCGGAAGCTAAGCCGGAGGTCGACACACAACCTCATTGAGTCAAGCTGCAGAATGTAGGGATACTCTGAGCGAAATGCTTTGGGTGGAGTAATTTTGGGTGGGAATGATTCCGCGGTTCGAGCCTATTCCTTCAGGGTACCGCGCTGTGCGACTCCGATATTATCCCGGCTGGAATTCTTCACCATATACATCATTCCGTCCGCCTGCCGAATCACGTCATGCGCCGTGCGCGCATCGTGCGGATAGGTCGCCAACCCGATCGATGCCCGCACATTCAGATTTAGCCCTTCTTCGCGGCAAAAGCTGCTGGCCCTCATTCCGTCGAGCAACCGTTTCGCCACCACCAGCGCCTGATCTTTCCCGGTCTGCGGCAGCAGCACGACAAACTCGTCGCCGCCGTAGCGAAACGCAAAATCGATCAGTCGCAACTGTGCCTTGATCAAATACCCGATCTCCGCCAGCAGTTTGCTGCCAATCAAATGGCCGTGCGTGTCGTTGACCGCCTTGAAGTGATCCAGATCGATAAACAGGATGCTGAATTCGTAACCGAATCGAGATGAGCGATAGACTTCCGTGTCCAGCGTTTTATACAGGTGGCGCGCATTATATAAACCGGTGCAATCGTCGGTGATTGTGAGTTCCTGAATCTTCTCCACCCAGCGCGCGTTCTCAATGGCAATGGCTGCGTAGTCGCACAGTGACTGCAGAAAGAATAGTTCCGCATCCTTGAAGTGCTCCATGTCCACATTGACCAGTTGGATCGCGCCCAGAACACGCAGCTTCGATCGAATCGGCACGCAGATCACAGATCGCGTTTCCCACTTAGTGGTCTGGTCCACGCGGCTCGCAAAGACCGGGTCGGCTTGCACATCCGGCACAATTCGGGACTCCCCGTGTTTCGCAACCCAGCCGGCAATGCCTTCGCCCATTTTCAGGCGTACGCTTTTCAGTGCGTCCGACTTGTCGCCGACTGCGATGGCGAAGTAGAGCTCGTCGAGTCCTTCGTCCACCATCAGCAACGACCAAGTATCTGGACGAAAATATTCCGCCATCTTGTCCATGATGGTCTGCAGAATGGAATCGAGATCCAGCGACGACGTGAGCGCTTTGGCCACGTCGTGAAAAATCGCCAGCTCCTGATTCTGTCGCGTCAATTGAGTGCCAGCCTCAGGCATGCGGTAATTCCGGTTCCCTCACTGCGATGGATGGTGTTCCAAAATTATATTCGTCACTTTCGTGCACCCGCAATGACCGTTGGTAACTGGTACCTGTAAAGCCAATGGCATGTTGCACCTACAACGATACCGATTCCCCAACGACGCCCTCTCTGGGGTATCCTTTTAGAATGCGATCGAATCCAAATCGACTTCCCAAGCTCAGTCCGTTGCTCGCGGCGTGGACGGTCGCTCTGGTTTTGGCTGCTGTTCAGGCGGGTAGCGGATCCGATGCCCAACCCGTTCCCGTCGTTGATGGCGGAGCCGGCCCGTGTTCCGCCGACTTCACCGTCACCGACGCTGCTGGCGCTCCGGTTTACGCCGCCAAGATAAAAGTCCACATCGCCTACGGATTCCTGTACGCCCACCAGCTCGACCTGGAAGTGGGTACTAACTCCGACGGCAAAGCCCGCTTCGCCGGGCTTCCCCAACGCGTGAAGCACGGCTTGTTCTTCGAAGCCTCGGAAGGCGACCGCACCGCTGCGGCGTTCGATGAACCAGCCAACACATGCAAAGCGCAATTTACGGTTGTGCTCCGCAAAAAGCCCTAGAAAGGCGAGTCTCGGTCCCAAGTTACTTCCGGCTTTCACTCTTGGCGGTGGCGTGCATTCTCTTCTTGACCTATGATGTTCCCGACATCATACGGGCGAAAGACGCCTTCCTGGCAGGACAATGTGGGCGAATTCGGAGACAAATTCCGCAAGGCGCGCGAAAAGAAGGAGATGTCGCTCGATGACGTTTCCAACGTCACGAAGATTGGGGCGCGCATGCTACGGGCTATCGAAGAGGAACACTTCGACCAACTCCCCGGCGGCGTGTTCAACAAGGGATTCATCCGCGCTTACGCCAAACATCTGGGACTGAATGACGAAGAAGCCGTCAGCGACTATCTCCTCTGCCTTCGCCAGGCGCAGATCGACGCTCACGAGGTGTGGGAACCGGAAGATTCCTCGAAACAAAAGTCGCCACAACGCCTTGCGACGTCAGAAAAGCGCCACTTGGTCGAATCAAAGAAGACTGCCGTCAAATCGTCATCCGCCGTAGAAGTCCAGGAACTTCCCGAGCTGCAACTTCCTCGCGCTGAAGATGTTCGCCCTCCACGAAAAAGTTTCGCGAGAAATTCCGATCGTGAAATGCCATGGAGCATCCTGACAATCGCCGCCGTCGTTCTGATTCTGGCCGGCATTCTTTGGATACGCCGCTCTCACCTGTCCCACACTACGGCCGCCGCATCGAACGCAACGCCCCAACCCGAAAAAACAGTGACTGCCGTCCCCGCTTCGGTTCCGGCGCCACCAGCCGTCGATCAGTCCCCAAGTCCCCCGCCCACCCACAGCACGACACCTTTGACTCCGCCTTCTAATTCGAATTCTCTTCCGCCGCGGGGCTCTCAGTCTTCCGCAACACTTAGTGGTTCATCCGCCGCTCCAGCTAGGCCCACGTCTTTACCGGCAAGTGCCCCTGAGAATCCTGAAGGGAATGACGTAACCACCAGGACTTTCCACCAGTCGACTCCCAGTCCGCCACTCGCACAGTCGGCCGTCCCGTTGAAACTGGTGATCCGCGCTCAGGAAACTTCCTGGATCTCCGTCCAGGCCGACGGCCAAAACGTCAGCCAGGAAACTCTCATCGCTCCGGCCCATGCCTCCATCCGTGCCGCCCGCGAAATCGTCGTCCGAATCGGCAACGCCGCTGGAGTTACATTTCTCTGGAACGGCCAGGAAATCCCCGCCGACGGCGCCGAAGCTGAAGTCAAAACCTTTGTCTTCGATGCCAATGGCATGCGCGTAATCACTTCAACAGCGCCACTGGCGCAAGACCACTAGCAAGCATCGCAACATTCCTCAACTCAAAACCGAGCAGAACGCCCCTTCGGCACAAATTGTTTCGCCCTGAAAATTCAGCGACTTAAATCTCCGCGATTGGTGACAGACGCCCGACTTTCCCGTCCATCCCTCGGGGAATACGAGCTATGCAGACCTTGCTCCAGGATTTCCGCTTCAGCCTCCGCCAACTCTTTAAGAATTTAGGATTCACCTTTACGGCAGTCATTTCGTTGGCTCTGGGCATCGGAGCCACCACTGCCGTCTTCAGCGTGGTCTATGCCATCCTGATGAATCCCTATCCTTATGCGAGCCCGGACCGCATGGTCCACATGAGGCTCAGCGACAAGACCAACCGTGAAATGGGCTTCGGCCTGACCGGCGGCCAGTGGCAGCAGATCCGCAAGTCCCCCGTAGTCGAAGACGCCTTCATGGAGGATGACTGGAGCCTCACCGTCACCGGCCACGACCTGCCCGAAGACGTGCAAGGCGTCTACCTGACCTCCAATAGTTTTGTTTTCTTCGGGGTTCCTCCCGCACTCGGACGTGGATTGATTCCCTCGGATGCCATCGATGGTCAGGAACCCCAACCGGTCGCTGTGCTCAGCTACAAATTCTGGCGACGCCACTTCAACGGCGATCCGGCCGTGCTAGGTCAGACCCTGCAATTAGTCCGCAAGAATTACACCATTGTCGGTGTCGCCGCCCCGCGCTTCACCTGGGGCGACGGCGATGTCTACCTACCGCAAAAGGTTACACAGGATCCGACGAAAGCCTTTTACGTTGGCATCCGTTTGAAGCCGGGCGTGACCCACGAGGCTGCAAACGCAGCACTGCAGCCCTTGATCGAGCAGTTCGCCAAGGAAACGCCCAAGCATTTCCCCACCAGTCATTTTCAGTTTCATGTGGTTGGGCTGAACGAACAATTCGTGCGTGATCTCGGTGGAACCTTGTATCTCCTGTTCAGCGCAGTAGCACTCCTGCTGGTCATCGGCTGCGGCAACGTTTCCATTCTTCTGCTGGCGCGTGGTACCGCACGTCAGCATGAATTCGCGGTTCGTACTGCGATTGGCGCCAGCCGGCCCCGCATTATTCGGCAGTTGCTCACCGAGGCGTTGCTCCTTTCTCTCAGTGGGGCTGCGCTGGGAGTGTTGCTTGCCTATCGCGCGCTCGCCATCATCATTATTCTGCTGCCCAAATATTCCTTCCCGCATGAAGCCGCAATCCAGATCAATTTACCTGTGCTCGTCTTCAGCGTGGGAATCGCGCTTCTCACCGGCATTCTGTTTGGTCTGTGGCCGGCACTCCAGCTTTCGCGGCCCGAGGTCAGCCAGGTGATGCAGTCGAGTACACGCAAGATTGCGGGAGTGGTGCGCGGGCGTACGACTCACAGCTTCCTGACGGCTGCGCAAGTAGCTCTAACCTTAGTGATGCTGGCCGGGGCAGGAGCGGCAATGGAAGGCTTCCTTCGCCTCATCCGCACACCCCTGGGCTACGACCCACACAATGTGATGTCCGTTGGAATTCCGGTTCATGATGGCGCGTACCCGACCTGGGAGGCTCGCAAGGCTTACTTCGAACAACTGCGGAACCGAGCATCTACCGTTCCCGGTGTGACCATGGCCGCCATCTCATCCAATGCCACTCCCCCCTCCAATGGCTGGCAGACGAGCATCGAGATCCTGGGAAAGTTGCCGCGCGACGAACAAAAAGTTCGCATCAACTTTGTGAGCCCCGGTTATTTTCCAGTTCTACGGATTCCGCTGGCGCAAGGCAGAATCTGGGATGAAAGCGAAAACCACAATGCGGCGCATGTGGCGGTCATCAACCAGACTATGGCGCGCCTCTACTTCCCGGAGGGCGATGCGATCGGGCATTCGCTGAGAGTTCCTGACATGAAGGATGAACCTCCTTACACGACTGCGGCGTCGGGCGCCGACACGTGGCTGCAGATTGTGGGCATTATCGCCGACAAACGCGATGACGGATTGAGAAATCCGATTCTGCCCGAAGCTTTCGTGCCATACTCGCTCTCCATGCGGATGTGGACTCAAATTCTCGTACGCTCAGAGGTGCCGCCACTATCGCTTCTGCACGCCATCGGAAAGCAGGTCAACTCAATCGATCCCGACCAGCAAATCAATGGCAGTGTCGAAGATTTGGATCACTGGATCACAGGCCAGCAAGAATATGAGCAGGAACATTTAGTGGCGTGGTTGTTCGGTGCATTCGCCCTCCTCGCTCTTGCTCTGGCTGCGGTGGGACTCTATAGCGTCGTTTCCTATTCGGTCGCGCAGCGCACCAACGAATTCGGCATTCGCATGGCGCTGGGCGCCCCACGTACCCATGTTCTGCGGATTGTGTTCGCCTCCACGGTGGTGAGCGTGGGTAGCGGCATTGCGGTGGGAATGCTTCTCGCAGTTGCGCTGAGTCGGGTGCTATCGCAATGGGCACAGGGCAGTTCCCGCGATCCTCTGGTCCTGTTGGCCGTCACGTTGCTCTTGAGCCTGGTGGCCGCCATTGCCTGTTGCCCGCCAGCCCGCAGGGCAGTAAAGGTAGATCCCATGACTGCGTTGCGTTATGAGTAGAGCGCGAGCCGCAAAGATCCTATCGCTGAAAAACTGAAGAGAACTATGCGCGTTCAGAGAAAGTGATTTAGCCCTGAAGGTCTAACTCGGGCCCGGGCGATTGCGAGCTTTCACTGGCGCGGGTTGTCGCAGACTGGCAGAGATGAGATTCGAATTGCTTTGCGATCGTTTCGTAGCGGGACCCAGGCGGAAAGACAAAGCTCAAGCGACACGCTATGCACTCCAGAAAACGGCCGGTTTGGGACATTAAGATCCCGATACGATGTGCCGAGCGAGTGGGACTAAATGACGCGATAGCTTTTTCACTCGCTTCTCCTGCAAGCGATTTGCTGGTCGACTCTATGCGTGATTGATTTTGCATAATGAGAGAATTCTCGCCACAATGCTCACGAGGTCCATGCGCAAACACAACTGCTTCTCCGGCCCAAGCGGATCGAGTCTGCTTTCGAGGACAGCGCAGATGAGGAAAGCCAAATCAAGGTTCTGGCCTGGATCGCGATGTGAAATCCACAACACTCCGGCCAGGGAATGGGATTCTTATACACCGTGTTGCCAACATTTGTCAGTACGCTGCCGCACGGACTTGCACCAAAGATAGTGCGATGCATTCTTGATCTCAAGATTTTGAGTTCCTCCGAGAGCGTCCAAGCCGTTAGCGCCACAATCGTCTGAATGCCTTGGCAGGAGCTAGGGTTGTAAATCCGGTCCGACCGCACCGCACACCGAGAAGCTACTGCGCGCCCTAAAACCCCGTCCCAAAGTAGGCCTGACGATGTGAGTTTCGAACGAGCGAAGGCCGAGTGTATCCTTCGTAGTTTGGTGTCTTATGTCGATCGCTGAGAACATCGCAGTGGTGCGCCAACGAGTCGCCGAGTCTGCGCGGCGCTCAGGACGACGTCCTGACGAGATCGCGCTGATGGCGGTGAGCAAGACACATCCCGCAGAGCGCATTCGCGTAGCTTATGCCCAGGGACTGTGGCTGTTCGGGGAGAACCGGGTGCAGGAATTCGCCGGGAAGGCTGCCGCACTCGCGGATCTGCCGGAAGCGGAGTGGCACATGATCGGGCACCTGCAGACCAACAAAACCGCCAAGGCCGCAGAACTGTTCCGCGCAATAGACTCCGTCGATTCGGTAAAGTTGGCGGAGAGGCTGAATGCTGCCGCGGGCCCCCTAGGTAAGAAGCTCGGGGTGCTAATTGAAATCAACGTCGGCGGCGAGGCGGCGAAGAGCGGAGTCGCGCCGGATTCACGCAAACTGGAAGACCTGCTGTTAGCCGCTCCGCGGCTTGAGGCGCTGGAGTTCCGCGGCCTGATGACCGTGCCTCCGTTCACCAATCCGGAGGAGGCCCGAAGCTACTTCCGCAAGCTGCGCGTACTGCGTGACACGATTGCTGCGCGCAAGCTCCGCGCAATTCGCATGGACGTCCTTTCCATGGGCATGTCGCACGACTTCGAAATCGCGATTGAAGAGGGATCAACTTGCGTGCGCGTGGGTACGGCGATCTTTGGGGAGAGAGCAAAAAGATAATTCTGATATGGTCCGCGGTCACGAAGGTCCATCCAGCGTATCTTTCGCCGTCAAAGTTCATCCACACGCCAAGAAGGACGCCATCACCGGTGAACTCGGGGCCGCGCTCAAAGTCTTTCTGACCCGCGCCTCCATCGACGGTCGAGGAAACGACGCCTGCATTGAATTCTTCTCTAAACTTTTGAAGGTACCGCGATCTTCCGTTACCATTGCGTCCGGCCAGAGTTGCAGAAATGGAGTCATCCGCGTGGCTGGGCTGACCGCGGAACACGTACGAGAGCAGCTGCATATAGAACCGCGCTTCTCCGCTTAGACGTGCAACGGCAGGATGCAATCGCGACCGCCGGCAGGGCGCCAGCGCTACTTATCAGGAGCCACTTTGTCCTTTTCCCAACGCTTCGAGGAGATCCGTACCGGGTTCGAGCGGCCGTTCTGGATTGCCAACATTACCGAGATTTTTGAGCGGCTTGCTTACTACGGCGCATTTGCATCGCTTGCCCTTTACTTGCAGGAACAACTGAATTTCTCCACCGAGCAGACCGGCACGCTAACCGGCATTTTCGGCGGCATGGTGTGGTTTCTGGCGATTTTCGGTGGGGCTGCAGCCGACCGTCTGGGTTTCCGTCGCGCTCTTTCGATTGCCTATCTCATTCTCGGGGCGTCGTATTTCCTGATCGGTTCGATTGGAGCGTCGTGGTTGGCGCCGGTGCGCAACGCAGTGCCGCTCGGTCTGTTTGTCGGCTTCATCCTCATTCTTCCCGCTCTGGGAGTTGCGCTGGTCAAGCCTTGCGTGGTGGGCACGACGGCCCGCGCTTCCAAAGAAAACGTTCGCTCCATCGGCTACTCAATCTACTACACGATGGTCAACATCGGCGGTGCTGCCGGGCCCTATTTCGCTTCGTGGGCTCATCGCCACCTGGGCGTCGAAAATGTTTACCGCGTGGCTGCGCTCAGCGTATTCGCCATGTTTTTTGTCGTCCTGCTCTTTTTCCGCGAACCCCGTAAGGCTGGCGATGCGCCGCCTCCCTCCATCGCCACGGTCGCGCGAAATTTCTGTATCGTGCTGGGAAAGTACAAGTTGGTCTTACCCGTATTGCTGGTCGCCTTGCTGTTGCGGATCGCGCTCTGGATGAGACCCGAGTGGTTGGTCCCGTGGTGGATCTGGATTGGCTTCCTGATCCTTATGCTCGCGGGTATCAGCCGGTTCATGTGGTTCCTGGTGATCTTCACCGGCTACTGGATTGTCTTCTGGCAGCAGTACATCAGTTTGCCCGGATTCATTCACGGTTACGTCAACCCTCACGCGGATGTCGAGCTGATTCTGGTGGTCGATGGCCTGACGGTGATCTGTCTGACGCTGGCGGTAAATTTCCTTACGCGCAAAATACCGGCCTTTGCCGCAGTTATTTTGGGCACAGTGATCACGTCACTCTCCTGGTTAATTCTGGCGTTCCGGCCGACGATCTGGGGCGCAGTGTTTTCTCTGTTCTTTCTGGCGCTGGGCGAAATCATTCAGGCGCCGCGCTATTACGAATACATCTCACGGCTGGCGCCTGCGGGACAGCAAGGCACGTATATGGGATTCGCCTTCGTGCCGATCGGCATTGGATCGCTGATCGGCGGACCGTTCGGCGGATTCCTGCTGCATCACTTTGGAGAAGTCCAGCATGAGCCGAACTATGATCTGGTTTTGGATCACTGGAATCGGGCTAGCCACAGCATTAGGGCTCTGGGTTTATGACAGGCTGATGCGGCGAGACGCGAGCGCGACCGCTTGACTTGGGCTTCGACCTCTGGGATGATTCGCCCCTGTTAGCGAATCGGAAGGAGGTTTTATGCCACATTACCTTCAGCAAGTCGCGTATTCCCAGGAAGGATGGGAGGCATTAGTAGCGAATCCGCAAAACCGGATCGAAGCCGTTCGTCCCGCGATTGAGAAACTGGGAGGAAAGATTGAAGCGGCGTGGTTTTCCTTCGGAGACTACGATGTCGTTGTGATAGTAGATTTGCCCGACAACGTAAGCGCCGCGGCCATCGCCATGGCTTTTGCCGCGGGCGGGGCATGCAAGTCGGTGCAGACGATTCCGCTGATTTCTCCCGAGGAAGCCACCCAGGCGCTTAGAAAGGCGCGAGAGTGCGGGTACCGGCCGGCGACCGCCACAACCCGCGCCGCATGACGAATTTCGCCAAGACACGCGCAGGCGGCCTCGCCGGGCCGCCTTCTTTTGATGCTGTTGAATTCGAATGCCCCTCAGCAAAATCAAGCCGGCGGAGCTCGCAGCGCAAATCAGACAGGTCCTGAAAGTCGGAGGCTCGGCCGAACATGCCAGCGGCGTGCAGTGGTTCTTCAAAGACCAGATCAAGTCGCACGGATGGTACACCGCTGACTTGCGGCGGTCGATGCGGCACTCCCGTCGCGAGATTTTGCGCGAGCACGATTTCGATTTTCTGGTGCAAGTAGCTGACAAACTTTTCTCCGGGCCGGTACTCGAAGAGAAAGTTGCAGCCGTGTTTTTGCTGGAAAAGATGGATGCCAAGTTTACGAATCGCGAGTTCCGAGTGTTCGAGTCTTGGCTCGATCGAATCAGCAGTTGGGCCGATCACGATGCACTGGTACACGACCTGATTGCGCCGATGGCGGCGGCGAATCCGGCGCGGGTCAGGGAGTTGTTTCGCTGGGCAAAGTCGCGCGACCGCTGGCACCGGCGGGCAGCCTGCGTGGCATTGATTCGCGGGGCACGGGCGAAAATGTTCTTCCCCGAGATCGTCGAACTTTCCGACTTACTGCTCGCCGATCAGGACGACATGGTACAGAAGGGTCTGGGCTGGTTGCTGCGAGAAACCGCAAAATACGACGCGGAGCGCACAGTACCGTATCTGATGAAGATTCGTGACCGGTCTCCGCGGTTGGTGCTGCGAACAGCATGCGAAACGCTGCCGCCTTCAGTAAAGCGCCGGATTCTGGCTCGCTAGAGGACATAAAACATGAACCCCGATTCGCCAGCTAAGCGGCGAGTAGGGGGCAGTTTGGCTTACGCGTTGCGCCGGCTAAGCGGGAGATCCTTTGCTACGCCTGAAAAACGGCTCCGCTCAGGATGACAGCCGTCGTGTAATGGACAAACTGCATCACTGCCAAGCGGCGCGGCGATTCGCCCAAATCCTGCCTCTTGTTTACAATAGATGTTTCCCCATGGACCTGGCTGCTATTCAATCTGCGCTCCGCGAACGCAACATTGATGCGTGGCTGTTCTACGATCACCATCATCGCGATCCCATCGCCTACCGCGTGCTGGGTTTGCCTGCAGGCTTGATGGTGACCCGGCGCTGGTTCTATTTGCTTCCTGCCGAAGGCGAACCCATAAAGCTTGTGCACAAGATCGAGGCTGGCCATCTCGATTCCCTGCCCGGCAAGAAATACCAGTATTCCGGCTGGCAGGAGTTGTTCGACAAGCTGAAGTCCATCCTGGCAAACTATCGCGACCTTGCCATGCAGTACTCGCCCAACAATATCGTCTTCACGATTTCCCTGGTCGACGGCGGCACCATCGATCTGCTGCGTGGATTGGGCAAGAACGTGGTGAGTGCGGCGGACCTGATCGCACAGTTCGAATCGACATGGAGCGAAGAGCAGATTCGCTCGCACTTCGCGGCGCGCGACAGCGTTGACTCGATTGTGGCCGAAGCATTTAAGGAAATTGGCAGGCGTGTTCGTAACGGTGGGACGAAGGAACATGAAATCCAACAGTGGTTTGTGGAGGCATTCGCTCGCGAGAATCTGTTGACCGACGATCCCCCAATCGTGGCGGTCAACGCCAATGCCGGCAATCCTCACTACGAACCGCAGGCCAGCCGTCCCGTGCCGATTCGCGAGGGCGACCTAATTCTGCTCGATATCTGGGGCAAGAAGAACACGCCAAGGGCGGTGTACTACGATATTACGTGGATGGGCTTCGTGGGTGCAGCGCCGTCGGGGCGGATGCGCGAAATTTTCGAGATCGTGCGCGATGCGCGCGATGCCGGCGTGAAAACCGTCGTCGATGCAATCCATGCCGGACGCCGTATCTCCGGATGGGAAGTGGATCATGCCACGCGCGGCCATATTCAAAAAGCCGGTTTTGGCGAGTACTTTATCCATCGCACGGGACACTCCATTGGGACTGACGTCCATTCCAACGGAGCCAATATGGACGATCTCGAAATTCATGACGAGCGGCAGATTCTTCCTAATTCCTGCTTCTCCATTGAGCCCGGCATCTACCTGCCGGAGTTTGGCGTGCGCAGCGAAGTGAACGTGCTGGTGCGCCCAAAGTCCGCCGAAGTGACGGGAAAAATTCAACGCGAGATTGTGAACATCTGAATGGCAAATTCCACGACAGAAAAAACGAGATTAGCCCAAACCCAACCTGCGAGCGTCATGGCTGTCATCGCCCCTGCGGTCGGTTGGCTGATTCCAGGCGCGGGACACATGATTCAGAAGCGCTGGATTCGCGGCCTACTGCTGTTTATTTCGGTTGCGAGCCTGTTTGTGCTGGGGCTGGCAATGCAGGGCCGCATTTACAAGGCAAATGGCGGAGATATTCTCGATATTCTTGGATTCGTCGGTGATGTTGGTGCCGGCGGCCTTTATATCGTGACGCTGGCCATGGACTGGGGCCAGGGCGCGATCGCATTCGCGACCGCTGATTATGGAACGAAGTTCATGATCGTCGCGGGATTGTTGAACTTCATTGCCGTCGCCGACGCCTATCACATCGCTATTGGGAAGAAACGATGAATCAGCCATCAGCTATCAGCTTTCAGCCCTCAGTTCAAACCTCTTCTGGGAGACTCGCGCAGTGACCATCACCCTCAATCATTTCAGCGCCGCGGTGGTGTTTGCCTTGTTCGCCTCTATCGTATTCGGCATCACTCACCGCGAGACCACGCGCGAGATGGTGAAGTACGGCCTCTATTGTTTCGTGATGTTTTTAGGCGGCGTCTTCGTCGCGGGCTGGGCGATGTGGGTGTTGCGCAGATAGTTGTCCGCTTTAGCTCTTGGCTGTCATGACCATCCCGACAAAGCTAAAGGCTAGGAGCCACAGCCTAAGAGTTCACTATCCTTCCCACACAAACGCATCAAAAATTCTCTTCGATTCGAACTGCAGGCGGCGGTAAAGAGCGACGGCACGCGCGTTCGCTTCTGTCACGGTCAGCGACAGTAGCGCAAAGTTTCGCTGGCGCAGATTCCGTTCGGTGGCTGCCATCAAAGACTCGCCAATCCGTCGCGAGCGATACTCCGGCAGAACGCATACTTGAGTGACATGGCCAACGTCGTGCCGGACGCGAGAACACAGAATCAATCCGATTAGACTCTTGGCTTTGCGGTCCAGCGCAACGAACGACGACTCTGCGTCGAATATGCCGCAACCGGGGAAGCGCACGATGTTGTTGAGGAAGCGCAGCGAACCGCTGAGGGTATGATACTGGTCATTGATCTGAGCATCTACGTGGCTGCGATAAGCTGCCGTGATGACCGCTGCGGAGGGTTGATAGTCGCTGTCAGCCCACGAGCGGATTTCAATGTCGGGATGGATCGGGCCTTTCTCCAGGCGCACGGCGTTTCCCAGCATCGACGTCATGAACAGTCGCGGATGCCGCTGGAATCCGGTATCGAGAAACGGACGCGAGACCGAGTTCGCGTCGTGCGCCAGCAGTTGCGCCTCCACACGATGAATTCCCGGAGACTGTTGCAACGTCTCGATGACATGGGTTAGCAACTTCACTTCGACCTCACGCGAGACAGGAAGCCGGCTCCCGTTCAGGACGTAGAGATCGCCAATCACTCCTTTGCTGCCCTCGTACACAAAGAACGAGTACCCGAAAACGCGGCCACGATCCACCGCCGCATATCCCGGCAGGATTTTGGCATCCACATAACGCAGAATCATCTGCGCCGAGCCGGAGTAATCCCACGACAGCTGTCGCGCCCACAACTGCGTTTCATCGTCGAGCAGAGGACGCAAATCTACGGAAGAAAAATGCCTGAGGTCGAGAATCTCCAAAGGGCTCCTGCCGGCGGCAATCGCAATTCGCAGCGGCAAAATTTCGAGTCTAGTTGGTTCGCCCACGAGAGGCAAACCGGGCGAACAACTGGCAGCAACAGACGGGGACGCGACGAAGGCTAAGGGAAGTCTTAGGGTACGCTGCGATCCTTCGCGATCTTGCGGTGAAGATTGGCCGCATATTGCTAAGGCTTGGCCCCCACCCAATAGTAATCTACCGCTTGCGGCGCGTAATGGCCGAGGAACAACACGCGCCGCCCCACCGTCTGCTTCGCGACATTCACCTTCCACGCCGCTGGAGCTACCAGCAGATGCTCCACGGCTGGTACGGTTCCCCCATCATAGCGCGCGATCGTCTGGTTGCGATAAAACGTGAGCCCGAACTCCAACTCACGCGGAACGCCGTAGACTGCGAGCGGCAACTGATGCGTCTCCACACTCGCGATCTCAAGCGCCAGCGGACGCGCCGAAAGTTTTTGATCGATTGATGTTGCTCCCCGCTTTAACACCAACGCCACCGACAAGATCACCGGGATCAAGGTTACAAAACGCAGCATGCGCAACCGCAACCGGCTGACCAGCGTCAGCGCTATGGCCGCACAGAGCACGAAAGCAATCGCCAACGCGAACAGCATCGGCCGTCCCGCAGGCAGCCGGCGCTCGGTGACGACATACGCAATCAAGAGTGACGGAACGATCGGAGCAGCCGCCACCAGCGCGTGCGCCGCCGCCAGTCCTTTCGAAACTGCTTGCTCCTGTTCGAGATGCCGGCGCAAATAGTCCGCAAGCAGCACGGCTGCGGCGGGAATTGCCGGAAGAATGTAGCCGGGAAGCTTCGACTGTGAGAAAGAAAAGAAGGCGACCGGCACCACCAGCCAGCAGCAAGCGAACAGGCTGAACTGCCATTCGAGATCCGGTTCGGGTGAAATTAATCTTCGCTCAGCCCACCAGATTCGCACCGGTTCAGCCATCGCCGCAATCACAAACACGGTCCACGGCAAGAATGCGAGCGCCGTCACAGGAACGTAATACCAAAATGGCTGGCGATGATGGTACAAGTCGCTGGAGAATCGGGCTAGATTGTGTTCAAGAACAAACTCGCGAAAGAATTGCGGATTTTGCATCTGTACCGCGACGTACCAGGGCAGCGCAATCGCGCAGAACAACAGAACGCCCGGGATCCAGAAGGTCTGTAAGACAAGGCGGGATTCGCGCGCTCCCAAGGCGAATAACATGATCACGGCCGTCGCCAGAAATGGCGCCACGGGCCCTTTGGCTAGCATGCCCAACGCAATAAAGACGTAGAACAAGGCAAGGCAGACTCTCTTCCCACTCTCGCGCCAGGCCCACCACGCCAACATTCCGATTGAGAACGTTGCGGCTAGTGCGATGTCCATGGAAGCAGCTCGGGCAAACCCGATCACTCCCGCGCAGGAAGCTGTAATGAGCGCCGCATCCACTTCCACTCCGCGACGAAATTTGCGGAAGAAAAGGTAAACGCCGACGACCAGCAACGTTGCATCCAGCGCTGACGGGATTCGGGCGGCGACGTCGCTCACCCCGAACACGGCAAAGGCAGCCATCGCCTGCCAGTAATACAGTGGAGGCTTCTCAAGCCAGGCATGCTTTCCGAGCGTCGGCGTAATCCAGTCGCGACGCTCGAGCATCTCTCGCGCCACCTGCGCGTAGCGCGGCTCGTCGGCCCCGATCAGCCCGAACCGCCCCAACCCGTAGAAAAACAAAAACGCACAGAAGCCTGCCATCAGCAATACGTCCGTGCGGGTGCGCGTGGTCATGAAGAGATTGCTGATTGCTCATTGTTGATTGTTGATTGCTGATTGAAGGTCTCAATCTCAAGAGGGTTGGGTTTCAAATCAACAATCAGAAATCAAGAATCAACAATTATTTCTATTGTATGGAAGGTCCTCCACGAAGACGCGAAAGGACCCGGCTCACGGCGTCGGCGAGTGGGCCATCAACCGAGCAACCGCTGGCGCATTCGTGGCCGCCGCCCCCGAAACTCTCGGCGACCTGCGCGACATTGAGCTTGCCTTTGGTGCGCAGGCTCACACGATATCGACCATCAGAAAGCTCGCGGAAGAATGCCGCCACGTCCACGCCGCCAATGGACAAAACGTAATTCACCAAGCCTTCGCAGTCTTCCTCGATGGCGCCACAGCGCTCCATCTGCTCGTGAGTCACCCAGGCGTAGCCGATGTGCGCTTCTACGTTCAGATTGCGGAGGGCTTCGCCCAGCAGGCGAATCTTGGCGACCGAGTGAGCGAAATAAATTCCCCGAGCGCAGTGCGCGGGATCCGCCCCCGCCAGCACCAGTTCGCGCGCCAGAGCGAACGTATTGTCATTCGTTCCCTGAAACATGAACGAACCTGTGTCGGTCATCAGCGCCGTGTAAAGACACGTGGCAACTTCAGCGGAAAATTTCACGCCCGCCTCGCGTGCCAGGCGGAACACCATTTCTGCCGTGGCCACAGCGTGAGGATCAATCCAGTTCACATGAGCGAAAGGACGCCCGCTGACATGATGATCGATGCTGATCAGAAACCGGTTCTCCAGACCTTGGAGCCGCGTTCGGTGAATGCTGTCACACTCCAGAATAATCGCGGAATCGTAACTCCCCAAAACCTGGCTCGATTGCACCACCTCATCGGCAAACGGAAGGGATCGGTAAACGCGGGGCACGCCGTCGTGCAACACCACATCGGCTTGCTTGCCCATGGCGCGCAGAATCTGGCAACAAGCGAGGGCTGATCCGACGGCATCTCCGTCGGGCCGGGCATGTGAAGTCAGCACGAATCGTTCGTGCTCTTCAATCTGCCGGAGTACGTCCCCGAGCGCGTCGTTATGCATTTTTTCCACGGGGTTCCTTCGATGCCTTGCGTCGTTTCTTTGCCCGCGCCAACAATTCTTCCACTCTGGCTTTTTCCTGTTCCGCCCGGTCCAGTCGGAAATATAACTCGGGAGCGCGCCTAAGATGTAAACGCTCGACCAACTCGTGACGGATATATTCGCGCGCCGCTTCCAATCCCTCCAGACTCTCGTCCGCATCCTCGTCGTCGCCTTCTACATTGACCCAAACCTGCGCGGAGCGGCCGTCGTCGGCGATATGGACCGCGGTCACACTCACCAATCCGATGCGAGGATCGGCTAATTCTCCTTCGACCAGGGTTTCGATCTCCTCGCGAAGGGCTTCGCCGACTCGCCCGCGATGATATTTCAGCCCACGCTTCTCCACGAAACATCACCTCAGGTAAAACGCATGAGAATATCAGAAAACTGGGCTCAAGTGTGGGGACCGCGCAAGCGCTATTGTCGCGCGCGCTTTGTGGGCAGAGATAAGTACGGAGGTAACAATGTGTTAGAGGGAAGCGGTCGTTTTGTCGTCAGTCGTTGGCAAAACCGACGGTTGCGTCTGCCCTCGCAGTAATTCTTCGGAGTACCATGGTGCCATCTTCGAACGAGGCGTCTTGTGAAACGATGGAATCGAGCAGTGGTTCAGTGCCCGCGGTGCCTTGAATCTATTCCCGTTTCCAAAGAGATCTTCCGCAAAGATAGCCGCTGCGTCCGATGCGGCGCAGAGCTCCGCGTTTCGCCGACAGATGCGCGGGTGCTCTCCGTACTCAGTGGGTGCGTTGGCATTGGCATCCTGTTCGCCGTTCGCGTCCGGGTTCTCGACTTCATCCTACTCGTGGTTCCGATGTGGCTCCTGGTTTTGTCAGTCATGGTGCGCGTAGTGCCGATGTCGTGACGCCCAGGTTAGAACCTCGCGACTCCTCCGAGACAATCGTCACACTCGACCTCTCAGAACGAGTGGAAGTAAAGTTTCGAAATGACCGGTGAGCTAAATGCGCCTAGCTGTACCCGCAGAATTTTAGAAATATTCTATGAAGGAATCGGCAATTTCGGCGCCGTGGTTGTTGGCAATGCGCGTGGCTGCGCGCTCCACGTTCTTCATCAGGCCGTCGAGATAGTCGTGGGAATTGGAGATGCTGACCACGCCGATGGTGGCGCGATTCCAAAGTTCAGCCGCGTCGAGCTCGGCGACCGAAACGTTAAAGCTGGTGCGCAGCCGGTCTTTCAAACTGCGCACAACTTGCCGCCTGTCCTTGAGCGACTGCGCAACTTCGATGTGAAGTTCGAGAGTGAGGAAGGCGATCATGCGGCCCGTTCGTCGCTAGTCGTTAGTCTTGGCACGACCAGGAGGGCTCGACCCTTGGCCATGTCTGGTTAGAACTTCTAACCGTGACGAGCGATAGAGTTCATGGACCAAAGGCAGCAGGAGGGCAAGCGTCAACGCGACGGCGTAAGGATGCTGAAACCGGTTCATCGTGGAGGTGACTTGGGTTCCGTCTACGTAATAGACGATGGCGTTTTTGGGCCAGGGCACAAGAGCGGAAGCGACGAATCCAAGTACGAAGCCCAGCGCGCCAAGCAGCGTGTCTTTCCAAATGCCTCGCGTTCCAAGCCTCAGTGAGAAAGAAAGAGCGACACCAACCAGAGCGCCGGCGACGGCACCCATAAGCGCGTAGACAATTAAGAACATCGCTACAACAGCAGGGGATACGGGAAACATTCACCCCTCAACCAGCCGTGATTATGGCAGCACATCCGCTGGCGAACGACTAACGACAAACGGCCGACGACGGTTCTTACGCCATTGCTTCCGCGGCGATCCGCTCCGTGGCGAAGGCCTCGATCACATCGCGCGCCTTGATGTCGCCATAGTTAGCGATAGAGATGCCGCACTCCATGCCGTTGGTGACCTCTTTGGCGTCGTCCTTGAAGCGGCGTAGCGATCCGATCTTGCCCTTGAACACGACGACGTTGTCGCGCAGGAAGCGGACTTCGGAGTCGCGCTTGATCTGGCCGTCGAGCACGCGGCAGCCGGCGACGGTTCCGACTTTCGGAATGCGGAAGGTTTCGAGCACCTCGGCGCGGCCCTGATAAGTTTCCTTGATCGTCGGTTCGAGCAGGCCGGTCATGGCGCGCTTGATCTCGTCCTGCAGTTCGTAAATGATCGAGTGCAGGCGGATGTCGACTTCTTCCTGCTCGGCCAGTTCCTGCGCCTTGCGCTCCGGCCGCACGTTGAAGCCGATAATGATGGCATTCGAGGCCGAAGCCAGCAGGACGTCGGTTTCCGTAATCGCGCCCACGCCCGAACGCAGCAACTTCAGCCGCACCTTCTCGTTCGAAAGCTTCGACAAGCAGATCGCTCAGCACTTCCACCGAGCCCTGCACATCGCCCTTCAGAATGATGTTCAGTTCCTTGGTGCCGGCGGTCTTGATTTGTTCGGCCAATCCTTCGAGGGAAACGCGAGAACTCTTGGCCAGCGCGGCTTCGCGAGCTTTCTGCTCGCGATATTCGGAGATGCCGCGAGCCTTATCGCGATCCGCCACTACTACAAACTGATCTCCCGCCTGGGGCAGTCCTTCCATACCCAAAATTTCAACAGGCGTAGACGGTGGGGCAGAGGCGAGCGCCGCGCCGCGATCGTCGAACATGGCGCGAATTTTGCCGTACACGTTGCCCACCACGAAGTTGTCGCCAGCGATGAGCGTTCCGTTCTGCACCAGCACCGTGGCCACAGGTCCACGGCCGCGATCGAGCTTGGCTTCGAGCACCACGCCGGTCGCAGCGCGTTCCGGCGTCGCCTTCAGCTCCGCGAGATCCGCGACCAGGCAGATCATTTCCATTAACAGATTCAGATTCGTTTTCTTCTTCGCCGAAACATCGACGAACACGGTTTTTCCGCCCCACTCCTCGGGAACCAGCCCGCGATCGGCGAGTTGTTTCTTTACGCGATCGGGCATGGCGTCGGGCTTATCGATCTTGTTCACGGCGACGATGATGGGAACCTCGGCGGCGTGCGCGTGATCGATAGCCTCAACGGTCTGCGGCATCACCCCGTCATCGGCAGCCACGACCAGCACCACAATGTCCGTTGCCTTCGCGCCGCGGGACCGCATGCGAGTGAAAGCCTCGTGACCCGGCGTATCGAGGAACACAATCTCGCGTCCGTAGGCTGGAGATTCTTTATCGGTGATGCGAACTTTGTAGGCGCCGATGTGCTGGGTGATGCCTCCAGCTTCGCCTTCCGCAACGGCAGTCTCGCGAATCGAGTCCAGCAGCGTGGTCTTGCCATGATCGACGTGGCCCATGATCGTAACCACCGGTGGGCGCGGCGTCACCTCGACAGCGGACTCTTCCCCGCTTCCGGCGGCAGCGTCAATGTCTTTCGAAGCCTGCTCTTCGAACGTGATCACGTTGGTCTCGGCGCCGAAGAAGCGTGCCACCTCACTCGCCAGTTCGGCGTCGAGCGTCTGGTTAATCGTAGCGAAAACCCCGCGGCCCAGCAGTCGCGAGATCAAATCTTTCGCGCGGATATCCAACTTCTCCGCCAGATCCTTAACGCTAATGCCTTCCGTGATCGTGATATTGCGCGTGATCGGCATCGGCTCATTCGACACCACCATACGCGGCGGTGGCGTGTAGCCCTTCATGGGGCCTTCTTTTACGCCACGCGGAACGTAGCGCTGGCCGGGGCGGCGCGCAGGCGCACCCGGGCGACTGCCGGGGCGAACTGGCCCTGGAGGCGGAAGCCCCGGACCGACACCAAGAGGACGCGCACCCGCAGGCGCCTGGCGCGTGGGATGCATTGGACGACGTTCGCCTGGGCGCAACGGGCGCGGCGGACCTCCGCCGGGAACCTGTGGACGCGGGCGTTGAAAAATTGGTTGTCCCGGCACCGGACGCCCAGGAGCGGGACGCATAGTTCCCGCCGGAGCGCCTGTTTGCGCAACCGGCGCAATCGGACGCGGCGGCGGAGCTTTGTACACCGGGCGCGGCCCAGTCTGCGGAACAATCATGCGCGGCGCGGGAGGCTGTGTAACTGCCATTGGCGGAGACGGACGTGCAGCGACTGGAGCCTGAGGCGTGGCAGATCCTATCACCGAAGGCGCAGCCGATACCGGAGACTTGATGGCGGGCGCTGCCGGAGGAGTTGCCGATCGTGCTGGTGCAATAACAGTCGGAGCAGCCGAAACGACAGTTGCGGGCGCGTTGGCAGTCGGCCTCTCCGCCGTCGGCGCGACCACTTCCGGTCGTGGAGCGGGCGGTGGCGGCGCAACGGTCGCCGCGGGAATTGGCGGCGCGACGGCAGGCGGTGTTGGTCGCGCTACCGGAGGCGGAGGCGCAGCCGCTGGCTTGGCGGCTACAGGAGGCGCGGTGGGCCGAAGCGGAGCCGCTGTCGCTTCCTTCTTTTGGGTGATGGCTTTGAGCACATCTCCGGGCCGGGAGATATGTGACAAATCGATCTTGGTCTTGATTTCTTCTTCGCCACGCAGCGGGCGCGCAGAACGGGCAGACGACGACTGCGCTTCGGACGAGCCGCGGATGTGGGCCCGTACTTTTTCCGCCTCATGCTCCTCGAGCGAACTGGAATGGGTCTTCTTCTCCGTCACCCCGACGATCGGCAGAGCGTCGAGAATGGCTTTACTTTTAACTTCCAGCTCCCTGGCGAGATCGTTGATTCGAACCTTGCTCATCCGGCCTTTCTTGTACCCCGCGTTGCCCTTAGGTCTTCATTGCATCCTCACGGAGTCAGCGTCCTGCACTCGCACGCCATGGAAATGTCGGCGCGTACATTCTTTGTCATACACGACTATTCAGTTTTTTCGGGAGCGGAGCCGTCGTCTGGCCCGCGCTCTTCTTTTTCGTCCGAGGCGGCTTCGGCTTCCGCCGTCGCCTCAGGAGCCGCCGCCTGTTCTTCCGCGGCAACTTCGCCGTCCGCCGCTTCAGCGGCAGCTTCCGGCGCAGCTTCTTCCGCCACAACTTCACCTTCTGCGATCACGCCCTCCGTCGGGACTTCCTCTTCGGCGGCGCCGGCTTCCAGGCTCGCAAAGTAATTATTCACCGCGAGACTGATTTTTTCCACCGTTTTGGGACCTATGCCCTCAATGGCCTCGAGTTGTTCCGGCGTCATATCGGCGAGCGCTTCCACGGTGGTCACACCTGCAGCGCTCAGTTTCTCGACCAGACCTTCGCCCAAGCCCGAGACACTTTCCAGTGGGGTCGACGCTTGCGGAGCCATCGCGGCCATCTGCAACTCGACTTCCTGGCGCTTCTCTTCCTCGCTCTTGATATCGATCTTCCAGCCGAGCAGCTTCGCCGCCAGTCGAACATTCTGCCCCTTCTTGCCAATCGCCAGCGAAAGCTGGCTGTCATCGACCACCACTTCGAGATGCTTGTCGGCGCTGTCAACCACGGTAACGCGGCTTACCTTCGCGGGCTGCAATGCCTTCTCGGCGAAGGTCACAGCATCTTCGTGATACTCGATGATGTCGATCTTCTCCCCGCGCAGCTCCCGGATAATCGACTGTACCCGCATCCCCTTCATGCCAACGCAAGCCCCCACGGCGTCCACGTCTTTGTCCTTCGACATGACTGCGATCTTGGTGCGCTCGCCGGCTTCGCGGGCAATCGCGCGGATCACCACAGTGCCGTCGTAAATTTCCGGAACTTCCGTCTGAAACAAATGCTGCACTAGTTCCGGCACCGCGCGGGAAACCACAACACCCGGGCCCTTAGAAGCTCGTTCGACGCGGGCAATCACCACCCGCACACGCTCGGCGATGGCGAACGATTCCAGGCGTGACTGTTCCTTGCGCGGCATGCGAGCTTCCGCCTTGCCGATGTCAAAGATGACGTCCGGGCCCTCGACGCGCTTGACGGTGGCGTTGACGATTTCTCCCACGCGCCCAATGTACTCGTTGTAGACCGTATCCCGTTCCGCTTCGCGCACCTTCTGGAAGATCACCTGCTTCGCCAGTTGCGCCGCGATACGTCCCAGGATGCCTTCGGTCACTTTCGGAATCTGCAATTCGCCGCCGACTTCCAGTGCGGGATCGACCTTGCGCGCATCTTCCAGCGTGATCTGCAGGTTGGGATCTTCCACCTGCTCCGGACTCTCCACGACAGTCTTCACGGCGTAGGCGTTGATCTTGCCGGTTTCCTTGTCGAGCTTGGCGTGAAGATTCTCCTGCGACTTGTAATACTTGCGCGTCGCCATAACAATGGCGTCTTCCACCGCGCTGACCACAATCTGCGGATCAATGCCTTTTTCCCGGCTGAGTGCGTCGATCGTGTTGTAAAGCTCGCTTGCCATAAAAGTATTCCGCTACTAAATCGGCTTCCGCTCGGCTGCGGGCTTCCGGAATCAAAACAACCTCAAAACCGGAAGCCGGATGGCGGCCTTTAAAGCTCCGGCACTAAATTCGCCTTCTCCACGTTGGCGAATTCAATTTCTATTTTCTCGCCGGCTGCCGCACTCATCTTCTTGCGTGACTTGTGGCTGGCTATGCTCAAGTCGAGCGTAAGCAGTCCGTCTTTGAAGTCTTCCAGCCGTCCTTCAAAATGGCGGTTATTGCCTACCGGTTGCCGGGTCGTCAATTTCAAGCGGCTGCCGGTGAAGCGGCTGAAGTCCGCGGCCTTGATCAACTTCCGATCCAGCCCCGGCGACGAAACTTCCAACGTGTACGAACCCGGCATCACGTCTTCCACATCCAGGATCGTGCCAAACTCGCGACTGAAGTTCGCACAGTCCTCGTGCGTAACCCCGGCCAGCGGATCGGTTCCAGCCGCGGGCTTATCCAAAAACACCCGCAGCATGCGCGCCTTGCCACCGCCGAGGAACTCGATTTCGACTATTTCGAGCCCGCTGGAGGCGGCTATCCGCTCCGCGATTTCCCGCACACGTTCAACGTCAAGTGCCATGAATCAAATAGCTTACAGGCCGATGGCTGCACCACCCGAAGGGCCCAACTAAAAAGTGGGCTTGCGCCCACTGGTGTGCTTCGCCAATTGCCGGTACACAGCAGTTCTCAGTTCTCTAATATACGCCCGTGGTGGGCAAAAGACAAACCGCGGACACTGCTCAAGTAAATCTCGTGCAAAACCCACAGGCCCAGCTGTCCTTTTGTCTGGCAAGCTCCCGGCTTCCTAAACCATCCAACTCGCTAACACCACGGTTCCTGCTGGGGCGCATCTATGGTACATTTCTCCGGCGTTTCGCTTCAGCTTTTGATTGCTTATTTAGGGAGGATAGCCATGCCTGACAAGACACAACGGGTCGTGCTTCGCTCAGTTGCAGTGGCAGTTCTGCTTGGTTTGATCGCCTTCTCCTTGCCTCTGATTGCCCGGCCATGCCCCGCCACGGCCAGCGCGAACGATCAGAATGCGACACCTGCCATCGGCGTCAACGACTATGAAGTGGAGGGCGTCGAAGTCGCCTTGCTCTCCGTCAAGCGCATCAGCGATGGTTCGCTAACCGTCAAGTGGGAGTACCGCAACAAAACCGACGAACCCAAGCGCCTCGGCGAGTCTTTTCCCGGCATGGGATCGAGCGAAGCTTATAGCCTCGTCTGGCACGCTTACCTCGCCGACGCCCGCGGCAAGATCAAGTATCCAGTTGCCAAAGACCAGCGGGGCAACCCGGTTGCCGCCGCTCACGCTGCAGGAAAAGTCGTGATCCTTGGCCCCAAGAAGACCACATCCACGTGGGCCAAATTCATCTCTGTACCTGCAGATGTGAAGAAAATCTCTGTCTTCATTCCCGGCACACAACCATTCGAAGACGTGCCGATCAGTGACTAACCAGTCTGGCCCTCCAGATTATTTCGATACTTCGCCCGGCCCTGCGATGAGTAACGATAGGTAACAACAACCGCAAGGCCGGGTAAGCCGAGGGTCGACTCACGCGCAAATAGGGCATGCAAGATGGGAAACCAACCCATGCTTGCAAAGGAGTTCCCTCTCATCCATTACTCGCTCCGGCGTGCCCCATTTGCCCCAATCGCCCTGCCGTCACTAGAATGAATAATCATCGCGGCTCGGATTCCAGAGAAAATTATGATCCATTTTCCCGTTCCTGAAGCTCTTACTTTCGACGACGTCCTTCTGCTGCCCGCTCGCTCCGATGTGATTCCAGCGCAGGCCAGCACGCAGACGCAACTCACGCGCAACATCAGCCTAAATATTCCAGTCGTGAGCGCCGCCATGGACACGGTGACCGAATCGCACATGGCGATTGCGCTGGCGCAGCAGGGCGGCCTCGGAATCATTCATCGCAACCTGAGTATCGACCAACAGGCCAATGAAGTCGACAAGGTGAAGCGTTCAGAAAGCGGCATGATCGTCGACCCTGTGACCATGTCGGCCACCGACCGCGTCAGCGACGCGCTTGACGTCATGCGCAAATATAAAATTTCCGGCGTTCCCATCACCGATCACGGCAAACTGGTTGGCATCCTCACCAACCGTGACCTGCGCTTTGAAACCCGCTTCGACATTCCCATCGACAAAGTGATGACCAAGAACAATCTCATCACCGTGCCCGTGGGAACCACTCTCGAAGAGGCAGAAAAAATTCTCCACGAGCACCGAGTGGAGAAACTTCTCGTGGTCGATGACAAGTACAACCTGAAGGGCTTGATCACCGTCAAGGACATCCAGAAAAAACTGAAATACCCCAATGCTGCCAAGGATTCGCAAGGCCGTCTGCGCGTGGGCGCAGCAATAGGCGCCACCGGGGATTTTCTTGAGCGCGCGCAAGAACTCGCCGAAGCCAAGGTGGATGTGCTGGCCATCGACAGCGCGCACGGTCATTCCACAAAAGTGCTCGACGCGGTCAAGCTGGTGAAATCGAAATTGCCTCACCTCGAACTGCTGGCGGGCAACGTGGCCACATTCGACGGCGCCTGCGAACTGACTCGCGCCGGCGCGGATGGCATCAAGGTCGGCATCGGGCCCGGCTCGATTTGCACCACACGAGTCGTAACCGGCGCCGGGGTCCCGCAGATCACCGCGATCGCCGAGGCTTACCGCGCTACCAAGGACGCGGGCGTTCCCATCGTCGCCGACGGAGGCATCAAATACTCCGGCGACGTTACGAAGGCGCTGGCCGCGGGTGCGAGCGTCGTCATGATCGGATCGCTGTTCGCTGGCACAGACGAAAGTCCGGGCGAATTAATTTTGTATCAGGGCCGCTCATTCAAATCCTATCGCGGTATGGGTTCCATCGGCGCTATGGCTCAGGGATCGAGCGAACGCTACTTCCAGAGCACCGAGGGTGACTCCTCGGCCGCAGTCTCCGCTTCCGACGGCGATGCCAACCGCTTGGCCAAACTAGTCCCCGAAGGGATTGAAGGACGCGTTCCCTACCGCGGTTCCGTTGCGATGATCGTCCACCAGATGGTGGGCGGATTGAAATCCGGCATGGGCTACTGCGGCTGCGCAACGATTCCCGAACTGCTGCAGAAGACGCGTTTCGTCCGCATCAGCGGCGCCGGCCTGCGCGAGAGCCACGTCCACGACGTAATGATCACTCGCGAGGCTCCCAACTATGCTATCGAGTAGAACTGTCCTTTCTCTCGCCGGAAAAACAATTGAGGGTGGCCGACTCGCGTTTTTTGCGAAGGGTGGGGATTTCAACACTGCGAGCGCTACAGTCGCTTGAATACCGACCGCCACCGTATTCTGAAAGCCTGGATCGCCGCAATTCTGTGGCTGATCGTCATTGCCATTGAATCCACCAACCTCGCATCGTCGAACAACACCAGCCGCATCCTCTATCCTCTGCTGCATTTTTTGTTAGGAATGGATCCTGCACACTTCGAACATTTGCACTTCTACATCCGCAAAGGCGGACACGTGTTCGGTTATGGCCTGCTGAGCGTTCTGCTTTTTCGCGCCTGGCGCGAAACCCTTCCGGTCCTCAACGGCACCAGGTGGACTCTTCGGTGGGCGACTCTTGCAGTGCTAGGAACTGCTTTGGTTGCCAGTCTGGATGAATGGCACCAGAGCTTCATCCCGTCGCGCACCGGAACGCCGCGCGACGTTCTGCTCGACACCTGCGCCGGAATTGCGGCGCAGGCCCTAGTCTTGCTTTACTATGTCAGCTCTCAAAAACTTGCCAGGAATCATAGCCAAACTGAAGTTGTCCGCGTCAAACAGAACTGAGGGCCGAGTCAGCCGGCGTCACGGTCCGTCTCGCGTGGTAGCTTCTCAGGGACAATTCTCCGATTCGAAAGGAGATTTCGAAATGCCGATCTATCAGACTGGTGGATATCAGGTCAGACTATCGGGAGTGGACAAAGTCAAGCACGCCATCAAAGAGTTCGTCGTTTATGTGAAGGCCAATGAACCTGGCACGCAGATGTATCTCGCCTGGCAACAATCAGACGATCCAACTCGCTTCCTGCATTTATTCATCTTCGAAGATGAGGTCGCACAAATTCGTCACGGCCAGTCCGAGGCGGTAAAGCGATTCGAATCCATTTACACGCCCGAATTGGTCAGCGAGGAAGTAGTGTTCACCGATTACGAAATGATTGCCGGCAGGCGATGAGTCTTGGGGGGCCGGAGCACCAGTAACATCGCGGAGACCGCGGCCAGCCCCGCGGAAAAATAAAATGGGACCCCCGCGCCATAGTGCTTCCACAATTCTCCCGTAATCAGGCTGGCCGCCAGTGTGGCCACGCTGGTCACGAAGAAATATACGCCCAGCGCTCGCCCGCGCACCTCCTGCCCAACAGTCTCAACCACGAGTGCCTTCAGCACCGGCTGCGTCAGGGCGTAATACAGTCCGTAGACCGCCATTGCGATCCATATCGCAAGTGTGGATGGAGCGCGGCCGAACACGAAATAAACCGCCGCGAAGATAAGATATCCGCCAGCCGCGATCCAGCGCCGCGAAAAACGGTCGCTGAACCATCCCGCAGGCCACGATCCAAGCGTGTACGTCAGATTGAACACCAACCCCAGCAGCGGTGCCATGGCCACAGCGATGCCAACGTTCTGTGCTCTCATCACCAGGAACATGTCGCTGGAATTCCCCAGCGAAAACAAAGTCACCGCGATCAGAACCGTGTAGAACGCCCCTGGCAACCGTTCGCCTGCTCGCGTAGGAACAGCTCGCGTAGGGACAGCCGCCTCGGCTGCCTTTCCGGCACGCTCGCTGGAATACTTTCCTGATTTCTCGGCCGAATTCGCATCGGATGACTGCTGTTTGGTTTCGCGAATGCCGAACAGCGCCACCATCACGCACAGCGCACCCGGAATCGCCGCGGCCCAGAAAACGCCGCGGATTCCGTAATGCGCCAGCAGGATGAGAGCGGCCAGCGGCCCCGCGATCGCGCCACCGGAATCCATCGACTGAATGAGCCCGTAAGCCGACCCTAGCCGTTCCTTGGGAACAGATTCGGCGACCATCACATCGCGCGGCGCCCCGCGCACACCCTTGGCCAGCCGGTCGCTAAACCGAATCAGCAGAATGTGCCACCATGCGGTCGCTAGCGCCAGTAAGGGCTTAACCGCGTTTGCGACAGCATATCCCGCGACCACCAGCGGCTTGCGGCGATCGATACGGTCGGTTAGATATCCCGAGAAGAGTTTCGCGAACGATGCGACGCTCTCGGCGACGCCCTCAATCAATCCCAACTGCGCCGGCCCCGCTCCGAGCGAAACCAGAAATGCCGGCAGCACCCAGTAAGCCATCTCGGTGGCCGTGTCGTTCAAGAACGAAGTGATGCCGAAGGCGTAGATGTTGCGAGAGGCAGAGGGGGGAGAGTCCGAGGAGCGCACGGGCATAAAGAGTTTTTATCATGTTCGCGCACGCTTGCTACGCCACCGATCAAATAGCCATCCGACGAAGTAGAACCAGGCTAGAGTCAGGAGTGGCATCGAGACGAAGAAGCTCGGGATCTCGCTGACACCCAGCCGTGCCAGGCCCCGGACGATTCCCTTCGTGGCGAGAAATGCGGGAAGGTCCGTCAATATGAAGCATTTTGCCAGCCACCCAGGATCGACCCAAGTTCCCAGAGGCTCGGTGGCCAAGCGGTTCCCTGTCCCATCTGTCCCGTTTATACAAGCGAGCGGGGCCGGGGCTTCGGAATGCCTGTTCAGCGGATCAGAGTCCAACCGCATGGCGGACCACCAGAAATAGCGGCTAGGGCCGTGGTGGAGATCCTGGTTCTTTCGAACGTCCGCATACGTCCCGATCGCAAACAGGACGAGGCCGCAGCCAGAAAGGATCGCTCTCCAACGAAATCGCATGCCTTAGTTAGACACCAGCCTCTGGTAGTAGGTTTCGGCCCGACTTGGCCGCGCGAGCTGAAAGCTGATAGGTGAGAGCTGCTCTTCAGTACATCGCGTCGTACTTCGTCACCACCCACTCGCCGCGCTGATTCTCGACGGTGAGGGTAAAGAGATCCTGATCAATTCCCGGTTGGGACGGACCCGCGTTGCTTGGCCGTTTTCCCCGATAGTGAAGAATGACAAGCGGCGCAGCGTCTTCCCAATCCACCAGTTCCCAGGAGAGCAGCGGGTGCTGCGCCTCGGAACTGCAAATGTACTTCGCATATTTCTTGTGGTAATCGTGCTCCCACCTGGAGAGCAGCTCGTCGCAGTGCCCTTCACGCAGTTCGTGGAGGAACTTGTTGGCCGCGTGCTCGGTCGAGCGATCGCGCAACGGATTCATCTTGATGCTGATCGGCAGTCCGGTCAGCGGATCGTGATCTTCCGAGCGCGCCAACACCGGCCCTTGATTGCTCAGCCACCACATGTAGCCGACAAATATCATCACCAGCAGAGTTCCGGCGCCGACGGCGATCCCGATTTGTGTGCGGGTGAAGGCCATTGAATAGAGTTTATGGAGTCGGCGAATGCGAGGAAAGATTACCAGCGGAAGACGCGGAAGGACATGTACGACTGCGGCATACGCGTGCATCTGAGAGTGTGGAGCGGGTACTCTTGCCCGCTTGCCTGTACAACCATAAAAACCAGCGGGCAGGAGTGCCCGCTCCACACGAGCCGAAAGAAAAGGCGCGGCCTCGGGCCGCGCCTCACGCAAACAACTACAATGGGCGAACTATTCTTTCTTATCTTCGGCTTCTTCTTTGACCGGCTCGACGCCGCCATCGTGCTGCGCCTGCGCCTCGGCGTCTTCCATCGCCTTCTTGGCTTCGGCAGCTTTTTTGGCGCGAGCTTCGGCGCGCTTTTCTTTCTTCTCGTCGAGAATTTTCTCGCTGCCCAACAGCTCGAGAAAAGCCTTATCGGCGCCATCGCCTTTATTCCAATGAGTGCGAATGATGCGCGTGTAGCCGCCTTCGCGATCGCCGAAACGTGGGCCCACGGTGTCGAACAATTTCACCACGGCCTCATCGGTCATCAGGTAAGCGGTGGCCAGACGCCGCGCGGCAAGGTCTCCGCGTTTGCCCAGCGTAATCATCTTCTCGACGATCGGCCGAGCAGCCTTAGCCTTGGGAACGGTGGTCTCGATGCGCTCCTCCACAATCACCGAAGTGACAAGGTTGCGCAGCAGCGAGCGCCGATGCGCCGTGTTCCGTCCGAGTTTGTATCCTGCAACTTTGTGACGCATGGGAAACCCTCAGGGGCTAAGGCCCCGATTCTTCTGGCCTCGGGCGGCACGGCCTAGGCCGTGCCCTTCCCAGAGCATTCGCTTCGTCGGGTCCTTTGAAACCTTGAAACCCTGAAACGTTGAAACCTTGCTTCCTACAGCTGATCGTCCGGTCCGTAGGCGGAAGCCGGAAGCACCTGATTCGAAGTCGGGCCGGGCACCGCATTGCCGTGCTCGTCGATCTTCATGCCCAGGCTCAGACCCATCGAGGAAAGAATCTCCTTGATCTCGTTCAGTGACTTGCGTCCGAAATTCTTAGTCTTCAGCATTTCGGATTCGGTCTTCTGCACGAGTTCTCCGATGGTCTGGATATTCGCGTTCTTCAGACAATTGTAACTGCGCACGGAAAGCTCGAGCTCTTCCACGGAACGGTTGAGATTCTCGTTGTGGATCTCGGGCTTGCGATCGTCGGAAGACGATGTGCCGGTTTCGATTTCTTCTTCGAAGTTGATGAAGATATTCATATGGTCCTTCAGCAGCTTCGCCGCCAGGCCAAGCGAATCGGCCGGGGTGATGGAGCCGTTGGTCCACACTTCGAGAGTCAGTTTGTCGTAGTCGGTGATCTGTCCGAGACGCGCCGCTTCTACCGTATAGTTGCACTTGCGCACGGGCGAATGAACAGAATCAATGGGAATGAAGCCGATCCCGAGATCCTCGTCAAAGTTTTTGTCGGCGGAGGTGTAGCCGCGGCCGCGCTTCAGCCGCATCTCCATGTCGAGTTTGCCACCTTCGCTGACGGTCGCGATGTAGACGTCTTTGTCGAGCACTTCGACGTCTCCATCGGCTTCAATCATGCCACTGGTGACTACGCCCGGCTGATCCGCGCGCAGGTAAATCGCCTTCGGCGCGTCGCCCGACAGCTTGAATGGAATCTGCTTGAGGTTGAGGATGATGTCAGTCGCGTCCTCGACTACGCCGGGGATCGACTGGAATTCGTGCAGCACGCCTTCCATCTTCACCGCGGTGACGGCCGCGCCTTCAATCGAGCTCAGCAGCACGCGCCGCAGGGCATTGCCCACGGTCGTGCCGAAGCCACGCTCAAAAGGCTGCGCCCAGAACATGCCGTACTTGTCGGTGAGGCTGGAGGTGTCGGTTGCGAGACGTTTCGGTTTCTGAAAACCTTTCCAAAGCATTCTGTTTCTCCTTCGGCCGTTTGGCTCAAAGCTGACTCCCTGAATCGGTCCGGACTCAGGTCGAGTGTCAGCAGAGGCTGATCTGGCACGAAAATATGGACCGTAAAACCGTCGTTGGCTATTCGTCGTTGGTCGTTAGCCAACGACGAACGACTAAGGACCAACGACTATTTGCTGTACAACTCAACAATCAGCTGCTCGTTCACCGGCAACTGAATATCTTCGCGCTTGGGCAGCGAGAGCACGCGCGCCTTGTAATTATCGCGATCCACTTCCAGCCAACTCGGCATGGTACCGTGGCTGGCAAATTCCTTCGCCAGTTCCAGCACGGTAAGCTTCTTGCTGTTCTCGCGGATGGCGATCTCTTCCCCTGCACTCACTTCGTACGAAGGAATATTGACCTTGCGGTTATCCACGGCAACGTGCCCGTGACGCACCAACTGGCGCGCCTGACGCCGCGACTGAGCGAATCCCAGACGGTAGACCACATTGTCGAGGCGCCGCTCCAGTTGCTGCAACAACCTCTCGCCGGTCACGCCCTGGGAGCGCGCGGCCTTCTCGAAGTAGTTGCGGAACTGGCCTTCCTGCGTAAAGTAAATACGTTTGGCCTTCTGTTTTTCGCGCAACTGCAGGCCGTAGCCAACGATTTTCGCCTTCCGGTCTTTCCCATGTTGTCCAGGAGCGAAGTTGCGCTTCTCGATAGGACACTTGTCGCTGAAACACTTTGCGCCTTTGAGGAACAGCTTCATGCCCTCGCGGCGGCATAGACGGCAGACTGCATCGGTATAACGTGCCAAGTTTCTTCTCCTTTAGATGACCGGTTTACGGGTTTGGCTTCACCCTTCGTCCCGGACAAAAATCAATGTTTCAAAGTTTCGAAGGTTTCAATGTTTCAAGGTCCTGACGTTGAAACCTTGAAACTTTGCCACTTTGAAACCTCGCTCCCAACACCAGCAGCTTACACGCGACGTCTCTTTGGCGGACGGCAGCCGTTGTGCGGAATCGGCGTCACGTCGCGAATCGAGCGTACTTCAATTCCCGAAGCCGCCAACGCACGTACCGCAGACTCGCGGCCGGAGCCAGGGCCGCTAACGCGTACGTCCACGCTGCGCACCCCGTGATCCCGCGCCATGTTCGCGGCATTTGACGCGGCCTGCTGGGCGGCGAAGGGCGTGCCCTTGCGCGATCCCCGGAAGCCGAGCGATCCCGAACTCTTCCACGACAGAACGTTGCCATTCATGTCGGTGATGGTCACGATCGTGTTATTGAAGGACGCCTGCACGTAGCAAAGCCCGTGCGGAACGTGCTTGCGTTCCTTCTTTTTAAAGGTTTTCTTCTTGCCCTTTTTATCCGGTGCGGCGGCCGCGCCGCCCGCTGCTGCTGGTTTAGCCATAAAAGGCGTCCTTGGTCGCTGGTCGTTGGTCGATGGCAAAAAGCCTAACAACCACAATCCAAGCAAACATGAAATCAAATAGGTCGTATACTTCGACACTCTCGGTTTTGGCCGACGACCAACGACCAACAACGCTTTACGTCTTTGCCGTCGCCTTCTTCTTCTGTGCGACCGTTCCTTTGCGCGGACCTTTGCGGGTACGGGCGTTTGTGTGCGTGCGCTGGCCGCGAACCGGCAGGTTGCGGCGGTGCCGGAATCCGCGATAGGAGCCGATTTCGATGAGCCGCTTGATGTTCATCGAAACTTCCTTGCGCAGATCGCCTTCCACCAGGCCCTCGGCCTCAATGACCGTACGAATGCGGTTGACCTCTTCTTCGCTGAGGTCCTGCACCGTTTTCATCGGGTCCACTTTGGCCTCATCGCAGAGACGGCTGGCGCGTGGATGTCCGATGCCGTAAATGTATGTCAGCGCGATGTTGATGTGCTTCTGGCGCGGAAGATCGACGCCTGCAATACGTGCCATATTCCTTTGTGCCTCCGAGAGCTTCTTGGCTTTCAGCTTCGAGCTGCGAGTTTTGAGCTAAGAGCAACCTGAGCGCGATTGCTCACGGCTCAGAACTCGAAGCCTCGCCGCTCTTAGCCCTGGCGCTGTTTATGTTTTGAGTTGACGCAAATCACCCGCACCACACCCTTGCGGTGGATGACCTTGCATTTGTCGCAAATTTTCTTTACCGATGCTCGTACTTTCATAACTTTCTACCCTATTAGCCCCCGTGAGATCCTTCGCAAAGAACGCTCAGGATGACGCCAGCGGGCTCACGCCCGCTAAACGGCCTCATTTGTAGCGATACACAATCCGTCCGCGATTCAGGTCGTAGGGGGAAAGTTCCACCGCGACCTTGTCCCCGGGCAGAATGCGAATGAAATTCTTCCGCATCTTTCCCGAAACATGCGCCAGCACTTGATGTTTATTTTCCAGTTCCACCCGGAACATGGCATTGGGCAGCGGCTCCAGCACGACTGCCATCACTTCAATCGCGTCTTCTTTGCTCATCGACTCCTTAAGTCAGCTTCGAGTGGCGAGCTATGAGCTGCGAGCAAAATGATCTTACTCATACCTCGTAGCTCGCGACTCGCAGCTCACTGCGTCAAAATCACCGGGCCGTCGCGCGTCACTGCCACGCAATGTTCAAAATGCGCGCTGAAGCTGCCGTCCGCCGTGACCGCCGTCCATTTATCACCCAGAACGCGCGTCTCAGGTTTGCCCGAATTCACCATGGGCTCGATCGCAATGACCATGCCTTCCCGCAACTTGGCCCCGTGGCCACGGGCTCCGTAATTCGGCACCTGGGGCTCCTCGTGCAGTCGCGTCCCGATCCCATGCCCGACGAACTCGCGCACTACGCTGAATCCCGCGGCTTCCACATGCTCCTGCACCGCCGCGCCCACGTCGCCAACCGAATTCCCAATGCGAGCCTGCTCGATCCCGCGATACAACGACGCTTCCGTCACTTCCAACAGCTTCTGCAACTCCGGCTTCACCGCCTCGCCCACAGGAACCGTGATTGCGGCGTCGCCGTAGTAACCGTCAAGCACCACGCCGCAGTCGATCGAAACGATGTCGCCTTCCTGCAACACGCGTTTTTCCGACGGGATGCCGTGCACGATCTCTTCATTCACCGAGGTGCACAACACGCAGGGATAATCGTAGTATCCCTTGAACGCCGGCTTGGCCCCGAGTTCCTTAATCTTCTTCTCGGCGGCGCGCTCCAAATCCATCGTTGACACCCCCGGCGCCACCAGTGTCCTAACGTAATCGAGAACCTGGCGCACGATGCGGCCGCTGTGCCGCATCTTGTCAATCTCCGCCGATGATTTACACACGATCGCCATTCTTCTTAAGCGTGATTCTCACGCATGATGATCTTCCAATATCCGGAAAATCTGTTCCGTGACAGCATCCACCGGGAGATCTCCATTCACCGAGATCAATCTGCCCGTGCGCTGATAATAGTCCGCTACCGGACGAGTCTGCTCCTGATAAGCCGTAAGTCTGGGTTGAATGACTTCCAACCGGTCATCATTGCGGGTCTCCAGCTTCTCCCCGGTTACATCGCAAACTTCATCGACGCGAGGCGGCTGGAAGTGGATGTTATAGATCCGTCCACAAGAAGGGCAAGAACGGCGTCCGGTAATCCGGAGCAATAATTGATTATAGTCCACGTCCAGGCGGATCACAATTGGCCAGGCCCGGGTCGGACGCGAGTTGTCAAAGAGCTCATGCTCCAGCAGGGCATCGAGCCATCCGGCTTGGGCTGCAGTCCGGGGAAACCCGTCCAAAACATAGCCTCGCTTACAGTCCGGCTGCAGCAGCCGGTCGCGGACCATTATGCACACCAGGTCGTCGGAAACCAGCTCTCCCCGCGCCATGACCGCCTTGGCAGCCAGCCCGAGTTTCGTTCCGAGCACTACATTCTCGCGCAACAGGTCCCCGGTCGATATCTGGGGAATTCTATAGCGTTGCATGATGCGCTTGGACTGAGTGCCCTTTCCGGCACCCGGCGGTCCGAGCAGCACCACGGGACCTACGTCACGCGAGGTTTCCTGCACCATCGGCTTGACGAAAGCCTCCCGAGCTCAGTCTCCCCGGCGCCCAGCCGAGGTGCAGCAACCCCACATTTCACAGAGACGTTGCTTGCAACGGCTCCTCCTTGCAGCGCAACGCCCGGTGGCGCAGGCAAGACGCAGGCAAGCTACGTCTCTACGAACTGAACTGCACTGCTACCAGGTGCGGCGGCCGCGAATACGTCCGCTGCGAGGCGTAAAGCCGTCATAGTGGCGCATGATCAATTGCGCCTCGACCTGCGTGACCGTGTCCATGGCCACGCCGACCACGATCAGCAGCGACGTTCCACCAAAATAAAACGTCACACCTAAACCATTCGTCACCCAGTTCGGCAGAAATTCAAACCATCTCCCAATCGGGCCGTAAAGGTGGTTGAGGTGGATGCCGGCGATCATCCACTCCGGGATGAATGAAATGATAATCAGATACAGCGCTCCCACCAGCGTGATGCGCGTGAGCACTTCATTGATGAAGTCCGCAGTGCGTTTCCCGGGACGAATACCGGGAATAAATCCACCATACTTCCGCATATTGTCGGCAACTTCACTGGGATTGAACACGATGGAAACGTAGAAATACGCGAAGAAAATAATGCCGACCGCGTAGAGCAGGGTGTAAAGCGGCTCACCCCATCCCAGCCAGCGGAACAAATCCCCGAAATAGCGGTTATTGCGCATCCCATAGCCGACTGTTTGCGGTAACGTCAGAATCGAAGACGCGAAGATCACCGGCATCACCCCGCCGGCATTCACCCGCAGCGGCAGGTGGGTTGACTGACCGCCCATTACTTTCCGTCCCACGACGCGCTTGGCGTATTGCACGGGAATACGCCGCTCGCTTCGCTCCACATAAACAATGAAGGCCACCACCGCGATCATAAAGATGATCAGGAACACCATCAGCGGGAAGGTCATGGCGCCCCACGCGGCATTCTTGGCCTTGAGCATCAAATCCACGACGCCCCGCGGCAAGCCCACCACAATGCCGGCGAAGATCAGCAGCGACATTCCATTACCGACGCCGCGGTCGGTAATCTGCTCGCCCAGCCACATAATGAAAGCGCTGCCCGTGGTCAGGGTCAGCATGGTCATAAATCTGAATGTCCACCCAGGACTGAGCGCGAAGCCGCCTTTTTCCAGCCCGACAGCAATCCCGAACGATTGCACCGCGCTCAGAATCACCGTAATGTAACGCGTCCACTGCGTGATTTTCTTGCGCCCGAGTTCGCCTTCTTTTTGCAGCTTGGCCAAGGGCTCATACACCACGGTCAATAACTGCAGAATAATCGAGGCCGTAATGTACGGCATGATGCCCAGGGCGAAAATCGTCATGCGGCGCAACTGCCCGCCCGAGAACAGATCGACAAACCCCAACAACGAACCGCTCGTACTGCTCTGCGTGAAGAAATTTTCCAGCTTGGCCGTATCGATCCCTGGTGTCGGAAGATGCCCGCCCAACCGGTACACGAATAGCATCGCCAGAGTAAACAGGATGCGTTTGCGCAGGTCCGGAATCCGAAAGATATTCGCCAGTTTGTCGAACATTACTGCAGCACCTCAATCTTGCCGCCCGCCTTGGTAATCTTTTCCTGCGCCGACTTCGAAAACTTGTGCGCGTGCACCGTGAGCGCAACTTTCAACTCGCCGTCGCCTAGAATTTTCACCGGATGCTTGGTCCTAATGACTCCGGCCTTGCGCAGCACCTCGGGAGTGATGGGCTCGCCATGAAAGTCCTTGCCCATCTCCACCAGCCGTTCCAGGCTCACGATGTTGAATTCCTTGCGGAAAATGTTGGTGAAGCCGCGCTTCGGCATGCGGCGGTGCAGCGGCATCTGCCCACCCTCAAAGCCGCGAATCATGCGCGAACCGGTGCGCGAACGCTGCCCCTTGTGTCCACGAGTCGAGGTCTTGCCCATGCCGGAGCCCATGCCGCGCCCCACGCGTTTGCGCTTTTCCGTCGCCTTTTTCGGTGCTCGAATATTGGATAAATTCATAGTTAAATCCAGGTTTCAAAGTTTCAGAGTTTCAAGTCTTCTTGTGCTCGTCGGAAACCGTGAAACTCTGAAATCTTGAAACTTGCAGTTAGTCCACAAACTCCACCAGGTGCGGAACCTTCGCTACCATGCCGCGGATCGCGTTGGTGTCGGGACGCTCAATTACCTGGTTCAGCCGGGTAAAACCGAGTCCCTTGATCACCCGCTTCTGTTTCACCGGGGCACAGATCGCGGAGCGCACCCATTTCAGGTGAATATTGCCGCCGCCCGAATTCGTTTTCTTCGCCGTCATTTCGTAAACCTCAAAGAACCTCAAAGAATCTTTTTGTAAATCGCTTTGAAAGGGTGCGACTTTAGTCGCGCCGTTCCTGGCCTTACACCACCGGGCTTTATCCCCTGATGCCGCTACAGCTCCTGCGCCGTCTTCCCGCGCATGGTCGCGACGCCTTCGCGCGTCTTCAATTGCTTGAGCGCGTCGAATGTTGCCTTGATCACGTTGTGCGGATTTGTCGTGCCGATGGACTTCGTCAGAACGTTCTGCACGCCCGCCGAGGTCATCACCGCCCGTACCGCGCCCCCGGCGATCACGCCTGTGCCTTCGGGCGCCGGCTTCAGAAGCACCTTGCCCGAACCGTAACGTCCAAGCACCAGGTGGGCAATGCTGGTCTGCGTCAGGTTGACCTTGATCAGATTCTTCTTGGCCGACTCAATGGCCTTGCGAATGGCCTGCGGAACTTCCTTGGCTTTTCCGGCGCCATGGCCCACCACTCCGGCCGAAGGGTCGCCCACCACAACCAGCGCGGCGAACGAAAGATTCTTGCCGCCTTTGACCACCTTGGTCACGCGGTTGATGGCGACCACCTGGTCTTTCAGCTGATACGATCCTGCATCAAGCTTCTTAATGATTGTTGGCATATTTTTTCACTTCGAGCTACGAGCTATGAGCCGCGAGCAAACCCGATTTGCTCCTAGCTCGCAGCTCAAAACTCATAACTAGAACTTCAATCCCGCTTCGCGCGCCGCATCGGCCACAGCCTTCACGCGTCCGTGATAAATGTAGCCGCCCCGGTCGAACACAACCTGGGTCACGCCCTTGGCCTTGGCCCGCTCGGCGATGGTCTTTCCAATCGCTTTCGCGGAAGCCACGTTCCCGCCTGTCCGCCGGTCGTCTTTTTTACCCTCGGCAGTACTGGCGGAGACCAGCGTCTTGCCGTGCAGGTCGTCGATCACCTGCACATAAATATGGTTCAGCGAACGGTACACATTCAGCCGCGGACGTTCTGCGGTACCCTGCATCTTTTTTCGAATGCGGTCGTGCACGTGCCCGCGCTTTTGGTTTTTCGTGATTCTTGTCAGCATGAAATCTGTCCTTGGTCGTTCGTCGTTGGCCAAAGACCCCCGACGGCGTTATCAAATCTTGAAGTCGTCCTCACATCGCCGCGGCCAACGACGGCTTACTTCGCTCCCGTCTTTCCGACCTTCTTCTTCAGCCGCTCTCCCGCATACCGCACGCCCTTGTTCTTGTACGGGTCGGGTGGACGAAGCGACCGCATCTCCGCCGCCACCTGTCCCACCTTCTGCCGGTCGATCCCCGTGAGCGCAATCTTCGTCTGCTTCGGGTCGACCATCGCATCCACGCCAGTCGGCAACGGGTACTCGATCGGATGCGAGTAGCCCAGGTTGAACACGACCATCGTCTTGCCCTTCATTTCGGCGCGGTAGCCGATGCCGACGATTTCCAGTTCGCGCGTCCAGCCCTTGGTCACGCCCTCAACCGCGTTGTTGACCAGAGCTCGCGCCAGTCCGTGCAGCGCCGCCTGCGAATCGTCCTCGCGAACCGCGACGATGATTCCATCCTTCTGCTGAAAGGTAATGCCCTCCGGCAGCGCCGTATCCAGCTTGCCCTTCGGCCCCTGCACCGCGACCGTATTGCCTTCGATTTTGACCGTCACCCCTTTTGGGATCGGGATCGGCTTTTTTCCAATTCGTGACATGTCAGCTCTCAGCTTTCAGCTCTCAGCTTCTTCAAAACCGCACGCCCTTAACTGAGAGCTCACGGCTGATAGCTGATAGTTTTTTTCTAGTAAATCTGGCACAGCAACTCGCCGCCCACGCCTTCCCTGCGCGCCTGGCGGCCGGTCATCACGCCGCGCGGAGTGGTGAGGATGTTGATCCCCATGCCTCCGAGCACGCGCGGAATCTCACTGCGGCGCACGTAGACGCGGCATCCAGGGCGCGATACACGCTCCACCTTCGAGATTGCCGCTTCGTTGTTAGCGCCGTACTTCAGGTAAATCCGGATGACCTTATGGCCTTCTTCTTCCGTCGGCTTGAAATTGGAGATGTAACCCTCTTCCTTCAGGATGCGGGCAATCTCCAGCTTCAACCGCGAAGCCGGAATATCCACCTTCTGGTGCCGGGCCTGGAGTGCATTCCGCACTCGCGTCAGCATGTCTGCGACCGGATCGGTCAACCTCATCGTTTGCTTCTCCTCTAGCCACCCGTTCGCTCCGCGACCAGCGGAGAACCTGCAGCAGCTTACTTTTGAGGGTTGTCGTCCTGAGCGGCGTAGTTTGCCGCGAAGGATCCTTACCCTCAGCACGACTCTCGCCTGAGGCGAGAAGTCGCGCTCCCTACCACGACGACTTCGAAACCCCTGGAATCTCGCCGCGCAGCGCGAGCCCACGGAAGCATAAACGGCAAATGCCGAACTTGCGCAGAAAAGCGCGCGGCCGCCCGCACAGCTTGCAGCGGTTGTGCCGGCGCGTGGAGAACTTGGGCTTCGGCTCTTTGTTGTCGCGCGCCTTCTGAAACGTCTCTTGAATCTTTGCGTCTTTGACTCGTTTTGCTGTCGTCATTCCATCCTCAAAAAACTTTGTCGTTGAACCTGATACGTTGAAACCTGGCTCGAAATCCTGAAGCCTTGCTAAGCCCGGAACGGCATGCCCATATGTTTCAAAAGCGAGCGCGCCTGATTATCGTTCGCGGCGGTGGTCACAATGGTGACATTCATGCCTCTCTGTTTGTCGACCCTCTCGTAAGAGATCTCCGGGAAGATCAACTGGTCGTGCAGGCCGATAGTGTAATTTCCGCGTCCATCGAACGACTTGCTGGACACGCCGCGGAAGTCGCGTACCCGCGGCAGAACGACATTCACCAGCCGATCGAAAAATTCGTACATGCGGTCGCCGCGCAGCGTCACCATGGCGCCAATCGATTGCCCCTGGCGCACTTTGAACGCCGCAATCGACTTCTTGGCCCGCGTCACGACGGGCTTCTGCCCGGTAATCTGCCCCAGTTCATTCACCGCCGGATCAAGAACCTTCGAATTCTGCGTGGCTTCGCCCACGCCCATGTTCACTACGATCTTGTGCAGCCGCGGAACCGCCATCACGTTCTTCAGTTCCAGTTCCTTCAGCAATGCGGGAGCCACTTCCTTCTCGAAGCGCGATCGCAGCCGCGGACGCTCCTTCGCGCTGTGCCGCGCCTGATCGGGCGCCTTCTGCTCCTGCGACGATTCTTTCTGTCCCTTTTTATCTTTTGCCATCGTAGTCTTTTCCTCTCACGGGTTCGGAGTGTTTACCGGTTCGTGAGATCTACTTATCCAACGTCGTTCCGCACTTCTTGCACACGCGCACCTTGCGATCACCGCGCACTTCGTGGCCAATGCGCACCGGCCCGCAAGTCGGACACACCAGTTGCACATTGGAGATCGCAATCCGGCTCTCCTGCTCGGCAATTCCGCCCTTGATGTTGCGCTGCGGGTTCGGCCGCACGTGCTTCTTCACCATCATCACGTGCTCCACCAGCAACTTGGCGTCATTCGGAAACACGCGCAGCACGCGCCCTTCCTTGCCTTTATCGCGGCCGGTGATCACCTTCACGGTGTCATTCCGCCGTAAATCCACTCGCTTGTTTTCAGTGCTTACAGTTCTCATAATTACAAGGTTTCAAGGTTTCAACGTTTCAAGGTCAAGAACAAATTCCAGGATTTCGACGTCGCAAGGCGCCTTGAAAACCTTGAGACTCTGAAACCTTGAAACCTGCCCCTAAATCACTTCCGGTGCCAGCGAAACAATCTTCAAAAATTTCTTCTCACGCAGTTCGCGAGCCACCGGCCCGAACACGCGCGTGCCTACCGGCTCGCCCGCATCATTGATCAGCACCGCGGCATTCTGGTCGAAGCGGATGTAGGTTCCGTCGCGCCGGCGATGTTCTTTCCGCGTACGCACGATGACCGCCTTCACCACTTTGCCCTTCTGTACCTGGCCCTCGGGCGCCGACTCTTTCACTGCCGCCGTGATTATGTCGCCCAGCCCGGCATTCAATCCGGTCGATCCGCCGAGCGGCAGAATCATCTGCAGCTTGCGGGCGCCGGAATTGTCCGCGACCTCCAGCATCGATCTCATCATCACAGCCATGGCGTCCATCTCCCTATCCCTGTCATTCCCACCCTAAGCGAAGCGCAGGGGAGGAATCTGTTTCTTGTCGGCACTAACGCGCTAGCTCGCCACCTCGACAGCCGCTTCCGGTACCAGCGCCGCCTTGCGTACAATATCCTTCAGCTTCCAGCGCTTCAGCTTCGACAGCGGGCGCGTCTCCTCAATCCGCACCACGTCGCCCACATGCGCCTCGTTCTTCTCGTCATGCGCATAAAACTTCTTGTTGCGGGCCACCACGCGCTTGTAAAAGGGATGCGCCTTCTTGCGCGTAACCTTGACCACAATCGTCTTCTGCATACGGTTGGAGACCACTTCTCCCACCACCTCTTTGCGGCGACCCTGGACTTTTTCCGTGCCTTGGGCTGCTATATTGGTTTCCACCATTATCGTTTCTCCGTTGCCGTCGAACGCTCGCGCTCGCCGCGTATGGTCTTGACGCGCGCAATATCCTTGCGCAGGCCGCGAATCTTCTTCAGGCTCTCCGTCTGCCCCATGTTCAGCTGAAATTTCAGCTTGAAGAGCTGGTCGGCCAGCTCGCCTTCCTGGTTGCGAAGTTCTTCTTCCGTCAAATTTCTGATTTTGTCTGCCTTCATAAAATCTTTAACCAGCTTTCGGCTGTTACCTCTCAGCTATCAGCCGCTCCACTCGGAGCTGACAGCTGAAAGCTGATAGCTGCCAGCTTCTTCCTAGTGCCCCGCGCCTTCGCGCTTCACCAGCGTCGTTCGCAGCGCCAGCTTGTGCGACGCCAACCGCATCGCCTCGCTTGCGTCGGCGAGAGTCACACCCTCCATCTCAAACAGAATCTTTCCCGGACGCACTACCGCTACCCAGTGATCCGGCGCTCCCTTGCCCTTGCCCATGCGGGTTTCGGCAGGCTTCTTGGTGACCGGCTTGTCGGGGAACACGCGAATCCAGATCTTTCCGCCGCGCTTCACGAAGCGCGTCATGGCCACGCGGCTGGCTTCGATCTGCCGGTCCGTGATCCACCCAGGCTCGAGCACCTTCAGCCCGAAGTCGCCGAACGCCAGCGTGGATCCGCGCCAGGCCTTGCCACACATGCGCCCGCGCTGCTGCTTGCGATACTTCACTTTCTTTGGCATCAACATAGAATCAGCTCTTAACTTCTAGCTAAACCTTTTTAGAATCCGCCCGCCGCCACGGCTTCGCGCTTCTTCTGCGGCAGAATTTCGCCCTTGTATACCCAGCACTTCACGCCAATCACGCCATAAGTCGTGCGCGCTTCGGTGAAACCGTAGTCAATATCCGCGCGCAAGGTGTGCAGCGGCAATCGCCCCTGCAGATACCACTCCGAACGAGCGATTTCATTGCCATTCAGCCGTCCGCTCACCCGCACTTTGATTCCCTTGCAGCCGAAACGCAGCGCCGAGTCGACGGCCTTGCGCATCGCTCGACGGAAACCCACTCGCTTTTCCAGTTGCAGCGCAATCGACTCCGAAACCAGCTGCGCATCCAGCTCAGGCTTGTGCACTTCCTGGATGTCGACAAAAATATCCTTGCCCGCCGTGCGCTTCTGCAGGTCGGCTTTGAGCTTGTCGATCTCCGCGCCTTTGCGCCCGATGATGATGCCGGGCCGCGCCGTCTTAATGATGATGCGCAGCTTGTTGCCCGGCCGCTCGATCTCGATCGAACTGACGCCCGCCGATTTCAGCTTGTCCTTCAATTCTGCCTTCAGCTTGACGTCCTCATGCAGCTGCTTGTCGTAGTCCCGCTCGGCAAACCAGCGCGACTTCCACGGCTTGGTAAAGCCGAGGCGAAAACCGTAAGGATGGACTTTTTGTCCCATTGCATCTCCTAAATCGAACCTGCTCAAATCGAACCTACTGACGTAACCCCGGACGCATGGGTCCGGGCGAACCTATTTCGCAGCCAGTTTCTTCTTGTTCGCCTTTTTCGCCGCCGGAGCGCGCCGTTTCCCCTTAGCCGGAGTCGCAGCCGCCGTCCTGGCATCACCAGCATGTCTGGCGCCCGAGTCCCCACCCTGCCCGCGTTCCGCCAAAATCAACTCGATATGAGAAATGCGCCGCTGATAGCGATACGCGCGTCCCTGCGGCGCCGGACGAATGCGCTTCATGCGAGGTCCATCGTTGGCGATCGCACTCTTCACGTACAAGTTGTCGATCTCCACGTCAAGATTCTTTTCGGCACTGAGAAAATTCGCATTGTCCAGCGCCGACTGCAGCAACTTGCCCACATGCGCCGCCACCCGCTTCTTGGTGAACGCCAGCGTGTTGCGCGCTTCTTCCACGCGACGTCCTTTGATCAACTCCAGGACCAACCGCGCCTTCTGTGGCGAGACCCGCAAGTAACGCATTTCAGCTCTAAATTCCATAGTTGTAATCTCTGCACTCGTTTTAGCTAAGAGCCAAAAGCTGCCCTATCCCTTCGGTGCCGCAGGCGCTACCGGCGCCGCCGGAGTAATCGCTCCCGGACCGCCCGGAATCCCAGCTGGCTTGGCCGCTACTTCCGTTGCCGCCCGCATGGAGTGCCCCTTGAAGTTGCGCGTGAAACTGAACTCGCCCAGCTTGTGGCCGACCATGTTCTCGGTAACGTACACCGGAATAAACTTCTTGCCGTTGTGTACTGCAATCGTGTGCCCCACCATCTCGGGAACCACGGTGGAACGCCGCGACCAGGTGCGCAGCACTTTCTTCTCGTTGCGCGCATTCATGCCCTCGACCCTCGTCTGAAGGTAAGCGTCCACGAACGCGCCTTTCTTGGTTGAACGTGCCATAAAGTCAGCTCTCAGCTTTCAGCTGTCAGCTTTCAGCTAACAGCTTGTTGTCGCCCACTCAAATCGTTGTCATTCCGACGGCTCGCGAAGCGATCCGGAGGAATCTGCTTTCTGGATCCTTCGCGAAAATCCGCTCAGGATGACCGCAGCGGGCTCAAACGCCCGCTAAAACGCGGTCACTTGCTCCGCCGGCTCACAATAAACTTATCGGTGCGCTTGTTGTTCCGTGTCTTGTAACCGCGCGTCGGCTGGCCCCACGGCGTCACCGGATGCCGTCCGCCTGAAGTCTTACCTTCGCCACCACCGTGCGGATGGTCCACAGGATTCATCGAAACGCCGCGGTTCACCGGACGCCGTCCCAGCCAGCGGGTGCGTCCCGCCTTGCCGATGGTGACGTTCTCGTGATCGATATTGCCGACCTGCCCGATCGTCGCCATGCAATCCTGTGAAATCTTGCGGGTCTCACCCGACGGCAGTTTCACCAGTGCGTACTCTTCTTCTTTCGCGACCAGCTGTGCCGAACCGCCCGCCGACCGCACCATCTGCCCGCCCTTGCCCGGCTTGAGTTCGAGATTGTGAATCTGCGTGCCTGGCGGAATATTGCGCAGCGGCAGTGCGTTGCCGACCAGAATGTCGGCATCCGGCCCGCTCACAACTTTCTGTCCTACCTTCAGCCCTTCGGGCTGAATAATGTAGCGCTTCTCTCCATCGGCATACGCCAGTAGCGCGATGCGCGAAGAGCGGTTGGGATCGTACTCAATCGTCGCCACGGTCGCAGGAATCCCAGTCTTGTCGCGCTTGAAGTCGATGATGCGCAGCTTGCGCTTGTGTCCGCCACCGCGATGCCAGATGGTGATGTCGCCCGAATTGCGCCGTCCGCCGGTGCGCTGCTTGGGCTCCACCAGCGGCTTGTGCGGATGCTTCGTCGTGATATCGTCATTGACGATGGTCGTCCGATAGCGCAGCGTCTGGGTTGTCGGTCTATACGTCTTGATTGCCATAAAATCAGCCTTTAGCTCTTGGCCATTAGCTCTTAGCCTCTGGCTCTACCTCAAATGCTTGTCATTCCAAACCGGCGCTTTTGCCGGTGAGGAATCAGCTTCTGTCCGTACTCCGGAAGCCGAACGCCGGATAGCGGAAGCCGCTCCTATAAATTCTGCGCGTACTCCGGCATCTTCTCCCCAGACCGCAAGCGCACGTACGCCTTCTTCCAATCCGGACGGTACCCGGCGAACTTGCCGCGCCGCCGTTCTTTTCCCGGATAGGTGGCCGTGCGCACCGAATACACTTTCACTTTGAAAATCGACTGCACCGCCTCCTTGATTTCCGTCTTGGTCGCCTTGGGAGCCACCTGAAAAACCAGCGTGTTCTGGTTTTCCTTGATGGCCAGGCCCTTCTCGGTAATCACCGGACGTTGAATGATCTGGTATGCGGATTTCATTTTTGCTAGGCCACCTCCGCCGCTTTATCGTGTCGGGGACGCCGGCGGCGCTCGCTGATTGCCTTCTTGCCGCCGTCTTCTTTTTCTTTCGGCTTGTGCTGTCGCTTCGATAGCGAACTTTTCAGCGAAACCTGAAGCTTCTCAATCGCTGGCTGGGAGAAAATCACGCGGTCATAACGCAACAGGTGATAGGGATGCACTTCGTTGCTGCGAATCAATTCCAGACCTTGAATGTTGCGGGCGCTCAATCCCAGATTGCGGTTCTCGTGCTTTGCCTCTTCGACGATCAGCACCGTCTTATCCACCTTCAGCGAGTTCAGCGACTTTCGAAACTCTTTAGTCTTGGGGTCTTTCACGTCAAACGCATTCACCACGATCAGCTTGCCATCCGCCAGCTTCGCCGCCAGCGCCGACCGCAACGCGCCCATTAGCTTCTTGCGCGGGAACGTGTAGTCGTAAGATCGCGGTACTGGACCGTGCACGGTCGCGCCATGCCGCCACAATGGCGACCGGATCGATCCGATGCGGGCCCGGCCCGTACCCTTCTGCTTCCACAGCTTTTTGCCGGAACCGGAAACTTCCCAGCGAGCTTTCGTCTTATGCGTGCCGGCGCGTTGCGAGGCGCGATAATGTTTCACCGCTTCCCACAGCAGATCTTCGTTGACGGCGCCAAAAATTTCGTCGGCCAGGTCAAGCGTCCCAACCTTTTCGCCGCTCAAATTGTGAATATCAATCGTCGCCATAATCTTTTTCACGTAGCCGCGGACGCATTCGTCCGCCGGTCCTATGCCTTCTTCGCCGCCCTCTTCGCCGCCTTCAACGGATCCACCGTCGCCGACCCTGCAAACCCACGCCGTTCTCGCGGCGGTTTCTTTGCTTTCGTAATCACGATATAACCACCCTCCGGCCCGGGCACGCTGCCCTCCACCACAAGCAAATTCTCGTCTTTATCCACGCCCAGCACCCGCAGGTTACGCTGCGTCACGCGCTGGTGGCCCATGTGCCCCGACATCCTCATGCCCTTGAATACGCGCGAAGGAAATGCCGACGATCCAATCGATCCCGTGATCTGGAACATCGAACCGTGCGACTTTGGACCACCGCCAAAATGATGCCGTTTTACCACACCCTGGAACCCTTTTCCCTTGCTGATCCCGACAATGTCGACAAACCGTTCACCGTCGAAAATCTCGACCAGCACCCGGTCGCCAACTTTCACCGAGCCATCTCCATCAGCCGATCCCTCAACCTCCAGCGGAACTTCGCGCATGAACTTCACCGGAGGAAGATTGTTCTTCGCCAGATGTCCCTGCGCCGGCTTGGTCAGCCGCGATTCCTTCACAAACTCGACCAATCCGATCTGGGCGGCCTCATAGCCATCTCGCGTCGCGGACTTATGTTGCGTGACTACGCACGGGCCAGCCTGCAGCACCGTGACCGGACGAACGTCGCCCTTGGAGTCAAACAACTGCGTCATCCCGACCTTCTTGCCCAGAATTCCCGTAACCTTCGTAGCCATTTCCTTCTCCATCCAGCTTGGCTTAGTAGCTATTGGCTGGTGAGCTTGTGTGCTCGTGTGCTCATGTAGGGACGGACGCATTCGTCCGTTCCGCGGGCAAAGCCCGCGCCTTCTACTTATGTTCTTTCCCGAATGCCTTAATCTCCACATCTACACCCGCGGGCAGATCGAGCTTCATCAGAGCGTCCACGGTCTGCGCCGTCGGATCCAGAATATCGAGCAACCGCTTATGCGTGCGGATTTCAAACTGTTCCCGCGACTTCTTGTCCACATGCGGCGACCGCAGCACGCAATATTTATTTTTCATCGTGGGCAATGGAATCGGCCCCGCCAGGCGCGCTCCGGTGCGTTTAGCCGTCTCCACGATTTCGGTTGTCGACTGATCCAGAATGCGATAGTCGTAAGCTTTCAGCCGTATCCGAATTTTCTCGTTTCCAATCACTATTTAATCTCTCTAACCCCTTCCGGCTGATCTTCACCAGGAAGCCCCGGAAGGAAAGAACTGGCGGCAGGATGCAAGCCGCTTTATTTGTCTTGCCCATGTGGCGCGGGCACTCTTGCCCGCTGGCTTACAGCGCTTAGAACCTCGCGGGCAAGAGTGCCCGCGCCACACAAGTTATTACGCTACTGCACAATCTCCGCGATTGTGCCGGCGCCTACGGTATGTCCGCCTTCGCGGATCGCAAACCGCAAACCCTTTTCCATGGCTACCGGCGTGATCAGTTCGATCACCAAGCTGACATTGTCCCCCGGCATCACCATCTCCGTGCCCGCCGGCAGTTCCGCCACGCCTGTCACGTCTGTGGTTCGCAGATAGAACTGCGGACGGTATCCCTTGAAGAACGGCGTGTGCCGTCCACCTTCTTCTTTGGTCAGGATGTAAACCTCGGCCTTGAACTTGGTATGCGGAGTAATGGACCCGCCCTTGGCCAGCACCATGCCGCGCTCGACATCTTCTTTCGCAATGCTGCGCAGCAGCAGGCCGGCGTTGTCGCCCGCCATGCCTTCGTCCAATTGCTTTTTGAACATTTCGACGCCCGTCACTACCGTCTTACGGGTTTCGCGGAAGCCGACAATTTCCACTTCCTCGCCCACTTTCACTTTCCCACGCTCGATGCGGCCCGTCACCACCGTGCCCCGTCCCTGAATCGAAAAAATATCTTCGATCGGCATCAGGAACGGCTTGTCCAACTCGCGCGCCGGCTGCGGCACGCTTTTGTCCACTGCTTCCATCAGCGCGTCAATCTGCTTCTCCCACTTGGCTTCGCCATTCAGCGCGCCCAGAGCCGACAGGCGCACGACCGGTACGTCGTCGCCGGGGAACTTGTAGCTCTTCAGCAACTCGCGAACTTCGAGTTCGACCAGGTCAAGCAGTTCGGGATCATCCACCGCGTCACACTTGTTCAGCGCGACCACGATGTAAGGCACTCCCACTTGCCGCGCCAACAGCACATGCTCACGCGTCTGCGGCATGGGACCGTCGGTCGCCGCCACTACCAGAATCGCGCCATCCATCTGCGCCGCGCCGGTAATCATATTCTTGATGTAGTCGGCGTGGCCCGGGCAATCCACGTGCGCATAGTGCCGGTTCGCCGTCTCGTACTCGACGTGCGCCGTCGCAATCGTGATTCCGCGCGCTTTCTCTTCCGGCGCGTTATCAATCGAGTCGAACGAACGGAACGTGTTCTTCGGATTATGCTTCGCCAACACCTTGGTGATGGCCGCCGTCAACGTGGTCTTGCCATGGTCGATGTGACCAATCGTCCCCACATTGCAGTGCGGCTTGTTACGATCAAATTTCTCTTTCGCCATAAGTCAGCTCTTAGCTCCTAGCTCTTAGCTTAAAACCAAATCTTCTTCGCTGCCGTCCTCAAACTTCTCGTAATAAGCGCCGAGAAATTGCTCTTTTTCGATCAGCCTTTCAGAGCGAAGCCACTCTTCAAAATGTTCGACCTCCACATGAAACCGTGCTCGAAAGATTTCGAAATTTCGATGCCAGTTCCAGAAATCTTTCACCCTATATTGCGCCAACGTTGGAGACTCGCACCATACTTCCGTTATCAAATATCCATCGGACCGGTACAAAAGCTTGGCCCAGGCTCCGCCAGCTCCAAAAACCGCCTCAAACTCTGCCCGCCTGCCGTTCGCTACCCAAAACCTTCGATCAACCACGAACCGCGGGGAGTGTAGTCACTTCGCCGTGCCCTGCACCTTGGCAATGATTTCCTCCGCGACCGATCGCGGAGCCTCCTCATAGCGCGCAAAGTGCATCGAGTATTCGGCGCGGCCCTGCGTCGATGAACGCATGTGCGTCGCATAACCAAACATCTCCGCCAAGGGAACGATAGCCTTGATCACCTGCGAACCCGCGCGATGCTCCATACCTTCGATGCGGCCGCGCCGCGAACTCAGATCGCCCATGATCACGCCGGCATAATCTTCCGGCGTCACCACTTCTACTGCCATCACCGGCTCCAGCAACACCGGAGAAGCCTTGCGGGCCGCCTCTTTGAACGCCATCGACCCGGCAATCTTGAACGCCATTTCGTTCGAGTCGACATCATGATAGCTGCCGTCATACAACGTGGCTTTCACATCGACCATCGGATACCCGGCCAGCACTCCGCCTTCGAGCGCCTCCTGAATGCCTTGATCGATCGGCTTGATGAACTCTTTCGGCACCGAGCCGCCCACAATATCATTCACGAACTCGTAGCCAGTTCCAGGTGGTTGCGGATCGAGATAAATCTTGGCGTGCCCGTACTGGCCGCGTCCGCCGGTCTGGCGAATGTACTTGCCTTCCGCCTCCGCGTGCTTGCGAATGGTCTCGCGATACGCTACCTGCGGCTTGCCGACGTTGGCCTCGACTTTGTACTCGCGCATCATGCGGTCGACGATGATTTCCAGATGCAACTCGCCCATGCCGCTGATGATGGTCTGCCCGCTGTCGGGATCGGTGTGAACTTTAAAGGTAGGATCTTCCTGCGCCAGGCGGCTGAGCGCCATACCCATCTTTTCCTGGTCAGCCTTGGTCTTCGGTTCCACGGCAACTGAAATCACGGGAACCGCAAACGTAATCGACTCCAGCGCGATGGGATGATCTTCATCGCAAATCGTGTCGCCTGTGCCCACATTCTTCAGACCAACCGCCGCGCAAATGTCGCCGGCCAGAATTTCGCTGATCTCTTCGCGCTTGTTGGCGTGCATCTTCAGCAAACGCCCAATGCGCTCGGTCTTTGTTGTACGGACGTTCCGCACAGAGTCGCCCGTCTTGAGCTGTCCCGAATAGACGCGGATAAATGTCAACTGTCCAACAAACGGATCCGCCATGATCTTGAACGCCAGCGCGGAGAACGGTTCCTTATCGTCGGCTTTGCGAGTAATCGGCTGCCCGTTATCCGGATTGATACCATGCGTTTCCGGTACGTCGAGCGGTGAAGGCAGATAATCCACCACGGCATCCAGCAACGGCTGCACGCCTTTATTCTTGAACGCGGTTCCCACCACCACCGGAAACACTTTCAACGCGATGGTTGACTTACGCAGCGACGCGCGCAGTTCGTCGGCTGTAATCTCTTCGCCTTCCAGAAATTTGTGCAGGATTTCGTCGTCGTTCTCGGCAATACTTTCGACCAGTTGGGCGTGAAACGCTTCGGCTTTCTTCTTCAGTTCGGCGGGAATCTCTTCGGTCAAATATTCCGCGCCCATCGTATCGTCCTGCCAGACGATCGATTTCATGTTGATCAGGTCAACGACACCCCTGAACTTGTCTTCCTGGCCGATAGGAAATTGAATGGCGACGGGCTTGGCACTGAGACGTTTGCGGATGGTATCGACGGCATGCTCGAAATCGGCGCCCATCTTGTCAATCTTGTTGATAAAACAAATTCGCGGGACGCCGTACTTATCGGCTTGACGCCAGACTTTTTCCGACTGCGGCTGCACCCCGTGCACCGCGTCAAATACAGCAACCGCGCCATCCAGCACGCGCAGCGATCGCTCCACTTCCGCCGTGAAATCGACGTGCCCCGGCGTATCAATAATATTGATGCGAATGTCGCGCCAGGTGCAGGTCGTGGCCGCGGACGTAATCGTGATGCCGCGCTCCTGCTCCTGCTCCATCCAGTCCATGGTCGCAGTGCCTTCGTGCACCTCTCCGATGCGGTGCGTCCGTCCCGTATAAAACAGGATGCGCTCCGTCGTAGTGGTCTTGCCGGCATCGATGTGGGCCATGATGCCGATGTTCCTGCAACGTTCTAATGGAACTGTTCTGGGCACGACAATTACTCTTTCTGTCCGAAAAATAGCTATTAGCTCTTAGCCTTTAGCTGTTAACACAATCGACCACGATTCAGCTAAGGGCTAAAGGCGCTAAGAGCTCAGGGCTGCTTCCTACCACCGGTAATGCGCGAACGCCTTATTTGCTTCCGCCATCCGATGTACATCTTCCTTCTTCTTGATAGCTGCGCCTTTTCCAGCGGCGGCGTCCAGCAACTCATTGGTCAACTTATCGACCATTCCCTTTTCGCCGCGGGCCCGGGCATAGGTAATAAGCCAGCGAATCCCCAGCGACGTCCGGCGGTCGGCATTCACTTCCACCGGCACCTGATAGTTCGCGCCACCCACGCGGCGGGTCTTGACTTCGAGCAGCGGCTTGGCGTTCTCCACCGCCTTCTTGAAGAGCTTCAACGCTTCGTCCCCGCCCTTCTCCTGCACCTTCGCCAACGCTTCATAGAAGATGCCCTCGGCGGTCGAGCGCTTGCCCTGCCACATCATCGAGTTAATAAACTTCGTCACCAGGTCCGACTGATAAACCGCATCCGCCGGAACGGTCCGCTTTGCGATATGTCCTTTTCTTGGCATCCAGCTTCTAGCTCCTAGCTCATAGCTTCTAGCTTGAGCCTTGTCGGGTCCGCTTCTCGCGCTCACCTGTATACTTGGTTGGCCAACGATTAACGACCAACGACACGCTTAACCCTTCTTCGGCCGCTTCGCTCCATACTTCGAACGTCCCTGCATACGTCCGGCGACGCCGACTGCATCCAGCGTTCCGCGAATTACGTGATAGCGCACACCCGGCAGATCCTTCACGCGGCCCCCGCGGATCAGCACAATCGAGTGCTCCTGCAGGTTGTGGCCGACGCCGGGAATATACGTCGTCACTTCAATTCCGTTCGTCAACCGCACGCGCGCCACCTTGCGCAAAGCCGAGTTGGGCTTCTTCGGCGTCTGCGTATACACGCGGGTACAAACACCGCGCTTTTGCGGGCATCCTTGCAAGGCAGGGCTGGCCGTCTTATAACGGGGCCGTTTGCGACCCTGAGCCACCAATTGATTAAACGTAGGCACGCTTTGCCACTCCTTAGCCGCGCAGCATCCTGCCTGATCGCGCAGGGGCACAGCTGACTCTTGCTTCAATCCTTGTTCTAGACGCGCATCCGTGGGCATGGCCAGCTTAAAGCCGACCATTACTTCTCACCGCGCAACTTCGCTCGTTCAAGCCAGGCTCGTTCGAGCTAGCGCCAGAGAGATTCTGGATTCCCCTAAAGACTTTCGCCGCCGACGGTGGCGCCCGGCCGAACTCCGGGGGCACTCCGTTTCGTCAGCCTTGCCCCGCATATCCTTCCACAAAAGGGCGGAAGGCACCGCGGGAACGTTTCAGCGAGGAAAAGTTTCCGAACTCACTTCATCCGGAAACGCATTTCTCAAACTCTACTGCAAGCTCTCTGCCCACACGGCAGCAAACTCACAGCACACAACAAGCCTGGATGTACTCGCGGAACCCAACTACTATAGCAAGCACGCGTAAACATCGTCAACCCGTGTTTTTGCATCCCACTCTCCGGACGATCGGAAATCGGCTGCGAGGCGCGTAAATCGCGCTGCGCTTGCTGATTCCGCCTCCAGCCTCTACACTACAAGTTTTCCAATTCATTCGAACGGCTCGTTCTGCTTTTTTCGGAACGCACAGCCAAAGCAATGTTTGAAAGAGGGTGCATGGGCAGGTCGGTGGGCATGGATTCGGGTTCTAAAGCCTTGCGGTTGGCGGTCGCAATCCTTTCTCTGTGGAGCATCAGCGGATGTGGCAAAACGACCAAAGCCGGCCCACCACTGTTTCCCGGATTAGTCAGTCTGACCCCCAGCAACAATACCTCCGTAGAACTGGGCGCCACCTTCGCCTTCACGGCGTCGGCCCATACAGCAGCAGGTGTGAACCTCAGCGTTCCCATCACCTTCTCGTCCAGCGACACCGCCATCTTGAATGTCGCGCCCAACGGCTTCGCTTGCGCCGGGCACTGGGACGTCGCTTTCACCACCTGCACGCCGGGAGGTACCGGTGTGGTTCGAGTGACCGCAACGGCCTTAGGTGAATCCAGCGTTCCGACCTACGTGTTCGTGCATCCCCCGATCGACAGCGTCACCGTCACCGGAGTTCTGCTCGACGGCGTGCCGGTTCAGGAGCCTTGCCTGTCCCAAGGTCAGTCCATGACGCTGGAAGCTCACGCCTTCAGCCAGGGATCGGATGTTACCTCCTCGGTCGGTCCTTTCACTTTTTCGGCACAGAATCCATCTGTGGTGAACCTGGTCGGACTGGTGAATACGGCCTATAACTTCACCACCAACCAGGTAACCGCGATCGCTTTGACTCCCGGAATGACGCAAATTTACGCCTCCGCCAGCGGGGTCTCGAGTTCGTCGTTCCATCAGCCGCAATACCAGAATTCGCAGGGAACTTCGCCAGTCCTCGATTTCTTTGAGACTTGTCCAATTCAAAGCATCACGCTCGAAGTAGGGCTCCCAGGTTCTCAGCAAACCGGCCAGACCACTTTCGTCGCTTCCTCTTCTCAAAACGGTTCGCAGACCGCCACAGCGGTTCTGACCGACATCATGGGCAACACTTCCTTGCCTAACACAAATAATGGAATCGTTCTCAATAAAATCCCGCTGACCTGGAGCGCTTCCCAACCCGGAGTTGTGGGCGTCGCCTCAGCCGGATGTCTGCAATCCTGCGGGCTCAAGACTCCCTTGGCCGGCTCCGGTTCCATCACGGCCTCATGCTCGCCACCAACTTGCAATATCGGATTTCCGCTCATCCCCGCATCGCTCTCCACGCCCGCGGCGATCGCCTCCTGCACTCAGTTCTTTCACGCACAATTTCCTCAACTCGTCAGCTGCCAGCAGCTCATTCCCGCGCCGGTTTACGCCGAAACTGCCATTTCAGGCCTGGTGACCGGGACCCCCACAGCAGCGTCCCTGCTCGCGACCAGTACGGGATGTGCCCATGTGCCGCCAGCAATCTGCAGCACTTCCATGTATAGCCTTTCCACGGCAAAGGCGACGACCGGGCCGGAGAATCCACTTCCAGGCCCCCCAAATTCCTTGCTCTTCGATCCCGCCGGCGATAAAGCTTTTATGGGAAGCGACTTCGGCGCCGTGGAGATAAACCCGTCGAATTTCGGCACCAGCAATAGTCCGTTTACAGGACTGGGAACCGTGACTGGAACGGTGCTTGCCAGCTCCAACGACGGAAACAGCGCCGTTTTCTCCGACGCTCTGCATACTCCGAATCAGGTCTACATCGTCAACGGAACCGGCGCCAATTCGTTGTCAGCGAGTGCGTTGAATATTTCTCAGGCCGTGGCAGCCGCTTTCTCCCCCGATGGATTGAAGGCCTTCATCTTCGGAGACGGTGGCAGTTCGCTTTACGTTTATTCCTCTTTGCAAGCTTTGCAGGGACCGTTTGCCTTGGCCGGACCGGCCAACCTGCATACCGTCGCCTTCTCCTCCAATGCGGCGTTCGCATATGTAGCCGAGGCTATGGCCAACGGCAACGCTGCGAACCTCACCGCCTTCAACACCTGTAACAACCAGATTGCCACCAGCCCGGCGAACCCGAATCCGGTCCTGGCCAGCGTCTCTCTCCCCGCCAATCCCCTTTTCATGAAAATATTGCCCGGAGTCCAGCTCGAAGGCAGAGATTCTGCAGGTTACCCGATTCCCGACGGGCAGCATGTGGTAATCCTGGACGCGACCGGTTTCGACATCCTCACCTCCCAGATCTCGCCGCCAGCTTCCGGAACCCTCTGCCCTCAGTTCCTGACTTTTATCAGCGGCAATCCCGCTTCTTTGGTGCAACGCGTCGAATTAGGCCAGGGAACCATCCAGCCGATCAATTTCTTCGCATCCGCCGACGGCTCGCAACTCTACGTTCTCGCCGCCGGTAACGCCAGCATCCTGGTTTATAACTTTGCTGCGGGGGCCGTGACCAGCGGCATTGAACTCAGCGGCAACGCCACACCTCTCAGTGCGGATATCAGCGCGGACGCAGCCACAATTCTGGTCGCGGGCAGCGATGGCCTGCTGCATGAGGTGAGCACCGGACTGGGAGGCAGCGATCAGGTCCAACTTTCCTTCCCTAACCTCCCCAACTATCTGAACCCCTTCTGCACCTTGACGTCCCAGAGCCCGTGCACACTAGATCTGGTTGCCGCAAGACCGTAAAGCAGTTGTCAGTTGTCAGTTCCCAGTTGTCAGTCTGCACTCACGCGTCGGCTAAGCGCCGGCGTAGCATCGGCATCTGCCGGCTGTCGCGAGGGCATCATGCCCTCCGCTCTTACCGCGACAACAGCTCCAATCGGTTTTCGAAAAGTTACGGTTGGGAGAGAATCAGACACAGAAGAATTGATGAAGCTCAATCAACCCGCGAGCAGGATTGAGAACTGAGAACTGACAACTGACAACTGACAACTGAGAACTGCCTACTAACAACTCCCCGCCAACTCTTTCCCCACACTATCCAGCACCCCGTTCACGAAATGCACCGACTCCGGACTGGAAAACTTCCGCGCAATCTCCAGCGCTTCATTGATCACCACCGCACGCGGCGTATCCGGAAAAGCCATCATCTCCGCCACCGCCGCGCGCAGCAGATTGCGATCCACCGCCGCCATGCGCTCCATCCGCCAATGTTCCGCATGCTTCTCAATCAATCCGTCAATCTCTCCGCTTCGATCGACTGCCACCCGAAAAAGATCGTCGGCAAATCCCCGTACTTCCGCGCTGGCCGTCCCATGCTCCGCCCAAAACGTCCGCCGCACCTGCTCAGAGTCCTGCTTGCCCATATCCGACTGAAACAGCATCTGCAGAGCCATTTCCCGAGATTTGCGGCGAGTTCCCATAAGCAGTCGTTAGTCGTTGGTCATTCGTCCTTGGTCGTTGGCCCGAGTTCTCGACACGTCGGTGGTTCGCGACGGTGCTGAACCTTGCGGCGGCCGAGGTTTTAGTTTACAGGAGCAGAAACAGAGGACGTGGTAAGAAAAGCTAACGTCTGGGACTTTGCCGACCTTTCGATCTTCTGCGACTCGGAACTTTAGGATGTCGGCCCTTGCCAACGACCGTATTTAGCTTGCCCTGAGCGGAGCGAAGGGACGAACGACCAACGACCGCTTCCGTCAAATTCGCCATCTCCACCGCAGCCAGCGCCGCCTCAAACCCCTTGTTCCCCATCTTCAACCCAGCCCGATCAATCGCCTGCTCCAGCGTGTCGCAAGTCAGCACGCCGAACGCATGCGGCACTCCAGTCTCCTGCGCCGATTGCCCAATCCCCCGCGTGACCTCGTTCACGATAACGTCATAGTGCGCCGTATCCCCGCGCAGCAGGCAGCCAAGACAAATAATCGCGTCGTATTTCTTGGTGAGCGCCAGCGTCCGCGCGACCGTGGGAATCTCAAAGGCCCCAGGCACCCGCACAATCGCAATATCTTTGCGCCGCGCTCCGGAACGGAGTAGTCCATCGCAAGCACTCTGCAAAAGCCGCTCCGTAATAAACGCATTAAACCGCGCCACCACGATAGCGAACCGCCGCCCCGTAGCATCGAGTTTTCCTTCCAAGGCGGGATATTCAACCGGAACGGGATTTTCCACTTTCAATGTGCTTTTCTTCTTCGTGGTTTTCTCAGTGCCTCTGTGGTGAATTGTTTTTGATCCGTGTCAATCCGTGCAAATCCGTGGCAAACGAATTTACTTCCCCTTGAACGCCGCCGCCCGCTTCTCCAGAAACGCCGTCGTCCCTTCCTTTTTATCCTCCGTAGCGCAGCACACCCCAAACAAAGTTGCCTCCAGAAAAAGCCCCTCGGCCAGCGTCATCTCCATCCCCTTATTGACGGCCTCCATCGCATACTGCACCGCCAGCGGAGCGTTCGCAATAATCTTCGCCGCGATCGCCTCCGCCCGCGCAATCAACTCCGCCGCCGGGACAATTTCATTCACCAGCCCGATGCGATACGCCTCCTGCGCCGTGATCATCTCTCCCGCCAGCACCATCTGCATCGCCAGCCCCTTGCCCACCAGCCGCGACAGGCGCTGCGTCCCGCCATAGCCGGGAATGATCCCCAGCTTCACCTCCGGCTGCCCCAGCTTCGCGTTCTCGCTAGCCAGCCGCATGGTGCAAGCCATCGCAATCTCGCATCCCCCGCCCAGCGCGAATCCATTGATGCACGCAATCACCGGCTTGCCCAAATTCTCAATCAAATTCAAGACCGACTGACCGCGATGGGTATATTCCTTCCCCGAAACCGTATCATGCTTCGCTAGTTCGCCGATGTCCGCCCCCGCAATAAACGCCTTCTCGCCCGCACCGGTAAAAATCACCACGCGGATATTCTTGTCATTCTTAATATCGTGAAACACCGACCGCAGCTCCTCCATGGTCGCCATATTGAGCGCATTGAGGAGCTTGGGCCGGTTGACAGTGACGTAGGCAATCGCGTTCTTCTTTTCGAGAAGTATGTTTTCAAAGTTCATAAGTTCACCATGCAGAACGCCTGTCATCCTGAGCGTAGCAAACCGCTTCGCAAAGCGAATCGGTTCTGGGAGTCGAAGGATCCCTATCAGCTTCACTGAGCGACGGCTTGAATAGGCGTTCTCTCAAAATACGCGTGATAAACATGCCTCTCCACGTCTATCGTCATACGTAGCTGAAAGGGATCCTTCGACTCCGCAAGAACTTCGCTTCGCGAAGTTCCTGCTCTGCTCAGGATGACAGAACGCTACAACTTATTCGCCTTTGGCTTCTCAGGGTCCGCGTAATCATAAAACCCGCGCCCCGACTTGCGCCCGTACCAACCCGCCATCACCATCCGCTTCAGCAACGGAGGCGACGCAAACCGCCGCTCCTTGAACTCGTCATACATCACCTGCGTAATGTAATAGGTCGTGTCCAGCCCCACAAAATCCAGCAGCGTAAACGGCCCCATTGGATACCCGCACCCCAGCTTCATCGCGTTATCGATATCCTCGATCGACCCCACGCCCTCTTCATACGCGCGAATGGCATCGAGCAAATAAGGCACCAGCAGCCGGTTCACGATGAATCCCGTCTTGTCCGACGTCCGCACCGGAACCTTGCCCAGCTTTTTTCCAAACTCGTAAGCCGTCTCGTAAACGTCGTCAGCAGTAGCAATCGTCCGCACCACCTCGACCAGCTTCATCAGCGGCACCGGATTAAAAAAGTGCAGCCCAACAAATCTTTCCGGACGCTTCACCGCAGTCAACAACTCCGTCACCGAAATCGACGACGTATTCGAAGCAAAAATCGCATCCTTCTTCACGATCCCGTCAATCGACGCATACATCTTTTTCTTCTCTTCCACATTCTCGATGATGGCTTCGATCACAATGTCGCAGTCAGCCAGGTCCGCCTTGTTGGTCGTCCCCTTGAGCCGCTCGCGGATCCCATCCCTCTGCGCCGTCGTGATCCCGCCCTTCTCCACCGGCCGCTCGGAAAGCTTCGCCAAAGATTTCTCGATCCCCGCAAATCCCTTGTCGAGAAACTTCTGCTCAACCTCAAGCACGGTGACATCGAATCCGGCCGTAGCGCAGACCTGCGCAATGCCCGAACCCATCAGCCCGCAACCGAGAACACCAACCTGCCTTATCTCCATATCACCTGACTCTGGCTTTATTTTTGGTATAGGTTCGTTAAGAATCTGCACAACCTCAGTCCTGCGAAAACGAGTATCGCGTAAAACAGTGCATTAACGGCTCTCATGACAACAATGCCAACAGTCGAAATGCCGGAAAACCATCCTCTAGTCGCCCAGATGATCGGCAATAGGCCAGGATAGATTGAGGCTAGCGCGCATCCTTTGCAGCCCAAGAACTCAAACAGCAGCGGAACCGTCCATTGAAGAACTATGCCAATGAGCAACACCCACCATAGGGAGATCACACAGCTTCGGGTCGTACGCAATGCTGGCGCCTGAAATCTCATCCCGCTCTCCGACCACTTTAAGCCTCAGTCCACGCAAGTGCGCCCATCTTGCTTTTCATCCGTGCGAATCCGTAAAAACCGTGGCTAAAAATTCAGCAGCGTCTCCACGATCATCGCAATCCCCTGCCCGCCGCCGATGCACGCCGTCGCCAGCCCATACTTCTTCTTTCGCCGCCGCAACTCGTACAGCAACGTGATCACCAGCCGCGTCCCAGTCGCACCTAGCGGATGTCCCAGCGCAATCGCCCCGCCATTCACATTCACCTTTTCGCGATCCAATCCCAATTCTTTTTCGACCGCCAGATACTGCGCCGCGAACGCCTCATTCACTTCAATCAAATCCATATACTCCAGCGACATTCCGGCCTTCTGCAAAGCGATCTTCGACGCCGGCACCGGACCGCGCCCCATCAGCTTGGGCTCGACTCCGGCAATCCCCCAACTCACAATCCGACCCAACGGCATCAGATTCCGCTTGCGCGCTTCCTCCATCGACATCACCACCACCGCCGCAGCTCCATCCACAATGCCACTGGCATTCCCGGCGGTGACGGTCCCGTTTTTTCCAAATGCCGCCCGCAATTTTCCCAGCCCCTCCATTGTCGTTTGAGGACGCCGGTGGTCATCCTCAGTCAGCGACTCCCCCGTCGCCTCGCCCTTATGATTGCGCAGCGGCACCGGCACCAGCTCTTCCTGAAGTCTTCCCGCCTTGTAAGCATCCTCCGCGCACTTCTGCGAGCGCAGCGCAAATTCATCCTGCGCCTGCCGCGTGATCCCCTGCTCCTCGCCGTAAAGCTCCGCCGTATTCGCCATGTACAGCCCGCAATATGAATCCAACAGGGCCACCATCAGCGAATCTTCCAGCTTCCCTCCCGGAGCAAGCGTAAATCCGTCGCGCCCTCGAATCACAAACGGCGCCTGCGACATCGCCTCCATCCCACCCGCCAGCACCACTTTCGCCTCGTCGCATTGAATCATCTGGACGGCGTTCACAATCGCCTGCATGCCAGACCCGCACAGCCGGTTCACCGTCAGCGCCGGAGTCTCAATCGGCAGACCCGCTCGCAATCCCACGTGGCGCGCCCCATACAGCGCGTCGCCCGAAGTCTGCTGCGCATTGCCAAACACCGCATGATCGACTTCCTTGGGATCGATCTGCGCCCGCTCCATCGCGCCTTTGGCGGCAATCGCACCCAACTCCTGCGCGGTAAAGTCCTTCAACTTGCCGCAATAGCGCCCAAAAGGCGTACGCGCCCCGCTCACAATCGCAATGTCACCCGGCTTCAGCATGAATTTCCCCAAACGACTCCAGCCAGACGATCAGAATTGATCATCCAGAATTGATCATCCAAACCTGCCAGTCTAGCAGCGGCAGAAGGAACTTGGCCAGAACGTGCCGGTAGGATCTCTGAATACTCGTGGGGACAGCGAAGACTCATGTGGGGACAGCCGCCACCGGCTGTCCGTCGAGCGCAGCCCGACTACGACCACTGAGAACGCCAAAGGCAGAGACTGCCGCTAAGATTGCCAAAGATGATCGGGATCTTACGCCGCGCGTGCCTGGACCAGAGCGTCATATTCCTGCTCCGATCGCGCGGGTAGCAGCACCCACATGGTGTAGATCCCAAGCGCCGTTCCAAACGGAATGTTAGTGAACAAAGAAATGAAGGCGAGGACCAGTGCGATCACTCGAGCCCACGGCTCATGCTGCAACAAACCCCATCCGGCAATGAATCCAAATGCGGCCTTGGCCAGCAGCAACAATGCGACTACGCTTAGAAGGGGACGAAGGAAAGCGGTCGGCGCCTCCGGCGCTCCTAGCTCGCGCATGTGAGCGAACAATGTATTCGCCAGCACATAAAGGATGATGCTGGCAATGGTATTGAATGCCGAGAGCGCCAGCCAGAACAGCCCGAGCAATCGAACATGCTCCTGCACCCGTCCCGGCCGCGGCTGCACCAGCGAGATGGGGCCGACGACTGGTTTGCCGCACTTGCTGCAAAAAGCCTGACCCGGCTGAATCGCTGCGCCGCATCCATCGCAGAACATGTATTCCTCCCTCCACCATTTGCCGATCTCACCTACCCTACAAAATACTTACAACAGATGATACGTAAAAGATTCGCAACAGTTCCGCGTCTCCTCCCCACCATTCATCTGCCTCGCAATTTCTGGCGACGCGCTTAGAACTGAATCCACAAACGAAAAGACCACCCGGCAACAGGGTGGCCTCTTCTTCAAGGGAGAATAGTTCCAACGGAGCTTGAAAATCCGTCAAAACTTTCTGCGTCAAATCTTATGAGTCCAAAAACTAGGGTGTCAAGCGATTTTTGGGAAATAAATGTCTTTGTTTTCAACTAGTTACGAAACCAATCAATATCGCGCGCAAGTGTAGCAAATTGAGACAAAACGAGCTTTATCGCCTGCTAAGCCAATCTATCTAAAGGCACTTATCTGGATTCCCCAGGAGTTCGAGGCGTCGACCGGCCTGCTTCATTCCCGCCCTCGGCGGTCCCGCGGACGACCACTTCCGTCAGACGAAGAGAGATGAATTCCATCTGCTCCGGCCGGTCAAATACTTGGTCTGGATACCAACGCTTCATCAAAATCCGGATTCCGCCGAAGGCCACGCCCGCCACAATCGCAAGTCCCCCCACGATTGCGCAGAGAATCACGATATTGAGAATCAACATGTACAGGTCACGGGCTTGCGGATTGTCGGTCGGTGTATTCCACGTGACGCTGGCTTCCCAGTTCACCATTCCCAGCAGAGACTTCGCATCGCTATCGGAAACCGGACCCGTAGCCACTACAACGATCGGCCCAGTGCGCTTGTCGAAGAAGGAGCCGGCGCTTTCGATGCTTGCAATGCCGGCTTGCGGTTGCGTCATCTGATGCGCCGCATCAATCCGCCGTAAGTGCTCGGCAGCCAGTTGCGGCGTTGGATAAGAGATCAGCATCAGCGTCGCTTCCCCGCTTGGCGTGTCATAGCGGGCCAGACTCACTTCGGAACTCGCGTTGAAGTCCACCAGGTCGGCGGATACCGGCGGGGCCAACGCAGTGAGGGCTGCCGGCCCCATCACGTATTTCTGCGTATTTGCAACATAGCCACGCCGCGGCATGAATTCGATGAACGATGGCAGGTTGGCGGCATTTCCGCTCGGACGCGGCAGTGCTCCGGCTAACTCGCGCAACTCCGCGCCCGACATTGCGGATTCTTTGCTGAACTGAGCGTCCACCAGAACGTCGCCACGGTAAAAGAGCACGCGTTGGCCTAGTGATGCTCCCTGCTCGCCGATCTGCTCTCTTGTCATCGCCGGTTGCAGATAAAACGTGTAGGCGCCAAATGCACCTGAAGCGTCGGCAAAGCGCGCAGCCCGAATCCTCAATGTCCGCCCATCGTCCCGCGTGTAAGTAGACGAAGCCAGGTCCGTGAAGCGATATTCCCTGAGAACTGCGGCGTTGGTCGGATCAGCGGCCGCAGGGTCGATACTCGTCTGCGGAGAGCCCTGCATCTCCCATCCGCCAAATTGTTGCGGGAGCAGAATCGGTTCCTGCGTCGAAGAATGAGGCTGTCTGGAAGAATGCGGCTGGGTCTGGCCGAAGGCTACGCTCACCAGACACCCAAGTACAATAATTTTACCGGTAGAACGGGAAAACCTCATGAATTGCCCCGCAATAGAGAACTCCTCTTCCACAATTAGACCACATCGCAGCCAGAAAGGTTTCACGAGGCCGCAAACGTCATCGAACACCGGTTGCGGACGGTGCGGTTCGAGCATTTTCAGTCTCACTCATACCGGACACACTCATCATGGCGTCGTCCTGAACGGAGCCGTTCTTCAGGCGTAGTGAGGGATCTCGCGTGCAGAACCGATAACCCGCTGGACCAGCAACCGGAAGCAGCCCGCAACCCCCTGATCGGGCGGCAGTTCAGCATGTTACCTTCGTGCCTCCGGCCTACACAGGGGGGCCATTCCGCTCAGGCCACTTCTCCTACAAACTAGCTTTGGGTGACAGAATGCAGTCAGCAGAGCAGCGGCGGGGAGCTCGCACCAAGGCGGTTCTTCCCGTACGTGCGAAGGGCAAAGACAGCACCGGGAAGCCGTTTGACGACCTGGTGCACACGTTGGACGTGACTCCGGATGGAGTGCGCTTGGGCTCGGTGCGACGCCAGCTCAACGTGCTGGATGAAGTTACAGTTTTCTATCGCCAGCGAAAGATCCAGTTTCGCGTCAGGTGGATCAGGAAACTGGAGGGGACATCCGAGTTTCAAGTCGGACTGCAGGCGGTAACCCAGGACAGTGAGGCTTGGGGGCTGAATTTTGCCGACTACAAACGCCAGTCCGCGTCAACACCCGCGATGGCTGAAGCGGCACACGCTTACTAGGTACGCTTACTTACGAACAGGGAAAACTTATGAAATATTCATTCCGCAATCTTTGGTTCGATAATCTTTGGTTCGATAATCTTTGGTTCGATAATCTTTGGTCCGATGAACAAGGTCAGGACATCGCCGAATACTCAGTAATGCTGGCCGTAATCCTGGTGATCGTGGTAGGCACCGTGCACCTGATCGGCTCGAATGCCGGAAACGTCTTCTCGCAGGTAGGAAGCACGATTCAGTAACAGAAAACCGAGAATACCTTCGGGGAAAACGCAAAAATGCGTCTTCCACCGTGGAAGAGCGGCCCTTTTCAGGGCCGAGTAAGTCGTTTCCGCTTCACTCGGGCTTCAGCCCCCTGTGGCTGTTATCCGTCTGTGATCGCTCTGCCAGCCTCACTGCCCCGCCGCTTTCTCCAGCTTGCTGGCCACCTTCACTCCGCTCAATCCATCCACATACTTCGCGATCCCGCGATAAAGCGACTCCGCAATCCGCTGCCGGTATTCGCTGGTCTGAAGCCGATGCTCGTCCGTCGGATTGCTCACAAACGAAATCTCCGCCAGGATCGACGGCATGTTAGCGCCAATCAACACGATAAACGGCGCCTTCTTTACCCCGCGGTCGCGGATGGCCGGACTCTTCGCCGCCAGCCCGCTGTGTAGCGACGCCTGTACATCTCCCGCGAACTCGCGCGATTCTTCAATCTTTTCCTTCATCGCGATTTTCTTCACCAGATCCTGCAGCTCATAAATAGACTTCTCCGAAACTGCATTCTCGCGCGCCGCCACTTCCAGAGCTTCGGGCGACGAAGTAAAGTTCAGGTAATAGGTTTCCACGCCGCGGGCGTCTGGATCGTGGCTCGAGTTAGCGTGGATCGAAATGAACAGATCCGCGCGCTGCTGGTTGGCGATTGCGGTGCGCGTCTCGAGCGGGATGAAGGTATCGTTCTTGCGCGTATAAACCACTTCAGCGCCCAGCCGCGCCTGCAGCAGCTTGCCCAGCCGGCGCCCGACCTCCAGCACGAGATCTTTCTCCTGCAGTCCATCAGGACCAATGGTTCCCGTATCGTGGCCGCCGTGGCCCGGATCAATCACAATCTTCCCAATCTTCAGCCCCAAAGCGCGAATCAGCGAGCGGTCGCCGCTGGCCGTCGGTTTCGCTTCGCGCATATCCAGCTCTCTTCCCCGGTTTGAAGCCAGACGTGACGCAAGCTTCCCGCGCGCACGGCTCGGCTCGGGAGCCGAATCGTCGTCGTCGTCCGCGTCAACCACAACTTTGGTCACCGCCGGCCTCGTGCTCTTGTCCTTCACATCTTTCGCCGAAGCGCGCTTCGAGGAAGCAGACGTACGTTCGTTTGAAGAATGTTCATTAGAAGAATGTTCATTAGAAGAATGTTCCTTGGAAGAACCAGCCTCGCCGCCCTTGGCTGTAATCTTTGTCTCGTCGCCCACGTCCTCGCTGGTAACAGGAGCCCTTCCAGCCTCGGCGCGCAACTCCCCTTTCACCTTGGCCTCTGCTTCTCTCAAGGCTTCTTCCGGCGTCAATTCATCGGCAGTCGCACTTTCATTTTCCGATCCCCCTCTAGGCGGAGCCTCCACGTCTGCCATCGCTGCGCTGTCTTGCAGCAACTTCGCGTGCATATTTTTGCGATTATTCTTGCCGTGAATATCGATGATCAAACGGTAAGGGTTGGGCAGCAAGAAGGCTTCGTAATCCGAAAGATTGTCGACCTCCAGCACCACCCGCGTGCGCCCGGGCTGAAACTGCGCCACTCTGATCTTCTTCAGGAATCCGTCGTCCACGTCAAAGCTCTTGCCCACCAGCGTGGACGCGAGTTTAGTGCCGCGCAGATCGAAAAAGATGCGATCGGGATGGGAAATGCGTTGCGAGCCAAATTTGATCTCATTCTCCAGATCAATGGCCACTCGAGTGTAGTCCGGCGTGGACCAGTGCCGGATTCCGGTCACTCGCGCCGTGCGCCCGGAGTGAGACTCCGAAGGCTCCTGCGCGGCTGCATCTGTCCTAGGCTCCCACTTAGGCTCCGACTTGAGCTCGGTCTTAAGCGCAGCATTGGAATCAGCTTTGGACCCGATCCCAAAATTAACGTCCCTGCCGGCGGCATTGTCAGCGGTCTTGTTCTTGTCGGCAATCTCTCTGCCGGCTTTCTTCTGCTGCCGCGCCACCGCCTTTTTCTCGCGATCCGCTTCCCGGTCGAGGTCCGCGATCGCCCGCTGCGCATCTTGCGCCAGCCGCTGCTGCGGATAGCGGTGCAGAAATTCCTCAAAAACAGTGCGGGCCTGCTCGGAATCGTTGAGATCGTCTTTGAAAATTTCGCCTATTGTGAACAGGGCGTCGCATCGATATTTGCTTCCCGGATATTCCTTCCGCAGAAATCTGTATTGGGAAATCGCTTCATTCAGGATCTTGTCATCGTCGAAGCGCCGCCCCATCTCCACCAGCGTCTCCGCCACGGCCACTACACTGGGATCGGCTTTGGCAGAAGTCGGCGCCCCGTAATAGACGTTGCGATAGGCATCCAAGACTCGCTGATAGTCACGCCGAGTGCGTTCGGCTGGAGGCCGTCCGTTGAGCGCTTCCCGCATCCGTTCCGCGTTGACAAAACGGCCGCGAGCCCAGGCTTCACTGTGATGTGTTCGGGCATGGGCCGGCAGTCCGGAGAGAGCGGTCAGCAACAGCAGCGCTCCCCAGCGACGACCGCGCTGGCTCGATGTGGTCTTCAAAGTCGTCGGTCCGTAACTGTCTCGATCCGCCGTTACAGTTGAACTGCCCTGGTACCTGAGAGTATTCGAAATAGAGTATCGAAATAAAGCCAGAGTTATAACGCCTGGGTCCTAAGAGACTTGGTTAATAAGAGCCCGGTTAAACAGATGCCGCAATCTTAATCCGTGTTGCTGATGTAAAGCACACCGCGCGCATCTCGTTGAACCCGCACAGGATCATGCCTGGGGCCCGATGGAGAAAGATCAAAACCTCCGTGGTAAAGGTTCGTAATCCGGCGCACATAATTCTGGGTTTCCGCGTAACGCGGCACACCCGCACTGCGCCTCACCGCCCCCGAACCCGCGTTATAGGCGGCCAGCGTCAGATCCACATCGCCACCATAGTTTTCCAGAAGCTGCTTAAGATGCCGCACCCCGGCATCCACGTTCTGGTCGGGGTCAAAAGGATTCTTCACATTCAACGACCGCGCCGTCTGCGGCATCAGCTGCATCAGGCCCATCGCTCCTTTACGCGAAACCGCATTGGAATTGAAGTTCGATTCCACCTTCACCACCGCGCGAACCAAATTCGGATCCACATTGTGCCGGGCGGCTGCCATCACAATCGAGGCGTCGATCTCCTCCTGCGAAGCCTGATGTCCGCGAGCGTTGGCGGCCATGATCTTCGCATTCGCCGACTGCACCGACTCCCGCCCAAAGTACCCGCTTACTTCGGCCGCGGCCGAGCGAGCCGCCCGCATCGAGGCTGTGCCCGCAGAAGGCACCGGCTTCCAGCGGCTCTCTTTGCTGCTCCAATACACCAGCGATGAGTGTTGTGGCTGGGCGGCTGGCGTCGCATGTTTTCGGGCCGGAGCCGGTTCGTTCACATAGATCTTCCGTCCGCGTTCCTCAGTGGGTGTGATCGTCTCGGAGCGGCCGTCAGCCTCCGCCGCCCACGCACAAGGCGCCGCAAAGGATTGAAAAAAGGAGGTCGCGATTGCCGTCGTGGCCGTCAGCATGAATGCGAGTTGCAGGCGCTTTCGCATATTCCGGGCTTTTCCTTTCGGCAAACCTTCGCTGGAGAGAACAGCAAACAAACTTCGCCCTCCCCACTTCTACCCGGAACCTGACGGAGAATTCTGAACCAGAGCTAAAACGATTATAGGCGGGAGGCTAAGCTCGGGCAATCTATCCGAAGGGAGTAGAACCACCAGAGTAATCCAGCCAAGTCATTGAATATAAAAACGTTAATGGTGTCGCAATCAGGCGATCCGCCAATCGACAGTCACTCGCCAGAGGTTACCTGCGGGGCATTGTCGTGAGCGATGATATCGATCGCAGCGATCGAGTGCAGCCGCGAAGCGGCGAAAGAATGCAGCCCACGGCGCAAGCCGTGGGCGAAGCCTAAACGGACACCAAGCCCCAGAGGGGCGAAAGATGCAGGCACGGCTCGGATATACAAACTAGATTGGGGAACCTCGCAAGGGTCGAACAAATTCGCGAAACGGCGTCGAAGCGCCCGCGAAAAATCAGCCCTAACCCTTCTCCAGCGCCGCGGCGAACGCATCGAGCGAAAGCGAACGCAGCAGATTCCGCCGCATCCCCCGCTCCACCTCGGCCAGCCGGTCGGAAGCTGCCGTGATCCACTCGAAGTCCGCCGACTCACTTATCCGCTTCAACTCCGACGCAATATCGCCATTCCGAACCAACTCTGGCGCTCCCGCCTCAATCGATGCCAGATCGCGCAACAGCGAATAGAGAGTGCGAATCAGCTGCTCAATCTTCTCCCGCCCTTCCGTCCCCGGCCGGTAAGACTCGGTAATCTTGAATAGCTCGCTGTGCTCCCCGTCCCCCAAAGCAGATTTCAAAATCGCGACCGCATTCCCGCGAGCTGCAACATACCCGGCGAGATCGAAACTCCGCGCACGTCCCACACAGCCCTCGCACAACCGGGCTACCAGCGCCCGTTCCGCCGCCTTCCACTCCGGACGATGCTGCGCCAGATATTTTTCAACCTCCTCCGCCGTCAACGCGCCCAGCTGAAATACCATCGACCGCGAGCGAATCGTCGGAAGTAGCTCCCCGGCATTCTCGGTCAGCAGAAAAATCGTCGCAAACTCCGGAGGCTCCTCCAGCACCTTCAGCAGCGAGTTCGCCGCCTCTTTCATGAACGCGGAGTCGGTGAAAATGTAAACCCGCTCCCGGCCCTCCGCCGGCCGGTAATAAATCGTCTCAATCACCCGCCGCACCTGATCCACTTTGATCATCATCTGCGGCGGATCGGGCGGAATCACCAGCACATCGGGATGCGTCTGCACAAACAGCCGCGTTTCTTTCTTGTCAGCGTCACGTAGATTCTCCCGCGCCTCCACCGCCTCGGCAAACCGCGCATCCAGATCAGCAGCCTGCGCAATGCGTGTGCAATTGGCGCACTGTCCGCAAAAATCAGGCAGGCCATCCGTCGTGGTCGGGGGCGTCAGGCAATTCAGCGCCTGCGCCAGCATTGAAGCCAGCGTGTACTTGCCCGATCCCTGCCCACCCGCCAGCACAACCGCATGCGGAAAACGCTCTCGCGCCAGCATATCGCGCAGGCGATGGACAGTCTCGGAATTGCCGTGAAAGTTAGAGAAAGGCATGGAATCGATTCGCCACGGAGTCCCCGGGGGCTTCGGACCCATATTCCGCCTCGAGACGTCAGACTTCGGACGCAGTGCTCAAACTACGACCTCAGAGCCTGACATTTCAGCGCAGAGGTCCCAACGCCCGACAGTCCGACCGTCAATCTTGCGGCTTCAGCTTTTCCTCCAATGCCGACAGCGTATCTTGCAGCAGCTTGCGATGTCTTGGATTGGTGCTCGCCTTCAATTGCTGGAGCACGGCTTCGCGCGTTAGACGAAGACTCTCGACCTTCCGCGACTCAGCCGCTTCTTCTGGACTCAGCCTGGCACGCGGGCGAGCCGATTTCTCGCTTGCCTCAGCCTGCTGCGCTTCCACGGATTTGCTTTCCCACCCTCGTGCCATAAGGGAATTATAGTTCGATAGTCCCGCCGTCGCCTTGCCCGCAGCCACCACGCCGCCTCGAACGATGGGGAGAGACGATGGCGGTGATCGAAACAGAGACAGAAACTGACGTTTGTTTCGCCCGCAGCCATTGATCCTGTCACAAAAACCGAATATTCCAGAAATAAAACTTGACCCTCTTGCTCTTCAGACTATAATCCCCACGCGCTATTTCTTAGTCGGTAAGCCGGCCTTTTGAGGGGGGAGGCAAGCCGTAGGAGCTGTTTGCCCGTGTGCCCCTCAGGCATGGCCTGCTGGATATCAGAATTGCCCCGACACTCCTCGCTTTCCGGAGTAGCCGAGGACTTATCGTCCCCCGATTCTCCCCGCTGTCATCACCGCTCTGGCTTCCGCTTCGCGCCTTCCTTGATGTCCTTTGCAGGCCCTTTGACGAGTATTTCTCGTCGGGTAGCCCCCAACGTGCAGTTCCAGAAATACCGGATTCCGAACCGGCGAATTTCAGATTGCAGTTGGTGTCGGGGCGGCGACGAACCAGAATCCAAGGATTGTTCTGGGAGATTTGCTGAAGGATCGGTCCGGCGGATTGAGGTTTTCTGCGATGGCGACTAATTCTGCCATCAGCGGCGATCTGGTTCCGTTCGCGCGCCCCGAAGCTCTCAGTGAGCCCGAGAAGCTGCTGGCCGCCTATTTCAGTTCGTCCACTGTTGGTTTGTGCATTCTCGACTCCGAGACGCGATATCTCGCGGTCAATAAGACACTCGCCGCTATGAACGGCATCCCCGCGGCGGACCACATCGGCAAAACGATGGTGGAGATTCTGGGAGATGCCGCCGGTGCAGTTGAACCCCATTTTCGACGCGCGTTCTCCAGCGGCGAGCCGGTTACCAATGTCGAAATCTCCGCCAACCTCCCCACCAGAACCGAAACCGGCCACTGGCTTGAACATTTCTTTCCCATCAAAAATGCATCCGGAACAGTACAGCGAATCGCCATCATCGTAGTCGAGATTACGAAGCAAAAAGAGCTGGAACAATCCCTGCAGCACACCAGCGCGCGATTGCGCAAACAGGTCGACCGCGTGCAGATGTTGCTCGACGTAAGCACAATCATGGCTTCCAGTTGGAACTTGCCCCAGGCGTTCCCGCGCATCTCGGCACGGATTCGCCGTGTCCTGCGTCACGAATACGCCGGCTTCGATCTGCACGACGCCAACACCGGCCTATTAGTCCGCCAAGCCCAGGACTTCCCGCTGAGCAAAGGCCTGCTATCGGCCCTGCCCATCAGCCCGCATAACAGTCCGGGAGGCCTGGCCTTGCGGGAGCACAAGCCGCTGATCTTTTCCAAGGACCAGATGCGGAACTTTGAAGCCGACATCGTTAAGAATTTTATGGCGGAGGGGATCCGCTCCCTGTGTTGCGTTCCCCTTGTCCGGCCCAAAGGCCCACTGGGCGTGCTCGTGCTCGGCAGCACTCGCGGGGATGCGTTCCACCCCGAGGACTTGGGACTGCTCAACCAAATCGCCCTCCAGTTCGCCGTGGCTCTGGAAAATCACCGCGCGGCCGCGGAGATCGAATTGCTCAAACAACGCCTGGGAGAGGAGAAAAAATATCTTGAAGGCGAACTCCGCTCCGAAGGTCTGTTCGAAGAAATCATTGGCGACAGCCCAGCGCTCAAAGAGGTCCTCAACCAGATAAGCATCGTCGCCGTCAGTGACGCCACTGTCTTGATCCTGGGGGAGACCGGCACGGGCAAGGAATTGATCGCCCGCGCCATTCACCGCATGAGCCGCCGTCACCGTGCTCCCTTCATCAAGCTCAACTGCGCCGCCATCCCCACGGGATTGCTGGAAAGCGAATTGTTCGGGCACGAGAGAGGCGCTTTTACAGGGGCCATCAGCCCGAAGGTAGGGCGCCTGGAACTGGCTGACGGCGGCACTCTATTTCTCGATGAAGTCGGTGAGATTGCCCTGGAGATGCAACCCAAGCTACTGCGTGTTCTGCAGGATCATGAATTCGAGCGACTGGGCAGCAACCGCACTATGAAAGTGGACCTGCGCCTCATCGCTGCTACAAATCGGGATTTGACCAAGGGCGTGGCCGAGCACCAGTTTCGTAGTGATTTGTTCTATCGTCTCAGCGTCTTTCCCATCCGGGTACCCCCCTTGCGCGAGCGCCGGGAGGATATCCCTTTACTGATCCGCTACTTCGTTCGCAAGTTTGCCGCCCGCATGGACCGCCGGATCGAGACCATTCCCAAAGAGACCATGCAAACCTTGTCTGCATTGCCATGGCCGGGCAATATCCGCGAACTCGAAAACCTGATGGAGAGGTCCGTCATCCTCAGCGAGGGCAATGCGCTCCGTGTCCCATTATCGGAATTGCACACAGAAGGTCATCCGAATGCCGCTCAGCCGGATCAGAGCTTGAATAGCGCCGAGCGCGAGCACATCCTGCGCGTACTTAGGGAAACCGGCGGCGTGCTCTCAGGGCCGAACGGCGCTGCTCGCCGCCTGGGATTGAAACGAACTACTCTGCAGTCCAAAATGCAGCGCCTGAAAATCAGGCGCCAGGACTACTCAGGGTTCCGCCGGAAATAATATCGACCTTGTAACCAGACTTTTCACCCGATTGCATCGAGAATAGGGCGACGACTAATCGGCAGATGCCGACCTTCCGGCAAACTCAGGAAAGCATCTTTACTTTCTCTTTCAGGAACTCGTTCCAAACATGGAAGTTCGAATTCGCGCATCCTTCCTGCCGTCCTGGCACGCGGCGTGCACTATGTACGCTATCGTACCTGTAGGGCCAGCTGCAGTTTCCCCCGACCTGGCAGGCACTTTTGCCCTCCCCATGAGTGGCATGCTCGTCGACCTATGGAGGCACGCGATGTTGTTGACGAACACCTATCAACGGGTGAACTCGAGTAGCGCATGGCGGTTTCTGGAGAAGGAGCCGCCTTTGCCTCAACCACAGATCGTTCATCAGTCACCCCTGGGAACTTGTTGGAGTACGCCTCCGGTGGAGCAGCCCCTTCCCGGCGCGGACGTTCATCCGGCTTCCCAGCCTCAACCCGGCGAGGTTGATTTCCTGTACTTGTTTGCTCGTCACATCGAATGGATACGGCAGGAAGAGCCGAGCGCGGCATGGGATCTGCTTGCGGCCGCCCAGAGTTCGCACGCTGATACGCGGTCTCACGCGCGTACTCTACTCGCCACTTCCCACCCGTTGACCGGTCTCGGTCAAAGCGCTGCCTCGGGGCGAGTCACCAAACAAAAGCGGTCCATCAACCTGGAGTCGAATATGAAGCTGCAACACGGGCTCGAACTTGTCGATGATGGTGCTGAGCGCACGAACAATTATCCCGGGTTCTCTTCGGGGCTATCGCTTTCTTCGTTGCAGGCGCTGAACGAGGTGAGCCATGAAAGCAATCTCCCCGCGGGGGCGATTCTATTCGTGGAAGGGCAGAGCCCGCGCGGTATGTTCATCCTGTGCTCGGGCAAAGTGAATCTCTCCACCACCTCCCGCGAAGGCAAGATTCTGATTCTCAAAACCGCAGCAGCCGGAGAAGCTCTGGGCTTGAGTGCGGCGATCTTAGGCATGGGATATGAACTGACTGCTGAGACCGCTACTTCCTGCCAGCTGAATTTTGTAGACCGCAAGCACCTGCTGGAGCTCATGCAATCTGACCTCGAGGTTGCCGGCCGCGCCGCGCATTGTCTGAGCCTCGATTTCCAATCCGCCTATCGCGACATCCACGATCTGGTTCTTACGCGATCGTCCGCCGGCAAGCTCGCCAGGCTCCTGCTGTCGCACTCCCCCACCCTGGGAGTGGAAGCGGCCGAGACTCGCATTCATTCCTCGATGACGCATGAGGAAATGGCACAGCGCATTGGCTCTTCCCGCGAGACCGTAACTCGCCTCTTAAGCGATCTGAAAAGGAAGCAGTTGATTCGCCTGGATGGACCGACCCTGGTCATTCGCGATCGTACGGCTTTGGAAGCTCTGGCAGTTTAGTTCCCCCGATCGGAGGACGATGGACGTCTCCTAGCGTCGTCCTCCGATTTTTACTAAGCCGATTTTTATTAAGCAATGGTCCGCCAACTTTTCGAGCGGGCCCCAGGGATGCATTCCGGAACGACGATTGAAGAGCTGTTCTCTGTAGTCAAGCGGGCGGAACACGGGGCCCGGTTGAGGCCAGCCCACGGCACGGAGTCGCGCCCTACACTCCCTGACCCGCACTCCAATGTCAGGGGTTGTTGCGAACGCTATGGCGAGGGAAGGAACTTACAGTCCGAAGAGTTCGCGCAATCGTTTCGTTTGAGCACGGCTCACCGGAATTTCGGTCTGCTTTTTGTCGTCCATGCGCAATTGATAAGAGCTCTTGAACCAGGGAACGACTTCACGGATACGATTGATGTTTACCAGGTAGGAGCGGTGTGCTCGCCAAAAAAGATTCGTGTCTAAGCTGTCCAGCAATTCTTCCAGAGTCCGGCAGTTGGATTGTCCTTCCATGCCGGCCACCCCGCCGGTCACCACGGTGATCACGCCGTCTTCAATCCACGCATAACAGATATCTTTCTGGTCCACCAGAAACATGCGTCCCACCGTCTTCAGCAGGACCTTGGAGGCTGGCTGCTTTTGCGACTCGATCATTCGCACCAGCGTTTCAATTTTGTCCGCCGGCAGCCCGTCGGCATCCTGCTGGGCGCGCGCCCTCTGAATCGCTTGCGCCACGCGCTTCTTGTCAAAAGGTTTCAGCAGATAATCGACCGCATTGACCTCAAACGCCTTCACCGCATACTGGTCAAACGCAGTCGCGAAAACAATCTTCGGCAGGGAGACTTTCTTATCGAGCAGCTTCTTGATCACTCCGAAGCCATCCAGCCCCGGCATTTGCACATCCAAAAAAACCAGATCGGGATTGTGTTCCTTGATCAGATTGACGCCCTCCAGTCCGTTCTTGCCCTGGGCGACAACATTCACGTCGTCGTTTTTCAGCAGGTAGGCGAGTTCGTCGCGGGCGAGTTGCTCATCGTCCACGATTACTGCGGATAAGGTCATCAATGCTCCGGAAAACCGCGAGAAGATCTCTGGTTTAAGTATAGGGTCCCCATTGTTGCCCGCGCAACGCACCCCCGTCTTATTTCCGACGGCTGTTCTTTGGTGACCTTAGCGCGCCTCCCGCGCTGGCGGCGGTTAAATCTGTACACTGCACGTTTCCGATCCGCTCCCACCTTGAACCCGAACTCTACTGCGGGCGCTGGGTCATTCCGCGCAAATCAAATTTCGTATAGCCGGCGGGAATTTCAAACAGATTGGAGGGTTGCGACCCTTCCTGAATGTTGCGCAACTCAATGCCCCCGCCTTCATCCGTCTTTACGACACAGTGCAGTCTCGTATCCACCCATATATAACTTTTCTGGCCCTTGTTGGAAACACCTTCGTACTTAACGGTGCTTCGTCCATTTAGAGTATCGCCGCCTATCTTCGTGCAACTCCCCCAGTTCTTGTAGGTGCCCGCCTGCTCGGCTACTCTCTTCCATTGCGGACAGGCGTCGTTCACATCCTCCACGCGCCAGTATTGAGTGATTAGGGGCTTAACCATCATCAACGGCGCGTCCATGTACATACGCCGCTCGGCCATGACGATGACGTACTTATTTTGCGTCTCATCAAGAATGACCGCACTGGGTCCCATCGCAGCATTCCTGCTGTCTACTTCGAACCTTACCTTATTCTTTCCCGCGTAGACTTTCTTCACTTCACCATTGTCTTTGGTATTCACAACATCCGCAGAAAACTCCTGCGCCCGGGCCTGACGGCCGATTGCCAGACATCCCGTCAAGCAGAAAAAAAACACGATGCGTCGAACCACGGTAGCCTCCTCAAAGATCGCTGGGTCAGAAGTTGGCGGGGCCGATTTCCCCAAGCGTGAAAAACCCGAAAAAGCATAACAGAAGCGACCGGCTCTTCCCAGAGCGGCGGCATAGAAATCGCTGTCCGATTGAGTACGTATTCCCCGTTGCGCAGGGTGGACAATCAAATGAAGCAACTGCGCAGGCAACTGTCTTGCAGGCACAGAATTATGCAGCCTATTTTTGCACGAAGAACTCCGACATTGCCGGAGCGCTGGCCGCCTCTCCTGGAGGATTCGATAATTGGAGCGCGTCCATCACAGTTCGCAGCATGCTTTGATGCTGATAGAGCGTAGCGGATGTTTGCGTGAAGCCCTGGTTTACGTTCGGCCCCCAAAAAACTGGACACACATGGCCGCCGCCGTTCGTAGTGTCAAAATCGGCAGCTTCATCGAAGTCCACCACGAGAATGCCATCCCCTCCGGAGCCGAATGCGGAGGAGCTCGACAAAGGGACAATCACGTTCGTCTCCAACCAGGCATCCGCCTGCTGCGGCGTTCCATCATGCGCATCATCATCGACATCCGGAACAATATACGAAAATTCAGGCAATGAATCGCTCGCCAGGTCCGCAGCGAACTGGGTAAACGGCCAGATGGTGGCATTCGCCACCTGCGGATTGCCGGCAATATCGGACAGCATGGCAAATGGATTATGCCGAATCAAATACAATCCCGTATTTCCGCCAACGTACCCCTGAGTGATTCCTTCCGCATAAATCTTGAACGAGATCCCGGAGGCCAGCATTCTCCGCGCCAGATTATCCACATCCCACACCGTGGTGGAACTGTCATCCGTGGTCAGCAACTGTCCGGTCGTCAGCATGAAATAGTTGCCGATCGAGGGATGGGAATCAGCGTAATAGTTGGTCGCAAGCGCTCCATTGCCGATCAAGTGATTCAGATTCGGCCAGTCGCTGGTATTGCCCACCACGGTGGCATAGCTCTGGTTTTCTTCCATCACCATAACCACATGTCGGCTTCGCGGTGTTTGCAGCTGCACAGTCACGGTCGCCGCACCCGACTGTGATGTGTCTTGGACGCTGGTCGCGGTCACGGTCACGCTGCCCGCAACTGCCGGCGCGGTGAAGAGTCCGCTGGCGCTTACGGTTCCTTCGCTGGCAGACCACGTCACAGTCGAACTGTAGCTCCCCGTGCCCCGAACCGTAGCGCTGCACTGCGAGGTTGCCCCCGTGCCTATGGTTGAGGGATTGCAAGAGACGGTAACAGAAGTAATGGTGGGCGGAGCCGACTGCACAATCACTGGCGACGTCCCGGATTTTGAGGCGTCCTGCGTGCTGGTCGCCGTGACAGTCACGGTTCCGGCGGCAGCGGGCGCCGTGAAGAGCCCAGTCGCGTTGACACTACCTCCGTTCGCAGACCATGTAACCGCGGAACTGTAACTTCCCGTACCTTGCACCGTTGCAGTGCATTGCGAGGCCGCGCCGACCTCCACGGTGGACGGGCTGCAGGTCACCGCAACCGAAGTGATGGTGGGCGAAGTCAACTGCACAGCCACCGAAGCCGTTCCGGACTTGGTTGTGTCTTGTGTGCTGGTCGCGGTGACCGTCATAAGACCCGCGGTTGCGGGCGCGGTGAAAAGTCCACTTGTGCTGATAGTGCCCCCGCTGGCGGACCATTTCACCGCAGAGCTGAAATTTCCGGTTCCCCCAACCGAAGCGTTGCACTGCGAGATTGCGTTCGCGGCCACAGAAGAAGGTACGCACGCCGCCGACACCGAGACGATCGATGATGAGATCGGAGACCCCTGGCTGCCTCCGCCGCCTCCGCAAGCCGCCATCGTGCCAAGAATCACACACACGAAAAGCGCATACAAGCGCTGAGACAGTTTTCTATTTCTCCACAGATGGTGCAGCAGACCGCTCATATCAAGCTGCTCAATAGGACGACTCGATTGACTAAGAACGGAGGAAATCTCTTCGCCCTCAAAGCGAAAACGAGTCTTGGATGAAATGTGGTCGCGTTAGGTTGGCGCTGAACGCGTAGCGTCGGCCTGTCTCGATGCAGAAATTACGAGTCTACGGCGCCTCAATACCCGTTCCGGCCCTTGACCTGGAAAAGTCTTGCGCAATCCATTTTGAAAGGAACGCTCTGTCATGCTCCGTTCCGCTCTTAAATGAAATTGTCATCCTGAGCGCAGTGACTGGCGGCGAAGCAGAGCAGCCACAAAGTCGAAGGATCCCTACCAGTCCTGATCCTGCTCGACCAGCGATATAAGCGTTCGCCTCGGTACGAGAAGCACGCTTCCGCGTCACACCACATTTTCCAAAGCCAGCGCCATCCCCATGCCTCCGCTCACGCATAACGTAGCCACGCCGCGCTTCGTATTCCGTTTCAGCATCTCGTGCATCAGCGTCACCATGATGCGCGTCCCCGTACACCCTATGGGATGCCCGAGCGCAATCGCCCCGCCATTTATGTTGAGCCGGTCGCGATTCAGATTCATCGTCCGGTCGCACGCCAACACCTGCGCCGCAAACGCTTCGTTCAACTCGATCAGCCCGAACTCGTGCAAGCGCAGATGATATTTCTCTTCCAATTTTCGCAGCGCCGGCACCGGACCAATTCCCATCGTCCGCGGATCCACCCCCACCGAAGCGATCCCCGCGATCCGCGCCAGCGGCTTCAAATTATTCTGCTTCACGAAATGTTCGCTGGCCACGACTACCGCCGCCGCGCCATCGGTGATGCCGGAAGAATTTCCTGCGGTAATGGTTCCAGTCCCGGAAAAAACCGGAGCAAGCTTTCCCAACTTTTCCATACTCGCGTCCGGAAAGGGATGCTCATCGCGCGTAAACGCCGTCGCCCCCTTCTTTCCCTCGATGGTCACCGGAACAATCTCCGCATCAAACCGCCCGGCCGCAATTGCCCGCGCCGCCCGCGTCTGCGAGAGCAGCGCATACTCATCCTGCTCCTCACGCGTAATCTTGTACTCTTCGGCCAGCACTTCGGCGGTCTCCCCCATTACCATCTTCGCCAACGGACAAAAAAATCCGTCGCGATACATTCCATCCACTAGTTCCTGATTGCCCAGCCGGTATCCCCAACGCGCCTTGTCCAGATAATAAGGAACCCGCGACATCGACTCGGTCCCGCCCGCCAGAATGCAGTTCGCATCGCCCAGCAGAATCGACTGATACGCCAGCGCAATCGACTTCAACCCCGACGCGCAAGCTTTGTTCACCGTGAATGCAGCGACTTCCTGCGGCACTCCGCTGCGCACTGAAATCTGTCGCGCCACGTTAGGCCCGCCGCCCGCCTGCCGCGCATTGCCAAAAATCGTCTCCTCAACCTGCGCCGGTTCAATCCCAGCCCTCTCCATCGCGGCCCGTGCGGCCACCACGCCCATATCGGCCGCCGTCATCGACGCCAGTGATCCCCCAAACTTCCCAATCGGCGTCCGCACCCCCGAAAGAATATAAACAGCCTGCAAATCCACCCCCAACCATTCGAGTTTAGCAGGGGAGATTTAATGTATTCTAGAAGCAGCTAAAAGCACCTTCTTTACGGACACAAACCTCATATCTATCGCGTCATCTATCGCGCCTAAAGCAAGCGAGTCGAGGTGCTCCACATCCGACACGCCGCTCGTCGAAGATTTACAACCTAAGGCGAATCCGGAAGGTCCCTCCGAACATTTATAACCGGAGCACACCAGCCCTTACTTGCGCCAGGGTGGGAGATTTTCGTCTGATGCAGCGAACATCCGCACCGCCAGCGCCATCAATCCCTTGCCATTCCACCTAACCTCCGGCATAATAAGAGTTTGCCTCGATCTCACCGGACTCTTCCGGACAAGGATATAAGACCTGTGTTAATGATTCGTCTGGCGCGCCGTGGTGCGCGCAAACAACCGCACTATCGCATTGTGGTGATTGAGAAGGCGCGCGCCCGCAACGGCCGCCCGGTGGAAGTGGTTGGGACCTACAATCCCCGCACCAATCCCGCCAGCGTCGAACTGAAGCGCGAGCGTGTCGAGTACTGGGTGTCGAAGGGCGCGCAAATGTCGGACCGGGTCAATAAACTGTTCTCGAAGCCTCCGGCCCCGGCCGCCGCGGAATCCGCAGCTTAAGTGTTCTAGCGTATGGGTGCTCGAAAGTGGATGCCCCCATCCTTGTCGCGGTTTCTGCGACAGGAGCCTGCCCCGAGCATAGTCGAGGAGTGGGGAAGTTGCCCTGCCAGCCGCGAGAACCAAAATTCGAGAACTGACATTTATGACTGAGACCTCCGGAGATGTGCGCGCCCTGGTTGAGCTGATCGCGAAATCGCTGGTCGACTCGCCCGACGAAGTCTTCGTCGAAAAATTCGATGACGACGTAATCGAACTCGAAGTCGCCGAAGGCGATGTGGGTAAAGTCATCGGACGCCAGGGTCGTACCGTTCGTGCCTTGCGCGCTCTATTAAGCGCCGCCGGGCACCGGGCCCACAAACGCTACACGCTGGAAATCATCGAATAGCGTGCGAGAGAAACAGCCCGCCGCGAAGCGGCGAAAGAATGCAGCCCACGGCGCAAGCCGTGGGTAAGCGGGAAAAAAGAGCGAGCCCCGTAGGGGCGAAAGAACATTTCTGTCGCATGCGCAAATGAACCCAAAACGCCGCTGTGAATTCTGAAATAAACGGTGAGTTCATCACCCTGGCCCGCGTCGTCAAAACGCAAGGCCGCCATGGCGAAGTCGCCGCTGAGATTCACAGTGACGTGCCGGAACGCTTCGCCGCAGGCATGAAGCTGTTCGCTCTGCCGAAGTTACAAGACTCGCGGCGCGAACTGCGAGTCGAACATTTGTGGCCGCACAAAGGCCTGCTGGTTTTGAAATTTCGCGGCGTGGATTCGATGTCCGATGCCGAGCTGCTCATCGGATCTGAATTGCAGGTTCCACGCTTCGAACGTGCGACGTTGGAAGCAGGTTGGAATTATGTCAGCGATTTGATCGGCTGCACAGTTCTCGATCGGGCGAGCGCGATCGGCCATATCGAAGACGTTCAATTCGGAACCGGGGAAGCGCCGCTGCTGGTGATTGCAAACGAAGACGGCAAAAAGTTTGAAGTGCCCTTCGCGGCAGCGTACCTGGAAACGGTTGATGTAGCCCAGCGCCAAGTGAGGATGAACCTGCCCGAGGGTATGCTGGAAATCAACGCTCCAGTAACGGCGGAAGAAAAGCAGCAACAGCAGTCCGCAAGAAAGAAAAAGCGCTGAAAAGGTTTACTCTGTGTTCCTCAGTGCGCTCTGTGGTTCAAGGTTTTAAGTGTCAGGTTCGAGATGAAAGCCGATATTCTCACGATCTTTCCCGGCTTCTTCAGCGGACCACTGGATCACGGCATCACCCGCCGCGCCCGAGATATGGGCCTGGCGAAAATCGAAGTCCATGATTTGCGGCAGTTCACGCACGACCGGCACCGCACCGTGGATGACCGCCCCTTCGGCGGCGGCGAGGGCATGGTGCTCAAGCCGGAACCGTTCTTTGAATGTTTGGAGTCGTTGCAGGTGGCGTTGCGCCAAGAACGTATTACAAAACGCGCGAAGCAGTCGGTGATTTTGCTTTCCGCGCAGGGCCAGCGCTTCACGCAGCAGGTCGCTGCAGACCTGGCAACGCTCGATCGCATCGTTCTGATTTGCGGCCGCTATGAGGGCGTGGACGAGCGCGTGGCGGATTTTCTTGCGGACCGCGAGTTGTCCATCGGCGACTACGTGTTGAGCGGAGGAGAGTTGGCCGCCGCCGTCGTTATCGAAGCTGTCACGCGGTTGCTCCCGGGCGCAGTCGGCAACGAAGCTTCCACGCGGCAGGAATCATTCACCGCGCATGTGGCAACGGAGGCCGGCGCGGCAGATTCAACGTGTGGCTCCGGCGGATTGCTGGACTATCCGCATTACACACGCCCCGCGGAGTTTCACGGGATTGCAGTACCGGAGGTTTTGCTGAACGGCGATCACCAGGAAATCCGCCGCTGGCGCCGCCAGCGAGCCCTGGAGAAAACGCTGCGCAACCGCCCTGATTTATTGGCTAGTGCGGAGCTCAGCGACGAAGATGCCAAGACTTTGGCCCGGATCAAGCGTGAACGCGATTAGTCTAGCGTCAGAGATTGGGGCGAGTACAAAATTAGGACGGGTCGGAGGCGGGAACGGGTCGAACATGGGGCCCGCGATTCGTATCAAGGTATGCCTTTAGCCATACCGACAAAGAACAGAATCAATTGCGCCTTCAGGCGCTGCGAAAGACGAAGGATAAACGACATGTCGAACTTAATCATCGAAAAACTGCTCGCTAAGTCTCAACGCACCGACATCCCCGGATTCCGTCCCGGCGACACCGTTCGCGTCCACGTAAAAATTAAGGAAGGCGACAAGGAACGCGTGCAGGCCTTCGAAGGCGTGGTCATCAAGCGCGACAACGGACCGCAAGCCAGCTTCACCGTTCGTAAGATCAGCTTTGGCCAAGGCGTGGAGCGTATCTTCCCGGTGCATTCCAAAGTGATCGACAAGGTCGAACTGCTGCGCTCGTCCAAAGTTCGCCGCGCTCGATTGTTCTACCTGCGCGGACTGCGTGGCAAAGCCGCCCGCCTGCGCGACGTGGAAAAAACATAATCTTTGAAAGGGCGCGGCTTCTAGCCGCGCCGTTAAGCCATCTCGAAATGATTCAGGCTTTAGCCGCTGAGGGAAGCTTTCTGCCGGGAGCGTCGCGCGCCTGCGCGATCGATTCCAGCGTTGGGAATCCGCCGGAGTGATTCTTCTTACCCTGTTCGGCCTCGTACTCTTTTTTGCTTCCCACGAAAAATTCGATCTTGCCGCGGACCGGAATTCCGTCCCCGGTAGTAAACACGGAGTGTGAGTAGCCCCACACCGCGCCTTCGCTGGAATTCTGGAACTTCAGGTCGAAATTGGTCAGCAGGGTGGACGTGATCACCTTGCCGCTCTTGGGCACGGTCACTACAAATGCCTCTCCACGTTTCGCCAGCGGCGGCGCTTCCCTTACTCCCATCTCCAAAAGGAAATCACCTGTGAAGCCGGAGGGGATTTCGACAATCACCTGTGCCGCGGGCGCGTGCCTGGAGCACGCGCTCGCAGCGATCAGAAAAAGCGCGGGAATCACGGTCGGCCAGACCTTGCGTCTCATCCTTTCACCTCGTGCATTCTGGGCGGAGAAACTGGTTGCGTTGATCGTTTGCGAACCGGTACGCGTGCGACAATTTCCGTCCCAGCGGCGCCGGAATTAATTTCCAGCTTGCCTCCGATTTCGCGAATGCGTTCGGTCATCCCAGCCAGGCCAACGCCCCCGCCGGAACCGTTTTCTCGCAGGCTCTGCGCCACCGCCGGAGGCATGCCATGGCCGTAGTCTCGCACCTGCAAAATCACGTAGTTGCCGGCGGTCTGTAAACTGACGTCGGCGCGCTTCGCGCCGGAGTGCCGGTGCACGTTGGTCAGGCTTTCCTGCAGCACGCGAAATAATACCAGTTCGGTCGCTTCCTGCAATCTTCCAGGTCCGTCGTGAATATCAAGATGGACATCGACGCCGCTGCGTGTGCCGAATCCCTCCACGAACCAACGGAAAGCCGAGTTCAGTCCCGCCTCGTCGAGCAACGGGGGGTGCAGCAGATGCGAAATGGTGCGCGTTTCCGAGATCGAATCGTCCAGCAGCTTGATGCAGTCCTGCAGAGCGGTATCGCTCGGATACTTTTTCTGCAGAACCGAAATTGCCATCTTCATCGCGGCCAGATGCTGGCCCACGGAATCGTGCAGTTCACGCGCGAACTTGCGCCGTTCTTCATCCTGCAGGGTTAACAGCTTGGCGCTTAGCGCGCGTTGTGCGAACTCGGCTCGGGAGCGCGCTGTTACCTGATCCATCAGCAACCGATGGTGCACAATGAACAAAACCAGCGCCAGGAACAGGCTTGAGAGCAAGATCGCCGCAGTCGCCGCGGTCGACCGGCTTACCCGCGCCTGCCGTTCGGTCAGCAATTGTTCCTCGCTGTCATACATGCGCTGCAAAAGAAGATCCGTCCTCTCCGCCGTGGCCAGGCTTTGCCGGCTGATTGCAGCCTGCGCCGCTGGAGTGGACTGTCCTGATTTCTTTAGCTCGATAGCCTGATCCAGCAGACCAATTCGACGTTCTTTCAACTCATTAAGCAGTTTGCAATTGGCCTGCTGTTCCGCGTTATCGGCTGTCAACCGCTGGGTGACATCCACGGCATTCCGGATCTGGCCCACCACCTCGGCGCGCTCCTGCAAAAGAGTATCGTCGCCGGAATCAACGTATTCCGAGCGCAGTCGCCCGGCGCGGGCGGTAGCCATGGAGAATTGCGCCAACGCGTTCTGTACTTCGCGCGAATGGCGAACCCAGCCTTGACTGGCGTCCATGCGGGTGAAGGCGAGATATGCGGAGCAACTGCTGAGGAGAAGGAAGATAACCGCGGCGGCCAGAGCCGCATTCACCTTTCCAATGGAGGACATGCTCGACCCAAATACCGCGCACCATTGTAAATGAAGGCCCCGTGGAAATGTCGCGGGGCCTACGAAGACACGCAGAAACTGCCGATCGGAGGCCAGGGAATTCGTTCGCGAGCAGGATGCAGCATGGAAGAGCGGATGTAGGCCCGGAACTAAACGGCAGCGGAGACCAGTGGCTCGCGGACCACTTCTACGTTAACGAATTCTTTGACTCGCCTGGTTCGGAGCTGGCTCAGAACATAGCTGAGCAGCGGGCGGTCGCCGCGGCGGATTTCCTGAAATTCCACGCCCATGGCAAGATTGCTGACCAGATATTTTACCTGCGCCTTGACCGCCACACTGACATCGAACATGTTCAACATAAGGCGGAAGCCGGTTCCGGGGCGCAGCATCTCTGTGGCGGCAATGCGGGCTCCAAATTCCGAAATCTGCTGCACCTCGCCTTCGACCCGCTGCACGCCGTCCATCACCTGCGCCTGGCCCTCAACATGAAACCGCGGACGCCGGCGGCGGTTCGCTCCGGCAGCGCCGGCAAAGCCACGGGATAGAGCGCGGCGCTCCATGCTCTCGGGATCGATGGGCTGGTACTGGTCTTCCCCCTGCATCTGCCGCAACTCTTCGTCCCACGGGGTCCTGCCCTCGATGCACTGCACCGTGAACTGGCCGCGCAGGGCCGAGGCGGAATCGCCTGACCAGATCACCTGGCAGACGGCTTTATTGCGCCCGCGTTCCATCAGGATCAGGTCTCCGACGTTGACCATGCGAGCGCTGAGCAGCCGCGCGCCCTGCGGATGAACATCATAGGTGCAGGCCAACTCTGCCGGGCCCCGTCCTTCCTGGCTCATCAAACTCCAACGCACCGGCAGCGCCACATGCACCAGCTTTGCGGTCAGTAGGCCATCTTCGGGCGACGGGTTGGTTTTGCTCGGCAAGACTTCCACTCCGATTGAACGAAACTGAGGCCAAGTTACCAGTACATGTCCGAACGGGCAATGTACGTCCGTAATCCGAGTCATGGTTACGGTCGGCTCTGATAGGGACTCGCGACTCGCTCCGGGCCTGGTATTGGAGTGAGCAGCCACAACCTGGAGTTGTCGTTCCTCGCACAGCGGAGGGGATCTGCTTTCCTTGCTGAGGAAAACTTTGCTTGCAGGAATTTCCGCTCTGGACGAAGATGGTGGACAACTCTCGTAATCTTCCATGCTGAAGTCTGGTGCGAAGAAATCCGCTGTGTTGGAGTCGGCAGCCACGCCAACTCTTTCGGCTTCGGCGGCCAAGCTGCGGCTACTGAAAAAGCTGCGCTGCACGCTGCGTTACGAAAAAAAAGCCTGGGCGGCAGGATCGCGGCTGGTGGCGGGGGTGGATGAGGTCGGCCGCGGATCGCTGTTCGGATGCGTGGTAGCGGCGGCTGTGATTCTCGATCCTAGGTACCGAGTGCGCGGGTTGCGGGATTCCAAGCTGCTGCCGGCAGAGCGCCGCGAAGTGCTGGCGGAGCGGATTCGCGAGCACGCGGTGGCATGGGCAGTAGCGGCAGTGGACGCGGCGCGCATCGATCAGATCAATATCTATCACGCGTCGCGGCTGGCCATGCGGGAAGCAGTGATGCGTCTGGCGCCTGCGGCGGACCACTTACTCATCGATGCTTTGCGCATTGACTGCGAGCAGCCGCAAATTCCGATTATTCATGGGGACGCACTGTCGGCCTCGATTGCGGCGGCTTCGATTCTTGCCAAGGTGGAGCGCGATCGCATGATGCGGGAGTGGGATGCGGTCTTTCCCGCGTACGGTCTGGCCTCGCACAAGGGGTACAGTACGCCCAGGCACCTCGCGGCGTTGCGCGAGTTCGGGCCGACTCCGCTGCATCGCCAATCGTTCGCGCCGGTGTGGCAGAATCCGGTGCCGCAGGAAGCTTTTGGGTTCATGGACGAGGATGACGATGTCGTGCTGGAAGTAAACGGCGCAGGATGAGTGGGTTGGCGCGATTGCAGCGAAGATTTCCACAGTGTTCCTGCAGGAACACTTTTAGGGCAATTGTGTACGTACACAACTATAAGTATAGTGGGCTACATGCTACATAAACAACGAGTTGCAAAGAGCAGGAGAAAAGTCCGGTCCGGGGCCCAGCCTGCCGTTAAACGCTCCCGGCGGAAGAGGCCGGGGAAGAGCTTGAGCCTGTCGGCATCGGCCGAGCCATCGAAGCACAGCTCCGTTTCGATGGAGGAGGTGATGGAGTTTTACAAGCCCATCAAGAAGCCGGTGACGCTGCGGCTGGATGCCGACGTGTTGGCATGGTTCAAGCGGGATGGACGGCGGTATCAGACGCGGATCAATGCGGCGTTGCGCCGGATAATGGAACGGGAGATGGAGGAAGAGGAGTGACGGCGAGCACGGTCATGGCGCCCAAGCCCAAGGAAGACGCAATGCCGACTAGACTATTGTTTGACAGTAGTATTGCATAGCGTTAGTATCACAAGGAATGATTGCGAGTTTCCGGGGCAGGGAAACCGAGAAGCTGTGGCGATTGGGCAAAAGCCGCCGTTTTCCAGCTGAGATGCACCGCAGAGCTTTTAAGAAGCTTGCGATTCTGAATGCGGCAATTGCTCTTGAAAACTTAAAAGTGCCGCCGGGAAATCAATTGGAAGCGTTGCGAGGGAATCGCGCCGGACAGCACAGTATCCGAATCAACGAACAATACCGGGTGTGTTTTGTGTGGAAGAACGGAAATGCCTTTGATGTAGAGGTGGCGGACTACCACTAGGAGCGTAGGACGATGAGTAGGACCAAGAAGGTGTTTGCAATTCACCCGGGAGAGATCCTTAAGACCGAATTCATGGAACCGATGGGTGTGAGCGCCTATGCACTGGCGAAGGCGCTGACCTTTCCCGGTATTTACGACGTGGTCCGCGGAGACAGGGCGATCAGCGCCGAAACCGCCATTCGCCTGGGGAAATATTTCGGACTGCCGGCGCAGTTTTGGCTCAATCTGCAGAACGATTACGACTTGAGAATTGCGGAAGAAAGCGGAGTTGGTAAAGGGATCAGATCGCGTCAAGCGTCGAACGAGGCTGAGGCCGTTGCTGGCGCGCGATAGGCACGAGTTCCGCAAGGAGAAGCGAGACATGGGACGCTCGCTGAGAAAGCAGGCTCCTCGCCACTCTCGCCGGTTTCTCCGGCTCCGAGTGGCTCGGAATGACAACAGTGTGAGAGTTCATCGGTTCAGCTTCGCGTTTAGTTCGTTCAGGAGCTTGGTGTTGTTTTCCAAGGCGTGCTGCAGGATTTCTGCTTGCTGATTTGCGACTTGCCAGTCTCGTTTTTCCACTGCTTCGGTCAATCCCGGTAATTCCAGGTGGGCGTAGGTGAAGCGGGCGCCGTAGAGGATGTGTTTGAACCAGGGGCGGCCTGGGATGCCGTCGGGATTGAGCCAGTTGCGCTCGACTTGCATCATGCCATGGTTCAGGGTGAGGGCGAGTTTGGGATCGATTGGGCCTTGCTGCAGCTTGCGGGTTACTGATTCGTTCAGGCGGTTGCCGGCGGCTTCGAAGTTGTCGATTTCTTTGCGGACGCCGCTCAAGTCTAAAGAGGCCTGGTCAGTCGATTCCGTCGGAGAGCTAGATACAGAGGTCCGTGACGAGCCGCAGGAGGGGCGGGCTGGCAAGGGGTCCTTCGACTGCGTGGCGGCTTCGCTTCGCGAACCCGCCACTTCGCTCAGGATGACAGAAGACTTGTTCGGCAGATTATTCTTGCTAGTAAGTTCATTGACGAATTGGCGGATGTTGGTGGCGTAGGTGGCGAAGTCGAATGGCAGAACGTCGGCGTTGGCCAGGCGCAGGGCTGTCACTCCCCAGAGTTGGCTCATGAGCGTGTGGTATTTGTAGCCGGGATCGCCGAAGTGGTTCATCCAGTAAAAATCGTCGTAGGCGGAGTGGTAGACGCCGTAGTCTCCGTCGAACTGCAGGCCGATTACGGGCATGCCGATAAAGTTGAGAAAGACGGTGTGGTCGGAGCCGCTACCGATGCGGGTATCGGCGAGCCCTGAATCGGCGACGCCGGAATCGTTCATCTGACCGGATTGATGGCCTTCTGCTTTTTCGCGCGCCGCACTTGCCTTCCACGCTTCGTAGAGACTCTTCCCAGACGGATCTTGCAGAGTGCGAGTTGTCTCCACCAGCATCGGCGCGAGTGAAGCCACTGCCTGCCCATGGAAGTTTGGCCCAGATGTGGCTTCGTCGACGTTGATGTAGGCGACGGCCTTGGCGCGGAGTTCGTCAGCGAATTGTTCTCCCCACTCGGTGGAACCGGTGAGGCCGATTTCTTCGCCGTCCCAACTGCAGATCACGAGCGTGCGGCGAGGACGCATGCCCTCTTTCTTGAGTTGGCCTAGGGCGCGCGTTAGTTCCATCATCGACGCGGTGCCGCTGGAGGGATCGACGCCCCCGAAGACCCAGGCATCGCGATGATTGCCGAGCACGACCCATTCGTCGGGCAAATCCGCGCCGCGGATGCGGCCTTCGACTACGTAGTAGGGCTGAGTGCCGTTGTCCATTTCGATTTTCAGGTGAACTTTCACGCGCTCGCCGCCGAGGCGATAGGGGAACGGCAATCCACCTTGCCAGTTTTCTGGCGCGACCGGACCGTCCATATTTTCGAGCAGCGGCTTGGCATCGTGCCAGGAGAGCGGGAGCGCCATAATCTTTGGTGTTGATTGCGCCTGCTCAATCGGAATGCGTTTTGCGCCGGGGATCGAGGCCCAGCCGGGAGTGAGCGGGTCGCCGGGGACGATGAAGTCGTAGGTGATAGCGCCGCGCTGAATTTTATACTCGGGGCCCCAGGGGCCGTCGGGATCGACTTTGCCTTTTTTGTAGCCATCTTCGGCGGGGTCGCTGTAGATCAGGATTGCGGCCGCGCCTTCGCGCTGCGCGGTGAGGGCTTTGAATCCGCGATAGCTGTAGGGATTGGAATAGCGGACGAGGACGATTTTGCCCTTGACGCTGATTCCGTTTTTGCGCAGCAGGTCGTAGTCTTCGGGATTGCCGCTGTGAGCGTAGACCACGGGTGCGGTAACTTCTCCGGAGATCGACATGCCGAGCCAGGCGCCGCTGATGGCGGGATTCTTTGAGTCGGGATCGGCATCGAGCGGGGCTTCGCGGAGAGTGGCCTGGTAATGGACGGGCGCCGTCATCTCCAGAAAGGCGCTTTTTGGATTTGTGCCGTAGACGTCGTAGCGGCGGATAATGACGTCTTCGAGGCCCTGCTTGCGCCATTCGGCGGTGATGTAGCCGGCCAGTTCGTGGTTGCGCTTCGATCCGGCGGTGTGTGGTTCCTGGGTAAAGATGCGGTGCTGGCGGCGTTCTTCGTCGGGCGTGGGGATGGATTTGAATTTGGATTCGATTTCGGTTTCGTGCGCGGAGGAGGCGGGGGTGAAGCCGAGGATCGTTTGGGCGTGGGCGAAGGATGTGGAGAGAAGTAAAACGAAGCAGGCTGTGAGTTTCATGGGATGTTTCGAATTTTAGCGTGCAAAGATAGCACAAGGGCTGAAGCCCTGGAATCTTACGGACGCTTACGCGGCGCTAAAGCGCCGCTCTTTCACCGCTGACCCGGCGCTAAAGCGCTGCTCTTTCACGAAGGACTGACGCGGCCCTCGACAAGCTCAAGCAGGCTCTGAAGCGCTGCTCTCGCACTATAGGGGCAATGGTGATGCCGGCGAAAGGCACGGCGCTGCGCGCCTGACCGGGCCAATGGGCCCGGTCCCACACGATCAACATCAAAACCCGCCGCTATTTTGCTTTCAGGATTTCGGTTAGCAGGTCGGGTTTTGAATCGTCGCGGACCAGGTGGGGATATTTTTCACCGCCGTGGTAGTCGATTTTGAAGGTTTTGTAGTAGTCGGTGTTTTCGATCAGCAAATCCAGCGGGGCGCTGTTTTTTGTGGCTCTGATTGCGTCGCGGAGGATTTCGGGGGAAAAGTGGCGGCCGTTGACTGCGACCAGTTTCATGCCGGGACCGATGCCGGCTTTGGCGGCGAGCATGCCTTCGGTCGTGTCGATGATGTTGCCATCATCGCCCAACACTAGCCCAATCGCCAATGCGGACGGCACGAAGTGGTACAAGCCTGCAGAGCCGCTCAACATGTCGGAAGGAACGTCGTCGTAGACCAGTTTCCATCCCGCGCCTTCGATGCCGCCGAGGGGTGCGCCGGGACCGTGATTGGTAAGGCGTTCGGTCCAGAATCCGCGCCAATCATAGGGGACGATCTGAGTAAGAGCACTGACCACGTCGTCGAAGGTGTAGGTCTTCACCATTGGGCCAGTGCTGGGCGCGCCGTGGAATAGTTTGCAGAAATCGTCGAGCGTCCTGGCGCCCTTGCTTTGCTGGCGGATGATGACGTCGGTCCAGAGCCAATCCAAAGTACCTTCGTCGTAGAAATCGGTGCTGCGGCGCCAGGATTCCCAGGCTCGCGGCGCGAAATAAAGTTGCGGGGCGGCGTCGGCTGTGTCCTGCAAGTTGCGCCACTCGCGGCCGGGAGTGTGCTCGAGTGCGGAGGCAGTGACGCCGAGGTCGTCGCGATCCTGGTCGACGCTGAGCAGGCCGCTGCGGGCGGTGAGCACGAAGCCGAGATAGTTGGTCAGACCCTCGTAGACCCAGAGCAGATCATCCTGCATGGGCTGCTGGTAATCGGGCGTGGCGAGGTCGGCGGGGCGGCGGTACTTTCCGTTCCAGGAGTGGACGTATTCGTGGGGCAGCAGGCTAGCCGACATTTTGCGGGAGGCTTCATCGACCAGAGCGCGTTCGTCGACACGGCTGTCGTCGGATTCATGGTGTTCGAGTCCGAAGTGGGCGACATGGTCGCTGAGCGTGTAAAGGAAGTGGTAGTCGCGGTAATGATGGGCGCCGAAAAGTTTTTGTGCCTGGTCGACGAGATTCTTGTAGTGGTCCCAAACTTCCTGCGGAGCGTCGAGCGCAGCGGCGCTGTCGGCGGCGATGTCCATTTCGGTGAGAGGATCCTGCGCGAGCGGGACGACTTTCAGGAATTCTCCAGCGATGACAGGCGAATCGACGAGCGTGTTGAGAGAAACGGTCGAGAATTTGATTTCGTTTCCGCTGTGGCTGGCAATGGGAAGAGGCGTGCCAAACTTCCATCCGTCGGGGAGTTTGAGGCTGGCGCTGTAGTTGATGTCGTCGGACTTCCAGCCCTTGGGGTAGAGCAGGAGTTGGTTCCAGCTGATGATGGCGAGTTTGTCGGTGGCGGAGGAACCGGCGGAGAAACCGCTTTCGAAGGTGGCGGGAGAGAGGAAGTCAAGTTCGGCGGAGACTTCAGTCGCGCCGGCAGGGACATCGACGTGGATGGTGAAGCCGTCGAGCAGGTCGCGGCGCCATTTCGAGAATCTTGCCGGCAGCGAAAAATTTCAGGCCTGCGAGATCGATGACGGGGCCGTCAGGGGCATGCTCGCCGGGTATCCATTTGGGATAGTAGAGAGCCAGGTCTCCGGGAGTAGCGGGAATTTTGAGCGTGGCGTGGAAGATTTTGCGGGGGGCGGCGGTGGCATCGACGGCGAGTGTGACGGTGGGCGGCGTG
>CAVPWO010000019.1:0-912521 GCA_963709305.1 uncultured Acidobacteriaceae bacterium | reverse complement strand
ACCCACTTGCCGATCCGCTCCTGCAGCGGCACCAGCAGCTCCCACGAATCCCCGTGCCCATCCGGCCGCGCCGGGCGGACCACGCCCAGCACCACGCCCAGCAGCTCCTCGCTCAGCTGCCCCTCACCGCCATCACGGACCAGCCCCGCCGCCACCGCAGCCTCAATATAACGACGCGCCGTCTTCACGTTCACCCCGCCGCGCTCAGCCGCCTGCCGCGCCCCCGCCCCCGACAGCCACGCCCGCAGCACCTCTTGAACCTCGACCACTGAAACCTCCCGGTATGACAACCTGTCCGACCTCTCCGGATCGCTTGATCCGCAGAGCCTGGCAGAGCCCGCAGGTGGTCCCATAACTGGCAAACCGGGTGGTCCCATGCTCCTGGCTAAAACCAGCCGCAAGTGGTCCCATGCCGCTGGCAAATCACAGTCGCGGAGCCCGTCGCCCGCATCGCGCACACGACCGTACGTCCGCAAGAGGGAAATCGGGAATAGGCCAACAGGGTCCAGATCGGGGGGGTAAGTACCCACGATCTTTTCCGAGGCACCTCGGACGGTCCGGGCCGGTCACGGAGACATAGGCGTATTACGGGGCGGGTCAGGACATTGCGGGCAGCCGGCAGGCCGACGATCGCGACACGCCGAGAACCCCAATTTGATTACCGACGTGTCCATACGTACCCCAAAGTTCCGGTAGCCCAGAATTACCACGCTAACGGCGCCGTCAGGCTACTGCTGGTATGGTTTACCACTCTTCACCTGGTCGACGAACGCCTGCCAGGCCAGGGTGGCGAAAACCAGCGCTTGGCCGTCGGGCTGCTTTGAATCCCGGACGCCCGCCGCGCCGGGCAGGTTGCCAGCTACCTCGAAGCAGTTGCCTGAACGCCGCTATAGCTGCTCTTGCGCCACGTGGCCCGGGTAAGTCTCGCTTCCACATTTCGTGGCCCTTTCGTGAGCTGGTCAACGTCTGCGTATCATCGGGTGCAGGTCGTGATCCGCGTCTGGGACGCGAGCCCGCAGCCGCCGGTCCGCATGGACGCCGCCGAGGACGCCGAACACGGCCGCGGACTGCTGCTGGTCGAGGCGGTCAGCAAGCAATGGGGCTGGTTCCCCGCCCAGCCCGCGAGCCCGCGGGCCGACGGCCACCACGGCAAGTTCGTCTGGGCCGTCGTCTTGCAGCCAGACCATCCGTGACGCTGCCAGCCCCGAGCGAGGCGAGCTGTGCCGTCAGTAGCATGGCGTCCGTGACCGATCCCAGCGAGATTCACGGCGACGAGGAAGCCAGCGTCATCATCGAGTTCGTCCCGGCTGAGGATGTTCCGGCCGAGCACCGTAAGGACAACAAGGTGTTCGAGCCGGGTCATCAGGCCATCGTGATGAAGGACTCAAGGCACCCGGAAGGCCCCGCGTTGTACTTTACGGAGGCTGAATGGGCCGCCTTCACCGCGGGCGTGCGGGACGGCGAGTTCGACGATCTGCCGGCGGACCTCCCTGACAAGGAATGACAGCCGGGTGCGCTTGCCCGCATTGTCAGGGAACGTCAGCGCAGGAACCCCTCGACCGCCGGGACGAACCGCGCCGCTTCCTGGAACAGGAAGGCATGTCCCGCGTCGAGGTACATGAGCAGGCGGGCGCGCGGTATGCCGTGCGCGAGCAGCACGTCGTTCGGTACCGGGTCGAGCTGATCCAGCGTCCCGTCCGCGACCAGCGTGGGTGCCTGGATCCGGCTCCGCCAGCGGCAGGCCGGGTCCTGGCCTGCCATCCACTGCTGGATCGCCGCGGTCTGCACGGTCTTGACGGCGTCGCTGGCGGCGTAATAGCCCTGGTACTGAAGGATGCCCGCGAGGTAGGCCTTCGCCGCGGCGGCTTGATCCGGCGGGAACAGCACCGACAGCACGGTCGCCGGGTCCCCGCTGGCGAGCGCGGCCGCGGCGGCGGCCGGTATCGGCAGTGACGTGCCGGTGCCGGCCTGGGTGGCCGCCAGGATCAGCTGGCTCACTTGCCGCGGGTGCAGCACGGCGAGCGCCTGGGCGATCATGCCGCCCATGGACCAGCCGAGTACGGCGGTACGGCCGAGGTGGAGGGCAATGATCAGCGCGCTGGTCTGCCCGGCCATCGCGGAGATGGCCAGGGGTGCCGGCAGGGCCGTGGTGTCGCCGATGCCCGCGTTGTCGAAGACGATCACCGTGTGACGGGCGGCCAGCGTATCCACGAACGACGGTGCCCAGTTGTCCATGGACCCGCCCATTCCCATGATCAGCAGGATCGGGCTGCCCGTTCCCACCTCGCGGTATCCGACATCACCGTCGGCGGTGCTGGCGATGAGCGTGGGCGCGGTCGCGATGTCCGGCGGGCCGGCGGCTGGCGTCGCGGTGCTCGCCCGCGCCGGGACGGTGCCCGCCGCCACCAGCATCGCCGCGGCGGCCGCCAACGCGGCCAGCCGGGACGCGACTCGTACGGTCCCTGTCAGGAGGCTGATTGCTGTGGTCATGTGTCCAGCCTGGCCTTCCGGCCGGGTCGGGCGCATCTGAGTTTCGTCTCGCGGACACGCGCCAGAACACCGGCTTTCGTTGCCCGGCCTGCCGCCTCACGTCGCAGGGTCGCGGCCGTGGAAAGTAATGTCGTTATGGTGTAAATCATGAGGAGCCAGCCGCTGCCGACCAGCACGGCCGCCGCCGAGGGCGTCGATGCACGCGGAATCGGGGCGTTCCTTGATGCCATTGAGGCCGCGCCGGACATCGAACCGCACAGCGTGATGATCCTGCGCCATGGCCGGCTGATCGCCGCCGGCTGGTGGGCCCCGTACGGGCCGGACCGAATGCACCTGCTGTATTCGCTGAGCAAGAGTTTCACCGCCACCGCGGCCGGCCTGGCCGCGGCCGACGGGCTGCTGGACCTGGATCGCCCTGTGGTCTCCTATTTCCCGGAGTTCGCGGCCCACATCACCGACCCCGGCAGCCGCAGAATCCTGGTGCGGCACGTCGCCGCCATGGCAACTGGCCACCTCACCGACACCTGGGAGAAAGCCGTCGCGGCTGACCCGGCTGAACCCGTCCGCGGGTTCCTCCTGCTTCCCCCGGATCGCCTTCCGGGCACGGTCTTCGCCTACAACCAGTCGGCCACGTACACGCTGGCCGCCATCGTGCAGAAGCAGACCGGCCAGTCGCTGACCGCGTACCTGCGGCCGCGGCTGCTCGATCCGCTGGGCATCCGGCAGGCCGCCTGGCGTCAGGACCCGCCGGGCCGTGACCTGGGTTTCAGCGGCTTGCACGCCACGACTGACGCGATCGCTCGCCTCGGCCAGCTCTATCTGAACGGCGGTGTCTGGTACGGCAAGCGGCTCCTGCCTGCCTGGTGGGCAGCGGAAGCGACACGCGCGCACATCTCGAACGCTGCCGAATGCATCTGGCCCGACTGGCGGCGGGGGTACGGGTTCCAGTTCTGGATGTCGCGGCACGGATACCGCGGCGACGGCGCGTACGGGCAGTTCTGCCTGGTGCTGCCCGAGCAGGACGCGGTGATCGCGATGACCGCGGACACCGAGCAGATGCAGGCCGTGCTGGACGCGGTCTGGGAATACCTGCTGCCGGCCTTCGGCCCCGCGGCCGCTGGCGACGGGAAAGCGCACAAGGAGGAGCCCGCTGACGCGGCCCTGCGGCGGCGGCTGTCCAGCCTGGAACTCCCGCCGGCCCCGGGCGGGCGCAGACCGGTGGCGGGTGCCGGTCCACTGCTGGCTACCGAGCTCACCCCGAACGGCGGAAAGTGCGCCGATCAGCCATCGCTGACCGCCGTCACGATTGGCGAGGCGGGCGACGACTATGTCGTCGAGCTGGCCGAAGACGGCTGGACGCTCGCCCTGCGCTGTGCTCCAGGGCGCTGGACGGTCAGCGAACCCGGCGCTCCCGTTCCCACCGCGGTGAGCTGCGGCTGGACCGACTCCGGCACGCTCGCCATCGACGTGGCGTTCCTGGAGACACCACACCACCTCATCGTGACCTGCTCGCTCCAGGACCGTACTTTCCAGGCACGATGGCGCAGCATGCCGCTGCACGGCGGTCCGCTCCGCTCGTTCCAGGCACCGTCCAGCTGATACAAGCGGGCGGATGGTGCTCCTCGGTATCTGAGCACGCGGTGGGTGCCTCTTACCGGTGAAGGCTGAGATGTCGGCGTGCGGGACTTTGGTGGGGTGTGCTGTGTTCCGGGCACGCGGGGTGGGAGGACCGGCGATGGCTGGCCAACGGAACGGGCGTGAGCGGTTGAATGAGGCTGTCGCGGATTTGCGTTGCCGGATGGGCAGCGATCTTCGTCTGGCCTTGAAACGCCTTCCCGATACCGATGACATCCGAGAGGCGTCATGTGTCAGCGGCGAAAACGTCCGCACGCTGCTGCTCTGGAGCGCGCAGCACGTACGCCTCGCGGCTGAACTCGAGGCCGCGGCGCGCTGTTGCCGGACGATCGACGAGGAATTGCGTCATCAGATCGAGGAACTTGTCGATTGCTTGCCCGGGCAGCCTGAGACGTTGCGCGACAGCGGTCACGACGGGCTGCCGGATAAGCCCCGCCGCCGCGGGGGCCTGGCAGGCTGGTTGAGGCTGACGTCCCAGCGCACCCGCATAGCGCGAGAGGCGCAGGACAAGCAGACGATCAGTGTTGCTCGCGAGGCCGGGCCAAGCCGCCCATCGCCATCGGCACGGTCACCATCCCCGGCCGGCGCACCGGAGGCGGATGCCGTGGTGATGGTCCTAGGGCCGCTCGAGTTGCACGTCGCCGGGAGACATGTGGTGCGGTGGAACAACCTCAAGGCCAGGGCCGTGTTCCAGTACCTGTTGATCCACCACGGCCGGCCGATCCGGCGCGACACGCTGATGGAACTCCAGTGGCCGGACCATACCCTCACCTCCGCACGTAACAACCTCAATGTCGCCATGCACAGCCTGCGGAACACCCTTGGCGGCCCGTGGAACGGCGTGCAACCCATCCTCTACCGGGACGGATGCTATGCGCTGAATTCCGACCTGAAGTGGTGGATAGATCGCGAAGAATTCCTCTCCGCATTCAGGCTCGCGCAAATGGTCCAGCTCTCCCGCAATCCCCGGCAGGCGCTATGCAACTACGAGAGAGCTATCCAGCTTTATCGTGGTCAGCTCTTCGAAGACGACGTCTCCGGTGACTGGTATCTGTCGGAGCAGAGATGTCTCAGCGATCTTTACCTTGAAGCGCTCGGAAGCCTGGGACAGATCTATTTCGATCTGGGGGACCTGGCATCGGCAGAGAGCTTCGGCCGGCTAGCGCTGACGAGCGATCCTTGCTGCGAGTCGGCACACCGGCTCATGATGCGGTGCTATGCCTCAGAACACAGGCAGGAACTGGTGACGCGCCAGTACCGTCAGTGTGTTGATGCCTTGCATGACGAGCTAGGTGTCTCGCCCGGTGAGGAGACCTTCCGGTTGTTCGGCGACCTTACCGCGGTCTCCCGCTGAGCGACAGCGGGCATTGAGCCGCCGACACTTGCTGAACAGCTACCCGTGCAAGTGCGACGTGATCGGGCATACCGTCGGCGGGATGTCCGGGGACACGAAGTCCAGGAGGTCGTTCCACTCCTCCGCGGTGAGGACGCGCTGAGTGTGGATTTTGTGCCAGTTAGCGTAGAAGGCCGCGCTGCCGACCTCGTCCGATGGCATCCCGTTCCGCTCGCAGTAGGTGGTGAAGACCTGCACCAGAGTGGCCATTTCACGCTCCTGTCCGGCTACCGGGCACGCCTGCGCCTGAGGCGGGCACACTCATGACTAATGCTTACCCCGGCCGCGGGCATCCATGCCATCGCTTGCGCCCGAAGACCCAGCGGACTAAGCGCGGCCCGCGAACTCTAAGCGCCAACTAATCGACAGCTATGCACGTATTACTGGGGCACTTAACTGCCGTGCGGAATGGTAGGCAGTGGTGAAAGGAGATACGCCATGGCTGAAAAGTCATTGTACTGGCCCGAGGATCAGGACTACCTCGATGGTAAGACCGAGATCGAGCTACCGTCCGAGAGATACACAAAGGTGTTCTGGGATGCTGACATCCTGGACCTCGATGACAAGAACAAGCACGACACGATCCTCGGCACCGAGGAGCTCTTCAAGGTCCGCTTCCGCGTCGAACTCCGGGGCAGGCTCTGGCGCTGCATGACCGGCGACTGGCTGTTCGATGTCGGCTTCAAGCCGATCGGCCCGGGACCGGGCTTCTACCTGTCAGCGCTCCTTCCCGGCAACCCTAACTTCGAAGTCAAGGGCTGGCGGGGTTGCGACGCGTTGTGCATCGAGCGAGTGGTCACCGTGCCCCCGGGAACCGTCAAGATCCAGGGTGACACCGAGGTCTACGAGGTAGCGGGAAAGCTCGAAATGCGCTGCTGCGATGGCAGTGTCGCAGTCGCCGGGTACGAAGCCCTCGAGGAGTACGAGTTCTTCAAGGGCGCCTAGGGCCGGGCATCAGCCATCCGGGGCCGGAGCTTCACTAGCCCGGTCTCGGGAGGCTGGCCGCCGGCCTCCCGAGACCGGCGGCCAGCACGATAGGAGGTGGATCCGGTGCCTGATGGCAGCCTGGAGTCTATTTCGGGCCTCAACCAAGCCCATCGACGCACGCTGGCTAGCAAGCTGGGGATTACTAGTCTCCGGGCTCTGGCCGATGCTGACCAGCGCGCTATCTACACGACGCTTTCGAATCTGCGACCGCGCCCGTCCTTGGCCCGCATCGCGGAATGGCAAGCCGATGCATCTAATAGCCTCACCGCCACCGAGATTGACAGGTCGGATTGGCACACCGCGGCATCATTCGCGGCGGTCTTCGCTCAGCGACAGGTCGGTGCCGTCTGGGAATACCGCCTCGAAGCAGAGCAGACCGAGGTAGAGCCGGCCCCAGAAACCCGGCAGTGGCCGGACTGGGACTGCGAATCACTCTGCGCCTGGATGCTCGGCCGCGTCCGCCCGCCAGAGGAGCAGTCGCACGCCGATGCCCGGCCGGCCGACCAGGGCGATACCCCGGGCAGCCGGACCGAACTGCGCGTCGAAAGGGTCACGATCGTCGACGCCCTGCGCGAGCAGACCCTGATCCGCGCGGGCACGCTGATCGCGGCGCCAGCTGAAGATCTCAAGGCGCCGGTCCGGTTGCGCCTCACCGTAAGCGGGGGCCGATCGGGCCAGCAGCTGCGGGCCGCCGTCTGGTTCCGCCGTCCAGCCGAGCCAGGCTGGAGCCCGCACGACCCGGTGATCGTCTCCCCTGAAGGCCACGCAGAGTTCGATCTCTCCTCAGTCCCCCCAGGCAGCCATCGCATGAGGCTGCTGGCCTGGGCAACTGACCCAGGCGCCACGCTGGCCGCCGTCACGCTTCCCACGCTGATACTTCACCAGCAGCTGCAAGCCAACCGTGCGTAACTGTTAGCGTTACCGCAGAATGCCGTCACGGGATGCCTGCCCGGGCAGGCATCCCCACCCGATGTAGCAGCAGGAGGAGACGATGGAGTCCCGGCTTAACCCTTACCTCAACTTCAACGGCGATGCCCGCCAGGCCCTGGAGTTCTACGCTGGCGTCTTCGGCGGCAACCTGAACCTCAGCACCTTCGCCGACCTCGGCGGTGCGGATTCGCCTGACGCTGACAAGATCATGCATGGCCAGCTCGAGACCGAGGCCGGTTACACGATCATGGCCGCCGACACTCCCACCGGGATGGAGTTCCAGGGGATACACGGCTTCGGAGTGAGCCTCAGCGGCGACGACGGCGACGCCCTGCACGGCTACTGGGACAAGCTGTCCGACGGCGGGACCGTCACGATGCCGATTCAGAAGCAGGCCTGGGGCGATGAGTTCGGCATGTGCACCGACAAGTTCGGCGTGCCGTGGCTGGTTAACATCAGCCAGCCGAAGGCGTAGGAACCGTTATCGCGCGGCGCCCCGGCCGGGCCATAGGGCTCGGCCGGGTTGCCGTGCTCTCGCCCGGAGGCTCCGGATCAGGCTTCGATGAACTGATAGTCAATCCTGATGCGACCGTCCTGGTCGAGGATGAGAATCTCCAGGCCGCCGCCGACCGCCTCGCCGCCACCGGACGGAACCATCTCCCAGCGGAATTTGACGACGTTATCAAGGTGGTCCGCATTGCCCCGCGACCTGAAGGTGAATTCGCCAGGCGCGATGAATTCCTCGTAGGAGCGGGTCACCCGGATCTCAAGTGCGTCGTGCCCGCGGGCTTCCAGGGTCGCCGTGGCGAAACCCAGCGAGACGGCGGCCTGCTGGATCTCCTCAGGCGGCTGAAGCATCTGGGTGCCATCCTCGGCCCACAGTTCCTCGATGGCCTTGCGGCGCCGCTCAGCGTCCGGCTCGGTCCAGACCGACACGTAGCGGTCCGCCAGAGCGCCGGGGTCGATTCTGGTCATTGCTCCTCCATTGGTCATAGGCATGCTCGTACGCTTTCCGATGGTGCATGCGGGCGTGCGGGCCGGCAATTCCCTGGACGGAATCGCCAGCCCAACTCGGTCGGCATGCGGCCAATGCCGCTTAGCCCAAGTTGATCTTGGGCGGTCGGCGTATGCGTCGATCGCCGCGCTGCCCTCGGCCACCGTCGCGGTCCGGCAGGGCAATGCGGAGCTAAGCCGGGTGCGCTGGGGCGAAGTGGAACGTGCCGGGCGGGCGGACGTCGGCCAGGTCTCGATTGAGCTGACAGAAGGCGGCCGCAACTGGGTGCATGTCAGCGTGGTCGACGACGCGACCGGGCGGCCGGTGCCGTGCCGGGTCCATTTCCGTTCGGCCGCGGGAATTCCCTACCAGCCGCACGGCCACCACAATCACGTCACGCAGAATCTCGGCAGCTGGCATTACGACGTCGGCGGCGACGTCCGCATGGGGCAGCGCAGCTACGCATATATCGACGGCACCTGCCAAGGATGGCTGCCGCGAGGCGATGTCGTCGTGGACGTCGCGCGCGGGTTCGAATATGAGCCGCTTCTAGGGCTCCTGCTGGAGCGCCTCGACGCCGCTGGCCCGTACCCGCCGGGTCAGTTCGGCTGCGAACGCGGCTGCATCCTGCTTGCGCTGGAAAGGGCGGATCACGACGGCTGGCGGGCCGGACATCGCGTGAGCCTGGACGACGAAGCTGGGCTGCGACCTAGGGAGGATGCGGTTCATCACGCGGATGTACAGGTCGACCGCGGCGGCGGCCCGGTCTGGGGGTGAGCCAGGCCATTGCGTGTACGGAACAAGGCCTGGTTCTCAACCCGGATTCGTAGTGCAAACCATTGTGTCCCCAGGTCACATCCGTAACGGCAACTCTTGGCTAGCCCAAGGTCAGTTCATTGTGACTTTGGCGCTGATTGTTCACGTTTGAGGGAAAGTGTATGTTCAACCTCAGTTGGGTTCGTGGCGAATACTCCGGCAAACAGCCTGGATGTCCGCCCCTCTAGCGGAGGAAGAATGAAGAACGCACACAAGCGATGGAGCCTAGGCGCGGCCCTGACCCTGGCGGCAGGCATGCTCGCGATGGCTACCCCCATGACGGCACATGCGGCCGCGCCGACACCGAACGCATGCTCACAACAGCCCCGCGTGGGTCACATCGCCGGCATTGACGTCCCGAAGGGGCCCTGTCCGGGCAACGCCGCCCACATCGCCAGCGACCCTGCCAATGGCACTCCGCCACTGATCTTCCACGGCGGTTCGGTGATGATGACGCCGTCAAGCAGCCCGCTGGTCATCACGCCTATCTTCTGGGCACCGTCCGGCCACCCGATGTCATCGGCCTACACGTCGCTCATCACCACCTATCTCAAGGACGTGGCGACGGCCAGCGGCCAGAACACCAACGTGTTCTCGGTCGCGAACGAATACTCCGGCACCAACGGGCAGATCCACTACAGCGTCACCGCCGGCGCCGCCATCAGTGACACCAACGCGCTGCCTGCCAGCGGCTGCCGGGTGGCCAGCAATGACCGGAGCGGGATCTACTCTGACGGCACCGGTTACAACGCTTGCCTGGACGACGCCCAGCTGCAGTCTCAGATCAACAGCGTGACCTCGGCCCACGGCCTGCCGCACAATCTCTCCCACGTCTACGTGCTGTTCCTCCCCAAGGCTGTCGAGTCCTGCTTCAACGCCGGTTCGACGACTACCTCGTCCAACCAGTGCACGATCAACCACCAGCCGAGCGCGGCCTTCTGCGCTTACCACAGCGAAGACCCGGCCAGCGCCATCTACGCGAACATGCCGTTCCCGGTCTACCAGTCAGGGACCGGATTCACGTGCGGACCAGAGGGAACCCTGGGCGCGGTCGAGTCGCCGAACAACAACCCCGACGCCGACGTTGAGCTAAGCCCCACCAGTCACGAGATCAATGAGGCGATCACTGACCCGGACACCTCGACCGGCTGGTACGACTCCAGCGGCTTCGAGAACGGCGACGAGTGCGCGTACATCTTCGGCGCGACCTCGGGCACGGCCGGGCATCTGTTCAACCAGACCGTCAACGGTGGCCACTTCCTGACCCAGGAGGAATTCAGCAACAACGACTTCGCGATCACCGGCGGCGGGTGCGTGCAGAGCGCCAGCGCCGAGGCTTGAACGCTGTTGCCGGCAGGCCGGTAACAGCCTGAGGCACTCGGGGCGCGGGTCCGGGAGCAACAACCCCGGACCCGCGCACGACCGTTCGGCGCGGTTACGGGGCGTACTGCCCGATGACCAGGGAGAGCGGGCTGTGCCGGGGCGTGAGCGCTGCGATGGCCAGCTGGCTGGCGCCAGGGTGCCATGACACCAGCTGCACCTTGGTCATGAAGGCCAGCTTGGCGACCAGGGTGTCGCTGCCGGCGGGCCAGCCGAAGCCGGCCAGTGCGTCGCTGCTTACCCAGGTCTGCGGTATGACCGTCAGGCGGCCGCTGGCCGTGGACACCAGTTCCAGTTGCACCGCCGTCTGGCCGTCGTAGCTGTTGTCGCCGAAGCTCACCTGGAGCGCGAGGTAGTTGCCGTCGGGGCTGAAGGCCGCGCTGGTGACCCAGCTCGACGCGGGCAGCCCGGCCGTGACCTGCCGGCCGGTGTCCAGATTCAGGACCCGCACACCGCAGCGCGCGCCGCACGGCGGCGCCGAGGCGATCAGGGCCGGGCTCGCCGCGATCACCTTGTCAAAGGCACGTACGGACCGCGGCGCGGCTGGATCCCACAACTTGTCGGCCGTCGTTCCCGGCTGCGGGGCCACGGGTGCCAGCAGCAGGCCGCGTCCGGTGCCCTGCATGATCAGGTACCCGGCCGGAAGGCTGAGCCGCGGCCCGAGCTGCCGGCCAGCAAAGCTCACCTCCTGCGCCGTACCCGCGGCAGTGCCCCGGTTAGCCCCGGGCGGATAGCTGGTCAGCCACAGCGTGCCGGCCGTACCGGGGGCGACCGCGTCCGCCAGCCCCACCACGGCCGCGGACCGCCCAGCATCGGCCAGGAAATAGACGGCGCGCCGCGGGCCAGCGCAGCTGCCGCAGACGGCCGGCACGGCCGGGTCAGCCTGTACCGCCCAGCCGCCCGCCGCGCGGGTGAACTCATAGCCAGACCGCTGCGGCGGCAGGCCGGCGACCGGCACCACCTGGCCCGTGGCCGGCCAGAACCACCCCGGCCGCGGTCCGGCGGCCGGCAGCCGGAGACCACCGGGCCAGGACAGCACGTGCCCGGTGATCCCGTCAGGCTCCTCCGCCACCGCCGCGTCACCAGAGACCGCACCGGAAATCGCCGGTGGTGGTGGCGACGAGGTCGCGATGGCGGCCGCCTGGGCTGACCGCGCGGGCTTGTGCGGCGACCGCGGCAGGTAATGCACGACCGTCACCGCCACCAGCACGAGCGCGGCGGCCGCCGCCACACGGCGCGGCCACGGGCCCAGCTCACGGCTCCCGCCCTGGCTCAAGATGTCAGGCACGGCCGTCACCGCCAACAAGATGTCCCGGTCTCTGTACATTGACCATACTCCGCCCGCGGCCACCGGCTGCTTTCACCGAGAGCCCGCATCCGTTGCAGGGCAGGCTCGTAGCCGAGTCCGGACCCGAGAGGCGCTCGCCTTCGGGTATGACGAGGGCCCGGCACCTGCTGGTGCCGGGCCCTCGTCTGGCTATTATCCCGTTGCAGGCCTGGCCTGCACCGTGGCTCAGGCGGCGCGGACGCGGGTGGCCTGCGGACCCTTCGGGCCCTGGGCTACCTCGAACTCCACGTGCTGGTTCTCCTCGAGGCTGCGGAAGCCGTAGCCGTCAATCTCGGAGTAGTGCACGAAGAGGTCCGGTCCATCGGTGCGGGAGATGAAGCCGTAGCCCTTCTCCGCGTTGAACCACTTGACGGTTCCCTGTGTCATGTCGCTCCTTACAGGGGCTGGATACGGATCCGCGCGGTGCGGTACCCGGGCCGGTTCTCGACGCGACTTTCCCCAGATCCCTGAAGCGGCGCGCCCGCAACATCGTTCTCCGCGAGCGTGCAGGTAACACGAACACACAAGACAACTACGACCGCCAGCCACAACCGATCCGGTGTCCGGTTCATTCCCGCCCGCCCCGTACCGGCTGGGCCCGCGTGGTAGGCAGCTAGCGCAAGGCGCTCCTGACCTGACATTTCGCGGCAGATTAATTAAGTGCGGCAGGCCGGGTTCGGCGACTCGGAGATCTAGGGAGTTAGTGTAATCCTGAGGTATGCCACGCATCGCTTCGCTGGATGCGCTCGAGCGTGCGGCTGCCGGGTTTGAGGTCACGGACCTGAAGCTGATGATCGAGCCGTCAGCCCAGGCAACGATCCGGCAGTCACTGGACCGGTCTGGCCTGCTGCTGCTCGGCGAGGTGCACGGCGTCGGGGAGAATCCGCTGCTCATCCGCGCGCTGATGCAGGCGTTCGGGCTTGGCAATCTCGCCCTGGAATGGCCCGGTGACCTGGCGGAAGTGATTGGCGCTTTCCTGGCCGGGGGAACGCTCCCCGATCACCCGATGCTGTGGCTGGGCGACGGCCGGCTCACCGCGGGCCACCTGGCGGTGCTACGCGAACGCGCCAGAGCCGGGGAGTTCGGCCCCGCCTTGTTCGACGGCGGGACTGGCGTATACCGGACCTGGTCCGAGCGTGATCAGGCGATGGCCGACCGGATCCTGGCCGACTCGACGGCGGCGGCGGGCACCCTGGTAGTCGCGGGCAACGCCCACACCCCGACCGGCCCCACGTCCCTCGGAGTCCCGCTCGGCGCTTGCCTGTACCAGCAGCGACCCGGCGTCAAGGAGATCCGCATCCGCTACGGCCGCGGCGGCTACTACAACATGCAGCCACGCCATTTCCATCCCAGCATCAACATCTGGCCCAGTCACGTCCGCCTTTACCAGGAAGACGGAAACCTCATACTCGAACTGCCCGCGGCCACCGAAGCAATCGTGCCGCACCGCCCACCTCCATGGCCCGAGTTCCCCTGAAACACCCACCGCGGCATGAGCGGAAGGTCCGGGGATGACGGCGGCGCTGTTTCCGGAGAGGAGAAATATTTCCGCAGGGGAAACAGCCGCAAGGACTGGAGCGGGCCTGGCCTTGCCCGGCGCTGCGCGGCCCGGCAGAATACGGCCGTCGAAGCGCTTGCATACATTTCAGTACCTCCCAATCTCGCCCGTCTGCTCACCCGCACCAGCCCGCTGGCCAGCGACTCCGTCGCGTGGCTGAACAACCAGCAGACGGCGGGGGCCAACTGCACTGGACAGCTGCCGCTACCTGTCGTAAGCCGTAATCGAAGCGCATCGATAGCGCACCGCAGGACCGGCTGACATGAGAAAGGGGCACACCATGTGGAGTCCATTCGGGCGCGGCCCAGCACGCGGCCGCGCGGCCCCCGGGGTGGAGCGTCGCAAGCGGCTGAAGCACGCAGCCGCCGCGACAGCCGCGGCGCTCGCCGTCACCGGGGCAACCACCGTCGTGTTCCACCAGTCGGCGAGCGCTGCGACAGGCTGCGCTGCCTCCTACAGCGCGCCCAGCGACTGGGGCACCGGCTTCACCGCCTCGCTCACGGTGACCAGCGGGTCATCGGCGATCACCGGCTGGACGGTGACCTACACCTACTCGGGCAACCAGCAGCTCACCGACGGGTGGAGCGGCAACTGGTCGCAGTCCGGGGAGACGATCACGGTCACCAACGCGTCCTTTAACGGGAGCCTGGCCGCCGGCGCCTCGGCCCAGGTCGGCGCGAACTTCAGCTATAGCGGGACCAGCGGCGCGCCGTCCTCGGTCACCTGCACCCCGGCAGGCAGCCCGGCCCCGCCGCCGACCGCCCCTCGCCGAGCTACCTATACGAGAACTCGGGCCAGTGGGCGCAGTACTCGATCGGCGGTTACACCATCTACAACGACGAATGGGGCAGCGGCCACAACACTCAGACGCTGTGGGTGAACTCGGCAACCAACTGGGGTGTCTTCTCCACCCAGCCCAGCACCTCGGGCGTCAAGTCGTACGCCAACATCAGCAAGAGCATCGGCACCGCGCTCAATTCGCTCTCCTCAGCCACCAGCAGCTTCAACGAGAGCAATCCCAGCGGCGGTAACTGGGAGTCGGCCTACGACATCTGGCTGAACGGCAGTGGCATCGAGGTCATGGTCTGGACCTACGTGAGCGGCAACGTCGGCCCGCTGGGCTCTTCCGTAGGCACCGTCTCTCTCGACGGCAATACCTGGACCCTCTACGCCGGCAGCAACGGCTCCAACCCCACCTACTCGTTCGTCCGCAGCGGCAACGAGACCTCAGGCACGGTCAACATCCTCGACCTGCTGAAGTACCTGGAGAACACCAAGGGCTACTTCGCCAACCCGACGCTGTCGACCATTCAGTACGGGTGGGAGATCAGCGGCACCAGCAACGTGCAGGAGAACTTCACCATCAACAACTACTCGGCCAGCGCCTCCTGAGCCCCCGCGGCCGAGCCGGTTACCAGCGCTCGACCAGATGCTCGCGGCCAGGCGGCGGTTCGTAGGGCTCGGGCCAGAAGTCCGTCACCCTGGTGATCAGCCCGCCGGCGAACTCGAAAAACGCCATCGCGTCATCAGTACGGCCATCGACAAGCCACTCGAACCACACCACCCCGTGACGCTCATCAGCAATCGTGACCTTCGGCCGCAGATGCCAGTCACCGGGATACTCCTGATTGAACCGCAGGTAGCGATCACGCCCTCGGATACGCTCCCGCGACTGCGGGATCTCGTAGACCACGGCCGGATGCAGCAGCCCTGCCCAGGCATCCCAGTCCCTGGCCTCCAGGCTCACGATGAAGCGCTCCGCGAGCTCACGATTGCCGCCCATCCCGGCAAGTTACCGCACTCGCGTGCACACCGAGATCCGGAACAGGCGCGGACGTCATCGGACCGGCAGTCTCGGTCGCGTCGAGCGCGCCTTCACGATCCACGTGCCGAGGCCAGCGGGACGCGGTCAGCCGCGCAGTCGCACGCGATAAATCCGTGGCGACGTCAGTGGTCATCCCGCGATAATGGCCGGCGTGGAAGAGGTCAAGGTCGTCGTCGCTCATCAGGAGTGCGCGACCCTGCGCGTCGGCGACGTGTTCCTGAAGATCGACGCCGATCAGACGCGCACCGACGTCGAGGTCGAGGCGATGGCTATGGCGCCGGTTCCGACTCCGGAGGTCCTGTGGCGGAAGCCGCCCGTGCTCGCGCTCGCCGCCCTCCCGGGGACGGCACTCGGCCGCCTCGGCGAGCCGTCGACCGCGTCGTCGGCGGCGTGGGCCGCGGCGGGTGCTTCCGCCCGGATGCTGCACGACGCGCCGCTGCCGCCATGGCCCGGCCGGAGCCTCGACGAGTTGGCATCGCACCTCGACGGCGAATGCGAGTGGCTCGTCACGAACGGCGTCCTTCCCGCCGACCTGGTCAGGCGCAACCGCCGGGTTGCCGAGGCCGCGCTCCGGCCGTGGACACCGGTGTTCATGCACGGCGACCTGCAGGTCGCCCACGTGTTCGTCGACGTTGACGAGATCACCGGCGTGATCGACTGGTCCGAGGCGGGCCAGGGCGATGCCCTGTTCGACCTCGCCACCTTGACGCTCGGACACGAGGAGCACCTTGACGACGTCGTCGCCGGCTACGGCACCGACGTCGACCTCGACGTGATCCACGCGTGGTGGTCGCTGCGAAGCCTGCAGGCGGTCCGCTGGCTGGTCGAGCACGGTTTCGACCCGTTCACGCCAGGCTGCGAGGTCGACGTGCTGAGATCCCGGATGTGAGGCTGAGGACCGGCAGTGCGTATGAGCCTGTCGCGTCGCTTTGCCAGATCGACGGCCAGTACTTACAACAGCGCCGCCAGCCGAACACCTTCCTGGTTGGACCGAAATTGTCCTGTATGTCAGCCTCTATTCGAGTATATGAGCGATATTTCCATGATCACGAAGAGTTGTGTGGGCTATAGCACGTAAAAGTCTTCGTGATCATGGAAATCAGCCGTTCCGGAACGCGCGGCGGTACACGGCGCGCGGTTGTAGTACCAGTGAGGCTGGGGCCGCTGCCGGGTAGTACACGCTGACTGTGCAGGCCTTCGGATCGGATCTCGCGATTGCCACGGGCATCGGTGTCAGGCAGCGTAAGAGTGTCTGCCGGGTCTGAGCGACCCGGACGCTGGTGGCGCGGGTGCCTGCGGTGCCGGGTGCTGCCGGGCCGCGGTGAGTTCCCGGTAGCGGTTGCGCGGCTTCTCTGCCCGGATCGCCTCGCCGTCCTGCGTGCCTCGATGGCCGGCGACGACGCTGACGGCCGGCGCGGGCACGAGGTGGATCAGATCTAGCCCGGGTATCTGGCGGGACCGCCAGGCTGAGTCACCTGGTCGCAACCGTCAGCGTGACGACCGTGCAGGCCGGTGCGCCGTCGGTGAACCAGGTGAGGCCGCCGGACAGCGGGGGATGACACGACTTGGGCCACCCGGGGAACTCGCTGCCGCCAGCCCCGCCGCGGGGCGGGAAGACCTGGGCTGACCCGGGAGGAGGGCCGATGCCACGGTGAGCGAGGCTGTGATCCAAGAACCCGGAATGTCGCACTTCATGACGGCGTGATGTGATCAGATACTTCTGAAGGGCCGTCGACGGCCCCCCGAGGAGGCGACGTGCCGCTGACGCCCGCGGATGTGCGGAACAGGCAATTCAGTACCACCCGGCTGCGGCCTGGCTATGCCGAAGAGGAGGTCGATGCCTTCCTGGACGAGGTCGAGGCAGAGCTCGACCGGCTGATCCAGGAAAACGAAGAGCTCCGGTCTGAGCTGGCTGACCGCTCGCGCGGGGACACATCCGCCGGATCCGCGCTGTCGTCGCCGCTGCCCGGTCCCGGATCGGCGATGGCCGCACCGCAGCGGCGTGCCCCGGTGCTACTCGGTGCGCCGCCGGCCCAGCCGCCGGAGCAAGAGCGCCGGCCGGACCCTGTGCTGACGGGCACGCCGGGCCACAACATGGACTCCGTCGCCCGCGTGCTCACCCTGGCTCAGCAGACCGCCGATCAGGCAGTCGCCGATGCGCGGCGAGAAGCCGGCGAAACGCTCGGCCAGGCGCGGCGAGAGGCCAGCGACATCCTCAGCAAAGCGCGTCATCAGGCGGAGCAGATAACCGGCGATGCCCGGGCGCGCTCGGAGAGCCTGGACCGCGATGCCCAGGAGCGGCGCCGCCAGGCGCTGGGCTCACTGATCCAGCAGCGCGAGGAACTCGAGCGGAGAGTGGATGACCTGCGGGCCTTCGAGCGCGAGTGCCGCGGCCGGCTTACCGCCTACCTGGAAAGCCAGCTCCGCGACCTCGAGGCGGGTACCGTCAGCAGCGGCGACAGCGCCTCTCCGGCAGTCATGGCCGCTCAGCACCCGGGTATCTCCGGCGCACGCCCGCATGAGCCTGAAACGAGCGGCTCCCAGGCATACGGCACCAGAGCCTGAGCCGGTTCAGCACAGTTCCTAGCACGCTCGCCGGAGACAGCCGCCCCCGGCTGGCCATGCCCGCTAACCCCCGTCCCCCGCCGCGCCAGCCGATACTCCGGCCCGATGGTGCGGTGAGACCAGCCGTCACGGCCGGCAGGGCAGGCAACGGCGCCAAGCCGGACCGGCGTCAGCGCTGACCCGCCTGGCAGGGACACCGCATGGAGCGGTCAGAGAACCGCTGCCGCGACTCCGCGATTGCCCGGCCAGTGCCAGAAAGGGTGACCGTGCCTGGACCTCACGCGGCGAGAGAACGGAACTGCCGAATCGGCGTGTCGTGCGTGTCTGAGCTGGCGTCGTTCTGAGTAGATCGCTAGTAACCCGATTCGTTACAACTTGTAGGCGGAATGCCTGATATCGTGACGAATATGCGGCAGTGCCGCGCACCGCGGTATATCCCCCCCATACCGCGGGCTGCCGGCTCATCCCTGCGGGCATCCGCCCGCGAGAGCTGAGCCGGAGGCACTGCCGCACCTCATGTCGCATTCCTTCCGTGCCCGTCGTGCCGGCGAGCCGGGAGTGACCGCAGTGCGCTGGCTAGCCAGCGTGATGAAATGGCTGTCTGCGCCCAGGGGAGACTTGAGCGGCGGACGCCCGCACTGCTGGCACCGTCCGTTGACCTCGGAGCCCGGCGGGCACCCCGACACCAACCGGGAATACTGGCGAGCAGTACGCCAGGTCATCGACATCAGATCATGCCTGAAGCGGGCAACCCCGGCAGGGACCGCGGGGTGCGGACGGCAGCGGCACCTCACCGGCCGCTGCCGTCCGGGCCGAGGCGGCTGCTACTTGCCCTTCTTGCCTTTCTTGCCTCCTTCTTGCTCTTCTTGGCCACGCGTCTCACCCCGCTCCCGGCTCGGAGGTCAACGATTTGTTGACGAAGGCGTCAACGTATCATTGACCAGTGCCAGATGTCGATACGCTGTGACGGTGGCGCCCAGGAGTCAGGTCAGACGGATCACCGCGGCGCTTAGCGCCCTCGACGCCGCCGACGGACCGGTGAGCCGGCTTCATGCCGCCCGGCGCCTGCGAGAAGCGGCAGAGGAGCTGGAGGCCGCCCAGGTCGCGGCCGCCCGCAAGGCCGGCGCTACCTGGATTGAGATCGGCGCATGCTACGGGCTCAGCAAGCAGGGCGCCCAGCAGCGTTTCAGGGCTGCCCGCAATCAGGCCAAGACCAGCGCGGCAGCGCCGGACAAGAAGAAGGCCGGTCCGCCGAGCTGACAGACCAGCGGGTCCGCCGGTCACGGCTCAGCGGCGACGCACGCGGACCGCTCCGGCACCTACCGATGGGATACTGCTGCTGACCGGCCGTACCGTGCTACGTTGAAGAAATCCATCACTTTAGTACTGGCACGTCCCCGGCTCTGGTCCTGGCGAGGTCAGCGTGACACTTGATTTAGTGCGGCAGCAGGCCGCGCAGGTGCGGGGCGCTGTTGGCGAATGATGTGCTGAGGACCGGACCGCCTGGTCAGCGTCGCCCCGGCGAATTGCCGGTGGAAGTCACCGCGTTCGTGGGCAGGGATGCTGAGCTGGCCACGCTAGCCGGGCTGCTCGGGCGCGCGCGGCTGGTCACTTTGACCGGTCCTGGCGGGGTCGGGAAGACCAGGGTCGCGTTGCGCGCCGCGGCATCCGCGGCCGGGCGCTTCGCGCATGGCGTATGCCTGGTCGAGCTGTCTGGCCTGCGTGACCCGGAGCTGCTGCCTAACGCTGTCGCCGGCTGCCTGCGGCTGCCTGAAGCCGACGCTCGCTCCCAGCTCGACACGATCCTGGACCACCTGCGCGAGCGTGAGCTGCTGCTGATCTTGGATACCTGCGAGCACATGCTCGATGCCTGCGCGATGCTGGCCGACGTGCTGCTGCGCTGCACGACCGTGGTGACGGTGCTGGCTACCAGCAGGCAGCCGCTGGACGTGCCGGGTGAGCACATGTGCCCGGTCCCCCCGCTGGCCCAGGACGACGCGGTCACGCTGTTCGGCTTGCGCGCAACCGCTGCGGTGCCAGGGTTCGCGGTCACGGACGCGAACCGGGCGGACGTGCTGCGGCTGTGCCGCCGCCTCGACGGGATCCCGCTCGCGATCGAGCTGGCTACCGTGCGGCTGCGGGCGCTGCCGCTCGACCAGCTGGCCGGGCGGCTGGATGAGCGGTTCCGGCTGCTCACCGGCGAGCACCGGCCCGGGCCGCCGCACCATCAGACGCTGCACGCCGCGACGCAGTGGAGCCATGATCTGTGCACGCCAGCCGAGCGCCTGCTGTGGGCGCGGCTGTCGGTGTTCGTCGGCTCGTTCAGTACCGAAGCCGCTGAGCAGGTGTGCTCCGGCGGCGCGCTGGCGCGGCTGGACGTGATCGAGACGCTGATCGGGCTGGTGGACAAGTCCGTGGTGCTTCGGGTCGACGAGGGCGGCACGCGGTACCGGCAGCTGGACTCGATCCGGGAGTTCGGCGCGGAGCGGCTAGCGATGTCCGGGGAGCAGCCCGCGCTCAGGGACCGGCACATCGACTGCTACCTGGGCCGGGCGGCGGACTTCGGCACTCACCTGGCCGGCTCCCGTCAGGCGGACTGCTTCCATGAACTGCGCCGCGACCACGACAACCTGCGCGCCTCGCTCGACTACGCGCTGACCGTGCCGGGGCGGGACCGCGACGCCGCCCGGCTGGCCACCTCGCTGTCCGCGTACTGGCAGATGTCGGGCCTGCTCGCGGAGGGCGCATCGGCCGGCGCTGAAGCGGAGCGCCGCGCGCAGGAGGCCGGCGACGCCGGATGGCTGTGGTGTGCATGGCGAGGACGACGAGCGAAAGGGGTACGAGGATCCATAGCTGGAGGACGCTGTAGCGGCGCAGTTCCCGGCCGGTATCTACGTCGGCCAGCTCAGCGGTGAGTGCGCCGGGCCGGCGCAGCGCGATCGCGTACGCGGCCAGTGGCGCGTAATTAAGGCCCGCGCCGATCATCCAGATCCCGAAGACGCGACCGCCGGGGCGTCGTGCCCCGGGCACCGTGCATGTCGATCGCCGCGAGCCGTTTTACATTCACGCCAGCCATGATGTCATCGGCGGGCGACCCGGGGTAAGGCTCGCCGGTGCGATCTGCCGCGACGGCCGGGACAGTGATGCCGAGCTTGTGTCACGCGCCGTCGCCCGGTATGTATCTGCGGCGCCGCGGGCGCCTCTGTTCATGTGCGGTGGCTGCCGGGGATATGGCTGTGCGGCTCCAGGCGGGGGTGCACACCGGATAAGGGTGAGCAGGAATGACCAGCCAGGTGATGTTCGTCGACTGCACGGCCTCCGGCAAATCAACGTCACGTCATCGCGCACGTCCGTACGGTGGTCAGCGTGAGTGAGGACGCTATCGAGAAGCTGGCGCGGGAGCGCCTGGGCTTCGAGTCGCTGCGGCCCGGGCAGGGACGGGCGGTGCGGGCGCTGGCTGCCGGACGGGATGTGCTGGCCGTGCTGCCGACCGGCGGCGGGAAGTCCGCGATCTACGCGCTGGCCGGCATGCTGCGCGACGGGCCGACCGTCGTAGTCTCCCCGCTGATCGCGCTCGAGGACGATCAGCTCGCGCACCTGCGGGCGGCTGGCCTGCAGGCGGTCTTGCTAAACTCCCAGCAGTCCGCTGGCGCCCGGGCCGCGGCGCTGCTCGCCTCCTGCGACTCCAGCACGTTCGTCTTCCTCGCGCCGGAACAGCTGGCGAACGCCGAGACCCGCCAGGCGATACAGCGGGCACGGCCTGGCCTGTTCGTGGTGGACGAGGCGCACTTGATCAGCCAGTGGGGCCGCGACTTCCGCCCCGACTACATGCGGCTGGGCGCCCAAGCCGAGGCAGCCGGCGCGCCGCTGCGGCTCGCGCTGACCGCGACCGCCGCGCCGCCGGTACGGCAGGAAATCGTGCGGCGGCTCGCGATGCGCGACCCCGACGTGGTGATCGGCGACTTCGACCGGCCGGACATCACGCTGTCAGGGTTCCGCGCGAGCACCGGCAGCGGCAAGCGGGACGAACTGATCCGCGCGGCGGGTGAACTCGCCGGTCCGGGAATCGTCTACGCAGCCACGCATGCCAGTGCCCAGGAGGCGCATGATGCGCTCTCGGCGGCGGGCGAGCACGTGACCCTTTACCACGCCGGGCTGTCCGGCCACGTCAGGCACGAGGCGATGACGGCGTTCCTGACGGGGCAGGCCCGCATCATCGCGGCCACGGTGGCGTTCGGCATGGGGATTGACAAGCCAGACGTACGCTGGGTGGTTCATTTCGGCCCGCCGCCGTCGCTGGACGCGTACTACCAGGAGTTCGGCCGCGCCGGCCGCGATGGCGAGCCGGCACAGGCGCGGCTGCTGTACCGGTACGAGGACTTCGGGCAGGCACGCTACCTGACCGGACGCGGCGTCTCAGACGGCGCGGTCGCCAAAGCAGCCGCCGCGCTCGCCGCCGGGCAGCGGACCGAGCCCGTCACGCGGCAGCAGACCGCCGCGCTGGTGCGGCTGGCTGACCTCGGCGCGGCCACGTGGCAGGCCGACGGCGCGGTCCGCTGGACCGGGACGATGACGGCCGCCGATGCGCTGGCGGCCTCGCAGAGCCAGACCCAGCGCGAGGACGAAGTGGAGCGGACCCGGCTCACGATGATGCGCCGCTACGCCGAGCACACCGGCTGCCGGCGCTCATTCCTGCTCGCCTACTTCGGGCAGGACTATCCCGGTCCCTGCGGGAACTGCGACAACGATCTGCCGCATGCGCAGGCGCCGCGAGCCGGCACACCGTTCCCGGTGGGGACGCGCGTGATCAGCGAGCACTGGGGAGAGGGCACAGTCCAGCACTACGACGGCGATTCGGTAACGGTGCTGTTCGATGAGCATGGCTACCGCGAGCTGTACCTGCCGGTCACACTCGAACGCGGCCTGCTGCGCTCCATGGGCTTACCGATCCCGGCACGCTCAGGGAAGCGAGTACAAGCCCACGTCGGCGAACCGGGCATCCCTGCCCATTCCGGGCGCGATGGCGGGCGTGCCGGATTACCGTGGGTACTTACCCCCCCGGATCGGGGGGGTAAGTACCCACGATCTTTTCCGGTCGCCTCGCGGAGTCCAGAGCAACCCGGCAAGCGCGGCGCATACCGGACAGGCTCGGACATTGCGGGCAACTGGCACAACGGGCACGCGCCAGGGCAGCGGCTTCGCGATCACCAGGTGGCCCCGGCAGTCTGGGGGCGGCTGCGGGGGAGTTGCGGGGGATATGAACCCGGTGGAAGGCCCACGGGAAAGAGTGTTCCGTCAATCAGTGCGCCATAGTGCCGTGAGCTCGGCGGCGCGCTGGCGGCATTCGGGCAGGCGCTCGGCGTACAGGGCGTACCAGACAGTCAGGTTCAGCAGCCGCAGCTGCTCGCAGATGCGCAGCTGCGCCGGGTCGACCGCGTCGCGGTACGCGGCCAGGACACGGTTACCGTTCAGGCGGCGGCTCGCGGTCGACGCGGCCAGGTCCCAGGCCACCGGGCCGGTGCAGGTGTCCTCGAAGTCGTGCCACACCCACCCGCCGGACGAGGTCTGTGCCAGCTCCCCGGTCAGCCGGGCGTAGGCCCCTACGATGCCGGCGGCGTCAGCGTCGCTGAGCGCGGCCCCCGGCCGGGCCGGGAACGCCGGGATGTCACCCCGCGGCGACAAGACGGGCATGGTAACCGGATACGACCGCAGGGCGGCATGCAGATCCCGCAGCATGAACCGATCGCGGCCTCGTCGGGCAGCTCCGCGCCGGACGGCTTCAGGTAGGTCCAGAAGGACATGACATGCCCCGCACCGCGGTACGCCTCCGGGGGAACCGCGGGGCTCGGCGCGATCACCGGGACGCCAGCCGCGGAAAGGAACAGGACCACGTCAAGCTCCCGCCGCACACCGGCACGGCGGACGCCGGCGGCAGCGCCGCGGCACCTGCTCGACGTCGTTCATTCCCCACCGGTAACCGGCAGGCGCGGCAGGACTGGCCGGGATGCTTGGATTGGGCGTATGGGAACTGAGCAGGAGGTGCCGCGCGTCGTCAGCGCCAGCCGCGAGATCGCGGCCCCGGCCGAGCAGATCTTCGAGCTGATCGCGGATCCCGCGTACCAGCCGCAATGGGATGGCAACGGTAACCTAGCCATGGCCGCCACCGGGCAGCGGGTGCAGCGCGCCGGTGATGTGTTCAAGATGACGCTGACCGGCGGTGCCGTCCGGGAGAACCATGTGACCGAGTTTGAGGAGGGCCGCCGGATCGCCTGGACGCCCGCTGAACCGGGGCGGCGGCCACCCGGGCACCTGTGGCGCTGGGAGCTCGAGCCTGCCGGCGGGTCCCGCACCCGGGCGACGTGCACCTATGACTGGACTCGGCTGACCGACAGGAAGCGCCTTCCGCGCGCCCGCGCGACCACCGGTGAAAAGCTCCAGGCATCTCTCGACCGGCTCGCCGCCTTGGCCGAACAAATCTGACCGGCGAGAATCAGCTGCCCCAGCTTCAGCGCATACGCATACTGGTCCCGCCCGGTGGAGAGCCGTCCTCGGAGACAAGCACTTCTGTCGTTCGGGCATAAGACGGGATCGTGACGGTGACGGACAGGCCGCCGCCGTCGTGAGGGCGGGCGGTGACGGTGCCGGCGTGGATCGCGGCGATGGAGGCGACGATGGCCAGGCCGAGTCCGAAGCCCTCCTGAGCCGTACGTTCGCTGAGCCGCTGGAACGGCTGGAAGATGCGGCTGACGTCATCCGGGCTGATGACCGGGCCGGTATTGGCCACGGTCAGCTGGCTGCTGCCCGCCATGGTGCGGGTGCCGATCCAGATGTCGCCGGCCGGGACGTTGTACCGGATCGCGTTGTCGATCAGGTTCGCCACCAGGCGTTCGGCCAGTAGCGGATCGCCCGATATGACGGCCGGCTCGAGCGCGGCGTGCATCCGCAGGTCACCAACGTAGGCGGTGTCGAGGACGTCTTCGGCGACCGTGGCCAGGTCGGTCTCCTCGCGGACGGCGAGCCCGTGCTGGTTGCGCGCGAGGATGAGCAGCGCGCCGATAAGGTGCTCGGCGTGATCGACCGCGGTGCGGATGTCGGCCGCCATGGCGCGCAGGTCGCCGCGTGTGCTGTCCGGGTTGCCCAGCACGACGTCGACCGTGGCGCGCATGACAGCCAGCGGGGTCCGTAGTTCGTGCGAGGCGTTGGCGATGAACCGCTGCTGGCCCTCGAACGCGGCCTGGAGCCGCGCGAGCATCTCGTCAAAGGTCTCGGCGAGTTCGCGCAGTTCGTCGCGGGGACCTGTCGGCGCGACCCGGGCCGACAGGTTGTGCTCGGACGCGGCGCGGGCCGCCGTCGTGATCTGGTGCACCGGGCGCAGCGCCCGTCCGGAGATGATCCAGCCGAGGACCGCGGCGAGGGCGATGACCACGGCGAGGGTGATAAGCGAGTACTGGAGCAGATGCGACAGGGTGAGGTCACGCTGGCTTTGCGCGCCCTGCTGGAAGTATCCCGCGGCGTTGCACTTGACCACGACGCCCGGGTCGGGACTGGCGCTCTGTAGCTGAGACTGGCAGAACGCCTCGACGTTGGCCGGCGGCTCCTTGCCCTGCTGCCGGCCCTGGCTCAGGGTCCCCAGCTGGGCCACCAGGGTGTAGCTGACCGCCACGACGATCGCCCCGCACGCGGTGAACAGGCCGGTGTACAGCAGGGTCAGCCGTGCCCGGACGGTCAGCCGCGGTCGGGCGCTCACATCCGGTACCCCTTGCCTACCACGGTTTCGATCAGGGGAGGATCGCCGAGCTTGCGCCGTAGCCGGGCCATCGTCACCGAGACGATGTTGCTGAACGGGTCGGCGTGCGCGTCCCACACGTGCTCTAGCAGTTCTTCGGCGCTGACGACGGCGCCGTCCGCGGCCAGCAGTGTCTCCAGGATCCCGAACTCCTTGCGGGTCAACGACAGCGAGCGGGAACCGCGGCTCGCGCGGTGCCGGGCCTGGTCCACGGCCAGGTCCCCGCGGTGCAGCACCGGCGGCGCGGACGGTGCGCGCCGAGCCAGCGCCCGCACGCGGGCGACGAGTTCGGCGAACGCGAACGGCTTGGGCAGGTAGTCATCCGCGCCAAGTTCCAGCCCGTCCACCCGGTCGTCCACGCCGGCGGCGGCGGTGAGCATGAGGATGCGCGGGCCGCCGCCGGCCAGGTCGCGGCACACCCGGTCACCGTGCACGGCCGGCAGATCGCGGTCCAGCACGATCACGTCATAGGCCGTCTGCGCGGCGGCCTCCAGCGCCGCGGCGCCGTCGTGCACGGCGTCCACGGCCATCCCGGCCTGACTCAGCCCCTGAGCGATCCGGGCGGCAAGCGTCGCGTGATCCTCGACCACTAGCACCCGCATCTGACCATCATGCGCTGGCCGGGATGACATCCGCGCAACATCACCGGTAGCGCTGGTGTCACCCGCCTGAGCGTACGAATTGCTGGCATGAAGCCAATTCCCCTCATCCTCGCCGCGGCCGCCCTGGTTCTGCTGGCGGCGGCATGCGGCGGCAGCCCGTCAGCCACCGGCTCGGGCGGCTCGCGCAGCTCGGGCGGCTCGGGCGGTTCTGGGGCAGCGAACGCCCAGCTTGTCGCCTACTCCCAGTGCATCCGCTCGCACGGTGTGCCGAACTACCCCGACCCCGCCGGCGGGGCGCCCCCCAAGGGCAACGCGCAGCAATTCGGGGTCAGCAGCTCCCAGCTCCAGACGGCCAGAGGAGCCTGCCAGCACCTGCTCCCGGCCACTGGCGGGACGCTCAGCGCCAATTCGCTCCGGCAATGCTATCTGGCCGGCGACTGCCCCCAGTCACTGGTGCAGCAGGCGCTGAACGCCGGGCGGAGATTCAGCCAGTGCATGCGATCCCACGCGGTGCCGACGTGGCCGGACCCAACCGTCGATTCCGAAGGGCGGCCGCTTTTCGCCATCACGGTGCCGCGTCCGGCGCCGCGGGCGATCGGTGACGCGATCAACGAGTGCTCGCGCCTGGAGCCAGCAGGCTCGCTGCTGGCGTGGCAGTGAAGACGGTATCCCACGGCCACGGTCCCGGTCGCGGGCGGGGGCGGTGGGCGGCGGCCCTCGGCCTGGTGGCCGTGGTCGCGGCCGGGGGAGTGTCGGCGTGGCGGGCGGGGGTGTTCTCCGCGGCCGCCTCGTCCTCGTCCTCGTCCGGGGCCGGAGGGCCGGGCGCGCCCCCGCCGGCGACCGCGGTGGTGACCCGGCAGGACCTGTCGGCCGTGACGCCGGTGAGCGCGACGCTCGGGTACGCGGGGGTCTACCGGGTGACCGGGAATGGCGGCGGGACGCTGACCTGGCTGCCTTCGGCCGGGCAGGTGATCCGGCAGGGGCGGGTGCTGTACCGGGTAGGCAACGGCTCGCCGGTGGTGCTGCTGTACGGCAGCGTGCCGGACTGGCGGCCCCTGGGCGAGGGGGTCACCGGCCAGGACGTGTCCCAGCTCAACCACGACCTGGTGGACCTCGGCTACGCCGGCCGCACGGATGCCGCCGCGCTGGGCTGGGATTACTACTCGTGGGAGACCTCGTACGCGGTGCGGCGGCTCGAGTCGGCGCTGGGGGTTTCTTTCTCGTCGGGGTCGCTGCCGCTGGGGCAGGTCGTGTTCGAGCCGGAGGCGCTGCGGGTCAGCCAGGTGACGGGGAGCCTGGGCGGCCCGGCGTCGGGCCCGGTACTGGCGGCGACGTCCGACCGGCACGTGGTGACGATCCCGCTGGACGCCTCCGACCAGTCGGAAGTGACGGCGGGCGACACGGTGAGCGTGACGCTGCCGGACGGGGCGACGACGCCGGGTGTGGTGTCGGCGGTCGGCACGGTGGCGGTCACGTCCGGGTCGGGGCCGGACGCGGTCACGACGATCCCGGTGGCGGTCACGCTGACGCGGCCTTCGGCGGCCGGGACGCTGGACCAGGCGGCGGTGACGGTGTACATCACCACAGCGACCGCGAAGAACGTACTGGCGGTGCGGGTGGGGGCGCTGGTCGCCCAGTCTTCGGGCGGGTACGCGGTGGAGGTCGCCGGCCCGGGGAACACGCGGCGCTGGGTGCCGGTGACGGCCGGGCCGGTCTTCGACGACGCTGACGGGCTGGTGCAGGTGACCGGGGCACTGGCGCCGGGCGAGCGTGTCGTGGTGCCGGCGTCGTGACCGCCGCGGTGCTTGAGCTGGACGGAGTGTCGAAGGTGTATCCCGGGTCGCCGCCGGTGCGGGCGCTGGATCATGCGAGCCTGGCGGTGACGGCGGGGGAGCTGGTGGCGGTGGTCGGCCCGTCCGGGTCGGGCAAGTCCACGCTGCTGCACCTGATGGGCACGCTGGACAAGCCGTCCGCCGGGACGGTGCGCGTCACCGGCTTGGCCGTGGCGCGGATGCGGGACCGGGAGCTGGCCGGGCTTCGGGCGGCCAGGATCGGGTTCGTGTTCCAGCAGTTCTTCCTCGCCGAGCACCAGTCCGTGCTTGGCAACGTCGCCGACGGGCTGCTGTACGCCGGAGTGCGGCGCGGCCAGCGGCGCCGGCTAGCCTTTCGGGCCCTGGACCGGGTGGGGCTCGGGCACCGGGCCGGCGCCCGGCCGGTCCAGCTGTCGGGCGGGGAGCGGCAGCGGGTCGCGATCGCGCGAGCGGTGGCGGGCGCGCCACCGGTGCTGCTGGCCGACGAGCCGACCGGAAACCTGGACTCGGCCACCGGCGCCTCGATCCTGGCGCTGCTTGAAGATCTCAATGCGGCCGGAACGACGGTGGTTTTGATCACGCACGACAATGCGATCGCCGCCCGCACCCGGCGCCGGGTCGAGATGCTCGACGGGCACATCATCGCCGACACCGCTTGGGAGCGGTCATGACCCCCGAAATCCCCCGCGTGCCGATGGCGCCAACGGGTGACCAAGACCCCCAGCCGATGGCGCCAGCGGCACGCCGGACGCCGGCCCGTTGGCACCATCGGCATGTGCCGGGCCCTCGCCAGGCGTACGCCGCGTCGGCCCCGGCCCGGCTGCGGCCGGGGGATCTGGCCGCCCTCGCCAGCGTCGGGCTACGGACCCGCAAGCTGCGCGCCGGGCTGTCGGCGCTGGGCATCGCGATCGGCGTCGCCGCGATCGTCGCCGTGCTCGGGCTGGCCCGCTCCTCCCAGGCCGGGCTGATCAGCGAGATCAACGCGCTCGGCACCAACCTGCTGACCGTCACGAACGGGCAGAGCTCGTCCGGCGACACGGCCGAGCTGCCGCCGGCGGCACCGGGCATGATCGCCCGGCTGCCCGGGGTAACCGCGGTGCAGGACACCGGCGCGGTCAGCGGCGTCAGCGTCTACAAGTCCCCGCTGATCCCGCCGATCGAGACGAACGGGCTCAGCGTGGACGCCGCCACCGCGGGCCTGCCGGCGGTGTCCGGCACCAGCCTCGCGCAGGGCCGGTTCCTGAACGCCGCTACCGCCCGCGAGCCGGTCGCGGTGCTCGGCGCCACCACCGCGCGGCTGCTGGGCATCGACCGGGTCCGGCCCGGGATGCGGATCTGGGTCGTCGGCCAGGCAGGCAGCCAGCTCGGCGGCCAGTGGTTCTATGTGATCGGCATCCTCAATCCGGACGCCTATGCGTCGGAGATCGACTCGGCGGTCCTGGTCGGCTTCCCGGCCGCCGGACGGTACCTGGACTTCGACGGGAATCCTTCGCAGATTTACGTCCGCACCACCCAGAACGACCAGGCCGTCACCACCGCGGTCGATAACCTGCTCGGCGCGCAGGCGAATCCGGAGAATCCCGGCCAGGTCAGCGTGTCCCAGCCGTCGGATGCGCTCACCGCCCAGGCCGACGCCGAAGGCGCGCTCGACACCTTGTTCCTGGGCCTGGGCGCGGTCGCGCTGCTGGTCGGCGCCATCGGGGTGGCCAACATCATGGTCATCTCGGTGCTTGAACGCCGCTCCGAGATCGGGCTGCGCCGGGCGCTCGGCGCCACCAGAGGGCAGATCCGCGCCCAGTTCCTCGCCGAGGCGATCCTGTTGTCCCTGGCCGGCGGCGCCGTCGGCGTCATGATCGGCGCGGTCGCGACCGCCGCCTACGCCCGGGGGCACGGCGACGCGGTCGTCATCCCGCTGGAGGCCTGGGCCGGCGGCCTGGCCGCCGCCGTCGTCATCGGCGCGCTGGCCGGGCTGCTGCCCGCCATCCGCGCCGCCCGCCTGTCACCGACCCAGGCGCTCTGGAGCATCTGACGGGCGACTCGCGACTCGCGCGCTATCGGGCGAAGGTAGAGGATGAACTGATACGGGCGACGGTCCGCAACAGATCCCGGGACGCTGGCCACCTGTGGAGCGGAGAAGAGGGCTCCGCACTCCCCTCCACTTTCAATCTATAGCGCACCGGGGGGCTTGCCGCAAGACCCGGGTCATGCCGCAGAATGGACGGCCGGAGCCAGAACCGGGGGGATCGGGGAGCGAATTGCAGTCGTCCGAGGACGTCGAACGCAAGCGACCGCAGATCGGAGCTGATTACGTGAGCCCGCTGTCTACCAGCGCGTTTGACCTTCCCGAACGCCTCGCCGCCAAGGCCGCCCCGGCGCTGATCGCCGGCGACGAGGAGCACTTCGCCGCGATCGGGGAGAGCCTCGAGCAGTCGATCGCTGACCTGTCCGAACGCCTGGCCGCCGAGCTCCAGGCGCCCGGCGGCATAGGCCAGGAGGCGATGGACCGGGACATGGAGATCCACCGGCTGAACGCTCGGCTGCGCACCCTGCGCCGCTTCGGCCTGGACCTGTGCCTCGGGCGCATCGTCGGCGCGGACGCTGGCACCGGCACCACGGGCGAGCCGGTGTACATCGGACGCCTTGGCCTCAGGGACAAGGCGGGCCGCCGGCTGCTGCTCGACTGGCGCTCACCCGTCGCCGAACCCTTCTTCGGCGCGACGCACGCCAACCCGATGGGCCTGGCCAGCCGCCGCAGGTACCGCTGGACCCGCGGCCGGATCAGCGACTACTGGGACGAGGTGTTCACCGAGGACGAGCTAGACAGCCACGCCGCCGCGCTCGACGACCAGTCCGCCTTCATCGCCAGCCTGGGCAGCAGCCGGTCGGACCGGATGCGCGACGTGCTCGGCACGATCCAGGCCGACCAGGACGCCATCATCCGCGCGGGATCACGCGGCGCTCTGGTGGTGGACGGCGGTCCGGGCACCGGGAAGACCGTCGTCGCCCTGCACCGCTCGGCCTACCTCCTCTACTCCGACCCTCGCCTCGGTCACCACCGGGGCGGCCTGCTGTTCGTCGGACCGCACCAGCCCTACCTGGCCTACGTCGCCGACGTGCTGCCCAGCCTGGGAGAGGAGGGCGTGCAGATATGCACACTGCGGGACCTCGTCCCGGAGGGCGCCGCGGCAACGACGGAAGCCGATCGGGACGTGGCCCGCCTGAAGGCATCCGCGGACCTGGTGGCGGCGATCGACGCGGCCGTCAAGTTCTACGAGAAGCCGCCGGCCAAACCGATGACGGTCCAGACCCACTGGTCAGACATCCGGCTGAGTGCCGACGACTGGGCCGAGGCGTTCGAGGCACCGGAACCCGGTACTCCGCACAACGACGCGCGCCTCCAGATCTGGGAGGAACTGCTGACGATCCTGGTCGACAAGCATGACGGCGAACAGGTCCCGGCGCACCAGCTCCGCAAGTCACTCCAGCAGAACCAGGAGCTGCGCACGACCTTCAGCAGGGCGTGGCCGCTGCTCGAAGCGACCGACGTCGTCGGTGACCTGTGGTCGGTACCCGCCTACCTGCGCATGTGCGCTCCCTGGCTCAGCCCCGGAGAAATCCGGCTGCTCCAGCGGAAGGACGCCCACGCCTGGACGGTATCCGACCTGCCGCTGCTCGACGCGGCACGGCAGCGGCTCGGCGACCCGGAGGCGTCCCGGCGGCAGCACCAGCGGAACGCGACCGCCGCGGCAGAACGCGAGCTGATGGCCCAGGTCGTGGACAACTTCATCGAGGCGGCCGACGACGAGTACGGCGTCGGGCTGGTGTCGATGCTGCGCGGCGAGGACTTCCACGACGCCCTGGTCAACCAGGACGCGCTGCCCAGCAGCGACCCGGACCTGCTCGCCGGCCCGTTCGCGCACATCGTCGTCGACGAGGCGCAGGAGCTTACCGACGCGGAGTGGCAGATGCTGCTGCTCCGCTGCCCGTCCCGGAGCTTCACCATCGTCGGGGACCGGGCGCAGGCCAGGCACGGGTTCACCGAGTCGTGGCGGGAACGGCTGGAGCGGGTCGGGTTCGACCAGATCAACCTGGCCGCACTGAGCATCAACTACCGGACGCCGGAAGAGGTCATGGCGGAGGCCGAGCCGGTCATCCGGGCCGTCCTCCCTGACGCCAACGTGCCGACCTCGATCCGGAGCACGGGCGTCCCGGTCCGGCACGGATCAGTCGAGGCTCTCGGCGAGATCATCGGCACCTGGCTCGCCGAACATGCCGAGGGCGAGGGCATCGCCTGCGTCATCGGCGACCCCGCGTTCGTAGCGAACGCTGCCCAGCCGACGGCCCGCGTCCGGTCGCTGACTCCGGAACTGGCAAAGGGGCTCGAGTTCGACCTAGTCGTGCTCGTCGACCCGGAGGCGTTCGGCACCGGCATCGAAGGAGCGGTCGACCACTACGTCGCGATGACCCGGGCGACCCAGCAGCTGGTCATCCTCACGAGCAACCACGGGGGGCGTCAATGACCAAGCACGCGGTGGTGATCGCCGGAGGAGGCCCCACTGGGCTGATGCTGGCGGGCGAGCTGACACTGGCAGGCATAGACCTCGTCATCGTCGAACGCCGTGCCACCCAGGAGCTCGAAAGCTCGCGCGCGGGCGGCCTGCACGCGCGCACCATTCGAGATCCTCGCCCCGCCACCGATTGACACGCTCTAGTGGGCTCAACTGCGCAATTGGCACGCTGGGCGGGACGGCCGGCGGGCTACAGGCTGGCGACACCTCCGTAGGCCCAGGCGCGGTCCGCGTTGTAGCCGGGCTCGTCCTCGTCCGGCCGCCAGCGGCTGACCAGGACGAGCCCGGGGTCGACCAGCGGCCGGCCGTCGAACAGCCGCAGGATGCCGTCCTTGCCGCGTGGCACGAACGTGAGACCCCATCGTTCGGCCAGCTCAGCGCCGATCCGCGACCGTTCCGGGTCGAGGTCGCTGGTCCCGTGTGACAGCACGAGATAGCTTCCCTGCGCCATCTTCTCCAGGTAGCGGGAGACTGTGCCGGCCGGGTCGTCATCGTCGCGGATGTGGTGCAGGCAAGCGACGAACATGATCACCACCGGCTGCTCCAAGTCCAGCCACTCGCTGGCCCGGGCCAGCACCATGTCCACCTCGCGCAGATCCGCCAGCACGGCGTGGGCACGGGACGCCTTGGCGAGCAGGCCCTGAGCGTGCGAGTAGACCATGGGATCGTTGTCGACGTAGACCACACGGCTGTCCGCCGCGATCTCGTGCACATTCGGGCTGGTCGGAAAGCCGGTACCGATATCGAGGAACTGCCGGATGCCCGCCTCGCCGGCCAGGAAGCGGGTCGCGCGCACCAGGAACTTGCGGTTGGCCACCGCATAGTCCAGGTATTCCGGGGCGAGCCTGAGGGCGTCCGCCGACGCCGCGCGATCAACCTCGAAATTGTAGTTGCCGCCGAGCCAGTAATCGTAGACGCGGGCCGGATGGGCGATGTCCGTACGCAAATCGCGCTCTGGGCTGACCACCCAGCTCATACTAGGCCCGTCCGTTAGCTCAAGGCGTAACGTCGCTCACACGAAGTACTGGACCAGGCAGAACTCATGGTCTTCGGGGTCGTGCATGACCATGACGATCCCCTCATCGTAGTCGTGCCGCTCGCCCGGCCAGCGGCCACCAAGGCTCTCCACCTGCTTGCGAGCCGTCTCGATGTCGTCCACCTGGATGTCGAGGTGAATACGGACCTTCGCCGTCTTCGGCTCCGCCACCCGCTGGAACGTCAGCCGCGGCAGGTCATCGAGGCGCGAGCCGACGGTGGCCCAGCCGGCATCGTCACCATGTTCGGCGGTGACCGCCCTGCCCAGCAGCGCGCTCCAGAAGGACGCAAGCCGCGCCGGGTCCTCGCAGTCGATCGTGATCCCAGACAGGCGATTCGCCATGCCTACAGGATAGGCACCGGCTGTTGCCGCCACGGGCCGCCACGACCGTAGGCTGACGGAGTGGATCCGGCGTGGGCGTTGCGGCAGATCGCCTTCCAGCTTGAACGGAGCGGCGAGCCGACCTACCGGGTCCGGGCGTTCCGGCGTGCCGCCGAAGTGGTCGCCGGGCTGAGCCCGGATGAGCTGGCCGTCCGGGTCCGGGCCGGGACGCTGCGGCAGCTGGCGGGGATCGGCGAGACCACCGCCCAGGTGATCACGCAGGTGGCGTCCGGCCAGGAGCCGGAGTACCTGACCCGGCTGCTCGGCGGCGGGCCGCCGGCGGCACCGGGTGCGCTGCGCGCCGCGGTGCGGGGGGACTGTCATTCGCACTCGGACTGGTCCGACGGCGGCAGCCCGCCGCTGGAGATGGCGGTGTCCGCGCGGGACCTGGGACACCAGTGGCTCGCGCTCACCGACCATTCGCCCCGGCTCACCGTTGCGAACGGGCTGTCCGTCGAGCGGCTCCGTGCCCAGCTCGAGCTGATAGACGAGCTGAACGCCAGCCTCACGCCGTTCCGCATCCTGTCCGGGATCGAGGTTGACATCCTTGAGGACGGGTCGCTCGACCAGACAGAAGAGCTGCTCGGACGGCTCGACGTCGTGGTCGCCAGCGTGCACTCCAAGCTGCGGATGCCGGCCGCGCCGATGACCGCGCGGATGCTCGCCGCCATCCGCAACCAGCACACCGACGTGCTGGGCCATTGCACCGGGCGGATAATCACCGGCCGCGGCCGCCCGCAGTCGCAGTTCGACGCCGAGGCGGTGTTCACCGCCTGCCGCGACCACGGGGTCGCGGTGGAGATCAACTGCCGGCCCGAGCGCCAGGACCCGCCCGATGACCTGCTGCGGCTGGCCGTGGCGATCGGCTGCGAGTTCGCTGTCGACACCGACGCGCACGCGCCCGGTCAGCTTGACTGGCTGGACGGCGGCTGCGCCCGCGCTGAGCGGTTCGGCATCGATCCAGACCGGGTGATCAACACTCGCCCGATGTGATCGCCGGGTCAGCGGACTATGCGCAAGGCGATCAAGCTGCGCCGCGCTATCCAGACCGCGGCGCTGCGCCTCTTCGAGACCCAAGGCTACGAGCACACTACCGTCGAGCAGATCGTCGAGGCCGCCGAGACCTCCACCACCACCTTCTACCGCTACTTTCCCACCAAGGAAGACGTGGTGCTCGACAACGACGCCTCCCCGCTCTTCGAAGCAGCCGCCGCCACGCGACCCGACGGTGAGCCCCTCACCGCGACCATCCGTGCCGCCATGGCGGGGATCGTGGCCACGGCCGAAGCCGATCATGACATCACCCTTGCCCGTATGCGGCTCATCGCGACTGTCCCGGCACTCGAGGCTCGTTACGCCGGTGAGGAACGCAGGTCCATCGACTTCCTGGCCCGCCTGCTCGCCAACCGCACCGGCCGCCTTCGTGCTCGCCGCCGTCCTGTTCACCGCCTCCCGCCGATGGGTAGCCGAACAAGGCGCTACCCCGCTCGCCATCCTGGTCGAGCAGGCCCTCACCACCGTCGAACCCCTCCTGGCCGCCCTCGACCGCCCCTGATGCCCGAGAGCCATCCGGGCAAGCCAGCGCGCGCGAGCGTTCTAGTACGGACGGGTCATCTATTTCAGGCGGATGTGATGCGCGCGCCTGTCCACACAGAAACGGGCATACCCGCATAAAACGGGCGGTCCTGGGGACGGGGCGGCAGGCGGCTCAATCATCGTGGGTACTTACCCCCCCAGATCGGGGGGGTAAGTACCCACGATCTTTTCCGAGGCACCTCGGACGGTCCGGGCCAGTCACGGTATAGGTTGCGTGGTCTAAAGCGACCGGTGGTGCTTACAGGGCCACCGCAGCCCAGCCTTGGCGCTTCCTGAATACCCGCAGATAGTCGAACAAAACAGCTCAAAACGGACGTAAGTGCAACCAGCTGTACGGCAACGTCGCCCTGGGCCGGCCATGAGGCCGGTCGGGTGGCAGCTCAGCGGCGGCCTAGCCGCGCGTCTCCGATCCGGCGCCCGGAATGCGGCCGCGACGTACGGCCGTGGCCTGGCGGGCCAGGATGTCGTGCAGTTCGCGGGTGATCGTATCCGGGTACCGGTCCAGGGTCGCCTCGATATCGCGGCGCTGAGCCGGTGTCGAGTACGCGGCCAGCTCGCGCTCGAGCCGCTCGTGGTCCTCGTCCGGGCTGGCCGGGATCAGCAGGGCGTACGTCAGGAGCAGCATGCCCGGCAGGAGGATGGCGCCCCACGAGCTGGTGCGCAGGATCGCGCCCGCCACCGTGCACACCACGCCGGGCAGCAACGGCCGCCACCGCGGACGTACCGCGCGGGCCACCCGCATCAGCGCGACGACCATGAGCAGCGCGCCGGTCCGGGTCAGGCGGCGGATGCGTCCGGGACGTCCGAGCTTGACGACGACCCGGTGGCCGCGCTCACCGGGCGGGGCTGACGAACTCCACACCACCAGATTCCGCCGGTGCGCTCGCAGTCTCATCGCAGCCTCCCGCAGCCTGGCTCGCGCCGCGTGTCCCCAATGCTACGCTTCCGTCACCTGCTGCCATATTCTGGCTGGTAAATGAGCGAAGCAGGGCCGCTGGTCGGACGTGACCTGGACATCGCCGCCATCCGTGCGTTCACCGACCAGGCCGCCGCACGCGGGGGCGCGCTGGTGGTGTCCGGGGATGCCGGCGTCGGCAAGACCGCGCTGATCGAGGCTGCCGTCTCCTACGCCGCCGAGGCCGGGATGCGCGTGCTGCGCGTGACCGGCGCCGAGTTCGAGGCCGACGTGAGCTTCGCCGGCCTGCACCAGCTGCTGTTCCCGCTGCTCGGCAGCCATCTCGACCAGCTCGATGACGTGCCGCGGACAGCGCTGCGCAGCGCCCTCGGCCTGCACGACGGCCCGGCACCGGACTGGATAACGCTCTCCCACGCGGCGCTCGAACTGCTCATCCTGGCGGCAAGCGGCACCCCGATCCTGATCGTGGTCGATGACGTGCCGTGGCTGGACCAGGCCAGCGGCCGGGTGCTCGCGTTCATCGCGCGCCGGACCGCCGGCACCCGGATCGGGTTCCTCGCGACGATGCGCACCGACGAACAGGGCCTCTTCGACCGGTCCGCCATCGGAACCTACGAGCTACGGCCGCTGTCGCACGCCGCGTCGGAAGCCCTGCTCGACAGCCGCTACCCGGCGCTGTCCGCCCGCGGACGGTACCGGCTGCTGTCCGAAGCGCAGGGCAACCCGCTGGCGCTGCTCGAGCTGCCCATCGCGCTCGACACGCAGCACCCCGGCGGGGCGCTGGCGGCGACGCTGCCGCTGACCAAGCGTCTCCAGGCGGTGTTCGCCGCGCGGATCGGCGGCCTGCCGGCGCGCACCCGCCAGGCACTGCTGCTGGCCGTGCTTGACGGCACCGGAGACCTGACCGTGCTCCGCGAAAGCGAGCCGGGTGAAGAGGCCGAAGACCTGGCACCCGCCGAGCGAGCACACGTGATATCGATCGACGGCGCGGCGGCCCGGGTGTCGTTCCGGCACCCGCTGATCCGGTCGGCCGTGGTCGAGCTCGGCACCGATGGCGAACGCCGGCGTGCCCACCAGATCCTCGCCGAGCGGCGCGCGGGCCAGCCGGCCCGGCGCGCCTGGCACCTGGCGGAGGCCAGCACCGGCCCCGACGAGAACGTGGCCGCCCTGCTCCAGCAGGTCGCTCACGCGAACCTGTTCCGCGGCGATTCGGTGAGCGCCATCTCCGAACTGCTGCGCGCCGCCGACCTCAGCCCGGCCGGCACCGACCGCTCCAGCCGCCTGGCGGAGGCCGCCTACCTGGGTGCCATCGTCACCGGCGATCTGCGTGACGTGCCCGCTCTGCTGGACGCCGCCCGCGAGGCCGACCCGCGGCACGGCGGCTCGCTGGCCGGCGCCGTCGCCGGCGCGTACCACCTGCTGAACGAGACCGGCGATATCGACAACGCGCATCGCCTGCTCACCGGCGCCATCGAGGCGCTGCCAGACCCGGGCGACGCGGGCAACAAAGCACTGATCGAAGCCCTGTACACGCTGCTGATGGTGTCGTTCTTCGGCGGGCGCGCGGAGCTGTGGCCGGCGTTCCACGCCGCCGTCGCGCGGCTGCGGCCGCGGCCGCCGCAGCTGCTGTCGATCCTGGCCGGCACGTTCAGCGACCCGGTCAGGCTCGCCCGGCCAGTCCTCGGTCAGCTGGACGCCGCGATCGGCCGGCTGCGAACCGAGACGAGCCCGGCGCGCATCGTGCGTACCGCGATCGCGGGCAGCTATCTCGACCGCATCGGCGGCTGCCGGGAACCGCTGTGGCGGGCGGTACGCCACGGTCGCGAGGGCGGTGCGGTGACGTCCGCGATCGAGGCGCTGTTCCTGCTCGGCAACGACGCCTACTTCACCGGACGGTGGGACGACGTGCAGGAGCTGACCGACGAGGGCCTCGTCCTGTGCCAGACCTACAACTATTCGCTGCTGCAATGGGTCGGCCAGTTCCTCCAGGCCGCGGTGGCCACCTGCCGCGGCGATCACGTGAAGAGCCGGGCGCTGACCGAGCAGATGAGCCGCTGGGCGGCGCCCCGGCGGGTCGGCGTCGTGTCCGCCTACGTCTGGCACGTCAAGTCCCTCGACGCCTCGTCCCGCGGCGACTTCGAGGAGGCCTACCGGTGCGCCAGCGCGGTCAGCCCGGCTGGTCAGCTCACCTCGCGGGTGCCCAATGCCCTGTGGCTGATCATGGAGCTGGTGGAGGCCGCGGCCAGGTCCGGGCGACCCGGCGAGGCCGCCGCGCACGTCGCGGCCGCCCGCGACGCGCACATCGGGGAGCTGTCACCGCGGCTGTCGCTCATCCTCGCCGGAGCCGCCGCGATGGCGGCAGGCGACCACGATTACCCGGACCTGTTCGAGCAGGCGCTGCGGCTACCGGATGCCGACCGGTGGCCCTTCGACCTGGCCCGTATCCGGCTGGCATACGGCGAGCGGCTGCGGCGTACCCAGTCCCCGTCCGACGCCCGCGCCCACCTCCGCACCGCCATCGACGCCTTCGAGCACCTCGGCGCCCGCCCGTGGGCAGCCCGCGCCGGCAACGAACTGCGCGCCACCGGCATCCAGCGCGGGCGGCCCGACTCCCCGTCGGATGCCAGCCTCACCGCGCGGCAGCGCCAGATCGCCCAGCTGGCCGCGGCCGGCCTGTCCAACAAGCAGATCGCCGAACGCCTGTTCATCTCCCCCCGCACGGTCGGCTACCACCTGCACCAGGTCTTCCCCAAGCTCGGCGTCACCTCCCGCGCCGCGCTGCGCGACGCGCTGGCCGCGCTGCCGGACGCCGGCCCGAGCTGACTGGTCATTTGGCAGAGGCTAACCGCCGGTCCTCGCCCATAGCGTCGTTTTCCGGATCCAATCACCGACTGGAACTGGAGAAACACATGAACATGAACGTCGTGCTCGTCCACGGCGGCTTCGTAGACGGCTCCGGCTGGCAGGGCGTCTACGACGCGCTCAAGGCCGACGGCTTCAACGTGGCGGTCGTGCAGAACCCCACGCTCTCGCTGGAAGGCGACGTGACCGTCACCCGCCGGGTGCTCGACGCCCAGCCGGGACCGGTGACCCTGGTCGGCCACTCCTACGGCGGGGCGGTGATCACCGAGGCCGGCAACCACGAGAAGGTGGCGTCGCTGGCGTACATCGCCGCGTTCGCGCCGGACAAGGGCGAGTCGGTCAGCTCGCTGCTCGCCGACCCCGCGCCGGGCGACCCGGTGCCGCCGATCCTGCCGCCGAACGAGGGCTTCCTGCTCCTGGACCGCGACAAGTTCGCCGCCGCCTTCGCCGGCGACCTGCCGCGCGCCCAGGCCGAGTTCATGGCCGACTCGCAGGTTCCCTGGGGCGTCGACGCCCTCAGCGGCGCGGTGTCCCAGCCGGCCTGGCGCGGCAAGCCGGCCTGGTACCTGGTCTCCGGCGACGACCACATGATCCCGCCGCCCGTGCAGCGCTCCATGGCCGAGCGGATCGGCGCCCACACGGTCGAGGTGCCGGGCACCAGCCACTCGGTCTACGTCTCGCAGCCCGCCGTGGTCGCCGACCTGATCAAACAGGCCGCCCGCGGCTGACGTTGAACCCACCGTCGTTCCGAACGGCGGTGGGTTCTTCGGTCTCGTTTTGGTATACCCGGGAGCATTTCCCGGCCGGCCGCGTCTCTACGAGCATGGGAGTCCCGGAAAGCGCGCGGCGTTGACGCGCTGTACCGGGAACACGGCCTGGGCCTGATCAGGCTCGACGGTAACAAGCTTGCCTACCTGCGCGTCTCCGTGCTGAACCGGTCCAGGTCCGTGCACCGCGCGGTCACCGGTCCGGGGATCTCCACCGAGATGTCGAGGCCGCCGGCGGGCTGGCTGCGGGCGGTGACGGTCGCACGATGCGCGGTGCCGACTGACCGGGCGATGGACAGCCCGAGCCCGACGCCGTCGCGGACGCCGGTCCGGGTCTCCAGGCGCCGGAACGGCTCGAACAGCGAGGGCACGGCGTCGTCCGGTACGAACGGGCCGCTGTTGGCGATCTCCAGGTAGACGGCCGCGTCCCTGCTGCCGGTGCGCAGCCTGATCCAGCCGCCGGGCTCGTTGTGCCGGACGGCGTTGTCGACCAGGTTCCAGATCATCCGCTCCAGCAGCTGCGGATCTCCCGATGTCTCGGCCGGGTCGAGCTTGGTGTCCATGCGCAGGTCCAGGCGCTCGATCTCGGGGGCGGCGGCGTCGATCGCGTCTTCGGCCCAGGTGGCCAGGTCGGAGAACTCGGTGCTGAGCTTGCCCTGGTCGCTCATGGCCAGGGTGAGCAGCGCCTCGACCATGCTCTCGGCCCGGTCGATCGAGCGCCGCACCCGCATGGCCATGTCGGCGAGCTGCCGCACCGTCGGAGACGGCTTGGCCAGCGTCACGTCGATCGCGGTGCGCATCACGGTCAGCGGTGTGCGCAGCTCGTGCGAGGCGTTGGCGACGAACCGGCGCTGGGTGCCGAACGCCGCGTCCAGCCGTTCGAGCATGTCGTCGAAGGTGTCTGCCAGCTCCTTGAGCTCGTCCTTCGCCCCGGTCAGCGCCAGCCGCTCGCCGCGGCCAGAGCCGCCGGATCATGGCGACCTTCATGGCAGCCGGTACCCACTGCCGACGACGGTGTCGATCGGGTCGGGTTCGCCGAGCTTGCGCCGGAGCCGGCCGATCGTCACCGTGACCGTGCGGGTGAACGGGTCGGCGTTCTCGTCCCAGACCCGCTCGAGCAGGTCCTCGGCGCTCACCACGCCCCCGTCGGCGACCAGGAGTTCCTCGAGGATCCCCATCTCCTTGCGGGTGAGCGACAGCGGGCGGGCCGCCCGGCTGACCCGGCGGCGGGCCCGGTCGAACACGATGTCGCCACGCACGAGCACCGGGACGGCGGCCGGTGCGCGCCGGCCCAGCGACCGGACCCTGGCGACAAGCTCCTCGAACGCGAACGGCTTGCCCAGGTAGTCGTCGGCGCCCAGGTTGAGGCCCTCGACCCGGTCGCCGACCGTGGCGGCCGCGGTAAGCATCAGGATGCGCGCCGCCGAGCTGGATCCGGCCAGCGTGGCGCAGACCGCGTCGCCGTGGACCTTCGGCAGGTCCCGGTCCAGGACCACCACGTCGTAGGGATTCATCATGGCCTTCTCGATCCCGGTTGGCCCGTCATAGGCCACGTCCGCGCCGATGCCCTGGTCACGCAGGCCGTCGGCGATGTCGTCCGCCAGTTCGGCCTGATCCTCGACCACCAGCACCCGCATATGCCCATGATGCCCCGCCGGACATCACACCGGCATCACATGACGGACCTCGTCTGCCGTACGCGACCTGGTCTTTCGCGCCGCGGCGGGCGCTCGGGCCGGTGCCGCGCGTGACGTCGGTGTGATGCCCGGCGGCGTATGCCTTGTCGCATGACTATCAACATCATCGAGGCCAGCGGCCTGGGCAAGCGCTACGGCGGTACCTGGGCGCTGCGCGACTGCACACTGGAGGTCCCGGCCGGTCACGTGGCCGCGCTGGTCGGGCCGAACGGCGCGGGTAAGACCACGCTGCTGAACCTGGCGGTCGGCCTGGCGGCGCCGTCCGCGGGCGGGGTGACGGTGCTCGGCGGCCGGGCGCCAGGATCGCCGGCCGCGCTGGACGGCATCGCGTTCGTCGCGCAGGACACCCCGCTGTACAAGAACCTGTCCGCCGCGGACATGGTGCACCTGACCCGCAACCTGACCCGGCGCTTCGACCAGCGTTACGCTAAGCGCCGGCTTGACGAGCTCGGCATCCCGCTGAAGCGGAAGGCAGGGAAGCTGTCCGGTGGCCAGCAGGCGCAGCTCGCGCTGACCCTGGCGCTGGCCCGCCTGCCGTTGCTGCTGGTGCTGGACGAGCCGGTGGCGATGCTCGACCCGATCGCCCGGCACGACTTCATGGCCACCGTGCTCGCCGCCGCCGCCGACGGCGTCGCGGTGGTGCTGTCCTCGCATGTGCTTACCGAACTTGAGCGGGTCGCCAGCCACCTCATCCTGCTGTCGCGGGGGCAAGTGCGGCTCGCCGGGAAGGTGGCCGACCTGCTCGCCAGCCACCATCAGGCCGGGCTGGAAGAACTCGCCCTGTCCTACCTGCGCGAGACCCCGGCCGAGGTGACGAAATGACCGCGCTGACCGTGCCTGCCCACCCGGATCAGGACGCCAGTCCGCGCGCACTGCCGTGGCGGCGGATGGCCTGGGTCACCTGGCGGCAGCACCGCTTCGCGCTGGCCGGCGTGGTCACGCTGCTTGGCGCGCTGGCCGTGTACCTGTGGATCGCGGGCGTCCACATGCACCACGCCTACGCCGTCGCGACCGCCTGCCACCCGGCAGGCTCACTGGCCTGCGCGAACATGATCGACGACTTCGATGGCAACTACGGCCCGGCGGCCCAGACAGTCGCGATGCTGCTGCACGTGGTGCCGGCGCTGCTCGGGGCGTTCGCAGGAGCGCCGGTGCTGGCCCGGGAGCTGGAGAGCGGGACCTTCCGGTTCGCCTGGACGCTCGGCTTCGGCAGGTGGCGCTGGACGCTCGCCAAGGTGGTGTCGCTCGCGGTCGCGGTGGCGGCCGCCGCCGCGGTGTTCAGCCTGGTGTTCTCCTGGTACTTCCAGCCGTTCTTCGCCGACGGCAGCAGGACCCCGCTCGATCCCGAGCTGTTCGGCCTGCGCGGGGTCGCGTTCGCCGCCTGGACGCTGGCCGCCTTCGCGATCGGCGCCCTGGCCGGCATGCTGATCCGGCGCGTCGTCCCGGCGATCGCCGCGACCCTGGCCGTCTATGCCGGGCTCGCTATCACGACCGACCTGTATGTGCAGCGGCAGTACGCGGCGCCGGTGCTCACCAGCAAGCTGAACGTGCCCGCCGGATCGTGGGTCATCAGCGGCTGGTGGACCAAGGGCGGCATCCGGCTCAGCCCGGCGACGATGGACCAGGTCTTCCGCGCCACTGTCGAGCTGATCGCGCCGCCGGTGCTGCACAGCAGGGCACAGAAGGCCCAGCTCCAGACCGTCGACGTGCCGCAATACCTATACCAGCACGGCTACACCCAGTGGACCAGCTACCAGCCCGGCAGCCGGTTCTGGCAGTTCCAGTGGATCGAGGGCGGCTGGCTGCTCGCGCTGTCGGCGCTGCTCATCGCCGCGACCGTCTGGCTAGTCAGGCGCCGGGCAGTCTGAGGTGTGAGCGGCTACTCCGCCGCGTCCCGGCCGCGTATCCGCCGGCGGACCTCAGCCGACAGCTTCACGGTCCGCTCTTGTTCGGGGGAATCCTCGCTGGCGGGGGTCACCGTGAAGATGAGCCCTCCGCCGCCAAGACGTACTCTGCGAACCAGGACCGCCTCGTCCGCGTCGGGCAGCACGATGACGTCGCCGACATCGACGTCACCAGCCAGGACAACAGTCTCCACAGGTAGGACGATACCGGCCAGATGGCCCAGAATCATCCTGACGGCAAACACAGGTAGTCCGTGAAACGTATTCCCGATGACCCGCCAGCCGCCAGCCGCCAGTCGCCTGGTCGCTCAGTCCGCGGCACCTATACCCCACAGGGGTATTTAGACCATGATCGTGAAGCCTTTTGCGGGTCAGAGCCCACACAACCCTTCACGATCATGAAACACGTACTTCACCCGCACAGGGAACCCGCATTGAGTCGCTAACGCTTGCTGGACTGCTACGTTGCGCGCGGCGAAAGCGGCATACCGCACGAACCGGGCGCGGCGGTGAGCGTGCCAGGGTGCGCGCCGGGCCCGGGCTACGAGCCGACGCGGGTCGACGGCGTCAGCGCCTCGCCGACCTCCTCGACGAGCAGCGTCATCTCGTAGGCCACCAGGTCGATGTCGCACTCGGGCGCCGCGAGAGCGGCCAGGACGGCCGCGCTGCTGACCGCCTTTACCAGCATCAGCCCGCCGTGCATCTCCACCAGCGCCTGGATGGGCAATCCCGCGTCGAAGAGCCGTGCCGCGCCGTCCATCAGGCTGCTCAGCCCGCTGGTGATCGCGGCAAGCTGCCCGGCGCGGTCTTGCGGGATCGCGGCGGACCTCGCCAGCATCACCCCGTCCGTGGATACCACGACTGCGTGCGCGACATGGGCCACCCGTTCGGTGAAATCGGTGACCAGCCAGTCAAGACGGGGCTGACTCAATGGTTAACCCTTTCCTGATCCGCGCCTTCTCCGGCGCGTGGTATCTGTTGCTCGGCGCGGCGTGTTCCGCGCTGGAGTCCGCTCAGGCGAGCGCGTGCTGCTTCGGCCGACCGCGCGGGCTGCTGCACCGCGTGCCGCGGTTCCGTGCTCTCCTCGAGGCCCGCTGACCCGGGGATGCGGTTCGCCTGCGGGATACGAGTCGGCAGCCCGGCCGAGGTGAGGCTGCCCTGAACCGGTGCGGTCGCCATCGGCATTGCCATGCCCTCGGCTGGCTGCTGTGCGGTCGCGATCGAACGCGGCGCGAGGCGTTCATGGGCGGCGGGACGGCGCCGGTGGCCGGGCCGCAGGTAGCCGCCTACCCGCAGGTTCTGGTCCTCTTGCATGGCCAGCCCGTCGGACACCGATCCAGGCCCTTGCGCGAGCATGCCGGCCCGCCAGCCGCCGCGGCCAGCCGTTTCCCGGCCGGTGATGCTGTCCGGCAGCCACACGAGCGCGGTCAGGCCATCCGAGGGCGCGCCGTGCAGCCGGACTCGCACCCCGTGCCGCGCCGCCAGGTGTGAGACCGCGAACAGCCCCATGTGCCGCGATACCGAGACGTCGGCCATCGGCGGCTCGTCGAGCCGCTGGTTCATCTCGGCCAGCCGGTCCGCCGAGATGCCGACCCCGCTGTCGTGAATCTCGACGAGTACTCCGCCGCTGGTCAGCTCGTGGCCCGACACCTCAACCCTGGTGTCCCGCGGCGAGAACTTAGCGGCGTTCTCGATCAGTTCGGTGAGCACGTGCTCCACGTCGGTCGCCGCCTGGCCGCCCACCGTAATGCCTCGCTGGATGTCCAGGTCCACCCTGCTGTGCTGCTCGATCTCCGACACCGCGGACCGCGCCACGTCCTCGAGGGCGTTCGATCCGCTCCACCGGCGGACGGCCTCGTAGCCGGCCAGCACGAGCAGGTTTTCCGAGTTCCGCCGCATCCGGAGGACCAGGTGTTCCATGGTGGAGAATTCCGAACGCCGTTCGGGGTCCAGTTCTGTCTGTCCGGCGGACTGCATCATCTGGCCCAGCCGCTCGATCAGCGACTGGCTGCGCCGGGACACGCTGACGAACATCGCGCTGACGTTGCGGCGCAGGATCGCCTCGTTGCCGGCGAGCCGCACCGCCTCTGCGTGCACCTGGTCGAAGGCGCGGGCGACCTGGCCGATCTCGTCGGTGGAATGCACGCCGATCGGCTGGACGCCGAGGTGCGCGGACGGGTCGCTGATGTCGCCAAGCTCCCGCACTCTGGCCGGCAGGCTCGACGTGGCGATGTCGAGAGCGCCTGCCCGGAGGCGTCGCAGCGGCCGCACCAGCGACCGGGCGAAGACCAGCGTCGCAAGCAGCACCAGTAGCAGGATCGTCCCGGTGAGGATGCCGGTGAGCAGCGCCGATTGCCCCGGGCCTTGCGGCAAGGCCCGGCTCTGCGCGACGACAGAGCCGACCACCTGCGCCTCGACCTGACGCATCTGGTTGATCCTGCCGGACATCGCGGAATACCACTGCTGAGGTGCCGCCGCCACGCTGACGCCGAGCCCGGCGGTCTGCGGACTCCCGACCTCGATCGCGTGCTGCTCCAGCAGCAGGGCCAGGCCGTTGGACTGCCCGGTCACCGTGTTGTTGAAGGTCTGCTGTTCGGCGAGCGGGGCCGCCGCCTGGAACGACGTGAGGTCGCTGGCCTGGGCGGCTTGCGACGCGATCAAGTCCTGCAGCGCACCGGGTTCGAACTCGCGCTCGGTAAACGCCGCGTACAGCAGCGCTCGCTGGGTAGAGGCGTCCTGGACCATTCGGGACAGCGACCCGAGCGTGCGGACGCTGTCCTCCAGGGTGGAGTCGGCGCTGCCCTGCGCGACCTCGTCGTTCAGCGAGAACAGGTCGGCGATGGCTTCCGAGTAATCGGTGATCACCGGCAAGGACGGGAGCTGCGTGTGCAGCGCCGCGTTACGCAGGCCGCCGAGATCCCTGATCCGGTCGAGCACTGCGGTTACCTTGGCCCGGGTGCTCGCCGGGAAGGCGGCGCCGATTCCGTCGGCCGCTGACTGGACGTTCTTCGCCGCGGCGTCGGTCGCGGCGTATTCCTGCCCGACCGCCGTGAGCTCCGTCGCCGGCGGCCCGCCGCGATGAAACCGGCGGTCAGGTCGCGTTCGTCTTCCATCGCGTGGGCCAGCCCGGTGACCTGCTGTCCGAGGACGGCAAGCTGCGACACCCGGCCGAACTGGGCGGTGCTGTCCGCCGCGGCCGCCAGGCGCAGGCCGCCGAGTACCCCGTCCAGGATGACTGCGATAACGACGACGGCCGTCAGACGCCACGACACCGGCCAGTTCCGCCAGGCCAGCGACGCGAGGCTCGGCCTGGGCAGGCGCGTCAGGCGGCCGCCTGGGTCAGCGGCGTGCGCGGGCGATGATTTGGCCATCGTTGCCTCGGGTTGCCCCATCGTTGATGTCCTCGCTGGTTGCGCGTCCGTGTCGAAATGTCTGGCTATCGATGACATTGGCTACGGAACGGACCACCCCAGGTACAACTCCGTCCGAATCGCGGAAATATGTCCGCTTCGCCATTCTAGTCACCTTGGGGGTGGGATACTCGCAAAAGTCGTGACATGGGTATCAGGTCAAATCGGCATTTCTCGTTAGGTGATAAGGGCGGCCCGACCTGGGCCGTTCCGAATCGCGTATGCCTCGTCGTGCCCCTACGCTTTCGGTGAGAGCTATGAAAATTCGCCATATCGTAAGGTTTGCCCTAGCCGCGGCGCTCGCGGTCCTCGCCTGCGCCGGGTGCACCTCGTCCGCCGCGTCGCCCGGCGGTGCTGGCACCTCCGGACTGACCCGCGTTGACGTGGGCGTTCTGCCGATCATCGACGATGCGCCGGTCTACATAGCGCTACAGCACGGCTTGTTCAAGGCGCAGGGCCTCGACGTCACGCCAGAGGTCCTCAACAGCGGCGAGGCCGCCACTCAGGAACTGCTCTCCGGGAAGCTCCAGTTCGCTTTTAGCAATTACGTCACAACAGTCCTGGCCGTGAGTCTGGGTGCGAAACTTCGCATTGTGGCCGATGGCGCCCAGACGTTGCCCGACACGAATGTGATCATGATCGAGAAGGGCTCGACGATCCGCAACGTGCAGGACCTGCGCGGAAAGACGATAGCCGTGAACGCGCTCGGGAACATCGGATCGCTGATGGTCGATTCAACGTTGCAGACGTATGGCGTTCCCGTGAATTCGGTGAAATTTAAAGTTGTCGCGTTTCCGCTGATGGCAGCCGCTCTTCAAGATCATTCCGTGGATGCGGCCTGGATGGCCGAGCCGTTCATCACGCAGGCGGGGGAGCAGATCGGCGCGGAGGAGCTGGCCGACACCGCGAGCGGCTCGATGACGAACTTCCCGATCGCCGGCTATGAGGCGCTGCTGGGATACTCGCAGCAGCACTCGTCGGTGGTCGCCGCGTTCCGGCGGGCGATCGAGCAGGCGGAGGCACTCGCCGCGACCCGGTCGGTCGTGGAGCAAGCGCTGCCGACGTACATCACCGGGATGCCGCCGCAACTCGTGGCGGCGGTACAGCTGGACTCCTATCCCACCTCGCTGAGCCAGCCTCGCTTGCAGCGGGTCGCGGATGCGATGCTCCAGGCGGGCATGCTGAAGCAGTCGTTCAACACGCAGCAGCTGCTCATGCCGTAGCACCACTCGATCGCGGTCCTGGCAAGATAGCGGCATGGAACGTGTGCTTGGAATCGGCGGGTACTTCATGCGGGCCGCCGACCCTGCGGCCCTCGGCGCGTGGTATCGCGATTGCCTGGGCCTGGACGCCGATGAGAACGGCCTGTGGCAGCAGGGAGCCGGGCAGACGGTGTTCGCGACCTTCGAGTCCGAGACCGAGTATTTCGGCTCCCGCGCCCAGCAGGCCATGCTCAACTTCCGGGTCCGCGACCTGGACGCGATGCTCGCGCAACTGCGCGCCAAGGGAGCGGACGTGGCCGAGGAAGCGCAGGAGATGGAGGGTGTCGGCCGGTTCGGCTGGGTCACCGATCCTGAGGGCAACCGCGTCGAGCTGTGGCAGCCCGCCTGACCGCTGTCCGGGTATGTCGAGATTAACGCGGAAGATTTTGGCTACGCGGAAGTTCAGGGTACGTATTCGTACCCTTTTCTTCCGTTTAGCCAAAATCTTCCGCATTATCAGTGCTCCCGATCGAACTTGAGCCTCCAGCCTGGGCAGGTCCGTCCGGTACGTGCCAATGGCGCCAGCGGGCTTCGGTCGAAAGTGCCGTTGGCGCCAACGGCAAGGGGTCAGGCTGGCCCGCTGGCGCCAACGGCACGATGCCGATGGTGACGGCGGCGCCCGTCTGGCTTTCGCTGGCGCTCCAGATCTGATACCCGGACGAACTCGGCGTCGGGGTCGGGCTCGGTGACTTCGTGCCGGTGCAGGTCGTGCCGCTTCGACAGTGTTCGTCGGCGGTGGTGCGTCGCCGAGCCCTAGTCGGCGCTGACGGGCCGATTTAAACCGGAAGATCGGGGCTACGCGGTAGAAAAGGTGACGAATACGACCCCCAGACTTCCGCGTAGCCCAGAATTTCCGCGCTAACCGGGGGAGGGCGAGTGAGCGTCCCCGGAGGAGGGCGAGTGAGCGTCCCCGGAAGAGGTACCACCGGCCGTTCGGCCCATACTTTTGATCTTTTAATAACTTTTAAATCCCCATATATGGACATGCCTCTACACGCTGTCTAGCGTAGAGATCCGATGTTTCGCGATGTTTCGTGGGTGGATGGCCCCTCGAAGGAACAACACCAAGGAGACTCGCATGAACCTGTCCCGCCGCTCCTTCCTGGGCGCGACCGCCGCCGCGGTCGCCGGATCCGCCGCCGCGGCCGCGGCATCCTCCTGGTCCTCACCCGCCTCCGCGGCCAGCACAGGCGCGGCCAGTCCGGCCGGCGACGTGGTCGGGAAGATCAGCGTCGGCTACCAGGGCTGGTTCGCCTGCATCGGCGACGGCGCCCCGATCAATGCCTGGTGGCACTGGAGCCAGAACTGGTCGCAGGCCCCGTCCCCGAGCAACAACGCCATCAAGGCATGGCCCGACATGCGCGAGTACGCGAAGACGTACCAGACCGCTTACGCCAACCTGGGCAACGGCCAGCCAGCCACCCTGTTCTCCTCCTACGACCAGTCCACCGTCAACACCCATTTCTTGTGGATGCAGCAGAACGGCTGCGACACCGCGGCGCTCCAGCGGTTCAACCCGAACACGTCAGAGGGACCGACCCGGGACGCGATGGCGGCCAGGGTACGGTCCGCGGCCGAGACCAACGGCCGCAAGTTCTACATCATGTACGACGTCACCGGCTGGACAAATATGCAGTCGGAGATCAAGACCGACTGGACCAGCAAGATGTCCGCCCATACGGCCTCGCCGGCCTATGCCAGGCAGAACGGCAAGCCGGTGGTGTGCATCTGGGGCTTCGGGTTCAACGACGCCAACCACCCGTGGGACGCTGCCACCTGCCTGGACGTGGTGAACTGGTTCAAGTCGCAGGGCGTGTACCTGATCGGCGGGGTGCCGCGCGAGTGGCGGACCGGCACTGGCGGGTCGCGGTCCGGGTACATCGGCGTCTACCACGGGTTCAACATGCTGTCGCCGTGGATGGTCGGCGCCATCGGGACCGCCGCCGACTCCGACAACGCTTACACGACCTACACCGTCCCCGACCAGGCCGACTGCAACGCCAACGGCGTCGACTACCAGCCGTGCGTGCTCCCAGGTGACGTCTCGGCCAACCAGCGCGCGCACGGCGACTTCATGTGGCGGCAGTTCTACAACATGGTGCGCGCCGGGGTTCAGGGCATCTACATCTCCATGTACGACGAATACGGTGAGGGCAACCAGATCGCCAAGACCGCCGAGACTCAGGCGATGGTGCCGGCCGGCTCCGGCCTGCTCGCCCTGGACGCCGACGGCACCGCCTGCTCCTCGGACTACTACCTGCGGCTGACCGACGACGGCGGTCGCATGCTCAAGGGCCAGATCGCGCTGACCGCCACCCGGCCGACTCCGCCGACGGTCACCGGCGGCACCACGACCGTGGTCAGCTTCCGGGCCATGGCGAACAACATGATCGTGACCGCGGACAACGCGGGCGCCTCGCCGCTGATCGCCAACCGCACCGCGGTCGGCACCTGGGAGGAGTTCGACCTGCTCGACGCCGGGAACGGCAACATCGCGCTGCGCGCCCATGCCAACAACATGATCGTGACCGCGGACAACGCGGGCGCCTCGCCGCTGATCGCCAACCGCACCGCGGTCGGCCAGTGGGAGACGTTCCAGCGCATCAACAACTCCAACGGCACGATCAGCCTGCGCGCCATGGCGAACAACATGATCGTGACCGCGGAGAACGCCGGCGCGTCGTCGCTGATCGCGAACCGAACCGCCATCGGCACCTGGGAACAGTTCACCCTCATCACCGACAACTGAAAGAGGTTAACGATGCCGGCCCGTAGCCCTATGCTGGCTGTCCTGTGCGCCGCCAGCCTCGCCGTGGCAGCCTTCGCGTCCCCGGTGGCGCGGGCCGGCATTACCCGAACGGCCGCGGCGCAGGCGCCGCCCGCCTGCCCCGACGGCTCAGGCCAGGCGCCGCTCTATCTCGACACGAGCTACTCGTTCGCGGAGCGCGCGGCTGACCTGGTGTCGTGCATGACGCTCAGCGAGAAGGTACAGCAGCTGCACACCAACAACGCGCCGGCCATCCCGCGGCTTGGTGTGCAGCAGTACACGTACTGGAGCGAGGGCCAGCACGGCATCAACCGCCTCGGCGCCGACGTGGCCGCGGGCGGGCAGGGCGAGCTCAACGTGACCGCGACGAGCTTCCCGGTGAACTTCGCCTCGACGATGTCCTGGGACCCGCAGCTCGTCTACTCCGAGACCACCGCGATCTCCGACGAGGCCCGCGGGTTCCTCGACAAGTCGCTGTTCGGCACCGGCGAGAACAACCTGGGCCCGTCGGCCAGCGACTACGGCTCGCTGACGTTCTGGGCGCCGACCGTGAACATGGACCGCGATCCCCGCTGGGGCCGCACCGACGAGGCGTTCGGCGAGGATCCGTACCTGGCCGGGCAGATGGCTGGCGCGTTCGTGGACGGCTACCAGGGCGAGACGATCAATGGCCAGGCGATGACGCCTTACCTCAAAGTAGCCGCCACCGCCAAGCACTACGCGATGAACAACGTCGAGGACAACCGGACTTCGGGCAGCTCGGACACCACGGACGCGAACGTCCGCGACTACTACACCAGGCAGTTCCAGTCCCTGGTGCAGAACGCGCACGTGTCCGGGGTGATGACCTCTTACAACGCGATCAACGGCACGCCGTCCCCGGTCGACACCTACACCGCCAACGAACTGCTCCAGCGCACCGACGGGTTCGACGGCTACACCACCTCGGACTGCGACGCGGTCGGCACCGCATGGCAGGAACCACCGGGCGGGCACGCCTGGGCGGCGCCCGGCTGGACGTCGTCCCAGGTCAACGGGCAGGTGATCTGGACCAGCAACACGACAGGCGCGACGATACCGGCCGCCGCGGGCGCCGAGGCGTACGCGCTGCGCGCGGGCACCCAGCTTGACTGCACCGGTGACCAGGCCACGCTGCCGAACATCGAGGACGCGATCAACGCGGGCATCCTGTCCGCCGGCGTGCTCGACTCCGACCTGACGCAGCTGTTCACGATGCGGATGGCGACCGGCGAGTTCGACCCGTCCAGCCAGGTCTCCTACACCAGCATCAGCAAAAGCGCGATCGAGTCCCCGGCACATCAGGCGCTCGCGCAGTCGGTGGCCGACCAGGACCTGGTGCTGCTGAAGAACGACCCTCTGCCGGGCACGTCGGCGTCGCTGCTGCCGGCCGATCCCGCGAAGCTGAACAACGTGGTCATCGTCGGCAACCTGGCCGGGACCGTGACGCTGGGCGACTACTCGGGCGACCCGACGTTCACGGCCAGCCCGGTGCAGGGCATCACCGCCGCGGTCAAGGCCGCCAACCCCAGCGCGCAGGTGACCTTCGACGCGTGCGGCACCTCGACCACCGCCACGGCGGCGGCGTCCTGCTCGGCGGCCACCCAGGCCGCGATCAAGTCCGCCGACCTCGTGATCGTGTTCGCCGGCACCGACCTGAACGTGGCCAGCGAGGGTCACGACCGGACCAGCCTGGCCATGCCGGGCAACTACGACTCGCTGATCAGCCAGGTCGCTGCCGTAGGCAACCCGCGGATGGCTCTGGTCATCCAGTCCGGCGGCCCGGTGGACCTGGGCGGCGTGCAGGGTGACTTCCCGTCCATCGTGTTCAGCGGCTACAACGGCCAGGCCCAGGGGACCGCGCTGGCCGACGTGCTGTTCGGCAAGCAGAACCCCAGCGGGCACCTGGACTTCACCTGGTACGCCGGCGACTCCCAGCTCCCCGGTATACAGAACTACGGGCTGACCCCGTCCCAGACCGGCGGCCTGGGACGCACCTACCAGTACTTCACCGGCGCTCCCGCCTACCCGTTCGGCTACGGGCTGTCCTACACCTCGTTCAGGTACTCCAACGTGGTGGCCCAGAAGTCGGCGTACGCCGACGGGACCGTGCGGGTGAACCTCAACGTGACCAACTCCGGCACGGTGGCGGGCGCCACGGTGGCCCAGCTCTACGTGTCGCCGAAGTTCACCGTGCCCGGCACGGAACTGCCGAAGGAGCAGCTCGCGGCCTTCCAGAAGACCAGCGTGCTCCAGCCGGGGCAGACCCAGCACATCACGCTGGCGGTGAAGGTCGCCAGCCTCAGCCAGTGGGACGAGAACGCCCTCAAGCAGGTGGTCTACGACGGCCAGTACCAGTTCCAGGTCGGCCCCGACGCGGCCACCGCCGCGGGGTCCGGCACGGTGATCGTGGCTGGCGCGATCACGCCGCGCGTGCAGGACGTCACCGTCCAGCCGGGCCAGGTGGTCTTCCAGGCAGGCCAGACGCTGAGCCTGACCGGGCAGAACCCCTGGATAGCCCCGGACACCAACGCCAGCCTCGAGCAGCCGCACGCCGCCGCGGCCGGCATCGTCGGGGCGGTCAGCAACGACCAGTCGTTCGTGAACCTCAAGACCGCGCACGTCAGCTACGCCAGCAGCGACCCCTCCGTCGCCAGCGTGGACGCCAGCGGGCTGGTGCGAGCGACCAAGGACGGCGTCGCCACGATCACCGTGACGGTGAACGGGGTGCCCGGGTCCGCGGTCATCGTCGTGCAAGGCACCCTCACCGATAGCACGCCCGCGGTGATGCCGGCGGGCAAGCCGGCCACGGCGAGCGCGACGTTCACCAACGGCGGCGCCGCCGCGGTCAGCAACGTCAGCCTGTCCGTGACCGTGCCCTCGGGCTGGACCGCGACCCCGGCCTCCCCCGTCACCTTCGCCCGGGTGGCGGGCGGCGCCAAGGCCACCGCGACGTGGCAGGTCACACCCGCTTCCGGGGCGACCCCTGCCGCGTACCCGATTAGCTATGCGGCGACCTCGAGCGAGGGGACGTTCGGCGACCAGGCGCAGGCTAACGTGCCCTACGCCTCGGTCGCCGCCGCGTACGACAACACCGGCATCAGCGACGACAACGCCCCGGCCGCGGGCGCGTTCGACGGCGGCGGGCTGAACTTCTCCGCCGAGGCGCTGGCGGCGGACGGGTTCACCGCCGGCCAGCCGGTGACGGTCAACGGGATCACGTTCACCTGGCCCGGCGTGAACGTGCCGGACAACATCGTCGGCAGCGGCCAGGCCGTGCCGGTCAGCGGGTCCGGCCACACGCTCGGCATCCTCGGGGCGTCGAACAACGGGACGGCGTCTGGCTCCGGCACCGTCGTCTACACCGACGGCACCGCCCAGGCCTTCGCGCTCGGCTTCGCCGACTGGTGGTCAGGGAGCGCCATCCCGGATACGTCCATCGCGGCGACGTTGCCGTATCTCAACAACGGCGCCAGCAGCACCAAGCAGAACCAGACCGTGCACGTCTACTACGCGGGCGTCCCGCTTGACCCGTCGAAGACCGTCGCTTACGTGGTGCTGCCCGCGGTAACTCCGGGCGGCCACGTCGCCCAGATCACCGCGCTGCATGTCTTCGCGTTCGGCATCGGGAGCTGATAGCGAGTCACGATTCCGCGACGGCCTTCATCGCACGCAGGGTGGCGGTCATGTTGGCGTGCAACCAGTCCCGCCGCACGGCGATGATCCTGGCGGCGCGGTCCGGCGCCTTCCTGGCGAACGCGCGCAGGAAGCTGTCGCCGGGTCCGTGGGTGAAGCGCTGCCGGACCCTGCTGCCGCCGTCAGGGAGCGGGTCGATCTGATATAGCCACGACGAGGATGGGCGGGCCGGGTCGCCGCTGTCGTCCAGGACCACCCAGCCGAACGCCCGGGGCCGGTCCGCCTCGGTGACCACGCAGGTCACCTCGTACTCGAAGCCATCCTCGAACCGGTTACGGCCGGTGAACATGGCGCCGGGCCGCGGCTGGCCGGGCTCGCCGAGCCAGGTCGCCCGGATGCATTCCGGGCTCCACGCGCCGACCCGGGTGATGTCCGCGACCAGATCCCAGACCAGCTCCGGCGGGGCGGCGACCACCTCCTCGGCGGTCGCCGTCAGCCCGGTCACCTCGGTCATGTCTGCCCCCGATTCTGCTGGGCCGGCTGTGCTTGGGTCATTTCTAGACGGTAGGTGCGGACGGGGCGGCTGGGCGTCACCCGAAGGTGGCATGGGAGTGGAATCTCGCCGGGCGCCCGCCGGGGTACCGTCGTGCTGTGGAGGACGTTCTGCTGGCCACCAAACTGCACGTGCCGATGGCGCAGCCGGGTTTCGTGCCGCGCCCCCGCCTGGTGGCGGCGCTGGGGGAGGGCATGGCGCGGGGGCGGGTGCTGGTGTGCGCCCCGGCGGGATCCGGCAAGACCGCGCTGCTGGCCGACTGGGCAAGGGGCGGCGCCCGGCCGGTGGCGTGGCTGGGCCTGGATGCCGGTGACGGCGACCCGGCCCGATTCTGGCGCTACACGGTGGCCGCGCTGGACCAGGCCCGGCCGGGGGTGGCCGGGCGGGTGGCCCCGCTGCTCGGCCCGTCGCCCTCGGGCTCGTTCGACGGGCTGGTGACCGCCGTGATCAACGAGCTGGCCGGCCAGCCCGGCGACGGCGAGGTGCTGCTGGTCCTGGACGACTACCACCTGATCGACTCCGGGCCGGTGCACGAGTCCGTGGCCTTCCTGCTAGGGAACCTGCCCCCGACCCTAGTCGTCGTGATCTCCAGCAGGGCCGACCCGCCGCTGCCGCTCGCGCGGCTGCGGGCCCGCGGCCAGCTCACCGAGCTGCGCGCCGCCGAGCTGCGCTTCACGCGAGAGGAGGCGGCGGCGCTGCTGGGTGCGGCGGGACCGGAACTGCCAGGTACCGCGGTGGCCGCGCTGACGGCCCGCACCGAAGGTTGGGCGGCGGGGCTGCGGCTGGCCGCGCTGTCGCTGCGGGGACACGCGGATCCGGCCGGATTCGTGGCGGCGTTCAGCGGCAGCCACCGTTTCGTGCTCGACTACCTGGCCGACGAGGTGCTCGACGGCCAGACCGGGGAGGTGCGCGCGTTCCTGCTGGAGACCTCGGTGCTGCAGCGGCTGTCGGGAGAGCTGTGTGACGCGGTCACCGGCCGGGCCGGCAGCCAGGCGATGCTCGCCGGCATCGAGCGGGCGGGCCTGTTCCTGGTGCCGCTGGACGAGGTGCGCGGCTGGTGGCGCTACCACCACCTGTTCGCCGACCTGCTCCGCGCCCGGCTGGAGGCCGAGCAGCCGGACCGGGTGCGGGCGCTGCACCGGGCCGCGGCCGCCTGGTGCGACGAACACGACCTGGCCGACGACGCGGTGCGGCACGCACTGGCGGCCGGGGATGGCGCCTGGGCGGCGCGGCTGGTGGAGCGGCACGTCGAGATGCTGCTCGGCCGCGGCGAGGGCGCGACCCTGCGCCGCTGGCTTTCCGCGCTGCCCGCGGACTCGGTACGCGACCGCCCGCGCCTGTACCTGACCCAGGCATACGGCGCCGCCATGGGCTTCCAGCTGGACGCGCTCGAGGCCCTGATCGATGCCGCCGACCGCGCCTTCGCGGTCAGCGGCGACGAGCCGTACGAGGCGCCCGGCGAGCGGGGGGCGAGCGTGCTGGCCAATGTCCCGGCGGCGATCGCGCTGCTGCGCGCCGTGCTCGCCCGGCTTCGCGGCGACGCGGACCTCGCCGCCGGGTACAACCAGCAGGCCCTGGCCCACCTCGGCGAGGACGACTGGCTGATCCGCTCCTTCGTGCGCTGGAACCAGGCGGTGGCCGACTGGCAGGGCGGCCGGCTCGGCCAGCCGAGCTCGGCCTGGCAGCGGTGGTCGCCGAACGACGGGCGGCTGACGAGTTCTTCGCCGGCTTTCTCGCCATGCGTGCCTGCTACGACCTGGGCGAGGTACAGCGCGTCCAGGGCGACCTGGACGGGGCACTGGCCACCTACCGGCAAGCGCTGGACGCGGCCGGCGAGACCAGCCAGACGGCCGAGGCGGGCATGGCGCACGTGGGCCTGGCCCAGGTCCGGTACCAGCGGAACGAGCTGACCGCCGCGCTTGACCACGCCACTCGCGGGGTCACGCTGTGCCGCCAGCTCGCCTTCACCACGCCACTGGCCACCGGCCTGGCCACCCTGGCCCGGATCCGGCAGGCGCACGGCGACGCGGCCGGAGCCCTGGCGGCGCTCGGGGAGGCCAGCCAGGCCGAGCTGAGTCCGCAGGTGATCGCCCTGCTCAACCCGGTGCGTGCGCGGCTGCTGCTGGCCCAGGGCGATGTCCCCGCGGCCGCCCGGTGGGCGACGGCGGCAGGTCCGCGCCCGGACGGCGAGCTGGCCTATCCGCTGGAGCCGGAGTACCTGCTGCTGGCCCGGGTGCTGCTGGCCCAGCACGAACCCGGCCAGGCACTCGCGCTGCTGCGGCGGCTGCTCGACGCGGCGGCCAGCCAGGACCGGATCGGCAGCATCATCGAGATCCAGGCGCTGCGGGCACTCGCACAGGCCGCCCAGGGCGATCACGCCAGCGCCATCGGCACGCTGACCGAGGCGCTCACGCTCGCCGGCCGGCACGGCCACGTCCGGGTCTTCGCCGACGAGGGCGCGCCGATGCACGCGCTGCTCACCCGGCTGCCCGCCGCCCGGCCGGGCAAGCCCGGCATCGACGCCGGCTACCTGGCCGCCGTCCAGCACGCCTGCGGCCGGGCGGACGGCGCGCCGGCGCTGGCGCGATCCGCGGCACCGGGCCTGGCCGAGCCGCTGACCGAGCGCGAGCTGGAGGTGCTGCGGCTGCTCGCCGCGGGCCAGTCGAACCAGCGCATCGCCCACGACCTGTTCCTGGCGCTCGACACGGTCAAGAAGCACGTGACCCACGTGCTGGGCAAGCTCGGCGCCGCCAACCGGACCGAGGCCGCCGCGCGGGCCAGGCAGCTCGGCCTGATCCCCTGACAGCGCCCCGGTAGCACCTTCGGGTTAGCGATCGGCCCGCGGCGAGATGCCACCAGCCGGGCACCTTCGGGTGACGCCCCGCCAGGGCCGGAATTCTTACCGTTCCTGCATGAACTGGTCGATAGGAAATCTTGTGGTGCGGCGCGCCCGCCTGGTGCTGGTCGCGGCCATGCTGGCCGTGATCGGGTTCGGCGTGCTCGGGATCGGCGCGTTCGGCAAGCTGAAGACCGGCGGCTTCCAGGTCCCGGGCGCCGACTCGACAGCCGCGCAGACGCTGACCGATCAGCGCTTCGGCGGCGCTGACAATGTCGTCCTGCTCGTGCACGCCGAGGCCGGAACGGTGGACGGCGCGCCCGCACGAGCGGCGGGCGCCGCGGCGGCGACACGTCTCGCGGCGGTGCCGGGCGTGTCGGACGTGGTCTCCTACTGGCAGACCGGCAGCCCCGGCCTGAAGTCGAGGGACGGGAAGTACGCGCTCGTCCTTGGCAGCATCAGGAGCGACCACGATCTCAGCTCGTCGCAGCTGGCGAGCCTGCGATCGCACAGCGGGCAGGTCGACGTCACGGTCGGCGGCGACGCGGCGGTCGGCAACGACATCACGACACAGGTCGGCAAGAGCCTGGGCACCGCCGAGAAGATCGCCGTGCCGGTCATCCTGGCGCTGCTGGTGTTCGCGTTCGGCAGCCTGGTGGCCGCGCTGCTGCCGCTGGCGATCGGGCTGATCGCGATCCTGGGCACGTTCGCCGAGCTGTTCGTGCTCGGCTCGGTGACCGACGTGGCGATCTACGCGATCAACCTGACCACCGCACTCGGCATGGCGCTGGGCATCGACTACGCGCTGCTGATGGTCAGCCGCTTCCGGGAGGAGCTCGGGCGCGGGCAGGAGCCGGCGCAGGCGGTCGTGCGCAGCGTGCGGACGGCCGGGCGCACGATCGTGTTCAGCGGCGCGACGGTCGTGGCCGCGCTCGCCGTGCTGCTGATCTTCCCGCTGTATTTCCTGCGCTCGTTCGCCTACGCGGGGATCGGCGTGGTGCTCATCGCGGTGGCCGCCGCGGTCGTGGTGCTGCCAGCGCTGCTGGCCGTGCTTGGCCGGCGGGTGAACGCAGGCCGGCTGCCGTGGGCGCGCAACCGCGAGCCGTCCACCGCCGCGCCGTTCTGGGGACGGCTGGCCGGGCAGGCCATGCGCCGTCCGGTGCTCATCGCGATCCCGGTACTCGCCATGCTGGTGCTCGTCGCGCTGCCGTTGCGGCACATCCAGCTCGGCACGCCGGACGACCGGGTGCTGCCGGCCGCCACGCAGAGCAGGGCGGTGGGCGACGTGCTGCGTGATGACTTCACCGGCAACAGCGCCACCGCGCTCGACGTCGTCACCGACGGCCCGCTCGACCGCGCCGCGCTGACCGGCTACGCGACCCGGCTGTCCGGCCTGGCCGGTGTCGCGCGCGTCGAGAGCAGCGTCGCGACGTTCGTGCACGGGACCGCCATCCCGGGCACCGCGGACCCGGCCCTCGCGCGTGCCACGGCGCAGCGGCTATCGGTGGTGAGCGCGGCCGACCCGCGCTCGGATACCGCGAAGGACCTGGTAAGGACCGTGCGCGACCTCCCCGGCCCGGCGGGCGTCCGCGCCCATGTCGGCGGCCAGACCGCGGAGTTGATCGACACCACGCACGCGATCGGCATCCGGCTGCCGCTTGCCGCGCTGCTGATCGCGATCACCACGTTCATCGTGCTGTTCGGTTTCACCGGGTCCGTGGTGCAGCCGATCCGCGCCATCGTGCTCAACGGCGTCACCATGGCCGCTACCGCGGGGCTGATGGTGTGGATGTTCCAGGAGGGTCACCTGTCGGGGCCACTGCACTTCACCGCGCTGCCGCTGGACACCAGCATGCTCATGCTGCTGTTCTGCATCGCCTACGGCCTGTCCATGGACTACGAGGTCATCGTGCTCAGCCGCATCAAAGAGCTGCACGACCAGGGCAGTGACAACCGCACCGCGGTCACCGACGGGCTGACCCGCAGCGGACGGATCGTCACCACCGCCGCGGCGCTGATCGCGGTGACCTTCTTCGCCAACGGCACCGCGACGCTCAGCTTTCTCCAGCTGTTCGGCATCGGCGCGGGGTTCGCGGTGATCGTCGACGCGACGCTGGTGCGCGCCGTGCTGGTGCCGGCCTGCCAGCGGATGCTCGGCCGGGCCGCGTGGTACGCACCCGCGCCGCTGCGCCGGCTGCAGACCCGCATCGGCCCGGCCGAGGCCGGCTGATGGCGGCCGGATCCGAGCCGGTGATCAGCGTGCGCGGCCTGGTGAAGCGGGCCAGCCGGACGTCGGGGTTGCGTCCAGCGGGAGGTTGGGACATATCGTGAGAAAATGGACATGGTAAGCCCCGAGTATCCGGCGGGTGACCTGCGGGTATCGGATGCCGAACGGGACCGCGCGGTCGCGGAGCTCAGCGAGCACTTCCAGGCCGGCTCACGCTGGACGAGTTCAAGGACCGCTCCGGGCTCGCGCTCAGCGCCCGTACCGGCCGCCAGCTCCGTGGCCTGCTCGCGGATCTGCCTCGCCGGACCGCCCTGCCGCGGGACAGCGGGGCCACGCCGCGCAAGCTCGAGCAGGCCTTCCGGGCGGCGGTGGCCGCGCCGGTCGTGATCTGCGTCGCCATCGCCGAGGTCAGCGGAGGGCAGCACGGCATTCACCCGCTGGCCCGCGCGATCGTCGCGGTCGCCATCGTCTGCCTGGTCGCCGCGCGCCTGGTGACGCGTCGCGGCCCGAAGCACCACTGCCGTTCCGCGGAATGATTTAGCGTTCCAGCAGTCCACGGACGCGATTCTGCTAGCCGGCGCTGAACCGATCCGGTCCGCCTTGCGTGTACAGAGTGGAGGACCATTTCAAGATTTATTCGGAATATGGCGATATGCGCCATATGTGGCTTTTTTGCGTCGGTGGTGGGAGCGGGGAGGGCCCGATGAAGCGAGCATTGCGGGTAGGCGTGCCGGTCGGAATTGCCGCCGGTGCCGTCATGGCGGTGTGGTCGATGGTCGCCATGTGGATAACGGGACAAGGGTTCTGGATGCCGCTGAACCTCGTCGCGCACACGTTCTACCGGTCCGCGCCGCTTAACGCCGCGTTCAGCGCACCCGCGCTGGCCATCGGGCTGGCCGTGCACATGACCGTTGCCATCGTGTTCGGCACCGCGATCACGCTGCTCGTGCGGCAGTTGCCGGGACACCGGTCGCTGGTGATCGCGGGCGGGATCTTGTTCATCGCGGTGGTGTGGCCGGTAATGCAGTATGGCGTGTGGTACTCGCTCGACGAGCCTGCCGCCGAGGGATTCACCGACTGGGTATTCGCGGTCGCGCACCTGATCTTCGGCCTGGTCGCCGCCAGCATCGCCGCCGTCGCGGTCGCCGACGACGCGCCCGTCACGCGGGGACGGCACTCCGCCGTGGCCGCGCCGCGGCCGGATCCGCCCGGCAGCCTGTTCCAGCCGGCCCGCCGCCGCTAGTGCTCGATCACCGTTTCCGCCGTTGTCCCGCGGTGCCAGCTGGCTGAGGCCCCAGCTCCGATAACCGGACACTTAGCCATATTTCGGGCGTGACAGCGGGCGGCCCGGATTATCGTGGGTACTTACCTGCCCATTTCGGACCCTGTTGGCCTATTCCCGATTTCCCTCTTGCGGACGTACGGTTGTGTGCGCGATGCGGGCGACGGGCTGCGCGACAACTCGCAAAGGGTGACGAATCGGGCAGCGGGCCAGGAGCGGAGATTAGCGTGGATCGTAGGGTCCGGCTAGCCGGACGCTACGATCCACGCTCTTTCCGAACCGTTGACGGCGGTCGGGAGATGCCTGATTTGCTCTGTCTGGCGAGCCTGGGTGGCCGCCGGCGAATTCGCCAACAGGATCCATTTCGGGGGGGTAAGTACCCACGATCTTTTCCGGACCGCGGTCCCGAGCTCAGCGCAATCGCAGAAGTGCGGCGTGCGGCGGCTAGGCGGCACGCGGCGCGGTAGGCGCGCGCAACCTGGCACCCGCAGCGACGGCCCGCCGTTGGCTATTTACCCGGAGAATACTCTGAATGTATACTCCCGGATATGAGTACACCTGTCCTCGCGGACGGAACAGAAGTCCGCACTAGCCCCCCGACGGCCAAGCCGCTGCTGCTTGGTGCCATGGCCGCGCTGTCGGCCGGGGCGGCCGCGATCCACTTCGCGGTCACGTTCGAGCACTTCAGTGATTACTCCCTCTACGGGGTGTTCTTCCTGGTTCTCGCCTGGGCCCAGCTCGTATGGCCCGTCGTCCTCATCGCGCTGCCGTTCCTCACCTGGGCCGCGGCCAGAGCGCGGCCCGCACGATTCCCGGCCGGCTGGTCCCGGTCCGGGCTGACACCGCTCGCCGCCCGCCGGCTGGCGATCTGGCTCTGGCTGGGCATCGTCGGGAACGCCGGCGTCGTGGTGGTTTACTTCTCCTCGCGTTCCATCGGGCTGCCGCTCGGCCCGGACACCAAGGACGTGGAGGCCTGGGGAGGCCTTGACCTGGTGTGCGCGATCGAGGAGATCCTGCTGGTCGTCATCGCCGCCGCGATCCTCGCCCGGCCCGGGCTGCTGGCCCGTCCGGTCAGGCTCCGCGGCCAGGCGCGGTCGCTGGCCAGCCTGCTCGCGGCGCCCGTCGTCGTCATCGCCGCGACCACCGCGGTCATGACGCCCGCGTGGGCAGGCTCGGAGGGTCCGGCCGGCATGGCATCCGGCTCGCCGGACTCGTCAGCCTCGTCCTCGGGCTCGATGCCGGGTTCGTCAGACTCCCTCCAGGGCGGCATGGGGGACATGGGCTCCACAAATGGCATGCCGGACATGGAGATGTACGGCAATACCAACCCGCCGAACGCCGCGCAGGTGCAAGCCGCCGCGAACCTGATCAAACAGACTGACGCCAGCCTGGTCCGCTTCGAGAACGTGAACAACGCGATCGCCGCCGGCTACACCGAGCGGCTGGCCACCAACGGCGAGGAGCACCTGCTCTGCCAGAACTGCAGCAACGCCTACGAGGGGCTCAACCCGCAGGACCCGTCGTCGCTCGTGTACGCGACCAACGTGACGGGCCACGCGCCGATCCTGCTCGGCGCGATGTACCTGATGGGGGACGTCGGCGTGAACGGGCCGCAGGTCGGCGGCGGGCTGACCCGCTGGCACTCGCACCTGGAGGTCTGCCAGGGCGGCAAGATCATCATCGCCGGGTTCGGCGTCGCGCTGCCAGGTACGTGCGACCCGTCCACCTGGAAGGACAAGTACACCACCCAGATGCTGCACGTCTGGGTGGTCCCGTACCCAGGCGGGGTCTTCTCCGACGACCTGAGCACCGCGGCCACGACCGCCGCCGCACGGGCAGCGCTCGCGGAGACGAAGCCGGGACAGCTGGCGCCCTGACGGGCTAGCGCGTGGCGGCGGGCCGGGTTGCCGGGCCGCCGCCACCCGCGGTCGGGGAAGGCGCTCGGGAAACCCGGGAAGTCGGTGTCCTGCGGGAATGCCTGGGCATGTCATGATCGGGCGAGAAAGGGGGCGCTCGTGAGGTACCTGATCGTGGCCGAGGCCTACCGTGACCTGGAGCAGGTCAGCAGCCGGCTGGCACTGACGGACCGGCTGGCCGAACTGCTGGCTCAGACCCCGGCCGAGCTCTGCCGACCGTGTGTTACCTGTGCCAGGGGTTGATCGCGCCGGAGTTCGCCGGGGTGGATCTCGGCCTGGCCGAGAAGCTCGCCGTCCGCGCGGTTGCCACCGTGGCCGGCGTCGACGCCGCGGACGTCACCGCCCTGGTGCGGGAAACCGGCGACCTAGGCCAGGCCGCCGAGCGGCTGCTCGCCGGTCTCGCGGCCGGGGCCGACGGCGGGGCGGCTGACGGGGCGGCCGACGGGGCGGCCGGCCTGGAGGTCACCGAGGTAATGCGCACGCTGCGCGAGATCGCCGCCGCCGAAGGCGCTGGTTCACAGGGCCGCAAGCTCGAGCTGCTGTCCGGGCTGCTCGCCCGGGCCACCCCGCTGGAGGCCCGCTACCTGCTGCGCGTGGTGACCAGGAACCTTCGGCTGGGCATCGGCACGCCAACCATCCTTGACGCGCTTGCCCAGGTGCACGCGGGCGGCAAGGCCGACCGGAAGGCGCTTGAGCGCGGCTACAACATCTGCTGCGACCTCGGCAAGGTGGCGGCCACCCTGGTCAGCAGCGGGCTGGACGCCGTGAAGGAGCTGCGGGTGCAGCCAGGCAACCCGGTGCGGGTCATGCTGGCCCAGCGGCTGGCCGACGCCGGGGAGATCCTGGCCAGGCTCGGCGGCCGGTGCGCGGCGGAGTACAAGTACGACGGCGTCCGGGTCCAGGCGCACCGTACCGCTGACGGGACGATCGAGTTGTTCACCCGGCGCCTTGAGGAGATTTCGGCCCAGTTCCCCGACGTCGTCGAGCTGCTGGCGGCTGGGCTGGGGCCGGCCGAGGCGATCCTAGAAGGAGAGGTCGTCGCGTACGACGCGGCAGCGGGCGAGCTGCGGCCGTTCGGCGAGGTCATGCTGCGGCGCCGTAAGCACGGCATCGCCGAGGCCGTCCAGGACGTGCCCGTTGGCTTGTTCTGCTTCGAGCTGCTGTACGCCGACGGTATGGACCTGACCACGGCGCCGTATCCGCAGCGGCGTGCCGCGCTGGAGGTGGCCCTTACCCTCTCGCCGCGGCTGCGGCTCACCACCGCCGCCGAGGTCACCGACCCGGCCGCGCTGGACGCGATGTTCGCCCAGGCGATCACCGACGGGTGCGAAGGCCTGGTGTGCAAGTCGACCGGACCGGATTCCGGCTACCAGGCCGGGGCGCGCGGCTGGCAGTGGATCAAGCTCAAGCGGGACTACCGGACCGAATTGTCCGACACCGTCGACTTGGCCGTCATCGGCGCGTTCGCGGGGCGCGGTCGCCGCGTCGGCGTCTACGGCGCGGTCCTGCTGGCCGCGTACGACGCGGACGCCGACATGTTCCGCGCCGTGACCAAATGCGGCGCCGGGTTCTCCGACGCGGACCTGGCCGCGCTGCCCGGCCGGCTGGCACCGCTGCTGAGCCCGCGTAAGCCCGCCCGGGTGGACGCGCGTCAGGAGCCGGACGTCTGGTTCGAGCCCGGTCTGGTCATCGAAGTCCTCAGCGCCGAGCTGACCCTGTCCCCGAACTACACCGCCGCCTGGGGTCAGATAAACGACGACGCCGGACTGGCCATGCGGTTCCCCCGGTTCACCGGGCGCTGGCGCGACGACAAGGCCCCGGAAGACGCCACCACCACCCGGGAGCTGGCCGAGCTTTTCCTCACCGCCAGGCGCACGCCCGCCGGCGGCTGACCCGTCGCGCTCCGCGGGGGTGCCATGCGAGGGCGGGCCGTTTCTGGGAATGATTTTCATTACCATGTTGTTGTGAGGGGCATGAGTCGCAGCACACTTCGCCCCGTCATCAAGCTAAGGTCGACCGCTGGGACTGGCTACACGTATGTGACCAGGAAGAGCCGGAGGAACGATCCTGACCGCCTCGTCGTCCGCAAGTACGACCCGGTGGTCGGCCGCCACGTCGAGTTCCGGGAGGAGCGCTAATCATGAAGCAGGGAATTCACCCGGACTACCATCCGGTCGTCTTCCGCGACCGCGCGGCCAACTTCGCCTTCCTCACAAGGTCGACCGCGACCAGTGAGCGCACCATCGCCTGGGAGGACGGCAGCACCTATCCCGTCGTCGACGTCGAGACCTCGTCGGCGAGCCACCCGTTCTACACCGGGCAGGCGCGCGTCCTCGACACGGCGGGCCGGGTCGAGCAGTTCCGCCGCCGGTACGGCAGCAACGCCAAGGGCGCCTGACGGCCCAGGCCACCTGCGCGTCCCGTGATCTCGGGCCGCCTGGCATCACAGCCGGGCGGCCTGTTTTCGTGCTCTCCTGCTACTGCTAGGGCGTTACAAGGCATGCGATGCTGCCGGGTTGCTCTCGGCGTCCTGGTTCCCGCGGTCGGCTCACCTTGCCGCCGTTCGGCCACCTTGCCGCCGAAGTGGCGGAATAATCCGGGACGAAGTGGACAAAATCCCGCCACTTGGACGGCAAGGTGGGAGTTGGACGGCAAAGAGGCCGGTCGACGGCCGTCGACCGCCCAGGGCGAGCGGCGATCGGTGGGCGGTGCGCGAACTCGAGCCTCTCGTCCCTGGGCGAAAGCGAAGAAGGACACGCGTCGGACCGCTAGCGCCATCGAATTGACCGTGCCCCCTGGCGGGACGATCTCGTCGATGCGGCGGGCTTCGCTACCTAGTTGAGCCGGGTGCCTAGCGCGCCGGCCAGCCGCGCGATCGCCTCCCGTGCGGGCGGGCTGCCGACCTGGCTGGGGAGCCAGGCGCACGCGAGGCACGCCGCGACGACGTCCGCGGTGGCGGTGATCGCGGTCAGGCAGTCCTCGATGTCGCCGAGCGAGGGACCGGGGCCAGAGGGGAACCGCAGCCCTTGCACCTCGGTGCTGTCCATGATGTCGACGTCCACATGCACGAAGACCGGCAGGCCGCGGAGCTCGGACAGCGCGGCCCGGAAGTCCTCCGCAGTCGCGGGGATGCGGCGGACCTGGCTGGCAGCAAGGGCGTCTCGTTCCGCGGGATCGAGGTCCCGCGCGTCGGCCAGCACGATGTAGTGCTCCGGCACCGGCCGCAGCCCCAGCGGATCGGCGAACAGCTCGGGTGCGCGGCCAGCCAGCATGGCCACCGGCATCCCGCCGAGATAGCCGGAGATCGTGGTGGCCGGGGTGTTGAAGTCGCCGTGCGCGTCCAGCCATACCACGGCGATGTCGGGGTGCCGCCGCTGGAGTCCGGCGACCGTGGCGAGGCCGGCGGGGCAGTCCCCGGACAGCAGCAACGGCCGGCCTGCCCCCGCCACCGCGTCCGCGATCGCCCGGTGGACCACGGTCATCCGGCTGGGTACGTCGCCGTCCGGCAGCGGCGGGCCGATGACCGCGACCGTGCCCACAGGGACCGGGAAGTCCGGGATGTGTTCGTCCAGGTGCCAGGGGCTCGCGATCAGGTCCCAGGCGCCGTTGGCGTTATCCGGCATCGGCCGCGTCCCTTTCTTTCCGCTGGGCGAGCAGGTCCCTGAGCCGCAGCAACTCGGCGGCCCCGGCCTGCAGGTGGGTGCTGACCTGGGCCTTGGCCTGGGTCGGGGTACCGCGTAGCGCGTCGAGCAGCACGCGGTGGTCGTCGGCGGTGCGGCCGAGTTCGCGGCTGGACCGTTCGGCCAGCGCGAGGGCCAGCCGCTGCTCATGCTGGAGCTGGGTATAGAACCTGGTCAGCCGCGGGCTGCGCGCGGCGGCAACAAGGGTGGCGTGGAAGAGCCGGTCGGCGTCCAGCACGCCCGCGGCGTCACGCCGGGCGAACGCGTCCTCGATCTGGCTGACCAAATTCTCCAGCCGCTGGTAGATCGCGGTATCGCGGTGCGCGGTAAGGGCTTCGGCGGCGGCCGTCTCGATGGCGGCGCGGGCCGTGTAGATGTCGCGGACGTCCGTCGCGGTGATCTCGGTGACCACGATGCCGCGGTTCATCTGGTGGCGGACCAGGCCCTCGCCGCCGAGCAGGCGGGCGGCCTCGCGGACGGTGTTCCGGGAGACGCCGAGTTCGGCGGCGAGCGCGGCCTCGCGCAGCGGCGTACCCGGGGGTACCTCCCCGGACAGGATGGCGTCCCGGAGCGCGGCGGCGACCTGCTCGGTGGTGGACTGCCGCCGGATGGTCGCGCCGAGGCCGGTGAACGGGCTGGCCATGGTCCTCGTCATGGGTCAGCATCCTCCCGATGGCAGGTCCCGGCGGGCGTTCTTCACGCGCCGTGTTCACAGTATTTTGTCATATTGTTGAACGATTCTACGGCTGGTTTTCGGTTTCCTGTCTATTCGCGGTGGTGAAGCCTCGCCAGGGAGCCCGCCGAACGAGCTCGTCGGGTCCGTCCTTGCTCGGACGTCGTCTAGGTCACCACAGGCGGTTTCACCGGCTTAGCGAACTTTCCGTGTCTTGTGCGTAACATTGTGTTATGGAGGCAAAGTTCGTATTGCCTTCCGCTCCCGAAGGGACGAACCGCATGACGGGTCAGCTGCCGAGCCCGGTGCCGCACCCATCCGGTGAGGCAGATAGAGCCAAGCTTGTGAAGCGGGTCGTGGCAGAGCGAAGTGGCGCGCGTCGTCAGTTCCCCGGCGCGCTACGAAAGCTCAGTACGATCGCGCCGCTGGCGGCTGGTTACGGCGTCTTTCAGGCTGTTCTCTCGTCGCTGCCGCCATCGCTATCGCTATCGGACGTTCACTACCTGTTCGCGGTTGCGTGCGGGGTCGCCGCCGGTGCGGTCACGGGATGCGCTGTGCTCTTCGTACGGCGGATGCAGCCGAAGGCTGACCGGCCACCAAGTGCTACGCGGTCCGGAGTGAGACCTGGGACTGATTTGACGACGATGCTCAGATCTTGCCATCAGACTTTCCTCAGCACTGTGGTCAATTTCGATGATCCTGACCTTGGCGCACTGACCGGATGGCCGCATTTCCTGCACGAGGCAGACGCCGCCTTCCGTCCGACCGCGTACGGCACCGCATACGGGCTGAAGCTGGCGATGGTAGTGGGTGACCAGGATGGACGCCTGGACCGCGCTGCGCTCACGGATACGCTGTGGAAACTCAGGCGCCCAGATGGCGGGTGGTCGTCCCGCACACAGGGCGGCGTCGGGCGGCCAGAGGTAACCGCCGTAGTCCTTGGAGCTCTTGCAACTGCGGGCTGTGATGCGGCCAGGCTGGCCTCGGCCGGAGACGTATTCGAGTCGATGATCGCACCCGACGGGGACCCGATAGCTATGACGTCGACCTACATCGTCTCCAGCATCATCAGGGAGCTGGCCCGGATCAGGCCGTATTCGCCACGGCTGGCGCAGTTGCGGACAGCACTGCTCGCGGGCGCGGTACAAGATCCCCAACATGACAACCTGTCGTGCTGGTCTGCCCGACTTGACGCGAGCAGTTTCCGGGCACCTGCACCGTCCGTAGCCCACACCGCCTTGGCAGTCGTCGCGCTCTCTCGAGCGAGTCGGGTCGCTGGCGATGACACCAGGTCCTGGTCTGCACTGGAGCAGGCAGCGCGTTGGCTTACCCTCGATCGCAGCCTCGGGAACCAGACCGAGCAGATAAGACGCCCAGTGACAGAAGACCGCTGGGAGTCGCTGACGGTCCGCCTGTACACCGCTGCTTGGCTGGCAAAGGCTCTTATCGCAGCTGACGCTTGTGGCCTCCAAGGTATGGAGAGCCACTTGGACAGTACGGCGATGGCCATTGCCGAGGCTCAACGTGACGGAATCTGGGAATGGGACGGTGGCGATCGTCCAGTCTGGATGAGCTACCAGGGCATTAGCGCTCTGCAAGCCTGCGCGCTACGCCGCTGGTCACCGTCCTGACAACCAGTGTTCAGGTCGGGATCCGGAATATCCATGAGGGAATCCCAGCCTGCGGGAAGAGCAAGGCGTGGTCTGCCGAGCTCATTGAGGCAGACCTGGCGATTCTCGCTTAGCGAGAATTTTCATTTGACAAGAGCAGTCAGTCTGCCATGTTGAGGGGTTGCAACTAGAGAGACCATGCCGATTCACGCGTCCGGCCTCCCGCTGCCGCATCCAGCGTCTCCGCAGGATTTTGTTCTGGAATAGTTGCGCCGAACCGTCGGCTGCGGCGCGTCTCGGACCGGATTTCTGTTGCCAATCCCCATTTGCGCATTTGATGGAATCAAGCAATGCTGGGAGAGTTGGAGCAAAGGCGTGCTCATTGTCAGAGTTGAACGGAGGACATCTGCTGTGGGCGGCACGCCAAGGACCGGGGCGTTCGCATCGACCCGGCGCTGTTCCGCAGCTGCGCCAACCTTTTCTGATCACCCCTTCTGCCACGCAGAGCTTATCCTCCGAGGCGACCCGCTATGATGCCGTTCGAAGCAAGCACCATCGTAAGATCTGTATTCGGTCTAGCACCCGCAGGTGACGAATCCCCTGATAGCGCCGTTGCGGTTGTGTCCCGGCTCGCCCATAGTGGCCGGATCATAGAATTCCTTTGCACGATCCGCGATAATCCGGCTCTCGTGAATCACTGCGCCGCGATGTCCTACCAGCATCCGCTTGGTTTCGAGAAAATCATGCTCGTCGATGCCCAGCCCCAGTTCCTCCTCCGCATGCACGCATGGCGACCAGGTGGTGAGCCGGGCGTGGAGCATGTCCACAACCACAGGTTCATGATGGCCACCGCGGTCCTACGCGGCCACTATGACCTGCAGGTCTTCCAGCCATGCAGGTTCGGCACACCGATGGTCGAGTACCGCGAGACCACTGCTCCGGATGGGAGGACATGGTGCCTCGACACCGTGGGCATCAGGCATCTGCGGCTGCTAGCTAATGCGAGAGTCGGCCAAGGGAGCGGATACGCGCTTGCGGCGGACGCCCTGCACCGCGTGACGGTGCCGAGCGGCACGCTGTGTATCACCCTTTTCCTTGCCGCTTTGGCCAGCGATGGGTTTGTTCCGCAAACTAGAGTATTCACGGCACCGGAAGACGGCGTGCCTGCACAAATGCGGGTGAAGCCGTTGAGTGGGGATGAGTACCGGAGACGGCTGGACAAGATCACCGAGGACCTCGCTGCCTTACCGAAGGGCCGTCTGAGTTCCACTGCTGGATCACTTCGCGGTTGTACGCGTCCAAGCCGCGGAAATGTTCAATGATCCCCGCCGGGACCCAACGTGCTTCCTGGTCTAGACTCGGCAGCTTGACCGGGCCGGGCGTCGTCCCCTCTGGCCGCATATGGAAGTTACTTTGCACATTGAGTACATGTCTACCACGCCAGACACTTGGGAAAGCGGTCTCGCCCACGTAACGGACGACGATCCCATCCAGCCCGGTTTCCTCCCGCAATTCACGAACGGCCGCCTCGTCCGGCTTTTCCCCAGGTTCGACCTTGCCGCACGGTACTCCCCAGACACCTGGCAGGAAACTTTCTGTTTTGCTGCGCCGTACGAGCAGTACGCGATCTTCGTGGACCAAGATCGCTGCGGCCAGCAGAATCCGTCCGAGCCGTGACCCACTAGTGGCCGTGTCCGGTGCCACCCTGTTGACGCCACCGTGGTCCGTGTTCATATCATCGCGCCAGTTAACATGCTCGTTCTGTCCGCCTTACACCCAGAAAATCCTGGTAGTTGCGCTCAAGACTGACCGGTACACACGATCACTGTAGTCCACGTGAAAGAATAGTAACGGAGTAATCGTATTCGAGACATGAAGCACTCGGCATTGCCCGAGGTAGGCGTAATGATCGGCGCAAGCGGCGGCCATCGCGAGGCGGCCGCTGGACTGACCTGAGACGTCGTCCGGCTCAAGCGCGGGCGAGGCGGGCGAGCCGGGCCTGGACACGGCCGGCGTCGGGTTGCGTGGCAAAGCGCCGGAAGATGTCGAGGGCCTGTTTCAGGTGCGCGGCGCCGGCCTCGGTCTCGCCGCGACGCAGGTGGCATTCGCCGCTGCCCTCCAGCGCGTGGGCTTCGTCGTCGGACTGGCCTGTCTCCCGGGCCAGGCGCAGCGCTTCCAGATGGAGCTTCTCGGCGCGCGTGAGGTCGCCGGTCGCGCTGATCACGGCGGCGTAGCGGTTCAGCTCCCAGGCCTCGCTGCCGCGGCTGCCGATCCGGCGGAACGTGTCGATGGCTGCCTGAAACAGCCGGTTCGCGCCAGGTAGATCACCAGTGGCCTGCCGTACGCCGCCCAGCCAGACCTCGGCGTTTGCCTTGCCCATCTGGCTGCCCAGATCCTGGTACATCCGCGGGCCCTGCTCCAGGTACCGGGCCGCATCCGGATAGTCGCCACAGAGCCGTCGCAGCTGGCGCGCATGTCCCCGGCCAGGCGCAGCGGGCTGCCCGCCCGCCCCGCTCTACCCCCACTACCGCATATCCGGACATATACCGGCAGGCGATGGCTAGAAATAGGTATCTATTATGTAGACTCGAATGCGCTATCGTGCTAGAGTCGAACTAAAGACGGGCCGGAGCCTTCAGTGCAGGGGCGGCCGGCGGAGAGCACCACCGGACGAGAATGGCCAGGCACCCGAGGGCCGCGCGAGGGGACGGCCGTAAGGAACGGGATCGGATCACTGCCCGCGCTTGGACGGGCCGCGAGTCGCAGGAAGGAGGTGTAAAGCAATGGAAGACACTGCGCCGCTGTTCGGGAACGAGAGCGAGGCGATGGGGGCGGTCATGTCCGGGATGAGTTTCCTGGCTGGCTCGGATGCCGCCGCACTGCCTGCTCAGGTGAAGGCCGGGCTGCTGAAGGACCTGGAGCGCGCTGATGCGCTGGGGACGGTGGCGCGGGCGCGCCTGGTGTGGTCGTTCGACAAGAACAGCGATTTCGAGTCCTGGGGGCAGCGGTCGATGTCGGCGTGGCTGGTGAACGAGGCCGGGCTGACCAAGAGCGAAGCGGGAGCGTGCCGCAAGTGGACGCGGATCGTGCTGGAGCATCCGGCGATCGCGGGGCTGATGGCGGACGGGCTGATCACCAGGTTGTGGCTGGCCAAGATCACCCTGGTGACGGGGAAGATCCGCGAGGACCGGCGGCCGGAAGCGGAGAAGGTGATCGCCGGGCTGGCCCGGGAAGGGCAGCTGGGGCCGCGGGACCTGTGGCGGCTCGCCAGTGAGATCCGGGACCGTGCCCCGGCCGAGGACCCCCGTGATGATGACCCGGACCGCGGGTTCGAGGACCGGGGGCTGCGGCTGGAGCAGACGCTGGACGGTGCCGGGACGCTGACCGGGCAGCTGTCGCCGGAGTGCGCGGCGGCGGTGGGGTCGCTGCTGCGCCGGTTCGCGGCCAGGCGCGGCGCCGAGGACACCCGGACCCAGCCGCAGCGCAACCATGACGCGCTGCAGGAAATGTGCCTGCGGCTGCTCGGCACGGACCTGTCCGCCCCGGCCGGCGGCGCGCCCGTGCAGATGACCGTGACGGCCTCGCTCGCCGACCTCTATGAGCTGGATGACGGGTCCGCGATGCAGCAGGTCTGGATCGACCGGGCCGCCGCCTGGTACGCCGGGCAGCACGCCGCCGACGCCGAGACCGGCGGCGGTGACGGCAGCGCATGGGTGACCGGCGACACGGCCAGGGGGCTGGCGTGCGACGCGGCCATGTTCCCGGTCGTGCTCGGCCACGTCGACACCCAGTACCTCGATGACCTGATCGGCCGGTGCGTGCAGCTCCACCGCGCGATGGCCGGCGACGAGTTCACCCCGGACCGGGGGGCGCATCAGGCCCGGATCACCCAGATGATGCGGGAGGTCCTGGGGGCGTGCGCGAAGGTGCTGGGCGGCGAGCCCGGCCTGGCCGCGCACCTGCGCCGTAACCTCCTCGCGCACACCGGGCCTCGGCGGGCGCAGCCTGCCGCTCGACGTGGGGGACCGCGACGACATCCCGTGGCAGATCCGCCGTGCCGTGCAGCTCCGCGACGGCGGGCGGTGCCGGTGGCCCGGCGGCTGCGACCAGCCCGCGTACGCGTCCGAGCCGCACCACCTCATCCCGCGCGCCTGCCACGGCCCGACTGCGGTCTGTAATCTTTTGACTCTGTGCTGGTTCCATCACCACATCTGTATCCACAAGTGGGGGTGGAGCATTCAGCTGCAAGGCGACGGCACCGCGACGGCCACCTCCCCGGACGGGACCGTTGTCCGCGGGCCGCCGCCCCGCCCCGGGTAGCAGAACCCGGGAACACCACCGCACGGCAAGGCACAACAGCACCGGACCACCGCACGGCACCACGCCACGCGGCGGTCCGGTGCTGCCTCATGTGCGGGGGGTGCTATCCGGCCCGGGTCGCAGGCCGGTCACCGCGTGCAGGCCGATCCGGGGTCAGCGGCCTCGATGACCCCGGCGAGGCCCTCACCGCGGGCAGCCGGCCGCGTCCCGCGCCCGTGAAACCGTACCCGCACCCAATGCGCGTCCCCGGGCCGCAGCCGCGCAGGTCCTCCAGGGATATGGACACTCCGGACACGCTGGCGATCCGCGCCAGGGCTCGTGGTACAGCCGGGGCGACTACATCCCGGGCAACCGGGTGGTACGGCGAATCGGGAGACCTGACGCGCAAGCGGTCGGGACCCACGACTACCTGTACTCCCTCGCGGGCGAACACCTGGAACGCGCCAGGCATCTCCCAGCAACGCCCGGTGGTGCGTCGCCTGATCGCCGCGTCGAGGTTGTCGAGTTCGTTGCCGCGATGGGCGCGATACGCCTGGTCAGCAGCTCCCAGATGAGCTCGGCAGGAGCGTCGTACGTCCGCTCGATCCGCGCGCGCCTTCGGGCTGGGCGTGGGTTCGGTGGTCATTTGATCCTCCCGGGCTGGTTCCGTCGTATGCACCAGTGACGAACGGCCGAGCGCGGCCCTGGCACCCTCGGCCTGTCCACAGACGAGATCGCGCTGGCGTTCCTCGTCCCGTTGGAGACCATGAGCAAGCGACTGACCAGGGCCAAGCAAGAGATTCGCGACGCGCGCATCCCGTTCGCCGTGCCGCCCGATCCCCAGCTACCCGACCGGCTCGCGGCCGACCTCGCCGCGGAAGCGATCCACCTCGGCCGGGCGCTGGCCGGCCTCACGCCAGACGAGCCTGAAGTGACCGCGGTGCTGGCGCTGATGCTGCTACACGACGCGCGCAAAGCGGCCCGGCTTCGCAATGGGCAGGTCGTCCCCCTCGACGACCAGGACCGTACCCGGTGGGACACTCGGCAGATCGACGAGGGCCGGGCGCTGCTGCGGCTGGCCATGACACGACGGCGCACCGGGCCCTACCTGCTCTAGGCAGCGCTTCCTTCAAGACCGGCTGGCCGCAGCCGGCGATGGGTTAGTCCTTGCGCCCGACGCCGCAGATCGCGCTGGACGGATGCGGCCGGTCTGCCGCTCGGAGACCGGGCTGCCACCGTGAGGTGGTGACGAGGTCTGGCGACACATGCGTCAGCCCGTCGAAGAAGCCGGCGACTTCCCCGGGACTGCGCAGCCGGTAGGGATTGGCGGCTAGCTCGTTGTACGCGCCGATGGCCTGGTTCAGCGCCGGGCTGGTGTCGGTGGCGTCGCTGAGCACGAGGTAGCTGCCCGGCGCCAGTGCGGCTAGCAGCCCGGCGACGATCTCGCGGGGATGGTCGGTGTCGGGGATCTCGCCCATGACGCCGAGCAGCAGCAGGGCGGCCGGCTGGCCGAGGTCGAGAGTGCGGCCGGTTTCGTGCAGGATTTCCTCGACGTCGCGCACGTCGGCCTCGACGTAGCTGGTGGCGCCCTCCGGTCCGCTGGTCATCAGCGCGCGGGCGTGCAGGAGCACGAGCGGGTCGTTGTCGCCGTAGACGATGCGGGACGTCGGTGCCAGCCGCTGGGCGATCTCGTGGGTGTTGTCGTCGGCGGGAAGGCCGGTGCCGATGTCGAGGAACTGGCGGATCCCGGCCTGTCCGGCGAGGTACCGGACGGCGCGGGTGAGGAAGCGACGCTGCGAGCGGGCAAGGTGCGTGATCTCCGGGCAGGTCTGCCTGATCGCGTCGCCGGCCGCGCGATCGGCCGCGAAGTTGTCCTTGCCGCTCTGGAGGTAATTCCATACGCGGGCCGACTTGGGAACGCCGGTATCGAGCCGGGGCAGCGGGCCGTGCCGAACGTGCCTATCGCGCCAGATGCCGTCGCTCACCGCGGTCCCGGTAGCGGCGAAGGTTCCGGCGCGGTCTCCACCAGGGTCAGCAGCGGGCTCGGGCTGGCGGGCGTCACCCGGTCCGGCGCGTCCGGCGGGTTGGGCGCGTCCGGCGGGTCGAGCGCGAGGTTGACCGCCGCCTCGCTGCCCATGGCCAGCCCCGCCGCCCACAGCCGGGCGACCACGACCTCGCCGAGGTGCCGCGACGGTGCCAGGCAGGCCTGCGCGCGGGCGTTCGGCCGTGGCAGCCCGGCGGCGTTCCGCAGCGCCGCGGCGGCACCGGCCAGCCGCACCGCTCGCTCGAGCAGGTTCTCCTTGACGGCCAGGGCCGCGAACGCCTCGAGCCCGCGCGCGATGCCCAGCCTGGTGCCGGTGGCCCGGCTGAGTTCGAGACTCCTGGTCAGATGGCGCCTGGCCTGCTCGATCGCGCCGAGATCCATGGCCACCCGGCCAAGGCCGGCCAGACAGCGGGCGATCTCCGGACGGGCGCCGATTTCCCGCAGCGTCGGCAGTGCCTCCACGTAGCGGCCGTGCGCCTCGCCGGGACGGCCTTGCGCCCGTGCCAGGTCCGCGAGGCCGAGCAGCGCCCTGGCCGCGCCCCACTGCTGGTCGATTATCCGCATCACGCTGACCGAGGCGGCCGCCTGCTGGTAGGCCTCCGCGAGCTTTCCGGTCCGGGCGGCGATCGCGGCCCGGGTGCCCAGCGCGTATCCCTGGTTCCAGCCGTCGCCTACCGCCTGGGCGACGGCCAGCGCCTCGTCCGCGCGAGCCACCGCATCGGCGATCTGCCCGGTGTGCAGGGCAATCTCGCTCAGCACGTTCAATGCCGCCGCTGTCCAGTGCTCGTCGCCAGCGGAGCGGCACAACCTCAGCCCATCCGCTGCCCAGGCGTCGGCCGCGACCGGGTCGCTGGACGTGGCGAGCTGGGCGCGGGCCACCATGACCGCCCCGCGCACCCGCGCCGCCACCGAGGCGGCATCGAGGGCCAGGAACGAGTCGAGCCACTCGCCGCCTTCGGCGAAGGTGCCCCAGGCGATCCACCGGGGGCTGACCGCGACGCAGATCCGCATCCCGGCTTCCGCGTCGCGGCGTGCCAGGCACCAGCTCAGTACCTCGGCCACGTTGGCCGAGTCGGCGTCGTACCGGCGCGAGCAGTCGACACGGACCTGCCACGGAACCGCGCCGCCCGACATCCCCACCGCCAGGCGGTCCTCCGCCGTCCGCAGGATGTAGTCGCGCAGCCTGCCGCGGCACGCCTCAGTTTCGCCGGCCTCCGCCAGCCGCGCGGCGCCGTACTCCCTGATCGTGTCCAGCATCCGGTATCGCGCTTGGCCTAGCACCTCGGGTTCGACGAGTACCAGGGACTTGTCGACCAGCGCGGCGGTCAGCCCGAGCACGTCCCCCACCGCGATGCCGTCGCCGGAGCACACCTGCTCGGCCATCTCCACCGACCACCCGGCGAATACGGACAGCCGCCGGAACAGCGCGCTCTCCTGGGGCGACAGCAGCGCGTAGCTCCAGTCGATCGCGGCACGCAGCGTGCGCTGGCGGGGCTGGGCCGATCGGTCGCCGTCGGTCAGCAGCGCGAACCTGTCGTCGAGCCGGCTCATGATCTGCTCGACTGGGAGGAAGCGGACCCAGGCCGCCGCGAGTTCTATCGCCAGCGGGAGGCCGTCGAGCGCCCGGCAGATCCCGGTGATCGCGGCGATGTTGCCGGGGCCGACGGTGAATCCGGGGCGGGAAGCGGCGGCCCGCTCGGCGAACAGCCGGACGGCCTCGTACCGCTTCTCGTCCCCGGCGGCCGGGTACTCGTCCGCCGACGCCACGGACAGCGGCGGCACCTCCCATATCGTCTCGCCCGAGATGTGCAGCGGCTCACGGCTGGTTATCAGCAGCCGCCCGCCGGGCGCGCTGGCCAGCACGTGGCGGCACAGCGCGGCGCACGCGTCGACGAGGTGCTCGCAGGTGTCAAGCACGAGCAGGAACCGCCGCGGCCGCAACGCGTCGGCGAGCGTCTCGACGAGCGGGCGTCCTGGTTCTTCGGCGATGCCGACGACCGCCGCCACCCTGGAGACCACCAGCTCGGGCTGCCGCAGATCGGCCAGTTCGGCGAACCAGGCGCCGTCGGGGAAGTCGTCGGCGACCGAGGCGAGCAGTCGCAGCGCGAGCCTGGTCTTGCCGATCCCGCCGGGGCCGCGAAGGGTCAGTGCGCGCGTCGTTCCCGCCAGCCGCCGCAGCTCACCAAGCTCGTCCTCGCGGCCAATGAACGTGTCCAGCTCTTCTGGCAGGTGCACGTGGATCCCAGATACCCTATTTCGCGGAATTTCTGGCTAAATGTCTACAGCCTAGTCCGTACCCCGGCCACCCGCCGGACCCAGGCGAGAACGGCCTTCAGGTCGCCGTCGTCCAGGAGGTACGCGACAACGCCGAACGCCAGGATCGCGCAGGCGGCAGCAGGCACCGCCAGGGCAGCGGCTACCAGCTTGTGATGCAGCGGGACGGCCAGGCTGATGGCCACGCCGACCGCGGTGCCGACGGCACAGGCGGCCAGCCCGGCCAGCGTCGCGTGGCCGGCCCCTGCACGGCCGCGTTGCCGCAGATCTTGCGGGTGGCGAGCACCAGGGGGATGACCACGACGGTCTGCCCGATTGTCGTACCCAGGGCGAGCATGGCGGGGACTAGGCTGGCCGGCGCCAGCTCGACCAGCACCACGTCAGCCACGATCGTGATCACCCAGCTGCCGGCCAGCGCCGCGGCGGCGATCTTGAGCCGCTTGATGACGAACATGACGCGGGACAGGTTCGAGACCACCGCGACGCCCGCGACGCCCGGAGCGAAGAGCACGAAGGCCCAGACCAGCTGCGAGACCTGATCGGGCTGCTTGGCAAGCACATGCGCGGTGGGGACGGCAATGGCCGCGATCACGGCCGTGCCGAGCCAGGACATGAGCAGCACGGCCCGGGTCGACCCGGCGCTGGCCCGGTCGAAGTCTTTCCCTTCACGCGCGGACATCACGGGGAACGCGCTGATCACGATGGAAAGCGCCAGGATCGCCGCGACGGAGTTGAATACCTGCGAGCCGTAGTTGTACAGCACGAGCGCGCCGGTCTTGCCGTGCCCGTTAGCAAGCGCGATGGCCACGACGCTGGCCACGTCGATGGCCACCAGCTCGATCACGCCGACCAGCGCCAGCCCGCTGACCCGGCTCGCCACTCCGGGCGGGAACCGCAGCGTCCAGCGGAACCGCAGGTGCAGCCGCCATGCCGGCGGCATGGCCACGACGACCAGGGCGGCGATGCCCAGCGTCGTACCGGCCGCCAGGACGAGCTCGGCCGAACGGGGGAGCTGGGCCAGCGAATGTCCCTTGTTCAGCGGCTCGAAGGCCAGGTAGCACGCAATGAGCACCAGGCTGGAGATCGCCGGGCCGATCGACGGCGCGACGAACCGCCGGTAGGACTGCAACAGCCCGTACAGCACGACCGACAGCCCGTAGAGCAGGGCCTGGGGGGCGAATACCTGCAGCATGTCGCCGGCAGTGACGACCATATCGGCACGCGGGCAGTGCGCGCCCGGGTTGCTCGGGATCAGCAGCGAAGCGATCGGCCTGGCGACCACGACGATCACCAGGACCAGCGGCACCACGAGGACGACGGTCCACGTCAGGAGGGCCGACGTGATCTCGCCGACACGTGCCTTCTCCGCCGGATCGTGAGCGGCCCGCTCGGCGGATCGGGCCAGCACCGGGACCATCGCGCTGGTCAGCGCGCCGCCCAGGATCAGCTGGTAGAGCAGATCGGGTACCTGGTTCGCGGTCACGTACGACGTGCCCAGGCAACCAGCGCCAACGGTCTGCGAGAACACCAGCGTGCGGACCAGGCCTAGAATCCGGGACAAGATGGTCAAGCTAGCGACCACGGCGGCGCCGCGGGCGATCCCCTCGCCGAGCCGCTGCCCCAGCCCCGGCTCCGCCGAGCCCGACGGCTCAGCCAGGCCAGCACTCTCAGTGCCGCTGACCGGCACATGCAACTCTCGATCCGCGTGCACGCGACGCCTCCGTCCAGCTACGTCGCCACCGGCGGCTGGAGCCGGATTCAGCTATAAGAACGCGCAGCGGTCAGGAAAGATACGCCTCCTCGCTCCCCTCAGGCGACGAGCCCGAGCTTGCCGGGCGCGGCCATTTACGCACGTAGCATATCACTGTTATGTTAAACGGCATCTGGCTGGCATAAGGAAAGAAGGCATCATGACAGTATCCGTTTCCGAAAAGCAGTGGGATGCCGTCCGCGGGTCAGTGCAGACGACGGCGGAACGATTCTGCGAGCTTGTATCCTCGATCCCTGATCCCAGCACCAGGGCAACCGCGCAATGGTCGGTGGCCGACATGACGGCGCACGTGACCACCGTCACCTTCCTGAACACGCTGCTGCTGCAAACCGCGCCGGTTCCCTTTGACATGCCGGGCCTGACCGAGGCGATAGCGGCCACCACGGTAGAAGGCGTCCACGGCCTGAACGACCAGGTGATGAGCCACTTCACGGAGCGCGATGCGGGTCGCCTCCTGGGGATACTGCGTGACCATATCGACCTTATGCTGACCGTGAGCCAGCGCCACGACCCGGCTGAGACCTTCTCCTGGCTCGGCGGCGCCAGGCTGCCGCTGGCCGGGATGTTCGCGCATATGGTGAACGAACTGCTCATCCACGGCGACGACATCGCCCGCGCTGTCGGGGTGCCGTGGGCAATGCCTGCCGAGGACGCCGCGCTGTTCTTCGACCTGTTCCTGGTCGGGCTGGCGAGCGGGAATACTGGCCGGCTGCTGGCAGACAGCAAACGGCCGCTGCAACGGCGCATCGCCGTGGAGTTCCGCTCCGGCTACACGACCCCGGTCACATTCGCGGTCCGCAACGGCAGCGTCACCGTCGAGCCGCCCGGCCCGGGCGCTGACGCCGCGGTGCGGTTCGACCCGGCGACGCTGAACATGATGCTGTTCGGCCGGATCAGCAAGCCACGAGCGGTCCTGACCAGGAAGGTCGTCATCAGCGGCCGCCGGCCCTGGCTCATGCCGGCGTTCCTGCGCACGATCCGGCTGCCATCTTGACACCCCGCGGCGTCACGCGGTGTCACGCTGTGTCACGCGCCGGCACGGGCGGCGAGCCAGGTCAGCATCTCCGGCGCGCTATCGAGCAGTGTGATGTGACCCGCGTCCGGGACGATACGCGACTCGGCCGCCGGACAGCGGGCGGCGAGCCATTCACCGTGCGCACACGGCACCATCTTGTCCTTCGCTCCGTGCATGATGAGCGCCGGAACGCGGACAGCATCCGGCCCGAACCCCCACGGCTGGACGCTGGCGAGGGTGTCCTCGAGATGTCCTTCGTTACCCTGCTCGATGGCCTGGCCAGCAACGCCTGCCAGCCATGACCAGCTGCTGCCAAGGGCAGCCATGTCGGCCTCGGTGAAAAAGGCACCCATGTCCTCGGACTCGGCCACGGACCAGTGCGCCTCGAGCGCCGCGCGCCCGCCCGTCGCCGCCCGGTTCTCCGCCGCGATGCCCGGCGACCAGCCCGCGAACCAGTCCAGCCCAGCTGCGTCGAACGGCGCCGGCGCTGACAAGCTCACCGCGGCGATGACGCGCTCCGCCAGCAGTGCGGCGCATGCCAGCGCGTGCGGGCCGCCGCCGGAATGGCCGAGCACGGCGAACCGGCCGATGCCGAGCGCGTCCGCGATCGCGGCCACGTCCGCGGCTGCCGACGCGACAGTCCGCCCGTCGTGCGGACTCGAGCCGCCGTAACCGGGCCGGTCATAGGAAACCCAGTACAGGCCGTTCGTCTCGGCCGCCGCGAATAGCGGTTCAGGCGGCGAGCCGATGTTGGGCGAGCCGTGGTGCCAGAACACCGCGGCTGGCGAGCCAGAGGTGTCCGCGCGGGTGTCGTACGCGTGCAGGGTCCGGCCATCGGCCAGGTGGATGTCAGCCTCGGTGACCACGCGTGCCAGCCTACGGTGCACGGCGCTGGCGGGAAGACAGTTCCGTACCTGAGTCGTTGAAGGCTCAACGTGCGGCGGTGGCCGTCCGCGGTGTATCGGGGCGAGGGAATGCGGTGATGACGCGATGAAGGCGGTGCGGTTCCACGAGTACGGCGGGATCGATGTGCTCCGGGTGGAGGGAGTGGCGCGGCCGGTGCCCGGCCCCGGGCAGGTGCTGGTCGAGGTCCGCGCGGCCGGGATCCAGCCCGGCGAGGTGATGATCCGCGAGGGCGCGCGGCACGACCGCTGGCCGGCGACGTTCCCCTCCGGGCAAGGCAGCGACCTGGCGGGCGTCGTAGTGGAGGCCGGGCCGCCGGTGCGCGGCTTCGCGGTCCTGGGCTTCACGCATAACAGGGCGAGCCACGCGGAGTTCGTCGTGGTCGACGACGCTGGCCCGGCTCGCCGCGCGGAGAACTGGAGGTGCGGATCGCCAGCACCTACCCGCTAGAGCAGGTGCGAGACGCGTTCCGTGAGCTGGCAGAGCGGCACTCCCACGGCAAGATCGTGCTCCTGCCGTAGGAGTAATCCGCGGCGGATGCTGAAGGGGATGGTTGGCGCAACGTACCCCTTCCGCCACGCGATGGTCGTGGGCTGCGGGTCCATGCGGCCAGAATTACAGGACCGCGTGCCAGCGGGTAGATCAAGCTGCGTTAAGGACCCTCAGGCCATTGAGGTACGTGGCCAGTAGCCGGCGGCATGTCGCGTCCCATTCCTGGTCGGGTTGCCGGGGCTGAGCGAGCATCGCTCCGAAGATGACGACATCGCGCGGAGCCACGTCCTGGCTGATCGTGCCGTCGGTACGGCCGCGTTCGATGATCCGTTGCATGGCGCGGTGGACCTGGTCGCGCACCGCCAGGGTCTTCGGGACTGTCACCGGAGGCCCGCCGTGCAGCGGCAGGACGAGTTCGTTACGCTGCGCGATCGCGGCTTCGATGAAGCGCCGCAGCGCGTCGCTGGCTGTCCTGCCGTCGCTTTCAGCCGCCTGCACGTTCGAGAGCACCTGCTCGAAGGACCGGTGGACCAGGAAGCTGAGCAGATCCTCGCGGGTCCGGAAGTGACGGTAAAGCGTCCCGATGCCGACACCCGCGTCTGCCGCGATGGTCGCCATGGCCACGTGCGGGCCGTCACGGTGCACGGCCGCGGTCGCGGCGCGAACGAGGGCCTCGTGATTGCGGGCGGCGTCGCTGCGCTGTTCGCGCGGACCAGGCTTCATCACGGTTGCCATGGACCCATTGAAGCCGTCTTCATCGTGAACGGCTACACTAAACGGACGAAATCCTCCGGATTGAAGGAGAACCGCATGCCCAGCCAGCCCGCGCCCGTCCCGCCCGACGACCTGTCCAGGGAACTCACTATCGCGCGGCCGGACCAGGACCAGAGCCTGCCGCACATCGGCCTCGTCGGCGACACCTACACGATCCTCGTCACCGGCGAGGACACCGCGGGCAAGTACACGCTGATCGACATGCACGTGCCCCCGGGTGGCGGGCCACCGCCGCACCGGCACGACTTCGAGGAGATGTTCACCGTGGTTGACGGCGAAGTCCAGGTCACCTTCCGCGGCCAGACGCTCGTCGCCAGGGCCGGCGAGACCATCAACGTGCCGGCCAACGCCCCGCACTCGTTCACCAACGCCGGGGACAAACCGTCGCGGCTGCTGTGCATGTGCGCGCCGTCCGGGCAGGAGGAGTTCTTCACCCTGGTCGGCCAGCCCGTCGATACCCGGACGCAGGCGCCACCGCCGCTCGATGCCGACGCGCAGGCGGCCTTCATCGCCAAGTCGACGGCGCTCGCGCCCGAGTACAGGACCGAGCTGCTTCCGCCGCCCGGCGCGAAGTAAAGGACGAGTGCAGAAATGACCGTCACACTGGACGCCGATGTGGCCCCGGTCCTCGTCCTTCATCGCGCGGACGGTCCGGCAAAATCGACATCTCGGACCATGGCGTCACCGCGTCCGACGGGGCCACGCTGCTCGCGCGGTGGTACCGTCAGCCGTCGAGCGAGAGCAGGGCTGCGGTGCTGTACCTGCGCTGCCAGGGGTGCCGCGTCTTCGTAGAGTAGGCCAGAGGGTCAGGATCTGGCCGCGGGCCGATCCGGAGAACATCGACAATGTCGGACGTGGGCTGGCGCCATATGACCCACCAGGTTGATTCGTCCACCATCTCGACCAGGACTATCCCCGCGGACCTTGCCTGGGTCACTGCGCAGCTGTTCCAGCACACTCCTGACCCGCTAGCCGTTCTCGCCACCGTCTTCGCGCAGCGCGCGATAGGTCCCCAAGGCGCTCGGGATAAGCGGTCCGGGCTGGTTCTTGTCTAGGCGGAGGCCGGTCAAGTGCGACAAGACCAACATCGCATCGCGGCGCGCCATTGAGGCGACGGCGGGATCCCGCTCAACGACTGCCGAATCCGTGCGGATGCCGGTGAAGTGGCCGGACGAGTGTCCACGCGGCTTGCGCGGTCTGGTTCACAGTGGGGTTGACCTGGGTGGCGGAACGTGTAGTGAGCGTGCTTTCGCCGCGCCTGCACATGCGATGTCGATCAGATGATTCTCGGCCGCTGCTGGGGGGACGTTAATCCAGCCTGGGTGGCAGTTCCCGGCGACTTGCACCCGGACGACCGGGCGGAATGCGCGCTGGTCAACGCCGTCATGACCGTGCCGCACCACGGATCTGTAGATGTCCTCCGAGACGACCATGATCAGCGGGCAGGCCGCGGCCTGGAGCTCCTTCTTGACGTGGACATCGTCGAGCAGGCGAAACGCGATGTCCAGCGCTTCTCCGAAGCATCCGTGGGCGTCGTAGCGCACTTCTCCCGCGTGGATGACGGCGCGGACCCGCAGTTGCCGTTGCAGCCGGTGAGCCTGTGGAAGGCCGGCGTTATGGTCGGTCAGAAGCCCGCCGAACGCGGGGATGGCGTGGCCGAGCAGTTTCGCCTTGGGCGCTTGCTTTACTGGGTGGATGAGCGCCAGCAGGCCGTCGCCGCGGTCGGTGAACTGGTCACGGTGGCGACTGCTGATTCCTGCCCAGCGCAGTGCCGCGTCGAATAGCTCGTAGAGCGTATCGCGAAGTTCGGCCTTCACCGTGTCGGTACGAGAGGTGGACTGCTCGATGTCAAGGGCGACGATTGCCCGGTGATGGGCCGGTTCGGCCGCTCGGGGCTGTTCCATCAGGTGTCCTCCCGCGGTGGACGGATTACCCCCAAGGAAGCACGTCGGTAACGGGCCGCGCGTGCAGAGTGCCAGGATATTGTTATGCACGTACATCTGCAACAAGCTTCTGCATAATGCATATGCACTGTGCAAAGACGCAGTGCACAGGGCCCGCGGGACTGCGCGTGGTCGCGGACGTGCAGCAGGCGCGATTGACAGCCGCGCGGCTACGTCCGCGGCCAGCACCGCTCCGGCCGTACATCTTGATCTTGCCTGCGGCGGCGGCATGAGCAGCGGCTCTGACACCTGCTAGTGGTCTGCAAGGGCTCTTCGCGCATGCGATGCTGCCGGGCTGCTCTCGGCGTCCTCGTTCCCGCGGTCGGCTCACCTTGCCGCCGTCCAGCCACCTTGCCGCCGAAGTGGCGAATAATTCAGGACGAAGGACGCGTCTGTTTTTACGCGACTTGTTTTCGTGGTGTGTCGCATCAGGCGGATGTGATACGCACGCCAGTTCCCAGCAAAAACGGGCATATCCGCATAAAACGGTGGTCCTGGGGACGGGGCAGCAGGCGGCTCAATCATCGTAGTAATAGGACGTAGCCCAGGAGGCGCCCGTTTTTCGGGAAGCGCTTGATATGGGGACGTCCTCCTGGTGCGGTAGTACGGGCTTGGTGTCCCAAACGCATCCAGGGAGGACGTCCTGATGAGCAAGGGTAGCAGTGTGACACGGGGTGACCGGCGGCGGAATGCGCGGCGGGAGCGGCTGCGGCGGCTGGTGCCGCGTGATGGCGCGGTGATCGGGATTGACCTGGGGGAGGATAAGCAGGCGCTGGCGGTGATCGATCATGACGGGCGGGTGCTGGGCCGTAAGACGGTGCGGGTGAAGGCGTTCCGGCTGGGCCAGGCGCTGGAGTGGGCGGTGGCGGCGGCGCTGGCGGCGGGGTTCGGTCACGTGACGGTGGCGTGCGAGCCGACGGGTGCGCGGTGGATGCAGGTGCAGCGGCTGTGTTTTGAGCGGGGGCTGCCGCTGGTGTGCATCCAGCCGCTGGTGTCGCATATTTCCCGGGAGCAGCAGGATTACACGCCGCATAAGACCGATGAGTCCGACTGCGTGATGATCGCCCGGCTGGCGATCGAGCTGCACTGCTATGTCCCGGAGGTGCTGGATGAGACGTGGGCGCAGCTGCGGCACCTGGGGCGGCGGCGGGCGCAGCTGATCACCGCGGCGACGGCGTCGGTGCTGCGGGTCCGGGATTTCCTGTCGGTGGCCTGGCCCGTCGTGACCGAGACCTGCGCGCAGCCGTTTAACTCGCTGACCTGGCTGGCAGCGGTTCAGGTGGCGGCGGCCCGGTGCGGCGGGCAGCCGGCCAGGCTGGCGGCCCTGGGCGCGGAGGGGTTCACCGTGCTGATCCGCGGCGGGCTGGCCGGGTGGGGCGCGCAGAAGGTGCACCGGGGGATCTGCGCCCGGATCTTCGCCGCGCTGACTGATACCGAGGGCGCGGTGACCTGGTCCCGCCGCGGCCTGCTCCGCCGCATCGCCGATGAGCTGGGCGACCTGCAGCGGACCCGGGCCCAGCTGCGCCAGGCCGAGGCGGACATGGTGACGGTACTGGGCGAGCTGGGCCTGTCCCGGCTGGGTGATATCCCCGGGCTGAGCGCCGTGGGCGCGGCGGCGATCTTGGCCGAGACCGGGGACCCGCGCCGCTATGACAGTTCTTCCTCCATGGTCAAGCACGCCGGGCTGGCTCCGGCCGGCAACGAGTCCGGCGCTTTCGCCGGCCAGGCGCGCATGTCCCGCCGCGGCCGTCCCGGCCTGCGGCTGACCGCCTGGCGCGCGGTATGGCCGATGCTGCGGTTCAACCCGGTAATGGCCGCGAAATACCAGGCGATGACCCAGGATAGCGATGACGCCGCCCGCGCCGGCGCGGGAACCAGGGCGGCTGCCGCTCAGGCCCGCGCGCGGCGCGCCAAGGCCCGCGTCGCGTGCGCTGCATCCCTGCTGCGCTGGCTCTACTCCATGACCGTGCACGGCACCAGCTGGGACCCCGCCGCCGCCGGCCCGCAGGCCCCGCGCTGCCAGCCGGAGGCAGCCTGACCAGCGCCTGGATCCTGCCCGCACCCGCCGGGGTGCCCCAAGACCGTCCTCCCCGATGAGGGGGAGAGCGAGCCCGCATGATCGTAGGGGACCACCCCGCTATCCACCCTGGGCAGCTCTCCCCCGGTCGCCCGGGGCTTCTCACCAGCTCGGTTGAACGCTGCTGGAGCAGGCCTGCCCGCACCGCGGGCACGCCGAGCCCGCTTACCGCTACGTAGAGCGAGAAGACCCAGGCCGCCGGCACCCCCAGGCCAGCCGCCCGGCACACCGCCGAAGCGGCACTGCGGCATGCCCGCAGCCCGTGCCCGTCCCACGCCAGCCAGCGCATAAGCAGCAACCGCAGCAACAACCACCCAGGTCAGCACCCCACCCAGAACAACGCGAAAACCTCCCCGCACCACTTGACACGCGCCGTCTTACGCTGGTGGGTACTTACCCCCCCAGATCGGGGGGGTAAGTACCCACGATCTTTTCCGAGGCACCTCGGACGGTCCGGGACCGTTACGGAAACGAAGGTGTATTACGGGGCGGGTCAGGACATTACGGGCGGCTGGCATGCCGACGATCGCGACACGCCGAGAACCCCAATTTGATTACCGACGTGTCCGAAGTGAGCATTCTGCGATCCGATGCCGACGGGGCTGACCCATTTGAGGTCACGGCTGGCCGGATTGGGGGATTGCGGCGGGTGATGAGGGGCTGGAGGCTGGCGTTGCCGATGACGGTGCCGTGGTCGGGCTGGCTGCCGTGGCTGGAGCTGAGGAAGGGTTCGGACGCGGTGAATGAGACGGACTGGCTGTGCCCGTCCGGGTCGGGCTGGGCGATGCGGTGGGGGCCGGAGACCGGGTGGGAGCGGTAGCGGACGGCGTGGGGGCAGCGGGCGGAGTGGTGGCTGGCTGGTTCTCCGCGGCGGGTGCCGGAGCCGGGCGCACCAGGACGTAGAGCGCGAGCACGCCCAGGAATATGCCGGTGAGCACGAGCGTCGAGGTTCGAGGCCGCCTGGTCATGAGGCACCTCCGGTCGCCCGGCCGGTGTCGAGCTCGGCCGGGACGAAGATGCCCTCCCTGCGCAGCGCCGACGCGACCCGCGCGCGAAGGTCCCGGCCCACGTCGAACTGCATGCCCGGCAGTGTCCGCGCCACCATGCGCACCGAGAACATATCGACCTCGATTCTTTCGACGCCCATCACCGTGGGCGGATCGAGCATCATCTTCCGCAGCGCATCATCGCCGAACGCTTCCTGGCCCACGTGCCGCAGCACCTCGTTGACGTGGCTCACCTCGACCGTGGCGGGAACCGGAACGTCGACCACTGCCCGCGCCCAGTCCCGCGACAGGTTGGTGACCTGGATGATCTGGCCGTTTGGGGTGATGATTACCTCGCCGCTGACCGACCGGATGCGGGTGACCCGCAGCGTTACGTCCTCTACCGTGCCGGTGGCGGGTTGTGACGTGCCGGCGACGGAGATACGGACGACGTCACCGAACCCGTACTGCCGCTCGCCAGTGATGAACAACCCGGCGCCGATGTCCTGGACGAACCGCTGCAGGCCGAACCCGAGCGCGGCGCTGATCAGCGCCGCGGGCGCCACCAGGCCAGCCAGGGGCACGCCCATGCGCGGTATTACCAGGATGGCGGTGACGACGTAGATGATGGCCAGGACGCTCCAGGTGAGGACCTGCGCCACGACATGGCGGTGCTTGGCCGCTTCGGACCGCACCAGCTCGTCTGAACCGGCCGCCCGGGCATCGATCTGGGCCATGATGCGGTCGCGGGCCCAGCCCGCGAGCCGGGTTAGCAGAATCGCGCCCAGCATCAGCAAGATGATGACCAGCAGGTCTCCGCGCGCCCAGACGCTGAAGCCGGATAGCGGTGCGATGGCGCTCGTCAATACTCTCCTCCCGTCTGATGAGCTTTTTCACCTCCAAACGCACCAGTCTAAGCAGGACGAAACGGGCGAGGGTCAGCCGGCCAGGGGGCGGCAGCAGGTCAAGGAACTGGGCAAGGTGCAACTTGCCCGCGGCGAGGAAGGTGCCGGCAAGATCAATCAGGAGCCCGGTCGTCATCAGGGCCGGGGAAGGTTCCGTCGCCGAGTGAAGTCTCCGCGGTCAGCCAGCGGCTACCGCCAGGGCAGGTACTCGGGTTCCCGTGTCGTGCGCTGGGAGGCCGACCGCGGGACAGCGGTCCAGGTCATCTCCAGGGCGACCCCGGCGTCGGCGAGCAGGTTGCGGACTGGGCAGCGGCGTTCGGTGATCCTGGCCACGTCCGCGAGCCAGGCATCCGGTTCAGCGCGGTACACCAGGGCCTGCACGCGCACACCCTGGAAGTGTGCCCGCACCCCGGCCTCGCCGGCCGCACCGCGCGGGTTCTGGGTGAACGAGGCCTCGAAATCGATGCCTTCATAGCCGAAGCCGAGCTCGCGGGCCGCGGTGGCGAAGGTGACGCTGGCAGACCCGCACAGTGCTCCGATAACCGTCTCCAGCGGCGTCGGCGCCGTCCCGCCACGGCCGGCGGTCTCGTCGGTGACTACGCCGAGCCCGTCGCTGGTGCGGGCGACCGTACGCATCCCGCCTTCGCTGCGTGCTGTCAGCGTCCGGCTGTGCAGCGCCGCGGGGGTTGCCTGCTGACTTCGCAGCGCCGCGTCGGACATGCGCCCGCTAGCCGGCCGCGTGTCCTCGTCGGTGATGACGATTGCCGCCATCGAGGCGACGATCAGGCCGAAGAGCAGATGCGCGGACGCGAACACCCACGGCGTGATAACCCGCGCGGCCGCCGGATCAGCCGCCCGCCAGATGCCGTACTGCATGACCGCCCACAGCACCGAGCCGAACAATGCTCCGCCCGCGATCACCAGCGACCGCGGCGCGGGCAGCCGCCACGCCGCTACGGCGATAAGCATGCCGAACAGGACCGACATCAGCAGATGCACGACCAGGCCGATGACCACTGCCAGCCCGCTGAACTCCGGGCCAAGCGGCGCGCCCCGCCAGAACGTGTTCGCGATCAGGTTCAGCAGCGTCCAGAATCCGGTCCCGGTCAGCCACAAGATGAACGTCAGCCAGATCGCCATCACCAAGCCGCCGATGATCCCGCCGCCCACCCCAGCCCGCACTGCCGCCTTGCTCATGCCAGCCTCCCCGGCCCGCAAAACCCTGCGCGTTCCCCCCAGCCACGAACGGCCGGTCGCGCGGCCACACTAACAGGAAGCGGACAATTCATGCGTAAAAGTCATCAATGTGGTATCGATGGCACCGCAAGCGACGGTCTTTCGTGCGAGCGCGAGCGGTGCAACGCGCTAGCATCGCTCCCGTACCGAGGTGGTGACACGATTGAGCGGAAGCGGCGCGGGCCCGGCGGGCATTGACACGTCGGTACCGAACGTCGCCAGGATCTATGACTACCTTCTTGGCGGCAAGGACAATTTCGCTGCCGACCGGCAGGCCGCGCAGCAGTTGCTCGCCGCTTTGCCCGACATCGCGGGGGTCGTCCGCGACAACAGGTCGTTCATCGGCCGGGCGGTTCGCTTCCTCGCAGGGGAGGCGGGGATCCGCCAGTTCCTCGACCTCGGCGCGGGTCTGCCCACACAGAACTGCGTGCACGAGATGGCGCAAGCCATCGCACCGGAAGCGCGCGTGGTGTATGTCGACAACGATCCGGTGGTGTGCTCTCACGGCCAGGCGCTGCTCGGGCCGCGCGGCAAAGTCGGCTTCGTGCTCGGCGATCTGCGCCGCCCCGCCGAGATCCTTCTGGACCCGGACGTGGTCGGCAGGCTCGACCTTTCCCGGCCCGTGGGCGTGTTGTGCGCGTGTGCCCTGCACTTCGTGCCGGACGAGGAGCAGCCTCATCGGATCATCGCCGAGTACCGTGATCACCTCGCTCCCGGCAGTTACCTGGCCATCACGCACGGCATTGCCGCGGCAACGCCCCAGGACGACCCGGACGGAGCCGTCGAGAGCGTGACGAACGTCTACCGGAACGCGTCGGCGCAGATGCATGTACGGCCGGTGCGAGAGATCGAGCGGTTCTTCGACGGATTCGAGATCATCGAGCCAGGCGTCGTCTGGATGGCCGCCTGGCGGCCCGATCCCGGTACCCGCCCGGCCGGCCGCCAGGACTCCCTCTACGGCGGCGTCGGCCGGAAGTTATTCAGTAGCCGGTGTCGGCCGGGGTCGGGCTGACCTAGCTGGCCGGACCCGAGATCGCGGCTTCGTGCCAGATGCCGCCGGAGACGTCGAGGTCGTTGCCTCTGGCCTGGCCGGGGGCGGTATCCAGGCTGGCGGTGTAGAGGGGATGCCCGTCCCAGGTGGCCTGCAGCGTGCCGTCAGGACGGGTGATGGTCCCCAGCGTCCCCGGCACGCCGGGGGCGGCAGTGACCGGCCCGAGCACGGGCGGCCACTTCCTGGCGCAGTCGCCCGTGCACCGTGACGCGGTGGTGGTGTCTGGCGCGAACCAGTACACGGTGAACCCCTGGGCGTCGGTGAGCACCGTCACGGCGTCGATCCGTGTCGTGTCCAGCAAGGCCGCGGCGGGTGCGCGGACCGGCGGCGGACCGCTCACCGCCGCCGCCCACCCGACGCCGGCCGCGGCGGCCAGCGCGGCGACCACGGTGGTGGTCAGCCACCGCTGGATGCGCCGCCGCCGCGCGACGCGGGCGGCCAGGCGCCCCGGGAGGGCGCCCGGCGGATCCGGGCTCGCTGACGGTGCGCTGTGCCCGGCGGGCAACCCGCGGAGCAGGGCCGGCAGTGCGGCCATCCCGGCCACCTCGTCGCGGCACCGCTCGCAGGAAGCCAGGTGGCGCACCACGCCCGCGCGGTCGGCCGGTGCAATCGCACCGAGCAGGTACACACCCACTTCGTTGCGGATGCTCGCACACTCATCCATCGCGCTCCGGGCGGGTAGCGGGTACTAGTACCCGCCTCCGCCGCCGCTGCTGGGGGAGGATGAGCCGGTTGTGGTGGTGCCGGATGCGGTCATTTCGTGCCAGATGCCGCCGGAGGCGTTGAGGTTGTTGCCTTTGGCTTGGCCGGGGGCGGTGTCGGCGGCGTAGGTGTAGAGGGGGTGGCCGTCGTAGGTGGCCTGGGTGGTGCCGTCGGCGCGGGTGATGGTGCCGAGGGTGCCGGTGATGCCGGTGCCGGCGGTGGCGGGTCCTTTGACTGGTGGCCAGTAGGTGGCGCAGCTGCCGTTGCAGTTTGATTTGGTGGTTGTGTCGGGGACGAACCAGTAGAGGGTGAGTCCGGCGGAGTTGGTGAGGACGGTCTGGCCGCTGATGGTGGTGGTGTTGAGGGTGGCTGATCCGGCTGCGGCCGGGGCGGATGTGCTGGTGCTGGGGGTGCTCCCGCTGCCGGTGCCGGTGCTGGTGCTTGGTGCTGGGTGACGAGCTGGCGCAGGCTGTGGCCAGGAGCCCGATCGCGGCCATCCCGCCGAGTCCTATAAGCCTGGAACGCATTACTGTATCTCCTTGAACATTGTTTTTGCCTCCACCATTGATCACGTACGGATCGGCCGGGAAGTTCAACGTTCAAGCAGACGGGCGAGACCCGCAGCGGCACCTCGGCGTGCCGATGGTGCCAGCGGACCGCCATGCCCCCTGCTCGATGGCGCCACCGGCACGCTGGACCCGGGCCTGTCGGCGCCATCGGCACGCCGGCGCGTTCACCGACCGCCGGAACCAGCACGCCACGCCGTTCACTTGGACCCGAGGACTGAAACCAGGGCCTTAACAGCCACTAGTTACTACAACCGCGCGTCGTGTACCGCTGTGCGTTCCGGAACAGCTGATTTCCATGATCACGAAGACTTTTGTGGCCTATAGCCCACACAACCGTTCGTGATCATGAAAATATCGCTCCCAGCCGGTAAGGTGTTCGCCTGGCGGGCGCTGTTGTAGTACCAGGTCCGCAAGCGGTCACTCTGGCAATCGACGTGTGATGACGCACCGCTGATGCTGCCGTATCACCATGTCACCGGCAATCCGGCGTATCTCAGTCGCTCGTGCCGTTACCTTCCTCTGGCCGGATTGGTGCCGCCCGAGCAACACCCGGAACGGAAGTAATCTCAGTGGCGGGTGGCCGGTACTTCAACGCTGAGGCGTGCCCCCAGACCGGGACGCCTGCCTCGTCTGCGCGTGCGTCGGATCGTGCCGGTTTCGTCACTAAGCCCGTTTCGCCTGGCGGCGGGTATCTCACTGCGAAGGCGGCGGTTTCAGCGCAGGTGAAGACTGGTTCCTCGTGCCTTGGCAGGAAACCGTCGCCGATACCTGGGCCTGGCTGCAAGCCGAGGGAGATCCGCCCACGGCCTGGATCCCGAACGCGAGCAGCAGGCCCTGGCACTGGCGGCCTCGTCCTAAGTGTCCTGGTCTCAGCGAAGCGCGCCTTCGCCACCATCATGAACCGGCTCACCGTGCCGGAGCCGGCAGGCAACGAGGACGGCCGCCGGCCTGCCCGCGATAACCGGCGCGCCGAGCTTGAGTTCTCGTCTCTGCCGACGAAACAGACCGAGCTTGCTAGACGGTGGTGATGAGGCCGCCGTCGATGGTGAAGTCGCTGCCGGTGATGTTGGCCGCACGCCCGCTGGCCAGGTACAGGACGAGGTCGGCGACTTCTTCCGGCGTGGTGAACCGCCCTGTTGGCGATTCCCCCGCGGCCTTCGCCGCGATGTCGGCCGGGGCGGCGCCGGTGGCCTGGCCGATCGTGGCGGCGACCCCGTCCTGCCCGAGCCACAGGGCGGTGGACACCGGCCCGGGGCTGATCGTGTTGATCCGGACGCCCTGCCCGGCTACCTGCTTGGACAGCGCTTTGCAGAAGTTCAGCAGCGCGCCCTTGGCCGCGCTGTAGTCGATGACCAGCAGGTGAGGGAGCGCGGCGCGGGTGGTGCGCACGGCGGACAGGAAGTTGAGGTTCAGTGTCAGGTCCCAGTCTTCGTCGGTGACGGAAAGAAACCCGCCGACCCGGGGGCGGACGAAGCCGACGTTGTTGACCAGGATGTCCAGCCCGCCAAGCGCGGACGTGGCCGCGTCAATCGCCGTGGCCGACGAGCCCGGCTGGGACAGGTCAGCCCGCACGGTGTGCATGCCGGGCACCTCGTCAGGGAAGCCGAGCGCCACGCCCGTTACCTGCGCTCCCTCGCCGAGCAGCGCCCGCGCGATGGCCAGCCCGATGCCCCGGCTTGCCCCGGTGACCACAGCCCTTCGGCCGTCCATCTCAAGTTTCATAACGGCAGGTCCCTTACATTTTCTGGGAACTCAGCCACGTCAAGCATGTGCTGGCGACCTCGCGCCAGCCGTTGTCGATGGTCAGGGAATGGCCTCGGTCGGGGAATTCGAGCAGGTCGGTGACCGCATCGGAATGGCGGTACTGCTTCAGGGTGGCCCTGGTGACCGACTCGGGGACGGTGTGGTCCTTGCCGCCGGTGATGAGCAGGAGCGGGCCGCGAGACGCGTTCGCGGTGTCGACCTTGGCGGGGGAGTGCGGGTCGAAGTTCGAGGCGGCGGCCTCGAACAGCGGTTTGCCAGGCGCGGGGATCGTCCAGCGCGCGTAGAGATCGTCGGACTCCTGCTCGGTCAGTGTGTTGCCGAACGCGAACCGGAACTGCTCGGCGGTCAGCGATACCGCCTTGTGCTTGTTGGCCGGGTTGCGGAACACCGGCAGGGTGGACCGCAGCGCCGACAGCGGCAGCGGCAGCACACCCTTGATCTGGGCGGCGTCGATCGCGATCGCGGCGGCGGCCACGTCGCGGCCGAGGAGCTTCTGCGCGATCATCCCGCCGAACGAGTGCCCGACCAGGACCGGCTTGTCAGGGAGGGTGGCGGCGAACGCGGCGAAGTGGTCGACCACGTCGTCGATGCCGTGGTCAGCGATGCTTTCCGGGTTGTTCCTCGCTTCCTCGACGGTGTCAGGGTCGCCTGGCCATCCCGGTGTGTGCGGCTCGTATCCGGCGTCGCGGAACAGGTCGGCCCACGGCTGCCAGGAACTGGCATGCAGCCACAGCCCGTGGATAAAGACCACTGGAATCGGTGTTGTCATACGGCAACGACACCACGCGCGGACGGCGGCACGCACCGGGGTAAATCCCCAGTCTTAACCGGGGGCACCCCAGGGGCACCCCGGTCACGACCTGAGCTGACGCCGGGAGGTGATGCCGAGCTTGCGGAAGATCTTGTTGAGGTGGTACTCCACCGTCGAGGCCGTCACGAACAGCTGGGCGGCGATCTCCGCGTTGGTCAGGCCTGCCGCGGCGAGGCCCGCGACCCGGCGTTCGCTGCTTGTCAGCTCGTCCGCGGCGCCCGTGCCGCCAGCGGCGGGACGGGCACGCTCGCCTGCCGCGAGCAGTTCAGCCCGCGCTCGTTCGGCGAACAGTGCCGCGCCCATCGTGGTGAACAGCTGATGCGCCGTGCGCAGCTCCGTCCTGGCGTCAGCGCGCCGCGAGCGGCGGCGCAGCCATTCGCCGTAGAGCAGATGCGCGCGTGCCGTCTCGGTAACGATCGTGGTCTGTGCCAGCAGCTCGATCGCCTCCCGGTAATGATCTTCGTCACCGGAAAGCAAAGCGTGCGACCTGGCAAGCAGGCCTCGTGCCCATGGCGTGCCGGCTGCCGACGCCCGTTGAGTCAACCTGGCGAGGGCATCGGCCGCGACCGCGGGTTCGGCGCAGCGGACGGCGGCCTCGATGAGCTGAGGCTGGATCAGGTTGCCATAAGACGGCGGGTCGTCGGCGAAGACCCTGCTGGCGCACGACAGGGCCTGCGGGTAGCGGCCGAGGCTGAGTTCCAGGATCGTCAGGGCATGCAGAATCCGGTTGGTCAGGACGCCCAGGCCGGTCTGGTCGACGTAAGCCTCGGCGAGGCGGGCGGCGGCGCGGGCCTGCGTCTCCCTGCCCTGCCAGGCCAGCATCTCCACCTGGTGCACCGGCCCCGGCCATGGCAGGCCCATCACCTTGACGATCTCGTTCATACCCGCGTGGTACGCCTCGGCCGCGGCGAACCGGCCGGCCCACAGCTCGGACGTGGCCAGCCCGAGCATTGTCGTGCGCAGCGCGTAGAACGCGCCCTGATCCCGGTCCGCCTTGTCGATGCGGTTCAGCAGCGTCCACCGTGCCCGGTCGTCGAACAGTTCCTCGGCCACCATGACCGGAGCGTCCCTGGCGTCCGCGCTTCGCGCCGCCCGCAACAGCCTGGCCGGAACGTCGCTGACCTGCAGGATGAACATGTCGATCCGCGCTCGCAGCCGCTGCGCGGCGGCCGCTCTGACCGGATCTCCTTGTTCTTCTGCACGCGACTGTTCAAGCACCGCAAGTGCCGACGCGTGGTCGCCGGACATGATGTGCGCCTGGGCGGCGGCGAGCGACCTGTCAGTCCGCGACCCCGGAGCGACAGTCAGCTCGGCCGCCCTGGACAGCAGCATCGCCTGTGTCGAACGGCCTTGTGCCTGCTCGGCGGCCCGCACCAGCTCGGCGGCGACGGCCTCGTCCAGGCCCACGGCGGCCTCACCGAGATGCCAGGCCCGCCGAACCGGGTCCCGGCCGGGGTCGATGACCGCGGCCAGCGCCTGGTGCACCTTGCGCCGCTGCGCGGGTGACGCGCCGCCGTTCACCGCCGAGGACATCAGCGGATGCTTGAACACCGGATCGCGCCTTGCCTCCAGCAGGCCCGCCGAGACCGCCGCGTCGAAGGCGTCGTCCGCCAGGCCCAGGCGTCCGGCGGCCTGCCAGAGCACCAGCGAGTCGCCTGGCGGGGCCAGCGCGACCAGGAGCAGGAACTCCTGGGCCAGTACGGGCAGGGCACGCGCCCGGCGCAGAAAATGCGCCTCAAGGCGCGGCCCGAGCGGCAGCGGGGCCGGCGGCAGTGGCTTCCCCGCGAGATACCCGGTCCGGGACCGGGATTCGGCCAGCTATATCGCCACCTTCGAGCCCGCCAGCGTGTTCGGCGACATGGTGAAGGCAGAAGGCATCCGCCGCGGCGCCGATCACATCCGCAGCTGGAGTTCATGCTCGGCGACCGCAAGGACGAATGGCTCGCCGCCCGCCTCGAAGACCTCGACTACGGCTACATCGACGGCATCGTGGCCGCCACCCGCGAATACCCCCTCGCGGGCATCAAGAAAGACGAGATCGGCACCGCGCTCGGCTACTTCGAGAACAACGCCCACCGTATGCGCTACAAGTGGTTCCGGTCCCGCGGCCTGTTCGTCGGCTCCGGCATCGTCGAGTCCGGCTGCAAGGCGAATCATCGGCCAGCGCCTCAAACTCTCCGGCATGCGCTGGACCGTTACCGGCGCAGACGCCATCACCACGCTGCGCTGCCAGCAGACCGGCCGCCCCGAAGACCGCATCTGGCAGCCACGTCACGACCAGACAGTCCCTGCCTGACCAGCCACACCAGCTAAACGATCTTGCTAACCCACAAAAATGTCGCGACTGGCGTCGATAGGAGCGTTATGGCCTGCCGGTGAGCGAGAGCCAGTCGACCACGGTCGCGCAGAGCGCGGGATCTCCGGTGAGGCCGAGGTTCAGGCCCCACAGTTGGTAGTCGACGGCCCGCAGCAGCGTCCAGCCGCGCGCCAGTTCCGCGTCGAGCCCAGCCTCGTCCACCAGGGCGTCGAAGCGGCGCCGCAGCCCGGCCGGTCCGCCCGCCTCCTCCAGCCTGCGCCATAGCAGCGGCGCGAGGCCGAACTCAGCGTCGCCGCGCATCACCTTCGGATCGATCACCAGCCAGGGTTCACGCTCCCCTGCCAGCACGTTCTGGTAGTGCATGTCCCGGTTGGCGAGCAGCCTTCCGGCACGCGGGGCTAGCGCAGTGGCTACTTCGACCGCCGCGTCCAGGTGGCGCCCGGGAAACGGCCGCCCGGTAGCCCGCCAGAGTCCCGGCAGCTCCGCGGCCAGGTCCAGCGCCCACTGCCGGAGTCCGGGGACCGGCCGTGCGGGCCAGTCCGCTGGCACGGGTACGGCCAGCCGCCGCAGCAATCGCCCGGCGACCGGCACGGCGACGCTCAGGTCCGCCTCCGCGAGGCGGCATCGCGGATCGAGCCATTCGAGCAGGAGCGCTCCCGCCGTGTCATCCGCGTCGAGGAGTCGCACCGCGCCGCCACCATTCCACAGCGCAAGCGCCACCGCTTCGTTCACCGTCTCGTCGTCGATCCACGACACTTTGAGCGCGCACCGGGCATCACCGCGGAGCACTGGCACCACGAGCGCCATGTAGCCGTGCATCGGATCGCCGGTTACCCGCAAACCCCATCGCACGCACAGTTCGCCGACCAGTTGCGGAAGCCGCGCCAGCCATGTCCGGGCGGCTTCGCCTTCACGGGTCAGGGTGTCGGCCGCAAACCTCTCCGGCACCCTGATGAGGGTCACGCGCACTCACTTCGCCGGGCCATCGGGCCATACTAGGAGCCCGCGCGGATAGGCGGGGATCTGGCGGTCCGCACGGCCGACTGATGCCATCACCACGCTGCGATGCCAGCAGGCCGCCGCCCCGAAGACCGCATCTGGTAGCCACGTCACGTCTGGTTGCAGGGCTGCCGCGTTAGCCATCGTTGTCCGCGTTAGCTCGGTAAGACGGCTTCCGCATAAATTGCTGGCGCGCATGTCCCCGGCCGGGCGCAGCGGGCTGCCCGCCCGCCCCGCTCTCCCGCTCTGCCCCGGGGCACTGCCGCATATCCGGACATATACGGGCAGGCAGACGGCTGGAAATAGGTATCTACTATGTAGACTCGAAAGCGCTACCATGATAGAATCGAACTAAAGACGGGCCGGGGCACCCGGAGGCCGCGCGAGGGGACGGCCGCGAGGAACGGGACCGGCACACTGCCCGCGCTTGGACGGGCCGCGAGCCGCGGAGGGGAGGTGTAGAAGCAAATGGGAACTGGTGCGCCGCTGTACGGGAACGCGGGCGAGGCGGTCGGGGTCATCACGTCCGGGATGGAATACCTGGCCGCCCTGGACTGCTCCGACCTGCCCGCCCAGGTCAAGGCCGGCACCCTCAAGGGGCTGGAGCACGCCGACGCGCTGGGGACGGTGGCGCGGGCTCGCCTGGTGTGGTCTTTCGACAAGAACAGCGACTTCGAGTCCTGGGGGCAGCGGTCCATGTCGGCGTGGCTGGTGAACGAGGCCGGGCTGACCAAGGGCGAGGCGGGCTCGTACCGGAAGTGGACGCGGATCGTGCTGGAGCATCCGGCGATCGCGGGGCTGATGGCGGACGGGCTGATCACCAGGTCGTGGCTGGCCAAGATCACCCTGGTGACCGGGAAGATCCGGGAGGACCGGCGGGCGAAGCGGAGAAGGTGATCGCCGGGCTGGCCCGGGACGGGGAGCTGGGGCCGCGGGACCTGTGGCGGCTGGCCAGTGAGATCCGGGACCGTGCCCCGGCCGAGGACCCCCGCGATGATGACCCGGACCGGGGGTTCGAGGACCGGGGGCTGCGGCTGGAGCAGACGCTGGACGGTGCCGGGACGCTGACCGGGCAGCTGTCGCCGGAGTGCGCGGCGGCGGTGGGGTCGCTGCTGCGCCGGTTCGCGGCCAGGCGCGGCGCCGAGGACACCCGGACCCAGCCGCAGCGGAACCATGACGCGCTGCAGGAAATGTGCCTGCGGCTGCTCGGCACGGACCTGTCCGCCCCGGCCGGCGGCGCGCCCGTGCAGCTGACCGTGACGGCCTCGCTGGCGGACTTGTATGACCTGGATGACGGGTCGGCGCTGCAGCAGGTCTGGATCGACCGGGCCGCCGCGTGGTTCGCCGGGCAGCACGCCGCCGACGCCGAGACCGGCGGCGGTGACGGCAGCGCATGGGTGACCGGGGACGCGGCCCGGGGCCTGGCGTGCGACGCGGTCCTGTTCCCGGTGGTGCTCGGCCACGTCGACACCCAGTACCTCGATGACCTGATCGGCCGGTGCGTGCAGCTCCACCGCGCGATGGCCGGCGACGAGTTCACCCCGGACCGGGGGGCGCATCAGGCGCGGATCACCCAGATGATGCGGGAGGTCCTGGGGGCGTGCGCGAAGGTGCTGGGCGGCGAGCCCGGCCTGGCCGCGCACCTGCGCCGTAACCTCCTCGCGCACACCGGGCCTCGGCGGGCGCAGCCTGCCGCTCGACGTCGGGGACCGCGACGACATCCCGTGGCAGATCCGCCGTGCCGTGCAGCTCCGTGACGGCGGCCGGTGCCAGTGGCCCGGCGGCTGCGACCAGCCCGCGTACGCGTCCGAGCCGCACCACCTGCTCCCGCGCGCCTGCCACGGCCCGACCGCGGTCTGTAACTTGCTGACTCTGTGCTGGTTATGCCGATATCGGCATAACCAGCATTATGCCGACCTGGGGATTATGCCGATGCCGGGTGGTCTGCTGGGTGTCCTGCCTGCTTACGGGTGTGTGATGGGGTTGTGAAGTCGGCATAATCCGGGCCGTGCGGCCGGGATCTTCTGCTCTGGGAGCGATCCGGAGAAGAGGAGATCGGTCGTGGATGTGGTGTCGCGGGTGCGGGTGAGCGGGCCGCTGGCGGGGTATGCGGCGGTGTTCGCCGCATATCTTGCCGGGGCGGGTTATACGCCGTTGTCGGCGGCGAATCAGGTCCGGGTGCTGGCTCACCTGAGCCGCTGGCTGGAGGATCGCGGGTTTGATCCGGGAGAGCTGACCGGCCTGCGGGTGCAGGAGTTCCCTGGCGGCGCGCCGCGCCGCGGGGTATACGTGCTGGCTGTCGGAGCGGGGGCTGGCGCCGTTGCTGGGCTGCCTGCGGGGCCTGGGCGTGGTGCCTGAGCCTGAGCGCCCGGTTCCGGTAGCTGCCGTGGACGTGCTGCTGGACCGCTACGGCAGGTACCTGGCTGGCGAGCGGGGGCTGGTGGCCAGCACGGTCAGGTATTACCTGGACGAGGCGCGGGGATTCCTGTCCGGGCGGGAAGACCGCCTGGCGGTCCTGACCGCGGCCGAGGTCAGCGGGTTCATCGCGGCTGAGTCCCGGCGGCGCGGCACCGGGTCGGCGAAGATCGCGGTCACGGCGCTGCGATCGCTGCTGCGGTTTCTTGTCCTGGAAGGCCTGGTGACACCGGGCCTGCAGGACGCGGTGCCGTCGGTGGCGGGCTGGCGGGGCGGCGGGCTGCCGAAGGCGCTGCCGGGCGGGCAGGTCGCGGCGCTGCTGGCGTCTTGTGACCAGGACACGGTCACGGGGCGGCGGGACTTCGCGGTGCTGGTGCTGCTGGCCCGGCTGGGGTTGCGGGCCTGCGAGGCGGCTGCCCTGGATCTGGACGACATCGGCTGGCGGGCCGGGACGGTGACGATCCGGGGTAAGGGCCGGCGTGATGAGCAGCTGCCGCTGCCGTCCGATGCCGGGGAGGCGCTGGCCTGTTACCTGCGGGATGGCCTGCCCGCCGCGCTGCCAGCCGCCGGGTATTCCTGGCCTCGCGCGCGCCGGGCGGCGCCCTGTCGGCCGGCGCGGTTACGGCGATCGTGGGGCAGGCCTGCCGCCGTGCCGGGCTGGCCCCGGCTGGCGCCCACCGGCTGCGGCATTTCGCCGCGACCGCGATGCTGCGGGCCGGCGCGCCGCTGCCCGAGATCGGGCAGGTGCTGCGGCACCGCGCCATGTCCACCACCGCGATCTACGCCAAGGTCGATCACCGCGCGCTTTCGCAGCTCGCCGTGCCGTGGCCGGGAGAGCTGTCATGAGCGGGCTGCGCGAGCACCTGGAGGACTACCTCGCACTGCGCCGCGGCCTGGGATACAAGCTGGGCCGGCCAGGGCAGATGCTCCCCGGGTTCGTCAGCTACCTGGAGGGGGCCGGAGCCGCGACGATCACGGCGGGCCACGCGCTGGCGTGGGCGACCGGCCCGGCCTGCGCGGACCCCACCTGGTGGCGCGCCCGCCTGACCGCCGTCCGCGGGTTCGCGCGGTACCTGGCCCCGCTCGTCCCCGGCACCGAGGTGCCGCCGCGCGGGCTGCTGCCCGGCCCGGTCTCCCGCCGGGCGGTGCCCTACCTGTATTCCGGCGCCGAGGTCACCGCGCTGATGACCGCCGCCGCAGCGATCCGCACGCCGCTGCGCGCGGTGACCTACCAGGCCCTGATCGGGCTGCTGGCCGCCACCGGCATGCTAGCCGGCGAGGCGATCAGCCTCGACCGCGGCGACCTGGACCCGGGGCAGAGCCTGCTGACCATCCGCAACGGCAAGTTCGGCAAATCCCGCCAGCTCCCCCTGCACGCCTCTGTCCTGCAGGCGCTGGCAAGCTACGCACAGCTGCGGGACCGTGAACGGCCCCGGCCGGCGAGCCCGGCGTTCTTCATCTCGCTGGCCGGGACCCGGCTGATCTACAACAACGTCCACTTCACCTTCCATCAGCTCACCCAGGTGGCGGGCTTGCAGCCGCGGTCGGCGGCATGCCGGCCGCGGATCCACGACTTGCGCCATACCTTCGCGGTCACCACCCTGGCCCGCTGGTACGCCGACGGCGGCGACGCCGCCGCGCGGCTGCCCCTGCTGTCCACCTGGCTCGGCCACGCCGACCCGGCCGGCACCTACTGGTACCTGACCGGCACCCCCGAACTCCTCGCGCTGGCCGCTGACCGGCTGGACCGCCAGCAGGGACAGCCCCGGTGACCGCGCTGGCGCCAGCGCTGGAAGCGTTCTTCACCGACCGGCTATCCCGGCAGCAGCGTGCCAGCGGCCACACCATCGCCGCCTACCGCGACACCTGGCGGATGCTGCTCGCCTTCACCGCGCACCGCGCCGGCAAACCGCCATCCCGGCTCGACTTCGCCGACATCGGCGCCCCCGCGGTCGCCGCGTTCCTGGACCACCTGGAAAATGACCGCGGCAACAGCATCCGGACCCGCAACGCCAGGCTCGCCGCGATCCACTCCGCGTTCAGCTACGCGGCGCTGCGCCACCCCGAGCACGCCGCGCTCATCGCCCGCGTGCTGGCCATCCCCGCCAAGCGCGCAGACAAGGCCCTGGTCACCTGGCTCACTGACGACGAAATCACCGCGCTGCTCGCCGCCCCCGGCCGCGCAACCCCCACCGGGCGCCGTGACCACGCCATGCTCCACCTGGACATCGTGACCGGGCTGCGGGTCTCCGAGCTCACCGCCCTGACCCGCGCCGACCTCAGCCTCGGAACCGGCCCCCACGTCGTCTGCCACGGCAAAGGCCGCAAGCAGCGGGCCACCCCGCTCACCAGCCCCGTCGTCGCGGTCCTGCGTGAATGGCTCAAAGAACTACCAGCCGGCCCCAGCCAGATCCTGTTTCCCGGCCGCGCCGGCAACCGCCTCAGCCGCGACGCCGTCGAACACCGCCTGGCCATCCACACCGCGAGCGCAACAGCCGCATGCCCGTCGCTGGCCAGCAAGAAAATCACTCCGCACACCCTGCGCCACACAGCCGCCATGAGACTGCTGCACGCCGGCGCCGAAGTATCCGTCATCGCCCTGTGGCTCGGCCATGAGCAGACCGAAACCGCCCAGATCTACCTGCACGCCGACCTCGCGATCAAGGAACGAGCGCTGGCCAGGACAACACCCCCGGACGCAAGCCCCGGACGCTACCGCCCGCCAGACCCGCTCCTGGCCTTCCTCGAAAGCCTCTGATTATGCCGAGCCCCACGACACGCGCACCCCCCGCCCACCAGCGCCGGACCACCCGGCATCGGCATAATCCCCAGGTCGGCATAATGCTGGTTCCACCACCACATCTGTATCCACAAGTGGGGGTGGGACATCAAGCTGCACGGCGACGGCACCGCGACGGCACGGTCCCCGGACGGGACCGTCGTCCGCGGCCCGCCACCCCGCCCCGGGTAGCCAGACCCGGGACACCACCGCACGGCAAGGCACAACAGCACCGGACCACCGCACGGCACCACGCCACGCGGCGGTCCGGTGCTGCCTCATGTGCGGGGTGCTGCCTGACCGTAGGGAGCGAGGCGGTACGCCACCTGAGCGGGGATCCGGCGATCGCCGGAAAGCCCGGAAAGCCCGGAAAGCCCGGACAGCCGCCGACGGCCGGCCGCGGACTCGCCCGGCCGGCCGCGGCCCGGACAGCCAGCCCCGGCGGACCTGACAGCGCACCGCAGCACCGCCGATCTGAGGATCAGCCGCCGGACGACGTCCGCAGCCACGCCCGCCACCAGCACCTACTCCGGAACCTGCGACCGTGTCCCACACCCCTGCTTGGCGGGTCTTCGGACGGTGCTGGGAGTAAAGCAGAGCTTCGTGATCGTCGTTTTCAGTGGTGCGTCAGGGTCATTTCAGCACAGGTGCCTAGCCTGCGGTAAGACGACAGGACTACGGTACGGGAGCGGCACGATGAGGAATCTGACTGTGGTCGTTTCGGGCGGCGTGCTGGCCCTTACCCTCGCCTTGGCGGCCAGCCCTCTCGCGGCCTGGGGCAGCGCCCTTCCGGCGGCCGTGGCACGGGCCACGCTGCTCAAGCCCGATCCGGCACTAGTAGTCAGGGACTCAGCCGTCCGGCCTGACCACGGCCCGGTTCTTCCCCCCGATCCCTGGTGATCGAGCGCTCCCCGGCCGCACCGGTCATGTCGCGGACCATGCTGGAGCGCCTGTTTTGCTAGAATTGCGGTGAACGCGGGGTTCCGGACGGGGAGAACGGTGGGCGTGGTGGCGGCGACCGGTTCTGCCTGAGCCGATGGGTACGGCATTGGTGGGCCGTGGCGCGGAGCCGCGGCAGCTCGGTGCTCTATTGGCGCGGGCGGACGAGGGTGCGGGCAGCGTCGTGCTTGTTTCCGGTGAGGCGGGGATCGGCAAGACGCGGCTGTGCCTGGAATTGTTCCGGTCGTGCCGGCGGCGTGGGGGGCATGCGCTGCTGGGACGGGCGGTTCCGGAGGAGTCGGGGCTTCCGTATGCGGCGCTGGCGGATGCTCTGCGGGCGGCACGCCGGGCCGAGCCCGCCGTGTGGGACGCGGCGGGCGCGCGCGGACATCCTCCTGGCCATGCGTGTCGACGCGCTGCAGCGGCTCGGCCGCCCCGACGAGGCGGCCGCGGCCGATCTCGGCAGCCGAAGCTTCCGGCCTCGGCCGCGGCAGATTCATCGCGGCGGCGATCGCCGCGGCACGGTTCCGGCACGAGCCGGTACCAGCGCGGGCACTGGCCGCCGAAACGGCCGCGGCGGCAGCGCCATGGCCGTGGCTGGGTGCGCTGGTGGGATGCTGGCGCGGGGAGTTCTTGCGGGACGCTCATGCTGCCGAGGCTTCCCGCGAACGGTTCACGGCACTCGGCGCGCCGCTCGGCGGCCTGGGCGTGACGCTACCGCGCCGCGACCACGGTGACGGGGTGCTGTCCCCGTGCGAGACCGAGATCGCCGGGCTCGCTGATCCAGGCGAGTACCGGCATCGTCCAGGTGAACGATTTAAGGCGGTCAGGTACCGTTCGCGGTGGTACTCCCGTGGCTGCTGTGACTTTCGGTAGCCTCGTGCTCTGACCGCAACGACATGGATGCCAAACCATGTCGTCCTGACAGCATGAATGTCGCATTCATGTCATTGGCTGAGCGGCGGCATTTGCGGGCACAGGCGGCGGGCTTCCGGCCGGAAGCCGTGATCGCGGGACGGGAGACCTGGATCTTGATCGATCAGATCCGGGCCATCAACGTCTCCTGCTCTCCGCGTTCGCCGGGCGGGCGGGCGCTACCGCCGAGGGCTGATCTGGCTGGTGCCGGCATCATCCAGGTGAATGATCCGGTTCGGCCGTGTGCCCGGTTCGTCTATGTGGCCGACGGCGCCGGAGAGCCGCCTCACCGTCACCGGGCTGGCTGGCCGTGGGGGACGTGTCTTTCCGGCCTTGGCGCGCTAGGCGCGCCGGGGCCGAGGGCGCGATCGAGGGCAAGCACTAGGTTGTGTCCGGCTTGCAATGCGTTCGGCAGGATGGTCTCGGCCGTGCCGGGCTGGCCGAAGGTGGCGGCCACGATCAGGGTCTCGCGACCGTCCGCCTGCTGCTGCCAGGCCGCGACGAGAACGCATCCGCCGGCGGCGTGCGTGCTGCCGGTCTTGAGGCCGGCGATCCCGTCCTGGCCCAGCAGCGTGTTGTAGTTGCGGACCACGCCGGCTTCGGGAACGACTGCCGTGGGCATCGCCGCGATCGCGGCCAGCGCGGGCACGCGCATCGCCGCCATGCCGAGGCGCACCTGGTCGGCCGCGGTGCTGGCGGTGGACGGGTCCAGGCCGGAGGGGTCGGTGTAGCTGGTGCCGGTCATGCCCAGGCGGCGGGCGGTGGCGTTCATCCGCGTGACGAACGCGGCCTGGCCGTCGGCGTCCCACCGCGCGAGTATCCAGGCCATGTTGTCGGCCGAGGGCAGCAGCAGCGCTTCCAGCGCCTGACGTTCGGTGAGCATCTCCCCGGCGGCGACGGGTACCAGCGAGTCGCCCTCGCGAGCCTGCGACGGGTATGCGGCTGCCTCCGACGACTCGACCGCGATATCAGGACCCGATCCGTTCGCGGGCAGGGGATGGTCGTGCAGGACCACGTACGCGGTCATCACCTTGGCGACGCTGGCGATGGGCACCGGCCGGGTCGCGCCTGGGCCGGCCACCACGCCGAAGCCGCTGATGTCAGCGGCCGAGACCCCGTCGGCCGGCCACGAGACCGCGGCCAGCCGCTCCTGGCGCGCAGTGGCCGTCCCGGCCCGCGGCGTCGCCGTTCCTGAGGGCGACGTGGCCGGCCCGGAGGGAGATAGCTTCAGCGCCGCCATAACGAGACCAGCCAGGCAGGCTAGTGCGGCCAGCAGCGCCAGGATTCCCCAGCGCCGTCGGTAACCGGTTCGTGCTTGGGCCGGCCCGCGCGCGGACCGGGTGCTCGTTGGGTGCATACCTGCGACGGTGCGATACCGGTTTCGCCGGTTTGTCCGGCTATGGTCACAACCGTGTCACAGCGGACGCCGGGGGCCCCGGGCCGGGTCGCCTGTGACACGGTTGTGACAATCCCAGGACCGGTTCATGACATCGGTGCCGTGTAGTCAGGTCAAGCAGCACACCAGGGCTGTCCCGCGCAGGCGCGGCGGCATGGACATAATGGCAGGTGATGGCTACCGTACTGCTGGTCGAGGACAATCCGGCCGCGCGGCAAGGTCTGGAGCTGGCTTTGCGTCGTCTCGGCTACGGGGTGCGCGCCGCCGAGACCGGCGAGGCGGCCCTTCGGGACTTCCGTGACACCGCGGCGGACGTCGTGGTGCTCGACGTGATGCTCCCGGGACTGGACGGCTTCGAGGTATGCCGGCGGCTGCGCCGCGGCAGCGACATCCCGGTCATCATGCTGACCGCACGGGGCGACGACCTGGACATCGTCGGGGGCCTGGAGGCCGGGGCCGACGATTACGTGGTGAAACCGGTGGAGCCACGCGTGCTCGACGCTCGCATCCGCGCCATGCTGCGCCGGACAGCCCGGACTGGCTCGCCGGCGGAGACGTACGGTGAGCTGATGATCGACCGCGGCTCGCTGATCGTCCGGCGGGCCGGCCGGGACGTCTCGCTGACCCCTACCGAGCTGAGGCTGCTGCTGGTCCTATCCGGCTCGCCACGGCAGGTGTTCTCCCGGGAGCAGCTTCTCGACCTGGTGTGGGAACACGACTACCTTGGGGACTCCCGGCTGGTCGACGCGTGCGTGCAGCGGCTGCGGGCGAAGATCGAGACCGACACGTCCGAGCCCCGCTACATCCAGACCGTGCGGGGTTTCGGGTACCGGTTCGGACCGGTGTAGCCGGAGAGTAGGAGGGGATGCCCGGTGCGGATCCGCCTGGTCATCGCGTTCATCGTCGTCGCGCTGCTGTCAGCCCTCGCCTCGTCATGGTTCCACACCTTGATCGAGTCTTATCGCCTCACCGCCTGGCTGGATGATGTGATCCTCGGGCCCGGCTGGCTGCAGAGCCTGGTGCACACCCTTCCGGGGCAGCCAGCACCCCACCCGGTGCGCCATACCGCTCTGGTCTTCTTCGGGGCGGAGGCCGGGTTGCTGCTCGCGCTGATCATCACTATCGCCATTGCTGGTTCCCGCCGCGTTCTGCTGCCCGTCCGGCGGCTGGCCCACGCCACGACGCGGATGTCCGGTGGTGACCTGTCGGTCCGGATCCAGCCGCAGGGCCGGGACGAACTCGCCCAGCTGGTCACGTCGTTCAACGAGATGGCCTCCGCCCTGGAGGACAAGGTGGGTGAGCTGGAGCAGATGGAGGCACAGGCCCGGCAGTTCGCCGGCGACGTGTCCCATGAGCTGCGGACTCCGCTGACGGCGATGACGGCGGTGACCGACATCCTCCACGAGCACCCGGGACTGACCGGGGACGCCGCGACGGCCGCCCGGCTGGTACGCCAGGAGGTTCTCCACCTCAACCGGCTGGTCGAGGACCTCATCGAGATCTCCCGCTTCGACGCTGGTACAGCCCAGCTCGTGACCGATGAAACAGATATCGCGAACGCCGTCGGCCGCTGCCTGCAGGCGCGGGGCTGGTCCAGTGTGTGCACCGACGTGCCCGCCGGGCTGACCGCGCCGCTGGACCGCCGCCGTTTCGATGTCGTCCTCGCCAACCTCGTCGGCAACGCCGTGCGTCATGGCGGCGCGCCGGTGACCGTGACCGCCGGCATCCAGCCAGACGGCCGGGACGGCCGGGACGCCGGGCAACTGGCTGTCGAAGTGCGAGACCACGGCCACGGGCTGCCCCCCGCCGCGATCCCGTACATATTCGACCGGTTCTACAAGGCCGACACGGCGCGGGCGCGTTCTGAGGGGAGCGGCCTTGGCCTGGCGATCGCCTGGGAGAACGCGCGCCTGCATGGCGGTGACATCCACGCGGGCAACCACCCGGACGGCGGTGCGGTATTCACCGTAAGCCTCCCGCTGAACGCGCCTGGGTCACTGTGACACGTCTGTGGCAGAGTGGCTACTCCGGATGCCAGTCGGTGTTCGCGCCGCAAAGGACCAGGCAGGGATGGCGGCCCGGAACCCGGCCGTCTAGCCATGCGGCGAACGGCACGGCGGCGGCCGGCTCGACGGCCAGCCGTAGTTCTTCCCACAGCAGGTCCCGGGCACGGGCGATTTCCCGCTCGGTGACCAGCGCGAGCTGGACTTTCCCTGACGACAGCAGCGCGAAGGCGTGCTGACCGATACGTGAGGCGCCAAGCGCCGACGCCGTGGCCGAGTCCACTGGAGCGTCGGCTGGGCCGCCCGCCAGGAATGCCGCGTGCAGGCTGTTGCAATGCTCGGGTTCGACTGCCACCACCGGGCGGTCCGGCCCCAGGGCGACACTCAGTCCGGCCGCCAGGCCGCCGCCGCCGACAGCGACGGCGACCGAGTCGCACCACGGGGCATGCCTGGCGATCTCCAGCCCGATCGTGCCCTGACCCGCGATCACCGCCGGGTCGTCGTAGGCGTGCAGGTAGCTGCCCCCGGACTGCTCCGCCCACGCCCTGGCGGCGGTCTCGGCGTCGGCGTAGACCTCGCCGTGCCGCACCACCCGCGCGCCTTGGGCAGCGATCCGGCGCGCTTTCGCTTCTGGCGTGGTCCGCGGTACGTACACCGTGGCGGCCAGGCCAATTATCCTGGCCGCCGTGGCGACGCCGAGTCCGTGATTGCCGCCGGACGCGGCCACGATGTGCCCGGCGGCGCCGCTAGCGATGATGCCGTTGAGCGCGCCACGGAACTTGAACGACCCGGTCACCTGCAAATTCTCGAGCTTCAGCGTAACGGGGCGACCGTCTATCTCAGTGGCGAATACCGGTGTCATACGCACGTACGGGCCGATCCGGCCTGCCGCCTCCCGGACGTCGTCAAGGGTCACCGGCATATCAGCCGAGCGCCGCGATCGCGTCAATGCAGAACAGCAGCCCCTCTGGCAGGGCGGAGCACGGCACGGCGGATCGCGCGGGCGGCGGGTCTGGCATGTGACGCGCGTACACGTCGTTTATCGTCGCGAAATCCCGCGTGCTGACGTAGTAGATCGTCGTCTTTACCAGCTGCCGCGTCGAGGAACCCGACTCCGACAGGATGCTGGCGAGGTTCACGAGCGCCTGTTCGGCCTGATCCGCGGCGGATTCGGGGGCCTTGCCGGTCGCGGGATCGATGCCCAGCGTCCCTGAGCAGAAGACCAGCCCGCCGGAGACGACAGCCCGGCTATCTGAGGCCATCAGCGCTTGACCAGAACATTTCGCGGCCGGCCGGTCGCGAACGCCTCGACATTTCCCACGACCGTATCGAGGCTTTGCCTTTCCGCTTGCGTCGTGGCGAATGCGACGTGCGGCGTCGCCAGCACCTTCTCGTGCGCGGCCAGCGTCCGGTAGTAGGCGTTAGCGGTGTCGAACGGCGCCTGCGGGTCACAGTCGATCGCCGCGCCGGCCAGAATCCCGTCGTCCAGCGCCTCCAGCAGGGCCTTGACCTCGAAGGTGTGCGGCCGTACGTAGCTGATGAAGTACGACCCCGGCTCAAGAGCACGGAAAAAGCCTCGGTCAAGCAGCTGGGCGCTGCTCGGGGTAGAGCTCAGGGAATTGACGATCAGCTGGCACCCCTTGACCGCCGTCATCAGATCGTCGTCGCGGGTGACGTAACGCACCTTCGCGCGCAGGGCTTCCAGCACTTTGCCCAGCCGCGAGCCGATATCCCCGGCGCCGATGACGCAAATATCCTTGCCCGACAAACTTTCACCCCGCTCGAAACGGAGTTCACGGTCGGCGTTCACATAATCGGGGAATCGCCGCAGCAGGCTCAACGCCATGAACACGGCCCATTCCACGACCGAGTCACGGTTACTTCCGCGCGCGTTGGCGACCATGACGTTCTTGCGTGCGAGCGCGCCGGTGTCGAACGAGCCGATCTCGACGAAGGGGAACGTAACGAAGACATCGTGCAGCCGCTCGAGGTTGCCGGCGACGAACGTGCCGTCGCTGCACACCACGTCCGCGCCCTCGACCTGCTTCAGCCACTCCTCACCTGAGCTCGCGCCACCCGCCGTGGTCACGCCTCCGACCCGTTGCAGCCTGCGGACCTGCTCCGCGCTGAACGGCATCGATCCGGTCACTACGATTTTCATCTTCCGACCAGCCCTCCGTCGTTAGGAATAAGCGCCGCCACGACGGTCGACAGGCCCACCATGCTGGAGGCCTTGACCAGGACGACGTCGGCAGGGCGCAGCGATTCCCGGAGAAGATCGATCGCGGCGTCGCCATCCGGCACGGCGTGCACGGACACGCCGGCCTCGCGCGCGGCGGCGGCCATGGCGTCCGGTCCTTCGCCGTTGCCCACCGCCACGAGGACATCGATGCCGAGCGCGCCCGCCAGCGCGCCGATGGCCTCGTGATGGTGGATTGTCCCTTCGGCCTGGTGCATCATCTCGCCGAGAACGGCGACCGTGCGGCGGCCCGCGGCCATCGTGGCGAGCGTGCGGATCGCCGCCCGGGTAGAGGCCGGGTTGGCGTTGTAGGCGTCGTCGATGACGGTGACGCCGTCGGGACGTTCCCTGATCTCGAACCGTCCCGCCGAGCGGGGCACCGCGCTGCTCAACGCGGCCGCGATCCGGTCGGCAGGGACACCGACGGCACTCGCGGCGCACGCGGCGGCCAGCGCGTTGGCGACCTGGTGCTCGCCGGGCAGGCGCAGCCGTACCGGGGCCCGCTCCGTGGGGGTGTGCAGGGTGAACGACGCGCGGCCCGCCGCGTCGAGCGCCACGTCCCGCGCCCGCACCGCGGCTTCCGTGCCGGTCCCGTAGAACGTCACCGCCGCTTGTGTCTGGCGCGCCATGGCGGCGACGCGCTCGTCGTCGGCGTTGAGGAGCGCGAACCCGCCTTCCAGCGCCGTGGGCAGGTCCCGCACCATTTCCGCCTTGGTTTTCGCGACGCCGTCGATGCCGCCCATCGTGAGCACGTGCGCCGGCCCGACGTTGAGCACCATGCCGATCCGCGGCCGTCCCAGCCGCACGAGATGGGTGATGTCACCCGGCTTCGCGGCGCCCATCTCCAGGACGAGGTAACGGGTCTGCCGGTCAGCGCGCAGGATGGTCAGCGGGAGCCCTATCTCGTTGTTAAAGGAACGCGAGGTGGCGACCGTCGGCGCCGCGCGCTCGAGGATCTGGGCGAGCAGGTCCTTGGTCGTGGTCTTGCCAACCGATCCGGTCAGCCCGATGACGACGGGGCTCAGCCGGTCCCGGACGAGTCCGGCCAGTTTGGTCAGCGCGATGACCACGTCGTCCGCCACCACGCACGGCCCGTCGACGGGGCGGGAACCCAGCACCGCGACGGCGCCGGCGGAGTACGCCGCGGGCGCGAAGTCGTGGCCGTCGCTGCGCGCTCCCACGACGGCCGCGAACAAAGCGCCGGCCGTTACCTCGCGGGAGTCGATGACCACCGGGCCGGTGACGGTGAGCCCGGGACCGGCGGCCCCGTGAGCCGTCCCGTCCACGGCCTTGGCGATCTCCGCCAGCGTCAGGGCGATCATCTCGCCCCCTCCACGGCGAACTCGGAGCGGCGGGCGCGGTCACGTCCGCGCGCGTGCCGGGCGAAGGCGAGGCCGATGAGCCGGTCGAGCAGCCGCTCGTACGGCAGCCCGCTCTCGGCCCAGCCCCGGGCGAATACCGAACGGGCGGTGAACCCGGGCATGGTGTTGATCTCCCCGACGTAGAGCTGGCCGGCCGCCTCGTCGTACAGGAAGTCGACCCGTGCCAGGCCGTAGCCGCCGATAGCGCGGAACGCCCGTATCGACATCTCCCGCACCCTCGCGGTGACGCCGGCCGGCACGTCCGCGGGCGAGGCCACCGTGGCCCCCGTGAGGTACTTCTGCGCGTAGTCGGAGAAGCCGCCGGTGACCTTGAGCTCGGACGGCACCGAGGCCTCGGCCTCGTCGGCGTCACCGATGACCCCGCAGAGCAGCTCCCTGGCGGTGATCCCCTCCTCCACCAGGACGACACCGTCATACCGGAACGCCTCGTCGACGGCGCGGGCCAGCTCGGCTGGCCCGGTGACCCGCGAGACGCCGATGGAGGACCCCATGCTGGCCGGCTTGACGAACCTGGGCCAGGGCAATCCGCCGGCCGCCGTCAGCGGGTCCTGGTGAAGCCGCCACTGTCGTTCGGTAAACCAGGCGCTCCGAACGACCGGGATGGCTTCGGCCGCGAACGCTCGCCTCATGGCCACCTTGTCCATGCCGACCGCGCAGGCGGCCACACCGGAGCCCACGTACGGCACGTCGAGGGCCTCCAGGTAACCCTGGATCACCCCGTCCTCGCCGTACGGTCCGTGCATCACGGGAAACACGACGTCGAGCCGCTCGATGACCGCTTCAGGGGACTCGGAACAGACGAGGCGGCCGCCGCGCCGGAGTTCGACCGGGACACCTTCGGCGGTTAGCCGGTCCCGGATTGCAGGCCCGTCCGGGCTCGTGGCCACGGCCTCCTCGACCGCGCGGGCCGGGGGCAGCCGCCAGCACCCGTCCCTGCCTATCCCGATGGCGACGGGACGGAACCGGGTGGCGCGGAGCCCGCGGATGACGGCCAGCGCCGAGGCGGCCGACACCTCATGCTCGGCGGACGGCCCGCCGAACACCACGCCGACGCACGTCCGCCCCTCCGGCGTTAGCGGAGTACCCGCCAGCTTTCCCACATCACTCCTTCCGCTGCACAGTCCATCCATCGCGGGCAGCCGTTTCTGGTTACGGGGGCGGGCGGCGCGGCCGCGCTTACCGGGCGACCTGGTCTCCGCCGACCGGACCGTACACCGCGGCGGCGGCACCGGCCACATTGTGCGCCACCGCCACCGGCGCGACGAAACGGCTGGTGAGCCGCGACTCATCCAGCTCGGTCAGCGGCTCTCCGCTGTCGCGGACGGGAACCGCGGCGACACGCGGATCCGGCAACAGCACCGGCCTGGTCCTGCTTGGGTCAGCCAGTCCCATAGCTGACGGAGCTCTCGTGTCGGGCACACCCGCGACAATGCGGCCCCGATGTCATGGTTGCGTCGTAGGTTTGTCACAGGCCTGTCACAGACATCTGTGACGGCTCGGGGCATGGCCCGGCCACGCTGTAGAACAACCGTGACATTCTCGGGACGGCGCGCGCACATCCGCGCCCGAGCCTGGTCTCATGAACGAGTCACACATGCTTCCGGCCCGACGCCGTGACCGTCTCTACACCGCGATCACCCTGGCCATCGGCGTGCTGCTGCTACCCGCGGCCGTCCTCCGGCACCCAGGCCGAGCCCGCGAACTGGCCTGCGCCTGGGCACTGCGGTTGCGGTTCCCCGCCGAAGACCTCACCGGGCTGTCACCCGGCACCCTCACGGCGCTCACGGCCGCGCGCACAGAGGCCTTCTGGCGCGACCACCAGCTCATCGGAGTCACCTCCGGACACCGCGACGCCGCCACCCAGCTGCGACTGTTCCTCTCCGAAGTCCGGCGATCCGGATCACCGGAAGCCGCCCGCACATGGGTGCTGCCACCCTCCGAATCCGGACACGTCCGCGGCATCGCGCTGGACGTGCGACCCGTCGAGGGCGCGCGCTGGCTGGAACGGCATGGCGGCCGCCACTACCTCTACCGCATCTACGCCAACGAATGGTGGCACTTTGAATACCAGCCCCAGACCCGAACCCACCGCGCGCCACCACGCCTGCCCCATCCTGGCGCGATCGCCTGGGCACCCACCATCCCACTACGCCAACGCACGTGATCAGGAGGGATTCACGCGGCGTGTCGCGGGCGCCGGCTGCCAGCTGCCCGGAATGTCCTGGCCTGCCCGTGTATGCGCCCGTGCTTCCGTAGCCGGACCCGGCCTAGCGGGCACCTCGAAAATTATTGTGGGTACTTACCCTCCCGATCCGGGGGGGTAAGTACCCACAATAATCAGCCAGCCCGCCGGCCTGCCTCCCGGACTGCCCGGTTGATGAGGATATGCCCGGTGCGACGCGCCGTGCGCGGTGCTGGCCTGACCTGGCGGAAATTCAGGCGACCTGTCCGCGTCATCTGGGTAGAGTCGTGCTGTGCCGGAGTTGCAGCGCCTGCGAGCCGATCATGGCCCTGCGGTCCTGGCCTTCGAGCTGGCTAACCGCGGCTACTTCGCCGCCTCGGTCTCGGACCGCGGTGATGAGTTCTTCGAGCGGTTCACCGAGCGGCACAGTGCCTTGCTGGCTGAGCAGGAGGCCGGCATCGGCGCCTTCTACGTACTGGTCGCCGAGGACGGCTCGGTCCTGGGCCGGTTCAACCTGTACGACGTCAAGGATGGCACCGCGGTACTGGGCTACCGGATCGCGCAGCACGTCGCGGGCCGCGGCGTGGCGACCGCGGCCGTCCGGGAGCTGTGCGGTCTGGCGGCGGCGCGATACGGGCTGCGCACGCTCAAGGCGGCCACCTCCCGCGAGAACGCCGCGTCGCAGAAGGTGCTGGCCAGGGCTGGGTTCACCCCGGCCGGCCCGGCAGACCCGGCCGACCTGGGCGGTAAGCAGGGCACCTGGTATCAGCGTGACCTGGTGCAGCCCCTCAGCAGTTCCTTACTAGCTCGTGGCGCCATCGGCACGCCGGGAAGCGCTATACGAATGCTCAGATTGGCCGCGTTTCACGTCCGAAGGGCAGGAAGGCTACTGCTGGGCGCTGATGACCTGTCGTTCGAGATTCTCCAGCGTCTTGGCCATGAACTCCACGAAGTGCTCGCCGTTCCTCAGCTGAATGCGCAGAAACTCGGGCATCTTGGTGCAGTCAATGGAGTAGATCTCCTTGACAAGGGTGGTTCTTGAGTCGATGGGCTCAAGCGCGTAGGTCCATCGCTGCCCGAAGTGAGTACCGACGTACTGCTGGTCCTCTGGGTAGGTATAGGCGATATGGGTCGGTTCCCAGGCGAGTCGACGGTCGCGCTCGTATTCGACCACCTCGCTACGCGTCTCGTAATGGCTCGTCAAAGGGTTATACAGTCTGACGGCGAACGTATCACCGATACCGGAAATGATAGAATTGCCGGATGCATCCTTCAGCAATCCGCTGCCATCGATGTCAAGATGCCTGGCGGGATCGGCGAGGACCTTGAATATCTCCTCTGCCGGGGCCGCTATCTTCCGGGAAACTGTCTGATCGATTCTATCATCAGCCATAGGTAATCCTTTCGGCCGTGCTCTGGCAGCGATCGCCCCGGCAGCGGCTGCTCGGACGCCCAAGGCTTCGTTCGGTGCCGCAGCAGTTGGCATTTATAAATTGCTTACTCGGAATCTCATTGGTTTGCTTCTCGCATCGTGCTCCCCTGTTGGTCTCGGGAGCGGGATGTTCCTTGTGACGTAAGGAGCGACTGGTGCGCATTAGCCGACGAATAGCAACCTCGGGGTGGTCTGTATCGCATACCCACGTAGATTGCCGGTATGACCTTGACCTTGATGGCGGTGCACGCCCACCCCGACGATGAAGCGTCGAGCACGGGCGGCGTGCTCGCCATGTGTTCTGACGAGGGCATCACGACTGTCGTCGTTACGTGCACGAACGGGGAGTTCGGCGACGGTCCGGCGGGCAGCAAGCCGGGTGATGACGGCCACGACGCCAACGAGGTGGCGCAGACCAGGCTCGCCGAGCTGCGCCAGTCGTGTAAATACCTGGGCGTCACAGAACTCGAGACGCTCGGCTACCACGACTCGGGGACGCCCGACGGGGAGTACCGGCACAGCCCCGAGGCCTTCTGCAACGTACCGCTCGGCGTGGTCGCCGGGCGCATTTCATCGCTGATCGAGCGGTACCGGCCCGATGTCGTGGTGACCTACGACCCCACCGACGCCTACCAGCACCCGGACCACGTCCATGCCTGCCGGGCCGCGATCGCAGCGGTCGAGCTGACGCCGGTGCCCGCGAAGCTCTACCTGACCGCGATGCGTCGCAGCCAGTTGGACTCGGCGCTGGAGGCGATGGGAGAGGTAGGTGAGGCCGTGCCGGAGATCAGCGAGGAGGACGAGCGGCTTATACGCGAAGCGGAGGAGCGCATCACCACTACGGTGGACATCACCTCCGCCTTTGACCGCAAGCGCGCCTCCCTGCTGGCCCATGCCAGCCAGATAGCCGATTCGTGGGTTGCCAAGATCTCGCCGGAGACCACGAGGGCGATCTTCGGGACGGAGAACTTCATCAGGTTCTTGGACAAGACCTCGGCGCCAGTCCCCGAATCCGACCTCTTCGCTGGCCTGCGCTAGCTCCCGGCGGTGCGGCTATTGCCACGTTTTCCCATGACTGTCGGTCGCCGAGCGTTCGGCGGCCTGCCGCGCGAAGTCGCGATCCTCAGCTCGATCTCGTTCACGGTAGCGCTCGGCTACGGGATCGTCGCGCCGGCGCTCCCCACGTTCGCCCACCAGTTCGGGGTCAGCACAGTCGCCGCGGCGAGCGTAATCAGCGCCTTCGCCCTGATGCGAATCCTGGGCGCGCTGCCGGCGGGCCGCCTCGTCGACCGGGTCGGCGAGCGCGTCATGATGACGGCGGGAATCGCGGTCGTCGGGGTGAGCAGCGTGCTCGCCGGATTCTCGCAGACCTTCGCCGAGCTCATCGCCCTGCGCGGGGTCGGCGGGCTCGGTTCGGCGATGTTCAGCGTCAGCGCTCAGACGCTGCTGCTGCGCAGCGTGCCCAGCGAGCTGCGGGGGCGGGCCAGTGGCCTGTTCATGGGCAGCTTTCTGGTCGGCGCGATCAGCGGCCCGGCGATCGGCGGCGTCGTCGCCGCCTGGTCGCTGCGCGCGCCGTTCTTCATCTACGGCGCGATGCTGGCCGTGCCGGCCGGCATCGCCGCCGTGATGCTCGGCAACGGCGTCCGTGGCGACCAGCCTGCCCGCGTCCAGCGCAGCGGCCGCCCGCTCGCCGAACTCGCCAGCGCGCTGCGCAACAGGGTCTACCTGGCGGCGGCCGCGTCGACCTTCGCCGACGGCTTCGCCGTCCTCGGCGCCCGCGCCGCGGTCGTCCCGCTGTTCGTGCACGACGTGCTGCACAGGTCGGCCACCTGGACCGGGATAGGGCTCGGGGTCGTCGCCGCGGTGAACGCTGCGATGCTGCTGCCCGCTGGCCGGGCCGCGGACACGATCGGGCGCAAGCCGGTGATCGTGACCGGCTGCCTGCTGTCGGCGAGCGGCCTGGCCGCGCTCGCGCTGATGCCCGACCTGGGCGGGTTCCTGGGCGGGCTGGTCATACTCGGCCTGGGTTCCGGGTTCCTCGACGTCGGGCCGTCGGCGATGATCGGCGACCTGCTCGGTCGCCAGGGCGGGTCCGTCGTCGCCGCGTTCCAGATGAGCGCCGACCTCGGAGCGATCAGCGGGCCGGTCGCGGCCGGGCTACTGGTCGACGCGGCGTCCTACCCCGCTGCGTTCGGTCTGGGCGCCTGCGTACTCGCCGCCGCCGGCGTACTCGGCATGCTCGCGCCAGAGACCAGGCAAGCCCATCCGCAGGCCGCCACCCCCAGCGCAGTCCCCTGACGACGTCAGACCTGGCGGCAGCATGGCGCGCCGCCGCTCAGCCCGCCGGCTAGCGTCGCGTCCAGGTCCAGCACCATGCCGATGGGGACTTCGGGGTGGTCGGGCTCTCGCAACTCGAGCTCACGTTCGTCCCGCCCGTGCGGATGAGATTTTCGGCAAGCACAGGGTCGCGCGGCTCGGTCAGACGGCTGGAGATGGGATCCGGCCATGTTGCCGCAGGAGGTCCTGACGCCCAGCGGTCGCCACGGCACCGGCTACAACCCGGGCGTCAAAAGCAGTGCATATCCGTCGCTCGGGGGGTGGTCCCGGGGTTCTGTATCGGCGAGCCGGGCGCGGACCTGGTCCGCCTCGGGCGTGCCGAGGTGGGTGTAGAGGGCGAGGGCCTGTGCCCAGTGATGGCGAGCCTGGCCGGGGCTGGCCAGCGCGTGCTCGACGCGGGCGAGGCCGTCGTGCGCGCGGGCCTGCTGGTACGTGTCGCCGATGTCGCTGGCTATCTCGCACGCGGCAGCGTGGCGGGTGCGGGCGCGGCCGGGCTGGCCGGCCGCGAGATGCGCCTCGCCGAGGCTGTTCAGCGCGTCGGCTTCACCGGACCGGTCGCCGATCTCCTGGTACAGGGCCAGGGCCTCCTGGATGCGGTCGCAGGCCTCCTGCGGGCGGCCTTGCCGCAGGCGGACGTCACCGATTCTGGTAAGTGCCTCGGCTTGGTCGTAGCGGTACCTGGTCTGTCGGCACAGGGCCAGGGCCTGGTCGAGGTAACCGGCCGCCTGCTGGAGATCGCCTAGCCGCATGCGGGCAGTCCCCAGATTGGTCAACGCGGAGCTCTGCGCATAGCGGTCGTTCATTTTCCGGGCGATGGCAAGAGAGTGGTAGTGGTGGCGGGCCGCCTGCTGGTAGCGGCCCTGCCGCTCCTCGGTGAGGCCGAGATTGCCCCTGCATTTCATTTCGCCGTTCAGGTCACCGGTCTGGCGATAGATGTCCAGGGCCTGGGCGTAGAGAGCGATGGCCTGCTGGTAGCGGCCCTGGGCATAGCAGGTGATGGCGAGGTTGGCGAGAGAGTCGGCCTCGCGGCTGCGGTCACCGATCTGGCGGGACAGCGCCAGGGCCTGCTGGAGGTGATCAGTGGCCTGCTGGTAGCGGCCCTGCTGCCAGTAGACGCCCGCAACATGGCTCAGTACGGTGGCCTCGGCGGCGTGGTCGCCGGTCTGGCGGGCGGCTGCGCGGGCGTGGCTGTAGATGATGTTGGCTTCCTGGCAGTAGCTGCCAGTGGCCAGGTAGCGGAACAAGGTGGCGGCCAGCCGGGTGGCGTGTGCGGGCCAGCCGTGCCCGGCAGCGTGTGCTGTGAGGGCCACCAGGTTCGCGCGTTCGGCGTCCAGCCAGGCCCGTGCCGCGGCCGGCTCGGTGACCGGCGGGGCTGGTGTGGTCACCGGGGGGATGCGGGGCCTGCGGTGGCGTTCGGCGGGGTACAGGGTATCCATCGCGGCGGCAGCGGAGTGCAGGTAGTGATCGAGCAGCCGGGTCAGCGCCGCGTGCTGCCTGTCCTGGTCGTCATGAGCAGCGGCGAGCTCGCGGGCGTAGGCGCGCAGCAGGTCGTGCATGCTGTACCGGCCTGGCCTGGCCTGCTGGATGAGGTGCTTACGGGCCAGCAGATCCAGCACGCCGCGGCTGTCCGCCAGCGTGGCTCCGGTGAGCGCGGCCACCGTATGGGGACCGAAATCAGGGCCGGGGTGCAGGCCGGCCAGGCGGAACGCCCGGGCCGCGGCGGTATCCAGGTGGCGGCAGGACCAGGAGAACACGGCGCGGATCGCAGTGCCCGGGTCGCCGCCGGCGTCGAGCAGGTTCAGCCGCTGCTGCTGATCGGCCAGCTCATCCGCCAGGTGTGCGAGGGGCACGCCGCCGCGGGTACCGGCCAGTTCGGCAGCGACCCGCAGTGCCAGCGGCAGTCGGCTGCACTGCTCCGCGAGCAGCGCGGCGGCCTCGGGTTCGGCGTCCACACGGGGGCCGGTCAGCGCTCGCAGCAGGCCGACCGCGTCCTGCAGCGGCAGCAGGTCAAGGTCGAGCCGGGCGGCGCCGTCGCGGGCTACCAGCCCGGAAAGCGGATCCCGGCTGGTCACTACCACTACGCAGGATGGCGTGCCGGGGAGCAGCGGACGGACCTGCCCGGCAGATCCCGCGTTGTCCAGCACGATCAGCATGTGTTTCCCGGCTAGCCGGCTGCGGTACCGCGCGGCGCGCTCGTCTTCGCCTGGCGGGATGTCCTGGCCGGGCACGCCGAGCGCGCGCAGGAACCTGGCCAGCGCGTCGGCCGCGGTCACCGGCTGGTCCGGGTCATAACCACGCAGATTCACATACAGCTGGCCGTCCGGGAACAACCCGGCGACCTGGTGCGCCCAGTGCACCGCCAGCGCGGTCTTGCCCACCCCGCCGGTCCCGCCGATCGACGAGATCACCAGTGCCTTAGGTGCCTGCCCGGCGGACTGGTCCAGCAGCGCGGTCAGCCCGGCCAGCTCCGCCGCCCGCCCGGCGAAATGCGCCACCGGGGCCGGCAGCTCCCTCGGGATGACCGGCTCCGGGCCGCTCCTCGCCGGTCCTGCCAGCGCACCGGCGAAGCCAGTCAGCGCGCCGGCTACGGCCGGGCCTGGAACCTCGCCGGGCTGGATAGCGTCCGCTCTGCTCGTCATCCGCGCCGCCTCGCCCGCCAGGATCTGCCGGTGGATATCGCGCAGTTCAGGACCGGGCTCGATGCCGAGCTCACCGACCAGCGCCCGGCGCGCCTCCTGATAAGCACTCAGCGCCTGAGCCCGCCGCCCGCTGCCAGCCAGCGCGAGCATCAGCTGCGCATGAAACCGCTCCTGCAATGGATACCGCGCCGTCACATCCAGCAACTTCGGCATCAGCTCCTGATGCTGCCCCAGCCACAGACCCGCATCAAACCGGTCTTCAAGCACCTGAACCCGAAGCCGCTCAAAACGGGGCACGAACTCCCCCCGCAACCCCTCAGCCGGCACATCCACCAGCGGCACACCCCGCCACAGCCCCAGCGCCCGCTCAGCCGCCGCAGCACCCTCCACCCACTCCCCGGCCCGCACTGCCGACCGGGCATCCCCGCACAGCGACTCGAACTCCAGCAGATCCAGCTCCAGCCGCCCCACATCGATCAGGTAACCAGCACCCCGCGCCACAACCCGCGCCGCGTCATCTCCCAGCACCCGGCGCAACCGCCGCACATACGACCGCAACGTCGACACCGCCGCCGACGGCGGAGACCCGTCCCAGACCACCTCAGCCAGCTCGCCGGCCGGCACCGCAACCCCCGCATGCAGCAGCAAAACCGCCAGCAAGACCCGCAACCGCGGCCCGCCAACAGCAACCGGCCGGCCGAGTTGTCCGCCGCCACCAGCGGCCCCAACAGCGAAAAACGCATCCGGAACTCCACACACAGCAATAGCCCCAAAGCCAGGCACTCCGACACTAGACCGGCTGCCCGCCAACTGCCACCCGACCGCCCCCGATGACCACCTCAAGCACCAGATTCGGCGCAGGCGAGCGGCTTGGCTCTGCACGCTGTCCCGCGGATGCCAGCTGCCAGGCGTTCAGCCCTCGGCACCATCATTTAGTCCTTGGGCTCAGAGCGCACGCCCCGCCGATGCCACTTGCCTGCCCCTCAGCGGTCCGTTTAATGCCCCGCCATTGCCCCGCCCTGCCGCCAACATGGTCGAAGCACGGGTCCCGGGAAGCGCCGCCGGGCCCTCTCGCAATCCGGAATCATTCTGTAAAGGAGCAGACCCTAGATGACCTCCAGGAAACCCCGCACCGTGATAATCAGGATCGTGCTCGCCCTGCTCTGCACCCTCGGGACTGCGGCATCCGTATCAGTCGCGACGCAGAACTCTGCGCAGGCGGCGACCTGCACCCCTACATTTAGTAAATCAGCAGGTGTCTGGTATGTCCCCTACGGATGTAACGGCGTCGGAATACCAGGCTCCCACAAATGTCAGTATACCGGAGCTATCAACGAATCCGTTGGTTTGACTGAGACGGTTGAGTGCGCCGACATAGTCGCCACCAACACCTCCAGCGCTACCCAAATATGGGGGGAGGGAGAATTTTACTGCCAGGGAGCGTACGTGGAGTGCCAGGCAATGAGTGTGAGTGTTTACGACATCGTCGGAGCCACCTACGGTTCGCCAACCAGCCACTACGGGTGCAATGGAACCTGCTCGGACGGCGGTCGCGCGATGGTGTCCACCGCGCATTTTACGGCCAATCGCGCTGATTGCTATGGGGCATTTTCCGTAGATCCTGCCGACGGCGAGTTCGGGGATCCCCAGATCATCAAGGTCGCGGGAGTTGCGTTCCACGCCCTCCCGGAACTCGACTCAAATTACGTATATGTGTGCTTCGACTGACGCCGTGTCACGACGGTAACTGATTCATCCGCTCGATGCGTCCGACTGAGACGGTACGGCCACTAGTACGGCAGTCGCCATTCGTACGGCAGTCGCCATTCGGCGGGCGGCCGGCGTGAACGGTGACATTTCCGGCAGCTGAAGCGGCGGTCCAGCGTGCCGATGGCGCCAGCGGGCTCACGTGACCCCGGCCCGATGGCGCCAGCGGCACCGTCTCCGCTGACCCGCTGGCGCCACCGGCATGCTGGCCGGCACCCGGACCCGTCCGTGCCCGGCCTGGCGCGGGCGGCCGCTACCCCGCAGGCAAGCGCCGGGGCGGACCCCCGGCATCCCATATCCGCAGGTCAAACCCCAATTGGCGGCTGCCGTACCAATTGGCGGCCGCCGTACTAGGGTGACTCAGGTCGCCATGGACTGAACCACCGCGGTCATCGCGGCCTCCGATGGGGGCACCAGCCATGACCGCTCAGACGACTTCGTCAGCCGGATAGGAAGGTGCTCGATCCGACGATCGTCCCGGCAGCGACATGCGGGTAGGCGGGCGAGGTTTGCATCAATCGATCGGCGATGGTAACGATCGCTCCCGTATCGGGATCGACGTTCACCAGGGTCTCGTCGCCGGAGGAGTCGATGCACAAGCCGATCGTGCCAGGGTCGACCTGGCCAGGCAGATCCTGGCAGATGCTGAGCCCGGGAAGCGAGGCCATGACTTGCCACGCTGCCGCGCGCACCGTGTCGGTCAGGGGAGCCGTGGCGATCAGATACGCTACCTCCTTGAGTTCCAGGCTGGCTGGCGGCGGGTGCGGGCCGGCATAGGCACTCAGGTGGTCGGCAAGAACCGCGGCAAGGCTGTCCCGCTCCGCTGGCAGCCCTGCGGCCTGCCGGTAGGTGAGGTTGCGTCCCTGCGGCACGAACGTGTACTGGCCCGCGGGAATGGTCTGCATCACGCCAGCGGCCGGAGCCTGCCCGAGCGACGGCCGGCCGGTGGCTTGCCACATGGCCTGGTCTGAAGGGGTAGCAAACCGCGCTGATGCGCCGTCGTTGGCGACAATCGTGGCCGCCGAGGCAGTTGCCCCGGAAATGCCTCATAAATGGCCCGTCCAGCTACCACCATGGCCACAAGGCGCGGACCTCCGGGCACACCCTGGTCCCCCGTAACCCGACGACCCGGCGGCAGGCCACGCGAATCCTGCCGCATGCCGGAATCATTCTGTAAAGGAGGAGCAGACCCGAGATGAACTTCAGATGCTTGCCCCTGCTCCGCGTCCTCGGGAGGGCAGCATCCCTGTCAGTCACAATGCAGAACTCTGCACATTTCCTGGAGGCGGTCGCCGCGACGAAGGCCCGGTTCCTGGCCCGGCTCACCGCGAAACGCAAGCTGCCGGTGCTGGCCCGGCTCGCTGTCGGCACGTTCTTGTCCGGAATCGGCGCGCTGACCGTCCGCATCATCGAGGCGGAGGTCATCTTCACCTATGCTGACGGCACCCGCTAGTGCGGGCGGTACCGGCTGGCCACCACGCTGCTGAACCCCGCCGCCACCTCGCGCCCGCGCATGTCAGACGCCACACCCGACGTCTCAGTCGAACTGGATGATCGCGGCGTTGCCCGCGGGCAGCGTGACGGTGGCGGTCTGGTTGTGGACGGAAACTGGAGTGGACCGCGGCGGCAGGAAGGCGCCGTGCGGGCCTACCTGCTGCCCGCCTAGCGTGATGCCTGTCGTCGCCGACAGGCCCGCCGGGGACGAGGTCGTCAGCGCGGTGAGTCGCCCGGACCGGAAGTCGCCGCCGAGGTTGAGCGTGACTGTGGTCGCGCCGTTGGTCGCCGGGTCCTGGATGTCGTCGAGCACGACGGTCAGCCGGTGGCCGTGCCTCACTGCGTAGGCGCGCACACTTGCCGCGTCGGGGTTGTCCAGTGCGGCGAAGCGGCCGGTGCCCACGAGTTCGGTCGCGAGCATGCCGTAGTAGACCGGCCGGGCGGTTAGGTCGCCGGTCGTCGGGCACAGCGGGGTGTACGGGTCGCAGCCGACGGCGTTCGTGCCGCCCATGAAGTCGGCGTTGACGATGCCCTGCTGCGCGATCAGCAGGCTGTAGTCCAGTGCCCACAGCGCCGACGCGAACGCGTCGCTCACTCCGGGGGTGCCCGCGCAGACCGTCGAGTTGGTCTCGGTCATCGCCGCCGGGACGCCCAGCTGCGCGGCCGCGCTGAGCGCCGCTTGCGCGTTGGCGGTCTCGTACTGCACCGAGCCGGTGCCCAGCAGTTCCGGTATGGTCGCGGTTGAAGTGCCGCAGGCGCTCGTGGGGTAGGTGTGGTCGGAGATCTCGGTGACGTCCGGGTGGCCGGCCTTGAGCGCGGCGAACGCGCCGAGCCATGAGCTGTGGTTGGTCTCGGCGTCGGGACCGGTGATGCCCACGCCAGGCACGGCCTGCTCGATCGCGGCGACGTAGGACTCGAAGTCGGTGTAGTACGCGGCGACGCTGCTGTAATAGAAGTTCGGCTCGTTGCCGATCTCGATCGCCAGCAGCGAGTCGCCGAAGATCTGCCGCGCGTACTTCGTCTCGTCTGCGGCCCTGGCCGGGTCGGGGTGCTTGAGGTTGACGGCGAGGATCACCTTCCAGCCGGTGCCTCGAACGATGGCGGCGAGATGGTGCAGCTTGTCTGGGGTGACGGTGCCGCTGGTCGCCCAGGACGGCGCGGGCTCGCCGGTTGAGGTCCAGAAGGTGGTGTCGCCGGAGTTGCCGGCGATGCGGATCACCCCAGTGCGGCCAAGCGTCCGCAGGTAGCCGCCGAGGTCCGTGCTCGCGTAGTTGTCCTGCGCGACCGTGGCCGCCCCGAACGAGAGGCCGACGAACCCGGAGTGCAACTGACTGCCGAGCTGGTCCGGGTGTACCGCGATCGACAGGCTGTCGGCCGAGGCGCTGCCAGCGGGCGCGATGGCGGTGGCGTGGACCGGGCCGGAGCCGATCAGCATGGCTCCGGCGACACCGGCGGCCACCGCCACAACACCGATGCGCGTGCGTGTGAAGTTTTGTGCAGGCATGGAAAGCTTCATGAATCTGATCCTGGGCGATTCGTCGTTGTTGACAAGAAGGTTGCCAGTTCGGGGTGAAGCCCGAGAACTCGTAGCCGCGAGCCGTGGCAGGCGCGGTGCTGTGCGGGCGGCCGCCCGCACAGCACCCGGTCATCGTCAGCTGTGGCTGACAGTCAGGCTGTAAAACTTGACCTTCGCGCCGTTGGTCGTGCTGCCGGACGCCGACTGGTTGTAGTCGCCGGCCTTGAAGTACATGTCATAGGCGTCGAAGGAGGACGGGATTGAGTAGCTGGTCTTGCTCCCGTTCACGGTCAGGTTTATCGTGCTGCCGCTGACGTTGATGACGTAGGTCCAGTGGACGCCCAGCGCCACGTTGGTGATGTAGTGCAGGGTCTGCCCGCCGCTCGGCGAGTTCTCGGTGCCCAGGTAGATGTTGCCGTTGCTGTGGTAGTAGAGCTCGACTAGCGGCTTGGTAGACGCGCCGCCGGTGCCCAGGTGTACCTGGCCGACGCAGACGTTCGAGGTCACCGACACCACGCGGAGCTCGGCACTGAGCGTGCTGTCCCCGGACAGTGCCCAGTTTGCGGCGGTGCCGTTGCTGTTCATCTCCCGCAGCTCGGTCCGAGGGTAGCTGGAGTTCGGCGTGGTCACGCCAGACTCCGGATCCCAGAAGGTCATCGAACCGTCGTTCTTGTCGGTCCAGAAATAGGACGGGTTCTGGTATCCGTTGGCGCCCTTGAGCTGGGCCGGCAGGATCGTCGTGGGGGAACCAGGCGAGCCGATCGGGAGCTGGAGTTCCCAGACCGAGAGGTTGAAGTTTCCGCCAGGGGAGACGCCGGGGTTGAGCGCGCTGGCAGCCGTCGCGCTGGTGCTGCCGAGCAAACCGAGCGTGCCGGCCACGGCTGCGGTGGCCGCGGTGGCGATCACGGACCTTCGTCTCATGGGATGGGCCTCCCGATCGTCAGTGGAATTGTAAAGAAAATTAATAGATAAGCTTCTTTACAATAAGCAGTTTCTTGGTGAATTGTCAATGATTCTGTGCAAGGCTGTGGTCACGTGTGGGGTCTCTCCGGCAAGCCTGGAGGCCGCTATGTATGCCCGACTCCGCCGCCGCCCGGGCAGGCCGACCCCGACGAACCGGCCTAATACGACCTGCTGAGCGTGCCGCGCAGCAAAGGTCGCCGAGCAGGCCGGGACCTGCCCGCCACCGGGCAAGTCCGGCTCGTCGCTTATCCGGCAGATCTCACCCGAAGCGGAAATCACCATGCTCATGCTGCTGAGCGGCCGGTTCCAGGACGGCGGTGAGCTGTCGCCGCGGCATACGGCCGGCTCGTCACAGGGGCCGGATCGATGTCGACGTGCACATTCCGCAACGGGTGAGATGCCGGCGGATCCATCCGATGTAACGATGAGCCGGTTCAGGCGTGGGTGCCGAGTGTCGGAAGTCCTGAGGAGAGGATGCGATGACTGTGCTCGGCGGGACGCGGCAAGCCGGCCAGGGCGCCCTCGTCACCACAGGCTGAGCCATGGACTTCGCACTGACTGGCCGCATCGCCGATATCCCGCCGGAGCAGTTCGATCGTCTCGATCCTGCTGTGGGGGTGGTGGACTGCTACGCGAAGGTCAAGCAGCGCGAAGCCGACGGACGATGGCGGGTTACCTACGTTCACGGCACCGACGGCGACCAGACGAAGGCCGCGATACCGCTGTATGCCAGCCAGTCGCCGGACTGGTCTGACCCCGCTTATGACCCGAGGACGTGGGCGCTGCCGCCCGCGGTGCGCGAGGACTGCACGGCTGACCGGTGCCTGGTGGTGGAGAGCTACGAGGACCGGTGCTCCGGCCTGCACGTCGAGTGCTCCGCTCGGCAGCCGCAGCAGCTACGTCGGGTCCTGACGGTCATGGCGCAGGTGGCCGCGGGACAGGACCGGTGCCTGTCGTTCCCGTACTTCTCCTCCGCCGCCAGGGACGTCCTCTCCGCGGCCGCGTGCGGGCGCATCGCGTGGGCCTCGCTGGGCCGGGAGGCGCACATCCGTGATCTGGCGGATCCGGGCTGGGAGAGCAGCCAGCCCAAGCGGGTCAGGTACAACCTGCGGCATGATAAGGACCTCATCGCGTCGGCGGCGATCACCAGCGGCCAGTGCTCCTGGCCCGAGATCGAGGACACTGCGAGCGATTTGATCGCCACGCACAACATCATGAAAGGCCAGCCGGATCACCCGGAGTTCGTCCGCATGCGGCACCAGCAGTGGGCGGACTGCCCGCTGGCCGAACTCGTTGTGTTCACCGCCAGATCGGCCGTGGTAACCGGTGTGGAGACCGCCGTGCTCTGGAACAACGAACTCGACCTGCGTGAGATCGGCCTGGCCGGCGACGAGGGAGCCGAACGCAGGGCCGCGTATCTCGACCTCGTATTCCGCCAGCCCATCCGCTTCGCGCAATCGCGTCGGCTGCGGCGGATCCGGCTCGGGATGGGCGCCGAGATGGTGAAAAGCGGTCGTGGCGCGATCCTGCACGACTTGCACGGAGGGGTACTTACCGCATCTGACGCGAGGAGAATCGCCGATGAGCACTACAAGTAGTTCACACGCACGCAGAACCGAAGCAACCCCCGAAGAGGTGGCGACGATCATCAACGAGACCCTCGGCATCGGGGAGATCGCCGCGGATGAGAACTTCTTCGAGATGGGCGGGAATTCGATCCTCGCGCTGACTCTGATATCGCGGGTCAAGGAACGCTGGGCGGCAAAGATAACGCTGATCGACGTGATTCAGAACCCCACGCCCACGCTGCTGGCCGCCCTGATCGCGGAGCGCGCGCCCGGCCGCGTCGCAACCTCGCCGGGCGAGCCGGGGCGATGAGGACGGTCTGGGACGCGGTTCAGGCGCAGGCCGAGCGCGCTCCGCTTGCCACGGCGTCTTGCGGTGAGCGCAGCTATACCTACCAGGAACTCATGGAGCGCGCGGTCGGCGTTTCGCAGCTGATCCTGGCGGCGGCCGAACCGGGTGCCATTGTCGCGCTCGATGCGGCGACTCCCGCCGCCGGGGCGATCGCGATCCTCGCGGCGGCCAGATCCCGCTGTCCGGTGCTACCGCTGAGCCGGGACGCCCCGCGGGTCCGCCGGCAGACCATGCTGGACGACGCCAGGCCGGCCTTGTTGCTCCGGGAGTCCGGCGGCGACACGTTCACCACCGAGCCGCTCACGGCCGTCCCGGATCCGGGCACTGCGATGGTGCCCAGGTTCGACCTGCGAGATGCCGCGTACATCATGTATACATCCGGCTCGACTGGCCGGCCGAAGGGCGTCGTCGTGCCGCACGATGCGCTGCTGGACAGACTCGAGGCGCTGGCCCGCGTCCCGGGGTTCGGCCCGGAAGACTCCTTTCTCGCGATGAGCACGCTCACCTTCGACATATCGCTGGCCGAACTGTTCGTGCCGCTCATCACCGGCGGGCGCTTCGTGGCGGCGCCGCCCGCCGCGCGGCTCGACCCTGAGGTCTTCGACACGGTGGTACGGGACAGCCAGCCGGACGTCATTCAAGCCACGCCGAGCTTCTGGCGGCTGACGCTGGCCTGGGGCTGGCGACCGGGTCCCGGCAGCCGGCTGTGGTCAGGCGGTGAGGTGCTCACGCCAGGCCTGGCCCGCAAGCTGCTCTGCGCATGCGCCGAGCTGTGGAATGTGTACGGGCCGACAGAGACCACCCTGTGGGCGACGGCAGCGCGGGTCACGTCCGCCGATTCGATCGGCCTTGGAGACCCGCTGCCGGGCGGCAGGCTGTGCCTGGCAGACAGTGACGGCAAGCTCGTCAGCGGGCCGGGTCGTCCAGCCGAGATCCTGCTCTACGGGGCCGGAGTCGCGCCGGGATACCTGAACCGGCCCGAGCTCACGGCCGAGCTGTTCCGGGTCAGCGAGACACCGGACGGCCCGCGACTGTGCTACCACACGGGCGACCAGGCGCAGTACACCGACGACGGAAGGCTGCAGTTTCTCGGCCGGACCGATGGCCAGGTCAAACTGCGCGGGCACCGCATCGAGCTGGCGGAACTCGAGGCAGTAGCCGAAGATCACCCCGCGGTCCGGGAGGCGGTCGCCGTGCTGTGCGATGCCGATGATCCCGCCCGGGCACACCTCGCGCTGTTCGTCGTGGCCGGCCCCGAGCTGACTGTCCGCCTGGTGCGAGGCTGGATGTCGGAGCGGTTGCCGGCCGCCGTGCGGCCCAGCCGCATAGACATCCGGGCAGCGCTCCCCCGGACGACATCGGGGAAGGTGGACAGGGTCAGACTGGCCAGTGAAGCGGCTTAGGTGTGCTGTCTCCAGTCGCGGTCGGGGTCGCGGACGGCGCCGGCCAGGATCTGGCGCAGGCTGGCGGCCCGGCGGGCCACGGTGGTTTCGTCGAATTCGTCGAGGTTGTACAGGACGCTTCCGCTGAGTTCGCCGGATGGTTTGGCGGTCAGGTTCCATACCGTGCCGCTGGGGATGTCGTGGACTTCTGACCCTTCCAGCATCCCGTCGCCCGCCAAGCGGGCGCCGTCAGCGATGCCGAAGGTGAGGTCGTCGCCGTGCTGGCCTTGCTGGTTGGCGATGATGAACTGTGAGGTGCGCAGGTCCTCGCGTGACTTTTCCAGGCCGGGGAATGCCTGCTCGATCACGTTGACCGGGAGTTCGTGCGCGATGGCGCCGAAGAAGGTCTCCCTGGTGGCCGTGACGATGTCGCGGAAGCTGGTGGAGTCGGCGATGTCGGTGCGGAAGGGCACGAGGTTGAGGAACAGTCCCATGGTGTTCTGGAACTGCTCCTCGTCCCGGCCGGCGGTGAAGGCCCGGATCGTCAGGTCGGTGGTGCCGGTGAGGCTGTGGGCCAGGATGTAGAAGGCCGAGAGCATGACCGTGAACAGGGTGCTGCGGGTAGCGGCGGCGAGGGCTGTAGCGGCGGTCATGATCTCTGGTTCGATGTCGTGGACGTGCATCGAGTAGGGCCTGGAGTAGGTGTCGGGGTGCTCGCGGTCGTTCGGGATGGTGAATTCACGCGCGCCGTCGAGCTTGCGCTGCCAGTAGGCCGGGGCGCCGTCGTCGGCGGTACTGGCGGCGTTGGCTCGCTGCCATGCCGCGTATTCGCGGTATTGCCGCATCTGCGGCAGCACCGCGGCGGTGCCGGTGCGCCGGGCTGTGTAGAAGGCGGCGAGGTCGTGCAGGATGACGTGGACCGACCAGCCATCTGATACGGAGTGGTGCACGGTCAGGAGCAGGAGGCTGTCGCGGTCATCGAACTTGCACAGCCGCGCCTTCATCAGCGGTACCTCGTGGGCGCTTATCGAGCCTGCCTCAGCCTGCAGGATCAGTTCCTGGACGGCCAGGTCCCGCGGCTTGCCGGCGGCCTGCGGCACATCCGTGACATCCAGCGGCACCCGGCACGGCGGGAGCACCACCTGATATGGCGGATCAGCGTCCCTGACCACCTGGGTGCGGAGCAGTTCATGGCGCTCGACCACGTCGTCGAGCGAGCCCTGGAGGATCGCGAGGTCCACGTGGCCGGTCACGCGCAGCGCGGAGACGATCATGAACCGGGGGCCGAACGTGCCGCCGTCATCGCCCTTGTCCATGGTGAGGAACCATTCCTGGGTGAAAGACAGCGGGTACCGAGTCGATTCCTGGTCAAGGGCGAGCGAGGATTCCGTCATTTCCGGTCATCTCCTTTGCCTGTTATTCCCGCGCGCCAGCCATCTGGCCGGGCCGACGGCAGCGCGGCGGCATTAACCGTCCTCGCCGCCACGGGGTTCTCGCCGGCGACCATGACCGCGGCCGGCATGCTGCCGTCACCCAGCGGCTTCCTCGCGTGCGGTCCGGGCACGTCCAGGCCGGGGCCGGACGGCACGACGCGGCCGATCCGGCATCGGCCGGCCTGCCCGGCATCAGGCCCGGTGACCGTGACGCCGGCGATCCCGGGGAAGGCCGCCAGTGCTGCTCTCGCCCCGACGGTGCTTTCAGCAGTCATCAACGGCCCACCGCCCATCAGCGTGTGCGCGCGGATCGGCGCCCCGCTAGCTGCCGGCCGCGTCATCACGCTCCCATGACGCAAAAGCCCGCCGCACCTCCCCGGTTGCGCGGCCCCGGCGCCGCCGGCACCCGGGAGCAGGTCAAACCGTCGGCGGACGTCCAGCCATCCACACCCGGCCCAGGATGAGGAACCGTTCCCGCGCGAAACACAAACCGGCAGCACTGCCCCTGCCTGCCCGCCGCGGGCGAAGATTCTGTCATCGCCGCCATTCCCCTTTGCCCTACTTCCGCGCGCCAGCCGTGAGGTCACGCCGGGGTCTGTGGGAGCATCCTTCGGCTTGATGATCTTGGTGGTTGCTGACCTGCGGGCGCCGGACACACTGGCCGCCGGCCTGGCACACTTCGGCTATTCAGGATCGCGGACTCGATGACGGGGTAGTCCAGCTCCGGGACTGGGCCGATGACGATTCGGGCTGGTATGCCGCGGCCCGCGAGCTACCGGGCGAACGTTACCTGACGCGGCATTAGCCACAGGCAACAGAGACGGCAGCGGCGCGAACACGGCCACGCCGCCTGTCGGCATACCGCGCGCCGTGTACCGCTGTGCGTTCCGGAACGGCTGATTTCCATGATCACGAAGCCTTTTATGGGCTATAGCCCACACAACCATTCGTGATCATGGAAATATCGCTCATACACTCCAATAGAGGCTGGCATACAGGGCAATTTCGGCCCAGCCGGGAAGGTGTTAGCCTGGCGGGCGCTGTTGCAGTATCAGGGTTGGTGTCGTACGTACGCACGGGCGCGACGGCGGTGCAGATCGTGCATCACGGCAGCTCATCCTCCCTGATGTCGCCGCCATAGAACACATACAGCGACCAGTAAAACGGGCGATGGCGGCAGCATCTCAGGATGCTGCCATCAAGGTCAGAAAGCGTGCCTGGTAACGCTGAAACTGCCTTTCGCGAACGCGAGGACTTTCGCCGGCTTGACCGCGAAGACCGGAACGGGAAAACCGCCCGCGTGCTCAAACTTGCCGTCCGCTATGGTCCATTCCCACCGGCCGTCCCACTTCGCGGCCCACGCCGTGGCCAGCCGCCTGAGCAGGTCCTCGCCGGTGACCTGGACGGCCTTTCCCTCGACCGTCACATCCAGGCCGCGATCCCAGCTGTTACAGCCTGTCAGCAGCAGGACGTTAGGGTTGCTCGCCAGATTGAGGAACTTCTGCTCGGTGCCACCAGTGCAGAAGTACAGCGTTCCGTCCAGCCATACCGCGACCAGCGGCGTGAGATGAGGCCGGCCGTCGGAACGCACCGTGCATATCCAGAACAACTCCGCCTGTTCGAGCGCCTGAGTCGTCTCGTCCCACGCGGTGGCGGCCGCGCCCTCGTCACTGAAACGTGCGTCGATAGTGGTTACTGGAGCGTTCATATCCGACCCCCATCACGTCGTGCCTGCTCTTGGCATACCAGTGCCTGCCGAGTGTAGCGTTCGGCCGCTGCTGCCCGCATCCTCCCGGTTGCGTGACTTGCCCGTGCGCGCGGCAAGCGGCGTCGCACCCGCAACCAGAAAGAAGTCGCGGCGGGGGTACCGATGTCAGGCTCGCAGTGGGCCTCGGCCGACTCGCGGGCATTCGCCGTCCCGACGGCCTAGAGGCGCTGAAGGGCATGTCATGGGAAACACCGATGCTGTGGTGATCGACCTAACGGGCACCGATATCCACGCGGAGGGAGCGCGAATTCGCGCGCAGGGCCCGGTTGCCCAAGTAGAGCTTCCCGATGGCGTGACCGCGTGGTCGGTCACCGGATACGAGGTCGGCAAGCAAGTGCTTTCCGACCAGCGTTTCTCAAAGGACGCACGCCAGCACTGGACGGCCTTAATCAATGGCGAGATAAGCCCTGAGTTCCCGCTGATCGGCTGGGCGCTCATGGAGAACCTGTCCACCACTTACGGCGGTGCGCACACCCGCCTCAGGCGACTGGTGGCGAAGGCGTTCACGCCGCGCCGAGTTGAGGCCATGCGCCCGGCCATCGAGGGGATCGTGGCCGACCTGCTGGACGGCCTGGACAGCGGCCCTCCCGGAACGCCGGCGGACCTGAAGAAAGAGTTCGCGCACCCGCTGGCGTCCAGGGTGATGTTCGACCTGATCGGCGTGCCCGAACAAGCACGGGCGACGATCCTGCGCGGCGGCGAGGCCCAAGTCGACACGACGATGACCGAAGAGGAGATCGCCGCCGCCGTCGGGCAGGTGATTCAGGAAATGGGCGCTCTGGTGGAGTCAAAACGCAGCGCGCAGGGCGACGACCTGACCACCGACCTGCTCGCCGCGAGGGAAGAAAACGGCTCGCAGCTGAGCGACGCGGAGATGGTGGGTACCCTGCTCCTGCTGCTCGGCACCGGTACCGAGCCGGCCACGAACCTCGTCACGAACACCGTGTTCGCGCTGCTTTCTCATCCGGGGCAGCTGGAATCGATCAGGACCGGGCAAGCCTCCTGGCAGGACGCGATCGAGGAGACGCTCCGCGCCGAGGCGCCCGTCGCGCATCTGCCGTTCCGGTTCCCCGTCGAGGACGTGGCGATCGACGGTGTCACGATCCTGGCGGGTGACCCGGTGCTGATGAATTTCGCCGCGATGGGTCGTGATCCGGCGGTGCACGGGGCCACCGCGGACAACTTCGACGTGCGGCGCCCGAGGAAGGACCATCTGTCGTTCGGTCACGGAATTTACCGTTGCATCGGCATGCCGCTCGGGCGGATGGAAGCGGACATCGCGGTGCCCGAGCTTTTCACCCGGTTCCCTGACCTGGCTCTCGCCGTCCCCCCCGGTGACATCAAACCGCAGAGCACATTCATCATGAACACCCCCAGCGGGCTCCCCGTCCAGCTGACAGCGCAACGCCACTCGCGCGCAGATGGCGGTTTATGGCGCTGGTATCTGCCCCGGGGGGTGCCGGGGCGGGTGGTCGTGCCTGCTGCCGAACCCGCCCTGGCGCCCTGGCCGGGGCACCCGGTCAGTGTGGTGTGCTGGTCTCAGGCAGGCTGGGCTGCCGGCTCGGTGATGCCCAGCTTGGGACGTGCCCAGGCGGCGAACCGGGTGATCGCGTCGTCTGCCTCGGGTGCTAGTCCTGCGGCCATCTGGAAGGAGTGCTGCTGGCCGGGGAACTCGTCGATCTTGACGTCGGCTCCGGCCTGCTGGGCGTGCTTGGCGAGCATACGGCTGTCGTCGAGCAGCAGCTCCTGATCACCCACCTGGATGTAGATGGGACCGAAGCCGCGCAGATCAGCGTGCAGCGGCATCGTCTCGGGGTCGCGGGGATCGTGGCCGTTGAGGAACGCGGCGGCCATGTCGGTGATCCACTGCTTGTTGAAAATCGCGTCCTTGCCCGCGTTGTAGTCCAGCGACTCGCCGGTCATCTCCAGGTCGGTCCAGGGTGAGATCAGCATCGCGCCCGCCGGCAGCGGCAGGCCCTGCTCACGCGCCCGCAGCTGGACAGCTATCGACAGGTGACCGCCCGCCGAATCTCCCGCGAACGCGATTCGCCCGGCCGGGATGTCCTGGTCAAGCAGCCACTGGTAGGCGGCCACGCCCTCGACGACCGGGCGGGGAAAGACGCCGCCCTGAGGCAGCAGGGTGTAGTCGATCGAGAGCGCGCGGACGCCGATCGCCTTCGCGAGGTGAGCGAACATCTTCCGGTGCGTGAACATGGACCCGCCTACGTACCCGCCGCCGTGGAAGCACAACAGCGCCGGGCCATCTTGAGCAGTCCCGTGCGGCATCGCCCACAACGCCGGAACCCCGCCGGCGTCGATCTCGAGATAGTCGACCCCGCCCGGTTCGCCGGTCAGGAGGTCCCACTGGGCGTTGGTCACCAGGTTCTCGGGCTTGGGGTTCAGCGTTGACTGCAGAACCGTTTCCCAGTAGATGCCTACCCGCCGCGATTCCTTACTCGCCATCGTCGTGTCTTCCTTCCCGTTTTCCGCAGCCCTCATCGGGCTCTTAATCCATTCGTCGCGGCACGACCCGCGATTTGGACACGGTCGGGGAGAGATGACATGGGCCCTGATGGAGGGGACGCAGGTTGCTCGTCGAGGCCAATCACCTCTGCCCGGCATGACCGATGCTTCTGGCCGCTCTCCCAAGTCTGAATCGGTGTATCTGCCGTGATGACTAGTCCGGGGAGGATCGATGTCGCAATACCTGGTGCTGCTGTACGCGCCCGAGGCTGACGAGGCGGAAGAGCGACGGCGCTGGAGTCAGCTGCCGTTGTGGCTGGAGCTGACTGAGGGCTTGCGTGAAGCCGGGCTGCTGGTGGCCAACGGCGCATTGCACCGAACGGAGGCCGCGACAACCGTCCGGGTGCGGAACGGCGAGACCGAGATGACCGACGGGCCCTTCGCCGTCACCAAGGAGGTGCTGGTGGGTTTCTACCTGCTCGACTGCGACGGCCTCGATGAAGCACTGCGGCATGCCGCCAGGTTCCCGACCGCCGAGTTCGGCTCGGTGGAAGTCCGCCCGCTGATGGGGCCGGGCGACAACCCGGCAGCTGACCAGACATGACCGGCTCCGATGAGGTGGCCGCGGTGGCGGCGCGCGTCTTCCGCGACGAGCGCGTCGCGGTGCTGGCGACCCTTATCAGACACCTGGACGACTTCCAGCTGGCCGAAGACTCGGTGCAAGACGCGTTCGAGTCCGCCCTGGCGACCTGGCCGCGGGACGGCATCCCGCGCAACCCGGCCGCCTGGATCAACGTCACGGCACGCCGGCGGGCTATCGACCGGCTCCGCCGCAACCGCTCAGTGGCTGACCGCGCCGCCCGGCTCGCCCAGCTCATCCGCCTAGACGAGCAGGAGCACCCCACGACCGGTGAGGCAAGCATGATTGCCGATGACCGGCTCCGGCTGATCTTCACCTGCTGCCACCCAGCACTCGACCGCTCGGCGCGGGTCGCCCTGACGCTGCGCACGCTAGGCGGTCTGACCACAGCCGAAATCGCCCATGCGTTCGTAGTCACCGAGCCGACGATGGGTAAGCGGATCGCCCGAGCCAAGCGCAAGATCGCCAACGCGCGCATCCGCTACCAGGTACCGGCCGACGACGAGCTTCCCGGACGGCTGCAGGGCGTCCTGCGCGTCGTGTATCTCATCTTCAACGAGGGATATTCGGCCAGCGCCGGCGACCGGCTGACCCGCGGCGAATTGTGCGGCGAGGCGATCCGCCTCGGACGGCTGCTCGTGGAGCTGATGCCCAGCGAGGCCGACGCGTGGGGACTGGTCGCGCTCATGCTGCTGCACGACGCCCGCCGGGCCGCCCGCACCGGCACGGGCGGCTACGTGGCGCTTGCTGACCAGGACCGCTCGCTATGGGACCATGCACAGATCGCCGACGGGCTGCGAGCACTGGAAAGGGCTGTACGGTTCCACAGCCCCGGTCAGTATCAGCTACAGGCCGCGATCACCGCCCTGCACATTCAGGCAGCCGACCCGGACGCCACCGACTGGGCGCAGATCGCCGACCTATACGCCGCCCTGGGCAGGCTCAGCCCGTCAGCCGTGGTCGAGGTCAACCACGCGGCAGCCGTCGGGTTCGCCGAAGGACCCCAGGCCGGCCTGGAACTAGTCCGGCTGCTGCTGGCCGATCCCGCGCTCCAGCACTACCAGCCGCTGCACGCCACCCACGCCGAACTGCTCAACCGGGCCGGCGACCGGCCAGCCGCAGCGGATGCTTACCAGCAGGCAATAGCCCTCACCCAGAACGCCGTCACGCGCGCTGAACTGCGGCGGCGCCTAGATGCCCTGAAGGTCAAGTAAGAACCTCCTGAGATTCGCTGTCCAGGGTCAGGGCGGTGCAGCGGACCCCGCCACCGCCCTTGGCGAGTTCGGTCGTGTCGAGTTCGACCACCCGCAGACCACGCTCGCGCAGCGCGCCAGCCAGCCGCGGTACGCCCCGGGTCATGGTCACGGTGGTACCGTCGCTGATCAGGTTGAGCGCGAACCGCGCCGCCTCGTCCACAGACACCTCGATTAGGTCTACCGCGAGCCCGTGCACGCGTCGGCGGCTGCGCGCGTCGAGTGCCTGCGGGCAGTAGGCGAGCGTTTGCGGGCCGCCGATGACCGCGACCGCCAGGTCGAGGTCAAACCAGCGCGGGCTAACGGTGCGCAGCGGTACCACCTCATAGCCAAGCTCCCTGGCCAATATCGCGTGCATGCGCCGGTCGGTGCGATGGCCATACCCCGCCAGCAGGAGATCGCCGAACGCCAACGCGTCACCCTGGCCGCTGAAGGCGTACGGAGCCTCGATGATTTCGTACCCGCGCCCGGTCAGCCATTCTTGAAAGTATGGGATCTCAGGCTTTCGGTCGAGTGGCGGACTGCCCAGGACGGCTCGGCCACCGCGGACCAAGGCAGCGTTGGCGGCGAACACCATGTCCGGGCACTCCGGTGCGGACGGCAGGTACTCGACCATGCGGCCTGCCGCGAGATGCGCCGCCACGATCGCCTCGTGCTCGATGATTGCCGCCGCCGGGTCGGGCTGGACGTCGGTGCGCATGTATGGGTTGATCTCGTAGTCGACCCGGAAATGGGCCGCGTCGGACACCAGCAGTTCGTCGTTCACTGTGCGCTCCCTCTTCGGCCAGCAAGAACATCAACTCGAGGCATCCTCCGGCGCCACTGGCGGGTCCCTCCGGACCAGGGCAGCCTCGCCGAGCGCGCGCTGAAACACGTTGCCCGGGCCGAGCACCCGCTCGAGCTGGGCGGCCAGATCGCGCAGCAAAATCCGGCATTCAGCCCGGTAAGTGCCGGCCAGCAGGTTCGCCAGCACAGCAGTGAACCCGCCCGTCGGGACGGCACCGTCGCCGGGGACCGCGACCACCAGCAGCCGGGCCGGGGGGTCCGGGCCGTGCAGCGCCGCCATGACCGCGTCGGCGATCTGGACCGCATGGCTGGTCTCCACGATGACCATGGCCCAGCCTCCGGCATCGCCTGCCTGCTTCTGCGCCCCGGCATTCGCCTGCCGCGCGCGGATTGCCTGCGCCAGCTGCTGCGGCTCCAGCCCCGACCCGCCGACCGCGGCCGGGCTACGGGCATGAGCTAGCGCCGTGCGGGTGCCATCTGACCAGCCATGCCCGGCCCAGTACAGCACCGAACACCCGGTCGGCGGATCCGCCGCGGAGTCGTCCGGCTTACCGGCGCCACCCACGGGAGGCTGCGGGCCAGGCCATTCCCGCAGCCGGTGCTGGACCGCGTCGGCGCCGCGGTCACGGGCGGGATGCCGCCACGGCCGGCGACGGCCGCCGAAGGGGGCCAGCAAGTCGACAAGCCGTCCGACCGGTGCCTCGACGTCCAGGTCGGCCAGATCCGCATCGGCGTAGTAGCCGATCGCTACCGGGAACACATCCACCGTCGGCCGCATCTGCGCATCCCCTCGCGTTGAGACCCGGCGGCCCGCGGTCGCCGCCGGCGCCGCGGCCGGAGGCCCAGGCCAATTCAACGCTGTGAAACGGCGCGGCACCGCGGGCCGGCCGCCCGCATGCGACGCTGGCTCCGGCACCATGAGTGCCGGATCGCCGGCCAGGATCTGCCGGTGTACCTGGCTCAGCCCGGCGCCCGGTTCGGTGCCGAGTTCCTCGACCAGCACGGCGCGGGCCTGCTGGTACGCCGCCAGCGCCTCAGCCAGACGGCCGTCCCGGTACAAGGCCAGCATCAGCAGGCCGTGCAGCCGCTCGCGCAGCCGATGAGCCGCGGCTAGGTGCCGCAGTTCAGAAATCACCTCGGCGTGACGGCCCAGGTGCAGGTCCGCGTCGATACGGGTCTCCAGCGCCTGCAACCGCATCTCGGCCAGCCGGGGGCCCTCCCGCGACGCCAGCACCTCCGATCCCACATCAGCCAGCGGCTCGCCCCGCCACAACGCGAGCGCCGCACCCGCCTGCGCCGCCGTGGCCTCCCAGGCGCGGTCCCGGGCCGCTGCCCGCGCGGCGTCCGCGTGTGCTTCGAACCGGGTCACATCCACCTCGTCGGCCTCGACGCGGATCAGGTAGCCCGGCGGCTGCGTGCGGATCCGAGAACCGGCATCTGCCAGGCTGCGGCGCAGTCGCATCACATGGTTCTGGACAGCCACCCGCGCTGACGGCGGCGGCCTGTCCCCCCACAGCACCTCCCCGAGATCGTTCAGCGACACCACCCGCCCCGCGCTCAGCAGGAGCGCTGCCAGCACCGCCCGCTGCTTTCCCCGCGGGACCGGCACCACAGCCGTCCCGCTGCGCACCATTAAAGGGCCGAGCAGACAGAATTCCGTCCCCATCTATTCTGTCTCCATCTCCATAAGATCCCCAAACCCCTGCCGTAAAACCCCACCGGCACCTTATGATGATCGAATGTTAACCGGGTATTAACGCCGCGAGCAAGACTCAACCCATGAAGATCCCGCAACGTGTGAACACCCCGCAACGTGCTCCCCCGTTCAACCAACCGCGAAAATTCCCGTGATAGCTGCGTGAGCTGCTCGGTGAACCGGAACGGGGGTTCACATGTTCGGCGCTGACCAAGCGTCGGGCGGGAGGGGAAGGGCGTGAAGTATAGGGTCTTGGGACCGCTTGAGGCGTGTGCTGTCACCGGAGAAAGAATTTCGATCGCCCGGCCCAAGCACCGCCAGCTCCTAGCCACTTTGCTCCTTTCTCACAACGAGGTCGTGACCACAGATCATCTCATAGGCAACTTGTGGGAAGACGGGCAGCCGAACACAGCCCGCGGTCTGCTGAAGACCTACATATGGGGACTGCGCAGACTACTCTCGCCACGCGACCCTGACGCCGCTCCTATAGAAACCCTCGTCGGTGGATATCGGATGCTGGTAGATACCAGCGACCTGGATCTACTGGTGTTCTCCGAACACGCCGGAGAAGGCCGGGACCTGCTCAGGAGCGGTCACCTGGACGCCGCTGACGATGCCTTGCGGCTTGCGCTGAGCTTGTGGCGAGGCCCCGTGCTCCAGGGAGTGCCGAAGTCCTGGTCGCTGAGTGATGCCGCCGCGAACCTTGACGAGGAACGGCTGAACGCGGTCGAGGACTGGGCCGAGGTGCGGCTGACGCTCGGCCGTCATGTTGACGTAGCCGGTCAACTGCGGCCGTGCGTACGCGCGAACCCTCTCAGGGAACGGCTATGGGGCCAGTTCATGCTGGCCTTGTACCGTAGCGGCAGGCGGGGGGAGGCCCTGCAGGTGTTCCATGAGCTGCGGCGGGGGCTGGATGACGAACTCGGCATAGCGCCGAGCGCTCCGGTGCGGGACTTGCACGAGCAGATACTGCGCGATGACCCTGAACTGCTTGTACCTGGCTCCGCGAGCCTCTACACGCGCGCGCCGGGCAGCACGTCGTCGGCTCACGGTTAGCCCTGCCTCACGGTTAGTACTTCGACAGTGCCCGCCAAGCGAACACCTTCCTGGCTGGGCCGAATTGCCCTTATACCAGCCTCTATTCGAGTGTATAAGCGATATCAGCCGTTCCGGAATGGACAGCGGTTCACGGCGCGCGGTTGTAGTACCAGGGCGTGTTTAGAAGTACTCCGCGGTGGATACTGAAGGGCATGGTTGGCGCAACGTACCCCACCCGTGGGGGTGGTTGGCGCAACGTACCCCTTCCGTCACACGATGATCGTGGGCTGCGGGGTCCATGCGGCCAGAGTTATAGGACGCGCCCTGACCAGTAGCGGGATATCTCTTGGCATCTGCTTCGAAGAAGCCGTCTAGTCGCGTGGTGCCTTCCGTGGCGTCCACCAGCGGGAACGCGAGCGGGTCATGAGGTATGGCGAGCGCCGAAAGGATCTTGTTGGCGTCATCGCCCGTGTGCTCGGGCGCCGTGGGCTTGGCTACGCCGGGAACGTATGCGGTCAAAACCGATCCCGCGGGCTCCTGCCCCGGGTGCGTCAGGCACGTTTGCCCGCTATGTCCACGTCCAGCGCTCACGACCACCACAAATCGGACTCATGATCGCGGAAATTCCGGACCTGACGGAATTTTGGATATCGTTTTTGGCGCCTTTCTTTCCGTCAGGTCCCGATCCTCCACGGTAATCCCGGAAGCGGGAAGGCTTATGGGGTAAATGCCGGTTTTGGGCCATAAGCCAACGGTGCCCGAAAGATCCCGAAACCACCTGCCTGTCCGGCTCTGACCGTCGCAGCGACGCACTCGTGAGCTTCGAGGAATTTCTCGATTCCCGGTACCGGATCGCTCATCGTTTTTATAAAGCTCGACGTACTCGATTTCCTGCGCGCCACCGGGAATCCTCCATCCAGGTCACACCCGGTCAGGACCGTGCCTCTGTCTCCATCCGCTCCCGCAAACTGCGCGGCCGCATGTCCGTCCATACCTCGTCGACGTACGCAGAGCATTCGTCTTTGGTGCCCTGTTTCCCCACCAGATACCAGCCGGCCGGGACGTCGTGGCCAGCTAGCCACAGTGAGTACTGGTCCTCGTCATTGCGCAGCACCTCATACGTGGCGTCGTCATCCATTTTGTTGTCTCCTTCCGCGATGAGCTGGGAGTTCGGATTGAGTAATGTTTCGGCTACGGCAATCGGGGCCTGGTTGTCATCTGCGCTCTCGAGCCGGGGAAAGTGACGCAGCGTGGGACTTGCCGTGACCACGAGCGTGATAGCGGCGATGCCGACCGCGCAGACTAGCACCGCCTGGGTGCCGGGCAGCAGTTCTATCAGGATGCCGCCGACCATCGGGCCTACGGCGGCGGCGGCCCCGGCGATCAGCCCGATCACGCCGCTGAGCCTGCCACGCAGGTGGTCCGGCGTGATCAGGAGCTGCCGGGTCATGATCGTGGTGTTCGCTGTCGGCGGCATCAGCGCGATGCCGAAGAGCAGCGCGCCCATCAGGTAGCCGCTGTGGACGAAGACGGCCATGGGGACAAGCGCCGTGATAACCCAGAACACCGAGGCGATCGAGGCGAACGGGCTCAACTTGTTGTGGAGGTAGGGCGCGAGCAGAGAACCCGTCACACCGCCCGCGCCCAGCATGGCTGCCATCACGCCGATTTCGCCGGATGGAATGCCCCTGCGTCGTGCCAGCACGATGATGACAAGGTAAAAAGCGGTGAAGAAGAAGTTCAGTACCAGCGCGCACATCGCCAGGACCCGGATGAGGCGCTGGTGCCATACCCAGCGCAGGCCGTCGAGCATCTCGCGGCGGAGGTTGCCTGTCGGCTGAGGCCGGGCAGGCGGGGAGGGTATGCGCAGGAATATCAGCGCGAAACACGCCGCGGCATGGCTGACCATGTCGGCGACGAACGGCACCGCTCTGCCGACGGCGAACAGGAATCCCCCCGCGGCGGTACCGGAGAGGCCGCCGAGCGAACTCCTGGCAAAGTTCATCGCCAGCGCCGTCGACACCTGGCGGTCTTGCACCAGGTTCGGCAATGACGCGGATTCCGCCGGTTCGAACAACCCTCCGCATACCCCGATCACGCCTGCTACGACGATAATTTGCGGGATGATCAGGGCGTGCCGGATGAGCGCGACGACCAAACTTGCGGAGGCCGCGGCCAGCATCGCTTCGCAGCCGACCATAATGTACTTGCGGTTCCAGCGGTCCGCGAGCACGCCGGCGGGGAGCCCGGCCGCGATCTGGGTTGCCGCGATCGTTCCGAGCACGACTCCGGATTCGGCCGCGGACCCGGTGGCAGTGAGCACCAGCAGCGGGAAGGCGATCCCCGCGCTGCTCAAGCCGAATCCGGACAGCATCCTGCTGCCCCAGAGGAGCTGATAGTTACGGTTTCTCGATAGTGGCGGTTGCATCAGGTCCCCAGGCATTCGCGGGCGATGTGCCGCAATGCATCGGTGAATTCCCCAGCGATACGCTCTACGGTGGATTTGTCGTGCACGTCTGGCCGGTAGAACCAGGTGAACTCCAGGCGGCCGGCCTGGGTCGCGCCGATGACCTGGAGCAGGTGCGGGTCGTGATCGGACGGATCATGGTCCTGGCCGAGTGGGCCGAGAGCGGCCCGGCGTAGTCCGCCGTCGGCATCCGCGGATCGGGCGTCGAACTGGCCGAGATAGTTGAACGCGATCTGGGGGCCGGGTGAGGCTGACAGCCGGTCGCGGGCGGCCGCGGAGCCGAGATAACGTAGCGCGCCGAAGCCGATGCCGTTTTCCGGCACGGCCCGGAGCTGCCGGCGCACCGACTTGATCAGCGCGCGCCAGCCAGGCTGACGCTGCCCGGGAACCTCCAGCGTGACAGGGAAGACCGTGGTGAACCAGCCGACGGTCCGGGACAGGTCCACACCGTCCAGGAGATCTTCGCGGCCGTGGCCTTCGAGATCGACGCATGCCCGGCTTGTGCCGGTCCACCTGCACAGTGCCCATGCCAGAGCCGCGAGCAGGACGTCGTTGATCCGGGTGCGGTACGCCGTCGGCGCGACACGCAACAGCGCGTCGGTTTCCTCGACGCTGAGCTGAGCGTGTACCGCGGCTTCCGGGCTGGCCAGATCGGCGGGCGCGTGGTCCACGGGAAGCGGGGAGCAGGAGCCCAGTACCTCGGACCAGTGCTCCAGCTCACCGTCCAGCTTGCCAGCCGCAACATGGGATCGCAGCCGCTCCGCCCAGTCGGGGAACGACGTGGACGCGGGCCCGAGTTCGACAGGTATCCGATCCACGGCCTGCCGGTACGCAACGTCGAGATCGTCGAGCAGGATCCGCCAGGACACGACGTCAATGACAAGATGATGTGCGACGAGGAAGAGGCAAGGTCCCTGCTCCGGGCCTCGTGCGAACAGCACGGCCTTGAACAACGGGCCGGTCGCGAGGTTGAAACTCGTGTGGACGTCGTTGGCGACCTTCTCCATGACCGCCTCCTGCTCGCGAGGGTCGACCTCGGCGAGGTCATGTCGTTCGAGAGCCGCGGGCGCAACAGGCGCGACGTGGCCGCGCCATTCTCCGTCGGCCTCCTCGAACCGTGTCCGCAGGATGTCGTGATGCGCGAGCAATGCGTCAAGGGCATGGCGCAAAGCCGCTTCATCAACATCAGCTGCCAGTTCGATGAGCATCGATTGGTTAAAGTGCCGCGGGTTTCCCCGACGTCCCTGGAAGAACGATTGCTGGATGGGGGTGAGGGGGGCGGGGCCGGTGAGGGGCTGGTGCGCGGCGGGGCGGGCGGCGGCGGGGGTGGCGCGGGGTGCGAGTTCGGCGATTGTCTGGTGGAGGATCAGGTCCTTGACGGTGAACTGGTGGCCGGCCCGGCGGGCGCGGGAGACGATCTGGATGGAGAGGATGGAGTCGCCGCCGAGTTCGAAGAAGTTGTCGTGGATGCCGACCTGGTCCAGGCCCAGGACGCCGGCCCAGATGGCGGCGATGGCGTGTTCGGCGGGGGTGCGCGGCGGGACGTAGCCGGCTGCGGTGTCGCGGCCGGGGGCGGGGAGGGCGCGGCGGTCGAGTTTGCCGTTGGCGGTGAGGGGCAGGGCGTCCAGGGCGGTGAAGGTGGCCGGGATCATGTAGTCGGGCAGGGCGGCGGCCAGGTGGCCGCGCAGGTCCGCGGCGGACGGCGGGCTGGCGGCGGGGTCGGGGATGAGGTAGGCGGCGAGCTGCTTGCGGCCGTTGTCTTCGCGGGCCAGGACGGCGGCGCCGGCGATGGCGGGGTGGCGGAGCAGGGCTGTCTCGATCTCGGCGGGCTCGATCCGGAACCCGCGGATCTTGACCTGCTCATCGGCGCGGCCCAGGTATTCGAGCTGGCCGTCCCCGGTCCAGCGGGCCAGGTCCCCGGTCGCGTACATGCGCTGGCCGGGAGGGCCGAACGGGCAGGCGGTGAACCGCGCCGCCGTCAGGCCCGGCTGGCCCAGGTAGCCGCGGGCCAGCCCCGCCCCGGCGATATACAGCTCGCCGCGGATCCCGGGCGGGCACGGCCGCAGGCCGGGGTCGAGTATGTAGGCCTGGGTGTTGCCGATCGGGCGGCCGATGGCTGGCTGGGTCCCTGTGATGGGGCTGGTGGTGGCGTCGATGGTGGTCTCGGTGGGGCCGTACAGGTTGTGGCTGGCGGTGCCGGGTGCTGCGGCGAGGGCCTGCCACAGGCGGGCGGGGACGGGCTCGGCGCCGGTCAGGATAATCCCGGGCCGGTGCTGGTGGCCGGTCAGGAGGCCGGCGGCGAGGAGCTGGTCGAGGTAGGTGGGGGTGGTGTTGATGAGGTCGATGTGCTGGTCGGCGATGTAGCCGGTCAGCGCGTCGGGGTCGGTGCGGGTGTCGTCGTCGATCAGGTGCAGCTGGTGGCCGCTGGCGAGCAGCAGCAGTGCTTCCCATGAGGCGTCGAAGGAGAACGAGGCGGTCAGCGCGGCGCGCAGCGGGGTGCCGTCGGGGGGGAGGAAGCGGGCACGCTGGCTGGCGGCCAGGTTGGCCAGGCCGGCGTGGGGGACGATGACGCCTTTGGGGGTTCCGGTGGAGCCGGAGGTGTAGATGACGTAGGCGGGGCTGGCCGGGTCCAGGGGCCTGGTCAGGTCGGTGCCGGGGTGGCGGGCGATTGCGGTGGCGGTGGCGGGGTCGTCGAGCAGGAGCCGGGGCGCGGCGGTGTCGCCGGGTGGTTGTGCCGTGGTGGTGGTGATGATGAGTGCGGGGCGGGCGTCGGTGAGCAGGAGCTGGATGCGTGCGGGGGGGAGGGCGGGGTCGATGGGGAGGTAGGCGGCGCCGGTTTTGTGGACGGCGAGGATGGCGGTGATCATGTCGGGGGTGCGGGGCAGGGCCAGGGCGATGAGGTGTTCGGGGGCGGCGCCGGCGGCGGCCAGGTGGCGGGCCAGCTGGTTGGCCCGGGTGTTGAGGTCGGCGTAGCTGAACGTCGCCGGGCCGGCGACCAGCGCGGTAGCGTCCGGTGTGCGGTGCGCCTGTGCCTGGAACAGTTCGGGGAACGTGCCGGCCGGCACGTCGCGGGCGGGGCCGGTCCCGGCGGCCAGGACCTGGGTTTGTTCGGCGGGGGTGGCCAGCTCGATGCTGCTCAGCGTGCGCTCGGGATGGGCGGCGATGGCGGCGAGGAGGATCTGCAGGTGCCCGGTCATCCGCTCCACCGTCGTGGTGTCGAACAGGTCGGTGCTGTAGGTCAGTGCCGCGGCGAGCTGGCCGTCGTATTCGCGGAATTCTGCTATCAGGTCGAAGTTGGCGGTGGTGAGCGGCAGCGGGACGGGCTCGAGGTCGAGGCCGGGTAGTGCGGGGGTGGTGGCGGGGGTGTTCTGCAGCAGGATCATGGCCTGGAACAGGGGGGTGCGGCTGGTGTCGCGGTCGGGCTGGAGGGCGTCGACGACGCGTTCGAAGGGGATGTGCTGGTGGTTGAAGGCGTCTAGTGCGGTGTCGCGGACCTGGGTGAGGAATGTGGTGAAGGGGTCGCGGGGGTTGATGGCGGCGCGGAGCACGATGGTGTTGACGAAGAACCCGATGATGTGCTCGAGTTCGGCGCGGTCGCGGCCGGCGACGGCGGTGCCGACGGCGATGTCGTCCTGGCCGGACCAGCGGGAGAGCAGCAGCTGGGTGGCGGCGGCCAGCACCATGAACAAGGTGGCGTCGTGGCCGCGGGCGAGGGTCCTGAGCCCGGTAGTGGTGGGGGCGCCGATGGTGAACTGGCAGGTGGCGCCGTGGGGGGTGCGGACCGGGGGGCGGGGCCGGTCGGCGGGCAGTTCCAGGGGTGCCAGGCCGGTCAGCTGGGTGGTCCAGTAGTCCAGGCCGGCGGCCAGCGCGGTGTCGGTGAGCTGGTCGCGCTGCCAGATGGCGTAGTCGGCGTACTGGACGGGCAGCGGGTCCAGGGCCGGTTCCCGGCCGGTTACCGCGGCGGTGTAGAGCTCGCTCAGCTCGCGGGTCAGGACTCCCATCGACCAGCCGTCGGTGATGACGTGGTGCATGGTCAGGGTAAGCACGTGGTCGTCCGCGGCGGCCCGGACCAGCCGGACGCGGATGAGCGGGCCCTGGCGCAGGTCGAAAGGCTCGGAGGACTCCCTGGCCGTGATCGCGGTGATCTCGGCCTCGCGCTGGTCCTGCGGCAGCCCGGACAGGTCGAGCAGCGGTAGCCGCACGTCATAGGGCGGACCGATGAGCTGCACGCCGCGCCCGTCGCGGGTGTCCAGGGTGGTCCGCAGCGACTCGTGGCGGGCCACCAGCGTGGTCAGGGCCTGCTCCAGGGCGCTGGTATCGAGCGGGCCGGCCAGCCGGGTCGCTGCCGCGGTGACGTACTGGGTGCTGCCGGGTTCGAACTGGTCGAGGAACCACAGCCGCTGCTGGGCGAATGACAGCGGCAGCGGCCCGTCGTGGGGGACTGCGGGGATGGGCAGCGCGGCCAGGCCTGCCGGGTCCTGGCCGGGTATCACGGCGGCCAGCCCGGCGATGGTGGGGCTGGTGAATATGACGCGCGGGGACAGCTCCGCCCCCAGCGCGGCCCGCAGCCGGGACGTGATCTGGATGGAGAGGATGGAGTCGCCGCCGAGTTCGAAGAAGTTGTCGTGGATGCCGACCTGGTCCAGGCCCAGGACGCCGGCCCAGATGGCGGCGATGGCGTGCTCGGCGGGGGTGCGCGGCGGGACGTAGCCGGCTGCGGTGTCGCGGCCGGGGGCGGGCAGGGCGCGGCGGTCGAGTTTGCCGTTGGCGGTGAGGGGCAGGGCGTCCAGGGCGGTGAAGGTGGCCGGGATCATGTAATCGGGCAAGGTGTCCGTGAGCCAGCCGCGCAGGTCCGCGGCGGACGGCGGGCTGGCGGCGGGGTCGGGGATGAGGTAGGCGGCGAGCTGCTTGCGGCCGTTGTCTTCGCGGGCCAGGACGGCGGCGCCGGCGATGGCGGGGTGGCGGAGCAGGGCTGTCTCGATCTCGGCGGGCTCGATCCGGAACCCGCGGATCTTGACCTGCTCATCGGCGCGGCCCAGGTATTCGAGCTGGCCGTCCCCGGTCCAGCGGGCCAGGTCCCCGGTCGCGTACATGCGCTGGCCGGGCGGGCCGTAGGGGCAGGCGGTGAACTTCTGGGCGGTCAGCCCGGGCTGGTTGAGGTAGCCGCGGGCCAGCCCCGCCCCGGCGATATGCAGCTCGCCGCGGATCCCGGGCGGGCACGGCCGCAGGTCGGGGTCGAGTATGTAGGCCTGGGTGTTGCCGATCGGGCGGCCGATGGCTGGCCGGGTCCCGGCGATGACCGGGCACGAGACGGCGTCGATGGTGGTCTCGGTGGGGCCGTACAGGTTGTGGCTGGCGGTGCCGGGTGCTGCGGCGAGGGCCTGCCACAGGCGGGCGGGGACGGGCTCGGCGCCGGGCAGGATGATCCCGGGCCGGTGCTGGTCGCCGGTCAGGAGGCCGGCCGCGAGGAGCTGGTCCAGGTAGGAGGGGGTGGTGTTGATGAGGTCGATGCGCTGATCCGCGATGTACCGGGCCAGCGCGGCGGGGTCCATGCGCATCTGGTCGTCGATCAGGTGCAGCTGGTGGCCGCTGGCGAGCAGCAGCAGTGCTTCCCATGAGGCGTCGAAGGAGAACGAGGCGGTCAGCGCGGCGCGCAGCGGGGTGCCGTCGGGGGGGAGGAAGCGGGCACGCTGGCTGGCGGCCAGGTTGGCCAGGCCGGCGTGGGGGACGATGACGCCTTTGGGGGTTCCGGTGGAGCCGGAGGTGTAGATGACGTAGGCGGGGCTGGCCGGGTCCAGGGGCCTGGTCAGGTCGGTGCCGGGGTGGCGGGCGATCGCGGTGGCGGTGGCGGGGTCGTCGAGCAGGAGCCGGGGCGCGGCGGTGTCGCCGGGTGGTTGTGCCGTGGTGGTGGTGATGATGAGTGCGGGGCGGGCGTCGGTGAGCAGGAAGCTGGATGCGTGCGGGGGGGAGGGCGGGGTCGATGGGGAGGTAGGCGGCGCCGGTTTTGTGGACGGCGAGGATGGCGGTGATCATGTCGGGGGTGCGGGGCAGGGCCAGGGCGATGAGGTGTTCGGGGGCGGCGCCGGCGGCGGCCAGGTGGCGGGCCAGCTGGTTGGCCCGGGTGTTGAGGTCGGCGTAGCTGAACGTCGCCGGGCCGGCGACCAGCGCGGTAGCGTCCGGTGTGCGGTGCGCCTGTGCCTGGAACAGTTCGGGGAACGTGCCGGCCGGCACGTCGCGGGCCGGGCCGGTCCCGGCGGCCAGGACCTGGGTTTGTTCGGCGGGGGTGGCCAGCTCGATGCTGCTCAGCGTGCGCTCGGGATGGGCGGCGATGGCGGCGAGGAGGATCTGCAGGTGCCCGGTCATCCGCTCCACCGTCGTGGTGTCGAACAGGTCGGTGCTGTAGGTCAGTGCCGCGGCGAGCTGGCCGTCGTATTCGCGGAATTCTGCTATCAGGTCGAAGTTGGCGGTGGTGAGCGGCAGCGGGACGGGCTCGAGGTCGAGGCCGGGTAGTGCGGGGGTGGTGGCGGGGGTGTTCTGCAGCAGGATCATGGCCTGGAACAGGGGGGTGCGGCTGGTGTCGCGGTCGGGCTGGAGGGCGTCGACGACGCGTTCGAAGGGGATGTGCTGGTGGTTGAAGGCGTCTAGTGCGGTGTCGCGGACCTGGGTGAGGAATGTGGTGAAGGGGTCGCGGGGGTTGATGGCGGCGCGGAGCACGATGGTGTTGACGAAGAACCCGATGATGTGCTCGAGTTCGGCGCGGTCGCGGCCGGCGACGGCGGTGCCGACGGCGATGTCGTCCTGGCCGGACCAGCGGGAGAGCAGCAGCTGGGTGGCGGCGGCCAGCACCATGAACAAGGTGGCGTCGTGGCCGCGGGCGAGGGTCCTGAGCCCGGTAGTGGTGGGGGCGCCGATGGTGAACTGGCAGGTGGCGCCGTGGGGGGTGCGGACCGGGGGGCGGGGCCGGTCGGCGGGCAGTTCCAGGGGTGCCAGGCCGGTCAGCTGGGTGGTCCAGTAGTCCAGGCCGGCGGCCAGCGCGGTGTCGGTGAGCTGGTCGCGCTGCCAGATGGCGTAGTCGGCGTACTGGACGGGCAGCGGGTCCAGGGCCGGTTCCCGGCCGGTTACCGCGGCGGTGTAGAGCTCGCTCAGCTCGCGGGTCAGGACTCCCATCGACCAGCCGTCGGTGATGACGTGGTGCATGGTCAGGGTAAGCACGTGGTCGTCCGCGGCGGCCCGGACCAGCCGGACGCGGATGAGCGGGCCCTGGCGCAGGTCGAAAGGCTCGGAGGACTCCCTGGCCGTGATCGCGGTGATCTCGGCCTCGCGCTGGTCCTGCGGCAGCCCGGACAGGTCGAGCAGCGGTAGCCGCACGTCATAGGGCGGACCGATGAGCTGCACGCCGCGCCCGTCGCGGGTGTCCAGGGTGGTCCGCAGCGACTCGTGGCGGGCCACCAGCGTGGTCAGGGCCTGCTCCAGGGCGCTGGTATCGAGCGGGCCGGCCAGCCGGGTCGCTGCCGCGGTGACGTACTGGGTGCTGCCGGGTTCGAACTGGTCGAGGAACCACAGCCGCTGCTGGGCGAATGACAGCGGCAGCGGCCCGTCGTGGGGGACTGCGGGGATGGGCAGCGCGGCCAGGCCTGCCGGGTCCTGGCCGGGTATCACGGCGGCCAGCCCGGCGATGGTGGGGCTGGTGAATATGACGCGCGGGGACAGCTCCGCCCCCAGCGCGGCCCGCAGCCGGGACGTGATCTGGATGGAGAGGATGGAGTCGCCGCCGAGTTCGAAGAAGTTGTCGTGGATGCCGACCTGGTCCAGGCCCAGGACGCCGGCCCAGATGGCGGCGATGGCGTGCTCGGCGGGGGTGCGCGGCGGGACGTAGCCGGCTGCGGTGTCGCGGCCGGGGGCGGGCAGGGCGCGGCGGTCGAGCTTGCCGTTGGCGGTGAGGGGCAGGGCGTCCAGGGCGGTGAAGGTGGCCGGGATCATGTAATCGGGCAAGGTGTCCGTGAGCCAGCCGCGCAGGTCCGCGGCGGACGGCGGGCTGGCGGCGGGGTCGGGGATGAGGTAGGCGGCGAGCTGCTTGCGGCCGTTGTCTTCGCGGGCCAGGACGGCGGCGCCGGCGATGGCGGGGTGGCGGAGCAGGGCTGTCTCGATCTCGGCGGGCTCGATCCGGAACCCGCGGATCTTGACCTGCTCATCGGCGCGGCCCAGGTATTCGAGCTGGCCGTCCCCGGTCCAGCGGGCCAGGTCCCCGGTCGCGTACATGCGCTGGCCGGGAGGGCCGAAGGGGCAGGCGGTGAACCGCGCCGCCGTCAGGCCCGGCTGGCCCAGGTAGCCGCGGGCCAGCCCCGCCCCGGCGATATACAGCTCGCCGCGGATCCCGGGCGGGCACGGGCGCAGCTCCCGGTCGAGCACGTAAACCCGCATGTTGTCGATCGGCCCGCCGATCGGCACCACATCGGGCACGGCGTCCGGCGCCGGCATGGGGTAGCAGGTGGCGAACGTCGTGGTCTCGGTCGGGCCGTAGACATCGAACACGGTCAGGGCCGGGCAGGCAGCCAGCACCCGGCGGATGGCGGCGGCGGGCACGATCTCCCCGCCGGTCCATATTTCCTGTGCTCCGGCCAGGGCGTCGGGTTCGTCCTGGGCCACCATACGGAACAGCGCCGTGGTCAGGAATACGGCGGTCACCTGGTGTCCGTTGATCGTGCGGCGCAGCGTGGCGGGGTCGAGGTCGCCGGGGGGCGCGATGACCACCTGCCCGCCTGCCAGCAGGGGGATCCATAGTTCGTAGGTGGAGGCGTCGAAGGCGAGCGGGGAGTGCAGCAGCACCCGGTGGTGGGCGCCGTTGCGGAACCGGTGGTCGGCGGCCAGCGCTGTCACGTCGCGGTGCCGGACCGCGACGGCTTTGGGCTGGCCGGTGGACCCGGAGGTGTAGATGACATACGCCAGGTCCTCGGGATCGACGGTGACCGCGGGCGGGGCGGCCGGTCCGCCAGTCAGCAGCTCGGCGGCGTCGACCAGGATCGTGCGGCCCAGCCCGGCGGCGGTGTCGTGCCAGGCCTGGTCGCACAGCACGACTCTCGCTCCGGCTTGGGTCAGGAGCTGGTGCATCCGTGCGGCGGGGGCGCGGGTGTCCAGGGGCAGGTAGGCGGCGCCGGCCTTGAGGACGGCGAGTACCGCGATGACCTGCTCGGGGGATCGTTCGGCCAGCACCGCGACCCGGTCCTCCCGGCCCACTCCCAGCCCGGCCAGCTGGCGGGCCAGCCGGTTCGCGGCGGTGTCTAGCTCAGCGTAGGTCAGCTCGGCGCCGTCCCAGACCACCGCCGGAGCGTCCGGTGTCCGCCTGGCCTGCGCGGTGAACAGCTCACCCGCCGTGGCAAGGGCGAGAGGACGGGCGGTGTCATTCCATTCGGCAAGCACCTGGGTTTGTTCGGCGGGGGTGGCCAGGTCGATGCCGCCTACCGGCTGGCCGGGGTCGGCGGCGATGGCGGCGAGCAGGGCCTGGAGATGCCCGGCCATCCGTTCGGCGGTGGCGGTGTCGAACAGGTCGGTGCTGTAGGTCAGTGCCGCCGCCAGCTCCCCGTCATACTCGCGGAATTCTGCTTGCAGGTCGAAGTTCACAGTGGTGAGGGGGAGGGGGACGGGTTCGAGGTCGAGGCCGGGTAGTGCGGGGGTGGTGGCGGGGGTGTTCTGGAGGACGATCATGGCTTGGAACAGGGGGGTGCGGCTGGTGTCGCGGTCGGGCTGGAGGGCGTCGACGACGCGTTCGAAGGGGATGTGCTGGTGGTTGAAGGCGTCTAGTGCGGTGTCGCGTACCTGGGTGAGGAATGTGGTGAAGGGGTCGCGGGGGTTGATGGCGGCGCGGAGCACGATGGTGTTGACGAAGAACCCGATGATGTGCTCGAGTTCGGCGCGGTCGCGGCCGGCGACGGCGGTGCCGACGGCGATGTCGTCCTGGCCGGACCAGCGGGAGAGCAGGAGCTGGGTGGCGGCGGCCAGCACCATGAACAAGGTGGCGTCGTGGCCGCGGGCGAGGGTCCTGAGCCCGGTAGTGGTGGGGGCGCCGATGGTGAACTGGCAGGTGGCGCCGTGGGGGGTGCGGACCGGGGGGCGGGGCCGGTCGGCGGGCAGTTCCAGGGGTGCCAGGCCGGTCAGCTGGGTGGTCCAGTAGTCCAGGCCGGCGGCCATTGCGGTGTCGGTGAGCTGGTCGCGCTGCCAGATGGCGTAGTCGGCGTACTGGACGGGCAGCGGGTCCAGGGCCGGTTCCCGGCCGGTGACCGCGGCGGTGTAGAGCTCGCTCAGCTCGCGGGTCAGGACTCCCATTGACCAGCCGTCGGTGATGACGTGGTGCATGGTCAGCAGCAGCACGTGGTCTTCTTGGGCAACATGGACCAAGAGCGCGCGGAACAGGGGGCCTTGCCGCAGGTCGAAGGGCCGCGCGTACTCGCTGGCGAGCAGCTGGTCCAGGGTCTCTCTCCGCGGGTTCCCGGCGCGTCGGTGAGGTCTGCGGTCTGCACCGCGAACCCGGCGGCCGGACCGATGAGCTGCACGCCGCGGCCGTCGCGGGTGTCCAGGGTGGTCCGCAGCGACTCGTGGCGGGCCACGAGCGTGGTCAGGGCCTGCTCCAGGGCGCTGGTATCGAGCGGGCCGGTCAGCCGGGTCGCTGCCGCGGTGACGTACTGGGTGCTGCCGGGTTCGAACTGGTCGAGGAACCACAGCCGCTGCTGGGCGAATGACAGCGGCAGCGGGCCGTCGTGGGGGACTGCGGGGATGGGCAGCGCGGCCAGGCCTGCCGGGTCCTGGCCGGGTATCACGGCGGCCAGCCCGGCGATGGTGGGGCTGGTGAAGATGACGCGCGGGGACAGGTCGGCTCCCAGCGCGGCGCGCAGCCGGGACGTGATCTGGATGGAGAGGATGGAGTCGCCGCCGAGTTCGAAGAAGTTGTCGTGGATGCCGACCTGGTCCAGGCCCAGGACGCCGGCCCAGATGGCGGCGATGGCCTGCTCGGCCGGGGTCCGCGGCGCGACATAGCCCGCCGTGGCGTCGCGCTCAGGGTGAGGCAGGGCGCGGCGGTCGAGCTTGCCGTTGGCGGTGAGGGGCAGGGCGTCCAGGGCGGTGAAGGTGGCCGGGATCATGTAGTCGGGCAGGGCGGCGGCCAGGTGATCGCGCAGGTCGCTGGTGGCCGGGGCGGCGGTGCCGTCGGCGGGGACCAGGTAGGCGGCCAGCTGCTTGCGGCCCGGCGTGTCCTCGCGGGCCAGGACGGCGGCATGGCTGATGGCGGGGTAGCGGCAGAGGGCGGCTTCTATTTCGCCGGGCTCGATGCGGAAGCCGCGGATCTTGACCTGGTCATCGGCGCGGCCGGCGAACTCGAGCTGCCCGGTGCCGGTCCAGCGGGCCAGGTCGCCGGTGGCGTACATGCGCTGGCCGGGCGGCCCGAACGGGCAGGCGGTGAACCGCTGGGCGGTCAGCCCGGGCTGGCCCAGGTAGCCGCGGGCCAGCCCCGCCCCGGCGATGATACAGCTCGCCGCGGATGCCGGGCGGGCACGGGCGCAGGTCCCGGTCCAGCACGTAGGCCTGCATGTTGTCCAGCGGCCGGCCGATGGCTGGCCGGGTCCCGGCGGTGACCGGGCACGAGACGGCGTCGATGGTGGTCTCGGTGGGGCCGTACAGGTTGTGGCTGGCGGTGCCGGGTGTCTCGGCGAGGGCCTGCCATAGGTGGCCGGGGACCGGCTCGGCGCCGGGCAGGATGATCCCGGGCCGGTGCTGCTCGTCTGTCAGGAGCCCGGCCGCGAGGAGCTGCTCCAGGTAGGAGGGGGTGGTGTTGATGAGGTCGATGCGCTGATCCGCGGTATACCGGGCCAGCGCGGCGGGGTCCATCCGCATCTGCTCGTCGATCAGGTGCAGTTCGTGGCCGCTGGCCAGCAGCAGCAACCCCTCCCACGACGCGTCGAAGGAGAACGAAGCGGTCAGCGCGGCGCGCAGCGGGGTGCCGTCGGGGGGGAGGAAGCGGGCACGCTGGCTGGCGGCCAGGTTGGCCAGGCCGGTGTGGGAGACCACCACGCCTTTGGGGGTTCCGGTGGAGCCGGAGGTGTAGATGACGTAGGCCGGGCAGCCCGGGTCCAGGGGGACGGTCAGGCCGGTGCCGGGGTGGGAGGCTATGGCGGCGGTAGTGTCCGGGTCGTCGAGCAGGAGCCGGGGCGTTGTGCTGGCGGGCGGGTCGGTTGCGGTGGTGGTGATGATGAGTGCGGGGCGGGCGTCGGTGAGCAGGTAGCTGATGCGTGCGGGGGGGAGGGCGGGGTCGATGGGGAGGTAGGCGGCGCCGGTTTTGTGGACGGCGAGGATGGCGGTGATCATGTCGGGGGTGCGGGGCAGGGCCAGGGCGATGAGGTGTTCGGGGGCGGCGCCGGCGGCGGCCAGGTGGCGGGCCAGCTGGTTGGCCCGGGTGTTGAGGTCGGCGTAGCTGAGCCGGGCCGGGCCGGCGACCAGCGCGGACGCGTCCGGCGTACGCCGCACCTGCTGCTCGAACAGTTCCGGGAACGTGCCGACCGGGATGTCGCGGGCCGGGCCGGTCCCGGCGGCTAGGATCTGGGCCCGCTCGGCGGGGGTGGCCAGGTCGATGCCGCCTACCGGCTGGCCGGGGTCGGCGGCGATGGCGGCGAGCAGGGCCTGGAGATGCCTGGCCATCCGTTCGGCGGTGGCGGTGTCGAACAGGTCGGTGCTGTAGGTCAGTGCCGCGGCGAGGATGCCGTCGTGCTCGAAGAATTCTGCCGCCACGTCGAAGTTGGCGGTGCCGCCTGGCAGCGGGACGGGTTCGATGTCGAGGCCGGGTAGTGCGGGGGTGGTGGCGGGGGTGTTCTGGAGGACGATCATGGCTTGGAACAGGGGGGTGCGGCTGGTGTCGCGGTCGGGCTGGAGGGCGTCGACGACGCGTTCGAAGGGGATGTGCTGGTGGTTGAAGGCGTCTAGTGCGGTGTCGCGGACCTGGGTGAGGAATGTGGTGAAGGGGTCGCGGGGGTTGATGGCGGCGCGGAGCACGATGGTGTTGACGAAGAACCCGATGATGTGCTCGAGTTCGGCGCGGTCGCGGCCGGCGACGGCGGTGCCGACGGCGATGTCGTCCTGGCCGGACCAGCGGGAGAGCAGGAGCTGGGTGGCGGCGGCCAGCACCATGAACAAGGTGGCGTCGTGGCCGCGGGCGAGGGTCCTGAGCCCGGCGGTGGTGCCGGCGCCGATGGTGAACTGGCAGGTGGCGCCGTGGGGGGTGCGGACCGGGGGGCGGGGCCGGTCGGCGGGCAGTTCCAGGGGTGCCAGGCCGGTCAGCTGGGTGGTCCAGTAGTCCAGGCCGGCGGCCATTGCGGTGTCGGTGAGCTGGTCGCGCTGCCAGATGGCGTAGTCGGCGTACTGGACGGGCAGCGGGTCCAGGGCGGGTTCCCGGCCGGTGACCGCGGCGGTGTAGAGCTCGCTCAGCTCGCGGGTCAGGACTCCCATTGACCAGCCGTCGGTGATGACGTGGTGCATGGTCAGCAGCAGCACGTGGTCTTCTTGGGCAACATGGACCAAGAGCGCGCGGAACAGGGGGCCTTGCCGCAGGTCGAAGGGCCGCGCGTACTCGCTGGCGAGCAGCTGGTCCAGGGTCTCTTCCGGGGTTCCCGGCGCGTCGGTGAGGTCTGCGGTCTGCACCGCGAACCCGGCGGCCGGACCGATGAGCTGCACGCCGCGGCCGTCGCGGGTGTCCAGGGTGGTCCGCAGCGACTCGTGGCGGGCCACCAGCGTGGTCAGGGCCTGCTCCAGGGCGCTGGTATCGAGCGGGCCGGCCAGCCGGGTCGCTGCCGCGGTGACGTACTGGGTGCTGCCGGGTTCGAACTGGTCGAGGAACCACAGCCGCTGCTGGGCGAATGACAGCGGCAGCGGCCCGTCGTGGGGGACTGCGGGGATGGGCAGCGCGGCCAGGCCTGCCGGGTCCTGGCCGGGTATCACGGCGGCCAGCCCGGCGATGGTGGGGCTGGTGAATATGACGCGCGGGGACAGCTCCGCTCCCAGCGCGGCCCGCAGCCGGGACGTGATCTGGATGGAGAGGATGGAGTCGCCGCCGAGTTCGAAGAAGTTGTCGTGGATGCCGACCTGGTCCAGGCCCAGGACGCCGGCCCAGATGGCGGCGATGGCCTGCTCGGCCGGGGTCCGCGGCGCGACATAGCCCGCCGTGGCGTCGCGCTCAGGGTGAGGCAGGGCGCGGCGGTCGAGCTTGCCGTTGGGGGTCAGCGGCAGGGCGTCCAGGACGGTGAACGTCGCCGGGATCATGTAGTCGGGCAGGGCGGCGGCCAGGTGATCGCGCAGGTCGCTGGTGGCCGGGGCGGCGGCGCCGTCGGCGGGGACCAGGTAGGCGGCCAGCTGCTTGCGCCCCGGCGTGTCCTCGCGGGCCAGGACGGCGGCATGGCTGATGGCGGGGTAGCGGCAGAGGGCGGCTTCTATTTCGCCGGGCTCGATGCGGAAGCCGCGGATCTTGACCTGGTCATCGGCGCGGCCGGCGAACTCGAGCTGCCCGGTGCCGGTCCAGCGGGCCAGGTCGCCGGTGGCGTACATGCGCTGGCCGGGCGGCCCGAACGGGCAGGCGGTGAACCGCTGGGCGGTCAGCCCGGGCTGGCCCAGGTAGCCGCGGGCCAGCCCCGCCCCGGCGATGAACAGCTCGCCGCGGATGCCGGGCGGGCACGGGCGCAGGTCCCGGTCCAGCACGTAGGCCTGCATGTTGTCCAGGGGGCGGCCGATCGGCACCGCTTCGGGCACTGATGCGGGGCCGGGTATGGGGTAGCAGGTGGCGAACGTGGTGGTCTCGGTCGGGCCGTAGACATCGAACACGTTCAGGGCCGGGCAGGCGGCCAGGACCCGGCGGATGGCGGCGGCTGGGACGGTCTCCCCGCCGGTCCAGACTTCCCGTGCTCCGGCCAGGGCATCCGGCGCCTCCTGGGCCACCATGCGGAACAGCGCGGTGGTCATGAATACGGCGGTCACCTGGTGTCCGGTGATCGTATGGCGCAGCGTGGCGGGGTCCAGGTCGCCGGGGCGCGCGACCACGACCGTGCCGCCGGACAGCAGCGGGACCCACAGTTCGTAAGTGGAGGCGTCGAAGGCCAGCGGGGAGTGCAGCAGGACCCGGTGGTGCGCGCCGTTGCGGAACCGCCGGTCGGCGGCCAGTGCCGCCACGTCGCGGTGCCGGACCGCGACTGCCTTGGGCTGCCCGGTGGAACCCGAGGTAAAGGTGACGTAGGCCAGGTCCTCGGGATCGGCTGTCACAAGGGGCGGGGCGGCCGGGCCGCCAGCCAGCAGCCCGGCCGCGTCGACCAGCACGGTGCGGTCTGAGCCCAGCCCGGCGGCGGCAGCCTGCCAGGCCTGGTCGCACAGCACGGCCCTCGCTCCGGCCTGGGCCAGGAGCTGGCGCATTCGCCCGGCGGGGGCCCGGGTATCAAGCGGCAGGTACGCGGCGCCGGCCTTGAGGACCGCCAGGACCGCGATGACCTGCTCTGCCGACCGCTCGGCCAGCACGCCGACCCGGTCCTCCCGGCCCACTCCCAGCCCGGCCAGCTGGCAGGCCAGCCGGTTCGCGGCCGCGTCTAGCTCGGCATAGGTCAGCTCGGCACCGTCCCAGGCTACCGCCGGGGCATGCGGTGCCCGCGTGACCTCGGCGGTGAACAGGTCGCCGACGGTGGCGGGGGTGAAGGAGCAGGCGGTGTCGTTCCATTCGGCTAGGGCTTGGTGGTGTTCGGCGGGGGTGGTCCAGGGGAGGTGGCGGGGGGGTGTGTCGGGGTGGGTGGCGATGGCGGTGAGGAGGAGCTGGAGGCGGCGGGTGATGTCGGTGGCGGTGGCGGTGTCGAATAGCTGGGGGTCGTAGGTGAGGTTGATGTGGAGCTGCCCGGCGAGGTAGGCGACGAGGGTGAGGGGGAAGTTGGTGGCGTCGCGGACGTGGGTGTCGCGGATGTGGAGGCCTGCGTGGGTGGCGGAGTTCTCGTCGTAGGGGTAGTTCTCGAACACGATCATGGTGTTGAACAGGTTGGCGCCGGGTGGCAGGTCGCTCCAGGACTGGAGCTGGGGGAGGGAGGCGAAGTCGTACTGGCGGGACTGGCTTTGCCGGGTTTGCAGGTCGCGGAGCCAGGTCAGGGTGTCGTGGCTGGCGGGGGTCTGGACGCGGGTGGGGATGGTGTTGATGAACATCCCGATGATGGATTCGACTCCGGGTAGTTCTGCGGGGCGTCCGGAGACGGTGGTGCCGAATACTGCTTCGCGGGAATCGCTGTAGCGGGCCAGTAGCAGGCCCCAGGCGCCTTGCACGATGGTGGTGAGGGTCAGGCCGTTGCGGCGGGCGGTGCTGTGCAGCCGTTCTGATATGCCGGGGGGGAGGGTGACCGGGATCCGGCGGGATGATTCGGTGCGGTGGGCGTGTGGCGGGGCCTGGTCGTAGGGGAGGGGGGTGGGGGTGCTGAACCCGGCCAGGGCGTGGCGCCAGTGCCGTTCGGCTTGGCGGGTGTCCTGGTGCTGTAGCCAGTGCAGGTAGTCGCGGAAGGGGCGGCGGTCGGGCAGGGACGGTTCGCGGCCGCTGGTGATCGCCGCGTACTGGCCGAATACTTCGGCGATTACCTGGCCGAGGCTCCAGCCGTCCAGGATGATGTGGTGGCTGGTCCAGATCAGCAGGGCCTGGTCGGCGGGGTACTGGATGATGGCCAGGCGCAGCAGCGGGGGCTGGGTCAGGTCGATGCCGGCGTCCTGGTCGTCCAGGATCTGCTGCAGCCGGGTGCCGCGCTGTGCTTCGGGTAGTGACCGCCAGTCGTGGTAGGTGACCGGGATGGTGGCCCGGCGGTGGATCACCAGGACTGGTTCGTTGACGTCTTCCCAGATCACGCAGCCGCGCAGGATGGGGGTGCGGTCTGCTACCTGCTGCCAGGCCTGGCCCAGCGCGGCCGGGTCTGTTACTCCGTCCAGGAGGACCCTGGCCTGGTTGAGGTAGGGGGCCGAGCCGGCGTCGAGGACGCTGTGGAACAGCATGCCGGCCTGCAGCGGGGTCAGCGGCCAGATATCTTCTACCGTGCTGCCGTCGCCGGCCAGCCGGTCCGCGGCTGCCTGGTCCAAGGTGACCAGCGGGAAATCCGATGGTGTCCGGCCGCCTGTTCCGGGGCGGCGGCAGTGTTCCACGATCTGGTCCAGTGCCTGGATCATCCGGTCGGCTACCTGCCGTACCGTGGCGGCGTCGTACATGCCGGCGCAGTAGAGCCAGTTCAGTTCCAGTGTGCCGCCTGTCACCAGGCCGGTGACGGTGAGCGGGCGGGTCACCGGGCCTAGTTCGTGGCCGGCGCCGTCGCGGACGGGGAGCAGCGTGGTGCCCTGCTCGGCGGGCACGTCCCACTGGCTGGAGTAGTTGAAGCTGATCTGCGGGACCGGGTCGTCGCGTAGCGCCGCGGCGGGCGTGCCGTCGCCGCTGAGGTAGCGCAGGGCGCCGTAGCTGAGTCCGCGGCGGGGGACGGCGCGGAGCTGTTCCTTGACGGATTTGAGTGCCTCACCGCAGCCGAGGCCGGGGGGGAGGTGGATCGCGACGGGGAATTCGGTGGTGAACCAGCCGACGGTGCGGTACAGGTCGGCGTCCGCGATCACGTCCTCGCGGCCGTGTCCTTCCAGGGCGATCAGCGCGCTGTCGCGGCCGGTCCACTCGGTCAGTGCCTGGCCCAGCGCGGTGAGCAGGACGTCGTTGATCTGGGTGCGGTATGCCGCGGGGACCTGGTGCAGCAGCGCGTCGGTCTGCTCGCGGCTGAGCCGTACCGACACGGTGCGGACTGGTCCGGCCGGGCTGGCGGCGGGCCGGTCGGCGGGAAGCTCAGCTGGGGTGCTGCTGGCTGCCGCGGCCCAGTAGGCCAGGTCGTCGTCGAACCCGCCGCGGCGGACCTGCTCGGTCAGTTCGTGTGCCCAGCGGGTGAACGGCGTTCCGGCTGGTTCCAGCTGCGCTGGCCGGCCGGACCGGATGTCCTGGTAGGCCTTCTCCAGGTCACCGAGGAGGATCGGCCATGACACGACGTCGATCACCAGGTGGTGAACTGTGATGAACAGCAGCGGCGGGCCGCCGGTGCCCCGGGTGAACAGCACGGGGGCGATAAGGCGGCCGGAACGGGGGTCGAGGTCTGCGCGTGCCTGGGCGGCGGCGGCCTCTATCGCGGCCGGCCGCGCGGCGTCGTCCATCGCGGTCAGGTCGCGGTGCCGCAGCAGCCCGGCGGGGGAGGTCGCCGGTTCCTGGTGCCACTGGCCGTCGAGGCGGGAGAACCGTGAGCGGAGCGCGTCATGGTGTGTCACTACCGCGTCGATGGCCGCGCTGAGTGCCTGCTCGTCGAGATCGTCCGGTGCCTGCAGGAGCATCGACATGGTGAAGCCGGGGAGCTGCTGCCCGGCGGCGGACCTGGCGAAGAACCATTGCTGGATGGGGGTGAGGGGGGCGGGGCCGGTGAGGGGCTGGTGCGCGGCGGGGCGGGCGGCGGCGGGGGTGGCGCGGGGTGCGAGTTCGGCGATTGTCTGGTGGAGGAACAGGTCCCTGGCGGTGAACTGGTGGCCGGCCCGGCGGGCGCGGGAGACGATCTGGATGGACAGGATGGAGTCGCCGCCGAGTTCGAAGAAGTTGTCGTGGATGCCGACCTGGCCGGTGCCGAGGACGTCGGCCCAGATGCCGGCGATGGCGTGTTCGGCGGGGGTCCGCGGCGCGACATACCCGGCCGCGGGGGTGTCGCGGTCGGGGGCGGGGAGGGCGCGGCGGTCGAGTTTGCCGTTGGGGGTCAGCGGCAGGGCGTCCAGGGCGGTGAAGGTGGCGGGGATCATGTAATCGGGCAGGGCGGCGGCCAGCTGGCCGCGCAGGTCCGCGGGGTCGGGGGCGGCGGTGCCGGGGGCGGGGACCAGGTAGGCGGCGAGCTGCTTGCGGCCGGGGGTGTCCTCGCGGGCCAGGACGGCGGCGTCGGCGATGGCGGGGTGCTGGCACAGGGCGGTCTCGATCTCGCCGGGCTCGATGCGGAACCCGCGGATCTTGACCTGGTCATCGGCGCGGCCGGTGAATTCGAGCTGCCCGTCGGGGCGCCAGCGGGCCAGGTCCCCGGTGGCGTACATCCGGCTGCCGGGCGGCCCGTAGGGGCAGGCGGTGAACCGCTGCGCGGTCAGCCCGGGCTGATTCAGGTAGCCGCGGGCCAGCCCCGCCCCGGCGATGTGCAGCTGCCCGGGAACCCCCGGCGGGCACGGCCGCAGCCCCCGGTCCAGCACGTAGACCCGCATATTAGCCAGCGGCCGGCCGATCGGGATGGTGGCGTGGCCGGGGGAGAGCGGGTCGCTCCAGGTCGCCACGACGGTGGACTCGGTCGGGCCATAGGAATTGATCATCCGGCGGCCGGGTGCCCACAGGTCCGCCAGCGCCCCGGTGCAGGCCTCCCCGCCGACGATGACGGTGCGGAAATCAGGGACGCCGCGGGCGGCCACCTCGGCGGCGACGGTGGCCAGCGCCGACGGGGGGATCAGCGCGTGCGTGACCCGCTGACCGTCCAGCACGTCGGCCAGTTGCTCGCCCAGCAGCGGCCCGGGTGGCGGCACCACCAGCGCCGCCCCCGCCGGGAGGGACATGCACAGCTCCAGCACCGAGGCGTCAAAGCTCGGCGAGGAGAACTGCAGCACCCGGTCGCCGGGCCGCACCTGGTAGTGCTCGGCTTCGGCGGCGGCGAAGCTGGCCAGCCCGGTATGCGGAACCACGACGCCCTTAGGCTGCCCGGTGGAGCCGGAGGTGTAGATCACGTAGGCCGGGTGGGTCAGCTCCAGGGGTGCTGTCCGGTCGGCGTCGGCCGGGGCGTGGCCGGGCATCTGGTTCAGCGCGGCCACGGTGTCCGGGTCGTCGAGTATGAGCACGGCGCCCGGGTCCAGCCTGGCCAGGCCCGCGGTGAGGTCCCGGCGGGTCAGCGTCAGCACCGGCTGGGCGTCGGCCAGCATGAACGCGATCCGCTCCTCCGGATACGCCGGATCAACCGGCAGGAAAGCCGCACCGGCCTTGGTCACGGCCAGCTGCGCCACGATGATCTCCGCCGACCGCGGCAGCGCTAGGGCCACCACCCGTTCCGGCCCGGCCCCGCGCTCGATCAGCAGATGGGCCAGCCGGTTCGCCGCCGTGTCCAGTTCGGCGTAGGTGATCTGCCCGCTGTCGGAGATCACCGCCGGGGCACCCGGTGTCCGGCTGGCCCGGGCCGCGAACAGCTCGCCCAGCGTGGCGGGGGGCACCGGCCGCGCCGTGTCGTTCCACTCGGTCAGCACCTGTTCCCGCTCGGTCGCGGTCAGCAGGGGCACCGCGCCCACCGGCCGGTCCGGGTCGGCGGCGATCGCGGCCAGGAGCACCTGCATGTGCCCGGCCATCCGCTCCATCGTCGCAGCATCGAACAGATCGGAATTATATTCGAGAATACTGTACAAGGCGTCATCTATATCGACAAATATGATAGAAATATCGAAATTTGATTCCTTTCTGGACAAATTGACGTCCTCAACGGACAATCCCTCGAACGCGGGCAATTCGCGAGGGGCATCATCCAGGGTGATCATGGCTTGGAACAGGGGGGTGCGGCTGGTGTCGCGGTCGGGCTGGAGGGCGTCGACGACGCGTTCGAAGGGGATGTGCTGGTGGTTGAAGGCGTCTAGTGCGGTGTCGCGTACCTGGGTGAGGAATGTGGTGAAGGGGTCGCGGGGGTTGATGGCGGCGCGGAGCACGATGGTGTTGACGAAGAACCCGATGATGTGCTCGAGTTCGGCGCGGTCGCGGCCGGCGACGGCGGTGCCGACGGCGATGTCGTCCTGGCCGGACCAGCGGGAGAGCAGGAGCTGGGTGGCGGCGGCCAGCACCATGAACAGGGTGGCGTCGTGGCCGCGGGCGAGGGTCCTGAGCCCGGTAGTGGTGGGGGCGCCGATGGTGAACTGGCAGGTGGCGCCGTGGGGGGTGCGGACCGGGGGGCGGGGCCGGTCGGCGGGCAGTTCCAGGGGTGCCAGGCCGGTCAGCTGGGTGGTCCAGTAGTCCAGGCCGGCGGCCAGGGCGGTGTCGGTGAGCTGGTCGCGCTGCCAGATGGCGTAGTCGGCGTACTGGACGGGCAGCGGGTCCAGGGCCGGTTCCCGGCCGGTGACCGCGGCGGTGTAGAGCTCGCTCAGCTCGCGGGTCAGGACTCCCATCGACCAGCCGTCGGTGATGACGTGGTGCATGGTCAGCAGCAGCACGTGGTCTTCTTGGGCAACATGGACCAAGAGCGCGCGGAACAGGGGGCCTTGCCGCAGGTCGAAGGGCCGCGCGTACTCGCTGGCGAGCAGCTGGTCCAGGGTCTCTTCCGGGGTTCCCGGCGCGTCGGTGAGGTCCGCGGTCTGCACCGCGAACCCGGCAGCGGGGTGGATGAGCTGCACGCCTTTGCCGTCGGCATCGCCGAATGTTGTCCGCAGGGATTCATGGCGGGCCACCAGCGCTTGCAGCGCACCTGTCAGCGCCGCGAGATCCAGCGGGCCGGTCAGGCGCAGGGCCAGGGCGCTGTTGTAGCCACCTGCCCCCGGCTCAAGCTCGTTGAGGAACCACAGGCGCTGCTGGGCAAACGACAGCGGCAGCGGTCCGGTGCGGTCCGTCGGCCGGATCCGGTCGGACTGTCTGGCATGCCCGGCCAGCCGGCTGCGAAGCTTCTCCTGGAGAGCGGCGGGAAGTGCGGAGATGCGAGTCTCCTGTGATGACACCATGTGCTCATCTCCTCGGTGGTTGCGGTCCTAGCCGTCACCCAGCGCGACGCGTTCGAATTCCTGGAGTACTTTCTCTTGGATGAGTTCCGCCAGCGCGGCGACCGAACGTGTGACCAGGACATCTCGGGGGGTTAGAGCAACATCGAACGCGGCCCTGGCCTGCGCCACCACGCCGAGACTGCGCAGTGAGTCGCCGCCGAGTTCGAAGAAGTTGTCGTGGATGCCGACCTGGCCGGTGCCGAGGACGTCGGCCCAGATCGCGGCGACGACCTGCTCGGCTGGGGTGCGCGGCGCGACGTAGCCGACGGCGGGGGCGGGGATGCCCGGGTGGGGGAGGGCGTCGCGGTCGAGTTTGCCGTTGGGGGTCAGCGGCAGGGCGTCCAGGGCGGTGAAGGTGGCCGGGATCATGTAATCGGGCAGGGTGTTCGTGAGCCAGCCGCGCAGGTCCGCGGGGTCCGGGGCGGCGGTGCCGGCGGCGGGGACGGTGTAGGCGGCGAGCTGCTTGCGGCCGGGGGTGTCCTCGCGGGCCATCACGGCGGCGTCGGCGATGGCGGGGTGGCGGCGCAGGACCGTCTCGATTTCGCCGGGCTCGATCCGGAACCCGCGGATCTTGACCTGCTGGTCGGCGCGGCCGGTGAATTCGAGGTGGCCGTCCGGGGTCCAGCGGGCCAGGTCGCCGGTGGCGTACATGCGGGTGCCGGGGGGGCCGAACGGGCAGGCGGTGAACCGCTGGGCGGTCAGGCCGGGCTGGCCCAGGTAGCCGCGGGCCAGCCCGGCGCCGGCGATGTGCAGCTGGCCGGGGATGCCGGGCGGGACGGGGCGCAGGTCCGGGTCCAGCACGTAGACCTGGGTGTTCCAGATTGGCTGGCCGATCGGGATGGTGGCGTGGCCGGGGGACAGCGGGTCGCTCCAGGTTGCCACGACGGTGGATTCGGTGGGGCCGTAGGAGTTGATCATCCGGCGGCCTGGTGCCCAGCGGTCGGCCAGGGCCGCGGGGCAGGCCTCGCCACCGACGATGACGGTGCGGAAGTCCGGCAGGCCGTGGGCGGCGTCGGCGGGCACGGTGGCCAGTGCCGCCGGGGTGATCAGCGCATGCGTGATGTGCTGGCGGGCCAGCACGTCGGCCAGCTGGTCGCCGAGCAGCGGTCCGTCGGGCGGCACCACCAGCGCGGCGCCTGCCGGGAGCGACATGCACAGCTCCAGCACCGCGGCATCGAAGCTCGGCGAGGACAGCTGGAGCACCCGGTCGCCCGGCCGTACCTGGTAGTGCTCGGCCTCGGCGGCGGCGAAGCTGGCCAGCCCGGTGTGTGAGACGACCACGCCTTTGGGGGTTCCGGTGGAGCCGGAGGTGTAGATGACGTATGCCGGGTGGGCTGGGTGCAGGGGTGCTGTCCGGTCGGCGTCGGTCGGGGCGTGGCCGGGCATCTCGTTCACCGCGGCTAGGGTGTCCGGGTCGTCGGTAAGCAGGACCGCGGCCGGATCCAGCGAGGGCAGGGCCGCGACCAGGTCGCGGCGGGTCACGGTGAGCACCGGCCGGGCGTCGGCCAGCATGAACGCGATCCGGTCCGGCGGGTAGGCCGGATCGACGGGCAGGTATGCGGCGCCGGCCTTGGCCGCCGCCAGCTGCGCCACGATGATCTCGGTAGACCGCGGCAGCGCCAGGGCCACCACCTGTTCCGGCCCGGCGCCGCGGCGGATCAGCTGGTGTGCTAGCTGGTTTGCTGCTGTGTCTAGCTGGGTGTAGGTGAGCTGTGCGTGGTCGGTGATGATGGCGGGGGCGTGGGGGGTGGTGGTGGCCTGGGTGGTGATTAGCTGGCTGAGGGTGGCGGGGGGTGCGGGGTGTGCGGTGCTGTTCCACTGGGTGAGGATCTGGGTGTGTTCGGCGGGGGTGAGCAGCGGCACTGCCCGGACTGGCTGGCCGGGGTCGGCGGTGATGGCGGTCAGGAGTGCCTGGAGGTGCCTGGTTATCTGTTGTGCTGTGGTGGTGGTGAATAGTGCGGGGTCGTAGCCGGTGGCGAGGGTGAGGGGCGGTCCGGGGGAGGCGGTGATGGTGAGCGGGTAGTTGGTTTTCTCGCGGGCGTCCAGGTCGCGGAGCCGCAGGCCGTGGGCTGCTGCCGCGTCGTTGTTGACGGGGTAGTTCTCGAAGACGACGATGCTGTCGAACAGGCTGGCGCCGTCGGGTACCGGGGTCCATGCCTGGACCTGGGCCAGTGCGGCCGTGTGGTGCTGGCGGGCTTCGGCCTGGGTGTGCTGGAGGGTCTGCAGCCATGCGGTCACGGTGCTGGCGTCGTCGATCCGGGCGCGGACTGGCAGGGTGTTGATGAAGATCCCGGTGATGTCGCTGGCGCCGGGGAGGTCGGCGGGGCGGCCGGAGACGGTGGCGCCGAAGATGATGTCGTGGTGTCCGGTGTAGCGCGATAGCAGCAGTGCCCAGGCGCCCTGGAGCAGTGTGTTGAGTGTCAGGCCGTGCTTGTGGGTGAATTCCTGCAGGCGCGCTGAGTCCTGCTCGTCCAGGGCCGCGGTGTGCCATTGCGCTGATTGCGCGGTGTGGTGGTGTGCGGGCGGCTGGTCGTAGGGCAGGGGGGTGGGGGTGGCGAAGCCGGCCAGGGCGTGGCGCCAGTAGGTTTCGGCGTGGGCGGGGTCCTGGCGGGCGAGCCAGTGCAGGTAGTCGCGGAACGGCGGCCGGGCGGCGGGTGCCGGGGGGTGCCCGGCGGTCAGGGCGGCGTGGGCGGCGAAGACGTCGGTCAGGACGTGGAAGACGCTCCATCCGTCGAGGAGGAGGTGGTGGAAGGTCCAGATGAGGTGGACCTGGGTGGGGGAGAGGCGGGCGATGGCGAGCCGCATGAGGGGGGGTGCGGTCAGGTCGAGGCCGGCGGCGCGGTCGTGGTCCAGGTACTGGGTGAGGGCGTCGCGGCGGGCGGGTTCGTCCAGGCTGGTCCAGTCCAGGCGGGTGATGGGCAGGGCGGCGGCGCGGTGCACGACCTGGAGGGGCTGGGGGACGTTCTCCCAGGCTATGGCGGTGCGGAGGATGGGGGTGGCGTCGGTGACGTGCTGCCAGGCGGCGGCGAGGACGTCCGGGTCGGTGACGCCGTCCAGGATGAAGGTGGTCTGCTCGAGGTAGAGGTCCTGGTCGTGCTGGTTCAGGCTGTGGAAGGTCATGCCGGCTTGCATGGGGGTGAGGGGGTAGATGTCCTCGATGTGGTGGCCGTCGCCGGCGAGGTGGTCGGTGGTGGGCTGGTCGAGGGGGGCCAGGGGGTAGTCCGAGGGGGTGCGGCCGCCGGTGCCGGGGGTGGTGCAGTGGGTGATGATCTCTCCAGTGCCTGGGTCATGTTGCGGGCGAGGGCGGTGATGGTGGCCTGGTGGTGGCGGCTGGCGGAGTAGGTCCAGGTGAGCTGGAGGCAGTGGTCCTGGATGCGGGCGTTGATTTCCAGCTGGTGGGCGCGGGCGGCGGCGGGGCTGGCGGTGGCGTCCAGGCCGTGGCTGGTGGCGTGGATGAGGCCGCGGGCCGGGACGGCGCGGTCGAGCTGGCCGAGGTAGTTGAAGCTGACCGGGGGGCGGGTGGCGAGTTCGGGGTGGGGGGACAGGTAGCGCAGGGCGCCGTAGCCCAGGCCGCGGCGGGGGATGGCGCGGAGCTGTTCCTTGACGGATTTGAGGGCCTGGCCCCAGCCGCCGGGCGGGGCGGTGAGGGTGACGGGGTAGATGGTGGTGAACCAGCCGATGGTGCGGGACAGGTCGGTGCCGGGGAGCTGGTCTTCTTCGCGGCCGTGGCCTTCGAGGTCGATCAGGATCTGGTCGTGGCCGGTCCAGCGGGCCAGTACCTGGCTCAGCGCGGTGAGCAGGACGTCGTTGATCTGGGTGCGGTAGGCGCCGGGTACCTGGTGCAGCAGGGCGCGGGTCTGGTCCGGGGTGAGGGCGGCGGTGACGGACCGGGCGGTGGCGGTGGTGTCGGGGCCGTCGGTGTCGGCTGGCAGCGTGGCGGCGGGGCTGGCGGCCAGGTGCGCCCAGTGGGGGAGTTCGTCGTCGAAGCCGCCGTCGCGGGCGCGGGCGTCCAGGTGCAGGGCCCAGTCCCGGAACGGGGTGGTTTTCGGCCCGAGGCTGATCGGGGTCCCGGCGGCGGCCTGCTGGCAGGCGGTGGCCAGGTCCTCGAGCAGGATCCGCCAGGACACCGCGTCGATCACCAGGTGGTGGGCGGCTAGCAGCAGCACCGGCCGCTGCCGGGGGCCGCGGTCGAACAGCACCGCGCGCAGCAGCGGCCCGGCGGCCAGGTCGAAGCCGGCGTGGACCTGGGCGGCCGCCTCATCGATAGCGGCCTGCTGCTGGCCGGGGTCACCGATCCCGGACAGGTCACGGCATTGCAGCAGGTCCGGGCCGCCGGCCGGGCCGGGCGGCGGGTTGTCCTGCTCCCAGCGGCCGGCGGTGCGGGTGAACCGGATCCGCAGCGCGTCATGGTGGCTGGTCAGGGCGCCCAGCGCGGCACCCAGCACGGCCGGGTCGGGGAGGGCGGCCAGTTCCACCGCCAGCCACTGGTCGAAATGCTCCGGCCGGGCCTGCCCGGACTCCAGGAACCACCGCTGCACCGGGGTCAGCGGCACCGCACCGCTCACCGGCCCCTGACCAGCTACCGCCGGGGCTGTTTGCGGGGCCTCTGCTGCCAGCGCGGCGATGGTCGGATGGCGGAACAGGTCGCGGGGCAGCAGGCTGAGCCCGGCGCCGCGGGCGCGGGAGGCGATCTGGATGGACAGGATGGAGTCGCCGCCGAGTTCGAAGAAGTTGTCGTGGATGCCGACCTGGCCGGTGCCGAGGACGTCGGCCCAGATGCCGGCGATGGCGTGTTCGGCGGGGGTCCGCGGCGCGACATACCCGGCCGCGGGGGTGTCGCGGTCGGGGGCGGGGAGGGCGCGGCGGTCGAGTTTGCCGTTGGGGGTCAGCGGCAGGGCGTCCAGGGCGGTGAAGGTGGCGGGGATCATGTAGTCGGGCAGGGCGGCGGCCAGGTGGCCGCGCAGGTCGCTGGCGGTCGGGGGCGGCGGTGCCGGGGGCGGGGACCAGGTAGGCGGCGAGCTGCTTGCGGCCGGGGGTGTCCTCGCGGGCCAGGACGGCGGCGTCGGCGATGGCGGGGTGCTGGCACAGGACGGTCTCGATTTCGCCGGGCTCGATGCGGAACCCGCGGATCTTGACCTGGTCATCGGCGCGGCCCAGGTATTCGAGCTGCCCGTCCGGGCGCCAGCGGGCCAGGTCCCCGGTGCGGTACATCCGGCCGCCGGGCGGCCCGAACGGGCAGGCGATGAACCGCCCGGCCGTCAGCCCCGGCCGGTTCAGGTACCCGCGGGCCAGCCCCGCCCCGGCCACATACAGCTCCCCGGTCACCCCGGGCGGGAGCAGCCCCAGCCCCCCGTCCAGCACGAACACGGACGTGTTATCAATCGGCGCGCCGATCGGCACCGGCCCGGGGTCGAGGTCCTCGCCGGGGCTGATCCGGTAGGTGATGCAGCCGACGGTCATCTCGGTCGGCCCGTACTCGTTGATGACCGTGATCCCGGGGTGCCGGGTGCGCCAGGGGTGCAGGTGCTGCCCGGTTACTGCCTCACCGCCGACCACGATGGCTGTGGCGGGGTGGTTGCCGGTGGCGGCCAGCAGCTGCAACCCGCCCGGGCTTGTCTTCAAGATCGCGCATTCGCGGGTCCAGGGCTGGTCCAGGTCGGCGATCTCGACGCAGCCGCCGGAGATCAGCGTGCCGTGCAAGGCGGTCACCGGCATGTCGAAGCTGACCGGGGAGTGCAGCACCGTGGAATCGTGCAGGCCGGGGTAGGAGTGCTGGCACCATGCCAGGTAGCTGGTGAGGGCTGCGTGCTCGACTAGGACGCCTTTGGGGGTTCCGGTGGAGCCGGAGGTGTAGATGACGTAGGCGGGGCTGGCCGGGTCCAGGGGCCTGGTCAGGTCGGTGCCGGGGTGGCGGGCGATCGCGGCGGTAGTGGCGGGGTCGTCGAGCAGGAGCCGGGGCGCGGCGGTGTCGCCGGGTGGTTGTGCCGTGGTGGTGGTGATGATCAGTGCGGGGCGGGCGTCGGTGAGCAGGTGCTGGATGCGTGCGGGGGGGAGGGCGGGGTCGATGGGGAGGTAGGCGGCGCCGGTTTTGTGGACGGCGAGGATGGCGGTGATCATGTCGGGGGTGCGGGGCAGGGCCAGGGCGATGAGGTGTTCGGGGGCGGCGCCGGCGGCGGCCAGGTGGCGGGCCAGCTGGTTGGCCCGGGTGTTGAGGTCGGCGTAGCTGAGCTGTGCCGGGCCGGCGACCACCGCGGTCGCGTCCGGTGTGCGGTGCGCCTGTGCCTGGAACAGTTCCGGGAACGTGCCGGCCGGCACCTCGCGAGCGGGACCGGTCCCGGCAGCCAGCACCTGGTGCCGTTCGGCAGGGGTGGCCAGCTCGATGCCGCCTACCAGCTGACCGGGGTCGGCGGCGATGGCGGCCAGGATCACCTGGAGATGCCCGGCCATCCGCTCCACCGTCACGGTGTCGAACAGCGCCGGGTCATAGTCGAGCATCACTGATAGCTGGTGACCGGGGACGACTATCACACTGAGTGGGTAATTCGTCGACTGGAGATCACAGATCTCCCGCATCTCGAGGCCGTGCGCAGCGATCGCGTCCCTGTCGAACGGGTAGTTCTCGAAGACCACCATGCTGTCGAACAGGCTGGTCCCGCCAGGCAGGTTGCACCAGGCCCGCAGCTGCGCCAGCGGCACGAAGTCGAATCGCCTGGACTCTGCCTGCTGCACCTGGAGGTCGTGCAGCCAGGAGATCACGCGCTGGCTGCCAGGCACGGTCAGCCGCGTCGGTACCGTGTTGATGAACAAACCGATTATCGACTCCGCGCCATCCAGGTCCGGTGGGCGCCCGGACACGGTGGATCCGAAGACGACGTCACATTGCCCGGAGTACCGGGACAGCAACAGGCCCCACGCGCCCTGAATGACCGTGTTCAGTGTCAGGCCATTGTGCTGGGCGACCTCGCGAAGCCGGGTCGACTGTCCAGGTGGCAGCGTTACCTTAACGGTCGCGGATGAGTGACCCCGGTGGGCCTCGGCCGGTGGCCGGTCGTAGGGGAGGGGGGTGGGGGTGTCGAAGCCGGCCAGGGCGTGGCGCCAGTAGGTTTCGGCGTGGGCGGGGTCCTGGCGGGCGAGCCAGTCCAGGTAGTCGCGGAAGGGGCGGCGGGCTACCAGTGCGGCCTCGTATCCGCCGAACGCCGCCGCGTACTGGTCACATACCTCGTTGAAGAACTGAGCGGCGCTCCATCCGTCGAGGAGGAGGTGGTGGAAGGTCCAGATGAGGTGGACCTGGGTGGGGGAGAGGCGGGCGATGGCGAGCCGCATGAGGGGGGGTGCGGTCAGGTCGAGGCCGGCGGCGCGGTCGTGGTCCAGGTACTGGGTGAGGGCGTCGCGGCGGGCGGGTTCGTCCAGGCTGGTCCAGTCCAGGCGGGTGATGGGCAGGGCGGCGGCGCGGTGCACGACCTGGAGGGGCTGGGGGACGTTCTCCCAGGCTATGGCGGTGCGGAGGATGGGGGTGGCGTCGGTGACGTGCTGCCAGGCGGCGGCGAGGACGTCCGGGTCGGTGACCCCGGACAAGGACAGCACCGACTGGTTGAGGTATGTGCTGGACGGGCCGTCGATCAGGCTGTGGAAGGTCATGCCGGCTTGCATGGGGGTGAGGGGGTAGATGTCCTCGATGTGGTGGCCGTCGCCGGCGAGGTGGTCGGTGGTGGGCTGGTCGAGGGGGGCCAGGGGGTAGTCCGAGGGGGTGCGGCCGCCGGTGCCGGGGGTGGTGCAGTGGGTGATGATCTCGTCCAGTGCCTGGGTCATGTTGCGGGCGAGGGCGGTGATGGTGGCCTGGTGGTGGCGGCTGGCGGAGTAGGTCCAGGTGAGCTGGAGGCAGTGGTCCTGGATGCGGGCGTTGATTTCCAGCTGGTGGGCGCGGGCGGCGGCGGGGCTGGCGGTGGCGTCCAGGCCGTGGCTGGTGGCGTGGATGAGGCCGCGGGCCGGGACGGCGCGGTCGAGCTGGCCGAGGTAGTTGAAGCTGACCGGGGGGCGGGTGGCGAGTTCGGGGTGGGGGGACAGGTAGCGCAGGGCGCCGTAGCCCAGGCCGCGGCGGGGGATGGCGCGGAGCTGTTCCTTGACGGATTTGAGGGCCTGGCCCCAGCCGCCGGGCGGGGCGGTGAGGGTGACGGGGTAGATGGTGGTGAACCAGCCGATGGTGCGGGACAGGTCGGTGCCGGGGAGCTGGTCTTCTTCGCGGCCGTGGCCTTCGAGGTCGATCAGGATCTGGTCGTGGCCGGTCCAGCGGGCCAGTACCTGGCTCAGCGCGGTGAGCAGGACGTCGTTGATCTGGGTGCGGTAGGCGCCGGGTACCTGGTGCAGCAGGGCGCGGGTCTGGTCCGGGGTGAGGGCGGCGGTGACGGACCGGGCGGTGGCGGTGGTGTCGGGGCCGTCGGTGTCGGCTGGCAGCGTGGCGGCGGGGCTGGCGGCCAGGTGCGCCCAGTGGGGGAGTTCGTCGTCGAAGCCGCCGTCGCGGGCGCGGGCGTCCAGGTGCAGGGCCCAGTCCCGGAACGGGGTGGTTTTCGGCCCGAGGCTGATCGGGGTCCCGGCGGCGGCCTGCTGGCAGGCGGTGGCCAGGTCCTCGAGCAGGATCCGCCAGGACACCGCGTCGATCACCAGGTGGTGGGCGGCTAGCAGCAGCACCGGCCGCTGCCGGGGGCCGCGGTCGAACAGCACCGCGCGCAGCAGCGGCCCGGCGGCCAGGTCGAAGCCGGCGTGGACCTGGGCGGCCGCCTCATCGATAGCGGCCTGCTGCTGGCCGGGGTCACCGATCCCGGACAGGTCACGGCATTGCAGCAGGTCCGGGCCGCCGGCCGGGCCGGGCGGCGGGTTGTCCTGCTCCCAGCGGCCGGCGGTGCGGGTGAACCGGATCCGCAGCGCGTCATGGTGGCTGGTCAGGGCGCCCAGCGCGGCACCCAGCACGGCCGGGTCGGGGAGGGCGGCCAGTTCCACCGCCAGCCACTGGTCGAAATGCTCCGGCCGGGCCTGCCCGGACTCCAGGAACCACCGCTGCACCGGGGTCAGCGGCACCGCACCGCTCACCGGCCCCTGACCAGCTACCGCGGGCGTGGCTGAAATGACTGTCTTCGAGGCGAGTCCGGCGACTGTCTGGTGGCGGAAGATGTCCTGCGACTCCAGGCTCAGCCCGGCTTGGCGGGCGCGGGAGGCGATCTGGATGGACAGGATGGAGTCGCCGCCGAGTTCGAAGAAGTTGTCGTGGATGCCGACCTGGCCGGTGCCGAGGACGTCGGCCCAGATGCCGGCGATGGCGTGTTCGGCGGGGGTGCGCGGCGCGACATACCCGGCCGCGGGGGTGTCGCAGTCGGGGGCGGGGAGGGCGCGGCGGTCGAGTTTGCCGTTGGGGGTCAGCGGCAGGGCGTCCAGGGCGGTGAAGGTGGCGGGGATCATGTAGTCGGGCAGGGCGGCGGCCAGGTGGCCGCGCAGGTCGCTGGCGGCGGGGGCGGCGGTGCCGGGGGCGGGGACCAGGTAGGCGGCGAGCTGCTTGCGGCCGGGGGTGTCCTCGCGGGCCAGGACGGCGGCGTCGGCGATGGCGGGGTGCTGGCACAGGGCGGTCTCGATTTCGCCGGGCTCGATGCGGAACCCGCGGATCTTGACCTGGTCATCGGCGCGGCCGGTGAATTCGAGCTGCCCGTCGGGGCGCCAGCGGGCCAGGTCCCCGGTGGCGTACATCCGGCTGCCGGGCGGCCCGTAGGGGCAGGCGGTGAACCGCTGCGCGGTCAGCCCGGGCTGATTCAGGTAGCCGCGGGCCAGCCCCGCCCCGGCGATGTGCAGCTGGCCGGGGGTCCCGGGGGGGACCTGGCGCAGGTCCTGGTCGAGCACGTAGACGCGCATATTGGCTAGCGGCCGGCCGATGGCTGGGCGGGTCTGGGTGGTGATCGGGCTGGAGGTGGCTTCGACGGTGCATTCGGTGGGGCCGTACAGGTTGTAGCTGGTGGTGCCGGGTGCTGCGGCGAGGGTCTGCCACAGGCGGGCGGGGACCGGCTCGCCGGCGGTCAAGATGATCTGGGGCTGGTGCTGGCCGGTCAGGAGGCCGGCGGTGAGGAGCTGGTCGAGGTAGGTCGGGGTGGTGTTGACGAGGTCGATGTGGTGGTCTGCGATGTACCGGCCAGCGTGTCGGGGTCGGTGCGTGCCTGGTCGTCGATCAGGTGCAGTTCGTGGCCGCTGGCGAGCAGCAGCAGTCCTTCCCATGAGGGGTCGAAGGAGAACGGGGCGGTGAGCGCGGCGCGCAGTGGCTGGTGGCCGGCGGGGGCGAGGAAGCCGTGGCGCTGGGCGGTGCGGAGGTTGGCCAGGCCGGCGTGGGGGATGATGACGCCTTTGGGGGTTCCGGTGGAGCCGGAGGTGTAGATGACGTAGGCGGGGCTGGCCGGGTCCAGGGGCCGTGCCGGTCAGGTCGGTGCCGGGGTGGCGGGCGATTGCGGTGGCGGTGGCGGGGTCGTCGAGCAGGAGCCGGGGCGCGGCGGTGTCGCCGGGCAGCTGGCGTGGTGGTGGTGATGATCAGTGCGGGGCGGGCGTCGGTGAGCAGGAAGCTGATGCGTGCGGGGGGGAGGGCGGGGTCGATGGGGAGGTAGGCGGCGCCGGTTTTGTGGACGGCGAGGATGGCGGTGATCATGTCGGGGGTGCGGGGCAGGGCCAGGGCGATGAGGTGTTCGGGGGCGGCGCCGGCGGCGGCCAGGTGGCGGGCCAGCTGGTTGGCCCGGGTGTTGAGGTCGGCGTAGCTGAACGTCGCCGGCCCGGCGACCAGCGCGGTAGCGTCCGGTGTGCGGTGCGCCTGTGCCTGGAACAGTTCCGGGAACGTGCCGGCCGGCACCTCGCGAGCGGGACCGGTCCCGGCAGCCAGCACCTGCTGCCGTTCGGCAGGGGTCAGCAGTGGCACCGCTCCCACCAGCCGGTCGGGGTCGGCGGCGATGGCGGCCAGGATCACCTGGAGATGCCCGGCTATCCGCTCCACCGTCGCGGCGTCGAACAGGTCGGTGTTGTACTCGATCGCGAGAATCAGCGAACCATCGCGCGGTATGAACTCGAAGACCAAGTCGAACTGAGCGGCTGGCCGGGGCAGATCATGAGGAGAAAATCGCAGCCCGCTGGCCGTCTGCGGCCGTACGATCGCGTTCTGGAGCACGATCATGGTCTGGAACAGGGGTGTACGGCCGGGGTCGCGTTCCGGCTTAAGCCGTTCGACCACCCGGTCGAACGGCGCTTCATCGTGAGCGAAAGCCTCCAGCGCCGTTTCCCGGACCTGGGACAGGAACTCGCCCACGGTCGTCCTGTCGTCTACCCGGCCACGCAACACCACGGTGTTGACGAAGAACCCGATCAGATCCTTGAGCTCGGCTCTGGTGCGGCCGGACGTGACGGTGCCGATCGCGACATCCCGCTGGCCGCTGTAGCGGGACAGCAACAGCTGCACCGCGGCCGTCAAGGTCATGAACAACGTGGCCGAACGGGACTGCCCGGTCCTGGTCAGCCTTTCCACAAGGTCAGCCGGCAGGTCATGGCGGCAGATGGCACCGGCGGTGGTGCGCACCGGCGGCCGGGCCCGGTCGGTCGGCAGCTCGAGCGGTTCGAGGCCGGCGAGCTTGCGGTCCCAGTAGTCCAAATGCCCGTCCAGGACCGGACCTGTTAGCTGCTCGCCCTGCCACAATGCGAAGTCCGCGTACTGGATCGGCAGCTCAGGCAGGATGGCGGCGCTGCCGCGCACGCTGGCTGAATAGAGTTCGGCCAACTCGTCGACGAGCACTCTGACCGACCAGCCATCGGTGATGATGTGGTGCTGGCAGAGCAGCAATATGTGGTCGTTCTCGGCCAGCCGCAGCAGCGTGACCTTGGTCAGCGGTCCCCGCCGCAGGTCGAAGGGCTGCTTCAGCTCGTTCGCCAGCGCCCGCTCCACCGCGGCGTCCCGCAGGTCATCGTGTATCGCGGACATATCCAGGACGCGAAGCGGGATGTCACCCTCGGCGGCGACCACCTGCATTCCGCGCCCGTCGACGTTGTCAAACGTCGTCCGCAATGACTCATGGCGGCTCGCCAGCGCGTCCAGTGTCTCCCGCAAGGCGCCGACATCAAGCCCGCCCGACAACCGCAGCCCGATTCCTGTGTTGTACTCGATACCGCCGGAGGTCAGGTCGTCCAGGAACCACAACCGCCGCTGGGCAGCCGACAGCGGCACCGTCCGCGCGCCCGTGCGTGGCGCCGGGACAATACGATCGCTCCACGCCCCGCGCACCTCCCCATTCCCGCTACCGTGTTCCCCTTCACTGGGGCGGGCCTGCGCGGGCAGCAACTCGGCCAGGCGAGCGGCGGTCCGCGCGTCGAACACCGCGCGCACTGGAAGCCGTACGCCAAACGTTTCGGCGATCCTGAAGGCGACATCGATGGACAGGATGGAGTCGCCGCCGAGCTCGAAGAAGTTGTCGTGGATGCCGATGTGGTCCAGGCCGAGGACGTCGGCACAGATCCGGGTAACGACTCGTTCAGAATCGGTACGCGGGGCCACGTAGTTACCATCCGTCGCAGAACTCCACGTCGGGGCGGGGAGGGCGCGGCGGTCGAGTTTGCCGTTGGGGGTCAGCGGCAGGGCGTCCAGGGCGGTGAAGGTGGCGGGGATCATGTAGTCGGGCAGGGCGGCGGCCAGGTGGCCGCGCAGGTCCGCGGGGTCGGGGGCGGCGGTGCCGGGGGCGGGGACCAGGTAGGCGGCGAGCTGCTTGCGGCCGGGGGTGTCCTCGCGGGCCAGGACGGCGGCGTCGGCGATGGCGGGGTGCTGGCACAGGGCGGTCTCGATTTCGCCGGGCTCGATGCGGAACCCGCGGATCTTGACCTGGTCATCGGCGCGGCCCAGGTAATTCGAGCTGCCCGTCCGGGCGCCAGCGGGCCAGGTCGCCGGTGGCGTACATGCGGGTGCCGGGGGGGCCGAACGGGCAGGCGGTGAACCGCTGGGCGGTCAGGGCGGGCTGGTTGAGGTAGCCGCGGGCCAGCCCGGCGCCGGCGATGTGCAGCTGGCCGGGGATGCCGGGCGGGACGGGGCGCAGGTCCGGGTCGAGCACGTAGACCTGCATGTTGTCCAGCGGCCGGCCGATCGGCACCACATCGGGCACGGCGCCTGGCGCGGGCATGGGGTAGCAGGTGGCGAACGTGGTGGTCTCGGTCGGGCCGTACCCGTCGACCACGGTCAGGGCGGGGCAGGCGGCCAGTACCTGGCGTACCGCGGCGGCGGGGACCACGTCTCCGCCGGTCCATACCTCTTGTGCTCCGGCCAGGCAGTCCGGTGCGTCCTGGGCGATGATGCGGAACAGCCCGGAGGTGAGCCACAGGCCGGTCACTCCATGTTCGGTGATCATGCGGCGCAGTGTGGCGGGGTCCAGGTCGCCGGGCGGGGCGATGATCACCTGGCCGCCGGACAGCAGGGGGATCCACAGTTCGTAGGTGGAGGCGTCGAAGGCGAGCGGGGAGTGCAGCAGGACCCGGTGGTGTGCGCCGTTGCGGAACCGGTGGTCGGCGGCGAGTGCTGTCACGTCGCGGTGCCGGACCGCGACTGCTTTGGGCTGGCCGGTGGACCCGGAGGTATAGGTGACGTAGGCCAGGTCCTCGGGATCGGCGGTGACCGGGGGCGGGGCGGCCGGTCCGCCAGTCAGCAGGCCGGCGGCGTCGACCAGGATCGTGCGGTCTGGGCTCAGCCTGGCGGCGGTGGCGTGCCAGGCCTGGTCGCACAGTAGGACTCTCGCTCCGGCCTGGGTCAGGAGCTGGCGCATCCGTGCGGCGGGGGCGCGGGTGTCCAGGGGCAGGTAGGCGGCGCCGGCCTTGACCACCGCGAGTACCGCGATGACCTGCTCGGGGGATCGTTCGGCCAGCACCGCGACCCGGTCCTCCCGGCCCACTCCCAGCCCGGCTAGCTGGTGTGCTAGCTGGTTTGCTGCTGTGTCTAGCTGGGTGTAGGTGAGCTGTGCGTGGTCGGTGATGATGGCGGGGGCGTGGGGGGTGCGGGCGGCCAGGGCCGCGAACAGCTCGCCGATCAGGCTGGGCGAGAACTCAAACTCGCACGTCTGGAGAGAGCTGTCGTCCTTGAGCACCATGACATCCCGTCCTTGTCAGGTTCGCCGCAGTGTAATGACGTGTAAGAGATAACCGGCGTCCGCAGACGCGGCTGTTGGCGCTAAGCGCTGACCACCCGCTGACGCCGACCAGCCAAGCGGCCGCTAACGTGGATTCCGTAAATTTCTCCCTTGGCTGGATCCTGTACAAATCGCCCGGTGGATGCTTGGCCGAGTGATGCGGGATCCGGTTCCGAGAAGGTAAAGGTAAGGTTCTCGTAAAAGGTCAGACGAACAAATTTCTCGCCATCGGCAGATAGGTAAACGGCCCCATCGCTGCCCGTCTTCACCGTGCACTGGATAGCACCGTTGGTGTACTGGCCGGCGCAGCCGCGCGGAGGCGCGACCTGCGGGCCGCCCGGCGTCGGGACCCGGAGCGACTTGATCGGAACGCCGACACGGGCCAGCTCACCCTGGAACTCCCGCCAGAGGCCGGTGCCTGTGTTGGAGTTGCTCGTGAGTGCCACCACCCACCCATCGGCCGGATTTATCCGCACGTAACACGAGGTTCCGTTGACATTTCCGTCGTGCCCGACCCACTCTGCGGACTGATGCCAGTACACCGCCAGTCCCGGACCCCACCCGTCGGCCAATCCGAACGGGTCAGCACGGGGAACGGCTCGCCTCATCTGCCTGGCGTAGGCAGCCGGAAGCACCTCGGGTCTCCCCGGCCCGACGTGGATCAACCCCAGCTTGACCAGGTCCACCGCGCTGACAGCGAGCGCGGCGGCCGGGGCGAAGGCCGGCGCCAGTTCCTGCCGGACCGGCCGGACCCTGCCGACGGAGGCATTCACCGAATGACCCGTGGCTATCCGACGCCGGGGCGGTATGGTTCCAGGCGGGTTGACGAAGGCGGGCTCAATTCCCAATGGCCGGAGCAGGATCGACTCGACCGCCTCAGACCAAGACATACCCGTGACCGTCTCAATCAGCCGGCCAGCCACGATATAACCCGGATTGGAATACGAGAAACCCGTCCCGGGCGGCTGCACGAGGTTTCCGCCGCAGACGTGCTCAACGATATAGTGCCGAAGTGATGAGCTGGATGTCTCTTCCATGCCGGAGCTTTCCGCAAGCCCGCTGGTGTGGCTCAGCAACTGTCGGAGGCTGATCATCGCCCCGAGGTCCCCCATCTCGGGCACATAGTCACGGATCGGCGCGTCCAGATCCACGTCGCCGTCTGCTACCAGGATCATGGCCACGGTCGCCGTGAAAAACTTGGTGATCGAGCCAATAGGAAAGACGGCATCGCGGGTAACGCGGAGACCGGTTCCGAATTCAAGATCGCCGATCTCATGAGCAATAGTTAAACCGCCATGGTAGATGGCGAACTGGGCGCCCGGCACCTGATGCTTGCGCGCTAGGGCGGCGAAAGCGCTTGGCATTTGCTCGCTGATTTTCAGTGACACGTCGGAAATCTGACCGGAGTTTACTTTCTGCTCCAGTGCGGACATCTGAGCATTCTCCTGACCCCCCGATTCCTGTCAGCATTTGGTCTGCTCGTCAATTGCTCTGCTTGTCGCCAGCCCGGTCGAGCCAGCCCGGAGGACAGTTAAACAGCAGCCGGTCTACCCGAGGTCTACTCGGGGTCTACGCGCGATCTACGCGGCGGCTGAAGCCGGGCTGACAGGGATCCTCGCCTGGAACGATGCGCGGAACCAGAGGTCTTCACGCTCGCCAGGCCCCTCGTACTGCAACCGCGCGCCGTGTACCGCCGTGCGTTCCGGAACGGCTGATTTCCATGATCACGAAGACTTTTGCGTGCTATAGCCCACACAACCCTTCGTGATCATGGAATATCGCTCATACACTCGAATAGAGGCTGGCGCAGCCAGGAAGGTATTCGCCTGGCGGGCGTTGTTGTAGCGCTAGTCATGGGCGGGGTCGGCCGCGTGCCCTGATCTCGGGTCAACGGACCGTAGGGGTTGATGTCTTCGTACCCGTGCTCCGCAAAGATCCGCGCCTGCGGCTCGTGGGGCTGCCGCTCGTACTCGGCTAGTACGGCAGCCGCCAATTGGGGGTTTGACCTGGGGATATGGGATGCCGGGGTCCGCCTCGGCGTTTGCTTGCGGGGTAGCGGCCGCCCGCGCCAGGCCGGGCACGGACGGGTCCGGGTGCTGGCCGGCATGCCGGTGGCGCCAGCGGGTCAGCGCAGACGGTGCCGCTGGCGCCATCGGGCCGGGGTCACGTGAGCCCGCTGGCGTCATCGGCACGCTGGATCGCCGCTTCAGCTGCCGGAAATGTCACCGTTCGCGCCGGCCGCCCGCCGAATGGCGACTGCCGTACTAGGTCGCGAATCAGCCGCAGGATCACGGGAATGCCGGCGGGCGCGCGGAACGGACATCGTCGCGACGATATGCCCTGTTCCGCATCCTCCAGCAGGGAAATCCCGGGTTGCTCCGGCGGCCCGCGGCGCGAGCAGCAGGTCCCCGACGACTGCGGGAGCTGGCGAGCGTGAAGACCATTGGTTCCGCGCATCGTTCCAGGGAAAAATCCATGTCAGCCCGGCTTCAGCCAACCGCGTAGACCGCGCGTAGACCTTGGGTAGACCGGCTGCTGTTTAACTGTCCTCCGGGCTGGCCCGACTGGGGCTGGCGACAAGCAGAGCAATTGACGAGCAGAGCAATTGACGAGCAGACCAAATGCTGACAGGAATCGGCGGGTCAGGAGAAGGCTCAGATGTCCGCACTGGAGCAGAAAGTAAACTCCGGTCAGATTTCCGACGTGTCACTGCAAATCAGCGAGCAAATGCCAAGCGCTTTCGCCGCCCTAGCGCGCAAGCATCAGGTGCCGGGCGCCCAGTTCGCCATCTACCATGGCTGCTTAACTATATCTGCGCAGTGTTCTGGGTGCGGCCGGATGCCGCGCTGCGGACAATTTGTTTATGTAGCGAATTTAGGATGGGAGATCAGCCGAATGTCACCTGTCTTGCAGAGTATCGTTACCTATGAGCTGAGCGCGAGCGACGGTCGGCAGGTTACTGAGCTTGTCGAGCGGCTCATCGAAGGTTACTCATCACCCGAAGATAGCGCCTTCGTGGCGACCTCAGCCGACCTGGCCCGCTCGCTCCCGGACGGGATCGTCCGCTTCCTACGGTCTTTTCAGGGCGGTGAGCCCGCGGTGGCAGCGGTAATTCGCGGCCTGCCAGTCGATGACGAGCGAGTTGGTCCCACGCCCGACCACTGGAGCGCGCACTGCGATCCGACCAGGACTATGCAGGAGGACTTCTACTTCCTCCTCCTCGGCTCCCTTATCGGAGAAGTATTCGGCTGGTCGACACTCCAGGATGGCGCGCTGCTCCATAATGTCCTGCCCAATCGCGCGGAAGAGAACGATCAGAGCGGCGCGGGCAGCCGGGCGCCGCTCCTGTGGCACATAGAGGATGCCTTCCACCCGTACCGTTGCGACTACCTTGGCCTCATGGCGCTCCGGAACCCGGACGCGGTCGGTACGTCCCTCGGGAGCGTGCGGAATCTCAAGGTCACACAGCACGAGCGCGAGGTGCTATGGGCCCGTCGCTTCCACATCCGCCCAGATAAAGTGCACATGAAAGGGCTCGACGCTAGTGCTCGCGGGGCCGAGTTCGAGCATTCTCCGGAGCCGGTGAGCATCCTGTTCGGTGATGCGGAGGAGCCATATCTTAGGATTAACCCGCCATTCATGACTGCACTTCCCGGGGACGAGGTGGCCGAGCAGGTGCTCGGCGACGTGATTTCCCGTATCGACGAGAGCATGGGGGAGGTCATCCTCAACCCGGGGGATGTCGTCTTCATTGACAATTACCTCGCCGTCCATGGCCGCGGATCCTTCATCCCGAGGTACGACGGAACAGATCGGTGGCTGCGGAAGGCACTATTCACCCGTGACCTGCGCAAGTCCCGCGGCGTGCGAGACAGCGCGGACGGGCGCGTCCTGGGGCTTGCCCCTTAGCCCACCCAATGGCCTTCCTTTAAGGTGGCCGAATATGCCCAGGTCGCGTGACGTGACAGCATTTCCGGCACCCACAGGTCGCGGGCGAGCGCGGGATATATCGGTCTGTCCGGCTTGGGGCGGCCGTGACCCTTGTTGAATAGCTGCGGATATCACGACAAAGCTTGACAAAGCCGAATTAGTAGAACCTGAGCACCGCAGCGTGATGTCACGGAAAGTAATATGAAAATTACCGTTTGCAATAAGTCGACGCGGGGGACGCTTGGGTACAGCGAGAGGTAAAGGGACTGCCCTGGCGTCAAGGGGGCGCGGGCACCCTACATCACAGAAAGAGGCATACTATGGCCACGGGGGACCAATTTAGTCTAACCCTGAAAAACGAGTCAACAACGCCCAATCTGAGCCTATCCGTCTATACCGCCGTGCCCGCGATATCGAACACGTCGTCCATGTTCGCGCTGGCCTGGCTGGTCAAGAGAGTCAACACCAACAACAGCATCACGTACAGGTGGACCCTCGACTATTCGCTCATGTTCGGCACGCAGGGCGTCGAGTCCGGAGCCGTCTGGTCCGAGACCGGCACCGTGAACGTCAACGACAACAGCACAGCCCAGAACACGGCGGCCCTAGGCTACCCGAACGGCGACTACACGCTCACGCTTACTCCGGGGGCGAACCCGGTCAAGCCTGGGTACGTATTCCTCAATACAACGGCACAGGTCCCGCAGTACTCCGCGGTATCGGGGCCAAGCGTGGCCCTGGCCATCGCCACCGGCGACTCCAACACGCCAACTCCGGCGGTCGCGGGCGGCAGCGGGCCGAACCTGCAGCACGTGTTCGACCTTCATCCCACGTACTACATCGCGGCCGGCAACATCATCCAGGGCACGATGGCCGACATGAGTACGGTGACCAAGATGCAGAAGGTCGAGTACAAACCGGGGGTCTTCACGGCCGCCTGGACGCTCAGCGAGCAGAACGTCTGGGTACCTGGCGACGTGCTCGCGCTGGCTCAGTAGCGCCCCAGCAGTATGAACTGCTGACCGATGCTGGTGGTCCCCTGGCTCACGGCCAGGGGGCCACCAGTGCGCGAGCCACGCCAGGCGCGATGGGGATGACGCCATGGGATACAAGTACACGCTCACCCTGCACAACGAGTCCGCCCAGCCCGGGCTCAACTTCGCTGTCTACGCTGTCGTGCCGGTAACCAGCGGTCAGGTCCTGGCCGGCGACCAGAACCTCGGCGTCTATCCGCTCGCCTGGCTCGCTAAGCCCGCGATTACCAACGGGAAATGCGTATTCCACTGGACCCTCGACTTCTTCCTCCTTTATGCGGAGCAGGGCTGCGCGTCCGGCGAGATATGGAGCTCGGACGCCAACACCGTAGCTGTCACGTGGATAGACCCCGCTCAGAACACCGCGTGCCTCAACTACGACAACGACCGTTACACCTTCGCCCGCGGCGGCCGCTACCATCCGGCCAAGTCCGAGATGGTCTACCTCGACGCAACGGCGACGGTGCCCCCGTGGACAGCGGCCAAGGGGCCTTCCGTCGGCCTGGCCATCGCCGCCATGGGCAAGAACGAGCCGACCCCCGCGATAGTCACCGACACCGGCCCCAATCTGGAGCAGGAGTTTGACCTGCGGCCGTCCTATTACATTCACGCCGCGAACATCGCGCAGGGCACGATGGCCGATATGGCCACCGTGACCCGTATGCAGAAGGTCGAATTCGCGCCTGGAAAATTCGACTCCAGCTGGACGTTCACCAAGTCGAACACCTGGCTGCCGGACTCCGGGATCGGGTAACTATCCCTGAAGTATGAGCTTCACCGCATCGTCGGCCGCCTGGTAGCCCGCGCGGATCGCGCCGTCGAAATATCCCATCCATTTCGTGGCGGTCTCGGTGCCGGCCCAGAAGATCCGGCCATGCGGTTCCCGGATGGCCGCGCCGTACGACGTCCACCCGCCTGGCGGCAGGTAGCCGTTATAGGCACCGCAGGTGAACTGTTCCTGAGGCCAGATTTTCTCCTCGTATGTCCATGGGAAGTCGTTCTTCCCGAAGTAATACTCGATCGCCGCGTACACCCGCTGCTTACGGGTTCCCTCATCGAGCTTGCTCCAGGCGATCAGCTCATCACCTTGAATGAAGCTAGTCAGGATTCCCGGCGGGTCCTCGCCCGCCGCGCTCAGCAGGCCGCTGTCGGCGGTGGTCCCCACCACCCGGTCGGAACTCACGCACACCCCGCTGAGGCCTTGACCGCGCCACCACGGCTCGTCGTAAATGAAGGCGACCTTGGCGATGGTTCCCATTGCCATCCGGGAGGTGAGCTGGATTCTCTGCGCCGACGGCGGAGGGTCGTAGCGGATAGCGCCGGCGAGCAGGGGCGGCATCGCGACGATGGCCGCATCGGCGGTAATCTCCTCGTTGCGGGTGATCACCTTCACATTCTTTGCCGCGATGTTCTGCGAGATGGTCTCTACCCGGGCACTTGTCGTGCATTCGATGTCGAATTGCTCACACATGCACCCAGGGATCTGACCGGCGCCGCCGACCAGGAGAAATTCGTCTGGCTTGTCCGCCGACGGGTTAGCCTTCTGCTCGAACAGGGAATGCAGGAGCGAGACCTCATAAGGCGAACCACCCGACTGGTTGAACTTCGCGTCCAGGCCCACCCAGAACCGGGCGTAGGCGTTGAACTTACCGACATCGTCGATCCACTGTCCCAGCGTCCTCTTGTCGAGATCCTGGGCGTTCGGAGACGTCCACGGCATTTCCGTATCGATGTCCCTGGCCGCTTCGGTGAGCGAGTTGGACAGGGCCTCGGCTGCCGTGTGGCCGGCCTCATCAGGTGCGGGCGGCTCATTGCTGACGCGAACCGGCGGCTTGCCATCGTAGGCGACAACGGTCGCCCCCTCCTTGTACTGCTTGAACTTGTTGATGCGCAAGTCTTCGACGAGCTTGACGATTTCGGTCTGGGTCTCGCCTATCCACTGGCCGCCAAGGTCCACCACCGCCTCCTTGCCCGCTGGGCTGTCGACCTTTTTAAGGCGCATGCGGCCGCCTATCGTGTCCCTGGCCTCGATCACCCGTACCGTCGTCACGCCCTCGGCCTTTAGCCGACGCGCTGCGGACAATCCGGAAAGACCGGCGCCAACCACTACGACTGTTGACATGTCTACCCCCCGTTCATGTCGCCCCCGTCCCGGTGCGCTCCTCTCTTCAGACCCTTTCGGCAAGTACGCTACGTAACATCACCATAGCGTTATGTTATACCACCAGGTCCGGGTGATGCATGTGAGCGGGGTCACACCCCTGGTCCGCGGCGGCGGTGGCGGGTTCCTGCCCGGTTGGCATCCGCGGCCGGGTGAGCGTGGTGCCGGCCGCGGATGCCGGGTCAGGCGGGGGCGGCCGCGTCCATCATCCCTGGCGCCTCGGCAACACTGCCGGGCCGCCCATCCCGGACCGCCCCTGAGGCTAGCCCCATACGGGCAGGGTGCCGCACCAGTGACCGAAGTGAGAGCACATCGCCGCGGTGACCGAGTGGGCGAGCTGCGCCTGGCCGTCCTGGTTCGGGTGGATCCAGGTGTCGTTCAGGAAGATCCACGATCCGTTCGGGCTGCCTGGTTGATGCATTGCCCACGCGCTCTGGTCTGGCGTGGTCCAGGCGAGATCCTGGTAGCGGTTCGTTCCCGGCCATTCATTCTTGGCCCAGTCCTGCGCCTCAACGACGGCATCGTGGATAGAGTCGTTCATGCTGTTGTCGAGCGCTACCGCCTGATCCCATTGCGTCACGGTGGTGTGGTCATTCGGGCTCACCTGACGGTGCAGACTGCTGCAGCTGTTGCCTGCCGACGGGCCGGAGAAGACATTGGCCTCTGGTTGCCAGTTCCCGAAGGACCACGGGCAGCCCAGGTAATAGCCAAGCACCAGGACGCGGTCGTTCAGGCTGAGTAGAGCCTTGTATATGTTGACCAGGTGCTCCGTCTGATGGAAATCGGTCCACTCCTGATTACCGCAGGCAACTGTGCTGGAAATTGAACCGGAATACCAGGTATTGAAGATCCTGCCAGATCTGTATCCGGTTGAATCCGCGCACGGTCCTTTAACGTCGAAGGTCGTAAGCGTAGTGGGGAAGATGATGTTCAGATAGGAAGCGAGCAGCGGATTCGCCCCGAGCATCGCGACGACGTACTGGTCTTTGATCTGCTTGAGCTGGGGACCGTAGATGCCGGCGTCGGGGTCCCATCTGGCGGGTGTCGCGCCGGTGACCGCCCAGTCCGAGACTTGCGCCTTGCGGGTGCCCGACTGGCTCGCCGCGATCTGGTACGGATAGGCGATCGTCGGAGCGCGGGGACCTGGGGTCCACGGCGGCGCGTCCCATGGCTTGCCGTTGTCGTTGTCGTTGCTGCAGGCGTTGGTGGGATTCGCCGGGGGTGCGGGCGGATTGCAGTCATGGAGGCTGTCGTCCCCGAGGTACCACGCGTCAGGCACCGCCTGGTTCACGGTGCAGGAGATATTCGGGGCATTCTCGGCAATGCCGCAGTAGTCGTAGCCGGCGGTCACTGAGTCGCCGATGAATGTCACGGCGTCGCGGAGGGGCGGTGCCGGGGCCAGCGCGAGTCCGCACCGGGCGCCGTCGCTGAAGGCGCTCCTGGGACCGCTGACGACGCTGTTCAGCGTGCCGGCGATCACGTTTATCTGGTAAATTCCGCCACTGCCGTTTTCCGAGACCCATAGGTTTCCGCCCGGGGCTGCGACGGCCGCGCCGTAAAGTCCGGTGCCGGGAACGCCGGATACCGGGCCTAGGTTTGTGAGCTCCCTGGTGATCGGGTTGAACATGATCAGGTCAGAAGCTCCCCCGGTCGTGGCCATGCCGTAGAACGCGCCATTGGTGTATGCCCAGTCCGATGGCAGGTCTCTGATGCCAGAGGGCTTGGTGACGGTGCCGGATGCGATCACCGTGTCATAGTCCGGTGCGCCCGGCGAGAGATCGACCTCATCCCAGACGCCAGTAACCGAGTCCATCAGGTACAGGTCCCCGGAATAGTTGAGGTCACCTACGTTGAACCCCCTTGCGGCGTCCGCTGCGGACATGCCGACGGGGACGCCGAGCTGGGTCAGTCTCCCGTTGCTGGCGATACGGGCGAGGTGGCCGGTGGTGTAATCCCAGCCGTACATGTAATTGTCGAGGGTGTTGTAGCCGATCGCGTTCACGGCGTCCGTGGCACTCCCGTACCTGGTAGTTGAGCCGTCGGGCAGGTGAACCTGGTAGATCGTCGTAGGCCCGGTATCTGGGTACTGGAACAGGTATCCGGATGTGTCGCACTCCCACGCCGGGCCGCTGGGTGTCACCTGGCTGCCGGGTGCCGCCTGCGCGAGCGTGGCTGGCGCGGCCATGGCACCAAGGGCCAGTGCCAGCGCGGCTGCGGGCGGTACGAGCCGCTTCCTGATCATGGCCGCTGCCGCGGGCGGATGTCTCATGGTTGCCTCCCTGTTGTACATCGGGGATGGGCGGGCACTTATCGCGGGGCTCGGGCGCTGACGCTGCAGCGTGGAAAAAGGCCGCGATAAAGCGGTCGTATCCGTTTGCGGGTGCACGTTATTTCCATTCCACGGGTCATTCCTGTGATGCCGTGGCTCTGATGGAGGCCCGTACACCGGGAGTTTATCCCGGCTTTCCCTAACCCTTTCTGGCCCTATGCCCGAGTCTCGCATTGCGGCACCTGCTTTTCAAGATACTGGCCGAAGATACTTTGCCGGATAGCGGCGGGATGCGCAATCCGTATCCGGCTAAATGTCACTTCGAATCCATTTTTCGCTTTGGTTTGATATTTCACAATCTAATTATTTTGTGCCTTTCCGCCGTCTCGACCGTACAGGGTTCCAAAACTGGGTATAGGCGTCCGGCCTGCGAATATTCCGGTGGTGTTGGCCGCTGGGATCGCAGGATCGAGGCCTGGCTGGCTGGGTGGATGGCGCTGCTGGCACGGTCGTCGGCGTCGAAGGACGCCGAGCTGCTGGTGCTGCGCCAGGAGGTCGCGGTGCTGCGGCGGCAGCACCGCAGGCCGAAGATGGGCGGGGCTGGTCACCTCGTCGTCGTCCGCGCCTCCCCCTTACACGGCAATGACGGCATACTCGCGGGGAGGGAACGCGTGGGCGATCTCGAGCACGCCGCCGAGCTGTATGCCGAGACCTCCCGCACCGTTGCCAGCGTGCCGGAGCGCGACCACCTCACCCGAGAGGCAGCCCGGGTGCGGGCGAGAGCGTCGAATAGGTTGATCCCGGCGGCCAGGCTTACCGGGAAGGTGCCGACGGAATGGAGTGGTTCATCACCTCACGCACCGACCACCCCGGGCAGGTGGCTCGGCGACAGCTGCACCGCCCGGATTTGCTGTCCGGTCCTGGCCTGGGTGTGGAGCGCAGCGGTGCCTGCTTCGGCTAGCGGGTCCACTGCCAGGTGAGGTGATACGACTGCGGCGAGGTTATGGCGGGTCGGGACCGGCGGCATCCAGGATGGCCTTCGAGCACGTCACGCAGCGCGACCAGGACATTGATACCGTGCTTGGCCGCAGTCGACAGGTAGCGGCATCGCGTACCGGTGCCTGCTCGCAGCCGGGACGGTGGCCAGGCCTTGGTCCCGGGCCTGGTCGGGGGCGTAGATCAGCCGCCGCACTCAGTCAGCACGTATAAGCCGAAGCCACCAGAGCTGGATGCCTACCCCCTGGACTACTTTGCGCCTTGGGACTGCTTCGGGACTTCGGGCCGCATACGGGTAGCACCGGATCACCGCGTGGCGTGGTGGCCTGCGGTGGTCCGGTGCTGGTGGCCTGGGTGGTGGTTGCTGGCTGCGGTTGTGCCCGGGTTTGCTACCCGGGGCGGGGCGGGGGCGGCCGGGCGGCGCCGCGGAGGATGGTCCCGTCGGGGGAGGTGGCGGTGGCGGTGCCGTCGCCGTGGAGTTTCACGTTCCACCCCCACCGGTGGACGGCGATCTCATGGTGGAAGTAACACAGAGTGAGCAAATTAGCGGTGCAGGTCGGCCCGTGCTGGGTACGCGGCACCAGGTGGTGCGGATGGTACGCGTACGCGGGCTCGCCGCAGCCGCCAGGCCACTGGCAGGTCCCGGCGTCGCGGACCGACACGGCCCGGCGGATCTGCCACGGGATGTCGTCTTTGTCACCGACGTCCAGCGGGAGCGACCGCCCGCCCAGCCCGGTGTGGCCGAGCAGGTTGCGCCGCAGGTGCGCGGCCAGGCCGGGTTCGCCGCCCAGGATCTTCGCGCACGTCCCGAGGATCTCCCGCATCAGCTCCGCGATCCGGGCCTGGTGCGCGCCCCGGTCGGGGGTGAACGTGGCGGGGTCGCGGTGCAGTTCTTGGTCGATCTGGACGCACTGGGCGATGAGCTGGTCCAGGTGCTGGGTGTCCACGTGGCCCACGACGACCGGGAACAGCACCGCGTCGCAGGCCAGGGCGCGGGCGGCGTCCCCGGCGAGCCACGCGGCGGCGCCGCCCTGCGCCGGCGCCGGCAGGTCCGAGCCGAGCAGGCGCAGGCACAGCTGCATCAGCGCGTCGTGCTGGCGCTGCGGCTGGCTGCGGGTGTCCTCGGTCCCGCACTTGACGGCGAACCGGCGCACCAGCTTGTCCGCACCGCCGGGCGAGGTGTTCGCGGCGGTCACCGAGGAGGCGGGGCGACTGCTGGTCGCCGGCCACGCGGCAATGAGCCGGCATGACCCCGACGGGGCGGTACGGGTGGTCGCCGCGTGGAGCAGCACCGGGGTCGCCGTTCCCGTCGGCATCCGGGTCGGTGTCGGCGGGCGCGTGCCGCAGGACTTCGACGCGATCTCCGGGACCGAGGCCGAGGTCGAGGCGAAGTGCCCGATGCTCATGATGGGCGCGGACGCGGTATGGGAATGGACCGGCGCGGACGCTCCCGGTTTCGGCGACCCGCTCACCCGGGATGCTTGCGAGGTGGCCGCGGATGTCGCCAGCGGGGCGCTGCCGGCCGACGCGGCCGAGCGGGTACACGGTGTCGTGCTCGCCGGCGCCGTACCGCCCGCCGCGCCGCCCGCCAGGGTCCCGGCCGGCGTGCCGCTCCGGATTCTCGCCGCCGAACTGGCGGTACTCGAACGGGACGGCCGCCCGGAAGCGTTCGTCACCGTCACCGGCCGCGCGGTGCTCGTCCCGGCCAGCGGCAACTATAAGGAGGGCTGCGCCGTGCTGGAACGCCCGCCGCGTATGGTCGCCCCGGAGTTCGCCACCCGGGAAGGCCGGGCCGGCTACCAGACGCGGTACCGCGAGTACCTGTGCCCCGTCACCGGCCTGCGCGTGGACTCCGAGATCATCTCCGAAGGCGACGCGGCGTCGCACGACATTCTCATCGACGCATTGGGGACGGCCGCCCCAGCGGCGCCGCGGGGATGAGGTCAGCAACCTGCCGGAAATGTTAGACCCGCACGAGTCCAGCCGCCTGCGGTCCGTTCAGCCGGCGCTCACGCGAGGTGCCGCGGAGCCGGTAGGTGCTGGGGCTGAGGCCGTAGTGCGCCTTGAACCGGCGGGCGAAGTAGTTCTGGTCGGTGCAGCCGACGGCCTCGCCGACCTGCGCCACGGGTCGGTCGGTGCGTCCCAGGAGGACGGCCGCGGTTTCCATTCGGTAATGGGCCAGGTACGCCATGGGCGGTAGCCCGGTGGCGGACTTGAAGAGCCGCCCGAGGTAGTTCGGGGCAAGATGGAGCTGCGCCGCGAGCTCGGCCAGAGTCCAGTCGTACGCGATCTGGGCTTCAAGCAGCCGGATGGCCTGGATCACGGCCGGGTGCGTCGGCTCCGGCGAACCGGACAGGCGACCGCGTGCGTGGTCAGCGCCACGCGCTAGGTGCCCCAGGATGAGAGACAACCGGCCGATGATGTCCGCGCGGTGCTGGCTGAGCGGCGCGGTTCGCAGGTTCTCCAGGGCGTCCAGATGAACCACGCAGCCTGCGAGACCAGTCTGATCCAGATGCGACGCCAGCATGCCACCCTGCCCGGGAGCGTACGGGCCATCCCAGAGCAGCTGGCTGAGCAGCGGATCCTCGCGCGTCCAAGCCAGTTCCCGGCGGAGCAGTTCGACGTCGAAGCAGCAGTTGATCACCTGAAGGTCGTGACAGTCTTCGAACGCGTGCCAGGCGCCCGGCCGAAGGATCATGACGTCGCCAACGACGAGCGGCCTGCGGCCCAGCTGCGACAGGTGCACACCATCACCGCCGATCACGAACATGATCTCAAGGAAGCTGTGCGTGTGTACCGGGTGCATCCGGGCGTGCACGTGATGGCCCGCGCCGGCGACCACATCGTCGGTGAAATAGATCAGCCCGTTCTCTAGCGCCACGGGCAGTTCGGTCACGCGGCCGACGGTAGCCGGCCGAGCGGTGATAGCCAAGAGTGCGAGCTGACCGGTGCCGCGCTCCACCTCAGGCCTCGCTCCCTGACTGGTCAGGTGTATTTCGTGCTAACCATGGTTGGGTACGGGCTAACAGCTGCCGTCCTCTGCGGCGCACAATCGCTGCGTGCCAGAAAGCGAAACTTCACGGAAACGAGCGGCATCCGGTCCGCGAGTCTGGATCGCACGCTGGATCGGCAATCCAGCCTGGGAACAAGCGGCCGCGGCGAGCCGCCCGGGTGCCGCCGCGCTGCCTGTTTTCGCGGCGGAGTTCGTGCTCGACCGCCCCGTACGCAGCGCCATGCTGCACCTGACCGCGCTGGGCGTGTACGAGGCTATGGCCAACGGGCAGCCCGTCGGCACTGCTGTCCTCGAGCCGCCGCACACCGACTACCGCACCCGCCTGGTATATGCGACTTATGACGTCACCGGTTCGCTTCGCCCTGGGGACAACGCGCTGTCCGTCGAGGTCGGCCCCGGCCTGGCGCATGTGCCGCCGACACCAGGCCGGTACCAGAAGCTGGCCCGCTCTGACGGGCCGCCGCGGCTGCTCGCGCAGCTGGAGATCGGCTATGCGGACGGGACGGTGGCGACGGTCGCGACCGGCGCCTCATGGCGAACGGCGCTCGGGCGTACCACGTTCTCCGGCTGGTACGGCGGTGAGGATCACGACGCACGCCGGATTGCGGAGGGCTGGGCGCCGGCGGTGGACCTGGGCCCGGCCAGCGGCGGCCCTCGGCTCACACCCCGGTGCTCGCCGGCCATCGAACCGGTCGAGACGCTGTCCGTGCGGGCGGTCACTCAGCCGCGGGCCGGTGTGTACGTCTTCGACTTCGGGGTGAATTTCGCGGGCTGGCAGCAGCTTGCCGTGTCGGGGCCGGCGGGCACCACGGTCACGATGCGGCCCGGTGAACTGCTCGCGGCCGATGGGACCGTCATCCAGGATCCCGATGGCACGGGCGCCCCTATCTGGGACACGTACACGCTGGCGGGCGGCGGCCCGGAGACCTGGCATCCGCGCTTCCGGTATCACGGAATGCGTTACCTGCAGGTCGAAGGGCTGCCGGGCGAGCCGGCTCGGGACACTCTCAGCGGTATCGTGCTGCGAGCGGCAAACGAGAAGACCGGCTCTTTCAGTTGCTCCAGCGGCCTGCTCAGCACTCTGCACACGATCATTGACCGTGCGATCCAGTCCAACATGTACTCGGTGCTGACCGACTGTCCGCACCGGGAGAAGCTGGGCTGGCTGGAGCAGGTACATCTGGTGTTCGGCCCGATCGCCTTCGGCTACGACGTGGCCGGATATTTCCGCGACCTGGTCCGCGTCATCGTCGAGGCGCAGACCGAGGAAGGCCTGGTGCCGGGTGTCGCCCCCGAATACGTCGTCTTCGAGGAAGGATTCCGGGACGACCCGAACTGGGGCGGCGCCATCGTCCTGGCTCCCTGGGCCCTGTACCGGGAATACGGGGACATCGAAACGGCGCGCGAGCACTACTCGGCCATGGTGCGCTATCTCGGATACCTGGCCGGCCGGGCCGAGGGCAACCTGCTCGGCCACGGCCTGGGAGACTGGGCGGCGATCGACGAGCGCACCCCAATCGGGATCACGGCCAGCTTCGGCTATCACCAGGCCGCCTCGGCGATGGCCCTGATCGCCTCCGCGATCGGCCGGCCCCGTGACGCCGCGCACTGGGCTGAGCTCACGGACAAGATCGGTGCCGCGTTCAACGCCACCTACTTCCGGCCCGCGGAAGGAACCTACGGCGTCAGCAGCCAGGCCTGTGACGCGCTCGCCCTTGACCTTGGCGTGGTCCCCGCGGCCGACCGCCAGCGGGTGCTGGCCCATCTGGTCGCCGATATCAGGGTGCGCGGAAACCACCTGACCGTCGGCGAGATCCCGCTGCCCTCGGTGCTGCGAGTCCTCTCGGACGCCGGCCGCCACGACGTGATCTGGGACGTCATCACCGAGGTGACCTATCCCGGGTACGGCTACCTGGCTGGATCCGGGGCTACCTCGCTACCGGAGTACTGGGACGGGCCGGGCGGCCACGGATCGCAGAACCATTTCATGCTCGGGGCGATCGATGCCTGGCTCACCGGCTGCCTGGCCGGCCTCGGTCAGCGCGCTGAGTCAGTGGCCTACCGCGACCTGGTCATCCGGCCGGTCGTGGTAGGTGACCTTACCGAGGTCACCGCGCAGACCCGCACCGTGCGCGGCGTCGTGCGCAGCCACTGGCACCGCACGGATGACACCTTCCAGCTGGATGTCACCATCCCGCCGGGTCCTGCCGCCACGGTCTGCGTACCACTGCGTACCACGCGTACCCAGGTCACCGCGCCCGCAGCCGCCCGGCCGGCCGGGACCGCCGACCGCTACGCCAATTACCGAGTAGGCCCAGGTGACTGGTCCTTCCGCGGCACCGGCTGAGGCCGGCCGCGCCGCCTTTCAGACGCTGACTTTCAGACGTCAACAGGGAAAGAAGACACCGTGAGATTCACCAAGAGAGCCGCGGCAGCCGCAGCGGGATCCGCATTGCTCGCTGGCGTGCTCGCCGCGTGCGGCAGCCCGGCCCCTTCGCTCTCCAGTTCCGGGTCGACCGGATCCGGCCTGCCGCCCAACTCGGCCAGCAGGCACCTTAACGGCGTGACGCTGACCGTCTGGGAGTCCAACTCGCTGACGCCCGGGTACAAGGCGCTCTTCACCGCCTTCGAGAAGGCTACCGGGGCAAAGCTCAATCAGGTGGTTTTCCCCGACCCGTTCGAGTCGAACCTGCTCACCAAGTGGGCCACCGGGGCACGTCCGGACCTGATGATCTTCCAATCCGCCGTAGATTATCTCCAGCAGCTGAACCCGGCCAAGAACCTATTCAACCTGACCGGCCAGCCTTACGTCTCCAAGGAACTCTTCCACCAGAATCAATACGCCTCTGTGACGGACGGCAAAGACTACGGCCTGAGCCTGGAGACGCCCAGCGTGTTCGGACTCTGGTACAACAAGAAGGTCCTCTCCGAGGACGGGCTGAGGGCGCCGACGACCTTTACGCAGCTCGTCTCGGCCTGCCAGACAATCAAGAAGGACAACCCCGGGGTCAGCACGCTGTATGACGCGGGCGGTGATCAGTGGCCCACCCAGGTCCTGCCCTTCATGCTCTGGACCGACGCGATGAAGGCTGGGCTGCAGGACAAGCTGAACACCAACAGGGCGCAGTGGACCGCCCCGGCTATCGTCGCGTCCCTGACCGGCTACCAGATGCTGATCAAGGACGGCTGCTTCAACAGCACCCTGAAGACCGGGACCTACGCGCAGCAGGAATCGGATTTCGAGACGGGCAAGACCGCGATGATCGCGCAGGGCACCTGGGTCAGCCCGGACCTGGTACAGGCCATGGGCGTGACGAAGATGAATGCCCAGGTGGGCTGGCAGGCGCTGTCCACCAGCACCCCGACCGCGGCCTACTCGACCACGTTCTCGCTGCAGGTGCCGAAGACCGGCGACGCCACCGCCGAGTCAGCCGCGCTGTCGTTCCTCGACTTCGCGTCCGGTCCGGCGTACCAGAGGTTCGTCGACGTCAACGATCAGGCTCCCGCACTGGCTGGCTTCAGTACCCCCGCTAACCTGCCATCCGCACTGCGGGCGTCATACCAGGCGCTGTCTGGCACGGGGTCGAGCTACCCGCAGCTGTTCGTCGCCTCGTACGGCCCGTTCACCACCTATATGAGCGAGCTGATTGACGGCTCGGCCACGCCGGAGCAGGTCGCGACCGACCTGCAGCAGCAGTGGATGAAGAGTGCGCGGGCGATCGGCCTGACCGGGTTCTGACGTGTCACATGGCCGCGTGAGAGGAGGACACGCATGTCCGTGCACACGGCTTGGAGGCCGCCCGCGGCCGTACGGCCGGCGTCGGCGCGCGGCCGGCCACGGCCGCGCGTATGGCAGCACCGGCTAGGCACCAGCGGCTTCCTGCTGCCTGCCCTGACCGTCATCGCAATCTTCTACGTCGTACCCAACCTGCTCGATTTCGCCCTGGCCTTCACCAACTGGTCGACCTACAGCAGCAACATCGCGTTCACGGGCCTGGCCAACTTCCGCGACCTGCTGCAGGAGGGCGCGCTCACCAACGACCTGCGTGTGACCGTGGAGTACGCGGTCGTGGTGATGCTGGCCCAGAACATGGCGGGGCTGGCGCTCGCCTTGGCCCTGGAGCGGACCTGCCGGATCAACGGCTTCTTCCGCTCGGTCTTCTTCCTGCCCGTGCTCATCTCGCCGCTGGCGGCCGGCTATGTGTTCAAGGCAATCCTGGCTGACAGAGGCCCGGTCAATGGCCTGCTAGGAATACACGTCTCATGGCTAGGCAGCACCACCTGGACGATCGTCGTGGTCGCGCTGGTCAATGCCTGGAAGTTCACGGGCATCAACATGCTGGTCTACATTGCCGGGCTGAACGCGATCCCCGGCGAGCTGGTCGAGGCGGCGCGGGTGGAGGGCGCCTCGTGGAGCCAGGTAACCCGGCGGGTCAAGCTGCCCCTGCTCGCCCCGGCCGTCACGTTCAATGTCGTCGCCACCTTGATAGGGGCGTTCAACACCTTCGACATCGTGTTCGCCATGACGCAGGGCGGACCCGGTGTCTCCACGCAGGTCCTGAACTCCTTCATCCAACAGCAGTACGCGCAGGGCTACTACGGCTACTCGATCGCGATGGGCCTGCTGCTGCTCGGGCTCGTCTGCGTGGTGGCATTCCCGTCCCTGTTCCTGCTGCGGCGCCGCGAGGTGAACCTGTGATCGCCAGAAGCGTCAAGTACACGCTGCTGTCCGTGTCGGCGTTCGTGCTGATCGGACTGCCGGTGTGGATGATCCTGGTCAATGCGAGCAAGACCTTCACCGAGGCACAGGTGCCCGGGTTCGGCTTGCCGCACCACTGGGCGATCGCCGGAAATTTCCGCACCGTGTTCACCGAGGGCCGTGCCGGCGCCGGCCTTCTCAACAGCATCGCGGTCACGGGCGCCACCGTGGCGCTGGTGCTGGTCGCTGGGTCCCTGGCGGCGTGGGTCTTCGCCCGCAGCGCCTCCCGGCTGGTGCGCGTGCTGTTCTACGCCAGCATCGTCGGCATCCTCATCCCAGCGCCCGTAATCACCTCGGTGTACCTCGACGCGCAACTGGGCATCCAGGGAACGCGGACGTCACTGGTCGGGCTTTACTCCGGCGTTTACCTGTCGCTGGCCATCTTCCTCATCACCGGATTCGTGCGCACCATCCCGCGCGAACTGGAAGAGGCGGCACAGATTGACGGGGCGTCCCGGTGGCGGGTCTTCTGGCGCGTCATCTTCCCGCTGCTGAGCCCGGTGCTGTTCGCCGCAGGGGTCGTGCTGTGGGTCTATGTATGGAACGACTTCTTCTACGCGTTCTTCCTGCTGAACGGCGCGGCCAGGCAGACGCTGCCGCTTGGCCTGTTCTCGGTCGTCAGTTCGAACTCCCACTCGACGAACTGGAACTACGTATTCGCCGACGTCGTCGTGGTGAGCCTGCCGCTCGTACTGGTCTTCGTGATCGGGCAGCGCCGCATTCTCGCAGGCGTCATGGCCGGCGGTGTCAAGGGCTAGGCAGCTGGAGTCGGCAACGCTAACTCTGTGGTCAAAGCGAGGCTACTGCACTGCGACCTTGTCGAACACGGTGTGGTTGATCCGCACCCTGGCGGCACGGATATTCGCGGCTATCAGCGCCTCAACCTGGCTCTCCTGCCAATACCGCAGCACCTGGGATTCGACCGCGGCGAACGGCACGTACTCCTTACCGCTAACGCAGTACTGCGAGATAGCCCGCGACTCGCCAGACTGCCCCTGGCCCGGGGCCGGGCAGGCAAAGTCCTGACTGCGCAATTGCCCGTAGAGCCGTTTCAGCACCGCGGTCGCGGGCGGCTGCATCGACTCTTCCAGATTCTGCCCGAGGTTTACCTCCAGATTGCTGGTGATGTAGCTGAAGTATGTTGCCTCGGTAAAGGATGCCGGACCGTACACCGGTTGGTGCGCAGCCACGGCGGTGCCGCGGCGCTGGTTCTCTTGCCGCATGCCGGCCATCAGCGCCCGATAAGTGATGTCCCCCACCAGGCCGCGGGCACGGGCCATCTCAAGCTGTACGGTGAGTCCCGCCAGCTGCCGCGTGGTGAGTTGTTTGAGCATGGCCAAGGGTGTGACCCCGCCATGTGGCGTGGTCCAGAAGTCAGCGGAATCCCGCACGCCGTAGTGGTCGTGGAAGTACTGGAAGACCTGGGCCTGGTTCGTGCCCATCTGCAGCAGGAACTCGCGCGAGTCGATCGGGTCGGTGTTGACGGTGAACATCGGGCCGGCCGGCAGGTACGCCGCACTGTCCCGGCTGGCAGTCGATGTAGGAGGTGATGACGACGACGTTCGACAGCCGGTAATCACCGCGAGCACGGTCGCGGCCAGCGCGACGGCAACCCACGCAGTACGCGGGCGCCCCCGCCGGCCGGCTTTGTGCGGAAGCGATCGTCTCCCGGCTCTTTGCCGGCCCATCCGATGATGCCTCCCTCGCTCGATCGTCAGCTGACGGAGAAGCCGTCGCAGTAGCTCGCGGCGCTTCCCCCGTTCTTCCAGCAGTAGATCTCCGCACTAGTGCTGCTCGAGCCCATGGTGAAGGTAACGCTGACCTGCGTGTAGTTGCTCGATGTGGTAGAGCTGCTGACCTCCGTCCCGCCGTAGTTCTTCACGCCCACGTAGATGGCGTCGCTGCCATTGCTCGACTTGACCCAGCCGGTGAGGGTATATGTGTGGCCGGACGTGAGTCCGGAGACCGTCTGGCCCACACCAGAGCCGGAGTTGCCGGTCTGCACGGCATAGCTGCCGGTGTGCGCGTTGTTGCTGACCACGCTGGCGCCGGCGAGGTTGGTCCACGGGCTCAGGCTGCCCGTCTCGAACCCGGGATTCCCCACCAGGCTGCCGCCGCCCACCGAGGAGCCGCAGAGGTTGTCCATGGCGCCGATGTCGGGGGGGCCGCAGATACTGTCGCCGTTGAAATCGTGGCTGGGGGCACCGGAGACGCCTGCGCCTGCGCCGATCGCCGCTGAGCCGTTCGTGAGGGCGTAGGCGCTGGCCGCCGAATTCCGGCCATTGCCGCCGCCGTTCGGGCGCGCGAAGTCCGGATTGCCCACGACCGCGTTCGTATCGTTGCTGGGCCGGTTACTCGACCCGTAGAACAGGTTGTGGTCCCAGGGAACGCTGGTGCTGTAGAAGCCGCTGCCCTGATTGTCGATGATGTTGCCGGAGAAGAACGCCCCGCTTCCCCAGGCCGCGTCATGTGAGCCGTCGATGTTGGGACTGCCGGAACTGATGTACACCGTGTTGTCGTAGACGGCGGGGGTCGGGTCCCCGCCACAACCGTCGTCGAACATCCCGTTCTTGGCCGTGGCATCGTCCTGCGAGATGTTGTAGCGCAAGACCTCGCCTCGGTTCCCGGCGCCACTGCAGTCCATCCAGAAGCCGTCGGCATTGTCGTGGCTGTAGTTGTATTGCATGAGGCAGTTGGTGGTGTGCAAGTCGCAATCCAGCGCCTCGCCATCGTGATCCTGTGACACATAGCCGTACACCTCATTGCCCTGCACGAGCGGGCTGTCGCTGTTGACCGGCCAGATAGCGGCAGAAGAGGGGTTGTCATAGGCCGGGCTGCCTGAGTTGGTGCCCCCGGTCCAGCTGCCGGCGTTGTAGACGAGGTTGTTGAGTATCTGCGCCCCGCTGGTATAGCGCACCACGATGCCGTCGGCGCCCAGGTCGGTCATCTGGTTGCCCGAGATGGTGACGCCCGTGCTGCGGGCGGAGATAGCTCCGTTCTCCGCCAGGCTGCCCACCCAGATTCCTGCGCGGTCGACGTTCCACACGTTGTTGTTCGTGATACTGACCCCGTTGTAGACGCCCGGGTTCGAGAGCCCGCCGTCGATATCCACGGCGATCCCGGCGTTGGCGCCGTAGTAGCCCCACAGGTAGCCGTTCACGTTGTCCACGGTGTTGTCGGTGATGGTGATGCCGTTCAAGGTGCTGCCGGTGTCGTTGTAGGCCAGCATGCCGTCCCGGTCTCCCGCGCTTCCACCGCTGTTGGTGATCTGGAGATCCTCGATGGTCACGTACTGGTTATCGTGGAAATACACGGTGGCCGGGCTGACACCACCGCCAGCGAGGATCGGATTGGCCGAGCCGTGGCTGCTCTTCCATAGCCCGATGACGATGGGATCGCCGCTGGAGCCCGAGCCTCGCAGCGCCAGCTGCCCGTTGCAGGCGGTGCCGGTGGCGAAGACGAGGCCGTCACCCGCCTGGAAGGTGTGGGCGCTGACCGAGGCCAGGTTGTTCCAGGGGCTGGACTGTGAGGTGCCGTTGCCGTTGCCGGCGGCCGAGCAGTCCACGTACCACCAGGTCGTCACCGCGGCCCGGGCCACCGGGGACGCCACCAGGCACGCGGCGAGGCTCAGCAGGAGGCTGCTCGCGATGATCAATGGTCGCGCCAGTGCAATAGATCGCTTTCCCATGAGTCCCTCCGGTCGAGTCCCTCTCCCACGGGGTGGGCGGGACGGGTGTGAGACCGCGTCGGTCTTTACTCCAAGCCGGGACCGGCAACGCAAGCACAGCCGCATACCGGAGCAGACCAGAACATTGCGGACAGCTACCATGCCGACGCCTGCGACACGCCGAGAAGCCAAGCCGAAACTCGACGCGGCCTGATGTGCCCGTCTCGCACACCGCAGGGTTATCCGGGAAGTCCGGTCAGCCGAGTGTCCATTGCTGGTTGGACTGTCCGTTGCAGGTCCACAGCTGGACCGTGGCGCCGTCGGCGGTGGAGGCGCCGGTGACGTCCAGGCACAGGCCGGACTGGACGCCGGTGATGGTGCCGTTGGAGTTGAGTGTCCACTGCTGGTTGGCCTGCCCGTTGCACGTCCAGGTCTCGACCTTGGTGCCGGCACTGGTGCCCTGCCCGCTGGCGTCCAGGCACAGCGACGTGCCGCCGACCGTGAGGGTCAGCTGGTTCGAGGAGGTGTGCGTCCAGGCCTGGTTCGCGCCGCCGTTGCAGTCCCAGATCTGCATCTGGGTGCCCAGCGTGGTCGTGGAGTTCGGGTCATCCAGGCACTTGCCCGCACCCACCGCGTGGACAGCGCCGGCAGAGCCACCGCCACCACCGCTGGAGCCTCCGGCAACGCGGTACATCACGGTGCCGTGCGCGGGCACAGTGGCGCTGATGGTGCCGCTGGTGGTGGAGGTGGCGCCGCTCCACAGGTTGGTCAGCGCGTAGCTGCTCGCGCCGCTCTTGCCAACGGCCGCGGCGCTGGTGGTGATGGTCGCAGTGGACCCGGTCTCGTTGAACAGCGCGACCGAGACATCGCCGTTGGCCAGCGGCTTGGCCAGCACGTCCAGTCCGCCCGAGGAGGAGACCTCGGTGCCCTGCTTGCCGAGCGGGTCCTGGTCGACGGCGATGACCGCCTTGTTAGTCAGGATCGACAGCGTCTGCGAGCTCGCGTTGATGATGTTGCTGCCGTCGATCAGCGGGGAGGCCATCTCGGCCCAGAGGCTGAACTGGGACTGGTCCTCGGTCGCGGACATGCCGTTGCCGATCTCCATCATGTCGGGGTCGTTCCAGCCGCCGGGCCCGGCGAAGGCGGCCAGGCCCACGTTGCTGTGGAAGATCGAGAGCATGCTGCCGAAGCTGGCGTTGATGTCCCCGGTAGTGCGCCACATGTTGCCGACGCCCCCGCCCCAGGTCCACACGCTCTCCTGACCCCAGCTGCACAGGCTGAACAGGATCGAGCGCCCGGTGGCCTTGAGCGCGTTGCTCATCGTGGTGTACCGGGTCTGGCCGGGGATGCCATTGTTGTTGCAGTTGTCGTACTTCAGGTAGTCCACGCCCCAGGAGGCGAACAGGTTCGCGTCCTGCGTTTCGTGCCCCAGGCTGCCGGGGTACCCGGCGCAGGTGGCGGTGCCGGCGTCCTCGTAGATGCCGAACTTCAGGCCCAGGGAGTGCACGTAGTCGGCCACGGCCTTCATGCCGCCGGGGAACTTCGATGGGTTAGGCACCAGGTTGCCACTGGAGTCCCGGGACGGCTGCATCCAGGCGTCGTCGGTGTTGACGTACTGGTAGCCGGCGGCCTGCATGCCGTTGTTGTGGATGGCCAGCGCGGTCTGCTCGATCAGCGAGGCGGTGGCGGTGTTGCCGTAGGCGTTGTAGTTGTTCCAGCCCATCGGCGGGGTTACCGCCAGCCCGTTATTCTCTGCCACCGCAGGCGGCGCCGCAGCCACCGTGGCCAGGCCGGCGAGCGGTACGGCCAGGACGCAGACCAGGGCGCTAACCAGGGTCAGCGCGCGGGGCCTGCCGCGGTGCGACCGGTCCAGGCGTCGCACGGATGGTAGGGATACTATGTGCATTGCGATTCTCCAGGAGTTTGAGTGTCAGCCGAGGCCTGCGGCTCTCGTGACGTAATGCAGTTATCTGATACTCGTGTGGCACCTGGCCCGGTGTCTCAGCAGGTGGAATTGGTCTGGGTGAGCAGCCCGATGCGCCAGGGCAAGGAGTTGTAGCTGCCGCTGGAGCCGGGGGCAACGCCTTGGAACAGGTACTGCACGACCAGAACAGCAGAAGCGAATCGACTACTTGTGCGAGCAGATCGAGGTCGAAAAAGACCCTGACAAGACGATCGAGCTTGCGCGTGAGCTGAACGACTTGCTTGAGTCCAAAGCGAAGCCACCCACCAAGTCCCACGAGTGAAAAGCTTTCTCTGCTTGCCCTCTACGCGGGTTTCCATCAGCGCGAATCTCACAGGCGAGCCACGCAAATCATACAAGCGTTTTATGCGGCGACACCATTGCCGTTTGATCTTCCCGTGAGCTTGGAGACGTAGCACTCTTCGTGAACCGCCTGCCCGTGCTCATCCACTTTACTTTCTTCCAGCGGCACAGCTTCTTTACAGATGACGCACTCGGGACGCCACTGAGCTTGAGACTGGACACGGGACATTGGATTACCTCCTGGGAGAGGACAATCCCTACGTTAGTCCTGCTTAAGATTTAGGTCTGAGCAATGTAGCTCGCCCGTGGAAAGAATCACGAAACTGCGGTTTTTGGGGCCGAACCAAGCTCAACCGAACCAAGCTCCCTAGCCGTGTGTTGGGACGCCGGAGCGGATGATTGACCCCTCGCTCCGGCGTCCAGCGGTCGGGGGAGGTAGATTCGCCAAATTAACCGAAGCGGCCTATTCCTGTCTGAGCAATATTGCTCACTTTTGTACGGTGTCGTACATTTGGCGACGCCCCGAAAAGCTAAGGCGAACGGTGGGTTTTGCACAAAAGTGAGCCTCATTGCTCATACATTGAGATCGCCTAAGACTAACGTAGACATTGTCCTCTCCCAGGAGGCACTAAATGTCCAATGCTCAGCGATACGAACAGATATTCGAAGGCCAGTGGCGTCCAGAGTGCGTCATCTGTAAGGAATCCGTGAAGCTTGAAGAGAGCAAGGCCAATGAGTACGGAGAGGCCATTCACGAAGAGTGCTATCTGTGGCGCCTCACGGAAGAGACCGCGGCTTTGCCGGCCGCAGTAGGATCCACGCCGGAGGCACAAAAACGCGAGTGGGTTGTGCGTTTCCCGCTCTGTATGAACCGCCTTGAACGGCCACGGGCAAGGAAGAGCACGTGGCGAAGCGCAGAGGGCGTGGCAGTCGCGGCCTCTCGACTCTTATTTCGCTTTCTTGGGCGGGACTGAGTCGGCCCTTTAGGCGCACGGCATGGATAATCGCAGTTCCGCGACTCACTTGGAACGGCTCTTGCTACTTCCAGATGACATCAGGACCGACCAGGGCTGACCCCGATCTTGTCCTCGCCCGGAGAGTACTTGATGCCTCAAGTTCAGCTTCCAAAGAGCCGTAAATAAGATTGAAACCCTTAGGCCAGGGCGGGGCCTAAAGTGGTCACTTTTGTACAGTAACGTACCAAATGTTTTGGTAGACTTACCTCAAGTAGTAGTGTCCCAGTTGTTATTGGCATCCTAATTTCACTGAGCCGTCGGTTAGCTCTTCAGCCAGATTACGGGTTAAAAATGGCAAGCACGGCCAGAAAAAATCGCGGGTTCAACCCCAATACATTCCTTGCCAGCATTGGAGAAGGCCGTAAATCCCTGACCATTTCCAGGAAGAGTGGTGTCTTTGCGCAAGGGGATGCGGCCGATGCGGTGTTCTACATCCAGAAGGGCAAAGTGAAGCTGTCCGTGGTCTCCAAGACGGGCAAGGAGGCCACGATCGGCATTTTGGGCGAAGGGAATTTTTTTGGGGAGGGCGCGCTGGCTGGGCAGGCCTTGCGCATGGGGTCGGCCGTATCCATGACGGATTGCGACCTTCTCCGGATCGACAAGAAGGCAATGATGAGCGCCCTTCATCGCGAGCACGCCTTTTCCGATATGTTCGTGGCTTATTTGCTATCCCGGAACATTCGTTATGAAGAGGACCTGGTCGATCAGTTGTTCAATTCCAGCGAAAAAAGATTGGCCCGCATTCTTCTGATGCTGGCTCATTTTGGCAAAGAAGGCATTCCTGAGACCGTGGTTCCCAAGATCAGCCAGGAGACTCTCGCGGAAATGGTCGGGACCACTCGTTCGCGGGTAAGCTTCTTCATGAACCGGTTCCGTAAGATGGGATTCATTCACTATGCCGGCGGCGAAGAAGGCGGCCTGCAGGTTCACAGTTCTTTGCTGAACATAGTTCTCCACGACTAGCCGCCGCCTTGCAAAGCTTACATACCATCCGAAATTTCTAGCGAAATCCTGCCAGTTCGTCCGGCCGCCGCACCGAAGTTGCGGCCGTAATATGGTAGTCCTGATAGTCAATAGTGAAGGAGGCGTGCCCTCCCAGCCGGATGTCGCTGCTGCTGTGATTGGACAGCGGAAGCCAGAAGTGACCCACTTTCGTATAGACCTGCTCGATTTTTGTCTCCTTCGTCCAGAAGGAGGGATTTTTCGCGGGAGCGGCCTCGATGCGCACTACCGCGAAGTCTTCCGCGTCAACCCAAATTCGGCCCCGGTATAGAAGCTTGTTATCGGTGCGGGGTTCGACACTTAGAACATAGTGCTGGCCGGTCGGAGTGCTTTCGCATCCCGCCAGGGCAAATCGGTAGTTATCCTGATTCAGGGCTACGCGACTTTGGTTCTCCTCGCTCTGTGCCTCTTTCTCCGTCGCCAACATCCGCTTGAAGATTCGGTCGATGATGAGCCTGGAGCCATTTTCGGAGAGGATGCTGAAATCCTTCGAACCGGGGGAGCGGTACTTTACTTCCACGGTCATGTCGGCGCTTCGGAAGCCAAGGAAGCCGCGATATTCCATGCGGTACACGCGCGTTCCCTGGTAGGCGTTGAGGGCCCGGGCGCGTTCCAGATTTCTTTCAACCAGCCGGCTTACGATTTCCTCCGCGCTCAGCAGCGGCACAGCAGCAGTGGCCGCAGGCGGATCCGATGCCGCGGCTGGCGCCGTGACGGCGACAACAAGCGATAGGACAAAGACAACCGCGGCGAGAGAAGTTTTCATGGACGAACCTCAGCAGTTTAAAAATAGCGCAGACGATTTTTCAAGAATGTTCAATTTTGAACAGAATTGGTTTTCGCTCAAAGCGAAGCTTCAGCTTCGTCTGCAACCAGAATTCATCTGGAATGAATATCTCAGAAGAATATTTCACCAGGTTTAATTCACCGTGTTTGATTATGGGCGGGGATTTTCAGGGTCAGAGTTACACGATGCCCACGAAGCGACAGTGACGCCGTCCGAGGCCTTAAGCTGGTTTAAACGCCCGGCCACACTCCAGGCAACAACTCTCGTGGCGCGGCGTGATGAGTCCACAGGACGGACACATGCGCTGAGAACTAAAGTCACCGTCGTGAGGCTCCATTTTGAGAGACTTCCTCAGCGAAGCCGCCAGGTGGGCGAGTAAGGTGCGAAAGCGGGCAAGAACCGGATGCGGGGAGAAAGACATGGCTGAATCGGGCTTTTACTCTGTACAGACTAACGATGGCACGCCTCGGCCGGAGATTCTGTGCAAGATTGCTCAATTCTGGAATGAACTGCCAGGCGGGCGTCGGGTATTCGACGAAAATCCACTCAAGAACAGGGGTCCAGTCTCGGAAACGCGCTATTTCTTCAAGAAAATAGGAATGCTGCGACGCCTGTGCTAGCATCATTACTGGGTTAATCCACGCTTTCTGTTGAACTTGCCACTGTAATCACCAAGTTTTCTTCTTCCCCTACAGAGGCACCGCTTACAGATGAAGAGGCATTCTTCTTGGCCATAGGCGACATAAAGAATCGATCGATGCTGCAAAACACAAAGACGGACGTCCCCGACGACGAGGTCAACGATCTGCTTCCGCCCGACGCGAATTCTCCGCAGGACGTCGACGACATGCTTAGCTCTATTGGGTCGCGGGGCCTTGATGTCGTGGAGGAGCCGCACTCGCCGTATTCCGCGCTGGACCGGCGCGTTGTCCGGGAGAGCGACGAAGTAGAACTGGATCTGACTCCAGCCGCCGCTGAGTCGACCAGCGACCCGGTGCGCGTGTACCTGCGCGAAATGGGCGCCTCGCCCCTGCTTACCCGCGAGGAAGAAGTGGAGATCGCCAAGCGCATCGAGCGCGGACAGGTTACCGCCATGAAAGCGCTCTCGCGCTCGCCGATTGTGATCCAGCACGTGCTGGCGATTGGGGAAGATCTGAAGCGCGGTCTGCGCTCCATCAAAGAAACCGTCGTCATCGATGATGAAGAGATCACCGATGAGATTCTGCAGACGCGTGTTGAAGAGGTGATCGGCCGCATCAACGAACTGAACAAGCATTACAAGACCGCCAATCGGCTGGCCGAGCGGCTCGCAACCTTGTCGGCGAAGAAGAAACCGCGCGATTATCGCCGCTACCGCGGCCAGTTGAGCCGCGAGATGGTTCGCATTTCACTGATCATCCGAAATCTTGGATTGAACCATGCCGAGCGCAAGCGTCTGATCGAACGGGTGAACAAGACCATCGAAATGATGCGCGTGGTGGAACGAGCAATCGTCGGCCTGGAAACGAAGATTACTGCCACCCGCAGCGAGGAACTCAAGAAAAATTACCGGGCAGCGCAGCGCCAGCACCGCGCGGAAATCAAACGGCTGGAAGACGAGGCCGGAATGACGTTTTCGGATCTGCAGCGCACCCAGCGCAGAATGATCCAGGGCGATATGAATGCCGAGCAGGCGAAGCGCGAACTGATCGAAGCCAACTTGCGTCTGGTGGTTTCCATCGCGAAGAAATACGGCAATCGCGGGCTTCAGTTCCTTGACTTGATTCAGGAAGGCAACGTCGGCCTGATGAAGGCTGTGGACAAGTTCGAATACCGTCGGGGCTACAAATTTTCCACGTACGCCACCTGGTGGATTCGCCAGGCGATCAGCCGGGCAATCGCCGATCAGGCGCGCACCATCCGCCTGCCGGTGCACATGATCGAGGTCGTGAACAAGTTGATTCGCACTTCGCGGCAACTGGTGCAGGCTTCTGGTCACGAACCCACGTCGGCGGAGATTGCCAAGCAGATGGACATCCCCGAAGCCATGGTGCGCAAGGTGCGCAAAATCATGCGCGTGCCGATTTCGCTCGAGACTCCGATCGGCGAAGAGGGCGATTCGCACCTCGGCGACCTCATCGAGGATAGAACTAAGATGTCCCCCGCCGAAGCCGTTCTCAACGTGAATCTGAAAGAACGAACCGCGCATGTGCTGCGCACCCTCAGCCCGCGGGAAGAGAAGATTATCCGCATGCGTTTTGGCATGGACGATGGTTCCGAACACACCCTGGAAGAAGTCGGCCAGTCCTTCGATGTGACCCGCGAACGAATTCGCCAGATCGAAGCCAAAGCTCTGCGGAAACTGCGTCACCCCTCGCGCTCCGGGAAACTCCGTTCGCTGCTTGACGATGTAGAGAAGTAATCGCGACGATTTCCTCCGCACAGTTTAGTTGTGTTTCGGAAAAGGGCACAGGTTTTAGCGCCGCCCCTTTTCAGGAGTGCGCACGGTCAGACCAATATCGGTAGCCTAGTAGCCGCGCGCTTCTCAAACCAGTCGTGCTGGACCCGTGGCAACTGCACCCGCATTTCCCCCAGTCCTCGCCGCTCATTTATACTTACAGGTTTTCCCGTGGCTCGCCAAAGCCAGGGCGAAGGAGTCATTCTTGAAAATTCTGGTTTGCATGAAGCAGGTGCCGCAGAAAGACGCACCGCTCAAGCTCAACGAAAGCGCCTCGTGGATTCGCGAAGATGTCTCCTACGAAGTGAACGAACCGGACGCCTACGCGCTGGAAGAGGCGCTGCGCCAGAGGGAAAAGCATAAGGGCGAAGTCGTAGTGATCACAAGCGGCCCGCCGCGGGCGCAACAGGTGCTGCGCGAAGCGCTGGCCAAGGGCGCCGATCGTGCCATTCATCTCGAGGACCAGAAGTTTGTGGGGCTGGATGCGTTTAACACCGCCAAGGCTTTCGCGGCGGCGATCAAAGACGAATCGTTCGATCTTATCTTTACCGGACTGCAGTCCGACGATTACGGGTACGCGCAGACCGGAGTGATTCTAGCCGAGTTGCTGGGATTGCCGCATGCGACCATCATCATGCAGATTGAGAAAACAGAAAGCGGGATCCGGGTGAAGCGCGAGCTCGAAGCCGGATACTTCCAGTTTGTCGATATGCCGACGCCGGCGGTGCTGACCATTCAGTCGGGCATCAACAAGTTGCGCTACGCCACGCTGATCGGCATCAAGCAGGCAAAGAACAAGCCGCTGCGAAAGGTGCCGCTGGCGGAGGTGCAATCGGCGATCGGCGAAAATCTGCAGAAGATTGAGCGGCTGTATGTTCCGGAGAAAACGAAGAAGACGGAGCACATTGAAGGGTCGGCGGGAGAGATTGCCAAGAAATTGGTGGATAAGCTGCGCAACGAATTGCGGGTGTTGTAGAGGAGCTGCCGAGCTTTGCTCGGCCGGACAGCCGAGGGCGGCTGTCCCCGCATGGTTCTTTTCGCGAGCCAGCTTACCGAGAACTGAGAACCGAGAACTGCGAACTTCATTATGGCCGATACAATCCTGGTTGTTGTCGAACAGCGCGAAGGGAAACTGAATCGCGTCTCTTGGGAAACTATCACCGCGGGCCAGGCTGTGGCTGCCGCTACAGGGTGGACGTTGGAGGCGGCGGTAGTCGGCGGCAGCGTGGCGTCGATAGCCTCCGAGTTCGCGGCGAAAAAAGTCGCAAAGGTGTACGCCATTGAGTCTCCCAAGCTCGAGCCATATACGCCTGACTCGTTTGCGGCGGCCCTCAAGAAATTCATCATTGCAAAGCAGCCCAGGCTGGTGCTGATGCCGCACACCTATCAGGTGCGCGACTTCGTGCCTAAGCTGGCAACGGCCATGGGACGCACGGTGATCAGCGACTGCATTGGATTCAAGCATGAAGGGGACAGGCTGGTTTTCACGCGGCAGATGTTTCAAGGCAAGCTGGCGGCTGACGTCAGCTTCACCGGCGACGCCCCGTGGTTCGCGACGTTTCAGAATGGAGCCTTCCGCGGCGATAAGGCGGAAGCCGGCGCGAGCGCCGCTCCCGTCGAAACTGTGAGTGTTGAAATTGCCGACAGCGTCATTCGCAACCAACCGCAGGAAGTTTTCAAGGAGGCCAAACAGGCGGTCGACCTTACGCAGGCTGAGATCATCGTGGCCGTAGGCCGCGGAATCAAAGAGCAGAAAAATATTGAAATCGCCAAGCAGTTGGCGGACGCGCTGGGCGGAGAGCTGGCGGCGTCGCGTCCCATCTGCGATTCGGGCTGGCTGCCCATGGACCGCCAGATTGGATCATCCGGACAGACCGTTGCGCCGAAGTTGTATCTCGCTCTCGGCATCAGTGGGGCGATTCAGCATCTGGTGGGGATGAAAGGCTCGCGTGCGATCGTCGCGGTAAACAAGGATTCGGAGGCGCCGATTTTTGAGATCGCGGATTACGCGATTGTGGGAAATCTGTTCGACATCGTGCCGCCGCTGATTGAAGAGGTGAAGAAGGCGAAGGCAGGGGGCTGATCCGCCACGGATTCACGCGGATGTTCACAGATCAAATCATTTGGCCTTATCCGTGTGATCCGTGTAAATCGGTGGCAGATGTTTTCTTATGCTGATCTTTCGCAAACCTCTTGAGGGTGTTGAACGACCGCAGATGCCGGCCGACGTGGTGATCGTCGGTGGCGGGCCGGCAGGCATGGCCTGCGCTCTGCGTTTGGCGCAGCTGATCGACGCGCACAACACAGCCCATCCCGATTCGCAGCTCAGCAAAGAAAATATTTACGTGCTCGAAAAATCACGCGAGATTGGGCAGCACTGCCTTTCGGGTGCGCTGCTGGATCCGCGGTCGATGCGCGAATTGCTGCCGGGATTTGAAAAGGAAGCGCCGCTCGACGCTGAAGTTACAAAGGAAGCGGTTTACTTTCTCACCGAGAAGAGCAAGTTCAAGTTGCCGGTTACGCCGCCGTTCCTGCGCGATCATGGGAACTATGTGATCTCGCTGAATCGATTCGTGAAGTGGATGGGCGGAAAAGTGGAAGAAACGGGCATCACCGTCTTCACTGGATTTGCCGGATCTGAACTTCTATTCGACGGCAGGCGCGTGACCGGTGTTCGCACCGATGACAAGGGTGTCGATAAAGAAGGACAACCGAAATCCAACTTTGAGCCGGGATACGATCTGCAGGCGAAGGTGGTCATTCTCGCGGAAGGGCCGCGCGGGTCTTTAACCAAACAGCTCATCCAGAAGTTCGATCTCGACAAAGACGCCAACCCGCAGACCTACGGCGTCGGCGTGAAAGAACTATGGGAAGTGTCCGCCGGGCGCATTGCAGCGGGCCAAGTTATCTACACAATGGGCTGGCCGCTGACTACGAGAGAGTATGGCGGCGCGTGGATCTACGGCTCGAAAGATAACTTCGTCTCGCTCGGCTTTGTGACGGGACTCGACTATGCCGATCCTCGGCTCGATCCGCAACATGTGCTGCAGGAGTTCAAGCGGCATCCGTTTGTGGCGAAGCTGCTCGCAGGCGGGAAGATGATTCGCTACGGGGCGAAGTCGATGCCGTACGGCGGATGGTGGGCGATTCCGCCGGTAGCGGGAGATGGCTGGATGATCCTTGGCGACTCGGCCGGATTTCTGAATTCAGCGCGGCTCAAGGGAATACATCTGGCGATCAAGAGCGGAATGCTCGCCGCCGAAACTGCATTTGACGCCCTGACGAAAGATGATTCGTCGGCGGCGACGCTGGCTGCGTTCCAGAAAAAAGTTGAATCCAGCTGGATCAAAGAAGAATTGTGGAAGGTGCGCAACCTGCACCAGGGATTCGAACACGGGATGTTTGCAGGCATATTCCACACCGGCCTGCAGATGATTACCGGCGGACGCGGCCTGCGCAATCGCTATCCGGCAAAAGCAGGATACGAACGTATGCGCAAGCTGGCCGAGTTGCCGGCGGACGGAGGCGCCGAAGCGCACCTCCTTGGGCCCGCCAAAGGCGACGGCAAACTCACGTTCGATAAGCTCACGGATCTTTACCACTCGGGAACCAAGCATGAAGAAGACCAGCCGTCGCATCTGGTTATCCACGACACGAACATCTGCAACACGCGCTGCGTGAAGGAATTCGGCAGCCCGTGCCAGAATTTTTGTCCCGCCAACGTTTATGAGATGGTCGACGACGCGAGCCAGCCGAACGGCAAGCGTATCAGCCTGAACCCGTCGAATTGCGTCCACTGCAAGACCTGCGACATCGCCGACCCGTACCAGATCATCACGTGGGTCCCGCCGGAAGGCGGCGGCGGCCCGAATTATGACGGGATGTAAACTGTGATGCTTGTGCAGGGCAAGGCCCGTGTGGGGACGGGCGCCTTCGCCCGTCCAGCCGAGCAAAGCGAGGCGCAATCGCGGCACAGGCCAAGTCCAAAGAACGTCTTCGCCACGGATTTACGCGGATTTCACGGATCTAATATTCTTTGTGAGGAGTATGAATCTGAAACAAATCGGCAAGATTGTTCCAATCTTGTTTACAGCGGTGCTATACGCGCCGGCGTTCTGCCAGCAGCCCGCTCCCTCCATCCCCTCCACCGGCGTCCCCGGCCTGGATCAATACCGGGCGTCGCGGATTGCAATCTACACCGATGATTTCGGAGAACTGGCGCGCTATCGCGATGCCGATGCGGCGCTCGGGCCGCCCGCAGCGGGCGAGAATCGCGTAGTGTTCCTGGGCGACTCCATTACCGACTACTGGAAGCTGGGAGATTCTTTTCCCGGTAAGCGTTACGTCAATCGCGGCATCGACGGGCAGACCACTCCGCAGATGCTGGTGCGTTTTCGCCAGGATGTGATTAACCTGCATCCCGCGGTGCTGGTCGTGCTGGCCGGAACCAACGACGTGGCTGGCGTCACCGGGCCCACGCGAAACGAGGACATCGAGGCCAACTACGCGTCCATGGCCGAGTTGGCGCGCGCGCACCACATTGGCGTGATCTTTGCCTCGCTGCTTCCGGTGAACAACTACACGGAAGACGCGAAGGAGTCGTTTGCCTTGCGTCCGCGCGAAAGAATACTGGCGCTGAATACGTGGCTCAAGGAATACTGCATGAAGAACGGCCTGGTGTATCTCGACTATCATTCCGCCATGATCGATGACAGGGGTATGCTGAAGCGCGAGTTGTCGGATGAAGGGCTGCATCCGAATGCGTCGGGATACAAAATCATGGCGCCGCTGGCAGAGAAGGCGATCGCGCAGGCGATTGCGAGCAGACCGTGATAGGTCGTGAACGACTCTCGGTTTCAATAGAAGAACGCCGCTCTCCATTATCTTGTTATTTGAGGACAACTACATGAGATCACCTCGTATCTTCCGCAGCGTTACGATTCGTAGTCTTACGACAGTCCTCCTCGTTTGTGTTTATGGCTTTACGCAGCAAACGGCGCAGGTTCCCGCGATTCCATCTACCGGCTTTGCCGGGCTGGACCAATACCGGGCGTCACGCATCGCCGTGTTCACCGACGATTTTGGCCAACTGAAACGTTATCGCGACGCCGATGCCGCGCTCAAGCCGCCCGCGCCCGGCGAGAACCGGGTAGTATTTTTCGGCGACTCGATTACCGACATCTGGCATGTGGACGAATACTTTCCGGGCAAGCCTTACATCAACCGCGGCATTGGCGGGCAGACTACGCCGCAGATGCTGGTCCGTTTCCGCCAGGATGTGATCGATCTGCAGCCGAAGGTAGTCATCATTCTTGCCGGCACCAACGACATTGCCGGTAACACGGGGCCGATGCAACTGGAGGACATCGAGGCTGACTACGCCTCTCTCGCCGAACTCGCCCGCGTCAACGGCATCAAGGTGATCTACTCTTCCGTTCTCCCGGTGCACAATTACACGGAGAGGTCCAAGGATTTTTTTGCCCAGCGTTCGCCGGAGAAGATTCTTGCGCTCAATCGCTGGCTGAAAGACTATTGCGCGACCGCGTCGAACGGCTGTGTCTATCTCGACTATTTCGATGCCATGGTCGACGATAAGGGTCTGATGAAGAAAGATCTTGCCGATGACGGGCTGCACCCGAACGCGGCAGGATTCAAAATCATGGCCCCGCTGGCCGAGGCGGCCATTGAAAAATCGCTAGGTAGTGCGAAACCATGAATCTCATTTTTCCCGGTGAACGTCCTATAATGTGAAAGTCAGGTTTCCGACCGCCCCGGCCTTCGGGCATACCCGGGCTGTGGCGGCGAGGGCTGTAGCGCCGGCATCTTGCCGGCAGGGCTGAGGGCTGCGCGCCACAGTGCGAGAGCGAGGACGCTCCCGCGACAGCCGCCGAGACGGCGGCGCTACTTCCCGAGGGTGACGGCGGAAACGCCGGCGCCTCCCGCGTTTCGCGAGAAGCGCATTGGAAAGGAAACAGCCGCCGGGATGGTCCCGCCTGTTTGTTTTCTTTCAGAAACAGTCGTTGGTCGATGGTCGTTGGCGAACGCCTGCGAACCTGGCAAATGACTAACGACGAATGACTAACGGCCAACGACGAAATCTTGACTCTCCACGACAAATTCGGGCGCGCTATTACGGACCTGCGGATTTCCATTACGGATCGCTGCAATTACAAGTGTGTGTATTGCCGCACCGGAAACGAAGGAGCGCTTTACGGTGACCTTCCGTTCGAGGATTATTTGCGGATGGCGCGCCTGCTGGTGGGAATGGGGATTCGAAAGATTCGGCTTACGGGTGGCGAACCGCTCTTGCGTAAGGGCGTGGTTGATTTCATTCGTGAGCTGGCGCGGCTGCGCCCGCAGGGGCTAGATCCCTCATCCTTTTCTGGCGCGAAGGGCGCCGCTGAAGCCGTGCCCTTCCCAAACATATCTCCCGGGCGAAAGTCCTTTTCGGCTGCAGCGCTGGGTATGAACGATCTTTCCGACCCGCTGGATATTGCTCTGACCACCAACGGACATATGCTCGCGGAACTCGCGCAGCCGCTGAAGGACGCGGGACTGACGCGGGTTACGGTTTCGATGGACGCGGTCGATCCCGAACGCTTCGCGCGGATCACGCGCGTGCCCAATGGATACGATCATGTGCAGAAGGGCATTCGCGCGGCGCGCCGGGCCGGGCTGTGGCCGCTGAAGGTGAACTGCGTGCTGATGCGCGGATTCAACGAAGACCAGATCATTCCTTTCGGCATGTTCGCACGCGAAGAAGGGGTCACGGTGCGATTTATCGAGTTCATGCCGCTCGAAGAGGGACGCACCTGGGCGCCTTCGACGGTGATTACGCTCGAAGAAATTCTCGCGCGTATGGCCGAGTACCGCCCGTTAGTCGAAATTCCGCATGCGCGTTCGGAAACGGCGCGACGCTACCGCTTTGAAGATGGGATCGGGGAAATCGGCATTATTGCGCCGGTATCGCATCCCTTCTGCGGACACTGCAGCCGTATCCGCATTACCAGCGACGGCAAGATTCGCACCTGTTTGTTTTCCGTATGGGATCACGACCTGCACGCGCAAATGCGGCGCGGGGCGAGTGACGAAGAGCTCGCGGAGTTCATTCAGGGCGTTGTAGCGAAGAAAGAAGAGCGGCACCATATTGGCGAGGCGGACTTTGTGCCGGCGTCGAGGACGATGGTGCACATCGGGGGATAGGAACACTCACTCGAAGATCGCAGAGATGTATTGCTGCGACTTTTTTCTTCGTGGCGAGAAGACGTTGCAAGCAACGTCTCTGCGACCGGATTTGTGAGCTGGAGCCGCACATTATCGATATTGACTCTATTTCTAGCTGCAGCCTTGGCTGCTGCTCATGGCCAGGATCACTCCGGCTTCTTTCTCGGCTTCGATCGTAACGACTACCCGGGCGATAGCAGCCTCAAGACTCTTCGTCAGACTTTTGCATACACAGGATACTGGCTGAACAATCCCCCGGGAGCCTCCTCCAATAGCTGGAGGGGCCACCGGTCCGCAGTCGAGTCCGCGGGATTCGGATTTCTCGTGCTGTTCAATGGGCGGCTGTATGAGCAACTGAGATCCGTGGCCGATGCCATGCGACTGGGAAAATCGGACGCGCGAAGCGCGGCCGCATCCGCCCGCCGTGAGGGATTCCCGGCCACCACCATAATTTTTCTCGACCAGGAGCAAGGCGGCCGCATGCTGCCCGAGCAGAAGGCTTACATTTATGCGTGGGTCGACGGCATCGCTGTCGAAGGATTTCGTGCAGGGATCTATTGTTCTGGCATTCCCGCCACCGATGACGGCAACATAGTGACCGCCGACGATATTCGGCAAAGCGCGGGAAATCGCGCGATCGTGTATTGGGCGATCAATGATGCCTGTCCGCCGGCGCCGGGATGCGCTTTTCCCCAGCCTGCACCCAGTCCGGCGCAGAGCGGAGTACGCGATGCCGAAGTCTGGCAGTTCGCTCAGTCCCCGCGGCGCAACGATGTGGCTGCGCAGTGTACCAACTATAGCGGGGACGGAAACTGCTATGCGCCCGGAGCGGAATCGCAACGGCTATTCGTCGACTTGAATTCCGCGACGTTGCCTGATCCTTCGCAGGGGAGAAGGCATTGAGCGGAGGAAATAGCTGACGGTCAAAGACCAGCGACTAAGAACCAACGATCTAAAATCAACGATCTAAAATCAACGATTCGAAAACTTGCGATCATATTCCCCACCCCTTCGGCACGTTCAGCGCAGGCTGTGTCGCAAAAGGCGCGACAAGGGTGGCCAGCCAACCATGCAGCGCGTGCGCTAAAATAGAGGTATCCAATGCCAGATCGAACTTTTACCGTCGAGGAAGCGCAGTCTCTGTTGCCGGTGCTGGAGTCGCTGCTCCGTACTGCTATGGCCGGCAAAAAAGTGATTGAGGAAGTTGAGGCGGAGCAACAGGCGCTGAGTCACAGGATTTTTCTGAACGGTGGCACATTTCTGGATGTGGTGCCGCTGGCGCGGCGCAAGGCGGAGCGGATCAAGGCGGAGCAACGCGCCAAAGACGCGCTGGCGGAGATCGACTCGATTGGCGTGCAAGTGAAAGATATCGACATGGGCCTGCTCGATTTTCCCTGCGATGTCGAAGGCCAGGTTATTCTGTTGTGCTGGAAGCTGGGAGAAAAATCGATTACCCACTGGCACGGAACGCAGGAAGGCTTCGCCGGACGCAAACTCATTGACGAGCGGATCATGCGCGGGAAGAAGACGAACTAGCGGTCAGCTCTCAGCGGTCAGTTATCGGTTTTTCCCCAAATCACCGGCCAAGGCAGCCTCGTGCCAGTGGCCTGAGCTGCGCCGGTCGAACAGTATTCAATCTCCAACAGTATTCAAGCTCCCTGATTCCAAATAATTTCTTTGGCGAGCAACATACTGCGAAGTTCCGTGTTTACAGGGGAGGAACTTCATCGCGGCGAATGCCGCTTTTGCGGGACCATGGAGTTCATTCAAGTTGCGGGTGGTCTTGGGAACAAAATCAGGGAGACATCGGGCATGACCAGGAATCGAGGAGCAATTCGTTGGCTGGCGCTGGCAATCGTCATTCTGACTTTTTCTGCCGCATCGTTTTCGCAGATTGCGGTGGGCATCTCGGTTCGCATCGGCCCGCCTCCGTTGCCGGTTTACGCGCAGCCGATCTGTCCGGGGCCGGGCTATTTCTGGACTCCGGGGTATTGGGCCTGGAACGATGATGACGGCTACTACTGGGTGCCGGGAACCTGGGTAGTGGCGCCGGTCGGCATGCTGTGGACGCCGGGCTACTGGGGATGGGGCGGGGGATTTTATGCGTGGCATGCGGGATACTGGGGGCCGCACATTGGTTTCTATGGCGGCATTAATTATGGGTTCGGCTACACGGGCGTGGGATTTTTCGGCGGGGAGTGGCGCGGCCGGGAATTCTTCTACAACCGTTCGGTAACGAACGTGAGCGTCAGCAACGTGACCCATGTCTATACCCGAACCGTGATTGTGAACAATACGAGGAATGTGAGCTTTAACGGTGGAGCGGGCGGGATTGAGGCGCGTCCCACGCGTGAAGAAGAGGTGGCCGCGCATGAGCGACATGAGGCTCCCCTTGCGGCGCAGGCTCAGCACGAACGGATAGCCAGCCAGAATCGTCAGAACTTTGCCTCGGAGAACCATGGGCGTCCAGCGATCGCGGCGACGGCCAGGGCCGGCGATTTCAGCAGTCGTTCTGTAGTCGCGGCTAGAGCATCGGGCGGGGAATATCACGTGCCGGCCATGTCGCCGAGAGCGGCGCGGGTGGGTTCCGCGCCGGCAAACAGGGGAGCAAGATCCAACGAAGGATTCCGTCCGTTCACGCCGCCTGCGAAGAATGGCGGATCGGCGGGAAGCGCGAGCCGCTCCAATGAAAGCCGTCCTAGCGAAAGCCGTCCCAATCAGGCCCGTCCGCAGAATGGGTCGAGCATGTCTCATGCGGCGCCGGCGCCGCGGGAAAGCGCGCCGAAGCAGAATTATTCCAAGCCGGCTCCATCAAGGCCGAGCCCTCCGCCCCGGAAGTCGAGCCCGCCGAAGGAAGAGCATCACAAAGGGTAGGTCCGGATGACGGAGGTGGCCGGGCTTTGCCGGCTGGACCGCCGAGTGCGGCTGTCCCTACGTGTTTGCGAGGATGGCTGACTTTTTTTGCAAGGCGAATGTGAGGCGACGTTCTAAACGAGAAGTAGACTGCCAAGCGATTGGCGGGGTTGGTTCCGCGCCTGCAGTTCAGGTACTGGAGTGTGCGCCGGGCGAAATCTTCTCTGCTACAATTTTTGCAGGCTGAATCGCAGAAAATAGAATAGGAAGTGAGCAAGGGGCGCGCCCAAGGAGTTTCGAAAAGAATGTCATTTCAGAAGCAAAAGCTCCGCCTGATCTGCGCCTTCGCCGCGCTTGGAACGCTCGCCCTGGCCGTAAGCTGCAAGGGATTTTTCGTGAATCCCACGTTGACCTCGGTGGCCATTTCTCCGACCGCGCCCCAAGTGCAACAAGGCAAGACTCTGCAACTGGAGGCTTTTGGAACTTACAACGACGGCAGCCGCAATCAGATCAAGAACGGGGTTTCATGGTCGAGCGACACGACCAGCGTGGCGACAGTGGATCCGAATACCGGCATTTTGACCGGGGTGAGCACCGGAAGTTCTACAATCACCGCCAGCGCCCAGGCTTTAAGCTCGACCGCGACGGCTACGGTATTTAACGTGATCACGTCGATTGCCATCAACCCCACGTCGGCAAGTGTTACGGCCGGCACTGCTCAGAATTTTACAGTGAGCGCCGCTTCGAACGGGGCTACTCTGGATCTGACCAGTTCGGCGACCCTTACGCCGGAACAGAACGGCACCGCCGTGTCAACCATCACCTGCACATATGATGGCTCGGCGCACCAAGTCTGCACGACTTCCAATGGGACGACCCTCCCGGGTGTCTATCAGATCGTAGCGTCGTATGCGGGTTCTACCCTCACAGCAACAGCCACGCTCACGGTTAACTAGAATTCAAGCCACAGGGTGCCCCATTTCTCGCGTCGTTTGCGAGAAGTGGGCCTTTTGACTTTTTACTTTCATGCCTGGTGTCTTTCCTCGCCAATTTCATGCCCAGTGGTAACGTTGTTCTCTTTCCTGCTGTGCCCTTATGATCGTGGCTACTCCAACGAACTTTCATGTCTGAGATACGCTGCATCGGCATTGCCACCGGGGGCGGGGACGCGCCCGGCCTTAACGCTGTGATTCGCGCCGCGACCAGAGCGGCCATCCTGGAACACAACTGGAAAGTGATTGGCATTCCCGACGGCTTCGACGGGCTGATCTGGCCGGAAAAATCGTTCGAGCTGACGCTCGACAAGGTGAGCGGAATTCTGCCGCGGGGCGGCACGATTCTGGGCACCACGAATCGCGGCAATCCGTTCCGTTACAAGACTTGGGAGAATGGGCGGGAGATGGTGCGCGACATCTCCAGCGAGGTCATCGCCAATTCGAAAAAGCTGGGCATTGACGCGATCATCACCATCGGCGGGGACGGTTCGCAGACGATTGGACATGAACTCTTTCTGAAAGGCCTGAAGATCGTCGGCGTCCCCAAGACCATCGACAACGACCTGTCGGCCACTGAACTCACCTTTGGATTCGATACCGCGCTGCACACGGTCACGGATGCCATCGACAAGATTCATACGACGGGAGCGTCGCATCACCGGGTGATGGTGGTCGAGGTCATGGGCCGGGATTGCGGCTGGATTGCGTTGGCCGGCGGCATCGCGGGCGGCGCGCACGTCATCCTTATCCCCGAAATTCCTTTTACCATCAAGGGCGTATGCGACTTCATCGCGAAGCGCGAACTTGGAGGCCGGGACTTTACCATTGTGGTAGTGGCGGAAGGAGTGAAGCTGCCTCCCGAGCTGAAAGAGAACCGGCGCGCCAGTCCTGTCGGCAACCTGATCGGCAACGCCATCGGGGCGGGATCGAACAAAGAAGTGCGGGTGAGCGTCCTGGGGCACATTCAGCGCGGAGGGTCGCCCTCGCCGTTCGACCGCGTGCTGGCTACGCGTTTCGGCGTGTCGGCGGTCAAGTTGATTGCCCAGGGCGAATTCGGAAAGATGGTTGCGTTGCACGCCAGTTCGATTGTCGCGGTTGACATGGCCGAGGCCATAGGAAAGTTGAAGACGGTTCGTCCGGAGGGAGAGCTGGTGCGGACGGCTCGCGCGATCGGGATTGGCTTCGGAGATTAAGTCGCTCACGCCGTAGAGCGTAGCTTGCCACGTCTCGCCTACAGCACTCCAAATCGTGGCGAGAGATACCTTGCAAGCAGCGTCTCTACAGCCAGTTCAGTTAATGGCCCGCAATCAGCAATGACAACCTACTCTTTCATCATGGTGTCGATTGTGCGGTAGAGCTGGCTGTTGTCTTTGACTTCCACATACGGCTTGCCGGGATTGCTGCTGACGATGTAAACCGTGGGCGTGTGATCGAGCTTGATGGCTTTGCCCAAGTCGCGGTCGGCATTGACTTGGGCGGCGAGTTTCCCGCCCGGATCGAGGACGAAGGGCAAGTCGACTTTATGCGCGGTGGCAAATTTTTCGGCATACGAACGCAGGTTCTGGGGATCGATCTCGAGCTGGTTCTCGAAAATGTAATCGCGAAATTCATTGCCCAGAGCTTTCGAGTGAGTATCGAAGTAGCGCGCCATCACCGCCGCCTGATACGACCAATTGTGCATGGGCAAAGGGAAATCGTGGCGCACGACCGGGATCTTGTATGTTTTCGAAGCCTGCTCGACCAGCGGCGCGGTGCGCCGGCACATGGGACACTGCAAATCCTCGAAGACAATAATGGCGACCTGCGCCCCTTTCGGCGGACGCAACACAGAATCGACCGTATCCTGCGCCAGCGCGCATACCGTCCCAGCCAGCGCGATCCAAAATGCCAGAGACAAAATAGCGAAACAATTGCGGAGTGTTTTATTCATGAGTTCTTCTGCTGTCGCACACGAAGTCCTTCACGCTTTGTTAGACGCAGGAAACCACAACCGGGCGACCTGCGCCGCGTGAACTTCCGATATTCAGTGTCCAACACTATGGTAACCGAGGCAGGTTGACTCTGTCTTGAACGAGGCAAATCATCGGCTCTCCCGGTCTATGCATCGTAAGCCTTAAGTGTGGGAACGCTCCCGGGCTGGCGCGCTATAGTAGAAAGTTCCTTTTTCACCTTCGAATTCAAGCGTGAGACTGTTGATCTCATTCCGTGCTCGCTGGCTGTTTGCCCTGGTGGTGGCTGCCGTTTTGTCATTTCCGGGGTGCAATCGGGGACGGCATCGCGTGCTCGAGGTGGCGTACGTTTCGGCGCCGCAGGCGGCGCTCCGCGATCAGGTCGCAGCCATTTATAACCGCGTCGGCAACGTAAAGAATGGCGAACGTGTGGAGGTTCTGGAGCACGAGAAACGTTTCGCGCGGGTGCGCACCGCCAGTGGAGTCGAAGGCTGGATTGAGCAGCGATATCTGGTCGACGAAAAGATTTTCGACGAACTGCAGAAGCTTACGGCAGAGAACCAGAACGATCCCGTGCAAGCTCCCGGAGTGCTGCGCAATGACACCAACATGCACGTGAGCCCCGGACGGGAAACCGAACATTTGTATCTGCTGGCATCGGGCGCGAAGGTCGCGCTCCTTAAGCGGGCTACGGCGGAAAAGCAACCGGGCGCCGCGCCCCAGCCAAGGGCCGAAAAAAGATCGGGCGTGAAGGCTCCGGCGGGACCTGCACTCGAGGACTGGTGGCTGGTGCGCGACGATCAGGGTCGCGTCGGCTGGGTGTTGTCGCGGATGGTCGACGTGGACGTTCCGCTCGAGATCGCGCAATACGCCGAGGGCCAGCGCTTCGTCGCCTTCTTCGTGCTGGATCAGGTGCCGGATGACGAAAAAGGCGTGCGGAAACAGGTGCCGCAATACCTTTGCGTGCTGACCGATCCCCACGACGGCTTGCCTTACGACTTCGATCAGATCCGCGTTTTCACCTGGAACGCGCGCAAGCATCGCTACGAAACCGCATACCGCGAGCACGGCCTTGACGGGGTTCTTCCCGTGACGATCACAAAGGAGGATTTCGACAAGGAAGGAGCTCTGCCGGTGTTTATCCTGCGCGTGAAAGACGAAGCAGGAAACGTCCGCGAGCGAAAATATAAGCTGAACACGCCAATCGTGAGAAGAGTGCTGACGCCGGGGGAAGCGCCTTCGAAACCAGTGCGGAAGCGCCGAGGCTAGGATATACATCGAAAAACCCCGTTTTCGGCGCGGTCTTCCAAATCTCATACATCTTAGCGACTTCTCATCCCGATTTTGGGATCAACATGCGAAACATCAACACTAAGCCATTGAAAACAAATTGTTTCTGTTGGGTTGTGTTTGGATCGCGAGTTGCATTGTATGAAGTACTCAATCGTACCTGTTTACTAAGCCTGCAACAGACGGGCTAATCGAAATTAGAGTTTGAAGCGCCGGCGCTCATAACTGTTCGAGGGTTTTTGATTCAATTAGGCCGTGTTCCCTCTGACCGCCGGCCAAGACGCTTGGACTCGATTCTGAGCTGCGAAAATTTCAAGGAGGCAGGAAATGCGTTTTGTGCGTCTTCCTATTGTTCTAGCTGGGCTGCTTGCGTTATGTGTGGCGACCGCCCCGATGTTTGGTCAATCGCTGACCACGGGCAATATTACAGGCACGGTGCTCGATCCCAGTCATGCGGTAGTGTCGGGTGCGCCGGTCATATTGAAGGGCTTGGATACGGGCTCGACGGCGTCCACGACGACAAATTCCAATGGCGGCTACAGCTTCAGCTTGTTGAAGCCGGGACACTATCAGCTCACGGTCAAGCAAGCGGGCTTTGCGGAAGTAATACAGGCCGCGCAAGTGGAGGTAGGCCAGACTTCTAACGTGGAAATTGATCTTACGGTCGCGAAGGGCACGGAAACCGTGGAAGTGTCAGGCACGGCTCCCCTCATTAACACTGAGCCGAGCAACAACACCGCCTTTACGCAAGAGGAAGTGGCGCAGTTGCCCAGCGCGGGTGGCGACATTACCAACATCGCCGATACAGCGCCCGGCGTCGTGGTCAACGGAACCATGGGCTACGGAAACTTCACCGCCAATGGTATGCCGGCTACGTCGAACCTGTTCACGGTCAATGGCGAAAACGACATGGACCCGTACTTCAACATCAACAACTCGGGCGCGGCGAACCTTACGCTGGGCCAGAACGAAATTGCCGAGGCCACGGTCATTACCAATCCTTATGGCGGACAGTACGGACAGCTGGCTGGCGCACAAGTAACCTACGTGACCAAATCGGGCACAAACCAATTCCACGGCAATGCAGCGTACTGGTGGAACGGGCGCTTGCTCAATGCTAACAACTGGATTAACAAGGAGTCCCAGTTATATTCCGGCACCCCAAACCAGGCCCCGTTTTCAAACGCCAACCAGTGGGCGGCTTCTTTCGGCGGTCCGATCATCAAGAATAAGACTTTCTTCTTCGTCGACTACGAAGGAATGCGCTTCTTGCTGCCTAACGTAGATCAGGTGACAGCGCCGACTCCCGCCTTTATCACGGCGGCGGAGGCTGAAGTTGCATCGCTCCATCCGGCGGAATCGAGTGACTACAACAAGTTGATGACCCTGTGGCAGAACGCACCTGGCTACAGTACTGCGATCGTGAACCCGGTCTCGCCGACGGGGGATGCTTGCACAAGCCTGGTCCTGCCCGGCTTTGCCTCAGGGACACCGTGCTCGCAGACTTGGATCACCATACCCAAAGCCCTTGCCTGGGAATATATTCTGTCGTTCCGTGTGGACCAGAAGATCGGTAATAACGACAACATCTACGGCCGCTACAAGCTGGATCACGGATTGCAGCCGACGTCCATTGATCCGATCAATTCTGCGTTCGACGCCAATTCGCTTCAGCCAAGCTGGGACGCCCAGGCGTCTGAAACGCACGTGTTTGGCCCCACCAAGACGAACGCATTTACCGCCACCGTCAGCCACTACGTCGCGCAATTCACAGCTCCGACTGCGGCCGCGACGTTCAACTATGCACAGGCGTTCAGCGGGTTCGGCCAATACGATTTCACCAGCCCTAACGCCGGTGCCGCGAGCTTCCCCCAGGGCCGCAACATCACCCAATACCAGTTCATCGATGATTTCTCCTGGACGCACGGTAACCATACCCTTAAGTTCGGCGAGAATTTCCGTCGCTACGACGTGAGCGACCACAACTTCTTCTACACAAACCCGGTTGTTTACTGGGGCTACGGAGCCACGACCTTCCAGCAGTTTGCCCAGGGCGAAGCCTACCAGTACCGCAAGGCTTTCATTCCCAGCAACGACCTTCCAATTGCCTTTTGGGGTATGGGTGTGTACGGCCAGGATGAGTGGAAGGCGACGAAAAACCTGAAATTGACGCTGGCGTTGCGTGTGGAGCGCAACTCCAACCCGGTCTGCCAGATCAACTGTTTCTCGAACTTGACGGGTGAGTTCGCCAACTCAGCGGCGGCGCAGGCTGGCCCGACTGGTTCGAAGAACGTCGCCTATAGCGCAGATCTCAAATATGGCCAACACCAAGCATATCCCGGTGTGAATTCGCTGGTCTGGTCTCCGCGACTCGGCTTCAGCTGGGATCCGCGGAGCACTGGCAAGACCGTCATCAGCGGAGGGATCGGCCTATTCTACGATAACCCTGCAGTCGGGCTGGTCGACCAGATTCTAGGCTTTGGCGGTCAACCTCCGGTTTCAGTCATGTTCCGGGTTCGCAGCAGCCCCACGAGCTTAGGAGTGTTGCCCTTCGACCCCGCGGGTGCGCCCGCGACATGGCAGGCATCCGCCAATGCGTTCAGCATTACTAATAGCTTCAACCAGATCCAGACGAGTTTGCCGGCAGGCGTCGTTTTCCAGCCTCCGGCGGGCAACGGGATTATCGGTACGGTCAAGGCTCCGGAGTGGCAGGAATGGAACTTCTCGGTGCAGCAGGAACTGAACCGGAGCACGGTGTTGATCGTCAACTACGTTGGGAACCATGGAGCACGCATCAGCTACTCGAATGCGTGGCCCAATGCGTACGACGCCTATGGTCTTTACCAAGGCACCGTACAGGCATCACCCCTTGCCGAAAGCTATTCGACCATTACGCAATATAAGCAGGGAGCGGTCTCCAACTACAATGGCCTGACTTTCAGTTTGAGAAAGCAGTTCACTAAGTGGGTGTCGGCTCACCTAAACTACACCTGGGCACACACCATCGACGAAACCTCCAACGGTGGCCTGTTCCAGTATGGCTTCGAAGGTAACAACACCATCCTGGGCCAGATCTATCCCGGCAACCTGCGAACGGACAACTATGGCAACGCCGATTACGACATCCGTCACCTGGTGAATGGCGACTTCGTCTTCAATCCGGAGTTCCATTACACCGGCGCGATGAGATGGCTGGCTAATGGCTGGCAGTTCTCCGGAAAGGCGTTCTGGCGAACTGGCCTGCCCTACACCATCTCGGATGGTAACCTCAGCGGAACCATCCTCAACGGTGGAGACACTATCCCTGCGGTTATCATCGGCAACGCACAGCCCGGCGGATGCGGCAAGGCGAATGCCAGCTTTGACGCAACCGCCCTACCGGTGGCGCAGTGCCTTAACCCAGCTGGAATTCTGGACGCGAACGACCCGAGTTGGACAGGGCAAAATTATTCGACGCAGCGCCGCGGTCAGTATCGGGGACCGCGCTACTTTGACATGGACCTAAACCTGTTCAAGAATTTCAAAATTGCGGAACGGTTTAACTTCGCGATTGGCGCTCAGGCGTTCAATGCCTTCAATCATCCGAACTTCGGTCTCCCGAACGCCTCGTTCGCCAGCACTTTCACCGGCGGACCTCCCTCGGTGGATCCGACGTTTGGAACGATCAGCTCGATGCAGGGAACGCCGACAAGTCCGTACGGCAATTTCCTGGGCTTTGACTCATCTCCGCGCGTGATGCAGCTCAGCGCGAAGATCGTCTTCTAGACCTGGACTCGGCACCTTCGGTTTTTTCGGAGGATGGCTGAAAAACAGAAACTGATCGAGGCCGGCCGCAAGGTCGGCCTTATTTTTTTCGTGCGAGGCTTGCGGGACAATACCGCCCGCCCAACTCGCGCGAACCGACGGCCAAGCTGGTCTATAATTTTCGCATCTAGTCATTAGAGGTGAATTCATGAATCGAATTGGCATTGTGGCTTTGGGCACAGTGTTCGCAGTGTCGCTTTGCTACGGGCAAAGCGCAACCTCTGCTCAGTCGCAGGCGCCGGCCTCAATTGGTCGCGGAGCTTTTCCGGTCAAGGTCATCAAGACGCTGGACTCCAGCAAATTGAAGGAGGGCGATGCGGTTGAAGTCGAAACAGCAGGAAGCTTCAAACTGCCCGATGGCACGCTGGTTCCAAAGCGATCGAAGTTAACGGGCCGCGTGACGGCCGCGAAGGCGCGTTCGAAGGGCGATCCAGACTCGCAGCTGGTCTTGAATTTCGACAAGCTGAACATAGCGGATGGAAAGCAGTTGTCCGTTAAGGGTGTGGTCCAGGCGGTGTTTCCTCCTCAAGAGGAAGCCGAGCCCATGATGGCAGGAAAAGCCACGGCAGGGGCTGGTGGTTCTTCTCTCGGGGGCGGCGATGTTGGCACAGTGACCGACGCCAGGATTGGATCAAACACGAATTCGGCTGCTCCCAGTGAACCGGTCATGAATCCGAAGTCAGTGGGCGTACAGGGCCTGCATGGTCTCGAGCTGAAAGACGGTGTTCTCACTTCGAACGGAAAGAACGTGAAGCTGAGTACTGGTGTACGAATGATCGTGCACGTCGACATCTTCGGCTAGTCAGATCCCAAAGTTTTCCACTTAAATTGAATGGCGCGGCTTTCGCCGCGCCATTTTTCGTGAGCAGACACTTCCTGCCAACTTACTTCCCGAAGATCACGGTGCTGGAGAAGTGCGAGCTCGCGGCCATGTAGAACAGCAGCGGAACCGAAAGGAAGAAATTTGTCCGCGAGGCCAGGAATGCCTGGCGCGCCATGGTGGCGGCGTTGGCGGGTGGGGTGCCGGCCAGCGTTCCGCGAATGATTTTCTTATTATTGGGCCAGATGATGCCCCAGACATTGAATAGCATCACGATGCCGAAGCCTCCGCCCACGCCAATTGAAATTACGTGGATGTCGTCCCCGCCAACGGGAGTGTAGTGCACAAAGATCCAACCCGCGGCGTAAACCAGCACGGCAGTAATCACGCCGAGGATGATTCCGCTCGAAGGCATCTTCTTAATCACGAGAAAAAGAACGAACCAGACGGCGATCCACAGCAGCAGGAAAAACCCGATGGTGGCGCCCGCGCTGCCGCCCTGGCGTTGCGCATCGGGAGCGACGTAGAACTGCGACCAATACCAGAATCCGATAAATACCGTGACCAGGGCGCTCCAGCGGAACCAGTTCAGAGCGGGCAAGGTAAGGTTCTGAAAGATCTTTGCCTTCATGGTGGGATCCACTTGTTTCATGAAGGGAACGTTGACCAGATTGAAAAAATACAGCAGGCCCACCCAAAGAATGCCCGCGATGAAATGAAACCAGCGCAGGATGAGCTGCGTGGCTTCCTTTCCGGTAATAGTGGGCATGACCGCAGCGGCCACTTCGACGAAATGGTGCATTGGATTTCCTCCGACCTCTAGTTCGCTAAACGTTTAGTGCAGACTGTGGGCCCACGAATGTGCTGGGCGACCGCGCGCACTCGGGGTTGCGACAGACATGCAGTATTGAAAACGAATTCGGCTCGCGAACCTTGGCGATAGTGAACGGCGGGTCGTGAGTCGAGGCCAGTCTCCTCTTTGCGGCCGCTGCTGTCAACTTGCAGGAGCGCCGGCTATGTTGCAGCTTGTAGGCTCAGATCGATACTCTGGTCGATAGGAGTTGTCGAGCTCCGCTGGGCCCTCGGCTTCGCTCAGGGCAAGCTAGCAGACTGCTGACCCCACGTGAGTATCTCCGCGCGGCTGTTCCTTTCATGGATTTTTCCGCGAATTGTAACAGCGCACTGGGTTGCGGCAAGTTCCAGTTGAAAAGCGGCCAAGTTCGCCGTATGGTACATGCATCCGCTGGGGCGGCGCTGTTCCTGCGAAGTTGGGGCGCCTTCCAGACGGTGGTGTCCCCCCTTGTTCCTGTGGCAGCGGGAAGGCTTCCGGGAACATGCTGTTGCGTTGAACCGGCTCATGGACAACGTCCCTGGGCAGGCGGTTGGCAGTTCGCAGTCTACCCATCAAGGAGATCGGCTATGGACAGCAATAAGCCGGCGCAGAACATTCAGGATTCCTTCCTCAACACGGCCCGCAAGGAGCGGCTCAGCATTACGATTTATCTGCTGAGCGGCGTAAAGTTAACGGGCCGCATCCGCTCTTTCGACAAGTACTCCGTGGTGCTGGAGGCCAACGGTCAGGAACAACTCATCTTCAAGCACGCCATCTCCACAGTGGTGATGGGGCGGGTGGCGGCGACACATGTCACGCACGTGCCGCATTCCGACAAAGCGGTCGGTGCAGGATCGGCGGCAGGCCCGGTTGCGGCTCCCAGCGCATCGGGCACAGGCACCGAAGGATAAGGCGTTTTCAGTTTGGGAAGTTCTCACACCAAGAAATCTCACGGCAGGGCGGGTTCCGGCAGACGTGTGCCTCTGGGAACTGATGTCGTTCGCGGGGAAACGGATCGCGAGCGCGCGTTCCTGGTGGGGATCGATGTCAGAACCCGTGGACGCGCCGGCGCGAAGGGAACGGTCACGGCGCAGGCGTCCGTGGCGCGCGATGCGGCTGCGATGCAAGCGATGCCGGCGGGCGGGCCTGGGGTTGCGATTAAGTCCAACGGCAAGCCCAGCATTCCGGAATTCGATGCGGACGAGTCCATGGCAGAGCTGCGCACGCTGGCAGAGAGTGCCGGGGCAACCGTGGTTGGCGAGATTCTGCAGCGGCGCGATCGGCCCGATCCGGCCACCTTGATTGGAGCCGGCAAGCTCGAGGAAATTGCGGGAGCGGCTGCTTCGGTGGATGCCGACGTCCTTCTCTTCGATCACGATCTCAGTCCTTCGCAGCAGCGCAACATTGAAAAGATTATCCAGCGGCGGGTGATCGACCGCACGCAGCTTATCCTCGACATTTTTGCCCGGCACGCGCGCACGCGAGAGGGCCAGTTGCAAGTCGAGCTGGCGCAGCTGCATTACATGATGCCACGCCTGGCCGGGCATGGCGTGGAGATGTCGCAGCTGGGCGGCGGCATCGGCACCCGCGGTCCCGGTGAAACAAAACTGGAAACCGACCGGAGAAAGATTGCCCGGCGCGTAAGACATGTTGAACAGCAACTAGAAACTGTGCGCCGCATTCGCCAGCAGCAGCGGCAGCGGCGGGAGTCCGCGCCGGTCGCGGTTGTAGCGTTAGTCGGCTATACCAACGCGGGCAAATCGACGCTATTCAATGCGCTGACCCAGGCTAAGGTGCTGGAGTCGCCGCGCATGTTTGCGACTTTGGATCCGACGATTCGCGGCGTGGACCTGCCGTCGAAACGCAAGGTCCTGATGTCGGACACCGTGGGATTCATTCGCAACCTGCCACACACGCTGGTCTCGGCGTTCCGGGCGACGCTCGAGGAAGTGCAGCGGGCATCGCTGATTCTGCATGTCTCCGACGCCAGCAGCCGCCTCTCGGCCGAGCAGGACGCGCAGGTGGAGATTGTCCTGAAAGAGCTGGAGGCGGAGAAGAAGCCCCGTCTGCGGGTGATGAACAAGATCGATCTGCTGGATGAGGAAGTGGCGACGTCGTTGCAGGCCGACGCGCTGCGGGAAGATTCGAAAACAGTCTACGTTTCCGCCGCGGACGGCACTGGCTTGGATCGCCTGCTGGCCCGCATCGACGCCATGATCGAGGAAGATCCCGTCAGCCGCGTGCATCTGCGCGTCCCCCAGAAACAAGGGAAGATGCTGGCGATGCTCGAAGACAAGGCGCGGATTTATTCTCGAGCGTATAAAGATGGGGAGGTGGAGTTGGAAGTGGAAGCGCCGGCGTCGGTGGTGCGGAGGGTCCGGGAGTGGGTCACAACCAAAATTTAAAATGGGCCGGCAACCAAGAAGCGGTGACATTCCTTGGCTATCGGCCCATTCGATCCTGAATTGGATCGGAGGTGATACTTCAATGCTATGCCTCTTTTTGATGAAGTCAAGTGCTATATGCAGAAAATTGCGACCGGGGTCCCGAAATTCGACCTGAACGGCATAAGCTCCTTATTTTCAATATTATGCGGGGATCCCCCTCCTATCGAAATCTGGCGGGATATTTCATCCAGCGGACTCGTCCTTGCCAGCCTGAAAACAATCTTCTTCGCGTTGACACAAAGTCTTTCCAACGTTAGACTTAACAGTTTTCATAGCCCTCATTTTTCCGGTCTATATCAGCAACACATGGACGAAACCCTTCGACAACTAGGCGAATTACTGCTCGGATCGGTGCCGACAGTGATTCTGCTGGCGCTGCTCTACGCGCTTTACACTCTGATCGTGCACAAGCCATTGCAGCGCGTGCTGGCCGAGCGGCGCAGCAAGACCGAAGGCGCGGTGGAGAAGTCTCGCGCCGACATTTCGGTGGCCGAGGCGCGCACCGCTGAGTATGAGCAGAAATTGCGGGAGGCGCGGGCAACCGTATTCCACGCGCAGGAAGCGCGAAGGCAGGCAGTCTTGCAGGCCCGTGCCCATGCGCTGAACGAGGCTCGCCGCAAGTCTCAGGCGCAAGTACAGTCTGCGAAGGAAGCCATCGAAAGCGACCGGGCAGTGGCCGAAAAGGGCTTGCCGGCCGATGCCGCAGCGCTGGCTCAGGAAATCGTGCGGCGCGTGCTGCAGCCGGCGGGAGCGGCGCGTTGATGGCCTATACGATGCTCTTTACACTGATGCTCCGTACAAAGATGGCAAAAAGAATCGTCCGCGCATTTCTTCTTGTGGGGTTGCTGGTGAGTTTTGCCAGTCTGAGGCCAGTGCGCGCGCAGGAACAACCCACGCAACCGGAGCAAACGCAATCCACTTCCCCCGCGCGGAAGAGGGCGGCGAGTAAAGATTCGAAGCGCGAAGGCTATGGCCCCGGCCGGCAGTTGGCACATGAAAGCAATGAGGCCGCCGGCGAAGGTAAAGATGAGATGGCCGAGTTCAAAGAGTCGGCCTCCGTGCGAATGATCGGCCGACTCACCGGATTGAATCTGCAGGAGTCCTACTGGCTGAGCGTGGTGCTGAACTTTGTGGTGATTGCGGCGGTCATCGTGTGGGCTGGACGCAAATACTTGCCGGGAATGTTCCGAGATCGAAGTGCTGCGATTCAGAAGGCGATGCAAGAGGCACAGATAGCCAGCGAGGAGGCGCAGCGCAGGCTGGCCGCGATTGAGTCGCGGCTGATGCGACTGGATGTTGAAATCGGCGCGATGCGAAATGCCGCCGAAAAAGAAGCCGCGGCCGAGGAAGCCCGCATCCGGACCGCGGCGGAAGAGGATGCTCGCAAGATTATCGCGTCGGCCGAGCAGGAGATTGCGGCGGCGGTGAAGGCCGCGCGGCGCCAACTGACCGCTTACGCGGCTGATCTAGCGGTTGGACTCGCGAGAAAGCAGATTCACGTAGATGCCGCCACCGATCAGGCGCTGGTGCGCAGTTTTGCCGGGCAAGTGGGCTCGGCGGGCGATTCGGGAAAGGGCAAGAACTAATCGTGGCTTCCGTCGCCAGCACATATGCCCGGGCTTTCGCCGATGTGGTTCTCAGCGCACGCCTCGATGCGGATCGAGCCGTTGGTGGTTTGCGAGAGATCGCGGGGCTGCTGGCGGGGAATGCGGATTTGCGGCGGGTTTGGGAGAATCCGGCGGTGCCCGCCGAGCAAAAACGAAATCTGCTGGATGCGATTGTGCAGCGCGAAGGCATCGACAGACAAGTAAGAAACCTGATGGCCGTCTTGATCGACCACCGGCGCGTCCAGTTTTTGGCGAGGATCGTCGAGCAACTGGAAAAGGAACTTGATGCCCGCCTGGGATTTGCGGAAGCGCAAATTTCCAGTGCACGCGAACTGGGCGACACCGAGAAGCGCGCCCTGGAGACGCAGATCGAGAAAACTACCGGCAAAAAAGTCCGCGCGCGCTATGCACTGGATTCGTCGCTGCTGGGTGGGGCGACGGTCCGCGTGGGCAGCACGATTTACGATGGCTCCGTGAAAGGCCAGCTGGAGAGGATTCGAGAGGCGATTAGCTCTTAGTTGCGAGTTTTGAGCTAGGAGCATAGGCGAAGAACCAGAAGCGAAGAGCAAGAAGCGAAGAGTGTGTGCAACCGAGCGTTGGCTCGTAGCTCGTAACTCATAGCTCAGAACTGAGGGCTAAAGGCTAAAAGCTGATCTTATGGCACAAATCAAGGCAGACGAAATTACGAAACTGATCCGCGAGCAGATCGAGAACTACGAAAGCCAGATCTCCGTGGACGAAACCGGCACTGTGATCACGCTGGGCGACGGCATCGCGCGCGTCTATGGGCTCGACAAGGTCATGGCCGGAGAGCTGCTTACTTTCCCGCACGGCGTGGCCGGCATTGCCATGAACCTGGAAGAAGATCAGGTCGGCGTTGTACTGCTCGGCGAGTACACGGAGATCAAGGAAGGCGACGAAGTGAAGCGCACCGGGCGCATCATGAGCGTGCCTGTGGGCGACGGCATGATCGGGCGCGTGGTGAATTCGCTCGGCGAACCGATCGACGATAAGGGGCCGATCGCGAGCGATCAGTTCATCGCCCTGGAACGTATTGCCCCGGGCGTGATCGACCGGCAACCGGTGCGCGAGCCCATGGCGACCGGCCTGAAGGCCATCGACAGCATGATTCCCATTGGCCGCGGCCAGCGCGAATTGATCATCGGCGACCGGCAGACCGGCAAGACCGCAGTCGCGCTCGATACCATCATCAACAGCAAGGGCAACGACCTGATCTGCATCTACAACGCGATCGGGCAGAAGCGTTCCTCGATTGCGCAGGTGGTAAAGATTCTCGAAGACGCCGGGGCGATGGAGTACACGATCGTGGTGGCGGCATCGGCGTCGGAGCCCGCGCCGATGCAGTACATCTCGCCTTACGCGGCCTGTGCCATGGGAGAGTATTTCCGGGATAGCAAGCGGCATGCGCTCGTGATCTATGACGATCTGTCGAAGCATGCGGCATCGTATCGCGAGATATCGCTGCTGCTGCGGCGTCCGCCGGGACGCGAGGCGTATCCCGGGGACGTCTTCTATCTCCACTCCCGTTTGCTGGAGCGCGCGTCCAAACTCAGCGACAAGATGGGTGGAGGCTCGCTGACCGCGCTGCCGATCATTGAAACGCAGGCGGGCGACGTTTCGGCCTACATTCCGACGAACGTGATTTCGATTACCGACGGCCAGATTTATCTAGAGACAGACCTGTTTAATCAGGGCGTGCGTCCCGCGGTGAACGTGGGACTGTCGGTGAGCCGCGTAGGCGGCAGCGCGCAGATCAAAGCCATGCGGCAGGTCGCGGGCACGCTGAAGCTGGAACTGGCGCAGTACCGTGAACTGGCAGCGTTTGCCGCCTTCGGCAGCGATCTCGACAAAGCCACGCAGGCCCAGCTGAATCGCGGGCAGCGGCTCGTCGAACTGCTGAAACAGAATCAGTTCTCGCCCTTGCCGTTCTCAAAACAGATTCTGATCATCATGGCGGGCACCGGCGGATTCCTCGACGATTTGCCGGTAGCACAAGTTCGCGATTTCGAAGCGGAACTTTATAAATACGTCGATTCGACGAATCCCGGCCTTCTACGCGCGATCATGGAAAAAAAGATTCTCGATGACCAATTGAAGGGCCAGTTGCAGAACGTAATCAAGGAAGCGAAACAGCAGTTCGTGTCGGAGAAGGAAGCGACGCAGAAAGAAGCGATAGCGAAGTAGCGAGGGCTGTGGTGGGGGAGATCCCTTCGACTTCGCTCAGGGCAGGCTCTTCACTCCGCCTGAAGAACGGCTGCGCTCAGGATGACAACGTCTTGGGCCAGGTTTCGAGCTAAAGGCTAAGAGCCAATAGCTAAGAGCTGGTTTACATGGCAAACATTCTCGACATTCGACGGCGGATTCGCAGCGTGATCAACACGCGGCAGATCACCAAGGCCATGAAGGTGGTCTCGGCGGCCAAGTTACGCCGGGCGCAGGAACGGGCGCTGGCGGCGCGTCCTTATGCGCAGATGCTGACCAATGTGCTGAAGTCGCTGGTGGCGCGGACGGAGATTTACGATCCCGAAACCGGCGAGCCGAAGCATCCTCTGCTGGCTCAACGGGAAGAAGAAAATATTCTGCTGATCGTTGTGACCGGTGACAAAGGTTTGGCGGGCGCGTTCAACGCCAACATTACCAAAGCGGCATTCCGGTTCCTTGAGTCCAAGGGAGGGAAGAATATTGATGTCGAAGCGATTGGCCGCAAGGGGCGCGACTTTCTGCGTCGCCGATATCCGGCGGCCAAAGTGCAGACGCGAAGCCTGGCGGATGTTAATGAGTCGCTCGATGAGGAGGCGGAAGCGGCCGAGCGTGCAGGAGAGACTCAGATTACCGGAGAACACGTCGGTATCCTGGGCAAAGTAGAATTCGCACAGGCGCGAGCGCTATCCGAGAATGTGATTGCCCGCTATACGCGAGAAGAGATCGACGCGGTCTACATTGTGTTCAACGAATTCAAGTCGGTGATCGCGCAGCGGCTCATCGTGGAGCAGATTCTTCCCATCGAGCAGATTGGTGAGCCGGCGGTACGCCTGGCCGAGGAGATGTCGGAAGAAGATAAGAAGAAGGCGAAAGAGGCGGCGATAAGCGCCGGCGTAGGCATGCGCGGTCCCGATCGCCAAGTCGAGGAAGTCGCATCAAAGTTTGGCACGGCCCAGGTGGACTACATTTATGAGCAGCCGCCGGAAGAATTGTTTCGGGCGTTGTTGCCGAAGTATGTGAGTATCCAGATTTTCCGCGCGCTGATGGAGTCGGTGGCGGCAGAGCATGCCGCCCGCATGACCGCGATGGATTCGGCCACCAACAACGCCACTGACATGATCGATTCGCTGACCCTGGCCATGAACCGGGCACGGCAGGCGAAGATCACGAAAGAGATCATCGAGATCGTCAGCGGCGCCGCGGCAATGTGACGGAGCCACGAGCTTTCGAGCCATGAGCTTCGAGCATGCAGTGACATCTTGAGATTAAGAAATGAGGTGAGAGCTAGTTACTGAGCGCTGTGTGGCCATTTGCTCGCCGCTCGTAGCTCAAAGCTCGAATCTATATGCCTGAAAACGTAGGACATGTCATTCAAATCGCGGGTCCGGCGGTGGACGTGCAGTTTCCCGAGGGGAAATTGCCGCCGATTTATGAAGCCGTCAAAGTTGTGAGCGACGGCTTCACCGTGCCGAGCCCGATCAGCGTGATTCTCGAAGTGCAACAGCACCTGGGCGAGGGCCGGGTGCGCTGCATCGCCATGCAGCCCACCGACGGCATGGTGCGCGGCATGAAAGCTATCGATCAGGGTGGACCGATCTCCGTACCCGTGGGCCGCGGAACATTGGGCCGCGTGATGAATGTGATCGGCGAACCTGTCGATCAACTGGGACCGATCGAATACAAAGAGCGAATGCCGATCCATCGGCTCGCGCCGGCCTTTGACGAGCAGGCGACGAGCGCGGAAATGTTCGAGACCGGTGTGAAGGTCATCGACCTGATCCAGCCGTTTCTGAAAGGCGGCAAGATCGGATTGTTCGGCGGCGCGGGTGTGGGCAAGACCGTCGTCATCATGGAATTGATCAATAACGTCGCCAAAAATCACGGCGGATTTTCCGTGTTTGCCGGCGTTGGTGAGCGCACGCGTGAAGGCAACGATCTGTGGCTGGAGATGACGGAGTCAGGCGTCATCAAGCCCGGCGATCCGGCGCACTCCAAAGCGGCGCTGATCTATGGCCAGATGACGGAACCTCCCGGGGCGCGTTTGCGCGTGGCGCTGACCGGGTTGACCGTCGCGGAATATTTTCGTGATGCCGAGGGCGCGGACACCCTGCTCTTCATCGACAACATTTTTCGTTTCACGCAGGCCGGTTCGGAAGTCTCGGCGCTGCTGGGCCGCATGCCGAGCGCGGTAGGTTATCAACCGAATCTAGCGACGGAAATGGGCGAACTGCAGGAGCGCATCACGTCCACGAAGAAGGGATCGGTCACATCGGTGCAAGCGATCTACGTGCCCGCCGACGACTTGACGGATCCGGCGCCAGCCACCACATTCGCTCATCTCGATGCGACGACCGTGCTTTCGCGTGCCTTGACTGAAATCGGAATTTATCCGGCGGTCGATCCGCTTGGTTCGACCTCGCGGATTCTCGATCCGCGCATCGTTGGCCAGGAGCACTACGACGTGGCGCAGACGGTGAAAAAGACGCTGCAGACTTATAAAGATCTGCAGGACATCATCGCGATTCTCGGCATCGACGAACTGACTGAAGATCAGAAACTGAGTGTGGCTCGCGCCCGCAAGATTCAACGCTTTCTGTCGCAGCCCTTCCACGTGGCCGAACAGTTCACCGGAGCGGCGGGACGTTACGTCAAGATCGCCGATACGGTGAAGGGCTTCAAGGCGATTGTGGAAGGTAAGTACGACGACATCCCCGAGCAGGCGTTCTATATGAAAGGCCCGATCGAGGAAGTGCTGGAAGCGGCGGAGAAGATGAAGGCCGCAGCGTAAATGTGGGCCTCCGGCTTCGGGCTTCCGGCGTCCGCAAAGACTCGAAGCCGAAAAGCGGAAGCCGGAAGCCGGATTTGAAATGGCAGATACATTCAAACTCGAGATTGTCACGCCGGAAAAGAAAGTTGTGGACACGGCGGCCGAGGAAGTTCAGATTCCCGGGAAGAATGGGTATCTCGGGGTCCTGCCGGGGCACGCTCCGCTGATCACGGAGTTAGCCGTGGGCGAGATTATTTACTGTGAAAATACCCAGGAGTTTCGGCTGGCCGTGGCCTGGGGATTCGCGGAAGTGCTGCCCGATAAAGTGACGATTCTGGCGGAGACGGCGGAACGTCCGTCAGAGATTGACGTGGAGCGTGCACGCAAAGCCAAAGAACGTGCCGAGCAAAAGCTAACCAGCGGCGATACAACGGTGGATGTCGAACGCGCCCTGGATGCGCTGCACCGCGCCGAAACGCGGCTGGATGTCGCGGCGAAGGGCAAGTAGAAATGCAGGTTTTAGCTCTTGGCTCTTAGCTGTTAGCTCAATCGAAAACAATCTGATACCGGCCTCGGACCTCAGCTCCAAAACCTCAAGCCCAAAACCTCAAGCCCCGAATTGGCGCCACCGGCGCTTCACTAATACAATTGGGCGCTTGCTCTAGGAGGCGGTACTGTGAAATTCCGTGTTGTCGTTCTCTCCTTCTTGTTTCTTTCTGGTCTGGCGACCGGGCAACAAGCCAAGCCGTCGCAGCCTGAAACGCCGCCACGGCCGCCCTGGCTGGATACTCCGATAGTTCATTCTGACAACAGTGTGACTTTCCGATTCCTCGCTCCCAACGCGCAGGAAGTGAAACTGGCGCGGGAAGGTAACGAGCAAATTTCCATGCACAAAGACGACAAGGGTGTGTGGACCGCGAATACCGCGCCTCTCCCTCCCGACTATTACGGCTACTCCATCATTGTCGATGGCGTTCGCTCCATTGATCCTTTCAATCACCTGTTGAAACCGAACTTGCTCTCAACCGAAAATATGGTTCACGTGCAGGGACCACCTTCGTTGCCTTGGGAAACGAACGATGTGCCGCACGGGCAGATCCATCATCATTTCTATGCGTCCAGCGTGGCCGCCGACCAGCGCGACTTCTACGTGTATACGCCGCCCGGCTATGATCCGACTGCAAAGACGACCTATCCGGTGTTGTATTTGCTGCACGGTTACAGCGACGACGCCAGCGGATGGACAGCCGTCGGTCGCGCCAACGTAATTCTCGACAACTTGATCGCGCAGGGCAAAGCCAAACCGATGATCGTCGTAATGCCGCTCGGATACGGCACCATGGAAATCATCACCCTGGGATGGGGAGCCTGGAGCCATACCGACGTGCGCGACAAGAATTTCTCGCGGTTCCGCGAGGCGCTGCTGACCGAAGTGATGCCGAAAGTTGAGAGCGAATATCGGGTAATGACCGACCGCAATTCGCGAGCGATTGCGGGGCTTTCGATGGGCGGATCGGAATCGCTTTTGACGGGGCTGAACAATCTCGACAAGTTTGCCTGGATTGGCGCCTTCAGTGCCGGCGGGATGCCCGACGACTTTCAAACTGATTTTCCTGCGCTCGATGCCAAGGCGAGCCAGCAGCTTCGCTTGCTATGGATTGCCTGCGGAACCGAGGACCATCTCATCACTGTAAACCGCAACCTGCGGGAATGGCTGAAGTCGAAGGGCATCCAGCACGTGGATATCGAAACACCGGGCATGCATACGTGGATGGTGTGGCGGCGGAATCTGGCGGAGTTTGCGCCGTTGTTGTTCCGGTAAAATCCTGTTCCCGTGTTGGCTGGCGTTCTGCGACAACAACCATGCATGGAGAAGTTGCTTGCAACGCCTTGTCGGCGCAGAGAAGCTGCAGACAGAGAAGTAGCAAGCTGTGTCTCTACGAATGAATATGGCAAGGTTACGGTACGTTGACATGATCGCGTTCTGCTGGAACATAGTTCACGGCGGCGGTACGCTCCAGCTTGTCCCAGGCGAACCGGCGGCCCTCGAGCGCGCGCTTCAGGGTCTTAAAGAGCACGATCGAAAACAACTGGCGGTAGGCGAAGCGCTGCAGCCACACCTGGCTCAGCAGCCAGGCGTCTTCTTTGTCATCCGGGCTGCGGCGTTCCAAGGCGAAGGCAATCGCCGAAGCGATGAAGTCGATCACCAGGAACGCGAAGAAAAACAGCACTAATTTGTGGAAGCTGGCGGGATCGGTGGAGTCGGGATGGAAATGTTTTTGGATGAAATACCAGACCGTTCCCAGCGCGAACATGATGTCGATGAGCGGTGAAACCAGCGGCAGCAGAATCTGGAAAATGACGATGTTCGGCAGCGCTACCCATCCCAGCGCGCCCTTGCGAGCGAAAACTCCACGGTGTTTATAAACCGCCTGCAGAATGCCGAAGGACCAGCGGAATCGCTGGCGCATCAGGGCGTTCGCATTGGTAGGCGCCTCGGTGTAAGCGAGTGCCATGTCCTCGTACTCCACGCGATAACCGCGGCGCAGTAGAGCCATTGTCAGATCGGCATCTTCGGCGACCGTGTCGATGTGATATCCCCCGGCCTCGCGAACCGCCGATACCCGCCACGCTCCGATCGCCCCCGGCACGACGCTGACCGCGCCCAGAACATCGAGGGCCCGGCGCTCGAAGTTCTGGCTGGTGATGTATTCCAAAGCCTGCCAGCGGGTCCAGAGATTCACGCGGTTTCCAACTTTGGCATTACCCGCAATGGCGCCAACTTTGGGATTGATGAAGTGCGGCACCAGGCGTGCGATCGCGTCCGGCGCGATGATGGTGTCGGCGTCGATGCCCACGAACAGTTCCGCATCTCCGATGTGCTCGATGCCATAGTTAAGAGCTTCGGCTTTGCCTGAGTTCCGTTTTGTGAGGATTAAAACTTTTCCGGCGGCAGCTTCGGCGGCGAACGCCCTACGCGCAACTTCGAGCGTCCGGTCCTTGGAGCCGTCGTCAATCACGATAACGCATAGATTCGGATAGTTCGAATTGAGCGCCGCCCGCACGGTCCGCTCAATCACTTTTTCTTCGTTGTAGGCCGGAATCAAAACCGCGACCTGCGGTTTGTAGGATGCGACTTCCGCGGGCTTGCCGAAAATCTTCTCGTGCACGCGGTCGTAAACGGCAGCGGCGCCTATAAAGAGCAGGCGCCCCGTCATCAGCAGGTCGCCCACCAGAAAGATCCACGTGATGCCGAGGACAGCGGCGTCGAATAACCAAAAGCCAAACCGGTCCAGACGAGCGGCCCAAAGTTCGCCCGCGGGCAATGGAGCCATCACATCGGCGCGGGTTTTGCCCAGCAGTTCGTAAACCGGCGCAATCTCGTATCCACGCGCCCGGATTCCGTCAATGATCATGGGCAAAGCGCGAACGGTTTCCCTGCGATCTCCTCCGCCGTCGTGAAGCAGCACAATGTTTCCACACCGCAGATTTTCCTGGCGGCAGGGCGGCAGGTGCGTCAGCACATATGACGCGATTTTTTCCGCAGAAGGATTCCCGCTCCAGTCGTCGGGATCGATTCGATTGCCCACGGTGATATATCCCATTTCCTGCGAAATCTCGAGCGGACGCACCTCATCGGCTGTATCGGGCTCTTCGTCGATCGCATAGGGCGGCCGCATCAGAGTGGCGCGGATGCCGACCAGGCTCGCGAAGAGGCGTTCCGTGAGGTTCAACTCCACTTTCATGTATCCGGTCGAGATGTTGCTCACGTCGGGATGGGTGAAGGTATGGTTCCCGATGGTATTGCCTTCTTTATAAATTCGTTTAGCGATGCCGGAGAATTTGTCCGTCTGAATGCCGATCAAGAAAAAAGTAGCTGTCGCATGTTTCTGCTTGAGCACGTCCAGAATTTTAGGAGTCCAGTCCGGGTCGGGGCCGTCGTCAAAGGTCAGCGCCACTTTGTTGGGACTGTAGCCGTAGCGTCCTACCCGGTAAGGCTCGGGCAGGTTCTGGAACACTTCGTCAGTAATGAGGTGGCTATCGGTGTCGATAGTCAGGTCGCGAGTTCCATGGGCGGGTTTGTCTTCAATGCGTAAAATCTCGCCCTGCCCCTCCATGTCCACATCAGCTCCGGGCGGCACGTCCTTCAATTTGTCGGCTGCCCCGGCATCCCCCGGCATGTCCCACACTTTCCACAACGATCGATCTTCGCTTCCGAGCCGCCACAGCGCGAATGTCCGGATTCCGAGTGACTGCGCGGACCGCATGTGATTGAGTGCCGTCACCGCGTCGAGGAACCAGACATCGTGCCGCAGAGCCTTTTCATCGAGGTAGCTGAAGTGCGGGTTCATCGCGTCGTCGTCAAAGTTAATGTCTTCGTCGGAATCGCGCGCGGCCAGCCACGCTTCTTGAACGCTCACGCTGGCGTCGTGGACCTCTAGAGGCAGGCTGCCTTTCTTTGGTTTCAGAACCCAGTCGTAGCCATAATTCGCGATCGCGCAAATGATTTTTTCCTGTGGGATGACGCTCCTGGCAAAAGCCAGGTTCTTAACGAACCAGTCCTGTGAGGCCACTGGACCGGACGCGGCGCCCGGAAAATGCTCGTCGTAGTTCATAAGTACGACGCCATCGGCAGCTGCCGCTACCGCGGGATAATCGTATTCGCCGTTATGCGGTGGCACCGCGACGTAGAGCTTCATTCCGCGAGCGTGTAATTCGCCGGACAATTCTTTCAGCAGAGCGAGATAGCCCGGCTGGCCGCTGGCAGGAAACGACTCAAAATCGATCATCAATCCCCGGTAGCGGCCTGACGAAAGAAACTGCGCGGCTTGACGGCGAAAAAGCGCGCGCGCCTCCGCATTATTCAAAAAATCGGCTATATCCCCCAGCCAGTCCTTGCCGTCGAAATTGTTCACCATGGGGAAGACTTCCATGCTGGGGTCTTCCGTTTTTAAAAACGGCATCACGCGGTCGTCCACCGGGAGGACGGTGCTGCCTTGCACGACATCGAAATACTTATTGGTCTGATCGTCAATGCCTTGCAGCCGCCCGTCCGCGGTAAGCACATGCAGCCAGTCGGGATAAAGCATGTCAATCTGGTGAGCGTAAGATCGAAGCGACGAGAAGCTGGCCGCGTCCCAGGGCACATAGAAAGCCGCGCGAATCCCCTCTTCCTGATTCAGCTTGACCTGCGATGCTGCCAGTTTGGTCTTGCGATGCGAGCGGGCGGCAAGTTTCTTTTGGCGGTCTCGAGCCTTCTCCCGTTCGTTTTCCTTCAGGGCCTTGAAGCCGCGTTTCTGAGGAGAAAAAAGAAGTTCGGGCAAAGGCTCGTCGCGGAGCGCAGTGTAGACGAAGAAAATAATCAGGGCGGAAACGAAAACCGCGGTGACGTCGACCAGACGCCGGAAGCGTTTCCACCGGGCTCTTCGCGGATCATAAAAGACTGGCTCAGCCATGAGGGACGATGTTTCATCGTATGCCGCGGGCGGCAGACGGTCAATTCAGACGTGGCAGGGTGAGATTTAGCTGCTCTGCTCGTAAGATGCATTTTCCCGGCTCCGGGATTACCGCAAACGCGTTATGATTCGCAGCGTGCGCGAACTGGGGCGTGGACCGTTGCGGGAACTCGTGCGGGAAAAAGCGCGGTTTTTTCTTGGTGCGAGCCTGGCGGCGCTCGGCCTGCGTCTTTTGCTGGTCGTATATTTTCCGTCGGTGGCTGACGATTCTAAGTTTTACGCCGACATCGCGACAAACTGGCTGCAGCATGGCGTCTACGGTATAACGAACTCAGGCGTCATCACTCCGACACTTGCCCGCTTACCGGGGTATCCCGCGTTTCTGGCCGTAATCTTCGCACTGTTCGGGGTCGGGAACTTTCGGGCAGTCTTGCTCGTGCAAGTCTTGTTCGACCTGGCGACGTGTTTCCTGATTGCCGACCTCGCACGGCGATTGTTTTCCTGGCGAGCCGCACAGGCGGGATTCCTTCTGGCTGCGCTCTGTCCTTTTCTGGCCGATTATGCCGCGGCTGCTCTTACCGAGACGCTGGAGGTTTTCTTCACTACGCTGGCTCTGGAGCTGGCTTTTTGGGGGTTGGGCATAGGCGAAACCGGGTCGGCGGCGGCTTTATCCCGCGCGGTCTGGCTCGGCTGCGGACTCGCAATCGGAGGAGCGATCCTGCTCCGCCCCGATGGAGGCATACTGCTGGCAGCGATCGGCGGCTATCTTCTGTGGTTGCTGGCGCGCGGTTCGCCGACGAGTCCAGGCGTTCCCTTCGAATTGCGCCTGAGGCCGCAAGCAATTATTTGGGCGGGACTGCTGGTCGCCATCGGAGCGTTCGCGCCCCTGATTCCCTGGACGGCGCGTAACCTGCATACCATGCACCGCTTTGAGCCGCTGGCGCCGCGCTACGCAACCGACTCCGACGACGTGACCATGTACGGCTTCAATCGCTGGGTCAAGACCTGGATCGCGGATTACGTCTCGGTGCAGGAAATCTACTGGAGTGTCCCTGGAGCCGAGATTGACCTTACGAAGTTGCCGCGGCGCGCATTCGATTCCCCACAGCAGCAGCAACACACGAGCGCGCTATTGGCAGATTACAACCGCGAGCACGAGATGACCCCGGAACTCGATGGGCGTTTCGCAAGCCTTGCGGCAGAGCGAGTGCACGCGGCGCCGCTGCGCTATTACATCTGGCTTCCGGCGGTACGCATCGCCGATATGTGGCTGCGTCCGCGCACCGAACTGTTCCCCTCAGATCCCCGCTGGTGGGAGTTCAACGACGATCACCGCTGGCTCGCGGTCAGCCTAGGACTTGGCCTGGTGAATCTGCTATATGTCGCTTTGGGACTCGCGGGTCTGATGCGGTCGCGCGAATTTTTTGGCATCGGCCTATTCGTTTTATTTCTGCTGCTGCGTTCTACATTTCTTGGAAGCCTGGAAAATCCCGAGCCGCGTTACACCCTGGAATGCTATCCCGTAGTAATCGTTCTTGCCTCCGCACTCTTCCGGCCCCTTGCATAAACTTCCAAATTTGGAAGCCTCATCTGCAATATGGCGTATTCAAACGTTTAACCAGACCCACAAATGTTACAGATTGAGCTTGAATGTTTCGCTAGCGACGTTGCACAATAGCGGCCCATCAGGTGCCTAGGGTCTCCCTGCTAGCTTTTGTTCCTGGCAGAAAAGTCTAGTTTGCACGGTTTTTCGAGTAGAGCTGTTGTCGCATTTCACAGCGAGGTGAGTATGCGATTCACTTTGAACATATCCCCGGAGGGCTCTATGAGGTCTAGAACGATTCGGAACCGCAGTTTCGTCCCTGTCTTTACGCATGTAACGTGCCTGTTGCTGCTCCTGGGCCCTTTTGCGTTTTCTCAGACGAGCAATACATCGTTGAGCGGCATTATTAAAGATCAGCAGGACAGGGTAATGCCCAATGCCAACGTCGTTCTCACCAATACTGAAACCTCGACTAGTCGCACTCAGACAACTGGCCCCGAGGGCCGGTATTCATTCGACCTGCTCACTCCCGGAGACTACAGACTAGAGGTGCAGGCATCCGGGTTCCGCAAGCAGATGTTGGCAAACATTCACGTCTTGATTGCCAAGGCAAACACGCTCGATGTCACAATGCAGGTAGGGGCGTTAAGCGAGGAAGTTACTGTCAGCGCCGAATCCAGCCAAGTCATGGTTGACACGCAGGACGCTAGCCTCGGCAACAATTTCATTTCCCAGCAGATTACGCAACTTCCGCTGGAAGCGCGCAACGTGCTTTCCCTGCTAACGTTACAACCCGGCGTAACGAAAGACGGTTACGTCGCAGGAGGCCGCGCTGACCAGTCGAACGTTACGCTGGATGGCGTGGATATCAACGAGGCCTACAGCAACGCGATTGGCCCCGCCCAGACCGACATCACGGTTCCGAACGCGGAAAAGGGACCCGTTCTTCGCCTGAACTCCGAAGCGGTCGAAGAATTTCGCGTCGCCACTCTCAACTCCGGAGCCGGTGGCGGAAGGTCGTCCGGCGCCCAGATCGCTCTGGTGACCAAGACGGGCACCAACACCTGGCATGGTGCGGCCTTCGAATCTAACCGCAACACGATTTTCACGGCCAATGACTGGTTCAACAACCACGCTGGTATTGCTCGGCCCACGTTGATTCGCAACACCTACGGTGGCGCGGTAGGCGGTCCGATCGTTAAGAGCAAGGCGTTTTTTTTCTACAGCTATGAAGCGCGCAACGACGCCAGTCAAACTCCTGTGCTTGCGGCAAACCAAAACCCTGTTCCCTTCACAAGCCTCGGTCAGGGCAATCTCAAGTTCCATCTTTGTTCGGGCAGCGCGGGAAATTACGACTGTAGTACCCCCGGCAGCATTGTGACTCTCGGTCCATCCGATTTTGCTCAAATATTCCCCGACATTCAGGGCTTGAACCAAGCGGCCTTGCAGACCTTGTCAGGGGCAGCGGCAAAGTATGTGGCCAATGACACCACCATCGGCGACGGAATGAACGTTGGCGGGTTCCGATTCAACGCCAGCACGCCAGTCCGTCTGCACTCGCACTCGGCCAAAGTGGATTTCAATCTTTCCAGCAATCAGACCCTGTTTGTTCGCGCTAATGTGATTTATGACAAGTGGGGCGGGGTCCCTGCATATCCCGATACCCCGGCTCCCGACGAATGGGATCATCCTTGGGGCTTTGCCGTCGGCCACACCTGGACCATTCATAACAATCTGGTGAATAACTTTCGCTACGGCTACACCCGCCAGAGCTTCACTAAAGGCGGCGATCTATTTCACAACGATATCGACTTCCGGTTCGTTTACTACCCGACGAATGAGTTGTATTCTTTGTCGCGGGTAACCCCGGTGAACAACTGGGTGGACGACTTGAACTGGGTCCGAGGCCGTCATACTATTCAGTTCGGCGCGAATATTTCGAAGAGCAACAACATCCGCACCAGTTATGCGAATGCTTACGATCAGGCCATCACGAATCCTTCGTATTACCTCACCAACCTGCTGCGTGGACCGTTAAGCAATTACGTGTTGGCGAAAGACGGGATTCCAATGTTCGGCGGCGATGGATCGAGTGCCGAGAATGCAATGACGGCGATCATCGGCCGGTTTACGCAGTACACGGCTGATTACACCTATGGTCACAACCTGCAGCTGACGCCTTCCGGAACGCCCACGATCCGAAACTTCGCCGGGCAGGACTATGAAGGTTACGTCCAAGACACCTGGAAGGCGAAACGGACTCTGACCCTAACCCTGGGGCTCCGTTATGGTCTGGCACGGCCGATTTACGAAACCGGCGGGTTCGAGACCAAACCGGATGTTCCATTGGGGACCTACCTCCAGTTGCGGGCCGAAAATGCCAAACAGGGCGTGGATTATACCCAGCTGATCAATGTCAACCTGTCTGGACCGGCCAATGGGCGTTCGCCGATGTACAACTGGGACAAAACCAACTTCCAGCCGCGCATTGGCGTGGCTTGGTCCCCTGATTTCGCTTCAGGCCTGTTGTCGCGAATCTTCGGCAAGGAAGGCCAGTCGGTCCTTCGCGGGGGCTTCGGGATGAACGGCGACTATTTCGGCCAGGCACTAGCGACCTTCTTCGACGTGCGGAACACGCTGGGCTTCGGATCGTCGTTTACAACCGGTCCCAATACCTACGATGTCGGTTGCACTCCCTACCAGGATCCCAGCTCGAAATACTACGGAGCCGCCGGGACCTGTAGCGGTGGTGTGAATCTCGGTCCGCTCTTTACCAGCACCAGTCAAGCGATCCGCGGTGTACTGCCAGCCCCTCCGGTCGTGCAATCCATTTCATTTCCACAGCAGCAGCCGCCAGACAATTCACTCAGAATTGAGTCTTCGCTGGATCAAAACCTCACCACACCCAAGAGCTATTCGTGGAGCGCAACCTTTGAACGCCAGTTACAGAAGGGCACCATGCTCCAGCTTAGCTACATCGGGCGCGCTGGGCGTCATCTGCTGGCACAACGCGACATCATGCAGCCGATCGATTTGGTTGATCCCCAATCCAAAATGGATTGGTATACAGCCGGAACCATGCTCGCGAAGCAGAGGGCTCAGGGCGTTGCCACGAGCAGCATCGCATCCATTCCCTACTTTGAGAACCTGTTCCCTGCAGTGGCGGGCCCCCTTGGGTACCCCACGTCGCTGTCGTCGACTCAGGCCATTTATCAACTAATCAATGACGTTGGTGGCGATTACACGACCACTCAGGCGATCATTGATTCTCTCTCCACTCTCGGCCCTAATGCCTTCTATCAGCCTCAGTACGGAGCATTAACCGCGTGGGGCAGTATCGGCAACTCAAACTTTCACGGACTCGCGGCTTCGTACAAAATCCGCTCAAACACTCTCACCGCCGACTTCAACTACACTTGGTCGCACTCGCTGGACGATTCTTCCGGTTTGCAGAATGGCGGCGGATATAACGGAGAGTCGTTCATTCTGAACCCCTTCCGTCAACACGATATGTACTCCAACTCGGACTTCGACTCGCGCCATCAGATCAATGCGAACACCATCTGGCAGCTGCCTTTTGGTCATGGAAGGACATTGTTGGGAAATGTCGGCAAAGTGACGAATGGCGTCATCGGCGGCTGGCAGCTGACGGGAATCTTTCGCTGGAACACCGGCATGCCGGTCGGCTTCTATAACGGGACTACAGGCGTGTTTGACGATGCGCGTTGGGCCACGAACTGGGAAGTGCAGAGCAATGCAGTCCGTACAACTAACTTCGGCACTTGCCCAACCAAGGATCCCATGGGGACGCCGAAGCTATTCGGCTGCAATACAGTGTACGCATTCCAACACTTCCGGAACGCCTATCCGGGTGAAACCGGCGAACGCAACGTCTTCCGAGTGCCGGGATACGTCGCCATGGACATGGGACTTGGAAAAACATTCCATCTCAGCGGCTTGTCCGCCAGGATTCCGGAGAGTCACGAACTCCAGTTCCGGTGGGAAGTGTTTAACGTGACCAACACGCAGAAGATGGGCGCGTTTGACCCCAGCCGCAGCGGGTTCGGTATTCCATTGGACCCAAATCTGAATCAACCGCCGAGTAACTTCTCCAACTTCACAAACATTCAAGGGGCTCCGCGCGTTATGCAGATTACCGCGCGCTATTCGTTCTAGCGTTGAACGAGGCTCGACTTTCAGGGGCGGAGAAATCCGCCCTTTTTCTGTTTTGTAGAGCCATGACGTGGTAGTTCTGCAGCGCAGTGGTTCAGGAGATGCAGCAGTAGCTACCCCAGCGGCGAGTCGCTCATGCGGAAGCGGGTGCGGACGTGTTCGGAGAGGAACTCGATGGCGGAACGGTTCTGCACCGGGTCGATTTGTGCCAGATACTTCATGGCTTCGACCAGCAGACGTTGCCCATCCACGTAACGAGGGTCTGAGGTACGCTCGCGGCGCTTGTTGCCTAACTTAGGAGGGACTGTAATCGTAAAAACCTTGGCCATGAATTAAAACCCAACTGAAGGTGAGGGTCAGTATAGCTCCCGGAGTGCAATTCTCAGCACACCTTCTTGTTCTTTAAATTCAACAACTTAACCCTTGGGTGAAATTGTCTGCGTCTTGCCTGTGGTCTTAAGTTTAAATACATCGTCGGGAATCTTCTTCTCGTTGGCCTGAATGTCAGAATATTTGGTCAGGCGGTAATCTTCCTGCGGCGAAATGAATTTCTGCTGCACCGAAATTCCCTTGTCGAGATCGATCCAAAGAAAAATCTTATTGTAAGTATTGCGTACCTTTTCGGACTTGGGGATGAGTTGCAACTGTGCCGTCGCGACGCCGTTCACCGTCTGCGCGCCAACATAGGTCACGTCGAACGCCTTTACCAGATCCTGGCCGCTGCCTCCGAAGCCGAGCACGACGTAACTTTCTAAATCGGTGCGGTTCTTTCCCAAGTCGTAAACCGTCACCTGGTCGGGCTTGGGTTGATACATCGAAATCCTTACCGCCGCTGTAGAGCACATATTTCGGTTCGGGCTTCAGGTGTTGCAGATCGGGCCCAGCCATTTTGACGTCGGCCATCATTTCGATGTCTTTGCCGTTGCGCCGGAAATAGATCGTGCCAGTTTGAATCTCGTCGATTTCGTCGATCACTTTTTCGTAACTGTCCCACTCAAATTCGGCCTGCGCATTGTGAAAACCGGCGGCGGCCGCGTCCATTTTTTTCAGGACTGCGTCCAGGTTCCCGGAGTCGGCAGGCTTTGCCTGGGGCGCAGCACTAATGCCAACCAACATGCAGCAGGCGGCAATGTTGAGGATGAAGGAGAGCCGAATCATTCGAGGATTCTTTTCGAGCCGCTATTTTTTCGAATCGTCATTCGAATCCCATGCCGCTTACTCTCGCTGGGCCAGAACTTTGTAACTTTGAACTTTGCCTTTGCCGTCAGAAACCGGCTCGTAACTCACGATCGAAACCGCCCCTGAAATCGGTTCAATGATGCGCAGCAATTGATCGCGGACAGAACTGTCATCCCCCGGCGAAACCGCGCTGGCCGCAACCTGGTAGACCAGGCGGCCCTCGGCATCCGCCGTGACCACCACTTGAGTCGGATGCGGATTCCGCGCGATGGGTTTGTCATTGAAGTCGATCACGCGCGGCGAGAACAGAATAAAAATCAGAATCAGCGTGACCATGATGTCGTAGTGCAGCGTCCCACGCTCGTACTGCCACAGAATATATCCGCGAATTGTTCGCCAGATGGCGTTCATGGGCAGGGGCGCGCTGGGCGCGGTGCTGGTGAGTTCTGCTCTCTGCAAGTCTAGTGATCGCTTTCTTTCTTGGCAATGTAAGCTTCGAGCTACGAGCTATGAGCAACGAGCTACGAGTCTGCACTCGGAACTCGGGAATTCTCGGGGCTCATGACTCACAGCTCGTAGCTCACGACTCACAGCTTTCTCGCCGTAATCCGCTCCGCCCCAATATAAGGCTGCAGCGCCTGGGGGATCAGTACGCCCCCGTCGGCCTGCTGATAGTTCTCAACTATCGCAACCCAGGTGCGGCCCACGGCCAGCCCGCTGCCGTTCAGGGTGTGCACGAATTCGGTCTTGTTCTTGCCTTCCGGGCGGTAGCGAATGTTGGCGCGCCGCGCCTGATAAGACTCGAAATTCGAGCACGACGAAATCTCGCGGAACAATTGCTGCCCCGGCAGCCAGACTTCGATGTCGTAGGTCTTCGCCGAAGCTGCTCCCATGTCCCCGGTGCACAACGCCATCGTCCGGTAATGCAGGCCAAGCTTCTGCAAAACTTCTTCGGCATCGCGCGTAAGTTCTTCGTGCTCTTCGTAGGAGTTTTCCGGGCGCGTGAACTTCACCAGTTCCACTTTCTGAAACTGATGCTGCCGGATGATGCCCCGCACGTCTTTCCCATACGATCCCGCCTCGCTGCGGAAACAAGGTGTGTAGGCGGTGAGGGAGATTGGCAGCCGGGCCTGATCCAGAACTTCGTCGCGATAAAGGTTCGTGACCGGAACTTCCGCGGTGGGAATCAGCCAAAGATCTTTTTCCGGACGGTCTTTGTCGCCATGCGGCACGCGGAAAGAATCGGCGGCAAACTTCGGCAGTTGCCCCGTGCCATACATCGACTCGGAATTCACAAGGTACGGCGGCAGAACCTCGGTATATCCGTGTTGGCGCGTGTGCAGATCGAGCATGAAGTTCGCCAGCGCCCGCTCCAACTTCGCGCCCAGATCCCAGTAGACCGCAAACCGCGCGCCGGTCAGTTTCACGGCGCGTTCCAGATCGAGAATGCCGAGTTCGGCGCCGAGGTCCCAATGAGCTTTAGGCGTGAAGTCAAAGTTGGGCGGCGTGCCCCAGCGGCGCACTTCGACGTTCTGCTCGGCACTGTCGCCGATGGGCACGCTCGCATGTGGCAGATTCGGAATGCCTGCGAGAATATCGCGCAGGCGAGCATCGAGATCGGCAGCGGTCTTTTCCAGAGTCTGGATTTTCTCCCGCAGATCCTTGGTCTGGGCCATCGCTGTGCTCGCGTCCTGACCGCTCTTCTTTAACTTCGCGATTTCTTCCGATGCCTTGTTGCGCTGAGCCTTGCTGGTCTCGGCCTCAGTGATGGCCTGCCGGCGCTGTGTGTCGACTTCGCGAAAGTCCTTCAGCACGGCAGCCGGATCCATGCTGCGCTGGCGCAACTTTTCTTCCACCAAAGGCAAGTTTTCGCGAACAAAATTCAGATCAAGCATGGGACTAACTAATGTATCGGAAAAGCAGCGGGGAATGCACGCGAGGCGGAAACTATCATTGGCAGCCGCCCTCGGCTGTCCGTCGAGTGAAGCTCGACGGGAAGCGTCGTCGCCGGCTGGCGGATCGAGAGAAATCACACATCTGCGCGACTGAGGGCTTCGTAGACCGCAGCGAAAAGATTCTCGTCGCGACTCACAAACGTCAGGTAGTCATTGTCGGCGATATATGATTCCGGCTGAAGGCGATCGATCTGACTCCAGAACAGCTCGGCGAGACCCGCCCTATCTGGCGGGTGCAGAGCAAAGCAGTAGTTAACGAAGACTCCAACTTCTCCCGGCTTCACGGGCGGATCAAACATATTGCTATTGAGCCGCGAAACTCCTAGGTCCACTGGCCGCGCGAAGACATACCACTCATCCCATCCCGCATACGGCAACGCTTCGACCGATTTGACGATTGGGCTATAGCCAATACATTCTCGACCTTCCCAACCAGCCAGCTTTTCGATATCAGTGGGGTGCAGATATCCGCTGTCGATTGAAGTCACGGCAATGTACTTCCCCAACACTACCCTTGGGCAGTGCTTCAGCAGATCATCGAGCTCGTGCCGGCTCGATAACCATTTGTATTCGCCGTGAGCTCCGGTAACCAGCGGCTCAGGCTTTTCGAAAGTTTCGGCCATAGTGGAATTCTAAATTACGGCTCGCTTTCATCTCCAGCCTTCCTTCCATCCCGTCCCCTGTGTAAACTACCCTCGCAATGCGATCATCCCCCCAGTCAGCTACTGCAAAATTTTGCTTATTGCTTGCGACCATTATTGTTCTCGTCGGCGACGGCTTCGCCTCCGCCTACGACGCTCATCCCAAGCTGGTTGTGGTGATTGTGATCGACCAGTTTCGCGGCGATTATCTCGAACGTTATCGCACCCAGTTCGGCGACGGCGGCTTCCGCCTGTTCCTCGATCATGGCGCTTACTTTCCGAATTGTAACTACCACTACGCCAACACCCGCACCGCCCCCGGACACGCCACATTGTTTACCGGCGCCTACAGCAACGGCCATGGCATCCCCGCCAACGAGTGGTGGGACCAGAAGAAGAAGCACATGGTCACTTCCGTCGAAGACGACGCCACAAAACTGGTGGGCGTCAGTGGAGACAAGATCGGCGCCTCGCCCCACAATCTTCTGGCCGACACGCTGGGAGATGAACTCAAGCTGGCCACGCAAGGCAAAGCCCGCGTCTTCGGAGTGTCATTGAAAGATCGCGCCTCCGTTCTGCCCGCCGGCTTCGCCGGAGACGCTGCCTATTGGATTGATCCCGCGACCGGCGCCTGGGTGACATCCACTTATTATCGCGATGATCTTCCCCAGTGGGTGCAGAATTTCAACTCCACACGCCCTGCGAAATATTGGGATCGCGAATGGAAGGACGCGCAGGGAACCGTTCTCCGCTCGACCGCACATCGCAAAAGCAAAGACGGATCCGAAGCCGGCTTTTATGAAGTTGTCGGCCCGACCGCGCTGGCCAACGAATACGAATTCGAGTTCGCCAAGGAGTTGATGCAGTACGAGAATGTAGGCCGCGGCCCGGCTACGGATCTGCTTTCCATCAGCCTCTCGCCCAACGATATTCTTGGCCATCAGGTCGGCCCCGATTCCCCCGAAATGCATCAGATGGCGCTCGATCTCGATCGCGAACTGGCCGACTTCATCGGCTTTCTCGGACATCAGATCGGGCTGGCCAATGTGTGGGTGGCGCTATCGGCCGACCACGGTGTTTCGTCGCTGCCCGATGCGGTAAAGAAGTTGCACATTCCGGCGGCGAATCTCGAGAGCCGGAAACTCGAAGCTCAAATCAACCATGCGATCGCAACCAAGTTTCCTGCCGGCCATTCCGCCGCATACGTGAAGCTGGACTACCCGCTGGCCTGGCTCGACGAAGATGCCTTCGCGGCCGCGCACGTCCGCGAACACGATGCCGAAGTGGCGGTCGGCGAGGCCATGAAGCAAGCGGGACTGCGCGATTACTACACGAAGTCGCAACTCGCCGCCGGCGAAGCTCCCAACACTGCGCTGGGACGAAAATATCTGAATAGTTATTCCCCGGAAGGAAGTTGGTTCGTGATGGGAGTCGGCGATATTTATACCGTCGGCTCCAGCAAAGGCACCGACCACGCCTCGCCCTACAATTACGACACGCACGTACCGTTGGCGTTTTACGGTTTGCCGTTTCAGCCGGGGACGTATCGCGCAGACTCTGAACCGGTCGACCTGGCAGCCACGCTGGCGTCGCTGCTCGGAATCAACGCTCCCACACATTCTGTCGGTCGCGTGCTGACGGAAGCGCTCGCGCCCTCGCCTCGCGTATCGGGGCGCATGTCGGGAGAAGACCAGCCATGAGCGCCGCCAATTCTCAATCGTCGACTCCGGATCTCAGCGTGAACTTTGCCGGTATTGACCTCAAGAATCCGGTCATCGCGGCCAGCGGTACTTTCGGCTATGGAGTTGAATTCGAGGATGTAGTCCATCTCGGCAAGCTGGGCGGCTTTGTGGTGAAGGGATTGTCGAAGGAGCCGATGATCGGCAATCCTCCGCCGCGTTTATGGGAAACCGCGGCCGGCATGCTGAATGCCATCGGTCTGCAAAACATCGGAGCCCAGGCGTTTCTCGAAGAAAAGTTGCCGCACTTGCGCAGCATCAAGAACACGGTCGTCATAGCGAACGTCTTCGGCTACACCCGCGAAGACTATGAGCGGACGATCGAGGTCCTCAACCAGGGCGAGGGAATTGCCGCCTATGAGTTGAACGTGTCCTGTCCCAACACCGAGCAGGGAGGGTTACAGTTTGGGACCGATCCGCGTTCGCTGGATGAAATCGTGACGACCGCCAAGCGCGTGGCGCGAAGGCCGCTGATCGTCAAACTTTCGCCCAACGTAACCAGCATTGCGCAAATGGCCTATGTGGCGCAGGAGGCCGGCGCGGACGCGCTCTCGGTGATCAACACATTCGTAGCCATGGCCATTGACCCCGAAACGCGCAAGCCGCGCATCGCCAACGTTACCGCCGGTCTTTCCGGCCCGGCGATCAAGCCGATCGCCGTGCGCATGGTCTATGACGCCTCGCACGCCGTGAAAATTCCCGTGATCGGAATGGGGGGAATTTCCACCGCTGCAGATGTAGTCGAATTCATGCTGGCCGGCGCCACCGCAGTGCAAATCGGTACGGCCAGCTATTGGGATCCCTGCGCGACCGAGAAGATCGTAGACCAACTGCAGGACTGGTGCAGCGATCACCATGTCGCCAGGCTCGCAGATCTCACCGGCGGAATGTTGCTGGAGTAATCTCCCGTAGAGAGGTAGCTTGCTACGTCTAGCCTGCGACATCTCACAATGCCGTCAGCTACCTTCCCTGCGCGTACCAGATCGAACCGGGAGACTTGTAGTTGCGCCCCTCGCCCCATACCGCGTGAGTTACTCCCGTCGCTATCAATGGCGAGGCTGAAGTAATCTCCGAAAGGGAAGCGGAAGCCCGCCGGCAGAATGTAGTCATAGCCGCGCACCGGCCCGGAAAGCTGGCTCTCGGCGCTCCAGGTGGCGCCGCCGTTGGTGGAACTGCGGTAGTAGGTATTCCAGAGCGGACGATTCGCGTGGCCCGCCTCGGTTGCTCTCGCATCCATCCAAGCGATGCGCACATCGCCTGCCGCACCAGCAACCAGCGCGGGAAAAGAATGCTCTACTCCGGGGGCGGCATTTGACACGTTCGTCCGCTCCAACCAGTTCGCTCCTGCGGTAGTCGAAGACGAAAAATAAATGCGCTCCGGGCCGCCATTCGCCGCGCCGGCGTTCCACAGGGCATAGAGCGCTCCCGCGGCGTCGGACGCCAGCGCGATCTGCGGGCCCAGATAGCCGGTTTCGCAACCTTGCGGATCACAGCCCGGAGGCGCGCTTGAAACATCCAGGAGCAAGGTACTCCAGGTGCGCCCGCCGTCCGCCGAGCGGCTCACGAAAACGCTAACCGGACGTGTCGGCAATTCGTGGCGAGTATAGGCTGTCCAGCCGAAATAAACGTTGCCGGATGGATCAATGGTGGCTGCGCCCGCCAGCGAAGATCCCGGCCCCGAGTTGGGGTTGACCTGTACGGCGGTGAATGTCTGCCCGGCATCATGCGACGCCGCCACAAAAAATTTCTCTTCATGGTTGAAGCCCACGTAAACATCCGTCCCTCGTACCGAGAGCACAGGCTTATCGGCATCTTCCTGCCCGCGCTCTGCCCACGAGAACGACCAGTTGCGGCCGAAGTCGAGCGAACGGGCGACTACAATGTCCCGTTTATTGTTCTGCATCCACGAGGCGTACACCGTCTGCCGGTCCAAGGGATCGACTACGATCTGCGGATCAAACTGCCCGGTTGGGAAAGGAAGCAGCGCGCGCGACGGTTGCCACGAGAGTCCATTATCGTTGCTGATGAGCAGGGCTATGGTCGGGGCGGTGCAGCTCGTGCAATCAGGAACGGCACCATACTGGGGATAAAGAACGTACAAGTGCCCGTGGCCGTCGGCGGCGATCGCAGGCTCCCATTGATCGCCAGTCTGGTACCCGAGGCGTCTCTGCGGCGCGAATCCAGAAACGGCCAGCGCTGCTCCGGTGAGAAACAAGACCAACAGAAACCACAGCGCGCATTTCAGCACAGTTCTAGCCCCGGTTTGGAAGTGGCTGGTCGACAAAAACACGGAGCTGAACCCCTGGATAGTCCTTGGAGAATCCCTCGACAACCCATTCCGGACTTTATCGTGATTCAGGAAGAGCGTCAATTCCCCAAGGGTAATGGGTAGTGTTTTTAACACGACTGTGACTTTTCTGGCATTCGTTCATCCAATAAGGGACAATAAGGGCGACGCATCGCAAGCGTAGGGAGCAATCGCAATGGAAAAAGCCACATTCGCAGCTGGATGCTTTTGGGGAGTCGAAGCCACCTTCCGGCAGATGCCCGGAGTCACCTCGACCCGGGTGGGCTACATTGGCGGCCAGACCGAGAATCCGACCTATAAAGACGTCTGCACCGACCGCACCGGCCACGCCGAAGCCGTGGAGGTTGAATTCGATCCCGCCAAGGTCCGCTACGCCGACCTGCTGAAAGTTTTCTGGGAGAACCACGACCCGACGCAGGTGAACCGCCAGGGGCCGGACTGGGGCTCGCAGTATCGCTCCGCGATCTTCTTTCATTCCCCCGAGCAGCAGGCGCAAGCCCAGGGCTCGAAAGAATCGCTGGAGAAGGCCCACCGTTACTCGAAGCCCATCGCCACGCAGATCGTTCCTGCGGTAACGTTTTATCCGGCGGAGGACTACCACCAGCAGTATCTGGAGAAGCGCGGCCTGGCGAGCTGCCACATCAGTCCTTAGCGACCTACCAGCCCTTCCCCCAATTGTAGAACTAGCCCTCCAGTGCGAGCGCGGGGAATGAGAGCAAGATCGCTAGCACGGCTTGCTTGCGCGTGGTTCTCTTCCACACGTCGCGAACGAAGAAGACCAGCGTGACAGCAATCAGCAGTGGAACGAACACCATAAACAAGAGCACGGCCCATTCTGCGTAATTTGTGAAACCGAGCAAGAGAGCTACTCCAGATAAGAGTAGATTCGTTGATGCCACAAGTAACGAAGTGGCCGCCGCTTTCAGTTCCATCTTCATAAGAAGATGATGATGTATACCTTCCTCTTGCTGAAGCTACTTACGATGGTAACCGTTTCCCCCGTTGTTGAAATATTGTGATTGCGAATCGCTGAGCGAGTGTACTTTCTTGCGGCGCAGCTTCTAAGCCGCTGTCAGCAGCATCGGCGCGCCCTTCGTGATCATCAGCGTATGTTCATAGTGCGCCGAAGGCCGGTGATCGCTGGTGACGATCGTCCATTTATCCGGGGCGACGAAGGTCCTGCCGGACCCCGCCGCGATAATCGGCTCAACCGTGATCACTAAACCTTCTGTAAGAATCTGATTCGCCCACGCCTCGGGATAATTCGGTACGCGGGGTTCTTCGTGGATGGTCCTGCCGATCCCGTGTCCGGCCAACTCGCGGATTACGGAAAATCCGCAGCGCCGGACTTCGCGCTCCACGGCGCGGCCAATCTCCCAAACTCGGGACCCGGCTCGCGCCGCTAGCATCGCCTTGGCGAAGGCACGTTCCGCACAGGCAGCCAGATTTCGACGTTCCTCGGTCACCTCGCCGACCGGAACTGTTACAGCCGCATCCGCCATGAATCCGTTTTTTTCCACGGTGACATCGAGCTTGACCAGATCGCCGGCCTGCAGAGCGCGCTTGCCGGGTACGCCGTGCACCGCCTCCTCATTGAGACTGATGCAGCTCACTCCAGGAAATCCATAGACCAGCGCCGGGGCGGATTGTGCTCCGTGATTGCGCATCACGCTCGCCCCCACTTCGTCGAGTTCGGCCGTGGTAACGCCGGGGCGCACTTCGTCCTTCATGGCGTCCAGCATGAGGCGCACCACCGCCCCCGCGGCGCGCATCCCTGCCAGTTCCTGCGGCTCATTAATGGACATGCATTCACCTCATATCCATTCTATTGCTTGTTCAGAAAATCAGGTGCGTGCGGCAAAATCAGGCGTGCCGGGGTGGCTTCGGCCGGAAGAACAACAGCAAAACGAATCCTCCCAGATAATAGGGCACGCTGGCCTGCATCGGACTGGCTCGCAAGCGCAGAACCAGGCCGAACAATGCCAGCGCCTCGCACAAGGCGTAGGTGGCAATGAACCCCGTTTTCCAGTGGTTCAGGCTGAGACTGTCCTCGAGGTTCGTCGCCAGGCTCTCCGCCGCCCGCAATACCAAGGTTCGCCGCACCACCAGGATTGTTCCAACAATCGCTACGCTCAAAGTGGCAAATAAGTAACTGAGGGCTGCGTCCACGCCACGCGGAGCAGGGCCCACAACTTGTCCGGCAATCCCGTACAGCACAATGCTGCCCAGCATTGCCCACTGCACCACTCGCAGTGTCTGGAGCGCCTTGAGCATGAAAGGGTAGTCTCTCCGACGGAAGGAATTGGAGCGATTCTACGGCGGAAATCGACTCAAGAAAATGTTTTTCTTGGGCTTAGTGGTAACCATGGTTTGACCGTCCCGGCCGCATTCGCAGAAATATCTGGAACGAAACCGGACGATCTCCATAAGCCGCGTCCAGGACAGCCGGCTTGGAATAAACCGTCACATCTGCACCCAGTCCCAGCTGAAATGCGCGGTCATGAATCAAATCGTGCACGCCACCAAACGTATACGCCCCGATCCGGTAGGCCGGCTGCACCGGGGCCTGCGGGAATAGTTCGTCCTTATCCACCAACTCCAGCCGGAAGAAAGCGTAGTTACGCTCGCGGAAATTCAGCGTCGATTCCAGCAGATAGCTATTTAAAGTCGTATCGGTCGCGATCTTGTGCACGCGCCCCCAGATGAATGTGGTGGCCCAGTTTCCTGCCGCCAGCGGCCGGTTGTATTCCGCCGATGCCGTCTGCCGCCACTGGCTGCCGGGCTCCAGAGCTTCGGGATGCTCCAGCCGCCCGATGCTGTATTCCGCGGTCCAGTTCGTAGTCGGCGCAATCATGGCCCGCCCGGACCAGGAATCCAGCGCTCCCAGCTGGATGCTCCATCGTTCCTCATTCGGCTCTCGTCCGTTGAAGGCGGAAGCTTCCAGCTTGAGGCGGTCGATCACGAATCCCGTAGTCACCACCCCGAAGCTGGTGTGCGTCGAATCCTGCAAATGGTGGGCCAGCGGGGCCAGTGGCAGCTCCGCCGCCGAAGCGCGATGGATATACGTCACCGGGCCCAGTGCGGGCTCAGCCGATGGCCCGCCGTAAAATTCCCATGAAAGTTTCTTCGCGAGGGGCAACGTGTAGAGGAACGCGAGTTCGGCAAACACATTGTGCGGGTGCTGATGATCGACCAGCGGCTCGCCATGATACGTCTCCCCGGTTTGAAAAAGTTCAGGAAATCCCGGATGCGGCGAGGTCAGCGACTCGGCGGAAAACATCTGCCGAAACAGAATTGTCCCTCTACCCAGCTTGTGTTGCTCCATCAGCATCCCGAAATTAAGCGACTCCGCTTTGCCCTCGCCACGCGGGCCGCCTTGCTGGTTGTAGTCCACGAAGATCGCGCCGTGCGCCATCAGCTCCCACCCGCCTCGCATCCACATCCACGCCGGGCTGTGGACCGAGGCCGGCTGCCACGAGGTCCCTGAACCTTCATGCGGCGAGGGTAGATCGAATAATCCGCCGTCTTCCATCTGCTTTGGCATGTTCATTCCCGGCATGGATGTTTCTTGCGCGGCGAAGGAATCATTTTCGGCTAGCGTCTGGACTGGAACAGGTAAACTGACTTCCTGCCCCGAAGCAGGCGCAAGCATAAACGCTCCCAGTAACAAAAAATAAAAAATAGCATTTCTCACTGCAAACCTCATGATGGAGTTCCTGTTCTCGAGCATGTGATATTTCGACCAGGTGATTATGGACAAGATGATTGGGGGCGAGCAGGTCCGATCCCAAGGGCACGCCGGCTCAGCTCAGGACAGCTCACGACAAACAGCAAGGGAATGAAGATTGCTCTAGATTCGCAGCGGAACGCCGCCAGGCGGACTATTGGAGGGAGCGGGTCGCCTTTCCGAGCGAAGGGATGAGGCGAAATTCAAGCGCGGTTCGTCGACGCTAACCAGACTGCTATGTTGCGCAGCCATGGAAGGAACAGTAAACGATGGATTCGGAATAGCCACGTCGTGCCCGTTCAGGCAGCACCGATAGCTGGCGGGCAAAGGCGACGGAGCCTCCGGAGCGTTCGACTCCTGGCTGTGGCATCCCGCGGGGTGAAGATGAAAAGGAAGAGGAAAAGAATCAGCTTGCGCAGCGGGAAAAGCCAGCCCCTGCGCGCCCGACAAGGCACCGGCCATTGTGGCCAGCAACAACAGAGCGACCCTGCGCCAGCTTGCCTGCATTTCTTTAAGTCCCGGTAATTTTGATGCGCAGCTCTTCCGGAAGGCGTTGCCGAATTTCTTCCGGCAAGCGGTCATGAACGCGGCGCGCGCCCTCTTTTGCGGCATCCAGAACCGTGACCGGTGCCGGCGTGGCCACCGCCACCCCCAGCCAGATCAATGCAGAAAGAGCGAACCCCGCCAGCGCAGCGATTTCCAGCCAGAAGGCATGCCGTGGGCCGAGATGCCAGATCACTCCAAAAGCCAGCAGGAATACCCCGGCGGAAATCGAGGCCAGCGCGATCAGTCCCACGTCGATGATGCGGTGAATCTGCTGGCGGCTGCGGCAGCGTTCACAGCCGGCAAAATGGCTTTCGTAGTCGCCGCGCATCTCCGGCGCCAGGCCGGAAATGTCATAGCGCCAGCCCGCCAGAATCTTGCCTACGATTGGATCAATGCACTGCTGACTCATTGCGCTAATACAACCCTACCGGCAATCCGGACGGTCACAACCGAATCGGCTGCATTGCCTCAGTCTGGGAAGCCAGAAGCACCCGGTTGTGGAACAATCCCCCACGCGTGGCCAGCGCTTTTTCCGCCTCTCGCCGCGCTATTTCCGGATGGTTGTTCTCTTCTGACAGATGCGCCAACACCACAAACGTTGCACTATTATCATAGTCGTTAGTGAGGAAATCGGCGAGCGCCAGATTCGAAAGATGCCCCACGCGGCTCATCACGCGCTGCTTTACCGACCACGGGTAGGGCCCTCCCCGCAACATCTCTAGATCGTGATTCGATTCCATGACCAGCACATCGGAACCCCTCAAGTGATCGCGCACGCTTACCGGCAAGTATCCCAGATCGGTGGCGACTCCGACTTTGATCCCCTCCGCGCGAAAGGTAAATCCCACCGGGTCGGCCGCATCGTGGGGAATGGTGAAAGGCCGCACTTCAATGTCGCCTACCTGAAAGCGATGCCCCGCTTCGAAGGCCTCGAATTTCTCTAACTTCGGCCGCTCGCCTTTATCGTTGCGTAGAGCCCGCGCCCACGCTTGGTGGGTCGCGCCCGTCATGAACACCGGGACGCGCAGCTTCTTCGCCAGCGTTGCCAATCCGTAGACGTGATCGGAATGTTCGTGCGTGATCAGAATCGCCGAGAGCGTGTGTGGATCCTCGCCCAGCGCCTTCATGCGCTTGAAAGTTTCGCGGCAGGAGATGCCGGCATCCACCAGAATCCTCGTGCAAGCGCTGGACACCACCGCACAATTGCCGCGGCTACCGCTGGCCAGCATCGTCACACACATACCCATGCAGGCCAGCATACGCGTCCGCCCTGTGGATCGAAAGTAACTTTTTGGGCAAGCCGATACCTAAGATACGGCTCCCGGCTTCCGCGCGCCGGCGTTCGCAGGTGGGGATGCCGCAGCGGGTTTCCGGAAGCCCGAGAGCCGGAAGCCGCTTTACTTCCCCTGCCTCAAGTTATCCATCGCCCGCCGCACAATCGATCCCCCGTACGCTCCGGCGATTCCCGGGAGAAACGCCAGATAGGATCCATACACCTGCGCCCGCGTCGGCTTCACGGCGAGAACCACATAAGCAACCACTTCGGTCAGCGGAATACATGCTCCTACGATCAGTACCCAACGCCACGGCCAGCGCGGCCGCAACATACCCAGCAAAATGCAAGCTGACAGTACAAGCAACGCAGTAAACAACAGATCGTTAACGGCGACGTCAAACCACCCAGCGCCAATGCCGCACAGCGCTGCCAGTAAATAGCAAAACACATCTCTATTTCCGTGAGTTGTCATCGTAGGCGAGAGTTGTCGTCCTGCGCAGTCGAAGGATCCCTGTCGTCGGCTCGGATGCGCTGGTACGTAGCGCCGAAAGAATAATCAATAATCGGCAATCAACCATCGGCGACATCAGTACGTATAAAAGCCCCGCCCGCTCTTCCTCCCCAGCCACCCCGCATCCACCATCTTGATCAGCAGCGGGCACGGCCGGTACTTGGGATCGCCCAGCCCACTCTGCAGCACCCGCATGATGTCCAGGCAAACATCGAGCCCAATAAAATCCGCCAGAGTGAGCGGCCCCATGGGATGCGCCATCCCCAGCTTGAACACTTCGTCAACCGCTTCGGCGGTAGCCACGCCCTCCATCACCGCATACATGGCCTCGTTCAGCAGCGGCATCAACACGCGGTTCGAAACGAAGCCCGGCGCGTCATTCACCTCCACCGGAGTTTTTTCCAATTTCACAGCCAGATCGCGAACTGCGAGGAATGTTTCCTGCGACGTCGCCAGCCCGCGAATCACTTCCACCAGCTTCATCACCGGCACCGGATTAAAAAAGTGCATACCGATGATTTTCTCCGGCCGCTTGGTCTGAGCCCCGAGCTTGGTAATAGAGATGGACGATGTATTCGAAGCCAGGATGATTTCAGGTCGAGTCAGCCGGTCGAGATCGCGAAAGACTTCCGCCTTGATCTCAAACTTCTCCGTCGCCGCTTCGATCACAAAGTCGCACTCTGCCAACTTGCCGCGATCGGTCACCGCCTGAATTCGCCTCAGTGCGGAGACCTTGTCGTCCGCGCTGATCTTCTTCTTCGCTACTTCGCGTTCTAGATTCTTGCTGATCGTCTCCAGCGCGCGCTCCAGAAACCGCTGCTCCACATCGCACAAAACGACGTCATATCCTGCGCGCGTAAACACATGAGCAATGCCGTTTCCCATCGTGCCCGCGCCAATTACGCCGACCCGCCGAATATCCATAACGGTTGCCTCTCGGGAAAACGTTCGAGTCTACCACCCGAGATCAAATGTTGGGCCACAAGAATTAGGTGGGGACAGCCGCCCCCGGCTGTCCGTCGAGCGCAGCTCGACTCCTAAGCCGCGAAGCGGCGCAAGAACGCAGCCCGGCGGCGCAAGCCGTGGGAAGCAAACCGGACAACCAGCCAGCTCCGGAGGAGCGAAAGAGACCTTTCTCATCACGCAAGAATATGTTGCGGAGAACGAACAATACGTCTGGAGCTACCTTCTTTTGGCCCTCTGGGGCCTGTCCACTCTCTACATTACCTTCCCACGGCTTGCGCCGTGGGCTGCGTTCTTGCGCCGCTTCGCGGCATCCTTGACGGTGTAAAATATTTGACGCATCCACTACGATCGCATTTATGAGTTCGAAAGGATTTCCCCCATGGCAACGCTAGAAGCCCCCGTCCGTCCGCGTACCACCTCGCACCAGGGACCGTTTGTCACCGAGCCTTTTTTTGATTTTCGCAACGAAGAAAACGCCCGCCGCATGCGCTCTGCCATTTCAAAGGTTCGAGGTCAGATGGGCCACGAGTACGACCTCATCATCGGCGGCAAGCACATTAAGACAACCGACAAAATTAGGTCGCTGAACCCGACGCACCCGTCGGAGATTGTCGGCATCCATCAAAAAGCGGGCAAGGAACACGTGGAACCGGCAATGCAGGCCGCGCTCAAGGCCTTCGAATCCTGGAGCCGCACCGCGGTCGAAGAACGCACCAGCCTGGTCTTCCGCGTGGGCGATCTGCTGCGCCAGCGCAAGATGGAATTCATGGCGTGGCTGGTCTTCGAAGTCAGCAAGAACTGGGCTGAGGCCGACGCCGACATTTCCGAGACTATCGATTTCTGCGAGTTCTACGCCCGCGAAGCCCTGCGCTTCTCAAAGGCGGGCACGCCGATCCAGTTGCCCGGCGAACATGATACGCTGCTCTACATTCCATTAGGCGTGGGCGCGGTCATTCCGCCGTGGAATTTCCCCTGCGCGATTATGGCCGGCATGACGATCGCATCCATCGTCAGCGGCAACACAGTCATCCTAAAGCCATCGAGCGATTCCCCCACCATCGCCGCGAAATTTGTTGAGCTGCTCGAAGAAGCCGGCATGCCCGAGGGCGTGGTGAATTTCTGTCCCGGCGCCGGAGCCAGCTTCGGCGATGCGGTCGTTGCGCATCCCAAGACTCGCTTCATTGCTTTCACCGGCTCGCGCGAAGTTGGTTTGCACATCAATAAAGTTGCGGCCACGCAGGCTCCGGGCCAGATCTGGATCAAGCGCGCCATTCTTGAGATGGGCGGCAAGGACGCGATCATCGTCGACGCCGACTCCGACATCGCTTCCGCCATCGAAGGCGTCGCCCAATCGGCATTCGGATTTCAGGGCCAGAAGTGCTCCGCCTGCTCGCGCGCCATTGTCGATGAGCGCATCTACGACAAGTTTCTCGAGCAACTGAAATCCCGCGTCGAAAAGATTCAAGTTGGCGATCCCGCCGAGAACGCCAACATGGGCGCAGTCATCAATGAAGGTTCGATGAAGACGATTCTCGGCTACATCGAGCAAGGCAAGAAAGATGGACGCCTCATCACCGGCGGCGAGCGCGTGAGTCAAGCTGGCGAAGGCTACTTCATCCAACCCACAGTCTTTGCCGATATCCCGCCAAAATCGAAACTCGAGCAGGAAGAGATCTTCGGCCCGGTGCTGGCCGTGATCAAAGCTCGGGGCTTCGACCATGCGCTCGAAATCGCCAACGACACCGAGTTCGGCCTGACTGGCGCCGTTTACACCAAGTCGCGCGACAAGATCGATCGCGCCATCCAGGAGTTCCACGTCGGCAACCTGTACATCAATCGCAAATGCACCGGGGCCATGGTGGGCGCGCATCCCTTCGGGGGATTCAACATGTCCGGTACCGATTCGAAATCCGGCGGCCCGGATTACCTGTATCTTTTCACGCAAGCGAAATCGGTGGGAGAAAAGATCAGCTGATGAATCTGAAGCGGCTCGTGTGGAGCGGGCATTCTTGCCCGCTGCTTTTTGACCGCTGCCGGCAAGCGGGCAGGAGTGCCCGCTCCACACACCGCCAATCTTCACTTGCCGCTGGACTTAGCGTTGGCCGTCGGCAGGGGATTCCGCTCCGCGAACTGCCGCTGATGCCAATACGGATAAACCGGCGTCACCGTGCTGGCATGATCGAGCTTGGCGACATGAGCCGGCGTAAGATTCCATCCTGCCGCGTCCAGATTCTGACGCAACTGCTGTTCGTTCCGCGCGCCAAAAATCACGGATGCCACCGTTGGCCGTTGCAGGAGCCAGTTCAGCGCCACCTGCGGCACGCTCTTTCCGCACTCCTTCGCAATCTCATCGAGGGCGTCGACCACTTTGTACAAATGCTCATCCAACACCGGCGGACCCTGCTCCGCCGTCTTGTGCAGACGGCTTTCGGCAGGCAGTGGCTGGCCGCGCCGGATCTTTCCCGTGAGCCGGCCCCAACCGAGCGGACTCCAGATCAGAGCGCCCACGCCTTGATCCATTCCCAGCGGCATCAGTTCCCATTCGTATTCCCGGCCGATCAGCGAGTAGTAGACCTGGTGGCCTACGTAGCGCGGCCAGCCGTAGCGGTCGGAAACGCCGAGAGACTTCATCAGGTGCCAGCCGGAAAAATTCGAGCAGGCGATGTATCTCACCTTGCCGCTGGTCACCAGATTGTCAAGCGTGCTCAGCACTTCTTCGAGTGGGGTCAGCGCGTCGAAGCCGTGTAAATGATAAATGTCGATGTAATCGGTGCCGAGTCTCCGCAGGCTGGCTTCGCAACTCTGAATCAGATGATGACGCGAAGATCCCAGATCGTTAGGTCCAGGCCCCGTGCGGAATGTGGCCTTGGTGGAGATCAAAACTTTTTCGCGGCGTCCAGCGACAGCCTTCCCAAGAATCGTTTCGGAAAGCCCGTCGGAATAAACGTCCGCGGTGTCGAAAAGATTCACCCCTGCATCGAGGCAGATCTCCACCAGACGAGTTGCCTCGGCAACGTCGCTCGATCCCCAGGCGCGAAAGAATTCAGTCCCGCCACCAAACGTGCCCGTGCCAAAACTTAAAACCGGAACTTTTAAACCAGAGCGGCCAAGCTGTCGGAATTCCATATCAGGCATAGATGCTACTCCGTATCAGGAGATTCTGAAGTGCCTAGACTCCGCAATGAAAAAGGCCGCCCGCAGGCGGCCTGAATTCACGACAATGAAATTACTGCGCCACTCCCGCGGGCGGTTGCGGTGCTGCTCCCTGCGTAGTCGCGGCGGCAGCCTCGTTCAGAATGCGGTGATGAATGGTGAACAGCGCCAGCTCCAGCCGATCGGAAACGCCGATCTTGTCATACACGTTGCGCAGATAATTCTTGATGACCTGCTCGGTGGTTCCCAGCTGCGAGGCGATTTCTTTATTCTTATAGCCCTGCACGATCAAAGCGACGATGCGCAATTCTTTAGCGGTCAGCCGGTCGCGCACGCGCAGCCCCACCATATCGTTCTCGGTGAGCTCACTGGGCACGGCTACGTCCTGCACCCAGGTTTCGCCGCGCGCCACTTTGCGCACGCAGTCGACCAGTGCCGCGCTGGTCACGTTGCGATAGACCACCCCGTGCGCGCCATTCGTCATGTGCCGCTGTGCGCTCTCACCGGTGTCCGCGAGCACGATGACGCGAGTCTTAGCTTTGTTCGCGCCCTGTATGATCGCGGCAAAGTCATTGTGAAATCCCGCTGCCACTACCAGCACCGCGGCACGAAACTTATCCAGCGCCATGAACATCTGTTCAGGAGTCTGGGCCTGCGCCACAATCCGCATCTCATCTTCTACGGCCAGCACTTTGGCAATGCCCGCCCGGAAGATCGCCTGGTTATCGGCCAATATCAGTTTGAGCATGTTGTCAACGCTCCCCGAAAGTCCGGTTCAAAAAAGTCTATGACTTCCTTACGAATTCATACGAGTCAATTACGCAGGCCACGCCGCGGCCTTCTCCGCCGCTCCCCGTCTCGTCGGCGCGCACGACTCTTCCCTTGCACTGGATGGTTACATTCTCCTGGCCGCCCGTCATCTCCGGCGGCAGGGTAATTTCAAACTCCACCGGCGAACCAATTTCCATCGAAGAATCGGCGCGGATGTACACCCCGGCCGCGCTGAGATTCCCCGTGATTCCTTTGGCGTCTCCGCCCGGTTCGCCCTTATGTATCTTAATCGGCAATTCCAGCGGGAACCGTTTTCCGGTCCGTGCTTCTTCCCCCACGGTACCTCCTCTAGGCTGGCCTGTTTTCTGTTTTCCGTCTGCGAATGAGGCCACCATCGTCAAATCAAGCTCCTGGCGGGCCGCAGACCCGCTTTTTATGCTCACGGGCGGTTATATCACGGAACGTTAGCCTTGTAAAAGCCTGATAGCCCGTTAGTTAACGGGTAGTAACTAGGGTCCCGAGCATGCTTGACCCTCCCTCGCGGTCTGGAGGAGGCGTTAACCGTCCTCAATCGAGGCGCGGTCCCGTGGTACCGAAGACGGCTAAAGCACCGCACGATTACTTCCTTTCGAAATTCTCCCTTGGACACTTTCATCTGCATATTCTCATTTGGACATTCTCATTTGGATAAGGTCAAAACGATGACGCGGTCCAGGTCTTCCACCTTGGACGGTGGGACTTTCAAAATGACCCCGTCCGCGTTTTGGGTGAGCTCCACATTCGAGTTGTCAACTAAGGAATGCGCTCCTGATACTTTCGCGGCGATAGGAGGCAGCGCGAGGAGCGGGGCACTCCAGTTCAGCACATGCACGTAAATCTTGTTTTCTTTTTGAGTTGTGACTCCCCACTCTCCGGGGGCGACGGGTCCTCCGCGCGTACCGTAAATTGAATCGCCATATTTGGAGAGCCACTCGCCCACGGCGCGCAGCCGGGTGACAAATTCCTCCTGGATCATTCCATTGGGCATGGGGCCAATATTCAGCAGCAGGTTTGAATTATTTCCGGCGGCGCGCACCAGCCTGCGTTCAAGGTCGGCTGGGCTTTTGTAGTTGTTGTCGCCGATGTTGAATCCCCAGGAGCCGTTAAGCGTGTCCGAACTTTCAAGGGGGAGTTGATTGCTTACGAAGTTAGTGTTGAAGCCGGCTGTGTTTTGTCCGGGGAGATCGCGCTCGAAAGTCTGCACATCTTCGCCGGGCCGGGGAGTTTGATGATGATTGGGAATGATGAGCGCGGCCGCTTGCAGCTGATGAATCAGTGCGTAGGTTTTCGGTAGATGCCAGTCGGCGTCGGGTTTGTCCCACATGCCGTCGAACCAGATGCCACCGATGGGTCCGTAATTGGTGAGCAGTTCGCGGAGTTGGCCGTCCATGTAAGTGTCGAGGTAGGCATTCCAGTCGCCATGGTCGGGGCGGCCGTTGGGCCAATTGGTTTGTCCGCGGGGATAGTAGTCGGGATTGTGCCAATCGAGTTGCGAATAGTAGAAGAAGAGCTTGATGCCCTGGCGGTGACATTCATCGGCGAGCATCTTCAGGGGGTCTTTTTTGTAAGGCGTTCGCTGCACGATGTTCCAGTCGGAAACCTTCGAATCGAACATGGCGAAGCCGTCATGATGGCGGGAAGTGATGGTGATGTACTTCATGCCGGCGGCCTTGGCTAGAGCGACCCAGGTCGGGGCGTCGAATTTCTCGGGATCGAAGAATGCAGGCAGGCGATTGTATTCGTCGAGCATCAGCTTGCGGTTGTGGAAGACCCATTCACCGTCTCCGAGAACGCTGTAGACGCCCCAATGGATGAACATGCCGAACTTCATGTCCTGGAATTCGCGCCGGGCTTGCAGGTTCTCCGGGGACGGTTGGTAGTCGGATTGGGCGAAGGCGACGTTCGCCGCAACCAATATTCCTGCTGCAAAAGCAATTGCCAGCGAGTGTTTTGTCATTGTGAGCTGCCGATTGTTTGGCATGTGGCGGGACTCCCCGCTTAGTCTACCCGACCGAGGGAGGTGATTGAATGTAAAGTAGGGCTATGCCTACGCTCCCTGAGCTTTGGTGGTCGCAGTTTCTTCCGGCCCTGGTAACCTATTGATCAGCATCCAGAACATCCCGATCTGCCGCACCGTCTCAGCGAACTGTTCGAAGTCCACGGGTTTCTGAGCGTAAGCGTTCACTCCCAGCTCATAACCTTCCATCAGATCCCTTTCTTCTTTGGATGAAGTTAATACCACGACTGGAATTGCCTTGGTTCGTTCGTCGCCCCGAATCGCGCGCAAAACTTCCATGCCGCTGACTTTGGGAAGTTTCAGGTCGAGCAGCACCAGTTTTGGGTACTGCGAGGGCGTCCGACCCTTGAACGAACCGCAGCAAAACAGGAAGTCCAAAGCTTCGGCCCCGTCCTCCACGACTTGAATTTCATTGGCAAGTTTGTTGCGACGCAAGGCGCGAATGGTCAATTCCGCATCCTCCGGGCTATCTTCAATCAGCAGAATCTCAACTTGTTGCGACATGCATCTCCTCTTCGTGAACCGGCTCCGGTTGCTCGCTCGGTTTTTCCTCCGGGGTACCGAGGGTGAAGTAAAACGCGGCGCCTTGGCCGAGCTCCGCTTCCGCCCAAATCCGGCCACCATGCTTGCGAATGATGCGCTGCACAATCGCCAGGCCGACGCCGGTTCCTTCGAAATCGCGGGCTTTGTGTAACCTCTGAAAAACTCCAAAAAGCTTGTCCGCGTATTGCATCTCGAAGCCCACGCCGTTGTCGCGGACGAATACAACGCGCTCGTCGTTCTGCGTCGTTTGTCCTACTTGAATCACCGCGTGTTCCCGCCGGCGTGTGTACTTCACCGCATTCGAAAGCAGATTCGTGAACACCTGATTCATCAATCCGGGATCGCATTTCGCATGGAATAAGTCCGCGATTTGCCACTCCACCACTCGACCGGCTACCTCTGGCGCAATATCCTCGACCGCCTGGGCAACCAGCGAACTTAGAGCCGTGTCGCGAAAGCAGATTTTCTGCCGTCCTATCTGCGACAAGCCTAGTAAGTCATCCACCAGATGTCCCATTTGTCGAGCGCAGTCCGTGATCTTTCCCAGGCAGCGGAGACCTTCCGTGTCCAGGCGCGAGCCAAAATCCTGGGTAAGGACACCGGAATATCCGGCAATGTGGCGCAGCGGCGCCCGCAGACCGTGGGCCACGGAATAAGCGAAACTCTCCAACTCAATATTGGTTTCCGAAAGTTCCGCCGTCCGGCGTTCCAGCTTTTCATTCGCCCGCTTGAGGCTCTGTTCCGCCAGATTGCGCCGAGAGGTCTCCCGATGAATCACAAAGCCCTTTACCAGCAGAATAAGAATCGCCAGGGAGCTTCCACAAGCAATGACGACCTTCATTCTTCGCGTGCTGACCCTCGCCGCCTCCATTCGAGTGCTTAACAGCTGCGCTTCCGTCTGGCGCATTTCGGCGATGTGGGCCGCGATCCGTTCTATCCACAATTCACCGTTATCCCCGTGAGACACAGCTTCCAGGCCGGCCGGCAGCCCGCTTTTCTTCCGAGCCTCAATTCCGTCGGCCAATTCCGTCAGCCGGTCCGCGATGAGCGACTCCAGCCGGTGGAGGGCTTCCCGTTCTCCCTGGTTGTCTGCAGTCAAGTCCCACAGTGCTTTCGTGTCCTGGCCCAGCTTTTCGTCACCAGCACGGTAAAGTTCCAGGTATCTCTCCTGGCCGCTGAGCAGGTAACCTCGCTGGCCGGTTTCCGCCTGGGTGATATCGATACGAACCGCCTGCAGCTTCTCCACCACGAGCAGAGTGTGAGTGACCCACTCCCGGTCGTCCTCGTTACGGACTTCGCTCCAGAAGGAAAGCGCACCGATGCAAATCAGGATGATCAGGGCGCACGACGCAATCGCTTTGCTGGAGAGGGTCATGGTCGGCTCAGGAAAGGACGAGTCCTTACAACCATCATCGGCGTACCGCAGGCGCCACTTTAGATCTCCGGTCGCTGACGCGTGCCAGCTTGTGGAAGACCCCCCCGAGCCAGTCTCGTAAAAGCTGACTCAAAAATGTCGTCCTTGGAGTACTGGACGCGTTTTCCCTACAATCTAGCGGTCTGGCGTACTTGTCGAATTCGAGGGGAATGACATGGCGGAAAAAAACGGGTTGGTTCAGCTTCCGAGTCATTATTCCGTACCAGAGACGCTGCAACGGCTGGAGGCGGCTTTCTCGGCCAATGGGCTGCACGTGTTTGCGGTGGTGGATCACAGCGGCGAGGCGGAGAAGGTTGGGCTGACGTTGAGGCCGACCAAGGTCATCATTTTTGGCAGTCCAAAAGCTGGAACTCCGCTGATGGTGGCGGCTCCCAGCCTGGCGATTGACTTACCACTCAAGGCGCTGGTGGCGGAGGATGCCGAGGGCAAGGTTTGGGTGACGTACAACAGTCCGGAGTATTTGCAACAGCGGCATGGCGCGCCGGAGGACTTGATCAAGAATCTTGCGGGCGCTGCGGTCGTGATTGCGAAAGCTGTGGAATAATGCTGGCGGCGTCGGAGGGCGTGTGGCGGAGAAGTCCGACAGGGCAAGCGACCATCTGGCCAATGAGCGCACGTTTCTGGCATGGGTGCGGACTGGGGCGGCGATCGTGGTATTTGGATTCGCCATCGGGCGGTTCTCGATTGCCATGCGGCAGTTGACGGCGCTGCAGGGGCACCCGGTGCGGAGTGCCGGCATTTCGGTCGTCATGGGATCGTTCACGATCGTTGCAGGCGTGGCGCTGGTTGTGGCGGGTCTGGTGCGCTATCGCAAGACCCGGGCGCAGTTGAGTGCAGGTACATTTGAGCCGGCCGGGTTTGTGTTAGATCTGATCACGATTTTGACGGTGGTGTTTGGCTTAGTGCTGGCGGGGTATTTGATTTATACGCAGAAGATTTTGGGTTGAGGTGGAGGGGCTCCTTATTGCGTTCGGGCGCATCAGGCCTCCCGAGACTGCCGAGCTTCACCCGGCGCGTCCGGCTCTGAGCCCCGGACCACTCACGGAAATTATGGCGAACGATCAGGAAAAAGCGGCCGCGGCGCGCGCTGGCTTGCAGTTCATTCGCGACGGGCTGGTGGTTGGCCTCGGAACCGGATCGACGGCGGCATATTTCATCAAGCTGCTGGCCGAGAAAGTTAAGCATGGGCTGCGGATCCGCGGCATTCCGACTTCGATCCGATCGGGAGAGCTGGCGCAGAGCTTGGGGATTCCGCTGACTACACTGGACGAGCGTCAGGAAATTGACGTCACGGTGGACGGAGCGGACGAGGTCGATCCGCGCCTGCGGCTGATTAAAGGCGGCGGCGGCGCGATGCTGCGGGAGAAGATTGTGGCATCGGCCACGAAGCAGTTGGTGATTGTGGCGGACGCGTCGAAGCAGGTACCGGTGCTGGGCAAGTTTCCGCTGCCGGTGGAGGTCATTCGGTTTGCGCAGGCACTGGTGACGAAACGGATCAGAGCGTTGGGCGCCGACGTCACGGTGAGAGCGGGCTTTGATGGCAAGCCCTACGTGACCGACGAGAATAATCATATCCTCGATTGCAGTTTTGGACAGATTCGGGATGCGGAGGGACTAGCGCGGCAATTGAGCGACATGCCGGGCGTAGTGGAGCATGGATTGTTCATTGGGATGGCGAGCGTGGCGCTGTTTGCTCGCGGGAGCGAGATTGTGGAGTTGAGGAAATAGCCAAGGAAAAGCAGCCGAGCTTACGCTCGGCATGTCCGGGGATGTGTAGCCCGGAGCTTTACGGCGAAAACAAATTCCTCTTCTTTGCTTTTGCTCCGCTCGGGATCGGAATGACAACTTGGATGAAGGCGAACTGAATGGCGGCTGAGGCACAGGCACGGGCATGGAGTGGACCCTCGCGCAGGCGCGAGCCTCGGTTTCCGCTTGCTGCGGCGCTGGATGTCACGGTGCTGCGCTCGGGAATTCCAGATACGGTCCCAGGGCGTGCGGTGAATGTCTGCGAGCATGGAATTGCTGCCGTGCTGGCCCAGGAATTGGTTCCAGGCGAAGCTGTGGCGATTGAAGTCCATCTGTCGCAAGTAACCGCTCGTTTGCAAACCCGGGCGATCGTGCGATATCAGGACAAGCTCTGCAGCGGCCTTGAGTTTATGGGATTGTCGGCTAACCAGCGCGCCGCCATCCGGAGTTGGGCCAAAGAGGCACAGGTGAGAGCGGACCTGAGCGCGAGTCCGGCCCTTCCGGGGGCGTCAAGGAGTGTCCCTGCGACCCGAGCCCACCAGAAGGCCTTTACCGGCGGAGCGCCGCGTCGGAGAAAGAACCGATTCGGGATGGGATGGACGATTTTTCTGGTCCTGGTGTTCGGTGTGTCCCTGTTCTGGTGGCGTTGGAACCGAGGGTGGGCGGACTTGGAGTCAGGGCTGAAGGGGCCGGAGATAGCGTCCGAACAAAAGCCGCAGGCCCGGGTTCCGGCGGAAGCGATGGAGAAATTGCTGGTCCATCGTGTCGAGCCAACCTATCCCGCGGAGGCGCGCACGGCCAATCTGCAAGGGATCGTTGCGCTGGACATTGTTGTCGGGCGCGATGGATCGGTGGTGAGCATGCACGCCCTCAATGGGCCGGCGGTACTGGCGCGGGCCGCTATGGATGCTTTGCGCTGGTGGAAGTTTGAGCCCTATCGGCTGAATGGCGAACCGGCAGTGGTGGAGACGACGGTGGCCGTGGAGTTTAAGAGATAGGGCTTCCGGACATCGGCTTCCGGACTCCGGCTTTCGGCTTCCGGACTTTGACGCTTCGGCCTCGAAGATTGACCCGTCCCGAGTTTTCGAATCATCCTCGCTGGCACCATGCTCCCCTTGCCAACCATTCGGTTTCAAGGACCCTCGACCGTTTATTGTCAATGATGGAAGCAGCTGAATTCGGAAGGCCGGTTGGCGGAAGCCCGAAGCCCGAAGCCCAAGCTGTAAGCCGGACTAGCTTTTCTTTATACGCAACGCATGCAGCACGGTGGCGCCGCTGACGGCGAAGCAGAGTACGGCTCCCAGCGCGGCGACCAGAAGAAAGTTAGGGCTGAGGTGAAGGATGTCGGCAAAGACGGCTGCGGCGGCGAAGATGAGTCCTAATACATTGAGCCAGAGGGGCGCCCGAACCGGAGCGTTCAGGTCTTTGCGCAGACGAAGTTGCAGAAGAATAGCTGCCAGTCCGATCGCGGCGACAACCACCAGAGCCAGCGGACTGAAAAATGCGGAACGGCTGGTGTAGATCACGACCAAAGCGAGCGCGAGGAGCAGCAAACCCGCGGCCACGATGCTCCAGCGGCGAGGCTTGGGCGCGGCGGCCGGGTTGGAAGGAGCGTCGGGCAAGGATTCCGTCCCAAGTTATACAGGGCGGAGGCGAGGTTTTCAAATGGTGCGAAGCCTCTGCTCTCGCGAGTGCTAAAGCCGCTGGAAGGTCCTCCGCTGATCGCGTCGTCATAAGGCTTCGGACAAATCAGATGCAGAGTTTTCTCTCAACTCATTGCAAGCGGGAACCCTCTCAGGCGTTCGGCACCGTTCGACTGGCGCCGGCTAGCCACTCGGTTTGCCGGGGATCTCCGTTATTAACGGCATAAAGCACGAGTTCGACACGGGTCGAGACGCCGAGTTTTTCGAAGATACGAAAAAGGTATTTCTTGATGGTGTGCTCGCTGAGGTTGAGTTCGCCGGCAACCAGGCGGTTGCTCAGGCCCTCGGCTACCAGGGCCACGACTTGTTCCTCGCGCGGCGTGAGCAGGGAGTTGCCGCGGGCATTGAGTACACGAACCGACGGCACTTCAGAGATCAGATCCATTACAAAGTTCAATTGCTCGGCATTGGCCCATATCTGTCCTGCAGCCACGCGCAGCAGGCACTTGCAGAGCAGGCGAAGGTTGGCGTCGGTAATCGAGAAGATACCCCGGGCGCCGGAGCGAAACGCGCTAATCACCAGGTCGCGGTCGCAGTTATCGACCAGCAGAACCTTCGGAATTTCGGGATGGGAAAAATGAAAGCGGCGCAGAGTCGTCACGGCTTCGGGTACGCCAGCGGACAAGTTTGACGAAAGAACGACGATCCGCGGAACGTTTAGAGCGATGGCGTTGAGAATCGAGACCGTATCCATCGAGCACGTACTGGTGTGAAATTCAGCATGACGGCGCAGAGCGCTGTTCAGCAATTGGGCCTGCATGCGGTTCGAGTCCGCGATAAGAACACCAACAGCATGGGAAGTGGCGGCGTGCGTCGGAATGATCAAGCAGCTCTCCTGAAAGCGAAAGAGAAACGAATGCGGCGATTCTAGGGAGCCGCACTTCGGGTCCACAAGGATATGCGTCACAAAATTTCAGCGCTGCTTTCAAAACGGGAATCTGCATTTCGGGGCTGCGGGAATCTGAGGATGACGCAATCTTCCTGTGCAAAGCCGCTATTGTCCCGTTGAAACCGTGAACCCGAAAATCGCGCCAGCTTAACGTTCAGCTCTGGAAGAGAATTTTGTCCGACGGTTTTTCAGGTTCGGCTTTCAAGAATTCCTGACGATTCTGTGACATGACAAACATGCAAGTCTACTTTTGTGGATACTCCCGCGAGGGGCGCGCCACGAACCTGTTTCTTCTGTCGATTGCAAGGACAATTCTCTGTAAGGCGTTGAGTTGATACGACCATTCGTGCGGACGGGCATTTTTCCTGAAAGCGGAGAGCGTTCTACTTTAGTGGACGGAACTTCCCATGTCTTGCCGGGACCGTGAAGTGAGCCTAACTTGCGAGAAGTCCCAGAGCGCGAGGCGCTGAGTTTCCATAGGGATGGTGCAGGACTAATGAAGAGTGTCCTCAAATTCGTTCGATTGATCGGCTTGGTGCTGCTGACCTGGCATTGTCATTCGGCCGCTTTCGCGCAGTGTGAAATGAACCATCTGGGCGGAAACAAGAATACCTCTCGAAACTGCTTTACCGGGGCAGGGGCGGGAGGCAGCAGTAGTGCGGCCGAGAAACCCGGAAGAGCGGATGGCCTGGGAAACCCTTTACTCGGAGGGCAGCGCCATCCGCTTTACCGGTTACACCCCAGCGACGTGGTGGAGATCGATTTCCTGCTCGCACCCGAGTTCAACCAGGCGCTTACCGTACAGCCGGATGGTTACGTCATGCTGAAAGATGCCGGCATGTTGGAAGTGCAGGGATTGAATATGGAGGAGTTCAGCGAGGCAGTGCAGAAGGCGTACCGGGGATATTTGCACGATCCGCAAGTGGCGGTGGTGCTGAAGGATTTTGAGCGGCCTTACTTCATCGTAGGAGGCGAGGTCGGAAAGCCGGGCAAGTACGAATTGCGCTCCGATACGACCGTGGCCGAAGCGGTACAAATTGCAGGAGGACTGACGCAGCAGTCAAAACATTCCCAGGTGGTGCTGTTCCGGCGGGTCAACGAAGACCTGATGGAAACGCGAGTCCTCAATCTCAAGAAAATGCTCAACCAGCGCGGGCTCAAGGAGGATGCGCATCTTCGGCCCGGCGATCTGGTTTTTGTCCCGCAAAACTCGATTTCCAAAATCGCACGCTTCCTCGGCAAGCCTTCGGTAAGCATGTACATGAACTCCACTCAGTTCTAGACCGGATTCCTGGCCCTATGTCAGACGAAGATTCAATCCGCGCCCGGGACTTCTCAGCCCCGCCTACCCTTCGGGAATTGGCCATGGTGCTCTTTCGTCGGCGGAGGGTTTTTGTCTGGGCATCAGGGCTAGTTTTAGGGGTCGCGGTTCTGTATGCCTTTGCGGGGACGAAATATGAGGCCACGATGAAAGTGCTGGTGCGGCGCGGACGCGCTAACGCTCCCATGACCGCGCAGGAAAACGCTCCGCTGGACCTGACGCGAATTGGGATTACCGAGGAGGAGTTGAATTCGGAAGTGGAGTTATTGCGGGACGATGAGGTCTTGCGCGAGGTGGTACAGGAGACCGACCTGGGACGGCGCGACTGGCTTCACTTTCTGCGCATGGGCGAGGGAAACGCAGAACGCGTGGAACGGGCTGCGCGGCGGCTGGCCAAGAAGTTGGAAGTTGAACCGATGAAGAAAACAAATCTGATTGCCGTCCGCTATGCGGCGGATGATCCGCAGGTGGCGGCCAAGGTGTTGCAGGCTGTGGAGAGAGCCTACCTCAAGAAGCATATGGAGGTACATCGACCGAGTGGCGAATATCGCTTCTTTGCGCAGCAGACCGCCGAATCCCGGCGGCAACTGGAGAAAGCGAAGCTTGAATTGCAGGATTTCACGGCGACGCGGGACGTGGTGGCGGCCGCGGAGCAACGCGATTTGGCGCTGCAAAAGTTGAGCGACGTGGATGCGGGATATCGCCAGACCCGAATCGACCTTGCGGAGACCCAGCGGCGCTTGTGGACGCTGGAGGCGCAGTTGGAGAAGTTACCGGAGCGCACCACCACGCAGGTTCGCACGGCGGACAATCCTGAACTGCTGAAGGCCTTGAAGTCAAGCTTGCTGGATCTGCAGTTGAAACGCACGGCATTGTTGACCAAGTTCGAGCCCGGCCACCGCCTGGTGCAGGAAGTGGAGCAGCAGATTGCGCAGGCGCAGTCGATGATCGCCGCAGAGCAGGCGTTGCCGCTGAAGGATGAAACCACCGACAAGAGTGCGCAATACGAGTGGGCTAAATCGGAATTCCAGAAGACGCAGGTGCAATTGAAGACACTGGAGGCGCGGGAAGCGGCAACCCGGACGCAGTTGGGCGTCTACCAGGCGATGGCGCGGCGTCTTGGCCAGGACGCGATTACTCAGGATGATTTCCTCAGCTCGGAAAAAGCGGCCGAGGAGAACTATCTGCTTTATGTGAAGAAACAAGAAGAGGCGCGGATGGACGATGCCTTGGACCAGGGAGGCATCGTCAATGTGGCGATTGCCCAGGATCCTGTGGCTCCGGCTTTGCCAATGTGGCCCACATGGACGGTGCTGGCGATTGGATTGGCCGCCGCTGGAGCGGCTGGGACGGGATCGGCATTTTCCGCCGACTATCTGGATCCCACATTCCGCACACCGGAGGAGGTCGTGGAGTATTTGAATTCCCCAGTTCTGGCATCGCTGCCGGGGCGGCCGCGAGGAAGGCTTCCGGCATGAGAGAAGCAACCATGAGTCCCGAGCTTTTTGTTAGCGGGGCGACTAAGCAGGAGCGCGCACGTCCCGCGGACCCGAATTCAAGGCAGCCAGCAGGATGGGATCCGGAAGGCTTTGCCCAGGAACAGATCCGGGGGCTGGTGCGGCAAGTCTTCCTTTCCAATCCGGAGCGATCCGTGCGACAGGTGGTATTTAGCGCGGCTGAGCCGGAGACGGACGTACAGAATCTGTGCTGGCGAGCCGCCGAAGCATTGGCTCAGGAGACCACAGAAAGCATCGCCTTGGCGGGAACGTATTCCCAGGCCCTGCCAGATGCGAATGCCGCAGAAATCGGTGGCCGAAGGAAGATCTCCGCGACTCGAGTGCGGGACAATCTGTGGCTTGTGTCGCCTGCAGCGAACGGCGGAGATCCAGTGACGACTGCATGGTTGCAATCCTACCTGGGCGATCTGCGAACGCAGTTCGAGTACTCGATCGTGGTCGGACCATCGGCTTCTGAATCGAACCCCGCCGCAGCGATGGCGCAACTCGCCGATGGGATTGTTCTGGTGCTGTCGGCGCAGCACACGAGGCGGATCGCGGCCCGCAAAATCAAAGAAAAGCTGGAAGGGGTACGGGCTCGCCTCTTAGGAACCGTTTTGAGCGATAGAGCCTTTCCCATCCCGGAGCGCATTTACCGGAGATTGTAAGCGAGCGACGGCGGTCGAAACCTGGGGTCACGGAGTGGAATAGTGTCTTCTTCTTATCTCAATTCAATGCAGAAAGCCCAGATGGTGGACTGGGCCCGGCAGATTCCCGGAGGGACTGCAGCGTTTCGTGCAGGAGAAAAGAAGCCGTCCCAGTCGGTCGGGCGGTTGCGATATGCAAGAGTGTCCGAAATTCCCGGGGAAGGGGAGAGCGCGCCGGAGAGCGTGTGGGCATGGTTCCTGCCGGGTCCGCTGCAATGTCGAACCGCATGGGGATGGGTGGGCGCAACGGCGACGGACTTCGCATTCGTCGCCCTGAATTGGCTGTCGATTGCTGCGCTGCAAGTGCCGCTGCGTGGGCTCTTTCCCCAATTGCGGTTCTTCGGTTATGCGACCGAAGCGCCGGCTTCTCTTTTTGGAATTGCTCTATTGCACGCCGCACTGATTACTCTGATGGGTTCTGCCGAAGGACTCTATATTCCGGACTGCGATGGGCGGACACAGGCCCGGATTCTCGGCAAATCCATTTTGTGGGCGACTACTCTGTTGTGCCTGGTTTTCTGGTTGCAGGGAGTTCCATGGACGGCAAGTGGGTTGTTCTGCGGAGCGGGGTTGCTGCACTTTGGCGTCCTGTGGAGCTGGAGGCGGCAGTGTGCGATGAAAAGCCGAAGTGTTCAAACCGGGAATGTGCGTAACGTCCTGATTGTTGGAGCGGGAAACGTAGGACGGCGGGTAGCGGCGTACGTGGAGGCGCATCCCCAGATGGGACGCACGGTGTACGGCTTCCTGGATAACGAGAGGCTGCTAAACAACAAAGTGATTGGACGGGTGAACGATCTGGCTCGACTGGCGCGGACGGGGTTTGTGGATGAGGTGATTCTGGCGGCGCCGCATGACCGAAGCCTGATACTGCAGGTGGTGCGCGCGGCTCGGCGTTTGCGGCTGGATGTAGAAATAGTCCCCGATTTATTTGGATGCAAGCCGGCTGAGTTGGAAGTCAAGCGCGTCGGAGATTTGCGAATGATTTGCCTGCACGCAGAGCGGTTGCCTGTGGGCGGGTTGGTATTAAAACGCGTGGTGGACGTCGTGGGAGCGGGGCTCGCGCTGGCGCTGCTGTCGCCGGCGCTGGCGCTGATCGCCGGACTGATCAAGCTGGGGTCGCCAGGAGCAGTTCTGTATTGCGCACGGCGCGCGGGACGGAAGGGGCGACCGTTCCGCTGCTACAAATTCCGCACCATGGTGAGCAATGCAGACGAGTTAAAAGACCAGTTGCGAAAGAACAATCAAAGGTCGGGTCCGTTCTTCAAAATCGCGCACGATCCGCGCATTACGCGCCTGGGGCAATTCTTGCGCCGCTACAGCCTCGACGAACTTCCACAACTGGGGAACGTCTTGAAGGGCGACATGAGTTTAGTCGGGCCCCGGCCGCATCCTCTTGACGACTTTGCCGCTTATGAGCTCGAGCATTTTGCGCGGCTCGACGTTACCCCGGGCATCACCGGGCTGTGGCAGGTATCGGCACGCCGCGATCCGTCGTTTCAGAGAGGCATGGAACTGGATCGGGAATATATACGGACCTGGAGCATGAAATCCGACATTCGAATTCTGCTGAGAACTTTCTTGGTCGTGGCACGGGGGACCGGAGATTAATGGGTTCGATCTCGCTAAGACCGCAGCGGCCGAAGCTCGCAGAAGATTTCCCGGCCTGGGCAATACAAATTGTTCTGCGTCCCATGCAGTGGTTGATGGCGGCTCCCTCGCTGCTGTTTCTGGCGGCGCTGACGGCAATGTTGTTGCGGCATCCGGATGTTTCGTTCTATGAGATTGACCGCGTAGCCTTCGGGCTGCTGCTGGCCGGAGTCGTGAGTCAAGCAATGGTCCGGCGGCAACGGCTGTTTGTCGTGGAACGCGCGACGTGGCCGATGATCGGGTTGACCGGGCTTGCGCTGGCAAGCGTCATTCGGCAACCGTTCGAGCACGAAACCTGGAGCCTGCTGGCATCAAAGTTCATTGTTCCGTTCGCGCTCTTTCACTTGGCCCGAATGGTGTTCACCGAGGAGAGGAAGTTACGGCAGTTTGAGGTATTCGCACTCGTGGTGCTGGGCTACCTCACCTTTACTGCCATCGCGTTCCTCTCGGGTGCGCACTCCCTTATCTTTCCCCGGTTCATTCTGGATGAGAGCCTGGGATTTCATGCCGATCGGGCGCGCGGTCCTCTGCTACAGGCAGTAGCTAACGGGGTTACATTGAACCTGCTGGGATTGCTCGCGCTGCATGCCTATCAGCGTGGCAGCGTGCGCGGGTTGAAGATTGCAATTTTGATCGCCTCCGTGCCGATGGCGATTCTGGCCACGATGACCCGAGCGGTCTGGCTATCATTTGCCGGGACGGTTATCGTGTTGATTTTTCGTTCGGAGAGTCGAACTCTGCGGCGCGCGTGCCTGGGACTGGTCTTGATCGCTGCGGCGGGAGTGGGTGTGGTTCTCAGCTCGCATGAGCTGCGCACATCGTTGAGTGATCGGCTGGAAGAACGCGGTCCGCTGGCCTATCGCGCGGCCGTTTACGCGGGTGGTTGGGACATGTTTTTGAACCGTCCGCTCACGGGGTGGGGCTTCCACCAGATGCCGGGCGAGTTGTCACGGCATGTCAGCGGCTACGAGGAGAAAATCCTGTATCCACACAACACCTACCTGGAAGTGCTCGCCGAATTCGGAGTGGTAGGACTATCGCTGTATCTGTGGTTGATGTGGGAGTTGTGGCGGCTGGGCCGGGGCGCGATTCCAATTCGAGAGAAACATGGTTTTCTCGATCTAGCGTTTCACCGTATGTGGCCGATCTTGCTGGCGGTTTACTGGGTGAACGCGGCGATGGTCGTGATGAGCTATCAATTTGTGAACGCCTTGCTGTTCACCATGGCCGGTATGCTGGCTGCGCAGCAGCGGAGAGCGGAGGCTTGCGGTTCATGCTGACGGTCGCCTACCTCGCCAATCAGTTCCCGTGTGCCGTCGAACCGTATGTGGCGGCAGAGATCGAGGAGTTGCGGGGTCGTGGAATTCGTGTGATCGCAGGCAGTGTGCGGAAGCCCGCGTCCGAGGAGGGTGCGGAGACAAGGCGCGGACCCGACGTCGTGCTACAGCCCCTTCGTGTGGCCATTCTCCTGCAGGCAGTCCGGCTCTGTGTGCGGCATCGGAAGCGCATTTCGCCGCTGCTCTGGCGAGTTATTTTCCACCCCGGAGAAAGGCGGCTAAACCGGCTCAAGGCGCTCATGCACACGGTTTTGGGAGCCTGTTATGCCGCGCTGTTGGAAGGGAAAGGGGTGGGACACATCCATGTCCACCACGGATATTTCGGCTCGTGGATCGCAATGGTTGCGGCCCGCATCCTGGGCGTGGAATTCAGTATGACGCTCCATGGGTCGGACCTGCTGGTGCACGGGACTTATCTTGACGTGAAACTTGACAACTGTAGGTTTTGCTTCACCGTCTCGGAATACAACCGGGCGTATATTCTCAAACATTATCCCAGGGTGGAGGCAGAGAAGGTAATCGTGGCCCGCCTTGGAGTGGAAGTATCTCCGCCCACAACCCCCTCGGTCCCGAAACCCAATACCAAGACGGTCCCGTTCACGTTGCTGGCAATGGGGCGGCTCCATGGGGTGAAGGATCACGCGTTTCTTATCAAAGCTTGCGCGCAACTTCAGCATCGCGGTGTGTCATTCGACTGTTTGATTGGAGGCGACGGACCTGAGTGGCGCAACCTGCAATCGTTGATTAGAGAGTCTGAACTTGAAGATCGAGTCACGCTGCTGGGGCATGTATCGCGTGACCATGTGAATTCGTGGTACGACCGGGCCGACGTGGTTGTACTCACAAGCCGCAGCGAGGGAATTCCGCTGGTGCTGATGGAGGCGATGGCCCGGGGAAGGATTGTGCTGGCGCCGGATATCACCGGCATTCCTGAACTGGTAACTCCAGGCAGGACCGGATTTTTATACGAGGCCGGATCGCTGAACAAGTTTGTCGCCCGGCTGCTTTTTATTCGGTCGCTGATGCAGGCGCCGGAAGATCCTCAGCTTAGTTCTTATTTCTTGTCCGCGTCCAGACAACTGGATTGGGTGCGGCACGCGGCGCGGGCGCATATTCTACACAACTTCAACCGCAGGAAAAATCTGGAATTATTCGGCGACTTGTTTCTCCAACGGATCGCCTCGCAAGCAGAAAGCGTTGCTCATGAGAATTTTGTACTGCAACAAATATAACTATCCCTTCAGCGGCACCGAAGTCTACCTGTTTGAACTCATGGAACTGATGCGGCAACACGGGCATCAGGTCGCTCTGTTCTCCATGGCTGACGCGCGCGGAGAGGCAACTCCGTTCGACCGCCATTTCGTGCCGCACATCGACTTCAAGGCCGGAGCGGAGTGGTGGCAGCGGCCGCGGCAAGTGGGACATGCAATTTATTCGACAGACGCGCGCAAGCGGATTCGCGCGACGATCGAGGAATTCCGGCCGGAGGTGGCCCATGTGCGCAATATTTATCATCACTTGTCGCCGTCGATCCTGTGGGAATTGAAAGCACAGAATGTTCCTGTGGTGTATCACCTGAATGATTTTAAGCTGCTGTGTCCGAGCTACAACCTGGTGGCGCAAGGGGAGACGTGCGAGGCCTGCAAGGGCGGCGAGTTCTGGCATGCGCTCAAGAAACGTTGTTATCCCCGGACAGACGCGCTTCTGGCATTGACGGCAGAGGCCTATGCCCAGCGCTGGCTGGGCACATATCAGAAATGCGTAGACCTGTTCCTTGCTCCCAGCCGCTTCGTACGCGACAAGTTCGCGGAACATGGTTGGGACGGCGGCAAGTTTGTGGTGCTGCCACATTTTCAGAGAGCCCACACCCTGCGGGAGCCGAATGAAAAGAACGATCGGCCGCTGCTGTACTTCGGACGGTTGTCGGCGGAGAAGGGCGTGGCCGATCTGCTGCGAGCCATGCAAAAAATTCCGCATGTGCGGGCGGTTGTAGCCGGCGATGGACCTCAACGTGGAGCGCTGGAGCAATTAGCGGTTGCGCTGGGGCTGTCCAACGTCGAGTTTGTGGGACACGTGGGACCCGCGGAACGGGATTCACTGATCGCCAAGTCGCGGTTCACGGTTCTGCCCTCCCATGCCTACGAAACTCTGGGGAAGACCATCCTTGAATCTTATGCGGAGGGGCGGGCGGTTGTAGCGTCGGATCTGGGCTCCAGGAGGGAGTTCGTTCGACATGGCGTGACAGGATTTCTCTATCCTGCCGGCGACATCAATGGACTCGCGAACGCGATTCAAGCTTTTGGATCGAAGCCGGGCCTGGCGGAGAAGATGGGACTCGCGGGGTGGGAGACAGTGCGGCAGCGCCACACGCCCGGGGAACACTATCAGAAGCTGTTGAGGTTATATGAAGGCCTGGTCGCACAGAAGCAGAACCAGACCGCCGCAAGGTTGCCAACATTCAAGGCGGTCCCATCAGCGAAGTCACGCCAAACCTCACTGGTACGGAATAAGACTCTGCCCATAACGAGGCAGCGACCCGCTCTGCGGATAGCCTTTATCGGTGGTCGCGGAGTCATCTCGAAATACAGCGGGATTGAGACGTATTACGAAGAGGTGGGGAAACGCCTGGCGGAGATGGGACACCAAGTGACCGTATATTGCCGCAATCACTTTACGCCGGCCACGCCTGAATACAACGGTATGCGGCTGGTGCGACTGCCTACGATCCGATCCAAGCATCTGGAAACGCCGGTTCACACCCTGCTAAGCACCATCCACGCCATTACCCAGCCCTACGACATTGTGCATTATCATGCGCTGGGGCCGGCCCTGTTTTCTTTTCTGCCGCGGCTTTTCGGAAAAACGACGGCTGTCACCGTGCAGGGCTTAGACTGGCAGCGAAAGAAATGGGGACGTCTAGCATCCGCCGTGCTGCGGCTGGGCGAGCGAGCCTCGGGGCATTTTCCTAACGCCATGATGGTCGTTTCGCAGGCGCTGCAACAACGATACCGCAACATTCATGGGATTGAGGCGCTCTATATAGCCAACGGCGGTCTGTTGCGCGAGCGACGGGAGCCGCGGAAGATCCTGGAGTGGGGACTCGATCCCGGAAAATATATTCTGTTTCTGGGAAGACTTTCGCCGGAGAAGGGCTGCCACCTGCTGGTGGAAGCGTTCGAGCACATCGATACGGACGTGAAGCTGGTGATGGCCGGGGGAACAAGTTACAGCAATGAATACATTCGTGACTTGCAGAAACATGCCAGTGAGCGCATCCGGATTCTCGACTGGACGTCTGGGGAGAACCTGGACGAACTGGTGACCAATGCCATGTTGTTTGTGCTGCCATCCGATTTAGAGGGATTGTCGATGGCTTTGCTGGATGCCATGGGGGCCGGATTATGCGTTTTGACCAGCGATATTCCGGAAAATCGGGAACTGGTGGAGGGGGCCGGATTTACGTTTCGGGGCGGGAGTGTAGCCGACTTGGCAGACTGGCTGCGCTTTCTGATCGCAAATCCCGCGGTACGGGACGAGGCAGGCAGGTCGGCAAAGAAACGGATCGAGAATCACTACCAGTGGGAGAAAATTACCAGCGACATTGAGACCGCGTATTGCCAACTCATGGGATGGAAACCGTTGCGCGCTCCGGGCAGAAAACCGGTCGCGACTACTGCGTCAAATGATAGTGCGACCCGGGAACAGAGAGCCGGATAGTTGCTACCTTCGTATGAGTCGCCGCCTTCCTACAGATGCACGTGCAGACATCACGGGCAGACATTCGATCCGGCCGTCGCGCCGGCATAAACTGCGGATAGAGGGAAATATCATCATGGAAGCGGAGGACGGGCTGACCCGTCCTTTTTTTATTACAATCAAGCTGCTGTCTCGCACCAGGTATGAGTGAAAGCCGGGCCTGAAACGAGCTGCATTTCGCATGCGAAATTCGATTCTTGTCACCGGAGGCGCGGGCTTTATCGGATCCAACTTTATCCTGCAGCAGATGCAGGACGAATCTGTGTCGGTCGTAAATCTGGACAAACTGACCTATGCGGGGAACCTGCACAATCTGGAGAGCCTCGGAGCGAACCCGCGGTATGCGTTCGTTCATGGTGACATTGGCGAGCCTGGCATGCTCCAGCGGCTGCTGGAAAAGCACCAATTCGATGCGATCATCCATTTCGCCGCAGAGAGCCACGTAGACCGGTCCATCCGGGGGCCAGAGGATTTCATTCGTACCAACATAGACGGGACCTTCGCCTTGCTGGAAGAGACGCGCGCTTACTGGAGCGCGCTTCCAGACGAAAAGCGAAAGCGCTTTCGATTTCTGCACGTTTCGACCGATGAAGTTTACGGTTCACTGGGGCCCGACGATCCGCCGTTTTGCGAGACTACGCCATACGCTCCGAACAGCCCGTATGCCGCATCAAAAGCCGCATCGGATCACCTGGTGCGGGCCTACCACCATACTTACGGACTGCCGACGCTAACTACGAACTGCTCGAATAATTATGGGCGCTTTCAATTCCCAGAAAAGCTGATTCCACTGATGATCCTTAACGCGCGAGATGGCAATCCACTGCCCGTTTATGGCGACGGGAAGAACGTCCGCGACTGGCTTTATGTGGAGGATCACTGCGAAGCGATCGCAACCGTCCTGCGCGGCGGACGGCCCGGCGAGACCTACAACGTCGGCGGCTGCAATGAGATGCCGAACCTCGAGATCGTCGAGACTATCTGCGATCTGGTGGATGAGATGGCGCCTCGCGGCCCCACTTCTCGCCGGGAACTGATTACGTTTGTAAAGGACCGGCCCGGACACGACCGCCGCTACGCGATGGATGCACGCAAGATCGAACGCGAGCTAGGATGGAAACCCAAGGCGACGTTTGAAAGCGGCATTCGCAAGACGGTTCGCTGGTATCTTGAAAATGAAGAGTGGGTACGAACCGTCACCAGCGGGAAGTATCGGGAGTGGGTGGCCACGCACTATTCCAGCTAGTGCGCAGAGCGTTCGCGATTCGAAACCCAAAATTCGAAAGATCGATTCAATCATGCCGGAAAGCACGCGATACAAAGGCATCATTCTTGCGGGAGGATCGGGCACGCGCCTCTATCCCGTGACCCAAGCCATGGGAAAGAGTCTGCTTCCTGTGTACAACAAACCCATGATTTACTACCCGCTCTGCACGCTCATGCTGGCGGGAATCCGCGACATTTTGGTGATTTCGACTCCCGAGGATGTGCCCAAGTTTCGGGCTCTCCTGCGGGATGGGAATCAGTATGGCGTTCGCCTGCAATATCTAGTCCAACTCAAACCGGAAGGAATTGCGCAGGCATTCTTGGTGGCAGAAAAATTCCTGGATGGAAGTCCCTGTGCGCTGATTTTGGGTGACAATATTTTTTACGGCCATGATCTGGCGAAGGATCTGCGTCAGGCGGCGAGTAGGGTCGATGGAGCTCGAATTTTTGCGTATCCGGTGCATGATCCAGAGCGCTATGGAGTGGTGGAATTTGATACCGAGGGAGGCGCGCTGAGCATTGAGGAGAAACCGAAGCAGCCCAAATCCCGCTATGCCGTTACCGGGCTCTATTTTTACGATAATCAAGTGGTGGGAATTGCGAAATCGCTGAAACCGAGCGCGCGCGGCGAACTTGAGATCACTGACGTCAACCGCGCCTACCTGAAGAAAGGACAATTGGAAGTTGTCGTGATGGGACGAGGCATGGCGTGGCTGGATACGGGCACGCACGAATCGCTAATGGATGCGGCCCTCTACATTCAGGCCATCGAAAAACGGCAAGGGTTGATGGTGGCGTGTCCGGAAGAGATTGCTTATCGCTCCGGTTACATCGAGGCTGCCGAGGTCGAGAGGACCGGAAACGCGATGAAAAATAGCAGCTACGGCGCGTATTTGCTGCAGCTGTTGCGGGAAAAAGTGTTCTGAGGTAAATGAGGCTCCAAGATGTAGCTCACGATGGATGCTTTGAAGAAAATTTCGACTTCTCTTCCGGGTCTCATCATTCTGGAGCCTCGCGTCTTTGCCGATGAGCGGGGATTTTTTCTGGAGAGTTATAACGAGAGGATCTTCATAGAGTTAGGGATTGAAGAGCATTTTGTTCAGGACAACCATTCCAGTTCGCGCCGCAATGTTTTGCGCGGGCTGCATTATCAGATCAAACAGCCCCAGGGGAAATTGGTACGTGCGGTCGAGGGGGAAATTCTGGATGTCGCGGTGGATATGCGCGGCAGTTCTCCAACGTTTGGTGCATGGGAAGGCGTCCATCTGTCAGGCGAGAACAAACGCATGCTGTGGATACCATCGGGCTTCGCACACGGATTCCGAGTCATTTCCGAGACGGCGCAGGTGCTGTATAAGGCAACCGACTACTATGCTCCCGAACACGAACGCACTCTCGCATGGAACGATCCCGATTTGAAGATTAACTGGGAACTCGAAGGTGAACCGATTGTCTCGGCCAAAGACCAGCGCGGAATTCTTCTTCGTGACGCGGAGAGATTCGACTAGACCCCACAGACCTACTGAAATGAAAGCAATGATTCTTGGCGCCTCAGGTCTCTTGGGCAAGGCGCTCACGCATGAATGGACCGGGGACGAAGTGGCGGGCTTCGGCTCGCGCCAGGTGGACATCCGCGACGCACACAAAGTGATGGAGGCGGTGAAGAAGATCGATCCCGAGTGGATTGTGCTGGCCGCAGCTTACACGAACGTCGACGATTGCGAGAGTCATCCGGATCTGGCGTTTGCAGTGAATCGCGATGGGGCGGTGAATGTCGCCCAAGCCGCTAAACTTGAGCGGCGCGAAGCTGCTGTTCCTCAGTTCCGATTACGTCTTCGATGGAACGAAGACTTCTCCTTATGAAACCGGAGATGCGCGCAATCCGCAGTCTGTTTACGGGCGTTCCAAGTCGGAGGCGGAAGTCCGGGTGTTGGAAGTCTTGCCGGAAGAGTGCTGTATTGTGCGAACGTCGTGGCTGTTCGGCACGGGCGGCAAATGCTTTCCCGGCACCATCCTGAAACTGGCAGCGACCCGGCCGGTTTTGGACGTGGTGAACGACCAGCGAGGATGCCCTACATACTCCGTGGATCTGGCGCGAACGATTATCGATTTATGTCGCAAACAGGCCCGCGGAATTGTGCATGCCACGAACGCTGGAGATTGCTCCTGGTTCGATTTTGCGCGCGAGATAGTGAAGGGCGCGGGGCTGGCCGCCGAAGTGCGCCCGGTCAGCAGCCAGCAAATGGCGCGCCCCGCGCCTCGTCCAGCGTACTCCGTGCTGTCGCCCAAGAGCCTGCAATCATACGGAATCGTGATGCCGGCGTGGCAGGATGCGCTGCAGCGATATTTGCAGGAAAGAAAAAACTAAGTGCTCCCGGGCGTTGCTTCGTTTAACCTTGGCCTGTTACGATGCGGCGGGGTTCGCGCCATTGAAGTCAATTCTGAACTACATCAATGGGCAGTTCGTACGAGGGAAGCGGGAGTTTGCTGACCTGAATCCAGCGGACGGCACGGTAATCGCTCAAATCGCCGAAGCCGATCAGCCAATGGTGGACGATGCGGTACAGGCTGCGCGCAAAGCTTTGCGAGGCGAGTGGCGCCGGCTGACAATTCCGGAACGTGCCGCCCGCTTGCACAAGGTCGCCGATGCGATCGAAACGCGTTTCGACTGCTTCGTCGCTGCCGAGGTTGCCGACACAGGCAAGCCCGTTGCGCTGGCTTCAAGGCTGGATGTCCCACGCGCGGTGGCGAATTTTCGCGCGTTCGCCGACTTGATCAAGACCGCCGGTCTGGAGTCCTTTCAGACAGAAACTCCGGACGGCAAGAACGCCCTGAACTATGCCATCCGCAAACCCCTCGGAGTTGTTGGCATCATCACTCCCTGGAATCTTCCGCTGCTATTGCTTACCTGGAAGGTGGCTCCCGCACTGGCCTGCGGCAACACCGTGGTCGTGAAGCCTTCCGAGGAAACTCCGGCGACCGCGACGCTTCTAGCCGAGGCGATGAAAACCGCGGGAATTCCTGATGGCGTTTATAACGTGATCCACGGCTTCGGACCCAACTCCGCGGGCGAGTTTCTGACTCAACATGCGGATGTCAACGCAGTGACCTTCACCGGCGAATCGCAGACCGGGGCCGCGATCATGAAAACAGTTGCAGCGTCGGTAAAGCCGGTTTCGTTTGAACTCGGCGGCAAGAATGCCGCGATCGTCTTTGCCGACTGCGACTTCGAGGAAGCGGTAAATGGAATCAGTGAGGCCGTATTCCTTAATACTGGGCAGGTTTGCCTGTGCGCGGAGAGAGTCTACGTTGAGCGAAAGATTTTTGAGCGCTTCGCCGACGCACTGAAGCGTAACGCAGAATCTCTGCACATTGGACATCCCCTGGAACAGACCACCGATCTCGGCCCTCTGATTTCAGCACAGCACCGCGAGAAAGTTCTTTCGTATTTTCGACTGGCGCGGGAAGAGGGGGCGACCGTTGTGACCGGAGGCTCTATTCCGCAGTTCGCAAACGTCCTGGACAACGGTTTCTACATCCAGCCGACAATCTATACTGGGTTGCCGGAGTCGGCGCGCTGCGTGAAGGAAGAAATTTTCGGGCCGGTGTGCCATCTGGCGCCGTTCGACTCTGAAGAAGAAGCGGTTAGCATGGCGAACGACACGAAGTACGGGTTGGCTGCCTCGATCTGGACCACGAACCTGAAGCGCGGGCATCGCATGGCGCAGCAAATGAATGTTGGCATTACGTGGGTGAATTGTTGGTTCTTGCGGGACTTGCGAACACCCTTTGGAGGCGTGGGACTCTCGGGGATCGGACGCGAGGGCGGCTTGCATTCGCTGAATTTCTATTCGGAGCCGAACAATATTTGCATTCGTTTGTGACGGAATCCGCCCGGGCAGCGCAATATGAACAAGGTCGAAAGTAAAGTTGTTGACGGCAAGGCCAAGCCCCGCGGCAATTATCCGCATGTCAAGCGCGCGGGAGACTTTCTGTTTGTATCGGGAACGAGCGCGCGCCGCGTCGATAACACGATTGCCGGCGCGGAAGTCGACGAGGGGGGGACGGCCCATCTCGATATTCGAGAACAGACCAAGGCAGTGATTGAAAACGTGCGTGACATCTTGGGATCGATGGGCGCGCAGCTCGAGAATGTGGTTGAAGTAACCACCTACCTTGTGAGCATGAGCGATTTTGCGGGATATAACGAGGTATACAGCAACTACTTCGGAAATGACGGGCCCGCTCGAACCACGGTGGCTGTACATCAGTTGCCGCATCCGCATTTGCTGATCGAAATTCGGGCGATGGCGTATATGCCCGAGAAATAGGAGTCCTATGCCGTCCATTAAAACGCTCAAAGCGTTTAACTTTCAGAACTGGATCGAAGAGAACAAGGAAAAATTCAAACCGCCCGTGGGAAATGCGCAGGTGTGGGAGGACGGTGAGATGATGGTGACCGTGGTCGGCGGCCCCAATAATCGGCGCGATTATCACGACGATCCGACCGAAGAATTCTTTTACCAGTTGAAGGGCAACATTTTTCTTCGCCTCATGGAGACGCCTGGTAAGCCGCCTCTCGAAGTTCCCATCAAAGAGGGCGAGATTTTTCTGCTGCCGAAGCATATGCGGCATTCGCCGCAGCGCTTGCAGGCGGGCACGATAGGCGTAGTGGTGGAGATGCCCCGACCCGAAGGCGCGCTGGATGGATTCGAATGGTATTGCCAGAACTGTAATCAACGCCTGCATCGGGCAGAGGTAAAACTCAGGAGCATCGTGCGTGACTTGCCGCCTTTGTTTGAGCAGTTCTACAGCAGCGAAACTCTGCGCACGTGCAAGCACTGTGGCGCGGTTCATCCCGGTAAACCGTAAAAAATGCCAGTCATCGACATCCACAACCATTTCTTTCCCGCGTAGCTGGCCAGATCTCGCGGCGCGCTACGGCACTCCGAACTGGCCGTGGATAAAGCATACCGAGCCGGGGACGGCGGAGATCATGGTGGGCGATCGGTTCTTCCGCCAGATTTATTCCGCGTGCTGGGATGCTGAAGTGCGACTGCGTGAAATGGATCGTGACCGTGTCGAGATGCAGGTTCTCTCGGCTACGCCCGTGCTGTTCGCATACGAGCGTCCGGTTGAGCAGGCGTTGGATTGCGCGCGACTGTTCAACGATGCTGCTTTGGAACTGTGCGCGCAGGGAAAAGGACGGCTGCGGTCATTGTGTCAGGTTCCCTTGCAAGACATCGACGCCTCCTGCAAGGAACTGAGCCGGTCCATGCAGGCTGGCCATGTTGGAGTGCAGATCGGCAATCACGTCGGGGAGAAAAATCTCGACGATCCCGGCATTGTGACGTTCTTGCATCACTGTGCCGATGAAGGCGCGGCGGTGCTGGTCCATCCCTGGGACATGTTGGCGCCGCAGCGCATGCCGAAATACATGATGCCCTGGACTGTAGGCATGCCCGCGGAGACGCAGCTTGGAATTGTCGCGATGATTCTGGGCGGTGCTTTCGACAAGTTGCCGGCGAATCTTCGGATCTGCTTCGCACATGGAGGCGGTAGTTTCACTTTCTTGCTGGGACGATTGGAGAATGCCTGGCAGCACCATCCGGTTGCGCATGGTGTGTGTGAGTTGCCGCCTAGCCGCTACCGGGATCGCTTCTATGTGGATTCGGCGGTATTTGACAAGAATGCATTGCAGTTTTTAGTCGAAGTCATGGGGGTAGAGCGCGTGATGCTTGGCTCAGACTACCCGTTTCCCTTGGGCGAACATCAGGTTGGTTCGCTGATTCAATCGAGTAATTTGCCGGAACAGGTGAAAGCACGATTGCTGGGCGAGAATGCAGTTTCGTTTCTTGGCTTGAAAAGGGAGAACGCTGTCGCGGCCACCGAACAAGCACCGATTTCAACGAACGGAGCGCCCGTGGTGCCGCACGGCGAGCAACTGACTTACAGTTCCTATCTCAGAGTGCCGGAGTTATTGCGGCTCCAACATCCGCAATCCTCGCCGCAGCATCACGACGAGTTGCTGTTCATCATCGTGCACCAGACTTACGAGTTGTGGTTCAGGGAACTGCTGCACGATCTCGATGCGGTGGTTGCGAACCTGCGGGCGGCGAATGCGAATCCGAACTCGCGTGACGAAGTGTATGAGGCGGCGCGGCTGCTGCGACGCTGCACGGAAATCACCCGTGTGTTGGTGGAGCAGTTTACGATTCTCGAGACCATGCTCCCCACGCACTTTCTGGCATTTCGTGGCAAGCTGGAACCGGCGAGCGGATTCCAATCGGAACAATTTCGCGAACTGGAATTCTTGTGCGGCCTGAAGGACGAGAAGATGTTGCGCTACCATCGTCCGACTCCGGAAGCTCATGCCCTGCTGGAACGAAGGCTGCGAGAGCCTTCGCTGCACGATGTCTTTTTCGACTCATTGCGGGCAATGGGCAAGCTGCAGTTTAATGACAAAGCGACGGAGCGCGAGAAATTCGACGCGCGAGCACGGGCGATCCTGTCACTGTATCGGGATGAACGCAGCCATCGCGACTGGATTGATGTATGCGAGCGGCTCACCGAGTTCGACGAGCTAATCGTAAGCTGGAGGCTTCGGCACATTCAACTGGTCGAGCGCGTCATCGGCGTACGCATGGGGACCGGCGGAAGCGCAGGGTCGTCCTATTTGAAGCACACTCTGGACAAAAAGTTCTTCCCGGAATTGTGGGAGGCCCGGACGCTGCTAGTGCAATAGCCGGAGATTGATCCGCCGCCCAATCTGGTTCCTGTTCTCTCTTTCCATGACCGCTAACGACGAGAACGTTTCTCTGATTGGCGCCGGCCTCAACGGACCCTTGCTGGCTCTCGGTTTGGTCAAACGTGGCTTTCGCGTTGAGATATTCGAAAGACGGCCGGATATGCGGCGCGTTCCAATCAGCGCAGGTCGATCCATCAATCTGGCGCTGTCCGCGCGCGGTATCCACGCTCTCACCGAAGCGCGGCTCTGGAGCAGTATGCAACAGATCATCATTCCGATGAAAGGAAGGATGATGCACTCAGCGACATCGGAACTTACATTTCAACCGTACGGGAAGGATGAAACCGAAGTCATCAATTCCATTTCGCGCGCCGAATTGAATATTTCACTGATGAGTGCGGCGGAACAGCAGGGAGTCAAAATTCATTTCCAGCAGCGTTGCACCGGAATCGATCTCAAGACCGGAGCCCTGCAGTTGCGAGACGAGAAGACTGGCGACGAGCGAACGCTTGCCTCGACCGTAGTGATTGGCTGCGATGGCTCGGCATCGGCGATTCGGAGCGAAATGCTGAAGTTGAGTCGCTTCAACTTTTCGCAGCAGTATCTGGATTACGGATACAAGGAACTCACGATTCCGGCGGCCCCAAACGGAAAGCACGTTCTAGAAACGAATGCCCTTCACATTTGGCCGCGGGGCAACTACATGCTCATCGCGCTCCCTAACGCCGATGGGACTTTTGCCTGCATTCTTTTTCTACCCTTCGAAGGAGCGGAGAGTTTTGCTCGATTGAACATCCCCGCTGCCGTAACTGAGTTTTTTCAGGCGAGGTTTCCCGATGCGATTCGGCTCATGCCTGACCTGGCTGATAACTTTTTTTCCAATCCGACGGGTGCCATGGTCACGATTAAATGCTCTCCCTGGCGTGTTGACGGACGTACTTTGCTTCTGGGGGACGCCGCGCATGCCATAGTTCCTTTCTTTGGGCAAGGAATCAATTGCGGGTTCGAAGATTGCACATGCCTGTTAGCGCTCCTCGATCAGTATGGAGCCGACTGGAACCGGATTTTCCGAGAGTTTGAAGAGGCACGAAGGTTCAACACCGATGCCATTGCTGACCTGGCAATCGAGAACTTTGTGGAGATGCGAGACCGTGTGTCCGACCCCAGATTTTTGCTTCGCAAGAAAGTGGAGCTGGCATTGGAGGCGAAATATCCACAGCTCTTTGTTCCCAAATACGCCATGGTGACATTTCATCGTATTCCCTACGCTACCGCCTTGAGGCGTGGAAAGCTGCAAGACCTGATGCTGACGGAACTCTGTGACCCGATCGAGCGCGTCGAGGACCTTGACTGGAACAAAGCGGACCGCTTGATTTGCAGCCGGCTCACGCCACTGGAGCTGGTTTCGTGACGGTTCCGCGTTTTCAGATTGGAGAAGATTTTGCAGCCGCGATGGATGCCCGCGATCCCTTGGCGCATTTCCGCGATCGCTTCCACACACCAAAGACCGAGACTGGTGCCGATGCTATTTACTTGTGCGGACACTCGCTCGGACTTCAGCCGAAAACTGCGAGAGCCTATCTGGAGCAGGAACTACGCGACTGGGCACAACTTGGCGTGGAAGGGCACTTCCACGGACGCAACCCGTGGATGCCCTATCATCGCCTGCTTACGCAGCAGACCGCAAGGCTGGTCGGAGCGCAGCCAATGGAAGTCGTGGTCATGAACTCTCTCACTGTGAATCTGCACCTGATGATGACGTCGTTCTATCGACCCACGAGAGAGAGACATAGAATTCTGGTCGAAGGTGGAGCGTTTCCGTCGGACCAGTATGCCGTAAAGTCACAAATTCGCTTTCACGGTTTTGAAGCTGCGTCGTCGCTGCTCGAACTCACACCCCGCGACGGCGAATCTTACCTGCGCGATGAAGATGTCGAGTCGCTGATCGAACGCGAAGGCGACTCGATCGCGCTGATTCTGATCGGCGGAGTGAACTACGTCACGGGGCAAGCCTTCGACATGGCCGGAATTACGAAAGCAGCGCAACGCAAGGGATGCGTCGTGGGATTTGACTTGGCCCATGCTGCCGGAAACCTACCGCTGCATCTTCACGATTGGGGCCCGGATTTCGCGGTCTGGTGCAGCTATAAGTATTTGAATGGCGGTCCGGGATGTGTCGGAGGATGTTTCGTCCATGAACGGCATGGACGTGCGTGGGAACTGCCGCGCCTTGCAGGATGGTGGGGCCACGATGAGAAGACGCGCTTCAAGATGGGACCGGACTTTCATCCCATGGAGGGAGCGGAGGGTTGGCAGTTGAGCAACCCGCCGATTCTGGCGCTGGCTCCTCTGCGCGCCTCGATGGAGATTTTTTCCGAGGTGGGCATCGAACACTGTCGTACCAAGAGCGTGTCCCTTACGGGATATATGCAATTTCTGCTTGAGCGAAAACCTTCGCCCAGGTTCTCCATCATCACACCACGCGATGCGGAGCGAAGAGGCGCTCAGCTCTCCATCCGCTTGCCAGGCGCCACCCGCAAACTGTGCGACCAACTGGCCGCGGCGGGTGTAATCGGGGACTGGCGCGAGCCAGACACCTTTCGGGTCGCGGCCGCGCCCCTGTACAACTCATATCAGGACGTCCACCGTTTCGTGCAATGTTTTTCTGCCGCCCTCTCGTGAATCCTTTGGCAAGTTCCTGGTTACCTCCGTAATACATCCCCTTGTTGGGGCGGACCATACAATCTGGAGCGTGGGGAAATCTCCGTTTCAGCACGCAAGCAGGTGGACGGCCATCGTGTGTGCGGTGGTGTGCGTTCACGTCTTGCTTTCACTTCTGGCGCCACGCGGATTTGCTCTCACTGCTTTCGGCGACATTTTCCAAAACATCATTCTTACTTGCGCGACACTGGCGGTTCTTTTCAACGTGAGGAAAGCTTCGCCAAAGGCACGTCTATTTTGGGCGCTTCTGGGTCTGGGCTTTGGAATGTGGTTGATCGCCCAGCTCATGTGGACGTATCTGGAAGTTTACCTGCGGCATGATGTGCCCAATCCGTTTGTCGGAGATGTAATCCTTTTTCTTCACATTGTTCCCATGATGGCCGCGGTGGCTGTCCAACCGCATGTTCAACAGGATAATCGTAACTTGCGAGTCGGGACACTCGATTTCGCACTTCTGTTTACTTGGTGGCTCTTCCTGTATCTCTTCGTGGTGATTCCGTGGCAGTATGTGCATCCCGGCGAACTCGCATACGGCAGAAGTTTTGACCTGCTCTACACTGCCGAGGAACTGGCGCTGGCGGCAAGCGTGATGCTGGTGTGGCGACGCAGCCGCGGGGCATGGCGCAGTCTTTATTTTCATCTCTTCGTCGCGACCCTGCTTTATTGCGTCGCTTCGCTGATGGCCAGCGAGGCCATCGATTTGCATCTGTATTACACGGGAAGTCTGTTCGACGTGCCACTGGTGGCGGCAATGGTGTGGTTTGCGCGGATCGGCTTCCTGCCGCGCGAGATCATGGCTCAGAATCCGGCCGAAGAAATTCCAAGTCGTGGCTACGAAATCTGGAAAGCGCGTCTCGCGATGCTGGCAGTGTTTATCACCCCGCTGATGATGGCATGGGCGCAGTTCGGTGGCGATGCGCCGCAGAGTGTTCGCACCTACAGACTGCTGCTGACCGTTGGTGTCATGTTGATCATGGGCGCCCTCGTTTTTGTCAGGCAACACTTATTGGACCAAGAGCTAATCAGCCTGCTGCGATTATCGAAGCAAAATCTGGACGAGATGTGCCGGCTTAAGGATGAGCTTGAGAACAAGGAACATTCGCTGAAGTGGCATAGCCTGGAATTGCAGCGGAAAAATCTGGAACTGCAGGAAATCTCCTTTACGGATGTCCTGACTGGAATCTGGAACCGGCGCTATCTGGAAGAGATCCTCCCGTCCGAGGCCGGGCAGGTCTTGCGAAACTACCAACGGGCGAAGGGAAGTCGAGTCCGCAAGATGGATCATCGCGACTTGATCTTCATCATGGTCGACATGGATTTTTTCAAAGAGGTAAACGATCGCCACGGACATCCCGCGGGAGACCGGCTGCTGCAACTCGTAGGGAAAAGACTCTCGACGGTCGTTCGCAAGTCTGACGTGCTGGTGCGCTGGGGCGGAGAGGAATTTCTGATCATGAGCCGCTCGGCTGATCCGTCCGGGATCCCAGCTTTTTGCAGCCGCATTTTGGAAGTCGTGGCGTCGGAACCATTCGATCTTGGTCATGGAATCACGGTGAGCAAGACTTGCTCCGTAGGATGGGCCGCCTATCCCTGGAGCCGTGGCGCATTTGAAGCCATCTGCGCGGAAGAGTCGATTGCGCTGGCAGATGCAGCCCTTTATCGCGCCAAGGCTCTTGGCAGAAATCAGGGTGTGGGAATTCTGGCGACGGATGCCGCGAGCGAGAATCCGGACAGCATCAATCTGCTATCCGTACGTGACGGCGCTCCTCCGTTTGCGCGTATCATGAGAACCCAGTGCCCTTACCAAGAGACGTTGCTGCCTGAACCTCCAGAACCTGTCAAGAATTCCAGCCTTTAATTCTTATCTTTCGCCAAGAATACTCTCATTCAGGCGATCGCAGGCGCTTGACCTCGGAGAGCGCGTTGGCTACATTGAGTAGCGGCTAGCGGCTTTACGACTCTTGAGGCACTACTACCAATGAATGCCAAGAATCCTTCGCGCAAGACGGGCCTTCGTCAGAAGGCTCAACTCATGTCCGCATCCGAAATTGAGCGCACCCTGGTTCGCCTGGCTTATGAAATCGTCGAAAAAAATGGCGGCATTGAAGGTCTGGGCCTGGTTGGAATTCGGCGTCGTGGAGTTCCGATCGCAGAACGGCTCGGCAAGATCATCACGCGGATTGAGAATGCAAAGGTGCCGGTTGGAACTCTGGATATCACGTTTTACCGCGATGACCTGTCGACGCTCGGACCGAAGCCCGTAGTGCAGGAAAAAGAGATTGGATTTGAGATTGAGGACAAGAACATTGTGCTGGTCGACGACGTTCTGTTCACAGGACGCACAACCCGTGCCGCTCTCGACGCACTCTTTTCACACGGGCGTCCACGCCGGGTACAACTGTGCGTGCTGATCGATCGCGGTCATCGCGAGATTCCCGTCGAGGCGACTTTCGTGGGCCGCAATGTCCAGACCACCACGAACGAGGTGATCGAGGTGAAGCTGACCGAGATCGATGACGCGGAGAAAGTTTTGCTGATGGAAAAATGAAAAATAGAGAACGGCAACAAGGGATCGGACGAAAAAACAAGGACGGTGGGGTCGACCACCGTCCTTTGTCTTTTAGGTAAATATTTGTTAAGCGATCCGGGTGCAGATCGCCTTGGTTTGAGTGTAAAGGTTGAGGACGTCATGTCCCATCTCGCGTCCCCAGCCCGACTGCTTGTAGCCGCCGAAGGGCAATGCTGCATCGAAAATGTTGTAGCAGTTGATCCAGACGGTCCCGGCACGAAGTTGTTCCGCCATGCGATGCGCCTTGCCAATGTCGCGCGTCCAGACCGCGGCCGCCAGTCCGTATTCGCTGTCATTGGCCCGAGGGACGATTTCTTCCGGATCGGTAAACGGCATCGCAGTCACAACGGGTCCGAAGATTTCTTCCTGCACGACTTTCATATTTTCCTTGGTGTTCACCAGCACCGTGGGTTCAACGAAGTATCCTCGATCCCCCGACTTGTGGCCTCCGGCCGCCGCCTTTGCGCCTTCGGAGAATCCGGATTCCAGATATCCGCAGACGCGGTTCATTTGTTCTTCTGAAACCAGAGGACCCATCTGCGTATCGGGATCAAGGCCGGGGCCGACCTTGATTTTTCGGGCGTGCTCCGCAACTCCTTCCACGACTTGATCGTAAACCGATTTCTCGACATACAACCGCGATCCCGCGCAACAGCACTGGCCATGGTTGAAGAAAATGGCGCTGGCGGAGCCGGGAATTGCGCTCTCGAGATCGGCGTCTTTAAAAACGACGTTCGGAGATTTGCCGCCCAACTCCAGAGAAACTTTTTTGAGGTTGCCCGTGGCCGCGTGCACGATCAGTTTTCCGACTTCCGTCGATCCGGTGAACGCAACTTTGTCGACGTCGGGATGAGCGGCCAGCGCTGCCCCTGCCGTTTCGCCATAACCGGGGACAATGTTGACGACGCCTTCGGGGAAGCCGGCTTCCGTAATGAGTTCACCGAGACGCAACGCGGAAAGCGGGGTTTGCTCGGCGGGCTTCAACACGACGGTGCAGCCCGTGGCCAACGCGGGACCAAGCTTCCACGCTGCCATGAGGAGCGGGAAGTTCCATGGAATGATTTGGCCAACCACACCGACCGGCTCGCGCAACGTGTACGCGAGATACTTTGCGCCGGGTGTATACGGCACCGAGAGTGGTATGGTGTTTCCTTCGATCTTGGTCGCCCATCCTGCCATATAGCGGAAGAGATCGACCGCAAGCGGAACATCGGCGGCCTTGGCAATAGTAAGAGGCTTGCCATTGTCGAGGCTCTCGATGTAGCCGAACTCCTCAGTATGCTGTTCCAGCAAGTCGGCGAGCTTCCAGATCAGGCGTCCGCGCTGCGAAGCGGTCATCCGGCGCCAGGGGCCGCTGTCGAATGCCTTGCGAGCGGCCTTCACGGCTTGATTGATGTCTTCGCGATCACCCTCCGCGACCTGAGCCAAAACTTCGCCGGTGGCGGGATTGTACGTAGCGAAAGTCTTGCCTGATGCGGCATTGACCCACTTGCCATTGATCAACATTTTCCGTGGTTTGTCGATGAACTCCGCGACTTGCGGATGAATTTGAGGGGAAACTGCGATGCCCATATGTCCTCCTTGTCAACCGAAACGTGAAGCGAGAATGAAGCGGCGAAGCGGACCGAGGTATGCTAGCGCCCGGCTGAAACAAATGCAAATAGACAAAGTGCAAATGTACAAATGCAAATAGCGCTCCGTTCCCAGAACCGGCTATTCGCCGTACGGGACCCAGATATTCTTAACCTGGGTTGCGTGCTCCAGGAACCAGCGGCCTTCCGCCTGTTTGGGGTTGAACCAATCGATGACGCGACCCTCGTTCGTCCAGACCTGCTTCAAGTTTCCTGTGGACATCGCCTTTGCGGCCGAGACGGTCGCTTCGTCTCCGTAACACCACAGGCCATCCACGTCATCGTGTTCCGCGAGTGTTTTCAGGAGCTGCAAGGCATAGCCCGTCACGATATTAATCGCGCCGTCCGGCAGATCGCTGGTGTCGAAAAGCTGGTATAGGTCGCCAGTGACAAGTGGATATTTCTCCGACGGAACGGCAATCACCGTGTTGCCCACCGCGAGTAGCGGCATCACCAGCGAGAGGAAGCCCAGCAGCGGAGCCTCCGTTGGACTGATCACGCCAACGGTTCCGATGGGCTCGTTCATCGCGATTGCAATATTGCGGAACGGAGGATTGTGCACGGCGCCGTCGAACTTGTCGGCCCATGCGGCATAGGAAAAGATGCGCTCGATGCCAAGTTCGATTTCCGCGGCCGCCTGCTTCTCTCCGACGATCGCCGCGAGTCGATGGACAATCTCGCTACCACGCTGCGCCAGATTCTCCGCACAGTAATACAGAACCTGGGCGCGATTGTGGGCAGTGGCCTTGGTCCATCCCTCGGCCTTGCGAGCCGCTTCCACGGCATTGCGAATATCTTTCCGATTGCCGAGGGGTGCTTCGCCCAATAGGCGACCATCTGGCGAGCGCACTTCCATGCTATAGCCGGAGTCCGGACGCGCCTGCTTCCCGCCAATATAGAGCTTTACGGTGCGGTCAATGGCAGGCTTGCTGGCATCGGCTGTCTCTCCTGTTCGTAGTTGTCCGGCAACTTGCGTTGCGGAAGGAGCCTGCGCAGAAGGCAGCGCCGGAGCATGCTTGAACCACGAAGGCTCCATGTATTCGAGCAAGCCTTCTCTGCCGCCTTCCCGGCCGTATCCGCTCTCGCGGTATCCACCAAAGCCGCAGGCGGCATCAAACAGATTCGTGCAATTCACCCAGACCACGCCTGCCTTGAGTTGAGCGGCCACATGCAGCGCGACGTTGATGTTCTCGCTCCAGACGCACGACGCCAGGCCGTAGACAGTATTATTGGCCAACTCCACGGCTTCCTTCGGAGTGCGGAAAGTCATCGCCGCAAGGACGGGACCGAAGATTTCCTGTTGGGCGACAATCGAGGTCGGATGCACATTGCTCAAAAGAGTCGGTGGAAAATAGAAGCCCCGGGAAGGCAATACGACCTGCGGTTGCCAGCAGGTTGCCCCTTCTGCAACGCCTTGCGCGACCATGCGCTCGATTCGGTCCAGTTGCACGCGCGCGACGATGGCGCCAATATCAATCGCTTTATCGAGCGGCGATCCGATGCGCAGGGTGCTCATACGGTCGCGAATCTTGGACATCAATACTTCCGCGATGCTCTCCTGCATCAGCAACCGCGAGCCCGCGCAACACACTTGCCCCTGGTTGAACCAGATTCCGTCGACGAGACCTTCAACTGCGCTGTCCAGGTCCGCATCCTCGAAGATAATAAACGGAGACTTCCCGCCGAGTTCAAGCGAGAGGCGCTTGTGGCTTGCGGCAGTCGCGCTGCGAATCGCGCGTCCCACTTCCGTCGATCCCGTGAATGCAATCTTGTCGACGTCGGTATGCTTCACTAGCGCTTCGCCGGTTGAGCCATCTCCAGTCACAATGTTGACGACTCCGGCAGGCAATCCCGCCTCCTGGCATAGTTCAGCAAAGGCAAGCGCCGTGAGCGGAGTAAATTCGGCCGGCTTCAATACGATCGTGTTTCCGGTGGCCAGCGCAGGCGCGATTTTCCACGCCAACATAAGAAGCGGAAAATTCCAGGGAATGATCTGCCCTACGACGCCGCAAGGCTCGTAGGCGGGAAACTCCTGCTGGAGCAATTGCGCCCAACCGGCGTGGTAGTAAAAATGCCGTGCTACGAGCGGAATATCGATGTCGCGGCTCTCCCGGATGGGTTTGCCGTTGTCCATGGTTTCAAGAACGGCCAGTAGCCGTGAATGTTTTTGTACGAGTCGTGCCAGCGCGTAGAGATAGCGCGCGCGGACATGCGGTGTTAAGGCCCGCCATTTTGAAGAAGCGGAGCGCGCAGCCCGAACCGCAGCATCGATGTCCGCGGCACTGCCTTGAGCGACCGCAGCCAACTTCTCGCCATTCGAGGGATCAATTGTGTCGAAATATTCTCCGGCCGCCGCCGGTTGCCACGCTCCACCGATGAAAAGTCCAAAGCGCCGCTCATGGCGATCCAGCCATGCGGTCGCCTCCTTCGGATCTTCCGGGGCGGGCCCGTACTCCATGGTGAGAAACTTTTCGGCAATGCTCATCGGCCTCGGCTCACTTGTTCTCGTTTCACTGACTCCTGTTTGACCGCGATTGTTGCGTTAGGCATGTTGCCGCTATGCAATCGGATGGCGATACTCGGCAGAGTAGCGTCCAGTCGCATAATGCTCCAACTGCCGTTCGATGTCTCCCAATAAACTGCTAGCGCCGAAGCGAAAGAGTTCTGCACGCATCCATGACAGCCCGAGTTCCTCTTTCATCATGGCCAGCCAGTCAATGGACTGTTTCGCCGTGCGAATGCCTCCAGCCGGTTTGAAGCCGACCGCCATTCCCGTTTGCTGGGCGTATTCGCGGATGGCGCGAACCATCACCAGGCTCACCGGTAGCGTCGCGTTGGTAGGTTCCTTGCCCGTCGAGGTCTTGATGAAATCGGCTCCCGCCATCATGGCCACAAAACTGGCGCGCGCCACGTTGCGCAATGTCAGTAGATCGCCAGTGCCCAGAATGACCTTCATGTGAGCCGCACCACACGCGTGTTTGAAAGCCGCAACCTCATCGTAAAGCGCCTGCCAGCGTCCACCGAAAACGTGGCCGCGCGTGATTACGACATCAATCTCATCAGCACCCGCTTCCACCGACCGGCGAATTTCCGCGACGCGCTCGGCAAGCGGCGACAGGCCCGCGGGAAATCCGGTGGAGACTGCGGCGACGTGAACTCCGCTTCCTTTCAAAGCATGCAGGGCGGTTTCGATGAACGTGTGATACACGCACACAGCTCCCACTTTGATCCCAAGTTCCTCGATTCCTAATTTCTGTACAAGATCCTGCTGAATGGGTTGTCGCGCCTTCGCGCACAATCGCCGCACGCGTTCCTCGGTGTCATCGCCGGAGAGAGTAGTCAAGTCCATGCAAGAGATTGCGCGGAGAAGCCACGCAACTTGCCACTCTTTCTTTACCGTTCGTCGCGCCACCTGCGTCTGAACGCGCCGCTCCACGGCGCTCGTGTTTACCCGAACTTCCTGCAGCCAATTCAGATCGAGAGGAATACCGATATTCGGAAGAAGCGCGCGTCCGGCGAGCGTTGCGATTGCGTTTGAGGCATGCACCTCGGGAGGCGCGAGCGCACTGTCCGCCTTCCCCGCATGTTTGGGATAATCACGACTGACCGACATAGCAGCTTGCCTTCTATCGTTACTATGTATCGTTCTATCAAAACGCAAGCCTGTGAGCCCTTAAGGCACAGGCGAATGCCTTGAATTGCAATTGTACGGCAGGCCATCGCACAAGGCGAATCGACTGCCCCGCGTCGGACCGCCCGCAGTAGCTGACGGGAATTATCATTGAGGGTGTACATCGAGGGTTTACAATGACGCACGATTCAGCGATTGCAAAGTTGATTCGGCTGCACTTCCTTCACGTTTAGTTTCTTCTATGAACAAGAATACAGTCTCTGCCGGCATACGGAAAAAGCTGGAGCAAGCGGCCGTTAAAGTGATGAAGAATGCGCATGCGCCGTATTCGAAGTTCCACGTCGGGGCGGCGATCCTGCTCACGAACGGCAAAATCTTTTCCGGCTGCAATGTGGAAAATGCCTCTTACGGAATGACCAATTGCGCCGAGCGAACCGCTATCTTCACCGCCGTCGCGCAGTTGGGTCCGAAGATTGAGATTCAGGCAGTAGCCGTCGCCAACGATCACGGAGTCGCATGCTCGCCTTGCGGAGCCTGCCGTCAGGTGATTTACGAGTTCGGTCCCAACGCCACTATTTTTTTCGAAGGCGCCAGTGGTCCCAAGCAGGCCCACATCACCGAACTTCTGCCGGAAGGATTCCGTTTACTGTGAGCCAGAAGCCCGCACCGCCGCAAACATTTCGTGCCATTGATGTGATCCGCAGGAAGCGAGATGGCGAAGAGCTATCGCGGAACGAGATCGAAGGTCTGGTCAGCGCTTACACGAATGGAAAGATTCCCGATTATCAAGTGTCGGCATGGCTGATGGCGGTGGTGCTGAAAGGAATGACTCGGCCGGAGACGGCCGCCCTTACGGATGCGATGCTGCACTCCGGCGACGTGCTCGATCTTTCTTCGCTGCCGGCTAAGAAAGTGGACAAGCATTCTACCGGCGGAGTCGGAGACAAAACTTCTCTGGTGCTGGCCCCGCTGGCCGCGGCGGCTGGAATTGTTGTTCCCATGATTAGCGGACGCGGTCTGGGACACACCGGAGGAACGCTCGACAAGTTGGAAGCTATCCCCGGCTTCAACGTAAATCTTTCCGTGGCGGAATTCCGCCATGTGCTCGAGAAGTGCGGCTGCGCCATGATTGGACAAACGGCGGAAATTGCGCCGGCAGATCGCAAGCTCTACGCCCTGCGCGACGTCACCGGCACGGTCGAGAGTCCTTACCTGATCTGTGCGTCCATCATGAGTAAGAAACTAGCGGAAGGCATTGACGCCCTCGTGCTCGACGTGAAGACCGGGTCCGGTGCTTTCATGAAGAGCGAGAAAGACGCTGCCTTTCTCGCCGAGTTGATGGTCGAAACGGGAGTGCGGATGGGTACAAAGGTAGTGGCCCTCATCACGGACATGGATCAGCCCCTGGGAAACAAGATCGGCAATGCCCTGGAAGTGGTCGAGGTCGTGGAAGTCTTGCGCGGCGGCGGGCCAGAGGATTTGCGGGAACTCTGTCTGGAATTAGCGGGATGGATGTTGCACCTCGGCGGCGCCGCCAAGACAGTTGCGGAAGGAAAAGACAAGAGCTCCAAACTGATTTCTTCAGGCAAGGCGCTGGAAAACTTCAGGCAAATGGTGCAGTTGCAAGGCGGCGATGCGCGGGTCATTGACGACACGAAGCGCTTGCCTCAAGCGCGCCACACTGCGCAGGTTTTAAGTGCAAGGGCCGGATATATTGCGTCGATGCATTGCGAACAGATCGGCACTGCCTGCGTGATTCTAGGGGGCGGGCGCGAGCGCAAGGAAGATTCCGTCGATCCTGCAGTCGGAATTGTGCTTCACAAAAAAGTTGGCGATCGTGTTGCCGCGGGCGAGCCGCTTGCGACCATTCATTACAATTCGGAGACACAAGCAGCACGAGCCCGACAACTGATTGAAGCGAGTTATGCGGTAACCGATGACAACCCGTCTAGCAGAAGGCCACTCATCCACAGAGTCATCGGCAATTCCGCGGAGAAAAACTGAATGGGACGATTCACAGGAATTCTTGGCCTGCTGACGATGCTCGGGTTCGCCTACGTCTTCTCCACGAATCGCCGGGCGATTCGCCTGAAAACTGTCGCCTGGGGCCTGGGACTGCAATTTGTGTTCGCGATTTTCGTGTTGAGAATTGAAGCGGGCCGGATCGTATTTCAGAAAGCCGGAGACGGGGTCACCAGGCTGTTGAGTTACGCCTACGCCGGATCTCACTTCGTCTTTGGCGACCTCGCCAAGCCGGGATCGCAACTCGGCTACTTCGCCTTCGGGGTGTTGCCAACCGTAATTTTCATCGCCGCTTTCTTCGCGGTGCTCTATCACTTCGGCATCATGCAAATCATCATCCGGATTTTTGCCTGGGTCATGACGCGAGTGATGGGAGCGAGCGGCGCCGAATCGCTAAATGTAGCTGCCAGCATTTTCATGGGACAAACTGAAGCGCCATTGACTATCCGTCCCTTTTTGCCGGACCTGACCCGCTCGGAACTGATGACCGTGATGACCAGCGGCATGGCGCACGTCTCCGGCGGAATTATGGCGGCCTACATATCTTTCGGCATCGACCCGAAACACTTGCTGAGCGCCGTGATCATGACAGCACCGGGAACCCTGCTGATGGCGAAGATGCTGGTGCCGGAAACCGAACAGGCGCGAACCGCCGGTCAAGTCGTGATGAGTGCCGAAGAAGAGAAAACGGAGAAGGAAGAGAACCTGCTGGGCGCAATTTCGCGAGGGACGACCGACGGCCTGCATCTGGCGCTCAACATTGCCGCGATGCTGATTTCGTTTCTCGCGCTGATTGCTCTCGTCAACGGAATCTTCGGAGGGATCCACAATCATTTCGGCTGGTTCCCGCAAAGCCTGGAACAGATTTTCGGAGTGATCTTCGCCCCCATTGCCTGGGTGATCGGCATTCCCATGCACGACTGCCGCATCGTCGGCAACCTGCTGGGCACACGCATGGTAATCAACGAACTGGTCGCGTTTTCCATGCTGGGAGCACAGAAAGCCGCGCTTGACCCCCGATCCGTGACGATTGCAACCTTCGCTCTGTGCGGCTTCGCGAATCTCAGTTCGATCGGAATCCAGATCGGCGGCATTGGCGCGCTTGCTCCCAACAAGAGGGGTGAACTGGCTCGCCTTGGTGTTCGCGCCATGCTGGCGGGGACAATGGCCAACCTGATGTCGGCTTCGATTGCCGGCATGCTGCTTTAGAGCGCAGCTTAGGTTTAGCCGTAGGCGCGCGCAACCAGCAGAATCGCCAACCCGTAGAACACAAACATCAGAGCAAGATAGAGTTTGGCGCGAGGGCCTGATCCTGCGAATTCTTTCCACGCCAGCACCCCCCACAGCGCAGCCACCATCGGCGACGATTGGCCGATGGCATAGGAAATGGCCTGCCCGGTCAGTTTGCCGGCCGTGAGATTGAACACCGTCCCCAAACCCCACACCGCGCCGCCGATCAGTCCAAGCAAATGTCCCGAAGTCGGTCCACTGAAAAATCCGCTGAAATTCACGGGCTCGCCTACCAAAGGCTTCTTCATGAAATAGATATTCCACACAAAACAGGAAAGCAGCGCTCCCAGCGTGAGGAACGTCGCCGCACTATAAGGCGTGAGAGAGTGTCCGCGGGTCATGGCATAGGTCATGAATGGGCTCCACAGTCCCATCAAAGTTCCGGAAACCACGCACAGAACGATGCTCTTGCGTGAAGCCCCTCGTCCGGCCCGGGCGAGGCTGCCGTAGGCTTTGCCATCGAGAATCACCGCGACCAGAGCGCATGCAACGCCCCCGGCTAAAAGCAGGCCGTTGCCTTTGGGTTGCAGGATGAAGTTCAACACCACGCCCACCACCAGGGCAATTCCGATCGAAACCGGGAAAGCGACGGCGAGTCCCGCCATGTCGATGGCTGCCACCAGCAAGAGATTCGCAAGGTTGAATATAGCCCCGCCAACCAGAGTAGAGATGATATTGGAAGGGTCCGCGGCCTCGACGTTGTTCACGAAACTGTTGGCGTCGTGCCCGCTGCTTCCCATGGTGAAGGCGAGAATCAGAGAAATCAGAAAAATGCCGATCGCGTAATCCCAATAAAAAAGTTCGAAACGATAATTCTTAACGCCCTTGTAAGTGTTGGCCCAGGAACCCCAGCAGATCGCGCTGATGATCGTCATCACCAGCGCAATCGTCAGACTCGGCGGCGTGAACATCGCAGTCTCCCTTGGAAAGTGTGTAACTGTACTCTTCTTCGCCGCCAGTCACAAGTCATGGCTCGGCGAAAGTGCGAATTCGTTATGGTCTGGTGACGCAGAAACGGAAAATAAGAGTGGATTGCTCGGGCAGTCCCGTGTGACGGAAGCGGCGCAGAGTGCGGAGTACGGAGTTGGGTAACGGCCGGCCATGCCGCGAGCACTCACGCACCCGCGAGACGTGCCGCCGGCAAGGGCGGCCGGAACGCGAAATGCAGCGGAATGCGCAGGTTGGGATGGTTCTCAACCTTTAGCCGATACGATTGTCGGGATGCTAATTCATGTCCCCCAGCGAGCACGCGCCGGGGCCGCGGGGATCGCCGCACGACCCGCACGCGCCCGTCGCGGAGGCCGAAGCCGAGGAACCCTTCGTCGACACCGCGAACACTGAAAGCTGCGGTTCCAGCTTGGTGGCGTGGCACTTGGGACACTCGGCCTTTTGCTTGCCGTAGACCAGTGTTTCGAACTGGTGATGACATTCCTTGCAGACGTATTCAAAAATTGGCATCGGGTTCACTCCTGATCTGATTCTATTCTCCATTAGAATCAATTTGTGGGGACGAAGCAAATTCGGGCTGAGCCTGACGCCGTTACACGGCGCGCGCCCTTCCGTGCGCGCCGCTGGATGGCCGGCGGCCACGTGCAGACCATCGCAAGCTTCCTGCTGCCGCGAAGAATTCGTCTGCCGCAGGCCGAAGAGCGCCTGGTCGAGGTTGAGCCCGGCATCAAGATTCGCTGCTGGTGCTACTGGCAAGGCGAGACACATCGGCACGAGGCCCTGACCTTGATCGTTGTACACGGCCTTGAAGGTTCTTCCGATTCGCAGTACATGTTGGGCGTGGCGCGCAATGGACTGGCGTCAGGCATGAACGTCGTGCTGATGAACCAGCGCAATTGCGGCGGAATGGATGCTTGCGCACCCACGCTCTACAACTCGAGCCTATCGGGCGATGTGGCCGCGGTCGTTCGAAGCGTGCTGGAAAATGACGGCGTCTCCCGCTTCGCGCTGATCGGATTTTCGATGGGTGGGAACCTGGTCTTGAAACTGGCCGGAGAGTGGGGCAGCGGGGGACCGTCACAATTCTGCGCGGTGGCTGCGGTTTGTCCGGCCATCGATTTGGCGGCCTCGGCGGACGCACTGCATGAGAAGCGCAACCGTGTCTACGAGTATTACTTCCTGTTGCAATTGTTTCGCAGGATTCGGAACAAGGCGCGGCTGTTTCCCGGCAAGTTCGATCTATCGCGGTTGCGCGGCATCTCTAGCCTGCGAATGTTCGATGACCGCATCACCGCCTACTACTGCGGATTTGCCGGCGCCGACGATTACTACGCGCGGGCCGCGGCGGCCAATGTGGTCCACCGCATCGCAGTGCCCACGCTGATTATTCATGCCGCGAACGATCCCTTCATCCGCATGCAACCCGAGACCCTGCGCCGCATTGCGGCCAATCCCAACATCACATACGTGGAGACCGCCGACGGTGGCCACTGCGCCTTTCTCGGCGAACGCAATGGCGGACAGAACAGCGATGCCGCCGACGATGGCCGCTGGGCCGAGCGCGAAGTGGTGGCGTTTGTGGCGAGTCAATGCGTGTGATGGCGATCCTTGGGCAACCGTAATTGGTGGAGGTTGGTCATGAGTCAACGAATCGGGTTTCTACTCATCGTGCTTTCTCTGAGCGTGTACTCGTGCGCTCAACAGGGCTCGGTCGAGCACGGTTGGACAGATAAGAATAACCCCGAGATGTACGCAGCCTACATGCTCCGAAACGCGTACTACGAACAGGGCTATTGGGAAGCTAAGGTTGAAATAAGGCAGACCGGAACAAAGCGAGTCTTCGTCGTGGAGCCGGGACGCATCTACCATGTGAAGCGTTTCAGTGTTTTCGGTCTCAGCGATCTTCCGGAAGAAGCCATGGCGTACTCGCCGAAACCCGGGGACGTGTACTCGCCCGACCGCGTCAACGAATGGATCGCGGCCGTTGAGCAAAGATATGTCCGGCGAGTGAATTGGGGCGTACGGCTTGATCACGCGCACGCACAAGCGGAGATAGAAGTGAAACTTACGGAAGGCGGTCCGCAATCCCCGCCCAATGATCCGCGTCCCTGACGAAACTGGGCTATCAAGAAACGCCGTATCAACAAATGCCCTTCCACTCGGATCGAACGGAAAGCATCGCTTCATTTTGGCTGCAAGCTGAATCGTTCGGTCCGGCAATGAGTTCCCAGTGATGGTACGACTATCGGATTGAGACGGCTTACTGCTGGTAACTCTGGGTACAGGGCAGCGTTCCGGCGGCGGTACCGGTCCCAATATTATTGATCAGCGTCGAGTTGACCAGTATCCCTTTCTGGTAATGCTTCCATTCCCATAGCCCGAACCCGTAGGCCAGGAAGAACTGCTCTTCGTTGATGCAGTTCTGAAAGGCGCTATCGCAGTTGTAGCGATAGTGCAGCACTCGCGTGGGCAACTGCCCCAGGCTCCCCCCGGTGTCCATCAGCACCGGAGCATCCAGATCATTGAGTGCAGTTCCGAGGTTGCTGGATTTGTACGGACTGCACGAGGAGAAGTACTGGAAGGTCGTGTCGGGCACCTGAATTTCGGGTCCGGGAGCGTCGGCAGCCACACAACGAGCGGCAATCGGCAGGTCGCTGGCAAAGCGTTTGAATGTCGTATTATCGTCCCAAATCAGCTCCGTAGAACGAATGTAGATGTAATTCTGATCGAATGCTTTTACATCGAAACCGTGCGCGCTAGCGCTCTTGAGCCAGAACCAATAGCCGGTCGAGGCAAAGTCATCGTCAGGAAACACCTCAGTATAGACGGAGTTCTGCTGCCCCTTCAGGAACTGGCTGCCTCGGTTTTGCTTGCTCATTGCGAAATACTGCATCACATCAGTCTGAGAAGACGAACAAGAAAAGCTCGGCGCCGAAGGCGGCGGTGGGGGCTGGGTGGGGGGAGTGGAAGGGGCCTGGTTTCCGCAACTGCACAGCAGGCAGCAAGAAACAAGAATCGAACTCAGGGCAACCGGAGATTTCGAATCGGTGCGCATGACTTTACTTCACAGCCGAGGTCAGGCAGATCGTTTTTGCGCTTGCACGTCTGTTGATGCAACCCTAGCGGTATTCACAAGTTGCGTTTTAAGAAGTATCTGCTCCGCGTCGCTGTGCAGCAATAGAAATTAAGATGGTTGGGGATGCTTCGCCCGCGCGCAGTTCGGCGAACGTTCAAGCCCATTTCCTCGGCCGGTGCGGTTAGCTATCAAACAAATGCCCTCCCGTTCGGACCGAACGGAAGGGCATCGCTCCACCTGGCTACGTTTCTCAGGAGAAATCGCGCTACTGCTTGTTATACACAGTCATGCCTTTGAGTTTTTTGCCCTGCGCATCGGTTCCAACGGTTGTGACCGTTCGGGTCTTGCCGTCCGCCGATACCACAACTCGGCCGGTAATCGTAACCTTTCCGCCTTGTTTGATATTGAACACCAAGGTGTGATCGTCGATCTGCTTGTACGACCGCATATCGGAAGTCGGATCGCCGGTCACCGGATGGTCTTTGCCGTCGAGCTTGCCAGTCCACTCGCTATGCATCGGCTTCCCGTCGGCCGTCGTGCCATCGATCGTGACTTTTACGCTGTCGCCCGCGGCCTCAAAGACGATTGTGTTGTTCTTCGGCATGCCGGCAGCAATTTTTGACTTGCCCTCATTCAACTTCCAGGTGCCCATCTGTGTGTCGCTGGCGAAACAAACTGCGCTTGCTGCAAAGCACAAGGCCAGCGTCAATACACTCGTTCTTGTCCTCATGTTGTTGCCTCCATTGAACAAAGGGTGAGATGATTTTCCGCGCGAATTCTAGTGCTGGCCGGAGAATTGTGCAACTTGCGCTCCTGTCCACCCTCTACTCCGCTTGGTCTAAGTTGAGAGTTTCGGTTGGGACGACCGCTAGCGGTCCGCCGCGATCAGGGCCGCGATCAGGGAAGATGTGGCCAATGCCAGACTCGTGGGATATACTCGACGGCGCTCTGCTGGCAGACGCTTGGAGGGAACCTATGTTTCACTTAATCTGGTACATACTCATCGGGCTAATCTCCGGGCTTATCGCAAAATCGGTGATGCACGTTCACATGACGATGTTCTGGACGATCGTCCTCGGTATCATCGGATCGATCCTCGGCGGCGCCGTGACCCACATGTTTTCGCGCCCGGCTAATGAAAGATATCATCCCGCCGGACTGATTTTCTCCACAGTCGGCGCGATCCTGATTCTCTACATTTGCTATAAGCTGAAGATTCATTTTCCCCAGGTCGACCCCTTCTAACTCATCGAGGAATAGGATGATTCCGCCGCAAGGTCGATGGAGTCCAACGACGTGTTGGCGGTCGCCAATCAAGGGCAGGTTGTTCTTCAGTTATGGTTATTTCAAGCCAAGTTCGCCATCATACCGTTGGATAACCTCATAGCATTCACAGGCGGAGTTTTCAAGTTTCTTGCGATTCACGATCTTCACTGCGCCCCGGGTGTACTCGATAACCTTCTTCTTCTGCAAAACACCAGCCGCCTCGCTCACGCTGGGTCGATCCGTCCCTAACATCGTTGCGAGAAAATCATGAGTGATGGGCAGCGAACCTGAAGCCACTCTATCCTGAGTCATTAGCAACCACCGAGCAAGGCGCTGCCCGATTTCGTGCAGCCGATTACACGCTGCTGTTTGTGCAACCTGCAAACTCCGAATTGCGGCATAGCGGCTTAACATCAGTAGCAGGTGTGGAGCGGACTCTAGCGTGTTCTGCAAAGCGCCGACCTCGACCCGAAACCCATCCCCCGTGATTTGCACCACCGCATTAAGGGGACTCCTCCTCAGGCCAACAGCCGCCAGCGTGCCTGTAAAGCCCTCATTTCCAACGATGCCAGCTTCGGCGGTTCTTCCATCTTTCATTACGACTACAAGAGAAATCAAACCTCGATTCGGGAAATAGGCAAATTCCAGCTTTCCGCCTGCCTCATGAAGGACTAGATGGTTTGGCAAGCTGACGTATTCGAGATGGGGACGCAGTGAGCTATAGTCGCTATCGGAAATCGATAGGAGTATGAGGCTGCTGACTGGTCTCCCTTGGGTATTCGTCCGCTCGCCAGACTGCACGGCTCCTCTGCGTTTGCCCTCCATAAATCATCCTTTTGGGTAATCGGTATTCACCTGGTTGCAGAGGCAAGACCCGACTTCTTTCTGTGCTCACCCTCTAACTCGCAGCAAAGCTTGCAATCAGGATCATCAGCTTCAGTGGGTCCATTTCTTTACTGGCTGTTCTGCGACGGGTCTCCAAATTTCCCTGTCTACGGTGCGGGGCCGGACTCCTTTTCCCGCTTACGAAGGTACCTCGGATTTGAAAGCCGAATCTGAGCAATAACGCACATTCAAAAAGAGAGCGCAGAACGCGATCATAGAGCGGGCCATTGGAGCGCATCCCAATCTAGGTATGTCGGATACCCGACAGACCCATCAAAATTGGCGTATGTAGACTGCGATGTTTATCCCTATGACAGCCCGCTGGTACTCGTTGGCGCGACCGAGGCAGCCATGAGCAGGCAACTGGTTTGGATTGAGCTTAAGAGTTTCCGAGGTTTTGGTTGCTCCGAATGTGGATGGCGGTTCAAGCCTTCCGGTGCTCCTGAGGGCGAATCTTTCGATGGAATGATGCGCAACTTCGAGTTGCAGCGTGACAAAGAGTTTAAATCCCATGTTTGCGCCGATCACTCTGCCGACAAGAATCTAGGATAGTTCCGTAACCAGGGCGATAACACTCATCGATCCGGCCACGGTTGGATCAGATCCGGGAAGTCCTCCGCGAAACGAAAGGTTTCCTGGCCTCAGGTCCGCGCCGGGGCGCGATCAAACCACGTCAGCACTTCCATGCCGCGGCCTTTCATTTTCGTGCGGACGTATGCCAGCGCCAGCATCGCCAGAAAAATTATCAACAAACCCCCCGACGCCCCGCCGATCGTCATCGCACGCTTCGGCAAAATCGAGACGCGTCCATAAACGAATTCGAGATGCACCCAATACACCAGCAGCGATGCTTGCCCAAGCAAAATGAGCGGACTGAATCCGCGCTGAGCCAGTCCCCAGCGGCACCAGGCGTAAGCCCCGGTCAGAATCACCAGCAACATGCCCACGCGGATCAGAAAGAAGCTCGGGCTCGTATGCCAATAATCATTGACCGCATAAAGTTGACGCGGTTGCGCCTCCAGCCAGCGCGCGAATTCAATCAGCACGCTGCCCGCCAGGCCGAGCGAGAAAAATACTCGCGGCTCCTGCGTGCGTGTCCATGAGCTTTGCAGAATGAATCCCACAGCCAGCCCGGCGAAGGCGAAGCCCGTCCAGGGAAAAACGGGGAACAGTCCGGCTTGCGAAACTCCCAGGTTGTGCACGCCGTCCACGTAGGACTCAAGCGGCCACGGCAGCCACGTCGGACGCCACGTAGTCCACAGCGGCGGTGTCAGCAGGGAAATGACCAGTGCAGTTCCGGCGGCAGCCAGTACCAGGGCGAGACGGTCGTCTGGGCCGCGCCTCAAAGCCAGAACCAGCCAACAAACCACGCCCATCAACATCATCGACATGCCGATAGTATTGAGAATGTCAACTCGGAGCAGATCGCTCTTGGGCGCCCATCCCCAGGCCACGAGAAATTCCTGTAAGCGAAACAGCAGGCCGTAGCCGAAAATCTCCGCTCCGCGCCAGATAGTACTCCGCGCAATCTGCGCGGGCGGAACATTTTTTTGCCGCAGTTTCTCCGTGACCAGCGCGAATGAGATTCCCGCGAGAAAAAGAAACAGCGGGGCGGGAAACGTTCCTCCCAGCTGCGAGTACATGAAAAAGCGGCTCTGCCGCGCCGCGGGGCTCAGCCAGGAGTCGTAGCAGTGAGTCTGGAACATCAGCACGCAGGCCAACCCGCGCATCCAATCAATGTATGCGAGGCGGAATTTCGCGGCGTTTGGAGAGTCCATGGGCGGCTGAAACAGGCAGGGGCAGTATACGGCAGCGGGTCAGAAATTCGCCGTTTCAGGGCCGCAGCCTGATTCCCCTCATCCGTGGCGGGTTTTATCCTAATTTTCTGCCGCAACTTTGGCCGAACGGCCGGGTTTTATTCGCATAGCGGTAATGGTCCAGTTTGGGAAGAGATCCATAGACGGCATCGCTTCAGAGGTTGCGGAAAAGGGAGTTTGCCGCAGCCACCTCAGCAATGGCGCCACAGGGCGACAATTCGGTAGGGGCTTCAGCCGCCGCGGCTTGGCGGTCACGGCACAGCGGCGAAAGTCAGCGGACTCTAACTATTCTTGGCGGCATGCCTGAAGGCATGTCCCGATACGAGTCTCGCTTCAAATTGCATGGCGTAGCGCCGTCCCTTTTGTCATTACTTTGTCGGCGATACAACCTTCTGTGCCAGCGTCTTATCGAATAGGGACAAGCCTTTATCAGGTTAAAATGTAGCAGTATCCCCATCTCCCCCGGAGCTTTCATGCGACTCGTGAAGTTGGTCTTACCTGCGTTTTTGATCGCCAACCTCTTCTCCACGCTCAGTTTTGCCGCCACGCCCGACCGCATCACGGGTGCCTTGGCCAGCGGCGAAAGAGTAAAGCTGGCCGGCAATGTCCACCACAAAGCATTGCCCCAGTACGACCAGGGGCCAGTTGATCCCGCGATGCGGATGGGGACGATCACGCTGCTCACCGTGCCTACTGCCAGTCAGCGGAAAGCGCTCAACCAACTTCTCGCCCAGCAACAGGACCCCAAATCGCCCAATTACCACAAATGGATCACGCCACAACAATATGCGGACCGCTTCGGCCTGAGCCAGAATGACGCGCAGCAAATGGCGGCCTGGTTGAAGTCGCAGGGATTCACCACGGTTGACGTGGCCCGCGGGCGCAACTGGATTTCCTTCAATGGCAGCGCTGCGCAGGTCCAGAACGCGTTCGGCACCGAGATCCACCGCTACAACGTGAATGGTGAACTCCACTACGCCAACGCCACCGCGCCTTCCATCCCCGCGGCGATGAGCGGCGTGGTCACCGGTATTCGCGGTCTGCACGATTTCAAACCGCGGCCGAGGAGCATCCGCCGGAATTCCGTAGCCCGCCCCTATTACAACAGTTCGAACTTCGGAGACCTGGTCGCACCCGGCGACATCGCCACAATCTACGACATTAAGGCGCTCTACACCGCCGGCATCGACGGGACGGGCCAGAAGTTGGCTGTGATGGGGCAGACCGATATTTATCTGGCCGACATCACCGATTTCCGCACCGGCTTCGGACTCTCCCCCATTAGTTGCACCACTAACGCCAGCTTGGTGATTACCGCCTGTAACGATTCTCACTTTCAGTATGTGCTGGGTGGCACAGACCCGGGCGTTTCAACGAATGGAGATGTAAGTGAAGCCGACCTGGATGTGGAATGGGCTGGCGCTGTCGCTAAGGGTGCCCAGATCATCTACGTGAATTCCAGCGACACGTTCACATCTTTCTACTATGCCATCGATCATCAGGACACGCTGGGCGAGACGGTGATCAGTTTGAGTTACGGCCTGTGCGAGTTCGAAGACAACTTTGTTCTGACATCATCGGGACAGGCTGGCGCCGATGAGACGGAACTCATGAAAGGGAATGCGGAAGGAATCACTTTCCTCAATTCCAGCGGCGATAGTGGCGCGGCGGAATGCGATCCGAACACTCCGTATAACCCGAGCACCGATCCCAACGGCGCCTCCGCCCAGGGCGGCGTAGCCGTGAGTTATCCCGCAAGCAGTCCGGAAGTGACCGGTGTCGGCGGAACCGCGCTTTCCCTGGCCAATATGAGCGCCAGCCAATACTGGGGTGCGAGCAATGGCACGGACGGCGGCACGGCGCTTTCCTACATTCCCGAACAAGCCTGGAATGACGATGCCGAATTTGTGGATTACTGCAAGCAGAATCCAGGAACGTTCTGCACTTCGGGCGGCAGTCCGGCGGTGCCCGGTTGGGTTCCGATCACCAATGCCCAGGACGTGCAAACTGACTTTTCCCTTCAAGGGGGCCAGGGCATTTCTTCCAGCGGCGGCGGACCCAGCAACTGCGCCAAGCAAACCGCGGACAATTCGGCCTGCGTCTCCGGCTTTCCGCAGCCTGCGTGGCAGACAGTCACGATTTCAGGACAGGCCGCCGTGCGCTTCACACCCGACGTCTCGCTTCTGGCCACGCCGAATTTTCCCGGATACATTTACTGCACCCAGTTGTCGGAATTGGGCGACTCAGGAACAGGCAGCGTCTGCGCTCCCGGTGGCGCTGCCGGCATTCAGAACGCGCTCGGCAGCAATTTGAATGCTCCTGCCATCATCGGTGGGACATCGGTCTCCACTCCGATAGTTGCGGGGATCGTCGCCCTGCTCAACCAATACCTCGGTTCTTCCGGCTTGGGAAACATTAACCCGACGCTTTATTCCTTGGCCGCGACGTCCTCCAACGGCGCTTTCCACGTCGTGGACGCGACTAATGCCGACAACAATAACCTGGTTTATTGCACGGTGGGCACTCCTGCGGTGCAGCCCGTGGCATATCGGTGTCCCAGCACCGGTGTTCTTGGTTACCAGGCTTCGAGCGCCGATGCCACTACCGGCTATAACCTGGTCACCGGTCTCGGCTCCGTGGATGCAAACAGTCTGGCCACGGCCTGGGCCGCTACTTTGCCGCAGGACTTTACCCTCACTCCCACGTCCACAAGTTTCGCAGTATCCCAAGGCGCGAGCGTGAATGCCACGGTGAACGTAACTTTCAACACCGGCTTTACGGGAACGATCACCTTCACCTGCACCGACGCTGCCCCGGGATCGGTCTGCAACGTTCCCAACCCGATCAACGCGCAGGGGCCGGTTAGTTTCAACATCACCACGACCGCCCCCACCGTCGGATCGTTACAGCATTCCGATCGTGGCACGCGAATCTTTTACGCGGCGCTGCTGCCGGGATTGCTGGGCGTCATGTTTACGGCGGGAGCTCGCCGGAGTTCGATGCAGGGAATGCGCCTGCTGGGACTGATCGTAATCCTGGGATTCTCAACCCTATGGCTGGCTTCCTGCGGCGGCAGCAACAACACCGTAGCCAGCGGCGGAACCCCCAAGGGGAGCTACAGTATTACGGTGAAAGGCACGTCAGGCACCTCGACAGCCTCCACCACGTTCCAACTGGTAGTACAGTAAACAGGAAAACGTGAGCAGGAAAATCTGGGGTGAGAAAAATGTGGGGCGGGCACTCTTGCCCGCCGCCGTTGACTTTGTTCTTGACTCTAAGCTCGCGCGCCGATCACTTCTCCGCCGGTGGCACGTACTCCTTCGGCCTGGCTGATCCTTCGCCAAAGAAAAATTGATCCATCTGCTTGACGATCACTTCCTGATCCTCGCGCCGCGCCGGATTCAGCCGGTACTCGTTCAGCAGCATCTTGCAATGCTCGGTCCACATCTTCCACGCTTCCTGGGAAACGTTGTCGTAAACCTTCTGCCCCAATTCGTTGTCGAATGGAGGCTCATCCAGCCCCGGCATCTCTTTCTTGAACTTCACGCAAAAAACAGTGTGCGCCATAATTTCCCTCGAAATAAATTAGGATTCGACTATTCAAGATTCGAGCTTTAACCATTCAGTCTAAGGCCGAATCTCCATGCTTCGAATCAGTCCGTCCCGTATCTCGTACACATGCTGAACCAGCTGATCGGCCAGCAGCTTCCCGGTTTTGTCGTGAACGACCTGATGCACATCAACCGCGATTCGTCCGTCCGATTCCGTGGTGAAGTTCTTCGGCTCCACGTGCGAATCGACTAACTGGAACTGACGCGTCCAGTAATCCCGCACGGCTGCTGTTCCCAGTACGCGACCGCCCTCCATCCCATTAGGCCAATCGACATTGGTATGCATCAGCCCGAGCACGGTCTCAATTTCTCGCCGATTGAACGCCGCGTAGGCTCTGCGCAGTAAATCAATCTCGACCACCGCTGTTTCGACCTCGGCCATAAATGTTCCGAAAGATTATCTTACACGGAGAATAGCGCCTCCGAGGCGCCGTGAACTGGATCCCGTTGCCCGCGCGCCGTAGGCGCGCCTGAAAGTAGCCGGCGTTTCAACGCCGGGTGCGCCCCCAGCCGCGAAGCGGCGACAGAATGCAGCCCACGGCGCAAGCCGTGGGTGGAGAAGTGGAAATGCGCAAGCCCTAAAAGGGCGAAAGAAAAGAAATACATAGACGCAGGAGGGCGCGTTCAAACTGCCAAGCTCACAAAGAATCTGTTCGTCGTTCCACACGACGCATCCGCCACCATAGCACCGCCGCAATTCCCCACATCGCAAACAATGGAATCAAACTCGCGAGCCCATGGAACCCGACCAACTCACCTAGATTGAACGCTCCATACTCCCCGCTCGACCCCGCTTCCGCGACCGTCAACATCGATTCGCGATTTACCGCCACATGTCCCGACCAGAACGCCGGCCAGACCGAATGCACGATCGGACAACCATCCTGCATGGACAATTGCGATGTCGTCGAAACCACCATCAGGGCCAGAAACACACTGCATAGAGCCCAGGCAGTCATCACCCGGCGCCACACCGGCGTAGCCCGCCGCCATGCTACCGGCAAACCCAGGCATAGCAGTGGAATGCTCGCACCCGCATATCGCGGCCCGAACGAGAGCCCCGCCTTCCACCAGTAGAACGATGCGTTGAACAAAAAGTAATACGAAGCGATCGCGGCCGCCACCAGCCCGGCCGCCGAACACACTTTCTCCTTCCACAACCACCACAGTCCAACGGGAGCCGCCACCAGCACCGGCGACGCAAAGAACAGTCCGCGCGAGCATCCAAACAGAATCTTCAACAGCCGGTCCGGGTGTGGATAAGTCAGTCCCAGATATCCTTGCTGCCGCATGAACGAAAACGAATTCGGATCGTAGTAGGAATAACTCGGACGAAACGTGCCAAACGCCGCATGCAGATAGCCCAACAGTACGACTGCGCAAATCGCAGCCCCTAAGCCCACTCCCGCGATCACACGCCAGCGCGCCGCACTGCCGCGTTCCCATGCCTGCGACAACGCGAAAAATGCCAGCATCGCAGAGGCCGGGCCTGCGGGATATTCCGTCACCGTCGCCCATCCCGCCGCCAGCCCTAACGCGAGCGCCCACAAAAAATCCGCGCGCCCATCTTTGCTGTCGCCCACCTTCAACGCAGCCGCGAAAGCAAAAATCAGGCACGCTCCCACCAAGGCATGCGCCCAGAACAAACTCGCGTATGCCCACATCGGTGTGCCCAGGCACATGACCAGCGTTCCAAACGCCGCCCCACTGGCGCCGCCCGCGAATCGCAATCCCAGAAAATACAGACATACTCCCGCCAGTGCCGTCGGCAAAGCCACCGCGCCAGCGCAGGCAACATAAGACAGCGCCACTTCGCCTCGAGCCGATTCCGCTTCAACTCCCGCCATCCGCAGCGCAGTTCTAGCGATCACAGCAAATGGCACGGCCAGAAACACCAGCCCCGGCGCTTTGTCGGAATAATAGTGTCCCTGGAAATGTGCCTTATCCTGAGTGTTCTCATGGTAGGCATCGATCTGCAAGGTATGGCGCTCGACGATGGCGCGCAGCAGATCGAAGCGGGAATTCTGATTCCATCCGCCACCCTCATAGAAATATGTGAACGAGAAAAACATTACGACGCCGAACAGAATCGCAGCCCGGCGATAGGAAGGAGACTTCTCTGAACGGGAACTCATCAAATTCGATTGAACTGAATCGCGGCCGCACTTGCGATTTAACATCCACTTCCGCGGGAAAGCGCTTTGGCGAAAGTTACTGAAGCTTGCTGCAGTTCCGTGATGGCTGGGTTTGGTGGGCCCACCAGGATTTGAACCTGGAACCAACAGATTATGAGTCTGCTGCTCTAACCGTTGAGCTATAGGCCCGCGAAGTTCAATCTAGCATATTCGCCCTTCTCCTGTGCTTCGTGTCGGTTCCGGGTATCACTCTGAACGTAGCCGGTTTTCAGGCGGAGCGAAGACTTGACCTGAAACAAGAAAGCGCTCTTACGTCGACTACCGCCCCCGTCCCGCCTCATCCCAAATACGTACCGCCTTCGTCTCCCGCAGCAGTAGGCTGCCGACGATGAACGTCATCCCGGCCACAATCATCGGGTAGTAAAGTCCTGCATAAATATTTCCCGTGGCCGCCACTGAAGATAATCCAATCAAGGGCAACAACCCGCCAAACACGCCGTTGCCGATGTGGTAGGGCAGAGAGAGCGAGGTGTAACGGATTTTCGCCGGGAACGCTTCAATCAGGTACGCCGCGATCGGGCCATACACCAGGCACACGTAGAGAACCTGTATCAACACCAGCAGCACCAGCATGGTGCGATTCGGATTTGCAGCTTCCTTCGCCGCCACCAATGCTCCGCTCGCGTCTGTCGTCATGGCCGCCAGCGAGATCGCGCCCGTCACTTTGTTGCGCGCCGATTTTACCGTCACTACATTATTCCCGGCGGCGCGCTGCATCGCTTGGTAAATCGGAATGTAAGTCACCACCGCGAGCAGGCAGCCCGCCATCATCAGCTTCTTCCGCCCGATGCGATCGGAGAGTGCGCCCACCACGGTGAAAAATGGCATCCCCAGCAGCAGCGCGATGGCGACCACAATGTTCGCGGTTTTTACATTCACCTTCAGAATGGTTTGCATATAGAACAGCGCATAGAACTGTCCCGTATACCACACCACGCCCTGCCCGGCCGTGGCGCCAAAAAGCGAAATCAGAACATTCTTCAAATTTGGCCACTTGGTGAACGCGTCCTTCAGCGGCTGGGTGGAAGTCATGCCCGCACTCTTCAACTCTGCGAAAATGGGCGACTCCTTCATCTTCAGCCGGATGTAGAGCGAGATGATGACCAGAAGAATCGAGATCAGGAACGGAATGCGCCAGCCGTAAGCGGCAAAATCCTCCTTCGACATCGAACTCTGTGTCAGCAGAATGACGATCAGGGAAACGAAAAGGCCCAGCGTAGCCGTGATCTGGATGAAGCTGGTATAGAAACCACGCTGATTGTCGGGGACATGCTCGCCAACGTAAACCGCTGCGCCACCATATTCGCCGCCCAGCGCCAGCCCCTGTAACACTCGGATCAGAAGGAGCACGATCGGGGCGAACCATCCCGCGGTTGCATAAGACGGCAACAATCCAATCGCAAATGTAGAAAACCCCATGATGGAGAGCGTCACCAGAAATGCGTACTTGCGGCCTACCAGATCGCCGATGCGGCCAAAAAACAGCGCACCGAAAGGCCGCACCAGAAAGCCGACCGCAAACGTGGCCAGATAGGCAACGTAGGCGAAGGTATCGTTTCCCGGCGGATAAAACTTCGGCCCCAGAATAGCCGCTAGACTGCCAAATATGTAGAAGTCATACCACTCGATCATGGTTCCCACAGATGAGGCCATGATTACGCGCCAGATGCTGTACTGTGCGCTACCGGCACCGGCTGCTGGGGTGGCAATCGCCATAAGTCTTCTCCGTGTCCTGCGGACTAGTGTTGAACGTCCCGCTCCGATATGCTGCAAAAAAGCAAAAAATGAGCGGCTAGATTCTACACGTTACGTATTAATCCGCTGTAACTTGACGGAACTCCGCAGATGGGTCGCAAGGTAGTAGCTCACGCCCGGAGGTGGTGCAGGCTCCAAAAAGAAAGGCGTCCCCGCGGGGACGCCATTAAACCTCACTCGACAAATCTCAAACTCCGGCAGACCGCTGCATCCTTCCGACCGCCGCTTTGCCTAAATCGTACAGCGTCGGCACCGACTCCGGCTGGATCAGTTTCCGCTCCGGGAGTGCGGCCCCGCTCTTAAACCACTCGACGAGCATCTCCATCGCCAGGTCCGTATTGGGACGGATGAAAATCGTCGCCGCCAGCGTCCCGTTGCGCACCCACGTCTGGCCGGTCTTGGGCATTCCATCGCAGCCGGTGATCGGAATCTTCATCCAGCGGGCCCGTTCGCTTTCCGCGATTTCGCTGAACGCTTTTCGTGCTCCCATCGCCATGCTGTCGTCCTGCGCTCCCACCAGATCAATGCGGCTTTCTTGAGATGTTCGCAAACGCAGCCACGAACTCACCGTGCGATACGCGCTCTCCTCCGTCCAGTTCGCCCGCATCGTCTTCACCTGAATGTTTGCCGGCTTGGTTTGCAGCATCCCCGCGGTTCGTTCTTTCGCCGCGGAACTGTTGGCTGGGCCCTCGATGTAGAGAATGGATCCCCCTTTCGGCAGCAACGCCTCAAACTGTTGCCCCTGAATCTTGCCCACCTCTACGTGATCGGAGCTGGTGGCGAATATCGGAACCTTAAAACTACGGCGCAACTCCAGGACGTAGTCCACTTCGTGGTTCAGCACTACCCAACCAATTCCCGCCGCCGCCGCCGCCCGCGCCACTTGCGGAAATGCCGTACCGCCCGCGGGTTCAAACATGATCGCGTCGGGCCGCACCACGCCGGAGTCCTGCACGTAATGCAGCAACTGCTGGCTTTGCGTCAGGGCATCATTGCTCGCGTGAATAATTTTCACGTCCACGCCCAGTCGCCGCCCGGCTCGTTCCGCCGCGGCTGCTTGTTCCTGCTGATAATCGTTGTCGTTGTTGGTGAGTGATACTACGAAGCTGAGTCGTTTCATGGATGGGCCCTATGCCGAATCATAAGCCCCTCCAGCCTCGTGACCAATGTAACCACGGTAACGCGCCTGTCTTGGCGGGATGTCCGAAGTTGCGGGGTGGAGCTTCGTGATTGAGCCTCGGCTCAGGCGCCGGCGGGAGCGGACTTCGCTATTTCGCCCAGGAAAGATTTCAGATTCGTGTCTAGAAGGTTCCGGTTCGCCTCCGAAAAGTCCAGGAAGCGGAAGGGCTGCATCCAACCTTGTGTCGCCCACATGGGAAACAGCATCTGAGCCTTGCCGCGAATCGTGTCTTCCCCGATGTGAAAAATCAATTCCACTTCCAGTTTCTCGTCCAACGGCTTTTCCAGATGGATGATTCCGCCCGACGTCGAAAGCTGATGGAACGCTGCCCGCACCGAGCGCCGGTTGGGCAACCGCACCAGGGCCAACACCGAACCGCGCAGCTTCACGCGAAACGGACGATCGACTGGTTTATTTTCGTTTCCCGCCACAGCCACCGCCATCAAGTTGAACTGTTCGGCCATGTCAAAGTATGGCAGCGTGGTTGGAGTTGGCGAAGTTACGAAAGAACAAGACCGGCTTCGCTCCTTATTTTTCAATATTTTTCACTGGCGGAGAGACTCACCTTGCCGCGGCGGACGGGCTTGGGGGCCCGCATTTCGAACTGCCTGCGGCCTTACTTGCGCCCGCTACGAGCTTCAACGCCTTCGGAGAAAACGTTGTAGGGCCACACTTTCTTGCGCCCCGCACTCTTTCGAGCGCTCTCCGCGTCGTTCTTAGCAGAACCGCGAGCAGCGTCGCTCTGTTCCGCGACGTTCCAATCCTCCGGAGGATCGGCAATTCCCCAAACATTTCCATGCGTGTAGAGCGACGTGCCGATCAGAAAATATTTGCCATCGCTTCCGAGCGGTAGGCAGTTTGCCACCCGCCCGGTCACGTTTCCTCCGCCCGGCAGATCGTTAATCATGATCGGAGTCTCCATCGGCAGCGCCCGCGAACTACGAAAACCGCAGCCCTGCGCGCTCACGATCAGCACCACGCACTTCTCGGCAAAGGGCCGCCTTCGATCCAGGCTGATCACGCTCACCGGAATTTCCACCCGAATCCGCGTGCTGCGTCGAGCCACCTTGGGGGTCAGAATTTCCATTGCAGATGGGACATTGTGACAGAATCGACTGAATCGCAGATGGTGACTAAGGTAACTGGAAACACACGTAAGGACAGCCGCCAAAGTGGAACCGCCACAAAAACGAACAGGGACCGGAAGAAGCGAACGTCCGTGGGAGCAAGACCCGCATGACTTGTCGTGGAAGAGCGGCGCTTTAGCGCGCCACGTTCAAGCGGGATAACGAAATAGGTTTTAGCCGCTGAGGTCTTGCTTTGCAACCCTCGGGAGCTTACCGCCTCGCGTTGCTTCGCGCCCGCCTGATGCCCGCTCGGATCCCTTTCTCGACCGCGCGAGCATACCCGCCTTCATCCATTGCCGCCATCGCCGCCGCCGCAATCCCGCCCGGCGTAGCCGCTTCGTGCAGCAACTCGCTCAGACTCACCCCACTCTGCTTCCAATAAAAAATCGAATCCCCCAGCGCATGCGCCGCCGCAGTCATCGCCGTCGCGCGATCCAGTCCGGCGCGTTCTGCAGCTTTAGCGAGCGTCGCCAGCGCATGATATCCGTGGCTCGGCGAATGCGTGGCTGTAATGGCGTCCATCTGGCGATCCGCAAGTTCCAGCACGGGCCCAACCTGCTCAAACATCCGGCGCACGCGCCGACGTTCAGCTTTGGTAACGCTCCCATCGAAGCTTACCGGCGTCAGCCCTCTTCCGATGCGGCACACGGGACTCGGCATCGCGCGCGCCCAATGAATCGAAGCTCCGAGCCGCTCCCGCAGATTCCGCAATGGAATGCCGGCCGCCAGACTGATGCAGAGCTTCGGCGGCGCGACCCCGCAACCCGCAACTTCGTCGAGCATCTCTATCACCGATGCGGGACGCACCGCAATGATCAGCATGTCCGCCCGCTCCACCGCCGACTTCAGATCACGCGCCACTTCCACCCGCGATTCCCTCCGCAGCGCCCGCAACTTTTCGACATGACGGTCGTAGACAACAATCTCGCGGTCGTATCCAGCAAGCCGCAACCCCGCCGCCAGCGCCGAAGTGATCCGTCCTCCGCCCAGAAACACGATCGCTTTCATTTCGAATTCGCAAATGCTGGTGAACGCCCGCGCGGCCTCAGCCGCCGAGGCCTTACCGGCTGGCCAGCCCGCCCGCAGTCTCCCCGCCATCCATGGTGAACACTTGTCCCGTGACATACGCCGCGTCATCCGACGCCAGGTACGCGAACAGCCCCGCAATCTCCTCCGGCTTCGCATGCCGCCGCAGCGGAATCTTCTGATTCACTTCTTCCAGCATCGCGTCGGAATATTCCGCGCGCTGCATCGGCGTCAGCACATATCCCGGAGCCACGGCGCACACCCGCACCTTGGGCGCCAGCTCCAACGCCATCGACCGCGTCAGCTCGATCACTCCCGCCTTGGTCGCGTTGTAGTCCGCGTAATACGGATACCCCGTCATTCCATTGGTCGAGGCCGTCTGCAGAATCACGCCGCTGCCTTGCTTGACCGAAAAACGCTCCCACATGTGCCGCGCCGCGGTCTGCGCCACATAAAACACTCCCGTCAGATTCACGGAAATGACTTTCTCCCACTCTTCCGGAGTGATCTCAAGAAACTTGTGCCGAATGCTGATGCCCGCATTGTTGACCAGCACATCCACGCCATCCATCAGCCGGATGGCCTCGGCAAACGCCGCCTCCACCTGCATCAGGTCGGTGACGTCGGCAATAATCGCCTCCCCTAACTGCGGCAACTCGTGCCGAATGTGCCCGCAACCCTTCTCGTCGCGATCCAGCACACAAACCCGCGCACCCTCCTCCAGAAACCGCGCCGCCGTCGCCGCGCCAATCCCGCTCGCGCCGCCAGTGATCAGGACGCGCTTGTCTTTCAGTCCTCGCATGAGTTCTCCCTCGCCTAAACTCTATTCTGCGAGAAGAGATTTGTCATTCCGACCCGTGAGCGAAGCGACGGGAAGGAATCTGCTTTCGCCACATCTGCTAGCCGCCTTTTTGGGCTACGGCATTTTTCTTTTCGGGCGGGAGTCCGGCGCGGGCTGGAGGTTTTCGTTGCGTGGCGCTGGCTTCGGCGGCGTCGACTGTGAGCGTCGCCCAGGTTTGGAGCTCGGTCAACGGCGCGGCATTGATTTCGACCGGGGGTTCGGGAGCGGGTTGCACGGCGGGCTTGGGTGGGGCGGGGTAGTTGGGGATTTCGCGAACCATTTCGTTTTGGCGAAAGCTGAAGCGGACGTTGCGGGCGTTGCGAACGGCGATGTGGAGGGCGCGGAGCAGGAGCTCGGCGCGGCGAAGGTCGATGGTGTTGCGGGCGAGGGCGTTGATGACTTCCATGAGCGAGGCCTGAATGGCCTCCTCGCTCTCGATGAGGGCGATGGGATGAAGGCGGGCGTTGGGCGGGGTGGCGACACCGCGCACCATGCGCTGGTGGAAGTAGCAGAATTGCTCTCCGCGAAGAGCGGGAGAGCCGCAACGGACTCCGGTGACCTTGATGTGGGTGCAGATTCTGACGCTGGGTTGAACTGGCATATTGGTCCTGTTGGTTTTCTCGAGATTCGCTTTCTCTAAATTTGCTTCCGCTAAATTGGTTCGATCTAAACTTGCTCGATCTAAACTTGCTCGATCTAGATTTGCTTTAGCGAGATTGGTGTGCTCAACAATTTTTTTGTAGTTGCGAGCTAAGATCCTGGCTTCATAGGAGTTAGGGGCGGAGGATATGACGACGTCCGCGTAGAATCTTGGAAACAAAGGGTTTGCGAGTAAAATCTTGCGAATAGAGGACTTAACGCGGGCGGCTCGGGCGGAAGCCTCGTCCCTTTCGGAAATCGGAGCTGATTTCTTCTCGTTTTGCGGCGTGGGCGCTGGCTGGGGACTCGCCGTTTTTGCCGCGATGCCGAGGTTTTTGGTGGGGCGCTTGTGCATAGTCCCAAGTTGGCATATTTGAAATCCTCAGTAAAGGTTATGCGTCACAATGGGGGCTGTGGAAGGCTGTGGAAAAGAGGGGGTGGATCGGGTTTGTAAACTCTTTTGGCCTTTGTTTTAGGACTCGGCTCTGGGGCCTATTTAACTCGCGAGGGGTGCCGTCGTTCGGTCATCCCAAAGAGGAAGCTGCAATTGCCGAGGAAAGCGGACAACTGGTTGGGTGTTCACTTGTGCTTCGATAATTTTGGACCACCTATGAATCATATCGGTGTCGAATTTTGCTAGTCCGTAGTGTTTGAGTTGTATATCTACAAACTCCTCAAGAGGAGTTTTATCTATTTGGTAAGCGACGTACTCAGCCAGGCGCTTGCTCAGGTTGAATTCTAGCTTCGCCGCTGTTACGAGGGTGCGTATCGCAGAGAGCTCTGGGTAAGGATTTTCTTCTAGGTTTATGTCGAGCACTCTGGTTTGAAGTGCTTCGAAGAATCCTGATGCATAGACGCGCCTTCGTCCACTTTGTGGGGCGGAAAGGTCGACGATAACAGCTTCCACATTGAGGAAGGTCGTGCGCGTCAATGACTCAAAATCTCCACTTCCTATCCGAAATTGGCGAAGTGCCCAGGTGTCGCCGAGTGGCCACACGTCTATCATCCACCCCCTGACATTCAGGTGTAGACCGCCAAACCTCGTTCTACGCACTAATACGTCCGAAAACAGCTTGGCCAGATCGTCGACAGATGCACGGTCGACAACTATGTCGACGTCTCGCGGTTCAGTAGAGGGACCTTGGACCATAAGGTCTCTTAATGCCCCACCGAAAATGACCGCCGGCAATTTCTCTTGCGACAACCGCCGGAGAGTAGCCATGAGCGGAGTCTTCAGCCTCGCTTTACTTGCAAGAAAGCCGGATACACGTTTTCGCAGAAGATTGGCTAGATCACAATGGCGCGTATCAACCATTCATCAGCCTCTTGTGTAATTTTATTGCGAAAGTATCTGTCATGCCAGCAATCTGATCTGTTACCAACTGGAGTCTACAGTATCGCTCAGGAAGGCTGCCCTCTTCCAGCCCTCTGCTGAAGACTTTCTGGTAGTTTCGCGATATTAGCTTGAAGACCTTGCCCTCGAAGCCATTCTTGCACTCGCTGCGATCCGAATCAGTGTCGCAAATACGGGCTCCTTCCCATAGGATGTCCATCAAGTCATGAATTACCTTACGTCCCATGAGTTCGAGTTTAAGCGTGCTTTGAGATGGATAAACGTGCATTTGGCCAACCTTTTTGCACGCTGCGACGAATACGGCGGCCCTGCAAATGGAGTCTTTGAGCAATTCTTGATGGTAAGTTCCCTCCATGATCGGTGCATACTTTCGGCGAAAAGTGTCGAAGGCGCTCTCCTTCATGAACTGGATTGAAAACGTTCTGAATGCCTGAGCTACGTCCTCGTCGTTGGCGGCACTCCTGACACCTCGTTTGTACTCTACCTTCTCCTCTGCGGCTTTGATAGCTCGTTCGAGGATTTTATCTTTTTTGGCATGGGATCGCAGTTCCTCCTTCAGGAGTTCCCAGTCTAGTAGCTTCTTGCGGACTCCATCTTCAAGATCGCCGGTTGCATAAACGATGTCGTCGCTCGCTTCAACAATGAATGTGATCGGATTTCTCGCTCCGCCGGTTCCCGTTTCATCATTGACCTGGATTACCGTCTCTTCTTCAGAGGCAAAGAAGCCTGGCTTCGACTTCTCGTGGATCTTCTTTGTTGAATCCACTTCGCTGGATCGCGCCACGTATTTGCATGCTGCAGAGAAGGTGCCGCAGGTTAGGTTAATACCATAGTAATCTGCCAGTACTTGCAGCCGCGAGACAAGACGCAGCGTCTGAGCATTCCCTTCCCAATTTAGGAAATCGCCTTCATATTGAATTCTGCGTTTCGTATCTGCTTTGGTCTCCAGCGCTTCGAAGATTCCTTCGTTGGGGGCGATATCGCCACGAGCCCGCGAGAGTTCCTCGGACTTAAGGCGCTTTTTGAACCAGCTCTGTATTGCGCTTTCGCCAGCGTGTCCAAACGGGGGGTTTCCAAGATCGTGTAGCAATCCGCACGTGGCAGCAATAGTCTCGATGTGGTGTACCTGGGCAGATCTAATTCCTGTCTTCCTCTCCGACTCAAGCCAGCTTCCGACCTCGTGGCCTAGCGTCCTGGCGACGCTTGAGACTTCCAATGAGTGCGTTAGGCGGGTTCTGACTGCGTCGTGTTCCTCAAGCGGAAACACCTGCGTTTTATCCTGAAGCCTTCTTAATGGGGTTGAGAATACGACCCGTCCATAGTCGCGTTCGAATGGCGACCGAGCGTCAGGGTCAGAGGCTTTTTCGCCGCGGAGCTCTCTAATTCTTTTCTCGCAGAGTAGTTCTGACCATTTCACGATACCCTCCATCGGAAAAAAGGGGCCATGGCGTGGCTTCGCCATGACCCCCTCATAGTCGGCGTCCTTTGTATCACCTGTTGGGGAGGGAATGCCAGAGGGTTTTGTGGTGCGGCGGGGAAGAGCAGATTCCTCCTTCCTGCCTTCGGTCGGGTGTCGGAATGACAAGGAGTACGAGCGTGGGGGCTGGGCGTGAAGTTAACCCATGGTCCCTCGACTGCGCACGCCGGCTCGCTTCGCTCTCCGACGGTGCTCCGCTCAGGATGACAATCGACAGAAGGGTAACGCGAAAAACTAGACGGGTTTGCCGCGGAAGAAGTAGATCAGTTCGATGATCAGGATGACGACCACCATCAGTTCGAGGACGAAGGCGCGGCTTTGATTGAACTGGTCGACCATGAAGCGGTAGAGGTCTTCGGCGGTTTGCAGTTTTTCTTTGACCAGGTCTTTGTAGTCGGGCACTCCGACTTTGGAGGCGGCCAGTTTGTAGAGGCGCGCGGAGAACATGTCGCTGAGAAATTTGATGGCGTTGTCGGCGCGCTCGGTGAGTTCGTTCACGTCGAGCAGGACGGTGTGCAGCTTGGAGGCGGCGCGGGCTGTGCGCCAGCGCGACCACAGTCCCGTGCCGCCGGTTTCGAGGAAGTCGTAGACGTTTTCCAGTTCCTTGGTCATGAGTTCGTCGTAGTGGCGGAACTCAAGCAACTGCGAGTTGGCGTATTGCAGAAGCTGGATCGCGGTTTCGGCGCCCGCGGCATCGTCATAAATAAATGCGGCGTTCCAGCCGACTACCGCCAGATCGGTGGGATAGTAGGAAATCCGGGAGAGCAGAATCTCCTGGCGCTCGTCATCGGAGAGGGGAACGGTCTCCCCGCGCACGATCTGCGCGATCTCGGTGTCGTGCGCGTTGAGCAGTTCGTTGGCCGAGGGCGCGCCTTCGGCTTCGCGGACGTGGAAGATGTAGTAATCCTCCTGCAGCCACTCGGCGCTGTACGGCTTGACCAGCGCGGGAGCGGCGCGTTCGAGTTTCTGCTTGACTACGCGCAGGGCGAGTTTCTCGAAGTTGGTATCGGAGGTCCAGCGCGAGGACAGCTGGACGAGCGTCTCCCAGTCGCCGGAGAAGGGCAGCTCGAAGACGAGACTGACGACTCCGTAGTCGTAGTACTTGATCTGGCCTTCGAGGCGCTCGCCGGACTCGAGCAGCAGAGGCTCGAGCGTCTCTTCCACCGGAGTGCGCTGGTAACGGACGTAGGAGGGCGCCTTCTTGAACCTGGCTTCAGCGCTGCGGGCGGGGAAGAGTTTACGGAGGACATCGAGGCGGATCTCTTCGCAGACGTCGTATTGAATGAGAACCAGGACCGATCCTCGCAGCGGACCCGCCGCCTGAGGCTGCCGGGCTGGCTGTACCGTCGTGGACAGCTCGCGGGATACCTCGGTGCCGGCCATGGTGGTGAGTTCGCGGTTCATGAGAGCGTCCTTGCGGAGTCGCGAGGCGGTGAATGCGGCTTGATGCTTCTTTATTGATTGTTTCAGAAAATGGAGGATTGGGAAATGGGGATGGCCTTCCGGTGCTCGGTGATCGCTAAGTTGTTAGAGGTCAATGACTTCGGGCGAGGCGCGCGAGGAGGAGCGCTCCCGCGGCCACAGCCCCGAGGCCGAGGGCGGAGCGCTGCATGGAGGAGCGGATTTCACGTTCCCGCTCCCGGATGAGGGAGGATTCGGGGAACAGCGTTGCCTCTTGCGAGGGTGGATCGAGGGCCATTTGAAGAACTTCGGCCAGGTGAAGCGCGTGACGAGCCGTCCCCTGGGCGATCTGCTCGCGGCAACTGAATCCGTCGGCGATGATGAGCCAGTCCGCGGGAGCTTTGCGGACGGCGGGAAGAAGTTCGAGCTCGCCGATGGCCTGGGAAATTTCGTATTTGTCGTGTTCGAAGCCGAAGGAGCCGGCCATGCCGCAGCATCCCGGAGCGGGAGCCTGGAAGTCGATGCCGATGCGGCGCAACAGAGATTCTTCGGCGGTCATTTTCTGGATGGATTTGTGATGGCAGTGTCCGTGCAGCAATGCTTTGCGTTCGAAGCGCGGGAGTGGGGAATTGCCGGAGTTGGTGTCGAGAAACTCGCTCAGCAGAAATGTTTGGCTGGCGAGCGCTTGGGCGCGGGCATCATTGGGAAAAAGATTGAGCAGCTCGTCGCGGAAGACGGCGACGCAGCTGGGCTCGAGTCCGATGATCGGGATTCCTGCTTCGATCTCGGGCGAAAGCGCGTCGAGGATTTCCAGAAGCAAGGCTTGCGCCCGGTCGAGCATGCCGAAGTCGTAGAGTGGACGGCCGCAGCAGAGATTCGCTCGCGGAAGGACTACGTGGTATCCGGCGGATTCGAGGACTTCGACGGCGGCTTTGGCGGTCGATGGGAGGAAGTAATTGTTGAAGGTGTCGGGCCAAAGAAGGACAGTGCGGCTCTCAGGGGCTAAAGCCCAGTTCTCTTCCTGCCCTTTACGCGGCGCTGAAGCGCCGCTCTTCCACCCGCTTTCCCACCCGCTCTCCCGGCTGCTCTTCCGGCTGCTCTTCCAGGACGCTCGCCCTGGTTCGCCGGGCGGACGAATGCGTCCCCCCCTACGGGAGCGGAACCACTGTCTGAATGTTTCGGGGGCGAAGGCGGGGATGGTTCGCTGATGGGGAATTCCTGCAACCATTTTTGCGATGTCGCGCAGGAACGGAAGTTGCGTGGTCAGATTTGCCAGGCCTGGAGCATTGGATGCCAGACGCGCCCAGAGGTCGATGTGGCCGAAGGCGTAGGCGCTGCGCGGGCGTATGCGGCCTTCATAGTAGTGCGAGAGGAACTCGGCCTTGTACGTTGCGACGTCGACGCTCACCGGGCAGTCGCTCCTGCATCCTTTGCAGGCGAGGCAGAGATCGAGGGAATGTTTGACCTCTTCGCTGCGCCAGCCATTGCGAATGATCGCATCTTCTCGGCCTGGGCCCTGGGTCATCTCCCAGAGCAAGTGGGCGCGGCCGCGGGTGGAGTGTTCTTCTTCGCGAGTGACACGGTAGCTGGGACACATCACGCCGCCCTCTTCGCGACGGCATTTGCCTACGCCTACGCAGCGCAGTGCGGCGTGCGACAGGCTGCCGTGATCGGCGGGAAATTGAAAGCGCGTCTCCGGCTCCCACGGCGCATAGTTGGGGCCGAGACGAAGATCGTCGTCAAGCTTGTAGGGCATCTTCTCAGGCAAACCAATGAGCTTGCCGGGGTTCATCTTCCAGTCCGGATCCCATGCCGACTTGAACTTGCGGAAGGCCTGCATTAATTCCGGGCCAAACATTTTCGGAAGGAGTTCGGCGCGGGCTTGTCCGTCGCCGTGTTCGCCGGAAAGAGATCCCCCGTAGCTGATGACGAGGTCGGCGGCCTCTTCCACGAAGCTTCCGGAACTTGGCGATTCCCTCTTTCGATTGCAGATCGAAGTTGAGGCGGGTGTGCACGCAAGCGTGGCCGAAGTGGCCGTAGAGCGAGCCTTTGTAGCCGAATGCGGCCATCATTTTTCGCAGGTCGCGAAGATAGCCCCCGAGTTTTCCGGGAGCGACCGCAGCATCTTCCCAGCCTTCCCAGTACAGCGGTTCGCCGGGAACGTGCGAGGTCGCGCCGAGACTGGCTTCGCGAATTTCCCAGATGCGTTGGGCTTGAGGTCCGGAGAAAAGGCGGACGTTCGGAGGGGTGGTGCCGCGGTTGAGGGCTTCGATCAAACCGCGCGCTTGCGATTCGGCTTCCTGCATAGTCTGGCCGCCGAACTCGACCATGAGCCAGCCTCCGCCTTCGGGGAGCAGAGCGAGGCCTTCGGGGTTCATCTTTTTGGTGCGGTTGTAATAAACAAGAAGATCGTCGAAGCCTTCGAGGCCGATGGGTTTGTGCTCAAGAATTTCCAGGATGTGATCGGCGCATTGATATATGTCGGGATAGGCTACTACCAGCAGCACGCGCCGGGGAGGACTCTCGACCAAGCGACAAGTGGCTTCGAGGACGGTGGCACAGGTGCCCTCTGATCCGACGAGCGCCCGCGCCACGTGAAAACCGTTTTCCGGCAGCAGGTGATTCAGGTTGTAACCCGAGACGCGGCGCGGGATGTTGGGGAATTTATTGCGGATGAGGCCGGCGTATTGATCTGCGATCTGCTTCAGCGCGTTGTGAATCTGATTGGCACGGTCCGATGCGTTGCGGCCCGATACTTCCGGGCCGCCGGACAGCCGAGGGCGGCTGTCCCCACATGGTTCCTCTGCGTGAATTGAGTTTTGACCAACTTTCATGCGCACGCCGTCGTAGGTGACGATATCGAGCGCTTCGATGTTGTCATCCGTCTTGCCGGCCATTACGGAGTGGACGCCGCAGGAATTGTTTCCGATCATGCCGCCGATAGTGCAGCGGTCGTGGCTGGCGGGATCGGGAGCAAAGGTGAGGTGATGTTTTTCGGCGGCGTTGCGGAGGTTGTCAAGTACGACGCCGGGCTGCACGCGGGCGATGCGGCGCTGCGGATCAATCTCGACAATTTTTGCCATGTACTTGGAAAAATCCAGTACGACGGCGACGTTGCAGCACTGGCCGGCAAGTGATGTACCGCCGCCGCGACAGAGCAGGGGCGCACCGAATTCGCGGCAGACGGAAATTGCGGCGAGAACGTCGTTGGCATCGCGAGGAAGGACGACGCCTAATGGAAGCTGGCGGTAGTTCGATCCATCTGTCGCGTACAGGGCACGGCTGCCGTCGTCGAAGCGGACGTCGCCTCGAACTTGCAGCCGCAGGGCTTCCGCCAGCCCCAAAGCGTCAGTGCGTGAGGACCTCGGGGCGGGTGCGGACTCTGCCTGTCTGTCTTGCATGGGCCCGGAGTTCTTAATCGGAGGACTTCTTGCTGACGTTGGTGATTTGGAGTTTGGCGCCGTCGCCGCTGGGTTCGACGTTGACGGTGATCATGTTCTTCTGATCGTTGGAGACGATGGTGCAGCGATTCTGGTCGGAGGTCGTGACCATAGCGCCGGGAAATTTCGATTTGTAGAAGCTGCAAACTTTGTTGGGCGAATCGCTGCTCTCGAACTGAACGGTGACCGTGCGCACGCTTCCCATGGAAACCGAGGATGCGCCGTTTCGCCGTACTTCCGCTCCGGGATAGAGATCGACGCCCAGGTCTTTGGCGGCCTGGTCGGGATCTTTCGAACTCTCGACGGAGCCGAAGGGAGTCTCTACTTTCACGTGATCGCCGTGCTGACTTAAGCGAGAGCTTTTGGCGATGCGATAGCCGATGATGCCGACCGTGGCAACACCGAGAATTCCAATGAGGACGATCACAGCGACCACGATCAGGATGACTTTCAGAGCGCTGCTGCCGCCAGTGCGAACTGGAGCAGGTGCAGGAGCGGAGGCGGGGACGCCGGCAGAGGTCGCGGGCATGCCGGAAGCCACCGGAGTTGCGGCGACCGTAGCTCCACACTTGTTGCAGAACTTTGTTCCTGGGTTCAGGGTTGCGCCGCAGGAATTGCAAAATGCCATAAGTCACCTCATGAGAGCGCGGTGGGAAAAATCGTCGGCGCGAGTATACCGCAGATTGGGAATCAGTAGAGCAGTGATTGCATCCGACTTACTTCCCAGGCTGGGCCGATTCCCCGGTCTCGCAAATGAGGTGAGACCCTTCGACAAGCTCAGGGCAGGCTCTGGGATGCCCTGCTTCCACGCTTTGCAGGGCAGACAGCCGAGCGGCTGTGCCTGCGTGATTAGCTCCAGGTGCGAGTGCCGTAGTCGGCCATGGAGAGGACTAGAAGGATGAAGAGGAAAAAGAGCGTGGAGATTACCACCAGCTTCAGGAGTTTTTCGTGGGCACCTTTGATGTGCATGAAGAAGAGCGCTACTAGAAGCGCTTTGATGGTGGCGATGGTGAGGGCTACGGCGGCGTTGAAGCGGCCGAGGTCGAGGTAGGCGACCTTGTAGGTAATGAAAGTACCTAACAGCAATGCGGCCCAGACGCTGAAATACATTTTCAGGGGCGATGATTTTGAATGGTCAGACTGTGGTTGGTCAGACATGGAAGCCTCGAACATAAAATGAACTCACGGATGCCGGTCGATCAGGTACAGCAAAGGGAACAGATAGATCCAGACAATGTCTACGAAGTGCCAGTAGAGTCCGCCGATTTCGATGGGCGTGTGATATTCGGGCGTGAAATGGCCTTTCCATGCCATGAATAACAGCCAGGCAAAAAGACCGAGGCCGATAATCATGTGCAGAGCGTGCAGGCCGGTCATGATGAAGTAGAGCGCGAAGAAGATTTCGGCGTGGCGCGGATTGGCGTACTGATCGGGATGGCCCGGAATTGGAACGTGATCGAAGCTGAAGGAAGCGCCGGGAACGTGATGCTCCTCGAATTTATCTTTATATTCTTTACCCTTAATACCCAAGAAGACCATACCGAGCAGCATGGTAACGATGAGGCTGCCGATCAGAAGCTTGCGGAGCGCCGATTGCGCGGCCCATACCGCAAGCACTACGGTCAAGCTGCTGCAGATAAGCACGGCGGTGTTGGTGGCGCCGAGTGTGGCGTCGATGGATTTGCTGGCGGCGCCGAAGTCGCCGAAATACCAGCGGCGGTAAATCAAATACGCACAGAACAAGCCGCCGAAGAACATGACTTCCGTGCCGAGGAAGATCCACATGCCGAGGCTGGCGGCGTCGCGCTGCTGCTGGGGTTCGGCGAAGTGGTGCAGCAGTTCGGGGTGGTGCTGCTCTTCGTGGTGGAGGCCGACGACGGTACTATCGGGCAACTTTAACCTCCTCCTTGTGAGGCGAGTCCAACTCGTCGTAGTTGTAGGCTTCCCAAGTTACGATGGGCTCTTTCTCAAAGTTAAATGTAGTGGGCGGAGACGAGGTCATCCATTCGAGGCCGGCCGCGTTCCAGGGATTGTCGGGCGCGGGCTTGCCGTAGCGCATCGACCACAGGAAGTAGAGCATGGGAAGCAGATAACCGACCCCGAGCACAGTCGCGCCGGCGGTAGAGAGCACGTTCAGCACCTGGAACTCGGGCATGTGGCTGTAATCCGCGTAGCGGCGCGGCATGCCCAGGTAGCCAAGAACGAACTGCGGGAAGAAGGTGAGATTGAATCCCAGGAAAACGATCAGGGCCGCGAGCCGCGCCCAGCTTTCGGGATACAGCCGGCCGGAAATTTTTGGCCACCAGAAATGCAGACCTCCGAGATAACCCATGAGCGCGCCGCCGACCATGATGTAGTGAAAGTGGGCGATCACGAAATAGGTGTCGGTGACGTGAACGTCGATGCCCAGCGCGGCCAGGAAGAGGCCAGTGAGGCCGCCCATGGTGAACAGGCCGATGAAGCCGAAGGCGTAGAGCATGGGCGCGTCGTAGTGGATGGAGCCCTTATAAAGAGTGGCGGTCCAGTTGAAAACTTTGACGGCAGAGGGTACGGCGACCGCGTAACTCAGAATGGAGAATACGAGCGCGGAGTAGATGGAAATTCCCGCGACGAACATGTGGTGCGCCCAGACCAGGAATCCGAAGACTGCGATGGCGATCGACGAAAATGCGACGAAGCTATAGCCGAAGATACGCTTCCGCGCGAAGCAGGCAATGATTTCGGTGATGACGCCCATCGACGGGAGAATCATGATGTAGACGGCCGGATGGGAGTAGAACCAGAATAAATGCTGAAAAAGCAGCGGGTCGCCGCCCAGCTTGGGATCGAAGATGCCGAGATGCAAGGTGCGCTCGGCGACGACCAGGACGAGTGTGATGGCAATGACGGGCGTGCCGAGAATCTGAATGATGCTGGTGGCGTAGTGCGCCCAGATGAACAAGGGGAGGCGGGACCAGGTCATGCCTGGGGCGCGCATGCGGTGAATCGTGACTACGAAATTCAGGCCGGTGAGAATGGAAGAAAATCCCGCAACGAAGATCGACAAGCCTGCTTCGACCACTTTGGTGTTGCTGAACGCTGTGCTGAAGGGCGTGTAAAAGGTCCAGCCGGTGTCGACGCCGCCGGTGAGCATGCAGTGCAGCATCATTACGCCGCCGATGATGTAGAGATACCAGCTCAGCAGGTTGATGCGCGGGAAGGCGAGGTCCTTCGCGCCGATCATCATGGGCACGAGGAAGTTGCCCAACGTGGCAGGAATCGACGGGACGAGGAAGAAGAAGACCATCACCATGCCGTGCATGGTGAAGAGTTTGTTGTAGGTGTCGGGCTGCACCAGGTCGCTGGCGGGCGTGAGAAGTTCGAGGCGGATGAGCAGGGCGAAGAATCCGCCGATGAAAAAGAAGAACGTAATCGAGATGAGATAAAGGAGTGCGATGCGTTTGTGGTCGGTGGTGAAGAGCCAGGAGCCGACGCCGTATTCCTTGTTGAGATAATTTTCGCGCTCGACTGGTTGAAGGGTCGTGGTAGCCATACTCATTGCACCTGACTTCCTGAGGTCTTGGAATTGTCTTGCGGCGTGGCGGCGGCCGTGCTGGTCGGGGTCGCGACCGGCTGCGACAATGATTTTACGTAGGCCACCAGGGCGTTCAATTGTTCCTCACTCACTAGTCCCTGAAAAGTGGGCATGACGGGTTTGAATCCGCTCACGATCTTCGCGCCGGGATCGAGAATGGATTCGCGAATGTAATTTTCGTCGGCGGTTACGGTGCGGCCGTTTTCCAGTTGCACGGGCTTGCCGAAGACGCCTTGCAGGTTCGGACCGCGGCCCTGCGAGTCGGCGCGATGGCAGGTGACGCAGCCGAGTTCGGCAAAAATCTTTTCTCCGGAGGCGGAGAGGGGGCCGCTGGTGCCGCCGCTCATCCAGGCTTCGAACTGGGCGGGCTCCATGACTACGATGGAGCCGATCATGCCGGAGTGCTGCGTGCCGCAGTATTCCGCGCAGAACAGGTGGTAAGTACCGGCCTTGGTGGCGTGGAACCAGGCAACCGTGTAGCGGCCGGGGAGTACGTCCTGCTTCATGCGGAAGGCGGGGACGAAGAAGCTGTGGATCACATCCTGCGAAGTCATGATGAGCTTCACGTCGCGGCCTACGGGAACGTGCAGTTCGTTGATTTCGCGCTGGCCCTCGGAGTGTTCGAGCTTCCACATCCACTGTTTCGCCACGACATAAACTTCAGTCGAGTCGCGCGGCGGTGTGCGGCCTTTGAAAAACACCACCGCGCCCCAGGCGAAGATCACCATGAACACAAAGAAGGGAATTGTCGTCCACGTCAGTTCGAGAGGAATGGAGCCTTCGATCTGTTCGGCCAGCACGCCGCGGCGATGGCGGTAGCGCGCGGCGAAGTAGACGAGCGCGGTGAAGATCAGCAGGGTCATCAATCCCGACACAATGAGCAGGAAGATGAACAGGGCGTCGACGTTGCCCGCGGCAGTCGAGGCCCGTGCCGGCCATAATGGAAAATTATCGAACATATCTCGCTGGACTCTGACCCGCTGGACTCTGACTCGCTTGACTTTGACTCGCTTGACCCTGTCTTGCTTGACCGGGCGTGGCTTGACCGGGCGTGAGTTGACCCGATTTTGCCGGCTCCCAACTTCTACGCGGCGCGATTTTTTCGAGCCGGAACAGAATGAATAGGAGTGCCCCCAGCATCAAAATGGTGAGGACCCCTCCCAGCCGCAGCATGTTGCTAACGACCGCGCCGTACTTTCCAGTCGCAGGATCGTAGTGATAGCAATAGAGCAGAACCTGATCGACGGCGTTGCCGATCTTGGCTTGCGAAGCCTCCACCAATCCCATGCGCAGATCTTTCGGCGGAAAATCCACGCCGTAGAAATAGCGCGAGATGCGGCCTTGTGGTGTGAGCACCATGATGGCGGTGGCATGCGCGTACTGATTGATCCTGGGATCGTACTGATACTGGAATCCGACGGACTTGGTCAACGCGTTGATCGATTCCGCAGGGCCGGTCAGGAAATGCCAGCCGGAGGCGGCTCCGGGGCGGCCGTAGCGCTTGAGGTAGTCTTGCTTCTTGGCGGCGGCGATGGCAGGCGTTTCCTGCGGATTGAAGCTCACCGTGAGCACATCGAACTGATTGCCGACATCGAACTTCACCATCTTCATGGCTCCGGTAAGTCCGGCCAGGACCTCGCCGCAGAGCATGGGGCAGTTGTAGTAGACCAGGTTCAGGATCAGCGGCTTCTTGCCGAAGTAGTCGCCAAGTTTAACGGGGCGGCCAGTGTCGTCAACGAAAGCGAGATCGGGAGGGACTTGAGCGTCGAGGTGTTGCTCGATGCCTACATTTTGCAGATATGGTGGGCGGATGTTGGATGGGGGCGACATGATGCCCTTGGTCATGCCTTGTGACATTGCCTGACTCGACGCCATTGTCACTAGTATGGCCAACATCAAGAAAAGTCGGAGATAGCTTTGCCTTCCTGGCGAGAGAGCCGTCGAGCTTCGCTCGACCGGACAGCCGGAGGCGGCTGTCCCCACATAAGCGGATATGGCAGGACAGCCGGGAGTAGCTCTCCCCACACTTGCTAAAGTCGAATTGTGATACTGACGGATCACTTCTTCTTCGTTCCTTTCGTCTTCTCGGCAGGGGTCTTTTTTGCAGAGCTCGCCGCCCGTGTCGCGGTGGCTTCCCCACTTGTACCTTGCGCATGCACGGGAAGGCCACGTTGTGCGATCAAATCCATGGCGCGGTCGATCGGAATGCGGACGGTTCCAGCTTTCTGGTCGATCCAATCGTAGGAGCTCAGCGTCTGGGCTTCGTCGATGCGGATCTTGTCGAGTTGACCGCGTTCGTCGATTTCCAGTTGTGGAGCGGGAAAGCTCTGCTTCAGATAATCCTTGTAGTCGGTGGAAAGTTTGCGAGTGTCCGCAGGAGCACTCGTGACCAGCGGACTCACCGGAGTTTGCTGCGCTTCAGACCGTTTTTCCAGATACGAGTAGATACCATCCACCAGGAAGTATATGAACACGCCAGCGACCATCAAGCCCAACATGAAATACAGAACCGGTGCGACGCCGATATCGCGGCGCTCGTAGCCGCCGTTGCCGGTCGGATTCGCGGGATGGATTTGGTTGCTCATTTTCTATACGCTAGGCGTTTTCCGGGTGATGATGAGTCGGCTCCAGAACTTCCACGGCGTCCGGATCGTAAGCCGGCAGCAGGGGCAACGCGCCCAGATTGCGGAAGAAGTAGGCCAGCCAGAAGCCACCGATGGCAACTGGCACGACTATGTCCGCAACGGTTACGGTAAAGGTTTTGGAGAAATTCGGTTCGATGATCCAGAGCAAATCCAGATAGCGCATCAGCAGGAGCCACACTGCCAGCCACACCAGCTTGCGAATGTTGCGCTTGAACGGGCGGGACAGCAAGGTGCCGAAGGGAATCGCGAAATGGAAGATGACGATGAACAGGCCGAGGTATCCCCAGCCGCCGTTCAGACGCCGCATATAGTACGTGATCTCCGATGGCAGGTTGCCCGCCCAGATGATGAGCCACTGCGAGTAGTTGAAGTAGGCCCAGACCATGATGAAGGTGAGCATCCATTTGCCGTGGTCGTGGACGAAGTCGGGCTGCAGCATCTCCGACATGGGTTTGTAGTCGAACAGGATTCGCTCGACCACTACCGCGAAGCACATCGCGGAGAGGACCTGGCCAATGAGAATGACCAGGCCGAAGATGGTCGAGATCCAGCTGGGATCGAGCGACATGACCCAATCAATCGCGGCGAAGGAAATGGTGAAGCCATAGAGGATAAGCCCGGGACCTGCGACTGCCTTGAAGCGTGCAGTGTTATCAGGAGCGCTGGGGCGGTCGGTTTCTTTCGACCATCTCGACAACAGAAATGAGAGCAGATTCCAGATCGCGAAATAAAAGACAGCACGAAGAATGAAGCCGTTCGTAGTGAGATAGGTTTTGGTGATGTTCTCAAGATGCTCGCGCAGGTGCTGGTCGGTGATCCGATCGAGCGGCTGCGCCCAGATGTATAGCTTGTGCATTCCGAGGATGACGGGAATGAACAGCAGCGCTAGCAACGGCAATGTGCGCATGGCGGCGCCCAGAATGCGGCGGATGACCATGCCCCAGCCGCCGCCGGTCAGATGGCGGATCATGAGGATCGCCATCGATCCCAAGGCCACGCCCAGCCAGCACATGAAGCCGAGCAGGTAGGCGCGGAAGAACTGTTGCGGTTGCAAGAAGGCGAGGATGACCGCGACGATGCCGAGGACGACGCCGACGATTAGCGACCGCCGTGCAATGGTCTTCACCACTGGCGGTGCTGTCAGATCGAGATGTTTCACGGGCGCCGCGCTCATTTCCTTTCCTCTTCGGCTGAATTGGTGTCGGGCACTATCGCCGGCAGACTTGCTCCTGTACCCGGCGAGCGGAACTTCAGCGGCTCGGAGGGAATCTTTTGGCCCGGCGGCACGTCGGCCCTGGTGGCGTTCTGACTGAGCTGCAACGCGCGAACGTAGGCTACGATGTCCCAGCGGTCCTGAGGCGGGATCTGCGAGGCATAGTCGGGCATGACGCCGAAACCTTCGGTGATGACGTCATAGAAATATCCCAGCGGGGCTTTCTGCAGACGCGCGATGTGAAACGATGGCGGCTGCTTGGAAAATCCGCGGGAGGGAACGAAACCGTTGCCGTCTCCCAAACGCGAGTGACAGGGCGCGCAGAAAATATTGAAGCGCTCGCGGCCGCGTTCCAGAATTTCTTTGGTCACAGGGAACGGCATCGCGTCGCCGGGATTGTTGCCGATCTTGCCGGTGTAGAAATAAGTGTCTTCGCGCAATTGGCCGCGGGCGACGGTGCCCTCGACTGGCGGCCGCTCCGAGCGCTGATCGGTAAAGAAGTCGCTGCGGGAGAGCGGATTCTGGCGCGGTTGGACGTGCATGTCGATGCGGCAGGCGGAGAGCAGGACCGTCATCAACAGCATTCCTAGTGAAAGCGCTTTCGCACGCTGGATAGAAAAAACCCATTGCGCGGGCATTTGCGAAATCCCACCCTTGCGCAAAGAACGCGCAAGGATGGGGCACCCGGCGATTCCAACGAGTTTGCGGAGGCACGGCATGTTAGCTGGGCACCTCCGAGACGGATCGCGGGTTGAGAGCTTCCAGGAATCGGCGCGTGCCCGCCGGATCGTACTTCTTGTCGGTAGAAAACACGATCAGGAAGAAGCGATCTTTCGAGGCCAACGCGAAACGCGGCACGTTGAATACGGGATGGTACGGCATGGGCAGCCCGTTCAACGCGAGCATGCCGAACACGGCGGAGATGCCGGCGAAGAGAATCGTCATCTCAAACGTGATCACGATGAATGCGGGCCAGGAGTGCGGAGGCTTGCCGCCGATGTTCAGCGGGTAGTCGACGGCGGACATCCAGTACTGCATCAGGTAGCCGGTCAGTCCGCCGACGATGCCGCCAATTAATACGACCAGCGGAACTTCGTCACGGTGGAAACCGATCTCTTCGGCGAGGCCTTCGACAGGAAACGGACTGTAAGCATCGATCTTTTGATAGCCGGCTTGATGGGTAGCGTGCGCGGCATCGACCAGTGCCTGGGGTGTGTCGAACTCGGCCATGATGCCGTAGATGGGATCGCGCTTCATATTATGAACCTCGACACCATGAACCTCGACACCATGAACCTCGACACCATGAACCACGACACCATGAACCAGGACACCATGAACCTCGACACCATGAACCTCGACACCAACCTCGGAGCCTCCGCAAGAATTCCTGGGTCCCCCGCAGCGGCTAAAGCCGCCTCTAGAGGGCCGATCGACGGCGCGACTAAAGTCGTGCCCTTCCCGGTGTGACTCGCGAGATGTTTCGACCGACCGGAGATCATTCCTTCACCTCGGCTTCGGGCAGAAGGGTGCGCATTTCAAAGATCGAAATCGCAGGTAGCAGGCGCAGGAACAGGAACATGGCGGCCAGGAACATTCCAATGGTGCCGATGTATGTCATCCAGTCCCAGCGCGTAGGGTAGTACATGCCCCAGGAGGAGGTCAGGAAGTCGCGATGCAGGCTGACCACCACGATGATGAAGCGCTCAAGCCACATGCCAACGAGAATGACGCCGGAAATGAAAAACAGCGCGACGGGACTAGTGCGCAACTTGCGGATCCAGAGGACCTGCGGGAAAAAAATGTTGCAGATCAGCAGCATGCAGTAAGACACCGCGTAGGGACCGTGCAACCTGTTCCAGAGGGTGAAGGCGTCATAGCGATCGCCACTGTACCATCCCATGAATGCCTCGATGCCGTAGCCATAGGCCACAATCAGTCCGGTCGCCAGCATGACCTTCGCGGAATTCTGCAGGTGGCGCTCGGTGATGAAATCTTCCAGGCCGTAAATCTTGCGGATGGGAATGGCGAGCATCAGCACCATGGCGAAGCCGGAGTAGATAGCGCCGGCGACAAAATATGGGGGAAAGATGGTAGTGTGCCACCCCGGGACAATACCTATGGCGAAGTCGAAGCTGACGACAGTGTGAACCGAAAGGACTAAGGGCGTAGCTAAACCGGCCAGCAGCAAGTAGGCGGTTTCGTAGCGATGCCAGTGGCGGGCCGATCCGCGCCATCCCATCGAGAGCATGCCGTAAACAATTCTGAGCACAGTCTTGTCGCTACGGTCGCGCATGGTTGCGAAATCCGGGATCAAACCCATGAACCAGAATAGTGCGGAGATTGTGGCGTAAGTGGAGACGGCGAACACGTCCCACATGAGGGGGCTGCGGAATTGCGGCCACACGCCCATCGTGCTGGGATAGGGAAACAGCCAGTAGGCGAGCCAGGGGCGGCCGACGTGGATGGCGGGAAAAATTCCGGCCGCAGCCACGGCGAATAATGTCATGGCTTCCGCGAAGCGGTTAATTGAATTCCGCCACGATTGACGCAACAACAACAGAATCGCGGAAATTAAAGTTCCGGCGTGGCCGATGCCGATCCACCACACGAAATTGACGATAGCGAATCCCCATCCGATGGGAATGGTATCGCCCCAGATGCCTATGCCCTTCAGGAAGAGGTATCCGATGGCGTACAGCATCATCATCGTAAGCATAAAGGCGATGCCGAAGCCGAGGAACCATCCGTTGGAGGCGGGACGGGTCAGCACGATGGCGCTGATTTTTTCCGTGACCGTGCCGAAAGTGTGTCCCGGTTCGATTACCGGAGCGCGGTCGAGTTCGATCGACGTTTTGTATTGCTCAGGCATTCTGGTTCTTGCATTCCTCAGGGGCTAAAGCCCTGTTTCTATCTAGCGCCTTTACGCGGCGCTAAAGCGCCGCTCTTCCACGGTTCATTCTCTCCTCGGCGCATTCTCTCCTCGGCGCGTTCTCTCCTCGGTTCCTTCTCTCCTTGGTTCCTTCTCTCCTTGGTTCCTTCTCTCCTTGGTTCGTTCTCTCCTTGGTTCGTTCTCTCCTTGGGGCGGCCGCGCTTTTCGCCGGCCTGACAGCCGAGGCGGCGGCTGTCACTACGTGAGTTGTTATCCTTTCAGCTCCGGATTTGGGTTGCTCACTTCTGCCAGATACGTTGTTCGTGGGCGGGTGTTTAATTCGCCCAGCAGGCTGTAATTGCGAGATTGTGCCTTCAGTTTTGAAACTTTGCTGTTTGGGTCATTAATGTTGCCGAAGATGATGGCGCCTGCGGGACAAGATTGCTGGCAGGCGGTCTGAAGTTCATTTTCGTGCGACCCGTCGTTAATTTTGCGGTCTTCCCTTTCGGCGTCGATGCGGCGCTCGCTGATGCGCTGCACGCAGTAGGTGCATTTTTCCATGACGCCGCGGCTGCGCACGCTGACGTCGGGATTGCGCATCATCTTGTATTGCGGCGTCTCCCAGTCCTGGAAGAGCAGGAAGTTGAAGCGCCGCACTTTATACGGACAGTTGTTCGAGCAATAGCGCGTGCCCACGCAGCGGTTGTAGACCATATCGTTCAGGCCTTCCGTGGAGTGGTTGGTGGCGCCGACCGGGCAGACGACTTCGCAGGGCGCGTTCTCGCACTGCATGCAGGGCACGGGCTGGAAGAATGCGCGGGGATTGTCGCGGTCGCCCTGATAATAGGTGTCGATGCGAATCCAGTGCATGTGGCGGCCGATCTGGGTCTGCTCTTTGCCGACGACGGCGATGTTGTTCTCCGACTGGCAGGCCACCATACAGTTGTTACAGCCCACGCAGGAGTTCAAGTCGATGGTCATGCCCCAGGCGTAATCTTCTTCTTTATAGGGATAGGGCTTGTAGAGCGTGAGCTCGTAGGGCGTTTCTTCTTCTTTCGCGAAGTTGGGTTCTTTGCTTGATATTCCTCCAGGGTGGTCTCGCGGACCAGCGGACGATGGCCGCCGTCGGGCGTGTCCATCGACTGCATGCCTTGCGTGGAGGCGAGCTTGTAGGTTGCTCCCGTCTTGCGGATTTGCACGCCGCTGGCAATCCAGGGATTGGCGCTGGTGCGCAGCGCGTAGGCGTCGAAGCCTTGCGCAGTGCCGACGCGTCCGGCGCGCTTGCGGCCGTAACCGAGAAATATCGTGACTGAGTTATCGGGATGGCCGGCTTGAATCCAGACCGGGCCTTGGATTTTTTTGCCGTTGAGTTCGAGTTCGACGACGTCTTTCGACGCGATCTGCAGGCGCTCCGCCATTTTTGGGCCGATGAGGATGGCGTTATCCCAGGTGAGCTTGGTCATCGGCTTGGGGAGTTCCTGCAGCCAGCCGTTGTTGGAGAATTGTCCGTCGTAGATGGTGGGGTCGCGGCGGATGTTGAGCTCGATTTGCTTGTCGTCGGAGGTCGTCGTCGCGGAGCCTGCGGCTCCTGACTTTGCACTCATGGATTTTGGTGTGAAGGCGGTGCCGTCGATCCATCCGTCATGCAGCGACTTGCGCCAGAATTGTTCGAAGTCGGGACCGGTGTGCTGCTTCTGCCAGTAGGTGCGGGTGAGATCATAACCGGTCGCGTCGGCTTGACCAGAGAGCAGCGCCACGAATTCGATCGCGCTCTTGCCGTTGTAGAGCGGCGCGATTAGTGGCTGGATAATGCTCGCGGTACCGTCGTAGGCTCGGGCATCGCCCCAGGCTTCGAGTTCGTGAGTCGCATTGACGTGCCACTGGCAGAGTTCGGCGGTCTCGTTCTGATAGAGGCCGAGATGCACGCGCATCGGAACTTTGCCGCTCGGTCATGGCGTCGGCGAAGTTAAGATCGGCGGGAGCATCGTAGGCGGGATTGCCGCCGAGAATCATCAGCAGATCGACTTTGCCGCCGCGCATGTCGGCGACGAGATCTTTGATTGATTCGGTCTGATTCGACCGGATTCGCATCGACCGGGTCAGTATAGAAAACGGTCTTGCCGATGTTGCCACATCTGCGCGTTGATGTCGTGGGCCAGAGCGTGAACCGCAGGCGGCTGGTTTTCACCGACGATTAGCGCACTCGAACCTTGATGTCCAATGAGGTCGTCGAAGGCAGTGACCGCAAAGTTTTTCTCTTTGTCACTGAAGGCAGCTCCTAAGTTGTCATAGATTTCCTTAACGCTCGACAAAGTGGAAAGCATCAGTCGCTCAAACCGCTCTATTTCCCTCGCCCGCAACGGCAACCGATGATCCGCTTTCGCGCCCGTCGTCGTCGGCGTGCTCTCAACCATATACAGCCGGTTCATGGGCGCATCCGGATTGCGGCGGCTGGCGAAGTCGCGGATGTATTTCACATTGCCGGGGAATCCGGCGTAGAGGAAGTCGGCGTCGAGCGAAACGATCACGTCGGCTTTCGCGAAATCGTAGCGCGTCTCGACCGGCTGTCCGAAGGCCAGCTTCGCGCCTTCGAGGACGTTGTCGCGATTGACCGGCTCGTAGACGTGCCACTTGGCTTGCGGATAAATCTTCAGGAAGTTGCGCAGCTGGTCGGCGAGCGTGGGCGAAGAAATGGTTGGGGTCAGAATGCGGATGCCTGCGCCTTGCAGCGCTTTCTGGGCGCTCAGCGGGCCGCGGATCGCGCTTAGGAACGCTGACCACGAGCGCTGGTCGCCCATGGAGACCACGCTCTGCGAGCGATCGGGATCGTAGAGACCGAGAATCGAAGCCTGAGTAAAGATGTCGGTGCCGCCGAGCGATGCCGGATGCTGATCGTTGCCTTCGATCTTTGTAGGGCGTCCCAGATGACTTTCGACTAGGACCGGATTGGCGTATCCGCCCAAGGTGATTGCCGAGGCGTAATACATGGGGCGGCCGGGGATGACATTTTCGGGCTGGCGCACGTAGGGGACGATTGGTTCGAGCGGCAGTTTTACGCAGCCGGTCATACCCGCCAGGCCGAGGGATGCGCCCATGACTTTGAGGAATCCGCGGCGTGACACGGAGTCGAGCCATTCCGAGGCGCCTTTGGGGAATTCGCGGTGCAGGGCTTGTTGGAAGGCGTCGCTGCCGGCGAGTTCTTCGAGGCTGCGCCAGTATTCGGGGCCAGTTTTTTGGGCAACGTCGTGCGCCGTGGCCTGATCGATGCGCGCGCGGACCATCTCTCAGATCGAGCGTGTTCGGGTCCAGTCTGCCTTTTTGGCTGGGGCAAATATCTTCGCGCTTTGCGTTCTTATTTTGATCTTCCATTTTTGTTGCCGACAGCGACAATTCTTTCGCCCCTTCGGGGCTCGGTTCTTGGTTTGCGTTTTACCCACGGCTTGCACCGTGGGCTGCATTCTTTCGCCGCTTTGCGGCTGTTCCATCAATACGGCGAGTAACTTCGTAACACAGCGATCCGTCAGCGATGACAAGTGCTGCAGTTGGTAATGTCTTTCACGTTGCGAACGTTGTATTTCTTAATCAGCGCCGTGCCCAACTCGACCTGATCTGTATAGCTATGACCGTCGACGATCACTGGAGTTGCCCCCGTGGGCGGCTGGTAGCGCATGTTGAATACCTGATCGCGGGGGCGCAAATGATTCTGGGCGTTGCGGTGGCAGTCCAGGCACCACTCCATTTGCAACGACTCCTGCTGATACATCAGCGGCATCAGGTCGACCGGGCCGTGGCAGGTGTTGCAGCCGACTCCTTTATTGATGTGAATACTGTGATTGAAATAGACGAAGTCTGGCAGTTGGTTCACGCGCGTCCACTGCAGAGACTCGCCCGATGTATAACTGGCGCGCACCGGCTCCAGCAGATTGGCATTGGTCCAGATCTGCGAGTGGCAGTTCATGCAGGTTTTGGTGGGAGGAATACCGGCGAAGCTCGAAGTCTCGACCGAGGTGTGACAATAGCGGCAGTCGATGCCGAGGCCGGTGACGTGGTGCTGATGGCTGAAGGGGACAGGCTGCGGCCTGCGCACCCCGGCGTAAGTAATGTAGGGCGAACGCTGGATCTCCATCGCCACCCAGCCCAGCGCTGCCAATACAAATACCGCGCCGAAAATGGTGGCGCGAGACAGTGTATTCGTGCTGCGATGAAAGATCTGCGACATGCCCTTATGAATCCGGCGTAAGAGACCCGGCGGATCGTCCGCGATGATGTCCGACCGCTACGTTAGATACAGCGAAAAAGAAAAAGGCTACGGCAAAAATGAAAAAGTTCCCAGTGGTGATCCCAGCTATTTGCGAAACCAGAGATTATAAATACTTCGCCTGAGTTTGTCGCCGATTTCGCGAAAGAAAAAAGTTAATCGGAAAATTGCCGAAACAGAGTTGACGATTCCAGCTTGTGCGCGGATAGCAGAAGTTTGTAACGGTCGCGGGCTTCGCTGCGTGGGACGGACGAATGCGTCCGTCCTCACATGAACACATAAGAGCGGAGCGCTATCGGAGATTCATCACCATGAGTTTGGGCTCGGTCATTTCCTCGATGGCGTAGCGGAGACCTTCGCGGCCCAGACCCGAATCTTTGACGCCGCCATAAGGCATTTGATCGACACGGAACGAGGGCACGTCCCCCGCGATTACTCCTCCGACTTCCAATTCTTCGAAGGCCTGGAAGAGCAACTTCGCGTCGCGAGTAAAGATGCCGGCCTGCAGGCCATAGGCGGAGTTGTTGACCTGGCGCAGAGCCTGATCGAAATCCTTGTAAGGCTCGACCGTCACTACGGGGCCGAAAACTTCCTGGCAGTTTACTTTCATCTCGGGCCTGGTACCGGTGAGGACCGTGGGTTCGACCATGAGATTCTTGCGGCTGCCGCCACAAAGCAGGCGCGCGCCGGACCGGACGGCTTCGTCGATCCAGTTGACGGTACGGATCGCATCGCTCTCGCGAATGAGCGGACCCACATCGGTGGAGGGATCGAGCGGATCGCCCAGCTTCAGCTTCTTCACGCCTGCGACAAGAAGATCGGTGAATTTTCCGTAAACCGAATGCTCCACCAGGATACGCTGCACCGAGATGCAACTCTGCCCCGCATAGCCGAATCCGCCGCTGACGCAGCGCTCGGCGGCATACTCCAGGTCCGCGTCGCTGTGGACGATTACGGCCGCGTTGCCGCCCAGTTCGAGCACGACTTTCTTTTTTCCGGCGCGGCGCTTGATGTCCCAGCCCACGGGCACGCTGCCGGTGAAGGAGATGAGCTTGATGCGGTCATCGGTCACGAGAAGCCCGGCATCTTCGTTGGAGAGCGGCACCACGTTGAGCCCGCCGTCAGGCCAGCCGGCCTGTTGCACGCACTCGGCGAGCAGCAGCGAACAGAGCGGGGTTTGGGGCGCGGGCTTCAATACCATGGAGCAACCGGCGGCAATGGCAGGAGCGACTTTGTGGGCGACGAGGTTGATGGGGAAATTGAACGGCGTGATCCCGGCGATGGGCCCGAGCGGAAAGCGGCGCACGACGCCCCAGCGCCCGGCGGTAAATTCCTGCCAGTCGAGAGGAAGAAATTCGCCGTGGATGCGGGTGCTCTCTTCAGCTGCGACGTTGAAGGTAAAAATGGCACGATCGACTTCGGTGCGTGCGGCCTTGATCGGCTTCCCAGCCTCCTGGGCGAGGGTGTGGGCGAATTCTTCCTTGCGCTCCAGGATGGAGGCAGAAATTCGACGGAGAACGCGCTGGCGCTCGAAGGCTGGCAGGCGGCGGGTGGTGGCGAAAGCCTTGACGGCGGCGGCGATGGCGGCTTCGGCGTGTTCATGGCGGCCTTGCACGACACGGCCAATCACGTTGCCGTCGTAGGGCGCGCGAATCTCGACGACGTCGCCGTCTTCGCGCCACCGGCCATCCACAAAGAAACCGTGCGTCGCAACGGGCGCGATCGTCATTTCCGACATGATTTTTTCTGACCCTCGGGAAACCGACTCGGACAATTATAGGACTTTTGGATGACCGTGAAGATGTGGGGGTTGAAAACAAAATCTTAACCACAGGAGCACCCTTCGGCTTTGCACCAGGGCAGGCTCCGGAGCACAGAGGGAACTGGTTCTGCCTTTACAATGGGCTCGAGATGACGCCCGCCTTCACCAGCATTTCCGAGCTTTCGGTGCGCTTGCGGCGAAGGGAGGTGTCTCCGGTTGAGATTACGCAGGACCGTCTGGGGCGTATCGAGCGGCTGAATCCAGCGCTTAACGCTTTCATCACGGTTATGGGCGAGTCGGCGCTGGCAGAGGCGCGTCAGGCGGAAGCCGAAATTTTGCGCGGGGGTTGGCGTGGGCCGCTGCATGGCGTCCCGGTGGCATTGAAGGATCTGATCGACACATCCGGGGTTCGGACGACTGCGGCGAGCGCCCTCTATAAAGACCGCGTTCCGGACCGGGATGCGGAGGTTGTTCGGCGGTTGCAGCAGGCGGGGGTCGTCATTGTCGGAAAGAATAATCTGCACGAGTTCGCTTACGGCGGGAGTTCGCTGGTCAGCTACTTTGGGGATGTTCATAATCCGTGGGCTGTGGAACGAATTGCGGGGGGATCTTCGGGAGGGTCGGCGGCGGCGATCGTCGCGGGTCTCGCCTATGCTGCAATTGGCACCGATACGGCGGGTTCGATTCGCGAACCGGCGGCGTTGTGCGGGTGCGTGGGGCTCAAGCCGACTTACGGGCGGGTGTCGAGCCGGGGAGTGATCCCGCTGTCGTTGTCGCTGGATCATGTGGGTCCGCTGGCTGCGACGGTGGAGGATGCGGCGATCGTGCTGCAGGCGATTGCGGGATACGATGCGGCGGACATTACTACGGCGGATGTTCCCGTGGCGGATTATGTTTCGTCATTGCGCGAGGGTGCGAAGTCGCTGCGGGTGGGCGTGCTCCGGGGATATTTCTACGACGATCTTGATCCGGAAGTGGCTTCGGCGATGGAGCATGCGCTGCGCGGAATCGCAACGCTCGCGGGCGAGATTAGGGACGTGCAGCTTGATGTGCCGACTGATCGCACGTTGCAGGCTGCCGAGTCGTACGCGTATCACGCGGAGAATGTCGCGAAGATGCCGGAGTTGTACCAGCCTGAGACGCTGCGTCGCATTCGATCAGGAGAGAAGGTCTCTGCCGCGGAGTACATTCAGCGGCGTCGTGAACTGGAGGAGGCTCGGCGCAGAATCAGCGCAATCTTTGCCGACGTGGATGTGCTGGTGACTCCGACGATGCCGATACCGGCCCCCGCGATTGCTGACTTGAAAGTCGATCCCGATGCGCTGCGGCCGGCAGAACTGAAATTACTGCGCAACACGCGGCCGTTTAATGTTTGGGGACTACCGGCGATCTCTGTGCCGTGCGGATTTACGCAGAGTGGACTGCCCATCGGCTTGCAGATCGCGGGACCGCACTGGAGGGAGGATTTAGTTTTGCGGCTTGGTCACGCCTACGAGCAGGCGACGGCGTGGCACGGGCGCGCGATTCCCCTGTGATCGCGCTATCAAATTGGGGGGGAGCCGTCGGGCTTTGCCCGGCTGGACAGCCGAGGCGGCGATCCCCATATTTGACTTCGGCCTACCGACTTACTAGTCCACGGTTCTAACGTCATCCGGCAGCATCAGAGCGAACGTGCAGTTGCGCGTCGTCATGGAACACGACAGCGTGCCGCGGCGGAAGACTTTTACTGGCGTGTCGTCGGGAAACGTCAGATGGTAGTCCGCGGTGCGGAGCGCCTCGCTGTATGACTTCAGCTTTTCGTCGCCGCTGACGAACTTGACCGAGTCGACTTTTGCGAATGAGCCTCCGCCACCGCTCAAGAGGATGAAGAAATCGGCGTTGCCGGTTTGTGTGGCCTTGCCCAAGTCGATGGTGCTGAGATGCTGTAGTTCTTCTTTATAGCGCGCAACCGTGATATCGACCTTGGCGTCTCCGCCTGCGAGAGAGGCGAGGCGGCCGCGGGTCTCGGGGGCGGGACGCAGACCGTTCAAGGAAAGGGCATAAGTCCGCAGGGCACGATCCTTCTCGCCGCGCTTTTCGTAAATCTGGCCGAGATGATCACCGACCTCGGCGTGGTGACCGAGATCCCAGGCGGCGGCTACGTACTTTTCCGCTTTGCTGAAATCGCCTTCCGCAAAGTGTACCCAGCCCAACGTATCCCAATAGGCGATCAGTGAGGAAACCAGGGGCAAGTCATTTCGCGAGAGGCGGTCGAGCGAAACGTTGCGCAGAGCGGCAGCCGTGGCCGACACCGCGGATTCGGCATACTGCTGCGCTCGATCGAGATGCGCGTCTTTGAGCGAGAGCTGATAGGCGATATTGTTCCAGACCAGCGGCGTGGCGGCGAGTTCAACGGCATGATCGAATGCCCCCAGCGCCTTGTCGTCCTGCCCAAGATTCAGGTAGGCATTTCCCAGACTCACCTGCAGGCTGGGATCTTCCGGAGTAAGCGATGCGGCCTTCTCCAGTTCGGCGACGGCCAGGTCGTATTTATGCCACTCTTCGTACATCGCGCCCAGGTTGGCGTGGGCGAACTTGTCGAGCGGGTTGTTCTCCAGTTGTTTGTTGAAGGCCTTCACCGCGTCGTCGTATCTGCGCTCATTCCAATACACGCGGCCGAGATTGTTGTAGGCAAATTCGTCGTAGGGATTGACTGCGAGCTGTTTCTGAAAATCGGCGATCGCCTGATCGTCCTGGCGCATCGCGAAATATATGAGTCCGAGGTTGTTCCAGGCGAATTTATTCTTGGGATCGATTTCGGTCGCGCGTTTCAACAATGCAATCGCGACAGGCAGGTTGCCGCTGTCGGCCGCCGCGCGGGCGCTGTCGACCAGGTCTTCAGCCTTCATGTCGGCGGGAGGAACTGGAGTTCCGGCGACCGTGCTTTCGACTGAGAGTTGCTGGGCGAGATCGGCGCTGACGGCGTGGCGGAAGGATTCGTAATCGGCGGATCGGGCGACCGGCAACTCATCCTGATGAAGAATCAGTTTGCGGCCCGCGGTGAAGGTGCCGCCGTCTACCCTGTAGGTAGCTTCGTATTCCGCGTAATCGCGTTTCAGCGAGAAAGCCAGGGGCAGATGGGCGGTGTATTTGGCGGGCAACTGCAGTGTGATCTGATAGGAATACTCCGCTTTCGGGCCGAGCTTAAGGGGTTCGGCGTCGGAATCGCTATCGCTGTCATTGTCCTTGCCATCGACTTCAGGCAGATTGAATTGCACCAGCGGCAAAATAATCTCCGTTTTCTTCTTGGACCAGTCGAGGAAGTTTCCTTTAGAAACGTCGTAGGACATGGTGAACGGTTCTCGAGTTGCCGCCGGGTCGCTGATCTTGAGATTGGTGACGTCTCCGCCGAGACCCGCGTTGACATTCTCGACCACGCGTTGCCAATTGGCCTGGGGCACACGGCGGAATACTGAACGCAGCAGCAGTTCTTCGTCGCCGCGAAATTCGTAGTGCACGTGCGCTTCAAGCTTGCCAATATCGTTGATCTTTCCATCGATCTTCGAGACCTCGGTGTCGGGCATGGGAGTGTCGGCCGGAGTCTCTTCGAGATGAGGCGGCGTCGAGGACGCCGGCACCGCCGGAGGAATCACGAGGGCCTGTTTCTTGCGCAGTGAATAGGCCAGCAGGCGAAAAGGCGCCACTTCGCTGGTCGTATCCATCCACACTTCTTCTTTGTCTTTCCCTTTATTCAAGGGGAGCAGCGTGATGACGTGATCGAATTGCGAAGGCGAGGGAACGTCGGGATCGAGCTTGCGGCTCGAATTGATCAGCACCGAGGAGGCGTGCAAACCCTCGGCCTCGAGCAACGACGCCAGCAGCGTGTGCTTGTCTTTGCAGTCGCCGTACTGGTCATGAAGCACCTCGGAAGCGGCATGGGGTTGGTACCGGCCAACGCCCAGCGAGAGGCTGACGTAGCGGAAGTTTTTTGCCACAAAATCGTACAGGGCTTCGGTTTTTTCCAAGTCGCCCTTCATGCCCCTGGTCAACTCTTCGGCTTTGGCACGAACCTCAGGCGAGGGTACGCGACGGTCTTTTTCCAGGCCGGCGTACCAGCGGCCGACCTGCTCCCAGCTTTCGAAGGTCGTCAATTGAACATCCGGCCGGTCATCGTCAGGACGACGTTTCTTTTTCTTCTTATCTTTTGCTTTTGTGTCGTCCTCGCGCTCGAGATGAGTACTCGACCAGTGATAGATCCGGCGACCGTTTTCTTCGGTAATCTTGGGGTCGAATCCGGGCTTGCACTTCAGCTTCAGAGGACGGCCGGCGGGGACATCCACGTCGACGGTTTCGTCGAGGGAGATATTGCTTTTGTCAAACTCATATTCGGCCCAGAATTGCCCTGCGGCCAGCGGGGTGTGAATGACCGTGACCATGTCGTATTCCAGCACTTCGCCGGGACGAAGGCCGGGGACGGTGACGTGCTTCTGCCGGTAATCGGTGTAGACGGGAGCTTCGCGCTCTATAGGAGCGGTCAGGTCCTGGACGGCATCGTCGCCCGCCTTGACGACGGATCCATCTTCCTTCAGCACGCGTACGTAGGGAATCTCGACGCGCTCATTGGCCGAGTTGTAACCCTCCTGCAGTTGTCCCCACTGCTGCACTCCGGCTTCGCTTTGCACGCGGATGCGGGCTTTCGTCTCTTTCCGTCCGGTGCCGTCCGCCTCGAAGCGATACTGAGAGTGCATCTGCTCGATGACAAAGGATTCCTCGGAATATTTCGCAGGCTTCGCCGGATTCAGCGCGTCGGCGGCTTTTTCGGCTGCGGTTCCTGAGGGCGCCTGGCCGGCTGGCTGGGGCGGCGCGGGCGAATTCTGGGTGGGAGGCGTCGAACCTGGCGTCGGCGAACCCGGCATTGGCGAACGTGGTGTTGGTGAGCCCGGGGCAGGGGTCGCCTGCTGGGAAATCCCGCTGGCGGTCAGCAGAGAAGAAAAGAGAAGAATAAGGCAACGATTGCGCATAAGTTTGAGTCAGGCCAAGAACTCAAGTCATTATCCCATGTTGCGGTTCGTCCGCGTGAAATCGGTTCCGAGGAGCATGAAAATGGAGCTGAGCGGCGGGCAAGTTGTGTGCTGACTGGGGATGAGGCGCCGATCAAATGGTGAACATCATTCTGTATATAAATGCTGGAACTCCAGTCAATTTTTTGACATCTGGCCGGCGCGATCTGGAGTAGAATCTGGCGTAGATAGTCTTGCTTCGCCGCGACGCGAAGCAGGCGTGACGCATAACGTAATTGCGCCACGATCTTTCCGTCGGAGGTTTTTTGCATGGAAGATCGGGCCCCTGTCGTTTCCAGTAGTGATACTGATCAGTCCTCTACATCTACCTCTACTTCCGCGATCAGGAAACATGAAGGCCGCGGAGCATGGGTTCTCACAGCCTATGGCATCTTCGGTCTGGCGTTGTTCGGGGTTCTAGCCTACTTTTTCTCGGACTTCATCTCTCATTAGTCCGGGCCCGTAGTGGCGAACGGGCGTGCGCGTCCGCGGAGTGCGGAGTCGTGTACCTGCCGCTGATATGAGGCAGTTCGTCTTTCGAAACCTGCCCGCCGGTGTGTTAAGGCTCTGCATTGGACGTGCTACAATGAGCGGCCTTCGGTTGTCGCTTCGGCACCCGGCACTAACCCCACGCAAGGATCGCGAAACACGCGGAGAAATCTGTGGCTAAGCCTCCCACAACCAGTCCGACCCCGATTACGTACGCCGACGCCGGGGTGGACATCAGCCGCGCCAACCGTACCAAGCAACGCATCAAGTACCTGGCACATAAAACGTTTACCCGGGGCGTGCTGAGCGAGATCGGCGGCTTCGGCGGGTTGTTCGCGGTCGACAAAACGAAGTATACGGATCCCGTGCTGGTTTCGAGCGTCGATGGCGTCGGCACGAAGTTAAAGATCGCATTTGAGATGGATCTGCATTCCACGGTGGGGGCCGACCTGGTCAACCACTGCGTCAATGATATTGCGGTGCAGGGAGCGGCGCCGCTGTTTTTTATGGACTACCTGGCTACAGGCACGCTGGATCCCTCGATTGCGGAAAAGGTTGTGGAGGGCATTGCCGATGCCTGCAAGCACAACGGCTGCGCGCTGATCGGCGGGGAGACTGCCGAGATGCCGGGCTTTTATCCCGATGGCGAATACGACCTGGCGGGTTTTATTGTGGGCGTGGTCGAGCGGGAAAAGATCATTACCGGGAAAGATGTACAGATCGGCGACATCATTCTGGGGCTGCCGTCGAACGGCTTGCATACCAATGGATATTCGCTGGCGCGCAAACTGCTGTTCGAAGTGGCGCATTACTCGGCGGATACCTACGTCAATGAGGTTAAGAATAAAGTCGGTAACGAACTGATGCGAACGCACAAGAGCTACTGGCCGGCACTGCGAAAGTTGATTGACGGGCAATGCGTCGCGGCACTGGCGCACATCACCGGGGGCGGCATTACGGAAAACCTGCCGCGCGTGCTGCCGCGCGGGACAGCGGCGGTCATTGAGATGGGAACGTGGCCGGTGTTGCCGATCTTCGAACATTTGCAACAACTCGGTAATGTGCCGCAGGACGAAATGCTGCGTACATTCAACATGGGCCTGGGGATGCTGCTGGTGGTTCCGTCGGCGAAATTCAAGAAAGCTCAGTCCGTGCTGGAGCGCCTTGGGGAAAAGGCATACACCATCGGCCGGATCGTCAAGGGCGAGCGCAAGGTCACGTATAGCTGATTCATTGTTGATTTTTGATTGATGAATCGAGAAGAGGAATTTCAATCAACAATCCAATAACAATCCACAATCCACAATCCACAATCAACAATCCACAATCAACAATGCCTCACTCCCTCGGCATACTCCTCTCCGGACGCGGATCGAACTTTGTTGCCCTTGCGGACAGCATTGATGCGGGCCGCATTCCCAACGCGCGGATCGCCGTGGTCATTGCCAACAGGTCCGATGCGCTGGGGATTGCGATTGCCCGACAGCGCGGACTGAATGCGGTGGTCATTCCTTCGACGGGCAGGCCGCGCGAGGAGCATGACCTGGAAATCGTCTCGGCGCTGAAAAAGGAAAGCGTGGACCTGGTCTGCCTCGCCGGATACATGCGGCTGCTGTCGCCATGGTTCGTGCAGCAGTTTCCCCGGCGGATTCTGAACATCCATCCGTCGCTGTTGCCCGCGTTTGCAGGTCTGGAAGCCCAGGAACAAGCTTTCGCCTATGGCGTTAAAATTTCCGGCTGCACCGTGCATTTCGTGGATGAAGAGCTCGACCACGGGGCCATTATTGTGCAGAGGGCAATCGCCGTGCTCGACAGCGATGACGAGCGTTCGCTCGCGGCGCGTATTTTAGAGCAGGAACATATTGCTTACACGGAGGCGATCAACATTGTTCTAGGCGGGAACTTCAAGATCGCCGGGCGACGGCTGGTGGCAAGTCAGAAAGAAGAAGGCTCAGTGCGGAAGTGAAAACCTTGTGACGTTTACAGCGACATTCTTGACTTGATTTCTTTTGCCATTTTCACAATCGGCAGTACTTCCCCATTGCCAAGCGGCACGCTCTGAGTTTCAACTTCCACATATCCCTTGGCCCGGTAGAATGCCACGCCACTCAACGTCGCGCCCATCTCTAGGCGCGTGAACCCGGCTTCAATGGCCGCGTCCTCGCAGGCGGCGAGAATCATTCCTCCAATGCCTCGCCGGGCCCATTTCGGATGGACAAAAAATGCCCGGATCTTCGCTGCATCCCGCGACGGATCGAGCAGCGAATCTTCACGCCCTGCATATTGGTCGCCACCGTACAGGGTCTTGCGTTTACTCCAGCCTCCGCAAGCTACAATCATCGCCCCCACCTCCGACGCATGATTCGCGACGAAGTACGTTCCGTCCGCAATAAGCTGGCTGTCTACCCCGTAGACCGACTGCAACGCCCCATCGATCTGCGACGCGGAATAATCTTCCGCCTGCAGCCCGCGCACCGACGCCTCGATGACCTCGCGGAGCTTCGGGAGGTCATCAGCAGTCGCCCGTCGAACGGAAAACGTCATCGTCGTCACGAACCGCAACCAGCACTGCGGTCATTTTAGCTTTTGAGTGAGGGATTCTGACTTCCGCGCGTCGCATTCCTTATAATGTGTCTTCCGATGTCAACTTTCGCCCCGGTCGACGAACAGCTTACTTACATCAAGAAGGGCTCCGCGGAAATTATTCGCGAGTCTGAACTGCGCGCCAAGCTGGAGAAGTCGCGCGCCACGGGCAAACCGTTGCGGGTGAAACTGGGCATGGACCCGACCGCGCCGGATCTACATCTCGGACATACCGTTGTGTTGCGCAAGCTGAAGCATTTCCAGGATCTGGGTCACACTGTCATTTTTCTGATCGGCGATTTCACCGGCATGATCGGCGATCCTACGGGACGCTCTGCGACGCGTCCGCCGCTGACTCGCGAGCAGATCGAGCAGAACGCGGAGACCTATAAGGCGCAAGTCTTTAAGATCCTCGATCCGCAGAAGACCGTTATCGACTTCAACCGGCGGTGGTTCGGGCAGTTTACGGCGGACGATTTCGTGCGGCTCATGGCCAAGTACACTGTCTCGCAAATGCTGGAGCGCGAAGAGTTCCACAAGCGCTTCCAGGCGGAAAAGCCCATCGCCATGCACGAACTGCTCTATCCGCTGGTGCAGGGGTATGACTCGGTGGCGCTCGAAGCCGACGTGGAACTGGGAGGCACGGATCAGAGGTTTAATTTGCAGGTCGGCCGTGAACTTCAGCGCGCGTACGGACAGGAGTCTCAGGTGGTGCTGACCACGCCGATCCTCGAAGGCTTAGACGGCGTGCAGAAGATGTCGAAGTCGCTGGGCAATGCGATTGGCATCCACGAGCCGCCGCTGGAGATGTATGGAAAAATCATGAGCATCTCTGACGAGATGATGTGGAGATATTACGAGCTGCTGACGGATGTGCAGGTGGCCGAGATCGAGAAGATGAAGACCGAGATGCATCCGATGGCGGCGAAGAAGGAGTTGGCGCGGAGAATCGTGGTGGATTTCAATTCGGCGGAAGCGGCGGCGAAGGCGGCGGAGGATTGGGGAAAGCAGTTCCAAAAACACGAGGTGCCGCAAGATGTCGAGGAAGTATTCATCGCCCTTGCCGAGATCGGAGGCTATATCGCTGATACTGACCGCGGCACCGCTGCAACAGTAAGGGCTGATCGCCTTCTGGTTCGGTGCGGGCTCGCCACTTCCACAACCGATGCCGGTAGAAAACTGAAACAGGGCTCTGTGAAAGTCGATGATCATGTGCTGAAGGAACCCTACTTCTCGCAAACAGGGCCACCCCCAATGAGGTTGCCTCTAAGGGTCGGCAAGCAGCTGAAAATCGCAGTAGTCAATTGGTGAGCGCGGCTGTCCACCAAATAAGCCTTTCTGGTACTCTCCCCGCACATGCGGGCGGCTGCCATTCTCGGGCTGGGATGTTCTGCGAAAAACCTAAAACCCTTTCAATCTGACAACAGTGTCGATTGGTGCATCGGCACGCCAGCTGCGAGTGACGAAGCCGACGTGATCCTGCTCTGTGGCGGCGACGGGACGATTCATCGTCATCTCGGTCAGTTGGTCAGCCTCGGTTTGCCAGTATTGGTCGTCCCTGTGGGGAGTGGGAACGATTTTGCTTGTTCGCTCGGGTTATGGCGCTTACGTGATTCGCTCGCGGCCTGGCGGAAGTTTTGCGATGGGGCTGGCAATGTGCGCGATGTCGACCTGGGAGTCGTTTCTGCGGTAATAAACGCGGGCGAGTCGCTCGCGTCACACACACCTCGATACTTCTGCTGCGTCGCCGGTGTCGGCCTTGATGGTGAAGTTTCCCGACGGGCCAACCGCTTGCCTCGCTGGGTGCGCCGGCACGGAGGATATCTACTGAGCTTGGCTCCGACAATTCTTACTTTCACGCCGCTGCCTGTGAAGATTCTCGCGCCCGCTGAAACCGTTCAAAGCAGCGCTGCAGGTACCGGCGAAAACGCATCGTGGATCACTCGCAGCGATCAACCCACCCTTCTGGCGGCCTTCGCCAACACTCCCACGTATGGCGGAGGAATGAAGATTGCGCCGAGGGCCAAGATGGACGATGGCCTGCTTGATGTATGCATCGTGGGCAACGTTGCGACCTTCCGACTCCTGCGCTTGTTTCCCAGCGTTTATAGCGGCCGCCACCTGAAGATTCGGGAAGTCGAATACTTCCAGGCCAGCCGCGTCCGAGTCGAGACCGAGCATCCAATCGATGTTTATGCCGATGGAGAATATGTGTGTCGGACGCCTATTGAGGTTTCTGTGCAGCGCGCGGCGCTGCGAGTAATAACGCTCTAGGTGCGTACAGTTTTTTCTTAGGATGCTGTACCGCAGCGACCCCTCTGCGCCAGCTCGTCTTTCGCCGTTACCCGATCCCGCTTAGTGCTAAACTTTCCTCATGGCTGAAGGACGCTCGCGCACTTTGCTCTGGGTTCTGATTGGCGGAGGAGCTTTTTTCCTCTTCGTGCTGGCCGTATTCACTCTGGTTTATCTCACACTGCACGCGGGGGGGACCGAGGCCACGCTTACCGGCTTCGGGGACCGCATCGGCGTGGTCGATTTGGACGGCGTGATTCTTTCGCCGCAGCCCGTCGTCAGCCAGCTCAAAAAGTTCGGCGATGACTCCTCGATCAAAGCCATCATTCTGCATGTGAACTCGCCCGGCGGCGGGGTGGCTGCGTCCGAAGAGATTTATCGCGAGGTCAAGCGGATTCGCACCGAGAAGAAGAAGCGCATCGTGGTGTCCATTGAAACCGTGGGTGCCAGCGGCGCCTACTACGTGGCGTCGGCTTCCGACAAAATTTATGCCGACTCGGGCAGCATCGTCGGGTCCATTGGCGTGATTGCGCAGTGGGTGAATTATGGCGATCTGCTCAAGTGGGCCAAACTCAAAGACGTTGTCATTAAGACCGGCGAATTCAAAGACACCGGCAACCCGGCCCGCGACCTCACGCCCAACGAGCAGGCCTACATGCAGTCGCTGATCGATAACATGTTCGGGCAGTTCGTTCACGCGGTGGCCGACGGCCGCGGGCTGAAGTATGACGACGTGAAGTCAATCGCCAACGGAAAGGTTTGGACCGGCGAGCAGGCTGCATCCATGAAGCTGATCGATGGCGTCGGCGATTTTGAGACTGCGGTCGCGGACACCGCGAAGTCGGTGGGCATTAAGGGCGATCCCACGTTGGTCCACCCGGAAAAGGACCGCAAGACTCTTATGGATCTATTGCTTGGGGATGTTTCACAGTTCCTGCCTGGTCGCGAAAAGATGCTGGAACAGCAAGTGGGATTTTATTACCTCTGGAAATAGGTCAAGCCGCGGCAGGGCCGGGGACCTCAGAAAAGAAACGGTCCCCAAAATCGTGACTTGCGCACAACCCCTGAAATTTGAGAAGGTTATGCAGGATATGCCCGCGGAAACTCCCAGGCACGGGACTAACCGCGTCGACTCTTGTGGGATTTTCAGGGACTCAGGGACTATTGAGGAGACCGTTGTGGGATGGTGCTCGGGAAGAGCGAGGGGGCTATGACCAAAGCCGATCTGATTGATGAAGTCTCGCGTTTAGCTGAACTTACGCGCAAGGACAGTGAAGTGATCGTAGAGACGATCTTCGATAGCGTGGTGCGGTCCTTGCGCGCCGGAGACAAGATCGAAATCCGCGGCTTTGGCAGCTTCCGCACTCGCCAGCGCAAACCGCGCGTCGGGCGCAATCCAAAAACCGGCGAGCGCGTGGAAGTCCCAGCCAAGAAAATTCCATTTTTTAAGCCCAGTAAGGAACTAAAGGATCTGGTGAACGAGGCCGCAGCGGCGACCCCAACTCCTGCGCCGCCAGCGACTTCAGCGCCTCCGACAGCTTAGCGTGCGATCGACCAGGAATTGAATCGCATTTCATTCCGCACCGAATGTCCGGAACAAAAACGTACTTCGAGCGTTCGGCAGCAACGGTTTGCCGTTGAAGGTTGCGGCACCCTTTTCGTATCCGCCGACAACATACTTCCAGCCAAACAGAGTTCCGCCGGTCAGCTTGAGCCGATAGGTGTGCCCGGGCATTACCTCGATACCGCCCTTCGGAATCACGAACAGTGTGTGGTCGCAATCGGATGGATAAACCGCCTCCGTTATAGAGGCCACTGTCTCTCCGCTCGCATCGAACACCGTTAGCGTCAGGTCGTCTTCCTTAGGTCCAGGATTCCCTACGACGAGTTCCACTTCGACCGCCAGCAACCTTGGCAGCGAGGGCGTGAATGTTTCGTCGGCGTCGTTTACCAGGTTCGTCCAAGCCTTCTCCCATCGTGCCGCGTTCACCTGATCGGGCTTCATTGGCGTGCCTGGCGAAGCTGGTGAAACCACACATGCGCCGGACGACACCGATGTCACCGCACCACAGAGCGCCAATGAGAGCAGCGTTCCGAATCGTGGGTTCCATTTCGCGTTCATGCAGGCCTCCTTTCGAGGCGTATTCTTTCAGCCCCATGGGAACGAGCAAGAGGAATCAATCTTGCAGGGTTCCTCAATCTGGTCCTTGGCCGCGGCAACCCAGAGGAACCGTTAAGGTTTCGCTGCCAGATATAGATCGGCGACCTTCAGCGCAAGTGCCTGCGGATCAAGGTCGGCGCGATTGGATAGGACGATAATCGTCAGCTGGTCGTCGGGAAAGCGCTGGATCGTGGTCCGGAAACCAATCGTGTTGCCATCGTGCGACATGCGCTTGTGGCCCTGGTAGGGATCGAGAAACCATCCGAAGCCGTAGCTCACGGGCTTGCCTTCGGGAAATTTTGACGGTCCATCTGTTGGCTGCACTGCAGTCAGTGCCGGCCGCATTTCTTCCTCGCTGAGCAAGGTATGCTCGCGCAGGGCGCGGTCCCATTTTGCCAGGTCGTCGAGCGAGGAATAAATGCCACCGTCGCCGAGGACGGCCGAGGTCGGACTTTGATCGGTTTCGCGCCAAGCCCCGTCGTCCTTGCTGTGGCCATAAGCGCGATGCGGCACTTTGTTCTTGCCATTCTGGTAGGCCAGGGTGTCTTTCATTTTCAGCGGTGCGAAGATTCTCTCATTAAGAAATTGGCCGAAGCTCTCGCCCGAAACTTTCGCCACGATCATCGCCAGCACGGCGTATCCCGAATTGCTGTACTCCCACTTCGAGCCCGGCGCAAACTTGCCGCTGCTCTGCTGCTCCAGCAATTTCAACACGCCGGCGTCACGAATCTGCGGAACTTTTTCCTCCGGAGTGTTGGGATATTCCTTCATCAGCAGGTCTTCGTAGTCGGGTAGTCCGGAGGTGTGGTTGAGCAAGTTGCGAACTGTAATCGCTTTCCCGTAGGCGGGGAATTCTGGAAAGATGTCGGTGAGGTGGCCGTCGTAATGAAGTTTGCCGTCGTGCGCCAGCAACATGATGGCCGCCGCCGTGAACTGCTTGGTGAACGATGCCAGACGGAAATTCGTGTGCTCGTCGATCGGATGCAGCGTGCGCAGATCGGTAACACCGTATCCGCGGCGGAAGACGGCCTTGGAGTCATGGATGACGAGCACCGCGACGCCGGGAGCGTTCGTGGATTTCAGCGAATTGAAGATGGCATCGATTTGGGTGGAGGAACCCTGGGCTAAGGCCGTGACGGCGGACATAGCTGAAGCGAACAGCAATGCAATCGCCGGTCTTGTTTTCAAAGCAGGTCCTCGACTATCACTCACGAACTCCTACCACTGCCATCATCCGTCCCGTTTTGCCTTTTTCGGCGCGGTAGGAGAACACTAAGTCCGGACGGCAGCTGGTGCAGAGTGGTGACGCCTCAATGCTCTTCGCCGGCACGCCCGCCGCCACCAACTGCTTCCGGTTGGCATCTACTAGATCCAAAAATATCTTCTTCGGCAAATCACTATGCCCCGGCGCGCGAGCGCTGAGGAATAGCAGCGGATATTTTTCGCGCACCGGGTCAGACTCCTTGAACTCGCGGAACAACTTCGCCCCATACGCAAACTGGGATTCAAATTTCGTGCGAACCTCTTCCCCGACTTCATAGCAGCAACCGTGAATGCCGGGACCGATTGCAGCTTTGAGATCGCGCGGATTGCTGCCGAAGGAGCGATGCATTTCGCCCACACCTTTCTCCACGATGCGCTGCACGGTGCCGCGCCACCCCGCATGAAAAACGCCGACCGCATGGCGCTTTGCGTCTACCAGAATCACCGGCAGGCAGTCAGCGGTCTGAATCCCAAGCAGTACGCCGGGAGTGGCCGTAATCATCCCGTCTCCGCTCGGTGGCTCGTTTTCCGTCGAATCCGGCGGAATCGAATCGACGCGGCGAATGATGTCGGAGTGAATCTGGCGCAGCGTGATCAGCGGCCAGAGTGGAGTGCCAACTTTGCGCGAACCATTTCCCGCACCATCTCCGGAACCATGGGCCTTGCGGCCGACCGCTCCAATTTCGCGCAGAAACGCGGCGCGGTTGCGTTCGACCGCCGTCCGGGCGTCGTCCTTGGTGAAGCCGAGATTAAGATCGCCCTTGCCGTAGACTCGCGAGGATCCTCCAGCACGCGTAGAGAATCCGTGCACCAGCCACGGAAGCTTGCCGAGGTGTTCGGCGCGAAGGATGGTGAGTGGGGATTTGCTGGGGGCCCGGGTTGGCACACATCTATGTTACAGCAGACTTGAAACGACTTCGGACCTGGGACGTCGGACCTCACACCTCGGCCTGAACTCGTTGAGGCTAGGCAGAGAGCCGAAGTCCGACGTCCGAGTCTGACGTCGTGTGCATGCTCTTTTAACCTGAACTGTTGAGCGCCGTTTGCCCGGTTCCACACTACTCCGCTATAGTTTTATTGATGTTTGCGGACTTCATTGCTACCGATCGCTGGACGAAGAAGCAAGTGCATTGCGTCTATCAGGCGTTAATTGTTGCCATTGCGACGCGCCACGCGGACGCGGTGGACATAAAGTTTCTGGTCGATGGCCGGACGGTCTGGGTGGCGCTGCCGCATCCGGCGTGGGTGGAATATAAAAAACGGACGGGCAAGGGCATTACTGATTCGCTGGCAGTGGAAATTGCGGGGCATTATCTGAAAACCGCGCTCGAGGCCGGCGAGGGTTTGGGGCGGGAGATGTACTCGCTGACGGTGGAGGAAACGCTCGCTCATCTGGAAGCAGCCGTCACCGAAATGCAGGCCCAGCCGGCGTAACGTGTGGCCGCGGGCGCCCGCGGGGTGGCCACGGTCCCATATTAAATCACGACCGCTTCCTTGTACTCTCCAAACACGCGGCGCAGCGCGTCGGAGATTTCTCCCACGGTGGCGTTGGCTTCGACCGCGGCCAGTATGCGAGGCATGATGTTTGCGCCCGATCGTGCAGCATCTTCCACGCCCGCCAGCGCAGCTCTCCACGGAGCGGAGTCCCGCATTGCCCGCAGTGCTCGTACGCGTTCGATCTGCTTCGACTCCAGCGCCGGATCGATGCGCTGAATCGGGATCGGCTTCTCTTCTTCGACCTCGAACCGGTTCACTCCTACCACGATAGCCCGTTCTTCATCCACGGATTGCTGGTACTCGTAAGCGGCATTTTGAATTTCCTGTTGAACGAAGCCGCGCTCGATGGCCTTCAACATTCCGCCCAGAACCTCGATCTTTCCAAGATATTCCGCCGCCCGCCTCTCGATTTCATTGGTGAGCGACTCGACGTAATACGATCCAGCCAGCGGGTCGATGGTCTGCGGCGCGCCCGATTCGTAGGCGATTATCTGCTGTGTGCGCAGAGCGATCCGCGCCGCCTGTTCGGTGGGCAAGGCCAGCGCTTCGTCGTAGGAATTGGTATGCAGGGATTGCGTTCCACCCAAAACGGCGGCCATCGCCTGGATTGCCGTGCGGACGATATTGTTTTCCGGTTGCTGTGCAGTCAGCGTTGAGCCGGCTGTTTGCGTGTGGAAGCGCAACATCCACGACTTGGGATTTCTTGCTTTGAAATGTTCGCGCATGATTCGCGCCCACATCCGGCGCGCCGCGCGGAACTTAGCCACTTCTTCCAGAAAATTGTTGTGCGCGTTGAAGAAGAACGACAATCGCGGAGCGAACTGATCCACATCCAGCCCTGCCTTGATCGCCGCTTCCACGTAGGCCATGCCGTTGCCCAGCGTGAATGCGACTTCCTGCACAGCAGTCGATCCGGCTTCGCGCATGTGGTAGCCAGAAATCGAAATTGTGTTCCACTCGGGCACGTTCTCATTCGCCCAGGCAAACATGTCGGTGATCACGCGCAGGGCTTGCTGTGGCGGATAAATATAAGTCCCGCGGGCGATGTACTCCTTGAGTACATCGTTCTGCACGGTGCCTGAGAGTTTGCGAACGTCGGCGCCCTGCCGCCGCGCAACCGCGACATACAGGGCGAGCAGAATGGATCCCGTCGCGTTGATCGTCATCGATGTAGAAATCTTTGTCAGATCGATGCCATCGAACAGGCGCTGCATGTCTTCGATGGAATCAATGGCGACGCCCACCTTACCGACTTCGCCTGCGGCCAGTGGGTGATCTGAGTCGAGCCCAATCTGCGTGGGTAAATCAAAGGCCACCGAGAGCCCGGTCGTTCCGTTTGCTAATAGATACTTGTAGCGCCGGTTCGATTCCTCGGCATCGCCCATGCCCGCATACTGCCGCATGGTCCAAAGCCGGCCACGGTACATGGTTGCCTGCACCCCGCGGGTGAAGGGATATTCCCCCGGGTAGCCAACTTCGCTTTCGTAGTCGGACCCTTTGAGATCGGCGGGCGTGTAGAGCGGATTGACCGCAATGTGGGAGCTGGTTTCGATCTCTGCAACCGGACCTCGACGGGTCTTCAGCTTTTCCGTCATCGAATTTCACCTGAGGGGACTTATGCCGCATTCAAAACTCACGGACGCTGACTCTTCGTTCGCACCTTCCAGAATGAACTGAGGCCGAACCAGGCAAACGCCAATGTGAAGCAGACGGCAATCGCGACCCGCCCGGCAGTTGTCTGTCCCTTAGCGTACTTCATGTACTCGCGAACTCCTTCGATGCCGCCGAAGGCTGCCATCGCAAGAAATATGGTGCCAGTAATCTCCAGCCACAGCTGGTGAGCTGCGCGCCCGAAGGATCGTGCGGTGGTGCGGGCGCCGCTCATTACCGCATTGAAAGTGCGGCTGCGTCCGGCCTGCTGTCCGGCCACCCGCGCCACCACCCCAAGTTTTCGTAAGGCCGAAACCTTGTTCACGGCCTCGATTTTAACAGCCTTCAAGGATACAATGACGCTGCCACACGGCAACGAACCGTTGCTTCTCCGGCTGCATCTAACGGTACAAGGGTCATGCAAACGGTCTCACCCGATTTAGCGCGCGTGAAGTCCGGCATGAAAGCCGCCTGGATGGCCGGAGATTTCGGCCAGATTGCCCCTTTCATCTCCAGCGAGGGCGAAACCTTTGTAGGACGCATCGGGATAAAGCCCGGCGATCGGGTGCTGGACGTCGCTTGTGGAACCGGAAACACTGCCCTTCCTCTCGCCCGGGCCGGAGCAAAAGTCACGGGCGTTGATATTGCCACGAATTTGCTCGAGCAAGCCAAGCAGCGGGCTGCCGCCGAGAAACTGGACATCGTTTTTGAGGAAGGCGACGCAGAGCAACTTCCGTATCCGGACGGCTCATTCGACGTCGTGTTGACCATGTTCGGGGCCATGTTCGCGCCCCGGCCCGAGATCGTTGCGTCTGAACTACTTCGAGTCTGCAAACCTGGCGGACTCGTGGCAATGGCCAATTGGACGCCCCACGGCTTCGTAAGCAAGACTTTTCGCGCTACGGCGGAGATGGTGCCACCGCCGCCCGGAGTTCCGCCTCCGATTCTATGGGGAGATGAATCGACTCTACGGTCGAGGCTTGGACAAGGATCGAGTGAAATCCGCTGCACTCGACGGAAGGTACGAATGGCGTATCCGTTTCCGCCGAAGGAGATGGTGAAGTTCTTCCGCCGCTACTTCGGTCCAACTCAGGTAGCCTTTTCAAGACTGGACGAGGCCGGACAGGCCGCTCTGGCTGCGAGCCTGGAGTCGTTGTGGGAAGAAGACAATATGGCAACGGATGGTACAACTGCAGTGGAAGGCGAATATCTGGAAGTGCTGGCGATTCGCGCCTGACGCGGCGTCATGATAAGTTGACTATTAACAGGGGGACACAGTGGATCCACAACTCAAGCAACTGATGAAAGAGCTCGGCGACGCCATCAATGAATCTTTGTCCGATTCCGAGCAGATCTCTGAAGTTGTCTCCCGCATCAAAGAAGGTGGATACGACATCTTCCTGGTTCTCGAAGCCACGATTGGCGTGAGCAAGCAGGGCGAAAAATCGTCCGACAAGACCTCCCTGGTCACCACCCTGTCGACCAACCCCGAATTCAAAATCAACGATCAGGACCTCAAATTCCTGAAATCGCTTCGCATCAAAATCGACGAAGAAAATAACGACAAAGATAAACGCGATAAAGACAAACGCGATAAAGATCAGTAGCCTACGAGAAGGTACTCCCTACAGTTAGGTTGCCAGGACCTGGTCCAGCAACTGTCCCACCGCGCGATCCGCCTCGATAATGGAGGAGCGATGATCTGCCACGCCGGAAAGGTCGGTGTTCGCAAACGCGATCCTGCCGAAAGGCGCCGACCGCAGCACGTCGCCGGGCGCGGGATTGCCATCCTTGCCGAAAAAGAATCCGGGGGCCGGGCTCAAATAGGCGTGCCCCCAACGGTTGAGGATGATTCCGGCGATGTCGCGGGCGGCGTCGAATCCCGACCGGGCAAACATGTCGGTAAATTGCCGGCGAATCTGGCGCTCGTAGTCGCGAAACGGAGTGGAAATTAACTCCGCTCGTCCCATGTGACCTTGCCGCTCGGTCGATTGCCCGGGATATGAATACAAAACTTTGATCGAGAGCACCACCGGCGAATCCGGGCCGATCGTGGGCGCGTCAGCGCCGCAAAGCGCCAGTTTGCGCACCTGCATGTAGTTTCCCAGGCCCTCGAACCACTGGCAGCCGGAGATGCCCATTTTGTAGAGGAAGCGCCAGTTGCGCACTGCGACGTTGGCCATCATACAAGGTGCTCGATAGAACTGGCGGTAAGCCGCCACGCGATCCGGCGGGAGGTCGCGCACGATGTGCCGCGTTGTCCAACTCCCGCCCGCCATCACCACCGAGCGCGCTCGAATGCGGAACGTCTTCCCGCCGCGCGTGTAAGCGACAGTGACGAATTCGGACTTTGCGGGATCGCCTTCGTGCTTTACCCACACCGCAGTCGAATCCAAGCGGATCCGCGCAGCCGCGCCAGCGCGGTCGAGCACGGCGAAGTTCACCGCATTGCGGCACACAGCTTCTAAGGACTGATCTCCAGCGATGGATTCCGGAATTAGCGTCTTCGTGATCAGCCGGGCTATGCCACCGTTGCCGTCGGGGAACATCTGCGTTCCGGTTTCATCGCTGATGTCGAGCGGGTGCAGCAAGTCCGCCGCGTAGGCCGTGAAGCCGGAGAGCGCGTCGGGACCGAGGCCATAACCACCACCCTCTCCCGGCGACAGGAATGTGCGGATGGTCTGGCGGCTGATGCCATGCCGCTGCATCATGTAATCCTCAAGCGTGATGCTGTCGAGCCGCCGCGAGATGGCATCCCCGGCATACTGTGGCACCTGGGTATCGCTATCGCCCGCCGACTCAAACTTCATCAACTCTTCGCGCGCCTTCTCCGGAATCGGAGCCTTCTCCGCTTGCTTGCCCCACGGGTCTGTCAGCCACAATCCGCGCGGCTGGCCGAACTTGGCTCCGAAGTAGGTGGCGCTCGGTGCCGAACCCAAGTAAGGCGTGCGGCTAAGTTGTATTTCCGGGGCGGAGCTGCCCCATTTCTGATATTGCAGGCGCGGCGTTTTCAGTCCAATCGATTCGTAGAATCGCCCGATGAAGCTATGGGGATACGGAACGGGGAAGAACGCCGAGCCCTGATGCGCTATGAGCCGGTGGCCGTCCACGAGAAACTCGTTGCGCTTGGCTTCGCCGCCGAAAATCGGATGGTTGTCGAGCACCAGGCACGTCTTGTCCTCACCGGCCAGCCTTTGAAAAATCAGCGCAGCTGCCAAACCGCTGATGCCGCCGCCAACCACGACGCAGTCGTAAGTTTCAGCCGTTTCAATCACTGAGACCGGCAAGCTCTCAAATGCTCCGTCGCGAATCTGGTGTCCTGCCTCCAGCACTCCGAGCGTGTTGCCGTTGGAGGTCGCGTAGTCGCCGATGCCGCCATAGCCGGTCCAGCCATCCGAAGCCGGATTTGTGGCCGCCTTCTCCGCCAGTAAGTCTGCCGGGGACATACAATTCATCAGCAGGCTACCGGAAGTCAGCAATGTGGCATTCAGGAAGTCTCGACGTGTGATGCGTTGATCCATCCCGATTAACTTGTCGGCCCGAGAATCATTTTTGTCCAATCGGTGAGTAATTAATGGCCTCCGGCAAGATCGTTTTTCCTGGGACCTGCCTCCGCAGATCGCAGCGCAGTGCAGCATTATACGGAGTTGCCAACCGAACGTGAGCGTTAGCAACCTTCTCCACCTGTGCTACCATCTACTGTTTTCTTTTCGCATCTGCCGTGCGGAAAGCAAGATTCCGGCGGGTGAGCGCCGGAACGGAATCTGCGGGGTAGTAATGAAAGATACTCTCGGGGTTCTTTTGGCAGGCGGCGCCGGCGAGCGGCTCTATCCGCTTACTCGCGACCGGGCCAAGCCGGCGGTGACCTTCGGCGGCATCTACCGCATCATCGACATCACGCTTTCGAACTGCCTGAACTCGGACCTGCGCCGCGTCTACATCCTGACGCAATACAAGGCGCTCTCGCTTAACCGGCACATCCGCGAAGGCTGGAACATCCTAGGACGCGAGGTCGGCGAATTCGTGGAAGTCCTGCCTCCCATGAAGCGGGTGAGCGACCAGTGGTATCAGGGCACCGCCGACGCCGTTTACCAGAATATTTATTCCATTGGCTCCGAGCAGCCCAAGCACGTCCTGATTCTTTCCGGCGACCACATCTACAAGATGGATTACGGCAAGATGATGAAGCAGCATCAGGATTCGGCCGCCGACATTACCCTGGCGACCATCCAGATCGACCCGGAAGAAACTTTCCGCTTCGGCGTGGTCGACGTCGACAAAGACGGATGCATCAATGGCTTCGAGGAAAAACCGAAAGTCACAACCTTGCGTTCTCCTATCAATCCGGCCAAAGTTGCGGGTTCGATGGGTATTTATCTGTTCAATGCCGATGTGCTCATCCCCGTGCTTCTGAAGGACGCCGAGGACCCGCACTCGAGCCATGATTTCGGCAAAGATATTCTGCCCAAAATGGTCGACGACTACCGCGTCTATGCCTATGACTTCGTCGACGAAAACAAAAAAGAAGCTCTCTACTGGCGCGATGTGGGCACGCTCGAGGCCTTTTACGAGGCCAACATGGACATTGTCTCGGTCTCGCCCATCTTCAACCTGTATGACGAGCAGTGGCCCATCCGCACCCATCAGCGACAGTATCCACCGGCGAAATTCGTCTTCGCCGAAGCTGGACGCACCGGCACCGCCCTCGATTCCATCGTCTCCAACGGATGCATTGTCTCCGGCGGCACCGTAAAGAATTCCATCCTGTCACCCGACGTACGCGTCAACTCCTACTCCGAAGTCGACGACTGCATCCTCTTCTCGCACGTCAGCGTCGGCCGCCGCTGCCGCATCCGCAAGGCTATCCTCGACCGCGACGTGCACATTCCCGAAGGCACGACCATCGGTTACGACGCCGAGGCGGACCGCCAGCGTTACTTCGTCACGGAAAGCGGCATCACCGTGGTTACTCGGGATTACTCGTTGTTTGAAAATCCGGTGACGGTGGATTACTTCACCAGCGAGTAGCTGGAAGTTAGTTTCCGCGCTGCCTAATCCTCGCAACGCTGATGTCAACCTCCAGTGCGTACTTAGGGCCCGCCGTCATGCGGCGTGGGCTGATACGGCCCCTTCCACTGGAGTTGACTTCGCCCGGAACTTTAGGGCCGCGAAAATGGCAAGCACGATAAAAAGCGCCAGAACGATTAGCTGGGTGACTTGAAATGGCGGCTCGGACTGAGTCGGGGCGAGAGCCTTAAGAGCTGGTACCTTGAGGAACATCTGGACAACCAGAACAAAGCAATTCAGATACAGCGCAATCACCGCGCTGATCGCGTACGTGCGACGCCAGGGACCAGCCAGGCGACGAACGTAAAGTGCAAAGATCGCAACCGCCAGCACCATCAGCGACACCATGCCGACCACGTGAGACGGCAAGAGCCGATGGAACGGAAAAAAGAAACCCGTAATGCTGGTCAAGACCGTCGTTGCCAGAAAGACCGAAGTCCAGCCTACGAGGCGTTTCGCAGCGAGTAGCCCAAAGACGACAACAAATCCTGTGCCAATCCCCACTACGCTTAAGGCGACATGCACCAGCGTTAATGCTGTCATTCGAAACCTCCTTATTTTGATCTCGATCAGATTTGGGTGAATCGTTGGCGAAGAACTGGGCCTGGGAACCGCAGCACGAAGTGTACCGCCAAAACGCCGGCCGGATCGCAAACGTTGATCGAGTGGACCGAAAATTGAATCGAAGCTGTATTGAGCACACTCGTCCTTAGCCACCGGCAAGGGACAGTCCTGGTCTAATATTCATGCTCGGCCGCAATGCAGGTTGATCCAATCGAAGCGCTTCAGAAAAGCGCTTCTCTTACCTGTTTCTTTTTTTGTCGGTGCCATGTTGTAGCGATTAACATTACAAATCTAAACACCGACTGCTTGCTGTATAAATGGGGAACGGATCCGAAGTCCCACCACCAGGAGGTCCAGCGGTGCTGCAAAATCTCAAGATTGCGATCCGGGTACTGCTCAAGAACCCGCTGTTCACTTTGACGGCTGTGACGACCATGGCTCTCGGTCTGGGTGCGACCACCGCGATTTTCAGCGTGACCAACGGCGTACTGTTACAGCCACTTCCCTACAAGGATCCTGACCGTGTGGTGGTCGCCGGAATGGATCTGCGGCAACGGCATGTTCGCGACCTTCCGTTTTCCAACGCCGACTTTATCGATCTACGGGATGGCACGAAAACCGTTTTCGAGGATTTAGCCGGCGTTTTTACATTCCGCAATGTCACTCCGCTCGAAGACGGTACCCCCGAGCAGACTCGCGTGGCAATCGTCACCACAAATTTCTTCCGCTTGTTAGGCGGACGAATCGTCTTTGGCCGCGACTTCTATGACGAGGACGGAGTTCCACAACCTGCCGCGCCAGCAGGCGCTGGGCCGCAGCAACCGCAGCAGCAGTTGCCGTTGGCAGCGATTCTCAGTTATGAATATTTTCAACGACGCTACGGCTCCAACACCGCCGTGCTCGGTCATCCCCTGACGGCCGGAGGCGGCCAACCCAACCCGGTTATTGTCGGTGTGCTGGCTCCGCGCTTTCACTTGTACTTTCCGCCTGAATCGAACGAGGAATCTGCACCCGACATCTGGATAGCGAATCGCCTGGGCTACGATGCCGCCAACCGCAATGGATTCTCGATTCGTCCGGTGGGCAGATTGAAACCAGGAGTAACCGTGGACCAGGCGCAAGCGGCGGCCGATATTGTGGCCGCGGAAGGACGCAAAAACTTCCTCATTGACAGAACCGCCGGATATTACATCCACCTCGAGCCCATGCGGCAGCATCTGGTCTCGCAAGTCCGGCCCGCGGTTCTAGCGCTGATGGGTTCAGCAATATTTCTGCTGCTGATTGCCTGCGCCAACGTCGCCAATCTTCTGCTGGTAAGGGCTTCGTTGCGCGAGCGGGAACTTGCGGTGCGCGCCGCCCTCGGCGCCAATCGCTGGCGCTTGATTATTTCGCTTCTCACCGAAGCATTCCTGCTCACCGGATTGAGCACGCTGGTGGCTCTGGCTCTGGCGTGGGTAGGAATTCAGGAACTGCGCGACTTAGCCCCAACGAATCTGCCGCGCCTCGACGCTGTCCGACTCGATTCTTTCGTGCTACTGTTCACCGCGATTACATGCCTGGCCGCGACAGTGCTTTTCGGCATGCTGCCGGCTTGGCGGGCTTCGAAACCGGGAGTCACAGGTCTGTTGCGCGGTAGCAGCCGGAATGCCGGACTGCTGGGTGGGAGCACACTGCGCAATGCAGTAGTGATGGTCGAAGTGGCTCTATCGTTTGTTCTGCTCGCGGGTGCGGGATTGATGTTCCGCAGCTTCCTGGAGCTGCAGCGCGTGGATCCCGGCTTCGACCCGCACCGGATGTTGACGTTCCAAGTTACCGGGAACGGTGACGGCGGAGACTCGCCGGAAAAACGAGCCGTTTCTATCCGCCGAATCCAGGAGCGCCTGCGGGCTATTCCGGGAGTTGAGAGCGTAACCGCCTCGAGTCCTTTTCCGCTGGCGGGCGGATTCAGTCCCATCCGCTGGGGCACGGCTGAAGCTCTCGCGGACGCAGGCAAATTTCAAGCCACAGATGATGAAATTGTCCTTCCCGGCTACTTTGAAACCATGCGTATGCGCTTATTGGCCGGCCGCTTTTTTACCGATGCCGACAACTTGCCCGGCCGCAACGTAGTGGTGATAGACGACATTCTTGCGAACAAGGCTTTTCACGGACAACCTGCCGTGGGCAACCGCATCCTGATCCGCCTGCGTACGCCGGAGGCGGAATGGGTCGAGGTTATTGGAGTGGTGGGGCACCAGCATGCCGTGTCGTTGGCAGAAGCAGGGCGCGAGCAGGTTTTCTTTACCGATGCATTCGCAGGGTCTGGCAGGGTCGATTCTTGGGCGATTCGCACCGGCAATGATCCGACAAATTACGGAAGCGCCGTGCGCTCCGCCATTAAAGAAGTGGATTCGCATCTGCTGGTTTCGGAGATGCAGCCCGTGGAAGCTTTGGTCTCGCACGCGCAAGCCGGCACTCGCTTCGCTTTAATTCTGATCAGTGTGTTTGCAATCATCGCGGGCGTGTTGGCTGGGGTGGGGTTATACGGAGTGCTGGCGACCGCGGTGCGGCAACGTACAGCCGAAATCGGAGTGCGGATGGCGTTGGGAGCGGCACCAGAGCAGATTTTTCATCTCGTGGTTGGGCAAGGTCTCCGCCTCAGCGGAATCGGAATTGCGGCGGGACTCATCGGTGCATTTTTACTCACGCGACTGATGAGCGCGATGTTAGTCGGCGTTCATCCCACAGATCCTGCGACTTTCGCAGTGGTTGCAATCCTATTTTTGTTGGTTGCGGCTATGGCATCGTGGCTGCCCGCGCGCCGCGCTGCGGCTTTGGATCCTGCAAAAGCTTTGCGCGAAGAATGAAAACCAGCGGCCTGCCATCCTCGCTGGCCAGGAGGCCGAAGTCGACCGTGCCGCGCAACTCAAGGAGCTGTAATCATATTGCTGTCCAGAGTAACCGCGGCATTCTGCGCCAGCGCCCTGCCTTGCAGATTCACGCCCGTGGTAATCGTGATTGAGGTCAGCGCCAGAATGTTTCCCTTGAAGATAGAGTTCGTTCCCAGGGTCGCTGAGCTGCCAACCTGCCAAAAGATATTCTTAGCCTGAGCGCCGCCGGCCAGAACGACTTGCGTATTCGTTATGGTCGTGAGCGTGGACCCGATCTGGAAGATGAAAACAGCGTTCGCGTTACCCTGGGCATCGAGAGTCACGTTTCCTCCCGACAGCATGACGGTGGTTGAGGTCTTATACAAGCCAGGAGTAAGAGTCAGGCCGCTCATATCTCCAGGCAGGAGTGCCGCCCCTGTGAGCCCGGCAGCGTAGTTATACGCGATGCTCAAATCGAGTTGGGCCTGCGCTGCGACCGGATCGGTCAAATGCATGACCGCGGGCGGAGTGAGTGTTCCCGGCGGAAATCCCGTCACGGAGGAGCCTGGACTCAGGCCCAAATCGCCGCCGCTAATCATGGTCGGGCCGGTGTTGGTAACGGTGGAGGCACCCAGAACTTCGAAATTAGCGGCCGACCCCATCGGCACAGGCGCTTGGCAAGCCAGCGTTGCGGTCGCAAAGCTCCACACAAAGTCACTCGCGAGCGCGTTGCCAAACAGGTCCTGGACCCCCGTGGTGATCGTAGCGGTGTAAGTTGTCCCCACTGCGAGATTGCTGGATGGAGTAAACGTGGCGATCTGGCCGGTTCCGTCCAGGGTCACAGTTCCAGTTACTCCTGGCGCCACTGTAAAGGTCGTAGTGTTGATGGTCGAAGGGTCCATCGCCTCACTGAATGTGGCGCTGATGACGGTGTTGGGGCACACACCGGCCGCACCACCCGCAGGGGATACGGAAACCACAGTGGGCGGCGGTGGAGGCGCACATGATGTGGTCCCTGTGGTGAAGGTCCAGACAAAGTTGCTGGCTAACGCGTTGCCAAACGGGTCCTGGGCGCCCGTGGTAATCGTGACTGTATATACCGTGCTCAATGCGAGATTGCCTGATGGAGTGAACGTAAAGACGGTGTTAGATGAGTCGTGGGTGACGGTTCCGGTCACGCCGGGAGTGATCGTAAAGGTGTTTGCATTGATGGTTGCTGGGTCCATCGCTTGCGGGAAAGTGGCGGAGACTACTATGTTGGGACATACTCCAGTGGAGCCGTTGGGAGGGGTCACGGAAACAGGCGGGGCCGGCGGTTGACATGGGTTTGCGCCAGTGGAGAAAGTCCATACAAAATCAGCGGCCAAAGCGTTGCCAAACATATCCTGAGCCGCGGTGGTAATCGTCGCGGTGTAAACGGTACTCAGTGCGAGACTGCCGGACGGAGTAAAGATCGCCGTGTCGCTTGCCGCATTGTAGGTAACTTGTCCGGCCACAGGTGAAGAGCCCGGTCCCGTTAATGTAAAGGTGGTCCCATCGATCGATGAAGGATTCATGGCCTCGTTGAACGTGGCGGTGACGATCATATTGGGACACACACCGACCGAACCATTGGGCGGACTCACGGAGAGCACGGTGGGCGGCGGGTTGCATCCGTTGGCGGCGGTGGTGAAACTCCAAACGAAATTGCTGGCCAGGGAATTGCCGAACAGATCGCGGACTCCGGTGGTGATGGTGGCGGTGTAGACGGTGCTGACGGCGAGAGGGCTGGAGGGGGTGAAGGTAAAGACGGTGTTGGAGGCGTCATGGGTGATGGTGCCGGAAACGCCGGGAGTCACGGTAAAAGTGGCTGAGTTGATGGAGGCAACGTTCATGGCCTCGCTGAAGGTGGCGGTGACGACGGAGTTGGAGCACACACCGGTGGAAGCGTTGGGCGGGGTGACGGAGAGGACGGTGGGCGGCGGATTGCATCCGTTGGCGGCGGTGGTGAAACTCCAAACGAAATTGCTGGCCAGGGCATTGCCGAACAGATCGCGGACTCCGGTGGTGAGAGTGGCGGTGTAGACGGTGCTGACGGCGAGAGGGCTGGAGGGAGTGAAGGTAAAGACGGTGTTGGAGGCGTCATGGGTGATGGTGCCGGACACGCCAGATCACGGTAAAAGTGGCTGAGTTGATGGAGGCAACGTTCATGGCCTCGCTGAAGGTGGCGGTGACGACGGAGTTGGAACACACACCGGTGGAAGCGTTGGGCGGAGTGACGGAGAGGACGGTGGGCGGCGGATTGCATCCGTTGGCGGCGGTGGTGAAGCTCCAAACGAAATTGCTGGCCAGGGCATTGCCGAACAGATCGCGGACACCGGTGGTGAGAGTGGCGGTGTAGACGGTGCTGACGGCGAGAGGGCTGGAGGGAGTGAAGGTAAAGACGGTGTTGGAGGCGTCGTGGGTGATGGTGCCGGTCACGCCAGACACGGTAAAAGTGGCTGAGTTGATGGAGGCAACGTTCATGGCCTCGCTGAAAGTGGCGGTGACGACGGAGTTGGAACACACACCGGTGGAAGCGTTGGGCGGAGTGACGGAGAGGACGGTGGGCGGCGGATTGCATCCGTTGGCGGCGGTGGTGAAACTCCAAACGAAATTGCTGGCCAGGGAATTGCCGAACAGATCGCGGACACCGGTGGTGAGAGTGGCGGTGTAGACGGTGCTGACGGCGAGAGGGCTGGAGGGGGTGAAGGTAAAGACGGTGTTGGAGGCGTCGTGGGTGATGGTGCCGGAAACGCCGGGAGTCACGGTAAAAGTGGCTGAGTTGATGGAGGCAACGTTCATGGCCTCGCTGAAAGTGGCGGTGACGACGGAGTTGGAACACACACCGGTGGAAGCGTTGGGCGGGGTGACGGAGAGGACGGTGGGCGGCGGATTGCATCCGTTGGCGGCGGTGGTGAAACTCCAAACGAAATTGCTGGCCAGGGCATTGCCGAACAGATCGCGGACACCGGTGGTGAGAGTGGCGGTGTAGACGGTGCTGACGGCGAGAGGGCTGGAGGGAGTGAAGGTAAAGACGGTGTTGGAGGCGTCGTGGGTGATGGTGCCGGTCACGCCAGACACGGTAAAAGTGGCTGAGTTGATGGAGGCAACGTTCATGGCCTCGCTGAAGGTGGCGGTGACGACGGAGTTGGAACACACACCGGTGGAAGCGTTGGGCGGAGTGACGGAGAGGACGGTGGGCGGCGGATTGCATCCGTTGGCGGCGGTGGTGAAGCTCCAAACGAAATTGCTGGCCAGGGCATTGCCGAACAGATCGCGGACACCGGTGGTGAGAGTGGCGGTGTAGACGGTGCTGACGGCGAGAGGGCTGGAGGGAGTGAAGGTAAAGACGGTGTTGGAGGCGTCATGGGTGATGGTGCCGGTCACGCCAGACACGGTAAAAGTGGCTGAGTTGATGGAGGCAACGTTCATGGCCTCGCTGAAGGTGGCGGTGACGACGGAGTTGGAACACACACCGGTGGAAGCGTTGGGCGGAGTGACGGAGAGGACGGTGGGCGGCGGATTGCATCCGTTGGCGGCGGTGGTGAAACTCCAAACGAAATTGCTGGCCAGGGAATTGCCGAACAGATCGCGGACACCGGTGGTGAGGTGGCGGTGTAGACGGTGCTGACGGCGAGAGGGCTGGAGGGAGTGAAGGTAAAGACGGTGTTGGAGGCGTCATGGGTGATGGTGCCGGTCACGCCAGACACGGTAAAGGTAGCTGAGTTGATGGAGGCAACGTTCATGGCCTCGCTGAAAGTGGCGGTGACGACGGAGTTGGAACACACACCGGTGGAAGCGTTGGGCGGAGTGACGGAGAGGACGGTGGGCGGCGGATTGCATCCGTTGGCGGCGGTGGTGAAACTCCAAACGAAATTGCTGGCCAGGGAATTGCCGAACAGATCGCGGACACCGGTGGTGAGAGTGGCGGTGTAGACGGTGCTGACGGCGAGAGGGCTGGAGGGAGTGAAGGTAAAGACGGTGTTGGAGGCGTCATGGGTGATGGTGCCGGTCACGCCAGACACGGTAAAAGTGGCTGAGTTGATGGAGGCAACGTTCATGGCCTCGCTGAAAGTGGCGGTGACGACGGAGTTGGAACACACACCGGTGGAAGCGTTGGGCGGGGTGACGGAGAGGACGGTGGGCGGCGGATTGCATCCGTTGGCGGCGGTGGTGAAACTCCAAACGAAATTGCTGGCCAGGGAATTGCCGAACAGATCGCGGACACCGGTGGTGATGGTGGCGGTGTAGACGGTGCTGACGGCGAGAGGGCTGGAGGGAGTGAAGGTAAAGACTGTGTTGGAGGCGTCGTGGGTGATGGTGCCGGTCACGCCAGACACGGTAAAAGTGGCTGAGTTGATGGAGGCAACGTTCATGGCCTCGCTGAAGGTGGCGGTGACGACGGAGTTGGGGCACACACCGGTAGCAACGTTGGGCGGACTAACGGAGAGGACGGTAGGCGAGGTTAGGTCTGGATTCCTGCAATCGCCGCACCCAGTCACGAAACTGATGCTCAGGAATGCTGCGAACCAGATCTTGCAGGTGTTCTGTTTATGCACCAGCCTCGCCCTTCCTGGTTAGATCGCCAACCTCGAAGACTCCGACAGTGGATTCTGTTTGAGTGTGCAGTACGACCGGCAACGAACGCCTCCGCAATCGCTCGCATCGGTCGCACCGTTGGGCGTGGGGGTTTCTAAATGGGAAAACCAACATCTAGCCGGGGACAGCGGCGCGCTGGCGTGCTGCTAAACCGGCCTGCTGCTAAACGAAGGAATCGATTGCTCCGACCACGAAACGACCTGTCACCCTCAACTCGCATTGGTCAGCTTGTTGCAACCTTGTCAGAGGCTTGCAGGAGGCATTGCAAGGCCATCATCAACGTGCGGTTCCCGCCGGCGACATAGCAGAGACGAACAAACATGTGGGCACGGCCGACTTCGGTTGTCCGCCGAGGCGAAGCAGGGGAGCCGAAAGCCGTGGTGGTTCACATCGCGGCCTTGCAAGCGTCCGTGTTAACCTGCACTGCTACAATTCCCTCTTTCGCGCTCGGCGTTTCCCTAAGCTGCGAACTTCAACTCCCACAAAGACGTACTGTCTTGTGGGAAGAGTTGAGGAGAGTCCAGGGAACAGCAAGTTCCCCCACTGCGCTTCGCCTTCCTTAGCGGAAGACGAGGCTCCGGTCGGAATGACAGTGCTTCGCAGGTCGGAATTACAGAGTGTTCGTCGAGCTGATCGTTTTGTCTCAGGTTTGAGTGGGTCGAGCTTTTCCGGGGAGTACAAGTGGAAGACGTCCAGGTCGTAGCGATGCTGGTCCGGCGGTGTATTGCCGGTGACGCCGCCGCCTGGGAGGAAATTGTGCAAACCTACAATCGACGTATCTACAACATCTGTTATCGCTTCGCCGGATCGGCCGACGACGCCCAGGACCTGACCCAGGACGTTTTCATCAAGATGTACCGGACGCTTTCGAGCTATGACCACACTAAGGGAGCGTTTATCACCTGGGTTACAACTATTACCCGCAACCTGCTGGTCGATCATTTTCGCAAGACCAAGCAGGAGCGAATGACCGACTCCATCGACACCACCGCGTCGGAACGCGAGGAGGCCCAGCCCCTCAGTGAGCAAATTCCTGACCATTCTCCAACGCCGGACGCCCGGGCGCGCAGCCGGGAGGTCGGCGAGACCGTCCACGCCGCTTTGGCCAAGCTGTCTCCCGAGCTTCGGGAGGCAGTGATTCTAAGGGACTTACAGGATATGGACTACCGCGAGATTGCGACCGTTTTGAAGGTTCCGGAGGGTACCGTGAAATCACGAATAAATAGAGGGCGGGCGGAACTTGCCAGGCTCCTACAACGTACCTATAGGCAGGTGATGTGATGCCAGACCTAACCAGTAACGGAATGCAGTGCAACGAGTTCGATCTCCTGCTCTCTGACGCCCTCGACGGCGTCCTGACCGGGACGGGACTCGACCGCTTCCAGGCCCACTCCCGCAGTTGCAGAGTGTGTGGACCGCTGCTCGCCGAAGCTGAGGCGGGCCGCAATTGGCTAAAAGGTCTCACGGAGGTGGAGCCTCCAGCCAGCCTGGTCAACAACGTTCTGGCATCCACAACGGGCGTTGACACCCAGCGCCTGCGGGCAACGATACGGTCCCCCCAACCGCGCATTTCGTGGTGGGAGCACGCGCAGGCATCGCTATTGGGAGCCGTGTTGGAGCCGATCTGGGCTACGGTCCGCCAGCCGCGCTTTGCCATGTCCTTCGGCATGGCTTTCTTTGCGCTGTCGGTGGGCCTGACCGTTGCCGGTGTGAAACCCGCGGACCTGCGGCAGATTAGCCTGCGGCCATCTGCGATCCGGCACACCTACTACACCACGCAGGCACGTGTGGTGCACTATTACGAGAACGTCCGGATCGTTTACGAAGTCGAGTCGCGGGTACGCGAAATCAGGCGAACGGTAGCACCCGCAGAGCCCGGTCGCAAGGAGTCTCGGCCGGCCAAACAGAAAGATGACAAGAACGACACAACACAACAGCCCGAGCAGAAGCAGGAGCGCAACTATAGCCAGACGGATAACCATTTGATTCTGGCCAGCACTCCTGTGGGCCCATCTCCATCGCTATCCCTCCCGCTTCCTCTTTGCGATCTGCCTGTAGTGTCGGTGACCACTGACAGGAGGTTCGTATGAACTGCGCCAATCACAGCGATACCGCTGCAGTGGCCTTCTGCCGCACTTGCGGCAAGCCACTTTGTAACCAGTGCACGCGCGACGTCCGCGGCGTGATTTACTGCGAGGCTTGCCTCGCCGCGCGCATGGAAGGCACAGTCCCCGCTGCCGGATTTGTTCCGCCCGCGCAAACCGTGTATCCGCCTTCAGCGTCATTCGGGGCAAGCGGCCCTCGGCCTCCGATTAACTCGGGCCCGAATCCCGGAATCGCCGGGATTCTCGCGGGAGTCTTTCCCATCGGCGTCGGTGCGGTTTATACCGGTCAGTATGCCAAAGGGCTGGCGCATCTGGTAATCATGGTGCTTCTCATCCTCGGCGTCAGTTCCGATCTTCCCTGGCCTGCGATTACGGTCTTGGGAATCGCAATTGGTTTTTTCTACGTCTACCAGATCATCGACGCGGTTCGCAGCGCAAAGGCCATACAGATGGGTGAACCTGCCCCCGATCCGTTCGGATTGGCGCAAACCTTTGGCGCCGGCGAGAAATTCGAGGGCACCAAGGTTCCCGCTGGAGCCGCCGTTCTCATTGGATTGGGCGTGCTCTTTCTGTTGCACACTGCCGGGCTGTTTGAGTTCGGACTGGATCGTTTCTGGCCGCTCATCCTGATCTTTCTCGGCGTCTGGCTCTTTGCCAAACAGTGGGGGCTGATCGGCGGCACTCGGGTGGGATGCCAGTGCGAACATTGCCGCACCCGCAGGCTCATGGGGCCGGCGATGCTCGTCACTTTGGGCATACTTTTCCTGCTGGACAGCGTTTCTCGTATCGGCTTTGGCAGAACCTGGCCCGCCATCCTGCTGGTGATTGGAGTGGTCAAACTGATGCAAGGCAATGCTTCCTCCGCCGGACACATCGGTCCAGTCCTTCCAGGCGTTCCACCTACCGTTCCTCCGGTCGGAGGACCGAGCGTTCCGCCGCAACAAACTCCGGCGAACCCGGAGCAGACGGCCTCTTCTGGCGAGGTGAACCATGTCTAGCCCAGTCATCACTCCCGGAGTACCGCCGGTCGTTCCTCCGCCGCGGCGGCACCGCTCCCTCGCCGGACCATTCGTCCTGATCATTCTCGGGACGGTCTTCCTGATGGCCACAATGCGGGTGCTTTCGATTGGCCGCCTGGCGCATCTGTTCGCCAACTACTGGCCCGCGCTACTCATTCTTTGGGGCGTAATCAAACTGATTGAGCATCAGCGCGCGCAACGCGAGGGTTATCGCGCCTCTGGAATTGGCGGAGGAGGAGTTGTTCTGATCGTCATGATCGTGGTCTTCGGCTTGATCGCAACCCAGATCGAGCATGTGAACTGGTCGGGCTTGCACGACCAGTTCAACTTCGATGACAGCGACTTCAACGATATCTTCGGCCAATCCTACAACTTCAACGATCATCTCGATCAGGACTTCCCGGCGGGAGCCGGCCTCAAGATCATCGACAGTCACGGAGCGGTGAGTGTCCATGCTTCTGATGACAACAAGATCACCGTGGTCGTCCGCAAGCGCGTTGGCGCCGACAACCAGAATGACGCCGACAAGTACGACCACGAAACCAAGCCCACAATCACCGTGATCGGCGGGCTGGTTACGGTCAATGCCAATGTCGAAGCCGCCGGCGATCACCCTGTCGAGACCGACCTCGACATTTCGCTTCCGCGTAAAGCACCGGTCGCTGTCAGTTCGCGCCGCGGCGATGTCAATCTGTCGGGCCGCGACGGCAATATCGACATCGCTGCCCAGCATTCCGACACTTCCGTCGACGACGTGAACGGCAACGTCAAGGTCAGTCAGGAAAAAGGTTCCGTGAAGATCGAGCAGATTACCGGTGACGTGCACGTCCAGGGACGGGTCAACGAAGTTTCCGTTGCCGACGTGAAGGGTGCGGTACAACTCGATGGAGAGTTTCAGGAAAGCATCAAACTGGCGCGCATCTCGAAGACGGTGACTTTTAAGTCTTCTCGCACCGACATGGAGTTCTCACGTATCGAGGGCACGCTCGATCTCGATGCCGACGAACTACATGCCGAACAGATCACGGGACCGCTACACCTGACGACGCGATCAAAGAACATTCGCCTGGAACAAGTCTCCGGCGATGTCCGGCTGCAGGATGATAATGGCGCGGTTGAAGTGGGAATGCGCACACTCGGCAACGTGCAGATCGACAACCGCAACGGCGATATCCAGTTGAGCCTGCCCGACAAGGCGGGATTCCGGCTGGATGCCCGCACCCGCGACGGCGAGATTCAGTCGGACTTTCCCGAACTGAAAGTGAACAACGACGAGCACGAAGCCAAGGCCAGCGGCAGCGTCGGGAATGCCTCGTCACACATTGTGCTCAACAACGAACACGATGGCATCGAGATCCGCAAGGCGAGTTCGCAGCCGCCCAGGCCTCCGGAGCCGCCCAAAGCAGGAAAAGCTCTGCCTGCGCCAAAACAAAACATCGAGCCGACGGAAAACTGAAAGACGAAGGTTCAAAGTTTCAAGGTCTCAACGGGTCAACGCCACGCGTTAACTCTGAAACCTTGAAACCTTGAAACTCTGAAACCTTTAAACCTGGGTTATCACAGTTTCTCTGCCACCAGGCCTTCCACTCGCTCCAGCACTTCATCCTCGCTTAACGCCGAGGAATTGATCACCACCGCATCCTTGGCCGCCACCAGCGGAGATGCGGCCCGCGTGCGATCGCGCCGATCCCGTTCGCGCAGTTCGGCCGCGACATTCGCCGCCACGTCGCCCTTGATTTTCTGCTGCGCCATTCGCCGCTGTTCGCGCACCACGGGATCGGCATCCAAGAAAATCTTCAAGTCCGCGTCGGGGAAGACTTCAGTTCCAATGTCGCGCCCCTCCATCACCACGCCGCCACCCGCGCCCATTTCCCGCTGGCGAGCCACCATCAATTCTCGCACCTTGGGGTGAACCGAAACCCGCGAAGCTCCCTCCGACACGTCGCGCTCCCGAATGCGCGACGAAACATCGCGACCGTCGAGCAGAGTGCGGTTTCCCCCAAGCGTAGGCTCGAGTTGAATGCGGGCGTCCTGCGCCAGCTTGACCAGTGCCGCTTCATCGTCGAACGAAGCATCTTTGTCGATGGCTTTCAGAGCCAGCGCGCGATACATCGCCCCGCTCTCCAGGTTCACGTATCCCAACTTCCGCGCAAGCCGCGAAGCAATCGTGCTCTTGCCAGCCCCCGCGGGACCGTCGATGGCAATGATCAGCTTGCGAGGAGTTAGGGAGTCGGTGGCTCTGTCAGTCATGCGAAGCTACAGATTGTACACGCTGTCCCACGAGGTTTAGAGAAGGGAAGGTTCGCAAAGGGTAGGTTTGGGAAGGACGCGGCTTTCAGCCGTTGAGATTTCACTTTGCGCGGAGCGAAGCTCCGCGGCCGCTCTCGCCACCTGTTTGGAACGGTATCTACGATAAACAAATCGACCCAGCCCGCACCTGTTCCGGCGTCCACCCCAACTCCCGCAGCCTCCGAATGCTCAACGAATCATGCCGCTTCGCCAACCGCACCCCGCTCGAATCCCGCGCCAGATCGCAGTGAAAATAATCTGGAACTGTCAATCCCAACGCCCGCGACAATAGAATTTGCCGTGCCGTCGACTTCAGCAGATCCGCTCCCCGCACCACTTCGGTGATTCCCATAGCTGCATCGTCGACCACCACCGCCAACTGGTAAGCCGGCACATCATCACGCCGCCAGACAATAAAATCCCCGAAATCCTTACCCGCAGTCATCCCCTGCGGCCCCAGATGCAGATCCGTGAAGCGAATCTCCTCGCCGTCCGGCACCCGAAACCGCCAATTCACTCCCGTAGGGTCACAGTCTCGCACGAAACAAGTGGCTACATGCGCCTCGGCTGGACCGCGATAGCCTGGGCTGAGCCAGTCGAAGGGGCGAAGCCGAGCGGCCCCGGGCACGATGCTTCCGGGCCGACAGCTTCCTGGATATACGGGCTCGTCATCCAACTCATTCGGTGCCCCTGCCGCCTGCGCCACATCCTTCCGCGAACAACTACACGGATAAATCATTTCCGAATCCCGCAGTCTCCGCCAAGCCTCCAAATAAAACCCACGCCGCTCACTCTGCGTGTAAGGGCCAACCGGGCCGCCGCAGTCAGGCCCCTCGCTCCACTCGACTCCCAGCCAGCGCAAATCCTCCAGCATGGCCTGCACAAACTCCGGCCGGCAGCGCTGCGAATCCAAGTCCTCGTTGCGGAAAATCAAGCTGCCCGTTATGCTCCGCCGCGCGCCGAGCCGCGGTCCAAAATGTGCGTGCATGTCCTAGATGCAGCAATCCAGTTGGCGAGGGCGCAAGCCTGCCGCGATACGGTTTAAGATGGAGACTTGGGGACATGAGGACCGGAGTAGCGCCCTCAAAAGCTCCCGGGAAGGCGCTTGCCATAGCCGGCAAGATGCCGGCGCTACTATTGAACAGCAAAACCTATCGAGCCGCACTGCGTGGGGCCGGCACGGCCACGACTTTCTCCGGCGTAATCTGCAGCATCGACCGTCCGCTCACAAGCACAAAACTCAACTCCCGCGCCGCCAGCAGCGCGTTCACCGCATCCTTTACTTTCGACCGCGCAACGAAATTGCCAAAGAAAATTTCCAGGCCGGCCTGCTCGATTGCGATCACGCAGTCGAGATATTTCGACAGCAGCGCGGTGAGCGCTTCCTGCACCGACAATCCCACGCCCTCTTTCACCGCGTCCGGCGCCCAGCGATACAGCACGTCCCACACCGAGCCCTCGCTGGCTTTATAGTCCACACGCGTGATGCGCAGCTTCGACCACAACTCGCCCAGCGCTCCGTCGAGCGCCGCCAGCGACACGCTTCCGCCCAGCACCTCCTGCATCTTCTGCTTCGAGATCGGGCCGTCGCGCGTGATCAATTCAAAGGCATCGCAGGCCAGCGCGGAATAAGGAGACCGCGATCCCGCCTTGGGCGCCTGCTTGGGATTGCGCTCCCCCATGAGCGCATAAAAATAAGGGAATGCTGATGCCGCCACCAGGAACCCATTGTTCTCGTCGAACAGATTGGCCTCAAACGCCGCGCGTTCCCGCAGCAAGCGCACCATCAAGTCGGTAGCCTCGGCCGCCCGCGGATCCTTAAACGCATGCTGCCATCCTGGCAACCGGTCCTCCGATCCCACGAACGCGCCAATGAAGGTCGGCATCAGCAGCGCCGGCCGCTTGGGATACATCAGGCAGAATCCGACATCCTCTAAAAAAGTGCGTGCCTGCTCAATCGTCTGGATGGGCTTTCCATCCAGCCGCCATTTTTCGCGCCGCAGTTGTTGCAGGTCCTGTTCGGTCATGAGTAGCTGCGAGCCATGAGCTACGAGCCATGAGCTGCGAGCAAGGTAAGGCTCAAAACTCGAGACTCGCAACTCAAAGCTAGATTCTCTTGAACGCCTTCTGAATATCCTTTATAGAGTACCGTAGCACGACCGGCCGGCCGTGCGGGCAGGAGTACGGGTGGTCGGTTTTTGCCAGTTCGGCCAGCAGCCAATCCATTTTGTTCTGCTCCAGCGGCATGTTTACCTTAATGGCGGCGTGGCAGGCGATTGACGCCGCGATGCGGGCGCGAATCTTTTCCAGATTCAGCGATTGCTCCTCGCGCGAGAATTGGTCGAGAAGCTCGTGCAGCATATTCTCCACCGCCGCGGCCTCCACTCCGGCCGGCGCCACCTTTACTGCTACGCTGCGCGCGCCGAATGGCTCGGCCTCGAATCCATTGTGCTGCAGTTCGTCGGAGATTTCAGCGAACACTGCCTGCTGCGCCGGAGACAACTCCAGCACGATCGGCATCAGCAAACGCTGGCTTTCGACTCTCTGCGCCGCGCGCTGTTTTAGTATGCGTTCAAACAACACGCGCTCGTGGGCTACGTGCTGGTCCACAATCCACAAACCATCTTCGTTCACCGCCAGGATGAACGAATTCCGAATTTGTCCCAGCGGCTTGAGCGTGCCCAGCGACGACAGTGTCGGCTGTTCTTCGCCAACTTCGTCTTTGGTTGAGTCCAGCGCCGGAGCGCAGCCATTGTCCGGAATGGCTTCAACTGCGCGGGCCAGGGAAACTGCCGCGTTGGCCTCCACCGCAATCCCGCCTTCGAACTGAAATCGCGCGGAAATCGGCGGAGGCGCAGGAGCCTGCAAAGCGAATCCATTCGTCCCGTCTGAGATATGGGGTGCCGAGACCAGGGGTGCCACCGAAGCCGCGCCGGACGCCGGATCCCACGTCCGCGTCCCGGTCGTCATATCCGGCGTCATCGCCCCCGGCGTCAGCGACTGACTCGCGGTCGCGTGCGCGTGAATCTCCGTCATGAACTGCGGCACTGGGCGTGCCTTCATCAGCGCCGCACGCACTGAGTCGCGCACAAAATCATGCATCACGCTCTGCTGCCGGAAACGCACTTCGGTTTTCGAGGGATGCACATTCACATCCACCTCACCCGCCGGCAACTCCAGAAACAGCAGCACCACGGGATACACCGCCGGCGGAATAATATTTCTGTAAGCCTCGGTCAGCGCATGCTGCAACAGCCGATCGCGAATCGTGCGTCCATTCACGAATACGAAAATTGAATTACGATTCAGCTTCTGGATCTCCGGCTTCGAAACAAACCCGTGAATCCGCATCTCGCCCGGATCTTTTTCTGAAACCTCGCCATCATCCTCGTCCTTGCGCCGCCACGGCGGAGGCTGGGGCAAACCTACGCGCTCCAGGGCCTGTCGCGAGGCCACGGGAATCAGCTGATCCAGCGTGTCTTTCCCGAATACTTGATACACGCGCTCGCTGTAACCAGCCACCGGAGGCGCGACCAGCATGGCGTTCGCCGCCGAGTGCAACTCGAAATGTTTTTCGGGATGGGCTAGTGCGTACTGCGTGACCAGCGACGCGATATGCGACAGTTCGGTCGACTCCGCCTTCAGGAATTTCTTGCGTGCCGGAGTATTAAAGAAAAGATCGCGCACCGTAATCGAAGTCCCCAAGGGCAGCCCCGCCTCTTCGACCCGCGCAATCTTACCGCCATTGATCTCGATCACAGTCCCCACTGGATCTTCCGCAGCCTGGGTCTCCAGCCTTAGCCGCGACACCGATGCGATCGAGGGCAGCGCCTCGCCGCGAAATCCCAGCGTGGCCACGCTCAGCAGGTCTTCGGCATTCTTGATCTTCGAAGTCGCGTGGCGCTCGAACGCCAGCATGGCATCGTCACGCACCATGCCGCATCCGTTGTCGGTGATCTGAATCAGCTTCTTGCCGCCCGCCTCCACGCTGATCTTGATGCGGGTTGCCCCGGCATCCAGAGAGTTCTCCAGCATCTCCTTCACCACCGAAGCAGGCCGCTCCACCACCTCGCCCGCGGCGATCTGATTGGCAACGGTCTCGGAGAGTACGTGGATGCGTCCCATAGGGGAGCTTCTCAGTTCTCGGGGCTCAGTTCCCAGTTCTCAGTAGTGACGGATAGAGGTCAGTTTCGCAGATGGGATGGGAAAAGCAAAGGAGCGGAGGGACAGCTCCCATTTCTCCGGGCTACCGCAATGACAGGCATGGGGCGAGTCCACGCCGGACAAATCGGGGAGGGCACGAATTCCACCCGTGCCGAATAAGAACTCAAGGGGAGAAGCGATGCGCGCGAGATCCCTCTCTCTGCCGGAAGAATGGCGGCGCTCGGGATGACGGCAACAAAGACTGTGGTTACTTCCGCAGTTACCTATGCACCAATATTGATGCAACTGTCATCACCCCGTAACATTCCGCTGTTACAACCGGAATATGGATCTGCACGTGTACAACACGTTGATCCTCTCCGACCTGCACCTGGGTGCGGAAACCAGTCATGCGCACGAGGCCACGCGCGTGCTCAAGCAGAATCGCTTTCAGCGGCTGATTCTGCTGGGAGACATCTTTGCCGATCTTAACTTTGCCCGCCTTACCAAAGATCACTGGAAGTTTCTCGGCTACATCCGCAAGCTCTCGAATCCCAAGCGCAATATCGAGGTGATCTGGGTCGAGGGCAATCACGATCATGGGCTGGCCAACATCATGTCGCACCTGGTCGGAGTGCGCGTTTACCAACATTACGCGTGGGAGTACGGCGAGCTGCGGCACATTGCGATTCACGGACACCAGTTCGATGGCTTCCAGGTGAATCGGGTCCGGCTCAGCCAATGGGGAACGTCGTTCTATCTCAAGTTGCAGAAGATGGATTTAAAGGGAAAGCCGGTCGCGCGGCTGATTGACCGGCTGAATACGCGCTGGCTGCGCATGTCGCCGAAAGTAGCGGCGGGAGCGCTGGCTTATGCGGCGCAGCACGGCGCGGCCCGCATTTTTTGCGGGCATACTCACGAAGCTCTTCATGTGCAACGGGACGGGATCGATTACTACAACGCGGGCGGGTGGGTCGATTCACGGCTCAGTTATTTGACCATCGACGAACAGGGAGTCCAAATCCATGACTACGACGAACTCGAATATCGCGAACGAGCTGACCGTCGTGATTCCGGCGAAGAACGAGGCGAAGCTGATTCCGCGTTTGCTGACGTCGCTGACGAATCAGGACTACTCGAAGATGTCGAGTACGAGAATATTAGTAGCTGACGCGAACTCGACCGATGGAACGCGCGAGGTCGTACTGGGTTTCCGCGACCGCCTGAACGTAAGCGTGATTCACGGCGGAATGCCGTCGGTCGGCCGCAATCAAGGCGCGGCGCAAGCGGATAGTCGCTACCTACTTTTTCTGGATGCCGACATTGAATTGGCCGACCGGTCGCTCGTACGACGCTGCATCGAGCTGGCGCGAGGCAAGGATCTGCATTGCGTGACCACGAATATTTTATGCAGTGAAGGCAGCTGGCTCGACAAGGCGTTCTATATGGGCAACGACTTTTTTCAGTATTTGTCGTATCTGCATCGCCCATTTGCCACCGGAATGTTCATGCTGTTCGACCGGAAGAAATTCTGGGAGCTGGGCGGATTTCACGAGCAGATTTTGTTTGCGGAAGACTACCGCCTGAGCCAGCAAGTCGAGCGCAAACACTTCGCCATCGTACGCGGCGGAGTCCGCACCACCAATCGACGCTTCAAAAAGATGGGGCACCTGCGCGTGGGCTGGCTGTTCCTGTGGACCGCGATGAACTTCTGGAATGAAAAATATTTTCTGCGCGACCATAAGTACTGGGCGTCGGAAGCGGACAGTGCGCCACATGCGTAGAAAGACAATTTGAACGCCGGGGATGAACCGTGCGCGTTCGGCAGGGGCGAAAAACCCGCTTCGTTCTACGATTCTGGGGCACGGCCGAAGCGCGTGCCCTTTCCAAGACATCTCTGCAACAGGTGTGTTCAGAAGGGTTGGCTCCTCCCTTCCGCATCGGAGAACACCCTAGAATCGAAAGACAACGCCCCCCGACAGGCGCAGATTGTTCTGCGTGGAACTGAAGAATTTCGTACGCAAATAATCACCTTCAGCGCGCAAGGCGATGGGACCGAGGAGGCGATAATCAAGGCCTCCGCCCACTGCGTACGCGAACGAAGTATTGGATGGCGAGGGTAGGCTTCCTCCCGTGTGGATGTGCGCCACGCCCACCATCACCTCGCCAAATGGCGTGAACTTGCCGACAGGCACGGAGAGTCGAGGCCCGACCAGGTATTCCTGCTCATGGCCGGTGACATTCACATTAGTAGGACCATTAGGTGTGGCCTCAGTAAAGCTCTGTGAGCCGTAATGACCGCTGACGTCGCCCACGATTCCTACAAATGGCAGGAATTTCCCCTCGAACGAAGCTTCCCATCCGTGGAGATTGGGATTGCTGATGGTTGTGGTCACCAGACCCGGATTGAACGCCGAAGAATTTGTACGTTCGTAAGAAAATCCGAGGAATACATTTCCGGATGGGATTTGGGCATTGGCCAAGCCTGCAAAAAGAAATAACGCGACGCCTAAGCATGCAGCTTTCAGCATGAGAAAACTCTCCCTTCCCGGCATCCATGAACCCATACTTGACGCTAAAGTTTTGGATGTGTGGAGAAGAGATTCGGATACCACCTAATTGGTTGATGCAGAAACACGGCCCTCAGAAGCGCCAGACAATGCCCGTGGAGGCCCGGTAGTCGTTCTGGTAGGCGCTGGCGTATTTGTCGTGCACGTAGTCGCCCTGCAAGCGCCAGGAGAATCTTTTGAAGCGCAATCTGTAATCGACGCCGCCGCCCACGTCGATGGCGATTGGGTTATAGATGAAGCCGTCGGAGTTGATGTGGCGGATGCCGGCCATGGCATGCACGAAGGGCCGCCACTTTCCGTAACTGAAGGAAATACGTGGGCCGCCGAGAAAGAGGTATTGCGTGACTGGGACGCTGCCTCGTCGATAGTAACCGCTGCCGTCGAGCACTACTCCGAGCTTCGGAAAACGGGTGAAGGGCAAGTCTTCGAACGATCCCTCGAAGCCGCGATAGCTTTGCTTATTGATGACGTCGGTAAGCTGGCCGTAAGAGACTCCAGCGTAAACATTGCCGCTGGGAAGAAGTCCGTTGAATTGTGCTGACATGGGAATCGTGAACAACATGACACAAAAAAACCCCAGCACAGAGGCAGCTGTCTTCGACACGAATAATTCCTCCCCGGCGGTTAGAACCGGCAAAAAGTGCATTTTAATCAACGAAATCTGTTAGATGCAGTGTACTGGATGGCCAAGATGTCTCAGGTGCCAAATTTTGTACCGGCCGGGTTTTGGACCCAGCAAATGAATAAAAATTTACCAGACTTTCATGGTGCCAAAACCAACCGGCCCACGTCTATCTATTAGCATGCAACCATTCGACATGAATTGGCAAATGAGCGAGCAGCCGGGACTTGCGGCTGCCTTTGAATACCACAAGGAGTTGAAGTTGAAACTCAGTCTGGAAACACGCAATTGTGGCGATGTCATCATCGTGCACTGCCACGGGCGCATCGTGTATCGCGATGAGGCCGCTGCGCTCTCGCGCGTTGTGGGCGAAGTCCTGCAACAGTCGCGGAAGCTAGTGCTCGACCTGAGCGGGGTGAGCTCCATGGACAGCGCCGGCATCGGAGAACTCGCTCTGCTGCAGACCTGGGCCCAGGGGCAGAATGTCACTCTGAAGTGTGCGGGACCGAATCCGCTGGTCAAGACGTTGCTCGACCTGACCAATCTGGACTCCGTGCTGCAAGTGCATCCTACGCTGGATGAGGCGCTGGCATCGTTCCGCGAAGAACAGGTGTGCGCCGACTGCTGAAGTCCGCGGAAATTTTCAAAAAGGAGCAAAGTTCGCTTTGCTCCTTTTTTCTTTTTTGCGGAGTAGTTTTATGTCGTCCCTACGGGGCTCGATTAATTGTTTGCGGGCATACACAGGGCTTACGCTCTGGGCTGCAATGTGTCGCCGCTTCGCGGCTGGAGTAGAGTCACCTCCGGAGGCGTCTTCGACTAGGATCTTCCGCCGGCATGGTCGGCCAAACTGCTACGAAGTTAGTTTTCACGCTGAAAGCGGTAGCGTCCCTTGCGATCTGTGGCCATCGCTTCGGCTACTTTCAGAAAGGCCCGGGCGGCGTGCGAGAGGTTCGCGTCCTTGCGGTAGATGAGGCGCAGCTTGCGTTTCAGCTGCAGTTCACGCACGCGGATCGCCACCAGTTCGCCTCTGGTTAACTCGTTCTCCACGCTGATTTCGGGGACGAACGCCACTCCGTGTCCCATGGCTACGAATTGTTTGATGGCTTGCAGAGTGGGAAGTTCCAGGTCCATGTGCAGCGGTGTCTTGTGAGTCTTGAACAATTGCAGAACTTTTTCGCGGTAAGGCGAGGGGACAATGTGAGCGACAAAGGACTCCGCGCCCAACTGCCGGATGCTGACCTGTGGCGCTGATGCCAGCGGATGTCTGGGCGGCACGACGAATACGAGTTCGTCGAGATACACCACCACGGAGTGCAGGCTGGTTTCCTGCGGCTCGTAGGACAACACGCCGAATTCAGCGGCGTAGCGCAGGACATCGTCGGGAATGTGGCTTCCCAGGGCGCGTTCGACCTTAATCTTGATCATGGGATGCAGGCGGCGGAACTCGGCCAGCAGCGGCAGCAGGTAGAGCACCGTGAATTCGTTGGCGGCGATCACCAGCTTGCCTTTCTGCAGTTCCCGCAGTTCGGTCAGAGACTCGGAGGCTTCAGTGCGCAGATTAATTAGTTTTTCGGCGTACTCGAGCAGGACCTTACCGGCGTCGGTGAGAATGCCCTCGCGCGAGGAGCGGTCGAACAGAGCTTCGCCGAGCTCGTCCTCAAGCTTGCGAATCGTCTGGCTGACTGCCGACTGGGTTCGAAAAAGCTTTTCGGCGGCGCGGGAGAAACGGCGCTCGCGGGCTACGGCGAGAAAGACTTCCAGTTGAGAAAGTTCCATTTACGGAGCTCCTTAACTATAGTCGGGAATCAATTAGTAAAACTTATTATACAACCTGTGCTAATGATTGCTGAAGAATTATAAGTTTTGCTTCTAAAAGACGGACCGTTACCATTGAGAAATCCGCCGGGCTTCGCCCAGGCGGTACAGCCGAGGCGGCTGTCGCTACACGAATTGTTTGAGGGAGATTCATGACCGCAGAGCGCGCCCGCATTACCATTTTCGACACGACCCTTCGCGACGGAGAGCAGTCCCCGGGTTGCACTATGAATCAGCAGGAAAAGCTGCGCCTGGCTCATCAGCTCGACCGTCTGGGCGTGGACGTGATCGAGGCCGGTTTTCCCATTGCTTCGGATGGAGATTTCGAGTCGGTGAAGGCGATCGCTTCGGCGGTGCGGCGCCCGATTATCGCTGGATTGGCCCGCGCCTGCCGTCCTGACATTGAGCGTGCCTGGGAAGCTTTGAAGGACGCGGCGCGGCCGCGCATTCATGTGGTCCTGGCGACATCCGATATTCACTTGAAATACAAGCTGCGCATCAGCCGCGATCAGTGTGTGCAGCAGGCGCGGGAAGCGATTCGCTTCGCCAAGTCGCTTTGCGATGATGTGGAGTTCTCGCCGGAAGACGCCACGCGCACGGACACGGATTTTCTGTGCCGCGTGCTGGATGCAGCCGTCGAAGCGGGAGCCACCACTCTGAACATTCCTGACACTGTCGGCTACACGGTGCCGGCGGAGTTTGGCGATCTGATAACGACGATCCGGCAGCGAGTGAAGGGGATTGAGAACGTAACCATTTCCGCCCACTGTCACAATGATCTTGGCATGGCGGTCGCCAATGCATTGGCGGCGGTGTCGGCGGGAGCGCGGCAGGTCGAATGCACGATCAACGGAATCGGAGAGCGGGCGGGGAATGCGTCGCTGGAAGAAATTGTGATGGCCATGCGAGTTCGGCCGGATCGATTCGACTACGAAACCGGCGTGGTCGGCGAGCAGATTTTCGCGGCCAGCCAGATGTTGAGCGAGATCACCGGCGTCCCGGTGCAGCCGAATAAGGCGATCATCGGACGCAATGCCTTTGCGCACGAAGCCGGCATTCATCAGGATGGCATGTTGAAAAACCCGCTAACCTACGAAATCATGACGCCGAAATCCGTGGGAGTGCCCGACTCCAAGCTGGTGCTGGGCAAGCACTCCGGGCGTCACGCTCTCAGCATCCGCTGTGAACAGCTGGGCTACCAGTTCGATCGCCGCGCCCTCGATGATATCTACCGGCGCTTCGTCCGCCTGGCGGACAAGATCAAGCATGTGGAAGACCATCATCTGCTGGAACTGATTCGCGACACGCACAAGCCGTCCGGCTCGGCGACTCCGCTCATTGAGCCGATTGCTCAGGCGAAAGCGGCCGCCGTCAGCGGGTCGTCTACCGTGCCGGAACCCGAACCGCTGCCTGAACCTGCGGCGCCCTTTCCAGTTGGACCGCAGACCAACGCGTTCGGAGTGCCGGTGCCGGTTGGCGATTCTCACGAGCAGACCCAGCAGGAAGATTACCTGTGGGGCGTATAGGGGATTGGGTAATTGGGGAATTTTGTAATTGAGTAATTTAGAGCCAGACTCTTCCGCCGACATCGTCCCGCCCCACACGATAGAATTACCAGGGTTTCAATTCACTCGATTATCGAATTTTCTAATTACCCAATCGTCCCCATGCTCCTGAAACTCACCATCCTCCCCGGCGACGGCATTGGTCCGGAAGTCACGGGACAGGCCGTTCTCGTTCTGCACGCACTGGCCGAAGGTTTTGGCCACCATCTTGAGCTTCAACACAAAGTCATCGGCGGAGCGGCGCTATCCGCAGTGAATGACCCGCTGCCTGCGGACACCTTGCAGGCTTGTCTGGCGTCGTCGGCCGTGCTGCTCGGCGCGGTAGGCAGTCCGGCGTTCGATCACAATCCGGGTCATCTGCGTCCTGAGGCAGGATTGTTGGGCCTACGGCGCGAGTTGGGAGCGTATGCCAATCTGCGTCCGGCGGTATTGTTTCCTGCGCTGGAAGATTGTTCTCCACTGCGACCGGAAATCGTGCGCGGCACCGACATCATGATCGTGCGCGAACTTCTGGGCGGGGCTTATTTCGGCCAGCCGCGGGGGATTGAAGGAAATCCGGGTTCCCGCGTCGCGGTCAACACAATGCGTTATAGCGAATCGGAAATCGAGCGCATCGCGCGCGTGGCTTTCGAGTTGGCAATGAAGCGACGGCGCAAGGTTCTGTCGGTGGACAAGGCCAACGTGCTGGAATGCTCGCGGCTCTGGCGCGAAGTAGTGACGCGCGTGGGGAAGGATTATTCCGAGGTGAGGCTGGGCCACCAATATGTGGATTCGGCGGCCATGCTGCTGGTGCAGCGGCCTGCCGATTTTGATGTCCTGCTCACCGAGAACATGTTTGGCGATATTCTCTCGGATCAAGCTGGCGGCGTTGTTGGCTCGCTGGGATTGCTGGCCTCGGCGAGCATCGGAGGGCCGGTCGGGTTGTATGAGCCGGTGCATGGGTCGGCTCCAGACATTGCAGGGAAGGGAATTGCCAATCCCCTGGGAGCGATTCTGTCGGCCGCAATGATGCTGCGGCATTCGTTTCAGTTGGAGAAGGAAGCGGCGTGTGTTGAGAATGCGGTTTCGGCGGTGCTCATGGAAGGCGCTCGCACGGCGGATATTGCAGGCAAATCGCATGCCGCAATTTCGACAACAGAAATGGGACTACGAGTCGTTCAGGCGGTGAAGGCTGCGAGTTCGGTTGCGGAACACGCAGAGAAATCCGCATAGGCGGCCTCTTCAACAGACTGTTCTACTTCTCTTTCGCCCTTCTGGGGCTTATTAAGACGTCTAGTGTGGTGCCCACGGCTTGCGCCGTGGGCTGCATTCTTTCGCCGCTTCGCGGCTGCGACCCGCCGGCCGCTCTTCTGCCGGGCCGCCATTCGCAATTCGCCATTTCTTACCACGTAGTTATTTGTGACCAGGCCTATTAGTGACCAGACTTATGGCCTGCGATGTTCGGGCAGTGTCTTCGCGGTTTGTGCGGTCAGAGTCGACTCGACGTCATACTTTCCGGTCAGGTCATACCAGCGGATTCGCAGCATCTCCATAAACATACGGGAACCGTCGACCAGGGGATGGATGCGGGTTCCGCCGCTGTGTCCCCAGGCGACGGGGATTTCCCGCACTTTGAATTTGAACTTGCGCGCCAGAAAGAGAGTTTCCGGATCGAATCCCCAGCGCTCGATTTTCTGCAGAGGAAAAATCGTCTGCACCGCCGGTTGCTGAAAGGCCTTAAAGCCGCACTGCGTGTCTTTAAATTTGAGGCCGAGCGTGATGCGCAGCATCAGATTGAAGATGCGGCCGAAGATTTGGCGGTGCAGGGGCTGGCGCTGCGTCTGGGTTTCGGCGCGCAGCCAGCGCGAGCCGATGGCGATGTCGGCACCTTCTTCCAGCGCTTGAAAAAGCTTCGGGGCCTCTTCGATGGGCGATGACAGGTCGGCGTCGCTGAATAGTACGACGCGGCCGCGGGCATTGAGCATGCCGTGGCGTACGCTGTATCCCTTGCCGCGATTGCCGGGGTTTTCGACTAGCCGTAGCGTCGGATTTTTGGCGGAAAAATCTCGAACGATGTCTGCCGTGTTGTCGCGCGATCCGTCATTGACGACGATAACCTCCGCATCCCATGCCTGCGCTCGCGCGTAGGCGAGCACCTTCTCAAGCGTCGCGCCCAGGCGAGCGCCTTCGTTATAGGCGGGAATCACGATGCTGTAAGCAGGCTCCAAAAGCAGTCTCAGTCTCGGTTCTCAGTCCAGGGTGCCGGCGGGCCGAGATCCCGTGCAGGAAGTGGCATCGTCATTGTACTGGGTCGTTTTAGGATTTCGGAAATTAGAAGTCGCCTATGAAAGCAAATGCCCGAGGTTGAAGGTTTGAAGTCCGAGGCATGAGGTCCGAAGTACGCCTGCTGCCAGCGGTCCGAACCCACCCGGAGGAATCGAAAGGCGCACTCCGCACCCCGTCCCGCCAACGCACTTTAGCGCCTTGAGAAGAGCCCGTTGAAACGCTCACTCTCTTTCTAACACTATTGATTGTGAGGAATGGACGCGATTGTCAAGAGAGCTTAGACTCTGCTGACTGCGGAGGAGCCCGCATCACCGTTACCTGACGGTTGGCGGTGGACGCTGCGCTCCGCGGAGGTACCTCATGGGAGTCACATTCCGACGCCGGATCACCTGGCCCAAAAACGATCTTTTGCTGCCGGTGGAACTTTACAACGTCAGCGTTCCGCCCGGTTTGGGATCGCTGGATGTGCGAGATCCCAACATCGTCGATATGACGAAGATGATGCAATTAGACCGAGGATTTGGCGCCAACTCCTCCGGCAGCCTGTCCACGACGGAAGGGCTGGTGAAGTCCAATCTGACAGCCAGTTTTCCAAATCCTTCAGCGCAGTGGCGCCGCAGTTCGCCACCCGGAATAAAAGATTCCAGTCACGGTCCATGCCTGTTCCAGTTCTCCGGCGGCGAAGTGATCCTCGATCTCACTCTCGAAATCTATCTTCTGAACACTGCCGAAGTCGATCCCAATGATGATCTTTCCGTGCAGATCTTTGCCTGTCTCTACGAGCACGAACTTTTGCACGTCCTGGATGCACTTGACATTGTCAACAACTGGCTTCCGCCACGGTTGAACACCGAGCCGACCATCGCCCGCTACCTGCTGCAGGGCCAACCCTATACCTACGGTACCCCGGCCATGCTGTCGGCGCAATTGGAGCGGGAATTCCAAGCATTCATTACAAATACAATTCAGGTCGCAGTCTTCAATTTGTGGGCCACGGAGTCCAACCGCCGCGAAGCTCTGCGCGACTCCCCGGCCCAATACAAAATCGTCCAGGACAAAGTGGACAATCTGCGCGCCCAGCAAATCAACCGCCCGCACCACTGAGAATGAAGCGGCGAACGCGCGCGCCACCAACTTCGCGCCACCAAGCTTCGGCTCCCGTGGCTCGGTCCGAAACCCTACTTTCCTTCCAGGTGAATGTCTCCCACCCCGACGTGCGCCCGCAATTCGTACTTTCCATCGCCATGATATTTCAAACTCTTGCCCAGCCATCCACTGGTCTCGCCGTAGCCATCGCCACTCACGTCGCCGATGCCAGTACTCGCATTCACCAGCCGATATCCCGCGCGCCCATTGGCCACGCGAATGTCGCCGACCCCGAGAGTCAGATCCTTGTCGCCCTCTACCTCTTCAACTGTCACGTCTCCGACTTTGTCGTGCACGTCGAGATTCGTGTTCTCGGGCACTTCGAGCTCGACATCGAACTGCGTGCTCCCTCCAGTAGGTGCGTGAAACTCGATCGTGGCATCGTTGCCGTGAACATCGAAATCCACGTGCGCGTCTTTGACGTTCCTCTCGTGACTCGACTTTACGGTGTAGCGCAGGCTGATCTTGTTGGAATCCCCGCGCCGGATGTGCATGTCGCCCACACTCAGCCGCACATGCACAAAGCCACCAGCAGTAAACTCGCGGCCATCGCTGTGCGTCTCTTCGTAATCCCAGTCCTTGGCTACGCACAACCCCGCAGTGCACAGCGTAACTAGAAAAAGACACAACAGAGTTGTCTTGTGAAGCAGATTCGTACTAACCAGAGACCTTCCGGGCATAGAGCACCTCGCGGACGCAAACACGCCTGATCAGGGTACGAGGACGAAGCGGCCGAAGTTCCCACAAATTCCAGGGCCATGTCAATTCCCGAAGTCGGCAACGCCGTCCCACACCAGCTGGACGGCAATGGCAAGAATCAGGAAGCCGAAGATCTTGTTGATCGCCCCCACTGCGCTGGGACCGAGACGCCGCACCATCGGGCCGCCCAGCACAAAGAAAAGAGCAACACTGACCGCGATCCCAGCGACGCCGATGACCATCCCGAAATAGGCCGCCGCGTTGTCCACATGCGCCGCCAGTGCCATGACGACGCCGATCGCCCCCGGCCCCGACATCAGCGGCATGGCCAGCGGGGTCAACGAAATATCCTCTTTGCTTTCGGCCTCGTGACTTTCTGCCGGGGTAATGCGGGCGGTCGAGGTCACCATTCCCCAGGCTGTGTTGGCCACAATCAAGCCCCCGGCGATCTTGAGTACGGGCAGGGAAATGCCGAAGAAGTGAAGCACAAAGCGTCCGAAGAAAAGAAACGTCACCAGGATGACGAACACCCACAACCCGGTCTTGCACGCGGTACGACGGCGCTCCTGCGCGGTCCAGTTCGCAGTCATCGTGAAAAAGATGGGAATGCCACCAAAGGGATCGACAATCGGAAAGAGCGCAAGAAAAGTTGCGGCAGCCGAAGAAGGCAGAGTGCGCAGGAATTGTCCCAGAGCGTGAGCGGAAGTCATATCGAAATTAACTCGCGTTAAACGGATTGATGATGTCCACGCCCAACTGTCTGAAATCTTTTTCGTTTCGCGTAGCCACTGTGAGCCCGTACAAACGCGCGGTAGCCGCGATCATGACGTCATAGAACCAGCGATCTTGCTTACCCACCATCATGCGTGCCATCTCGCGAAATGAATGACCATCTACGGGCAACACGTTCGACGAGTCCTCTAACTCGTCGACCCATGCTTCAATCTGTCGCGCCTTGGTTGCGTCTTGTCTCCGGGTGCGCTCAATCCCTTCCTGTAGTTCGCCGAGCGTAACTGCCGAAAGACAGATCTGTTCATTCCGCAAACCCATGAACCAGGCGAGCACAGCGCCGTGAGGCCTCGGTTTGTGAATCTCAGAGATTATATTTGTGTCCAGCAGATACCGTGTCACTCGAACTCCACTGGAGCCCTCCGCTTCAGCTTCTTGCGCGGAGGGATGAGGTTTCTGAAGCGAGGACCGGAGAGCAGCAATTCCTTAATCCCTGGTCGGCGCGTCCTTTGCATGCGCCGCCACTCCTCGATGGGAACGAGCACAGCGGCTTCCACGCCGCGGCGCGTCACGATTTGCGGTCCGTTTTCGAGCGCCGCGTTAAGGAAGTCGCTAAACCGGGCTTTTGCGTCTTGCAGCTGCCATGAGCTGATTTGGGGTTCTCCATTTGGCATGAATCGATTGTATCGACTAGTCATCTGACTAGTCAAATAATGTTTACCGGTACCCTTCCAGCGCCTTCGCGGCGCGATCGAGCGCAGCCGCGAGCGTCGCCAACTGTTCCCGCGCCCGCTGGCTGTCACCCTTGTCGAGAGCCTCATTCACTCCCGGAATCACCACCGCAGCGTAACCCGTATATTCTCCAGGCGCATAGATTACGTGCCGAAACCACGGGCGATGCGGCAATCCCTGCGGATCCAACATTGCCCGCTCCGCCCCGCGCAGAGCCTGGTTCAGGCGAACAGCATCTTGTGGCGGACTTTTCTGTTTGGCCAGGATCTTCACGCTCGCGGTCTCAAAACGGCGAGCAGCCGCGTCTACCGCGCGGAAGTCGAGTCCGTGCTCGCCGAACTTGTCCTCCGCCCGCTTGTGGGCTGCGTCCAGATACGCCGAAATCTCTTTCCCGTATTCCTCGTAGTCATAGGGCAGAACGTCGGCATCGGTCATCCGCAATGCTTCCAGTCCAAAGACACGCGCCATTTGCTGTTCGTAAACGAAATCCGGATCAGCGTATTTCTTGAACCATGCGAAGTTATCGAATACAGAGTGGTACACCCCGTAGGGTCCGCTTGAACTCACGTCGCTGGACGGGATTCCGAGGTGCTGGAGAAACGCTGTGTAGTCGGAACCGCTGCCCAGGTCTCCGACCGGAACGTCGCCTTTCACCTGCGCCGCCGGAAGGCGGCGACTGTCTCCGATTGCCTCAGTGGGAGACTGCGTCGAGGGCGCGTCGGGCTGCGCCGCCTTCTGCCAAGCCTCGTAAACCGTCCCACCTTTCGGGCTGGGCACCACTTTGGTTACGTCGCGCAAGAACTGTTTCAGGCTGGGAACTGCCGACGCGCCAAACTTCGCTCCGGAGACCGCGACGTCCATATTGAAATACGCCGCCGCAGTCGCCAGATCCCGCTCATGCTGTTCCACCCACTCGGTCGAGCCCATCAGGCCTTCTTCTTCGCCATCCCAACTGGCGAAGATGAGAGTGCGTTTCGGGCGCCAGCCCGACTTCAGCAGGTCGCCCACGCCGTGCACAGCTTCAAGCATCGCAGCCGTCCCGCTATTGGGATCGACTGCGCCGTAGACCCATGCATCGCGATGGTTGCCGGCGACCACCCACTCGTCCGGCAGTTCGCGGCCTGGAATGCGGCCGATCACATCCCAGAGCGTACGAAATTGATAGTCCTGCCGCAGATGCATCCTCAGCTTCGCCGGCCCGGGCCCCACGTGGTAAGTGAAGGGCAGCGCGCCCTGCCACTCGCGCGGTGAGTCCGGTCCGCCCAGGTGTTGCAGCACCGGCCACGCATCGTGATACGACAACGGGGTGACCGGAACCTTCGGCATCTGCGCCGACTGCTGCGGAGAGATGCGCTGCGACTCAGGCAAGGACGTCACCGACGCTACTCCAGGAGTGGTTGGATCTCCGGGGAATTCGAACATGTATCCCACCGATCCGCGTTGCACCCCGGTGTCCGGGCGCCAAGGCCCCTCGGGATATTTGTCGCCGCGCCGCCATCCATCGTCTGCAGGATCGGAGTAGATGATCACCCCCGCCGCGCCATGTTCCTGCGCGACAAAAACCTTGACGCCGCGAAAATTCTCGCCGTAGCGCACCAGCACGATCTTGCCGCGCACGTCGATCTTCAGTTTGTCGAGTTTTTCGAAGTCCTCAGGCGTGCCGTAGTTGGCATAGACCACCTCGGCCTCGGCGTCGCCGGAGGGCGACATGCCGTTGAAAGGCATGACCACCCGAGGATCGTCTTGGTAAGGATCGTTGTCCACGTGTTCGCGCGTCGGACCATGCATCTCTATCCCCGCGGGCGCGGTCATATCCACGCGGATCTCCGCGGGATAGTTCATCCAGACTTTGTATTCGACGATCTCAGTTTCAAGTCCGGCGCTGCGAAATTTCTGCGCGACGTATTCGGCGGTTGCCTTGTCTTCGATCGTACCCGCCATGTGAGGAACTCTGGTGAGGATTCGCAGATGCTCTTCCGCCAGCCTGGAATCCGGCACCGCCAGGAAACGCGATTCCGTGGCCCGCTCCGCAGCTGCGTCGCGAAAACCGAAGATGGCCGGATTTGGGGAGGAGGATGCGGGGGCGTTGCCGCCTGCGGTCGAAGATAATCCCGAATAAAATAGCGCTAAAAACAAAACGACGGATGAGAGAAGTTTCATCAGACTCCTGCGGTGAAAGGTAGTAAGGTAGCATAGGTGTAACCGAGCTTCACACTATGAAACCTACGAAACGTCCAACCAGGCCTCTGAAAATCACTCCGATAGGCGGGAGCGGCTACAGCGACGTGAGCGAGAAGCATGACCTGTACTTAACAGGCCTCCTGCCCAAGAAACGAGGTCCCCGCCGAGCAACTACCGCACCTGCCCGGTCCCGATAATCTCATACTTCGAAGAGGTGAGTTCCGCCAGTGCGAACGGCCCGCGGCAGTGGAGCTTCTGTGTGCTGATTCCCATCTCGGCGCCGAAGCCGAATTCTGCGCCGTCGGTGAAACGAGTCGAAGCGTTCCAGTAGACGGCAGCGGAATCCACCTCGCGTAAGAATCTGTGGGCGTTGGCCTCGTCACGGGTGACGATGCAATCGCTGTGCTTGGTGGAGTAACGGTTGATGTGATGGATGGCATTGTCCACATTGGCGATTACGGCCACCGCCATACATAGCCGCAGATATTCTTCAAACCAGTCTTGCTCAGCCACAGGCCCTACCTGTAATCCCCCAGCGAGTACCCTGGCTTTCCCGTCGCCACGAACTTCGACGCCAGCCTCGATTAACTTCCTCACGATGCGTGGCACGTACTCGGCGGCGATGCGTTCATGCACCAACAACTTTTCGGCGGCGTTGCACACCGACGGACGCTGCGTCTTGGCGTTGATGACAATACGGTCAGCCATGTCGAAATCGGCCGATTCGTCCACAAAAATATGGCAATTCCCCGCTCCGGTCTCAATCACCGGCACTGCGGAATTCTCGGTCACGAAGGTGATCAGATCCGCACTGCCACGCGGAATAATGACGTCGACCAAGCCACGGGCCTTGATCAATTCCTGGACCGACTGCCGGGTGCTCGAATCGAGCAGTTCGATTGCGCCCTCGGGCAGACCAGGAACAGCGGTCATGATCTCAACCAGCCGCTGACTACTTTGTGCCGCTTCTTTACCCCCGCGAAGAACGATGGCGTTACCACTCTTAAGCGCCAGAACGGCGGTATCGACGGTGACGTTCGGACGCGATTCATAGATGATTCCAACCACACCTAGCGGAACGCGCACCTTGCGGATGCGCAGGCCGTTGGCCTTGGTCCACTCAGCCAAAGTTTCGCCGATGGGATCGGACAGCGTTGCCACCTCCCGGACGCCGCGAGCCATGTCTGTGATCCGCGCTGGAGTCAGCAGCAAGCGGTCGCGCATGGCGCCTTCGAGACCGGAATTCTCAACGTCCCGGCGGTTCGCGTCCAGGATGCTCTTCTCGTTCGCTTCGAGCGCACCGGCAATCGTCAACAACAGCGCGTTTTTCTCTTCTGTGGATAACAATGCCAGCCTGGCGGACGCGGCACGGGCGCGGAGTAATTTTTCCTGCGTCGAAGAGGCGGTGCCCAAAGTAGTTGACATTGGTCTTTAAATTATCAGTTCTGCAACTTGCGATTCTTTCGCGGCGGAAAATAAGTTCCAACTTTGCGTTCCATGCCCAGCCTAATCGCCTGGGGGTGTCTTCCATTCACGATAGCCACCTGGACTCCGCCATCGCTCGCCAGTTTGGCGGCGCGCAGTTTCGAAATCATACCGCCGCGGCCCAGCGAACTCTTGCCATTGCACTGCGCTTCGAGCGTGGGAGTGAGTTTGCGAATCACCCGCTGCAAACGCGGCTTCTTGCGGCCGTTGGGAACCATGAATCCGTCGACATTGGTGAGCAGCAGCAGCCAGTCGGCCTTGACCGCCGTGGCCAGGAGCGAACTCAGTTCGTCGTTGTCCCCGAAAGCTCCTTCCAACTCGCGCACCGAGACACTGTCGTTCTCGTTCACGATGGGTACTACGCCCAGCGAGAGCAACTCGGCGACCGCATTCTGCAGGTTGCGATAGCGCACGGGAGAAGTGAAGTCGTCGCTCGAGAGAAGCAGTTGCGCGACTACCTTCTTTCCAAAAAAAAGGCGCTCGTAGGTATGCATCAGCTTGCTCTGCCCGACAGCGGCGCAAGCCTGCATGCGCGGAACACTGCCGGGACGCCTTTGCAGGGACAGCCCGGACATGCCAGCGGCGATCGCGCCCGATGTAACGACCAAGTATTCGTTCTGAGAGAGGTCGAACTGGTCGACCAGGCCGCGTAGCAAATTGATATCAATGTGACCGCCGGGGGCGATAAGGCTGGTGCCGACTTTGATCACTATTCGCATAGTTGGATAGGCTTGGGGCCAACCCCAATTTCTTCGCTTCTGGAGAAATTCGGGCTCGAGCGCCTGCGATCCCAGAGTGAGGACAACATCTCTATCCTGCCGTTAGAATGGCTTTCTGGCAAGGTGATAAGTCTTGCCGGGTTCCGTTTATGCCTGCTTCCAACGCCACCAGCCGGTTTTCGGATCGGGTGGAGAATTATGTTCGTTATCGGCCGGGATATCCTCAGGAAGTCTTGAGTATTCTGAAAAATAACTGTGGTTTGGCGCCCATCCATGTAATCGCGGACGTTGCGTCGGGCACGGGAATTTGGACCCGCATGTTGCTGGAGAATGGCAATCCCGTGTTCGGGGTCGAGCCCAACGCCCAGATGCGCGAGGCGGGCGAGGGTTTGCTTGCCGGATTTTCGAAGTTCGCCAGCGTGGTGGGAACGGCGGAAGCGACCACGTTATTGGATACGAGCGTCGATTTCGTCACTGCCGCGCAGGCAGGGCACTGGTTCGATCACGTGCGGGCGCGGCGCGAATTTGTGCGCATTCTGAAGCCCGGTGGATGGTTGGTCCTTCTATGGAACGAGCGGCTCACCGATTCAACTCCCTTCCTGCGTGACTACGAGCAACTGCTGCTGACCTTCGGTACGGACTACCAAGACGTGCGTCATGAGCGAACCACCGTCACGGTAAATGAATTCTTCGATCCCGAACCGTTTCAGGAGCGCGTGTTTGCGATGCGGCAAGAGTTTGATTATGCCGGGCTCGAAGGCCGGCTGCTGTCATCATCCTACGCGCCGATGCCGGAGCATTCGAATCACGCGCCCATGCGACACGAGCTGCGGCGAATCTTTGAGGCGCATGCCGAGAGTGATCGCGTGACATTTGTCTACAAAACGCGAATGTACTTTGGACGCTTGAAGTGACTCTGGAGAACTGATGTCCGACGAGAAATCTTTTCACATGACGCCCGACGAATTCCGCCGCTACGGGCATGCCGTGGTGGATTGGATCGCCGACTATCAAGCGCGCATCGAGTCGTTTCCCGTGCTTTCGCAAGTGAATCCGGGAGAAATTCGCGCCGCGCTTCCGGCGCATCCTCCAGCGCACGGGGAGCCGTTTGACGCGTTGCTGAACGATGTGGAGCGGCTGATTCTGCCCGGCGTCACCCACTGGCAGTCGCCGAATTTCTTTGCCTACTTCCCGTGCAACGCGTCAGGACCGGGAATCCTGGGTGATCTGCTTTCTTCCGGCCTGGGCGTGCAGGGCATGCTGTGGGCGACCAGCCCGGCATGCACGGAACTGGAAACTCACGTAATGGACTGGCTTGTCGCCATGCTTGCGCTGCCCGATAAATTCCTATCGTCGAAAACGGGCGGCGGCGTCATCCAGGACACGGCTTCGAGCGCCGCGCTGTGCGCTTTGCTGGCCGCGCGCGAGCGGGCGACAAATTACCTGACCAACAAGAAAGGGTGCGACGGGCGGCTGGTCGCCTACGCTTCAACGCAGACCCATTCGTCGCTGCAAAAGGCCGCGATGATCGCCGGTATCGGCGTAGAAAACCTGCGGCTGATCGAAGTTGACCAGAATCTGGCGATGCGGCCCAACGCGCTGGCACGCCAACTGAACGCCGACCGGAGCGCGGGGCTCACTCCGTTCTTTGTGTGCGCCACGGTCGGGACAACTTCTTCCAATGCAATGGATCCGATTGGCGCCATCGCCGAAGTCTGCCGGCAGCACAATGTTTGGCTGCATGTCGACGCGGCCATGTCGGGCACCGCCATGCTCTGCCCTGAGTTCCGGTACCTCCAGAGCGGAGTTGAACTGGCCGACAGTTACAACTTCAATCCGCACAAATGGATGTTCACCAACTTCGACTGCAGCTGCTTCTGGGTCGCCGACCGGAAAGCGCTGATCCAGACGTTAAGCATTCTGCCGGAATACTTGCGCAATCAGGCGACGGAATCGGGTGCGGTCATTGACTACCGTGACTGGCACATCCAGCTCGGCCGGCGCTTCCGTTCGCTGAAGCTGTGGTTCGTGATTCGCCACTACGGGGTAGAAGGTCTGCAACACCACTTTCGCCAGCATGTGAAGCTGGCGCAGCAATTCGCCGAATGGGTGCGGAGCGATGATCGCTTCGAGTTGGCCGCGCCCGTGCCGCTGAATCTCGTCTGCTTCCGCCACAAGGCGGGAGATGCGGCGAATCAAAACATTATGGAGCGACTGAACCGGAGCGGCGATTTGTTTCTGACGCACACGAAGCTGAACGGGAAGCTGACACTGCGGCTTTGCGTGGGACAAACGAACACGCAGGCGCGCCACGTGGAGAACGCCTGGAAGAGGATTCAGGAAGCTGCTCTTTGAAGACGGTCAGCGATGCGGACGGTCAATGAGCAGATTGCTTCAATCTGCCGACATGGGCGCAGGCCGCGCCACGACAGGGGTTTTCGGAACCGATTCTTCTTGCGACGTAGCCAGCCACTTGCGCACTTCAGGCAGCGCCTGCCGCATAGCGGCTTCGCCGACGCGGATCAAGTCTTTGGCGCGCTTGAAGTCATCGTAGCCGAAGCCCGCGACGTCGGGTTCGATGATCAGGTCGGCGGCTTCGCGCCACAGACAGGACATCGCATCCTGGGCAATCGCAAACGATTGACCGATGACGTCGAACAAATTGCGCGGGGCTCCGCCGTGGGCCCACGTACCCTTCAAATGCACCGCCAGCACGCGATCGGCGCCCATTTCGCGCACCGGCCGCGTGGGCACTGGATGCGACAGCATGCCATCCACCAGGTAGCGGCCGCGAATCTGCACCGGCAGAAACATGCCGGGATAAGCGCAACTGGCACGCACGGGATCGATGATCGAACCGGAGTGAAATACTACCCCTTCGCCGGTATTGAAGTCAGTCGCAGTCACGCCGAGAGGAATTCGCAGTTCTTCGAAAGTCTTTACTTTCAAGATACGCGTCAGAAAAGAAATCATGCGATCGTTCGAGGCAAAGCCGCACCGCGAGAGCGTCCAGCGGGCAAAATTGTTGAAGCGGACGCTGGCCGCCATGTCTTCCAATTCCTGGAGCGAGACCCCGCTGCAATAGGCCGCTCCGATAAGCGCACCCACACTGGTCCCGGCAACGACGCGGACAGGAATAGCTTCTTGTTCCAGGACCTTCAGAACCCCAACGTGCGCGATACCGCGGGCAAAACCTCCGCCCAAGGCGAGGCCAATGGCGGGAGTACGAGACGGCAAAATCGGAATGGTCTGGCGGGAGAGTTCCCGCCCGAAGGCTTGTACTGACCGAATAATCTTTCCCAGACTATTCACAGCAAACCCCACGTTTTCCGACCCGCTCACACCAGGTACTAAAACTGTACCTAGCATGTAAGATGCCACAATTGCGTAGATGTTTGTAAGAGCACATCGGTGCCACTATTTATTACCTTGGGAAGGCCCTTTCGTTCGGTAACTGTTACCGCTGGAGCAGCAGTTGCGTGACGAAATTCCTGTAGAACTGATAAGTTGCGGACAGTATGATGCGCGAATTTTCAGCTGGCGGAGTCGTCCTCCGGAAACAGGACAATGCCTGGTGGGTGGCCGCCATTGAGCTTCCTGTAGCAACGGACACGATTCCCGACCCTGCAAAACGGGCCGTCCGGGCGAAACCGAAGCCAGTTCTATGCCTGCCCAAAGGCTTGATTGATCCCGGTGAGAAAGCGCTGGAGGCGGCCCTGCGCGAAGTTCGAGAAGAAACCGGAATCATCGCGGTTCCAATCACCAAACTGGGCGATATTAAGTATGTCTACGCGCGATCCTGGGGCGATGGCGAGCGTGTCTTCAAGATTGTCAGCTTCTATCTGCTGCGCTACGAATCGGGCGAAATCGACAATATCACCGATGATATGCGGATCGAAGTGGGGCGCGCAAAGTGGGTACAGTTGAAGGATGCGCCTCAGTTGTTAGCGTACAGTGGCGAGAAACAAATGGCCCGCAAGGCGCTGGAATATGCCGAAGCCCACGCGGAGCCATGAGTGCCGTGCTGGATAAATTGTCCTCGCAGCAATTACCATTGCCGTTCACAGATCCCTGGCAGTTCGGGAAGTGAAATTCGATGGCGTGCTGATTGAAAGCTGCCATCGAAATCCTCTGTGCTCGCTGTGTCCTCTGTGGTTAAGACTTTTATATCCGAGGCCTGATTCATGAAGCGCATCAACAAGGTGGCTGTGCTTGGCGCCGGAACCATGGGCGCCCGCATCGCCGCCCATTTCGCCAATGCGGGGGTTCCCAGTTATTTGCTCGACATTATCCCTCCCGACGCCGACAGACCGGCGCGAAACAAGATCGCCGCCGCCGGGCTCGACGCCGCAAAAAAATCGAAGCCAGCAGCGTTCATGGATTCATCGCTTGCCCGATTTGTCACGGTCGGAAATTTCGAAGACGACCTCCAGAAGCTCGCCGAGGTTGACTGGATCATCGAAGCCGTGGTCGAGAATTTAGACATCAAACGGGCGTTGTTGAGAAAAGTGGAAGGCGTCCGCAAACCCGGGACGATCATTACCACTAACACCAGCGGCCTGCCGGTGGGCAAGATTGCAGAGGGATTCTCGAACGATTTCCGCCGGGCATGGTTTGGCACACATTTTTTTAATCCGCCACGCTACATGCGGCTGCTGGAAATCATTCCCACTCCCGACTCCGACCGCGCCGCCATCGATGCCGTCTCATATTTCGCCGACGTGCGCTTGGGCAAGGGCGTAGTAATCGCCAAAGATACGCCCAACTTTATCGCCAATCGCATCGGAACTTTTTCTGTTTTGAACGTCATGCGATTGATGCAGGAAATGGATCTCACCGTCGAAGAAATCGATGCACTTACCGGAGCGGCCGTGGGATGGCCAAAGTCGGCCACGTTCCGAACTATCGACCTGGTCGGCCTTGACATCCTGGGCCATGTGGTCGGCAACATGACAAAAAACGCTCCTGTGGAGGCAGGCGGCCTGCCTGCCGCTCTCGACGAGCGCAGCGACCTCAAGCTCCCCGACTTCTATCAGCAAATGCTGCAACGCAAATGGCTGGGCGACAAAACCAAAGGCGGCTTTTACAAGAAAAACGTGGGACGGACGCCCCCGCCCGCAGACTCTGGCCAGCAAAAAGAAGACGAACGACTGGCGCTTGATTGGAAATCCTTGGAATACCATCCACGCCAGAAACCGAAAATTCCCGCGCTCGACATGGCGAAGAATATCGAGGACACCGGCACGCGACTGCGCACGCTGCTTGGCCTAAGTGGCAGCCCTCCGCAGAAAGACGACAAGGCCGGAGAATTTCTCTGGGCGGCGCTTTCCGATCTCTGGATTTACTCCGCCAACCGCGTGCCGGAAATTTCCGACTCCATCGTCGAAATCGATCGCGCCATGCGCCTCGGCTTCAACTGGGAACTCGGCCCCTTCGAACTTTGGGACGCAGCCGGCGTGGAAGCGACCATCGCTCGCATGAAGAAAGAAGGCAAGCTGGTCGCGGCCAATGTCGAAAAGCTGCTGGCAGCGGGCCAAAAATCCTGGTACGCCGACGATCCAGCAACGTCTTCAGGCCGCAAGTATTGGGATTTGGCCAGCAGCAACTGGAAACCCGTCGAGGTCCCGGCTGGGGTGTGGTCGGTCACAGTGGCGAAAAAATCCAACGGCGTAGTGAAGAAAAATTCCGGGGCGTCGCTGGTGGATATTGGCGACGGCGTGGCCTGCATCGAGTTCCACAGCAAAATGAATTCGTTGGGCGGCGACATTGTCGGTTTGATTATCCAATCGCTGAAGCCCGATGGTCCCGGTGACGCTTTCGACGCGTTCGTCATCACCAATGACGCCACGAACTTTTCTGTCGGCGCAAATCTGATGCTGCTGCTCATGAGCGTGCAGGAAGAAGAGTGGGACGAGGTGGACCTCGCCATCCGCCAGTTCCAGGGGATGACGCAGGCAATCAAGTTTTCGCCGAAGCCAGTCGTCTCCGCCCCTTTCGGTCTGTGCCTGGGCGGCGGCACGGAGATTTCTTTGCACGCTGCGGCCCGGCAACCGCATGCCGAGCTCTACACCGGATTGGTCGAAGTCGGCGTCGGCTTGCTGCCCGGTGGCGGAGGCTGCAAGGAGATGCTGTTGCGCGCCGTCGACACCGCGGCAGCGTCGCGCGGTAGAATTTCCAGCGAAGCCCTCGCCGGGTCCGTCGAAATGATGGAAGCGATGAAGAAAGCATTCGAGGCCATCGCCACCGCCAAGGTCGCCACCTCGGCTCATGAAGCGCGCGGCCTCGGCTTCCTCTCCGATTCCGATCGGATCACCATGAACCGCGAGCGGGTGCTTACCGATGCCAAGGCGCGCGCCCTCGAACTCGCGCGCGCCGGATACGAACCGCCGGTCCCGCGTACCGACATTCCCGCCCCTGGGGAAGGCCTTCTGGCCGCGCTCAAGATGGGCGTCCACCTCATGCGCCAGGGCGATTTCATCACCGACTACGAAGTAAAACTGGGCGGAAAGATCGCCGAGGTCCTCTGCGGAGGCAACGTCACTCCCGGCACTCCGCTGAGCGAACAATATATCCTCGACCTGGAGCGCGAAGGCTTCAAATCGCTCTGCGGCGAGAAGAAAACGCAGGAGCGGATTCAGTTCACGCTGAAAACCGGAAAGACGCTGAGGAATTAGCTGCTCCGCTTGGTCCATGCATCCGCGGCTTGAGGAGGATTTTGCATGCGAGAGGTCGCCGCTGACAGGTTTCCGCTCACTCGGCATTCCATCATTGCCGCGGTGCAGCGCGGCGATCCAACCGAGAAATCAAAGGCTCTTGAATCCATCGCTGAGGCTTACTGGAGGCCGATCTACAAGCATCTTCGCCTGCGGTGGGAGCTCAACTCCGCCGACGCTCAGGATCTGACTCAAGAGTTCTTTGCCCGCTTGATCGAAAAGGAATTCCTTGCTAATTACAACGCCAGCAAGGGACGGCTGCGCACGTTCCTTCGCACCTGCGCCGACCGGCTGTTCCTGAAGCAGTCACGAGACACGCATCGCCAGAAGCGTGGCGGTGACGCACCGCGTATTGAGTTCGATTTTGAAACTGCCGAACACGAACTCGCGCATAGCGCCCTGTCGAGCGCCGACAGCTTCGAGCAACGCTTCGAGCGTGAATGGTTAAGAAGTCTGTTTGTTTTGGCGGCGGAGCGCCTGCGCCGCAAATACACTTCGGCGCAGAAGAGCATCCACTTTAATCTGTTCGAGAGTTACGATCTGGCAGAAGACGGGGATCTGAAACCGACGTACGTAGAATTGGCGCAGCAGTTTGGGCTGTCCATTTCCGACGTAACCAACTACCTGGCTTCCGCGCGTCGAGACTTCCGGCAATGCGTTCTCGATCAGCTTCGCGACATGACCGCAAACGAACAAGAGTTTCAGGCGGAAGCCCGGGCATTGCTGGGTTTAACCATAAGAGTGCAACCTGAATGACGTGGCTTCCCGATCCCGTAGTCGATCGACTCCGGGCAACCCTTTCGTCCCCGAACCTGAACGGGACGCGTTATCGTGCCGTACGATTCTTGGCTCGGGGCGGCATGGCTGCAGTGTGGCTGGCGGAAGATACGGTTCTCCGGCGGCAAGTTGCTTTGAAGATTTTGGATCTGGTGGAAAGAGAAGAGGACCTTGCTTCCCGACTGCTGAGTGAAGCCGAGATACTGGCCAGCCTGGAACATCCCGGAATCGTCCCTGTGCACGATGCCGGTACCCTGGCGGACGGCCGCGTATTCTGCTGCATGAAATACGTGCGGGGCAAAACGCTGGACCAGCAGGTGAGAGGTCTGAAATCGGTTTCTGAGGGCCTGCGGCTGATCCTGCGTATCGCCGAACCCTTAGCCTTCGCCCATTCCAAGGGCGTGCTCCATCGCGATCTGAAACCGGGAAACATCATGATTGGGCCGTTCGGCGAGGTGCTCGTGATGGATTGGGGACTGGCCAAGCGAATCGATGCAACTGGTTTGGATACGGCCACTATTTTGAGCGTTCTCCCGGCTGATGTGGGTCGCCCTGATGCACCGGGCTCGGGAGTTGTCGGAACCCCCGGCTTCATATCTCCCGAGCAGGCACGGGGAGAGGCCGCGAGTCCACAGTCGGACATTTTCTCCCTGGGCGCGGTGCTGGCGTGCACCCTGGCGAACTGCACGCCCAGCAACGAGTTCAGCTCTGTGCCCCGAGCGCTGCGCTCGATCTGCGAGAAGGCCATGGCACCGGATCCCGCTTTGCGATATGAATCGGTTGAAGCCTTCGCTTCGGACATTTCTAAGTACTTGGAGCAGTCGCCGGTCAGCGCATACCGCGAAAATCTCTGGGAACGCGCGGCTCGCGTCACGAGCCGTCACTCCGCCGCCATGGTTCTGGTCCTGGCCTACCTCTTCATGAGAGGCTTACTAATTTTTTTCGCCAGGCGCTAAAGGAAGTTCACAAATGGGGTAATAGATCTACACGGAGCACAGCCGAAGGTGGCAATCAAGACTCCTCAGGAGATAACAGTGAATAAAATCGTGTTGGGATTGGTTTTGGGCGGAATCTTGGGAATCTTCGATGGGCTCACCGCCTGGTTTACCCCTGCGGTCAGGGCTGGAATCGTCGGAATCGTTTTCGGATCGACCGTCAAGGGCGTGATCGCCGGTATCCTCATAGGAGTTTTTGCGCGCAAGGTGCATTCCCTGGCACTCGGCATTGTCTTCGGGCTGGCGGTCGGCCTCGCCCTCGCCTTCGTCATCGCATTCCTGCAGCATGGCTACTATTTCCAGATCATGTTGCCGGGCGGAATGGTCGGGTTGATCGTCGGCTATGCCACTCAGAAATATGGCAGCGGTTCACAAACGCAGCACGCGTGAGGCCTGCGCGCAATTACAGGCTCTCATGCCCTGCTACAATCCGCTCATGAGACTCCTGCCCGTTGCTGCTGCGGTCATCGGTCTGACCTTGCTCACCTCAACCCAGCTCGCCAACGCCCGAGCAAACCAGCAAAAAGACGCTCCCGCGCAGGAATCCGCGCCCGATGTGCCGGATGCAATCGCCGTGCCCGCTGGGCTGCAGCCTGTGCTCTTCGTTCGCGCCAAGGGATCGCAGATCTATACCTGCCAGGCCGGAGCGGACGGCAAGTTCAGTTGGACTCTAAAAGGTCCGGAGGCCGAACTGAAGGATCGGAAAGACAAAGTAATCGGGCAGCATTCGGCTGGACCAACCTGGAAGCTGAAAGATGGCAGCGAAGTCATCGGGAAGGCGGTGGCGCATGTCGACTCCCTCGATGCCGACTCGATTCCGTGGCTGCTGGTGAATGTCGAGAGCCATGCGGGAAAAACTGGGTTGCTGACCAACGTGACGACGATCCAGCGCGTGCACACCCACGGCGGCAAGCCGGGCAATGACGCGTGCGATGAGTCGCACAAAGGGGCGGAAACCAAGAGCGATTACACTGCCGACTATTATTTTTTCGCACCGGGGAAATGACAGTAATTGGCCTGAAGCCGGCGCAGAGTCGCGGCATCTAAAGACTGTCTGGGCAGAACGGAGATCACTATGCGCGAAGTCATCATTGCCTCTTCAGTTCGTACGCCTGTGGGACGCGCCTATAAAGGCGCGCTCCGCTCTACTCGTCCCGATGAACTCGCGGCGGTTGCGATCAAAGGCGCGCTGGAACGCCTGACGCAACTCGACGTCAGAGAAATTGAAGACGTCATTCTGGGCTGCGCCATGCCAGAAGCCGAGCAGGGGATGAACGTGGCCCGCATCGCGTCCTTGCGCGCAGGGCTGCCCGTGGAAGTCTCGGCCCTCACGATCAACCGCTTCTGTTCTTCCGGACTGCAATCGATTGCCATGGCGGCAGAGCGCATTATGAGCGGCGGCGCGGAGGTGATCATCGCCGGCGGAACGGAGTCGATGACGATGATTCCGATGGGCGGTCACAAAATTTCGCCGAACCCTTGGCTCGTCGATCATTATCCCGACGCGTATCTTTCCATGGGTCTCACCGCCGAGCGAGTGGGCCAGCGCTTCGGCATCACGCGGCAGGCAGCGGACGAGTTCTCGTTGCGTAGCCATCAGAAAGCGTTGGCGGCCATTCAAGCTGGGAAGTTCGAGGACGAAGTCGTCCCAGTGCCGGTGAGTTTCAGCACGCCGAACGGATCGAAGCCCAAGCGTCAGGAGATTGTGTTCAAAACCGACGAAGGCCCGCGCGCCGACACGTCACTCGAAGCCCTGTTCGCCCTAAAACCTGCGTTTCACATGAAGGGCACAGTAACCGCGGGGAATTCGTCTCAGATGTCGGACGGGGCCGCTGCCGCCGTGGTCATGTCGGCGGAGCGTGCAAAGGCTCTGGGCATTGTTCCGCTGGCGCGTTATGTTTCGTTCGCCACGGCTGGATACAAACCGGAGGAGATGGGGATCGGTCCGGTATTCGCCATTCCAAAGGCGTTAAAGTTGGCGGGGCTGACGCTGGCAGACATCGATGTAATCGAATTGAACGAAGCCTTCGCGGCACAGTCGCTGGCAGTGATCAAGGAAGCCGGATTGGATCCTGAAAAGGTCAATCCCAACGGCGGCGCAATTGCCTTGGGACATCCGCTGGGATGCACCGGAGCGAAACTGACGGCGAGCCTGATCCGCGAACTGAAGCGGCGCAAGGGCCGCTACGGCATGGTGACGATGTGCGTAGGCGGGGGCATGGGAGCGGCTGGAATTTTCGAAAACCTGAACTGAGAACGGCGTTATAATTCGCCGCAGGAGGGTTCTTATGACTCTCGCCCGCCTTCTCGCCACCCTGTTGCTATGCTCTCTGCCTGCCTTCGGCCAGATTCCCGCAATCAGCGGCACCTCGATTCACGCCGCCGCTGTTTCCTCCGATGCGACGGTGAGGAATAGCGCGAAGACACCCTTGGAACCTTGGCAGATCATTCCGGATCGGCCGGCGCGTTCGAGTCCGGATTTGATGGATCACATTCGGGCCGATCAATACCGTTTCGATCAGGGCGACCTGGACCTCCGCACTGGTCATTCAAAGTCACAGCTCAAGAATCGGACGCTAGTTATGGGTCTGGACGGAACACTGGATAGCGATACGACCTGTTACACGATGCGCAGCTATGTGGTCGCGCGCGATTCCAAGGATTCGGATTCCACGCACCCGGCGGGTTATTCGACCTGCCAACCTGCGTCCCGGTACCGTGTGAAGACGACAGAGGAACGCTCGGTTTCGCTGCGGCGCTGAGCGATCTTGCCCAACGTTTCTTTGGCGCATTGCTTCGCTCTTTGACACAGTTCCACGAGTATGCTTTGAACTGGCACGCTCATCGAAAGTCCAAACCTTCTCACCTCGACCCTTCTTCCTGCTCTTCCGAGTCGTTCACCAAGTCCACCACATGCCCGCGAATCGCAAACGTCTGCTTCGCGCCCGCCGCTGGCTCAAAGCTGACGCGCATCGGGGCGCGCTGCCACGACGGTGCTGGGCAGGCCGAGTCGGGTACGGCGTTCTCTAGCGCGCCGTCATTGGACAGCGGCTTCTTCAGTACGGGCTTGCGACGGCCGATTTGCGCCACCATGGCAAACGTCCACTTTCCATCCTCGCCAACTCCGCAATAGGCGACGTAATCTCGATACCAACTGGCTGCGGAATAATAAACATCGAACTCCGGAAGACTGATGGGGGAGACGTGGCCAGTTTGGCGATCCACGAGCAGCCAGCCCCCGCGCTCCCACTGCCAGCGCGGGGCGGGATCCCCGGGAAGACCGTCATTCACCCGGAACACGCGCCGCAGCACAAACAGCCGCTCGGTCACCTCGTGCGGTGCACCGACAGCGTACTCCTTGACGCGTCCATCAATGACGAGCGCGCGGATCTTAAGGGCGACAGGTTTGTTCGTGTCCGAACCTGTAAGCCACTGTACGGATGTCCATTTCCCGAATGTGATGACATGAGCTTTCGTGGCTGCCTGCGCGACGGTGGAAAGCACGGCAGCACAGACCAGCAAAGGGCCGACGATTGGTATAGTACGCATGAGCCGAGAGTAGGCAGCAATCGAAACCAAAGCAAGTTCCTGGCTCACATTCGCAAGTACTAGGTGCCAAAGTGGGAATAGCGGAATCGGCCAAATGATGCTAGGGTTCCAAGAAACTGGCATCCTCCGGCGAAGACCGGGAAATGGCGTTAAAATCAAGGTGTTCGGTAAGCGATTCATCATGCGCGTCCGGCCTGCCTCTTCTACTCCGTCACTGCCGGTTGGGGGGACAACTGCGAAAGGTGGAGTCGTTTCTTATCAAGATATGGGTGAACTTCTAATACGACGTCGTCCGCCGCGAATCCTGGTCGTTGACGACCAGCCCAGCATTGCCGGCCTGATGAGCCAGTTGCTCACCATGCGCGGATACGATGTAATCACGGCCTCAAGTGCCGAGCAGGCCGAAATCGAAATCCGCAAACAACTCCCCGACCTGATTCTCTCCGACGTAATGATGCCCGGAAAGTCGGGTTACGAATTCTGCCGCAGCTTAAAAGAAAATCCGGACACGCGCCTCATTCCTTTCGTTCTGATTACGGGTCTCAGCGACAGTACCGACAAGGTGCGCGGCATCGAAGCCGGTGCCGACGATTTCCTGAACAAACCAGTGCTGGCGGAGGAACTTATTGCGCGCGTTAAATCGCTGCTCCGCCTGAAAGAATTTACCGACGAGCTGGAGACTGCGGATTCCGTTTTGTGCACTCTGGGCCTGATCGTCGAGGGCCGCGACCCCTATACCGAGGGCCATTGCGAGCGGCTGTCGCTGCGCGCCGCCGATCTCGGCCGCCACCTCGGCATAGATGAAGATTCTTTACTCGCTCTGAAGCGTGGCGGTTATCTGCACGACCTGGGCAAGATCGCGGTGCCCGACGAGATCCTGAAAAAGGGCAGCGACCTCACCGCGGCGGAATGGGAGGTCATGAAACTCCATCCCATCACCGGGGAAAACATCTGCAAGCCTCTGCATTCTCTGCGGCTGGTGCTGCCCATTATTCGTCACCATCACGAACACTCGGACGGCTCGGGCTACCCGGACGGCTTGGTAAAGGGCGAAATTCCAGTGCTCCCTAGAATCCTGCAGGTGGTCGATGTGTACGACGCGCTGCGCACCGCTCGCTCCTACAAACCTCCGCTGACCCATGAGCAAGCCGCTCTGACCATGCGCGAAGAGGCCGCCCGCGGCCTGTGGGACGCTGATTTAGTGGCAGAATACTTTTCCATGCTCGAGCAGCAAAGCCTGGTCGCCTGAGGCAGTTCTTAGTTCGGGGGCACGGTTGGAGATGCAGCTGCACACGTCAACAGGGGGTTAGAAAGGGGGCGTGCCGCAGTCGCCGCTTCGGCACCCCCAGGGTTGTCGCTCACGTTCTTGACGGCTGCCGGGGCAGGCCCTTCCTGGTGCAAGAAGTGACTAGTGGGGATTTTGACCTGGACCAGCGTGCCGGGATTGCAATTCTCCAGTAGTAATTCCCCGCCAAATTCCTTTGCGCGTTGCCGCATGCCTCCTATCCCGACGCCGATGCTGCCGGGACGGCACTCGACCACACTGGCATTCAGACCCTTTCCGTCGTCACGAACGCCAACGATCAACTGGCCATCCTGTTGGTGCAGCGCGACCCAGGCGTTGCGCGCTCCGGCATGGCGGAACACATTGTTCAACGCTTCCTGGACGATGCGAAAGACGGCCGTTTCTAATTCCCGGGGAAACCTGGGAAATTCGCTGGGCTGCAGATCGAGCGACGTGCCAATGCCGCTGCGCTTTGTGATTCCCTCTAGGAACCAAGCGATGGCTGAACTGAGGCCGACCTCATCCAGAAGAGGAGGATGCAGAAGGTGGGAAATACTGCGGACCTGTTGCAGGGCACGATCGAGCATGGCGCTGGCATCGGCCGCGCCCAGCAGTTTGCCTGAGTCAGCCGGTTCGCCTTGAAGGAGGAATCCATCCAGAACCATTTTTGCGGCGGTGAGTTCCTGGCCTAAACCATCGTGCATGGCACGGGCGATGCGGCGGCGTTCCTCATCCTGGGCGGCGATGAGGCTGTTGGAGAGACGGCGGAGTTCGCGATTCAGACCTTCTAATTGCAGCGCTCTGCGATGCAATTCCGCAAAGACTGAGACCTTGGCGCGCAGCACTTCAGGAATGATGGGCACGGAAATATAGTCCACGGCCCCTGTGCGATAGCCCTTCAGCCGGTCAAAATCGGAGAGACATACAGCCGAGATAAAGATAATGGCCAGTTGCTGAAAGCGGGGATGCTGGCGAATGGTATCGGCCAACTCAAAACCATCCATGCCGGGCATGCTGACGTCGGTTAGAACGACAGCGACATCATTTTTCAGGAGGAGTTCGAGCGCTTCGCTGCCGGACCTGGCCGAGATGAGATTTTCGTCCAGATCACCGAGTATGGCTTCGTAGGTGAGCAGCTTGGCAGGCTGGTCGTCCACCATCAGTACGTTGACTTTTTCTTTGGCGCGCATTCGTAGTTCTCCAATCTCCGGTAGTGGCGACACGCGGGATTCGATTCAAGAACTTGTAGGAGCGCTCGGCGATTCCGATTGCGAGATTCTCAGTCCAAACTTGCGCTCGGAAGCCAGACCGCGTTGCGAACACTGACCGGGTTTTATCACGATAAGGGGAAGAAAAGCCTTACGGTATTTGCTGTAGGAGGCGACGAGTGCGCTCGGCAGCGATTCAACTCGGTCGGCCTGGCATCCTCGATTTCAGACTTTCGGCGTATCCCCGCACGCCGGTGGGGCTCGATGTCAGGCCAACCGAGCGTTGCTCGGCGGACGCCGAGGGCGCTGTCCCGTAACGGCTGTCGGTTTCCAGTAAGGTGAAGAGTTCTGCACACAGGGTGCATTTATTGGGAGCAAGAAAGGCTTATCGTATTGATGTGGCGCTTGCAGCTTTGGCCCGCTAAGTGCACAATCTAGGAGGTTGTGTGACCTGCACATCGGTATTGTGCGAGTTTGGAGAAGGTCGAAGATGAAACGTCACCAAATATTCCTCACGCTGGTACTGTCCACCGCATTTGCGCTTCCGGGGCTGTCGCAGCAAACTAATGCCACTTCAAGCGGGCAACCCGCAGCTACCGCGAGCGATCGTGAACCCATTCCGCCGCCCACTTCCACCAACTTCTGGGACGGAGACGATCCCAACCTGGTCAACCTGGTCGCGCACCCATTTGCCAACAAGAAGTATGTGCAGCGAAGGGTGGGCCCGATTCGGGACCGTCTTAATGAACTCGACCAGCTGACGTCAGAAAACAGCCGCTCGATCAAGGACGTCGACAGCCGGGCGCAACAAGGCATTCAGCTCGCGTCAGAAAAGGTCAATCTTGCGGATCAGCATGCGACGGATGCCAACAATAAGGCGCAGATGGCGCAGACCAGCGCGACCCAAGCTTCGACCCGCGTCGCCAGCATCGAACAGATGGTAGGGAGTCTGGATCAATATAAAGCCGGCGCCCAGACCGAAATTCGATTCCGTCCGGGTCAAAGCGTTCTGAGCAAGTCGGCGAAGGATGCGCTGGACGAGATGGCGGCTCCGTTGAAGGATCAGCGCAGCTACATCATCGAAGTTCGCGGCTTTGCCCCAGGTCACGGCAGCGCTGCCATTGCGAGCTCGCGGAAAATGGCAGATTCGGTGGTGCGCTACCTCGTGCTTAACCACGAGATCCCTGTCTACCGCTTGTATGTGATGAGCATGGGGAATGCCGCGGTAGCTGGCGGCGAGGGGACCATGGCAAAGAACACTACCGGGGGACGGGTGGAAATTAGTGTAATGAAGAATGACCTGGTGGGATCGGTTCAGCATTGAGTCGCAGCCAAGTTATGAGATGTTTTTGGGCGAGTCCGCCAGGACTCGCCCTTTTTTTCGGCTTTCGGCTTCCGTGTTCGCCTTCGACTCACGAAGATAATGAACGCTCGGCATCCTTTGATCTGAAGAGAACTGGAGCTCGAACCCGATAGCCAAAGCAGGGTACGCGGCAGCCGAAAGCAGCTGCCGGTTGCGGTGCTTTAGCTTGATACTGAGCGTCATTTCTCGTGCGAATCGGATACCGATCTCCTCTGAGGATTGCTCAAAGGCGGGGACCTCGTAGCGGAATTCTCGTTAAGAGGGGCGGGAGAAACGCGCCAAAACGCAGGGAAAGGACTTACAAAGGTCATCAGGGGCGCCAGAAGGGAGTGGAAACAAATCCCTACTTCAGCTCGGCCAGCTTCTGGGTGGCCAATTGCCCGGCTTCGGCACCGGGATTTTCTTTCTTGATCTGCTCGTAGAGCCGCTTGGCTTCGAGCGGCTGGTTGGAATTCTGGTAGAGTTCGGCCAACTGCAGTTGCGCGGTTACCTTGCTGACTGACGCGGTGGGCTTGTTGATCAGCTCCTGATAAAGCGCCACGGCCTCTTTCGTACGGTGCGTCTGGCCGTAAACCGAGGCAAGGGCAGACTTGGCGACGGCGGCAACTTCGCGGTTCCCGGCGGAGGCCACCAACTTGAAGTTGCGTTCGGCGGTCGCGTCGTCATTGAGGTTTGCAGCAGTCACGCCGAGAAAGTAATGCGCCATGTCGGCGGTGCGGGTGTGGGGATACTTGTCGACGATTGCCTGAAATTGTTTCTGGGCGATTTGGGCACGCTCTTTCGCGGAAGTGAAGCTGGGGACGTCAGGCTGCGCTGGAGTTCCCTCGGGACGTAGCTGCGTATCCATGGTGCGAACTGCCTGCGAAAGATCGAAGCTTGCTTTTTCGTCCTGGGCGCTCAGGTAATACCATCCGCCAATTACGGCGGCGAGAACAATGGCGATGGCAACTGCGGAGATGATTAGCGTGGTGCGGTGGGCGATGGTCCAATCCGCCGTTTTTTCGGCAGCGTCGAAGGTGACACGGCTGAAGGCATCCTGTTTGAGTTGATGGCGGGTTTCTGCGCGCACGGACTTCCCTTCTGATTAGAAACGGTGGGCTGGATAAGAATATGACAAACTAAAAGTCTAACAGGGCCGAAACGGGGCCGTCAAAAGAGGGCCCGAAGATTTTCCTTTCCAATCTAGCGCGTGTACCCTTACGCGGCCGCAGGTGAGGTGCCGATCTCCACGGGATTGGAGAGGGCAGGGCTTTCGCTGATCGGCAGGCAAACTATGATAACGGTGCCGGTCGCGCTGGAATTAATGTCAAGCGTGCCACCCAGTTGGCGCAGCCGTTCGCGCATGCCTCGGATTCCGACTCCTGGCGTGCCGGAGGAAGACATTTCCTCTCTCTTTTCGGGCGGGATACCTTTGCCCTTGTCTTCGATTTCGACCATCACTTCATCGTCGCGCTGACGGAGGCGAATCTTGGCGATGGGACTTCCGGAATGGCGGTGAATGTTGGTAAGGCATTCCTGCACCACACGAAAAATGGCGGTCTCCGATTCCCGCGGCAGGCGGCCGAAATCGTTGGGGAGATCGAGATCAACCTTGATTTTGCTGCGCACGGCAAATCCATCCACATACCAGCGCAGGGCGGAGGAAAGGCCGGCTTCATCGAGCAAAGGAGGATGCAGCAAGTGAGAAATCGTGCGCACTTCCGTGGTCATCTCACGGACTAGATTTTCGCTATCCGCCAGGGCATTGGCGGTCTTGGCCAGACGCTCGATGTCGCCTCGTACCGCGGACAAGTTCATATTCAGCGCAGCCAGCATTTGTCCAACGCTGTCGTGCAGTTCGCGCGCGATGCGCCGTCTCTCCTCGTCCTGCAATTGCAGCAAACGCGCCGAGAGTTCACGGAGGTTTTGATTGGCGATGTCGAGATCCGCCGTGCGTTCCTGGACGCGACTCTCGAGTTCTCCCTGCTCCCGGCGCAGTTTTTGATGCTGCCGTCGACGCACTTCTCCCATGGCCACAATGACGATGGAGGAGAACAGGAAAACCAGGACCGGAGCGAGGTCGGAAAGAGTGAGAATCCGCAACGCGTGCACTGACGGAATGAATCCATACATCGCGTTTGCAAGGGCTAACAAGATCGCGGCGATGGACGGTCCAATGCCGCAGTACCAGGCAGAGAAGGCTATCGCCGGAAGTAGCAGGACAAATGTCACCCGGTCGCCCGCCCAAGGACTCAATGCGCTGCTCACCAGCGATGCGAAAATCACGGCGGCGATGGCGAGGACGTAACGCAGGTGGGTGGTTCCTAAGATTCGCCTTGGAATGGAAGGATTGGTCCCCATGGTCACATCCTTAGACGTCGAATCCCACAAAATCAAGATCGCGAAAGGGCAGATTGCCAAACTAACGCGGCGACAATAACGTCAATGATAACAGGATCGTGAATCGCGAGAAACGGTTAAAAGGAGGTTTTCGTGGCTGCGGCTGGAAGGGAGCCGGGAGCCGAGCCCGGCGCTATGCCTTTCGCAACGCTCGGGATATCTGCTACTCTGCCTGTTCCGTTCTGAGGGAAAGAAGAAAATGTCATCGCAAAAGATGTTGGTCTCAACCTTCGCAGTACTGTTGGTTTTCAGCTTTTCGGTATCGGCTGCTGATAAGAAATCCAAAGATGCAAAAGCTAAAGATGTGAAAGCCGAAGAGACGAGTCGCCCTTCGTACGAACTGGCTCAACCGGCGACAGAGAATCTGGATTCCACGATGTATCAACGCATTCGCGACGAGGGCCTTTCGCACTCGCATGTAATGGAATTTGCCTCGGCACTGGCGGACGGGATTGGGCCGAGGCTGACCGGGTCTCCAAACCTGAAGCGGGCGAATGAGTGGACGCGCGATCAGTTCGCCGCCATGGGATGCAGCAATGCCCATCTTGAGGATTGGGGCGAGTTTGGCATGGGCTGGCGGCAACTCAACACCTGGGTTCGCATGTCGGCGCCGGACACGGCGGTGTTTATTGCGCAGGCGCTCCCCTGGTCGCCCTCGAGTAAAGGGCCGGTGAGCGGGCGCGCGATCTGGGTGAATGCCAAGGATGAGAAGGAACTGGAGAAGTATAAGGGCAAGCTGGAGGGCAAAATTGTTTTCTTCGGGGAGATGCGCGAGGTGAAGCCAGTCGACAAGCCGCTGTTCGAGCGGCGGGACGACGCGAATCTCAAGCAGACCGCCGAATATCCGGTACACGTCGGCGAGCATGAGGATTTTTTCGCGACCTTCATCAAGCGGCTGGAATTCCGTGAGAAGGCGGGACAGTTCTTTGCCGCCGAGCATGCCGCCGGGATTGTGGTGCCGAGCCGAGATGGGCGCAACAACGGAGGTTCAGGGGGGACGATTTTCGACGATGGCGGATCGGGGATGGGGTGGTTCACGTACAAGCGCGAGCACGCCGAATCTCTGCCGATCATCGTCATGGCGATCGAGAATTACGGCCGTGTCTACCGGCTGCTTAAAGCGAACGTGCCGGTCACGGTCGAGATGGATGTGGAGACGGAATTTACCGGCGATCATGAACATGGCTTCGATACGATCGCGGAAATTCCCGGCACCGATCCGAAACTGAAAGATGAAGTGGTGATGGTGGGCGGGCACCTGGATTCGTGGGCGTCGGCGACAGGCGCGACCGACAACGGAGCCGGGACCGTCGTGGCGATGGAAGTGATGCGCATCCTGAATGCGTTGCATGTGCAGCCGAGGCGGACGATCCGCGTGGGCTTGTGGACGGGAGAAGAGCAAGGAGAATTTGGTTCTTACGGTTATGTGAAGCAGCACTTCGGATATGTCCCGCTCTCCACCACGCCCGAACAAATGAAACTCCCGGACTTCTTGCGCAAGCCCTCGGGACCGCTCCAGGTGAAGCCGGAGCAGCAGAAGATTTCCGGATATTTCAATCTGGACAATGGATCAGGGAAAATTCGCGGAGTTTATCTACAGGAGAATGCCTCGGTCGCTCCCATCTTTCAACAGTGGATCGCGCCACTGCAGGACTTGGGTGTGAGCACTTTGACGATGAGAAATACGGGCGGGACGGATCACGAAGCGTTCGATTCGGTCGGAGTGCCGGGATTCCAGTTTATTCAGGACATGCTCGATTACGGATCGCGCACCCATCACTCCAACATGGATACTTATGAGCGGCTGCAGCCGGATGACCTGGCTCAGGCGGCGGTGGTTGAAGCAATCTTTGTTTACAACACAGCGATGCGTGACCTGATGTTGCCGCGCAAGCCGTTGCCGCGTCCGGAACTGGAGGAGCAGCGAAAAGCTCCGCTGAAGAATGTGATGCCGGGGGCGGAGGCGGCGGCTGAGGAGATGAAGAAGGCAGATAATTAGCGCCGCCGACTCGGCGGCTGTCCGGCGGGCGTCGGCGCCCCGTGCCGAGAGGGCGACTGCGCGGCGAGGACGCCCCCGCGACAGCCAGCAGGATGCCGGTGCTACTTTTTTTGGCTGCCGCTCTGCGCTGAATCCCATTTGCATGCGGAAACCTTCTTGGTTTAGCCTCGTCTAACGCGATAACCTCCGCTCTGGAGTTTTCCATGGCTGCGATTCACTTGGTAATCAATAATAGTCCTCATGACGTCGAGGTTGCTCCTGACATGCCTCTGTTGTGGGTGCTGCGCGACAAACTCAATCTAACCGGCACGAAGTATGGCTGCGGGATGGGACTGTGCGGGGCGTGCACGGTCCATCTGGACGGCCACGCCGTGCGCGCGTGCCAGACCACTGTTTCTTCCGTCGGCGCGAAGAAAATTACGACGATCGAAGGGTTATCGGCGGATAACTCGCATCCCGTGCAACGGGCGTGGATCGCCGAGCAGGTGCCGCAGTGCGGATATTGCCAGCCGGGGCAGATTATGTCGGCGGCGGGATTACTGGCCAAGAATCCCAAGCCTAGCGACGATCAGATCGACGCCGCGATGGGCGGCAACTTGTGCCGGTGCGGCATGTATGGGCGAATCCGGCGAGCCATTCATCGGGCGAGTACTTCAACCTCCGCTCTTAGCGAGGGTTTGACCACTGTGAAAGGAGCATAGCCATGGGCATCAGCCGCCGGCAATTCGTGGTGGGAGGAGCCGTCGCCGGAGCCGGAGCGCTGGTGATCGGCGTCCGGCTTTCGGGAAATCTCGTGCGTGCGCAGGAGTCCGATCCGGGAGCAAAGAAGGCTGCGCCCAATCCGTTTGACGCCTATGTGCACGTGAAGCCGGATGGGCACATCACCTTAATCGTTGCGAAGTCGGAGATGGGGCAGGGAATCAAGACCGGGCTGGCGATGATTCTCGCCGAAGAGGCCGAAGTCGATTTCAATTCGGTGAGCGTGGAGCAGGCGGAGACGCGGCCGGATATTTACGCGCACATGGGAACGGGTGGAAGCGGAAGCACGCAGGAGAACTTCACTCCGCTGCGCCAGGCGGGCGCGACCGTACGCCAGTTGATGATCACTGCGGCGGCGGCGAGATGGAATGTGCCGCGCTCAGAATGCGAAGCCAGGAAGGGTGTCGTGCTTCACCAGGACGCTTCCCACAAAGCCACCTACGGAGAGCTGGTAGAAGCCGCAGCTAAATTGCCCCGGCCCGATCCGGAGAAGGTCGAACTGAAGGACGAAAATGATTTTCAGCTGATCGGGCATGCCACGCCTCGTGTGGATATTCCTTCGAAGGTGAATGGCAGCGCGCAGTTCGGCATTGATGTGCGGGTTCCGGGAATGCTGTTTGCCGTGGTGGCGCGGTGCCCGACATTTGGCGGTAAGGCGGCGCACTTTGATGCGGGCAAGACCAAGGCGATTCCCGGAGTGCTCGATGTTTTTGAAATCCCTACGCTCGGCGCGGACAAGTTCACTGCCGGGGGAGTGGTTGTAGTTGCCGATTCCACCTGGGCCGCGATGAAGGGACGGGACGCGCTGCAGATTAGCTGGGACCACGGCGCGGCGGCTTCGGAATCGAGCGATGGAATGCGGCAAGCCTTGCGAGACGCCGCGCAGAAATCTGGTAAGCGGCTGCGCAACGACGGCGATGTAGATGCCGTGCTCTCCAATGGAGTGAAAAAAGTCGAGGCGGTCTACGAACTGCCCTTACTGGCGCACGCCACCATGGAACCGATGAACATCACCGCTCATGTGCGCGCAAATGATGCCGAAGTGTGGGCGCCGACGCAGTCGCCCGATTGGGTGCAGGGAACGGTGGCTTCGGTGTTGGGACTTAAGCCGGACAAAGTAATTGTGCATACGACGCTGATGGGCGGCGGATTCGGGCGTCGCTATATGGCGGACTTTCCCGCGGAAGTGGCGCAGATTGCGAAGGTGGTCGGCAAGCCGGTGCAGTTGGTGTGGACGCGCGAAGATGATATGACGCACGACTTTTACCGGCCGGCGACGTGCCATCGCATGCAGGGCGCGGTGGATGCGCAGGGGCGTCCGGTAGCGTGGTTCCATACTCTGGCCTCGACCTCGATTCGCGGCTATTGGGATCCGAAGGCCGATCCTGCCGAGGGTGAATCGGGCGGGGCAAGGCAAGTGCCTTACGCCATTCCCAATGTGCGGCTCGAATTCAACGCGGTGACCAGCGCGGTGCCGCGCGCGTGGTGGCGGTCCGTCGAACACTCCTTCAATGGTTTTGCGGTAGAAAGTTTCATCGACGAACTGGCAGCGGCGGCCGGGCAGGATCCAGTGCAGTTCCGTAGAAGTTTGCTGGTGAAACCGCCGAACTGGAAGCCGAGATTCGAATACGATCCAGATCCTGCCCGTCTTCTTGGGGTCTTGAATCTGGTGGTGGAGAAGTCGGGCTGGGCAAATCCTTTGCCCAAGGGCAAAGGCCGAGGCGTGGCTTGCTACCATTCCTTCGGAAGTTATTTTGGAGAAGTGGCGGAAGTGACGGTCAAGGGCAGCGACTTCAAGATCGATCGTGTCGTGGCCGCGGTGGATTGCGGGCAGATCGTGAATCCGGAATCGGTGCGTTCGCAGACCGAGGGCGCGATTATTTATGGACTGAGCGCCGCCCTCAAGAACGAGATCACCATCAAGAACGGCGCGGTGGAACAGACCAACTTTGACGGATACGATCCGCTGCGGATAAGCGAGGCCCCGCCGATCGAAGTGTATTTGCTCAGCAGCAAAGAAGATCCAGGCGGGATGGGAGAGCCGGCGCTGCCGTCGATTGCGCCGGCAGTGGCGAATGCGATTTTCGCCGCTTCAGGGCAGCGGTTGCGGAAGATGCCGTTTCAGTTGAAGGCCGCTTGACGGGGCAGGCACGCAAAATGCGGGTCCCGTGTACAGGTTACTGGGCCGCAATCGAAGTAGCAGGGTCCAGTTCGAGTTTGAGCCAATAACCTGGATGCGATCGGCGGCGCTTGCTTTGGAACAACTTCTTGCGAACGAATCTGGCTTAGCGCGGAGCTTCCTCCAGCAATCCCTGTTCCAGCTTTTCCTGGCATTCGATGCAGTGGCGGGTCCAGGGAACGGCCTCGAGACGCTTGGCATTGATCTCTTTGCCGCAGTGGATGCATTCGCCGAAGCTGCCTTCGCGGATGCGGGCGAGAGCCTTGTCGACCATCTGCAAGGTCTGGCGATCATTGTTGCTCTGGCTGAAGAGGAATTCCTTGGTATAGGAACTGGCGGCGCGGTCGGCGATGTCCTGGGCCGTGTCCTCGTCGGCGGAGCGGCCGTCGGCCTGGGTACGATTCACGGTACGGCGTAATTCCTGCTGCCGGGTCTCTAAGCGTTTCTTGAATGTTTCCAGCTTCTTCTTATCCATAAGTTCACTTCTATGTATCAATCGTATCAATCCTGAAAATGGCTCTCATCAAACTCTGAGGACGCCCCATCCCGGAGGCGTCCGTGGTCCTATGGCCAAACGAAGATGATAAGCGCCAAAATTAAGATGCGTCAACCGCTCCAAGGGCTGCAGCGGACTCGAGATCGTCTGCTGGGGGACGAAGCCAACCTTTTGATGAAGGAGCGCTTCTAAGCCGGGCCGCCTGAGACGTGCGGGAGCGCTGATCTCGATCCTTCAGGCGCAACGAGTTTAGGCGTTGAAAGCGAACGTCGACCGGTAAGAAGAATCCGCTGTCGCAGAAATTCTGCCTATCTCGGCAGTGGATCCTTCATGCTGGCCAAAGCGTATCCCATCACAGCCATGGCGGCGGCGTTCTCGCGCAACTCGGCGGGAACAATTTTATCCAGAGTGTCGGCGGCGCTGTGATGGTAGTTGAAGTAGGTCCGCCCGTCCTGCAAGATTCCGAGTGCAGGAACGCCGGCTTCTGACATTGCGGCGATGTCGGCCCCGGGCGGATAGCTGGTCGGCATCGCGATATTGCCTCCAAAACTTTGCAACATGGAAAGCACGGGACTCAAGAGTTCTGTGGCGTGCGGTGCCATTCTGACGTCGAAACCGAGCGGATGGGCTGCGCCGGAATCGCTTTCGATCGCCGCCACGTGATTGGGGAATTCGGCGGAGTGATCCTTGGTATAGGCCTGGCTGCCGGCCCCGCCATTTTCTTCGTCCATCCAGGCAATCACTCGCAGCGTGCGCTTGGGGTGCAGGTGGAGCTTCTGCAGGATCTCGGCCGCTTCCATCGCAATGACCACACCCGCTCCATCGTCGATGGCCCCAGTGCCGAGGTCCCACGAATCGAGATGTCCGGAGACGACCACGATCTGCTCCGGGCGTTCGCTGCCCTTTAAGTCAGCGATAACGTTGTAGCTTGTGGCATCGGGCATTTTTTGAGGAGTGAGGGTGAGATGCATGCGGACTTTGCCCTGCGTCGAAAGATGGGCGATCAGGTCGGCGTCTTCCCCGGTCACCGCGGCGGCGGGAATGCCTGCAGGCGCACTGAAGCCGGTATGAGGCAGCCGGAAGTCAGCGCCGGCGACCGAGCGAACTAAGGCGGCCACTGCACCGAGTTCCGCCGCCACCTTGGGGCCGGCGCCACGATAGATCACGGCTTCGCCATAGGCCATGAATGCCATTCCTGCTGCGGCCTTTTGCTTGTCGAAGAGTTCGTTGAAGAGAACGATCTTGCCCGCGACTCTGTCGTGTCCCAGGGCTTTGAGTTCATCGAAATTGTTGACGACAACCACGTCGGCCACGATGCCTTCCGCGGGCGTCGATGAGCTTCCGCCGAGAGCGGTGAGAACGACTTTCTGGGTGGTGCCGGCGGCCTGGTCTGCATATTCGACCAGTTCGGCGGTTTCGGCGCCGCGGACCCAGTGCGGCACTTTCACTTCCTCGAGCTGAACCTCCAGCCCAAGCTGTCGTAATTCGCCCGCGACGTAATCGACTGCGGCTTTGGCCTGCAAAGATCCGCTGGGGCGCGGGCCGATGTTCTGGGTGAGATGGGCGACCTGCCGGTAGGCATAGTCGTCCGACAAAGCAGCGGCCTTGATCGCGGAAAGCTCTTCGAGCAGTCGCGGAGGAAAGTTCTGCTGCTGCGCCGGCGACGCTTGCGGCTGCGCCGCAAACGGCATCGGGGCTGATTTAGGCGGATGGTTCTGGGCGTGGGCCGCACTTAGAAAGAAGGTGGCCGTTAGGGTAAGGAAGTAAAGTTTTGCCGGAATGAGTCGAAAGGCAGAGTAGGCTTGGATCATGGTCGTGGGTCAGTGTAGCTGACAGCCGGGTTAGAGCAAAACAGAGGTCGCTGCTGGATTGGGCAAGTTATTTGGCGATGCCGAAATCAGCTCAAAGTTTGGATAACTATAGTGGGATACCCATTATCGGAAATCCTCTGAATTGAATGGTTGCCCCAGGCTCGGAAAACTGCATCAAAGTCCTCAATGATCTGGACAGAAATGATCTGGACCGGAATGAACCGGACAACGAGGCGGTGGGGTCTCGTTTTGGCGCTGTGCGCAGGCATTTGTGTTTCATCGAATTGGGCGGGAGCGCAAGAGGGCAACGCCGCTTTGCCCGAGAGTCCGTCGGAGGTTGCCCGAGCGATCAAACATGCCAACGATCCGGGGTCAGATCGCGTGGTCACCTGGCGAACTATTCCCAAAGACTTTCTCCACGATCAGAAAGCGATTTGGCTGTTCCCGATTCAGTTAGGCAAAGGTCGCTACGTGTTGCCCACGCTTGCAATCGCAGGTGGAACCGCGGGACTCATCTACGCCGATCCGCACGCGATGCCCTATTTCCGTTCTCATGCCAGGAATCTCGACGACATCAATGACGTTTTTGATTCGTACATTACCACCGGGGAAGTTGTGTCGGTACCGGCTGCGCTGTTGATTGCCGGGTATGCGCGGCATGACTCGTATCAGGTGAGTACGGCATTGCTTGCCGCCGAGGCCTATGCTGACAGCGCCGTAGTCGACCTGGCGATGAAGGCGATTACTCGCAGGAAGCGCCCGAGTGATGTTCTGGGCACCGGATCGTTTAACGACACGTTCTTTGCCGGGGGCAAGTCGCCTTTTAAGGGCAGCTCCTTCCCCTCCGGGCATGCTGCCGGTGTTTTTTCTGTCGCCACGGTGGTCGCGAGCCGCTATCACAATCACCGTTGGGTGCCGTTGCTAGCCTACAGTTTCGCAACCGCCATCAGTTGTTCTCGAATCACCACGCTTGCGCACTTTCCCTCCGACGTGTTTCTGGGCGCGGCTCTCGGTTACACGATTACACGTTACGGAACTCTAGGTTCTCGATGACTGTGCCCTCTACGCGAGAAATACCTCATTCGTAGCGCAGTGCGACCAGCGGATTGACTCTGGCCGCGCGGCGAGCGGGCAACCAGCACGCGAAAAATCCAGTCAGCAGCAGCACGATAGGGACACACGTCAACGTCCATGGATCATAGGCTGACACTCCCCATAGTTGCGTTGCGAGAATTCGTCCCAGCGCCAGGCTGACGATCAATCCCACGCCCACACCAATGGCCACGAGCCGCAGGCCCATGCGGATCACCATGCTAAGAACATCCGCTCCCTGCGCGCCCAGCGCCATGCGAATGCCGATTTCCTGAGTGCGTCGCGCGGTCGTGTAAGAGAGCAGGCTGTACACCCCGATGGTCACGAGAATCAGCCCGATCGTTCCGAAGATGATCATCAACATGAAGCCGAATCGCGGCCCGGCATAAGAGAACTGGCTGATGTAGCCCTCCAGCGTGCCGGTGAGCGTGAGAGCGACGTTGGAGTCGGTGGCCCAGACTTCGTGCCGTACGGCCTTCAGCATGGAGAGCGGTTCTTGCGCGGTGCGAACCAGGATGCCGCGAAACGCGGACCCGGTGACGGTGTACGGGATCCAGATTTCGGGCCCGGGCGGATCCTGCAACCCGCGGTTCTTTACATCGGCGACTACTCCGATGATCTCGAAGGTGGGATCTGCCACTTTGTCTTCAAAGTCGGCAAGTTGCAAGATGCGAACCTGCCTGCCGATGGGATTTTCTCCGGGCAAATATTTATTCAGAAAGGTTTGGTTCACGAGTGCCAGTTTGCGCGCGCCCGCAACCTCGGCCTCGGTGAAAGTTCGGCCATTGAGAAGTTGAATCCTCAGAACCTGGAAGTATCCTTCGCTGCAGAGTTGAAAGATCGATTCCCATTTTTCGGAGTGAGTTTTTCCGGGAACTTCGATTTCGCTGGGGATTCCGCCGTAGGGCGGAAGGGTACTGGTCTCGGTGGCAGCGACCACGCCGGGCAGGGATTTCAAGCGCAACAAGAGAGGCCGATAAAAACCGGCGATCTGATCCGCAGTCTTGTAGCGTTCAACCGGGAGTGGCAGCCTGGCGGACATCACATGATCCGGTTGAAATCCGAGATGGACCTCGCGCAGCGCGACAAAACTCCGCATGAGGAGACCGGCGGCGACCATCAGAGTCAGCGACAGCGCAACTTCCAGGATGACGACGGCATTGCGCAGTTTTCCATGACGAAAACCGCCGCTCAGGCCCTTGCCGCTGTCGCGCAAGGGCTCGTTCAAGTCTTTTCGGGCAGCCTTGAGCGCCGGGACGAGTCCGAAAGTGAGGGCGGTCATGACGGCCACGGCGAGAGTAAACATCAGCACCGGCGCGTTCAAACGGATGACCGCTTCCGCTGGAATAATGTCTTGCGGCATCAGGGCAACGATGAATTTCAACCCACCCCAGGCCAGCAGAGCTCCCAGCAGTGCGCCCCCCAGCGCCAGGATCAGGCTCTCGACGAGGAGCTGGCGTATCAGACGGCTGCGGCTGGCACCGAGCGCGGAGCGAATGGCAAATTCCTTCTCGCGAGTCGTGGCCCTGGCCAGCAGAAGATTGGCTACGTTTCCGCAGCCGATCAGCAGCAGCAATCCAACGGCGGCCAGCACGATATAAAGAGTCGTGCGGAAGCGTCCTACGACCAGATCCGTGAGCGATTGAATCTCGACCGTAAAGTGTTTCGGGTAATCCTTGGGGTAAATGGCCGCCAGCCGGTTGGCGACGATCGTCAAATCCGCTACGGCTTCCTTCTGCGACACTCCGGGCTTCAGATGTCCCATAAAGAACCAGTAGCGGTTGAAAGCTCCGGCTCGAATGTTTTTCTCCACGACGGGGCTGGGCTTTTCGGGAATCCACAAATCGGCGTCCCCCCATCCGAAGCGCGGCGGCATAATGCCGACCAGAGTCCGTGCCGTGCCGTTCAATACGAACGAGCGATTTAGGATTTTGGGGTCGGCGGCAAATTCATTGACCCAGGTCTTATAGCGCAGCACGAAAACCGGAGGTGAGCCGGGTTCGTAGTCGACAGGGCCCATCGCACGGCCCAGAAGCGGAGCCATGCCTAAAAATTCAAAAGTGCCAGGGGTTACATAATTCCCCGCCAGCAGTTGCGTTCCTTCGCCGGAGCGGTAAAGCACGTCCACATTGTCGTTGGCGATCACGCGATCAAAGACATGATTCTGCGACACGTAATCCAGAAATTCGGGTCCGGTGAAGCCGGCGCGCCCGCCCGGCTCATTGCGTTCCGTGTCGTGGATTTGGATCGACATGTAACGCGCGGCATCGGGGTAGGGAAACGGCTCCATGAGAATGTTTTCCAGAATGCTGAAAATAGCCGTCGATGCTCCGATTCCCAGCGCCAGCGTAAGCACCGCGACCACGGCGAAGCCCGGAGCCTTGACTAAATTCCGAAGAGCATAGCGGATGTCCTGACGAAGAGTCTCCATGGAATCCTCCCGGGCCTGTCGATTCGCGCGATGCGCATCCCACCGAAATTACCGCAGTCAGAAGTTGCGGAATATACCCGAACTTATACCCGCAATTTCTTCCTATTAGAAGTACGCAGCGGGACTGCAATTTGTTCGATACGCCTGTAGTACTTGTGAGATGCCCTTCCCAATGGGTGCATGTTTCCTTTGACGGTTCAAAAGGCTCATGGTCATCGGACCTACCTTTCCGCTGCCGAGCGCATCCAAGAATTGGGCCTATGCAGAAATTCACTCGCCGGGAGCTACTCAAAATAGGAGGTGCGGCGGCGGTTGCAGAGCTGGCCTCCCTCGGATTACATGGTTGCAATGTTTCCAAGTTGACCACGTCGTCAGGTTCCGGTTGCTCCAAAATCACTGACATCGAGCACGTCGTCATTCTGACGCAGGAAAACCGGTCGTTCGATCACTATTTTGGAAGCTATCGCGGCGTCCGTGGATTTTCCGATCAAAGCGCGGCGTTTCAGCAACCCGATCCAGCCAATATAACGATCCCCCCGGTCGGACAGCTCTTGCCCTTTCACCTGGATACTTCTATGGCGAATGCGGCGTGCACGCACGACATCAGCCACGACTGGGTGCCGCAACATCAGAGCTGGGACAACGGCCAGATGGACGGTTTTGTGAGCTCGCGGCTGACGATCAATTCCAATGACGCCATACTCAGCATGGGCTATTACAATCGCGCGGATATTCCTTACTACTACGCGCTGGCCGATGCCTTCACCATCTGCGACAACTATTTTTGCTCGGTGATCGGGCCGACCGACCCCAATCGGCTCTACACCATGGCGGCGTCGATCGATCCCGATGGAAAAAACGGGGGACCGGTCCTGCAGACGGTCGTGACCAATCGATCTGCAATCTACGGCCGGCTCACTTATACGAGCATGCCCGAACAACTGCAGGCGCGAGGGATTTCGTGGAAAGTTTATTCGTCACCGGATGAAAATAGTCTCGGCGGAATCCTTTCGGACAATGTGCTCTCCTACTTCAAGAATTTTCAGGATCCTTCCTCAGTTCTTCATCAAAATGCATTTGGACCGCAGTTCCCGGTCGACTTTCTTTCCGATCTGGCGTCGGGCAATTTACCTCAGGTGTCCTGGCTGATAGGTTCGATTCTGACCTCGGATCACCCGCCCGCACCTTCGGTGTTTGGGGAGAATATTCTTTCGCTCATAGTCAGCGCGCTCATGGCGAATCCAGTGCTTTGGGCGAAGACGGTTTTGCTGGTGAACTACGATGAAAATGGCGGATTTTTTGACCACGTTCCGCCCGTGACGGCGCCTCCCGGCACGCCGGGCGAATATGTCACCGCGCCTGCGGTTCCGGATCCCACCGTGGTTGGAAACCCTGCCATTACTGGGCCGATCGGATTGGGCTTTCGCGTTCCAATGTTGATCATTTCGCCGTTCAGCCGCGGTGGATTCGTTTCATCGGACCTCTTCGACCACACCTCAGTGTTGCGATTCCTCGAGACACGGTTCGGGGCCGAAGTGCCCAATTTGAGCGCCTGGCGCCGCGCCACTGTCGGAGATTTAACCAGCGCGTTCAATTTCAAAAATCCAGACCAATCAATTCCGAATCTGCCGTCAACTCTTCCCGGTGATCCGCAAGCAATCTTGCAATGCGAGGCGAACCTGGCTGGTACGACACCGTACGCAGTGCCGACCCAGCAGATCCTACCTACCCAGGAATCTGGAACCGCGGGTCGTCCCAGCGGAACCTGTTAGCCGCTCAGTGACTTTCGACTGCGGCCTTCCTTCTACAAAAAGATGGCCCCATTGCTGGGGCCACATTTCAAGAGGCTACGGATTGGTGGGTAATGTCAGGAAAGGCGATAGACTCCGTTCCGCCAGCCGGAACGGTTCGGGAAGTGACGCGTAGAAAGAGTGAAGGTCATGGTGCTTGAGTTTGCGGCCTCTTTGTTACGTACGAAAAGTGCACTTGCCGCACCAAAGCGCCAAGCCCGTGTGGCACCGCAAGTGAGGTTGCCTTAAACAGCTCAGAATTAAAGACTTAGGTTAAGCGATAGTGTTCCGTAAGAGGCAGGCAATGGAAATCGCAGGCTTACGTTGGAGTGCAGAACAATGCATATTCAATGCACGGTCGTACCCCCGAAACACCAAGCCCACGGCGGATTGCAGCCATGGGCTTAAGTAAACAGGAGCGCGCCGGGAACTAGCTATTGCCGGCGACGGTGCGCAGCTTCCCCGGTAGGAAGTGATAGGGAGGCCAGGGACCGCTGATGGCGACTTCGCAGTTTTTAAGCTGCTTGGCGGCGGTGTTGTAGCGGTTCTGATACTTTTCCACACTCTTGGAGTCGATCAGGTGGGCGATGTCGATCAACATGCCCTCCGGCGCGACCTTCTTGCAGCTGACTTCTTCTTCGAGCGGGTTGAACAGCTTGTGCACCTGGACTGACAGAGCCCGGGCCTTGGTCTGGCGCTCGCGTTCGCGAGACGCCTTTACTTTCAGCTTCGACAAGTAGTCGCCGCCAACAGTGTCGGGCAGTTCGATGTCGATCATCGCTTCGCGCAGAGAGCCATCACGAACGACCAGTTTGATGTGCATTTCGGACTTTCCTCGCAGTTTGGCGACACTCACTCCAAAAGCCCGCCGGTTGACCCGGACGGCCTGGCGCAAAGCATCATCGCTGTCGAAAATTGTGCCGAATTTGAAGGGTAGGACGGTGGAATTACGGAAGCAGTTGCTGACCACGCGAGCGTGTTCGATCGCGGACTTCTGGTCAAGTTCACCTGCAGTGTGGTCGTATTCGCTGACGATGACGGCGAATTCACCACTGGGATAACTCAAAACCGCAGCGCCGTTCACACCTTGAACGCCCTCCAGCAGGAAAGGGCGGCGAGTGCGGGTTCCATTGGGAAGGGTTTGGTGCTCGGTAAGACAATACGCGTACCACGCCATAATGAACTCTCCGAACCGGGATAGAGGCGAACCGGGCCGCCTCTCGTCGAGTTTTTCGCCAAAGTTAAAATGCTGTGGTTGGAACGGGCGGTACCTGGGTGTTCACTTTTGGGAGAAGCTAAAAGTCAGCATCCCCTAACTGCATATTACTTTGTGCATCCACTAAAATGCAACTTTTTCTTCGCGAGATGCATCGAAAGCCGTCATTTTCCCGCGGCGGAGCGGTTGGTGCGCTCCTGCAGAGCGAGAAGAACCACTCGCAACATTTCGTCCCACGGCGCAGGTTTTCCGGTCCAGATTTCAAACTGACGGGCCGCTTGGTGGACGAACATTTCGATCCCGGGAATAACCTGGGCGCCGCGTTCCCTGGCTAATTTGAGGAAGCGCGTTTCCGGCGGATCGTAAATCATATCAAAGACATAGCGGGCATTGATCTCTTCCGCCTGCAGCGGAGATTCGCGCTGACTGCCCATGCCCACCGGAGTGGCGTTGATGATGACGTCGAAGGCCAGCTTTTTCAAATTGGGGCGCTTGACAATTCGGGCTCGAGCCTGATGCGCCAGCTTCTTTGCGGGGGCGGCGCTGCGATTCAAGATGTAGACCTCCGACCCTCTTTCCTTGAGGCCAAAGACGGCGGCGCGGGCAGCTCCTCCGGCCCCGATAACCAGAATGCGCGCATTTTCCAGAGTATTCAGACGGCGTTCCAACGGCCGGACGATCCCGGCGGCGTCCGTATTAAAGCCATAGAGCTTGCCGTCCTGCGCTCGAACCACAGTGTTGCAGGCTCCGATTTTAGTGCTGTGGGCGTCGGTATTGTCGAGGTGCGAAAGGATAGTCTCCTTGTAGGGCATGGTGACGCTGATGCCGTGAATGGGAATATCGCGCACGCAAAGGAGCAGATCCTTCAGCGTCTTGGCGTGCAATGCCACGTAGACTGCGTTCACATTCTCCCGGCGGAAGGCCGCATTCATGATCGCCGGCGAGAGCGAATGCGCGATTGGATCGCCTACTACGCCATAGACTCGCGTGGCAACGTCTACCTGCTCGATGCGATAAACATTGCGCAATTCCTGGGCGGTAACCTGGCCGGGAGCCGTTTCCTCGCCGGTAGTGGCGGAGGCGAAGGTGAACACACTGCCCGCGCGCACGCCCAGCACACGGCTGATAATGCCTTGTTCCCCCATGCACATGCCGATCAGGGAGTGCCGGTCCCCTTCGCGGGCCAGGAATTTGATCATCGTGACGTTGTCGGCGAGGGTGGTGGCCGTGCTCACCACTTTGTAGAAATCGGCGGGATAGGCGAGCATTTTTTCCAGCGTTTCGTCCAGTTTTCTGGTAGCTCGGAAATCGTGGAAGGAGAGGATCAGCGCGGCCCGAGTACGAAGTTTCTGCAATTGTTCAGGCTTGCACTTGGCGGAGGTTTGTAGTTCAACGTCGACCAATTGGCAGCCCGCAGCGGCGGCCTTTCCAAGGACATCCAACTGGGAAGCGATCGAGCCCCGGAACTTTCCTCCGCTAACCGCACGGCGGCAGGTGGCGATCACCATTGTCCCAGGATGGGCTTCTAGGAAGCGCTTGATCTTGGGAAGCGCAAGCGCGGGCTTCGAAAGGTAGTCTAACCGGAACTCCAGAAAGGAGTTATCGCGGATCAAGAGCTCCGACGTTTCCGCCATCTGGTTCGGATCGGAGCCAGTCACAGCCACGCAAACTCGCGGCAATCGCAGAGGCAGGAGACGCGGCGCGTAAGGGGGAGCTAAATTCATCTTCCGATTTGAGTGATGAGAAGCCCAGTTTGAAGCACGTACAGAATGACGGCGAATTATTACAGGGCCTTAATTACTTATGCAACAACGGATTCACCGTCCTTTCGAAAAACCAGAAAAAGCTCTGCCCCAAGGGTGCCCAACACCCTCGTAACCTTGACCCACCCTTAGCAGCTTGTTACCTTCCGGCTGAAGCCTTTTCTTTTCCAGCATTTAACTAGGGGGGACGCATGGCAGTCCTTACCCGGAGGTAACATGAAGAAAACAGGACTGTTTGTGTTGTTGCTCTCTACCGCAGTCTGGGCGCAAGGCAGCCCCGACGCTAGTTCTATCGAAGCCCCCCAAGGGACTTCGCCGACAACGGTGAGCTTCCCCACCATGCGTGTTCAGACGCCCACTTACGCCGACCTGTATTGCGCCGGATTCATCAGCAGACAATCCCTGCCTGACGCCAACTATATCGTGGGAGGCCTGCAGACCCCGACCACAACGAAATTCACGCGCGGCGACGTCGTCTATCTGCAAGGTTCCGGATATAGCGCTGGCGCGGAATACGAGATTGTGCGGGCTCTGCGCGATGTCAACGAGTATGAGATCTATCCCGGTCAAAAGAAGCTGCTGAAGGCAACGGGCCAACCCTATGAGGAAGTGGGGCGGCTCAAGATCATTGACACGCGGAACAAGACCGCGATCGGGCAAATCGAGTATGCCTGCGACGGCGCGAATCCCGGCGATACGACCATTCCATTCGCGGAAAAGCAGGCCGTGACCTTCCATGAGCCGATCCGCTTTGATCGATTCCTGGCATCCAGCAGCAAGCTGACCGGCCGCATTGTGATGGGAAAAGATTTCGATTCCCTACTGGGTACGGGGCACAAGGTTTATCTGAATGTGGGGGCTAACCAGGGTGTAAAGATCGGGGACTTCTTCCGCGCAGTGCGCAGTTACGATGCGGACTTGAAAGACCCGGTGGATTCCCTCTCGTTCAAGGCTGCGCTTGCCGAAGACACTCAGAAAAAGGTTCCTTCGGTTGATCCCGCGATGTTCACCAAAGGGAACGGTCCCGTGATCCACGTGCGCGACCTGCCCCGTAGGGCCGTGGGCGAGATTGAGATCATCAGTGTGACCGACACGACGGCGACCGGGATGGTCGTATTTTCCCTGGAAGACGTGCATGCGGGAGACACTGTGGAACTTGATCAGGTGCAATAGGTCCTTACCTTACAGAGTAGATGAATGCCGGGGACGGGAAACCGTCCCCGGTTTTGTTTTGCGAGGCCGCGCAAAAGATGAGTCTATTCCCGAGAGGAGAATCGATTTCTCATTTGACAAACCTCTGATCGAGGAGGCGCGCCGTCTGGGCGAGCATAAGACCGCACAAGAGGCCATCACGGCTGCCCTTGAAGAATATGTGCGCCACCGCAGGCAACTGAGGATTCTGGAATTATTCGGTACCGTCGATTTCGATCCCGACTACGACTGCAAAACTGAACGCCGCAAGAGACGCTGCTGATAGGTGTAGGTGGTCATTCGGGATGCTTCTCTCCGAAAACTTCGGCAGTGAACGCCTCAATCGTTGCCCCGTTCTTCCAAGCATCCAAAGGCAGGCCAGCTTTGCGACAGGTTTGTTCCAGGAAGGTTGTGCGTGCCCAATTGTGTTCGATGGGCACCTGGGGCAGCAGCAGGCCGCGATTTCCCCCCAAGCTGATGAGCAGGCCATGGCGTCCGATTTCGATCGCTTCGATGGAAATCGATTGCGGCGGCGAAAGTATGCTGAGCTCGATTTGGAGTTGAGACGCTTCGGGTAGTGTGACTGGCCGGAAGCGCGTGTCTTCGAAAGCGGCGGCCCGCGCGGTATCTGCGACCGCGCGATACACCGGAGTCACTGCCAGGACATAACCTATGCAGCCTCGCAGCTCGCCGTGCAGGTAGAGGGACGTAAAGGCTCCGCGAGGTTCGGCGAGATGAGGCGTTGGCGGGGCGAGTGAAATTTCACGCCCTTGAAGCACAGAGAGAACAGAGTCGTGGGCAAGGCGCAGAAGCACGGTGCGTTCCGCCTGCGAGAACTCACCCTCGGAATGCCGGTCTGGATTTACCGCAAGCGGACTAAGTGGAAGCAGCGACATCGCGATCCGCCTGCGGCGGCGGTACCGGCTTTCTGCGCCGGCTCAGGATGAAGGCGCGGCGGCGGCGCTTGACCCCGCGCCGGTCAATCTTTGACCAGAAGGCGACAAAGTAGTCGATCGCCGAAACCAGCGACACACACACCATGAACCAGATGGCGAGATATGCGATCCAGTGAATGGGAAAGATGTAGTGGCTGTAGACCGGCAATTCTTTCCAGCGGTGGTCGAGGATAACCGCGACCACGGAGACGATCTGCACGACCATTTTAAATTTACCGAGATCGCTGGCTTCAATCGTAAATCCCTCAGAGGCAGCGATGGAGCGCAGGCCGCTGACCAGGAATTCGCGTCCAATCACGATTACCGCAATCCAGGCGGGAACCAGGCTTGGGTTGAGTTGGACTAGAGTGATGAATGCCGCGGCGATCAGAAGCTTGTCGGCCAGTGGGTCAAGCAGGATTCCCATGGTGGTGATCTGGCCGCGCTTGCGGGCGAGATACCCGTCAATCCCGTCGGTCATGGAGGCGGCGATGAACAGCGCCGAAGCCAGCAATTCCTTCTCGCCGTTCGCGCTGCTGAAACGGCCGCTGGAAAGGATCCACATCAGCAGAGGGATGCTGAAGATGCGGATGAGCGTGATGGAGTTGGGCAGGTTCACACTTCGAGGTGTCCGGTGGCCAGCCGGAATCCAGTTTTGATTATCCTCCACGGCAAGAGGGAACGCAATGGAAGGAAGTTGCCTCGTAGAGACGTTGCAAGCAACGTCTCTACGGGAAAGGTGATTTCAAGGAAACGCAGTTATTTCGGGGCTGGCGCCATCTTGTCGGCTTTGGGCTGCTTGGCGATGATCTGATCCTTGATCTTGTCGTAGGTGGCCTGCGGAATAATCTTTTTGCGAACCAGATCGGTCTTCACGCGGTAGGGGCGGGCGTCGATGATCTTCTGCGAATAGGCGTCGCCGATGCCGGGAAGTTGTTTGAGTTGGTCCTTGGTGGCCGTGTTGATGTCGAGCTTGTCGCCCGCCATCGCAGACTGACTTGCGTTCATCTCGGGAACGCTCCCCGTTTCGCGTGCCTGCGCGAAGATCAGTGCGCTCAGCAAGAACATTGCTAGAAGCATTGCCAAAGCACGGTTCGCTGAAAGGTGGCGAGTAGAATTCATAGGTTCTCCTTTGAAGTGCAAACCTCAGGGCTAAAGCCCTGATCTCATGTTGACTTTAGTGGCTCGGCTGAAGCCGTGCCCTTCCCAAAACCGCTTAACCTCAGCCTGCCAAAGTGTTATCTAGCCCTTGCCAAAACTGTTTTAAATCTAGGCGTAAATGCCGCGCTGGCGGATAGTGTACGCCACGCGGTCAATGGCCAGCATGTAGGCCGCGATGCGGTTGTTGACACGGTGCGTTTCGGCATAACGAACTACATCTTCGAAGGAAGACTTCATGATGGCGTCGAGTTGCTCGTTGACTACCGACTCTTTCCAGAAGTAGCCTTGGCGATCCTGCACCCACTCGAAATAGGAAGTAGTCACGCCGCCGGCGTTGGCCAGAATGTCGGGGATTACGAAGACGCCTTTGTCGGTGAGGATATCGTCGGCGGCGGACGTGGTGGGCCCGTTCGCGCCTTCCGCGAGTATGCGGCACTTCACCCGGTTGGCGTTGCGGCTAGTGATAACGTTCTCAGTGGCGGCGGGAATAAGAATTTCGCAGTCTTCGACCAGCAGGTCGGCCGCGTCGCATTTTTCCGCGCCAAGGAATCCGTGGACGGTCTGGTTTTTCTGGCGATAATCGACCAGAGCTTTCACGTCAATGCCGTTTTTGTTGTGCAGGCCGCCGCCAACTTCGGCAATGCCGATTACTTTATAACCCGCCTGATGCATGAGCACAGCGGCGTTGGAGCCGACGTTGCCGAATCCCTGAATAATGACGCGGGAAGTTTCGCGATTCAGACCCAGCTTCTGGCAGGCCTCATCGCATACGATCATTACACCGCGGCCGGTGGCTTCGCGGCGTCCGCGGGATCCGCCGATATTGATGGGCTTCCCCGTGACGACGGCGGTAACCGTCTGACGCATGTGCATCGAATAAGTGTCCATCATCCACGCCATGATCTGTTCGTTGGTGTTGACGTCAGGAGCGGGAACGTCTTTTTCGGGGCCGATGAATTCGATCAGTTCGGAGGTGTAGCGCCGCGTCATACGCTCGACTTCGCCCATCGACATTTTGTGAGGATCGCAGATTACGCCGCCTTTGGCGCCGCCGAAGGGAATGTTGACCACGGCGCACTTCCAGGTCATCCAACTGGCGAGGGCGCGAACTTCATCGAGGGTAACGTCGGGCGAGTAGCGGATGCCGCCTTTGGCCGGGCCGCGCGCGATGGAATGCTGCACCCGGAAACCGGTGAAGACTTCGAGGTGGCCGTCATCCATCTGTACTGGGATGTAGACCGTAAGTTCGCGGTTGGGATAGCGCAGCACGCGCCACAGGCCCTCGTCAAGGTTGAGTTTCTGAGCCGCCAGATCAAAACGCGCCCGCTGCGACTCCCATGGATTGCTCTCTTTATCCACATGCGGGTCCGTCACCATCGTCGTCATAGTAAGAGTCTCCGGAATGATTGCAGGGATGCTGCGGGCCGTCGCCGGAAGGCTTCCGGTCGGAGGCGGGCAAACGTTCAGAGTATATGAGGGGCGGTGGCTGGGAAGCAAGGCGCGGAGGGCCGGGGATGAACCAACTTCCGGTTAGGTGACCAACCGGGAATTACAGCTGGGCTGGAATCGAAATGCAAACCGTGGTATGCGTCATTGCGTCTGGTCAATTGTGATCAGTCCGCAAGCCCACTTTCGTTCAATACTGATAACAGCCCTTGGTGAGCAAGTTCCGTGATCGATCGCTTCTATTTGAAGTTGTCTTTTTGAAGCTTTCCTCCTACCGACGCAGGCATAAATGTCGCTACCGAATATTTTGTCTCCAAAACCCGTACTGAAGGTTGTTGCTGGCTCGCGTCTGCCAGGACAGATGGTTTTGCCGGCCCGTCCGAGATTGAAATCGAAGCCGTCGTTGCCCAGCCGGATCGCAGTAATCGGGAATTATCTTCCGCGGCACTGTGGCATCGCTACGTTCACCACCGACCTGTGCGAGGCCATCTCCGCGGAGTATGGATCGGCCCGATTGATGGCCTTGCCGGTAAACGATACGGAATCAGGTTACGACTATCCCGCGCGAGTACGATGGTCGCTCGCTCAGGACGACCCCAGTTCCTACCAACAAGCGGCCGAATTCCTGAACTTCAACAATATCGACATGGTTTGCCTGCAGCATGAGTATGGAATCTTCGGCGGCCCGGCCGGAAGTCATATTCTGCAATTGCTGCGAGCTCTAAAGATGCCGGTGGTGACCACGCTGCACACCGTTCTTCGCGAGCCCAATCCCGATCAGCTTATGGTGATGCAAGAAATCGCGGAGCTTTCGGATCGCCTCATTGTCATGAGCCAACTCTCTGGCCAGATGCTACAGGAGATCTTCAGTGTGCCGGGCGGCAAGATCGACATGGTTCCTCACGGGGTTCCAGATTTGCCCTTTCTCGATCCCAATTTTTTCAAAGACAGGTTCGGAGTCGAAGGGAAGGCGGTTCTGCTGACCTTCGGCTTGCTCTCGCCCAACAAGGGAATCGAAAACGTCATTCAAGCTTTGCCGCAGATTCTTTCGAATCATCGGAATGTCGTTTATATCGTGGCGGGCGCAACGCATCCGCATGTTCTCCGTCGGGAGGGCGACCGGTACCGGGATAGCTTGAAAGCTTTGGCAAAGGAAGTAGGAGTGGAATCGCAAGTGATCTTCCACAACCGTTTCGCCAGCCCTGAAGAAATGGCTGAATTCATTGGCGCTGCGGATATCTACATCACTCCTTATCGCCACGAAGCGCAGGTTGTTTCCGGCACGCTCGCCTATGCGCTCGGAGCGGGCAAGGCGATTATCTCGACTCCGTATTGGCACGCCATTGAATTGTTGGACGACCGTCGCGGCGCGCTGGTTCCGTTCCAAAATTCCGAAGCCATTGCGCAAAAGACAATCGAGCTTCTAGATACTCCCGCGCTCCGCCATGCCATGCGCAAACGCGCTTACGTGTTCGCGCGTGCGATGACTTGGAGGACAGTGGCGCAGGGCTATATGGAGAGTTTTTCTCGCGTGCGCAGCGATCGCATGGAGACTCCGCGGGTTCAGTTCTCAGCGCGCGCCACCGAGAAGTCGCTGAATCAATTGCCGACGCTGAATCTGGATCACGTGAACGCGCTCACCGACGACACCGGGATGCTGCAGCACGCCATCTTTACCATCCCCAATCGCGCCGAGGGATACGCCACCGACGACAACGCCCGCGCCCTCATCTTTACGGTTCTGCTGGAGCAGTTGGGCATTGAGCAGTTTGCACAAGCCGAGGCGGTCAATCCCGATTGGCCTTTCCGGTATTTGGCATTCCTCGAGCATGCCTTCAATCCCGAGAAACAGAGGTTCCGAAACTTTCTCGGCTACGATCACAACTGGACGGAAGAGCAAGGCTCGGAGGATTCTCATGGCCGCGCGTTGTGGGCTCTCGGGACTTTGCTTGCCCGCTCGACGAATCGTGGTTTGAGGGGCGCCGCCGGCCGCTTGTTCGAGTTCTCGCTTTCAGCCATAGTTGAATTCCGCAGTCCCCGGGCCTGGGCTTATGCTCTGCTCGGAATTCAGGAATACCTGCATGCTTATCCCGGAGACCGGGACGCCCAGCGCATCCGATTGGCGCTGGCCCAAAGACTGCTGGAGATGTATGACTCGGTCCGGCGCACCCGCTGGAAGTGGTTTGAAGATGTTCTAGCGTACGGAAACGCCAGATTGCCTCAGGCAATGCTTCTGGTGGGGTCGGCGTATGCGGATGATCGAATGGTTTCCGCCGGCCTGGAATCGTTGGATTGGCTGATGGAACAGCAGCGCTGCGAAACCAATGGCCACTTTGTCCCCATCGGATCGCAAGGCTTTTATCGACAGGGCGGGGAAAAGGCCCGCTTCGATCAACAGCCGATTGAAGCCGCAGGCGCGGTTTCGGCATGTCTGCAAGCGTACCGGGTTACCGGTGACGGCCGCTGGCGGAAAGAAGCGTGGTCAGCCTTCAACTGGTTTCTTGGCGATAACGATCTGCAACTCTCTCTTTACGATTCCGTCACTGGCGGTTGCCGCGACGGCCTTCATCCCGACCGCGCCAATGAGAACCAGGGCGCGGAGTCAACGCTATCGTTCCTCATGGCGCTGCTGGAAATGCGTGCTCTGCAAGAGTCGGAACCAAAGGAGATTCTGTCGTGACCATTGCACAAAAACCTGTGGGTATTGTTGGTACCAGCTTCGAGCCGTTGCTGCTTCGCCATCCGTCCAACCCAATCCTCACCAGCAAGGATTGGCCGTACTCAATCAATAGTGTGTTCAATCCCGGTGCGACCCTGCTCGCCGATGGCTCGACCTTATTGCTTTGTCGAATCGAGGATCGCCGCGGGTTATCGCATCTTTGTGCCGCGCGCTCGGTGAACGGCGTAGACGGATGGCAAATCGATAGCGGTCCGACCTTAATGCCCAACCCAAAAGAGTTTCCCGAGGAGATCTGGGGCATCGAGGATCCACGAATTACGTTTGTGCCCGAACTGCAACAGTACGTCATCACTTATACGTCCTATTCGCGCGGTGGCCCCGGCGTTTCTCTGGCTCTCACTAAAGACTTCCGAAGCTTCGAGCGTTATGGCGTAATTATGCCGCCGGATGACAAGGACTCCGCGCTCTTACCGCGTCGAATCGATGGGTATTGGGCGCTGATTCACCGGCCTGCGACCAATCTGGGCGCCCACATCTGGATTTCCTACTCTCCGGACTTGCGTCACTGGGGACGCCACCGGCTTATGCTTGAAGCCCGCCGCGGTGCCTGGTGGGACGCCAACAAGATTGGTTTGTCGCCGCCTCCAATCGAGACCTCCCGCGGATGGCTGGTCATTTATCACGGAGTTCGGCACACTCCCTCGGGTTGCCTGTATCGATTGGGATTGGCGTTGTTCGAACTCGAAAACCCCGCTAAGTGTGTACTGCGCGGAGACTCCTGGATCTTTGGGCCGGAGGCGGAGTACGAGGTCCATGGCGATGTCGACGATGTCGTATTCCCCTGCGGCTATACTATGGCACCCGATGGCGATACCCTCAACATCTACTACGGAGCCGCGGACTGCTCGATCGCTTTGGCCCGGGCCAGCGTGCGCTCATTACTCAATTGGCTCGATGAGAATGGAAGTTGCGAGCGCCGGCAGCGCGCGCAGGATTTATGAGACCCAGGATTTATGAAACCAGGGCAGGGAATTCCAGCTCGATGCCAGGATCAGGGGTTCCGATTTTCCACATCTTTCAGTAGTTTTTCACGAACAATTCAACTCTCCGTAACCTACTGGTGACCAGCCTTTCCATACCATCGGGGCCGAGGTCACTATGAAAAAGAAACTTGTTTTACTGTCCCTCGCGGCTGCCTGTTTGGCGGGCACCGCCATCGCCCACGATAACGATAATAAGGACAATGACCGGCACCACGGTCGCATCAAGCACGTTCTGTTAATCAGCGTCGACGGAATGCACGCGGTTGATTTCGCAAACTGTGCCAACGGCATTAGCACGGTCAACAATGGCGCACCTTATTGCCCGGCGCTGGCTGCTCTTGGCAAGACCGGTATCAACTACGTCGCCGCCAGTACCTCAAAACCGTCGGATTCCTTCCCCGGCCTGACCGCAATCGTTACCGGCGGAAGCCCGGCGCTCACCGGCGTCTATTACGACGTTGCGTATTCCCGCAATCTGGACGGACCCAAGGTGCAGACCGGCAACGGAAATGGCCCCGGTCCCTGCAGCGCGGGTGCGAAACCCACCGGTTTTACGACTGAGTATGAAGAAGGGATCGACAAAAATCAGGCTCTGGTAAACGGTGGCGCTCCCGGCGCATCCCTCACGGACGGCGGCATCGCTTCGATCGATCCCAACAAGCTGCCTCAGAATCCAGCCAATGGGTGCAACCCGGTATACCCGTGGCAGTTCGTCCGTACCAACAGCATCTTTACCGTTATCCATCAGGCCGGCGGAGTTACGGCATGGTCGGACAAGCACCCAGCGTATTCTTCCGTTTCGGCGCCCATCGGTCCGGCGGCGCTCGATGATTTCTACGCGCCGGAAATCAATTCCAACGTAGTTCCTCTTCCAATGGTCACAACTCCCACAGGCATTAATTGTGCGACCGTCCCCGATCCCAATTCGGACCTGACGGCGTGGACCAACAGCTTCCAAAACATTCAGTGTTACGACCAATTGAAAGTCAATGCGGTGCTCAACTGGATAGACGGCAAGACGCACCTTGGCACTGGAACCTTGAGGGGCACTCCGAACATCTTCGGCATGAACTTTCAGGCGGTCAGCGTCGGCCAAAAGCTGATTGAGGCCAGCAATAGCACCACCGGCGGATACCTGGATGCTGCTGGGACTCCCAGTGCGGCGCTGCTCGAGGAATTCAAGTTCGTCGACGCCTCGATTGCGGCATTCGTCGAGGGGCTGAAGGACAAGGGTCTTTATGATTCGACCCTGATCGTCATCACTGCCAAACACGGCCAGTCGCCCATCGATCCGGCTCGCTACGTTCCTCAGACCCGCGCCGGCATCGGCACTTCACCCGCAACTCTGCTTGCCACGGCGGGCTTTATTCCAGACTCGGAGTCTCCTCTCGGTAACGGCATTGGACCGACGGAAGATGACGTCTCGCTGCTCTGGCTGAAGAGTTCTTCCGAAACCGACGCCGCCGTCACCATTCTGGAAAATGATGCGGGTCCCTCGGGAATCGCACTAGGACAGCTCTTCTACGGCCCGTCGCTGGCGATCAACTACAACGATCCCACCGTAGACCCGCGCACACCGGACATCATCGTGACCCCGAACATGGGGGTTACGTATTCCGGCAGCCACGCGAAACAGGCCGAGCACGGCGGGTTCGCGCATGACGACACCAATGTCATCATGCTCCTGTCCAATCCCGGCTTCCATGCCGACACGGTCCGAACCTCAGTGGGTACGGTCCAAGTGGCGCCTACGATTCTCCAAGCCCTGGGCATCGATCCTTCAGCTCTTACCGCGGTGCGTGTTGAGGGAACGAGCGTGCTCCCGGCGGTCCAACTGCAAGGAAACCGTTAGTAAAAGCCGAATCAAAGACAGGGGCGCCTCGTTTGCGGGCGTCCCTTTTCTGTTGGAATCTGTCGAAAGCCGCGAAAGCTGTGGTGACTTCAGTTGCGATGATGGGGATATCACGAAAAGGTTCTTCAGAGTATATGAGGGGGGATGGGGCAGAAGCAAGGCGCGCAGGTAGGGCGAGGCCAACTTAACTTCCCATTTCCGGAGAAGTGGAGAGCCCCGATTGCGATGCCTTCAATTATCACGGTGGCCCGCGGCCGAGCGTCGTTCGTTGACTGATAGCTGTCATGCCCGTAAGATGAGCGGACCCGAAAACCAGGCGTTTCGAATGATTGGCCAAACCATTTCCCACTACCGGATTGTCGAGAAACTGGGCGGCGGCGGCATGGGGGTTGTGTACAAGGCCGAGGATACGCGGCTGCATCGCTTTGTCGCGCTCAAATTCCTGCCCGAAGAAGTGGCTCGAGATCCCCAGGTCCTGGCCCGCTTTCAACGCGAGGCGCAGGCTGCATCCGCGCTGAATCATCCCAATATCTGCACGATCTATGACATTGGCGACCAGGATGGCAAGGCGTTCATCGCCATGGAATTTCTGGATGGCGTAACCCTGAAGCATCGCATTGGCGCAAGGCCGATGGAACTGGAAACGCTGCTTGATCTGGCCATCGAGATTGCCGACGCCCTCGATGCCGCGCATTCCAAGGGAATCGTTCATCGCGACATCAAGCCCGCGAACCTCTTCGTGACCGAGCGCGGACACGCCAAGATTCTTGATTTCGGCTTGGCGAAAACCCGGGCGACTGCAACTCCCGATGGAGCTACCATCGCGAGCGCTGACGATCCACACCTCACCAGTCCTGGCAGCACGTTGGGGACGGTGGCCTACATGTCGCCGGAACAGGCGCTGGGCAAGGATCTTGACGCCCGCACCGACGTGTTTTCTTTCGGCGCAGTGCTTTACGAGATGGCGACCGGGACGCTTCCCTTTCGCGGAGATACCAGCGCAGGTATCTTCGATTCCATCCTTCACAAGGAGCCCGCACCGCTGCTGCAGCTCAATCCCGATCTTCCGCCGGAACTAGGGCGGATTATTCGCAAGGCCCTGGAAAGAGATCGCGAGATTCGTTATCAGAGCGCCGCGGAAATGCGCGCGGATCTGAAAGGTCTGAAGAGGGATACCTCTGGCAAGGTCAGCGTCGCGATTGCGAGTTCCATACAAACTTCAAGACGGGATCGCCGCTGGGTATGGGCGCTGGGCGCGCTCGCAGCGCTATTCGTAGTTTCGGCCCTGGTGTGGTTTTTCGTTCCGGTAACCCCTCCGAGGATCACCGGAATTACACAGATCACGCATGACGGTTTCCCGATGGGAAACATGCTGACGGATGGGACGCGTATCTATGTCACGCAATTCCATCCCAATGGCCTGATTTTAGCTGAAGTTTCCACGACTGGTGGCGAAAGCTCGGTGATTCCGGCGCCGGTCAAAAGCATGGCCATCGATGACATCTCGCCTGACCATTCACAACTGCTGGTCAGGGCCATGGAGGGCACGGGCAGCAGAGTTGCGCCCTTCTGGCTTTTGCCCCTGCCCACGGGTTCTCTCCGGCGTCTGGGTGACATCGCGGGGAACGAAGGCAGTTGGTCGCGCGATGGGCGGCAACTTGTATTTAGCAAGGGGTCCGACTTGTACCTGGCGAACGCCGATGGGACGGCCTCCCATCTTCTCGCGTCGGCGCCCGGGTACGTCTCTGTTGCCACGTTCTCTCCCGACGGAAGACGGATTCGCTTTTCGGTCCGGGATCAAGCCAACACGACCTCATTGTGGGAGGTTCACGCGGACGGATCCAATCTGCATCAGCTACTGGAGGGATGGCACTCTCCACCGCGGGAATGTTGCGGCCGCTGGACCGGGGACGGCCGCTACTACCTCTTCGAGAGCGGCACCGGCCAAACCCAAGACATCTTTACTCTGGCAGACTCCAACAGCATTTTTCGCAAAGCTTCCTCAGCCCCCACTCAACTGACTACCGGCCCGATTTTATACTCTTCGGTTCTGCCGGACCTCAGTGGACGCAAGCTATTTGTGCAAGGGACTCAGCCCCGCGGGGAACTGGTCCGCTATGACCCCGTAGCGAAGCAATTCGTACCGTTCATGGGTGGAATTTCCGCGACCGACGCAGCCTTCTCCCGCGATGGCAAATGGGCCGCCTACATCTCGGTTCCTGACGGCACGCTATGGCGCAGCCGTGTGGACGGGAGTGAACGGCTGCAGCTTACCTATGCGCCCGCGGTGGCATCGCTTCCGGTCTGGTCGCCGGACGGAACGCAAATCGCTTACATCTCCGCTCAAGCCGGAAAACCTTGGAAGATCTTTCTGGTTTCCGCGCAAGGCGGCGCGCCGCAGGAACTATTGCCGGAGAATGTTGGGGAAATCGATGCCACCTGGTCGCCGGACGGCAGTCAGCTTGCTTTCGGACGCATTTCGTCCCTGAATACCGGGACCAAGGATATTCAACTGGTGGATATGAAGACCCGTCAGGTCTCCACGTTTCCCGGGTCGAAGGGTCTGTTTTCGCCGCGCTGGTCTCCCGATGGCCGTTATTTGTCTGCGACCAGCGTCGAGGGATCGCATCAGCTCATGCTCTATGACTTCCGAACGCAGAAGTGGTCGGAGTGGGTCGGTCACGTCAACAACATCAATTATCAGTATTGGTCGTCGGATAGCCGCTATGTTTACTACGACAACTTCGCCGTGGAGAATCCGCAGTGCCACCGCATTAAGGTTGGGGAGAATCGCCCGGAGGATCTCTTCAGTCTGAGCGACCTGCACCGCTATTTCGGATTTTGGGGATCGTGGAGCGGCCAGGCGCCGGACGACTCGCGGCTTTATGTCCGCGACGTGAGCACGCAAGATATCTACGCGCTGGATGTGGATTTCCCCTGAGAAGTCGCAACACTTTGCAGAGAAAACGCCAACCCTAACAACATTGAAACCCCACGTCTGCCCTGCGCATCTGTAAATGCTTACGGGGACTGAAGCTTGGGCACAAAGAAATGACTCCGCCACCGGCACGCAGCGGCTCCCCTTCGGGGGGAGGGAATCCCTGGCTGGTCGCGATCGCTGTGATGCTGGCGACGTTCATGGAGGTGCTGGACACTTCCATCGCCGCCGTCGCGCTTCCTTACATCGCCGGCAGCTTATCGGCCACCAACGACGAAGCGACCTGGGTGCTCACCAGCTACCTGGTGGCCAATGCCATTATCCTGCCGGCCAGTTCGTGGCTTTCGCTGCGCTTCGGGCGAAAAAGATTTCTCATTACCTGTATCGTCATCTTCACGATTTCATCGTTTGCCTGCGGCGCGTCCACGAGTCTGGCTTGGATTCTGATTGCGCGCGCGGTGCAAGGCGCGGGCGGAGGAGCGTTGCAACCGCTCTCGCAGTCGATTCTGCTCGAAACTTTTCCTCCGCAAAAACGCGGGCTGGCGATGGCCGCGTTCGGCTTGGGAGTGGTGGTGGCGCCGGTGTTGGGCCCGACGCTCGGTGGATGGCTCACCGACGCTTATTCATGGCGATGGGCGTTCTATATCAACATTCCAGTCGGCGTATTCGCAATCTTGATGATCTCGCGTTACGTGGAAGATCCTCCATATATCAAGGACGCGCATCCCGGCAAATTCGATGGCATCGGCTTGGGACTGCTGGCGGTGTGGCTGGGCTGCCTGCAAATCATTCTCGACAAGGGGCAGGAGGATGACTGGTTTGGAGCGACGTGGATTCGCTGGGCGGCGGCGATCCTGCTCACCAGCCTGGTGTCGTTTCTGATACGCGAATTTCGGCACAAGCAACCGCTGGTGAATCTGCGCGTCTTCCGGCATCGCAACTTCACGATCGGATGCATTCTGATTGGTCTGTTCGGCGCGGGCATCTACGCGCTGGTGACATTGCTGCCGCTCTTCTATCAGGAGTTGATGGGCTACACCGCGCTTCAGGCAGGATGGGCGGTGAGTCCCCGCGGCGTTGGAGCAATTCTGGCTATGCCTCTCATCGGCTACCTGACGGCAAAGATCGATAACCGTTATCTGATCGCCTTCGGATTCACTCTGTTCGGGATCGCCAGTCTTTGGTTTGGCACACTCAACCTTTCCATCGGGCAGTGGACATTTTTGTGGGCCATTGTGATCAGTGGCTTCGGCTCGGGATGCGTGTTCGTCCCGCTTTCGACGACCACCATGGCTTTCCTGAAGAACGAAGAAATCGGCAATGCCAGCGGCCTCTACAATCTTCTACGCAACATCGGAGGCAGCATCGGAATTTCCGTGGTCAACACCATCGTCGCCCGCCACGAACAACTGCATCGCAACGAACTGTCGGCATCGCTGTCTCCGGGACGCCCCACCGTGCAGGGCGCACTGGGAGGAATGCAGCATTATTTGAGCGCTCAAGGCGCCTCGTCCACCACGGCGGTGCGGCAATCCTATGGGCTGGTCAATCTCGCTCTCGACAGCCAGGCCCGTCTGTGGTCCTACGTGGATGACTTTCGCTATCTGGCGCTGGTTTGTTTCTGTTGCGTGCCCATCGTCTTTGCTCTGAAGAAAGCAGTGGCAAAAAAAGGTGCTGTGGGCGCAGGGCATTAGGGTCGGTACTTTCACCGCTCAGATCGAAGGCACTTCAGCAGCGTAATGGTTCGCGCTATCCGTTCGATTTCGCTGGGCAGGCTCTTCGCTTCGCTGCCAACAACATAGATTTTAGAGGACGATTTCCATGCCCTCGGATGCGGCGCGAACGTTGGAGTAGTAGCTGCGTGCGTCCGCGACAACTTTGTCGACGATGGCGTCGGTGTGGTCGGGGTCGTGGTGGTAGAGGATTAATTCTTTGGCGCCGCTTTCCATAACTATGTTGACGGCTTCGCGCCAGTGGCTGTGTCCCCAGCCACGGCGGCGGGCTTCGTATTCTTCGGGAAGATATTGCGCGTCGTAAATCAGAACGTCAGCACCCTCGGCGAGCTTGCGTACGGCTTTGTCGAAGTTTGCGTCGCCCGGTTCATTGTCGGTGGCGTAGACCAGCACACCTTCTTTGGTCTCGATGCGAAATCCCATGCAGCCTTGCGGATGATTCAGCCATGCGGTTTTGATCTGAATTCCGTCGCCCATGGGCAGGCAGCCATTTTCAATGTTGCGAAAGTCGCGCTTCGCGCCCTTCATGTGGCCAAGACCGACGGGAAAGTACGGCGACGCCATCTGCTCGGCGAAAACCTGCTCCAGGCTGCGGGTTTGTCGCGACGAATGAAAGGTGAATTGACTCTTGGGACTGTTGTAGAGCGGCTGAAAAAACGGCATGCCTTGAATGTGGTCCCAATGGAAATGCGAAACGAAAACATGCGCGGAGAACGGCCGATCGGCGAACTCGCGTTCCAGTTCGTGCCCCAGGACGCGGAAGCCGGTGCCGCAATCGAAGATGAAAATCTGCTCTCCCAGACGCACCTCGACACAGGAGGTGTTACCTCCATAGCGCAGGTTCTCGGCCTGTGGAGTGGGCGTGGAGCCGCGTACGCCCCAAAACTTAATTCGCATAAAGTCTGATCGCGCTTAGTCAGTAATCTTCAATACTCGACCGCAAGAACTTCTCCATCAATTTCGAGTGCTGTCCCTCTCGGTTTGTGTTCCGAAAACGAAGTAACCTTCAATCCGGAAAGTCCAAGATATTCATAATATTCGGGATATGAAGAGTTTAGCGTTTGTGCAGAGCGCAACAAGTGACTAAAGTGTCGCCGACCCCGGGGCAAACTAAGACTTTCTTGGACCCGCCCAAGACGCTGAAAATGAAGCAAAGGGAGTGGTCGGATTACGCGCAAGGATCGACCATCGGACAAAATGACGTATGAAGGGCCAGGGTTACGAGGAGTTGGGTCTAGAGGTACTGGAGCCACCAGTCCTTCCTCTTGGCCTTAAGCGATGCGAACCATCGGCATACGAAATAGAGCAGAAAGATGGTGATACCCCACACCAGGTAAAGAAGTGGAAGGCTCCAGACGTAACCCTCCGGTGGTTCGGGATTGCCCATGGGATGATTGGTGAACAGCCATGGGCTCACATAGCCCAGCCGAATCTTCGACACCAAGAGAGCGAGCGCGTGGATCAAGGGAATGTGAAGCATGTAGAAGAAAAATGGCACGCGTCCGAAGATCTGGATTCGCCGGGCGAGGCCGCCGCCGAGACCTTCGAGCAGCGGGATCAGAGCAATGATGGGGCCTAGCGTCATCAATAGGAAACTTAAAGACGCGGGGTACTTGGTGGCGTTCAGGAAGGCCAGCACCGCCGGCATTGGCGGCGAACCGCCCTGTCCCGCTGCGGCGACATGCCAGGGGCGCGGATCTCCGTACCAGTTGAAACCGCGGAGCACCAGGAAGAGCGCGATGGCCGAGAGTCCGATCGTCAGGCAGAGTCGCTTTCGTCGCGCAGCTTCCAAGGTCAGGATTTTGCCGAAGGCATAACCAGCCGCCATGACGCCGATCCACGGAACGATCGAATAGAGCACGATGAGGTTTGGACCGTCTGGGCCGAACCGGATCGGTCCGGCGAAAAACCCTACGTACATGATTTTCCAGAGACCGGAGAGTGGGTTCGCGTCGAGCCCTTCCAACAGCTTGCCCAAGTGTGAATCCATCAGGTTGTGAGCCGCGATAATGACCACTCCTATTGTCCCGACCGCAACCAGCCGCAGTTTCACCAATCCGGCCATCAGAATCATGCAGACCCCAATCACCCAGATGACGCCTGCCATCTCGTAATGACGGAAGTCGAAGTTGAAGGTCCAGGCAACACGCAGAAATGTGAACTCCAGGAAAATGAGCCAGGCGCCGCGGATGAGCAGATATCGCGAGACATCGCTGTGCTTTCGACCGTATAGGAAGATGCTGGTCCCGGCCAGGAAAATGAACGCTGGCGCGCAGAAGTGAGTGACCCAGCGGGTGAAAAAGACTCCTGGAGTGGGGCCTCCTGCGGGAATGCCGGAATAGACTCGCACGTGATCGATGGCCATCAGGATCATCACAACACCGCGGATGAGATCGATGGATCCGATACGGGATTGCGAGGTAGTCTCGACCGATCGTGGAGTGAGAGTGAGGGTGGCACTACTCATGACTTTGCTCCAAGCACGACGGCACTTTTGGAACGCGGTCTCGAAGGGGGTTACCTATCCTCTTTGGGCGAAGGGCTGGAACTATCATTAGCGCAGCGAAACGTGCGCCCGCCGCCCGAGGATTCTGCGTTCCAAAAAGCGTCCCCTATAATAAAACACCGCGGTTCGGCAAGTAGAATATTTATTGCAGCTTCTGCGCCGAAGTCGTGGTTCGGATCGCAAACGATGCTACAACCGGATTTCAAACAATTTTCCCGGCTGGCCCGGGAAGCCACACTTGTGCCGGTGGTGAAATCAGTCAGCGCCGATTTGCTCACTCCGGTCTCCGCCTTTCTGGCGATCGTGGAAAAAGAGCCGCACGCTTTTTTGCTGGAGTCGGCGGAACGGGGCGAACAGATCGGCCGCTACACGTTTCTGGGGGTGCGGCCCTACATGCGAGTGACGGCCCGGCAGGGAACGGTTGAGATTGAGCGGGGACGCCGGCGCGAAATCGTACAAGAAAATGTTTTCGCGGTGGTAAAACGGTTACTGCGTGAGCATTGTCCCGCGAACCTTCCGGGATTGCCTCCATTCACCGCGGGAGCCGTCGGATATTTCGCCTATGACGTGGTGCGCCAGTTGGAAAAAATTGGCGAGCACGCCAAGGATGATTTGAAGCTGCCCGACGCCGAACTGATGTTTTTTGACCGGCTGCTGGCGTTTGATCACCTGCGGCACCAGATTCACATCGTCGCCGCCGCCGATGTTGCCCGCGAGAGCCCGCGGCGCGCCTACGATCGGGCACTTCGTGACATTGCTGCGCTGGAGCGGAAACTGGCAGCGGGACTCCGCCCGGCACTCTGGCGCAAGTCAGGGAAACGGAAGCCGGGAAAGCTGAAGGTGCATGCCGGAACGCGGCGGGAAACTTTTCTGCGCAATGTGGAACGGTGCAAGGAATACATCGCCGCGGGCGACATCTTCCAAGTTGTGCTCTCGCAACGTCTTGACTTTACCCCGGAAGTTGCGCCTTTTGATTTGTATCGCGCGCTGCGGCAGGTGAATCCATCGCCGTATCTTTATTTCTTGCGGATGGGCGATACGCATATTCTGGGCTCTTCCCCCGAGATGCTGGTGCGGGTAACCGGGCGCAGACTCGAGTATCGGCCGATTGCAGGCACGCATCCGCGCGGGCGCGACGAAGCCGAAGACCTGCGCCTCGAACTGCAAATGCGTACCGACGAAAAGGAGCGCGCCGAGCATGTGATGCTGGTCGACCTCGGACGCAACGACTTGGGACGAGTGAGCGAATACGGATCGGTGAAGGTGAAGGATTTGATGTACGTGGAGCGGTACTCACACGTGATGCATCTGGTGTCGGCGCTGGAAGGCACATTGCGCAAGGATCTCGATGCCATTGACGCTTTCGCTGCATGTTTTCCCGCGGGTACGCTCAGTGGCGCGCCGAAAGTGCGGGCGATGCAGATTATCGAAGAACTCGAGCCCACCCGCCGCGGCATTTACGGAGGCTCGGTGTTTTACGCGGATTTTGCGGGCAATCTGGATTCGTGCATCGGCATTCGCACGCTGCTCATGCAGGGAAAAAAGGCCTATCTGCAAGCGGGAGCCGGCATTGTCGCAGACTCCGATCCCGCCAGCGAATTTCAGGAATCGATGAACAAAGCACAGGCGGTGCTGCGTGCCGTGGAGAAGGCGAGAAACGGTGGTCAGTGATCCCTGATCAAATTACTGCTTTAGAAAGTTTGCCACCAGCTTCTTGCCTGCATCCGTCAACACGCTTTCGGGATGGAACTGTACTCCCTCCACTGCGTGATGGCGGTGGCGCAGGCCCATGATGGTCCGCGTGCCGTCTTTTTCCGTGGTCCAGGCGCTGACTTCCAGTTCGGCGGGGAGATCTTTCTCTTCGACGATGAGCGAATGATAGCGAGTAGCTGTCATCGGCATGGGAAGACCTTGAAAGACGGTTTTGTTATCGTGCATCACCGCGCTGGTCTTGCCGTGCATGAGGTGGGCGGCCCGAACCACCCGGCCGCCGAACGCTTCGCCGATCGCCTGGTGGCCCAGACAGACTCCGAGCACCGGAATCTTGCCCGCGAAGTGGCGAATCAGGGCGACGCTGATCCCTGCGTCACGCGGCGTGCACGGGCCGGGAGAAACCACGATCCTTTCGGGCTGAAGGTTCTCAACCTCGCTCACCGTCACTTGGTCGTTGCGGCGAACCTCGACCTTGGCGCCTAATTCTCCGATGTATTGGACCAGGTTGTAAGTGAACGAATCGTAGTTGTCGAGAACGAAAATCAAGTGTCCGGGCTCCTGATATCAGCTTACACCGGACGGCCTTCACACTACGATTTCAGATTTGAGTCTGAAATCTGAAATGGCCCCGTTCCCCCCCGAAAGAGCTACTGGCTTCCCCATCGGTGGTATTGACCGAGGCAGTCTTGCGAGGCATCCTCTTTAATGTTACCGATGATGGTTAAGGCCACTTGGAGGATGAATGGCTGAGTCCCAGCAGGAGAAGCGGGCGGCACGGCGCTTTCCGCTCCGCGTGCCGGTCACTGTAGATCATGAGAATGCCGTCCATGCTGCTCAGATTCGCGATGTCAGTGCGCGTGGCATCTGTTTTTACCTCGATTCTGCCATAACTCAAGGTTCGCCCATCGGATTTACTCTGACTCTCCCGCCCGAAATCACGCTCACCGAAAGCATTCGAGTGCAGTGCAAAGGTCATGTGGTGCGCGTGGAGAACGGAAGCGCCGACGGCAAACTGGCGGTCGCTGCCGTCATTGAAGAATACGAGTTTCTACCGGAAGCCTGAAGGCGGACCTCGAATTTTTTCAGCAAGGCGACGAATGTCTGAGGCGACCGCATTCGGAGACGCGGCCTCAGCCGTGACAGGTGCTCATCAGAGTCGCCTCTCCGCCGCGTTCGGGCTCTGCGAGGGGACCAGCGTTCTTTCAACTTTTGTCGTTCTTCCCACTCGGTTTTCAGGTGTCGAGATTTCAGGTGTCGAGACCAGAAGTTCACGTTACTTTTCTTGAGATAGCTCCTTGCCGATCGCCTGCAATTCCAGTCGACGCTTCTCCGTAGTCTTCGGATATGCCATCTTGAGGTCCTGAAGCGCATCGAGGACAATGCGGGACACGATCAGCCGGGCGTTCTCCTTATCGTCGGCGGGAACGGCGTACCAGGGCGCGTGATGAGTACTAGTCGCATTCAGGCAATCCTCATACGCTTGCATGTAATGCTTCCAGTACTTCCTCTCGTGATTGTCCGAGGAGCTGACTTTCCAGTTTTTGTCGGGCTCCTCAATGCGCGCGAGAAACCGTTTGCGCTGTTCCTCGTAGGAAAGGTTTAGAAATATTTTTACGATTCGCGTTCCGTTGCGATAGAGGTGGCGCTCCAGGTCAACGATCGAGCGATACCGTTGCTTCCAGATGTTTTTCTCGTCGAGCAACTCTTTCGGAAGCCGCTGGTTGCGGAGAATTTCCGGATGCACGCGAACGATCAGAACTTCCTCGTAGTAGGAACGGTTAAAGATGCCGATCCGTCCGCGTTCCGGAAGGCGGCATGTCGTGCGCCAGAGAAAATCATGTTCCAGTTCTTCGGCGCTCGGTTGTTTGAAACTGAAAACCTCGCAGCCTTCGGGATTGACTCCCGACATTACATGGCGGATGGCGCCGTCCTTGCCGGCAGAATCCATCCCTTGAAAAATCAGGAGCAGAGCGTAACGGTTGGAGGCGTACTGCAGACGTTGCAAGGCCGCCAACTCAACAACATGTTCTTCCAGCAGTTTCTTGTATTCCTTCTTTGACTCGCAAAATGGCTTGACGATCGTCGGCAAATGCTTGATATCGATCTTCTTGTGATGCGGAACACGGAAATCCTTGGAATGAATTGTCATTTCTTCCTTTCGGCCAGGTCAGCCGGCTTCATCGACTTCATCTTTAGGCATCCAGGCATGCTCGGCGCCGCAATACTCGGCGCAAGTTCCTGAATAGAAGCCGGGGGAATCTGCTTCGAGCCACAGAAAGTTCGGGTGCCCAGGTACTGCGTCCATTTTGCGTCCCAGTTGCGGCACCCACCAGTCATGAATTACGTCCGCGGATTCGAGCCGCACGAATAAGCGCTTGCCCACAGGCAGGTGTATTTCGTTTGCGGCGATGACGCCGGACTCGATATAGCGAGCTTCCCACCACCATTGATGCGCAACGATCACGAGGTCAGGCTGCTGGTTTGCCGCGAATCCGGGATCGGACTCTTTCATGGCGTGGATCGTCGCCGCGAAGATAAAGACGAGAATCAGTACGGGACCGACGGTCCAAAGAATTTCCAACGACGTGCGGCCAAATTCCTGTCGAGGCACTACATTCGCCACGTCAGACCGGTAGCGAAAACTGACGTAGACGACCAGCACAATTACCAATAACAGAATCGCTGCCATCACAATTCCCACGATGAGGAACAAGTGGGAAATGGGCTGTGCCAGCACTGAATCTCGCAGGAGACTTGAATCAGCTTGCATGGCGGTTTTCGCAAAACCGATCTTACGGGTTGCGAATGCTCAATTTAAGATAGCGGCCGCAAATAAACAAGGGTCCCAACAACCCGGTGGCGATGGAGTTCGAATTTTCCCCAACTTATCACAGTGGCAAACTTGCTAGTTTGATCTGTGTTGCTCAGTCTGCATTCCGCCATTGACCGGCTTGGGCCCGAGCCATGCCGAAAACAGCGCGTCCGCAAAGTCCTTGCCCGAAATCGTCAGCTCCTGGCCATGGCATCGCATCAGAACACCGTCACCCGGCAGGTACGTGAACTCGAGTACGTCTCCTTTCTTCAGAGCGGGAAGAGCATGTTCCAAGAGATCGAGTCTCGCGCGTAGAGTTGGTATTGCCGGACCGGAGTTAAGCATAATGGCCGCCTCTACTGCCTGCACAAACGTCTCGCGGCGGACGTCGCGCAGCATACTAATAACAATGCGCTTCGCCTCATCGGTCGTAATCGCTACCCGCGCGTCCGTCGTCGGCTGTTCGAGGTAGAAACCTACGACGTAGACTTTGAAGAAAATCGCTTTCTTCAGCACCCCTACACTTCGCGTGCATGAACCACAGCTGCGCTCAGCGCCCGCTTGTAGCAGAGACCGAAGTTAATAGATTCATATTCGCCTCTCGGCTCTTCACCCGTCAGCTGGCTTCTCGCCCGCCACCTCACGCAACCAATTGCGGGCAACGGTCTGCACGCTTCTTCGGACCTCGTTCCGCCGGATCTCATTCATCGCTTCTGCGTTCGCTTCTTCGATTTTCGCTTCTTCGATCGCTTCTTCGGCCTCTTCTTCGTCCGACGCCGCCTCATCCTCGGCTTCAAAGTCTTCTTCAAACCACTGCGGACCGCCCAGGCTGGTGCGATGGACGTCGTCGCGGTCGATCACCACATCGGTGGCGTCGCGCACTTCGAAGGTCGCATTGCGCAGGTTGACGCTGGCCGTCTGCAGAGCGTAGAGCATGAGTCCGGCGGTCTTGTGGTCCAGGCGCCCGGCGCCGAGCATCTGGATCACTTTCATCAGCGCCATCTGCACCGAGTTCGCGTCTTCCAGCAGCGGCAACTCGAACAGACGCTGCGCCGACAGATCCGCCGCAATTTTCGCCTGCTCCCGCCGGATGCGCTCATGAAAAAAGCAGTGTCGCCTGCGCCGCAGCGCCGGAGACCCACACTGCGTCCCATTCATCTTTACATGCTGACATCTTGGAACATCTTCCAGCCCCATATTTTTCTCACCTCATTCTTCTCATCGTTATTCTTTTCATTCACTCTTCTCATCATTCTCTTAGCCCCCGACTTCACGCATCGGAGCAAATTCGAGAGTATCCCCCTCCCCCCGTGAATCTTAGGAATCATGGGGTTAGCACGAAATTCCCCGCAAAATCCGGATGACAAAGAAGTTAGATATCAAAATCCGTGAAACAAAGGATTTAGAGGCGGACGGTTTGGTTTCGACCAGACTGTCGCGACCTGGGCCATAATGTCGCGATTGAAATCCTCAGTCAAGGTTGGGCGTCACAGGACGGGCTGTGGAAAAGGGCAAGCCTCAGGTCAGTTGCAACTGTGATTTCAATTGGAGATTCGACATTCCCGACCTAAAATGGTTCTATGGAGATTTCATTAGCACCTGAGCTTGAGGCGAGGCTTGCCCGGATCGCTTCAGAGGCGGGAAAGGCCACAAACCAAGTGGTGCAGGAATTGGTTGCGAGCTACGTGGACCATGACGAATGGTTCAGACGAGAACTGCAGAAAGGGCTGGACTCCCTGGACGGCGGCAAGTTTGTGTCGCATGAGGAAGTGGGCCGGCAAATCGAACGCATTCTGAAATCGTAATGATCGTTCGCTGGTCGCCTGAAGCCGCCGCCGATTTCGCAGCGATTGTCGAATATATCCACAGGCAGAATCTCTCAGCAGCCGAACGCGTAGCGCACAAAATCTACGAAGGTGTGGCATCGCTGGCATCGTTCCCAAAGCAAGGACGTCCCGGAAGAACCAAGGGCACCCGTGAATTGGCGTTTTCGCCTCTTCCCTACGTTGCTGTGTATCGAGTGAAGGACGAAGTGGTGGAAATTGCGCGGGTGCTGCATGGGGCGCAGCGCTGGCCGTGAGGTGGCTCGCGGCGTGGGCGACGATGTTCGAGTCGAATTAAAGAGCGCTCGCTGCATGCTTCACCTTGCCCACCCTTGCGAAGAACGCAAGGATTGATTGGATAAGAGCGAAGACTCGATTGAACCCGGTAGTCTTGATTTGAGGACCAAAGACGCTGGGGAAGAAAGGAGCCTTCGCATGATGATTATAGGATGTGATTTTCATCCCAGCTGGCAACAGGTTTCCTGGCTGGACACGGAGACGGGAGAGATCGGGGAACGGAAGCTGGTGCAAGCTTCAGGCGATGCCGAGCGGTTTTATCGGCAACTGCCGGCAGCGGCGCTGATCGGGATGGAAGCGACGGGCAACTGTCACTGGCTGGTGGATTTACTGGCAGAGTTGGGCCACGAGCTGTGGGTGGGCGATGCGGCGCAGATCCGGGCCAGTTGCGTGAGGCAGCAGAAGACGGATCGGCGGGACGCGGAGCACATTCGAATCCTGCTGCAGGAGGGAAGATTTCCGCGCATCTGGATGCCGTCTTCCGAGGTGCGGGATCTGCGCCAGTTGCTGTTGCATCGCTACAAGCTGGTGACGATGCGGGCGCGGGTGAAGAATGAGTTGCAACATCTGTGTCTGAATCAGGGAGTGCAGCGCAAGCACAAGTTGTGGAGTCAGGCGGGCCAGAAAGTGCTGCGCGAGTTGCCGCTGAAGCCGTGGGCGGCGCGCCGGCGGGAGGATTTGCTGGGGTTGCTGTCCATGCTCGATGAGCAGATCGATCCGCTGGACCGGGCGGTGAAAGAAGAAGCGCAGCGAGACAAAATGGCGCTTCTCCTGCAAACCCAGCCGGGAGTGGGAGCGGTGACGGCGCTAGCCTACGTGCTGACCATGGGCGAGGTGAGCCGCTTCCAGCGTGGCAAGCAGGTGGCCAGTTATCTGGGACTGATTCCGCGCGAGCATTCCTCGGGCGGACGTCAGAAGCTGGGCGCGATCAGCAAGCAAGGCAACCGCATGCTGCGAATGCTGCTGGTGGAAGCGGCGCAGATTGCGGTGCGGTTTGATCCCGGCCTTCGCAAAGAGTATTTGCATCGCTGCCATCAGAAGCCGAAAGCGGTGGCCAAAGTGGCGGCAGCGCGTAAGTTGGCCGTACGACTGTACTGGATGCTGCGCACGCAGAAGCCGTATCCAGAAGTCGTTCGCATCGAGAGCAGCCCGCGGGTGCCCCTGGTCGGCGCAAGCTAGACCGCAGGAATTGATTGGGCGCTCTCGCATCCCGTAGAGACGGGATGTTCGCATAGAAGAATCATGGCCGACGAGCAAGGTCGAATCGATGGTTGGTGGAACGACGTTCCGCCGCAGAGTGATTTAGCGTGAGATTTCCAGAGTCTTGGTCTTCAACCTCTCTGGCAAACCAGGCGGTGCTTGCGCACCGCCCAGGACAACTATGCCCTTGACAGAGCCTTCGCTCTTATCGAGGGGCACCCTCTGTGTTGATGGTGCCAGCGAAAATCAAAATATGGGCCACCCGCCCATTTGGAATCGCGGGACTGCCGGAGGTGCGTAGTGTCTTGACCGCCAGTCATCCCTCTTCCCTTCGCTTGTTCGACGGGTTGGTACTTGGGAGGTTATCAACGGACGAGGTGAAGCGGGTTGTGGATATGGGGCTTGCGCACGCTAATCTCTCAAATGCGGATCAGACTACTATCACAGAAGATGCGAAGGACCACCTGGCATTTTATTCGGAGGGTTATCCACACTTTATCCAGCAGTTTGCATTCTCCGCGTTCGCCGCCGACAACGATAACGTGATCGACGTTCAGGACGTCATTAATGGCGGATTTGGTAGACGTGGAGCTATGGAGCGAATCGGGGATCGCTACTACCGAGACAGCTACTACGCGAAAATTCAAAAGGAGAGTTACAGGCAGGTGCTTCGGATTATGGCGGACAAACTGGACGACTGGGTCACGAAGAAAGAGATAAAGGCGAAGTTCAAGGGCCCAGAGTCGACCTTGGACAATGCGTTATCCGCTCTGCGTGAAAGACAGATCATTCTTGCCAAGGAGGGTGAGCGCGGCGTGTATAGGCTTCAGCACAAAGGTTTCGCTTGGTGGATAAAAATGTATACTGCCGACTCAGCATCCCTTCAGCAGACGTTGCCGAATGTTGATGAGTCCGACGAGCAGCCTCCGTCAGCCGGCTGATCTCCGCCGATTCGCACGGCGCGTTACCGTCCCTCGGGGGACTCGTTTCCCTTCTTATTGAGGTTACCCCGGACTTACGTCCGGGGCTATCGTATGTCGCCCCTTCGGGGCTGGAGTCGCCCTCTGCAATTGTCCTTCTGAGCTGCAGGAAGGATCAACATGTTCCGGGGAGGTTGCAGGGATCCCTTCGACAAGCTCAGGGCAGGCTCTTCGTCGGGCAAAGGACGCCCTCCTCAGGATGACAAGTCTTGACAACAGGTCTTGGTGCGGCTTCAGGCAACGCCGCTCACAACCTTATTTCGGCGCGGAGTCTGCAAGTGGAGGCTGGGTCAAAATCCCAACCATCGGGGCGCGGGGACGATTATAGGGATGCTTCGACTGCGCAGGGAGGACCTTCGGTCCTTCCTGCTTCGCTCAGCATGACAAGGATTTGTGGCATGACAGAGATTTGTGAGGTGTCATGCTGAGCGGAGCGGGGAGGAGAGCGAAGCGATCCTCACCGCGGAGTCGAAGCATCCCTGCCTCTTCCCAAATCCGGAAGTCATTCCTCTGTACTGTGACACTCGTCACAGCCGGCTGAAGCGGCCTTCCCCGATCATTTTGTTCATGCGTGACCCACGCTACTACTGCGTCTACATCATCGGGAGCCTGACGGGCACTTTATACATTGGAGTAAGCGGCAATCTTCACAAACGCGTGTTCCAGCACAAATTCCATCACTATGAAGGATTCACCGCCCGTTACGAGGTGGTCCGCCTGCTGTACTGGGAAAGCTACGACGACGTCCACAGGGCCCTGGGGCGTGAGAAGCAGCTGAAAGGATGGGCGCGCGCCAAGAAAATCGCGCTGTTGGAGCGCCGCAATCCGCAGTGGAAAGACTTAGCCTCAGAGTGGTATCCGTGGATGGAGAGGGGTGAGGATAGGGATGCTTCGACTCCGCAGTGAGATCGCTTTGCGATCGCACTGCTGCGCTCAGCATGACAGGGGAGGGGTTCGTGGTTGATTGATCAGTTCCCTGCATCGACGCCGCCGTATTTTTGCAGCCACTTTAATTCTTCACGCACTTTTATTTTGCCGTGCCAGGGATTTTTGCTTAGGCTGTGGCCTTCGCCGGGGAAGACTAGCAGGGCGTTGGGGATGCCTAGCGAGTAGAGGGCGTGTTCGAGGAGATAGTCTTCCATGACGGCAACGCGGATGTCGTTGGCGCCGGCGACCATGTGGGTGGGCGTTTTGACTTTGTCGATCTGGAAGATGGCGGCTTCGTCGTGATAGCGCTGGGGGGCTTCCCAGGGGCGTCCGCCGAGGAAGTAGGCGTCGTCGTAGGTGGTGTCGTCGTTGCCCCAGTTGCCGATGTGCTCGACCGCGCCGGCGCCGGTGACGGCGGCTTTGAAGCGCGTGGTCTGGGTGATGAGCCAGTTGGTCATGTATCCGCCGTAGCTGTAACCGCCGATGGTGAGGTGGTCGGGATCGGCGATGCCGTCTTTGACCAGGGCGTCGACGCCTTCGAGGATGTCTTTGCCGGGGCGGGAGACGATTTGCGGGACGATCTGGGTGAGGAATTTGTCGCCGTATCCGGTCGACCCGCGGTAGTTGGGCTCGAAGACCAGCCATCCGTTGGTGGCGGCTAGCGCGGCCCACTGGTACCAGTCGGCTTCGAAGTGGTTGCCGTCGGCGTCGGCGGGGCCGCCGTGGATCAGGGTCAGCATGGGCAGGTGTTTGGCTTCAAATTTTTCTGGAGGAAAGATCAGCATGCCTTCTACGGTGGCGCCGTCGTCGGCCTTCCATTTATAGGACTTGCCTTGGGGGAGATCGCGTTCGGTGAAGAGATGGTTGAAGGACGTGATGGGCCTCGCTTGATCGAGTTGGGCGGCGCTTTCGGCTAGATAGATTTCGTCGGGCTTGCCGAGTGAGGAGTAGATGAAGGCGATTTTTGGGGAGTGCATGGCGGTGGAAATTTGGGCGTAGGTGCCGGGCCATTGGCTGAGGCGGTGCAGTTCATTGGACGGTTTGGCGGCGGAATAGATTTGGACTTCGGTGCCCAGGCGGGCGGAGGCTAAAACGCTATCGCCGGACACGGCGTAGTGCTCGACGGGGCCGACGAAATCTTTGGACCATTGTTCGATGCTGCCATTTTCGCTATCGACCCAATAAAGATGTGGTTGCAGGTCGCGGTAGGGGCCGGAGACGTCTCCGACTTCGACGCTGAAGAAGATGTGGCGGCCGTCGGGAGCCCAGTGGGGGCGGGTTTCCGCCGCTTGGTTTTTGGTGATGCGGCGAGGTTGGGTCAGGGCGGAATTTGCGTTACTGCCGGCATGCGCGGGCGACCCGCCCGCGCCCACACTCATCAGATCTAAGGTGTAGATTTCTACGTCCTCGTATTTTTCCTGGCGCTGGTTGGTGGCGTTGCTGATGAAGGCTAGCTTGCGGCCGTCGGGGGATGTGACCAGGCTTTCTACTCGAAGTGGAATGGTCGCGATGGCATGGGCGCCGGGGGTGAGGTCGGGTTCCTTTTCGGCGTCATGATCGCGCTTCTTTATTTTTGTCGGGCTGGCTGCGTGGCGGGCCAGGGCGGCAGAAAGGTCGAGGGCGAAGATGGTGTCGCCACGTTCGGCGGTGCGGTATTGGACGACATCTTTCCATTCTTTTTTGTAATCGTCTTTTTGCTTTTTGGTCCAGGGCTGGCGCGTGGCGAAATAGATGGTTTGCGAATCCGCCGACCAGGAAAATGTGTGGACTTCTTCTTCGCCCTGCGTCACGGGGAAGGCTTCACCACCGTTCGGCGAGATTAGATAGATCTGGGCAGGCTCGCCATTATTCTTAGAGTCCGAATCAGAATCGGAATCGTTGTCGTCATCTTTGTCTTTGTCAGCGGCTGCCTTGCGCTCGGAGAGGAAGGCAATCCAGCGGCCGTCGGGCGACCACTTGGGCTCGGTGTCGTGGCCGGATTGCGTCAGCTGAATCAGGGATCCGCCTTTGCCGTCGTCGCGATAGAGCCAGAGATCTTTGCGGAAGATTTGCTGGTCCCAGTCGGCGCGGTCGGTGCCGATGACGACGGAATTGCCGTCGGGAGAAATTTCGAGCCCAGTGAAGCTGACCGAGTTGAAGAATTCGTCGAGCGTGAGTTTGGGTTTGTTTTGGGCTACGGCGATTAGAGCAAAGATCGCGACTATGGCGGCGATGCAGACAGTTCTCTGGATTCGCATAGGGTTCCGTGGGAAGAAGGGTTATACAACGGTGGATTCGTTGAACGCAAGTTTGTGAGTTGGGGCCAGGGTATGGCGCCACAATACGCAGAGCAGAGCGGCAAAGGCCGGCACAGAAAGTTGAACGTGAGTCCAGCGCGAGAGCGGCCCCAGGAGGGGCAGAACATAAGCGAGATACAAAAGCACACGAAGCGTGGGAGAAGACAAGGGCTGCGCGTTCGACAACGTCCAGTCCACAAGCAATAGCAACGCCGGAGCGAGGGCCAGCAGGTCGTAGACGAAGAGATGAGGATTGACCAGAACCGCAGCCAGCGTCAGGGCGGAAAAGCGCGGGGCAAGAGGCGCGGACGATTTCCAGATGACCGCGGCCGTTGCAATAACAATGATGGAACTCACAATGTATAGCGCGAGCGCAATTTCCGCGGAAGGGATCAGCAGCGTCCAGAAGGAGCGCAGGGAATGCATTTGGATGGGCGCGAGGCTTAGTTCGGCTTGGCCGGTCAGGTGCGAGAGATGCCGGAGCGCGTCGAAGTAGGCACGCATCACTGCGGGACCGAAATAGATTCTGGCGAACAACAACTGCGCGGCGGCGGATGCGACGAGGCCGGACAACGGCTTCCAGGCTTGGGACAACAGCAGCACTAGCGGGATGGCAATCAGGAACTGCGGCTTGAAGATTAGAAATCCTAGCGCGACTCCGGCCAACAAGCCGCGATGGGCGCGGAATGCAAGAAACGCCAGGGTGAAGCATGCGAGCACAAGCGCCGACATTTGGCCACGCACGAAGAAGTGGAACAGCGGCGGGAATGCAATCGCGCCAAGGAAGACGGCGCCAGGATGCGAGCGGAGGCTGGCAGACAACCTCCATATCAAGAAAATGCAGCCGGCAAAAATGAGAAGGCTCGCCGCGACCCAGATTCGCGCGGCAACTGGAAACGATAACCCGGACAGCGGGACGAAGAGGAGCCCCAGCTGAGGTCCGTAGAGGTTCGGCAGGCGCACCTGGATTGGCTGATCAACGATTGCCTGCATCGCGGCGGCCGTGACTTGCTCGTCATAAAGGTCAGTGCTGCGGCCGTGCGCGATCAATTGGGCGGAAACGTATTGCGGCAGAAAATCCTGGAATTTGATGTTGCCGGCGCGATCGAACAAGCCCGGCGTCGCGAAGTCAACGGCGCAAACACTCCACAGGCACACGGCCAGAACGATGGCCTGAGCACGAAGGCGATGGGGGGTGAGCCACTTCGCGGCAGACGCGATCTTAATCTTCGCGTCGATGGTCACTGCGCGGGCTCGGCGTTTTTGAGGGCGTCGTCCAGCGGCTGCCCCGGCCGAGCGGCACTCGGGGCGATGACGACGCGCCAGCCGTCATCGTAGTCGCGAAAGCCGACGCTGGAGAGATAATGCACGTCCGTTGAATAGAGCGCGGCGCCCACTTCGTTTATGGGCGCCCATTTCCAAAGGAAATCGACATCGGCGGCGCTGCCCTGCTTGCCGATGCCGGTCACGCCTAACAGTTCGCGCTTGGCAACGGGAATGAAGAGCAAGGCCTTGTCGGCTTCCTGGGGGGGAACCAGGGCGCGGACCGTGTCCACTCCGGATGGCGTGAGCAGAACGTCCCAGCACGGCGGCGCCAGGCCTGGAGAGCACGGGGCTTTGGTCGCCGAGATCCAGCCGTGTTGTTGGAAAACAATATATTCCGGCGACACGTAGTCTTTGTTGGCAACGGTTCCGGTCTGCAGGGTGAACTGCTGTGGGGTCTGAAACTGTGGGGTAGCGGCGATCAGGTCGGTCGCGAGACGGCGGGTCAGGAAGTCGCGCGGGGAGCAGGAGGCGAGTGCGAGGCTGAGCAGAGACAGACCGAAGATCAGGATTTTTCGCATCGGGCTTATTGCTTCTTGCTTGCTTCTTGAAAGATTGACGCAAGTGCTGCCGGCCTGCGCGCGGCGGACAGCCGGGGGCGGCTGTCCCCACGTGTTCGTTAACGACTTGTGATTGTAAATAAACGGGGGCGCTGAGTTGTCGAATTTTTGTGTGGAGAGAAGGGGCGGGAGGTGATTTGGCCTTCGAAATGGACGGGCCAGCGGCCGGGGATTTGGGCGGAACATCGGGGGCAGCGGCCTTCGGGAGTGAGGCGGTAGTCTTGGATGAAATATCCGTAGCGGCTTATTAGCGTTTCATGGCATTGTGGGCAGCGCGTGTCTTCCCAGGGGCCGACCATGCCGGGAAGATTGCCGGCGTAGATGTAGCGCAGGCCCGCTGCTTCGCCGATTTCGGCGGCGCGCAATAAATCTTCGGCGGTTGTATCGCGCTGGCCATCTCCTTGCATTTTGTAGTCGGTGTGGAATGCGGTCACGTGCCAGGGGATATCGGGCGAGATGTTAGCCAGGAATTCTGTCAGGCAGCGTAGTTCGTCGCCGGAATCGTTGAAGCCGGGGATGAGCAGGGTGACAATTTCGAGCCACAATCCCATCTGGTGAATTCTGCGGATGCTGTCGAGGATGGGGCCGATGCGTCCCCCGAGTTCGTGATAGTGGCGATCGTCGAAACTTTTGAGATCGACTTTGTAGAGATCGAGCCAGGGGCGCAGGTATTCGAGAACCTGGGGAGTGCCGTTGCCGTTGGAAACAAATCCGGTGAGCAGGCCGGCGGCTTTCGCCTCTTTGAAAACTGCGACCGCCCATTCGCTGGTGATCAGCGGCTCGTTATAAGTGCTGACCAGAACTCTTGCGCCCTGGTAGAGGGCATCGCGGACAAGGGCTTGGGGAGTTGCCTCCACAGGCGGCGACACAGCATTGGGATCACGCAGGGCTTGCGAGGTCACCCAGTTCTGGCAGTATCCACAGTGGAGATCGCAGCCCAGCATGCCGAAACTGTAGGCTAGCGCGCCGGGATGGGCGTGGAAGAACGGCTTTTTCTCGATAGGATCGCATTGCATTCCCGCGGTGTATCCCCAGGGAACGTAGAGCTTGCCGCCGTGGTTGAAACGGACTTTGCAGACGCCGGGCTGGCCTTCGGGAATGGGGCAGCAGTGGCCGCAGGAGAAGCAGCGGACGCGGTTGTGGTCCAGTTTTTCGTAGAGAGAGGGGTCCGCTTCGCGGGTTCGTTCGTCCAGGACTTGGCGCAAGGTGGGCACGGAAAACCTCTTTGCAGACATTTTAGCGCGAAGCGACTTATTTTCCGATTTAGGAAGTCACAGTCCCCACCCTAACATCGCAAAGAACGCGATGTTAGGATGGGGCACCCGCGGTTTCGGCTAGTTGGTGATTGCTGCTGTTTCTGTTCGCTTGCGGCCGGCGCCCGGTTTTTTGGGCGTGTGCTGCTGGAGCCAGAGATCGGCTCGCTGTTCGATGGCAGCGGCTTCTTCACGGGTCATGCCGGAGGCTAGGACGGCGGCGAGATCCTTATTTTGCTCATCGCCGCGGGTGCGTGCGATGACTGTCCAGAAATAAGCCTGGTTCACATCCTTGGAAACGCCGCGTCCGCCCCAGTAGAGGAATCCTAATTTGGCCTGGGCCGCGAGACTGCCATGTTCGGCGGCCCGGCTGAACCAGCGGAAAGCCTGCTTCTCATCGCGGATGATTCCGTTCTTTTCGTCCCCCTGAAAATAACGAAGCCCCAAAGCATTCTCGGCGACGGGATCGCCATCCTGCGCCATCTGCCGCATCAGCTCGAACGACCTGGTCTCGAGTTCCGGGGTCACCGGAGAAGGCTCCGCTGGGTAGGACTTGGGGGGTGGAGACGAGGCCAGCACGGTCGGTATGGGCATTCGCCCGCGCTGCTGGAGTTTGCTCTGGATCAAGGGGGCGAGGTTGTAGCCGAGAACCATCGCGATCGCCGCGGCGGCACACACCAACAGGATCAGGTGAGATCGTGGCAAGCTGATGCCACCAGACATTTTCTCATCCGCGCTCTCGGCTTTGTGGTCTTGATCTGGCGCGGAAGCGAACAGCACGCTGCCCGGCGACGGGGAGAATCGGTCGACGGGGGTTGCATCGGCAAGAATCGCGAGATCTTCAGAACGAACAGCGCGGTTGACCGCGGCCATCACGGTCTCGGCGAGGCGCTGGAGCACCTTTTCGTCATTCTCAGAAAAGACGTGCGCATGGCTGGAGAAAACCTCGAGAATTCCGATCGATTTCTCGGCGGCTCGGAGGGGAACGGCGATCATGGAGCGAATGCCCAAGGCACGGCAGCTCTCTTGATCCACGCGGGCGTCGAGCTCGGCGTCGTCGCAGCGAAGCAGCGTTCCAGTCTTTACGCATTCCCCGGAAAAACCGGATCCCACCTGCAAACGTGCGCCGACCGGAGGCGCGTCCGGGCCCGAACTGGCGCGACAAACCAGGAAATCCGGATCGGCGTCCGCCAGCGCGATGGCAGCCCCCGAGGCATGAACCAGAGTTTGGGCGCGTTCCCCAACTAATTGCAGAGCCCCGGCAAGATCGGAACCAAGAGCCTCCACCTGGCGTTGCACGGCGGTGACGGCCGCCAGGGTATCGCTGTAGTTGGGGCGTGGAGGAACTTCTTCCAGCGCTCCGGCAGGGGCGGCAACCTGAGTCTCGCCGTTGGCCACTCCGGCCATCACGTTGACGAAAAGCCATTCCCGCAAACGGGACAGGGCTTCCGAAGAGAGCTCGGAAAAATGAAGACCGGCGCGTCCCGAAGCATTCGACCAGATCACCTGGCCGGTGGTATAGATATGCTCGGCGCAATCGGCCAGATCCAGGCACAGATTCAGGGTCTTTTCGATTTCGAGAGGAGAATGGCACTGGATGGCGACGCCGTCTTCGCTGATGTCGACGATCTCATGCAGATCGAGCATAGCGCCCTGGGATTCGGCGGTGAAACTGATGTAGGCGGGCGTCTGGATTTTATGTCGCACACGCCGGCGCCGGTTGGGTGAAACGGGTCGCAGCGCCGAGTTCATGACCGCCATGGGGGAAGGGCCCGAGTTCTGGTTGCTCCATATATTAGCGCGGCTTAAGGGAAAAGTAAGCAAGGAAGAGAGAAAAGGTGGGGTGGGCGCCAGGATGCTCGGTATCGAGAGGCGTGGTCCACAGGACAATGTTCTGGCCGTCGAACGTGGGCGGAAGACCGTCGCGCGCACAGACCTTGAGGAGAACGCCTTCTCCTTCATCGCCATTTCATGATCGATGACCAAGGGGAGGAACGGTTGATGATGGAGCTACGGATGACGCGGAAGTAGTTCCCCACCGGGGCGGTCAGACTGCAGGCGCGGAAAAAGTGGTTCCTAGCCGGAACGGCGCAGGATTTGGGCTTGGCGCAGGCAGGAGATGCGGGAGATGGCCGCCACCATCATGCTGGAAAGAAGTTGCATGGTGGCCACATCGCGCTCGTCGAAGGCACCCGGGGATGAGGACAACACCTCGAAAACACCGAGGGTACGCCGGTAGTGACGCAGAGGAGAAACCAGAATGGAACGCACTCCGAGGCGGCGGCAACTGGCCAGGTCGACCCGCGGATTGCGCTCGGCGTCGTGACAGAGCATGATTTCGCCGGAGCGCACCGCTTCGGCGGAGATGCCGGCGTCGGTTTGCAGCCGGACTCCGAGGTCGGGCGCGGTGCGGCCAGCGCGGGCGCGGCACACAATTTCGTCGCCGGCGCGCAGAGCGATGGCGGCTCCGGTGGCGCCGGTCAGATGCTGGGCGCGTTCGGTAATGGCGCTGATGGCGGGCTCGAGATCGAGTTCCGCGGGATGAATCTCGGCATCGTCACCCACCGAAACTGCCCGGAAACCCGATGCGGGATGGGCGGCGTTGGCGACACGGAGCTGGCTGCGCTGGGCGAGGGACGGCATATGGTAACGATCCGACATGCTGACCAGATCGGGGTCGGGCACGGTGCGCAACAAATCGCGCACCAGATTGTTGAGTTCATGATCGGTGATGAGATGCGCGGTCTGCTGGTTGCGCATGGATCCGCCAAGCACGCGCGACAGTCCGAGAAGCGCGTGACTTCCGCAGGCCAGGCAATAAGGCTTGCTGTTGTTGCTGATCAGTTCACACTGCACGCAAAAGGTAGCAGACTGTAAAGGGACAAAATTGACGTCCTGAAAAATAGCGCCGCACGGGGTCTTGCCAAACATAGATGCTGGATCCTCGCTCTTAACATGTGCACTAGAAGGTAAATAGCCAGGCAAGAGGTGAGAAAGTAGCGGTATTGGTTCGGGGTGTGGAAAAAAGGCGGGTATGCTTGCATATCTTGCCGGAAGCGGCGGGCGGGGCGCCCCGGACAGCCGGCGGGACGCCGGCGCTACGATTCGAGCGGGAAGGCGGCGTCTTTCGATATATCCAGATTTAGATATATCCATCAACTATATCCATCCATCCTTTCTCCACGTCTTCCAGTCCTCGCGGACGGCGTTGACCATCTCTTCGGCGGCTTGGTGCAGCCATCTGGCCTTTTGTTTTTGCATGTGGTTGAGGATCGGCTTGCGCGCGGTCCTGGTTCCGAGATGGATGTTTGCGGTTTCCCATCCCATGGCGCGAATCAGGCGCAACTCTTTTCCCGGGGCTCGCAGTGTGGCGAGTTCAATGCGCGAGCAGTGCGGACTCAGGCGGCGCACGATCCAGCGTCCGCGTAATTGAACGAACGGGTCGAGGCATCGCACGGCTCGGCTGATAATCGCCTGATAGAGAATCTCGGGAGGCCCTTGATGATCCTTCGCCCAATAGCAGGCGGAGGAAACTAAAGCTTTGGCTTCGCGGGCGATTCTGCCACCGTGCCAGTCGGCGATGGCGACATAGCGGGCGTGACCCAGGCTTCCCAGGCCAGCGACGCGACGAGCCAGGCGATAGAGCATGTCGCGAGCGGGCATCAAGTGCTCGAGCGCGTCGATGGCGCTGACCGGCACATCGCCCTTCACGGTGGGGAGCGCGTCCATTTTGGCCCAGAAGTGGACGGGATCGCGCAGTTCACTTTCCGCAATCTCACGCAACCACTCATGATGCTCGCCCAGGACAAATGGCATTCCCCCGGAACGCAAGCTTTCCTGATAGCCTTCGATAAGAGAGTCGCAGATGTCTTTGTGCTTGAGAGGCAAGTGTCCGGCTTCTGCGGCAAGATGCGCGCTCACTGCGAGGCGGACCAGATCGTTAGCGTAGGCCATGGGGTGAGTTTCGTCGAAGTCGTTGACGCCCCAGATGAGACGTCCTTCCACATCGCGCCAGGTGCCGAAATTTTCTACGTGCAGGTCTCCGACGGCGAGCACCTGCGGGGCTTGGGCGAGATCGGGACAGACTTTCGGCCAGATTTGCGCCCATCGATAGAAGGTCGCCCGCATAAAGGGAAAGACGGCGGCCTTCATGTTGGCGTGCTTGATGCGCAGATCTTTCGTGACAAGATCCGTACGATGGGCCAGCCAATCTTCGAATTGGCGCGTGGCTTTTACGACGTTCATAGCGGCTGACGATAGCGGGCGAAGCGGACGGAAGTCAACGGGAGGGAATGAGGCTCGGCTCTGCCAGCGCTAATTTAAGAATTACTTCCGGTTGGCTCGCCACTCGGGAGGAATCTCGCCAATTGTCAGCGGCAGACTTGCAAGAAGCTGACCTCGGGCGAGCGTCGAAGTCCGCAACTAAGTGTCGGATGCGTTCCGCCTTGGCTCCGGCAGAAGCAGCAATCGCAAGCGCCACCTCGCTCGGGAAGGTCACTCGCAGCGTAGCGCCACCATGGGATCGAGTTTCGAGGCCCGCCGCGCCGGAATGTAACTGGCCGCTATGGACACGGCAGCCAACAGCACCGCCGCCAGCCCAAGTGTGATCGGATCGGCAGGCTTCACCCCGAACAGCAAGGAACTGGCTGTCTTCCCCAGCGCGACGGAGAGTCCAAGTCCAACCACAATGCCGATAGCCAGGAGCAAGAGGGAATCGAGCAGGATCATGCCTAAGATGCGGAGACGTCCAGCGCCAAGGGCCATACGGATGCCGATTTCATTGGTTCGGCGCTGCACCATGTAGGACATCACACCATATAAGCCGATCACAGCAAGCACGGCTGCAAGAAAGCCGAAGAAGCCAGAAAGCGTGGCCATCAGGCGCTCGCGCAGGAGGGTGTCGCGAATGTCGGATTCGAAAACGTGAAAGCTGAGGCTGATCTCCGGGTTGGCCTCGGCCAGCCGACGCTTCACCGCGGAGACGATGTCTCCCGTCGACGCGCGGGAGCGGATCAGAAAAGTGCCAGAATCATCGGGGTCCGGGTCCTGCGCGACAGGGATGAAAGCAATGGCGACGTTTTCATCGCGGAGATCGATATACTTCGTGTCTTTCACCAATCCAACAATTTGAACGAGAAATTCCGGGTGATGCGGTTCAACAGGTATGTGGAAGCTCATGCCCACGGGATTGCCTCCGTGGGCCAGGGCGCGCGCAAAAGATTGATTGACGATGGCCACTCTGGGAGAAGTCGCCGTGTCGCGTTCGTCGAAATCGCGTCCGGCCAGCAGCGGAGTTTCCAGGGTCTGGAAATAACCGGGGCTCACCCAACTCGTGTCCACGGTTTTCTTTTGCTTGGGATCCTGGCCGTCCATCCAAATATCGTCGTTGGACCCATTGCCACTGAGAGGGACAAGTTCCGTCTCGGCAGCGTCGTCGACTCCCGGAATCGCGCGCAGCTGCGCGAGCAGATCACGCTTGAACGGCTGACGGCGCTCGGGGGCGAGCTTTAGTTCAGTAAAGTCCAAATTCGCGATGAGTATGCCTTTGGCGCGGAAGCCGGGGTCGACACTCAAAAGCTTTCCCAAGCTGCGGGAAAACAGGAGGGCGCCCACCAGGAGCACGAGCGAGAGTGCAACCTGAACCATCACCAGCGCGCGGCGCAAACCAAAGCGTTCGCGGCCGGCCGTGTTACCGCGTCCTCCGGCCTTCAGCACTTCGGCCGAGCCGTTGCGGGTGGCGCGCAGGGCTGGTGCGAGTCCGAACACGAAGCAGGTCAAGACTGCAAGGCCCAAGGCGAACCCAAGCACACGCCCATCGGGCGTGAGATCCACGAACACCCGATTCTGTTCGGTGCTGATCAATGAGACCAGAAACTTGCCAACCGAGTTGGAAAGCACAAGACCGATCGCGGCGCCGGTGGCCGCTAAGAGAAAGCTTTCCGCCATTAACTGGCGGATCAGGCGTTCGCGTGACGCTCCCAGCGACAGCCGAATGGCGATTTCGCGTTCGCGGGCGCCGGCTCGCGCCAGCATCAGGCTGGCGAGGTTGGTGCAGGCAATCAACAGCACAAATCCGGCGATGGCGAGCAGCAGGTTGAGCGGCGTCTCGTAGTCCCTACGAATGTCGGAGACGCCAGTGCCCGCCGGGAGCACCCCGAGATGAAAGGTCAGATAGTGTTTCTCCTCCTCCGCGCCGAATTTCGTGATGGCGGTTGCTTCGAATATTTGCGGAGACACTGCAGCCAGCTGAGCTGAAGCTCGCTCGACAGTCCAGCCCGGCTTGAGGCGGCCCATGACGGAAAGCCACCACTCGTGGGGCACATCGAGCCGCGCGTACTCGCCCCGGAGTAACGGGTCCGCGCAAATCGGAACCGCCACATCAAATTGCCTGCCGACTTCCAAGCCGTAAAAACTGGCGGGAGTGACGCCGATGATTTCAAAGGGATGAAGCTCGATTGTCATCTTGCGCCCGATAGCCGAGGCGTCCCCGCCATATTCCCGATTCCAGAACGCTTGGCTGAGCACAACGCCGGGCGAGCCGCACCCGCGCTGATCGTCTTCCGCGGTGAACAAGCGCCCTGCAACAGCCTGCACGCCGAGCACGCGGAAGAAATCTCCGCTCACATACAGGCCATCCACACGATGCGTCTCGCCGCTGGGCGCAATATTGAAACGACCCTGGGCCCAGGCAAACATGCCGGAAAACCCCTGCTGCTGGGCGCGAATCTGCTCCCACTGCGGGTTCGTCAGCATGGGGTGCGACGTCGAAAAATTGCCGGTACGGCCATGTGGCTGAATGATGCGCACTTCGGCCAGTTGGTCTGGATTTTTGAGCGGAAGCGCGGTCAAGCGGATGGAATCAAGCAACTGGAAGATAGCGGTGTTGGCGCCGATGCCCAGCGCCAAGGTGAGCACAGCAACGGCCGTGAAACCGGGATTATTGCGCAGCATGCGCAAGGCGTAGCGGACATCCTGAAGCAGGGCGATCATTAGTCTTCCGATGGCGCTAAGTCCAGCGCAGAAACTTGGCCAAAACGTCCCAGCAAAGTAGTGAATGCAATTCTCAGGCCGGAGTTGCGGACTCACAATCCATTGAAAAGCGGGAAGTAAGGCCTCATTAATACGGGCAAAAAGGGCTGCTCAATGTCCGTTTCCGAACTGGGCTGTTCAGAAGCGAACGACCACAAGAGCCTTTGCCTTCCCTCCCGTATCACGGGCAATCGAGATTTAAACGCTCCCGGTTAGTACCGACAAACGCCTTTGTTTACACGAATAAGAGTAGTTCCCGGCTGGTCGAGTGGCTTTTACGACATTCATAGCGCCCGACGATAGCGGCTAAGGGACGGAAGTCAACGAGAGGGAATGGGGCTCGGCTCAGCCAGCGCTCCTTCGCCCCTTTTTCACCGTTGGGAATTCCGGGAATTGTCTACGGATCGCCACACTGTGGCTGCAGGCACACTGAATCAAGTCTCTCGCCTGGCACCGACGGCCTTCCTTCTCAATCGGTTACGGTTCGGCCCCAGCCTTGCCTTTGACATAACCGGAGGGACATCATGCAGATGGCAATCACATTCATGGCCGTGGTGGGTGGAATGGTTTTCTCGCTGGCGGTGGCGGTGCTGGCGGAGGAATTTATTTTTGGGCAGGTGTTTCGTCTGTTTTTTTCTCAGCAAGCGGTGGCGGTGAAATCGGAGCAGAAGCGGTAAGTTGCGAAAAACTCGCAAAGGAGAACGGCGATGCTGGCGTTGAAGTACTTGCTGATTACCGGTGGCCTCGGGATGATTCTCGTGGCTGTAGGCATTTTGGGGTATGACCTGTATCGCGAATTGTTGTACCGGCGCGCTTTGGCAGCGCCCGGCGCGGGCGACCTTGCCGCCGATGCCGCAGTGGCGCTGGCGTACTTCGCTGGCTCTGGCTCTGCTGGCCTGGGGGCCGATTCTGCTGGCGTTCAGCATTGTGGTGGTGCCGAGCGGCATGGCCGGAGTACGCGTCAGCCAAATGAGTGGGACGATGCCGGGCACACTGTATCCCGGGGTGCATTTTGTGGCGCCGCTGATCGAAGACGTCGCGCTGTTCGATACTCGGGATCAGGTGTTCAACACCGGCATGGCGGAAGATGGGTCGGCCGAAAGCGGTAAGAGCGGCGCGGCGAAAGTCTCGGGCAAATCGCAGTTGCTCGACACGCAAGCCAAAGAGGGCCTCACGCTGGGGCTTGCGATCACGGTGCGCTACCGTCTCGACCCTAAACGGCTGGATTACATTCAGAGCAATTTGCCGCGTCCCGTAGAGAAAGAAATTGTTCCGCCGATCGTGGCCAGCGTGTGGCGCGAACTGGTTCCGAACTATACCGTGCGCGATGTTTTTTCGGGTAAGCGGGAAGAAGTGAGAAAGAGAGCGGCGGGAATGATCACGCAGAAGTTGGCGGCTGACGGAATCGTGGTAAAGGAGGTCATGCTGCGGGATATTCAATTGCCGGAAGAGTACGCGAAGGGGCTGGAGACGCTGCTGTTGAAAGAACAGGAAAATGATCGCATGGGGGTGGAGACGGAGCTGAAGCAAAAACAAGTGCGCATTTCGGAACTCGAAGCCGAGGCGATGAAAGTTCAGCAAATCAAGCAGGCTGAGGGCGAGGCGCAGGTTCACGTGTTACAGGCGAAGGGCGAATCGGATGCGATGCAATACACGCTGCCATTGAAGGAGAAACAGATTCAGCAGAGCAAACTGGAAGCCGAAGCGCGCAAGGAAGCGACCATTCAGAATGCGGAGGCGGCGGCCCAGGCCAAAGTTATCGACAGCAAGGCCGAGAGCGAACGGCGGACGTTGTTGGCGGCGGCGGAGGCGGATCGCATTCGAGTGACGGCAGCCGCGGATGCGGAGCGGCTCTCGAGTGAGGCGGCGATTTTGAAACAGAATCCGCTGCTGATTAATAAGATTGTGGCCGAGCGGCTTTCGGATAAGCTGCAGATCATGATGGTGCCGGCGGATGGGAAGTTTTTCTTTGCCAATGATGTGTTGAGGAGCATGAGTGTGGCGAATCAGGCGGGGCAGGCGGAGGAACAGCCGAGATAGATCCCGAGAAAATCAAAATCCTCACTCTTTCGCAAAGTGCGCGAGTGGGGCAGCCGCCACCTCAGTATTGTTCAGCCCGGCTTCGCCCCTTCGGCTCGCTGCGCGCGCTCAGGGCAGGCTCTGGCTGGAGCCGAGGCGGCTGTCGCTACGTGGTTCGGTGGTGTCCAAACAGTACAGGGGACGGGGCTATCTCATGCGCGTCGCGGTTTATAATCTCGGCATTCCTAATCTCGGCGACCCTAACGTTCGCGCGAATTCATTTTGTCGCGGCTTGCGACTTGAGCACATTCTCCGTGCGGTGGCGCTGCTTTCTTTTCTGCTGCCGGTGATTGCGGCGCGGGCGGCGGATTGGAACGAGCCGGAACAGCAACTGGCACGAAAGATCGTGGCGGTGACTGGACCTGGCGCCGTCGCTCTTACGGTCGAGAACCGTTCGTCCCTGGGCAAGCGCGATCACGAAATCATTCAGAACGGACTGCGCGCGGCGCTCGAAGGACTCGGCATTCGCTTCGCTACAGCGGAGCAGGCCGCGGCCACAGTTGCGATCTCTTTGTCCGAGAATTCGGTGTCGTACGTCTGGGTAGCGCAGATTCGTCAGGGCACGGGCGAGACTGTTGTGGTGATGGTATCGGCGCCGCGGCCACGGGGTTCGAGCGCGGCAATAGAGTCTTTGCCGCTCAGCCTTAGCAAAACTCCGTTGTGGACACAGGAGGATCCGATTCTCGACGTGGCTGTGCTCGAGGAGAACGCGACGCCCACGCACATTGCAGTATTAGATGCCGAGAAAGTGGCGCTCTATCGCCGGCAGGCGGGGAAATGGCAGATGGAGCAGGCGCTGAGTATCGTCCATGCGCGGCCGTGGCCGCGGGATTTGCGCGGCAGAGTGATTCCGGGCAGAGATCATTTGCTGGATGTTTATCTTCCCGGAGTGATCTGCCGCAGCGCTGCCGCAGCGCCGCTTGCGTTGAATTGCCGCGAGACCGACGATCCGTGGCCGCTGCTGCCCAAGGGATGGAGTGAAGGAAGCTTCTCAAGTTTTCCCGGCGGGGGATTATCTTCAGCGACAATTCCAGCGATGGGTGCTTTCTACGCTCCCACGCGCAACTTTTTCACCGGCGTTTTAACTCCGGGCATCGGCAAGATCTCCACGGTGCCCAAGTTTTTTTCGGCGGCGTTCCTGCCTCGCGACAAATATCTGCTATGGCTTTTTGCTGCCAACGACGGCCGCGTGCACATGGTCGACGGCATGAGCGACCAACGCGGCAAGTTTGCATGGGGCAGCGATTTGACGACTGTGAAGACCAGCTGCGGCAGCGGCTGGCAAGTGCTGGCTACAAGTTCTGCAGAGAATTCTGAAGGCAGTTCCAGGGAAGCAATCGGAGATATGGTGCGCGCGTACGAGTTTCCCGATCGCGATCCCGTCGCTGTAAGTGCGCCTATCGATTTTGCGGGCAGTGTCACTGCTTTGTGGACGGAGGCGAAGGCCGATACGGCGATCGCGATTCTGAAAAATCGAGAGACAGGAAGCTATGAGGCTTTTCGCGTGGCGGTGGTTTGCAATCAGTAGCGTGATGGTTGTTGCTCTGGCAGCGAACGCCGAGACGCGGCCGCAGTACGGAGGCGTGCTGCACGTTGCCATGCAGGACACGCCGGCATCGCTGGATCCGGTGAATCTTGATTCGGTCAACGGTTTGCAGGACAACTCGCGGCAGGGTTCATTTGCGGGACGCAGCTTGACCTGGCTGATATTCGACACGCTCGTGACCACAGACGAAAGTGGACGGGTTCAGCCTTCGCTGGCCATCGCGTGGCAGGCATTGGCGGGCAGTCAACGCTGGCAGTTTCGCATTCGCCGGGGAGTGAGGTTTCACGACGGAATGCCCTTGACTGCGGAGATTGCAGCGGCTTCCCTGCGTGCCGCGAATCCGTCGTGGAATGTGTCGGTGGAGGCGGAGTCGGTGGTGATTGACGGCGCTGGAGCTGACTTGCCGGCAGAACTTGCGTTGCCGCGGAACGCAATCGCGAAGAGAAGTTCTGAGGGCAAGCCAAGCGGCACCGGCCCATTTCATATTGTCGAATGGCAGCCCGGAAAGAAGCTGGCGCTGGCGGCGGAGGAGAATTGCTGGCGCGGGCGTCCGTTTCTCGATGCTGTCGAGATTGAGATGGGAAAGAGTCTTCGCGACCAGATGACGGCGCTGGAACTGGGCAAGGCCGATCTGGTGGAAGTAGGGCCGGAGCAGACGCATCGGATTTCGCAGGACGGACGCAGGCTGGCGAGTTCAATTCCAGTTGAATTGCTGGCCTTGGTGTTCGCTCGCGATGTAGTGTCCCCGGAAGAAAAACTTCTGCGGGATGCATTGGCCTGGAGCGTGGAGCGCGCATCCATGCGAAGCGTGCTGCTGCAAGGCGCGGGACAGCCGTCGGCCGCTATTCTTCCCAACTGGATGAGCGGATACGGATTCGTGTTTCCCATTGAAGCGGACCTGGCGCGTGCGCGCCAGCAACGAGCGCAGGTTCACTCGGTTCCCATATGGACTCTCGGATATGACGGCAGTGATCCTCTGGCTCGCTTGCTGGCGGAGCGGATCGCGCTCAATGCCAGGGATGCTGGCCTAGCGCTGCAACTCACCTCGGCGGCTACCGCTAATTTGCGATTGATGCGAATTCCGCTTGCCGCTCCCGATCCCTGGATCGCTCTGCGGGAGGTTGCAACATTGGCGGGGCAGCCTATGGGAAAGAGACCGGGCTCGGTGGAGGATCTGTATGCGTCCGAGGTTGTTCTATTGGCGACGCGCCGCGTGATCCCTCTTTTTCACCTGCCGGTATCGTACGCATCTGCCTCGGCATTGAAGGACTGGGCGTTGCGGCCCGACGGAAGCTGGACTCTGGATGACGCGTGGCTGGAGAATGGCGGACAATGACTGGCGAACATCGTCGGTCAAAGATGATTGGGCAAACATGGTCGGGGAAACATGATCGGGCAAATATCATTGATCAAATATTACTAAGCGAAGATGGTCGTCAATCCTAATCGGTGATCATGACTTTCCGTCGAAAACTTCTGGCCATTTTCGCGCTGACGGTTTTCCTGTCGGTGGGAGCCGTTGCCTGGCTGGTGCTGGTATTAACCCGCAATGCGTTCGAGAAGACTGAAGATCAGCGTACGGCCGCTCTGGTCACGCAGTTTCAGCGGGAGTTCATGCGCCGGGGCGAGGATGTCGCGCGGCGAGTGGAGGCCATCGCCGCTTCCGACGCCGTCAGCAGAATGGCCACCGCGCTGAATGCGACACCTGCGGATACGTCTGCGAACTCCGCCGAATACTTTGAACTTGCAAAGTCAATGGCAGAGAGTCACCAACTCGACTTTCTGGAACTTCTGGACGCGCACGGCACTATTATTTCTTCGGCGCAATGGCCGGCGAAGTTTGGCTATCCCGATAGCGAGTTTGCGAATCTTTCGGCTTCGGCCGGACAGAGCGCCTTTCTGAAGCGGGAAGAATTGCAGGACTCCACCGTTTTAGGGGTCTTTGCGGTGCGGACGAACGGCACCGCCGACCATTCGCTGTATGTGATTGGGGGGCGGGGTCTCGATAAGAATTTTCTTTCCGGGCTCGACCTGCCCACGGATATGCGGGTCCTGCTTTACCAGAATCGAAGCGGCCATTTTTCGCCGGAATCACTGCTCGATCCGTCCGCCACAGCTAGTATTCCAGAAACCGCGCGCGTCGCAGACAAGTTCGCGTCCCTGATTGAGTCGGTGCGGCAATCCAACCAGGAAATGACCGGGACGGTAGGCTGGTCGTCCGATCCAGCGGATGAAGAGGTGTTTCACGCGATTCCGTTGCGTGGCGCGGCAGGGGATCATTTGGCCAACGACCGTCCTTTGTTGGCGATTCTGCTGGTAGGAAATTCGCGGCGGTCCTATGTTGAATTGAAGCGCCGCATCGGTGCGTCGGCGGTGCTGGTGGGCAGCGGCGGAATTATTCTGGCGATTCTGCTCAGCAGCTGGGCGGCCGCTCGCGTCACGCGTCCGGTGGAAGAACTGGCGCGGGCTGCACGCGATGTTGCCGCGGGACATTGGGATACGCGGGTGGAGATCCACGGCGGCGACGAAGTGGCGCAACTTGCCGCCTCGTTCAATCGCATGACGGCGGAATTGCTGGCGCAAAAAGAGCGTCTGGTGCAGACGGAACGAGTCGCGGCCTGGCGCGAATTGGCGCGCCGACTGGCACACGAGTTGAAGAATCCGCTGTTCCCTCTTCAACTCACCGTGGAAAATCTGATGCTCGCGCGCACGCAGAGTCCCGAACAATTTGACGAGGTATTCCGCGAGAGTTCCAGCACGCTACTGGCCGAGATTTCGAACCTCAAGACGATCATTGGACGCTTCAGCGAATTTTCGAAAATGCCGCATCCGCAGTTGCAGGCTCTGCGGGTGAATGAGGTTGTGCGCGCAGTGGTAAAGTTGTTTCAGGCGCAACTGCAGACTCCGGGACGCGAGCCAATCGCCTGCAGGCTGGAGTTGGACGAGAGTGTTGGGACGATCGCCGCCGATCCGGATTTGTTGCATCGCGCGCTGTCGAATCTGGTCCTCAATGCCATGGACGCCATGCCGCATGGCGGAACGCTCACGCTCCGAACCGGCCGTGACCGCGGAAATGTGATCATCGAAGTGAGCGATACGGGCACTGGGATGACCCGCGAGGAGTGCGAAAGAATTTTCACTCCTTATTACACCAGCAAGGAACACGGCACCGGGCTGGGCCTGGCGATCGTGCAGTCTGTGATCAGCGATCACGGCGGACGCATCACTGTTCGCAGCGAGACCGGACGCGGGACGACCTTCGTCATCGAACTCCCGGATAATTCTGAATCGCTGCAGAACGCCGCACCGGAAAAGCAAGCAGACGAACATGCGGCCGGGTTTTCCGGCTGAAGACCGAGGAGGACGGTTGCCAGGCAAAGCGCACCTTTTGATCGTCGACGATGAGGCGAATACTTTGGCATCATTGTCGCGTGCCTTCCGTTTAGCGGGGCACGAAGCCACGGTCTGCGACAACGCGGCCAAGGCTCTGGAGCTGGCAAAGTCGCAGCACTTCGATCTCATTCTCTCGGACGTGGTGATGCCCGGCAAGGATGGATTAACTCTGCTCGAGGACTTGAAGAAGTTGGGAGTCACCGCTCCGGTCGTGATGATGTCGGGGCAGGCGCATATCGAAATGGCGGTACGCGCGACGCGTTTGGGGGCGCTGGATTTCCTGGAGAAGCCGATCTCCAGCGACAAACTCATGCTCACCGTCGACAACGCGCTCAAAGTACAACGTCTGGAGAGCGAGAACCGGCAACTACGCCAGCAACTCGGTAAACACGAAATTGTGTGGAAGGGCGAAGCTATGCGGCGGGTGATGGCGCAACTGGAGCGCGTGGCCGCAAGCGAGGCGCGGGTGTGCATCCTTGGCGAGACCGGGACCGGCAAGGAACTGGTGGCGCGAACCATTCACGAACGCAGCCCGCGCGCCTCCGGACCGTTCGTCACTCTGAATTGCGCCGCCGTGCCGGCGGAGTTGATCGAGTCGGAGCTGTTCGGACATGAGAAAGGATCGTTCACCGGCGCGTCTGGACGCCACGTCGGCAAGTTTGAGCAGGCCGACGGGGGAACGATTTTTCTCGACGAGATCGGCGACATGCCTTTGAATATGCAGGCGAAATTATTGCGTGTGCTGGAAGAAGGCGAAGTGGAGCGCATTGGCGGCGACAAACCAGTCAGCGTCAAGGTTCGCGTCGTGGTGGCGACGCACCGCGACCTCGAAGCGCGGGTGCGCGAGGAAAAATTCCGACAGGATTTGTTTCATCGCATCCACGTTTTCCCCTTGCTGTTGCCACCCTTGCGAGAGCGGCGCGACGATGTTCCCTCTCTGGTGGAACATTTTGCCGCGCAAGTGTGCGCGCAGAACGGATGGAAGCCTATTCCTTTCACCGCCGATGCGGTGCAAGCTTTACAGGCGCATTCATGGCCGGGCAACGTTCGCGAATTGCGTAACATGGTCGAGCGACTCATGCTGCTTGCCAGCGACGGTCAAGTCGATCTAACCACGGTGCAGATGGCACTGCCGAAGGCTGCCTCGTCAGCGGGCGCGGCGACCAACGCAACAGGATCCGGGGCGCTGGCCGACCGGGTGCAGTCGTTCGAACGTGAAGTGATTCTCGCGGAACTGAAACGCAGCCGCCAGAACATGAGTCTGGCCGCGAAAACACTTGGACTGGAGCGCAGTCACTTGTACAAGAAAGCAGAACAACTGGGGATTGACTTGCGTGCCATGCGGCGCGAGCAGGAGCCACAAGAGTGACTGCGGGGTCAGGGCTCGAGAGCGGCATGGGACTCACTGTGACCCGACAGGAGGCTATCGCGCGCGATGGCCAGTAAGATCGTTTGCCATGTTGGGAGCTATCATGTCAAAGATTTCTCTCTGGATCGCCGCTCTAGCCATTGCGATGATCTCCACGCTTTCTAGCCGAGTGGAAGCGCAGAATGCCGAGACAACAATACCCTGTGACAAGCAAGAGGTCAGATATACTCCGTTCGATCCGTCTTTTCGCGAGAAGATCATTCTGGCAACGATCAAAGATTCTTTGAGGCAGCTCTCGCCGAAGAAACGAAGTCCCCAGGGAACTCGATACGTCGCGTTGGAAGAACCGGACTTTAGCCGGCCAGGCCCGTGGACAACAAACGGTGCTTATCGGAGGAGCCGGTATGAATGGGCGGCTTCTGAAATTACGCGTCGTCGACCACGCGAGCGGCGGGGTCCAAGTTCAGTGGCTGAATGAGAAGTTGCTATTCGTCGAGGTCTGGTGGGGAAGGATCGCCTCAACCGACTTGATTCTCGACGTGAGTACCAAGACGTTTCTCTATAGAGAAATGGCAGAGTACGGAGAGATGGTCCAGCCCTGCGATTAGCTCGGTGGTAACCTTCAATCTTTGCCTGTGGTTGGACCGCGACCATAATCGGCCGCAGCAATGGACGCTGCAGCTTGCCGTTTCAGATCGGCGGCGAGCAAACGGTGAAATAGTTGTTCTCCTGCCTCGCGGCGCACAGAAAGCCGACCGGCTCCGTAGGCTCGCGACTTCAGGCCGCGCTGCACATCTTCGCAAATGCCCAGATCTTCTTCCTGCACGCGATTGCCGACGTTGACCGATTCCAGGTTGTAGTCGCGCCGCGCGCCGCTCACATCGCTGAAATAGAAATCGAAAATCACGGCGCAGTGGTCGGCGTCCACGGGGATCACGTAGTTAGTATCCATGTATCCCTCGTAGCAGTTGATCATGAGGTTGGGATATTGCCAGAAATACCAGGCGCGATCTCCCTGGCGCGTTGCCCCCGTCGCGGCATCTTCGCCGGAAGCAACCATCGGACTGGACTGCAAGCAGTATCGATCCTCGTTCTCAATGGTGTATTGCTTGTAGTCGAGCACTGAGCTCAAGCCCTTGTGCAGGTGGGGCACGTGATATCCGCCATCGAGATAGTTATCGACGTAAACCTTCCAGTTGCAATGAAGATCGTAACTTCTGCGGTCGAAATAGTGCAGCTTGCTAATGCCGAGCGGAGCCACGCGCCGCACCAGGCCGCCGAGGAATTCTTCCAAGGACACAGCATGCGCGTCGAGGTTCACGAAAACGAAGCACTCCCAGGTTTCGACGCGAATAGGAACTAAGCCATTCTGAGCGCGCTTGAAGTTTTCTACTCCTTCGAATTCCGGCATGCCCTTGAGCGATCCGTCCAGACCGTATTTCCAGCCATGGTAGGGGCATTGCAACATCGCCGTTTGACCGCAAGGCTGCGTGACCACCGCTGCGGCATGGTGACGGCACACGTTATAAAACGCGCGGAGCGTGCCGTCGTTTCCGCGCACAATGACTACGGGCTCTCCGGCGAGACGAGTGGAGACGAATTCGCCCGGCTTCTGCAATTGATCCGTGCGCGCGACCAGCTGCCAGGTTCGGCTGAAGACGTTGAGCCGCTCTATTTCTGCGATACGCGGATCGAAATACCAGGGCGCAGGAATGGTCGAAGCCTGCGAGAGCGGGGCCCGATCGTTATAACTGGAGAGAATCTGTTGAATCGAGTCCTGCATGTTTATGCTTGGGAATGCATACTTATGCTACCGAAAGGACCAACCTCCAGCGACAGCTTATCGTAGTGCGAGAAGGCAGGCGAGAGCCGTTGCGCCCTCGGAGCCGAGCAGTACGCCTGCGGAACCGAGAGCTAGCCAGCTTTGCGGACGCGCGGCGGTTCCGCGTGCACCAGGGGAACGTCAACCAGATGCTCGCTCAGGAACCACACCTGTAGTTCGTTCGCGCGCAGAACATCGCTGACTACCAAATCGTTGGTGCCATCATCGCCCAGATCCGAAGCGCGATTCGCCAGCTTGCGGCAGTGACCGATGATGATCTGATGCGCGTCAAGCAGGCGTGAGATTTGAACGGGCACTTCTTCCCTGCCGCGCGGCGGACGCTCGATGCGCGTGGTCTCAGCGACATCGGCGGCCATGGCCAGCGAAATGCCGCCGAGCAATTGAATCCTCTCGGCAATCTCGTCGACGATTTCTACCTGTTCATCGTAGTGTTTGTCGAACAGCAAATGCAGCTGGTAGAACGTGGGGCCGGCGACCTGCCAATGCGATTTTTTGTAAAGATCGCGTAACGTTATGGAATCGGCAAGCAAGAGATTCAGCTGCTCGGTCATTTCCAGGCGCACGGGCTCCTCCAATTCCAGGGGCAGACCGTGTGAGACGGTGCCGTAAGCTTGGATCTCGGCCGCACGCTGGTGAATCCGAGGTTGTGCAGTGATAGCGCTTTGACGGGAAACGGCAGCTTCTTTCTTCGCCATTCGAAACCCTCCTCTTCAGCGAATAACCTTGATGGGAATTAAACACGGGACAGACGTGCCTGAAACAATTCAAGCAATGCCGTTTGGATGCCGGGCTGCGCAATTAGGAACAAGTTTTTTTCGGGAGGAGGCGAAAGCCTCAGCGTCGATGCGGTGGAAAGCCGGAACGCATGCGCCAAGCCGTACATTGCAATAGCATCGTGGTCCGGTAGTGATGAAGTCAAACGCACCCGCTGGTCGGTAGTGTCCTAACAAATTAGGACAACTACCACTGGACGCAAGGTTTGACGGGTACTCCGCGCGGTTGCTATGATCGACATGCGGGGTGGAGCAGTCTGGTAGCTCGTTGGGCTCATAACCCAAAGGTCGGTGGTTCAAATCCACCCCCCGCAACCAATTCTTTCAATCAGTTGCAAGCCTTCCGGATATAAACCCCGCTCAGTTTGCGCTCACACAGCCAGCAGTGCCCAACAACCTGCCCGTGCGCGGCCCGTTTCTGATCGCTAACCGCTTGGGTGTATCAGGTTGAGGGTCGTGCCGATGTTTGAGTGCCGCAGTAGTTCGCTCTGCACCTTCACATCCGTACCATTCGCCCGAAGGAGTGTGCTGTAGCTGTGCCTGAAGGTGTGCCAGCCAACCCGCTTGGTGATTCCCGCTCGCGTTACGGCGGGCTTCACAAAGACGGTCAGCGCCGAGTCCGGCCAGTATGGTTCAGCCCTTCGCTTGGACGGAGAAGCGAACACCCAGTCAGAATCAGCCGAATATGCCGTCCGCTCACGATGCTCACGTAAAACCGTGGTCGGGGCTTTACGGAAGATTCCTGGAAATCCGCTTCACCTCTGCAATTGATATTGAGCCGCTATGCAGTAGGCAAGATCAATATCCCATCCTCTGCCCCTTCTGGAAGTTCAAAATAGAAATAGAATGGCAGCATTTCAGCGTCCTCTTTCTTATGCTTAAAGACGTTTTCCCGTTTTGACGTTAATAAAATCGCTTTCATAACCGTACAGCCCAGTTTCGATCGTCCCACATACCGCACGGTCTTTCGTTTCTAATTTTGGGACCGAGAAAGCTTGCTGCAACTCTTCTTGATCTAGTCGAAGTGCACGATGCCACCGACGTCGTGATCGACCGCGACGACGCGCATCGCACCAGCCTCGGCGGTCCGCAATGGTTCGAAGAAGATTTTGAAGCCGCAGACGGGAGCGACGAAGAAGTCGACCAGGAAGACAACGAAGAAGCGAACGAAGAAGACGACGAAGAAGCCGAGGATGATGTAGAGCACAAAAATGTCGTTGTCGCCGAGCCAGCGGACGCCGCAGGTGGAAAGAAACAGGTCGCCGCGGTAAACCAACCCCCGGCGGACGAAGCTCGGAGGCAAGAAGTCAGGAGAAACGTACAGACCCTCGCCCGCAATTGGTTGCTGGAGGTAGCGAGCGAGACGCCAGCCGACAGCTGAAAGCCGGGAGCCGAAAGCTCAAAGCCGAAGGCTCGAAGCTCCAACCTCAAGGCTCAAGCTCAAAGCTACTTCGCAGCCATCTTCACCGCATGCGAACTAGCCGCATAACGAGCGATGCCGCGATATAGCGCTTCGGCGATTTGTTCGCGGTAGCCGTCGCTGCGGAGTTTTTGCTCGTCGGTGGGGCTGCTGACGAAGGAAACTTCCGCCAGGATTCCGGGCATCGCGCTTTCGGTGAGGACGACGAATCCGGCCTCTTTGATGCCGCGGTCGCGCAGGCCGGGATTTTGTACCGACAGCGTGCCATATAAAGAGCGCTGCACGCTGGCCGCAAGCCGGCGCGATTGCTCGATGCGGTCGTGCAGTTCGGCGGGCGAAAGCGTGGGGGTCACGAGATTCCTGGCGCCGTTGGCAGTCGAACGGACGTCGACATCTTTAAAGCCAATTTCTTTCGGACCAGCCTCTCTTGGACCGGCTTCTTTCGACCCCGGCGCCGAAAAGAAATTCGTGTAGTAAGTTTCCACGCCGCGGGCCGAGGGCAGGTCGCTGTAGTTAGCGTGCACCGAGACGAACAGGTCGGCCTGCGACTGGTTGGCGATGCTGGCGCGCTCGTCGAGAGGAATGTAGTTGTCGTCCTGACGGGTATAGATCACGTCCATGCCCAGACGGCTTTCGAGCAGTTTGCCCAGGCGCTGCGCGATTTCCAGGACCAGATCTTTTTCCAGCAAGCCGCGGCGTCCGACCGTTCCAAGATCCCATCCGCCGTGGCCGGCGTCGACCACGATGCGCATTTTGGGGACGCGCGTCCGCAGCTGCAAATCTTCTTTGCCGGGCGGAGGAATCACGATGGCCAGCTTGCTCTTCTCCGCTGGAGCGTTGGGGAACAGATTCACTGCGGCTTTCGGAGTCGCGCCCACCTTGCGCACTTCCACGACCAGGCGGTACGGATTCGGTTCCAGGCTGACGGAGAAGGTTGAGTTGGCCTTGGTTTCCAGAACAATGCGCGTCATGCCCGCCACGGGCTGCGCCATGCGGACCCGGCTGACCAAAGTCTCGCCCACATCCATTGCCTTTCCGATCAGGTCGTTGGCGAGTTGGGTGTCGCGCAAGTCGAAATAGATGCGCTCCGGGCCGGCCAGGCGGTGCGCTTCGTATTGCACCTGATCTTCGAGATCGAGAACCACGGTGCTGGAATCGACGGAAGACCAGTGCCGTATTCCGGTGACTCGCGGAAACTTCGACAACTCCTGCGCGGTTGCAGGCGAATTGGTGGGCTGGCTGGAATCGGAAATCAGGTCTGAACTGGAGTTCGCGACGGTTGCGGAATTTGCTTCAGGCGATGGTGGAACAGTGTTCTGGGCAGCCTCTCCAGAGGGCTTGGGCGCAATTTTTTCGTTCTGGATATTCTCCTCGCGGGCGTTTTCCTCGTCGAGTTTTTCCGCGTCAACCATGGCGCTGCCCAACTGCACGGTCTTCAACTTCCACCAGACTCCGCCGGCAAACGCCGCGGCAATAACAACGCACACCAGCAGAAGCAGAGCGAGCGGCCGTCCCTTTTCAGCTTGCGACGAAGCGGCGGCGATTGTTGGTGCGGCAGCAGTTGCGGTCGCGGCTCTGGCATCGAGCTTCGGAGACAACTGGGCTGCGGATTTGTTGACAGCTGCTGCTGCCGGAGCGGAAGCGACCTTGGCCTCGATCACCTCGGCTCCATTTTTCTTCCCAGTTTGCCCGGTAACATTCTCGGCGGCTCTGTCGACGAACTTCTGAACCACTTTTCCAGCAACCAGAGGAACAACCGGGGTTGACGATTCAGCGCGCGCGCCTGACGCTTCGATTGCGGCAGGCGTTTGCTGCAGATGCGCAGGCGTTTCCAGCTGGCTGGCCGCTGCCTGCGCCGATTGCGCGAAACGGTCTTCATCCTCCGGCTTGAGCGCTCCCAAGACCAGTTCAGCGAGCAGAGTCAAGTTGCGAATGTCGCTTTCGTTGAAGCCGAAGGGCCACGAGGAGAAAGCTTCCAGCAGACCAATCACGCGGCGGCGTCCGCAGAGCGGCACCGCGACCATGGAACGCGCTCCCAGCTGGCGGCAGGCTTGCAGGTTTACCCGAGGGTCCATCTCGGTGTCGTCGCAGCTCACGACCTGGGCCGAGCGGAAGCAAGCGCCGGTGAATGCGGAATCGCGATCAATGCGCGCGCCGACGCTGGGGCGGATTTTGCCCGCTGCGGCCCGCAAGACGATTTCATTATTTTCCGCGAGGGCAATGGCCAAGCCGTCCGCGCCCGTGATAGCGACCGCACGCTCGGCGACCAGTCGCAGCACTTCATCGAGAACGAACTGCTCGTCTTTATCAAACTCTTGTGCTGGTTTATCAAACTCTGGAGCCGCGGCGTCGAAACCGTTGTTCCGCGCGGCCAGGGCTTTGCGGCGGCGGACTTGATTATGCAGCGCCGAGAACGCCAGCAAGGCATGCAGGGCATCGAGTTGCGATGGCTTCTCGGAATCTTCGGTGGGATTCTCGGAGGGGCCGGAAGCGGCCTGCTCTCGCGGCCAGGCAGAGACGCTAACCCCAGTGAACGGAGAAGTTACGTCCAAGTCCGGCTTGGTGGTGGTTGTTGCCATTGAGGATGTTCACTAGTAAGTTATCGGGCTTTGAAGCGACTTTCAATTACTTAAATGTGCCCTCTTGGCCATGTACTCTGGTAACGCCAGCTTCCGGCTTCATCGTAGGGGCAGTCCTTTCCACTCTTCCAGGTCCGAGGCGCCGCATGCAGAGACCTAGCTTGCTATGTCTCTAGGGAAGCTTTTTTTGAACCAGATTAGTTACTGATTCGATACTTTCTGCCGACGATAAAATTAAGAGAAGTATGTTTTTTGGCTGGCCGGCGGCTTGGTGGCTTTTGTATGGAAACCGAATTATCCCTTACGCGACAGACCCGGGATCGAGAGATGGAGACTTCGCCAACTGATACTCCGCAAACCGACCCTGCGCAAACCGAAGCTCGACGGGCCCATCCCAGGCACGAACTCCGGACGCTGACCTACGCCTGTCTCGATCAGGCGAACGGAGGCATTGTTCGCGACATCACTCACCAGGGCCTCGGATTGCAGGTGGTGGCGGCGGTGCGTCCGCAGCAGCAATTGCGCGTGCGCTTTGAACTGGGCCATCCGCGGCTGCGCGTGGAAGCTCGCGGCGAGGTCTCATGGGCGACGCGCTCGGGACAGTGCGGCATTCGCTTCCTCGACCTCTCGCCCAAGGCGGCGCGCCAAATCAACGAATGGATTTTCGGGAACCTGCTGGAAGAGGTTTCGCAGCATTCAGAGCGGGAAGGCTCGATGTTTACGCTGGATGCCGAAGTCGCCGATGGCCTGATGGTTTCCGCTGCGCCGGTCAACGCCATTCGCTTGCCCCTGCATCCCGATCCGCTGGAACCGCCCAACGCGCGCAGCTCCGCCAGTTCGCTTCAGTCGCTTCAATCGTTTCAATCGGTGGCGTCGACTGAAACTGAAACTGAGATGGAATTGGACTGGCTTTCTCAGCCGCTGTCGGGCCGCGGTCTGGTATGGACCATCAATACGCTTGTGGTCGTGGCCGCTCTCCTGCTGTTTGCGCTCGTCTTTCTTTCGATTACCGGCGAGCTTCCGCGATGGCCGCTGGCCACGGCAGGCGCGGCCACGATCGTTGTCGCGGGATTGTATTGGGGATTTTTTCGGTTGTTTGGAAAGTCGAGTCCCGGGGAGCGGTTGGCCCGCATGGCTGGCTGGGATCTAGCCGAAGATGCGGAAGAGTACGACGCTCGTTTTCGCTGAGAAGTTCTGGAGGCGGGAGTTCCGGCGCTTAGGTCTGCTAGATCAATGCTCTGGTAGATCAGTTCGCAAAATATTGCTGCGCCAGCCAGAGTTGCAGGGTTCGCTGCTGCTGCGGCGCGAGTTTTACGAAGCGGATGCCAAGGTTGCCGCGCTGGTCCTGCCACGCCACTTCGGCTTTCGCTTTTAATCCCGTCCGCGCGCCCGGCAACGCGAACGACACTTGCAACGCCTTCGGGTTCGCCACGAGATCATTGGTCCGAAGCTGCATTCCACCCTGGCTCAGATTCACCAGATATGCGTCCATGGCTTTGCGCCCCTTGCAACTCACCGATACCGGCACTTCCAGGCCGGTGCGGTGATAGCGCAAGCGTCCGTCGAGAATCATGTTGCGGGCGGCGGAGAGAGTGCGGACCGCCTGCTCCACGGAAATCGGTTTCTCGAAGGCGAACAGCGCACCGGTCTCGTCCAAAATCTGATTGCATTGCCGGCTTCCCATGATGACCAGAGGAACGGCTCCGGGCTGACCTTCCACGCTGCGCACCTCGCGCATGAATTGGGAGCTGCCATTCAGATCGCAGTCCACGATGAGCGCGTCGATCTTTGACTTAGCCAGCCGGGCCAGCGCCCGCTGCGGTTCGTTTTCCACGGCAACATCCATCTGCAAGCCGCCGAGAATGCACTCCAGAACACTGACTTCCTGCCAATCGCGCGAAACCACCATCGAGGAAAGTGTCATGTCGTTACTCTAGCGACCGGCGTAATCGAGCCGTAGATAACTAACGTAACAGCGGATCACGGCCTCAGACTTCGGGCGTCAGGGGTTTCGAGCGCTAAGCCTGCGGGGCATCTGCCGAGACAGCTCTTAGCCGCGGTAATGGACCTAGTTGGGACCTCGCGCAGAGTTCGACGCGGGTCAATGAGCGTAATGGCGATATTACGCCACTTGTGAGCTAGCCTGAGCTTACCCGTGATAACAGGAGCAGAGTCCCGCCAATGACTACCAGTATGAGAGGGCCGAATGGGAGCAGATCATAGTGTCCGCTGATGCGGTTATAACCATTGCCATCGGCCTCGACTTTCAATCTCGGGTTCCGTGCATTCAGCATGGCGGTATCGGACAGCACATCGAGATCAAGCCTGTATCTCCCCCCAGTGCTTCTGAAATAACCGACCTTGCGTCCCACGGTTCCAATGAGACCTGAACCGCCATTCGTCTGATCAGTGCTGCCCGAACCTTCAGCCCCACGCGTGCTCAACAATGTCCACTGGGCGCGAAGTGCTGCGGGACTTTCGTAGCATCCCCACATCAAACATTCCAGATTCGGAAGCGTTGGAGTGTTCTGAACTTCTATCTCAACGTAATAGCCGGACGCTAGATTCACTTGGAAATCATCAGTCCTGATGTGGCCGCGAGACAATGAGATCGGCACGTCAAGAGGAATACGCGTCCGAGTAGCTATCCAATAGGCGTGCCCAAGAAACCAGCCAATACCTGCAAGAAGTGGCAACTCCGAGTTTTCGGGAAGATTGCATGCCCTGTCCCGCGTTGACACCGTAGGCGCGACTAGCGTTCCGCTTTTCTTTTCCTCTTTGATTATTTGACACCGCACCTCCCCCTTCCGCAGCTTACGCTCGTAACTGTCGAAATCAGGTCATAGCACTCAGAACCGGGGTCTGATGGTGGATTATTCAGGCTGCCGCTCGCGCAGCACGCGTGGAGTGTTCCCCGCTCCCTCCTCCTCCCATCAGCTTTACGTGTTTGGACCACCCCCCGGGGTGTTCTTACTCGGTGGAACACTCCATTATCTCGTGAAACTGCTGTAAACAGGCCGTTACACTCATTGAGAATTGGCGGACCCATCGGTCAACGATTGAGCCATCGCGGGAAAACACCGACGTCACTCACAACCCTTCACGAATCATGAGGGGGTCAGAAAGAACCAAACGATTCCTCCGAGGATTCCGAGTGCAAACACAGTTTCGATGCTCATCCACGCAATGTATGCCGCTCTGTTTGAAACGACAGGAACGCGTCGCCATCCTCGGTAGAAGTAAGAACCGAGTGCAACCACGGACATCAGCAGCCAAATGAGCATGAGCACGAGCATTGGAACAGCCATTGCTGAAATCACTTTCGAATTCGTGGGAGGAAGGACGATGGCAGCGGAGACGAGGATTACCAGCCATCCGCAGAAGAGCAGTGGCCCCCATTTAATTTGTTTGAGCGTCATCTCACAAAACTAAAGCGCTTGAGCTTCAACGATACCGCCTTTTTGCGAAGAAGGTGCAGATGACTGATGTAATTAGGCGTTATCGCTCATTGAGAATGGCGGGACTGGAGCAGCGACTGCTGTGCCTGCGCCAAAACCACACGATGGAGCCTATGCTGTGCGACCGCCGATGGCATCCTGACGTGTCGATGCTACAACTTGCGCGCCGACGCCAAGGGCCACACAAGTGCACCAGCTAAAGTGCACCAGTCAAATCGAGTGAGCATTGCTTCCCCTTCAGGCTCTCTGACACCTAAGTCACACTATGTGATGTTATTCCTCTTAGTTTTCCGATCTTGTCGCGTAACCATGATGAGTTGTCAGTCCCGACCTTCCCGTTTCGGAACGCTGATCCCATTTGACCCTCTCGTGAGTTAATAATTGCACGCCGCGGAGCTAGTGAGCACTTCTGCACAGCAGTGCCGAAGGAAATCAGCGAGTCTAGAGTTTCTCGTCGATTCGATCTAGGTTCGATCTAGATCAAAGGGAACAATATGAGGGTTGCGATAAGCAGGTTACAAATACCTTAGTTACGGTACTTGCCAGTCTTGTCACAACGCCTTTGAATGGTGGGGACGCCTGTAAGTAGGAATAAACTCGCCATGAACTACACTAGGAGATTGATAAATGAACAAAATACTAGTTGTGATGTTACTTGTAGCTATGGTCGCCTGCGGCGGGGTCTCAACCTCAACCTCCACCCATCCCTCAAACCCTAATGGAAAAGGTCCTGCGCCGGTAGACCTTAAGTCAGCGTCTTCTTTTGCTGTCCTAACCAAGTCGGGAGTAACGGATGTTCCATCATCCGTAATTACGGGAGATGTAGGGGCAAGCCCGATCACAGGAGCAGCTATCAACCTGACCTGCGCGGAGATAACCGGTGAGAGTTACTCTGTCGACGCAGCAGGCCCACTACCGTGCCGGATAACTAACGCTACTTTACTGACGGCCGCCGTCAAAGACATGATGACTGCATACACCAACGCGGCGGGACGTACACTTCCAACAGCCACCAACCTGGGAGCTGGTGAAATCGGAGGGCTAACTATCGCTCCGGGTCTTTACAAATGGGGTACTGGTGTAAGCATATCAACGGACGTGACACTGTCCGGCGGTCCGAATGATGTCTGGATATTCCAGATAGCGCAAACCTTAAATCAGGCTAGCGCAACGAAGGTAGTCTTAAGCGGCGGCGCACAAGCTAAGAATATATTCTGGCAGTCCTTCGGAGATGTAACCATTCAGGCAAACGCTCAGTTCAATGGTGTTATTTTATCTCAAACATCCATCAACCTGAAAACGGGAGCATCTGTGAACGGTCAGCTGTTAGCGCAGACCCAAGTCACTCTTCAACAAAATACGGTTACGCAGTAGTTGGTATACCATAGGTGGGCGATTGATGAATCGCCCACCCGCTTGTTGGATATTGTTCCGCACCCAGAAGCAAATTCCAATCGCGATAAGAACCACGCGTACCAAGAGAAAACCGGACGCCCCGACCACGTCGAACTCTTTGTCTAAAAGCCTCAAGCGCACATAACAATCCGGAATGTCAGTTCTGACTCATTCATCCTCCAGAGACCGCACGCGCAATCACCGGTGCGGTGGACGCGGTTTCGGCAATGGTTTTGGGTTCGGCCGGGGCTTCGGTCCGGGCCGAGGAGGTTTCCTGGGTACCGGCTTGGGCACAGGAGTTCCTCCGCCTCCGCCGCCGGGTGCGGCTGGCGTCGGAAAGTTCGGTGGCGCGAGCGGGGCTTGCGTGGGATCGAAACAATCGGACATGTCATCGGCTGTATCGAGTCTTGGATTGACGGACTGAATGCCGAACAATATCTGGCAGAATTTCACCAGGCTGATGTGCGAGCGCTGTGTCGACGAGACAAATCCCTTGCGCGCGTAGGGACTGACCACAAGACAGGGAACGCGGGAGCCGTAGCGGAATTGCTGGCCATTAAATTCCGGGTGCGCGTCCCTTGGATACTGCGCTCGCTTGCTGTCCCATTGTTCAATGTTGGGGGGAACAACGTGGTCGTACCATCCGCCCCAATCGTCCCATGTAATAAAAACGACGGTGCGCGGCCACAACCCGCCGTCCACGATGGCCTGAATCTGCTGCGCCGTCCATTGCGAACCGAGTGTGATGTTTTGCGTCGGATGTTCGCTATAGGCGGGATTGCCGTCCCCATAGACCCAGGAAACAGAGGGGAGCTGGCCAGCCGCAGCTTGGTGGGCAAACAAATCGCGGGTATGGTTCCCGGAAAGTGCGGCCAGCTCGCGAATGTAGTGGAAGGCGTAACCGCCGTAGTTGCCCCAAGTGAGTCCAGCTTTCTGCAATGCCAGCGGAAACGATTTCAAATCGTACAGATTTTTGGGCGTCGAGCTGAAAGGCGGATTGTTAATTACGGGAGAGTCCGCTGTGATCAGCATGAGGTGGCTGGGAGTGGAAGGCCCAGCGACTTCGGAAAAAAAGTGGTCACAGATCGTGTATTGGCGCGCCAGAGCGAAATAATCGGGAATGTCCGCCTCGGAATATTGCACTCGATATCGCTGCTCAGTATCGCGCTTCATCCAGGTTTCGTGGCGATGGTCGGGATCGCCGGGTGGAGGATTCTGCGCCTTGCCCAATTGGTTATCGCCCGCTGAGTTTGGGAACGTACCGAAGTAGTTGTCGTAAGTGTGGTTTTCCTTGACGATGATGACCACATGGTCCACTAACGGACCTAATGATGAAACGGTAGCGCTATTCGCTTTCATCTTTTCCCTCCTTGCTCGGGGTGGTACTCACTTACTCCGATACCACTCCACCGTGCGTCGCAGGCCGTCTGCAAAATCTACTTTGGGTTTGTAGCCCAGGGCGGCTTCGGCTTTCGAGATGTCGGCGAGCGAGTGTTTGATGTCGCCGCCGCGCTCTGGAGCGTACTTGGGTTGCCCGGTGTAGGGCGTCATGCCCTGCAGCAATCTGAAAGTCTCGTTCAGCGTAAATCGTTTGCCGGTCGCGACGTTGAAGACCTGTCCTGCGGCCCGGCCCGCGGGAGCCGTACAGGCCAGCAGGTTCGCATCTACTGCGTTGTCGATGTAGGTGAAGTCGCGGCTTTGCTCGCCGTCGCCGAAGATCGTCGGCTGTTCGCCCCGCAGCATCTGGGTGATGAATTTCGCCAGCACGCCGGAATACTGAGAAGTTGGATCCTGCCGCGGGCCGAAGATGTTGAAGTAACGCAGGGCCACGGCCTCGAGTCCGTAACAGCGGTAAAAGGAAATCAGATAGTGCTCGCTCGCCAATTTGGCCACGGCGTAGGGAGAAATGGGATCGGGCTTCATGGCTTCGTGCTTGGGCAACGTGGGCGTGTCGCCGTAGGCCGAGGACGACGCGGCATAGACCACGCGTTTTACTTTTGCATCGCGAGCGGCGACGAGCAGGTTGACGGTGCCGTCGACGTTGGCCTGGTTGCTGCCCAGCGGGTCGAGGACGGATTTCGGCACGGAAGGAATCGCCGCCTGATGCAGAACGAAGTCCACCCCGGCGCAAGCTTGGTGCATTGCTCGCAAGTCGAGGAGATCGGCCTCGCGGAAGTCGATGCGATCCAATATTTCGGCGATGTTCTCTCGCTTGCCGGTAGAGAAATTGTCGATGCCGCGCACCTGCTCGCCGCGCGAAAGCAGTGACCGCGCCAGCGACGATCCGATGAAGCCGCCAATGCCGGTGATGAGATATTGAGCCATCGACTCTCATCATAGCGAACGCGGCTAACGCCTGACGTAAGAGAGTTGGTTCCGGTATCGGAAGAGGCTTGATTTTAAGAATCTTCTAAGAGAGTTGTGTCCGGAGAGATTTCGGCGGTTGCCATCTGCTGCGCCGCCTGCCGAATTTCCTTCCACAGTTCCTCGCGTCCGGCGCCGGTCTTCGCCGAGAAAGGAAGCAGACGAGCCGCGGGATACTCCCCTGTCAGGGTTCGCAGGGCACCATGCAGCTGATTGTTCGAGAGCCGGTCGCTTTTGGTTGCCACGAGCAGAAATTGGCGGCTCGAGGCATTGAGGAAGTCCAGCAGTTGGCGGTCTTTCGGTTGTGGAGGAACGTTGGCATCGATCAGAACAATACAGAGGCCCAGAGTGGGGCGGTCGTTGAGATAGGGTTCGATGAATTTTGGCCACTCCTGCGAAATCTCGCGGGAAATCTTGGCGTACCCGTAGCCCGGGAGATCGGCGAAGATCAGCTCGGGGCGCGGCTTTCCGGGCCAGCGGATTTCGAAAAAATTAATGCTGCGGGTGCGGCCGGGAGTCGAACTGGTGCGCGCCAGCTTGGTGCCAACCAGGGAATTGATCACGCTGGATTTGCCGACGTTAGAGCGGCCGAGGAAGGCGATCTCCGGCAGGCTCGGAGCGGGGAAGTGCGCGGCATCGGTGGCCGCCGCCAGAAAGCGGGAGAGAACCCTCATGCTCAAGTTTGCAACGGGGGAAGGGAAGTTGGCAAGTTGTCGCAGAGACGTTGCTTGCAACGTCTCTCTGGCCATCATTTGGGACGCCGCAGGCAAGACGTAGCAAGCTACGTCTCTATGGATGGATGATTAGGCTTTCGGTTCCCGGCGGAACTGTTTGCTCAGGGTCAGCGCCTGGTGCTGGTAGGACGATCCTATATTTGTGCCGTAGATCTTTTCGGGGCGCGATAGCAGGTGCATGTAGTTGAGGCGGCCTACGAGTTGGCCGTGTTCCATCAGGAACGGTACCTCGTGGGCCCGGACTTCAAGTACAGCGCGAGTGCCTTTGATTTCGCTGGAGCCGTAGCCGAAGCCGGGATCGAAGAAGCCGGCGTAGTGAATGCGAAATTCACCGTCGGCGGGATCGAAGGGAACCATTTCAGCGGCGAAGTCGGGGGGAACGCGGACCCGCTCCCGGGACGCAAGGATATAGAAGTCGCCCGGCTCGAGAATCAGATTCTTGTTGGCGTTTTGGTGAAGAACTTCCCAGAACTCTTCAGTCGGATAATAACTAACGCGATCGAGTTCGATCACGGGAGCATAGCGCTTGGCCTTGTAGGCGATGATCTCGCCCGGTTCCGCGGCTTCGAGATTGACGGTGATGCGCAGGCCGCGCTGAAGCTGGGCCTTGGCCGGAGTGCTTTCGTCCATGTAGACCAGAGGCTCCTCATGGTCTAAGCCTTTGATCGTGCTGTCGCCCGAGCGCGGACTGCCTTGCACAAAGCGCAACTGACTTAGTCTCATCCCGGCGCGAATGGCCACGGTGAAGGTGCGGGAAACAACCTCGGCGTAGAGTTTGCCCTTGTATCCCTGCGGGACGCTGTCGAACTCGGTGCCGTAGTCGGTGATGAGGCGGGTGAAAATATCGAGGCGGCCGGTGGTGCTCTTCGGATTCGCCTTCCCGGAAATGTTTTCCGGTAGATTCAACTCTTCCTGCAGAGGAATGATGTAGACACAATCTTTTTCAAGAACAGGCGCAGCGGTGAGATCGACTCGCGCCATGCGAAGATCTTTGATCTTCGATTCGACCGTGCTGTTCGGGCCGGGCAAAAAGCTTGCGCGCACCCGGTGCGCCATGTCGCCCAGCCGCAGGTCGAGGCTGGCCGGCTGGATATGTTCGGGCTCGATTGCACGCGACGCGCTAATGTGTCCGCGGGCGATCAGGTCGCCGATTTCCTGCGAGGGAAGAATTCCGGCGGTGCGCGGGTGAGCTGGCTCGATGGGCGATTCTGGCTCGTTTTCAAAAAAAATCTGACTCTGGTTTGATGTGGACATCTGCGTTCCACTCTTATTGATGGGCTGCCGGACTGTCGGAGGCGTCGGGGGTCAAGGGCGCAATTGGTTGGGCGGCTTCTTCCGTCAACTGCTTCGGCAGTGGAGATTCCAGCGCGATCTGCAGGACCTGGTCCATGGTGTCGACGAAATGCAGCTTCATGGCGTTGCGCAGATTCTCCGGCACTTCGGCCACGTCTTTTTCGTTGTCTTTGGGCAGAATCACTTCGAATAATCCCGCGCGATGCGCGGCGAGCAGTTTTTCTTTGAGACCGCCGATAGGCAGAACCTTGCCGCGCAGCGTGATCTCGCCGGTCATGGCCAAGTCGCGGCGAACCGGAATTTTGCTGAGAGCGCTGGAGATGGCGGTGGCGATGGTGATGCCGGCCGACGGGCCGTCTTTTGGAATCGCGCCTTCAGGAACGTGCACGTGCAGATCGAGATTGCGATAGAAATCGCGGTTGAGGCCGAGCCGATGCGCGCGCGATCGCACATAGGACATGGCGGCCTGCGCGGATTCCTGCATGACGTCGCCGAGTTTGCCGGTCAGCGTCAGCTTGCCTTTGCCATCGACCACGCTCGCTTCCGTGCTGAGGATCGAGCCGCCGACTTCGGTCCAGGCCAAGCCGGTAACCAGTCCGACTTCCGATTTTTCATGTGCCAGGGTGTCGCGGAACTTGATAACGCCGAGGAAGTCGTGAACGTTCTCGCCGGTGACGGCGACGGTATAGTTCGCGCCTTCTTTCACGACCTTGCGGGCGACTTTGCGGCAGACGTTGCCGATTTCGCGCTCCAGATTGCGGACGCCAGCTTCGCGAGTGTAAGAGCGGATGAGATTGGTGATGGCGTCGTCGGTGAATTTAATGTTCTTTTCCGAGAGGCCCGCGGCCAGCATCTGTTTCTTCACCAGAAACTGTTTGGCGATCTCGACTTTTTCCTGCTCGGTGTAGCCGTGCAGGCGGAGCACTTCCATGCGGTCCTGCAGCGCCGCGGGGATGGTGTGCATCACGTTCGCCGTCGCGACGAAAAATACTTGTGACAAGTCGTATTCCACATCGAGGTAGTGATCGACGAACATGAAGTTTTGTTCGGGATCGAGCACTTCGAGTAAAGCTGCGGAGGGGTCCCCGCGAAAGTCCATCGACATCTTATCGACTTCGTCGAGCATGAAGACCGGGTTCTTGGTGCCGGCCTTCTTCATCATCTGGATGATCTGGCCGGGCAGAGCGCCGATATAAGTGCGGCGGTGGCCGCGAATTTCAGCTTCATCTCTGACGCCACCGAGCGACATGCGGACGAACTTACGGCCGGTGGCCTTGGCGATAGACATTCCCAGCGAAGTTTTGCCTACGCCCGGAGGGCCGACAAAGCAGAGGATGGAGCCCTTGGGATTCTTTACCAGCTGCCGGACAGCGAGGAACTCGAGAATGCGCTCCTTGATCTTCTCCAGGCCGTAGTGATCTTCGTTCAGAACTTTTTCCGCGCGTGAAATATTGCGGATTTCCTTGGAGCGTTTCTTCCACGGCACGGCCAGCAGCCAGTCGAGATAGTTGCGCGAAACCGTGGACTCGGCCGACATGGGGGGCATGGCTTCCAGCTTCTTCAATTCCTGCAGCGCCTTGTCTTTGACGTCCTTGGGCATGCCGGCAGATTCGATCTTCTTCTTCAGTTCGTCGAATTCGCTCTTTTCGCCGCGGCCCAGCTCTTTCTGGATGGCCTTGATCTTTTCGTTGAGGTAATACTCTTTCTGCGCCTTCTCCATCTGGCGCTTCACGCGCGACTGGATAGTGCGATCCACGTTCAACTTTTCGATTTCGATGTCGAGCACGTCGGCGATGCGGGTGAGGCGCTCGGCGGGATCGAAGATCTCCAGCAATTCCTGTTTTTCTTCGATTGAGAGCTGCAGGTTGGCGGAGATGACGTCGGTCAGCTTGGCCGGATCTTCCATGCGCACGGCCGAAATCATGGTCTCGTAATTCAGAGCCTGACAGAGCTTTACATACTGCTCAAACAGCGTTGTTACCCTCTGCATGCCGGCTTCGAGCGCCTGATTGCCTTCGGTCGCGTAGCGCGCGACGCGGACGGTAGCCTGCATGAAGCCGTCGGTGTCGACAACCTGCAGAATCTTGCCGCGCTCGACTCCTTCGACCAGAACTTTAATATTTCCGTCAGGCAGCTTCAGGCTTTGCACGATGTTGACGATCGTGCCCACCTGATAGATCTCATTGGCCTTAGGCTCGTCGATGGAGGCGTCGTGCTGGGTGGCCAGGAAAATCTTCTTGTCCGCCGCCAGCGCCTCTTCCAGGGCGCGCACACTCGATTCTCGGCCCACCACGAACGGCGTCATCATGAAGGGGAAGATGACCACGTCCCGGATAGGCATCATCGGCAGCTTTTTGGATTCGAACTTTTCCTTGGATGTGGTCACTGAGTCTCCCTGGAATGACAGCAAACTCTAATTGATTCTACCGCGTTTCGTCGAGAGTCGTTGGTCTTTGGTCGTTGGCGAATGCGATTTGCCCTAGGCCAACGACCAAGGACGAACGCCAAAGACGGGTTCCTACCCGGCCTTTTCCATCACTGTCGCGAACGAGGCGCTACGCTTTTCCACCATCTCCCGCGTCACTTCGAACTCCTTTACTTTCTTCTGGCTGGGGAGGTTGAACATCAGATCGAGCATGAGCTCTTCGAGAATCATGCGCAATCCGCGCGCCCCTACCTTGCGCGCCATGGCCTGGCGGGCAATCGCCCGCAGAGCTTCCTCGTTGAACTTCAGCCGTACGTTCTCGAACTCAAACAGCCGCTGGTATTGCTTGACGATGGCATTTTTCGGCCGGGTCAGGATTTCAATGAGCGCGAACTCGTCGAGATCTTCCAGCATCCCTACGACGGGCAAGCGCCCGACAAATTCAGGAATCAGCCCAAACTTGATCAGGTCTTCCGGCTGAATCTCGGTCAACAGTTCCTGTGTACGCTTCTTCGCAGCGGCCGATTCGTCCTTTTCGGCTTCTTCGCCACTGCGGAAGCCGAGGGCCTTCTTGCCCATCCTGCGGGAGATGATTTTGTCGAGTCCCACGAAGGCTCCGCCGCAAATGAACAGAATGTTGGTTGTGTCCACCGGGGTGAATTCCTGGTGGGGATGCTTGCGCCCGCCCTGGGGCGGAACGTTGGCGATCGTACCTTCGAGAATCTTCAGCAGCGCCTGCTGCACGCCTTCACCGGAAACGTCGCGGGTAATGGAGGGATTTTCGTCCTTGCGGCCGATCTTGTCGACTTCATCGATGTAGATGATCCCGGTCTGGGTGCGGCTAACATCTCCGTCGGCGGCCTGCAGCAGCTTCAGGATGATGTTCTCGACATCCTCGCCCACGTAGCCGGCTTCGGTGAGCGTGGTGGCGTCGACGATGGCGAAGGGCACGTCGAGCATGCGGGCCAGAGTCTGCGCCAGCAAGGTCTTGCCGGTTCCGGTGGGGCCGATCAGCATGATGTTCGATTTGCTGAGTTCGATGCCGTCGCTGGATTTCTGGCGGTTCATGAAGATGCGCTTGTAGTGGTTGTAGACGGCGACCGCCAGCTTTTTCTTGGTCTGCTCCTGCCCGATAACGTATTCATCGAGGAAGGTCTTCACTTCCTGGGGCTTGGGCAGTTGGTCGGGTTTGGCGGCCTGAGGGGTCGCCGTGCGGTCGTCTTCAAGAATAGAGTTGCAGACCGCCACGCACTCGTCGCAAATGTAGGCGCGGGGATAATCACTGGGCGAGGAAATCAGTTTGGCTACGGCGTCCTGCGACTTGTGGCAGAACGAGCAGCGTAGAATCTCGTCGGAGCCCGACTTGGTTTTCACTCGGCTCTACTCCTTGAATCTTTTTCCCGGCCTGATCCCCTGATTTTCGTGCCAGGCCCCAGCATCTGTCAGCCTCTTCTGGCCGTCCCCGCTTTCGCTCAGCTTCCGTTTTCGTCAGGCGCGAAGGCAGATCATACAGCTTTTGCTGTCTTATAGATGATATCGTCTATGATTCCATATTCCTTAGCCTGCTGCGCGTTCATGATGAAGTCGCGCTCCACGTCCTTCTCGACTTTGTCCAGCTTCTGCCCGCTGTGCTTGGAGAGCAACTGGTTTGTAATCTCGCGCATACGCAGAATCTCGCGGGCGTGGATGTCAATGTCGGTGGCCTGTCCCGACAAGCCTCCCATCGAGGGCTGATGTATTAGAATCCGCGAATTAGGCAGTGCCAATCTCTTTTTCGCTTCACCTGATGCCAATAGTAACGCCGCCATGGAAGCGGCCTGGCCCACGCACAGAGTCATCACGTCATTCTTCACGTACTGCATGGTGTCGTAGATCGCCATGCCGGCGGTAATCGAGCCTCCTGGAGAGTTGATGTAGAGCTGGATGTCTTTCTCCGGATCTTCCTGAGCCAGAAACAACATTTGGGCAATCACGAGGTTGGCGATGTTGTCGTCGATCGGCGTGCCGATGAAAATAATGTTGTCGCGCAGCAGCCGGGAATAGATGTCGTAGGCGCGTTCGCCCCGCCCGGTCTGCTCGATGACCATCGGTACGAGCATCATATGAGGATCGTTTTTCGAATCGTTCTTATTCACATTCACCTGCCACACTCCGCCCCGACGCAACAATTAGTCTGCATGGGGAGGGTCGAAAGGGTCCGCGTCATTCTCTGTGAACTATGCGGACTGGTGATACAAAAAGTCGAGGGTCTTTTCGCTGCGGATTCTGTTTCGGATTCTATCGAGGCCCCCATCCTGTGTCAAACGAGCGCGGATCGCTTCCGGAGTCTGTTTGGACTGCCTGGCCAGGGCTTCGATCTCATGATTCACTTCGTTTTCCCCGGCCTCGATTTTTTCCAGCTCCGCGACGCGTTCCAGTAACAACGACGACTTGACGTCCTGTACCGCCTGATCGCGCTGACCCGCCCGCAAGCGTGGAAGATCCATCTTTTTCAGATCCTCCATCTTCATGCCCTGCGCCGCCAGCGCGCGCAGGCCGCGTTCCAGCCGCAGATCGATCTGGCGATCGACCAGCGATTCCGGCACTTCAAAGTCGTTGCGCTTGACCAGTTCGGCCATCAGTTTGTCTTTAGCTTCGCGCTCGGCATCGTGCCTGCGCTCCGCTTGCATGTTCTCGCGAATCTGCTGGCGCACCTGATCGAGGCTGGTGAACTCGCCGAGTTCCTTGGCGAAGTCGTCGTTGAGTTCCGGCAGATTCTTCTGCTTGATGGCGTGAATCTTCACTTTGTAGACGAATGTTTTTCCGGCCAGGCGTTTGTCGGCGACGTCGTCGGGATAGCTGACTTCGAACTCCGGCTCATCGCCGGCGTTGGCGCCGCGCAGGTGCTCGGTGAATTCCGGCACTGTGTTCTTGCCGCCGATTTCAATCAGGACTTCATCCATGTGCACGGGCTGCGTCTTGTCGTCGCCGTTTTTCGGCTTGCCGTCCATGGAAGCCTGCGCGAAGTCGCCTTCGGCCAGCGGACGTCCTTCGACCGACGTATAGGTCGCATGCTGCTCGCGCACGCGATTCACCGCATCTTCCACTTCTTCGTCTTTTACGACGATTTCGGGATGGTCGGCGCGAAGTTCCTTGTAGCCCTCGACCACGATCTCAGGCAGGATTTCGAAGCTGGCTTTGAAGCGCAGCGGTTCGCCATCGTGAATATGCAGGTCGGTGACGCGCGGCTGCGAGACCGGAATCATTCCCTGCTTTTCCGCCTCTTTGCGGAAATAACGAGGAACCAGGGCCTCAACCACATCGCTTTTCAGGTCTTCCTTGAAGCGTTGCTTGATGATGGACGCGGGGACATGTCCGGTTCGAAAGCCGGGCAACCGGGCAACCTTCTGATATTTCTGGATAATGATTTCCATCTCGCGAGTGACTTCCTCGGCCGGAATTTCGACCGAAATCTCGCGTTTGACGCCGTCTTTCTTCGCGTCGTTCGCGGCATCGACTGTTTCTGTGGGACTCACGTTCACCCTTTCGGCTTGTCTTGCCACATCCGGCCGTAAGTCAAGTCCGTAGAGGACCAATTCACATGCCGTTCATCTTGAGTGTAAAGACTTAGGGAGAGCAGCGTCAAACGCCGGGAGCGGACATTCTTCTTGTGTCTTTCGTCTCATACCGTACCGTAAAGACTTCCTTGCAGCGTCTCGGCCTGCGGTGCCTCGCAACCCTTTAGTACGCAACGCTGCGGCGCAAGCGTAGCAAGCCACGCCTCTACAGTGAAGTGTGGTGTAATGGCCAAGTGTCGTGGCTTACGATTCTTAATCGCGATGTTGAGGCCTGCACGCGCTGCCCCCGGCTGGTTGCGTATCGCCAGGAAGTCGCGCGGGTGAAGCGTCGCGCTTATCTCAGCTGGGAATATTGGGGCAAGCCGGTGGCTGGCTTCGGCGATCCTCAGGCTCGCGTGCTCGTCATTGGTTTAGCCCCGGGAGCGCATGGCTCGAACCGCACTGGACGCCCATTTACCGGGGACGCTTCAGGGAAGTTCATGTATCCCGTATTGTATGAAACGGGATTTGCCAGCCAGCCGACCGCCGTTGACCGCAATGACGGGATGACCTTAACGGATCTTTATATTACGGCCGCAGTCCGATGCGCTCCGCCGGACAATAAGCCGCTGCCGGAGGAACTGACCGCGTGCGCGTCGTTTCTCGATCGCGAGCTGGCGGGATTAAAAAATGTCAAGGTGGTCGTCGCGCTGGGCAAGATCGGCTTTGAGGCTTACCTCAACTATCTGAAGCGTGTGGGCGTGATCGCCAGCAAGAAAAGCTATCCGTTTAAGCATGCAGCCAGCTACCGCATGCCCGACGGCAAAGTGCTGCTCGCGTCCTATCATCCTTCGAACCAGAACACGCAAACCGGCAAGCTAACCCGCAAAATGTTTGTGGAAATCTTTCAAGCAGCGGGAGGATTTGCCCATGAGTGAAGAATTGTTGATTGTTGATTTTTGATTGCTGATTGAAGAGCGTAAAGCACTTCGGAAGGTCCCCATTTTCAATCAGCAATCAAAATCAAAATCAAACAATTGCGTTAAGAGTGTCCGCCCGAACTATTTCAGTTTGGTTACGGTCACTTCGAGCTGAAACTGTTTCTTGGAGTTGGGATCGTCCACGCTGCCGATCACGATCGGTTTCCCGACCACCAGCAAAGTGTCCCCATTGATCTTGATTTGCCGAACCACGGGCGGCAAGAACGCCCCGGAGTGCTCCCCGGTTTCCACATCCAGGTTGCTGACCTCGCCCCTGACCACTAAGATTAACTCATCGCCGTGCTCTCTCAGCTGAGACCAGATTTGGGTTCCGATGTCCATGTACTGGTACTGAGTGGGCATCGACGTGGTCGAGCCTGAGCCGCTTGCAACCGGAACCCGCGTCCCGATTTTTATCTCGTCTGAGTTACCGGCAGTCAGGTTCATGGAGTAGTGCCGGGAGTTTAGAATCTTTCCGTCAGCCACTTCATTGAAGGAAAAATCGAGACGATAGGGCTGCAAGGGTTGCACCGGTTTTGGCTTTGCGGGCTCTGCCGAGCTATTTTCTTTGGACCCCTCCTGCGCTTCCGCGAGCCTCGGTACGAACCAGAGCCCTATCGTCAATGCCACGATCAACACTACAAAAGTTTTTCGCATAGATAGCTGCCTCATCTTTCTTGTTGGTCCGAATTGGAAAACTGGGTCTCCGAATTTGCGTCTTTCATTTTCTCCTGGATCTCTTTCTCGTATTCTTCTTGCGCTCGGGCGATCAGCGTGGCCTCCTGCGGAAACTCGCTGACATACTTTGCTAAGGCCAGTTCTTGCTCACTCAGTTGCTGCCGCGACGGGAACTGATCGAGCTTGGGACCGGCGGGCTCGACGACCTTATGACGAGCACGATGGGTGGCTTGCCGTATCGCCGGACTGGACGCTTGTGGGTGAACGTTGTTTGCTCCCGTCTTCGCCGCGGCCCGCGGTCCAGGCTGCTCCATGCTCGGCGTCCGGATTGGAAGATGATCCGCCGCCAGTGGACGAGGCCGCTCGCCTGATCTCCACGCGAAGGTTATTGCCACGGTGACAATTGCCGCCGCCAGGGAGACCACGCTCCAGCGCCACCACGCGCGATTTGCAACCTGCGCCCGCTCGGCACGCAAGTTCGCCAGCACCCGCTGGTCGAGGCCTTGCCTCGGCTCGACCGCCGCGTACTTCGCCAGCGCGACATCGAGTATGCTATCCAGTTCGTCCTGCTTCATGTCGGCCATGGTTGTCACCGTTCTGCCAGTCTGTTTTCCGCCAATCTATTTTCTGCCAATCAGTCGCGCTAACTTCTCCCGCAATATTTGCCGCGCCCGGAAGACTCGCGACCGCACCGCCGCTTCGTTGATGCCGAGCGCGACACCGACCTCACTGGGCGACATTTCTTGGAGGGCCGACAAAATCAAGGGTTCGCGCAGTTTTTCGGGGAGCGCCGCCAACATCCGTTCCAGTGCGACACCGACCTGCGCGCCCTGCACAGTCTCATCTACCGGATCGTCGGCAGAGGCGACTTCCGGCAACGGCTTCTCGGGATCCTCCAGAGGAATTTCCCGCGTCCGCCCGAGCTGCATGCTCCGGTCCACGGCGACACGCCAGGCGATTCGCGCCAGCCACGTCTTCTGATTTTCCACGGCCGCAAGCTTCGAACTGTAGCGCAGCACTCGCATAAACGTTTCCTGGGTGGCGTCTTCGGCGTCGTGATGGCGGCGCAGCACGGCATAAGCGATACGATAGACCAGCCGCGAATGCTCCCGGACCAGCGCTTCCAGCATCTCGTCCTGACAGCGCTCGTTGTCGGTGCGCTCGGTCGGTATCACTCCGCTCAGGATCGCCTCTCCGGCCACCACGTGTCTGCCCTCATTCATGAAGACCTGCCCCATGCTGGTTTTGTTCGGGAATTTCTCTGGAAGAACGAGCGTGGAGAGGCCGCTTGCGGAACTTAAGGAAAGTTTGTCATTCCGAGCGGCTTGTTTTTGACGCGAGGAATGTGCTGTGACGCCGGCGAGAGAAAGCGGATTCCTCGCTTCGCTCGGAATGACAAACTAGGGGATGGGATTGGCCGGCTGACAACTGACAACTGGGAACTGCTCTTAGAAGCCGACCATTACCGGTTCCGGCTCCAGGTGCACGCCCCAGATTTGCTCGACGCGCTGCTGGATCTGATCTTTCAAGGCGAGGACTTCGGCGGCAGAGGCTCCGCCGCGATTCACGAGGGCCAGCGCATGTTTGCTCGAAATGCCGGCGTGACCAAAGCCGTATCCACGGGCGAAGCCCGAATGCTCGACAAGCCAGGCCGCCGAAACTTTCTTGCTGGCTTCCAGCGCGGGATAGCTGGGCATGGCCAATCCCCGCGCCGCGGCTCGGCTTCTTAAGTCTTCGTGCTGCTGCTGGGAGATGACAGGATTCTTGAAAAACGATCCCGCGCTCCGGGAATCGGGATCGCCATCGACGATCAGCATGCCTTTCAGGGCGCGAATGTGGCGTATCGCCTTGCGAGTCTCGGCCAGATTGGGCTGTGTCGCGCGGCCTTCGAAGTGCCGTTTTAAATCGGCATAGGCGATGTGCGGTTCGCCGCCGGGCGTGAGGGCGTAAGCGACGCGTAGAATGACGAACCGTCCGCGCTCGGTCGTATTAAAAATGCTGGAGCGATAGGTGAAGCCGCAGGCCTCGCGGCACAGCTCGCGCATCTGGTTGTCTTTGAGATCGAGGACTTCGACGGACTCAATGGTCTCCGAAACTTCCTGTCCGTAGGCGCCTACGTTCTGTACCGGCGTGCCGCCCACGCTGCCGGGAATTCCGCTCAGGCACTCGACTCCCGCGCACTGCGCGATAACAGCCTGTGAAACGAAGCGGTCCCAGGACTCGCCGGCGCCCACGTCGAACAGCGCTTTGCCATCGATCTCGCCCGCGCGCCGCTCGATGCCGGGGATCGCGACTTTCACAACCAGCCCGGGCCAGCCGGTATCGGCCACGAGCAGATTGCTGCCGCCGCCGAGGATGAAGAGTGGCAAATTCTTCGCCCGCGCGAATGCGATCGCCTCTTGCACCTCTCCAACCGATTTGGCTTCCACGAAGAAACGCGCAGGACCTCCGAGGCGGAAGGTAGTCAGCGGGGCCAGCGAAATATTTTCCTCAAGCAACATTTGCGAGCCGCTTTCAATATACACATCGAGTGTTTTGCCGGATCGGCTTAATTCGTCATCCTGTAGGAAACGCCCTGAGACGCCAGCCGGTGCGTGAATCGGTTAGGGATCTTTCGACTGCGTTGCCGTTCGCTTCGCGAGCGGCAACTTCGCTCAAGATGACAGGGGAATGGCGAGTACAATAGAGATAAGAGATTCAAGAGAAATACAGAGATTCAATCAGAGGAATGATCCCATATGCCGATGTATCCCGAAATTATGGTCGTCCCCATGCGTGAGGAGTTGACGCGTTTGGGAATCGAAGAGCTGCGCACCGCGGAGGAAGTGGACCGGGCGCTGCAGAACCGTCCCGGAACGACGATGGTTGTCGTCAACTCGATTTGCGGATGCGCCGCCGGACGCATGCGTCCTGCCGTGCGTATGGCGCTGCAGAATTCTATTCGGCCCGATCATGCCTACTCCGTATTTGCCGGGCAAGAAACGGAAGCCACCGACCGTGCACGCGGCTACTTCACGGGATATCCGCCGTCTTCACCGTCGATCGCGATTCTGCGCGACGGAGATCTCGTCTACATGATGCAGCGCCGTGACATCGAGTCACGCGAAGCGCCGGCGATTGCCGCCGACCTGAAGGCGGCATTGGATCGGTTTTGCGGGAAGCCGGTTCCGGTTCAATCGTAGGTGCTTGTGGTGAGAGACGTAACAAGTTACGTCTCTACGGATGCTTAGCTTGCAACGTCTCTCTCACTTCTTTGGGGGTTTGCTGGCCATGAAGGCCTTCACCACGATCGCGTTCGGCTGCATTCCGACGGGAATCAGCGTCAGCAGCGAATACTCCGAGGTTTCTAACGTGCGCCGGGCTTTTCGTTTCTGAATCACGGTGACGTCCCCCGACTGCGTATCGAGCACCAGAATATAGTTCTCATCCGGCGACAGCGCGAGGCCGTCGGGACGGCTGCCGACGGTTAGCGTAAAGATGCGGCGCCCCATATCAATGTCATAGACGGCGACGCTATTCGAGCCGAAGTTGGTCACGTAGAGCCGCGAGTTGTCGAGCGTGACCGCGCCACGCGAAGGATGTTGCCCGATCTCCAGGCTGTTGCCCACTTCGTCGTTTCCAGTCTCGATGATAGAGATGCTGTCGGAATCGAAATTGCACACCACCATCTCGCCACCGTCGGGCTTTACGGTAAGGCTGACGGGAGTGCGGCCCACGTCGAGCAGCGCCATCAGGCGGTCGCCTTTTTGAGTATTGCTCTGCAGCGCAATTGAGGCGACTTGCGCCGATCCGGAGCAGGCGACAAACGCCTTGCTCGAGTCGGGCAGGATCGCAATGTCTTCCGGCTGCTGACAGACCGGCAGAGTCGCACGCACGCGCAGGAACTTCGCGTCGATCACCGAGACCGTGTTGTCACCGCGATTGCTGACTACGACCGTCGAACCGTCCGGCGAAACCCGCGCCAGCCCCGGCGACGCGCCGACGCGCACGTTGCCGATCACCAGCCGCGTCTCCAGATCGATCACGCTGACGTTGGAGGAGGCCGAGTTGGCGACATAGGCGCGCTTGCCGTCCTCGGTGACGTCGATGAAGTACGGACGTCCGTGGACCCCAATCGTCGCCACCACGGTGTTGGTCTCCGCGTCGATGACGCTGACATTGCTCGATCCGGAATTGACTACGTAGATTTCATTTTTCTTCTTGTTGGCCGCGATCCCAGTGGGCTCGCTGCCGACCGGAATGGTCTTGAACAATGAGAACGTGCGCAGGTCAATTACGCTGACCGTGTTGCTTTTGCCGTTGCTGACGTAGGCGTATTCTCGGTAGGCGGGCCCGTAGTCGGGAAGCGATTGCTCGCGGAAATACCACCAGCCGGCTCCGGCCAGGATGGGAATGAGAACCGCAATGAAGAGGAGTTTTCGCAAGATGGCGTCTGCTCAGGAGAAGAAAGACTAGCAGAACCGGAATGCTGGGGTGCCCCGTCCTTGCCCCTGCGTTCTTTGCAGGGGGACAGGCGAGGATTTTGATCAGCAATCTGCTGATTCTCGAACGCCGGAAAATCGAGCTACAGAAACAACAGAGTCTTTGGACGAATTAAGTCCAGACTCCCATCCTATCGCGAAAGGCGCGATAAGGGATGGGGCACCCCTTGGTATTTATTTACTGACTGCCGCTGGTTCCCGCACTCCAATGGGAGGCACGGTTCTTCCCACGACCGCGGCGATCTGGCGCACTTGCTCCATCAACTCATCGAACTGATCGGGGAAGAGCGATTGGGGGCCGTCGGAGAGAGCTTCATCCGGCTTGTGGTGCACCTCCACCATCAATCCATCGGCGCCCACAGCAACGGCCGCGCGCGATAGGGGAGTGACTTTGTTGCGTTTTCCGGTGCCGTGGCTGGGGTCAACCAGAATCGGCAGATGGCTGAGCCGCTGCACTGCTGGCACCAGGCTCAGGTCGAGCGTGTTGCGGGTGTGGTCGGCGAAGGTACGGACGCCGCGTTCGCACAGGGCGACGTTGTAGTTGCCTTCGCTCAGAATGTATTCGGCGGCCATCAGGAATTCTTCCAGCGTGGCCGACATGCCGCGTTTCAGCAGCACGGGCTTGCGGGCGCGTCCGGCGCGCTTCAGCAAAGAAAAATTCTGCATGTTGCGGGCGCCGATCTGGATCACGTCGGCATACTCTTCGACCAGGTCGAGCGATTCGTTGTCAATCGCCTCGGTGATGATCTTCATCCCGAACTGCTGGCGGATGTCGGCCATGATCTGCAAGCCTTCTTCGGCCAATCCTTGAAAAGAGTAAGGTGAAGTACGTGGCTTGTAGGCGCCGCCGCGGAAGAACTGCGCCCCCGCGCGAGCCACACGCTCCGCGACGGTGAACGCCTGCTCGCGGCTCTCAATGGCGCACGGGCCGGCGACAATCGCCAGTCCAGGCCCTCCGATAGTCGCAGCGGTTCCCGGAAAACGAATGACCGTGTTGTCCTGCTTGACATCGCGGCTGACCAGTTTGTAAGGCTTCGAAACCTTGATCACTTCCTGCACGCCGGGCATCTCTTCCAGCGTGCCCTGCTCGACTTCTCCTTTGTTGCCGGTGATGCCGATGGCGGTGCGTTGCGCGCCCGGCATGGAGTGTGCGCGATATCCCAGGTTCTCAATCTTCTGGCAAACGGCGCGCACCTGCTCTTCGGTGGCCTGAGCCTGCATGACAACTAACATAAATTCACCTTTAGGAAAGGACCATGTAGGGACAGCCACCCTTCGACTTCGCTCAGTGCAAGCTCTCGGCTGTCCGTCGAGCGAAGCCCGACTGTGCTCACGGCCGCAGGAGAAGCCGCTCCCCAAGTTTACATTTGCCCGCACCTGCACCGCAAATGAAGCAGACCTCTCGCAAAATGGCAAAGGATCGCTACACCTTAAGATAAACCGCTCAGGGAACCTTCTCCGAACCGTTCAGGGCTCTCACGCGAATACCCGTCCGAGCCTGGGTGTTTGCTCGGCGAAAGGGATCCTTCGACTGCGTTGCCGTGCGCTTCGCGCAAGGCAACTTCACTCAGGATAACAATCGAGAACAATGCTCGTGTGGGAACGGGCGCGTTTGCCCGTCCCGCCGAGCAAAAGCGAGGCGAGAGTCATACTCTGTTTATACTTTTCTTATGCCTCGCTCTCTGGCGCAGGAACAAGACATCCTCAAGCGGCCCGCGCCGAAACGCCCGCCCCGGCTGACTTCGCGCCGCATCGGCATTCATACTTCCTCCGCAGGAGGAGTGCAGAATGCCGCCGAACGGGCCTATCGCCTGGGCTGCAATACTTTCCAGATTTTTTCTTCCAGCCCGCGCCAGTGGGCCCCGTATGGACTCGGCGAGTTGCAGTGCGCCGAGATGAACCGGCTGCGCGGCGGCTATGATCTAAAGCCACTGGTCATCCATACCAATTATCTGGTGAATCTGGCGAGTTCCAACGAACTGTTTTTGCGGAAGTCGATGCAGGCATTCCGCGGTGAAGTGGAGCGGGCGCTTTCTCTATGTGCGGAATATTTAGTCTTGCATCCGGGGTCGTTTCGTGGCGCCGACCGCGAGCAGGGATTGCTGCGCACTGCCGCTGCCATCGCCGCATCTACCGAAGGACTCGATCTGGCTAAGGGCGGTCTGACGATTTTGATAGAAAACACTGCCGGAGCGGAATTCTCTCTTGGCAGTAGCTTCGAGCAAGTCGCGGAAGTTCTGGAGCGGCTCCGCGGAATCGTTCCCGTCGCGGCCTGCGTCGATACTTGTCACATGCATGTTGCTGGATACGACATTGTCAGCGAGGAAGGTCTCTACGCAACTTTGCGGCATCTCGATGCGACGATTGGACTGAACAACGTGAAAGTCTGGCACTGCAACGACGCCAAAGCCGCGCGCGGATCGAAGCTGGATCGGCATCAGCAGATAGGGAAGGGAACCATCGGCAAAGAGACTTTTCGCATTCTGCTCAACGACCTACGACTGGCGCATGCGGCGTTTATCGCGGAAACGCCGATCGAGCAGCCGGGAGATGACCGCCGAAACGTCGATGCATTAAAGAAGCTGGTCGGAGCGACGTAGCTTGCTACGGCTTGCCGGCGGCGTTACGGATGATGGCGAAACGTTGCAAGCAACGTCTCTACGGCGGGCGTTGTAGAATCTAAGTTTGTGCTTTCGGCCAACTTCATTTATGCAACAGGAAGGAAAATCCGACGCCAGCGTGGCGGAACGTCACAATCCGGAGCGTAACGACGAGCGCTACGATCCCCAGCGCGTGGAAACCAAGTGGTTTGCGCGCTGGCAAAAGGACGCATCGCTCTACGCCGCCGAGCCGGACTCGACTAAGAAAAAGTATTACGTGCTGGAAATGCTGCCCTATCCCTCAGGTGCGCTGCACATGGGACACGTGCGCAATTATTCCATCGGCGATGCGCTGGCTCGCTACATGTGGATGAACGGCTACAACGTGCTGCATCCCATGGGCTGGGATTCGTTTGGCTTGCCCGCGGAAAATGCGGCCATTCAGAACAACACGCCGCCGCGCCAGTGGACGCTCGGCAATATTGCCAGCATGAAGGCGCAGATGAATCGCCTGGGCTTCGCCTACGACTGGTCGCGCGAGGTGACTACCTGCCTGCCGGACTACTATCGCTGGAACCAATGGTTCTTCGTGAAGTTGTTCGAACGAGGGCTGGCTTACCGCAAGAAGAGCAAGGTGAACTGGTGCCCGAAGTGTTGCACCGTGCTGGCCAACGAGCAGGTTCTTCCAAACGGCTGCTGCTGGCGTCACGAAGACACGCTGGTCGAGCAGCGCGAGCTGGAGCAGTGGTTCGTGCGTACGACGAAGTACGCGGAGGAATTGCTTCGCGGCCTCGACAAACTCGAAGGCTGGCCGGAAAAGGTTCGCACCATGCAGCGCAACTGGATCGGCCGCAGCGAGGGCACGCTGGTCGATTTCAAACTGGGAGGCGCCAGTGGCTCTGCGGGCTCGACTATCAGCGTCTTTACCACGCGCGTGGATACGATCTACGGCGCGACCTCGGTACAGCTTGCGCCCGAGCATCCCGTTGTGAAAGATCTTGCCGCCGGGAACGCCGACCTGCGCGCGAAAGTCGATCAACTGATCGCGGAGCAGCGAAAGGCGAAAGAAGCGGGAGATATCGGCGAGATCGAAAAGCACGGCGTGCCCACGGGACGCTACGCCATCAATCCGTTTAACGGCGAGAAGGTGCCCATCTGGATTGCGAATTATATTTTGATGGACTACGGTACGGGCGCCATCATGAGCGTGCCCGCGCACGATGAGCGCGACTACGAATTCGCGAAGAAGTATAAGTTGGAAATTCGGCTGGTCATTGTCCCGCTCGCCGACGATCCTGAAGAGACGGTCGCAGAACCGGCATTACCCTTCGTCGCGCACCAGGGCTTGCTGATCAACTCTGGTCCTTACAACGGCCTCGCCTGCGACGACGCGATAAAAAAAATGTCGGCCGATGCCGAGAAAAAAGCATTCGGTAAAGCGACCGTCACCTATCGCCTGAAAGACTGGGGAATTTCGCGCCAGCGCTATTGGGGGACGCCGATCCCCATGCTCTATTGCGCGAAGGACGGTATCGTCGCCGTTTCGGAAAAAGATCTGCCGGTGATCTTGCCGGAAAATGTCGACATCACGCTGACTGGCGGATCGCCGCTTGGGCGCGTGCCGGAATTCGTCAATGCCACGTGTCCCAAGTGCGGCGGCCCGGCGCGCCGCGAGACCGATACCATGGACACGTTCGTCGATTCGTCCTGGTATTTCTATCGCTACACCGACGCGCACAACGATCATGCGCCGTTCGACGGCAAGATCGCGCAGTATTGGTTTCCCATCGATCAATATATCGGCGGCGTCGAGCACGCGATTTTGCACCTGATCTACTCGCGCTTCTGGACGAAGTTCATGCGCGACCTGGGCATGATCACCAACGACGAGCCCGCCGACCGTTTGTTCACGCAGGGCATGGTCATTAAAGATGGCGCGAAGATGTCGAAGAGCCTGGGTAACGTGGTTTCGCCCGACGAGATGGTGGCGCGCTATGGAGCCGACGCGGCTCGGCTCTACAGTTTGTTCGCCGCGCCGCCCGACCGCGATCTCGACTGGCAGGATTCCGGCATCGAAGGCATTCAGCGGTTCCTCGGGCGCGTGTATCGGTTCGTGATTCGAAACAACTTCGCAACGTCTCGCTCGGCACCTTCCGGAACGCCGCCGGCAGAGGCGTTGCAAGCAACCTCTCTACCGCCGGCGGCGCGCGCCATTCAACGCAAGCTGCACCAGACGATCAAGCGCGTCAGCGACGACTTTCGGGGACGCTGGCACTTCAACACCTGCATCTCGGCCATCATGGAATTGGTCAACGTTTTGTATGGCGCGGAAGAGGCGATCGCCAGGAATGAAATTCCGGCGCCGTTCCTGGCCGATGTGGAGCGCAACCTGGTTTTGCTGCTCGCGCCCTTCGCGCCTTATCTTGCGCACGAACTCTGGGAGATGCTGGGGGAAACTGGCAACCTGCTGAAGGCGCCGTGGCCGAAGTACGATGCACTGCTAGCGAAAGAAGAAGAAATCGAAATCCCGGTGCAAGTCAACGGCAAGCTACGCGGCCGTGTCGTCGTGTCGGCCGACGCCACGGAAGAAACCGTTGTCGAACGCGCGCTGGCCGATGAGAAGGTGCGGGCGGCGATCGCAGGCAAACAGATTGTGAAGAACATCTATGTGCTGGGTAAGTTGCTGAATATCGTAGTCAGATAAGTTAGAAGGAAAAACGGGCAGCCGCGAAGCTGCCCGTCGGGTAAAGACTATTCGCCTCCCACCAGCAGCGCTTCCGTGCTGTGGTTGAAATCGATCTCGTCGACTTTCTTGGTCTGGTCGGCCAGCGTGCTCTCAGTCACCGCGCTGTAAGGCGCAGGCTGTTGCAGATTCTTGAGATGCCCTTGCGTGGTGGCGACCGTTTGGCCGCGCTGGATGATCGAGATCTGCAGGTTATCCGCGGGCCCGCTCCACTCCGCCTTGTAGTCTCCGGGCTGCAGTTGGGTGGTGCCCACTCTTGCGGGCTCGCTCAGCGTGAATTTGCCGGAATGTGTGTCCTTGGCAAAAGCCGCTGCTGATAACACGACTGCGAATACTGCGCATGAAGCCAATGATGCTCCAAATTTCATGTTTTCCTCCGATGGTGTAAATCGTTAGTAAATCCGCCCCATTCTCGACGAAACGAAAACTGCGGGCGACCGTATGCTTATATCTATCAAGATGCTGGGTAATGAGGGGCGGATGCAAGGTCGGAGGCAATATCGTGTCAAGATACGTCAAGATTTTTCGCGACACCCCTGTGCGTTAAGAGAGAACGGCCGTCCCCGCTACGGGCGCTGTTATGTGAGCAGGGATCCTTCGACTTCGCACCGGCTCCACTTCGTGGAGCCCGTGCTGCGCTCAGGATGACATTCATGCCGGGGACGACATTCATGCTCAGGACGGCATTCATGAAGTCAGTCTTCTCCGGGTCGGCGGATCAGTTATCCTAGGCACACATGGCGATCTCGCCCACGCTCGAAGGGTTTCGCGCCGCCTTCCGGCGGCCTTCGCTCACCCTGGCGGAAATCATGTGGCGCTGGATTGTGGGCGCAACCGCGACGGCGGTTTCTATCTTCGGGCTGTTCGAATACTTCGATACCTTGCCGGTCACTAATGGCGAACTGCTTTTTCTGCGCACGCGGCATCCGTATTTTGTCGCCGAGGCGATTGCTCATATTTTGCGCGGAAGTCTGAACCGGGCCGCGATGGCCGTGTTGTTGACGGCGTTGCTGCTGAGCATCCTCTGGATTTTCGTCGCCTCCGTGGGCCGGATCGCGACGGTTCGCGGCTTGCTGGATTATTTTCATAGAGACGTTGCCGGCAACGTTTCTGCCGGCGGCGTTCCCGATGATGGTGAGAGAGACATTGCAAGCAACGTCTCTACGGTATCTTTTGCTTCGCTTCTCCGGCTCAACTTTCTGCGCGTGGTGTTGGCGCTCGCCGCAGTCCTGGGATTCGTGGGTGCGGCGGTTGTTGCCGGATTCGCTTCGCCAGACGCCAATCCTCGGCCCGGCCTCGCCTTCTCCTTGTTTCTGCCCCTGGGCGGATTGATCTGCTATTTGTGGTGGGCATTGAACTGGCTGTTGTCGCTGGCCGGCATTTTCGCCGTCAGAGACGCTGAGGACGCGGCGAGTGCCATTGCCTCTGCCGTTGCCCTTACGCGGGAACGGACGGGCGCCGTCTTTGCGCTCAGCACCTGGATGGGGCTTGCGCATCTGGTCGTCTTCGTCGCGGCAACCACCCTGGCATCAGTCCCGCTGGGATTTGCGGGGATGATTCCGTGGCGATTGATCGTTGCAGGAATGATTTTGGTGACGCTGGTTTACCTGGCATTCGCCGATTGGCTCTACATGGCGCGTCTCGCGGGATACGTCTGCATTGCGGAAACGCCGTCGGCCTTGCTGATGCCACCGCCGCCGGCTCCGCTGCCGAGGACATTCCCGCGAACACCGCCGCTTCAGACTACCATCGACCGTGATGAACCGATTCTGAGCGATGTGCCGAATTTCGCCGCAGAGATGTAGCTCGCCTGTCTCTCCCGGCGGCATTTCGGGCGATGGCGAGAGAGACGTTGCAAGCAACGTCTCTACGAACGATAGAGCTTTACACTGTCTGTTCGAATTTGAGAAACTCATTCGTGGAAAAACAATCCCGGCAAATTCAATCCCCCCGCAACCAGCCTGCACTCGGCCAGTCTTCTGTCGCACAGAGCATCGTCATCCTCGACTTTGGGGCGCAGTATACCCAACTGATCGCGCGCCGCATCCGGGAACAGAATGTGTTCTCCGTCGTGCTGCCTTGTACGGCCAAGATCGAGGAGATCAAGAGTTATGCGCCCGTTGGCATCGTGCTTTCGGGAGCGCCCTGGTCGGTCTACGACAAGGATGCGCCGCCCGCGGATTCGCGCGTGTTCGAGCTGGGATTGCCGGTGCTCGGCATCTGTTATGGACTGCAATTCATGGTGCACACGCTGGGCGGCAAGGTGCGCCCGGCCGACAAGCGCGAGTACGGACACGCCGAAATCGATATTGTTTCCGATTCGATTCTGTTTCAGGGCCTGGCCAAGAAGCTTGCGGTCTGGATGTCGCACGGGGACGAAGCGCTCGAACTGCCGCCGGGCTTCGAACTGATGGCCAAGACTCACTACGCGGTCGCCGGCATTCAGAATACGGCGAAGAAATGGTACGCGGTGCAATTCCATCCCGAGGTGCACCACACGCCACAGGGCACGCAGATGCTGAAGAATTTCATCTTCCAGATCTGCGGCGCGAAGCCGACATGGACTCCGCAGCGCTTTATTGATTCGACCATCGAGCAGGTTAAACAGCAGGTGGGCAGCGGGCGCGCGATTTGCGCACTCTCGGGCGGCGTGGATTCGTCGGTCGCGGCAGTGTTAGTGGATCGCGCATTACGCGACGCCAAGGGTAGGTCGCGGCTGACCTGCATCTTCGTGAACAACGGCGTGCTGCGCAAGAACGAATTCGAGAAAGTGCAGAAAGTGCTGCGCGACAAGCTCAAGCTGAATCTGGATGCGGTCGACGCGACTGACCGCTTCCTGGGAAAGCTCAAAGGCGTCAGCGATCCCGAGAAGAAACGCAAGATCATCGGCAATGAATTTATCAAGATATTCGAAAAAGAAGCCCGCCGCATCGAGAAGACGGAGGGCAAGGTCAAGTGGCTGGTGCAGGGGACGCTTTATCCCGACGTGATTGAGTCGCGCTCGGTGCGCGGGCCGTCGCAGGTGATCAAGTCGCACCACAATGTCGGCGGGCTGCCGGAAAAAATGAAGCTCAAGCTGATCGAGCCGCTGAAAGATTTATTCAAAGACGAAGTGCGGAAGATTGGCCGCGACCTTGGCATGCCCGACGAGATCCTGCAGCGGCAGCCGTTTCCCGGGCCCGGCCTTGCGGTGCGTGTGCTGGGAGAAGTCACGCCCGAGCGGCTGGCGCTGCTGCGCGAGTGCGACGACATTGTGGTCAGCGAGGTCAAAGAGGCCGGCCTCTACAACAAAATTTGGCAGTCTTTTGCTGTGCTGCTGCCTGTCATGTCGGTTGGAGTGATGGGCGACATGCGGACCTATGCGTACACTTGCGCCATCCGCGCCGTCAGTTCGGAAGATGGGATGACGGCTGACTGGGTTCCGCTTCCCCACGAGGTATTGAAGATTATCTCTACGCGGATTGTAAATGAGGTGAAAGGTGTGAACCGCGTGGTGTATGACATCACGTCGAAGCCGCCGGGGACGATTGAGTGGGAGTGAAAAGCCAGCCGTCAGCTCTCAGCCTTCAGCTATCAGCTAGAACCACAAGCTAGCGCGATGCTCATTCCTCTCCAAAGAGTGAGGGGGTATCTGCGAAGAGTTCCTCTAAAAACTGTTTGCGCTCGTTAAGAAAGCGGTGGGTGACTCGGAACGATCCTGTTTGTTCGTAGTCAATTTCGCGGATACGTTCTTCATCGAACGAAAGGATTTGTGACTTGGGATAAGCGAGCAGAACCGGGGAGTGAGTGGAGATGATGAACTGCGCATCTTTGAATTCTCGTAGAACATCGTGGATCAGTACCAGAAACGAAAGCTGGCGCTGCGGCGAGAGCGCGGCCTCAGGCTCATCGAGGAGGAATAGTCCATTACGCCGGAACTTCAGATCGAGCAAGGTGAAAAAGGTCTCTCCGTGAGAGCGCGTGTGCAGGCTGCGGCCTCCGTAGGCGCCGATGATCGATGTTCCCTCGGGTTCCCTTTCCAGCGCATCGATGTGCGAGGCGGTATTGAAAAAGCTTTCTGACCGCAAGAAAAATCCGGCTCCGGTTCGGAAGTCAAAGGATAAACGCAACGCTTTGACTAACGGATCGATCGAGTGATTGCTCTCTGTCGAGTCGTTGCTGAAGTTGCGGTTTCCTCCCTCGCGGCCGAACCCATAGTGTGCCGCGATGGCCTCCAGTAGAGTCGATTTTCCGGTGCCGTTCTCGCCCGCAAAGAAGCAAATGCGTGATCGGAAGATTATTTCGTCCATTTCGCGAACGGCTGGGACTGTGAAGGGGTAAGACTGCCAGTCCTGAACGCGATCACGTAAAAGAGTGAGCTTCTTCAGCACTGGAGGATTCTACAGCGGCCATTCGCCGGCGGACAGTCGGAAGGATTGAGGTGTCGGGAAAAACACCAGCTCCACTCCTGGCGATTAGGGCGCGCATGGGCGGGGTTCCACTGGCAGGCAACTCTTTTCGGAGCGAGTCATTCGTCCCGGTGCACGCTCTCCATTGAAAATGCGGGCAGGCAAACCGCGATGTATTCCGCGCCGCCATCTTCTGGCGTGGAGTAACGCACCCATTCGCCGGCGTGGGCGATGACGGCTTGTCCGGCCGCGACGTCGAGGGTGCCGCCTTTGTGTTCGACGCGGAGCATTCCTTTCAGGACGATGGTGAACTCGTCGAACTCGGGGGTTTGGCCGGGCTCGAGCCATCCTTGAGGACTGCGCATGTGGGCGACGCTGGCGGCGGAGGTTTTTGTGTTGACGCGGCCGATGTATTCGTCGATGAGTTTGGGTTTGTTGCCGGCGGATTGGATTCGCTTGGGTTCGGGGATGAGTGTGGGCATGGGTCGGCTTTCCGAATTTAGAGTACAACAAAAGCTCTTATCGCAGAGGACGCGAAGGGGGCGCGGAGTGCGCGGAGAAAGGCCGGTCAGAGACAGGATCACGCTAGGCAAGGATTTCCCCGGAACGACGCCGCGGTTGTGCTGGACGCAAGACGTAGCAAGCTACGTCTCTACGAATGAGGAGTTAGATCTGCCGAGCTTTGCTCGGCTGGACAGCCGGGGGCGGCTGTCCCCACATGATCTCATTCTGTTCTTCTTTCTTCTCAGCTTTCCTCTTGCTCTTCTTCTTTTGATTTCTCCTTTCGCCGATACGCGCTGTTAAAAACGTTAGGAGTGATCACTCCCACAACGGGCGCCGGTCCCGAGCTATTCGGGTTAGCTTACCAAAGCGCCCTGGCTTTCGGATGTCCCAGCTGTCCCTCACTCACATGGGGAGGTTGCGGGGGCCGCGAGTTTCCTAGGACTAGCGTAGCGCCACACCCGGTACCTACGATTTCCAAACTAGACAGAAGAGAAATCTCAGTAAAGGTTGTTCATCACATCCTCAAAATAAAGCTGTGGAAAACCGAAGCGCCGAGTCTCCGATGGCGTGCTTTGGTTTTCCACTTCGTCTCACGGACAGGGATACGGCGTGCCGGGAGTCGGCGGTATGCCGGGGATCGTGCTTGAAGGTCCTGGTACGCCATCCGGTCCGGGGGGTCCCGGAATGACCGTGTCCGGCGTCCCTGGCGTACCGGGTGTGTAGCAAGTTCCATGATTGCTGACAGAAGGTTGCGGCGGTGGTGACGGACGTTTGGCGATAGGCTGCACCGCGACTGGCTGTTGTATGGATTCCTGAACCGCGTTTGCCGCCTGTGGTTCCGGCAGCGAGAGAGGTTGCTGCAGCACCATGTCGACAGGCGTTCCTACGTTCAGGAAAAAATTATTAGACATGGCGACGAGCGTGAGTGAAGCCACCAGTCCGATGGCGCCGCCGACCGCCGCGCCAATCACGGTGCTTTCTCCCTTGTTGGCAGGAACGCTTAAGCTGGACGAAAGACATCCCGGTGGAGGTCCGGTGCAACCGGGCGGAAGCGAACTGGTGATGGTGCTGCTTTGTGAACTGGCGGCGGAGTGACCGATCAAAGCTCCGAGGCCCGCGCCGGCCGCAGGCAAGGCGACGAAGCCGATCGTCCGGCCTGCGCCCGGGTCTTTCAACGCGTAGCCTTCATCACTCTCCAGGGTCAGCGGTCCGGAGACAGGAACGACGGAGCCGTCTGGAAAGGTGATTGACATCGATTGAAGATGAAGTTCGGCGCGGCCTTGCTTCTGCTGCAGCCGGGCCACCGTGCCCTGCACAAATGTTCCTGGCGGAATCACCATCTGGTTGCCGGAATCGACGGGCGCGCTGACTTGCGCGTAGATGGGATCTCCGCGATGCATGGATTTGCTTCGGATGTCGTGCGTGAGGACAAGCGGGATTCTGGTTCCGGCGGCAAGCGTGCCGGTGACGGTGGCAGCCTGGCGCTGTGGCTGCGTGCTGCTCTGTGGATCATGCGGTGAAGTTGGTTGAGTGGTGTCCTGCGCCATGCAGGTGACGGTGAAAAGTAGCGCTGTGAATGCTGCGAGAATTTTTCTTGTGGTTGTCCCGGCCAGAGTCAAAAAGGTCGAAACGGGGTAACTACTGGTGTTTCCCATTTGCTACCTCCTGTCGAAGGCCCGTGAGGTGCAATCTTCGATTTGTAGACCTGGGGAGCGGACTCGCTCCCAGTGGCTTAGACCCGCGCGCTAGCACAAAGTATCTTTTTCGCGGGTAAAGGTTTGCAAAGAGTCAGTAGCGATTTGTAAACGGCGGGGGGCTGGTGATGAATATGTATTGCGTATTGTAGAGATGTAGCTGGCTACGTTTCTACGGGACTTTTTCTGCTACCCAGCGCGAGATGGCCGTAACTACTGTGCGCGGAGCGAAGCGCACGGACTCGGCTACGAGCCAGTTGTGCGCGCCGGAGATGGCCACGGTGCGGCCGGCCATTAGTGCTCGATAACCGTCGCGTGCGACTCTCTCTGCGGACATGGCGCCGACCTGTTTGAAGAGACGGGAATTTTCTGTGCCCGCGCGCCTGGCGAATCCGGTGTGGGTGGCTCCCGGACAAAAGCATGTCACGGTTATGCCAGAGCCGCGCAGTTCGTTGGCGATGGCTTCCGAGAAAGAAAGCACGTACGCCTTGGTCGCATAGTAGACCGCCATCAGCGGGCCGGGCTGGAAAGCCGCGGTGGAGGCGACATTCATGATACGGCCGGAGCGGCGCTCGATCATGGGCGGGAGAAAGAGTCGCGTGAGTTCGGTCAGCGCGGTGATGTTGAGATGGATCTGGCCCAGGATTTCTGCTTCCGGCATCGTGGCAAATTCGCCGTGGGCGCCGAAGCCGGCGTTATTGATGAGGATGTCGATGGGAGTGTTTTCGCTTTGCAGCCGGTCGAAGAGAAATTTGGGCGCCAGTGGCGTGGCCAGATCGAGTGCGATGGTCTTTACGGTGACGCCGTGCGGTTGCAGTTCGGTCGCGACTTGAGCGAGCTTGTCGGCGCTCCGGGCGACCAGGACCAGGTTGTGATGGTCGCGGGCGAAGAGTTTGGCGAGTTCGTATCCGATGCCGGTGGAGGCGCCGGTGATGAGGACGTTCATCGGAGTATTCTAGCGGCGGGAGGGGTTCTTGAGTTGAGACGAAATCGGAAGTCGAAAATAAAGTTAAAATCCCCACTCTAACGTCGCAAAGAGCGCGACGTTAGAATGGGGCACCCGCTTTCTACTTCTCTATCAAGCTTCTACGCGTGGACTAGTTCCACGCCGTAGATGGAATGCCAACTGGTGGCGGCTTTCAGTTTGTCGTTGACATTGTGGATGTTCTTCACGCCTTCGGTTTCGAGCCACTTGCGGAAGGCATTCGCGCCTTGCTTCGCGTAAATGGGGATGCCGTCTTTCCAGGTGGCGCGGCCGCAGAGCACGCCATTGAACTTCACGCCGGATTCCCCGGCAAGTTCGAGGGTCTCGCTGAACTCGGCATTACTAACGCCCGCGGACAAATAAATGAAAGGCTTGGTGGCGACGTTGGCGGCTTTGTGAAACAGGTCGATGGCCTCTTGCTTGGTGTAGGCTTTCTGTCCGCCGAATGACTTGGTGCCTTCGACGAACTTCATGTTCACCGGCACTTCAACTTTCAATACGTCGACGCCGTAACGGTCTTTGCTGAATTCGCGCATGCTCTCGGTGACGATGTGTGGCTTTTTCTTCGCGTAATCGAGGCCCTTCTCGTCCGCACCTTCCTGATAGCCGACGAATTCCAGGAAGTAGGGAATGTCGTTGGCGCGGCATTCGTCGCCGATACGCTCGACCCACGCATGCTTCTTATCGTTGACATCTTTAGGATCGTCGGGAGTGTAGTAGAGCAGAATCTTCACGCAGTCGGCGCCGGCTTCTTTCAAGCGGCGGGCCGACCAGTGATCGAGCAGATCGCCAAGGCGGCCGGGACCGGTCTTGTCGTATCCAGTCTTTTCATAGGCGAGCAGGAGGCCGGCATTTTTCGCGCGGCGCTTGGAGGCGGGCAGTCCCCACTCGGGGTCGAGCAGAATGGCGGAGGCATGCGGAGTGAGAACTTCGGTGACCAGAATTTTGAACTCTTCCATCATGGCGTCGGTAATTTCGCCGCCTTTTTCCTTGGCCAAGGATTTTTGCAGGGAGCCGCGCTGGTCCATGGCGGCGGCGGCGATGATGCCGCGTTCGTTGGAGACTTTTTTGAGGCCGGCCAGTTTGCCGGGTGTGATTTTCATAGGATCCTCCAGAATTGCAGAATCAGAATTGCACAATGAAGACGAGTGCGCGGAACGGATTATTGTAAACCACGGGGAGCAAAGTCAGGCGGTCCAGTTCTGGATCTTCAGTCCAAGGGCACGGCGGAATTCCTTTCGTTATTCGTCACCAGGGTCAGTCCTGCGGACAGCGCAGCCACGATCCAAAGATCGATGTTCGCGTCGAGCAGGTAGCGCGTGTCCATTCACGAACCTCCGCGTTCCCGTGGAAGATCCGTTTTTCGATCCGGAATTTCCAAGTCGTCGGGCAAGCCGATGATCAGGTCAAAGGCGTGTGCCAGATTATCGGACTTTCCCGCAAAACAACTTCATTGCCCCGACGGAAAATCTCCACTTCCTTGCCCTTGAACCGGTATCGTTTGGGCAGTCGAACTGCCTGGCTATTGCCGGAGCGAAATACCTTTGCAGTAGTCATGAACGCCCCTTGTATATACGCAAAGTAGATACTGCCTTCTGGGTTTAGCAATCCAAAATAGTATAGTGGTCTGACCAGTCTGAGGGCTCACACGCGCCTAGATTTGCGTCCTGCAACCTTAAAATCTCGAAGCTCAATCATAGAAACGAAAGGTAGTCCTGCCATCATGGCCATTGCAACCATTAATCCCGCGACGGGCGAAGTAGTCAAAACATTTCAGGCGCTTTCGGATGCCGAGATTGAGAAGAAGTTGCAGCTGGCTGTCAGCGCGTTTAAAGCTGGGCGGAAGACGCCGTTTGCCTTCCGCGCTAAGCGCATGCTCAAGGCGGCGGAAATTCTGGAGCGCGACAAGGACAAGTTTGCTCACTTGATGACGCTGGAGATGGGAAAGCCGTATAAGGCTGCCGTAGCCGAAGCGGTGAAGTGCACCACCGCATGCCGCTACTATGCCGAGAATACGGAGCGCTTTCTGGCCGACGAAGTGGTCGAGACAGGGGCGAAGAAAAGCTTTATCCGTTATCTCCCGATCGGGCCGGTGCTGGCGGTGATGCCGTGGAATTTTCCCTTTTGGCAGGTGATTCGTTTTGCGGCGCCGGCGCTGATGGCGGGCAATGTTGGACTGCTGAAGCACGCGTCGAATGTGCCCCAGTGCGCGCTGGCGATTGAAAGTATTTTTCTCGAGGCGGGTTTTCCTGAAGGCGTTTTCCAGACCCTGCTGATTGGTTCGTCCCAGGTGGACGCGCTGCTCAACGATCCGCGGGTGGTGGCGGCGACGCTGACCGGGAGCGAGCAGGCAGGGATTCAGGTCGGCGTGGGAGCGGCGAAACGGATCAAGAAAGTTGTGCTGGAGTTGGGCGGGAGCGATCCGTTTATTGTCATGCCCAGCGCGGATTTGGATGCGGCGGTGAAGACGGCGGTCGAGGCACGAGTCATCAATAACGGGCAGTCGTGCATTGCCGCTAAGAGATTTATCGTTGCCGAGCCGATTGCGGCGGAGTTTGAGCGCAAGTTTGTGGAGCGCATGGAGAGCCTGAAGATCGGCGATCCGTTTGACGAGAATACGGAACTCGGTCCGCTGGCTACGGCCGATGCGGTGAATTCGCTCGACGCGGATGTGCAGAAAACGGTGAAGGCGGGAGCGAAGGTGCTGACCGGCGGGCATCCGCTGAAGGGAAAAGGAAATTTCTATGCGCCCACGGTATTGACCAACATTCCGAAAGGCTCGCCCGCGTATGGCGAGGAACTCTTCGGGCCGGTGGCGTCGATTTTTCGAGCGAAGGATCAGGATGAGGCGATCCGCATTGCCAACGATGTGCGCTTTGGCCTGGGGGCGAGCGCTTGGACGAATGACGATAAGGAGCGCGAGCGTTTCATCAACGAACTGGAGGCGGGGATGGTGTTCATCAACAAGATGGTCGCCTCCGATCCGCGCATTCCGTTTGGAGGGGTGAAGCAATCGGGGCACGGGCGCGAGTTGGGGGCGCTGGGCATTCGCGAGTTTGTGAATGCCAAGACGGTTTGGATCGCGTAGGGGAAGCGCTCGGTTGCCAGTGCTGCGTTGCCGGGCGGTGGGTACGATTTAGGTTTTGAGCTTGATGCGCTTTGCAGAAATTCCCACGTCTCGCAAAACAGGCGAGACGTGGGGCACCCGGAATCTCGATCATGTCTTCTCAGCTTCATACAGAGGCAAAAACGACATCAACGCGAGTCCTGCGATATAGAACGGAAGCGCCTGAACAAGGGTTTCGCCCTGAAATCGCAGCACAAGGCCATAAAGTGGTATGGCAAGGAAGCACGCGAGAACCACTAATTGGATCGCTCTCCACCGTCGCAACGCCCCAACGTCGCCTGGTTGACGAACTAACCTGTCTTTAGCGCGTTTGAGTTCTCTGCTACGCAGCCAGATCGCTGTCGGGATTATGCTAGCCGCCAAAGCGTAAACAACGATACGCAATAATGGATCAACAGGTTTTGGCTCAGGGCCGACTGTCTCTCCGACCCAGACGTAGAGAAAGACCATTCCAATCAGGACGATTCTCACAGCACGTAAGGTTCGCAGTGATACTTCGCGGACAGCCATTTTTTCAATCCATCCGTAGAATTAATGCCGTCGTCTCCGAAGCACACGTTACCACGAATACGTCGGCGTCAGAGCGGTAGATGTTTCGCGGCTACTGCCTCAGCGTTAACGCTTGCAGCACGGCTTGCTGCTTGGCGATCAGCGACTGCACGCCCTGGCGGGCGTAGGCGATCATCTTGGCTAGTTGTTGCTCGTCGAAGACTTGATGTTCCGCGGTCGCTTGGACTTCCACCAGCTTGTGTCCGGCGGTCATGACGAAGTTCATGTCTACGTCGGCGCGGGAGTCTTCTTCGTAGCAGAGGTCGAGCAGGATTTCTCCATCCACAATTCCTACGCTTACGGCGGCGACGAAATCTTTGAGCGGAACGGACGTCAGCGTTCCTGAGTCCACCAGTTTTTCCAGGGCGAGGCCGAGGGCCACGAATGCGCCGGTGATGGAGGCGGTGCGCGTGCCTCCGTCGGCCTGGATGACGTCGCAGTCGATCCAGATGGTGCGTTCGCCGAGGCGGGTGAGGTCCGTTACTGCCCGTAAAGAACGGCCGATGAGGCGCTGGATTTCGTGGGTGCGCCCGCTCTGGCGGCCCTTGGAAACTTCGCGCGGAGTGCGCGTCAGGGTGGAGCGGGGCAGCATGCTGTATTCGCTGGAGATCCATCCCTTGCCGGTGTTGCGCATGAACTGCGGGACGGTCTCTTCGATCGACGCGGTGCAGATCACGCGGGTGTTGCCTACCTCAATCAGCACGGAACCTTCGGCGGTGGAGATGAAATCCGGGGTGAGAACGACCGGGCGGAGTTGGTCGGGAGAGCGGTTATCGGAGCGGTAGAACATGTGTTTGGGATTGTAAATGATGGGTGCGGCGGGAATTGGATGTCGGGTCGATCTCTCCAGCGAATGCGACCACGGGGGCTGAAGCCCGGGATCATTTCTCGCACTTTACGCGGCCCTCAAAGGGCCGCTCTTCACGGTACCTTACGCCGCCCTTCAAAAGCCGAATGTATTCTGGCGCTTTTACGCGGCGCTGGAAGCGCCGCTCTTCCACGGTGCTTCCACGATCATGCTTTTCCACGATCCCTGGTGGAAGAGAATCCCCATGTCTCGCAAAAGCGGCGAGACATGGGGCACCCGGCGAGACAGGGGGCGCTCAGCGGAATTGGCGCTGTCAGGAGAGAGACGTAGCTAGCTACGTCTCTACGGGGAGAGTTGCGCGGCTAGCTGGTTTACTGCGGTGACGTCGTAGAACGAGGAGAGGTCGGCGTGGCCGGCGAGGGTTTCGCGTTCGTTTCCGTCTACGAGGACCTTTACTTTTTGAACCCCGGGGGTGTTGGCGGAGATGGTGTGGATCAAGGACGCTACGGTCAGTTCTTCCACGAGGATTCCGGAGCGATGCTTGTCGGCGAAGGCGGAATTCAGGTCAATAACTGCGACGCCGGGATCGACCAGGAATACGCTGCGGACCTCGGCACCGGGGCCCAGCACGTGGGGCGAGGACTTATCAAGATAGAGCGAGAGCAGGGCGCGCAGAAGTTCTTCGGCGCGCTGCTGGCGTCCGGAAGGCAGCGGAATTTGAGCGGACTCGGCGCGGAGGCTGCCATCGTTATCGTGCGCCACAAACAGGGTGACTCGCTCGGTGGATCCGGCTACTGGCGGGGCCAGGGGACGGGTGTCGGTGGAAGCGACCGGAGTGGAGGCAGCCGTTTTTCGCATGTGCCAGGCGTAACCGGTCAGGCCCAGCACGGCGATCAGCAGTACTGTGATCGCGATTACGAAGTGGCGGGGGATCATTCGCTACACCTCATGGCTGATACCTTGTTCGTTGGAACTTAAGCGGGAGTGCGGAAATGGTTTGGTGGTCACAGTTGTGGAAGATGTCGAGCTGCGCTCGACTGGAAGCCGGGGGGCGGCTGTCCCCGCATTCTCTGTCTCTGAATTCTGAGAATGATGATGGCTTCATTGCGCGGCTCCCAGTTGGTCGCGGGTGGCGGCGATCGCGGTGGCTACTGCGCTGGTGACTAATTGCTGGTAATCGGGCGCGGTGAGTTGGGCGGAATCGGATCCCTGGGGCGCGAGTTCGACGGCGATGGCGGCTTCGGTGACGTTATTCAGCGGACGGAGCGCGGCGCTTAAGGTGCGCACCGGGATCTGGCGTCTCTGCATTTCGGCGGCAACTGCGTTGGCGGCGGTCTGGCTCAGGGGCAATGACGTGTGCTGAGCCGTGGTCCAGGAGCGGAATGTGCCGCGATCCTCACCGCCGAAAGGGAGCAGCGCGGTGTACACGCGTACTCCGTGCCCGCTGGAGGCCGCGTGCAAGGCGATGTAGATGGCAGCATGACTGGCATTGGCGGAGACGGCGCGCTGGTCGAGCGAGAGGTTGGCGTCGGAATCGCGCAGCACAAGAGTGGGGATGCCGCGGCTCTCGAGTTCCTGGCGCAGACTGCGGGCCAGGGCGACTGTGACATCTTTTTCCAGGAGGGTAGTGCTCAGCGTTTCTCCATGATCGTCGCCGCCGTGGCTGGCGTCGACTACGGCGAAATAGCGGCGTGCGGGTGCAGCCGTGCCGGGTTGTGCAGCCGTGGCTCCGGGAGCGGGTTGCGGTGTGGCAGGAGCCGTCGTAGGTGGCGCGGCGGGCTTCGCGGTTTGTGGGTTCGGAGTTCCGGCCACCGGCGGAGACGCGGCAGAGATGATGACCGTGCGGCCGTCCTTGCTGAAGGCGGCCATCACCGGGATGGCGGCATTCACCGTGACTACCGCTGCTCCGTTTCCTTCACTGTAAATGGCGGAGGGAATGGCCTTGTTGCCGAAGGTAAGAGTCGGCGAGGCAGGGGCCACCAGCGGCTCGCGCGAGAAAGTCATGCGGAGGGCTCCGGGTTCGGTGGCTACGCTCGGATTTACCGGGGCGGTGAAGTGGAAGACCAGGCGCGGAGGATTGTCGGCGGTTAGAGATGCGGTGAAATGCGTGGCCACGCTGCCGATGAAGAGGCGTCCGGATTCTTCGTGCAGGGTGGCCGGCCCGCCCAGGAAGCGCGGCAGCAGGGATGTGAGCGAAGGGACAGGGACGAGTCCGCGATTATTTTCTAGCAGGAATCTTGCGCCCAGATCGGCGTCGCGGCCCTGGATGCGGGCGTGAGACTTGCCGACCTGGAAATCTCCTTCGACGTTGTTGTAGCGCAGACGCCAGCCTCGGCTGTCCAGCTTGGCGCTTACTTTTCCCAGGGGCTCGAGCACTTCGAGCAGGCCGACATATTGCCGGCCCTCGCGCTGCACTATGGGAAGCGAATAGTTGGCGGCGACCGAATAGACGGAAAGCCGCTTTTCCGGTGAGGCTCCGGGGAGAACGATTGAGGAGATCAGGATTAGAGTCACGGCTGTGATCGATGCGCAGACGACCCGCAGGCGAGACGCCAACGGGACGCCGGCGCTACTGAGGGCGGCGCTTGCGGAGCGCGGACGGCAATATCTAGTCCAGCGCATAGATGGTTAGTCCGCTGAGCAATTTCGGGTAGAAATCGGTGGACTTTTGGGGCATGACTTCGCCGGCGAAGGCTATGTCGCGCACTTGCGAAACCGGGCATGGATTCATCAGGAATGCGAGGTTGGCTTCTCCTTTGCGTACTTGATCGAGGGTCTCGGATGCGTCGCGGAGATAAGAGAGGTTCTGCTGGTTGCGAATCGACTCCTCGGAGAGCTTGAGGACACCTTCGAGCAGGCATTTATGCAACTGGACTACGTCGAGCGCTTGCTGACGCGGCGAGAAGCCGGCGAAAAATTGCATCCCGGCGGGTTTGGGAGAGTGCAGCACGAAAGCACGGTTAGCGGTCACCGCTAACAGAGCGGTTCCGGCGCGGCCTTTTTCGCGCAGCAGTTCCGTCGCGCCCTCGGCGTCGATAGCAGGATCGATTTCTTCCACCGCAAAAAATTGGCTGGCCTTTTTCTGAAACTCATCTACGGAGAATGAATCGAGCGAATGCACGACGCGATGTGTGGGCAGAACCAGCAGGCCAGGGTCATTCATGTTGACCAGAGTCATCATTACAAATTCATAGGGAGCTTGCGGATTCGAATTGACGCCTGCGGCGCTCCGGCTTTCGTCGCGAAAGTTGAGGGCGGTTTCGTAGCGGTGATGGCCGTCGGCGATGACCAGGTTTTTGTCGCGCATCTTTTTTTGAACGGCGGCGATTACGGCGGGATCGGAAATCCGCCAGACGCGATGCGTGACTCCGTATTCGTCGTCCACTTCGATGGTGGGCGCGGCTTTGGGCTTGAGCAGGGAATCGATCTCGCCGGAATCTTCGTAGAGCAGAAAGAGTTGCTCGTAGTGGGCGCGGGTGGCGCGCAGCAGGTCGAGCCGGTCGGCCTTCGGCTTGGATAGAGTTTGCTCGTGGCGGAAGACTACCTTGGCGGAATAGTCCTCCAGGCGGCCGAGCGCGATGAATCCGCGGCGCTCAAACTTGCTGCCCGACGGGGCCGTGAAGGTCTGGGAATAGGCATAGATAGAAGGCTCGGGGTCCCGGCGGAAGATGCCATCGGCTCGCCACTGCCGGCCATAGGCTGCCGCCCGGGTATAGACGTTGTTGCTGGCGTTGTCCTCGGCTTCGCGGCGGCCCAGGATGATGCGGACCAGGTTGTAGGGGCTGGCGGCGTAGTAACGCTCCTGCATCGCGGGAGTGATCTTGTCGTAGGGCTGAGTCACAACCTGCGAAGCCGAAACTCGCTGCAAGTCGTAGCGGAGAGCACGAAAAGGATGAATGTCTGCCATGGAAACTCTTGATTGTAACAAGATAGCGGGAAGCCGTTTGCGGTGAGTCCACGTAGGAGCGGACGATGACGATACGGATCGAGTGGAGAACGGCCGTTGTGGAGCGACGGCGCGGGAGCGACTTCTCGCGGTTTTTGCGACTTCCCGATGTTCATTCATCACAGACGCGCGTCCGCCGGGCGGTGTACTATTTCCCAATCATGGGGGGCGTTGTCGAATGAGGGCGGCCGAAAAGCCCCACTTCTCGCGAAAGAAGCGAGAAATGGGGCACCCCAGACTAGAAACGGTCGTACCCGGGAGTCGCTGCTGATTACGGTGGGCGAAGTCTGCAGGCAACCCCTGGTGGGCCGGAAACAACCAAACTCCGGTTCTGGAATTTGTCTCCGACTTTTGACAAAAACCTTTGTGCCGCGAGGCGACGGCTGTGCTAACATCCGCCTCACTGAGGTATTTATGGCCCGCCTGCGTGGATACGAAGGGCGCTGGTCATCTCACCCGATGGCCGTAGTTCGACGTGGCTGTCTGGTTCTTCCCTGGGACCCGACCAACCCCCGGCTGTGCAAAAAATCTTCCTTGAGCGTGATACGGCTGTGGGTTTCGCTGGCTCTTGTAACGCTGGCGTGTCTCGCCGTTCCTGGGTTCGGGCAGACCGATGTGAATGATGTTCACATTGTGCCGCGGGAAGCGGACAAGCCTGCCGATGCTCCGAAGCCGGATCTGGTGGCCTCGACCACGGGGTTGAGCACGCATGTGCACGCGCTGAAAGTTGACGTGGACCTGGTATTGGTCCCGGTGACCATTACCGATCCGATGAACCGGCTGGTGACTGGCCTCGACAAGGTCAACTTCCAACTCTTCGAAGGCAATGCGGCGCAGGAAATCCGCACATTTTCCAGCGAGGACGCTCCTGTGTCGCTGGGCGTGATCTTCGATTCCAGCGGGAGCATGGCCAGCAAGATGGATCGCGCGAAGGACGCGGTGATCGAGTTCTTCAAGACCGCGAACCCGCAAGACGAGTTTTTCATGATCACTTTCAACGATGAACCGGAGGCGGTCAGCGACTTCACGAATTCGGTGGATGAGATTCAGAACAAGCTGGTGTTCGCCGTGCCCCGGCGTCGCACCGCTTTGCTCGACGCGATTTATATGGGCATCAGCAAGATGCGGCAGGCGAAGTATCCCAAGAAGGCGTTGCTGATCATTTCCGACGGCGGAGATAATCACAGCCGCTACACGGAGGGCGAGATCAAGTCGCTGGTGAAGGAAGCGGACGTGATGATCTATGCCATTGGGATCTACGACCGTTACGCTTCGGCGATGGAGGAACGGCTGGGCCCGCAGTTGCTGAGCGACATCACGGAACTGACCGGAGGGCGGGCATTTACCATCGACAATCCTAATGACCTGGGGGATGTGGCGACCAAGATTGGAGTGGAGTTGCGCAATCAATATGTCCTGGGATACCGTCCGACCAAGGTGGTGCGCGACGGCAAATGGCGTAAGATAAAGGTAAAGCTGCTGCCACCGAAAGGATTGCCGCCTCTACGGGTGTATGCCAGGACGGGATATTACGCGCCTGCGGAATAAGGCCACGAGGGTTGTTCTCTTCACGTTGGTGATTTGCGCCGGGGGGCTGCTGTCGGTGCCGGTCCGGTCGCAACCTGCTCCCACTCAGACTGATTCCAAGCCGTCTTCTGTTACGCCATCTTCTCCGGCGGCAGCGCCGCCGTCCGCAACTCAGGCGCAACCCGACAAAGACAAGCCAGATCAGAAACTCAACGACCGGGGTGTCTTCGTCTTCCGCAAAGATGTGGACGAAGTTCTGTTACATGCCTCGGTGATCGATGACAAACAGCACATTGTCACCAACCTCGACCGCAGCGATTTCACGGTTTTTGAAGATGGGAAGCCGCAGAACATCATTTCGTTCCATCACGAAGACATTCCGGTATCGATTGGCATCCTCATCGACAACTCCGGCTCGATGCGGGAGAAGCGGAACAAGGTGAACCAGGCGGCGCTCAACCTGGTGCGGGCCAGCAATCCGAAGGACGAAGTCTTCATCGTGAACTTCAACGACGAATATTATCTCGACCAGGACTTTACCAACGACCTGCTGAAATTGAAGGAAGCGCTGGACAAGATTGACGCCCGCGGAGGTACGGCTCTGTACGATGCCGTGGTGGCGTCGGCCGAGCATTTGAAGCGAAATGCGCGCCTGGAGAAAAAAGTATTGCTGATCGTGACCGACGGCGAGGACAACGCCAGCAACGAAACGTTGGAGCAGGCGGTGAAGCAGTTGCAGGAGGAGAATGGGCCGTCGGTGTATGCGATTGGAATTTTGGGGGATGAGGAACATCCCAAGCGCGCCAAGCGGGCGCTGGAAATTATTGCGCAGCGCACCGGCGGGATCGCATTCTTTCCCAAGACGCTGGATGAAGTGGACGAAATCAGCCGCACGGTGGCGCGCGACATCCGGAATCAGTATACGATTGGCTACCATCCGACGAATCCCAGGGGGAACGGCGGCTTTCGGCAGATTCGCGTCGACGCCAGGGCCAAGGGACACGGCAAATTGATGGTGCGCACCAGGAGCGGGTATTACGCGGGCGCGCAATCGGGTGCGGCAGGCGCCGGCAAGTAGGCATTTCTTCGATCCAATCCGCGTCGAAGTGGTCAGAAAAACGCCGCGAGCAAACGCCACTACGATCAGGGGTGCTCGAGCGACTGCGCCGCCTTTTCGATCAACGACGATTCGTCTTGCAACGCTTTCGCCACTCGCACGATTTCCTTCTCCGCCTCCGCATAATTTTTCTGCTCGATGCCTTCGCGCACGCCGGGCACGGTCTTTACGCCGTATCCGCTATACACTCCGGGAGCGTAGAGAAGATGCTTGTACCAGGGTCGGCGCGGCAGGCCGTCGTCGTTCGTCAATGTTCGCTCGCTCTCGATGAGCTGCTGGTTCAACGCGCGCAGCGAATCTATCTGAGCCTGATCCAGGCCGGCTTGCATTTTCGTTAGCGCCTGGCGGTAGTGCTCTGCGCTGCGGGTCACAGCCTCGACCGCATTCTGCATGGGCGCGAAATTCAGGTGTGGAGGAATCTCTTCGCGGGGCGGCGCGATGGTCGGGCGCCGCGGATCTAGCGTCGCCTTGAAGACGCCTTCGTCCAATTCCTGATTGCGTTCGCGAAATTCTTCCTGTTTATCGGACAGCAATTTTTCCAGGTCTTTGGTGTACTTCTGGACGGTGTCCGCGAAATCCACGAAATCCAGGGGCAGAATTTCGGCGTCGGCCAGCCGCATCACCGCCGTTCCAACCGTCTGGGACAGGGCACGCCCGTACACGAAATCGAAGTCGGAGAAGTGCGTGTACCAGTAAAAGTCGTCGTAGATGGAGTGATAGATGCCCTGTTCATCCTCGCCAGCGTAACCCAGGTCGAGCGTAGCGATGCCGATGTGATCGAGGAACGCGGTGAAGTCCGTGCCTGAGCCGAGGGCGTTGATGCGCAGATCGGGACGCTGCCGCAGTTCTTTTCGGTCGTCTGCCGACTTCGCCTCGGCAATTTCCGACAACTGCAGCCGTTGCCAGACGGTCATCCTGGTTTCAGGATCCTCGATGTCGCGGGCGACGCCGTTGATGAACTGTTCCAGCGTGTGCGAACCGCCCATGCCGAGCGTGCCGCGATCATTGCCGTCGCTGTTGAGGTAGACGGCGGCATGCTGCCGTAATTCATCGGCGTGAGTTTCGACCCACTCGGTCGATCCCAGCAGCATGGGTTCTTCGCCATCCCACGCGCAATAGATGATGGTGCGGCGCGGTTTCCATCCCTGCTTGAGCAAGAGTCCCAGGGCGCGAGCTTCTTCCAGCAGCGGGGCCTGGCCGGAGATTGGATCCTCCGCCCCGTTCACCCAGGCATCGTGGTGATTACCGCGAATGATCCATTCGTCGGGCGCTACGCTGCCGGGAATTTTTGCGATCACATCGTTCACCGGCTTGGTGTCCCAGTTAAACGCGACTTTCAAATGAACTTTTGCGGGCCCAGGCCCCACGTGATACGGAATGGGAAGATTTCCGCGCCACTCTTCCGGGGCCATCGGTCCTTTGAGTGCGGCCAGCAAAGGCTGCGCGTCGCCGTAGGAAATTGGAAGCACGGGAATTTTCGTGATGCTCTTCGCTTCTTTCAGCGACAAGCGCTTGGCGCCGGGAATGGCGCCGATGCCGGGCGTGAGCGGGTCTCCTGGATTCGAAGAGGCGAAGTCCATCACGCTGCCGCGCTGCACCCCGTCAGGGTTGCGCATGGGCCCTTGAGGGAAGACGTTGTCGACTCCGTAGCCGTCATCTTTCGGCTCGGAGTAAATCAGGCAGCCGATGGCGCCGTGCTCAGCCGCGATCTTGGGTTTCACGCCGCGCCAGGAGTGGTAATACTTGGCGATCACGATTGCGCCCTTCACCGAGATGCCCAGGCGGTCGAGTTTTTCGTAGTCTTCAGGCAGTCCGTAATTCACAAAGACCAGAGGCGCGGTCACGTCGCCGTCAATGGAATAGGCGTTGTAGGTAGGGAGTTGCTCCGACTTCTGATTCGACGTGGGATCGACCGCGAGCGCTGGCTCCTCCAGCTTTGCAGTGAACTTCGTCGGCTCGATCATCTCCAGCAGCCGCACTTTCGGAGTGGGAAACAGCACGTCGAAGGTTTCGATGTGCGCGTCGAGGCCCCATTCCTTGAAATGGGAGAGAATCCATTCGGCATTGTCCTTGTCGTAGGGTGAGCCGACGTGATGCGGGCGCGCGCTGAGCCGCCGCATGTATTCCTTCAAGTTGGCGGGATCGGGGACGGCGCGAAATTTCGCTTCCCAGTCGCGCTCGGTCTGACTGGAGCGAGGCGAGTATCCCACGAGCGAGTTGTTCGACACGACGGACTCATCCGCGGCGACTAAAAGAGAGGGAACAATCAGGTTGAGGATCAACAGCACGGCGGCGAAGCGTCGCATGCGATTCCTTTCGGGATGAAGTGGGGGAATTATAGCGTGAGAGACGAAAGGCAAGTCCACTCCAGATCGTTACGACTCCTACCAACTGGCAGTCAAGCTTCGTTCGATCAGCACAGCCGAGTGGCTGTCCCCCCATAGTCTTTGCCCCGCGATTGACGACTCTCTATGGTCCCTCGTACCCTGTAATGTGACCTCGAAAACTTCTGAAGTGTCCCACCTGCGCGTTGCCGACGACATTACCCAACTGGTCGGCGAGACTCCCATGTTGCAGTTGAAACGGATGGTTCCGGCCGGGTCGGCGAGCGTCTTCGCGAAGCTGGAATATCTGAATCCGGGTGGCAGCGTGAAAGACCGGGCGGCGATTGGGATCATCCGGCGGGCTGAGCAGGAAGGCAAACTTCGTCCAGGCGGGACTATCGTTGAAGCAACTGCGGGCAACACCGGGATCGGGCTCGCCCTGATCGGCGTGAATCGCGGCTACAAAGTGCGATTGTTTGTACCGGAAAATTTTTCTCAGGAAAAAGTGATCATTATGCGGGCGCTGGGCGCAGAGGTCGTTCGCACTCCCGACGCCGAAGGAATGCAGGGCGCCATCAAACAGGCGAAGGAACTGGTCGCCAGTGCCCCCGGGGCGTTCATGGCCGGGCAGTTCGAGAATCTTGCCAATCCCGACTATCACTACGAGACGACCGCGCACGAAATCTTTGAGCAGATGGAAGGGAAGATTGACGCCGTCGTGCTGGGCTGCGGAACCTCGGGAACGTTTTCGGGAGTGGCGCGCTACGTGAAAGAGAAATTGCCGCGCGCTCTGGCGTTTGCGGTCGAAACTCAAGGTTCTACGCTGGGCGGCGGGCAGCCAGGGCCGCATAAAGTCGAAGGGATCGGCACCAGCTTCATCCCGAAAACTTTCGATTCGTCGGTATGCGATGAAGTGATGATGGTGATGGATGACGACGCTTTCGATACCGTGAAGGCCCTGGCAGCGCAGGAAGGCGTGCTCGCGGGATCGAGCGGCGGGGCCGCGGTGTTCGCATCGCTGCAAGTCGCGAAAAAGCTGGGCCCGGGGCAGCGTGTGGTGACGATCATTCCGGACTCGGCGGAGCGGTATTTGTCGAAGAAGATTTTCGAGGGGGGCGTTTAGGGTCTACCATCTCGCAGCCCCAGACTTAACAGATTCAGACTCGGCAACTTCAGACTCGGCACCTTCAGGTTCATGAAAAAAAATAAGCAATCAGGTTTTGCTACGCGCGCCATTCATTCCGGCCAGGAGCCAGATCCTTTGACCGGCGCCGTGAGTGTGCCCATCTATCCGACGTCGACCTACGTTCAACAGGGAATCGGCGAGCACAAGGGGTATGAATATTCCCGCGTGTCGAATCCGACGCGCACGCGGCTGGAGGAGAATCTGGCCGCGCTCGAAGGCGGCGTGGCAGCTCCGGTATTCGCCAGCGGCATGGCTGCCATCAATGCAATCGTCAGCATGCTGAAATCTGGCGACCACGTGGTTTGCGGCAATGATTTGTATGGCGGGACGCCGCGGCTCTTCAACAACGTCATGGCCGGCTTCGGGCTGGAGTTTTCTTACGTCGACACTTCCGAGTCTCAGAATGTCGAACGCGCCGTCCGCAAGAATACGCGGATGGTGTATGTGGAGACTCCGACGAATCCGTTGATGCGGCTGAGCGACCTTGCCGCCATCAGCCATATCTGCCGCCGGAAAAAAGTGTGGCTGGTGGTGGATAACACATTCATGTCGCCGTATTTTCAGCAGCCGCTTGCGCTGGGCGCGGACATGGTCGTGCACTCCACTACGAAATTCCTGAACGGCCACAGCGACGGACTGGGCGGAGTGGTGATTTGCGCAAAGCAGGAGCACGCCGAGCAGTTGGCGTTCCTGCAAAAAGCCGCTGGCGCGATTCTTTCTCCGTTTGAATGCTGGCTGGTGCTGCGCGGGGTGAAGACGCTCGCAGCACGCATGGAGATTCACGACCGCAGCGGACGCATCGTCGCCGATTTTCTCTCGAAGCACAAAAAAGTGAAGGCCGTATTCTATCCGGGATTGCGGGATCACCCCCAGCACGCATTGGCGCGGCGTCAGATGAGCGGTTTCGGATCGATGATTACGTTTGAGACGGGCTCTCTGAAAAACGCGAATCGGATGCTGAAGAAAGTTCGCGTGTGCTCGCTGGCCGAGTCGCTGGGTGGAGTCGAGACGCTCATTTCGCATCCCGCGACCATGACGCATGCGGCGCTGGGCGCGAAGGGACGCAAGGCCATCGGCATCACCGACGGGCTGGTGCGAATATCCGTGGGCATTGAGGATGTCGACGATATTCTCGACGATCTGGATGGCGCGCTGAACGCGATCTAAAAACCTTTTTGCCACGGATTAACGCGGATAAAAGCTCGGCGATGACTTCCAATCCCAATCAAGCTTCCGCACGCGAGTGGAATTCTGCCGTCTACCACCGGCTCTCCGAACCGCAGGTTGGTTGGGGCAAGAAAGTTCTGGCGCGGCTGCGACTGCGCGGCGACGAAGTTGTGCTGGATGCCGGTTGCGGAACTGGCCGGCTGACCGCTGACTTGCTCGACGCACTGCCACATGGACGTGTGGTCGGCGTCGATCTGTCCCAGAACATGCTGAGTTCGGCGCGCGAGCACCTGGAATCGCACTGCGGTTCGCGCGCGAGCCTGGTTTCTTGTGACCTGCTGGACCTTCCCTTTGAGAACGCATTCGAGGTTATTGTGAGCACGGCAGCATTTCATTGGGTGCTCGACCACGATCGTTTGTTCGCTAACCTGTACCGGGCCCTGGTTTCAGGCGGATGGCTGGAGGCGCAGTGTGGAGGTGGTCCGAACCTGGCCACTCTGCGTGAGCGTGCGAACACGCTGGCAGCGACTCCGAAGTTCGCTCCGTTCTTTGCCGGCTTCCGCGAGCCGTGGCTTTTTCAGAATGCGGAGGGTGCGGCGTTGAGTCTGCGAAGCGCGGGGTTCCGGGAGGTCGAGACGTCGATTGAAGCTGCGCCTACGGTGCTCGATGGTGCGCGGCAATACGACGAATTCGTACGTAATATTATTCTGCGGCGGCATTTGGAAAGCATTCCTTCGGAGGAGCTTCGCGCCGAGTTTATGGCGGAATTGACCGAGCAGGCTTCGGCGGATGATCCGCCGTTTTCATTGGATTATTGGAGGTTGAATCTGCGCGGTCGCGTGAAGGGTGAGCACCGGGGCTAAAGCCTGCTTACTTCTTGCGACGCTTACGCGGCGCTGAAGCGCCGCTCTTCCACGGTTGCGCACAGATTCACGGTTGCCCTGGGCATTGCGCAGGCATTCACGGTCGCGTGCTGCATTAGAGAGTTTGCAGCGGCGGGCTACGCAGTTGATTGGTCGATCCACTCCAGGTAGGCTGCACTGCCATCGTCAATGTCGATCGAAATGCACTCTGGGAGTTCGTAGGAATGCAGCTGCCGAATGGCGTCGAGCACTTCTGAGAATTTTTCCGCGGTCGTCTTGATCAGCAGCAACCATTCGGCGCTTGATTCCACCTTACCCTGCCAGCGGTAGATCGATTCAATGTGGGGGACGATGTTTACACAGGCGGCGAGGCGCTGCTCGACGAGATGGCGCGCGATTTTGCGGGCCTCGTCTTCCGACCCGGCGGTGCAGAGGACGATTCGCTTGTTGGTCATATAAAATCAGCCGTCTGCCCTTGGCCGTCGGACCATACCATGGGGCCAGGGCGGACGCGGGCGAGGATTCTTTGATGCTAACGCAAATCAAGTTTGGCACATCCGGCTGGCGGGCAGTAATGGCGGAGGAGTTTACTTTTGCCAACGTGCGGCGCGCGGTGCGCGGGATCGCCCGATATGTCGCTTCGCAGAAGGCGCAAGGCGCGCGGGTACTCGTGGGCCGCGATCCACGATTTCTGGGGGAGACGTTTTGCGCAATGGCCGCGGAAATCCTGACCGCACACGGAATCGCGCCGCTGGTGGTTGCCGAACCCGCGCCCACGCCGGCATTTGCCCATGCGGTTGTCCATAATAACGCGGATGGCGTGATCAATTTCACCGCGTCGCACAATCCGCCCGAATACAACGGAATTAAATTTTCCACGCCCGATGGCTGCCCGGCTCTGCCTGAAGTGACGAAAAAGATCGAGGCCGAAATCGCTGCCGGAGATCATTCGCCGTCTGATGACACGCCGTCCGACGTGGGCCACGCCGCTGCTCCCGCGGGCGTGGAAACCCTGGATCCTAAGCCCGCCTATTTGAGGCGCCTGAGTGAAATCATCGAGGTCGATATGATTCGCAAGGCGAAGCTGCGAGTCGTGTTCGATCCCATGTGGGGCGCGGCTCGCGGATATTCGGATGAAGTGCTGCGCAGCGCCGGCCTGCAAGTGGCTACGGTGCACGACTATCGCGACGTGCTTTTCGGCGGACACGCTCCCGAGCCCGACGATCATTTACTCGAAGACTTGCGAAAAAAGATGCGCGAGACCAGAGCTCAGATCGGCATTGCGACCGACGGCGACGCCGACCGCTTCGGCATCGTTGACTCCGACGGAACGTTCCTGCAGCCCAACTACGTGATTGCTCTGCTCTTTGACTACCTCGTCGAGAGCCGTGGCTGGAAGAATGGCGTGGCCAAATCCGTTGCGACCACCAATCTGATCAATGCTCTGGCGGAGCGACACGGTGTGGAACTGCACGAGACTCCCGTCGGCTTCAAGTACATCGGCGAACTGATCATGCAGGATAAGATCGCAATCGGGGGCGAAGAGAGCGCGGGCCTGTCGATTCGCCATCACGTGCCCGAGAAGGACGGTGTGCTGGCCGGCCTGCTGTGTTGCGAGGCGGTCGCGCGCAGGGGGAAGTCCCTGGGCGAACAATTGAAGGCGGTGTGTAACCAAGTTGGTTCCTACTATCCGCAACGCGAGAACTTCCGCTTGACGCCCGAGGTCAAGGCGAAGTTCACTGAGAAGTTGCGGTCCGATCCGCGCGATTTCAACGGTCGCACCGTCAGCCAGGTGGTTCGCACCGACGGATTGAAGTTATTGTTCAGCGACGGCTCATGGGTCTGCTACCGGTTGTCTGGAACCGAACCGGTGGTGCGCGTGTACACGGAAGCGCGCAGTGAGAAAGGGCTCGAGGCGCTGAGCGCGGCCGCGAAGCATTGGATTTTCGAGTAAAGGCGTTCCGGAGAAGTTCTTGCGGCTGAAAGTTCTTATGGTGAAAGCTTGGTCCAGAATCGCCCGGTTGCCACGTCCAGAGGACGGTTTGCGCGCCATGGTCGAGCGCGCGCCGCAAGCGGAAGCCTTTGCCGCTTCGTGGATTGAGCGCATTCGCCCGCTGGCGACTCGCATCTATGCCCTCCGGCGCCGCGTTGCCACCATTGGTGTGACCGTGTTGGCCGCCGCCCTGTTTGTTCACGTAATGTTCGGGGACAATGGAATGGTCGTCTACAAGCAGAAGCGTGCCGAGTACCAAGCCTTGCGGAAACAGATTGTCCGGGTGCAGCAGGAGAACGACCGATACACCCAGCAGATCCAGGGGCTGAAGAGCGATCAAAAGTCCATTGAGAAAGAGGCGCGCGAGCAACTGGGCTATGCCAAGCCCGGCGAGTATGTTTACGTTCCTCCGGTTGCGGCTAAGCCGGCGGCGCCCGCCACGCATTCTGCGAAGAAGTAACCGGGCTGCTTTCCGGTGTGCAACTCTCAGTAGGCGTTTTGACAAGGGGCTGACAATCCCGCATTTCCCCTGTGGTATATTTCCGTTGCTTCATTTCACAATTGAGCGAGGATCGGCTGCTCCCGAAAGGGTCGGCAGAATCTTGATGCACTGTCGTGGTTGCGGCTTGGGCCGCAATCTGTATTTCAAAAGGAGAAGAATCGGCCATGAGAAAACTGTTCGTGCTATGTCTTGCAATGTGTTTTGTGTTCGCCCTGACAGCAATGGCGTTTGACGATATGGGAAAGACCGCCACCGTCAAAGGTTGGGTGAGCGATGACAAGTGCGGCGCCAAGGGCGCCAACGACAAGGCTGAGGCATGCACCAAGAAATGCCTGGCCGCGGGCGCGAAGATGGTGATTGTGACTGACAAGGATCAGAAGATCCTGATGGTCGACAATCCCGATGCGCTCAAGGGACATGAAGGACATCACATCGCCGCGACCGGAATGGTGATGGGCGATTCGATCCACGTGGAGAGCGTAAAGATGTTGTGATTCCGTTCACGAATGACTTCAGGGCGGCTTCCGAGCCGCCTTTTTTATTTTGCGGTAAATCAAAACGCAGGCGGGGGCGCCCGCGCCACATGAGCTATCTCACTACGCCTTCCAACGGGGAGCTTGCTGTTGCGTACAACTTCTTTGGCATGCGACCAGAGAGATAGGCTTGGCGTCCCGCCAGCACCGCGTGATGCATGGCTTCGGCCATCAGCACGGGATCCTGGGCGTTGGCGATGCCGGTGTTCATCAGGACTGCGTCCGCGCCTAGTTCCATCGCAATCGCCGCGTCCGAGGCGGTGCCCACTCCCGCGTCCACGATCAGCGGCACGCCGGTAATCATTTCGCGGAGAATGCGGATGTGGGCCTGGTTCTGAATTCCCATGCCGCTGCCAATGGGCGCGCCCAGCGGCATGATGGTAGCGGCACCGGCGTCGATCAGACGTTTCGCAAAAACAATGTCGTCGGAGGTGTAGGGAAGCACGGTGAAGCCTTCTTTCACCAGCACACGCGTGGCGTCGAGCGTCGCCTGCACATCGGGATAAAGCGTGGCCTGATCGCCAATGACTTCCAGCTTGACCCAATCGGAGAGGCCGACTTCGCGTCCCAGGCGCGCCGCGCGGATGGCTTCGTCGGCGGTGTAGCAGCCGGCGGTGTTGGGAAGCAGAAAATATTTCCTAGCATCGATGTAGTCGAGCAGCGATTCCTTGCTGCGATCGAGATTTACGCGGCGCACGGCGACGGTGACCATTTCAGCGCCGCTAGCTTCGAGGGCCCGGGCGGTTTCCTGGAAGGATTTGTATTTGCCTGTGCCGACGATGAGGCGGGAGCGGAAAGAACGGCCGGCGATGATCAGTGAGTCCGACATCGTTCTATTGTAATAAAAGCGACGAACGCGAACACAGGGCGTTTTGAGCGGAATCCAAACCACGAGCTTCCGTACGTCCGCCGGTCCGATTTTGTCACGCTCAGCGGCGCGAGAGGGTCGCGAAGCGGCCCTGCCGCGGAGTCGAAGTATCCCTGCCCCGTTCGAATTCCCGCCTTGGGAAACAGATGCCATCGAATTTGGCGCTTTCTATAGCTGTGCGCAAGGGCACTCGCTGAGAACGAGACCCATGTCTCGCGAGCGGGGATATTATTGCGTCTACATCATGGGCAGCCATTCCGGCACGCTGTATATCGGCTTTAGCGGTAACTTGCACAAGCGGGTGCTCCGGCACCAGGCTCATCATTTCGGGGAATCGCCAACAAGTACCAAGTCACACGTTTGCTCTACTGGGAATCTTACGACGAGGTGCATAAGGCGCTTGCGCGAGAGACGCAATTGAAGGGATGGAGTCGGGCCAAGAAGATTGCGCTCATCGTGCGTAGAAATCCGCATTGGATCGACTTGGCTGCTGCGTGGTATCCATGGATGCGTGACGGCGGTAGGGATGCTTCGACTGCGAAGTGAGGCTCGCTTCGCTTCCCTCACTGCTCCGCTCAGCATGACAGGCAGACTTTATGGCATCGTCGTCGCCTCGGCCTGCGCGTACAGTTCATCAATCTGCCCTCGATAGCGCTCTTCGATTACTTTGCGTTTCAGTTTCATGGTTGGCGTCAGTGTGCCATTGTCCGGGGTGAACTCGTCGGCCACGATCATTACTCTTTTCAACTTTTCGAAGCGGGCCAGGTTTCCGTTCACGCCTTCCACGATTCCTTCGTAAAGCGCTTGCACCTTCGGATGTGCGACCAGTTCCGCACGCGAAGAAAACGCAATGTTGTTTTCGCGGGCCCACTCTTCCAGCGCAGCGAAATTCGGAGACACGATGACCGCTGGGAACTTGCGTCGGTCGCCGAGGATGGCGGCGATGCCAACCAGAGGATTGAGCTTCAGCGAATTCTCGATCGGCTGCGGCGCAATAAACTTTCCGCCGGAAGTCTTGATCAGATCTTTCTTGCGATCGGTCACGGAGAGATATCCGTCGGGATCGATATTGCCGATGTCGCCGGTCTTGAACCAGCCATCGACGATTGCCCCCTTCGTTTCCTCCGGGCGGTTCCAGTAGCCTTTGAACACAGATGGGCCGCGCACCAGAATTTCTCCGTCTTCGGCGATGCGAACTTCGATATTCGGCAGAATCTTGCCGACGGTGCCAATGCGGTGATTCACCGGCGTATTTACCGCGATCACGGGCGACGTTTCCGTGAGCCCATAGCCTTCGTGAATGCGGATGCCGACCGTGGCGTACCATTCGGCGAGTTCGCGTCCCAGCGGTGCGCCGCCGGAGATGAAAGTCTCGACCTTCCCGCCCATGCCGTCCCGAATTTTCGAAAATACAAGTTTGTTCGCCAGTTTCCAACGGCGCGAGGCAGGAACTGCCCCGGCAAGAATCTCAGCCTTATGGCGTTGCCCGACCGAGAGCGCCCAATTGAAAATGGCACGCTTAGGGAAACCCTTGGCCTTCTGCTCGGCCTGGGCATAGATTTTTTCGTAAACGCGCGGTACCGCAACGAACGTGGACGGCTGTACTTCTAACAAACTCGCGGCGAGCCGGTCCAAGAACGGGCAATAGGCCAGCGTCACGCCGTGATACAGCATGGCGAAATCCACGTGGCGCGCGGTGATGTGGCAGAGCGGCAGGAATGAAATGCTGATCAGGCCGGGGCGCATGTCGAAGCCACGCAGCGAGTAGTCAATGTTGGAGGCGATGTTGCCGTGGGTCAGCATCGCTCCTTTGGACGCGCCGGTTGTTCCCGAGGTGTAGACGATCGTGGCCAGATCATCGGGGCCGACGGATCGCGCCCGAGCTTGAATCTCGGCGTCCAGGCGCTCCGGTCCTTGTGGGCTGATCAGTGCGGTGAGCTGTTTCATGGTCACGCACTTGCCCGCGAACGACGCGAGATCGCCGGTGAACTCCAAGGGATCCATGACCACGATTCTTTCAATCTGCGTCTGCGGCAGGATTGACAGGATCTTGCGCAGTTGCTGATCGGACGACAGAAAAATCGTGCGGCAGCCTGAGTCATGCAGTACGAATGCGGTCTGTTCAGGAGTGAGCGTGGTGTAGAGCGGGACCGTCACAGCGCCGAGCAACAGGCTCGCCATATCGGCCATGGGCCACTCCGGGCGATTTTCGCTGAGGATGGCGATGCGATCTCCGCCTCGAATTCCCCAGGAGTGCAGCGCGCGCGCCGTTCTGGCCACGCCTTGGCCAAATTCGCGGGACGTCACAGGGAGCCAGTTCCCGGCATCGCGGTAGAGCATGATGCGGTCAAGATTGCGTTCGACCGCCGCGAAGAAGATGTCGTTCAGAGTGGCAAGGCTCATTGCGTCTTTCGGGGTCCGAGTGCGGAGCCCACGCTGGCATGTGTAAACGGCTCCGAACAAAACTGTACTGTTTCGCGGGTGGTTTGAGCAATGCGTCCCGTGACATTGTTCAGTACCTCTCGGTGTACCATACAGCCAAGGCCCGGTTATGCCGAGCAATCACTAGTGCGGGAGGGTTGAAGAATGCAAAGGACGAGCTTAGCGCTCTTGTTGGCCGGGTTGCTTCTGGCAACGACCGTCGCGCCAACGGTTGCACAAACCAAGAAGGAGGATTCGAGCATGCCCAAGGTGGGCGATATGGCGCCGGACTTCACGCTGAAACACTTCGATGGCAATGACCTCAAAGACGTGAAGTTAAGCGACTACCGCGGCAAGAAGAACGTCGTGCTGGCGTTCTATATTTTCGCTTTTACCGGCGGTTGAACGCAGCAAATGAAAAACTTCCAGCAGAATCTGAAAGCGCTGGAAGCAGCCGACACCCAGGTCCTGGGTGTGAGCATGGATAGTGCCTTCGCCAACAAAGCCTTCGCCGACCAAATTGGAGTGACCTTCCCCCTTCTCAGCGATTGGGGCGGAAAAGTAACCCACGAGTACGGCATCTACAAAGACCAATACCAGGCGGCCCGCCGCGTGAACTTCCTGATCGGAAAAGATGGAAGGATCATGGAAGAGCAGGTGGACAAGGACGCGATCGATCCCAAGAAGATCGTCGATGCCTGCCAGCGCCCAAAACTGAAAAACTAACCGCCCCGCAGCCCTGGTAGAGATGTAGCTTGCTACGTCTCTACCTGCGGCATTCTCAATGGTGGCGACAGAGACGCTGCGAGCAACGTCTCTACGGCAAGTTCCGTCGTGACAAGACAACGACCAAGTCCGCGCCAGCCAAGTACCTCCGTACCTTGGAAAACTTAATGCTGTCTATTGTGTTAACAGGGATGTCGGTAAGATCACGGCATAAAGATTCAGTTCCGTCGGGGCGAAATTATGAACACTCACAAGTTGTGGGCCTGGATGGTGCTATTGGCGAGCTTTGCATTCGTGTTGCAACTCTCGACTACCGCAAAAGCGCAGGATGTCGGGCAGGATCAGAATCAAGTTCAAAATCAAGTTCAAAAAGAAGACCAAGGCCCGAATCAAGACCAGGATCAAGATCCAAGTCAGGATCCTCCTGGCCGCGTAGCCCGGCTGAACTTCTCCCAAGGGTCAATTTCGTTTCGCCCGGCCGGCGAAGATGATTGGGTCTCTGGCGTGCCCAACCGCCCCATGGTGACCGGCGACGATCTCTGGGCTGACGAAGATTCCCGCGCCGAAGTTCATACTGGTTCGACTGCGATTCGGCTAGGCGCGAAGACCGGAATTACGTTTCTTACTCTGGACGACCACACGACGCAGATCCGGCTGGCGCAGGGCTCGCTGATTCTGCGGGTGCGTCACGTCGACGACGATGACAATTACGAGATCGATACGCCGAACATTGCGTTCAGCCTGCTGCAACCCGGCGAATACCGCATCGACGTGAGTGAGGATGGAAATCAGACCATTACCACCGTCTGGCATGGCCGCGGACGAGTCACCGGCGGTGGAGATACTTACACCGTGGTCGCACGACAATCCGCAACGTTCACCGGCAGCGATCACCTGAACTATGACTTAGCTCAGGTTCCCGACCGCGATGACTTCGATACGTGGGCTTTTGAGCGCGACGATCGAGAGGATCAAGCCGATTCGGCGAATTATGTTTCCCGCGAAATGACCGGCTATGAAGATCTCGACGAATACGGCGATTGGAGTTACGTCGCGGGCTACGGTCCGTGCTGGCGGCCGCGGTCCGTGGTTGTTGGATGGGCGCCTTATCGCTTCGGTCACTGGATTTACGTTGGCCGCTGGGGCTGGACCTGGGTGGAAGACGAGCCCTGGGGATTCGCTCCCTTCCACTACGGCCGCTGGGCATTTGTGGGCACCGGCTGGTTCTGGGTTCCGGGACCGGTCGTAGTTCGCCCCGTCTGGGCGCCGGCCCTGGTGGGGTTTGTAGGCGGCGGTCCGGGATTCCGTTTCTCTGGCGGCATGGGCGTGGGATGGTTCCCGCTGGCTCCGGGAGAAGTCTATCTCCCCGGATACCACGTGAGCCGTGCTTACGTGAACAACGTGAACATCACTAACACGACCGTGACGATCACAAAGGTGACGAACGTTTACAACACAACGATCGTGAACCGAGGCACGGCGGTGAATCGCGTTACGTACGTGAATCAGCGCGTCGCGAACGGGGTGACGGTTGTGTCGCGCGACGCATTTGTGAATGCGCGGCCGGTTGCGCAGAACGTCATGAGAGTAGACGCGAGGGAGATCGCGTCGGCGCCGGTGACTCGCGTGGTGGCGGCCGAGCCGGTGCGAACCAGTGTGATTGGGGCCGGTCGGCCAGTATCCGTTCGACCGCCGGCAGCGGTCGTGAGTCGCACGGTAGTTGCAGTAAGGACGCCAGCTGAGCCGCCCCGCCCGATTGAACAGCGGCAGGCGCAGGCGGGTGGGCATCTGAACCAGCAGAACCCGGTTCGCCCAGTGAGCCCTGGGCAGCCCGCTGCAACGAACCAGATACGGCGGCCGCAGGAGGGTTTCCGCCCATTCACTCAACCCAATAGCGGCAACAATCAGGCCCGGACGTTGCCGAATGCGCAGCCGCGAGTCTACGAGCAGCAGGAAACTTCACAGCCCGAGAACCGGAACGCCCAGCAACCCGAGAGCCGGAACACGGGGCAACCGGAAAATCGGAATCTGCAGCCCCAGAGAAATCGCAACGCGCAGCCGTCGAACCAGTCGCTTCCGCAAGCGACGCATCCGCTGGTGCGCCCTGCCCCGCCGGTGCAGCAGCGAAGCCCGCAACAGCAGCAGCAGCAGGAGCAGAAGTTTAATCAATGGCACCAGGAGCGGCCCGCCACTCCGTCACCGGCGCAGAAGGCGCCGGCGCGAGCCCCGGAGCCGAGGCAGGAGAAGCCGTCGAAGAAGTGAAGAAGTAGTGGGGCAGCTTCGTTCACCTGCGCCTTCGACCTTCGCTCGACGGACAGCCGAGGCGGCTGTCCCTATATAAGCACATGTGATAGGTTCGCATGAGATGCGCGGGCGGATCAGACCATTGATTACGGCAACGCCGGGAGAACTCGAAAGCTCTCCCGGCGTAGTCTTTTGTGGCGAGCTGCCTTCCGACGTACTGATGGCTGAAGAATGACCGAGGCGAAAAAGACCGAAGCGAAGAAGACAGAAGCCAAGCGTCATCCGATTAATTGGATGGATGTTTTGTGGCTGGTCTTGCTGGCTGTACTGGCCGTCCTGCCGCCGGTGCGGGAGTGGCATAAGCAGTTCATCTTGCTGGGCTTCGGCGTTCTCCAATTGACAGAAGCCTGGCTGATTGCCCAAGTCCCACGACGCGCGCCAGCTTACATCGTCCTGCTGAAGATTGCCCTGGCCACTCTGTTGTTGGATCACACCAGCGAAACCCCCATCAACAGCTACTACTATCCGATCTATTTTTTGCCCGTGGTCACGGCCGCGGAATATTTCGGACCGTGGGCCACATTGCTCTGGACTTCGCTGGCCTCCGCCGCCTACTGCTCCTATCTTTACCCGGCGTTGCAAGAGTTCGAGATTAGCGCGGAAGACTACGGGCTGCTGGCCATTCGCATCGTCTTTTTCTTTCTCGCAGGCATGGTGGTTAATCGCTTTGTGGTCGAGAGCCGCCGCCAGACGCAGCGCTATCAGGAACTGGCTGAGACTCTCGCCGAGACCAACCGCCGCCTGGAGCAGGCGCAGGCCGAAGCGCGGCGCTCCGAGCGTCTGGCCGCGCTGGGCCAGCTTTCCGCGGGACTTGCCCACGAGATCCGTAATCCGCTGGGCGTGATCAAGGGTTCGGCGGAAATGCTCACTCAAAAACTCGGAGACTCCAATCCGCTGGCGACGGAACTTGCGGGATACATCTCGACCGAGACGAATCGCCTCGGCGCGCTGGTCACGCGCTTTCTCGATTTCGCACGGCCGCTGCATGCCGATCTCACGCCGCAAGACATTACTACTGTTCTCGATCGTGCCTTGAACGATGTTGGGCAGTTGTGGAAAGGGGCCGGGGTGCGGGTGGAGAAAGAATATGAGCCCCATCTTCCGCTTGTCCCCATGGATGAGAGTCTGTGCGAGCAGGCATTCGTTAATATCGTGCAGAATGCCTATGACGCCATGGGGGCCAGCGGCGGCGTGTTGCGCGTCCACGTCAGGAAATCGCGTATCGAGAGCCGCGAGGGCCGCAGTGTCGATGGCGTCGAAGTGCGCATTGCAGACAGCGGGCCTGGGATTCCGCCGGACTTGCGGGAGCAAATTTTCAATCCGTTCGTGACGACGAAGAAAAGCGGGGTCGGTCTGGGACTGTCGATCGTTTCGAAGATAATTGATGGGCACCACGGCACGATTCGCATCGAACCGCCTGGCGATCCTGCGGGCGACGGCAATCGAGACTTGAGTGCGGCGGGTGAATCCGGCCCCGGCGCCCAGTTCGTAATATTTTTTCCCGCCGCCAGCGACAATGCTGCGGTTGGAGAGACGGCTCATCTGGTGATCTCGTGAGACTCAGAGAATTGAGGAAGGCGCGCGCATGCCGGTAATTCTGATTGTCGAAGACGAAGCCAAGATGCGCCGCTTGCTCGAACTGAATCTCGGCGACGATGGCTTCACGACTTTCTCGGCCGAAGACGCGGAAACCGGCCTGAAGCTGCTACGCGAAAATCCGATCGACCTCATTCTGACCGATCTCAAACTTCCCGGCATGAACGGTCTGGAATTCCTGCAGACCGTAAAGCGCCAGAACGCGGCTCTGCCCGTCGTCGTAATGACCGCTTTCGGCAGCGTCGAAACGGCCGTAGACGCCATGAAGGCGGGGGCGAGCGATTACGTTCTAAAGCCGTTTTCACTGACCGAGATGCGGATCGTAATCCACAAAGAATTGGATGTCCGCAATTTGCGCGAAGAAAACCGCTCTTTGCGCGAGGCGTTGGGCAAGCGTTATTCCCATCCAAATATTGTTGCGCGCAGCGCGAAAATGCAGGAGGTCCTAGCCACAGTGGAGCGCGTCGCACCCACAAACTCCACAGTACTTCTGGGCGGCGAAAGCGGTGTGGGAAAAGACTTAATCGCGCGCGCCATTCATGAGAAGTCGCGACGGGCATCGGGACCGTTCCTCAAGATCAACAGCACGGCGATCCCGGAAAATCTACTGGAAAGTGAATTGTTCGGCTTCGAAAAAGGGGCCTTCACCGGAGCCGTCGCCAGCAAGCCCGGCAAGTTCGAACTGGCGGATAAAGGAACGCTCTTCCTCGACGAGATCGGCGACGTGCCCCCGGTCACGCAGGTGAAATTGTTGCGTGTGCTGCAGGAGCGGGAGTTCGAGCGCCTTGGGGGAACGCGCACAGTGAAGGTCGACGTGCGCCTCATTGCAGCCACGAACAAGGATTTGCGGCAGGCGCTTGAGCAGGGTACATTCCGTGAAGATCTCTACTATCGCTTGAATGTCGTGCCCATCGATATCGCGCCGTTGCGCGAGCGCAAGGAAGACATTCCCGATCTCGTGAACCTGTTTATCTCCCGTTTCACCGGAGAATCGGGCAAGCCAGTCCAGGGAATTACACCGGAGGCGATGCAGGTTCTGGTGAACTATCACTGGCCCGGGAATGTGCGCGAGTTGCAGAACATTATCGAGCGCGCCTGCGCCCTGGCAAAAGGCAGTGTGCTCGGCCCCTCAGACATCCACCTCGATATTCGTCCCTCGAAGGCGGCAAACAGCCCCGGCGGATTCCTTCCCGACGGCATGACGCTGGAACAGTGGGAAGATGAGATGGTCGAGGAAGCTCTGCGCCGCGCCAACGGCAACAAGAGCCAGGCCGCGCGCCTGCTGGGTCTCTCGCGCAACGCTTTGCGCTATCGCCTGTCGAAAATCGGCATTAGCGACGAGGGGGACAAAGGGGCGTGAGTTCTAGTAATTCGGCCATGATTTCTCCATTTATTCGTCTCATTCCTCGATTGGCGTTAATAGGCTGTCTTCTGTCCGCGCTTGGAATTTCTGCGCAGACTCTGGCCGACCGCCTGGGGTATCCTCCCGGGAGCAAGCTCATCATTGTTCACGCCGACGATCTCGGCCAAACCCATGCCGTAAACGCTGCGGCCATCAAAGCTCTCGAAGGCGGCACGATCAATTCTGCGAGCATCATGGTGCCGTGCCCGTGGTTTCCGGAGATGGCCGACTACGCCAAGTCCCACCCGGATGCGGATCTCGGGCTGCACCTCACACTGACGGCCGAACACATCTATTACCGCTGGGGCCCGGTTGCGGCCGCCGACAAGGTGCCGAGCCTGGTCGATCAAAACGGATATTTTCATCACGACTGGGAGCCGAACGAGCGCGACGGGGCCAAGGAAATCAGTGCAAAGAAAATCAATCCGAAAGAAGTCGAGATCGAGCTGCGCGCCCAGATCGAGCGCGCGCTGGCCATGGGCGTCCGCCCCACGCATCTCGATTCGCATCAATACCGGCTCATCATGAGCGGCAAGGAATTGTTTGAGGTGATGCTGCGCGTCGCGCATGATTACAAGTTGCCGGTTTTCGTTACTCGGGACTGGTTTGCCGACCATCCATATTTGCAGGCGAGCCTTGGTGCGAACGATCTGGTGTTGGACCACACGGTCACCATTGAGCCCGAAGTCCCACCGGAAAAATGGGCCGATTTTTACCTCACTGCGCTAAAGAACCTGCGACCCGGCGTGACCGAATTCGTCATCCATCCCGGCTTCGACGATGAGGAACTGCGCGCCGCCACCCGCGAGCGTTCTAGTTGGGGCGCGGCCTGGCGGCAGCGCGACTACGACTTTTTCACCAGCGACCAGTTTCGGCACGCTCTCGCAGAACAGAATATTAAGCTCATTACGTGGCGAGAACTCGCGCAGCGCGCGGCAGCGAAATAGCGTCGCCAGCAGTGCCAAGAGGACAAGCTACTGGCCGAAAACCACCACCGTTGGCTGAGGGTGGCCAAGTGCGTTGGAATCGAGGGGTTGCCCCACAGAATCTCTCTTCCTGCTTGCTGAAAACAAACGACTTGCAGTATTCCTCTTTCCCTCCCTTTGGCACGGCACTTGCCCTCACTTTTGACGGAAGAATTCCTATTGGATAGGCATTGATGTCGCAAGTGTCCCGGTCCCAGAGGTGGTTATGAAAAACAGGCTTCTCACAGGTTTGGCAGGCGTCGCTCTAGCGCTTTCGGGGGCGCTGTCGATTGGCGCTCTGGCACAAACGACTGACGAAGGGCCCGCGCCCTCCGATCAGCCCAGTGCGCCCATGGAGATGGGTCAGGCGCCGAACCCCAACGCGCAGCCGAATTACTCTCAGCCGAATAATGGGCAAATGGGATATCCGCAATCCGGTGAGGCACAACCCAACGAGGCACAGCCCAACGATGATCAGCCTTCCGAAACCGAGCCTCAGCCAAGCGAAGCCCAGCCCGGTGGACCAACCGGCGAAGCTCCTGCGCAAACGGATCAGGGAGTGGCGCGCATTAGCCTGATTCATGGTGACGTCTCTACGCAGCGTGGCGACTCGGGCGATTGGTCGGCAGCAACGCTGAATCAGCCGGCGATGACCGGCGATAAAGTTTCCACCGGCGACAACTCGCGGACCGAATTGCAACTCGACTTCGCCAACATTCTTCGTCTGGGCCCGAACTCGCAGGTCAATCTGGCGACTCTGACAAAGAGAACGATTCAGCTTCAGCTGGCCCAGGGTATTGCGACTTTCAGCGTTTCGAAAGACAGCGAATCCGAACCTGAGATTGATACGCCGAACGTGTCTATTCACCCCTCGCATCATGATGGCGTCTTCCGCATTGAGGTGCGGCCTGATGGAGATACAGTCGTGATCGTTCGGCAAGGTGAAGCCCAGATCGCCACTCCGCAGGGCAGCACGGAAGTGCACGAGGGAGAAATGGCGACGGTGCGTGGCGATGCCGAGGACGCACAGTACAAAATTTCCTCGGCTACCGATCGTGACGATTGGGATCGCTGGAACAGCGATCGCGATCACATGATCCGCAACGCGAATTCCTGGCAGCATACGAACCGGTACTACACCGGAGCGCAGGACCTGGACGCTTATGGCCGATGGCAGAATGTTCCCGACTACGGCGACGTTTGGGTTCCGAACGAGCCCGATGGCTGGGTTCCGTATCGCAATGGCAACTGGACTTATGAGCCCTACTACGGCTGGACGTGGGTTGGCTACGAGCCCTGGGGCTGGGCTCCGTATCACTATGGGCGTTGGTTTCCGTACGGGGGTGCATGGGCCTGGTGGCCTGGGCCGATCTATGCCGGCGGATTCTACCGACCATTCTGGTCGCCTGCGTACGTATCGTTTTACGGCTGGGGTGAAGGCTTCGGCTTCGGAGCTGGATTCGGCGGGTGGGGTGGTTTCGGGTGGCTTCCGATTGGGCCGTGCGACTGGTTCCATCCCTGGTGGGGTGGGTACGGCGGACGTTTTGGCGTAGTCGGTTTCCGTGGCGGCTTTAATCGTTACGGTGGCTTCGCGCCGCTGCATGGCGGATCCAGATACTCAAATGTCGCCAATATGCACGACTTCCATGTGGGCCGGGCGCTTTCGACTGTGGATGCCGGACGCTTCGGCGCGGGCCGGGTGACGGCTGTGGGAGCGAGCCGCGCGCAGTTGAGCGGAGCGCGCATGATGGCGGGCAATCTGCCGGTTGTTCCTTCTCGCGCCAGCTTATCGGCGAGCGGGCGGGCGGCAGCGCCATCTACCATGCGGGGTGGGGGATCGCAGCGATTCGTGGGTTCCGCGCACAACAATATGGCGCGGCCGGCATCGTTCCAGCAGCAGACCGCGAGTCTGCGACAGTCGATGGCGCAGAGACATGTGGGTGCAATTCCGGCTGGCGGCCGAATGAGTGCTGGTGGGTCCGCCGGTTTCCGCGGCGCGAGCGCGACTAGCTCGATGCAGAAACCGAGCGCAGGCACATTTGGTGGACGCGAAATGAACAACTCCGCGAATCGGAGCGCGGCGGGTAACCGTAGCTTCAGTAACAGAAGTTTCACTGCGCCCAGCAGCATGCGTCCCTCCATGGGGTCTGCAAATACTGGCTCGTCAAATATGCAGCGCGGCGGGCAATTCCCGAGCAATGGCGGGGGATACCGGCCGTTCACGGCTCCTTCGTCTGCTGGCAACCAGGCGACGCGGAGCGGAGGGGCTTATAACGGCGGGGCTTATAGCGGAACAGGCTCCTCTGCGGCTCGCGGCAACTCCGGCAGTTACTGGAATCGGACTGCACCGAGTTCGAGTTCGATGGGAGCGCGAGGCAATAACGCTTACACGCGCGGCAGTTACGGGCGGGGATCGTCCGCGCGTCCGCAACTGGATATGCGGCAGCCAATCGCGCGAGCTCCCTACGGTGGTTATGGCGGATACGGCGGTTACTCGCGCGGCGCGACTCCCAGCTACGGCGGAAATCGCGGCGCACCCAGCTACGGAGGCGCACCGAGTTATGGCGGTTCGCGCGGCGCCCCGAGCTACGGCGGCTCGCCTAACTACGGTGGTTCACGCGGAGTGCCGAGCTACGGTGGCAGTCGCGGACCGAGCGGTGGCGGACACTATTCGGCGCCCAGGGGTGGAGGCTACTCCGGCGGACATTCTTCCGGCGGACATTCCTCCGGTGGCGGCGGACACTCTGGTGGTGGGGGACATTCTGGCGGTGGCGGCCATTCCGGCGGCGGAGGGCATGGCGGCGGTCATCGCTAATAAGCTCGTTAAAAAGCTTGGAGACGTAAGTCTCTGAGGGAAGCAGCAACTTGATGTAGACAGAGTTGTTGTAAATGCAGTGCAGTAACAGAGGCGGGAAGGGCGTGCTTAACGGCACGCCCTCTCTGTTTAAGGTTTCAAAGTGTCAAGGTTTCAAAGTTTCAAGAATCGAGTGGTTTGAGCGCTGAAACTTTGAAGCCCTGAAACTTTGAAACTTTGCCTATCGCGGTCTTGCGTAGGCGGGGCTGTCGGGGTCGGGGCGGTCGTAGTCGCGGCCGTACTTATTTTTATGGGCGAGCGTGAGGTCGGACTCGGCCAGCGTGAACGTTCCGAGAGATGTCACTCCGGGAGCCACCGTGATCTCCCGGCTCAAGGCGCGCAACGCGTCGGGAGCGACCGAGGAGTGGAATACCTGTAGTGCGTAGCGGCCCGGCGGAACGTTGGGAATGATAACGTCTCCGTGCGAATCGGAAACGGCGTAGTACGGAGTTGTCAGGGTGATGACCACGGCGCTCATCTCAGCGTGGATGCTGCAAAATATGAAAGAAACACCGGGTTTGTCGAACTGAACGAAGCGCGTGGTTCCGCTCTCATAGAGTCCGAGATCGAAACGTTTTCCCTCGAACAGCGAAAACACGTTGTGGAAAAACGGATCGTGGTTGGGGAACTCCACTTTGCCGCCTACCGGAATCACCAGGAGGGACGGATGAAACATCTTATTTTTCTGCACCAGTTGCGGGATCTCTGACATTTTTTGCCGAGGCAGCTCGACCGTCGCTCCTACCGGGGTCAACCAGACGACGGCCTTGGAAGCGTTGCTCAGGGCATGACCGTTCCTGGTTAATTCCACGCGCGCCTTCAGCGCCGTATCCTGTCCGGCCGCGCAGAGGGTTGCCGCTGCCAGCGCGAAAAAGAGCAACGGCCCGCGGTGAATCGAGCGAGTCTTTACAATCAAACTGAAAGTAAAACTCAAAATAAAATCCCCAGGGACAAATTGACCTGATTGGTCACGCTGCTACCTTCATAGACGGGAAAAGTGCGCAATCGCCTGAGTTCCGCGGAAAGCAGTAGGTCGGAGCGTGGGCGAAAAACAACGTTTCCCAGCAGGCCGCGATTTCTTCCCAGAATCGGGCCAAAGTTATTTTGATCGGTGGCGAAGCCGCGGGCCTCGCCGGCAAAAGCGTTGTCTTCGGCGAATACTCCATTGAATTCAATTTTGGAAGTCGCCTGGAATTTGAGTTGACTCCATCCGCCAATGGTGTCGAGCTCCCGAATTGGAGTAAACGGTGCACTCGGGTTTCCTCCGTACAGAATCGAAGTGCCGATGGCGCCTCCTAGACCGCCAATCCCGCGCCCGCGGTAAAACTCACCCGAGAGATTCAAGCGGGAAAGAATGGGAACCTGCCAGTCCGCCATGCCGGCCCAGGCGTTGACGAAACGGTCCCAAGTCCAGTTTTGGCGGCCATAGTAGCCGGCGACGCCGAAGCTGAGAGGATGCTCCAGCACCGGCCGCGACCACGCGGTGCGGAAGGCGTAGGCGGGCTGTCCCGACAGTTCCCCGGCTTGCGCTGAACGATAAAACGAATCGCGGGGATACTCCCAATCGAGATTGTCGAGAACTCCGGCCTGCACGGTTACGGTTTGCTGGTCGGAGATCGCGAAGCGGTGCTCGACTCGAAGTTGCGGCGTCCATCCCCAGAGATTTCCGGCGAAGGCGAACGCCGGAGTGGCCAGCGAAGCGAAAGATGTGGGGGAGAGAGGCGAAATGAACAAAGCGTCCTGGCCCGCAACGATAGAGCTGTGTTCCCAATCGACTCGCAGGTTTGCGGTCTGCAAGCGGACGATTCCGAAGTCGACGCCATTCCCGGTTGCCGGAAATCCGCCGGCGAAATCGAGTTGAACTTCTGCCGAGGTGCGAGCTCCGGCGACTGTCGGGCCGAAGATTTCAAAGCCGATTTCCGACTGGCGCAGCGTAGCTCCCAGATTCGCGACGGGCGAGCCCGCGCGGACGGACTCGGAATAGTTGGGGAAATCCAAATCGTCAGACCTGCCGACATTGCGGAAGGCGTTCATCAGAACGATGCCATGAAGCCGCGCGCGGTACTTGGAAGCAGTTTCAACTTTGGTCTGATATTGCTCGTCGATTTTTGAACCGATGAGCGAAGTGGTTTCTTCCAGCTTCTGAACCCGTTCTGCGAGCTGGGTTCCGGCTTGAGGCGCACATGTGTCCGACGTGACGCGCGATTCTTCTTCCGGGGGCGGCGAGGATTGGGCCGTCACCGCTCCAGGCTCGCTGCCGGGGGGCATCGCAGGCCGTTCCAGAAGTGCACGCGTGGCTTGCAGGTCCTGGCGCAACTGGCGCATCTCAGCACGGGACTCGGCATTTTCGGCGCGCATCGCTTCGACCAGGCTACGTAGTTCATGGACCTGATCCTGCAGGTCACGTACAGCGCTTCCGCTCTGGACTGGCATCGCTGGAGCGGTCATTGCTGGAGCGTTCGCCGGCGCATCTTGCGCCCGGCCCAGTGCTCCCAACAGAACTAAAGAGGCGACTGCCAAACCGGTCCCGCGAACCGCACGAATCTTCAGGTTCTCCACACCTTCCTCCTACAATTCTGCGGGCAGGCACTTGTGCGAAGTGAAGGGACTCCGCCTACGAGCCCGGATGGGAAATTGAATTCTGACCGCCATTCTCCCGCTGTGCGGGCACGAGAGAAGAAAGTTCCATGGTGGACTCGCTGGTGCTGTGGTAGGAATCCTGAGCGCGACCGGGCAGGACGATGCGAAAGACCGTTTTGCCCTGGAATGTACGCTCCATCACAATTTCTCCACCGTGATCCTGAACAATCTTCTGCACTACCGCCAGGCCCAGTCCCGTTCCGTTCTCCTTGCCATAACTGACGAAGGGATGGAATAACCGGTCACGGATCGAGTCGGCGATGCCGGGGCCGTTGTCGGCAACCGATATCGTAATGGAACCTGCCGTCTCGGAGGCCGTCACCTCGACGTTACCTCCTACCGGCGGAGCAGCCTCGCAAGCGTTCAACAGCAGGTTATACAAAGCGCGCTCCAGCTTGCGTTGATCGAACCATCCTGAGATCTGCGTCCCGCAAACTATGTTGATGGACCGGATGTGATGCCGCGGGTGCAACCGGACCGCCTGAACGGAACGATGAATCGTTTCTGACAGATTGGCGTAGGCGGGAGTCAGCGATTCGCGGGTGCGGGCGAATTCAAGCAGAGAATCGATGAGGTCGGTCATCAGGTTCACGCCAGATCGAACTTCCTGATAGAGCTCTTCGCGCTGGGCGGGAGTCAAGTGACTGTCGCACAGGAACTCCGAGTTGGCTACGATGGCAGCGAGAGAATGGCGCAGATCGTGCGAAATCGAGCTGGCCATGCGTCCGATGGTGGCCAGTTGCTCGGACTCGAGCAGGTCGCGCTGGCTCTTCAGGAGGCTGGCGCGCATGCGATCGAAGGCGCGAGTGAGTTCGGCAACTTCATCTCCTCCCCGACGATCGAGGGGATGATGAAAATCCCCCGCTTCCAGGGCGCGTACGCCGGCGACCAGACTTCCCAATGGCCGCGTAAAAGTGTCAGAGACGAAGAACATCAGTCCACTGCCTACCAGAATCGCAGCCAGTCCGAGCAGAAGGAGATAACGATTGAGCTGGTCGACGAACTTCGTGGCTTGATCGTAGGAACCGAGCACGCTCAGGCGCACTGGTGTGGATGTCGATGCCGACAAAACGAGGGAAGTGGCCAGGAAGCGTTCGCTGCCGATTTCGATATCCCGCGGGTCATCGTGGACAGACCCTGCGATCAAATTCTGAATGCTGCCGCTCCGCACCTGGGCCGGTGGCAAGGTAGTGCCGACGATTTCGTTTCCGCAGGAAAAAGCAACTTCGCTGCCCGCTACTTTGCTGACTTGGGCTGCCAGGCGATCGTTGATTTCATAGCCGATGACGAGAAAGCCGAGCAGAGTTCCGTCGGTGCGCGTGCCGCGATAGATCGGTTGAATAAAAGTCTGATAGAGATGATGGTCTCCCAGCCACCAGTGGCTGGACTCTGCTCGATCCTCATCCAGCGACTGCTGGAAATATTTTTCCGCCGCCTCGCTTGTAAATCCGGGAGTCTTGGTATGCAATGCGACGACTTGACCCCGATGATCGACCAGCACAAAAAGATCGCTGGCCGCGATTTGCGAAATGTCCTGCGACGCATCCTGAATGGTGACGGGATCGGGACTGCCCATAATTGCGCGCGTAATAGGAAGGTCGGCCAACAGCGCCACGTCGTTGGTCAGCATGGTCTCGCGTTCGTGGCGAAAGTCCTGGAAGGCAGCGACCGAATCACGGAGATTGATGGCGATGCTTTGCCGGACGTTTTTCCGAATACTGCGCTGCACCAGGAGCAGGCTGGTGGTGGTGAGCCCGGTCGTGATCAGGAGCATGGAGAGAAGAAAACGCGTACGCAGCCGCAGGTGTGAGAATGCACCGCCGGAGCCGGCGGGGGAAGAATGGGGCACGGATTCAGGAGACGCGTTCACAGGATCAGGGAACAAACTTATATCCCATGCCATGTACAGTGCGGAAATGTACGGGGCTGGACGGGTCTTTCTCCAGTTTCTGGCGGAGTTTGAGAATGTGGTTATCCACGGTGCGCGTGGAAGGATAGTTCTGGTAGCCCCAAACTTCGTTCAATAGTTCGTCGCGGCTGATGACCCGGTCGGCATTCTGCACGAAAAATTGGAAGGTTTTAAATTCCTGGGCGGTCAAAACCACAGTCGCTCCATCGCGTTTGACTTCCATCTTCTTGAAATCCGCGGAGATGTCACCAAAGCTGACCAGTTGCACATCGGCCGTGGGCGCGGTGTGGCGCAACGCGGCTCGCACCCGTGCCAGCAGTTCCCGGGGACTAAAAGGCTTGGTGACGTAATCGTCCGCGCCCAACTCCAGCAATAAGACTTTGTCGGACACGTCGCTGGCCGCGCTCAGGACGACGATCGGAAGGTGAGGGGCGGTCGCTTTGATTTCTTTGCAGACATCGCGGCCGGAAACCTTTGGAAGCCGCAGGTCGAGGACGATGGCGGCGGGCGCGGCAGCTTGAAAACTGTCGAGCGCGGACCGGCCGTCAGACTGAGTTTCCACGGAGTAGCCCTCGCTCTCGAACAGCCGACGAAGGGCCTTCTGAACGGCCGGGTCATCCTCCACAACGAGGATGCGACCAGCAGGCTTGGCTGAAACAGACGGATTGATGGCTCGCGCGGCGCTGAGCGGTATAGCCAGATTCCCCATAGATTTTGTCCTGTGTGCAGGAGTGCCTTCCGGGCCCCAACGACAACCGGAAGTGGATCGACTACCGAAGCTTACAACGCTTTGAGTCCGAAGTAGGCGCAAAGGGGGCGTTTTTGACATTTTTTTTACAAGTTAATCTGGATGTTAAGAGACGCTCCGAAAGCGGAGTTGCACGCCGATTCCGAGTTGTTCGGCCACCCCTCGGCGGGAATCATCCTGTCGTAGAATTAACCCCTTGCCTGGTCAATCGGAACTAGACAGCCTTGTGGTCGTTTTGGTGCGCTCGCGCAATCCTCTGAACATTGGCGCGGCGGCTCGAGCCATGAGCAATTTCGGGGCGCGCCGATTGCGGCTGGTGAATCCGTTCGCGGAGGGATTCCGCGAAGCTCGCTCCGCCGTCGGCGCCTCTGATTTGCTTCATCAGGCGGAAGAATATAAGACCGTGGCCGAGGCTGTGGCTGACTGCGCTCTGGTCGTGGGCACGACGGCGGTGCGCAATCGCGTATTGCAGCAGCCGGTGCGCCGGCTTGACGAATATGCGGGTGGAGCAATTCGCGCACAACTTCAGACGCAACGTGTGGCTCTATTGTTCGGCTCGGAAAAGATCGGCCTCACCAACAAGGATTTCTCCCACTGCCACTGGTTACTGAATATTCCTACGAAGCAGCAAAATATCTCCATGAATCTGGGACAGGCGGTTGCGGTGTGCCTATACGAATTGGCGCGGACAGAGGAGCCGACTAAGCCACTTCCACCGGCGACGGAAGATTTTAAGCCGGCGACCGCCGGGGCTACCGAGCAAATCACCGAGGGCCTGCTCGAGGCGCTGCGGCTCAGCGGCTACATCAAGCCGGGGACGGACTCCATGTTCGAAAAGAAGGCTCGATGGCTGATCCTGCGTTTCAAGCTGGAAGCTTACGATGCAAAACTGCTTCTGGGTATGGTAAGGCAGATCGTGTGGAAGCTGCGCCAGGGCAACAAGAGCTAGGGTCTTCGTGTCGTTGGTCGTTCGTCCTTGGCCGTTGGTTTGACCCCGTTGTAACCGACAGCCGTCTTACAACTGGTTGATCTGACGATGAGATCGGGATTTCGCGCAAGAAAGTTCTGGGCAACGACCAAGGACCAACGACTCAGTGCTTTTTCGATTGAGTCGTTTACGATTGAGTCATTTATCGATTTAGTCGCTCGGCTGAAGCCTGCACCCCGCTTCGCTTGAAGCGAAACAGGATGAGCCATGTACTGGCCGCGGGCTGTGGCGCGAACTCCCAGTGTTGCGCCGCTTTCAGAGCCAGTCCGGCGAAGTATTGGCTGGGGCCGGTGGTCTTTAATTTCGCCGCTGTGACTTTTCCCGAAGAATCCACTTCAGCCCGCACAGTCACCTTGATTGTCCCCGTGATCGTGTTCCGAGAGTTCTTAGAAACGTCCGGGAGGACCTGGCGGACGATTTCGCCTTGGGATGTTGCATCTCCCCTCGAAGATCGGGATTGATCGGCCACAGCTGGATTGGGCTTCGCTGCAGGTGGGGATTGAGGCGTACTCTGAGTCGAAGGCTGCTCGGTTGCGGGTATGGCTGGCGCCGTCGCGTTCTTCCCACCGGAAGAACCGCTGCGAGAGAAGAAAACGACCAGCGCCACTAGCAGTGCGATCACGAGTAAGGCGGCGGCGATGGGCCCGCGCTTCACGGACCTGGTGGGAGTCGGAAGTGGGAGTGGAGCAGCGGGGACGGAGCGTCCCGCAGGTTGCAACCTCGCCTGGATCTCGGCAATGGAGCAGCGCCGCTTCGGATCGAGATGCAGGCACTCGCGGGCGATGCCGCGAAACGGCTCCACAACCGTCCCGGGTAGATCTGGATCGGCTGATCCCTCCTCGGCAAACGATACATTCTGCGTAAGCGCGGCGACCAGCGTAACGCCCACCGACCATATGTCGCCCGCGGGGGAGACAATTCCGGCGGCGGTTTCGGGAGCATCGTAGGCGTCACGCCGTCTGCGCTCCGAATTCGACTCAGTGGCAGGAACGACCTGATCGGCCGAGAGCTTCAACTGATCGCCGATGGCCAGCACGTTCGAAGGTTTGATGCGCCCGTGCACAAATCCCTTGCCGTGCAGATACGAAAGCGCGTCCAGAACTGGAGGGAGCAAGTCGGTCACTTCGCCAGGCGCCAACGGCCTTTGAGGAAGAATCTGCGATAAGTCCTCCTCCGCACATTCCATGACGACGTAAAGCAGTGGCGTGTTGTCGAGCCGGCAACGCCCGGCTTCGTAGATGCGTATCAGGTGGGGATGAGAAAGTTGGGCAGCAGCACGCCAGAGCGAAAGTTGAGGTTCGGCCTTCGCGCCGTCAGCCGCGATCAATTTGATCGCAGCCTTCGAGGAAGGCTGTCCCCGACGCTCCGTAAGGAACACGGCGCTATGGTCGGAACCTCCGAGCCACTGCCGAAGGGGAAATTTCCCTTCGACCACGCGGCCTGCCCACATTTTCCAGAGCCCTGGATTGCTCATGCGTTGTTACTCGCGAACGAACATTCTACGGCATTGGCGAAAATCGGGTAAACGCACGGAGGTTGGGTGCGGGCGCGAGCTTTGGCGTAAAAGGCTAGCGGCCAGTGGCCACTGACCAGTGAGCAGTGGTTATTAGACTCATGGACCATTAACCGCCGGGCACTGAACACTGACAACTGACCACTGCCAGTTCACCTGCTCTTATAGCTGAAAGTCACCTTCGTTTCTTCGTTGAGCACTAGCGGCCGGACAAAGCTGAAGGACGTGCCGGTACGCGGAACGTCGATGGCTTTGAGCATGTTCGCGGAGGCGATATTCTGCGGACATGGTGCCGGCGCCCTCGATTAGCACTTCGCCAGTTTCGCGTTGCGCGCCCTCGACGCTTAGGAACGGAGCATCGGCTTTAGTGCCGGTGATGGACCGCTCCATCTCGGATCAACCGTATGCGAGTGCCGCCATCTCTCGACGTTTCAATGCATGGCTCCCCAGCGGCTTCAAAGCCGCGAGCGGTTTGGGTGCCTGACGGTACGACTGAAGTCGTACCCTTCCCGTCCGTGAAATAGGAGAGTTCGACGATTCGAAATAAACTGGATGGCGGGCTGGCGGAACCTCTGCGGTACCATAGCAACTCGCAGCGGCGGCGGGATTCGGAGGTGCGATTTGACTTTTACCACAGAGAAGTCGAGGCAGGTTTATGAGCGCACGGTGGGCGTACTCGTGGAGGCCAGCAGTTCGTCGTCGCGCGGTCCGGCCAACTTCGGCAAGTATCCCATCTTCATGGAGCGCGGGCGCGGATCGCGTATTTTCGATGTCGATGGCAACGAGTACATCGACTGGATGATGGCCTTTGGCGCGCTGCCGCTGGGACACGCGCATCCTGAGATCGTGGAAGCGATTGTCGAAGCCGCCGCCACCGGGGCGCACTTTGCTACGGCAACGCCGGCGGAGCTGGAAGTGGCGGAAATGCTGCAAAGCCTAGTTCGCAACGCCGAGCGCGTGCGCTTTGCCAATACCGGCACGGAGGCGATGATGGCGGCGATTCGTCTGGCGCGCGGAGTGACCGGCCGTCCGAAAATTCTGAAGTTCGAAGGACACTACCACGGCTGGCACGATGATCTGCTGGTGAGTTCGAACGTGATGCCGGCGAGCGCGCTGGGACTGCGCACCGATCCGATAAAGATTCCCGACAGTTCAGGTTTGAATCGAAGCGCGCTCGACGACACGATCGTCGTCCCCTGGAATGATTCGCAGGCGCTGCAGCGCACGGTCGAAAATCATCCCGGGCAGATTGCGGGGATCATCACGGAGGGGGTCATGGCCAATATGGGCGTGATCCCACCGGTAAAGGGATATCTGAAAGGGCTCGAGGAACTCGCCCGCGCCCACGACATTATTTTTATTCTGGATGAGACCGTGACCGGATTTCGCATCGCTCCCGGAGGCTGCCAGGAATACTACAAACTTTCTCCGGACCTTGTGACCTTCGGCAAGGCTCTGGGCTGCGGCCTGCCGGTGGCGGCCTTAGTGGGCCGCGCTCAAGTGATGGACGCGCTACAGTGGGGAGGCGTGCTGCATTACGGCACCCACAACGGATCGCGCATTGGAATGTATGCGGCGCGGGCCAACCTGCGCGTGCTGACGCGCGACAACAACGCCGCCTTCCGGCATACCTGGCGTATTGCAGAGCGATTGTGCGCGGGGTTACGGGAATTGTTCGAACAGAAAGGCATCGCGGCGATCGTGCAGAATGTCGGCCCGATGTTTCAGTTGATGTTTACCGGCCGGCAGGCGATCCGCGACTACCGGGAGTTTTGCCAGTTCGTGGATCGCTCCGCGTTTCAGAAGTTTGTCCTGTCACTGTTTTCGTTCGGCGTATACGCGTCGCCTTCGGCGGCACTGCACTCGATTGTTACGCTGGCGCACACGGATGAGGACGTGGATCGAACGCTGGAGGCAGCGGGTAAGGCGCTGGAGAGCGGTGGTTAGACGCGCGAAGACACATCCGCACTGATCGGTACTTACTTCCCCAACCAATACTTGTTAAACCCCTCATAGTCTGACGGCAAATTCGCCAGAATGGTCCTTCTCAGTTCTAACATGTCCACAGAGCCTTGTTTCTGATAGAGGACCTTCCCGCTCGGAGAGATCAGGAGCGTATAGGGTACGGCGGACTCCCAGGCAGGATCAAAGGCGGCCTGCAACCCGGCTGTATCGGCGGAAGCAAACAGCAGATTGCGACTCGTAGCGTGCATCTTCTCAAGCAGACGCAATACGCCGGTTTTTTCGTCCGGCATGTTGGCCGCTACGGTGACTAACTCCAGATCGCGGACACCATACATTCGGAACGTGTCCTCGAAATCGGGGAACTCGTGGATACACGAACCACACCAGGTTGCCCAAAAACTTACCAGCAAGGTTTTGCCCGTTGGATTCGCGCGCAATGCTTTTAGGTCTGCAGCTGAGGCCATGTCCAGTTGCACCGGTTGAGACTCGATTTTCCGAAGAGCCTCCAGACGCGCGGCCTGTTTCTCTTTCCATTTGGTGGAACAACCAAAGACACCGGTGTGCTTCACAGCTACTTCCCGATGCGCGAGGAGCGCATCAATGGCATCGCGCGCCTCGTGCGTTTTTACCAACTCAGCGCGATAGCTGTTGTCGATATGGCCTTCATAACGGAGACGGCGATCGCGATCAAACACAAAAACGTGCGGCGTTGCCTGCGGACCATAGGCTTCGGTCACCGATTGTGTTTCCCCATCGTAAAGATATGGGTATGTCAGTTGTTTGTACTGTGCCCGGATCTTCATCTCCTCGAGAGTGTCGCTGACGTCGGAGGAATCCAGTTCATCGATTCTGATTGCCGTTGGATCGTTCGGCTGAATCGCAACTACAGCCACGCCACGATCTTTGTAATCCGCCGCAAGCTGGGTGACACGGCCCTCATACACTTGCGCGATAGGACAATGGTTGCAGGTAAACACCACGACCAGGACTGGACTGGAAGAGTAGTCCGCGAGCTTATGAATCGCTCCATCGACGCCGGGAAGTTCGAAGTTTGGCGCCGGCGAACCGAGTGCGAGGATAGGGTGCGTCTCCTGGGCCGACGCAGTTAAGGCAAGGATCAAAAACGCAAAAACTCTCCACATGTTCTATCTCCGATAGAAAGAGCTCTCCTGGCATTGAGTCCGCGTGCATCATACAATAGGCCGTTCCCAGGGCTACTGCTTCGTTTTACTAGAGCCCAGCTTTATCCGATAGCTTCTGAGGTCAAATTTACTAAACACTAACCACCGTTATCTAAGCGCCCGCGCATTCCGATGAAGATGCAATCGAGAAAGATCGAAGAACGCGCAGCCCAGCTTTTATCGCTGGAAGGGAAGGTGGTGCTTGTTACCGGGGCTGCTTCTGGGATCGGGCGCGGCATTTCGCTTCGGCTGGCCGAGATGGGAGCATTCGTTGCGCTCCTCGACGTCGACGACATCAGAGGACGCGAAAGTGCCGCCGAAATCGAAGCCCTCGGAGGGGAGGCGGCTTTCCTGAACTGCGATGTCCGCAGCGCCGCCGAGTGCCGGCGCGCTGTCGAGACCATAATCAAGCGCTCTGCCAAGATCGACATTCTCTGCAACTGCGCCGGCATTGCCATTCGCAAAGACATTGTCGGTCTTACCGAGGACGAATGGGACTTTGCGCTCGATGTGACGCTCAAGGGGATTTATTTGCTCTCGCGCGAAGTTGTGCCGCACATGATCCGCAACGGCGGCGGCAGCATTGTGAATATTGGTTCGGGGTGGTCGCTCAAGGGAGGGCCGCGGGCTGCATCTTACTGCGCGGCCAAGGCCGGAGCGGCCAACCTGACGCGGGCAATGGCCATCGATCACGGCAAGAATAATATCCGCGTGAATTGTGTTTGTCCGGGAGATGTGGATACGCCGATGCTGCGCAGTGAATGTGCGCAACTAGGGGAGGACGTAGAGGCGTTCATGCGGCAAGCGGCGAATCGGCCGCTGGGGCGTGTCGGCACGGTTAATGATGTTGCGAATGCTGTTTTGTTTTTAGTGAGCCCGATGGCAAGCTGGGTGACCGGCGCGGCGATGGTCGTGGACGGTGGAGGGTTGGCGTAAACTTCTGCGTCTCACACATGGCGACCTGCAGGGGTTCAACCCCACATATTTCGCGACTCTATCGGCACGGCTGAAGCCGTGCCCTGATACGAACCCTTTAAGCCGTGCTCTGATAAAGCCGTGCTCGGATACGACCTCTGCTGAAGTGGTGCTCTGATACCAATCCCGGAGTTACTGGTCTCGGCGTTGCCGCGCGGCTTCGTAGAGCATGATGCTGCCGGCCACGCCGGCGTTTAAGGACTCGACCTGCGGCATGTGCGGGATCGCTATCAGTTCATCCGCCTGGGCGAGCAGGGCGCGGGGCAGTCCCGAGCCTTCGCTGCCGACGAATACCGCCGATGGGCCGGTTAAGTTCGCCTGATCGAGTGGCGTGCCTTTGTGCGATGATGTTGCAATCAGGCGTACATTTTTTCCACGCAACTGCGCTGAAATCCCCTCCAGGCCGCCTGCGGCTTTTGCAAGGACGACCGGCAGGCGAAAGATAGATCCCGCCGAGGCACGAATTGCCTTCGAATTGAATGGACTCACGGTGCCTTCGCCCAACACCACGCCCGCGCTGCCAAAGGCTTCGGCGGAGCGCAGGATTGTTCCCAGATTGCCCGGGTCCTGCAGCCCCGCGAGGACGATGACGGGACCGATCTGCAGGCGTTGCAAAACATCCGCCAGGGAGAATTCCTTCAGTCGGACGAGCGCGGCTACGCCTTGCGGCGTCTCGCTGGGAACGGCATCGTCAAAGAGCTTGTCCGGAAGCAGAAGAGTGTCAGCGTTGGCGCCAATCTGGGGCAGCAGGCGCTCCGCCAGATTCTGCGCGGATTCCTTGAAGAACACAGCGCGAAAGCGCAGTCCACTGCGCGTGGCTTCTTCTACGATGCGCAGGCCTTCAATGGCGCAGTTCCCATCTTCGGTGCGTTCGGCACGCGCGAAAGCCTGGCGCAGCTCCTTCACCAAGGTGTTATGCCGGCCTTCGATGCGGCGGAGGCGTTGCTGGGGCGCGGATTCCGAAGTTCGAGTCATGTCGGGTGACTCATAATACTCTGCCCCTTCCTGTTGCGGTTTTTTGCCGTATTATGGTAGGTTTCGCGGTCTGAATAAATCGAGCCTGCAGAGACGAGAAGGGAAACGCCCGTGCGCGTCGAGATTGTAAAAATCAGTAGCGAGACCCCCGAAATGTCGCTGGTGAAATATGCCGCGGATCAAATCCGTTCCGGCGAAGTGCTGGGCATGCCGACAGACACGTTTTACGGGTTGGCGGCGGATCCGTTCAACTTGCGCGCGGTGGAGCGCGTCTATGACATCAAGACCCGTTCTCGCCACAAGCCGCTATCACTGCTGATCGAGAGCACCGACCAAGCGGAAGAGCTGGCCAAGCCCCTGCCCGAAGAGTTCTATGCGCTGGCGCGGAAATTCTGGCCGGGTCCGCTGACCATCATCGTGAAAGCAGGCTCGCGCTTGCCGCTGAAAGTGACGGCCAACACCGGCAACGTCGCGCTGCGTGTGCCGAACGCAAAAATTCCACTCGCCGTGGTGACGGCCGCGGCCATTCCCATCACCGCTACGTCTGCGAACCTCAGCGGCGCCTCGGAGTGCACCACGGCTGAGCAGGTACGCGAACAGCTCAAGGGCCGTCTTAACATCATCGTCGATGGAGGCGATTCTCCGCGAGATATTGCTTCGACCATCGTCGATTTGAGCGACGACGTGGCGCGCTGGCGCATCATTCGCGAAGGCGCGATTCCTGCCGACGAGATTTCCAGCTTCTTCGCGCAAGGATGAACGTACACCGGAGAACGCTACAACATTGGAACGGCCAAGGACAAACGCCGACGAATGACCGATGCGCCCGCCAACCAGCCTTCGCGACCACGCTGGTGGTTTCGTCTGCTGGTTTTGGCCGCAGCGGCAGTTCTGCTGGTGCTGGGGATCACGGCCGTTCGAGTTGTGCAAACGGCCTCTTTGCAGGAAACTCATGCGGCGGATGCGATTGTGGTTTTCGGCGCCGCGGAGTATGCGGGCCGCCCGTCTCCCGTGCTGCGAGCGCGACTCGACCATGCTCTCGACTTATTTCACCGGGACGTGGCGCCCGTGGTCATCACAACCGGCGGAGCCGCAGGTGATCCACATTTCAGCGAAGGTGGAGTAGGCCGCGATTATCTGATGCGCCACGGGGTGCCGGAGCGTAGCCTGATTGCGGAGACGCAGGGGCGCGATACATCGGAATCGGCCGTACGCGTGGGCGTGATCATGCGGGCCAATGGACTGCGCAGTTGCGTGGCGGTCAGCGACGCCTATCACGTCTTCCGCATCCGCAAGCTTCTGGAGCACGAAGGCATTGCTCCCGTCTACGTAGCGCCGCGGCCTGACTCGCGCCCCCACAACGCATGGCAACGCGAGGTCGCGGTATTGCGCGAATCGACCAGCTACTTGTTGTGGCGGATTGGCATTACGTGAGATTTGGCCGCTGCCAGATTCAGAAACTGTCGATGCCGTTTGTGGTGCGAACTTTAAACCATTCGTAACGCAGGCTGTTCTGCGTCAGTCCATTGCGGACTTTCATGAAGGCATGTTGAATCCGCACTTCAAGGTTGTTGTTTTTCGTCATCTGACGCTGATCGTCTCGTGCCCCCCGTTGTTCGGCCATTTGTCGATTCTGGCACTCCCGGTAGTCCTGACTTTGTTGGCAAAGCTCATATCCATTGCTGTAATTCGCATCGCGAAGAACTTTCATATCGAGGTTCTCCTTGATGGCGGCTGCCAGCATTTCGTCGTAGCGGTCGTACCAGATGTGGACTGCGCTCTCGGTCTGTTGCGGCGTATGCGTTGCTTTGAAAACGGCGATTGCGCGCACAATTTCGTCGGCGTTTTCCGCTCCGTCCATCTTCAAACGCGGCAGCGGCCCGGCGGTCGCTTCCATGTCTTCGTCGGTGAAGACCTTTTTGGCGTGCGCTTTCCGTGCTTTCGTATCTCGGGCGGCGGCTGCCAGGGGACTGCCTGGGTCCGGGCTGGGGCTCTGCGATGCCGAAGCCGTATTGGGCGGCTGGGTTTGCGCCAAACTCAGCGCGTGGGACGCGACCAGAATCGCACCCAACAGCAGACCGCTCAACTTTGGACGAAAGGATCGCATTCCTCGCCTAGGCTATCGGGGTGATTGAGAGGGCGAAAGATGACCTTAGTTTTGCGCTTCCAGGAACGAAAGTGTTTCGAGGGACTACCAGCCTTCACGATCACGGAGAGATGTGATGTGGGCCACGTGATGGCGGCCATGCCAGGCGTACAATGCGAGCGTCTTTTCCAGAGTCATTGCCCCCAGGTCTGGATGCCGGAAGGTGCGCTTCCAATCCTCTGCCGCCAGAGAGCGCAGCAACCGCATCCAGCGGTCGTGCAGCGAGTCGAGCAGCGTCAACGAAACCTCCACCGGCGTCGCCTTCGTGTCTGGCAGTTCAGCCCAGCGGTCTTCCGCATACGGCTTGATGGTCGGTTCGTCTTCCGTCAGCGCCAACTTGAACCGCACATAGGAATTCAGATGGCTGTCGGGAACGTGATGCACGACCTGGCGCACGGTCCATCCGCCGAGACGGTAGGGAGTGTCGAGTTGCGCGTCGGAGAGCCCCTGGATAGCAGCGCGAAGCTTTTTCGGGGTCTCAGCGATATCGCTGAGAAAAGCCTGCTTCTGTTCTTCGGTGAGGTGTCCGTCGTAACTGAATTTTCCGATGGGGTAGCGCAGGTCGTTCATTTTATCTTCCTCGCTCCGTCTCGTAGTAGTCTTAAGCGCTGTGGCGCGGTCCTGAATGTTTGGCTGTTCGGGTTGCATCGCAATAAGTTGCTCGGTCGACTCCGGGCCATTAAACGCATTGTTTAAGCCACTCCCCTCCTTCTGTTCGGGAGATTTACCAAACAGGTGATTCTGGGACTGTAGAGACCTTACAAAATCGCCGAGCTTCGAATGATTACTTTCCAGTAGGCGAAAATGCAACTTCAATCGTGGTATCGATTTCCTCCGCTTCGCCGGTAACCCGGTATTGCCACCAGGTAACTGCATCGATCGCAGACTGCGCGAGCTGTTCTGGCCCGGAGACATACTGAAGTTCATGGGCTCTGCCGTCAGTTCCAATAACTGCGTGGAGGATCAGTGTTCCGGGGACGTCAACGCCATGCGGAATCTCAGGCGTCACTTTGTAGACGAGTGATCGCGCCTCTGTTTCGGCGTCGACGTAAATTCGGCGTAGCGCAGTTTCTGGCGCAGACTGCTCCTGCAGGCTCGCGGACGAAGACGGCTGCAGCTTTGAGGGGGGAGCAACCCAAACGGTGAAACCCAGTTTCTGGTCTTTATAGCGCCCGGTGACGTGCCAGCACCCAAACACTGGAATGCTGATGCCGCCCATGACCATGGCATTGTCGTCGTCTTGAGCGAACCCATTGCTCTGGAAGGTCTCGGTGAAGGACGGAGCAGGACCATCCAACCTTTTTCCGGTGACCGTAAGCGGCCCATCCTTCGGTGAAAATGCCGGATGCACGCGGAACCAGGGAAGTTTATTGTCATACACGAAGTCTCCCGGTTTGGTGGGAACTTTCCACCCTTTCCAAACTCCGTCCACTGGCAGCATCGTCCACAGCTTCGAGCTACCAAACCAAAACTGATTTGTACCGAGTCCTCCCACACTTGCGCGAGGGTCAGTCGGCATCGGAGTCGGAGGCGCGAAGCGACCGTCCGATGGCAGTGTGACGTTGCAATTTGCGGGCGGAGTGTCCTGCAGGGCTAGGGGACTCGCTCCCTGTTCCCGATCCATCGCACTGGACGCAGGCTTCGTTTGCCCCCATGTGGACACGCCTACCAGGATGGTGAAAATGAGCGCGGCGCAGCGTGTTCGGAGCATGAAAAGCCCCTTTGACTTCCAGTGAGACACAATTATAGATGCGCGAGGGAAGCTAGCGCTTCCTGAGCGAACAATCTTCATCGCAACGCTTACGGCGAACCAATCCTCTAACTACAACCGGTAGTGGCAATTCGCCTCCAGCCCCATCCCCTCCGGCTTTTAATTTCGATTCTCCTTGCCTCCATTTTGGTGCATCAAAGCTTGGTTCTAGGCTAAACTCTCTGTGCAGTTGAGTTTAGCTACTCGGTTCCTGAAGCTGGCTATCCGCTGTCAGTTTGAGGAACTCCCTATGAGGGAACTATGCCATCGTCGGTCTGGTCTGGCCATTTAACGTTTGGACTTATCTCCATGCCCGTGCGTCTTTTTTCGGGCGCGCGCAGTAGCGGCATTTCCTTCAACATGCTCCATCGTCCCGACAAGCAGCGGGTGAAGCAGCAATATATTTGTCCGCTGGAGAACGTCGTGGTGGATCGCAGCGAGATTGTAAAAGGCTACGAGTTTCGCAAGGACGAATATATCGTCATCGAGCCCGAGGAAATCAAGAAGATCGAGCCGCAGACCGCCAAGACGATGGAGATTCTCGAATTTGTGAAGTCGACGGAAGTTGATCCCGTCTACTTCGAATCGTCGTACTACATGTTGCCGGAAGAAGCGGGCCGCCGGCCCTATGCGTTGCTAACTAAGGCGCTGGAAGAAAGTGAATACGTCGCCATCGCCAAGATTACCATGCACAATCGCGAGTACACCGTGTTTTTGCGACCGCACGAAGGCGGACTGATGCTGCATACGATGTATTACGCGGAAGAAGTGCGCAAAGTGGAGGGCTTCGGCGCGCCCGACGTGGAGTTGAAGGAAGCCGAAGTGAAAGTGGCGCATCAGTTGATTGAGGCGCTGGCGGACGAATGGGATCCTGAGAAGTACAAAGACACGTTCCAGGAGAATCTGAAAAAGCTGATTGAAGCAAAACTCGAAGGGGGCGAAGTGGCCGCCGTCGAAAAGCCGAAAAAACTGGCCCCGGTTGTGGACCTGATGGCAGCCTTGAAGCAGAGCCTGGCGCAGATGGAAGGCAAAAAGAAGCCGGCTGCGACGATCAAGTCCGAGGCTGCTGCCGCTGCCGCGAAAGCCCGCCGTGGACGTGGGTAGAACCGCTGTCAACTCCCATCTGGCGTTTTCTTCACGCGAGCTTCTTCACTCCCACTCCGCCTGAAGAGCGGCTCCATTCAGGATGACGCTCGCCCTTTCCGTATTCCCATCATCCAACTTGGCACATGGGCCCAGCATCAGAGGGTGTAGCTGAGAGCTGACGGCTGAAAGCTAACAGCCTTCTCTAGCGCGGATAGCGCGCAATCGTTACAATAATCGCTTCTGTCGCTATCATTCGAATCAGAAATTTTTCTTCGGGGTGCCGATGAGTTTCCGACGTGTGGGTTGGGTGGCAGCGATCGCGCTGGCGACCTGGCTCGAACTTTCCTGTGGCCAGGTCTATCGCCCGGTGGTCATTCCCATCAGCATTACGCCGCCTAATCCAGCAAACTTTCGTGAAGTATTTGGCATTAGCGCCAATGTACCCTTTAATCAGGGAACTGCGCTGCAGATCGACGTGTCGGGTGACAGCAACATTGGCGTGGCTAATGTGGGAGTCAATCCCACACACGCGGCGATTCTGCCTAACAATTCGCGAGTTTTTGTAGCCAGCGCGGGAAGCATGTTCACCGGAGACACGGATGTGGTTACCGCATTCTTTCCGGCCGGCGACAGTAACAGCGCGAGTGGATTGGGTACCACGACAACTTTTACGTACCCCAATGTGGGCCCAGTCAATCCCAGCACCAATCAACCCTTTACTTGTTCTTATCTGCCGGATTTCGTCGCGACTTCGCAAAACAACACCGTTTATGTGGCCAACTATGGGGTCGAAAACGACGCCAATTGCAATTTCAGCAGCACCGACTCGGTCGCCGCGTTGAACACTGGGCAGAGCACCATCGGCAACATTGCCTATCTTCCCGCGGGTGCACATCCGGTTGCGATGGTCGAGACGCCGGACGCGGCAAATCTTTACGTGCTGAATCAAGGCAACAACACGGTGAGCGATCTTTCTCCCCAAGATCTGTCAACCCTGGCAAGCATTCCAGTGGGCAACATGCCGGCGTGGGCAGCGGTTCGGCCGGACAGCCGGCGCGTGTATTTCGTCACACAGGGAGATGGGCAGCTCTATACGATCCGCACCGACACAAATGCTGTGATTCCGGGATCCCCGCAGTCGGTGGGAGGCGCGGGGGCTAACTTCGTGCTCTACGATAAGAGTCTGAACCGGTTATATGTAACCAATCCCAGCGCCGGGGCGGTCTACGTTTTCGACGCGACGACCGATCCTCCGACGCCCATGGGCAGTGCGACCGGAGCGATCAGCATTCCGGCCCCGCCTATTCCGGCCAACACTCCGCCATGCAGCGGCGCTGCCTGTTCTTATAGCTCCGTGATGCCCGTGTCGGTCGCGCCGCTGCCGGATGGCACACGGTTCTACGTGGCGAGCTATGTCACGGCAGCATCTGGATCGTCGTGTCCCGACCCGAATGTCGCTGCCGCCGGATGCGTGATTCCACAAGTGACGGTTTTCGACGCTGGGACTTTGGCGGTGAAAAGTACGGTGTTTCCTCTTCTCGCGCCGGTGGCAAATCCGGTATCGCAGGTTCAACCCTTTGCGCTGGTCCCGACGGCATTCTGCGCGCCAGTTGTTCCCTACACTCCAGCTTCGGCGCGGTTCCGCATGTTCGCGGTCGCCGCAACCGACAGCAGCCGCGTTTATGCCAGCATGTGCGACGGCGGTTCGGTGGCCATCGTCAAGACTAAGACCAATACGATCTCCACGGACGGGAATGCGGCGGATACGCTGGTCAGCGATCTACCCGCTCCATTCAGCGCGGCGGCAGTAGCCAGCGGTGAGCCCCCGCCGCAGACTCCAGTATTCCTGTTTACTGGACAGTAGGAGGGCCGAATTGTTGATTGATGAGTTTTTGATTGTTGATCGAAAACCGTGACTCGACTCGCGTTTGATTTTCCAATCAGAAATCAAAAATCATCAATCAACAATTCTCTTATACCTTGGCGGGAACTTCTTCGGTCACGGCATCCCTGGCAGCGTAGTGCGAATCGACGTATTCGTCGAGTATCTGAATAAATTCCGGGACGATGCGGTCGCCTTTGAGTGTCGTGAAAAGGCGTCCGTCCACGTAAACCGGCGCCTTTGGTTCCTCGAACGTTCCCGGCAGGGAGATGCCGATGTTGGCATGCTTGGACTCGCCGGGACCGTTGACTACGCAGCCCATCACGGCGAGCTTCATCTCTTCCACACCAATGTAGCGGCCTTTCCATGAGGGCATCTGCTCGCGCAAGTAGGTCTGAATCTGCTCCGCCATCTCCTGGAAGAAGGTGCTGGTGGTGCGTCCGCAACCGGGGCATGCGGTGACCTGAGGGGTGAAGCTGCGAAGGCCCATCGATTGCAGAATCTGCTGGGCTACCCGGACTTCTTCGGTGCGGTCGCCGTTGGGCGCGGGCGTGAGCGAAACGCGAATGGTGTCGCCGATGCCTTCCTGGAGAACGACTCCCATGGCGGCGCTGGAGGCGACGACGCCCTTTGCTCCCATGCCCGCTTCGGTGAGTCCAAGATGCAGCGGATACTCGCAGCGGGCGGCCAGCGCGCGATAAACATCAATTAGATCCTGCACGCCACTAACTTTCGCGCTGAGAATGATCTGGTCGGGGCGCAGGCCGAATTGCTCCGCCAGTTTGGCTGAATTCAGCGCGCTCACTACCATGGCTTCCATGGTGACTTCGCGGGCGTCCTTCGGTTCGTCCAGGCGCGAATTCTCGTCCATCATGCGGGTGAGCAGGACCTGGTCGAGAGATCCCCAGTTCACGCCGATGCGCACCGGCTTCTGGTACTTCACCGCGACCTCGATCATGGTGCGGAAGTTGGAGTCGCCCGTTTTTCCGATGCTGGCATTGCCGGGATTGATGCGGTACTTCGCCAAATCGCGAGCGCACTCGGGATACTTGGTCAACAGAACATGGCCGTTGTAGTGGAAATCCCCGATAATCGGTACGCGAATGCCTTGCTTGTCGAGTTGCTCCACGATGTGGGGAACGGCCGCGGCGGCCTCATCATTGTTCACAGTGACGCGCACCAGTTCCGAACCGGCGCGGGCCAGAGCTGCTACCTGCTGGATGGTCGAAGGGATGTCAGCCGTGTCGGTATTGGTCATCGACTGCACCACGATTGGTGCATCCGACCCTACGCGCACACCTCCGACGACGGTCGTAGCGGTCTTTCTGCGTTGAATATTGGCCATATGGGAAGTTCTATTTTATCACGTGGATACACGGGACTGGCCCACGGAAACCTGTTTCTAGCCGAAGAGTTCGCTGTGCGATCCCAAACGAATCAACTGCAAGACTTCGGCATCCAGTTTGCGGTAGATCAACAACAGAACGGGCCTGAGATGGCATTCGCGATAATCCTTCCAATTCCCTCCCAGGACATGCTCGCGGTGCTTTTCGGGGAGAGGCGCGTCTTCGACTAGGAGAGTCACGACCTCAGAGACCAGGGAATCCAAGTTGTGCGGGTACTGCCCCTTTTTCTCGCGTTGAAGTCTCGCCGGAAGGCATTCGTGCGCTCAATCCTCCGCATTCAGGTCGGCCATCAATTCGGAGACATTTTTGAAGGACGTCAGTCCGCGAGCGCGTGCTTCCTTCATTGCCGCCGCCGTGAGGGTATTGGGGACTTTAGATCAAAAGGCAAGGCTTTTTCCACGGCTACACGGGTCAGCAACACTCTGACCGCATCCGAGACGGACAGCCCCATGGCGGAAAGCGCTTTGGCGGCCTGCATCTTTATACGCTTGTCAATCCTGATATGTACCATCTCGGTCGCTGGCATCGAGGTCCTCTGATATACGTTGTACTCAAAGAGGTTATACAGTCAAAAGCCCAAGAATCGACCGGATTCTGGTGACGTATTGCAGTCTCTCAGCTCCTGTGAAATCATTGGATTTACCACTCCATAGAGTATTCAAGAACCACACTCCCACCTCTGGCCGAAAGAAGAGCTGTAACGCGGCCGCTGCGACTTCTCAACGAAGCTTGTCCGAATTGGAGGTTTTTATGAGTCCTAATCCTCGCACCAAAGCAACCCGTAGCCGGAAGAAACCTGCGCAGAACGGTCCTGCCGCGCCGGCGTGGCCCAGCTACAAGGGAACGTCGAAATTTGTAGGGACCAGTCCGAGCGGGCGGGTCACTGTCTACGTAGATCCCTCGCTCGGCCAGCCGGGTCTGCAGAACGCGCAGGATCTGCTCAACGATGCCGATCGCGTCACAACTGCCAATGATGGAATTTTCGGCACCACCGGAGGGCCGGTCAGCGTAATTGTTTTCGCACTGGGCAACGCGACCGACGGCACCGGTGGCGCCGACCACATGGGCTGCGATTACGTCAACGGGGCGGCCATTGAGGTTGACGCATCGTTCGGCAACTCTGCCCGCGTCTCTGCATTGTTTGAGGCCGAGCTTAGCGAGTGCTCAATGAATGGAAACCTTTGTGGCGAGAGCACGGGCGAAGCCTTGTCGCGCTGGTGCGCAACAGTCGTCAGCAACAATGCGCTGTCGGATTTCGCCACCGCTCCGCAGTGGGCGCAGGATGGCGAACCAGACTTCGTCAACAAGATGGACCCGACTGATCAGAATGCAGATAGCACGGGATGTGGGATGGCGTTTCTGTCATGGCTGATGAGCCAAGGCCATAACCTCGACAAGATTGCTCCGGCGATGGTGGCGTTGGGCGACTCCGGAACATTGGCCCAGCTTTACGCCAAGCTAACGTCCGATGCGGCTTCCAATGCGTGGCCGAAATTCAAAAGCGCGATTCAGGCGCTGCCGAACGGCGTCAGCAGCGACAATCCCTTTGGTGCTCAACCGGCGCAAATAGCGAGTGAGCGCGCCCCCAAGCCGCCGGCAGGAGCGGCCAAGGCAGACTCTCCAACGTCGGTTTGTCAGCCAAAATCTAAACGATTGCTGCCACCAAATAAATTAAGCCGTTCCACCCACTCGGCATGAACGAAAAAAACCGGCGGCTGCTTATCAGCCGCCGGCTATCTTACCTCGAAGAGGCAAGAATTGTTCCTACGGCAGCCGATCCGCCAGTCCTGGGATCGTCTTCATCAGGTCGTTGTAGATCACCATCACCGCGAAAATCACCAGGAAAACGAAGGCGGCCTGGTAGACGCGCTCCTTGATGTTCATGCTGATGTCGCGGCGCATCAGACCTTCGATCAGCAGGAACAGGATTACGCCGCCATCGAGGATGGGAATAGGCAGCAGGTTGAAGATGCCGAGGTTGAGGCTGATGGCAGCGGTCAAGCCCATCAGCGGAGTCCAGCCTTTGCGGCGGGCCGCTTCGCCCGCAGCCTGGCCGATGCGAATCGGACCTTCTATCGAGCGCATGGAAATTTTGCGCTGCGCCATTTTCTTGACCAGTTCCAGGATCAGCAACGCGTTCTGGCGGTTTTCATGCAGCGACAGTTTCAGAGCTTCCGCGAAGGGCAGCGTCTTAACTTTCATTTGCATGCTGCCGATGCCGATGCGGTACCACTTGTCGGTAAGAACGGGTTGAACCGTGAAGGTTTTCTGCTCGCCCTTGCGCAGTACGGTGATCGCGATGGGCTTATCTTTTGTGACTTTGAGGCTCTCGATCATGGCGGCTAGCGCGGGCACCGGCTTGCCATCCATGCTCAGAATCTGGTCGCCTTCTTTCAATCCCGCTTTTTCTGCCGGCATCCCCTCCACCAAGTCGACGATGGTGACAATGCCTTCTTTTGGCGCCCAGCCCGCATATCCGATCTGATCGACACCCATGGCCTCAGGAGTTACGGTTTTTTCCAGCGTCCGCCCGTTGCGGTCGATGGTGACATCCAGAGGTTGCCCGGGACTTAGCGCCTCCTTTAGTTCGACCTGCTGCCAGGTGGGGTTCTGCACGTCATCGATGCGCGTAATGCGGTCGCCAATCTGGAAGCCGGCCTTGGCTGCAGCCGTATCCTTCAGCACCCATCCGATCACCGGCGGCTCGTCATATACGGCCGGATATTCGTAATGCACCATGTAAACCGTAGTGAGCAGGACGATCGCCAGCAGGATATTCATGGTCGGACCGGCGATCGCGATCAGGAAACGATGCCAGCGGGGATGGTTCATGAACTCGCGCGGATCGTCGGAGCGCTCGTCCATGGGATTCTCGCCGCTCATCTTGACGTAGCCGCCGAGCGGGATGGCGTTGATGCGATAGTCGGTGTCGCCTTTGCGGAAGCCGACCAGACGCTTGCCGAAGCCAATGGCGAACTGCTCCACACGCACTCCCAGCCACTTGGCCACGATGTAGTGGCCAAACTCATGGATCAGGATCATGAAGCCAAGGACAGCAACCACCGCTATGAGCGACGTAAGAAAATCAGACATAATCGAGATACGCACTCCCCAACTGATTAGATTCTAAAACTACGCGAAAGATGTTGCCCGGGGCCGGTCAATCTTCTTCTCCCGCGCAACCCGTTCTTGGGCATATCGGCGGGCTTCCTGATCCGCTTGAAGTACCTTGGCGATCGATTCCAGCCGCCCTGGATTTGTTGCTGCCAGCACATCTTCGATAATCCTGGGAATATCGTTGAAGCCGATGCTGCCTTCCAGAAATGCCGCCACTGCGACTTCATCCGCCGCGTTGAGGGCGACGGTTTTTGTGCCGCCGGCCTCCACTGCCTCATAGGCCAAACGAAGACAGGGGAATTTTTTCAGGTCCGGGGGGCTGAAGTCCAGATGACGCAGGTCACCCACTGAAAAGCGCATATCCGACTGAATCCGCTCGGGATATGTTAGGGCGTAAAGGATCGGCAGGCGCATATCCGTCACCGAGAACTGAGCAAGTATGCTGCCATCCACAAACTCCACCATGGAATGAATGGTGGATTGGGGGTGGACAATTACTTCCACTCTTGACGGCGGCAGCTGAAACAATCTGCACGCCTCAATCACCTCGAATCCCTTGTTCATCAGAGTTGCTGAGTCGATGGTGATGCGTCGCCCCATCTTCCACGTAGGATGGTTCAAGGCCTGCTCGATGGTGATCGAGGCAAAGTCGTGGAGGGACGTGTTGAGAAACGGTCCGCCCGAAGCTGTTAGCCAGATGCGCTCAACTTCCTCCAGCCGCCCGCCGCGGAGACACTGATGGACGGCGTTGTGCTCACTGTCGATGGGAAGCAGCGGTTTGCCTTGCTTGCGAGCTTCTTCCGTGATCAACTCGCCCGCGGCCACGAGGCACTCTTTATTCGCCAACCCCACCGTCTTTCCGGCGCATACCGCCTGGTACGTCGCCTCCAGGCCAGCCACGCCTACAATCGCGCTAACCACAAAGTCCACTTCCGGATGGGTCGCAACCTGTACCGTACCGGCGGCGCTATGCACCACATCGATGCCCCGCACCCCCACGTTTTTCAGACGGGACCGCAGAGTCTCCGCATCGGCCTCGGTCGCCATGGATATCAATCGTGGCCGCCAGCGCGAAGCTTGCTCGAATGCGGCGTCGAGGTTCGACCCGGCGGCCAGAGTGAGAATCTGAAAGCGCTCAGGGTACGACTCCGCAACACTGAGCGTGCTGCGGCCAATCGAGCCCGTCGATCCCAGGATGGCGATGCGTTTCATGATCAAGAGAGCTATTAGTGCAGGGTCGGCGCTGACTCCTTATCCTACGCGCTTCCGGCCTTCGTTCGCGGGGAGAGGGGCTATTGCAACACGCGCCAGGCCGTATAGAACCATAATACAGGAGCGGCAAACAGCAGGGCATCGATGCGGTCGAGCATGCCCCCGTGGCCGGGTAGGATCGCTCCGGAATCTTTTACACCCGCGCCGCGCTTAATCAGAGACTCCACGAGGTCGCCAAGCTGCGCGGCCACGTTTAACGCGATGGTTAGCAGGATGATCGGGACCATCGCCGGCTGCTCCAGTCCGAACAGGCCGTCCCGACGCTCGATTAGACCGACACGCAGCAATGCCGAACTCAAAGGCAGGGCATAGTGAAACAGCAGCCATCCGACGGCGACGCTCGACGCCAGCGAGGCCGCCGCGCCCTCCCACGTTTTCTTGGGGCTGATGCGCGGGGACATCAAATGGCGTCCCATCGACTTGCCCACGAAGTAGGCGAAGATGTCTCCCGCCCAAACCACCAGCAGCAAATACAGCAGGTAAAACGCGCCCGCCCATTGCTGGCGAAGCTGCACTAGCATGCCCATGGGCAGCGCGATATACGTAAAGGCGAAGACGGAAGCCGCGGCTGCCGGATAGCCGGTGCTCAGTTCTGACCGGCGCATCGCAATGGTCAGCGCCAGAAACGGCGCAATGGCAGCGGTGAATGCCAGGCAATAGACAAAGATCGCCGTCGATAGCAGCGGTTTCTCATTCCCGACATCGAACGCGAGCAGTAGAAAAAAGATGGCGACGAAAATGTAAGTTGGCAGGCGCAGCGGCTGCACGCCGTAAGACTCCGTCAGTTTCAGGAATTCATGAACCGTGATCAGAGCTACCATGGCGGCGACAACCGCCACTATCGGAACCGGCGCCCGCAGAATGAGCACCAGCACAATCGGAATCAAGACAACCGCGGTCGCAATGCGTTTGAGCAAGGGAGACTGGTGGGCCGTGCGCGTATGATCTTTGCACGAACCGAAGAATTTAACCACAGAGGGCACAGAGAATCACAGAGGACTGTTTTTCCCTCAAGCTAATTATATGCATGAACAGGTTAAGCAACCAACGTCGCGCCCAAGTGATCACGGCTTTAATAGAGGGAAACAGCATCCGCTCTACCTGTCGCATGACGGGCGTCTGCAAAGATGCGGTGTTGAAGTTGATTCGCGATATGGGATCGGCGTGTGCGGAGTTTCACAATTCAACCGTGTGCGGAGTCGCAGCCCAGCGCGTTCAATGCGATGAAATCTGGTCTTTCTGCTACGCGAAGGAAAAGAACGTTCCCGTCGAAAAAGAAGGGACGGGTGCGGGGAGCGTCTGGACGTGGACGGCAATTGACGCTGATTCCAAGTTGGTTATCTCGTACCTGTGCGGCGGTCGGGATGCGTCTTGGGCTTGCGCGTTTATGAAGGATTTGGCATCGCGTGTGACCACGCGCATTCAGATCACAACGGATGGTCACCGCGCTTATGCGGAAGCCGTCGAAGGTGCTTTCGGAATGGACGTGGACTACGCGATGCTGATAAAGCTGTACGGTGCTCCCGCCGATAATCCTGACAGCCGCTACAGCCCTGCCCAGTGCATCGGCATTCGCACGGGCATCTTAAGCGGAAACCCTGATCGGCAGCACATCTCAACAAGTTGTGTTCTTTGCTGTCAAGACACAAACTTTTGACATTGAGAGCATTTGCAAGCGAGCGCCAGATAACTACTGGGAAATGTTCGAGGACGCAAAGCATAGCACCGGCGTCGAGACTCATACGCTGGACGTGAGTCCAGAAATCGCCCCCGTCACTGTCCAACAGTGCCACTTCACGTACTGCCTGGCCTACGCTGCCGCCTAGAGCATGACTCTCGGAGAGTTGAAGGCGGAACTTAAACAGCATGGAATCCGAGCCGTAGGAATCCTCAAGAATGACTCTGACGGCAAGGGAGTCGTTCTTTTCTTCTCGTCCGACCCTAGCATCGTTTTCCCTTTTCGCCCCAAGAATCTCTATCCACTCCCATTGAAGTCGGCTGAGGATAGTACACACGTGAATAGCGAGAAAGTGAAAGCTCTCAAGCGTGCGTTGCTCCCGGATCGGCGCGACGAAGCCTAAAATTCAAAACAGCCCACTACCGTTTTTCCCTGCGTATGTCTCTGTGGCTAAGACTTGCGGCCGCCTGCCGAAGTGGTCTGGGGACGTCCATCGCTGTGGTTCAGCCCGCCGTAGCGCCGCTCGCGTTTCTGGTATTCCGCAATGCCCTCGAGGAGGTGCACGCCGCGAAAATCCGGCCATAGCGTCGGGGTCACGTAAATCTCGGCGTACGCGAGCTGCCACAGCAGAAAATTGCTCAAACGCATCTCGCCTGAGGTCCGCACTACCAGGTCGGGATCGGGAAGATGCCGCGTATACAAGTGGCGGCCCACCATATCTTCGTCGATCTCGAGATGCTCGACGCCGCCATTCTGCGCTGCCGCGTTTACCATGGAGCGGAAGGCGTCCACCAGTTCGCTGCGCGCGCTGTAGTTCAGCGCCAGGGATAGCACCATGCCCGAGTTCCGCGCCGTGGCCTCGCGTGCCCAGGCCATGCGCTCCTGTACATCCTCTGGCAACTCGTGCTGCCGCCCGATATACTCCAGGCGGATATTGTTCTCGTTCAGGGTGGGAACTTCCGCCTTCAAATAGCGGCTCAACAGCCCCATCAGAAATCCCACTTCACTTGTAGGACGCTTTTTCCAGTTCTCTTCCGAAAATGCATAAAGTGTAAGCGCTGGGATGCCGATGCGGGCCGCGGTTTCCACCGTCGCACGTACGGCCGTAACTCCGGCACGATGTCCGGCCACGCGCGGCAGGTGGCGGCGCTTGGCCCAGCGTCCGTTGCCGTCCATGATGATCGCGATGTGTTTAGGGAGTCGTCCTGGATCTAAACGCCGGTAAACTTCCGTTTCCTTGCGGTCGAGTCCTGCGAGTACTTTGTCGTGCAAAGTGATCCCCTCGACATGAGGCTAACACAGGGGGAGGGCCTTGGCAATGATCCGCTCCCCTTGAGCCGCCGCGGTCAAAGGACGTCAAAAGCGGGAACAGCAGTGTGCGCCCGCATCGGCTATTTCACGATCGCCGAATTGGCATCCGCCGGCTTGGTTTCCTCGGCGTGAATCTTGCCGTCGTCCTCCGCATAAAAGGATCGGTGCTGGGCGTCCAGATTCTTTGGGGTCATGGTGAGGACGAAGCTGTCGTTCTTCCCCTTGAAGCTTGCGACGTAGTCTCCTCGATTGGGGTTGACCATGCGCTTGGTGAATGATCCGGAATGCACGAGTTCGGCTAGTGATGTGGCGAAATGTCCGTATTGCTTGTTGAATTGGCGTTGGGCTCGGAGCACGACCCGCATGTACGCCAAGGCGGCAGCTTCAGAGTCGGAACGCGCCGGATCGCCGTGAAACTTGGGTTGGTAGGTCTGGGGCGCGGATTGTGCCTGGGGAGCCGGATTGGGAGAGTCTTGCCGTGCGAAAGCTAATGGAACGAGCGTAGCGAACACCACAATGAAGAATGCGTTAAGAAGGCTCGACATTTTCGACGCACCCTTCGTACGACGCGATCTCGAAAGTAATTCAAATGGCTGGCGAGCAAAGGACAGAAATGGACAAAGCTTTGCTTGAAGGTTTCGTGCCAAAGCGTGATTCGGGCTCATTTTTCCATGTTACTCCCGTAATTTCACTTCAGTCATGTTCTCTTTGCATCCAGCCGATTTATTACTATGCTGGATCAACGAATCTAACCCTACAGGGAAAACCATGAAAGCAGCCGTAGCCAGAAAACCAGTAATCCGAATCGCGGTGGTGGAAAGCGATCCGTTACGTTTTGTCGGTTTCCGCGCATTGTTCGATTCTGAGCCCGAGTTCGAACTCATTTCGGCCGGACTGCCGGAGATCAGCACACTGCCAGCCATTGATCTCATCCTGCTGGGCAACCGTTCGGGGCAAAACCTGTTTGACGTGATGGCCAGCCTGAAGGCCACGCGGCCCGACTTGCGGATCATCGTAACCGGTTCGGGAATTGACGAGGAAACTATTCTGAAAGCGATTGCGTCCGGGGCCAAGGGGTATGTTGACGAGGCCGCCACGCCTGCGGAGTTCGCGCAGGCGATTCGCATTGTGAACCAGGGATCTGTCTGGGCGCCGCGCAAAGTTTTGTCCATGTTCATTGAGCGCGTGTCATCGGCACCGGGGCGCATTTTCCCGGCGGGCCGGGTCACCTTCACTGACCGCGAGAAAGAAGTGCTGGAGATGCTGGTCGCCGGCCGTTCGAACAAAGAGATTGGCGGCCAATTGGGGATCGAGGAGCGCACGGTGAAGGCGCACGTGGCCAAATTGATGCGCAAAGTCGGGGTGCAAAACCGCATTGCCCTGTCGGTACACGCGATTACGCATTCGCTGGTGACGGCCAAGTAACGCAGCGGCAAGCTATGTTGTAGACAGGGAAACGACTGGGACCGTTCCTTTCCGCATAAGCCTCTAATCCCCGGACGGCATTACCTGAGGACACTTACCTTCGTAATCTTGTGGCGTTTTCTTGCCTGCCCCATACTCGCCTTACCTACCACAGAACCTGGGAGACGGGGTTGAGAGTGGCGATTAGGGTCACTACTTTCAGCCCCGCATTTTTCTGTCCCCTTTCCGTTCCTTCTCTTAGCCAGAACCTGCTGATTTGATCCCAGCCCGTCGCGTCCCGTTCCGCCATCCAGATTTCATTTACAATCGACGTACCAATTCTCAATCGTCTTTGTGGTGAGGAATCATGAAAAATCTTGTATTGCTGACCCTGCTTGCGTCACTTTGTGCCGTTCCGCTTGCCGCCGATCAGGCGAGAGAATCGAAGGCCTCCGATCGGGTGCAGGCGGCCGCGGACGTTCTGAATCAGATAGAGGGAGCGCCTGACTCAGGCATTCCGCGAGAGATTCTGGGCAAAGCGGAATGCGTGGCTGTGGTCCCCTCGATGTTGAACGGCGGATTCATCGTGGGTGCGAAGTACGGTCGCGGGCTGGCCAGTTGCCGCACTCCGAAGGGCTGGAGCGCCCCTGCATTTTTTATGACGACGGGGGGCAGCGTCGGCTTCCAGATCGGCGGGCAGGCTGTCGACCTGGTGATGCTGATCATGAACAACGATGGCATGCAACATCTGCTGTCGAGCAAATTCGCTCTTGGGGCTGATGCCTCGGTGGCTGCGGGTCCGGTAGGGCGCCACGCGGAAGGCAACACGGATTGGAAGATGCGCGCCCAGGTGTTGACCTATTCCCGCGCCCGCGGAGTCTTTGCCGGCGTGAGCCTGAACGGCGCCGTCGTGAAGCAGGATAAGGACAGCACGCGCGAGTTCTACGGGCACATGGTAACTTTCAAAGCGGCATTGACCGGCGAAATCGATCCGCCTGCGGCCGCAAATCCGTTTCTGACTACGCTGGCCAACTGGGCGCAGGAGGCGGCGAAATAGGGCGGCATTGGCGGGTTGCGTGAAAGCGCTGGGAACATGAGCTCTCATCTGATTGCTCCTCCACTGTCCGGAAATCTAGTCGGATCGGTCGGCGCTAGCTTCGTGGTCGCGGAATGGAAGGATATTGGCGGACCGCCCGGGCCGCCCCGCTGGATTGCTCCTCTTCATCTTCACCGCAACGATGACGAAGCCTGGTATGTCCTCGAAGGCAGCCTGTGCGTTCAGGTGGGCGATGACATAGTAGAAGCGCACGCTGGCTCTGCCGTTTTTGTGCCGCACGGTAGGCCGCATACCTATTGGAACCCCGGACCGAGTCTGCTGCGATATCTTCTGGTAATGACCTCGAATACCTATTCGCTAATCCAGGAAATCCACGCCATGACAGACCGGTCTCCAGCGGCGCTGGCGGCAGTCTTTCAGAAACATGACTCTGAGTTGCTGGGTAGCTAGGGCAGGAGTCGAGCTTCGCTCGATCGGACAGCCGGGGGCGGCTGTCCCCACATGAATCATCTTCACATGGCTTCGCCTGCTTCGCGAGTTTGACAAGGGATTTTTCCGGGTGATACGGTCACGCTTCCCCAGATGCGACGGAGACTCGAATACGCGGCAGCTTGGCCGTTCATCAAGCTCTTGGGTTTGATGCCGCGCCCACTTTCGCGCACTTTCGCCATTGGTCTAGCCCAGGTTGTTTATCTGCTGCACTTTCGTTTGCGCCAGGTGGGGATGCGCAATCTCGAGATGGTATTTCCGGAGAAGAGTGTGTCCGAGCGAAAGCGGATCTTGCGCGGAGTTTTTACCTCGCTCGGCCGGCAACTCGCCGAACTCTGCCAGTTTCCCAAATACTCGGCCCAGAATATCGACGACGTCGTGATTTATGATGGTCTGGAAAATTACGAGCGGGCCTATGCGCAGGGGAAGGGAGTCCTGTTTCTGACGGCGCATTTCGGGGGATGGGAGCTCTCCGCCTTCGCCCACTCCTTGCACGGTCACTGGCTGCACATCGTCATGCGGCCGATGGACAACGAGTATCTCGACCGCCTGCTGCAGAGCTATCGCACTATGCATGGCAACAAGACCGTCGCCAAGGATGATTTCGTGCGCGGTCTGCTGGCGGCGATGAAGGCCGGGGAGACTGTCGGCATTCTGATGGATACGAATATGACCCCGCCGCAGGGGATTTTCGTGGATTTCTTTGGCATTCCCGCCTGTACGGCGAGTGGATTGGCGCGCATTGCTTTGCGCACGGACGCGGCGGTCGTCCCGGGATTCACGATTTGGGATCCAGTCCTGCGCAGATACCGGCTGCGCTTCGATCCTGCGCTCGCACTGATTCGCACCGGCGACCTGGAGGCCGACATCACTGCGAACACGCAGATGTTCACGAAGGTGATCGAAGGCTACGTGCGAGAATATCCCGACCAGTGGCTTTGGGTACATCGCCGTTGGAAGACCAGGCCGGAAGGGCAACCTCCCCTGTATTGAAGCGATTGAATTAGCTGAAGCCTGCAACAAGATACACGGTCCGGCCATTACCCTACACTTCAGTAACATGCGCCCAAGTCACTCTCATGGCAGTGTGTCTACAGTGACCAAATATCATCAATCCGAAGATGTCGGCTGGGACCGGGGACGCGAAGGGTACCTCGATTTGCCCCAGAAGCCGGTATACGCGCCGATGTCTAAACCTGCTCGCAAACCCAAGGACAAGGGCTCACCGCTCTTGAGCATTTCCACCGAGGAGCGCCTTGGATGTTTGATCGTTGCAGGCGGGATGATATGGGGGGCCTACGCTGCGACAGTAAATTTCACTGGCGTCATCAGCTTCGAGCTAGTCCCTCCTGGTCCAATCGAAGTGTGCGCCCTCGGAATTCTCGTCTGGTTACATGCCAAGTGGCGGCGTTCCACGAAAGTAAGCTAAGCGTAACGGACAGCCTGTAGTCTCTCTCATTGTACCCACCTGACACCCGAAAACGCGGGTCTTCTCTCCGTCAGGAAATTCGTCGCACAATATTCGTCGCACAGTATCGGTCGCACAGTAAGTTCGGCTATCGTTCGGATTTTCCACCGCGTTGCACTGCTTCCCCCCGCGGCTTCCGGTAAAATCGAATCCTCCTATGGAAACCTTTGAACAGATCGCCGAACGCGAGCGCCGGTATTTGCTGCAGACCTATAACCGCTATCCCATCGCTCTTACCCGCGGCAAGGGCGTCTTCCTCTACGACATTGACGGCAAGCGCTATCTGGATTTTGTTTCCGGCCTTGGAGTCAATGCGCTGGGCCACGCCCACCCGCGGATCGTGAAGGCGATTCGCGAGCAGGCGGCGAAGCTGGTCCACGTTTCCAATCTCTACTACCACGAGTACCAGGGACCGCTAGCCGAGAAACTGTGCAGGCTCTCGGGATTGAACCGGGCGTTTTTCTCCAATAGCGGGACCGAGGCAATCGAAGGCTCCATCAAACTGGCGCGGCTCGCGGGACATCGCGCGGGGGGCGAGGCGAAATGCCGATTGGTGGCACTCGAAGGCTCCTACCATGGCCGCACGTTCGGAGCGTTGTCGCTGACCGGTCAGGCCAAGCACCGCCAGGGATTTGAGCCTTTACTCGAAGACGTGACCTTTGTGAAGCAGAATGATCTTGAAGGGTTGCGGGTTGCCGTAAACGATAATACCTGCGCCATAGTGCTCGAGCCGATCTTCGGCGAGGGCGGGATCTACGAATGTTCGGTGGAATTCCTGCGCGAATGCCGCGCGCTTGCGGATCGTTATCGGGTGGCGTTGATCTTCGACGAAATACAGTGCGGCCTGGGACGTACGGGAACGATGTTTGCATTTCAGAGTTTTGGCGTGACCCCCGACATGGTCGCCATTGCCAAGCCGATAGCCGCCGGACTGCCACTGGGCGCATTCATTGTGAAGGAAGAATTCGCGACGGCGATTTCGCCGGGCCAGCATGGCACGACCTTTGGCGGAGGTCCGCTGGCCTGCCGCGTCGCACTGGAGTTCCTGGCCATTGTGGAAGACGAGAAGCTCCTCGACAACGTCAACAAGGTTGGGGCCTATTTGCAGGGGAAGCTGACGCAACTGGTGGAGAAGCGCGCGGCGGCCACGGCGGTGCGCGGGCTCGGCTTTATTCAGGGGATTCAGCTGGATATTCCGGCACGGCCGATCGTGGATGCAGCGCTGGCCGAGGGCGTATTGTTCAACAGCACGCAGGACACGGTCGTCCGATTCCTGCCGCCATTCCTGATGGAAGAGAAACACATCGACAAAGGCATTCGTGTGCTGAAGAAGCTCCTGGGCAAGAAACGAAAGGCGGCTTAACTGTTGTTCAGCGCAGCAACTGATTAGTGCACAAAGAATGCCGACCCTGCCACTACGATGCCGATAACTCCTAGAAACATGCCCAGGTACCAGAAAATCTTTCGCCCGGAGAGCAGCGTGATCGAAGTGATCACCAGTCCCACTTCGAGGAAAACCTCAGCCAGATCGAATCTGTCGGCGCGGTTTCGCTCGTGGGCCACTTCGGCTTCCATCTCGGTGGCCTTTTCTTCGATTCCTTTTTGTTCTTCCTTGTAACGCGTTGCCTCTCCGGAATATTTCTCGCGCAGCTTGGCGAGCGAGGCCGCGTCGGTGGCAGCTTCGACCGAAGTTAAATCGACAAAGAGTTCATCCGTGTGCCGCCGAATATTCTTGGCCTGGTAGAACGCCCATTGATCGGACGACTTTGCCTGAAGCACCACTTCTTCGGTATGAGCGCGATGCCCGAGAAGCGTCACGACGGCCACGAGCACGGCCAGCACAGCCATAGTTACCGAGATTGGCGCCAGGCTGGGATCGTGTTTCGCATGCTCGGCATGCTCCTGCAATTCGCTGAGTTCTTCGGACATGTGGTTACTCTCCCATCACTTTCACGATGACTTTTTTATCACGCTGTCCGTCGAACTCGGCATAAAAAATTCGTTGCCACGTGCCTAAATCGAGTCTGCCTGCGGTAATGGGAACGATCACTTCATGGTGGATCAGCAGCGCTTTCAGATGGGAGTCGCCGTTGTCTTCTCCGGTTTCGTGATGCTTGTAGCCCTTACGAAAAGGGGCCAGATGTTCCAGCCACTGGTCGATGTCTTCGATCAGTCCGCTTTCATTGTCGTTGACGTAGATTCCTGCAGTGATGTGCATGGCCGAGACCAGAACCATGCCTTCCTTCACTCCACTCTTGCCGACGATTTGTTCTACCTGCGGTGTGATGTGTACATAGGCGCGGTGGGTCTTGGTATGAAACTTTAAGTATTCGGTCAGTATTTTCATCGCGATTCCCGCCCATGCTGGTTTCAAATCCTAGCGAAGCGATTCCGCCACTTTACCACTCGCAATCAGAGCTGCAATTCGAGCGAGGTCGGTATACATTACCCGGTCTTTTTCCATCGTGGCACACACGGAGCGGATCGCCGCGTGCGCGGCCTGGCCGCGCTTCGAAGTTTTCAGAGGAGCCAGGAAGTCAAGGGCTTGCGCGACTGTCATGGCCTCGATGGCCAGGACGTTCCGCGTGTTGTCTACGACACGCTTCAGCTTGGTTGCCGCAGTCATGCCCATGGAGACATAGTCTTCTTTATTGCCGGAGGTTGTAATCGAATCCACGGATGCGGGGTGCGCCAGAACCTTGTTTTCGCTGGCCAAGGCCGCCGCCACGACCTGCGGCATCATGAAGCCGGAATTCAGGCCGGCACTCGGAGCAAGAAACGGCGGTAGGCCCTCGCTCAGCGCGGGATTCACCAGTCTCTCGATCCGCCGCTCGCTGATGCCGGCGAGCGCGCACAACGCAATGGCCAGGAAATCCAAAGCAAACGCCAGCGGTTCGCCGTGAAAATTTCCGCCGGAGATTACGTCCCCTTCGGAGTTCCGAGCATCGGTGATGAAGACCAGCGGATTATCGACCGCGGAGTTCGCCTCGATCTCAAACACTTCGCGGCAATGTGCGATCGTGTCGCGAACCGCGCCATGGACTTGCGGGATGCAGCGCAGCGAGTAGGCATCCTGCACACGCCCGCAATCACGATGCGAGTCGCGGATCTGGCTGCCTTCCAGCATCCGCCGCAGGTTCGCGGCAGTCTTGATTTGCCCGGCATGGGGACGCGCCTTGTGAATGCGCTCGTCAAACGCCGTGTCGGTTCCCTTGAGCGCGTCGCAACATAATCCCCCGAGCACGTCGGCGGTGTCGACCAGGGTTTCGGCGGCCAGCAAGGCCAGAGTGCCCACCGCCAGCATGGCCTGCGTCCCATTGATCAGAGAGATGGTTTCCTTGGCCTCAAGCACCAGCGGCTTGATCTGTCCCCGCTTCAATGCCTCGGAGCTGGGAACGCGCACACCTTGGTCGTCGAAGCATTCTCCTTCGCCGATCAGCGCCAGAGCCAGGTGAGCCAACGGGGCTAAATCGCCACTGGCGCCTACGCTGCCCTGCGAAGGAACAAAAGGAGTGACGCCGCGATTGAGCATTTCGCAGAGCGTATCGATGACGACGGCGCGCACGCCGGAATGGCCTTTCGCCAAGGAGTTAGCCCGCAACAGCATCATGGCGCGCGTTTCCGCGATCGAGAGCGGTTCGCCCACGCCGACTGCGTGCGAGCGGACCAGGTTGACCTGCAATTCGCGAATCTGTTCCCCGGCAATACGTACGTCGCTCAGTTGGCCAACGCCAGTCGTGATCGCATAAGCGACCTTGTTGCTGGCGACAATATCGTCGACCACGGCGCGGGCCTGGTTTACGGCCTGCCGCGCGTCCGGGGAAAGCAAGGCAGCGCGGCGAACTTGCATACTTGCGACCTCGCGCACGTCATTCAGCGTGAGATCGTTACCGTTGATGTGCAGGGCGTTCAAGCAATCCTTTCCTGCTTCTATGTTGCATCCGTGGACTCGCAAAGCCTTGTCATTCCGAGGGCAATGCCCGCGAGGAACCTGCGGTCCGCTGAGGCCGGCTAACAGCAGATGCCTTTCCGGCTGCCGCCGGGTCGGAATGACCAAGCATCCTATTTTTCCATTGCTTCGCGGAACGCTGTTAAATACTTCTCCGGCAACGCCGCGACCTTCATCTTTGAATCGGTAACGACGTGGGTGGTTTCGCCTTCCGCCAGCAGCGCCCTGCTCTCCGCGTTTACAAGCTCATAGTTGAATACGACGACCGACTCGCGCACCTTCTTCAGGCGCGTCCGCACCACAACTTCCTCGTCGTAATAAATCGGAGCGCGGTAGCGGCATTTCACGCCGGCAACCGCGATGAACCGCCCCTCGTCGCGCTCCATGTCACGGTAAAGAATTCCCATCTCCCGCATCAATTCCACGCGGCCCACTTCGAACCAGATCAAGTGGTTCGAGTGATAAACGACGCCCATCTGGTCGGTTTCCGCGTAGCGTACCCGCAGCCGGGTTTCATGGAATGCATGGGGACCGTTCGAAGTCATTTGCCTGTCCACACCGGTTTGCGCTTCTCCAGGAACGAAGAAATTCCCTCGCGGAAGTCCGCAGTGGTGCGGATCGCGGCATTCTCGCGCACGGCTGATTCGATCTGAGCCTCGAGCTCTGCGCTGGCATGATCGGTGAGCAGCTGTTTAGTGGCGCGCAGGGAAGCCGAGCTGTTCTCCATCAACAACGCCGCCAGGTCGCGAGCGCGTGACATCAGATTTTCCGCCGGTACGATTTCGCCGACCAGCCCCAGGCGTGCGGCTTCCTCCGCCCCGAAAATCCTTCCCGTCAGCAGAAGGTCGCGAGCCTGCTTCTCGCCCACTTGCCGCAACAGAAACGTGGAAACAATGGCGGGCACAAAACCGATGCGGACTTCGGTGTAGCCAAACTTCGCGTCCGGCACTGCCAGCGTGAAGTCACACAGCAGAGCCAGTCCGGTTCCGCCGGCGATTGCGGGCCCGTTCACCGCGGCAATCGTTACTTTGGGAAACTCATACAACGAACGGAATAAGCGCACCATCGTCTGCGAGTCCTTCAGATTCTGCTTCGGGGACCGGCCCAACAGCGACTTCAGGTTGTCCAGATCCATGCCTGAACAGAAGGCCTTGCCCGCTCCGGTCATGATGAGGACGATCGCCTCCGACTTCGCGACTTCGTCCAAGGCGCGCAGCAAATCGTCAATCAGTTCGAAACTGATCGCGTTGCGTTTCTCGGGACGGTTCAACGTGATGGTGGCCACGCCGCCGTTGTACGCGAGTTGAATCGTGTTGTAATTCATAACCTCGAACCTGACGCCCTTTCACGGATTCTCAGGGATCACGAAAGCAATTCGTCGGCTCTATCCGTTAAATCCGTTGAAATCCGCGGTTCATTAGTCCGCGGCGTGAGCACTGGAAAAGCGTGCGCCAATTCCGGCTGTCGCCTTCAGCAGGGAATCCAACGGCTTCAGCGGCGGCAACTCTGCGCCGCGCTGAGTAAGGGTCTCGATGACTTTCTCTGTCGGGATGTTACCAACCAGGGCGTCCTGCGCAAAAGGACATCCGCCCAGCCCGCCTAACGCAGAGTCAAAGCGGCGGCAACCGGCATCGTAGGCGGCAAGAATTTTTTCCGCCGCATGCTCGGGACGGCTATGCAAATGAACTCCGATCTCGAGGTAGTCGTATTTCGCCATCACTGCGCCGACCAGTTCACTGACCTGCTGCGCGCTCGCCATGCCGACGGTATCCGCCAGCGAAATCATGCGCAAATTATCCACTTCCATGAGCGAAATGGCCTCGATCACTTCTTCGGGACTCCACAGGTCGCCGTACGGATTTCCGAACGCCATCGAGATATAAACCACAACGTCGAGACCGCCATCATCGGCCTTCTTTTGAATCGTCTCCAGTTCTTCTAGTGCCTCCTCGGGCGACTGGTTCTGATTCTTGCGCAGGAAAGTCTCTGAAATCGAATAGGGAAATCCCAGCGTTGAGACTGCCTTCGTCTCAATCGCCCGCTGCGCGCCCTTTTCATTCACGACGATTCCTATGATTTCCACGTCATCGGGCGGATCCAGTTCTTTCAGCACCTCCTCCGAGTCCGCCATCTGCGGCACGGCCTTGGGGGACACGAACGATACCGCATCGATATGCTTAAATCCCACGCTGATCAATGCCTTCAGGTAGTCAGACTTCAAGTCGGCAGGAATCAATCCCTGCAGCCCTTGCCAGGCATCGCGGGGACACTCAATCAATTTGACAGAATCAGGCATAAAAATCTTTTGTCACGGATAAACACGGATTCTCACAGATCAAATACTTGTCGATCGTTCAGATCCGTGTTCATCCGTGCAAATCCGTGGCGAAAGCTACGTTTGCAGCACTCCCACTTTGAACTCCGCGACATCCGGATTCAACGCCGCCGCTTCGAGGGCTTGCGTGATAGCCTCCCGAGTTTCGATGGGATCGATGATCTTGTCGATCCACAGCCGCGCCGCGCCGTAGCGCGGATCGGTCTGCTCGTCGTATGTGCGCTTCACTGACTCGTACAATTCCTTGCGCTCTTCCGCACTCAACTTCTTGCCGCCGCGCTCTAACTGTTTGACTTTAATTTCGACCAGCGTACTGGCAGCCGAATCGCCGCTCATCACCGCGTAGCGCGCCGTCGGCCACGCAAAGACGAAGCGTGGGTCGTAGGCCTTCCCGCACATTGCGTAGTGCCCGGCGCCGAACGATCCGCCCACGATCACCGTAATCTTCGGCACCACGGAATTCGAAACCGCATTCACCATCTTCGCTCCTGCTTTGATGATGCCGCTCCACTCCGCGTCGCGCCCCACCATGAATCCGTTCACGTCGTGAAAAAATATCAGCGGGATCAGGTTCTGATTGCAATCCATGATGAAGCGCGCGGCCTTCTCCGCGGATTCCGTGTAAATGACGCCTCCGAACTCGACTCGCTTGTGTCCCTCATGATCGGTCTGCTGCGCATGCAGTTTCTGATTGGCTACGATCCCGACTGCAAAGCCGCCAATGCGGGCGTATCCGCAGATCAGAGTTTTTCCATACTCCTGCTTGTACTCGTCAAATCGGCTGCCGTCGAGCACGCGTGCCAGCACTTCTTTCATGTCATACGGGCGCGCCGGCGACGAATCATAGATTCCGTAGATTTCTTCCGCCGCCAGTTCCGGCTCAACCGGTTTCTTGCGGTCCCACGGAGAAAGCCGCCGGTATCCCCATTTCTCCACAATCGAGCGAATTCGTGCGATGCAAGCCTGGTCGTCGGGTTCGCGAAAGTCAACCGTACCGCTAATGGCGGAGTGCATCGCCGCGCCGCCCAATTCTTCCGAGGATACCTTCTGTCCGATTGCGGCCTGTACCAGCGCCGGTCCGGCGAGGAACAATCCGCTGCCATCGGTCATCAGGACGTGGTCGCACATCACTGGCAGATAGCCGCCGCCGGCGACGCACATGCCCATGATCGCCGCAATCTGCGGAATGCCCATGGCGGACATCACCGCGTTATTGCGAAACACGCGCCCGAAGTCATCGGTGTCCGGAAACACATCTTCCTGCAGCGGCAAAAAGACGCCGGCAGAATCTACGAGGTAGATCGTCGGAATGCGATTCTCGATGGCGATGTTCTGCGCCCGAATCACCTTCTTTGATGTCATTGGAAAAAACGCGCCTGCCTTCACGGTCGCGTCATTGGCGATCACCATCACCATCCGGGTCTCAATGCGCGCCAGGCCAGTGACCACTCCCCCGGCCGGCGCCCCACCCCATTCTTCGTACATCCCGTGCGCCGTGTACAGGCCCAATTCGAAAAACGTGTCGGGATCGGCCAGCAGCGCAATGCGTTCGCGGGCGGTCAATCGCCCCTTGGCATGCTGGCTCTCGATGGCCCTCAAGCCTCCACCCTCACAAATCTTTTCGCCTTCATTGCGCACCTGCGACATCAAGTCCGCCAGGAAACGCATGTTGGCTTCATAGCGCGCGGAAGTAGGATCGATCTTCGTGGTCAGCACATTTTCCGGTGCGGACGAGTTCTCGTTAACAGTTTCGTCACGGTCGGCCATGGGTCGGAAATGAAGACGTGGACTGATTACGGTATACCACGCGGGCAGACCCGCGCAATGAGGCCCAGTTCGGACGCTCGATTATCTATCACGCGACTATCCACCACTCGAAACTGTGAGCCGGCGTTGCCGGACCGGCGCACCGCTTCGCCGATTGGATCGTCGGCAATCGCGTCGACCAGCCCAGGCTCAGGACCCGATTTCCTGGAGAGCTTGCACGCGTCCGCGTGTCAGACGCTTGGTCGCGTCTGGGGATTAAACCGGGGATGAAAGTGCTCAAAGTGGATGGCCATTCGCCGGGGGAACCGGGTTATCCAAATTTACTAAACGGAGATGAGCATCAACAACGGTAGCCTTCCACCATGGGCTTCCAGCTTCCGGACTAAGGACTTCCAGACTAGGTTTTTCTTTCCAGCCACTCCGCAAGCCGGCAGCCATCCTCTTCCAGCAGAAACGTTCCCACTCCGAAGCATTCGCCAAAGATGCGGTGCGACTCAGGATCGCGAGCTGCACGCGTGATCCACTGCTGCCCGACGCGATACTGTGCGGCGGTAAACCACTTCTGCGGCAAGACTTCTACCAGTCCAGCCTGCGGATAGAAAACAAAAAGCGCAAATGCCGGATCGTCGTTTGACATCGCCTTATAGCTGGTCGGGACGATGAGTTCGTCCACGGTCGCGAATTCCGCAGGCACTTCGATTTTGTTTATGCCAGGGCCTAAGGTTAGCGGAGTTTCGAAGTCCGCCAGCGGAGCCGTCGTCGAATAAATGCGGTCCGACGATGGTTTGAACCAGCCCGCGACCTCCGCCAGATCAAAGGATTTCAATTGGTCCGGATCGAAGCAGGTCAGGCGAATGTTACGGCCCTGGGGACACCAGATCCCGACGAAATGCGTCGGCACCAGGAATGGGCGGCAATACGTGTTGAGTGCGAGGCAGGCTTTGTCCGGTTCCGGCTCAAGGCCCAGGGTAACCAAGTGGGCAATCGGGCCCTGCTCGCCGTGATGAGTCCAGACCAAACGCTGTCCCGCACGCGAACGGAACGCGGGAAAAGTTTTCCAGTACCACGGCGCCGGACCGACGGTTTTCGAGAGAATCTCCCGCACGCGGGACACATTAATTTCGGACATCAACCGGCCGCCGGTACACCCGGCCCCTTCACGTGAGCGCGAATGAATTGGACAATCTCATCCATCGCCGTGCCCGGCTGGAAAATCGCGGCCACGCCGATCTTTTTCAGCCCTTCAATATCCTGATTAGGGATGATTCCCCCCACTACTACGATCACATCATCCATCTTGTTCTGCTTTAGCAAGTCCATCACGCGCGGAACGATGGCGTTGTGCGCCCCGGAAAGAATCGACAGCCCAATCACCTGCACATCTTCCTGCAGGGCTGCGGTGACGATCATCTCCGGCGTTTGGCGTAGACCTGTATAGATCACTTCCATGCCCGCGTCGCGCAAGGCACGGGCAATCACCTTGGCACCGCGATCGTGCCCGTCAAGCCCGGGCTTGGCGACGAGCACACGGATTTTAATTTCTGCCATCCAGAACCATTTAACCACATCTATGAAATGGCTGGCCGGGTGAAGCGGTTAGAGGGTTTTGATGTCCAAACTCCGCCACATATACCAGCAAGCGACACTGCGATACGGAGCCCAAGCTTTCGCAATCTTTTCCATATCTCTCGGCTTAGGAAGTTTGCGCTTCTTGTAGTGTTTCTTCATCGCTACCTGCACTCCATAGTCGCCGGTGGGCAGCACATTCGGACGGCGCAAGGAAAACATCAGAAACATGTGAGCAGTCCAGACGCCGACGCCTTTTACCTGCGTGAGACGCTCAATGACCTCATCATCCGTCAGTTCGTGCAGCCGAGAAAAGTCGAGCAACCCGGCTGCTGTCTTCGCCGCCAAATCTTTCAGGTATGCCGACTTCTGCTTCGAGAGCCCGACGCTCCGCAGTTGCGCATCAGTTAATTTGAGAATTCCTTCGGGAGTCAGCGGTTCTCCCGCGAGCGCGGCAAAGCGGTTGAAGATCGTCACCGCAGCCTTGCCGTTCAACTGCTGGTAGACAATGGCCTCCGCCAGGCTGGAAAATTCGGGCAGTCCAAACTCCATGCGGCACGGCCCCACGCGTTCAATGATGGCACGCAATGTCGGGTCGCATTTCTTGAGATGGGTAACGGCTTTGCGCATTCCTCTACACTTACCACAAACCTGGGCCGGAGGCGAACAAAAAACGAACTAGCTCTAGCTGTTACTTTTTCACGGCGATTCCCGTGACTTCATATCGCCCGCCGCGCAACAAGTTCGAACTTCCCACAAACGCCCGCGCTGGATAATCGCCGTGGAAGTAGGTCTTATAGACGCCGTTGAAAGTCTCATAAAGTTTCAGGTCAGTGCAAAAAACCTGAACGGAGACGACATCATCCATCGTCAAACCGGCAGACTCGACCGTCTGCTTGATCCCGTCCATCGCGAGACGTGCTTCCTCCTCGGGGCTCGCTGGCGGCACGCCCGTCTTAGGGTCGAGGCCAATGTGGCCGGCAATGTAGAGCGTATTGCCGACGAGCACCCCGTCGCTAAACGGCAGCGCTTTCATATCGCCGGATCGAGGGTTCACGATGTATTTCCGGTCTGCCGCCCCCGCCGCGATACAACTTACGAGAAACAGGATTGCCACAACGATGGGTAGTTTCATGGTTTTCTCCTGACGATCGAATCGAAAGTTAAACTTGCAGCGTCACGCGGCCTTGTGTTCGCCTCCCCGGAAATTCTCGATGAGATGTTCGGATGTGCGCAACGAGAACGCCAAAATGCTGATGGTTGTGGTCTTGTCGGTGCAATTCAGAAACACGCTGGCGTCGCAGACATACAGGTTCGGCACATCGTGCGTTTGTCCGAAACGGTTCGTGACGAAATTCTTCGGATCATTGCCCATGCGGCATGTGCCGGTTTCATGCAGGCTCCAGCCCGGGATTTCCGGTTCGTCCCCCGAACCCTCAAGCACACCGCCGGCCGCGCGGAGCACCTCGGCGCACACCTGTTTGGAGTGTTCCCACATCTTCAGCACATTTTCGTCCCACTCGAAGTGCATTCGAGCCACTGGAATCCCGTATGGATCTTTGACCTCCGGATCCAGATCCATGAAGTTCGTATCCGAGCGCAGAGAAGGCGCCTGAATTCCGAAGCTTACTGGAGAGGGATATCGACGTTTAATCTCGCGTTTGAAGGACGATCCGAAGCCGTCGAGTTCATTGGCGAACCAGGGAAACTCGGTGCATCCGCCGTCAGGGTAAATCGAATACCCGCGAATGAATTTTTCCTCGCGTGGATCTTTCAGATTCTGCCAGCGCGGCATCCATGCAATCGTGCTGTCAGCCACATGGTCCGGGAAGCTGGGTTGTCCAACCAGTTGCGGCAGATATCCCCGCGCCGACTCGCCATAGAGATGATCGCAAAGATTGCGGCCCAACTGCCCGCTGGAGTTCGCAATTCCGTTCGGCCATTGCCGGGATTTCGAATTCAGCATGATTCGCGCCGACTCGATGCAGGAAGCGGCCACCACGACCGCGCGCCCATACACTTCAACTTCCTGCTTGGTTTTGCGGTCGATGTAAGCCACTCCCGCGGCGTGGCCGTTCTCGCCGACCAGGACATTCTTCGCCAGCCCGTTGGTACGCAGATCGAGATTCTTCGTAGCTTCCGCTTTCGGTAACAGGAAATAAGGCGTCGAGAAAAATGCTCCCACATCGCATCCCGTGGTGCATTCTCCGCAGAAATGGCACGCCGGATGTCCTTCATGCGGCTGCGTAAGTTGCGCGCAACGATCCGGCAAATACGGAACGCCGACCTTCTTGCATCCCGCCTCGAGAATGTAATCGAGACAACGGAACTTGAAGGGCGGCAAATACGAGCCATCCGGATTGCTCGACCGGTTCTGCACTGTGCTGGCCACGCCAATCATCTTCTCGACGCGGGTGTAGAAGGGACTAATCTCTTCGTAAGTCAGCGGCCAGTCCACGTCGTAGCCGTCGAGCGAGCCCGCACGCAGATCGATCTCGCCGAAGCGCGCCGAACTTCGTCCCCAGAAATTCGTTTTGCCGCCCACGGCATTGCACCGCGGCCACATCCATTTGGTCCCCGGCGCCACGGTGAAGGGGATTTCATGATCCCACGCGGCTTTCGTATATTCGTTGTCCATGTAGCCGAAGGATTCGCCGCGCCGTTTGGGATCGTCGAGCCCGCGAAACTTCATGTCCCACGGCATGCGGTGAAAACGAAAGTCTTTTTCCGGATCGAGCCTGCGCCCCGCGTTAATTGCGCACACTTTCAGTCCGGCCTCGCACAGCGTTTTGATCGCCATGCCGCCGCCCGCGCCGGTTCCAATCACGATCACGTCGTAGATTTGTTTTGCCATGATTTCGGTCGTTGGTCTAGGTTTTGTCGTTGGTCGTTCGTCATTAGTTGTTGGTTCAATCCTTAAGTCTTAGTTCGGGGGCGCTGCCAACCGCTGGGGGCCAACGACCAACGACGAACGACTAACGACTAAAGGCCAACGACGCCTTCTATTCCGCCCGCGCCACATGCGCATGCTCCGGATCGTCGTGATGAGGACATTCCGGCGACTCGGCGTAAAATCTCAGCGCCGGATTATCCAACTCCTTGTATCCAATCTGGCTGGTATAAAAGCCCGTCACCGTGTACTCGCGCACCATGCGGAAGAAATGACGCCCAGTTTCTTCGGCCGATCCCGCCTTGTCTTTGAACCCAAGCGGCTCGAGCAGGGAAGTCTGCTGTTCCGACGGAAGCTCAACAAATCGCTTTCCGTCCGTTTGCTCAGCGTGTGCGTTGAGCCATGATAATCCCGTGCGAAATGAATACTGCACTTCAGGATCATTGGCCACCATGAAATCAATGAACTCGGCGACGCCCGCCTCCTTTGCGCCCGGCGTGCCGTCGCTCGGAATGATAATGTCCGTCAGTCTCTCGACCAGGGCATACTCCGAGGCTGTAAAAAATTGCGGACGATAGATGGCAGGCTTGACCTGCAAGGCTGCGTTGCCGACATGACCGCACGCGAAAGCCCACCTGCTGAAGCCCGGAAACTGTGCCGCAGCTGCAGCCGTCCCGAGAATTCGCAACACTTCCCGCCGCCGAATGCCTTGTCCCGCCATCAAGTTCCCCGCAACAAGAGTGTCATTCCGAAATCAAAGTTGTGATCCCGAGCAAGGCGAGGGATGTGCTGTTGTCCAGCCTACGAGAGGAACCGCACCGTCTTCTCTACCAACTCCGCCGTCGGCTTGTAAGGATCGCCTGGCGCGTCGTACTCGATCGAACAATATCCCTTGTACCCGTTCTTTTTCAGAATGGCAAACGTCCGCGCCAGGTCCACATGCGTAGGCTTACCCTGTTCATCGACCTCGCCATCCTTCACATGGCAAATAGCGTAAGCGCGGGCGAACATTGCATCAATGGAGCGATAGTTGTAATCGTCGTCATGAGTATTGAGCGTATTGCCGAAATCAGGCAGAGTCCGCAGCCACGGACTGTTAACCTTGTCAATCACTTGAACGATAAAGAACGGATCCTCGCTGACGGCATCGTCATTTTCCAGATGAATCACTACGTTCTTTTTGGAACCATATTCCGCCACGCGCGCCAGAGTGTGGGCTGTACGCTCTGCGTCGGGCTTCACATCCTTAGCCCCTGCAATGTGCGTGCGAATGCTGGGAGAACTTAGCGCCGCGGCCACGTCCACCCATGCGTTGCTTGACACCACCGCCTTCTGCCGCTCAATCGGGTCGACCGAGTATTGGCTATGACGAGCGTCCACGGCGATGTCGACGACAGCCGAGGCGGCCTTCTCAACGGCAGCGCGAAGCTGCTCCAAATATTTCGGATCGGTCGACGGAAAAACCGGGCTCCAGAGCTCGATCTTGTGGACGTTGAACTTCTCGGCCACGTGCGCCGCAAAATTCTTCAGTTCGATCTGTTGCGATGCCGGAACCGTGCTGGGAGATTTGCCATCCCACCCTTTCCATCCGACCAGGAACTCGCGAAATGGATAAGCCGCCACGGCGACGCGCTCGCGCGGAGCGGAAGGAAACCTTACTGACGGGCGCGAACTGTCCGTTGCCTGCGCAAAACGTGGCAAAAGCCAAGTCGCGGCCGCCGCTTCGGCACACCGCCCAAGAAACTGTCTCCGGTTGATCGGGTGCATGCCGCGTCAGTGTACCAGAGAAGTGTCCCCGGCAACCCCGCGGTAGCCGCCAACCTTAGAGAGTTTCCATGAATCTAACGCGCAATCATTACAGGAGTATCACTAGCTCTGAAGATGAACCAATAATCACGGGACTGGGTGAAAACAATGTCGAACAAAAAGGCCCCAGCAGTGCCGCCAATATCCGATCAGAACTCGTCACAACAATCCAATAAACTTGCGGCAGGCGGAGTCACCCGGCGTTCTTTCCTGGCACGGCTGAGCGCGGGGGGGATTGCCGCTTCCACCGCGCCGTTACTCCATACCATTTCGGCTGCGCAGGTTGAAACATCTCCAGCCCCGGCAAACACGACGGCCGGAAATTCTCCGCCAGTTCCGATTATTCTCAACGTAAACGCCCGCGACTATCGCCTCAAACTCGAGCCGCGAGTCACGCTGCTGGATGCCCTGCGCGAACGTCTCCACCTGTTTGGCACCAAGAAAGGATGCGACCACGGCCAGTGTGGCGCCTGCACGGTGCACATCAACGGACGCCGGGTGAATTCCTGCCTCACCTTCGCCGTCATGCACCAGGGCGATCGTATCACCACCATCGAAGGCTTGGCGAACAACGGGAAACTGCATCCGGTGCAGGCAGCTTTTTTGGAGCATGACGGCTTCCAATGCGGATACTGCACTTCCGGCCAGATCATGTCGGCTGCTGCGTTGCTCAAGGAGCCTTGCGGCGCAGACGACGATTCGGTCCGCGAATGTATGAGCGGCAACATCTGCCGCTGTGGCGCTTATCCCAACATCGTTGCCGCCGTGCAGGAGGCGCGCAAGCGCTCGTAAAGCAGGTTTCATAAGCGGGTAAGGAGTACGTTCCCATGCAAGCATTCCAATACAAGAAGGTTCGCGACATCGAGGGGGCGTTGGGAGTGTCGTCAGCGCCCCATGCGAAGTTTGTCGCCGGCGGCACCACGTTGATCGACCTGATGAAGCTGAACGTGGAACGTCCTACCACCCTGATCGACATCAACTCTCTGGCACTCGACAAAGTTGAGAAGTTGCCGGGCGGGGGACTGAGAATCGGAGCCATGGTCCGCAATAGCGATCTGGCGCACGACCCCACGGTTCAGAAAGAGTACGCAGTCCTCTCGCTGGCGCTGCTCTCCGGCGCGTCTCCGCAGCTTCGCAACATGGCAACGACCGGTGGCAACCTGCTGCAGCGCACCCGTTGTTACTACTTCCGCGACACTGCCTACGCCTGCAACAAACGCAACCCGGGTTCGGGCTGCGCGGCCATCGACGGCTTTAACCGCATCCACGCCATTCTTGGTACCAGCGAACATTGCATCGCGACTCATCCGTCCGATATGGCCGTTGCAATGATGGTTCTGGAAGCCACCGTTCAAATCCGCGGGCCAAAGGGCGAACGCGCGGTTCCGCTCAACGAATTCTATTTTGTGCCTGGTTCCACTCCTAATCGCGAGAATGTCTTGCAACCCGGCGATCTGATCACGCACGTGACTTTGCCGGCGCTGGCCGGCGGCACGCGTTCCTATTACCTGAAGCGCCGCGACCGCGCCTCCTACGAATTCGCGCTGGCGTCGGCGGCTGTGGTTGCGCAGATGCAAGGAAAAAACTTGCAGCGGGTAAGGATTGCACTCGGTGGGGTAGGCACAAAACCGTGGAGATCGAAAGAAGCCGAGCAGGCGCTCGAAGGTCGCGAAGCCAGCGAAGCGAATTTCCGCTCCGCTGCCGAGGCCGCCCTGCGTGGCGCGAAGCCGCTTCACGATAACGCTTTCAAAGTGGAGCTTGCGAAACGCACGCTGACCCGCGCCCTGAAAGTAGTTACTCAAGCGGCGTAGCTTGAAGGAGCAAGAATTTATGAGCACCACCGTAATCGGCCAACCAGTCACACGAATCGACGGCAAATTCAAAGTCACGGGCCGTGCATCCTATGCCTTGGAACATTCCGTCGACAACATAGCTTACGGCGTTGCCGTGGCCAGCACCATCGCCAACGGAAAGATCAAGAGCATTGAAACCGCCGACGCGGAGAAAATGCCGGGAGTGGTCGCGATCCTGCACCACGGCAACGCCGAAAAACTTTATCGCCCGGCCGGTTCTCTGGAAGAGTCAAGCCGCCCCGGCGAAAGCCGGCCGCCATTTGAAGACGAAAATATTTATTACTACGGTCAATTCGTGGCGCTCGTTATCGCCGATACCTTTGAACAGGCGCAGGACGCAGCCTCCCACGTGCATGTGGAGTATGAGGCGAAGCGACCCAGCGTTCGGCTGAAGGATGGCGAAAAGCAAGCCAAGCCCAGCGCTAATTACAGTCGCGGCGATTTCAACTCAGCCCTTCAACAGGCCGAGGTCAAACTCGACGTAACCTACATCACTCCGATTGAAGTTCACAATCCGATGGAAATGCACGGCACAATTGCCGTATGGGATGCGGAGAAAGACAAATTTACTTTGTATGAAAGCAGCCAGGGGGTTGTGAACCATCACAATGTCGCGTCGCAAGTGCTGGGGTTGCCGCCGGAGTCAATTCAAATCATCTCTCCATTCATTGGCTCCGGCTTCGGATGCAAGCTTTTTCCCTGGCCACATTCCTGGCTGGCGGCAATCGGGGCACGTCACGTGAAACGTCCGGTGAAAGTCGCGGTGCCACGGCAGTTGATGTTTACGACAGTCGGGCATCGCCCGACCTTCGAACAAAGAATTCGCATTGGCGCATCGCAGGATGGCAAACTGCTCGCCTTTGCCAATGATGTTCTGCAGAGTTCGTCCAAAGTAGACGAGTTCGTGGAAGACTGCGTCGACCCCACGGCCATGCTCTACAGTTGCCCCAACGTCGTCGGCCTGCAGCATCAAGTCTCGCTCAACACCGGAACCCCAACTCCGATGCGCGGGCCCGGACGAGTCCCCGCACTCTTCGCCATCGAATCCGCACTCGACGAACTTGCCGTAAAGCTCAATCTCGATCCACTGGAGGTGCGCCTGCGCAATTACGCCGAGACCGATGAGAGTTCCGGTCATCCCTGGTCGAGCAAGCATTTGCGAGAGTGCTATCAAACTGGCGCGGAGCGGTTCGGATGGAACAAGCGAAATCCCAAAGTCGGGTCCATGACACAGAACGGAGAAATTCTAGGCTGGGGAATGGCCACTTGCACCTGGCCTGCACATCAGCGCAGTGCCGAAGTTCGTGTGCGTCTGCTTGCCGATGGAACCGCCCGAGCCTCCTGCGCGACGCAAGACATTGGAACCGGTACGTACACGATCTTCGCTGAAATTGTTTCCGACAAAACCGGTATTCCGGTCGACAAGATCCAGGTGGTGCTGGGCGATAGCTCTCTTCCTCCCGGACCAACCTCCGGCGGATCCTCCGCCACCGCGACCGTAATTCCCGCCATCGTCAAAGCTACTGAGAATGCGGTGCAGGCCGTCTTAAAAGCTGCCGCGAAAACTCCGAACTCCCCTTTCGAAAAGGCCGATCCGAAAACTCTGAAAATGACCGGCGGTCGCGTGCACGACCAGAACAAATCGCCGGAAAGCGGCGTGCCCTTTGAGCAGATTCTCACGTCCGCGAGGCTGGTGGGATTGGACGGACATGCAAAAACCGACGGCACACCCGAACAGAAAAATTATTCGACGCATTCCTTCGGCGCGCATTTCTGCGAAGTCTCGTTTGATCCAGAAATCGTGCGACTGCGAGTGACCCGCTGGCTTTCCGTGATAGATGGTGGCCGCATGATCAACCAGAAGACGGCACGCAATCAGATCCTGGGCTCCGTCACTATGGGAATCGGCATGGGCATGCTCGAAGAAGCGGTCTATGACCCGCGAACCGGCCAGCCCATCAACAATAATTTCGCCGACTATCTGGTTGCAGTGAACGCCGATGTGCCCAATGTCGAATGCATCTTCCTCGATTATCCCGACACCGTCATGAACGAATATGGCGCCCGCGGCATTGGAGAGATCGGCCTCACGGGCTGCGCCTCGGCACTGACTTCAGCCACCTATCATGCCACAGGCGTGCGAGTGCGTGACCTGCCTATCCGCATTGAAAAATTGATCTCTCAGAACGATCGCACATGATTCACCTCCACTTCCGCAACTGCTTCCACACCTGCACCAGCGTCTGCATTTGGCGGGGGCTGGGAAGCCGGCTGTAGATCAGCCGGCAATCCCGGTAAGCCTGCTCGTAAAAATCCCGAACCGCTTCTAGGCTGAGATGTGCGAGATTATGACGCAAGTCCTGAATCTCCATCTCGCTCAACTCGTCCACCTTCTCGCGATCGGGACGCCGGACCATAGCGCAAGCCATACTAGCATGTTCGCTATTTGTTCGCCTGCGAGTTTAGTGGTGGGGACCTTTGTGCCGGCGTCAATCGAAATTGAATATTGCACAAAATCGGAGTTGGGGCGTATTCTTGCGCAACTCTGCAGCTTGGGGATCCTGGAGCGTCTAAAGATGGGCGGGGACGGCGCGCAGCCGCGAACGGCAGTGCAAGACCGTGGAGTTCACGACCGTCTCGACTCCTGGAAAGAGATTGCAGCCTACCTGAAAAAAGAAGTTCGAACCGTGCAGCGCTGGGAGAAGAGCCTGGGTCTGCCCGTGCGACGTCTGGCGCAGGGAAAGCTGGGCCCCGTCTTCGCTTACAAGCAGGAACTGGACTCCTGGTGGCGGGAGAGCCAAAGCTCGCTCGACGTCGAAGAGGTTAAGCCGGATGAGGACGTCGACGCGTCCGATCTAAATGATGCGGTGGTAAAGCCCGTGCCGGATCCGCTGGAAAAGGACGAACCTTCCGGCCACGATAATGGACGCGCTCGGATTCGCCGCATTGCCATCGTTGCGCTTCCGTTACTTTTAGTGCTGGCGCTGCCGGTCGCCTTATCGTGGCCCAGCGTTAGCGGTTGGATTTCGGGCCCCCGGACCAGGATGATTCTGGCGGTACAACCTTTCAAAAATTTGAGTGGCGACGCTGGCCAGGACTTTGTGGCCGAAGGGCTGACCGAGGAAATGATCACTCGCCTCGGGCAGCTGCATCCAGAAGAAATGGGCGTCATCCGCCTGAGTCCGGGTTACGCGCCGAAAGGAACGGCCCGGGTCGGCACGGACATTCAGGCCAATTACCTCCTGGAAGGCGGAGTGCGCCATTCGGGACAGAAGGTGGCGATTACCGCGCAATTGATTCAGGTCAGCGACCAAACCCAGGTCTGGGGCGAAAGCTATGAACGCGATATGCAGGATGTCTTGCGCATCCAGAGTGAAGTTGCCGAGGCCATTGCACGGGAAGTCCTAACGAAGTTGCCCCATGCGCAGCCTCCGACGCGCCAAGTCAATCCCGAGGCCTACCTTGCTTATTTGCAGGGTCGCTACTTTTGGAGCAAGCGGACGGAACCTGGCTTCGCCAAGGCCATCACTCTCTTTGAACGATCGATTCAGATTGATCCTTCGTATGCTCCGCCCTATGCCGGTCTAGCCGACTGCTATCAATTGCTGGGATCGGCGCCCTACTCCAGCCTGACTCCCAGCGAAGCCTTTCCGAAAGCGGAGGGGGCGGCGAGAAAAGCGCTGGAACTCGACAACACACTGGCTGAGGCCCACGTGCCGCTGGGAATTTCGCAGCTGGTATACGAACGGAATTTTCCCGAGGCCCGCAAGGAATTCGAAAGAGCACTGCAACTGCGCCCCGGCTATGCGACTGGACACCAATTTTTTGGATATTACCTGACCGCGATGGGCAAGTTGGAGGAGGCCATCGAGCAAAGAAAAAAAGCGCTGGAACTGGATCCTCTCAGCCCTCTGCTGCACTCGGCTTTGGGCGAAGCCTATTACCATGCGAGGCGTTTCGATCTGAGCATCGCACAAAATAAAGAGGCGCTCGATCTGGATCCGAGCTACGCCATCGCGCTGGTCAACATTGGCCGGGGCTACGAACAGTTGGGGATGCACCAGCAGGCGCGGGAAGCTTTCCATAGGATTCTTGGCGCTGCTCCTGAAGATCCGGCCATTCTCGCTCTGCTGGGCCACGAGTATGCAGTCTCAGGCGATACGGCAAATGCCAACAAGGCTCTGGCGAAACTGATGGAGATCGCGAACAAGAAATATGTTCCGGCGGTCTACTTTGCCGTGATCTATACCGGCCTGAATCAGAAGGATGAGGCCTTCCGATGGCTCGACAAAGCTTTCGTGGAACGGTGTGAATACTTGGTTTATCTGGGTAGCGAACCTTTGGCCGACCCCCTGCGCAGCGATCCACGATTCCCTCGCTTATTAGCTCGGCTTGGATTGAGCCCGACCGGCACTCCTGCTTCAACTCCTTAAATTGAACGTTACGAATACGCCAGAATAGGTTGAAATCACAGCAAATGGGTGGGAAGCGATGGCGGCCTTTTCGCGCGTGCGTGGCAACATTCCTCTAGAAAATTATTAGTGGAGGCGGCGGGAGTCGAACTATGTAGCGTCTTGAAAACACGCAAGTTGTCGGCGTTAGGCCATTGAACCTACAAACTCGAAACCGTACACAACTCCGGTCAATACCGTAACTACTGTATAGGCTTCGGTTTGGGCTGCGTGCATTCTTCTGCAGATAACGTATCGGTGCCTCGATTGAGGGAGTATCCCTCGGGTGTCGCTGCAGTTTGGCTGCTATTGTCAAAGCACGCGAGACCAGGCCTAAGAAACCTCTGAGGACCGATATGAGCTCCGTCGAAGTATAATCGTCGATGATCAAGAACGGTTTCGGCGCCTGGTCCGGTTCTTGCATTGAGCCACGGCCGGGGAGCGAGTCTGTGGGAAGCTGGTGGTGGATTAGACGCCGGTGAAAAGGCGCTAACTACATCCCGACTTAGTACTTCAGATGGATCGCCTGGAGGCGACACGAATCGGCTTGAGATTCCTGACCGCAATGTCGTTATTGTTACTTGGAACGATGCAAGGGTTGCTCGCGAACAAGCGCGCAGCGTTGACGCAAAGGCTTCATCATAAAATCTGATTTAACTCGGGATATGCTTCCAGAGATGGGGAGGGTGGTAATGGAGAACAATAAGAGCTTAGGCGAGAAAAAAAACGTAGCGGCCCAAGGTGAGCCCTGGTGCGGTCTTTTAGCTGGCGCTGCGCCGCGCGATCACATCGTTCAGCTCTATCAGGATCAGCAATTTCTCAATCGGGCCGTCTGTCGCTTTGCGGCTGCGGCAATTGCCAACGGCGAAGGGGTAATTCTAGTTCCGACGATTGCTCACTGGGACGCTTTTCGCCCCCGTCTGGAAAGCGAGGGCGTGGATGTGAAGGCCGCGGAAAAGCGGGGACAACTAACGATTGTTGACGCCGACAATCTGCTGCCCACCTTCATGAGCGGCGGAATGCCGGATTCCCCCGTTTTCCTGGGCTTAGCTGCAAACGTTGTTTCACAAGCTCGCGGAGACGGTCGTTACCCGAAAGTACGCTGGTGGGGAGAGATGGTTAACATTCTTTGGGAGCGCGGCGACGTTGCCGCGAGTATGAACCTCGAAGATTTGTTTGACCAACTCGCGCATGAGCAGGATATCGCAATCTTCTGCTCGTTCTTAATGGATAACTTCAACGGAGACGTGCACGCTCGTATGCTGCCGAGACTCGGCGAGAATCACTCCCATCTTATTCCCGTCGAAGATTACTCTCGCCTTGAGCGAGCCGTGTCCGAAGCGCTTCGAGACGCCGTTGGCCCGGACGAGTCCCGTGTCCTGGAGGACCAACTTCTCTCGCGTTATCCCGGTGCATTTCACATGCCGCGATCTCAGGCGTTGCTTTTGGCGCTACGTCAGACCCTCCCAGTTGTAGCCGACGATGTGCTGCAACGGAGTCGCACGCTGTATCGTGCTATTGGTTAAGCGATAGAGATACTCCATGGCCCAGGATGACGAGCTTTTTGCACCCGGCACCGTGTCAGGCGACACTACGACTGTGAGCGGGATGACCGCCAACGAGATCGGTGCGCTTGATGCCGTCGATGTTCCGATAATTGTAATCAGCCGCGAGCGCACAGTTGCCCGCATCAACCGGGCCGCCATGGCGGTGTTTGGCCTGAAGGTTTCGGATATCGGTTGTTCTCTTAGCAACAATCTTGCGGGCGTGGAGAATCTCGATAGAATCTGTACGCGCGTGATCGCTGACGGAGCACCACACCGGATCGAAACCCATGATGGTGATCGATATTTTCTTCTTCGAATAGCTCCGTATCTCGGAAGCGATCGCCAGATTCTGGGCGCTGTACTCACATTCACGAATATCACGGCCTTTCGCGCAAGTATCGAACAAGCCATCTACGAACGGGAATATACCAAGGCGATCCTCAACACGGTGGTTGATCCCGTGGTTGTAATCGACGCCAAGTTGCAGGTACAGACTGCGAACCGGGCCTTCTATACCATATTTGGGTTTTCGCGGAATGAGACGCAGGGCACTTCGATCCGCAAATTGGGGAATAACGAATGGGAAACCTCCGAAGTGTGGGAATCCATAGAAGCGACTCTTTCTGGCCCGAGTGAATTTCAAGCTGTCGAGATCGAACGTGAGCTCGCTGTTGGGAGAAGGACACTGGTGCTTGATGCACGCCGATTGGCGGGAGTCAAGGATTCTCTGATCGTTCTCACGTTCCATGACGTCACCGAACGAAAGCAGGCAGAACGGACAACTTCACTTTTGGCTGCGATTGTCGATTCTTCAGATGATGCCATTCTCAGCAAGAAGCTCGACGGGACGATAACCAGCTGGAACCAGAGCGCCGAGCGACTGTTCGGATATGACGCGCAGGAAGCCATCGGTCAGCATATTACGCTCATCGTCCCGTGGGAACGACGTTCAGAAGAAGAAGACATTCTCAGGCGCTTGGCAGGAGGCGAGCCAGTCGAACACTTCGAAACCGTGCGCAGACGGAAAGACGGCACTCATCTGGATGTCTCACTTACGATTTCTCCCATCCGCGACGCGGCGGGCAGGGTCATCGGAGCATCAAACGTAGCCCGAGACGTCAGTGAGAGAAAACGCATTGAAATAGCACTGCGAGAAAGCGAAGAACGTTTCCGGGCGATTGTTGAAACCACTCCTGAGTGCGTCAAACTGATCTCGGCAGATGGTACGTTGTTGCACATGAATAGGCCCGGCCTGGAGATGGTTGGCGCTCGTTCCGCAGACGAAGTGGTGGGCAAGAATGTCTATGACCTGATTGCGCCGGAGGACCGGGACCGGTTCAAAGCATTCAATGAGAGCGTCTGCCGAGGCGAGCAGGGTTCACTCCAGTTCGACATCGTTGGGGTACAGGGTAAACGGCGGCACATGGAAACCCACGCCGCACCCTTGCAAAGTCCAAATGAAACTCTAGTGCATCTTGCCGTTACGGCCGACATTTCCGAACGGAAGCAGGCGGAAGAATTGCTGCGTCGGAGCGAAGAACGGTTCCGTGCACTCGTGAACGCCAGTTCTGACGTAGTTTATCGCATGAGTCCCGACTGGAGCGAGATGCGCGAGCTCGATGGCAGGGGGTTCATCGCGGACACGGGGAAGCCAAGGAAGGATTGGCTGAACGAATATATTCATCCCGACGACCAACCGCTGGTGTTGCGGACGATCCGTGAGGCCGTGCGGACAAAAAGCACGTTCCAGCTTGAACATCGTGTGCGACGAATGGACGGCACGCTGGGCTGGACGAACTCGCGGGCGGTTCCCCTACTTAATGTAAACGGCGAGATCCTAGAGTGGTTCGGTGCGGCCAGCGATGTGACTGCTCGCAAAGAGGCAGAGGAAGACTTCCGCAAGCTGGCCCAAACGCTTGATGCAGAGGTGCGGGCTCGCACCCGAGAACTGGAGCAGCAATCCAACCAAGTTCGCGAGCTCTCCTGGCGCTTGTTGACAAGTCAGGATGAAGAACGCCGGCATATCGCTCGCGAGTTGCATGACAGCGCAGGTCAGACATTGACCGTGCTGGGCATTACCCTCGCACAGCTTGTTCAGAAGAGTGGGCGCAATGCCCCCGAGTTAGCCACTGAGGCCGAACAGATTCAAGAGACAGTTCAACAGTTGCACCGCGAGATACGCACAACTTCTTACCTATTGCATCCGCCTCTGTTGGACGAGAACGGATTATATTCCGCGATCAGTTGGTACGTACAAGGGCTTCTGGAACGGAGCGGCCTCGAAATTCAGCTTGATATTTCAAAGGAGTTTGGGAGACTGCCGCGTGATATGGAACTCTTGATCTTCCGGCTGGTGCAGGAATGTTTGACGAACATTCACCGGCATTCAGAAAGTAAGACGGCTTCGATACGGATTGCTCGTGAATCGAATCAAATTACCCTAAACATCCGGGATCAAGGTAAGGGCATGTCCCCCGCGCGTTTGGCTGAGATTCAATCGGGACGCTCGGGCGTCGGAATAGGGGGGATGCGGGAACGCCTGCGTCAATTCGAAGGGATGATCAATATAGAATCGGATAGCTCGGGGACTCGTATTCTCGCTACCATCCCGCTCCCCAAGAGTGCATCGTCACAGGACCAGAGCAAGGCTGAGCCCTTGCAACCAAGTGTGTCAGACGTTATGAATACGGTCTGATCATGAAGTGCTGATCGCGGATGACAATGAACTGGCCCGAAGCCTACTCTCCGGAGCATCCGCAGACTACAAAGGCGCGGTCGATGCAGTAATTACCCTATGGGCCGGCGGGGTAGAGAATACATTAAGATTACGGAACAACGCACTCGGCTTGTTGTGATGCGCGCATCTGCCTTGACGGAGGAGCCATGAGTAGCAGTTCCAATTTTCAGCCCGCGAGTTCAAAAGTATTCTGGGGTGAGATCGCGCCGTGCGAACATATCGCGCAGTTTTACGCAGATGATGGCGTGTTGCTCGATACGCTCACGGGATTCGTCGGCGGCGGCCTGAAGGCAGGCGAGACTACTATCGTAATCGCCACTGCGGATCATCTGAAAGCCCTGGAACAACGCTTGTCTAATTCGGGCTTGGACGTCGCTGTCGCTCGATCCAAACATCAATATATTGATATGCTCGCCGAAGAAGCTCTGGGTAAATTCATGGTAGCGCACTGGCCTGACGATCAGCTCTTCAATGGTTTTATTACAGAGTTGATTACCCGTGCAAGAACCAACAGTCGGCGAGTGCGTGCTTTTGGTGAGATGGTCGCAATTCTGTGGGCACGAGGTGATACCGCGGCAACTGTTCGGCTCGAATATCTTTGGCAGCAGCTGTGCCAAGCCCAGGACTTTTCGCTTTTCTGTGCCTATCCAAAGGCAGGATTTACTGACGACCCGTCGAACTCGCTAGCGAAAATCTGTGCGGCCCATTCCAGGGTTATTTGATTCAGTGCACGCGGCAATTTCACATACCCCGCTTATGGAGTCCTTCCACCGCGCGCGCGATTTTGTGTCGTCGAAAATTATTCTGCGCGGGAAATCGCAATCGTTCCCGTAGGTCTTGAAGCACCTCGGCCTTGGCCCCTCCGATTGGTATCGGTGCGTACAAAAGCGGCAGAAAAAAAGGGCCAGATTCGTTCCATCAGGGAATTACTGTAGACATACAAGAAAAATCCTGTATTGGCTGAGGAAACGTTGTTTGTGACAATATTACCGCTTGCCCAGCTAACCACTGGCGCGAAGACGGTAGTGTGGTGTGTGAGCCGGATACCTTGGTGAGCCCTCGGGGAGTTCCTATTGTTCATGATCATACGGCCGTGGGAGCAGCCTGCGAACGCTACTATCTCCTCCGACTGGATTATGCAAGGAGAAGCTTGTGATGGGTTGGAAGCGGTTGAGAAGACAGATCACTTCGATCGGATCTGGTACTCATGGAGATTCCATGCCGAGGATGGATGGAATCGCGGCGACTCGAATAATCCGGCAAGAGATGCCGGAAGCTGAAGTGATCATGGTGAGCCAGAACGATCCGAAGCTCGTGGCACGGAAGACGCGGGACGCAAATGCTCGTGGCTACGTTTCGAAAGCCGAGTTGGGCCAGTCCCTACTTCCGATGATTCGTAAGTTGGTAGAGGAAAAACGGGCAACACTCTCAGAGCGTGAGCTGCGTTTGCAATAAGGTCACACGAGGGAAATCCGCTTGCACGAGGAAATTCAAACCAGCTTTAGCGGAAACGGCGCGGAACTCCGCATGTCCGCCGTTGATGTATCCTCTGGTGCTCCCGGCCTGACCACAACAGACTTTTTTGCAAGCAGTGGAGAGATGGGGGAGCTCATTCGCAAGACTGATTGGGCGCGGACTCCGCTAGGCCCTGCGACGTCATGGTCTCCTGCTCTCCGGATGATCGTGAAGTTTCTGCTCGCGAATCGATTCCCCCAACTGCTCTGGTGGGGAGCGGAATTTTGTTCGGTGTACAACGACGCTTATATACCGATCCTCGGCACGAAGCATCCCTGGGCGCTCGGCCGGCCAGTCAGCGAAGTCTGGAGCGAAATCTGGCCCGTCCTAAAGCCGCTGATCGAGACCCCCTTCTCCGGCGGCCCTGCCACTTGGATGGAAGATATCCCACTTGAACTCAATCGTAGAGGCTTCTTCGAGGAGACGCATTTTACGATCGCGTACAGCCCCGTGCCGGATGAATCAGTTCATGGTGGTATCGGCGGTGTCTTAGCTACCGTACACGAGATTACCGAGAAGGTTGTAGGTGAACGCCGGGTGCGCGCTCTGCGCGATCTGGGCGCGCGTTCAGTAGAGGCAAAGTCAGAGGAAGACGCCTGCATCATTGTTCGGGAAACACTCACACCGCATTCGAAAGACATTCCTTTTCTTCTTTTGTATTTGCTGGACGAAAAGCGACAGAATGCGAGATTGGCTTGCTGTATTGGCGCAGATCAAGAAGATCGAGGCTGCCCAAGATTGCTGGACCTGAGTTCACCAACCGGACAAAAAGTGTGGCCGTTGTCCGATGCACTTGCAACCGAAGACGTCCAGCTCGTAGAGGAGCTAAAAAACAGATTCGATCGGGTTCCCCAAGGTTCGTGGTCGGACCCACCTACCCGCGCAGCTGTCCTGCCAATTCGTTCCAACATTCAGCATCAACTGGCAGGATTCATGGTTGCAGGTTTGAGCTCGCGCCTTGAATTCGACAAAAGTTACCGTGATTTTCTAGAACTGATGTCGACCCAGATCGCGACAACGGTCGCGAATGCACGTGCCTCTGAAGAGGACCGCAAGCGTGCCGAGGCGCTGGCTGAAATTGATCGTGCCAAAACACTTTTTTTCAGCAATGTAAGCCATGAGTTCCGCACTCCACTCACACTGATGCTAGGGCCGATAGAAGACATGATGGCCGTTGACGACGGGTTGGCTCCTGAACAGCGTGAACATTTGGAATTGGCGCACCGTAATTCTCTGCGTCTTCTAAAGTTAGTTAACACCTTGTTAGATTTCTCGCGAATCGAGGCAGGGCGGATCGAAGCTTGCTATGAGCCGACGAATTTGGCGCAATTTACCTCCGAACTCGCCAGCGTTTTCCGCTCAGCCATTGAGCGTGCCGGATTGAGACTGGTCATCAATTGTGAAGAACTCGGGGAGTCGGTATATGTCGATCGAGAATTGTGGGAGAAGATTGTTTTTAACCTGTTATCGAATGCCCTCAAGTTTACCTTCGATGGCGAGATTGAAGTCTCGGTAAGGAAAGCAAACGATACCGCTGATCTGGCGATACGGGATACAGGAACTGGAATTCCGGCGCAAGATTTGCCCCGCTTGTTCGAGCGTTTCTACCGAGTCAAAGGTGCACACGGACGAACCTTCGAAGGCAGTGGGATCGGTCTGGCGTTCGTTCAGGAACTCGCGAAACTCCATGGCGGGACGGTGCGCGTGGAGAGCGAAGAGAACCACGGCAGCACGTTTGTGGTCAGTATTCCCTTCGGAAAGGACCACCTGCCGAGCGATCGCATCGGTGCCGCGCGGACTCTGAGTTCAACAAGCACGTCTGGCGAGGCATTCTTACAAGAAGCTCTTCGATGGTTGCCAGGCGGCCAAGAGACTTCCTACGAATCCTCTCTGTTCTCTGCTTCAGTCGCGGCTAACGTGCCGGAAATCGCGCGCAGCCCGCGCATTCTCCTCGCCGACGACAATGCCGACATGCGGGAATACGTACGGCGACTCCTGCAACAGCAGTACGATGTGGTCGCCATCGCAGATGGCCAGGCAGCTTTGGAAAGTGCCCGGCAGCAGCATCCCGATTTGATTTTGGCCGATGTCATGATGCCTCGTCTCGACGGTTTCGGATTGCTGCGCGAACTGCGTGCGGATGAGAATCTCAAAGGCACTCCGGTGATCTTGCTTTCAGCCCGGGCGGGCGAAGAATCCCGTATCGAGGGGCTGGAAAGCGGAGCAGACGATTACCTCGTCAAGCCGTTCTCAGCCCGTGAATTGCAAGCGCGTGTCGGATCCCATCTTGCAATGGCCAAAGTGCGACGGGAAGCGGCCGAAATGGAAGGCAAGCTGAGAGCGGCGGCTGAGTCCGAGCGGAGCCGTTTGCGTGAACTCTTTATGCAAGCGCCTGCTGCAATCGGGTTCCTGAGTGGTGCCGAGCACCGCTTCACGTTCGTTAATCTGGACTATGTGAAGTTAACCGGACGCAAACGGGCCGAAGATTTTCTTGGTAAAACGGTGCGCGAAGCCTTCCCCGAACTTGAAGGACAAGGTCTATTTGAATTACTCGATGGGGTTTATAAGACCGGGGTTCCTTACATTGGCACGGCTAGAAAAGTGATTCTGAATCGAGGTGCCGACGGCCAGGCCGAGGACACCTATTTCGACTTCATATATCAGCCCATGCGGGATGCTGCCGGACAGGTCGAGGGAGTTTTAATTCACGCGAATGACGTCACACAGCAAGTGCTGGCGAGGCAAGAGATCGAAAAGCGTGAGCAGCAGTTCCGCACGCTGGCGGAGTCAATCCCTCAACTGGTGTGGATGGCAGAGTCCGACGGCTACATCTTTTGGTACAACCAGCGCTGGTACGAGTACACCGGCACCACACCTGAACAAATGGAAGGGTGGGGCTGGCAAACGGTGCATGACCCCGACGTTCTGCCGAAAGTTCTCGAGGGATGGAAGCGCTCAATCGCAAAGGGCGAACCCTTTGAGATGGTGTTCCCACTACGTGGGGCCGATGGCGTGTTTTGTGATTTTCTAACCAGAGTCCATCCCGTAAAGGACGAGAAGGGCGCCGTTACGCGATGGTTTGGCACCAATACCGATGTCACGGCCCAGCGAAAAGCGGAATTGGCAGTGCGCGAAAGTGAACGGCGCTTCCGCGAGATGATTGATGCTCTACCGGCGGCCATCTACACCACGGATGCGGAAGGGCGATTAACTCACTTCAACCCCGCAGCAGTTGACTTCTCCGGCAGAACGCCAGAACTGGAAACGGATCAGTGGTGTGTCAGTTGGAAGCTTTACTACCCAGATGGCCGGCCCATGCCACATGATGAATGTCCGATGGCCATCGCCTTGAAGGAAGGCCGTATTATCCGAGGAGCCGAGGCCATTGCAGAACGGCCTGACGGAACCCGTCGATGGTTTACTCCATATCCGACTCCCATCAAAGATAGCCAGGGGAGAATTATTGGCGGCATTAACATGCTGCTGGACATTACCGACCGCAAACAGGCTGAGCAGGCAACGGCCCACCTGGCCGCCATTGTCGCTTCCTCCGACGACGCGATTATCAGCAAGAACCTCGATGGCATCATCCAAAGCTGGAATAAGAGTGCTGAGCACATGTTCGGCTATACAGCCGAGGAGGCAGTCGGAAGACACATTACTCTCATCATTCCTGAGGATCGTTGGGGCGAGGAAAAGGACATTCTTGCACGGTTACGGCGCGGAGAGAGGGTCGACCACTTCCAGACGGTCCGTCGCCGTAAGGACGGCAGCACGCTCGACCTCTCGGTGACCATCTCTCCCGTCAAAGATTCCGCAGGCCGGGTGATTGGCGCGTCCAAGGTGGCGCGCGATATCACGCATCTGAAGCAAATCGAGCGAGCTTTGCGCGATAGCGAGGAGCGTTTCCGCGCGATTGTTGAAACCACCCCCCAGTGTGTAAAAGTGGTCGCCGCCGATGGTACCTTGCTGCATATGAACTCAGCAGGCCTGGGAATGGTCGGGGCGAAGCACGCGGAAACGGTAGTCGGCAAGAGTATCTATGGCTTGATCGCTGCTGAGCACCATCAGAAGTTCCGCGCCTTCAATGAGCGAATCTGCCTTGGCAATAAGGGCTCGTTGGAATTCAACATGATCGGGCTGGATGGCGTGCAGCATCACATGGAAACGCATGCCGCGCCGTTGCATAATCCTGATGGCCGCATCGTGCAGCTGGCCATCACACATGACGTTACGGAACGTAAGCGGGCGGAGCTGGCGTTGCGGGAAAGCGAACAGCGCTATCGGGCAGTCACGGATGCCTCGCCGATCATGGTTTGGATGTCGGGAACAGACAAACTTTGCTATTACTTCAACAAAGTGTGGTTGGATTTTGTCGGGCGCACTCTGGAGCAGGAATCGGGCAATGGCTGGGCAGAGAATGTACATCCCGAAGACTTTGATCGCTGCCTGCAGATCTATGTCAGCAGTTTCGATGCTCGTCAGCCATTTGAGATGGAGTATCGGCTGCGACATCACACTGGCCAATACCGTTGGATTATTGACCACGGCACGCCACGTTACGCAACGGATGGAACGTTTGAAGGTTATGTGGGCGGTTGTCTAGACATTCATGATCAAAAAGAGGCGGCAGAGAAGGCCCGACAGGCGGACGTAAGCCTGCAGCTGATGAAAATACAGGACGAGGAGCGGCGTCATATCGCGCGCGAGTTGCATGATAGCGCAGGGCAGACCTTAACGGTGCTTGGCATCAGCCTGGCCCAGCTCGCCCAGAAGACCGGCCGACGTTCGCCCGAAATTGCGACCGACGTTGACAAAATCCAAGAGACGGTTCAACAGCTGCATCGTGAAATACGCACCGCTTCTTACCTGTTGCATCCCCCACTCCTGGATGAAAATGGTCTGTATTCTGCCATCAATTGGTACATGGAGGGAATTCGCGAACGTAGTGACTTGGACATTCGCTTGGACATCCCACAGGACTTTGGGAGGTTACCCCGCGATATGGAACTGGTCATCTTCCGCTTGGTGCAGGAATGCTTGACGAACGTGCATCGACATTCCGGCAGTAAGTCTGCTTCGATCCGAATGGCACGAGAAGCGAGCCAAATCGCGCTGGATATCCGGGACGAAGGCAAAGGTATGTCGCCTGAACGTTTGGCTGAGATTCGATCGGGGCGCTCGGGAGTCGGAATCAGAGGAATGCGGGAAAGGCTGCGGCAAGTCGAGGGCACGATGAATATCGAGTCCGGGAGTTTTGGTACGCATATATTCGTGACGATCCCAATTCCCAAAACCACCCCCTCGGAAGAACACAGGAAGTCTGAGCCCTTGCAAACTGCTGTGTGAAAAGTGCGCATACGGTGATCGGGTCCATAAGAGTCGTCATTGCCGACAATGAACGGGTCCCGACGCGGCATAGCTAGCCTGTTATCCAGCGAAAACGGGTTGGAAGTGTGCGCAGAAGCTTCGGATGCCAATGAAACGCTCAAAAAAGCTGACGAGTCAGGCCGGATCTGATTTTCCTCGATGTGAGTATGCCCGGCATTAACGGCCTGACTACGGCGCGCCTTTTAAAGGAAAAGTTTCCGGAAGTCAAAATTCTGATCATCAGCCACCACGATCCTAAACAACTCTTGCCTCGTTCACTCGAAGTTGGTGCGCATGGCTGCATAAGCAAAGGACGGCTCGCCATAGACTTATTGCCAACATTGAGAAATTTGTTCAGGAATTGATCCGTGCCAAACATTGATCCTGCACAGGAATGACAGTGCGAAAACCGGTCATTCACTGAGCTATTCCTTCCAGGAATAATCGGTCGTTCGATTGGTTCGATCTCAAGCGCGAGTCGGCAGAGATGAGCAGAGAGCCGATGCACAGGCCTCCCCCATGGCATACAATGCAGCAGAATTGCATGACAACTTACGATGTAACCATCGCTGGCGAGCTTAACCTGGACCTTATCCTGTATGGTCTCCCCGACGCGCTGCCGCCGGAACGGGAGTTGTTGGCCAGTGAAATGGCATTGACGCTGGGGAGTTCGTCGGCCATCGTGGCTCACAATTTGGCTGCGTTAGGAAGCCGGGTTGGATTCACATCCTGTATTGGCCAGGACGATCTTGGCGATCTGGCATTGAATCGCTTGCTGGCTGCAGGCGTGGATGTCTCTACGGTGCGTCGCCTATCTCCGCCGGCAAAAACAGCATTGACGGTTCTCCTGCCGCGCGATGGATGGAGAAATATCCTCACGTATCCTGGGACGATATTTGAACTGAGGCCGGAGCACCTGGATGTGGGATATCTGGCCTCTGCGAGACACTTCCATCTTTCGTCGTATTTCCTGCAGAAGGAACTCCGAGGCCACGTTCCCGCATTGTTCCGAGAGCTCAAAGGGGCGGGGTTGACTATCTCTCTGGATACGAATGACGATCCCGCAGACGAGTGGGGAAACGACATTGAAAGCGTGCTTCCTATGGTTGACGTATTTCTTCCGAATGCACGGGAAGCCATACACATCACTCGCAGCAAGAGCCTGGAAGAGGCGATGGACAGGCTTGCGGGCATCGTGCCTTTAGTGGTGGTCAAATTGGGCGCCGAAGGGGCCTGCGCGCGGAGAGGCAAGCAGGCAATTCACTCGCAGGCGTTAAAAGTGCAAGTAGTCGATTCGGTTGGAGCCGGGGACAGTTTTGACGCCGGCTTTCTTCGCGAATTCCTGAATGGATCTGATCTGGTCACGTGTCTGGAGAGCGGCAATCTCGCGGGCGCGCTTTCCACCACCCGTTCAGGTGGAACTGATGCGTTCCGAGACCAGGAGCACCGTGAACGTTTCTACTGCGAACGCTCAACTCAGAATTCGTCGATAGAGGGCAGCCCACAACGAACTCGGCCCCGGTAGTCCGGCCTGGGATGCGGCGAGATTCGTTGCCGCACCTGCTGGTAGTGGACGGAGGAGTCTTAGCTAGGGGCGCTAAGCACTGAAGCATCGGAGCTGATCGAGATGCGTATGAAAGGCGTTCTTATCCTCGGATTGTGTGCGGCGAGCGCCTCATGGGCCGCTTCCGTTGATGCGCCGCCCGTCGACGCTTTCCGCGTTCTCCCGCCGGCAGCAAAGGAAGGCCCGGTTATCACACCCTATCTGCAGTATCAGACAGAAGTGGCATGGGAGCAGGACGATCAACGCCGCAAAGCCTGGGAAGGAATACGAACCGAAAAAGATTTGCTGGCCGTTCAGCGAGAAGTGGAAGAGCACGTTCTCTCCATGTTGGGCGGTCTTCCGCGCGAAAGAACGCCTCTGCATCCCCGCATCACCGGAAATATCCAGATGGATGGCTTTCGAATCGAGAAGTTGATTTTTGAAAGCTTGCCCGGCGTCTATGTTCCCGGCCTGGTCTACGTGCCGGAAGATGGGAATAAGAAACACCCTGCCATCCTTGTTCCCGCCGGCCACGCCGCGAATGGAAAAATTCACTATCAGGCGCTGTGTCAACGATTAGTGCAGCGGGGCTACGTCGTTATCTCTTGGGACCCAGTGGGGCAGGGCGAGCGCAGCCAGTTCTGGGACGCAAAAGCTGGCAAGAGCCGCTACAACTTGATCTGCGCTGAGCATGCCGTGCTGGGGAACCTGGCATATCTCGCTGGAGCGAACCTGGCACGCTGGGAGATCTGGGATGGAATTCGGGCGGTTGATTATCTATTGACGCGGCCCGAGGTGGATCCGGAACACATCAGCATCACAGGCACAAGCGGTGGTGGATTTCAGGCGGCACACATTGCCGCACTGGACCGGCGCGTCAAAGTAGTAGCGCCATCCTGCTACATCACAGCGCTGCCCATGCGGATTTACAACCGCATTTTTAAGGATCCTGACAGTGATCCCGAACAGGATCTTGATGGAATGCTCTCGAATCACGTGGACCATGCGGGGCTCTTGCTAATGATGTATCCACGGCCGGTGTTTGTGGCCGCTGCGGTGCTCGATTTTTTTCCGATCGAGGGCACGCATAAAACGGTGCGCGAAGTAACTGAGCTTTACCGTAAGTTCCATCACGCCGACCGGATTGGATTCGCAGAGGGTTACCATGCCCACGAGTATTCCATCGAAAATCAGGAAGCAGCAATGGAGTTCCTGGATCACTTCAATGGTTTGCCTGCGCGGCGAGGTCTGGCACTGGTCAAGGAACTTGAGGATAAAATGCTGCAGTGCACGCGCACAGGCCAGGTGATGCTCGACTTTGAGGATGCGCGTTCGCTGACAGACGTGATCCGCGAGTATTACCTAGAGCACAAGAGCAAGTCCGTGAAGACTCTTAAAGAGCTCTACTATTCTGGACTCTACCCGCGAATAAACTCGTGGTCCGTCGCCGAATTCCAGGGAGAGATTTCCGGACGGCAAGAGATCCGCTGGGAAGCACGCGGAAGTTCGCACTTCGAAGGAGTCACGATCGAGAAGTATGTGCTTCACAACAGCAGCTATCTCGAATTGCCGCTGTTATATTTCCACAAAACCGACGGCAGTCAGCATCCGGTGCTGTTGTGGCTAGGGAAAAACGGCAAAGCCACCGCGGACGACTGGCCCAACCTACTGAAATATGTGGCGGCAGGCTATGACGTTGTTTCGGTTGATCCTCGCGGAATGGGGGAAACGCGAATGCCGTACAAAGCCGCGTCTCCCGACGATCCGGCACTGGCGCAATTGGAGTTTGATCACGCCTACGTGAACCCGCTTTCCGGTGTTCTGGCAGATTATGTCTACAATTCGCTTTTAACTGGGAGGCCATATTTTCTGCAGATGATTGAAGACGTAGAGATTGCCACTCGCTTCGTGAAGGCACAGCTTAACTCTCGAGGCGAAATAGTTGTTACGGGTGTAAATGATGCCTTCACGCTGGCCAGCGCAATTTCCGAAACGCTTCCGAATATTAAGGTGCTCTCGCAGCCAGACACGCAAGTGATCAAGTGGTCTGAATTGGTGAACCAGAAGACCGAGTTATGGCCGATCCAATACCTCCTTCCGGGTGGGGCATACATTCATTGAGACCTGGGCCGGTTGCGCTCGTGGACATTCCCCCAAATCATTGGCTCGATACAACAGGCAGGATCAGGGCCGAAGGATGCTTCGCGTCATGAAAGATGGTGTTGGTAGCCGGCACAGATTTTCGAGCGGACGCAGCATCCTCTCCGGTGTTTAGATTTCTGTCAAAACGTGGAAAGTTGCTGCTGCTGATTTCGAGCCGCAGCCTGTGTCCCTTGCGAAACAGATTGCTCGTGGACCACAAATCGACTGTGAATTTGTAGGTTTGACCAGGATTTAGGAATGCGGGCTTTTCCGCGGACTCACGATAACGCGCCCGGATAATGCCCTCGGTCAAGTTTTGCGCGAATCCATCGGGTCCAACATCTACCAGCTTCGCGGTGAGATCGGTGTCTACCGCCGAGGAACTGGCGAAAACCTCGGCGGTCACCGGTCCCGTCACTTCCAGGTCTTGCGTAAGGACCGGGGTGGAGTAGACGAGCACATCCTCACGCGCTTCCACCGTCCGTTGGTCGTGCGGTCCAGGTCGAAGATGTCCGCTGTCACAGCACAAGGGCCCGCCCACAGTAGGCGTCGGATTCGCCGGATCATAGATGTAATGATCCACTGATTCCGCACCCGGCGCCGCGGACGACAGTGTGCCATCTCCGCTCGCTGAATTTGCTTTTCCTCCCGAATGCAAGAAATATCGCTCCTGCCGGGCGCGCGGCAAAGGCCAGTCGTCCTCGTCGCGCCATTGATTGGCCCCCATCACAAAAACCCTCACGGGTTCGGGGCTGGAAAACTCGTTGGAGACGTTCTTGAAAAGATGGTCATACCAACTGACGATTACATCATTTTCCTCAAAGTTAGCGGACGGGCCAAAGTCGATATCTCCGATCTTGCGGCCCGAGCCAGCATGTCCGCCGATGGTCACCAGCAAGCGCTGCCCCCGCCGTGCGGCATCACTTCCACCATGCAGCTTGACTCCGACATAGTTGCGGAGCGAACCGCCCTGAAAAATGTCATACCAGGCTGCGACCGTCAGCATGGGAACCTTGATGTCGGAGTAGTGTTCTTCAATGGACCAGCGCTTCCAATACTCGTCATAGTTGGGATGGGCTAACCAGTCGAGGAAATAAGGAGCCAGAGAGTGGGTCAAATCCGGATCGGCTGCGGTTGGCGGCACGTCGAAGAGTGGATACGCAGCGAGAGGAAGCTTCCAGATTCCGTTGAGCGCATTGGTCTGGCTCCGCACCGAGCGATTGAGCGTATCTTGCGCCAGACCGGAAGTCCACGATTCGTTGAACCATTGCTCGAACGCACCGCCTTGGTAAGTCCATCCGTCGTGATAGTTACTGGCGGTAACGACGGGGCAGATGCCGGCCAGGTGCGGCGGTTGCGCGATGGCGGCCAGCATCTGCGTTGCACCCACGTAGGAGCCGCCAAACATCCCCACCCTGCCGTCGGAGTAAGGCAAAGATGCCGCCCATTCGATCGTGTCAAAGCCATCTTCCGATTCATGTTTGAACGGATACCATTCTCCTTCGGATGTGTAGCGTCCACGAACGTCCTGCACGACGACCACATAACCGCTGGCGGCGGTTTTCAGTCCGAAACTGGCCGAGCCGTTCTTGTCGTAGGGTGTGCGCTCCAGAAGAACGGGAAAAGTGCCGTCAGTTTTTGGCCGATAGATGTCCGCTCGAAGAACCGTACCATCTCGCATTTTGACCGCCACACTCCGTTCGACGGTCACGGCCAATGGTTCCGCAGCCCAAGCAGAGGGCGCACTGACCGTCAGGACAAAGACGACGGCTAGGAAAATTCTGTGAAGGACTGACATGGTTCGTTCTCCCTAGTGCTTATGTCGGCATCTTGAATAGCGGAGGTTCATGGTGCGTAGGCGCTATCTTAAGCGCGTTTCTTCGGGTTTGCCCGTAATACGCTCAGAGCTGTGCATTGGGGGAGGACGGCAACCCTGCTGTTGAGGGCTACTCGGTTTCAGAAAAGGACTTCCGCAAATTGCACATTTGGGTGTACGATTGCCGCCATGACAGGCCTAAAGGTGCTCCTAGCTTTGCCGCTGGCCTTGGCGGTTATGCCGCTCCCCGCGCCGGCGGGACAGGCCCAAGACCAGGAGTTGCGCTTGTCGATTGTCGTTGACAAATCGTGCCTCATCCAGCCTGAGTCGGACCCCTTGGTACTGGGCGGCCACATTGACCCCTTTCACGATGATGCCATTTGTCACCGTGAGAGCGTATTGTCGTCCCACCATATCGAAGAGAAGATAACGGACGGTGAGCGCTCCCACTTCTTCGTCCGGGTTGCCGAGCAGGAATACGTCGTGCAAAATCCGACCGACACACCTGCTGTTTTCATCGTCCGGCATGATGTTCCGAAGAATTGGACGGTGGACTCGGATCCGCAACCCTCCAGCATGGATGGCTCAGTGGCCGTGTTTCGGGTAAACGCGGAACCGGGGCAAAGGGTGCGGCTGCACGTGGGCATGCATCGAAGCTACCTCATCAATCCAAACTAGCCTCCGGTCGCCTTCATGTCGAACGACGGTACAGCTCAGAGGGCTGACAGATTCTTTTTGAAAGCGCAATTTTCCGAAGTTGAGGTTTCCCGACATCTCTCAATCTAATTCTTAGCGTGTAGTCGGCAAACCGGAACTCATCCTCTGCTCACCAGAAGCGCCGGTTCCAGCGCTGTTAAGGTAGCGTCTATGGTTCTGCGCCCACAAGTTTAATCAGACCAAAGTGTTCGGGCACGTGAAACGTTTTGCTCATGGGTGGTTGCCAGGTTATCTCGTGGAGATGGGCGGGCGGTCCCTGGCTGCGAAACAAGTTTATGCGCAATGTGTTTCCTGGCTGCGGGGGACGCGCATCGATTGCCGCGAACGGGATCCGCATGGCGCCATACCAAATATGTTTTTGCTCATTGATTCTGGCGGCCGCTTCGAATCCTGAGTTCCACTTCCAGCCATCCTCATGATGAGGATTGTGTAGATTCACGTCCAAATCGATCCACTCGCCGTGCGGGGAAACTTCGAATTCCTTGTAACGTTTTATGTCGGCGAAGTCGGAGCCGACAAACACTTCTGCGACGTCCCAGTTCCAAAGCTCGTTGGTTTCCTGGCGAGTATTCGGTGCTTGCTTCAGATGCAATTGCTCGTAGGGACAAATGAACAAGAAATACAGCTTGTCTTTTGTCCATCGGGAGCGCACCTCGGTCCGATATCCTGGGACGACTTTGCCGAAACTATCTTTCTCCATATAGATGGAGCGCGCGGCGGTCCAAAATGCTGAAGCCGGATCGAACTGCAGAGGCACGTCTTGCTTTGCGAACGTGCTCTCTAGTACGGCTTGGCCGGTGGCCAGCGCAGGAACATACCCAAGAAGTCCCACAGCCAACGCTTTAGCGAAGCCAGTCATCCAAGTGCTCCCGTACGAACGTGTCATCCTGCAAATGTGGATACGATCTGCATACCCGGTCAATCTCTTCCATCTGACCGGGAGAAAGCTCCTCGTGCGGATCGAGGCACCAGCGTCCTTCGAGCAGCCCTTGACGCCGCAGGATCTCATGAATTCCAGGAATACATCCGCGAAACTGGTGGGCGGGATCGAAAATGGCTGCGTTGGCGTCTGTGATCTGCTGGGCCAAAGTGAGCTGTTCGCCGGGGATCGTGTCGGAATTACCCTTCACAAGGGCCACGTGAGAAACCGCGGTCTTCGTCCACACCGCCCAATGCCCAAGCAAGCCGCCGGCGATCCGAATTTGTTGCTTCCCGAACACAAACGGCGTAAGCAGATCGTTCAAAATGTTGTCGTCGTTTCCTGTGTATAGCGCGATCTCATGCGCGCGGCCGGACTCGGCCAGCGCGCGCACCACGTCAACGGTCTGATAACGATTGAAGGGGGCAATCTTGATCGCAACCACGTTTTCGATCTCGACGAACTTCCGCCAGAATTCATACGGTAGGAAGCGTCCTCCGACTGCAGGCTGTAAATAGAAGCCCATGACCGGAATCACCGAGGCGATGGTTCGAGCGTGTTCGAGAAGTTCGGGAATGGTCTGATCGTTCAAGGCGGCGAAACTCAACAGCACTGCGCCGAAGCCTAACTCGCTGGCCAGTTGGGCCTCGGCCACGGCCTGCTCGCGCTTTCCACAGACCCCGGCAATCTTAACGATCTCACTGCTTCGACTCTCTTCCCTGGCGAGGCCGAGGACCGGTTCCAGCAATCCGAAGTGTGGGTCGCGAATTGCGAATTGGGTCGTGTGAACACCCACTGCAATGCCGCCCGCGCCAGCCGCCAGATAGTATCGGGTCAGCGCGCGTTGTCTTCGCTCGTCCAACTTGCGGTTGCTGTTGAGCGCGAGAGGATGAGCGGGAATCACAAGGCCAGAAAGAAGTTTCTCGCGCAGCTTCATCAGAATTTCCCGTCCCGCGTCTGGAAATGCGTCGGCTTGTTCAACATCGCGCCACCTTCGCGAATCCAGTCTGCGATCCATTCGATCATTTGGTGGGGACGCACTGTAGGATCGCCAAAAAGCGTCTGGGCCTTGCGGGCATCGCTGAGCAGGGCGGTCGAACTCCCATTGTCAGGCTGAAATATCGGCTCTATTCCAAATTGCCTCCCAAATTCGATTGCGAGATCGCGCACAGAAAGAGTCTCGGGCCCGGTAAGGTTTAAGACAAACGGCGGCGACTGGCAATAAGGGAACGAGCGCAGGCACCACGAATTGGCGTCCCGCTGCCAGATCACATTGACATAAGGCATGCTCAGGGAAATGGGGCGTCGCTCGAACACCGCTCTGCCAATATCCAGTAGCACTCCATAGCGAAGTTCGACAGCATAATTCAGACGTAAAATGGCCACGCGCGTTCCCCATCGCATCGAGCCATTTTCGAACATGCGCTCGCGGCCGAGCGCCGATTGCGCATACTCCCCGACCGGGCCGACCGGGGTGGACTCCACCGCTCCGCCGTCCAACACGGAACGCAAGGGATAAACGTTGCCGGTCGAAAAAGCCACGATGCGAGAGTTGCGATAGCGTTCCGCAACCAAGCCAGGCAAGAAAGTATTCATTGACCAGGTCAAGTGTTCTGAACCTGCGGTTTCGAACTTCCGGGCAGCCATAAAAATGACATTGGGAATTTCTGGCAGGCCTTGGAGTGCTCCCGGTTCCAATAGATCGCATGCCATGGTCTCAATTCCATGCGCTGACAACTCGGCAGGCAAGCCAGGGTTGCTGAAACGCGCCACGGCAACGATACGCTGTCGGGTTCCGGCGAGATCCGCTGCGCGGCGCGCCAAGCGAGCCAAGCTCGGTCCCATTTTGCCGCCAACTCCCAGGATTAAAAGATCGCCGTCTAAGCTTGCCATAGCTGTGGCGTCAGCGTCCGTAGGACGGGAGAGTCGCTCCTCGAGTTCTGATAAGTCGTGGATGCTAGTCATTAGCCGAGCTCAAAACCTGCGATGGCGTAAATCGTATCTTCGTGAGCTTGCAAATCCTTCCCGCGGACCATGCGCTGAAGATGTCTTGCCGGAGCGAATGCAAGATCCTTTGCGATCGCGACAGCGTTGCGGTTCTTGGGAAGCAGATCCCATGACCAGCTATCGGAGACCGCGCTCCCCAACGCGCGTTCCGTCAGAGTACGAGCAAGTCCGGAAGTCTTGCAGACCGATGGTCCTAGGTATCGAGTGCGGAGCCCGGGCCTCGTCAACAAGTATGAGCCCTCGATAAAGAGTGGAGGCTGACTGCGTCGCGCGAGCCTCTCCAACAATTCCGAGCGATCCGCTCCAAATGCGCGATGGTCTGCGACGCCCCAGTCTTTTACTGGAGTTTCCTCGACAGGAGCCGCGGCGCTTGATGTATGGTTTGATCCAGGCCGGGACCAGCGCTCCACAGCTTGTTCGCAACGGAATCCCATCTTTTCGTACAGCTGCCGCCCTTGATCGGTGGCGTCGAGCTTCACCGTCTCGATTCGCATCTGGTCAGCGTGGGTCAGTGCCTGGGTCAACAAACGACGTGCCAAGCCTCGCCCGCGATAGGACATCTTAGTCAGAACCATCCCGATCCATGCCAGACGCCGGCCGTAACACAACAGAGTCGTTGTCGCCGCCAGTTCGCCGTCAACTTCGATTGCCAGGCAGCCTTCCGGAGCCAAGTCGATAAGCAAGCGCCAGTCGTCACCGGTCTGATTCCAGCCGGCTTGTTCCGACAATCCCGCCGCTGCCGGAATGTCGCTTACAACCAGCTGGCGCAAGATAGCGCCCGGGGAAATGCTCATGGCTCACAATTCTCCCGAAACCAGCGTGTAAAGTGCGGGAGCGCAATGCTGGCATCCTCGATTTCCGGGTGCCATTTCTTTTCCCACTCGAAGGACACGAAGCGATCGTAATTGAGTTGGCGCAGCGCCGATCGAACCTCGGGCAAAGCGAAATCTCCGTTGCCGGTAAGAGCGGGTTTCCAGCCATCAGAGTTCTGACAAAGATCTTTGAGATGAACGTGGCGTATTCTAGCGCCCAGGTATGACGCGCCTTTCTGAGGCCGTTCCCCGGTTTCGAGCAAACAATTTGCCGGATCCCAGACGGCGCCGATTCGCAAGGATTTTCCCTCTGTCAGAATTTCGGCTGTTTCGCACGCGCTCGCAAAATCACCGTGAGTTTCGAGCCAGACTTCAATCCCCCCCGGGGAGATGCGGTGCGCAAGTTCGCTGATCGAATTTGCGATCCAATGGTGCGTGGAGGCTCGATCGGCACCTGATTGGACTTTCTCTCCGAAAACTCGAATGCCCGGAGCGTTCAGTGTAGCGGCCAGATCGGCCATGCGCTCGCCTTCTTCCAGCCATCGCGCGCGTTCCTGTGCGTCGGGGGAGTGAAAGCGGCAACTCGTGTCGACGCAAGAAATGACCAAGCCATGGTCTGACAACGATTGTCGGGTGGCGGCAAGTTGTGTTCCGCGAAAAGCGGGCAGTTTCCAGAGAGAGTCTTCATTCTCCACAAATCGCAGTTCAATACCGTCATAGCCGGCACTGGACGCGATCGCAGTGATCTGCGGCATCGTCCAATCGGGACAGGCGAGTGTGGAAAAGGATAATTTCACGGCTAAGTCATTCGCGCCAGCATGTCAGCAGTCACGCGGTTCCCGACTCTCTGTCCATTGAAGAATTTCTCCAGGTCCTCCATCAGGACATCAGCCATATCGTGCCGGACGCGACGGTTGCTGGCCGCAATATGAGGCGTGACGATGGCTCCCGACAGGGTGCGTAGTGCGTGACCGATGGGAAGAGGTTCCAACGGATCGGTGACGTCGAGAGCGCAGCGAAGCCTGCCGCGCCGTACTTCCTTCGTCAGCGCCGCAAGGTCGACCAGCCCTCCGCGCGCGATGTTGATTACAGTACCGCCCTTCGGCAAGCGTGCCAGACGATTCCGGTTCAAGAGGCCGCGCGTTTCATCGGTCAAGGCTGCAGTCAGTACGAGCAGATGCGCGCGACGCAAAAGCAACGGCAGGGCTGTGAACCGAACAGGGTATTGCCTGGCCAGAGACTTAGGCGCGTAGGGGTCGTAAACCAGCCATTGCAACTGGAAGCCGCGCATCAGGTCGACCAGTGCGCGACCGATTCGGCCGAAACCGATCATCGCCACTTCGCGACCGATCAGCGATTCGGCAGAGCCATGCAAGTGCAAATCTTCGTAAATGCAATTGGACCGCTTGCTCATTTCCTGGCGATAAAAATCCAGATTGCGCGCGATATAGATGAGGAATGCCGCCCCTAGTTCCGCCGTCGCCCGAGCCATGGGGGCGGGCGCGGCGGTAATAGTCAATTCATCGAAAATAGAAAGGGCGAATCGCGATTTCACCTCTCCGCCGCAATGCGCGATGATCTGCAGTTTGGGCGCCAAGCGTGGCAGATCTTCGGAAAAGCGCGGAGAGTCCCAGGTGGTTATAAGAGCGTCTGCCGTCTTCAGCTTCCGCGCGAGCGCGGAGGTTAACGCACTGGCTCCGTCACGGTCCCAGCGAAACAAGCGCGACAATCGTCCTTGCTGCTGGGGAGAAAAAAAAGACGCAAACAACTCCTCTCCAGCACAGACGATGAGTTGCGGACGCGGCATGCCGCACAGTCTAACATCGGTTCGACAACAAGTTTTGCGATTTATTTCGTTTGTTATCTATTAACTTCTCTTTTGCCGCGGAACACAGTATAAGACTATGCGGGACGCTATCGAATGAGCAGCGTAAACACGGTTGATTACTTGGTGATTGGCTTGTATGCGCTGCTGATGGTAGTGGTCGGGCTCTATGTCGTGCGCTTCAACCGCGGGGCCGCGGAATATTTCCGGGGTGGAAGCCGAGTTCCCTGGCTAGTCGCTGGCCTGAGTTGCTTCATGTCCGGCTTCAGCGCGTGGACGTTTACGGGCGCGGCCGGCGTGGCTTATCGCGCGGGAATCGCAGCGACGGGGCTATATATTGGCAACGCCTTGAGCTTCCTGCTTGGATATTTTCTATTCGCCAAGCTCTGGCGCCGCAGCCGAATTACAACGGTGATGGAGTACTTGTCCGCCCGCTTCAATCTGGCCACTCACCAGACCTTCTCGTGGACAACGATCGCGTTTCAGATTTTTACCAGCGCCAGCACGTTGTATGGCCTCAGCCTTTTTGTCTCTGCGGCGTGTGGTTTTCCCGTAACTTGGACCATCTACGGAGCCGGCGCTCTGATTGTGTTCTATTGCGTCTTGGGTGGCCTTTGGGCGGTGGTGGTAAGCGATTTTCTGCAAGCCTCAATCCTGATGCCGTTTTGCCTGGTACTCGCCATCCTCTCGCTGGCTCGCGTGGGCGGAATGACGGGATTGATCCATTCGTTGCCCCCGGAGATGAAGACGCTGCAGGTTTCAGGCGAATTCGGTTGGCTCTACATTGTCTCGTGGACCATCATGGTCTCGTTCGGATACAACACCAGCGCCATGGCGCAACGCTACTTCAGCGTCGACAACGAACGTTCGGCTCGCAAAGTGGCCTTGCTATGCTGCGGTTTATTTTTTGTCGGTGCATTCCTGTGGTTTATTCCGCCCATCGCGATGCGCGTGATTTATCCCGACTTGAGCACGGTTTGGCCTTCGCTGGTTAATCCCAGCGAGGGAGCATACGCGGTCGCCAGCTTGACATTGCTGCCGCATGGGTTGATTGGCGTTATGCTGGCTGCAATGTTCAGCGCCACCATGGCCAACTTGTCCGCGCAGTTCAATCTCAAGTCCGCGATCATATCCAAGGATTTGTATCAGGCATTGCTGCGCAAGGACGCAGGAGATCGTGAATTATTGATCGCGGGCTGGGTGACGACATTCCTGGTCGGAGGGGCGACTACGGTGATCGCCGCCATTATGGCAGGCAGCGGGCAGAGCGTATTTCAGATCATGCTGACGTTCAATACTCTTATGTCCTTGGCTTACGGGCCGCCCGCCCTGTTGGGATTGGCCGTGCGGTGGACGCCGCCGTGGTCGGGGCTGGCTTCGTTCGCCATCGGCCTTATTCTTGGCATGCTGGGCGCATTCCATTATCACTGGTCGCTCATTCAGCAGGTCGCTTATATCATCCCGGCATCTTTTGGGACGTTCTTCCTCAGCATGCTGTTCGATCGGGGAGACACATCCGCCCGTGCGAGACTTTTCAGAAACCTGAATACTCCAATCGACGTTGCCCGGGAATTGAAAGACTCTCCCGATTTCACGGTACCCGTTTTTCGCTTTCTCAGCCGGACAATATTGTGTATCGGTTTAATGAGCCTGCTCCTCATATTCGCCGCTCCACCGAATCAACGGACGACGGTGCTATTGTTTGCTGGTCTCACTCTGTTGGTGGCAGGGTCTTTGTATCTGGTGCGAGGCGGGGAGCCTGCCGGTGAGAAGACGGCGTCGTACGGCAGCGCCATGCCGCTGGACTCGCGGCATGAGCATGAGTAGGAGTTCCAATTCTTATGATCCGTTTGGCGCTCATTGGCTGCGGCGAACACTCGGAGAGCGGACACGCCATACCGCTTGCGCGCTACAAGGCTGCCCATCCGGCCGAGATCGAATTGACCGCGGCCTGCGATCTCAATCTGGAACGGGCGCAGCTTTTTTGCCGCCAGTACGGTTTCACAAACGCCTACCGCAATGTGGATGACATGCTGGCACGACATAACCTGGACGGCTGCATCGCGGTTGTTCCGGTGGAAAGGATTTCTGAACTTGGCATTAAGTTGCTGGGCTTGCGCATTCCGTGCGTCGTGGAAAAGCCGATGGGCGCCTCGCTCGCGGAGGCGAAAGCGCTTCTCGATTCGGCCCGGGCAACGCGCACCATGAGCATGGTTTCCGTGAACCGGCGCTTTATGCCGTTTCTCAATCGCGCGCTGGAATGGACTCGCACCGCCGGATCTTTACGCTACGTGCGTTGCGTGATGACGCGGCAAGAACGGCGTGAGCCTGAATTTCTCTGGGCCACCGCGGTTCATGCGGTCGACGCGCTGCGCTATATTGCCGGTGAGGTGGTCGACGCAAAGATCCGCGCGCTTGGACATGGCAAAGGAGCCGCGGAATGGTATGCGATCGATCTCAGCTTTGAGAATGGCATCTCCGGAAGCCTCGATGTTTTGCCGACGGCGGGAATGCTCGAAGAAACCTACGAACTTATTGGCGAAGGCTTTCGCGCATTGGTAACGTGCCCGTTTGGACCTCAGCGCGGGTTGCATTGTTTTCGCGAGAATCGGCTGGCGCTTGTGGAAACTGCTTCCGAGAGCATGCCAGAAGATGTCCTCAACGGATGCTATGACGAGACTGCGGAATTCGTCCGGGCCCTGACTCTCAAGGAAACGGCCCGCCCTTCGATTGAGGAAGTTTTTCCCTCAGTGGAACTGTGCCGAACTCTATCCAACGCTGTGCAAGAAAACGAGGAAAAGCTGTTTTCTACGAAACCCTGACTCTGGAGGGAATCTTCACGTGGTGATCAAGTGCTTCAACGACAAGCGCGAAATGGCCAAAGGTGCGGCCGAACAGGCTTCCGCGATCTTGCGCCAAACCATACAGGCACAGGGAAAGGCCCGCCTGATCGCAGCCACCGGAGCTTCGCAGTTTGAATTTCTGGAGGTGCTCACCAGTCTGCCGGGAATCGACTGGCCGAAGGTCGAAATGTTCCATCTGGACGAATATATCGGGCTTCCAGCTTCGCACCCCGCCAGCTTCCGCCGCTTTCTGCGGGAGCGGTTGATTGAAAAGGCCGGGATCAAGAAATACTTTTTGCTGGATGGAGAACAAGATCTGGCTGAGGTGATCCGCCGAGCAGGTCACGCGTTGCTCTCCGCGCCGATTGACTTGGCTTTCGTAGGAATAGGTGAGAATGGACATCTTGCGTTCAACGATCCTCCGGCCGATTTTAAAGCCGAGGAGCCTTACATCGTCGTAAATCTGGACGAGGCTTGCCGTCGCCAGCAACTTGGCGAGGGATGGTTCGCCACTCTCGCCGACGTGCCGCAGCGCGCCATTTCCATGAGCGTACGGCAGATAATGAAGGCGAAAAAGATCCTGTGTGTCGTGCCCGACTCCCGCAAAGCTGAGGCCGTAAAGGCATGTCTTGAGGGGGAGATCAGCCCTCTGGCTCCGGCTTCCATCTTGCGGACACATCCGGACACGATCGTGTACCTGGACGCCCAGTCGGCAGCCCTCCTAAGTCCCGCCATCTTCGCATCCGCATCCTGACCCCGGGTTAACGGCGAGAGGACTGCCAAGTTTCGTATTGTCTTTAAATTTTCGTTTACTTTTTATATTTTTCTGTTATTTCTTTCGCTGACGGAAAGTTTGCGTCGAAATTCCATGTCGTTTGAGCCCCTTGTCGAACCGGACTGGCTACGCAGCCTCAGCGAACGCCAGCCGGGAGTAGCTGAGCTGAAGAGGAACCCGGAAGAGCAGCGGCGACTGGGTTACTTTTATACGCTTGGCGAAATCTGCCAACAGCCCTCAACGTGGTTGCGTACCGGTGAACTCATGCGCCGCCGCGCCGCCGATTTGAGATCGATCGTCGCCGGAATTTCCACCCTGACCTTGACCGGTTCGGGGAGTTCAGAATATGCCGGCGATTGCGTTCGTATTCCCTTGCAAAATGAACTGGGGCTGGCCACTTTGGCAATCGGCGGCGGAGTAGTGCTGGTCCACGGAGGCCGGGCCCTCTCACCGGAAAGACCCGGGCTGATGGTCTCTCTAGCTCGATCCGGCGATAGCCCGGAGAGCGTCGGAGCGGTGGACCTCATGCTCCGTACGCAGCCTGAAATTCGCCATCTGATCTTGACCTGCAACCGGGCTGGAGGTCTGGCGATGAATTACCGGGGCGATTCTCGAGTCACTGTGATCACCTTGGGCGATGACACGAACGATCGTGGTCTGGTGATGACCAGCAGCTTCACAAACCTGGTGTTGGCCGCGCGGTTCCTGGGTTTGATGGGCACGCCTGAACGCTATCAAGCGATTTGTCAACAGTTGAGCCGGACCGCCTCAGAGCTAATACAACAGTACCTCCACGTGCTAGCCGAGACGGCTAAGGCCCGTTTTACACGCGTTCTCTTCTTGGGAAGCGGTGCGCGTTTCTCCGGAGCACGTGAAGCCGCTCTAAAAATGTTGGAGATGACAGCGGGCCGGGTCGGCACCATGTGTGAGACCTATCTTGGGCTTAGGCACGGTCCAATGAGCTACGTTAATGAAGACACTCTGATCGTGTGCTTTTTGTCCTCGGATTCGATGCTGCGAGCGTACGAAGCCGATGTGCTTCGGGAACTGGACCAGAAACAACTCGGACTCATGAAGGTCGTCCTCGGCGAGGCGATCCCTCACGAACTGGTCCGCAACCACGATGTAGCGATCGAGTGCGCGGGCTTGAATCTCTTGGGCGACGATAACTCTCCGGTCATCGATGCCGTGGCTGGACAACTGCTGGCCTTCTTCCGGTGTTTGGCAGAAAATCTTCGTCCTGATTCGCCTTCCGAAAAGGGTGTCATCAACCGGGTGGTTCGGAGCTTTTCTCTGCACTTCCCCGAGATCTGAAAATTTTCTCTCGCGAGGGTCAAGGGGCGCGCAAGAACGAGAGATTTGGATCACACAATTCTTGCGTTTTATTTTTGTACGGCTTCATTTGCTATTCTTTGTTTACTTTTGCTGGTGGAGTGTGATAAAACGCTCGGCGATAGAAACTCACCGCTGTGGGAGATCACTATGAACTTGGGGACGCGCCTTTCCATGTTTCTCGTTCTGCTGACGGCTTTGGGAAGCACCCAGTTTATCGTTGCGCAAGGCACGGACTTGGGCACGATCCAGGGCACCGTGAAGGACCCCAGCGGCGCAGTTGTTGCCAACGCGAAAGTGACCGTACTCGACGTTGAGACTAATGCTTCGCGGCAGAGCAATGCGAACGGAGCGGGAGACTTTGAGGTCTTCGGCCTAAGGTCAGGCCGCTACAAAGTCTCGGTCACTGCCCCCGGGATGAGCACAGAGGTGATCAACGATGTTGAAGTGAACGGCAGCAAGACAGTCGGGCTCAGCGTAACTTTGCGTGTATCCAGCGTCGCTGAAAACGTGGAGGTCTCGGCGGAAGCCGCGACCATTGATACCGAGGACCCGACTATCAGCGACACCATCGGTCATCAGTCGGTGATTGACCTGCCACGCGACACTCGCGATATCTATTCGTTCCTGTATTTGAACCCGAATATCACGGGGGCGGATGAACCGGGAGATTTCAAGTTCATCGGCGGGCAAAGTTATGGTGGCAGTTTCTCAGTCGACGGTCAGCGTTCCAACGGAGGCATATTCGGTTCGCAAACCGACAGCAAGCCTTCTCTCGAAGCGGTCGATGAGCTCAACGTTCTCTCCAACAGCTTCAGCGCCGAATACGCGGGCACGGCCAACATTCGTATTACCACCAAACGTGGACAGAATCAGTTTCACGGATCGATGTTTTATAACAATGCCAACTCTGCTCTGGCCGCACTTTCGCTGCAGGATCTTGCCGGGATTGCCGATTTTACGCCGAATGCGTTTGCTTCCAAGTATCCCACGCCTTATTTTAACATCAACGATCTCGGGGGATCGATCGGTGGTCCTATCAAAGGGCTAAAACGTACATGGTTTTTTGCCGCTTATGAACGGGACTACGACGTGTCGCCGGTGAACATCTCATCAACGAAACTTCCTCACCCGTCGCTGTGGACAGGAGATTTCTCGCTGATGAAGGACGCCGACAAGCCGGATGTTCCGGCGGGCGTTGTACTCACTCCGCAGGAGATTGCTACCGATACCGTTGGTGGCGCGGGTCAGCAGTTTATTCGAATTCCGTCAGAACTCTTGAATCCGTCGGTGCAAAGCTTGATCACCAAGTACTTTCCTCACATTGGCGTGGCGGCGCCGATTAATAGCGCGACTGGCCGGATTCCGGGTTATGAGACGCAGTTGCCCGGTCGGGATACTCTGGATACAGGTTCTCTGCGAATCGATCACGACTTCAGCGAAAAAGATCACGTTTATGCCAGCTACAACACGTCAGAAGAGAATAGCGCGACCAGCCCGGTTGTATCCCCTTACACAGGACTTGGTCTGACGCAAAACAATCGCCAGAACCAAACCGTATCTCTTTCTTACACGCGTCTCTTTAAGGCGAATCTCGTCAATGAAATGCGCGGTGGGTTCAATAAACAGAATCTGCTGGAACACAGCAACACCACCTTGCAAGGTTTCCTTTCCGGCATAGGTTTTGACGCGGCTGATATTGCCGCTTACGGTTCAGTCGTAGGTCAATTCGCTCTCTCCACCTTCGGGCATCCCGCCATCAGCTTCAACAATAGCTTTGCTACTTTTACCAACGGTGGTCGCAATACCTATCGGCCTCAGAACCAGGATCTGATCACTTTCGGAGACACACTCACGTGGGTAATGGGGAAGCACAACTTGCGAATGGGCGCGGACTTTGTGCGCAATCAGGCGGTGGACGGATTTGCTCTCAATCGGGGTAACCCACGGGGCTCAATGACCTACACGAACCCCGGAACCTGTGCGAACGATCCTTGCTCCAATGCCGATACGTTCACGGAATTCCTGTTGGGTCTGCCCCCGACGAGCGCCAGCTACGTGTTGCAGGCACGACCTCCCATGAATGTCTACAACTGGGAGGAGGGATACTTCGCTCAGGACGACTGGAAAGTTTCTTCCAAACTCACTCTGAATCTGGGCCTTCGCTACGATTTAGCGACTCCGTTTATCGAAAAGAGTGATCTGCTCATCAACTTCGACCCCGTCGGCAAGAATCCCAACGGAAATCCGGGAGTGTTCATCATTCCATCGTCCAAAACTCTGCCTTATGTGGATACGCGGATCGCCAGCTACGGATATATCACGGCTCCGCAGGCCGGTTTGGGCCGTGGCCTGGTCCATACCGATAATAATAATCTTGCTCCGCGGCTAGGTTTTGCCTACAGGCTTGGGGACAAATCGGTGTTGCGCGCGGGCTGGGGCGTCTTCTATCCGACATCTGCGGCGCAAGGAATTCGCGACGCCATCGGAACCAATCCATTCAACCAGGGAGTGACGTCGAGAAAAACCCTCGAGGGATGGCCAAGCCCATCGCAAGATGGCGTCAGTCCCATCACCGGTGGAACCCCTAACGGGTTCGGCAATTCTGTGACAGCCAACGCCATACCGCTGAACATTCAAACGCCACGCATCCAGCAATATAACGTCACCTTCGAACGCGAGATCATTCGAGACGGAACCCTGCGACTTTCTTACCTCGGAACACACATGAATGGATTGATCGCAGGTAAAGACTTGGACGAACTCGCGCCGAACAATACTCCGTTTGGGACAACCCAGGGAGATGGCGTCACCATTTGCGATCCTACTCAGGGAGACTGCGCTTACTCGCCACAAGATCTGGCGCGATTGCCCTATCCGCTGGTAGGAGAGTTTCTGCTCACCTATGGAAATTTCGGGCATGGGAATTCCAACTCCTTCCAAACCGAATTCACCCGGCGTTACAAAAGCGGCCTCATGTTGGATATGTCGTACACGTATCTTGACCAGAAGAGCAGCGCATTGGACACTGCGAACTCCAGCCTGGGAGGAATCGGCTACAACCCATTCAATCCCAACGCGGACTACGGAACGGATGGTTATGTCTCGAAGCACCGTTTCATCGCTTACGGAATTTATGATTTGCCGATCGGACGGAACCGCAGAATTGGCAGTTCGCTTTCTAAGTGGGCCGACATGTTGATTGGCGGCTGGCAAACGACTTTCAATATGTTTGCTAAGTCCGGGCAAGGGTTCACACCATTTTGGATCTGCGACGATTGTGATCCAGTGGAGCCGGGGAACATCGCCGTTTCGTCGATCGATGCTGTTGGAGATTTCAATGCCGAGCCCTCATTCCGGCCAACAGTGTTGAGCAACAACATCAATACCGGGAAAAAAGGGAGTAATTCGTTCATCTGGAACGCCAGTGCATTTGGGCTGCCCTCGGTCGGAGCCGACCTGTTAAGCAACCCGGCCGTTGCCAAGAGAAATATGTTGGTTGGGCCAGGAGCCTGGGGTGTGAATCTGGGTATACACAAGGCCTTCCCATTCGGAGAGCGCGTGGTTGCAACGTTGGGAGCTGATTTCGATAACATTTTCAATCACCCTCTGCTTGCACCTGATGCAAACTTCGGCGGTGGTGGAGGCACCTTCGCGCAACTGGGCGACTTTAATATTAATGTCGATCAAAACACCGGGGCGGTGTTGCCGATTGCGGCTGGGGACGTCAATATCAACCCTCTTTTTGGCCAACTGACAAATAGTTTTCCCCAGGAAGGTGTGCTCAGCCAGCGGACTATTCGTCTGCGGCTGCGAATCACTTTCTAGCTGCGCTCGTTCCGCCGCTTGCACTTCGGGACGGCAGCGCGCACTCGAATGAAGTGCTGCGCCACATCCCAGGCCGATGAAACTCCATATCTTTATTTTTCGCGCATTGCTCGTGGTGGTGTGCTTGACCAGCGCTTTTGCTGATCGGCCCGGAGGGTTCCGTGTCATTGGACCGGGCGGCGGCGGCGCCATGTTCAACCCCACCATCAGCCCTCATGACCCTAATACTGTTCTAGTCTCCTGCGACATGACCGGCTCTTACATCACACACGATGGTGGACATACCTGGCGCATGTTCAACCTTCGGGGCGTGGTGAATTTCTTTGTCTTCGACCCGCTGGATCCAAAAACGATGTATGCGCACGCCACAGGTTTATGGCGTAGCACCGACGGCGGCGAAAACTGGAATCTGGTCTATCCAAGTCCTTCGGCGGTGAAGGGCGTCAGATTGAATTCGGATCATTCCGACGAGCAGATCCTTGCCGATCCTGATCCATTGAACGCGATCGCAGCCTTCGCCGTTGATCCCTCCAACTCAAAGATCCTGTATGCCGCTGCTGGGACGAAAGACAGTCCCGCGCTGTTTGTTTCGCCCGACTACGGAAAGAGTTGGCAAAAACAGGTGCGCCTGCCCGAGGTCCCGCGCCGGCTTTGGGTGGATCCACATTCCGCCGCCAGCAATCGCACTCTGTTCGTGGCAAGCGCTCACTCGATTGCGGTGATCAGCGCCGGAGCGGTGCGTAGTCTCCCGCTTCCGGCTGCCGCCACCGACGTTTCGCTGGGCTTTGATGCGGATGCGCCGCCAACCATTTACGCCACCTCCGAGCAGGGAGTTTTCGTTTCGAAAGATGGCGGTGCGAATTGGAGCAGGAGTGATCTGCCCGGCGAGGGGGCGAAAGTGCGGGCCATAGCGACTAGTCTGCACCATCCGGAGACGTCGTATGTTTCCTACGATCATTTGACGCTCGATGGCAAACAGTGGATTGGCGTGGCCAAAAGCACCAACTCAGGCGCTGACTGGCAGTTGGTTTGGAAGGAATCCGGCGTAGCGGCCAAGAACGTGAAGGACGCCTGGATCACCGAGCGCTTTGGGCCGGGTTGGGGAGAAAATCCTCTAAACCTAACCGTAGCTCAACAGGATGCCAGTTTGGCGTATGGTACGGACCTCGGAAGAACCATGCGGACCAATGACGGGGGCGCAACCTGGACCGCCCTATATTCCCGAAAGGTAAATGACGCTGGATGGACCAGTACGGGCCTCGACGTCACCAACAGCTACGGAATTCACTTCGATCCGTTCGATCCAAAACGCCAGTTCATTACTTACACGGATATCGGACTTTTTCGCAGTGAAGACGGCGGCGTCTCATGGACCAGTTCGACTGCCGGAGTGCCCAGCGAATGGCTGAACACCACATATTGGATTGTCTTCGACCCCAAGGTGCGCGGTCGCATGTGGAGCGTGAATAGCTACACCCATGATCTTCCTCGCCCTAAGATGTGGCGGCATAACTCGGTGCTGAATTACAAAGGCGGCGTTTGCCGCAGTGAGGATGGCGGCAAGGTCTGGACTAAATCGAACTCTGGCATGGACGAGACCGCGGCCACTCATATTCTGCTCGATCCTACCAGCCCCGTTGACGCGCGAGTACTATACGCGACTGGCTTTGGCCGGGGCATTTACAAAAGTTCAGACGGAGGACGCAGCTGGGCCTTGAAGAATAACGGGATCACGCAAGAGCAGCCTTTCGCCTGGCGGCTAGCGAGAAGCTCGAATGGCACGCTTTACGTCGTAATTGCGCGCCGGTCCGAAGATGGAAGCATCGGCAATGCCCGCGATGGTGCTCTCTACCGTTCGACCGACGGGGCTGAGCACTGGCAGCCTGTTTCACTGCCTGAGGGGACGAATGGACCGAATGGGCTCGCCATCGATCCGCGATCGCCCGATCGCCTTTACCTCGCTGCCTGGGCTCGCGCCGCGGGGGAACACGGAGATGGCGGAGGAATTTTCCTCTCGGAGAATGGCGGCAAGAACTGGAAACAGGTCCTCGACAAGGATCGCCACATATACGATGTTACCGTTGATCCGCAAAACCGCGATATTCTCTACGCGGCGGGCTTTGAGTCGTCGGCCTGGCGCTCGGCAGACCGCGGGCTGCATTGGACCCGTATTCCGGGATTCAATTTCAAGTGGGGACAACGCGTGATTCCCGATCCGCTAAACCATGGCGAGGTCTACATCACGACTTTCGGCGGGAGCGTCTGGCAGGGTGCGGTGAATGGGCGACCACGGCCCGTTGACATCGCCACGCCAGTGCTTGAGCCTGGACACTCTGAGCCTGCACAATAGGAGCTCCGTGATCACTCGACGTCAGTGGCTGTATGGAGTGGGTCTGGCGGCAAGCTCTGGAACGCAAGTCGGCCGGGGGTTCAGTGTGGAGGCCAGGAACGAGGAGCAGGAAGCCTCTTTGCAGCTCTCGAAGTACGAGCCAAGGAGTATGCTCCACGTTCGCGAGTCCCAAGTCGAGCGCTCGAAGTTTCCCAACATCGACTTCCATACCCACATCTCGGTCTCAACAAAGTCTGAAAAGGGCGTGGAACTCTCGCCGGATCGAGCATACCTGGGTACTCCCCAAGAACTGCTCGCAGTGATGGACCGCAAGAACATTCGGGCTATGGTTAACCTGACCGGAGGCTACGATCAGGGTCTTGCTGAAGCCGTAGGCAAATACGACCGTCTATATCCCGGCCGTTTTTACACCTTTACCGAGCCCTGCTATTCCCGCTTCAAGGAAGCGGATTACCCGAAGCTACAAGCGCAAGCCATAGAGCAGGCCCATCGCGACGGAGCGCGCGGCTTGAAAATCCTCAAAACGCTGGGACTGTATCTTCGCGAAGACATCACCTCGGGTACGCTAGTGAAAATCGATGATGCGCGCTTTGATCCCATGTGGGACGCCTGCGGGCAACTGAACCTGCCGGTGGCAATTCACATCTCTGATCCCATAGCGTTTTTCACTCCTACCGATCGTTTCAACGAGCGCTACGAAGAGTTGAATAACCATCCCGACTGGTCCTTCTACGGACAAGACTTTCCCAGCAACGCCGAGTTGATCGCCGCCCGTAACCGCATGATCGCCCGGCATCCCAATACCAAGTTTGTGACGGTGCACGTTGGCAATTTCTCCGAAGACCTGCAAAACGTCGCCGAGAACCTCTACCGGTTCGCCAATATGTCGGTGGATATTGCCGCGCGCATTGGTGAATTGGGCCGGCAGCCGATCACCGCCGGAAAGTTTTTCGACAAGTATCAGGATCGAATCCTGTTCGGGACGGATGCCACGCCTCACGGTGACGAATTTCCCCAGCAGTTTTTCGACGATAAGTTATACGAAATCTATTACCGGTTTCTGGAAACGCAGGATGAATATTTCGACTATGCTCCGGCGAAAATACCGCCGCAGGGACGCTGGCGAATCTACGGCATTGATCTGCCGGATAACATTCTGCGCAAGGTTTATTATGAAAACGCCGCGCGGCTGCTGCGAATCTAAATGCGGATCCCTTGGCGAATCGCTGTGCTTGGACTAGCGGCCTCTGCATGGGCCGCGCAAGCGGAAGTGCGCGTCTGGCAGGGTACTCTCACGTTGCCGACTTACGAAGAGGGGCTGCCTGATCCCAACCCTCCCTTCGACCAGTTGACTAATGGTCGGTTCAACTATCCCTACACTCTGCGCACGAACCTGACCAGCCAGCGGGCCGATCATGAATGGCGGGCGATCTACCTCGAGAACGAATATCTGAAGTGCTCCGTATTGCCTGATATTGGCGGCCACCTTTACACGTGCGTCGACAAGATATCGGGCAAGTCCATGTTTTATGCCAATTCCTCAATTAAAAAGGCCGCTATCGCATATCGAGGGGCCTGGGCCGCATTCGGAGTCGAGTTCAATTTCCCTGTTTCGCACAATTGGGTGACCATGTCACCGGTCAACTTCGCGTTTGCCAAGCACGACGATGGCAGCGCATCCGTCACTGTCGGCAATATCGACCGCGTTTACGGCATGGAATGGACGGTGGAGTTGACTCTCCGTCCGAGATCGACCGTGCTCGAGCAGCACATAACTCTCAGCAATCGCAGCGACGTGAGACATCGCTTCTACTGGTGGAACAATGCTGGAGTTCCGGCCTGGGATGATTCGCAAATCGAGTATCCCACGCGGTTTGTGGCCACCCACGGCTTTACTGAAATTCATCCCTGGCCGGTGGATCAAGATGGCGTGGACTACAGCGTGGTCCGCAACCATACCAAAGGTCCGGTTTCCATGTTCAGCTACGGGAGCCGGGAAAATTTCATGGGGGTCTGGAATCCCCACACTAACACCGGGACTGTGCATTTTGCGGAATACGAAGAAGTCCCGGCCAGAAAAATCTGGTCTTGGGGCGTCGACGCCGACGGCTTGGATTGGCGAAAAGCCCTTTCCGACGATAACAGTGGCTACCTCGAGGTCCAGGCCGGACTGTTTCGCAATCAGGAGACCTATGCTTTTCTTGAGCCCCGCCAAGTCCTGCGTTTCTCGGAGTACTGGATGCCGGTGCGGGAGATCGGTGGAATTTCGCGCGCCAATCTTTCTGGGGTGGCGAGCCTTAACCGCAAAGGCAGCGCCCTAAGCGTCGGATTTAATGCGAACCACCCCATCCCGCGGGCGTCGGTATCCATTCTGAAGGGCGAGCAGCAAGTGTTTCACGAGGTAATTGATCTCACCCCCGAGCACACCTGGATCCATGAGTTTCTGAATGCCGACGCGCAGGCGAAGTACACGCTCGCGATTCAGGACGACAAAGGCGCTCTCCTTCTTCGCCAGACCGAGGGCGAATACGCCTGGACTCCCGAGTCCGAAATTCACGTCGGTCCGCAGCCGTCCTACAAGATTCCGGACCCCGACAAACGCACTGCCGACGACTGGGTCGAGCTTGGCAAAGACGAGGAACTGAACGGCAGAAATCTGGACGCTCTCGATACGTATAAGCAAACACTTGCGAAGTTTCCGGATAGCTTCGCGGCCGGAAAGGCGGCAGGGCGTCTTGCTGCCGGCCTGCTGCGCTTCTCGGAGGCTAAGCAGTTATTGGAGCCGCTTCATTTGCGGGACACCACAGACACAGAGATCTCCTACTACCTGGGCATTGCTTATGCCGGACTCGGCGAAACCGATCATGCGCGCGCTGCCTTCGAGCAGGCTGAGCGCCTTCCCTCCTTCTATTCCGCAGCCGCTCTGTCCTTGGGAGAGTTACTGGCGCGCACAGGCGAATTGCGCGATGCCGAGAGCCATCTAACCAAAGCTCTGCAATTTATTCCCGACGATCTTCGAACGTTGGAGGAATTGGTAGCGCTGAAGGATAGTGCTGGCGAGTCCCAGGAAGCACAAGTACTGGCGCGAGAAGGGGTGGCCGGCTTTCCCCTCAGCTCCTTTCTTAAAGAGGAACTTGGGAACCCCGATCTTGCTCATCTTGCCGACGATCCCAACCGCGTGCTGAACATTGCCGCGCAGTATATGCGGCTCGGTCTCTATCAAAGAGCCTTGACCGTGCTCTCGAGGCACTATCCACCGGTGGTCAAGGATCAGAGTGAGCCGGGCGCCGTAGCTCCGCCGGATCACCCAATGGTTGCCTACTTCCGTGGATATTGCCGGGAGAAGCTCGGACAGTCAGGATCGGACGATTACGCCGCTGCGGCCAAATTGTCGACCGCCTATATTTTTCCCAGCACAGCCGAAGAACTGTTGGTGTTGCGTGCGGCTCTGCGAACGCGGCCCTCGGACATCACCGCCCACTATCTGCTGGGAACGTTGTATTTCTCCCGCGGCTTGACGGATTCCGCTCTCTACCAATGGTCGGAAGCTCGCAAGCTTGGCCATGAGCCTCCTGTGCTGAGCGCCAGTGTGGGATTGGCATTGCTTCAAATAAAGAATGACCCTCAGCGCGCTCTGTCTGCATTTCAAGATGGGTTGCGCAGCGATCCCACCAACATCGCGATCTACATGGGAATGGACCAGTCGCTCAGCCTGCTGAACCGTCCCGCGCGCGAGAGGGTGGAAGCTCTGGAAAAATATCCGCAAATGGATGCTGCTCCGCCAGCGCTCATCTTCGAGCTAATTCTGAACCTGGCGGAAGCGGGCGATTTCGAACGTGCTAGCCGACTCTTCCACAATCGCTTCTTTCCTCGCGAAGAGGGTGGGACCAACGTTCGCCATGTATGGATTGAAGTGCAGTTGCTGCGCGCCCTTGCCTTGGCAAAGCAAAGACATTGCGGCGAAGCTCTGACAGTTGCCCGGAACCTTGGTTCGGAAGTTCCGGGATTGGCCTTCACTCGCGACGGACTCGAGCCCATCCTTCAATCCGCCAGAACCTATTACCTGCTCGGCACCTTATTTGCCGGTTGCGGAGGAACTGTGGATGCCAGGGCCAAATTCGAGCTCGCGTCTGCGAAGTCCGCCCCCGACCAGATCAAGTGGGCTTGGTTGGCGGCGCAAAAATTGCCAGGCTTCAATCCGGCGCAATGGCATGGCCCTCTGCAAGCCTCTCTGGAGCAGGCTGAAAGTCGCGGCAGCACCAGCTCGTATCCCAGCTGGTGGGAATATACCGCTGCATCCCTGGCAAAGGAACTCGGTAAGACCGCTGAGGCAGATGCTAGATTTCGAAAGGCTTTGTTGCTGCCAGACCGAATGCTGGCATATCACCTTACCCGTTTGGCCAAGAGCGAAGTTACGCCGTGATCACTTCGATCTTTGCCTTGCGCAGGGCCTCGCTGAACTCTGCCGGGGCCCGAGTGTCAGTGATTAATCGGTGAACTCCTGAGAGCAGACCGATGCGGGAAACGCTCCTCCGGCCTAACTTGCTGAAGTCGGCCACTACATTGACCTCTTTGGAAATATTCATCATCATTCCATTAAGTTGGGCCTCGAGTACGTCCGGAGTGGAAGGTCCAATTTCGAGGTCGAAACCGTCGACAGCCAGGAAAAGACGGTCCGCGCGAAATTCCCTGAGCATCGCTTCCGCTTGCGGTCCCACGAAGGAGCAAGACACGGGGCGAAGCAGTCCTCCGATCATGATCACAGAAAGGCCCGCAGCGTCCATTAACTCGCAGGCAACATTCAACGCGTGGGTAATAACAGTGACCGATTGCAGCCGGCGAGCTTTCAGGTGCCGGGCAATTTCCGCCGTAGTGGTCCCAGAGTCCAAGATCACGGTCTCATGGTTTTGGATGAGCTCCGCTGCCGCCCGCCCGATTCGTACCTTCTCCGCATGGTGCAGAGTTTTCTTCAAGCGCAGCGGATACTCCTGGGTCGCTTCCACTTGCCGGACAGCGCCTCCATGCGAGCGTATTGCCATTCCCTGCGACGATAGGACGTCCAGATCGGCGCGTGCCGTCACTGCGGAAATAGAGAACTTTTCGACCAGGTCTCCGACCGTGATCTGGCCCTTTTGCTCAATTAGATCGGAAATTCTTCGGCGCCGCTGTTCCGCCAGCAAACGAGAATCCTTGCCATTGCGCATTAATTTAATCCTCAACCGGTTCGGGCGCTTGATACAGCGGCCCCTGCCGAAGTGGTGGTTTTAATATTTATACACTTGCGTCCACCTTAAAGAAGAAAGAAAATAGCATGCAAACGACAGCCGAGGTGTCGACGTGTAGAGCGCGGTCTATAAAGGGCTTCCTGAACATTTGCGAAATCTCCTGGGACTTATGTGGTTTCGTTTGTCTTCGTTTTCTTATTATAAGGTTTTCGTGAGCTTTTTTGCGCCGGTCAGCGGGAGCTCGGTTAAACAGCAAGGAAGAGAAATTGAGAAGGCGTGACTTCATCACGGCGCTGGCGGTGTCCGCACTGGCTGGCAGATGGCTGGTGCGGGCCGAGGAACAACTTCGCCGTCCGCGCTTGCTGCTTGCGGACGCGGACCCGTTTACGGGTCTCTCCTTGTTAAAAACTCGGTACGCGGCCGGAAGACGACCATCGGAAGACATGGAAGGCTGGGCGCTGTCGTGGCTATTGTCCGGGGACGAAGCGTTCGCCGAGCGCGCAGTCGTTGAGATGCGAAAAAAACGCGTGGCGGCCAACGGAAAACCTTCCCGTTCTTGGGTCGACTACGCTCGCTGGTCGCTGGCGTTCGACTGGCTGTTTGCGTACCGCGGTTTTGATCGCGCATTGAAGGAGCGGGTGGCGGGCGAGTTGAAAGATGGTGCGGCCGCTATGATTGCCACTCCCGACTTTTCAAATCCCGGTGAGATGTCATATCACAACTATGCCTTGCGCTACCTCGCCTTGGCTTCCTTCACCACGGCCGCAGTGGCGGGTTATTCCGATGTGAATAACTCGTGGCGCGACAAGATTGCGAAGGGTCTAGCCAACATTCTTGAGACTACTAATGTCGTGAGCCCGGATGGCAGCTACCACGAATCGATGGACTACATGCGCATTACGTGGGCATCGCTAACCTTGATTGCAGAGTTGGCGCGTACCACCACGGGCGTGGACCCTGCTCATCATTTCTCCGTGTTTCGCAACATGGGCACTACTTACCTCTACAAGCTTCTTCCCGACGGCACGCCTTCGCGAGAGGGAGACAATGAATATCCGATTCTGGATTCAAGAGACACCGCCGTGCTGGGCTACGCCGTAAACCGTTTCAAGGATCCATATAGTGCTTGGCTTTTGCGCAAGAGCGGGTTCTTCGTCAAGCAATGGGTGCTCCCGGTCTTAGAGTTTCTGTGGGACGATCCGGAAGTTGTCCCGCGAGATCCGGCTCTGACCAGCGAAGAGGAATTGCCCCGTCAGCGCTACTTTGCTGGTGTAGGGCATCTGGTGATGCGGGATGGTTGGAAGCAGGATTCAACGTGGATCGAGTTCGATTGCGGTCCATATTTCGCCAAACACCAGCACCTCGATCAAAATCAATTCACGATTTACCACCGCGGCTATCTCGCCATCGACAGCGGCGCGGACTACACCGACACTGAGAGTCCCCACTACCTGAACTACTATCGGCGCACGGTGGCTCACAATTCCATGCTGGTCTACGATCCCACGGAGAAGTTCTTCTGGTCAGACAATGTGTTGCCCGCGGCCAACGACGGTGGGCAACGCATGGACTCCTCACGCTATTGGAATACCATCCGGAGCCCTGAGGACTGGAACCGCACCCGCGATGTGTGGGATCTGGGCTCCATGCTCTTGGTCGATCATGTTCCCGGCCAGTATCACTACGCGATGGGGGATGCCAGCAACGCATACTCTCGCGAAAAGCTCCGGCGCTTCACGCGCGAAGTCCTTTACGTCCCAGGACATGGGGTTCTTTTCGTTTTCGATCACGTAATCAGCACAGATCGGTCGTTTCGAAAAGTCTGGTTGCTTCATGGCGTAAATCAGCCAGCGGTGGACCAGCAAGCCGGACCGGGAACGCAAACCGCTCAGGATTTCCGCAATGCCAAAACCTTCAGCTTCGCGGATGGATCCGGAGAGTTGCTGGTGCATTCGCTTCTACCCCTCGAACGCGTCGTGACCAGGCGCGGCGGCATGGGGAACGAATTCTTCACGCCTGGCGATGACCACGGCGGAGCGTGGGGATCGGGTGAAAATTGGCCCCTCGACCCGGCGACGGGAGAGCCTTTGCCGGAAGATCCGAAGCTCCGGCGCATGTGGAAACTTTTTTGGGGCGAGGACTTCAACAAAATTCTCAGCTCCAATCGCAAGAACGTGGTTCCCGGCAGTTGGCGCATCGAGGTATCACCCGCTTTGCCGGCGGAGGAAGATTTTTTCCTTCACATGCTTGAAATGGGGAGCACCGGGAACACCGGACAAAAGCGAACGGCGCTGCTGGATGGTGTCCATTTCCAGGGCGCCGCCGTCGAACGGGGCCCCATGGTGTTGTTCAGCACCATGGGTTCAATGGTCAGCTCTGGGGAAGTGTCGTTGCCCGACTTAGCTTGCGAATCGTTGATCATTACCAGTCTGCAGCCGAATTGCATTTACGAGCTCAACTTCGGCGGGCTGAATGTGTCATCTTCGCCCACAGCCGTCCTTCCGGGCGTGGCCGCTGGTACCGAGCGGATTCGCGCTAACTCGAAGGGAGTATTACGAGTGGAGCGGCGGGATTTCGGCAATCTACGTCTGCGCATTGCGCGCATGGGAGCTCGTTCCGAGGTCCGCAGTAGCAACAAGGATGCGCCTCGGCTGTAATAAGTGGGCGGGTTTGATTCCAGATCAGCCAGCCGCGCTTCTGAGTGCAGCGCTGCAGACCTGAGGCAAGTTATCGGAAAGCCAGTCATCACCGTGCCGCGCAAGTCTCCGGCCCGTCGGCGGATCTCGAACCTACGCTGGTGGATCGGCGGAATTCTTCTCGCTTCCACGATCATCAATTATTTAGACCGGCAGTCGCTTTCTCTGCTCGCTCCTTATCTCAAACTTGAATATCACTGGACCAACACCGACTACGCCAACATCGTGATCGGGTTCCGCCTGGCGTACTCGGTGGGACAGACCGTGTTTGGCCGCTTCATGGATCGGATCGGCACACGGCGCGGCCTGTCTCTTACCGTAGTCTTTTATTCGGTCGTTTCCGTGCTCACTTCGTTGGCCCGAGGATTTTATAGTTTTGCTGCGTTCCGTTTCTTGCTGGGCGCCGGCGAATCGGCAAATTGGCCAGCTGCCACCAAAGCGGTTTCGGAATGGTTTCCATCGCGCGAACGGGGACTGGCTACCGCCCTGTTTGATAGCGGGTCTTCTGTCGGCGGCGCGATTGCCTCCTGGCTCATTCTCTCCATCTACTTCCGCTGGGGCTGGCGTCCGGCATTTGCGATTCCCGGAATGCTAGGTTTTCTGTGGGTGCTCGTGTGGCGCTGGCTCTATCACCCCCCCGAAAGCCATCCCAGAATCAGCGAAAGCGAAAGGCAGATGATTCTGACCGATAAACAAGAATCGCGATCGCCAGGCTCGGACGGAAAGCCGCTGGGTTGGCGCCAACTCTTGGTCTTGCCGCAAACTTGGGGTGCCGTCGTCGCCAAGGCGTTCACGGATCCCGTCTGGTTTTTCGTTACCGATTGGTTTCCCATTTACTTGGTGACCAAAGGGATTGAACTGAGAAGCGGGCTAATTGCGATTTGGATTCCATTCCTGGCTGCTGATCTCGGGAATTTTTCTGGCGGCATTGTCTCGGGCTATCTGATCAAGCTGGGTTGGTCCGTGGGCAGAGCTCGAAAGGCGGTAGTTATTTTTGGCGGTCTAGGTGTAACCGTGCTGATGGCCACCGTTCTTACCAATAATCTTTATCTGCTCGCGCTGCTTTTTGCTCTGGCGACCTTTTCCTACGCCGCTTTTTCTACCATGGCCAATGTGTTGCCCTCGGACCTTTTTCATAGCGAATCGGTCGCGAGCGTGAGCGGATTGAGCGGAACTGCGGCGGGGCTGGGCACGGTCGTGGCTTTCGAACTTATCGGGCACTTCTCTGACGCCCGCCGCGCCATGTTGGGACATTCCTTCGATCCGATTGTCATTATCGCTGGACTAGTTCCTTTTCTGGGGATGATTCTGGTTCTGCTGCTGGTGCGCAACACCGAGGCCACCACGCGTGGTCTGGTTCGACCGATCTAGTGTTCGACCAATCTGAGCAGTGAGGATGCATGAAATTAAGTCTTGCTGACCGGTTGGCTGCGAAACCGCGCCACGGTTTCTGGCTGCGCTGCCTTGCACAATATCGGCGGCAGACCCCGCGCAATCAATTCCGCATCCGCCACAACCATCTTTCCGATCTGTTTGATCGCACCTTCCAAGGCCCCGGCCTGGTGCGCACAGAGGAGGGAATTGTGAGTGCGACGCGCGGGATGCTCGAGGGACAATGGTTCTTCGGGGAAAACGTCGGTCGCAAAACGAATATGTCCCTTTTCAGCAGACTCCAGCATAGCGTCGAAATCCACGACCGCGGCACGGCTGACCAACACAATGGCAGACCCCGGCTGCATGGAGGCGAACTGTTGTGCTCCCACGAAGCCTTGATTCTGCGATGTGACTCCAGCCACAATGAAAACCAGGCGCGAGCGCCGCAAGAGCTCGTCGAGCGAAGCTGCTTCGCAACCCAGGTTTCGAACGTATTCATCGGGCAACCACGGATCGTACGCGCGAATACGACAACCAAACGGCCGAAGCAACGGCAAGATCGCTTTACCAAGGTCGCCGAGACCGATCAGACCTACATCTTGGCGGAATAGAGAAAACGCTTCCCGGTTCGCGGCTAAGCCGTACTCCTCAGTCCCTTGCCGAAAATGGCGATCGGATCGCGTGATGCCGCGGGCCAGATCAATTGCCATGCCAAGCGCAGCCTCTGCCACGGGTTCGGCGAATACTGGGCTGATATTGAGCACTCGTATTCCGGCCCGAAAACAGTAGCCGTAGTCGATATTGGGAAGAAAATTACCCTCCACATTAAAGACCACTTTAAGCGAGTCCGCTTGTCGCAGGCGTGACTCCGGAAGATCAAGCTGGCCGATGATGATCTCGGCGTCCGCCGCATGGTCTTCAAACAATTGGTCGGTCACAGGACCGTCTTCGTGAACGACCAAGTCTCCAATGGCGCGCAATCGGGCGAGATCGTTCTCATCAAAAATGTCGGATACCGCGCGCGGAGAGGGGGCCAGAAAGATACGTTTCAAGTCGCGAGGCGGCATAGAGCTCCTGAGATCCACATACGGCTTTACGCTAAACGCAAGCCTTTATATCAAACTCCCTTCCGCCAATCCGGATCGCTCTCACTCTTCAGTTCCACTCTAAGTGAACCGTCTGGGCTGACCGGCTGTTCACAGGCCCAGGCAACCGGCTTTTTCATGCCCGGACGAATCTCAAGCTGGGCGGACAGAAAAACATTGCCGCTGTAACCTTTCGGAAGCAGAAAAGAAGCTTGTCGGATTCCGCCGCCATGAGGATGTCCCGCATCGAGCGCGCCCTGCAGGCTTATCCTCTTGTCCGGACTATCCAAGTGCAGCCAGAGTATTCCAGGAACTCCAGCCGCTCCCCGATTGCTCACGCACACAATCAGTTCGAAAGTGTCATATCGCTTGCGTTGCCATACCCACGAAGGGCGCAAGCGGTATCCAATACTAGTTCGCAGTCGCTCGAATCCGCGCGGGTACATTTCGTTATAGCGTGCCAGATTGTCAGCCTCCGTCCAGAGCGACCAATAATTCGCTCTCAGATCCGGAACGTGCAGCATGTAATTCTCCAGTTCGTTGATTCCGGCCGCGTCCAGTTTCAATTTCCGCGTGTCGTATTGGCGGAAGTAACCATCCTCCATGATGGCCGCCAGCCATGGTGGCCGATTGGCCAGTTCTTCGATCTGGATTGGCTCTTCGACAATTATGCTGTCGGAGCGCATCCACGCGCCTGCCCGCACCGCCATGTCGATAACGGCGCGATTCCCCACCTTGCTGATGTCGGGCTGTGTATTGACTGCGAGCGGCGTCTTTTTCCAGGAGTCAAGTTGAAGCGCGGTCATCCTCATCGAAGTTCGCCGCGCCGTCACGTAGTCAGGAAAAGGATTGGGAAAATTGCTGGTGTGTCCCTCGCCCCAGAAGCCATACTGCATGAGATCGACCCACTCGATCAGGGGATTGCCTTCAAACTCGGCAGCGAGCAGATCGTTCAGCTCCGCAAATGCTTTTTGAAATTCTGGTTGATCGTAGCGCGGCTCCCTATATTCGGCGCCTTCCTTTCCCGGGATGGGCCCGATTTTTACCAGAGGCACTCGATCGCGCAGGAAAGCGGGAAGAGCAACCTGTTCCGGCTGAAACGAAGTGTTGGAAAGTTGAACTCGAAATGCGACTCGAAGTCCTTTGCGTTTGGCCGCATCCAGAGTCAGGCGCCAAACCGGCTCGAGATCGAGGCGTCCGGGTCGCGATTGCACATTGCGCCAATCACACCGGATGTAGAGAATGTCCACGAAGGGCAAGCTCGATATTTTCTCCACGTGCTGCTCGAGCGATTCCTGTCCCGCGCGCGCGGCCAAAGACGGCCCGTTCTCTTCCCAGCTATAGCCGACGAGTCCGAGTCCCGGATTACGCAAAGGCCGTTCGGATGGCGTCGTAAACAGCACCGTTTGCCAACCCTGGTCTTGGTCGACATCAAACGGGCCCTGATCCAGACGTTCTTCAGCTCGCGGTCCAAAGCCAGTGTCACACTCCAGTGCGAAGCGAGTGCCCGCGTTGGATCGAGCGATTGCTGGAAGGAGTACAGCACCTTTCAATAGATCTCTGCGGCGCATTCCCTGGGGTTTCCTCTCCTGCTGAAATCTTGTCAGAAGCGAGAAAGAATCTTAAAACATCGGCTATCCGGAAAGTGCTCGCCGAATCTTTGCGGAAGAACCTCCGCAAATCCAGAAACCTACTCTATCCATAACACATCATGCTCTTTTCTCAGCACTGAGCTTGCAGGTTGGCGTTCACCGTGAGAATTGGACCTTGGACTAAGGTTATTCCTGCTATCGATGAGCCTCGGTTGTCTCCTTCAGAGGGTCAGATTGTGGGCTCCGGCAACGCAGAATCGGAGTTCTATTTTTCGCCGGCACATCTTGGCAGGATCTTGTGGGGCATGGGTCCACAGACTCTCGTTGCCGACGGTACGAAAATCTTTTCGCGTTCCCGCTGTGCCGACTCGCGATCACTGGGGCCTACCTTAGGTAGTCCACGACGAGTTTGCCTACGAAGGAACCGGCTCAACCATCGCCACAGCAATCCCGAGCTGACTGCCCAAGTACTCCTTCACATCATGCGGCGTCTGTGTTTTTAGCAAGTGTTGCCTGAACTCGTCGTTCATCAATTTCCTCGCGAGTGACGAAAAGACCTGCATATGAGTGCTGCCTGGATCGGACTCGCGCAAGGCAAGTAGCACGACCATGCTGACGCGATCACCGCGTCCGGAATCCCAATTGATCGCCTCATTCAAGCGCAATACAGAAATAGAGTTGGCCGTCACCGCATCACTCTTGCAGTGCGGAATGGCGAACCCATATCCGACGCCGGTAGAACCCATTGTTTCCCGCGCCCAAAGAGCCTTTTCCAGCGAATGCCGATCATCGGTCCTCCGCGAGATATAAAAGGCGTCGACCATTTCCTGGATCACTTCTTCCTTCGACTGGCTCGTGCTTTCCAGGACGATCAGTTCATCGCTCAGCAGAGGCTGTGGCGCGCTGCGAGCCGCGGTGGCCGCCAACAGTTCATCGACTTCTTCGCTATTCCCACAGGCCAAGGCGCGCTCAAGAACCTCGACACAACGCTTCGAATTCAGTCTTCCAACCATGCGTTTGCATTCATGAACCTCGACGGCCGGAACACTGATTTCATCGAGGCCCAAGCCAAGCAGTAAGGGTAAATTTTGCACATTCGCCGCCATTTCTCCGCACATGCCGACCCATTTCCGGTGCTTGTGAATTTCCTTCACGAGGTGATCGAGCAATCGCAGGAAGGCGGGATGCCGCACGTTGAAGTGTGGCGCAACTCTGGGATTGGATCGGTCGGCAGCGAAGAAATATTGCGCCAGATCATTGGTGCCAATGCTGAAAAAATCCGCTTCGGCGCATAGCTCGTCGAGAAAAAAAGCAGCCGCTGGCACTTCCACCATCATCCCGGTCTTGATGTCCGGCCGATATCGAGTTCCTCGTTCGCCCAGATCGTGTTTTGCGCGATCCACCGCGGCTTTGAAAAAAATCATTTCGGCAGCAGCTGCAACCATGGGAGCCATGATTTGTACGTTGCCCACTTCCGATGCCCGCAGGATCGCCCGCAACTGAGACTGCAACAGTTCGCGGTGCTCGCCATAGATCCGGACCCCACGATACCCAAGGAAGGGATTTTCCTCGCGCGGCAAGTTCAGGTATGGCACCTTCTTGTCGCCGCCAATGTCGAAGGTTCGAATAATCACCGGTCGGCCTTTGGCGCTGCGCGCCACTTCTGAATAGATGGCGCATTGCTCGTCCTCGCTCGGAGCGTCTTCCCGGCCCAGAAAAATCATTTCGGTGCGGAAGAGTCCGATCCCATCCGCTCCGTTTGCAAACCCCAAAGTGGATTCCTCCCCCGAAGAGACGTTCGCCGCCACCTCGATCTGCTCTCCATCGAGGGTTACGGCTGCCTTGCTTTCCACGTGCGATCGAAGTTCGTTTCGGCGGCTCAGCGTTTTCTGTTCCCGTTCGTAAAAACGCGTGACTACTGCCGAGACCTGTGGAATCACAAAACCCCGGTCAGCATCGACCACGATTTCCCTTCCCGGAACCAGCGCCAACCGGGCGTTTCGCACCCCAGCCAGCGTCGGAATCCCCAAAGAACGGGCCAGAATCGCGGCATGCGACGTTGTTGCGGAATGCTCCAGTACGATCGCCTTCAACCACTGTCGGTCGATTCGCAGCAACTGCTGCGGCCCCAAGGTTTCGGCGACGAGCACCGAGGGCGCACTCAACTCCAACGTGGGAACTGCCCCCGTCGCGCCCACCTCCTCCAGCAATTGCAGACAGATCTCTTCCATATCGGCTGCGCGCTGCCGGATATAATCATTTTCCGAATGCCCAAGCAGGTCGATGAAAAACTCGCCTGCACCCACAATCGCCTGTGCTGCAGACTTCCCGCTCCCTATCTGCTCGGTCAACTTCTCCAGCAGTAAGACGTCATTCGCCATGGCCAGATCGGCTTGCAGCACAGCAGTACTAACCGGCGTAATTGCATATTTCAATTGCTCGCCAATTCGCTGGCGGACAGCGGCCACCGCCTCATGGATCCGTGCCAGTTCCTTCTGCATGTTCAACGGTTCCCCGGAGCCAAGGTCGTTGGGCAGGGTGATCCTTGGTACCAAAACGACCTTACCCTGCGCGATGCCCCGGCTCACGGGAATACCGCTGATATACGCGGCATGGGCTGCTTGTAGCATTCTTGGCACCGCTCCATCGAGATCCGCCGCTGGAAACTCCGCCAGGGGAACATCGCAGCGCGGCAGGTTCTTTTCCAGGAATTGCTTCAGCGCCGACTGCGCCAGGTGTTCGTCGGAGCCACTGACGAACAGTACACAACGATCCTGGTACCGGATGTCAGCTGCAATTACACCCAGCACACTCTTCGCGTTCGCTACCAGGCCATTGCGAAGGTTCGTTACGCTGCAATCGGACAGAAAGCGGTTGGCGACCTCCGCCAGATGGCTTGCCGGACGTGCGTGCAACCCGCTGGTCAGCGGGCAGGAAAACTCGTACTGCAATGAAGGATTCAACGTCTGCGTCATTTCACCGCTAGATGTTGGAAAAAATGTTCTCCGGTTTTTTGAGAGCATCCTGCAGCGCGACCTGGATCACCTTTACGCCATGGAATCGTTCGCGGCCCTCGACTTCGATGTCCACGGCAAAGATGGCGATCTGCGCTTGCCGAATGTCAGTCTCCGTCAACTTGTTCTCGATTCCCATGGCGCCCTGGGTTTCTACCTTGATCTCATGGCCAAAGTTTTTCGCCACCTTCTCCAGCCGCGCAGCCGCCATGTAGGTATGAGCAATGCCCGTCGGACACGCCGTAACCGCGACGATTTTCATGCAGCCTCCTCGCTCCTTCTCTCGCCCGTTCTGTTTGCCCGAACCCGCAGCAGCAGGATCAAACCCGCCGTGAGGAATGTCCCTATCAGAATTGCCAGCACATATGCCGCCTTATGATCGATCAACAGCAGGAACAGGACGATGGGCCCACCATGGGGCGCGTGATCTCCGACTTGCCCTAACATGGCGATTGCAGCCGCAACGGCGGATCCGATCACGATGCATGGGATAACATGGATCGGATCACCTGCGGCAAATGGAATCGCACCTTCCGTAATCCCAATCATGCCCATAGCGATGGCCGCAAGGCCGGCTTCTCTCTCTTCCTGGCTCCACAGCTTCTTGCCAGTCAGCGTCGCAAGTCCCATTCCGAGCGGCGGCGTGCAGATCGCAGCTGCGCATGCCCCCATGATTCGATAGTTACCTTCGCTGATCATCGCCGCCCCGAAAAAGAAGGCGGCCTTGTTGACGGGGCCTCCCATATCGAAGGCAATCATCGCCCCAAGCAAAAGCGCGAGCAGGACATCGTTTCCCGTACTCATCGACATGAGCGCCTGATTGGCGTGGTCCATGAACATCGCAATTGGCGGACCCAGGACCTTAATCATCAGCACTCCCACGAACGCTCCTGACAAAATCGGAATTACCAGGATCGGCATGATGGGGCGCAGATATTTTGAGACCGGAATCTTTTTCAGCGCCTCTACGACGTACCCAGAAACGAGGCCGATCAGGATCGCTCCGAGAAAGCCAGCCTTCACTTGCCCAGCAAGATATCCCCCCAAGAATCCGGGTACGAGACCGGGTTTCTGTGCAATCGAGTAGGAGATATAACCAGCAAGAACCGGGAACATCAAAGAAAAGGCACCGGACCCAACGTCGCAGATCAATTTGAGAAATGGGGAATGAGAGAAATCCGGACCCTTGGCAGTCATCGGCGCAAAAGCGATGGCAATTGCAATAAGGATGCCTCCGCACGCGATGAACGGAATCGCATACGACACGCCGGTCAATAAATGCTGCCTGAGTTTCTTCAGTGATTCCAGCATTCCCCATCCAGCATTGCGCCCAAGTCACAATGAAGTTACACCCGTGTACTTGTTCTCATCCCCCAGCTTTGTGGCTAAGATCCTGCTCGCCCCGCGTACCTGGCACGACTGCCACGCAGGCTAAGTCGAGTCATACGCTCCCCTTTTCATAACCCGGACACGCAGTGGTGTAAGTATGTTTGATCTGTCCTAGTCTGGAAACAGTAGAGATGGAACGTTTATTGCACTGATGCAACATTTCGTGGCGCGACCGCCCTGGGGACTTCTTCGGCCGCCTGTGCTGTGTTCTGTGCCCGATATTCGGTGGGAGTCACCTTACATACTTTCTTGAAGACTCGGCAGAAATAAGCGGGATCGCTGTAGCAGCAACTGGAGGCAATCTCCTTGAGCGTCAAGCTGTAGTTCTGCAGCATGAACTTGGCCCGGTTCACCCGCACGAGGTTCAAGTAATCGTTAAACTTCATGAAGCCTTCCTTGCGAAACAACCGGGAAACGTGGTTCGGGGCCAGTCCGAAGTGCCGCGCAATAGTCTCGCGCGTCAGGGGCGTATGAAAGTTCTCCTGAACATATAAACAGAGAGACTCGTAGGTGCGAATGGCTTTCCGCGGACTTTGCTTTTGCGGCGCTTTTAATAGCCGCAAGCAGGCATGCAGCAGGGATTCCGTCAGAAGGCGTACCAATGGACCTTTCGAGCGATCTGCCGCCAACACCATGAGCGCGGCAAGAATGCTATGCGTGGGCACGTCATAGCCTCCATGGACGCTGGCTTTGACCGCCGTTGCAGGCACTTGCGATCCTCCCTTGTGCCGTACCAGACTGATGCCGATCTGTTTCACCCCAAATAAAAAGGTGACCACATCCACGCGGCCTGACCAGTCGGGCTTGTTCCATGCATGATCGGGGACGAACACGGCATGACCCCGAACCGGTTTGATCAGTTCAATGCGCCCGCCGTGGGCGATCTCCATGGCATGACATCCGCAGAGTGGAAGTGACAGCCGGGGGAAGTTCGTGACGTAGGCTAGCGGGGGCGGCACAATCGTTTCGTCGCCGAAGTGCACGCGGCGCACCCTGGTTTCGCGCAGATATTCCTCCAGTTCGTGGACGATCATCCGAGCGCCCGAGGACATGCGCGGGGTTGAGGATGTCGCTTCCTGTTTCACGGAACGTTACATTAGTGCAGCTAATGTTAAATGTCTACTATTTCTTTTTCACGCGCTTCGCCTCCATACTTGCCAGCCGAACTTAATCTCGCCGGAACGCGTCTACAGTTCGTTGTGCAGTTGGGTGAATTCACTAACAATATCGATTTGGCCGGTGCCTCGGACGCCCATACCACGAAACGGCGCGAGCTGAAGCACAAAGAGTTAACCAAGAGCCAACTTGCTGGAGAACAAATGCTGCGACGCTTCCATCTTCTGCTACTACCTTTCAGCGTGATCCTGTTGTTGCTCCATGGTGCTCTAGCGCAGAATGCGGATAAACCTGACCTCACCAAGCAACCTACGCTGTACGTCGTCGGGTACGCCCACCTGGACACGGAATGGCGATGGGAATATCCCCAGGTTATCGACGAATACATCCGCAAGACTATGGAGGATAATTTCAAACTGTTCGAAAAGTATCCTCACTACGTTTTCAACTTCAGCGGCGCCAATCGCTACCGTTTCATGAAGGAGTACTTCCCAGCCGACTTTGCGAAGGTAAAAAAGTATGTGCACGAAGGCCGTTGGTTTCCGGCCGGATCCTCAATGGAAGAAGGAGACGTCAACGCTCCAAACGCCGAAGCAATCATCCGCCAGATTCTCTATGGCAACCGATGGTTCCGCAAAGAATTCGGAAAGGCCAGCGCCGAATATATGCTGCCCGACTGTTTCGGGTTTCCCGCATCGCTGCCCACGATCCTCGCGCATTCCGGCGTCAGAGGCTTCTCCACGCAAAAACTGGTGTGGGGATCATCCGCACCCGGAGGAGGTCCGGGGTCGATTGAGCGCACTCCCGAAGGAACTCCCTTCAACGTCGGCGTCTGGGTCGGACCGGATGGAGAAGGCGTCCTCGCGGGGATCAATCCGGGCAGCTACAGTGGCGGCATCGAAACTGATGTGAGCAAGCCCCTCCCCCCAGAACTTCCGAACCCCGCGTTTGAGGAATTGCGAAAGAAAATTGGCGACCTGCAAAAGACACTGCAGCAGGCGGAACAGAGCGGTCAGTCCTTCGATCAGAAACAAGTTCAGGAACTCATCTCTCTTCGGCGGGAACAGCACGCACTGGACCATGGCCAGCAGGAACATGAGTTCGATCGCTATCAGGGCGACTGGGCCACTCGGGTTGAGAACAACGGGAAGGTCAGCGGCTTGTTCACCGACTATCACTATTATGGAACCGGCGATATTGGCGGTGCGCCCGACGAAGATTCCGTCAAGCGCCTCGAAGCCATTGTCACGAAAGGTAGCGTCGGACTGCCTCCCGCGAACCAATTTTTCTCCCGGAGAGATCAGCATAAGGAATGGCCCGCCATACCGGTCGGCGACGGCCCCGTTCATGTCATCTCTGCCAAAGCCGATCAGATGTTTCTCGACATCACGCCCGAAGAGGCCGTCCATCTTCCCCGCTACACCGGCGAGATGGAACTCACCAATCACTCGGCTGGTTCGTTGACGTCGCAGGCGTACCAGAAGCGCTGGCTCAGGAGAGAAGAGATCCTGGCCGACGCTGCAGAGAAAGCATCGATTGCTGCGGAATGGCTCGGCGCGCGTTCTTATCCGTTGGCTCGGCTGAATGATGCATGGACCCTCGTCATGGGCGGACACTTTCACGACATCGCGGCGGGAACGGCGACGCCACGCTCTTACGAGTTTGCCTGGAATGATGATGTCATCGCCATGAATCAATTCGCCGGAGTACTGACAAATGCGACGGAAGCTGTCGCGGCTGGACTGAATACACAGACTACGGGAATCCCAATCGTCGTCTATAACCCTCTCAATATCGAGCGCGAGGACCTGATCGAGGCCGGCATTGATTTTTCAGAGGGCATGCCGACAGCGGTTCGCGTGACCACGCCGGATGGAAGAGAAATTCCCGGCCAGATTTCTGGTAACAAGATCATCTTTCCTGCGAGCGTGCCCTCGGTGGGCTACTCCGTTTATGACGTTCAGCCCGGCGGCAATCCCGAAACACCGTCGCAGCTCAGGGTTTCAAACAATGAACTCGAGAACGCGTATTACCGGGTGAAGATCAATTCCGACGGCGACGTTGCCAGCATCTTCGACAAAACTATAAATAAAGAGCTGCTATCCGGCCCCGCCCGGCTCGCCATCTCTTATGACAACCCAGAGCAATGGCCCGCCTGGAACATGGACTGGGATCAAGAACAGGCTCCTCCGAAGGCATATGTCTCCGGGCCGGCCCGAATTCGGGTCGTCGAGAATGGCCCTGTCCGGGTCGCCATTGAGGTTTCTCGTGAGACCTTGGGCTCCCGCTTCGTTCAAACCATCAGCCTCGCCGCAGGGGACGCTGGCAAGCGCGTCGAGTTCGCGAACGTCATCGATTGGACTACTCGCGAATCGAATCTCAAAGCGACGTTTCCGCTCACCGCTTCGAACCACGTTGCTACATACAACTGGGACATTGGAACCATCGAACGTCCGACGGCTGAGCCGAAGAAATTCGAAGTGCCGTCACATCAATGGATCGATCTCACCGACGCTGGCGGCGAATTCGGCGCAACCATTCTCACCGATTGCAAGAACGGATCGGACAAGCCTGCAGACACTACGATCCGCTTGACGCTGATCCGAACCCCCGGCACCGCAGGAGGCTACGCCGACCAGGGGACGCAAGACATTGGCCACCACGAATTCACCTACGGCATTGCGGGCCACGCGGGCGGATGGCGCGACGCCCAGACCGACTGGCAGGCACAGCGCCTCAACGCGCCTCTCATCGCGTTCCAGACTTCAAAGCACGAAGGGCCCCTCGGCCGAACGTTCTCATTGCTGAAGATCAGCAGTCCGCGGATTCGTGCGCTGGCCGTAAAGAAAGCGGAAGACGGTGATGAGATCGTCATCCGATTGGTCGAACTGGATGGTAAACCGCAAAAGGACGTAAGAATTACGTTCGCCTCTCCGATCACCGCCGCTCGCGAAGTCAACGGACAAGAGGAACCGGTTGGTCCAGCGACGGTCAGCGACGGTGCGCTCGTGACTTCATTTCACGCGTACCAGCCGCGCACATTTGCGCTGAAACTCGGGGCCGCACCCCAGAAAATTGCACCAGCGGAATCAACGCCGGTCTCACTGCATTACGACCTGGCGACCAGCACGAACGACGGTGCCCAATCGCAAACTGGCTTCGACGGCAAAGGCAACTCCTTCCCCGCGAAAATGTTGCCCTCGCAGATCACCTTTAACGGCGTGAAGTTTGAGCTTGCCGCCGCAAAAACAAATTCACCGAACGCCGTCACCGCCAAGGGACAAGTCATCGCGCTGCCGCAAGGCCGCCACAATCGCCTTTACCTGCTCGCCGCGTCCTCTAACGGCGATCAGAAATCCACGTTCGAAATCGGCGCGAACAGGGCAGAGCTGACCATCGAGGACTGGAGCGGCTTTATTGGCCAGTGGAATGATCGCGAGTGGAGTTCGAAAGACACATCGCACGACGACTATGGCGACATGATCGGCCTCAAGCGCAGCTACATCAAACGCGCCGATCTGGCGTGGTTCTGTGACCATCGTCATGATGCGAAAGGCGTAAATATCCCCTATTCGTACTCATATCTGTTCGCCTATTCTCTGCCGCTGCCGGAAAACGCAAAAAACATAAAACTCCCGGCGAACGACAAAATCCGGATTCTGGCTATGTCGGTCGCGAACGAGAACCCGGAGGTAACACCAGCGCAGCCTCTGTATGACGTTCTGCCTTCGCCCGATGCCGGGCCCAGCGATTTCACTCTGTCGACCTCGTCAAACACGATGCCGATATCTCAAGGCCGCAGTGGCAGTGCAAAGGTCTTCATCATGCCGCGAGGAAGCTTCGAGGGCACTGTCACCTTGGCCGCCAACGGCCTGCCGAGCGGAGTCACCGCGTCCTTCAATCCACCGAGTACCTCCGGATCGAGCACCCTCACGCTCACAGCCCAACGATCGGCCGCGCCTTCCAGCACGACCGTTACTGTCACGGCACAATCCGGCAATACGTCGCACACCGCTACGATTGCAGTGACGGTCACACCAATTCTTGCCGGTACCGTGCCCGTCGATCTGAGTTCCGCTTACAACATCACCGGCATCTACAGCGACGGCGCGAAGTTCTCGCCAGAGAACAGTCTTGACGGCGATGGCTTCTCATTCTCGGCCGAGGCGATTGGCAGAGAACAGGTCGGCGGCGACGTGATTTTCAAAATCGGCCCACCCAACGCACCTGATGTTGTCAGCGGCAAGACAGTGAACCTGCCGGAAGGAAAATTCTCCAACGTCAAGATTCTGGCGCTTGCAGTCAACGGCGATCAGGAACTCCAAACCTTTAACGTAACCTATGCCGATGGCACATCGTCCACGTTCTCTCAAAACCTGAGCGATTGGGCGTCGCCGCGGAGTTTCCCCGGAGAATCAGTGGCTTTCACTCTGCCCTACCGCCTGGTAAGCGACGGATCGAAGGATTCGAACACGTTCTATGGTTTTGCCTATTCCCTCAATCTCGACAGCAGCAAAGCAGTCCGTAGCGTCAGTCTGCCGAGCAACAGAAGTGTTCTGGTGTTTGGTATTACTCTCTTACGGGCTCCCACATAGTCGTTCGGCATTGATGTTTTGTGTCCAGGCTGACCTTACAAAGGCTGCTGACAACGGCGTGACACGGGCAGCAACCCGTGATTATTGCCGGTGACAGCTGGGCGTTTGAAAAGCGTAAGACCAGAGTAGAATCGAACGAGTCATGCCCCGGGGTCTCTTCTCTGCTCCGAATTCAACGCGCGTTGCCAAAGCAGTCCGCAGCTGCTTTCTTGTTGGCTCGATTTCGCTCTTTCCCGTGCTCGAGGCACAGCCACAATCGAACGCGAAGGCAGACGATCCTCGCGTGATGCAGCTCTACTCGGAGGCCAAATCGGACGAGCAAAGCGGTGACATAGCCGGCTCAATCTCAAAGTATCAGTCGATTCTGGCCATCGCGCCAAGGCTGGGGCCTGCGTACAACAATCTAGGCGCACTCTATCTGCGACAGCACCAATACACCAAGGCCATTGCCATCCTGAAGCAAGGCTTGGAAGTGGATCGTTCTATGTATTCCGCGACCATCCTTCTGGGCGTCGCTTATTACGAGGAGGGCGATTATAAGGATGCGCGACAGCCGTTGGAGACCGCCGTCCGAGCGAATTCAAAGGACAACAACGCAGAACTTTATCTTGCCAAAGACCTGATCAAACTGGAGGACTTCGGCCCCGCCGCCACGCACTTGCAGGAGCTGACCAAACGCGAACCAAACAATCAGGAGATCTGGTACATGCTAGGGAACGTGTACATCCAGCTTTCCGAAGCAGCTCTCGCGAAGGTTGACGCCATCGATCCTAATTCTGTGTTATCTCACGAAATCCGCGGTGACGTCATGGCCAGCATGAAGAATTTCGATGGTGCGCTGGTGGAATACAAGAAGGCGGTTGAAATCGGTCCACAACAGACTGGTACGCACTATAAACTCGGCAATGCGTATTGGCAGCTCGATGCCTGGGCGGACGCGACGGAACAGTTTCAAGCGGAACTAGCCAATGACCCCGGAAACTGCAACGCACGATGGAAGCTCGGCGACATTCTGCTCGAACAGCATGTGCGTCCGGAAGAGGCGCTCGACGATATCAATCAGGCTCTGCAGACTTGCCCATATCTGACGGAGGTCTTGCCGGACCGGGCCACCGCACTTATTCGACTGAATCGGTACGAAGATGCAGTGCCGGATTTGAAAACGGCAATCAAAGGCAACCCGAACCAGCCGCGACTCCACTTCATGCTGGCGCAAGCCTACCGCAGTCTGGGAAGAACAGCGGATGCCAACGCGGAAATGGCCACTTTTGGAAAGCTGGAACAGAGTGCGCGCGAGGCAGAAGCAAAACACGCCGAGGAGGTGATGAAGGAAAAATCAAAAATACCCGATACGCCGCAACAGTAACGGCTACTTCGACCCCGCTCCGATGAGTGCGCTGGTCCCAACTCAAGTTCGGCCCTATATGATGATGTTACGCCTGGTACATCTTAACTAACGGTCCGAAAAACTTCCTCCCTGTAAAGCCGCGCAGCGATCGAATTCCGCTTTTGCTTTCGTTAAAAACCCCTCTTTTCGGTAGATCTGGCCGAGAATGTAGTGCAAGTGAGCGGTGTCGGGTGAGAGACTAACCGCTCGTTCCAATTCCGTCTGCGCTTTCACAATCTCTACGATCTGAAGGTAGGCCTTTCCCAATAATTCGTGACTTCGCGACACCAACGGGGCAATTTGCGTCGCCTCAATCAGTACTGGGATGGCGTCCTTGGGGCGATTTTGGTCCAAGAGCAGAGTGCCCAGAGCAAGGTAGGCTTCGACATCTTTGGTGACTGAACTTGTCTGCCAGTCGATTGCGGTTTGATACGCTTTGGTAGCGTCCGGATCGTCTCCCAATCCCGCATACGACAATCCCAGGTTCTCCTCAGCTTTCACGTTTGTTCCATCGATCGCCAGGCATTTCTTGAATGCGTCGATCGCTTCCGTGAAGCGATTTTCGGTATATTTTGTGCGACCCAGCTGGTACCAGCCGTCGGAATCATTAGGATTCCATTGGAGAGATTGTGTCAGCCACTTATCCGCATCGATGGAATCACCGAGCAAAACGTAATCCATGGCAACGATCTTCAAATCGAACGCACTTGGTTTATGGTAGTGGGCTCCCGCAGTGAACTCGGTCAACGATTCTTTTGCCTTTTTTTCACTGAGCTCAATGAGGGACTTGGGGGGCGCAGCATAAACCGCATTCGGGTTGGGATCGGTCTGTTTCGCCCCAGCTTGAATTTCCCGATACAGGATATGACCAAGCAGAAAATGGGCGTCAGCCGAATCTGGCGCTCTCTTCAAGTCCTGGCGGACAACAACTTCGGCCTCGTTCAGTTGTCCCGTTTCCATCAGCGATTCTGCCTTTGCGAGGTTCAGGTCCGGCGACTTGGACAAGACTGTCGGCCGCGATACAGTTTCACTATTGTTCGGAGCTGGTGACGGCGCTGACGGCAGCGAAGAAGACGATTGAGCTGTCGCGCCTCCTGCTATCAAAAGGAAAACAGCAGCAAAACGAAGAGTGCGGAAACGGCGCTGCAGGCGAAAGAAGCTTCGCGAAGTGGACCATTCACAGATGTTTGCCTGAAGAGAAACCCATCCGTTCGGGGATGTTACATGGCTCTGCAACATCTGCTTACACGATCCAACATTCATTTTAACTACGCGATAACTGCGCCCTTGCCTTCTCTTACAGTAACGATACAGTCGACTTTTGGCGGCGTCACTTGCTCGATGAACCCACTGGGCCAATGGATCTCCACCTTGTCAATCTTATTCGATGATCCCAGTCCGAAGTGGGCCCGAGGGTCCGAACTGGAGCAATAGCTTCCCCCGCTGAAAATGTCCGCACGCTGACGAACTCCTCCCGTGGTGACAAAAACCTTCGCCCCGATTGCGTCGCGGGGGCTCTTTGGCCCGCCTACCAATTTCAGGGTGATCCAGTGATTGGCATTTTTCACTGCATTCCGAAGTAAAGTTGGTTCGCGATCGATGTTGTTGATCACCACGTCGATTTTTCCGCTGTTGAAGAGGTCGCCGAAGGCGGCACCTCGCGCGGGAATAACGACAGCGAGTCCTGAACCCGTCGCGGGGGGGACCTCTTCGAATTGCTGCCCGTTCAGGTTGCGAAAGAGCAGCGGTCTCTGCGCCCACGTAGTTCCCCAATCCGCTCTCTCCGCCTGAACATATACATGGCCGTTCGCAGAAAAAATGTCCAACAAGCCATCGTTGTTGAAATCGAGAAAGCCGGCACCCCATCCCAGAAAGGGGATCGTGGGCTGCAGGAGGCCAGCTTGGGCCGTAACGTCGCTGAATTCACCATCTCCTTCGTTTCGGTATAGAGGTTTGTAATCGCTGGAGAATGTGGTTAGGTGAAAGTCGACGCTGCCATCTCGATTGTAGTCGCCGACGGCAATTCCCATGCAGGCTTGAGCGCGACCATCGGCGTTCAACGCCAGCCCGGACATGTAGCTGTCGTCTTTAAATGTGCCGTCGTGATTGTTTCGATAAAGAAAATTGGGGACGGAGTCGTTCGCCACAAGCAAATCAAGCCACCCGTCGTCATCCACATCCACGAAAACGGACGACCATCCGTACGCGCCATTCGAATCGGAAACGCCGGCTTTCGCACTCACCTCTGTGAACGTGCCATCGCCGTTGTTGTGAAACAGATGATCCTTTTCACCAACCAAGCCGAGCGGGCCACAAAAAACATTCACACCTCGAAACTCGCAGGAACTGGGTGGTACTCCATTCTTCCCTGCAAGCGCCGGATGATCGGGATCAAACTGGACATAACCGGGAACAAACAAATCCAGATGGCCATCGCGGTCGTAATCTCCCCAAGTCGCGCCCGTAGACCAGCCTCCAACTGCTACCCCCGCCTGTTCAGCGATGTCGGTGAATGTCCCATCGTGATTGTTGCGGTAGAGACGATTCTCGCCAAAGTTCGAGACGTAGATATCAGGCCAGCCATCGTTATCGAAATCTGCGACCGCGACTCCGAAACCCCAGCGCTCGTTGGCGACTCCGGCTTTTTCGGTCACGTCGGTGAAGCTACCATCACGATTGTTGTGGAACAACATGGCCCTTGGCGCGGGCTCAGTTCCCTTGAGCGCGGCAAATGTGGACCCGTTCAGCAGAAAGACATCCAACCAGCCGTCGTTATCGTAGTCGATCAGCGCGACGCCAGAACCGTCAACTTCGATGATCGTCGCCTTCTGCGACGTTCCACAGCGATGTTTGAAGGCAGTCAGCCCCGATTGTCGTGTGCAGTCCTCGTAGACAACCTCCGCCCCATCCACAAAACCGCCTGCGGTGATTGGGCGATGACGCTCGTCATACACGGGCGCATACTCACCGCCAGTGACGACTCCGGAGGGCTTGGCTGCTTTCGGTTGCTGGTGCTGAAAGTTCAGCGGAAATGCTCTGGCAAGAATCGGTGTAGCCATCATGGACAGCAGCGAAAACATCATCGAGCGGCGGTCTAGTCCCGCGTCTATCCGTTGCCCTGTGCAGTCGCTCGCCATACGGCAACGCGCGAAGAGTCCTTGCAGCAGGTCCGCGGATCTTCTTGGTATCTCTTTCATCGATGCATCATATTCTTACCAGAATCTGGCGAGCCGTCCGCAGGTTTTTCACATCTGCATTATTCGTTTCACCATGGACATTCTCGTCGGCTGAATCGACGCTCGCTCAGCGCTACGCTCGGTTGAGACAAAAGTTCAATTCGGGAGCTTGGAAAAGATGCTCTCTGTGTTATTGATCGCTTCTTTCAACGGCACTTGGATGATTTTTATACCATTGAATCTTTCAAGACCCTCGATTTGGACGTCAACAGCGAAGATGGCGATCTCTGCCTGACGAATGTCGTTCTCCGTCAGCTTGTTCTCGATTCCGATCGCGCCCTGGGTTTCGACTTTGATCTCGTGTCCGTGATTTTTGGCTATCTTCTCGAGACGCGCCGCGGCCATATATGTATGAGCGATTCCTGTTGGGCAGGCGGTGACTGCGACAATCTTCATAGATCCGTCCTCCCATCCGTTGGGCTATGGGACGTTTTTGTACCAATTGGCTTGTGAACTATAGGAGACACCCCGAGACCGTTTTCGCAAGCGGCGACGTAATTGTCGACGCAGCTGCGAATCAGCGTGCCCGTAGTATGTGGGATTCTGGTCCGGCTGAAAACAGGAGAGATGAAACGTTTCTTGCACTCCGGTAACGTTTCCTTCGGCAATCGCGCGAATTCGCTCGGTTAGGGTTTTGTCACGAAAATGCTCCAAACCCATTAGAGCACTGCAAAAACGTTCTTCTCGCGGGCTTCGCAGATTTCCGGCAATGCGCTTCATTTCTGCACCCGCTCCTCGATTTGCTCGATAACGAGAACGTTACGTTAGTACAAGTAATGTTAAACAACTACTATTTCAATTTTCGATCTGTGGGGCCATACTTCCCGACAAAATCGATCGAATGTGGGGCTCACAATTTTGATTCTTTCGATCGGCTAATTCGAAGCCAAACCAGAATCCTTTCATTACGGCGCTATTTAGCTCAGTGACCTCGGTGGTTCGGTGGAGGTCGAAGTGGCGGCGGTTTCTGGGGACTTGAGAGGAAAGCACTATGCATCTCGTCCGCGTTGCAGGTAACGGCACCGGTGCGTTCAGAGCGGCTTATATCGCTGAAGTTCAGGTTTTCAAAGGGCTGGACATGAAGGCAAAGCCCGGTCCAGATCGTTTGCAACGAAACAAGCTTGAGGGATCACAAATGAACAATCTGACAGGTCTTATCCGCGCTGTTGGCATCAAAGCGCAGCAGAGATGGGTGTCCGGCTTTATGGCGGCAGCTTTTTTGTTGCTATTCATGCCGCTCCATTTGTATGGCCAGGCGGTCAGCAGAATTAACGGCGAGGTCACAGACCAAGGGGGGGCGGTTGTTCCGGACGCGAAAGTGACAGTCACGAACGTGGACACCAACGTGGCCCGGACGACCACTACCACCTCCGCAGGGACCTACCTGATTATTGATCTTATACCCGGCACCTACGTCGTCAAGGTGGAGAAGAGCGGGTTTAGGATCTCCGTTACCAACAACGTCGTCGTGGTGGGAGGTGCCACATCGACTGCCAACGCCATCTTGCAGCCGGGCACCGTATCGCAAACCATTGAGGTCAATGCTCCTTCTGTTGAATTGCAGACGGAGCAGCCGGAGATTGGCACAACGCTGCCCGAGCAGCTCGCGCAAGACCTGCCGCAGTTGGTTCAGGGGAGTGTTCGTCAGATCGACAATTTCATCTTCCTGGTACCTGGTGTTACCGGCAATGGATTTAGCCATCGGATCAATGGTGGTGTAGACCAGCAGACGGAGGTCATGTTTAACGGCATTCCCGAAGCCTTTTCGGAAACCGCAGGCTACACATTTTGGAATCAGCCGCCGTATGACTCCATCAAGGACGCGGATGTGCTAACGGGCACGTTTTCCGCGCAGTACGGTCTAGGGCAAGGCGTAGAGCAGTATCACTCGAGATCTGGAACCAACGTAATTCATGGGAGCGCCTTTTTCCTTTACCGGGATGACAACTATTTTGGTGCGCCGGGCGCTTATTTCGACACACATGCAAACAACGCCGGAAAGATTGACAAGCCCAACCAGGACATCGAAACCAACTGGGGCTTTTCTCTCGGTGGGCCGGTATACATACCGAAGGTGTACAACGGGCGAAACAAGACCTTCTGGTATTTCGCCTATGACAGGTACAGAAAGTCCATCGCGCAAGCTCCGGTCACGCTGCCAACTCAAGCGGAAATTTCCGGTGACTTCAGCGGTTTGGTCAACCCTCAAAGTGGCGCTTCCATACCTATTTACGTCCCCATCGCCTGGGCCTCGAATCCAGCCCTCATACCCGCGGGTTGCAGTCCCGGCGCTGCGCCAGGTTCCCAGTGGCCCGGGAACAAAATTCCGACGAGCTGTTTCAGTCAAGTGTCGGCAGGCGTACTCAGTCAATTTCCGCTTCCCGCACCGAGCAACTCGAACATAGTAAACAATTTCGTCCCCACGACCATCCCGCTGAACCTACAAACAAGTTACAGCATCAATATCGACCATAACTTAACCACTAAGCAAGCCCTTCATGGCCTTTATTGGCGGCAGAGGTACCCGCAGCCGAGCGGCACCGACTGGGTCAATAGCCCTTTAAACGGCCAACAGATTACCACCATCTTGGGGCGCGGGCTTAACCTTACCTACTCGAACGCCATCAATTCCAGATTTGTGGTAACCGGCGGGTTTATGTACGTGTACCAGGGCAACGACTTCTTACCCTCAAATCTGCTCAAGGGACAGTTCGCCGGGGTCTTGCCGTTGGGTATCTCGGGGCAGCCGAATGTGTTTCCGAGCATTGGTTTTGGCGGTGGCGGGTGGGAGCCGATAAGCTGGGGACCTGGAAACGGCCTGTCGTCAACCATCAACCACAAGAAGGGGTTCTCGTACCTGGGTAACGTGCTCTACATAAAAGGCCGGCAGACCATGAACGCCGGTGTGGACATTCGAACCACACACCAGGACGACTACGAATGCGGGGGATCTACAGGCCAGCCGGGCTGCTCGGGTGTCATCAATTTCACGTCCAATATCACGGCACAGCCCGGTGACACTACTGGCTCTACCACCGGAAATGGCTTTGCGAGCTTCTTGCTTGGCGATGCCACTACGGGCGGAAGAGGCGGTGCAGGCAACACTAACCTGAGCAACACCTACATTGCTCCGTATTTCCAGGATGACATTCAACTGAGGACCAATCTTAAGGTGAACTGGGGAATTCGCTGGGACCTGGCATTTCCTTTCAAAAATGATTTTCACACCAACCAGCTCACATTCTTCGATCCCAATGCGGTGAACCCCACTGAGATCAACCCATTTAACGGCCAGCCGCTTCTCGGTGCCATGGCGGAGTTGGGAACCTGCAACGGGTGTTCCGGCTGGAGTCAGCAAACCATGAACTGGCACCATTTCAGTCCCCGCGCAGGCTTTACCTATCAGTTGAACCCCAAGACTGTCGTGCTCGGCGGCGCCTCGTGGTACTGGCTGGATACTGGTTCCTTTGAATACGGCGTTAACAAGGTCGCCGTAAACTACGGGAACAACCTGAATGGCGTTGTCTCAATTGGCGCGCCGCCCGGCACCCAGATTCCCGGCATGGGTCAATGGGACACAAATCCGCTGCCAGGGTTGCCGTCGGTTGGCTTTAGTCCAACATCTTTCAATGGCACGTCGATTCTCGGCTATGCCCAGGTGCACGAGCTGCCGAAAACGGTCAACCAAGCTTACGATGAGCAATTTGTTGTTGGCGTTCAGCGCGAACTGCCTTGGAACACGTTCCTTTCGGTTCACTATGTACACACGCACGACGTACACTTGCCGGCGACACTCCAGTCTGCGAAGCAATCGCTTAACTACAGCTTCGTAAAATCAGTTTGCCCGCAAAATCCGAGCGTGAACCCGCCCAATACGGCCGACTGCGTCCTTGGACAGCCATGGAACTCAGCGGCTGCCCAGGCATTCATGCAATCCCAAGGAACGTTCGGTCTGGTCTCGGGCGGCTGCGGGAGTGCAGCTGGCCCTTTATATGCCCCCTATACTAATTTCTGCTTGGAACAGTCCCCCGGTGCCGGCGGCGGTGACAACATTTCACTCTTCCAGGCTGAGCTTCCTTATCCACACATGCCTTTTGTCACGAACAACTTTGACACTTCTGGCGCGGATAAATATAACTCGCTCCAGGTCAGCTTGCAAAAGCGCACCGGGGCCGGTTTAACCTATCTTGTGTCTTACACTCTGTCGAAGTATCTAACAAATACAGATAGCGGTTTCTCGACCTTTAACTTTAGAGGCATCGATCCAAATAACCCTAACCAGGAGTGGTCCGTAGGCGCTAATAATCAGAAGCACGTGCTTACCCTGGCCGGTGTCTATGAACTGCCGATCGGGCCCGGAAAGAAGTTTTTGAACGGCCCAGGTTTAGTGCGGAAGAACTTGCTCGGTGGATGGAAGGTTACAATGACCAACTACTACGAGAGTGGAGTTCCGTTGCGCATTAGCGCCTGTTACGACCAGTTCGACTGCGATCCCTTAATTGGCAACATCTTTGTGGGCAACCGGCCGAACCTTCTGTCACACAACTTCAGCATCAACTGGCACAACTACTATAAAGGGCTGCCGGTCATCAATACCTCGGCGTTCGCTCCGCCGGGGGACTGGACCATTGGGAACATGAGACCCACCGTTGATGGCCTGTCGGCGCCGCCGTACTTTGATGAGGATATCTCGTTCGGCAAAAGGTTCTACTTTGGCGAGCGCTTCAGCGGCGACTTGACGATCCAATTCTTCAATGTGCTCAATCGCTTCTCGTTGAATAACACCCCTGCCAATGGAGCGGGAATTCAGTGTTTCGACGGAAATGTTTTGAACCAGACCCAGTACAACACTGTTAGCACCTCCACTTTTGGCTTAGCGGGTTTCAATGGACAAAACTGTCAGGGGAACACACCCAGGAGAGGGCAGGCTCAGTTTAGGATATACTTCTAGTCCCCGTTCCAAGGCACCAGATTTCGGGTTTCTTGTCTTTTACGGCAGCACGGATTCCAACGCCGGGGCCTTCGGGTCCCGGCTCTGTTTTGGGAGGGCCCGATGTACGCGAAGATCGACTTTCCTTTCAATTCGAAGACTCTTCCAAAGCCACTTGGCTTGCTTCTAGGCCTGCTGTTGGGAGCCGCTCTGCTTTGGGCTGGAGATAAACCCTGGAAGGCCAAGCCGTACCAGCAATGGAACGAGAAAGAGGTTGGGAGCATTCTTACCGATTCACCGTGGGTGCGGATAACTCCGATACAACGCTCGTGGCGTCCCGGTTCCGAGACAGACTTTATACCCCAGCAGCGGAGTAGTGGCGGCGCCAGAGGACAAACGACGACGACCGCGACCGCACCGACTACTGCTCCGGATGGCACCGGCGAGGATACGCAAGAGATGAACGTTCAGATTTACTGGCAATCGTCTCGCGTAATGCGCGCCGCCACGGCGCGCCAAGCCGTTCTGCACGGCGAAAAAGTGGATGTTGAGAAATATGCGAGTGAGCCTCAGGGCGAATATCAAATTATCCTTACGCATGGAAGACATGACCCCTTTCCAACAGCATGACGAGAAGTTTTTCCAGGACAATGCGTTTCTGCAGATGAAAAAGGGCAAAGACAAAATTTCGCCCACTCATGTCGTCTATGAAAAAAACTCGAAGGGATTGGTCGCGGACGCCATCTTTTTCTTTCCCAAAACCACCTCTTCGGGCGCTCCCACAGTCTCCGCCGACGAGACCGAAGTACAATTTTCCTGCAAGATAGCAGACTCGACGCTGCGCGCGGGATTCCGGCCTCGGGACATGGTGGATCAGTCTGGCCCTGCGCTGTGATCGTTTGCTCTCGGATTCGATCCTGCCGGCCACAAGGTGCTGGCTGTTTCCTTTTGAGGGCCGAGCAGCCTCGGCCCTATAATCCTCGACGAGGGGATTTTCGGTGCTCTCGGCGGTCTTTGCGGTGAAACCATTGACCCATGCTGCGCGCCCTGCTTCAGTCGCCCCCAGCGCCCGGCGAAGGACCGCCTCCTGGATTTTGGCACATCTTTACCTCTTTTGCTTCCTCTCGCTCCTCGAAAGTCTAGCTGCAAGAGCACAGAGCTCTCCGGGGCCAGCACAGCAAAACACGTCTTCTATTACGCACGCGGCGCCGAAGCGCACAGATTCAAATTCATCCGTTATCAACAACGCTGTCAAGGCCGAGCCTCTGACGCCTGATCCCGCACTTGCTCAAGCCAGGTTGTTCTTGAAACAAGGCAAACTGAGCGAAGCCGAAGGCGCCACAAGGGCGCATTTGCACGCACATCAAAACTCCGCTGACGCACACTTTTTGCTGGGTTTCATCTTGTTTCGGGAGGTCCAGGGGAAATGGCTCGAAGGAGCGAAAGAGGATGGCGAAGACCTTCGCTACAACAGCGGGAATCTGAGCGGCTCCCTGGTTGCGTATCGCGATCGGAAGGTTAAGGAATCACTCGCAGAATACACCGCGGGAGCGAAGTATCACGCCCCGAGCGCCTTTGATCTGAAAATCGTCGCGCTTGATTACCTCCTGCTCAAGGATTACTTAGACGCCGATCATTGGCTGAGGCGCTCGGTACAGTGGGATCCCCGCGACCCGCAGGCCTGGTACTACTTAGGGCGGACGAAATACAGCGAGAGCCAGTTTCCACAGGCGATTGAAGCGTTTGCGGAATGCTTAAAGCTCGAACCGCATAACCCCCAAGCGGAAAGCAATGTGGGGTTATCGTACGAGGCCCTCGGCCAGCACGATCAAGCCGTCCAAGCCTTTGAGAATGCTATCGCCTGGGAAGCAGAAAACAAGGCTAAGGATCCTGAGCCGTTCATTGAGCTCGCACATCTTTACCTGAACCAAAATCAACCGGAAAAGGCTGTACTCTATCTCACGCAGTCTATCGACATTTCCCCCAAGGTATCGAAAGCACACAAGGAACTAGGAAGGGCTTACTCCCTGCTACATCGCTTGCCCGAGGCGCAGGCGGAGCTCGAAAGGGCGGTTGCGCTCGAACCGGCAACGGCTTCCCTGCACTGCCTCCTGGGCAAAATCTATCGGCAAGAAAGCATGGCCCCCGAGGCTAAGGCCGAATTTGAGCGGTGTGAGGCGCTCGAGCGTACGTCATCCCGAAACTCGTCAGCAGAGGAATAGACGGAGGGGGAGAGCACATCGGGAATGAAACAAATGCGAACACTCCGACCTCCTCTTACCCGGTTTCTGGCGGTGCACGCGCATTGCCGGGAACTTGTCCTGGGCCTGGCGCTACGTTTGATGGATCGGCGATCGGCGCTCTTCCTTGTTTTCTCTCTGCTCGTTCCGCTCATACCTCTCTCGACGCAGACAAGCACGCCCAACGCGATCGGCGGAACCACCGGGGCAAAAACCGCGGGTGTGACAGAAGCAAAGTTTACGGATGTCACGGCGGCACTCGGCGTGAATTTTCGCAACCTTGCCTCTCACACTTCGAAAAAGTATTTGATTGAAACCATGGGTGGTGGTGCCGCGCTCTTCGACTACGATAATGACGGCCTGCTGGATCTTTTTCTCGTCAATGGCGCGCCGCTTACCGACCCCACTCCCAAAGGAACGATTCCGCAGAAAACCGGCCAGCAATACTGGAATCGTCTCTACCACCAGAAGCGTGACGGAACCTTCGAAGACGTCACGGAAAAGGCGGGGCTCGCAGGATCAGGCTACGGCATGGGCGTGGCCGTAGGCGACTACGACAACGACGGCAATGACGATTTATTTGTTACTGCATATGGTGGCAACCGTCTTTATCACAACAATGGTGACGGCACGTTCACCGATGTAACGGAGAGAGCTGGTGTCGGTGGTGGCGGATGGTCCACGAGCGCCGCGTGGGTGGACTTGGACAATGACGGACTGCTGGATTTGATTGTCTTGCGTTACATGGAATGGGATTTTGGCGATATCTGGTGCGGTCCGCACCAGCCTGGCTTTCGGTCGTATTGCGATCCCAAGCTTTTCCCTCCAGCAACCCCCCTGGTGTATCACAACGACGGCAATGGCCGGTTTACTGAGGTCTCGAAAAAGATTGGTCTCTCCAAACCAGGCAAGGGCCTGGGAATCGCCTTTGCGGACTACGATCGGGACGGACGCCTGGATATTTGCGTCGCAAATGACGGAATGTTCCAGTTCCTCTACCACAACAAGGGCGATGGCACATTTGAGGAAGAGGGACTGATGACGGGTGTGTCTGTGGATAGTGAGGGCGGGACATACGCCGGCATGGGCGTGGACTTCGCTGACTACGATAATGACGGCCTGCCCGATTTACTCATCACTGACCTCGGCAACCAAGCCTATGCGCTATATAAGAATAACGGGGATGGTACCTTCACTTACACGACCTATGCGAGCGGGCTGGCGGACATCACGCGGCCCCACTCAGGGTGGGGGTTTCGATTCATGGACGTCGACAATGATGGCTGGAAGGACTTGCTCGTCGCCCAAGGACACGACATGGACAATGTTGAACTGACCACTCCCAATTTGCACTACCGAGAGCCACCCGCTTTGATTCGCAATACGGAAGGAAAATTTTCGGATATTTCTCGATCCGGGGGTAGCGTTTTCAACGAGCCTTGGGTAGGGCGCGGCATGGCCCTCGGCGATATCGACAACGATGGCCGCCTGGACGCGGTGATTACCACCAATGACGGTGCGGTGCACATTCTGCGCAATGAGACGACTACCCGAAATCATTGGCTGATTTTGAAGCTGGTGGGCCACCGCAGCAACCGAGATGCGATCGGCGCTGAAGTGAAATTGACGACTTCAAAGGGCATTCAGTTCCAAACCGTGACGACTGCCGGCAGTTATCTTTCATCGAGTGACAAGCGCGTGCACTTCGGCCTGGGAGCAGAGGGAGCGGCCGAGAAAGTGGAGATCCGCTGGCCGAGCGGAATCATGCAAGTCCTGGAGGCCGTGCCCGCCGATCAGATTCTCCAGGTGGATGAGCCGTTGGGTGGGGAGGCATCGCACGGGGCGGCAAAGCATTAACACTGCCAAACTGACCGGCGACAATTCCAAGCATCGACCAGAGCCATGGAGAGCCAAACAGCCAAAAATACTATCTCGGATTTGCGCAGGCGCTGGCTCCTGTTCGCCATCTTGTTAATTCTGTTCCTATCGTTCAATTCAACCACGATCTCGATCGCGCAACCGGGCGGCCAAGAAGAAGTTTTGCTTCGCGTCATCGTGGTTGATACCGAGAATGCGGCAAAACAAATTGTGGAAGAACTGAAAAGCGGCAAAGAATTTGGAACCATTGCCAGGAACAAATCCATTGATCCAAGCGCCGGGGATTTTGGTTATCTGGGAAAAGTGGATGTGGCCACCTTGCGACCTGAACTACGAGAGGCTCTCCACGGGCTTGGACCTGGCCAAGTGACGAACGTTGTGAAGGTCCCGGGCGGATACGCCATTCTTAAAGTCCTTCCCGCGAGTGAGGGCGCGGTGGGGCAAGGCATGGGCGCCAACCGGGATCTCCCACTTTCTGGGAAGGGAAGCATTAAGTATCCCGTCGATGTTGCAGGACAGGTCATTGCAGATTTGGCCTTTCAAAAGTATCCGAAGCCGGCAGGCTGGGAACAGAATCTCAAAGAAGTTTGCGAGATTCGCCAAAAATCACTGTCGCTTACGGAAGACCGTCTTGAGACTAAGGTACATTCAGCGCCGGCGGGTTCGACCCTGGACAATCCTGTCGATCTGATCCAGGCACACTACGCATTGGCCCAAGTCGAAGCCTACCAGGGCAAGATGGACGAAGCGGTGGCGGAGTGGGAGGCGGCATACAAAATCGCTGTGGCCTCGGTCCCCGCGGGAGTCGCTCAGCTGGAGGCGGTGCTGGGCGTCGCTTACTTGCACAAATCTGAGATGGAGAATGACGTTTACCGCAATCCCGCCGACAAATGCATCTTTCCTCCTCGTCCCGGAATGAAGTACGACCAGGTCGCGGATTCTGCGAAAGCGGTGGAACATTTTCTGAAATATCTTTCCCAAAAGCCCGACGATATACAGACGAAGTGGCTGCTGAACCTCGCATATATGACGATGGGGGAATATCCAGTAGGTGTTCCCGAGAAATACCTCATTCCAGCCAGCGCGTTCGCCACCAAGGAAAAGGTCCGAATGTTTACCGATGTGGCTAGCAGCGCCGGAATTGATGTTGTCTCGATGGCCAATGGGGTCGTCGTGGATGATTTCGACAACGACGGCCTGCTGGATGTGATGATTTCCAGCTACAACGTGTGCGAACCGCTGCACTACTTCCATAACAACGGCGACGGCACATTCACCGACCGTACCGCTCAGTCAGGGCTTTCCGATCAACTCGGAGGCCTCAACATGATTCAGGCAGATTACAACAATGACGGCTGCATGGATTTCCTGGTGCTGCGCGGCGCATGGGAGTTTCCAGTTCGCAAGTCCTTGCTTCGGAACAATTGCGACGGAACCTTCACCGACGTGACTGCCGCAGCCGGCTTAGCTGAGCCGACTCGCACTCAAGCGGCAGTCTGGGGAGATATTGACAATGACGGGTTCGTTGACCTTTTCGTCGGCAATGAGGATGGGCCGGCGCAGCTTTTCCGCAATCGCGGCGATGGCACCTTCGAGGACATTTCCCATGCTTCAGGTGTGGATAAGATTGCCTTCAGCAAAGGCGCAGTGGCGGCGGACTATGATAACGATGGCTACGTCGACTTCTACGTTTCCAACCTTTACGGCGCAAACTTCCTGTATCACAACAATCATAACCGGACATTTACGGAGGTGGCGCAGAAAGCGGGCGTCCAGTTGCCCGACTCCCAGAGCTTCGCCAGTTGGTTCTTCGACTACGACAATGATGGCTGGCCGGACCTGTTGGTCAATAGCTTCTACTTCTCCCCCGATGAATCCCTGCGAAGTTATCTCGGACTTCCCTACAGTGCCAAGACGCTGAAGTTGTTCAAGAACATGAAAGACGGAACATTCAAAGACGTGACGGTCGAAGTGCATCTGGACAAGGTGTACGCCCCCATGGGGGCCAATTTTGGTGACGTGGACAATGATGGCTTCCTGGACATCTATCTCGGAACCGGAGGGCCGGAGTACGGCTTTTTGCTGCCCAAAGTGCTGCTCCGAAACCAAGAAGGCAAGTCCTTTGCGGATATCAGCTCATCTGCCGGGATCGGGGATTTGCACAAGGGGCATGGTACGGCGTTCGCCGACCTGCGCAATGCTGGACATGAAGACATATTGGCGTCCATGGGAGGGGCCACGCCCGGAGATGCGCACGCCTTTCGGCTCTTCGCAAATCCCGGAAATGGCAATGACTGGATCGATATCAAGCTGATTGGCGTGCAAACCAATCGCAGCGCCATTGGCGCGCAGATCAAAATGACGGTTGAAAATAACGGCCAGGGAACGCGCACAATCTTTCGGACCGTAAATAGCGGTGGGTCGTTCGGCGCTTCTCCGCTCGCCCAGCATATCGGCCTCGGCAAGTCGGCGCGTATCCTGAGCGTGGAAATCTCCTGGCCCGTATCCAAAACGGCGCAACGTTTTCAGGATGTGAGCCCAAATCAGTTTATTCAGGTCAGCGAGTTTGCCAAGGAGTTCAAAGTGCTGACGCCAAAGCGATTTGAGTTCAGCGCGAAAGCAGGTTCGGCGGCAAAGCGGAACTAAACCCTGCTGCTTCACGGGCCGCAACGTGGATTAGAAGAGATCCACGCGATACAAGACTCAGAGCGCCTCGCCAACTATCCCTTCTACCACGCAGCGCTCGGGGAACTTGAGATTGGGAGCGGCCATCTTGAGGACGCGCGAATATTTTGGCGTTGCGCTCAAGCTGGCCCGCAATCCTATGGAGCGAAGTTTCTTCGAGCACCGGATTGACGCGTGCAGGTGAACTCAAAGCGTATTTTGAATAGGGACTCGGCGTGCCCAATTGAACCTCAACACCGATTATCATGAAGAGTCATTGGAGAACCGCACCGCTGAAAGCTTCTGTGACCGTCCCGGAGATATCCCCGGGATTGAGTTCCTGTGAGAGGAGCCCGGCTTGGTATAAGCGGTCGCAGCTCAATTCGGTGGGCACTCCTGTCTCCCGTCGCGTTTTCTCCCCTTGCACTTCTACAACAGCTGGTATAAGTTCTTGTAGAAGCGATAGGGGAACCTGATGCCATCTCGATCCATTGATCTTCCGCAGGGCACGCTGGACCTGCTCATCCTCCGGACCCTGTCGCTTGAGCCGCTCCACGGCTGGGCTGTTTCTGAACGTATCCAGCAGATTTCAAGCGACGTCTTGCGTGTGCAGCAGGGTTCGCTTTATCCCGCGCTGCACCGCTTGGAGCGCCGCGGCTGGATCAAAGCCCGCTGGGGTACATCCGAGAACAATCGCCGAGCAAAGTTCTACGAGCTCACCAACGCTGGACGTCGCGAACTCGAGATCGAACAGGATGCATGGCAGAAGCTGACGGCAGCCGTGAGCCAGATCCTCGAAACTACCTAGGAGGTCGCGTGTTCCTATCCGACTTGCTCTTCCGGCTGCGAACCTTGATGCAGCACACGGCCACTGAGGATGAACTCGAGGACGAGTTGCGTTTCCACCTCGAGCGACAGACCGACAAATATAAGAGGTCGGGAATGAGCGAAGCCGAGGCCTTGCGTCGCGCCCGGCTGGAGTTTGGCGGACTCGATCAGGTCAAGAATGAGTGCCGCGAGGCTCGCGGTGTCAGCTTTGTTGAGACGCTGGTTCAGGATTTGCATTACGCCGCTCGCACCCTTCTTCACTCACCCGCGTTTACCGCTTGCGCTGTGTTGACTCTGGCACTCGGGATCGGTGCTAACACGGCGATCTTCAGCGTGGTTAATCAGGTTTTGCTGAATCCGCTTCCATATCCCAACCCGCAGGAGTTGCTGGCTGGCCGGCACAACGATTCGCTGCCGAATCTTGAAGATATTCAGCACCAGACCAACTCGTTTGCCAGCAGCGGTGGAGTCAATATCGAGCCTATGGACTTCACGGGCAATGGTGAGCCGGTGCGCGTGCACGGCGCCCATGTTGACGCGGGCCTGTTTACGACACTCGGCGCACAACCGATGTTGGGCCGTTTGATCTCAGCTGATGAAGACGTGAAAGGCGGGCCACAGAATGTCGTGGTGAGTTATCCGTTCTGGCGGGACTTCCTCGGCAGCGACACTCATGTGCTGGGCAGAGCGATCCGGCTGAGCGACAAGAGTTACACAGTAATTGGCGTGATGCCCAGGGATTTCGCTCTGCCGAAGGAATCTGCAGATATCTTCGTTTCGTTGTGGGTGGCATATCCCGACGCCGCTTCTGAGCGCGACGTGCATTTTATGCACACCTACTGGAGGCTGAAGCCTGGAGTATCGCTCGCGCAAGCGCAAGCGGAGATCGCACAGGTGGACCACCGGCTTGCCGAGGAGTTTCCCGACAGTGAGAAGGAGCGCGGCACCTTACTGATATCGCTGCATGAGTGGCTGGTGGGGGATGTCCGCCCGGCGCTGCTGATTCTTTTCGGAGCGGTTGGGCTGGTGCTGCTGATTGCTTGTGCGAATTTCGCGATGCTGCTGATGGCCCGGGCCGTTACACGCCAGCGCGAAATGATGATCCGCGCTTCGCTGGGTGCACGAAATGGCCGCCTGATTCGTCAACGGCTTACGGAGAGCACGCTGTTGGCGCTGGTTGGCGGAGCAGTCGGATTGATCGTTGCAAAGGCCGGCACGACGTTGTTGCTGGCATTGAAACCGGAGGCGCTGCGTCATTTCAATGCAATTCACATGGACACGCGGGTCTTTATATTCGTGTTCTTCATCTCGCTGCTGACCGGGCTGTTGTTCGGACTTCTGCCGGCCTGGTCCGCATCTCGCGGCGATATCGCGGAAGCGTTGCGCGAGAACTCACGCACCACCGTCACGGGTGTTTCGCGCAGTCCCTTGCGCAGCTTCCTGGTGACTGCGGAGCTTGCCCTGGCGCTCATTCTGTTGGCGGGTGCGGGATTACTGATCAAAGGTTTTCTGCGCCTGCGATCCGTGGATCCGGGATTTAACCCGGCGAATGTCATCACCATGTACCTTCAATTGCCGGGAACCCGCTATCCGCAGATTCCTATGCAGACGAATTTCCGCCGCGAGTTGCTCGCGCGGATTAATGCCTTTCCCGGCGTGGAAGCAGCGATGATCACCGATCTTCCCTTGGACGGAAATTATGTAGGCCATCGCGTCGTGATCGAAGGACAGCCGACGCCTACGTTGGGGGCCGAACCGAATGTACAAACGCTATCGGTCATGGGTAATTACTTCGGCGTTATGCAGATTCCTGTTCGCGCCGGACGCGACTTCAGCGCGATGGACTGCGAAGGCCAACCGCGAGTGGCGATTGTCAACGAGGTATTCGTGCGGCAATTTCTTCCCGGCCGGAACCCAATTGGAACCCGTATTGACTGGGCCCGTTCCAATGAACCGCACGAGTGGATGACGATCATTGGCGTTGCGGGCGACGTGAAGCATTCCGGACTGAACCAGCCAGTGGATCCCGCCGTCTACACCCCGTTCTGCCAGAATGACGAGAGGTGGCGGAAATTTATGACGCTGGTGATCCGGACGCGAGTTCCGGAAGCAAGTCTGGTCGAGGACGTGAAAAAGCAGGTCTGGAGCCTGGACAGCCAGATCCCCGTTAGCAGCATTCAATCCCTGGACGATTTGTTGGCGGTCTCGGTAGCGCAGGAGCGGTTCAACATGTTGTTGCTCGGGAGCTTTGCCGCGCTGGCAGTGGCGCTGGCCGGAGTAGGCATCTACGGTATGGTTGCGTACCGCGTCAATCAGCGCACGCACGAAATTGGAGTCTACATGGCATTGGGCGCGCAACACCGCGATATCCTGCGCATGGTAATGAAGGATGGAGTGAAGCTCGGGCTGCTGGGCATCGGGATCGGGCTTGCCGGCGCCATCGCCCTTACGCGCGTGATGGTCAGCCTGCTCTTCGAAGTGAACCCTACCGATCCCGCAACACTGATTGGTATGGCGTTGTTGCTCGCGGCAGTCGCTATGCTGGCGTGTTACATCCCGGCACGGAGGGCTTTGGGCATCCATCCTATGACCGCCTTGCGCCGCGAATAACCAGCCTCGCACTTGACAACTTCAGGTGATCTGCAGATTCAATTGGGCGAGTCGTCGGCAACTCTTACCCTTGGGATTACTTCAGGGTTGCCCGTGATGCGAGCACAATGGGATAACATGATCTCCTACGATCTGATTTTGGTGAAAGCCGAGCGCGATTGGCGCGAGTACCACTCAATCCGCCACAGAGTTCTGTGGGCAGGACGAGGACTCACAAACTATGATGAGAACCACGCAGACGAATACAGCCAGGCTAACCACCCTCTGCTACTTAGGTTGAATGCCGAGCGATCGGCACCGTCCGGCTTGACAACTTCGGCAATGGCCCGGGCGCGGTTAGGCTCGTGGCGATCGAACCTGATTTCCAGCGGCATGGTCACGGTTGCGTGCTGTCAGATCGCGTCGAGAGTTATGCACGAGGTTTGGGCATACACACCCTATACGTCAATGTAGTTCCGGAAGCCGTTGGTTATTAGGAAAAACTTGGCGGGAGCCCTCAACGCTGGAACGAAGCTGAGCTGGTCGGCATCGCTTCGGAGTGCGTCCAAATGAGCAAAGTACTCGCCACCCGAGCTGACTAGTCCGATCCGAAACGGGTATCACTGAAGCCCACGCCAAGCGTTGCAGGGACGGTCGGCAAACAGGAAATAAGGATGATCACTCGGCTCAATCTCCGGATTGCCCGTCACTCGGGCCCCGTGTGCATTTGGGTGGTTTAATACATCGTTGATACGATCAAGGACCTGACGCGGTGTTCGCCAGACCTAGGTTCGTAGAGTTGTAGAGGCGCGACAAGGTGGGCAACAGCGCTTTAGAAAAATTCTTGACAAAAGCATCAAAGGTGGCGTAATGTCCGTTTCTATTTTCGTGGGCGCATATAAAATTTTATATGTGAAATTCGAGGGAAAAATAATATGCGTGCGTTTGAAGTGTGTGAAATTCGAAGAATGGTTGTCGGCCTTGTGTTTTTGTGCCTCCATTTTCCCGGGTTGAATAGTCAGCAGGCCTCCCATTACCTGCCATCGCTCGATTCTCTTAATCGCCATCCTCTTCCTCAATGGTATGCCGATGCCAAATTAGGGATATTCGTACATTGGGGTCTCTACTCTGTTCCGGGCTGGGCCCCTCTTGTCCACCCCGAGCATGATTTCACGTCGCCAGACTACATTACTCACAATCCTTATGCAGAGTGGTACCTAAACAGCATGCGGCTAGATGGCTCGCCGACCCAGGCTTACCATCGTGAACACTACGGCGCCGATTACAACTACTACAACTTTGCTCCGACCTTTAATCGCGAAACTCAGAAATGGAATCCCGATTCCTGGGCAGAGACTTTTCGGCGCGCAGGAGCCAAATACGTCGTTCTTACTACGAAGCATCACGACGGTTTTACGCTCTGGCCGAGCTCAGTTGCGAACCCCACACTCCCCGCTGATCGGCAACATGCGGAGCGCGATCTTGTTGGTGAGTTGAGTGGGGCTGTGCGCAAACAGGGCTTGCGGATGGGCCTTTACTACTCCGGGGGCTATGACTGGACTTTCGTGCCCGGCCCTATTCGGACCAGTGCCGACTACGAAAAGGTGAAGCCTCAAAGCGAGGCGTACGGAAAGTACGTGGATGCACATTATAGGGAGTTGATCGAACGTTATCGCCCCGCGGTGCTGTGGAACGATATTGACTATCCCAAGTCCGGTCATCCCCTTCAGATCATGGCGGAGTACTACAATGCCATTCCGGACGGAGTTATAGATGACCGTTTCGGAGTGAAACATTCCGATTTCAAATCGCCAGAATACCAAACCTTGGACAAAATCAGCCCTACTAAATGGGAAGAGTGCCGTGGCCTTGGACGGTCTTTCGGTTACAACCGGGCCGAGGGAGAAGCTGAAACCATAGCGCCCGATGAGCTGATCTTTTTATTGGTAGACATTGTGAGTAAGAACGGAAACCTTCTCCTTGATGTTGGCCCAGAGGCAGACGGTACTATTCCTCCGGTTCAGATGAGCCGCCTGGAGGCTCTGGGATCTTGGCTCGGTCAAAATGGCGAGGCCATTTATGGCACTCATCCTTGGGAACGAGCTGCCGGCGAAACGTCCGGAGGCATAAAAGTCCGATTTACGGCCAACGATAATTCGGTGTATGCGACGGTATTGGGGAAACCCGCTGGTGCGACGCTCACACTCAAATCCTTTATTCCTAAAGCATCTTCGAAACTCTTTCTTCTCGGGCTCTCAAAGCAACTGTCTTGGTCCCAGCACGGGGATGACACTGTAATCGAGCTTCCTTCTACTCTCCCTGGGCAGTATGCATTTGTCGTTAAGGTAGTTCAACCTTAGAGGTCGTCAACGCACCGGCATTTCTGCCGTTATACACCCGACTTTGACACTATGACTGCCAAACCGGAAGTGGACGAAATCCGGCTTTCGCGCGTGCTGTTCCTGCTCGCGCTCTCCGTTTTCATTAATTACTTGGACCGCGGCAATCTCTCGATTGCGGCGCCGCTGCTCAAGAATGAGTTTCAACTTTCGGCGACGCAGCTCGGAGTTCTGCTGTCGTCCTTCTTTTGGACCTACTCATTCTTTCTACCGCTTTCCGGCTGGCTGGTTGATCGCCTCGATGTGAAATGGGTGATCGCCAGCGGTTTTTTCCTTTGGTCTGCAGCAACCGCGGCTACCGGCGCGGTGCATGCATTCGGCACATTACTCCTCGCGCGATTGGCGTTGGGCGCAGGAGAATCGGTTTCTTATCCAGCATGCTCGACCATTTTGTCGCGGTATCTACCCGAGCACAGACGCGGCCTCGCCAATGCGAACATTGTTGCCGGCATGGCGCTCGGTCCGGCATTGGGCACACTCGCTGGCGGGATTGTGATGAGCCGATTTGGCTGGCGCCCGGTTTTTCTCATTGTGGGTATGGTCAGCCTGCTATGGCTACTGCCGTGGTTTCTCTGGATGCCAAGTGAACAGAGGGATCCTCTCTCGCACGTGGGACTCTCCACGCCCGGCATATTGCAGATCTTGGAGCAGCGGTCAGCCTGGGGAACGTGTGTAGGCCTTTTCTGTATGAACTACTTGCTGTACTTTTTACTGACTTGGCTGCCGTTTTACCTCGTGCGCGAACGTCATTTTTCTTTGGCCGCCATGGCAAAGATCGCCGGGTTGGCTTACTTCCTGATGGCTGTCTCAGCAACGTCCGCGGGATGGGCGTCTGATCGCTGCATTGCCTCCGGAAAAACTCCGACCCTGGTTCGCAAGGCGTTTATGGTCGTGGGACAGGTGGGAGCTGGAATTTCACTTGCTGTTTGCGTCGTCAGTGCGCCGGTGTTCTCGGTAGTATGTCTGCTGTTCGCCGCGGTGTCTTGGGGAATCAGCGCTTCTAATACTTGGGCAATTACTCAAACGCTTGCGGGACCGCAAGCATCTGGTAAATGGACCGGGCTACAAAACTTCTTGGGCAATCTGGCTGGGTGGATCGCGCCTGTCGTGACGGGTTTCGTCGTGGACAAGACGGGACGGTTCTTTTGGGCTTTCATCATCACTGCGGTTATCGCCTTGCTGGGCTCGCTGTCCTGGATATTTATTGTCGGCGCCCTTCAACAGGTGGATTGGGCAACTCGCCCGGCGTACGCAGATTCGCGCTGATCTATAAGTACACTGCAAAGGCCGTCGGATCGGAGCAGACCTTCAGTGCTGCCGTGAAAGTGGAGTTTACCGGCCGGAGTCGGGTATATCAGTAGGTCAATAGTTCCATGCAGCAGCGAAGTTTCGGAGAGGAAACATGAATACATTTCCAGTACGCTGTGGTTTTCGCCGCACCATGGGCTCTATCGCGATACACCGACTCTTTCTTTTGATCGTGACGGTCACGGCTTTCACCGTGTCCGCATTTGCGCAGGACATTCAGAAGCTCGACCCCGGTCTCGAGCAGTTGGTTGGGCCTGATTCAAAGCTGGAGCGCATAGCCACTGGCTTCAACAAGTGGACGGAAGGCCCAGTTTGGACGCGCGAAGGGACGCTCCTGTTTGCGGAGATTCCTGCCAACAACATCGATCTGTGGGTCCCAGGTAAAGGGGCAAGCGTCTTCATGCACCCCAGCGGATATACGGGTACAGATCCATTCAAAGGGCCGGAGCCAGGATCTAATGGAATGATCTTGGATCCCGATGGTCGAGTGAGCGTGGCCGGACACGCCAGGCGCAACGTGTGGCGCATGGAATCCGTTGACCCGAAAACACAAATCACGATTCTGGCTGACTCCTATCAAGGCAAGAGGCTTAATAGCCCCAATGATCTGGTGTACAAATCTGACGGCTCCCTCTACTTCACTGATCCTCCGTACGGGCTGCCGACCCAGCAGGACGACGATCCGCAGAAGGAGTTAAAGGTTAACGGTGTTTATCGCATTCCTGGGGCGCGGCAGCAGAAGCCGGGCAGCGAGCCCGCGCGCGACCAACTCCAACTCGTGATTAAAGATCTCCCCCGGCCGAACGGTATCTGTTTTTCTCCGGACGAGAAGTACCTGTACATCGCGGATTCCGGCAAGAAAATCTGGATGCGGTATCCGGTGCAGCCCGACGGATCGGTTAGCGACGGAGCCTTGTTCCTCGATGCCTCGCACGACAATGCGCCTGGCGGACCAGACGGTATCCGTGTGGACAAAAACGGAAACCTCTATGGCGCCGGTCCCGGCGGCGTCTGGATAATCTCTCCCGAAGGGAAACACATCGGCACAATCAAAGTCCCCGAGCGCGTGAGCAATGTGGCCTGGGGCGATAAAGACGGCAAGACGCTCTTCATTACGGCCAGCACCAGCGTGTACCGGATCAAGTTGAAAGTTCCGGGAGTGAAGCCTTGAGTCGCTTCTAATTCGTCACGTCCGAAATGCCGATTTGCCGGAACAAGTTCACCGATAGATTGGGTTTTGTTTAACCACGGAGATCGACTACATGCGAATTCGTCTTCTCACCGTTTTCTTCATTGGAATGTTTTCTCTTGTTACCTTTCGGACTCGCCCAAACTACCGCCAGCCTTGATTCCATTCCTGCGCGTATGCACGACGTGATCGTTGCCAACGAAGTTCCCGGCGCGGTGACGGTGGTCGCGACCGGTGACTCTGTGTTTCGGATGGACGCTCAAGGTTGGGCCGATCCCGACCACAAGTCTTTCATGCGCGTGGATTCAATCTTCTGGATCGCATCCATGTCAAAACCGATTACGGCTACCGCAGTGCTGATGCTGATGGAGGAAGGCAAACTCTCCCTCGACGATCCGATCGCCAAATATGTTCCAGAACTTGCTGGACTCAAAACTGCGGATGGTAAGACCCCGCGAATCACGCTGTGGCACTTGCTTACTCACACCTCCGGAATGGGAGAAGCGACCGACGAAGAGTTGAAAGCTGCGCGCACGCTGTCCGACCTAGTCCCGGCCTTTGCCTCAAAGCCGCTTGCATTCGAGCCGGGGAGTAAATGGAAATACTGTCAATCCGGCATTCTCACTCTTGGCCGGATCGTAGAAATCGTTTCCGGTGTACCGTTTGAAGTATTCCTGCGAACGCGTATCTTCGACCCGCTCGGCATGAAGGACACGACTTTCTACCTGACCGAAGCCCAGATGCCACGCTGGGTGGTACCTGCCAAGCGCGAAGGCGAACAACTGGTGCCGGCAGAAATCGGGCTTTTGTATGGCCATCCTCCAACGTGGCGCGACCACTACCCGGCAAGTAACGGTGGCTTGTTCTCGACCGCGCCCGATTACACGCGGTTTGCCCAAATGCTGCTGAGTGGCGGCGTGCTCGATGGCAGGCGTTATCTCACGGCCGAGTCGGTGCGCATGATGTCAACTGTCCAGACCGGCGATCTGGTCACCGGCTTTACTCCCGGCAACGGTTGGGGGTTGGGAGTATGCATCGTCCGCCAACCTCAGGGTGTAACTGAAATCCTCTCGCCCGGAACCTTCGGCCACGGCGGAGCCTACGGTACTCAGGTCTGGATCGACATGAAGAGGCGTATCGCATTAATAATGATGATCCAGCGGTCTAATTTCAAGAATGGCGACGACTCGCCGGCCAGGTTGGCCTTTCAGAAGGCCGCACTGGAGTAAATAGAAAAGCGGAAAGTTAGTCGTGAAGGACGGAAAGATGAGCCCGAGCGAGGAGCCGAGCGTCGGAATCTCGATTGACCGGGGTGCAGTAGAAGGGCTCTCACGGCGGCGATTCGTCATAACGTAGTCGATATCCATCGGTTGCTCAGTGAGATGCTTGCGCCGCTGGTAGAGTCCTCTTCTTGGCAAGATCACCGGCAGCAAGCTCATTTGCGACGGCGAGGATCTGCAGCGTCTCGGCGTCATCGGAATCGAGCGAGAGAATGTCTCGCAAACGCCGGATAGCCTCCTGTGGTCTTCCCATCTTGCACAGGAGAAGAGCAGCATTGCGCTGGAAAACCACGTTGGTCACATCTGTTTTCGCTGCCTGATCATAGTGGTCCAGCGCGCCGATAAGATCCCCTTTTGTTTCCAGTTCGATGCCTGTGTTGTTCAAAATAATCGCTCTCGCCTCCCCATTTGATTCTGCCATTTCGCGTGCGGCCGAGTTCTGAAGCTCCTTCTCGAGACGGGAACTGTTGATCGTATCGCCATTGTGGAGGTATATCCGATAGAGCCGATAGATGGCCGATCGGTCGTTAGGCTGTAGCCGATGTGCCTCCTCAAGCTGGGCAATTGCTTCTTGCTGTCTGCCTGCGTCTTGGTAAAGCTTGCCGAGGAGTTCATGCGCTGCGAACTTTTCAGGATCTAGAGCCACCGCCTTTTCGAGTTCCGGCATACTCTTCCGGGGCAGATTGAGATAGTAGAACGCTTCTCCCATCGCGAAGTATGCCTCGGGCCAATTAGGTTGAAATTTAAGAACCTTGCCGTAGGCGTCGATGGTGTCTTGCCACTTCTTTTGATAGTAGACATCACGCGCTTTCAAGCGCCAGAGATCGAGGGCAGATTCTTTCTCTTGCTTGTCGGCGAACACCTTATCTACCTGCTCTTCTGACTCGGCATACTTGCCGGCCCTGGCAAGTACGAGGGCATAGTTGAACCGGGCTCCAGGTAGGTGTGGATCGAGTCGCAGCGCTGTCGAAAGCCTAGCCGACGCTCGATCTAAATCATCAAAATTCGCCAAGGCCAATCCCGAAGACAAGTAGGTCGGAGCGTAGTTCGGGCGCAGCGCAATCGCTTGATCGAATTCCTCTGCCGATTCAATCGGCTTCGCCAATAGCGCGAGGCAAACTCCCTTCAGTGCGTGTATTTCACTGGCACCGGGCGCCTGAAGATCGGCTCGGTTAAGCAGCGATAGGGCGCCTTGCGGATCGCCTCCCTGGACAAGCCTCTTCGCCTGATCCAGCAGTGCAGGTGCGTTAAGCGCGTGTTGCGCTCTTGGTGATATTTGGGCAACGCCGAGCAACGGACAAGAGAGTTGACTCGTCATCCACAAAATGGCCAGCCAAGCAGCTACTCTGGGACGATTTTTTGGGCTGACCGGACAATAATGAGAATCGAACAACGACATTGCTTCAGTCCGAGATAACGGGGCGGCGGGTTCCTTCCGGAAACGGCCAGGTCGATCAAAAGTGTAAACCCATCGAGGTAGCGATAGCGACCGCCACCATATCGGTCTGCGCACTTCTGGAATTGTTTGCGGGGAAGGGACTCCACCAGCGGAGAAAAGACGGTACGTCCAGTTTTATCCCGCGTTTACACTGTATCGCATCAGGGCCTTGGAGAAAGGCCCTTGTGCGAGGCTTCGACATATGACATTGCCCTTGGCCCGTTCGGGCAACCGGCTAGAACGCAAGTCTCAGGCTGAACTGAATCTGCCTGGGAGTAGCTCCGCTGGCGAGGCCACTAACTACTCCGAAGTTGCCACCCCCGAAGGTTGTCCCTGGTAGGCCATAGTTTTGAATGTTGAATACGTTGAAGAACTCCGCTCGGAATTGCGTATTGAACTTTTCTCCGATAGAGACATTCTTCATGAGTGAGAAGTCGAAATTGCTGTATGGCGTACTCGCCACGATGCCTCGCCCGGAGTCGCCGTACTGGTTGACCGGATGGGCGAAAGCCGCCGTATTGAATGCCTCCTTGAACGTAGGGTGGCTGATTCTTGGGTCTCCAATAAGGTTTGCCCTGCCATAGTTGACAAAGCCCGAGGTATTCCCAATGTTTGCCGGGTCAATACCAGCATCGGGGAACGTCAATGGAATCCCTGAGTGCGCCGACAAATTTACGTTTGTTTGCCAACCGCCAAGGACGGCGGCGCCCATGCCGCTGCTCATGAAATGCTTGCCTTTCCCGAAGGGCAATTCATAAATGGCCCACCCATAAACGATGTGAGTAAGGCTGTTTCCGGATGTGCCGTAGTCCTTGCTCAGATCGTTGTAGTTTTGCACCACGGCAAATCCCCCCGGGCCATTTTCAACGTCGTAGAAGCCGCTCGCCCCATTGTCCAACGACTTTGAGTAGGTCCAGCCAGCCCCGAAGGCAAGGCCGGAGGCCACGCGCTTTTCTACCTTCGCCTGCAGCGCATTGTAGTTGGCTGTGCCACGATCGGTTGCCATGATGGCGCTGCCGAGCCAAGGAAACGGGCGATTGGCGCCGGCTTGGCCAGGCACCGGAGAATCGTTAGAGAGCCCAGTGATAGGTAGGTGTCTGGTTACGCTGCCCACGTAAGATACTGAGGCGACGAGGCTGTTGCTGAATTGCTTCTGTATGTCAACGTTGAACTGTTGGGAATAAGCGGGTCGGAGATGGGGATCGTAATACCATCCGAACTGCTGCCACGGTGTCGGAACGGCTGGGAGCGCGTTGGTGCTACTCAGCGTTGGAACAATGGTCGTCATGGTTTGTAAAGGTTGACCTGTGACATTAAAGTTAAGCGGAAGCGACGCGTTCGAGGGCCATGATTCGAGACGATCCCTAGGACTTTGAAGATTGCCTTCCAGAGAGTCGTAGACCAAACCCCATCCTCCCCTGATGACCATACTGTCAGTTAACTTGAAAGCGGCACCTATGCGGGGCTGAAACATTTTATAGTATGGGTCGGGGCCCAGGTTCGGATTCGGTGCGGCAATAACATGTTGCTGAATAGTCAAATCATTTGCCGGGGTGGAAGACGGGAGGCACGGAGCGAAGATTCCGTTGGCCGCATCGCAGGGTGGGGGCAGTTGTCCACCCTTCCCGGGCCCTAGCGCGATTTCCCAGTTTCCGGTGTCCGGATTAAGATTTGCCGCGTTCCCTTTCTCGAGGTGAGGAGATGACTCGCCATCCCAACGGAATCCCGCACTGATGGTTAAGCGCGGAGTCACCTTCCAGGTATCCTGGATATAGGCCGCAGGCATGATCACGCGAAATGCATTCGATTCCGACTGAAAGCGGCCACTGTCCGGAATGCCCATCAAAGCCGAAGCGACCGGGTTGCCAGTGCTCGAGGCATTTTGCGGGTCCGACGTTTCGTTAGGCGAGAACTGGAATTGGGCGCCGCCGAAAGATCCACCCTTCGTAAGCCCTTGGGTCCATTCCGGGATATGCTGTTCATACCCGAAACGCAGCTGGTGTTTTCCACGTATCCAGGTGACGTTTGCGGCGAAATTGGTTGCGTTGGTTGCCAAGATGTTTGGCCCATTGCCGCCTATGAGGTTGTAGGCACCCCCTCCCCCCAGCACCGCGGCAAAATCAAATTCCACAAACCCATAGGTCGACTCGACCCCTTCATAACCGGAGGGTGCCGGGTTTACTGGCTGTCTCAGATTCTTATTGTTGTATCGGCCGCACCATCCGCCTCTCGCGTCCAGGATAAAATTCGGAGAGAAGACGTGAGTCCAACCGCCACCCCCGTTTCTGTTATCGGCACTGCTGACGGTGTTAAGAATATGTGAAACGGGAACGACATTGGCTCCGTTGAGATAGCTGTACCGAAACCACAGTGAATCCTTCGATCCAAAGTTCTGGTCAACCCGTCCGCTGAATCCATTGGCATTGTCAGTGCCAACGGAATTCAGAATCGTGTTGTTTCCACCCAGAGTAGCCGGAGTGAAATTAGGCTTATCGCTGTAGTTTTTTAAAAAGGCCTGAGCGGTAGGGTCGATTAGGTTTGCCGGGACGTGAAGGCCATCTCCTCCGAGCAGCTGTCGTGTGTAGTTTCCTGCGGTTCCAGTGGTTGTATACGGGTCGTACAAAAGAGCCGGAGCGCCGGTACTGGTCACCACGGACGCGTTTGTAAAATCGCCATTTAGCTCAGCCTCCGTCGGCGATACGTAGCTGGTTCCCGCCGCCTTCGCATACCTCCAACCTTCGTAGGAAACGTAAAAATATGTCTTGTTCGTTCCATTATAGAGGTGTGGGATCCGGACGGGGCCACCGAAAGCGCCGCCAAACTCGTTTTGCCGAAAGGTCGCAGGGGGGGAGGGAAGATTGTTTGTGAAATCTGTAAACGGATTTCGAGCGTCGAAGACGTTATTGCGCAAATAGTCCCACGCCGATCCGTGAAAGGAATTCGTGCCAGATTTAGTGACCAGGTTGACGACTCCACCCAATACTCCGCCGAACTCCGACTGATCGTTATGAGACTGAACTTTGAATTCCTGGATGGTATCGATGATGGGTGGGACATCATACGAGCCACCCATAGCGGATCCGTTGATGATGCCGTCGATGTACCACAGGTTCTCGCGGTTCCATTGACCCTGTACTGATGGAAAGACATACGTCGAGCCTGGGATGCCGGCGGAGCCAAATGTAGCGCTGTAGCCAACGCCGCCATTTTGGGATTGGTTTACCGGGTTGGCGCCGGGCGCCAGGGTGAGAAGCGCCGTGAAGCTTCTTCCGTTGAGCGGCAGATCACTGACCGTGCGCTGTTGCACAACGGTGCCCAACTCGGTCGAAGACGCCTGGAGCAACTCGGCAGTCGCCGTGACGTCCACTGTCTGCGATTGCGATCCCACCTGCAGGTGGAAGTCTTGGGTAGAAATCTGGTTTACATCGAGCTGGAGTACAGGGCTCACTGCCGACTGGAACCCGGCCTGAGTGACCGTGATTTGGTACTTTCCAGGCGGAATGAGCGGGAGTTCGTATAGGCCCTCACCATTGGATTGCACCGTTCGTGTCCAGCCGCTCGCGGGGTCTTGCACTCTTACCGTGGATCCCGCCACAGCCGCTCCGCTCGGGTCGTAAACATGGCCATTGAATTGGCCGGTTGCAGTCTGCGCATTAGCGACCGTGCAGAACAAAATCAGCATTGCGCAGCAGGCTAAAGCGAATTCACCTAAGCTAGATGAATCCTTACATCCTCGGGCCAGAGCAAAAATACTCGAAGCACGGTTATCCATAACTCCTCCCAACAATTAGTCTGCGATCCATAGCCTCAGAACACTCCTGTGCGCCTTGAAACAATCGGCCCTTGCGGCTCAAATCCATCCGGGTGCAGCGCTTTTATAAGTGAAATCACAAGTTCGCATATCAAACGGCTCATTTGTAGCCTCGATGGTAACGGTTGTCAAGTATTTTTTTGTTGGGTGTCGTCAGCACGTGATGCGACCGGGTGAGTCAGAAAGGGAGCGGTCGGCTTTTTCGGCAACCAGCGGATCGGAGAGAAAAGAAGCAGCACGACCGAGACTCATCAAGGCCATGCGAAGGAACTGGCGGCAATTGTTGCTATTCAAAAACGAATTCCCTGAGAAGGAAGACGTTTCTTCGTGCAAAACGGGATTTCGTCTACGTTACAACTGGAATCCGGTGATCATTCCACACTGGACCATCTGGGTACTGGTATGCGAGCAAAGTCTCCGGAAGTATCTCGCTGCTGTATCCGGGTTTTTCAGGCAGCAGGTAGTGGCCGTTTGCTATGCGAGCCGGATCAGCAAAATGTTCATGCAGGTGATCTACAAATTCAGTGACGCGGTTTTCAAGCGACGCTGAGACACGCAGATAATCAAAGATCGCCAGGTGCTGCACGCATTCGCACAAGCCGACTCCGCCCGCGTGAGGGCAAACCGGGATGTTGAACTTAGCGGCCATCAACAGCACCGCGAGATTCTCGTTCACCCCGGCAACCCTGCAACTGTCAATCTGACAGACGTCGATTGCGCCCGCCTGCATGAATTGCTTGAACATGACTCGATTGTGGCAATGCTCACCCGTCGCAATGCGAACCGGAGAAACCTCTCGCCGAATGCGAGCGTGGCCCAAAATATCGTCAGGGCTGGTGGGTTCCTCCATCCACCAAGGATCCACTTCAGCCAGTTCTTTTGTGCGCTGAATTGCCTCGATGACCCCCCACTTCTGGTTTGCGTCCATCATTAGCTTGTTGTGCGGGCCGATTTCTGCGCGCATCAAACGCGCCCGGCGAAGATCATCGGCCGGGTTGCCACCGACCTTCAACTTAAAGTGTGTCCATCCTTGGCGGAGAGATTCACGGCAGAGGCGTCGAATCTTGTCGTCACTGAAGCCGAACCAGCCTGTCGATGTTGTGTATGCGGGATACCCATGCTGTTCAAGCTTCTTTAACCGCTGGGCTTGAGATGCGGTGCGCGTCCTTAATAGATCAAGGGCTTCACCCGGAGTAATAGCATCCTCGATATATTTAAAGTCAATCGAACGGACAATCTGCTCAGATTCAAAATCTGCCAATAGTTTCCAGAGAGGCTTGCCTTCCGTTCGCGCATAAAGATCCCAGACTGCGTTGATGAGGGCCGCGGCAGCCAGATGGATCACACCCTTTTCGGGCCCGAGCCAGCGGAATTGACTGTCTTCTGTAAGCTGTCTGGAAAAGGCGACTGTGTCGTCTGTCACAGAAGATAAATTGCGACCCTGGAGAAATCGCGAAAGATACTCAAGTGCAAGCACGCATAATTCTGTTCCGTGGCCTAGAGTGAAAGCGAGGCCGTATCCTTCGACTCCCACATCCGTTTCCAGAATGCAATATGCCGCGGAGTAATCGGGGTCTGTGTTGACCGCGTCCGAACCAATCTGGTGGCGTGAGGTCGGAAATCGCAGATCGAGGACGCGAACATTCGTAATTATAGGGTCGCTCAAACGAATCAACTCCGCAGAAGGCTTTTAAATCGCGGCCAGCCAGCCCTCGGAAATGAAAATCGAGATGTTCCTGCGCTGCCGCCGTCTCGCCAGCCCTGACGCAATATCCTGGGGCGGTCAGTCCGGAATCATCATTTCTATTCCTGAAATATTAAATTTGTCAATAAAAATCAGTGGAACCTGCACTGAGGCGAACATTCGTTGGCCCGGGCCGGTGCGGCTTAACGGGATTGGGTGTCCAATTTCTGGCGCTCTCGCGAGACTCCCCCGATTTCTTGGGAAAGCTGAGAACTAGCTCGTTTCAAGGTTTGGCGTACGATAGCCGTTGTGGTGTTGTCCCCAATTCGGCGGATGTAGGGAACGGTTAACGCGGCAACCGCATACCCATGCTCGTCCAAAACTGGGTAACTGACATTGATGATTCCCTCCACCTCGTAACTTTCCTTCTCTTCATAGCCTCGCTCCTTAATGGCGGCAAGATGAGAAGTCAGATCGCGCGGAGGCTCAGTTTTGCTGCGTTTGCACCAAGTCTGTATAGCACGTGCCCGAGCTTCTTGCGTTTGGTGTGCGAGGATGACGTGACCGGTAGCAGCATGCATGAGATCCACAACTGCACCAGCCTTAACATAGAAGCCCGGGCTGACTGGGGAATCCACCTGCGCGATAATTACGACCTGCCCCCCGTTGAGTACACCCAAATGACAGGACTGACCGAGTTCGTGGGTAGCTTGCTGCATTATCGGCAAAGCCTGCATAGTCATGCGTTTGATCGGCGGATGCTCTTGCGCGAGCTTGAACAGGTGTAAGCTGAGATGGTAACGATCGCTGTGCGGGCTCTGCGCAATGTAGCCACGTTCTTCGAGGCATAACAGCATCCGAAATATCTCGGAAATCGTGCGGCCGAGCTTTCGTGCTACGTCGCTCTTTGTGAGTCCCGACGGCTCGCTGGCAAACAGCTCCAATATATCCAAGCCTTTCTCAAGAGCCGGAGTCGGGTACCGACTGGAAACTTTCGGGGCCTTTTTTTTCATAAATTGTCGAAGCCAACCACTGGGTTAGGGTAAACGCAAAGGGCAATAACGCTGAAGTATCAACGAATCTGCTTGCAGCATTGGTCCGTTGCCAACTGACCGCGCCTGCCGGATCGTTGAAATACTATCGCACTTAGAAAAATTCTTGACAAAGGCATCAACACTGGCGTACCGTCCGTTTCTGTTTTCGTGGGCGCACAGATTATTTTATATATGAAAGTCATCAGAATTGCAAACAATCGAGACTGGGCGTGACTGGATCCAAGGTGCGGAAGTGCACTGACACAAGTTCCGGATGAGGACAAGAGAGCAAGACAGAATGAACGAAATTACCCAAAGCGAGAGGATAGCCTCACAAAGGCTACCTCGGCCGGAGTCGCCGGCCCGACGCTTACTTATGAAAGGAATGGCAGGCCTTGGCGCGACGCTTGCCACTTCCTCGCTCTCTCCGCCTATCGCTGCTCAGACGCAAAGTCACCAGCCGGGGGCTCCTGCTAATCAGGTACCTCCAGACCAGGATGGGTGGGGACCTTTCACCCCATCGAGCGGTGCAGGTCGATATCTCCAACTTGTTTACCCGCCGTCCACAACCAAAGGAGACTTGCAGCTTGGTGCCGTATACACTCTCTGGATTCCTGACGATATCAAGATTGTGAGGGCGGTGATCGTTCACCAGCACGGCGCAAGTATTCCAGCCGCTCAAGCAGGGGCAACTTCTGCCTACGATTTGCACTGGCAAGCTCTTGCAAAGAAATGGAACTGCGTCCTTCTTGGACCTTCCTATCATGTTCTGAACGATGCGATTGACTTAACTCCCGGGGGGGCAGAGCTGTGGTTCGACCCGAGACAGGGTTCTGAACGTGTTTTCCTTCGAGCCCTGAACGAGTTTGCGACAAAGTCGGGCCACGCGGAAATCGCTACGGTCCCTTGGTGTCTCTGGGGACACTCAGGTGGCGGGATATGGGCCAATGTGATGAGCATTCTTCATCCCGACCGAGTGCTCGCTGCTTTTCTTCGTTCGGGTACTGCGGTGATGTTTCGTGCGAGACCCGAGTTTATCCAGCCAGAAGTTCCGCCTGCAATCTATGAGATTCCCACGATGGTTAACTTCGGCGTAGGAGAGAGAGGAAACCGTCCCTGGGACGGCTCCATTGCCACTTTCCAGGAGTACCGAGCCCACGGCGCTCCGATTGGGTTCGCTCCCGATCCGCGTACAGGACACTTTTGTGGGGATTCCCGGTATCTCGCCATCCCGTTCTTCGATGCTTGCCTTCAAATGCGCTTAACGGAATGGAACAAAATCTTGAGGCCGGTGGACCTGAGCTCTGCATGGCTGGCACCGCCGTTCGGCGATACAGCCGTACCCGCGGCAGAATTCAAAGAGGATCCCACGAAGGCCGCGTGGTTGCCGAATGCGGCCGTGGCAAAAATCTGGATGGAATATGTGAGAACTGGAAGCGTAAGCGACGCAGTCGCACCTCCCGCCCCAGTCAATGTGCGAGTGAACACTGATGCAAATCACGGCAATGAGATCACATGGGAAGCCGAAGCGGATATCGTCAGTGGACTCGGTGGCTTCATTGTGCTTCGAGATGAGCGAGGGATAGCGAGGCTTCCGACGCAACCTCCAGAAGCGGTGTATGGACGCCCACTCTTTCAGGGACTCTCGTACCACGACACGCCACTCGCACCACTCCCTCAGATGAGGTACGTCGATACATCTGTTCAACCTCCGGCCAAGCACATTTATACCGTGATCGCTTTGAGCAGTGCGGGCGTGCCTTCAATGCCCTCCTTGCCAGCAACCGTCGAAGCAGGCTCGTAGGCGGAAGTGACTCGAAATAGCGGTGTTCCTCTTCTAGCGCGGGAAGTCCGAAGGGCCGAAATGTCATATTAGGAGAACTGATCCCTGAGTGCTTCAAAAATTAAACGCGGAGACCTTCACGTTATTTGGCCGCACGGCTATTGTTACGGGTGCTGCCACTGGCATCGGCCGAGCGATTGCCCACAAGTTTGCGGCAAACGGCGCTTCAGTGTGCCTCTTGGACATTAGTCGGACACAAGCAGAAACGGTTGCGGCGGAGATTGCCAGGGCCGGCGGAACAGCCTCGGCATATGAATGCGATGTGAGTGATAGGGTTTCAATTGGATCGACATTCCACGCAATTTTGCAGCAGGGCCGAGTTTACATCCTTGTAAATAATGCTGGCGTCTCGCACATTGGTACCGTCGAAAGCACGACCGAGGATGACTTCGACAAGGTTTTTCGGGTTAATGTCAAAGGCTATTTCAACTGTATCAGTGCTGTAATCGGAACGATGAAGTCTGCAGGAGGCGGAGTCATTCTAAACATGGCTTCGGTGGCCGGATCTGCCGGACTGGCTGATCGCTTTGCATACTCTGCCAGTAAAGGCGCGGTGATCGCGATGACTTATTCTGTCGCGCGTGACTATATCGGCCACAACATTCGCTGTAACTGCATTTCCCCGGCCCGGGTGCATACGACATTCGTCGATGGTTATCTGAAAAAGAATTATCCCGGCCGCGAGCAGGAGATGTTCGAGAAACTGGCAAAGACGCAGCCGATCGGCAGAATGGGAGAACCGGACGAGGTAGCTTCGCTGGCCCTCTTCCTGTGTTCTGATGCGGCTTCGTTCATTACCGGAGTGAATTACCCTCTGGATGGCGGCTTCATGAATTTGCACGGCTAATTGCGAGAGAACAGTGGACCTGCAACTTGAAAACAAAGTAGTGCTGGTTACCGGCGGAGGCAAGGGCATTGGCGCCGCTATCGTACGAGCCACCGCTGCCGAGGCAGCGATTCCTGTCATTGTGGACCGTGACGCTGAAGCCAGCAAAAACCTTCATGCCGAGGTACGCACCAGCCATGTGATCATCGCGGATCTGTCATCCCCGGCCAGTTGCCAAACTGCGATCGATTCGACGGTTGGGAAGTTTGGCCGCCTTGATGCTCTCGTGAACAACGCAGGAATAAATGATAAAGTCGGTCTCGAGCATGGAACTCCAGAACAATACGTAGACTCGCTAGGCCGTAATCTGCTGCATTACTACAACATGGCGCATTTCGCGCTTCCATATCTGAAGAAAACGCGCGGCTGCATCGTGAACATCAGTTCAAAAACAGCTATTACGGGTCAAGGTGGTACGTCAGGATATGCGTCATCCAAAGGAGCAATATTGGCGTTGACCCGCGAATGGGCGGCCGAGCTGCTGGGCTACGGCATTCGCGTGAACGCGGTGATTCCCGCAGAGGTGATGACACCGCTCTACCGTCAGTGGCTTGACACATTCCCTGATCCCGAAAAGAAAGCTGGCAGTCCGTCCTGTCCAAGATTCCTCTGGAAAAGAGAATGACCTCTCCCGATGAGATCGCGGCAATGGTAGTCTTTCTCCTTTCTGCGCGTGCCGCGCACATAACCGGCCAGCATGTGTTCGTGGATGGTGGCTACGTGCATCTTGATCGAGCTTTAACTTAAGTTATGACAACCTCAGCACCCATCACCGAGCGACGATATGTCGCTCCACTGATTCTCGTCACCACCCTATTTTTTCTTTGGGCGCTGGGAGTCAACCTCAATGATGTTCTCATCCCGCATTTGAAGAAGGTCTTCGATCTGAACGACTTTCAATCAGCACTCATCCAGGTGGCGTTCTTCGGCGGCTATTGCCTTTCCGCGTTGCCTGCAGGGCGGCTGCTGGAAAGGATCGGCTACAAGAATGGAATCGTTGTTGGTCTGGTTACATGCGCGGCGGGCGCACTGCTGTTTATTCCCGCGGCCTCAATTCAGGTGTATGGATTATTTCTTTTTGCTTCATTTGTTATGGCGTGCGGCCAAGGTGTCCTTGAGGTCGCTGCCAACCCTTACGTAACGCTGCTGGGGCCAGCGCAGAGTTCAGAGCGGCGGCTAAATCTGGCACAGTCGTTCAACGCCGTGGGCGCAGTCGTGACACCGTTCATCGGAGCTGCCTTTATCCTCTCGGCTCTCGAGTACTCGCGCGAGAAGTTGACGACCATGACGCCCACACAAATGGCTGAATATCGCACGGCGGTGGTCAGCACCGTGAGGATCCCTTACCTGGTCATCGCAGGACTTTTTCTCGCCTACGCTGTTGTGATTTTTCTTTCCCAGTTGCCTGAGGTTGGCGCAACCGACGCAGCGGTGAAGCAGGAGTCAACCGGGGAAGAGCTGCGCGATATCCGGCATTATGGTCACCTGGTAAAAGGAGTTATCGCACAATTCTTCTACGTTGGCGCTCAGGTCGGCGTGGGCAGCTTCGTCATTCGACTGGCGCAGCATAGTATTCCTGGAATGCTTCAAAAAGATGCTTCCTTCTATTTGAAGTTGCACTTGATTGGATTCATGATCGGAAGGTTCTCCGGTTCCTACATCATGAAACGAATGCCTGCCGCCCGGCTGCTTTCATTGTTTTCGCTCTCGACTCTGGTCTGTCTCTTCGTGGTTCTCCTCGGCTCCGGCTCGGCACCCCTGTGGGCGGTCGTCCTGATCGGTTTTTTCCATTCGATCATGTTCCCAACTATTTTTGCCCTAAGCATCAAGCAGCTTGGGCGATACACAAAGCTGGGGTCTTCCTTGTTGGTGGCTTCAATCATTGGTGGGGCCATCTTCCCCGCCATTATGGGATTTATTTCTGACCACAGCAACATTCGCGTAGCTTTCATAGTGCCCCTAATCTGCCAGGCCTATGTGCTCTACTTCGCGGTGCGCGGCTATCGGCCTGTTCTGGTACCGCAAGTTGCCGAACTGAGTACCGTAAAATGAACCGCCGATTCTGTTTCGCTCTCGACTTGAAAGACGATCCCGCTCTGATTGCCGAGTACCGGAAACACCACGAGAAAATCTGGCCCGAGATCACCCAAGCCTTAAGGGACTCCGGTATTGAAGATCTGGAGATTTACCTGCTCGGCACGCGCATGTTCATGATCATGGAAGTAAACCGGAGCTTTTCGTTCGAAAAGAAAGCCAAGGCCGACCAGCAGAATCCGCAGGTTCAAGCCTGGGAGCAGCTCATGTGGAAATTTCAGCAAGCGTTGCCGGAAGCAAAGCCTGGCGAAAAATGGCTGCGCATGGAACGTATTTTTAAACTAGAAACCTAGCTGGCGAGGCACATTCGGCCCGCGATGCGAGACTAAAACATTGAAACTTATTCGATTCGGCGAAGCTGGCGGAGAACGGCCGGGAGTCCTCCTCCACGACGGCTCCCGCCTGGATGTCTCGGATTTCGGGTCGGATTACGACGAGACATTTTTTGCGCGAGGTGGCATGGATGCTCTTCGCGGCTGGCTGAAAACCCACGTCTTTTCGGCTTCGCGCGTCCCGTCCACAATACGTCTGGGGCCGCCGATTTGTCGCCCCAGCAAAATCATTTGCATCGGACTCAACTACCGTGACCATGCGGCCGAGACCGGGGCTGCAATTCCGAAAGAGCCAGTCATCTTTTTCAAGTCGACAACATCCTTAGTCGGACCAAACGATGCGCTAGTGATTCCGAGGAATGCCGCCAAGGTGGACTGGGAAGTTGAACTTGCTCTCGTGGTAGGCAAGACTGCGCTCTACGTCCCGATAGAGAAATCTCTTGACTACGTTGGCGGATACGTCCTGCACAACGACTATTCTGAACGCGGTTTTCAGCTCGAGCGCGGAGGCCAGTGGGTGAAAGGCAAGAGCGCAGATACTTTCGCACCCTTGGGCCCGTTTCTTGCCTCTCCCGACGAGCTTCCTGATCCGAGCAATCTAAAAATGTGGCTCAAAGTTAATGGAGGGATTCGCCAAAACAGTTCCACCGCGAATATGATTTTTGAAGTTGCGACTCTCTTGTCGTATGTGAGCGAATTCATGACGTTGCTTCCCGGAGACGTCATCAGCACCGGCACGCCCGCCGGAGTTGGGCTCGGAATGAAACCGCCGCAGTACCTCAAATCTGGAGATGTGGTCGAGTTGGGGATTGAAGGGCTGGGCGAATCGCGGCAACGCGTCGTGAACTTCTCAGAGCAGCGCTAAGTCCAAGACGGTGTGAACCGCTCATGCGCATCGACGCTCACGGGCATTTCTGCCCTCGCCATACCACTGATCAATATGGCTGGATCGAGGAGTCGATCGACAGCGGATGCGCCACGATTTGTATTGACGGATAGATTATTTCAGTAATAGAAAAGTGCGGCGAAGAGATTAGGCACAAGACGAACGGAGGATCCCGCCGTTGGACAATCTAAGAGGTGAGCCAGAAACGACGTCGAAAAATCTGCTAGATCGCGAGTCAGGCTCGGCATTCAAGGAACGGCGTTCCTTCATCAGCGCCATGGCAACCCTGGGAGCAGGATTAGCCGGTTCGGTCATCTTACCCGCAACATCTACAGCGCAGTCCACGCCGGAAGCTCACAAGAAAACAAAATCCGGCAGAACAAGCAGTTGCGGAGGCAGCACGGTCATCGCTTCCGATGCGGCAACAGTCGCGGAAACAACCGCAGGGAAAATTCGTGGATTCAGGCGGAACGGCGTATACACTTTCAAAGGCGTACCCTACGGCGCCTCCACAGCTGGCGCCAGGCGCTTCATGCCTCCAGTCAAACCTGAACCGTGGACGGGAATTCGCAACGCGCTGCAGTACGGCCGTATTTGTCCCTACCTGGACTCCGCGCATTTTGATACTGACGGGAAAAACCTGGCGAATTCCGATGAGGATCAGTTTGTGCTGCATCGCGGTGCGTTCCTAACCGTGCCCGGCGAGGACTGTCTGCGCGTGAATGTATGGACACCGGAGATCAATGGCTCCCATAAGCGCCCAGTCATGGTCTACATGCACGGAGGAGGATTTTCCGCCGGCAGTGGTCATGATCTTCTTTCCTACGACGGCGAAAGTCTTGCCCGCAATCACGATGCGGTGGTCGTGAATCACAATCATCGGCTCAATGTGTATGGATATCTCAACCTTGGACACGTAGGAGGAGAAGAATATGACAGTTCCGCCAACGTGGGCATGCTTGACCTGGTGGCTGTCTTAGAATGGGTTCGCGATAACATCACAACTTTCGGCGGCGATCCGGGCAGCGTCACGATTTTTGGTCAGTCGGGCGGCGGTGGAAAAGTTCTTGCTCTTATGGCGATGCCGGCGGCCAAGGGATTGTTCCACCGTGCGATTGTGCAGAGCGGACCCTTTCTTAAATCTCTTTCTCCTGACTACTCCGGACGGTTGGCTGAAATGGTGCTCGCCGAGCTGGGGCTATCCAAGTCGCAGTTGAGCGATCTTCAAGTAATTCCGGTGGATCGGCTTTCGGGCGCTGCGGCGGAAGCCATGAAGAAAATACCTCGGCCCAAATCTTCTCTTCGGAGAACCTACGGCGAATATGATTGGGGGCCGACCGTAGACGGCCTCATCCTTCCTCGGCATCCATTCGATCCGGGAGCTCCAGAAATATCTGCGGACGTTCCGTTGTTAACCGGCACAGATCTGCACGAGGGTGTAAGCGGGCTCGACCGTCCCGATGCCAATGCGATGGGAGTGGAAGAAGTTAACCGATTGGTGAAGGAAGAATTTGGCGACAGTAGCCAGCCGATCATCGACGCCTACCGACGCGATTACCCTAAAGCGACTCCATTCGACCTGTATGCCATCATTGCCGCCGCTTCCTTTCGTCGTCCTGCGTTCGAGCAGGCTATCAGGAAAGCTGCTTTGGGCGGCGCGCCGGCATACTCTTATATATATTCTTGGCGGACGCCGGTGCTGGACAATCGCCCCGGTTCGTTCCACGCCTGTGAAATCGCGTTCACGTTCGACAATGCTGAAATTTGCGACCACTACAGTGGGGGCACGCCTGAGGCATTTGTTTTATCGAAGCAGATCAGCACTGCCTGGATAAATTTTGCCCGAACCGGCGATCCTAATCACAGCGGCCTGCCGCATTGGCCAGCATACACCGCTGAACACCGTGCAACCATGTACTTTGATACGCCGTGCGCAGTGCGCAACGATCCTGAGGGAGCAGGATTGAGACTGATGTCACAGTCCTGAGTGATGTCGAGCTCATTTCTTTGCGGAAGTGTAGGGCTGTGTACGAACCATCCCCTTGCCTTCTTCGATTGTCAGAATTTGACCCGCTGCCGCCGATTTGAAATTTTCCACTTTGCCGTCAAGCCAACGGATTGATATATCCGCAGTCTTGGCGCTGCCAAGGCCAAAGTGCAGGCGAAGATCATTTTGTGAGATGTACGAGCCGCCACTGCGCACTTCGTCAATTTCTTTATGTCCACCAGCAGTGACGGTGAGGCGGGCGCCAATAGCATCCCGCCCGGAGGTGAGAGCGCGCACCAGCAGCGAGTTCCCACTACTTGTAAAGTTTTTGAGCAGAGATGGTGCTTCGCCCATATTGCTGATCACGATTTCTTCGCTCCCGTCATTGTCCAGATCGCCTACGGCCAGTCCGCGTGAGGAATGAACGTTGGAAATACCCGGCCCGCCCTGCGCGGACAGATCAAAGAACTCGCCGTCACCGCGGTTCCAATAGAGAAGTCGTGGCTGCTTATACTTTTCGGCGGTGTGGCCAGTATCTACTTCGGGATACACATGGCCATTCGCGACGATTAGGTCCTTCCATCCGTCATTATCGAAATCAAGAAATGCGGTTCCCCAGCCCAGATATTTTGTGTTCACTGCCAGACCTGAGCCGATGGTATCGTCTTCGAAGTTGTTTCCCCCTCTGTTCTTGAACATGGTGTGAGTGTCATCGGCGAAGTTTGTCTTGAAAATGTCGAGCAGGCCATCACCGTCGAAATCGGCGGCAGCGGCGCCCATACCGGCTTGTTCGCGTCCATCTTCGTTGTATGCGAGGCCGGCGCGGAGTCCGATCTCTTCAAACATTTTTCCTCCCAGGTTGTGGTAGTACAAGCTCGCGGTCGAATCACAAGCCACAAAGATGTCCGGCCAACCATCGTTGTCGAAGTCTCCTGTTAACGCAGTGAATCCGTAGTAGTTCTTAGGACCTGAAATGTGAACCTGATCCGAAACATCGATGAAGTTCCCGTGTCCATCATTTTGATAGAACGAGAGCGTTTCGGGCGGTAGGCCACGCGGGCCGCACATCACCGGCTTTCCTTTCCACTGGCATTGGCTGGTCTGACCAGGGTGAGGCGTGTGGGCCAGGTCGAAGTCCACATAATGGACGACGACCAGATCCAGAAATCCGTCTCGGTTGAAGTCGAGAAACGCGCAGCCTGTACTCCAGCGCGGTTTTGGCGAAAGCAGCCCCCGCTCCTTGGTCTCGTCCTTGAACGTGCCATTGCCGAGATTTCGATAGAGAACGTTCTGTCCCCACTGGGTGATGAACAAATCCGGATATCCATGATTGTCTACGTCTCCGACACAGACCCCTTGTCCCCATCCGGTGGGCTTGATTCCCGCCTTGTCGGTAACGTCTTCGAATCTCAGTCCGCCCAGATTGTGATAAAGGAAATGCTTGGGATGAACCGCGTTTGTCCCGAGTGTCCCTGAGTTGACCAGAAAAATGTCCGGCAGGCCGTCGTTATCGAAATCGAAGATCGCAACGCCGTTGCCGGTCGTTTCCACAATGTATTGCTTCGCAGTTTCTGAGCCAGAGATGTTTACGCCGGTGAGACCAGCTTGGGCCGCGATATCGTGATATTCAACTGTTGGCGGTTTCATCCCGGCAGGAAGCGGCGGCGCGGGGACCGCAGTACCTCCCGTGGCCACCCCCTGGGCATGCGCGCGCTGAACAGAGCCGAGGCCGAGGATTACTAGGCCTAACAAGAAAGGAATCTGGCCAAGAATCAATTTGCCCGACCGCCGGATACGCACGCGCATCACTTCGCGATCATAACATTCGGGCTGAAGTGGTCCGGCCCTTCTCTGCTACGATGAAGCGCTAGCGCGAAGCAGACGATGAGGTTGGTCAGAATGTGACGGTGGGCGCGAATTGCTTGCTGCGCCTGGGTTATGCAGGCATTCAGCGCGATCTTGTTCGCGCAAATGCCCGCTGCGTGTATGGGTCCAACGGAGTTGGAGAAGGTGATCGCCGCTCAGCCCTCGACGGATAAATACGATGCATTAGCAGGTTGCGGAAAAACTCGGTTTCGCGAAGGGTTTGCTTTGTGATAATAAGGTCGAGATGAATACACGTAGGAGAATTGTTCTCATCCTTGCTGCATGTCTTGCCTCTGCCCTCTGTGTCGCTGGAGGTGGGACGGAACCACTGTCCGAGATTCCAGCCGCGCAACGAGAAGCCTTGACCAAACGGTTAGGCGCATATGTGGAAGCATATAGAGGACGAAAGTGGGACAGGCTGTACGATTTGGTCTCGGACACCGGCAAGGGAGGTGCAGATCGGCAGACATTCATTGCTGCCATGAAGCATGAGCATGGGATAGATTTCGCACAGATGCCAGACCTCCTCGAATTCAACCCCGACCGATCCGAGAAAAACGATGATGGTTTCGATGTCTATGGGTGCGGGAAGGCCCGCCGCGAAGGCATGATGTTTAACGGCATTGCTGTTGTGCATGCGGTATATGAGCATAACGACTGGTTCTTCACGGGTTGGACGTTCACCGAATTTCCAAACGAACCGTGTAAGGCATTCGCCGACCCAAAGTGGCAGCCTTCTAACCGCATTAAATGGAACAGGTCGATGGAGGAAATCGCGAACTTCAAGTCACAAGGCGCTCCGTTCCACGTAGATTCGCCTCGTTAAGCAAACAAGTCTGGTATGCGCTCCTCCTCAGGCAATTGAAGATAACTGCTGCAAACAGGCCGTTGCGCCTGCCGAGGCATCGACTTCGAAGAAGCTGGTGCTGTACCTGAAAACTCTCTTGTTTCCACAACAGAACCTGATAAGAAGAAGACATGCGTGGACAAGACGATCAGCAGTTAGGAGTTTTCAGCTACGTAAGCCCTGAGCAACGAATCCCTCACGACCACCCGATTCGGCAGCTACGTGTCATGGCCGATGAAGCCCTGCGCGAACTGAAGCCTCGTTTCAGCAGACTATACGCCAAGAGTGGACGGCCATCGATCGCACCGGAGAGGTTATTGCGTGCGGTGCTGCTCCAAGTGCTGTACTCGGTGCGCAGCGAACGGATGTTGATGGAGCAACTCGACTACAGCCTGTTGTTCCGCTGGTTTGTGGGACTGAACATGGATGATCCGATTTGGGACGTGACGGTGTTCACGAAGAATCGCCAGCGTCTACTTGCAGGCAACATCGCCGACGCTTTCTTCGCAGCCGTGCTCAAGCAGGCACGACAGCGAAATCTGCTCTCCGATGAGCATTTCACCGTGGATGGAACCCTACTGGAGGCATGGGCCGGACAAAAGAGCTTTCGCCATGTCGACGATGACCGCCAGCCGCCCACCACTGGAACGGGCGAAGGCTCAAATCCGACCGTAAACTTCCACCGCGAGAAGCGCAACAACCAGACCCACTGCTCGACTACCGACCCCGATGCCATGCTGTCACGCAAGAGCCGAGGCAGCGGCGCGGTACTGGCCTATCGCGGCCATCTGCTGACAGAGAACCGCAACGGTCTGGTGGTTTCGACACTCACCACGCGAGCGTACGGTTCGGCGGAGCGCGATGCCGCGTTGCTGATGGCTGAAGGTCTGCGCGGCACTCACCGCGTCACGCTTGGAGCAGGCAAGGGTTATGATGCCCACGATTTCATCGCCGAACTGCGCCACATGGAGATTACGCCGCACATCGCGCAGAACGACACGAATCGCCGCAGCGCCATGGATGAGCGCACAACGCGCCATACGGGGTATCAAGTCAGTCAGAGGAAACGCAAGCGGGTCGAAGAGGTGTTCGGCTGGATGAAGAGCATCGGGTTGTTGCGCAAGCTGCGGCATCGCGGACTGGAGCGCGTCAGTTGGATGTTCACCTTCGCGGCGGCGGCTTACAACTTAGTTCGCATCCGCAACCTGATCCGTAGTGCCCCACAGCGGCAGTGTGCATAACTGTCAAAGGTCTGCTCTGAGCACCCTTCAACGTGGCCAACCCGACGACAATGGCATCGGAAAACCACCGGAAGGCAAGCCATGCTCTCTACCGAACCCTTTTTCCGCAGCCTGTTAGGCGCCTACTTTGGGCAGCGGCAGCAGTTGTCGTGCGCGATCGACGCCTCACGCCGAGACTTCGGGTTCTATCCCGACATTTACTTCGACATCAGGTCTCAATTCCCGGAAGAACCATCGCTGGTATGGGCAATAGCTGAGCTCGCGCGCATATCCAGACTTCGCGAACCGATTGATATAAGCGCATAAGCGGTCAGATGCATGAATCCAAGCGCCGTAAATACCGGGATATATCCAAGATTCTTGATTACGTGTCCGGTTAGCAGCGTTGAAAGGCCGCCTCCCACGGTGCCGCCCATAAGAGTCAATTTCGTTCCTCGCGACACAAAGACTTACAACATCATTCAGACGCGAGGGAACTCAAGGGGAGAAAAAATAGTTCGCGAGCTTTTGGACCGAGAAACGGAGTCTGCATCATTTGCGCCCACGCCGACTGTGGAAAGAACGCCAAGCCTTTCTGTGAAAACCGTGAGATAAGACCGGCGGAAAATCCGCCTCTGCAAAACGCTATTGTACGAAATTAAAATGCCCCGTAAATAATTGATAATAAACAAGGTATTGGTGGAGGCGGCGGGAGAGTCGAACTAATCACTATGTTGACAACACGTAAGTATTGATTCTACGAAATGCCACAAAGGCTAAAAAGGCACGATTGCCCGATCCATTGTACGTTTATTGTACGAAATTGTTTTTCGCTCTGGAGTCCAACCTACACGAGACTGCGACCCGAGTATCGCATAGATTGTCAAAGATGGATCGGAAAAGCACCGAGCCTCCCACGAGACGGTAAAGTCCCCCCGGTCCATTTCTTCGGTACATCGGCTTGCCGTCTGGCTTGCCCGTCATCCGGGAGTAGTGGACCATATCGAGTAAAGCTGCCGGTAGCTTGTGCTTTAGAACTTGTAATTCGCTATTACCGAAAAATACGCTGTGTTCTTTCCAAGAGGCTGTGTGTCGCGAAGGTATGACCCAACCTCATAGTAGGCTGCCAAGAACCGCACGGTGGTATGTCGGTCCACACGCCATGCGATGCTCAAATCCTGCGTTGCACCCACGTAGCGCGACCGCGATGTCTGTCCCGTGCGCAGGAACATGCCGGCTTGAGAATAGAGTCCATCGGTCGTTCTTTGTCGCCATAAAAAGAAGCTATCGACATTGAGCGAAACACCCTTCGATAACTGCATACCAATGCTCGGATGGGCCACGATTGCGTTGAGGGATCCGCTCGTGAAGACCATGTCGCCATAGTACAGGCCCGAAGGGAACAGGGGATAAAACGTCTGAAGGTCAACGTTCTGCGGGTTTTTGTCGCCGCTAGAAATTGCTCCCTGAAGTCCCAGAATCGGATGCTGCCGAAGTTTTGGAAGTGAGTAGGACAGTCCATCCGCAAACTTCCATGCCAACAGTCGCCCCGATCCGAAAGTTCCTAACTGTAAATCTCCCTCTTGGATGAAGGCTAATTTACTCGCCGTCTCGTGAGCTCTGACTCCCAGCGTGTTCCGTCGCTCGCGAGCAGTCCCTTGGTCAAACTGAGCATTTTTACGGTCTAGCCCGAGGTAATAAAAGTCTAGTTGTCGGACGAACGATTGTTCCTTCGTGTCGGTGGCCCAAATTCCCCAGAACGTTTGAGTGTGATCGGGAGCGTCATCGAAGAATCCAGGGCTGGTCACTACAGGTTTTGCGGCAAAGATATCGATGCGCCAGTCATATGGCCGTAGGATCAGCTTGATCCCGTCAAAAGGCCGACGGACGTTTAGATCGCGTATCGAAACAAGGCTGCCGTCCCCGTAGTTAAGGTTTTGGCGGCCGACGCGGACCTCGATTGGAAGTTTGTGCTGTTGCGTTGACGATCTCAGTTCGAGAAACAGTTGGCTGACGTCAAGTTTGTCCTCATCAATCGCGGGCCTGGGGCCTCCATTGCGACCGAACTCAAGACCACTCTGGAGTTCCGCAAAGATACGCACCGACGGACCAAGGTGAAAGTCCCCGTGGCTGATGAGTCGGTTGAGATAGTAGCCGTTGCCATCCTGTGGTCCGCTGCCCCAATTGTAATTGCAGTAGACCTCATATGAACCGCGTAATTCTGCGCCGAAGGAGACCTTCCAGAAAGGTCGTCCAAGCCCGATGCACTTGAGTGGGTCCCAAAAGTCGTCACGCCCGCTGGCGTGGCGACATAAACCGCTCCAGTCCTCCTCACTGCGATCCAGTTGATAATCGGGCATGCCTGAGCCTCCCGCGGTCAACTGCGGGCCATCGGCGTTGGTGACTTGCGAGGATTGCGCAGGGTTAGGATGTGACTGCGCCAAAATCGGTACGGCTGCGACGACCACAAGAGCAGCGGCCAACAGCTTCGTCCGCCGCGTTCTTCGTGAAGGACGGCGGCGGTTACAGCGGGCCGCTGCCGTCAGGCTGTCAGCGTGAGCACGAAACCCCGAAAACAGTCCCATTTACTTGTCGTAGGCTTGGGCGATCTGGCCGACGAGCTTGGCCCAGCCCATATCCATGGCCGCGTAGACCTCGCCGGCCTCCGGTCGCGCATTGTCTTTGAGGATTTCTACCATCAAGGTTGCGTAGTCAGAGACAATAACGCCCGCCTGTAGCATGCGCAGGATCCCAGCCTGTCGCTTGGTTTCGCTAAATGTCCCTGAGGCGTCGACCGCCACATAAGCGTCGAGCCCCTTTGCCACGGCTGTCATGGCCGGAAGAGCCGCGCAAACTTCAAGCGAGATGCCCGCGAAAATCAGCTTCTTGCGACCGGTCGCCTCGATGGCGCGAGTCACGCGCGCGTCGTCGAATGCGTTGACCGACGAACGATCGATGATCTCGATGCCTGGCAGTGCTTCCACAAGTTCGGGAACGTCGGGCCCCACATGCTGTCACGCGCCGTTGTGACGACGACGATCGGGAGTTTCAACGCTTTTGCAGCTTTGGCCAAAGCAACTACATTGTGTTTGAGCTCGCCGGTGGAATAGTCCCGGACGCCCGTCATGAGACCGACCTGATGATCGACGAGGACGAGAGCCGCGTTTTGAGAAGTCAGCGGTTCGTAGGGACGCGGTTGATTATTCATTACATTCTCCTTTTGCGGTGATAACTGGTTTCAGCCAGCTAGCTGATCGATCATTTAATTTACTTTACGTTACGTTTTATAATAAAGCGCTACCGATGTCAATTGAATTTACGCTACGTTCCGTTAAACTTAGTGTCATGAAGAAGAACGTGCTCCCCACTGCGCGCAAAGGCCGACCACCAAGCGAGATGGCGGCATCGCATACCAACATCATGGCTGCGGTCTATACCCTGCTTCAGGAAAAGTCAGTCCGAGACCTGACCATAGAAGAGGTCGCCAAGCGGGCCGGGGTGGGCAAACCCACCCTTTATAAATGGTGGCCGACCAAAGCAACCTTGGTGTTGGCTATGCTCTGCGAGCGGATGGCTCCCAACCTGGAGAAACCGACGGTCCTGACCGCGGAAGAGTCTCTGCGCCTTCGGGTGCGGCGCTTGATCGACGCCTTCAGCGGTCCGTTTGGCAAGATCGTGGCCGGGCTGATCGCCGAGGGCCAGAGCGAGCCAGCCATCAGACAGGCGTTCTTCGACCGATGGGTTAGTCCTCGGCGGACCGCTACCATCGCCGATCTGCAGCGGGGCAAGAATGCAGGCGAATTGCGGTCAGATACAGAACCTGATTTGCTGAACGACGCGATCTTTGGCGCGATCTATTATCGCTTCTTATTGGGCTCGGGCCCGTTTACCAGACGGTTCGGCGAAGAATTGGTCGAGCAAGTCATCCGTGGGCATCGCTTGCGAAACGCCCGGAGTTGATGGAAAGTGAGAGTGCGAGCTTCAAGGATAAGCCTGTCGATGGCCGCCCATTTGGCAAGGTTCGTCTTCACCATCTACCGGCTTTGATATTACCCAAGCCGTTCGTTTTTTTCGGCGCGGATTTCACGCTGCGGACTTAGGGATATTTCCCGCCTCGCTTTTATCGCTGAGAGGATCTTGGTCCTTGTCATCCGGTTCGTTTTGACCGCTAGTGCTGCGGCTCGAACTGGTAAAGAATTCTTCTTGCCGCAACACTGCTCGAATGCCTATCAGTAGTCCCCGCCCGGCATCTGATTTACACACATATCCCGAGGCTCCAACTCGTTCGGCTTGCCTTAGGCGCGGGAAACTCGCGCGAATCCGAGTAATTAAATCATTTATCTTCAATCATTTGAGAACATTTGGAGCCAGAGCTTTAAAATATCATTGACGTACAATACATCGTACGATATATTGTAAAACATGATTAAACAAAACCACTACCAAGATCTCTTAACCTCAACACGTCGCGATAGAGCCTTCGGCTGCGAACACGGTCGCGAGCGCTACCGAGAACACACCCGAGGACACGGACGCGACCACAGCGGCGAAAACAGTCGCGAACATGGCCGAGGACACGCCCGAGGACTTGGACATCATCATGGGCGCCGCGGATTCCGTCGTGGAGGCCCTGGATTTATGGGCGACTTCGCCGGCGGCGATTTTCCTGGCGGGCGCAAGCTCGACGCGATCGACATTCAACTTGTGATACTGGCGTTGCTCGCCGAACAACCAGCGCACGGCTATGAGTTGATCAAGAGCCTCGAAGAACGTTCGGGCGGATTCTATACGCCGAGCCCAGGCGTGATTTATCCCGCGCTGACTTACCTGCATGAGATCGGTCACACCAGCGTGGAGCAGCAGGGTACGCGGAAGCTCTACAGCATTACGCCCGAGGGCAAGGCCCATCTGGAAGCAAACCGCGCGAACTCCGAAGCGATTCTCGATGCTCTGGCGCGCATTGGAGGACGAATGGAGCAGGTACGCGAAGCATTTGCCGGCGTGGGCGATTCTGACGGAGGTGCTTCCGATGAAGTGCATCGTGCGCGCCACGCTCTGAAGCACGCGCTGCGCCGCAAACACGGGTGCGATCCCGAGGAAGCGAAGCGGATTGCCAAAATTCTCGATCAGGCTGCAGCCGAGATACTGGGAAAATAGCGGCACCCGCAGGCGCACATCAAACTTGAAAGGACCGACCAACAGAAAGAGAGATTCATGCCAAACACTTTGCTGAATGAAACCTTCAAGAGCGTAATTCCGGATGAACGAGTCCGCGCGGTAATCCAGCGACTTGAGGTGGAACGTCGCGGCGCGCAGGCCGGCAGTCCGAACGACGACGGCCAAAGCCGGGATCCGTATGACTATGCAGACAGGGGATTCTCGATTCGTCCTGACCAAGGCGACCTGATCTATCTTTTGTGCCGCGGAATGCGCGCTACACGTGTGGTCGAGTTCGCGACTTCGGTCGGAATGTCAACCCTCTATTTTGCGGCGGCTATGCGCGATAACGGCGGCGGTCGCGTGATCGCTTCGGAACTCGTACCGGCAAAAGTTGCGACCGCGATGCGCAATCTCACCGAGGCTGGTCTCGCCGACTATGCGGAAATTCGCGAGGGCGATGCGCGGCGAACGCTGCAGGATCTCGGGGGTTCGGTGGATTTTGCCTTGATCGACGGCTGGCCGCGCGATGAAGAGCCTTCGCTCGCCTGCGACGTGATTAAGATCGTCGCTTCACAACTTCGCGTTGGCGGGTATGTGATGAACGACAACGCAGAGCCGGATTTTCTGGAGTTTATTCGCGATCCGGGCAAGGGATTTATTTCGGTTACGCTGCCGCTCAAGAGTGGAACAGAGCTTTCGGTGAAGGTCGCGTAATTCAGCGAGGCGGGCATGGAGCCGCTTGAACGCAGTGGTAAGCCGATTCCTGAAACAACTGCGGCGTGGAGTTGCTTCCGCAGAAGACGTGTCGTACCTTATGCGAGTCAACTTGCGTACTCGTCAATCTTGGCTGAATCAAAGCCAACAATCACTGCTCCGTCAATGACAATCACAGGAGTGGTCATGTAGCCAAGTTTCTTGAGATCGGCCAGGGCGCCGGGATCTTGAGCTATATCCCTCTCTTGAAACTTTATGCTCCTTTGCGAAAGTACTCCTTCGCTTGGTCGCAGAATTTTAGGCAAATGCGGCTCTGATTCTTGGCTGCAACAGAAACAGCAAGAGTGCACCGGCGATGATGACGCCAGTTCCGCCGCGCAGCCAGTCGCCTCTGACGCAGTTAACGACATCCCCTAGAACCTGCGTCGAGATGATTACGACCGTTAGTCTCCATCCCCAAAGGCGGCGTTGAAACCATCCGATTCCTGCCGTGGTGAGGGCCGCGTTGAGCGCCAAGAAGAGAATCCCAACGATACGGCCCACAGGCGCAAGTTGCTTGTACGCAGTCGGATTGAACGTCCAGAGACGATCAAGAACCGTGCCTCGCCAGAGCAAAGTTGTTGCGGCGAGACTCGCCACGACGGCACCAAAGAACAAGAAAACGCCGATCGCAGTAAATCCTCGCGGTTTAGGCCCGATGGCGTCCCGCATCTGCTGAATATAGGCTAATACCGCAACAGGGATCAGATGGTTGGCGAAACGCCAACCTCGGCAATCAAGCGTCGGTCGGATGCGGCTCCGTACCGGGAGCAGCGAGGAGAACTATCGAGGTTGCGGTTCGTGAAAGCACTTTCAAAACTCTACTTCTTAAAGTGCAAGACAAACGCAAAGTTAGCTTAACGTGCAATACGCGTAGGTCTCACAGCCAGTTCGAGTCGAGGCCGGACATCATCACGACGATACCAGCTCGAATGACGACGTAAGTCTGATGGCGCTGTGCAGAGTCCGGTACAGGGGACACTTCATCGCATAAATGGCGTGTACGCGGTCAACCTTGTCTCTTGTCTGTTCCGGTGCAATCAGGCGCATCGCTACATGGATCCTGCGGATGACCAGCACTCCATCTTCCTCTTCCACTTCGCCGGTCACTTCCGCGCTAAGCTTACCATCGCTGGCATCAATTTGACGCGCTTCCAGCGCGCCCCCGAAAGTGCCCAGCATTCAGCCGGCGGTCGCCGAAATAACATAGTCAATCGTAGCAGCGTGTGATTCGGTTAGTTTTGCCGGGTCAACTTTATAGTGCTCTGCAATCGCTCCGTGCACACTGTAGACGACTGGCTGAGCCTCGCCTGGCAAATGTGCGATACGCAACGGGCCGCGCTTGCGTTCTATCGTTGACTTCGAAGTGTATACGACCTTGCCCATCGATTCCCTCCCGAAGGTCTCGTCACTCACTGCACAGCAGATCTCTTGAAGAGGTCTTCAATAACTCCGGAGTCCACTTCGCCGGATTGGTTGTAAAGGGGCTCGCCGTGCGCGTTCAATACGACGACATGTGGGATATAGCCCGTGTAGTATTTCTTGACCAGTTCCTGCTGTTCGGGCGAGCGCTGAACGTCAAGGTCGACGACCACAAAGTGCACCTGGGAACGGTACTTATTGTACAGTTCAACCGTGCGACGTGCTTGCCGCTTTGAGTTAAAGCATCCCTCGCCGTACATGATGACGTAATTGGTCTTGCCCGAAACAAATCCTGACTGAGCATCCAGTCCGGTGATGAGTGGACCGTCGAGGCTGTCACTGCCGTAGTCGAGGTGCGGATTGAGTTTCAAGTTATCGATTGCGAACGCGGCGGACGCTGAGAGAAGCAATAACCACAATAACGCGATAATTGTCTTCATGGTTTCCTGGGAACCTCCAATTGAAATGACTCTTCCTCGATCTTGCTCTTATCGGCATAGCGGTTCTGTGCTTCTTCCGCTGCCTCTCGAAACGACGGTTTGCCCGCCTTGTGCTCGGCCGGCAGGTATCCCGCGCCAAAGTAGAGCTTTCCCTCTGGTGTGATGAAAGATGTGAGTGGCAGCCCGGCAGGCAGGTTTAGCAGCGCTTGGGCTCTTTGCAATTGCGCCACCAACTCTGGAGCTGAATCGAAGTCAACCTTTATAGAAACAAAATGCTGATTGATGTAATCGGCCGTCGCCGCGTTTGTGTAGGTATCGCGATCCATGAGGCTACACCACGGACACCACACGGCGCCGACATCTAGCAGAATCGGGCGATCCAGTTCGCGGGCACGCCGGAAGGCCTCTAGACCCCAAGGATACCAATCAACGGGTTGGGAAGCTGCTCGTTTCACGTACGGCGACGTTTGCCCGCGGAGATGATTGGGGTTTCCCTGGGCTGGACTGGTAGCGACTATGAACGCCAAGCCCAGCATCAGCAGAAAGACATTCCTGCGCATGCCAAGTCAGATTCAGCGCGGCAGAAAAAGTTACGATACCCTGACCGCGACGCGCTCGCCCTTCACGGACAGCTAAAGGTCGGGGTGAGTTATTGTGCTTTTGTTTCGAATGTGGGCACGTCGGACCGAGGGTAATGCCCGGACACATCGAGAGTCAGAAACTCGTGGTCAATTTCATTCAAATTCAGATCAGCGACGATTAGCTCCTCGCGGTCATCGACAGGTTCGACAATGTAACGCGCGTTGGGCGCGAATTATTGCACTGGCTCCTCGCTCCAGCCGCCGCGCGGTTCGCTGAGCATCCGGGGCCGGTTGCCAGCCAGCAGACCGAGATCGCTTCGTTTGGGATGGGCATGACGCCGAGCTCCTTATCCTCGGGTTGCCCGGTATGCCTCGGAAGCTGTCCAAAACGAAGCTCCGAGCAGAACCAGGTCCTTGATCAAAAACTGGCCTGCATCACCCAGGACTGGAAAGCCGTGTCTAAAGTGCGCGGCTCCGGGCGTTGAGAATAGGAAGCTAATGGTGAGCACGAAAGTTACGACCGCTGCAGAGCTACCTACAAACGATGCCTTCGGAGACAGCGTACGAAGGGCCATGAGAGCGGCAGTCGCGATCTCAATGGCACCGATGAGGTTGGAAACCCCTTGTACGCTCAGCAGGCCATACATCCAGGACATTAGCGGGCTGTGCGCAACCAACGGCTGAATGCCTGCGGCTTCCTCTGGAGTGAACTTCAGCACCCCAATGAGCAATAAAACCGTGACCAATCCGTAGCGCGAAACCACGATTCCTGTCGCTTCCAGCCGCGACTGAATCCGCGTTGTGGTCACTGGCCGCATTGCATGGTCCATAACCTCAGTGTGTGCCGTAACTAAGTCCATCCGACCCCTCCGAAAATGTCTGACGCACTACCACAGATTCTGGAAGGCTGGAAAAGTTACGTGCCGGGCTGAACCTGAAGCTCTAACTCTCCTGCACAGTCCTGCAACTTTCCTGCGAACGAACAGTCTCATCTCTTTTCCGGTCGAGTTGGGCTCACCGATCACGTGTTCGCCTGCCAACTTGCACGATGAGAACAGCGATGAGGCAGTTTTGTCTTACGAGTGCGGCGCGTTTTTGCTCCAGCGTCTTCTTGTTCCTGGGCCTGTGTCTTTGTGCGCGTCCAGTTCTGGCCCAAAAACAGGAGGTGACGGTGTCTCTGGGCGGCGTCTTCAGCCAGTCACGCAGTTTTCAAGGAACGGGCACGGTGCAAATTTCCAGCGACTTCAATCTGGAAGCCAACTATGGGTACCGCTTTCTTCATGCGAAGACTGCCGCGCTTTATGGCGAAATTGAATTTGTCGCTCTGCCCAACCGAAGCGTGACTTCGGCAACGGCAATCGTACCGAAGAACTATGCATCGCTCTATGTTGCTCCCGGTCTCCGCCTGAAGTTTGCGCCAGCGGCGCGAATTTCCCCATGGGTAGCGATTGGCGGTGGATATGCGCTCTACCAGCAGTCAGCACAATTTTCCAACGGCCAGAACACCACGAACAAATTCCTGAATCGAGGCGTTTTTGATTTTGGCGGCGGCTTGGATTACACGCTGTTTCGTTTCCTCGGCCTGCGGGCTGAACTTCGCGATCTCGTATCCGGCAATCCAAACCTGAACTTCGCGTTGTCCTCGAGCACGCAGCACAACCTCATAAGCAGCGGGGGAATCATCGTCCGATTCTGAATCAAGAGTTTGATCGAAAATCCGACGCCGTAATAAATCACGTTTGGCCGCGAAGGGAGTTTACGAAGTGAAACTTGAGATCGCCTCCGCTTTCTTTATCGCGTTGCTGGCTCTTACCAGCGGGCAGGCAAAACCCGTTCCTAACGAACCTGACGTCCGGGCGGTTGGGCTGGCAATAGGCCAACCGGCGCCTAGATTCTCGTTGAGAGATCAATTCGGCCACGTGCAATCGAGTTCCACACTAAAGGGATCGAAAGGGACCGTGCTGCTCTTTTTTCGATCGGCGGATTGGTGACCGTTTTGTAAAGCGCAGCTCGTGCAGCTGCAAAACTCCACAGCACGTTTCGAGAAGCAGGGCATCAAAGTGGCGGCTATCAGCTATGACAGCTCAGCCATCCTCATGGACTTCGCCAACCGGCACCATATCCAATTTCCGTTGCTGGCCGACGCGGAGTCCAGGGTCATTCGTAGCTTCAACGTGCTGAATGCGGAAGCGAAGGGAATGACCAAAGGGATGGCGCACCCTGGGTTCTTCTACATTGACGAAAATGGAGTCATTCGCGAAACGTACTTCGAAGCCAAATATACCGACCGCTTCACAGCGAACAATGTCATTGGCAAGCTTTTTCCGGAACTGGCGCAGGAGGTGAGTGAGAGTATAGAGGCGCCTCACCTTGAGCTCACCCTTTCACAATCCGATCGCACCGTCGTGCCAGGAAGCCGAGTGACCTTGATTGCGGAAGTTCAACTTCCACCGGGCGTTCACGTATACGCACCGGGCGCGAAAGGGTACAGGCCGATTCAGGTGGTATTGACCAAGCCGGGAGGAGTTGAATCGGGACCTGTAAGTTACCCAAATTCCAAAATGCTTTACTTCGAGCCAATTCAGGAGCAAGCTCCAGTCTTCGAGGGCAAATTTCGTATCACCCAGGATGTCATGATAGGTTTTTCGAAGGCCGGAGATGGCGCGCGAGCGCTGCTGTCATCGGGGAAAAACATTGCGATTGCCGGTGAGCTGCGCTATCAGGCTTGCACCAGCACACTTTGCTACGCACCTACGTTAGCGCCGGTAAGTTGGGAGTTGAACGTTGACCCTCTCGACCTCCGGAGATCTCCCGGAGACATTCGACATAAATAGAAGACAGCGATTGGAAAGAGGAAGACGCCTAGTAGCCTAGAAATCTCATGGGAGGCTTACGCGGAGTCGTTGACGGCGAACACTATTTTGATACCTTCGCCGAAGACGCAACCTTTGAGTCCCGCTATCACTTCCCCGGTTGGCCCGTGACCATTCGAGGGCGAGCCAACCTAATGGCTGCCCTCTCGGGATACGGCAAGAGCATCAGGCTTCACTCCGGCGATGCGCTTGTTGTGCATCGCTCTCAGGATAGTCGCGTCGTGATCCTGGAATACGAAGTGCACGGAAGAATTGTCTCTAGTGGCGCACGCTATGAGAACAGGCTCATCTCGGTCGTCACGATTGAGAATAGAAAGATCATCATCCATTGGAGAGACTAGATGGATTCTTTAGCTGCCTGGACCGCGCTGAACAGCGCCTCTCAATGAATGCAAGCTTCGAGTTCCGCCTCAATTCAATGCGAAGGTACTGCCATGCGTTCTTTCCGGACATTCGGAGCAACCCTAGTGCCCAGAAGCTCGATCGACCGTAACATCTTCTGGTGTGGCAATGCTGAGACACCCATCTGGAAAGTAATTCGAGAAAGGCCTCCGAGAACTTCGTTCACGTAAAGTATCTTCTCCGCTACCTTTTCAGCATCTCCGATAATCAGTGCCCCGGTGGGCCCGCGCAAAGCGTCAAACTGCGCCCGAGTTGCGGGGGGCCAGCCGCGTTCTTTCCCGATCTCTGTGAAGGTGTGAGCGTATCCCGGATAGAAATCGTCGGCAGCTTCCTGCGTGGTGTCTCCCAAGAAGCCGATTGCGTGAAGTCCGACCAGCAGTTTCTCGGCGGGGTGGCCGGCGCGGCGCCCAGCCTCGCGGTAAAGATCGATCAGGGGCCGAAATCGTTTGGGTTCGCCGCCGATGATGGCGACCATCAGGGGAAGGCCGAGTGTGCCGGCGCGAACGAATGATTCTGGAGTGCCACCGACGCCGACCCAAATCGGCAGTGGATTCTGGAGCGGACGCGGATAAACCGCCTGTCCGGTGAGAGGAGCGCGGTGTCTTCCACTCCAGTGAACATGAATGTTCTCGCGGATCTTAAGAAGAAGCTCCAGCTTCTCTGAGAAAAGTGAGTCATAATCGTTCAGATCGAAACCGAAAAGCGGAAAAGCTTCGATTGACGAACCTCGTCCCGCAACAATTTCAGCACGCCCATGGGAGATCAGGTCCAGAGTGGCGAACTCCTGAAAGATTCGGACGGGGTCGGCGGCGCTGAGAACGGTTACCGCGCTGGTTAGACGAATGTTCTTGGTGCGGGTAGCGGCCGCACCCAGGATCACAGGCGGAGCCGAATCCACGAACTCGCTGCGGTGGTGTTCCCCGATGCCAAAGACATCGAGGCCAACCTGGTCGGCCAGGACAATCTCATCCAGCAGATTGTCCATGCGCTGGAGAGCGCTCACGGTCAGACCTGTAGCCGGGTCAGAAATGACTGCTCCGAAGCTGTCGACACCGATCTGCATTTTTGTAACTCCTGACATCTGTGGGCCGCGCATGTTCGATCCCCGAGCGCGGACTGTGGGAAGCCTCAGTGAGCTCGCAACGTCTTCATTGCTGCGCCCCAAGCAATCACTTCGTCCGCCATTAAGTGCACAGCCTTGTCGTGCTGTTCGTGCGGCTTAAAGGTCGTGAAATTCTCGAAGTCTGTCCGCATCGAGAGCGCCACTTGCGCCCGCACGTCCGCAATCTTGATTTCGCCCATCACGAGTCTCAAGTTCTCCACCGCTCGGACACCACCTGCACCGCCATATCCGACAAATCCCGCCGCCTTGTTGTTCCATTCGTGATAAAGGAAATCGATCGCGTTCTTCAATGCTGCCGAAGTCGCATGGTTGTATTCGGGAGTGACGAAAATGTAGGCGTCGAGTGACGCAATCGTCTCGCTCCAGCTCTTTGTGTGGGCCTTGCCGTATTGGTGCATGATGGGCGGTACAGGTTCATCGAGGAGGGGCAGTTTGTAGTCCTCGATATCGACAATTTCAAACTCCGCGTCGTCGCGGTTTTTCAGAAGATCGTGCACCCACTTTGCGACAGCGGCGGCTTTTCGTCCCGGTCGCGTACTTCCAACGACGATTCCAACCTTGATCATTTGCTCTTTCTCCCTTCCGGTGCGGTCCTCAGGCCGATTGCTACTCGCTCAGTGATCATGACCATTTTCCTGCCTTGTTCTCTGGTGCGATTGGCGGTCAATTTCTGGCGGCTAAGTTGTTCAGCCGCCAGCTGCCCGAGTTTCTTAATGGATCCGTAGAGTTGTTCCTTCTCCTTCTGGGATAGGGGGGACATGAGCGCCTCAAGGTCCTTTGCATGCCGCTCGAAGCGCGATACTGCCAGGCGCTTTCCTTCCGCAGTCAGGTGAACGACGCGCGCTCGGCGATCAGTTGGGCTCGACTTCCTAACAACCAACCCTAGTTTCTCGAGGCGGTCGACCGCAGCGGTCATTGAACCACTGGCGAGGCGCACTTTATCCTGAATCTCGGAGATGGTGAGCGGGCCCTTGTGTAAGAGAGCTTCGAGCGCGACGAAATCCGTGAGGCACAGGCCCGTGTTGGCAATACTCTGCTCAGCCAGCAGGCTCAGAGCGCGATAACTCTTTGCAATTACCAGCCAGAGCCGAGGTGCTGTGATGAAGCCACTCTTCTTCCTCATGTGTGCCGTCAGGCGGCCTGCGGCCGTACCTGGCCCCTGATGCTGTTCTTCGCGGGGGAAGACAACAGTCGATCCACGGAAGCTGCACCAGCGCCGCGAACCATCAAAAAGACCGTAATTGCCAATGCCAGGAGGTGAAACTCGAAACCTTCACCCTTTTGCGTCCCCGCCCAGTTCATAAAGAAGCCGAACTGATGATGGACCATTGCGACCGCTACGAGCATGTTGCAAGAGATTCCAAAGGCGGCAACGCGAGTGAACAGGCCGAAGATGAGGCCTAGTCCCCCGAAGAATTCGGCGGCAATGGCCAGAAATGCGAATGCGGCCGGAATGTGCATCATGCCGGTGAAGAAGCCCATTGTGCCGGTGAATCCGTATCCACCGAACCATCCGAGCATCTTCTGGGCGCCGTGGGCGAAGAACACAATCCCCAGCACCAATCGAAGAACGGTTGTGGCAACGTCGTTGTCCGTCGCTATGAGTTTGTGAATCATAAAGTCCTTTCCTGCAAGCTAAATTCCTGAAGTCGGCCAAACACCAGATGAGATGAAGTACCCTTACATAATGATTCTTTTTGTCGAGCTAAACAGGGAAGTGTGAGACCAGGCCCGATTATGGCCCTGCATCATTCAGGTGCGAGGACATACACTGTGCCGCGCATGATGGCGTCAAAGGTGGCTACCGTGGTCGATTCCGTGGCGGCTTGAATCTTCATTTCGAGGGCTATTTCTGAGACCGTTGCGGCTGTGACTACGACATTCTGTGTGGCAGCCAATCCGGTTGCTTCTGCGCTGATTCTGTACGAACCGGGCGGGGCTGCGTTGCATGCGAACTTACCTTCGTTGTCGGTTTGAACTTCAAGATGTACGGGACCGGCCAGCGAAATCTTCGCCGCGGGCACGACCGAGCGCCCACCGTCTGCATCGGCCGTGAACACCAGCCCCTTAACCGTTCCAGTTGCCGGGCCTGTGCCCTGACCAAGGGCACCAATAGCAAGCAACCCGATGGCGAATGCGATTTTTGGAAGTCTTCGGATCATGCTGTTTTCCTTCCTGCCCCTGGCCTTCCGTTGGACGCCTTCCGCATGTACACAACTGCGCCGCCCTGATCGAAATGAACTTCGTCCATTGACGTTTTCATCAGGTAGATCCCGCGCCCGTATGTGAGCAGCCGATTGTCTGGGGCGGTCGGGTCCAGCACTGTGTCCGTGTCAAATCCTTGTCCTTCGTCCTGAACCGTGATGGAGACCTCTCCGTCTGTGGTGCAGCGGCACGCGACGGACACGCGCTTGGTTGGGTCCTGCTCGTTGCCGTGGACGATGGCATTTGCGAGCGCTTCACGCAGCGCCATTTCAATGTCCAGTTCGGTCCCGTCACTGTTTCGGAACCTCGCAATAAAGCACATGAGTTGGTCGACGAATGGCGAGATGATCGAGATCCGGCTCGGGACAGACTGCGTCAGTTCAACGAAAGGAACAGAACGAAAAGCTGGCGCGCCAGGCGAAAGAACTTGTGCGTATGCCATGTCTCCGAACTCCGATTGGAATTTGAGTTCCAGTCACTGCGAGACAAAGCACGGCTCGTGCCAAACTTCGTAATGGAATAAGTGATTGAAATTCAAGGAGGGGATTCAGGCGGGCTTCGCGAGTGTTGAATGACTGTCGAACCAGTTGAGACGCGCCGACAGACATTCGCTTCGGGGCAGAGCTGAGGAACTCAAACGTATACGGCTCAGAAGTGCATAAGTCGGAGTGACCTTATTCGGGTCTTGAAGATCATGTTGGATGGCATCAGCGAGGGCGTGCGCGCTTTCACTGACGAATTCCGAATACAGCTGCTCGCGGTAGAAAATCCGCTAAGCGAGAATATCCCGTCGACCCTAGTGTCTTTGCGTGATCTACGTGCTATCAGTGGAGGCCGGTGCGTTGGTAGGAGACGACGTGAAATATCCACGGAATGGGGCCAGGGTGTAGCTATTGACCAGAGAAGCGGAAGCCAACTGTCCTGGGGGTTGACCGGAAAGGGAGCCATTTTCAGATCCAGGGTGCTGGAATCGTCACCTGCTCGCGACTGTTTCTGACTGGCCACTTCTCTTTAAGTCGTCGAGCTTTCTTCGCTGTTCCGGCGTGAGAAGTTTATAGATTTCCAACTGCATGCGTGCGTTGGCCACGATGAATTTCGCCAACAAAGCCGCTTGTGCATCGGCTAGAGTGTTGATTTCCGTTCTACTGCTATGCTGAGGGTCGAGATTCAACAGCTTGTCCCTTGTGCTTCGCGATTGCGCCATCAAAGGTTCCATGAGGTGCCGTTCATGCATCATTACTTGCTGGATCTTTTCCTTCTGTGATTGTGTCAAGCTTAAGTGTTCAGCAACTGCCGCTGTGAGCTGGAATGATGAGAACGGCAGCTCTACCAGCACGATTTCGTTGTTATCAGTGGGAGAAGCTTCGCTTTTATCATCCGGTGCAAAAACTTTGGCCAGATCCTGTTCGTCCATCTGACGCCATGCGCTAAGCAGTTGGAATTGCATCTGCGTGATGAGGTATTTCTCGGCGCTTGAGGTCTTGCCTTCCTCACCGCTCATTTTTCCTTGTTGGACAGCTTCCGTGATGCCTGCAAGGTTTGTATAGAAGTTCTGAGTAATAGCTACCATTGCCGCCTGATACGCTTGAAACACCTGTTGTGATTCGAGGGGCGCAGGAGCAGCCAGCCCGTTTGTGGCCCCTGGGTCCGGAAGGAGCGAGTCGCCTGCGCCGGCAGGGTTAGCCGGAGCACTCTCAACTCCTGATGTGGTCTGAGCCGAGCTAACGATTGAAATGGCAGTCATGAGCATGATAATGAGAACTAATTTCGCTTTCATGTTCTTACTCCTTGGTCTAATTTGTCTTCCAGTTCGACTTTTAAAAGTGATGCTTGTTATAGCTCTCGAAGTCCCGAGGTCGAAGAACGAGAACGGACATAGGCGAAGAGCCGAGAGCCGGTCAGTTCTCACGCTACTTTGCCATTAACGATCAACCTCTTTGATGGGCGGCCTCCGCGCCGCCGCGTCCTGGACTTCTGTTCTTTTCTCTATCGTTTCAATTCCAGACTCTCGATAAATTGGGTGGATGCCGCGGTCACGGGGAAACATTCTCCAGAACACCAGAAATAGTCCGAGTGGCGTGAGGCTCAATGCTCCCAAAAAGAAGTCAAACATAGACCATCTCACTCCATGTAGGTCGAATCGCAATCCGTCGCGTGTGTATCAAGAGCTCTCACCTTCACGCCACTAGTTGCCGCTCTGCTTGTTCTGAGCTGGCCAGCTGTTCAAGAGCACGGAGGCGACCTTGCCGGATCTCCAAGACCGAGCATCCGAGAAGGAGGGCGCATTCGTGGTGCGAATAGTTCTCCAGAACCGACATCACGAAAACAAACCGCTCGAAATCTCCAAGTCCTAATACTGTTTCCACGTCGAAATGCCCACCTGAACCGCTTGACTGCTCGCTGTGCGACAAAACAGTCGAAGACGGATGAGAGCTCGGGAGGCTCGGGCGTGGCTTCAACTCACGAATTGCGTTTGCGACGATAATGCGCTTCGCCCAGGAACGTGCCCACTCCCGGAACACGCCGTTCTCTTTAACACAATCCTCAATACCGGCTACCAAGCACTTTTCTGCCTTTTCGTGATCTCCGGTAAGCAGAAACGAAAGCTGATAAAGTCCATTCATATCCTCGTGAAAAACCTTGATAAAGTCCTCGCGAGTCGCATATGGATTTGGCTCGTTTCTGCGAACTTGATTGCGGGCCTGCATGCTCATTTCTCCGCCTTCCCAGGGTTGCCGTCTGCGCGGCGGGCGACCTGCTTCAAAACGTGTTTCGTGAACACACCGCGGCAGCGAAACTTGACTCCCTTCTGAATCAATTCAAACAACACGTTCTCGCCTTCCTGACTAATTGCCGTTAAATGCCTCATATCGATAACGAGCTTGCGGGCGAAAAGATCTGTATTCACGTTTTCGCACGCACTTCTTAGCTCTGCCACCCAAGGCCCAACTAGCTTGCCCTCCACGATCAACCGCCGCTGGGTGTGTCCTTCAATGATCGAGATCTTCAGCATGGGTCCTTTTCCGTAACGTAGGAACACAGGCAAGGAGCTTGCCAAACCTCCGCACTCTAAGTGCATGGATTGCAATGTTGTTTTTTCAGACTTGCTGTCGAGAGTTGAAAGTGTCGAAAGTGTCTCTGACTTCTGCGTACCCCTCGGGATGGGTCCATACAAGAGGCAGGAGCCCGGGCTTTACGGCCCGGGGCTGATTGGTAGGAGTACTTCGTGGAAAGCGAGTGGGGAACGAACCAAGTCGCGCTCCCACCCTCGCGTAAGGGAAATAGAGGAATTACTTCATATGGCCGCTGCGACGGGTAACTTTGCCAAGCAAGAACTCTTCAGCCAGATTGGAGCTCATCCGTTCCACCGTTCCAAGTGCGAAGTTGCCGAACACGAGCCCAACACCGCGATTTGATCTGGGATAATAGAGGTTTGAAATCCCGGCTGACGCCAAATCTCCGCCTACTGTCGAGTAGTTCGGCTGCCACTTGCCGTTGTCCCCTTTCGCGATAAATGCACTGAGCATCGCATGCCGTATTCGGGAACCGGTTGTGCCGGTTCCCTGATAGAAATACCGGGGATCCTGGTGCAACAGCGATGGCAATATCGCACCGCCGATCATGATGTCGGAGAAGCCATCGCCCGCAACCGCCCCAAAGCGCTTCCCGTACGCGCCCCAGCCTTGGCCGTAGTTGGGAGTATCTCCGCCCTGTTTGGAACCGGAAACCAGAGCGATTCCGATCGCGGTCACTGGATCCGTAGAGACTTTGAAGGCAAGCTGGAATTTCATCTTTGCCGTCAAAGGCGCAGGATTTGCCTCATAGGATACATAGAAATTGGGAATAAACCCAAAGACGCGCTGTTGTTCCTCATTCTTGAGCTGCTCGGTCGCTATCTGCACTGGATCGTACCTGACGTCGACTTGGGTGACTTGCGTGGGAATCTGCAGTTGAACGCCGGTCACGATTTTGAACTGGCCCGATTCGAGCGTGATGGTGGGCGATGTCCAGTCCGCAAAGTCCTTGGCACTGACGCTGATCTCGTAGGGAACTCCTGATTCGGCGTCGTGAAACTCAAAGAATCCATTTTCGAGAGTGAGGATTGTACGGCGATCATCGCCGTCAAAGCTCTTGAGAATGACGGTCGCATCGGGAACCGGATCGCCGTTTACATCGGTAACGGTCCCGGCGATGTTGCCCGGTCTAGGGTCTGCTGGCTGGATACTCTGGGCTGCCAGGAGCGTGGGAATTACCACCGAAATCGCCATTAGCGTCGCGAAATAGATTTGAGAGAGTCTCAACATAAGGGCTTCCCCTTGGTTCGCGCATGCAGACGCAAGACGAATGCCATTCCACAGACTGGTAAGTCGATGAATTTGCACCGCGGGATTAGCAGTATTGTGTCGAGGGTTGAGAGTGTCGAAACGCATTCGACATCTCACCACTGCCAGGAGGCTCACCTTTCGAGTTGGGCACCAACTTCGCTCTGCTGTGGCTGAGCTGTGGAAAGTCGTGGCGCAGGACACAGAACTTCTAGCTGCTTTATTTGTGTGGAAGCCTTGTCTCTTAGGCGAGAGCCCTTTCTCGCGGGACCTGAATGCGGGCGCATCCCGGTGAATGCAAATCGATCCTCGCTTCGTATTGTTCGTCTTCCTCTCGCTCTTCTCTGGTTACAATGCTCATCCGTCGCAACGAATATGGCAGCTCTCTGCCACAATCGAGGCACGCGACATACGCGAACCCAGCCCGGTGACGGTGCGGCCAGGTGGTATGTGGATGGACACAATCAAACAAGTAAGCCAAAATCCAACGTAGCCAGCTCATGATGTTTCTCCTAGGCCAGCGCAGGCTCCTCGAGAAAGTTGCCGCCTGAGACCTGCCCCTCAGAGTGAAACGACGCCAATCGCAGGTAGGCTTTTCGCAACTGCGCGCGATATTCTGTCTCGTCCATCTGCGCCTTCGCAGCCGCTTCCCCAAGCTTGTACCCGAGCACATGGTGAAGAACGAAGGCTATGCGGGAAGTGGAATCGAGCAGCAGAATGGGGTTGCCGCTCAGGTCCTTCAGCGATTGAAATGCGGGTGAGTTGATCGCTGCGGAATGTCCAAAAAGCACAGCATCGAAGGCCGATGATTCACCATCCCCTTCCGTTCTGGACTCGCGGCGTAACTGTTCTAACGCGAGTTCGACCGTTCGTTCGAGCAAATCTGGCCCGGTAGTGATTTCCTCGAGAGATCCGTCAATTGCCGTCATCACGACTGAAACGGCCACTTCGGCGTCGAGTGTCAAGAGATAGGCGGAATACGTAAGCCGACCGAGCTCGGACTCGATATGCTTGTCTGCCGCTTGGCTGATTTGTGGAGTCATCGCTTTGTACCTCTAACGAATGACCCTTAGGGCAACCGAGATGCCAAAACGGAGTTAGAGGCTGTGGACCCGTAATTTGCTGGAAACACGGGGCCGTCGGGATTTCCTCTGTTCCAGCATTCCTGCCTGCCCAATGTGTCTAGTGTTGATAAGCCCGTGACACTTTCAACTATCGTCAGGTGCCACGTCAGCGACGCTTGCACTAACAGCCTCATTTTGCTGGGTGGTGCGGACGCACTCCGGTTGGCACGCCAGTTGCCTTGACTTGAGAGGCGACGCTTCCGATCACTTTGTGAGGCGGTTATGTGGAAAATCACAACTCGCGGGTTCACGCTACAAGAAGTCCTACTTCTGGCAGCAATGAATATCGCCACCGCTGTGATAGCGGCCGAGAATCGCGGGCACGGAGCGTCGCAGAACAACACAAAAAGGAGCATACATGCAATTTAGAAGCTTCATAAAGCTGGCACTGGCAAGCGCTGTGGGCGTTGCAGTATTACAGTCCATGACCGCTATCGCGCAAGAAACTCGATCAGAAATCAGCGTCCAGGGCACAGGGTTTTTCACCAAAGATAGCGAAGGCAACGGCCTACAAGACCACGTCACCAACACAGGCGGATTTCTGATTGGCTATCGTTACAATATCAATCGTTGGCTTGCTGCCGAGGCCAACTACGGCTATGACCGGAATACACAGATCTACTCTGGCAGCGGATCAGGGCGAGTGCAGTCCAACGTTCACCAAGTCACCGGCGAAGCCGTGGTGAAACTGCCCAGCTTTCTCAGGTTGCAACCGTACGCTCTTGCCGGCGGCGGAGCCCTCATGTTCGATCCTACCGGGAACGCTGGTGGCAGTTTTTCGGGTGCAACATGGGAAGCCAAGGGCGCGTTCGTCTATGGCGCCGGCGCAGACTACGCCTTCACCAAACACCTTTCCTTACGGGCAGAGTATCGCGGCTATGTATATAAGGTGCCCGACTTCAATCTCGCCAGCCTGAATACCAACGCTTGGACGCATACAGCGCAGCCCTCGGCCGGCATCGTCTTCCGCTTCTAAATCGAGCAGCGATGACAGCCGCAGGCTCACATGTAGTCGAATGGGAGCTTAAGAGCGCGACAAGGAGGTGAAGCGGGGGATTCGGCAAACAATCGAATCCCCCTTCTTGCTGCCGAACCGGGCGACTAGCAAGCCGAGCTGCGCTCGGTAAATGAGGAACCCGGTTAAGCGTACTGACCGGGATCGATGCCGAATTTCTTCATGCGTGACAGAAGCGTGGTCCGATTAATGCCCATGCGTGCAGCAGCTCCGTCGGCACCGCCAACGCGACCCTTGCTTTCGCCAAGTGCACGCGCAATTTCTTCGCGTTGCTTCTGAGCCCTTTCATCGACGGCAGCTTTGTTCCCACTGAGAACATGAAGGGTTTCCTTTACGATTCGTGCGATGTCTTGCTTGCCGGAACCCTGCATCGTAACCGCGGGTTCCTGAGTCTTGAATCTGCGAAGTTCTGCCAGAGGCGCTTCCAGCGATTTGCTGCGGGTCAGGATCACGGCACGCTCGATGAAATTCTCGAGCTCACGGATGTTACCGGGCCACTCCCATGCTGTCAGCCCTTTCATGACGGCCGGTGAAATAGCTTCGATTTTCTTCTGCATTTGCTTCGCAAACTTCTGGACAAAGTAGCTCACCAGCAGAGGAATATCTTCCTTGCGTTCCCGCAAGGGCGGTATGCGGATCGGAAATACGTTGAGGCGGTAGTACAAATCACTGCGGAACTCTTTTTTGGTAATCATCTCTTCCAGATCGCGATTGGTAGCCGCCACCAGTCGGACATTCACTTTTCGCGTGTGAATGCTTCCGAGCCGTTCGAACTCTCGCTCCTGCAGAGCGCGCAGTAATTTTGGTTGAATTTCGATCGGGATGTCCCCCACTTCATCCAGGAAGAGGGTTCCCTGATCGGCTAACTCGAGCCGCCCGACTTTCTGTGCGATGGCACCGGTGAACGCTCCTTTTTCATGCCCGAATAGTTCGCTTTCCAGGAGTCCCGTTGGAATGGCAGCACAGTTCATCTTTACAAACGTGCGATCCTCGCGTCGGCTGCGGTCGTGGATGGCGCGAGCGATCAATTCCTTGCCCGTACCGGTCTCGCCGAGCAGCAGGACTGTAGAGTCGTTTGGAGCGACGGTCTCAACCAGTTCAAGAACGTGCTTTAATGTCGGGCTGCTTCCAACGATATTCTCAAAGTTCATCTCGCCGCGGATCTCTTCTTCGAGATACAACTTCTCCTGGGCGAGCTTGTCTTTCAGTTCCGAGATTTCGTGATACGCCATCGCGTTCTCGATCGCGATAGCGATCTGCCCCGCAGCTTGTGTCAGAAATTCGACGTCGCGTGGGGTAAAAGGAGCTTCTGTAGTCCGTGCAATGGTCAGGATTCCGAGCGCTCGACCCCGATTAATCAGCGGAATCAGACAGGTGCTCTTCAGGCCTTCGGCGACCACTTCATCGTAGATCTCAGCGGGGACTTCGGAAGGGTCGGCCTTGTTCACAACGGCTGGCTTCAATGTCTCCAGAACGCGCTTGGCGGCGCCGGCTATGGTGAGGACCCGCTCCTCCTTAATGAAGCCCTTGCCCTGAGGAAAATCAAGGACACATAACTTGGACGTGCCTGAGGCCGAATCTACGAGTGAAACCGCAACGAGATGACACTGCATGACCTCGCGAATGTTAGCTGCGACAGCACGTAACAGTTCCCGAGGCTGAAGGTTCGATGTAATTCGATTGGTCAAGTTCAGAAGCAATTGGAGGCGCTCGTTTTGACTTTGTAGGCACGCATGCGCACTCTGCGCGCGCCTCAGATTCAAACCATCATCAAATGCGAAGGCGACGACGCGCCCGACCAGTCGGAGAAAGCATATGTCTTCCTCACGGAATGGATTCACCGTGTCGCGGCTGATTCCGAAAACACCCAGTTGTCGATGCGGCGTCGTCAACGGTACGAGGACCACCGAGCCGAGCCGCATTTTCTGGGCCCACTCCTTGAATTGCGGGAATCGCTCCTCGGTATCCCAATCGGCAGTATGCTGTGGATCCCCGCTCTCCATAGCGTGCCACAGTGGCAACTGTTCAATAGGCAGGTCCGGGAAAGGCAAAGGGCCCTTACCCCAAACGAGATATTCGATTTCTCTGGAATTCTCCTTGAATACAGTGAGGTTGAGGTGGTCGAAGTGGAGAAAGTCGCCAAGTTCATCCGCGAGAGTACTTGCCAGTTCTTCAGGTTCACGGCAAGCCGCGATCGCCTCACTAATGCGCATCACAGCCTCATAGTGATGGCTGCTCGTTTCAGGCGCGATGCAGGGTGCTCTGTTGTTCATGCCCTTTTCCGATATACCAACTCGGTGTGGGTTGCGGGCCAGTGTTACCCAAGGATTGATGATCACATTCCGCTAAAGGTCGCATTATTCTGAGAATTGCGGCTGTTGGCAAGAAGCTTGTCGAGTCAACCTCTGCTTCCACCTAGCCATGTGGCGGATGCGCCTTCCGTGGCTATCCTCGATCCTGTTCTCACAGTTCCAGAAAGGGGTTTTGCTAAACATGGCCAATTCAATACTCGAAGCAATTTCAAGCGAATTTGCGTCTGCTGCGGAGAAGGTGGGTAGTAGCGTGGTTGCCGTCCACGCCCGACGCTGGATTCCGACTAGTGGCATCGAATGGAAGAAGGGTGTGGTGGTAACGGTTCATTACGGCGTGCAGCGCGACGAAGACATCAAGGTTATGCTCGGTAGTGGTCGCGCAGTTTCCGCGAAACTGGCAGGACGGGATCCCAGCACAGATATAGCTGTCTTAAGGATCGACGAAGGATCTTCGAGTGCGCCCCAACTCGGCGACTCGACAAGACTGAAGCTCGGCCATCTAGTTCTGGCGCTCGGCCGCACGCGGCGCGGGGATCTGGTGGCGAGCAGCGGGATCATTGGCGGCATCAGCGGCGAGTGGAGGAACCGGCGAGGGGGACAACTCGATCAGCACATCCGGCTCGACCTCGCTCTGTATCCGGGATTTTCCGGCGGGCCCCTGCTGAATGCCAGAGGCGAGGTTGTTGGCATTAATACGCGGGGCTTAGCCCACGGACGAGCCGTCACGGTGCCGGTGGCAACCGTCAATCGGGTGGTCGAAGAACTCCTGAAAAAAGGGCGGATCGCTCGGCCCTATTTGGGCATTGCTATGCAGCCGGTTGAGTTGCCGGAAAATATGAGCTCGAAGCTGCTTACTAAAACCCGAGCCGGGCTGCTGGTCGTGCACGTCGAAAACGATGGACCCGCAGAACAGGCCGGTGTGTTGCTCGGAGATGTTGTTTTCGAAGTGAGCGGAAAGACAGTCGAACACATGGATGCGATCCAAGACTCGCTTGCGGCAGCAAAAGTTGGGGACGTTCTGCAGGTCAGGGTGATTCGCGCCGGCGAGATCACGCCGGTTTCAATTACGCTGGGCGAGAGGGCGCGATAACGAATGTCGAAGCGAAACGGCGGAGGCGCGATTCGAATCGCAGTGATGGCGACCTCCGCCGTCCGCCGGGCCGGGCTCGAAAGCACCGTTCGCAGCCACGGTGACTTCCACCTAGCGGGAAGTTTTGGCGCGGTGGCGAGCCTAGTGCCATTTGCCCGTAACACCGAACTCGATGTAATTGTCATCGACTCCGATTCGATCCGCAATTTGTTACTTGAGCCGATATCGGAAACCGCGATTGTTCTACTCACGGAGGTCTCCGACGCGCGGTCGATCTCGCGCTTATTGCGGAGCGGCGTGCGCGCGATTCTTTCTAGAGAGAGCGACCCGGACGACGTTCTCTCCGCCATTTATGCCGCCTATGATGGACTGGTGTTGCTGAGCGCAGCGACCGCAGAGAGTCTGACTGCCGTATACGGCGACCTGCAGTTGGAGGTTGAAGAGGAATTGTCCGAAGAGATTACTTCCCGCGAAACCGATGTACTTAGAATGTTAGCGGAGGGACTCGTCAACAAAGATATTGCAGCTCGTCTCGGTATCTCCGAGCATACGGTCAAGTTCCACATCAGCTCGATTCTCGACAAACTGAGGGCTTCCACCCGCACCGAAGCGGTGACCCTGGGAATCCGGCGCGGGCTAATTCCAATCTGAACCCTTTGGTCTTCAAGGGTAGTCCGTCCGATCGATCGTCGCTGTGTCCCGCTTGCCCCTCCTGTGACTTCTGGGGGGCCCGTCAGACCTGAATCGACGTCAAATGCGGAAATCACTTCCTACTAGGACTTCAGGGGACCAATCGTTCGATTAGAGACTGCGAAGGGCTGTCATAAAGTTTCCGATCTTGCGCGTCGACGAGGCTTTGCCGGACTTGAGGTTGCGCTCGATGCACAATCCGGAGAAGAAAGACAGCAGCACCACCTCCGCAATTGCGGAAGGCGCCATCTTAGGCCTTTCGGCCTCGATGTTCATGGCGAGAAGGCGCAGCAATAGCGCTCGATTTTCTGCCACGACCCTATAAGCCGCGTCCGGCAAGATGGCGAACTCCCGCATGGAGTTGACGGAAAGACGTCCCTGCTGTTCTCCCTTGTTAAGAGGGCCATTCTTGAGAAAGGCTCGACATTGTTCTAGCCAAGGGGTTCGCTGGTGAGAAACCCTCTCTTCCCTTGGCTTGGTGGCGGGAATCATATTCGGAGGAGCTAAGGCGAGAAGCCTTTTATCAAGGACGTTCGGACGTGAGCTACCCGCTGCTCTGCTTGAAGATGCAGTCGCCCTTGGCATCGCGGCGTTCGCTCTCTTCCGGTGCCTGCGAACTTGCTCGGTACTTCGCCTTGCGCTCATCATTCCCTGATTTGGCCCCATCGAGACCCTTCAAGATCTATCGCAGGCTTCATCGACTTCGCGCGCCATAACTTAAGTCGTGCCCGACGTCGAATGCAGCATTCAGGAAGGACGCCACCTTGATCCACGCGTCGACTTCCCGCGCATTAAATATGCGACTCGATAAGAGAAACTGCATCATTACATCCGGGGCACTGGACATGCACATCGAGGGACGCTTAAGCGGGACGGTCTTGAACTCATGGAAGTCGGTCAGCCATCGTTTCAGCGAAGTGATATCGCAGCTCTCCGACGAGGATCTCAAACAGGAAATCGCACCTGGCAGAAACCGGGCTCTTTACATCATCGGACATGTGGCAGCGACCAAACGACCGTTTATTCCCCCTACTAGGGATCGGCCAACGCAGGTACCGCGACCTGGACTCTGTGTACATCGACCAACCCGATCGCGCCGCCGATGATCCAGTCGCGCCGTCGGCTCTGAAGGCGGCTTCGGACGATGTTGCTCGGCGGATCAGTGAGGCTCTCGAGAGATTCACTCCTGAAGAGTGGCTGGAGAAGCACACTGCCGTGTCTGACGAAGATTTTGCCAAAGATCCAGGCCGCAATCGTCTGGCGGTCGTGCTCAGTCGCACTAACCATATGTCTTACCATTTGGGGCAGATCGCACAGCCGACACTGATGCGTTCTGGTCCGCTCTGTCATCGGCTGAACGCCAAGGACAATTTTACCTGTAAGGTCACAAGTTGTGGACGGAAATGGGGTGGTATCCGATGCCTGCTGCATCGTGCGAGAATCTAGGTTCGTGGCCCTATGAACGCTAGAGAATCGAGCGAAACGGTGCCTGGTCAGATTCGGAAGTCGCTCGGCGAACTCCGAACGATTATCGATACTATTCCTGCGCTTGCGTGGTCTAGTGTTCCAGAGGGCTCCGTAGATTTCGTTAATCGCCGGTGGCAAGGGTACACCGGCCAGTCTCGAGATCAATCCGAGGGCGCGGGTTGGGAGGCCGCGATCCATCCCGAAGACCTTCCCGGACTGCTGAGCAGATGGAACGAATCCCTTGATTGCGTCGCTAATATGTGCGAGGTACGGCTGCGACGATTCGATGGTGTATTCCGGTGGTTCTCACTTCGTCGCGAACCTCTACTCGACGAAAGAGGTTCAGTCACTCGCTGGTTTGGAACGGGAATTGATATCGAAGCCATCAAGCAGCGCGAGACACTGCATGCCGCGGAAAAGCGAACACTGGAGTTGATTGCGGATGGAGCCAGCCTCAAGGATGTTCTAGATCAGGTGTGCAGTTCCATCGACGTACAAGTCGCGCCGTCTGTTACAACAGTTCTTTTGAGGGACCCTGAGCGAGAGTGCCTTTGGCATGGGGGCGGCCTTGGTATCCCGCACGAATGGATTTCAGCGATCATTCCGGTTCCCATCGCTGAATACGGATTATGCGGGAGAGCGGCATTCCTCAAAGAACGGGTCATCGTCCCTGATGTCGCGACAGACCCAAAATGGCCCGATCAGTATCGTGACACTGCGATTCGGAACGGTATACGGGCCGCGTGGTCTGAGCCGATCGTCACGAAGGATGACGAAGTGCTTGGCACTTTCGCACTCTATTCACACGAACCGCGAGTCCCGACCCAAGAGGACCTTGCCCTCATTCAAGGTGCGGGACACATCGCCCAAATTGCAATTGAACGCCAACGATCGCAGGAATTTCTCAGGGCAGCTCTGGAGAGAATAAAGAACTCAGAAACCAGACTTCGCCAATTCGCCGTATTGAGGCAGAGTTTCATGGTTGAAATCGTAGTATTCGCCCCTCATGGCGACGCCAGGAATCTTCTCAGGCACGGCCCGATCGACGAAATTACCATTGGCGCTCGCAGTTGGTACTCCGAGCCGGCCACGGGTTCTGCTTTTCCCTCTTCCACTTTGGTCTCCGCCACTTTTAAGCCCACTAGCCGCCCCTCCTCTACAAGGAGTCCCGTTGCCACCCTGCGATCCTGAACGCGAAATAAGTATTTTTCCTGCGCTAGACGCAGCATCTTCTGACGGATCGCTTCTGTTTTTGCAATCTGATCGAGCATGGCATTTTCTGGAGGCTGAGCCAGCGGCATGTCTTGGCCTCGCCGGCGATAGATCAGTAGGCAGCCTTTAACGCCAAGATCCTCAGGCGCAATGCCGTGCATCCCGCAGACGGCGGGGACACCCTTCTTTTCGAGTTCATACACATCAGTCTGAACACCACGTGCTCGAAGAGCACGCTCAAAGTTTTCGAGCTGCAGGATCGTCGCGACATCAATCGACGCAAGCCCACCGCCTACGACCAAGGCTTCGTCAGGAGCCTGGTAGCGTGGCCCTGTGTAGTCCTCTTCATTCTTGTGGTTGTACCAATAGATGAACGGATTCTGGTAAACCAAACCCTTGTCGACGAATTCTTCCGCTCCAGGAATTCCCAGTTCTCTGTCCTTCCACGCCAAGTTTGCCAGGATGACCGCAGAAAAACCCCAATTGTCGCAAAGATCGTGAAAGTCGAGGTCGCGGCCGAGCCGAGTGCTGGGAAGGAAGAGAACGCCGGGTTTCCTTAGGCGAGCATCGATGCGGCTGTACTCTTGTTTGCGTTGCTCCAGGTGCCAGCGGGGCAGGCCGTCTTCGATCTTGCCATAAGGCTTTTTGTTCTGTTCAATGACAACCACGTGAATCCCATTGTCCGCCAATATTTCTGCGGCGACAGAGCCAGCGATCGCTCCTCCAACAACAGCGACAAAGTGATACGGTCTATATGTCATCGTCATTCTCGATGGTCGCTTCGATGCTTTGAGCTTTCAGACGGCTGAAGTAACCGACTCCGACCGCTGTTCGTAGAACGGATAGTCCGTGTAGCCCTGAGCGTCGAAGGTGTAGAACGTGTTGCGATCGTATGCATTCAGAGGCAGCCCGAGTTGGATACGCTTTGGCAAGTCGGGATTCGCCAAGAAATGCCGCCCGAAAGCAACCAGATCGGCATCTCCTTTCTCTACGACTTCCTCGGCCGTTCCCGGTTCAAAGCCCCCGGCTGCGATGATTTTCCCTTTGAATATCTTTCGGAGCCGTGCCGACGCAATCGCATACTGACCCTCTGCGACGACTACGTTTCCTCTTACTCGCGGCTCGATGATGTGCAGATAGGCCAGACCGAATTGATTCAGTTCCTTTACGACAGAGTCGAACAATGCGTCCGGATCACTATCGGACATGCCATTCCACCTGCCGCCCGGCGCGATGCGCACGGCCACGCGATTAGCGCCCCACACCGAAACCAGTGCTTCCATCACTTGAAGGAGGAAGCGGGAGCGATTTTCGATCGAACCGCCATACATATCAGTTCGCCGGTTGACGCCATCCTGCAGAAATTGATCAGGCAGGTAGCCGTTACCAGCGTGAAGCTCAACGCCATCGAATCCAGCGGCTTTGGCGTGCTCGGGCGCTTTGCGATAATCTTCGACAATGCCCGGAATTTCTGTGATGTCGAGCGCGCGGTGAGGCGAAGGCTCACGCCAACCATGGGGCGTCGACTCCAGTATCGTTGGATCCTGCCAATATTCCGGGTTGACTGAAGAACTGACAGGGGTTGCGCCTTTGGTCGAGTCCACATGCCCGCACGCCCTGTAAGCAGAGTTGGGAAAACATATACCCACGCTTCTGATGAACAGCGTCCGTGATTCTCTTCCACCCTGCGACCTGCTCCTCCGAATACAGGCCGGGGGCCGCGAACCATCCGCCGCCCGCGACCGAGATCGAAGTCGCTTCAGAAACGATGAGTCCACCGTCTGAGGCTCGTTGCGAATAGTACTCAAGCATCAGATCGCCCGGAATATTCCCCGGCTGAACGGACCGCGAACGAGTGAGCGGGCCCATCACCACGCGGTGCTTCAACTCCATGAGTCCGAGTTGAATTGGCGTGAACAGCTTATTTGTGATCGACGTTTTCATGATCTAGGTTCCCAGAGCCCTTTCAATTTCTTGCACATTAATTTTTCTCGTACTCTCTAGCAGATCCCACTAGGGGACGATCCGCATATCGCGCAGTCTGGTGAGCTGTCGCCTAAAGCTCTTATGTGTGTCGATGCAATCCGCAAAACCCGCCTGACGAATCTTGATTGTGCTCAGAATTGTTTCTTCCCGGAAGTTGAGCATCCAGTCCACGAACGCCCAGTTTGCAATCTGGTCGTAGGGTGTGGCGTGCAGGCCATAGCGGGTAACTATTGCATCCCACAAAAGAGCCTTCTCGCTCATCTCGGAAACAGTAGACATCGCAAGCGGCTCTCCGATTGGCAGATCGTAGAAGGCGGCGAGTTCACTCCACAGTTGCCTCCAGCGATAGACATCTCCGTTCGACACGTTGAAGATTTCATTGCGCGCTCTGTCTTCCCCTAGGGCCCACAAAGTCGCGCGACCGAACAATTCTGCGTCGGTTGTCTCCTGGAGGGTGTTCCACCCCTCCTTGGTGCCAGGAAAGCGTAAGGGCAACCCGAGTTCGCGAGTCATCGCAGCGTAGGTCGCGAGACTGGTAACCAGGTTCATTGGCGAGTTCAGGCTTGGTCCCATGACCAGATGAGGACGCAAGACAGTCCAGCTTGCTCCGTTCTTGGCGGCCCATTCAGCCACAATGTCTTCTTGCTGGTGGTAGTGGATAGGCGCAATGAGACGGGGCTCCGTCTCCTTCGCCGGAGCATTGAAAGCCCCAAGGCTGAAGCCGTACGACTTGGCACCGCCGGCAAGCACGATGCGCTGAAGAGGCACATTGCGAGCGGCAAGAGCGTGGAGCGTATTTTTCAACATTCTGGCATTTGGCTCGACAGTTTCAGCCATCGTGGGTTTCTCGATATAGGCAGCGAAGACCAAATCGCTCACCTTATTAAGAGACGAAAATGCCTTTGTCGTGCCCTCGCGGTCCATGAGATCGACGCTGATGTGAGGGGGAGCTGCCTGAGTCCGATAGGTTGGCGCGGGTCGGCGTGCAGCTGTGGTGATTCCCCATTTTGGGTTCTCTGCGACGGCGTCGATGACACCTGTGCCAAGGACGCCATAGGGTCCCACAATCAGGATCTGGCGCTCCGCGACGGGTGTTTCAGAAGTAGCTGACATGGCAAAGTCTCCTCCTTTCAAATCGAGTTAATTAAGCCAAGTACGGAGCTCAAATCGAAACGTCCGAACCACCCGAACCCAAATTCAAGTCGTCCATGGTCAGGGGTCCTCCGATCTGCTGAAGATCGTAGTGTTGCTCGTATACAACCCTGGACGCATTCCATCTCCGAGTGGCATACCATTTCAAAGTGCACCGTCTCCCTCCGACGCCGGTGAAGTCGATCCTCCATGCGGAATGCGTCTCGTTGGCTGTGTCTCCAGGAACCGCAGTCTGCTGAACTGATATCGACAATCCGGCAACTTCAGCCATTACGTGAAGGGGCACCAGGACATTCAATAGAAAAGGACGTACTCCCGCCTTTCCGCGGATCATCTCCCGCAAATCTTCTCTGCTCACCTCGACATCGTCGGCGTAAAATGTCTCAAAAATATCCAGAAACTCTTCGTAGCTCCTGGCGATTTCGGCGCGCAGCATAGCCGCGTTCAGGCTTAACTCCGCGGCCTGTGAGCTTTTGTAACCATCGGCCTCGGACCGGCTAAAAAGGACGAGATTGTGTTCATCGATCATCGGAGTTCTCATTTGGAAACCGACGCGTTTCAAAAACAAAGTCCTCCTCGCCGACATCGCCTTACTCGGACAGGAACATCGAGACATGGCGGACGAAGAGCTCCGGGTACATGTGGTGCGCGCCGTGATTGGAGTCGGGGTAGATGATCAGCTGCGCGTTCGGCATGTTCTGCTGCATGATGAAAGAGTTCACCGTGGGCATGATCACGTCGTTACTGCCGTTCACGACGAGCGTTCGCTGCTTGATCGTCTTCAGATAGTCGTAGGATCCCTTTTGCTGGACGCCCCATTTCCCCATCGCTTCGACCTGGGCGGGCGAAACGTTGTCGTTCACTTCTGGATCGCGCCCAACCTGACGAAGATGCGTGCGCTTCAGGAACTCGCGTCCCGCCGCCTGGCCCGCCACGGACGGACTGAATTTAACCGCGAGCCAGACATTCTCGGGCGGATCGTAGGTGGCACCAAAGAGCCGCCCTGCAGCTTGGGTCAGCAACTCCATTCCCTGACCGCCGCGCGGACCTGTGCCATCGACGATCAACCTGCGAACGAGATCGGGCGCCTGCAAAGTGATTTCCTGCACGACCATGCCGCCGATCGAGAAGCCAAGTACGTCAACTTGCTTCAGGCCCAGCGCCTTGATGAAGGCGATGGCGTTAGCGCCCATCTGCTCGAACGTCGTCGGGACCTCGCCGGAACTGCTGGAGACGCCCGCGTTGTTGAACAGGATCACCTCACGGTCGCGAGCGAGGCCATCCGTCACCGTTGGGTCCCAATAATCCATGGTGCCGATGTAGTGCTGGTTGAAGACGATAGGCAGACCGCCGGTCTTGCCGAATCGGCGATAGGCGAAGCGGATTCCGTTAGCCTCTGCGAACTGTGTCGGCGCGGTCTGGTGAGTATGAATCATTATGGTCGCTCCCTTTACCATTTAGTTGGCACCGCATCGGATACGAGCGCTAGAGCTGCTTTCGCGCAGTCGATGTCGTTCTGCACTGTGGGCGCACCGCTCAGCCCGATCGCCCCGACAACTTCTCCGTTCACCTTAATGGGAAACCCTCCACCCCACGCCGCCATACGCGCAAGCGTGGGGATGCCGGCCAAAAGCGACGGGTCGCTCTGGATAAAGTTGAAAAACTCCTGCGTGGAGACGCCGAACAGAGCTGTGTATGCCTTGTTCTGGGCCATCTCAGTGGTAGGGATCGGGGCGCCGTCCATTCGGCCAAAGGCCTTGAGATTTCCGCCGTCGTCGAGGATCGCTACGTTCTCGCTAACGCCAAGTTCTCTGGCTTTCGCCACCGCTGCATCGACCAGTTTCTGTGCTAGCTCATAAGAGATGCTGTATTTCTTCACCACATCAGCCATCGGACACCTTCCTCCACTTGATATGTAATGCGTGTCTTCGGATCTGCCTGTTCACCTCAATGCCTGCAGTTGCAACGTGACTTTGTGCGCGTTAGCTCAGGCATTCATTCCGCCATCGACGGTAAGGTTCGCTCCCGTGACGTAGGAGGATTCCGATCCCGCGAGAAACGCTGCCATTGCGGCAATCTCCTCAACATGCCCATAGCGGTCGAGCGCAGTGGCGGCCTTCTGCGGTACCGCCCAATCACCCGAAGCGGGATTCAACTCTGTGTCGATCGGGCCCGGCTGGATGTTGTTGACCGTGATGCCCCTGCTCCCGACTTCTCTGGATAATGCCTGAGTGAACATCTTGACGGCCCCCTTCGTGGCCGCGTAGGGCACAAGTCCCGGCGCGACGGCACGCTCGCCAACTGCCGAGCCGATCATGATGATGCGGCCACCCTCAGTCATGTGCTTCAACGCCGCCTGCGTCGCAACGAATACGCCGCGGACGTTGATGTCGAGGACGCGATCCATCTCTTCCAGGGTGGACTCCACGAACGGTTTGGGGATGGCCGTGCCGGCATTGTTGACGAGGACATCGAGCCGACCAAATGTCGCAACGGTTTTTTCCACTGCGGCTTTGCCGGCGTCGGCATCCGCGGCGTCTGCTTGAATAGCGATAGCCTTCCCGCCTGCGCGTTCAATGGCTTTGACGACGGCCACAGCTGCATCGGCGCCTTTCGTGTACGTAATGGCGATCTTCGCTCCGTCCACAGCTAGACGCTTAGCGATTGCTGCCCCAATGCCTCGCGAGCCGCCCGTGATGAGTGCAACCTTTCCTTCCAATTTCTTTGACATAGTCCGTCTCCTCGAATTAGACATATGCTCATCAGGCATGAGCCAAAACCTATTGCTCGCCCAAGGCATCCAATCACCTCATTGGATTGCCTAAGTCGCCAGTAGTAGCGGATTTGAAGCATACTTTGTTAGGCTTGGCAGCAATGCTTCACAAGCATGGGGATAGAAATGGAATTACGACACCTTCGTTATTTCGTTGCGGTCGCCGAAACCGAGAGTCTGAGCCTGGCGGCAAAATCGAAGTTGCACACCTCGCAGCCTTCGCTCAGCCGCCAGCTTCGAGACCTTGAGGAAGAAATTGGCGCCCAACTCATGACGCGCACAGCGCGTGGCGTCGCGCTGACACCGGCGGGTCGAGCCTTTCTCGATCACGCGCGCGGGGTTCTATTGCAGGTTGATGCGGGAGTCGAAGCTGCACGCCGGTCCGTTCATCCCGCCAAGCCTTGCTTCTCGATGGGCTTTCTGACCGGACACGAATTGACCTGGATGCCCGAAGCCTTGCGGATCCTGCGGGACGAGTTGCCGAACATTGACGTGATGATATCGAGTCAATATTCCCCTCTACTTGCTGAGGGTCTCTCGAAAGGAAAAATCGATGCCGCTTTTCTTCGAAAGGAACGAGCGATGCCAGACCTAGCGTTCCGTTTTCTCGTGAAGGAGCCTTTGGTGGTGATCTTGCCCAGTGACCACCGTCTCGCCGCGCTTAAAGCGATCAGTCCGAAGGACCTGGCAGGCGAAACATTCGTGATTGTGTCTCATACGGCTCCTGTACTGCGTGCGGTCATCGACAATTACCTGAAGCGATCGGGAATCAATATCACGCCAGCTCACGAGACGGACCACGTCACCATGGGAATTTCCTTAATAATGTCGACCCGCGGCGTGGGGCTGTTACCTGCTTACGCACAGAACTTTCTCCCTGCGTCTATAACGAGCCGCCCTCTGAAGGGAGATGCGCCAACTGTCGATCTGGTCCTCGGCTACAGAAAGTCGAACCAGTCTCCGATCCTCAAGCTTTTGCTTTCGAGAGTGGACGAGGTGGTCGCTCGTGCGTCGAAGAAGATCCGATAACACTCGAAATGCACCCCTACCAAATAACTATGGAGTTCTTGAGTCAGGGGCGACCCTGATTTTGAGTACTGTCGACTAGATGAGTACCGAGAAAGGCTCTTGTGGTCATTGAAGGGCTGACTCCCGGATTGTCGGCAAACAGGAACTTACCTGAGCTTGCCGCGGAAGAGCGGTGCGAAAACCCAGTCACTGCACTCTTCCCCAGCATTTCTTGCCAGGGGTAATCGGTAGTTCGCTTGGTCCGTAATCGGCGAGAAGGAAAACCGTGAGAAACGACCAGCGGAGAATCCGCCTCTGCAAAACGCTATTGTACGAAATTGAAATGCCTCGTAAATAATTGATAATAAACAAGACATTGGTGGAGGCGGCGGGAGTCGAACCCGCGTCCGAAAATGTTACTGGTCAAGAGAACTACATGCTTAGTCGAGTTCATGCCCCAGGCATTACCCTGGGACGTTCGCGGGCGGCGCTCAGAACCGACAAGAAACGCATCCCGCTAGCCTGAGGTCTTAGCCTTCCGTCCCAGACGTAGACGGAAAGAGCAGCCCGCTGTGTGACGTCCTTCGGAGGCCCACGGGCGAAGCCTCCTCGAACGGCTGCCTAAACTAGTTAGGCTGCGTATGCCATCTGTTGATTGGCAATTATCATTTTGCCCACGATTACGGGTGTGTGCACCCCGGCATGCCTCTTGGCCGCAAGCATCTCCGTCGAAGCCGTGACGCCCCCACTGGTGGGATGGCCTTGCAAAAGAACCACTTCCAGACTAGGTTGCCTGAGAAGGGAAGTCAATTCATTAGATGACGTGCGGCCATCCCAAGGTTCCGGCCGGTGCTGCTGGGGTATCCCCCTCCCCCCTCGAATCTTTAGAGTCATCGGGTTAGCGCGAAATTCCCCGCAAAATCCGTTTGTCGAAGGACTTAGATACTAAAATCCGTGAAACAAAAGACTTAGAGGGGCGACGAATTGGCTTGTGCCAACCGTCGCGGCCTCGACCATAATTGCGCGAGTGATGGGCTGTGCACAAGGTTAGATGTCACAGTGTGTTTGTGGAAAAGTGCGGATCGGAAGCGCCGACATCATCGACAGGGGAATGAAGGAGCTTGGTTCAGAGGAGGATTCGCTGCTCAAACCAAAATCGGTTTTGAGTGGGACACCAGCCTGAATGGTAGATGAGAAAGACTCCGCCCATATATCATTTCGCCGAATGGCTGCCGTCGAAAAAATCACGCTATATCCGATACATGGGATAGCCGGTAGCTTCGGCGACGATTTTCCGTTCGACGTATCCGTTTTGCCCGCGTCGATCATCCCTGGTGTGACATTGGAACAAATTCCGGATGGATTGTTGACTCCTGAGACCTTCAGTATCTTCAGGGAGCATATCTCCGCGAAAACCATCGAATCGTTTACGGGCATTCGCTATGCACTTGTCCACCGTTTTCGGGGTGCTTTCGGCACTGGTGAGGTCGAGACGCAATCAATGTTTCTAGTACGAACCCTCTCGGCGCTGCTACGAATCATTCGTCCCATGCGCCAGCGCTTCTTTGCTATTCAAGGAACGGTTAGGCCAGACGGAAAACTTGACGTAGGGCCCTTTGACCATCCAGAAGATTACGCGGAACTTCCCGAGGCTCATAAGTTGTTCTATTTGCGAAATCAAGATCTGTGTACATTTCAACGCCTCGCAGCTTCCTTTCTTCGCGTAATGAACGGAGAATATTGGCCGATTCGCCTAGCCGTCCAGTTTCACGATCTCGGTTATTACACCTTCCAGAGGTATTGGAAGTTAAGCTGGTTTTCATGGATTGCCGGGGTTGAGTCGCTCTGTACAGAAACGGATGATGAACACACAGGACAATTGGTAATAAAGGAGCGTCTCAAACGTTTGATTGGTGCTGATACGCCGGTGTATGAGCTAGGTGATGTACCTTCTTTCTTGACGCAGCCTGAACAGACGGTCGCTGGTGTTGTAGATCCAATATATGAGCTGCGAAATTATGTTATGCACGGCCAGCGAGTTCCTGAGGCTTTTTACATTCAAGATGGGCGTCAGGGCCTCGACGGACCTCTACGTCGAGTCGAAGAGCTTGTCGAAGCGTTAAGCTTTCTACTCCGGAAAAGCATTCAGATAGCTGTAGACCCCGGCACGGTGGAAAATTTTAGAGATGATAATGCGCGAAGGGCATACTTCGCCCCGCTTACAAAGACCAAACTCTTGCGCAGAAGGGATTTGGTTAACTTCCTAACCTCGCGGAACGCACCTGTAGGTCTTAACGATATCCTCGGCGCTTTGAACGCGCAGTCGGCCCGCAGAGCGCCAAAACCATTCAGTCTAGATCAGATTCGCAACTGGGTGGGCGACGCAGTGGCTTCTGGGCAAATTGTGTGTGACGCAAAAGGGAATTACAAAATGCCTTGAGAGCGGGGCTGGGCAACTGGCCCACTCAAGCCCGGTTTTGGCTTGAGTGGGGGTGTTCACACGTCACAGACTTAGCTCGTCGAACGAAACTAGTTTGTCCTCATGCCGTGGGGACTATCTCGTTTTCAGCACAGCGGGCAGGGTCATTTCGTCGAGCACCGGGGCTGAAGCCCGTCCTGATTTTCTTCTACGCGGCGCTGAAGCGCCGCTCTTCCACGGCACTGCCCCGCGTTTTGGAATGTCCCTCAAGGCAAAGGACGGCTTGAAATGGGACACCCGTCTACCCTGTCCCAGAGGCTCAGTGTCTGCCGCACTCAAGCCCGGATGCATCAGCTTGCTTTGAAAAATGCCTGCGATGTGGAGTATACTGTGGAACAAATTCCACATATGCAAATCGTTCAAATCGTGCTGGACAAAAAGTTGCTACACGCCGCCGACCAAGCCGCGAAGCGTACTCGGCGAAACCGGTCCGCTCTGGTGCGCGATGCACTCCGAGAACATCTCCGTCGATTGGAACTGCAAGTCAGTGAAGAGCGCGACCGCCAGGGCTACTCGCGACATCCGCAGGCCGACGCGGAAGCGCGAGGTTGGGAATCGGAGGCCACGTGGCCGGAAGAATAGCCCGAGGCGAGGTTCGGCTCTACGAGTTTGCTCCGCCCGACAAGAAACGACCGGTCCTCGTGCTCACCCGCAACAGTGCCATCGCGTATTTATCCACAGTCACGGTGGCGCCGGTCAATTCCACGATTCGCGGCGTGCCATCGGAAGTCGTTCTAAGTGAGGAGGACGGCATGAAGTCCCCGTGCGCGGTGAACCTGCACAATGCAGTCACTGTGTCGCAACAGCGCCTGGGGAAGCGTGTGGCCCAGCTTAGTTCCGCACGAATGAATGAGGTATGTGCCGCTCTGCGTTTCTCTCTGGGTTGCGATTCGAGCTAGTTAGTAGGAGCGTTCTGGACCGGATTTTATCTATCCCGCTCTGAAGTGCCCCACTCAAGCCAAAGGCGGGCTTGAATGGGCCACCCCGCCACCCCGCGGTTATCTCACTCGCCGCTCGCGCGAATAGTTAGTACGACGATGTCATCTCTCCGGCGTCTTTGGCTGTGCTTTGGATGATTCGTGGGGCTCCGGGCTTGATCTCGATCTCATGGGGATAAAGCACGAGTCCGTTGAGCGACAAGCCGCAGCTGGGGCGCAGCTTTAACTCTCCTTTTCCGACTTTCTCTTTGTCGATGCGAATCAGATCGAGAATGTCGGGTGTAATTTCAGCCTCGAAAACACCTTCGTCATCCGTTTTTACCGTGGCTTCGATCTGCTCGCGGCGCGCCGGATGCGCGGTTTCGCCGAGATGGTCTTTATCAAGATGGTCTTTATCAAGATGGTCCAGATCAAGATGGTCCAGACGGATAAATGTTACTTGCGCGTTACCGATCGGACTGCCGTTCGGTTTTGAGACCTGTCCGTAGACTTTGCACTTTTGAGGAACGAACGTCTCCACGGTCACTCCTCCGGTGAGCCGCTTCTTCCTTCCCTGAGGTGTGGCATAAACGGCGACCTGGCACCTCGCGCGTTCGTTGGGCCTGGTTCCGGGCGGGGCGTCGAAGGTCACCTCCAGATCGAAAGGACAATCCTCGGGCTGCAGTGTGAAGGTAGTCTTATTGGTTCGGCAAACCCATCCCGGGCGAGCGGAAGTCGCTTTGACCTCATAGGTCGTGGGAACAAAAAATGGATTCTCTACCCGCACGTGATACAGCGAGGGGGCAGGGAAGAAGTTCCGCTGAGTGACGTTGTTGGTGTAATTGCTGTCCAGTCCGTAGGCGATGGAAACCTGGATGCACTGATGGCTGTCCATTGCCGGCGTCCACGGTTGAGTAACGGGGACCGTTTGACCTGGACCAATGGTCGCGATCACTTGCGTACCAATATGAAAAAACTCCGGCGTTGTCGTGGAAAAATCGTACACGCCAAAGTTGACCAAAACATTCGTGGCGGTGTGGGTTCCGAGATTCTTGACCGGAACGGTGACGGTGGTGGCAACGCCCTGCTGAGGCAGCGACGGAGTGGTCGTGATGTCGACCTCGTTGTCCCAATTTTCCGCCCCATTGGCCAGATTGCAGGGTGATCCAATCGCGGCGCCGGTCACGCAGTTGGGAAACGTAATATCCGTCGATTGCCCGGACGCGGCTTGCAGCGCGCCACCTACGTTCAAAATGCCCCATCCGAAGGCCTTGTCCCAGTTGCCGGTGGTTGTTCCAAAAGCGGTATTGTGCGAGGAATCGGCCCCTGCAAGCAGCAGCTGCTTAAGACTGTCGGGCGGTATTTCCTGATTGAACTTTTGCAGGATAAGCGCGGCGGCTCCGGAGACGATGGCCGCTGCCGGTGACGTGCCCGAAATACCGGATAGCACCGTATTGCCGGTGTGAAAGACAGTCAGGTTTTGTGCCGGAGCGGCAATGTCTGGTTTGAGGGCCAGGACGTCGCCTGACTGAAAGGTGAAGTCGACTCGCGGTCCTGTGATGAAATTGCTCCAAATCGTATCGTCGCTGCGACTCACCGTGCCTTTGTCATCGCTTCCTGTCGCCTGGATGGTGAAGGAGCCAGAGCCTGGAGAGGTGATCCACTGCTGGCCCAGCGCGATGGTGACGGCAGGCGTGCACGTCGGCGAAAACATGGAATGCTCGGCGGAGGCGACGACCACCATGCCGATCGCGGCCATGTAATTCGCATGTTGGGCTTCGGCGCTGGTTCCATCGTCGTTGACGCAACTGGCTGAAAAGGACATGTTGACGACGCGAATGTTGAACTTTTGCGCGTTTATGGTCACCCAATCGAAGGCCTGAGCCACGAAGGTCGAATCGCAACCCAACGCTACCGAGCACTGCCGGACGTTGACATATTTCGCGCCCGAGGCGATGCCGGCGCAATTGGCCGAGGAACCGTCGTCGGGGGTTCGGCATGTAATTCCCGCAGGGGCGGCCGAGCCCACAATCATCGCGGCCATCACACTTTCGTGGAAGGTAAATATATCGGGCGGATCGGAGGAGCCGTCACCAGGATCATTTGGATTGGTGGCGTCGAAGCCGGCGACGAGTTTGCCATTCAATTGCGCGAATCCGTTGCTGGAGTTCGCCGTGTCGCTCACTCCGGTTCCGATGATGGCGACGACCACGCCGCTGCCGTCGAGATTATTTTCCTGGGCAGACAGTCCTGGGTAGGTGTTGCTGGGATGGGCTTCGATGGCGCGCGACGCAATATCGATCGCTTCCGGCGTCATGGGCGCCTGCCATTGGATCATCGCAATTTCGGGGCGCTCGGAAAGGGCGCCCAAGGAGTCAAAGGCCACGTCATTGAGATAGACAGTCGAGATGGTCTTGCCTATATACACAATCCTCCCGAACCTCGCGAACGTTCCCTGGATTTGCTCCGGGGTCATACACCGGTTGAGATCAAGGATGACATTGAGGTGGTCGCCCGGCCTGAAGCGCCGTTCAATTACGTCGTCGATGAAGTTCCGGTTCTGGTCGCGGATCCACGTCAGGTGTTTCCGTTGGCCGATAAACCTTGGGTTCGAATGCTGCTGGATGAATTGTTGCCAGGCGAGAGGGGTAAAGGTGGAAGCAGAGGCGGTGATGGAGGCGAATGGAACCGCAAACGCAAGGGCTAGGAGCGAACGAACGTGCCATCGCATGGGATGCTCTCCTTTGTTGCAGATAGAATTTGCGGAAGGCTAGTCCATGCCGAGACAGATTGCCGAGACAGAATGGCGAGACAGAATGACGTACGCTAACCACAACGATATCGTCGCCCGACGCCCCGACGGACTCGTCTACCGATGGTTCAAATTCCCGTTTTTCTAAGCTTTAGGCCCTACCTGGGGGAGGAAAGGCGGACCAAGATACCAGATTTTGATGCTGTGTCAACGGTTGGGCGAGAAATATTACGAAAGCCGTAACCCGTCATACGCGTTCCGAGAGCCCTTGGGGACTAAGGCCTGTTAAATCCTTCACGCCGCTGAATGATTTAAGAGTGTAACCTCAAAAGGCATTCGGAACGGACTCCGCCCACGCCACACCCAGGGAGTGCAATATCAACGAGTCTCCGGGCGTTAGCCTGGAAGCATCGACCACGATCTGGAAGGCGTAGGACGCTCCCGGATCGCGGCTTGCACACCATGCCTCGTGCGCAAAAACCCCCTCGCAGAGCGCACAAGCGGACTGAGCTTTGTACGGCTTGCTGTTATAGGCGGAACTGGCATTGCTCATGGCATTCGTCCTTTACGTCGAAGGTTTGTTGGCGAACCAAGCACGTTCGAGAATTGGATGGTGAACCGAGCCAATATGCTGGAAATTGCAGTGCGAAACCGCTCTGGATACTCAGAAAAAGTAGGGGATTTGGGGGAGGCGACCCGCGCCTATCCGGTAAAGACCGGAGAGTTACGTTGTGATGGGCGACCCGACGTTCACTTCATTGCCGAATTGGAGTCCAACAAACCCGACTCTACTGCCCCGCGCACATCTCTCGTCGCTCCAGCGTTGCCTTCACCTGCGGCCATTCGCTGTCCAGAATGCTGAAATAAACCGTGTCCCGCACCCGCCCGCTCCACGTGATCAGGTGGCGACGGAGCGTGCCTTCTTCTTTGGCACCGATGCGCAGAATCGCGTTGCGCGACTTCTGATTCAGGGCGTCGGTTTTTAGTTCCACACGCATGCTGTTCCACGCTTCGAACGCCTGCCGCAGCATCAAGTATTTCGCCTGGGTGTTGATGGCCGTACGCTGCCATGCAGGAGCGATCCAGGTTGACCCAATCTCGACTCGCCGGTTAGTCCGGTCAATGTTCATGAAGCGCGTACTCCCGATGGTGAGGCCGGATTTCCGCTCCACCGTGGCGAACACCACGGACTCCCCGCGCTCCTGCTCTTCGAATGCCTTATCAATCAACCGTTCGAAGTCCTGCGGAGTCTTCATGGAGTAGGGAATCCAGCGGAAGATGTCTTCCAAGTCGTTTTTCGCAATTTCCCAGAACAGACGCGCGTGTTCGTGCTGGAGCGGTTCGAGACGAACCACGGAACCTTCCAGCGTCACCGGCAAAACAATGTTCAAGGGGACGGCGACTGTATTCATGCTTTCCTTTCGCAGTGTGGCCTTCGATCATTATCTTGCATCCATTATCTTGCATCTCGGGGCGGTTTCAGGCATCTCTAGTAGGACGTGGGTTCTGACCGATGCCGGCGGTATTTTGTCTACAGTGACCGGCGTCCCCTGCATCTAGAATAGTGGATGTTAACCAGCGATGACTTCACACGTCCAACCATCGGCCATGCGACCCGCAACGCAGCACTGTTGTCAGGAGAACATTCAGTGAAGGCGCACTGTCTCCCTTTCTCGCAAATCCCCCACACCACGCACCTGTTTACCGATTTCCTGACGTACTCTCCGAACGTTCAGCCGTTTTATCCCCGGTCGCCGCATTTCATGGAATGGATGAAAGAAGAGGCGCAGAACATTTCCTACGATTCGACTCGCCGCGAACGCGTTACTGCGATCCTGGGGCGTCAGAACAAATCCTGGGACGCCTCGCCGCAAACGCTGGCCAATCTCGATCGTCTGCGCAATGGCGCGGCCGCCGTTGTAACCGGGCAGCAGGTGGGGCTTTTCGGCGGACCGATGTTTGCCATCTACAAGGCACTGACAGCGGTCAAACTCGCCGAAGAGGCGACTGCCGCTGGAGTCGACGCAGTCCCCATCTTCTGGCTCGCCACTTATGACCACGATCTGGCCGAAGTGAACCACATTTCCATCCCCGGACCGGAGGGCGGTTCGCACGTACTCACCACGTCCAGCCACGACGTTTTGGGCGCTCCCGTCAGCGCGGTGCGTCTTGGGGACGAGATACTTCCTCTGGTCGAGGAGGCGGTGAAATTACTTGGCGATTCAGACGTAGTCCAGTTTCTGCGCGATTGCTATCGCCCCGGGGAATCTCTGGGTACGGCCTTCGCCCGCCTCTACGCTCGCATCTTTGCGGAGTGGGGCGTGATTGTGCTCGATGCCTCCGATGGCGAGCTCGATCGCGTAGCCGAGCCTATGTTTCGCGCCGCCGTCGAGCGTGCCGACGAACTGGATTCCGCGCTGTTGGCGCGGGGCAAGGCATTGGAGGCAGCGGGCTATCATCAGCAGGTGAAAGTCACCGCCTCGTCAGTGTTGCTGTTTACAATGCGACAGGGGGCGCGCACGCCCATTCACCGCCGCGGCAGTGGCGAGACAGCGGAGTTCCTGATCGGCACTGACTCCGCGGCAGAGAAGCTCTCGCCGGCCGAACTGCTCGCCCGAATCGCTTCGACCCCAGAACAATTCAGCCCGAATGTATTGTTGCGACCCATCATTCAGGATTATCTGCTGCCCACGCTTGCCTACACTGGCGGCGCTGCCGAAGCTGCTTATTTTGCGCAGGCAGGCGCGGTCTATGAGGCTCTGCTCGGCCGCGTGAGTCCCATCGTCCCGCGCTTTTCAGCCACGCTGGTTGAACCAAAGATGCAGCGCTTGCTCGATCGTCACGGCATTACTGTGCCAGACATGTTCAGCGGCCCCGATGCGCTCCGGCGGCTGCTTGCGGAACGTGGATTGCCCGAGGATCTGCAGGCTGCCTTCGACGCCGCAAGAAAATCCCTCGACGCACACTTGTCCAGCGTCAAAGAAAAGCTGGTGAAGCTCGACCGCACTCTGGTCGATGCAGCGGAGACCGCCCGCTCGAAGATTGAACACCAGCTCGAACGCCTGCAATCCCAGGCCGCCCGTGCGGAAGCGATGAAAAGCGAACTCGTAAAACGTCACGCCGAGATCCTGAGCCAGTCGCTCTACCCCGACAAAGAACTGCAGGAGCGCGGCATTGGCGGAATCTACTTCCTGGCACGCTACGGTCCTGACTTCCTGCACCAGCTTCACGATGCTATTCAGATCGATTGTAACGATCATCAAATCCTGGAACTATAATCGCCTTCGCGAAATTATCTTTGAGGCAGCGCCGATTCAATCTCGGCTCGCAACCCTGAAAAATTTGTCTCGCCGGGAACGCCGTGTGTTTGCGCAATGACCATACCGGTGCGGTTAAGTACTACAAGGTAAGCATCGTCCGGTTCGCGATACCGAACAAATTTCTTGAGTTCTGGTTCGTCCTGCAGGATGGGGACAAAGTGATCGCGGCGCTTCTCGGGAACACCTTTTTTCATTCCGGAGATCGCCATGCCCCGGATGAGTCGTGGAACATCTTCCAGTACAGGAAGTTGATACAGCTCGAAGTCCGGCTTTGTTCCGAAATCGGCCAAGAGTTTGGTTGCCCATGCGCTGGTCGCGGCCTTGGAAGCCTTAGTGAATCCGAAGACCAGGACGGCCACTTTGCCTGCGGCGGCCTCGGGCAATGCAACCTTTTGGCCCGCAAGGCTTTCCCCCTCGATTTTCGGCATCTGCGGAACGACTTGCGCTATCGAGGGAACGAGGAAAATAAGAAAAACAATCATGCGAACGAACACCGGGGAAGGCGCGCGCATGAAAATCTCTCCGATTCGTTGAGCTGATCCTCCTGCCATCTTATTTGCTCTCGCTCGTTGCCAGATAAGTTCCCAGTCCGATCATGATGGCACCAGTCGCAGTTCTCTGCCGCCGGCGGAAGGTTGCCGACGAGCGAATCCGTTCTCCAAGCGGGCCCGCCAGTACTATGACAATCAAGTCGGCCGTCGTGTTCATTACCACCGAGACGGTGCCCAGCGCCACGAATTGCAGGAAGACGTGTCCACCACCGCGGTTCACGAACTGCGGAATAAAGGAGAGGAAAAAGAGCGCTGTCTTGGGATTGAGAACCTCAGTTGCGACCCCCTGCCACAGCGGATTTCGCGCGGGTGGAAGGTGCCGAATTATGTCTTGAACACCGGCGGTATCTTTTCGCGCGTCGCGAATCATTCGCACTCCTAGAATGCACAAATAAGCCGCTCCAATATATTTCACAGCTGCGAATGCGACTGCCGATTTCGCCAGAATAATTGACACCCCCAGCGCCGCCGCGAACACATGGACCATGCCGCCGAGAAATGTGCCCAGTGCCGACAACACGCCTTCGCGCCTTCCCCCGCCAAGGCAGCGGGCCAGAACGTACAACATTCCAGGACCGGGGGCGATCGCTAGCAATAAGGCCGCTGACAGAAAGAGAAGGAATCGGGTGGATTCGAACATGGCTCTGCAGAACCTCCCAGAATGTAGATACGAGCTAACGCTGAAGCCACTTTTCCAGATCGCTGAGCGATTCGACGCGCGGAAACCCCCGCTCGCGATAGGCCCCCGCTACGTCGAAAAGTACTGCCTGCATTCCTGCCTGGCGCGCGCCCACATAGTCAACCGAATACATGTCGCCGACATAGAGGCTCGCGGCTGCATCGGCCTTCATCTCGCGCAACGCAGCTTCGAAGATCGCCGGATGCGGCTTCTCGTGTCCGACTTTTCCGGAATCCGTGATGCTTTCAAAACAGTCTACAACTCCGCAGCGCCGCAGGACGGCATCAATCCTGCCGTCGGCGTTGGAGATCACGGCGATGGCATACTGTTTGCGCAGCCGTTCCAGCGCATCGCGCGTGCCCGGCAGAATCTGATCCCAGTTGGCCGAGTTCTGCGTGTTCTCGACCAGCGTGTTGCGCAAGCCGTCGTCCGGCGCGTTCAGTCCTTGCAGCAGGTAGGTGTGGAAGGTCCACCAGAATCCATGGTCAACCCGGCCCTCCATGAAGCCTTGGTCAAATTCATGCTTGGTGCGCCGCTCCAGAGCCTGCCAGGCTTCCAGCGTGGGATGGCGATCCATCGGAAGCGGCGCCAGCATGCGGGCTCGATTGGGAAACAATAACGTATTTCCCACATCGAAGAAAATGAAGCGGGGTTTTGCCATGGATCCATATTACCCAAGCGACACGTCCAACGCGTCGTCTGAACAGAACGGGATCGGTTTGATGAGAGGTGAACCCTATTAGAATGAACCCCATTAGAAAAAGATGTAAGATCAATGCCGCCGCAAGAATCCCAGATCGGCCTTCGGGGCTTCATTTCAACTCATGGAAATCTCTACTGCATTCTCGTGGCTTGCAGCCTTCACCCGCACCAGCCGGGCGGCGTTGACCATTTACGCTGTAGCGCGCGTCTATGCGGGAATCTTCTTCGGCGTAGCTCTTGCGGTGCTCTACCGCGGCTCGCGGCAGGATGTTTACAACATTCTCTGGGCAGTCGTGTTCGGCTTCGCCACTCTCAACATTCTCGGCCTGGCCGCGCGGCGCCTGGAACCCACACGACGCGGCCTCAGCTTCGGGGAGTTAATGGCCGTGATGGTGGTCCTATTATCGGTCTTCCTGTTGGGATGGGAAATGCTGAGCCTGTTTCACGTCTTTCCGATTAAGCTGAAGCCCTGAAAGAGTTCTCAAGTCTCAGCTAACCGGCGCGGGATGATGCCCCCACGCGTCATGAGTATTACTGGTGTTTGCCGTAAGGTCTTAGCATTGAGAAGGACCGCTGAGAGGTGAGAACTGCCTTCATCCCCCCTTTTGCGGTATGATTCGCTCAAATGGCGAAGAATGCCCCTAATTTCGAGGTCACGTGCCCCTGCTGCAATGCGGTGCTTAAGATTGACACCGCGACGCGCGCCGTTATTGCTCACACTGCCGCTGTGAAGCCGAAAATGTTCAACGACATGGAAGCTGCCGCCAAGGCGATGCGAGAGCAGGACAGCCGCCGGGAATCGATCTTCCAGCAGTCAGTCGAAGCTCAGCGGAATGCCTCCGACCTGCTCGAGAAGAAATTCCAGGAGGCGGTGAGGAAGGCGAAAGAGAGCCCCGACACCGGCAAGCCGATTCGGGATTTCGATCTCGACTGATTCCCCGCGCATGAATCTTCCGCGCATCAGCCGTCGCCCGCTTCTGCTTGGCCATCGCGGCGCCCGCGCCCGGAAGTCGATTCCGGAAAATACCCTGGCTTCTTTCGATCAAGCTTTAGCCGATGGCTGCGACGGCTTTGAATTCGACGTGCGCCTCTCGGCCGACGGAAAACCGGTCGTATCCCATGATCCCCAGACCGGCGGCATCGAGATCGCCCGTTCCTCAACCCAGCAGTTGGCCGCACTGCCGCAGTTGCAGGACGTGCTCGCCCGCTACCGGGATCGCGCCTTCCTCGACATTGAACTCAAAGTTTCTGGCCTGGAAAAAATCACCGCAGCCTTGCTGCAGAAACATCCACCCCGACGCGGATTGGTGGTGTCGTCGTTTCTGCCGGAGGTGCTCCAATCGGTCCACGACGTTGACGCGAGCGTGCCCCTCGGCCTGATCTGCGAGACCGGAGTTGAACTGCACTCCTGGACCCAACTCCCGATCGAATATGTGATTCCGCGTTACACACTTGTCGACGAGACCCTGATCGATCAGCTGAGAAATGCAGGTAAGAAAATGTTTGTGTGGACCGTGAATGCTACGACAGAGATGCGCCGGTTCGGAGAATCCGGCGTCGCCGGCATTATCTCGGACAACACCGCACTTCTCTGTCGAACCCTGGCAGGATGAGTCTTCGACCTTCCTAGGGCGCCCCGGCGGCGGTCGCCTTACCCGATGCCGTGGCCGCCTTCGCGTCTTTGATTCCAGCCTGGATGTGTTGCTCCCAGTCGAGATGCGGAATTGGCGATGCCGCCGCGGCTTGGTAAAGAGCCAGCGCATCCTGCGGGCGATTGAGACGCTTCAGACTGAGCCGTGCCGCACTGAGTTGGGCAGTCAGCGCCTGCCGGTCGGCAGGATAAGCTTGAGCGAGCTGCTGATACTCCGTGAAGGCGCGTTCAAAATCCTGCATTTCTTCGGCGCCTTTGCACAGTTCAAGCCAGGTTGCGGCGGGCATCTTGCTTCCGCCGGAATCGACGAACTCCGCATAATCCTGAAATGCCGCTTCCACTTCGTGCGCCGTCAAGTGCAACGCACAAGTCTTTACCGTTGCTTCGAGATAGTCTTTGATATTGTTCTGCCGCGTGTGAATCTGCCGCAGCAGGTTCCAGGCGTCGAGTGAGTTCGGCTTGGCCGCGACGTAATTGGTCAGAATCGTCAGGGCCTCGAAGAGCTGGCCGTGCTCCATCATGCCGCTGGCCTGTTCGAGCTCCGCATCATTCGTCCAGCCGACTTTTTCCTCAATTGCCTGGTTCGCTTTTTGCTCCAGACCGGAATGCTGGATCGCTACTGCCGCCAGCGCTCCAAACAGAAATCCTCCAACGTGCGCCCAGTGCGCCACTCCGCCGGAGGATCCGGACAGCGATCCGAAAAAGATTTCGCTGCCCAGCCAAAGCGGCAGCAGCCAGTAAGCGGCGGCCTTGAAGCGATACAACTTAAACATGAACAGCCATGCCATCTCGATCTTCATCTTCGGGAAGCGCGCCAGGAATGCTCCCATCAATGCCGCCACCGCGCCTGATGCGCCCAGCGTCGGGGTAATGCTCCCCGGATTCGACCATGCCCAAAACTGCAGAGCGGCCGCGCCGGCGATCAGATAGAACGCCGAATATAACCAGCGGCCCCAAACGTCTTCGAGTATGAATCCCGCCAGCCATAAAAACCACATGTTGCCGATCAAATGCAGCCACCCGCCATGCAGGAAATTCGCCGTCAGATAGCTGATGGGGCGGGGATGCGCCGGGATGAAGGCATACTGCTCGATGATCGACGACGAAGACAGCTTGACTAGTTGCGCGTTCAGAGAGTCCGTCTCCTGCTGCAGATTCGGCGGATTCTCGGTCACTCTGAGCTTGGCGTCGTAGGCGTCGATAACGTCGTGATTGGGATTTTGTAACTGCTTCCACTGCTCGGGACGACTCTGCTTGAATCCATCGACCAGCCGCTGCGACTCGGCTTGCATCTTCAATTCAGGATGCAGGGCTGCGAGAATCAGGATGTGGGTTTTGACCTGGCCCAGTTGCGGCGCCTCATCGTCGATCGCCGACATGGTGAAGAGAAAGACCGCGACATTGATGGCGATCAATGCGAGCGTCACCACGGGCCAGCGCCGGGCCGTCATATTCTCGTGCTTAATAGGTATTAACATCGATTTTTGCCCCAATTACGGCCGGATCCCGACACTCCGCGCCAGTGTAGGGTCGCATCGCGGCGATTCAAAGAGCACGCAGGACCGTGAACTGATCTTTAGTAACCAATTCGTAGTAACCAACGTTCTTGTGGGAGTCATCCTGAGCGGAGCCGTTTTTCAGGCGGAGGGAAGGATCACGCGCGTATTCCATCAGGGCTATCCACGCGAGATCCCTCGCCCGGCTGAAAACCGCGGGATTTCGGGATGACGCCGTCATGAGGACGGAAGTTTAAACTGCCCCTGCGATATACTTCCGAAACCTTAGCTCTTCCAGATTGGGGACTGCACTGCATGGCCGTTGGCGTTCGCACTCAGGATTTGCGCAAAGTCTACAACTCAGCTCCGCCGTTAGGCGCCGCCGGAGGGTTTATTGCGCGCGCCGATGCCAAGGGCGGCAAGCAGCCTAAAGTTCAAATTCCCGCCCTCGACGGACTTTCGCTGGAAGTGCTTGCGGGAGAAATCTTCGGCCTTTTGGGCCCAAACGGCGCCGGAAAATCCACAACCATCGGAGTGCTGACCACGCGCGTGCGACCGACTTCCGGCCAGGCCTGGATCGGTGAGCACGACGTGTGGAAAGAGCAGGCGCAAGTTAAACGCCTGATCGGAGTGGTGCCGCAGCGTCCCAACCTGGATTTTTCGTTGACGGCGCGCGAGATCCTGGTTTTTCACGCGGCCTACTTCGGAATTGGCTCCAAGCTAAGAAGCGAGCGCGCTGACGCGTTGCTGGAGAAGTTCAAGCTGACCGAGCGCGGCAACCAGATGGTTCGCGGCTTTTCTGGGGGCATGATGCAACGTCTCTCCATAGCCCGGGCCATGATGCACGATCCGCAAGTGCTGTTTCTCGACGAGCCCAGCGCCGGCCTCGATCCTCAAACCCGGATTCTATTGTGGGAGATTATTCGCGAATATCATCAGGCTGGGAAAACCGTGCTGCTCACCACTCACAATATGGAAGAGGCTGATGCCCTGTGCCAGCGCCTCGCCATTGTCGATCATGGCCATGTGATCGCTGTGGGGACGCCGGGAGAACTGAAAGCATCGATTCCAGGAGGATTCGTGTTGCGCCTTCGCTTTGGGAAGCAGACTGCGGAACTTCTGCAGCGCTTGCAGTCGCTGTCGGGAGTCCGCGAGGTGCGCGCCCCCGACGGTACCGGCGTCGACGTTTATGCGGACCGCGGCGGCTCGCTGATTCCTGAGATTGCGACCGTGGCCGCGAGTTCAGGCGCCGAATTATCCGACGTTCATATCCTGGAACCGAGCCTGGAAAACCTCTTCCTGCACCACACCGGAAGGAGCTTGCGCGATTGAACTGGAAAACATTTTTCGCCATGCTGGCGCGCGATGCCCATGTGGCGCGGCGCAACGCGATTCAACTCCTCATGCAAACTTTCCTGCAGCCTTTGCTATTTGTGTTCATTTTCGGCAAGGTGATGGTTGGAAGCGGTTACATGCCTGAGGCCTACAAGAGCCTTCTGCTGCCCGGCATCATTGCGATCAGCATGGTTTTCACTGGAATCTGGGCGGTGGCTATGCCCCTGATCGCCGAATTTCAGTGGACTCGCGAGATCGAAGATCGCCTGCTCGCCCCCATCGATGTTGCCTGGCTCGCGATCGAGAAGGTCATCGCGGGAATGGTGCAAGCGGTGGTGGCTGGACTGGTCGTTTTGCCTTTGGCTTGGCTCGTTCTTGGGCGCGGCGTTCAAATCAGCATTGGCAATCCCTTGGCCTTCGCTACAATCATTTTGCTAGTTGCCGCGTTTTCCGCATGCGGAGGACTCGCTTTAGGATGCAGCATCAATCAGCAGCATATCGGGCTGATGTTCAGCATGGTCATGACGCCCATGATTTTCTTTGGGTGCACGTATTATCCGTGGAGCGCCCTGAACACTTTTCCGGTCCTGCAGAAGATTGTGCTGATTAATCCGCTGGTATATGCCAGCGAGGGACTGCGCGCCACTCTGGTTCCGCAGTTTCCGCATTTATCGATTGTGGCCGTGCTGATCGCGCTAGTTTTCTTCGACGTTCTGTTGCTGATTCTAGGGCTGCGGCAGTTCGAGAATAAATCGGTGAGTTAGTCGGCTGCAGCTTCCAGTGCGGAAGCGTCGCGCGAGGGCTTCTTCAGGAACGCGGTGCGCTCCATTTCAAACGCTTCCAGATTCGAGCCCAGGTCCTGCTCCTTCCAGCCCAGCACTGCGCCAATGCGTAACGCCGCCTCGCGGCTGCAGGATTCCGACCAACACGCTCCCAGCGCCACCGGAATCCGCCGTAGCAGCACATCCCCCAACGTCATCGCAAACTCATTTCGGTAAGCTTCCACCACTTCAGCCACAATATGCGAGCTATGGGGACAGATCGGCGCTCGCAGTTCCGCGCTCACCAGCGCCATGCGCGCAATATCCATGGCACGCGGGCCGTGCCACTCCATCATGCCGCGTGCGGTCTCTTCGCTTACCGATCCGGCTCTGGCCACGTTCAGGACCTCCTGGTCCAGCATAGGATCGAGCGAACTCGCAGATCCCATTGCGACCATGGACGGCTCCGGAACGGCGATACCGATTTTTCGCGCGCATTCCCGGGCCAGTGAAGCCGCAGTAGTCAGTTTGCCCCCAATCACGGAGATCAGCCGGGCTGCACCGTCTGGCGTATGGTCGTGCAGGAAATGACGCCGCGTTACTGCCGACGCCTTGTTGCCTGGAGAGTTGGGCAGAGGACGCACTCCGGCAAAAGCATATTTAATGTCGTGCGCGGCAAGCTTAGACTTCGGGAATAGCTTGACCACGATGCGCAACAAGTATTCGATTTCTTCGCTGGAAGGAGCAGTCCTTCCCGGGTCGCCGGTGTCCGGCACTTCGGTGGTGCCAACCAGCACCTGCTCGTTCCACGGCAAAACGAAAACCGGACGGCCATCCGCAGCCTCAGTGTAGAGTGCCGCGCTGGGTGCGCCGGAAAACCGCGGCAGAACGATATGCGAGCCGCGTACTCCGCCTAGCATCGGCTTGCTGGTGCGGACCGCGGAACGCTGGCAAATTCGATCGGCCCAAGGACCGGTGCAGTTTAAAATCCAGCTGGCGTCAACCCGCTCGTCTTTTCCGGTGATGCGATCGCGCAACAGCACGCCGCGAGCTCGGCCCTGTGCGAGATCCACCGCCAATACTTCAGAATGATTGCGGACCACGGCTCCCGCCTCAGCCGCTTCCAACATCCACTCGGCCACCAGGCGCTCGGGAAACTCGCACTGCGCATCTTCATAATCGAAGATCGACCACTGGTGACCAGCGTCCAGAGCGCGCTCTACCCGTTTTAATTCCATTTCGGTCAGCGCGCTGGATTTTTTCCCGGCAAATCGCTGATAGAGCCACAGTCCGGCGCGCACCTTCAGGGCGCTGCGCTGGCTCTGTTCATTGAGGAGAAAAAGGAAGTGGATAGGATGAACCAGATGCGACCGTTCGCGCAGCAGCCGCTCCCGCTCGCGTACCGACTCGCGTACCAGCCCGAGTTCTCCATGTTCCAGATAGCGCAACCCGCCGTGAATAATCCGGGTCGACCGGCTGGTCACGCCTGAGGCAAAATCGTTTTGCTCCACCAGCAGCGTGCGTTTGCCGGCGCGGGCACACTCGCGCGCCACGGCCACACCATTGATCCCACCGCCAATGACCACCACGTGGAAGTGTTGCCCATCCGCGGACGGTCGAGGTTTAACGGTTAAGCTCATGTGTTTACTTAGACGTCAGAGAGCCAGAGTTTTTGCGGGATCTCACGCCCCGGAGGACACTCCTACTTGTTCTGATTCTGCACTCGAATGACTAGAAGATGAAGGTCACGATGGTCCACAGGGCTAGCGGACGAATTCCTCACTCCAGAATGGTGCCGAAAGTAACCTCTGTCCGCTTTCCTTGTTTACGAAAGTTCGTTTACGAAAGTTCGCCCGGCCCGGTTCCGATTCTATGGCACCAAGCCGGGTGAACAAAAGCAGGTTCAACGAAGGCCTACGCGTCGAAATTATGCGGTCATGCGCAGCGGATGCGATTCGCTGCGTGCTTGCCCAAACAAACGAATCATCTCACGGTTGAAGGCCGGGATGTCATCGGGCTTCCGGCTGGTCACCAGACCTTGATCGCTGACGACCTCCTTGTCGACCCAGTTTGCGCCGGCATTCTTGAGATCAGTCTTCAGTGAAGGCCACGAAGTGATTGTGCGGCCGCGAACCGCGCCCGCCTCAATAAGCGTCCAGGGACCGTGACAGATGGCTGCCACCGGCTTGCCCGCGTCCGTGAAGTGCTTCACGAACTCGACGGCCTTCGGAATCATACGCAGATTGTCAGGATTCATTACCCCACCGGGCAGGAGCAGGGCGTCGAATTCGTCCGCCTTCGCGAAGTCCAGCGAAATATCCACAGGCACCTCATTGCCCCATTCCTTATGGTTCCAACCCTTCACTTTCTTGCCGGCCGGAGAGATTACCTGCGTCCTCGCGCCCGCTTCATCCAGCGCCTTTCGCGGCTCCAGAAGTTCGACTTGCTCGAAGCCGTCGGTTACGAGAATCGCAACTTTTTTTCCTTGAAGAGTACCAGTCGTCATTGATTTTCTCCTTAATAAAATTGATTGGATAAACGTTGTGCAAAATGAGCGGAAAGATCTTCGTTGAAGCTAGGATGCCGTCAAGAGACATGCGGTTGGCGCTGTAGCGCCGCCGTCCCGGCGGCTGTTGCCAAGGGCGACGCCCCCGCGCCCGGTGAGGCGCCGTCGAATGCGAGGGCAAGCTGCCCCCGCGACAGCCGGCAGGGATGCCGGCGCTGCATTGCCCACTGCCTTCGAACTCATTTACATTGGATTCCGCATGTCCACAACAGGAGAACGTTTCGAGCGAGCTGTCGCCATTATGGAGCGCCTGCGCGCCCCCGGCGGCTGCCCCTGGGACCGCGAACAGACTTTCGATTCCATCAAGCCCTACACTCTGGAAGAAACTTACGAAGTTCTGGAAGCCATCGACAATCGCGACTGGCCCGAACTTGCCGGCGAGCTCGGCGATCTGCTTCTGCAGGTGCTTTTCTACGCCGAAATGGCCAAGGAGCAGTCTTCTTTTTCCATCGACGACGTGCTCGACCGGCTCTCCACCAAGCTCATAAACCGTCATCCACATGTCTTTGGCGATGTGAAGGCCGATACTTCCGCGGAAGTCAAGCGCAACTGGGAAGCTCTGAAGTTGGAAGAGAGAAAGCAGCGACAGCAAAGCAGCGAAGAAGGGAATACGGCTGAGTCGAAAAATGAAAAGCGCTCGATACTTGCCGGAGTCTCATCCGCGATGCCGTCTCTGCTCGAGGCCTACAAACTCAGCTCGCGTGCTGCGCAGGCCGGATTCGACTGGCCCAACGTCGAAGGATTGTTCGAGAAGCTGAACGAAGAAACCATCGAACTTCGCGAACAGCTCAACGAATTTCCGCCGCCCGGTCCGCAGCCCCAGGGCCGTGGAATGGCCGGGTCAGGACGCACGCCCGCGCCCGAAGATCTTCAAGCCCGGCTTGAAGAAGAAGTCGGCGATCTGTTTTTCGTTCTCGTCAACATTGCGCGCTACCTCTCGCTCGATCCCGAATCGGCGCTGCGCAAAACCAACCGCAAGTTTAAGCGGCGCTTCCAGTGGATGGAAGCCCGACTCCACGAATCCGGCCGCTCCGCCGATCAGGCAGCGATGGAAGAATTGGAGTCTCTCTGGCAACAGGCGAAGCGCGAGGAGCGGGCATGAGCGTCGCAATGACTAGCCCACAACGACGGCGTCATCCCGAAGCCCCGCGTTTTCACCAGCGGGGCGAGGGATTTCGCGCGTGTCGTTCCCGCGCCGTGGCGAAGTGTCCGATGCTGCCTGCGAGATCCCTCGCACGGCTGAAAAGCGCCGGGTGGGATGACGCGATCGTTGGGGTCGCCAACGCTGGGCTTCGAGAACACGCTGCCGATTGGAGAACGAGGTGCCGATGACCGCCAACGCCATCGCCCTGCGGCGCTGCCACGCGATCGAGGAATTTCGCGCCTGCGTCGCATTGCAAAAGGAAGTCTGGAATTTCAGCGACGCCGAACTAGTCCCGCTCCGCATGTTTGTCGTCGCCGACAAAGTCGGCGGCCAGGTCATGGGCGCCTTCGACGGCGACGTCATGGTCGGCTTCGCGCTTTCCGTTCCCGGTACCCGCACCGGTCACGTCTATCTGCACTCGCACATGCTCGCCGTGCGCAAAGACCATCGCAACGGCGGCCTTGGCCGCAGCCTGAAACTGATGCAGCGGGAAGACGCTCTCGCCCGCGGCATCGAACTGATCGAGTGGACCTTCGATCCCCTGGAAATCAAGAATGCCTATCTCAATATCGAGAAGCTCGGCGCCATCGCCCGCCGCTACAACATCAATCAATACGGCATTACCTCGTCGCCTCTGCAGGGCGGACTGCCCAGCGACCGCCTCATCGCCGAATGGTGGCTGAGGTCGAAGCGAGTGGAAACTTTACTCGCCACCGGAAAAAATCCAGGCGTGGGCAGCCAGTCCGGCATCGAAGTACCCGCGCAGATCTACGACTGGAAAGCCGCGCCCGAGACCCGCGCCAAGGCCCAGCACGTGCAGGAACGGAATCGCGAACAGTTTCTGCGCGCCTTCTCCCATGGGCTTGCCGTGTTGGGGTATGAGCGCGACGCCGAAGGCAGCGGCAAGTTCCTGCTTGGACACTGGGACGAAAAATGGTCCTATGCCTCAGAGGGATGATGTTGCAGTTTCGCCAAATGGATTCACCACAGAGTCACGGAGAAAACCAAGAAAATAAATCTTTGATCTAAAGCTCGTGGTCTACGCTGTTCAGAAGTTGGTTTTTCTTTGTCTGGGGGACTCTGTGGTGAAAAGTTGTTCTTGCCCATGAAAATTGAAGCCATCACCCTACGCGAGATTCATATGCCGCTCGTCCACTTTTTCGAGACGAGCTTTGGCCGGACTTACAGCCGCCGGATTCTGCTGGTCACCGTCCACACTGAAGGCGTTGACGGCTGGGGGGAATGCGTTGCCGGAGAAGATCCCTTCTACAGTAGCGAATGGATCGAAAGCGCCTGGCCGACGATGACCCAGTATTTAATTCCCGCGCTCTTGGGAAAGCGCCTCGAATCCGCCCGCGACTGCCCGACATTTTTCGCCAAAGTGCGCGCCCACCGCATGGCCAAAGCCGCACTTGAAAATGCATTGTGGGACGCCGAAGCGACTCAGAAACAGCAACCGCTATGGAAGTTGCTGGGCGGGACGCGCCGCGAGATTTCATGCGGCGTTTCCATTGGCATTCAGGATTCAGTCGAGCAACTGCTGGAAAAGATCCAGATTGAACTGGCCGCCGGCTACCGCCGAATTAAGGTCAAAGTGAAGCCCGGCTGGGATGTGAATGTGCTCGAAAAGATTCGCTCTCGCTGGGCCGACGTTACCTTGAGCTGCGATGCGAATTCCGCGTACACTCTCGATCAGGTCGAGCACCTGCGAAAATTCGATCAGTTCAATCTTCTGATGATTGAGCAGCCGTTATGGAATGACGACATCTACTATCACGCTCGCCTGCAGAAAGAGTTGCGCACTGCGATTTGCCTGGACGAGTCGATCGTCAATGCGCGCAGCGCCGTCGAAGCCGTCGAAACCGGCGCTTGCCGCATCATCAACATCAAAGTGGGACGCGTGGGCGGATTTTCCGAAGCGCTGAAAATCCACGACGTTTGCGCGGCGCAAAAAATTCCTGTCTGGTGCGGCGGGATGCTCGAAACCGGCATCGGACGCGCCCACAATATTGCTCTCTCCACGAAGGAAAACTTTAGCCTGCCAGGCGACGTTTCTGCTTCAAAACGCTATTGGAAAGAAGACATCATCGACCCAGAAGTTGAAGTCTCGGCGCAAGGAATGATTGCCATTAGCGAGCAGCCCGGAACCGGCTACCGCGTCAAATCGGACTTGATCGAAAAGCTTACGGTGAGAAAAGAAACGCTGCGAGCGGAAGCCAGAGCCTAATTACTTTGATCCTTCCTGGCTTCGGTATTTTCCGGAGCATGATTGTCGTGCGCCGATTTTTCTTCTTCCGCTTTCAAGATGTCCACGGCCTGGGCAAACGTGAGTTTCTCGGGCATTCGCTCGAAGTCGCTCAACACCTCATCTGACGCAATGTTGAGCCCCTTAAACATCAGGATCTTACCCGTGATATTCAACTTCATCTCCGTGATGCCCCACGCCCCGTCGCCCAAGCCCAGGTCGGCCTGCTGAACGCGGAAGTTTCCGCCTTTGTTGAGATGTCCGAGGATTCCCCATCCGAAGCTGACTTCCTTGAAAAGGGTGCCGTCGATCCTGGCAAGCCGGCGGGTCTCTTTGTCGATCAGTACCTCGCCTTCCATTCCGGTCAGAACTTGTTCGACGTGGGACGGCGGGTAGTAGGCGGGATTCGGCTTGAACTTCAACTTCACCAGCGGATCTCCAATTCTCCCCAGTCCTGCCGCGCTGTTCTCCGTGCCGGCATATTCATAGCAGAAAGCGTCGGGCAGCGCTTTCACGATGCGAAGACTGCGATCCTCATCTTCTTTCTCGCGAGCCTCTTTCTTTCGAAGTTGCTCCGGATTGTTCACCAGTGAGGCCAGATGGTCTAATTCTGCCTTCTGTTGCTCGGCCGTCAAGGGTTGATCATCAATCGCGATCAGCATGCCTGCCAGGGCTTGATTCGTTTCGACATACACCCGGGTCTGCGAGCCTTTCTGGGTTTGCCTGCGCGAGCGGAACATGTGGTGGAGATCAGGGTGGTTCGCCGCTGTGACCTCATTCGCTACCGTAAGCCGCACCAGTTCCCCGGCAGGAATCTCGGGGGCGGCTGATTCCTGGGCCGCAATCACGCTCGTGACCGCGCTCAAAACCGCAACCATCGCCAACGTCCGCCCAGTTCTTCGCCTTAGCTCCGCGCAATTCATTTCCGTAATTAGTGTAGCAATCCTTGCGACGGGTTGCAGGACGTATTCAACTTGTCATTTAACCTGTCTTTCTTGTATTACCGAAGTACCGCGCTTGCCGCACGCTCTCTTAGTTGGGTATAGTCGAGAGAAGCGACGCGGCCGTCCTGGTACCTGTTTCCCGGTAGAGCAGCATTCCCGCTTCCTTAAGGAGAACAATCATGAGTGCTCCGTTGTCGGCAGATTTGGCGCAGATCGGCAAGTCCGTAGTGATCAAAGGCGATTTGTCGGGCAGCGAAGACCTTTATGTTGACGGGCAGGTCGAAGGCAGCATCTCCCTGAAAAACAACAGTTTGACCGTCGGTCCCCACGGTCAGGTCAAAGCCGCAGTGGAGGCCAAAGGCGTGGTTGTGCAAGGCAAGCTCGACGGCAATGTGCAAGCCAGCGACCGTGTCGAATTGCGCAAAACCGCCGTCGTTACCGGCGATATTTCCACGCAGAGGATTTCGATCGAAGAAGGCGCGTACTTGAAGGGTAAGATTGACATTCAGGGCAGGGCGGAGAAAGCGGCGGGAAAGTAACTTTTGCCCGCTCTGCGCGATGAGTTAAAGTGTCGGTTGTAGAGTTCATTCAAAGTCTTGGGACAGCAGCCGCCTCTGCCAAGGCGGCCTATCGGTCTGAATGGCATCAGTCACTCATAATTTCATGAAGCTCTTTCGCGGCTCTTCGGGCGGGACAGAGGCGACCACACCACAGGCCGCTCCTAAACTGGTCCGCCGTTCCAGCGGTCTTGGCGAACTGTCTCGACTCTGGGAAGCCGATACTCCGCTGTGCGTGCTCGATCTTGGTTCCACCTCAGCGGCAAACATCCGGTTCTTCACCGAGCGCAGTCACAGGATTTACAGTGAAGATCTTCTGGTGGCTTCGACCGATCCGAACCTGGCCACGAAAGATGAACAGGGAAATCGAATCCTCGACAGCCGCCGATTTCTGGCCGACAACCTGGTCTATCCCGCAGCCCAATTCGATGTCGTGTTGTGCTGGAACTTGCCGGATTATCTGGACGAGAGTCTGGTGCGCCCAGTCATGGGCCGCGTCTGGTCGGTGCTGAAGCCGGGTGGGATGATGCTGGCGTTCTTCCACACCAAGGATGCGGGGCCGGATTCTCCCTGCTATCGCTTCCACATCGTGGGAAAAGATACGCTCGAAATGCAGCCCATTGTGCTGCGCCGCGAAGCGCGCCGCGGTTCCGCCGGAGCGGTCCACACCGCGATAACCGACGGTTTCCGCCTGCAGCGTGTCTTCAATAACCGCCACATCGAAACTCTCTTCCGCGACTTCGCTTCGATCAAATTTTTTCTCGCCCGCGACAACGTGAGGGAAGTGCTGGTGGTGCGCTAGGACTTCTCCGCAACCGCGCTCACCGCAAATGTCATCCTGTCTCTTCTCGCAAGGAACGGCACAATAGCGGGAGAACTCCTTCTACGTTTCCCACTTTGCGCCATCTAACAATGATCCTGCGACTCCGCGAGGGATGACAGGTCATTGAGACCGCACGTTACCTTGGCGCTCGTCGGTTTTCCACGCAATCACGCCCATGCGAAAGAGAAAGTGCCGCGAGATCTCTACTCGTAGAGCTGGCTTTACAGCCGCCGAGAGAATCCCCCGCATTTCCTCGGGAACGTAGGCGCGTCGTACCGACGCCAGTCCGTCCACTCGCGACACATAACTTCGCATCAACGGAAAGCCCGCGTAGACCAGTGCCAAATGCAGGGGATGGCGGACCAGGTCATTGATCAAGACGGCGCAGCGAGCCACGCGCAGCGCCTCGGCAGCAAAGCGTGCCAGATCGGCGGGTTCCAGGTGATGCGCGAACAGGCTGCAACTCACCAGATCGAAACTGCAATCCGGGAAGGGAAGCGCGAGCGCGTCGGAGACCACAGCACGGTTTTCACGCAGCAGGTGAGTCCGCACGCGATCCACATCAGTCAACTGCAGCATGATCCCCTTGCTCGCCAGTTGCTGCGCCGCGAGTCTCGGCACCTCGCCCAATCCAGCGGCTACTTCCAGCATCGCGAAAGTTTTGTTGCCGGTTGCGGACGCGACGCGCTCAATCATGGCGCGCGTTGTAGCGACGCCACCAAACCAACGGTTGATACGGCAGATATCTCGCAGCGAAATGTCCACTTCGAGGGGCGGGCAAGCGTCCGAATCGAGAATTTCCACTTGGCTGATCCGCTGCATGGTCCGTTGGCTGGCTTGGAAAAAGTGGTGCCGCCATCCCTTTGACTATCGTGTGAGTGTCTCGCCCGCACACTCGCCAGCGCAAGGTGCGCTCGCGACAGCCGGCAAGATGTCGGCGCTACACGTGAAGAGGCTCACACTTCGGCCAGCTCTTCTTCCAGCAACTGCTTGTTATACAGGTCGCAGTAGTAGCCATTCAAGGCGAGGAGTTCGTCGTGGGTGCCGAGTTCGACGATCCGTCCGCCATGAAGCACGGCAATGCGGTCGGCATTGCGAACCGTGGAGACGCGGTGCGAAATAAAGATTGTCGTGCGGCCCCGCATCACGTCGCGCAGGTGGTTGAGAATCTTGTCCTCGGTATGAGTGTCGACGCTGGAGAGCGCGTCGTCAAGAATCAGAATCTTGGGATTGCGGAGCAGAGCACGGGCGATGGCGGTGCGCTGCTTCTGGCCGCCGGAGAGCGTGATGCCGCGTTCTCCCACCATCGTGTCGTAGCCATCCGGAAAGCTCTCGATATCGGCTGCGATGTTCGCGGCGTCGGCGGCGTGGTGAATCTCCCGGTCGGTGGCTGAGTCCACGCCCAAGGCGATGTTCTCGCGGATGCGATCGCTGAAGAGAAAAGTTTCCTGGGGAACGAATCCGATGTTCCTGCGCAGCGATGCGACGAGATATTCGCGGATGGGACGTCCGTCGATCAGGACCATTCCTGGTTCCGCATCATAGATGCGCGGGATCAGGCTCACCAAGGTTGTCTTTCCAGATCCTGTCGGGCCCACAATGGCGAGGCTGCTGCCTTCGGGCACGCGCAGAGTCACATCATGTAGAACTTGCTTCCCTTCATAGCCGAAGCTGAGTCCGCGGAACTCGATTTCTCCCGCGATATCGAGACCTTGCGCGCCGGGAGCGTCCTGGATCTCGGGCTGCTCGTGCATGATTTCGTTGATGCGGATCAACGACGCAGTTCCGCGCTGGAAGAGGTTGATGACCCAGCCGAGAGCGATGATCGGCCAGGTGAGTTGCATCATATAGGTGCTGAACGCGACGAACTGTCCAACGCTCATGGAACCGGAGAGCGACAGCGTGGTCGTGATTGCCGGAGTCGAGACTCCTGGGTATGCGTTGGCGAGATTGGAGACCAATGTCACGTGCGAGAGGCCGTGAATGACTTCGCGTCCGCCGAGCCACAACACCAGAACCACGGCACAACCCAGCATAAGTTCGAGTGTGGGCCAGAGCATGCCCATCAGCCGAACCAGGCGCAAGCTGCGGCGGATGTATTCCCGGTTCTCCGCCTCGAACAAGCGAATCTCAGCCTCTTCCTGAACATAAGCGCGGATCAGGCGCGCGCCGGAAAAATTCTCCTGCGCACGTGCGGAAATGTCGGAGAACATGGCCTGAATTCTTTCGAATCGGTCGTGAATCCGCCGGCCGAAGGTCTGGATCACGATGCTGACCGCAGGCAGCGGCAGGAATGTGTATAGGGTGAGCCACGGACTGAGGGAAATCATGAAGGCCAGCGCGCCCGCGGTGTAGACGATGGTGTTGGCGGAATACATGATCGCAGGACCGAGCAACGCGCGGACCGCGTTCAGGTCGTTGGTAGCGCGCGCCATAATGTCGCCGGTGCGGTGGCGCTGGTAGTAGGAATAGGACAGGATTTCCAGACGCGCGAACAGATCGTTGCGCAAGTCGAACTCGATGTCGCGCGAGATGCCGATCACGATCCAGCGGGTCAGGAACTGGAATATCCCCTTGGTGACGGCGATGGCAAGCAGCACTGCCGCGTAGATAAAGAGCTTGTGCCTGGTTACGCCTTCATGCAGATCGTCAGCCGCCCTTCCGAGAACGAGGGGAAAAAGAATCCAGATGCCGTTGGTCAGAAAGACACAGAGCGTGCCCGCGATGTAGCCCCAGCGGTAGCGTTTCAGATACGGCAGCAGCGGGCGGAAACTCTTCAGCAGCATGCAAGTCCAGTCGATGAAAATTTTAACAGGGGCGGGTTGCGCGTGCCGAGTCTGGTTTCGCCGGTGAGCTGGGAGACATTACGATTGCGTCCGTCCTATTGCGCGGGTCCTATTGTGCGGGTCCCGCGGCTTCTTGGGAAAAAGCTGGACGCAGGCAGCATGAAGTGATAGCAAGGTCTTATGACGGTCGAGGCCCAGGAAGCACAAATTCCATTGAGCGGAGCGCTGTGGGCCGCTAAGTCGGAAGCCTACGCAAGCCTGATTTCCGAACACCTGTCACCCCAAACAGTCTGGTTAGACGCCGGTTGCGGTTCTCGTCTCCTTGAAGAAGACACGGATCCACTGGAAGACTGGCTCGCCCGCCATTGCAAAACGATTATCGGGATGGACCTTTCAGTGATTTCCCACCGCAACATCAGGTCTCTCGTCCAAGGATCGCTTTACGATTTGCCCTTTGCTGACAACAGCGTTGATCTGATCACTTGCCGCATGGTTGTGGAGCACCTTGGTCAGCCTCGTCATGCGTTTGCGGAATCGGCCCGCTGTCTTCGTCCGGGCGGGGCGATTATCGTGATCACGCCAAATCTGCTGAACTACGGAATTCTTGGGAATTTTGTGGCCACCAAGTTGTTGCCCAACAAATTGCGTCTGCGTATCGTCCATGCATCGGATTCCCGCCCAGACGAGGACGTCTTTCCAGTGCGTTACAAGGCCAATACCATGTCACGCCTTGTCCAGTCGCTGAACGCATCCGGCCTGCAGGTTCATAAAACCATTGGTCTGCGCCAGCAACGACCTTACTGGCGGAAGAGCTTCTCGCTGGAGAGAATTTTCATGCAGTTCACCCCCATCAACGTGCTTCTGGTTTGTGCCCACAAAGTTGCGGCCTCGGGAAAGGATATATCCCACGCGAAGCTAGCGGGCTCCGGGTCGAGTAGCGGGGGCGTGATGTCTGGGACGGGATTTATGTCCGGGATCGAGGGGCGCGATCCAGGGAAGGAGGTCGCGGCCGAAAGCAACGATGCTGATGGCGGCGATCATCGCGGCCCAGGCGGCGAGGAAGAGCCATCCGGCGTTGGAGAGAAACGAATCGCTGAGAGTCATGGGGGTTGATCCGCGTCCGTCTGTTTATTTCGTGACTCTTGTTTCTGGCGCGAGGCGGGCCAAAGAGTCCTCGCGCCAGGAAAAGACTCTCCGATCGTTCGATTTCGACGGAGAGTTTGTCTTTCCGCTTACTGCTCCAGTTACTACTCCGGCCATTTACTGCTCCGGAGGTGCGGTCGGAGCCTCGTTGGTGTGCCGCTGATTCATGTGTTGTTGCATGCGGGCTTCGTGATCGGCTTCCAGTTGCTTTGCTTTGGTCTGCTGGTCTGGGGTCAGGAGCTGGAACAGCTGGCTGTGAATGCGGGTCTCGGCAACCATCAACTCGGCTTCGACCTGAGCTTTCTGCGTAGCCAAGGTGCGAACCTTGGCTTCATCGTAGGTGCCCATCACATACTGACGAAGCTGTTGATCGATCTGCCGGGATTGTTCCCTGAGCGGCTTCAGCGTGGTGTGGTTTTTCTCCATGATCGCCTTCATCTGCGCCTGCTGATCGTCGGTCAAATTCAGCTGTTTGGCGAAGAATCCCATCCTGGGACCACCCATCGCCATTTCGTGGCCGTGCATGGGTGGAGGCGGAGGTGCGTCCGATGTGGTTTGAGAATTGGCGATAGCGCTGGCCAGCAAGACGGCCGTGCCGGCGATCAAGAGGCGTAAGCGAAACGATTTCATGTGTGACTCCTGGAGTTCCTCCGGGATGTCCCGGGACTGTGCGTACAGAGATAGAAACACGGATGGTGGAAAAAAGGCGGTAAAGAATCGGTCAACCAGAGTAAAGTTTTGTCAAGAGTGGAAACTGCCGCAGGTTGGCACAGGGCGGAGCTGGGTAGACCGGCCAGGGGCGGACGCCAGCGGAACAGCCGGCAGGATTCCCGCGCTGCAGCTGCTTGGATTGCGCCGCCGTTTGACAATTCTTTACTGCGAACCCTTGGTTGCGGGTGCACAATGATGGCAATGGAACGCATTCTCGTGATTGACGACGATGTGGAACTCTGCCATTTGGTGGGAGAATATTTGCGGGCGGAAGGATTCACGGTCGAGTGTGTGCATGACGGCGAGGGCGGGCTGAAGAAAGCTACTGCGGGCGAGTACCTTCTGGCCGTGCTGGATGTGATGCTGCCGGGTATTAATGGATTTGAGGTGCTGCGCAGAATTCGCGCGACGTCGCGGCTGCCCGTATTGTTGCTGACGGCCCGGGGCGAGGACGTGGATCGCATTGTGGGACTGGAGATTGGAGCCGACGATTATTTGCCGAAGCCATTTAATCCGCGGGAACTAGTTGCGCGGATTCGGGCGGTGCTGCGGCGGACGCGGGCGGATGGAAGCGCCGCGGCGGCGCCAGATGTAGTCAGCGTGGGGGATGTGGAACTGGATCCGGCGACGCGAACGGTGCGGCTGGAGGGCAAACCGGTCGATTTGACCTCGGTCGAATTTAATTTGCTCGAAGTGCTTTTGCGCGAGGCGGGGCGCGTGGTGCCGCGGGAGCGGCTGGTGAATGCGGTGCTCAGCCGCAAATTTTCGCCCTTCGATCGCAGCATCGATATGCATGTCAGCAAGGTGCGGAAGAAATTGGGAGATACGGACAGCGACGAGCACATTAAGACGGTGCGCGGCGTGGGGTATATTTTTGCGCGTCCACGGGAAAAGTTGAAGGTCCAAGGTTAGAGTATCTGATATGAAGAGTCTGTTTCTGCGAATTTTTCTATCATTCTGGCTGGCATTTGCGCTGTTTCTGGTGGTAGCCATTCTGGTGACCCTGGCGCTGCGCCCCCGCAGTTCGACTTGGGAGGCGCTGCGCACGACCGTTTTGAACGATGCCGTTAGCGCGTATGAAACAGGCGGCGAGCATCAACTACGCCAGTACATGCAGGAATTGGAAGGCACCCAACACGTGCGGGCATTTCTTTTCGACGAGCGAGGCGACGAGGTTTCGGGCCGCGCTGCCCCGGACTGGGCGATTCGGGTTGCCCAAGGCGGTCCGCGTGTTCCGCGGGATGGATACATCCTGCCCGCGCCTCCCGTGCAGCGGGATTCGCGGGCTTCTTCCGACGGCAAGCATCGCTACACGCTGGTGATGGGCATGCCACCGGGGCCGAGAGTGTTTATTGGGCCACGCGGCATGCCACTGCCGGCGCTGTTCGGGCTGGTGCTCTCTTCCGGAATCGCCTGTTATTTTCTGGCGTGGTATTTGACCAAGCCGATTGTGCGGTTGCGCTCGGCAACGCGCCGGCTGGCCGCTGGCGATCTGACAGCTCGAACTGGGGCTCCAGCGTCTAGAAAGCGGGACGAAGTCACCAGTCTGATGCGCGACTTTGACGCTATGGCCGAGCGGCTGCAGATACTGGTGCAGGCGCAATCTCGCCTGCTGAATGATATTTCGCATGAATTGCGGTCGCCGTTGGCGCGATTGAACGTTGCTTTGGGACTGGCGCGGCAGCGTGCGGGAGTGGGAAGCGCGGACATGCTGGATCGGATCGAGCTCGAGGCCAGCCGGTTGAACGAGTTGATTGGAAGGATTTTGACCCTGGCGCGGCTGGAAGATGGAGAGCAGCGGGTGCCGCAGACTCCGGTGCCGCTGGGGGAGTTGGTAGCTGGGGTGGCGGAGGATGCGGAGTTTGAAGCGCAGGAGCGGCATTGCCACGTGCGCACGGTCATTCCTGCGGGTGATTGGGCGGTGCGAGGGAACGATTCGCTATTGCACAGCGCGATCGAGAATGTGGTGCGCAATGCAATCCGCTATACGCAGGAAGGGACATCGGTCGAGATCGAGTTGACCAGCGAGAAGCGGGGCAGCGGTGCCGAGGCCGTGCTTCGGGTGAGCGACTCAGGGCCGGGAGTTCCTGAGGATGCCCTAGAGAAACTGTTTGAGCCATTTTATCGGCTGGATGATGCCCGTGGCCGGCTGACGGGAGGAGTTGGGCTGGGCCTGGCCATCACGAAGCGGGCGGTGCGCTTCCACGGAGGGAAGGTTTCGGCATTCAACCGTGCCGAGGGCGGACTGATGGTGGAGATTCGGCTGCCGTTGATCGCGAGTGCGGTTCGGGCCAAGCCCTTAGCGGAGCCTGTGCCTTTACAACGGGAGGCGTGAGGACAGACCTCATACTGGATCTTAGGCTTCCGGCTTTCGGCTTCCGATTCCGGGTCAACGGTATCCGGACGATTGGTCAGGCTTAAGTGAGGGCCGAGGTCTGCGGTCCGATTTTCGAGGTCAGCACCGGCATCGAAGCTCTCGTATACTAGAACTGCTGGGAACCGGGGCAACTCCGCGGCGTTCTCAGGGTTCCAATAAGCCGTTGTGGGAGTTTGCTCTTCCCGCGCATTCCTGATACACAAATGGGTTGAGATTTTCCCGCTTTTTTCAGATTGCAGAACCCTGCCGGCGCGGACGCCGCAGGTGTGTGCACCCTTAAACCTCACGTAAACATGGAGATCAACGAGAGAATGTCGAAACGATTCGGGTGGGTGCTTGGGGCGATAGTGGTGCTGGTTGCGATTGGATTGCTGGTGGCGTGCAGCAGCAACTATAACCCGTCGTCCGATGGGTTGGTGCTGGTGGGCAGTCAGGGATCGGGGCTGATCGAGACGTTCAGTTTTAATCTGTTCAATGGCCATCTGTCCGAGATCAGCAACACGCCGGAGAACACCTCCAACGAGGTTTGCGTTCTGAAGGGCGTGCCGACGTCGATCGTAGTGGATCCGAAGGGGGCATACGCTTACGCGATTCTGAATCAGAATTCCTCGTGTCCCGGCAGCACAACCGGCATTCTGGCATTCAAGATCGATTCTGCGGGGAATCCGACGCAGGTGGGGAGTCAGGTGCCATTCAATTCCGGGGTCGTTCCCGCCATGATGGCGATGGACCCGGTGGGGAAGTTTCTATTTGTAGCGGACCGAGCGATCGGGAACGTGTCGGGTTCGGTTTCTGTATTTGCCATCGGCAGTGGCGGAAGCGTGACTGAAGTGGCTGGCTCGCCTTTCTTCCCTACTCTTCAGATGACTGTCCCGCAAACGAGCCTGGATATTGTCAGTGTGGCGCCGACCCCAACGGTGTTTCCCGCCATTGGAGTGAACGGAGTACAGAACTCCGTGTGCTCGACGCCGGGGCTCAGCCCGCCCACAAGCGAATATCTCTATGCGGTGGATGGTTTGGGGAACCAGGTATTTGAATTTCAAGTGGACACTTCGTCGGGGGCTTTGACGAATCCACCAAACAAAACCCAGCCGCAGGTTTTCTCTACGGACCAAACGCCGGCGGGGGTAGCGGTCGATCCTTGCAATCGATTCGTATACGTCAGCGATAACCTGACCAATAAGGTCAGCGCCTATACCATGTGCAACGGCTCGGCCACGCAATCCCCCACCTGCCCCCAGATTCCGGATGGCACACTGGTACCGGTTTCCGGTTCGCCGTTTAGCCTGTCGGGGAGTTCGAACGGGCCGGGGCCGATTCTGGTTGATCCCTATGGAAACAACGTTTACGTCCTGGGCCTGCTCTCGAACACGGTGTCGGGGCTGAAAATCAGTCCGATATCGGGGAGCTTGTCCCCAACGAGTCCGGCGATTGTGGCCACGGGGTTGGAGCCTATGTCGATGGCGATTCGCGCGGATGATAATTGGCTTTTCGTGACCAACTACAATGCGGCCAGCGTGTCGCAATATTCGATCACGCCGGCAACGGGCGCCTTGTCGGTCGGGCCGGCATTCCCGACGGATAATTATCCGTGGGGCGTGGCGGTGAAGTGAGGGCTACATTTTAGCCATGCCGACAAACGCCGAGCAATGATACGAAGCCTGTACCCGATACGAATCCTGTCGTCCCGATATGCAGCCCGTCGTCTATGAGCCGTGCCCCGATCGAGCAGCTAATCACTGTCTCTCTACGTCGTCTCGCTACGTCGGCACCTTTAAAATTAAATAGCCGCCCACCAGGAGGAAGATCAGGTCTGGGGACCAGGCTGCGATTGCTGGAGGGAGTTGGCTCAGGTCGCCCATGGCCTCGAACAGGCGGGAGACGACCGTATAGACGACTGCTATTCCTACGGCCACGGCGACTCCGGTGATGGCCCCTTTTTTTCCCGCCGAAAGTGAAAAGGGAATGGCGAGCACCGCCATGATCAGCGTGATGAGCGGATACGAGAGCTTCTTGTTCAATTGCACCCGCAAGCGCACTACGTCGAAGCCGCTCTGCTGCAGGTCGCGGATATACCGCCGCAGCTCTTCGTAATTCATCTCGGTGTACTGTTTTACTTCCTTCTTGAAATACGAAGGCGTCTCCGTCAGCTCGGGAAAGGTGGAGACGTCGAACGTGCGGAAGCCGTCTGGGGCAATGGCGGCGCCATGTAGGGAGCGCTGCCAGCCTTGCTCGTATACCCAGCGATTCAGATTTTCAGCCCAATGGGCGCGCTCGGCGTGTATCCGGCGCGTAATGGAGAAGGTCGCGGGGTCGAGCTGGAAAACAGTAAGGTTGCCGAACTGGTCGCGATCGGGGTCGAAGAATTGGTAGTAGTAGATGTCGTTGTTCTGACCGAAAATCCATTTGCGATCGGGGCGCAGGTAGGTTTGCGGAGGCTTGCCCTTGATCTGGTTGTGCAGCGCTTCCTGGCGCTGGTTGGTGCGGGGCAAGTAGAACTGGTCGGCAAAGAACAATCCCACGGCTAAAGCAGCGGCGGCCACAACTACGGGCAGAACGATCCGGTAGACACTGGTTCCGGTGGCCTTGATTGCTGTAATTTCGTTGGACCGCTGCATCAGGCCGAAGGTCACCAACACCGCGAGCAACATGACAAGGGGCGCGACGTTGTAGAGAAGATAAGGCGCGACGTTGAGCAGATACTCCGCGACGACCGTGGCGGGAACCTGGTTGCGAAGAATGTCACCCAGCAGTTCGAACAGGGTGAAGACGATGACCAGCACCAGGAAGGTCGAAAGAATCAATCCCAGGTAGACAAAGAAATCGCGCAGAACGTAGTCGTCGAGCAGAGTGGGGAAGCTGGCGCTGAAAACGCGACGGCGCGTGGAAGCGCGTTCGAAGGCGTTTTCGCGGCGGCCCCGCACGCCCGCAAACTGCGAGCCAGATGGGTCGCGCTTCCAGAAGGCGCGGAACGATGCCAGTTCGAAGGGACGTTTCTCGGCCCGGGCGAACAGAAAAACCGCCAGCGCAAGAAACATGATGTCCGCCAACCATGCTCCGAACCACGGCGAAACCCTGCCCTGCCTTGCCAGAGAAACACCGACCAGTGAGATCACGTAATAGGTGAATACCAGCAGGATGGTCAACACGAATCCGCCCGATTTGCCGCTTTTCTTCGACGAGAGTCCAAGGGGGATGCCTACGAGTGCGAGCATCAGGCAGGCGGTGGGAAGTGCGAAGCGCTTGTGGAAGGCGATGAGATACCAGCGGGCGGAGATGGGGTCGACGCGGCCGGCCTTGCGCCAGAGTGCCCAGGTATCCATCACATCGGCGGGAAGCGATTCATCGGGCCTATTTTCGGTGGAGGGTAAGTCGAGTGGAATGTCAGTTTGCTGGAACGTGGAAATCTGGTAGTGGCTGACATCCTTGGCATCGGTTTCGTGTTCCGAACCGTCGATCAAGTGCAGGTGCAAACGGTCCTGACCCTCGCTGACAACGATTCCTTCCTTAGCCAGAGTGATCTTGGGATTGGAGGCATCGCTGAGATTGGCCATGAACACGCCCTTCCACAGGGCCGCTCCCTGAGCGTTCTTGACGTCCTGGACGTAGAGGACCACCTTGGGGAATCCTTCGTAGAAAACGCGGGGCTGGACCTCGAAGGAGACTTGCGATCCTTTAAGGCGATCTTCCAGGTGGCCGAGCGCGGCTTGGGCGCGCGGGGCGATGTAGAGGCCGTTGAAGAGAGCCAAAAGCCATGCGGCAACAACAAAGGGCGAGAGGGCGCGGAGGAAGGTCCAGACGCCCATGCCGCTAGCCCGCATAGCAGTGATTTCGCTGTCGGCGGCCAGACGGCTAAGACCGATCAGGATTCCGAGCAGCACGCTCATGGGCAGCGTGTAGGTCAGGGCGAGCGGGACGGTGAAGAAGAAAATTTCGGCGACGCTGGGCAGCGGAGCGCTGGCGCGGACGACCAGCTCAAGAATGCGTCCCAAGTCACGAGTGAACAGGACAAACGTGAAGATGCCCGCGCCGATCAGCGCGTGCGCGGTCACTTCGCGTAGGATGTAGCGGGTCAGGATCCGCATGAGACGCGCTTAAGGCGAGGATAGCATAGGAGGCGGTGCGGGAACGAAGGGCTGATGGGAGGATCGGTTCGCAGCGGCGAGGCGGGGAGACCTGGCGACAGCCAGCAGGATGCCGGCGCTATGAGAGGGGAAGGCATGACGACGGAGCAGAACTTGAGCCAGATTGATCATGGAACTGGGGCTGACACGTTTTCGCTAGTGGGGATTGCGGCGGTTGTGACGCTGGTTCACGTACTCACGAATGGGCGGTACGGATTTCATCGCGATGAGTTGCAGGTTCTGAGCGATGCACTGCATCTGGACTGGGGATTCGTGCCCTATCCGCCTTTGACGCCGTTTGTGGAGCGAGTCGGGCTGTCCATCTTTGGGCTGTCAATGGTGGGGCTGCGAATGTTTTCCGTAATTTCGCAGGCGCTGGCCATTATTTTTACTGGGTTGATGGCGCATGAACTGGGTGGGGGACGTCTAGCCCAGGTAGCTGCCGCATTGGCGATTGCGCTCTCTCCTCTGCCTCTGTTCGAGGGGACGGAGTTTCAATACACGACCTTTGACTACTTGTGGTGGGTGCTGATTGCTTATTTCGTGATTCGGCTGCTGAAGACGGACAATCCGCGGTGGTGGTTGGCAATCGGTGCGACCATCGGGGTTGGATTTCAGACCAAGTACACGATGGGATTTTATCTTTGCGGGGTTCTGGGCGGAGTTGCGCTGACGCGCGCGCGCCGCTATCTGCTAAGCCCGTGGTTTTGGAGCGGCATGGCCCTGGGGTTGGTAATTTGTTCCTCGAACCTGGTGTGGCAAGTGAAGCATGGATTTATTTCGCTGCATTTTCTACAGCACATTCATGCGCGCGATGTGGGCGAGGGGCGCGCCGATGGATTTCTGAGCCAGCAGTTCTGGATCTGCACGAATCTTTTTGCGGCCCCGTTGTGGATCGCAGGACTGCTGGGCTATCTGCGGGATCGACGATACCGGTTGCTCGCGTGGATGTATCTAATCCCATTGACGCTCTTTTTGGTGGGCAAAGGACGAGGATATTACCTGGGTGGAGCGTATCCGATGTTGATGGCGATGGGCGGGGTTATGGGCGAGCGCTGGGTCGGGTCGCTGACGACGCTGCCGAGGCGGACCGTCGAAGTTGTGTTCTTTACCCTGCTGGTAGGATCCGGGCTCTATATGAGTGCGGTCGTTATTCCGTGGGCGCCCAGCGGAAGGCTGATGAAGTTTGCTCTTAAGAATAATGGCGATCTGCGGGAGGAGATTGGCTGGGACGATTTGGTCCGGACAGTCGCGGGAATCCGAGACTCATTGCCTGCGGAACAGCGCGAGAATGTCGGCGTGATGGTGAGGAATTATGGAGAGCAAGGGGCGATCGAGGTACTCGGCCCGGCCTATCATCTACCTCCGCCAATCAGCGGGACGAACTCGGCTTGGCTGCGCGGATATCCTGCGCAGCCGCCATCGACGCTGATCGTGCTGGGAACGTCGCGGGAGGCCGCGGATCGAATGTATAGGTCGTGCCATGTGGCGGGGCACAACGGCAATGCATTAGGCGTCCGCAATGAAGAGAGCGAGGATCATCCGGACATCTTTGTCTGTGGGCCGCCGCGGCTGCCTTGGCCGGAGTTCTGGAAGCAGTACAAGGGATTTGGGTAGAGTTTAACTAAGATAGGTGGGATTTGGGTCTTCAAGTTTGGATAGCGCTATCTTCGTTCGGCAGTGCTATCGCTTCGCGCCATGCAAGAACCGGCGATTGCTTTCGCGGACAGCCGAGGCGGCTGTCGCTACGTGAGTCATTGTGCTTTGAAAAATACTGCCGCTAGCGGAGGAAGGGTTAGCTTTAGGGAGAACGGACGTCCGTGCATCGGGATTGCTTCGGCGTGAGCGCCGCCGAGATTGCCCATGCCGCTGCCGGCGTATTCGCGGGCGTCGCTGTTGAGCATTTCGCGCCAGTAGCCGCCGTGCGGAACGCCGACGCGATACTCGAGGCGGGGAACGGGAGTGAAGTTGCAGACGACAAGTACCGTGTCTTGCGGAGATTCACTTTTTCTCAGCAGTGAAATTGTGCTGGTGGCGTTGTCGTTGCAGTCCACCCAATCGATTCCGGCGGGATCGTTGTCAAAGACATGCATGGCGGGCTCAGTCCGGTAAAAGCGATTGAGTTGCTCCATCCATGCCTGCACGCCGCGATGAACTGCATATTGCACGACATGCCATTCCAGGCTGGTGTCGTGCGCCCACTCGCGCACCTGGCCGAATTCGCAACCCATGAAGAGCAGCTTTTTGCCGGGTTGGGCATACATGTAGCCGAATAGCAGGCGCAGGTTGGCGAAGCGTTGCCATTCGTCGCCGGGCATTTTGCCGATCAGAGACCCTTTGCCGTGGACGACTTCGTCGTGCGAGAGCGGCAGCACGAAATTCTCGTGAAACGAATAGAGACTGCGGAAGGTGAGATCGTTGTGGTGATACTTGCGGTGAATGGGATCGTTCTGAAAATAACGAAGAGTGTCGTGCATCCATCCCATATCCCACTTCATGCCAAAGCCGAGGCCCCCGACGTAGACCGGTTTTGAAACCATGGGCCAGGACGTTGATTCCTCCGCTGTGGTCTGAATGCCGGGATGTTCTTTGTAGGCTTCCTGATTGAAGCGGCGGAGAAAGTCGATGGCATCGAGATTTTCGCGTCCGCCGAATTTGTTGGGGATCCACTCGCCCTGTTTGCGGGAGTAGTCAAGATAGAGCATGGAAGCGACGGCATCTACGCGCAGGCCGTCGATGTGATATTTGTCGAGCCAGAACATAGCGCTCGACATGAGAAAACTGCGCACCTCTGGGCGGCCGTAGTTGAAGATGTGGGTCTTCCAGTCGGGATGGAATCCCTGGCGGGAGTCGGCGTGCTCATAGAGGTGCGTACCGTCGAAATAGGCGAGGCCGTGCGCGTCGGAAGGAAAGTGCGACGGTACCCAGTCGAGGATTACGCCGATACCGTGCTGGTGCAGATAGTCGACCAGATACATGAAATCCTGCGGCGTGCCGTAACGCGACGTGGGCGCGAAGTATCCGGTGGTCTGATATCCCCAGGAACCGTAGAAGGGATGCTCCATCACGGGCAGGAACTCGACATGCGTGAAGCCCATTTGATTGACGTATTCGGCGAGGCGCGGCGCGGTTTCGCGATAAGTCAGCGGACGATTGTGATCTTCGGGGACGCGCATCCAAGAGCCCAGATGGACTTCATAAATCGAATGGGGCGCTCGCAGCGAGTTGCGTCCGGCACGATTTTGCATCCAGTCGTGGTCGCCCCACTGGTAGGCGAGGTCCCAGACGACCGAGGCGGTGCGGGGAGGCTTTTCGTGCAGCAGGCCGAGCGGATCGGCTTTATCGACGCGATATCCGTGGCGCTGCGATTCAATGTGGAACTTGTAGAGCTCCCCGCGGGTTACGCCGGGGATGAAGCCCTCCCAGATGCCCGACGAACCGCGAGAGTTGAGACGATGGGATTTGGAATCCCAGCCGTTGAAACTGCCCACGACCGAGACCGAGCGCGCATTCGGAGCCCACACGCTGAAGACAGCGCCGGTTTCGCCGTTTTGCGTAACGAGATGGGCTCCCACCTTTTCGTACATGCGATAGTTGCTGCCCTCGTTGAAGAGATAGAGATCCTGATCGGTGAGAAGTTGAACGGGGCCGCTTGCAGTCGCGGGTGTGTTCGCGTCGGGCATGGAGGTGTCTAGTGTACCGGAAGATTGCCTTTTTCAGAGCTTTACCGCAACGCTTCTATGGGATCTACCTGGGTAGCGCGCCGCGCCGGGAGGTAGCTGGCGAATACGGCAATGCAAAGAAAAAATAACGGTGTCAAAAGGAAAGTCGTGAGATCGAGCGCCCCGACTCCGTACAGCATGTTCGACATCAGCCGCGTGAGCAACACTGAGGCCGTCAACCCAATTGCGATGCCTGTCATCGCCAGCATGAGTCCCTGGCGCACGACCAAGCGCAGAATCGCAGCGTGTTCGGCGCCGAGGGCGAGGCGGATGCCGAACTCCTGTCGACGCTGCGCCACCGAGTAGGACAGGACTCCGTAGAGTCCAATCACAGCGAGCGCCAGTGCAGTGGCAGAAAAAGCGCCAAGCAGCAGCGTGGTAAAGCGGGGCTGCGAGCGTGAGTTATCCATGATTTCTTCGACTGTTTGAATGTTGGTGACGGGCTGGTCCGGGTCCACTGCGGCAATCTGCGCCCGCACGGCTGAGGCAATGCTGTGCGGGACCACGAGCGTGCGCACCAGAAGATTCATATTGCCCCAGGGCAACTGCGGGAAGGGAAGATAAAGCTGCGGTTGCGTGTCCTGATCGAGACCTTTGTTCTTGATGTCCGCAGCCACGCCGACTACCTCTGAGGAAACGGGGCCGCGGCCTACCACGATGTGCTTGCCAAGCGGATTCTGATCAGGCCAGAAATGCCGGGCAAAGGTTTCATTCACGATTACAACCTTGGGAGTTCGGGCAGTGTCCGAGGCGGTAAAGTCGCGGCCGCCATTCAGTGGAACCCGCATAGTCTGGAACCATTGCGGGCTGACGGCTTCAATGTCAATGAATGGACGCTTCGGCAGCGGCACATCGGGTTGGCCCTCAGGCAACACCGGAGTGATGCGTATCCAACTCAGCGGCAACGCAGCCGAGGTGGCGGCACTGCGCACGCCGGGCAGTGCGGAGACGCGGCGCAGCACTTCGTCAAAGAACGCAATCTGCTGTTCCGGTCTGGCATACTTCACTGTGGGTAACGAGAGGTTCATAGTGAGTACATTCTGCGCATCGAAGCCGGGATACACGTGAAGCAGGCGAACGAAGCTGCGCAGCAAAAGTCCGGCGCCGATGAAGAGTACGAGTGACAGCGCCACTTGGCTTACGACAAGAAGATTCTTTCCCTGCGCGCTTTTGTGACCAATGGAGATACCGCGGCCTTCGTCGCGCAGAGTCGCACTCGGATTCACGCGCGCCAGCTGTAGCGCGGGGACAAGGCCAAACAGGATGCCGGCGAGAATCGAAATCACCAGAATAAAAAGCAGCACCCGCAGATCGACGCCGATCGGAATTCCTGGCGGAATCTGGCTTGCTCCCCATGTGACCAGGGTTCGGGTGGCGCCCCAGCTCAACCCTGCACCGAGCACGCCGGCAAAGAGGGCGAGCAGCATGCTCTCCGTGAGGAGTTGCCGAATTAACGCGCCGCGGCTTGCGCCGAGCGCGATACGCACTGCAACCTCTTTTTTTCGAGCGAGCGCTCGCGAAAGTAGCAGGCTTGCCACATTGGCGCAAGCAATCAGCAGCACCACGCCGACGGCTGCAGAAAGCACGAGTATTTTACTACGCAAATTGCCCGCAACCAGGTCGCGCAGCGAGCCGGCCGACATGACGACGGCGGGATCGGCGTCGGGGGCGGTTGGATTCTGCTCTCGGTAGCGTTGGTTGAGAAGGGCGAGCTCGGCGTTGGCGGCTGGCAACGTCGTTCCCGGTCGCAGCCGCGCCGCCATCTCGAGATAGCCCACGCCCATACGAAGGCGTTGCGGAGTCATCAGCGAGAATTCGAAGTATCGTGGCGTCCAGATGTCCGCGGCGCCGACGAAGGGGAACGAAATATTGGCTGGCAGAACGCCGACGATAGTCTGCGGAGTGGAATCAAGAGTTAGCGTGCGGCCGATGATGTTTGGGTTCGCGTTGAAGCGGCTGCGCCACATGGAATCGCTAAGCATCACTACCGGCTTGCCTTCCGGACGACCCTCTTCTTCGGTAAAGCTGCGTCCCAGCTGGGGCTGCACTCCAAGCATGGGAAAAAAGCTGGGCGAGACGCGCGCCACCGGCACCTGGAGTGGTTCGCCCGAGCCGGTGAGATTCAGGTTGTCGTTCGCCCATACGGCCACGGACTGAAAAGACCGGTTCGCGTCGCGCACCAACTCGTAGCGGAGTAGCGTGCCGCTGCGGTCTTTCGTTTTGTCCTTCGCGGTTACACTTACCAGTTGCTCTGGGTCGCGGTAGGGAAATGGCCGTAGCAGCAGTGCGTTGGTGACAGTGAAGATCGCGGTGTTCGCTCCGATCCCGAGGGCAAGAGTGATGACGGTGGCGGAGGTGAATCCAGGATTCTTGGCGAGCATGCGAATGGCAAAGCGGAGGTTGCGAAAGAGTGCTGGCATGATGGAAGAAATTATAGGCCTCGAGCGTAGCCGATGGTTTTGCACTCACCTTCTTAAATTGAGGCCAACAGACTCGCTCGTCGTCTCTCCTGAGTAGCGCGCAAATACTGTCATGCTAGACTGACCAAATTCATGCCTGCTTTGCGCGTCATACTTCTCTGGCACCAGCACCAGCCGTTTTATAAGGATCTGGTTACGGGCGAATATCGTCTGCCTTGGACGCGGCTGCACGCGCTTAAGGATTATTACGGGATGGTGAAGTTACTGGATGAATTTCCCAACGTTCATCAGAATTTCAACGTGGTGCCCTCCCTGATGGTACAGATTCAAGACTATGCAGATGGAACCGCGGAAGATCCATTTCTAAGAGTGGCCGCCAAACCGGCCAGGGATTTGTCGTTGGACGAGCGCCGCTTCGCTCTGCAATACCTTTTCCAAGCCAACCCACAGAACTTGATTGGACGCTATCCGAGGTACCGTGAATTGTGGGAGCGGTTTCGCGAACATGGCGATCATCCGGAACGCGCTGAGAGATACTTTCAGGCGGAGGATTTTACCGATCTGCAGGTGTTGTCGCAGCTCGCCTGGTTCGACGAATTCTTTCTGGAAGAGAAGGACTTAGCCGCTCTGGTGGCGAAGGGACATCACTATTCGCTCGAAGATCAACAATTCGTGATTCGGCGGGAAAGAGAGCTTCTGGGCAAGGTTCTTCCGGCGCATGCGGCGGCGGCGAAGAAAGGATCGATCGAGCTCTCAGCCACGCCCTTTTATCACCCCATCCTGCCTCTGGTGTGCGATACCAGCGCCGGAGCGGTTTCGTCTCCGGGCCTGCCGCTGCCGCAGCAGCGGTATCGCCATCCAGAAGACGCGCTCGAACAGCTGACGCGCGGTCTTGATCTGCATGAGAAAGTTTTCGGCTTGCGTCCCCGGGGAATTTGGCCGTCGGAAGGCAGCGTCTCGGAAGAGGTAATCGCGATCGCGCATAGCCTCGGCGTTCAGTGGATGGCAACGGACGAAGGTGTGTTGGGACGCAGTTCAGGATTGTTCTTCGCGCGCGATGGCAACGGGCGTTTGCCGGGATACCTGGCGGAAAGGTTATATAACATTCATCGTTACGAGAACGGTCCCGTGGCCATGAATCTGGTTTTTCGCGACCACACCATTTCCGATCTGATCGGCTTCGTATATTCCGGAATGCCTCCCGCCGATGCGGCGCGGCATTTGATCGGGAACATCAAGGAAGCGGCCAAGCCTGTGTTGGCCAAGGGACGCGACGCCGTGGTGTCGATCATTCTCGATGGCGAGAATGCCTGGGAATACTACCCAAAGTCGGGGCGCGAATTTCTGCGGCGTTTCTACGAGGGTCTGCAGCGTGAGCCGGGGCTGGAAGCGGTGACGATTTCGGAAGCGATTGCGCGGCATAAGGACTTCGGCAGGATGACATCGCTGGTGCCGGGATCGTGGATCAACGCCAACTTTAATGTGTGGATCGGCGCGCCGGAGGACAATCGCGCCTGGGACTATCTTTATCATGCGCGCGAGTTCTACGCGCAGAACGCGGCGACCGCAACCGAAGCGCAACGCCAGTTGGCCTTCGAAGAGATTCTGATCGCCGAAGGCAGTGACTGGAACTGGTGGTACGGGCCGGAACATCACTCTGCGAACGACCGCGATTTCGACGAACTCTATCGCAAGCACCTTGCGAACGTGTATCAGGCGCTGGGATCCGTTCCGCCGGACTATCTGGTCCAGCCGATTACTGGGGCGGAGGTGCGCCCGGCATTTATCCCGCAGACGGCCTACATTCATCCGCGAGTCGCGGGCGACAAGGTGCGTTACTTCGAGTGGATGGGCGCGGCGGTGTACACGGCCGACCATCGCGCGGGGGCGATGCATGGGAAACAATTTCTCTTGGACTCTGTCTATGCCGGCATCGATTCCACCCACCTGTATGGCAGGCTGGACTTCTCCGGCAGCGTTCCCGAGGAGGATTTCGATCTGGTGGTGAACCTGGAATCGTGGGCCGGTGGCGAGCCGCGACCACGGCGCACGCTGCGTGTCGAGGCCTCAGTGCACGAGCGACGGCTTAAGGACTGGAAAATTGAGAATGGATCGGAAGAGCGCTTGATGGCATCTTCGTCTGAAACCGACGACCATGTGAAGCTGGCGCTGCTGCGAAATTTTGAATTCAGACTGCCGCTGGCCTGGCTGTTGGCGACTCCGAGCTCAGCAACCGGGGAACGAGCGGCAGAGCGCAAGGCAACTATGGTTGCAGCCACCGGCAAGCTGCGGTTGCGCTTCAGCCTGTGGCAGAACCGGCTGCCGGTGGATTCGTTGCCGCTGGAAGGATGGATCGAGTTGCAGGTGCTGAGCGAGGGAGATTTGATTTTTGGGACGTGAGAGGGGGTAGGCTTATGACCTCAGGATGATAACGCCTTCCACAGTGCCCTGAAGGCCGCGATCAAAGGTGACGAGTTGCATCCCTGAGACTGTAGCGAACGCGGCCAAGTAGGCATCTGCCCAGTTTTTCGGATTTCGCTGGCGTTGGCGAGTGAGTCTGCGAAAGGCAGATTCGACGTTTGGCGGCTCTTCCAGAAAGTCGATACGACTATCCTCTCGCCAGCGGTCGTATGCTTCCCAAGCTTCGATTTGAGTCATCACCTCGTCAGGACCCATAATCGCCGACGTTGTAAGCAGCCGCAACAAACTGATCTGAGTGAAGCGGCAGAAGCATACCCGAGCATCCATCTCCACCGACTCGAACCATCTTCGGGCTACTTCGTGATGCTCGTGCCCCCCGTAGGTGAGAGCTATCCAGAGATTTACATCAGGGAAAAGGAATGATCTCGAAGATCTTGGCATTGTCTAACTTGAGGGACCCAGGGCGTTTCGACGGCACGATCGGAAGGGTAACTCGACCGGATCGGCGACGTCGGCCTCTCAGTTCCTGCTCCACGCCGCGAAGGATCAATTCTTTAACTGAGCGTCCTTCACTAGCGGCTTTGCCTTTGAGTTCACGGTAAACGGGATCTGGAATGTCGACTGTGGTCCTCATCTTTATACTCTGCCATATTTATGGCTGGAAGTCAAGGACGGGTGAGCTTACGTAGCCCGAAAGCTAAGCTCTCTGCCCCTGTTGATGGAGAGCCCTATTACTTGCTGCCGCCGCTCGACGTAGCACCCATGGTCATGGGCCGGTTTACTTCAAGCGTGAGCTGGGTACCCGCGGGCAGAACCGCAGAACGGTGCGTCGCCAGCCAGTGCGCTGTGGCTGAACCCGCTCCGATTGCGCCGCCAATAAGGATTCCGGGGCCGCCGCCGATCAGTCCGCCAATCAGCATGCCGCCGGCCGTACCCCCGCCAGCTTCCAGTGTGTCACGGCGATCGTGACTTTGCCCCTTGAACTGGCCTTCCTCATTCACATCAGTGCCGCGAATATTGGTGTCGGTGAGTGTGGCATCAAGGTAATAACGTTCTCCCGACGGAAGGATCACGGCTTCGGGAAGGATTCCAATGGTCGGCCTACCCGAGATGCGTCGTGGTTCGTTCACCTTTGTAACGCGTCCTTCGACGGTGGATCCCACCGGAATGACGGTGGTGCCGTTGACTACCACCGGCTGCGTTATCTTTCCCTGGAAGGGATCGCCGACACGGTTGCTGAACGTCGCCAGAGTGGTATCGAGGCGCACCATCAGGGCGGTGCCTGCGGGTACGGGCAATGCGGGCTGAGCCGTAATTGAGGGTGCCGGCGATTCAGTCGGAGCAGCTACTGTGCGGGCAGGCAAATCTGACTCACTAATTCCAGTGGATGCCGGCGAATCGGTCTGGGCTGCTGATGCAGCGGCTAATAGCAGGATGCAAGGTAGTGCGAGCCACGTCTTCACGGTACCTCCTCAAATTCCCGAGCATTATTGTATCTCTAGACTCTAGTCCAGGCGCAAGGCGGGCACAATGCGCAGGCGGTACAGGGAACCAACGGAGATAAGGGCGGGGGCGTAGTGGCCGGATGGACTCTTTTAAAAGTGGAAATTGCGGCGGAGAACGGTGTCCGAGGTCACAGAACGTTCACAACGGTTCGATATAATCGTTTTGATATCGTTGGTTTCGGAAAACGCATGGGCAAGAGCTATACGGGATCGGATACTTGACCGGGCAGCGTCTGACTTTTCATTCAGGCGCCCATCGTCTGCCGTGAGGTCGATGACGATACCCGAATCGTTTACTCGGGAGGAAAGGGAAGCAAGGCATGTCTAATATTGCAGCGATTCATGCACGAGAAGTTCTGGATTCCCGCGGGAATCCCACGATAGAGGCGGAGGTGTTTCTCGCGGACGGCGCCATGGGCCGCGCAATCGTGCCCAGCGGCGCATCCACCGGCGAACACGAAGCCGTTGAGTTGCGCGACGAGGATACCAATCGCTTCCTGGGCAAAGGGGTGCTCAAGGCAGTCGAGAACGTCAACGGCGAAATCGCCGAGGCGCTGGCCAGCTGGGATGGATTCGATCAGCGCGGGCTCGACGCCAAGATGATCGAGTTGGATGGCACGGAGAATAAAGGGCGGCTGGGAGCCAATGCCATTCTGGGGGTTTCGATGGCAGCGGCACGCGCGTCGGCGGCGGCTCTCGATATGCCGCTTTACCGCTATCTTGGCGGAGCCGGGGCGAATACGTTGCCAACGCCAATGATGAACATTCTGAACGGCGGGGCGCATGCCGACAATAACGTCGACTTCCAGGAATTTATGGTCATGCCGGTGGGTGCGCCTTCATTTTCCGAAGCGCTGCGCTGGGGCGTGGAGGTTTTTCATACGCTCAAGGGTGTGCTGAAAAAACGCGGGTATAACACGGCCGTCGGTGATGAAGGTGGATTCGCGCCCTCGGTAAAGTCGAACGTGGAAGCGATCGAAGTGGTGCTGGAGGCGATCTCGAAGGCGGGCTACAAGCCGGGAGAGGAAATCGCGATCGCGCTCGATCCCGCGGCCAGCGAATTTCTTCAGGACGGCAAGTACGTGTTCAAGAAGTCGGACAAATCGGCCAAGAGTTCCGACGAGATGGTGAAGTTCTGGGCGAAGTGGGTGAACGATTATCCCATTGTGTCGCTCGAAGATGGCTTGGCGGAGAACGACTGGGACGGCTGGGGCAACTTGACCAAAGAGTTGGGCGGGAAGATTCAACTCGTGGGCGATGACTTGTTCGTCACGAATGTTCAGTTCCTCCAGGAAGGGATCGACAAGGGCGTGGCCAACTCGATTCTAGTCAAGGTGAATCAGATCGGCACGGTGAGCGAGACGCTGGACGCGATTGATCTCGCGCGTCGGAATGGATACACGTCGGTGATCTCGCATCGCTCGGGCGAGACCGAAGATACATTCATCGCGGACCTGGCTGTGGCAACGGGCGCGGGACAGATCAAGACCGGCTCCGCGTCGCGCACCGACCGCATCGCCAAGTACAACCAGTTGCTGCGGATTGAAGAGGAGTTGGGCGGGACGGCGCGGTTTTTGGGATTGAAGGCGCTGAATTACCGGGGATGATGGTCTTCAAGCAAGCGTCAGGAAGGCCCAACTGAAATCGTGAGTCGCGCCCAAAACGCGATCACCGTCGCGGTTCGTGCAATGTGGGCAGTGTCTTGGTCAGCTTGTGGCCACGAAGCGCCTCTGGCAGGTACCAGCAAGGCGGACAAGATCCAAATAATCAAGTCCGCGCACACAATGAGCCTGATTCGGGGATCGCAGATAATGCGAACTTACAGAATTGCGATCGGACGGAATCCCGTGGGCGCGAAAACGCGACAGGGTGACCACAAGACACCCGAAGGGGAATATATGTCGATGCTAAGAAGAGCGAGAGCAGATTTCACCTGGCGCTGCATCTTTCGTATCCCAACCTGGTTGATCGGGAGAGAGCGCAAAAGGCAGGAGTGGATCCGGGCGGAGATATTGAAATCCACGGTCTTGAAAACGGTTTGGGCTGGATTAGCGGGCTCCAACGTCATTTCGATTGGACTGACGGCTGTATCGCCGTAACCGATTCCGAGATCGATGAGATCTGGAAAATGGTCGACGTTGGCCAGTGGTTGAGATTCGGCCATGAAATCAGGCCACTTTCAAAATCCCAGTGTGTCATCGGCCGAGGGCCCGTATGTCGCAGGCACTGGCTTGCCGTTCAATCGCAGATACACGCCGAGCTGGGCCCGGTGATGCACCAGGTGATTCAGAAACATCTCGCGATAGGCCAGAAATCTCTGGCCTTCGAAAATCGCTTTGCCCTGGAAGCTGAGCTTCCAGTTTTCGGTCCACGCTTCATCGGGCATGGCTTGTAGAGCTTTGCGAACCTCGGCGGCGCCCTCGTCAAAAGCCTTCAACAGTTGCGGGACAGATTCGAAGGGTAGCCGTTTGGTGCTGGACTTGGAGAAATCCAATTCCGGGGTGGTGAGGATGGTCAGGCCGAAGCCGGCCAGCTGCGCCACGTGCGGAGCAAGTTTGCCTAACGGCATCGATTTGGGATGAGGCGCGAAGTCCGGCTTATCGGTGGGAACACGTTCCAGAGTTGTGCGTGTGATCTTCATTTCCTGATCGAGTTCGGGCAATAGTAGGGCGCTGATCGGCATGATTGTCTCCGGCATCGAGTATAGTCGGTAGTCAGCGGCGCCGGAAGCAACTCATTGACTTAGTCATGGACTTAGCTATACTTGATTTATGGAAGTGAACATTCACGAAGCTAAAACTCATCTCTCGCGACTGCTGGAGCGTGTCGCCATGGGAGAGGAGGTTGTCATCGCCAAGGCCGGATCCCCGGTCGCCAAACTGGTTCCAGTGAAGAAGACGCCCAAGAAGCGCGTCTTCGGCAGCGCCAAAGGCGACTTCACGGTTCCCGACGATTTCAATGATCCCGATCCCGACATCGAGGACCTGTTCTATAACGGACCGCTTCCACCGAAATGAAGGCCATCCTCGACACGCACGCCTTCTTGTGGGCGCTTGCGGGGGATGCGCGGATGTCGCGTCATGCCCGCGATATTTTTGCCGGGCCCGCCGATCTTTCGCTCAGCATAGCCAGCATCTGGGAGATTCTTATCAAGGTACAGTCGGGCAAGTTGCCTTTCCGTCGGCCTGCCATTCCTTACCTGCTCAGCAGATTGGCGGAGAACAGGATTGAGTGTCTCCCCATGACAATTGACCATTTGCTCGCTCTCGAGCGTCTCCCCATGCATCATCGCGATCCGTTCGACCGCATGTTGATTGCGCAGAGCATGGAGGAAGACCGGCCGATCATCACGGCGGACCCAAGGTTCAAGCAGTATCCCATTCGGGTAATCTGGTAAATTCGTCTGTTCTCCTTCCCATAGCTCACACAGGAGCGTTTCTCAAAACATGTCTCGTCCCAAACCACTGATTCTCATTATTCTCGACGGCTGGGGATACCGAGCCGAGACCAAAGCCAACGCCATCGCGCTCGCCCGCAAGCCTACCTATGACCGGCTGCTGCGCGAGTATCCCAATACGCTCATTCACACTAGCGGGCCATTCGTGGGGCTGCCTGAGGGGCAGATGGGGAACAGCGAGGTCGGGCACCTCAACATTGGCGCCGGGCGCATCGTGCATATGGACATCACGCGGATTGATCTGATGATCCGGAACGGGGAATTCTTTAAGCATCCCGTGCTGCTCGATGCCATGAAGAACGCGCGCGCGGGTGAACGCCAACTGCATCTGTTCGGGCTGGTTTCGGACGGCGGTGTGCACTCCCAGCAAGCCCATCTCTACGCGCTGCTGAAGATGGCGAAGCAGAATGGACTGGACCGCGTGTTCGTACACGCCTTTATGGACGGGCGCGACACTCTGCCGACCAATGGGGCAGCATATCTCGAACAGCTGCAGCAGAAAATGCGGGAGTACAACTGTGGCAAGATTGCCAGCGTGAGCGGCCGCTACTATGCCATGGACCGCGACCGGCGCTGGGAGCGCATTGCAAAGGCGTATAACGCGATGGTGTTCGCCGATGCGGAAGGTGGAAAGCACACCGACCCGGTACAGGTGATGAAACATTCCTATAATCAGGGAGTGACTGACGAATTTGTGATTCCCTTCGTCTGCACCGACACTCGGGGCCAGGCTCTGGCCACCATCCGCGACGACGATTCCTGCATCTGCTTCAATTTTCGCGCCGATCGGGTCCGCCAGATTACGCGCGCCCTCGCTCGCAACAGCGGGCTCAACGAAAAGCGGGGCAGCGATCTGCCGGGCGCGGCCGATTTGGATGAGACCATTCCTCGCGACCGCGTACCGAAGAACTTGCATTACGTCTGCATGACCCGCTATGACAAGAATTTCAGCCTGCCGGTGGTGATCCCCCCGGAATCGATGGCGAACCTGCTTGCCAACGTGATGGGCGGGATGAATATGCGCAACCTGCGCGTGGCCGAGACCGAGAAATATGCACACGTCACGTATTTCTTCAATGGCGGAGTCGAAGTGCCGTTCCCGGGGGAGGAGCGCGTAATGGTGCAGTCGCCCAAAGTCGCGACTTACGATTTGAAGCCGGAGATGAGCGCGGCGGGCATTGCTGACGCGGTGGTGAAGGCTACGGAAGGCGGAACGTTCGATGTGATGATCGTGAACTTTGCCAACGCCGACATGGTCGGGCATTCCGGCAAGATTGAACCTACGATCAAAGCGGTCGAGGTTGTGGACGCCTGCCTCGGTCGTATTGAAACCGCAGTTCGAGCACGGGGCGGAGCGATGCTGATTACCGCCGACCATGGCAACGCAGAGATGATGATCGATCCTGCCACCGGAGGGCCGCACACGGCGCACACCACCAATCCGGTTCCTTTTATTGTCGTTTCAGAAAACGCCAGGAAGTTCACGCTTAAGCCCAACGGTTCCCTACGCGATATTTCGCCTACGCTTCTGGGAATGCTCGGGGTCGACGAACCGAAGGAAATGACCGGGGCGGATCTGCGAGTCCCCGTGAAGGCCTGACCAGTGAAGAGATGTTGCTTCCAACTTCTCGCCGGCCATCGGCAGCAGACGAAGCCAACTAAGTGTCTGTTTTACGGTGGGATGGAGAAAGTGATCAGGCGCCCGTCGCCAACAGGACAAAACTCTACTTCGTCAGGAATGCCGGAGCCGTGGCCAGGAGGCCGGCGACTAACTCCAGATCGTGCAGATCTTCACGGCTGAAATCTTGCGCCAACTTGGAATCAAGTCCCTTGCGGGAAATTTGAATCACGCCCATCACCGTCAAACCAGTATTCATGATAGGAACCGACATCAGCTTCTGAATGGGCGCCGGGGGAGCTAAATTCTCCGACTCGTTTGCCTCGGGTTTGATGGTCTCAAAAATACTGGCGTGCTTTACGCGTGCGAAGTTATTAAAAATCTCCGCCTTTTTGCTGAGAGCGGTATGTGCAGCGACCGCTTTGCTGGACAATGGAATCGCGCCCGTGGTCCGCAAGTATTCGGGGAACACAAAATGAAGAAGTCCGTTCTCCAGACGTAACAGTGCGACCTCGTTATGCTGCACGCGAAAAATCTTGGCCAGGGCCTGGCACAGGTCCAGCGCCGAAACACCCTCGCCCAACACAGATTCCAAGGGGAGAAGATGCTCAGGAAGTACAATTTCTTCCGTCAGCTCGTGATCCTTAGGGGCCATAGCCGCAGCGTCTCCGTTCGTCCAGCAACCTAGACTCTATCGCACTTTGTCCGCCAGAAGGTACTTCCGAAAGTAATGGGGGCGACCGCTCGTAAGTCCTGTGTTTTCAATGGAAGGCTTGCCGAAGTTGTTCGGTGGAGGAAGATCACCGGGCTGGTTACGCGCGAAAAAGCAGCAAGGCCATGACAGTTTTCGTCAAGGTCGCCAATTGCGGTCTGTCATCTCTCAGCGCGTTTCCTACCCGGCCGGTAACTCATTTACACTTTCTGCCATGAATAATCCGACACAACCCAACGTAAAGTTAACCAACGATGCCGGCTATCGAGAAAATTATGCCAATAGCGTGCAGATGCGGGTCAACATTTGGGATTTCTTCCTGGTATTTGGCACGTTGCAGCAACAGAGCGAGAGCCAGGTTGAAATCAAGAATTTCCAAGGTATTTATCTGAGTCCGCAGCAGGCGAAGGCGCTGCTGGGACTGCTGCAGCAGAATGTGGGCGGCTACGAGAGCGCTTTCGGGGAGATTAAACTCGATCCGCGCATGGGGTCACAAGGACCGGTGCATTAAAGGGCTCGCACCGAACCGGTTCGCTATGACTCGGTTCGCGCCATTCCAGCCCGTGTTGAGAAAGACGTTGCAAGCAACCCCTCTACGGTTCGACTGACAGAATGACTTCTCGCATCCGTTCGGCCAGTGCGCACCCCGCCCTAGTGTTCGCGATCATTTTTGTGGCAATTTTTTTGCTGCACATTCCGCTGCTGCAGCTTCCTTATTTCTGGGACGAAGCGGGCTACTACGTTCCTGCGGCACGCGATCTGCTGATCAGTGGAAGTTTGATTCCGCACACCACCGTGTCGAATGCCCATCCTCCGCTGGTACTGGCGTGGATCGCACTGTGGTGGAAGTGCGTGGGATATGCGCCGCAGGTTACACGATCGGCTATGTTGATGGTGGCCGCGTTCTCCTTGCTGGGATTATTTCGCCTGGCGGAGCGCGTGACGAATACGCGAGTGGCGATCGCCTCCGTCGTGTGCACCGCGTTGTATCCGGTTTTCTTCGTGCAGAGTTCTCTGGCCCAGGTGGATCTGGCTGCTGCGGGGCTCACCTTTTGGGGCCTGTATGCTTATCTTGAGGACCGACCGGTCGCGGTCGCCCTCTGCTTCTCGGGGGCGGCTCTGGCCAAGGAGACGGCGATTCTGGCAGCCGTCGCTCTGGCGGGCTGGGAAGTTTTGCGCTGCGCGATGCCGAAGTCGAGCGCATTGCATGGACTCTGGAAAGGGGCAGATTCAGAGGATGGGGCGCGATCCATACCACGAATTCTGCCGCTTCTCGCTCCTCTCCTTCCGCTGATGGTGTGGTACGCGTATCACTACGCCCGCACGGGATACGTCTTCGGCAACCCGGAATTCTTCCGCTACAACGTTGCGGCTACTCTGAGTCCGTTGCGATTCCTGCTGGCCTTGGCGTTGCGGCTGTGGCAGGCGTTTGGATATCTGCATTTGTGGGTGCTGACGCTCGGGATGTTGCTGGTTATGCTGCTGCCTCCGGTCAGCGATGACGGCGTGGAGCGCTCGCGCATCGCGATCCCGGTGCAGACGATATTTCTCGTCGTGGCGGCAGTGTATGTCGTTGCCATGGCGCTTATCGGCGGCGCGGTGTTGGCGCGCTACATGTTGCCGGCGGTGCCGCTGGTGATCATCCTCGCAGTTTCCACACTTCACCGGCGGTTGCGCTACTGGCCCGCGGCCGTGGCGGGGGTTGCAATCGCTTTCGTTGGCGCATGGTTCTGGAATCCGCCCTACGGATTCTCGCCGGAGGACAACCTCGCCTATCGCGATTACATCATTTTGCACCAGGACGGAGAGCGATTTCTCGAAGCCCGTTATCCTATGGCGCATGCGCTCACGGCGTGGCCGGCTTCGGATGAACTGACGCGCCCGTGGCTGGGCTATGTTACGCGTCCCGTGCAGGTTGTGCGCATCGAGGATTTCTCGCTGGAAGAAGTGCTTTCGGCCGCTGAATTCCGCTCACACTATGAGGTCGCGCTGGTATTCTCGACCAAATATGAGCCTGCGCATCCGTTGCTGAATCGCTGGAGATCCTGGGAGGAAATGAAGCGCCGGTTCTTCGGCTTCCACCGCGACCTTCCTCCGGCGGCCGTGGCACGGATTCTCGGCGGGCAAATCGTATTTTCAGAAGAGCGCAAAGGGCAGTGGGTTGCCGTAATTGAAATAGGGCACGATGACATATTGAATGCTGGGCAAGAGCCCAATTTGCTTATGGAGTTTTTGCCACCGCCTCGACCTTGGTTCGGAGTTCGTGGATCAGTTTCACCTCCGGCGCGTTAAGGCCGTCACGCATCCGGCCTCGCCATAAAGGTGCGGTATCGGTGCCGAGCGATGCGTTATAGACGGCAAGCATATCGTCGGGATCGCCTCCATCAGCATCTGTGGTTGGCCCGAGCGACGGTGATCTGCTCGAACCAGCGTGGATGCCGATGCCATTTCGCGTTTCGGCGGTGCGACCCTTGCGGACCAGGATGATCAGTTCTGCATTCTTGCGCTCGTAGACCAGCGAATACCGGCCCCAGTCTCGAATTGCATCCTGGACATCGATTACGGCTTGCCGGTCAACGGGCGGTACGCGTGAATCGGCAAGGTCGTCACTAAAATAGGTCGTGACCAGGACATACTTCGCGCTGGCAATGAACTTTGGAAACGTTGGTTTGTCTTTGGCGACGACGAAGGGGACGAACAGGAATGCGAGAAGGAAGCAAACAGCCCGTCTGGTCATGGGAACCTCCACCAGCGCTCGTTCATGTTAGCACGCTCGGAGTTGCGCAGAACGGTTCCGGAGCGCAGCCTCTATTTGTTCATTAAATGGCACGAGTGAGTCTTAATCACCAGCCACACCTCGTGGCCGGGCCGGAGTTGCAGGGAATCGCGGGCAGCCAGCGTCAGATGAACTTCCATTTCCACTCTGCACTTCACCCGCGCAGTAACGATTACATCCCGCTGTTCGAGTGAAGTGATGCGACCCGGAATCACATTGCGCGCGCTTAGTCCGACCGGGGGCACTGTGGCCAGCAGAATGTCGCCCGCACGGATTCCAATGCGCAGCGCGGCGCCCACACCACCCCGCACCAACGGAGTCTCGAATACAATCGGGCCTCCATTGCCCGAGACGCGACACATCATGGTGCCGCGCTCAGGGTGAATCGATTCCACCACGGCGTCGAAAATATTTTCGAAGCCGACCAGTTGCGCGACTGTTTCCTGCTGCGGCGCGTCGATCACTTCGTGCGGCGTACCCTGGGCTACGATGCGCCCGGCATCGATAACAATGACGCGTTCGCCTAAAGCGAAGACTTCCTCGCGGCTATGCGTGACATAAAGGATGGGGATGCGATGAGATTCGTTCCACTGGCGCAGATCGTCGATGATCATCGATTTGGTCGCAGCGTCGAGCGCGGCCAGCGGCTCATCCAGGAGCAGAATGGCAGGATCGGTCACCAGGGTTCGGGCCAACGCGACGCGCTGGCTTTCCCCCGCGGAAATCTCGCGCGGATAGCGCCGCGCGAGAGGAGCAATGCGACATGCCTGAAGAATGGCGGACGCTCGCACAGCACGCTCGGCCTGCGGCAAGTGCGCAAGCCCGTATCGGACGTTTTTTTCAACCGTTAAATGAGGGAATAGTGCGAGGCTTTGAAACACGTATCCCACGCGTCGCTTCGACGCGGAAACATCGATGCCCTGTGCGGAATCGAACAGGACGCGGTCCCCAACAGCGATCCACCCTGAGTCCGGCTTGGCCAATCCAGCAATGCAATCGAGAACTGTTGTTTTGCCGGCTCCGGAGGGGCCGAAGAGGATTGTGAATCCCGGTGCGGCCTGAAGTTCGGCCGCCAGCGCAAACTCCTGGGATGGTGCGGCGTAACGCTTGCGAAGGCGGACATCAAGCGGCAAGCCCGCGACCTTGTCTCGAGAAACGCGCGACGGGACGGCAACGGCTGCGGCCTCGTCGATCCGGGAGGCGCTCATTGCCTTATTTTATAGGTCCCACGACCCAAGCCTTTCGATTGACGCTATACACAACCGCCAGCACGGCGAAGCAGAACGCCAGCAACAGCAGCGCGGTCTGGTTGGCGGCGGCGTAGTCGGAGGCCTGCACCCGGTCGAAAATATCAATGGAGACCGTGCGCGTTACCCCAGGAATATTTCCGCCCACCATCAGCACGACGCCGAACTCTCCCATGGTATGGGCAAAACTCAAGGCCGTGCCCGTAACCAATCCGGGAACCGACAGCGGCGCGATCACACGAAAAAAAGTGCGCAGCGGGGAAGCGCCCAGCATCGCCGACGCTGCGGTCAGCTTGCGATCGACGCCGGCGAACGATGCGGCGAAAGGCTGCACTGCAAAGGGCAGGCTATAAAGGATGGAACCAATTACCAGTCCGCTGAATGTGAATGCCAAAGTATGTCCGGTGAGCGAGATCCACCAGCGGCCGAGCGGGCTGCGCGATCCGAGACCGACCAGAACGTAAAATCCCAGTACCGTCGGGGGAAGCACAATGGGCAGGGCAACGATGGCCTCGATCATAAACTTCCAGCGCCAGCGGGAGAAAGCAATCCACCCGGCGATGGGCAAACCTACCAGAAACAATATCGCCGAGACGGTGATCGCCAATTCCAGGGTCAGCCAAAATGCTTGCCAGTCGATCGCCATAGGGGTTCGATTTTCGACTCCGCAAAAAACCTGTGCTTACTGCAGCGTGAAGCCGTATTTCCGAAACAACTCGGCCGTCTCTCTTGTCCTGACGTATTTCAGAAACTCTGCGGCTTCCTTCTTATGCTGCGAGTGCGAAAGGATCACCACTCCTTGCGCCAGCGGAGGATAGGCATCCACGGGAACTTCCCAATACTTTCCTTTGCCGCGCATTGCGGGCGCAAGGGCGTGCGCCAAGGCCACAAACCCTGCCTGCGCATTGCCGGACTCCACGAACTGAGCTGCTTGTGAGACGTTTTCGCCCAGCACTAAGCGTTCCGCTACGCGATCATACATGCCGGCATGTTTCAAAGCGGCTACTGCAGCGCGGCCGTATGGAGCGTGCTGCGGATTGGCGATCGCAATCTTCTTGACTGACGGATCGAACAGAATCTTCATGCCCTGCTGTGCAAGGTCGAGTGGAGAATCCGCCGGCACCCACAGCACGAGCCTTCCCATCGCGTACTGATACAGGCTTACGTTATCGGCTGCGCCGGCGGCGATGAGTTGCCGGGGATAATCCATATCCGCCGAGAAAAACAGGTCGAAGGGAGCTCCGTTCTGAATCTGCTGCGTGAGCGCGCCCGATGCTCCGAATGAAAGCTCCACTTTCACGCCGGTCCTCTTCTGGTACCTGTCTCCGATTTCTTTCAAGGCGGCGCTCAAATCAGCCGCTGCGGCCACACGGAGCTCAAGAGCCTCTTTCTGATCTTGAGTCCACCCCGAGATTCCAGAGAGTGCAATCCATGCCGTGAACAATAACCTGAAGATGAAAGGAACGCGATCGAAGAGCCGTTCAACTCCGCGCGTGGCTCGAACCAAAGCGACCATAGAGAGCAAATTGTACAGGCCCGGCCCAAGCGCGCGACGCGCTTTTTCCCAAAGTGGTCCAGTTCCCGCTTGGGGCAGCGCTTTTGCATTGCTTCGCCTGCGACTCCTCTCGATACTGGCGTGTGAGCGCGATCCCCATGCTAAGCCGTCGTTTGTTTCGTTGGTTGCGAGCGCTGACGTTTACTCTGAGTTATTGTGGTGCAGTTTCGATTGTGCACGCTCAAGGCGCGAAACAGACGATTCCGCAGAGTCCCATTCCCGATACCGACGCCGACCACGTCAAAGAGCGCAACGAATGGTTCTATCGCGGCCGCCTGGTCCGCGGTAAACCGTCCGCCGAACTTCGGCGCCGCGCCTATCAGACCAAACTGCAGATGCGTGCGCGACAAGCCGCCGCCGGGACGTCCCGCACGGCCGGACATCCTGAGCTCTCTTCTGGCTCATGGACATCACTAGGTCCAATGCCATTGGCTTCCGATGCTAGCGGCAATGGTACCCAGGATTACCATCAAGTTTCCGGACGCGCGACCGCGGTGGCCATCGATCCCGCGGATCCGACGGGTAACACGATCTACATCGGCGGCGCGCAGAGTGGAGTGTGGAAGTCGGCCAACGCGGCCAACAATACCATCAACAGCGTGATTTGGGCTCCCCTCACCGACGATCAAGCAACGCTGTCGATCGGCGCGATCGCTATCCAGCCCGGCAATGGCGACGTCACCAAGACTGTGATTCTCGCCGCCACTGGGGAAGCGGACAACTCCGGCGATTCATATTTCGGACTCGGCATTTTGCGCTCTGCTGACGCGGGTACGACGTGGACTTTGATTTCGACCGCAAACAGCGGCTCATTATCGTTCAGCGGCCTCGGTGGAACGCGCATGGCATTCAGCACGGCCAGCGGGCAGACGAGTACGGCGGTTGCCGCCATGGCCACCACGTCAGAAGGCGTGGTCGATGGCGCGGTCACCGCCGGCACCACCCGCGGCCTCTACACTTCGCTAGATGCCGGGCAGACATGGACCTATGACGCGCTTATCGATCCCGGTGGCTCAACCGACGCGACGTCCGCAACGTCCGTTGCTTACAATTCCGCCGCCGGTCGCTTCTTTGCCGCAGTTCGTTACCACGGTTTCTATTCTTCCCCCGACGGCACACATTGGACGCGTCTTGCGATCCAGCCTGGCGGACCTTCGCTCAGCGCCGGGGCATGCCCGCCGCAATCCACATCGAATCATTACGCGTGCCCCATCTACCGCGGAGAGATTACGGCAGTTCCGGGACGCAACGAGATGTATGCATGGTATATCTCGTTCGCTTCGAACGGAGGCACTGTCGATGGCGGGATTTGGCAAAGCATAAACGGTGGCTCGTCGTGGATTTCGATTTCCGATACCACGATCACGAATTGCGGAGATGTTGATGGCTGCGGTGTGCAACAAGGTTCTTATAACTTGGATCTGATGGCGGTTCCGAACGGAAGCGCCACGGACTTGTATGCAGGAGCGGTCAATCTCTACAAATGCGGGATCACAACGCAGAATCCGACCTGCGCGGCCTTGCCCTTCATGAACCTGACTCATGTCTACGGATGCGATCCAATCGGGGCTCCGGCCCACGTGCATCCGGATCAGCATGCGCTGGCCTTTGCGATTCCTACGTCGGGAACCGACGCGGGCAACGCCCTGCTATATCTCGCCAATGATGGTGGTATTTACCGCGCGCTCGATGGATTCTCCGGACTCAGCACCGGTTCATGCGCGGGCACGAACGAGTTTGACGATCTCAATCAGAATCTGGGATCGATGACACAGTTTGTCAGCTTTTCGCAGCACCCGACCGACCCGAACACGTTGCTCGGGGGGGCCCAGGATAACGGTTCCCCGGCGAGCAGCCAGGCGACCACGAATTCAAGCTGGGGCAATGTTCTGGGCGGCGATGGCGGCTATAACGCGATTGATCCCGGCGCTCCATTGAACTGGTATGCCTCCAACCCTGACATTCCTCCCGGCGGCCTTGGCGTTCAACTCTGTGCGGGTGGAGTAAGTTGCAACAACAGCAGCTTCAATTTCGTGGTGACCAGCAGCACAGTTGGCGGCGACGACGGAGATTTTTACTTTCCCTACATTCTCGATCCGAACTCAACAACGGCAATGCTGGTTGGCACCTGCCGGGTATGGCGAGGAGCTCGCGCGGGCGGCGCTTTTACCGCGCTCAGCCCCAACTTCGACACGCTGGGCTCGGGAACATGTGGGGGGAGTGAGGTCAATCAGATTCGCGCCCTGGCTGCGGCAGGCTCGACCGACAGCTACGGTTCCAGCGTTATTTATGCGACGACCAGCGGGCTCGGCCCGCTGGATGGACCGAGCTCCACGCCCGCCGGCGGTCGGGTGTGGGTCACCACCGACGCGACGGCCGGCACTTCTGCTTTTACTGATGTCACCAACAACGGCCTGCAAGGCAACATCAATCCGAATCAGTTTCCCGTGTCAGGCGTCGCAACCGATTCCTCGGATATCACCGGCCATACCGCCTATGTGACCGTGATGGGATTTACCGGGGGCGCCGGACACGTATGGAAGACGACCAATGCCGGCGCGAGCTGGATAGACTTCACGGCCAATCTTCCGGACTCACCGGTCAATGCAGTAGTCGTCTATCCTGCGTTGTCGCAGGTATATGTCGCAACCGACGTCGGAGTCTTCAGCAGTTCAACTTCCTCCGCCAGTTGGACAGAAGTTGGACCGACCCCTGGTCCTAACCAGTCGGGGTTCCTGCCCAATGTCGCAGTTACAGCGCTTGGAATCTTCGCTTCCGGCGGCCAGCAACTGTTGCGGGCTTCCACCTACGGCCGCGGCATCTGGCAATTTAATCTCGCCACAACCCCGGACTTTCAGATTTCGATCTCCAACTCGCCACTGGCAATTTTGGCGGGCGGGACCGCGACTTTCACCGGATCGGCAGGGGCGCTGAACGATTATTCCGGTACCGTGACGTTGAGTTGCGTACCCGGAGCAACTGCTGCTCCCAGCACATGCAGTTCGCCGCAGTCTCCGCTGACTCCGGGAATCAGCACGCCTTTCACGGTTACCGCCAGCGGAGCCGTCGGCGACTATTACTTCAACGTTCGGGGAGTCGGTTCCGATGCGAATCATACGACGCATCTGGCTGCTGCCGAACTGCATATTGAGAGCAGCGCGCCTGATTTTGCACTCTCAGAGACAAATGCTTTTCCCACGGTGAACGCGGGCAGTAGCACGACTAGCGGACCGATCAGTGTCACGGCGTCCAACGGATTCACCGGGACGATCGCTCTGACGTGTTTGTTGGTTTCCGGAACCGGCACTTGCAGCGTGAATCCCGCGTCGGTGACGTCCATTCCAACCACCGCATCTGTCACCGTGAATGCCGCAACTCTGGCCGCCGGCAATTATCAGATGGTTGTGCACGGAACTTCGAGCTCGACAACGCACACGCTGCTGATCCCTTTCAATGTTGGGGACTTTCAAATTTCAGGTCCGCAATCGGTCACGCTTGGCCCGGGCACGCAGGGCACGGCCAACGTCACGGTTACGGCTTCAACTTATTACAGCGGAAACATCACCTCGACCTGCACTGTGGGTTCCATGCCGGGCGCTACGTGTGCCGTAACTCCGAGTCCGACGGCGGTCAGCGCCGGATCAACTGTGCCGCTTGTGGCGAACATCAGTTTGCCTGCGAATGCATCGCCAGGCGCTTACATCGTCACTGTCAATGTTCAAGACAGCTCGGGCACGCCCAGTCACAGCCTTGCATTGTCTCTTGCGGTTCAGGATTTCGCCATCAGTGCCGCCACAGCGAGCCAAACCGTGACTTCCGGTGGAACGACTGGCGCATACAACTTGAAGGTTCAGCCGGTCGGCACGTCCTTCAATAGCGCCGTAACGTTTTCCTGTTCTGGCGGACTTCCCGCAGGAGCGCAATGTAACTTTCAGCCTTCTAACCCGATCATCCCCGGCAGCGCGGCCGTTGCAGTATCGATGACGATCCTCACCAGCGCCATGACCAACGCGGGAACTTTCACGGTGACGGTTACGGGGACGTCTGGCGCGCTGTCTCACTCTGCAACAGTTTCGCTTATGGTGACGAACGCCGTTGTAAGTAGCGGCGATTTTCAGCTGGCCGTGGTGCAAGCGTTTCCAGCCAATGTTGATGCCGGGTCTCGGTTGACGGCCAAAGTGTCGGTGACGCCCAATTACTCCGGCTTGGTGAATGCCACGTGCGATGCGAGCGCTATATCGGGAGCACAATGCACGATTACGCCGCCCAATCCGGTGACGATGAATGCGAATACAGCGGTAATCCTGACGGTAACGCTCGGCATTCCTAATGACGCCGCACCCGCCGAATACAATATCAACCTGACCGTTGCCGACTCGTCCGGACAGCCCAGTCACAACCTCACACCGCCGCTTACCCTCACCGTAATCCCGGATTTCTCTGTCAACTCGGCCACTCCCAGCCAGACCGTCATTGCAGGACAAACGAGCGGTCCCTACCAGTTGACGATTGCGCCGAATCCACAGGGCTTCTCGTTCGGCGATGCTGTAACTCTTGCTTGCCCCGGTGGACTACCCCCGGGGGCGCAATGTCAGTTCAATCCCTCTAACGCTCAGACTCCGGGCGACTCGGCGGTAAACGTGGTCATGACCATCTCTACCACGACTTCGAAGGCCAATTCGCGGAGATCATTCAGCCAACGCTCGATTTTCTACGCGTTCTGGCTCCTATTGCCTGGGATCGTAATCAGTTGGAGTGCAGCGCGTCGGGCTTCTGGACCTAAAACCGGTGCGTTCGTCTCCATCGCGGCGCTGCTTCTGCTTACGGTGTGCCTGCTTTCCTGTGGCGGCGTCAGCAATGGGGGAGGAGGATCGGGGACGGGGAGCACTCCCACAACTTACGTGATCACTGTGACCGGGACTTCTGGTTCACTGAGCCACAGCACGGCGGTGAGCCTGATCGTCAACTGACCGAATAACTGACTGACGGCAGGGTCTGGTCTCGCGTATGATTCTCTCGGGCAGCCGCTATTGTGAAGTTTGCAAGCCGGTTCAGTATGAGAAAGCTCCCTGAATCAGTGGAATAAGAGGCGATGACTTCGCTTCGTCAATGACCGATTCTCGATACAAAATAGTCATCATCGGCGGCGGTGTCGTGGGCCTGGCAGTCGCTCTCGAAATCACGCGGCGTTTTCCTGATCTACGTCTACTGCTGCTGGAAAAAGAAGACCGCGTCGCCCGCCACCAGAGCGGGCACAACAGCGGCGTGATTCATTCCGGCGTCTACTACAAACCCGGCTCTATGAAGGCTCGCCTTTGCGTCAGCGGAGCCGCGGCGATGGTGGAGTTCTGCCGCGAGCATGGAATTGCCCACGAGGTGTGCGGCAAAGTTATTGTTGCAACCGACCGCGAGGAACTTCCGCGCCTCGAAGAATTACGTAGGCGAGGAGAAGCCAACGGCCTCTCTGGGCTACGAATGATTGGACCGGAGGATTTGCGTGAAATCGAGCCGCACGCCACCGGGATTCAGGCCCTGGTCGTGCCCTCGACAGGAATTACTGACTACGCGAAAGTGAGCGAGAAATATGCGGAGTTGATTTCCGCACGCGGGGGCACGGTACTCACTTCCGCCGCCGCCACCGGCATCCGACGCCTGCCGAGCGAGATCGTGGTCGAAACCTCGCGCGGGGCGTTCTCCACCACTGCGCTCATCAACTGTGCCGGTCTACAAAGCGACCGCATCAGTCGAATGGCGGGCGACGATCCCGGTGTCATGATCGTTCCGTTCCGTGGCGAATATTACGATCTGGTGCCGGAGCGGGCTTCGCTGGTTCGCTCCCTGATCTATCCCGTCCCAGATCCGCGTTTTCCTTTCCTCGGCGTGCACTTCACGCGCCGCATCTCGGGCAAGGTCGACGCCGGCCCGAATGCCGTGCTGGCACTTTCGCGGGAGGGCTACCGTCACCGGGACATCAGCGTGCGCGACCTGGTTTCGTCGCTGGCGTTTCCCGGGTTCTGGCGCATGACTCGGCAGCATTGGCGGAACGGCCTGGACGAATTTCGGCGCTCGCTCTCGAAGCCCATGTTCGTACGCGCGTTGCAGCGCTTGGTCCCGGAAGTGACTGAGAAGGATCTGGTACCCGGCGGTTCTGGAGTGCGCGCCCAGGCCCTTAAGCCCGACGGTGCGTTAGTAGACGATTTTCAATTCGTGCCATCCGGCAAAGTGCTGCATGTTTTAAACGTTCCGTCGCCGGCAGCCACGGCGTCACTCGCCATTGGCAAGGCTATCGTAGATACTGCGGCAGTCAGCTTTGGACTCGCGGCGCAAATCTCGCCCGAAGAATCCCGCCTTCCCAACTTCGTCTAACCGCTCTTGAGCGATCGATTGTGTCAGAACGTAAGCCGCAGCGACATCTGAATCTGCCGCGGACTTCCGATGGTTTTGTTGGTGATGCCGAGGCCGCTCAGTGTCGGGCATACATACAGGGCGGTGTAGCTCGTGTCGCAAGGTGGAATAGTTGACGGCTGGCCGAGGTAAGGAAATCCCTGGAAGTTAATATTTTGGCTGACATCGTCAATCGGGATATCGAAGCTGGCGGTGTTCGTCAGGTTGAAGACATCGAAGGTGAATCGCAGCGACGAACGCTCGGTGATTTGTGTGGTTTTGGATAAGGAAATGTCCGCGCGCCTCTGCCATGTCTGGCGGAAAATGTTGCGCTCGCCATGATCGATGAAGTTCGTCTCGTAGGGATCGTTGTTGGGAATCGCGCCGTCCAGGTCGCCGGGGCTCAGCAAGGGCAAGCCGAAACAACTAGGATTGAGCGCGGGAAATCCGGGAGTCGCGCCCGATTTCCCGGTCAGCGCCTGCTTCGGAGAACATCCCGAGAGCGGGACGACCGGGTTCGTGATGCCGTCGTTCACGCCGTAGAAGATGCTTCCGACTGCGCCGGAGTAGTCGACAACACTGTACGGCTGACCGCTCTGTATCACCGTCAAACCGGAGATCGCCCAGCCGTCGACAATCCTTCCCTTTAATGAAGAGACCGAGAAAAACTTTGGCAGTTCGTAAGTGTAGGTGAAATTCATTACGTGCTTGCGGTCGAAATCGGACAGGCCGTAACCGGAGCGCAAATCAAGCGGGTTGTTGCCGTTGTAGAAAAGCCCGAGCGCGCTCTGCTCGTCGGTCGCGTGCGAGTAGGTGTAGGAGAATCCGACCTGCAGGCCGTGGCTCATCCGCTTTTCAACGTGGGTTTGCAGCGCATTGTAGGCAGAGATGCCGGCCGCCGTGTAAGACTCGGACTCGGCGGAATACCCGATGTAGGGAACGCGTAGGTCGACGTTGCCGCCTTCAAAAGTCTGCTGATACGGCTGGCCATTGGGCAGGTTAATCGATGGATATGGGAAGACTGTGTTTTCTGTGACGATCGAGTAGCCGTAAGTGTAGTCCTGCTCGACCGGTGTGCCGGCGCGGACAGGATTGGTTGGCGACGCGATCTGTGCCTGGTTGAAGGGCAGGGGAACGACCTCATGACGGCCTAGATTGCCGACGTAGCCGATTTCGACGGTGAGATCGCGACGCGGCTGCCATTGAATGTCGAGTGTCTGGTTCATGGTGTAAGGCAGTTTATTGGCGCGGTTGTAATCGGCGAACGAGAATAGCGGGGCTCCGCCTTCGATTGCGCCAGCGTTGGGAAGGGCCAGATCAGCGGGATTGCCGCTGGGCCCCGGCCCAAGCGTAGTGCCCCAAGGGGCTTCGAAGTTGCTGCAATAGGAATATCCATAAGAACTGCAAGACTGCTGGTTCACCCAGGGCGGAGTCTGGTTCACGCCGAACGGCCCGCCGGCGATCACGCCGGAAGCAAAGCCGGGGGAAAGATAAGTGAAGAGTTCGCCGCGATCATAGTACAAACCCCAGCCCGCGCGCACCACAACTTTGTCGTTGAACTTGCGAGGGCTCCAGGCGAGACCCACGCGGGGCGCGAGTCCCCATTGCCGCCCGGTCAGCGTGGAATCGCTGACTCCCTTGGTGGGAAAGTCCGGATTATTGCCCGCGACAATGAAGCCGTTCGAATTGATGACGTCGTTCGCCACGTCGTAGCTGTATCGCGAGGGATCGAAATTGAAAATGCGGCCGTTCTTTTCTTTCAAGCCTCCGTGATAATCGAAGCGGATCCCGGCGCTGAAGCTGAGGTTCGGACGAACCTGAAATTTGTCCTGCAGGTACATACCGGTTTCATTGGACCGGTAGTAGCGGTTGGCATCGCCCTGCAAGAAAGTTGTGGTGATGAAGCCGTCCGCCGTGTAGGTAATGGGTGAGCCCGTGAGGAAGTTATCAAAATTGGTAAAGCCGATCATACCAGTATTGGTGCGCTCGTCGCGCGCGTTGAGCTGCGTATAAGAGAAACTTCCACCGAAAGTTAGAGTGTGTTTGCCCCGGTTCCAAATCGCATTTGCCGACGGCATCCAGCGGTTCTGAAAAATACCCGTGAATGCGCCCTGCGAAGCGGCGGTAGAACCAATATTCGCGCCGGCGTTGAAAACGAAGTTGGTGTTGAGAGGAGACTCGTTGCCCAGATCGTCGACAATCGTGATCCCCGGGAAGACGGAAGAGCCGAAGGCGTTGATCCCAATCTGTTGCGGGGTGAAAGGCTGCCCAATCGTGCTGTAGATTTTTTCGCGAATAAAGCCAAATACTTCGGACACGCTGAAGTTCGGCCGGATCGATTGCGTGTTCGTGATCGATGCCACCTGGCTGCCAGCATCCAGGCGTTGAGTAAAACCTTCGAACGAAGAGAATCCAAACGGCGCCGTGCTGGGATCGTGCTGATAGTAGTACTTCAAGGAGAGAGTATCTTTCGCGGTGGGCAGATAATCCAGATTGGCGACGGCTTGGTCCGAAATGAAATAGGCCGGCTGCGTGAGGAAGACGTTCTCTGGAAAGTTCAGAGTCGGAGCGAAATTCGGATTTGCCGATGGGAACAGGTTCTGGCCGTTGGGCAGCTTGTATTGCAACAACGTTAGCGCGGTCGAATCGACCCCAGCAGCGGTCAGACAGGGGGTGGTGTTGTAGGGCGGCGTATTGCAAGGGTATACGACCCCATTTACCGTGACCGTTCGGAAGTTCTCGTTGTCGACGGCTGCCAGCGTAGCCGGGCTGCGATCGTCCGTAAGCCCGGTCGGCACCGCTGTGCGCGAGGTGCCAATCTCGAGATCGGAAGCGTGAATGTGCTGATAGCTGGCAAAACCGAAAAGCTTGTCCTTGATCAATGGGCCGCCAACGGCCCCGCCAGCGGTGTAACGGTGCAACTGGGGCACCTTCTCATTGCTGGGGATGTTTGCATCCTGGTTGTAGAAGTAGGGGGCGGCATTCAGCGCGTCGGTGCCGCGGTGAACATAAGCGCTGCCATGAAGGGAGTTGGTGCCGGAGGCGGTGCTCATATCGATGTGAGCGCCGCTGGTAGAACCCTGCTGCGCGTCATACATCGAGGTATTGACGCGAAACTCCTGAATCGTTTCCGGCGCCGGCGTCGGCAATGCCTGGCCGATCGCCAGATACGGCGACGCGGTGCTTTGGATGATTTCGGCTGTCGTGCTGCCCGCACCGGCAACGCCCGTGTTGTTCACGACGCGCGCCGAGGCCACCTGGCTGGTGCTCTTGCCGTTGAACAAATTGCTGGCATCCACGCCGTTCAGCAGGAACGTGTTGCTGGTGTCGCGCTGACCATTGGCCCAGATCGGCTGATTTCCCAGTCCGGCGTTGACGCCGGTGCCGTTTGGCAGTTCGGCATTCACGCCGGGAGAAAGAATCGCGAGTCCCGTGAAACTGCCCGTCGGTAGCGGCACCGCCTGAATCTGTTCCTGCTCGAGCACGTATCCGTTCGTAGTATCAACGGCGTTCATGGCGGGCGCGGCCTCGACCTCGATGGTCGTGCCCACCTGACCTACCTTCAATGCGACATTCAGCGTGGCGGTGCGATCGGCCTGCACCGGAATTGACGGCAGCTTTTCGGTTTGAAAGCCGTCATGGCTGACCGTAACGGTGTACGTACCGATGGGCAGGTTGACGAAATCGTAGGCGCCATTGCCATTCGTCTTTTGCGTGCGCGTCAGCTTGGTTTGGTCTCCGACGATAGTCACGGAAGTGTCGGGCAGCACGCTGCCGCTGGTGTCGGAAACCGTTCCGGTGATGCCGCCCAGAGTCTGTTGCGCCAGAGTGCACAGGGAGAGCTGAAACAGAGCAGCTACTAAGAAAATGCCAAGCCTCATCTTCTTCGCCATGAATGTGAACCTCGCCACGGTAGAAACACGATTGCAAAGCAGCCGCTAAAGGCCCCAAACGCCGTTTGACTCTATACGGCGCGGTACGCAGATTGGCTGCTCTGCACTTGCTACGCCCATACCAGGATGGAAAACTATGCCGCCAAATGTACGCGAGTTCCGCCGAAAGCGGAAGCCAGACTCGCAGTGAAAATTCTTTTGACCGGAATCAGTAATTTTTATGGGCCACAATGCTCCGCAATCAGGTAAGCGAGATAGATGTAAGGCAGCTTGCCATAAGGACCTTCAGGCACTGGATAGAGGTTGCCAACCAGCGCCAGCTGTTATGAGCCATTCTTATGGCTCCGAGGGTTCTACGCTGGCCGCCAGGGCGATCTTCTTGCTGCGCGCTCGAAGCACGAACCATCCCAGCCCCGCAATCAGGTAAGCGAGATAGATGTAAGGCAGCTTGCCATAAGGACCTTCAGGCACTGGATAGAGGTTGCCAACCAGCGCCAGCAGCATGGCGGCCGCCGCCACCCAGGGAACGATCTGCGCGCCGGAGTTAAACGCAGCATGCAGTCGCAAATATCGTGGCAGGGCAACGCAAACCAGAGCATATGCCACGATAAAGCCATAAGTCGCCAACGAACCCAACCAGCCATACACGTCCAGTCCGCTCGCGCCGCGTGCCGCCAGCACGGCGACTGGCGCCACCGCGGCTAACCCAGTGATGACGACGGCGCGACCTGGAGTGTGATTACGGGCGTGAGTCCTGCCCAGCGATTCATGCGCCAGGCCGTCCTGCGCCATCCGCAGCAGAACGCGAGCTGCGGCAGTGATGCAGGCCAGAGTGCCGGCGAACAGGCTTACCAGGGCGCCGATGTCGATCAGCAATCCTAATATCGGCACGCCACCAACTTGCGCCAGAACATACATCGGAGCCTGGCTCGCTCCCAGATCCTGTCCGACAGTGTGAAAGCCCAAAACCTCCGCATAGGCGCACACCGTGAAGAAGGCTCCCGCCAGTACCGCGCTTTGAATCACCGCGCGAGGAATCGTCTTCAGGGGGTTGCGGGCCTCCGCGCCGAGAGTGGTCGCGCTCTCAAAGCCCACAAAACTAAACAGCGCCAGCACCAGCCCAAGGCGTAGCCCGCTTCCAGTCATGCCGCGCAGGTGGAGTTCGTCCCCATCCAAGTGCCAACCATGGCGAAAGAGCAGGAGCGCCACCACGATCACGATCACGGACACCGAGGCGGCTTCGATCCACAGCATAAGGCGGGCGGAAATCTTCACGTCACGCCATGCAATCCAGATTGAAACTCCTGTGACCAGCAACGAAAGCATCACGGCGGAGAAAACGTGCCCCGTGGCGTCGCGCAACAACAGATTCGCATAGTGATAAAAGCCGCCAATCACGCTGGAACCCGTGGCCACGTAGGCTAGCAGCAAACTCCAGGCGACAGTCGCGGAGAGCCAGCGCGGCAGGGTCATCGAAGCGTAGGTGTAAAGCGAGCCCGGTGAAGCCGAGTGGCGGGCGAAGCGGGCGATGCACAAAGCGACGAGAAAAATTGCGACGGTAGCGAGCACGTAGGCGAGCCATGTTCCATTGCCCGCGAGCGCGCAGACCAGCGGGATGGTCGCTGCGGGGGTGGTGGTCGGCGCCATGGTGGAAACGGACTGAGCCAGAGTTTCCATGGGCGAGAGAATTCCGCGCCGTAAACCGAAGTCGGAGGTCAGTGAATTGTCTGGCGGTGTCGGCTCCGTCACTGCAACGCTCCCGCGGGAACAAATTACGATTGGGGTCGGATTGTACAACACCGCGGAAGACGTTCTTGTTTTGAAGACTTACCGCCGCGCGCAGCCGTCACGCTGGCCTAGAAGAAAAATCAATCCGTGCCAACCGAAAAGAAGCGCGCGAGGCGGTAGCCTTCGTGCTAGTGTGACGTTCAGGCTGGCCGTGTTCCTTAGAAGAATTGCTTTCGCCTTCCGGCAATGTTTAAAGGTTAACCATGAGAGCCTGTCGCAACTGCGAGTGCGTAGCGTTTGGCCGTATGGTCTACTCGGTGGCTACTCGTTGCCCATTGTGCAGGTGGGATTTGAAGAGCACGCTTCCCGCTAGCGAGACTGTAGTTTCAACAAAACCGGAGCGGCAAATTCCGGTTGCGCGCTAGATTCGTTGGATCTCCCTGTTATTTCCCGATATCCTCATTCCAAAGGTCGGGATGCGCACCGATAAACTCCCGCATCATAGCGATACATTCGGCATCGTCGAGAACTAGGACTCGGGTTCCGTGTTGCTGGAAGAGATCCTCGGCACCCTTGAAGTTGCGATTCTCTCCGATCACTACTCGCGGAATTCGGTATAACAACGCCGTGCCTGTGCACATGATGCAGGGACTCAAAGTGCTGACCAGAGTCAGCTCCGCCCAGTCACGTCTACGGCCCGCATTGCGCAGGCAAACTGTTTCGGCATGCGCGGTAGGGTCCCCGCTCTGCACTCGCAAGTTGTGCCCGCGTGCCACGATCTGCCCTCGCTTGTCGGCGAGGACCGAACCGATCGGCAAGCCGCCTTCGCTCAATCCCGTCTTTGCCTCACCGAGGGCCTCTCGGAGCAGTTCCTGATCGCTTCATTAATTATCCGAACCTTTAAGGATGACGCTAACGTAGCCGGTAGCCTTGCAGTTTACCGGTCGCTGTTTTGAGGAGTTCCAGAAAGAACTCGATTCGGTGCGGACGCTTGAAGACTGGCAGGCGTTCCAGAACGAATCGCTGCAACTCCAATGCGACTTCCCGGCGAATTGGTCATGAGCCGATTGATTCAACGCACTCAAACGCCAGTTGGACACTGGATTGGTGCGAAAGGGGGGACTCGAACCCCCACGGTTTTACCCGCCAGATCCTAAGTCTGGTGCGTCTGCCAATTCCGCCACTTTCGCACGGTCGGGAATATAGTTTACTTCGTTTGATAGCGCCGCGGAAGGTGCGTCCTAGTGCGTGAGCTCGGCGATCTGCACGTGGTAAGGTTCCAACAGTTCGCCGGTGGCGTGATCGACGTCCGCAACCGCTAGCTGATAGTTCACTTCGGCTTGCAGCAGGGCTAGCTGGGCGCTGGCCAATTCGGTCTGCGCCTCCAACACAAAGAAGATGGTTTCCGAACCCAGGTCGTACTTGCGCTGTTCTGCGGCCATGGTCTTCCTGGCCAGGTCCAATGCCTCTTTGCCGGCGGCAATGCTGAGTTTTGCCTGCTCCAGTTGGTGCACCGCATTGCTTACGTCGAGCGTGACCTGCTCGCGGACTTGTCGTTCGTTGTAAAGATCGCTGCGTCGCGAAACCAGCGCGTTCCCCATCTCGGCCTTCGCTGCGCGGTTCTTCAGAGGCAGACTGAGCGACAGCTGCGCGTAATACGTTGGATAAGTGAATCCAAGAAGTTGATTCAGCGAAGAACTTGTAGTCTTCTGGCCCAGGCCGTTGAATTGCGTTCCTCCCAAGCCGTTGGTGGCGTACTGAGCGGTCAGGTCGAGCTCAGGCAGCAAATGGTTGTGTGCCAGGCGAATGCGAGTTTGGTCGTTTGCCAGAGCCGCATGGGCTGCATCGAACTCTGGCCGCTTGGTGAGCGCGCGCTGCAACGCATCGCCCGTGTCGATGGTGCGCAGTTCGCCCTCAGGCTCGGGCTTCTCCGTGAGTTCCAGATCGAGAGCTTCAAAGTACGGGTCTTGATCGGCGCCAATCGTCATACGAAGTGTATCCTCCGCCTGTTTGAGCGCGTATTCACTCTGAATGACCTGAACGCGGCGCGACGCGACCTGTGACTCTGAGCGGTAAATGTCGAGCGGAGGCAATGCGCCCAGTTCCAGTGCGCGTTTGTCCCGCTTATATGTGGCCTCGGCCGCGTCCATGGAACTGCGGGCGACATCCAGGTTTCCGCGCGCTTCGATCACCGACCAGTACTGTCCTACTGCCTGCAAGACGTTATTGTTCACCTCGGCGGCAAAGTTGGCCCGCGACTGCTGTAAATCGCGGCGTGCGATCATCAGCGGCGCTCGATTGGCAAATAGCCATCCGTTTCTAAGCAGCGGCTGGACAACCTGGAGATCCAGCAGAGAAGTGACATACGGGTTGTAGAGATAAAACGAATTGTTGGTGTAATTGTTGTTGGTACCGAGACCGGCCTGAATGTTGGTGCCTGTCTCAAACGTCTGCGCATATGTGAACTGAGCGTTTTGCGTTGTAGAGATGAAAGTAGATGCCGCCCCGGTTCCCTGCAATTGGCTGAAGGGCGCCGAACTGGAACTGTTAATGTTGTAATAAGCCGTCAGCAGCGGATCGAACGGCGCGTGCGCCCCCAGCACCGCGAATTTTGAAGATTCAATCCGAGCTTCCTGAACCCTCACGAAGCTATTGTTTTCGAGCGTCAGGACGACCGCATCGCGCAGACTGAGCGTGAGCTTTCCATCCACCACGTAATTCCTCAAATGCTCCGGAGCGCCCAGTTTGTCGGAGCGAACTTGCGGCGTGAGCAGATCGCCATAACCCTCGCCTTTTTGGGCCCAAGTCCAGCAAGGCAGGATGAACACCCATAGAAGACAAGCGGAGAGCCCCAGGCGAGAATATTTCATTCTTCCATTCCTCCAAGGTTGTGTTGGCACGTGCAGTGAAGAAGATTGCCGCCATCTATTCCAAAGCGAATCCTATTCCCAGCGAATCGCTTCCACCGGATCTAGGCGTGCGGCTTTGACCGCCGGGTAAATTCCGAAAACCAGTCCTACCGTAATCGAGACCATGAAGGCCAGCAGAATGGAACTCAGTGTAACGATAGTCGACCATCCGGCGAGCCAGGCGATCAATCGTGACATGACGAAGCCGAACATAATGCCGAAGCTTCCGCCTACAAAGGAAATCAGCATGGCCTCGACCACAAACTGGCGAATGATGTCGGACTGCCGCGCCCCCACCGCACGCCGAACCCCAATCTCGCGCGTCCGTTCCAGGATACTGGCCAGCATAATATTCATAATTCCGATTCCACCCACCAACAAGGAGATGGAGGCGATCGCGACCATCACAGCGTTGAACAAACGTTCGGTCCGTTTCTGTTCGGCCAGCAGTTCGGCCGGCACAATCACGCTGAAGTCTCCGGCGGAATGATGCGAAGAATCCAAAATCGCCCGCACCACTTGCGCCACGGACGCCATATCCGCGCCCTCGCGAATGTTTAAATAAATTCCATCGATCTCATCGCGCACGTCGCTATAGTTATCTTCCAGACGAAGCATCGCCGAGTTCAACGGAACGTACATGATATTGTTGAGATCCTGCGTGGGCACACCCGCCACTTCGGTTTGCGAACTCAGTTGTGGCGAAGCGACTCCGATCACGCGGAACCAGGTCTCATTGGCTTTTACATATTGGCCGATGGGATCCGCAGACCCGAACAGGCTCGACCGGGCAGCCGCGCCCAGCACGGTCACCGGCGCTCCGCGGGTTTCTTCGTTCTCCGTGAAGAATCGTCCCTGCAGAACATGCAATCCCGCGATCTTCTGGTAGACGGGATTTACTCCGTACACTGTGGGCGGATCCTGCTGTGATTTTGGAATTGTTTTCGAAGGAGTCATGCGCTTTCTTGGGGTAGCCGCGGCAATGTCGCTCACGTCATCGCGGATCACGCGATAGTCTTGCAGGGAAAGCCCGGGAGAAATCTTGCGGATCTTCTGGTGCGCTTGCCACTCCGTGGTTTCTTTCGCCTCGACGATAAGGTTGTGCACGCCCATCTGCTCAATCAGCGCCATCACTTTTTGTCGCGCGCCCGCACCAATCGACAGCATCGAAACTACGGCCGCGACTCCAAAGATCATGCCAAGCATGGTCAGTAAGGAGCGAAGCCGGTGCAGCAGCAGATTCTGAAACCCCAGTTGCAGGTCGGGAAGCCATTGCCGATAACCGTGCAAGATGCGTGTGGAGGGAGTCGACGCGACCGTCGCCATTAAGGAGCTCCTCCCCCGACAGGCAGTGTGGACGAACCGGAATTGGAGGTTTTCCTCGGTGCCGTGGGATCGATCAAAGCAATTTCTGTGCCCGCGCCAATGCCTTCAATGGCGGCGCGACTCTCGTTCTGGGCCTGAATCTTCACTTCGCGTGGCTCAAAGTTGTTGCCATTGCGCACGTACACGACGCGCTTGCTGTCTTTCAGAAACAGCGCCTGGCGAGGCGCATAGATCACGTTTCTCAGCGGATCGCCATTGATGAAGATTCGCGCCGTCAGGCCTGGCCTCATCTGCGCATCTGTAGTTGCGAGCGTGACGGCGACTTCGAACTTGCTGCTGGAGTCGTCCTCCCAGAATCTCCGGGTATTGTTGCCCCCCACGGTTTTCACCGTGCCATGAAATGTGTTTCCCGGCAGGGCATCAAGCTGGATGTCCACCGATTGTCCTTGTTTGACGTTGTTGCGCTCGAGTTCCCCAACCTTGGCCACTAGCTCCATCCCTTTGGGATCGATCACTTGGCCGACCGTTCTGCCGGGCTGTACCTGGTCGCCTTCGCGGTATTCCGGTAGCGACATCCCGCTGAAAAAAAATCCGTCCCCCTCGTTTTTTTCCAGCGCGACCAGGCCATCCATGGGAGCCATCACCCGCATCTTGTTGATGTTGTCCTGGGCCTGATCCATGGCCAGCTTTGCCTTGTTCCGTTTCTCTTCTGCCAGCGAGATGGTGGCCTGATTCGACGCACTACGGGACTTGACGTCCTGTTCGAGCTCCGCGAATACTCGCTTGGCCTGTTCCAAAGCCAGATCATTTTTTCGCGCGTCAATGGTGCTGACCAGTTCGTTCTTCTGCACATCCAATTCCGCGCGCCTGACGTCGAACCGTGCCTTGAGCAGCCCGACTTTGTCCTGTGCTGCCACTACCGCCGCGTCCGCGCGAGCCTTGGTGATTTCCTGATCCGCCTGCATTAATTCGGACCGATTCTGGTCGAGTTTGTAGCGCTGCTCGCTGGGATCAAATTCCATCACCAGATCGCCCTTCTTCACGGCCGCGCCTGTATGCAGCAAGCGCGTGATCTGCAGGGCTCCTCCGCCGACGGGTGGCGCCGTTAACATCTCCGAATGGCTGGCGCGCAATTCGCCTGTGACGTAAACCTTCATGTCGAGGTCGCCACGCTGCACACGTCCCGTTGGAATGTCGTCGTTCGTGGTTGCCGGCGCGGCGCGGCGCACCGCCGCGACCACGCCTACCGTAGCGCAAAGAACCACTGCAACAACCGCCCACGTGATGGCACGCCGGCTTCGCATCTCAGCTCCGTCTACTCTTTCAAGGTAGGATCTTTCAGCGCTACTTGTTCTCCGGGACTCACGCCTCTAGCGACCATGATCTTGTCGCCGCTTCTTCGTCCAATCTCAATCGGCCGTTCTTCAAACTGCGTTCCTCTCCAGACGTACGCCACATTCTGGCCGGACTTCTGAAACATGGCCTGCGCCGGTATGGTGATGGCGTTCGGCACGCGGTCCACGATCACCGTGACCTGCCCGGTGATGCCGGGCTTGAACCTCGGGTCCGTCTGGTCCAGAACAATCTCGAGAATAAAGTTGCGCGTGATGGGCCAGCCGCTGGAAAAATCCAGGCTGGCAATCGCACTGATTTGTTCGATGTGTCCCGTGAATTGCCGGTCGGGAATGGCATTCAACTGGACCGTCACCGGCTGTTTTGCCGCCAGCCGCCCGCGTTCCGTTTCATCCACGCGGGCTGAAATCCGTAGCGTCGTAGCGTCGGGCAATTCCGCAATCGGAGCCCCCGGCCATGCTCGGTCGCCCGGCCTGTACGAGGTCATGTTCGAGCCGGACCAGTGCTGCAACAGGCTAATGGTTCCAGCCGATGGCGCACGTTCGGTCATTTGAGTCAGCGCGCGATTGGCGCGCTCCACGTCAAATTTGGCTTTCTTGCTGGCCTGTTCCTTGCTCTCAATCGTCGCCTGGTTTAGCGTCTGATCTGATTTCTGCTTTGTCTGCGCTTCGCGCAACTTCTGCTCGGCGTCGGCCACTTTCAGCTTTGCCTCTTCGCCTTCGATCTTGGAAACGATTTCCTGTTTACCGGCCTCCAGTTTGGCTGCTTCCACATCATAGCCGGCTTTCAAAACAGCGGTCTTATCTTCCTCTTCAGCCAGTCGCGCCTGCGCCCGAGCCTGTCCGATCTCCGCCTCCGCCGACTTGAGGCCGGACTGGAATTGCGCCAGTTCCTGTTCGGTCTTTGTTTTGTCGAACTCGACCACCACGTCACCCGGTTTTACAACAGTGCCCTCTGAAGAGATTTTAACGATCTGCAAATCGCCCGCCTCCGCCGGCGCACTGATCGTCACCGACTTCAATGCTTTCACTTCGCCGCGAAATTGCGTCGAGTCGAGAAATTCGCCGCGCTTCACTTCGATGGTGGGAACGGTGGGTGATCGCTTCCCCAGACGCGCTGCTCCCCAGACCGCGCCGCTTCCGGCCAACAGGACGATGGCTATGATCGTCCCTTTATACTGAATCGAAAGCCGGTGGAAGCGCTGAATCATCAGGAACCACCCCCCGAGTATGGTGCCGTGTGCTCTTCAGCATTCGAACCAGCACTCGATCCCGCACTTTGTTTCGCAACGTCGACATCGACGGCCGCGGAAAGGTCGGGCATCAGCTTAGGATCATTTCCCTCGATCGCCACCACGACCACGAACGATTTAAGCTTGCTCGAGAAGTCTCCGCCCTCTCCGATCGGAGCAAGTTGGTCGAGCTTGGCGGGGAAGACCATATCCGGATACGCATCCAGGCGAACCTTGGCCGTCTGCCCAACCTGCAAACTCGGGAAATCCTCTTGGTTTGCCAGTACACGCACCTGCATGGTCGCGGGATTCACCACCTGCATAAAAGCGACACCGGGACGCACCTGGTCGCCTTCCTGCACCTCGCCCATCGTGCCTTGCTTCCAGATCGTGTTCAGTACCGCGACTCCATTCAGCGGCGAGCGAATCTGCATCAAGTCGGCATTGGCCTGAGCGTGCAGCATGGTTTGCTGCGTGCGATCGCGCTGAATTTCCAGGATGCGAATCGCAGCCTGTGCGGCCTTGCGCTTCAAATCGAAAGTTTCGCGAAGCTGCTCGTAAGTAGCTTTGGCTTCGTCCAGATTTTCCTGATTTTTCTCCGCATCAATGCGCGAGACGATTTCCGCTTTTTGTATTTCCAGTTCAGTCTTGCGAAGATTGTCTTCGGCCGTCTTCAGTTCCGTCTCATCCTTGGCTCGTGCCGCACGCTCCTTGGCCTGCTCCTCCGCGACCTGCGCCACCAACTTCGAATATTCGGCTTGCTTGTCGACAAAATCGCGCATCTGTGCCTGCCGGTCAAACTCCACCAGCAGATCTCCCTGCTTTACTCGTGTCCCGGTGGGAATTAAGTGGATGATGGTGAGGGTGGGAACCTGTTGGCCCGCGAGTAGAGGTGCGAGGATGGCCCGTGCTTGCACTGCCTCTGTGGTTCCCTTCAAACGCAAGACCTGGGGTGGAATAGTGGTCGCGACGGGCGCGGCCCTAAAGATCGTCGGAGTTTTTCCGCGAGTTGCGATCAGGGTGACGACTGCCAGAACGATCGCAATAGCGGCGATGGCCCACCAACCGCGTAACTGTCCCCGGCGGGCACGCTTGTCAGTTGATCGTTCGCATGGTGGTTCCCGTGGGACGGGTGACGACTCCGATTCGGGAATCATTTCCGCAGGGGATGCGTTCATTGCTGGAATACTCCCGCCGTAGGAATCTGGTTATGCACCAAAAGTTGCCCGACACTGTGGGACTACTTTATTCGAACCAATCTAAGTTTCCATGCCCTGTTAGATCGCAACGAGGGGAATACACTTGCAATCTATCTTCCAGTTTTCCTTTGGGAGGAATCACAATCACGCAGTAGAGAAACCTTGTCCACGTGTCGAATCATGTACCGGGACCCCAAAACGACAAATCGACCGCCAAGAACGGGCGCTCCCTTTAGAATTCATAAACAAGAAAGCGACCGAGCACGGGGAGGCATCCTGCATGCCCGCGCCAGTGCCGGCTGGACGCGCCATTCCAGCAACCGACGCTACTGCACTTCATTCAACTTTTGGTAGATCAGCATCGCCACCAGCACCAGCAGAAATACTCCCGAACCGATGCTGAACACGCGGACCGGAATCGTAAGCCGATTGACCTTGGTCAACAGTTCCGTTTGCTCCTCCTGCATGTGCGAATTGTTGTCATCCAGAAACAACTGATCGTCTTCATGCATTGTGAGAGTGCTCTTGTAAATCAGCAGGACGATCAGCCCAACGGCGAAAATTCCGAATACAACTGTTACGATCGTGAGCGTCATAAGCCACCTCGGCAGATTCCATCCAAGTACAGCGGCTTCCATTTACTGAAGACGGGCGCAGAATCCCGCTTTCAGTCCCGGGAAGGCCCTAACGGCAATGATTATAGACCCATTGGCAAGCCCTGGCGTCGAATAAATCCCTTTGTTCCGAACCTGTTACGGATGTGGAAGAATGCGACTTCCGGACGGCCAATGGCATCCAAGTATCGTGCACGGGTTCAGCACGCTGGATGCTTAGTTTTGCGAAAACGACATTTGCTATAATCGAATAGCCTTTAAAGCCAAGGAGATACAATGGCCACCACAACCGTCCCTGAAGTTACGAAGAAGGCCCCGCCCGTTAGTCTGACGCCGAACGCTGTCGCCAAGGTAAAAGAGATCATGGGCCAACAAAATCCAGTTCCCTCCGGCTTGCGCATCGGAGTTGTCGGCGGCGGATGCTCCGGCTTCTCCTATTCGATGCAGTTTGAGAACGGCGCCGGAATGATGGACAAGACCTTCGACATGGAGGGGCTCAAAGTATTCGTCGATGCGACCTCGGTGATGTATCTAAACGGCTGCATCGTCGACTATGTCGAGACCCTGGAAGGCGCGGGTTTCAAGTTCGAGAATCCCAACGTAAAGAGCACCTGCGGCTGCGGTTCATCCTTCAGCGTGTAAATAACCACGCAGGGACGGCGTCTCGGCTGTCCAGCCGTGGGATGCACGAGCGCGTACAGACCTCGAAAGCAAATGGCCTCATCCGTCGCGATGAGGCCATTTGCACGCTGACCACAAATTATGTGGCCACTACCACGAACCATGCGGGGACAGCCGCCACCGGCTGTCCGCCGTGGCGGCACAGATGCTACTGCTGAGGTGGAGGATTACTTGGCGGGTTCTGGTTATTCTGCATTCCCGAAGATGACGAACCGGAGGTTCCGGCGCCAACGCCCGGCCCAGTTCCAAAGCCGGTGCCGGTGGCGCCATTCTGCCCGTTGAGATTCTGCACGCCTTGCTGTCCGAATCCCGGCAGTTGCGGCTGGTATGGCGTCCGGATCAACCGTCCCTGGTCTTGCCCCGGATCGTAAACGAACGCCCAATCCTTGTATTTATTCTTGTGATTGAACTCGCGAATCGTCTTCTCCGGACTCATGCTCGCAACTCCAATGATCGGACCGCCGATGATTTGGCCGGAGCCAAGCTGATTGCTTCCGGAATTGCTGCTGCCTGGTCCCGAGGAAGTCGTTCCTGTTCCGTCCGCAGTCGAGCCCGGCGGAGTTTGTGATCCCGCCTGCGATGGGTCGGAGCCAGCCGGCGGGTTATTCGCTGCCTGCTGATTCTGCCCGAACGATGAATTGGAATTTGCACCAAACCCGCTGTTCCCACCGAACGTGGATGGCTGCGAGAACCCTCCGGGCCCGGCGGTTCCTCCGTTCATTGCGCTGACCGGGGTTGCGCCGGCAACGCTTCCGCCTCCGATGCCGCTCAGCGTCATCTGAACATCGCCGAAGTGCAGCAGCTTGAAATCAGCGCACTTGGAATTCTTGCAGTTCAGCGGATCCTTGTAACGCTTGCGCAGAAACCGAAGATTATTGGCGCTCTCGAGATCCTCAATCTTGGTGGGATAACGGCCGAATTTCTTGTAATAGGCTCGAATGGCCCGCGAATACTGTACCCCGCGATGAATCATCTCCTCTTCGCGATCTCGCTTGATGTCGAACGTAATCGAGGGCACGATCGCCGCCGCAAAAATGACGAGCAGCGCCATGGCGAGAAGCAACGTCAGCATAACCCATCCGCCCTGCCCACTGGCGTTGCCGGGTTGAGGCACGTTTCGCCGTATCTGTGAATGAAAAGCCATAAGAAATGCAGGTTTCAAGGTTTCACGTTGCAAGGTTTCAACAGCGACAGCACATTGAAACTCTGAAACCTTGAAACTTTGGACCCTCACCCCTGCGTCAGGGGAATACTCTGGGGCGGACCGCTATTCACCACGTCCTGAATCTCCACTGAGTTCGGCGAAATACGGATGACCTTATATCTCCGGTCCACGATTTCGCCTTCGCCCGCCACGAAGACATCTTCGCCGAGCTTGAGAAATATTTTCTTCGGCTCCCCGGGCCGGCTCGCGAAGCCATAAAACTTCAGCGGGATCGGCGGTGGCTGCGGAGGCGTAGGGGTGTGGTACGGATTCCCGTCCTGTGCGTCGGGCGTTCCGGGTGTTATTGGACGAGGAATGACCACATCTTCCGCGTGCGACACGAAAATATTTCTTCCGTTACCTTCGTAGAGTGTCTTTTCGCTGGTGGCCAGCAGGTCCAGTCGGAGCGTCGGATCGAGATTCTCCACACGTGGTTTTTTCTCGTTCTTTCTTCTGGAACGTGCGGCGACGCGCGGGGCTAAGGGAGCCGCTGCCTGAGCGCTGGAATTGGGCGTCGACGATCCCGTAAAGAATGGGACGACCTCATACGTGACGGCCAGAAGCGCCACCACCGCGAGCACCGCCGCCCATGTCGTCTTCTTTTTATTTTCCAATCCCAGCTGCACTAGGTTCCCGCCTTCAAATATGTCTCCAGCCTCATGCTCAACTTGACCGGCCCCTGCGGTTGGCCGCCCAGGGTGACGCTGTCGATGATGAAAAACATCTCGTCCCGCTCCAGCGCATTGATGAAGCGCGCCAGCGACGTGTAGTTCCCCGCCAGGCTCGCTTCGATCTCTTCCGGTTGCAGGCCGCCGGTTTCCGCTTCGTCTAACTTATATTTTACCTGCTCGATCAACACGTTATTCGCGCCGGCCAGCTTGCCGAACTCGGTCACAATCTGCGAATTCTGGGAAGGGAAGCGCCGCTTATAAAAATCATTGATCTGATGACTTGCCAAAACCACCTTCTGCGGAAGATCCTTCAGCGGCGCCACTTGGCGCGTTTTGACGGTCAATTCGGCCTGAAGCTGGTTTAGTTCCATACGGCGCGATTCCGCCGAGCCCACCAGCGGCGAGAAATATATGATTGCCAGCAATAGATCCACACCCGCCAGAACGGCAATCGCGGTCTTCAGATTCTTCCGGGTTCGGCGCAGGTCGGGCATTAATGCTGCCTCCCATGCGGCGCCGGCGGTTTAGGTTTCACCGTCGTCTTCGATTTTGCATTCGATTTCACGCCCGTCGTGGATCTCGCTCCTGACTTCGACGACTCCTCGGTCAGGGGTTCCGGAATGTAAATCGCTACAATGTCAAACTCCTCGGTGTCGCCGGTGTTGTTCTTTTGGGAATGCTCCGAAACGATATTAGTCTGCGCGAAACGGCGCGATTCCTCCATGCGGCGCGCCAACTCGATGGCGCGGTCCCGCGAATCGCCGGCTACTGTCATTTTAAGGCCGAGCTGATTGTCTTCATCCAATTGCGGATTGATCGACATCAGGTGTACTCGCGGCGGCATGACCTTCTCCAGGTTTTCCAGCACCCGCGTCCACGAAAAGGCCTTGCGCTCGATCAATTCGTTCAGAAACTGGGACTGGTCGCGAGTGCTGCGGTTTTGCGGCAGGTTGAGGATTCTCTCGGCGTTGGCGCGCAGCTGATCGCGATCGGCAATCATCGTCCGTTTTTCCGCGATCGCCGAACGATCCCGCCGGGCGTTCACCCATCCCGTGACATCGAGAGCAAGCAGTATCAACGTTAGGATTCCTACCGCGCCCACGGCCGTTCCCCAGCGCATCCAAAACTGCCGCGCATCTTCGTAGGGCTGGCTCGCGAGATTGATATCGAGACGCATAGGTTCATTTCGTAGCCCGGGACGTATGCGTCCGCCGCTACGCTATCAGTGCTCCCACTACTCCCGCCATTCGCCAGCGCGGGACCGAACCGCCGGCGGATGCCCCCAGTTGCGAAGACGCCACCAGTTCCTGCACTTCGGCTCCGGTCTGGGCACGCAGCGCGGGCGCAGCGCCTCCCGACTCCGGCAGTCCTGCCACATAAATTCGTTCGATGTTCAGGTGATACGTATCCTGAAAAAAAACCACGGAAGGATAAACTTCCTCGGCCAATTGCTCGCCGCTGATGGTTACTCCGCGCGTATTCTCGAGGGTGCGGAAGAGTTGCAACTGATCTTCGTTCAAGATTGCGATGCTGGTGGTGTGCGCATCCACCTTGATTACCAGCGTTGGCCGCTTGGCGTCCGCCGCTCCCAGCGCCGCGAGCGTGGACGGAACCACGATGCCGGGACTATACCCCGCTTCGCGAAACGCTTTTTCATAGTCGTCGATTACGCTTGCCATCGCTACGGCCGCCACTACGCGCACCTCGTCGTTGACCTTTTGCGCATGATACGAAACCTTCGCCTTGTCCACGTCGAAAGGCAAAGATTTCTTCAACCGGAACTTCACGACGGCAAGAGCCTCGTCGCGATCGGAAGGCAGAGTATCGAACTCCACCAGCATCACGCGCACCGCGGCGTCGGGCACAATTGCGATCACATCTTTGGAACGTCCGGCAACACCGCCGAGAGCCGCTTCAATTCCTTGCCGCACCGCGTTCCGTTGCCGCAGATTATTTTCCACCAGGTCGGGAATCACACTTCCCGGCGCGAGTTCACGTGCGGCGGAGGCCTCCAGTCCTTCTCCGTTGTCGGTCAGTCGCCCGGCCAGCACGCGGTCCGCGGCAATTTCGCAGGCAAGCCTGGGTTTTGGATTTGAAGATGTAGTCATGTGCCGGGAACGCCTGTGAAAAAATACTTCCTTAAATCAGACCTCGAATGCCCAACAAATTCAATAGCTGGAAGGGCACTCAGAGAAGTGTAGCGCCAGCAACCCTTCGACTCGCTCAGGTCAGGCTTTGCCGGCTTTCGCGAGGGCATCTTGCCCTCGCACGTGCCAAGTTGATGGACTGGCCGCCCTACCGCATAGCCTCGATGAACGTAACCTTGTTGATCTCTTTCAGCGTAGTCATTCCCAGGCGTACTTTGTCCAGCGCCGATTCGCGCAGGAAGCGCATACCTTCTTCCCGAGCGGCGCGGCGAATTTCGGAAGTCGGTTTCTTGGCCAGAATCATCTCGCGCACGCGGTCGCTTAAATCCAGAAGTTCATGAATCGCCGTTCGCCCGCGGAACCCCGTCCCCGCGCACTCGATGCATCCGGGACCTTCATAAAGCGGAACCTTGCCCCACTGCACGGGATCGAGCCCGCTGGCTTCCAGAACATCGGGCCCATAATGCACTTCAGTCCGGCACGACTCGCAAATAAGGCGCACCAGTCGCTGCGCCAGAATGCAGTTCAACGCTGACACAAAGTTGTAAGGTTCCACGCCCATGTTCAGGAATCGCCCAATCACGTCGACCACGTTGTTGGCGTGCACCGTGGTGAAGACCAGGTGTCCGGTCAGCGCCGACTGAATCGCAATCTGCGCGGTCTCGGTGTCACGAATTTCGCCGACCATGATTTTGTCCGGGTCGTGGCGCAGAATCGAGCGCAGGCCGCGGGCGAAGGTCAGTCCTTTTTTCTCGTTCACCGGAATCTGCGTGATCCCGCGCAGCTGATATTCCACGGGATCTTCAATGGTGATGATCTTGTCTTCGTCGGTCTTGATCTCGTTGACCGCGGCGTAAAGTGTCGTCGTTTTGCCGCTGCCGGTCGGCCCGGTGACCAGCACCATGCCGTACGGTTCTTTAATGTAGCGCCGGAACTTGCGCAGGTCTTCCTCGTCAAACCCCACTACGTCCAGAGTCAGCGTGCGGAACTTCTCGCTCATCGACTCTTTGTCGAGGACGCGTAGCACGGCATCCTCGCCATGAATCGATGGCATGATCGAGACGCGAAAGTCGATGGCGCGCCCGTTGTACTTCACCCGGAAGCGTCCGTCCTGGGGCACGCGACGCTCGGAAATATCGAGCTCGCTCATGACCTTGATACGCGAAATGACGGTGGAGTGATGCTCTTTGCCGATGGGCGGCATGGCCTGCGTGAGTACGCCGTCGATGCGGAACTTGATGACCACCGAGTCGTCGCGGGTCTCGATGTGAATGTCGGAGGCCCGCCGCTGCAGCGCGGTAAAAATTGTGGTATCGACTAGCCGGATAATCGGGCTGGTATCGCCCGTCGCCGTCAGCTTGTCGATGGATAAAGTTTCTTCGGCGCCAGTATTCTCGTCCTCACGAATAATCTGGAAGCCTTCACTGGCCTCTTCGAGCACGCGCTGCGACTGCTCGGTTTTCTTGAGGATGTCGGAGATCTGCTTCAGGGTCGAAACTTTAGTGATGATCCGCTGCTTCAACAGCAAGCTGATTTCGTCGATCATCATCAGCTGGCTGGGATCGGCGATGGCGATGGCAAGCTTCCCGTCGGCGGTTTCTTCCAGCGGAACGAAGTTGTAGCGGAACATCAGCTCGACCGGAATTTTCTTGAACAATTCGTGATGCAGTTCGAAGCCGCTGAGATCGACGAACTCGCAGCGATAGCGCCGCGCCACGTCTTGCGCACGCTCCAGGTCGGTAACCGCATTGCCGGTAGGACTGATCGGTCCGCCGTTCCCGCCATTCACGAACAACGATTTTTTGTCGGCCGTTGCCATTTTTTGCCTGTCGTTGGCCGTTAGCCGTTAGTCGTTAGTCCTTGGCCAACGACTAACCACGAGAGACCAACGCCGTTCCTCAGTGCACTCCCAGCGTGAAAATCGGTAAATACAGCGAGATCAGGACTCCGCCCACGAAAATCGCCATGACGATCAGAATCAGCGGTTCGATTAAGGCCATCGACGCTCCCAGCGCTGTTTGCACATCCTCCTCATAAAATTCGGCCACCGAGTTCAACATCGCTGGCAGCGCTCCCGTCGATTCGCCGACTTCGATCATTTCCACCGCCAGTTCGGGGAAGATTTTCTGCTCTTCCAGGCTGGGAGCCAGCCCCTGTCCCTCGCGCACCCGGATGCCTGCCCGCATCACACCCTTTAAGATGCGCCGGCTGCTCATGGAAGAGCCTGCCGTTTCCATCGCCGGCACCAGCGGCAGGCCGCCTTGCAGCAGCGTCGAAAGCATCCGGGAAAAACTCGCCACCTGATGCTTTAGGCGGATGTCGCCCAACAGCGGCGTGCTCAATATCATGCGGTCGATGCGGTCCGCGCCGCGATCCGTATCCTTCCAGCGCCATAACACAAAACCCAGGATTGCCAGCCCGACGAATACAAAGGGCGCATACTTCTGCGCGTTCTGTCCTACCGCCAGCATGAACAACGTGATCGCGGGAAGTTTTGCATCCAGACTGTTGAAGAGGTCCGCAAACTTAGGCACCACGTAGGTGAACAGGAACGTCACCATGATCAGCACCACGGTGACCAGCAGCGTGGGATAAATCAGCGACACGAACAACTTCTTTCGGAATGTCATGGCGAGCCGCTGAAAGCTGATGTAACGGGTCAGCACCTCGTCGATGTTACCGCTCTTCTCACCCGCCATTAGAGTTGTCGTGTAAATCTTTGGGACAATCCCCTGAGCGGCGAAGGCATCGGAGAGCAACTCTCCGCCCTTGACGCGCTCTCGAACATTCTCGAGAATCTGCCGGAGTTGCGTGTCCTTCTGCCGCTTGATCAAAAGTTCGAGCGAATTCAGGATGGGCAGCCCGGCCCGGATCAGCGTCAAAAACTGTTGGTTGTACACCAGAAAAGTATCCTGCTTCAGCTTGCGCCTGCGCCGCAATGAAACGCCAGAAGTGAGCACTCCCTGAGGCTTGACCCAGTAAACCAGGTAGCCCTGCTGCGAGAAGCGGTCGCGCACTTCGGCTTCCGAGTAACCGTGCTCGATGTGCTGCTGAACTCGCCCGCGATCGTCCGCGATTTTTACTACAAATTCCGCCATTGGCTGATTTTTCTATACCTTCTGGACACCACCACCCCGGCTTCAGTCTAACATTCGTACTTGCTATTCTAAGCTGCCGACCCCCTTCAAAACCGCCCCGGCAGTACCACTAGTAACCACGCCACTCACGCAGCGACAGCCGCCTCGGCTGTCCGCCAGGGAACCGCTTCATGTCCCACGCTTCATGTCCCACCTAAGGTCGCAGTCCTCCCTCCACAGTCTCCGTTCCTGGCGGCGGCTTAAACTGGAACCGCCCATCTGCGATTTCCACGTTCTCCTTCATCTCGCCGAACCTGTATTCCGTGGCCGCCCCATCCACCTCCTGGATGACAATTCGCGCGATCTGGTCGTCTGGCGTGATCTCCAATAGAATTTCGCTGACCCGGTCCGCCAGCGCCCGCGGCACACCGCGTAAAACGATATTTCCGGGTTGCAAAGGTTCTACATCTGGCGCTAGAGACAATCCCTGTAATTCTTTCTCCAGCTTGGTTTTACCTAACAGGAAAGCCAGCGGAGAGCGAATGTCTTCGAGCCTTTTCGCGGCCTCTTTCCGTGCTTGGCGATCCTCGGGCACGTAAAACCACGCATCTTTCCCGTCACTGACAAACAGCTTGTCCTTGGGAGAACGGTATTCCCATCGCATCTTGCCGGGTTTTTTCAGCCATAGCGTCCCAGATTCGGTCCGCTCCATACCGGAGCCGCGATAAACCTCGGTAAACTCGGCCTGCAGCGAGTGCAGATGGTTGTAATGGCTATCGACGGCCGCCGCTACTATCTTCACGTCAACCGCGAGCCCTGCTGGAGCCAGCAGAGTCATCCCCAGGAGGATGGCAAAGAGCGGGATGGCGTAGCGTAGAAAAAGAGGTCGTATTGTGATCATTCCACTAGCTAAATGCCACAAAATGCCCTCTCGCTCACTGCGAGGGAAACCAAGGGCACGTTCCACCGGAGGACCCGTAAAGCGATTGTAAGCGGTGCCACAGGAGTTGTCATTTTAACGGCATTCCTGCTGATTGCTGAAAATCGAATACTGACGCGTGCTCCCGACTTTCCGCAGCATCGCGCTCTTGCTTAACACGTGTTCCAGCAGCGGGTTGTGATAAAGCACATATACAACCCTGGGATCAACTCTGAACGCCTGTTCCAGATTCGAAACAACCTGGCGCATTCCAGACTCGGGCAAGGGATTAAACAAATAAATCACTAGCGGGCCATTGGGAAGCGGGAATGCCCTGGCATCGGCGCAGATGGTCTGCAGTGCGAAACATTTCTGCGCTTCGCTTTTATATTGCTTGATATTCTCCTTTGCGATTTCGTGCAGGGAGGGAAGCAACTCCACGCCCAAAATCCGGCGAAAGGGATAGTCCGACGCCATCAACAGCGTCCGTCCCTTGCCGGACCCAAGATCGAGAAACGTGAAGTCGCGCAGCTCAAGGACGGTCCCATCGGGCCTCCGCGATCGTTGCACCGCCGCTTGCAGAGCGCTCAGCATCTCGTGAAACGCCGCCGGATCGGTTGGCTGATATGCGGAATGGAACTGTCCCAGCAGTCGATCCCGCCACCCGACTGCGCCGCTGGTCGTGTTCACGCGATAGTCCCAGTCGTAGTCGGCATCGCCGTAGCGTTGCCGTAAACGCTCCGGAGTAGAGTCGCGGACAAAGTCCCAGAGGACGGCGAAAAGGCGCCGCGTCGCCAGGTAATAGCCCTCGTACGAGGCGGCGTGCCTCCACCATTGGTACGCGGTTTGCCACATCCTGATTCTTGGAGACAAGATTTCTGCAGCCGATTCCATGCGAGAAATTTGAGAAGCGTCTAGACATGATACGGGCTGGCGAGCCCGCGTGATCAAAGACAGGAACGCGGACTTACTGTTTTTGCTCGTGCAATTTCGGCACTGCGGGAGGGCGATATCCCGGCGGCAGGCCTTTGGTTAGAAAGTTGAAATCGTCCGGGTTTTCGACGACCACATGTCCATCCAGAGTCAGAAGATAAGGGTGCCCGTCGGGGTCAACCGGAATTCCTTGCAAATGTTCGGCGAGGGCGAGTTCCCACATACTGCTGGGGAGATGTCCCGTACGCCCCTGAAAGCGACTTACCGCGGACTCCAAGTTCGTGACGTCCTCGTCCACCTGAATCGCGCGCAGATGTTCAATCGCATTCTGGCGGATTAGAGCATCGTGGTTGGACTCGTAGGTGGCGCTCCACAACAAACGCGCGGTGGAGAAGTCGCCCGCGTGCGCGGCCATCTGAGCCGCCAGGATCTTGAGGAAAGGATGGGCGTTGGGACGTTGCGAACCCTGTTCGAAAACTTCGGAGGCCTTTTTGTAGTCCTTCAGTTCGGTGTAGTAGACGAAGCCCAGGTCGTAGTACAGCTGCCAGTTGTCAGGATTGTTCTGAATTCCGTACTTCATCAGTTGAATGGCGCGCTCGGGTTGGCCGGCTCCGTTCGGCGGAGCGGGCGCAAGAAAACTGGCGCCGAACCGGTACGCCGGAAACAAATGCGGGTCGAGCGCTGTGGTGATCTCCAGGAGCGGAGCCAGTTCATTGTAAGTGTGTGCGCGGTCGAAGTGACGATGGCCAAAGTACTGCACGGTTCGCGTCCAATAGATGCAGGCCATGACGCCATCGAAACCCAGACTGGCCCGCTTCACGATTTTCGGTGAACTGATGTAGAGTGCATCCTCGAGCGTCGCCTGAGGACGGATTCGATCGATGCGCTGCAACAGAAAAAGGCAGGCGACCATGGAGATAGCAAGGCAACCGCCGGCGATTACGGTGGTCCGCTGCGTGGCCGTCATCTTAGGGATCTCCGCTCCGCATTCCCAATCATTTCAGGTTCCTGCGCTCGAAGATCAGGATCGCGCCGCTCAAGGCCATAGCCGTATAGAACAACGCGTAGAGCGTGTTTTGCAGGATGAGCTGAGAAGCCATGGGTTGCTGATGCGCGACCGCGCTGATCACGTTGAGCGCGGAGAAGTTGGGCACCAGATATGCCGCAGCTGTGACCACCCAACGGGTCATGCCGTGAGTCAGGCCGGCGAATCCCCGAAGGTCGTCGGCGAAGCTGCCAATCACGAAAAGTGAGAATGCGAAGACCGCAGAAAGCAGCGGCGAAGAGAACGACGAAAATAACAGTGCCAGTGAACAGATGATTAGAAATTCAAGGATGATGAAATAAAGGGCGACCAGAATCAGAGCGTCGGGGGCGGAGAATCCATGTGCAACATAAAGCAGCGCCCCGAAAACCCCGATGGCCATAAAGAAGGTGTTCACGATCAATGTTCCGGCCAGGCCCAGAAACTTGCCGACGATAAACTCCCAGCGGCGGACCGGGCGCGAAAGCACCGTATAAAGTGTGCGCTTCTCGATTTCTTTCGAGACCAGGCCGATGCCAATGAAGATGGCGATGACGATGCCAAATAGAGAAACCGCGGTGAGTCCAAGATTGACGACGACCAGGCGCTCAATGTCGATGGAAATCTGACCCACGAAAATGGCCGCGCCCGATAGCACCAGAGCAAAGGCGATCAGGTTATAGAGCACGCGATCGCGAACCGCTTCGCGGAAAGTGTTGGCGGCAATATGAATGATGCGTGGGCTCATGACAGTTTTCCCGCGGTGGTCTGAGAGTGCTGTAACTTCTCCACGAAATAGGCTTCGAGCGAAGTGCGCAGCGGAGTAAGGGCGATCAGGCGAATATGTTCGCGCCGCAAAGCGTCGATGGCGGCATCCTGCTGGCTCTCGGGAAGAACCGCGCGAACCGTGTCTCCGGTGACGTGGCATTCCGCGCCCAGAGCCTTCATGGAAGCCGGGATCTGCGTGCCCTGCCAGATTACTTCCACCTTCCCCTGAACCGTTGAGGTCAAATCTTCCACCGCGCCCACGCCGCGCAGTTCGCCTTTGTGAATAATGGCGACGCGATCGCAAAGCGCCTCGGCATCCGACAGAATGTGCGTCGAGAAAAATACGGTTTTACCTTCCTGCTTGAGTTCCTCCATCAGATCGCGCACTTCGCGGCGTCCGAGCGGATCCAGGCCGGACATCGGTTCATCGAAGAAGACCAGCTTGGGATTGTGCAAAATCGCCTGCGCGATCCCCGCGCGCTGCAACATGCCTTTGGAAAACTTGCGCAGCTGCACGCCCTTTACGTCGGTCAGACCCACGCGCTGCAGCACTTCCTCGATGCGGCGTTTGCGGTCTTTGCCCGGAACTCCCGAGAGCTGTCCGTAGTAGTCCAGCAACTCGTGGGCGGTCAGATAGTCGTAGAAGTAAGGCTGTTCGGGAAGGAAGCCGATCTGTGCTTTGACCTCAGGGTCGGTCCATTCTTGCCCCAGGATGCGAGCCGTGCCGGCCGTGGGAAAGACCAGGCCCATCAGCATTTTCAACGTTGTAGTCTTGCCCGCTCCGTTGGGACCAAGAAAGCCAAAAATCTCTCCCTCTTCGACCGTGAGATGGAGCGGTTGCAAAGCGCGTTTGGGGCGCTTGCGCCAGAACCCAACCATGTAGGTCTTTTCAAGTCCAAGGATTTCAATTGCGGCCATGATTCAACAAGAAGTTCGCAAAGCGTAAGTTCAGAAAATATTATAAGGCCAACGAAAAATGGCCAGATTACGAGAGTCACAGCCGCGAAGAACTGAACCGGCGGCGCAGAACGTTGTGACTGAGAAATATTTCCGTCACAGGCGGATTTCTCAGTTTGATATGAGATGGAGCGCTTATTGAGCCACCGGATACACGATGCAGGCGGCCAGGGTAGTGGCCGGCAAGTCGCCGGCGTTGCCCATTTGCGAACGCAGAACGCCATCGTTGGTGGCGCAGAAATCCCGGTTTCCGGTGTGGTTGACAGAAATCGGCGCTGCCCCCAAGACGTAGGCCGTGTTGTAGAGGGCCCCCCCGGTGACAACACCCGTTGCCTGGTAATAATAGCCGCTCTTGCCCGCCCCCCCGGGCGCCGCAGAGGCCAGCAAATTATCGACCAGGCACGCTGTAGCTACAGCCGGAGTGCAGGGAGGCGCGCCGCCCAAGGCCGCTAGAGTGTTGGAATAACCAATGGTTGAGTAGGCGGTCGAGTAACTGATTTCCGCAGCGTGAAGGGCATGCAAACCCTGGGCTGCGGACGCTTCGTTAGCCGCAAGCCTGGCTTGCAGCAGGTTGGGAATTGCGATCGCAGCAATGATGAGGATAATCGCTACCACGATCAGCAATTCGATAAGTGAGAATCCGCTTTGTCGCCGCATGGAGTATCCTCTAGCCCGATTCGCATCACCGCGTTGGGCCCACCTATCCCTTGCACTTGCGTCGCCATTTCCGAAGTGCTCCCTCGCAAAGAAGTAACCAGATATGTCTCAGTTAATCAGTAAGTTACATAGAACACAATTGGATCCGACAGAAAATAAGTTTCGCTCCAGCAGGAAGTGACAAGAATTGTCAACGTCCGGGAGACCGATACCCTTTTCGGGCGCGAGGTTGGCGAGACTGAACCAGATCCCACATAACAGGAAGGAGCAGCGAAGGCATTCGCTGCTCCTAGTAGACAATGCGACTAAACAGCGCGAATCTGATTCCCTAACGAAATGGCAGTTTGGGCCTACACGTTTTGTCGACTTGCCAGAAATGACAATCGGTGAATACTGATGAAGGCGGGATGGAGCGAGTAACAATCGACCCGGAAAAGAGAGACCCAAAAAAACAAAGAGCAGCGAACTTCGTTCGCTGCTCCCTGGCTTGTACCCTCCCCCAGGTACTTCGCCAACTCAAACCAGCTAATTAGTTCAGGGGACTCAGGGCCTGACAAGCTGCGACAGTTGCAATCGCGGCGCCGGTGGGCTGAGCGCGAACCACAGCGTCTTCAAAGGAACAAAAGCTGCGGATACCGGTCTGGTTCACTGTGACCGGAACGGCTGAGGCTTCGTACGATATCGTCGGAGGGCCGCCTGCAACGCTGGCAGCCGCGAAGTTGTATCCGCTCTTGGTGCCCGCGGACAACACGTTGTCGATCAGGCAGGCCGTACCGGCTGCCGGAACGCAAGCCACGTTGGGAGCCCCGCCCAAAGAGATTAGGTCGGGAGAGAAACCTATGGTCGGATAAGTATTCTGGTAGGTGATTTCACCCGTATTGATGGTACGCAGCGAACCCACGGCAGACGACTCATTGGCTGCCATGCGGGCGCGCAGCAAGTTTGGAATTGCGATCGCTGCGATGATCAGGATGATTGCCACCACGATCAGCAGCTCGATTAGTGAGAAACCCTTTTGTTTACGCATTGACTACTCCTTACTGTTCTTTTTGATTTCTGCCCGTTAGTCGATTTTCTGACCCTCGCTTTGATCGCCCCACACTGTTGGAGCAAGCAAGTCTCCAGAATCCAGGACCTTATGTCGCTTTCTTCCGGGGCGCAAAGTCCTTGGTTTTCACCAAAAAGGGGGAGTAGACAATGGGGGAATCGATTTCCAAGAATCGGAATGGCAGTTTGGGCTGACACTTTTTGTCGTCTTGCCAGGAATTGACAACTGCGGGATGAAGAAAGCCGCGGTTGGATAAAGGCCGAAGGGACACACAAAAGATCCGAAAAAAACAAAGAGCAGCGAACTTTCGTTCGCTGCTCCCTGGCTTGTACCCTCCCCCAGGTACTTCGCCAACTCGAACTAGCCGATTAGCCTAAGGGAGCCAGGACTTGGCAAGCCGCCACTGTGGCGATCGCGCCGCCGGTGGGCTGAGCGCGAACCACAGCGTCTTCGAACGAGCAGAAGCTGCGGATACCAGTCTGGTTCACTGTGACCGGAACGGCCGACGCTTCGTACGACACCGTCGGAGGACCACCAGCAACGCTGGCAGCCGCGAAGTTGTAACCGCTCTTGACGCCCGCGGACAACACGTTGTCGATCAGGCAAGCCGTAGCCTGTGCCGGTACGCACGCGACGTTCGGCGCGCCGCCCAGAGCAAGCAGGGTCGGAGCAAAGCCTACGGTCGGGTACGTATTCTGGTAGGTGATTTCACCCGTGTTGATGGTACGGATAGAGCCGACGGCAGACGACTCATTGGCCGCCATGCGGGCGCGAAGCAAGTTTGGAATTGCGATCGCTGCGATGATCAGGATGATTGCCACCACGATCAGCAGCTCGATCAGTGAGAAACCCTTTTGTTTACGCATCTCGATTTTCCCTCGTTTTTGTGTCGAATTGTATTCTGCTCATCATGACGCAGTCGTGACGATATTTGCATTTGCCTCGCCAAAGCCGCCAGTTACCTTGGTTCCCGCCGGCACTTCAGGAAGGGCTTTGTTTTCAGATGAGGGGCAAACTTCAGTCCACTTCTCTGGCAGGCCGATTTTCCAAAGCTGGCAGAATCCGTCGCGCTCCCTGACAATTATTGTCAGTCCGGCCGAGCCTGCTCCATTTTTTGAACGCGGAAGAAACTCGATCTTGCACTAAGGGCCCGTTTTTGGAACGTCCTAAATGAAATCGAACCAGGTCGAGTTCCATTGATCGGGTGGCTGCGTTTAGAAGCTTGCGGCTTTCAACAGCAGGCAGGTGACGTCGTCATGTTGCGGAGTGTTGCCCACGAAGACGTCGAGTTCGGCCATGAGGTTCTTGAGCATTTCTGCAGGAGCGACTGATTTCCCCGCTTCAATCGCCGCCAGCAACCGGGGCTCGCCGTATTCTTCCTGGCGGGAATTCTCGGCTTCTACTAATCCGTCGGTGAAGATGATGAGCCAGTCGCCGGGCGCCAAGGTGACCTTCGCAGATTCGTATTTCACTTCAGGCTGAATGCCGAAGGGGAGGCCGCCGACATCGAGGCGCTCGATGTGTCCACTGGCACGGCGCAAGATAGGATTGTTGTGACCGGCGTTGATGTAGTCGACCGTGCGGCGGACCGGGTCGTATTCCGCCAGAAACGCCGTGGTGAAACGCAGTCCGCCCTGGCTGTTGCCGCAGGCGTAGCGGTTCATGTTGGCGGCGAGTTCGGGCAGAGCCACCTGCGCGGTGGAAAGCGTTTTCAGACTCGCCTGAAACGTGGCCATCAGCATGGCTGCGGGAATACTCTTGCCGGCGACATCGGCTACCGCGAGCACCACGCGGTTTTCCTCACTCGTTCGCCCGGGCCGCGGAAAAACGTCGTAGTAGTCGCCGGCCACTGTGTTGGCAGGGCGCGTGGCGTAGGCGACGGCTAAACCTGGAATCTGCGGGGGCGCGCCTGGCAGGAGCCAGGTCTGGATCTCGCGCGCGATCTGGAGATCGCGCTTCATCACCACGCGATCGGCGATCTCGAGCACCAGCACGAGCAAAAGAAGCAGCGCCGCCCAGAAGTGAAGATCGAATTCGACGGCATAGATTTTCCCGTCGCCGCCCGTACGTTCGAATGCGGAGTGTGGGATTGCCAGAAGAATCAACGCCACCAGCAGCAAGACACGGCGCGCGGGCGAGAGCTTCTCGAACACAGCCCAGAAAAATTCTTTAATCACATGCACACGCCGGCCGCGCCTGGTCAGGCCTTCTGGCGTTTTCGCCTCGACGTCGCGCGAGTACAGGCGATAGCTGGTGCGCGCTTCGGACTCGAACTGCGACCACAGTTGACTGAGCTCAAGGCCCTCGGTGACCCGCCGCCAGAAATTGTGCACGCGCGTCCCGAAGGGAACTTGTTCCGCAGCAGGTTGTCCGGCAGGTGGGAAGGCGCTGGCCATGAGAATTTTGATTATAGAAGATGGAGAGAACGCGCAAGTGTAGAGCGGGCGCTCCTGCCCGCTGATTTTGAGGTTGACTGATGTGAGGGAGCGCGGTGAGACCTGGCAGAGGGCAACAACAAAAGCAACACCAGGAACAACAGCCGCGGACGGGAGTGTCCGCTCCACACTCTTCAGAACAGGCTCAACTGTTCGCCGGAACTCGGTACCGGCCACCTCGTGGCGTAGACAGGGCGACGGGCGCTGGTGATTTTGTATCTCTCGCGCAAGCGCGCGATCAGATGCGAGAGCCGCTTCCCATAAGCTGGCGGAAGAAAAGCCCGATCCTGATACCGTTGGCGATAGTTTTCGGCGAGATGAGGAAAGTTTTGTTCGACAAAGGGAAGGAATACGGCCGCCGAGCATGGCTTCAGAAAGAGTGGATTGGCGAAAACGTAGTCGGCGCCAGAGTCGGCGGCGGCACGAATCAAGCTTTCCAGATCTTCAGGCGAGTCTGTGATTCCAGGAACCACCGGCGAGCAGCTTAGGCCGACGCGCAATCCTGCCTGGCTCAGGACCCGAACCGCGTCGAGGCGCAGATCGGGACGGGGAGCGCGCGGCTCGAGAATCCGCGCCAGTTCAACATTGAGCGTGGTGACCGTAATGTGGACCGAGAGCTTGTTCGTCTTCGCCACTTCTTTCAGCAACTCCAGGTCGCGGACGATCAAATTCGATTTCGTTACGATCCCGAGCTCGAAGCCCTGATGCAGCGCAAACTCTTCGAGAATTCCGTGGGTAACTTCATAGCGGCGTTCCGCCGGCTGATAAGGATCGGTGGCGGTACCGAGCGCGATAGCCTCCTCCGGCTTCACCCGCCGCAGTTCGTGGCGTAGCAATCCGGCGGCATGCTGCTTGACGTAGATCTTCTGCTCGAACTCGATGCCGTCGCGCATTTCCATAAACTCGTGGGTGTAGCGGGCGTAGCAATAGCGACACCCGAACTCGCAGCCGCGATAAGGATTGATGGTCCAGGTAAAAGGCATTTGACGATTGCTGACGCACCGGTTCAGCAACGACTTGGACGGCAGAGTGAAGTACTCAATATTGTGCCCCTCGCGCAGGGATTCACCCTCGGAGGCGAGGCGGGCGATGCCGACCAGCCGGGGCTTGTCGGGAAGGGGGAGCAAGGGGAGAGAGGCCATTTTATATTCGCCGTTTATTCGCCTACGATAATTGCCGAGGTTCTGCTTGTCAAGTCAAAGGCCGCATGATTTAATTTCGAACGCATTTTGCGTTGATTCCAAGAGATTGCAAGAAATTCAGTATCCGGTCTACGCCGGTGAAATTGATGAGGTATTTCCATGAGCCGCAATCCCCGAACTTTGTCGATCGAACGTGCTCCCCGCAGTCCCTTGCCTTCGGGTTTTATGCCGCCAGGAGGATCGCAATACAAGGTCAAGGATGGAGAAAGCTGGAAGGCACTGGCTGCCCGGTGGGGCATCGACGCGAAGCAACTAATCTACTTCAACTTCCACACCAACAACCCGGACGAGGTCAATTGGTACTTGAGCCACTATACGGGATGCGACAAGCCGACTCCAGACGGATTCAATTGGATATTCAGCAACAGCGCTAAACCTGGGATCATCTATCGTCCGCCGGTTGACTTCGAAGCCGAAGTGGAGGATGCCGGTCCTCAAGGGCTGAATCCGTTGGCAAAATATCTCGATGGTCTGGATGACGACAAAATTGAAGCGATCGAGGAAGACCCTTCTTTTTTCCGTAATAACGTCATCATCACCATCTGGGATGCGGTTCACATTCCGATCGGAATCTTGATCGCGGAGGGCGTCTTTGAAGGAGGGTTAGCCCTTGCCTTTGAAATCGTGGCACCCTTCGCAATGGAACTTTTCATTCTCAAGGAGATCGGCGGCGCTGACGTGGAGGCAATCGACCTGGCTAAGAGAAGGTGGTTCGTCCGAGGCTTCGGTTACGGTGTTGTTCTGGGCGCCAACGGAGCCAAGAACAGCTACGTGAAATCGGAGTTCAGGTTAGAAGAGGGAGCCTTCCAAAACGCTTCGTACCCGGATAAGACCAAGGTATTTCAAAACGCCTACCACGGGGGTCTCTTGATGGGGCTCGCCTACGGGCGTCAGCTCAACTCCGTCGAGCGGGTCAGATTGATAAGGATTTTGCACGCCAAGGAAGGAAGATGGTCGCCCGAGGAGCTCCAAAACTGGCACAACTGGGGGAGTACTGCTAAGAAGGACTACTACGAGCGGCTTGGTGCTCAGTTCCGCGGTAACTTCATGGCTCCTCTCTAGTCGGGCGAACGTCTGCGCGGTTCGCCCCGCTCAGCGCGGTGAAAAGGTCGCTTCAAGGGAAGTCCAGGGGAAGGGGTAGCCGAATTTTTCCGAAAAGTACTACCCCGTTAAGTCAAGACGGGTCGTGGTCCACCGCCCCGGGTGGAGGACTCCAGGCCTGTCGGACTTTGCACGACGGACAGCCGAGGCATCTGTCCCTACGCGTGTTTGTTCTAGCGTTCCAGTGCTCCGCGGTCCCAATGTCCCGCATCGGCGGCCGCTTCATAGGTGCTTTGAAGAAATTCCGTGAGCGCAGCTTTCGGATCCGCGGCGGTGCGCAGATCGTCGTACATCAGCAGAAACTCCTTCAGTTGGGGATGATAGAAGGCTTTCTGCGGGCGAACTTTTCGTTCGGCGAAGCCGGACGGTTCCGGCGCGGCGTAGGAATAGAAAGCCGGACTCTCGATATCGCCGCCGCCGGGCCAGAATCCCGCGCTGCTCACTTCGTGAGAGTACGCTTCGCGAGTGATGGAGTCGGCTTCCGGACGCTCTGGTGCTCTGCGGCCGGAGAAGCGAGTCACGGCAAGATCGAAGCTTCCCCAGAAAAAGTGTACGGGACTGACCTTGCCCAGAAATCCGGCTCGAAATTCCTTCAATACCTGATCGACCCATACCAGGATGCGCCAGAATTTATGCACGGAATCGCGATCGTAGGCGGCATGTACGTGATCCTTCTCAAACGGAATGGGGTTGGGGACCTCGCAGGGAATCGACCAAATCTTCACCGCCACGCCTAACTCCGCCAGAGCAGCCATGAACGTTTCGTAGAACTCAGCGACACTCTGCGCTTGGAGCGCGATCGCGGCCGCGCGACCTTCGCTGGTTTCGAGCAAGAGCCGATGGTCGATGAAATCAAAGCGCACCTCCAGCGTTCCTCGAGAGAACGGCATTGCTGAAGTCGTCATTCCACGCGCGGTCATGTAGAAGGGGACGTTCCACCAATGATTCACCAGCGGGCATAATTTGAGCCGCACTTTCCCAACGACTTGCGACCACATGTGCAGAGTCGCCAGAGTGTCCTTCCAGCTGGCGAGAGGCAAGGACGGCAGCTGATCCTGATCGCGTGTGGCGGTGGGTGCCATGGTTATTGCTTGTCTATTGCTTGTCCGCCGAAGCCTCAGCCGGCTTGGTGAAAAGTTTGGCATCGAGCGTGGGATTCACTTCGATCTTCTTGACTTCGGCGCTGCTGGTTTCTTTTCCGTTTTGCTTGTTTTGATGTTTGTAAGGCATGGTCACTCCGTCGCTGGCGCGCCAATCGGCGAGATTGGTTTCGCCATCGAACGGACCCGCTTGTCCCACGGCCTTATATTGTTCGCGAAGAACGTAGCCGGTTTTGGGGTCGATGTACCAGCGCACCCAGGGAATCGCGCCGTCGATATCCAGGACGGCGGCGTCAACGTCGCCAATTTTTTCACTGCCCGCGGCAGTGAACGTGAATGACGGGTCGTCGGCGTGCTGGGCAACGTAGACGAGATCGTGTTGCAGTTGAGACAGCATCTCGGTTTTCTGCGCGGGCGGCATACTGCGCGAGCCCATGCCCGCCATCGACATGAAAGCGGCGTCGGGCGAAGCCACAATGGTCAGCTTACCTTGCGGCATTTCCACGTCGACATGCATACGATCGGGAAATGCCAGGAACACATCGACCGGCGAAGGCGGGCCTCCGGCGTCGCTTTCCGCGATATTTACGTGCAAGGCTTTGATCGATTTGAGTTTGGGCAGGCCACCCATAGCGGTCGCGACCTTTGCCACCAGCGCTTTTCCTTCCGCGTTGGAAGCCGCCGGCTTGCCGTTTTCTTTCTCCTCTTTTTCTGCCGGCGGAGGAGGAATGGCGATATCGATGTTTTTCACCGAACCGAGCGAAGATAGCGGTTTATCGAACTCTTTAGTGTTTCCGACTACCAGCACGGCCATCTGATCGCGGTGCATATATTTAGTCGCCACGCGGCTGACGTCGGCTGCGGCGACTTTCTTGACTTCCGCCTGGAATTTGTCGAGCCAGTCGGGAGGATATCCGTAGTATTCGTAAGTCATGCGTTCGGCGAGAATTTTGTCGGGCGAGTCGAGACGGAAGATGAACGCGTTGAGAATGGCGTCCTTTGCCCGCCGGATTTCGTCGTCGGTAATCGGTTGCTTCGAGAGATTCTCAATATCTTCCGTGGCGGCTTGAATCGCTTCGACCGTGCTCTGGCTCTTGGTGCCGATTGATACCTGCAAAATTCCGGGATGGCCGAAATTCGCGCCAATTCCGCCGCCAACGCTGTAGGCGAGTCCGCGCTTGGTTCGAATGTCGTTGAACAGGCGCGAAGAAAAGCCGCCGCCAAAAGCTTCGTTGAACACGTTAATGGCGTAATAGTCGGGATTGTCGCGCGTGGTGCCGAGCCCCACCATGTGGATGTTGCTCTGGTTTACGTCGTCTTTAGAAACCAGATAGAAGCCGGCGGCCGCGGGCGTGTATTTTATTTCATTTTTGGGAAGAGCCGGACCTTTGGGCCAAGCTTCGAATGCAGCGCGTAGCCGGGCTTCCATAGCGGCGGAATCGAAGTCGCCACTGATACCGAGAATGATGTCGTTGGGATGTACGTATTTGCCGTGCCAGTCGATCAGATCCTGTCGCGTCACGGCGGCCACGGTGGCATATTCAGCCTGGCGCGCGTAGGGATTGTTGACGCCATAGGCCAGTTTCACGGTCTCGCGGCGGGCGATTTCGCCAACATCGTCGTTGCGTCGCGAGATGGCGTCGAATAATTCTTTTTGTGCGATGTCGATTTTGTCGGCGCGGAATTCGGGATTCTGCAACACGTCCGCAAAGGCTTTGAAAACGTCGTCGAGATCGCCCTTCAGGCAGGAAAAGCTAATGGTCGTAGAGTCTGGGCCGCCGCCGGTTTCCACTTTGGCGGCGCGCACTTCGAGGAAGTCGTCAAGTTGGTCACCGGTCTGCGTTTTTGTTCCGCCGGTACGCCAGACTTCGCCATAGATATCGACCATGCCGATCTTGCTTGCAGGTTCGTTCACCGAACCGCCGCGAATGCGGGCGGTGCCGTCGATGAGCGGCAGTTCGTGATCTTCCTGAAGAAAAATCACCATGCCATTCTTGAGTTCGATGCGCTTGGGCTCCTGCGGTTTGAACGCCGGCAGGGGCGGAATCTGAATCTGCTGCCAACTCTCGGCTTGAGCTGAGGCCCGTGGAAGTGCGGTGAACGTTGCCGCGAAAATTATCAGTATCGTCAGCGGAAGAGACTTCTTCATTGCGCACCTCCCTGATCGGCCCCGCCGCTGGAAGGTTCTTCGCCCGGAGATGGTTTCGCTCCGCCTGAGGTTTCGATTTCGCCGACGGTACGGTTGGTGTCAACGAAGACTTCGTTGGCGACGCGGCGAATGTCGGCCTTGGTCACATGGTCGATGCGGTCGACCGAGCGGAATAACTCGCGCCAGTCGCCGTAGCGGGTTTGATAAGTTGCAAGCTGCGTGGCCAGACCTTCGTTATCCGCGAGCCCGCGGATCAGATTTGCCTTGGAACGGGTCTTGATCATCTTCAGTTCGTCGTCGCTGATGTCTTCCTTCTTCAGCTTCTCGATTTCCGCATGGATTGCGTCGGCCATTTCCTGCGGAGTGTGTCCGGGAAGCGGCACTGCGAGAAACGCGAAAAGATGCGGATACTTGATGCCCGGATATCCGGTAAGTCCCTCGGAGAAGGACGCGATTTTCTTGTCGCGCACCAGCGACCGGTAGAGACGAGACGTACGGCCTTCGGACATCAGATCGGTGATGGCGTCGAAAACCGCATCGTCCTTGCTGCGGTAATCAGGACGATGGTATCCCTCGATGTAAATCGGCTGCGAGCGATCCTTAAGCACAACTCTGCGTTCGGAGTTTTGCGGCGGTTCGGTGGTTGTGGCTTCATCGGGCTGCGGACGCGCGGGCAGGCGCCCGAAATATTTCTCCAGGATCGGCATGGCGGTCGCGGCAGGAACATCGCCAGCGACCGCGACCACCATGTTGGCGGGCACGTAATACTTGTCAAAGAAATTCTGAGCGTCGGTGGCGGAGAAATGGTTGAGGTCAGACATCCATCCCACCGTGGGCCGATGATAAGGATGGGCCGCGAATGCTTCTTCCGTGAACTGCTCGAGCAGGCGGCCAAAAGGGCTGCTGTCGGTGCGCATGCGCCGCTCTTCGATGACAACGTTACGTTCCTTATAGAATTCGCGGAGCACGGGGTGCAGGAACCGCTCGGATTCGAGATATGCCCAGAACTCGAGGCGGTTTTCCGGGAGCGAGTAGTGATATCCGGTTTCGTCGTAGCTGGTGAAGGCGTTCATGTCCTCACCCCCATTTTGTTCGACGAGTTTGCCGAAGGCGTTGCTGACGACATATTTATCGGCCGCGGCGATGGCGTCTTTCCAAGCTTTTTCCATTTCCTTCAACTTTGCTTCATCGCGGCCAACCGCCTTGTCGCGCTCGGCGATGTACGCGGCATAGGCAACCTCAACTTTCTCCAGCGCGACCCTTTCGGCGGGGTAGTCGGTGGTGCCGATTTTGTCGGTGCCCTTGAAGGCCATGTGCTCGAACATGTGGGCCAGGCCGGTCGCCCGTAGAGGATCCTGCGCGGAGCCTGCATCCACGAGAGTGAAGAAGGAGAAGACAGGAGCCTCCGGCCGTTCGCAGATCATCAGTGTGAGGCCGTTGGGTAATTTCTTGACCGTGATGCGCTTCTCGAACGACGCGACGTCTTGCGCCATCGCAATCGCGGAGAAAAGAACAAACAAAACAGCAGTTCGAAGAGTACGGCGTTTCATCGGACCTCCGACGGTTGGACCAGCATCTTCTTCAACCGTTATCTGTTGGACGGAGCAAAGGGGCAGAAGTTTGAAAGTACGTGGCGGGAAGGGAAGTTGTCAAACCGTGCCTCACTTAGTCTTGTCCGAATTCAGCGCGGCAGGCTAGGAACAACGCTGTATTTTGCGCGCCGCGGCATTTCGGGCACAATAGCAGCCGGAGACCATGTGACCGATTCCACTGTCGAGATTCAGGGCAAGCACCTGAAGCTGTCAAATCTGGAGAAGGTGCTCTACCCTGCTACAGGATTCACCAAGCAGCAAGTTATCGATTACTACGCGCGAATCGCGCCCGCGATCATTCCGCATCTGGCGGGACGCGCGCTTACTCGCAAGCGATATCCCGACGGCGTGGATGGCGAGCCCTTTTTTGAGAAGAACGCGCCCAAGTACCGCCCCGACTGGGTGAAGACCGCTCCCATTTGGAGTGAAGGCAACCATCGCACGGTTTATTACGTGCTGGCGAACGATCTGGCTACGTTGGTTTGGCTAGCCAATCTGGCTGCGCTCGAACTGCATCCGTCGCTGGCGTTGGCCAAGGACATTACGTGTCCCACGGAGATGGTGTTCGACCTCGATCCCGGGCCTCCGGCGAACATCGTGCAATGCTGCCAGGTTGGGTTGTGGCTGCGCGAGATTTTCGAGCACTTCAGCCTGCAAAGCTTTCCGAAGACTTCGGGTTCCAAAGGATTGCAGATTTACGTTCCGCTGAATACCCCAACCACGTACGACGACACGAAGACATTCGCACGCGCGTTGGCGCAACTGCTCGAGCACGATCATCCCGAGATGGTTGTTTCCGATATGAAGAAGACGCTGCGCACGGGAAAAGTGTTCGTCGATTGGAGTCAGAACGATGAGCATAAGACGACGGTTGCAGTCTATTCGCTCCGGGCGCGCGAACATCCCACGGTTTCTACTCCGATAACCTGGGATGACGTCGAACGAACTTTCAAGAAAAAGGATGCCAGCCTGCTGGTGTTCGAAGCGCCGCAGGTGATTTCGCGGATTGAGAAGATTGGCGATCTGTTTGCCCCGGTCATAACATTGAAACAGCGGCTGCCGGACTTGAGAAAACTGGCCGAACCAGTGGAAGACGCTGCCCAGGCCGATTCAAATGATGAGCCGCCGCGAAAAGCAGCGCGGAAGAAAAAGTCGAGACCGAAGAAGACGCTTCGGAAAAAGTCGCGCAAGATATAATTCCGTTTGTGCGAGCAGGCTTGGTGTGGCGCGGACACCCTTGCCCCGGCGCTTTGCCCGCGTGCAGCCCATGGGCCTGGTGCGAGTAACTTCTTATGGCACAGTTCTTCGTGGGAACATCGGGCTGGGCATATCCAACCTGGAAGCCGGATTTTTATCCGCAGAAGCTGGCTCAGAGAAAATTTCTAGGGCACTACTCCACGCAACTCAATACCGTCGAAGTAAATTTCACTTTCCGCCAGCTCGTCAAAGAAACGACCATCCAGAACTGGCTGCAAGACACGCCGCCTCATTTTCGCTTCGGCATCAAGGCGCATCAGGTCATCACTCATATCAAGCGGCTCAAAGCGACGGAAGACTTTGTGCCGCGATTTCTGGCGACTATCGAACCGCTGGCTGCCGCCGGCAAGTTGGGTCCGGTCCTGTTTCAACTCCCACCCAATCTGAAGGCGGATGCAGCTCTGCTCCAGGATTTTCTTGCGATTCTGCCGCGTACGGTTCCTGCGGCGTTTGAGTTTCGTCATGAGTCGTGGTTTTGCGATGCGACCTGGGACGAGTTGAGGTCAAGAAATGTGGCGCTCTGCGTGGCCGAGACCGAAACGATGACCACGCCAGAGGTTGCCACCGGGGCATTTGCCTATTATCGCTTTCGCAAGCCCAGCTATACCGCGGACGAACGCCGCTCGATGATCGACCGCATCGGGCAGCATATGGCTGCGGGCCGGGATGTCTTTGCTTACTTCAAGCACGAGGAAACGCCGGAGGGTGCGCTCTACGCGGTCGATTTACTGCGAGCTGTGGAAGAGAAGTAGCGCCGAATTGCGTCGGACGGACTTCAACCGCATCTCTTTCAGCACTTTTCCTCGCGTCCGATAACGCGCATACTGCATCTCTTGCTCCAGTATGGCTTCCCAAGCGAACCCGAGCGTTTTGTCAGGATTTCTCGATTATCTGCGTATCGAGAAGGGGCTGGCTTCGCTTACGATCAACGCCTATAACGTTGACATTTTACAATTCGCGGAGTTTCTGGAAAAGCATAAGCGCCGTCTGCTGACCGCACGCCGCAATGATGTTCGCGAATTCCTGCAGCAACTGTTTTCGAATCAGGTGGACGGGCGCAGCGTGGCACGGAAGCTTTCGGCGTTGCGTCATCTCTATCGCTACTTATTGCTCGACAAGAAAATCGATCACGATCCGACATTGAATATCGAGTCGCCGCGGCAGTGGAAAGTGCTGCCGAAGTCGCTGGCGCGCGATGAAGTCGAATTGACGCTGGCGTCTCCAGGGGCCCGTTTAGCGCATGGACATAGCAATTCGAAAGATGCGGCGGCCTTGGCGGCTCGCGATCGGGCCATGCTGGAGCTGTTATACGCGGGCGCGTTACGGGTTTCGGAGATGGTGAACGCCACGCTCGAAGATTTGAAGTTGGAATCGGGATACATGATCGTGCGGGGGAAGGGAGACAAGGAACGCATTGTGCCGCTAGGCAAGCCGGCGCAGGACGCGCTTGCGGAATATCTGGCGCAGGGACGTGCCGTGCTGGCGGAGGGGCGAGCGTCGAAAAATTCCCAGTTCTCGCAAAAGATGCGAGAAATCGGGCACCCAAGTGACTCGAACTCGGATAGGAGTCGTTCCCTTCCTTTCACGAATGGAAATTTAACGGTTCTCTTTATTGCGCGGGGTGGCCGTAAACTGACGCGGCAGCGAATCTGGCAGATGGTCGGAACCGCGTCGGCGACTTCCGGACGGCATGCGTCGCCCCACATGCTGCGGCATTCTTGCGCCACGCACATGGTGGAAAATGGAGCGGACCTGCGCACGGTGCAGACCATTCTTGGGCACTCCGATATTTCGACTACGCAGGTGTATACGCATCTGGCGCTGGATCGGCTGCGGACGGTGTATCAGAAGCATCATCCGAGGGCGAAAGCGCGATAAGGAAATTGCTGGTTGCTGATTTTTGATTGCTGATTGAACACCTTTGCTGCACCCGATTCTCAATCAACAATCAGAAATTAACAATGAGTAAGCCAAGCACAATCGTCGAAAAAGCTGTTGCTGATTTTCTTCGCCACCTGCGCGAGCGCAACGCTTCGCCGCACACCATCAAAGCCTATAGCGGGGATCTTGCGAACTTCGCCGCCTACGCCGGGTCGCGGGGATGGAAATCCATCGACCATATCGCGATCCGAGGATTTCTCTCGCAGCTCTACGAAAAAGGACTCGGGAAAACTTCCGTAGCGCGGTCGTTGGCGGCAGTGCGGTCTCTGTATCGGTGGCTGGCGCGGGAAGGCGTGGTCGAACAGAATCCCGCAAAACTTGTGGCGACGCCCAGGCTGCCGAAAAAACTTCCGCGCGTCCCAACCATCGAGGAGATGAACTCCGTGCTCGATGGCCAGATGCCGAAAGCGGCGGCCTTCCCCGAGCGTGACCGGGTTATGCTGGAACTTCTCTATGGATGCGGCATCCGCAACTCGGAATTAACAGGCATTAACGTCGACGACATTCGCCTGAGCGCGGAAGCAATCCTCATTCGCGGCAAGGGGAAAAAGGAGAGGTACGTTCCGTTTGGCGATTCCGTAAAGAGCACGCTGGCTGCCTATTTTCCGGCACGCCAGGCAACTCTGGCCGAGACGCACAAGAATACAGTGGCCCTGTTAATCAACCGGCGCGGCGGCAGGCTCACCACTCGCAGCGTGGGCCGCATCATCAAAAAGATCGCCGTGGCCAAGGGTCTTTCGCCGGATGTGCATCCGCACACCTTGCGCCATGCTTTCGGCACGCACATGCTGGAAGAAGGGGCCGACCTGCGCGCAATTCAGGAATTGCTCGGCCACGAACGGCTGGCCACGACCCAGCGCTATACGCAGCTTTCGATGAAGCATGTCTTGCAGGTCTACGATCAGACCCATCCGCGGGCCAAGTAGCGATTACTAAGAGGTTCTCAACGTCTCCCACATCGCAACAATCCGGGCTTTCAAATCGGCGGTGAGTTTTTCATAGGCGGCTTCTGACGCTTCGGATTCGGGCAAAGGAAATATCGGATCGCCGAAGACCATCTTTACCGGCTTGAAGCCGCGGAACTTTTGGTTGCGCGGCCAGACGTCATAAAAGCCTTCAATCGCCACCGGAACAATCGGCACCTGCAAGTGAATCGAGAGAATCGCAGCGCCTTTCTTAAACGTTCTGGGGATGCCGTCGATCGAGCGCTCGCCCTCGGGATAGAGAACCAGCGCCATGCCCTGCCGTAAACCAAAGGCGCCGGCGCGCATGGCTGGAACCAAATTCGCATCCGGATCGACCACCATCACTTTTATAGAACGCGCCAGCCGCCGCATCAGTCCCTCGCCGAAAATTTCGCTGGTGCCCACGGCAAACGCCCTCATGAAAACGTCGGCCGGCAGAACGCTCGCAAGAATCAGCGGATCGAGATAACTCTGGTGGTTCGATGAGAGGATAAAAGCTCCGGTCCTGGGCAGTTTGTCCAGCCCTTCCACTTTCAGATGGAAGCCGTCGAGAGCGAAGACTTGCAGCAGTCGCGAAAACAAATACCAGAATGTATCGTTCGCTCGATTGGGATGGGCCAGTGCGAGTACGTCGGGGTCGTCAGGATCCTCGCCCAGAATCGACTTCCATCCCGCGAACGTGACCCGCGCACCAGAACCGCCCGCGCCGCTGGCCGCGCTTTGCAGAACGGCGTCAACCAGATCGCGCACGGTATAAATCTCGGTCAGTTGCGGCTCTTCAACGTTGCCCCCGAGTTCTTCTTCCAGGCGGCTCAGCAATTCGACGCGCTGCATGGAGTCGAGTCCGAGATCGAGGTCAAGATTGAGGGATGGACTCAATGTCGGCGGGACTGAGCGCGCGGCTTCGCGGATAATCTTCAAAGCCCGCTGCACATTCGGCTGGTCAAGCCAAGCGCTATCTTCCGCGGTTAAAGGTTTCTCTGCCGGCAGTTCCGAATCGTCGTCAGCTTTCTTCGACTGGTTTGCCCGGACCCGCTTCTCGACTTCGAAGCGTTTGATTTTCCGGGTCGTGGTGCGGGGCAAGTCCTCCTGCCAGATTTCATAGCTGCCAATCCGCTTTGTCGAAGCGATTCCCGGCGACAGGCCCTCAATATCGAAGCGGATGGCTTCCTTCGCATTGACAATCTTGCGTTGCCGCAGGGCGTCGAAGTCCGGAACAATCACCGCATGTAGGCGATCGCGACCTTCCCCCGGTTCGCCTTCGATTCCCATCACCGCCAGTTCTTTGATATATGGCGACTTCAGATAATGGACTTCGATCTCTTCGGGATAAACGTTCTTGCCGTTGCTGAGCACGATCACTTCTTTCTTCCGTCCGGTGAGAAACAAGTGACCATGCGAGTCAAAATAGCCCAGGTCGCCGGTGAGAAACCATCCGTCGCGCAGAACTGCGGCAGTCGCGTCCGGGCGGTTCCAGTAGCCTTTCATCACCACGGGGCCGCGCAGTGCGACTTCTCCGACCGGCGGGCTGTCCTCCTGCGGCTGCGGGTCGATAATTTTGGCTTCCACTCCCTTCATCGCCTTGCCGACTGAGCCAATCTCATTGTCGTGCGGCGAATTCGCGAAGACTGCCGCGGTCGTTTCCGTCAGTCCATAGGCCTGCAGCACGTCGATGCCGAGATCGTGAAACTTTTGCGCGATTGCGGGATCGAAGCGTGACCCGCCGGTGACCAGATAACGCATCTTCGGCCCCAGCGTCTGGTGCACCTTGCGGAATAAAAGGGGACCCGCATTGATGCCGATTTTGCGCAGCGTGCGATTGAGCGCAAGCATGCCGGCAAAAAGTTTCTGAGTAATCGTTCCGCGCTTCGCGATCTCCTGCGTCAAACGCTCATGAATCAGATAGAAAAATTGCGGCACCACCGCGAAGGCCGTAATATTTCGTTCGTTCAAAGCCCGCAGAAGTTCAGTGGTGTTAAGCGTTTCCAGATAGACGACGCGCGATCCTTTCACCAGCGGCAGCAGCAGATTGGCCATCTGCGCCAGCACGTGAAACAGAGGCAGAACGCCCAGAAGCGCATCCGACGGCCCAAGTTCGACCCAGTCGAAGACGGCCGCTACTTCTCCCAGAAAATTCGCATGCGTGAGCATCACGCCCTTGGGATCGGCCGTAGTGCCGGAGGTGTAGAGCAGAGACGCGAGATCCTCCTCACTGGATGCCGCTGCTTTGAAGTTGCCCGGGCCGATGTCGAAGACTGCGGGCAGATTGCCCAGCCAGAGTTCCCGCGGCGTCTGGTCCGCGATGCGTTCCGGATCCATCAGGATGAGACCCAGCTTCAGTTCGGCCTCGGCCGGGCGAACCACCGGCACATGTTTTGCGTCACAGAAAACCGCGGAGGACCCGCTGTCTTTCAGGAGCTTGGTGACCTGATCGTCGTGGAGGGCGGTATCGAGGGGAACGGCGGCGCAACCCGAGGCAATAATCCCGAGATACGCGGCGACCCAGCGCGGATGATTGTCCGCGAGAATGGCCAGCCGCGATCCATGCGGAAATCCTCGTTCCGTAATCCAGCGGCCCACCGATTCGGCCATGCGGCGCACTTCGGCATAGGTGCAACTTTCCAGGTGATCGTAGCGCTGCAGTTCGAGCGCGACATTTTCAGGCCAGCGCTCGGCGCACTCGACAAAGCGATCGTAAAAAGTGGCCATCGGTCGTGGCGAATATACACGAAAAATCCGCCAACCGCGCTGAGCGTGCGTTTCTGAGAATGCCTGTCGCGCGCACCAAACGATGCCCGATGGGAGGGTCAGCAATCGTGAGGGTCAGGGCTTTTTGGGAGGGTGCGGCTGCTCCGCCTTTGCAATGGCTTTGCGGAATTCCTCCACGGCGGTGACGCCAGGTTCGCGCAGGCAGTCCTTGGCGATGTAGCGCCAGACTGGCGCGGCATCCAACGGATCCGCCACGCCGCCACGATAGACTTCGAACGTGTCCTCCGACGCGCCGACGTCATTGCCCATGCGGGGACCATTTTGCGGTGGACCGATACCCGGGTCGTTGAGGGGAGGCGGTTGACCCTGCTGTCCGCCGATGCGAACGCTGCCATCTCCGGTTTGCACGGTGCCCGGCCGCTGATCGATCGGCCCGCCCCTGATGGTGGGTTGCACCATCCTGCCCGTTCCGGTTCGCACCGCGATCACCAGGTCGGCCTCTTCTCCAGCCATCACCAGGCGCAATCGGCCCCATTGCATGAGCGCCTTCTCTACGCTGTCGCGGGCATTTGCGTTTGCCATGGGCTGGTTGACGGGTTCGCCTGCGTCCGGATTGATGACCACCAGCGCCGTGGTCGCCCTCAAAACATAGTCCGGCAACGTAGATTTCTTCTTATCTTTCGCGCTTCCGGGAACGGCCAACAGCGCAGCTAAAAGGACAAGCGAAAAGAGCCGTGCAGTCATGGGAGACTCCGTGACCAGCGACTGACGCGGCCATTATACTGTAGGTGCACCCCATGTGCTTCGTCGTCGGCTGCGCCCGCATCTAATATGCTAGGCTTTAAAGGTATTGTCGGGCGTGCTGCCCTCTGAAGGAAACTCCGGTTGATCAATCAGCTGCTAGGCAAGGTCTTTGGGACCAAGAACGAACGCGTCGTCAAGTCGTTGATGCCGAAGGTCCAGGCCATCAACGCGCTGGAGCCTCAAATCGAGAAGCTCAGCGATGCCGAACTCCGCGCCAAAACGGACGAGTTCCGGCAGCGCATTCAGGAGCGACTTAGCCGCATTACGAAGAGTCCGCAAGCCGAGCCGCTCGAACCGGCAAGCGATGACGAGCCCGACGTTGACCAGCAGAAGGAATTCGAAAAGCAGGAGTACGAAGCTCTGCAGGAAGTACTCGACGAAATTCTGGTGGAAGCATTCGCCGTGGTTCGCGAGGCTGGACGGCGCGTGCTCAACATGCGCCACTTCGATGTGCAGTTGATCGGCGGCATGGTGCTGCACCAGGGAACTATCTCCGAGATGAAAACCGGTGAGGGCAAGACTCTTGTCGCCACGCTCCCGGTCTATCTCAACGCGCTTAGCGGGCGCGGTGTCCACGTGGTCACGGTCAACGATTATCTGGCCAAACGCGACTCGGAATGGATGGGGAAGCTGTACCGCTTCCTCGGACTCACAGTCGGCGTGATCGTGCATGATCTTGACGACGAAGAGCGCCGTGCGGCCTATGCAGCCGATGTCACCTATGGCACTAACAACGAGTTCGGCTTCGACTATTTGCGCGACAACATGAAGTTCGACATCAAGGATTGTGTGCAGCGCGGGCACAGTTACGCGATCGTCGACGAAGTCGATTCCATCCTCATCGATGAGGCCCGGACCCCGCTGATTATTTCGGGGGCCAGCGAAGAGTCGACCGATAAGTATTACAAAGTCAACCGCATCATCCCCAAGCTGGAAAAGGGCGAAGAGATCGACGTGGCACCCGGGGAACCCGCCCAGCTTACGGGCGACTTCGTGGTCGATGAGAAGCACCGCAACATCACCGTGACCGACGATGGCTGGGTGAAAGTGGAGGGCCTGCTCGGCATTGGAAACATTGCCGATCCGGAGAACTGGCCGCTCAAGCATCACGTCGAGACCGCGATCAAGGCGCACGCACTCTATCGCAAAGATGTGGAATATGTGATCAAAGAAGGCGAAGTCATCATCGTCGATGAATTTACCGGGCGCATGATGCCGGGACGCCGCTGGTCCGACGGCCTGCATCAGGCGATTGAGGCGAAAGAAGGCGTAAAGATCGAGCGGGAGAATCAGACGCTCGCGACCATTACCTTCCAGAATTATTTCCGCATGTTCAAAAAGCTGGCCGGAATGACGGGCACGGCGGAAACCGAAGCGGCCGAGTTCGACAATATTTATAAGCTGGACGTCGTCGTTATTCCGACCAACATGCAGATGCGGCGAGTCGAAAATCCGGACATCGTTTACCGCACCGAGAAGGAGAAATATTTTGCCGCGGCCGACGAAATTCAGCAACTCGCCGACAAAGGCCAGCCAGTGCTGGTGGGCACGACCTCCGTTGCAAAATCCGAGCGCCTCTCGGACCTGCTGAAGAAAAAAGGTATCAAGCACGTCGTGCTGAACGCGAAATTCCATGAGCGCGAAGCTGAAATCGTCGCGCAAGCCGGCCGCAAGGGCATGGTCACGATTGCGACCAACATGGCTGGCCGCGGCACCGACATTCTGCTCGGCGGCAATCCCGAATTCATGGCCAAGCAGGAACTCGTAAAGAAGGGAATCGCGCAGCAGTTGCGCGTGGCTCAAGGCAAGATCGAAGGCCCCCAGGAAGATGGCCAGACTTCCATTTTCTATTACAACGGCAACGAGTACACCGTTCCTACCGACGCATGGACCGACGCGCTCAACCGTTACAAAGCGCAGACCGACGTGGAACACGATGAAGTAATCGCGGTCGGCGGCCTGCACATTCTGGGCACGGAGCGGCACGAGTCGCGGCGCATCGACAACCAGCTACGCGGGCGCGCCGGCCGCCAGGGCGATCCGGGTTCTTCGCGTTTCTATCTCGCGCTGGAAGATGACCTGATGCGCATCTTCGCCAAAGAGTGGATTTCGACTCTGCTGCAGAAGTTGGGGATGGAAGAGGGCGTCCCGATCGAGTCCAAGATGATCAGCCGGCGCATCGAGACGGCGCAGAAGGCCGTCGAAGGGCAGCACTTCGAATCCCGCAAACATCTGCTCGAGTATGACGACGTGATGAACAAGCAGCGCGAAGCCGTATATGGCCTGCGACGCCGTTTGCTGGAAGGAACCGATCAGAAGGATCTGATCCTGGAGGATTATGTCTCGGCCATTCTTGCCGAACTGATCGAGGAATACTGTCCTGCCAAAGCGCATGCAGCGGACTGGAACATCAAAGGCCTGAAAGACGCCGTATTCACGCACTTCGGCATTGATTTTCTTGCTGAAGGGATCAAGGCCGATACCCTGAACCGCCAGGAACTCGGCGACGCTATTTTCGAAAAACTGAAGGAACGCTACGACGCGAAAGAGAAACTCATCGGTCCGGAGGCCATGCGCCACCACGAGCGCATGATCATGCTGAGTGTGATTGACCAGCAATGGAAAGATCATCTGCTCAGCATGGATCACCTGAAAGAAGGCATCGGGCTGCGCGGCTACGGCCAGCATGATCCGCTGGTCGAGTACAAAAAAGAATCCTTCGACATGTTCGAAGCGATGATGCAGCGCTTCCAGGAAGACACGGTCCGTTACCTCTACCTGATGCAGATCCTGGAGCGCCCGCCGGATGCGGGGGCAGGCGGTGCGCCACCGAGTGCGCCGGTTGGGCAAGGGCCCAGGCCCGGTCATGATGGAGACGGCAACGGGCGGCGTCCTCCGCGCCTGGTCTCAACCTCGGCTGACGAACTGGAAGAAGCCTTCATGCGCCGCAAACGCCGCGAACTCGAACAGGCACGCATGGCCGGAGGGGGCGACATTCAGCCCGTCCAGCAGGTCATCCGCGGCGAGGAAAAAGTGGGACGAAACGATCCCTGCCCCTGCGGCTCCGGCAAGAAATATAAAAAGTGCCACGGCGCATAATTGGAAATTACTAGAAATGGGAGCCCATCCTTGTCGCGATTTGTGCGACAGGGTGGGGCTTTTGATTTCCTGAGTGACTATAGTCGGAGATTGACGTCAAACCCTACCCTGTCTTTCCAAAAAACGGAGGGACAAGGGTGGGGCACCCGCTATTGCTTGACGGCGTTGAAGGTCATTTCTGGCGCGGGACTTTTCGTTTCTTTTTTCCAATCAGCAAAGAGGGTCGCGTAATTCTTCGTGATGTAATCGGCGCGATCCACTCCAAGCTCCTTCGCGGTTGTATCAATCCATCGCGATGGACCTTCGATCTCGCAGAAGTTGCCGATCGGCGTCTCGTCCACGACTACGTGGCCTTTCTTATCCGTCCACTCGGCACGAAATTTCTCGTAGCGGAACGACGGCGCATATCCCAGCCCGCGCAGAATCGCATCCATCTTCTTGCCATCATCCACGCCCGTTTCCAGTTCCACACGGCTGCTGTGCCGGCCAGTCTTGCCGCCGCTTTTGTGGGTTAGCTTCCAATCCGAACCATACTTTCGCAAGCGCAACAGTTGCTTTCGTTTCCGCAGCACTTCGCCCGGAAGATCGTAGAGCGTATTCATCTCGTGCGTCCGCCGCGTGACCAGCCGGAATCCCGCCGCCCGCAGCTTGCGAGCCAGGGCCCGCAAACCGGCCACTCGAAACTTGACTTCGATTTCCCGTTGCATGAAGAAAAGTGTATTAGAGAAGTGTATTACGGTCGCGCCGCACCCGTCGCCGGAGCGCCTTCGATGCGGAAGCGCGCTGGGCCGAGATTCTTCTCCCAGTCGACTTCGTCGAGCGGGCCAACCACGAACCACCAACTGAGGCCGCCAATCCAGGCCACGACAGCAGTGATCAGGAATGGCCAATAGAAGAAACCGGTTCGATCCAGAAGGAATCCGGTAAGCGCCGGGGCGACGGCTCCGGCAAGATTTCCAACGAAATTCTGCACGCCAACCCACCGGCCCACCATGCGTGGCCCGGCCAACATCTGCGAGATAGCCCAACTGTTGCAGACGCTGATTCCTAGAAACGCCCCGGTGAGGGCCAGTGATGCGGTGAGGAGGCGGCCGGGCGCCAGTACCGTCAGAACGAGAAATATGCCAATGCCCGTGTGGCCGAAGAGCATCATGCCCTTGCGCACCAGGGTAGGAGAGGCTCCCGCGCGGATCCAGCGGTCCGACAGTTTTCCGCTGGCTGCGGATGAAATCGCCGAAACCACGAAAAGCAGTCCGCCTGCATTTGCCATTTCGTTCAAGGACAGTTGGCGTCCTCGCACCAGATAGAAGGGCAACCACGTTACCAGGAAATACAGGTAGTAATTGATGGAGGATTGTCCGATACAGGTGCCCCACGCGGAGCGTTGCCGCAGAATGTCGAGCACGCCGGCGCTGGGCCCTTGTGGCCGGGATGGAGTGGCCGTTCTGCGCGGCATCAACGCCGACCACAGTGGGAGCCAAAGCAAACCCGCCAAGCCGAGCACGACAAAAAACGGCCGCCATCCAAAACGACCGACGGCGGTTCCTCCCACCTTCATTCCGAGCGCGGGGCCCAGCGCCAACCCGGCCATGATCATGGAGTTGGCGAAGCCGCGCCGGTTTTCCTTGAAGTGGCGGCACAGGATCTTGCTATAGGAAGGAAACGCGACCGATTCCCCCAGACCGAGAATAATGCGGATGACCAGGAGCGCCGCGAACCCGTGCAAGAGCCCGGTAACCGCAGTCGAGACCGACCATACGAAAAAGCCGGTGGCAAAAACCCACTTCACATCGAAGCGGTCCACCAGCCAGCCGGCTGGAATCTGCATCCATGCGTAGGTCCAGAAAAATGCCGATAGCAAGATGCCGAGCTGGGATGCCGAGATTCCCAACTCATCCTTGATCAAGGGTGCGGCGATAGAGAGGTTGCTGCGGTCGATATAGTTGATGAGAACGGAGAGGCTTAAGAGAAAAAGCACGCCGTTCATCCGGGCGCTACTAGCGCCATCGTGGGTTCTTGTGGCAGTCATTGCAAGGCCGAAATCCTACACCATCTTCCCGCTTCATCGGGAATCACTATCTCGTGGAGGCGAATGCGGCATCATCAAGGCAATTCGGGGCGTGAACCAGCTACATGCTTAATTAAATGTCGGCAGCTTCACCAGATCATTTTTTGGAACCGACTCCAGATGTCCTCCGGCCTTGCGCCAGGCGGTCAGTCCTCCGACGATCACGAACGTGTTGAATCCTTTTTCCCGCAGTAAATGCGCCACCCGGGCGCTGGTGGCTTCGCGTGCTCAAGTGCAGTAAAGATAAATGTCCTTATCTTTAGGGAGATGCTTGATCTCCTCATCGAGATTATTGGGCTCGATGCGAATCGAGCCGGCGATGCGCTCGGCGCCAATGTCGTAGTATCCATGGCTGCGCACGTCGACGATCAGCACGCGGCCGGCCTCCTCCGAAGCCAGACGCGCCGCCAGTTCCTGGACTTGTATTCGCGGCATGATGCGATACTTTTTATACTTACGAAACTGTACAGTTCGATAAATTGCGTACCCGACCAGCGCAGTGATGACGATGATCTCCATAGCGCGTCCGGCGGCATGGAACCCGCTCAAGGTGGCGGCCAGAAAATCGCGCGAAACGTATCCTACTAGCAAGTACGTCGATGAGTACAGCAGCGCGCCAACAAAATCCAGACGCAGGAATTGCCAGAAGCGCATTTTCATGCTGCCCGCCAGCGGCGCCGCCATGGTGTTGACCCCGGGGATGAACTTGGCGATGATCAGCGTGGCTTTACCGCGTTTATAAAACGATTCGGCCGAACGAAGAATGCAGGTCTCCGGATTCATGGAAAGGCGGCAAAGAAATCCCAGCAACGCCCAGCCGGAGTAACGTCCCAGCCAAAATTGCGCCGAGTCGCCGATCAGCAGGGCGACCATGCAGGCGAGAAGCACCGCCGGACCAGACAAGGTGTGAGATGCGACGGCAGCGCCCGCCGCTACCAATGCGATCGCCGCCGGGAAGGGCAGTCCAAGCGCTTCGGCAAATAGCAATCCAAACGTCAGGGCATAGCCTTGGCGCGCCATAATGGAGAGCAAGTAAATCATAGGCAGTAATCAACGCACCCGCTGATGCTTCGATTCCTACACGTCAGGAAAGGGTTCAGTATAGCAATCTCTATTGCCGCCAGGTTCCGCAGGAGTCATCCTGATCGGAGCCGTCCTTCAGGCAGAGGGGAAGTCGAAGGGATCTTGCGTTGCAGCGATTCCAGTAAACTGAAACATCAAATTACGCAGGTCGTGAATTGACTATTTCTCTCTTGCCACCACGAACTCGGGGGCCCATAGCAGGGCGCGCTTGATCTCCGAATCCGGAAAAGTGCAAATCGATTTCTGCGCGGACTCCGCATAGTGCGCTGCCCGAGCCGTTGCCGTCTCCAGCGATCCGTAGCGCTGCAAAATCTCCAGAACCTCACCGTGACTGACCCCGTTGAACGCGCCATGATGAAGCACTGTCTCTATCTTGAATCGCTCCTGCGGTGTGCAGCGCTCAATCGCGTGAATCACTGCCATGGTCGCCTTGCCCTCACGCAGATCGCTGGCAACCGGCTTGCCGAGTATATTTTCCGACGCAGTCAGGTCGAGAACATCATCGACTATCTGAAACGCCATGCCCAGGTCATGTCCGTATTGGCCCAAAGCCGCCTCCTGTGCGGCGGTAGCCCCGCCTAGAATGGCCCCCAGTCGCATGCAGACTGAAAACAGACACGCGGTCTTACGGAAGATGAGATCGAAGTGCTCGTCCAGAGTAATCAGTTTGCCTAGTTTTTCCATCTGCAGCAGTTCTCCCTCGACCATCTGCTGCGTGAGTTCAATCAGAGTGTCCAGAATGCGGAAGTTTCGCTCCTGCACCGCAATCTTGAACGCCTGCATGTAGAGCCAGTCTCCGGCTAACACGCACTTCGAATTCCCCCACTGCGTATTCGCCGCGGGCCGTCCGCGCCGCGTCTTGGCCTCGTCGATAATGTCGTCGTGCACCAGCGTCGCGGTGTGAATGATCTCGACGACCGCGCCCAGCCGGATTGCGCCTTGTCCCTGATAGTCAAGCAGTTTGGCGGAGAGAAGCAGGAGCGCGGGCCGGATTCTCTTGCCTCCGCCTGCCCGCAGATATTCGCCAATCTCGGTGATGGCCGCAACGCCCGAGACCGTGTCGCGCCCAAACTCTCCCTCCAGCGCGACGAGATCCTCCCGCAGCAGATCGAATACTTCTTTCCCGTTGATGCTAGCGGTCGCGCTCAAGAATCGGACCTCGGATGCCGGATCTCAGGCGTCAGACCTCGCACCTCAAACCCGCTGCCTCGCGTGGCGCTAGCGATCTGAAGTCCGAGGTCCAAGGTCTGACGTCCGCCTTAATTCGTTCTGTAATTCGTAAACTGCAAATCAATTCCGAAGTCATGCTGTTTCAGCAGAGCAATCGTTTCCTGCAACGTGTCGCGGTCTTTGCTGCTGATGCGAACCAAGTCTGCCTGAATCGAAGCCTGCGCCTTCTTCTTGGAGTCCTTTACCAGCTTCACAATTTCGCGCGCCTTCTCGATGGCAATACCTTGCTGCATGGTCACTCTGCGTTTTGCCGTTCCTCCCGCCGCCGGTTCGACCGCGCCATAGGTCAGTCCCTTGAGCGAAACCCCGCGCTTCACTAATTTCTGTTGCAGGATGTCGTTCACAGCCTTCAGTTTGTATTCGTCGGCGGAGTGCAATACGATTGCGTCCTTTTCCAATTCGATGTTGGACTTCGAATCCTTCAGATCGAAACGCGTGTGAATCTCCTTGAGCGCCTGCTGAATGGCATTCGAAACTTCATTCAGATCGATTTTGCTCACGACGTCGAAACTGTTATCGGGCATACATTTCTAATCTTTCTGAAATAAGGGAATATAACCCTTGAGGGTACCAGAACCGAATCTTCTAGCGGGAGGGAACTTTGCTTTCAACCGTTTCAGCCAATTTGAAAAATTTGTAAAAACTGCGGGAGGTCTGTTCGCCTACTTCGTCCATGGAGAGTCCGCGCAATTCGCCAAGTTTGCCTGCCGTTTCTTTGACGAAGGCCGGCTCGTTGCGTTTTCCGCGATGCGGGACCGGCGCTAGATAAGGGCAGTCCGTCTCAATGAGCATGCGGTCGAGCGGGACCTCGGCCGCGGCGTCGCGGATTTGCTGCGCCTTGGGAAAGGTCAGGTTGCCGGCGAAGGAGATCATGAAACCCATGTCGAGCGCGCGTTTCGCCTGTGGCCAGTTTCCAGTGAAGCAGTGGAGAATTCCCCCCAACCCGTGCGGCGCCCACTGATCTTTAAGTAAGCCCAGGCAGTCTTCCCAGGCATCTTCGCTGCCGTCCGATGGCCGGCAGTGAATGACGATGGGCAGTTTCGCTGCCGCCGCTAGCTCCATCTGTCGAGCAAATACCTGCTTCTGAGTTTCCCGTGGCGAATGATCGTAGTGGTAATCCAAACCAATCTCGCCCCACGCGATGACCTTGGGATGCCGCGCCAGTCGCTCCATCTCGGCATATGCGACATCATCGGCTAGTTTCGCTTCGTGTGGATGGATCCCGATCGTGGCATACAGGAACGAATATTGTTCGGCGAGTTGAATGCCGGCATCAAGCAGCGGAGGGCCATCCCCGTTGCCGATTGCAACCATCGTCCGCACTCCAGCCTCTCGAGCGCGAGCGATCACTTGCTCGCGGTCCGAGTCGAACTGCTTGCCATCAAGATGCGCGTGAGAATCTACGAACATGGTTGTTGGTCGCTAGCTGTTGGTTGTTGGCAAAAAGCGCGGTTCTGATTTTGATTGCGTGGGGACGGGCGCCTTCGCCCGTCCAGCCCGAGCGAAGCACGGCCAGGTTTTTGCCGCCACCTACTCTTGCTTCGTTCCAATTTACTTCAGCCGCGCCCCCACCGGCACATCCTCCAGAAAGCTCGCCAGCACCGGCTTTCCGCCTTCCAGCGATGCCGCCACAATCATCCCATTCGACTCCATGCCGCGCAGTTTTCGCGGGGCAAGGTTGGCCACGATTACGACTTTGCGGCCCACTAAGGTTTCGGGCGCGTAAGCTTCCGCAATGCCGGCCAAAACCTGCCGCACCTCCGTGCCAATATCGATTTCCAGCCGCAGAAGTTTGTCCGCTTTGGGCACGCGCTCCGCGACCTTCACCATGCCAACCCGCAATTCGACTTTCGAAAAATCGTCGATCGTAATTTTTCCGCCATCGTTTGTCGTGGCCGGCGAAGCAACTGGCTGTGCCTTCACCGGAGCTGGCGCCGATGCCGCTGTCGTCGGTTCGTTCGATTCTTCTACCGCCGGCCCTCGCTGCTGATCTTCCATCTGCTGCATCCTTTCAATCGCACTCTTGTCCGCGCGCGGAAACACGGGGCGGACCTCGCCAAGTTTCGTTCCCAGCCGCAACTGTCCCCAAGCCAGATCGGAAAGCGCGAGTTTCTGTATGTCCCCCAGTCCCATCTGCTCCCATATTTTGGCCGTTGCGTCCGGCATGACCGGATGCGCCAGCGCAGTCGCAATCCGCAACGCTTCCGCCGAGGTGTAGAGCACCGTGGCCAGCCGTGCACGGCTGGCATCGTCCTGCTTCTCGCCCAGCGACCAGGGCTCATTCTCAACAATATATTTGTCGACCGCAGCCACCAATCCCCACGCTGCTTCCAGTGCGCGAGAGAACTGGAACTGATCGAACAGCACGCCGAATTCGCGAATCGTCTTGCGTGCCGTTTCGGCGATCGCCTCATCGGCTGGGGTTCTCGCCGCCGCGGGCGACGGATAGGGCACTTCGCCTTTGAAGTACCGGTTAATCATAGTTAACGTGCGGCTGGCCAGGTTTCCCAGTCCATTGGCGAGATCCGAGTTGTAGCGCTGGACCAGCGCGTCGAACGAGAACGAACCATCCTGCCCGAACACCACCTCACGCAACAGAAAATAACGCAGCGCGTCTGCCCCCAGCACGTCGAGAATGGTTTCCGTGCGCACAATATTGCCGCGCGACTTCGACATCTTACTCTCTTCAAACAGCAGCCAGCCGTGCGCCACAATCGCCTTGGGCAAGGCCAAGCCTGCCGCCAACAAAAATGCCGGCCAGTAAACGCAATGGAATCGAACGATTTCCTTGCCGATCATGTGCACGTCAGCCGGCCAATATTTCTTGAACGCTTCCTGGGCACCGGGGTGGGTCGAGCCATAGCCGATAGCGGTGATGTAATTGGCCAGCGCATCCAGCCACACATAAATCACGTGCTTGGGATCGTCGGGCACGGGAATGCCCCACGAAAATGTCGAGCGGCTGATCGACTGGTCGCGCAGTCCCGACCGCACAAACGAAATCACCTCATTGCGCCGCGCCTCCGGCCGAATGAATTCCGGGTCCTTATAAAGTTCCAGCAGTTTGTCCTGAAAAGCAGAGAGCTTGAAGAAATAATTTTCTTCGTGCACAGTCTCGGTGATCCGGCCGCAAGTAGGGCAAGGATCGCCGGGCTGCGCGCCATCCACGTAGAGTTCGTCGGAGACGCAGTACTGCCCCGTGTACGTGCCCTTGTAAATGTAACCGTTGTCGCGGATGCGCCGGAAAAATTCCTGCATGCGCTTCTTGTGCCGCTCTTCGGTGGTGCGGATGAAATCGTCGTTCGAGATTCCCATCCGCTTCCACAGTTGCCGGAACTCCGCCGAAATCTCATCGGCATATTGCTGAGGAGTTTTGCCGGCGGCTTCCGCGGCTCGCTCAATTTTCTGGCCATGCTCGTCGGTGCCGGTCAGAAAGAAAGTATCGGCTCCCAACAGTCGCTGCCGCCGCGCAATCGTGTCGCAGGCGATTGTCGTGTAAGCATGGCCAATATGCGGCCGCGCGTTCACGTAATAAATCGGAGTCGTTATGTAAAACTTTCTGCTCATATATTCTTTAACCACGGAGTCGCAAGCAATCCAAGGGGACTACTCTGTGCTCCTGAGTGTCCTCCGTGGTTAACGCTTTTGCTCTTTCCCCAGATACAGGCGCGTGGCTTCCTGAATTATCGTCTTCAGCGGTACATGATGCTCAACCGCGATGCGCCGGCAATCCTCATACTCGGGCGCATAGTTCGTGACGGTTCCATTCATGCTGGCAATTTTGATGCGAACCTCGCCCCACTCGGTCCTCACGTTCACCCAGCGGCGCGCCAGTGTCTGCCGCACTTCGTCCCGCCTTCGCACGCCTAGCGTCGTAGTCTCCGTGAAGATGATCTGCGCCAGCTTGTCCGCGTCTGCGGGTTTGCACAGCACCGCGAGCAGCGTGCCCGGCCGGCTCTTTTTCATCTGCACGGGCACGCCAAACACGTCCAGGGCGCCGTCTTCGAGCAGACGATCCATCACGTACCCAAATACCTGCGGATTTAAATCATCCAGGTTTGCTTCCAGCACAGTAATGGTCTCGGAAGCCGTCTTCGCGGACAGAGTTGAAGCCGCTTCACCCACAATCAATCGAACGACATTGGCATGGCCCGCGAACTCTCGCGTTCCTGCGCCGTATCCCGACTTTTCAATCCTCATCTCGGGGAAAGAGGCAAAGCGCCTGGCCAATACCTTCACAATTGCCGCCCCCGTTGGCGTGACTAACTCGGCCTGAACTCCAGAAGAATACACGGGCGCATCTTTCAACAGTTCGATCGTCGCAGGGGCCGGCACAGGGAAACTACCGTGTGCGCACTGCACCATTCCACCGCCAACGTTCAACGGAGAGCAAACGATCTCATCCACACCCAGAGCCTCTGCACCTACCGATGCACAAACAATATCGACCATCGCATCTGCCGCACCCACTTCGTGGAAGTGCACGTTCTCGATCGGCATCGAGTGAACTTTGGCCTCCGCCGCCCCCAGCGCCTCGAAAATCGCAATCGCAGTCTTCTTCGACGTATCGCTGATTGCAGCCTTGCTGATGATTGTGCGAATCTCGGCGAGCCCTCGTCCGTGGGAGTGTTCGTGTGGCGCGGGCACTCCTGCCCGCGAACCGCTGACCGCTGAGGAATGCTCGTGTTCATGATGATGTTGTTGGTGATCGTGATCATGAGCATGAGGATGATCGTGCTTGGTTTGATTTATCGGGAGCATGGACGCCCGCGCCAAGTCCTGCTTCGCCCAGTATTCTTCCCGAGGAAGATCCTTCTCGCCGTCCACCCAAACGTCCACCTTGGTCGCCGAAATTCCGCTGCGCACAACTCGTGAGATTTCCAGCCGCGCGCCCAGCCCCAGAGCGGACACGGTTTCCTCCAGCAGTCGCGGCGAAACTCCGGCGTCGATCAGCGCACCCAGGAACATGTCGCCGCTCATGCCGGAAAAGCATTCAAGATAGGCAATGCGCATATGAAAATCGTCGTTGGTCATTAGTCGTTCGTCGCTGGGGCCAACGACCAAGGACTAACGACCAACGACGAAACTTTCATCATAGGCAACGCGTTCTATCTCCGTCAAACGCGCGCTCGCCGCGCGCTCTGGTAAAATCACTGTTCTTCCAGTGCTTCGAGGGACTTCTTGTATCGCCATCTGGAACAACGCCTTGCCCAGCGAGTGCTGCAGTGTCTGCAGCAGCGCACTCCCGCCGCCGTCCTGACCAGCGTAGTCATCGAGCAGCCTCCGACCGTCGAACTCGGCGACTTCGCGATTCCGATTTTTCCTTTCGCCAAGGCGCTACGCTCCGCCCCGTTGAAGATCGCAGAATCGATTCGAGCCGAGATCGGTTCCATCGAAGGCATCGCCGAAATGAGCGTTGCTCCTCCCGGGTACTTGAATGTGAAGATCGACCGGGCATGGATGGCCACTGCTCTCACCGCTGGTACGCAGCCAACCGCCGAGATTCCTCACGGCAAGATTCTGGTCGAGCACTCCAGCATCAATCCCAACAAGGCCGCTCACATCGGACATCTGCGCAACGCAATTCTCGGCGACACATTTGTCCGGCTCCTGCGCTCTGCAGGCAGAGCGGTCGACGTTCAGAACTACATCGACAATACGGGCGTGCAGGTCGCCGACGTGGTCGTCGGCTTTACCCACATCGAGAAGAAATCTCGCGCCGAAATCGAAGCCCTGACTCGGCAGCCGCGCTTCGACTACTACTGCTGGGATCTCTACGCTCAAGTCTCGAAGTGGTACGAGCAGGACAAGCAGAATCTGCAAATACGGCTGCAGACGCTGCACGCCATCGAAGACGCTTCCACGGAAACCGCCGCTATCGCTGACTTGATCTCGGTTGCCGTGTTGCAGCGCCATCTTGAAACCATGGACCGGCTCGACATCGAATACGATTTTCTTCCGCGCGAAAGCGAAATCCTCCGCCTGCATTTTTGGGACGCGGCCTTCGCGAAGCTGAAAGACAGAGGCGTGCTCACCTTCGAAAGCGGAGGCAAGAATAAAGGATGCTGGGTGATGCGGCGCGCTGGGACAGGAAAAGCAAATTCAACCACAGAGGACACTGAGGACACAGAGGCTGACAAGATCATCGAGGAAGACCAGAAAGTTATCGTCCGCTCCAACGGCACCGTGGGCTACGTAGGCAAGGACATCGCCTACCACATGTGGAAGTTCGGGCTTCTGGGGCGCGACTTCGGCTATCGTAAGTTCTACCGCTATCCCAACGGCTACGACTGCTGGATATCAACGGTAAACGGCGAAAAGGAGCACCCTCACTTCGGCGACGTCGCCGAAATCTACAACGTCATCGATGCCCGGCAATCGGAGGCGCAGAACACGGTCATCGAAGCCCTGCGTGGACTAGGCCACGGAGAAGCCGCCGACCACTACACACATTTCTCCTACGAGATGGTTGCACTGACCCCGCGCTGCGCAGCAGAGCTTGGTTACAACCTGAGCCATCAAGATAAGACGCGCTCTTACATCGAAGTCAGCGGCCGCAAAGGTTTCGGGGTCAAAGCGGACGACCTGCTCGATCAACTCATCGTTTCGGCCAAGAACGAAGTCGACTCTCGCCATCCCCAGCTCAGCGACCGGGAGCGCCAGGAGATTGCCACGCAGATTGCCATCGGTGCGCTACGTTACTTCATGCTGAAATTCACCAAGCAATCGGTCATCGCTTTCGATTTCAAAGAAGCTCTCAGCTTCGAAGGCGAGACCGGGCCTTACGCGCAATATGCGGTCGTCCGTGCCACGAGCATCTTCCGCAAAGCTGAAGCCAATCCCGACACTTTCCTTGGCGAGAGCAACATTCCCGCCGCTGATCTTGCAACCTATCTCGATGGCGCGGCGGGCAATGAATTCTGGGAACTATGGCTCGCGTCCTCGAAAACGTCCTATGTGATTGACAAGTGCATTGCCACCACGGAGCCGGCATACCTTGCCAAACATGTTTTCCAGCTCGCGCAGCTCTTTAATACGTTCTACCATCGCTATCCGATCCTGATCGAACCGGATGAAAGACGAAAGCAATTTCTTCTGGCGACCGTCGCCGTGGTGCGGCGCGAACTGATTCGTTGCCTCGCCGTCATGGGCGTCACCATTCCGCCAGTCATGTAGAGTTTTGCTACTGGCGGCGGCGTGGGTCCCACCGGCCTGAGCCGGGGAAACTTCTGCGTAAGGTCGTTCTGAGTCATTCGCAATATTGATATACTTCCCCAGCCTGTCTTCACAATAATTAACTGGAGGAACCCAGTGCGCCTGCCCGTGCGCTTCGCCCCGCCGCTGTTGATTGCGTCCCTGACGGCGATCTCGATCGCAATGCTGATGGCAGTTTCTGTTGCAAAGCAAACTCCGCAGCCTGCAACGAAGCCGCTCTTTAAGCTTCAGGAAGTCATGATCCCGGTGCGCGACGGAGTGCATCTGCAGACTGCGATTCTCACTCCCATCGATCAACAGGGTCCGCTGCCCATCCTGTTTCGCCGCACTCCTTACGGGGTTCCCGAAAAACCGCCCGAGCAGATCCCCACCTCTCTCAAGGAACTCGCGCAAGATGGTTACATTTTCGTATTCCAGAATCTGCGCGGACGCTTCAAGTCCGAAGGAGTGTTTAATCTTTCCTCCTGGGTTGACTTGAATGATCCTAAGGCCACCAACGAAACCACCGATGCCTACGATTCGATCGACTGGCTTTTGAAAAATGTCCCCAACAACAACGGCAAAGTCGGAATGTTCGGCGTCTCCTACGATGGATTGACCACCGCGCTAACACTCCTTCATCCTCATCCTGCACTCGCGGCCATCAGCGAGCAAGCCTCGCCCGTCGACCAGTGGATGAACGACGATGACCACCGCTATGGAGCGCTCCGCGAAAGTTATGACTTCGAATACGCGGTCATGGAGCAGTCCGACAAGAACAAGAACACGCACTTCGAGTTTGAAACTTACGATACCTACGAGTGGTACCTGAACCTTGGTCCGCTCTCCAACATCAACGCGAAATATCTTCACGGCTCCATACCGTACTGGAACTCCAGCGTGGAACACCCCGACTACGATGAGTTCTGGAAAAAAGAAGCCTGGGTCAGCCAGCTTCACGCGTCTACCGTGCCTAACTTGAATGTTGCGGGATTCTGGGATCAGGAAGATCCCTGGGGACCGTGGCAGATTTTCCGTCACGCCGAGGAGAGCGATCCGCAGCACACAAATTTCATTGTTGCTGGTCCGTGGTATCACGGCGAGTGGCAGAGTCCCAAGGGAGACAGCATCGGCATTGTTCCCTTTGGCGGCCACGAAACCGCCCGCGAATTTCGCGAGACGATCGAAGCTCCGTTCTTCCGTTATTATCTGCACGGCCAGGGCGAGAAGCCGCAATGGCAGGCCAGCACGTTTCAGAGTGGGTCGAACACCTGGCGTACTTACCCGGCCTGGCCGCCGAAGCAAGCGAAGCTTACCAAACTTTATTTTCACGCCGACGGAACGTTGTCTTTCTCCGCGCCCGACGCTAATAAGTCGGACCGTGCTTACCGCGAGTATGTTTCCGATCCCGCCAATCCCGTGCCCTACCGCCAGCGGCCCATCTCGCCCACATATCCCGCAGGCGACTGGCGCACCTGGGAAGTTGCCGACCAGCGTTTTGTCGATCACCGCCCTGACGTTCTGTCTTTCCTCAGCGAACCGCTCGACCATGATCTCATCGTGACAGGTCCGCTCGCGGCTAATCTATTCGCCTCGACTTCCGGCACCGATAGCGATTTCGTTGTCAAGCTGATCGACGTATATCCCCAGGACGCCCAGAAAAATGCCTGGACTCCCGACGAAGGCCCGAAGCCCGGCCAATATGCTCAATCTTTAAACGGCTACGAACTCCCGGTTGCCATGGAAGTGCGGCGCGGCCGCTACCTCACCAGCTACGAGAAGCCGTCTCCCTTGACGCCGAATAAGGCGACGGAGTGGAATATCCCGCTGCGCGATCACGATCACGTGTTCCTCAAAGGTCATCGCATCATGGTCCAGGTTCAATCGACCTGGTTTCCCGTGATCGACCGCAATCCGCAGAAGTTCGTGCCCAGCATCTATCAAGCCACCGCTTCGGATTTCATTTCTGCAACCCAGCGCATCTATTGCTCACGCGATCTGCCCTCCCACCTGGTTCTTCCAGTCATGCCGTAATCCAGTACTGCCGTAATTTAAGAGAGGCCGGCACAGTTTGTCATCTCGAGCGCAGCGGGATCGTTCGCAAAACGAAAGATCCTGCGCAGTCGAGGGACCTGCTGTCCCGGCCCTGTATGGCCCCTGGTCTATTTTCCGCCAGCAGTGCCGTGCTGACCCAGCCACGACGCCAGTTGCGGCTGCTGCTGCGACTTCAAATCAACACAGGCGTTAATACGCTCTATGGATTGTTTATAAGTGCGCTCCGCTGCCGCAATCCTGTGCTCAGAAAAGAATTCCGTCACTTGATCGCGCTTCCCCGTATCGCAGAAACCGCTGGTCGCTCCCACTACTTCTGCGCTGGCAAACGGACCTCCGGCTTTCGCCACCGCATCCCAGTGGGACCGAATAAAATTCCAGGCCAGGTCCTGACCGGCCGGATTTCTCATTACGCTGGTGATCACCCGCAACGCATCCTGCGAGCGCACTTCCGGCGAGATAGCAAAATCCAGCGTGCGCTGCAACAACTCCGGATCGCTGAATCGCGGCAGCGTATAGAGATACGTATAGTACAGCTCCGGCGATTTAGGATTCTTCGCTGCCCGTAGCACCCGATCATAGAATGCGGAGTCGCCATTCAAGGCCGCCAGCGCAAACGCGCCTCCCGCCATTTCACTATCGACAGACGCGGGATCATTCAGTGCCTTGTCAGCGAGTTTGCGCGCCTCTTCCAGAGTTTCTGGATCGCGGGCATCGTACCCCAGCGCCCGAAACACTTCCGTCCGCAAAGCCTTTTGTTCGTCGCTCTCTCCCGGCTTGGCTTCGTATCCCAGGTCCTTCATAGCCGGCGCCAGATATTGCCGCAGCCACGCGCGATATTCATCACGATCGCTGTCGCTGACCAGATACTTTCCCACGAAAGTGAGGCCTCCCAGAACATCTTCCACTACGGCACGGTTGCGGTCCGGCTGCAAGCCTTGTGCAAAAGCGAGGTAGTCGCCTACGGGTTCGCGGCCCACTCGCACCGACGCCCAGATATCGTTCTCCACTACGATTCGCTCGGCAGGAGTCAGTTCAGTCTCCGCGTCACTTGCCAGTGCCCGAACCGCGTTCGGCTGGTAAGCCGTTCGATAGTAGCCGGCCCCGCCGGCATTGGTCAGAACCCATAGGGAGCAACCCGGTAGCGTGAAGGTTTCTTCCCTCTTTGTCATGAGTTCGCATTTCGAATTCTTGCCACTCGCCGAACCCCGCAGGCACAGCGGGATTTGCCACAGTTCATCGTGAGGCGCTTCGAACTTCGAGCGGTCATAGTAATACCGCTGTTGGCTCACCGCGACGCTGGTAGAGTTGACCGAGCATTGAGTCTTCACGTTCAGAATCGGAGCGCCCGCCTGATTCACCCAGGTAGGCATGATCTTATCGACCGGCTTTTTAGAGGTTCTGGCCTGCGCATCCCAGAAGTCGCCGGCCGTCGCGTTCGCGTACTGATGTTGCTGCAGGTACGCATTCACGCCGGCGCGAAACGTCTCCTCTCCCAGATACGCTTCCAGCATGCGCAGCACCGACGCTGCCTTGCCGTAAGCGATTCCATCGAACAATTCCTGAATCTGCGCCGGCGTCTCCGCCGCCTGATGAATGGGCCGCGTGTTCGCCAGTGAATCGACGTTCAGTGTTCCGCCGGTGTCGCTTACGTCATCCAGGTTGAAATTCCATTCCGGCTTCCACGCTTCGATCGGCTTGCTCGACATCCATGTCGCAAAGCCTTCGTTGAGCCATACATCGTCCCACCACTTCATGGTGACCAGATCGCCAAACCATTGATGCGCCATTTCGTGCGCAATCACGCCGGCAATCTCCTTTTTCAGGCCGACAGAGCCGTGCTTCTCATCGATGAGAAGAATCAATTCGCGGAAGGTAATACAGCCCGTATTCTCCATCGCACCCGCGGAAAAGTCCGGGAGGCCGATCAAGTCCAGCTTTCCATAAGGGTACTTAATGTTGAAGTAGTGGTCGTAATATTTCAGAACGTGGCTGGCGACATCCAGCGCGAACGTTCCCATCTCTTTCTTCCCGGGAGTGCTGTAGACGCGAATCGGAATGCCATCCGCTTCTCCCTGGACATATTCGAAGTTGCCCACTACCAGCGCGGCCAGATAAGACGACATCTTTGCCGTCGTGGCGAAACGCACCGTATGTTTGTCGCCAGGGCCGGGCGTATCCGAGACAATTTTCTGATTCGAAATCGCGACCAGGCTTTTGTCGGCGACCGCGGTTATGTCGAAAGTAGCTTTGTAGTCCGGTTCGTCGAAAGAAGGGAAGGCGCGCCGCGCGTCGGTGGCTTCAAACTGCGATGCGGCATACTTACGCCCGTGATCGTCCTTGCCCAGGTACAAGCCGCGCATTTCGTCATTCAGAATGCCGGAGTAGGCAATGTGAACCGTGACCGGACCCGCCGCCAGCGGTTTCTCCACGCCTAGCACCACCATCTCTTTTTCCTTTTCGGCGGTGACTTTAGCTTTCTGCGTCGCACCACCGCTGCTGACTGTCACATCGTGAAAATCGATGTCCACCGCGTTCAAGGTGATCTCCGAAGTAGGTTTCAGCAACCGGATGGCGACGGTTTCATCCCCTTCAAACGTTGCCTTGTCGAGATCGGGAGTGAAGGTCAGTTTGTAATTCTCTGGTCTGGCGCCCTCCGGCAGTCGCTGCGCGGCGGCCAGCGAAATTACGAGCACGAAAAATGTGATAACTGCGAGAGTGCGGTTCATATTTACCTTTATCCTCTTTATCTTTATCCTCGGTAGAATAATCGGCTTGCTTCTTTCTGTGGATTCCTGGAGTAGGCGCCAAGCGGAGACGCACTGCTCCGTTTCATTTAATACGAATATTATCTCGCGAATGTTCACTCTCGCGATGCGACCATTCCATTCAGAACTGTCAACGCGCAATGGTTCTCCCCAAACCAGTAGGGAATTTCGCGGTAGTCATCGACCGAAAATATTGCCAGATCGGCATCTTTCCCCGGCTCGATGGTGCCTTTTCGGTCGGCGATCCGTAGAGCCCACGCCCCGTTGATTGTGGACGCAACAATTGCCTCCGCCGGAGACATTGTCATCTGGGTGCAGGCCAGTGACATTGCCATCGGCATGCTGAAGGTCGGCGAAGTGCCGGGATTGTAGTCCGTGCCCAATGCGACCGGCACGCCCGCGTCGATCAACCGGCGCGCGTTCGCATATTCTCTCAGGCCAAGAAAATAGTTTACTCCCGGCAGAAGTGTCGCCACGGTGTCGTGCCTGGCTAACTCCGCAATGTCCGCTTCGTTCACATGGTCCATGTGGTCCAACGACGCGGGATTGAAACGCAAAAATGATGAAAGAGCTGTCTCCGTTAGCTGGCCCACGTGCGCGCGAACGCCCAATCCATATTTTGCAGCGGCTTCAAAAATCTGTTCAGTTTCTTCCGGGGTAAATGCCCCTTGGTCGCAGAACACATCCACAAAACGGGCGAGCTTCCGCCTGGCTGCTTGCGGGATCATCTCTGTACAGACGATCTCAAGATAGTTTTGTGAGCGGCCCTGAAATTCTTTTGGAACCACATGAGCTCCAAGCAGGGTAGAGACCACCGTTCCCGGCCAGCGAGAGGCGGCTTCCCGAATCGCTTCCAGCGATTTCAGTTCCGATTCGACCGTGAGCCCGTAGCCTGACTTGGCTTCCACCGTAGTTGTGCCGTGCGCGGCCATTTCTTCGAGAGCAATCCCAATGTTCGCGGCCAGCGCTCCCTTTGATGCTTTGCGAACCGCTTCTACGCTGGATCGAATGCCTCCGCCAGCGGCCGCAATTTCCTCGTAAGAAGCGCCTTCGATGCGCTTCTCGAAATCCACCAGCCGCGGGCTCACAAAAACGGGATGGGTATGCGAATCGACGAAGCCAGGCAGAACCACTTTGCCGGTACAGTCGATCTCGGTGATCTTGTTGCGATTCCGTTTGAGCCAAGAATCGCGAAAAGCATCGTTCGTACTTCCCACGGAAACAATCTTTCCTTGTAGACACAAGACTGCCCCGTCTTTGATAATTCCGAGTTCCTTGAGATCAGATCGACGCCGTGGGGCTGTGGCAGTCAACTTAGACTGTAGCGTGAGAAGCTGGCCTATATTGGCCAACAGCAATGCGCCTGATGCTTGGGACCTTCGTCTTGCCGTCACTCGTTTCAGTCTAGCAGCACCGAAGCTAAACGTCGGCGAATTCATCTTCCTGGTCGTACGCAATCATGCATTCAGCTCTGACATCGAGAGGAAATACTTTTATGATCAACGCCCGGTTTCGTCCTACGCGATGGATTGGCCTGCCGCGCCGCGTCTGTCAGATCACTGCTGCGATTCTTTTCTGCGGAGTCATTGTAATTTTGGGAGCCGCCGCGCCGCCCTCTGTTCACACGCTTCGTCAGGCGGGCGAGAATCATCACATTCTCATTGGCGCCGCCGCCGCTTCGGCGTATCTCTCCGAAGTGGAATACTCAAGCATCCTGGGCTCCGAGTTCAGCCAGCTCCAGCCCGAGAACGAAATGAAGTTCGGCCCCATTCATCCCCGGCCGGACAGCGATCCCAATCCATACGATTTCGCGGGAGCCGACAAGCTGGTCGCATTTGCCCAGATCCACAAGATGGTCGTGCGCGGCCACACTCTGGTCTGGCACAACCAGGTGCCCAAATGGATTACGGAAGGCAAATACGCGTCGCCGCAGCTCGCAGCAATTCTGCAACGCCACATTCACACCGTGATGGGCCACTATGCTTCCAAGGTCTACGCGTGGGATGTCGTAAACGAAGCCTTCAACGATGATGGCACTATGCGCCACACCATCTGGTATGACCAGCCGGGAGTTGGCGCGGGAAGCGGCACGAAGTACATCGAGCAGGCGTTGCGCTGGGCCCGCGAGTCCGATCCAAAAGCGAAGCTGTTTTATAACGATTACGATGCCGAAGTCATCAACCAGAAGTCAGACGCAATCTATGCCATGGCCGTGGATTTCAAAAAGCGCGGCGTGCCGCTCGACGGAATCGGTTTCCAAACCCACGTCAGCCTGAAATTCGATGACCCTTCGAAACTGTCGTCCTATGCGAAGAATCTGGAGCGCTTCGCCAAGCTTGGTCTGGAGTTGCACATTACCGAACTCGACGTTCGTCTCAGCAATGACAGCCCAGCGTCGCTCAACCAGCAAGCCAAACTCTATGGCCAAATTACTGAACTCTGCGTTCAGCAGCCCGCCTGCAAACTCCTGCAGACTTGGGGGTTCACCGATAAACATTCCTGGATTCCACAGTTCTTTAAAGGCCAGGGCTGGGCGCTTCTCTGGGATGACAAGTACCAGAAGAAGCCGGCGTATGAAGCCGTACTCAGCGCGCTCCAGAAGTAAGCTCGAGCGAGGGCTCGGCGGCGGGGAATCACTTGCACACAGGGGCTATAAAGCCCATCGTCCTTCTTCGCTCCGCGCGGTCCTGCAGGGCTGCTCTTCCACATTCGATTTCGGCGGCACTGAAGGAAGTTCATTCACAGACGTGAGCTCACTCTTGCATCGGAATCCTCACGCCGGCTTTCTTCGCAAACTGCGTTGCCTCGTCGTAGCCTGCATCGGCGTGGCGGATGATGCCCATGCCTGGATCCGTAGTGAGCACGCGCTCGATGCGTTTCGCCATTTCGTCGGTGCCATCGGCCACGGTGACCTGGCCGGCGTGCAGCGAGTAGCCGATGCCGACGCCTCCGCCGTTGTGAATCGACACCCAGGACGCGCCGGCAGCGGTGTTCAGCAGAGCATTGAGCAGAGGCCAGTCGGCGACCGCGTCGGAGCCGTCTTTCATGTTTTCGGTTTCGCGAAATGGAGACGCCACCGAGCCGCAGTCGAGATGATCACGCCCGATCACGATGGGAGCCTTGATCTTGCCTCTCTTCACAAGGTCATTGATGGCCAGGCCGAACTGCGCGCGCTCGCCGTAGCCGAGCCAGCAGATGCGCGCGGGCAAGCCTTGAAACTTGATGCGCTTACGTGCCAGGTCGATCCAGCGGCGCAGGATGCGATTCTCGGGAAACAATTCCAGAACAAGATCGTCGGTAACGTGAATGTCGGAAGGTTCTCCCGACAGCGCGACCCAGCGGAATGGTCCGCGGCCCTCGCAGAATAGCGGACGAATATACGCGGGTACGAATCCCGGAAAATCGTAGGCATTCTTGACGCCGCGCTGGAAAGCGAAAGTGCGGATGTTATTTCCGTAGTCGAAGGTAACCGATCCCATCTTCTGCAAGCGCAACATGGCTTCCACGTGGCGAGCGATGGCGTCGAGTGATTTTTCCTGATAGGCCTGCGGGTCATTTGTTCGTAACTCGACAGCTTCGGCTAAAGTCATGCCGTTCGGCACATACCCATTCAGCGGATCGTGGGCAGAAGTCTGATCGGTCAGAATGTCGGGTACGACGCCGCGCTCGGCCAACTCCGGAATCACGTCCGCGCAATTCCCAACCAGTCCGACAGAGACATTCTCTTTCTTGCGTACGGCATTCTTCAGAATGCGCAGCGCTTCGTCGAGCGTCGTGACCATGAAGTCGAGATAGCCGGTCTTCAGCCGCTTCTTGATGCGCTCCGGGTCGACGTCAATTCCCAGAAACGCCGCGCCGGTCATGGTCGCAGCCATGGGCTGCGCTCCACCCATTCCGCCCATTCCGCCGCTGACAATTAATTTGCCAGCGAGATCGCCGCCGAAATGTTTTTCGCCCGCTGCGGAGAACGTCTCGAATGTTCCCTGCACAATGCCTTGTGAGCCGATGTAGATCCACGAACCTGCGGTCATCTGTCCGTACATCATGAGGCCCGCGCGTTCCAGTTCGTTGAACTTCTCCCAGTTCGACCAATGGCCAACGAGATTCGAGTTCGCGATCAGGACTCGAGGCGCATGATCGTGCGTCTTGAATACGCCGACAGGCTTGCCCGATTGCACCAGCAGAGTTTCGTCGTTCTCCAGATTCTTCAACGTCGCGACGATGGCGCGATAAGCTTCCCAACTGCGCGCGGCGCGTCCCGTCCCGCCGTAAACCACCAAGTCCCTGGGACGCTCGGCAACCTCTTCGTCGAGGTTGTTCATGAGCATGCGCATGGCAGCTTCCTGCTGCCATCCTTTGCAGGAAATGGCGTTGCCTCGCGGCGCGCGAATGGAAGTAGGAGCCTGGATTTGCGTTTCTAGGGGCATAGGTAGATGGTACCCGCTGGCCAACATGGCGGACAAACAGCTGGGATGTCATGTTTCATTTTTTTTGATACCCAGAGCCTAAAATATCTGTTTTCAGTGGGTTGCGGGTCTGCGGTATGGTGGTGCCGAGGCAAAATCTTGATTCCGAAGAGGTTAGAAGCAAAATCTTGCAAACGAAGGAGTTATCTCCGGACCTTGGCTTGTTGCTTGGGCAAAATATCGTGTGCGCGCACATATTCCCAATTTTGCACATTACGATTTCTCAGTAAAGGTTGTTCGTCACATAGGAGGCTGTGGAAAAGTTCCCGCAGTGATCGCGAGGGGGTCAAACCTTTGCTTGTCTCGGCTCGGGTCAGTCCGCGAACATGGTTCTGTAGTGTCTGTACCAGTCGCTTTGAAAGCGCTCTTCGGGGTCGTATTTCCGTTTCAGTCGCAGGAATTCGCCGAATTGCGGATAGCAGGCTTCAACCTGCTTGCGGGTGGCATAACGATGGTAGGTCAGATAATACGTACCTCCCCGGCGTGCTGCCATGTCGATAAGCCGGCGGAAGGCTTCCGCAGAACGGTGAAGTCCCTCATCACTGTGAACTATGTGCAAGTTGAAGATGGTGCATGCATACCCCTGCTTTGCCCAGGGCAGGAAACTTTCGTCGTCCCGCTCAATGAGACGCACAGTGCCGTAAATCAGTTCGACTTTATTCTTGCGAAAGTCTTCTCGCACCTCATTGAGGAATCCCTTCAGCATTGGTCGTGGCACGTTAATTTCGGTGATCATTTCAGTAGCAGGATACGGAGCGTGGAGGCGCTGATCGATTTCGCGATGGTAATTGTCTGGATAAATACTTAGTTGGTGGGTGTCCGACCAGTAAACCTGCCCGTTCGTGGATAGATAGTAAGCAGCGTATCGCTCGAATGCCTGTTTCTGATCGGTATGCGCGAGAAATAGAAGCTGTCTCCAGTTTTCATCAGTCAGTTGCTTCTCAGAGGACGGTATCGGCGTTTCCATCGGTACCGATCGATAGCAGGAGAAAACGCCTTTGTGTAGAAAGTCCTCCGAATCACGCTCGATGGAGAATTGGAAATCGCCATACAGAAATCCGTCAGAAATCCGCTTCTCAAAAGCTAACATCAGATCGTCCGACGTCCGAAGTTCCACGATCCGTTGGATTTTCTTTCTCGGCACAAGGCACAGTTGCACTGAAGTGACAATGCCAAAGAGTCCATATCCACCGTGAACCAGCCGAAATAGTTCGGCGTTTTCCGTTCGGCTACAGGTGCGCGCCGTCCCCGTGGGATCCACAAGAACGAAGGATTCGACGTCGCTTATAAAAGGCTTCATCTTTAGGCCGCGACCGTGGGCGTTCGCCGCCATTGTTCCAGCCATAGTCAGTCGATCAGCACCGGTTTGTTTCTGGGCGATTCCCCAGGACTCGAGATCTCCGTTTTGCAGGCTGAGGTAACCATCAATCAGGTCTGGCCATTCAATCCCCGCTTCCACTTCTAGAAGTCCGTGTTTGCGATCGAGGTTGAGCACTCGGTTCAGCTTCCTGATGTCGATCAGTAAAGTGTCCGTGCCAAACTGTTGCCCGCCCATTGCGTGCCGGCCGCCGGCAACCGAGATAGCTTTTCGATCCTTGCGCGCGGTACGAACGATGTGCTGTACGTCTTGCAGGGAACGTGGCTGCAAAATTTCCAGTACCCGAGTGGAATTAAGTTGGGAATGAATGTCGTTGACCAGGATCGGTTCAGCTCCGGGCGCTAATCTGCCAGGGGCACTGGAAGAGACGGCAAGAGCAACCGAGCCCAACACAAACTCACGTCTAGAAATCATTCAGCCTCGTCAAATCTGTCAGAGGGGCCACCGACGGATTACTCTAGAACAAGAACGGCACGAGACGCCACGTTCTTTTTTGATACTGTCTGTACGTCTCGCCAAGCGCCGAAGCGAGCGCAAACTCCTCGATCGGAATGCGATAGGCATAGGCGAATCCCAGACACGAAAGGCTGGCTGCGAGGCCTGCCCAATTTCCGAGGGACAGACCGAACCCGAGCAGGCTCAGAAGGGCGCCAGTGTACGAAGGGTGGCGAATATAGCGATACGGGCCTGCTTCAACTAAAACTTGTCCTTCGTGTATGGCGACGTCGAACGTAAAGTATTTTCCTAACAGCCAGACTGAGTACCAGCGAAGCGCGATTCCCAATAGCATCAGGCCGATTCCTGTGAAAAAGAGCGGTGTCTGTTTTCCTAGGATGGCTGCATGCGGCAGAAACAGGGAAAACAGTAAGTCCATTGCTATTCCGATCCACCAGAGAAACACAATGAGGCCCAGCGATCCTCGGTCGCGCGAGTCAGAGGAATGGGTGGAGCGCCGGGCTTTCCAAGCGATGATTTCGGGCAATATCCAGGCTGCGAAGGCGCACCAGAAAACCAGGGCGAAAATTGGCTTTCCCGAGAAAGGTAAAGCGCTGGGCCGCATATTTTCTGCCGTAGTCTACACCTTGCGAGTTGGTTTCGGTACGAGCGACTGGTTTCAGGTAGGGATGCTTCGACTGCGCGTTGCCTTCGCTTCGCGATGGCAATGCTCGGTCAGCGTGACACGTGAATCCTGGTTCATGCTTATTTTATTATTGGGGCTTGGCTGGCGATTGCCCGGGCCTGGCTAGCGGTGTATTCTTTGGCGTGAGAAGGTCGATGGAGGGCGCTTATGCGTGGGCGATTCTCTTTAACTGCTGTTTCCTACCTAATTCTTCTGGCCGTTGAGATGGCAACTCCTCGCGTGTGGGCGCAAGCGCTTGACGTCTTTGTCACGCCGATTCCTCATGCGCCGTTCACGGGCGTCATCCATGTGGAGCGGTCGATTGTGCAGCGGAATGGATCCGTCACCCAGCTAAAGACGATTCGCGAGATTGGGCGCGACAGCCTGGGTCGCATTCACAACGAGTCGCGTGAGTTGTTACCGGTTTCGAGCAACAAGACGCCGCAGGTCGTAAGCATTCATCTGTACGATCCGCAGACGCGAATTTCTACAGTGCTCAATCCGAAGGATCGAACTTTCTGGACGATGGCGGTGAATCGCCCGCCTGCAACCGTGCCGCCATCTTTTCTCAACGCCTCGCCTACAGGCGCCACGTTGCCGAGGAACGAGTTCACGAAACAGGAAGATCTCGGCATGCGTGAGATGGAGGGCGGGCCGGTGCATGGAGTGCGCGAGACTCAGACGATTCCGGCCGCGAGTAGCGGCGCGGGAAAAGAGATCACAGTAGTCGATGAATATTGGTACTCGGATGATCTGCGGATCAATTTGATGATCTCGCATAGCGATCCGCGCACGGGGTCGGTGAGGATGACAGTAGCGCAGGTTTCGCGGGCGGAGCCGGATGCCGCTTTTTTTGAGGTTTCGGGAGATTACAAGACGCCCAAAGGTGCTAAGGCGGCAGAGTAGGTTTTTCTCCCGACTTCTATTCGCTGTTGTTCAAATAAACCTTGTTACGTATACGTTCCCGGCGCGTTAGGGATGCTTCGACTGCGCGCCCAGCATTACAATACTAAATTCGCTATGTCACCAGGTGCTGTAGGCGGTGCCGTCGCTGGCGGTGGCGCTGGAGGCGGAGTGGACGTCGGTGATGCCGGGGTCTTGCTGGTCGACGGCCAGTTCCACGTCTTCCTGCACTACTTCCCAGTTGGGTTCGCGGGTCATGGGATCGACGGGAATCTGGCGGAGATAGCCGGCTGTGACCAGATCGTCGAGCGACTGGGGAGCTTTCTGTTTATCCAAGGTGTATTGCGAGATGACCGAGCGCAGAGTACTTAGATTTGAGCGCAGGACGGATTCGCGCGCTTGCACGATCGACTGGTTGTAGACCGGGACGGCGACCGCCATCAGGATCATGATGATGCTGATGACGATCATCAGTTCCAGCAGCGTGAACCCGCGAAGGCGTTTGAGCCGTGGGCTGCGGGCGAACTGGCGCGCGAATGTGCGAATGGACGCGAGATCGCCCGTTTCACGTGTGCGCTGGTCGAGTTGTTTCACGTCCCGTCGCATTTACCAGTCCTTATACTTAGTGCCGTCGAGGCCTGTGCCTTGCGACTTGGTATAGACGTCGAACACGCTTTGTCCACCCCAGGAGTCGGAGTCGGGATCGTCCTGCATGGAGCGCAAGCCCCATTCCGTGCTCTTGGTCATGGGATCGACTGGGATGGAACGCAGAAAACGAATTTTCTTGCCGCCCTGCATTTCGACTCCCTTCACCAAAGTTTCGAGGTCGGGCGGATACCCGTTGGTGTCGATTTTAGTTTGAAAGGCCTGGCGGTCGGCCGCGTCCTTGTAGCGGTCGATGGCGTCGCGCATTTCCCAGAGGGCCTGCCGAAGTTCTTTTTCTTTCTCGCGCTGAATGGTGACGCGGGCCAGCGGAAGGGCCATCAAGGTGAGAATTGACAAGATGGTAGCGGCGACGATTAATTCCAGCAGCGTGAAACCGCGGGCGGTTCGGCTATCGGGAAATTTTTGTGGCGTCGTCATGTTGAGTTTGCGATTTGAGATCAATTCGAAGAGTCCATGTTCGCGCATCGGTGCGGACGCGACTCTTTTTTGAGTGTATGGCGCTCTTTTCTTTCGCCCCTTCGGGGGCTTGCATATTTTTAACCGTGCTATCCCACGGCTTGCGCCGTGGGCTGTATTCTCTCGCCACTTCGCGGCTGGAGCGCGTGGGCGCGTTTGGTTCGTCCCCATTTCCGATCGCGAGTGCTCCGATGGCAAGAATTGCCGCCGCCCGGACGACGGAGGGGCTGATCCTCCGGCAAGCGTAATTACGGAATCGTAATTACTGAACATAAATACCGAACATAATTATCGGACCACTTATTCTGAAGCATGATCACTGAACCGTAATGGCCGCTTGCGCTCCGTTGACGGTGATGGCCTGCAGTCCGGGATCGCGCGCGCCACCTCGAGTGATGGTCAGGGGAGTTTGGCCATCGGCTTTTGCCAGGAACGTAAGTGTGATCACCGAGCCCTGGCCGGAAACTCCACCGGCGCCGGGCGGGCGCGTAGCTGTAATCGTCGTCTGTCCGATAGTTTCGTCCTCCCGGTGAACCAGCGCTACGGCCTGGCCATCCTGGGAGAGGAATCCGCCATTCGACACGTTGACCAGTTGCAGCATTTTGGGATCGTAGTTCAACTGCACCGGCACGGAGTGTACATTTTGAGCGCCGGAAATCAGCAGATTCACGGCAAATGTGTTTCCTTTGACCGCTTGTACGGTGGGCGGATCGAACAGGAAGCTGGGCGTTCCGCCGGCAGAGTTCGGAGCGGGCGGCTGCGCCGCAGAAGGTGGAGTTCCCAAAGGCTGTATCGATGGGTTCTGCTGCGGGTTCCCAGGCTGTGAGGGCGTTTGAACAGGCGCTGCGCCGGCAGGGGCGCCCTGGGTTCTGCTGACATGGCGCAACTCGATCGTATTGGCGGTGCCGATATCGATCGCGCGCTGGTTGATCTCGTTTACATCGGGGCCACGCACAACGTGCGGAGTGATGGCAAATACGGTCTCGTCAGAGGAATGATCCGTAGAGGTCTGGCCGAAGAGATATTTCAAGATTGGAATCTGCGCTAATCCAGGGATGCCGCTCAGCGATTTCGTTTGCGAATCGTCCATGATTCCGCCAATCAGGCTGGATTCCCCGTCCTTCAGACGAATCTCACCCAGGTCGACTTTTTTCTGTCCGATGACGGGCTGAGTGATTCCGCCGATGTTGACCTGGCTGATTTGCGAGGAGATTTCCATGGAGATCTTGAGCGAGACCTCCCGGTCCGCGTGAACGTGCGGCGTGATCTCGATCACTACGCCTACGTCAATGTATTGAAACTGCGTGTTGACCAGAGGATTAATGCCAACGCCACCGATGCCGGGCTGAAACGAACCGGTAGCAATGGGCAACCGCTCGCCGATTTTCAGCGATGCCTTCTGTCCATCGAGAGAGCGAATCTGAGGATTCTGAATCAGCTTGGTATCGGAGTCCGACATTGTGGCTGACAGATTGGCGGAGGGAATCGTGACCTGGAAATCTGTGGCGTTGAGGTTGCCGAGCGTGTTCAGGCTCAGGCCGGTCGATCCTGTGGTGGTAGCGACTCCGGTTGATGTCGTCCCCGTGGTAGTCGGTGTGGTTGTGTTCAGATTGCTCTGCAGCGCAACCGTGGCGCTGGTCGGGGGACTGAGGCCCAGGGTGCGCGAGCGGTCTTTGCTGATCTGCATTACCGCGATGTCAACGATGACTTCCGGATGGGCCTTGTCCAGATCCTCCACCAGCTTTTCCGCCAGTGTGATCTGGTCGGGCGTGCCGCGCACGATCACTGCATTCTGCGAAAGTAACTGCTGGACGCGCTGGACGTCGAGCACGGAACGAATGGCGTTGACCACATCCTGCAACTCGGTGGGCGCGGAAAGATTCGATAGGTAAAAGGTCTTGAGGACGCTCTGCTCCAGTTCCTTGCGTTTGGCGGGATTGTCCTGCGCCACGAAAATGGTATTTGAGGTCACCGCGCGCCAGAAAGTTTTCGATTCGAGCGCGGTAATCTCCAGCGCTTCTTCCAAGGTCACTCCGTTGAGGTCCACGTTGATGACCCGGGGAGTGTAATCAGGATCGAACAGGACATTGACTCCCGCCAGTTGCCCGACGGTGCGGTACACCACATCGGATTTGGTCGCGAGCATCTTGACCGTGATGGGGATGTTCGAGATGGGAGCGAGTTCCACCGGGCCGGCCGCTTCATGAACCTTGCGTTCCAGGCCAAGGGGCGGGCCCGCGGCTTGCGGAGGAGGATTGCGCTGGTCGTTGATCATCTTTACGGTGCGGTTCAGTTCCTGCTTGGCAATGAACAACGAGGGATCGATGGCCAGCGCCTTCTGAAATTCGGCGACGGCTTCGTCCAGTTTGCCGTCTTCGCGTAACTTCTGCCCCTGGTGAACGATGAAGGCTGCAGCTTCGAAACGAACGCGCTCGAAGGCAGAGCGGTAACGCAGATCCTTTGGCTTGAGGTCGTAGGCCTGCTTGAAAAAATTGTAGGCGGCCTCGTACTGCTGGCGAGCCTCCGCGTCTTGACCTTTGGCGTAGAAGTCCTTGGCTTTGTCGGCAATGGCGGGGAGAGTGAAAACCGCGACCAGCAACAGCGATAGAGCTGGGCGCACCAAACGTCTCATTCGATATTCCTCACGGGATGTCCCTCTTTAAATTAAAGTGCTCGATTAACGAGTTCGCCTGGACAAGTCCGCGCCAAGTTGCGGCCCGTCCCGACGGAAATTCGCGCCGGAATCCCACTCGATCCATGAAAAATGCGGTCTGTGAGGGGATTATAGCATCGCCTTTTCCAGCTTCCGAAGTGGTTGCGCGCATGGGAGTTATACTCTTTGGTCGTAGGCCTAGTGGGTGCGTGTTGGCTTCCGGCATTCGGCTTCCGGCGTTCGGCTTCCGCCATTCGCGGGAGCAAAGTTCGACTTGCTGGTTTTCCGAAAGCCGAGAGCCGGAAGCCGGATGATGCGCTAAGATAACTACTCCCTAACCCCATGGCTCGCCAATCCACCCACCAAACCAAGGCCAACCCGGAGAAATCGCCACGCCGTGATCCCACAGCTTCCGGCGAGCGAGATGCCGCCGTTAATAGGATCGCTTCACATAACTACTTCTTGCTGGAAAAATTTGAGGCAGGAGTGGTATTGACGGGGACGGAGGTTAAGTCCATCCGGGGGGGACTGGCCAACCTGAAGGACTCCTACGGCCTGGTCAAGGACGATGCGGTGTGGCTGCTGAACGCCCACATCGGGCCGTATGAGCACGGCAACATCTTCAACCACGCTCCGCTTCGCACACGCAAGCTGTTGATGCATCGCGAAGAGATCCGCAAGCTCATCGGCAAGACCCAACAGAAGGGGCTAACGCTAATTCCGACGCGACTTTATTTTAAGAAGGGGAGGGTGAAGGTGGAACTGGCTTTGGCCAAAGGCAAGCAGTTGTGGGACAAGCGGGAGACAGAGCGGCGGCGGACGGCGGATAAAGAGGCAAGGGAAGCGGTTGCCCGGGGCCGGAAGAGGTAGGGCAAGGTTCGGGCGGGGCTGTGCCGCCTGGGCTGCGCTCGGGAACGGCCCCCATAAGCGCTCGCACATACAAGGATCAATCTCGCAAGACTCGGGCGGGATCGGTACGCGTGGCGCGCCAGGCAGGCAGAAGGCAAGCTGCGACTGAGGTGATCGTCATCACTGCCACTGCCGAGGCGAATGCCAGCGGGTCGTTCGGGCTCACGTTGTAGAGAAGCTTTCCGAATAATCGAGTCAATACAAGACCAGCAGTCGCGCCGCAGAGCACGCCGACCGCAGTTAATCTCAAGCCGCGTGAAATGACCCGGCGAAACAGATCGGCTGCGGTGGCGCCAAGAGCCATGCGCAGCCCAAGCTCGCGGATGCTCTGCGCCACGGCATAAGACATTACGCCATAGAGGCCGACGGCAGCGAGGAGAAGCGCCAATCCTCCTAAGATCGAAACCAAGTCTACGGCCACGAGTTGCGGTGAGGTGGAACGGTCAACCTGTTCCTGAAGCGTAATCGTCTCGTAAAGGGCAAGGTTCGCATCCAGTGCGTGCACTTCGCGGAGCAGAGCAGCCGAAATGCTCTGCAGAGGTTGGGATGATCGGATATATAAGTCCGGGCCTCGTACAAAATCCTGCAGCAGTGGCACATAGAAAAATGGCTTTGGACTCTCGCGCATGCTCTCGTACTTGGAGTCTGCGGCTATACCGATAACTCGCGCCCAGCGGCCCTTTACTTGCAGACGCCGATCGATGGGATCCTGACCGCGCCAGTATCGTGCCGCCATGGTCTGATTCACTATGGCGACCAACTGTGCGTTTTCGTTATCGGCACGCGTGAATTCGCGGCCGGAGAGCAGACGTATACCCAAGGTGGCAAAATAGTCAGGACTGACCTGATTGTAGTCGACAGTCGGTTGCTCCTCGGGTGGAGGCTGGTAACCGTCAACCGCAATCGGCGTGGATGAGTACGTTCCGTAGTCGAGCGGGCTTAAGCGGGCGAATGCGGCGGACTGCACTCCTGGGAGCGCCCTGACACGAGCAATCAGTTCTTCCTGAAAAATCCTGGCGTGTGGCACGTCATATCCGGCCGAGATCAGAGATACGCCGGTCGACACGACATTTGTCGTGGAGAAACCGGGGCTCGTGGTCCGAATCTTCTGCAGACTTTCCAGCAGCAGTGCCGCGCCAACCAGCAAAATAAAGCTCAGACACACCTGGAAAACGACCAGGCCTGAGCGCACCCATGCTCCTCTCCGCGCTCCCACCACACCCGAGGAGCCGGCTTTCAGAGCGCCAGCAAGCTCGAGGTTGCGGGTTTGAGATGCAGGCACCAGCCCGATAATAAGCGTGGCGATCAGGCAAACGCCCGCAGTCAGCGACATCACGCGCCAGTCGATTTCCCCAGGCAGGTACATTGCCACTCCGGAGCGCGCCGGGAAGAGCAACACGAGTGCGTGCCTGCACCAGTACGCAACCAGGAGTGCGCCAGCCGCTCCGAGCGTCGAGAGGATCAGGCCTTCGGTGAGAAGTTGTTTCAGCAAACGGATACGGCTGGCCCCAATGGCGAGCCGAACCGTCATCTCGTGGCGGCGAGCAAATGACCTGACGAGCAGCAGGTTGCCCACATTCGCGCAGGCGATGAGAAGAACAAACGCTCCCATCGCAAGCATGATCTCGAGTGTGGGCAGCAGGGTGCGGGCGTTATTGAATGGGGTTTGCCACAATGGAAATAGTTGGATCCCGCGTCCGCGGTTGGTGGCTGAGTAGTTATTTTCCAAACGGGTTGCGGTCGCCGAGATTTCTTGCTGGGCTTGCGCGCGAGTAACTCCGGGCTTGAGCCGTACATAGGATTCAATCCAACGCGCGCCGCGGTCTTCGAGTTTATATCCGCCGCTTTCGAAGGTTTCCTCCATTGATGCCGGAACCCAGAACTGCATCCCCCAGCCTACGAATGTTCCATAAAACCCTTCCGGAGCGACGCCGATGATGGTGTGGGGAACGTTATTGAGGCGCTGCATCTTGCCGACGATTTGGGGATCGCCTTTAAAGCGATTCCGCCAAAGCTGATAGCTAATGACTGCGACAGGGTGCGAGTCGCTGCCTGCGTCTTCTCCGGGCTCGAAACCGCGACCAAGAATGGGATGAACCCCGATCGCGTCGAAATAATTTGCCGAGACGATGCTGCCCCTCGTGACTTCGGCGCGCTCACCCACGTTCAGTGTGCTGCCCGTAATCTTGCTCACGAAGAATGCGTCACAAAGGGTGCAGTTTCTCTGCAAATCAAGGTAGTCCGGCCACGAAAGTGCCGTCGGACCGGTTTCGCCTCGTGCCGTTCCGGCGAGCGCAAGCAACCTCTCCTGGTGGGCTACTGCCGGGTATGGACGGAATAAGATTCCTTCGATCCAACTCAGCACGGCAGTATTTGCGCCGATTCCCAAGGTCAGGCACAGAATTGCCAAGGCGGAAAAGCCGGGGCTGCGGAGCAATTGTCGAAGGCCATATCGCAAATCCTGAACCAGGTCTTCGATGACGCTTCCGCCGCGGGCATCGCGACATTGTTGTTCGATCTGCGTCATCCCGCCCAGTGCGCGCAGCGCCGAGTAGCGTGCCTCCTCTGGGGACATGCCCGCTGTAAGGTTCTCCTGGATTTGCTGCTCGAGGTGGTCACGAAGCTCATCTGTTAGTTCGTTATCCACCTGTTGGCGGCGAAAAAACGAGCGCAAACGCAACGGAAGCGTATAAAACCATTCGAAGGTCATCTCAAGCCTCCTTGAGCTTGACGATTCCCGAGATGGCAGCAGAGAGACGATTCCAGTCGGCCGCTTCTTTTTCGAGCTGCTTCCTCCCGAGCCGCGTCAGAGAATAAAACTTGGCGCGACGGTTGTTTCCACTCGGCTTCCAGTGAGCGGTGATCCAACCCCGATGTTCCAGCTTGTGCAGTGCGGGGTAAAGAGAGCCATCGCTGACCCCTAATACATCGCTGGACATTTGTTTGAGACGCTGGCTGACGGCCCAGCCATTGAGCGGCTGCAACGCCAATATTTTCAGGATTAGCATGTCCAGGGTCCCCTGAACGAGATCGGAAGGCTTGCTCAAGTAGTCTCCTCTCGGTTACCGAGTTAGACTAAACCCGCAGCTCTCTGGTTAGCAAGACGCTATGAGAATTGGCGGACTCACTTGTGATCGGCCGTCCGGAAACAACGGAAGTGGCCGTGAAGGATCGGTACCGGGCGAAGTACTTTTGTTCAGGTGGCCGAATTGTTCACTTGGCCGAACCCGCCGCGCTCACCGGCACAATATCAGACTTCATCCCCAGCGCTTTCAGATATCCCTGATTCACGCGACACTTTTCCAGGCGGATACTCTCCAGCATCTCGGAGAAAATGCGGTTGATCGTTTCCTGGTCCGGCCGGGCCTTCAGACGTTCTTCCACGTGCGCCGTGCCGCGGGGAAGCTTTGCGAACTCCACGATCTTTGCCCAATCTGCAGGCGGAAGAATGCTGACGACCGCTGACGACTTTTCCATCTTCTTATACGGCCAGAAGGCCCAACCGATGTCGTTTTTTTCAAGGGTCTTCACGAATTGCGCGATCCAGTCGTCAGTATTTTCCCCGGACTCGCCCATCCAGATGGGCACGTCATAACGTTCGCGAAAATCAATGTAGTCTCGTATCACGCTTTCATCTGGCGCCGTCCAATATTTATGGAAGGTGTAGGCGACATTCGCATCGAAAGGTTTGCCGAAGACGGAAAAGTTGCTGTCCCACTGTGCGCCACCGAGAAAGAGGATGTGGTGAGCATCCACCTTCCTGATCTCGCCCGCAACCTTCTTGTAGAGAGGTTCAAGCAAAGAATTCAGCGGCGCGAGCTTGGGAAAGTGCGGGATCGGTTCATTCAGCAGATCATAACCGAGCACCGCCGGCTCATTGCGATAGTGCGTTGCCAGCCGCCGCCAGATGGCGACGAGGTGCTCCTGCTCTTGCGGGCTCTGGTATAGCCAGGGATATCCGGCGCTGTCATCGATGTTCGCGCCCGTCTGTCCGCCGGGTGCGCAATGCAGATCAAGGATCACATACAGACCTTCGGCGCGATTCCAGGCCACCAACCGGTCGAGCAGTTTGAAACCTTCCGCGTCATCGCTCTCAAAAAGGCTGTAGTGCAAAGGGACTCGAACGGCGTTAAAACCGGCCCGATGCAGAAGCGCGATGTCCTCATGAGTGATGTAATTCTCGCGGTACTTCCGCCAGAATGCGGCTGACCCTTCCGGTCCCAGCAGTTCCAACACCAGCGCGCGGATCTCACTGGGAGATTGCGGGCCGCCGTCAAACAGCCACATGTAACCTTCCGGGACCAGCCAATTGCCTAGATTGGTGGCGCGAATCTGCAGGGGCTTACCAGCGGCGTCGACGATCTGTTTGTGGTCGGTGTGCGCGAATTGCGCGCCCGCTTGGGAAATTAATGGCAGAACGATTAGCGGCAAGTATAGAAGTCTGAGCTTGAACATGATTTGCTCCGGTGAAGAGCCTACACCACAACATCTTGTACTGACTACCGAGGCTGTCCACTTAACCACCACATCGCGACTATGATGAGGGCAGGATTTCAAGGAGCATTTCCGTCAAGACCGTAAATCTTAAGTCCGATATGCCGTCGGTACAGGAGGCGTTGCAGCGGCTGGAGCGGGAGATCGCGCTAGCTCGCCAGCAGAAACACACTCTCCTGAAAGTGATTCATGGGTATGGATCGACGGGCGCGGGCGGAGATATTCGCATAGCGGTGCAACGGCGTTTGCACGACTTGGCGGAAGCCGGTCAGATTCGCGACTGCATTTTGGGGGAGAACTGGTCCAAGAGCGATGACGCGAGTTGGCGCTTGTTGCAGGCGCAGCCTGATTTGAAGAGCGACTCTGATTTGGGCCGCCGCAATCAGGGCATCACGGTCGTGTTGCTGTGATTGGCTGCGTCAAAGAGACTTGGGATTTCGCGTCTCTGCAGGTAGCAGATCGCTGTGCGACTTGCAAATGCAACTTTTTCACCCTGTGAACTGATGGCAAGTCACGCGTCGCTTGCACTTTTCCCGCTTCGCCGACGATACTGAAGATGCACAAAAATTATGAAAACCATCATTTCTCTTTCTACGCCCGCCGAACTGGAAACCGAATCACTTGTCGCCGTTGTGCTTGACCACGCCGAGACCACCTCGGCCGTAAAAGAAAAGGATAAGCAACCGCAACTCAAAGTTGCCACCGCCGACGCCGCAGTGCAATCCGTCGCAGCCGATCTGCTGGCCAGCGGCGAAGTTACCGGTAAGGCCTTTGAAACGAATTTGCTGCACAAGCCCTCCGGGCTGAAAGCGAAGCGCCTGCTGCTGATCAGCGGGGGCAACGCGAAGAAATTTTCCAGCTATGAGTTGCGCCGCATTGCCGGAGTTGCGGTGCGCGCGCTGAAGTCGCGCGGAATCCGCAGCTTTGCTTTCGTGGCTCCGCCCGGCATTCCGGCGGAAGAAGGTGTTCGGGCGATTGTGGAAGGTGCGCACGTGGGAAATTTCGATCCCGACTACTACCGCAGCGATCGCAAAGACCAGAGGATCGACGCACTCACCGTGCTCGCGAGCGGCGACAAGCCGGCGCTCGAAAAGGCGGCGAACGAGGCGCAAGTCATCGGCGAATCGCAGAACTTCACGCGTGATTTGGTGAATGAACCGTCTAATCGCATGACTCCGACCATTCTCGCCGACCGGGCCAAGAAGATGTCCGCGGAAGTAGGTTTGAAATGCGAAGTCTACGGCGCAGACAAGATCAAAGAAATGAAGATGGGAGCGTTCTGGAGCGTGGCGCAAGGATCGGACGAACCACCCGCTCTGATCGTGATGCGCTACGAACCACCTGGCGCCCCCGAGAAGCCGGTCTTAGGTCTGGTGGGGAAGGGAATTACTTTCGACACCGGCGGCATTTCGATCAAGCCCGCCGATGGCATGGAGAAGATGAAATACGACATGGCCGGGGGCGCAACCATGATTGGCGCCATGCGCGCGCTCGCGCTGCTGAAACCGAAGGTGAAGGTTATCGGCATCGTGTGCGCGACTGAAAATATGCCTTCGGGAAAAGCGCAGAAACCTGGCGACGTGCAGATTGCGATGTCGGGAAAGTCAATTGAGATCATTAATACCGACGCGGAAGGCCGCCTCGTTCTGGCCGACGGCCTCTTCTATGCGCGGCAACTCGGTTGCACTCATCTGGTGGACGCCGCCACGCTGACTGGTGCGGTCGTGGTCGCGCTCGGTTACAACAACGCGGGAATTTTTGCCAATGACGACGACATGTACGAGCGCTTCCACAGCGCGAACGCAAAAGCCGGCGAAAAAATGTGGCGCATGCCCCTGGACGACGAATATAAGGAACACATTCGTTCTTCGATCGCGGACATCGTCAACTCCGGCGGACGTTGGGGCGGCGCGATCACTGCCGCTATGTTCCTGAAAGAGTTCGCGGAAGACACGCCGTGGATTCACCTCGACATCGCCGGCACTGCGTGGACGGAAGATCAAAAACCCTGGATCGCGAAAGGCCCGTCCGGCATTGCGCTGCGCAGTCTGGTGGAATTCGTGAAGAGCTTCGCGGCATAGACCGGCGACGTAGTTGTACGAGGGTTGACGAAATCGGGAAGTGTTCTTGGGCGTGTATTCTAAAGGCCAAAGGATTTCGCACACTCTCTACTTTTTTCTTTTTCTCTTTTCTCTTTGGCCCGCTTTGACGTATGGCAGTCCGAAGATTGAGGGAAATCCGAGCGATTGTTATAATCGAGGCGTTCCACACGCTTCCGGGCGGTGGAACTGTTTCGTTCCTTCGCGAACTCCGTCACAATCCGGGTAAGCGGAACAATCCTCGCAGCAGCGGGTCTCGAAACGTGGCCAGGTAGCTCAGGTGGTAGAGCGCAGCCCTGAAAAGGCTGGCGTCGGCGGTTCAACTCCGTCCCTGGCCACCACATTTTCAAAGGTTTTAGCATCACTTTCCATTCTTCATATTACCGGCAGTTTACCGGCAGTTGAATGCTATTGCTGCACCACAACACCATCCAGCAGCTCGGGCCTCTTGTGGCTAAACAGAAGCTCAAGAAACATTCCCTGCGCCAGCAGCCTGTCTTCCGACATCGACTTGGCATAGATCTCAAGAGTCGTTTTCAAGTTTTGGTGCCGCAGGATCTTCTGCACCGTCTTGACATCGACTTTCATCTTCACCAACACCGAGGCCAGCGTTCTTCGGAAAGTGTGAAAACCGAAGGTACGCGGTGGCGCGACGACTCCAGCCTTCCTCGCCGCTACTCTCAGGTAGTCCGCGACCAGCATGTTCGCTGCGGGCGGTTTCTTCCCTTTCAGGCGAAGACTGGGAAACACGAAGTCTTCGTCTCCGGGATAGAGCGTTTCCTTGCGCCAAGCAAGAAGATGCGCCGCCAGCAACGGATGCATGGGTACGGGAGCCTTCGATGCCTTCGACTTCGGAGGGCCGAAACGTCGGTCGACGTAGGCCCGACGTACTTGGATCAGATGGTCAATGAAATCCAGATCGTTCCACTTGAGGGCCAGGACTTCGTTGACGCGTAGTGCCGTCGCAGCATCGGTGAGAGCCATGGTGCGACGCATCAAATCCAGGTTGTCGAAGATGTCAAGCACTTGGGGTAGTGTAAGGATGACCGGTTCGAAGTCGCTCGCAAGCGACTGCCGCACGAAGCCGATGGGATTCCCGTCCGTCGTGCGGGGCAGAAATCCCTGGCGTTGTCCGTGCACGTAGACGTTATTCATGGCCTTCCGGATCTCACCCAGAGTTGGATTCCTGAGCTCGAACTTCTTCTTGAGTTCCCTCAGCCAGTCTTCTACATCAGGCGGATGGACTGCCAAAGCTGGAATGGTTCCCCACCGAGTCCACAATACTTCGCGATTGACCGAATGCTAGCGTGAGTTCTTTCCGGTTCACGGGCTATGCGGAAGTAATTCCAAGGAGACCGGGTCGCACCGTTACTTCCGGTTTGCCGACTGTCCGCCAACGGTCCATCAGATTCAGTGAAACGCCCTATAATGGCACCACACTTTTATGGCTCTGGCCTCGGGTACCAAACTCGGCCCTTACGAAATTCTTTTCGCACTAGGGGCGGGCGGGATGGGCGAGGTTTACCGGGCGCGCGATCCGCGCCTGGGGCGCGAAGTAGCGATCAAAGTTTTGCCTTCGGGCTCTGCGCCCGATTCCGAGCGCCTACGCCGTTTTGAGCAGGAAGCGCGCGCTACAGCCGCGCTCAATCACCCGAATATTCTCGCGGTGTTTGACATTGGCAGCCAGGACAATTCCCCCTACATCGTCTCCGAACTGCTCGACGGCGAAACTCTGCGGGAGCGGCTGAATAGCGGCGCGCTGCCGGTGCGCAAAGCAGTCGAATACGCGCTCCAGATCTCTCGCGGACTTGCTGCCGCTCACGATCACGGTATTTTCCATCGCGACCTCAAACCGGAGAATATCTTCATCACGCGCGACGGCCACGTGAAGATTCTCGACTTCGGCCTGGCCAAGCTGACCATGCCAGAGCCGGGCACGCCCGGCCTGTCCGTGCAGGCGACACTCGATTCCGCGACCGGTCGCGGCGTTCTGCTGGGAACGCTCGGTTACATGTCTCCAGAGCAATGCCGCGGAGCCGCTGTCGACGCGCGCTCCGACATCTTCAGTTTCGGTGCGGTGCTCTATGAAATGGTCAGCGGCAAACGCGCTTTTCGTGGCGACACGACGGCCGACACCATCAGCTCCATTCTCAAAGAGGAGCCTCCCGACTTATCCGCCAGCGGACGTGATGTGTCGCCGATGCTCGAGCGCATAGTTCACCATTGCCTTGAAAAAGATCCGGCTGCGCGCTTTCAGTCTGCGCGCGACGTCGCTTTCGCGTTGGAGGCTCTGTCCTCAGTTTCATCGTTTGCGGCCAGCGCTGTAGCTACGCCCGCCGATACGACCGCTGCTCCCCCATCCCGAAAATCCTGGCTCGTTGCTTCGCTCTTGGGAGTTATCGCCGCCCTTATTGTGGCCGTGGCGTTTCTTATCGTTCGCGTGAACGCCCCTGCTCCCGAGCCGCCCTCCTACCGTCAGCTCACGTTCGCTCGCGAGTCCATCGCTTCTGCGCGTTTTGCTCCCGACCAGCGAACTATCATCTACGGCACAGCTCGGGTCGGAACGCAGACGGAGCTTTTCTCGTTGGCGCCCGACAGTCATGCCCCCGTGAGCCTCGGGCTGAAAGATGTGGATGTCGAATCTATTTCTTCAACCGGAGAGATGCTCCTGATCCAGCAGCGGCATTCTCTTGTTCGTGTTGCCAGAGTTGGCCTGCTGGCGCGAGCGCCACTGGGTGGCGCCGCTCCGCGTCCCATGATGAACGACGTCGCGGATGCCGACTGGGGCCCGGACAACCAGGTCGCAGTCGCCCGCTACGTGGATGGACACTTTCGCATTGAGTACCCCATTGGCCACGTTTTGTATGAGCCCAGCGCCGGCTATGTAAACAACGTGCGCGTTTCGCCTAAGGGAGACTGGGTAGCGTTCGCCGAGCATCCCACGCTCGGAGATGATGCGGGATATGTGGTGATGGTGGACTCTTCTGGTCGCAAGCGCACCCTATCCCCAAGGCAGTCGGCGATTGAAGGCATGAATTGGGCTCCCTCAGGCAAGGAAGTCTGGTTCACCGGTGCGATGGGCGGCATCGAGTTTCAGCTCCGGGCCTCCGATCTCTCGGGTCATACCCGCGTGGTCGACCGAATTCCAGGTACTCCAGCCCTCTTTGATGTGGCCCGTGATGGGCGCGTTCTTCTTGGGCAAGGCATCAATAGAGTTCTCACCTACGCGCGGGGACCTGGGCAGGATCAGGAACACGATGTGAGCGTTCAAAATTGGAGTGAGGTTTTGTCGATTTCACCCGACGGCCGACTGCTGTTAAATGATGAGGGGGCTGGTAGCGGGCCTGATTACGACGTTCTCGTGCGCGCAAGCGATGGCGCGGCGCCCGTACGCATAGGCGATGGCATTGGCTACGATTTCTCGCCCGACATGAAATGGGTGCTGTCATCTCTCACCTTGCACATGCCGCGCCAGCTTTTTCTGATTCCCCTTGGCACCGGGGAGACCAAGCAGATCACGCATGATTTGATTGACCGCGGCCGCGCCCGCTTCCTTCCGGATGGCAAGAACGTTGTGTTTACCGGCACGGAGCCTGGCCACAAATCGCGCATCTACGTGCAAGCCATTGACTCGGGCACAGCGCGTCCGATTTCCCCCGAGGGAGTGAGCGGATTTGTCCCCACCCCGGACGGCAAATTCGTATTCGGCTTCTCAGATTCTGTAGCGCTGTATCCAGTGGATGGTCAGGGCCCGCCACGCCCGGTCCCCGGCATCCATCCCGGCGAGGCAATCTTTTCTGTGTCACCGGACGGACGCACTGCTCTGGTTGGGTTGCTCTATGCCTACGCCGTGGATGTGATGCGCGTGGATCTGGCCAGCGGCCGCCGCGAGTTGTTCAAGAAAATCGGGCCATCCGATCCTGCAGGGGTTTTGTTGATCGATGCGCTGTTCACTCCCGACGGCCAGTACTATGCCTACTCCTACTTCAACGGGCTGAGCCAACTCTATTTGGTGGAGGGACTGCGCTAAGGCAAACCGGCTGCGCGCCCATCAGCGCCCGGCCAAACGAGCGCGACTCCACTAATTCTTCTTGATGCGGACTCCTACTGGTTGACGGACAAGCCGGAAGTTATCCCGTTGAGACGCGAGTCGGCTCCCGTGCATCTGATTTTGAGACTGAATGTACCTGGAGCTCTGGGAGATACGTGATGAGGGCAGTGGTGCTGCATGAGTACGGCGGTCCCGAGAAGCTGAAATTTGAAGACAACGTTCCCGAACCGCTGATTAGCGGAAGTACGGTACTGATCGCGGCAGCCGCTGCGAGCGTTAATCCGATCGACTGGAAACTGCGTTCAGGGATGCGCCAGAAGGATTCTCCGTTGTCGTTTCCGGCAATTCTGGGCCGCGATGTGAGTGGCATCGTACGGGCGGTGGGCGCAAATGTGAAGCACTTCAAGGCCGGCGACCGCGTTCTTGCACTATCCAACGCGACCTATGCCGAATTGGTGGCGGTGGACGATTCGGACGTGACCCATCTGCCGGATGGTGTGGACTTGGCGGACGCGGCCGCGATCCCGTTGATTTCCCTCACGGGAGACCAGCTTGTGCGCCTTGCGACAAATATGAAAAAGGGACAGGTTGTTCTGATAACGGGAGCGCTGGGCAGTGTTGGGCGCGCGGCAGTGCATACGGCGAAGAAGATAGGCGCGCAGGTGATTGCAGGTGTTCGCGGGAAAGAACTGGATGACGCACGCTCCCTCGCGGTTTCTGACGTGCTCGCGATTGATGACGATAAAGCGATTGAGAAATTCCGCCTCGTGGATGCAATTGCGGACACCGTTGGCGGTGAGGTTGCTGCGAAACTGATCGCGAAGATAAAGCAAAGCGGCTCCTTTGGCTACACCACTGTGTTGCCGGAAAACGCGGCGGCCCAAAATCCGACAGTGAAGGTTACGCGCGTGCGCGCGCAGCCTGATCCATCCAAAGTGCGTGAGTTTGCCGATGACGTGCGCGATGGCAAGTTCGTTCTGCCCATTGGTCGCCGGATGCCGTTGCGTAATGCTGCCGAAGCACATGTACTGGGGCAGAGAGGCGGCGTTGGGAAGATTCTCCTGCTGGCGCCGGATTCTAAAGCGTGACAGGCAACGAGTGACATCGAAAAGATAATCCTGTCGTGTGACAGATGACACCATCTAGAGTTCGAGGGCACCACGGACGGCCCGAAGAATACCGAGTGCACCTTTTCATCTACGATATCGAACGGTAAGCTTGCGATGTTGGAACGTGGGCCTCGGCAGGCTGTATACAGTGTTTCCTGTATATGAGTTGGTCCGCTTTACCGGCATCATCATCCTGAATTTCTGCATGTTTTTTCTGGAAGTGGCTGCTAAAATTTACCGGTGACTCCTAGCGACGGTTGTTTTATTCCTCGGAGAATCAGTTGAGCGTTAGCGGAATTTCGACTTCGTTTCCACACGAGCATCACCACACCGTACAGTTTTATGGCGATGATGGTGCACTGCTGCATGAATTAAAGGGCCATATTGGTAAGGCGCTCATGCGTGGGAGTTCCGCAATCATTATCGCAACTTCTGCCCACATCGATGGGCTTGCCCGCCAGCTGAAAAGCCAAGGAATTGATCTCTCCAGAGCCAGTGCAGAAAGCAGGTACATCGCTTTGGAGGCGAGCCACGTTCTGTCGAAATTTATGGTAGACGGACTACCTAATCGCGTGCTTTTTTCGGACGCGATCGGGCAGGTTATCTCGCGTGCGGCGTCCGCTTCTCTTGACGAAAACCGACGGGTAGTGGCTTTTGGAGAAATGGTTGCCCTGTTGTGGGCCGAAGGAAAATATGAAGCTGCAATACAGCTCGAAAAGCTGTGGAACGAGTTAGCGAAGACGTATTCCTTCTCCCTTCACTGCGCTTATCCGATGCAAGGATTCTCCCGGCAAACGATGGACGACTCACTCCGCAAGATTTGTGCGGAACATTCGGGCGTTGTGCTGGATGGTTCTCCGAGCACAATCACATCTGAAGGTCACAGAAGTCTCACCAATCTGAAACAGGACGGATTCATCTTGCCCAACATTGAATGGCACGAAAGGGATGAGCCGTTCCGCCTGTTCGCGGAAAGCGTTCAGGACTACGCAATTTTCATGCTAGACCCCGATGGCCGAATCGCAAGCTGGAACGCCGGCGCCGAACGAATCAAGGGATACCGAGCAGCAGAAATTATTGGGCAACATTTTTCCACTTTCTATCCGAAAGAAGATGTTCGCTCCGGTAAACCGCAGCGACTCCTGTCTGTCGCCGAGAGCGAAGGACATGTAGAGGATGAGGGCTGGCGAGTCCGAAAGGATGGCTCAAGATTTTGGGCCAACGTCACCATTACGGCGGTCAGAGATGCGAGCGGCAGTCTAATCGGTTTCGGAAAAGTCACGCGCGATCTTACCGAATGGCGGCGGGCCGAAGTAGCTTTACGTCGCAGCGAAGAACGTTCGCGTCTGTTTGTCGACGCCGTACAGGACTATGCGATTTTCATGTTGGACCCAGAAGGATGCGTCAGCACCTGGAATACTGGCGCAGAACGCATCAAAGGCTACAAAGCCTCGGAGATCATTGGCCAGCACTTTTCCCGCTTCTATCCCGAGGAAGATGTTCGAGCCGGTAAACCACAATGGGAGTTGGAGGTTGCTACTCAGGAAGGCCGATTTGAGGACGAAGGTTGGCGGCTTCGCAAAGACGGGTCAAGATTTTGGGCGAACGTGATCATCACGCCAGTTAGAGATAGTGCGGGTGACTTGCTGGGATTCACTAAGGTTACGCGCGACTTCACCGAGCGCATGCTCGCACAAAAATCTTTGGAAGAGTCAAAGCAAAAATTGCAGGAATCTGAGAAATCACTTCGAGATCTGTCGCTTCATTTGCTGCGCACGCAAGACGAAGAACGCCGCCAAATCGGACGCGAAATTCACGACAGCCTTGGGCAATATCTTTCCGTACTGAAGATGAAACTCGATTCGATGAGTTCCTCTCCGGTCACTGCTGACGAAAGTGCGCAATGTGCAAACATCGTTGAAGAATGCGTGAAAGAGGTTCGGACCATCTCCTATCTCTTGTATCCTCCAATGCTCGAAGAGATGGGACTGAAGTCTGCCATTCCTTGGTACTTGGAGGGCTTTTCGAAGCGAAGCGGGATCGATACCACTTTCCAAGTTTCCGACGATTTCGAGCGGTTGTCTCGGGACGCGGAATTGGTCTTGTTCAGAGTTCTCCAAGAGTGCTTGACCAATGTCCAGCGGCATTCTGGCAGCAAGACCGCAGATATCCGCATTTCTCGTACGAACGATGCGGTCACTTTGCTGGTGACGGATCGCGGAAAAGGCCTACGGACGGCCGTACTCGAACAAGGCAGTCAGGATTGGATGGGCTCCTTTGGCGTCGGTTTGCGCGGAATGAGTGAGCGGTTACGCCAATTGGGAGGCGCTCTGGAAATCTCTTCCAGCGACAGCGGAACGCAGGTGCGTGCTACTGTGCCAATTTGACGTCCGCCCTCGCCCGGTGCTGCTTGCCCACTGATGTAATCGGATTGCCGATTCGGAATAAATAGCCTGAAGAGAGAAACTCGTAATGACCGCGCAGATTCTAATCGTTGACGACCACGAAGTCTTGCGGGAAGGGCTAAAATCACTTTTAGCAAAGTCCCGGCCAGACTGGCTGATTTGTGGCGAGGCTACAGACGGCGAGCAAGCGATCCACTTAGCCCAGGAACTAAAACCAGATGTCATAATTCTCGACATCACCATGCCGCGGATGAGTGGACTCGAAGCGGCTTCCCGAATGCGGAAAATGGGTCTTAATATCCCTGTCTTGATCTTCACAACACATCACTCGGGCAGATTGGACGTGGAGGTGCGCCAAGCCGGAGCGCAAGGATATGTTTTGAAATCACAAGCTGCACAGAGTCTGGTCCAGGCGATCGACACCATATTGGCCGGTGGAACTTTCTTCGGCGCGCCCCCGAAGCCGGAGTGCGCAGGAGGCGACAAGTCCAACCCAGGGGTCCTCTTCTGCCAGGCCTTTGCTTTTGCCACCTAAGAAAATGGAACGCGGTTCCGGCCTAAGTTTCACTCATAGAGCACGAGCCGGTCCCACACGCCGCCATACCTGATCGCACGAACGACCTCTCTTGCGTAAATACCCTGTGGGAATCCGAGCTCGATTCGGCTGGCTCCACTGAGGGATTTCAATTGTTCAGCGGAGAGTTCCATATCCAAACTACCGAGATTGTTTTGGAGTTGAGATACCTTCCGCGCTCCCCACGTCGGTGATTTTATTCCCGAGTGACGGGCAAACCGGAAGTAGTCGGGCGTTGCGTTCTGATGGGGCACTCGTCCGGGCCCGGGACTGGCTAGATCGACGGGTCGCTGGCAAGCGGCACGTGTGAGACTTGGGGGCCGACGCTAGGCGAACATCGGCGCTGGTCACAGAGTGGTCACAAAACTGGGGCCACTATGCAAAGTAAGTCGTTGAAGGACAAGGGGGATACGCTGGTAGTGCGCACTGAAAAAGGCTGGCGCCGAGGGTTCAACTCCATCCCTGGCCACCAAAATCATTCTCTTTCACCAATCATCCTTAATCCGATACATCGCGCTGATATTCTGACAAATCGATCCTCGATATTCATAATCCTCTCTGTCCGTTATGGTTAACGAGTGGTAGAGAGCAGACCAGAAGGGCGCGGCGTCTGCCATTAGCATCGATTAAATAAGGTTACGTGTTGCAGGGGTGAGGTCTATTTCTCCGGGTCCCCCCTGCCTTGTCGCGGCAAAGGTCCAGCCCGCTGCTTCTTCTAGGTCCAAGCGTTCAATGGCACTTCGGTCTGGATCACATCCATTCATCGCCTAAATCGCATTTGGATCAGGACGGAACTCGTTTTTTGAGATGGTTAAGGGATTCGAAGGAGCCTTGGAATCCATTCGACACGATTACGACCGTTTGATTTTTCATTCCTTCAGCCGACTATCTCGTCGTTGAAGGAACTTCACGGGGCAGAATGTCTGGTAGGTCATGGCCTAGAGGCAAAACTCCCGGTGGCCGTTTCTGCAACGTCTTCAAGTTTCGAGATGGACAAATATCGAGCCCGCACATCTATCTTGATTCCGACTATACAGGCGAGGATGAGGCGCGGTTTCGACGGGGAAAGGATCAGCTGGCCCTTGGCACT
>CAVPWO010000018.1:0-22580 GCA_963709305.1 uncultured Acidobacteriaceae bacterium | reverse complement strand
CGCGAGCCTGCTGCTGGAATTTGTAGCGCTGGCCGTGCTTCCGCTTCCGCGAACCCGAGCTGGCGCGTCCTTTTCGCGTGCCGGGTGGCTTGTTTGGAGCCATTGCGATCGGGATTCCGCCTATGCTGCTGCTGGGCTTTTCCGTGATCCGCAGCGAACATGAACAAATCTGGAATATGAGCTCGTTTACCTTCGGAATGATCCTGATCGCCGCGGGATTCGTGGCCTACTTTGTCAATCATGCACTGAAGCCCGCGGGATGGACGGCGCGGCCCGAAGAGAAGCCGCAACCGGCAATGTGATGCGATTCCATGGAAGTGGAAAAAGAGGCCGGGGAAGATCCCGGTCCTTTCTTTCTTCCAAAAGATTTACGTGTCTTTCTTCCAAAAGATTTATGTGGGGACAGCCGCCCTCGGCTGTCCGGCGGGCGAAGCCCGAGCTGCTAGTGAGAAGGCAGCAAAAGGCGTCGAGCTGCGCTCGACGGACAGCCGAGAGCGGCTGTCCCCGCACATCGAAGTCCCCACCTAAACCTACGCGGCGGCTTCTGCCGTATCCCGTAGACTCTTCACTTTGTCATGCGCAGCCTGGACGCTGGCAGCCTGGCGGCGGACAATCTGTGCGATATTTTCCGGCAAATCCGCGGTCACTGCCTTTTGATACTCGTCCTTGGCCGTGTCCTCGCCGTGTTCCAACCATTCCAGAACGGTCTTGTCGCCGCCGCCCAAGCCGACTTTCGTGTCTACCCACGCGCGATGCAGAGTTCCCACAACCGAGCCGGAAACCTTCTTGTCGGATTTGCCCAGCCGGATCAACTCCGCTTCGAGTTCGCCGGCGAAGCGTGACCGCTCCAGGCTCTGCTCGTTGAAAAAGCCTTTCAGGTCCGACCGCTTCACGTGTGTAGCGGCCTCCAAATAGCCCTTCTGCCCGTCTTTACAGACTTCAATCAATTTCTCCAGCACGCTAATTGCATTATTTTCGTCCATAATAGCCTCCTGAATTTTTGATGCGCCTGGGCAGCTTGGGTTTGGCGGCATTTTTCCTCCTGAAATTAGGAAGAAAAGTGATCGTGCTCTAAAATTAAAACGTGCCGGGAGAACTATGACCAAACGGAAATCGAAGGGCGCGTACATGATTTCCTCCGTAGCGGAAATGTATGGGATTCATCCCCAAACGCTGCGGCTGTACGAGCGCGAAGGCCTGCTCAAGCCCTCGCGAACCGAGGGCAACACGCGCCTTTATACCGACGAAGATTTGCAGCGATTGGAATTCATTCTGTCGCTGGCGCGCGATCTGGGCGTGAACATCAGCGGCATGGCTATTATTCTGCAAATGCGCGAGCGCATGGAAGAGATGCAGCGCCAGATTCAGGAGTTCGTGCAATACATTCAGGAGGAAGTTCTGACTCGCGCCCACGCCGCCGCCGATCCCGCGAAGGGCGCGATTGTGCCGGTAAGAAGGCCGATGGTGGTCCCGACCGTCCAATCACCAAAGAAGCGTTAGTTTGTTCCTTTATTCCTGTTTTCTATTCTTCTGTCATCCTGAGCGGAGTCGCGGGTTCGCGAAGCGAAATGGCGGCGTAGTCGAAGGATCCCTATGTTCTGATCCTACCCATGACTTCGCGGCAGCCACAATAACGTGAGAACTTCTTCACGATCGATTTTATATTTCAAAAAGGGATCCTTCGACTGCGCTGCCGTTCGCTTCGCGCACGACAGCTCCGCTCAGGACGACAGACCGCGGTATGATTTAGCGTCATCATGCTCCCCTTCAAACTCATCTATAGCGACGCCTATTATCTTCCCATCGGTGACCACGTTTTTCCTGCGGAGAAATATCGGCGCGTTCACGACCGGCTGATTTCCGCCGGCGTCGCCGATGCTACAGACTTCCTCGAACCCGAACCCGCGACCGACCTCGACATTCTCCTGGTGCATACGCCCGAGTATGTTCAGAAGCTGAAGACCGGCACGCTCAGCGCGCGCGAAGAAATGGAAATGGAAGTTCCCTACTCACCCGATCTGGTGGATGCCTTCTGGCTGGCGGCGGGAGGATCGATCCTGGCGGCGCGGCGGTGCTTGACCGATCGGGTATGCGTCAGCATCGGCGGCGGCTTTCACCACGCCTTTCCCGATCACGGCGAGGGATTCTGCATGATTCACGACGTGGCCGTAGCTATCCGGCGCCTGCAGCGCGATGGAAAAATTCGCACGGCCATGACGGTCGACTGCGACGTACATCAAGGCAACGGCACCGCGGCGATTTTTGCCGGAACGCGTACCGAGAGTGTGCCGCTGCCGTCGGCTTCGAGTTCTACTCTGAATCAGAGGTCCGCGGAAAAGACAGAAACGAAGATGCGAGGCGCGCATGCCGGCGACGTCTTCACAATTTCGCTGCATCAGCACAATAACTATCCTCTGTGGAAGCCGCCGTCGTCGATCGACGTGGACCTGCCGGATGGCACGGGAGACCATGACTACCTGGCGTGGCTGGACAATGCCCTCAGCTCCGGCCTGCGCCGGTTCGAACCCGACCTGCTGTGCTACATCGCGGGCGCCGATCCGTATCGCGAAGATCAACTCGGCGGTCTCCATTTAACCATTGAAGGACTGAAGAAGCGCGACGAACTCGTCTTCCGCGTCGCCCGAGCGCGCGGCACCCCCGTGATGGTGACCTACGCCGGCGGCTACGCGCGCAATGTGGAAGACACGGTGACGATTCATAGCAACACGGTGGTCGCAGCCAGGGAAGTGTTTGCAGCCGCGAAGTGAGTCGCGGCGGTGAGTGACCCCAGGAGATATACTCGATGAAATGATCGTCAGTCCGACCGACCTTCCGCACAACGAGCTTTACGGCCTCCTGCTCAATTCCGTCGCGCCCCGCCCGATTGCCTGGGTATCCACCATAAGCGCCTCGGGGCAGCCTAACCTAGCGCCCTTTTCCTTTTTTAATGTGGTTTGCGTCGACCCTCCTTTGCTCGCGTTCGCGCCCGGACTGAGGCGTCCCAAGCGGACGCAAGGAAACCGCAGCGAAGCAAAAGACACGTTGCAGAACATTCGTGAGATTCGGGAGTTCGTTATCAATGTTGTCACCTACAAGCTCCGCGAGGAGATGAATCTGACCAGCGGCGAATACGACCCCTCGGTGAACGAACTCGATTTGGCGAACCTTACTCCACAGCCGTCGAAAATCGTGCGTCCGCCGCGAGTCTCGGAATCTCCTGTGAGCTTCGAGTGCAAACTGCATCAGATTCTCGATTTCTCTTCCGCACCTACCAGCGGCAGCTTGGTGATTGGCAAGATAGTCTCCATTCACATCGACGATGCGAATCTTAGAGACGGCAGACTGGACCGGAATTCGCTGGACCTGATCGGCCGCATGGGCGGCATACAGTACACGCGCACGACGGAGCGGTTCGAGATGGTACGGCCGAAAGTGGATAGCTGAGTCTGAACGTTGAGTAGTTCATCTCCGCTGCTAAAATGAATCATCCTTATGTTCGAGAACTTACAGGAAAAACTACAACGCGCCTTCAAGAGCCTTCGGGGGCAGGCTAAGCTCACGGAGGAAAACATCGACGAGGCGCTGCGTGAAATCCGGCTGGCGTTGCTCGAAGCCGACGTCAACTTCAAAGTGGTCAAGCAACTCATCGACCAGATTCGAGCCAAGGCGGTCGGACAGGAAGTGCTGACCGCGCTTTCTCCAGGCGAACAGGTCATCAAGATTGTGCGGGACGAACTGATCGACCTTCTCGGCAAAGACACCGCGCGCATGAAGTTTGCCTCGCAGCCGCCTACGATTGTGCTGATGGCCGGATTGCAGGGTTCCGGCAAGACCACCACGTCGGGCAAGCTGGCGAACTGGTTCAAGACCGGCGGCCACCGTCCGCTGCTGGTTTCAGTGGACGTTTACCGTCCCGCGGCCCGCGAGCAGTTGAAAGTCGTCGCGCAGGCGGTGAAGAGTCACATCTACGAAGGCACCGTTGGCGAGGCCAACAGCGCAACGGTTGAGCGGTTAGTAAAGGAAGCCCGGCGCGAGGCCATCGTCTCCGGCTGCGACGTACTGATCGTCGACACTGCGGGCCGTCTCCACATCGACGATCAACTCATGGACGAGATGCAGTCGCTGAAGAAGCTGCTGAATCCGTCCGAGATTCTGTTCGTGGCCGACGCCATGACCGGGCAAGACGCGGTGAGATCCGCCGAAGAATTCCACAAAAAACTTTCGCTCACCGGCGTTGTACTCACCAAGATGGACGGCGACGCCCGCGGCGGAGCGGCACTTTCCATTCGCCAGGTCACGGGACAACCCATCAAGTTCATCGGCGTCGGCGAAAAGTACGACGCTCTGGAGCCCTTCCACCCCGACCGCATCGTCTCGCGCATTCTCGGAATGGGCGACATCCTCTCGCTGATCGAGCGCGCTGAACAACAAATCGACAAGAAGAAAGCGCAGGAAATGGCCACCCGCGCCCTGACTGGCGATGGCTTCTCGCTGGAAGATTTTCGCGACCAACTGCGCCAGGTCAAAAAGATGGGATCGATGAAGAGCCTGATGGGAATGCTGCCCTCGATCGGCCCATTCTCCGGTCTGCAGAAGGCCGCCGATAATGTGGACGAAGGGCAGATCAACCGCGTCGAGGCGATTATCAATTCGATGACCGCGCATGAGCGCAACCACCATGAAGTGATCAACGGCAGCCGACGCAAGCGCATCGCACGCGGCTCGGGCACCAGCGTGCAGGAAGTGAACAATCTTCTTCGCCAGTATGCACAGATGAAAAAAATGTTCAAGCAGATGGGCAAGCCGAGTTTCGCACGGCGATTGGCGGGGATGAAGCTGCCCGGAATGTGAATCGCCGATCAGTAGGAATTTTGTAATGTCTGGCCCGATCCTGCCTAAACATGTCGAGGTTTATAGTCACTTCAGGAAACATCTCGGCCCGCGCTTTATGGCTGCGGGTTTGGAGGATACAGTTTCATTACGACCAGCTTCCAGGCATTCATTTCAAAGCCGCCGTGAGCGAGGAGTATACGGAGGCAATTACAACGGGCATTAAAGATGGAATGTCCGTTCGGTTCCCAGGTTTCCCAGAGACCGGAAGTGTTTGGATTACAGAGGCTACTGAGCACTCAGTAGATTCGTCTCCGTGGGCTTTCTATTTGGCAGCCCGCTGTGTCATTGAGCAGGTCTACGTTTTGACACAACTGAAAGATGATCTGGCCCGGTAGGCAGCGACGGACAGTTGATTATGAAATGGCGATCCCTGGAAGAATCTAATCCGCAAACAGACGTTCGACCGTTGCGGGAAATCTTTGCCGAGCGGAAAGACCTGATCGCGAAGTACGTTCCTGCCGAAACGCAGGCGATTCACGCCCAAGCGGTGGCGGACCTGAAGCAACGTCAGGTCGCGGCGAACATTCTGCCAGTCGGCGCGAAGGCACCGGCATTCGACCTTTCCGACCACGACGGGAAGATTATTTCTTCGAGTGATTTACTCGGCGAAGGAAGGCTCGTGCTGTGTTTCATCCGCGGACGCTGGTGCCCGTTCTGTGTTGGGCAAATGGAGGCGATGAACCTTATCCTTCCGCAGATTCAGCAGGCCGGCGCGGCGCTCGTAGCCATCTCCCCGCAAACGGTAAAGCAATCGTTTTTCATGCACGATCAGCACAAGTTGCGTTTTCCGCTAGTCTCCGATGCGGGCAACAAAGTCGCGCGCCAGTTTGGATTGACATACCGCGTGCCGGCGCCTCAGGAAGAGGTCTATCGCCGGGCATTCGTCAACCTCCCCTTCACTAACGGGGACGACATCTGGGAGTTGCCGATTCCGGCGACCTATATTCTCGATCAGGATGGCACGATTCTATACGCGTCGGCGAATGAAGATTACACGGAGCGGCCGGAACCTCTGGGGATCGTGGGCGTTCTCGAAAATACTTCCCCTTCCTGACGCGTCCGCGTGGCCTCTTTCTTTCGCCCCTTCGGGGCTTTTACACTCTCTCGCTTACTACCCACGGCTTGCGCCGCGGGCTGCATTCTTTCGCCACTCCGCGGCTGCTGCGTTTTTCGTTACACTGAGTATTCATGCACTACATCTACGGCATCAACTCCGTGACTGAGGCGCTGAAGGCGCGGGGACGGGCGTTTGAGTGGATCGGCATGGCCAAGGAGCGCCACGACATCCGCCTGCAGCGTTTGATTGAAGATTGCCGACGCCTGAGCGTGCCGGTGCGTTTCCTTGAGCGCACCGAGCTCGACAAAATGGCGGGCAACGCGGCTCATCAGGGCGTGGTGGCCGTCACGTCGGCCAAGCAATACAACGATCTTGAGGATGTCATCGCCGCCAAGCGCGCTGAATATTCGCTCGTCGTCGTCCTCGACGGCGTGGAGGATCCCCACAACCTCGGAGCGATCTTGCGCACGGCCGATGCCGCCGGCGCCAACGGCATTGTGATCCCCGAACGCCGCTCCGCGAGCGTAACTGGGACGGTCACAAAAGTTTCGGCAGGCGCCAGCGAGCACATGCCCATTGCCAAGGTCACGAACATTGCACGAACCGTGGAAGAACTGAAGGAAAATAATGTGTGGACGGTTGGTCTCGACGAACGCGCCAAACAAACTTACGACGCCCTCGACTACAACATGGACTGCGCCCTGGTTCTGGGCGGAGAAGGCAAGGGACTGCACGACCTGGTCAAGAGAAAGTGCGACTTCCTGGTTTCGATTCCTATGCTCGGCAAAGTGCCGTCGCTGAATGTCTCCGTGGCCGCGGCGGTCGTCCTGTTTGAAATTGTGCGACAGCGGCGCGCGAGAAATGGTTCGCGGGACGCGAAATGAAGTTTTCCCCCATGAAGTCTGGTCTCAGGAGCCTATGTTTTCTCTGTCTTCTCTCGTCTTCGGTGGTGAATTGTTTTTCTCTCGACCGCGAGGCATTCACCTTTACCAGTTACGATCTTAACGCTCAGGTGGATCCTGAACAGCATCGGCTCGCAGTACGCGGCACAGTCACGCTCCGCAATGATTCGCAAATCCCGCAGACGATTGCGGTGTTGCAGATCTCATCCTCGCTCGACTGGCGATCGATTAAGGCCGGCGACAAGGCCGTGCAGTTGCTGTCGCAAAACTATACTTCCGACATCGACCATACCGGCGGGCTGTCGGAAGCGATTGTCACCTTGCCGCAGGCGGTCGCGCCCAAACAGACCATCGAACTGCAGATTGCTTATGAAGGCGTCATCCTGCTCGATGCCACGCGCCTTACTCGCGTTGGCACGCCTGAAGAATCGGCGAATAGCACGGACTGGGACCAGATCGGCCCGAATTTCTCGGCGGTGCGCGGCGCGGGTTATGTCGCGTGGTATCCCATCGCCACCGAGGTCGCGAATCTGTCCGAGGATAACAGTCTGTTTGAGGTGCTGGGCCGGTGGAAGACGCGAGAGGCTGCATCCAAAATGCACTTGGATGTCAGCGTATCGAGAGACGATGGCGCGCAGCCGCAACAACTGATCGCCAATGAGGCATCGTGTAAACTGACCTACGAAGAGGCGGGGCGATCTTCACTTTATAACGCGGATTGCACCTACCAGCCGCTAGGGTGGCGCATTCCGCTTTTTGTGATGAGTAACTATGGAGTCGTCGAGCGCCCGTCGATTGTGGTCTACGACTCGGCAACCCATGCAGTCGCGGCCGCGTCCTACGCAGCCGCGGCTGAGAAAATCGTGCCGTTAATCACAGAATGGTTCGGCAAGCCACGTGAAAAGGCCAGAACCGTCGATCTGACCGATCCCCAGGCGGCGCCGTTCGAAAGCGGCGCGTTCTTGTTGATGCCCCTATCGCACAACGATCCCAAGGTACTCGGGCTCGCCGCGGCACATCAACTCACACATACAGCATTTTTTTCCTTTCGTCCCTGGATTGCAGAAGGGCTCGCCCATTTCTCACAGGCTCTTTACCTGGACCAGCAGAGCGGGCGGCAGGCGGCGCTCGATTACATGTCTCTGCACCGCTTCGCGCTTCGCGAAATCGAAACGCCGACCACCGCGCCAAGATCCGAAGACGAAGTAAACCACTCGCTAGTGAACACCACCAGCGAGGAACTGTATCGCAGCAAGGCGATGTGCGTCTGGTGGATGCTGCGCGACATGGTCGGCGAGGCAGTACTCAAGAAGGCCATTGCCGCCTACCGTCCCGAGCAGGACAAGGAGCCTTCCTACATGCCGCGACTGATCGCGGCACAAACACAGCGCGACCTGGAATGGTTCTTCGACGATTGGGTGTATCGCGATCGCGGGCTGCCTGACTTCAAAGTCGAGGCCGCCTTTTCGCGGAAGACTATGGCCGGCTCGTTCATGCTCACAATCACGCTCGACAATCTGGGCACGGCGGGAGCCGAGGTTCCTATCATTGTTAAATTTAGCGGTGGGGAAATCGTGAAGAGGCTCGAAGTCCATGCCAAAAACAAGGGCGTGATTCGCGTTGAGACGCCGGCGGCCCCACAAGAAATCGTGGTCAACGATGGCAGCGTGCCGGAAACCAGCCTAGCGAATAACACTTTCAAGATTCAGCAGGAAGCAAAATAGATTTCACTTCAGGGAGGCACGCTTCGCCGAGGCTCAATGGCGCGTCTTGAAGGGGTCAAGCGGCTGATGTAAAGCTTGCCAGTGCCTGCAGCTTCCCTGCTGCTGCGCCAGAATCGATTGATCGCGCGGCAAGCGGGACTGCGTCCGCAATGCGATCCATCCTACCGGCAGCCACCAACGCAGCTGCAGAATTGAGTAACACCACGTCGCGGCGCGGTGACTTTTCCCTGCCGAGAATGGCGCGAATAATAGCAGCGTTTTCCGTGGCGTCGCCGCCGGAAATCTCCTGCAACGTGGCGCGGACCATGCCGAACTCTTCCGGTTCCACCTCGTAGGATCGTACCGAACCCTCGCGAGCCTCGGCCACGCGCGTCGGGCCGGTGATTGTGATTTCGTCGAGCCCGTCGAGCCCATGCACAACTAGGGCCCGATGCAATCCCAGCATGCTCAGCGCTTCGGCCAACTTCTCGACCAGATCCAGTGAATACACTCCCACAACCTGCCCGGACGCGCGCGCCGGATTGGTCAGCGGACCGAGGAGGTTGAACATGGTCCGCATGCGCAACTCGCGACGCACCGTCTGCACCTGTTTCATGGCCGGATGCAGATTCGGAGCATACAAAAAGCAGATGCCAACTTCGCGCAGGCATTGCGCGGCACGCTCCGGCGAAAGCTGAATGTTTATCCCCAGAGCCTCTACCACATCGGCGGAGCCGCATTTGGAACTGATGCTGCGATTGCCGTGCTTGGCCACGCGGACGCCCGCTCCCGCCGTCACCAGCGCGGTCGCCGTGGAGATGTTGAAGGTGCCGCTGGCGTCTCCGCCCGTGCCGCTCGTGTCTACCAGGGACTCTTCGGCTAGAGCGTCTCGGCCCGTTCCACTCACGGCGAGCGCGTCGGCAGCGCGAATCGGCAATGGCGCCGCGGCCGCGCGGATCGCCTCGGCGAAGCCTACGATCTCCTCGACGGTTTCACCTTTCATGCGCAGAGCGATCAGCAGCGCGGCAATCTGCGCGTCGCTGCATTTGCCCGCCAGCACTTCCGACATCACTTCTCGAGCCTCGGTACGTTCGAGCGATTGCGCGTTGTTCGCGATGCGATGGAGGGCTTCGAGGATCATGTCGTCACGTCGAATTGTACGGCAATGGCGGTTTTCGCCGCGATGTAAACCCCTGACTACCGCGCCACTTGGGGCCTTTCCAGTCTCTCCGAGAAATATTCTCGCCAATCTTCCGGCAGGTCCGCAGTGTAAACGGCCTTATGAAGCAGATCCTGATTGTATTTCTCCCGCACGTAGAGCCGGTTCATTTCGGAGATCGTGATTCCTTCTCCGTTTCGTTTAAGTAGCAGGAAACCGTCCCCTTCGGCAACCGAACCTTCCTGCTCGACCGAAAAATAAAAGCCGCTACGCCCGCTGTGCAGAAAGCGTTCCAGAATGTCATCCCGCTGAAACTTGGCAGCGAGTTTGTAGCACGGGGTCCGCGGCTGGCGGACCACCACGATCGACGAGCCAATCTGAAAGCGGTCTCCGATGTGAAGTTCGTCTTCAGCCAGACCGCTGGTCGTAAAGTTCTCCCCGAACGTCCCCCACGGTAAATCAGCGTCCGGGAACTCTTGCCGCCAAAAGAGGTAATGTTCGGCGGCGTAACCGTACACCGCCTTGTAGGGACCGCCGTGCACGCTGAGATCGGCCTGACGATCGCCGTCGAGGTTTAACGTGCGCAACTGTACGGGGCCCGAGACAGGCTGTTTGAAGATTCCGGTGTTGATGGTCTTTCCCTTGTAAACGATGAGCCGCGGACGCCCGACATTCAACGAAACGAGTTTCACGCTGGGAACCTCTCTGACAATTCAAGTGGCGAATCTTGGCTTAGCGTTCGCTTGGATGTTCGAACTGCGCTGAAGGTCGCAGAGTTCGGATGGCCAGTTCCAGTGACGGCGCCGTCGATCTGTCGAGCTTCGAGCTTCGCTCGACGTATAGCGACGGCGGCTGTCGCCACATTAATTTGCTTGAAGGATTTGCGGGAGCTGAGAACATTGAATGACGTTTGCCCTAGTTCCCTGCCCTTCTATAGAATTGAAAGTTTGCTGCCCGCGGAGCGTCGCCGCAACCAAGGTCCTTCCGAATTCTTAGCGAGTTGTCATTTATGAAAATCCATGAGTATCAGGCCAAGGCAATTCTCAAGAGGTATGGTGTTACTGTACCCCGCGGCGCGATGGCCGCATCGCAAGATGAGGCCGAGGCCGTGGCCAAAGATTTATTTGGTTCGGGTGCCAGCGGAGTGATAGTCAAGGCGCAAATCCACGCCGGCGGCCGCGGTAAAGGCGGAGGAGTGAAGGTCGCCAAGTCGGTAAACGAAGCCGGCGATCTCGCCTCCAGGATGCTGGGCATGAAACTGGTAACGCATCAGACCGGCCCTGAAGGCCGCACCGTACGGCGCCTGCTTATCGAAGAGACGCTGCCCATCGAGAAGGAACTTTACCTTGGCATTTTGGTGGATCGCGCCGAAGGCAAACCTGTGTTCATGGCGTCGGCAGCGGGCGGAATGGACATCGAGCAAGTTGCGGCGGAAACTCCAGACGCGATTTTGAAACAGCACATCGATCCCGGCATGGGATTGGAAGCATTCCAGGCTCGGAAGATCGCATTCAACCTGGGCTTGAAGTCGCAACAGATCAATCCCGCCGTCCAATTCCTGACCAGCCTCTACAAGGCTTTCCTCGACACCGATGCTTCGCTGCTCGAGATCAATCCTTTTATCACCACCACCGATGGCCGCCTGTTCGCTCTCGACGCGAAGATCACCTTCGACGACAACGCCTTGTTCCGCCACTCCGATCTGCGCGAGTTGCGCGACATTACCGAAGAAGATCCGCTGGAAGTGGAAGCTTCGAAGTACAGCTTGAACTACATTAAGCTCGATGGCAATGTGGGCTGCATGGTCAATGGAGCCGGCCTGGCCATGGCGACCATGGACATCATCAAATATTCTGGCGGCATGCCTGCCAACTTTCTAGACGTGGGTGGCGGAGCCAGTTCCGAGCAAGTTGCGCACGCCTTCGAAATCCTCCTCAGCGATAAGAACGTGAAAGCTGTGTTAATCAATATCTTTGGCGGGATCCTGCGCGTGGACACGCTGGCTAACGGAGTGGTCGAAGCCGCCCGCAAGACGAACATCAAGCTGCCGATTGTGTTGCGCCTGGAAGGAACCAATGTCGACGAAGGAAAGAAAATCCTGATGAACTCCGGGTTCAACTTCCTGGTCACCGACACCATGAAGGATGCAGCCGACAAAGTGGTCGCTGCAGCGCGAGGCACGCTTGGGGTTACGGAATGGCGGTGAGGGTGGAAGAGCCACCCTTCCAGGGCCGCGTAAGCAGACTCGAATTAGTTCGGGCTTTTTAGCCCGGTAGTCGGTCCGAGGGTTTTCGTATATGGCAATCTTAGTCAATAAAAATACACGAGTCATCGTGCAAGGCCTGACCGGCCGCGAAGGCACGTTTCATGCAAAAGCCAGCGCCGCTTACGGCACGCAAATTGTCGGCGGCGTCACCCCGGGCAAAGGCGGCACCACGCACGAGGGCTGGCCGATTTTCAACACCATGCGCGAAGCCGTCGACAAGACCGGAGCCAATGCCACGGTAATCTTCGTCCCTCCGCCGTTCGCCGCCGACGCCATCATGGAAGCCGCCGACGCGGAAATCGACCTCATCGTCTGCATCACCGAGGGCATTCCCACGCTCGACATGGTCAAGGCGTGGGAATTTCTGCAGAACCGGCGCTCGCGCCTGATCGGGCCGAACTGTCCGGGAATTATTTCGCCCGGCAAGTGTAAGATCGGCATCATGCCGGCATCGATTCACAAAGAAGGATCCATCGGCATCGTCTCGCGCTCGGGCACGTTAACTTACGAGGCGGTGCATCAACTCACGCAGCGCGGCATTGGGCAGTCGACTGCCATCGGCATTGGCGGAGACCCGATTATTGGCACGAACTTCATCGACGCACTGGACTTGTTCAACCGCGATCCCGAGACCGAAGCCGTGATCATGATCGGCGAAATCGGAGGCAATGCCGAGGAAACCGCTGCGGAGTTTGTGAAGACTCACATGAAGAAGCCGGTCGTAGGCTTCATCGCCGGCCAGACCGCGCCTCCGGGACGCCGCATGGGGCACGCGGGAGCAATCATCTCTGGCGGCAAAGGCACCGCCGCGGAAAAGATGAAGGCTCTCGAATCGGCTGGGATTCGCATTGCGAAGTCTCCGGCAGCGATCGGCGAGACCCTGGCGGCCGCCCTCGGAGTGAGCGTCTAGGTTCCAGTCCCAGTGTCGAGGACAGCAGATTCCTCGCTTCGCTCGGAATGACAAACCTTTTTGGGGAATAACTGATTTGGGGGATAACTGATTTCGACAGTTCAGGCCAACGACGAACGACCAACGACCGACCTATGAAAACTCTGCAACGCACGTTCACGATCATTAAGCCGGACGCCGTCCGCAAGAATGCGGTCGGCGACATCATTGAGCAATTCGAGAAAAATGGCTTTCGTATTCTTGCCATGAAGATGCTTGAGATCACCAAGCACCAGGCCGAGCAGTTCTACGCCGTGCACGCCGCACGGCCATTTTTCAACACTCTCACCGACTTCATGTCGAGCGGCCCAATCGTAGTGCTGGCGCTGGAAAAAGAAAACGCCATTGCCGATCTGCGCAAGCTCATGGGCGCGACCAACCCGGCCAATGCCGAGGAAGGCACCATCCGCAAAAAGTGGGCGACTAACATCGAACACAACGCGATTCACGGATCGGATGCAGAAGATACGGCCAGATTCGAGCTGAGCTTCTTCTTCGCGGGATATGAATTAGCACAATAGTTCTCACTCCCCGGTTCTCAGTAGTGGAAACGAGCACGGTTTTGTGAGAACTGATAACGGAGAACGGCTCTTATGCCCGTAGTCCAGATCACTATGCTGCAAGGCCGTACTGTCGATCAAAAGCGCAAGATCGCAAAACGGATCACCGACGCGTTAGTGGAAGAAGGCGGCGCGCGTCGCGAAGGGATCGTGATCACATTCAGCGAGGTCTCGAAGGAGAATTACGCTTCGGGCAGCGAGTTGATGATCGACAAGGGGAAGTGATCAGATTCCTGCGCACATCGCCCTATAGACAAGCGCGGGCGAATCGCGCGAAGCCACGCATCCTACCCTAGCGGCTCAAACAAATGCCCTTCCACTCTGTCGGCAATCCTGGGCAAATCCTTGCGGGCATGCTGCAGGAAATGCGGCGCGCCGCGATGCGCCTCTAACGCGGCGTCGTCCTTGTACTGCTCGTAGATAAAGAAGCGGCGTGGCTCCGTCTTGTGGCGATGCACCTGGTACATCGCACAACCCGGCTCTTTGCGGGACTGTTCGGTCAATTTCTCAAAAAGCGCGGCAACTTCGGCTTCGTGCCCCACTTTCGCCATCCAGGTCACTGCCAATACCACCATCGTTTCACTCCTCCCCGCTTGCTGGTCGTTCGGGGAAGCAATTCTAGGCTTTTTTCGCGGCCCTCTTCAACTCCGAAACGAATTCATCCACGAGGATAGTATGGTTGCGGTCTGGGCCGGTCGAGATCATGCCCACCTTCGCTCCCGATTCTTTCTCGATGAATGCCAGATATTCCCGCGCCGCCGCGGGCAACCTGGAATATTCCGTGATGCCCTCCGTCGAAGTCCGCCAGCCCGGCAGCTTTTTATAAACGCACTCGATCTTTTCGTACTCGCTCGCCTGTGCGGGCGCGCCGCTCGTGTTCTTCCCGTCGATTTTGTATCCGATGCAGACCGGAATCTCGGCGAGCTCATCGAGCACATCCAGCTTGGTAACGACCAGCCACGAAGTGCCATTGATCATCCCCGAGTAACGCAGCAGCGGCAGATCAAGCCATCCTGTGCGGCGCGGACGCCCCGTCACCGCCCCAAATTCCTTGCCTCGTTTGCGCAAGTTGTCCCCGGCGTCGCTGTTGTCTTCGCTAGGGAAGGGCCCCTCGCCCACGCGCGTGCAATAGGCCTTGGTAATCCCAATCACCGAATTGATGGCAGTGGGCGCCACGCCCGTGCCAATCACGGCGCCGCCAGAAGTCGCGCTGGAAGAGGTCACGAACGGATACGTTCCGTGGTCAATGTCAAGCATCGTCCCTTGCGCGCCTTCAAACAGAATTGATTCGCCATTGTTCAGCGCCTGGTTCAGCAGTACCGCCGTGTCGCGGACGAACGGCGCAATTTTCTCGGCGGCCTGGGCGTATTCCGTGTACATCTTGTCGGCGTCAAGCGGTTCGGTATTGAACAGCGCGTGAGCAATCATGTTCTTCTCGCGCACTGCATTCTCGATGTGCTTCTTGAGCAACTGCAGATCCAGCAAATCGGCCACACGTAGACCGCGGCGGCCCATCTTGTCTTCGTAGGCGGGACCGATGCCGCGCGATGTAGTACCAATCTTTACTCGTCCCGGAGCATTCTCGGCTGCGAGTTCGATCATGCGATGGTAAGGCAAAATCACATGGGCGCGGTTGGAAACGAAAAGATGACCATCGATCTTCACCCCGACCTCGCGCAATGCCCCCGCCTCTTTTAAGAATGCGATCGGATCGAGCACCACGCCATTGCCAATCACGCTGCGGCAACCGGCACGCAGCACGCCGCACGGCACCAGTTGCAGAATAAATTTCTTGCCGTGGATGATGACCGTATGGCCGGCATTGTGTCCGCCGGCATAGCGGGCTACCACCGAGAAGTTCTCCGACAACACGTCGACGATCTTCCCTTTGCCCTCGTCGCCCCATTGGGCGCCCACGATCACCGCAGTCTTACCTTTTTTCAATGCCAACTCCGACAAGGGATTCAAGCAGGCAGATGGCTGCGCTGCGCCCGGGGTCGCACACTCTTTGCCCGCCAGGAGGACTGCACAAAAATTACGGGGATCAGCGCGGAGAAGACGTGTACGAGTTATCTTAACGTGTCTCGCCGGCGAATAGCAACGCGCGCCACGCCGGGACCGACATGACGACTTCCGATCAGCGCGGTAAGATGAGGTTTAGCAATCTCTTTCGTCAAGTTGAGTTGATGCCAAAATTCGAAAAGCATATTTTCGTCTGCGGAAACCAGCGCCCGTCCGGCCATCCACGCGGCTGCTGCGATCCTCTGGCCGAAGCGAAACTGCAAAAGCTTTTCAAACAGAAGCTCGCCGAGCGCGGGCTGAAGGGGAAAGTACGCGCCAACCAATCCGGGTGCCTCGATCAATGCGAGCACGGACCGAACGTTGTGGTCTATCCCGACGCAGTCTGGTACGGGCATGTCACCGACGCCGATGTCGAAGAGATTGTTGAATCGCACATCCTCGGCGGCAAGCCCGTCGAACGCCTTCGCCTGGCGGATTCCTGCCTGAACACGCCAATCTGCGATCACCGAAAGCCAAAAGCTTAGAGTCGGGGCCGGGCATGAATCAGTCCGCCGGTTCTCGAGTGGCGAGAACAGTACTTTTGAAGGGATCGATTTGGTAGGCGCGGCAGGATTCGAACCTGCAACCGCCGGATTAGAAATCCGATGCTCTATCCGTTTGAGCTACGCGCCCCGGTTACCGACAAAATCATTTTAACCGCAGCCGCACGAAACGGAGCTCGCCATTTTGCCGATTCTACTTCAGCAATCCCGACAACTCGAATTTCTGTGACGGGGTCGTATCGGCGGAGAAGTTTCTTTCCATCAGTGCGAGCGCTTTACTCTGGTCGTCCCGGGTCAGCGCCGCGCCACAATCGGGAAGGAACGAATAACCGGAAATCTCGGAAAATAGACGTCGCTCGCAGTAATCAGCACACAGGCATTGGTCGTGATTCTGCCAGAACTAGACTCTCTATGTATTCCAGCAGCGTTTCAAGTGGGATGGTATAGGAAGCGGAATGTCACCTGCCTTGGATCATCGCATTCCTGATTTCACGAGCTTTCGGGCCTGATCCGGTCCCTTCATACCAAGCACCCGGTATTGTTTCCCCGAGAGTTTGTGATAGTTCACAAAGAACTCTTCCAGTTCGCGGCAGAATTGCTTTCCCAAGTCATCAATCGTTTTGATATCCGCCCAACTATGTGCGTCCTTCTCAACCGCAATGACTCGATCGTTGCGTTCCCTGTCTTTCTTGTCACCCTGCTCACCTTCAATGACCCCGATGGGACGGCAGGACAGCACACAACCCGGGAATGCAGGCTCATCCATGAGGACCAGGACATCGACGGGATCGCCATCATCGGCCAGCGTGGAGGGAACGAAGCCGAAATCGTAGGGAAAGGTCATTCCCGAGGGCAAAACCTTTTTCAGTTCGAAAATGTGTTGATCGGCATTGAAAGCAAACTTGTTTCGGCTTCCTTTGGGTGTTTCGATGACGACCCGAAGTAACTGCTTATCTTTCCCGTCGAAGGGTTTCAGAGTGAGAGGATTTGCCAGACCGTTCTTCTTGCTCATAGAGGCCCCGTACAGCACCGTCTCTGTGATGCGACCGGGCCAGGCGCGTTCTCTCGCCCTTATATGCCGCTGAGTCCTGGAGGCAATGCGCGATCATCCTGGGAGCGTGCCGGAAAGTTTTCACTAAACACCGCTAGCGTTCGCGACGCTCCGGCCGACTTGACGGGAGTAAATGGAAGGCAATACGTACGGCCTGAAAAGCGTGAGTAGCAGCTTTCGGAAATCCAGCCCGTAGAGAACCGAAATCCAAGTGAAGAAACTGTCGATAAGCGACAACAAACTCGCCCGATTGCTGCTCTTCAATAATCCGTAGGAGGCGAGTTGCGGGTTTCGCCTGCCTGACGAGGGGCGATTCCATGGACTGTAACCCATTGAAAATGGTGGGCGCTATAGGATTCGAACCTATGACTTCCACCGTGTGAAGATGGCACTCTACCGCTGAGTTAAGCGCCCAGCGAGATTGAGGGGGCGCGATGGGATGGGGCTTTGTTTGCATCGCGGCGTCGTGGGGTGACGGGGGTCACTGGCGCTTTTATATCCTGTTTTGGGGGTGGTGTCCATGCCTTTTTGGACACCTTGTGGGCCGGGGTTAGGTTTTCGGGACACCTGCTCTCGCGAATTCCGCTGGTTTGGGGCGGCGGCTGTTACGGAAAACGGACAGCGCTGCTTCGGTCACGCGCCTTGTCGCGTTGCTGCGCGAATTCGCTTCGCGTCTGGCGGGGCGTGGGTGGGGGGAGGGTTTGGGGGTGCTCATACTTGGGGACCCACCGCTGCAGCGTGACCCATTCCAGCTTCACGGCCAGCGCGATCAGCGCGGCCATCGTGGGGGCGTACTGGTTGCGCATCCGTTCCAGCATCGCGCTCACGGCTTTCACCGTCAGGCCTGCGTTCTGCGCGGCTTCTTCCCGCGTGGCTCCGTGCGCGAAGGCGGTCAGCACGCGGCGCTGGATCGGCGTGGGGTTGGGCTGCTGCTGGTTGAGGGTCAGCATTCGGCGTCCTCCCTTCGACTCCGCTCAGGGCAAGCTCTTGGGACTGGGACTGCGGCGTCGAACTGCTGGAATTCTAGGATCGGCCGGCTGCGGCCGTCTGCCCAATTTTGACCATGTTTTATTCGCGGTGGCGGCGGTGGCCTGCCCCACCACCAGATCCTGGCGGGTTGAGCGAGGGCGGGATCGGCGGTGTGGCGGGCTGCTAGGGTGGCAAGGTTTCAAGGTTTCCCAGGTTTCAGGGTTTCAGTCTTTGAACCCTGAAACCCTGCGACCTCAAACCTTGCTCGTTTCAGCAGCGCGGGGCGTTCCTCCACGCCTCGATTCGAGCGTCGGCTTCGTGGCCGCGTTCGTTCGACTCCGCGAGTTGGGCTGCGATCTCGATCAGCACTTCAATGGCGATCGCGAAGTGATCGCAGAGGCCGCTGCTGACTGCCGATCTTCCGCGCCCTGATTTCGGCGCTAGTCATTGGACACCTCCCCAGTCCTCGCTGTCGCTGTTGCCCGGTGCGTGGCCGGACTTCATGTTGCGCTGTGTTCCCCCTGCCCGCGCGCCCTTGCAGTGCGGGTATTGTTTGCAGCCGAAAAACGGGCCACGGCTGGAACTGCGGGACACGATCTCGCCGCCGCAGTCGGGACACTGCGGGGCGGCTTCCGGCTTCCGGCTTGCGGCTCTCGGTGGCCTGACTGGTGGCTGCACTGCGAGGCTGGCTCCTTCGCCAGTCCGCGGATGAGGGCTTCGCACGCTGGAATTGCCGCCTGCGCTAGCACGATGATGCGGGCGCGGTTGATGGCGGTGACGTTGTTCTTCACAGGATCACCCCGTTCTTGGCCGCCTGCTCTTCGAGCCATGCTTCGAGCGACTTGACCTGGCGTTCGTTTTCGGCGGCATCTTCCATTTCTTCGCGCTCGATCTCGGCACGGTCGCGGCGCTGCTCTGCGGCCAACTGCTGGCGTTCGCGCTCGACTGCGAAGGCGAGGCACGCAATGTGCCGCGCTTGCCGCTGGTGGAATTGTGCTCAGCCGCTCGGCGGCTTCGTACATGGCTTGCTGATGCTGGCTGGTTTGGTTGACTCTGGCGAGGGACTCTGCGATGGTGTTCTGAGACATTTGGACACCTCCTGGGGGTGCCTGACTGTTGAGGCCTGCTGGACACCTTCGAAGTGTTCAGTGGGCCGTTGCTTTTGGTGTTGCTGTTGCTGTTGGTTTTGGTGTGGCCCCGAAAGTGATGCTTGAGTGGTGAGCCCAACCAACGGACCCAGCCACCCAAGCACCCATGCCCGAGCGGAGCCGCCAACTGGGATTTGGCCGCACGCCGAGTCACCCGAAGGGGCGCAACGAAGTGGAGCAGTCGCGCGGTTTTTGCGCGACTTGACCGGCGTGCAACACGCCGAACAGTTGGCGGCGTAGCGGGCCTCCGCCGATGCTGCCGCGCGTCAGCGTTTGCGGTGGGGTTGGGGTTGCGGTTGCGGCTCCCGGAGCGTGGTGTCCTGCTTCCTCTGAACGCGGCGATAGCTCTCCCGCCACAGCATCATGGCGTAGTGCCAGACTTCTTCGTCGGTCATCTTACGCATCGCGGCCTTCATCTGCGCGTCCGTCATGTGCGCGTCCGTCATGGTGTCCCTTTCGGCTGCCGCTCAGGGCAGGCTCTCCGATCAGCGTCCCACCTGCGCGACCCACGCGATCAGCAGCAGCAGCGCCAGCACGATCAGCAGCGACAGCACGGTTATCTCTCTGTCCGTCATGGTGTCCTCCGCCCGCGCGGTTCACTTGCGCGGCCTCGACTGGCGTAGTAATTCCTCCAGCTTCGCCGCCTTCTTCTTGAGGCCCCGCGATATCCCCGCGTTGCTTGCTGGTGTCCAGCTTCAATTGCGATTCGCGCTGCTCGATCTCTGCCAGCAGGTCGAGCAGCGTTTCCTGTAGCTGAAGCCTCTCCTCGTGGCTGGTGGGGAAGAGCGGCTCTTGCTGGTTGCCGTGAGTGTCGATGGTCATCGCTGGTGCCCGGTGGTGTCCGGCTCCTCGCTGTATTCCAGCAGCCGCGCCAGCGTGGCCTCGGCGAGTTCGAGATGCGGCGTGGCTTCGTGGCTGGCGGCGATATCGCCCACGCTTTGCAGGATGCAGCGGGCGGCGGCGATGTCAGCGGCGATCCGGCGCAGCACTTCGGTGCTGACTTCCAGCGTCACCGTCATGGTGTCCCTCCTCGCTTCGGGTCCGTCCCGGTGGCGGCGGTTTCCGGCTCTTCGCCTTCGGCGCTGGCCGGGTAGTCGTGTGCCGGAAGGATGCGCGGCGGTGGCGTGGTCAGCTTCGACGCCTGATCCTCGCCGTGGAATTCCATCAACAGGTAGCGTTTGGTCATGCGGTTGCCGAGCACCCGCACGCTGACCAGCAGCGGCTTGAGCAGTGTGGCGGTGATCCGCACCGTGGCGTCCAGTGCGCTCTCGGTCAGCCCTCCCGCGTCGAGGAGCGCCGCTTTCCCGGCGAAGATCGCATCCCAGCGTTCTTTGCTGAGGTCGGTGGCGACTTCACCCGGCGCGAGGTCCCTGAGCGGCTGTTTGGCGAGGAGGGCGTGGTTGTAGCTGGCGACCCCGAGGGCCAGCCAGAGTTGCGGGCTAAGCGCGATTTCTTTTTGCTGGGGGAATTTGAGGAGTTGAGTGCGGGGCGTGTGGGCTCTGGTGTCCATGAATTCTTCTCCTTCTGCTGTTGGAGACGTTGCTGGATGGTGTCCGCAGTGATCGAGACGCGGACGGCGGAGAGCATGGTTTGCAGGGCGAACAGCATCACGTTGGCCTCTGCGGGTTGGAGTTCTTTGTTCAGCATCGCAATCGACACCTGGGCTATGGCGGCGGCGATCTTTGGCGCTGTCAGCGGCGGGGCGAGGTCGATGATCTTGGCCGTCGCCTGCTGCGCGTCCCGGATGCGAATTCTGTCGGCGGGAATTCCGAGTCGCCAGAGAACACTTCGGCCAGCGACCCGGCCGCGATGTCCTCTGGCACCTCTTCGTCGTCGAGGTTGTTGGTGTCCTCGTCAGAAGCGGAAGCCGGATTTGAGGTAGACGCCGTGAGCTCGGCGGTTGCGCTTGCTTCTGCCGCTGGCTCCGGCTTCGACTCGGCGGAACTGTGGGCAGGTGCAGGGCTGGTGCTTATCGCGGTCGATGACGATGGCGGTGCAGCGTTCGAGGGCGATGTGGGTTCCACGGTCGAGGGCGACGTGGTCGCCGCCCTCGTGCCCGCAGATGCATTTATCGCGCAGCCGTTCTTTGAGTGAGGCCATGTGGTGTCCTCCTTCATGGCTTTGGTGTCCCGGCTTGCCGCATGGCCTGGACTTTCTCCATCACGGGCTTGAGGTCTTGGAGCAGCACCTTGTTGGCGAGGTAACGCGCTGTCGTGGTCGGGCTGCGGTGTCCGAGTTGGGCTTGCACGACCCGCAGATCGAGGGTGGCGTCCCACACATCCTCGGCGCAGGTCCGGCGCAGATCGTGGATGCGAAGTTCGTCCCGGATGCCGAGGCGTTCTTTCAGCTTCCACCGGCGCTTGAGCATGCGCGGGTTGCGGCCCATCGGTCGCCCGGTGTGCAGCAGGGCGACGATGGGGGACGTTGCGTTTCGAGTTGGCGGGCAGCGAATTCAAGGTGTCCGCGATCTCCGGGGTGGCGGGCAACGTCTGAAAGGTGTTGCCCTTGGTGGTGAAGCTGAGCGACTGCGTGACCGGGTGCCAGCTTTCCAGCGTCATGCGCGCCGCCGTGCGATGGCGGATGCCGAGATCGGCGCAGAGGCGCAGGAAGAAGCGCAGGCCCGGCTCCGCCGCCGCTAGGAGTCGATCGCGCTCGTCGTCGGTGGCGGTGATGCCACGGGCGGCGGGCTGGTGGATGCGGGGGACGGCGCGGGAGATGGTGAGCGGCGCTTGACCGATCTCTTCGAGCCAGCGGAGGAAGCGGCGGAGGCACTTCGAGTACGTCGAGCGCGTGTGTTGCGGATTCGCGCCAGCCGTCACAGATCGCGGTGATCTTCGCCGCCGTGAGTTGGTGTCCATTCTCCGAGCCGTGCGCTTTGACGAGGGACGCGAGGGCCGCTTTCGTGTTGGGGTTGTGCTTCTGCGCTTGCTGGAACTCCGTCGCGGCCCGCGCAATAGTGCCCGACGTTTCAGGGGCAGCGCCGCGGCCCTCATGCGCTTCTGATGCGCGAGGGCTTCGGCTTCGGTGGGGAAGGCGGCGCGATGCCGTTTGCCGGTGGAGTCGCGCCAGTCTGCCATGTACTTGCCACACTTTTTCTGCATGCGGTTGCTCTCCTTTGGGAGCCTCGGGGGAAGTGGGTAGTGCGATGGCGTCCCGGTGGACACCTGATATGCCATCGCGGGCGGTTGGGATCGCGGCTGGTGTTTGGGTGTTACGGAATCCGAACGACAGTCGGCGGGCGATAGAGTGCCTTCCACCATGCGCGGTTGGGCGCCTTCGGCGGAGTTGGACACCAGTTAGGACACCAGCTGCGGTGGAAGGGCTGCGGGGCGCGGGGTTGGGGCCGTTGGGGCTTGTAC
>CAVPWO010000017.1:0-9359 GCA_963709305.1 uncultured Acidobacteriaceae bacterium | reverse complement strand
GTTCTGTTCTTCGTCGGCCCGTATTGCTCGTTCGCGAGCCGTTTCGCACCCTCGCCGAGCGACGTCGCCGCCGTTACGGAATACTTGCGCAAAACGGAGCTACGCGTCTGTCCGTGTCGCCCGATCGCCTGCTCGTCAGCGCGGACGGCTCGGTTGCCAACGTCGACAAAGCCTTCGACACGTCGATCCACGCGTTCAGCTTGGACGGCAAACCGGTGTACCTCAACGTCAAGCCGGCGCTGGTGCCGGCGGCCCTGGGCGGTATCGTCAAAGCCGTGCTCGGACTCAACGATGCGGCGACGATGAACGTTAAACCGTACCCGTGTTCCCGGTCAATCCGGCGCCGACGCACACGCCGTGTCTGCGCGACTACGGCCCGCAGGAAATGCAGACGTTCTACGATGCCGGCGCGACGCCGGACGGGTCGAAAACGACCGTGGCGGTAATGGCCGAAGGCAACGTGCGCGAAACGGTCGCCGATCTGCGGTATGCCGAAAAGGTCAATGGCCTAGCTCAGGTTCCGGTCGCCGTCGTTTCGGTGGGCCTGCCGTTCGTAGTCGCATTCAGGCAATCCTCATACGCTTGCATGTAATGCTTCCAGTACTTCCTCTCGTGATTGTCCGAGGAGCTGACTTTCCAGTTTTTGTCGGGCTCCTCAATGCGCGGAGAAACCGTTTGCGCTGTTCCTCGTAGGAAAGGTTTAGAAATATTTTTACGATTCGCGTTCCGTTGCGATAGAGGTGGCGCTCCAGGTCAACGATCGAGCGATACCGTCGCTTCCAGATGTTTTTCTCGTCGAGCAACTCTTTCGGAAGCCGCTGGTTGCGGAGAATTTCCGGATGCACGCGAACGATCAGAACTTCCTCGTAGTAGGAACGGTTAAAGATGCCGATCCGTCCGCGTTCCGGAAGGCGGCATGTCGTGCGCCAGAGAAAATCATGTTCCAGTTCTTCGGCGCTCGGTTGTTTGAAACTGAAAACCTCGCAGCCTTGGGATTGACTCCCGACATTCATGGCGGATGGCGCCGTCCTTGCCGGCAGAATCCATCCCTTGAAAAATCAGGAGCAGAGCGTAACGGTTGGAGGCGTACTGCAGACGTTGCAAGGCCGCCAACTCAACAACATGTTCTTCCAGCAGTTTCTTGTATTCCTTCTTTGACTCGCAAAATGGCTTGACGATCGTCGGCAAATGCTTGATATCGATCTTCTTGTGATGCGGAACACGGAAATCCTTGGAATGAATTGTCATTTCTTCCTTTCGGCCAGGTCAGCCGGCTTCATCGACTTCATCTTTAGGATGTCTTTCGCTTCGCCTTCTCCCATTCCTCAACTTCTTGAACTTCTTTGCGCCCCAGGTCTTCGCAGAGCTCGTGTACGCGCTTGACGAGTTGCGGCGTTAGATCAGACGGTGCCTTGTCTTTATCTTCAGCTATAGGCTCCGCTTTGGCCTCAGGCTTCACCTCAGGTTTCGTTTCGGGCTTTGGTTCGATCTTCCAAACCTTCACACGGAAGGTGGCTTCCGGCAGCCCAATCCGGTCAATCTCGCCCCCCAGAATCCGCCGCAATGAGTCATCCTCCTCGAACAGCGCGAACTCGATGCTCGACGAGCCGCGATTGATCGTCAGAATGCGCGGGTTAGATGGTTTCATGAGTGGCCCTTCGTCATTCCGCGATCCGAACGAAGCTGGTTGTGCGCCGACACTGCATGGGCAGGCATCTCCCGCGTAGGCCGTGATGAGTCTGGCCACGTCCACCAGCAGCGACCGGCTTTCCTGCAGACGGACTGCTGTTCCGACTGGCCGCGGACTGTGCCCTGGCGCGTCTTCGGCTTGTCGGTCGACTTAGTGCACAGTGGCAAGGCTTTTCGATACAGCCTAGCCGACACACCTCGCGGGAAAGCTATGAATTATCAGATAAGTCCCACAGAAATATGACAGCACTCTCATATTAAAACTGTTTCCAATTGCACAGTGTCGAAAAAGCACCGGTGTCCCACGCGGCTTAGCGTGATGGATTTTTCATGTCTGGACGATTCACTTCGTGCCGGGCTAACGAGAGCACATCCGCAGCGTGGCGCAATTTAGGGATGGCTGCACGATCCTATCTCATATTCGCATCCCGCAGGAGTTTGCTCCGCCGTTCTTCGTATTCCTCCCTTATGATCTCCCGGCTGCATATCTCCTTTTCAGGAGTTGCAGCGGCGATAGCATTTCCCGTGGATCTCGCCCACAAGATGATCTTCCCGGCACTCTATGCCATGGTGAAAAGTAATGTCCTCAAGGTTCCGGTTATCGGTGTCGCCTTCCCCAAGTGGAGCCTGGAGCGTCTGCACAAACGCGTGACGGACAGCATTAAGCGATCGGGCGGGATCGATGACAAGCTCGCTCTCCGCCGTCTTCTGTCCCTGTTCAGGTACGTGAGCGGAGATTACAAAGATCCGGGCACGTTCGCAGCGTTGAAAAAAGAATTAGGTAGCGCTCGGCGCCCGGCGCACTACCTCGCGATCCCGCCCTCGCTCTTCGAGACCGTGATCAAAGAGCTTGGTGCCGCGAACCTGGCCGAGCATGCGCGTGTCATTGTTGAAAAGCCGTTCGGGCGCGACCTTGCCTCCGCGCGGGAGCTCAACCGCGTCGCGCAGTCGGTGTTCCCCGAAGACTCAATCTTCCGCATCGACCACTTCCTCGGAAAGGAGGCGATCATGAATATTCTCTACTTCCGCTTCGCCAATTCTTTCCTGGAGCCCATCTGGAATCGCAACTATGTGGCCAGCGTCCAGATAACCCTGTCCGAGGATTTCGGCGTCGGGAAGCGCGGCAAGTTTTACGAAACAGCGGGCTGTCTGCGCGACGTGATCGAGAACCACCTCTTCCAAGTTGTAGCGCTACTTGCCATGGAACCGCCGACTGATCGGGACTTTGGAGCCGTGCATCGCGAGAAAGCCAAGGTCTTTCAAGCCATGCGCCCGCTCAAGCCCGATGACTTGGCGCGTGGCCAGTACGCCGGCTACCGGAAGGAGCCGGACGTGGCAAAGAACTCCGACGTCGAGACTTTCTGCGCCTTGCGACTCTTCATCGACTCGTGGCGCTGGGATGGCGTGCCGTGGTACGTGCGATCCGGCAAATACCTGGCCGATACCGCGACCGAAGTACTGGTCGAGCTGAGGCCGCCGCCACAGAGGCTTTTCGCTGACTCAGTGCCAAATTCAAAGACTGGCCTAGCTAACTACGTGCGCTTCCGGCTTTCTCCTGACTCGGCCATCGCCCTCGCCGCGCGCGTTAAGCGCGCCGGGAAGGAATTCGTTGGGGACCAGCGAGAACTCTATCTGTTCGAACAACAGCAGGGAGAGGAAACACCTTACCAGCGCCTTTTGGGCGACGCCATGGTCGGCGATGGAGCGCTCTTTACCCGTGAGGACGCGGTTGAGGCCGCCTGGGCGGTAGTTGATCCGGTCCTGAAGCACCACCACCGGGTTCGCCCCTACAAGCGCCACAGCTGGGGACCCAAACAGGCGGATGCGCTCATTGCTCCCGGCTCCTGGCACAACCCGAAACCGAAGGAAACATCTGGAGAATGAGCCTGCCGTGGCCGTGTTTTTTGCCCGCTGTGGAGGCAGCGGTTAGGAGGCGTTCCCTGCCCAGCCCCTGCCCGCTTCAGGTTTCGCTGCAAATATCTGTGCTCCCGCCTGCTCGTCCTGGTTTCAGCTGCGTGCTGAGACTTGCGGGAAGCGAGAAAAGCCACGAGGTAATCCAGTTCCTGCCCGCTAAGCGTGCTTCCGAAAGCGGGCATGTTGGTCCCGCCGTTCATGATCCGGATGATGGTTTGATCGTTGGAAAGCCTGTCTCCAACATCCGTAAGATCAGGACCGCGATGGCCGCCGTATCCGGAGACTGAGTGGCAGTACTCGCACCCCTTGGAGTGGAAAAGCTGTGCGCCTTCATAGACCGGTCCGCTCGTGGTGCCGACGACGGTCTCGGGCAGAGGGATTGCGGTGAAATCGGGAGACCAGGGCGAGCGGCGTCCTTGGATCCAAAGGGTGGCAATCAGCATCCAGCACGCGAGCACCATGGCGATCGCCCACGGACGGCGCGACGCGCTGCGTTCACCCTTGTTTGCAATCAGTGGAGGCAGCACCAAGAACATCACAAAAACCAGGGGCCCGAGTACGATGACGTAATTTTCCAGACGTGCAGGAATCAGAGCCAGGAGTGCGAAGTACCAAAGCAAGTACCAATCGGGCCTGGGTTCAGCGACCAGGATGGTCGGATCGGGCGGTTTGGCTAGCTGCGGTGCACCTACGGCCCAAGCCAAGACCAATAGAACAACGATCACAGCCACGGCGAACACTACGTCGCGCCAAACAGCATCGGGCCAAAACGGACGCCCTTCCCGCTTCAACATATCTTCATACCATTTGCGATAGGTCTTTGGATCGACGGGATGGCCTTTCTGCGGTGGTTCGGAAATTCCGTTTCGAATGACCAGGTACAAATGCATACCGATGGAGCCAAAAATCAGCATCGGGATAAAGAAAACGTGAAAGGCATAAAATCGGCTGAGGGTTGCGCCCCCGACGGTGTTGCCGGCAAGGATGAAATGTGCCAGAGTCTTGCCCACGAACGGCACACGCCCCGCTTGCTCTGCAGCAATGTACACCGACCAAAAGGCGATCTGATCCCAGCGCAAGAGTTGCCCGGTAAACCCCATTCCCACGATCAACAAAAGCAATGCTGAACCGCTGAGCCAGCTCATCTCCCTGGGATACTTGTATGCAGCCATCAGGAATGTTCTGGTGACGTGTATCCCGACGAACAGGACCATTGCGGATGCGCCGAAATAATGCAGGCCGCGCAACAGGTGGCCCAAAGTCGCCCCATGGTTAATGAACTGAAGAGTCTGGTAGGCGTCGGCGGTCGATGGAATGTAGATGGTGGCTAGCGCGATCCCGGTAACAACCTGGACGATAAACGCAACCAGAGTGGCGCTGCCGAAGACATACCACCAACCTGTGTTTGGAGGAACCAGGTGACCGGCCGTGGCCTTCCATATTGCCGACGCGCCGGTTCGGTCATCGAACCATACCCAAAGTCTTCTGAGTCTTTGCATTTTGTGCGTGATTAGGTGAGCGGCGCTTCGCTCGTAAGTATTTCTACGTTTCCGCTCTGAATCCGTACGGGGTATTTTGTCAGGCCCCGAGGCGGCGGGCCTGCGGCGACCTGACCATTCTTGTAATACACACCTCCATGACAAGGGCACATGAAAAGCTGTGCATTGGCTTCCCAACGCACGGGACATCCCAAGTGGCTGCAATTCACGGAAAAGGCCACAAACTTATCGCCCCGCTGGCGGGAGAGCCATGCGGCCGTCTTTTGCGTCAGGCCTGCCCACGGAAGCGCTGAGCTGTCCTCGAAAGTCACTTCGACGATCTCCCCTTCCTTAAAATCACCGAGGGCTCCGACTCGCCGCCAGATCCGCGGCACCTCTCGCAGCAGAGGCGAAATCAGAAATCCGATTACCGGGACTCCAACCAGAATGGCCGCGAAGCCACTCAGGGCGAGGCTCAACCGATTGAGAAAGCGACGGCGGTTTAATCCCTGCGCCGATTCTCTCGTGGCTATATCTGGTTTGGCGTCGGGCGTTTCGTCATTCACGCTCATGGCGAAGGTCTCCAATCCATCCCGCTAAAGCAATCGCAAGAAGAACGAACCCCAACAGAGAAATAAGGTACGAGGTTAGCAATCCCCAAAGAAGGCAGACGACGGCCAGCGCCATGACTGCCGGACTGTATGTGGAGCGAGGAATGATTTGCGATCGCGGCGCGGTCCACACAACCGATGCGGACGCACTTCTTGCTTGATCTGGGCTCTCATTACTTGTCATGCGTATACTCCAACGCCGTCGTAGTAATCAGAGTCATCGCCGGGCTTGGGATTCTGCCGGCGAGCGGAGCAGAATACCAGCGAATGATGGTGGCAATAATGAAGCCCAAGTAGATCAAGCAAACTGGCACCCACATTAGAAGCCCACCTAGCTGTTGATCGACTCCGGGAGTCAGTCCCCACTGGTTGCGGAGAAGCGGGAGAATACCGAGGGAGTCGGACGGCTGCAGATAAGCTGGATAGGTTCCGACGGGGGCAAAAGTGATCAGAATGGCGAGAACCGTATGGGCCCCGCAGGCGCTAAACAAATAAATGACTGCAGCGAGCGGTGACAGGTGCGACTCTTCTACCGGGCTGAGCACAGGCCACCAAAAGATCGTAGCTGTGATCAGGAACATCACATGCTCGGCAATGTGGATGGCCTCATGGGACAGTGCAGCGTTGTAAAGCGGAGGCCAGTGCCAGATCCACATGCTGCCCACACCAAGAATCCATGCGACTAAGGGTTTGGTGAATAAGCGTTCCGCCTTTTTGAGCCCGGGGTACCGGAGCAGCCGGTCGGCGAGCCCTCTCGGGATACCCATAATCAAAAATGGCGGAACGACAAGGATAAGAAGGATGTGCTGCACCATATGTGCGCTGAAGAGGTATCCATCGGCGAGCGCGTCTAGGGGAGAAACGAGCGCGAGCAGCAAGGCAAGAACTCCGGCGACAAAACAGAGCGACCTCCACTGAAAGCTGAATCGAAGCGCGGCCAGATACGACAGCAGGAGCAAGGCGCACCCTAGGACCACGGATGGCTCCCAATCCCAACCCGACGCGAATAACTGCCAAGTGGTCATATCGAAACCTTAGAAAAGCGCCCATACGTAAACGACGAAAAAAATCACCACCCAGATCCAATCCACGAAATGCCAGTAGAGCGCAACTGCTCGAACTGCGTTGGACCGCCCGGTTTGAAAATCTCCAGCCATCGCTAACGCAAACAGAATGCAAAGGGCGAGCAGTCCGAGCAGAACGTGCAGCCCATGAAATCCGGTCAGCGTGAAGAATGAAGTGCCGAAGACGTTTCGGCTCACGGTCACGTCATTTCGATACAAATTGAAATATTCGCGCCCCTGTCCGACGAGGAAAATAGCGCCCAACAGAATCGTTGTGAGAAGCCAGCCTGAAAAGGCCCGGCGATGGCCGCTGCTTAATTTTCGCTCCGCCGCGCTTACCGTGAAACTGCTGGCGAGCAGAAATACGCTGTAAATCCCTGTTTTGAGAGGATTCAAGCTGTTGCTCGCGTTAGGACCAGATGTCATCGAGCCGTGAAAATAGACACAGGCAATAATCAAGAAAGCGAAGAACGCCCCTTCGGACATCAAGAATAGGGTGACGGCGAACTGATAGCTGTCGACCGTTACAAAGCGCTCTACTGTGCCTTCAGTGTCCATGCTTCCAGTCCGGATCTTCCGGATGCGCCAGGTCCCAAAGCGGGCGCCGGCTGCGTATCGGAGGTAAAAGGTCAAAATTGCGTTCAGGAGGAGGGGAGGTGGTTGCCCATTCCAGCGTCCAGGCGTCCCAAGGGTTGTTTCCCGCGGGCTCTCCAGCCACGAAGCTGACAATCAAGTTCCACAAAAAGATAGCCACCGCGATCCCCATGATTACTGCCCCAATCGTGGAAGTCATGTTAAGCGCCGCCCATCCGGGCAAGTCCGGATAGGTAAATACTCGACGGGGCATGCCGATCAAACCCATAAAATGTTGCACCATGAACGTCATGTTGAAACCCACGAGCATCAACCAGAAGTGTATTTTCCCAAGTCTCTCCGAGAGCATCCGGCCACTTATTTTTGGAAACCAGTAATAGGCGCCAGCAAAGATTGCGAAAACCGTGCCTCCAAACAGGACGTAATGAAGGTGCGCCACCAGATAGTAGGTGTCCGTCACCTGCCAATCGATCGGAAACGCCGCGAAGGAAATGCCACTCAGGCCTCCGATGGTGAACATGACTAGAAAACCCGTGGCGAAAAGCATTGAGGTTGTGAAGCGGATCGATCCGCCCCACATCGTCGCAATCCAATTGAAAATCTTCACCCCTGTGGGTACGGCAATCAGCATGCTTCCTATGGCGAATACCACATCGATCGAGTGACCCAATCCGACAGCAAACATATGGTGCGCCCATACCAGAAAACTCAAGACCGCGATGGCCACGGTGGACGCGGCCACGAATTCATAGCCGTAGATCACCTTGCGGGAGAATACGGGAATTACTTCTGAAATCATTCCGAAGGCCGGGAGCACGACGATGTAAACCTCGGGATGACCGAAAGCCCAGAAAAAATGTTGCCAGAGAAGTGCTGAGCCCCCGCTGTCGGTTACGAAGAAGTGCCCGTTCATCAAACGATCGACCAGCAACATCGAGAGTGAAGCATTGAGGGCAGGCAGGGCCAGGAGAATGAGCACCTGCGTGACCAGGACCATCCATACAAATAAAGGAAGACGCCGTATCGTCAGACCGACGGCGCGGAACCCGGCGATGGTAACAATCAGGTTGATGGCCGCAGCGATGGAACCCATTCCCAACACGAAAAGACCAATCGCGTAATAATCCACGCCTGTCGTGGATGAGTACGGTTGTTCGCTAAGCGGGGCGTAGCTGAACCATCCCGCAGCAGGCGCTCCGCCGGCAATAAAGCTAAAGTAGAGGAACAGGCCTCCAAAGGCCAGCAGCCAGAAGCTGAATGCATTCAGCCGGGGAAAGGCCACGTCCTTCGCTCCGATCATGAGCGGCACCAGATAGTTGGCCATGCCTGTAAGGGCTGGCATGGCGACGAGAAAAATCATCGTTGTCCCGTGCATGGTGAAGATCTGGTTGTACGCTCCTGGCGAGAGAAAGCTGTTGTTCGGACGGGCGAGCTGAATCCGCATCAGGAGTGCTTCAATGCCTCCCACTCCAAAGAAAACTAGACTTGTGAGTAGATACAGGACTCCAATTCTCTTGTGGTCAACGGTCGCCACCCAGCCAAGCAGCCCCGCCTTCTCATGCTCGACTGTCGCACCAGCGTGGTCAGCGGAGGCCGGCATTTGCGGCATGTAGGGAACATCGCTCATTGCAAGGTCTCCAGATAGGCGGTGAGTTGGCCAACCTGCGGATCCGTGAGCTCGAAATTCGGCATATGCGAATCTGGCTTGACCGCCTGCGGGTCCGCCAACCAATGGGCAAGGTTTGCGGGAGTATTTTGGAAGCGCCCGGCTGCCAACGTTAGTCGACTGCCCATGTGAGTGAGATCGGGCCCTATCCTGCCTTGGGCTGAACTGCCCGCGATCGCGTGACAGTTGCCGCAGGTCATTTGCTGGAAGAGTTCAGCCCCTCGGGCGGCATCGCTTCCAGCGGGTAACTGAGTGGGCACTTCGATCTGGTGCTGAGTCCAGTGCTCGAAAGTGGGCTCTGCCTCTGCAATTACACCGATGCGCATCCAGGCATGTTCAGCAC
>CAVPWO010000016.1:0-28916 GCA_963709305.1 uncultured Acidobacteriaceae bacterium | reverse complement strand
ATCGCACGCAGCGAGGCGAGTAGCATTTCGCAGGTTGGGGAACTGCTCTTGTCTATTCTGTTGGATCGTAGTTCAGATTTTGGCCGAGCCAGCGTTCGACCTCCGCCACGCTCATTCCCTTGCGTTCGCTCTAGTCAGCGACCTGGTCGCGATCGATTTTTCCGAGACCGAAATATCGCGATTCGGGATGGGCGAAGTAAAGGCCACTTACGCTCGATCCGGGCCACATCGCAAATGATTCGGTAATCATCATTCCAGTATTCGCCTGCACATCGAGCAATTCCAGAGCGGACCCTTCTCCGTGTGATCGGGGCACGCCGGGTAACCCGCAGCCGGCCTGATCCCGCGATATTTTTCCGGGATGAGTCCGCATTGCTCAGACCCTCCCCGCAACCGTAACCCCATTCACAGCGCACCCGCTTGTGCAGGCATTCGGCGAAAGCTTCGGCCAGCCGATCTGCGATGGCCTCCGCCATGATCGCGTTGTAATCGTCGTTCTTGGCTTGAATCGTCGCAGAGTTCCTTCAACCCGATTCCGCTGGTTACCGCGAACGCACCGATATGGTCGGGCAACCCGTCTCCTTCGGCGCGATGAAGTCGGAGAGCGACCGGCACGGCTCGCTGCCTTCTTTGTTTGATTGCTGGCGGAGGAAGTGGAATCGCTGGAGGACTTTTTCGCGGGTCTTGTCGGAGTAGAGCTCGACATCGTCTCCCACTGCGTTAGCGGGAAACAAACCGTATACGCCGCGGGCGGTAATCAGCTTTTTCGCGATCATCGTATCGAGGAGCGTATTGGCTTCGGCGAAGATCTGACGAGCCTGAGCACCCTGTCCTCGTCCTCGAGAATGCGGGGATAAACGCCTTTCAATCCCCACGTATGGAAGAACGGTGTCCAGTCAATGAAATCGCGGAGTGTCGCCAAGGGAAAGTCGTCCAGCACGCGCACACCAGTAAAGGCTGGTGCAGGCAGGTCTTCGGCGCGCCATTCGATGGGAGTCCGTCTTTTTCGCGCGGTCTCAAGGGAGACGACCGTCAGGCGCGGCGCGGAGTGGGCTTTGCGTAGCGCCTCGTATTCGGTACGATGCTGCGCCACAAACGCCGACTTGCCCTCGTCGCTCAGAAGACTGGTCGTCACCGGCACCGCCCGGCTGGCATCCAGGACGTGCATCACGGGCTCGCTGTAATTCGGCGCAATCTTAACCGCGGTATGGGCACGGCTCGTGGTCGCCCCACCGATGAGCAGGGGCAACTTGAATCCCTGACGCTCCATCTCGCGGGCCACGTGTACCATCTCGTCGAGAGAAGGCGTGATCAGCCCGCTCAGTCCGATCATGTCCGCCTTTTCCGTCTTGGCGCGTTCGAGGATTTTTTCGCATGGGACCATCACTCCCATGTCGATCACCTCGTAGTTATTGCAGGCGAGGACGACGCCGACGATATTTTTACCAATATCGTGAACGTCACCTTTGACCGTCGCCAGTACGATTTTTCCTTGCGCCTTGACTTCCTGGCCCGACGCAGCCATCGCAACCTTCTCGGCCTCCATGAATGGCGTCAGGTGCGCTACGGCCTTCTTCATCACGCGGGCAGACTTGACCACTTGCGGCAAGAACATCTTGCCAGAACCGAATAGATCTCCGACCACGCTCATGCCGGCCATCAGCGGGCCTTCAATCACCAATAGTGGACGGCCCAATTTGACGCGAGCTTCTTCGGCATCGGCTTCGATATATGTATCGATCCCCTTGACCAGGGCGTGAGAAAGACGCTCCTCGACCGTACCGTTGCGCCATTCTTCCGCCTTTTTTTCACTCACTACCGCGCTCACGCCCTTCAGGGTTTCGCCATAGTCAACCAGGCGCTCGGTCGCGTCGGGACGTCGGTTTAGCAGCACGTCCTCGACCAGCACCTTGAGCTCAGGATCAATCTCCTCGTAGACCTCCAGCATCCCGGCATTGACGATACCCATGTCCATGCCCGCCGTGATGGCGTGATAAAGAAAGGCGGAGTGCATGGCCTCGCGAACCTTATTGTTGCCTCGGAAGCTGAAGGAAATGTTGGAGACGCCGCCGCTGACCTTTGCGTGCGGCAGATTGGCTTTGATCCAGCGCGTGGCGTTGATGAAGTCCACCGCGTAGTTGTTGTGCTCCTCCATGCCCGTGGCAACGGTGAGGATATTGGGATCGAAGATGATGTCTTCGGCGGGAAACCCGACCTCGTCGACCAGTATCCGGTAGGCGCGTTCGCAGACGCGGATCTTGTCCTCGTAAGTCGCTGCCTGGCCCTGTTCGTCGAAGGCCATCACAACCACCGCCGCGCCATATTTGAGGATAGTGGCGGCATTCTTGCGGAACTTTTCTTCGCCCTCTTTCAGTGAAATCGAATTGACGATGCCCTTGCCCTGCAGGCACTTCAGCCCAGCCTCGATGACCTCCCATTTCGAGGAGTCCACCATAAAGGGCACCTTGGCAACTTCCGGCTCGCTCCCCAGCAATTGCAGGAAGCGCGTCATGGCCGTGACGCCATCGATCATGCCCTCGTCCATGCAGATGTCGAGGACATTCGCGCCATTCTCGACTTGTTGCCGGGCTATGCTAACCGCTTCTTCATATTTGCCTTGCTTGATCAGTTTGGCGAACTTGGGCGAGCCGGCCACATTGGTCCGCTCGCCGATCATGATGAAGACGCCGGGCTGTTGAGTGAATGGCTGCGATCCCGAGAGGCGGAGTGGCTTCGTCTTCCGGGGCTCGGCTGCGCTTGCGCGATCGGACGCGCTCACGCTCGACTCTCAATCTCGGTCGGGCGAGCGAAGGATTCCTCGGTTGGCTGCGTCCCCCACTTTCGCGGGGGCTGGCCTTCGAGCGCTTTGGCGATAGCCGCAATGTGCTCGGGGGTATTGCCGCAGCAGCCTCCGGCAATATTAATCAGCCCCGCCTGTGCGAAGTTGCCCAGATAACGCGCCATGTCCTGGGGGCCCAGGTCGAATCCGGTCTCCGACAAGGGGTTCGGCAGTCCGGCATTCGGGTAGCACGAGATCGCCACGTCCGCCTTTTCCGAGAGTTCCTCCAGGAATGGATACATCAGATCGGGCCCTAGAGAGCAGTTGAGACCAACCGACAGCGGTTTCACGTGCTGCACGGCATTCCAGAATGCCTCAGTGGTCTGCGCGGAAATCATCGTCTCGCCGCCACGCCCTACGGCTGCCGAGATCATCACCGGCAGCTCTTTTCTATCTTGATCAAATACTTCACGGATGGCGACGAGTGCTGCCTTGGCGTTCAGCGAATCAAAAATTGTCTCGACCAAAAGCAGGTCTACACCGCCTGCGATGAGTGCCCGCACCTGCTGACTGTAGGCGGCCTTGACCTGATCGAACGTGACCACGCGGAAGCCGGGATCGTCCGCATCCGGCGAGTTTGAAAGAGACACGGTCAGCGGCCCTATCGCGCCCGCCACGAACCGTTGACGCGACGTCGCGGTCCCGACGCGATCCGCCCATTCACGGCACTGCCGCGCCGATTGCTCATTGATATCCCAAGCCAGACTGCCAAGGAATGAATCGTCGATCACCTTTTGGTAAAACGCGGGATCCTTTCGGCCGCCATGCTCCCGGGGATCCTCGACAAAGAATTCGCTCTGCGTAATGCTGGTTGCGCCGAAGGTGTTCGTTTCGATGATGTCCGCTCCGGCTTCCAGAAACCGGCGATGGATGTCACCGATCATCTCCGGCTTAGTCAGGGAGAAGAGGTCACCGTTGTTCAGCAGACCCTTGGCCGAGTTCTTGAAGCGATCCCCGCGTATGTCCGCTTCCGTCATGCCATAGGTGCGGATTGTAGTACCCATTGCCCCGTCGATGATGGCAATTCGACTCTGGAGGATCTTTTCAAGCGGATGTTGATGAGCTCTCGTCATGTCTTTTTGATGCTGATGGGCTCGATTGCGAACCGAGGCACACCTTTAGTGATTATAGCGATACAGGCGGCCCCTCTGGGCCGTGGGATTATCGATGATTCAGGACTTGACTACAAGGCTTTCCGCCGAGAATTGAAGAGTCGTTTCCGCCTCTCGCCAAGCGGTTGATTAGAACGTAGCGCCCAGACGGAGGAAATAGCTTCTGGGAGGGGCGAGGGCTGTGCCGGAGAAGAGCCCGGCGAAGTCAAGGACGTTAAGACGATTATTCAGGTTTTCGACATCGGCTTGCAGGCGCAGGGAACGCGCTTCTTTCCTGTAGAGTTCGGCGCCGGCAGATATATCGAGAGACAGGGTGGACTTGATTCGTCCGTCGCTGAAGTTTATGCGGCTGACCATCTGCTGGCCGTATTCGGCTAGGGCTTGGTCGTACGTTCCCGTGTATTTGAAGGGCAGACCGCTGCCGTATTCGGTTGAACCCGCAAACCACATCCGCGAGGTTAGCTGATAGCGAATGTGCGCGCGCAGTGTGTGGCGCTGGTCTTGCGAGTCGGGAAAGTGGCCGCGCAGTTGGATTGTGGCGTTGACCGCATCGTCTCCGACGAACAGGCCCCCGTTTACGGGAAGCCAGGCATTACCCACAATGTAGGAATAGCTGACGAAACCGGAAAAGCGATTCCAGTTTGGCAATTCAATTTTACCTTCGGCTCCGTAAATAACCGCTTTGCGGAATGCTATTGGAAAGCTGACCGCCGTGTTGAGGATTTGATCGTCATCAGCAAAGTTGCTTACGTAGCGGCGGAAATAGTTTGCGTCTAAGCGAAACTGGCTGAGAAAGCTTTTGGTGGCGCCGAATTCGAAGTAGTTCCCGTGAGAGGGTTCTACTGGCAGGCGGAGGACGTTGGGGTTGAGCACGGTGACCTGTGGCGAACTGGCGAGAAGAATATTTTCGAATGAGGGTGTCTGAAACACGCGATCGTACGAGGCGTGCACTATCAAGTCAGCCGACGAAAAATAACGTGCGACAGAAATGCGCGGGCTGAACGCGTTTTGATTAACGACCAACTGGTAGTGGTCCCAGCGTAGGCCGGCATTGACGGTCCATTTGTCGAGGTGAATAAGATCCCGAATAAAAGCTGATTGTTCGAGATCGGGACGGCTACCGGTGAAGAAGAAAGTGGCGGGCGTACCGGGATCGAAGGGGTAGTTAGGATCATTGGGATTTGCGGTGATGATGTCGCTGAAATTTTCGTGAAGGAAAAGATTGTCAGACTCGGCGCCTGCCTTCCATTCGTGGCGACCGTGATGGATGGAGAGGTCGGCGTTGAAATATCCCTCCTTGAAATCGTTGTGCAGAAAAGCGGCAATGGGCCAGGCGCCATTGTTGGAGTTGAGATCGGCTGAATTATCCCGGACCATTCCCCGAATATTCGCCAGCACGGTGGGCGAAAAGATGTGCTGGTAGGACGCGATACCCATCGTCTCGAAATTGCCGGCGGTCTGGAGTTGGGAAGCTGTACCTTGCGGATTCCGAAGTTGCGGGAACTGCTGGAGCTGCTGGTTGGGAATTTCGTAGCGCGCGAGCTCGTGGCGGACGCTGAGCGTGAGCCGATCCGCGGCACTGAGGTCGCGGTCATAGCTCAAAGAGAAGTCCGCGGTTGTGCCCCGGTTAGTGTAGTCCTCGGGGACCACGGGATTGAGGTAGCGGGCCGTCAGGTTGCCGGAGGCGCTGGCGCCCACGGTGTTGCGGCCCCAGGATTCCTCGGCGCTGGCGAAGGCACCAGCTGTATCAAAGCTGCCGCCGGAGAGAGCGACCTGGCCATGCAGACCGGGCTGAGGGTCGCGCACAGTGTTGACCTCGATGACGCCGCCCATCTTGCGTCCGTATTCCGCGGGGATTCCGCCGGTGTAAATGGTGAGGGAACCAACATCGTCGGCTTCAATTTCAGGACCGAAGCTGGGCGAGCGATTGTCGGTCAGCGGAATACCATCGACTACGAATTGAGTTTGATACTCCGAGCCACGAGGATGCAGAACAGCATTGCCTTCATACAGCCAGCCGGGCTGCGAGTTGATGAGATCCGGAAGGGAGCGGCCAGGGAACGATGCCGCACGATCGGTTATAGCTTTCGAGTCGAGATGGTTGATGGTGGTGGTGCGTTCGGGATCAATTAGGGTAGTTTCGGCTGTGACGTTCACCGCCGTGCTGAGGGCTGCGATGTTGAGTTCTACCACATATTCGGTGGGAAGAGCAGAATGGATTTCGATCAGGCCGTCGTACGGAGAAAAGGATTCGCGCTGGACCCGAACGCGGTAGCGGCCGAACGGAAGATTGCGGATGACAAGGTCTCCGGAATCGTCGGCGGAAAAGGAGCGATGAAACTGGATTGCGTCACTGGAGAGCTCGATGGAAGCTCCAACGGGAAGACCGCCGGGGCCGGTAATTTTGAGGCGAAGGTCTCCTGCGTTACTCTGCGCCAGAAGCGGAAGAGCGAGAAAGAGAATGCCGAACTGGAGCGCCGATCGCACAGCGTCGCGTGAAGGTCCATGCTATCAGTTCAACGATGCGGAATTTGATGTATCGAAGCCACCAGGAGCTACAGTGCTGACGAGTCATCCGACGTTCATGGCGTAGGAGTTGGCGTGCGATTGTCACCTTTCTTGCTATGAGTGCGCTCGCCCTGGCGTCGCTACTCAGTACCGCTCCGTTCGGCACTACGGAGCGGGAATTTGAACGTTGGAGGCGATGTTCGAATACCCGCTTTCCTGGTTACTCGAATCGACTGCCGTCGTGGCGTAGCAGTAGGACGTGCCGTCTACTACCGCGGAGTCTGTGTATAACGTACCCGCATTCAGCGCGGAGTTGATTTTGGAGAAAGATCCGCACGCGTTGGTGTACACCGCGCGATAAATGTTATAGCCGCTTATGCCCGATGACGTGCTCGCGTTCCACGACAGATCAACCGTGTGTATTGGCGCAGGGGTGCCAGTTCCGGTCAGGGCTTCCGTCGTCGCGGCAGGCTGAGCATTGCTGGTAAAGGTGAGTGTACCGCTCGCCGCTCCGGCTACCTGGGGGCTGAAGGTGACCGTAAACGATGCGCTCTGGCCCGCCGGGATGGTCACGGGCAAGAGGAGACCGCCAACACTGAATGCCGAGTTGCTCGAGCTCGCGGCCGTGACCGTAACATTCGCTCCGCTGGCTGTCAGGCTTCCTGAAGCGGTTCCGCTGGTCCCGACGACCACGCTGCCAAGACCAAGAGTGGTTGGAGTTACCGTAAGCTGTCCAGGCGCCGCGGTGCCTGTCCCGGACAGTGGTATCGTCAGCGTCGAATTGGAGGCGTTCGAGGTTATGGTAACGTTGCCGCTTGCACTTGCAGCGGATTGTGGCGTGAACATGACCGTGAAGCTCGTGCTCTGGCCGGCTGTCAGCGTGATTGGAGCGGTGATCCCACTCAGGCTATATCCAGTGCCGCCAATTCCTACCTGAGAAATCGTAACGCTGGAGCCGCCAATATTGGTCACCGTTTCTGCCAGAGACTGATTACTTCCTACCGTCACACTGCCGAAGCTCAGGCTGGTGGGATTCGAACCGAGCGTGCCTGGCGCAACTCCTGTGCCGGACAACGGAATGGTCAGGGTGGGATTGGAGGCGTTCGAAGTAATCGTGACATTGCCACTCACGCTTCCTGCAGATGCTGGCGTGAACGTGACCGTGAAGCTCGCGCTCTGGCCGGCGGTCAGCGTGATTGGAGCAGTGATCCCACTCAGGCTATATCCGTTACCGCTAATGCCGACCTGAGAAATCGTTAGGCTGGAGCCACCGGTGTTGGTGACCGTCTCTGACAGCGACTGGTTGCTTCCCACCGTCACGCTGCCGAAACTGAGACTGGTCGGATTTGATCCGAGCGTCCCCGGCGCAACTCCCGTGCCGGACAACGGAATGGTCAGGGTGGGATTGGAGGCGTTCGAAGTAATTGTGACATCGCCACTAACACTTCCGGCAGATGCCGGCGTGAACGAGACTGTGAACGTCGTGCTCTGGCCCGCCGTCAGTGTCACCGGAGAAGTAATCCCAGTCACGCTGAATCCGCTGCCGCTAATGCTGACTTGCGAAATCGTTAGGCTGGAGCCACCGGTATTGGTCACCGTCTCTGACAATGACTGCTTGTTTCCCATGGTCACGCTGCCGAACCCGAGGCTGGTTGGATTTGATCCCAGTACCCCCGGCGCCACCCCGGCGCCAGCCAACGGAATGGTCAGAGTCGGATTGGACGCGTTCGAAGTAATTGTGACATTCCCACTTGCGCTTGCTGCCGACGCTGGTGTGAACGTGACACTGAAAGTCGCGCTCTGCCCGGCCGTCAGCGTGACCGGAGCCGTGATCCCACTCATGGTGTATCCAGTCCCGCTGACCCCGACTTGAGAAATCGTGACACTGGAGCCACCGGTGTTAGTCACCGTCTCCGAGAGAGACCGATTGCTTCCCACGGTCACACTGCCGAAGCTGAGACTCGTGGGATTCGATCCGAGTGCCCCGGGCGTGACTGCTGTACCCGATAACGGAATGGTCAGGGTCGGATTCGAGGCAGTTGAAGTGATGGTGACACTGCCATTGGCACTCCCGGCAGATGCTGGCGCGAACGTGACCGCGAAACTGGCGCTCTGTCCGGCGGTCAGTGTTGCCGGAGTCGTGATCCCACTCAGGCTGAAGCCCGTCCCGCTGATCCCAACTTGAGAAATGGTGACGCTCGAAGCGCCTGTATTGGTCAATGTTTCCGAAAGAGACTGATTGCTGCCCACGGTCATGATGCCGAAGGTGAGGCTGCTCGGACTGGATCCCAGTGCCCCCGGTGCCACTCCCACGCCAGCCAGCGAGATAGTGAGCGCCGGGTTGGAAGCATTCGAAGTAATTGTGATATTGCCACTAACACTTCCGGCCGACGCGGGGGTGAACGTGACATTGAAGATCGCGCTCTGTCCGGCCGTCAGCGTTACAGGAGCAGTGATCCCAGTCAGGCTGAATCCAGTCCCGCTGATGCCGACCTGAGAAATCGTTACGCTCGAACCGCCAGTGTTAGTCAGCGTCTCTGACAGAGACTGCTTGCTTCCCACGATCACGGTGCCGAAGCTGAGGCTGGTTGGATTCGATCCGAGTGCCCCCGGCGTAACTCCCGTGCCCGACAACGGAATGTTCAGGGCCGGATTGGACGCGTTCGAGGTTATAGCGACGTTGCCACTCACACTTCCCGCCGACGCTGGGGTGAAGGAGACCGTGAAGCTCGCGGTCTGGCCGGCCGTCAGCGTGACCGGTGCAGTGATCCCACTCAGGCTGTATCCGGTGCCGCTGATGCCGATTTGAGAAATGGTGACGCTGGAACCGCCGGTATTGGTAACCGTCTCTGATAGAGACTGCTTGCTTCCTACTGTCACGCTGCCGAAGCTGAGACTGGTCGGGTTCGAAGCGAGTGTGCCCGGCGTGACTCCGACGCCAGACAAAGGAATGGTCAAGGTCGGATTAGGGGCGTTCGAGGTTATGGTGATGTTGCCACTCGCGTTTGCTGTGGATTGCGGCGCGAACGTGACGGTGAAGGCCACGCTCTGTCCGGCCGTCAGTGTCATCGGAGCTGTGATCCCACTCAGGCTGAACCCAGTTCCGCTGATCCCGAGCTGAGAAATCGTAACGCTGGAACCGCCGGTGTTGGTGACCGTCTCAGTAAGAGACTGATTGCTTCCCACCGTCACGCTGCCGAAAGCTTCGTTGGCTTGACTCAGCGCCAGCTGACCACTCGCTATTCCAGTTCCGCTAAGCGAGACGGTGGCTGTGCCGTTGGAAGCGGTGCTGGTGATGGTGGCCGTAGCGCTGAAGGCGCCCGCCGCATTGGGACTAAAGACCAGACTGACCCGGGCGCCCTGGCCCGCTGGAATCGTGACCGGCAGAGTTGGGGTACTCAACGAAAAATATTGGCTCGAAATCGAAACTCCAGTGACCGTAATCGAGGTGGTCCCGGTATTCGATACACTCATGGTCAGCGTTTGACTCGTGCCCGCGGTGACACTGCCAAAGTCCACACTGGCACTGCTGAGAGATAAAGTGCCGGACTGCACTTGCTGGCTAGCCGCAGAATTGCCTGAGCTGAAGCCCTGGCAGCCAACCAGAAAAGCGAGGCCCGTCAGAAGAAGCAACGCGCCTGCCACATTCACGAAATACTTTGAGTGAATCGATTGCTCAGCAGTTTCTAGCATTGTCAGCCGTGGAACCGTAGCCCCAGGTTCTACGACTGTCTGCACCCGGGGGAGGGCTCATCACGAGTCTGGGGCTGAAGGCGAGACTAAGGTAGGTCTCCGGGGTACACTACGCAGACTGCCAGAAGGCCAGTATGAAAGTTTACTTAGAACAGCTTCACCGGGATTGTAGGATAGGGCCTTAAGTGTTGCTCCGGCACATCTTCAGAGCGGGTGCAACGCAGCGAACGGCATTCGTATCAAACCTATTAGCAGCGACTGTGGTCACTCCTGGTTTGCTTGCTCACGGCAAATCCACTATCTTAAGGAATAGCTAGCCTTGTACGTTTGAAATGTTACGTCTCACCAATCTCGAAGGTCGATGGCGATGTGCGATCGTCATTTTTGTTGCCGTGACTGCGTTAACGGTGAGCGTTGCTACTCGGTACTGCTCCGCTTCCACCGGTTCATACTCAACAAGAACCCTGCATACGCATTCATCCCGGGAGCAAAGCCGGCAGCGTCTCACTACGAGTGCCGCTACTTGGATTCCTCAGGTGATGCAAACTGACGTCCTGGCGGCGCCAACTTCTTATCCCCGAATGTCTCCGGCGGGACCTCCGATACCCAGTATTCTCCTCGAAACCAGTCTGTACGATCGCCCGCCTCCTTCTCCTTTTTCCTGAGAGTTTTCTTAGTTTCTTGTTTCGTAGATGTTGTTGCCATGGCTTGTTACCATCATGAGCGGGCGCCTCATCGATGGGAATGAGAGACCCCGCGGTTTTCCATGCGGCAGGCGCAAAACGAGGCCGGGGTCGAAGGGCGACTTCGGAGTAGGCCTCCGTGGACACTGTACAACCGAGGCTCTATATCGCGGCGAAATGGAGACCTACCATTACAGCCCGGGGAGTAAATTCGCTGATTCAGGGAAATTGTCAGTGTCCAAGGAAGTCGGATTCTGAAAGGAAGCGCACATGGCGCAGTCATGCTTGTTAACTGAGGCAGAATTGGATGCTCTCCGGCAGTTCGATACCTGCATGATCGCAAATGCGGTCGAGACGTTTAATGTCCGGCTGCACAATACCGGGTTCACCAACGCCAGTATTCATTGCATGTTTAAAGATGAGCCCCCCATGGTGGGTTACGCGGCTACCGCGCGATTGCGGAGCGGCCAGCCGCCGATGGTAGGTAATACATTCCGGGACCGTGCCGATTTCTGGAACAGTATTCTGCAGATTCCGCCGCCTCGCATCCTGGTGTTGGAAGACAAGGACAATCCTCCGGGCCGAGGAGCTTTTGTGGGAGATATGCACGCTGCAATTCTCAAGGCGTTGGGCTGCGCCGGGTATTTGACCAACGGCGCTGTGCGAGAACTGCCAGCAGTGCGTGCCATGGGATTTCAGTTGTTTGCCGGAAGCATTGCGGTCTCGCACGCTTATGCCCACATCTTCGATATTGGCGCTGCCATTACAGTGGGCGGGATGGAGGTTTGTCCGGGGGATCTTCTGCATGGCGACCGGCACGGTGTTCTCACAATTCCGACGAAGATTGCCGCTGCAATCCCCGCCGTCGCCGCTGAAATCCGACAGGGCGAGCAAAAGGTCATTGACTTTTGCCGATCCAGCGCTTTTTCCGTGGAGAAGCTGATGGACATTATGAGCACAAAGCTACGTCGGAGAATGCCCGCGTAAATAACCGCCCAAATGACAAAGAAAGTTAACAAGAGATGACGCAAAACCAGAGAACCTCCATCCGGCGGCCTCGCATGCGCAGGGCATGGTCTACCTTTTCCTCGACGGCTTGTCTCATCGCGTTCGCAATCGGGCTGTCCTCCTGTTCCGGCGACCGGACCGGCCATGTGCAGGCAAATGGCCCAACGATTTCTGTCGGAGTCACAAAGGTAGTGAAAAAGTCTCTTGGGCGTCATATCACACTCTCCTCCGAGTTGGTGCCTTTTCAAGAGATTGATGTGTATGCGAAAGAATCCGGTTACGTCAAGAAACTGATGGTTGATTACGGCACGCATGTGAAGGCCGGCCAGCTCATGGCGGTTCTTGAGATTCCGGAGTTAGAGGCACAACTGGAGCAAGATCAGGCGGAAATCAAAGACGCCTACAACCAGGTGAGCAGAGCACAACATGAGTTCGCGCGTTACCAGGCGCAATTCAATGCGCTGCATCTACAGTACACCCGGTTGAAGGGAGTATTTCAAAGCCAGCCCGGCATCGTGGCTCAACAGGAAGTGGATGACGCGCAGGGAAAAGATCTGGCGGCATCCTCGCAAGTCGACGCAGGGCAGGCGGCTTTGGAAGGTTCGCAGAGCCAGCTCGCCGCAGCCAAAGCCAAGCTCTCGCGCGATCAAAGTCTCTTTGACTATTCCAGAATCACGGCGCCATTCGCGGGTGTCGTAACCGAGCGCTACGCGAACCTCGGAACGCTGGTGCAGGCGGGCACCAATTCGAGCACCCAGGCAATCCCGATCGTGAAGCTTTCCGAGGATGATTTGTTCCGCCTCGTAATCCCGGTGCCCGAATCATATGTGCGATACATCCATATCGGCGATCCAGTGGACGTTCGCGTGCCCTCGCTGAACAGAACTTTCCCAGGAAAGATTGCGCGCTTCTCCGTAGAGCTCAAGGAAGACACGCGCACTATGCACACCGAAGTCGACGTCCAAAATCGTGATCGTGCCTTGATGCCGGGCCTCTACGCCGACGCCGATGTGGCGCTTGAACATCGCGATGACATCGCTGCCATACCGTTGCAGGCTGTAAATCATGAGGGAAGCAAGACCACGGTTTTTGTAGTTGGACGCAACGGCGAAATCGAAGACCGGGCGATCACGCTCGGTATTCAAACTGCTAATGACGCGGAGGTGGTTTCAGGCCTGGTGGAAGGTGAGCAGGTAGTCGTAAGCGACCGCAGCGGCCTGAAGCCGGGTGACAAGGTTCGCCCGCAGGTGGTGCAGATCATGGAATACCAAGAGGGCAGTCAGCAATAAGCAATTTCTTAATCGCAAAAGTGAGATGAAATGCCGCGTTTCTCAATTCGTAATCCCTACTTCATCATAGTCGCCTGCCTCGTGCTCACCGTGATTGGCGTGACCAGCGTGGCACGAATGCCGGTGGACCTGTTCCCGACTATCAATCTGCCCGAAGTTGTGGTCGCCACGTTCTATTCCGGGATGCCCCCAGAAGATATCGAGACCGATATTACCGATCCACTCGAGCGGTTCTTTACCTTGGCCAGCGGCATAGACCATATGGAATCCCGCTCTCTGCTGGGCGTAAGCATTATCAAAGTCTATTTTCAGCCGGGCACAAATGCCGATGCCGATGTCACCGAGCTATCAAACCTGGCCCTGGCCGATCTGAAGCGTTTGCCGCCCGGAACTCTGCCTCCCGTAGTGCTGAAGTTCGACGCGTCGAGCCTTCCGGTTTGCCTGGTTACTCTGAAAGGCGAGGGCTTGAACCAGACCCAACTTCACGATATCGGTCAGTTTTCCATTCGCAACCAGATTGCAGTGGTCCCAGGGGCGGAAATCCCGCCTCCGTTTGGGGGCAAGTATCGGCAGATTATGGTGTATGTCGATCCTTACAAGCTCGCGTCCAGGCAATTGAGCCCCATGGATGTCGTGAATGCGGTGAACAATTCAAATCTGATTCTTCCCGCCGGTGACGTCAAAATGGGTCCCTTCGACTACTACGTTTACTCCAACAGCCTCGTCGATGACATGGATCAACTGTCGAAGCTGCCGGTTAAGACCGTGGGGAACTCATGGGTCACGGTGAACGACGTTGGCAAAGCCGAAGATGCCAATCAAATCCAGTACAACCTGGTGCGGGTAGATGGTCAGAGGTCGGTTTATCTGCCGATTATGAAGCAGGGAGGCGATACCAACACCATCGCAGTCGTGCAGGGAATTCGCGACGCCATTGAGCACCTCTATGACATTCCCAGGCAATTGAAGGCTGCGGTCGTATTCGATCAGTCGGCATTCGTGAAGGAAGCGATTAAGACCCTGCTTCACGAAGGCGTCATCGGACTGGCGCTTACCAGCCTGATGATTCTCATCTTTCTGGGAAGTTTCCGAGCCACCTCGGCGGTGTTTCTCTCGATCCCGCTTTCCGCTCTGGCCACCTTCGTGGTGCTGTACATGATGGGCAGCACGATCAATACCATGATCCTGGGAGGGCTCGCGTTAGCTTTTTCGCGCATTATTGACAATTCGGTTATCTCCCTGGAGAACATCTATCGCCATCTGGAGCACGGAGCCGCGCCCATGGCCGCTGCGGAGGCGGGAGGTTCGGAAGTGAGCCTCGCGGTGTTGGCTGCCACTCTGACCACAGTGGTCGTCTTCTTCCCGGTGACATTTCTTTATGGGGTCAGTAAGTTTTTGTTCTCGGCGCTGGCGCTCGCGGTCGTAATCTCCCTCTTCGCGTCATATGTCGTCGCCATGACCGTGATTCCGCTTTTCTGCTCACGATTTCTTGAAGCCGTGCCTCAGGTCAAAGATCAAGCGGGCCAGGAATACGAAGTTGAGCCTACATCGGCGGCAGGAAAATCGTGGTGGGAAAGATTTACTGCCGGATTCAATCGTCAATTTAACCGGATGCTGGACTCCTACGAGCTTTGGGTGAATCGAGCGCTGGTCCGTCCCGGCATTACCGTGGCGATCCTGAGCGGCATTTTTCTGGTCAGTCTGGCAATCTACCCGTTTTTGGGTTTGGCATTCTTCCCGCAGAGCGACGCGGGCCAGTTCACGATCAACATGAAGGTTCCCACGGGAACGCGGCTGGAAGTGACCGAACAATACGTCGCCAAAGTAGAAGACCTGATCCGCAATGTTGTCGGCTCCAAAGATCTGAAGATGGTAGTTTCCAATATTGGAGTGGTTCCCGACTTTTCTTCGCTCTATACCACCAACGCTGGGCCTTACACGGCGACGATCCAAGTGGCGCTCCAGGATGAGCATCGGTTGAGCAGTTTCGAATATATGGATCGGGTGCGGAAAGAAATGGCGAACCAAGATCCGGAAATCCGCACTTTTTTTTCGAGCGGTTCCATGGTGGATGCAATTCTGAACTCGGGAATGCCGGCTCCCATCGACGTACAGGTGAGCAGTCGCAGTCTGAAACAGTCGTATGCCGTGGCCCAGGATATCGCGAGTCGCATCCGGCAGTTGCCGGGAGTGGGAGAGGTCTACATTCCGCAGGACATGAATTATCCGGGGCTGCGGCTGAATGTCGACCGGGTGCATGCCGCCGAATTGGGGCTAACGCAGAAAGAGGTGGTCGATAACGTGATCACCGCTCTCAATTCCAACTCGATGATTGCCCCGAACTATTGGGTTGACCGGAAGAGCGGCAACGACTATTTCCTTACGGTTCAATATTTCGAGAATGGCCGCGCCTCTATCCACACCTTTGCCGATCTGACCAATATACCGATACGCGCTCCCAACCTGAAGCAGCCCACGACCCTAGACGCCGTCGTAAAGCTGCAGGACATTCGCACCCCGACAGAAGTGGATCATTACCAAATTCAACGCGTGACTGACGTTTATGTGACGCCAGTCGGTGAAGGCCTGGGGAAGCTCGCCAACGAGGTGCAACGGACGGTCGACGAGACGAAACTCCCAGAGAACGTCAGAGTCGATCTGCGGGGAATGGTGAAAGGCATGAACGCCTCATTCCGCAGTTTTACGATCGGGCTGTCAATGTCTGTGATCCTTCTTTACCTCATTCTGGTCGCCCAGTTTAAGTCTTTCAAGGATCCGATTCTTATCATGCTGGCGGTTCCGATGGGGTTCATCGGCGTCCTGATCATTCTGCCTCTGACGGGAACAACCCTGAATGTAATGTCGCTGATGGGCGTGCTCATGCTGGTGGGCATCTCCGCATCGAACAGCATTTTGATTGTGGAATTCGCGCACCGCCTTGAGGACCAGGGAAGTTCAGTGAAAGACGCCATCGTTACTTCCTGTCGAGTGCGGTTGCGGCCGATTTTGATGACGTCGCTCGCAACCATCATCGGAATGGTGCCTATGGCTTTGAAGCTGGGTACCGGAAGCGAACAATACGCGCCTCTGGCCCGGGCGATCATCGGGGGGCTGACGTCCTCGGTAATTTTCACCGTCTTCATTGTGCCGGCCGCTTATTTGCTGGTGTACGGGAAGCGCAATCATCCAGCCGCGACAGCTCAGTCGATGGAGCCGACTCCATGAACCGGGAACATCCCGATTGCCGGAATTGCAGAGAGATGGAAACAACACCTGGTGAAGAAGATCGAAAGAAGAGGCTGACCAGGCGCAATATTGTGGCCTGCAGGCCGTTGCTACCTTTGTTCGCATATCTTTTGTGCGCACTTCTGGCACAGTCAGCCTCGGCACAAGCCTCCGACAAATCGCGGGCAACCGATAACTTGCCTTCGGCTCCGCAGCCACAATCGCTGCACACGCTTCGCGGGTTGATGCCAGCTCAGATTCAGGTGGATCTAATGGCAAGATCACAAGGCGGCACTGGGTCTCAGACGAATTCGTCCATCACTCCAAGAACGGCGCCAGCGGGGCAGGGGGCAAGCATTACTGTGCGCCTAAACCGTGCGCAGGCCGAGCAGTTGGCCCTCAAGAACAATCCCCGAATCAGCGTGGGGCGGTTGCTTGCGTTGGCCCAACACCAGGTCTATCGCGAGACCCGCGCGGCTAAGCTCCCCAATTTCAATGGTGCCATCACAGCGGTCGATGCCAACGAAGGCAGTCGAATTGGCGCCGGGGCGCTTACGGCATCCCGTCTGCTCGAGCATGCGGGGGCCGGCGTAACGCTCAGTCAGCTCATCACTGACTTTGGCCGTACCACCAACCTGGTGTCCTACTCAAAGCTTCTTGAAAAAGCGCAAAACGCCAATGCGCTGGCCACGACGGAAGATATCGTTCTCGCCACCGATCAGGCCTTTTACAACGTCCTGCAAGCCGACGCTTTGCTAAAGGTTGCCCAACAAACAGTAACGACTCGCGGGTCGGTCCAACATCAAATCGACGAATTGACAAAGAGCAAACTGAAATCAGGCCTGGATTTGTCCTTTGCCAACGTCAATCTGTCCCAAGCTAAACTTCTGCAACTCGATGCGCAGAACAATGTCGATTCGACACTGGCAGCGCTCACCGCAGTACTGGGATTCGACAAACAGGTCAGCTACGAATTGACGGAAGACGAGTCGCAACTGCCGCCGCCGCCGCCGGATGTGGACGTGCTCATCGGTATAGCGATACAGCAACGCCCCGATCTGCAAGCGCTCGCTTATGATCAACAGGCGGCGGAAAAGTTCCAGCGCGCGCAGCGCGATCTTCTCTTGCCCACCATCAGCGCGCTGGGCATAGCGGGAGCGACTCCCGTACGTCCCGACTGCTTTGGCGGCTGCTTTCCCAACTATTTTGTTTCCAGCTGGTACGGCGCCATAGGCGTGAATATGAATGTCCCGATCTTTAATGGCTTTCTTTTCAGTTCGCGGGCTTCCGAAGCGAAATACCGGGCGCAGGCCGCGACCGAGAATACTCGCGATCTGCGAGACCAGGTCGTCCGCGACGTTCGCACGGCCTGGCTATCGGCAAATACCGCATTCCAGCGCGTTGACGTAGCCGAGGAGCTCGCCAAGGAAGCCGACTTAAGTTTGAATCTCGCTCAGGGCCGTTATCAGCTGGGTCTGGGCTCGATCGTCGAGCTCAGCCAGGCGCAGTTGCAGCAAACCGATGCTGCTATCGGCTATGTCAACGCTCAATACCAGTATCGCCTCGCTCTCTCTACTCTGAATTTTGAGATTGGAGTGCAGCCCTGAAGATCGGTCCGAACCGAACGAGGAGTGGACGATTTCCAAGCCACACGTTAGTGCATGAAGAGAAGCACCAAAAAGAATCAATCGTCTTCGTTTACAACCCGTCGCGGATTGTTGCTATCCCTTTATGTTGCCGCGTTTATTGCTCTCGTTTTTGTCGTCGTTTATTACGCGTACGTTTTGCCCATGCAGAAGTCGCTAGAATGACAGTTGCGATTGTTCTCTATCCCCATGTTTCCGTTCATCCTCTATCTGGTTACTGCGGTAGTCACGGGCTTTCACCTGCTTAGCTTGCTCTCTCTGGCGGTGTACGGAGTGCCTTTCAACCTTTTCGAGTTGCTCTGTTTATTGGGTTCGTTCTGCCTCATGATCGCGGCGTATATCAGCCTGTTGAGACCGCATGCCGCGGCGCGAGTGGCGCTCATTGCTTGTCTTTTAATGTGGTCCTTTTACGGTCCCGCGCTGGCGAAGATCGTGCGCACCAGATTTGCCAGACCGGCTGCAATTTCCCAATTCACTTGCGCCCCGGCCGTCGCAACATCGGATTATTTATCGATCTCGGCCTGAGGGTGCTTACTCTTAAATCCGAATGATATTGCCCTATCTAGCCGCCGCTTTCCTGGCTCTTGCGACCGTTTATTCCGCAGTCGTAAGTTTTCGCCCGAAATCCGAAATAGAAGGAGCGCTGAGCCGATGGATTTTCCCCGATCGCACAAATCGTCCGGCTCGAATCTTCGTCGGAGTCGCGACCCTGATCCTTCTGATTGGAGTGGGAGCTTGGTTCAAAATCAATGTGGTCAGCACTAATGCGCGGAATCCAAATCCCCGCTCGTTTCGCTTCCTGATTCCTGAAGGGTACAGCGGTTGGGTCCGGGTCGAATTCGAAATTCCGGATGCGCCCCTTTTGCCCGTGGAAGGCGGGCAGACCGTGCTTGAGATTCCGCCGTCCGGAACATTGAGAACATCGTCGCCGGAACAATACGGCTGGGCTCGCGACGAATATGTTTTCTATTCAACCCGCGGTATACAGCCACTCGCTGATTCCGGCCCTGGCAGGCTTATCTGGGGCAAGATCAACGGCGAAGAGTCAAGCCATTCCGGCACGCGAAAGTATGAAGAGTTTTTCGTCGGAACCCAGCAGCAGTTTAAAGATCAGGCGGCGCAAGCGAGACCCGAAGGTTCACCAAAGAATTCTCCCGCCGCGACTCCGTGACTGGCAAAGTCCAAAAAGGCCCAAAAAGAAAGAGGGTGGCGCATGCGACCTGACTCGCCACGCCACCCGGTTATTGAAATCGATAGCCGTCGAACTGGTTACGCCCCTGCACGCATCGCTTTGACTTCAGGTTCCGGACTCAGGGCTTCGACCATCCGACCGAAGTACAATCGGTAGGAACGGTGGATTCCGTACATGACCGGGAACACTGCAAGTGCCAGCCCCCATCCCATATGCGAGCTGACCGTCTGGACCATCGTCGTGACCCCGGCGCTGACCACGTAATAGGGGAACGAGAGATGCGCCAGGCCCCACCAGATCTGTCCGGCCGCTTTGCCCTCGCTCACAGCCACGATTGCAGCCACCGGAGCGGTTTGTCCCAGGAAGAGGGTTGCGGTCGCCAGCGCCAATCCCAGCGTGCTCGAAGCTAGATGGATTCCGCGCAGCCATTCCGCGTGGAACATCAGGGTTGCCAGGCAGCTGGCGAATGCCATCGTGCTGAGGTTGAACGCCATCTGCTGCGGATTGAACTTCGCGTCCTTCCGGGGCCAACATTGCACCACCGTGGAAACGATCGTAATTACCACTGCTTCGGCGGCGCTCAAACTCACCACCGCCGTCAGCAGGAATGGCAGATTGACTGACATGTTGCCGTTAATTCCGGGCAGCTTCACTCTCATCCGCGACGTCACGGCAGCCAGTCCTAGAACTGCCAGTGCAAAGTAAGTGTGCAAGTTATGGCTTACCGATCCCGCATATCCTGCGGTAATGAGTGCGGCTGCCATCATGGTGCCGACGAACGTTTTAGTCTGCCGTGTGTTGTTCATGATTCTTCTCCTTTCTTTGGATTCACACGGCACTATTGTTCGTCGTCACCCGCGTCTGTGAACGCGCTGTTTGCATCCGATACCGACGCGCCCCACACTACGCTCGAGGCCGTCGTACTGCCTGTACTTGATCCCCATACCACGCTGAAAGCGCCCAGAGTGTTGTCGTTCCAGGGGACTGAGCATCCCCAGACTACGGAGCTTCCAGTGATCAGCGAACTGCCCCACACCACCGAACTGCCCCAGACCACCGATGATCCCCAAACCACCGAGGTGGGAGCGACCGTTGAGTTTCCCTGCACCATGGAAACGGTGTGCGTTAGAGGGTTGAAGACTACGGCCGGTGAAAGTGCGGAACCGAGCGTGGCCGGAGCCAGGTCATTGTTTGCAACCGCAGCCTGTACGTTCAGCAGTCCCGACCCCACCGAGAGCAGGTCATAAAAATTGAGGAACGTCTGAAACAGATGCGGCACATAAGCGGACGAAGAGAACATTCCCATCTTGTACGCGGTCTTCATCAGCCGAGCCTTGACTTGATCCGGCGTAAGCGTACTTCGCTCTTGCACCAGGAGCGCGGCTGCGCCTGCGACCGCGGGCGTCGCCATGCTGGTACCGCTCAACGTGAAGTAGTCGCCGTTGCCATCGCTGCCGTTGACCAGTTCGTTCGGATAAGAAGCTTCCAGAGTCGCTCCCGGAGCCGCCAGCGAGACGATGTCATTGCCCGGTGCCATCATGTCCGGCTTTACCACGTGATCGTAAGTCGTCGGCCCCTTGGAGCTGTAGCTCGCTACAGTCTCAGCCGACGGGTAGGTTGATCCGTTGCTCTTCGCCGCTCCCACTGTGAGGACGAGCGGATCGTTGCCCGGCGCCGTTACTGTTCCGTAGCCGTTGCTTCCATTTACGCTCAACCGGCCGTAGTTGCCGGCTGCCACAACCACTACGATCCCGCTCTTCCATGCAGCTTCCACTGCCTGGCAGAGAGGATCTTGGGCGTAGCCGACCGGAATTCCGCGGCCCAACGACAGGTTGATGACGCGGATGTTATACGTCTGCTGCAGGGCAATGGCCTGCTGAATGGCCGCGATCACGGTGCTGTCCGAGCCGACACCGTTGGCGTCCAGAGCCCGAAGATCAATGAGGTTTACATTCGGCGCTACGCCTGAATATCGGCCGCCGGATAAGGAACCGTTGCCGCCGATGATGCCGGCGACGTGAGTTCCGTGACCATACAGGTCCCACTGTGCTCCATTAGGGCCGGTCGTCGATGTTCCTGTGAAGTCCTGGTGATAGACCACGCGCGAAGCCGTCCCGGCCGAATTCAACAAATCTGGATGGCTATCGTTGATCCCGCTATCGATTACCGCGACGCCAACGCCCGTCCCATCGAGGCCCGAATTCCAGGCCGAAGAAACGCCCGTGGCGCCGTTGGTGAGATCGTCCATCACGTTCATGGGATGATCGATGCTGACGGACACGATCTCAGGATCCGCCTCTAAAGCCGGCAGAGCGCTGACCGGAATCGTAAATGCGGCGCTCTTAATCAAGTGCAGCTTAGCGTGTAAACGTCCACCGCGTCCGTTCATGGTGGCATAGTGCGCGGTCGTCGGCACCTGACGGTATTGCACGATTACTTTCACCGTCTGGCCCTTCGCCGATCCTTGCCGCGCCTTCGCTAGAAATCCTGAAAGTTCGGAAGCGATTCTGCCAGGCTTTTCGCCGGCATTCGGGCTCGCGCCGAACGCCATGCCCGTCGACAGGAGCAGCACCATGGTCAGGCGCTTACCCCAGGCGGCGCTGTGTCGTTCTCCGCGGCCCTTCGGCTTGCGTAACTTCTGCTGATGCACCATGAATCTCACCCTTTCTTTCTTGTGGGGGAAAGATCGCGCTCGTACCCACTCGGTGTATTGCATGGGAGAGGCCAATCGGAGCCGTGTAAGTAATTGGTTCTATTGAAGATGGGAAAGTTTGATTAGAGAACTCTGAGCCACTGTGTCCCTCCACCGTGGGCGCGGGACACTTTGTCCCACCGCCTTCTGGCATGAATGTGACTACGGTGGCAGCGGATTTGGTCCACGCGAGTAGCCAAGCATGTGTAGCCAAGAGGGACCGGACGAGGCCTATTTAAAATTCCGTGTTGATGCTCAGGTAGAGGGATGGAAATGGAAGAAGATAAGCGCCGGGGCGACCACCGCCTGGCATTTTAGATGGCTGCTGCTTTAGCCACCACGATTCGCTGCGGCATCTTCGGCATCGCCGCCATCAATCGCTGGGTGTATTCGTGCTGCGGATTCGTCAAGACTTGCTCGGTCGTACCGGTTTCCACAATCTGTCCTTCGTGCAGAATCGCGATTCGGTCGCAGATTCCAGCCACCGACGCCAGGTCGTGTGAGATGTAGAGGATCGCCATGCCCGAACTGCGGTTCAACCCGCGAAACAGCGCCAGGATTTCGGACTGAGTGATGACGTCGAGAGCGCTCGTTGCCTCATCCGCAATCAGCAGCGCCGGACGATGCATTACGGCCATCGCAATCAGCACGCGCTGCGCCTGGCCGACGCTCATCTGTGACGGATACTTGCGCAGGAATTCGTCGCTCGAAGGCAAGCTGACGCTCTCCAGCGCTGTTCGTATCGCAGCCTCACAGTCGACGCTCGAACCCCCGGCATGCGCGCCCCAGGCTTCTTTTAATTGAGTGCGAATCTTCAGTGCCGGATTCAGCGACGACAACGGACTTTGCAGCACGAGCGCGATTTTTCGTCCACGCACCCCGCGCAACTCCCGCTCGCGAAGCGTCAACAGATCGGAACCCTCGAATTCGATCGTGCCATCCGCCTTCGCCCTCTTGCGGTCGAGCAGGCCCAGCATCGCCATTGCCAGAGTGCTCTTGCCCGACCCGCTTTGTCCTACCAATCCCAGCACCTCGCCCTGCCGAATCTCCAATGACACGTCGCGCAACACGGCAGGCCGACCTCCATACCGCACAGAAACGCGTGCAGCTAAAAGAACATCGGATCGCACTCTGTCTGTCATTCCCTCTGTCCGCATTTCCTCTGTGAACCTCGGTGCCCTCTGTGGTCAAAAGGTCCTGACCTACTTCACCGAAAGCCGCTCCACATTCCAGTAAGTCTGTGGCGCCAGAATCACCGGGCTCTCCCCCTGCACGGTCGCGGCAACTGCTGACAGCGCATTCCGGTTGATCAGATAAATAAAGGGTTCCTGCTCCACGGCAATTTCCTGCACCCGGTCGAAACTCTCCTTGCGCTTTTTCGCGTCGGCGGAGGAAGCCTGCGCCCGCATCAGCCGGTCAATCTCAGCCTCCCATGCCGTATTCGGGGATTTTTCCTGCGGATTCCATTGGTGGTTTTCCGACGAACTGAGCCACACATTCATCTGCTCATTCGGGTCAAGTCCCGTATTCGTCAGCCCCAGCAGAATCGCCTCATAGTCAAATGTTTGCGTCATGCGCTCGATCAGGGAAGGGAAGTCGAGCGTGACCACATTGACGTGAATTCCAATCTTCTGCAGGTCTTCCTGGATCATCGTTGACATGCGTTCGCGATATTTGTTCCCCGAGTTGGTGATGATCGAGAAAACCACTGCATTTCCGTTCTTATCCTTCAAGGCGTCATTTTCGAGCCGGAAGCCGTCGGCTTGCAGCGTCTTCAGGGCGTTATCGGGCGAGTAAGCCTGGGCCTTCAACTTCGAATTGAACCAGAACTTGTTGGCTGGAGACACCGGACCGACCGCCGCCTGGGCGTGTCCGCGAAACACTACCCGGCTCAAGTCCTCGCGATTGATCGCCTCGGAAATCGCCTGCCGGAAGGTCGCCGACCGGAACCATGCCTTCTTGTATTCGGGTAGTGGAGCCTTCGCCACTTCGTTGAACCACATCTGCTCGCTGTCAAGCGACGGCCCCGCGTCGTGCACCAGTTGTGGAGAGGTGGCCGCGAGTTTATCGAAGTACTCGCTGTCCAGGGTATTGATAATATCGATTTCTCCACGTTTAAAGCGCAGCATTTCCACGTCACGGTTCGGTTGAATATCCAACTGAATCGAATCGAGATACGGCAATTTCCGTCCCTGAGCGTCTGTCTTCCAATAATTGGGATTTCGCTTCAGCAGCACGGTCGCGCCAGGCTTGTAATCCGCCACCATGAACGGTCCCAACACAGCCATCTCTTTCCTGGCTGAGTGTGCCGAGAGAATCGCCACTTGATCGAACTGCCGGTCGAGCCCAGCCACAGCCGCCGGAAACGTAATGGAAATCTGGGTAGGAGAAACAATCTTGGTTTCCACGTTGCCCGGGCCCGAGCGGAACGCGTCTCCAGTTGGCGAATGTAACGCCGGATCCATCAACTGCCGCACCGTGTAGGCCACGTCTTCCGCGGAAAATGGCGTCCCATCCGAAAAGGAAACTCCGCTGCGCAACTGAAACGTGATCTGCTTCCCGTCCTTCGATACTTTCCAAGATTGTGCCAGTTCCGGTTCCAGGGCCTGAGTCTGCCGGTTCATTCGCACCAGGACTCCTCCGGTCAAATAGCGAATCGTAACCGACGCGTCGTCTTCCACTTTCAAAGGATCAAACGTTTTTGGCTCGGAGTGCAGGCAGAATCTCAGCGCGCCTTGCGCCACGGCCGAGCCCGCCAGAATTCCCAGGCACGCAATTGAGACCGAAATGGACTTTTTGCCGATTGTTTTCATCCCTGTCAGCCTTCCCTGAAGACGCATCATGCAGCGATCTCCTCCTGCTTCGAGAGCACGATCTGAAATGACGTCACCACCACCACCAGCAAAATTAGGGGTACGAACTTCCATGGTTCTTCTCCTACCGACACCAGGCCTTCCAGTTCTCTCAACAGACTTCCCCATGAAGGCATGGGCTCGGCCACTCCCAGTCCCAGAATCCCCAGATTCGCTTCGCTCAAAATGAATACCGGGATCGAAATCCAGAACTGGGCGTATAGCACGGGCTTCAAATTCGGCAGCACATGAATCCAGAACAGCCGCGGGCCGCGAATTCCTGAAGCCCTCGCCTGCCTTACAAAATCCGCCTCCCGGAGCGATCCCGCTGTCGAACACAAAACGCGGGACGCGTTCGTCCATCCCAGCAGCCCTAACATCAAAAACGTCACGAGGACTGAAGCCAGCGGCGAAACATTCAATGGCATCAATGCCCGGACGGTAATCAACAAAAACAGCCAGGGCAGCGACAGAAACAGGTCCGTCACCGCCATCGCTCCACGTGCCCAGAGTCCGCCCAAATATCCGCCGAGGCCGCCGACCAGCGCAGCCATCAGCGTTGAGAGCAGAGCCGCTGCCGGCGCCAGTAATAGCGAAATCCGCGTCCCATACAGCACCCGCGCAAACCGGTCCCGCCCGATCTCATCGGTTCCCAGCCAGTGCTGTCGCGTGGGCCGCGCATCTGTCGCCTCCCGGTACTGCTTTGCATAGCCCGCCGGCGCCAGCCAGCTCGCTGCCAATGACATTCCCACCACCAGCAACAACACCGCACATGCCAAGCTGCGCCACGCATTGATGCGGAGGATTTTCATGCTTCCTGCCCCCGCAACATATGTCCGATTACATCGGCCCCGGAGTTGGCCAGCAAGGTTACGAGTGTCACCAGAATCGTCAGATTGATCAGCAACGGCAAATCGCGCGCCAAAGCTGCTTGCCACGCCAGTTGGCCAACTCCCGCGAGCCCGCACAGCGCTTCTACCGGAATCGCGGCTCCTATCGCAATGCTTACCGACACTCCCGCGACGGCAAACAGCTCTGGCCCCGCAACCGGAAGCACATGCCAGAACAAAATCCACAACTCGCTCAGACCCTTGGCCCGCGCTGTAACGATGTGCGGCATGGAGTGCGCCTTCGCCAGCAGGTTGCGGACATAGCGATATACGCTGGGAAACACGATCAGCGCGATGGCCAAGGCTCCCGGCACATTCCACAGCACCGACAACAGCGCCAGCACCGCTGCAGGAAGACAAAGGAATGTCCCGCTGATCACGGTGGTGACTGCGTCGTAGGCCGACACCCGCAACCATGCCGCGCTCAGCGCCAATGCCATGGCAAAAGCCCAGCTCAGCAGCAGGCCAATTCCCACAAGTCGGAGCGTGAGCGGAGCCCGCTCGCGTAGCAGGATGCTCACCGGTTGGCCGAGCGAGAGCGAGGTACCCAAATCCCCATGGGCTGCACGTTGCAACGAATGCAAGTAAAAACTAAGAATGTTGTGCTGTTCCAGCCGCGCCTGGCGCAGTGCCCGAACACTCTCTGCATTCAGGTGCGGATCCAGTTGCGCCTCATCCACATCAAACCCAGGCGCCAACCGCACTAATGTCGCCGAGAGGAATCCGCCGAGCAGAACCATAGCGACGATCGCCAAACCATGCCGCGCAATTTTCCGCGCTATTTGTCCTCGGAGCATAGGGTGCCTACTTGGCCGCCGCTCCGGCGGTTTTGGTGTCTCGCGCGACAGCTGCCGCGTGATGGACTTGCTTCATGGAATACATTCTGCGGTCCGCCTCCGACAGCAGACGTTCCACATCGAATCCGTCTTCGGGACAAAATGCCATTCCCACGCTCAGCGTAATCAAATCCCGACCGCACACGTGCCGTCCCGCTTCAATAGCGGCCTCATTCAGCCTGTCCGCTTTTTCCGAAGCCGCTTCGGTTGTCAGTCCGGGAGCCGTGATCACAAATTCGTCACCGCCCATGCGCGCCACGTAGTCATACCCGCGGCATACATCCTTCAGCCGCGTCGTGAACTCGCGCAGCAGTTTGTCGCCCTCCAGGTGACCGAAGGAATCGTTGATCTGCTTGAATCCATCGATGTCGCACACCAGCACCGCCAGTGAAGTTTTCATGCGCCGGCAGCGCGCAGCTTCTTGCGCCAGATGCATAAACAGCGATCGCGCGTTGGGCAGTCCCGTCAGATAATCGGTAGTCGCCGAGCTTTCCGCCTGCTGATACTTCAACGCGTTTTCCACCGACAGCGCCACCTTCGAAGCCACGGCCAGCAGAATTCTCAAATGATCGGGCGTGAAGGCATCCCGATTCGCCTGATACATCGCCAGCACCCCGACCACTCCGTTCAATCCTTCCAGAGGCACCACCAGCGCCGATTGCAGGGTAGTATGCTTCCCTGGATCGACCACGTATCCTGCTTCCACCTGGGGATTACCGTTCACAATCGGTTTGCAGTTTTCCGCTACCCAGCCGCACAATCCCTCTCCTACTTTGATTTTGAGCGACGACAGCATGCGGAAGTTTTCGCCACTCACCAACTCCGGCAGAAGCCATCCGTTCCGGTTCACAAACACGGCAATCGAATCGTATGGAATCATTCGCCGCAGGCGCATCGACAATACCGACAGTGTCTCGCTCAAACTCAGCGACACGCCCAGATCCTGGCTCAGTTCAAACATCGTCTGCGCCTCTTGCCGGGCCGACGCAATCGATGTCAGAAAGTCCGCGCTATCCATCAGGCCGTGGGTGGGGTCGGTGCGTTCAAATCCGGTGGCCGGCGCCAGCCCGCGCTCTACCCGCACCATCTTGGACAGCCCCAGCGATGCTCCGGTGTCCTCCGACATCTGCGCCATTCGCTCCAGTTCCACGTAACGGCTCTCGAGAATCTCCACTACTTTTGGGTCGAACCATCTACCGGACATTTCTTTGACTTTGGCCATCGCCTCTCCCAGCGGCAACGCTGGCCGGTATTGGCGGTGAGAAGCCAGAGCGTCCAGACAATCCACCGCCGCGAGAATCCGAGCCCCAATCGGAATCTGTTCTCCGCTGAGTCCTTCCGGATATCCCGTTCCGTCCCAGCGCTCGTGGTGCGACCGCACAATCGGCGCCACCGGATACGGAAACGCTACTCGCTCTAAAATTTCCGCTCCCACCAACGGATGTACCTTCATCTTCTCGAATTCTTCCGCCGTCAGTTTCCCCGGCTTGTTGATGATTTGTTCGGGCACCGCCAGTTTCCCGATGTCGTGCAAGAGAGCGGCCGCTCGCAGCGCTTCGACTTCACTCTCCGCCAGATTCAATTGCGTCGCAACCGCCACGGCATAGGTTCGTACCCGCTGCAGGTGGGTGTGCGTCGTGTGATCCTTGGCCTCAATCGCCAGGGCCAGCGCTTCAATCGTCCGCATGTTCAGCGACGCGATTTGTTCCACGTGCCGCTTTTCCACCTCGACCCGCTCTTTCTCCGCTTCCAGCCGCCCCAGATACAGCCGGTAGGATCGATACACCCAATAGATGAGGGGCAACACCAGCAGCGAAGTTTCCCAGCCCGCTGACCGGTTCACAATTCCCACCAATCCCACCGCCGCCGCTCCCACCAGGTAATACGGGAACGACCAGAAGTAGCACTCCGACCAGACTCTGCGGCTCGATTTCCCCTCGGTCAGCGCAATCACAATCGAAATCGGCAGCGTATTCGCGAAGAAGAACACCAGCGCCGCCACCATCAGAAGGATGGGTTTGTTCGCCCCGAATCGATCCGCCATCCAGTGATAACCGACATAAGTAAGCGCGCTGGCATTGGCCATCATTCCAGCTACGTTGAACAGCACTTTCACCGGATCCAGCCGGTTTCGGGCTTGCCACACGCTTTGCACCAGCGTCGCCGTGCAGCCGATAACCAGCGTTTCAGGAAGGCTCAACTCCAACACGCCCAGCAGGATGAACAGAAAATTTACCGACATCGTGCCGTCAATCCCCGGTAACTGCACCTTCAGCCCCGATGCCAGTACCGCCACCGCCAGATAACAAAAAAACCGCAACAGATCCTGCGATTGCCAGTGCGACAGAGCGAAACCCAGCACCACCACGCCTAACGACGCGGTGATGCCAACGAATAGCTTCGTTTGGATCGACAATCGTTCTGTCTCTGCCTGCATCGACAGCCTTGTCT
>CAVPWO010000015.1:0-36157 GCA_963709305.1 uncultured Acidobacteriaceae bacterium | reverse complement strand
CCGCTGCGTCTGCCAATTTCGCCATCCCGGCTGCCCGTCCATTTTAGCCTAGGGATGTCGCCACGAACCGTTCGTCTCAACCACCGAACGTCTGACTTGAAGCTATCCACACCATTTGTTATTCCGAACCGCGCTAAAAAGCTCGGTGAGAAATCTGCTTTTCTCTTCTCCCGAATCCAAACAACTCTCCGACCAGCAAGAGCCGATAACCGAATCCTAGTTGTTGGCTGCAACAGCTTCACTGCCCGTAACCGCGGCCGGCAGCGCTCGCTGCTTGCGCAATGCTTCGTGAAATTGTTCGGCCGTCAGCCGTTCTCCATAGAACAACTGCAGCAAGGGATCCTCCGACGCGGCCCAGGCCTCTTTCGCCGCGCCGGACTCCGAGTCCAGTCCCTCCGGCTCCACCAGCAACTCCGGCAACAACGTGCGGTTCTCGTTCAACACGCCCAGGAATTTTTCCACAGCCGCGCGATGTTCCGGCGTCGCAAGTGTGAATTCGATTCCCATCCCTTTCTCCGGACGCATAATTCTCACCACGCCCTGAGCCCGCACCTCCACCCCGCCGGCGCGCATCGACAAGGCCACACGACTCGAAGCTGGAAAGGGCGACGAGATTTCCAGATAGCATGCACCCAGACTCAAATCGGTAAGCTGGCATCGAATCGGCGGGTCGTCCTGTTCCATTTCCGGGGAATTCTGTTTGAGCCATTCCCGCAACTGCCGCGCCGTTTCCGGCGGAACTTGCTGAAAGCGCAGGCCGGCCTGGTCGGACGTTCCTTCCCAGGCAAACTCAGCCGGAATCTCAAATGAAGTCTGCATTCCCGGCAAGGTGAAGGCGATTTGCCAGTGCCCGCTGGGACGCCGTCCGCGCTGGAGGTTGACCGCCATCCCTCCTTCGCTCAAGTCAATGGTGGTCACCTTCATGTTGTTGCCCGCTCCCGAATTACGCATGACCACGGGGATTTGCACCGCCACCCGTATATTGTGCCGCCGCTCGCTCTTCATCAGCGCCCGCGCAGCGCGAAAGCTCGATTTCGCACGTTCGCTGGATACCGGTTTGTAGAGTACGAAATGCGCTCCCACCTCAAATACGGCTTTGAGTCCAATAATGGGTTCCACAATGGCGACCGCGACCGCTTGCTTGTTACAGGGAGCATTGCGGGCACTGCGCAGCACATCATTCGCCCCGTCCTCGGCGCAGTCCACAATGATCGCCTCAAACCGCTCCCGGGTCAGCTTGCGCAGTGCCACGCCGGCGTCCGCGCACAACTCCACCGCAATATCAAGATCCCCCAGAACGCGGCGCAGCACTCGCACTATTTTTTCATCGGAACAAAGCAACAATGATTTAAGACTCATGCTGGGCCTGTCTTACGCAGTGAAAGCGGGGAACCTTGCAGGGGCAAGAACGTCTTTCCGCGGCGCGCCGCATCGAGGGACCGTCCTACAGGAATCCCTGTATGCACTCTATGGCTATCGACCGGGACAGGCAATGCCTGCGGCGATTCCGCAGTTACGATCGTAATGTCCTACTATTTTGTCGGATTATTGAAGATGGGTTTGTCGGATTGAAGATGGGCAATTCGTTCGAAGCAGTACAATCGGCAATGGCGGAGGACCGTTGGAGGATTAGGCTGGCCTCGAGTCGAGCGACCACCTTCCCCAATATGGGCTGGCCGGGGCCTACAAGGATCAAATTGGGCGTCTTAATTCCTGAATATTCATACGCTTACATACATTCCTTCGTGTTTTGGGCAGCAATTTTCCGATTGACTTTACCTCCGATTGGCTATAGCATGCTGAGTCTCCGATTAGCTTTGCGTTTCGGATCAGTCAAGGGTCCAATTTCGTTCACGCAAGGCCCGCGTTCCAGTTGCATCCTGTGGGCGACGCGGAGAATCATATAGTTATAAGAAATTTGCGGTTTCATCCCCTTTAGTGGAAAGGCATTTTTCATGGCCAAGCGACGCGGAAATCCGAACTGGGGCAAGCCCGAACCGATCGGGCCGATAACCCCGACCATCACCGAATTCGAACAAGTTGTGCGCGAGTACAAGCTCTCCCCCGATCAATATTTGCGTTCCACTCGCCTGCGCGAGTGGGCGCGGCGCAACAAGAATTCCAAGTACATCCCTGAACCTCTTTTGGAAGCCTGGGGCTTCGAAATCGAATCCACGCTGTAACCTTAGAAGTGTAAGAGTGGTTTCTAGGGTCGCTCTGAAAATCCGGAGCGACCCTTTGTATTTGGTTTAGGTCGCGTATGGGACTCATGAGTTCATGCGGATAGCCGCCCCCGGCTGTCCGGCCGGGCGAAGCCCGACACCGCACGTCGCTGACCACATTGGTAGACCGCATTGGTAGACCACAATCCTGGACCCCCGAATCTCACTCGCTGATCCGCTGGCGAAGCGCTATCATTCCCTCAACTCACATTCCCGATGCTTAACGTCCTGCAAATCCCGCCCGCCGAACTCTTCTCCCTGCTAGCTGCAATCGGCTTCGCCGCCGGCCTGAATCTCTATGCTACGGTAGCCGTCCTGGGCCTCCTGGCCCGCTTTGGTCATCTTCCTCTGCCTCCGGGACTTCTTCTGCTGGCAGGCTGGCCGGTAATCGCCGCCAGCCTCGCTCTCTTTCTAATCGAATTCTTCGCCGACAAAATTCCCGCCTTCGACCTGGTCTGGAACGCTTTGCACACCTTCATCCGCGTGCCGGTCGCGGGACTTCTCGCCTACCAGGCCACCAGCCAACTCTCCCCCGCGCACCAACTCCTGGCCACACTGCTGGGCGCCGCAGTAGCCTTGATTGCCCACAGCGGCAAGACCGCAGCCCGCGCGGCAGTCACGCCCTCGCCCGAACCATTCTCGAACATTAGTCTGAGCGTAGGCGAAGACATTCTTGCCATCGGCCTGACCTGGCTGGCCACGCGCCATCCGTATGTGGCCGGCACACTAGCCACAATCTTCGTCGTGATCATCGTGCTGCTGACCCACTGGGTGATCCGCGCCATGCGCGCCCTCTTCCGCGGGGCTGAGCACGAACTTGCGGGATAGTGCAGACTTAGTATCGCCCTTCGACGCGCCATTGCCACTCCAAAGAACAACAGATTCCTCCGGCAGAAAACGCCGTTCGGAATGACAAAAATTCTAGGCGTTCGTCGGAAGGTTTGCAGTGTCAACCGTCACAAGGCGCCTGTGCAAAACATCTCCCCAACCCTCACCCTACGCTTTGTCATTCCGAACCGGGCTGAAAACCCGGTCAGGAACCTTGTTTCCCGCGGATTACTTCACCCTTAGCGGCTTTCCTCGATCTACTATCCCAACAACGGGTTCACCACTTGCACCGTTCCGTAACTCTGCTTTCCCGCCAAGTCCTCGGAGTAAAGAACCGCCGCGCCGGATTGCTCGGCCGCTTGCAGGATAAGGGCATCCCAAAAGGAAGTCTTGTAGCGCGCTTCGATCTCAAGAGCCTGGATCACCGCCTCGGGAGTGTTGACTACGATCTCCCAGCTCAGATAGTCGCGGATCAACGCGCGGAGTTCGTCCATGGGAACAGGTTTGGCCACCTTGCGCCGCAAGTTCACGCAAAGCTCCTGCAACACCTGCGTGCTCAATACTCCCGCGCCGCTGGTCCACAAACGCTCGATCAGCTGTCGCGCACGCTCATGCTTGACGCCACTCGACCGGTCATGCGCGTAGATCAGAATGTTGGTATCGACGAAATATTTTTCGGCCATGCTTTGCCTTTACACGAGCGGAAGAAGTGGCGCTTCAGGGCCGCGTGGGGACGAGAGTGGCAACGGGCTGTAGCGACAGAGGAACACTCGTCGTTAATGAATCAGTTCATGAGTCTCGTTCATGAATCTCGTCGCGCGAGCGAGGAGGCGTCCACCGCAGATCCATCCCTTCGCGCAATCGCGCCACTGCCCGCCCACGCGCGCGATGATAAGCCTTGCGCTCGCGCACAATCTGCTCCAGGCGTGCCGCCAGCATCGCGCTGATCGAGGTGTCTTCTTCGGCCGCTAGAATTCGAGCCTCCCGCAGCAGATCGGCGTCCAGTTTGAGCGTGATGTTAGTCTTCATAGTTAGCACGTATTTACGTGCAGCACAATATTACGTGCTTCGTCGAGGCGATGTCAACTTTGTCAGGTTTTGACGCATGTCTTACTCTCTTTGCCTCATCCTTGGTGCTAAAATCGCGTCAATATGAGTCCCCAGCACCCGTTCACCAGCGTTCCCGATGCGATTGAGGAAATCCGCGCCGGGCGCATGATTGTGGTGGTCGACGACGAAGACCGCGAGAACGAGGGCGACCTTACCCTTGCGGCCGAGAAGGTCACGCCCGAGGCCATTAACTTCATGGCCAAGTTCGGACGCGGACTGGTCTGCCTGGCGATGACTGAGGAGCGCCTCGAACATCTGCACATCGGTCCCATGACGTCGGAGAACACTTCGCAGTTCGGCACGGCATTTTGTGAGGCGATCGACGCCCGCACGGGAGTCACGACCGGCATCTCCGCTTACGACCGCGCCCGTACGATTCAGGTTGCCATCGATCCTGCCACACGTCCTGCCGACCTGGCGCGGCCCGGACATGTCTTCCCCCTTCGCGCCCGGAAAGGTGGAGTGCTGGTGCGCGCGGGCCAGACCGAAGCTTCGGTCGATCTGGCGCGGCTCGCGGGCATGGTCCCTGCGGGAATCATCTGTGAAATTATGAAGGACGACGGCAGCATGGCACGCGTGCCCGACCTGGTCGAATTCTGCCGCGAGCACAAGATGAAAATGCTCACGGTAGCGGAGCTGATCCGGTACCGTATGGCGCATGAACGTTACGTGCACCGCGTGGGCGAAGCGCTTGTGGAGACGCGCAACGGCGAATTTCGGATGATTGCCTACGAGAGCGAGGTGGACGGCGGCGAGTCGCACGTGGCCCTGGTGCGCGGCGACATTGAACACAGCGCCACTCCAGTACTGGTGCGGATGCACGCCCATTGCCTGATGGGCGACGTATTCGGCGCGACCGGCTGCGAGTGCCACGCCACGCTGGAAGGCGCGCTGCGCCGCATTTCCCAGGAAGGCTGCGGCGCGCTGATTTATTTGCATCAGACCTCGCAGGGATTCTCCGTCGAGAAGATTGGCGAGCGCACTGCGCTCGGGTTTCACCGCGGGCAGAGGCTTCCCGGGTATGACGCCGAACGACAGATTCAGCGCGAGGTCGGCATCGGCGCCCAGATTCTCTCCGATTTGAATCTGCACCGCATCCGGCTGCTCACCAACCGTCCCAAAAAAGTAGCCGCGCTCGAGGGCTTCGGCATAGAAATCATCGAGCAGGTTCCCGTGGATTTGAAAGAAGTCTCAAAACTGTAGTGACGGGCCGGGGTGGCCCGTCCGTTTTTCGCAAGGGCGGGGCAGCGATGCTGCCGATACTATTTGGCTTGTCACGCCGCGCGGCGTGCATCGAAGCTTGGATTTACGAAAATGATTTACGGAAACCGAACAACGGAACTTAAGCGGGCTTTCGGTCGGATCGCCGCTCGATAAATTCTCTCGCGCCTGAGAGCTTGCCAGCGGCGACCATTCGCGTGTGCGCGACATGCTGGCGAAGCAGGATTCTCAACTCAGAGAGAATTAGCCACGCGTCATCGTCCTTCGCAGCCATTGCTAGTAAGCAAAGCCAACGAATTTTGTCTTCCAGGCGTCTTTGCACGGGTCGCGCCCTAGGCGGCTTGCCCGAACGTATCAATATATTCGTAAAGAAAGCATAAAGAGTCTTCAAGCAGACCTGACAGTTTTGGGGGAAGCATGGCGACAATTCTGAAAAACATGCAGGTCAAATCGTGGCGAATGACAAAGTTGCTCAGGGTCGACTAGCCCAAGCCAGACCGTCCGCACCGGAACCCGCGTCGATCAGCCTTCCAAGGGTCCAGTCGGAGGTGCGAATCTCAGCGATTTTGTGGCTCGCATCGCAGGACACGTATGCTACTGCGCCATCCGGGCGTACCAGCACTTCTTGTGGAGCGGCGGGAACGTCAATCGAGTGTTCAATCTTCATTGACTTGAGGTTCAGAACGGCCACTTGCCTGGCTCCGGGAATCGCGATCACCAGCCACAGCCCATCCGGCGTCGCGGCAGTTCCATAGCCCGGAGCCGGAAGCGGAACCCATGACTTTACTTTCCGCGAAGTCGTGTCAAACACGGCCAGTTGCGGCCTCGATTGATCGGAAGTAAAGGCCATGCGATCGTCGACTGAAAGCGAGATGCGCTGGATGACCGGAGCGATGGCGACAACATCGATGGTCTTTCGAGCTTCGATATCGAGCACGGAAATCGTGCCCGAACCAACATTGGTGGTGTATCCATACCGTCCGTCGCGCGAGAGTGCAAGCATATGCGATTCCGGACGGCCGGTTGGGATAGAGCCGACGATCTTCAGCGAGTGAGGCTCGATGAGCGTAATGGAATTGTCGAGTTCGGTCGTGACGTAGAGCAGGCCGTCTTTGGGACCGAACAATGGACAGTGCGGACGAACACCGTGGCCGAAATCAACTTTGCCGATCACCTTCCGTGAAGCGATATCGATAACAACCAGATCCCTGCCGTCACTCCCCGGCTTCCCGACCCCCGAGTCACCGTAGATGGGCACGTATGCGAAACGGCCATCGGGAGACGCCACTACTTCATGGCCAGTGGTGCCGCCCTCCGCCACCGTGGCGACTTGCTTGCCCGACTGGGATTCGACGATGCCAAGATCGCGGTCGCCTTTGTTGGCAACGAGCAACACTCCCCGTGAGGGGGTGTTCGCTGCTGGAGAAACCGAGGAAGGCATGAACACAAAATAGCCTAAGATCAACGGTAATAAAATCAGGTAAAGGCGTGACATGACAGCCTCCCAGGGCGGAGCGCCGACCAGTCTATCTCACCGCTGGCTCGCACCCAGATCGTCTTGCTGATGATAGTTTGGATAAGGCGGGCGCTTGATCTCCGGCAAGGGATGCTCCTTCAACTGCTGCATCACCACCTCAATCGCTTTCTCCAGTTGGGCGTCGTGCCCTTGTCGAAACGCCGCGGGATCGAGATCAACTTCCACGTCGGGCGCAACGCCGTGATTCTCCACTTCCCATTCGCCATTCAGTCCATAAATGGCCGCGCGTGGCGCAGTGACGTGGCCGCCATCAATCAACTCAGGATATCCCCCAATCCCGACCAAACCGCCCCAGGTCTTTTTGCCAATCAACGGACCAATGCCCGATTTGCGGAAGTACCAGGGCAGCGCATCTCCACCCGAGCCCGACATTTCATTGATAATCATCACCTTGGGGCCGTAGATCGCTTCCGACGGGCTCGACCAGTCGTGGCCTTCGCGCGTAACCACCTTGCTTAACATGGGACGACGCAGATAGTCGATGATGTAGTCGGCAAGCTGCCCACCTTCGTTGAAGCGTTCGTCGATAATCGCGCCTTCTTTGCCGACCTGCGAAAAGAAGTAGCGGTTGAAGCTGGTATATCCGGCACCCGCGGTGTTGGGCACATGCACATAGGCGACGCGGCCTCCGGTAGCCTGATCCACGCGGCGCCGATTGCTCTCGACCCACGCAAGATGCCGCAGGTTCTCTTCGCTCTCTACGGGCACGACCGTGACGTCGCGGGAATCCTTGCCGTCCGTGTTTGGGCCTACTTTCAGGACAACCTGCTTCCCTGCCGTCTCCTCGAAGAAGCTGTAGATGTTGTCGGAAGCGTGCAGATCGCGCCCGTTGACCGCGAGAATGTAATCTCCCGCTTTAACGTTCACTCCGGGTTGAGTCAGCGGCGCTTCGTTGCCGGGATTCCAGTTTTCGCCATCGTAAACTTTGGTGATGCGATAACGGCCGTTTTCCAACGAATAGTCGGCGCCTAAAAGGCCGCCTTTCACTTTCTTAGGCTCTGGCGCTTCGCCGCCGCCGACGAACATGTGGCCGACGGTCATCTCGCCCAGGCACTCCTGGAACAGATAAGTGAGTTCGTCCCGCGATGCGATGCCATCGAGGTAAGGCGCGTACTTTTTCCTGACCTTGTCCAGATCGAGGCCATGATAGTGCGGGTCGTAGAAGAAATCGCGCTCAATGCGCCAGGTCTCGTTGTAAATCTGCTTCCACATGGCTCGCGGCTCAACGTAGACTTCCCATCCGTCGAGCTTCAGCGGGCCGAAACCGGGTTTGGAGGGCGCTGCGGCGCCCGCGGCAGCAGCTTCATCGACCGACGCGGTGGCCCATGAATCGCCTTTGCGGTAGAGAATTTTCTCGCCGTCGAAAGAGACTGTGAAATCATTCACGTCTTCGATCAGCTTGTCGACCTTGCGCTTACTCAGATCGAATTTCTGGATCGTCTGATTCACATTGGGATAATCGTCTTCTGTCACTACCATTGGGCCTTCGGAAAGAAAAAGTATTCCCGACTTGCCCGGAAGCATATTCAGGTAATTCTTCGCCGGAATCGGCAACGAAACTATTCGCTGGCCGATGCCGTCGATGTCGATTTTGACGACGACGGCCTCTTCCTTCTTGTCCTTGTCTTTATCTTTATCTTTATCGTCTTTCGCCTTGTCGGCTGCCGATTTCTCGTCCGCTTTATTCTTGCCTTTCACCTTCTGTTTGGGTTGTTCCGAGGATTTGGCCTTATCCTGGTCAGGCTTCTTCTCGTCCTTCGGCTTGTTCTCCTCGTCGCTCTCGGGAGCGAGTGGCGACTTCTCATCCTTGCTGAGGACCGCGACATAGACGTTGCGGGAGACGCGACGTTCCTGGCTCGTCATGTCGAGGCCGGCGGTGGAGAGACCAGTATTGGTCGAAGCAGTGAAGTAGAGATATTTGCCGTTCTTGTCGAAGCAGGGATAGAGCGTGTCGCTCATGCCGTCGGTGACCTGAAAACTTTTACCCTGGTCGAGGGAATAAACAAAAACGGCGTGCAGCCCGCTGGGGAGCTGCTTGGAGTAGGCGATCCACTTGTTATCGGGAGACCAGGTCTGGTTGAGCGATGTGGGGCCGAAGCCGCCGAAATAATCGGTGTCAATTAATTTTGGCGCCGGGTTGTCGAGGTCCAGATACCACAACTGCAGCCGCTTGTCGGCGTACGCGATTTTCTTGCTGTCGGGAGACCACGTGGGCGTGTAAAAAAAAGACGCCGGGCTCCCGAGATTAATGTGCCGAACCGCTCCCTGGCCGCTTTGATCGCGGATGGCCAGTTCATATTCTCCGGACTCTTCGGAAAAATAAGCGATGGACTTGCCGTCTGGCGACCACGCCGGATCGCGGTCGGCCACAGCGGGACTGCGCGTGATATCACGAATGTCTCCCTTATCGGTAGGGACGGTGAATATCTCTCCCCAGGCTTCAAAGACGGCCCGCGCGCCCGTCGGTGAGATGTTGAAATTCACAATGCGCTTGGGTTCGACCTTTGCGAAGTGCGGCCGCACCGCTTCAATGTCGCCTACAACATGGATCGGAATATTCTTGCCCTGGCGAGCATTCAAATCGTAAAGCTTGATGGCGCCGAATTGCTCGATCACGATGGCGTCGGGACCCGCCGAAGCAGTCTTGAAGTCAGCCCCGTCGCTGTGGAGAACCTCGGATACCTGCTTGCTTTGCGTGTCGTAGGCGAACAGGCTCACGGGACCATTACGGTCAGAGAGGAAATAAATTGTGTTCCCGATCCACATGGGATGGTGATCGTTGGAGTTCTCGCGGGGAATCTTCACGATCGTCGAATCCTTGAGATCGGCGATCCAGATCGGCGTGGTCTGGCCACCGTGGTAGCGCTTCCAGGCTTGCTGCCACTTGGGATGAGGAACGTAGGCGATATGACTTCCATCCGGCGAAAAGCTTGCGTCTTCGGCAATAGGGAGAGGCAGCTGGGTGGGCAGTCCGCCTTCGACGGGAATGGTGTAGAGCTGATCTTCGAAATGCATGAAGCTGTTGCCCCAGGAGTTGAACAATATCTTCCTGCCGTCAGGAGTCCAGCCGGCGACGTATTCTTCCGCCGGATGATAGGTCAGTCGCCGCGGAACTCCGCCGTCGGCGGAAACGACGTAAACGTCACGATTGCCGTCGTACTCGCCAGTGAAGGCGATCATGGAGCCGTCGGGAGAAAAATGTGGCAGAGTTTCGATGCCGATGCCGGCGGTAAGGCGCCGCGCCTCACCGCCTTCACGGCTGACAATCCAAAGATCATTCGCATAGTTAAAGACAATCTGAGTCTTGCTAACGCTGGGGAACCGCAGCAGCAGCGGCGGATTCGACTGGGCCGCGGTAATCTGAGGAAACGTCGAGACGAAGGCGAACAACATAACAGCCAATACTTTATGCATGCGGGCTCCGGGACATTCCAGGCGAACGGGAATCTTAGAGGGTCGACTGGAGCAGGTCAAGATCGGTTCCGCTTGGTCGGGCCGAAAACTCCGCTGATTCAGGTTGAAGCCAAGAAAGAACGCCAGACGCTTTAGAATCCTGGTTCGCTAGAATCCTGGTTCGCTGCAGCTGCCGGCATTTCGCGGGCGAGAGCGCCCGCGCCACATTCGATCAGCACGCTACGTTTGCTTCTCTTTATTTTTCTTTGTGCTTCCGGGCAGGCTCGCCGGATTTTCCTGAACGCGCTCGCGAAAGGTTCCGCGCATACCCGCTGCCAGCTTTACGCTGGACTCGCCAAATTTGTCGCGTAAGCGGTCGGCGGCGGCCAGAGCGTCTTTCCAGCGCTGCTGTCGGTTACCTTCGAGAAGATTGATCTGATCAGGTTGCGAAGTGAATGAGGATGCATGTACGCCCAGCAGGCGAATGGGATTTCCTTGTTTCCAATTCTTTCGGAACAGCGCCCGCACTTCCTCGAAAATCTCGGTGTCGAGCTGAGTGGGAGATGCGAGCGTATGAGCACGGGTAAGCGTGGTGAAATCTTTATAGCGGAGTTTGAGTTGGATTGTGCGCGCGTAAAATTGCGACTCGCGCAGGCGCCGGCCAACCATTTCTGAAAGACGCATCAGCGTGGCCTCGAGCTGGTTCGCCTCGGCGGTGTCTTCGTTATACGTGTGTTCGTGGCTGATGGATTTGGCATCGGCGTCAGCTCCGACTTCGGAATCGAACCAGCCGCCGGCGTCCTCGCCGCGGGCTTTCCCGGCCAGGGCCAAACCCCATTTTCCAAAGCGTTGGCTTAGTTCGGATTCGTCCAGGCGCGCCAGGTCTCCAACTTTCTTGATGCCCAGCGCGTGCAGATGGGCCTCCATCACCTTGCCGACGCCGGGGATTTCGCGCACGTCGAGCGGGGCGAGGAATTTTGCTTCTTCGCCGGGGACGATGTAGAGCACTCCGTTCGGCTTCGCCTGTGCGGAAGAAACTTTGGCGATGAGACGAGACGTTCCGATTCCTACCGAGCAGTTCAATCCAGTATCGGCTTTCATGCGCTGGTGCAGAGTCTGCGCGGCTTTGAGCGGGGGACCATGCAAGCGTTCAGTCCCGGTCATATCGAGATACGCCTCGTCGATGGAAGCCATTTCCACTTGCGGTGAAAATGTGCCCAGGACCTTGTGTGCCTTCTCCGAAAACTCGCGGTAGCGGTCGGGATGGCCGTCGACGAAGATGGCTTGCGGGCAGAGCTTGGCCGCCGTGCGCAGCGGCATGGCAGAATGCACTCCGAATTTTCGAGCTGTGTAGGAAGCCGCCGAGACGACTCCGCGCTCGTCGCGCTGCCCACCTACAACGACCGGCTTGCCTTTCAGCGAGGGATCGTAAAGTTCTTCCACGGAAACGAAGAAGGCGTCCATATCGACGTGGAAGATGGTGCGCATGAACGCGGGCTGGTGGGAAGCAGCCATACTGGAAGAATTTTAGCAGCCTGCTCTTGCACTGATCCGGTCAGAGCACTGATCCGGTCAAAGCAAGGGTCCGGCCAGAGCAATCAGGCGCTCAATCTCGGAACCGCTGTTAGAATCCGCGTCATGCCCGGACGCGCTGTCAGGATTACAGCTCGCTTCGCGTTTCTTGTTTGCGGACTGATTTCGCTTGTCACAGACATTCCTTACGTGGGGCTGCGAGGCGCGGAACTGCCGATTCAGAGCGAATGGGTGATATTTGCGGCTGCCCTAGCACTGGTTGGTTTTTTCAGCGTGATGGTTGCGGTGCTGCCGCGCTCGTGGATCGCGAAAGCATGCAAGAAAGATCGGGACGACGAACAGTTGTTTTCAGCGCCGCTCAAACTGCTCGGTGGCTTCGCGGCAATTTCATATGTCACGGCGCTCATCGCTTATCTCGCTCCGCGCCGATGGAATCTCGATCCACAACTCATGTTTTCGCTGTGTCCGATGTATTTCGTGAAGACGATGTTCGATCCCTCGCGCGTCGCCACGTTTTTCCTGCTTGCTCCTATGAACGCTGCGGTGTACGGCGCACTCGGGACCACCTTGGGATATGCCTGGTTGGCCTTCCGTGAGCGGACATAAGGAACCGGGCGTGGGATTCTCGGCATCGAGCATCCCGGATAATAGTTCGACTCTTAGTATTGCTGGTAGGGATCCTTCGACTGCGCCGGGCCGACTCGCTTCGCGAATCGTCTGGCCCCGCTCAGGATGACAGACCGGCCAACCCGAGTTCTCTGATGTTTGCCTGCAATTCGCGATCACAGCGTTCCCATGCTCAGGGAACGTAGGACAGCAACCAGAAGCGCCAGGAGCCAGCCAATTCCAACGATCGAATCAAGTAGCTTGGAGAATCGTCGAGCCGGCTCTTTTTGAGTTGCCCAATCGGCGATTAGAAGAGTAAGGGTAACGAATACCAAAACTGCCGTGAGAATGAGACCTGAATTTGTGCCCGGAACGAGCGGCCTCTGAAAGACGAACAGGAACCCGAGCAGGCATGCGTGCAAGGCTACGACGAGCCGCAGAGAGTAGCTAATCATCGTATTAATGTTCCTCATTCGCTTTGTCTCCTAATTGTGGCAACTCGCTTGCACGTTATTGATGAGGTTGTGCCAGATGCTCGCCTCCATCGCCGAGCCCCCTAAATTACTAAAAATGAATTGAGAGGTCTTGTCCGCGAATTGTGCATTAACCTCAACGCTGAAATCAATATTTCCATCTCCAGCATCAGTGCCCGAGAAGGTCACCGAGCCGTTATCAAACGGGTGCATGCCCGGAACAGTCGTAAACGTAAAGCTATTGGAAACTAACCGAGGTCGCAGTCACAGCGGAGGTACCGGCGTGCATGAATCCCGCCGGGCTGCCATTTTCAGCCCACGACCCCAACGGACCGTCAATCGGGATCACCCCACTTGTTGCAAAGCGGACTTGAATGGGTCACCCGCCGTGTCAAAGAACGCCTTGTCGGGTCTGCGACAGCGGGCGGCTTGGGTAGGGATCCTTCGACTGCGCCGGGCCGACTCGCTTCGCGAATCGTCCGGCTCCGTTCAGGATGACAGACCGGCCAAGACCTTTTCCGTCGCTGGCGCGGGAGCACCGCCGCGCGTCTGCCGCACCCGTTCGTAAATCTTGCCAAATTCGCGAGCAGACGCGTTCCACGAGAAATCCTTATTCATCCCGTTGCGCATCAGCACCTGCCAAGAGGTCTGGTCGCGATAGGCGGTCAGTGCTTGCTTGATGGTGAGTAGGAGCGACTCGCCGTTGTATTCGGTGAACTTGAAGCCGGTGCCCTTTCCGGTGCGGGCGTCCCAGGGCTCGATGGTGTCATCGAGGCCGCCGGTGGCGCGGACGATGGGGACGGTCCCGTATTTCAGGCTGTAAATCTGGTTCAGGCCGCAGGGTTCGTAACGCGACGGCATCAGGAACATGTCGGCGCCGGCTTCGATTTTGTGCGCAATCGCGTTATCGTAGGCAACCTTGACGGCGATCTTGTTCGGGAATTGTTTGTTCAGGCGAACGAACAATTCTTCATAGGGCTTGTCGCCTGTTCCGAGAGCTACGATGACCATTTCTTCGCGCGCCAGCCGGTCGGCGATCTGCGCAATCAGGTCGAAACCTTTTTGCGCGGCGAAGCGCGAAACAATTCCGATTATCGGCAGCTTGACATCAGCAGTGGGAATGCCGAATGCCGTCAGCAAATCCTGTTTGCACCTGGCTTTGCCGGAGAGATCCGGCGGCGAATATTTGGCGGCGATGAACTTGTCGGTTTGCGGACTCCATTCGTCGTAATCAACGCCATTCAGGATTCCCGTCACCGTCGAAGCGCGATCGCGGAGCACGCCTTCCAGGCCGAAGCCATACTCGGCGGTTTGAATCTCCTGGCTGTATTTTCGGCTGACGGTCGTAATGAAATCGGCGTAAGTCAGCGCGCCCTTCAGAAAATTCACCTGGCCGAAGAATTCCATCTTAGACATGGTGAACAAATCCCACGGCAGCATGAGCAGAGGAAGCGTATCGGGCGGGAACAGGCCCTGGTAGCCCATATTGTGGATGGTGAAGACCGTACCTGCGTCGCGGAAGGCGGGGTCGTCGGCATAAACGGTGCGAAGCAGAACCGGGATCAGTGCCGATTGCCAGTCGTGACAGTGAAAAATGTGGGGGACGCCGAGAATCTTCGAAGCTTCGAGCACTGTGCGACTGAACAAGGCGAAGCGTTCGGCGTTGTCGGGATAATCCCCGGCCGGCGTGCCGTAGAGGGCATCCCGGTCGAAGTACGGGGGATATTCCACGAAATAAAAACGCACGCCATGCTGACTGCCGCCGCTGACCACCGAAGCAAAGCGGTACTGGTCGTCGAAAGGGACAGTAACGCTGCGAACCACCGTGGCGGCCTCGGACAATTTGGTCTGGCGATAGCGCGGCAGGTAAACGCTGACCTGATGCCCCAGAGCCGCAAGGGCACGGGGCAGAGCGCCGACCACGTCAGCCAGTCCGCCGGTCTTGGAAAATGGAACGCCCTCCGAAGCGGCGAATACGATGTTCATGAGTGCGGAACCTCCAGAAGCGCGCACGGTTTTTGGCGCCGCACGCTATGATGAATAGGACTCGGGGACCCAAAGGGTCCCGCCGTTAGGATGCGTGGACCAACAAGCCAGTCTACTTCCCGAGGCAGAGAGGGTCAACGTGCCAAAGGCCGCTTCTACCCGCCGTCCGCAAACTAAGCCGAAATTGGGGCAGCATTTTCTGGCCAGCGACGAGTTCGCCGCCCGTGTGGTCGAAACTCTGGGCGACGTGTCGCAGAGCACGGTGCTGGAGATCGGGCCCGGACGCGGCATTCTTACTTCGCTGCTGGCAAGGCGAGCACGGCGGCTGATTGCCGTGGAACTCGATCGCGTCCTGGCAGCCCAGCTGCGGCTGAAGTTTGGCATGGCGCGGAATGTGGAAATCATCGAGGCCGACGTTTTGTCGATCGACTTCGATTCCCTCTTTGGACCGAAACCTGGGCTCAGCCAGCCCGGCATCGAACTAAAGCTTGAACCCGTAACAGTGGTGGGCAATCTTCCTTATTACATCACGTCCGACATTCTGCTGCGGCTATTCGAGTTCTCAAAGTATTTCGACAGTATCGTGATCATGGTGCAGCGCGAGGTTGCAGACCGCATCGCCGCGAAGCCGGGCGGGCGCGATTACGGAATGCTCTCGGCCACAGCGCAGCTCTATGCTCGAGTAGAAAAGCTGTTCACTTTGCCGCCGGAAGCGTTTGTGCCACCGCCGAAAGTGCACTCGAGCGTGCTGCGGTTGACCATCGATCCTCGGCAGGAAACATTGGACGTGGCGGGCAATGGGTTCATCGATTTTCTGCGACTGTCGTTCGGGCAGAAGCGCAAGACACTGTGGAATAACTTGAAGGCGAAGTATGATGCACCGGTGTTGAAACGCGCGCTCGCCGAATCCAAAGTGAAGCCTACGGCGCGAGCGGAAACTCTGAGCCTGGAGGAAAGCGCCGCTATCTTTCGCGCCTTGCGCAGGGCGGGTGCGGAGTCATAGCATTTCTCCGATAGGCCTTGTCTTGCCGGTCGCTATGGCAAGAATTCGCTGCACGAAATTCAAGGAGCGGCCATGCCTACTACCGTCTTGCGTCATCCCGCCGTTGCCGGCCGCTTCTATCCCAGCGATCCGGATGATCTGCGTGCTGAAGCCCGTTCCTATCTGTCGCAAGTAATTTCAACCAATCAAATCCCAGTCCGCGCCGTGGGATGCATCGCGCCGCATGCGGGGTACATGTATTCCGGTCATGTGGCGGGTGCGGTCTTTGCGCGCGTGGAAGTGCCGGAACGCTGCATTGTCTTGTGTCCGAACCATACTGGAATGGGTCGGGCTCTCGCCGTCATGAGTGAAGGCGCGTGGCAAACGCCGTTAGGTGACGTTGCGATTGATGCCGAGCTCGCCGGAGCTTTGAAGTCTCGCTTCCCTGCCCTGCAGGAAGATTCCGCAGCGCATCGAGCCGAGCACGCCGCCGAAGTCGAGCTTCCCTTCCTGTTGCTGCGTCAGCCGGAGCTGAAGTTCGTGCCCATCGCTCTGGGGACCGGACAATTCGAAGTACTCGAACAACTAGGCCATGCTTTGGCTGATGCAATCGCGGCGCAGAAGGATCGCGTTTTGATCGTCGTTTCCAGCGATATGAATCACTACGAGTCGGACGCGGTCACACGCGGAAAAGATCACCAGGCGATCGAGCGTATTCTCACTCTGGATCCGCGCGGACTCTTCGATGTGGTTACACAACAGAACATCAGCATGTGCGGCTTCGGTCCAGCGGTGGCCATGCTGACGGCGGCTCGACAGCTGGGCGCAAAGTCGGCGGAACTGGTGAAGTACGCGACCTCGGGAGACATTTCGGGCGACCGCGAGATGGTTGTGGGCTATGGCGGGGTTGTCGTCTCATAATCGCGTTTCTCTACGCCGGACGTCGTCCGTTGCGGAAATCTCACAGATGCATATCTCGCCGTGTCGCAAATGCATATCTCGTCCGTGGAAGAGCGGCCCTTTTCAGGGCCGCGTAACGCAAGTGAAACGAGCGGGCTTTAGCCCCTGAGGGGATCTCTTCGAACGGCGCACGACGTGGTTGATCCGCAAATAAACAGGGCGGCCAAGAGGGCCGCCCTGAGTTCTCGCTGCTGAATCTAGCGGTGCGGCCCACTGGAAGCGTGTCCGGAAGAGGCGCTGCTATGCACCGCCGATGGAGACGACATCGCACTCCGTGAAGCGCTGTTGCCGGAAACGCTGTTGCCAGAAACCATGGCTGGATTCCGCGCTGAAGTTGTGGCGAACTGCGGCGCTGGCCGCACCTCGGCGAATCCCGACCTGGCAACCTGGTGATTCAGTTGATGGAGATTCTGCAGCGAACCGCGCGGGATGCCCATTCCCGCCGAGCCGGCGCTCACCACGTAGCGGGAGGACGCCAACGCCGAGGTCGTTCCAGCCCTTCCAACCACCACTGTCTTCACTGTCCCTGCCGCCGGCGCAACAAGTGGATGAAAATTGGCAGGCAGGGTGCCGGCATAACGGGGTATCAAGCCAAAGGAATTCCATCCTCCGGGCTGCCACATCCAGCCCATGCCGGGGACGAACATCCAATTTCCGTAGTGATAAGGCATCCATCCCCACGGATACGCGGATGCGAACATGTAACCTGCTCCGGGATACCAGGACCAGGCGCCGTTCATAAACGGATCCCAGCCGGCTCCCGTAAAGAAAGGCTGCCACATCATGCCGAAGCCGGGCACGTTCGAATAGGCGCCGTAGTAGTTCAAGTCGCTCACCCCGTAGCCGTAGGGCGACGAATTATTCTTTGCGTACTGATCGTGATAGGAGCTGGCCTCTTTGTCCCAGGAGTCAAGCGGCGCTTCTTCCACGTTCTTGGCGACCGTGTACTTGTCGTCATTATTCGCATCGAAGGTGGCGGTTTTCTTTTTCTCGACGATCAACTTGCCGGCCGGACCCTCAACCTCAACATCGCCCTTGAACACCGCCATCTTGGACGCTTCCGGCGAGGTTTCCACGCGGAAATGCGCGGCGTGATCCAACGATATTTTTTCCCGGGAGAAATTCAGGCTGAACTCATCTCCGCTCTTGCCCAGCCAATTCACATAAGCCATGCCCTCGACCAGATTGATCACCGAAATCCGCTTACCGGAATCGCTTAAACCGAGGCTGCTGAACTCGACGGTGGTGTTCGGAGTCAGGCGCAGCGTGCTGCCGTCTTCGAACTCCACTTCTGCGCGGGCGCGGTCGTGCGTTCGGACCTGCGTTCCCTGCGTAATCGGAAGATTGAGAAACGCGTTCTCGAATCCCAGGCCGGTATTTTTATTGATTTGAACCGAACCCTGCACGTCGCTGAGGCGAACGATGCGGGCCTGCGAATCGGCCAGAGCCGGCAGCGCCAGTAGCGCACAGCCAGCAGCAATGAGGAAAACCATGTTGTACTTGGAAACAGAGGGCGTGGACATAACAGCCTCCAGATCGTCTGGCTTATTAGAACACGGTTTTAGCTCGGCAATTGTAAAATCTAGCCCCTTCGGCCTGCCCGCCTTTACCTCGCGCGCCGGTTAGCGATCCGCTGGCGCGGGAACCGAGCCCATCTCCATGATCCGCTGCGCCCGTGCCCGGACCACGTTCATGACCGAGGCATCGTCGTAGATTTCCTGCAGAATCGGCTTCACCGCCTGCACTTCCATGAGTTCCCCTCGGCGGTCTTGGTCTTCCATCCGCTTCAATACCTCGTCAAGAGCAAGCTTCTGATAACGGTGATAGTGCGCGAGCTGTCGGCCGAACTCCAGGGTTGCCCCGACGCTCTGAAACAATGCGGTCAACTGCTGCACGGCCGGTTGCGGTGAATAATTGTAGGTCGCGGAGGATTCCCGCTGGCCGTCTTTGTAGGTCAGTTTCTTGGCGCCGGTATTTGCAAGCTTGCGGTTGCCGGAGTCGATTTTGCCGGAAAAATAATGGGCCTGTGCCGCCAGTTCGAAGATGCGCGCGCGCGTTATGGCCGAAAGGGTGAATTCGTTCTGGTAGTTGTCGCGGTCTTCCGAGTCCGGCGAGATCTTTGCGGAACACTCGTAGCGGGCGAGGCCATCGGATTGCACCCAGAAGGAATAGTGGTCTGGATCGGAACCGGGAAAGTCCAGAGAGAACGTGATAGTAGCTGGCTCGGCCGCGAGCAGTGGGACAATCCAAAGTAGAACGACGTAGCCGACAACACCCATGGAACTGCAGTGTCCCGTCGCGAGCCCGCGATGCGATCTCGCTCGCCCAGTTCCGCTCGTTAGTCTCAGACTCGTTTTTGTAGTAGGCTCACGCACAGTTGGCACAGGAAATTATGCCAGAGAACTTATGCCAAAAATGGCCGGCCCGAAACGTCAAAGCGCCACGGCACGCTGCCGGGTGAGCGTTCCCGTCGTATGCAGATGGCAGATCGCTATAGCGAGTGCGTCGGAAGCGTCCATGGGCTCAGGAGGCAAGGAAAGATCGAGCAGCCGGGTCACCATGTGCTGCACCTGCTGCTTCTCGGCGCGGCCGTAGCCGACGACCGACGACTTGATGGTCAACGGTGAATATTCGGCCACCTCCAACCCGGCGGAAGCGGCAGCCAGCATGGCGACTCCACGCACCTGTCCCAGCTTGAGCGCCGATTTCACGTTCAGAGCGTAGAACACATCCTCAATCGCAACCTCATCGGGCTGGTGCCTGACTATGATTTCTCCAAGCTGAGTGAAAATGCGGCACAGCCGTTGCGGCAGCGCTTCGCGCAGCGAGAGTTTGATCGCCCCACAAGTCAGGCAGCAAAGCTTTCCCGTCTCGTGCATCTCCACCACGCCGTAGCCGGTATACGCCCCGCCACAATCGATGCCCAGCACTCGCATGTGTGGCAGTGTAACCCGGAAGCGGAACGGAACCTATAGAAATGGGGTTAGCAGGCGGGTGCCTCGCGCTCGAATTGTTGCGGCTTGAACTGGGCTCCGGCCACGTTATCCACTCCCATCCTCAGGTTTTCCACAACGCGGCGAGGCTACGAATCTTGTCGGGTTGGCCTTCCCGGCATTCGCATTGCCGGCAACATCTTTCGCCTGAATGGATTGAGCTGCGTCTCCCCCTCTCGGAATCAGAATCGTTGACAATTTTTTCTGACCAGCTAGAATACGCCTCGCCTCTTACCTGTAAAATTTCCTCATGAGCCCCGAACTTCTCGATTCCGTCCTCTTACAAACTGACTTCCCCGATCTCCAGCTTCACGCCAGCGGAAAGGTCCGGGATGTCTACAACGTCAGCGGCCAGCAACTGCTTTTCGTCGCCACCGATCGCATTTCGGCCTTCGACTACATCCTCGCCACCGGCATCCCCCACAAGGGACGTGTTCTGACCCAGATTTCCTTGTTCTGGTTCGATTATCTTGCCGACCTGGTTCCCAACCATCTCATTACCGCGGACGTAGACCAATACCCGCCCGCCGCCCGCAAATATGCCGACCAGTTGCGGGGCCGGTCCATGCTGGTGCGGCGCGCCGAAATGTTTCCCGTGGAATGTGTGGTCCGTGGCTATATCTCGGGCTCCGCCTGGAAAGAATACAAGGCCTCGGGGAAAGTCTGCGGCATCCAGCTGCCTGCCGGTCTGACAGAATCCGACGCCTTTCCAGAGCCCATTTTCACGCCGTCCACCAAAGCCACCACCGGGCACGACGAGAATATTTCTTTCGACCAGATGTGCCAGATTGTCGGCGTGGAAACCGCCAGTCATCTTCGCGATCTGACGTTGCGTATTTACAAGAAGGCCGCCGCCTATGCGCGGCAGCGCGGCATCATCATCGCCGACACCAAATTCGAGTTTGGACGCACTGCCAAAGGGATTACTCTGGCTGATGAAGTCCTGACTCCCGATTCTTCCCGCTTCTGGCCCGCCGACCAGTACGCTCCGGGACGGCCGCAGGATTCGTATGACAAGCAGTACGTTCGCGATTACCTCGAGCAAATTCACTGGAACAAACAACCGCCCGCGCCCGCCTTACCCGCGGACGTGGCTCTCCGTACGAGTGAAAAGTATCTGGAGGCATATTTCCAGCTGACCGGTCGCAAGCTGGATGGGTAACCGGATGTTTGCAACAATCTCGACCCGCCGGAGCAGAGTATGACTCTCGCGGACTGGTTTATTTGTGCAGTGGTTCTGGTCAACATCGCTACAGCCGCCATGCAGGGGTTTTTTTCCGAGGCCCTTACCATGGCTGGCTTGATCGTCGGTTATGTGGTGGCTGCATGGCAGTACCGCAGCTTCGCAGAGTGGTTTGAAAAGTTTCTTAAGAATGAGTGGCTCGCTGAAATTCTCGGGTTCCTGATCATTTTTTTTGTCATCGTGCTCGTTTTCGGCGTGGCCGCCAAGCTGGCGCGTTGGGTGATGAAGGAATCCGGACTCAGCGGTTTCGACCGTTTCCTTGGCGCAATCCTGGGACTCTTAAAGGGCGGACTGATGGTAGCGGTGATCCTGATGGGCATGACAGCATTCGAGCCAACCTCGAAGCTGCTGCAGAATTCGCAACTGGCGCCCTACTTCCTGGTTATGGGGCGGGCGGCGATCTGGCTGGCTCCTTCCGAGTTGCGGGCTCGTTTCTATCAGGGTCTCGACCTGCTTCATCAGGCTCCCCACAGCTCCCAAGCTTCCCCGCCGAAATAGGCCGCGGTGCAGTGAAAAAATTCATAGCAAAGAGAGAGATGCATCGTGAAAGATCAACTGGAAGCCCTGATCCTGCAGATGTACAGAAGCAACATTCTTTATTCCGAGGGCGTGCGCGAGTTCAAGAAGCGTTTCATCCTGACCGTTCTCCAGGAAAACAAAGGCAACCAGTGCCGAGCCGCTCGCGAACTGGGCATGCATCGCAATACTCTCAGCCGCACCATCAGCGAGCTGAAAATTGACGTCCGCCAGCTCCGCGATGGCGTCAAGCGTCCCCCCGCGGCACACGCTCCGTCACCCTGGAAAAAAAGATCGTCCGCTAGGCAGACGGAAGGCTGAAACCCGCCGAATCGCTTTCGTCCGAACAAAAAATAATGGCAGCCCGCGAGGGCTGCCTTATTCCTTACGACACAAGCCTTCCGGTTACTGCGCGGCCCGCTTATGATGCACCGGCGCCTTATGTGTCGCGGGCGCTGCCTTGGCCTTCAACAGCGTCCCCTTCTCCATCACCATCATGAATGGACTCGGAGTATACGATGCAGGCTCGCCCTGAAAGTCGAAGCTGGCTCCGTCTTTCGGAATCAGTCTCACCGGAACTTTCTCTTCAAACTGCAAGGTGATGTCGGCTTTCTTCGCGTCGATGTCATCCGAACTGCCCGCAATCATGAACTCCGTCGGGGTCGTGCTGATGACGGTGCCGTTCATTTGCACCGCCTTGCCCTTGATAGCGTTCCAGACCGTCGCCTGATCATCCGCGCTGCCGTTGCTGAGCACGAATTCCCAGGTCGCGAAGTCCATTTTCTCCGGCGAGGTTGCCGCAATCATGTTATGCGCCTGTTCCGCCGGCGAAGGAGCGGGCTTGATCGCAACCTGTGGGCCGCCGGCCTTTGCAGCTGCCAGTAATTCCGCCCAGCCGTCATCTCCCGCGTGGAATTTCACATACTGCGAGCGCGCATATTTCTCAATTCCCGCCTGAGCCTGGGTCGGAGCAACCGCCGCCGCCCGCGCCGCGTACCAGATTCCATTTTGATAGTCCGGTGGATTCTGGCCCAGATAAGCCAAAGCCAGCGGATACACCAGGCTGAAATCTTTCTGCGTATCGGGACTGGCGTCCACCGCCGGTTTCAAGTGCATAACTGCGCAAGCATCGTCCTTATCCTGCAGGCACGAAATTCCGATCGCCGCGTGGAAGATCCCGGTCATCTGATTCTTCATCTTCAGAATCTCCGGGTCCGAGGCTTTCTCCAGGCACGACAGTCCTTGTTCGCCATATTTCTTGCCGTCCGTCAGCAACTGCTTCGCATTCGGATCTCCCCCCTGAGCCGAGACCCGGTCCAGGTAGGCCAGCAAAGTTAAGGCGCGCACGTTGCACGGATCGGCGGCCACCAGTTTCGTGCCCGTCTCCATGGTCTTTTTCATATTGTTGGACTGCTGGTAAGTCTGCATCAAAATTTCCAGCGCCTGGTTCTTCATCACGCTGTTTGGATATTGGCTGACAAACGCCTCTAACCCACTGATCTTCGCGTTGGGATCGGTCGCTTGAACGGCCGCAACGTAGGCGTTGTACTCGGCAGGATCTTTTATGACCGGGGCCGCAGCCTGGGCGGGCGCTGGCGCAGCGGCCGGAGCGGGGGCTTGTCCTTGAGCCGGCGTCTGTCCCTGCGTGGCCGGCGTAGCCGGTTGTCCCGGAGCGGGTTGCGACGTACTCTGTGCCCCCGCACCCACCGCAATCCCAAGCACAACCGTAAGCAGAATCGTTTTCATCAGTATGGCTCCTTGGATCTTTTGGGGAATAGCTTTTCTGGGAAACGTAATTCTGAAACTAGCAGCTACTGCATTCCGTCTGGACCACTCTGCGTCCGGATCCTGCTTTGGAATGCCCGGCTTCCTGGCAGGGCGCCCGAGGAGAGGGGGGCGACTTGCTGCAACGCAAGTTCCAACCTTTTTCCCGGTCCGCCGGATTATAAGTACCTCTTCCGCCGAAGGCAAGCGACTTCCCAATCGGCCTCCCATTTATTGCTAAGATGCCGATAGCGGAGGCGGCGGATGTTCCTGATCTGCTTCGCCGCGTCCGAATCGCATCGCGGGAGAGCTTATTATATGGACACCGAACAACCTTTAGCCGGGCAAGTGGCGGTCGTCACCGGGGCGGGCCGCGGGATCGGCGCTGCCATCGCGCGCCGACTCGGCGCGCTCGGCGCCAGCGTCGTCCTCTGCGGACGCACCCAATCCACGCTCGATGCCACTGCCAGGGCAATTCTCGCCGCCGGCGGCAAGACGGAAGTCATCCCCTGCGACGTAACCCTGCTGCATCAGATCGAGTACGCCGCCGCCCGCGTCGACAGCACCTTCGGCCGCCTCGACATCCTCGTCAACAACGCCGGCGTGGGCGGCTTTACCAAGCCTCTACACGAACTTCCGCCAGAAGACTGGGAGCGCATTCTCAACACCAACTTGCGCGGCGTTTATTTTTCCGTCCGCGCCTTCGCTCCCTTGATGATTCGCGCCCGCTCCGGACACATCATCAACATCTCATCCCTCGCCGGAAAAAACCCCGTCCCCAAGGGCGCAGCGTACGCCGCCTCCAAGTGGGGACTCAACGGCCTGACGTATTCGATCGCAGAAGAACTCCGTCCTCACAACATCCGTGCCGCCGTCATCTGCCCGGGTTCCACGGAAACCGAGCTCAGTCCGCATGCAGGCAAAGACCCCAAGAAAATGCTCCAGCCCGACGACGTCGCCCACGCCGTAGCCATGCTGGTAACGCAAGCCCCACAATCCTTCGTAAGTGAAATCCTGATAAGGCCAACCCAAAAACCATAAACACCACGTGGCGACAGCCGCCTCGGCTGTTTGCAAAAAGAATCTCACGTGGTTTAAGAGTGGGGTAATGTTGGGCAAAGAGGAATGGGGATCAGTAATGTAGGGACAGCCGCCTCGGTTTTCCGCCGGGCGCAGCTCCGCCTGGTTTTGACTTTTCGAGCAGCCAGAGTGCGGCAGATCTATTTCTTAAACAAATTCTCAAACGCCGCCCGCGCATCATTCGGCCGCAAACTCGCAGGCGTCGAAGTTTCTTTTTCCCGGGTCACGCGAATCTCAAACAGCGGACACTCGTTCTTCGCATCCTTTTTCGGGATGCGTTCCTTCACCGGCTGCATGCACTCAAACCTGCTCCCCGGATCGAAATAAGTGCACTGCTTGCACGAATGCAGCTCAAACCCGCACTTCGGACACTGCTCCGAAGTTGACATCCCCTGCAATACTGTCCCGCACTGTGTACATCGCGAAACCGCCCGCGTGCCCGGCAAATTGACCGGACGTGGACCAAACGTATTGTCCCTCTTAGGCGGAGCCACGCCTGACTTTTCTCCCGACTCCTTGCGCGGCTCGCGGTCGCGATCCTGATAACCATGCTGACGATATTTCGCCACAAAGCCTCCCCGCACGCGGCCCGTATTGTCTCCCCCGGATGGCCTGCGCGGCAAGCGCACGAGTAGCGCCGGCACCCTTCGACTTCGTTCAGGGCAGCCCTTGCCGGCTGTCGCGGGGGGCGTCTCGACCGCGCAACCTCAGACAGTCAGCGCGACTGCGGCGCTACAAACTACTCGCTACAATATCCCCATGATCCACGAAATCCTCCCCGTCGGTCCGCTGCAATGCAACTGCTCCGTCATCGGCGACGAGACCACCCGCGAAGCCATGGTCATCGACCCAGGAGATGACATCCAGGAAGTTCTCGCCCTTATCCGCAAGCACAATCTGCAAGTCAAACAGATCGTAGTCACCCACGCACATATCGATCACGTTGGCGGAGCCATGAAACTTCGCGGCGCTACCGGCGCTCCCATCCTGCTAAACCAGAACGATTACGACCTGCTGAAGATGCTCGACGTGCAAGCCGCATGGATCGGCGTTCCGCCGCCCGGAAAGGTCGACATTGATCGCAGCGTAACCACGGGAGAAACAATTACTGCCGGATCACTCAGTGCCAGCATCCTGCATACTCCGGGACACACCCAAGGCAGCATCTGCCTCTACTTCGCTGCCGATCATAAACTCATCGCCGGCGACACGCTCTTCGCCGGCTCCATCGGCCGCACCGACCTGCCCGGCGGGTCCATGCAGAAGATCTTGCATTCTTTGCACGGCACGATCCTAGCCCTGCCTGACGATACGGTAGTTGTTCCCGGTCATGGCCCACTGACTACGATTGGGGAAGAACGCGAGACCAATCCGTTCCTCGTGAAGAAGTAAACCCTCGCAATAATAGGCAACGGCGGAGGACTAGCCTCCGCCGCTTAAAAAAATTCACAGGTTGCAGCCATCAATCGTTACTGGTGCTCCATGTGCTCATGCTGTTCGTGTTCGTGACGCCAGTTCCAATAGGCTCGCTGGTCTTTTTTCTTGAGGTGCTCGTAATCGACGTAGGCTTCGTGCCGTGTTTCCAGCCAGTGCCGATACACATCATCCTCGGCTCTGTTCCAGCTGTGATAATCCTTGTGATAAGGATCGTACACGCGACGTTCTTCCTGCTCGTGCCGCTCGTGGTCATCCTGTGGTGTGGCCATCGCAAAAGCCCCCATGGGCGCCATCAATGCAGCTGACACAAACAGCGAAGCTAAATACTTGTTTCCACGATGCATAGATATCCTCCAGTCGTGGCCACATAGGATGACGCGTCAAGCCGCAAGGTTGGCACGAATCGCCGCTCTGCGCAGCAGTATCGACTCGGATTCGCAACGGGGATCGCAACTCGCAATCAAGAATTTACTTTTTTCAGAATTGCGCTCAGTCCTTCTGCAAAGTCCTTCTGCGCCGTAATCAAACTCAGAACCAAATATCCGTCGCGTGGAAAATCATAGAAGTGCCCGGGGTGCACCAGCACCGATTTCTCTCGAAGCAGTTCGATCGCCAACTCCTCATCCGATCGCGTCGCCGGAACCCGCAACACCGCGTACCATCCGCCCTCGGCGTTCAGTCGCGTGCACGCCTTCTGTGTCGCAACCTGCCGATCAAGCTCCGCAAGATTCTGCTTCACCCGCTCTATCAATTGCCCTTGGATCTTTTTCCTCTGCCTCAGCAGAGTCGGCAGAGCCCACTGCAGCGGCGCATTCATCGAAAGATAGGTATCGGCAATCACCTCCAGCCGCCCCATTGCCTCGGCAGCCTCGTTCTCTGGTCCACCCGTCACCACCCACGCAACTTTCATCTGCGGCAATGCCGAAATCTTTGACAGGCCGCTCAAAGTAAATGTCAGCACGTCGCGGTTCCCGGCAAAGCTCGCGTGCCTGGCGTCTCCGAGCCGGTAGTCCAGAAACACTTCATCCGCAATCACTGCCAGCCCGTGCTCCCGGCAGAACGAATTCAGCATCTGCATTTCCGCGGGACTCACATACGACCCAGTCGGATTATTGGGATGCACCGCCACTACCCCGCGCGTCCGGCCCGTCACTCCATTTTCCAGCGACGGAAAATCCATCTGCCATCCGTGATCGTAGATCAACTCATAAGCCACCAGCTTCACGTCCTGCAAATCCGCCAGAAACTCAAACAGCGGATAACTCGGCTTCGGTACCAGCAACTCATCTCCGGCATTGCACAACAAGCGAAACACGAACGAATATCCTTCGCTTGTACTCGTAGTAAGAACGATCCGCTCGGCATCCACCCCGCCAACTTGATGTTCATCGCGGTAATATTCTTCAACTGCCTGCCGCGCCTCCAGCAACCCCCTCGACTGCGGATCGTAATCCAGCGAGCGCGCGGAAGCCAGCGCTCCCAGAATTGCCCGCGATTCATAATGCAGCCCCACACGCGTAGGATTCGACGCGCTCAGGTCAAGCACTGTTCGCCCCTCCGCACGCACCTTTTCCAGCGCCTGCGTAAATCGATTCCGCGCCAACCGCCAGCTGGTCCGCTCAGAAAACATGCATGGATTCTATGCGATCAGTCGGGCAGAAAAAACCGCGGCGCTGCAATGAATCGGAAAAGGCTGGAGTGTACAAACAGCACAGGAGGTATGAAAAGTAGTACAGAACTTATGAGGTATCACCTCGCGGCCGCCGCCGATGGAATGAACCAGGCGCCGGAGGAACGACGGGGAGCACTGATAGGATGGAACCGCGTCCCGGGCGGGACGGCTGAACTACACCCCCGGCCCGCGGAACTGCTGCCGTGCTACTTCAGGAACCGTGTCGCGGCTAACATCCTCTTGCACGACGCGTTGGCGCAACGTGGGCCAATCGCGAATCCCCACCGCCGGACACATCAATCCCTTTCCATCGGACCGCAGCAACTGCCGCAAGGTCTGCACGCCATAGAACAACCCCTGACCCGTATTCGCCGCCACAATCAGATGCGACTTGTCGGAAAACAGCAGGTACCCATCTTCGCCCACCAGTTCGTCGGCCTTGAGCCCATTTCGCGCCAGAAACCGCCTCACCCGCGCGTCTTGCAGTCGAGCCAGAACAATCGCGCCGCCCTCCGCCTTGCCGGCAGCCTTCATGCCGAGGATGTCCAGCCTCAAGCCAGACTGGTCCGCCACCTGTTCCGCCAGAGTTTCGGCAGCGATGCGATCCTCAGACTGATGCCCCAGCTGCACAAAAATCTTGGTCCGCGGTCCAACCTGAAATCCGCCATCGCGCAACTGCACTTCTTTCGGAGCAGGCACCAGCTTCAACTGCGGCTGACCTGCGGAATCCAGAGCCCCCAAAGCCGAAGCACAAAGCGCGACGAACGGAACAACCCACAAAAGTCGTTTATTCATTCAGATCCTGTTTATCCTGACAATGTGTCCAATCCTGACTATTGTACTCGCAACCCCGTAGCTGGACGCCATGAAACCTTTTGATCCTCCCCAGTCATTGGACGATTCAGCCGGCACTAACTATTTCCCAAACGCTTCCTTATTAACCACATACGGCACCTTCGTAACGTCTCCGCCGTAGTTGCCCTCCAGCACATCAATCAACCCCTGCGCACACCGCCCCGCCATTCCTTTATCTGGATCGGTTGAAAGCCGCGTGATCCGCGCCGCGCTGGCGAAGTGCGGCAGCAACCGGCACCGGTCCGCAATCGCCGGATCCCGCAGCGGAGAATCCGCCGGCAACGGTTCCTTCTCGTAAACATCCAGCGCAGCCCCCGCAATCCAGTTCTCCCGCAGCGCCCGCGCCAATGCCGCCTCATCCACCACCGGCCCTCGCGAAGTATTCACCAGGAACGCAGTCGGTTTCATCAGCCGAAGATTTTTTTCGTTGAACAGATGATATGTCGGCGTCGCACTCTCCCCGGTTCGCAGCAAAGGCACATGCACGCTGACAAAGTCCGCTCCCCGCAACGCCTCTTCAAACGGCACATACTTGATCCATGCTTTTTCTTTCGTCAGCCCTCGCGCATGCCGCAGATCATTCATCTCCTGAATCGTTTTCACGAATGCACGATTCTCATACGCCGGGTCATAGCACAAAACATTCATATCGAACCCGACGCACTTCTTGATGAACGCCAGGCCAATACGCCCCGTCCCAATTACTGCGACTGTCTTGCCGGTGACTTCATCCCCCAAAAACGGCAAATAAGGATGCCAGTATCCCCACTTGTTCTCGCGCGTCAGGTGCTCGGCGGTCCACATTTTTCTAGCCAAGGTCCCCATCATAAAAAATGCAAACTCCGCCGTAGCCTCCGTAAGCACGTCGGCGGTATGCGTGAACGGAACCTTGTAGCGATTCGCGTCCGCACGATTAATGTTGTCAAACCCTACGGCAATCTGCGCCACAACCTTCAACCTGTCCTTGCCCGCCTCAAACACTTCCGCGTCAATCGGATCGCGCAGCGTTGTGATCAGCCCGTCCACCCCAGCCTTAACCTTTTCGACGATCAAACTCTTCGGCGGCGCTTCCGGACGCGGATAGACTTCAACTTCATATCCTCGCTTGCGCAGCAGATCAATCGCCTCACCAATGTCGCAGGTAGCGAACACGCGAAATTTTTTATCCATAAGTTTTCGGAGATATCATACTCGACTCGCAACATTGCCAGAGCCACGCGCACCCATCAACTTCTTTCATTTAATCTTCAGTCACACAGCGTGTAATGAACCCATGGTTAAGAGGAATGAGGGTGGCAGCCCCTAATTGCCGTCCTTGTTCTCAACAATTGTTTCCAGGAATGCTCCGAGGATCATCTATGCGCATCGCAAACTTCGCCGTCGTTGCAACTCTCTCCCTTACGACCATCGCACTGGCTCAGGAAAAGAAGATTGAGCGCAAGGATCTGCCTTCCGCCGTCGAAAAAACCGTGCAGGCCCAGAGTCAAGGAGCCACCATCAAGGGGTTCTCGCAGGAAAAAGAAAAAGGCGAGACTTACTACGAAGCCGAAATGACCGTCAACGGCCACAGTCGAGACGTTCTTATCGACGCCAAAGGCGCCGTGGCCGAGGTCGAAGAACAGGTGGCACTAGACTCTCTGCCCTTAGCCGTAAAAAACGGACTCCAGGCAAAAGCTGGCGCCGGTAAGATTCTTAAGGTCGAGTCCCTTACCAAACATGACAAACTCGTAGCCTACGAAGCTGTGGTTCAAACCGGCGCCAAGAAAAAGGAAATCCAGGTCGACTCCCATGGCCAGCAACTCGCGCACGAAGAATAAAAGACTCTGCCGATTGATTACCATAGAGACGTAGCTGGTTACGTCTCGGCCTGCGCCCATTCCGATTCCAGCCGCGAAGCGGCGGCAAAACAAGCCGGGCTGGGTAGCCGGCGGCCGATCAAGAATCCATTCTCCGCTCACCTCTCCACTGCGTCGTCAAAGGCAAGACGACCGTCTCCGCGCTCCCGAACGTTCCAGCCAAAAACGCGCTGATAGAACTCGGCGGAGCGCGCAATGTCCGTCGCTGGAATCTGGATATAACAGATCTCCCATTGCCAGGGGTTGGCGGCATGGCTTAACTCGTTTATCCCGCCCGGCGGATCCGGGCTCTCGTATCGGTAACGGAATCTTCCCCGGAACCCAGCAGTCCGGCTACGCTTCGCAGGCCTTCCCAGGCCGCGTAATTTAACGAAGGCTCCGAACTCACCAGATCGCGGATCATATCCCAGGCCGCCATGTTCAGCGCGCCCTCCGGCGGCAGCCCCATCGCCAGGGACACAGCGCACTGCGGACAAAAGCAAATCCTCTGCGCCCCAGACTTTTGTCGCGGCTTCACCCCTACCGTCTGCGCGAACATGTACACCGCTACCGACTTGTGTCCGGCTTCGATTTCACGTCTGCAGCGCAGACAAACGATGGGTTGCATAGATTACTTCCTCGCACTTTCTTTGGGACGGGAAAGGATAGGTTTACTCTCAGCCACTGCATTGCCACCGGCAAGTATGAAGAAAGATTCCGGCCTCCCAACGAACACTCGACCGTGGGCCGCTTTCAAACACGCACCAATGAGTTTTCTATTGACAGCTCCGCAACCGTCTGTTACATCTTGTAACGCTACAACGGTTAACACAGAATCGCTGACCGGAATGACCAACCCAAAGAAGGCCCGTCTAAAGAACATCGGCGAGGTCGAGCAGCTCGTCATGGATTACATCTGGACCCACGGTCCCTCTTCCTCCGAGGTTTGCCGGGAAGGACTGGCATCCTCACGGCCCATGAAAGATTCCACCATCCGCACCGTGCTGCGCCGCCTGGAAGAAAAAGGCTACCTCACTCACCAGGTTCAAGGCCGCACATTTATATACAAAGCGTCAGACATGCGCCAGAACGTCGCCGTGCGCGCCGTAAAGGGAATCATCGACCGCTTCTGCGGCGGGTCCGCCGAGCAACTCGTCCTCGGCATGGTGGATAATGCGGTGCTCAATCGCAAGCAACTGGAACGGCTGGCCCGCAAGATCGCCGAAAAAGAGATCGCTGAAAAAGGGATTGCTGAAAAGGAAAAGCCATGACTTTGATCGCTGTCATTCCGGCGTCCACAACCCTTCTCGCGCAGCTCGCGATTCCGGCCGCTCGCGCCCTGGCCCTGAGCATCATCGTTGGAGTCGGGCTTTCGGCGTTTCGGGTGAAAAACACTTCCTTGCGCCTGTTCACCTGGACCGCGGTCCTCTATGCCGCCCTCGCCATGCCCCTGCTGCAACAGATGCTGCCGCCGCTGCCGATTCCCGCACCCGCGTTTCTGCTGAATGCTGTGAACGCGAAGCAGAACCAGATCTTCGGCGGCACTATGGAGGAAAGCTCTCCGCTCCAAGCCGCGGAGCGGCGTCAGAATGCAGCCCACGGCGCAAGCCGTGGGGGAGAACTACTCACGCGCAAGCCCCAGCGGGGCGAAAGAGGAGGCGAAAGAGAAAGATTAGCGGCTACCGCGACCTCGCTGTCTCCCGCCTCGCATTCAATAAACGGACAGGTTGTGTCGTCTCCCGCCTATTCAAAATGGCCCCTGTCTTCAATTCGCTGGAACGTAATCGCAGCCGGGATCTATCTCGCGGTCACTATGATTTTGTTCGCACGTTTCTTCACAGGTCTCGCGTTCACCCGCCGTCTGCTGCGAGCCTCGGCAAAGATTGACGATCCGCGCATAACGCAGCGACTCGCCGCACGCGCATCCGCGTGGAGCCTTGGCTCGACTCCGCGGACCGCCGAATCTGAACTAATTTCCATCCCGGTCACAATCGGCGCTTTGCGCTCCACAATTCTGCTCCCTAGCGCCTGGCGCGACTGGGACGACGCCCAGATCGACGCCGTCATCGCCCACGAAGTGTCGCATGTCGCCCGCCGTGACGCTCTCACCCAGCGCCTTTCCCTGCTGCATCGCGCGATCTTCTGGTTCAGCCCGCTCTCCTGGTGGCTCGACCGGCACCTCGCCGATCTGGCCGAGCAAGCCAGCGATGAAGCTGCACTGTCCTGCGGCACCGATCGCAAGCATTACGCCAGGATCCTGCTCGGATTCTTCGAAACCCTGCACGCCGGCCCGGGCCGAGTCTGGTGGCAGGGCGTTTCGATGGCCAAAGCCGATCAAGCTGAACATCGCGTAGAAAGAATTCTCGCTTGGAAAGGATCCGTTGCCATGAGTCTCCAGAAATCCGTTGCCGTTGCCATCGTCGCCCTTGCGGCTCCAGTGGTCTACCTCGCTGCTTCCGCACAGCCGGCCCAACATGTCAGCCTGCGAAGCGTTCAATCCGGACAGGACACTACGCCGCCCGCGCCGGCCGCCAATCCTTCGAATACGCCGCATTCTCAGCCAAGTACCACAGCAGCACCGGCCTCAGAAGTTCCCCCTCAAGCCGAACCAACTCCTGAACTCCAGCCGGCACTTGCACCCGCGATGATCCACGGCACAATCCGGGGCGGAGTGTCCGGCATTCCGAGTCCGAGTCTTGCGCCCGTGGCTGGTATCGGCCCGGGCGTCGTCGCCCCGGTGGCACCGCTGGGTCCATCGGTTCCGGTCGCTGTGATCGCACCTGTAGCCCCGGTTGAAGCGATTGGCCAATCGGACTCTGTAAGGTCATTCTCCGGCCGCCGTTTTTCCTATCACTACGGTTACGACGACGAACAGCGGTTCGTCATTGTCTCCGGCAAAACCGATAGCTTCACCATGTCCGGGTCGTCAGAAGACGCCCGTCATGTCGAGAAGCTCAGGAAAAATATCCCGGGTGACTTCATCTGGTTTGAGCGGGACGAAAAATCCTACGTCATTCGCGACCAGGCCACCGTCGACCGCGCCAAGAAGTTTTGGGAGCCGCAAGAAGAGTTGGGCAAGAAACAGGAAGCGCTCGGCAAACAACAAGAGGCTCTGGGCAAACAACAGGAAGCGCTCGGCGCTAAAATGCAACAGATTCGCGTCAACGTTCCCGACCTGAACGCCGACCTCGAAAAACTGAAAGCCGAATTGAAACAACTCAGTTCCGGTGGCGGCGCAACCGTGGATCAAGTCGGCCACATCCAATCCGAAATCGGAGAACTGCAGAGTAAGATCGGCGAAATCCAGTCCCACGCCGGCGACCAGCAAGGCAAGCTCGGCGAGGAAATGGGCGCCCTGGGAGAACAGCAGGGCAAACTCGGCGAACAGCAAGGCAAGCTCGGCGAGGAACAGGGCAAACTAGCCGAACAGGCAAGTCGCCAGATGAAGCAGCTCCTCGACGAAGCCATCACAAAAGGCACAGCCCAGCCCGAAATCTAGGCGTACATTTTCCCCGCATGCGTGGGAGGCATCCTGAACCGACCCGTTCGTCAGGCGAAGTGAAGGATCTCGCGCGGACAGGGCGAGGCGTCCACGATCTCCCACGCGAGATCCCTCGCCCGGTGTACTGCGCCGAACTCAGAATGCTTATGATCCACAATTCCGACGATTAGACGAGGCAAGCCATTCCTTACCCTCTCTGACCCCCTTGACAATCCTGCTCGCATGCCTTAGAATTAGCACTCGATAGGCGCAACTGCTAACAGCACTGCCTAACCCAACCAAATCATAGGTTTACGCAAATCAACCGAGTCACACAACCGTATAATTCCTTGAAAGGAGCAACAAATCATGGCGAAATTTGCACCACTCCATGACCGCATTCTGGTCGTCGCGTGGAAGAGGCTTCCACCACTCGCGGCGGCATCATCATCCCCGACTCAGCCAAAGACAAGCCGCAGGAAGGCGAAGTCATCTCCACCGGCAAAGGCCGCACCAACGACGAAGGCAAGACCTTCCCTCTGGCCGTCAAAGAGGGCGACCGCATCCTGTTCGGCAAGTACTCCGGCACCGAAATCAAGATTGATGGCGAAGACTTCATCATCATGAAAGAAGAAGAAGTCCTCGGCACCCTGACCGGCGCCGCGACTCCTGCCAAGAAAGAACTAGCCGGCTCGAGGAAATAGGGCTTCCGCCGTCCGGCTCCCGGCTTCGGGAACCGCTCAGCGAATTAGCCACGAATCGTCTTCCGGAAGCCGGAAGCCGCAAAGCAATTTACGCAGGCACCGCCTGCACAGAATTCAAACTAGATATAGGAGAAAACAGCAATGGCAAAACAAATCGTTCACGGAGAAGAATCCCGACAGGCGATCCTCCGCGGCGTCAACCTTCTGGCCGATGCCGTGAAGGTCACCCTCGGCCCTAAGGGTCGCAACGTAGTCATCGAAAAGAAATTCGGTTCGCCGACCATCACCAAAGACGGCGTCACCGTAGCCAAAGAAATCGAACTTCGGGACGGCCTCGAGAACATGGGCGCCCAGATGGTTCGCGAAGTCGCCTCGAAGACCTCCGACGTCGCCGGCGACGGCACCACCACCGCCACCGTTCTCGCCCAGGCCATCTACCGCGAAGGCGTCAAGACCGTTGCCGCCGGCGCCAATCCAATGGCCCTGAAGCGTGGCATCGAGAAAGCCGTCACCGTCATCGCCGGCAAGCTCGACAAAGAAGGCAACCGCGTCAATGGCGAACTCGACAAACTGTCGAAGCCAGTCACCGGCGAAATGATTGCCCAGGTCGGCACCATCTCCGCCAACAATGACGAGACATCGGCAAGATCATTGCCGAGGCCATGAAGAAGGTCGGCAAAGACGGCGTCATCACCGTCGAAGAGTCGAAGACTCTGGAGACTCAGCTCGAAGTCGTCGAAGGCATGCAGTTCGACCGCGGCTACCTCTCGCCTTACTTCGTCACCGATCCCGAGCGCATGGAAGTCGCACTCGAGAACGCCTACATCCTGATCAACGAAAAGAAGATCAGCTCGATGAAGGATCTTCTCCCGCTGCTCGAGCAGATTGCCAAGTCCGGCAAGCCGCTCCTGATCATCGCAGAAGACGTGGAAGGCGAAGCGCTCGCCACCCTCGTCGTCAACAAACTGCGTGGCACGCTGCAAGTCGCGGCCGTCAAGGCTCCTGGCTTCGGCGATCGCCGCAAAGCGATGCTGCAGGATATCGCGATCCTGACCGGCGGCAAGGCCATCACCGAAGATCTCGGCATTAAGCTCGAGAACGTTCAGATCAGCGACCTCGGCCAGGCCAAGAAGATCACCATCGACAAGGACAACACCACGGTGGTCGAAGGCAAGGGCAAGCACGCTGAGATCGAAGGCCGCGTAAAAGAAATTCGCAGCCAGGTCGAAAAGACCACCAGCGACTACGACCGCGAGAAGTTGCAGGAGCGGTTGGCGAAGCTGGTCGGTGGCGTAGCCGTCATTAAAGTCGGCGCCGCAACCGAAACCGAAATGAAGGAAAAGAAAGCCCGTGTGGAAGACGCGATGCACGCCACCCGCGCAGCCGTGGAAGAAGGCATTGTCCCCGGCGGCGGAGTCGCTCTGGCCCGTTAGCCAGCGCGCTCGACAAGGTGAAGGCCGAAGGCGATGAGCAGATCGGCATCAACATCGTGAAGCGCGCCATCACCGAGCCCCTGCGCCAGATCGTCGAGAACGCCGGCGAAGAAGGTGCAGTCATCCTCGGCAAGGTGCTGAAATCCAAGGAAACCAACTACGGATTCAACGCCTTCACCAACGAGTACGAGGACCTGGTCAAAGCAGGCGTGCTCGACCCGACGAAAGTGGTGCGCACTGCCCTGCAGAACGCCGGCTCCATCGCCAGCCTGATGCTCACCACCGAAGCCCTG
>CAVPWO010000014.1:0-91473 GCA_963709305.1 uncultured Acidobacteriaceae bacterium | reverse complement strand
ACCAGTACACTGGGTGGACGCGCCCGCGAGACCACCGGTCGTACACCGCGCGGGCGATCGAGGGGAACAGCAGCGCGAGGCCGTAGGAGGCCAGTGCTCCCCCGGCCAGGACGCCGGGCCAGCGCACCAGCGCCGCCGGCATCAGGCAGGCTGATGCCAGGATCATCAGCCGCTTGTGCTTGTCCTTGTGGTTGCGCCAGAGGACGGCGCCGAGGAAGAAGATCCCGAAGGTCGCGATGTCGCCGAAGGGGATGGCGATAAAGTTCCACGGTTTTTCGCCCGGAGGGACCGCGCCGAGCCGCGCCGCTTCTACCGCGGTGCGGCCGCCGACCACGATCATTGCCGCCGCCAGAGCCACCCCGAAGTGGCCGAGCTTGCGATGCACCTTCACGCGGTGCGTCGCGATCAATCTCGTCTGCACGATGAACAGCACCAGCCACGACATGAACAACAGCGCGTGCAGGTGCACGGTCGCGTTGGACCGGCCAGTGACGGTCGTCGCATGCCCGGAGATCAGGCCGAGGAAGTACGTCCGGAGAAGCCGACCAGAGCGGTGAACAGCATCACGATGGCGATGCCGGTGTAGAACGTGCGGTCGCGAGCCGCGGGGGAGACGAGCGGATGGGCATAAGCAGCGTTAGCCATGGGCGCGGCCAACGATACTAGCACAGCGGGGCGTCGTCCTCCAGCCCCCGCCACGCAGTCTGAAGTACAGAGAAATTCCGGGCCGCCGCGCTCGCCCAGGAGAGCCGCATTGAGCGCTTCCCGGACGCCAGTTGGTGGATAACTTCCGAACAGCCTGTTAATCAGAACTTGTGCGCACTCAAAGAAAGTCCGCGTAAGTCACCGAGAGATATAATTCCCGCGTGCAACAGCCCAGGCGGCACGTCATGGCGCTTCGCGCTTCCAAAGCAGTGCTCGTTTTTGCAATCGCACTTTTCTACACGATTCTGGTCCTCAACAACGTTACGGATTACGGCTCCAACTATGAGTTTGTCCGCCACGTCCTGATGATGGACTCAACCTTTCCGGGGAATCACGTCATGTGGCGCTCCGTCAATTCGCCGCTGGTACATACGGCCTTCTACATCGGCATCATCGCCTGGGAATCAGTCACGATGCTTCTATGCTGGTGGGCTGGTATTCGTTTGCTGAAATCGTATGGTGCGGACAGGGCGCAATTCGCCGCTGCGCTGGACGTCGCCGTGATTGCTCTGACGACGAGCCTGCTGATGTGGTTGGTGGCATTCCTCGACGTCGGGGGCGAATGGTTTCTGATGTGGCAGTCGCATATTTGGAATGGGCAGGAAGAGGCATTCCGAATGTTTACCATTGTCGGTGTGGTGTTTTTGGTTGTGATGCAACGAGAGCCAAATCCCGATTAGTCGGCAACCCGGGCACTGCCTGCTGGTCGTCAATTGATGTTAAATCCTTTTCTCACCAACCACGTCGTGATGGACGTTACTCGTTTGGCATTGCTCGGATAGCTCTCTCTTCCCCCGCAAGTTGCTGAAGGAGTTTCGGTTGACAGCCACTTCATCTCGGTTCATACTCCTCACCCAGTAGTGCAGATCTTGCGGCCGGAGCTTCTCTTCCTTCCCCTATGATCTCCGGTCCTGCACTGATTCTCAGCGGTCATCAGTAACATTCTGGTGTTGTGGCAGGCGTGTGGTTCGAGAGTGCGCGCGGACGGCAATCAAACGCGCAGCGCTGGAGGCAAACTGTAATGTCAGGAGCCATCACAGACACAGTGATTCGATCGCAAGCGCAAAATGCGGCTTTGCGAGCCCTGGTGTCCGAACGACTTTTCTATGTCATCGCTGGAAGCCTAATGCTGGTTGCGACTGGCGTGGGATTCCGCGCATTTCTTGCGCATGGGAAAGGTTTCGGAGGAGGCGAAATCACCCGGCAGATTGTTCCCTTGGTCGTGGTTCACGGCCTAGCCATGTTGAGTTGGATCGTCCTATTTCTGGTGCAGAGCGTCTTCATTCTGAAAGGCAATCCGCGTCTTCATATGCGCATCGGCGTAGGCGGCGCTGTGCTCGCCAGTGTCATGGTCCCCCTCGGATCGATCTCAGCAATCTTGTCGGCCCGCTACAACCCTGAACTGTATCAGTTTTTTGGCGGCCCCAGATTTTTCCTGGCAATCATGCTCGGCGAGATGCTCTCCTTCGGCGTGCTGGTGGGGGTTGCAATCATCTATCGTCGCCGCCCAGAAATCCACCGGCCTATGATGCTCCTGGCGTCATTGATGATCATCTCAGGCTCCCTGGCCCGCTGCCCTTACATTGGACAGTTTGCCATCATGCCGCCGTTGTACGTACTTGGTCCAGCGCTGGCGCTCGGGGCGTTGTTTCTGGTTCTCCAGTGGGGAATGACTCGCACGCTTAATCGATGGTATGCAGTCGGCTATTCCGTCATGGTGACCGCCTCGTGCATTTTTATCGTGATCGGACACAGCGCCATGTGGAATCAGATCGCCGGAGCGATTCTCGGTTCATAAGCTCCCTTGGCATGACTGACGAAAACGGCCCAGCGCAGGATTCTGTGAAGTCTTTACGTCAGCATTTCGGACTCCCACCCTTCGCAAAGCGCGCGAAGGATTGATTGGATAAGAGCGAAGACTCGATTGAACCCGGTAGTCTTGATTTGAGGACCAAAGACGCTGGGGAAGAAAGGAGCCTTCGCATGATGATTATAGGATGTGATTTTCATCCCAGCTGGCAACAGGTTTCCTGGCTGGACACGGAGACGGGAGAGATCGGGGAACGGAAGCTGGTGCAAGCTTCAGGCGATGCCGAGCGGTTTTATCGGCAACTGCCGGCAGCGGCGCTGATCGGGATGGAAGCGACGGGCAACTGTCACTGGCTGGTGGATTTACTGGCAGAGTTGGGCCACGAGCTGTGGGTGGGCGATGCGGCGCAGATCCGGGCCAGTTGCGTGAGGCAGCAGAAGACGGATCGGCGGGACGCGGAGCACATTCGAATCCTGCTGCAGGAGGGAAGATTTCCGCGCATCTGGATGCCGTCTTCCGAGGTGCGGGATCTGCGCCAGTTGCTGTTGCATCGCTACAAGCTGGTGACGATGCGGGCGCGGGTGAAGAATGAGTTGCAACATCTGTGTCTGAATCAGGGAGTGCAGCGCAAGCACAAGTTGTGGAGTCAGGCGGGCCAGAAAGTGCTGCGCGAGTTGCCGCTGAAGCCGTGGGCGGCGCGCCGGCGGGAGGATTTGCTGGGGTTGCTGTCCATGCTCGATGAGCAGATCGATCCGCTGGACCGGGCGGTGAAAGAAGAAGCGCAGCGAGACAAAATGGCGCTTCTCCTGCAAACCCAGCCGGGAGTGGGAGCGGTGACGGCGCTAGCCTACGTGCTGACCATGGGCGAGGTGAGCCGCTTCCAGCGTGGCAAGCAGGTGGCCAGTTATCTGGGACTGATTCCGCGCGAGCATTCCTCGGGCGGACGTCAGAAGCTGGGCGCGATCAGCAAGCAAGGCAACCGCATGCTGCGAATGCTGCTGGTGGAAGCGGCGCAGATTGCGGTGCGGTTTGATCCCGGCCTTCGCAAAGAGTATTTGCATCGCTGCCATCAGAAGCCGAAAGCGGTGGCCAAAGTGGCGGCAGCGCGTAAGTTGGCCGTACGACTGTACTGGATGCTGCGCACGCAGAAGCCGTATCCAGAAGTCGTTCGCATCGAGAGCAGCCCGCGGGTGCCCCTGGTCGGCGCAAGCTAGACCGCAGGAATTGATTGGGCGCTCTCGCATCCCGTAGAGACGGGATGTTCGCATAGAAGAATCATGGCCGACGAGCAAGGTCGAATCGATGGTTGGTGGAACGACGTTCCGCCGCAGAGTGATTTAGCGTGAGATTTCCAGAGTCTTGGTCTTCAACCTCTCTGGCAAACCAGGCGGTGCTTGCGCACCGCCCAGGACAACTATGCCCTTGACAGAGCCTTCGCTCTTATCGAAGGGCTAAGAGCGAAGACTCGATTGAACCCGGTAGTCTTGATTTGAGGACCAAAGACGCTGGGGAAGAAAGGAGCCTTCGCATGATGATTATAGGATGTGATTTTCATCCCAGCTGGCAACAGGTTTCCTGGCTGGACACGGAGACGGGAGAGATCGGGGAACGGAAGCTGGTGCAAGCTTCAGGCGATGCCGAGCGGTTTTATCGGCAACTGCCGGCAGCGGCGCTGATCGGGATGGAAGCGACGGGCAACTGTCACTGGCTGGTGGATTTACTGGCAGAGTTGGGCCACGAGCTGTGGGTGGGCGATGCGGCGCAGATCCGGGCCAGTTGCGTGAGGCAGCAGAAGACGGATCGGCGGGACGCGGAGCACATTCGAATCCTGCTGCAGGAGGGAAGATTTCCGCGCATCTGGATGCCGTCTTCCGAGGTGCGGGATCTGCGCCAGTTGCTGTTGCATCGCTACAAGCTGGTGACGATGCGGGCGCGGGTGAAGAATGAGTTGCAACATCTGTGTCTGAATCAGGGAGTGCAGCGCAAGCACAAGTTGTGGAGTCAGGCGGGCCAGAAAGTGCTGCGCGAGTTGCCGCTGAAGCCGTGGGCGGCGCGCCGGCGGGAGGATTTGCTGGGGTTGCTGTCCATGCTCGATGAGCAGATCGATCCGCTGGACCGGGCGGTGAAAGAAGAAGCGCAGCGAGACAAAATGGCGCTTCTCCTGCAAACCCAGCCGGGAGTGGGAGCGGTGACGGCGCTAGCCTACGTGCTGACCATGGGCGAGGTGAGCCGCTTCCAGCGTGGCAAGCAGGTGGCCAGTTATCTGGGACTGATTCCGCGCGAGCATTCCTCGGGCGGACGTCAGAAGCTGGGCGCGATCAGCAAGCAAGGCAACCGCATGCTGCGAATGCTGCTGGTGGAAGCGGCGCAGATTGCGGTGCGGTTTGATCCCGGCCTTCGCAAAGAGTATTTGCATCGCTGCCATCAGAAGCCGAAAGCGGTGGCCAAAGTGGCGGCAGCGCGTAAGTTGGCCGTACGACTGTACTGGATGCTGCGCACGCAGAAGCCGTATCCAGAAGTCGTTCGCATCGAGAGCAGCCCGCGGGTGCCCCTGGTCGGCGCAAGCTAGACCGCAGGAATTGATTGGGCGCTCTCGCATCCCGTAGAGACGGGATGTTCGCATAGAAGAATCATGGCCGACGAGCAAGGTCGAATCGATGGTTGGTGGAACGACGTTCCGCCGCAGAGTGATTTAGCGTGAGATTTCCAGAGTCTTGGTCTTCAACCTCTCTGGCAAACCAGGCGGTGCTTGCGCACCGCCCAGGACAACTATGCCCTTGACAGAGCCTTCGCTCTTATCGAGGGGCACCCACAGTCCCGGAACGGGAACGGGAAACATAGAAGGCTGGGCCACCCGGCCATGACGACGTATCCGACGACCACGAACCGGTAGCGCTGGCGGCTCTGTTCCAGAATCGAGAGAAAGCGATCGCGACTGCGCGCCGTGCTCAGAAAAGGCAATCGCCGGTAGCAGGAGCAGGTGATAAAGTGCAGGTGATGAGCGCCGTAAGTGCGATGCAGTCCGCTGGGCATGACAAACCCCATGGTACCGGCAGCGTCGTACCCGCCCTTGCACAGAACGCAAGAGCGGGGCACCCACAGTTCCGGAACGGGAACGAAAAATACGGAAGGCTGGGCCACCCGTCCCGCCTATGCTCCGTTTGGAGAACCGTATGCTGAGAGCGGGAGTTATGGCGATCTTTCGTTCACGGGTGCGAACAAAGACACTCTGTGGCTGGATTACGATTTCATGTATCGCGAATACGATCCCAAACAAGGACGTTGGATTGGGCCAGACCCGGCCGGTCTTGCAGCAGTTGATCCGACCACGCCGCAAAGTTGGAACAGGTACGCCTACGTTAACAACAATCCTCTCGGATCGGTCGACCCGTTGGGGCTTGATACCTGCTACGACGAGAACGGAAACACCTACAACTGCACTCCCGGTGGCACACCTATCATACCGCCTGAGAGTGTCAATGTCACCGATACCTACAATCCTCTCATCACAACGGTAGCTGTTATGAACGCCGAAATTGCTGCGATTATAGACGCAAACAGTGGTTCTGCCGCAAACAACGGCACTCAGCCGCCCGGCGTGCCGAAGCCACCCAACCCGATCCTCCAGTATGACAAGTGCGTCACTCAAAATGTGAATCCGGCTAAGAACAACGCGCAGAAGGTATCAATTATCAACGGTGTTACTAACTTAAACGGATTGGGGCTCTGCGCTTTTACGGGTCCAGACGCTCCACTGTGTGTGGGTGTTCTAGGTGGCGTAGCGACCGTAAACAGCCTGGTGTTCTGGGCTGGGGGGCAGATTACTGTTTATGATGCGGAGACGCAGTGCCTCCAGCAGAACTGAAGTAGGACGGCAGGTGTTCTGAAGGAAGAAATCCATGCCTCTATCGAAGCGTTCAATTATCGTGATCGCGAGCGGTGTCGTCTTGGTCTGTGCAGTTCCATGGTTCATTTTCCTTTCAGGAAACGCCGCCAAGCTTAACAATCGTCTGTTTCCCTTTGTAGTGGCGGCATTCGCCTTGCTGCCGCTCTATCCCCTATACCGGCTTGCGAAGAGGTGGCCCCGTTTCACCTCGGGCATACTCTTGCTTGTGCTGTCCGTTTTTCTGAGTGTAGTCTTCGCCTTTTTGTCCTACGCGTTCCACGTAGATGGTTCTTGGGTGCAAGGTATGTTTTATCTAAGTCAAATCTTACTGGTCCTGAGCACCGTAGTGCTCGTTTGGCAGGCCGCGAGGAGCAGGCATACCTAGGGGGGGCGGGGTTACTGTGCGGTATCGGGGAGGATCAAAAGCGCGCCGCCTACGGCGTCGGGTGTGAGGGTGACACGTCACCCCGGAACGGGTGCTGCGCGCGAGCGGCGCGTTAGCGCGCGCGAACTTGTTGAAAGCAGAGCAGCTAAAGAAAAAATCCCGCCATCGGGTTGCCGTCCGGCAACCGCAGGTTAGCGCAGGCGAACTTGTTGATTCTTAAGCGTGGCTGCTAGTCTCGGCTGAGATGGCGAGAGAGGACGCCGGGACATGGTGAAGCCGCCGCTGCGCACGAAATCCATCGGTTTCAAAGTCAGCCAGGAAGAATACGCGCAACTGGAAGGGGCGGCGCAGGCCGACGGTCGGACGCTGGGCGAGTGGTGCCGCGAGGTGATCCTGCGGGGAGGTGCCAGCAATGCAGCGGCCCACGATCCGGCCCTGGCCGAGATCATCGGAGTGCGCCTGCTGCTGGTGAACGTGTTGGGGCCTGTGGCGGCGGGTGAGAAGGTGACGCCGGAGAAGTTCAACCAACTGCTGGATCAAATCAGCGAAGCCAAGCACCAGCTCGCCGCCAAGTTGCAGCCGCAGGGGAGCGAGAAACCGCAGCGAGAAAAACCCAGCGGCGGGAAGCGGTGATCCCATTTTTCCGCTGCGAGTGTACGGAGCGCGGGAGGCCAGTCAAGGGTCTGCGCTGCGCTCCGATGAACGCGCCCAAGACGCGCGCCCTTGACTCGCCTCCCTCTCCGCTCCTGTGTTGCTTCCAGCTAGGAAAAAATGTGATTGAAAAATGGGAGTCGGAAAACGGCGAACCAGTCGGCGCGCGCCAGGAATCTCACACGGAGGAACGAGCGCAGAGCCACGGACTGGGAATGGGGCTGGGGAAATTTTAGGTAAGTTGTTGGGGGGAAATCTCGCTTCGCGCTATGGCGGGTGGCCCAGGCTTTCGCATCAGCATATCAGTGGGTGCCCCGTCCTTCGCGGGTTTTTTTTTGCGAAGGGCGGGTACCACGAAGGCCTGCGGCTGCGAAGCTACGCCACCCGATCCCGGAACGAAATCACGGGCCATCCCTCATTCAGCCGTACCAGCCCGGACTCTTCGAGAAAATAGAAACGATAACTGCTCCAGCGCCACTGCTCGGGCGTTTCCACCAGTCCGCGCTTTACCGGGTTGCGATGCATATACCTGAGTTTCTCCACGCGCTTCTTCGTCGTCCATACGTTGAAGTCATAGAAACGCGCCTGCCAGAATGCTCTGCGCTTCGGCTCGTCTTCAAATAGGTTGCGTTGACGCGGGTTCCTCCGTTTGCGCTTGGGCAACAAAGCGCGGGCCGTGCGCTGCTTCAACACTTGCATCACAGTCGAGGGAGTTCCGACCTCGGGTTCAGTCAAAAGAAGGTGGATATGTTCCGGCATGACGACGTATCCGACGACCACGAACCGGTAGCGCTGGCGGCTCTGTTCCAGAATCGAGAGAAAGCGATCGCGACTGCGCGCCGTGCTCAGAAAAGGCAATCGCCGGTAGCAGGAGCAGGTGATAAAGTGCAGGTGATGAGCGCCGTAAGTGCGATGCAGTCCGCTGGGCATGACAAACCCCATGGTACCGGCAGCGTCGTACCCGCCCTTGCACAGAACGCAAGAGCGGGGCACCCACAGTTCCGGAACGGGAACGAAAAATACGGAAGGCTGGGCCACCCGTCCACCCACAGTTCCGGAATGCGTGAACGAAAAATACGGAAGGCTGGGCCACCCGTCCTAGCACCTTGGAATGGTAATGTGGACACTTGTGACAGTTTCGGGAGCATATATTTTCCGTGAGGCCTTGCGGCGTCGGGTCGGCATAGTTGGCTGGGTAACGGGAAGCAATCATCAAGAGGCTTGGGTATGAAAAAACGAACGTTGACAGCTTGCATTACTGCGTTTCTCATTGTTGGCTTGGCAGTGGGTTACGTCGGGTTAACTGCTCCTCAGAGGCGCATTGGCCGGTTCCTTGAAGAAACCGCCAAAGTGGAGATCGGCATGACCAGACTTAACGACTGGCGTGAGCAGTTACAGGCTGCTCATGTTAAGGATAGCTCTGTCTCTTGCGATGAGAACGCCTGCAGAGTTTCGGAAGAAGCTCAGGTCAGGATGTTGCACAGACTTCGGCTGGCTCCGCTCAGCGGTATCTCTGCCTCTGTGACGTTCAAAGACGGCGTTGCATCTGAAGTCGATGCCTATCTGGAAGTCGAGGATCGGGACGTCGCAGGGGCAATGGAGCCTGGAACAGGAGCCACAATCCACGAGTCTACTCAATCCCGATCGTGCCCGCAGCATTATTGCTCCTACGTCAAAGAGCGTTGGGGACACCCTTGGGGTGTCGTTGAAATGGATTCTGGTGCATCCGGGGAAGACCGAGCCAAGGCCTTTGCAATTAACACCGGGTGCTTAACAAGAATAGGCGGTTGCAGAAAACTTGAAGTGATCCTACCGCACGTGTTCGCCAAGAAATGATCCTGTGAGTGTCTGCGACCTCATCCGGCTCGCTGGCTTCGAACCATCTTCAACTTTCGCGCAGCTTCCGGATGGCCGTGACCTGCTCCCCGATTTCCGAACAAGTCCGAGTATGATTTCGGACGAAGGAAAGGGGAAGAGGTATGTCGAAGAGCAGGCACACGGAGGCGCAGATGATCGGGGCGCTGAAACAACTGGAGGGCCCCACCCTTCGTCTTTTGAAGGGTGGGATTCCACGAGGACGACAGTCTGGGGATCTTTTCGCCGGCTGCGGCTTCGCCCCTCTGCGCCTTGAACTTTGATTCCACATAATGCACTTCGCCCGACTGTTTCCGGGCCAAGATTGACGCTTGCGTGAAAAAGGCTCTGGAAACCAAGCCGCAGCTAATCCAGATTTCGGCGGCGTGGAATTCCCGCGAGGGCGCTCCCTTGGGGCGGAATCAGTATGTGGAGTTGGAGATCAAGAAGCCCAAGGCCGAACGGCACAAGCACTAAGCTCCCCGCCGTACCAGAAACCATGCGACAAGATGACCGAGGCCATTGTCATGGACGGCGGCAAACGTGGACAGGTCGTCAAGGTTTGTGCCGATCCCGCTTGCCGCACCCACCATCCCGAACACGCCTTCTCCGCAGCAAGTCGAGCGGGAGCGGGCAGAGGAACGGAAGCGCATCGAAAAGGAGAAGCTCGCCATTACGACTCGCCATCGTGTCTTGGCTACGATCCTCCAACGCGTATCGGCTCCGTTGAAGAAGGCTGACTTGCTGGCGATCGCACACTACCTGATCGGCCATCTCTCCTACAGCCAGGTTCCGGCTCTGGCGAAGCGGCACAAGGTAGAGGCGAAGAAGGACTCTGCGTCGGCACAGGAACTTCTGACCAAGCAAGTAACCACGTATGATGAGGCCGAACTTTGCAAACTGGTTCTGGAAATCAGGGCGGGTGGCCCAGGCTTTCGCATCAGCATATCAGTGGGTGCCCCGTCCTTCGCGGGTTTTTTTTTGCGAAGGGCGGGTACCACGAAGGCCTGCGGCTGCGAAGCTACGCCACCCGATCCCGGAACGAAATCACGGGCCATCCCTCATTCAGCCGTACCCGCCCGGACTCTTCGAGAAAATAGAAACGATAACTGCTCCAGCGCCACTGCTCGGGCGTTTGCACCAGTCCGCGCTTTACCGGGTTGCGATGCATATACCTGAGTTTCTCCACGCGCTTCTTCGTCGTCCATACGTTGAAGTCCCATTCGTTGAAGTCAAAGAAACGCGCCTGCCAGAATGCTCTGCGCTTGGGCTCGTCTTCAAACAGGTTGCGTTGGCGCGGGTTCCTCCGTTTGCGCTTGGGCAACAAAGCCCGGGCCGTGCGCTGCTTCAACACTTGCATCACCGTCGAGGGAGTTCCGACCTCGGGTTCAGTCAAAAGAAGGTGGATATGTTCCGGCATGACGACGTATCCGACGACCACGAACCGGTAGCGCTGGCGTGTCTGTTCCAGAATCGAGAGAAAGCGATCACGACTGCGCGCAGTGCTCAGAAAAGGCGATCGCCGGTAGCAGGAGCAAGTGATAAAGTGCAGATGATGAGCGCCGTAACTGCGATGCAGTCCGCTGGGCATGACAAACCCTCATGGTACCGGCAGCATCGTACCCGCCCTTGCACAGAACGCGGTACCCACAGTCCCGGAACGGGAACGGAAAACATGGAAGGCTGGGCCACCGGCCCGTCCATGCGCGCGGGAGCTGCTGAAGTTTCGGAGAGCGGCTTACCGCATCGGTCCCGAGGTTAGCTGGATCTCTATGTGGAGATTTGCGACTGTGAGGTACGCGGAGTTTTCGCTTCGACCTACCTGGACAACCACCTGGTTCAGATAACGGGACGGGAGCGCGGCGTTGGTCTGGCAGATGCGAGGGACGGACCAGACGGCGGCCGCGAGAACGAGCGTCCAAAGCGCGATGGCGGCGAACTTCATCCAGGAACCGAAGTCTTCTTCGATCACGACGGTGCCTGCGCAAATGTCTCCGAGGCGGCGGCGAAAATTGGAACAACCGGCGACCGCGGCGCCGACCAGGTAGAAGCCGAGTCCGTCGACGACGCGGAGGAGATTGCGGATGGCGAGAATCGCGAGCGGGTGGCGGTCGGTATCCGTCGCGCGGATCACGCGGATGCCGACCATGGCTTTGCCCAGGGTGGCGCCGAAGGCCGTTTCCAGAAGCCAAAGATAGAGAAAGAAAATCGCGATATTCAGAGATTCGGCAATCAGGAGTGTGGCGAGGGTCAGCTTCAGTTGGGTTCCGTCGACAATGCCCCAGCGCATGAAGGCCCAGGCATCCACGATGGCAAATACGCCGAAAAGGAAGGTGCTGTCGAGGGCGAATGCGATTAGGCGATCGCCCAGGGTTGCCATCCGGTAAAAGGATTCGTCTTTCTGCTCTCGCGTAACACGCTTGGACGGTGCGCTGGTCGCGGGAGAAGCGGGCTCGATTACGCCGGCTTCCTCAAGCAAATACTGAGCGGGCGGAATGACACTGCCGCAGGATGCGCAATTCTTGGATTGAAGGCTGGTTTGCCTGTGGCAATGTGGGCATTCCATAGTTGGGGGCTAGACCTGCTGGTTAGTTAATGATTACGCTTGGCATTGGGGACTGCAGCATCACGAAAGGACAGCGTCGGAAGGTCGTTAATTTGTCCGGAGTTCGGGTGCTTGGGTGGGCAAATTGAATGGCGCTTCAGGCGAGATCCCCATGTCTCACAAAATCAGTGAGACATGGGGCACCCGTTGCATTTGTTCCGCTGGTCTTTCTTGGTCGTGCTCTTTCGCCGTGCTTTCTTTCGTCGTGCTTTCTTTCGCCGTGCTTTCTTTCGCCGCCGTGTCAGGGCAGTAGGGAAAGCTGATTTGCACCGTTGGAGTCTTCGGCGGGGTCGGCGAACCTTCTTAGCTCGGGATACTTCTTTACCAGGGTTGGCGGGGCTGGCACCCGCTTGCCGGTCACCATGGCCTTCAACTCCAGGGCATTGACTCCGGCCTTGCTTTCGAAATGATTGTTGGTGATGACGTAAGTGGTCTGCGCCTTCTGGGCGACGTTTTCGATGCGTTCCTTCCAGCCTGCCAGTTCCTTTTCGTTGTAGAGATAGTTGTAGCGGTCGTTGCGATTGTCGGAATCGAACCACTGATCGTAGTTGCGCCCGTGCAGGCGCACATACGCGATGGGCGCGGTGACATATTCCGTAGGCGCGAGCGACTTTCCGAGCACTGGCTGATCTATGTTGCAAAAACCGACATTTTTTTGGGCGAAGGCCGCGAGCGTTTCGGCATTGTCCCAGCTGGAGTCGCGCACTTCCACCACGCAGGGATATTCAATGAACTGGCGCAGCAGGCGGTCGAGATATTCGCGATTCAGCGAAGTGTTCTTGAATGAGACCGGAAACTGGATGAGGAGCGCGCCCAGCCTGCCTTCGGTGGCCAGGACGTCGAGACCTTCGCGAGTGCGGGATTCGTCTTCGTCGGTGGGCCGAATGCTGGCGGCGGAGGTGGGCTCCATCATGGCATTGGGTGAGTGGGTGAAGGCGCGATACAGCTTGGCGGTGAATAAAAAATCGGGGTTCACTGCCATCACCTTGCGGCACCAGAGCCTGGCCAATTGGGCCTTGATCGGTCCGTAAAACGAGGTATTGATTTCGGTGGTATCGAAGAAGCGAGCCAGATATTCCAGCGGATGCACCTTACGGTGCTGCATGCCCGAGGGATAAAAAATTCCCTCCCAGTCTTTATAAGACCATCCCGCGGTGCCAATGCGAATGCGGTTCGGACTGGTCTGAGGCATGCGGACTTGTGCAGAGGATCCCATGGAAGGAATCGCAAACGAAGGGCAGGGTCAGAGTAGCATAGCCAGGCGCCGAAGGCAGAACCGTGCGTGCACTTCGATGCCTTGCTGGGTCGTTATGCTTTACGTAGCGCGTATCTTAACTTACAATAGCTTGTGATTCTTAGGCTTACAATAGCTCGTGATTCTTAGCTATCGCGACAAGCGGACCAAAAACTTTGCATTGGGCAAGCGCGTCAAAGCCTTTTCAGGAATACAACACGCCGCGCGTCTCAAGCTGGACCGTTTAGAAGCCACTGTCACACTGTCGGATTTGAGAGCACTGCCGGACAATCGCTTGGAGGCTTTGAAAGCAGACCGTGACGGGCAATACAGCATAAGGATCAACGATCAAGGGCGGTTATGCTTTGAGTGGGAAGACGCAGCGCCCGGCCCGTCCAATGTCGAGATTGTTGACTATCATTAGGAGTAGGAGAATGTGATGCCTGTGCTTGCAATCCATCCTGGGGAACACTTGGGGTTAGAGCTGCGCGAGCTAGGAATGAGCGCCGCGGAACTTGCGCGCCAACTTCAGGTTCCCACTAACCGTATTACGGAAATTCTGAACGGGCGGCGGTCAATCAGTGGAGACACCGCCTTGCGTCTCGCCCATTTCTTTGGCACGACTGCCGAATTCTGGTTGAACTTGCAGAGTCTTTACGAAATCCGGATAGCGGAGCGGAAACTCGGCAGATCCATTAAGGCATTGCCAACCCTCAAACGGCAACACGCCTGGGCATAGATCTGATTTATCGTGGTGGAGTTCCCTGCGCCGCCAAGGCGTGATTGAGTTGGCTGGCCAACGCGTCCGCTTGTTGGTCGGAGATTTCGATCTGGCCGTCCAGCACCATGCTTAAGCCGCCCACGCCCGTATCCTGGAACCTGGCGGTTTGGATGACCGCGGAACTCTGCACCGCCGGTGGAAGTGTGGCTTTGAAATCCGAACCGGTTTGCGCCGCGGAAAGAATGGATTGCGCCACGGTATTCCGCACGTCCTCGCCGAGAGAGCCGGAGCGCAGGGCTTCCGCCAGCATGCCGGTGGCATCGATGCGCCCGAAGGCGGCTGCGATCTTCAACGTGTTCGGCTTCTCCACCGACGCGGTCAATTTGATCTCGACCGTGCCGTCGCCTTCGGCAAGTTCATTGGAAGTTTGCTGACCGAACATGCGCGAGCAGGTCCAGCGCTCAAAGTGCAACTTCATCACCAGCAGGCCGGTCGGAGTCGAAGGCGCGAGCGTAGCCTGGCGGACCGCGATGCGCTGACCGCAATCCTCCGATGCATCGAGCTGGGAGCGAAGAAGTTCGGTAATGTTCTGCTGAAGATCGGTGAGATCGGCGCTGAGTGCAAGTTTGAATGTACGCGTTCCACCTTGCGAGGAGATTTGCGCGAGCGAACCCGAAACCGGGACTGCGATGGTTTGATTGGCAATGCTGACCGCATGGCTCGACGACGGCAAGGTGAAGGCCTGATCCTGGCCGCTAGCCAGCGTAATGCTCATCTCCCGCCCCAGCGCGAGTTGCTGATCGTAGAAGCTGGCTAGAGCCTTGTCGAGACTCTCGGCGCGGGCCGCAAGGTCGGGGGCGGCTGCTTTGACGTCCAGGCTTTGATCTAATTTCTTTTCTTCCTGTTCAAGATCGGAGTCTGCTTTGGCAATCCGCCTGGCGATTTCTTTCAGTCCGGTTTTTTGTGCGGTGGAAAATCCCTGCTCGAAATTTTTGTTTCCAGACCGCGCACTCTCCAACGCCTGGTCGAGGGGCTGCCGATTGATCGGATCTCCGTTCTGCTTGTGTACCTGTTGGAGAAACAGTTGGAGCTCCGCTTTAGCGGCATCGGTGCTTTTGATCAACGCCTGAAATTCCGCAGTCTGCTGGCTGGTGGCCTGTACCGCCATGGCCTGGTGAAAATCTCTTAGCGAATCTTTCTCGTCGAGTCCGGTCGGGCGGTTGGAACCGGAAACGCTGCCGTTGATGCCACCGCCGCCAGCACCGCCGCCACCGTGGCGCTGGGCGGTCGCCGCCAAGGGATAAGCCAGCAAGAGAAACCCTAGAATCGGAGCGGCGATAGCCGAGAAGGAATTCCTACTTCGAATCATGAGCAAAACACTCCGAGCCCTCACCTGTGTAGCGGTAGCAAAATATGGAAGGAACATCCGGAACGCTCGTCTGTGGAAACTAATGCCTGACCAGACTGGCGCTGCCTTAGCTTGGCTCAAGCGCGGGGAAAAAGCCACAAGATTTACAGTTCTTTGCACAGGAGAGGTGAGCCATCTTTGTAGGCAATGTGGGATGCTGAATCGAAAGCCTCGCTCTCACTCCAACGACAACACGACCCAGTATGTTCCTGTCGGATAGGTGGGCGTGCGGGCGTAGCAGGCGCCGATGGAGAAACGGTGGAGGGTGCGGCCGGTGACGGTGCGCGCCGCACTGGCGGGCAACGCTTCTGGATGCAGGGTGGTGTAGGTGAGTACGCTCAAGGCTTCAGCCATGTTGCGATCTGCTGGAACGCCGATTTTGTCAGCCTGCGCCATGGAGCAGGCGGCATCGTCGGCGCCGAGCGAATCGCGCCGCTGCAGTTCGGGCCGGCTCTCCTGCCGACGCATTTGATTCACGGCGGCGGCAACACGATTTTTTGCTTCCGCGGAAGAATATTTGGGGAGGGCGCTGCCGAAGTCCTGGACAATGTAGATTCGATCTCCACTACGAACGACGGCCAGTCCCACTACATTGTAGGAGGGGTTGAGCAGGTTGGCGCGGTGCGGAGCGGAGAGCATGAGATGCTGATGTCCGCGTTCGGCGTCGTAGTCGAGTGCGACGTTCTCTCCCTCCTGTTCAAGTTGGAGTTCGGTCGTCGCTGCCAGACGTAGGGGCAGGGAGGGCTCACCGTCGAATTGATGGGAGAGTCGTTGCGCTTGCAGCATGGCCTGCGCGTGTATGCGGGCTGCCCGCGAAAGTCCTGCATCCAGGGCAAGCGGAGGGGCTCCGGCTTGCCGGCGCGACTGGTTGGCGAGTGCAAGGAGCTGCCGTTCGCTCTGAAACTCCTCGTCGTTGACAGGCATGTCTGGGGCTTTGGCGGCGGCGGGCTGCAGCGTAGGCTGCGCGGCGGACTGGCCTGCGGTTCCGGCTCCTTCGGCCAGCAGGCGAGTCGCTGGCTGCATAGTCGTGACGCCGGTGCTGAGCAGGAACGCCAACAGCATTCTGGGAGCTCTGTGCATTCGTGCTTTATTACGTTCAGCTGCGACTCGCGAGCTTCGATTTGTGAGTAAGATCATTTTGTTCGCAGCCCATAGCTCGCAACTCGAAAGCTCGCAACTCTAAGCTGACGGTCGCAAACTTTGTTGCTGGTGCTAGGCTAGGGACTGAAGCTGAAGGCGAGTAGTTACCGGTGTCTATGGAACCAGGGATCAGTGGGGTCATTGGCCTGTTGTTTGGCGCTTTGCTTGCTTGGCTGGCGCTGCGTACGCGCACGGCTGCGTTGCAGGCTCGTTTGTCCTTGACGGAGAAGGAATTAGAGGCCGTAAAGGCCAATCTGGCGCGGCTTTTGCAGGATCAGCGGACCCTGGTGGAGAGCCGTGCCCGATTAGAATCCACTCTGGAATCGGAACGAAAGACCAGCAACGAAAAGATCGAATTGCTGACGAAAGCCGGGGACCGCGCCGCGGAAGATCTGCAGAATGCCTTTAAGGCGCTGGCCGCGGATGCGCTCAAGAGCAACAATTCTTCATTCCTGCAGATCGCCCAGGAGACCTTGAAGCGCTTTCAGAGCGAAGCCAAAGGCGATTTGGAAGCACGCCAGAGAGCTGTGGCCGACCTCGTTACTCCAGTTCGAGAATCGCTGGACAAAGTGGACGCACAGATTCAGCAGATGGAAATCGCGCGCGGCGCGGCTTATGGGGATCTGAAGGCCCAAGTTCAATCGTTGATTACTACGCAAAAAGAATTGCAGTCGGAAACCGGCAATCTGGTGCGCGCGCTGCGCACTCCGAACGTGCGTGGACGCTGGGGGGAGATCCAGCTGCGGCGCGTGGTGGAAATTGCCGGCATGCTGCCTTACTGTGATTTCGCCGAACAGGAAACGGTCATTGGCGAGAGCGGCCGCCTTCGTCCCGATCTGGTGGTGAAGCTGCCGGGCGGCAAGCACGTGGTGGTCGATGCCAAGACGCCCTTGCAGGCTTTTCTCGATGCCTTTGAGACTACCGACGAAGAAACCCGCCGCGCATGTCTGGCGAATCATGCGCGGCAAGTTCGCGACCACATCAACATTCTTGCCGGGAAAAAATATTGGGAACAGTTTGAGGCCACGCCCGAGTTCGTGGTGATGTTCCTTCCCGGCGAGACATTTTTCAGCGCAGCGCTGGAGCAGGATACGGGGCTCATCGAACATGGGGTGTTGAACCGGGTCATTCCCGCGTCGCCTACCACTTTGATCGCTCTGCTGAAAGCGATTAACTACGGATGGAATCAGGAGAAGCTTGCCCGCAACGCGCAACAGATCAGCGCTCTGGGCAAGGAACTCCACGACCGGCTGCGCAAACTTGCGGGGCACATTACCGGGGTCGGAGTGAACCTGGACCGCGCCGTGGAAGCGTACAACCAGGCTGTGGGCTCGCTGGAGAATCGCGTGCTGGTCTCGGCTCGCAAGTTCGCAGAGCTGGGAGCCGCGGTGGCGGAAGACATACCCGAGCTGGAGCCAATTGAGACTACGTCCCGCGCACTGACGTTCGAATGGGGCGACGAACCATCGGTTGAGGCGTCCGAAAAGAACGAGCGTAAAGCGGGATAGTCAGGAAGTAGGCTTGGACTTGATGCTATCCAGTCTCGGATCAATGGAAAAGTCCAGTTCAAGAGACCGTTAAACCGCCTACGGAATCTCACAGAAACATCCAAAAAGACATAGTTACAGTTCAAAAGTGCATCTATAATTTTGGAAGCATCGCCATCTATGGGACTTATCTGTCCCGGAATGGGACTCGACGTGGCAGCGAAGTTGCTCATTCAGGATCAACGGGATGTGTCTCCCACGGCTCCACAGCCTTCCAAGGGGCCCGGACCTGTGTCGAAAACCATGAATCGGGAAAGTCAAGCTCGATTTGTCGCGGTGCTCCTGTTTCTACTGACGGTGGCGGCGGTAGTATTCGCCGGCTTTAACTTCCAGAAGGAGCGCGACTCCGCCGTTCCGGACGACGGTGTCTGGTGGGTAGAGCACAATGGCCGCCTGGTAGCCGACCGCGTCGATCCCGCAGGACCCGGAGCAAAAGCTGGCATCAAAACCGATGACCAGTTGATTTCCGTCAACGGCCAGGAGATCAAGAGCACTCCGGGGTTGGTGCGGCAGCTTTACAACACCGGTGTCTGGTCGAAGGCAACCTACTCGCTGGTTCGCCAGTCGGTGACGCTCGATTCCAACGTCATCCTGGTTCCCGCCGATCGTTCCCTGAATAACTGGCTGCGGCTGATCGCGTTGATCTATCTGGGCATCGGCATCTACGTGCTGCTGCGCCGTTGGACCGCGCCCGGCTCCACGCACTTTTACATTTTCTGCCTGGTATCGTTCATCGCGTATTCCTTCAAGTACACCGGAAAGCTCAACGATTTTGACTGGACGATCTACTGGAGCAACATCGTCGCCTGGGTTTTGCAGCCGGCGCTGTTCCTGCACTTTGTTCTGACTTTTCCCGAGAAGCGGCAATTCGTTCGGCAGCGTCCGTGGTTGCTCGCGTTGGCGTATCTGCCTGGTGCCGCGCTTCTTGCCCGGCACATTATTGCCCTGCGGCTGGCGCAGGCGAGCGGGCACTTGCGATGGGATATGGATCGCCAGGAAATGGCCTATGGCGCCTTGCTATTCGTAGCGGCAGCGGCGGTCCTGTGGTACAGCTACCGTCTCGCCAGCACAACCATCCTGCGGCAGCAGCTGAAATGGGTAACGCGCGGAACCATTCTCGCGATTGTTCCTTACACTTTGTTCTACGTGGTTCCCTACCTGATGGGCTCGCTTCCCGCCACGGGGATGAAACTTTCGGTCCTGTCGCTGGGACTGCTGCCGCTTACGTTCGGCTATGCCATCTTCCGCTATCGCTTGATGGATGTTGACCTGATCTTCAAGCGCGGCGTGGTGTACACGCTGGCCGCAGCAGCGGTCGTGGGAATGTATTTCGCACTCGTCGCCGGGGTAGCCACGCTGGTCCATATGCGGCAGCCCGGCACGGGACCACTGGGGTTAATCCTGGCCGTAGTGGTAACTGCGCTGTTGTTTGACCCGGTGCGAAAGTGGATTCAGGACCGCGTCGATCAGGCCTTTTATCGCACCGTCTATGACTATCGCCGCACTCTGATCGAATTTGGCCGTGAACTCGGTTCCGAAACTGATTTGAACGCGCTGCTCTCGTCCGTGCTGGACCGCCTGTCCCGCACATTAGCGGTCGATCGCATCGCGATCTTCTTGCGGGCCGGCGAGGAGACCGAGCAGTTCGTCCTCTCCAAATCGGTGGGCATGAATCCCATGGGCAAGCTCGATCTGACTTTCTTGAGCGCGCCCCGTCCGGAACCTGCCGGGCACATGTTCTTCGAGAACACGCACCAGGTTCTGCGCGAGACCGCGGGAGCGCAGGATGCCATCGCTCGGCTGGACTTGAACTACTACATTCCCTGCCGCGCCCAGCAGAAAACCGTTGCCGTACTGGGATTGGGTAAGACCACCAAGGGCGACTACCTTTCGAGCGAGGATATGGAATTACTCGAGACGCTGGGCGGCTATCTCGGCATCGCCATCCAGAATGGCCGGCTGTACGCGTCTTTGCAGCAGAAGGTGGCAGAGTACGAGCGCCTCAAGGACTTCAACGAAAACATCGTGGAATCGATCAACGTGGGCATTATGGCGCTCGACATGGAAGACCGCATCGAGAGCTGGAACGCGCAGATGGAGGTCATGTACGCCCTGCCGCGGTGGCAGACTCTGACACAACCGGTACGCACCGTGTTCCCGGCCGAATTCGTCGAGGAGTTTTACCGGGTGCGCCAGAATGCGGGCATCAACAATCTGTACAAATTCCGTCTGCAGACTCCGGCGGGCGAGACGCGCACGGTTAACGTGGCCATCGCGCCGCTGGTGACGCGTACTTTCCAGGTGATCGGTCGCCTGGTGATCATGGACGATATCACGGAACGCGTGGAACTTGAGGGCCAGCTATCCCAAGCCGACAAACTTTCTTCCATTGGCCTGCTGGCCGCCGGTGTGGCGCATGAAGTGAATACGCCTCTGGCCGTGATCTCTTCTTACACGCAGATGCTTGCCAAGCAACTTCAAGGCGATCCGCAGAAGTCGGGATTGCTGGAGAAGATCACGCGGCAGACTTTCCGCGCCTCGGAAATCGTCAGCAACTTGCTGAATTTCTCGCGCACCAGTGGGACTGAATTCGCTGACGTAGACATCAACAAGGTCATCACCGACACGCTGGCGCTGCTCGAACATCAGTTCAAGACGGCCAAAGTTCAGGTGAACTCCCAGTTGACACCGGGGATTTCCGCCATCCAGGGAAATCCTGGGAGACTGCAGCAGGTTTTCCTGAACCTGTTCCTGAATGCCAAGGACGCGATGCCGGGCGGCGGCAAGCTGAACGTGGCCACCACCAACGGAGACATGGTCAGCGTGCGAGTTTCCGACACGGGTTCGGGAATTGCACCGGAACACATTCAGCGGATTTACGATCCATTCTTTACCACCAAAACCGCTCCCAAGGAAGGTCAACAACGCGGAACCGGCCTGGGGCTGTCGGTGACGTACGGAATTATTCAAGAACATGCCGGCAAGATTCGGGTAGAAAGCAATCCGGAAGCCGGGACGACCTTTGCTATCGACTTTCCCCTAAGCAGGAAGGGAGTTCATGTCTGAAGCAGCAGTCATCACCAGCGGCACGGTGAACGGCAATCCGTCGCCCAGCGGTTCAGTGCTCATCATTGACGACGAAGCCGAGATTCGCGAATCCCTGCAGACGCTGCTGGAGATGGAAGGCTTCGAAGTCGAGACTGCGGTCACCGGCGAAGATGGCATCTCGCAGATGGCGGACCGCCCGTTCGATCTGGTGCTGCTGGATTTGACGCTGCCTGGCCGCAACGGCATGGAAATTCTTTCCGAGATTCGCTCGCACGACTCTCGCCTGCCCGTAATCATGATCACTGCCTATGGCACGGTGGAAAATGCGGTGCGCGCCATGCAGTCGGGTGCGGCGAATTTCGTGCAGAAGCCATGGGACAACGAAAAACTTCTGGCCGACGTGCGGGCCGCGGTGGGCTGGCGACGTGCCGAAGAAGAAAATATTCAGCTTAAGCGGGCGCTCAAGCAGCGCTATAACTTCGAAAATATCGTGGGCAAAAGCGAGCCCATGCTGAAGATTTTCGATCTGGTCGCGCAGGTGGCGAACAGCCGCTCCACGGTGCTGCTGCAGGGCGAAAGCGGGACGGGAAAAGAGGTGATCGCGAAGGCGATCCATTTGAATTCTCCGCGGCGCGATAAACCTTTTGTTCCCGTCAATACCGGCTCGATGCCCACGGATCTTTTGGAATCGACGCTCTTCGGCCACCTGAAGGGAGCGTTCACCAGCGCCATCGCTTCGAAAAAGGGGCTGTTCGAGGTCGCCGACAAGGGCACGCTCTTTCTCGACGAGATCGCGACCATGGGCCTGGAGACTCAGGCCAAGATCCTGCGGGTTCTGCAAGACCGGCGCTTCATGCATCTGGGCGGAATTTCGGAGATTCAGGTGGACGTGCGCATTATTGCCGCCACCAATATCGACTTGCGCCATATGGTGCGCGAGGGGCGGTTCCGCGAAGATCTCTTTTACCGCTTGAACGTGATTACTGTCGAGCTTCCACCTTTGCGCCAGCGCAAGGAAGACATTCCTCTGCTGGTGGAATTCTTTCTGAAGAAGTATGCGGAGGAAAATGGGCGTCCCGCGCCGCGCATTACTCCTGAAGCCTTGCGTCCGCTGATGGCCTATTCCTGGCCGGGCAACGTGCGCGAACTGGAGAACGTGATCGAACGGGCGGTGGTGCTGTCTTCCGGCCCGGAGATCAGCATGGACCTGCTGCCCGATTCCATGATGGGACGCGGTTCGTCGCTCACCCTGCACGATCCGCCGTCCGACGCGTCTCTGTTCGAAATCGTCGAGGACGTGGAACGGCGGGTGATCACCGACATGCTGGAACGCTGCAACTGGAACCAGACCGAAGCGGCAGAGCGCTTTCATGTGCCTCTTTCCACCCTGAACCAGAAAATCCGGCGGCTGAATATTGAGATTAAGAAGAAGGGGCGGATCGCTTAGGGCAGCTGGCAGCTGTCAGTTATCAGGTTTCGCTGGCTGATCTTCTATTGGCATCCCGCGGCCAGGTCTTCCCAAGTCGTATTCTGACGCTGAATCGAATCCACCTTCTTCTCGCGCCGCCACTTCCTGGTCTCCTTCTCGCCATGGCGTACGCAAAATGTCGTCTTTCCCGGACCGCTGCGACTCCAAAGAAAAGCAGATTCCTCCGGCAAAAAACGCCGTTCGGAATGACGAGACTCTTAAGACTTATGTGAGCTGACGGCTGATAGCTGACAGCTTTCTGTTATAGTTCGATCACGCCTAGCGCCGCGCCTGCGACGCTTCGGCCCCTTCGCATGGAATTGACTTCGCCCACGGAGTTCGCCAAGCAGAAAGTGCTGGCGGTTCAGGATTACACCCTGATGACGGTGCAGTCCGTGGCCAACCTGTTTCGCAAGCCGGTGTATTTCGCGGATATGATCCAGCAGGCCGACCTGATCGGAGTCGGGTCTTTGCCGATCGTCGTGCTGAGCGGTTTTTTCACGGGCGCGGTGCTCGCGGTGCAGAGCGCGAACACGTTACAGCGCTTCGGTTCCATCACGCTGATCGGGCAATTGGTTTCACTCTCCATGGTTCGCGAATTGGGCCCCGTACTCACGGGTCTGATGGTGGCGGGCCGGAATGCGTCGGGGATGGCCAGCGAACTTGGGTCCATGGTCGTAACCGAACAGATCGATGCCATGCGCGCTCTGGGCACCGATCCGATGAAAAAGCTGGTTGCGCCGCGAGTCGTGGCCACGGTTTTCATGTTGTTTTTTCTGACCATCCTCTCGGACTTCGTGGGTCTGGCCGGCGGATTGTTTGTCTCCAAGATTCTTCTGAACCTCGACGCCCGCCAGTACTGGAGCAATGCGTGGGAGTCGCTGGTGTTTCAGGACGTCTTTATGGGGCTGGTAAAGCCCGTCATGTTCGGGTTCATCATCGCCACCGTAGGTTGCTACTATGGCATGACGGCCCGCGGAGGAACGCAGGGAGTTGGCCGCGCGACCACGCAAGCCGTAGTCGCTGCGTCGGTTTTGATTGTCGTGGTCGACTTGTTCGTCACTCAATTCCTGATGAACGTGTTGGCGTTCAAATAGGCATGTCCGCGCCCACTTTGCCTCTCGGCTCCGTTTCTGACGCCGGCCACGAATCGGCCGCGCACGCCATCGAGTTTCAGGATGTGCATCTTCAGTTCGAAGAAAACCACTTGTTGCGCGGAATTTCCTTTCATTTGCCGCTCGGCGAGACGAAGGCGTTATTCGGCGCCGCGGGATCCGGCAAGAGCACAATTCTGAAGCTTGCGTTGGGTCTGGTGAAGCCCGACTCGGGACGAATCCTGGTCCTGGGCAATGACGTGACCCAAACCCGCGAAGAAGACTTATTTGTCCTGCGCGCCAAGATCGGCATGGTGTTTCAGGAGAGCGCGCTGTTCGACTCGCTCACGGTGCGCGAGAACGTAGCTTACCGGCTCATCGAAGAGCAGGGCTTTGAAGACCTCGAAATCGACCAGCGGGTGCGGGAGGCGCTTCGCTTTGTGGAGTTAGAACAGACGATCGATAAGTTTCCTTCCGAGCTTTCTGGAGGCATGCGTCGCCGCGTGGCCATTGCGCGGGCCGTCATTACGCAGCCGGAGGTGATCCTCTATGACTCGCCCACCGGCGGCCTCGATCCGGTGACTTCCAACACGATCATCGAGCTGATCATGAAACAGCGCGACGTCTACAAGACCAGTTCCCTGCTGGTGAGCCATCGCCTGCAGGACGCCTTCACTATGGCCACGCATCAGTTCGACAAGCAGACGAACCAGATGCGCGTTCTTCCGCGCGGCCAATATTGCGATGTGCCGATGAGTTTCCTGGTTCTTCGCGAGGGCAAGGTTATTTTCGACGGCGACATTCGGCAACTGGTGCATAGCAAGGACGAATATATCCGGGAATATATTTCGTAGGGAACGAAGGAATTTAGTAATTGGGTAATTTTGTAATCTGATAATTGAAGAAGATGGTTCTCAATTACTCAATTACTCAATTAAACAATTCCTCAATTTCCAACGCCTACTTGGGCGCGGAGTTGAGGTTCTTCCCGGCCTGCATGAAGGCATCCACATTGCTCTTATCGATCAGACCGGAGCCTGTGTCGACGAAGCTTGGTATCGGTGCAAAGCTGTCCTTGGACCAATCCGTGTCCAGCGACGGCGGCTTGTGATGATAAAGCATGTCGAGCATTTGCATGCCGACAAAGGCCATGGTGTAGGGTTTCTGCGCGATGGTGGCGGCGATCACGCCCTTCTGAATCCAATCGAGCGTTTCCTGGTCGGTGTCCATCGCCATGACAACTTTTCCCGTGACGTGATAGCTGTTGAGCACGCCCGCCACTTCTTTTCCCGATTGCGCTTCCAGGCACACGAATGCGTCGACTTTGTCTCGTTCCTTGCCAACGATCTGCGTGGCAGTATCGAACGCGATGCGGGGATCACCTTGAATGTCGACGACGCGAGTAATCTTGATGCCCGGCGTTTTGGCCAGCGCTTCTTTGTAGCCGCGCAGCCGTTCCTGCAGATTCGATTGATCGGGCATGCTGAACACGACGACATTGCCTTTACCCTTGAGTTCCTGGGCTAACCGTTCGCCGCCGGTGAACCCCGCCTGGTAATTATTCGTTCCAATAAAAAACAACCGCTTACTGGTCGGCGCGTCCGAATCGATCGTAACCACTGGCACGCCAGCGGCCACCGCCTTATCGATGCTGTCCTTCAGCAACGCGGGATCGGTTACGGCAAGCAGAATACCGGTGGCCTTTTTCTGAACCGCCTGATCAAAGGCATCGCGCTCGGCTTTCGGATCATAATTCTGCGGCCCCATGAAATCGGAGCGTACCTTCATCTGGGCGGATGCGTTCGAAAATCCGGCCCCTGCAGCCTTCCAGTAGGGAACCTGCAAATTTGCCGATACCAGAACAAAATATTCGTCGGAGTCGTGGGGGCCCCCACAACTCAGGATTAGTACCGGCAGAACCGCGACAGCGACGGTGTGGAGAATCCTGCGGCAGCTAGGCATCGCATCCTCCTTCGAACGTTTCCGCCCGGGGACACACGGCGTTCTTTCCGGAAGGGAACGTTCAGCGACTGGATTGTAAACGAGAGGTCAAGGGAAGGCTAGAAGTCCGCTCGAGGCTGTCATTCCAAACCGTGAGAATTTCCTGGGCGTCGGCAGAGTGTATTCTTGCGATCCCACATATTGTTTTTCTCAATACCTCGTTGTACATTGTTGGCGCCTGCCCGGATCTCGCAGTCCGGGCAGGCCGTATCTATTTAAGGAGCTCTGTTTCTATGCGCCGGTGGTTTGAAGTCTGCGTGTCCGCAACGATCGGTGTTTCGATGACCGTCGGTTCCCTGTGCGCCGTTGGCGAAGATCTTCATTGCCACGTCCTTCCTGCTCGTGAACCTTCTGCAGCAGAAAAGGCCTATCTGGCCGGAAACGCAAAGGAAGCTGAGACGCTCTATCGTGATGCGCTTTCCAAGTCACCCCATGACGGCGCGCTGACCGCCGGCCTCGTGCGGTCCCTGCTTCGCGAACAAAAAGTTGAAGACGCATCCTCCACGATCAGCTCCGAACTCGCTCTGGCGCCCACCGCCGTTCCGCTGTTAACCGCTTCCGCCGAGGTCGAATATCGACAAGGCAAGATCGCCGAAGCTGCCGGAACCGCTGACCAAGCCTTCCGGATTGACCCTTGTAATCCGCGTCTCTACCTCGTCCGCGCCCGAATTTTTCGCCTCAACTCGATGTATGCTTCCGAGCGCCGCGCCATCGGAGTCGCTCATGCGCTCGATCCTTCCGACGTCGATATCCGGCGGACGTGGTTCGGAACTTTGCCACTCTCGCAACGCATCGATCAACAGAAGCAATTTCTCGCCTCGGCGAATGGACTGGACCCCGAGGAGCGCGCCCGCTCGGAGCGCGGCCTGACCAATCTCATGAATCAGGAAAGAAATCCTGATCAAACCTGCCACGTCACTTCCAGCCTCACATCCGCAGAACTACCGCTGGTCCCGATTCTGTCGCAGGGAAACAGTACGCGGATTCAGACCTGGGGACTGCACGTTCTCTTCAATAACAACGCGACTGTCCTTGGCGTCGACACGGGAGCGTCGGGCGTGATCATCAACCGCGCCATTGCCGAACGAGCAGGACTGAAAGCGATAGCCCGCTTCCAGATCGGCGGCGTCGGAGACCAGGGCCCGCAAGGCGCATACGTTGCCCACGTCGACTCCATCCGAGTGGGCTCTCTAGAATTCCGCGACTGCATGGTAGAAGTCACCGACCGCAGAGACATCCTTAGTATGGACGGTCTTATCGGGACTGACGTGTTCAGCAGCTACCTGGTTACGCTCGACTACCCCATGCGGAAATTTCTTCTCTCTCAGCTCCCGCCCCGCCCTACCGACGGCACTGGCACAGCCGCGACCCTCGATACCGATGGCGGAAACCAGGATGGCGGCGCAACCGGCGCTGGGTCCGCGCAGCCGCAGGACCGCTACATCAGTCCCATGATGAAAGATTATTCACCGTTCTTTCGCTCGGGGCACGACATCATCGTTCCGACGCGTTTAAACGGCAAAACCGACCGCCTTTTTCTGGTGGATACGGGTGCGTTCAGCTCCGCCATCTCGCCCGAGGCCGCGCGGGCCGTGACCAAGGTTCACGGAGGCGATCCCGGCAGCGTGCGAGGATTGAGTGGGGACGTTGCGAAGGTCTCATTCAGTGAAGCAGTTCTGTTCCAATTCGCCGGCATCCAGCAACAGAACAACGACCTTTATTCCTTCGACACCTCCGGGATGAGCAGAGGGGCTGGTCTGGAAATTTCCGGTTTTCTGGGAAGTACGGTCCTTCGTCAGCTCACCATCTCGATCGATTACCGCGATGGCCTGATTAAGTTCGCCTACGATCCTCGCCACGGCAATCACAACTTCTAGTGAGGCAAGTGAATGCCTCCAAGCGGCGAAACAGCCGTTACACTCCAACCGGGAACGGCTTGGTATGCGTGTTGGCTTTCACCGAGGCTCCGCCAAAGCGCCCCTGCAACAACGACATGAGGCCCGTGTACCAATATCCCACGACGAATAAAAGCAGGAACGGCACGGTGATGTAATTTTCGTTCTCGACTGCGTAGTAAACCGTGAGCGCAAAATATGCGCCGACCGCTAATTCGAGCCACGGCACCCATCCCAAGCGCTTACGGTATTTTTTGGCCCCAACTTTATCGCGTTTCGAGATGACGCTGTACTTGGGTGTTCGCGCAAACGCGCTCTCTTTGCCGATGAGCGCTTCGACGACGGCTTTGGTATTGGTGATGGTCAGCCCGATCCCCAGCGCCATCAGGAACGGCAGATACAACAGGGCCCGCGGCCATCTTCGTGGAAACAATTCGCGTTGCGAAACCAGATAGAAGCTTGAAATCGAAAACGTCGACGCCATGAAGAGCGGCAAATCGATGTACAGCATCTGAAACCAGCCCTGGTAAAAGCGAATCACCATGGCCGGCAACAGCAGCACCGACAGCATAATCATCAGGGGATAACTGAGATTTGCCGTGAGGTGATACCAGGCCTCAATTTTGGTATGCAGAGGAATATCGCTGCGCAGCACGCGCGGCAGAATTTTCTTTCCCGTCTGTATCAGCCCCTTGGCCCAACGCGCCTGCTGCGTCTTGAAGGCAGTCATCTCCACAGGCAATTCCGCGGCGCACTCCACATCCTGCAGATAGATGAATTTCCATCCTTTGAGCTGGGCACGATAAGACAGATCGGTATCTTCGGTCAGCGTGTCATGTTGCCAACCTCCCGCGTCATCGATCGCCGCGCGCCGCCACACGCCGGCGGTGCCATTGAAGTTGAAAAACAGTCCGGTGCGCGCGCGACCGGAGTGTTCCAGGACAAAGTGCCCGTCCAGGAGAATCGCCTCAACCTCAGTTAAGAAAGAATAGTGCCGGTTGAGATGGGTCCAGCGGGTCTGCACCATTCCGATTTTCGGATCGGTGAAGTGGTGGATGGTGCGTATCAAGAAATCTTCCGCTGGAGTGAAGTCGGCGTCGAAAATGGTGACGAATTCACCGTTCGCCGACTTCATCCCCTCGGCGAGCGCGCCCGCCTTAAAGCCCGCGCGGTTCGTACGGTGATGGTAGGTGATGGGATAGCCGAGCGCCGCATAGCGGTCAACCAGTCCGCGAGCGACCTCGACCGTCTCGTCGGTCGAATCGTCCAGCACCTGGATGTCGAGTTTTTCCCGCGGATATTTCAGCTTGCATATGGATTCGAGGAGCCTCTCCACTACGTACTGCTCGTTGAAAATCGGCAACTGTACGGTGACCCGCGGCAGCGCTTCGAAATACGCTGGCGGCTCCGTGGTGCGATTCTCCCGGTGCCGGTAATAGAGATATACCAGCCTGTAGCGGTGCATTCCATATGCCGCCAGTAGAATCAAGACGATGAAATAGGGAATCAGCAACGCGACATCGAATGCGTTGGCATGGTAGAGGCCGCGAAACGTGGTATCCAGAAAATGCTGCCGGATGTAAGGCAGCACGCCCCGGGAGGCGAACCAAGCGGTCGGCGTGACAGTCGAGAAGAGATCAGACATCAATCAAGAGTCCGGTGAAAACGTACATTTTACCGGATTGGAAGGAGTTGAGGGCATCGCCATTCCACGTTTTGCGGAGGGTGAGATTCTGACCTTCTTAGCTCATCGTGAAGCATCTGGACAGGATCAACCAGATTTGCTCGCTCCGCTTCCCTCAGCTACAAATAGAAACACCAATGGAATCCAGATCAGCAGGGGCCGTGGATCGCGCCCGGAATTCTGCTTCTATTTTGAATGCATGGGTCCGCATCTGCAGTTCGCCGCAGTGGATCTTCGTGATGGCCTTGCTGATTCGCTTCGCCTGGATCCTTATCGGTCATACCTACAAATTCAAAAGCTCCGACAACAACTTCAGCTTTGGCTGGGAGATGGGCCGCATCGGCGCGTCGCTCGCTTCCGGGCACGGTTTCAGCAGTCCCTTTGGCGCTTCGACCGGCCCCACTGCGTGGGAGCCTCCGCTGTACCCGTATCTAACCTCGGGTGTGTTTGTGGTTTTCGGAATCTATTCCAAAACTTCAGCGTTTGTACTGTTGACGCTGAATAGCATCTTCTCGGCGCTGACGTGCGTTCCGGTTTTTCTGATCGCGCGCAGGATTTTTTCCGAAAGAGTCGCAGTAGGTTCGGCGTGGGCTTGGGCCCTGCTGCCCAATATAATTTTCTGGTCCACTCGCGCGATCTGGGAAACGAGTCTGGCAGCGCTGCTGCTGACTACGATCCTCTGGCTGGCCCTGACTCTCGAAGATCGCGACGGCTGGATGCCCTGGCTTCAGTTCGGATTGCTTTGGGGCATTGTCGCGTTGAGCAGCACTTCCCTGCTGTCGTTTCTGCCGGCTGCGGGATTGTGGGCCTGGTACCGGCGCGCGCAACGCGGCAAGCCCTCATTGGCCGGAGTTGCGGTGGCGTCGATTGTTTTTTTTGCGTGCATCACGCCATGGCTGATGCGTAACTATGAGACCTTCGGCAAATTTATTTTTATTCGCGACAATTTCGGCGCGGAGCTTCGCCTGGGAAACGGTCCCGGCGCCGACGGAACTTTGATGTTGTATCTGGACGCGACCCACGATGCCGACGCCATGCGGCAGTTTCAGACGATGGGCGAGTTGCCGTACATCGCGATGCGGAAGCGGCAGGCGCTCGATTACATCAAAACGGACTACGCGCGGTTCGCCGGCCTCTGCGTCAAGCGCTTTTTCTATTTCTGGGCGGGACCGCCGAAAGCCACGAGTCCCTGGTGGATGAGCCAGGTAAAAAACCTTTTATTTCTCGCATGGTCGGTCTTGAGTTTTTGGGGGCTGGTGCTCGCGCTGCGACGGCGCAAACCGGGCACGTGGCTGATGTTCTGGCTGTTCGTGCTCTATCCGGCGATCTACTACTTCGTGTATTCCATTCCGCGCTACCGTCACCCCCTCGAGCCGGAGATGGCGATGCTGGCCGTGTTCCTGCTGACTGAGGCTGGAAAGAAAACTAACGCCGGTTATCGAGATCAATTGTCACGACGTGAATCTGCTTGAGCTTACTATCGAGATTGCCTGTAACCACTACGCGTCGCCCCTCATAGCCATGCACCAGATCGGACCGGTCGAGCCGGTACACGTCGTTTCCGACGGACAGAACGAGATATCCGCCAAGATGCTCGATGCAATATACCGAGCATGTATTTGAGGTTCCGCCCATCGACTTCGACTTGAGCATCTCCTGATGAGAACGGGTGAGCGAGTGGACATTCAATGCGCACTGGCTGTCGGACACCTCGCCGCGGAAAGCGTGAGGCCTCTGTGGATAAGCCAGATTGGCCAGAGTCAGTACCACGGCACAAGTTAAGATGCGAGATCTGGATGCATTCATAAACACTCCCGGCCTCAGCTGCTTCATGGCAGCACAGTGAAGTTCATGTGCATGCCTTCGTGTTCCTCGCTGCAAATCACCGTGCAGACCACTTCGTATGCGCCCGGTTCGTTGGGGACAGTGAGCAGAAATTCCTGCTTGCCGGGTTTCAAAAGCAGGTCCCAACCGTCGACCCTGGTCCGGTCCTTGGCTCGCAGGAGGGAAAAGCCATGAATCGAACCGTCGCGATTCCAGGACTTGCCTCGGTGAGCCGTGACTTTGAGAAGCACTTGCTCCCCCGCTCTGACGGTAATCTCCGGCGTGCGCTCACCGGCGATCTTGTAACGGCTGTCGCTGTCGGCGGTGATCTCGATGACGCGAGGTTGTTCGCCGGCTCGCGCCAGCCCGGCCAAGAAAACGGTCGCGGCCGCGGTCGAAATCAAAATATGACGAAGTCCTCCCTCTGTTGTCATACGTTTGTCAAAGTAATCTTCCCAGTTACTGGCTAGTTACTGGGTCATGTAGAACAAGATCAGACGCCTGTCTTCCGCGGTGATGGTGGCCCGTACGCGCATGTGGCGCAGGATGGTCGCCATCATGCGGGGTGGGAATTTGTGCGGAGCGGCATGACAGCGGCCACAGTTCGCCCGGAAGCGCCGCTCCCCCTCGAACCGCATCCAGTCAGCATCGGTGTTGTGCACCACTGCGGCGCCAGTCTCTTCCTTCCCGCTCGGCTCTTTCCCGTTCGGTGGCGATCCGGCAAAGACGGAGGACACGAACGCGAGAGTATAGAGAAGGACAGCCAGCGCAGTCGTCAGAGCAAGTTTCTTATTCATGGCGCACCCACGCGGCCGAGCGGAACCGCGAACCGGTAAGCGAAGCCAAAGCTCCACTGGTTGAAGTTTCCCTCCGAACTGAATTGCCGCCCGTAACTGGCGATGCCTTTAAAGCCGTCTCGCAGGAAATAGTTGACTCCAAAATCGGCCTCGCGAGTATCGGCGCTGGGCAGGCCGAGGGCTGCGGCGCCGTCGGTGCCGATCTCGCCCGTATAAAACTGTTGAATCCGTGCGACCACCTCGGTGCGGCGCATTTCCTTCTGCCAGAAGTGCGCCTGGCTCAGGCGGTACGCGCCTTCAATCCAATATCCGCTGCCTACAAAAGAGTGGGCAAATTCGGAGCGCAGATTTAGTGGAACCTTCGCCGGCTGCCAGCCCATGTGGAAGCCGAAGGCGTTCTTGCGATCGTCCTGCAAGGTCTTCTGCCAGGAGCTGCCAACTTCCAGACGCAGGCCGGGAAAGAAGAAGCCCACGCGACCGCCGACGTGGCGCTCGGAGTCCACGCTGCCAATTCCGATACTGGTGGCCGACACGTAAACGGCGTAGTTCATGTTGGCCTTGGCATTGACTGGAAAACCGCCACGAAACATGGCTCCGTCGCTGGGGGCAGTGTTGATGGGAAGAATCAAAGGGTCGGGTTGCAGGGCGCGAATCCAGACGGGATAGAGGCGCTCGTTGAAGATTCCGAACGGCGTGAGAAATCGGCCGGCGGTGACGGTGAAGTAAGGACTGGCAATGTAGTCGATCTGAGCGTAGTCCACGTGCTTATCGACCGGGCCGCCATAGGGTCCGCCATTGGGCGGGCGCTGGAACATGCCCTCGAATTCCGCTCGCGATTCGATCAGCCAGCGGTCTCCCAAGGGAACAAGGAGCACTGGATTAATCTGGGTATCGATGAGATTTTGGCCACCCGTGACGAAGCTAAAGGTGCCGATGCTGCCGGTGAGGATCGGGACTGGCTTTTCAAAGTCTGGAGTCTGGGCGAGAATCCAGTTGGGCGTCAGCAATAGAAGGCAAAGCGCGATGACGCGCCCGGCAACTTCCAGCTGCCGCCAGCCCGCAGTTTTTGCGTATTCCTGCGACATCCCGCACCCCAATCAGCCCTTCATGGATTGTCGTCCGCCGGCTGTTGAACCGAAACGTCACGGAGGTAACTTTCTTATCGCGGGTATCGAAATGAAACCTGACATAACAATTTCCCGTTTCAGCTCCTTACCAATTCCGCTCCGGCACGTCTAAACCCTTGAAACGGAGGAATCATGAACCGGAATCGCCGATCTGCCAGCTGGCTGGGAGCCGTTCTGGGAACGGTGTGCGCCCTTCTCATCCTTGCCCTTGGAGCTCACGCCGCCGACCACCGGGGCGCCCTCAGCGAGGAATTTCATCAGACTTATGCCCTAACAGCGGATGGCCGCATTGAACTGGACAATATCAACGGCGATGTGCACATCTCCAGTTGGGACCAGAACCAGGTAAAGGTGGATGCAGTGAAATACGCCGATACGAAGGAATTACTGGAGGAAGCCAAGATTGAGATCGACTCGAGGAACGACTCCTTGTCGATTCGAACCAGGTATCCCGAACACGATAAAGGATGGAATTGGGGCTCGCACTATAACCCGGCGAGTGTTGAGTACACGCTGACGGTCCCGCGCACCGCCCGGCTGGATGAAATCAAACTGATCAACGGTTCGCTTGAGATCACGGGCGTGAGCGGAGAAGTAATCGCCTCCTGCATCAACGGACGGCTGGAAGCCCACAATCTGGCCGGGCGAGCCCGGTTGTCCACGATCAACGGACGCCTGGATGCACGCTTCGACCAGCTTGCAGGGAATTCGGTCGAGTTGAACTCGGTGAATGGGTCAGTGGAATTGACCATACCTTCGGACTCGAAGGCAGAACTCGAAGCGACCACGCTTTCCGGCGGAATCAACAACGATTTCGGATTGCATGTGAACCATCACCGGTTTGTGGGCCATGACCTGCGCGGAGAACTCGGGAGCGGCGGGACGCGCATCGAGCTCAAGAATGTGAATGGCAGAATCGAGATTCGCCATGCGCAGGATGGCCGCGCTTTGAGTCCCGCGAAAGACCTGAATCACCACGATGAGGATGATGACAGCATCTAGTAACATTTGTGTGTGGAGCACGACTGTTCCTGGATGCATTGCTGGCGATGGTGCCGTCGCTTGGAACTTGCCGAGATTTTCAATTGGCGACGCACCGTGCCTGTTTTGTTTTTGTTGGCTGTAGCCACAGCACAAACTACGCAGGACCCACCTCCGCCCACCGAATGGATCCGTTCTCACGCCATCGCCTTGCATACCGTGGAGGCCGGGCATGGTTTTGAGGACATGCGGCAGATCGCGAGAGTAGTAGGCGACTCCAGAATCGTCGCGCTCGGCGAAGCTACCCACGGCACTCGCGAGTTCTTCCAACTCAAACACCGCATCCTGGAATTCCTGGCCAGTCAGAAGGGATTCACCATCTTCTCCATCGAGGCAAACATGCCCGAAGCCTACCGCTTGAACGATTTCGTTCTGAATGGCAAGGGCGATCCGAAGCAACTCTTGAAAGGAGTGTATTTCTGGACCTGGGATACGGAAGAAGTGCTGAATATGATCCTGTGGATGCGCGAGTTCAACCGCTCGGGTAAAGGCCGGATCGAGTTCACTGGATTCGATATGCAGACGCCGAATGTGGCTATGGATATGGTTCGTCGATTCTTATTGGGCCGCGACGACTCCTTCTTCAACACGGTCGACTCGATCTACGCAGAAGTTGCGCACCGGACCGAGGCGACACAGCCTTCTTTTGGCGTGGCCACGGGGACTTTCCCCGTCGAGTTAGCCGCCGGTAAACACATCGAGTTCGGCGGCTACATCAAGACCGAGGCCATAACCAATGGCTGGGCTGGTCTGTGGTGGCGGGTTGACGGCGAGAACGGTTCCAAACCTTTGGCCTTCGACAATATGCAGGAGCACGGTCCAAGAGGAACGACCGACTGGACTTTCTATAAACTGTCAATCGATGTCCCGAAGAACGCCAGCCGCATTAACTTTGGACTCGTTCATCCTGGAGACGGGACGGCGTGGTTCGATTCCCTGAAGGTTGTCCTCAACGGCCTGCCTTACGAAGATTCGGCTCTGTTCGACTTCGATTTCGAATCGAGCGCTCTTCGAGGATTTCACGCCGGCGCAACCGGATATGAGGTCGATCTCGACAACTCTGTCGCTCACACCGGAAAGCAGAGTCTGCGAATACGGCCGACGAGCATCGCAAGACCTTTGGGCGCAGACCTGCAGGATGTGGCTCTCGCTCAGCGCTGCAAAGACATCCTGGCACACTTGGAGCGCGATAGGGAACGGTTTGTGCGGGACGGTTCAAAATCCGATAACGTTGACTGGGTTATTCAAAACGCCCGAGTGGTTCTGCAGTTTATGCAGTTAAAGACTGGAGAGAAGAGTCGCGACCAAAGCATGGCCGAGAATGTGGAATGGATCGCGGATCACAACCCGGGCGCGAAGATTGTGTTGTGGGCGCACAATGGCCACGTCGCATACGCGGGGTACCCGGGTTACAGACCGATGGGAGCATACTTGCACGAGAAATTCGGACCAGCAATGGTGAATTTCGGGTTTAGTTTTAATGAGGGCTCTTTTCGCGCCGTCGAGCCCGGAAAATCATTGCGCGAATTCACCGTCGGTCAGCTTCCCGAGGGCAGTCTGGATCGCGCGTTGGCTTCTGCCCACATTCCGTGGTTCGCCCTGGACCTTCGCCAACTGCCAACCCACGGGCCAGTTGCCCAGTGGTTCGCCGAGCCTCGCGCTATGCGAAGCATTGGCGCGGTCTACAGCGAGAATGAAGCAGAATCAATGGCGATTGCGAAGGCGCGCTGGCAGAAAGCATTCGACGTGATTTTCTTTGTCGAGCGGACAACAGCCGCGCACGGCAACCCGTAATCCTCTGATGCGGATATCTCGCGGTTAGTAGATCGTGTATCCCGGAGAAGGGGTGCGCAGGTCGGGCTTGGAAGCCATGAGCAGCAGCGCACCCTCACGCTTGAACGAACGCAGGTCGTCTAGGCTGTTGAAAGACTTGGTTTTGTAATCATCGGGAGTGGGGGTGTCGTCGGGAATGCGGCGCGCCTGCACGTCCTCAAATGCGTGCTTCCTGAGGAGTTCGACATATTCGTTCGCGGATCGGACGTGAACCGGGACTTTGAGTTTGTCGACCCACTGCAATGAATATGGATTGTCTTTATAGAGATTGATCAGGATAAACAGCCGTCCGCGGGGAGCCATCACCCGAAACAGTTCCATCAGCGCGCGATCCTGGTCGGGATAGTAGTAGAACGACTCCACCGACAGGACTTTGTCGAAGAAGTTTTCCTCCCAAGGAATCTGCTGGGCCGATCCCCAGACGTAGAGAATATTCTCGAAGTCTTTCGAAGCTTCGCGGGCCTGGCGCACCATTTCGTCGGATACATCGAGTCCGACGACCTGCCCGAATCCCTCCGGCCCTTCCCCGACAAGCCGGGCCAACAGCCGGGTCGCCCATCCTGAACCGCAGCCGAGATCGAGTATGCGCTCGCCCGGGCGCAGATTCATCAATCGAATGGTCTTCTCGGTGATGTCGAGATGATGGCGCTCCATCTTCTCGCCTTCGCCGGCACTGGCCCAGCGGTTGAATTCGTGTTGCAGCTTTTCGTCGGGAGTTGGGGATTTGTCAGGCATGTGTCGGTCGTTGGCGGTTGGTCCTTCGCTGACGGCACTGGGACAAAAATAAATTCGGGATTCAACTCTCTGTAACAGACCCGTAACACCGGACTGCTAAAGTGTGCACCGCCCGGGGCACGGGCGCTTGTAACACAACTTTAATAGAGAGGAACTCACAATGCCAGGAAAAGCTTCGAACAGAAATATTTCCGGTTTGCTGACGAAAGCGATTGCCGCAGTTTCATTCGGCGCGCTGATAGCTGCCGTCCCAGCGATTGCGCAAGATCACAAGGGCGACCGCGACAAATTCTTCTTTTGGCCCGGCAACCTGGTGGTTAGCCGCAGTGTGTATGACAACAATCCTAACAACGTCAAGGTTGGCGAAATCCTGCCCCCGAATTGCGCGAATACCACCGGCGGATGTGGCGCAGCCAGCGGCGCTCCCTACAATGGGACGTATCCGTTTGTCTGGAATAATGACATTTACGACGGCAGCTTTGGGATCACTTCTAAAATTCTTCTGGATCAGATGTTTCCCTTTGGCTTCGTGATTAACAGTCTGGAGGTTCCGAACAGCTCGCAGCGCGGAATTCGCAGCATGAGCGATCAACTGGTCACAAGTTTCAGCTCGAAATCGGAGATGGCGCTGAACCTGTCGACCGACCGACAATACCTTACATTTTCCGGGTATGTCGCACCCATCGACCAACTCGACGTTTCGAATTCCAATACGCCCGCAGCCGTCGATCCGACGAATCCCGTGGGAGAAAGTTTCCTTCGAGCGGAAGCCGTGGTCGACCGTTATGGACGCTTCCAGTTCACGGAGACCAACGCTTACAGCGGCAACAATGGCCGCGCTGTCGTGCTGAACAACAGCAACGGCGACAACTTCTTCTATACGTCGGGAAACGCGGGAAATGGCGCCAATCCGCAACCGGACGGCATTATTCTGGGTGCGGGTACGCAGATCATCAGCCCGGCGAATGCTCCGGAAAGTGAGCAGAATCCGGGCCTTCCCACTCCCGATGGAAGTTTTTTCGTCACGGAACTCGGAGCCAAGGCGGACAAGATCGGCAAGGATGACAACTTCCGCGGTCTCACCGTCTTCAACAACGTGCTGTACTACTCGAAGGGAAGCGGCAGCAATGGAGTGAACACCGTTTATTTCCTCGACACGACCGGGAGCGCGTGCCCTAAGGGTGTCGGCCTCCCTTCGAGTTCGGCGGCTCTGCCGACTTCTCCACTTGCCTATAACCCGGCCACGCTTCAAACGACCGGGCTTCCCAGCAATATGTGCATCCTGGCAGGCTTCCCACAGATCCCGAACAAGACCGCGACCACTCTGGCTTATCCCTTTGGGATGTGGTTTGCAAATGCCACGACGCTTTATGTTGCTGACGAAGGAGATGGCTATGCCGGAGGAACAGACCTTTACACGCACGCTGCCGCACAAACCACGGCCGGATTACAGAAGTGGGTTTTCAATTCGTCCACCAACACCTGGAATCTGGTTTATACGCTGCAAACCGGATTGGGGCTGGGCGAACCTTATACGATCTCTCACTATCAGTCTGGAACCAACGTTGCCACGGGTCTGCCGTGGCTCCGGCGACGGATGGTCTGCGCAACATTACAGGCGCGGTTGGCTTCAATAGCTTTGTCGGCATTTGGGGGATCACTTCGACGATCAGCGGAAACGGGGATCAGGGTGCAGACCCGAATCGGCTGATGGTTGTGTTTGATTCTCTCTCGAACACCGATCCGGCGGTCGCGGCAAAGGAAAGCTTCTTTACATTGCGGCAGGCAGAATCAGGTGAGGTTCTGCGGGGTGTTTCGTTTACGCCGGGAACGGATTCTGGCAGTCGATAATACGACGAGCTGATCGGAGTGCAACTTTCGGCGGAAGCCGCTTCATCCCGGCTTCCGCTTTTTCTTTTGCGGTATTTCAGCTGTGCCTGGTTTGAAGGATGGATGCGATCGCGGCTAGTGAGATGAGATCTTCTATGTTACAGTTTTGCTCTTCATGGCAACACGTCCTCAGAATCCAGTACCGGACTCGGACCCCGGATCACTTTACTGTCCCAGCTGTGCCGAGGAGGTTACCGATCCGCTGACGTGCGGGGATTGCTCGTCGGTGATCTGCCGGCGTTGCGGGACCGCTCTCGAATCGTCCGATGAGCTGGGCATTGGATAATGGAACCAGGTCCAGTGTTGCCCCGTAGCGACGCTATCTCATCTAGCTCAGGAACTCCCAACTCAATCCCATCTGATTCCAAACCCACCCTGGTTCGGGGACTGGGGTTGCTCGATTCCGTGCTGCTGCTGGTCAGCGGCGTAATCGGGTCGTCGATTTTTCTGACCGCAAAAGATATCGCCGGGCCGTTGCCGCAGCCGGTACTGTTTCTGTCGGTATGGGTATTGGGCGCACTGATCTCGCTCTGCGCGTGCTTCGCGTTTGCCGAGTTGGGATCGATGTTTCCGGATTCTGGTGGTCAATATATCTATCTGCGCGAGGCTTATGGCGACCTGATCGCCTTTCTCTACGGCTGGATGCTGTTCAGCGTGGCCAATGGGGGATCGATTGCCGCACTCTGCGTAGCTTCGGCCGCATATCTCGGCGAAGTCTTTCCGGTGGTCTCGCAGCATCATGTGGTGATTGCGGCCGCCGGCATCGCTCTCACTCGCGCCCATTTGCTGGGGTTGGTGCTGATCGCCGTTCTCACTCTCGTGAATGTGCTAGGACTCCGTTGGGGCGCACTGTTGCAGAATGTTTCTTCGGCGACGAAGTTCACGGCCATGGCGGTATTCGTCATTTTAGGATTCGCCATCGGCAAGGGGCACTGGTCCAATTTTCAGTCGCATGGGGTGGGTTTGACGTTGGGACTCGGCCCTGCACAATTGATCTCCGCGCTAGGGGTGGGAATGATCGCCGTGTTCTGGGCCTATGATGGCTGGGTATACATCACGTGGGTGGCGGGCGAAGTCAAGGAACCGAGACGGAACGTGCCTCGGGCCATGGTTCTAGGCGTGCTCGCGGTTGCAGTAATTTACATTGCGATGAATTTGACTTATGTCTACGCGCTGCCGCTGAAAGAAATCGCCAACCGCGAAACCATTGCCCACGCCGCGGCCACGGCACTGTTCTCGCCGAGCGCTGCAGTGTGGTTGTCGTTGATGATTGCGATCTCTTGTTTCAGCGCGGCGGCGACGTGCACGCTTTCGGGAGCGCGGGTTTATCTCGCCATGGCGCGGGATGGCGTGTTCTTCAAACGCATGGCCGTGATCCATCCCAAGTGGCGTACGCCGGCGTTCAGCCTGATTGGACAAGGTGTGTGGGCCGCGGCGCTTACATTGAGCGGCCGCTACGATCAGCTTTATACATATGTAATTTATGGCATGGTGCTGTCGTATACGCTGACCGTGATTGGAATGTTTTTGTTGCGCTGGAAGCGTCCGGAGATTCCGCGGCCGTATCGTTGTACGGGATATCCGTGGCTGCCCGCAATTTATGTGGTGATCGGAACCGCTTGGACGCTCAACACGATCTTCACGCGCCCGACGCAGGCGTTCTGGGGAACGGCGATTGTGCTGATCGGCGTGCCGGGATATTTGTATTGGAAACGGATCAACCGGAACGCACACTAGCGTTATGTGGGGCAGCCGCCCTCGGCTGTCCCTAAGTAGGCATTACGTCGGAGTCGCCGTCTTTCTCGGAGGATTGAAGAACGGCAGCGTCGTTACTTTCACGTTGGTCTTCAAACGCATTGCCTCGATCGTGATTTCCATCTGCAGCGAAGTACCCGGCTTTGAATGTTCAGTTTCGATGCTGGCCAGGGCAATCAATTTTTTTAGGATCGGCGACCAGCTGGTGGTCGTCGCCTTGCCGACTTGTTTATCTACCGAATAAACGGGCACGGCGACGCGCGAGGCCTGCGTGGGCGCCGCGGGAGTAAGGCCGTAACGTTCGTAGAGCTGCTCGACATCGGTCCAATCGACTTCAACGCCTACGAGTTGGCGGGGCACGCCCTTCTTCGCGTCCTGCTGGAGCGCGCGCTTGCCAATGAAATTTTCTTTGTCGAGATGAACCATCTTTCCGAAGCCGAGCTCGTAAGGCGAGAACTTTTGCGACGAAATCAATGCCTTTTTTGAACTGGTGTAGTCCACTTCGATCAGCAACAGACCGGCTTCCACGCGGGCAACATCGAGCGCCAGCATGCCGGCGGCGTGCAGATCGAACTGCCTGCCTTTCTCGGCGAGCGCGTCCCAGATTTTTACGGCGTCGGTCCACGGCATCCAGATTTCATAGCCGAGATCGCCGGTGTAGCCGGTGCGCGAGATGTCCACAGCCACACCTGCGATTCTTCCGCGAGTGACACGGAAATATTTCAGATTGGCTATGTCCGCCTCGGCGACGGCTTTGAGCAGTTTGGCAGAAGTCGGGCCTTGCAGGGCGAGCGCGGCAACTTTTTCGGAGATGTCTTCGATCTGCACATCCAGGTTCAAGCCGTTCTGGCGAAACCAGCGCAGGCTGGGATCGGCGGCTGTCCAGCGATAGACATTTTCTTCCAGACGCGAAATGGTGCCGTCGTCGATGACCTTGCCCTCTTCGTCGCACCAGCAGCAATAAATGACCTGGCCGACTTTCACTTTATTGATGTCGCGTGTGATGACACGATTTACCAGGCGGGTCGCGTCTTTGCCCGTGATCAGATATTTGTACAGCGGCGAAATGTCGATAAGCGCGCAAGCGTTGCGAATGGCGTTGTACTCATGCTCATGATGAACTTCATAGACGCTGACCGTGTAGTAGCCCGACCACTCGCGGTAGTTCAGGCTGTGGCACAGAGGGAACGTTCTTTCATGAAATGCGGTTCCAATGGGCAAAGTGAGCCTCTTAAGAATTAACGAACCCCGGATTATACGCCGGAGCTCTTATCAAAGGTGATTCCGCGCCCAGGGTGCCAACAGCCGAATCGCGGGAGATCCCTCGCCCCGCTGGAGAAGACGGGGGGACTTCGGGATGACGCCTCTGGGGTGGGTTCCGGCGTCGAAAATGTACAAGGCAGCAGAAAACGGCTATGCTGGATTCGCTATGCGACGCCTCATCCAATGGACAGTCCTTCCTAGCGGACTCTAGTCTTCCGCACAGCGTTCCCTCCGCGAGTATCATTGCGTTTCCACACATCACAAAGAAAGAGCTAAAAGCTAGGAGCTACGAGCTAATGGCTAACTCATACGACGTAATCGTCATCGGCGGAGGGCACAACGGGCTGGTCAACGCCGCGTATCTGGCGCGCGCCGGCAAGAAAGTTCTGGTGCTGGAGCGGCGGCACGTCCTGGGCGGCGCGGCCTGCACGGAAGAAATCGTGCCCGGGTTCAAGTTCTCGGTCTGCTCTTACGTTGTGTCGCTACTGAGGCCGGAAATCATTCGCGACCTCGATCTTCCTCGCCATGGCCTGGAGATTCTTCCGCTCGATGGTACGTTTACCCCCATGCCTAGCGGAGATTATCTGTGGCGTGTGAACGATCATGGCAAGACGCATCGCGAAATCGCGCGCCATTCGCGGGTGGACGCCGAGGCCTACGACGAGTTCGGCAAGGCGATGCAAGCCATGTGCCGCTTCGTGAAACCGATTCTGAGCATGGTGCCGCCGGACCCGACGACCTTGAATCCTCGCGAACTGATGAAACTGTTGTTCATCGGGCGGCGCTTTCAGGGCATGTCGAGCTACGACAAGTACAACCAGGTGCAGCTGATGACCATGAGCGCCATCGATTTTCTCGATCAATGGTTTGAGACCGACGTGCTTAAGGCGACGATGTCGGCCTCGGGAATTATTGGCACATTCCTGGGTGTGCGCTCTCCGGGAACGGCCTACGTGCTGTTGCACCACTATATGGGAGAGATCGACGGAGCGTTTCGGGCCTGGGGATTTGCGCGCGGAGGCACGGGAGCGATTTCGAATGCCATTGCCGACGCGGCGCGCGAAGCGGGCGTCGAGATTCGCACCCAGTCGGGCATTTCGCAGATCATCGTAAAGAACGGCAGGGCCAAGGGCGTAGTACTCGCCAACGGCGACGAAGTCTACGCGGATGTAATTTCGTCCAGCGTCGATCCGCGGCTCACATTTACGAAATTCATTGAAGCCCAGCAGCTTCCCGGAGAGTTTCTGGAAGATGTAAACCGCTTCAAGTTTCGCGGATCGTCGGGCAAGGTAAACATGGCGCTGGATGCTCTTCCCGACTTCAAATGCATGCCCGGACCAGGCTCCCATTTGCGAGGTGCAATTTCGATTTCGCCTTCAGTGGAGTACATGGAGCGGGCGTATGACGATGCGAAGTACGGGAACTTCTCGCGGCATCCGTACATTGATATGGTGATTCCGTCGTTGACCGATCCTTCGGTTGCGCCGCCGGGAAAGCATGTGATGTCGTGCTTCGTGCAGTATGCCCCTTATAAGCTGCGTCCGGGGCTGAACTGGGACGATCAAAGGGAAGCCTTCGGCGAAACCGTGGTGAATACGATTGCCGAGTACGCGCCCAACATCAAAGACATCATTATTCATAAGCAAGTGATTACGCCGCTCGACTTGGAGCGCGAGTGGGGGCTGAGCGAGGGCAACATTTTCCAGGGCGAGCTTTCTCTGGAACAACTTTTCTTTCTGCGTCCCGTGCCGGGCTGGGCACAGTACCGCACGCCTATCAAGAATTTGTATATGTGCGGGTCGGCGACACATCCGGGCGGCGGCATCATGGGCGCGAATGGGCGGTTGGCGGCGCTGGAAATTCTCAAAGACATTAAGGGAGCGGCATAACCATGTCAGCGCCTACGCAGCGTAAGTCGCGCGACATCGTCATTATCGGCGGCGGCCACAATGGTCTTGTCACCGCGTTCTATCTGGCTAAGGCTGGGTACACACCGCTTGTGATCGAGCGCAACGTGCAGGTCGGCGGGGCCGCCGTAACCGATGAGTTTCATCCCGGCTTTCGCTGCTCGACCCTCGCGCACACGGCTGGCCCGATTCGACCGCAGATTGTCCGCGACATGCAACTGGAGAAGCACGGACTCAGGTGGATTACGCCGGAAATTTGCGTGACCGCGCTTTCTCCGGATGGTCGCGCGCTATCGCTTTATCAAGATACGACCAAATCCACGCAGGAGATCGCTGCGTTCTCGCAGAAAGATGCGGCGAAGTATTCCGAATTCGAGCATTCGCTCGGGAAAATCAGCAAAGTTATTGGTGAAGCGCTGGCCACCGTGCCGCCCGATATCGACCACCCCAGCCGCGGCGATTTATGGAGCATGCTGCAGACGGGGCGCGCGATCCGCAGACTCGGTAAGCGAGACATGTTTCGCCTGCTGCGCTGGGGACCGATGGCGGTGGCCGACCTGGCCTCGGAATACTTCGAAACCGAATTGCTGCGGGCGGTGATCGCGGCACGCGGCGTGTTTGGAACATTTCTTGGGCCGTGGTCGGCGGGAAGCGCGCTGGTCTTGCTGATCCGCGCGGCTGCAGACCCTCATCCCGCGGGCTCGGCATGGTTTGCCGCGGGAGGCATGGGCGCGGTTACGCAAGCCATGGCATCGGCCGCAACGGCGGCGGGCGCGGAGATTCGCGCCGGCGCCGAGGTCATTGAGATTCTGGTGCAGGATGGAATAGCTACGGGTGTGCTCCTCTCCACCGGCGAGGAAATTCATGCGAAGGCGATCATTTCCAACGCCGACCCAAAACGCACCTTGCTCAAGCTGACCGACCCGACGTATCTCTCGCCGGACTTCTTGCAGAGAATGCAGCACTATCGCGGCAATGGAACGGTCGCGAAAGTGAACCTTGCGCTATCCGGATTGCCGAGGTTTACGGCGCTGAAGAACGACGATGTCAGCGCGCTTAGAGGACGCATTCACATCGGCAACGAGATTGACTATCTGGAGCGCGCCTTTGACGAATCGAAGTACGGCAACTTCTCGCGCCAACCCTATCTCGAGGCCACGATTCCGTCCCTCACCGACCCGACGCTTGCTCCCGAAGGCAAACATGTGATGTCGGTTTACATGCAGTACGCTCCTTATCAGTTGAAGGGCGACTGGGACACCGAGCGCAACGCGCTCGGCCAGACCGTAGTGCAGACTCTGGCGCAATATGCGCCGAATTTGCCGGAACTGATACTGACTCACCAGATCATCACACCGCGCGATCTGGAAGAACACTATGGACTCACCGGCGGTCAGATTTTTCATGGCGAGCTGGCGCTCGATCAATTCTTCACCATGCGTCCGCTGCTGGACTGGGCGCGCTACCGCACGCCAATTCAGAACTTATATTTGTGTGGGAGCGGAACGCATCCCGGCTCGGGGCTCACCGGGGGCTCGGGCGCGAACGCTGCGCGCGAGATTTTGAAGGAGCTGAAGAAGTAGTGCGGTACGCTGAGACGGTAGCAAGCTACGTCCCTACGAGAATCTCGGACTTCGTCAACCCGCACGCGAAAGGTCATGTCCTTCCGGGGAATCTTCTTATCGCTGAGTTGACTTCGCGCCGGTAGTAACTTGCACCCGAAGTTACTTTTCATTTTTACTTGAGACATCGTGAAAGTTTAGAGGGCATTTCTACTCTCGGGGGAATGTTTGGCCGAAGATCTACGTTTTGAATTGGCGATTTTGGCAACCGTCCAGGGCTTTTACCAGAAGCTCATGAGAGACGCGCTGGGTGGGGACGTGCCCATCCCGAGCGGTCTGGACGAGGACGCGCTGCGCCACTCCGACGGAGAATTGCCGACTACGCTGTCGCGTATGTACCGCTGGCTGCATATGCTGGATATGGCGATTACGCCGGCGATGGTGCGGCAGGCGCTGACTCCGGAAACGGATTCTGAAGTGGCGGAGGCCCTGCTGCGGTATTTTGTGCGACGTCGCGAACCCAGTGACGTGAACCGCGACAAGACCGATTTGATTTCGACCTTTCTTTACCGTCATCCTCGGGTGCCGGGACAGTGGCAGCAAAGCGGTTATGGGTTGGATGGCGCATTGCCGCTTTCGCCCTTCGAGATCGCGCTGATTGAAATTCTGGCGGATACCGACGTGCCCTCGCTGCCCGAAGAGCATGTGCAATTGCTGCGGCGCTTCGACCCGTTGCGGGAGGAAGTTGCCCGCTTCCGGGAGTTCAACGCGCTGATCGACTCCGGCATTATTGGGCGGGTGCGCGAACTGAAACAATGGCTTGATGCGTCGTTCTATCATCCCGGAGTGCTGGCCACGGTTTCGGCCTATAACGCAACGTTCGGCAAGAAGTTTGACGAATTGTTCATCAAGGCCCTGGGCGAGATCAAAACCTTCGGACAGGCGCTGGAGGAAATGGGCGGAACGATTCTAACTACAGTCGACGGCGTGGAAGTGACGGTGGACCACGTGGCGGCGATCGAAGAGAAGCAATTGCTGCAGGCTGACTATGGCGGTGCGTTGGAAAAATTTCGGCGCGTATCGAAACTGAAAAAAGAATTGGATCGGCGTCCGCCGATCCGGCGCGCGCTGCTGGCCCCGTCCGGGCAGACTTCGCGCGCATCCGGCGGTTCGGCGGCGGCGCCCAAGGCGGCAAGAGCGGCCGCGAAGGCTACGGTTGCAGTTCCGGTGTTTCAGCCACCCGCGGTTACTGCGCAGCAAATTTCGGCGGAGGAAGGCAAGTTGCGGCGGGTGGAGGAATCCATTCGGGTGTTCGTGCGCGTCGCCGATCCGAAGTACCGGCAGGTTGTTCCCATGCGATTCTTCAACCTGACATTAACCACGGCGGAAGCGGACGCATACGGATCGGGGTTTCTGGAAGAAAAAAGCCTGCGCGCGGATTTGGCTCGCACGCTGATCCGGATGGTGTCGATTTCCGCGCGCATCAGCACCGAACTGGAAGAATTAAAGCGCAGCGCGAAAATGTCGTCGCTATGGAAGCTGCACGCTGACGCCGTGGTCGTGTTGCTGGATATGGCGAGTTCTACCACTGAGGATGCGGGCAGCGTGGCAAAGGTGGCGGAACAGAGCGGATCGGGCTCCGCTTCGCGATCGATCCACGAATCCGTACAAAAGCTGCGCAACCAGGCTGATATCGCGGTGAAGACCCTCGCCAACGTGAGCTAGGCTCACAAATCCAGGCAGCATTCCCAAAGTGCCAGCGATGATGTGAAGAAGTAACAGTGGCGATCGCATGCTGCCGCTCCTTTAGTGTCGTTATTCGCGCGGCGCGCTGGAGTGGCTCAGATCGGTCCTTGATAGCGGCGCAGCCGGACCGCTGCGACAAGAAATATCGCGGCGACCACCAACCCGAGCCACAGACTCGGGCTGCTCAAAAATCTCCACGGAGCGAGTTGTGCCAGCGGAATAAAGTGCGCATCGATCGGAACGCCATTCTTGTCCTTGAGGTCGAAAGCGGCCGCAGCGAATCCACCCAATCGATCGTGCAGCAGGGTTCCCACATACGAAGTGTGAAAGGCAACGTACTCGAGGACGCCAATCGCGAGCGGCGGTAACACGGCCCATAGAAATGTCGCGCGCCGCGCCCAGCCTGAGACCAGCAGAAACCAGCAGTAGATGGGCGCATGCCACAGCGCAAGCACGCTCACACTGTAGAGCAACACCAGTTCCATTTCGAACAACGGCGGAGCCCACGGCACCGCGGTACCCGCGTGGCTCACCAGCTGGCCGGCGGCGCTCAGCAGCAACATGACAAGCTGCAATGCAACGGTGATCGCAATGGTGAGCAGGGGCAGAACCACCAGCGGAATACTCGCCTTCGAGAGCACGGTCGTAAGATCGGAAACGGGCAGCGACTTCCAGAACAGAATGCTGCGATCGCGGCGTTCGCTGTGCAACGCGTCGAGAGAGTAAAAGATCCCGACGAGGAACGCGATCAGCATGATCAGCATGGCAGCGTGACTGTACGGCATAGCGAGGACGTTGACAGGAGGCAGCGACTCGTGTGCCCCCATTCCGCGCAGGCTTCGCGGCACCCAAAACAGGCTGATGAAGAAGCCGAACAGGTAGACGCCGGCGGTAGCGAGCGGCGCGATATGGATGGAACGGTTCTCCCACCATTCGCGCCGTATCGACCAGTACAGCGGCCGGGTCTCCGACATCACTGCGGGCGCGACAGCCTGCGAGCCGAACGGCGACTCCGGCATCGCATTCAATGGAGTATTCATTTAGGCACTCCTTGTGCCTGGCCGGAATTATCGACCGGCCTATTTCCCTGCGTATTTCCCAACATGGCAACGAACAAGTCGGTAATGCTGGGCGTGTGCTCTTCGCCGACCGCAGCAAGTTGCTTGCGATCGACGCGATCGGACTTCAAATCGGACTTCAGATCGAATAACAGGATGCTTCGGCCGAGTACCTGGCGTTCGTGAATCGGCTTGAGCGCGCGTGCTGCGGCGACCTGCTGGGGATGCACCGTCACTTCCACATAGCGCAACTCGAATTCTTCCATGCTGCAATCGAGTACGATTCGACCGTGGTTGATGAACATGAGATCGGTGAGCACGTTCTGGATGTCGTCCACCTGATGCGTGGTCACGACGATGGTGCGGTTGCGGTCGTAGTAGTCGTTCAGCAGCGAATCGTAGAACTGCTTGCGATACAGGATATCGAGGCCAAGCGTCGGCTCGTCGAGCACTAACAGTCTTGCGTCAATGGCCATCACCAGAGCGAGGTGCAATTGGGTCACCATGCCCTTGGATAATTCCCTGATCTTGCTGGCGCGGCGTATGTCGGTTTTCTCGAGAAACCCTTCCGCCTTCGCACGATCGAATCGCGGATGCACGCCCGCGACGTAGTCGATAGCCTGCGAAACCCGCATCCACCGCGGCAGCACGGCGACATCGGCGATGAAGCAGACATCGAGCATCAGCCGATCGCGCTCGTTCCAGGGATCGCGTCCGAGCACTCTCAGTTCTCCCTGATATTGCGCGAGGCCGAGAATTGCGTTGAGCGCGGTCGTCTTGCCCGCGCCGTTGGGACCAATGAGTCCGAGAATGCGGCCCTGTTCCACGCGTAGGTTCACGCCGTCGAGCGCGATGGTTTTGCCGAAGGACTTGCGGAGACCGCGTGCTTCGATGCATGCCATGGTTTCAGCTCTCTTCCTTGGGAGGCTTCGATTGATGACTGGAGAACGACGGACGAGCCCCGTCACCATTGAGGAGTTCTTCCGCTTTCAAGCCGAGCCGTTGAATGGTCGCGTAGACCCTGGGCCATTCTTCACCAAGAAATTTCTGGCGTTCGCCCTGCAGCAGCAGGTTGCGCGCACCCTCATTGATGAACATGCCGCGACCTCTCTTGCTCTCGACCAGTTGCTCGTCGACCAGTTGTTGATAGCCCTTCAGGACCGTGAGGTGATTGACCCGATATTCCGCCGCGACGTTGCGCACGGAGGGCAGGGGATCGCCCTCCTTGAGCACGCCGTCCAGTATCATCGCAACGATACGGTCGCGAAGCTGGCGGTAAATCGGCTGACTGTCGTTCCACTCACGGTCCATGATGTTTTCCCGGATAGCCCTTACTAGAGATATCGCGCGCCTTAGTTCGTCCGCTGCAGGTCGAAGTGCGCGTGGATTGGCTTGTCCTTCATCATGAACGTCCAATCCTCGGTGTGATGGTTGGCGTCGATGAGGGTGAACACGGAATGATGCATGTGCATCTCGGTGCTCCCGCTGATGTCCTTGAGCTCAAACTCCACCGCCTTACCGTCGGGCGACATCTTGCCGGTCATGCGCGGCCGGTTCCCCGCATCGCAATAGTGAATCAGTGTGAGCTGGTCTCCGTCCACATAAACCATCGTGACCGGATGGTCGTACTTGGTTGCGTCCAACGGCGTTCCCGCTTCCTGGAACTCGTGCACCAGCGCGTGCCCCCTCGAGGTCACGCGCAGCGAGAGGTGCATCTTGCCGCCTGACATCTCCGGCATCTCTTGGACGGTAACGGGGCCTTCCCACTCACCCGCCAGGCTTTTCATGGTTGCGAACGACTTCTGCGCATCGGACTTCTCCATGGTGGACTGCGCAAAAGCCACAGTAGAGAGCGACGCCAGAACAATGGACAGCATAAAACGTAGCGATTTCATGGTTTTTCTCCTTAGAGTTTCCTTAGCTTCAGGCCCGGGTTTCTCTCCCTGACTCGATATGAATCATCGTCATATGCTGTTATATATAACTATAACACTATGTCACCTGTCAAGCGTTCTTTTCTGGTTTGCTTCCGTCCGCCCGAAACACCTGGGCTCAAGGTCGGGTTCCCTTGCCTTCCCATGGGAACCATGAGAAACTTCCCTTGGAACGCTAGGGGAACGAATGGATACGGCCAAACTAGAATTCTTTCGCGGCACTCTGGATGTTCTCATTCTCAAAGCGCTGATGTGGGGACCACTTCATGGTTATGCCATCACCAACTTCATCCGCCGGCACAGCGACGATGCTCTGCTGCTCGAAGAGGGGACACTCTATCCAGCCCTCTGGCGACTTGAGAGCAAGGGGCTGCTTGAAGCGGAATGGGGACTCTCGGAGAACAGTCGCAAAGCCAAGTTTTACAGGCTCACCCCCGGAGGCCGACGGCGGCTGCGCCATGAAGTGAAGGTGTGGGAGGCCTATGCAACCGCCGTAGGCAAGGTACTCGCTGCGACGCAAGTGGCGAGGCCGGAGGAAATCGGATGACACCCGTTCCGTTCTGGCGCCGTTATGCTCGCCTCTTCGGTCCCGATCCTGCCGCCGACGTGAAAGACGAGTTGCGCTTCCATCTGGAAGCCAAGACCGAAGACCTCATCGGTCAAGGCTGGCATCCAGACGCTGCCCGCAAAGAAGCCGAGCGCCAGTTCGGAGACCTCCGCGCCGTGCAGCGGATCGGCCAACAGATAGGAGAGAAGAAGGAACACCGCAGACGCCTCGCGAATTACTGGACCGATTTACTCCTGGACATGCGTTACACATTCCGCACACTCGGCCGCGACCCTGCCTTCGCTGCTGTCTCCCTCCTAATTCTTGCTCTGGCCATAGGGGCCAACATCGCTGTCTTCAGCGTGGTCGACACTCTGCTCTTGCGCCCGCTGCCTTTTCCCAACGCGCATGAGTTGGTATGGATCGCCCCGCCGCCATCTGCATGCGGCCGGTCCTGCGCGACCTTCTCGGCCGATGCCTACGAAGAATTTCGCGCTCAGAGCCGCACCTATCAGGACGTCACTGGATACGAGGCTTTCACCACACCGGATAATCTCCGCCTCACCGGCCGCGGGGAGCCCGAGCCGGCAACGGGCATCGAAGTCATTGGCAACTTCTTCCAGGTTCTCGGCGTGCAGCCCGCCATGGGACGGCTTTTCACTTCCGAGGAATCTCGCGGTACCGCGCCAGTCGCTCTGCTGACGGATTCCTATTGGCGGCGCCAGTTCGCCGCCGACCCCGCCATCGTAGGCAAGGCCCTCGATTTGAACGGAACGCCGCATGACTCTGGTCCCGTGACTGTGGTGGGCGTGTTGCCGGCCAGCTTCGACTTCGGCGCCGTGTTTTCTCCTGGCACAAAAGTCGATCTTTTCGTCCCGCTTAACCTGGATTTCGAACGCAACTGGGGAAATATCACCACGCTCCTTGGCCGGCTCAAGCCCGGAGTAACACTAGCCCAGGGGATCGACGACGGCAGGCGCGTTGCGCCCAATCTCTATCAAAACGTGAGATTTCCTCAAACCCTCGGGCAGTACAAAGGCAATCTCATTCCCGTCCCGCTGAAGGATTACGTTACGGGCAAGCTGCGCCGCTCTCTGATTGCGCTGTGGTGCGCTGTGGGCGCGATTCTGTTGATCGCGGGCGTGAACCTCTCGAACCTGCTCCTGGCTCGCGCCGCCGCGCGCGCCAAGGAGTTCGCCGTTCGCGGCGCGCTCGGGGCGAGCCGCGGCCGCATCGTTCGCCAGTTGCTCATGGAAAGCCTGGTGCTCTCCGGCGCGGGTGCGACCCTCGGACTCGGCCTGGCCCTGATGCTGATCGCGTGGCTGGCCCACCAGGGATCTCTGGCTCTGCCGCTTCTCAGCAGCCTGCGGATCGATAGTCAGGCATTCGTCTGGACTGTTTTCATGGCGGTCCTCACCGCCATGATTTTCGGCCTGCTTCCCGGGTTGAGGATAGCCAGCGGGGACCTTCAGGAGGCGCTCAAGGATTCCGGTGCAGGCGCTGGGTTGGGCCGCAAACACGAGCGGGTCCGAGCCGCGCTGGTGGTCTCTGAGATTGCCCTGGCATGCGTGCTTCTGGTCAGTGCGGGCCTGCTGCTGCGGAGCTTTATCAAGGTGCTTGATGTTGACCTCGGCTTCCAGCCCGACCGCGCTGCCTCCATACAAGTGAACTATGACGAAAGCGCACCATCCGACGACGCCCGCATCGCCAAGCGAAGCGCCATCTTCCAGCAGATTATCTCGCGAGTCAGCGCGATCCCCGGCGTGGAAGCCGCAGGAATCGCCGACTTTCTCCCGCTCGGACCCAACCGCGAATGGGATACTCCGGTGCCTCAAGGAAAGACCTTTGCTCCGGGCGAACTGCCCGATCCCCTGGTGTACGTGATCACGCCGGGATTCATCCGCGCCATGGGCATTCGCTTGCATGGGCGCGACTTCACCTGGGCCGATGGACCGCGCAGCGAAAGAGTTGTCCTGATCAACGAATCCGCGGCTCGCTTCTACTGGCCGGGAGAAGATGCGGTGGGCAAGATCCTGATGCGCGACAAAGAAGAGGACCACGTCGTCGGCGTCGTCGACGACGTCCATGAAGAGAGCGTGGAAGGTGGGACGGGCTCGCAAATTTATTATCCGTCCATGCAGCAAACGCCGGATTGGGCTCAACTGGTCATCCGCACCGGCCTTCCGCCCGCGGCCCTCGCCGCTAGCGTCCTCCACACTCTGCGCGAACTGAACCCCGCTCAGCCCGCCGCCGAGTTCCGGCCCATCCGCTCAATTGTGGACCGCGCCGTCTCTCCGCGACGCTTCTTCATGATTCTGGTCGCCGCATTCGCTGGACTGGGATTGCTATTGGCCACGCTTGGGATTTACGGCGTCATCTCTTACACGGTCACGCGCCAGACGCCGGAGATCGGCATACGCATGGCTCTCGGCGCAAGCACAGGCCGGGTGCAGCGCCAGGTGCTTGCCGGAACACTGCGATTGGTGTTTGCGGGCATGGCGCTCGGTACGCTCGGCGCATTCGCCGTGGCCAAGCTAATTGCTTCGTTACTGTTCGCCACATCGCCCTGGGATTTGCCCACGTATCTGGGAATGGCCCTGGCGCTGCTGCTGGTGGCCGCCGTCTCGGGCTACATTCCCGCTCGACGCGCTTCTTCCATTAATCCCATGGAAGCCCTGCGCAGCAATTGAGGTTCACAACAGTGTTGGGCGAGTCCGGAGTTCCGGCAGCCGAGGCGGCTTTCCTGGACGAATCCGCCGAAAACTAAATACGCTGGGCTTTATGGTCAGGGAGTACGAACTCTTCTGCTAATTTCTGGACCTAACCGTTTGAAGTGTTGCACATCCCACGTGTAGAGAAACTCCGCCTTCGCTCTCAACGCACAGGCCGCAAGCAGGGCATCGTACAGCATTCCTCCCACGATCCCGTTCGCCGCTGCTTCACGAACCGTATTGAGATATTCGTCCCCATCCAGCGAAACCAGGGTCAGATGCACGTGAATATCCTCAAGAAACAAAACGGCTTGATCCCCGCTCAGACGGTGTCTACCCGGCAATCGGGTGACGGTGGCATAGACCTCGGCGAGACTGTGAGCCGCACAGCAGGACGAGTTTCTGTCAGCCGCTGAAAAGGCCGCAAAGCTTCGATCGTGATGCGGGTGGTCTTCGAGAAAAACCGGAATCAGTACCGAGGTGTCGAAGAACGATTTCAACGCGACTTCCTCGCACCACCGGGCGTGGACCTCGGAACGGACTTGCTTTGCCCCCGTTCAAGGCGAATTTGGCGCAAGGTCGCGTCTACCATCGAACTAGAAAGCGGTTGCCCGGTTCGGAGCACCCAAATCCCTTGCTTCTTTCGTAAGCCCGCAGTCCCTCGCAAAGGGCGGAGCATAATCCCCTCCTCCGAACTCTCCAATGCAAGCGAATCACCAGCAATCAACTGAAGTTCATCCCGCACGGGTTTCGGCAGCACGATGCGTCCAGCCTTATCCACTGTTAGGGTGGTTGTCATGCATGCCATTATACCATGGCATTTACCATCGATAGATGGCACAACAATCCCATAATACCCGGGCCAAAAACGATTGCGCCCGCTGGCTTGAAGTGCGCGGCAGGAAGCCTACGTATCGTTCAACCCTATTTGTCCAGCTTTGCAGTCCAGTTGAGGACCACCGATACTGGCGTCATCGCTGTTTTCAGTTGGGTGTTGATGAGAAACTTCTGCCCGTCTCTGGTGACGTCGTAGGAGAAGCGCTCCGACGTCGCGGGCATTTCACGCGGATTGGCCTGAAAGAGCGCCGTCGGAGTACCAGCGTCAAAATTTGCTCCTGTTTTCACCGGAACAGCCATAATTCTGCTGTCGGTGGAAAGATAGAAGAGCTCCTTGCCATCGCCTCGCCACTTAGGCTGATCACCGCCGCTGTTCGATACCTGCCACTTCCCATGCCCCTCGGGAAAAGAGGTTACATAAATCTCCCATCGTCCGCTCTCATTCGAGGCGTATGCCACCCACTTGCCGTCCGGTGAGAACCGGCCGCTCTTCAAAGTGGAGCTCGCTTTGAGAAACTCAGTGGGCTTGAGTCCCGGAATCGTCATAAACCACAAGTCTGCGCCGCGCTCGTAGAGCACAGATTTGCCATCGGGTGACCAGTCGGTGGGAAACCTGTCGGGACCGTCCTGCGGAATGTGTTTCTCATCTTCCGCCCCATTCGTATTCTTTAAATACAGATCGAACGTGACCCCACGGTTGGACGAAAACACCATTCGGCTTCCATCCGGACTCCAGATCGGCAGTGTGTCGATGGCGGGATCGAAGGTCAGGCGCTTCGCACTCTGGGTTTCCAGATCGTAGGTCCAGAGGTCGGTATTTTGGCTCGCGGGATCGGTTGTATCTGACGCCACAGTTCTGCCGTTGGGAGACAGCATGATGTTGCCGTAAATGCCGGGTTGGAGCGCCATTCCAGTCTCCTGGCCTTTCCGGTTGACCCACAGTAATTGAGAAGCGCCGGAGTCTCCGGCTTTTTGGGTCACCAGCAACCCCGCGGTGGAAGCCCCGAATACAGCCCGCGAAATTCTCGGCGAGTATTGAACGTCCGTCAGAATGGGTACAGGTTCTCCGCTCAACTCAAATTTTCTGGGATCGAAAGCTTGAGCGAAAAGAGTCTGATCGCGGTAGAAGAGCAGATAGGGCGCGACATATGCTACGTTGGCGCTGGTCTTAGTCACGAGGCGCTTCTCGTTCGAATTCAGCGAACCCACATAGATCGAAGTCAGGTCCCTTCGCCCGGAAAGGTGGATCGCGGAATAAAAGTAGTGGACTCCATCTGGCAGAAATAGCGGCCAACGATGGCTGTCTTCGAGCAAGGTCTTGTCGGGAACCGTGATCTGAGCCGGAGTTCCGCCGGAGGCTGAAATCCGATAGAGGCCGACTCCCAGGTGGCCGCTGGGAGTGAACAGGATGACGCCATCCTTGTTCCAGGTGCCACCGCGGCCAGTGGGTGCGTCACATAACGTCTGCACCGGCCCCCCGGTCAAATCTAACTTCTTCAGTTTTCCGTCCGCGAAGAAGCCGAGCGACCGCCCGTCAGGAGACCAGAATGGGAAGCTGGCACCGTCTGTGTTCGCAAGGCTGGTCGCATCCTGGGACCCAGGTTCGTAGATCCATAGCAGGTTGTTTCGTTCAGACTCCCGATGTCCGACGATCACAACCGTGTGGCCATTGGGAGAGACCGCTACGTCTCGCGCCGCAAAAGGTAGTGGCGCGGAAAAATATGTAGTCTGCAAGTTATCCTTAGAGCCGCGCCCCCAGAGAAGGGATGCGATCAGCATCAGGGCAAGTCCCCCCGCGATCAGCCAGGGCAGCAGTTCGCTCCTGCTTTTCTTTTTCTCGGCCGGCCTGAGAGCAGATGCTCCGCTTTGTGCGATCCACTTCAGCTCCAGCATGACGTCATGTGCACTCTGAAAGCGATCGTCGGGATTTTTCGTCAGGCAGGTGGTGACGATGTACTCGAAGGCGGGCGGAGTGAGTGGTTGAGATGCAGAAATCGGCTCCGGTTCCCTGTCGAGAATTGCGCTTGCCACGCTGATCTGGCTCTTGCCATCAAACGGCCTGGCGCCGGTTACCATTTCATAGAGAACGGCGCCCAAAGCAAACAGGTCCGATCTCGCGTCTGCTTCTTTGCCCTCAATCTGTTCCGGCGACATGTATTGGATCGTCCCAATCATGGCGCCCATTGCGGTGAGCGGGGACAGCGGACTGCCCTGGCTCATGGTTCGAGCGGCCGACAAAAGAGGCGCGCTCGATCCGGGGGGGACGCCGGTACCAGCGGACTTCGCCAGCCCAAAGTCCATGAGCTTGGCTCCGCCTTTAGTCAGCATGATGTTTCCCGGCTTCAGGTCGCGGTGCACGATTCCCTGGCGGTGCGCTATGGCAAGTGCCTCGGCGACGGCAATTCCAATCTTCAGAATCTCATTTAGCGGCAAAGCGCCTTTACGCAGCCGCTCGGCCAGAGTTTCCCCTTCGAGAAACTCCATGACCAGATAATCGATGCCGTCCTGCGATCCAATGTCGTAGAGATGGCAGATATGGGGATGGTTCAAGGAGGAAATGGCTCGAGCCTCGCGTTCCATCCGCTGCTTCAGTTCGGGCGAAGAAGGAAGATGGGAAGCGAGAACTTTGATCGCTACGATTCGATCCAGGCGGGTGTCCCTGGCGCGGTATACCTCGCCCATGCCGCCTGCGCCGAGCGGAGATTGGACCTCATACGGCCCGAGCTTCGTGCCTACGGCTAGCGCCATGAGTAGGCGCAATTATAACGGCAAAGCAGGCGGCTGTCCCTGCATGGGCCGCTCAGTTGATATCGAACTGCTGCTGATGCACTGCCGGGTCGCTCTTCACGATGATGGTGCGCTTGGTCAGTTCTTCCATTTCGTTCAGTAAGCGGCCGTTGTTGGCCTTCAGTTCCTTGGCCACATCGGGATGCACGCGCAACATTACGTCTTCGTGTTCGAGGTGCTTGGCGATCTTCCGCATCTCGACGTAGATTTCATTGCACACGGTGGTGACGGATTTCACATATCCGGTGGACTCGCAGTAGGGGCAGGGCGCGCCGATGGTGCGTTCGAGCGATTGCTTGACGCGCTTGCGCGTAATCGCGACCAACCCGAAATCGTTGAACTGCAGCGTCTTTGAGGGCGCGCGGTCGTGGCGGAGTTCTTCTTCCAAAGCCTGCATCACGCGCTGGCGGTTGCGGCGCTCATCCATGTCGATGAAGTCGATGATGATGATGCCGCCCAGGTCGCGGAGCCGGATTTGGCGCACGATTTCCTTGATTGCATCCACGTTGGTTTTGACGATGGTGTCTTCGAGACGGGCTGTCTTGCCGACGTATTTGCCGGTGTTGATGTCGATCGCGACCAGCGCTTCGGTCTGGTTGATGACGATGTAACCGCCGCTCTTGAGCCACACTTTCGACTTGAGCGCCTTGTTCATTTCTTCGGCGAGGCCGAACTGCTCGAACAGCGGCGTTTCTTTGGTGTAGAGCTTGACGCGCTTAACCATCGCGGGCTGGAAGCGGTTGAAGAAACGCAGGACGCGCTCGTACTCCGGCTCGGTGTCGACCCAGATCACGCTGAATTCGGAGGTGACCTGATCGCGCAGTACGCGCTCCACGACGTTGAGATCATGGTAGATCAGCGCGGGCGGCTTGGAACTTTCGGCGCGATTCTTGATGTCCTGCCACAAGCCTTTCAGGAATCGAATGTCGGCACGAAGTTCTTCCTCGCTGGCGCTCTGCGCTGCGGTGCGGACAATGAAGCCTCCGTGACCGTTCTCGCGCTCGCTCATGATGATCCGCTTGAGGCGCTGGCGTTCTTCTTCGGAGGAAATTTTTCGCGAGACGCCGGTGTGATTCACCGTGGGCATGTAGACCAGAAACCGTCCCGGCAGCGCGATGTGGCTGGTGATGCGAGCGCCTTTCTTGCCAATTGGTTCCTTGGCGATCTGGACCAGAATTTCCTGACCTTCTTTCAGAAGATCGCTAATCAGAGGAACCGGTGAATTTTCGCGGCGACGGAAGCGGCGTCCGCCTCCACCGCGGCGCTGACGATCGCGCGGTCCACCCTGGCGGTCGCGATCGTAACCGGGCCGCGCAGGACGCTGGGTTCGCTGCGTATAGCCGGCCGTCCCCGAGGGAGCGCGCACTTCTGCCCGGGCATCGACGGTGCCGTTGCCGCGGGCTTCCGCGTCGAGCGCGGCTTCCGCCTGGGCCTGCGCCTCTTCGAGTTCGAGTTCCTCGCTGTCTTCCTCACTCTCGCCTTCGGCAGGAGCAGCATCCGCCGCGCGCCCCTCACCTGACTCGGCAATCGACGCCATGTGGATTTCGGAAACAACTTCGCGAGCATCGCCGTTCAGGTGGCCGGGCTGGCCGGCTGCGTGGGTCTCTTCTTCGAATTCTTCGTAACCTTCATCGGAAGAGGACTCGTAATGGACCGCGTCCGCTTCTTCTTCGTCGATGGTTTCTTCTTCCATGGTGCCCGGGGAGGCGAAAACCGGGGTCTGTTCTTCGCGCGCGGAACGCATAGGTTCATCGATTTGTTCGGGAGCAGGCACACTTCGATGATCCGTTTCTTCTCGAACGCGTTCTTCTTCAACCGCGACGCGAGACTCGCCCGGCCACCCGAGAGCGGGAATACTGTCGGCTTCGGGACGGCGGAATTCCTGATTCCAGTCGGTCGAAGTCGAGGCCGATTCCGCGTGCTCCGGCTGTTCTTCCTGGTTTGCCCGAATGTCCTCGTGTTGCTCGTGAAGAGGCTCGGCTGCCGACTCGGTAGCGGTGGCAAAAATGGGTTCATCCTCGGGGAATGTCGCGGCTACAGGCGCGACGGATTCGGTGCGAGCTTCAGACGCGGCTTCCGCGGCCCCCTCTTGTGCTGACGGTTGCTGTGCCGGCGGTTGCTGTGCTGTCGACTGCTGCGCATACCGCTGGTACTTCGAAATCGACTCTCCTGGCAACAGGATTGGCTGGTATCCCGGCGGTGGGCCCGAGGTCTGTGATCTGCCCGAATCGAACCCGCGGGGAGAAGGGAGGTCGGAAGGCCGCGCGAAGCGTGCTTCATGCCCGCGCTCTGAAACGCGGTCGGCGGCTCGCTCTGGAGGTCGCTCCGCACTGCGATCCGGGCCTCTGTCCGATCCACGATCGCGCCCGTCGCTTCGGGCTTCATTGCGGCCATCGCGGCGCCCGCCACGGCGGCGCCGGCGGCCGCGCCAGCTGCCACGCTCGCGATTTTGCGCATCACCACCCGCATCATCCGGAGTTGTCCCGGCTGACAGAGTCGGCTGCGCGTCACCTGCATCTTCTGATTGGACGAACGCTTCGCCCGGCGCTTCATCTTTATCGGATTCAGTCTGCGAATCGGTTTCGGGCGGGTATGCGGTCTCAGACCCTTCACTCGTGCCCGCGACGGCGTCCGCACGGGCGGGGTGTGGCCGAAGATCGGGCACATTGCGAGTCGCGGGGACAACATCGGTCAAATCGTCGTCGTGCTCTTCCAACTCCATAAAGTCGGAGACGTAAAGGAAGGCGTCGCGTTCCAGGCCGATATCGACAAAGGCCGACTGCATGCCGGGCAGCACGCGGGTGACGCGTCCCTTGTAGATAGAGCCAGCTAGTGTGTATTCGTTCTCGCGCTCAAGATAGACTTCCGCGAGCAGATCGTCTTCCACCAGGCCCACCTTGGTTTCGTGAGGGGTGGAAGAGACAAATAGTTCCTTGTTCATCGAACACTCCGGTCCGCCGACTTATTAAGGAAGCCGGACGGGCTTCACCGGGGTGGAGTCAGAAGAGGTGGCGGGAGGATTGAGTGTCGCGATGCCGCCCCGAAACGGGGACAGACGGGGCCGGAGAGGTTTTCTCTTCGCCGAGTCCGTTGCGCAAGCTTGGGAATCTTATGCACTTATCGCTTTAAATTCTGCCGGGGTTTGTGACCGCACTCTCAGACCCGTTAAGGGTCGGGGGGCCGTTCCCTGCCCAGCTGACAACCTGACTTCAATCCTGCCCGGCCTTCGACTGCTCGACTGGCCGGTAAAATGCCCCCTTTACGCGAGGGCGATCGATATTTTTGGGGCTGCGCCTCCAAGCGCAGCAACTGCTTCCTGCCGTCTTCCCGGTTCCTGAACCTGTTGCTTCTGAAAAGTTAGTTCACGAAGCGGCGCATACGAACATTCATGACCATTCCCAGCGCCAGGAACATGAACAACACGGAAGATCCGCCGTAACTCATGAGCGGCAGGGGTATTCCAGTGACCGGCATAAAGCCAACCACCATGCCGACATTGACCAGGATATGAAAGCTAAGCACAGCCACCACACCCATCACCACGAACGTTCCAGCGCGGTCGGGCGCTGTTTGCGCGTTCTGAGTCAAACGCATCAGCACAATGAAGTATAGCAGCAGAATCCCCAGAGCGCCTACGAATCCATGTTCCTCCGCGAAGGCGGCGAAAATGAAGTCCGTTTGCGGAACTGGGAGGAAAGCACCGTGTGTTTGCGAGCCTTTGCCCCCCCAAAGGCCTCCGGAGCCCACGGCAATCTTGGATTGCTCAACTTGGTACCCCGACCCCTGGGGATCGAGTTCGGGGTCGATAAAGCTGGTCAACCGCTGCTTCTGGTAGGTCTTCAACACGTGCACCCGCGGAGTGAAAAAGACCGCGCCAATCCCGATCGCCGCCAGCAAAGCGACAGTCAGCCCCTGCTTCCATTGCAGACCACCCAAAAATATTCCCATGATCGCGATGGGGACATAAGTGAGAGCAGTTCCTAGATCAGGCTGAGCCAAGACCATTAGCATCGGAATGCCGACGATGGCACCGGCCTTCATGAAGTCGGACCAGGAGAGTTCGCGCTGGCGCATGTCGGCAAAATATTTGGCAGCGGCGAGAATCAGGATGAGCTTAACCCATTCCGAGGGCTGGAAGTGGTTGCCACCCGGCATCTTGATCCAGCGGCGCGCTCCCAGATATTTCTGCCCAAAGACCAGCACTGCCATCAGGGCGCCGACGGCAGCGATATAGAACCAGTGAATCTGATCGAGCAGAGCCTGGTAATTGATCAGGCTGACGAGAAACATCGCGCCTACGCCGCCCAGCACCCAGTAGACCTGGCGGATGTGCGCTCCGGCAAACTTGGTGTGCATGGTGGCACTGTGGATCTCCATCACGCCCATGCCGCAAATGATGAGCACGAAGATCAGGAGGATCCAGTCGAAGTCGCGATATGAAACGTAACGGGCCATAAGAACGGCTTCTAGCTCTTAGCTGCTAGCTTTCGTAGCGCCAGCGTCTCGCCGGCTGTCGCGAGAGCATCCTCGCTCTCGCATCCACCAATTATTAGTGCACAGGCATTCCGGGCGCGGCCGTTGCCAGCGCCAACGGCTTCGTTGTCACATCAAGGAAGAAGTGGCCGCTCTGTAACCGGTCTCTGTCGCCATCCAAATCAGGCGCCGTCCACACAGCGCCAATCTCGACCTTTCCGCCGGACTGCTGCTTCCCCGCCATCTTCGGCGGGTTGCGGCGCTGTTTATCCACGAAAGCCTTGATCACCTGGGCCACCACGCGCGCGGTTTTGTCTCCGTGCTCGCCTTCCTCATAGAGTCCGCAAACCACAATCTCGGGATTTCGCCGGGGCTCGACCCCGACAAACCAGCCGTTATCCTTGTGCAAGGCTTTCTCGCTGGCGCTCATCTTGGCCTTCAACATGTTGCTGATGGTCTGGGCGCTTCCCGTCTTGCCCGCCATGTCAACATCTTTAATTTGAGACAAGGCGGCAGTTCCTACCGGGCTGACCACCTGCGCCATGGCGTCAGTGATGATTTCCCAATTCTTGGGGTCGATTGGGACCGTAACCTGATCTGGGACGTTCGAAGCCTGCACCATCCCAGGGGGCAAATCCGCTGGATTGGTAACGTGCGGCCGAACCATGTGGCCGCCGCTGGCAATGGCGGCGAAGGCGCGCGCCATCTGAATGGGAGTAACTGCGACTGCGCCCTGTCCAATGCCAACCGAAATGGTTTCGCCAGCAAACCATTTCTGCTTGAAATTCCGCAGCTTCCATTCTTCCGAGGGCATTACACCGCTGGCTTCCTGTGGCAGATCGATTCCCGTCTTTTGCCCCAGCCCAAGCATAGTTGCATACTTCGCAATGCGCTCAATCCCCAGCTTTTCAGCGAGGGTGTAGAAAAAGACATCGCAGGACTGATAAACCCCTTTCGCCAGATCGACAACACCGTGGGTCTGATGCCGTGCTGAAATCCAGCACTTAAAGTAACGGCCATAGAATTCAGCTCCGCCGTTACAAATCACGTGCATATCCTGCGCAATGCCTTCTTGCAATCCGGCCGTGCCCATGATGATCTTGAACGTCGAGCCGGGCGCGAGCTGCGCCTGAATCGCCTTATTCAACAGTGGCTTGTCGGGGTCGGTGACCAGCTTGTTCCATTGATCGCGTGATACGTGCACGGCAAAATCGTTGGGATCGAACGCCGGCCCGCTCACCATGGCGAGAATTTCGCCAGTGCGCGGATCCATGGCCACGATGGCGCCGTTCTTCCCCGCCAGAGCTTCTTCGGCGGCAATCTGCAAGTCAATATCAACGGTGAGACGAAGTTGTTTGCCCGGGATCGCTTCGGTCTCGCCCAGCCGTCCGACTTCGCGGCCGTGGCTGTCGACCAGAGCCTGGCGCGAGCCGTTGGTGCCCATGAGCAAATTGTTGTACTGGCGTTCGACTCCGGAAATTCCGACTACGTCACCCGCGTTGTAGAGCTCGAACTGCGGCTGGTTCAGCATGTCTTCGCTGACCTCGCCGACGTAGCCGATCAGGTGCGCCATGAACCCGTTGCGGGGATACAAGCGCCGGTGCGCCATGATCGTGTCGAGCTCCGGCAACTCGTTGCGATGCGCTTCAATGAACTGCAACTCGTCGGGCGTGATGTCTTCCTTCAGGAAAATCGGCTGGTACTGCGGCAGCGATGCGAAGCGCCGGATGCGCGCCCGCACCTCGTTAGGGTCAAGATGCAATCCTTGAGCAATCAGATCCGCATCGCCGGCCAGATCGCGCGAAGAATCGCGCATCATCAGCGCAGAAAACGAGGGATAGTTATCGACAATCGTGCGGCCTTCGCGATCCAGGATCTTGCCGCGAGGGGCCAGCACGGGGACGTTGCGAATACGATTTTTTTCCGCCGCAAGCGAATAGAAATCGCTCTGCATCACCTGCAGGCGCCACAGCCCGTAGGCCAGCACCAGGAAGATGCCGAGGATGATGTACTGCGCCGCCGTGAGGCGGATCGCGGAAACTTTTTCGTCGCGGCCGAACATCAGTTGTTAGTCCTTGGTCGTTCGTCTTCGTCGTTAGTCGTTGGCGCGGGGTGTTGTTTCATTGTAAGCCGGAACGAATTCAAGAGGTATCGAACGAGGTAACTAAGGTCATGTCCAGCCGGCATTCACAGGGATCGATGGCCAACGACCAGCGACTAACGACCAACGACCGGCTTCACGTTCTCTGTTTGAACTTGTCGAGCACGAAGTACAAAATCACTCCCAGGAAGGCGTTCGCCAATCCAGCCAAAATCCCGTGGGGCCAACTCCAGGTCTGGGTCATATTGACCAGTCCGCGGGCCACGGTGAAATAAACAGCGGCGTGCAGGAAATAAAATCCAAGTGTTACCAGCAGCCGCGCGCCGGCGTTTTCCACGTCGAGTTTCACACCCAACGACGATGCCCCGTAGCCGACCACGGTCTTGGCGATTCCGTAAATTCCAATAGGATTGTGCCCCAGCATGTCCTGCGCCAGGCCGATGAACGCTCCGGTGAGCAGACCAGAAATCGGATTGCGGCGAGCCATGGCAAAGAAAATCGTGACCAGCAGAGGCAGGTCGATGTAAACCGCGAAAGCGGGAAACCGCAACGGCACAAACGCCTGCACAAACAGCGCCAACAAAGGAACGCCGACGGTCACCGGAAGACTGAACCGGTAGACCTCAACCTGCTCCCCGGATGTGTAGGTAATGGGCACGCTATTGTGGCTTGGTCTCGTCCGCGGGCGGGTGCGAATTAGACTGCGCCGGTGTGGAGGAGTCGGCCGCCTTCGGCGGGGCGCTCGGCGGACGAGGCTGAGAAGCGTCCAGTCCCGCTTTCGTGCGCGGGGCGATCATTGCTGGGGCGGCCATTGCTGGAGCGGTCGTTGTTGGGGCGATCGTTGTGGGGGCGGTCATTGGCGCACCCGGACTATCCGGTTTCTTGGGCACAGGGGAACCTGAATTGGCTGGTTTTGGCTGGTCCTTCACTAAAGAGATGTGCGGGCCCCTGGCTGCGGAGGAATTCTTTGCGGCGTCCGGCACTCCGCCAGGGGGCGACGTGGAAATTCCACTTTTTGTTGGAGCCGGGAGTTTCGCCGATCCCGTCCCCGAAGCTGCCAAACCCTGCGCCTTCCCCGCGACTCCAGTTGCGGGTTTCGTTTCTGGCTTGGGCTGGGCTCCGGCGGTGCTCGCGGCCGCTGCCCCGCCCGCACCGGCAACCGACTTTGCATCCGCTATGGGCTTGTCGGGTACCGACGGCAAACGTTGTGCCAGGATGTCCGACGCTCGCATGTGAACGGCATCCTCGGTGGGCGTCTGCCGTTCTTGTTTCTCCACCAGCACCAGTACCTCTTCCAGTTTGCTAAGGTCCGTGGCCGGCTTGATCTTGATGTTGAGAAATAAATCCTTGCCGCTTCCCACCGTCGTCACAGTTCCGATGGGGAGTCCCTTGGGAAAAATCTGGTCTCCGCCGCTTGTCAGCACGGTTTCGCCAGGCGAAACTTGCTCGTCGCTCATTACGCGTTCCAGCATGACCTCGCCATTTGCCGTACCGCGCAGTACGCCTTGCAATCGCGACTTTTCCAGCAGGGCGCCGACGCCGCTGCTTTGATCGCTGATCAGCAGCACTTGCGCGACGGACGGGTAAACGAGCAGCACCTTGCCCACAATGCCGTCCGACGTCATCACGGCCATGTCGCGCTGGATGCCCGCCTTTTCTCCCTTATCGATATAGACGACGCGGGAGAGATCGCTGCCGCTGGAGCCGATCACCTGCGCGGCTACGGTGTGGGAGATGAACTGTTCTTTGAAGGCCAGCAAAGTTTGCAGGCGCCGCGCCTGGGCGGCATCATCGGCCAGGCGGACCTGCTGCAGCCGCATCTGCTCAATTTGTTCCTTGAGCTGGCGGTTCTCGGCGCGCACTCCGCGCAAATAAAAATAGTTGTGCCAGAGACTGCCGCTGCCGTTCTGAACCCAGACCAGTGCGCGTTCGAAGGGAGTGACCGCGTCCACCGCCCAGATGCGGATCAGGCGGGTTTTTTCTTCTTCGGCTCCACTGCGCTTGACCTGCATCGCCAGCCCCAGCACCTGCAGAAACAACACTCCCACAAGAATGATGAGGTTTCGGTAACGGCTAATGACAGATTCCATAAAAAATAGTTTCAAAGGTTCAAGGTTTCAAAGTTGCAAGGTTTCAAAACATTCGCGCCGGCGCTCGACGTGAAACCTTGAAACTCTGAAACCTTGAAACCTACACACCGAAATATCTACTCAATCGAAATCTTCCGCAGCAGCTTGAAGTCTGAGAGCATCTTGCCCGTACCCAGCACCACGCTGCATAGAGGATCGTCGGCGATCGAAACCGGCAGCCCGGTTTCTTCGCGTATGCGCTTGTCGAGGTTCTTGAGCAGCGCGCCGCCACCGGTGAGCACGATGCCGCGGTCGCTGATGTCCGCCGAAAGCTCCGGAGGCGTGCGTTCCAGTGCCACGCGGATCGCATTCATGATGGTCGAAACGCATTCGCTGAGGGCCTCGCGGATTTCTCCGTCGTCGACGGTAATCGTCTTGGGGACGCCTTCGATCAGGTTGCGGCCCTTGATCTCCATCGTCATCGGCTTGTCGAGCTGGTGCGCGGAGCCGATTTCCATTTTAATTTGCTCGGCGGTGCGCTCGCCGATTAGCAAGTTGTACTTCCGTTTCAGATAGTTCATGACAGCTTCGTCCATCTGATTGCCGGCCATGCGCACGGAACGCGAATAGACGATGCCGCTGAGCGAAATGACTGCGATGTCGGTTGTTCCGCCGCCGATGTCGACCACCATGTTGCCGCTGGGCTCGGTGATAGGAAGTCCCGCACCGATTGCCGCCACCATGGCCTGTTCCACCAGATGCACTTCACTGGCTTTCGCGCGATACGCGGAATCCATGACCGCGCGCTTTTCCACTTGCGTGATCTCCGACGGCACCCCAATCACGATGCGCGGGTGCACCAGCATCTTGCGATTGTGGGCCTTCTGTATGAAATAGTTCAACATCTTCTCGGTGACTTTGAAATCGGCGATCACGCCGTCTTTCATGGGCTTGATGGCGACGATGTTGCCGGGCGTCCGGCCCAGCATCTCTTTCGCCTCTTTGCCGACCGCCTCTACTTCGCCGGTGTTCTTGTTGATGGCCACGATGGAGGGCTCGTTCACGACAATGCCTTTGCCGCGCGCATATACGAGCGTGTTGGCGGTGCCCAGGTCGATGGCCAGGTCGCTGGAGAAAATGCTGAACAGCGACCGGAGGTTGTGACTGCGTGTTGGACTTGAATGAAATCCGTTCTTTGACATGACCAAGTATTCCCGCGTCTTTCGACGTGTTTCCCTCGTCCGGGACTTGTCCCAGAGTTCTATTTTTCTATCGGGTGCCGGTGGTATTCATTTTACGGGATACCGCCCACCGTGCCCCGCCCGAAAGTTCCCTGCCCCGAACAGTCCCAGCCAGGAGTGCGCATCGAGCGACCCTACTGGATAATGATCTTCTGCTGCTGCGTATTCACCCCGCCCTGCGCCGTTTGGGCCGTAACCGTAATCACGGCTTCTCCGGTGGGCAGTGGCGGCGTGAAGTAATGGAAACCGCCATCTGCATTTACCATCGGCACTTCGCTGCCGTTCACCATGACCCGCGCCCCGGTCTGAGTCTTGCCTGTCACTTCGATCACGTGCCCATGCTGAACGAAAGGATCCAGGTCCAGTTCGATGGCCTCGGTCTGCTTGCCTTTGGAAATGATGGTAAAGCGGTTTTTCTCGCTCTCCACCGATTCTTTCCCGGCCGTGTCGTAGGACTGCACCATCCAGTAGTACGCGCCTTCTCCCAGACTGGTGACCGTTACAGCTGCCGTATTAACCTTCTTGTCAACCAGTGTAGAAGAAAAGTAAGGGTTGCGGGAGATGCGCAGACGGTAACCAACTGCATTCGCCATGGGAGTCCAGGAAAAGGACACGTCCTTCGTGGCCTCGCCCGCGGAAAAAAGCGGCGCCATGTTGGCGGGCGCTATCGGCGTCGGCGGACCAATCTCCTTGGCCTTTTCGAGATGCGATTGCTGCCCCTGGAAGCTTACTTTCTCCCAGTTGGCCAGTTTCACGGTTTCGCCATTGCGAGTAACTTCGCCCGATCCTTTTTTCATCAGAATTTCGTGATTGTCCGACTTAGGATCGTTGTGCACCTGCGCCGCCGACTCCGGGGACAGCGAAGCCGTCGCCCCTGCCACAATCACCTGCGATCTCGAACCCTGGCTGTAGGTCGCGGTCGAAAGATCGACCGTTCCTGTGCTCACCGCCACGGCCACGTTAGTTTGCTGCTGGTCATTGGCGGAGTTCTCTTCGATCACGATCAGCGAATCCTGCTTCACCGTGTAACTGGTACCATCATTGAAGACGACCTTTGCCATGCCTTCCGAACCGGTCTGAACCACATCGCCCTTTTCCAACGGGATGCCGTAGTCCGCTTTTACCCAGCTGTTGCCATTTCCCTTTTTCACCCGAACCGTGCCGTCGAGCGCGGTAAAGTGCGCCTGCTGTGCGGTCACACCTCCCGAGCCCGCCACGGGAGCCATATTGGCCACGCGTTCCAGCAGTTTGCTGCCGGCGTGTTCCCCCGCCTTCAGGCTGCTCTCGGTGAACTGCGGAAACGCCATGCGCAAAACAATAAACAACACCACGATCGCCGCCAGGATCAGCAGCACGACGCTGCGGTAGGTAACGGTCGTCCACGCAACGTGGATCCCCGGTTTGCGATTGTCAGAAGACACGTAGCCCGAAATCCTCAGTAAATATGCGGTAGATAAAACGTTAGCACAAGCAAAAGAGAGGAAAGAACACGTAAACAGTTTGGGACGTTACCTTGGTGCACCGTCGAAGTGCCTAGCCCGTCCTGCATATCTGCATATCCTGGACGAGTCTCTGCCGCCGGTCCTTGCCGCACCTTCCGCGCGAGTTGTAGCATCAAGTGTTAGGGCATTCTTAAGTTGCTTCGATACTCTAGGGAGAAGTTATGGCAACCGATACTTTGACCACTCCGCCCACCCTCAATTACGGTCCGACTAAAGTCTTTAAGAACTTCATTGATGGCGAGTGGGTCGAGGCATCCACCGGCGAGACTTTCGAGAATCGTAATCCCGCCGACACCCGCGACCTGGTCGGAATCTTTCAGAAATCCGCCAAGGCCGACGTGAACGCGGCCGTCGACGCGGCCAAGCGCGCCTTCGCCAAATGGCGGCTCGTTCCCGCGCCTCGGCGTGCCGAAATCGTTTTCCGCGCGGCTGAGATTCTGATCGAGCGCAAGGAAGATTATGCCCGCGAAATGACACGCGAAATGGGCAAGGTTCTCGCCGAGACGCGCGGTGACGTGCAGGAAGCCATCGACGCCGCTTATTACAACGCCGGCGAAGGCAGGCGTCTGTTCGGTCCCACGGTGCCCTCGGAAATGCCGAACAAATTCGCCATGGCCGTGCGCCAGCCCATCGGGGTGTGCGGCATGATTACGCCGTGGAATTTTCCCATGGCGATTTCTTCCTGGAAGCTTCTGCCGGCGATTGTCTGCGGCAACACCTGCGTCATCAAGCCCGCGCAGGACACGCCCCTTTCCACGTTTAACCTGGTTCGCGCCCTGACCGACGCAGGTCTACCTAAGGGCGTAATCAATGTCGTGAGTGGATTTGGACCAGACGTAGGTACCCCGCTCGCCGAACATGCCGACGTTCGCGCGGTTTCGCTGACGGGATCATCGGCCGTCGGTCGCATCATCGGCGGCATCGCGGCTAAAAGTTTCAAGCACTGCTCGCTCGAACTGGGCGGCAAGAACCCCATGATCGTGCTCGACGACGCCAACCTCGAACTCGCCATCGAAGGCGGCCTCTGGGGCGGCTTTGGCACCACGGGACAGCGCTGTACCGCGACCAGCCGCATCGTTGTGCAGAAAGGCATATATCGAGAATTCGTGGAACGCTACGTCGATCGCGCCAAGAAGTTGAAAATTGGCAATGGACTGAATGAAACCGTGCAGATGGGACCTGCGATCAATGAGAAACAACTGCAGACCGACCTCAGCTACGTAGATATCGGCAAGAACGAAGGGGCGAAAATGATGTGCGGCGGCAATCGCCTCGATCAGGGCGAATATCAGCATGGCTGGTTCATGCAGCCGACCGTGTTCACCGACGTCGACCCTAAGATGCGCATTGCCCAGGAAGAAATCTTCGGGCCGGTAGTCTCGATCATCCCGTGTGAAGATCTGGAAGACGCGATTGAAATCGCCAACGGCATCGAGTACGGCCTGTCGTCGGCGCTCTATACCAAAGACGTGAACAAGGCGTTCTCGGCGATTCGCGACTTGTACGCCGGCATCACCTACATCAACGCGCCCACCATCGGCGCCGAAGTCCACTTGCCCTTCGGCGGCACCAAGGCTACGGGCAATGGCCACCGGGAGGGCGGCATCGGCGCGATTGATTTCTACACCGAGTGGAAGTCAGTCTACGTGGATTATTCGGATAAACTGCAGAAGGCGCAGATCGACCGCGAAGACTGACTTTCTACCGCAGAGATACAGAGTCACAGATAAATCTGAATCAGCCTGATTCTCCTCTGTGCCTCTGTGTCTCTGTGGTCAAAGCACTTGCCGGCCGGATTTCTCTGCGCCCTCGGCGTACTCTGCGGTTAGAATTTGAGGGATGTCCATCACCCAAGTTCGCGAAGTCACCGCTGCCGCCCGCCTCGACAACGTTCGCTACGCCATCCGTGACCTGGCGTGCGTGGCTGATGAAGTCATCCAACAGGGACACAAAGTGCTCCCGCTCAACGTCGGCGATCCGCTGAATTTCGATTTCCAGACCCCGCCCCACATCATCGAAGCTGTCTACAAGGCCATGCGCGACGGCAAGAATGGCTACGCGCCATCCCCCGGAATTCCCGAAGCGCTCGAAGCCATCCGAGGCGAAGCCATGCGCAAGGGCATCACCACGGTTCGCGATGTTTTCGTTACTTCCGGTGTGAGTGAGACGGTCGACCTCTGCATTTCCGCGCTGGTGAATGCCGGCGAAGACATTGTTACGCCGAAGCCTGACTATCCGCTCTATTCCGCGGTGCTTTGCAAGCTGGGCATCGCGATCAACGCTTACGACCTGGATGAGGACGACTCCTGGCAGCCTGAATTGTCCGACATCGAACGCAAGCTCACGCCGCGCACCCGCGGCATCGTACTGATTAACCCCAACAACCCTACAGGCGCGCTTTGCACTCGCCAGATGCTGGAGCAAATTGCGGACCTCGCGCGCCGCCACAGCCTGATCGTCTTTTCTGACGAGATCTACGACAAACTAATTCTCGACGGCACGCCGCACATCGCCTTCGCCTCGGTCGCGCCCGACGTTCCCTGCGTGACTTTCGGCGGCATGTCGAAGAACTATCTCGTCCCCGGATGGCGCATCGGATGGGGCATCGTCTCCGGCGACGCCGCCGCGGTCAAGACTTACACCGAGGGTGTACACCGCCTGCTGCGCGCGCGCCTGTGCGCCAACCATCCCGAGCAATATGCGATCAAGCCCGCCCTCGAAGGTCCGCAAGACCACCTCATCGAAGTGCAGCGCAAATTGCGCTCCCGCCGCGATCTCACCCAGAAATGGTGCGAAGCGACACCGCGCGTCAGTTGCGTCGCTCCGCGCGGTGCATTCTATGCCTTCCCGCGCATTGACATCCCGGAGAGCGACGAGATCTTCGTGAAGGAACTCATCCGCCAGAAACATGTGATGGTGGTTCACGGCTCGGGCTTCGGCCAGAAGCCCGGAACGCAGCACTTCCGCATCGTCTTTCTGCCCGACGAACAAACACTGACCAAGGCCTATGCCGGGATTGCGAACTTCCTCCGAGAAAGATATGGAAATCAGTGATGAACCTGTCTCTGGATACAGCCCGCGAACTCATCGTCGAGGGAATCAACTATGCCGGCTATCGCGAGACAGAATCCTCACGATACGACTCGGATAAAAACCGCCTTTTCGGCTCCGAACATTACAAGTCAGACCGAGTCACCGTCAGGTCAAGTCCGTGGGCCGAAGGCAATTTTGCGGAAAAGATGGCAATGCTGCTGAGGTGGGCCGGAGAGCTCAACCGTTCGGTCCCTGCCTTCCAGGAAGCGCAAAGACTTCTGGAGAATGAGAACTCGCTTATCGGGAGCACTATCCGCCGCGCGCGACGGGTGTGACCATGGTATAATGACCATGATCTTCGGAGAAGCCATGAAAACCATTCCTGCCGGCGCCTTCAAAGCCCGTTGCCTCGCCATCATGGATGAGGTTCAGGCCAAGCGCCAGGCCGTTATCATCACCAAGCGAGGAAAACCCGTGGCAAAGCTCGTCCCCATAGAGAAAGAGAAGGACGACATCTTCGGCTTCTTCAAGGGGAAAGGCAAAATCGAAGTCAAGGGGGATATTGTCTCCCCGGCACTCACACCCGAAGAGTGGGGCGATCTTTATTGATGCTGCTGGACACTCACGTAGTGATTTGGCTCGCCCAGGATTACACTCGGATAACTCCCAGGGCGCACGCTGCGATTGAGCAAGCACGTACGAAAGACGAGGGCCTGGCCGTTTCCGCCATCACCCTCTTCGAAATCGCGCTGCTTGCGAGTCGTGGACGAATTCGCTTGACGCCTGGCGTTGCAACCTTTCTGCCGGAAGTGGAACGCAATTTCGTGGTGTTTCCGATCACGGGCAACATTGCATTGCAAGCGTTCGAGCTTCCCGCTGGCTACCCGAAAGATCCAGCCGATCGCATCATTGGGGCGACCGCGCTGGTGGAGGGGCTTACCCTCGTAACCGCGGACGCACAGATTCGCAATTCGAGCGTTGTTCCGGCCATCTGGTAGCGACTGCCGGCTTTCTCTTTGCCTGCGAATCTGCTTAAATCTACCTACGCGCACCTTGGGCGTATGCCCGGGTTCCTACGATCGTGGTCGACATTCACTCTCACATTCTTCCGGAAGTAGACGACGGCCCTAAGTCGTGGGACGTCTCGGTCGCCATGTGCCGCGCGGCGGCCGCCGACGGCATCACCCACATGGTCGCCACACCCCACGCCAACGATCGTTATCCTTACGATCGCGAATATTTGAGTGAACTGGTCGTGCATCTGCAACAGTTGATTGGCGACTCTCCGAAGCTCAGCCTGGGATGCGACTTTCATCTTTCTTACGACAACTTGCAAGACGCACAGGCCCATCCCACGCGCTATGTCATCGAAGGAACGCGATATTTGCTGGTCGAGTTCAGCAACTACAGCGTCCCGCTGCAGGCCACGGATTCCTTTGTCAAGCTGGGAAATTGCGGAATCACGCCGATCATCACCCATCCCGAGCGCAATCCGATTCTGCGCGAGAACCTGGCGCGGGTGGCGGAGTGGGCCGATCAAGGCTACGTCGTTCAGATGACGGGTTCGGCTCTGACCGGATTCTGGGGCGACCGCGCCCGCCGCGCCGCGCTCTGGCTGCTCGAACATCAGGCCGTGCACGTGCTCGCCACCGATGCGCATGAAATGGACAAACGCATTCCGATTCTCTCCACAGCGCGCGATGCGGTCGCCGAAATCTATGGCCGGGAAATTGCCGAGGCGATGGTCGAAGCAAATCCCCGCGCCATCATCGCCAATCAACCCCTGCCCTATTTCCCGCGTCCCGTTATGACGAGCTACCGGAAGAATTAATAAGCGCCTGCTGATCGTGCGGCTCGCCGTCTGTCATCTTGAGCGAAGCGGGTTCATTCGCCCTTTGCGAATGAACTCGCGCAGTCGAAGGATCCCTGCACATTAACTCCATCCCCGAACGTGGGGAGCCATTCTCCCTGTGCGGCGGCGTCTGTAATTCACGGGAGAACTCGTTCAAGCCGTCGATGGAGGAGCCAAAAGGGATCCTTCGACTTCGCGCCCGCTTCGCTTCGCGAAGAGGGCGCTACGCTCAGGACGACAAGCGGAATAATTCAGATGAAGCTGCCTGTCCGAAGTTACTGCGGGCGGGAGGATTCGTTCTGGTTGGAATTCGGAGCCGGGACGGGATCCGCAGTGGCAGGCGCGCTGTGCGATGTGGTGGGCATGGGCTCCGCTCTCGGCGCGTCCGGCACGGTAGTCATAGCGCTCTCCGGGTTCAGAAGATGGTCCTTGCTCGGCCCCAGGCCCAGTTTGATCAGAGCGCGCGAGTCCGGCACGGTCTTGCTCTGCCATCCATTATCGGCCTGGTAGCGGCGCATGGCGTCTTCGCTCGCTTGGTTCCAGGTGCCGGTCGCTTCTCCGTTCAGGTAGTGTTCGCGGATCAGCGCTTCCTGGATGGCTTGCGCTCGCTCGGAGTCAATTTTCTGCTGGCCGCGCAGACGCTTCTTCCGCGAGGAGCGTTTCCCCATCGAGGCCGTGCGGGTCTTGCCGCCGGTGGCCAGTGTGGAGGATTTTCGATGCTTGGGGGTCGTGGGATTTGCCGTCGCGGACTTATTAGTCGCCGGCTTGTTCGCCGCGGTGTCGCCAGTCGAATTCTGACCAGCCGCAGCCACAGAGCAAGCTCCGATCACGATCAGCCCGCACCCGGTGATGAATCGTGCGTTTACGGCTTCAGCCCAAAACATTCTCACGAAACCTCGCCTCAAAAACATTCGCATTCAAAACCCACGCAGATAAAGGCCAAATGGATGCTGGCACTGTAATCATCCTCGATGAGAGATTACAGTGCCAGTTTTCCTTGAGACTTCTAAGTTACGGAAGTGTACCGGCCAGGAAGACCGTGCCATCCTGCCGCGACGAACCTCGCGATCGCACCAGGAACACAACGTCCTGGCCGCTCTTCAAGCTCGACTCGATGCGGGCGAATTCTTCCTCGCTGTTGACTGGTTGCTTGTTTACTTCCAGGATGATGTCACCGCGTCCCAGGTTCACGTCTTCGGCGAACGAACCGGGCTTCACATCTTGTACGATCACGCCCTTTCCTGCCGGCATGTCGAGGCGGTCAGCCATTTCTGGAGTGACCTTGCGCACGGTCAGACCGAATTTGCTCGGCTTGGGAGTGTCTTCATCGCCATTCTCCTGATCATCTCCCAGCCGTCCGGCAAACAGCTTGGCGCGATCCGCGATGACCACTGAGGTTTCCTGTGTTTTACCGTTGCGCAGGAAACCCAACGTTGCCTTCGATCCCGGCTTACGAGACGCAATGTCGGAGACCAATTCAGCGCCTTTCGTCACCTTCTTGCCATCGATGACCGTAATGGTATCGCCGACCTTCAATCCTGCCTGGTCGGCAGGACTTCCGGCCACCACGCTGGACACTGTGACCCCGGAGCCCGCGCCATACACGCGCATGATCGCCGGATTTTCCACGGCGTCAAAGGTGATGCCGATCGAACCTCGCGTTACCCTGTGCTCGGGCCCGGTCAGTTGGTTGTACACCTCGACGACCGTCTTCGACGGCAGGGCAAAACCTACGCCCGCATAGGCATTGGTCTCGCTCAGAATTGCCGTGTTGATGCCGATCACCTCGCCGTTCATGTTCACCAGCGGGCCTCCGGAGTTGCCCGGGTTGATCGCGGCATCGGTTTGAATAAAAGTCTGGAACTGGCGCAGAGGCACAATATCACGCCCCTTGGCCGAAACGATTCCGGCGGTCACAGTCTCCGACAATCCGAAGGGGCTGCCGACGGCCAGAACCCAGTCGCCCACCTGCATGCTGTCGGAATTGCCCATCTTTGCGGCCGGCAATACGCGGTCCACGTTGACTTTGATTACCGCCAAATCCGTTTCCTGATCGGTACCGATGACCTTGGCATCGTGCTGCACGCCTGGAGGATCGTCTTCGAATCGCACGCGAATGCGATCCGCCTTTTCGACAACGTGGCGATTGGTAACGATGTAACCCTTCGGATCTACGATGACGCCCGAACCCAGGGAACGCTCACGGATCGGACCATCGCTTGGGCCGCCGGGACCCGCCTGGCCGCCAGGCGCACCGAAGAAGTGATTGAAAAAGTCATCCATTCCGCCGCCACCGCCGCTGTCATCGTCGTCGGGAGTCTGCCCGCGGCGCCGGTGCGCGTTCTTGATGGTCGACTCCGTATTGATATTGACCACGCTGGGCTCGAGCTGCTTGGCTATCTGCGAAAACGTGTTCGACATCTGCTGGGGCGATGGCAGGGTAAGGGGCGTAGCGTCGCTTTTTTGCCCTTCTTTCCCTTTCACTCCATAGGAAATGACCGTACCGATCAGAATGCCGAGCGACAGCGTTGCCAGAATACTGAGAGTGTAGGCCCAGCGATGAGCCTTCATGCGCATCCACATCGCGCCCGAATCCATATGTCTACCTGCCTCCGAAACTCATTAAGCTCTATAGTATACCGGGTTTTGAATGTTGCGGCGCGCGTAGCCAGGACGTGATTCTACCTGCGGGATTCTTTACCTTAGACGCAGAAACCCGCGAAACTGTTTTATTCTTACAGAATTTACGTAGAGGATGGTTGCAGGTTCGCTCTATGATAGGATTTCCATTCTCCTCTTCCCATAGCTTACACAGTTCTACTCACATTTAGTCCTCCTCAACAAGGACTGAATTTCATTTCGCTTCGTAAACCGTTTTCCCGCCCACCACGGTTCGCAGCACCCTGGTCGTCAAAATCTTCTGCGGCGCGGCGGCCGTTACGTCGTGGTCGAGGACTACAAAATCCGCCAGCATTCCCGGCACCAGCTTGCCTTTTTCTTTCTCCTCGAATTCCGCAAACGCCGAACCCGCGGTATAGGCGGAGATTGCCTGATCGATCGTCAGCCGCTGCGCCGGGAAATACTCCTGTTTGCCGTTCTCGCTCTGGCGCGTGACGGCCGCGTATAGCCCACGGAATGGCGTGACTGGTTCCACGGGATAGTCCGTGCCAAACGCGAGCGTCACGCCTTTATTCAAAAAAGCCAACCAGGCATAGGAAGTTGCCGCGCGCTTCGCTCCCAGCCGATCCTGGGCCCAGCGCATGTCGGTCAGCAAATGACTGGGCTGCATTGAAGCGATGACTTTCAGCGTTTTGAACTGCGCAATCTGCGCCGGCGTCGTCACCTGTGCATGTTCGATGCGCAGACGGAGATCGTCGCCTCCATTGGGGGCTTTCACGTGGGCATCGTGCGCGGCCTTCTCCGCTCCGGCAAAGGCATCGAGCGCCATCTGTATACCTTTGTCGCCAATCGCGTGAAAGCCAATCTGAAAGCCGGCCAGCGCGCGCTCCTTGGTCATGTCATTCAGCTTCGCGGCCTCGTATCGAGGTAAGCCGGAGTTATTGGGATCGTCCGAATAAGGCTCCAGCATTGCCGCCGTGTGCGAACCCAGGGAACCATCCATGAACCCCTTCAGCATTCCGGTGTGCAACATTAGGTCCGACTGCGGATGCGAGTCGCGCTTCCGGCTCAACTCCTCCACCGGATCGTCAAAGGGGAGCCATTCCGAGATGCGCGCCGTCAGCTTGCCTTCTTTTTCCAGCTCTTCATAGATCTGAAAATTCTCCCAGACCGGCGAATAATCCTGCGCGGAGGTTACGCCATGCTCGGCGAGATCGGCGAGCGCAAGCTCAAGACCTTCGCGGCGAAGGCGGTGGCTCGGCTTTGGAATCACTTCCAGAACCGCTGCCTGCGCGGTTTCCCGCAGAATGCCCGTGGGTTCTCCATTCTCGTTGCGGTCGATCTGCCCGCCCTGCGGATTGCGGCTGGCCAAGGTGATGCTTCCCAACTGCAAAGCGCGGGTGTTGGCCACGGCAATGTGCCCATCGATACGCACCAGAAATACGGGATGTCCGTCCGACACCTCGTCCAGATCCCAGCGCGTGGGCGGAACTTTGACCGGCCACAACGTTTCGTCCCAGCCTGATCCCAGAATCCAGTCTCCAGCCTTCGACTCTCCAACTTTCTTGTCGACCCGCGCGCGCAACTCCTCCAAAGATTTCACACCCGTCAGATCGACACTCAGCTTCGTCGTCCCCGCATCGTCCAGATGGAGATGGGCGTCGTTGAAGCCGGGCATGACGAAATGGCCGCCCAGGTCGATAACCTGAGTCTGCGGCCCTTTCAGCTTGCTCATGTCGGCGTTCTTGCCTACCGCCAGGATACGATCGCCACGCACCGCAATGGCTTCCTCGCGCAGAATCGAACTGAACTGCGCATTCGCAGGCACGCCGCTATAAACGTTCCCGTGTTCGAAAATAATGTCCGCCTTCGGGCTGGCTTCCCTCGCTCCACTATCAGAAGAATTCTGCGCCAGACCGGGCACGCAAAGCGCCGCGACCGAAAACAGCCAAAGAACGGATAACAGGAATTGGGAAAGGAATTTCAGGAATCGCCTCGGGAAGGGCACGGCTCCAGCCGTGCCGTAGGGCCCCGAAAGGAATGTGGGCTTTAGCCCCTGAGGTAATTGCCGTATCAACATTATGAAGTCCCCCTGACATCAGACTGATTCCCCACTCCACCCAGCGCGAGCATGGTCAGCAAAATCCGCTTCAGGCCAAGCTCTCGTCCGTTGGAGTCGAACCACTCCTGCAAAGTGTGCGCCCCGCCACCCGTTCCGCCGCCGCCGATGGCAACGGCTTCCTGCCCCAGCGACAATGGCACGTTTGCATCCGTCGACGCGCGCTGCACCTGCGCCGCGTTGCCGAGTTGCGCGTCCACGGCGCGCACAACCTGTAAAATTCGCGCTCCCGCACGCAATTCGCCCGCCGGACGGTCGCCGATGACCACGACTTCGCAGCTCACCCCTGGGGGCCGCTTCTGCGCGGAAGATCGCATCTCCGCCGCCACGGTCTCATCTTCGACCGCGCGATTCAGCGCCAGCCGCAGCGACTGTTCCAGCCGCTCCATCTCGGTCATCGAGGTCGAGCGGATGTCCACCTTCATGCTGGCCGACTCGGGAATTGAATTTACCGAGGTCCCGCCGCGAATCACTCCGATGTTGAACGTCGTCTTAGGCGCACTCGGAACTGGCGTTGCGCTGAAAGTTTCGATCGCTTTGGCCAGAATGACGATCGGATTGGGCGCTCCAAAATCGCTCCACGAGTGCCCGCCCGGGCCGCGCACGATCACTTCAAAGCGCCGGCTGCCCAGAGCCTCGGCCACAATCGTGTCCGCGCCCGCGCCGTCGAGCACCAGGCTGTAGGCAATGGAATCCTTCCAGCGCGGCGTAGTAAAAATGTGCCGCATGCCGCGCAGGTCGCCTTCACCCTCTTCACCGACATTCCCGATAAACACAAACGGCAGCGCATGCCGAATGCGCTGGCTCCGCAAGAGCGACGCAATTCCCAGCATCGCCGCCACGCCAGCGCCATTGTCGGAGACTCCCGGCCCGTAGATGCGGCTTCCCTGCTGGCGAATATTCAGCGGTGTGTTTGCGGGAAACACCGTGTCGATATGCGCGCTCAGCGCCACATAACGACGCCCAAATCCGGGATGCGTGCCGAACACGTTCCCCACATCATCGATGCGAACATCGTCCAATCCGATTTCGCGAAAACGCTCCAGCAGCCACGCCCCGCGCGCCGACTCGCCAAACGGAGGCGCGGCAATCCGCGCCATTTCCATCTGCCAGTGCGCCAGTTGCGGTTCCTGCGTGCGAAACCAGTTGAAGGCCGACCGCACTTCGGGCGACGCCGCCAGCCGCGCCACCTCCTGCTGCACTTCGTGCCTAACGGCAGGGGCGAGATCCGGAAACTCCGGGCGCGGGGGCAGGGGGCTCATGGTAAGTATTTTCTAAGTCTACAATGCATGGGTCGGAATGGGCATTGGCTAGCAGGGAAACGCCGGATTACGGGAGGGTGGTAACTGTCTGGGGGCGGAGAGAGGTAACTTTAGTCACGCGGTGCGCCGCACAGCGCGCTCGGCCTCAATCGCGCTGTCATCCTGAGCGGAGCTGGTGTTTCGCGAACGCGAAACACCGGCGCAGTCGAAGGATCCCTGCAAGCCGCATTGCACTCTGTTCCCGACTGCAAAGATCCCACGAGGCGGCGTCCGGATCGAAACAAACCGCTAACGCGGTGTAACTGCAAGGGATCCTTCGACTCCGTGGCGCCTTCGCTTCGCGAAGACGCCACCGCGCTCAGGATGACAACGCTCGGCGTTCCACCGCCGCCACCAAACTCTTCGTCGCCGGCACCTCGATCCCGTGCCGCGCAGCGCCGCGCAGAATGGGTCCGGCGATCGCGTCGAGTTCCGGCGGATTTCCGCGCTCGACATCTTTCTGCATGGAGCTTCGCATATTTGCAGGCGCTGTCTTCACCCATGCCAGGATCGATTCCGCATCCACTTTCGCGCCCTCCGCCAAGGCCACCGCACACGCTTCCCGCACACAAGCCTCGCCCTGAACCCGCCAATGTGGATCGCCCAAAATCTCCCCGACGGTTTTATCGGCGGCGGTTGTACTGAGCGCGAACGGCGCCAGGAACACCAGCTTGCTCCACATCAGAGTTGCTTCGTCATCGATGAAGCCGCACGTAAAACCCATTTTCTGAAGCTGATCGAGCATGCCGCTCAGCAGAGGCCTCCCGGAGGAAGCAACATTCAGCCGCGCAAAGGGCGAGCGATGCACGATGTGTCCGGGAGCGACTCGTTCGGTCTCGACCGCAATCGTCGCCGGAATCACGCGATCCGAGCCATATCGCGCGCGCAGCAGCGCCACGTGATCAATTCCATTGAGCAGCGGGACGATCGCTCTAATCGCATCAGGATTCTTGATGGCCTTCAGCGCCGCCTCCAACTGCGTCGCCTTCACGGTAAGCCACAACACATCCACGGGAGGAACTTCGGCCGCCACGCCAACATCCACCGTGAAATTGCCGTACCTGCTTTCCAAGCGAAGCTGCCTGGGATACTGCTGCAGCGTTTCGCGCCGCACCACCAATGTGACGGAGTTCCCGCTGCGGGCCAAGCAGGCGCCGATCAGCCCGCCCACTCCGCCCGCTCCGAGAATGGCATGTCGCATCGCAGGCATCGGTGCCATCACTTCTTCTGCGCCGCGGCGGGCACACATTCTAGAATCTCCGCCTCGCTCAGCGTGTGATCGCTTTTCTTGGCGCGCTGGTAGATGCGGTTTACAACATCGTCCGTGGATGGAATGCCCCGCCGCTCCAGCCACCACAACACATTGGATTTTCCGCTCATCGGGCCGATGTCGATGATCTGTTCCATCCCAAAGACATGGGAAGGCACGCCTGAATACACTGTGTTGGCGAGGACAACATCATCTTTGCGATAAGCCTTGATGATCGCCGATGCATGCACTCCCGTCGCTGTACGGAACGCATCGTCGCCCACCACCGGATAGTTCGCCGGAATCGGCACGCCCGTCGCCCGCGATACTGCCTGGCAATATTGCTTTAACTTGGTCAGATCCTGCCGATCCCAGGGCGCGATTCCCATCAGTTTCAGATTCACCAGCATCTGGTCGGTCTGCGTGTTGCCGACCCGCTCCCCGACGCCGATGGCGCATCCATGCACGCAATTCGCCCCCGCGATAATCGCCGCCAGCGAGTTCGCAATCGCCAGTCCCCGGTCGCTGTGTCCATGCCAGTCCACGCGAATCTTTTCGCCCGAGGGCTTGACCACTTCTGCGATCACAAATTGCACCAGCGCCAGCGCGCCCATGGGCGTGGCGTGCCCGGCGGTATCGCAGATGCAGATCGCGCGCGCACCGCTGTTAATCGCTGTCACATATAAACGCTTTACTGTTTCCGGATCGCAACGGCTCGTGTCTTCGGTAACGAACATGACGTCGAGACCGAGTGAAACCGCATAGCGCACAGCCTTCTCCGTCGTTTGCAGAAGAAAATCGTCGGTCCATCCTTCGGTGAATCTCCGGATCGGACTGGATCCTATGAAAGTCGCAGCCTCGATGGGCAGGCCAGTCTTCTGCACGATCTCGGCAATCGGCCGGATATCATTCTCATGAGTCCGCGCCGCGCAGTTGGCGCGGATCTTCATCTTCTGCGTGACAATCTCGTGCGCCAGCGCGGTCACGGCCTCAACCGCGCGGGCCCCCGCTCCCGGCAGCCCGAGGTCGAGCGAATCGATCCCCAACGCCTCCATCAAATGCAGGATTTCAATTTTCTCCGCGATCGAAGGATCGCGCACCGAAGGCGACTGCAACCCATCCCGCAAAGTCTCGTCGTTAATCAGCACCGGCCCCGCCGGCTTCAATCCGGCGGATAATTCTTGTTCCAGTCGTAAATGAGATCGGGAGTATGCATGGTAAAACAGCTTCGAGCTAGATTCCGAGCCACGAAGAGACTCCCGTAGGGACAGCCGCTTCGGTTGTCCGACCGCGCAAAGCTCGGCACCTTTCGCAGCATACGACCTGCCGAAGCATTTGCTCGTAGCTGGAAGCTAGAAGCTCGCAGCTCTGTCACTTCTCCTTCGGCGGCAGCGTCAGCCCAAACACCGAAATCATCCCCTGCCCTGCGACGTTGACTTTGGCTTCCGCCGGATTCGGCAGATACAAAGTCTTGCAGTGCTCGCAACGATAAACTTCGGCATTCGGCCCCCAGGCCTTTTCCGCGTCCCCGCAGGCCTGCTCCAGGACGTCCGTGGTATAGAACCAGCGTTTCAAATGGCCGCCGCAGAATTTTCCTTTTTCATTTTTCTCGTTGCAGGCCCGCTGGCCCGCTTTCTTGACCTTCACTTTGTGGTGAGGAAGCTGTGGCGGAGTTTGCGTTTCCGTCGTGGAAATTTCGCCCGTAGCCAATGGACTTGCCCTCGTCGTGCGGCCTTAGCGCCGCCAGAATTCAGCTTACGAGCGTTATTGTATCCGAAGAATGTCTGGGAGGGCGCCATCGGCAGCCCGCGAGTGCAACGAGGCCTCCCGGCAGACCAGGGGTCAATAAGTGCTATCGCCTGGTTTCAACAACAAGCGTGGAACTCTCGTCCGGTTCGGCGTAAATTGTTGACATGAAACGCGAGAGATGACGGGGAAGGGGCACAAGTGAAGACACGAAGGCTGCTTTGGAAGCTGGCGATCGTGCTGTTGTGTACTGCTCTTGCTCATGGGAAAGAAAACCCAGCCGCGACGGCTGGCTATGAGAAAGCACTGCAGCAACTGAAATCGGGCGATTTGAAAATTGATTTCAAGGCGTTGCGCGTCAACTGTGCTGCAAGCAAGTTCGAGTGTGAGGCTGACTCGGACGACATTAAGCTGTTGTCCACGCTTCTCAACGACAAGAAGTTCGACCAGGCGTTAAAGAAGGTCAATCAACTCTTGGAAAAAGTCTTTGTCGATGCCGAGCTGCACTACATCGCTTTCGTTGCTAACTCGGAATCCGGAAACAAAGAGAAGGCAGAGTTCCACAAAGCGGTAATACGTGGCCTGCTGGATTCAGTCCAGGAGAATAAACACGGCCTGTCAGAAGAAGACGCCTTCGTGGTCATAAATGTTCATGAGGAATATACCTTTCTTCGGTTCAGCAATATGCAGGTGACAAAACAAAGCCTGAGCCACAAGGACGGTCATGCCTATGACATCATGGTTTGCAAAAACATGAGCGACAATGGCGGCGAAGTAACTGCTTATTTCAACGTAGACATTCCCATGCAAAGTTTGAAAGATACTTTGGCGAATTAAGAAAATCGCCAAGGGTTAAGGTCCCACAACGCTTTTTCAGGGCAGCCCGACGAATGGTTGGCGATAAATCCCGATTACACTCATTAATCGGACAACTCATAAGCATCACAGCTCTTAGGGAAACTCACGTCCGTCCCGTTCAGAACTCGCGCTTCGGCTTTGCCTGATCCACGCCCACTCTTCCCGCCACAATCTCAGCCACGTAAAAATTCTCTCCCTTGACTGCCGTGCCCGCCAGACGCCGGAGCATCGCAATCTGCCCGACGTGGCACAACGCATCGGCAATTGGTCCCTGCAATAGTTTTTCCATCGGAACCTGCGCCGGTTCGCCGGAGGCCAAAAAATCGTCGAACGTCTTCAGCGCGGCGAAGAATCTGGCGACTTCCTGCTCCCATGGCAACGGCCGCGAGTCGTGCCACTTCTGCTGGCCCATGGCAATCGATGCCGCCCATTCCAGCAGATCTCCCAGATGCGCCAGAATCTGTCCCGGCGTGCGCACTCCCTCGCCCGCCTGAAATTCGCCGAAACCCTCGGGCGCTTGCCGCACCGCTTTCCCGCATCGATAGGCGAGCGTGGCCAGCGTATGCCGCACCAGTTCCTGCTTCGCATCGCTATGATTGGAATGAATAGGAATGGTCATGCCGACAAGATTACACTGGGAGACGGGAGACGAAAAGTATGGCCAGGAAGAGCACGTTGAAGCCGAATGAAACTCACCAGGGGTCTGCCGAACTAGGCCTGGCGCAACCGGACTCTGTAGGAGATATCTCTGAACAGGCAAGTTCTTCGGAAGGCAATTCCTTGGTAACGAATTCGACTAAGAAAACGTCGGCGGCGGCCGGGCTCGATCAAGCGGGGGTTCCGGCAGCCTCTGTGAGCCGCGATAACGCCGAGCATTACCGATGGGGCGATGACTGCGACGGCTGGCATCTGGTGAAGGATAAGCAACTGAGTGTGATCGAAGAATTCATGCCTCCCGGCGCGGCCGAGGTTCGTCACCATCACGAACGCTCTCAACAATTCTTCTACATTCTGATCGGTGAAGCTTTAATGGAAATTAACGGCGAGAACATGTTGATCCCCGCGGGCAGCGGGGTCCGAATCCTGCCGGGCACCCGTCACCAGATCCGCAATCCGTCCTCCAGCCCAATGCGCTTCCTGGTTGTCTCCCAGCCCCCGAGCCACGGTGACCGCATCGACGACTGACGGCTAACGACTCACGAAGCGACACCCGCCTCGGCTGTCCGGCCTGGGCAAAGCCGGGGTCGGGCCATTTATAACTGCTTCCGCCCGATCACCCCCGCAGCTCTCACTGCCCCGCGCAAGCGTGCCCCCAGCCCGCGCGCAAACTGCATGTCTAGAAATCCTTCCATTTGGCGCCGAAAACTCTTGCCGTATCCGTGCCACCAGACTTTCTTCATGCCCGGTGCGCGGTCAAGGTCGAGATACTTCACCCTCACCATCTCCTCTAGCCCCAACCGCCCGTGCGTCCGCCCCAGGCCGCTAGCCTTCACGCCGCCGTGCGGAGCCTCGCTGATGCCGAAGCACGAAATCACGTCATTCACCATGACGGTGCCGGCATGGATGCGGCGGGCCAGCCGCTCGCCGCGCTTCGGGTCGCGCGTCCACACGCTTGCCGCCAACCCGTATTCCGAATCATTGGCCAGCCGAACCGCTTCGTCATCATCTGCGAACGCCATTACCGGCAGAATGGGTCCAAAAGTTTCTTCCCGCATGATGCGCATCTGGTGCGTCACATCGGCCAGTACTGTCGGAGCGTAAAAGTTGAGGCCCAGCTGCGGCAGCCGCGTTCCTCCCGCCAGAACCCGGGCCCCGCACGCCTTCGCCTCTTCCACATGCGATTCAACGATTCGCAGTTGCTGCTCGCGAATCATGGGACCAACGTCCGTGTCGCCCTGCATGCCATCGCCCACGCGCAACTGCTTCGTCTTCTCCGCGCTCGCCTTAAGAAACGGGTCGTACAAACTGCGATGCACATAGCAGCGCTCGACCGACAAGCAAGCCTGACCGGCGTTGACGAACGCTCCCCACACCGCTGCGCTCGAAGCCACATCCACGTCGGCGTCATCGAGCACCAGCATGGGATCTTTCCCACCAAGCTCAAGCACGACTGGAAGCAAGCGCTCCGCCGCGGCGGCCGCGATCCGCTTCCCCGTCGCAACGCTGCCCGTGAACACCAGCTTATCGATGGGCGACCGCAACAATGCCGCTCCTGTCGCTCCGGCGCCCGCTACGACCTGAAACACATCCTCTGGCACGCCTGCGTCGTACAACCGCGAAGCCAGTTCCAGCGCCACCAGCGGCGTCAACTCCGAAGGTTTCAGTACCACGGCGTTGCCGGCCACCAAAGCAGCCAGCGCCTCCGTCGCCGGAATCGAAAACGGATAATTCCAGGGCGAAATGATTCCAATCACGCCATACGGCTCGCGCACCAGCCATCCGCTCTTCAATTTTGTGGCGAGATTTCCATGCGGCACGGGCTCATCGCGCAGCAGACCCCAGGCGTTGTCGATCAGAAATCGCGCCGCATCCAGCACTACCAAAACTTCAGTGACCAGCGCCTCTGCCACCGGCTTTCCTGCTTCGCGGGTGATGGCCTGCGCAATTTCGGATTTTCTGGCATGCATCTTCGCCTGAAACTCGCGCAGCACAGCGATCCGCCGCCGCAAACCCAGTCCAGCCCAGCCTGACTGGGCTGTACGCGCCCGCGCCACGGCGGCTTCGACTTCGGCCTCGCCCGCGCACTCCAGCTCGCGCAGAACTTCACCCGTCGCCGGATTCAGGGAAGCAATCGTCCGCAAAGCAACCTGTAAATCGGCAGCCATAAAGAAATCCTATTTCGTAGAGACGTAGCTCGCTACGTCTTCCTTCTCTTAACGCAGGTTCCGCCCGAGCGCCTGGGCTAATACTCCACGCAGACCAGATACAATCCGCTAGCCGGCGCAGTCGCGCCCGCCGCCGACCGGTTGCGCGCCTCGAGAATGCGAGACACATCTTCCACTCGCAACGTCCCCTTACCAACGAGGATAAATGTGCCCACCAGATTCCTGACCATGTGGTGCAGAAATCCGGATCCCCGCACGGTATAAACCAATTCGAGTCCCACTCGTTCCCAGGACGATGAAAATATAGTCCGCACGTTGGAGGCAGCAATGCTTGTGTGGGAACGGGTCTCAGCCTGCCCTGAGCGAAGTCGAAGGGACCCGGTCGCGCGCCGCAGGCCCTCCGCTTCCCGCCCCCGCTCCGGATCCACCGCCGCAAACGAAGTAAAATCATGCTCCCCCACCACCGCCGCCGCCGACCGCGCCATCTCCTCCTCCGCGAGCGGATACGGATAGTGCCACACATACCGCGCCAGAAACGGCGGACAGATCGCCTCCCGAAAAATTCGATAACGGTAAGTCTTCGCCCGCGCCGAATGCCGCGCATGGAAACCCGCAGGCGCCTCCGTCACCTCCAGCACCCGCACTGACGCGGGTAGAATATCGTTCATTGCTTTAAGAAAATTCCCCGCAGGAATGCTGGACTCCGTGACAAATGTCATCACCTGCGCCAGTGCGTGCACCCCGGCGTCAGTTCGACCAGACCCTTGCGGCAATACCTTTTCCCCGGTAATCCGTCCAATGGCTGAGGCCAGTGCCCCCTGCACGGTAACCGCACCGGGCTGCACCTGCCAACCGGAGAACTCCGCCCCATCATAGGTGACAATGACTTTGAGATTGCGCATGCGTCGATCTTTTGCCCTTCAAACTTGTGCGGTTCGACCTGTTCCTCGAATTCTGGTCTTCGAATTCTGGTTCCGGGAGGTTCGATCTTTCGAATCCCGCGGTGCCGTCGAACCATCGAACCAGTTTCCGCCTTTGCCTGCAATTTACCAGTTCCACCGGCACGGCGTAACTTCGAATGCACAGTGGTCGGATATACTGAATGGTTTCCGCGGAATTCCGGTCTCCAGGGTGGGTCTCTCTCCATCGCACCGTCCCAGGAAATGCCGAGAGCAGGAAATCAAGGACGAAATCAAAACAGGCGTCGCGGCGGGACGGGTCGTTTTCTCCCAGCTTTTCGGAACCTTCCGGCGGTCGTTTGCGTACCAAGATTTGAGCAGAGCTTTATTTGGGGTCAATTTGGGTATCTCGCGAAGCTGAGTCGGTTTCGCGCCATTTTTCGCACAAGTCTTAATCAGTTGGTTCTCAACCGAACGGAGATGAGTAGATGCCATTCGCACGTTTCGCTTCGACTGTACGATTCGCTGCCGCCGCAAGCCTATTCGCAACGCTGACTCTCGCGTGCTGGGCCCAGGAACCGCCCCCGGCTCCGACCCCGCAGAACACGCCGGAAGCGCGCCCGGTGCCGGCGATGAACTATTCGAAACCGGTTTCACATTTTCCCAATCCGATTGGCCCTTACATCGCGCGTCACGTGGGAGCCCCCAATCTCGCCAACACCGCCCGCATAGACCAGCTCATGCACGATGGCAAGCTCTATCTGTCGCTCGGTGACGCGATCGCGCTGGCGCTCGAGAACAATCTTGATATTGCGATTGCGCGCTATAACCTGAACATCGCCGACACCGACGTCCTGCGCGCCAGAGCAGGCGCCTCCATTCTCGGCGTGCCTCTCGGCATCGTGCAGAATACTCCCGGTGGTGGCGTGGGCGGAGTCGGAGCCCAGGTCGGTTCTGGTACCGGTGGCACGAACCTTGGTGCGGGCGGCGCGGGCGCAGGCGCTGGCGGTTTAGTGGGCTCGACCGCAGGTGGCCTCTACGGACCGTTTATCAATAGCTTCGACCCAATCCTTACCGGCACCCTTCAAGAGGATCATTTCAGCCAGCAAGCCACTAGTATTTTTCAGGGCGTGCTGCCGGGCTCCAGTCTGGCTCAAAACACTGGCACGGTGGATTTCTCCTATCAGCAGGCTTTCCACTGGGGAACCAACCTGGTTGTGGGTTTCAACAATACGCGGGGTACAACCAACAGCTTCTTTAACAGTCTCAGCCCCGCCTTGAACTCGAACTTCAAGGCCACTGTGACACAGCATCTTCTCCAGGGGTTTGGGTTTGCGCCCAACACGCGCTTTATTCGCATCGCCAAAAACAACCGCGAACTTTCCGACGTCGCTTTCCGGCTACAAGTGACCACCACCGTGGATCAGATCGAGAACATGTATTGGGATCTCGTCTATGCCTATGAGAACCAGCGAGTAAAAGAAGAATCGTTGACCTTTTCTCAAAGGACGCTTTCCGACACCAGGAAGCAGGTTGACATCGGCAGTCTCGCCCCCATTGAAGCGGTCCGCGCGCAAAGCACCGTCGCTGCCGATGAGCAGGCGGTCACGGTTGCCAAGACCAACCTTCAGTTACAGCAGTTGCTCATGAAGAACGCGCTCAGCCGCACTCTGCATGATCCCTTGCTCGCTCAAGCTGAAGTCATTCCAACTTCCACCATGGAAGTGCCGGAAAAAGAGCAAATCCAGCCCACTGAAGACCTGGTCAACGACGCCCTTCGCCACCGGCCGGAGCTGGTCGAGTCCCGCATCCAGTTGCACAGCCAGGAGATTAGCGACAAAGCTCTGCGCAGCTCGGTTTTACCCACCCTCGACCTTTACGGGTACTATGGCGGTGCGGGTGTCGGCGGCGCCCAGAATCCATCGAACCTCTGCGCCAATCTTGATCCTGCACTGCAGGGCTTTGGCTGTGCCATGAGCCCCACGCCGGCGGTCGGGTACGGCAGCACGGTGAACCAGCTCGTCAACTCCACCGCCCCCGACAAAGGCATAGGCTTGCAACTCAACATCCCGCTGCGCAACCGCGCTGCCCAGGCGCTCCAGATCCGCTCCGAACTGGAATACCGCCAAATTCAGATGGCACTGCAGCAAACCGAAAACAAAGTCAGCATCGAAGTTCGCTACGCCCAGTATGGTGTGGAACAAAATCAGGCCAGCGTGGCCTCGGCAAGAGCCGCCATGGATTATGCCCAGCAATCTCTCGATGCCGAGCAGAAGAAATATCAGTTTGGCACCTCGACGACCACGGCCGTTCTGCAAACCCGCAGCGCCCTGGCCACCGCCGAATCAACTCTGATGTCGGCTATGGCCGCCTACGAGAAATCGCGCGTTGAACTCGACCGCGCCGTCGGCACTTTGCTCGATCACAACGGCATCAGCATCGACGATGCCGCTCGCGGACAGGTCACGCGCCTGCCCAACGTTCCCTACGTCGCGCCGCGCAAGGATCTGCCGTCGATCAACCTATCGACTCCGCCACCGCCGCCGGTGCAACCGCAGTAGTACAACGAAACATCGTCGTGGCGCCGCTTTATTCGCATCCAAAGCGGCGCCACTTTTATTTTCTCCTCACAATTCTTTACAATCCCACGCCGTTTCCCTGAAACTTCTCCCGCTAAGATTGAAGCTGACATATTTTTCTGTGCCGCATCCAAAACTGGCATCATCAGAAGTTGAATCGTGAAGTTGAATCGTGAAGACGAGCGACTCCCTTTTGCACGAGCTGCGCCGGACGCTCTGCTGTAAGACATGGTGTTCACGACGATTCTTGAGGAACCCTTTCTAGGACAGGCAATTTGAGGACATGTTTCTAAGAACTTTTTCTGAGAACTTTCTTTTTGAGGATATTTTCCGAGGAGAAGACCGATGCTCTTACCGCGTTTGATTTCCGTGGCTCGACGCAAATGGTGTGGCCGAAAATCTCTACTGCCGCTTTTTCTGGTTTCCGCAGCGTTCGTGGGCACGGGAGCGACGTCACTCCGGGCTCAGGATGCCCCGCTCGCGCCCTCGTCCCAGACGACCCCGCCCGCCGCCCCTCAGCCCGCGCAGCCGCAGGCCGTTCATCTGCAGGCCGTTCATCTGAAAGACTATTCCATTCCCCGTTCGGCATTTCCGCGCATGCTGCAACCGTATACTCCACAGCAACTCGCGCAGCCGAACCTCGGCAACTCGCCCCGCATTGATTCGCTCCTGCGGGATGGCAAAATCTATCTCTCGATCGATGACGCCGTCGCCCTGGCGCTCGAGAACAATCTCGATCTCGATATCGCGCGCTACAACCTCAACATCGCCGAAGCCGATCTGCTGCGTGCAAAATCGGGCGCCAGCATTCTCGGCGTCAATACCGGCATCGTGCAGAACACGCCCGGCGGCGGCGTCGGCGGACTCGGCGGCACCGTCGGCTCCGGCACCGGCGGCACCACGGTCGCGGCCGGCGGCGCCGGCACCGGCACCAACGGCTTGGTCAGTTCGACGCTCGGCATCGGCGCCCCCATCACTAGCTTCGATCCCGCGCTCACCGGCACGATGCAGCTCGATAAGAACGATACCGAATCCGTCAGCGTCTTCAGCCCCGTCCCGGTTGTGGCGCAGAATACCTACACCTCAAACTTCGGCTACACCCAGGGATTCGAGTGGGGCGGCGCGCTTACCGGCTACTTCAACAATACACACCTCACCACCAACAATCCGACAAGTTTACTCACGCCTCAGTTAGGGTCAAGCTTCCAGTTCCGCTTTACGCAAAACCTCTTGCAGGGTTTTGGTTTCTTGCCCAACACGCGCTTCATTCGCATCGCCAAAAACAATCGCGAAATTTCCGACGTCGCCTTCCGTCTGCAGATCATCACCACAGTCGATCAGATCGAAAACATGTATTGGGACCTGGTCTATGCCTACGAGAATGTTCGCGTCCAGCAGGAATCCCTGACCTACGCGCAAAAGGCTCTGGAAGACTCCAAACGCCAGGCGCAGGTCGGCACCGTGCCTCCCATCCAGGTTGTGAGTTCGCAAAGCACGGTCGCCACCGGCCAGCAGAACCTGATCGTGGCCCAGAACAACCTGCAACTGCAGCAACTGCTCATGAAGAATGCACTCAGCCGCAGCATTGAGGATCCCGTTCTGGCCGAAGCCGATGTGATTCCCACCTCGACCATGGACCTGCCGCAACAAGAGCCGGTCACGCCCATTCAAGACTTAATCACCGACGCGCTGCGCCATCGCGCCGAGCTGGTCGAGTCGAGGATTGACTTGCAGTCACGCGACATCAACACCAAAGCCGTACGCAACGCCATGCTCCCCACGCTGCAGGCGTACGCCTATTACGGCGGCTCGGGCGTTGGCGGAGATGTGAATTCCCTGGTTCCCTCCTGTTCCAGTACCTCGGGTACGTTCTGCTTTAATTCGGCGACCGCTCCGCCTCCCTTTCAAACGACTACCACCGTCGGCTACGGAGGCACTTTGAACCAGCTGGTAAGTTCCACGGCGCCCGACAAGGGCCTGGGCCTGACCCTCAACATTCCTCTTCGCAACCGGCTGGCGCAATCCAACCAGGTCCGGGCGGAACTCGAATACCGTCAGGCGCAGGTGAGACAGCTCCAGCTTGAGAATCAGGTACGCATTGAAGTTCGCAATGCCCAATTTGATGTCAGGCAAAACCGGGTCTCGGTGCAGGCAGCGCAGTCCGCGGTCGATCTGGCCCGCCAGACGCTCGATGCGGATCAACAGAAGCTGAAAGTCGGTCTGACCACCCAAACCGCAATTCTGCAGGATGCCGCCACCTTGACCACGGGCGAATCGAATCTAGTTTCGGCGAAGGCGGCCTACGAGAAGTCGCGCATCGAACTCGATCGCGCCACCGGATTGCTGCTCGATCACGCGGGCATCGACATTACCGACGCCACCCGAGGCCAGGTCACCCACTTGCCCACGGTCCCCTACGTAGCCCCGCGTCAGGATTCCATGCCCGCAACCCCAACCTCGTCCACGCCGCCGGGACAAATGTAGCGCCGCCGTCCCGTTCCGAACTCTTGTCATCCC
>CAVPWO010000013.1:0-148232 GCA_963709305.1 uncultured Acidobacteriaceae bacterium | reverse complement strand
TTCGTCGAAGTCCGCGCCAGTAGCGGCTTGCCCTCACGCACGCAGTGCTTGCGCTTCTTCCGCCGGATCATCAATCCCGCCTCCCGGTACACCCGATGCACGCGCTTGTGGTTCACGTGCTCTCCCAAGCGGCCCAGCAAAATATGCAGCCGCCGATACCCAAAACGCGGCTTCGACCGCGCTAGATCCACCAGTTGCGTGCGCAGCGTCTCGTCGCTGCGTCGGCTCCGGTAGCGATAACTCGCCACCGCTATCCCCGTCAGCCCGCAAACCCGGCGCTCGCTCGCTGCGTATTCGCTGCGCAGCCAGTCCGCGTCCGCCCGCTGGTTTACGAGCTCCATCCGTTTTTTGCGATCAGCGCCTTCAGCATCTCTTTGTCCAGGCTCAGATCCACCACCAGCTTTTTCAACTTCGTGTTCTCATCGCGCAGCTGCTTGGCTTCCTGCGCCTCGCTTACATCCATCCCGCCGTACTTCGCCTTCCAGGTGTAGATCGTGTGCTTCGACACCCCTACTTCACGCGCCACGTCCTCCGCTTTGCGCCCCGCCTCCAGTTGTTTCAGCGCCCCGATCATCTGCGCCTCCGTGTGCCTGCTCTTCGACATACCTCTTCCCCTTTCCTTCGTCCGAAATCATACTCGGACTTGTTCGGAAATCGGGGAGCAGGTCAAGGGAACGGTTAGAGATGAAGAAGGTCGTATGCAAGTGGGTGGTGGCTTTGCGGTCTGGGTCAACAAGCACACCGCGAGCGTCGCTGTAATTGAGCATATGAAGTGAGCACGAATCGACGGACCCATTTGAGTTCACGTACCGGGCGAAGGGCAAATACCCTGACCGACAACAACGGCAACACGCTCTCCGACCCAAGCGGCAAGGGCTACACTTGGATGTTTGTGCGCAGCATTGGTAATGTGTTTAGTAAAGGTCGCTTATGCAAGTTTTACTTTGGCCTTGAATAAGCAATTTATAAGTTAAGCATTGAGTTATCATACACTAGCGTGTGTGGCCGTCGGGAAGGCCCTGACAAAACCTTCGATACTGGCTTAAAGTTCCGTAATGACAAAATCGCAAGTCTTAAGGATATTCGCAGCAAATGGCAACTTTCTTAAGCCGGACGAAGTTCGCAGCCATATTCGACCAGTCCCTGATCGGCGCTCTCTGTACAGCTATCTTGCAAGACTCCGAAGTCAGGGTTTGCTCGACCGCCATCCTTACTCTCGACGAGGACAGTTGGCCTACCGGCTAACGGAGAGAGGGCGTGCCCGACTGGAATACTTCCAAAAACGCTTGTGAGACGGGTGTCCCGCCCTGCGCAGCCTCCGCCGTTCCTACCTGCTCTAACGTTACGTATGTACGTAACGTGCAAGCGGCCTGCATTCGCCGAATCGCCAAGACTCTGTCGTTCCCGTTTATTGCGCGTACTTGAGAACGAGGCTAGTTTCCACGACCTTTGGTGTAAGAATCGAAAACTCATTGTTAAAGACCACATGGTAGGTTCCGCCGTCAGTGGGCAATATCACCTTGACCGTTCCCTGCGTGACCTTCTGGCTGTCGTAGATAACCCGAAGCGGATGTTGGTTCGTCCAGTTGACGAATTGGTCGTCATTCATCACGCAAACCTCGATGCTGTTGCGTTTTCCACAAGTTTCCATAGAAATAATCCTCAATCTTGTGACGAGCAACCTTGACTGAGCATGCAGAAAGCTCAAAACTTGAATTGTGCGCCAGATCTTCTTACGCAACAATGGCAGACTAGCTCGGGCTATGTCAGACGGCCCCACTAACTTCTTTCGAATCAAGATTTTGCTTCTAACTTCTTTCATCTCAGTATTTTGCGGAAAAACGTTGATATCACTAACCGCTATCCCTAACAAAACAAATATTTTACTCCGCGGGGTACAAAAAAATGTTGATGTCGATATCCCTGGCGAGGAGGGTGCCTAACCCTTACTCGTAGCGCAAACTCTCGACTGGATCGAGCTGCGAGGCGCGGGTGGCTGGAACGGTACCGAAGATGATTCCGACAATCGAGGATACGACGATGGCGATGATCGCCGACAGGCCCGAGACCGGCATGCGGTAGTCGGTGAGGAATCGTACCGAGTAGGGGATGGCGAGGCCGACGACGATGCCCGCCACGCCACCGGTCAGCGAAATCAAAATGGCTTCCGCCAGAAACTGGAAGCGGATGGCGCGGTTGGTGGCGCCGATAGCTTTTCGAATGCCAATCTCGCGGATGCGCGAGGTCACAGTCGCCAGCATGATGTTCATGATGCCGATGCCACTCACCAGCAGGGTGACGAAGGCGACCAGCATCAGCACCAGCGTCATCGCGTCGGCGATGCGACCCGCCACCGTCAGGAACTGCGTCAGGTTCTGCACGCTGTACACAGACTCAGGACGATGCCGCGACTGCAGCACGCGTTTGATGGCAGCCGTCGCGGGGATCACATCCTGCGGACTGGCGGCGGAAAAATAAATTTGATATACCGCAGCCGTCGGAGTGAAAAAGCGGCTCACCAGATACGGGATCAGCATGGTGTCTTCCTGAATCTCCGACTGTCCGAAGGTATCCACGCTCTCCTTGAAGACTCCAACAATCGTAAAGGGAAGGCCGCCACTAAGCTTGATGATCTGGCCAACCGCGGACTGGGCGTTGCCGAACAACTTCTGCGCCAGCTTCTCGGTGATCACGGCAACCTTGTTGCGGCCCACGGAATCCTCGGAATCGAAGAAGCGTCCGGCGAGGACTTTCAGATTGCGTACTCGCAGATATTCGGGGTCCACGCCGAGCACGAGAATGTCGCTCTGTTTGCCTCCGCCAACACTGATGCGATCTCCCAAGGCCACGGTAGGCGAAGCGGCCACAATGCTCGGCACCTGCTCGCGAACTGCCTGCACATCTTCCACAGTCATGGGATCGGGCGTCGAGTCGATGCGCTGCGCTCCGCCCTGATAGTCGGCATAAATCATGTTGGTGCCGATGGATTGCAGCTGGCGCAGCATGTATTGCTTTCCTGTCAGTCCGATCGTGGACACCAGTATCACCGACGCGGTGCCCACCGCCATGGCGAGAGCAGTGAGCGTGAACTGCAGCTTGTTGCTGCAGAAAGCGTCGTAGGCGAAGTTCAGGATTTCGCTGAACCCAATCGTGAAGCTGGTGGGACTGCTGAGAGGTCTGGTGGAAGTGCCGAGCGGCAGTGAGGTCGCGTTCGCCATCGCCAGTTCGATGTTAAACCCCAGTCGAGACTGGCTGCAATGCGCGCGACGATGCTGCAGATGAGTAGCGCCCGGCCACGGCTACTGCCGCCAGCACGACAATGAGCGGATCGACTGGACGAAAGTAGTAAGTCTCTGGATGCGAGATGTAATAGGTAAGGGGAAAAAACAAAAGCACAATGGCGAAACGCATGCCCAGTGCCCGATCGCGCCCGAACACGCGCCACAGGCCCCACAAACCTAGGATGGTCATGGTCGTGTTCACGAAAATGTTGGGCGGATCAAGGGGCTCCTCTTTCAAATAGGCGCGGTCGAAGCTCCAATAGCCCGTCCACATATAGACGATTCGGCGAAACGTCATCCACGCGAACCAGCCGGGATGGTTGCGGATGTATGCTCTCGCCTGGTGGAGCTTGTGGTCCATGTAGGCCATTTCGCCGACGCGCTCATACTCTGAGAGTTCCGTGTCGCTGTGATTGGGATGGAGAGCGCGGTTCACCCAGTGCTCGGAGTAACCGTTGTTGCCGATGTATAGTTCGAGTCCGAAGCCGCTGCGCACCGGAATAAACCGGTGAAAGAGTTCGTAGTTGCGCACGAACCAGGGAGAAAGAACCGCGATTGCGGTCACGGCGGCAGCCAGCAGGGGCGCTTTCCACGGCCGGCTGCGACGGTAGCGGCAATACAGCGTCCACAGCCCGAGGAGGGGCACGACTGCGAGCACAACCGGCTCGGTTAGAGCCGCAATGCCGCCGAGGAATCCGAAGAGCATCCAGTCGCGTGTGCGGGAAGAATCTTCCAGCCGCCATGCAAACAGAAACAACCAGCACAGTTCGAGCGCGACCAGGCAGGTCGACCAGGCCCAGTCGGCTCCATAGTAGACGCCGTAAGGAGAGAAAGCCCAGCCCCATCCCGCCCACCTGGCCACGCGCTGTCCAAAAGCCCGCCGCGCCAGAAGAAAAACGGGAATGCACGTTAACGCTGAAAATAAACTGTTCAGGGAGAGAGCCGCGATGATCGACGCCTTGGTCTCGATTCCGAAAACTTTGAAAATGCCCGCGAGCAGATAGGAATACACTGGCGGCAGGAGTGCGGACAATCCGGTGTCGGCCAACGGGCCGCCGAAGCCGTGACCGGAGGCGATGGAGCGCGCGATCCGGCCGAAGGCCCAATGCTCGAGTACAAATGGCTCCATCCAATCGGTGTAGAGGAAGGGAATGACCGCGAGGCGAACGGCGAGGGCGATGAGCACGATCAGAAGGTAGGGTGGAATGCGGGTTGGCGACGGAGATTCTGCGGGCATGATTTTTTGCGGCGAATAGGCGATCGAGACCGGCGACCTCAGAGGCTAAAGCCCCGCCGCACGCCTGTGCGACTGTACGGCACGGTAAAGCCGTGCCCTTCCCCAAAACGGTCTGCTCTTGAAATCGAACTTCTCTCAGTATAGACGGCACACTTGCAGCGGACCGTTCCGATACGGGCAGGTCATTGTCTCGCGCGGTTCGTCTTGTGCATAGAGGATGACCCAGGTGACTCCAAATTCTGTTTGGAGGCGCTGGAAATCCGCCGCGTGAAAATTCTGCCAGCCGCTCTGTGCATTCACCTCTCTCAGCCAGCGGGGAGCGAGGCGCGGGACGCGGGCAGCCATGCCGCCATCTTTTTCATAATCGGCGAGCACGCTGCGTTCGGCGAGCGCTCGGAAGCCGTGAAAGTCCTCCCCCGGCAAGGTCATGTAGTGGGGGTCGAGCGCGAACAGGCTGTCGACGGGTGTGTTCTGCCGAATCCAGGCGAAAGCCTGCAGCCACGCATTCTGCGGGGCGATGCCAGGCAACTCCAGATGCGTGGATGCGGGATACATCTGGCGCTGGGCGTAAAACATGACCGCACTGAGCGGAAAAAATAGCAGCAGCCAGCGGTAGAGGCGGCGATCGAGTACATAGCGGCCGAGAAAGCCGCCCGAGATCAGGAAGAACAACAGGTAGAGCAGATGCAGGTAGCGCATCGGCTCGAAGGGCCGGAGACGCCCGAGGCTGGGAGGAAGCATGATGAGGAGGCCGGCTGCTGTTTGAAAGATGCCGTAGTGCAGGAGAGATGAAAGCAGCGCCGGAAGGGCGCTGCCGCCTGTGGCTGGCTCCCTGCGCGTCATGAATCTCTTGTAGCCATAAGTAATAACCAGCGGGGCAAAGACTCCCAACCACTCGTACCACTGCCAGTGAGTAGGGAAATAAAAGCCACGCGTGGCTGCGGCCTGGCGCCAGGCATCGGAGGCCGGTTCGAAGATCCATCCGAGGGGTAGGGCAAAGGCGACGGCCAACGGCACAGACGACCGCCTTGAGCGGGCACGCTGGTTCCAGCACAGAAAGGCGCAAAAGGAAATTCCGAAGCTGGCCATGATGGCGTGGATGGCGAAGGCAATCGCGAGAAGAATTCCTGCTACCCAGAAGCGGCGGTCGATGACCGCGACGATGGCGGCGAGAATCGCGGCCGTGGCCAAAGTGCGGGGATGAAGATACTGATCGGCGAGTGATATGGCAATGCCAGGAAGAGGCAGCGTGAGTAAGACTGCGACAGTCGTCACGGCGGCCCATTGCGCTGCCGGCTCGGCGAAGCAGCGGCGGCTTATGCGCCAGCAGCCGTGAAGAACCAGGAATATGGCGGCGAGTTGCAACAGCAAGACGACCCAGTCCAATGGTAGATGGCTGAGACGGGTGGAGAAGGCAATCAGCTTGTCGAAGATGGTAGCCTGAAACTGGAGGCGGAAGAATTCCGCATCATGCGGGAACAGGGCAGGGTTGAGATTTCTCTTGATGGCTGCGAGATAGAATGCGTCGTCCTCGAGACCGGGGTGGTAGCCCATGATCAGGATGGCAAATACGGTGAGCGCCGCGAGAAGGGCGAGATTCGCGAAGGGGGAGTCGCGGGTGGCGAATGCGTCTCCAGCCGGATTTTGCGGAGTTACGGACATTTAAGATTCTTACATTGCGTGGAGGAGAGACGCCGCAGGGGCTAAAGCCCGCGTTGATGCTACACGAGAACGCGGCCCTGAAGGGCCGCTCTTCCACGGTACTCGAACACGGTAAGAATCGAAATCCACAAGGGCGGCTCTTCCAGAGCAATACGCGAGAGAGCGGCTCCTTCACGGGAATGCAGAAATTCGTGAGTCCCCGCAAGCTAGACCTGGCGCATAGTCTCTGACTGGGCGGTGTAGTAGGGTTCGCGGTTCGCTTCCAGTTTGCGGCCTTGATCGCTGAAGCGCGGCAGATGAACCAGGCCGATTCGCTGCAGCGCGAACTGCAAGGTCGTCGCCAGGACACCGAACCCGTACTTCACGCTGCGGCGAAAATTAATGGACGAAGCCTCTTCGAAATACTTCGTGGGACAGGAAACTTCGCCGATGCGGAAGCCGAAGTGCACGCACTGCGCCAGCATCTGATTGTCGAAGACAAAGTCGTCGGAGTTTTCCAGCAGCGGTAATTCGGTGAGGACCTTGCGGCTGAAGGCGCGGTATCCGGTGTGATACTCGGAGAGTTTCACGCCCAGAAAAAGATTCTCAAAAGCGGTGAGGAGTCGGTTCGCAATGTATTTGTAAACCGGCATGCCGCCGAGCAGGGCGCGTCCGCCGATAATGCGGGATGCCAGTACGACGTCATAGACGTCGTAGGCGGTCATGCTCGCCATGGCCGTGATGAGCAGCGGCGTGTACTGATAATCGGGATGGAGCATGATGACGACATCGGCGCCAGCGGCCAGGGCCTCGCGATAGCAGGTTTGCTGATTGCGCCCGTAACCGTAGTTGCGATCGTGCTGGAAGACATGGAGGCCGAAACCTCGGGCGAGATCCACAGTGCGGTCGGAGCTGTGGTCGTCCACCAGGATGCGAATGTCCACCAGGTTAGGCAATTCCCCAACCGTGACTTCCAAGGTCTTCTCCGCATTGTAGGCGGGCATGACGACCGCGATGCTCTTGCCGTTAATCATTTAGTCAGGAATACCGGTAGTCAGGAATACCAGGATACGGCTAGTTTACCTGAGAAAAGAGGCCGCCGATTTCTTCCTGGACTGGTACGTGGCTGCGGCTAAGAAGCGAGCTGGCGTCGCCGGACAGCCGAGGCGGCTGTCCGCACATTCGGAACACGTTGGCTGGATTTTCCCACACTAGGGATCGACCGATTCTTTGCACCCCAACTGCAAATCGTTTCACCGTCTTGTTAAATCTCGGGATCGGTGTACACTGGCTGCCCGCTCGAAAATCAAGAAATCAGATTCGTCATTGAGAGGATATGAATGAGAGCCCGGAAGGTTCTAGCCGCTTTCGCAGCAGCGTTAATCGTCAGCCTCGTACCTACGGCCAGCAGCGCGGCTGGCGCAGGATCGGTGGTGTCGCCACTTCTGAAGGTTGGACCGCAAGCCTTGCCAGCCGCAGTCGCTAACCCAAACTATGGCCTGTTCGGCTGCCAGGTAACCGGTCTCAACTCCAGCGCCACGTGTTACGACCCTTATCAGATCCGGCACGCCTATAACGTGGACACCCTGATCTCCGCGGGCCTGGATGGACGAGGAAAGACGATCGTCATCGTCGATGCTTACCAGTCCCCGAATATTGTGCAGCAACTGAACTACTTCAACAGCTTTTACGGTCTGGCCAGCTTAAACGGGCTGGGCGGCGCGCACGACCCGAGCCTGGGCACGTTCACGCAAGTTGCCCCCGACGGCCTGACTCCGTTTGTGACCGGCGATCCTAATATGTCGGGTTGGGCGGAGGAGATTTCGCTGGACGTGCTGTGGTCTCATGCCATTGCACCCGGTGCCAACATCGTGCTGGTGCTGGCTAAGTCAAACAACAATGACGACATTCTCAGCGCCACGAAATATGCGGTGGATCATCGTCTCGGAGACGTCATTTCTCAAAGCTTTGGCGGGAACGAGAGTTGTGACGATCCCAAGATGCTCAAGAAACAGCATGAAGTGTTTGCCGACGCCACCAGGAAAAACATCACGCTCTTCGCTTCCTCGGGCGATGAGGGCGCGACGCAAGTTTCGTGCGACGGCTCATCCCTGGTGAAAGCAGTTTCGAATCCTGCCAGCGATCCGCTGGTCACGGCTGTGGGCGGAACGGAACTGCATGCGGCGAGCTACTGTCTGACGGTCGTCGGTTGCGATCCGACGGTAAACCCGGCACCCGGAACTTATCAGGGCGAGGTTGTATGGAACGAGCCTGACTATGGTTCCAGCGGCGGCGGCTTCAGTGTGGTGTACGACAAGCCGTGGTACCAATGGGAGGCGATCCATCGCGGCGACGATCGGGGAGTGCCGGACGTTTCCTACAGCGCCGCGGTGCTGCACGGTGTATTGACTTACCTCAATATCCCGGGCATCCCGGTCGGCTTTTATCTGTTTGGCGGCACTAGTGCTGGCTCACCCCAGTGGGCTGCCATCCTGGCGATTGCCGACCAACGGGCGGGATGGGACTTGGGCTTCATCAATACCGCGCTGTATGAAATTGATGAGTCCCGGAGCCACGATTCATCGCCCTTCTTTGATGTGACGAGCGGCAACAACTCGTTCGCGGGAGTCACGGGCTTCAATGCCGGGCCGGGCTGGGATGCGACTACTGGTCTCGGTTCTCCCATGGCCGATCAGATGGTGCGTGACTTGAACCGATTCGTTTCGTTTGATGATGGCCGAGATGCGATCGGACGGGGCACGCAACATCCGCGCGGCGATTCACGAGGACACGAGATGAGGCCGCATTAATCCTCAAGGAGCGGCAATCTCTAGAAAGTACTACCGGACATCAGCTACGATCTGAAGCTACGATCTGATGTCCGGTAGTGCGTTTTAGGCGGCTGAGTTCGGCTGGGCACGCGCATCGAACTCCCGCACATGAAGTGTTATGTGCAAAAATAATCGTCCGTCCTGCACAATGAGTGCACACTGCCGTTCGAAAACCTCGCTGAAACCAAACTTTTGCCCCTATCCTTATCAATTTACAGTACAATGACGGAAACCGTTGTGGTCCGCCGCTTGCAAGCGATAAATGTTTGATCCTTTGGCGGGACCTGGAATCCAATATTCCTTGCGTTCATAATCTGCTTCGGGAGGTTCACGCGCTTGTCCGCTTCGACCAGTCATCTGATCGCGCCTCATGGCGGCGAATTGATAAATCTATTGGTATCCCCGGAAAAAGCCGCCGAACTGAAAGGCCACTCGCGCGAGTGGCCGTCATGGGATCTGACGGCGCGGCAAGTCTGCGACCTGGAACTGCTCCTGAGTGGAGGCTTCTCTCCACTGCGTGGGTTTATGACGAAAGGCGACTACGAAGGAGTTTGCGACAAGATGAGGCTGGCCAGCGGAGTTCTGTGGCCCATGCCGATCACGCTCGACGTAAGCGAAGAATTCGCCAGGAAGCTAACGCCCGGCAGCAGCAAGGTCGCGCTGCGCGACGCCGAAGGCGTGATGCTGGCAGTGTTGCACGTGGAGGAAGCGTGGCAGCCCGATCGCACGGCCGAAGCCAAAGCGGTGTTTAACACCGCGAGCAAAGCACATCCCGGCGCCGACTATGCAATCAACAAGTCGAACCCGTGGTACGTGGGCGGTCGGGTTGAAGGGCTGCAACTGCCATCGCACTATGACTTCCGTACTCTACGTTTGACCCCGGCGGAGTTGCGGGCGGAGTTCGCACGGCTGGGATGGCGGCGCGTCGTGGCGTTTCAGACGCGCAATCCCATGCACCGGGCTCATGTGGAACTCACGTTTCGCGCCGCCAAGCAGGTCGAAGCCAATCTGCTCATACATCCCGTCGTCGGCATGACCAAGCCAGGGGACGTGGATTACTACACGCGCGTGCGCTGCTACCAGTTGCTGAGTTCAAAGTATCCCCAGGGGACGCAGAAGCTGTCTCTATTGCCGCTCGCCATGCGCATGGGCGGACCGCGGGAGGCGATCTGGCATGCTCTCATCCGCAAGAACCATGGCTGCACCCACCTCATCGTGGGGCGTGACCACGCCGGGCCGGGCAAAGACGACGACGGCAAACCTTTCTACGGCGCCTACGAAGCGCAGCAGACGTTCAAGGAGCACGAACCTGAAATCGGAGTAACCATGGTGCCTTTCAGCATGATGGTTTACCTGGAGGATGAGGATCGCTATGTTCCGGACGATGAGGTGAAGAAGGGCGATAAGGTGCTGAATATTTCCGGGACTGAGCTGCGCGCTCGGCTGAACGAAGGCCGCGACATTCCGGCCTGGTTCACCTATCCGGAAGTGGTTCAGGAACTACGGCGTAGCTTTCCGCCGCGGGCCAAACAAGGTGTCACCATTTTCTTCACCGGGCTGTCGGGCTCGGGAAAATCCACGATTGCGAATGTGCTGATGACGAAGTTTTTGGAAGTCGGCGGGCGTCCAGTGACGCTGCTCGACGGCGATTTGGTACGGAAGCATCTTTCGTCGGAACTGGGATTCTCCAAAGAGCATCGCGACATTAATATTCGCCGCATCGGATATGTCGCGTCGGAAATCACGAAGAATGGCGGAATCGCAATTTGCGCTCCCATCGCGCCTTATGACGCGACACGCAAGCACGTGCGCCAGCTGATCGAGCCTTTCGGGGGTTTCATCCTGGTGCACATTGCCACGAGAGTGGAAGTCTGCGAGCAGCGCGACCGCAAGGGGCTCTATGCCAAGGCACGTGCCGGCATTCTGAAGGAATTTACGGGAATCTCCGATCCTTACGAGGCACCGGAGGACGCCGAGGTCACGATCAACACTGCCGACCTGACTCCCGGAGAAGCGGCCCAGGAAATCATTCTTCACCTGGAGCGCGAAGGCTTCATCGGAGTCAACAGACCGGGAGAATAAAGGGAACCGGTTATGCCACTGTTAGCGGCGAAAATTCTGGTTGGCTTCGTTGTCGGCGTGCTCATTGGCATGACAGGCGTCGGAGGCGGCGTTCTGCTGCTTCCGGTTCTGATTTTTGGATTGAAGGTGCCGCCGATCATGGCGGTGGGCTCTGACGCGCTGTTCAATTTCTTCACGAAAATCCCAGCCGGCCTTTTGCACCTGAGGAAAGATACGGTGCGCCGCAAGGTGGTGATCGCGCTGGCGGTGGGGAGCATTCCAGGCTCGATCATCGGCGTGAAACTGTTGATGCATATCCGCCACCTTTATGGCGACGGAGTGAACAGCTTCATTAAAACCGCCGTGGGCGTCCTGCTCATCGTAATTCCCACGATGCTGCTGTTGCAGAAGAAAATCGAAGATCGTGTCGCCAATCGCCCGCCTACAGCAAAGGGTTTTCTAGGCATGGCGCTGATCGGCCTGGTGGCCGGGTTTTTAGTGGGCATGACATCGGTGGGGTCGGGCAGCATTATCATGATGTTGCTGCTGCTGTTCTACAGTTTCCCGCCGAAGGTGAACGTCGGAACCGACATCGTCCACGCGGTGATTCTCACAGGCGTGACCGGGTTTCTTCACTTCCGGCTGGGGAACGTCGATCCGGGACTCGTGGCATCGCTGCTGATTGGGTCCATCCCCGGCGGGCTGGTGGGATCGCATTTGGCCACGCGTGTTCCGATGCTCTGGCTACGTCGCATTCTCTGCGCGTTGCTGCTAATCACGGGAGCTCGCATGTTGTGGGCGTAAGACAACTAAAACATTTTGCATTTTGAAAACGTGATTGATCCTATCTCCTCTTCTTACTCCGACATTTTGCAGCGCATCCAGAGCGCGTTGGGTGCCGCGCGCGCTGTCTTCGCACGCTTTACTGCGGGCGCAATCGAGACCGAATACAAAATTGGGCACGATCCCGTAACCGAGGCCGATCGCGCCGTGGACGCCGTGCTGCGCCAGACTCTGTTGCACGATGGCGAAGGCTGGCTTTCCGAAGAAACCGCTGACAATCCTTCCCGGCTAGACAAAGAGCGAGTTTGGATCGTGGACCCGCTGGATGGCACGCGCGAGTTTGTGGAGGGTCTGCCGGAGTTTTGCGTGTCGATTGGTTTTGCGGAGCACGGCGTGCCCGTAGCGGGAGGAATCTATAATCCCGCTACGAAAGAAACCTTTGTCGGGGCTGTGGATTCCGGTGTGCTGTATAACGGGAAGCCCGTACGGTCCAGCCAGCGGACGACGCTCGATGGCGCTGTTATCCTCGCCAGCCGCAGCGAGGTGAAACGCGGGGAGTGGAAGCAGTTCGAGAATGGTCCCTTCAACGTGCAAGCCATGGGCTCGGTGGCGTACAAACTGGCGCTCGTGTCGGCTGGCTTGGCGGATGTAACGTTCACTCTGACACCCAAGAATGAGTGGGACGTCGCGGCCGGAGCGGCCCTGGTGAAGAGTGCAGGCGGTTTTGTCAGTACTCTGCAAAAGACCGACCTTATCGCCAATCGGCGCGACCCACTGTTGTCGGGCCTGCTCGCCTGCGGTCCTTTCTTGAAAGATCAATTGCTTTCTCTTGTCGGTCCCCATGTCCGCGTGCCCGAAGAGGCGCGCTAGCTGCGAAGCTCGCCGGCTCCTCTGTTTGGATGCTGCCTTTTGGGACTGATTTTTCCACTTGCTAGAGACTTCGTGAATAATCCAGGTTAAAAGGAGCGGCGTTTTATAATGCGGCATGCAATACTACAAACTGAAAGGCTAAGAGCAAAGGGCCACTGGGAGAAAGATTGATCACAGTTGATGGTCGAGGGTGCGCAATCGCGGCCGCCGAGGTCACAGAAAAAAAAGGCCAGCGTTTCGAGGTATCCAGCTTTATTCGAAAAGCGTTAGGACGAGTTAATCGCGCAGTAGGCGCGGGAACCGAGCAAGTTCGCGTCTATTGTCTTGTCGCCGAAGAAGCAGTCCCAAACCTTCGCTGTCCGCCGGGACTGACAGTCACGCGTCTGTTGCCGGACCAAATGTCCAGGCTGAGGGAAGTGTTCAGCTCGTTCGCAGTGGCAGAACAGGAGGAAACACAAAGAAGGCAAAGTCAGTGCTATGGCGCCTGGCTATCCGGTCGGCTCGTGCACTATTCATGGGTCCAAGCCTCCGGATCACACTTGATCCTGGAGGCGGGCCGCCACGTCGACATCAAACTCGGCGAGTACTGGATCTACGACTGTCGAACCAGTCCTTCGGCTCGCGGATTGGGCATCTACCCGTACGTTCTTACCTTTATCTCTCACGAACATCTGAAAAACGGCTTCCGAGAGGGCGTCATTTATACGACGGAGAAAAACGTTGCTTCCCAGCGCGGAATCTTGAAAGCTGGTTTTCACCTGAAAGAGACTTTGCGAGGCCTGCGCATTGGCAGCCGATATTACCCTTTTTGAAGCACGTCAGAAGTGGCGACCCCATTCTGCATAATCTCGATCATCTCGTCCGGCGTTCCTGGTCTTGGCCAATCCTGGTCTCGGCCAATGCTGCCAGAAGCCCCGCACCGTCGAGAGACAGCGCGGGACTGCCCAAACACTCTGGAAGGTGAGCACGCTGCCACTCTTGGCTGCCAGCGTGCAGTTGGACCGTCAACCGTAGCCTGCGCCTGGACATTGCGAGGGCAGTCGCAGATTTCTCGGACAGCGAATCGTTCTTATCATGAGTGCTAACAGCCTGGAGATCCGAACATACCGCAGCCTCGACGAACTGGAAACGCTGCGTACGAGTTGGGAAGATCTGCTAGGGAGCTATCCGCTGGCGACCACATTCTCGACCCCGGAATGGCTCATTCCCTGGTGGCGAAATTTCGGGAAGAATCAAGAATTGCTGGTGGTTGGCTTCTTCGACGCAACTTCGCGGCTGGTTGGGCTGGCTCCCCTGTCGATGATTCGGCTTCGGGTAGCGATGGCCGTTTCACTGCGGCTGTTGCGGCTGATGGGAGACGGCAGCCATGACTCCGACAATCTTGACCTACCGGTCCGACCGGGCTTTGAAGACAGATTCGCGCAATCGCTTCTCTACTACCTGAAGAAGCAGCAGAGTTCCTGGGATTTCTGTGAGCTCAACACCATGCCTCCGCAGTCGCCGGGGGCCAATGCATTACAGCAGCTGCTGCTACGGGAAAAATGGGTCGTGATCGAGAAGAACAAACCGGCTTCGGCGATTGCGCTGCCTGCAACCTGGGAAGAGTATCTGCAGCGCCTTTCGGCCAAAGAACGCGGGAAAATAGCGTACTACGGCAAGCGGCTGGACAAGAAATATCGGACGCGCTTCTACAGATGCGAAAGCGAAGCGGAACTTCCTGGTTGTCTGGAAGCGCTCTTTTACCTGCACCAGAAACGTTGGGAGACTGCGGGCCAGCCGGGAAGCTTCAAGTCGCCCGCGCGACGCCAGTTCTACTCCGACCTGGGACGCCTGCTTCTGGCTCAGGACCTGCTGGAATTTTGGATCCTTGATGTGAATGGGCAGCCCGCAGCAGCACAGTTTGGATTCCGCTATGGCAACAGAGCTTCACAACTGCAGGAAGGGTATGATCGCAAGTATTCGACCGACAGCGTTGGTTATGTGCTGCGTGCGCGAGTAATCCAGGACCTGATTGCCCGGGGCGTGCGCACGTACGATTTTCTGGGAGGAGAACCCGGCTATAAAGCCATATGGGGCGCTCAGGTCGGGCACTACCTGGATCTGCGATTGGCCAGATCATTCAGCGCGGGAGCAGCCTACCTCCGGACACAGGACTATGCCGCACGAAGCAAGTCGTGGCTGCGGCACTATCTTCCGCCAACGGTGTGGGAGATGCTTCATAAGACGAATGTCGGGATCGCACGAACGAAGAAAAAAACAGACGCGACAGAAACCGTTACAGAAGAGGGGACGGTGCAAGATCCACAATCGGGGGGGAAGGAGCCGTGAAGAGGAACGTCGTCTTCTTCATTGCGGACTCCTTTATCTCATGCGCTTCGAGCGCTTCGATCTTGGCAGCGTACAGCATCCCGCCGGAGAGCGGCCTTCTCATCCAACAATCAATCCACTACGCCTTCACACCTGACCGCCAATCGTCCGGGCCCTTTGCTAACGGACTGCTCGCAGACCGAACCACTAGTTGCGTATTCATTGGTGGGCAAGCACGCCGCCACTCGGAACCAGATCGGTCACCAGCTCATTCTCCAGACACACCCTGAACCACAGCTCCAGATTCAAAATGCGCCAAATGCGATTGCCGTGGTCGCGACGGCCTGCGGCGTGCTCGGCGAAGAGTCGCTTGATGGCTTCCGGGTGAAACAGATCGCGGGCGAGGGTTCGCGGTTCGAGCAGCAGGCGTTGCAGGTTCTCCTGATAGGGCCCCGCGAGCCAATAGGCCCACGGCGTCGGAAATCCCAGTTTTTGCCGGTAAACAATAGAATGCGGCAGCAGATCCTCTACCGCGGCCTTCAGAATGAATTTACCCGCCAGTCCGCGAGTCGCGTATTTCGCGGGGATGCTCGCGGTGAACTCAACCAGGCGATGGTCGAGAAAAGGAACGCGGCTTTCGACCGAAGCGGCCATGCTCATCTGATCCTGCTTCATCAACAGCTCTACGAGGTAAGTCTTGATGTCTGTGTACAACAGCCGGTGAAGCAAATCGCCCGAAGAATGGTTCCAGTAGTGCATCGAACCGGCGTAGGCATCACCGGCCATTTGTTTCGCTTCCGGAGTCAGCAAGTCATCCTGTTCCGCAGCGGAAAATGCGGAGTAGAAATTGTCAAAATAAAATGCCGGCCAGGAGGCGCCGTCGCGCATCAGGAACGTGTGCTCCAGCTTTCTTCTCGAGGCTGCGGGAATGGGGCTTGCGTTGATGGCAGTCCGCAGCATCCCACGCACGAATTCCGGTGTGAGCTTGCGGTAGACCGCGTCCAGGCGTGAATTCATCTGAGTCCAAGCATAGCGAGTGTAGCCGGCGAGTGTCTCATCGCTGCCTTCGCCGGTAAGCACGACAGTCACGCGTTCTTTGGCGAGCCGGGCAACAAAATAAAGCGACACGCTGGAGGGCCAGACGATCGGTTCGTCCTCGTGCCAGATCAAGTGGGGAAGCGATTGGAAGAATTCATCGCGGCTGAGATGCACTTCATGATGTTTCGACTTGAGGTGCGCGGCGATGGTCCGGGCGTAAGGAAGTTCGCTATAGGCTTCTTCGCCGTATCCTACCGAAAACGTTTCGATCGGCTCTTTCCGAATTTTTGTGGTCAGGGCCGCTATGGCGCTCGAATCCAGACCTCCGCTCAGAAACACTCCCAGAGGAACATCGCTCATCAGATGACTTGAGACGCACGCTTCCAACTGTTCCCTATAGGCGCGAACGTAGTGTTCCCGCGGCTGGCTGCCGTCATCGGCGGGGACGTTCAAGTCCCAATAGGGCGACGTGGTTAACTGACTCTGCTCGTCGACCGAAAGGATATGGCCGGGCAGCAATTTTCGAATTCCGGCATACATCGTCTCCGCGCCCGCAATATAGCCAAAAGCGAGATACTCGGCCAAACTCCCGCGGTTGAACTCCGGCTTCACGTCCGGATAGGCGAGGATGGTCTTGATTTCCGAACCGAACAGCAGGGTTGCGCCATCGTAGCGATAGTAAAGAGGCTTGATTCCCAGCCGGTCCCGCGCCAGGAACAGGCCTTGCCTGGCGCGATCCCAGATCGCGAAGGCGAACATTCCGCGCAGGTGATCGACGCAATTTCTGCCGTATTCCTCGTATAAATGGACAATCGTCTCGGTGTCGCTTTTGGTGCGATAGCGGTGGCCGCGGGCCTGAAGATCGTTGCGAAGCTCCTGATGGTTATAGATTTCGCCGTTGAAGACGATCCAGATGTTTTCGTCTTCGTTGCTGATGGGCTGGTGGCCGGTTTTGATGTCGATGATGCTGAGGCGGCGCATCGCCAATCCAACGTTCTTCTCGAGAAAGAAGCCGTCATCATCGGGACCGCGATGAACGATCTGCTGATTCATCAACGCCAGCACGTCGCGATTCACTGGCTGCTGCGGGTCGGAATGGAAGATGCCGCAGATTCCGCACATGACTACCCACCCGTTCCCTTGGGATTGTTGCCTGGCACGTTCAGGTTCGCTTCCGCCGCCCACACTCGATCGAGTGGCTGCTGCAACGCAACGTTCTCCGGATCGGACGAGACAATTTCAACCTTCATGGCAGCGCTCACTACTTCAGCATAGCTTACCCGCTGGGCACAGGTGAGTACCCGCTGACCTCCCGCATCAGCATAGGAACCATTGCACAGAATCAGTGCGCAGGTTTCTCGCTCGCGATCCATTGACGCATAGAGAAAATCCGCGTCGCTGGCCCAGTTCCACCTGACGTTCCGACAGCCCAGGGGCCGGGCCGATCGGCAAAGAAGAAGAGGTGCTCTTGCCGCGTGTTGGTATAGCGATAAGCGCAAACCGTTGCGGGAGAGTCCGTCATCCTGACCAGACGCCCTAAATCTGCCGGAATGTTTTCTCCCGCGACCAACAGCGTGACAAAATCCGCAGGCAATGGGAGTCTGGCTCCGAAGGTGACGACGCTGGCACGTTCCTCGCGGCCGTAGGCCGGAGACCAGTTGTCACGGGTCACGCTCTGCGACCAACCATGGCCCTCAGCGGCCAGGAATCCGAGGCCGCATCCCTCGCCACTGAAAAGATATTGCTTAGAAGAGGCGGGAGTCATGATCGGGGACATGGTTGGGCCCAGGTGCCAAGCGATGTCGAGCTGATGCGATCCTTGACCCTCCGCCAAATCGCGCACCAACCAGAACTTTCCTTTTCTGTGAAAAACCGACCTGCGATGAGTTACGGGAGACGGCAGGCTGGAATAGCCGTCGTGGCTGCCCCGAAATAAATCGAAGGACTTGCCAGTGATCCAGTGATCGACGCGGGCTTGAGGAGAAGTTTTCCATGAGAATGGACCTGCGGGATCGGCTTGATCGCGCCCATCGACCTGCATGGTGTTGTGCGCGCCGGTGCCGCGCAAGCGAGCGCGTTCGCCGCTGTCACCGACGTATTCGAACGTTCCGGGATCGAGAAGAAGGTTGCATCCGTTCTGAACCACGCAGATGCTCAAGGCGTCAGCGTGCGCGTGCCCTCCTTTCTTCGGTTCTGGTGGCCCGACATTGATCAGCATCTGTTGCGGAGACTGTTCGTCCGCCATCAGGTAGATGCCACTGTCGGGAAGAGCGGTTGAAACCGCAGTGGGCTCCACTTCCGGCAAGGAATCAAAATCCGCCAAGCCCTTCGCCCCCAATAACCACAAAGTTTCTTCTCTTGGTCCCCCGGCGGCAAACTTGAAGTCTCCCCGGCGGTAGAGAACCGCGCCGGTGGCCAGAGGATCGAGCAGGTGCTCAGCCCGATTGCGGCCGGTATCGAACAGCCTGCCGCCATCGTCGTCGCCGATCTTCGGCGGAGGTCCGGCGCGCCCCAATGGCAACAGAGCATTCAGCATGCGCTGCAAAGTCTCATCAAACGCTGGAGAAATTGGAATGCTGTTGAGTGCGGCCAGAATGCGGGCGTGCAGGAAAATATCTGTCGCGTAGACGTGGTAGTAGGTGGATTGCTCAAAATAGAACCCGTCGGCCCGGACTTGCTTCGTGGCTTCGTGTTCAAGGATCTCCCAGCCGCGGCGCTGCCACCGCGAGGCTGACCGCAAGTTCGAGAAGAGAGTTCCCAGGGAGAAAAGAGCCAGAGCCTCGCCCAGGAGATGTGTGTTGGGAGAAAAATATGTCGACAGATACGTCTCGATGTGCCGCCCACTCAGGCCGAAGGCAGACTGCCATTGTTTGCGCAGTTCGGCCGTAAAAAGCGGGCACTCCTGCAGCAAAAAGAACGTCCAAATCCAGGACAGACTGCGGAAGGCAACCTCCAGGCTGCTCGCCCAATTGATTCCGAGCGGATAAGGATTCTCTTGGTGCCAGTGCGTCCACTGCGCGAAAATCTCGCGCACAAACCTGTCTTCGCCCGTGAGCCAGTATGCCTTTGCAAGCGTTACAAAATGCTGGTGGCGGTTGAGTTCCCACGTGATCTTCGAGTCGCCAACTTCCGCGAAATCGAGATACTTTACCTGGAACCAGGGCTTGCGTGGCGCGCGCTTGCGGTGGACCACATCGCAGTGCCAGTCGATCTGCTCACCGTAGTCGAGGTCCTCATAACCAAGCAAGTCGAAGCGATGGCGGCAGATCTCTTCTGCCTGGAGGACTATATGATCGACCTGCGAAGGAAAGACTTGCTTGAGCAGAGAGCAGATCGGTGGAACGTCGGCGGGAGTGAAGAAAAAGTGTCCGGTTGGCTGGGCTGGCCCAATTTGCGCACCGTTAAGGGCGCCCGCTCGATAACGCAGCACGTCCGCACGGGCGGTTATGTACTGCCTCAGACGGTCAAACAGTTCGTGACGATCCATCGACCTAAGGCGCGCGAGGCGATGGTTCCATGTGAAAATATTAGCCACGGGTCAGTGTTGTCCTGCGCCATACTGACGATGCCTCTTCGAGGTACGGAGGACAAATAATACTTTGCCACTTGCCATCACGTGGACCAGAATAATCCTTTTGAGCAATTCGTTCTTAGTTACCTGCGTGCGTCCACCACACTTTGCGAATCCCTGCTACGTGTTTAAATACTACTGCGGTTGGATTTGATGGTATGAATGCAGGGCTGCAAACTCTTGATGGTTTGAGCCCGCAGGAATAGCGGATTCCGATGACTCCATCCATCAGCATATTCGGACTGGGCTATGTGGGCACGGTGACGGCTGCCTGCCTCGCGAGCAAGGGCCACAACGTAATCGGCGTTGACCTTAGCCCGGCGAAGGTCGAAGCGATGGAGGCGGGCCGCAGTCCTGTGGTCGAGCCCCGCGTGGGGGAACTGGTTTCCCAAAGCCACGCCTCCGGTCTGCTGCACGCGACTTCAGACTCCGAATATGCGGTTCTGAACAGCGAGATTTCCTTTCTCTGCGTGGGAACGCCGAGTTTGCGCAATGGAAAGCTTGACCTTGGCCATATCGAACCGGTGTGCCGGAAAATAGGCGAGGTTCTGAAGACAAAGAATGGGTTTCATCTGGTGGTGTTGCGCAGCACGGTCTTGCCGGGCACGGCCGAAACCATCGTCGTGCCCGCGCTGGAAAAGGCCAGCGGAAAGAAACTCGGCCAGAACTTCGGAGTCTGCGTGAACCCGGAATTTATGCGGGAAGGGACGGCGGTCGCGGATTTCCTGCAGCCTTCTCTCACCGTGATCGGGGCGGGAGACTCAAAACATAGTGGCATGTTGCGCCGGATTTACGAATGGGCTCCCGGACGCATATTCGAAACCTCATTCCGCTCCGCGGAAATGGTGAAGTACGTTTGCAACGCGTGGCATGCCGTGAAAGTTTCTTTCGCGAATGAAGTGGGAACCCTGGCGAAGGAGTTGGGCGTTGATGCGGAATCCGTGGTCGAGATTTTTACCGCCGACACCAAGCTCAACATCTCTCCAACCTACCTGAAACCTGGCTTCGCCTTTGGCGGTTCGTGTTTGCCCAAGGACGTGCGCGCGCTGAATTACCGGGCGAAAGAACTTGATCTCGATTTGCCGTTGTTCCAGTCCATTTTGCCGAGCAACGAAGAACATCTCGATCGCGCGGTGGAGATGGTGCTGGAAACCGGCAAGAAGAAAATCGGCATGCTGGGCTTGAGTTTCAAGGCCGCCACCGACGATCTGCGGGAAAGTCCACAGGTGCAACTGGTAAAGCGTCTCTTGGGCGAAGGGCGGCAGGTTCGAATCTGGGATGATAACGTGTCGCTGGGCCACCTGATCGGGTCCAATCGCCAGTACATTGAAGAAGTGATCCCTCATATTGGCTCTTTACTTGCGGCCACCGTGGCAGAGGTTCTCAGGGATGCCGAGGTCGTCGTGATTGCCACGCGCGGATTGGATGCGAACGTCTTACGGGCGAGTCTGCGGCCTGATCACGTGGTCATCGATCTGGTAAATCTCGAACGAAAGTCGCGGCCCGCTGCATCAGGCGGCTATGAAGGGATTTGCTGGTAGCGCACTCCTGCGATGAGAATTCTGTGGGTAAAAGCTGGCGGCCTTGTACCCCCCGATACCGGCGGCAAAATCCGCAGCTACAATATCTTGCGGGAGTTGGCGCGCCAACATTCCGTTACTTTGTTTTCCTTCTATGCCGCTCACGGCGGCGACCTTCATCCTCGCCTGAAGAGCATTTTTGAACGGGTGGTGTGCCTGCCGCTGAAGCTCCCCGTCCCTAAGAGCCTGGCTGAGATGCGCGACTATTCCGTGAGTCTGCTCTCAGCGCAACCCTACAACATTACGAAATATTGCCGTCCCGAGGTCCGGCGGGCATTATCTGAACTCCTGCAACAAGAAAGCTACGACGTGATCGTCTGTGACTTTCTGGTCGCCGCCGGCGTTGTTCCCTGGGATGCGCCAACTCCCAAGGTAATCTTCACCCACAACGTGGAGGCCGCGATATGGCGGCGGCACTATGAAGTGGCCGCCAATCCCATCTGGAAGGCGATTTCGTGGCAGGAATGGCGGAAGATGGAAGCCGCCGAGCGGCGCTATTTGCGTCTGGCCGACCATGTGCTCACCGTCTCTGAGACGGATCGGGACGTATTCGCATCTTTTCTTGACGCCGGAAAATTGACTGTGATTCCTACCGGCGTCGATGTGGATTATTTCCAGCCGATGCCTGCGGAAGAGATCCCGAATTCGCTGGTGTTCACGGGCTCGATGGATTGGCTCCCGAATGAAGACGGAATTTTATACTTTGTCGATGCCATCCTTCCGTTGATCAAAAGGCAGTGCCCGGAGGTTTCTCTGGAGGTCGTGGGACGGAGCCCTTCCCGCAAGCTTCAGGATTTGGCCGGGCGAGAAAAGAGCATGCATCTCACCGGCTGGGTGGAAGATATACGGCCGTTCGTCGCCCGTGGCGCAGTTTGCATCGTGCCGCTGCGCATCGGCGGGGGCACGCGGCTTAAGATTTTTGAAGCCATGGCCATGAGTAAAGCGGTGATTTCCACGACCTTAGGCGCCGAGGGGCTGCCAGTGCGGCACGCCGAGAACATTATGCTGGCCGACTCTCCCGACGATTTCGCTCTTTCCGTGATTACTCTGTTGCGCGATTCGAACCAGCGGAATCGATTGGGCAGTTCGGCGAGGGCTCTGGTGCAAGAGAAATACAGCTGGCCGAAAGTGGCCGAGAGCTTCGCTCACGCTCTGCACGATGTGCTCCCACAACGGATACCTCCCAAGCGCAAGTAAGCGAACTTTGCGGTAGTGGGTCAGTAAACTGACCCACTACTAACTTTGCTGAGATCTTCTTCGAAGCCGGGGCCTCCCCCGCCGTGCAGCTTCCCGAATAGCTTCGGCGTGTTTGCACCGAAGGTAACCATGCACCTTTGTGTGCTGTAAGGTCACGTCCTTCAGGTATCTGTAACCGGGTAGCTTCTGTATTTAGAGTCTGCATGCGGACTTGAACCCTTGGTCCCCCAATCCTTACATCCGAGGGAAACCCATGCTGCGTGTGAATCCGGCCATTACGAACGAGAAGGGTAGTCTGGAACAGGGCTACAAACTCGTCGTTGCGCTGGTTTTGGCGGCCTGTTCTTTGTTCTGGACGGGCTGCGGTGGATTTTCGCAGGGTCCCACATCGTCGTCTCAACAACCCGCTGCTGCGCAAACGGCGCTGCCGGCAGCAAGCGTTGGTAACAGCTATCATGCCGCTCTATCCCTCAGTGCGGGACGAGCGCCTTATGCGTTTGATGTTACGCGCGGCGGCCTGCCGCCAGGATTGATTTTGGATGCCGCCACCGGGGGCATTTCCGGGATTCCGACTCGGGCGGGAACGTTTATCTTCACAGTTCAGGTTACCGGCGAATCCTCCGGCCGCTCCACCGAGGGCTCAAATACCAGAATTTCGGTTGTGCGGCCCTATGCACTGGCCGTTACTTCGAGTCCAACTCCGGTCACGATTCAGATTTCGCCCGCCGATCCTTCGATCGTCGCGGGCGGAAAAATTCAGTTCAGCGCGGCAGTGAGCGATACTAGCAACACCGCGGTCACCTGGTCGGCCAGCGCAGGGACCATCTCTTCCACTGGCTTATTCACTGCCCCAACCAGCGGAAGCACGACGTCGATCACAGTGACCGCCAGCAGCGCCGCCTCGATCGCTGCGCAAGCCAGTACCGCGGTTTCGATTACCACCGTTAAGCCCGTGACCGTTCAGATTTCGCCGCCCGATCCATCGATCATGGCAGGCGGGAAGCTTCAGTTCGCTGCCACGGTCAGCAATACCAGCAATACGGCGGTTACCTGGTCTGCCAGTGCTGGGACCATCTCTTCCAACGGCTTATTCACCGCTCCGACCAACGGTAGCGTGAAGTCGGTCACGGTCACTGCCAGCAGCGCAACCGCAGGCGCGCCACGGGCCAGCACTGCGGTTACGATCACCAGCAGCACTCCATTTGTGATTAATACGTCGAGCGTGCCCTCCGCCACGGTGGCCACGCCCTATGCAGCATCCTTGACCGCCAGCGGCGGTCAACCTCCTTATCAGTGGAGCCTGGCCTCGGGATCTCTGCCCGCAGGGCTGCAACTCGTCGCAAGCACTGGAACACTGGCCGGATCACCAACCCAAAGCGGGACCTTCCCCTTCAGCGTGCGTGGAACAGATGCGGCCTCGCATACCGCCCAGCAAAGCCTTTCCCTGTTGGTTTCGAATTCGCCTTCCGGAAAGACCTGCGGGCCCCCGGCTTACGATTGCTCAAGGAGCGATCTCAAGATCGTACAGCTGCCGACTCCGCCCAGCGTAGGAAACCTTGCGGGCGCAAACACAATCGTTACTGACCCCAATTTTGGCAACCGAATCGTGCGCATCACGGACGCGAATACAAATCCCGCAGCGACGTTTAAGAACCGCACTTTCGTGACAACTTCGAGCGGGAGCGCGGACGACAATCTCTGGAACATCGACTCGACTCTTTTCACGGTGCAGGATACCGGGGCAAACACTTACGTGTACAGCTTCAATCCGGGCACGCTGCAGGCGGCCCGAATCTATGTTTCAAGCTTTCCCGCGACGAAAGGGCTAGTGCTACCCAGCAGCGGCAACTGGAGCCGGGTAAATTCGAATGTTCTATACACCGACGGCGGAGCCGCACTTTACAGGTACGACTTTACCAATCTGACCAATCCTCCAACTCCACAACTAGTCTACGATTTCACGAGCAGCCCCAATTGCCTTCCGGCCGGATTCACGCCGACCTGGAACACCAAAGGTGGAATAAGCGGAGATGACACGGTTTTCGCTATGGCTTATTCCAATATCGGAGGCCAGGGATCAGGCGTCTATGCGGTCGTATACAAGGTGGGTAGCGGTTGTAGCGTGCTGAATACGCAGACCGGCCAGGTGAGGGGTGATTGGGGAGCCAAAGGTACGATCAACATTCCGGACCGCTGGACGATCCACAACGTGAAGCTATCGAAGGATGGAAACTGGCTTATCCTCTCCAGCACGGCCTGCACGTCCGCCAATTGCACTACGCAACCGTACTTCTGGCAGGTCGGAACTACGAATGTGAGCTCATGCTCAGTCGGCGGATCCTGCAGCGGTCACTTCACCGAAGGTTACAGTCACTGGGTAAACCTCGACAACTCGCCGATGTCCAATCAAGTGATTCGATCCTTCTATCAGCCCGCGTCGGTTCGCAATCTCAGCAACGATTTTCCTCCAGGCATCATCGCTCCGCTGGACCAGCACCAGTCGTGGAATAACACTGACCCGGCTGATAGTGTGCCGTTCTTCTCGGTCACCTGGAGCACGATTAGCCCCTTCCCCGCTCCCTGGTATAACGAAATCATAGGGGTCGCGGCAGATGGCAGCGGCAAGACGTGGCGCTTTGCGCACAGTTTCATTACCGCCCGCTCCCAGCGCTTCAGCACTGCGTACGCCATCGGCACTGTCTCTCAGGATGGCCGGTTCTTTATTTTCTCTTCCGACTGGATGGGTACGCTGGGGTCTGAATCGGGCTCCGCCACGTGCACTATCGGCACGAACTGTCGGGGAGACGTCTTTGTCGTCGAACTGAGATAGCCGAGCCTGCAGATCACCGTTAGTGGTAGAGACGCGGATGGCTGCGTCTCTACCGGAGCGCAGAAAGCAACAGTCCTTCCTGGCTCTGGAGACCGTGAGCAGAGGGTAGCAGCTATGTGGATTGCTGCCAAACCAACCGCAGTGAGTCAAATTCCGTGATGCACAGTTCGAGCAAGCGGCACTGCACGCGGTGTTGCACGGCAGACGTGCGTTGATAGTAATTGGACCGGACGATCAGAAACTCTATCAGGAGCGACGGTACCTGTTGTGGCGAAATCTTCAATCGTTCACAGGCACGCAGGATAAGGCGTCGAGTAAATCGCCCAAACGCTGAATCCAGAAGGAACACTGCCTTGAACGTGGCAATCCAGCGGTCTTCTTCGGAGGGAAAGGTCACGGTCTCCTCCGCAGGCGTGAGATACCCGGTGGAATAGAAAAATTGAAAGAAGTCATAGAGCGGGGGCAGACCGGCGGCCATATCTCCCCAGTCGAACACATCGAACTGTCCGGTTTTTCGGTCGAGGTGAGTGTTCTCGGTCGAGAGATCTCCGTGCTGAATCCAAGTTAGGGAAGACTCGGGAGACTCTTTTCGAAAATATCGGATGTCGGCAAGCGCGCGGGTCAACTCCGGGCGAGCGCGAAGTTGTTCGGGAATCTCCCGCCAGGTTGGACTAATCGTCGGCACACCTGACACGTTCTGCAGGGCCGAAGTGAGCTCGATGATGCGGTCGGAGATCTGAGAGAAGTCCCGCTCGACTCGTCTTGCGTTAGCAAAATAACCCAACTGGCGAACCACCCCGCTGACCTGGGCTCCGCGCGATGCTGCCTCCAGGTAATAAGCGGTATTGCCGATCTGCAGCGTACCGAACGACTGAGGGACCCGCACGAGTGAGGTGCCTGAAACCTTGAGACTTTCCTCTGCTTTAGCCCGGTTTGCGAGCTCGGTTTCAAAAAGCACTCTGCGTTCCTGTTCCCCGGTGAAAATCTTGAGATAGGCAAGGTCGGAACCCGTTCTGGCATCCCCCAAGCGAACAATGGATTTTTCTTTGAAGGCTCCTGTATGGAGTGCCCATGCGACCGGATTGCGATCTCGCCCCATTCCAAGGGATGTTGCCAGGCGCTCGTCGATCCAGGTTTGTAATCTGGTTCTGCGGCCAGGGTGCGTCGAAACCAGCAGTACGAAATCCGCCACGAGCCATGGGGAAAGGGGTACGGCGATTCGCTTCAAACGGCGACGCCAGCTTCGCCGCGGTGCGGCGCTGGGATGATCGAGTAACTCCACGGAGTGTTGTCGTACCCAGTTGGGGACCGCGAATGGTATTAGACGGTAGGGCTGGTTGTAACCGGGGTCCGCCCAATAAGACGCGGTCGCCGCAAATCCTGCGTCCCTGAGGAGCTTTCGGTACCCGCGCTCCGAATAAGTGTAAGTACGGTATTGCTTGCGGGCGTTCAACTGCGTGCGGAAATGGGGTTTGGAATTGTGCTTTAACATGAAGCTCGCCACCCCGCGGGGAACCAGACTGGTGTACGCCATCCCCGAGTGGTCGTTGCCGCCGAGGAATAATCTCCACCCGATGCGGTTTTCGATACCTATTAACAAGACGCCATCATTTTTCAGCAGCCGGAGAATCTTCTTGAGAAAATTAATCTGAACTGCGCGGGGATCGACGGTAAGGTCCCATTCTCCGACCCACTCAAGGACCCCATTTACCACGACCAGGTCAAAACTGTGCTCCGCCAGAGGTAGCGCTATAGCCGAAGCCTGAACCAGATGGACATTCTGGATCCGCTCCTGCCGCAATCGTTCCCGGGTAAAGTCGATGCGCTCGGTGACCGCTTCAACCGAATAAACTTCTCCTGCAAAACGAGAAATGGATTGAGAAATACAACCGTAGCCCGACCCGATGTCGAGGACCGTCGATTTTTCATCGAGTCCCAACATGGGCGCCCAGGATGCGCGTTGCGGATCGAGCAATCCAAAGATCATGTTATCGTTCGCGGGAAAGCGGGCCCGCACCGCTTCCATCCATGATCCTTGACGAGCGGCCTCAATCAATTCGAGAGCCTGATTGCGGCCCACTTCGCCCCAGTAGTGATCCTGGCTTTGAAAGAAGCGTGGAATTCCATTGCTGACCGGCCACATCGCCCCGCACTGGGAGCAAAGGCATTGATCCGGGCCACAATCCAGCGTCCCGCTGCATTTCAAACATCGTAGCAAGGTCATGGTTTCGATTGTTTCGCAGCTGGAGTGTAATTTATGGCGCTCGAAGCGCGCCGCCGGAGAACGTTTATATTTGTCATGGTACGAACCGTTAACGGCAGCGAAGCTATTAACATTATCGCAAATGAGATGTTCGCTCCGGGAAGCAGGTGGCCCTTCAGCAATTTGGGCCCTCAATCCTGGAAAATACTGTGTCGAGAGGAGCGCCGAGCGAAAAAGTCCATCGATACTGCGTGCCGGGGACTCCCAATAAGACAACAGTCAACAGCACCTTCTTGCCCCACTTCCACTGATTCTTGCAGGAGGCGCGATTGAGCACGTTGACCCAGGATAAAGTGCGGATGTAACCATGCTGCTGGGCATAATCGAGAACCGGCTGATTTACCGCGAACTGTAGTCCATTGCGGCGAAAGGGCTTGAGCACCAGCGTGTCATACTGGATCACCTCGTTGGGCCGGGCGCAAAGCTTCATGTTGAGTTCCTTTACACTCGCCTCGGTGAAACTGGCCCAGGTGTAAGCGGCCGGCTCATCTCCAATAACGCCAACGGCGACCAAGTCACCTTTCTGCAATCTTGCGGAGACGGCGGCGGCACTTAGACCTGCAGGAATCAGTGCGTCGATTGCCGCCTGCAAGTCGGCTTCTCCCCGATAAAGCCGGACGAAGAAACCCGGCTTGGCAGGAAAAGAGGGGCGCTGCCGGGAAAGATCGAGTTCGAAAACGTAATAGGCGTTAAGAAGCGGCTTAGTGAGTTTAATCAGTACCGTCCAGAATGTAGTCTCACGGATTTTCACCCTTGACTACCTCCTAGTCCGAGCTTTTCCTGGTAATAGGCAAATCCATCCAAGTATTTAGAAAACTCGAGGGTTCTGGATTTGCGCGCCACGCCGATGCGCGGCAGCCGGTAGCGGTCGCTGGCGCGGTGGACCATGCCGAACTCCGCAATCACGGAACAAGCGTATCCCGCATGCGCCACCTGTTCGACCTGACTGGGACGGTAGTCGCCGGGCATGCCGTTGGGGTAACAAAAGCAATTCACGGTTCGTCCGATTCCCAATTCGATTTGGGCCCGAGACCGAGTCAACTCGTCCCAGGACTCTTCGTCCGTAATACTCGACAGAATCGGATGGGACATCGTGTGTGAGCCTATCTCCACCAAACCGGACTCCGCCATTTCCTGGAGCTCACCCCAAGAACAGGGACCGTACTTCTCTGGAATGGTTTGAGGGAGGGTTACGCCTGCGCTCTGGACCATCGCTTCGATACGCGCGTTGCGCTCTTCCGGCCTCATCCGATTCAGAGACTTAAAAACGCCGCTGAGCTTGTCCGGCACGAGCCCTTCCGGAGGTGAGGGCTGCTCACTGAGCCAGAGGACCTTGTCAGTCCAGATCCAGTCTTCGCCGCGGATGAACGAACTGACAACAAAGAAGGTCGCGGGCAGTTCAAATTCCTTGAGGAGAGGAAACAGAAATTCGTAGCAGTTGCGCCGGCCATCATCGATCGTCAATGCTACCATACGCTTGTCGAGCTTCCGGCCTGACGCCAATTGCTCGGCCATTTGCAAAAGCGGTACAACGTGAAAGTGCTGGCGCAGGTAAGTGAACTGGCGGCGTATCCCCTCCACGTCGAGCGCATCGGGATCGGTGCCATGCGATCCGCTGAAATTGTGATACATCAGAATCCGCGCCATCCCCGCTGACAGCGCTCGCGTTAGAGAGAACATACCGCAGCTTTGCAGGGCGCGAAGCGCCAGCTTACGCATGCAGCACTCCGAGCCGGAGCTCACAACATAGGGAGGCGAGGTAGCTATGGCGGAAGATGAAACCGGACGTTTCGAGGAAAATCGCCAGACGGGACGGACACATTTCACAAGATAATATCACTGGTTCTGAGAACGACATGAGTCCCGAATCGAGCAGAGTTCCTAGCTCCTGGCTCTTGCTGCGATGCTTGCAACTAAGGCGTCATCCCGCGATAACGAGATGAGTCTAGAGTTCCCGCTCGGTCGCAAGGACTATGCTAAGGACTATGCTTTTGCGATAACCTATAGCGACATGGAGTCCAGTTCATGAGTGGCAACTCGCTACGTGGCACGTCGCTGTCCGGAGAATGTGAATTGACCCGATACCACTTGCTGCCCGAGCTTTTGGCGCTGCTGCGCTGCCCGAGCTGCGAGGCTTCCCTGGCCAGTTCCGATGGCGGCCTCAATTGTTCGGCCTGCGGCCGGCGCTTTCCGGAAATCCGCGGAGTGCTCCGTTTTGTCGAAGACGGCAACTATGCCGACAGCTTTGGATACCAGTGGCGGCGATTTCAAAGGACCCAATTGGACGACGCGGAGAAGAACATGTCCGAACTGGATTTTGTGCAGAAAACGGGCCTGAAGCCGGAGGACTTGAAGGGAAAGATGGTGCTGGACGTGGGATGCGGCATGGGCCGGTTCGCCGAAGTAGCGACCCGCTGGGGCGCCCGTGTGGTCGGCATCGACCTCAGCGCCGCCGCAGAGGTTGCGGCCCGAAACCTGTCCGACCGCGAGTTCGTCGCATTTCAGGCTGACGTATTCTCGCTCCCCTTCGTCCCCGAAAGCTTCGATTGCGTCTACAGCATGGGCGTGCTTCACCACACGCCCGACTGCGAGAAGGCCCTTAAGGCGCTGCCCCAGTACTTGAAGCCCGGCGGCACGCTCGCGGTCTGGCTGTACAGCGGTTACAACAACTGGTATCGCTTCAGCGATCAGTACCGGAAGATTACACATCGCCTATCGCCCCGCGTTTTACATGGCTTTTTCCGCATCGCCGTGCCTTTTTTTTACTGGTTGGACCGCGGACTTCGCGTGGTTCCATTCATCGGCAAACCGGCAGCGGGCCTGATTCATCACGTCTTTCCAGTCAACCGCCACCGCGATCCGGAGATCCGAGTGCTCGACACGCTGGACTGGTATTCTCCGAAATATCAGTCCAAACACACCTACGAAGAAGTATTTCGGTGGTTCGAGAGTTGCGGACTGGAGGGGCTGAGTGTCGGCAACTTCGCGGTCGGGGTAAGGGGCAGGAAACCTGTAGGAGGCGGACGGCTATAGATTCGTCACGCTTCGAACTATTGAACCCGCCCCTATCGGCCTCCGAGCACTGACCACACCAACTTTGAAGTTTCCATGAGCCAGGTTTTCGCCGACTGGCGATGCCGCCACCAGGGCTGCTGAAACTCCGGGTCCGCCACGCCTTCGACCCAAATGTGAATCTTCGGGTTCGAGTGGTTCATCCGCTTCCAGAGCATGCCGGCACGGCGAGTGTGATAGTCCGAGGTGACGATCACGACCGAGCGCCAATGATGTTCTTGGATGCAAGGGCTGAGAGCCTTCGCCTCTTGAGCCGTGGAATCCACGTCCGCACTGGTCTCGCAAAAATCGACACGCGCAGCCAGATCGTTGCCATAGCTCCGTTCGAGATAGGAACGGGCAGCCGGGGGGATGGACTGGCCCCAATACGATTCCCGGGGAACGCTCAGTAGGACCCGGTCCGCAATTCCCCTCTGCAATAAATTGATGGCCCCGGCGATGCGGACTTTTTCTGCGGTAATCGAGCCTTGGAGCACGATCGCGGCTTCAACATGCTGCGGCTCCGGGTCGCTGGAGATTAAGAGGTCTCCGCCCCAGCGCAACAAACACACGGCAATAACGATTGCGGCGGCGAGTAGCCAACGTAGCAGGCGGAAGTTGGACCTGGTGGGCGGGGGCATCCGATGAGCTTCGCAATACCGATGCAGGCCGGGTGTTGCACGCGCGCGATGTATTGACCGAAAGCGCCCCGATTCTAGCACGCGCCCGGAGGGTTATCTGGACATCAATCCCGCTTTATGCCAACCTGAAACGGACTTTGCGCCATCTTTCCTTAGGATTGGACCGAAGTAAATGAGCCTAAAAACCCGGGCCTTCATAAATATCGCCTCCAGTTGGGGCGGCTTGGGGACGAGCATTGCCGTTGGCTTTTTTCTTTCGCCGTTTATTCTGCATCATCTCGGTGACGATGCTTTCGGTCTCTGGATCCTGATTTACTCCTTCACTGGCTATTACGGCATCTTCGATTTCGGAATCCGGTCCTCGCTGGTGCGCTACGTTTCAAAGTTCCAGGCAACAGGCGACAAAGAGGACTTGGCGCGACTGGTCAACACCAACTTGTTTATCTACAGTTGCATCGGTCTGGTCCTGGTAGTGCCCACTGTGATAGGCAGCTTCTATGTCGACCGGTTATTCCGGATTCCACCTGCCTTTCTTAGAGATGCCCGGCTTCTGTTCCTCATTGTGGGATTCTCGCTGGCTCTGGGCTTCCCCATGGGTATCGCTGACGGCATTCTCGAAGGAATGCAGAGGTTCTACTTAACGAACTGGACCAACACCGTGGGGATGTTAACTCGCGCGGTTCTCATCGTCTATGTTTTGCGACGCGGATTTGGCCTTCTGAGCGTCGCCCTGATTACCGTGACCCTGCCCTTGATCACTTCGGCGATTCGAGGCGTGATGGCGCAGCGGTTGCTAGTCCTGCCATTCGGATGGAAATATGTAAGCCGCGATTCACTTCGGCAGGTCGCCAAATACAGCTCGGTTACTTTTATCTTGATTGTGGCGGGCCGCTTACGCTTTAAGACGGACGCGGTCATCATAGGAACTTTTCTTTCCGCCGCAGCAGTCACTCATTTTTCCATCGGAGCGCGTCTGGTCGACTATGCTGGGGAGACGGTCAGCAGCCTGGCACAGATTTTCACGCCCATGTCCAGTCACTTTCACACCATTGGAGACTATGCCCAACTCCGCAGGATCTTTATTACCGGAAACCGGGCTTGCGCTCTAGTGATGCTTCCGATGACTGTCACGATGATCGTAATGGGCAAATCGGTGATTGAAGCCTGGGTCGGTCCGCGTTACGTATCGAGTTACATCGTGCTCCTGATCGTCTTGATTCCGACCACGTTCTATCACATGCAGTCGACCTCAAACCGGATGCTGTTCGGAATGAGCCTGCATAAATCCCTGGCCTATGTGGTGCTGATGGAAGGGATTGCCAATGTCATTCTCAGTATCGTGCTGGTACGGGTCTTAGGAATCGTGGGCGATGCGCTCGGCACTGCGATCCCGCTATTGTGCACCGCACTGGTCTTTTTGCCCCGCCACATGTGCCGTCAACTCGGTGTGCCCGTTCGCAAATTTCTTTGGGAAGCCTACTTTTATCCCGTGTTGTTCTGCATCCCAATGTTTTTTGTTCTCGTCGTGATGCAACGCTCTCATTATGCGCACCGTTATCCGCAACTCCTTCTCAATTTGCTGGTAGGCGTCGCGACTTATGGGGTCTGCGTCCTCTGGTTTGTTCTGACCCGGGAGCCGATGGGGATCGAATTCAGAAATAGGATGTCCCGCTACTTCGCAGGACAGGCCAGCGAGTCGGGTTCGTGACAGATCGGATGCAGGCTGAAATTCCAGTCAGCAGAACGCAAGAACTCAGATATCACTGTTTCCAAGCGTTATAACCAGATGAATGGAACGCATAAGAGCAGCACCCCGGCACATGGCAGCGACGTGGACCCTGCTCGAAAGCGGCGTCCAGTCTTCGTAATGGGTTGTCATCGGTCGGGAACGAATCTGCTTTACGACACTCTGCTGTCGGCCGGCGGTTTCGCTCTTTATCGCGGCTATCTTCCCATCTACGAGATCTTAGTCCCACGGTTCGGCACTCTCGAGAATCCAGCAAATCGGCAAAAGATCGTCGAAACTTGGATGAAGAGCAAGGGCTTCCGCCGCGCGGGCGTTGACCCAGCGCAGATCTCATCCCAATTACTGGCCGAAGCCCGCAGTGCGGGAGCCTTCATCCGCATCGTGATGGACAAAATCGCGCAGAACCAGGGCGTTGAGCGTTGGGCTCTTTACGATCCCGACAGTGTTCTGCACGTGGCTCAAATCCGGAAAGACATACCGCATCCGCTATTCATACACATTGTCCGCGACGGCCGTGACATTTCACTGTCCCTTATGAAAATGGAGGGATTCCGGCCATTTCCCTGGAGCCGGCGCGCACGCACATTGTTGGAGACGGCGCTTTACTGGGAGTGGATGGTGCACCAGGGCCGGCAACATGGACGCCAGATTCCCGAGGATTACATTGAAATCCATTACGAGGAACTGGTAAACCAGCCCCGCGAAGTATTAGCCAAGCTCGGTAACTTTCTCGATCACGATCTCGACTACGAACGCATCCAAAGCGCAGGATTAGGCCGGCTCCGCGAATCCAATTCTTCGTTTCGCGGCGACGATAGAGAAATCAAGAATCCAGTCAACCGCTGGAAACAAAAATTATCTCATGCGCAGGTCGCCGAGCTCGAAGCTCTCATCGGATCAAGCCTCGAGGAATTCGGCTATCCTCTGACCGTCGACGCCGAACAGCGGCGAACGGGATTTTGGCTCAAGAGTCTCGCGGCAACCTATCCTCGATTTCTGAGTGCAAAGCAATGGCTCAAATTGAATACCCCGATAGGCCGTCTCGCCAATCTCTCCGCTCTGGAACTTCAAGGTTCCGACGCAGAGCAATCTGATCTATAACTCCCAGAAGGTAATTCGTTTACACAACTGCTCTCGCTGCATATGGGGAGTTGGCAGGCTTCTGCTAACCTACGAGTTGAGGCTAAGGAGTGGGTCATGGGGACGCTGCTGTTTTCGGCGCGAGCGATGAAACAGTTCTCTCGGTGGTTCGCTGTGCTGCTTTTAACCGTAGCCGCCGGTGCGTCGCCGGCTCTGTCTAACGGCGAACTTAAGGCCCAGCACACTGCCGTGTGCGGACCGCAGCAATATTGCGCACGCACCGACCGTCGGGTTGAGCCCTACCCGGAAAAACCGCCTGCAATCGGACCCGCGGGTTCGATGATCAGTGATCCAACTTTCGGGTCGCGCATTCTGCGCGTGACCGATGGCAGGTCGGATCCGGCCCAGGCCGGCCGCCCGCTGTTCACGCCCTCTTCTGCGGAGCAGAATTCATGGAACAAGAACTCCACAATGTTTTACGTGTCGACTTCCGGAGGCTCGATTCTGCTCTACGATTTCGACCCGGAGACCATGAGGGCGCGACCCGCCAAATCCCTGAAAGTAGATTTAGGGTCAGAACCTCAGTTCAGTTTCCAGCAGCCCAACCTCCTCTATGGCATGAATCGCCGGCAACGCGCGTTTGAGCAGTACGACACATCGCGCGGACAGGCAACCGAAGTTCATGAAACCTCCAAATGCGTCAAAGTTGGCTCTAGCGACACGGCAAGCTTGGTCTCGGTCAGCGCCGACGACAATCGATTCCTTACCATGTTAGGACCGCAGCAAGACAAGAATTACATGGTCTACGTCTACGACCGGGCGCATGGGTGCCGTTGGTATAACACTCAGACCGGTGAGATCGGAGGCCAGTGGGGACCCAAAGGTACGATTTCGGTTCCCGATCGATTTCTCCTCCATAACGCCCGTATGGCGAAGTCTGGAAAGTTCGTTTATCTGACGCGGGGCGGCGGTGGCATTGGCAGTGGCTGGGTAATTTGGGAGATCGACGGAATGAACATCGGCGTTTGTTCCCTGGCCTGTGGCGGACACCATGTGATGGGCTACTCCCACATTATTGGTCCTTCCGAAATGACCCATCCCTTGGACCTGTGGGTGAGACCGCTGAATGATCTGAAGGCCTTTACTCCGTTGGTCAGCCAATTGGAGCCGGCCAAAGGGTTCTGGTTCGACTCGCATTTCTCGTGGAACAATGTGGACGAGAACGATTCGACACCGGTCTGTTTTTCGACCTACCGGCCAAACAATCCGGATACGCCCGGAGCGGCGCCCCTCGTAACCGGACCGTGGGAGAATGAGATCGATTGTGCGGAGACGGATGGAAAAGCCTCAAAAGTTTGGCGGTTCGCCCACACCTACAGCACTGCGCGGAACGGCTTCTGGTCGACACCGAGAGGAAACGTTTCGCAGGATGGACGGTTCTTCATGTTCACCTCCGACTGGGAAGACCAGCTGGGGAAAACACCGAACGGCGACAAATACCGGACCGACGTTTTCATCGTCCAGCTGAAATAACACGCTTGGAAGGAATTCCAGTTCGGTAAGCTGCCCGGAGTTCTTGCCAGGACCCACCGACCTTCGGAGAATCGATGACGCGGCGAGTGAACTGCTGCGCCTGTTTCATTTCAGGAGAATTTCGCCCGGGACTAAGTCTCGATAAACCTCCAACCACTGTTGGCGCACGACGGGCCAGGCATAGCGCTGGAACTCTTGCCGGGCGTTCGAAACCAAGCGGTGCGCCAACTCTGCATCCTGCAGAACCCGGATTACATTCGACGCCAGGGCCCCCGCGTCTCCCGGCGCCGAAAGCAACCCCGTACGTTCGTGCTCGACAAGATAGCGCATCCCCTCCGGCTCAGTGGTCACGACCGGCATTCCCGAAGCGAACGCCTCTAAGATCGATACTGGCATGTTGTCGAGATGAGAGGCATTGATGAAGATGTCGGCCTCATGGTAGAAGCGGCCGATCTCACTGCGGTCGGCAACACCTTTGAAATCGACTCCCGTGAGCTTCATCTCACTGACAAGATTGCGAATGTTCTTTTCGAGCGGCCCGCTGCCGACCAGGTCAAGCCGTGCATTCGGGAAGGCTTTTTGTACCTCAGCAAACGCGCGCACCACGATGTCAACGCAGTAGTAGGGATGAAAGCCCCGCGTGCACAACAATCGCGGACGCAACGGATGCCGAACTCGAAAGGAGAATTCTGTTCCATCCACGATGTTTGGGATGGCTTGCGCCGCTAGGCCGAACTCTCCCAGCACATCAACCAAATATCCCGAAGGAACCACTAGCCGATCGGTTTCTTTCAGCACCCGGCGCGCAATGGACGATCCGCGGAGATGGTCGCGGCATTCTCCGCTGCGGTAGTTGATCAGCATTCTCTTTCCCCGCAGACGCGCAACCCACCAGGCCGGCAACGGGGCTAGAAGAAAGGATGAGTACGATGCCGAAAATATGTGAACCACATCGGCAGCTTTCAATCTCCTCCAAAGCGACAACATGTACCGGGGTTCGCGGAGAATGGTGCGCAACAGCGGCACCCGCTCCACCCAACCTAACCCCGAAGGCGGATTGGGGTCGACAGCAACGAAACTGGCCTCAACGTCGGGATCGTCTTTCCAATTGCGCATTAACAAATCGGCCTGTACGGCTTGGCCACCAACATATCGCAAACTGGGAGCCACGAAAGCCACCCGGATACGCGAAGCGCGGGTCGTTGGTGGGCCCTGCTTAAGCTTCATTCTCGTGCGCCTGTTTCGGCTCGCCAGCGCGTCCTCATAGATCCCTAAGTACTGCTTCCGTACCGATTCGATACTGAAGTGTTCTTGCGCAAACTGCCGTCCCTTACGCCCCATCGCAGATCGAAATAATCGATCCTCAAGCAGCCGCTGCAACGCGGCAGCGAGCGCTTCCTCGTCGCCAACAGGCACCAGGATCGCTCGTTCTTCGCCAGCGAGTTCAATGTTGCCCCCGACCGCGCCTGCCACCACCGGAACACCCGCAGCCATCGACTCCAGCATCACGTTCGACAAGCTCTCCGAGACGGAAGGAACGACAGACACATCCATTCCTGCCAGCGTTGCCGAAATGTCGCGACGGTCGCCTAAAAAGATGGCGTTCTCTTGCAACCCGAGTTGCGCTGCTTCCCGTTCGAGCTCCGGGCGCAGAGGACCATCGCCCACCAAGACCACTTGGAGATCCGCAAATTCTCGGCGCACTCGTGCCGCTGCTCGAAGAAATAGGCTGTGGTTTTTGTACTTCGCGTTCATCCGGGCGATCATGCCAACGCGGAGGATTCCCTCGCGACGCGCCGGAGAGGGCGCGGTTTCCTCAAAAGCTTGCGGAGGCAATCCATTGCCCACGATCGCCAGCTTGCGTTCCGGCAAACCCGCCTTTACGAGTCGATCGGCGGCCGCACGCGAGTTGCACACCACGCGGTCGCACAGGCGAAACACCGCCAATTGCGCCCGGAACTGGTTTTGAGTGAGCAGATCCCCAATCTGGCGGTGACTGCCGATGACCACCGGGACCCGAGCCAGTTTTGCGGCTGGGATCATCATCAAGTTCGCGTAGAAGTCGAACGCATGAGCCACCGCAACGTTCTGTTTTCGCAAATGGCGCGCCAACTGCCAACGGCTTCGGATCGATCGCAGCCCATAAAGGTTTCCACCGGGTTCGCACAGGTACAGGTCGTCCAGCCTCTCCAACAAGGGACCTTGTTTTAGCAAGCAGCCGAGTCCTACGTGAAAGCCGCCTTCCTTGAACGAGCGCGCCATCTCCACGAACTGACGTTCGGTGCCGCCGGTCTCCAGGCTGTTGATCATTAGAAAGATGGCGCCTGAGGATTCGGAAGAAGGAGAGTCCGAAGCACCGTCCGATGAACGAAGTGGACCGTTGGCTTGCGAGACCGTCTCTGGATCCCGGTCTGGCTTGGTTCCGTTTGCAGTCAGCGAACTCATCCCAGTTTCCCGGCCTCACTGGTGACGCAGTAAGGCTGGGCGTCGCCATCGGCCGTCCGGATTCGCTCCAGAAAGTTGCGATGCCACAGTTCGAAGATCAGCAGGCGCCAGATCCGTCCAGAGTGGTCGCGGCGCTCGCGAAAGTGCTCGTCCAGCAGTCGCCGTACGCCCTCGGGATGAAAGTACCCGCGTTGCAGAGTTCGAGGTTCGAGGAGCACCGTCAGAATCAGGTCTTTCAGCTCATTTCGAATCCAGTGCACCAGGGGCAGAGCGAAACCTTGTTTGGGACGGTACAGCGCTTCGCGCGGCACTCCAACTCGTTCAGCCAGCTTGCGGAGAATGTATTTTTGTTGCCCGCCGCGCAGCTTCCATTCCGTGGGCAACCCGGTGACCCACTCCACAAACAAATGGTCGAGAATCGGGACCCGTACCTCCAACGAAGTCGCCATACTCATTCGATCAACCTTGGTTAGAATGTCGGCCACCATGTAGGTTTTCGTGTCGACATACAACATTTGGCTGACCGGATCCTTCGACGGGGCCTGATCGAAATAGCGGTACATCACATCTTCCGGATTTCCAGCCGTCCTCAGAACGTCGCGAAACGCATCCGACAGGAGTGGCATCTCCCGTTCAAACGAAGGAACAAATGAAATTCCATCCACGTAACGTTCCCGCCACGGCAAAGAGACGTTATATGAGAACTTTCTTCCGCGCATGTCCTGCGGTAACCGCGGATACACATGCTTCCGGTACATAAGCCAGATCGAGGGCGGAATTCGCTCGAACACTTGCCGCCGAAGATGTATTCCGTAACGGTCGTACCCGGCGAATAGCTCGTCCCCCCCATCTCCCGATAAGGCAACGGTGACGTGCTTTCGCGCCATGCAGGAAACGTAATAGGTCGGCAACATCGAGGAATCGCCAAACGGCTCTTCGAGCGAACTGGTCAGCGTCTCGACGGTTTCCAGAACGTTCGGTTCCAGGATCAGTTCATGATGCTCGGTCCCAAAGTGCTTCGCGACAATTCGGGCATAATGAGCTTCGTTAAAATCGTCGTGCTTGAAGCCGATGGAGAAAGTCTTCACCGGTTTGGAGCTCGCCCGCGCCATCAAGGCCACGACTGTGGAGGAATCTGTTCCTCCGCTCAGCAGAGCCCCGAGCGGAACGTCGGAAATCAGACGAATTCGCACCGCTTCCGCCAGACGCCACTCCAGTTCCTCCAGACATTCTTCCTGGTTGCGCGGCTGGTGCGTACCGTATTCCGGCAAGTCCCAATACTGGCGAACGCGCGCATCGCCCGCTTCGAATTCAAGCAGGTGGCCAGGCGGTAATTTCAGAATAGGCAGAAAAGCGGTGATGGGATCGGGAACATACCCGAAATACATGTACTGCAAAAGTGCTTCGTGATTCACGCTCGCCAGTTCCGGCGCCACTGCAAGAATGGACTTGATCTCGGAACCAAACAAAAGCCGCCCGCCGGTCAGTGCATAGTGCAACGGCTTTTTTCCCAGGCGATCTCGCGCCATCAGCAACTTGCCCTTGCGCTCGTCGTACAAGGCAAAGGCAAACATGCCTCGCAGTTTTTTTACGCAGTCCGCGCCGAGATCTTCGTACAGATGAACGATCACTTCCGTATCGGAGTGGGTGTAAAAACGATGCCCGCGTTTCTCAAGTTCGCCGCGCAGCTCTGGGAAGTTGTAAATTTCTCCGTTGAAGACAATCCAAATAGTCTTGTCTTCGTTGAATACCGGCTGATGTCCGCCAGCCAAATCGATGATGCTGAGCCGGCGCATGCCCAGCCCCACGCCGCCCTTCACGAAAATGCCTTCGTCGTCTGGCCCCCGATGCACGATGGCCTGACACATCCGGTGTATCGCGGCGTTGTCGACCGCGCCGTCGGGATATGTTTGGACCATTCCTGCTATGCCGCACATGCGCTATCCTTTCGGCACCGCTGTAGATTGCTCGGCGTGCCGGGACTCGGACCCGCCGGGCCGCACCCGCTTGAGCTGATAATCACGGTACTCTCCCGGATTTCCTTCTCTGCCATCGCAGGCGGCCAGAACGATGTTCACCATTTCTCGTGCGGAAACAAAGTGTAGAACCTCGTTTCTTTTTCCCGCGCCTGCGATTAGCTCGCGCAAGAATTGCTGCATGGCTGAGCCGAGGATGCCCTCCTCGTCACTGGGATCCATACCGTGACAATGGAGTTTGATGAATAGCCAATCCGGCCTGCCCTTTATCGAAACTCCAGCCCGTTTCCAAAGACCCAGCCGGTGCAGGCTTGCCGGATTTATTCCCGTCAGTGCGGCATTGTCGATGCGCCATGAGCGGGAACCACGCCCTGAATGGAAATCCAGCATGAGAGGCCCCTGCACCATAAGCGGAAACACTTCAGGAATTCTTCCCCGCGCCAAATCGCGCCCTTTACGGTGCGGAGCCCGCTCCGTGAGCGGCAGCGCGCATTCGTAAATCGAATTGATTTTGCTGGTCTGTGACCCATGAAAGGTGCCGGCAGGCAAAGTCATGTCGGCGTAGCATCCAGTTTCAGCCAGGATCTGCATCTCAGTGTCGACACCGCATGCACGCCCATGGTCGGAGTTCGCTAGCGCAAAATTGCCGTGAACAAACGCATACCGCGGCTCGGCGGATTCTCCGTTGTAGGAGAGGCACTCGTGTTCTACCGCCAGCCGGTCACGGAAGTCGATCAACTGACGCCGGGTATTTTCGGCCGAGTCTGGAGCCTCCACGCCATGGTGCAGATGAATCTCGATTTCGCCCCATCCGCTTCGGCAATGCTCGGCCAGGCGCGCCACCAGAGGTTGATCGTATTGTTCGGCGGGATAGAAGTAGGAGTGAACGAACGGTCGCCCGTCCGCATCGCGGTACTCTCCGAATCGAATCGGATACTCGTGGCACCAGCGCTCCAGGCGCCGCTCCTGCTCATGGTAGGGAGCGCGGGCCGAGCCGTCCTCCGGCACAATCGCAGGTTCGAAGTGATCCGCCAACGCAAAGATCAGATGGGTTCTGTTCGGTGCGCGATGACGAGCCAGGCTTCGCCACAGGTACCTTGGCAGCCAGCGACCGATGTAGGAAAGTTTTTGTCCTGTTCCGGCACGACTGCGGCCCGTGCGCGATCGTTCTGCGCGCCGCGCGCCCAGGCATTGAGTCGTAGTCGTCATCGTCGGTTTCGAAGCGGCGCGGCTGGTTTTGCGGAAGACCGGATCGCATTCGCGCGCGTAGAGGTAAACTTGCGCGCCCCCCGCTTTTTCCACCAAGGTTGAGGTCGATTCGACCAGTCGGGCGCGGGAACTTCTGACTGCTCTTTCTCTTTAGCGATCGCCAATAATACCGAAGTGTAGGCCACGGCAAAATATGGAAAGTACTCATACGCCGCCGGCGCAAAAAAGGCTCCTACGACAAATCCGATGAGCGACGCGTACAAGGCTCCCGAAAACAACTCAACCTCGGCATCTTTGTTCGGGATTCGGCGAAGCCGCCTAAGGTTGCCAAAGCCGCTTCCGAAGAAGAGGATGTAGAACACAAAAGCTCCAATCCCGCCCTCGGCTGCGATCTGAAGATACGAGACGTGAACTTCCCGCCAAGTACCGGAATAGCTGGTGAAGTTATCCATTCCGATACCAAAAGGATAGCGCCCAACTACTTTGATGCTTTCAATCATTAGCAGCCTGCGTTGTTCGTACGAGCCATGCGCACTCACTTCGATGCCGGTATCGAGATCGTTGCCGGATATGGCGAAGAAGCGATCTTTCAACCTTCCCCCTGCGGCGAACCCAATCACTGCCGCCACCAGGAGGGCAGCCGCTACCAGGTGATACCGTTTACCCCGAATTCCGAAAAGCCACAAGCACACCGTGCCCGTGACCAGAAGATTGATAAATCCCGCACGCGAGGCCGTGAGGAACATGGCAAGACACATCGCCAGCATAGGCACTCCCCATGCCACTTTGCGCGGGATGCTGCGGGTGCTCAACAAAAAAGCGAAGCAGAACGGAAGAGTAAGCACAATCGCAAATGCCAGGTCATTCGAATTGGAATAGATGCCTCCGATCACGCCTTCCAGCCTGGCGCTCGATCTTCCTTTGAGCACGGACACGACTGCAATCACCGCCACCGACGCCGACTGGATGAAAATGATTCGCTGCAATCGCGCGAAGCTCGTGATCACAATAAACGTCAGCACCCAAGCAACCAGCGCCTTGGAAAAGTCCAGCGTCTTGAAAAATGCGCCGCCTTTCCACACCGGAGAGAACATCGCGGCAAGGAACAGCATACAGATCATGCCAAAAAAATAACGCGCTTCCGGGGGTAAATCGCGGAACCGCCGCCTGGATCTTCCTGCGCTCATCAGCAGCGCCAACACCGCACAGACGCCCGAAATCTTGGCCAAAGGGATATACGCGAGCCCGGGAATCCAGTCCTCCGGCCGAACGCAATACACGGCGTAAAACGCACTCAGCCAGAAGAACGCGCCCGCGAGCGGCTCGCCTTTCGGCGCAAACCGGTGCGGCAACCTGGCGGCCGCGACATCTTTTTCAAGAACCGCCATAGTTCCTTTCCACAGGACGAACAAATACCGCTGCCCCTGAATTGCCAATCAATCTCGCTGCCGTGATCAACAGGGCCCACATCAGGCTTTAATCTCCCTGTGCAAAACCGGTTGCATCCAGATCGTCTTGCGTCCAGTAACGAAGTTCGCAAACGCTACCAGCGCAGCTGTATTCAGCGCTACAAACGTGTAAGCAGCGTCGCTGAGTCGCGACACTGGACCAAGATTCAACTTGGTCAATCCCAGCAAGCTCAACCCATAAAACCCCAGCTGCGTCCAAAAGGCAGCCCGGTAGAACGGACCGGGAAGAAACCATGCAGCGATAAGGGTTGCCGCCAACGCAAAGGGAACCAGCAGGCGGATCAGCTTATGGCTTATGAATTCGAAGCGCAGCGGATTCTCTTTTCGCAACAACCACGGGGCCAGTTGCAGCAATTGGTAATTGCCGGTAAGAGTGCGCACTTTTCTACGAAACTCGCGTTGCGTCCCCAGGTCCGCATGGTCCCAGGCTCTGGCCCGCCCATCGAAGACTATTCGAAAACGCTGCCTGGCTACGTGCATGGGGATGAATACATCGTCCAGAATCGTCTCTGCCGGAACCTCGGCCACCAACTCCCGTCTGACTGCATAGAGCGCGCCGGTAGCGCCGACCACGGATCCGGAAGCGGCCTCCAGTTCGCGCACTCGTTTTTCGATCTGCCAATACAGTCCCATGCCGCGTCCGGTTTCTCCGTTGGCGGGATCTCCGAGCATCAATTCCCCACTGGCGGCGCCCACTTCCGGGTCCGCAAAGTTTTCGATCAGCAAGCGGATCGCTCCTGGGTCGATCTTCTGGCGCGCGTCTGTGAATACAACAATGTCGCCCTGCGCCACGCTCATCGCGGCATTCAGTCCCATCGCCTTACCACCGGTCAACTGGTTGAGCAGCACATGAACCTGCGGGTTGCGGGCGTACTCCCGCAGAATCCCTTCCGTTCCATCCCTCGAGCCATCCGAAACCACAATGATCTGAAAGTTGTTCCCGGGATAATCCAATTCCAGTAAATTGCGCAACTTCTGCTCCAGCACGGCTTCTTCGTTGCGCACAACCATTACCACGGAAATCGGCAATTCCAAGCGACCGCGTCTGACCGGCCAGGGCCGCCATTGCGCACGCAGCCACAGCCAGCCGAGATAACCGACATAGGCATACACAATCACGGCGGCCGCCAGCCAGAACACCCACGTCATTTTGCCCCCCGGCCGAGCAGGACAATCTTGATAGTTTGGAAAAGAATCAGAAGATCGAGCCCCACGGAAGCGTTCTTGATGTAAAACAAGTCATACTGCAGCTTCTCGCGCGCATCCTCCAGCGTGTTGCCGTACTTGTATTGGACTTGCGCCCAGCCGGTAATTCCTGGCCGCACAGCGTGGCGTATACCGTAATAAGGAATCTCCTTGCTGAGCCATTCCACAAATTCCGGCCGTTCCGGACGCGGCCCCACGAAATGCATGTCGCCCTTTAACACGCACCACAGTTGCGGAATTTCATCCAGCCGGGACACCCGCAAGAATTTTCCCACTCGCGTAATGCGCGGATCGTCGTCGGCGGCCCAGGTCGCGCCGGTATCTGCCTCCGCATCCTGCCGCATGGTGCGGAATTTATAGCAATTGAAATGGACGTTGCGCTTCCCCACTCGTTTCTGGCGATACAGAATCGGCCCCGGAGAATCCAGTCTTACGGCCATCCAAATGAAGGGCAACAACGGAAGTGAGAGAATCAATCCCACCAGAGCGACCGAGAAGTTCAATCCCCGCCGGCTGAGGCGAAAGAAAGTGCTGAAGCGGAAGCCCTCGGCGAAAATCATCCAACTGGCGTACAACTGCTCAACTTCAATTCTCCCGGAAATTTTCTCCAGCCACGAAGTCGCTTCCTCAACTTTCACACCGTTCAGCCGCAGTTCCAGCAACGCTTCCACCGGAAGCGTCCCCCGCCGGTCGGGCATGGCGACAATCACGCGATGCACTCCCTTCTCGCGCGCCAAGCCGACCAGATGCCTGGCCACGGTTTCGCGGGTCAGTGCACCCTGAATATTTCCAGTCCATCCCACAACCTCAATGCCGAGTTCCGAACGCTGCCGCAGCCCATTCAGCAAGCGCAATGCCCGGTCTCCCGTGCCCAGCACATACACTCTCTCGCGAAAATAGGGCTGCTGGACAATCCATGTATAAGCCCCTCGCCAGCCGAGGAGCATCACCGTCAGGACGACTAATCCCCATTTAGCGCCGGGAAGAAAGACACGGCCGGGCAGGAAATACCCATACGCCAGATCGACTGCGGCCAGAACAAATGCCACCAGCCCCAAAACGGTGAAGAGCCGGAAAATCTGATCCCACTTTTCTCCCGTGCTCGAGGAATCGTATAAATCCAGCCCGTGCGAGAGCAGCAAAACGATCGCGGTGACGCAAACAATCTTCCAATACCCGCCCTCCACATTGAGCAGAATCCAGCTCGTCTCCTGGTTCTGCCACAAAATGGCCAGGAGAAACGACAGCCCCACCACCAGCGCTTCCACGATCAGAAGCACCAGCGTTCTTACCGGGTAATAGACGTTGAAAAGCCGGATCATTCTCTGACGGCTCCTAAGCCTTCGTCGCGGTTGCTTTCTTCTGGTACGACTCGTAGTAGTAGCGCGCGTAAGGCAAAGCATCCTCGCTCGTGCCATTCAAAACCGCGCCGATAAGCGCCTCCTCCGGGAACTCCTGACGCGCCCTGCGGGCCAGATCGACCGGAGTGGAGTTTGAGCGGACCACCATCAACACTCCGTCACAGACCTTGGCCAGCACGCTGGCATCGGAAACCGGAACGGCGGGAGGCGAATCAATAATGATCCAGTCAAATAGAGGCTCGACTCGCTGCAATAACAGTTTCAGTCGCCCATTGCCGATCAGTTCCGCCGGATCCGCGGCTCCCGTGCCGCTGGGAATGAAAAAAAGATTTTCCAGCGGTCCGCGCTGCATGATGGAAAACTCGTCGACCTTTCCCGTCAGGTAGTCGGAGAGTCCCGGATCGGAGGTGGTTCCCAGCATGGTATGCAGGCGTGGGGCGCGCAAATCGGCGTCGATGAGCAGCGCCCTGCGGCCATGCTGCCGCACCACCACCTGCGCCAGATTCGACGAAGTGAACGATTTGCCTTCCTTGGGCAGCGCGCTGGTCACCAGAATCTTCTTCAGCGGCATCTTCTCGCGCAAATGGTAGAGGCGCGAACGCAGGGTGCGGAATTCCTCCGTGCCGCGTGCACTGTCGTCGCCATTCAGAAACAGCATCGTCGCAAGATCCGGCTTCCACTCCCGTTGCGCACAGCGAGCCAGCAGGGTATCGATGCTGAATGGACTGGCCAGGGCAGGCATTCCCGCATGGGCCACAGCGGCGGGCGGGATCGTCACTGGCTGCGGCTCGGCGAAGACCGGCGGATCGGCGACCGGCGTCGTGGCAAAACTCGGAAGCGAACTTCCCTGGGTCGTGGCCCGTTCCTGTTCGGCCTTCTTCAATGCTTCATGGATTCGGCTCATAGTTTCCTCTCGTTGGGCAGATCTTTTTCTTCCTCGCGCAGGCGATCGGCCAGTGTGGCCAGCGAGCGCAACGCATCCACCAAATCAAACTTGTCTTTGCCGGAACTCGCGTTCGGCTCCGCCGGCGTCGTCAGCGTGCCTGCTGTCGTGCTGTCGCCCAGATCGAAATCCCGCGCCACGCTCTCGACCACCGAAGGCTGGATTACTTTCTGCTGATCGACAAACGAACTTACCAGGCAGTGCTCGCACAGCAGGTTGATCACCCGTGGAATCCCCGACGCATAGCGGTGAATCGCCGCCACCGCTTCAGGTTCGAAGATCTGCTGTCCATTCGAGCCCGCAATCCGCAAGCGCTGCTGCACGTAGGCCTTCGTCTCATCCAGAGTCAGCGGATGGGTTTTGGCGCGCAGCGTCAGGCGTTGCCGCAGCTGACGCAACTGCGGCTGCTTCAGCTTCTGTTCCAGTTCCGGTTGTCCCACCAGGACAATCTGCAGCAGCTTCTCCGTGAACGTCTCCAGATTGGTGAGCATGCGAATCTCTTCCAGAACTTCGTCGGTGAGATTTTGTGCCTCATCGACGATGAGCACCGCGGTCTCACCCGCGCGATAGCGATCAAGCAGCCAGTTGTATAGCCGCAGCAGTATCTGGCTCTTTAATTTCGAATCGCACGGAATGCCGAAGTCGGCCATCGTGTAGTCCAGAAACTGCGGAACGTTGAGCCGCGAATTGAAGATGAACGCCGTCGCTACTTGCTGCAGACGCAGCCATTCCAGCAGCTTATTGATGAGCGTGGTCTTGCCCGTGCCCACTTCTCCCGTGAGCAGCACAAAGCCCTTCCGGCTTTGGATGCCATAGGTCAGGCAAGCCAGCGCCTCCTCCGTATGCCGCGTCAGAAAAAGATAACGCGGGTCCGGATTCACATTGAAGGGGTTCGCACGTAGTCCGTAGAACTCTTTGTACATGGTTGTTCCTGGATTCTGCCTGCCTTAAACTCCAACCGTTTCCTTCTGTTCTTTCGGACTTTTGTTCCGATTCCAGAACTTGAGCTTGTGGTTTCCGTTGTCCGCAACCTGAAGTCCGACCCAGGGAATTGCCGCCAGCAGAGGCAACTCCAGAGCGGCTTCGGCGTCCGCCTCGGTGCGAATCGATTGATCGCGCAATTCCAGCCACAACGCCAGCCCGATTCCCAGTGCCAAACCCCCGCCCAGCCCGCCTCCGGCAAAAAGCCAGCGATTGGGAAAACTCGGCGAGTCCGGTAGGGTTGCGGGATTCAGAACAATCATCTGTTCCCCTTGAGACTGCTGCGTCATACTGACGGTCAAGTCAGCTTTGTCTTTATTGGCCAACAAGTCCTGGTAGTTCTTCTGGGCATTCTCGTAGTCCCGGGTCAATCCCTTGTACTGTTCTTCCACAGACGGACTCAGGGATACGCGCCCCTGGAACACCGCAATCTGCTGTTGGATCTTTTTATCCTCTCGCGTGTATGCGGCGATCTGCTCTTCGTTCTGATGGATCTGCATCCGCAACTGTCGAATCTCGGGCGGCTCCATCGCCGAAGCCTTCTCACTATCGGCATCGCTGGTATCGGACGCGCCCTTGTTGATCTCCGCTAACTTCTTCTTTAACTCGGCGATATCAGCCTTGGTCTTGATTACGTCCGGGTGGTCGTCGGTATAGCGAGCCCGCAGGCTTAGCAGTTGCGACTGTAAGTCGGATAACTGTTTTTGCAGCGTGTCTGGATTGGTCGACGATTGCGACGACTTCCAGGCAGCCAACTGCTGCGCCAGCACCGATTCGGCATAGGACTTGTCCTGCTGCGCCAAGTTCAGCCTTTGCGTGTTCGCGTCCAGCTGCGAACTCAGCCCCATCAGCATTTTCAGATTGTTCTCTTCGTCTCCCGGAAGCTGTCCCAGGTGCTTATTCTTGAAATCCGCCAGTTTGCCGTCCAGGTCATCCAGATTCTGTTTGGCATCGGAGATTCCTTTGCTGAGCACATTCGTTGTTCCGGTCGCGCGGTCCTGCATGTACTTAAGGTTCTTATCCAGCACCAGAGACGCTAGAGCGCCGCAAATCTGCTGCGCTTCGTGCGGACTTGAGGCAGTACAAGTCAGCCTGAAGGCAGGCTCCTGACCGCCCTGGCGTCTTCCCTCGTTGGGGATCTGCGCGGTCACCGGTTCGACGGTGAAGTTCTGGCCGGTGTTGATGCCATCGATGATCTGATCGATGCCCTGTTCGCTCTTGTCCGAACCGTAGATCTTCTCTAACATGGGCTTCAGCACTGCCTGACTGGTTACTTCCGGGATCAGCGTGTTGATTCGCGCGGCCAGCGCTTCCGTAGCCACCGGCTGCACCATCGAGTCCGGAACTTTCTGCCCTTCCACCAGGATCGTCGCTTGCGAGCTGTACTTCGGGGTAAAGGCGTAGGAAACCAGAAATCCCGCCAGCGGCGCCAGCAGCGCCGGAATCAGGATCACCTTCGCACGCCGGCGCAACATCGCCAGATAATCGTCCATGGTCAATTCGCGATTCTGAATCATGCTCGTATTCCTTCTGGCCGCAAACTCGCAGACCTTCAAACTCACTCAATAAAACTTAGTCAATCCGAATCGGCCGTGGGGTCCAATCCAATCCAAACGTCACCACGCCTCGGTTCGAAGTACGGTTGCAGGGAAGGCCGCTTGTACAGTACGACGGATCGAATCTCAGCTGATTGAACTGGTAGCTGACGTAAGCATGCATGGTGCGCCCCAGGGCGCGATGGAGCCCGCCGCCGAAGAATCCATAGTCATAGCCATTCGCATTGTTGGCGGGACATGGATTCTGTGTCGCGCCGCTGCCACACTGGCTCAACTGCTCCTCCGACAGCGGCTGCAACCGGCTATTGGTCGAAAACCCGATGTCGACGAATCCATCCCACACGCGCGACAAGGGCCGCTGCACATTGAAGCTCACAATGTTGCTCTGCGCTCCGGCAAAGAGTCCCGAGCCACTGGTGTCGAAGCGCTGATATTCGAGATCCATCGAGGTTCTGGGAAACTTGTAGCGCAAACGAGCCTGCACCGCTGCTCCCACTTTTGTGTCCTTCACAGTCGTGGGAACGAGGGTTCCCCCAAAAAACTGGCACAGCAGAGGCGTTAGAGTGGGATCGCTGCACACGGCACTCTGCGTGTCGATAAAAGTCAACTGCGGACCCCCTCCCAGAAGGAGATCCAGCCGCCCCGAAATCCGGCGTCCGTACAGAGCCTGAAACACATGCGAATGAAACGCCGTTCCGAGCACCGAAAAGTCGAAGCCTTGATATCCATAAACCAGCGCGAGCTGGCCATGCTGGCTGAGAACGCGGTTGAATCCCACTTGAACCGAAGTCTGCGAACTGCCAATAAACGAATTGCCCGTGGTGTCGCTTCCGTAAAAATGGGTGAAGGCGTATCCCGCGGCCGCGGTCAACGACGATCGGGCCGAAAGGCTCTCGGTCACATCCACCACGCTCAGATTCACAACGCGCGGCGCGAGTCCGAGATTTCCCAGGGTACTGCCTCCCCAGAACCCGCCGAAAGCCGTACTCCCGAGCGACCCTACTCCCTCCGAGCCCAGCGAACCATACGACCCTCCGAAGTTGCCTTCGGGCAGGTAGCTGAAGCTGTCGCGCAGCGATAACTGTCCCCGTTTCCAGGTGATCTTCTGATCGATATCCATTTGCTGCAGCGATGTGAAACCTTGGCCTGAAATGCTGTAATAACCCAGGCCGCCAATGTAATCGAGACCCAGGTTGTAGTGGCTCCACAGCCGCTTCAACGTCAGACTTCCAAGGGCACGTGTAACGGAACTAACGCCACCACCGCCCAGAACGCTACCCGCATTCGATTCCGCCGACTCGCTGAACGTGGCTCCCGGTTGAACGAAACTGACCGGCGTCGCAGTGGGCTCGAGCGACGGCAGATCCAGACTCGTGAGTGGCGGATTCTCGCTGATGGGAGGAACGGCCGCATTGTCCTGGCCATACGCGGGCACAGGTTGCTGCTGCGCGTCCGGAGGAACGTCCCCCGTTGCCGGAGGCGTGGAACTGTCTTGGGCCCACGCTCCATTCAACGCGCACGCCAGCATGCCCACAATCCAGATGGTTCGAAGTGTGCTCATCGCCTTCCTTATGGCACCACCACGGTGTCGCCCGGCTTCAGCATGATGTTCTGTTCCGGACGATTGCCCTTAATGACTTCCTTGTAATTGAAGGGTATTTTTTCCTGCTTGCCATTTTCCGTGCGCAGCAGGTAGATCCCCTTCAGATTGGCGAATTGGCTGAATCCCGCCTCGGACAGCACCTGCAGCATGGTCATATGCGGCAGCAAAGGAATGGGGCCGCTATGCAGAACTTCTCCCGACACAAAAACCCGCTGGCTGTTCATCGCCGTTACCACCACGGTCACGCGCGGATCTGCGATAAATTTCTTGAGCTTCTCCGTGATCGAATCCTTCAACTGCAGCGGAGTCAACCCGGCCGCTGGAATGTCATTCAGCAAGGGCATCGAGATCTTGCCGTCGGGCCGCACTGGTAGAACTTCTGAAAGATCCGGCTCCTTCCAAACTGAAATGCGCAGCATGTCGTCGGCGCCAATCACATAGTCTGACGGCGCGCCCGAGTCCTGTGCGGCGGCCGCGGACTTGTCGCCGTTCGCTTTCTCGCTTGGGACGGCATCGCTCTGTGCGGACATTGCCGCCGCCAGAAATCCCATCCCCAACAACGTCGCGAGCTTCATCGCTTTCTTCATACTTTCTCCGCGGAGCTAGGACGCTCCGTATCCTTCGAATCCAATTTGCTTCAATTTGTAGAGCAAGGCCTTGTAGCTGATCTGCAATTCTTCCGCGGCCCGCCGCCGGTTCCAACGCGTGCGCGTCAAAGCATTGAGAATCAACTCCTTTTCGGCTTCACGGGAGGCTGCCCGAGAGGCTGCCTTCAGCGAAATTCCAGCGCCCTGGCTGCCGGCCTCGGGCTTGCGCAAAACCGCGCGCAGGCCGCCCAGCGCCACGTCTTCATCTCCCAACGCCACCAGCACCCGCGCCGCGTCTTCCAATTCCCGCAAGTTTCCCGGCCACGAATAATCCAGAAACAAACGCAGCGTCTGCGCACTCAGGTCAGGAACCCTGCGCTGGAAATCGCGCGCATATTTGCGCAGGAAGTATCCCATCAGGAAGGGAATGTCTTCTTTCCTCTGGCGCAATGGAGGCAGCCGCAGGCAGACACCGCTGATCCGGTAATAAAGATCTTCCCGCAACCGTCCGCGCTTGACTTCCACCTCGAGATCGCGGGCGCTGCCGCAAATCAAGCGTGCGCGTTGGTTGTTCGCCGCGCCGATTTCAGGAGATTGCGGCAACGCTTCCAGCAGTCGAGCCTGACACTCCGCAGTCAAATCGGCGAGCTCCTCCAGATAGATCGTGCCCGCGTCCGGCTCCCCTGACCGCATCCCCTGCAAAACTTCCAGATCCTCGAGCTCGAGACCAAGGCATTGGAACCACCGGAACGGCTGCTCACTCCGTTTCGACATCTGGTGGATGCGCTGTGCTGTGGCATGCTTCCCCGCCCCGGGCTCCGCCATTACCAGCACCGGGACATCCCTCTGCGCCAGCTCCCGAATCACCGCCTCCACCGGACGCATGCTCGCGCTCACGCCCTCCACAAACGCGAGACCGGCCGGTTCCTCCTGTGAACGCCTTCCGCCGCCGTTTCGACTATTAGGCAATAATTTACCCACTTTTACCTTTTCCGCCGAACGTGAGTGATCCTGACCTGTCGCCCTTTGCCGGTTTCCCTAACTGCACGGCTACTGCCACCCTGAAGTAAGATCCGACCAAAGTGAAAAACCCATTCTACTTTATATTTTCAACGGGTTAGAGCCAATAACTCCCTTTCGAGAGGTGGTTCGGCAGGTACCGCTCTTCCCTGGATAAGGACCTCCCGGGGATTTGTGGGAAAACTTTTTCACACTCTTGGCTCCTCCGGCAGGGCGAAAGTAGTTTCGCGAGGGACGCTGTGACTGGAGTTTGCATTGCGCACCTGCATTATTTCGCTTATTCTCGAAGCTCCCCCAACGCTTCTGTGAACCAACAGTTGCAAACCGTGCCTTCGACTGGAGCCTCGACCCTGCGCCCGTCGGCCGCCATTCTTAGAGCGATTCCGCTCTGGCAAGCGGGCATTCTGGCGGCTCTCTGTGCCTGGCTGTATTGGTCGACTCTTACCCATCTGGTCAGCCAATGGTGGAACGATCCAAATTTCTCCCACGGATTCTTTGTTCCTCTCTTCTCCGCCTACGTGATCTGGCAGGAGCGCCATCGCCTCGCCCGCATTGCTCCGAATCCGTCATGGGCCGGTCTAGGCGTCCTTCTGGCTGGCTTGGCGGTGCTGGTCGTCGGTCGGCTGGGTGCGGAGCTTTTCCTGGATCGCTTTTCCCTCCTGCTGCTGCTGGCCGGGGTCATCATTCTCTTTTTCGGGTGGAATCTGTTTCGCGCCGTGCTCTTCCCCTGGGCATTTCTTCTGCTCATGATTCCGATCCCCACGATCGTTTTCAATCAGATTACTTTCCCGCTGCAACTGCTGGCTTCGAAGGTCGCTGCCACGGTGCTTCCAGTTTTCGGAGTTCCTATCCTGCGCGAGGGCAACGTGATCAACCTTCCGTCCATGGCCCTCGAAGTTGCCGAGGCGTGCAGCGGCATTCGCTCTTTGATGTCCCTGGTCACGCTCGCCATCATCTACGGATACTTGATGGAAAAGCGGGTGTGGCTGCGCTGCTTGCTCGCCCTTGCCTCGGTGCCGATCGCGGTTGCTGCCAACAGCATCCGCATCATCGGAACCGGCTTACTGGTGCAATACTGGGACGCCGAGAAGGCGGAGGGATATTTTCACGCTTCCTGGGGATGGATCATCTTCGTTATCTCACTCCTCATGCTTTACGCCCTGCACGCGATAATTCGCAGTCTGCTTTCCGATAAAGGAGGTCGCCAATCCTGAGGAGTTCAACCCTGCGCTTCGTTCTGGCGGCCTTGTTGATCGCCGCCGCGGCCATCCTTCTGCAAGCTCGCGCTCGCAGCGAGGTCTTCCCGCCTCGCCTCCCCTTGAAACAGTTTCCCGAACAGTTGGGCGGATGGACCGGGACCGACATCCCCATCGACGGCGATGTCCTCAACATCCTGGGCCCCGGCGACTTCCTTTTACGCATCTATCAGAACCAGAGCGATCAGAATCGGCAAAAGACCCCTTACATCGATCTGTTCATCGCCTATTTCCGCAGCCAGCGAGCTGGCGATACCATTCATTCGCCCCAACACTGCCTGCCGGGCTCTGGGTGGGCGCCGATCGAGAACACACACGTTACGCTCACCATGCCGGGGCACGAACCGTTTCCCGCCAACCGCTATCTCATCGCCAAAGGAGACGCCCGCGAACTGGTTCTGTATTGGTTCTGGGCGCACGATCGCGGGGTCGCCAGCGAATACTGGGCCAAGTTTTACCTGGTCACCGATTCCATCAGGATGAACCGCAGCGACGGCGCTCTTGTGCGCATCACCACTCCAATGTTCCCCGGCGAAACCGCCGAGCAGGCGGAGCAACGTATTCTCCCGTTCGCCAGCGATCTCATGCCACTACTGGATAACTACATCCCGCGCTAAGAAAAGTTAGTGCATTAGAGAATCCATGTGGTGACGGCCGCCTCGGCTGTCAGTCGAGCGTAGCTCGACGCTTTGGCCGGTAGGCGTCCGCATGCCACTAGTGCACCGCTCCGCCCGCGTATGACTCCAGTAACTGTTTTCGGCCGTTACCGTGCAGTATCATGAGATGTTTGCGGATGAAACACTCTCATGTGTCGCCCGCATCCGCAGTTGGAGAATGCAAAATGAGTCGCTTCGCTTCCATCCGTGTGCTGCTGGCTTGCTCTCTGCTCACCCTCATGTTTACCGGATGCTCGCGGGATCCCAACGTTCGCAAGCAAAAATATCTCGACAGTGGTGAAAAGTACGCCGCCGAGGGCAAGTACCGCGAGGCGGCTATCCAGTTTCGCAACGCTATCTTGATCGACTCCCGATTCGCTCAGGCGCATTACGATCTCAGCCAGGCCTATCTCAAGCTGGGCGACAGTAATGACGCCTACCAGGAGCTGAATCGTACGGTCGAACTTGCTCCAGATAACTATCGCGCTCACACCGATCTCGCGAACCTGCTCATAGGAACACGGAATCCCGAGTACCTTAAAAAGGCGGAACCCGACCTCAAGATTCTGCGCCAAAAGCAGCCTAACAGTCCGGAAACGCACGAGGCTTGGGCCAACTACGATGCGGCCCAAAATAATATCGCCGACGCCATGCGGGAGATGCAGCAGGCTGTCGCTCTTGATCCCAACCGCTCGGAATCCTATCTGTTGCTCGCAGTTTTTCAATTGCGCGGCGACCTGCCTGACCAAGCCGAAGCCAATTTCAAAAAGGCAACCGAAGTCGATCCTAAGTCCATGAACGCGCAACTGGCTCTGGGTGGCTTTTATCAATCGCGCAATCGCCTGCAAGAAGCCGAACAGCAATTTAAACGCGCCATTGACCTAGATCCAAAAAGTCCGGCGCCGCGCGCTGCGTACGTTCGACTGTTGATGCAGGAGGGCAAGAAAGCTGACATTGAGTCTGTCCTGCGTCAAACCAAAAAGGATATTCCGGGGAATCCGGAAGCCTATCGCATGCTCGGCGACTACTATTTCGCCGACGGCGATCTTGATAATGCCACTACTGAATACACTTCGCTCTACCACGATCACCCCAAAGATCTGCAGGTCAAGAAAAACTACATCCAGCTTCTGATTCTCAAGAACCGTCTCGACGAGGCTACGAAGCTGGATAACGAAATCCTCAAGGCCAATTCCAAAGACGTGGATGCTCTGGTCTACAAGGGCCAGGTGCAGATTCGCCGCAACGATCCCAACGGCGCCATTGACTCGCTGCAGAACGCGCTCCGCACGGATGCTGAAAACGCCGTTGCTCACTACCAGTTGGGAAATGCCTTCGCGGAACAGCACAACGAAAGCCGGGCGGAATCAGAGTGGCGCGAGTCGGTGCGCATCCGTCCCGACCTGACCGACGCGCAACGTTCCCTCGCAAGTTTGGAATTGCGCCGGGGCGATGTCGATGGCGTCCTGCAGACCGCCCAGCAAATCATCACAGTGGAACCGAATTCTCCAGATGGCTTCACGCTTAAAGCCATCGGCGAGCTCGCCCGCCAGAAATACAGCGACGCTCAGCACGATGCCGAGCAGGCCGCGCAGCGGGCACCGCAGAGTCCGGCTCCTTTCATTCAGTTGGGGAACATTCAGCTGGCGCAAAAGCACTATTCCGATGCCGAAAGGTTCTACCATCAGGCACTCGACAAGAACCCATCCTCGACCGAAGGCCTGAGCGGCCTGATGAACACCTACATCGCGCAAAAACAGCCAGAGAAGGCGATCGATGCGGCGAACACTCAAATTATCAAGTCTCCCAACAACAGCAACTTTTACGATCTCCTGGGTACCGCGCTGTTCAACGGTAAGAAAGACCTGCCCGGCGCCGAGGCCGCTCTGCGCAAGGCCATTCAACTCGATAAGAATAACGTCGACGCCCTCGAAAAACTGGGCAAGGTGCAGGTTCAGGAAGGCTCCGCGGATCAGGCTCTCGCGCTCTATCAGCAATCTGTCAAAGACAATCCGCGCGAGGTAAGTCTCTATATTCTTTGCGGCGAACTCTATGAAGCCAAGAAGAACTGGGAGCAGGCCAAGGCCATGTACCAGCAGGCTCTCAGCATTTCACCCGAGAACCCGCTCGCTTCCAACAATCTGGCGTATGTGATGCTGCAGCAAGGCGGAAACGTCGATGTGGCGATGGGTATGGCACAGACCGCGCGCCGCGGCATGCCCGACTCTCCCAATGCCGCCGACACCCTTGGCTGGGCCTATTACCAGAAGGGAATCTACCAGTCCGCCATCAGTCAGTTTCAGGAAGCGCTGCGGCTTGCCGAGAAGCGTGGCGGACCGGACGATGCGGACCTTCACTACCACCTGGGGCTCGCCTATCAGAAAGTCAACCAGCCAGCGTTGGCGCGACAGCAACTGGAGAAAGCCGTAAAGCTCAGCCCCAACAACGCCGACGCCCGCAAAGCCCTGTCAGATCTTCGCGGTTAGCCGGGCTCGAAGTTCCCAGACCGGCGCTAAACAAAAACCCCGCCTCGCGGCGGGGTTTTTGTAGAGACACAAAGAAGGATTAGCCCTTCAGCTTGCGACGGACTATTCCGGCCAGACCGATCAGTCCCGTTCCCAACAGGCTCAGCGAGCCGGGTTCGGGAACCACGATGTTCGTGTCTCCGCTACCCAGAGCAACTTCGCCGTCGAAGTAACCCTTGCCGGTGTTAAACGAGAGCTGCACTGTATATCCACTGCCATTTGCTCCTACCAGATTGCCCGAAACCTGGTACACATGGGTTCCGTTAGCCACACTGCAGCTAGGCATGCTGGCAGGGCAGATTGTGATCAGTGTCAAGGTCACGGGACCCGAAAAGGTTCCCGAGAACAAGGTACCGTTGGGAACTCCATTCGTGCCGTTTCCGGTGATCGTGAACCACGAGGAGGAACCGCCTGCGAACGTGCCCCCGCCAGCCAGGGAACCGGACAATAAAGCTCCAGTCCCGAAGCCGACAGTGCCCAGGTCACCTACGGTCGGCGTTCCACCCGGTGTTGTGATGCCGGTCAAGATCGATCCCGTCAGCGTTAGTCCGCTGTCCGAGCCGGTCAAGGTTCCACCAGCATTGGTATAGTCCGTGTTGCTGCCGGCAAAGACCGCCGTTGGCAGGGCCAGTGCCAGTACAGCAAACAAGAGGATTCTTTTCATTTTACATCTCCTAGGAGTTACTTCGCCCGAGTCTTCATGACGAACGACGCGTGGCTTGAACCTTGTAGAGCGACGAAAGAACAAGGCGCAGGCCTTTACGTGCACTCTGAGTACCAAAGTCTACTACCATCTAAGACATAGCGATATAAGCACTTGTTGTACACTTGGATGCCTCGCCGGTGGATAAAAGTGAAAATGTGTGCGCAACAACGCAAACTGTCTGGCAAATCCCCCCGCCCAACGCGGGAAGTGGCGAAACGTGGCGGGAAGCTCAGTCCGCAGCGATTTCCTGCTTGGGCCCGTTCGGTTCCGGCCGTTTGACGACTCGATTCGAGGGCAGACCGGCATCGCGAATCTTGTAGAGTAAGGCGCGGTAGCTGATGCATAGAGCGCGCGCCGCCTGTTTACGGTTCCAGTGATGTTTCTGCAGAACTTTGAGGATGACTTTACGCTCCAGCTCTCGTACTGCCTGCCGGGTGAGCTTCTTCAGATTGATCTGGCCGTCGATTGGAATCTCGGCGTTGAAGAAACTGGCCTCCTGCGGCGACAGATCGGCCGAGATTACGTCTTCGGTACCGAGGATCACGTAGCGCTTGACCAGGTTCTCCAGTTCCCGGATGTTGCCCGGCCAGTGATACTTGCGCAAATCCGACATCATCTCACTGGACAGTGCCCGGGCCCGGCAGTTGTACTTTCGGTTGTGATGCTCCAGGAAGTATGCCACCAGTTCGGGAATATCGCCCGCCCGTTCGCGCAACGGCGGCAGATGCAGGTTCACGACGTTAATCCGGTAAAACAGATCCGAGCGGAACGTGCCGTTTTCAATCTCCTGCTCGAGTTTACGGTTGGTCGCACACACCACCCGCACTTCTACCTTTTTGTCGGCCTGTGCCCCGATCCGGCAGAACTGTCCGTCCTGCAACAGTTGCAGCAACTTCGACTGCAACGCCATGTCCAATTCGGAAATCTCATCGAGAAACAGGGTTCCGCGGTGCGCCATCTCTACCCGGCCAGGCTTCGTCCCATAGGCGCCGGTGAATGCTCCCTTTTCGTAGCCGAACAGCTCGCTTTCCAGCAGCGTGCCGGGAATTGCCGGGCAGTTCACTTTCACCCAGGGCCCGCTACGCCACGGCGAAGCGGCATGAATCATGCGCGCAATAATGTCCTTGCCGGTTCCGCTCTCTCCTTGGATCAGCACCGGAACGTTGGCTCCGGCGAGCTTGATCAGGCGTTCGCGGACAGACTGCATTACCTCGGTGCGTCCGAAGACGATCGCATCCGGTGGCATCTCTCCCAAAGGCTGAACAAGCGTATTCACAGTGCTCATGGTCATGATTGATTTCTACCAACGGGGGAGAGTCTTGCACCTGCATCCGGAGAACCAAAGGCCTTGTAACCTTTGAAGGATACCTAAATCCTATCTATGTGCATGAAGGCCATCAGCTTACCAAAGAGCCGGAGGCGCAAACCCTGGTAATCAGAGTCTGGTTCCCAGCGTAACACTTTCGTCAGGGGTATGCGCAAACATTTTCACACAGCAGAAGCGACTTTCCGCCGCCCCACGTGAGAGTTATTGGAAAGCAGCAGTGGACGCGCGAACTTGAGCCCAAGCAGATAGTAGCCATCCGCTGGCGTTGTGCGAAGAGCTTTGGCGCGGAGAGCCCGTGACGCTTTCGGAAGCATGGCCAACGCTGCCACCGGAGCGCTGGGAATCTCCAGGCGGATCTGCGCAATTGCGGGCAAAACCCGTCGAATCGCGACTAGCATCCCGCCGGCGCTAACGTTCAGCGCAGTCGCAAACTCCAGAAATTCTTTTCCCTTCCGGTCACGGCTGCGAACAAAAACCGGTATCGCCAGCGGCAGTCTGGGCCACTCTCGCCGCTCGGCTCCCGCTCTCGCAACATTCATTCAAACCTCTCCGTCTCCGCAGTCCACCGTTGGGAGCATCTCAGGGGCCAAAGATCGGGCAAATGAGGTAGCAAATCGGGATAAAACCCCGCAAACCCGGCAAGCTTCACCACAAAACCATTTAACCACCGGAAAGACACGGCGGTATGTTCTCTTTTTGTTCGCTATGGTGAAACCTCTTCGCAGACCTTCAAGACGCCTCAAAGTGCAAGCTTTTGCTACACTTGGGTAATTCGATTGCATTTTCCGTTGACAACAAATTGCGCGTGACTTACGATTTTATTCACCGACATTCGTGCGCCAAGTCGGATTTATCTCTCTCCCCGTGTGAGTCCTGTGGCTTTTCCTCATGCCTTTTGCCCACAAGAACACGCTGGTTTCTGACCTGGGAGGAACCTCGGAATTTATGCCAACTGCTGCTGTCCGTCCGGATGGCGATGTGCCCAGCCCGGAAAATCTGCTGCAGGAATATAACGAACTCCGGGAGCGCGCACAACGCACGACCAACGCGCTTGCTTCCGCGGCCCACGATCTCAAAACGCCGCTGTCCATCTTGAACGGCTACGTGGAGGTGCTAAGCAGCGAGAAACTGGGATCGCTCAACGACCGCCAACGCGAGGTTTTGCGCGACATGCAGGCCAGCGGCAAACGCCTGCAACAGTTCATTGAGGATTTCCTGACCTACAGCGCTCTCGAAACTGGCGGCCTGCGTATGCATTTCGCGTCCGGTAATATCAACGAATGTCTGTCCGACGTTTCGCGCTTGTGGTCGAATCGTTTTCAGCAAAAGGGATTGGCGCTCTATTTTCTGGCCAACGACAAGTTGCCAGATTTTCCTTTCGATACGCCAAAACTGGAGCGAGTGATCTCGAACCTGCTGGAGAATTCGTTCAAGTTCACGCCCACCAGCGGAACGGTGTGGTTGCACGCCGAGCCGCACATGTGGGAGCGGCGCGCCGCGGCTCAGCCTTCAACGGCGGAGCGACGCCGTCAAAACGTAGCGCAGCCCAACTCTGTCAAGGTCAGTGTCTCCGATACCGGTCCGGGAATTCCCGCGGAGTTTCACCTCGAAGTGTTTGACGATTTCTTCCGCCTTCCCGGCACCGAAAATCAGGACGGCATGGGATTAGGTCTGGCCATTGCGCGCCGCCTGGTCCAGGCCATGGGGGGTAAGATATGGGTCGAGAGCGATGCGGGTGCGGGCTGCAAGTTTTCCTTTCTGCTCCCGTATAACCCGGCCGTTGCGGCCGCCGGCAAAGGGAAAAACCGATGAAGCAAACCGCCAAAATTCTGCTGGTGGACGATGAACCCGGCATGCTGCGCTACATCAAGACTCTGCTGGAAGTGGACGACTTCAAGGTAGAAACCGCGACCACCGGGGAAGAAGCGCTGGTCCTGGTGGAGAAGGGTCTGAAACCGGATCTCGTGCTGCTCGACGTGCTCATGCCCGGCATCGACGGCTTGCAGACACTCGAGCAATTGCGCCAGCTTCAGCCCGGCGTCAAAGTTGTCATGTTGTCCTGCGTCAATGACACACGCAAAGTGGTCCACGCCATGAAGCTCGGCGCGCAGGATTATCTCACCAAGCCTTTTCAAAAAGCGGAACTGGACGCTGTCATCGATTTGAGTCTCGGCCAGGGAAAACAGACTTACAGCGGCGAGGTGGAAGAGCTTTCCGAAGACGTCTTCTTTATCGCCGCCAGCCCCGCCATGCGCAAGATTCGTTCCCAGGCCGCGCTGGTGGCGAATGTCGACATTCCCGTGCTGCTGCTGGGCGAAAGCGGAACCGGCAAGGAAGTGCTAGGACGGTTGATCCACAAGCTTTCCAAGCGCGCCCATCGCACTTTCCTCAAGGTCAACTGCGCGGCGGTTCCCGCCGACCTTCTGGAGAGCGAACTATTTGGTTACGAGCAGGGAGCTTTCACCGGGGCGAACCACGCAAAACCAGGCAAATTCGAACTGTGCAACCGTGGAACGATTCTGCTCGACGAGATTGGCGAGATGCCCCCGCTCCTGCAGGCGAAGCTTCTGCACGTGTTACAGGATCAGACATTCTCCCGCCTGGGCAGCCGGTCGATCATCAAGGTGGATGTGCGCATTCTGGCGGCAACCAACATCAACATTCCAGAAGCACTCGCCAGCAAGCGACTACGCGAGGATCTTTACTATCGCCTGAACGCCTTCACCATGCAGATTCCGCCGTTGCGCGAACGCAAGGAAGAAATCCCCATTCTCCTCAAGCACTCCATGTCGCGCATGGCGGAGCGTTACGCGCGCGCGCCGTTACCGCTCTCTCCAGCATTGCTACAGGCCTGCCAGGATCATTCGTGGCCCGGCAATCTGCGCGAGTTGAATAACTTTCTTAAGCGCTACCTGATTCTCGGGGACGAAAAACTGGCCGTCACCGAACTGCTGCCGAGAAACGACGGCAGCGGAGGAGTTCCGGGCGATACTTCCGCCCGCGGCGCGGAATCGGGCGGCTTGAAATCCCTGGCGCGCACCGCCAAAGACGAGGCCGAAGCGCAGGCCATCACGCAGGCTCTGGAGCAGACCAACTGGAACCGCAAGCAGGCCGCCGGGATTCTCCAGATCAGTTACAAAGCTCTGCTCTACAAGATCCGGCAGTATGGAATTGCCGAGGCCAAGGGGCACCACAAGCTTTCGGCGGGAGCCTAGGTCTCCGGCTCCATTTGGCTCGCCTCAAAAAGACGCGGCTTCCAGCCGCTGCCGAAAAGCTTTGCCTTTGCGTTTTTTTTTTGAAAGGGCGCGGCTTTAGCCGCTGGACTAGTACCAACCTCCCGAAGGAGTTTCCGCAGTCTTTTCCAACCGCACCGCGAGCCCAGCGACATAGCGCAGGCAACGAAACCTGACGCCACTGAGATTACGGAACGGTCAGCGTAATCGTCTGGCTCTTGGTGTCACTGCCGGAGGTCGCAGTCACCGTAATCGTGTAGTTGCCTGGAGGTGTTCCGCTCACCGGGGCTTGCGTAGTCTTGCTGCTGCACGCCGGCAACAGCAGGAGTAGCGCGAAGACAGCACAGAGCAGCAATATTCCCAGCACGCGCCGGCGGCGTTCGCCTCCGGCTCCAACTCCGAGCAGGGCCAATCCGGGAACCATCAGCCAGATGGCATAGAAATGCCGTGTCCACACACTGGCAGCCGGTGTCGTCACGGGACGGGCTGTGGTGGTGATGTTCAGAGTGGATGAACCAGGGCCCTGCAGGGTGACCGGGTTACTCGTGAAGTTGCACGACGACGCCGTGGGAAGACCGGTGCACGCCAGCGAAATGTTCGTTCCGTAGACAGGATGCGGTGTGAGTTGCGCTTGATAGGTGGCCGTACCCCCGGCCGCTGCCACGCTGGCATTGCTGGGAGTCACCGAGAGACTAAAGTCGGACATCTGCGCCGGTACCGAGGTCTGCGCCAGCACAATGTTACCCGCACCCATCACCTGCACGGAACCGCCGTTGAAAAAGCCTTCCGTCCCGTTGCTGTTCGGAGTCGGCGTCAACACGATGGTGATCGTCGCCGTCGAGCCTGACTGCAGCGAAGGAAGGCTGCAACTGACAATGGCATTGGTCGATCCTCCCCCACATGTCCCGGCACTGGTGCTGGCCGATACAAACGTCAGCGGGATACCTGTGATCGCCGTGCTCAAATTGTCCAAAACCGTGATGCTGGTCGCCAAATCAGGACCATTGTTGGTCACCGTATAAGTGAAGGTCGCCTGGTTCCCCGCACTGATGAACGCCTGATTCGTTCCCAGCGTCAGAACTCCGCTGACCGACAAGCTGACCGCTGTCCCCAGTTGAGTCACAAAAGCGTCGTATCCGCCATTGTTGGTCGTCTGCAGCGGCTTTGAGACCTGCAGATCCGTCGAGTTGGTGTCGCCGGCAAAGTAGGCGTTCTGATTTACATCGAGAGTGATCCCAGTGCCCTCATCGGTGCCGCTGCCGCCGAAATAATTCGCCCACGAACCCGCCGTTGTCTGTCCCACGGCGGCAGCCGTGTTGAGTCGAGCCACAAAGGCGTCCTGCGGCCCATTCAGCGCGCTCTGAATGGAATTGGAAACTGGAAGGACCGGGAAATTGGTGGATTGAGTCCACCCAGTCACCAGCGCGCCAGCGCCGGAATCCACCGTAATCGCTTGTCCAGCCTCGTTGTTGCTGCCTCCGAGAAAAGAGAAATAGTTGAGCGTCACGTTTACCGGAGCCGTCGTGGTTGTTGTCGAGGTCGGATTCGACAGGCGCGCCACAAAGGCATCATTGGGAGACCCGGTGGGCGCGGTGCACGCATTCGACGTGGCATCGACAACATTATCCAGGCAGCGTTGGAACGGCGACGAAGTATTCAGAGTGGTTAGACTTGTTCCAATATCCGCGGAATTAGTGGTTCCCGTGACGTACACGCTGGCAGCTCCCGAATCGAGCGCGATGCCGGTCCCCGAATCAGTCCCACTTCCTCCCAGGTACGTTGACCAGATTAGCTGTTCTCCCTGAGGTCCGTTGGGATTGAGCTTGGCTACGAAGGCGTCGGAGCCCGTAGTGTTCGTGGTACTCGCACACGACGGAGGATTGATAATCGTCGTCGGCGGCGGCTGGTCCAGACAGGGCTGGTATGGATTGAGAATGGGGAAGTCGGTGCTGCTGCACCCCGAGCATCCCGTATAGATAAAGTTTGTAGTACCGGTAAAGTAGACGTTCAGATTCGTATCGACCGCAATGCCGCCGCCTACGGCGATCGGCGTGGTCGTGTCAAAATTAGCGCCACCAAAGTAAGTCGAGTACGCGATGCTCCCGGTTCGGGCAGAGATCGGATTCACCTTGGTTACGAAAAACTGGATGGGCGCCCGCGGCACGGTTTGATAAGGCAGAGCCTGGGGAAGCGTGCTCGCAGGAAATTGAACGTTGGTGCTGGCCTGGTCGGAAGAGGTGGTCGTTCCGGTCACATAGATGTAACCGGATGCATCGATCGTCATCCCGCTGGCAATGTCGGTCCCATTGCCCGAAAGATAGGACGAATACTGCAACCCCGTCCCGTCGAATTTCAATTCGGTCACGAACACGTGCGAAGTTCCGGAGCTGCCGGCTTCCGGAACTGGCTGATAGGCCGTGAGCGGGGTGGTGGGAAAGTTGCTTGAGGAAGTTGTGCCCGCGATAAAGGGATCGCCGCGCCCGTCGACCTTGATTCCGGCGGGAGTGTCGGTTCCATCTCCGCCGAGATAGGTCACATAATCCAGCGTCGCCGGAAGCGATCCCAGGGGTGGCGTGATCTTGGCAACATAGACATTCTGCGCGCCATTCAAAGTTGACTGAAGGGTTCCAGACGCCGCCGGAAGATTGGGCGAGGTTGTAGAGCCCGCCAGGTAGATATTGAAGCTTCCATCGACGGCAATGGATGTGGAATGTTCGTCGCCGCTGCCGCCAAAATAGCTGGAGAAAGTCAGGATCGGATCGATCACCAGTTCGCGCGAGCGGTCGTACGATCCAATGGCGAATCCGGCGCGGTTTGCTCCTCGCAGAACAAAGCCGCCCTGCACGGCCGTCTGCTTACCCGCAACTTCCTGATATACCCGCGGAGGCTCCAGGCGCATGTTGCCGCTCCGGCCCTGAATGACTAGAGCTCCATCGTCCAGCGCCAGTTGCTTCGCTCCCTTGAATTCAAGCTCGGCCTGCCCCGGATCGGCGCCCGGTGCAACCTGGAAGTCATACTCCAGCCGTCCCTGGTTTCCGTAGAAGAGCAGATTAATGCCGGGATAAACATTCTCGTAACGCACACGGGCGTACTGCGGAACCCCCGGCCGCCACTTCGCGGGATCGTTGCCGAGAAAGTAGTTACTCTTGCCTGACAGAAGGTCGGCGCCCGTTAAATTGGCGTTCGGGTTCGCTCCGGCGAGCTTCATCTGCAAGAACTCGACTTCGGTCGCCGCTATCGCGTGCCGGGCCGCATCCCGCCGTGATCGCTCCGGCTTGACCGACTTCTGGGAAGCCATGCTTAGAATCGCCCCCTCGGAACCCAAAAAAAGGCTGTAACCCGAACCGCGAGTCACAAACTTGGCCCTGGGATCGGCAGGATCGAGATTCGCCTGTCCCTGGTTCGGTTCGAAGATCAGGGGCATTCCGGCAAAGAACGCACGCGCCTTGGATTGTGCGTCCGCATTCGAACGATTCGGTGAACCTGAGGCTGGCCCGACGCCGGGCAGAATCGCGTAGTCGTCTGTAGCCGACGCCTGGATCCAAGACGTCTGAATGGCGGGTGATTGGGTCGCGACGTTTGCGGCGGATTGACGTGAGTGGGCGCTCCACCCGAGAACGGCGTATCCGGCCCAGAGCAGTACCAGCCCAGCGGCCAGAACCCGAATTCGTGCCACGGATGTACCCAACCAACGGCGATCTACATTCACTCGTTCCTCCAAGGCAATAGAGCAGTTTATGCGATCCATCAGATCAGTGGGAAGAGTTGAGACGGCGCACAAGTCAACCTAGCCTCGCGCCGGCGAACCTGACCGCGGCTTGCTTATCACTGGAACTGGCGGAAAAAATTAAATAACTACTTAAACATCTGACGGATAGACAAGTCAAGCAGCCCCCAGGCAGCCACCGCTCTAAGATTCGTCAGATGCGCTCGAGTATGGGGAAAGATGCCGGGACGAGGGACAAAAGTGGTTCACAAAAATTGGATCGCTCTTGGCCCGACACCAGCTGGAATTCGGAAAGAGACAAAAATTAGAAAACTAAGGATCGCGACGCAAGTCGTTTTGAATGTGATCGAGCTTCGCACTTGACGGCCGTGCAAGTCCGGGATATCGCCCAAGGATGCTTAAAACTCACCCCTCGCATCAATGGCATGGCGATTGCTCGCAACCGGGCAAGCCCCCATGCTCAATTGCGCCCCCACGGCTCCCAGAGAAGTTTGTTCGGAATTCCGAACAGATTAAGTGAATCAGCACCGCTGGCACTTTGCTGTTGCAAACTACAGGTGTTTCTATACATTGAGGGCTACGCGGCCGCATTCAGTCAAAACTCAGGCCTGAACTTTCTGTGCAACTGCCTTCTGCTGTGCTCGCTTTCTTAGTACGACGCGCTCCTTTCCGGAGCGTTTAACATGCAACCGACTGCACAGGACCGGCGGACGATGCGGCGCTTCGACATGCGCCTGCCCGCCATCGTCCGTCTTGAAAGCGCTGGGGAGATTCGCACCGAGACTCAGAACGTCAGTGCCCGCGGCGTTTTCTTCTACCTCGACCGCGCCGTAAACAGCGGGACCAAGCTGGAAGTCACCCTGACCTTCCCTCCCCACATTACCCTCACCGACGCCGTGCGCGTCCGCTTCACCGCCCGCGTCATCCGTGTCGAACATCCTCTTCCCTCTGCCCGCATCGGCACCGCCGCCATCATCGAAGACTACCAATTCCTGCGCTCCAACGGCGCCCCGGATTTGTTCTCCGCCCTGCAAAAAGAATGGAAAGCATCGCACTGAGGAAACCGGCTTCCGGCTTCCAACCCTCGGCTTCCAGGCTTCGGAAACGATGCTTTTGGGTGGCGCAGCGCTTTTAGCGCTGCGATAAAAATCACACACTCAGATTGCTGGCTTTTTTGCCGCAGAGGTACGCTTGGCGCAATACTTTCAATCCTTACGAGGAAAACCGGAAGCCGAACGCCGGAAGCCGGAAGCCTGCACTTCCTTCAACTGCTGGCGCAGTCGGCTGAATCTTCGAATCAGGCTGCCAAGATAGACCCCATGAATCAGCCATGTGGCAATGTAAGCGGCGAATAAAAACTTGATTGCGTTCATCGTGAGCTCCGGTTAAGCGGAAGGCTGGCCGCGGCTCCTGCACCAACCAGCGACTCCATCGCCTGAGCCTCTTCAATCTCACGGTGCAACAACTCCAGCCGAAAGCGAGACCAGCAGACGAGAAATGCGAAACAAAGAAATGCCATCCAGCTAATCAGCAGCACGTGCAGCATCCGCGGATCCATCGACCCGCCTCCGCCGATCACCGGCTGCGGATGCTGCGTGCGGAAAAACCAGATCGAAAAATAAACCAGCGGCACATCCAGCGCTCCAAACACCGCCAGCGCCGCGGCCAGCATTTGGGTTTGCGCGCTGTTGGAAAAGCGCCGCAACATCAAATAACTCACGTAAATCAGCCACAGCACCAGCGTCGAGGTCAGACGGATATCCCCCGGCGCCCACCAGATCCCCCACACCGGCCGCGCCCAGATCGGCCCCGTCACCAGCACGATGGTGCAAAATACTACACCCACCTCGGCCGTCGTCACCGCCAGCACATCGAGAAGCTGTCCCGGAAAATACTTTCCCACCAGGAAATAGAAAGCTGGAATCGCCAGCACCGTCGTCGCCACCGCGCTCGGACGCATGCCAGTCGGCAGCAAGCGCTGCACCTGGGGAAGAAAACAAGCTGTCACTCCCACCACCCCGATCGCAATCACAATCCATTTCGCGGCAGTCCGTGTCGAAGGCTTCGCGTTGGCCAGATATTGAATCGACGCAATGAAATTAATGAAGAACAACAGAAACGCCGTCCACGCCGAAGGCACGTGGTAATAAATGATCCGGTACACATCGCCTTGTTGCGCGTCCGTGGGCGCAACTACCAGGGCTTCATACAGGGCATAGGACAGCAGAATGGCTGTGAGGACCGACAGGATGGGGAAAAGCCGTTTCATTCCGCGTGCAAAATCATTCCGAACAGCGCCAGGCAAGCTGTAGTAAACACCACATCGTAGGTGAGAAGCAACACGATGTAGAAGTGCGCGGAATTCTCCCCGGTCAGAATCGACGTGGTCCCCGCCACCATGCCCAGCACCGCCGGGATGGAAATCGGAAACAGCAGTAGTGGCAGCATGATCTCGCGGCTTCGCGTGCGCAGCGACATCGCCGCAAAGAACGTTCCATTCACCACCAGCGCCCAGGTTCCCAAAGCTGCAATCGGAATCAACTGCCACGCCGGGCCCAGCACGCGCAAGTTATAGAAGATCACGAACAGCGGCGTCATCAGCGCTTCCAGCACGCTCACAAAAATAAAATTCCCCACCGCTTTGGCCAGAAACAGACGCATTCGCCGGAGCCGGAGAGACCCGGTAAGCATCGAGCACTTGATTCCGTAACTCCCGCGCCCAGGTCTGGTTCAGCGCCACCACCGCCGCAAACAGAAACGCAACCCACACCAATCCGCCCGACGATGTGCCGCGACTCTTCCGCCAGCGGATCGAAAGAAAATACGAAGATCACCACCACAAGCAACGAGAAAAACAGCATGGAATTCAGCGCATCTTTCGAGCGCCACTCCAGCCGGATATCTTTCACCAGCGTCGCGAGAGTCACAGCCCAAAGCGACTTCATTGGACATCCCCTTGGACATCCCGCGCGGAACTTGCCGGTCGAGCCAAGTTCGCCGTTCGATCAATAATCTCCCCAGCCTGCATCCAGACAAACTCGTCGGCCACACCTTCGAGCAAGAGCGCCTGATGCGTGATCACGAAAACCGTCTTCCCCGCATCGCGCATGCCCTTGAGCAGCCCGACCATGGCTCGCGCGGAATGCACGTCCACGTTTGAGAATGGTTCATCCAGCAGCAGCACCCGCGGATCATGCAGAATCGCCCGCGCCAGCGACATCCGTTGCCGCATCCCCTGCGAATATTGTCCGACCGCCCGCGGCAAATCCGGATCAAGCCCCACCCCTCGAATCACGTCTTCGCAGCGCTGATCCCCCACGATCCCGTAAAGCCGCGCAAAGTACCGCAGGTTCTCCATCCCTCTCATTTCGTCATAGAGCAGCGACGGATGAGCCATATAGCCGATCTCGCGGCAAGCTTCTTGTGGACTCTTCCCGAAAATTGAAATTTCGCCTCTGGTCGGTTGCGCGAGCCCGGCCAGTGCCCGCAATAGCGTGGTCTTCCCTGCTCCATTTTCCCCAAGAATTGCGTGAAAGCGCCCCCCATCAAACTCGGCGGTCACGCCACGCAAGGCGGCGAAGCGCCCGAACTGCTTAATGACGTTGTTGACGATAATCACAGGAATTGCAGGATTGGTCACAGGCGTCCGGCGACTACGATTGCTTCAGCCACGAGTTTACTGGAGGCTCGTAATCCGTGCACCGCGCTTGCAGATGTCTTGGAGAGTGCAATGAGAAAAACAACAATTGCCCGTTTAGGAAAGTAGAGATCTCAGTTCAAAATGCCGCCGCCACCCGGTTGCACCTGCGTCACACTCTTGGCAGGCTCGGCGGATTGCATTCCATTAGCCGGCTTGCCCGGCTGTTGCGGCGCATACTTCGATGCGCACTTGGCCTGCAGTTGCTTGGCATGGAATACGCCGTCGCGGTCAAATCTCCCATCCGCGAGGGCCTGAGAATCATCTTTGAACGTGTCGGGCGGAGCTTCGGTACCCGTATAGTCCACTGGCAAAGTCTGATCTTCTTCCATCAGCACAAACTGCACGTGCGTTCCCGTGCGCCTGATCGACCCTGGCTGAACATTTCCCGCAACCCGCAAGCGCTTGGCATACGCGCCGTCGCCCATCTTGTGCAATTCTTTAATCGTGACGTAATAACTCTTGCTGTCCTGCACGCCGGTATAGGCGAGATAACCGAGCAACAGGAAAATGACTGCCGTCGCTCCCCCGAACTTAAGATAAGTCTTGACTTGGCTCGACATAGATGTCCCGGGTGATGTGCCCACACTCAACTTTACGCGTCACAGACCCGGGAATCAAGATTGGGACGGCTGTAAGAGATGTTCTCATCCGCCTGCCTCCGCGGACTCCGCGAGTCCTCAGCGCGCTCGGTGGCTAAAGTCTTTAAAGTGCCGCCAGGCACCGTCTAATATTCAGTCCGGGTCCGCTAGAATGAAACCAGTTCCAGACACCCTATGATCCATCCCTGGCACGACGTTACTCCCGGCGACAAGCTCCCGCACGAGTTCGACTGCGTCATCGAAATTCCATTCGGCTCGAGCGTGAAGTATGAGCTCGATAAATCCAGCGGCCTGATCCGTCTCGACCGCATCCTCTACTCAGCTGCCTATTATCCGGCAAATTACGGCTTCATTCCACAGACGCTGGCCGAAGACGACGACCCGCTCGACGTGCTCGTTCACTGTCAGGAGCCGGTGGTCCCGTTGACTATTATTCATGCCCGCGCCATCGGCATCATGACCATGATCGACTCCGGCAAGCAAGATCACAAGATCATCGCGGTGGCGACGGAAGATCCTGAGTTCAACTCCTACCGCGAGGCTTCAGAAATGCCCCCTCATCGCATGCTGATGCTCCGCCGGTTTTTTCAGGATTACAAACTTCTCGAAGGCAAGGCCGTCGAGGTCGATGAGATACGTCCTTCGGCCGAAGCGTACCCCGTCATCCTCGACGCGCTGCACCGCTACAGCGAACAACGCCGCAAAGGGTTCAAGATGTCAAAGTAGTGGCGCATCACAGGCCGTTGAAGACAACACCCTTTTTCGTCCGGTTCGCCCCGTTCGCCCCCGATCCTCAACCATGCAACCCTCTCGCGCCGCGCCTTGATGGGGTGGGGCCGTCGGATTGCTCAAATCGAAGTTCTGTCTTCTCCCCTCCGTCTCCCGAATTGCATGTGTGCAACTTAGTGCACATATGTGACAAGTAGATGGACGGCGGAATTTTTCAATTCGGTGTTTACTCAATCTCAAAGTAAATGTATTGTGGCGGGGCCCTGCAACGTTCGATTACACCCAGGAGAAAAAGCAAATGCAACCGTCAACCCGATTCACTTTTCTGTTTCTCTGCCTGCCGCTCATACTGGCCTTAACGCCTGCAGGCTATGGACAGGCCAATGATCCTGAAGCTGCTGCCGCTCTCGCGAGTGCCCGACTCAGCCTTGACGCAGCGCCACCAATTAACGTGAATACGGCACAACCTGGCCAAATGACAATCAGTTCAAGCACTGTCTTTGATGCCGTCACCGGCGCGGTAATCGGCGCCAGCACTGGCAATTTCAATACGGCTGCCGGAAGACAGGATAACGGCAACGACGATGACCTCGTAAACGGTGATGTTCGCCACACTCCCAAAGGAGGAACCATTGACGGCCTGGATAGCGTTGCCACGTTCGGTGGATCGTTTGCGGCCCAGGCCGGACCCAATCAAGGCCAGGACTTCAAGTTCACGATGGTCGGAAACCACCCCCTAGCCGGCGGAACCACCGTGATTCCTGCCAAACTTGATTTTGTCTCCTTGCAACTGCTCAATGCGGATGGAAGCACATTCGCCAATGTCCCATTCGCGCCTTTCGAGCAGCTCATGCTGGAATCCCCCAACTTTGAACCGCTGAACTACCGCTCCGGCCGCGACATCGAGTTCGGCGACGCCGTTCATCGTGCCCAGTTCTTCAATCGCATGGGGCCAGACTGGCACACCGTATTGGTGCCCCACGTGAAGAATCGGGTAACCATTACCGTGCCCAGATTCGTCAACGTCCGTCTCTCGGACGGTACCATCGTTCAGGCTCGTTCCTATTTCACAGGGACTGCTGCTGACGGCAACACATTTGTGCTGATGCTAGACCTGCTGTTCAATTTCTTCTTTGACAATGAAGTGGTGAACCAGATCACGCTTGGTAACTTCACCACGAAATCCATGAACATGACCCTATTCCCTAACACGTTCCTGTTTTCCCTTAACGTAAACAATCCCAATACTCCGGGAAGTTGCTGTGTGCTCGGGTTCCACACCTATTTCTTGGACTCGTCTGCGGTTCCGCAGCCGCGCTGGGTCACACAGTATGCGAGCTGGATTTCGCCCGGCCTGTTCGGTGCTGGGTTCGAGGACGTGACCGCCCTTTCGCATGAACTCGCGGAATCGTTCGCCAATCCTTTCGTTAACAACGCAGCCCCGAGATGGCAGTTTCCAGGCCAGCCGGCAAACTCGAAGGTATGCCAAGGTAATCTTGAAGAGGGCGATCCTATCGAGGTTTTAGCCAACGCCACCATCCCAATCAAAGTGAAGGAAGAAAAGTTTAACTTCACCTATCATCCCCAGAACATTCCACTGCTGCAGTGGTTCGAGATGGGGGCAACCTCGAATGCGATCGACGGCGCCTTTAGCTTCCCAGATGAGACCGTCCTGCCCCATTCCGCTGTACCCTGCCCGCAGTAACGACGTTTTTGAGCTCTCAAGACAGGGAGGCGCCGATTCACCGGCGCCTCCTGGTAATTGTCGACGAACCGCCCTTACGGCACTAATTCAAGAACGGGAACAGCGGCGACTTCCTTGCCGTGGCTGTCCAGAATTTCTCCCCTATATCGCCAGTTCCGGCGACGACGCGCCTGCGCATTCTTGTGTTTCGAATCCAGCGAATTTTGAAGCTTTCAGAAATAAGTAAAATAGTACTTGACTCAATGTACTAGTTGTATAGTACACTGATACGCATGGGAGGGAATGGCAGCCCGTTCCGTTTCGCGATCGACCTGCACAGCGGCATGCCGGTCTATCGCCAGCTGATCGATCAGGTCCGCAGCGGGGTGGCTTCCGGCTCGCTGACCGCCGGAGACCAGCTGCCCACGGTGCGCCAGCTCGCCGTCGACCTCGCCATCAATCCCAATACCGTGATGCGGGCCTACCGCGAACTGGAACTGGGCGGCCTCCTGGAAACTCACCAGGGCACGGGCACTTTCATATCAAAGAAGAAGGTGGAAAAGAATTCCGCCGAACGCGAACGCCAGCTTAATCAGATGGCGGGAGAATTCGCGGCCCGCGCGGGCGCCGCCGGATTTACTGTCGAAGATCTGATCGATCGTCTGCGCGACTTGTTGCCCAAAAGGAGATAGAACGTCATGGCGAAAATTCGAATGAACGAAGTGAGCGGCATCGCACTCTTGCTGTTCGTTATCAGCATCATTGTTGGTCTCGCAGTGACCCAGTTGGTTCACAATCCCGCTCCGGCCATCTTCGGAGCTTTGGTCGGTGTTTACTTTTTGTTCGCGATCAAGGTCGTGCGCCAGTGGGAAAAGGTCGCAGTGCTGCGTGTCGGCCGCTATGTAGGTTTGCGCGGCCCCGGCCTGTGCCACATTGTGCCGATCATCGAAACCCTCAGCCCTTACGTCGACCAGCGCGTCCGCGTCGCCAGCGTTTCCGCGGAATCCACGCTCACGCGCGACACCGTACCGGTGAACGTCGACGCCATCGTCTTCTGGATGGTGTGGAACGCCGAGAAGTCCATTCTCGAAGTTGAGAACTTCATCGAGGCCATCACGCTCAGCGCGCAGACGGCGCTGCGCGAATCCATCGGCCGCCACGAGCTCGCGCAAATGATCACCGAACGCGAAACCCTTGGGCGCGAACTGCAGCGTATCCTCGACGAAAAGACGAACCCCTGGGGCATCACCGTGCAATCAGTCGAAATTCGCGACGTCAAAATCCCACAAGGATTAGAAGACGCCATGTCGCGCCAGGCGCAAGCCGAACGCGAACGTCAGGCTCGAATCATCCTGGGACAGGCAGAAAAGGAAATCGCCGACAGCTTTGTGCAGGCCGCGGCTTCCTATCGAGAAAATCCCGTGGCCTTGCATCTGCGCGCCATGAACATGCTCTACGAAGCCATAAAAGAAAAGGGTTCGATGGTCATCGTGCCTTCGTCGGCAGTCGAGACGATGGGCCTCGGCGGAACCCTCGCAACCGCGTCACTCGGCGGAGCAAAACCGTAAACAACTTCACCTGAATAGCTCGAAAGGAGCACAACGTATGAATCGCATACTCGAAGTGTGTCTAGTCGGAATGATGTTCGCTACAAGCCTCACGCCTGCCTCGCATGCGCAATCTCCGGCACTGCAAAAAGGCATGAGCGTGCAGATGCCGGCAACCAGCAATGCAGTACCAGTGCCTGAAGCTGACAACGAGGACGCGTGGATCGTCACCGTGACAGCCGACGGCAGCATGTACTTCGGAACGGATCCAGTCACTCCCGGGGGATTGGCGGACCAGATGAAGAGACGTCCTCGCAATCGCGAGCAAAAGCTTTACGTCAAAGCCGACGCTCGCACCCCATTTGCCCATGTAGAAAAAGTACTTGAAGCAGGCCAGTCGGTCTTCTTTGATACAGCTGTCCTGCTGACGTCCCAAGCTGAATCGCCGGCTCCGGGGACTATCGTCTCACCGAAAGGCCTGGAAGTAATCGTTGGCCGGGCGTTGCCCGCAGGCACAGTAACAACCGTTGTGCAATTGCGCAACTCGGGACGGCAACGGCCGGCGCTGACGATCAACGGTGATGAGACTTCCTGGTCTGCTCTGGAAAGCACACTAAGACGGCACTTCCAGAACGGCGATGAGAAAGCGGTTCTTCTGAAAGCGGACGCGCGATTACCATTTGCGGATGTCGTGCAGGCGGTGGATGCATGCCGCGCTAGCGGAGCCACAGTCGTTTTGGGCAACCAGTAAATGTAATTGTAGCAATCAGACTTCAGCGAGGAGGACCTTATGACAAACCCACAGTCGATGCGCGCTCCAACGGCCGATCACTTCCAGCGCGGGCTGGCGGCGGTTGTCTCGCTGGCAGTAGGTGCGGCCTTCCTCGCTTTGTGGTTCTGGCTGTTGCCGCGATGGCTCGGCTTCACCGTCGAAATGGCAGGCGCGGCACGCTTGCGATGGCTGGCCGCGATTCCCTCAGTCTTGGGATTTGCAGTTGCCCTGCGCTGCATCTGGGACTTCGGGTGGACGGGACGCGGAACGCCCGCCCCGGTCGCCCCGCCCCAGCACTTGGTTGTGGTCGGATTCTACCGCTACGTGCGCAATCCAATGTACGTGGGCTTTGCGGCAGGGTGGATCGGCCTGTGGGTGATATTCGGTCACCCCAACCCAAGAGTGATTGCAGCCGTCGTAGCGGTGGCCCTGGCGGTGCATCTGTTCGTCGTGTTTTATGAAGAACCGACATTGCGTAAGAAGTTCGGACCGGAGTACGAGCAGTATCTCCGAAACGTAAGCCGCTGGTGGCCGCGTCTGCGCGCCTGGAATCAGCCAAATGAATAAGCGACGGACCTGGGTGCCCCGTCCTTGTCTCTCCGCTCTTTGTACATACAGGGCGGGGAGAGACAGGGCGGGGATTTTGACTTTAGATTCCCTCGCCGGCGACTACAGCGCACTACCAAACGTGGCAGGCATTCTCCGCCACCATCGGCTGGCCCGCCTTGCAGCCCCAGGCCTTCTGAAATTCCGGCATGTTCTCGACCACTCCATCCACACGATACTTCCCCGGCGAATGCGGATCGGTCAGCACCCGCATGCGCGCCACTTCTGGCCTCCGCTTCTCGCACCACACCCGTCCGAAACCGAGAAAGAATCGCTGCTCCGGCGTGTAACCATCGATCTTCTGCGCTTCCTTCCCCGTCTTGTCATCGGCAATCATGTGTTCGAGCGCCGCCAGGGCAATGCGCGCCCCGCCGTTGTCTGCCGTGTTCTCGCCGAGAGTGAGCCGGCCGTTCAACTTGATGTCATCCACGGCGACAAAGTTCGAGTACTCGTCCGCCACGCAACTCACGCGCTTCTCAAATTCCGCGCCGTCTTGCTTGGTCCACCAGTCGTGAAAGTTTCCCTGCGGATCGAATTTCCGCCCCTGATCGTCGAACCCGTGCGTGAGTTCGTGCCCAATCACCAGGCCGATACCGCCGAAGTTCACTGCATCGTCCAGCTTCGGGTCGAAGAACGGTGGCTGCAGAATTCCTGCCGGGAACACAATCTCGTTGTAGGAGGAACTATAGTAGGCGTTCACGGTCGGCGGCGTCATGCCCCATTCCTTACGGTCGAGCGGCTTATCGATTTTCGCGATCTCCCGCTTGGCTTCAAACTCATTCGCTCGTGCCACGTTGCCCAACAGGTCGCCGGGCTTGATCACGACCGAACTATAGTCCCGCCACACTTCTGGATACCCAATCTTGTTTCGAATTGCTTCGAGTTTCACCTTCGCCTGTTTCTTAGTGTCCTCGCTCATCCACGACAAATCGTGAATATCCGCGTCTAAAGATTTCTCCAGCGCATCCACCATCTTCAGCATTCGCGCCTTGGCTTCCGGACCAAACGTCACCTCGACATATCTTTGACCTAAAGCCTCGCCAAGTTCCCGATCGGTGAGATTCACGCATCGCTTCCAGCGCGCCTGAATTTCTTTTTGCCCGGTGAGAGCCTGTTGATACTTAAAATTCGCATCCACAAACGGCTGCGACAACCACGGCGCCGCCGCGCTCAGCACATGCCAGCTCACATACGTTTTCAAAGCCTCGAGCGGCTCCGAGTCAATCGCTCCATTCACCTTCTTGAAGAAATCCGGATTAGTCACGTTGAGCTGAGTAAAGGCTGGTGCGCCCACGGCAGCAAAATATCGATTGAGATAAAAGTCGGGCCCTAAAGCAACCGCCGCATCGCGACTCATTTTGTGATCGCGATTCTCCGGCTTGCGCCGTTCGGTGCGATCCATCGCTCCCTGGGCCAGCGCCGTCTCGATGCGCAGCACCGTCTGGGCCGATTCGCCCGCCTGTTGCGGCGTCTGCCCCGCGAGCGTGAACACCTGTGTGGCATAGTCCAGCAGGTGCTGCCGCATCTCTTTCATCTTTGGATTGTCTTCCTTGACGTAATAATCGCGATCGGGAAGCGTCAATCCGCCCTGATCGATGTAGGCGATCACCTGATCGGCATTGTGCATATCCGAGTTCGAATAAAAGTTGAAGAGCGGACTCGGCCCAATCAAGTGAATGTGGGCGATTTCACCGATCAGTGCTTCTTTATCTTTCACCGCCGCCACCCGGTCCAGTTCCGGCTTCACCGGCTCAATTCCCTTGCTGTCCACCGACTTCTCGTCCATGCACGAGCCGTACAGATCGCCAATCTTCTGGTCAATGGCATTCCGTTTAGCCCCACCAGCCGCAGCCTTCTCCAGGATGTCGCGCTCGATTTCCAAATTACGTTCGTGCAATTCCGTAAAGCTCCCCCACTGGGCCTGATCCGCGGGAATTTCCGAATTCTTAATCCAGTTCCCGCAAGCGTACTGATAAAAATCCACGCACGGGTCGATGGTCTTATCGACGTTGTCAATGCTGAAGCCCGGACCAGGCTTGGAAGAAGAAGCAGATTGCGAAAAACTGACGGCACTCACGACCAGCAAAAAAATCGGCACGAGCCGCAACATATGCATGACGAATTTCTCCTTGATGGCAATGCGTGAGATTCTATGCCGAGAGATTCTCGGTCAGCAACCATGTTGCGCCGTTGAATCCTCCGTGCCCGTCTGTGCCCTCTGTGGTTAAAGCTCTTGATCGGGATGCGGCCGGCTACTCACGGCTGCCACGGTTATAATCAAGACACACCGAATTCCCAAAAGGCTGGTCCGATCATGACGTCCCCGAATGGCAATGGCAGCAACAGTTACACCGTCCCCCAACCTCGCGCAGAGTGGCTTGCCTGCCGCAAGAAAGAAAACACGACCGGCAACTTCTCCCAGATGCACTACGCGCGCCAGGGTGTGATCACTGAAGAAATGTCCTTTATTGCCCACAAAGAAAAGCTCGCGCCTGAGCTGGTGCGCGACGAAGTTGCCCGTGGACGCATGATTATCCCCGCCAACATCAATCATCCCGAACTCGAGCCCATGGCGATCGGCGTGGCGTCACTGTGCAAAATCAACGCCAACATCGGAAACTCCGCCGTCACCTCAGAAATCAACGAAGAACTGAAAAAGCTCCACACCGCCGTCCACTACGGCGCCGACACCGTCATGGATCTCTCGACCGGCGGCAACATCCACGAAATTCGCGAAGCCATTCTCCGTCACTCGCCGGTTCCCATCGGCACTGTCCCGATCTATGAAGCCATCGCGCGCGTGAAGCGCGTTGAAGACCTGAACGCCGAAGTCATGCTGGAAGTGATCGAAGAGCAGGCACAGCAAGGCGTCGACTACATGACCATCCACGCCGGAGTGCTGATTCAATATCTCCCGCTAATTTCCAAGCGCATCACGGGAATTGTCAGCCGCGGCGGCGCCATCCTCGCCCAATGGATGGCCTACAACCACAAACAAAATTTCTTGTATGAGCGCTTCGACGATATCGTCAAGATTTTCAAAAAGTACGACGTCAGCTTTTCCCTCGGCGACGGCCTCCGCCCCGGCTGCGTCGCCGACGCCAGCGACGAAGCCCAGTTCGCCGAACTCAAGACTCTCGGCGAACTCACCAAAAAAGCCTGGGAGCACGACGTCCAAGTCATGATCGAAGGCCCCGGCCACGTCTCCATGGACAAGATCAAGGAGCAGGTCGAAAAAGAAGTCGAGCTCTGCTACGAGGCGCCTTTCTATACTCTCGGTCCGCTGGTCACCGATATTGCTCCCGGCTACGACCACATCACTTCCGCCATCGGCGCAGCCATGATTGGATGGTACGGCGCCGCCATGCTCTGCTACGTCACCCCAAAGGAGCATTTAGGTCTACCAAACGAGAAAGACGTGAAAGATGGCATCATCGCCTACAAAATCTCGGCGCACGCCGCCGACATCGCCCGCCAACGCCCCGGCGCCCGCGACCGCGACGACGCCCTTAGCTACGCCCGCTACAAATTCGACTGGGAAAAACAGTTCGCCCTCTCGCTCGACCCAGAGACCGCGCGCGCGATGCATGACGAAACCCTGCCCGACGATTTCTATAAAGAGGCAGCCTTCTGCTCGATGTGCGGCCCAAAATTCTGCTCCATGAACTATTCGTCGAAGGTGGACGAATACAACAAACAGGTCCACGGCATCGAGAAGAAAGATTATTCGGAGTTAGTGGAGCGGCTGGTTTCGCTGAAGTAGCCAGGCGTCCTCATTGCTACGCCCCTTATTCCCGATCCATTCGTTGATGCTCCGCTGCGGGAACGGTCAGATCGTCTCATCGATAGGCCTCGCCGCGATGACGGACCCGGCGAATCTCGAGGGTGTCGGCATCGGGGCAAACGAAGAAGAGGCGGTAGTTACCAATACGCAGCCGAAGTTCTTCTCTGCCTTGAAGCGATTTCACGTCCCCCACGCCTGATGCCGCAAAGCGATGCAACGCAGCCAGAACCTGCATGGCGACTGGTTTGCTCAGGCCCCGGACATCGAGCCTGGCCTGATCGGTCCACACGATCCGTTTCACTTAGGTTCTCGGTAGTTGTCGATCTCTTCCTGTGTAATCCCGAGTTCGGCTAAGACCTGTTCATGGGGGATGCCCTCGTTATGCTTCAGCCATTCGCGCGATTCGGCGAGAGCTTTCTCTTCTTCTTTCGTGACCGGTTCGTCGTCGATTGAGGCGTTAGCGATCGCGCGGGACACGGGATCAAGCAGAGCCTCGAGCATCCCAACCACAGCCGGAACCTGGCTCGGGGCCAATCGATCAATCAGTTCGTGGGCATGTTGTTTGTTTGCCGCCATAACCAGATTATTCTACACGGCCCGATGCTCCAACTTCTCGCTTCCCTTGCGAGAAGGGAGATCGCCTCCTTTTCAAAAACACCGACGACCGAGACCATGATGGGCGTATCTTAAATGGGTATGGCCGTGAACTGGATCGAACTCGCACAAAAAATGGCCGTCGGCGCTCGCGCGGGCGGCCGCTGATCGAAACGGCTGGCGGAAATTCTCGCCGATCGGCAGCAGTCCTCTTCGCGCTCGCAGTGACCCAACCCAGACCTACGCTTGTGGCTGGAGCGAACGGTTGACCGAAGAGGGCTACCGGCTTGTCGGGTTCTCGGGCCGTCTGGAAATAGATGGTTCAAACCCATTCCGGATTGGGCAAACCCGGTGGCTCGCTAGACCGTGGTTGCGTTGAAGAAGTCATTCGTTTGCCTCTGCGTGCGATCCTTCCGACACATACGAATATGGAATTCAATATGCAGGCCTTCCACCCCTCCGTATTTTGGAAACCGCGCTGGCATTTGTTATTTCCAGCCTTTTTAAATCAATAGTTTAGACAACCTCACATTTGGGCACTCGATTGCCAAGTTGTTATTGCCTTTGTCTACCGATGTCCAGATTTCCTGTGAGGTCGACCAGGCGTAATTCCCTACTTTCAACTTAAGTTTCAATCAGTTGTCTCGCTTCGCGATGGGGCGTGCGAAACAACTAACGATCACCAAAGGGGTGAAGCGAATGATCTACCTCAAAAAGTGTGCATACGCATTGCTGCTCGCGTTGCTTGTGGCGGTCTTCGGTTCCGGGTACCTGCTGGCTCAAGCCACTGCGACCGGGACTATCCAGGGCACGATCACCGATCAATCACAAGCGGTGGTGCCGGGTGCTCAGGTCGTTGCCACCTTCAAGGCGACTGGCGCCACCAGGACCGTAACCACCAATGACACCGGGGCTTTCCGGTTCGATTTCGTGCCCGCCGGCACTTACCAGATTAAGGTTACAAAACAGGGTTTCGCGACCGTCGTTCAAACTACCGAATTGCTGGTAGAGCAATCCGCGACTGTCAATGTGACTCTCAGCCCCGGAGCCACCACTGAAGTTGTGGAAGTCGCGGGCACAGCTCCAATCGTGGACCTCACGAAAACCAGCGTCAGCCAGGACATAACGCCCAAGTGAAGTGGCAGATCTCCCTCTTGCCGGACGCGACGCAGCCAATCTTGCTTACCTTGCTCCCGGAGTAAAAGCGGCCGACTCCTACGATCCCACCAAGAACCGCTACGCGATCCTCTCCGTCAACGGCTCCGATGGCCGCAATGTGAACACCACGGTCAACGGAGTCGATAACAAAGACAACACGGTTGGCGGCGCAGTGATGCAGCTGCCCCTGGAGGCTGTTCAGGAATTCCAGATCAGCACGCAGCGGTTTTCCGCTGAGAACGGCCGCTCCCAGGGCGCTGCCATCAACATGATCACCAAGTCCGGGCAGCTAATGTTTATCACGGATCGGTTTTCGGATACTTCCGCAACGCCGCCTTGCAGACGGCAAAAAAGTTCCCAATGGCGACGGAACTGTCCACTCCCGAGAATCCCGACTATAGCCGGCAGTTCTTCGGCGGTCCGTTCGGCGGTCCGCTGTCAAAAGAGACAAGCTTTTCGGTTTCTTTGCCATTGAGCGCCAACGGGAGAGCCAGGGGCTGTCCGAGTCCGGCAACCCCTACACTGAACTTGTCCTCGCGAAGAACGCGAACTTGCCGCCGCAGCCGGCCTTATCCATTCCCCGGCCATTCCATGAGTGGCGCTATAACGGCCGCATGGACTGGAACATCAACAACAAGAACGCAGCCTATGTCAGCTACAGCTCACAAGCCAATGACAGCTTAAACGACCAGTCGGACGGCACGGCCGACCTTACGAATGGCAACTACACCACCAACCATCTTCAGGTTGCCAACTTTACCTTGAATTCTCAGCTCTCTAATACCCTCGTCAACCAATTCACCTTCGGCTTCCAGTATTGGAACAACATCATCGCCAGCCACATCAATGCCCCGCTGGTTACTTTCCCAGTCCTGCGGAATTTGGCACGAACACCAATGTTCCGCAGCAGTCGTTCCAGCGTAAGTGGCAGTTTAAGGACGACATCTCCAAAACCATCGGTAACCACACCTTGAAGGGCGGCGTCGACTACATTTGGAACCCGGTGGAAGGCGGATTCTTCGAGTTTAACTCGACCCTGGAATTCGACTTCAAGCAGAATCCCAGTACCGATTCTAAAAAATCCCACGACGTATCCGCAAGGATTTGGAACCGCGGGTCTGATCGGGAGCATGTCGTTCTCCAACGGCGATCCCTATTTTCTTGTTCCTACCAAGCAGCTTGGTTTCTACGGTCAGGATGATTGGAAGGCGACCCGCCGCTTGACTCTGAATCTCGGACTCCGCTGGGATCGGGATTTCAATGCTCTGGGCGAATCCGATATCACCAAGAGCCGTACCTATCAGGAACTCGTAGCCATTAACAGTCCCATCTCGAATCCTTACATCAGTCATTTACCCCAAGACGACACGAAAGATTTCAGCCCGCGTATCGGCTTCGCTTACGACCTCACCGGCGCCGGGAAGCATGTATTGCGCGGCGGTTTCGGTCTGTATTATGGCAACTCCTTCCAGAACATCCCCTTCTTTATGGAGCAACAAGCCAACCCGACCATCTTCCAAACTCCGTTGAGCCTGTCCGCCCCCGGTGACCCGGTGCCGGGAACTGGCCTTACGCTCGGACAGTATCAATACGGCATAAGTCCATTGCCCACGCTACCTCCTCCCGGTACGCAGCTCGCGGATGGCAGCGTCGGCCGCATCATCGACCCCCACTACCGAAACCCAGTGACTGAGGAATTCAATCTCGGCTACACCTTGGCACTTAACAGCAACTCCGTCGTCGAAGTGGAGTACACGCACGTTCTCGGTCTGCACGAGAACAAGACCATCAACATCGACCAGAAAGTGCCTACCGGAACCGACTCAAGCGGAAATGTGATTCTGACTCGTCCGCTCGACGCCGCTTTTACCGCGGCGGGCCAACCGGTGCTCTTTAGCGTGCGCGATGATACATCCATCAATCGCAACCGCTATGACGGATTTAACTTCAGCTTCCGCCAGCGTATGACCCGCCACTTCTCGCTGAACGCGAACTACACGCTGGCGTGGGCCCAGGGTTACGACTACGGCGGTTTCTCCGCCTTCCGCAACTACGCCCGTGATGGCTACGACCCATTTGCGTCCTATGAGTTTGGTCCATCCAGCAACGACGAGCGTCATCACATCACGGTCGTGGACTCGTCAATTTGCCCAAGGGATTTGAATTCGCGCCGATCCTGCAATTCGGATCGGCCCGTCCCTATAATCTAACCAATTCTACGAACACCCTTAACACGGGCGGCGGCACTGCTAACGCGGTTGTCGTGCCGAAGAGCGACCCGCGGAACTTCCTTGCCTATGCTGGGAAACGATGTGGGCGCGCAGAACTGTTTCTACTTTGACGACGGACTGCACGATTGCGAAATTTGACCCGCTTCGTGGAGACGCGGTCTTCGAGCTCGACGCCAAGCTGGCCAAGAACATCAAACTTGGGGAGCGGGTGAACTTGCAACTTGTAGCGCAAGCGTTCAACCTCACCAACCGCGCCAACTACGGGAACAATTTCGGGGACAACATTTCCAGCGCCACCCTTTGGCCACCCCATCGGATTCTTTGCTCCCACCGCCACATTCATTCCGCGCTCGATCTGGAGTGAATTTGGTGTCCACTTAACCTTCTGACCAGTAAATCTTGTCCAAGGGCCGGCGTCGCTGCCGGCCCTTTTTTTTGCGGCACCACGGGCGGAAGCCTCTCCCCTGCATACTTGCGCAAGCTAGAGCAGGAAACGACAGAGATCTCTCTCGACTTGTGACATCTACCTTGACTCAAACAAAAGTAAGCAGAAGATTGGTCAGGGAGAGGCGGTATACACAGTAAGGTGAAAAGCGCCACAAGTCTTTTGCTATCAAGACTTTGATCTCTAAGCCCTTTTTTGACATCCGGATTTTGCGAGGAATTTCTTGCTAGCCCGATGGCTCCAAAGATTCGCGGGGGGAGTGGGATAAGAGGGGTATCGTCTGGGCGCATGCCTCACACTGTACGACATGCGCGGTCTCTGGATTAGAATTGCCGCGGCCGATATGACGTGTTCTTTCGTTCCGTCTTCAACATTTTGCGCTCCGCTTTGCGCTGCGCCTTCGCGTATTTCTTTTGCGCCTTCTGCTGTTTCCTGTCCGCCTTCCGCGCAGCGCGGCTCTCATATACGGTGCTGTTCCGCGTTCCAGCAAACGCCAGCACCGAGCAGCCAACCGTCAATGTCCCGAGAAGAATAAAGCCAGCAACTCTTTTCATAGCCTTCTTCAAAGGTTCTTGCCCTGATTCTACAACAGATACGAACACAGCTTTAATGATTGGATTTCTTGTCCGTTCTCCCGCCTTCTGCGAGAGAATGGGGAACTAACTTCATACACCGCAATGCGAATGAGAGCTTTAGTCTTTCACCGCTTTGTCCGTGATCTCGAGCCCCTTGTCGATGATGGCGAACGCTTCCCGCAGTTGCTGCTCGTTGATACACAGCGGAGGATTTGTATAGAAGGTGTTCCAGCGCACCAGCGTGTACAGTCCCTGCTCGCGGAAAAACCGTCCCAGCGCGGCCATTTCTTCAGAAGTCCCGTTAAACGGAGCCATCGGCTGACGCGTCTCGCGGCTGCGCACCAACTCCATAATGCCGAACAGGCCGATCGACCGCACCGCTCCGACCGACGGATGCTTCGCCTGCATTTCGCGCCCAAGTTCTTTCATGATCGCGCCCATCCTCTTCGCGTTCTCGATAAGGTTGTCCTCTTCGTAAACGCGGATCGTCGCCAGCGCCGCGGCGCATCCCATGGGATGCGAGTTGTAAGTCAGCCCGCCATAAAAAACTTTGTCCTGGAAATGCCGCGCGATGTGATGCCGCATCCCAACCGCACCCAGCGGCAGATAGCTTGACGTCAATCCTTTCGCCATGCAGATCAAGTCAGGCACAACCTTCCAGTGATCGACGGCAAACCACTCGCCCGTACGACCGAAGCCAGCCATCACTTCGTCAGCGATCATCAGGATTCCATACTTGTCGCACAGCTTGCGCACGCCTTCGAGATATCCATCGGGCGGAATGAGAATGCCGTTGGTGCCCACAACCGTTTCAAGAATGAAAGCCGCAATCGTATGCGGACCTTCGAGCTGCATGGTCTCTTCGATCATGGCCAGCGAAGTTTCCGCGGACTCCCATCCGCGCTCGATGCCGTGATAAGGATCAAGCACGCGCACCACGCCAGGAATCCCCGGTTCAGCAGCCCAGCGCCGCGGATCGCCGGTGAGCGTAATGCTGCCAGCGGTCGCGCCGTGATACGAGCGGTAGCGCGCCATGATCTTGTGCCGCCCGGTGAAGAAGCGGGAGATCTTGATCGCGTTCTCGTTGGCCTCTGCGCCGCCGTTAGTAAAGAAGAAGGTGTCGATGTCGCCGGGGGTAATCTCCGCGAGCTTGGCCCCAAGGCGCGCGCGCGGTTCGGTCGCCATGAAGGGATTCGCATAACAAAGCGTCGCAGCCTGCTCGCTGATCGCCCGGATGACGCGCTCGTCGCCGTGACCGATGTTGACCGACATCAGCTGGCTGTTGAAGTCGATGAAGCGCTTTCCCTCGGGCGTCCAGAAGTAAATGCCCTTGGCCCTGGCGACCGGGATCGGATCGACCTTCGATTGCGCCGACCATTCGAAGAGTGTGTGCTTTTTGGTGAGATCGACAATTTCCTGGCCGGTCATTACGGGATTGGCGAGAGTCGTGGTCATAAGAGTCCTCTATTTTCAAATCGTGAGCTTCGCAAATTGAGTAATTGGGTAATTTCGTAATTGAATAATCGCTCGCTGCAACCGCATCGGCGCTGCGAGATTTTCAATCGCCCAATTTCTCAATTTCCCAATTACTAAATTCCCTAAAACTTGCGGCTGTGCTCTTTGGCCCAGCGTTCGACCACGACTTTCTTGTCGGTATAAAACTCGATGGCGTCGCGGCCTTGTCCATGGAGATCGCCGAAGAAGCTGTTCTTCCATCCGCTGAAGGGGAAATAGGCCATCGGCGCGGCCACTCCAATGTTGATGCCGATATTTCCCGCCGGCGCTTCATAACGGAAGCGCCGCGCCGCCGCGCCGCTCGACGTGAACAGCGACGCCTGGTTACCGTAAACGCTGCGCTCGAGGAATGCCAAACCTTCGTCGAGGTCATCGGCATGCACAAGGCTGAGGACGGGCCCGAAGATTTCGGTGTCGGCGAGGTCGCTGCTCGCGGGCACGTCGTCAAGAATCGTGGGCTTCACGAAATTACCGGATTCGTATTTCGGAATCTTCGAATTGCGGCCGTCGAGCAGGATCTTCGCGCCTTGCTTTTCGCCGAGACCGATCAATGATTCGACGCGCTCTTTGCTCTGCGGCGTAATCACTGGCCCCATCTGCACGTCTTTATCGAGCCCGTTGCCAACCTTCAGTTTCGAAGCCGCATCGGCAATCGAATCGCGAAAAGTCTTCTGCGCTTCGCCGATGGTGACCGCGACCGACACGGCGAGGCAACGTTGTCCAGCGCAACCGAAGGCGCTGTCGCTGATGATCTGCGTCGCCATCGGCATGTCGGCGTCGGGAAGAATGATGACGTGATTCTTGGCGCCGCCCTGGCATTGCGCGCGCTTGCCGTTGGCGGCGGCTCGGGCATACACGTACTTTGCCACAGGAGTTGAACCGACGAAGCTGATGGCGCGAACCTTCGGATGATCGAGCAGCGCATCAACCGCGGCTTTGCCGCCATTCACCAGATTCACGACGCCCTTGGGCAGTCCTGTTTTTTCCAGGAGTTCATACACGTAGCGCATAGTGAGCGGAACGCGCTCGCTCGGTTTGAGGATGAACGTGTTTCCCGTGGCGATTGCGTAGGGCAGATACCAGAACGCAATCATGCCAGGAAAGTTAAAAGGCACGATCGCCGCGGTAACGCCGATGGGCTGGCGAATCATCATCTCGTCGATGCCGCGGGCGACGTCTTCGAGGTTGTAGCCTTGCATCATCATCGGGATGCCGCAGGCGACTTCCACGTTCTCGATGGCGCGGCGCATCTCCGCTTTGGCTTCGGTGAAAGTCTTGCCGTTTTCCATGGTAATGATGCGCGCGATCTCGTCGATATGCTCTTCGAGCAGCATTTTCAGCTTGAACAAAGGCTGGATGCGGTCTTCGGGGGGAGTGCGGCGCCATTCGGGGAAGGCAGCCGCTGCGGCTTCGACGGCCTGATTTACTTCAGCCGCATCGGCCAGAGGAACACTCGCCAGAACCTCGCCAGTGGCGGGATTAACGACGTCGCGCCATTCGGCAGCGTGCGATTCGATCCACTGGCCGTTGACGTAGTTGGTGACCTTGATGGCTGGGGGTGCTGCTACGGTCGTCATGGAGGTTGCCTCAGTTATCTCGAAGAAGTTTTGCGCGGGAATCGCATGTGCAACGCAAGAATTCCCTCAGCCTATTAATGATACCGCGTTCCAGGGATCCTTCGACTGCGGTTGGCCTTCGCGCAGAGGCGCGAAGACTAATCCTCGCTAAGGATGACAGAGCATACGTAAAGTTTCTAAACCAGCTGCGCTGCCTCGCCTTTTTTGCTGCACACTGCAGCCAGCGCGGACTCCAGTACGGCTAAGCCTTCGTCTATTTGCGCATCGGTGGCGACCAGCGGCACCAGGATTCGGATCACGTTGGAATATGTGCCGGCCGTGATCGTGATCAGGCCGTGCTCGTAACAATACTGGGTAATTTTTTTCGTTTCCTCGGTTGCCGGAATCTTTGACTCCTGCGATTGGACCAATTCGATGGCCTGCATGCCGCCCAGGCCGCGCACGTCGCCGATGATGGGCCAGCGGCACTGCCATTCGCGGGCACGGGTCTGGAAGCGCTCGCCGAGTTCGTTGGCGCGTTCCAGCAAGTTCTTGCTCTCGAACAAGTCCAACACTGCCAGAGCTGCCGCACAAGACAGTGGATTTCCAGCGAACGTTCCGCCGAGACCGCCCGGACCGGGAGCGTCCATGACTTCGGCGCGGCCGGTGACAGCGGCAAGCGGCAAGCCGCCGCCAAGGGATTTTGCGGTGACCAGGAGATCGGGCTCAATGCCGTAGCGTTCGCTGGCGAAGAGCGCGCCGGTGCGTCCGAAACCGGACTGGACTTCGTCGGCAATAAAGAGGATGCCGTGCCTATGGCAAAGATCGATCAGCACTTGAAAATAATCGGGCGGAGGCGCGACGAAGCCGCCCTCTCCGAGTATTGGTTCGGCAATCACTGCGGCCACTTCTTCGTTGGCGACGACGCGCTTAAAAGTGTCTTCGAGATGACGCGCACAATAGAGATCGCACGAGGGATACTTCAAGTTATAGGAGCAGCGATAGCAGTAGGCGAACGGGACGCGATACACCTCAGCAGGAAACGGAGCGAATCCCGCTTTATAGGGATGCGTTTTGCTGGTGAGGGCCAGCGTCATCATGGTGCGGCCGTGGAAGGCGTCTTCGAAGGCGATGATGCCAGGACGCTTAGTGTAGGCGCGGGCAATCTTGACGGCGTTCTCGACGGCCTCGGCTCCGCTGTTCAGGAAGATCGTTTTCTTGAGAAACTTCCCCGGCGTGACTTCGTTCATGCGCTCGGCGAGGCGGACATAGCTCTCGTAGGGCGTGACTTGAATACAGGTGTGAAGAAAGCGATCGATCTGATCCTTCAGGGCTTCGACCACAGCTTCCTGGCGATGGCCGACGTTGAGGCAGCCGATGCCGCCGGCGAAGTCGATGTAACGGTTGCCGTCGACATCTTCGAGCCAGGCGTCTTCGGCTTTGGCCACGTAAATCGGTGTGCCGTGGGAAAGGCCGCGGGGCACGGCTTTGGCGCGGCGCTCCGAGAGGGCGCGGGATTTCGGGCCGGGGATTGCGGTGTGGAGTTGGATGGTGCTCATATCAATTTCTCGCGAGAACTCCCTGAACCGACATCGGAGCTTGGTGATAGGTAGAGATCCTTCGACTGCGGCTCAGGATGACAATGTTTGAGAAATACCATCAGTACCAGCCGATCGGTGCTTCATTCAGGTTGATGTACACCTGTTTGGTTTCGAGATATTCTTCGATGCCCCACGGGCCGAGTTCGCGGCCGAACCCGGATTGCTTGTAGCCTCCCCACGGGGCTTCAACGTACGTCGGTTGCATGTGGTTGACCCAGACGATTCCGGCACGCAGAGCTTTCACGGAGCGCATGGCTTTGAAAATGTCGCGAGTCCATACGGCAGCGGCCAGACCATAGGGAGAATCGTTGGCTATCTTGAGCGCGTCCTTTTCGTCTTCGAACGGAATCACAGCGGCGACCGGGCCGAAGATTTCTTCGCGGGCGATGCGGGCGCTGTTGTTCACATCGTAGAAAATAGTGGGCTGCACGTAGTAGCCTTTGGCAAATTTTTCGGGACGCCCGCCGCCGGAGGCGAGTTTGGCTTCTTTCTTGCCGATTTCGAGATATGAGTTCACGCGGTCGTATTGTTCTTTGCTGACCAGTGGGCCCATCTTGGTTTCGCGGTCGAGCGGAGGACCGAGTTTGATTTTCTTCGCTTTCTCCGTCATGGCGTCCACGAAGTTTTTGTAGATCGATTTCTGCACCAGGATGCGGCTGCCGGCGGAGCAGACCTCGCCCTGATTGATGAATACGCCGAAGAGGGCGCCATCGATGGCGGCTTCAAAGTCAGCGTCGGCAAAAAAGATGTTAGGAGACTTTCCGCCGAGTTCGAGGGTGACGCGCTTCACGGTGTCGGCGGCCTGTTTGACGATAATCTTGCCGACGGCGGCGCTGCCGGTGAAGGCAATCTTGTTGACGTCGGGATGCTGCACTAGAGGAGCGCCGCAGGACTCGCCAAAACCAGTGACGATGTTGACCACGCCGGGAGGAAGGCCGCAATCGGCGAAATGTTTGGCGAGTTCAAGCGCGGTCAATGGCGTTTGCTCGGCGGGTTTGAGTACGCAAGTGCAACCCGCGGCTAGAGCCGGCGCCAGCTTCCATGCGGCCATTAAAAGAGGATAGTTCCAGGGAATGATTTGTCCGGCGACGCCGACAGGTTCCTTGAGCGTGAGACTCATGGCATTATCGGGGACGGGATTCACGTAGCCGACGACTTTAGTGGCGAGGCCGCCGTAATATTCGAAGCAGGTGGCAACGTCGTTGATATCGAATTCGGCTTCGACGATGGGCTTACCGGTGTTGCGGCATTCGAGTTCGGCGAGCGCGGGTAAGTTGGCGCGAACTTTTTCGGCGAGGCGGAAGAGGACGCGGCCACGCTCCTGAGCGGTTGTGGTCGACCATGGCCCTTCTTCAAAAGCTGCCTTCGCGGCCGCAACGGCGCGGTTCACGTCGTCGGCTCCTGCGTCGGGGACTTGGGCGATGACTTCTTCGGTCGAGGGATCGTAGACCGGGAAGGTCTTTGCGGATTTGCTGGCGACCCATTCGCCGTTGATGAACATCTGGTAAGTCTTCACTTCAGTTTTGACTCCGCCGGGCATGTTGAGAAACCTCCTGCTCCCTCAGGGCCTGAAGGCCCGATCCTAATTGCGATTCAACGGCACGACTAAAGTCGTGCCCTGATACGAGCTGCACCCTGACACGAATCAAATTCAGCGTCTTGCTTCGGTCGTCGCGACGGGCGAGTCGCCCGTCTCCACACGGGCCATCGCCAACGGCACGCGGTTTGAAGCTCTGCGGCGGCCGTAGATGAAGAAGAAAAAACCGGCCAGGCCGATGAAGAACACTGTGCCGCCGAACATCCATACTTCGTATTGCCAGAGCGATGTGATCTGTTGCGCCGGAAAAAATGCGAGAGCGATGCCCAGGATTGTGGTTAGGACTCCGCTCAGTCCCGCGAGGAACAGTGTGATGCGGCCGTATTGGCCTTGGGGCTTCGATTCCGTCACGGAGAATTTCACCAGTGCGCCGAACATATAGACGAAGGGGACCAGTTGCAACACGACCGCCAGGGAGAGCAGCTTCTGAAATGTCTCCTGCACTCCCGCGCCCGTAAAATTCAGAATCACCAAAACCGCCGAGACGATTCCCTGCACGATCAGCGCCGCGTAGGGCGTAGCGTAGCGCGGATGTACCTTGCCGAGCCAGGATGGCATGTAGGAATCGAGTCCGGCGACGAAGGGAATGCGGGAGCAGCCACCGATCCACGCCGAACCGATGCCAGCGATCGCCAGGCTAAGCATAAGGGCGAAGGGGATGCTGATCCAATTCACGCCGACGCGGGCGGCCATTCCCGTCACCGCCTGAACTACGCCTTGCAATACGTTGACGTTCTTGCCGACCGCAATGAGTAGCGTGAGCGTGGCGGCGATGTAGAGAGTGCCGGACAGCAGACCTCCCCAGGCGACGGCTCCGGGGAGAGTGCGGCGAGGGTCCTGAATTTCGTCGCCCATGACGGACGCGAGCTCAAGGCCGACCAGTCCGAAGCAGATCACGCCGAACGAATTGAGCACGAAGCGCGGGTTGGCGGGAATTTTGAAATCCGCTGCTGTGATTCCCGTTCCGAAGCGCGACCAGATGACAATGCCAAGTCCGACGAGTACGGCTGCAGCTACGAAGGTTCCGATGGCGCCTACGTTGTTGATCCACTTACCGACGCCGAGGCCGAGGATGTTGAGCAGGGTGAGCAGAGCTAACAATGCCAGGGAAACGGACGCGGCGAAGATCTTATTGTCGGGCAGGCTTTGGTGTCCCGGGCCCAGCGCGTAAACCGACACGCCGACAAAATAGAGCATGACGGTCGGCACGTAGAGCATGTTATTGGTCCAGTAGCACCAGCCGGAGAGAAATCCGTGGAAGTCGCCGAAGACTTCTTTGGCCCAGAGGTAGACGCCGCCTTCTCCAGGATAGCGGTGCGCGAGTTCGATGACGGCGATGCCTTGCGGCCAGAAGAAGAGAAGCAGGGAGATGATCCACAGCCAGATGGTGACGCCGCCGTTGGCGGCGATAGAGGGGACAACGTTGAGATTGAAAACGGCGACGACGAAAAGCAGGACTAGATCGCGGCGGCCCAGGGCGCGAATTAATTTGGTCTCGGCGGGTTGGGTCGTGGTGGACACTGATTGTTTCGCGGGCGCCCGCGGTACAGCAGGTTCCTCAACGGGCTTGTGCCCGGTTCGGAAGGACGAGATATTTTTTCCTCTCAGCAGGGCAGCCGAGGCGGCTGTCGCTACGTGAGTTGTGTCAGGGCGGAATGCGTCCGCCCCTACGTGATACTAGTGTGCAACTGCTACTGGGGCGGCGCGCTCTTGCTGCGCTTTGGCCAGCGAGGCGGCGATGTCGTTGAACGCTGCCAGATGCTTGTCGATGTCGGCCTCGGTGTGCTGGACGGAGATGGTCCACTGCTCATCCCACCAGTACGGCTGAGCCATCACGCCGCGGTTGACCATGCCAAACCAGTAATGGCGCCACAGGTCGATGTCGACCGCCTCCCAGTCGCGATAGTTGCGAATTTCTTTCGGATACAGCATTAGCGCGCCGTTGGCTCCGGCTTGCGCGATGTAGGCCTGAAGGCCGACTTTCGCAATGGTGGCGCGATATCCGTCCGCTAATTTCTTGCCGAGTTTGTCGACTTTGGCATAATTCTCGCGGGTGAGAACTTCGCGGAAGGTCGCCAAGCCCGGCAGCCATGGAAACCGGATTCGTGTTGTAGGTGCCGCCGTGGAAAACTTTGTGCTGGCTGATCAGGTCCATCACCGAACGGTGCGCGCCGAAGGCGGCCAGTGGCAGGCCTCCGCCGATCGATTTCGCCAGGCAAATCATGTCGGGCATGACATTGAAGTATTCGCTGGCGCCGCCCCAACCAAGTTTTGCGCCGGTTTTTACTTCGTCGAAGATCAGCAGTGCGCCGTTCTTGGTGGCGATTTCCCGCAGGCCTTTCAGGAAGCCGGGCTGCGGCAAGCACAGGCCGACGTTCATCAGAATCGGTTCGAGAATGATCGCGGCAATCTGGCCGGGATTGTCTTTGAAGCGGCGCTCGACGGTAGCGAGATCGTTAAAGGTGGCAACCAGTACATTGGCGATAGCGGACTTAGGCACTCCGAGACCACCGGTCACAGCCGTTGGATTGTGGATGTCGCCATAGTCGGGAGCGTGCGGCTTGACGCTGACCAGAGCGCTGTCATGCAGGCCATGGTAGGCGCCTTCAAACTTTACGATCTTGTCGCGTCCGGTAGCCGCGCGCGCCAGGCGAATCGCGTGCATGGTGGCTTCGGTGCCGCTGTTGCCGAAGCGGCACATCTCGACGGGAAAGCGGGTGCAGATTTCTTCAGCCAGTTCCCACTCCATGTCGTGGGGCATGCCGAACATGGTGCCGGTGGAGAGCCGCTTCTCGACGGCCTTCATGACGGCGGGATGGCAGTGTCCGGCCATAAGCGCGCCGAAAGTCAGGTTATGATCGATGTATTCGTTACCGTCAAGGTCGCGGAACTTGCTGCCGCTGGCTTCTTTCACAAAGATGGGCCAGGGGTCGTAGGCGCGATAATTGCTGGCTACACCCAGGGGAATGCGTTTGAGATTTTTCTTGTGAGCTTCGGCGGACTTAGGCGTGCGCCGCTCGAAGGTGGCGAGTTCTTTCTGCAGATCAGGATACATCGAAATGACTCCGGTTGGGCTCAAGCCAGCGGCGTTCTCAGGACGCGATGTGCCGGCTATTAGATTAAGGGCGGCCAGGGCCGCCCGGTCTTACTTATACTTTACTTCTTTATTAAGTGAAGCGCTGAGTACCCAAAACATCAGGCTCCTCCACTGCGCTCGCGTTCGCTCGCTTCGGTCTGAATGACAGAGTTCGGAATGACTGAGTCAGGTTGGTTTTCTCCATCACTCCGCCTTTCTGGTCAAAAACGTTTGGCGGCATCTAGAAATAAAACTTCAGAGCAAACTGCACTTCACGCGGATCGCGCGCCTGCAAGACTTGGCCAAAGGTCGAGTTGCTGAAATTTCCATCTGGATTATCGAATTGCGTCTTGTTGAACAGATTGAAAATGTCGGCCCGGAACTGGAAGTATTTCGCCTCTGAAAGTGCAATTCTTTTTGAAAACGTTACATCCCACTGATTCTGGCCGGGCCCGCAACAGACCGAGCGCGGCGTGGTCGCGAACGTTCCCAGCGTGGGATCGGTAAACTTCGATTGATCTGCGTTCAGGTAATAGTGCCCGGCCACCGGCCCGTAATTGTAGGTGTTATAAGTCTGGACGACCTTCGGATCGACAATCTGCAAGGGCCCATTTAACTGCGGTGCGCCCGCACCCAGGAAGAACAAGCTGCTGATCAACTCGTTGTCGTCCTGGGTCTGGATGCGGATTGGGAAGCCACTTTGGAACTGAATGATTCCAGACATGGACCAGTCATCCAGAACTTTGCCTTTCAGTCCGCTATATCGTCGGACTGGAAGATCCCAATAATAGTTAACGACAAAACGCTGCGCCGAATTAAACAGGGACAAAGCGCGACTGGCTTTGTAATCGAAAGGATTCACAGTCTCTTCGAAGCTGGAGGCCCAGTCGAGAGACTTGCTGAAAGTGTAGGCGGCCTGCAGTTGAAGTCCATGCGAAAAGCGTTTTTCCAGGCTAGCCTGAAATGAGTTGTATGCGGAAGCGGCGATGGTGTCTTCGGCAAAGATGTTAGTGAAGACGGGAACGCCATCGGCGGGACAACCGTTACCCGGGCCGCCGGTCAGAGGATTGCAGTTCGGAGAAGAATAGGGACGCAGTCCTACGAAGTTAAGCGTCTGTCCTGCCGCTTGGATCGTGCCGCCCGTGGGTAGATGGAAGCCATTCGGGAGAACCGAGCCATTGGAACCGGGTAGAGTGACGGTGAATTGGTTATCTTCGAGAAATGGTCCACAGCTTGCTCCTGGAGAACCGTAGGAGAACACACTGTTTCCTGTTGGGTCACTGTTTGCGATCGCGATGATGTCGAGACAGGTCTGCGGGTTCGCCGCATTAATGTCGTGCGAAGCCAGCAGGCGATGTCCCTGCGATCCGACATAACCGAGCTGCAACACCACATTTCGCGCCAGTTCCCGTTGAATATTAAAGTTGTACTGGGCTGAATATTGGGTGCGCATGTGCGGCTGGAAATCACCGTAGAGCAACATCGGGCGGAAAGAGGCCCAGTCCTGCGGAGTTCCAGGCTTCGGGCTGAGAATCCCGTTAAACGGATTGGGACTGAGGTTGCCAGCTTGCGAGATGAAAGGAGTGTTGAGAAACGTCGCGGGCACATAGGTGCTGCCACCAAACGGAGGTTCGGCGCCGAACTGCTCCAGCACCAATTGCTCCATAGGGTTGTAGAACAGACCCCATCCGCCACGGAAAGTAGTCTTGGAGTTCGGGCTGTAGGCAAGGCCGATTCGCGGTGCGAAGGCTTTGTAATAAGTCTGGGTGAGACCGGCGGGAATGCCAGCGTCGCCAGGGACCACTAAGCCGGTGGGCTGCACGCCGGCAGAGGCGCAGTCCGTGCCGCCAAGACTGGATTGTTCCGCGGGCGTTAAAACACATGGATATACCGTGGAGTTCTGGCCGGGACGGAAAGTTTGGACGTGGTGCAGAACATCCGCCAGTGGGGTATCCAATTCCCAGCGAAGACCGTAATTCAGGGTAAGCGAGGGTTTGATCTTCCAGCTATCCTGGGCGAAAAGATAAACGCCGGTGTTGCGAATATTTTCCCGCTGCGCGGAACCCTGAGTGTAGCTGTCATCCAATCCCAAGAGGTAGCCCGGATAATTGTCGTTGTAGAGAACGGAATTTTCGGTCGAACTGTCGAAGGTGAACTGTCCACTGACGTTGTAGTAGAGAGTCTGATCGAAGCGCGAACGGCGGATGTCCGCGCCAAACTTCATGGTGTGATTTGATTTCACCCAGGTTAGACTGTCGCTCCACATGAATGAATTCCCGACTTGCGGCAATTCGCCTTCCCACCCGTTCCCAATCGCAAATCCACCGGATACGTTAATGAACGGAACACCGGTGCGATTGGCCGGCAGGCCAGTTGTGATGCCATATTGAGGACTCGTACCAAACACGCCCTGGATGGACGCCGGACCGCTATTGGAATCGGATGTGCCGTTGAAACAAACTGCCTGCGCCGCGGGAGAAACGCAGGAGTTCTGCACCGCGTTAGTGCTCTGCGGATGCTGGAAGGTCAATTGACCTTCACGCATGTAAGTGAAGCGGAACTCGTTAATCAGAGAATTTGTGATTGTCCAGGTGTGGCTGGGATTGAACTGCTGATAACGGGAACCGACATTGGACCCGAAGCCGGGAATGTTCGCACCGGAAGCCTGGAAGTTATAGAACGGCTGAAAATTCGTATCGTTGGTGAAGTAGTAGTAGAAGCTGAAATTCTGCCGGGAATTGATGTGATGGTCGAATCGCAGTGTGAACTGGTTCTGCGTATCGGCGCTGACGGGAACGGCCTGGTAATTGACCCCGTCAGGGCTGTTTGCCGCCGGAACGAAGCGAAGCATATCAATCGCAACCGGATCCTGACAATTGGCCGGGATTACATTGGTCGGAAAGACTGTGGACCATGGCAGAGGGTTCTGAACGCTGTATCCGCCGTTCACATACGCATCGTTGATCCCACCTTGGCCGAGGCCCACGGCTGTGTCGCAACCTGGACGGCCATCGAGCGCCTGTGCCGCGAACTGGTCAGCTATTCCGCCCGAGAAGGAACCCCCGGCGGAAAAGTCTCCAGTCCTTTCCGCAGGTGTCGGCACAGCGACCGTTTCCCCGGAAATTCCCTGCCGTACACGCCGTCCTTCATAAGAAACAAAGAAAAAGGTGCGATCTTTAATGATCGGACCGCCGAAAGTTCCGCCGAACTGATTCTGATTTTCCTGCGGCTTGACGGTATTGAAATATCCCTGCCCGTTTAAAACGGTATTGCGGAAATACTCATACAGATTCCCATGCCACTGGTTTGTACCCGACTTCGTAATGACGTTGACCACCGCCCCGGAGTTGCGGCCGTACTCCGCGTCGAAGGTGTTGCTGATCACGCGAAATTCATCGATCGCGTCGGGCGTGGGCTGAATGGTCGGCAGGTTTACGAACTGGTCGTTGGCGTCACCGCCGTTAACGCTGAAATTGTTAGCGCGGCTACGGCCGCCATTGACCGAGACCGCTCCGGCATTGTCACTGCCATAGAAGGTGCCCCCGCTGGAGCCAAGTTGCGATTGCACTCCGGGCTGCAGCTGCAAGAATTGGTAAGTATCGCGGGCGTTGAGCGGTAGTTCGTTCACCGAGCGGTTGTTGACGACGGCTCCGAGCTGCGTGCTGCTGGTATCGACCAGGGGAGCTTCGGCAGTGACATCGACGACCTCCTGGTTCTGGCCCACCTGCATCGTCATGTTCAGAGTGATGACCTGATTGACGTCGAGTGCGATGCTGTGGCGAACGCTGTTCTTGAATCCCTTCAAGTCGAAGCTGAGAGTGTAAGTACCTACCGGGAGATCTGGAAAGACAAAGTCACCACTGTCGTTGCTAAGTGCGTTCTGAGAGACACCGGTAGCTTCGTTCGTGGCAGTGACTTTGACTCCGGAAAGAACCGCGCCGGTGGGATCGGCGATTCGGCCGAGAATGCGGCCCCCGGTGCCTTGCGCCCAAACTATCGGGAAAAATAGAACGCAGCCTGCAAGGGTCACGCAGACCTTCTTCAGTTGCGCGGGATACGGCCAGAGCTTCGATGAGCGGAATCGGAGCGAGAGCATGGAGCCTCCTCACAATTTTCGGAGTGTTAATTTGTGCTTGAGAGCGACAGCTTGTATCCGGCCACAACCTTGCTATAATCCCGCAAGGTTAGAGAAGGAGCCCGCAAGCTGTCAAGAATAAAAAAATGCGTCCCTCTCATAGAAATTTGCGATAGAAGAGATTTGCGATTGAACTGTCGTTTATTCCGCGGCGGCGAAAGCGACCATGGCTGAACCTTATTTGAAAATTGGAGACGTGGCCCGGAAGGTGGGAGTATCGCCGTCGGTGATCCGCTCCTGGGAAAGCCTGGGACTGGCGCGTCCGCGGCGCACCGAGAGCAAGTACCGGCTCTATGCTCCGGAAGATGTGAAGCTGCTGAAGCGGGCGCGGTTTCTGCGCAAAGTGCGCGGGTTAAACGCGGTGGCGATTGTGCAGTTGCTGAAGCGCGAAGGTAAAATCCGTCCGGCGGCGGACGGAAACGCGAGCGCGATTGGCAGGCATCTGCGGCAGTTGCGGGCGCGCCGGCGCCTTTCGCTGGCGCAAGTCGCGCAGTCTGTGGACATCTCGGTAGGGTTCCTGAGCGCGCTGGAACGTTCTCAAATGAGCGGATCGGTGGGAACGCTGCGCAAACTGGCGCGGTTTTACAAAACAAACATTCTGGATTTCTTTGACGCCAGCGGCACCAGCAGCCGCCAGGTGCGGCCGGCGGAACGCAAGGTTCTTCAAGCCGGCGCGGGCGTGCGCATGGAACTGCTGGCCTGGGGCAACACAGTAATGGAGCCGCACCTTTTTCGCATTGCGCCCCAAGCGGGGAGTGGAGATCCCTATACCCACGACGGAGAAGAGTTCATTTACGTGCTGCGCGGAGATCTGGAGATCACGGTGGACGGCGAGGATTACAGGTTGAAACCCGGAGATAGTTTCTACTTTGAAAGCGCAACTCCACACCGGTGGAAAAATCCCGGCCGCAAAGAGACGTGGGTCCTGTGGATCAACACTCCGCCCACGTTTTAGCCGCCGAATACAAGACTGATACGGTGCGCAGATCACTGCACCTTTAGTTCTGTCCCTGCATCGTCTTTCGTGGTGGTTTCATCCCCCGCATAGTAAAGTAGTTAGAAGACAATATTTCGGAAGGATCCTTTTTGAGTTCAGGCATTCGCAACATCGCTATCATCGCCCACGTCGACCACGGCAAGACAACGCTGGTCGACGCCATGCTGCAACAGAGCGGCACTTTTCGCTCCAACGAACATCACGTCGAACGAGTGATGGACTCGAACGAACTGGAGCGCGAGCGCGGCATTACGATTCTCGCCAAGAACACCGCGATTTTCTATCACGACGTGAAAATCAACATCGTCGATACGCCCGGCCACAGCGATTTTGGCGGCGAGGTCGAACGCGCGCTCAAGATGGTAGACGGCGTGATGCTGCTGGTGGACGCCAGTGAAGGTCCCCTGCCCCAGACGCGCTACGTACTGAGCAAAGCGCTGGAAGCGCATCTGCCGCCCATCGTGGTCATCAACAAGATCGATCGCTCGGACGCGCGGCCTCAAGAAGTGCTGAACGAAATCTACGACCTGTTTATCGATCTGGACGCGAAGGAAGAGCAGATCGATTTCCCCGTTCTCTATACGAATGCCAAGACCGGCACAGCTACCACGGATATCAAAGGCGGCGGCGAAGACCTGCGGCCGCTGTTCGATGCGATCATCAAGACAATTCCTCCGCCTAAGGGAGATGCTTCAGGTCCTCTGCAAATTCTGGTAGCCAATCTCGATTACAGCGACTATCTGGGACGGCTGGCAATTGCGCGCGTGTTCAACGGCAAAATGCACACGGGCGAGGAAGTCGCCATTGCCCGGCTCGACGGCACACTGCACAAAATCAAAATCACGAAATTATTTTCGTTCTCGGGACTCAAGCGGACCGACATCACAGAGACGGAACTGGGAGACATTATTGCGGTCGCGGGCGTCGAGGGCATCACCATCGGCGAAACCATTACCGACGCCGAAAATCCTGCTCCCCTGCCCCACATCGCAATTGATGAGCCCACGATTGCCATGCTGTTCACGGTAAACACTTCGCCGTTCGCGGGAAAGGACGGCAGCTACGTCACGTCGCGCAATCTGCGGGAGCGCCTGGAGAAGGAACTTCTGACCAATGTTTCTTTGCGGGTCGAGGACACCGGCACTACAGATTCGTTCAAGGTGCTGGGGCGCGGCGAACTGCAGCTTTCCATCCTGATCGAAATGATGCGGCGCGAAGGGTACGAACTCATGGTGGGCAAGCCCGAGATCGTCACCAAGCGCAACAAGGAAGACGGCAAACTGATGGAACCGGTTGAACATCTCACGGTGGATGTGCCGGAAGACTTCGTAGGGGTGGTGATGGAGCAGATGGGGTCGCGCAAAGGCGAAGTCACCAACATGCACAATCATGGCTACGGACGCGTCCGCATTGAATTCCGCGTGCCCAGTCGCGGATTGATCGGATTGCGCGGCCAGTTGCTTACCGACACTCGCGGAACCATTGTGATGAACGCGCTGTTTGACGGCTACACCGAATGGCAGGGGGAGATTCCTCACCGGCTTACGGGAGCCCTGATCGCCGATCGCGGAGGAGTCTCGACGGCCTACGCGCTCTGGGGATTGCAGGAGCGCGGAGAACTTTTTGTCGGTCCGGGCGTGGAACTCTACGAAGGAATGATTATCGGGGAAAATGCCAAGGATACCGATCTCGACGTGAATGCGGTGCGGGAAAAGAAGCTCACGAATATGCGAGCCTCCACCGCGGATGAAGCGATTCGCCTGGTTCCATTCCGTCCCTTGAATCTGGAGCAAGCCATCGAATTCATCGCCGATGATGAATTCGTCGAGATTACGCCCAAGTCGCTGCGGCTGCGCAAGAAAACGCTGCAATCGAATCGCCGCAAGAAGAGCTCCTACGCAACCGTCGAAGAGTCGTGAAGCACCAGCGCAAGTCCGAAAAGAGTTCGAAAGCCAAGGCGCCGCTGCGCATGTTTCTCGTCCCTTGCAGTTGCGGGGTGACGTTTGCAGTGGCGGAGAATTACGATCATCAAGGAACGGCCTGGGGCCGTTATCTCATCTGCCCAGGTTGCGGCAAGAGACACGACCCGAAAAACCGGCTGCTACAGATGGGATTTCACGCCGAGGGCTACTGGAAGGTCGACGAGTGTTAGTTTCCTCCGCCTGGCAAGCTGTTCATTTCAAAATCAATTAACAGGCTGATTTCGGAAAACCTGCTATACTGCTCGCCGCATTTGACTGTTCGCCAGCTGCGGTTTCGATTTTCAGGAAGGCCCTCCCGACCTGCCAAGTCCGCCGAATTGCTTGCACTTCCGACAGCTCAATGCAGAGGCAGACGCGTGAAGAATATTTTCGTGGGAAATTTGAGCTTCAACACAAACGAGGACGAGCTCCGGACCCTATTCGAACCTTTCGGACAAGTGGACCGCGTAAGCATTATGACCGACCGTGATACCGGACGCTCGCGAGGCTTTGGCTTCGTGGAGATGACCAGCAACGAAGATGGCGACAAAGCGATCACGGCCTTGAATGGCTCGTCAGTCGGCGGGCGCACAATCAACGTCAATGAAGCGCGGCCCAAGACCGAGCGTGCTGGCGGCGGAGGCGGTGGTGGTGGCCGCGACCGCGGGGATCGTGGCGGCCGGGGCGGCGGCGGTGGTGGCGGGCGGCGCGACCGTTATTAGCCAGAAGTTTTCCCAGGAAAATCTGAACGCATCGTGCGCGCGCGACCCGAAGGGGAGGCGCGATACATCCTCACGACAACGCCGCCGAGTGAGCGGCGCGCTTCGGTTGTGCGGAGTGTGCGTGTGATCCAGGGCCGGAAGCGTCGCAGATGGTTGCGCAATGTTCCGTTGATGATGCTTCCCTCCGCATGTAGACTGTAATAACTGGTGCGCGCCCGTAGCTCAGATGGATAGAGCGGTTGCCTCCGGAGCAACAGGTCGGGAGTTCGAATCTCTCCGGGCGCACCATTTTCCACCCCATCAATCCCGCAACCATGCGGCTCCCCATGGGCTCTTCGTGTAGTGTCCTGTTCTCGTCAGTTGAGCGGAAGGAGCACTGCGCGTACCATTCCTGTTGCACAGAAAGCGAGCACGAAATTATCGCTACCTACGTCAAAGCTGTTGCTGGCATCAGTCTGCTGATTCTTCTGTTGCAGGTTTCAGTTGCCGCCGCGGAACAGGCCAAGCTCGCGCTTACGGCGCCCATTCCCCGGCAAATCCTGGTCGCGAAAAAGGTGTTTATCGCCAATGCTGGCGGAGACGAACGCCCTGACGATTCCATCTTCAATGGCGGACCGCAACGCGTCTACGACGCGTTTTATGCGGAGGTAAAAGCAGCGGGACGGTACGAGATCGTAGACACCCCGGCCGACGCAGATATTCTCTTCGAAATAGGGTTCACAGCACCGATGGTTTCGGGAGCCGGAGCTCGAGGAGACTCTCTTGCCATAAAGCCATATGACCCCCAGTTGCGGCTGGCGATCCGTGATCCCAAGACTAATGCGCTTCTGTGGGCGTTCACCGAGCACGTGCAATGGGCCATCCTCCAAGGAAACCGTGACAAGAATTTCGATCAGACCTTGGCGAGAATCGTACGTGACTTGCGGAGCTTAAGCGCCGCGTCAGAGAGCCCAAACAAGCCTTAGCCGCGGGAGCAAGTCAAAGAGTGGAGCTGGCGATCTAGACAGGTCAGTTGGCGTTAAATCTTCCATAGCATTCATTGACCCGATCGCTCGACTCCTACTCTTCTGTGACATCTGAATCTTTGCGACATCTGACGTTTGTGACATCTGACCTTGACCTTACACAGAGACTAAGCAGATCATAGCCAAGGCGAAGCGGCGGTTACAGGGATCTCCGAGAAGCGCCTAAGTCACTTGTTATCAAGATTTTGACCTCTAACCTCTTGACCCTCAAGATTTTGCAGACGCTTTTTGCAAAACCCGCGCCAGTCAAGCCTTTCGCAGGGGTGGGGGGGGAGGGGGATACCCTTTGCGGCCCCCGTTTCCCAAAACGGACCTATCTTAAACGTCCCGCGCAACGCCCGACTTCAGACTATTTTTTCGCGAGTTATCCGCAGCTCATTCCTGAGCCGAAGGCATGAACTACGACGCCATTCTCGTTGTCTCTTTCGGCGGGCCTGAGTCGCGGGAAGAGGTGATTCCATTTCTTGAGAATGTCCTGCGCGGAAGAAATGTTCCGTGCGAACGATTGCTGGCGGTTGCCGAACACTATCACCACTTCGGTGGCAAAAGTCCGATCAACCAGCAAATCCGGGAATTGATTGCCGCTCTGGAGATTGAACTGGCGCAGCATGGCCCGAAGTTGCCGGTGTACTGGGGAAATCGCAACTGGCATCCCCGCCTGGCGGACACTGTGAAAAAGATGAGGCAGGACGGCGTTCGGCGGGCGCTCGCTTTCGTGACGTCAGCTTACAGTTCGTATTCCGGATGCCGGCAATACCGGGAAAATATTGTTCGGGCGCAGAATGAAACTGGGCCGGATGCGCCGGAGATCGATAAGCTGCGCGCGTTCTTCAACCATCCAAATTTTATTGAGGCAACCGAAGATCGTGTGCGCGACGCCATGCGGGAAATTCCGGCGGACGCGCGCCACAATGTCCAGATCGTCTACACCGCGCACAGCATTCCGCTCTCGATGGCGCAGACCAGTGATTATGTGCGGCAACTGGAAGAGGTAAGAAAGATTGTCTCCGCGAGGCTCGGGGCCGGCAACGACGCTCTTGTGTATCAGAGCCGCAGCGGCGCCCCGGGACAACCTTGGCTGGAGCCGGATATTTTGGACTACTTGCGCGACGTAAAGGCGCGCAATCTGGCAAGCGCGGTTGTGCTGGCTCCGATCGGTTTTATTTCCGATCACATGGAAGTTCTATACGACCTGGACGTTGAGGCGCGGCAGCTTTGCGATGTGCTGGCTTTGCCGATGGCGAGGGCCAAGACCGTAGGCGTGCATCCCAAGTTCATCCAGATGATTCGTGAGCTAATCCTTGAGCGGACAAATCCGGAAGTCAAGCGGCGTGCGCTAGGATCTCTTGGGCCGCGTCAGGATGCGTGCGAGGAAAACTGCTGTCCTGCGGCGCTGCGTCCGGCGCGGACTGGGGCTTCACAATAAGAAGTTTTGCCAGCCGCCCTCAGCGCGCTGCAGGATTACCGCTGGGCCGCGGGCACATTTGGATTCTCGTAATCGGTGGCTTTGGGCCGGCCTTCGACCAGACGCATGGTATCGAGAATCGTCTGGATGACGGGTTCGTTTCCCACGGCCGTATTGAGCATGACGTGATAAAGGGAACGCGTCGGCCAGTCGGCATTGAAGTAGTGCTTTACATAAGCAATGCGCTCGCGATCGACGGTGTCAACCTGTTCAATGGCATCTTCTTCACTGTAGCCGTCGGCGACGATGCGGCGGATTTTCTCGGAGCGCGGAGCGTACAGAAAAACATGGAACGCGCAGGGATTTTCGCGCAGAAAATACGGTGCTCCGCGACCTACGATGACGGCATCTCCTTCCCGGCCAATTCGATTCATCGTTTCCTGCATCATCTCCATCATGCAGTCGGTGTCGAACATCTGGCCGCCCAGGGTTGCACTGCGCTCGTAACTGCCGCGCCAGAAGGTCTTCGCGAAACGGTGAAACCGGCTGTCCATGCGCTCATCGCAGCGCTTTACAGCAGAAGGATCGACGTGAGCGGCGCGGGCAATCTCTTCCGTCAGCAAATGGTCCCAGAGCTTCCAACCCAGGTGCTCGGCCAGTTGCGCGGCAATGGTGGCGGCGCCGCAGCCGTACTCGCGCTCGATGGTAATGAGGCGAAACATGCTCGGTCTCTAGTGTACTGCGATTCCGCCACCTGGCTTGGATTTTTTCATCAGAAAGACCATGGGAATCATGGCCAGGATGGCGACTCCCAGAAACCAGAAGCAATCGATATAGGCGAGCATGGTGGCTTGCCGTTCAGCCGTGCCCTGGATCAGCGCATAGGCTCGTTGGTTCGCGCCAGCTGCGCTCGCACCGTGAGCCACCATGGCGCGCGACGCTCCGCGAATTATGGCTTGCAGAGGTGCGCTGCCCGCGCTCAGGTGACTGGCGAAATCGTTCAGGTGCTGCTGGGTCCGGCGATCCAGTATCGTGGTTACGATGGAAATCCCCACGCTGCCGCCGATATTGCGGGCCAGGTTCATCAGACCAGACGCAGCATTGTTCTTCTCTCGCGGAAGGAATGCGTACGCGGCCGTATTGATGGGAACAAAGAGAAACGCCATGCCGGCAGCCTGAATCACACGGGCGGTGGCTACGGTGCGGAAATCTATCTGCAGATCAAAGGTGGTCAGGTGAAAAAGCGAGAACGACAGGAGGATCAAGCCGAACAAGAGTAGCCATCGCGGAGTGTACTTTGACAACAGAAATCCCACCAAAGGCAGCAGAAGAATAATCGTGAAGCCGCCCGGCATCAGCGCCAGCCCTGCCTTCTGCGCCGTATAACCCAGCAACGTTTGCGAGAACAGCGGCAGCAACAGAGTACTACCCAGCAAGGCGAAGCCCAGCATGAACATCAATAGATTCGAGATGCCGAAGGTTCGGTCACGAAAAAGATGCAGATCAATAATGGGATCTTTCTGTTTCCACTCCCAGATTGTCACGAAGATCAGCGCGGCGGCGCTGATCACCGAAAGCATGATAATGAAATTCGAATCAAACCAGTCGTCTCGTTGTCCCTTGTCGAGAACGATTTGCAAAGCCCCCAGCCCCAAAGCTACAAATCCCAGGCCGATGTAATCGATATGTGTCTCGCTCAGCTTGCGGCGCTTGAAGTAAGGTGGATCCTGAATTAGACGCGAAGTGAGAAGGATGGAAAGAATTCCGACCGGAATATTAATAAAAAAGATCCAGCGCCAGGTGAAGTTATCCGTGATCCATCCGCCAAGAGTTGGACCGATCGCGGGAGCAGTTACGACAGCCATGCCATAAACCGCGAAAGCCATGCCGCGCTTAGCGGGAGGAAACGTGTCGGCCAGGATTGCCTGCTCGCTGGGCTGCAGTCCACCGCCGCCCGCGCCTTGCAGAATCCGGCAGATGATGAGCGTCGTAAGATTCGGAGCGAGCCCGCACAGAAACGAGCTGACCGTGAACAGAGCGACACAACCCATGTAGAAATTCTTGCGGCCGATAATGGACGATAGCCAGCCGCTCAATGGAAGCACGATCGCATTGGAAACCAGGTAGGAAGTCAGGACCCAGGTACTTTCGTCCTGGCCAGCCGAGAGACCACCCGCAATGTGCGGCAGAGCGACGTTGGCGATAGAGGTGTCGAGCACTTCCATGAACGTCGCCAGCGTCACCGCCAGCGCAATAATCCACGGATTAACCGCGGGACGCCACGCATCGGCATGATCGCCGCCACGATCCATGGCCGCGCTGGCGGTTCCGCTGGTGCTTGCGCCGGCCGCGCTCATTAGCGAATCCAGGCCTTGGGGGTCACCGACATGCCAGGACGCAACTGGTGATCGTTGTTCGCGCCGGGATCGAGCACGATTTTGACCGGGATGCGTTGCACTACTTTTACGTAGTTTCCCGTGGCGTTTTCGGGAGGCAGCAGGCTGAAACGGGCGCCGCTGGCTCCGGCAATGCTATCCACCTTGCCGTTGTAGGTTCTGCCGTTGGCGTCGACTTCCACGGTCACCCGCTGGCCGACCTTCATTTCCCGAAGCTGGGTCTCTTTGAAATTCGCCGTGATCCAAATGTCGCCGAGATTGATGATCTTCATCAGTTCCTGGCCAGGCGCCACGTTCTGCCCGACTTCCACGGTGCGATCGCTGACGATGCCATCGACCGGAGCAACGATTTTTGTGTATTGCAGGTTCAACGCGGCCTGATCGAGATCCGCCTTCTTGCGTTGCGCTTCGGCCAGTGCCGACGTCGCCCTGGCGCGCGTGATCTGCATCTGCTTGGGGGCAGTATTGGCGTAGCGCGAGTTTGCCTGCGCCTGGACGAGTTTGCCCTGAGCCTGCGTAACCTGCTGCTGCGCCGCGTCGGCGCTGGCGCGCGCGGCTTCAACGCCCGCCGCACTTGCCTTGGCGGCGGCGGTGGCCTGGTCATACTGCTGCTGGGAAATTTCCTGCTTGTCGACTAACTGTCTGTAGCGGCCGAGATCGTTTTGCGCCTTTACGTTATTGGCTTCGGCTTCTTGCAGCTGGGCTTTGGCCGCTTCGAATTGCTGTTTCGCAACTTGAATACCCGCGCGCGCACTGTTCACATCCGCGTCGCTCGCCGAAACCTGGCTACTGGTGTTCACGTCAGTGATGGGAACACTTACGCCGGCCGCAACCGCGGCTGCCTGTGCATCCTCAAAATCCGCCTTCGCGCGTTCATAGGCAACCTGATAATCGGCCGGGTCGATTTCGACCAATACAGTTCCCGCCGAAACATATTGATTGTCTTGCACGTTGAGTTTAACGACGTGCCCGGAGATGCGGGCACTGATGGAATTGATATGGCCATCGATTTCAGCATCGTCGGTCGATTCATAGCTGGTGAAGTAGCGATAGGCGAAGAAGCCGGCGATGAGCAGGACGATGATTGCAATGACCACCCCGATCCGGAAGCCGGAACTCTGCGTGCGGGAGCGCCTGGAGTGGAAGTCCTCTTCGGTGGCGGGTAACGGCTTAGTGCTATTCTCCGGCTTCTCGACCTCTGTCTTTTCGCCTTGAGCGGGCGCACTTTGTGTGGTTTGCTCCATACGTTTATCGATTGCCTTTCAAATATTCTTTGACGCCATGCTCCGCGTCGCCGATGGCGTGCGCCAGTTCTACCTTCGCGAGATTGTGGGAGTAGAGACTCTGAATGTAGCTCTCGTGAGCGCTGGCCACCGCCTCCTGCGCCTGCACCACCTCCAAGTTGTCCGCTACCCCTGCGGTAAAGCGGTCTTGCGATTGAGTGAGCGCCTGTTCCGCCAGATCGACGGAACTGCGGGCGACTGCCACCTGTTCGGCGGCAGCGTTCAGATCCAGCAGCGCGGTACGGACGTCATAGTCGATGCGGGAACGAAGATCTCCCAGCTGAGAACGCATCTGTTTCAACTGCGCGTCCGCCTCGAGTACGTCACTGTGGGTCCGATTCCCAGCGAAGATTGGGATGTTTACGCCGCCGGTCACTTGCCAGGTGCCGTTCGATTGGGAAGGAGTGACGCCGATGTCGCCAAGATTCGCAGTGACGTCGACGGTGGGGTAATGCCCTGCCATCGCTGCCCGCCGGGAAAGTTCTGCCGCCCGGACTTGGGCGATCGCCGCCTGGTAGTCGGCGCGAGAGGCGTACGCCCGTTGCAGGTAGGTTTCGAGCGGAAGGGGCGTCAAGGCCTGATAGGGCGCCTTCTCGGTGAGGATAAATTGCTGCCCGGGGGGCAATCCGATGATCCGCGCAACATTCAGTTTCAGCTTGGCAAGATCGTTGCGGGCGACGATGAGTTGCTGCTGGCGGCTCTGCAGTTCGACCTGGGAGCGCAACGCGTCGATGGCGGGGGTCAATCCGGCTTTCAGCTGGTCTGCCGCTTTGTCGTACAGAGCCTGAGCAGTTTTCGCCTGGGCTTCTGTACTCTCCACACGCGCGCCGGCGGCAATCGCCTGCAAATACGAGTTGCCGACGGCAAGCACGACCAGTTCCCGCGCATCTTTGTAAGTGAATTGCGAGGCTTTGAGGCTTTCCGAGGCAGCACGCTCGCGCTCGAGATTTCGGAAATTGAAGAGCGACTGGCTCAGGGAAGCGCGCGCGTCGAAGTAGTTAAAAGCCGGTACGACCCGGGGAAAGGAGCTGGGATTGCTGCCCGGAGGGGAAAGCAAGGGCAGAAGTTTGTTGAATCCAAGTGCGGCCAGACTTTGGGTTTGGGCGTTTTCTATAACACGTGCGTTGATATTGGGGAGAAGTTCGCTTAATTCCTTCCATTTTTCCCCGCGCGCCGTTTCGGTTTGATCGGAGGCCAGCAACAACCCTAAATTGTTTCGCAACCCACGATCAATTGCGTCCCTGAAGTCAATTTGCAGAACCTCGGCGCTGGCGGTGCCCTCCGGAGCGCTGCCCAGAAACTGCCCGGGAAGGGAAACGACTGGAGCCGAAGACGCTCCGCCCGAGGTTTGAGCCGGAAGACTAGGGGCAACGAGCAGCACAAAAAAAACAAAAACTCGCGTTCGGCAGGTTATCCGTGAGCATTGCATTCTTGATTGTGGGAACGTTCAGTATCTAAAAAAAACGGTACGCCTTTCCCCCGCTCTAGCATAACTCGCCCAATTTGATTCGTTTGCAGACGTTTGAGATGCAAAGGATTGTTCCGGAACCGAACCAGATTGGCCGTTCGGGGCAGCCGGGCATACCCGGTCGCGACGGGAATTCCGCAATGGCGAACTGAATCCGAAGTTCCATAGCTTCCGTGCCCTGTCTAGCGGGGATTATTCCCCGTAAGCTCAAGCTATAGCACCAGAAAGAGGAGCAGGGCGCGTGCGAAGAAGCATCTCATCCATCTTCATGATAGCTGCGATGATAGGCGTGGCTATAGCAGCGGGCACTCTTGCTCTGGCTCAAAATATTCCGGCGCCGGGTAATCCGGAGCGAAAGGTCATCTTGCGCGTCCCGCCCGGCTACCCCGACTTGGCAAGAAAGATGCATATGCACGGCACAGTTCGAATCGAGGCCGTGGTTCGGGCTAACGGAACTGTCAAGTCCACCCGGGTTCTGGGCGGGAATCCTGTTCTGGCCGATGCGGCCGTGGATGCCGTCGCAAAATGGAAGTTTGAAAGCACCCAAAACGAAACCACCGAAGTAGTTCCACTGTTGTTTGAAGCTCGCTAAGACGCCTGGAATTCTCCTGGAAGCCGAATACGTTTGATTTCGGGAAGGCCGCTATATCCGTGGGAACATCGGCCTGATGACTTAGGTCATCTTGAAGGAAGGTGACTGTGGGTTCAAGGTAATAGCGAGTGCAGACGCTAAGAACGAGAGTGGACTGATGAGTGCAGCAACAGGAACAGACTGGACGCGAATACTGTCCGATCCGGACCTGGTACGCCACGTCGGCATGCTATTGCAGGCGTACCGCGAAGCCCCAGCGGGAAAACGTGAAGAGACGCTGCTTCTCGCCATGCGTCAGATCAAGGCAGGCTGTGCGCAAACGGCTCCAAGGTCCGCCGCAAGCGCGACTCCTGCGCCGCAACCAGTTCCGACTCCCACTTTGACCGCGCCTCCGTTTGCCCCCGATTTGTTTAGCCCAAGCTTCGGAAGCGACCGCCGGCGCAATCCGCGCATCAAGTGCTTCGTGGCTGTCGAGCTTCGGGTCGATGACACGCCGACTTCAATTTGGGGCAATCTTTCCAACACCAGCGTGGGGGGGTGTCTGGTGGAAACGGCAAAGCCGGTCAAATCCGGAGCCAAGGTGGAAATCGGGCTGTGGGTGCCCAACGGCAAGATCTGGGTAAAGGGGTTTGCGCTAAGCGGCGTGGTCACGCGCAGCGGACCGGCGAACGGAGTTCGCGTCCGCTTCGAAGGAATGGCGCCCTCCGAACGCGACAGTTTGCGCCAGTTCCTGAAGTTCGTGCAGGACACAACCCGGACATCTCAAAGCGAAAGCATATATCTTCAGCTTCTGAAATAAAGTAATTTCCCTATCTCTCGATTTTTCAGAGCCAGCCATCCGCGTGCTCCAGGAAATTGATACACTTTTCTGCGGGCTGAACCCTTTCCGTCAGCGGAAACTCTAATTTATTGTGGGCTGGTGTCGCCGATGAAAATCTCCCGATCGAGGAGCGCAACCGCATGGTAGCCAGTGAACAGGTTTTGGCAACGGGACAACAACTGGAAACGCTCTGTATTAATACGATCCGAACTTTGGCGATCGACGCCGTACAGCAGGCGAACTCGGGCCATCCCGGCGCGCCCATGGGGTTGGCCCCGGTCACTTATTGCCTGTGGCAGGAATTCCTGCGCTATGACCCCGCGGATCCTACCTGGCTGAATCGCGACCGCTTCGTGCTCTCCAACGGTCATGCCTCCATGTTGCTCTATGCCATGCTGCACCTCGCCGAGGTGCGGCGGGTGGACAAGCAGGGCAAAGTTTTGAAAGAGCTCGCGGTGCCGATGGAGGAGATCAAGCGCTTCCGGCAGTTGGGAAGCCTTACGCCGGGGCATCCCGAATCTCACGTCACTTCCGGAGTCGAGACCACGACCGGGCCGCTGGGACAAGGCGTGGGCAACAGTATCGGAATGGCGATTGCGAGCAAATGGCTTGCGGCGAATTTCAACCGGCCTGATTTCGAAATCTTCGACTACAACGTGTATGCGATGTGTTCGGATGGGGATTTGATGGAGGGAATTGGGGGCGAAGCGGCCTCGCTGGCAGGACATTTAAAGCTTTCGAATCTCTGTTGGATTTACGATCACAATCACATTACGCTGGATGGTCCCGCGAATTGGTCGTTCAGTGAAGATGTGGCAACTCGCTTTATAGGATACCGCTGGAACGTGACCCGTGTCGCCGACGCCAACGATCTGACGATGCTGGCGCGTGCCTTTGAGACTTTTCATAAGACTGAGGACCGGCCGACGCTGATCATAGTGGATAGTCACATCGGCTACGGCTCGCCGCATAAGCAGGACACGAACGCCGCCCATGGCGAACCTTTGGGCGAAGAAGAGGTGCGGCTGGTCAAGAGATTTTATGGCTGGCCGGAAGATGCAAAGTTCCTGGTGCCGGACGGCGTGCGAGAGCATTTCCGCGAAGGGATCGGGAGGCGCGGGCGCGATCTGCGGACGCAGTGGTCGAAGCTTTTCTCGGAATATTCTCAGAAGTTCCCCGATCTCGCCGAACGACTCAGCCAGATGCAGCATCACGGACTGCCGGCCGGCTGGGATAAGAATCTTCCGACATTTCCCGCCGATGCCAAGGGGATCGCGACTCGCGAGAGTTCGGGCAAAGTACTCAACTCGCTGGCACAGAACATTCCGTGGCTGATCGGAGGTTCGGCAGATCTGGCAACGTCGAACAAGACGACGCTGAAGTTCGAGGGCGCGGGAGATTTTCAGGCCGATACTCCGGCGGGACGCAATTTGCATTTCGGCGTGCGCGAGCATGTCATGGGCGCGAGCGTAAATGGGCTGAATGTTTCCGGCATTCGGGCATTCGGCGCGACATTTTTCAACTTCAGCGATTACATGCGGGCCAGCATCCGATTGTCAGCGCTGATGGAGTGTCCGTCGATCTTCATTTTTACGCACGATTCGATTGGCGTCGGAGAAGATGGGCCGACCCATCAGCCGATCGAGCAACTAGCATCGTTGCGGGCCATGCCGAATTTAATCGTGCTTCGTCCGGGCGATGCGAATGAAGTGACGGAAGCGTGGAAGATTATTGCGCACCTGGAGAGCTCGCCAGTTGCGTTGGTATTGACCCGACAAAATGTGCCTACTCTCGATCGCTCGAAGTATGCGGCAGCTTCCGGGGTCGCGAAGGGGGCATACGTGCTCGCCGATGCCGGGGGAAAACCTGAGGTCATCTTGCTAGGCACAGGCAGCGAAGTATCGCTCTGCATCGAGGCGTACGAGAAACTCACGGCGGAGGGTGTGAAGGCGCGCGTGGTTAGCATGCCCTCGTGGGAGATCTTTGAACAGCAGGATGCGGTATATAAAGAGAGCGTGCTGCCTTCTGACGTGACGGCGCGCGTGTCGGTGGAAATGGCCTCTACTTTTGGGTGGGCTCGCTATACAGGATTGAAGGGGCGCAACGTCGGCATGCACCGGTTTGGGGCCTCGGCACCGTTGAAGGATCTATTGAAGTATTTCGGATTCACTGTCGACACCGTGGTGAAGGAAGCTCGCGCGGCCATGTCAGCAAAGTAATTCTCGCAGAGGCGTAACTTGTTACGTCTCTCTACTAAGGACAATCGCAGGAGATCATCATGCAGCCAACTGGAATTTTGGAAAATTCGAAAGCTACTAAAAATCCGCTGAAGCAATTGCTCGATTACGGTCAGTCGATGTGGCTCGATTACATCCGGCGTGATTTATTCACCACCGGGAGGCTGACGCAACTGATTACCGAGGACGGCTTGCGGGGAATGACTTCCAACCCCTCCATCTTTGAAAAGGCAATCGGGGACAGTTCTCTGTACGACGATCTCTTGCATAAGCTGGCAGCGCGCAAGGATCTCACTACGACGGCGATTTATGAGCAGATCGCCATTCGTGATATTCAGGATGCTGCCGACGCACTGCGTTCGGTCTATGAGGAGTCCAGGTTTCGCGATGGCTATGTCAGCCTGGAAGTGTCGCCACTCCTGGCGCTCCAGACGCAAGAGACGATTGACGAAGCACGTCGTCTGTGGAAAGCGGTGCAGCGCGGGAACGTGATGATCAAAGTTCCGGGCACGGCCGAAGGGCTGCCGGCGATCCGTCAGTTGATCGGCGAAGGCATCAACATCAACGTTACGCTGTTGTTCGCGCAGGAAGTGTATGAAAAAGTTGCCGAGGCTTATATCGCCGGGCTCGAAGATTTGGCCTCGCGCGGCGGCGATCTGAAAAAAATGGCGAGCGTTGCCAGCTTTTTTATCAGCCGCATCGATACGCTGGTCGATTCCGAGATAGACGAAAAAATGAAGGCGGCGACCGATCCGAAGCAGCAGGCATTGTTGAAGAGCCTGTTCGGAAAAGTTGCCATTGCCAACGGCAAGCTTACCTATCAGCGCTATCAGAAGATTTTCAGCGGACCACGTTGGCAGGCTCTGGCTGCAAAGGGCGCGCAGACCCAGCGTGTGTTATGGGCCAGCACCAGCACTAAAAATCCCAACTACCGCGACGTGATTTACGTTGAGGAATTAATCGGGCCGGATACGGTCAACACCATGCCGCCCGCGACTATCGATGCTTTCCGCGACCATGGCAAGCTCAGAAACAGTCTCACCGAAGACGTGCCGGCAGCGGCCAAGGTGATGGGTGATCTGGCGAGCGCAGGTATTTCGATCAAGGAAGTGACGGACAAGCTGACCCAGGACGGCGTCAAGTTGTTCGCCGACGCTTTCAACAAGTTGTTGGCGGCAGTAGAGAAGAACAGGCAGTCGAAGGGATAGCGGTCAGCCGACTGAAGACTTCCCTGCCGGAGTCCCTTGCCTCATCGGTGAAAGGCGGACCGAACTCGGGGGTGTTTCTTCAAATTACTTACGACGATTCCGTTGAATTGCCGGTTCCGGGACAGAAATATACGTTCGGCATAGTGAAGGCGGCGCAGGCGCGCGGAGATTTCCAAGTTTTGGCGGATCGCGGAAGACGCGCGTTGCGGGTGCATCTGGGAAGTAATCTGAAGGCGGAGTCGACAACTCTGCAGGCGGCGGTTGAGGCTCTCTGAAGTTCGATGGTTTCGAATGCGAGGGTGGGGAAGCCCTCGCGACAGCCGGCCGGACGCCGGGCTACCAGGAGCAAGACAATGCAATTGGGAATGGTTGGGCTCGGCCGCATGGGCGCGAATATGACGCGGCGGCTGATGCGCGGCGGACATCAACTGGTCGTTTCTGATCTGAGCCCCGATTCAGTCAAGCAACTGGCGGGAGAAGGCGCCACCGGGTCGACATCGCTCGAGGATATGATTCACACGCTCACTCCTCCGCGCGCCGTCTGGATCATGGTTCCTGCCGGTGCCGCGACTGAATCGACGGTGCAGAAAGTTGCCGCCCATCTGCAGGCGGGAGATGCCATCATCGACGGCGGTAACTCGTACTTCAAAGATGACGTGCGCCGGGCGAATGAACTGAAGGGCAAAGGCATTCACTACATCGACGTAGGCACCAGCGGAGGCGTGTGGGGACTGGAACGCGGTTACTGCATGATGATCGGCGGCCCGAAAGAAGCAGTGCAGCGCCTCGATCCCATTTTCAAAACGCTAGCCCCGGGCAAGGGCGATATCGAGCGGACTCCAGGACGAGAAAAACTCGGGGGCACCGCGGAATCCGGTTACATTCATTGCGGTCCTTCAGGGTCCGGACACTTTGTGAAGATGGTGCACAACGGGATTGAGTACGGCATCATGCAGGCCTATGCCGAGGGCTTCGACATCTTCAAGAACGCAACCAGTAAAGACCTGCCCGAGGACATACGTTACGACCTGAATCTGCCAGACATCGCGGAAGTGTGGCGGCGCGGCAGCGTGGTCAGTTCCTGGCTGCTCGACCTGACGGCGATGGCGCTCACGGAAAATCCCACGCTCTCGGAATACGAAGGATATGTGCAGGATTCGGGCGAAGGCCGCTGGACGATTCAGGCGGCGCTCGATGAAGCGGTGCCCGTGGATGTATTGAGCGCGGCGTTGTTTGTGCGTTTCCGCTCGCGGCAGCAGCATACGTTCGCGGAGAAGATGCTTTCCGCCATGCGGCAAAAGTTCGGCGGCCACGTGGAAGCGGGTGCCGGTAAGACAAACGCCACTAAGACGACAAAGACCGCGTAGCGATTCTTAGGTTGCCTATCCTGAGGGGTGATTCATGGCTGAACTAGCGGAACACGTAGCGGCGGCGCCGCCGCGTATCGGCAAGCAAGGCGACCCCTGCGTCATGGTGATTTTCGGCGCGGCCGGCGATCTCACCGGACGCATGCTGATTCCCGCGCTTTATAACCTCGCCAGAGCCAACTTGCTGTCCCGCGAATTTGCGGTGGTAGGCGTGGCCCGCGCCCAGATGTCGAACGATGATTTTCGAAAAAGAGTCCACGATGACGTGAAGGCGTATTGCGGGGAATGTGTGGACGACAATTTGTGGGAATGGTTCGCCCAGCGTTTCTACTATTTCACCGGGGATTTCAATGACGACAAACTATACCCGGAACTAAAAGATTTCTTGACCAAGATCGATCAGGAGCACTCGACTCATCAGAACTTCTTTTATTACATGGCCACGGCGCCTAAATATTTTGGGCCGATCGTAGAAAAACTCGCGGCCTCGGGACTGATGGAGCAAAGCAATCACCACTGGCGGCGAGTGGTCATCGAGAAGCCGTTTGGTCACGATCTGGAATCGGCAAAACTGCTGAACCAGCAACTGCTCAAAGTTGCCGACGAGAAACAGATTTACCGCATCGACCACTATCTGGGCAAAGAGACGGTGCAGAACATCATGGCGTTCCGTTTCGCCAACGGAATTTTCGAGCCCGTCTGGAATCGCCGCTACATCGATCATGTGCAGATCTCGGTGGCGGAAACCGTTGGAGTCGAGGGACGCGGCAGTTATTTCGATCAAGCCGGGTCGTTGCGCGACATGGTGCCCAATCACATCATGCAACTCATCAGTCTCACCGCCATGGAGCCGCCGATTTCGTTTGACGCTAATGCGGTGCGTGATGAGCAAGCCAAGATTCTGCACGCCATCCAGCCCATGAGCGATGAAGAGGTGCTGAGCCGCAGTGTGCGCGGCCAGTACGGCGACGGAACCGAAGACGGCAAGCGGGTCACGGCGTATCGCGCCGAACCCGATGTTCCTCCCGATTCGCGCACCGAGACTTTCGTCGCGATGAAGCTGCTGATCGACAACTGGCGATGGGCCGATGTTCCTTTCTATCTGCGCACCGGAAAGCGAATGCCGGTGCGCAACACGCATATCGTGATACAGTTTCGACGGGCGCCATTCGTGCTGTTCCGTGACACTCCTGTCGAACACCTCATGCCAAATCAACTGGTGCTGCACATTCAACCCGAAGAAGGAATCTCGCTCCAATTCGCCGCCAAGGTGCCGGGGCCGGTTATGCGGCTGGGCACGGTAGACATGAATTTCGAATATCAGCAATACTTTGGCAAGCAGCCCAGCACGGGATACGAACGTCTGCTGCACGATTGCATGATTGGCGATCAGACGCTGTTTCAGCGTGCTGATATGGTCGAAGCCGGCTGGTCCGTGGTCAACCCGGTGCTCGATCTCTGGAAGGCGCTGCCGCCCCGTAATTTCCCAAACTACGCGTCTGGCACCTGGGGACCGAAAGACGCCGACGAGTTGCTGGAACGCGACGGCCGTCGCTGGAGGAATTTCGAGAAATGATTCTGGCCGGCGATATTGGCGGCACCAATGCTAGGCTGGCTTATTTTCAACCTCAAAACGGGCATCTAAACCTGGTGTCCGAGCGTGTCTTTCCCAGCCGCGAGCATAGCGAACTCGGCGAAATTGTAACCCAGTTCATGGACGATTCCAAGACTCGCCCGGATGCCGCCTGTTTTGGGATCGCGGGTCCGGTACGCAATGGAAGGGTCGAAACCTCAAACCTGCCGTGGATTGTCGAGCAATCGCGGCTGGCGAAACAGATTCATCTTCCGGCCACGCTGCTGATCAACGACCTCGAAGCCAGCGCCTGGGGCATCGCCTCTCTGGCCGCCAAGGATCTCATTTCGTTGAACCAGGTTCGCGGCCCTGCCGTGGGAAATCAGGCGGTGATCGCGCCGGGAACGGGATTGGGAGAGGCTGGGCTATTCTGGGACGGAGGCCGGCATCACGTTTTCGCTTGCGAAGGCGGACACACCGACTTCGGACCTCAGGGGGATCTCCAAATTGAGTTGGTGCGGTTCTTGCAAGCGCGCTTCGGACACGTGAGCTACGAGCGCGTTCTCTCCGGTCCTGGGTTGGTGAATGTTTACGAATTCCTGCGCGACCGCGGATGCGGGAAGGAATCCGTGGAGTTTGCTGCCGCGCTCAAGAAAGGCGACCCTGCCGCGGTCATTTCCCGCGCCGCGCTCGATCAAACGGAAGGTTTGGCCCAGCAGGCGCTGGATCTGTGGATCGAAGTCTTCGGCGCCGAAGCCTCAAATCTAGCGCTCAAGTTGATGGCGACAGGGGGGCTTTTTCTGGCCGGAGGCATTTCCCCGAAGATTCTTGCCAAGCTGACCGGGCCTCTGTTTATGAAGTCTTTTCTCGCGAAGGGCCGTCTGCGTTCGTTGATGGAAGCGATTCCGGTACAGGTGGTCATCAACGAAAAGGCGGGGCTGATGGGGGCGGCGCGCTGTGCGTCCGTCCGAGGCAGCCAGCGTTAAGCAATCGCTGGACTGAGGAGCGAGCGAAACTCGTGAGTTCCACCGTTGAAATTCGAACGCTGACCACGCCGCAGGAATTGTTCGCAGCAGCGGCGGAAGAAGTTGTGCGTGCAGCCAACGAGGCCATAACCGAACGCGGCCGGTTCACCATCGCGCTGTCGGGAGGATCGACGCCGAAAAATCTCTACAATTTACTGGCAACCAATGCCCGCAACGCCCTTCCCTGGGACCGCATGTTTTTTTTCTTCGGCGACGAGCGGCACGTTCCGCCCACCGATCCCGATAGCAACTACCGCATGGCGGACGAAGCAATGTTGTCGAGAATTCCGGTGGCGGCGGCGAATGTCTTCCGGCTCAAGACGGAGAATTCCGACGCTGAAGCCGTGGCATTGGACTACGAGCAGGCTCTGCGAAAATTTTTCGCACTCGACGCCGGACAGTTCCCTCGCTTCGACCTTATCCTTCTCGGCATGGGGCCGGACGGTCACACGGCATCCCTGTTCCCCGGAACCGCCGCCCTGCAGGAAAAATCACGGCTTGTTGTCGCCAACTGGGTCGAGAAACTGAAGACCAGCCGTCTCAGCTTCACCCTCCCGGTGCTGAATTCGGCCGCTGGCGTGACTTTTCTGGTCAGCGGTATGGACAAAGCTCCGGCCCTGCATGCCGTACTCGAAGGGGATGCTGCGGGGGAACAATATCCCGCAAAGCTGGTGCGGCCAACTAACGGGAAACTGATCTGGCTGATTGATCGGGCTGCCGCCAGCGAACTCAAGAGTGCGAACTCAGCGTGAAATCGTCATCCGCCGTTGACATCCCCTGCTCATTCCACCAACAATCCCTTCCATCAAAAGGAGACGAAAGAGATGCAACAGCTTCTGCGTTGCGTGGTTGTGATGATCGCCCTCGCCACCTTGGCGTTCTCTCAAGACCGCAGCAATGCGCGTTCCATGGTGATCTCGCCTTACGGCATCGTCGCCAGCAGCCAAGTGCAAGCATCGCAGGCCGGAGCGGAGATCTTGTCTCATGGCGGGTCGGCAGTCGACGCTGCAATCGCCACCAACGCCGTGTTGGGAGTGATGGAACCGGACATGAACGGCATCGGCGGCGACCTGTTTGCGATCTACTGGGATGCCAGGACCGGAAAACTTTACGGACTGAACGCCAGCGGGTGGGCTCCGAAAGGGCTTACCATCGACTACCTGAAATCGAAGGGCATCACGCAAATGCCCGACAGCGGAATCGACACAGTCACCGTACCCGGCGCGGTGGAGGGCTGGAATAAGTTGCATGAGCGCTTCGGTCGCACGGAGTGGAAGGAGCTCTTTGTACCGGCGATTTTTTACGCCGAAAACGGGTTCGCGGTCCAGGAGTTGATTGGGATGGACTGGAGAGATGCCGCTCGCGCGAAGCTGAAGAATGATCCGGAGACTCGCCGGGTTTTCCTCGTCCATGGCGAAGCACCTCGGATGGGCGAAGTGTTTCGAAACCCTGATCTGGGAAAGGCGCTTCGTCTTCTAGCCGAAGCAGGCCCCCGGGCGTTCTACGCCGGCGAAATCGCGAACGCCATCCTTACGACCTCTCACGAACTTGGCGGCACCATGAAAGCGGGCGATTTGCAGGACTTCTCGGCGGAGTGGGTCGAGCCTATCTCAACTACATACCGCGGATGGAAAGTTTACGAATTGCCGCCAAACGGCCAGGGCATGGCGGCACTTGAGATGTTAAATATCCTCGAGCAGTTCTTGCCGGCGAGAGCCGGCCCGCTCAGTGCGGAAGAATTGCACAAGAGAATCGAAGCCATGAAGTTGGCCTATGCCGATCTGGCGCGCTACAACGCCGACCCGCGCTTCGCCAAGGTACCAGTCGCCGGCTTGCTCTCGAAGGAGTACGCCAGACAGCGCGCGCAGCTGATCAATCCGCAGAAGGCCAATTGCGACACGGAGGCCGGGCGTCCGCCAGCCAGCGATACGACATACCTCACCGCCGTGGACCGGGAGGGGAATATCGTCTCGCTTATCCAGAGCAACTTCTCAAGTTTTGGCTCGGGCATCACTGTGCGAGCGATGGGATTCCCGCTGCAGAATCGCGGAGCATTGTTCATGCTGGATCCCAGCAAACCTGACGCGCTCGCCGGCCACAAGCGTCCCTTCCACACCATCATTCCGGCCTTCATGGAGCGAGGCGAGGAGCACATCGGGTTTGGCATCATGGGCGGCGCCAACCAGCCACTCGCTCATGCGCAATTCGTATCCAACGTGATTGATTACGGCATGAATCTTCAGGCTGCCATGGAGACGGCTCGCTTCACGGTACGCAGTAATTTCAATATCGGCTGCAAGATTCTTATCGAAGATCGTGTGCCGGCCGACGTGCGCCAGCAACTCACGAATATGGGACATCAGCTCGATGTTCGCGGGGACTTCTCGCTGTACATGGGACGCGGCCAGGCCATTGATCACAACACCAGGACGGGTATGAACTTCGCGGCTTCCGACGCACGTACCGACGGTTCGGCGGAACCGGAATTTCCTCCGGGAGTCCATCTTTCGCGCAGCCCTGGGACCGAACAAGGCAAGCGCTAGTAACCCACGGGAATACTATGAGGCGGAGGCACCCACCTGGGTTGTACGTTGACCTAGGCGCGCCAATCGCCGATTTCCTTCAAACCCCGGCCGCGGGCATGCTCGAAAAGCCGTACTCGATGGCGGGAGTGTTCGAATTCGTGAATGTCGGCCCAGACTTCGGCTTCCCAGCTTTTATCGTGGGCCGCCGACTCACCGCAAGTAGCGCAGCGGGTATGGAGTTTCACCGGGATCGCGTCAATGCCAACCTGGGCGGATCCGGGTAACTCGATGAAGATACATCTCACTTCCTCGACCTCTTCGCGCTCGCCCAGAATATGCTCGTAGCGCAGCAGATAACCGAACCCTAGCTTTCTGGCCTCGGTCTCGGCTTCGGTACGAGTGTGAAAAGGACCGTACTCCGCCCGAATTTGTTCGGTGGAGTCGCATGTCATCCAGAAGAACTCTTTGTAGGCCATCGCAGGGTTCGCCCTAGGGTTGCGAAGCCGGCTCGTGGCTGCTTTGAGCCCGCACTCAGCAGATCGACCTCTTCGGTGCAATTCAGCCGCCGACCCCATCCTCTCTGGAACCTGTTGTTGGACATGGAGTTAGCGGTCGCGAGAGATTGCCGGTGTGGCCCTGGCCATGAAAGATTTTGCAGAGTTTGGTCTACTCGGAGGCAGGTTCGCATGGGTGCAGGCACGTGGTGTCAAGGCAGTGGAGGCGCCGTTCACGTTGGCGGTGCCGGTGGTTATGTCGCCGGCAGGAGAATTCTTGGGCGGTGCCCTTGCTGACAGCTGATAGCTGAGTGGCAGAAGCCCGCACATCGCCCTGCCGGGATGGTGGATGAATCATAAAGTCGGCGCTGATCGGCGGTGGCGACTAATCGGCTCCCAGACTAATCCGCTCCCAGACTAATCCGCTCCAAGGAACTGGCCAAACGGCATGCTCGGGCGCTCGGCCTCAGCAGGCCAGGATTTGCCTCCATGGCTGGCCACGTACATGGCCAGTTCAAGCCGGCTCCAGACTCCCAGTTTGTCGAATGCACTGCGCAAGTGGTTCTTAATGACCTGTTCGCTGGTACCGACGATCTTGCCGATTTCGCGGTTGGTTAGACCTTCCCAGACCAAAATCGAGATCTGAATTTCCTTTGGGGTAAGACGCTCGCAAGGAGTCATCACTGGGCGTTCTCCTTGGAAAACATAGCGATGGCCAACTTCACCCGCTTGCGGCCTTCGCGGATCCCGGCCCGCAGGAACAAAGTGCGAAGGTGCTGCTTGACGGTGCGCGGACTGATGTTAAGCTGACCTGCAATCTCTTTGTTGCTGCAGCCCTGCACGAGCAAGTTCAAGACCTGTTGATCGCGGGGAGTGACTTTTACGAGTTCAAGATTGATCATGGATCGATTCCTCCAGTTGACTTAACGGCAACTCACGGATTCTCATTAGCACGGCCTTCGCCAATTGTTCGCAACCCCTCACATCCCGTGAGTAAGTATCTTGGGGCAGTAGCACTTAGGGATAACAACCACCGTCTTCATGTGACTTTCAGAATGTCCGTGGTAGGCTAGGGCAGTTTCGTTTTGGTCCACGTACCTCGCGCATGGAGGTCTGCACCACATCGCTGCTGCGCCGTCGCGCTCCCGGCAGCCGGTCGTGGCGACAGCGAAGCGGAATTCCGCACCGTCTCAAAGTTTTGGCAATTCCCTTTCTGGATAAGAGGTTTCATCGTTATGCATTGCCCACCTTCATTTCGAGTTGCCCCCGTGAATACCTGTGAAAAGGACCTGCCCTGCTGGTGCAAATCGCCTTCCCATATTGGACAGCTCGCCAGGCCTTTGATTTTCATTTTGGTCCTGCTCGCGGGCGCGTGCTGGAGTTTTGCACAGGCGGCGAGTCCAATTACCGCACAATCTCAAGAGGCAAGTCCTACTCCCATGAGCGGTGCTCCCCTCACCATCACTCTGCAAGACGCCCTGCAGCGGGCTCGCCAAAATGATCCGCAGTACCGCTCGGCCGTCACTAATTTGGGCGTGGCCCGCGAAGACCGGGTGCAAGCGCGCGCGGGATTGCTCCCCAACCTGAACTACAACAATTCATTCATCTACACGGAAGGCACCGGACGGCTTCCTGCGAACTGTGCGACCAGCACGCTGGGATGCTCGACCTCCCGATTCATCGCGAACAATGGCGTGCATGAGTACTTCAGCCAGGCGGACGTGCATCAGGCTGTTTCCCTTACCAATTTTGCGGACTATCGCCGCAGCTCAGCCGCACTGGCGCAGGCGCGAGCCAAAGCTGAGATCGCCGCGCGCGGCCTGGTCGTCACCGTAACCCAGTCGTATTACGCGTTGGTCGTAGCCCAGCGCAAGTACGCGACCGCGCAACGCGCGGCCGCCGAGGCAGCACGATTTCTCGATGTCAGCCAGAAACTGGAGAACGGAGGCGAAGTCGCACACGCCGATGTGGTGAAAGCGCAAATTCAAGCCCAGCAGCAGCAGCGCGCTCTACAGGAAGCTCAGCTCGGCATGGAGCATAGCCGGCTGGATCTAGCGGTGATGCTTTTTCCCGATTTTAATCAGGACTTCGCCGTGGTTGACGATTTGCAGACTCCAGAGCCTCTGCCCAGGTTTGCCGAGGTCGAAGCGGCGGGCAAGAAAAACAATCCCGATTTGCGTGCCGCATTGGCAGCATACGAGATGGCAAATCACGAGGTCGCGGCGGCCTGGGGTGGACTGTTGCCGTCGCTGGGTATCGATTATTTTTACGGTATCGATTCCAATCAGTTTGCCATCCGAACGGATGGAGTGCGCAACCTTGGATATTCCACGGTGGCTACATTGCAAATCCCAATTTTCAGCTGGGGTGCGGATCGCAGCAAGCTCAAGCAAGCCGAACTGCGGCGGGACCAGGCTCATGTCGAGCTGACATTCGCGCAGCGGCAACTTTTGAGCCACCTGCGCCAGTTCTATAGTGAAGCCGAGACTTCGCGGCTGGAGATGGAGTCGCTGGCGAGTTCCGCCGAACTGGCGGCTGACAGCACGCGCCTCACCACATTGCGCTACCAGGCCGGCGAATCCACGGTACTCGAAGTGGTGGATGCGCAAAATACTCTGACCCAGGCCCGCAACGCGTACGATGATGGCCAGGCGCGTTTCCGCGTTGCGGTGGCAAACTTGCAAACTCTCACAGGATCCTTCTAGCCGAATGCACCTCGACAACAATCTCAGCATGCAGGATTGCAATCGCGGAGCTGGTTTCCGGCGCTGCCGCATGCTGCCGGCAACCGCCAGTGCGGCGGCTCTGGTCAGCCTGTTGATCAGCGGGGGTTGCTCCTCCGACAAAGCCGATCAGGAACCGACGGTGACGGTACAAGTCGCCGCGGTTGAAAAAACTACGATTCAGCACACGATCAACACGCAAGCGATTCTGTTTCCGCGGCAGCAGGCGGCGATCGTGCCCAAGATCAGCGCCCCGGTGAAAAACTTTCTGGTGAAGCGCGGCAGTCAGGTTCGCCAAGGCCAATTGCTGGCGGTGCTGGAAAACCGCGATCTGAGCGCCGCCGCGCAGGAAAACAAAGGCAGCTACGAGCAAGCTCAGGCCAGCTACGAAACCACCACCGCCGCCAGTTTGCCGGAAGAAATCCAGAAGGCCCAAGCTGATGCTCAGCAGGCCCAGCAGTCGCTCGACGCTCAGGAGAAAGTTTTCGAGAGCCGCCAGCAACTCTTCGCCCAGGGCGCGTTGCCGCGGAAGGAACTCGACCAGTCGCGAGTGGACGTGACGCAAGCCCGCAATCAGGCTGCAATCGCCAAGAAGCATCTGGACGCGCTCATGGCTATTGGGAAGCAGCAAGAACTTAAGTCCGCAGCGGGACAATTGGAATCTGCCAAAGGAAAATATCTGGGAGCCGAGGCGCAACTTAGCTACTCGGAGATTCGCAGTCCGATGGACGGCGTCATCACCGATCGTCCGCTGTATCCGGGCGAAATGGCGGCGGCGGGCACTCCGTTGCTGACGGTAATGGATATTTCTTCGGTGATTGCCAAGGCTCATGTCCCGCAGAATGATGCCGGAGCCTTGAAGGTCGGAGACAAAGGCACCATGACCGTGCCTGGAATTGAAACGCCGATCGAAGGCAAGATCACGGTGGTCAGTCCGGCGCTCGATCCCAACAGCACGACCGTCGAGGTCTGGCTTGAGGCCAAGAATCCGAAGCATGAGCTGAAGCCAGGCACGAGCGTGCAACTCTCTCTCACCGCGCAGACTGTAAAGGATGCTCTGGTCGTCCCGGCCAGTTCGGTCATCACCACTCCAGAGGGAGCCACAGCGGTCATGCTGGCAGGAGCCGATGGCCGGGCGCATCAGAAGGCGGTCAAGCTTGGAATTCGCAACGGTGACGACGTGCAAATTGCGGAAGGCGTCACCGATACCGACAAAGTCATCGCCAGCGGAGCATATGGATTGCCCGATAAAACTAAGATCAAGATTGAAGCGGCTCCGGCGGAAGGTTCCTCCGATTCCAAGGAGGGATCGAAGGCTCCCAGTGAGGGACCGAGTGAAAAATAACCTGTCCGGAGCGTGTGCGTGAACTCATCGAACACCGGTGGCCCGAGTGACCAACATTCGGATGACCAACCTTCGAGCGGTCAACATTCTCCTGACCGGCATTGGATTGCCCAGCACTCGCGGCCGGTCATCTTTCTTATTCTCACGTTCGGATTGCTGGGCGCGTATCTCGCCTTCACCATCCCCATATCGGTATTTCCCGAGACGAATTTTCCGCGCGTGCTGATTGCGGTCGACAACGGCGTGATGCCGATCGATCAAATGACGGTCACCGTCACCCGGCCAATCGAAGAGGCCGTCAACAGCGTTCCCGGATTGCTCACCGTACGTTCCATCACCAGCCGGGGATCCGCTGAAGTCGATTTGTATTTTCGCTGGGGCGTCGACATGTTCCAGACTCTGCAGTACGTGAACGCCGCGATTTCGCGCGTGCAACCTGAGCTGCCGGCTACGGCGAAAATCGAGGCGCCACCGCCTGACCTTCGCCGCGTTTCCGGTCATCGGCTACAGCCTGACCTCCGACAGCATGCCTCAAACCAAGCTGTGGGAGATGGCGACGTATGAAATGAAGCCGCGGCTGAACCGTCTGGACGGAGTCTCCACCGTGGTCGTGCAGGGCGGACAGGAACCTGAATTTCACATCACGCCAGATCCGTCGAAGCTTCTCGCGGCCAGCGTAACCGTGTCCGACATTCTGGACGCGGTGCGGCGCACCAACCTTGTCGATTCGCCCGGACTGCTGGAGCGCAATCATCAACTCTATCTTGGTTTAGTGAACGGCCAGATTAAGACGCCGGAGGAAATCGCAAATGCGGTGATCAAGAATACACCGGCGGGGATTCCAGTACGCATCGGAGATATTTCCAGCGTGGCTCCCGGAGTGAAGCCCGTCTACACGGTAGTGACCGCGAACGGAAAGCCCGCGGTTCTGCTGAACATTAATCGGCAGCCCGACGGCAACACCGTACAGGTCGCGCAGGAGGTTCACGACGAAATCGACCGGCTTCGCAAGACGCTGCCGCCCGGAGTCCAGATTCAGCCCTTTTACGATCAGTCGATCATCGTGGGCGAATCCATCAAGAGTGTGCGCGACGCCATTCTTTTAGGGTTGATTCTGGCGTCGATCATTTTGGTCGTGTTCCTCCGCGACTGGGGAACGTCGCTAGTCGCAGGGCTGGTGATTCCCGTGACCATCATGGTCACATTCATCGCTCTCAAAGTGATGGGGCAGACCTTCAACCTGATGACACTGGGCGGCCTGGCCGCGGCCGTGGGACTGGTCATCGATGACGCTATCGTAGTCGTGGAGAATATTGTCCTGCATCGCGATTCCGGGCAGGGACGTCTGGAGGCGATCCGCAGTGCGCTGAAAGAAATCACCGTTCCGCTGATCGGCTCGACCATCACCCCCGTGGTGGTTTTCATTCCTTTGATCGCGATCGCTGGGGTAACGGGAGTCTTCTTCCGGGCGCTGGCGGTGACCATGACAGTAGCGCTGCTTACGTCGCTGGCGCTGGCGGTAACGTGGACTCCGACCCTCAGTCAATATTTCATCAAGGGTCGGCGCGAAAAGGACGGCCATCCTGGCGCGGAATCGGAGCCTCCTCCTCCGACTGGTGCGGCGCCTCCCGAGAATCGTGGCGAGCAGGTTAGCCAAAATAGCGAAAGAGAAGATGCGATGAAGCTGCTCGCTGCCGAAGAGAAACATTTAAGCGGGTTCTTCCTACGGGTCGTCAACTTTCACGAACGCTGGCTGCGCCGCGCTCTGGAACGGCCACTGCTGCTCGTCATCTTCAGCGTCGGACTGATTGTCGCTGCCTATGTTTGTTACACATTTTCAGGCTCCGACCTGCTGCCTGGGATGGATGAAGGGGGCTTCGTCATCGACTACATCATGCCCGCCGGCAGCTCGCTGGCCGAGACCAACAGGGTGGTCGGTCATGTCGAACAGATGCTGCGGGAGGTTCCTGAAGTGGAGAGCACATCGCGGCGCACGGGCTTGCAGCTCGGTCTCGCAGCGGTCACGGAAGCGAATACGGGCGACGTCCTGGTGAAGTTGAAGGCGAAACGTAAGCGAAATATTGACGACATCATTTCCGACGTGCGCGCCGACATCAAGCAACAGGAACCGGCTCTCGAGATCGAGTTCGTACAGGTTCTTCAGGACATGATTGGCGACCTTACCTCAGCTCCGGAACCAATCCAGATCAAATTGTTTTCGCAGGATCCCAAGCAACTCGAGCAGTGGGCGCCCAAGGTGGCCGACGCGATTGGGAAGATCAAGGGAGTGGTCGACATACTGAATGGGATTGAAAATACCATAAGCGGTCCGGCAGTCACATTTCAAGTGGATCCCAGCATCGCAGCCCGGGCCGGATTCACCGCCGAGGAGATTGCGCTCGATGCTTCGGCCATTCTGGAGGGCGAACCCGCTCCCACGCCGGTGGTAGCCAATGATCGGGCCTACACGTTGCGCGTGCGCTTCCCGGCGGCAAACCGGGCGTCCCTGGCGGCCATGCGCGACACGTTGCTGGTCAGCAGCACGGGCCACACTGCGACCTTGGGAGCGCTTTCATTCATGGTCGAGAACCCTGGTCAGACCGAGGTGCGTCGTGAAAACCTGCAACGCGATGTCGCGGTCACGGCTCGCCTGGAGGGTAGGAGCCTGGGCAGTGGCATGGCCGACGTACAAAAAGTGATCGCGGGATTGCACATCCCCCCCAGTATTCGAGTGGAATACGGCGGAACCTACCAGGAACAGCAGCAGTCGTTCCACGATCTTGTAATCGTGCTGATCCTGGCTGTGTTGCTTTTGTTTATTGTGCTGCTATTTGAGTTTGGAACGTTCGCCGCGCCGGTCGCGATCCTCTCTTCGGCATTGCTGTCAACTTCCGGAGTCTTTATTGCTCTGTTGATTACGCGCACGACCTTTAATATTTCATCGTTCATGGGAATGATCATGGTAATCGGCATCGTCGCTAAGAATGGAATCTTGCTGCTCGATGCCGACCAGAAGATGCGCGGGCTTGGCTTGGACACTGAAAAGGCGATGCTGCAGGCGGCGCGGCGCCGGTTGCGCCCCATCGTGATGACGGCTCTGGCCACGGTTGCCGGCATGTTGCCGCTGGCCTTCGCCATTGGCGCCGGCTCTCAAATGTTGCAGCCCCTCGCGATCGCGGTCATTGGGGGTGTTCTCATCTCGATGGTGCTCTCGCTCATCATCACACCCGCGGTGCACTTTTATCTCAGCGGCAAGAGCGAGTCTCCCGCTCCACTTCCCGCCTCTGAGTAGGAAAATTGTTGAATGGGCGTGCAGAATTTTGCGATGCTGTGGTTACGGGGAACGTTACCATTCTCCGATCTTTGATCGACCGCTCATAACACTCGTAAGAACGGCGCTTTCGGCGGTAAACTATTGGCAGGTTTGAGGCGTCTGCGAGGTTCCAAGACATTCGATTCCCATGAAGCCGAACTCCGTCGGCTAAACCTGGGGTTTCCATGTTGGAGCAGAACGTGCAATAGAATAGGGGCATTCCTGCCGCCCGGCGGGCTGCGCTCCTAAGCCTGGGGCTGGTGGAAAAGATCGTGTCCGAGGAAAAAAACAAAACAATTCGCGACGAGCAGACGCTCGCAAGGGTCCTGGAAGCGGCCTATGTCATGCAGGAGCACAACCGCGAATTGCGAAAGACGGAACGGGCCCCCGCGCTGAACCGAGATCAGGACGCGGCGGACCAGCGGCCTGTCTCGCAGGCTCGCACGGCGCAAGCGCAACGTACACGGCCGATTTTCCAAGGTGATGGCACCCGGCCCAGTTCCACCCTTACCCTTGCTCAAATTGTCGAGGTCCAGCACCAGGTTCAAGTTCGTCATCTAGAGCTCGGGAGCGTGATGTCTCTCGTCGTAGAGCGGCTGAGTGCCGCCGCTGAAAGCGCTGCTGCCATTGGCATCCTCGAAGGCCAGAACGTGCATTACAGGGCGACAGCGGGTGCGATGGCGCCGCCTGCGGGAACTAAAGTTCCCATAGGACAGGCTTTGAGCGCCGAGTGTCTTCGGACGGGCCACGTTTTGCGCTGTTGCGACATTAAGGCTGAACGATCTTTGGATAAGAACGAATGCAGTCGCCGCGGCATTCAGTCCATAATCGCCGTTCCGATTTTCCGAGAGGGGCGCGTCGCCGGAACTCTGGATCGCTATTTCTCCGGTCCGCAGGCCTTTGCCGAAGAGGAGGTTCACAGCTGCCAACTCATGGCCGGCCTGGTCAGCGAGGCGCTGGCCAGAAATGAAGAAGTGAGCAGGAAAAGGTCGTTCGCGACCGAACGCAGTGCGATGCTGGAAGCTCTGGAGAAATTGAAGCCGAGTTTAGCGGCGCTGGCGGACAGTCCCCTGGTCAAAGACTTTCCTGCCGCAACCGTCCCATTGTCTACGGCAGAGTCACGATCAACTTTCGTTTGCGGTGCTTGCGGACACGAACTCATAGGGCAAGAGCAGTTTTGCGGGAACTGCGGATCGCCGCGCCACAGTGATAAGGGAATACGCGGGCTCCAAAGCAAGATCGCGTCCCTCTGGCACATGGGGCAGGCACTCGAACTGGAAAAGACTCCTAACGTCCTTCCCGGGAATGGCGCGGAGGTTCACAAGAATTCCCCCGCGAATCGCGATCAAGCCTCCACCTCGAACTCGATTGCCGACTCCTTCGACCAGCAAATGCCCGAAACCATTGAGGCTATTGAGCTTGAGGCCATTGAGCAAGTCCCGGCACCTGCCGCAGTTGCCGAGCCGGTACGCAAGCGGAATCCTGAGTCTGCGGAAGCAACCGTTAACACCGATTTTGAGAGCGCTGCAAGCGCCGATCTCGAGATACCGTTGCACACCATCCAGGAAGCTAACGCGGCAGAGCCGAAGGTCACGGCTCCAGACTCCGCAGCACCAGAATCGACCGCCCTCGCAAGAACGGAGCGTTCCACAACCTGGAGTTCCGCCGCGACAGCACTCGACTTTTTTCAACAACTTAGGATGCCTAAAGATCGAGGAGCCTGGGCCCAGTTTTGGAATTCTCGGCGAGGAGACATCTACCTGACAGTCGCTGTAATCCTACTGTTGTTCGTAGTTTGGTGGGGAATCTGGTCGGGAAATTCGGTCAGCGCGACTGGCAGCCCAACCGCGTCCGCTGTGCACCATAAAGGCGCTCCAACCGCCGATCTTTCGCTATTCGACCGAATCCTGGTAATGCTCGGGGTAGCGGAAGCGCCCGAGCCACCGGAGGACAAAGGAAACCCGGCCACCCAAGTGTGGGTCGATCTTCACACCGCGCTTTACTATTGCCCGGGGGCCGATCTCTATGGCAAGACCACAACCGGGAGATTCAGCTCGCAGCGAGCTGCGCAATTGGATCAGTTTGAGCCCGCCTACCGTAAACCCTGTGATTAGAGGGGCGGTTTCAGTCCGTTCAGCTCGTTTAATTTGACAACCCTCGGCCGCCGGAGTGCAATCATAGATAGAAATTCGACTTCTTCTTCTGGTCAATTCTTGGCAAAGGGAGAATTCTATTTGTCCCCTGAACCCGAACATTCCGAAGAGCCCAGCAGTTTGCCTCCACCCGAGTTGAACCCTCTGCTGAATCCTCTGTTGGCGCAGAATATGGGCCGCTGGGCACAGGTCTATTTCACCAGTCCACCAGAAAAACGCGACGAAGCGGTGCACGAACTTCTTCGCGAGTTGAATGCGGAGAACTCGACGCGAGCCGCAACTGGGACCGCCGCTGCATCCGCGAACAGTCCATCCTCGATTGCTTCCCCCTCCATCACCGAGCCGGCGTCGAAATCGGTGAATCCGCCTGGCTTCCCGGAGCCGGAGATTCAGCCCGCACTTGTTCGCTGTCACGCATGCGGCCGAAAGAATCCTTCCATCCAGAGGTTCTGCGGCCTATGCGGCGCTCGTCTGGGAGAGGATGGAGCCGTGGCTGAACTGCATCGAGATGAGGTTCTCCACGAAGACATTCAAAGCACTCATTTTCCGCCGGAGAATCAGAACATTCAGAATCCGCCTTCCGCGGAACCTGCTTTCTTCGTGGGGAGCCACGAGTCGCAGTCTGTTCCGTTCGATCCAGCTGCGTATCGATCGAGATCGAACACAAACGAATTGTCGCTCTTCCAAAGTGGCCCCGACCTCGATTACAGCGACGAAGATCCGGAAGCGTCACGCTCTTCCTATCGGACGTATGGGGCGCTTGTATTGGTGATTCTGGTTGGCGTTCTTGCGTACCTAGCGTGGCGTAACGCACAATTGTTCCGGCAAACTACTCACTCCAAACCTCCTATTTCCTTCGCGGCTTCAGAAGAGCCCGTAACTTCGGAGTCAGTTCCAGCAAATCCATCGAAAACTGACACATCGCACCCAGCCCAGTCTGGAGAGAAAGGAGCCGGGTCCGCCCGCAAGGTGGCCGAACCGGCTAGCAAAAGACCAAATCGCGCAGAAGGTCGCGCAGAAGCAGGTCGGGTTCGCAAGGGTGGGAGCAATACAGCAGTCACAGTCGCTCAGGCTGCGCTGCGAGCGACTCCAAAACCCAAGAACAACCCTCAAGTCCAACCACCGTTTGCAGGGAGCGGCGCCGACGAACTCGCGGTCGCTCAAGGCTATTTGAGCGGTACAAACGGTCAGAGCCGCAATAGCGCCGAAGCGGCAAAATGGCTCTGGAAAGCTGTCGCTAAACACAATGCCGGGGCGACCTTCCTGCTATCGGATCTGTATCTAAAGGGCGACGGAGTTTCGAAGAATTGCGATCAGGCGCGCGTATTACTCGATGCCGCAGCCCTAAAAGGAATGAAGGGCGCAGGAGAGCGTCTGCGACATCTTCAAGCTTTTGGATGCCAGTAATTCGTGGAAGGCAGAGGGTATGCAGCTGGGGGCACTCCCGGCCTTGGACGCCGCAGTCAATTCCGAACAACGACGCCCTCGGCAGCGGGATCAGAGAAGAATCAGTGGGTTAACAACATTGACGGACTCCGCCGCGATTCATACCAAAGGGCGAGTTCAACGCGGTTCCAAAGGCCGAGCTTGTCGTAAATCACCCGCAAGTAGTTTTTAACGACGTGTTCAGTCGTTCCAATGGCATCCGCTACCTCTTTGTTCTTTAGGCCTTCGGCAACGAGTTGGATGACTCGGTGTTCACGTTCATTTGGGACACGGGTGCCATAACGTCCATTTGTAGACATGCTTGCCTCCGATATAAAAGAGTCGCGAGTTTTACTCGCTTAATACCACCAGTGATTCCAAAACGTAGAAATAAGCGATTGAAATGAGCTTTTACGGTACGCCGCGCCATCTTGAGCTGGCTGGCAATCTCAGCATTATCACAACCTTGCAAAAGTAACTCGACGATTTGCTGCTCGCGTGGTCCCAGCCGAACCGCCTGGTCCTTCATTGAGTTCCCCCCTTTTGTATTGCCTTACAGACTGCCGCGCGGCTGATCGTACCAAATCCCATAGCATCCACGTTGCCATCTTGCTCTGTTATAGGCTTGTGATGCTCAAACACCATTTTCCACAGGCACTTGCAGGCAATGTTGTGTTTCTCAAAGGAGAAGCGACCGAATCCCAGAATGGCGGAATACCGGCTCTGCTGCCGTTTTTCCCCGCTATTGGCGCGTCTAAACCCCGACAATCTGGGGTTTTACCCGTGTTTTTGAGATCAACGACCCTCTCACGTTCCTGTGCGAGGTTCTCGTCAGAAGGAAAATGAAGAAGAAATACCTCTGCAAGAGGCTGCTCCTGGGATATTGGAAATCGCGAAGTCAGGTGAATACCCTAGACGAAACTTCCCGTGAATAGCCAAGCCTCGGCACAAATTACACGATCCCGACCCGGAGCTGGGTCTCTACCGTCTCTCGTACAACTGTTGGGAAGATTGGATGTGGTTTCAAGCCTTTATTTTTACTGTGTCTAAATTTGAGACGATTCTCCCGGCAAGCGCTTGAAAGGACACCTGTTAGCGCCTATAAACTAAGAATCTGGAACGGGGCGAGCCCGCCGCCCCGGCTCACTTCATATTATCGAGGATAGAGCCGACAATGCCGCCGACCACTCCGCCTTGCACAGTCTCCCGGCGAGTTTCGTGCGGCATATACCTCTCCAGCGCATGCGCCAATCGGGCAATGGGAAGGGTCTGGAGCCAGATCCTGCCTGGACCGGTCAAGGCAGCCAGAAAAATTCCATCGCCACCGAAGATCATGTTCTTGATGCCGGGAACACTCGTGATCTGAAAAGAAACACTCGCCTGGAATGCTCCCACGTGGCCGGGATGCACTCGCAGAGTTTCGCCGGGCTGAAGATCTCGCACCACCAGTTCTCCCGAGAGTTCCAGCCATGCCGTGCCCTGTCCGCTGACCTTCTGCAACAGGAAGCCATCGCCGCCAAAAATTCCCGCGCCCAGCGATTGCTGAAAGCCGACGCCGATCTGAATCTGCGGAGTGGCGCAGAGAAAGCCGTGCCGGTGAATCATGTACTCGTGTCCCGGCGAAATCTCTAGGGGCACGATATGACCCGGGAGCTTGGTAGCAAAAGCTAGTTCGCCAGGGGCGCCGAAGGCCCGGTATTCGGTCATGAAAATCGATCCCCCTCCGGCAACGCGCTTGAGCACGCCGAACAGACCTCCGCCACCGCCAAACTGGGTGTGCGTCGTCATCTGAATCGAACTGCTCATCCAAGATAGTTCTCCAGCTTCGGAGATGATGGTCTCGTTCGGTTGCAGCGCAAATTCCAGGACCGGCATGGTCGTGCCGGTGATACGGCTCTGCATGGCAGAAATCCTCCGTCGATATCGAGTACGAATCGATCTTTGGTTACGATCTGATATTTCGGTACGGTCTGATGAGCAGCTTGGTTCCAGTTCGCGGAAGGGAGTATAGCAAGCGGCCTGCTGAAGTGAGATCAATAAATCAGAAATCGTGCGAGAGCAGCGATATGGCTTAGTGGCCGGGGCCGGGGCCTGGGTATTTTTTTGGCGTCCCGATCCACGTGAGGGCTGCCCCCAGCGCCCGCTGTGGCTCTGATTTCCCGCCGCGATCGCCAGGAGTGTTGGAGAAGCAGCAGGGGCTGGACGAGTCGATTGAAAGGAGTACACTACCGCTGCCAAAAACGAGAGGACTCACTTGAGAGCGTCCACGTTTTATCGCTTAGCCTCAGTTCTGCTGTTGCTTTTTGACATCGGACATACTCTTGGCTTTCGCCAGTCCGATCCCAAATAGGGAGTCGGCACGCTGCTTGTCTCAATGCGGTCAATTCACTTTGACCTGCAAGGATCTAGCCGGAGTTATTGAGACCTCTTTGTCGGAGCCGGATTCTTTATCTCCGTATTTCTTCTATTCGCGGCGGTATTGGCGTGGCAGCTCGGCGGTCTTTCGGTAGAGACTCTGGCGCTCATGCGCGGCCCTGCATGGGCGCTTGCTCTTTGCTTTGCCGCCGTCACAGTTCTAACCTGCATATACTTCTTCATGCTACCCATCATTTTCACATCCCTGATTACAGTGTGTTTGGTTGCCGCGGCCTGGTTCTCGGGAAAGTCGAAGTTGATTTCATGAGCGGTGTGTCAACCACAACCGACACCTGTTGTTTTCCAAAGGGAATCTTGCTACACTCCCTGTAGGAAACCAACAGGGGCGATGAGAACAAGAGCGGACATTCAACAGGGCACGTTGGCGTTAATGGTTCTGAAAACGCTCGATGGGCTGGGGCCACTGCACGGCTATGGAATCGCGCGGCGGATCGAGCAAATCAGTGGGGACCAGCTGGCGTTGAACCAAGGGACTCTGTACCCCTTGCTGCTCCGCCTGGAGCAGGAGGGTGCAATTGCGTCGGAGTGGGGACCATCAGAAAACAACCGTCGTGCTCGCTTTTATCGCCTCACGCGCGCCGGGCGCAAGCAGTTGCAGGCTGAACTCCGCGACTGGCAGCAAACGGCGGATATCATTGCGCGGTTCCTTGCGATCAACGCGGAGACACAGTCATGAGACTGCTGAAACGGTTACTTGCCCGCCTTCGCAACCTGGCGTCGCGGCACAGCGACGATCGACGGTTCTTGGAGGAGATGGAGGAGCACCTTTTCCGCCAGACCGAAGAGAACCTCCGATCGGGAATGACTCAGGCCGAAGGGCGCCGCCAGGCTGTCTTGAAATTCGGTGCCGTTGAAGCTATTCGCGAACAATACCATGCCGAGAAGAGCCTGCCTTTCCTCGAGAGCGTCGTCCAGGACGTGCGCTATTCCTCGCGCATCCTGCGCAAGAGCTGGGGATTCACATCGATTGCGGCAATCTCGCTGGCGCTGGCAATAGGCGCCAACACAACCATTTTTTCGGTCATGAAGCGCCTGCTTCTCGACCGGCTCGACGTGCCCCATGCCGAGCAACTCCGCCTACTCCATTGGCATGGAGACCGGAACACGGCGATCACAAACATGTGGGGGATGTCTGACAACCTGCCGGAAGGAATCGGCGCGGCATCGTTTTCCTATCCGGCATTTGAACAACTTCGACGCGACAACCACGCGCTCGAAGACCTTTTCGCGTTCAAGGACGTGGGGAGGTTGAACGCAACCATTGACGGCAATGCGCAGATCCTGCAGGGTGAGTTGGTGAGCGGAAACTTTTTCGATCAGCTCCAGGTGCATCCGCAGTTCGGTCGCCCCATTCTCGCGGACGACGACAGGACCGGCGCGCCGACCGTCGCTCTGATCAGTGCAGAACTATGGCAACGAGCGTTTGGATCTTCCCCGGCGGTAGTGGGCCGCACGATCAAAATCAACATGGTTCCGGTCACGATCGTCGGCGTCGCGCCGCAGGGGTTCACTGGCGCTAAGAGCGTGCAGTCAAGTCCCGACCTGTTTCTTCCCTTGAGTTCGCAGCCGATGGTCGAACCGCGCGGCAAGAATGGATCGCTCCTTGGTGCATCGAGTCCCCAGGTGTGGTGGTTGAATATCATGGCACGCACAAAGGCAGGGGTTGCGGATCTCACTGCTCAGGCTGCCCTGGATGCATCGCTATCAGCGATCGTGCGTTCAACGTTGCGCCTAGACGCGAACACCACCATTCCTCGGCTGGACGTGCAGGACGGCAGCCGCGGATTGTTCGTCTCGAAACAGATCTTCGCGAAGCCGCTCGAAGTGCTTATGGCAGTCGTCGGCCTGGTACTTCTCCTGGCCTGCTCCAACATCGCAAGCCTGCTGTTCGCGCGCTCCATGGCGAGGCAAAGGGAAGTCGCTTTGCGCCTCGCCCTTGGAGCAGGACGTGCTCGCGTGCTGCGTGGCGTGCTTACGGAAAGCCTCTTGCTCTCCGCCCTGGGGGGATCGCTCGGCATGGCTTTAGCCTTCGCCGGCTGCCGCGCCTTGCCGACACTGCTGGCCAATCCTTGGGAGACGTCACAATTCAAAATGCCGCTCAACTGGACCGTGTTGGCGTTCACCGCGAGCCTCACACTGCTGAGTGGGTTGCTCTTCGGCACCGTGCCAGCCTGGATCGCAACTCGGAGTGATGGCGGAGCTTGCCTGAAGGCCACAGGGCCAGGCAGTACGCGACAGCGCAAGGGCTTTTCCGGCAAGATGATCGTTACCTTCCAGATAATGTTGTCGACGTTGCTGGTGGCGGGGGCTCTTCTCTTTGTGGGGACGCTCTTCCAACTCGCCCACGTCAATCCCGGATTCCGCACGGATCATCTCGTGTTGTTTGCGATTCAGCAGCCCGAGTCGCGTTATCCGTCTCCGAAGGATCTGCAACTGCATCATCAGATCGAAGAGCGGCTGCGCGCTTTGCCCGGCGTACAGAGCGTGACCCTCTCGGAGGTGGGCTACATTTCCGACAGCATGGAGAATGCTAACTTTCTGCCTGAGGGAGAAACCCCGAACCCCGAGAAAGATCAGTCCGCTTGGAATAATGCCGTTGGCTCCGGCTTCTTTCATACGATGGGTATTCCAATCCTGGCGGGCCGCGATTTCAATGAGAACGACACGGCGAGTGCGCCAAAGGTCGGCATCCTCAGCGAGAGCCTGGCACGTAAGGCCTTCCCGGGTCAGAATCCGATCGGCAAGCGTTTCCTGGCTCACTTTCATCCGCGCGAAGGCACGCCCGGCGACTTGATCGAAGTGGTAGGCATCTGCGGCGATACGCGGTACTGGTCGCTCAAGCAGGACCCCGTCGGTATGTTCTATCAGCCCTACCAGCAGACGCCGAACCTCGACTTCGGAGCAACCTACGAGGTGCGAACCAGCCTGAGTCCGGCGTCAATCGCTCCGTCACTGCGCAAGGCGGTACAGTCGATCGATCCAGATTTGCCGCTGCAGGACATCCGCACCCAACAAGAGCAGATTGACGCTTCGATGCAACAGGAGCGGATCATCGCGGCGCTGACCGCGTCTTTCGGCGTGCTTGCGCTGGTGCTTGCATCCGTGGGCGTCTATGGCATGATGGCATATTCCGTTGCGCAACGCACAAGCGAGATCGGTATTCGGATGGCCCTCGGCGCCTTGCCGCGGGAAGTACTCACGATGGTCTTGCGCGAGGCAACATGGACAGCGTTGGTGGGGATCACTTGCGGCATCGGTGCCGCTCTTCTGTCGACACGCCTCGTGACATCGCTCCTTTACGGTTTGCATCCGAACGATCCGGTTATATTGGCAACATCCGCTTTGCTACTGGCGCTCGTCGGACTGGTGGCAAGCTGGGCTCCTGCTCGCCGCGCCGCGGCGGTGGAGCCTATGCAGGCTTTGAGACACGAATGATAGAAAACAGAGTCGTCCCCGAAGGAGCTTGGTGAGATGACGTGGGCCGCCTTTCGATCGTTGGGAACAGCTTGAGGCGTTGAGTGCGCGTGAACCTGACATCCACCGTATCGGTGATGAAAGAGATGGAGTGTGTGGTCACGAAACGCGTAAAGATCTATTCACCGCATGAGCCGGAGTACCATCAACTGCATTCAGTCGGCCTTGTGCCACCAGTGTGCCAGACTTCCGCCAACCTCGTGAGCAGGAAGAGCCACCTTTCGACTGACAGCCGGTCAGACTGAACCTTGTTCCTCTCCGCGGTCTCCTAAGGTCGCGCGGTGCGCCGGTTGTGAGCGCTGTTACCCAAGTGGGGAATCTTGCCACCCCGAAGACGCTGCTGAGCTCCGCCTTTTTCCACAGACGTCACGTGTTTATGGAGAGGGAGAGGCATGACCCGATTCCCGAAACCATCTCAGTTTTCCGCTCCGGATCGGACGATCCATCAATCCGAATTAGACGGAGTCCTCCACCCGGCATGAACGATACCGCTGCGCGTTCTCCGCATCTGATCCGGCGAACAGATGCCTTGGGGAACTTGAAGCAGAGGCTACCGCATCTGATACTTCGTAGGTTCATCCGCATCCAAGAAAGTATGGAGCGAGTTTCTGTAGACTCCAGCAGTATTGCCAGCATCGGCTATGCTCCTGAGCAACAGGTGCTGGAACTGGAGTTTAGACAAAGTGGAGAGGTCTATCAATACTTCGATGTTCCCGCTGAAGAGCACGCCGCCTCGCCGCCGCTTCCAAAGGCACTTATCTCAACGTCCAGTTCAAGCCCCGACATTATCGGTATCATCGGGTCTGGCCCCAAGAAAAATAGCTCCAGCAGTTCCTACAATGAGTGTCCACCGCAACGCTTTTCGGCGTATCGATATCGACATGACGTTTTACTTTACGATATGTTGTCACTTGTTATAATATGCATGCATATAGTAAAGAGGCGTCATGGCTGTTTCGAAGGCAGAACTCGTGGCCCGCATGGTCCGGAAGGCTGGGTATTCCGGCCACGCGAACTGGATCGGGTAGCTATCCCTCGGGAATATCTCCGCCAGGCGAAAGACCGCGGGCTAGTGCGACAAGTGGGAAGAGGACTCTACGTGGCCGATGGAAGCCGGGTGACCGAGCACCATACGCTTGTGGAGGCAGCGAAACGCGTACCGCGTGGTGTCATCTGCCTGCTCTCTGCGCTGCGATTCCACGGGCTCACTACGCAATCGCCGCGTGAGGTTTGGATAGCGATTGCCCACAACGCTCGTCGCCCACGCGCGGATTATCCGGCGATGCGTGTTGTGCATTTTTCCGGTAAGGCCCTTTCCTATGGCATTGAGGAAAAGAAACTCGAAGGAGTTGCCGTGCGAGTCTTCGGTCCAGCGAAGACTGTCGCCGATTGTTTCAAGTACCGCAACAAGATAGGCCTGGACGTAGCTCTGGAAGCACTGCGCGATTGCTACCGACAGCGGAAAGCCACGATGGATGAACTCTTCATGGCCGCGAAGGTCTGCCGGGTGGCACGGGTGATACAACCATACCTCGAGTCGCTCACGTGAAGAAGCCTGTTGCAAATCTGTCAGCTTCCGTCCGGCAGCGGCTGTTGAATCTGGCGACCGAACGCAAGGAAGATTTTGGACTTCTCCTAACCCGTTATGGATTGGAACGATTCCTCTACCGCCGACCCGAGATCTCGATCTGCTCGGACGGGGGCCGTCCGACATCGACTTCCGGAAAGTCTTCTCCGAAGTGTGCGCGCAAAATGCGGAAGACGATGGCCTGACGTTTATACCAGACAAGATTCGTGTGGAAAGAATCCGTGATGAGGAAGCCTACGAAGGAGTTCGGGTACGCACGGAAGCGCGGCTTGGGAATGTGCGCGTTCCTCTCCAGATTGACGTCGGTCTCGGAGACACGATTGTTCCCGCATCAGAGGAAGTGGAGTACCCCACGCTCCTTAAATTTCCTGCACCCAAATTGCACGCCTATTCCAAGGAGAGTGTGGTTGCGGAAAAGTTCGAAGCCATGGTCAAACTCGGCCTCGCGAATAGCCGAATGAAGGACTTCTACGATCTCTGGGTGCTGGCACAAAGGTTCGAATTCGAGAGCAGCACTCTCGCCGCGGCAATTCAGGCAACATTCAAGAGGCGGCGCACGACTCTGCCGAGATCGTCGCCGCCAGCATTGAGGGCCGCGTTTTATGAACTTCAAACGAAGCAGACGCAATGGGGAGCGTTTCTGCGAAAGAGCGGGCTTAAGGCAGATTCTTCCCTGAAAGAAATAATCGAAGTCATTCGAGAGTTCGTACTGCCGGTTGTGGACGGCGTTCTGAAGGGCAACGAAGAAAACGAGGTGTGGCAGCCGGGCGGACCGTGGCGGAGGAACCGGAGACTCTGATTCTTTCCTTTCGGCCAAGTGTGTAATAGGTGTACAGGCCCAGTTCGTTCGTAGAACTCCAGATAACATCAGTTATTTCATTTGGATATGACTACCGTCGGAAATCGTAGCGGACGCGAAATACGCTACGTCTGTTACGAACCGTTATCTGGGGTGAAGTGCCCTCCATCCGGCCGCTCATTCTGTGGAGGTTATAAGTGGTGCCGGGAGGGGGAGTCGAACCCCCAAGACCCGAAGGTCGGCGGATTTTGAGAGCGCAGCTCGGCTTTGTGCAAGTCGCTGATTCTTTTCAGAATCATAGCCCTAGCAAAGTTTGGAATACGTTATCGTGTAGTTTCGTGAGGGTTCGCGCGGTTCGATTGAGCACACTTTAGACACACTGAATTGCTGGTGGCCCAGTGCGCACGCGATGAAATGGCGAGGTGATCTCCAAGTCCGTGTACGCGCGACACCCTCCGGTTTTGAAGATCACCTAGTGTGTTCTGACGCGTTATGAAAATTCTCTACTCTACCTGATTCTTCAACCGCTTGCCAGAAGCAGGTTCTGATGCATTCTGATCGACTTTGGCCCGTTCTGAGGAGAGAACTATCACGTTTTTATCACAGCAGCCTCCGTGCACGAGTGCAGACCGACCGCTTAGAATCGCGCTACTCAAACTTCCCACAAGCCGACTTGAACTAAGCCGCTATGCGGCGGACGCATTCGCGTGTTGCTGAGCCGACGGTCGAGGTGATCTGAGCTAGTTTGTTGTCGCAGAGGAGGAACTCTCTGTGACCCATCTACGCCAGATCATGCTTGAAGAACTGCGGCGCCGGAATTTCGCCGAGTCCACCATCCACGCTTACATCCACACGGTCGAGCATTTTAGTCGGCACTTCCATCGCCCGCCCGATCAGCTTGGCCCCGAGCAGATTCGCCAGTATCAGGCCGCGTTGTTCACGCAGTGGAAGTTGGCTCCGAACACCGTAATCCAGCGGTTGGCAGCTTTGCGCTTTTTCTATGTCCAAGTGTTGAAGCGAGGCTGGAGCGTTGCCGAAACGCCGTATCCGAAGAAGGTTCTGCACTTGCCGCAGGTGCTGAGCCAGGACGAAGTGGCGCGTCTAATCGACGCGGCAGAGTTTCCCTTTCATCGCATTCTGCTGATGACCCTCTATGCTACGGGCGCACGTCGCGCAGAAGTGGCACACCTGAAGATCAGCGATATCGACAGCCAACGCATGGTCATTCATATCCGGGGAGGCAAGGGACGCAAGGACCGTGATGTCATGCTCAGCCCCAAGCTTCTCGATGCTCTGCGTGTCTACTGGCGCGGGCTGAAACGCAAGCCCACCGATTGGCTGTTCCCCGGCAACCGATGGCATACCGCAAGTTACCCGGTCACCACCAAGGTCCTGTGGACTGCCTGTCAGAACGCCGCACAACGCGCCGGTCTTGAGCACAAGCATGTCCATCCCCACACGCTGCGCCACTGCTTTGCTACTCATCTGCTCGAAGCCGGCGCCGACCTGCGCACCATCCAGATGCTGCTCGGTCATCGCGACCTTGAGGAGACGACGATCTACCTGCATCTCTCACGGCGGCATCTCAGCGCCACCGGCAGTCCGTTGGATGCACTCCCGATTCGAGGAGAAGGAGAGCCGACGCAGAGCGCATGAACCGGCCTCCTCTGGAGGTGGCCGACATCGTTCGCTGTGCAGGTCAGTCCTTCATTGAGCGCAGTCGTAAGTGGATCAACGGACAACACGAAAAGGTGTTGCTAGCCATCACACGCTGCCGCACCGCCGCGTTGGGTGGACATCGCGATCAGTGCTCGGACTGCGGACATACCGCCATCTCGTACAACTCGTGTCGCAACCGGCATTGTCCCCGATGTCAGGGCAACGCCCGCCTGCGCTGGCTTCAGGCGCGGGAACGGGAGTTGCTGCCCACCCGCTATGTGCACGTCGTCTTCACTCTGCCACGGGAACTCGCTCCCCTCGCGTTGCAGAATAAACGGCTGATCTATAACCTGCTGTTTCACGCCAGCACTGCAACTCTGCTGGAGATCGCTCGCGATCCACGCCACCTAGGAGCCGAGATCGGCTTCTTCAGCGTGCTCCACACTTGGGACCAGCGACTGCAACATCATCCCCATGTCCACTGCGTGGTGGCCGCCGGCGGCATCGCTCCGGATCACTCCCGCTGGATCTCCTCGCGCCGATCCTTCTTCCTTCCCGTCAAAGTGCTCAGCCGTGTCTTCCGCGGCAAGTTTGTCGCGGGACTCAAAACCGCCTTGCATGCCGGCGCACTCCAGTTCCACGGACATCTCCTACCGCTTGCGGAACCGCGCGCCTTCGCCGCCTGGCTGCGGGTACTGTTCCGTCACGACTGGGTTGTCTACTCCAAACGGCCTTTCGGCGGGCCAGAACACGTACTGCGCTATCTCGGCGCTTACACTCATCGCGTAGCCATTTCCAACAGCAGGTTGGTTACCCTGTCCGAGGGCAACGTAATGTTTCGCTGGCGCGACTCTGCTCACGGCAACCAGAAGCGGCTCATGACCCTGCCCGTCGAAGAGTTCCTGCGCCGATTCCTACTGCACCTGCTACCGCGCGGTTTTATGCGCATCCGCAACTTCGGATTTCTTGCGAACCGGCGGCGAGCAGAACTTCTTCCGCTTTGTTTGCGGTTGCTCCAGCCATCCGATCAGCCAACCGCGCGCACCGCCTCACCGGCGCTGCCCATTCACTCGCTGTGGCGATGTCCGCTGTGCGGCGGAACCATGCAGGTCGTCGAGCGCCTCTCCGCCGCGCAACTTCTCCTTCGATCCCCGCCTCATCTCAGCCGGTGCGCCGCATGAATCCACATCTCCAACCTCGAATCTCGCTCGTGCTTCGGCGCGCACACTGGTTCTCTGTCTCGCACTTGTCAGAATGCCGTATGGGGGTGCGATTCACACTCTCCGATGCGCCGCCCCACGCCCGTTCTCTCTGCCACAAGCTACTGAAGCCCAAGCGCCCTGACCGCAACGCCAAACTCGCAAACGATCAAGACCGGCTCATCCAGATACAAATCCCATAGTCCCCCAGGGCGGCTTCCTTCAAGTCGCTGTATCTGAAGCGCCCCTCCTCAGCGTCTCAACCCCCACTCTTCGCTCGGGGCGCGCTTCAGATACACCACTAAGACTTCGGGACAACGTCGTCGGAGTCCGCGGTGCACGTAGCTTCCTGTTTGCCCGTGATCCATCACTTTTGCCACTCCCGTACTAGTTGCGCGATCTGAGTTTTTCAGGTTTGTGCCTGTCCATTTCTGGCCATAGGGATTGTCTTGACTGGCTCGCCAAAATAGGACAGGCTTACATGTTCCGGGGTCTTCACGTCGGTTGGAGGAACCGCGTGGAATCGACAATCTCCGATCTGATTAACGCCGCCGAGCGCGGTCAAGGCGCTGCTGCCGCCGCGCTTTTCGCTGCACTTTACTCTCAACTGCATGGAGTGGCCAAACGCGAGTTGGCGCGTCACGGTGCTCCTGTGACGCTGAGTGCGACGACGCTTCTGCATGAGGCGTACTTGGATATGGCAGCGAGCAACGGCCCGTCATTTCCCGACCGTGCACGGTTCCTGGGATATGCTGCGCGAGTAATGCGTGGGCTGATCATCGATCATGCCCGCAGTCGGCAGGCTCAAAAGCGCGGAGGCAGATTCGAGATCACTTCGCTCACTACCGACGCTGGAGAATATGCTGTTGAGCATCGCGACCTCGCGCGAATCAGCGAGGCTCTGGACGAACTGGCGAAAGCAGAGCCTGGGCTGGTCGAAATTGTCGATTTGAAATTCTTTTGCGGTTTCTCGTTCGCTGAAATCGCCGCAATCCGTGGCTTATCAGAACGCACGATCCAGCGGAACTGGGAGAAAGCGCGCATTTACCTGCACCGCAGCATTCGGGCAGATCTCTCGAGGTGATCATGTCCACGTTAAGCCCTGAACGATGGCACGCTGTCAGTCCGTACCTCGACCAGGCGCTCGCCATGCCGGAAAACGAGCGCCCTGCCTGGCTAACCAAGCTGCGAGAACGGAATCCCGAACTAGGCGACCAGGTTGAGGCGCTTCTCAAAGAACACCAGGCGCTGGCCGGGGAAGGTTTCCTCGAACACGCTCCAGCAGATATTCCCGTGCAGCTTGGACTTGCGGGGCAGACCGTCGGCGCCTACTCACTGGTGTCGCCCATCGGCGAGGGCGGGATGGGCAGCGTCTGGCTGGCTGAACGCAGCGACGGCCGATTCGAGCGTCGAGCGGCTGTCAAATTCCTAAGCCTGGCTCTCGCCGGGCGTGGAGGCCAGGAACGATTCCAGCGCGAAGGCGCAATTCTTGGCCGCCTCGCAGATTCTCACATCGCCGAACTGATCGACGCGGGTGTCTCGCCGGCTGGCCAGCCCTATCTGGTCCTTGAGCATGTAGAAGGCCAGCACATCGACGAGTACTGCGACGAGCGGCGGCTTGCTGTGAAGGCGCGTCTCCGGCTGTTCCTCGATGTGCTGTCCGCCGTCGCCCATGCTCATGCGAACTTGGTCGTTCACCGTGATCTCAAGCCCTCAAATGTGCTCGTCCGAAATGACGGACAAGTCAAGCTACTCGATTTCGGAATCGCCAAGCTTCTGGAAGAAGCCAGCGACGCTGCCGCGGCAACGCAGCTTACGCAGCAGGCAGGCGGCGCGCTGACGCCGGCTTATGCGGCCCCCGAACAAGTCACCGGCCAGCCAGTGACAACCGCTACTGACGTCTACGCGTTGGGCGTGCTGCTCTACGTTTTGCTCACCGGGCAGCACCCCGCGGGTTCAGCCACGCGTTCTACTGCGGACCTGATCAAGGCCATTGTCGATACCGAACCGCGTCGAGCCTCAGAGGCGGTGGGTGCTCAAAAGCCTGACGGAAAAGACCTCGTCGCCATCGCCGCGCAACGTGGTACCACGCCCGAGAAGCTTGTTCGCCAGCTGTGCGGTGATCTGGATACCATCATTGCCAAGGCGCTTAAGAAGAATCCCGCCGAGCGCTATTCGTCGGTGACCGCGCTCGCTGACGATCTTCAGCGGTACCTGAAACACGAGCCCATCAGCGCGCGGCCAGACACAGTTCGCTATCGCACAGCAAAGTTCGTCCGGCGCCATCGTGCCGGCCTTGCGCTTACCGCGGTAGCTCTCATCGCAGTGATTGCCGCGATCGCTGGAACTTTGATTCAGGCCCGCACGGCTCGCCGTCAACGCGACATCGCCCTTCGCGAGCGTGATCGAGCGAACCGTATCACTGATTTCATGACGGGAATGTTCAAGGTTTCTGACCCCAGCGAAACAGTAGGCAATTCAGTGACTGCGCGCGAGGTTCTCGATAAAGCAGCGACGGATATCGACACCGGCTTATCCAAGGAGCCCGAGGTTCAGTCGCGCATGATGTATGTGATGGGGATGGCGTACCTGAATTTGGGTCTCTACTCTCGCGCCGAAGCGCTGTTGGATCGGAGTGTCACGGTGGCTATCTCTTCCGGTGGAAGAGAGAACCGGGAAATATTGAAAAGTGCACAAAAGCTCGCCTGGACTCTATACAACGAGGGTCGGTTTCCCGAAGCGGAATTCCGGCAACGAAAGCTGCTCGATATCGAGCGGCGCGTCCTCGGACCAGAAGATCACGACACGGTCGGCGTCAAGGGGGATTTGGCGACGACGCTGAGCGAAGAAGGCCATCTTGCGGAAGCCGAGAAATTACAGCGGGAAGTCCTGGAACAACAAAAGCGTGCGCTGGGCCCGGAAGCCAATTTCACGGTTGTTTCAATGAATAACCTTGCAGCCATACTGGTTCACGAGCAGCGATACGCAGAAGCATACAAACTGCAACATGAGGCGTTGGAGATTAAGCTGCGCGTGGCCGGCCCGGAGAACCTGTCTACGATTCACTACAGGATGAATGAGGCCACCATTGAGGCGGACATGGGAGAATTCGACGAAGCCGAAAAGTCATTGCGACAACTGCTGGAACTCGAACGCCGTGTTCTTCGGCCCAATCAACCGGAAATCGCCGTCACCGTATACGATCTGGCCACAGTCTCCGCCAAACGCGGCCGCACCGATGAGGCGCTCTCCCTCCTGCAACAGGCCATTGATATTGGCCTGCGCCCCGTGGAGGCGCTGCAAATGGAAAAAGACCGCGATCTGAAGGCGCTTCAAGGCAGTCCTAGGTTTGCCGCTCTGGTGGCTAAGGCCAAAGAGCGCGCCACCTTAGCCCAGCAGAGACACTAGCCTGGCAGGCACGTTAGAACGTGCGCTCATCGCAAGCGAACGCGGAACCAGAAAGTCGCGCTCGAACTCATTAATCAAGCAATCACCATAGCGCAGAATGCGATCAGCAGCGGTGGCCAGGGAATCTTCATGTTTCCTGCGATTTACGTGCTGCGTGCCAAGATCGAGTTGCGAGCCGGTATGTTAGGAGCGGCGCAGGGCGACGCGGAAAAGGCGATAAAGGACGCGAGCGCATCTCTGCAGCCGGGTGAGGCCTCGGCTGGGCTGGGGAATGCGTATTATTTTCTGGCGAAGGCTCTGGAGGCAAAAGGGATGCATGGGGAAGCCCTCGCCACAATGAGAATGTCTGCGCAGATGTTAGAAAAGGCGGTCGGCTCGGGCTGCTCTTACACCCAACTTGCTCTCACCGAAACGACTAATCTCGCCAGTAGGCCCGATTCCAACATCAAGTAAGCTCGCGGTCTTTTTCGAGTACGGCACTCGCCAAAAACCTTCGGTATGCGCCTGCTGGCGTCGCTGCGGTGTGGCTATAATCCACGATTTTTTTGGGCAAGGTGTCGTCTTTTGCTCGCCCTTTCCGATTTAAAGAGTAGAAGCCGAGAGCACACCCAATTCCTCCCCTGGCGCCGGTTTCTCAAGAAGGAGCTTTCCATGCGTGACCTAGCCCAGCGCGTTCACAGCCTTATTTCCAGGTGTAATGTCTCCGCACTTCAGCGACATAGGCGCGGAATGATCGGGACCGCGCTGGCGGCGGGGGCGATTCTTCTCGCCTTTCAGACAGCGCGTGGACAACAAGGCCCGCTGGTTGGCTTGTTCTCATTGATTCCGAACGGCGTATTCTTTCCGAACCCGAATGGAGCGTCGCAAACGTACAGCAGCAATGGGGGAGGCATCGATCAAACCGGACCATTCTTCCAAAGCTTCGGAACCAACGGACGGAGTTGCGGGAGCTGTCACCAGCCGAGCGACGGCATGTCGGTCTCGGCGACCAATGTTGAGTTGCGTTTCCTGCTGACGCACGGCACGGACCCAATTTTCCGTCCCGTAGACGGATCGAACTGCAATCACGACATCGACGTCTCCACGCTCGACGGAAGGTACAGTGCCTACAGCCTGCTGCGGACGCGAGGCCTGATCCGAATAGGGATTGCCGTACCGGCGAACGCGGATTACGCGGTCACCAGCGTGCAAAACCCTTACGGTTGCAATGAAACCGCCACGATCTCCATGTACCGGCGGCCGCTTCCCGCGACGAATCTTCGCTTCTTGAGTGCGGTAATGTTCGACGGGCGAGAATCGTCAGCGGCCACCGGCACGACGAAAATTCTCTACAACAACTATCCCGATTCGTTGCTGAACGATCTGACTCATCAGGCAATGGACGCCACCAATAATCACGCACAGGCATCACCTCCGATTACCATCTCCGACCCTAGACTCGCGCCGATCGTAAATTTCGAGATGGGCCTGGCCACCGCCCAGGCATTCAGCAATAGCGCCGGCCTACTGAACGCGCATACAGCTACAGGAGGTCCCGGAGCGCTCCTGGATCAACCTTTCTTCATCAGCATCAATTCCAGCGTCCATGCTCTGTTGCCCCAGTTCGAGCAACCTGGAGGGATGGTCACGCCGGGAGACGGGCAGTTCTCGCCCGCGATCTTCAGCCCCTTCGATGCGTGGGAGACCTCGCCCCCATTCGGCCCCCGAGCGGCAGTGGCGCGCGGGCAAGCTATTTTTAATTCCAAGCCAATCAACATCACGGGAGTGGCGGGCATCAACGACGATGTATCGGCAGGCGGATTGGTAGCCGGAGGGATCCCGTCGCTTACCGGGACATGCGGAACGTGCCACGATACACCGAACGTAGGCAATCACTCTTTCCCTACACCGCTCGACATTGGAACCGGCGATCCGAATGTCTCGAACGCCTCGGTGAACCTGGGCGGCCTGGATATCAGCTATCTACCAAGTATCACCGTCTGCAAACTGGACCCGGCGACTGGACTGCCGACGAACAACTGCAAAACCATGACCGACTTGGGTCAGGCATTGATTGACGGCAAGTTTGATCACGTCGGCAAAATCAAGGGGCCCATTCTGCGCGGATTATCCGCACGCGCCCCTTACTTCCACAATGGATCGGCACGAAGTTTGATGGACGTTGTGCGTTTTTATGAAACACGGTTCGGGTTGGTGCTGACGCCTCAGGAGGAATCTGATCTGGTCGTGTTCTTAAGCGCTCTGTGACCTGGCGGATGGACGGGCGATGATTGGTTGCGGACGCGATCCCCGTTCACAATACTCTTGAGCGTGCTGCGGAATCCCTTCCAACCCGAACCGTGGCACCGGCCGGATTGTCGGCAAGTCGGACATTATCCGG
>CAVPWO010000012.1:0-370993 GCA_963709305.1 uncultured Acidobacteriaceae bacterium | reverse complement strand
TGGGGATCAGTAATGTAGGGACAGCCGCCTCGGTTTTCCGCCGGGCGCAGCTCCGCCTGGTTTTGACTTTTCGAGCAGCCAGAGTGCGGCAGATCTATTTCTTAAACAAATTCTCAAACGCAGCCCGCGCATCATTCGGCCGCAAACTCCTCGCAGGCGTCGAAGTTTCTTTTTCCCGGGTCTCGACGCGAATCTCAAACAGCGGACACTCGTTCTTCGCATCCTTTTTCGGGATGCGTTCCTTCACCGGCTGCATGCACTCAAACCCGCTCCCCGGATCCAAATAAGTGCACTGCTTGCACGAATGCAGCTCAAACCCGCACTTCGGACACTGCTCCGAAGTTGACATCCCCTGCAATACTGTCCCGCACTGTGTACATCGCGAAACCGCCCGCGTGCCCGGCAAATTGACCGGACGTGGACCAAACGTATTGTCCCTCTTAGGCGGAGCCACGCCTGACTTTTCTCCCGACCTCGTGCGGTCCGCGCGCGGTCGCGATCCTGATAACCATGCTGACGATATTTCGCCACAAAGCCTCCCCGCACGCGGCCCTATTGTCTCCCCCGGATGGCCTGCGCGGCAAGCGCACGAGTAGCGCCGGCACCCTTCGACTTCGTTCAGGGCAGCCCTTGCCGGCTGTCGCGGGGGGCGTCTCGACCGCGCAACCTCAGACAGTCAGCGCGACTGCGGCGCTACAAACTACTCGCTACAATATCCCCATGATCCACGAAATCCTCCCCGTCGGTCCGCTGCAATGCAACTGCTCCGTCATCGGCGACGATACTCACCCGCGAAGCCATGGTCATCGACCCAGGAGATGACATCCAGGAAGTCTCGCCCTCATCCGCAAGCACAATCTGCAAGTCAAACAGATCGTAGTCACCCACGCACATATCGATCACGTTGGCGGAGCCATGAAACTTCGCGGCGCTACCGGCGCTCCCATCCTGCTAAACCAGAACGATTACGACCTGCTGAAGATGCTCGACGTGCAAGCCCGCGATGGACTCCGGCGTTCCGCCGCCCGGAAAGGTCGACATTGATCGCAGCGTAACCACGGGAGAAACAATTACTGCCGGATCACTCAGTGCCAGCATCCTGCATACTCCGGGACACACCCAAGGCAGCATCTGCCTCTACTTCGCTGCCGATCATAAGCTCATCGCCGGCGACACGCTCTTCGCCGGCCTCGATGGCTGCACCGCCCTGCCCGGCGGGTCCATGCAGAAGATCTTGCATTCTTTGCACGGCACGATCCTAGCCCTGCCTGACGATACGGTCTCTGTTCCCGGTCATGGCCCACTGACTACGATTGGGGAAGAACGCGAGACCAATCCGTCCGTCGTGAAGAAGTAAACCCTCGCAATAATAGGCAACGGCGGAGGACTAGCCTCCGCCGCTTAAAAAAATTCACAGGTTGCAGCCATCAATCGTTACTGGTGCTCCATGTGCTCATGCTGTTCGTGTTCGTGACGCCAGTTCCAGAGGCTCGCTGGTCTTTTTCTTGAGGTGCTCGTAATCGACGTAGGCTTCGTGCCGTGTTTCCAGCCAGTGCCGATACACATCATCCTCGGCTCTGTTCCAGCTGTGATAATCCTTGTGATAAGGATTGTACACGCGACGTTCTTCCTGCTGGTGCCGCTCGTGGTCATCCTGTCGTGTGGCCATCGCAAAAGCCCCCATGGGCGCCATCAATGCAGCTGACACAAACAGCGAAGCTAACTACTTGTTTCCACGATGCATAGATATCCTCCAGTCGTGGCCACATAGGATGACGCGTCAAGCCGCAAGGTTGGCACGAATCGCCGCTCTGCGCAGCAGTATCGACTCGGATTCGCAACGGGGATCGCAACTCGCAATCAAGAATTTACTTTTTTCAAAATTGCGCTCAGTCCTTCTGCAAAGTCCTTCTGCGCCGTAATCAAACTCAGAACCAAATATCCGTCGCGCGGAAAATCATAGAAGTGCCCGGGATGCACCAGCACCGATCTCTCGCGCAGCAGTTCGATCGCCAACTCCTCATCCGATCGCGTCGCCGGAACCCGCAACACCGCATACCATCCGCCCTCGGCGTTCAGTCGCGTGCACGCGTTCTGTGTCGCAACCTGCCGATCAAGCTCCGCAAGATTCTGCTTCACCCGCTCTATCAATTGCCCTTGGATCTTTTTCCTCTGCCTCAGCAGAGTCGGCAGAGCCCACTGCAGCGGCGCATTCATCGAAAGATAGGTATCGGCAATCACCTCCAGCCGCCCCATTGCCTCGGCAGCCTCGTTCTCTGGTCCACCCGTCACCACCCACGCAACTTTCATCTGCGGCAATGCCGAAATCTTTGACAGGCCGCTCAAAGTAAATGTCAGCACGTCGCGGTTCCCGGCAAAGCTCGCGTGCCTGGCGTCTCCGAGCCGGTAGTCCAGAAACACTTCATCCGCAATCACTGCCAGCCCGTGCTCCCGGCAGAACGAATTCAGCATCTGCATTTCCGCGGGACTCACTACGACCCAGTCGGATTATTGGGATGCACCGCCACTACCCCGCGCGTCCGGCCCGTCACTCCATTTTCCAGCGACGGAAAATCCATCTGCCATCCGTGATCGTAGATCAACTCATAAGCCACCAGCTTCACGTCCTGCAAATCCGCCAGAAACTCAAACAGCGGATAACTCGGCTTCGGTACCAGCAACTCATCTCCGGCATTGCACAACAAGCGAAACACGAACGAATATCCTTCGCTTGTACTCGTAGTAAGAACGATCCGCTCGGCATCCACCCCGCCAACTTGATGTTCATCGCGGTAATATTCTTCAACTGCCTGCCGCGCCTCCAGCAACCCCCTCGACTGCGGATCGTAATCCAGCGAGCGCGCGGAAGCCAGCGCTCCCAGAATTGCCCGCGATTCATAATGCAGCCCCACACGCGTAGGATTCGACGCGCTCAGGTCAAGCACTGTTCGCCCCTCCGCACGCACCTTTTCCAGCGCCTGCGTAAATCGATTCCGCGCCAACCGCCAGCTGGTCCGCTCAGAAAACATGCATGGATTCTATGCGATCAGTCGGGCAGAAAAAACCGCGGCGCTGCAATGAATCGGAAAAGGCTGGAGTGTACAAACAGCACAGGAGGTATGAAAAGTAGTACAGAACTTATGAGGTATCACCTCGCGGCCGCCGCCGATGGAATGAACCAGGCGCCGGAGGAACGACGGGGAGCACTGATAGGATGGAACCGCGTCCCGGGCGGGACGGCTGAACTACACCCCCGGCCCGCGGAACTGCTGCCGTGCTACTTCAGGAACCGTGTCGCGGCTAACATCCTCTTGCACGACGCGTTGGCGCAACGTGGGCCAATCGCGAATCCCCACCGCCGGACACATCAATCCCTTTCCATCCGGCCGCAGCAACTGCCGCAAGGTCTGCACGCCATAGAACAACCCCTGACCCGTATTCGCCGCCACAATCAGATGCGACTTGTCGGAAAACAGCAGGTACCCATCTTCGCCCACCAGTTCGTCGGCCTTGAGCCCATTTCGCGCCAGAAACCGCCTCACCCGCGCGTCTTGCAGTCGAGCCAGAACAATCGCGCCGCCCTCCGCCTTGCCGGCAGCCTTCATGCCGAGGATGTCCAGCCTCAAGCCAGACTGGTCCGCCACCTGTTCCGCCAGAGTTTCGGCAGCGATGCGATCCTCAGACTGATGCCCCAGCTGCACAAAAATCTTGGTCCGCGGTCCAACCTGAAATCCGCCATCGCGCAACTGCACTTCTTTCGGAGCAGGCACCAGCTTCAACTGCGGCTGACCTGCGGAATCCAGAGCCCCCAAAGCCGAAGCACAAAGCGCGACGAACGGAACAACCCACAAAAGTCGTTTATTCATTCAGATCCTGTTTATCCTGACAATGTGTCCAATCCTGACTATTGTACTCGCAACCCCGTAGCTGGACGCCATGAAACCTTTTGATCCTCCCCAGTCATTGGACGATTCAGCCGGCACTAACTATTTCCCAAACGCTTCCTTATTAACCACATATGGCACCTTCGTAACGTCTCCGCCGTAGTTGCCCTCCAGCACATCAATCAACCCCTGCGCACACCGCCCCGCCATTCCTTTATCTGGATCGGTTGAAAGCCGCGTGATCCGCGCCGCGCTGGCGAAGTGCGGCAGCAACCGGCACCGGTCCGCAATCGCCGGATCCCGCAGCGGAGAATCCGCCGGCAACGGTTCCTTCTCGTAAACATCCAGCGCAGCCCCCGCAATCCAGTTCTCCCGCAGCGCCCGCGCCAATGCCGCCTCATCCACCACCGGCCCTCGCGAAGTATTCACCAGGAACGCAGTCGGTTTCATCAGCCGAAGATTTTTTTCGTTGAACAGATGATATGTCGGCGTCGCACTCTCCCCGGTTCGCAGCAAAGGCACATGCACGCTGACAAAGTCCGCTCCCCGCAACGCCTCTTCAAACGGCACATACTTGATCCATGCTTTTTCTTTCGTCAGCCCTCGCGCATGCCGCAGATCATTCATCTCCTGAATCGTTTTCACGAATGCACGATTCTCATACGCCGGGTCATAGCACAAAACATTCATATCGAACCCGACGCACTTCTTGATGAACGCCAGGCCAATACGCCCCGTCCCAATTACTGCGACTGTCTTGCAGGTGACTTCATCCCCCAAAAACGGCAAATAAGGATGCCAGTATCCCCACTTGTTTTCGCGCGTCAGGTGCTCGGCGGTCCACATTTTTCTAGCCAAGGTCCCCATCATAAAAAATGCAAACTCCGCCGTAGCCTCCGTAAGCACGTCGGCGGTATGCGTGAACGGAACCTTGTAGCGATTCGCGTCCGCACGATTAATGTTGTCAAACCCTACGGCAATCTGCGCCACAACCTTCAACCTGTCCTTGCCCGCCTCAAACACTTCCGCGTCAATCGGATCGCGCAGCGTTGTGATCAGCCCGTCCACCCCAGCCTTAACCTTTTCGACGATCAAACTCTTCGGCGGCGCCTCCGGACGCGGATAGACTTCAACTTCATATCCTCGCTTGCGCAGCAGATCAATCGCCTCACCAATGTCGCAGGTAGCGAACACGCGAAATTTTTTATCCATAAGTTTTCGGAGATATCATACTCGACTCGCAACATTGCCAGAGCCACGCGCACCCATCAACTTCTTTCATTTAATCTTCAGTCACACAGCGTGTAATGAACCCATGGTTAAGAGGAATGAGGGTGGCAGCCCCTAATTGCCGTCCTTGTTCTCAACAGTTGTTTCCAGGAATGCTCCGAGGATCATCTATGCGCATCGCAAACTTCGCCGTCGTTGCAACTCTCTCCCTTACGACCATCGCACTGGCTCAGGAAAAGAAGATTGAGCGCAAGGATCTGCCTTCCGCCGTCGAAAAAACCGTGCAGGCCCAGAGTCAAGGAGCCACCATCAAGGGGTTCTCGCAGGAAAAAGAAAAAGGCGAGACTTACTACGAAGCCGAAATGACCGTCAACGGCCACAGTCGAGACGTTCTTATCGACGCCAAAGGCGCCGTGGCCGAGGTCGAAGAACAGGTGGCACTAGACTCTCTGCCCTTAGCCGTAAAAAACGAACTCCAGGCAAAAGCTGGCGCCGGTAAGATTCTTAAGGTCGAGTCCCTTACCAAACATGACAAACTCGTAGCCTACGAAGCTGTGGTTCAAACCGGCGCCAAGAAAAAGGAAATCCAGGTCGACTCCCATGGCCAGCAACTCGCGCACGAAGAATAAAAGACTCTGCCGATTGATTACCATAGAGACGTAGCTGGTTACGTCTCGGCCTGCGCCCATTCCGATTCCAGCGCCAAGCGGCGGCAAAACAAGCCGGGCTGGGTAGCCGGCGGGCGATCAAGAATCCATTCTCCGCTCACCTCTCCACTGCGTCGTCAAAGGCAAGACGACCGTCTCCGCGCTCCCGAACGTTCCAGCCAAAAACGCGCTGATAGAACTCGGCGGAGCGCGCAATGTTCGTCGCCGGAATCTGGATATAACGATCTCCTATTGCCAGGGGGTGGCGGCATGGCTTAACTCGTTTATCCCGCCCGGCGGATCCGGGCTCTCGTATCGGTAACGGAATCTTCCCCGGAACCCAGCAGTCCGGCTACGCTTCGCAGGCCTTCCCAGGCCGCGTAATTTAACGAAGGCTCCGAACTCACCAGATCGCGGATCATATCCCAGGCCGCCATGTTCAGCGCGCCCTCCGGCGGCAGCCCCATCGCCAGCGACACCGCGCACTGCGGACAAAAGCAAATCCTCTGCGCCCCAGACTTTTGCCGCGGCTTCACCCCTACAGTCTGCGCGAACATATACACCGCTACCGACTTGTGTCCGGCTTCGATTTCACGTCTGCAGCGCAGACAAACGATGGGTTGCATAGATTACTTCCTCGCACTTTCTTTGGGACGGGAAAGGATAGGTTTACTCTCAGCCACCGCATTGCCACCGGCAAGTATGAAGAAAGATTCCGGCCTCCCAACGAACACTCGACCGTGGGCCGCTTTCAAACACGCACCAATGAGTTTTCTATTGACAGCTCCGCAACCGTCTGTTACATCTTGTAACGCTACAACGGTTAACACAGAATCGCTGACCGGAATGACCAACCCAAAGAAAGGCCGTCTAAAGAACATCGGCGAGGTCGAGCAGCTCGTCATGGATTACATCTGGACCCACGGTCCCTCTTCCTCCGAGGTTTGCCGGGAAGGACTGGCATCCTCACGGCCCATGAAAGATTCCACCATCCGCACCGTGCTGCGCCGCCTGGAAGAAAAAGGTTACCTCACTCACCAGGTTCAAGGCCGCACATTTATATACAAAGCGTCAGACATGCGCCAGAACGTCGCCGTGCGCGCCGTAAAGGGAATCATCGACCGCTTCTGCGGCGGGTCCGCCGAGCAACTCGTCCTCGGCATGGTGGATAATGCGGTGCTCAATCGCAAGCAACTGGAAAGGCTGGCCCGCAAGATCGCCGAAAAAGAGATCGCTGAAAAAGAGATCGCTGAAAAAGGGATTGCTGAAAAGGAAAAGCCATGACTTTGATCGCTGTCATTCCGGCGTCCACAACCCTTCTCGCGCAGCTCGCGATTCCGGCCGCTCGCGCCCTGGCCCTGAGCATCATCGTTGGAGTCGGGCTCTCGGCGTTTCGGGTGAAAAACACTTCCTTGCGCCTGTTCACCTGGACCGCGGTCCTCTATGCCGCCCTCGCCATGCCCCTGCTGCAACAGATGCTGCCGCCGCTGCCGATTCCCGCATCCGCGTTTCTGCTGAATGCTATGAACGCGAAGCAGAACCAGATCTTCGGCGGCACTATGGAGGAAAGCTCTCCGCTCCAAGCCGCGGAGCGGCGCCAGAATGCAGCCCACGGCGCAAGCCGTGGGGGAGAACTACTCACGCACAAGCCCCAGCGGGGCGAAAGAGGAGGCGAAAGAGAAAGATTAGCGGCTACCGCGACCTCGCTGTCTCCCGCCTCGCATTCAATAAACGGACAGGTTGTGTCGTCTCCCGCCTATTCAAAATGGCCCCTGTCTTCAATTCGCTGGAACGTAATCGCAGCCGGGATCTATCTCGCGGTCACTATGATTTTGTTCGCACGTTTCTTCACAGGTCTCGCGTTCACCCACCGTCTGCTGCGAGCCTCGGCAAAGATTGACGATGCGCGCATAACGCAGCGACTCGCCGCACGCGCATCCGCGTGGAGCCTTGCCTCGACTCCGCAAGCCGCCGAATCGGAATTAATTTCCGTTCCGGTTACGATCGGCGCTTTGCGCTCCACAATTCTGCTCCCTAGCGCCTGGCGCGACTGGGACGACGCCCAGATCGACGCCGTCATCGCCCACGAAGTGTCGCATGTCGCCCGCCGTGACGCTCTCACCCAGCGCCTTTCCCTGCTGCATCGCGCGATCTTCTGGTTCAGCCCGCTCTCCTGGTGGCTCGACCGCCACCTCGCCGATCTGGCCGAGCAAGCCAGCGATGAAGCTGCACTGTCCTGCGGCACCGATCGCAAGCATTACGCCAGGATCCTGCTCGGATTCTTCGAAACCCTGCACGCCGGCCCGGGCCGAGTCTGGTGGCAGGGCGTTTCGATGGCCAAAGCCGATCAAGCTGAACATCGCGTAGAAAGAATTCTCGCTTGGAAAGGATCCGTTGCCATGAGTCTCCAGAAATCCGTTGCCGTTGCCATCGTCGCCCTTGCGGCTCCAGTGGTCTACCTCGCTGCTTCCGCACAGCCGGCCCAACATGTCAGCCTGCGAAGCGTTCAATCCGGACAGGACACTACGCCGCCCGCGCCGGCCGCCAATCCTTCGAATACGCCGCATTCTCAGCCAAGTACCACAGCAGCACCGGCCTCAGAAGTTCCCCCTCAAGCCGAACCAACTCCTGAACTCCAGCCGGCACTTGCACCCGCGATGATCCACGGCACAATCCGGGGCGGAGTGTCCGGCATTCCGAGTCCGAGTCTTGCGCCCGTGGCTGGTATCGGCCCGGGCGTCGTCGCCCCGGTGGCGCCGCTGGGTCCATCGGTTCCGGTCGCTGTGATCGCACCTGTAGCCCCGGTTGCAGCGATTGGCCAATCGGACTCTGTAAGGTCATTCTCCGGCCGCCGTTTTTCCTATCACTACGGTTACGACGACGAACAGCGGTTCGTCATTGTCTCCGGCAAAACCGATAGCTTCACCATGTCCGGGTCGTCAGAAGACGCCCGTCATGTCGAGAAGCTCAGGAAAAATATCCCGGGTGACTTCATCTGGTTTGAGCGGGACGAAAAATCCTACGTCATTCGCGACCAGGCCACCGTCGACCGCGCCAAGAAGTTTTGGGAGCCGCAAGAAGAGTTGGGCAAGAAACAGGAAGCGCTCGGCAAACAACAAGAGGCTCTGGGCAAACAACAGGAAGCGCTCGGCGCTAAAATGCAACAGATTCGCGTCAACGTTCCCGACCTGAACGCCGACCTCGAAAAACTGAAAGCCGAATTGAAACAACTCAGTTCCGGTGGCGGCGCAACCGTGGATCAAGTCGGCCACATCCAATCCGAAATCGGAGAACTGCAGAGTAAGATCGGCGAAATCCAGTCCCACGCCGGCGACCAGCAAGGCAAGCTCGGCGAGGAAATGGGCGCCCTGGGAGAACAGCAGGGCAAACTCGGCGAACAGCAAGGCAAGCTCGGCGAGGAGCAGGGAAAACTAGCCGAACAGGCAAGTCGCCAGATGAAGCAGCTCCTCGACGAAGCCATCGCCAAAGGCACAGCCCAGCCCGAAATCTAGGCGTACATTTTCCCCGCATGCGTGGGAGTCATCCTGAACCGACCCGTTCGTCAGGCGAAGTGAAGGAACTCGCGCGGACAGGGCGAGGCGTCCACGATCTCCCGCGCGAGATCCCTCGCCCGGTGTACTGCGCCGAACTCAGAATGCTTATGATCCACAATTCCGACGATTAGACGAGGCCAGCCATTCCTTACCCTCTCTGACCCCCTTGACAATCCTACTCGCATGCCTTAGAATTAGCACTCGATAGGCGCAACTGCTAACAGCACTGCCTAACCCAACCAAATCATAGGTTTACGCAAATCAACCGAGTCACACAACCGTATAATTCCTTGAAAGGAGCAACAAATCATGGCGAAATTTGCACCACTCCATGACCGCATTCTGGTCCGTCGCGTGGAAGAGGCTTCCACCACTCGCGGCGGCATCATCATCCCCGACTCAGCCAAAGACAAGCCGCAGGAAGGCGAAGTCATCTCCACCGGCAAAGGCCGCACCAACGACGAAGGCAAGACCTTCCCTCTGGCCGTCAAAGAGGGCGACCGCATCCTGTTCGGCAAGTACTCCGGCACCGAAATCAAGATTGATGGCGAAGACTTCATCATCATGAAAGAAGAAGAAGTCCTCGGCACCCTCACCGGCGCCGCGACTCCTGCCAAGAAAGAACTAGCCGGCTCGAGGAAATAGGGCTTCCGCCGTCCGGCTCCCGGCTTTCGGGAACCGCTCAGCGAATTAGCCACGAATCGTCTTCCGGAAGCCGGAAGCCGCAAAGCAATTTACGCAGGCACCGCCTGCACAGAATTCAAACTAGATATAGGAGAAAACAGCAATGGCAAAACAAATCGTTCACGGAGAAGAATCCCGACAGGCGATCCTCCGCGGCGTCAACCTTCTGGCCGATGCCGTGAAGGTCACCCTCGGCCCTAAGGGTCGCAACGTAGTCATCGAAAAGAAATTCGGTTCGCCGACCATCACCAAAGACGGCGTCACCGTAGCCAAGGAAATCGAACTTCGGGACGGCCTCGAGAATATGGGCGCCCAGATGGTTCGTGAAGTCGCCTCGAAGACGTCCGACGTCGCCGGGGACGGCACCACCACCGCTACCGTTCTCGCCCAGGCCATCTACCGCGAAGGCGTCAAGACAGTTGCCGCCGGCGCCAATCCCATGGCCCTGAAGCGCGGCATCGAGAAAGCCGTCACTATCATCGCCGGCAAGCTCGACAAAGAAGGCAACCGCGTCAATGGCGAACTCGACAAACTGTCGAAGCCAGTCACCGGCGAAATGATTGCCCAGGTCGGCACCATCTCCGCCAACAATGACGAGACCATCGGCAAGATCATTGCCGAGGCCATGAAGAAGGTCGGCAAAGACGGCGTCATCACCGTCGAAGAGTCGAAGACTCTGGAGACTCAGCTCGAAGTCGTCGAAGGCATGCAGTTCGACCGCGGCTACCTCTCGCCCTACTTCGTCACCGATCCCGAGCGCATGGAAGTCGCACTCGAGAACGCCTACATCCTGATCAACGAAAAGAAGATCAGCTCGATGAAGGATCTTCTCCCGCTGCTCGAGCAGATTGCCAAGTCCGGCAAGCCGCTCCTGATCATCGCAGAAGACGTGGAAGGCGAAGCGCTCGCCACTCTCGTCGTCAACAAACTGCGTGGCACGCTGCAAGTCGCGGCCGTCAAGGCTCCTGGCTTCGGCGATCGCCGCAAAGCCATGCTGCAGGATATCGCGATCCTGACCGGCGGCAAGGCCATCACAGAAGATCTCGGCATTAAGCTCGAGAACGTTCAGATCAGCGACCTCGGCCAGGCCAAGAAGATCACCATCGACAAGGACAACACCACGGTGGTCGAAGGCAAGGGCAAGCACGCTGAGATCGAAGGCCGCGTAAAAGAAATTCGCAGCCAGGTCGAAAAGACCACCAGCGACTACGACCGCGAGAAGTTGCAGGAGCGGTTGGCGAAGCTGGTCGGTGGCGTAGCCGTCATTAAAGTCGGCGCCGCAACCGAAACCGAAATGAAGGAAAAGAAAGCCCGTGTGGAAGACGCGATGCACGCCACCCGCGCAGCCGTGGAAGAAGGCATTGTCCCCGGCGGCGGAGTCGCTCTGGCCCGTTGCGCCAGCGCGCTCGACAAGGTGAAGGCCGAAGGCGATGAGCAGATCGGCATCAACATCGTGAAGCGCGCCATCACCGAGCCCCTGCGCCAGATCGTCGAGAACGCCGGCGAAGAAGGTGCAGTCATCCTCGGCAAGGTGCTCGAATCCAAGGAAACCAACTACGGATTCAACGCCTTCACCAACGAGTACGAGGACCTGGTCAAAGCAGGCGTGCTCGACCCCACAAAGGTCGTTCGCACCGCCCTGCAGAATGCCGGCTCCATCGCCAGCCTGATGCTCACCACCGAAGCCCTGGTAGCGGAGATTCCTGAAAAGAAGGAAGCTCCCGCCCCCGGCGGCCACGGCGGCGGCGGCATGGGCGACATGTACTGAGGCAGCTTCTAGCTACTAGCTCTTAGCTTCTAGCTAGATCGTGTGGCGCGGACACTCCTGCCCGCGAAAGCCCCGCCGAAAAGGCGGGGCTTTTCTTGTATAAGCGAAAAGATGGGAACCCTGGGTCGATCTTCTATTTCACTTTGGTGCCCAGTCCCAAGTTCGGCTGTTCCTTCGGAGGGACGCCTGAGTACCTCCCGCAGACCCCTGACAGAAGTCGTTCGCTCGCTCAGATCATCACGAGAAAGAAGGGTTCCAGTTGCAAATTCAACTCCATCTTCACACTCTCGGCGGCTGTTCTATCTCCTTTTCCTCCGCGCGATGGCTCTCGGCCGACAACTTTCTTAACGACAGTCTCTCGTGATGCGCCAGCGCCAGACCCGTCGGCACCACGGATGCGAAGGTGACTAGCCAGAGCAGGATTCCGCAACTAGCCGCCATCTCCGGCGGTACGTCAAAGACCGCCGACAGCGTTGCGATGGTCGCCATCTGCGAGCCGCCGCCTACCGCCGGTAATTGAAGCATCGATCCCGCCATGCTCGCGCCCATCAGAATCAGGAGCTGCGACACCGGTATTTCCAGCGCATCCACGCCATAGGAATGCGTCACTTCCTTGTAAGCCAATGCCGTGATGTACCAGATCACCAGCGACAACAGCGCAACCCACAACAGGGACATGGGTTCGTGAATCGTCTTCAGTCCCGTGCCAAACTCGCGGACTCTCTGCGCCAGCTTGTGTCCGAGGCCAGAAGACAAGTGTGAAAACCTTTTTTCCACCCAGAGCGCTATGGCCTCCCCGTTTCGGCTGATGACGACCGCAACCGCCGCTGCCACGGTGACTCCCAGCACCAGTACGAATCCGGCGTCGCGAAACTGCCGGTAATACTCCGGATGCGGAATGGATTGCAGCGCGCTCGGCAAGAAAATCGCCAGCGCGATCAGCACCGCAAATGCGCCTACGTCAAAAACCCGCTCCACCGCCCACACCGCCAACTGCGAAGAAAAGGAAAGATCGGCGCGCCGCGCCACCAGATAAGGGCGGATAAATTCGCCGGCGCGCCCCAGCAGCGCCAGCCCGGTAAAGCCGATCATCATGGGCGCAATGAGCTCGTAGGTTTTCACCTTCGGCCGCACCGGCTTCAGAAAAATCTTCCACCGCAAGGCGCGCAGCACGTATGCCGCGTACACATAAGCGATGGCATGCACAACATGAATTTTTCTGATGCGATGAAGCTGGCCCCAGAACGTTCCCCAGTCAAAGCTTCGCCAATGCCGGTATTGCAGGTAAAACAGAATGGCCAGAATAAGGAACACAACGACGCTGGCCAGAATGCGCTTTTTATCCATGCAGTAGGAAGAACTCCGCGCCGAGCCCTCGCGCCGCGAAGCGGGAAACGGCAGTTCCAAGGTAAATGACGGAGTCGAAGGGGTCAAACATTGTGCTGGAAAGACGAGGATGCGGCGGGCAGCCGGTTCTATTCACTGGATTGCGACTTGCCGAGCTTTGTCTGCACCAGAGCGGAACTTTGCGTCTTGGCGACTGAGGTCGATTTCTTCTCGTTTGCAACTTTGCGGACACCGGTTCGCGAAGCGGGGCGCGAGGAAGCGCTCTGCTGCGCCGCCTTCTTTTTATTGAAGTCTCTCACGATGCGCGCCACATAGGCTCGCGTCTCGTAATAAGGAGGCACGCCCTTATACTGCTCCACCCGCAGCGGTCCGGCGTTGTAGGCTGCCAGGGCCTTCACCAAATCAAAGTTGTAACGCTCCAGCAGTTCCCGCAGATACCTCGTTCCCCCCTCAACATTCGCCCGCGGATCGAATGCATTCGGCACGCCCAGTGCGGACGCCGTTCCCGGCATCAACTGCATCAGTCCTTGCGCTCCCTTCGGCGACACTGCCCGCGCGTTGAATCCGCTCTCCGCTTTGATCACACTGTTGACCAGGTCGGGATCGAGCCGATAACGTCCGCTCGCCGAATTCACGACGTCATTCAGATTGATCGGATTTGGGGCGAAGCCCAGCGCTGCTCGGGGCACCTGATTTCTGGCGTCCTTTGGGAGAAGGCCTGCCCTGAGCTTGTCGAAAGGTGAGGATTGGAACTGCACTCCGGAAGCCGGAAGCCCGGAACCGGTAGCCGGCAACTCCGGCGCGGCCTCAAAGTGTTCGATCTCCGCCGTAGGTACGTCGACGAAACTGGATCCATCCGCGCTGACATAGAGTCGCGTGATGTCGCCGACAACTTCGCGCCGTTCATGGCGGATCGAAAATCCATTGCGCAGCACCGCAACGTCGCCGGCCAAGCACGGAAGCGCCGCCAGCGCAAACGTCAGCAGGACGCCAATCCTCAGTCGAAAGAAAATCAAATTCCGCATTGCGAACGACCAACGACTGCTATTTAAACGCTCAGCGTTTCCGCCCCCAGCGCCAAATCAACCGCGGCCGCAATTCCGCAGGCATCATTGCCCCGAGTCACGGTCCACCCGCGGCCCAGCAGCTCTGCGCAGGCATTTCCCATGATAACCGGATAGCCGGCAAACTCAAGCATCTCGATGTCGTTGTGGTTGTCACCGATGGCCATGACCTCTTCTCGCCGGTAACCGCGATGCCGAGCCCAGCGCTTCAGCGCATGGCCCTTGGAGCAGCCCGCGTTCAGCACATCGATCATCGACAAATCCCGCGCCGGATACTCGGTTCGCAGGATCGTTACTTCTCCATCTACTCCCGCGCCTTCGAGCGCGCGCAGCGCCTGGCTCATGCGCGCCATGGTGCCGCAGAACATGGCCTGCACGGGATCGGTCATACTGTGTCCAAGTCCGAGTCCCAGCGCATCCTCGATCGGCACGACGAAATCGATGTACTCCATGTTCTTCTCCAGCCATCGCCGGATGCTTGACCCGAGCTCGTCGAGGCGTTCCAGCACGATCGCGCCCTTGGTTTCCTTGTCAAAGGTCAGAACGGTATTCCCCCGGAATTTTTGCATCGCGTGGCACAGCCTGCGACATATCTCCGCCGGCATCAGGTCGCGATGAAACGTTTCGCCCGCCAGCGACCGCGTCACCGCGCCATTCGAACTGATCAGCCAGAGATCAAACCCAAGCTGCACAGCGATCGGCAAAGCGAACGTATGCCTTCGTCCGGTCACCAGCACAATTTCGATGCCCGCGTCGTGCGCCCGGCGCAGCGCCCGCAGATCGCCCCCGGAAATCTGAAATTGTGGATTGAGCAGCGTCCCGTCAATGTCGGTTGCCAGCAGTCGAATGGAGGCCCTGGAAGTCTTCACCACACCAATTTTATCATCGCGAATGTCCGACCACCGGCCACGTAGGGCAGCCGCCGCGGCTGCCCGTCGAGCGAACCTCGCTGTTGAGCACGTCATCCCGCCGGAAGCCGCGCCAGCAGCGTGCTGGCTTTGCGAAACCACGGACGTTCCCGACGCCGAAGATAGACCGGCATGGTCGGCTTCTTCTCCAGAATCTTCTGTCCCCATTCGCGTGCCTGGGCGGTGCGCCCTTGCGACTCGAGGAACAGAGCGTAGTGGTAGTAGGTTTCGGAGATGGTGGAAATCCTGGTGGCTTCGCGAAACAGGGCGTCGGCTTTTTCGGACTGTCCGGTTTGCGCGTAGGCCCAAGCCAGAATTCCCTTCGCCCGATGGAAGTCGTAGCCGGGATCGGAGTTGACGGCTCGCTCCAGGTCGGGAACGGCAGCCGCGAAGTCTCCGAGTTCAACTTCGGCAATACCGCGGCGATAGAACGGATCGGCGTGATCGGTTCGCGAAGAGATTGCCTTGTCGTAACAGGCGCGAGCGCGCGCGAAGTTGCCGTCGTCGAGATACAGCAGGCCCAGCTCTTCGTAATTTCCTGCCGAAGGATTGTCGAGGACGATGCGCTCCAGTTCCTGAATCCGCCGCCGCCGCGGAAAAACCTGAAACGTTCCGCGCAGCAGGCTGGCGTCCGGAATCACTTCCACCAGGATGTAGACGAGCGCCCCAACCCAATGAAAGAGGATGACCCAGATCCAGAAAAAGTTTGGGCGGCGGCGGATGAAGTGGACGATAGCCACGATCCGCAGCAGAATCGACCACCACGAAAAGGCGAAGAACAGAAAAGATCCCATCGCGAAATCGCACTATAGCATGCGGCGTTCGCGGGCCTGCGTTGAGATGAGTTTGTTCGACAGAGGGAATGTGTGTGGTTTTTTTTTGATATCGAGTCGGTAAAATCTTGATTCGATTCCACTTGGGTGAAACCGATATGCGAGCCTGGCCGTAAAATCTTGGCACGAAAGCACTTACTCGCAAAATCCTCCATAACAAGGAGTTAGCGGCGATCTTCAGACCCCTCTCTTCGAGTCGTATCGAGGATGTTCTGCGCACGTTTCCCACTATGCGCTTTCCGTATCCGCGGTCAAGGTTGTTCGTCACAGAACGAAGGAATATTTCTGTGGACGACTGTGGAAAAGCGTCAAACCGAGCAAAATGCTTCTGCAAACCGCGGGCGGGGTGCGTCCCCTCCACACACTCTCCGATCAGAGTTATTTAGCGGCGGAGTGGTGGTCGTAGCTGATTACGCGGGTGATCTTCCAGGCGCCGTCTTTGTATTGCCAGAGGTGAATGAACTCGGCTTCGCCGATCCCTTCGGTGTCGTCGTGGCCGGGATGGTGGAAGCGGTGAACTCCGATTTCGACGGCGCCGTAACCTTTCATGTGGTAGATCTTGCAGCGCTCCGGGAACGAGTTCGCGGGTGACCTTGCCACAAATGTTTTTCTTGACGCTGTCGGTCAAGGCCGCTCTGCCGAGGGTTACGCCGCCCTGGTCGTGGTAGAACTCAACGTTTTCGTCGATGTACGAGGCGAATTTGTCGAGATCGCATTTGTTGTAAGCGTCGAACAGGGCGGCGTCGAGAGCGGTGATCGCGCTGTCGAGCTCTTGCTGGTTTTGAATCTTGTCGAGCGGCGGGACGGTTTGGGCGCAGGAGGAGCGGACAAACAACATCGGCAAAGATAACAAAGACAATGCGACACAAATGACAGAACGTCGGATCATAGTATCTCGCTTTCGTGAAGGATCGGTGCTGGAGAAAGTACGAGAAAGGGAGCGAGATGGTTCCATCGTTTATCGGAGCGCTTGGGAAGCAAGCGGCTGGAATTTAGGGGTATACATTCGTTTTGATATCGAACCGGATAAAATACTTGTTTTCTTTGAGTTGCGAGGTTGATCTCGGCGTTGGTTTGCAGAATATTCGAACGAAATAGGTCATCGCAAAATATTCCGGCATAAGGGTTTAGTGAAGCCAGCAGGCGCGGTCGAGCTGTTTTTCGGCCGGTTGTGCGGAAAAGGCTTTGGGCACCCCCTATCCCAACATTGCGATTTCATGGGAGGAGTTCCGGTGTCTCTCCGGCCGGGCGAACCGGTTTCGCCCATTACTGTTGGATCGCGGTGTCCGAAGCGGCTGGCTTTTGCGTCACTTGCTGCGGAGCTGGGAGCTGGGAGTGGTCCCATCCTCCGCCTAGAGCCTCGACCAGCGCTACGGCGGAAGTCATTTCCTGCACTTGAAGATTATTCAGGGTCTGCTGGTCGGCGAGGAGGGTGGTCTGCGCGACGAGCACGTCCACGTAGGGATCAATCCCGGTCTCATAACGGGCTTCTTCGAGCGTGAGAGCTGTTTGCGCGAAACCCACCGCCTGCTGTTCCTGCTGAATTTCCTGCGAGAGGATGCGCACTTCGGCCAGGGCGTCTTCTACTTGTTGGAATGCGGCCAGCACGGTCTGTCGGTAGCCGGCGAGATCCGCATTGTAGGTCGCGACATATTGCTGGACGGTAGCGCGGCGCAGACCGGCGTCAAAGATCGTTTCCGAAATGTTCGCTCCAACGGAAAAGAAGCGGCTCGGCCAGGACAACCAGTGAGCCAGGCTCGAACTCTCAAAGCCGCCCTGCCCGGTCAGCGTCAGGTTAGGATAATAGGCCGCATACGCGATGCCCACGGTTGCATTGGCTTCAGCCATGAGGCGCTCGGCAGCCGCGATATCGGGACGCCGCTCGAGCAGTTCCGAAGGCACACCCACCGGGATGGGAGGGGGAACAACAACCATCGGCTTCACCGGAACGGAGAAACCGGAAGCGGCCTTGCCCACCAGCATGGCAATGGCGTGCTCATACTGCGCCCGCGCGATGGCTACGTTGGTGGCTCCGGCTTGCGCGGTCTGCAGCGCCGTTTCAGCTTGCACCACCGCAATCTGATTCGTGATGCCGGCCTGATACAGGGACTGAGCCAGTTCGACTTCCTTCTGGTCGGCTGCGACGGTCTCATTGAAGATCTTCTGCAGCTGGTCCTGCCCGCGAATTTCGAAGAAATATGTGGCCAATGCCGCCTGCTCGGTCAGGCGCTCATTCTCCAGATCGGCCGCGCTGACTTGAGCGGCATATCGGGCCTGGCGCACGGTGTTGCGGACTTTGCCCCAAAGATCGGGCTCCCAGGACGCTTCGAAAGGCAACGAGTAGATTGTGCTTTCCGAACTGAAGCTAGAGCCGGTGCCGTTCGCCGTTACGGTGGTACTGCCCTTTAAGTTTTGCGAAATTCGCGAATGTGTAACCGAGGGCGCAGCCGCCAACGTCGGGAAGAATTGGGCACGCGCCTCGCGCACCACCGCGCGGGCTGCCATGAAGTTCTCAAAAAACTGCTTGATATTCTGGTTGTTGATATTCAATTGTTCCTCAAGGGCGTTCAGCTCAGGATCGTTGAATATCTCCCACCACTTGCCGCGCAACTTGGCATCCGAAGGCTGAGCGACCGTCCAGCCTTCGGTCCCCGGAACCTGCGTTGGCGATTCCTTGTAGACCGCGGCGGGCGCGGGAGTCGCGGGCGGATGGTATTTCGGGCCTACGACGCAGCCCGGCAAACTCAGCAGCAGAGCAGCCGTCCCCAGCCATAACACACGAATTGACGACGTGCGAATTGCCGATGCGCGAATTGCCGGTGTTTGATTGGCAATAGCCATAACCTTTCCGTCTGACCCATTGCCCATGACGATGCTCACGCGCTTCCAACTTCCGCCGCGGGGGAGGAGTTTTGTACTGGAGTTCCCGCCATGCGCAACCGCATGCGATCAAACGCCAAGTACACGACGGGCGTGGTATAGAGCGTGAGCAACTGACTCAAAATCAGCCCGCCGACAATGGTGATGCCCAGAGGGCGGCGCAGTTCATAGCCCGTGCCCGTGCCGAGCGCCAGGGGGAGAGCGCCTAACAGCGCTGCCATCGTGGTCATTAGAATCGGACGGAAGCGTAACATGCAGGCTTCAAAAATCGAATCGATTGGCTTCTTTCCTTCTTCGCGTTCGGCTTGCAGAGCGAAATCGATCATCATAATGGCGTTCTTCTTCACGATTCCGATCAGCAGTACGATGCCGATGATCGAAATAATGTTGAGATCCTCCTTGAAGATCATTAACGCCAGCATCGCGCCCACGCTGGCCGAGGGAAGCGTGGAAATGATGGTCAGGGGATGAACCAGGCTCTCATACAAAATGCCGAGAACAATGTAGACCGCCAGCAGCGCGGTGACGACCAGTATCGGCTCCGTACCCAGGGATTGTTGGTAGGCCAGCAACGTGCCGGCATAAAAGCCCTGCATCGTCGCCGGAGTACCCAGCCGCTTCTGCATCTGACTGATGCTCAACGTGGCGTCGCTCAAGGACATATTCGGCGCCAAATTGAAAGACTCGGTCACCGAGGGAAACAAGCCGGTGTGGTTGATTGCGAGCGGAGTGGTATTGGCTTGTCCCTTGGCCAACGCGAGCAGCGGAATTGCGCCACCTGAGGAATGCAGATAAATGTATTTCAGCCCTTCCGGACTCTGCCAATACTGGGGAGCGACCTCGAGCACCACGTAATACTGGTTCAGCTGCGTGTAAATGATGGAAACTTCCGACTGTCCGAACGCGCCGTACAGGGCCGAGTCGAGCGCCTGCGTGGTCACGCCCAGCCTTGCGGCCTTGACGCGATCGTAGGTCAGAAGTTCGTCCAGGCCGCCATTCTGCTGGTCCGAGCTCACATCCTGGAAACCGGGCAGGCGCTTCATCTCGCTGAGCATTTTCGGTCCCCATTGAACCAGATCCTCCACCGTGTCGGACTGAATGGTGTATTGGTACATGGCGTTACTGGATCGCCCGCCGATGCGCAAGTCTTGCACGGCCTGGAGGAATGCGGAAGCCACCGGCAGACGGTTCAACTGGGGCCGGAGGCGGGCGATGATTTGAGCGGCAGTGACTTTGCGCTCGGCCAGCGGTTTGAGTGCAACGAACAACGATCCATTGTTCGTGGCCCCCCCGCCTCCGGTAAACGCAATCACATTGGCGACCGCAGGATCTTTCTTGATGACTTCGCCAATCTGCCGGATGGACTCGTCCATCGCAGGGAAAGAGGAATCCTGCGGCCCGCGCACGCTTCCTGCAATCGCTCCGGTGTCCTCGACCGGGAAAAATCCTTTGGGAATCTTGATGATCAGTACGACGTTCGAAGCGATGGTGATAAAGAGCACGATCAGGATGAGGGTGGGATGCGCGAGCACCCAGTGCAGGCTACCGCGATACAACGACAATACCGAGTCAAAGAACTTTTCGCTGGCCATGTAGATGCGGCCGTGCTTTTCCTTGCGTTCGTCCTTCAAAAGGTAGGCGCACATCATGGGCGTCGTGGTCAGCGAGATCAACATCGAGACAAACACTGCGGTCGAGAGTGTCACCGCAAACTCGCGGAAAAGCCGGCCTACGATTCCTCCCATCATCAAGAGCGGAATAAAAACGGCGATGAGGGAGATGCTGATGGTAAAGACGGTAAAACCGATCTCTTCCGCGCCTTTCAGCGCCGCGGAGAAAGGCGCCATGCCATTTTCCAGATGGCGCGCGATATTTTCCATGACGACGATGGCGTCGTCCACCACAAACCCGGTGGCAATGGTCATGGCCATCAGCGAAAGGTTGTCCAGGCTGTAGCCGAACAGGTACATCACGGCGAATGTGCCAACCAGAGAGACTGGAACCGCGACGCTGGGAATGAGCGTAGCGCGACCGTTGCGCAGGAAGATGAACACTACGACGATGACGAGGCCGATGGAGATAAGCAAAGTCCTCTCCACGTCACTGACGGAGGCGCGGATGGTCGTGGTGCGATCGAGAACGATCGTCATATCGATGCCCAAGGGGATGGAAGCCTGGATGGACGGCAGTTGTGCGCGGACGCGGTCGACGGTGGCGATAATGTTGGCGCCGGGCTGACGGAAGATGATGACCGTAACCGCGCGCTTGCCATTCAAATATCCGGCGGCCCGGATGTTTTGCACTGAGTCGGTTACCTGAGCGACATCCGACAGGTGAACAGCCGCTCCATTTTTATAACCGACGACGATCGGCTTGTAGTCCTGCGCGACCGAGATTTGATCATTGGCCAGGATGTCCGCGGTCACGTTGCCATCGGTGATTTGGCCTTTGGCCAGGTCGGAGTTTTGCAGGCTCAGCACGGACTGGAGATTCCCCATGCTGAGTCCGTAGCTGGCGAGTTGCGTGGGATTGGCGTCAACCCGCACGGACGGCAGCGCACCGCCGCCGACCGAAACCTGACCCACGCCCTGAATCTGGGACAACTTCTGCGCTACGACCGTCGAAGCCTGGTCGTATAACCTGGCGGGACCAAATTTGTCCGAGGTCAGACCGAGAATCATGATGGGCGCGTCGGCTGGATTTACCTTGCGATACCTGGGATTGCCCGGAAGATTGCTGGGGAGATAAGTTCGCGCCGCGTTGATTGCAGCTTCCACGTCGCGGGCTGCGCCATCGATGTCGCGGCTGAGGTCGAACTGAATCGTGATGGAAGTGCTGCCGAGCGTGCTGGCCGAGGTCATTTCCGTGACGCCCGCGATGTGGCCGAACTGCCGCTCCAGGGGAGTCGCCACGGACGAAGCCATGATTGCGGCGCTGGCTCCCGGCAGGCTGCCACTGACTGAAATCGTGGGAAAATCCACCTCCGGCAACGGCGCGACCGGCAACACCTCAAATCCGATCGCGCCGGCAAGCGCAATCGCGAGGGTGAGCAGGGTCGTGGCTACAGGACGGTGGATAAAGGGCGCGGAAATATTCATGCCGGCCCAGCCTGTTCCGCGTTACGGGCTTCCACGCGGTTCGTCCCGTGAGAAAAACGTTGGGCCAGGTTGTCGAAAAAGATATAGATCACCGGCGTGGTGTAAAGCGTGAGGGCCTGGCTCAGCAACAGTCCGCCCACCATGGCAATGCCGAGTGGGCGGCGCAGCTCAGAACCGAAGCCGCTGCCCAGCGCCAGCGGCAGACCGGCCAGCAGCGCAGCCATGGTGGTCATCATGATGGGGCGGAAGCGGAGCAGGCTGGCCTCGTAGATAGCATCGGCCGCCTTTTTCCCCTGCTCGCGTTCGGCTTCCAGCGCGAAGTCGACCATCATGATGCCGTTCTTTTTCACGATGCCAATCAGCAGCACAATGCCGATGATCGCAACCACACTTAAGTCCTGGTGAAAAAGAATCAGAGCAAGAAAGGCTCCCACGCCCGCGGATGGCAGCGTCGACAGAATCGTAATGGGGTGAATCAAGCTTTCATACAAGACTCCCAGCACGATATACACGGTCACGAGCGCCGCAAGAATGAGCAACGGCTCATTGGAAAGCGAGTTGGTGAACGAGGCCGCCGTGCCTTGAAAACCGGCTTGCAGGCTGGCCGGCATGTGCAAGTCTTTCTCTACTTTGTCGACTGCGGTAATGGCCTCGCCCAGCGCGGCATTCGGCGCCAGGTTGAACGACACGGTGATCGCCGGAAATTGGCCCTGGTGGTTGATGGAAAGCGCCTCGGTGGTTTTTTCGAAGTGTGCAAACGCGCTCAGCGGTACGGCATTCGCCATGACCGAACTCGTGGCGCCAGCGGAGGTTGCTCCGCGATTCGCGGTTGTGGATGCGGTCGGAGTAAGCGCGTTCGCCGGGGGAGCAAGCGTGTTGGCCGCCGGTGTGTAGAGCGCGGTGGAGGTCAGAGCATTCGATCCGGCGGAGGATGATCCGGAGGCCGCGAAAGAGGTTGAGGCCCCAGTCCCAGTCGCTCCAGCGGAAGCATTGGACTGAATGTAGAGATGCTCCAGCTTGTTGGGGTCCAGCTGAAACTGCGGCTGGCTTTCAAGCACCACGTGATACTGATTGACCTGGGTATACATGGTACTGATCTGCCGCTGGCCAAAGGCGTCGTATAAGGTGTTGTCGATGGTTGCAGGTGCGATGCCGAGTCGCGAGGCGGTCACCCGGTCGATGACCAGCGAAACAGCGAGCCCTCCCATTTGCTGGTCGGTTGCGACGTCTTCCAGTTCGGGCAACTGCCGCAGGCGGCTGACGAAACGATCGGTCCACTGGTTGAGTTCATTGGCGTCGGGATCTTCGAGCGTGTACTGATATTGCGTGCGGCTGACGCGATCGTCCACCGAGATGTTCTGCACGGGCTGCATGAACAGCTGGATTCCCTGCACCTGATTTAGTTTTGAGTTGAGCCGGCGGATTATATCGGAGGCGCTGATCTTGTCGCGCTGATCGAGCGGCTTCAGATTGATCGACATTCGGCCGCTGTTCGTCGTCGTGTTGGTACCATCGGCTCCAATAAAGGACGAGAGGCTTTCGACGGCGGGATCGGCCAGAATGACCTTGGCCATCTCCTGTTGTTTCGCGGCCATGGCTCTGGAGCCGATCGCCTGTGGCGCCTGCGTGATGCCTTGAATGACTCCGGTATCCTGGACCGGGAAAAAACCCTTGGGAATGATGATATAGAGAAAAATCGTCAGCACCAGCGTGCCCAGCGCGACGAACAGGGTGATCGTCTGGTATTGCAGGACGAACTTCAGGGTGCGCCCATAGAACGCAATCATGCGTTCGAAGACGCGTTCCGAGGCTTGATAGATGCGTCCCTGTTGTTCTTTCGGCTGGTGCCGCAGGATGCGAGCGCTCATCATGGGAGTCAGGGTAAGAGAGACCACGGCCGAAACAATGATCGTGACCGCCAGGGTCACCGCAAATTCGCGGAACAGACGCCCCACCACGTCGCCCATGAATAACAAGGGAATCAGTACAGCGATCAGTGAAACCGTCAGCGAGAGAATGGTGAAGCCAATTTGCTCTGCGCCTTTGAGGGCGGCCTCCATGGGCGGATCTCCGGCTTCGATGTAGCGCGCGATGTTTTCGATCATCACGATGGCATCGTCCACGACGAATCCCGTGGAGATGGTCAGCGCCATCAGCGACAAATTGTCCAGGCTATAGCCGAGCATGTACATCGCCGCAAACGTGCCTACCAGCGACAGCGGCACCGCCACGCTGGGAATGATGGTGGCGTACAGGCTGCGCAGAAATAGGAAGATGACCAGCACGACCAGGCCGACCGTCAACATCAGTTCGAACTCGACGTCGGAGACCGACGATTCAATCGCGGTGGTTAGGTCGGTAAGCGTGGTGACCTGAATCCCCGTGGGCAGATTGGCCTGGAGCTGCGGCAGGAGTTTCTTGATGCTCTTCACCACGCTGATGGTGTTGGCTCCGGGCTGGCGCTGCACATTCAGGATGACGGCGGGAGTTTCGTTCATCCACGCTGCTTGTTTGTTGTTTTCTACGCCGTTCACGACCTGCGCCACATCGGTGAGCATCACGGGCGCGCCGTTGCGGTAGGCCACAACGACTTTCCGGTAGTCGTCGCTGGTAATCAGTTGATCGTTGGCATCGATCTGGTAATCCTGGCGCGGCCCGTCGAAGTTCCCTTTTGCGGCGTTCACGCTGGCCTGACTGAGTGCGGCGCGCAGATCTTCCATGTTGATGCCGTAGGAGGACAGCGCCCTGGGATTCGCCTGAATGCGGACCGCGGGCTTCTGCCCGCCGCTGATGGTGACCAGGCCGACACCGCTGAGCTGCGAAATCTTCGGCGCCAGTCGCGTGTCTACGAGGTCCTCGACCTGAGACAGCGGCATGGCGCTGGAGGTGATTCCCAGCGTGAGCACGGGGGCATCGGCCGGATTCGTTTTACTGTAGGTCGGCGGCGCGGGCAGAACTGATGGCAGCAGACTCTGCGACTCATTGATGGCGGCCTGCACCTCTTGTTCCGCAATATCGATGTTCAGCGCCAAATTGAATTGCAGAACAATTACGGATGCGCCTCCCGAGCTGCTCGAGGTCATCTGACTCAAGCCTTGCAGCTGGCCGAATTGCCGCTCCAATGGCGCGGTAACAGTAGTCGACATCACGGTAGGGCTTGCCCCTGGATAAAACGTCACGACCTGGATGGTCGGATAGTCGACCTGCGGCAAGGCCGAGACCGGCAGTTGGGTATAGCCAACAATGCCGACCAGCAGAATTGCGGCCATCAGTAAGGAGGTGGCGACCGGCCGCAGAATGAACGGGCGCGATGGACTCACGGGGTGCGGCTCCTGCCGGACGGAGCAGACTTCGAACCTTTGACGCCGCTCTTGCCTGTCCCTTTTGCCCCGCCGTTATTTCCACCGCCGCTTCCAGCAGCGTTGCCGGTGGTGACTGCGACGTTATCTTGCAGCTTGTCGAAGCTGCTGGTAGCAACGATGTCTCCCGGGTCAATGCCTTCCACCTGGGTGACGCCGCTGTCGGCTACGCCGGGCTTTACGCTGCGCATATGAGCGACATCGTTTTGAATTACGTACACGAACGATGCCGAGCCATTTTGTTGAATCGCCGCTGCCGGAACCAGGGTCACGCCCTGCAGAGTGTTCACCAGCAGACGCGTATTCACAAACTGATTGGGAAAGAGCGCGTTGTCCTTATTGGCAAAGACAGCCCGCGCTTTCACGGTTCCGGTGGTCGTGTCGATCTGGTTATCGAGCGTTAATAATGTTCCGCTTGCGATCTTCGTTTGGGCGGTGCGATCGAAGGCGTCCACCGGCAGTTTGGCTTTCTTTTGCAATCTCGCCACAACCGGACCAAGACTGTCTTCCGGTATGGTGAAAATCACTGTAATCGGTTGCACCTGTGTGATGACGGCGAGAGTTATGGTGCCCGCCGACTGCACCACGTTGCCGGGATCCACCAGGCGCAGGCCCACGCGGCCGGAAATGGGCGCCGTAATGTGGCAGTACCCGACTTGAATCTCGTCATACTGCACGGTTCCCTGATCGTTCTTGACCGTGCCCTCATCCTGCATGACGATTTTTTCCTGGTCGTCCAACAGTTGTTTCTGGATCGCATTGCGCGCCCAGGCCTGGCGATAACGTTCAAGGTCCATCTGGGCCTGAGCCAGCAGACTCTGATCTCGCTCCAGCACGCCCTGGGCCTGCAAGAGCGTGGCGCGGTAGGGCCGCGAATCAATCTCAACCAGAGCGTCGCCTTTCCTGACGACCTGACCTTCCTTGTAATGCACGGCGACGACCGGGCCCGTTACCTGGCTGGTAATGGAATCGGTGTAAGCCGGTGTGACCGTGCCGATCTCGTCGAGGTAAATGCCGATGTTGCCTTGCTGTGCCGTCGCCGTCGTGATGTTGATTTTCGGGGGCGCGGCAGGTGGTTTCTTCGCGCCTTTATAGTGCCGCCAGAGCAGAAACGCGATTATGGCAAAAGCGAGGACCACCAGAATCCATAGCAAAATCCGCCCGGCCTTGTGACCCTCAGCCTCTGAAGCATGCTCCGGGAGTTGATGGGCGGGGTCCGTAATCGGATGCTCATTCGTGTCAACGGTCTTCGTATCAACGGTCAATAGAAGCTCCTCTTGCGGCTCCGAGACGCTGCATTATACCCTCAGCGAAAACGAAACTTTGTTTAGAGGAGGAAACCGTGGAGGACGGTTGCTAGCAGAGATAACGCGCAGAGCTCGAATGGGCAGTGTCCACAATCTTCAAGAACTAACCGCGCGTAAAGATTTGTCATCTTCTGGAAAATGGTTGCGGGAGCGCGCCGATGCGGCGCGGGAATTCTCGCATTTCATCAGCATCCTTAAGGGTGACTTGCGACAGAAGCCCGCACCGCAATCGCGAACGCAAAGCGGTCAAACCGCTTATTTTCCCAGACTCCAATAGCCCAGCTGAAACGGATTTCCTGCTTGAATCGCAATCAGATACCAGCCTGTTGCGCCGATATGGAGCGATGGGCCATAGGTATAGCCGAAGCCGGTATCCATCACGCTCGTCGAAGCCACCAGACCTTCGCCAACAGGAATTGAAGCGCCGTTGACCGTCTGGCCCGCGCCCAGCTCAGCCTGTGCTTCCTGAGAATTGTTTACCAACAGCTGCACAGTTTTCAGCTCGCTAAAGCGTGAAGCCAGGCTGCCTCGCCCTGCGATAATCCGTGCAATCAAAGCCGCGACAGTGTGCGCCGTCCCTTCGAGCCATACGGCATTCGGATCGGCGAAGGAAGTCGTCAAACTGGCCGTATCGAAGACCATGCCGGTAATCTTTTCGCTTCCGGTAAGACTCGAGTGCGGCGATGCGGCAGTATCGGTAGTCTGCAAATTGGCCAGCGCCCAATCGATCGTGTTCGCGTAACGATTGTTCAGCAACGCCAGATAAGACCAGGTCTGGCAATCTTCCGGAATGGGAGACGGATTGACCGTAATCTGATCGCCAAGCGTTCCCGTGTAGAAGTAACCTCCGGCGGGGTTATACATCGCCAGCACAAAGTCGAGGGCATGCCGTGCCAGGCTCTTCCACGACGAGCCATTCGCGGCAACGCCGTTATGCGTAATCTCAGCCAGCATGGAGAAGAAAGCGTAGGTATCGATATTGTGCTCGGTTGACTTGCCATTGGGCGAAGGGACGGACTGGTTGTACTGATTGATGTAAGTACCGAAGGAATAGCCGCCCGGACCAAGCGTGTTGTAGGTATTTGCAACAATCCAGTTGGCCACCTTCAGTGCGGCCGTCAGATACTGCGCCTGGCCGGTGCGGCGGTAGAGTTGGGCGAGAGCCATGCCAGCCCAGGCCTGGTCGCCAACTGCGCTGCCGTAGAAATAAAACGGAAATCCCGCCGGCGTGATATAGGCGCCGCTGCCATCGGTCGCAGGCGTGTTCACAAAATACGCTTGCGCAAAACGGCCGTCATTGAAAGGGAAATTCGTTGCCTGCGCATAGATCAGTCCATTGCCCAGCACCTCGGCTCGCGCCACGTCGTCATGGCCTCCTCGCACCATGAAGGCATCGATGGCAACGGCATTGTCATAGGTAAAGGCGGTCGCGCCAAGCGCCTGGTCGGAATAGCTCTGCGCGAGACGCACTGTGTTGCCTGAGGCATAAGCATCCATCATCGTGTTTTGAAATTGGTAGGCCTTCTCCACTGAGGCCCTATAGCTTGCAGCGTTCTCGAAAGCGCCGCCCGAGTTGGCTGGAAGTTGCGCCTGTGCGGACCGCGCCAGAGCGAGGAGGGAAAGTGCGGCTGCGGCCGCTCCAAGGGCAAGAGATTTTCGCAGAGTGTTCTTGTTCATGGATCGCTCATTTATCGACTGGGCGTTCATGGGTTCTCCTAGGATGGGATGTAGATACGAGACTGCAGGTATTTGGCGTGCTATCAGCGAAGCCTAGCTCTGCCGCTTCGTCGTGTCAACCGCATGGTGCGCCGTATCGGGTGTGCGCAAGAGTGGAATGGGTTGGGCTGGTGGCCCCGGCGTGAGTCGAACACGCGACCTTCGGTTTAGGAAACCGCTGCTCTATCCATCTGAGCTACGGGGCCGGCGCTGCACGTCACAATTTTACACTGCGGCGGTGTTTCTTCGGACCGCGGTTATGCTCGACGAAGGAAAAGCCGAGCACACAAATGCCGCGTGGCTCACACCTGGCACAGATCGTCCCTGATCGCGATATGTCAGCAGTTGTCAGTTACGTGGAGTATGCATTGGATCCGCACAACCAATGAACTGAACCAGTTTACGGAGAGGTGAATGACGCTGGATCGTCTAAATCCTGCAATGGTTTTATCTACGTAGCATTCTTCGTGAACACTTTCACCGCGCTCATCGGTGTTGCTGTTTTCGAGCGGGATGGGTCCAGCGCAGATGCGGCAGGTTGTATTTCGTAGCGACGTGGAGCGGGCAGAGCCTGTCATACATGGTCCTCCTTGCGGACTACGGAATCAACAGGCAAACAACGTGACTATATGTTTGCAATTCGGGGACCAATCCCGCGCCATCGCGCAAACCTGAGTCTGCCAGAGGGTTGCGCAAATTGAGACGCCTTGGCAGAACCCGCTTTACAAGCGACCCAGGAAAGAAATTCAAGGTTTGAAACATTCCTTCAAATCAGGAAGCCTATGTCCCCGAGTCAAATCTACAAGTATCGCTTCGACACCAGCGACCAGCCGTCACAGGTGGCGGCCGGAGGTATAGGGGCGTGGGCCTTCGGCAAATTGTAAGCGTGCCGGCTATGAGCCTCTTCTGATCTGTGAAAGGTCAACCGGGCGGAATTTCCCGTTGCTGATTACGCCTCGGATGGGCGGCGCTCCCGGAGGTGGAACCGCGGCGGGAGGTGCATCGTGAACTAGCGGCGTGCGGCCTTTCAGCTCTTTGGCGTACCAGGCTCTGGTTTCCGCCGGCCCACGAAGAAGCTTGGGCTCCCTCTCCTCCGGAAAGAAAACGAATATCGTTTCATCCTCTTCGGTGCTATGGTCAAGATATTCGTCCTCCGCCCCATGCTGCACCATGGGTTTTCCGATGGCGCTATTCACGAATTTTTGCACGTCATAAAATTTCGGGCCCCGGCGCGCGTCCTGCCCGAGCGATTCCGTCACCAGGGTCAAGATGCGCTGTTCCTGCCCTGGCAACACGATCCCTTTCAGGTCGTAATCGCCATGCACGCACTTTCCGCCCAGTTGCACGCAACCGTTGAAAGGAGAACCTGCGTCCCTTATCACCGAGTATCGGGCAGGCAGAAGCCCGATCCATTTCTTCGCTTTCGATCGGCGGCCGTCTGAGAATGCGTCGCCCCTTACGCCGGGATCGACCACCAGGCCGGCCAGAGGACCCTGGTCGGCGGTTTTAGCTTTGCAATCGATTGGTTTGGGAATGCACAGTGGATCGGGAATATATTTCAGGGAAGCTTCGTTGGTTCCGCGCACCAGAATATAAACGCCAATGGCTAAAGCTGCCGCTGCGAAAACTTCCATGTCTTCCGGCCGAATGTCATTCATATGGAATCCCTCCGCCGCTTGAGAATCAGTGCTCCGCGGGAGCGCGATTAGTGGGAGCTACAAGCTTCCAGGGCGTGCCACGTGCGGGCTTCTCACTACGATTTCCTGCATGCCTTCCTGTCACCGTCAAAATCCGTTTCCGGGCGATCGCATGCGCGCGAAAGCATTCTCAGTCGGAGACCGGAGCGTCTTCGAATGGCGCGAACTTCGGCACATTGAGACTGATGCGCTTCGACGTGGGCGGCGGAGCCGGATACTTCACCCACATCGTGTGCTGCTCTCCGGCCTTCAGTGTGCCCCACCACATATCCAGAATTCTCTTCCCATCGATGGTCAGGTTGTTGAATTTCTTGTTGGTGGCAGGGTCGATGTAATACACGTCGTCCCAGTTAAAGTCGTAACTTATGGGGTTGCTCCCGGTATTCACGATGCGCCATCTGGCGTACAGCGCATTTCCGCTGACCCGCTTCAACTCGAGCAGGTCACAGCGCAAGCTGGGATCGTTGGCATAGAGCGCACTGGCGATCACCCCAGGCGCGGCCGGAGCGGCAGCGGAAGGCGGCGCCGGATCGGCCGCGGCGGGTTGCGGCGTTGCTGGGGTAGCGAGGGTGGGATCAACCTGGGCCGCCTGGGTCTGGACCTCGGAGACCGGCCGCGGCACCGGTGCGGGCGGATTCGACTCCGGGACAGTCGCTGCGGTGTTGGCCAGCAGGTCAATTTTGTCGCTGCTTCCGTCCACCGTAGCCATCATCAGACTGTACGCCCAGGTTCCTGCGTTCTTTTGCGCTTTGACATATACCGTGCCCTTACCTTTCGATCCAGAAATCGGAACGGAAAGGTCGGCATCGCCGGTACCCTGCGAAATATTGATCGAACCACCCACGAACCAGCCTTCATTGATCGGCGTACCCAGGCGCTGCATCACCAGTGCATTCGATTGCGCTCGAGCTACGGCCTCTTTCGCGACGTCGGAAGCTCGCATGGCGCCCATCACCAGGGTGACAATCGCACCCACGAACAAAATTACGCATAGAAGCGCGGCAGCCAGCAGTTTCCACCAATTTCTTCCCAGCCAACCTCTCGGCTGGTTAGGCATCGGCGTTGGAGCGTTGGCAGCGGCTTGCGACATGCCGTTTGGTTGTGTGGACATAAGTTCCTCCTCAGAGTGGCAGATTTATCTTTCTGGGGGCCCTTCGCGTTTCTTCACAGCCTTTGGGGAGGCTGTGCACTCTATAACCGCGCAATAGTAAGGCTAAATAGGCTAGGGAAACAGATTTATTTTCTTGCGGACGGGCTGATCGGATCGGGGGTGACCGACTGGTTAACGCTGGTTTCGAGCCTGATCGTCCAGGGCTAAGTTCAATTCGAGGACATTCACTCGCGGCTCGCCAAAAAGCCCTAATTCCCTCTGCGAAATATGCCTCAAGACAAGGTCGCGGACGGTGGATTCAGGCAATGCCCGCTCTCGCGAAATGCGCGGAATCTGAAATTCCGCAGCCGCCGGAGAGATTTCCGGATCCAGACCCGAGGCAGAAGTCGTAATAAGGTCCACGGGAATAAGTTGCGTAGGATTCTCCTGATGCAGGCTATTGGCATCGGCGCGGATGCGGTCGATCAGTTTCTGGTTGGTGGGAGCGTAATTCGTACCGCCAGAGTTGGCGGCGTCGTATCCATTGCCGGCGGCTGAAGGTCGAGAGTGAAAATATTTCGCAGACGAGAACGGTTGGCCAATGATGCGCGAACCAATGGCTTCCCCGTTGCGATAACGGATCTGGCCATTTGCCTTATCTTTGAAGAGAAGCTGCGCCAGTGCCGTGATCACGAGCGGATAAATCACGCCGAGGAGGATCGTGGTGGCGATGGTCATCAGGAATGCGGTGAGCAGATGCTTTTTCATGGAAATCCTCCGGCCAGGTGCGCGGCCGTAATGATCATGTCGATGAGCTTGATGCCGACGAAGGGCGCGATCAACCCGCCGACTCCGTAGATGAGCAGGTTGCGGCGCAGCAGGGCTTCGGCATTCATGGCCCGGTATTTCACTCCGCGCAGCGCCAGCGGGATGAGCGCGATGATGATCAGAGCGTTGAAAATGACCGCCGACAGCACTGCCGATTCCGGGGTCTTGAGGTGCATGATGTTCAGCGCGTTCAGCACCGGGAAAGTGCCCGCAAACATTGCCGGGATGATCGCAAAATACTTGGCGACGTCGTTGGCGATGGAAAACGTGGTGAGCGCGCCGCGCGTCATCAACAACTGCTTTCCGATTTCGACAACTTCAATCAGCTTGGTGGGATTCGAATCGAGATCGACCATGTTTCCGGCTTCTTTCGCAGCTTGCGTGCCCGTGTTCATGGCAACGCCCACGTCGGCCTGCGCCAGAGCGGGCGCATCGTTAGTACCGTCGCCGGTCATGGCGACGAGCTTACCGCCCGCCTGCTCGCTGCGAATGAGTTTCAGTTTGTCCTCGGGGGTGGCTTGCGCAAGAAAATCGTCGACGCCCGCCTCGCGGGCAATGGCCGCCGCAGTGAGCGGGTTATCGCCAGTAATCATCACAGTGCGAATTCCCATGGAGCGCAACTGCGCGAAGCGGTCGCGAATTCCTCCCTTGACCACGTCTTTCAGATGGATCACGCCCATGGCCCGGCGATTCTCCGAGACCACGAGCGGCGTGCCCCCGGAAGACGCGATGCGCTCGACGGCAGCCCGCACTTCCTGCGGCATGGCGCCATTGTTCTGATCGAGATAATGGGCAATGGAATCGGCAGCGCCTTTGCGGATTTGCCGGCCGTCCAGATTGACCCCTGACATTCGCGTCTGCGCGGTAAACGCGATGAACTCCGCCTCGTGAGCCGCGAAGTCCCGGCCGCGCAGTTTGTATTTGTCCTTGGCCAGCACAACAATCGACCGGCCTTCCGGAGTTTCGTCGGCCAGCGAAGAGAGCTGCGCCGCGTCCGCCATGTCGGCTTCACTCACTCCCGGGGCAGGGAGAAATTCGGTGGCTTGGCGGTTGCCGAACGTAATGGTGCCAGTTTTGTCCAGTAGCAGAGTGTTCACATCGCCCGCTGCCTCGACCGCTCGCCCTGACATCGCGAGCACATTGTGCTGAACCAGACGGTCCATGCCCGCAATGCCGATGGCCGACAGCAATCCGCCAATGGTTGTGGGAATAAGACACACCAATAACGAAACGAGAACGAACACGGTCTGCGGCGATCCAGAATAGATGGCAAACGGTTGCAGCGTCACCACCGCCAGCAAGAAGATGATGGTCAGGCCCGCGAGCAGAATATTCAGGGCGATTTCGTTGGGCGTCTTCTGGCGCGCCGCCCCCTCCACCAGCGCGATCATGCGATCGAGAAATGTTTCGCCGGGATTCGATGTGATTTTGACCTTGATGAAGTCGCTCAAAACGCGAGTCCCGCCCGTGACCGCGGAGCGATCGCCTCCAGCTTCGCGGATCACCGGCGCCGACTCGCCGGTGATTGCAGATTCGTCGACCGATGCCACGCCCTCAATAATCTCTCCATCGCCGGGAATAAGCTCTCCAGCGGCCACGGCAACCAGGTCGCCGGCGCGCAACTTCGCGCTCGGAATTTCCTCGGTCCTGCCGTTGGAAAGAATCCGTTTCGCGATGGTTTCCGATCGAGCGCGCCGCAACGTCTCCGCCTGAGCCTTGCCGCGGCCCTCCGCCATGGCTTCGGCAAAATTGGCGAACAACACCGTGAACCACAACCACAAGGTAATCTGGAGATTGAAACGAAAATCCTCATGCGGATGGAGAATCAGAAGCACGGTCGTAATCACGCTGCCGATTTCCACGACGAACATGACGGGATTTCCCATCATGTTGCGTGGGTTCAACTTCAGCAGCGACCTCCAGGCAGCGCTGCGAACCAGATTCAAATCCCAGACCGATTTGTGATGGCTTGCCATAGTTTGTTAAAAAGTCTTTCCAACCTGCATGAGAAGGTGCTCAAGAATTGGCCCCAAACTCAGAGCCGGAAAAAACGTGAGCGCACCCAGGATCAGGATTACGCTGATTAGCAGCAGCGTGAACAGCGGGGTGGTTACTGGAAATGTGCCCAGCGAAGGCGGCACATATTTTTTCTGCGCCAAATTGCCGGCGATGGCCAGCATTGGAATGATCATGAAGAAGCGGCCGATGAGGGTCGTGATTCCAGTAGCCGCGTCATACCAGAGCGTATTCGCCGTAAGCCCGGCGAAGGCCGAGCCATTGTTCCCGGCGGACGATGTAAATGCGTAGAGAATCTCGCTGAGGCCGTGTGGTCCTGGGTTTAGAATACCTGCCGTTCCAAATCCTCTGACTACGGAGATGCCGGTCAGCGTAAGAATGATCAGCGGAAAAACCAGCGATGTCAGCATTGCCATCTTAACGTCATAGGCCTCGATCTTCTTACCCAGATATTCCGGCGTACGCCCGACCATGAGTCCCGCGATAAATACTGCCAGCACGATATAAATGAGAATTCCGTACATTCCCGAGCCGACTCCTCCAAAGATGACTTCGCTCAGCATGATGTTCACGAGCGGAACCATGCCCCCGAGCGGCGTGAAGGAGTCGTGCCAGCCGTTAATGGCGCCGCAACTGGCGTCGGTGGTTACGGTGGCGAATAGGGCGGAATTGGCGATCCCAAAGCGCGTCTCCTTGCCCTCCATGTTTCCGCCAGGCTGCCTGCTGCTGCCGCCTTGCGCAACGGTGGAGGGATACAGCGGATTGCCCTGCGCCTCAGCCCAGTAGGCGACGGTCACCCCTGCGAGAAACAGGATTGCCATTGCCGACCACACCGCCCATCCGTGAGCGGTAGAGCCAGTCATCCGTCCGAGCGTGTAGGTAAGACCGGCGCCGACGGCAAAAATGCAAAACATTTCAATCAAATTCGTCAGCGGGGTGGGATTCTCAAACGGATGTGCGCTATTGGCATTGAAAAATCCGCCGCCGTTCGTGCCCCATTCCTTAATGATCTCCTGCGAGGCCACGGGCCCCTGCGCGATGGTCTGCGTAGTGACCGTGTCCATGGCCGGTTTGCCGCTGGCATCCAGGACGGCTTTGCCGTCAGCCCCCACGCGCTGTACTTGCTGCGGCTCGATCAGTTTCACGGTGTCGTAGGGTTTCAGATTCTGTACCACGCCTTGCGACACCAACAACAGAGATCCCACCGCGCAAACCGGCAACAGCACCCACAAGCAGCAGCGCACGAAGTCGACCCAGAAATTTCCCAGGGTATTCATTTGCCGGCGGGCAATCCCACGAATAAATGCGATTGCCAGCACAATCCCAGTCGCCGCCGACGCAAAGTTGTGATACGCGAGGCCCGCCATTTGCGTGAAGTAGCTCATGGTGGTCTCGCCGGAATAGGCCTGCCAGTTGGTGTTGGTGGTGAAGGAAGCAGCGGTGTTGAAAGCCAGATGCTGGGGCGCCACACCGGCAAAGTGTTGCGGGTTGAACGGCAGCACTCCCTGAATTCGCTGGATCAGATAAAGGACGAGCATCGACACCGCGCTGAACGTCAGCATCGTCGTCGCATACTCCGTCCAGCGCATCTCATGCGATTCATCCACCCCGGTCACGCGATAAAGCAGGCGCTCTATCGGACGCAACACAGGATCCAGGAACGTGCGCTCCCGCGCGAATACACGCGTCATAAAGACGCCCAGAGGCTTGGTAACCGCGAAAATCAGCCCGAGGAATATGAAAATCTGCAGCCAGCCGTTAAGGGTCATTTCAAAACTTTCGCTTCAGAATTTCTCCGGACGCAAGAGCGCGTAAAACAAATAGATCGTCACCAGCGCGCTCACGATAAGCATGACGACAGACTGTACGTCCATGGAATCCTCCTACTTCATCCGGTCGCAGAAGCGCACATACGCCACCGACAATGCGAAAAACGCGATGGTCACCGCCGTCCACAGAATGTCCTGCATCACAGTCTCCCTTTCAAATCAGCAGACGTTACCACGAACCTTCTTTTCTTCTCCACTTGCCGAAGTCAACGGTCACACCTTTTCCGATTCGGAGCACTCTGCCCGCAGGACGAGCAAGAAAACAATATTCATGCGCATGGGAGACATATTTTCATATTTTTCTGCGTCTTTCCTTGCCAGCCTCACTTTAGCGCACCGGCCGACCTCGCTTCCCTCCGAAGGAAAGGCTGGTGACCTATTGCCTCTGAGTTGGAAGCGAGTCCACCTCGAACGTCCGGCACAAGGGCCATACGCTTGACCGGCTCCGTCGCGACCTCGCATTCCGGCGCGGCGGGTTTCGTCTCTTTAAGAGACCGTCGCGGATCGGACATGACGACCGCCAGATCTTCTCTTGCTCTCTGGTTTGGCCAATGCACCGCCTCCTTCACCAGAGCCAGCAGAACTCGCAGCAGAAAGGCCACTGCGCCCACACACAGGACCGTGATTGCAAATTTCATAACGCCGCAAAATGCCCCTTCCACTAGAGTTGACAACATCAGGCGTAAAAGCAGAATCAAGACTTTATAAAAAGTTCATAAGGGAAAGTCATTTCGCCCAAACCAATCCTCTTCGTGGCTCGATCGATTTGACGACGAAGCGCGTAAGGATTCAGTAAGAGGCTCGTAGACTTTGTAAGGGAACTATTAGATGGCGCGCGGGAGGCTGTCTTTACTCGCCTGGCTCAAACCGGTATCCGACCCAGGGCTCAGTCACGATGTAGCGTGGCGAGGAAGCGTCGGGTTCCAGTTTCTTGCGCAACTGGCCGACGAATACGCGGAGATATTCCACCTGTTCGGTACTTTGTCCGCCCCAGATTGCGCTTAACAAGGTGCGATGTTTGACCACCTTGCCGGGACGGCGCGCCAAAAAGACGAGCAGGTCGAACTCTTTGGGAGTAAGCCGCACTTCACTGCGGCGAACCGTCACTTTGTGGGCGCCGGTATCGATGCGAAAATCACCAATCTCAATCACCGCGTCTGGTTCGCTCTCTGTCGGGACCCTTCGAAGATTAGCCCGCACCCGGGCCAGCAGTTCGTTCATGCCGAACGGCTTGGTCATATAGTCATCGGCGCCGGCGTCGAGGGCTTCGACCTTCTGTTGTTCCTTGTCGCGGACGGAAAGAACCAGGATGGGCACCTGCGAACTAGCGCGAACTCTGCGGCACAGCTGAATGCCGTCCACCGAGGGCATCGATAAATCCGTAATGATCAGATTGGGCGACCAGTCTTTCATAATCTCCAGCGCCATTTCACCGCTGTTCGCGATGCGGATGTCATACCCTTGGGCTGAAAGGCTGGTACGCAGAACGCGCGTGATCTGCGATTCGTCATCCACCACGAGAATGTGAGGCCGGTCCGCCATCAGCGAGCTTCCTGGGTAACGATGTGGACATCGACCGAAGGCGAATCACGCAGAAAACGCTGTATGGCTGATAGATAAAGATATCGTTGCCAGCCACTTCGCGCCGATCGGCCAAAAATTACCTGCGTAATGTGATTTTCGCGCACCAGTTGTGCAACCCCATCGGCCACGCTCCCACCGGAAGTACGTACCACCCGTGCACCCAGGTTTTCCGCGAATCGAACATTCTCGGCGAGAGTTTTCTGATCCTCGGGACGAGTATCGCGTCCCACGTCAACGTAGAAAACGTAGAACTCGCCGCCCATTGCCTGCGCCATGCGCGAACCGCGCGCGATCAGATACTGGGCCGCGGGATTCGAACTGACACAAACGCCGATGCGCTCGCGCACGGTGTGCGCCGGCTGCGTTCCGTCCTTTTCCAGAAAAGCGTCGAGACTGCGGTCGACAACCCCGGTGACCTGGCGAAGCGCCAGTTCGCGCAACGCGATCAGGTTGCCCGGTCGAAAAAAATGGGAGAGCGCGCGTTGAGCCCGGTCGACGGGATAAATATCGCCGCGCTGCATCCGCTTTTGCAATGCCTGGGGCGTAAGATCGGCGAGCACGATTTCGTCCACCCGCTGCATTACCCAGTCGGGAACCGTTTCTCGAACCTGCACGCCCGTGATTTGCTGCACAGTCGGCCCTACGCTCTCGACGTGCTGCACGTTCATGGTAGAGAGCACATCGATCTTGGCCTCCAGCAGTTCCATGACGTCTTCATAGCGCTTGGCGTGCTTGCTGCCTTCAATATTCGTGTGGGCCAGTTCATCAATCACAACGACCGCCGGTTTGCGTGCCAGGATGGCATCCACGTCCATCTCTTCGAATGTGGTGCCCTTGTACTCGAGTTTACGCGGAGGGAGGCGGTCTAGTTTTCCGGCAAGTTCCGCGGTGGCCTTGCGGCCGTGACTCTCCACCACGCCCACCATGACATCTTCCCCTCGGCTGGCGCGGCGAATCGCCTCGCTCAGCATGTTGTAGGTTTTGCCCACGCCGGGCGCGTACCCGAGAAAGAGCTTGAAGATTCCCCGCGGCTTTTCGGGTGAACATTCGTTCAGCCAATCTTCGGGCGTCTTGGTCATTGCAGCTATTGTCTTTCGCTCCGCTGAAGTTGTCACCCTCCATCGTACAATGCGAATGTGAAAACCAGGGTTCAACAGCAGGATAGGAAGGAAGATCGCGAAGCGGATCACAAGGAATCGCGGACGCCGGCGCGAACCCAAGCCGTGCGCTACAGCGTCGTGGTCGCGGTTATTGGCGCAATTACAGCCATCGATTTCAGCCTGCACGTCAATCACACCACGGTCGCGTTGATGTTCTTGGTGACCGTGCTGCTGACTTCGGCCTATTGGGGATTACGCTATGCCTTGGTAATGGCGGCCGGCGCCACGGCGGTTTTCAATTTTTTCTTTCTCCCTCCCGTCGGAACCTTCACCATTGCCGATCCTCAGAACTGGGTCGCATTGTTCGCCTTTCTGGTGACCGCGCTGGTGGCCAGCAATCTCGCCGAACGGGCCCGGCGCGAGGCTGAAGGGGCAAAGCAGCACCGCCGCGAAGTGGAGCGGCTCTTCGATTTGAGTCAGCGCCTGCTGGCTTCAGAAAACGTTCTTGAGCTTTTGAACGCGCTTCCTCTCTACGTACAAGAGTCGTTTTCCGTGAGCAGTGTCGTAGTCATGGCTGCGGATCATCCTGCCGTCTACCGCTCCTCGCCCAACGCCACCTTCGAAGAAGCCATACTTCGCTCGACGCTGTTGCGCGGCGAGCCCATCACGCAAGCCGGAGTTTCTTATGTTCCTCTGCGCCTGGGAATGCGGACAGTGGGAGCCTTGGGCGTTACCGGCGATGAGCTTTCGCGGGAAACGCTGGATGCGCTGGGAAGCCTGGCGGGCCTAGCGATCGAACGCGCCCGCGCGCTGGAGGCGCTCAGCAAGAACCGCGCGGAGCAGGAACATGAGCGCCTGCGAACTGCCCTGCTCGATTCCGTGACCCATGAGTTTCGAACACCCCTGACCTCGATCAAGGCGAGCGTCACTACTTTGTTGTCGGGCTCCGGTCTTGACGACCAAGGCCGGCGCGAATTGCTGACCGTCATCGACGAAGAAACCGACCGCCTGAACCGTCTGGTGGGCGAGGCCGCGGAGATGGCGCAACTTGATTCCGGCATGTTCAAACTCGATCTGCAACCGCACACGATTTGGGATGCGCTCGAGCCCGCTCTGCAGGATGCCAAGGCGTCGCTCGAAAATCATCCAGTAGACGTGAAAGCCTCTCCGGCCTTGCCGCCCGTCCGTATGGATGTGCAGCGCATCAGCGAAGTCCTCATGCACCTTCTGGAAAATGCCGGTAAGTATTCCGACCCCGGAATCCCGATCAAAGTGACCAGCGAGGTTCAGGGTGACCGTCTGGTGACCAGCGTCGCCGACCGCGGTCCGGGCATCGATTCGTTTGAGCAGTCCCTGATATTTGAAAAATTCTACCGCGGCCAAAATCAACGCTATAGCGCGCCTGGCACGGGCATGGGTCTCGCGATCGCGAAAGTGATCGTGGAGGCCCATGGCGGAACGATCGGCGTGGTCAGCCAGTTGGGCAGCGGCTCAGTATTCTCGTTCGCCTTACCAATAGAGAAGCCTCGTTGACAGAAGGCTGAAACAGCCTCGGTCACACAAATAACTGCGGAATCGAATAGGAACGTTTCGGCTTCAACCGCTGAGGATTGCCGCTCCACGGAGAGCAATCTTTTCGACGCCGACTCCGTTCACGGCTTCTTGATGTAATAGGCCGCTTCCTCCGGCCGCACCGCCCGCGGAATCCACAGCGGTCGCCGCAGCCCGTCTGGCCCCGGCGCTGGCCGAGTCAGCGCCTTCCATCTCTGATAAACGGCAAAGGAAAGATTCGTGTCGACAAAAATGTCCCCATATCGATCTTCCGTCCCAGCTTTTTCCACGCGCACCATTTGATGCCAGCAATGCATGCCGCTGACCGGATCGGGATGCACGGGAAAGGTGATGTTCTGGTGCACACCGGCATCGCTCCACCACACGCGCTTGCTCTCCGGATCGGCGCTCTCGTACGGCGAAACACTCTCCAGTTGCCGCATCTTCCACTGTCCTTTGCCGACTTCCTTCAGATCGACCCACGCGCTCGACATGCGCTCCACCTGATCGTCTTTATTAATCCGCCAACGCCCGAGATGGTGAGAACAGGCGACGACACCGGGCGTGAGCCCCTCGGTGACCCAGGCATGGAGCACGAAGTAGCCGATCTCGGTGTGGACTTTCATCAGCTCGCCAGTACGCACTCCGCCAAGTTTTTTCGCGTCCATGGGATTCACCCACAACGGATTCTTATGCGAGATCTCGTACAACAACTTGGCATTGCCCGAGCGTGTATGAATCAGATTCGGCAAGCGAAAAATCGGCAGCAGCGTGTAAACTTCGCCGTGCGCATCCTTGGGCCACTGAACCGCAGGCGTGTACTTCGAATCGAAATCTTCCGCCGGCTGCCCCATCGAAGCGGCCTGTGCCGAGCGATGAATGTGGCTGCGGAAATACTCCGGCAGCGTGAACTCAGGCCATTTCCAGTCGGCCATCGTTTTCGAAAATAGCTCCAGCTTCCGCGATGGAGTGCCGTAGCCTGTCACGGCCTTGTCTTCGACCATCACGCCAATGCGCTGGCCCTCCTTCGTGACCACCCCGTTCGGTTCGACTTGGGCCCCTGCCAGATCGGCGGCTGCCAGCGGCGTTTCGTTCTGCTTGTAAACGTCGCGCGTCACTTCAAACGCGCCGTACTTACGCATGTACTGCAGCGGCCTCAGTCCTTCTTTGCTTGCGGTCTCAGGCAAACCGGGAACAGAGTTCTCAAACATCCATCCGTAATATTCGTCCACGGTGAGCTTCTGCCCCGGCTTGTAGGGTGATTCGAAATATTGCCGAATGCCCATCGACCCATCCGGATCAATGGCCCATGACAGGTTGATCCAGAATTCGTCCTCTTCCCACACCTCGCCCGGATTCGCCTGATAGGTGTACTCGAATTTCTCTCCGCTTCTCTCGCGCAGCACTCGATTCACAGGCTGGCGGAAACCGATCCACTTGCCGGCATACGATTCCTGGCTCATCAAGTCGTGCCGCTCGGAGCTGAAGCCCATGGGTAGAACATAGTCGGCGAACCACGCGGTCTCGCTCCACGTGGGAGTCAGCGCCGCATGCAGGCCGATTTTTTCTTCGTCGCGCAGCATCTCGATCCACGAAAAGCCGTCGGGATACGTCCAAACCGGATTGAACACGCGAGTGAAGTAGGCTTCGATGCGCCCGCGCCCTTCTTTCAGGAAGTGGGGCAGTAAAAACGACATTTCATGCGTACACAGCGGCCACTCCCGCGGATAGAGCAACTCATTCCAGCGCTTCTGCGGGGGCGGCACCTTGAATGTCCTGGGCACAAATTTATTCCACGCGTTCAGGTTGTGTCCGCCTTCGGTCCCCACCGACCCGGTCAGTACATGCAGTAGCATCAATGCTCGCGCCTGCTGCCAACCACCCAGATTCCCCGAAGCGCTGCCACGCCACAAGTGGGACGCAAACCGGCTTCCTGCGGTCGCGATTTCTCGCGCAGTCTTAATGATGACTTCCGACTTCACTCCGCTCTCTTTCTCGGCAAACTGCGGCGTGAACTTCGCGTAGTGTTTTTTCAGCGCTTCGATGACGTCTTCAAAACTGTGATCGCTGCCTCGGAAACCATCGACTTCCAGTTCTTGCCAGTTCGTCCAATTCTTCACGAACTTGGCATCGAAACGGTTCTCTTCGAGAATCACCTTCGCCATCGCCAGCAGAACAGCGGCCTCCGTACCGGGATAAGTGGGCATCCAGTAATCGGCCATGCTGGCTGTGTTCGAAAGCCGCGGATCCATCACCGCCAGCTTCGCCCCGGCCATTTTTCCGTCAATGATTCGCTGCGCGTGCGGATTGAAATAATGTCCTGACTCCAGATGCGCCGAAAGCAAAAGTATGAAGCGCGCGTTCGCATGATCGGGCGAAGGCCGGTCGGCATAGTGCCACAGCAAATACCCGAGACGCGCCGATGATGAGCAGACGTTGGTGTGCGAATTATGCCCATCAATCCCCCAGGCCTGCAGCGTCCGGTCCATGATGAAGTCGTGGCCCGGACGCCCCACGTGATACATCACTTCTTCGCCGCGCCCTTCCAGAAACGCTTTGCGAATCCGCGTGCCGAACGTTTCCAGCACTTCCGCCCAGGAAGTGCGCGTCCACTTCCCGGCCCCGCGCGGCCCGCTGCGCTTCATGGGATGAAGCACGCGATCCGGATCGTGAATCTGATTAATGGTCGCCGGCCCCTTCGCGCAGAGCCTGCCGCGGCTCGCCGGATGCATCGGATTGCCCTCAAACTTTGCGACCTGCCCGGTTTCTTTGTCGACATACGCCAGCATCCCGCAGGCGGACTCACAGTTGAAACAAACCGTGGGAACCAGCGAATAATGCTTCTCCACGCGGCGCGGCCACGCTTCCGGGTCGAGCTCAACCCAGTCATCCCATTTCTCCACCGGAGGACAAGAAGCGAGATGGCTGCCGTCCCGTTTGAACTCATGACTCATTCAGAATCTCCAAACTCGGTCAACAAATGTGGGGACAGCAAATGTGCGAACAGCCGCCTTGGCTGTCCGCCGAGCGCAGATCGGCTTCTTGTGCACACTGCCACAAAACCTAACTGTTAGGCACACTCTGCCCAGCCATAACGAAACACCATTCGAAAATCAGCAATCCCACCAACGCCAATACTCCCGCGATCGCGGCGCCGTAGAAAGCAGGCGCCACCCACAAGAGAAATAATGGCAGAATTCCGCCGGCCACGATTGCGCCGCCCCAGAACCAAGAACTGAAAGGTCCATGCGTGATCAATCGCGCTGCGTAAGCAGAGTTATCGGTTGGGTGCGGCATCGTGAATTCCGCCGCCACAATCAACAAGTGCAAAATGAGAGTAAAGCTGAGGGCCTCCTTTGCAACCGCAAGAACCGTCTCTGAACCGCCGGCCGCGGCGGGCAACAAAGCCAGCACGGCAGCTCCACACATCAGCGTCTGCACCACAAAATGCACCGGCAGTAGTGGGCTCTGCCACAGATCGCGCCCCTCGCACTGTCCAAAAAGAAAAGCGGTATACATAGCGGCGAAGAAACCAACCAGCATCGTGGGCCACACCAGGGCAGATGCAACCGCGCTCATGCCCAATAGCGACCCCAGCCAAAACACTCCACTCAGCCCGCTATAAGCGATCAGAATGAATGCTCCCCGCGCCAGCCACGATTTGCTCTGTGGCGTGAACACGACCCGCAGGAAACGTGCCTTGTGCTCAAGATCCCAAACCAAGAGCACCGTCGTGAGCGCTGTAAAGAACAACGCGATACTCGACAGCGCAACATCGCGCCAGCGATCCGCTCCTAAACGCCCAAGCAGCATGGCGATCGCGGGGATGGCCAGCGCACCCGACCCAATCGACTTTGTCCAGCAGTAAGCCGGAACCTGCCATCCCCACGGTCGCGCGTGTGAAACGTCATAAGCGGCCAAAGCATTCTTGTGCAGCAGCGGACTCTCCGGCGGATAAAGCGCTCCGCCTCCGTGGAGGCTTTCGTTGCGCTGCGACCACATGTAGATCGACTCATGCCGGGCCGCCGTGGGCACAATCGCGCTTTCGTCTGCGTCAATGTAATAAAGTTTGGGACGCGTGCCCTGCTCCGGCTTGCGCACCCGCACCGGCTCGCGCGCCAGCAGTTGCGCAATCTCTCCACCGCAATCGTCGAGATCTCCGGCAATAATGGCGTGCTCCGGGCACACCACCACACAGGAAGGCTCTAGTCCCACTTCCGTGCGATGCGCGCAGAAGTGGCACTTGGCAGCGGTGCCTTCCTCCGGATCGATATAAATGGAATCGTAAGGGCAAGCCTGCATGCACGCCTTGCACCCGATGCAGCGCTCCGAACTGAAATCGACGATGCCGTCTTTGCGCTGATACATCGCCGTCACCGGACAGATCGTCACGCACGGAGGATTCTCGCAATGATTGCAACGGGTCACCTGAAAAACGCGCCGCGTGTTGGGAAACGTTCCCTTCTCGACGTACTTCACCCAGGTGCGATTCACCGTGAGGGGAACATGATTCTCCGTCTTGCAGGCCACCGTGCAGGCGTGACAGCCGATGCACTTGCGGTTGTCGATGATGAATCCGTATCGCATCTCGAATTTTTCCCGTGCACGTGCGACGCAAGCGTGGCGCGGCTTGGGTATTGTAGAGGAAGAGCGGCCGCATGAGTCGCGTAGAATCGGCGCGGGCTTCAACCCGCTGCTCGTTTTACCCTAACCTTCCAGAGCGCGTCAGAGCGAACTCTAGGCTACAATGTGCGTTTCCACAGGCCCCAGGTCGAAACCAACTCTATGACTGCTGAGACCGCAAACGGCAATCCTTCCCTTCTCGACGACAAAAAGATTTTCTACAACCGCTTCCTTCTGATCGTGGCGGGACTCGGCGGACTGCTTTACGGCGTCGACGTCGGCATCATCGCCGGGGCTTTGCCTTATCTTGAAGCGACCTCGGGCCTGAACGCCGGCCAGCTTTCGATCGTGGTTGCGGCGGTGCTGCTGGGCAGCGTCATCTCCACTTTGTTCGCGGGATTGCTCGCGGATTGGATGGGCCGCAAATCCTTGATGGCTCTAAGCGGCGTCATGTTCGTCATCAGCATCCCCATGATTGCTCTGTCGCATGGCTACGGGCCGCTGGTTTTCGGACGTCTGCTGCAGGGCGTAAGCGCAGGCTTAATCGGCGTCGTGGTTCCGCTCTACTTGGCTGAGTGTCTGACGGCATCCAGCCGCGGCAAAGGCACAGGCATCTTCCAGTGGCTGCTGACGCTGGGCATCGTGACCGCGGCGCTGGTCGGCGTTTATTTCAGTTTCCGCGTGGATCAAGTCGCCAAACTTGGCGACGCTGCCAGACTTCTCGCTTTCAAGGACACAGCGTGGCGCGGCATTTTCTGGGTCTCGTTGCCGCCGGGAATCTTGTTCGTCGTCGGCAGTTTCATGGTCGCGGAATCGCCTCGTTGGCTCCTGCGTCGCGGCAAGAAAGAGGCTGCTTACACCGCTCTCCTTCGCTCACGCACGACCGCGCAGGCCGATCTCGAACTTCAGGAAATGCAGGAAGTCACTGCTGCAGAACAGAGGAAGAGTTCTGGCGCGACCACGGCCAAAGAGTCGCTCCTGCGGCGCAAATATGTAGTTCCATTCGTGCTGGCATGCATCATCCTCGCTTGCAATCAAGCCACGGGCATCAACTCCATCATCGCGTACAACACCAACATTCTTTTGCAGAGTGGACTGTCGGATGTCGCCGCTCACTGGGGTTACGTCGTATTCACCATCATTAATTTCGCAGTGACCTTTGGCGGCGTCCTGCTGGTGGACCGCAAGGGACGCAAGTTTCTGCTCGGAATCGGCACTGCGGGGATTATCGTATCCCTGATCTGCACTGGAGTGCTATTCCTCGGAACCGAACGGCAGCGAGTGGATGCCAAGATTATTGTCCAGTCGATGGTCGCTTCAGACCAAGGTCTCACGTTGCTCTACAACGAAGCACTGGCCGCGAAATTGTTGAACTCAGCACCAGCCTCCGTCAGAACACAAAATGGACGTCCGACTTCGCTGGTAGTCATCTATGCGTACGGAGATTTCAGGGCGGCAAGCCAGGTGGTTCGCTCCGACGACCCGGCCGCAAAGCCAATCGAGATGACTCGCAAAAGCTGCGTACCCGCCAATAAAGTAGTAGCGTTTTTCTCCAATCCGCTTGGTAATCTCGATGTTGCACGCACAGCGCCGCTAAAAATTGAAAATGCGCTCATCACGCCAGTTCCCCTTCCGCGCAATGGCTGGATGGTGGCCATTACGCTGTTCGTGTTCATGGCGTTTTTCGCAGTGGGTCCAGGCGTATGCGTTTGGCTGGCGCTTTCTGAGCTGATGCCTACGCGCATTCGCTCCAACGGTATGAGCATTGCGTTAGTCCTCAATCAGGCCGTGTCCACAACCATCGCGGCAATTTTCCTGCCCACCGTGGGCAAATACGGATACTCCACCATGTTCTTTGGCTTCGCCGCGTGCACGGTGATTTATTTCATTACCGCAACCTGGTTCTTGCCGGAAACCAAAGGCAAAACCCTGGAAGAAATTGAAGCGCACTTCGAGGGCGCGGCTCTGGGAAAGTAGCGCCGGCATCCTGCCGGCTGTCGCGAGAGCGTCTCACCCGCGCTGCGCCGCTACTCTTCTCCTCTTGTCATCCCGGTTTGCCGGTTGCACGGAAAATGATTTACCCTCAGCCCAGTTCCCATGACTCCCGCTAAACAAAAACAGAAGAACAACGCCAATCATCAGCAGCATTCCCATGCCATGCGGCGGGAAATCTATGAGCAACCCACGGCGATCGCGAAGACCGTCGAGAAGCACCTGAAGGACGACATCATCTTTCCCGGTGAACTGCACGCCATTGAAAGCGCGCTGCTCACCTTCGAAAAGCTGATCATCGCCGCCAGCGGTTCGAGCCGTCATGCTGGCCTGGCCGGCGAAATCATGATCGAAGATCTTTCCGGCGTTGCCGTGGACGTGGAATATGCCAGCGAATACTGTTACCGTTCGACCCACGCTGCCGTGGAGCCGATCGTAATGGTGATCACGCAATCCGGCGAGACTGCGGACACGATCGCGGCGCAGCGCGAAGCGCTGACGCGCGGAGTGAAGACGGTGGCGATCTCGAACGTTCCCGACACAACCATCACGCGTGAAGCCAGCGCCGCATTGATCTCCGGGGCTGGACCCGAGCTGTCGGTTCCCGCGACCAAGAGCTTCACCACGCAGCTTACGATTCTTTACCTGATGGCGCTGTTCCTGGCACGCAAGCGCGGGCGGATGACTTCGGAAGTGACGCGATCGTACCTGCAGCGGCTGATGCGGCTTCCCGCCGCCATCGAGCAACAACTGCCTGCCTGGGATGCTCTCGCCGAAGATTTCGGCGCCGTGCACTTCAAGGCGGAAAAGTTTCTTTACTTGGGGCGCGGCGTGCATTACGCCATTGCGCGCGAAGGAGCACTCAAGCTCAAGGAAATTTCCTACGCGCATGCGGAAGGGTATCCTGCAGGCGAACTCAAGCATGGACCGAACGCACTGGTGGACGAGAAGTTGCCGGTCGTCGTGCTTGCCACTTGCGATCAACGCGATCCGGATTCAGTCTTGCGCTACAAGCGGACGCTGGAGGTTATGAAGGAAGTCAGATCGCGCCGCGGGCCTCTGGTGGCGGTCGCGACAGAGGGCGATAAGGAAGTCGCGGAAATTGCGGAACACGTATTCCACGTTCCTGCGGCTCCCGAGCTGCTGTTGCCCATTGTTGAAGTGATTCCTCTGCAGCTGTTCGCTTATCACGTCGCGGTGAACAAGGGATACGACGTCGATCATCCGCGGAACCTGGTAAAGGCCGTAGTCACAGAGTAGGTCACGCGGAGGCTTAAGAAGTGCTGAATTCGGCTGTCTGGCCGGTTAAGGCTGGGAGGGGCTGATCGGCTCGGGGCCTCGACACAGGGCAATGCACGTCAGAATCCCAATGCCCACCGCGGCTGCTCCAATCGTCCATGGGGAATTCATGATATTCCCTCCTCCCACAGGGGAAGGGGGCGCGCCCTTGGGGCCTCCGCATTTCTCGTCGCGCGATTGCTGTTGGCCTTCGTGCACTGTGACTCCGCCTAGCAGAGCGGGCTGCCTGGCCTGTTCCAGCTTGCCGGAGCTGGTATTGATAACCACGGCGTTCTTGAGCGCCGATATCGTAACCTTCCCATTCACGTCGGCAACGTCGTAGTGAGTCGAGTCTGCTGTATTTTCGGGCACGATCTTAAGACAACCCACACGTATCCTTAGCCCGTGTGTGGTATTCACCGACAGCTTGCCATGTTCGAGAACCAGTTCGTCAGCTTCGAATTGCACCAGCGTTTCCGGATCGAGGTTGGTTGCGGATCCGCTGGCTTCAATCCGGGCGACCGCATTTTTCTGAGTTTCTATCAGATCACCCGCAAATAGAGCTGTAGCCGGCGGAGGAGAATTTCCATTCACCAGCACGCCTGTACCATCGGTACGCAACATGGCACTGGGGCCTTCCTGAGCCGGCAACGATGCCGGCAGAACCACAATCAGGGGCAGGCAAAAGAAACGGTACCACTTGAACATGATCACTCCGCTGAAGCTTGCGATAGCCACTAGCAAGCTTAGCCAGCGGCTTTGAAGCTGGCTATTAGCTGGCGTGGTGCCGTCGCGAGAGGCAGGAACGAGACTACGAACCCGGAAAGGATTGGAGTTCAGGTCGGTTGGAGTTCAGGCGCGAGCGAAGTCGATGTATCCCTTTTGCACGTCCGTGCGGATGAGCTTCACGCGCAGCTTGTCGCCGACATCCAGTCCCTGGTCGCCTTCCGCCAGCAGTCCCTCGATGCGTGGCTGGAATACACGGACGAAAGTTCCGTGATCGGTCGCACCGCTCACGATCGCATCGAAGACTTCGCCGATCCGGCGCTGCATGGCGACAGCAGCGAGCCGCTTGGACATGTCGCGCTCGACTTTCTTAGCCGCGTTCTCTTTTTGGGTGCAGTTGGCTGCGATGCCTGTCAGCTCAGCATCGGAGTAAGGGTTCTTTTGGCCGGCGAGCATCGCTTTAATCAGGCGCTGGGTGACGACGTCGACGAAGCGGCGGTTGGGGGCGGTGGAGTGCGTGTAATCCTGGACGGCAAGACCAAAGTGTCCGGGAGCAGTCTCTCCCGCGCGCTCCAAAACATATTCACCGGGACCGATGAGTTTTACTACTGCGAGGGAAAGATCGGCGAAGTGATCGGGATCGGCCGCCTTACGCTTTATCAGGAAATCATTGAGCGCTTTGGAGTCAGGCTGCGCCGGAAGCTTTTCTCCTTTGGCCGCTGCCAGTTGCACGATGCGGTCCCAGCGTTCGGGCGTGCGCACGATGCGACGCAACGACGAAACTTCTTCGAGCAGGCGAGCGACTACGCCGTTGGCGGCAACCATAAAGTCTTCGATTAACTCCGTGGCGCGGTTTTTCTGCTGCTTCACCACATCGATTACCTGATCGTTCAGCATCAAGGGCTGGAGCTCGTCGGTCTGCAAGCTCAGCGCTCCGTGTTGAACGCGCTGGTCTTTTAATTTCTGCGCGACTTCATCCTGTAATTTCAGTTGCGCCTGCAAATCGCTGGAAGCCGCGACCTTGGGCGCCGCAGATTTGCCTTCCAGCCATGCGCCCAGGGGGTTGTATTGCAGTTGCGCTTTGTTGCGCACAACGGCGCGATAGACGCTGGGACTTTTCAATGCCGCGCTGGCATCGACCACAAATTCAATTACGACGCCGAGGCGATCCTGGTTTTCCAGCAGCGATGTCAGACCAGTGGAGAGTTCTTCCGGCAGCATGGGGAAGTTGCGGACTCCGGCATAGACCGTTGTAGTCTCGCGCGCGGCGTGTTGATCGATGGGCGTGTTCTTGGGGACGAAGGCGTCGACGTCGGCGATGCCGATCATGATTTTCACATCGCCATTAGGGAGGCGTTCGGCCACTTCGATCTGATCGAGGTCGCGGGAAGTGTCATTATCAATGGATGACCAGAGCAGATTCCGAAGGTCACGGATCTCGCCTGCGGGACTGACTTGCGGGGGATGAGCTTTCAGTTCGGCAAGTTGCTGCGAAACTTGAGGAGAGAACTCCGGCTGGAAACCGCGCTGCTGCATGATCTGCTTTGCGGTTTGTTGCAGGTCGATTTTCTGAACGTCGATTTTCTGAACGTCGACTTTCTCAACAGCGACTGGCGAAGGATTGGCGTCGGGCATGAACTCCCCATCGACAAAGTTGGAATGGTTCAGGCTATCATGCGGAACAATGCTGTCGCGGAAGCCTGACGGCAAGTCATATCGGTGCGCTTGGATTGCAGGAGGGTGTTCAAAAGCTAGCTTCCATGCAGGCGCTCGACGTCGGCATTGGTGTAGACCCGAGGGGCGTGGTGGTTGCGCGATTTCCAGAATGAGGCGGTTTCTCCTAAAGTCACGCCGTATCCCAATTCGCGTAGAGATTGCACATCGATCATCCTGGTGACCCCCGCCTCGACGATGCTCTGGGGCAGTTCAGCCGGCAACTCTGGAGAGACCAGCTCGACGACGCTTGGCATGGAATAGCCGTAAAAGATGGGCAATAGGTCGGGCTGGCGCTCGAGTTCGGGGTTCGGAATGAAGGGCTGCTGGCCGATTACCGGCACAATTTCGGGCAGGGGCTGGATATCGGGGAGCGGGGCGTCCAGCCAAAGAGACGGCGTGGCGAGGGACACGGCGAACGTGGGCGAGCCGGAGGTCATCAGATATGAGGGACCAGCGGGAAAATTCATGTCCTGGGCGGCAGCGCTTCCAATCAGGGCGAACAATAAGCAGTATGCGAGACGCATGACGGCCTCCGCTTTCATCGGTAATTATGAACCGAGAGCTGGAGAATTGCAAAGCGTAATGGCACTCAAATCGAGCTTACATCGATGGTTTGGCGCAGTTATGAAAGATAAGGTTTAAGGTTTTCAATGGATGGTATTCGCTGTGCCGAAGAGCTTTCCCCGGTCGAACCCCTGTAGAAACCTGCTCTGTCGTTTCTTCCCTTTCGTGAACGAACCAAATTTTTTCCACGGCTCTGAGGCCGAGTCCCTTCCTATAACTGTGCGATGGGTTGCTTTCTAATCGCATGTGTTGGCGGGGGCGGAGAGTCGGCGTTCGCGACGGTTGCCGAGGATCACGTAGAGCATGAAGAGCACAACCGCCAAGTTGCCCACCAGGAGAGCGCAGCGCAGGGCAGTGATGCCGCGGAAGAGCTCGCGGACTTCAAAGGGCAAAAGCAAACCGCCGGAGACCAGAGCCACCCACTCGGCCCAGGTGCGGCAATGCCACAACCCATAGCCTTCGGTGAATCGCAAGGCTGCATAGGCAAATGCGATGCGGGCGGCTGCCCACAGCCGTGCATCGGTCACATTGTCGGCGAAGTCGAGAAACATTTGCGCCGAGCGGCGGTCGGTATTGATGTGGAACAGGCCCAGGAGACTCTCCGCATAAAACCAAACATCTCTGTGCACCAGCGCGAGCGCGCAAAAACCCATCAGCATTACGAAGATGCCCTTGAAGAATTCGAAGGTGGCTACGGCCTGAAGCACTCGCCGCTTCGCGCGGTGCGGAGCAGACTGATGCGGAGCAGAACGGTACTGCGCAGACTTGGCTCCGGGCTGGGTCATGAATGCCGGCGACAACTGCAGGCAGAGTATCACGAGCGCGAAAGCTCGCACATACAGCACTTCTCCGCTGGACTTCTCGTGACCCGGACTTGGCTGCACGCGCTCGCGGGGGCCGCTTCTTACCTCCGTAACTGGAGGAGACGCCGGAAGAATGCAACGATCATTGATAGAGAACGAAACCGGAGAACGAAACCAATGAGAAGACTTGCGTTTGCTGCGTCACTTGCGATCTTATGGGCCGCCAGTGCCTGGGCTCAACCAGATGCAGCCGCTCCCCAGGCTCCGCAGACCGCGCGACAGGCCCTGATTGAGATGTTTTTCAGCAAGACGCCTGGCACCTTGATTAAGCACTTGCCCACTGCCACGCGCGAGGCGTTGGAAAAGGCTGGAACACTGTCGACCTTGCAGCAGTATGCGCTGCTGGCGAGTCTGCAAACCACGGGACAAGAAGTGAAGACGTTCGAAACCGGGCCGGTATTGCTGACTGCGGAGAACGCAAAGGTGGGACAAAAGGTCGAAGTTAGCATGGAGAATGACGCGTTGCGCGGCGATCGCGAGGATATTGAATTGTCGTTCCATGTCTACAAGGATGGCCAGCCGCAACTGATGCCCTTCATGCCGCTGACGACATTCTCAATGAAGCAGGAGGCAGAGGTCTGGAGGCTGAATGAGATTTCGGTAACTATTCACCTGCCCCTGGCGGACCCGGACTTTCTTAAGGCAATCACGGAAAAGATGAAGCCGCAAACCCGTGGGAATGCAACGTTCGCGCCTCGTTCCGACATCTCTGGGCAGTCCGCTGGCAGCGATGCGGCAGTGGTCACCGCCGCCATGCGCACTATTCTTACGGCTGAGGTCACTTACGCCGGCAGTTATCCCGCCTTGGGTTACACCTGCTCGCTTTCGAGTCTGGATGGTTTTGGCGGCGGCGAACCGAATGAGCATCAGGCCATGCTGATCAATAGCGGGCTGGCGAGCGGAAAGCGATACGGCTTTGTGTTTACGCTTTCGGGATGCGGCGGACCGCCCGCTACCAGCTTTCATCTTACGGCTGCGCCGACTGGAAATTCTCTTGGACGGAAAACGTTTTGCGCGGATCAGTCCGGGGTGATTCGATCGGCCGAAAATGGGAGCCCGGCAACCTGCCTGGCTAGCGGGACGCCGATGCAATAACCGGGTTTTCGCAGGCGCGTATCGCTTTCGACACTGGCGGCGAGACGCCGCCACGACAGCCGCCGGGACGGCGGCGGCCACTTTTCGCAGATTCACTTGTAAGCCGGCTTTAGCTTTTCTTTTTTCCGATGGCGGCTCGCAGTTCGGCGACGATCTCCTGCGAAGCTTTGACGGCCGCAGCGTGCTGATTCACGTTGAAGGAGATGGCGCCGACCCGGGCGTGCCCGCCTCCGCCGTAACGCTCGCAGATGCGCGCCAGGTTGACTTCGGGTTCCTGCGGAGCCCAGGGATTCGATCCTACCGAGACTTTCACGCGAAAACTGCTCTTGCTGAGCCCGACGCTGTAGACCGATTCGGGGTGCAAGTAGTACGGAACGAATTTGTTGTAGCCCTCGAGATCCTGATCGCTGACATCGAAGAAAATTGTGCCGTCTTTGCATTCGGTGCGCTGCTCGAGAATGCCGATGGAAAGTTCGTGGCGCTTGAGCAATGGCGGCAGTAGAGGCGCGACGAAGGGTTCTTCCAGAATCTCTGCCAAAGATCTTGTGGCCAACAGCGGGATCAGCTTGGGAACGAAGCCGTGATCGGGCGCGGATTCGATGACCATGGTGAGTTTCATGGCGGGAGCTTTCATCTCCACGGCGGTTTTGGCGTCGGGATAGAGGGCGCCGTCGATGATGTCGGTCCAGTGGACAAGATCGGCCACAGGCATGGGATTGAAGCCGAAGCGCTGCTGGGCGATCATAGCGATGAAGCTGGTGCAGGATTTGAAATCCGGATCGTAGAACTTGCGGTTGCTCTGGTCCTGCTCGAAGTGCTCGGCGTCGGCGGGCGAGAGGAAGGCGCTCTCGTGATGGTCGAACCACCAGGTAATTTTGGGCGAGCTGGAGTATTTGAAGTCGACGATAGCATTCTCCTCGCCGTCAAATTCCTTTTCGTCGAACAAAGCGCCGGCGCGGTGGACCAGGCCGGTGAATTCGAAATCGGCGTCACCGCGAATGCGCTCGCGATAGAAGCGGGAAAATAATGCGGCGGAGGAAGCTCCGTCAAAGCATTTGTCGTGGTAGAAGACCCGTACTCGCAAGGAATGCCCCAATCACTCAACAGAATCCCGCGGCAAACCACGCTGCCGGCGTGGGATCGCCTCGCGGGTAAAAGTTAATAGGATTGACAGCTTACAGGAAGAAAGTCAAGGGCGGGTGTCGAGCGGCGCTCGACCCTTCGGCTTCGCTCACGGCAAGCTAGGGGGCTGGCCTCACATGAATGTCTTCGCGAATATCGCGCAGAAGGTCTCGCTGATCCCAGCGGGATCCTGTTCTCCGCCAGAAGATGTTTCGCGCTATATGGCGTTCGCTTGCTTTTCCGCCATGTCACCGATCACCGGCAGCTTATACATCTGTCCCTGATTCGCCTTGATCAGCAGCATAATCCAAGCCACCAGCAAGCCGACACAGAGCCCAATCCACAGAAGAAACGCAATCAGATGGCCCAGGATCGGAATAAACGCCAGCACGGCGGAGACTATGAAAAAGGCTATCCAACACACGAAAGCGGCCAAGCACAGGAAAATGTTCTGCCAGGCGTGAAAGCGGATAAAACGGTTCTTGTTGTAGGGTTCCATCACCAGAAAAATGATTGCCGGGATGATGGTGATGTAGGCCAGCATTCCCGCTACATTGTCCGTCATTCCGCCGGCTGTGGCTGTCGCGGTTGCGGGGACGGTGGCAACTCTGCCCGCACATACCGCACAGGTTGTAGTGCCGTCCGCGATCTGTGCGCCGCACATATTGCAAAAGGCCATGGAAGTGTCCTCCTCGGGTCGTTTGGATGGATGGGATGCGGACCTGCAGGGTGCACGAGACCGCTGCCAAGCGACGCTGCGGCAAGGTACCAAAAAGCCCAAGGCAAAGCAATCAAGAATTTCGATCCGCAAAAAAAATAACTAGGCCTTCCCGGCTTGTTGCGCGGCAATGGCGCCGAGCAGTGGCAACTTGAACATTTCTCCCTGGAATGCTTTGACCACTAACACCAGCCAGATCACGATCGCACCGAGCCCGGCCACCGTCGAGACCAGTACGACGAGTAGCGGGCCAATCACGGGAACAATGAAGAGAATGAGTCCTGCCAGCTTGAGCACGATCCCGAGCAGAATCGCAGCGCTCCAGAGCAAAAGACATTGCCAGGAATGGAAGCGCACAAAGCGATTCTTGTTATAGGGTTCGAGGATGAGGAAAATGACGGCGGGAATGAATGTGAAATAGGCGAGCGCTCCCGCGACGGGCTCGGATAGAGCGCCGACCTTGCCTTGCGCGAGCGCTTCGGTTTGCTCGGTTTGCATGGCACGGCCGCAACTGGGGCAGAACTCAGCGGTCTCGGGCATTTGGGCAGCGCAATCCGGACACGCGGTCTGGCTGACATTCGTCGAATCCATTGTCGGGACCATATCAAAATGAGCGGGGGTGGGCAAATGGGCAAAGTCCATCAGTACCGTTTGAAATCCACCGCCGATACAGCTCTGCACGGATCACATCTGGACACTGCACGAATTAGTTGGTTTACTTAGAAACGCCAAACTCAATCGCCGTCTAAGGGAGGCGCATGTCCAGAGTCCTACTTGGCGTCGTCTCTGGGTTGGTTTTCGGAGCCATCGACATCGGAATCATGCTGCCGATGAGCTTTCCCGACAAAAAGACGGCAATCACAGCGGCTTTCATTGCACGGTTTGGAATAGGATTTGTCATCGGCGCGGCCCGTTTGCCGTGGCCCGGATGGGCCGTCGGACTCTGCTTCGGCCTGCTACTGAGTATCCCAGACGCTCTCATCACAAAGGCCTACGGGCCTATCATCGGCATGGGCGCTATCGGCGGCACTATCATTGGTGTAATCGTCGGCAAATTTGGACACTAAATTCAAACTGTAACAGTACGAATCCACTTAGCGAATTGACGCCGCCTCGGGCGGAGAGTATGGTTTCGTGCAAATTTCAATCTGAAGCCGAAGTGATTTTGGCGCGCCCGGAGGATGCATGGCATCGTTCTGTGCAGTTTGCGGGAACACTATCAGCGCAGAGGACAAATTTTGCCGCGTCTGCGGACAGGTGGCTTCGTCGGATTCCCCCACGCGGCTTCCACTCGGCGCATCGGCTCCGGCTGTGAGTGCGGAAACGAGCGGAAAGGCTGTTGTCAGCCTGATTTGCGGCCTGCTGTTTTTCATCCCATTCCTTTTCATCGCAGCAATTGTCTTTGGCCACCTTGCCTTGTCGGAGATTCGCAAGAGCGCGGGACGTCTGAAAGGGGAGGGGATCGCTATGGCGGGGCTCGTCCTCGGTTACATTTGGATGGCGGGAATTCCAATGGTTCTGATCATCGCGGCGATTGCGATTCCAAACCTGCTGCGGGCCCGGATTGCCGCCAATGAGTCCTCGGCGGTGGGAGCGATGCGGATGCTGGAGGCCGCGGAAGTGACGTATGCGTCAGCCCATCCCGCACAGGGTTTTACGTGCTCTCTGTCGGACTTGGCCGAGGCCGCATCCATCACGGGTTCGCTAGCGACCGGCCAGAAAAACGGATACGTGTTCGAGTTGACCAATTGCTCCGCGGGAACTGACGGCGGCGCCATTGCGAAGTATCAGATTGCGGCGCATCCGCTGGCCGTCAACCAAACGGGCGGGCGTGCTTTTTGTGCAGACGAATCCGGCATAATCGAAGCTGACTCCAGCGGCTCGGCGCAAGGCTGTTTAGAGAATGGGAGAGTGCTGCAGTGAATTTCCCCGAAGCATTTCAGGAGGACCCGAATGTTTTGCACACAATGCGGCGCAAATAATGCAGACACGGCGGCGGTATGCGTACAGTGCGGCAGAACCCTAACGGCGGCCACTCCGGCAACTCCACTGCAGACGACCGGAGTAGTTCTGCCGCCGGCCGCAACGGTACAGAATTATCTGGTGTTCGCGATTCTGGCTACTGTTTTCTGCTGCCTTCCGACTGGGATTCCAGCGATCATTTATGCCGCGCAAGTAAATGGAAAATTGCAGGCAGGCGACTTAGCGGGAGCGCAGGCGGCCTCCAGGAATGCGAAGATGTGGTGCCTCATCTCGCTGGGACTTGGACTCGTCCTGATGGCGCTGTACGCAATACTGATGATGGTTGGAGTTCTCAGCGGGATTCATCAGAATCGATAAATTTGGGAGGCTGCGGGATGCCGGAAGCGAACAGGAATCGATGGATCGGTGCAATATCCGGTGCAAAGTTCGGTGCAATGTTCACGGCTTTGGCAGCGAGCGTCGTGATGCTGCGCCTGTTCGATCCCGCCACTTCCGGAATATTTCCGCCTTGCCCGGTTCACTATTTGACAGGTTGGTATTGTCCGGGATGCGGATCGTTGCGAGCGATCCACCAACTGCTGCACGGAAACTTGCGCGCAGCTTGGGCTCTGAATCCGCTGACTGTGGTTCTGTTGCCGTTCCTGACCTACGGCTTGGTTTCATTTACCATTTTCGAAATTCGTGGGCAGGGTTTGCCACAGCCGTTCCTGCGGGCAGGGTGGATCCGGGCGCTCTGCGGGGCCATTATCCTGTTTGGGATTGTTCGGAATCTTCCGCTGTATCCGTTTGATCTGCTGGCGCCGGGGAGGATGCTGGGGCTGTAATCGAAATGCTCCGCGACTCCTTCACAACACGCGAGATCCTTCGCTCCGCCTGAAGAACGGATTCCCTCAGGATGACGCCGTATTTCTTGAGACGTTAGAACGGGCGCGAGGCTTGGTTCTTCTTGCGGCAGTCTTCGCAGACACCGTAAATCTGAAATGTGTGGCGAGTTGTGAGGTAGTTGTATTTGCGCCCGATTTCCTGTTCGAGTTGGCCGACTTCGTGGGAAAAAAATTCGACGGAGCTGCCGCAATCGGTGCAGACCATGTGGTGATGGCTGCGGCGGTTGTACTGGTGCTCGTAACGGGCGATGCCGTCGTGAAAGGCGACTTCGCTGGCCAGTCCGCACTCCGCCAGGAGTTTCAAGGTGCGGTACACCGTGGTATAGCCGATGCGGGCATCTTTTTTTTGCACCAGGCGGTGCAGTTCGTCGGTGGAGAGATGGTCGCGGGTTTCCAGGAAAGTGTGCAGGATTACGTCGCGCTGCGCGGTCTGCTTCAGCCCAACAGTTTTCAGATGGCGGTGAAGGATTTCCTGGGCTTCGCGGACCATCTGGCGGGAGATGGTGGGCTGATCATCGATGCGCTTCTGCAGCATGGTGGGTAGAACCGAGTCAGAATATCATCCCGGCATCTTGAAAATGAAATTCATTTTCAGCGGCGGGCGGGGTTGAACTGCACGCAAGTGGAATACAATCAGAGTTCTCCGTAACCATACTGGCATGAGCACTTTGGCAGAGATCGGCACACTCAAATCCCGCCCTGCGTCGCGATCCCGCGTCGTGCGCATTCTGCTGTGGCTGGCACTGGCCGGACTGATTCTTTTAGCTGGAGCTGTGGGATACGCCTATTACGTGGCGCGTTCTGCGCTTCCTCAACTCGACGGCCAGTTACAGGTCAGGGGGCTGGCGGCGCCGGTTACGGTGACTCGCGACAGTCACGGTGTGCCCACCATCGAAGCAAGTACTCTAGAAGATCTTTTCTTCGCGCAGGGCTATGTCACGGCGCAGGACCGGCTTTGGCAGATGGATGTCATGCGCCGCTTCGGGAGCGGCGAACTTTCGGAGATTCTGGGCGAGGCTTTGCTGAAGGTGGATCGCGAACAGAGAATCTTGGGTCTGCGCGAGGCTGCTCGGAAGTCGCTGCAGACGGCCGATCCTCGGGATCGAAGTTTCTTTGAGGCGTATGCGCGCGGGGTGAACGCCTTTATTGCTGCGCCTCGTCGCCAGTTGCCAATAGAGTTTCGAATCCTCGGTTATGCACCGAAATCGTGGCAGGCGGAAGATTCGCTGGTCATCGCCAATGAGATGGTGAAGGATCTGAATTATCACTATTTTTTTGACGCGCTGGCGCGGGAAAAAATTCTGGCCAGACTGGGGCCGGAGTTGACCGCGGACTTGTATGTAAACCGCTCGTGGCACGACCGTCCGCCGACCGTGATGCGGGAGGATTTGAACCAACCGGATGCCAATGCCGGCGATTCCGAGGACGACGAGGATTCTCCCGACGACTCGGTGACGCAAGAACGAATTCCTTCGGCAGAAGCTTTAGCAGAGGGCATGCCGGTGAATGGATCGAACGATTGGGTCGTTTCCGGGGCACACACCGTGACGGGAAAGCCGCTCCTGTCAAACGATATGCACCTCGGCCATCAGATGCCGAATCTCTGGTATGAGGCGCATCTGCACGCCGGCACTCTGGATGTCGCCGGGGTTACGCTGCCGGGCATGCCTTTTGTAATCGTGGGACACAATCAGCGGATCGCGTGGGGATTTACCAATGTTGGCCCTACCGTGACCGACGTTTACATTGAGAACTTCAACGCTCAGGGCGCCTATCAAACTCCAAGCGGCTGGGTACAGCCCGAGCATCGCGTGGAGGTAATTCACATTAAGGGCAGGCCCGACGTGAGCATAGACGTCAAGACTACACGGCATGGACCTATCATCACGGAACTGGTTCCGGGCGAAACGCGGCCACTGGCGTTGCGGTGGACGCTCTACGACTCGTTGCACATTCCATTCTTTGACGTAAATACCGCACAGAACTGGCAGCAGTTCCGGCGCGCGTTTTCGCAGTTGGACGCCCCTGGACAGAACGTTGTCTATGCGGACGTAGATGGGAACATTGGATATCAGGCTACGGGAAAGATTCCGATCCGCGCCGACGGTGATGGCAGCCTTCCGGTGAGCGGAGCCGACAACGCGCACGAGTGGACTTCTTACATTCCATTCGAAAAGCTGCCCAGCATCTACAATCCGCCATCGGGAATTATTGGCACGGCAAACGGAAGGATCACGCCGGACAATTATCCGAACTCGATCAGCATGGAGTGGGAAGCCCCCTGGCGCACGGCGCGCATCTACCACGTGTTGGAATCGGGACGACAGTTTTCTTCGGCAGACATGCTGGCGCTGCAGACGGATATTCATTCCGAAGCCGATTTATTTGCGGCCGAACGGCTGGTATATGCGGTCGATCACGCGAATAAGCCTTCGGCGCGAGTCAGACAAGCTGCCGACATCATGCGGAGTTGGGATGGACGGATGCAGGCTTTAGCGGCTGCGCCGACGATCGCTGAGAGCTCGATGGTTGAACTAAGGCGTTTGCTGCTCGAACCGAAGTTGGGCAGCGCGCCCGCCGAGCCTGAAAAACAAGCCGCGATTTTGAATTGGAAGACTTACTCCTGGGAGCAGCGCTCGGTGTGGCTGGAGAACATTTTGCTCCACCGGCCCAAGCGTTGGCTGCCCGACGCATTTCCGAACTACGACGAACTGCTCACTGCGGCCGTTGAGGCGGCGGTGAATGGTCCGACGGTGCCGAAGGATTTAGCGTCCTGGCGCTGGGGCGAATTCAATGCAGTGGACATTGAGCATCCCGTATTGGGGAAAATTCCGATTATTAAACGCTGGTCTGCGCCCGGAGTGCAGGAGCAGTCGGGCAGCGGATATACGGTGAAGGCGGTGACGCGGCACCACGGGCCCTCGGAGCGGTTCACGGCAAATCTGGCGGACCTGGATCAGTCGACGCTCAATATTGTCACGGGGCAAGGCGGAAATTTCCTTAGCCCGTACTACATGGATCAGTGGAAGGCGTGGTACGGGGGGACCACGTTTACCTTGCCGTACAGTGCGAAGGCGGTGGAGGCGGCGAAGGTGCATCGGTTGACGCTGGATCCGGCAGGAACGCGATCCGGCACTCCGTAAGTCGGGAACTTGCCAGTTCTCTTGCGGCGGTAGAATCGAACGATCATCTTTCTGCCATGCTCACGCCGTGGGCTGCATTCTTTTGCCGCTCCGCGGCTGGATCGTGTGAGGGCCACTATTCCTTCTTCTTCACGCGGACCACGGTAATCTTCGCGAAGCCTTCCTCGAACGCGGGTGCCTTCAGCTTGGCGGCCATGCGGCGCATGACGTCTTCCGGGACGACGCGGTCGCGCCGCTGATGGCGCTCGATGCAAACTTCCAGGGGAACGTCGAAGAACACCGCGTGGACTTCGTAGTTGTAATCTTTAGCGAGTTTGATCCAGTGCTGGCGTTCCTGCGGAGTCAGGTTAGTGGCGTCTACATAATTCATGGGACGCTTGGCGATGAGCCGCCCCTTCAGCATGGAGCGGAGGTTGGAGAACACTAGATCCTGAAAGCGCTGCTCGCGGACGTCGTCAAATAAAAGAGAGCGAACCATGTCGCTGGAGAGTGGGACTACATTGTGGCGCTTGAACCAGGAACTCTTGCCGGAGCCGGGCAGCCCGATAGCGAGGACGACGATGCCTTTCGGCGGACGCGACGTGGCGGCGGGCACAACCGCCGGAACCTGCGGCGCTCGCGGTGCGGCCTGGACCTTCGGGTCGGAAGCCTCAGGCTGTTCCTGTTCAGCCGCTTCTTCAATTCCTGGCTCGGGCAGAGCGGGGACCGTGCCTTTGGCAGCAGCCGAGCTGAAGGCTTGGGCTACGGCTTGCTCGCGACCGCGTCCACCTCTTCCGCGTCCACCACGACGGCGACGGCCGCGGCCGCGCTGCCCTTCTACGCGACCGGCCTGCTGACGCGGTTGCGGGGCGGCGTTTGCGGATTCCTCGTCAGCGGGTTGAGCTTCAAATTCCGATTCGGAGGCCGCGGGAATTTCGCCGTCGCTGTGACTCGACTGCGAATCGCTGGATTTCAGATGCTGAGGCTCGCCCTGGCTCGTCTCATGTAACGTGTCAGGAGCCCGCTCCGCGTCGAAATATGCCGGCTGCAGTGGCGGAGGCGCCGGCTGACTTCCCTGCTCCGGGATTTTCTTCTTACGGCGCTGTAATCTATCTTTCATCCATTTACGCATGTTCAGGCTTGTAACACAGATGACGGGACCGGGGCAATTCTCCGCGGCGGCACACAAGGTTGGTATTGCCATGCTAACCAGGCCTGGTTAACCGGGCCGGAAAGAAGTCTAATATGGGAGACATGCCTGATCTGATTCCCGCATCGATCCACGGTCAAAAATATATTTCCCTGACAACATTTCGCAAGAACGGTATTGGGGTTGCGACCGCCGTATGGTTTGGAGAAGACGACGGTAAACTTTATGTGATGACGCGTAGCGATATGGGGAAGACGAAACGCATTCGCAACAATCCGCAGGTGCGGGTGGCGCCGTGCACAATCCGTGGAATTGTGACTGGACCTGAGATCGCGGCGACAGCGCGGATTTTGCCGCCGGAGGAGCATGCACGGGCGCGGCAGGCGATCAATCGCAAGTATTGGGCGGCGCGGATTCCGTTCTTATGGTGGAGGACGGATGCGTATTTGGAGTTGAGCTTTCTCTAAGATGCTCGGCAACAAGTCCGCGAATCAGAAACATCGTCGGCGAATGCCCTCCAGAGCCGCGTCTTCGTGAGATTCCGTTTGCACTGCCACGATGGCAGAACATTCCGTCTCCATTAGTTGACGCTTTGATTCAGAATGGATGATGTGACCGAAATCGATTCGGCTGACCCGCCGGAAAAACCACAACCTCTTTTGCAGCGCTTTTCTCATGGATGGCGGGCCTTGCGGCACCGCAACTTTCGGTTGTTCTTTACCGGTCAGAGCATTTCCCTGATCGGCACCTGGATGACGCGTGTGGCTACCAGTTGGCTGATCTACCGGTTGACCGGTTCGGCCTTGCTCTTGGGGCTGGTGAGCTTCGCCGGGCAGATTCCTACTTTCCTATTGGCGCCATTTGCAGGCGTGCTGGTCGACCGCCTTGATCGGCGGAAAATGCTGGTGTGGACACAGGTACTGGCCGGGTTGCAATCGCTGGCGCTGGCCGTACTAACGCTGGCCAAGGTGATCAATATTCATGAGGTTTTGTGGTTGAGCGTCGCGCAGGGACTGATCAACGCCTTTGACATGCCGGGACGGCAAGCTTTCCTGGTGCAGATGGTCGAGGACAAGCAGGATTTGAGCAACGCGATCGCGCTGAACTCTTCCATGGTGAATATGGCCCGGCTGATCGGGCCGGCGTTAGCGGGCCTGGTGATTGGTTCGGTCGGAGAAGGATATTGTTTTCTGATCGACGGCCTTAGTTATCTTGCCGTGATCGCTTCCCTGCTGATGATGCGAGTGAACCTTGCCGCCGGGAAGCCCTCGCGCGCGCCAATGCTGCAGCAATTGAAAGAAGGCTGGGCTTATGTGATCGGCTTTCCGCCAATTCGAACCATCCTTTCACTCTTCGCCTTGGTCAGCCTGATGGGAATGCCTTTCATGGTGCTGATGCCAATCTTTGCGGCCCAGGTGCTGCATGGAGGGCCCCATACCCTAGGTTTTTTGTTGGGCGCATCCGGTGTGGGGGCATTGATTTCGGCGGTATCGCTGGCATTGCGCAAGACCGTTCGTGGACTCACGACTATGATTCAGATTTCCGCCGCCATGTTCGGCCTGGGCTTGATTTGTTTTGGTCTGTCGCGAATCCTTCCGCTGTCGTTATTTCTGATGTTGATTGTGGGATTTGGAATGATGCAAGGCCTGGCGGCCAGCAATACGGTCATTCAAACATTGGTGCCGGAAGATATGCGCGGTCGGGTCATGAGCTACTACACCATGGCATTCGTGGGCATGGCGCCCTTTGGCAGCCTGCTCGCGGGGGCGCTCGCGCACCGGTTCGGAGCTCCGCACGCCGTCATGATTACGGGAGCATTCTGCGTGGCGGGATCCGTTTGGTTCACCACGCAGTTGAGGGCGATCCGGAAAGTCATGCGGCCGATTTATATCGAGATGGGAATCATCCGAAGCACTCTGGAGCCAGCGATGGAAGATCAGGTGGGACGGTAAAAGCGGCCACCTTGCTCACCCTCGGCAGAACTTCATATGGAAGAGTTCCCCGTGAGCGCGGAGCTGCGTAAGGCCACGCGTAATCTGCGGTTACGCAAGGATTTCATGATTTTGTCCAGTTGTAACTTTCGGCCTCGGGTCCGCGTATATTATCTCCAAGAACGTACCATGCCCTATTCGCCCATACTTATCGGTCATATCTGCGCGGGGACCGTAGGATTGCTGTCCGGGACCGCGGCAATGTCTTTCCGGAAGGGTTCCCCCCGTCATGTCCTGGCGGGAAAGGTCTTTGTCGTATCCATGCTCACCATGGCCATCCTCGCGGTGTACCTTGCAATCGTGAGGCATCAGCCGAACAACATCGGCGGCGGGATTATCACCTTCTATCTCATCGGAACGGCATGGCTGACCGCGCAGCGCAGAGACGGCGAAACCAGTCGTTTCGATTGGGTTGTGCTCCTGATTCCTCTGGCGCTCGGTATCCTCACCTGGATGAATGGCCTAAAAATCGTGCGGAGCGGAGCGAGTTCACAGAACGGAGTTCCCGTGGGAATGACCTTCTTCATGGGGTCCGTCATGCTGCTGGCTGGCGCGGGGGACGTTCGCATGCTGCTACGCGGCGGTGTTCGTGGAGTCCAGCGTATTGCGCGGCATCTCTGGCGCATGTGCTTTGGTCTGTTCATCGCAGCTGGGTCTTTTTTCATGGGACCGTCGAACCGCCCATTGCGACTGCTTTCGGCAGTGGGGCTCGGGCAACACCTGTCCCCGGCTCTATTCGGCACGACGTTGTATTTAATTCTCACCGTACTCCCACTGGTTATGCTGATTTTCTGGCTCGTCCGAGTGCGCTTCACAAATGCGTACAGCGGGTCGATAAATTCTGTACCTGGCGTACGAGATTCACGTGATCCAGTGAGCGTGATCCAGTAAGCTGTGATCCAGTAAGCCATGATCCGGTAATCGATGATCCAGTGAATAATGATCCGGTGAATAACGATCCGGCCGGTGGCCCATTCAAGCCCGCCTTTGGGTTGAGTGGGGCAGTTTCTCCCCCTGCACAAAGCGTTCCCGCCGCTCCTTCGTATTTTCGTCTCGTCTATCCTGACTAGATGTGAGATGACTCTGGCCGCTATGGCGAAACGCGGGAGTCCCCATGGCATGAGGACAATTCAGTTTGTTCGCCGGACTAAGTCAGTGACCTGTGAGCATCCCCACTCAAGCCAAAACCGGGCCGGGCATTGTCAGGCGGCCGAGGTAGTTTTTAGTGCACCACGAATGCGTCTGCCTGTCATATTCCTTTCATTGTGACATATTATCGTGTAATGTCATGATACTGGAGATATGGCATGAATCCCGAGACCAGAGTGAAACTGAATGAGAATGGCCGGGTCGTAATCCCCGCATCGTATCGCAAGGCGCTGGGGATCAAATCGGGCGATGAACTGTTGCTTCGGCTTGAGGATGACGAATTACGGATCAGCACCTTGAGAAGTCGTCTGGAGCGGGCCCGGCGACATGTGCGGAAATATGTAAAACCGGGCGTCTCGCTGGTCGACGAGTTGATCTCCGAACGCCGCGAGGCTGCCAGGCGTGAGTAGGATCGTGCTGGATGCATCCGCACTCCTCGCTGTCCTCAACGGCGAACCGGGAGCGGATAACCTCACACCCGAGTTACTGACCAAGGCCGTCAGCAGCGCCGTCAGTATTGCAGAAGTCCACAGCAAACTGGTGGGCCGCGGGCTAAGCCCTGAAAGTGCATGGGCGGCTGCCCTGGTTCCGGTTGAGGAACTGATTCCCTTCACCGCCGAACACGCCAAGGCGGCGGGGAGCATGATTGCGGACACGCGTGCTTTAGGCCTATCGCTCGGAGACCGCGCATGCCTGGCGCTCGGCCTTGCACTCCGGGCGCCTGTATATACTGCGAATCGAACATGGAAGAAGCTGAAGATTGGCGTGAGAATTCACGTGATCCGCTAGGTAGCGACTCAGATCAAGAGTGAACCTCAGGCGCTAAGCGCGAATGTGTCCTGAAACTTATGGCACGACCGAAGTCGTGCCCTTTCCAAACCGTTTCCTTCGCACGCGGCACCGCCAGAATCTTACTTCGCTTTCTGTTTCGCGATCCACTTGTCCGTTCGGGCTTCGAGCAGATCCAGCGGCAGGGTACCGCCGTCGAGCATTTCATCGTGGAAGGTGCGGATGTCGAACTGGGAGCCCAATTCTTTTTGGGCGCGGTCGCGAAGTTCGCGGATTTTTAACTGACCGAGTTTGTAGCTGAGGGCTTGCGCGGGCCAGGCGATGTAGCGGTCAGTCTCGGACTGGATGGTGGGCTCATCCACGGCGCCGGACTTGCGGAAGAAGTCCACGACCTGATCGCGCGACCATCCTTTCGAATGGATTCCGGTATCGACCACCAGTCGCACGGCGCGGAAAAGTTCGGAAGACAAACGGCCATAATCGGAGACGGGATCCTGATAGAAGCCGACCTCCTTGCCGAGTTGCTCGGCGTAGAGAGCCCAGCCTTCGATGTAGGCGTTGAAGCCCAGACCGTGCAGGCGGAATTTCGGCAAGCCGGTGAGCTGCTGTTGCACGGAGAGCTGCATGTGATGTCCGGGAATGCCTTCGTGGTAGGCGATAGCCTCATCGTCAATGAGCGAGCGCTCGGCGAACTTGGAAGTCGCGACCACGACGCGGCCGGGCCGCTTGCCGTCGGGCGTGCCGGTCACGTAATGCGTGGCAGCGGCCGATTGAAAGGCAGGAATGGCTTCGACCGTGACAGGCGATTTCGGAAGCAGCGTGAAGAGCTGCGGAAGCTTGGGTTCCATCTGCGCGATATAGCGGCGAAAGTCGTCGAGGATTTGCTCGGAAGAAGTCGGAATATATTTGGGATTAGTTTTGAGCGAAGCCCGAAATGAAGCGAGATCGGCGAAACCTTCCTTCTTAGCGATGGCCGTCATCTCCGCCTGGATGCGGTCGATCTCGCGCAGTCCAAGCTGATGAATCTCGTCCGGCGTCATGTGCGTGGTGGTTCGGGCGTAAATGTCGTTCTCGTAACGCTTCTCGCCATCAGGCAATGAAGTGATGGAGAGCGTGGTTCGGCCCGCGGGCGCGTACTCGGTGCGCAGAAACGCCGCGAAGGTCTTGTAGGCGGGAAGGACATCGGTATTGACGGCGTCAGTGATTTGTTGCGTGAGGCGCTTCTGGTCTTCGGCGGAAATGCTGGCCGGATATTTTTTTGTCGGCTGAAGAAATGGGTCGGCTTCGATGATGCCCTCGCACTGCACGGGAAGTTTTTCGATCAGAAATCGGACCGGCATCAATTTATCTTTCATGCCGGCTCGAAGAACTTCAGTAGTCTGGCTGAGCACGCGCGGGATCTGATGCAGTCGGGCAATATAGTCCTCGTAGTGCTTCACGGAATCGAAAGGAACCGAGAGCGGGAGATCGGCAAGGCCGGTGTGGACTCCGTTCTGCTGGTTGATCGGCATCTCGTACTCTTTGAGATCGTAGTCGGTGATGCGCTGCTGCAGGACCCGCACAAGAAGATCGTGGGAGAGTTGATCCTGATCTGTGAAACCAGACGTGGGAATGGCGTTCAGCCGGGCAAGAAAGTCCTGGTTGGTCTTGTGGAATTGCGCGATCGCGGCGAGTGAACGCTCGGCGAGCTTATCGTTGTAGCGGTAGTCGCCGAAGGCGGTAGCGCGTTCGGGAAAGTTGCGGAGATCGGATTCGTACTGTTCGTCGAAAAGAGCATTCTGCGCGGCGATGCGCTCGGCTACGGGTTTCACGTTTTGGGCGGAGACGCAAGCGGCTACAAAGAGCAGGAGAAGCAGGCCATGGTGAGAGCGCATAGGTATGCAGGGTAACAGAGAGACGAATTATTGAAAACGTGCCGAGCATCCTAGGTTGCCGGTAATGGGACGATTTAATGGGCGCTTCCGTCGAACAACCGGAACTCACGAATCCGTGGGGTGCTGGAAGAAGAGAGAATATTCAGTCGAACGCGCTGCGCACTGACACATCGCTGAAGTTCTGCGCAAACGAAAACAGCGCACAGCGTGGCTGAGACACCAGCCGCTAGGATTCTATGGAAGGCCGTTTTCATGGGCTGTCGAATCAGGTGCGTCGGATCATTACGCATTTTCTGAAACATGACATACGCACTAACTAATCAGATCAGTTGAAACGTTGTTCGCCCGACAAGTCGGTCAGGCGGCTCACTAACTTCGCAACCTTCTCTTCGAATTCTCCGAATTGCATGCCCGAACTATCATTTCCCAGCGACAAGTTTCCTTTCCCAGAGGCTCCTGCCGAGCTGTGGACTTCTTGCGCCAGGGTCGTCTTCATAATATTCGCGACGTTGTCGGAATTAATTCCACCGCAGGGCATAATGAGAATGCGCTCGCATGCCGCCTGCACCAACCGCTTTAGGGTCTGAAGTCCGTCGGTGGCGCGCGGTTGGCCCGCCGAGGTGAGGATGCGAGTAGCGCCAGTCTGGATCACTTCTTCCAATGATGTCTCCAGGTTATAGGAAGCATCGAACGCTCGATGGAAAGTTACGGGCAGTGGATGAGCTAATTTCACCAGAGCTTTGGTGCGCTCGACGTCCACGTGGGAATTTTTCTGCAGAATTCCGAGGACGACGCCGTCCATACCGAGTTTCCTGGCCGCATCAATATCTGCGCGCATGATTTCAAACTCGCTATCGGAATAATAGAAATCTCCGGATCGCGGGCGAATCAGAACATGAATCGGAATCTGCAAGTGGTGGCGAGCCGCTTGGATAAGCGCCGGGCTCGGAGTGATTCCCCCGGACGACAGATCACTGCAGAGTTCAATGCGGTGAGCGCCACCGCGTTCCGCCGCGACTGCGTGGTCCACCGATTCCACGCAAATTTCCAAGACTAGGCGATTGGCCATGGGTTGAGGATACGAAAGAACGGCAAGCCCGGCAAAGCTTTGCTTTAGGTCCGCATCAAACTTCCGCAGGTGAAGGTCTGCCGGCCGCCGCCAAAGGTAAATGTGGCCGCAGCGTCATAAGCACCGGCGCCATTCGACGGACAATTGATGGTGTTGTCCGCCGCTTGAGCGGTCCCCAGGGTTCAGGGTGCTTTCCCACAGCGGAACCAGATTCTCTAACTTTTCGATGCTTTTCATCGAAAAGACTGGACACCGGTTGCAAAAAGTTGCATTACAATGAGAGACGGAGCGAAACCCGTTGCCCAAGTTTGAAGAGTGTCTTCAGCGACTGGAGAGAATTGTTCAGGAACTGGAAAAGGGAGAGGTCCCTCTGGAGAAGTCTCTGACATTGTTCGAAGAGGGGATTCAGCTTTCTTCCGCCTGCCGCAGGGAGCTGGAACAAGCAGAAGGCAAAGTCGAGATCCTGCTGAAAAAGAACGGGAAGCTTCAGGCCGAACCATTCGAACCGCTGACAGAAAAATTGCCGGCACGCCGGTAATTCTGGCCGCGATTTGAGAGCTTTAAGATGTCTGTGGAGTTGTGGTTTTTCAGGCCACCCCGCAGCCCTAGTCCGATGTTGACATTCGCCGTTGACGAAGGTTGAAAGGGGAACAATGACCCAAAATGTAGTTGTGCTCGAGCAAGATCCTGGAGTTGCGCGGTCCCTGGCGGGAGGACTTCGGCCTCATTTTTCAGTTCACGTAACCCAATCCCGCGACGAAATGCGGGATAACGTAGTCCGGAACCGTCCGGAAGCGGTAGTCCTCAATATCGAATACGGACGGCTAACCGATGTCGAGAGTCTGCACCGCGACTTTCCGTCCCTGCCTATCGTCTGTACCCACCGCATTCCTGACGAGGAGATGTGGATGGCCGCGCTAGAAGCCGGGGCCAGCGATGTATGCCCCACCGATGATGTGGAGAACGTGCTGACTTCAGTTCTTCGAAGTATGGCGCTTTCGCGGGGCGCCGCCGCGTAGATGAAGCCTTCGTTCTTCGTTCTAAAAGGACGCCTGCGGGCGTCCATTCTCATTTTCGTTTTCCGAACATGGCGGGCGCGTAATTTCCAGCTCCGCGCGCTTGTTATACTCACTGCTTCATGCTCGTCGAAACTCTCGAACAAGGACGGCTGCTGACCGACGCGGCGCTCGACCGGCTCATTCCGCTGGAGACAGAGCATCCGGTCTCAATCCACAAGGCGATGCGCCACAGCGTGTTTGCCGGCGGAAAGCGGCTGCGGCCCGTGCTTTGCATCGAGGCGGGACGCATGGTGGCCGGGTCGTTTCCGGCGCATATTGAAGACCTGGGCGCGGCGCTAGAGATGCTGCATACCTATTCGCTGATTCACGACGATCTGCCTGCGCTCGACAACGATGATCTGCGACGTGGGCGGCCCACTTGCCATAAAGTCTTCGGCGAGGCCCTCGCGATTCTAGCTGGAGATGCTTTGCAGACGCAGGCTTATGAAGTCCTGGCGCGGTTGAAGTGCCCGGCAGAAGCTCGCGTGCGCATCATCGCGGAGATTGCTCACGATACGGGGACGATCGACGGAATGATCGGCGGCCAGGTCGTCGATCTCGAAGCCGAACATACGCAGCCGACGAAGGAGATGCTGGAGTACATTCATCGCTCGAAAACGGCAGCTTTGATTACTGCGAGCCTCGTAAGCGGAGGGCTGTATGCCGGCGCGAAGGACAGCCAGGTGGCAAAGTTGCGTGCCTTCGGATTGGCGGTTGGCTTGGCCTTTCAGATTGTGGACGATGTGCTCGATGTGACGCAGACTTCCGAACAGTTAGGAAAGACTGCTGGCAAGGATACTGCGTCGGAGAAAGTCACGTATCCCGCGCTGTTTGGAGTTGAAGCGTCAGAACGCAAAGCGGATGCGCTGGTGAATGAAGCCCTCGCGGAACTGGACAGCTTCGGCGAGCGGGCAGAAACGTTGAAGGAGTTGGCAAGGTTTCTGGTGGAAAGGAAGAAGTGACGCCAGACTTCACTACTTCCGTCCGGGTCCCGCCGGGGCGGGCGGAGGCGGAGCAAGAGCGGGCGCAAGCACGCCCGGCGGCATCGGTATTTTCGCAGTGACCGTCGGCATGATCTGACTATCGCCAACTCGGCCCGAAATTATAACCTTCTCGGCCATACAAATCCCCTTAGCTGCTTTTCGTTATACACCGCAGGTCGCCCTAAAATACTCCTTGGCTTCGTGTTCGGCCTCAGCAAAGCGGTTCTTTATAAAGAATATGTACAGCGCTGGGAAAAAATCTTAAAATAAGTGTAGGGCGATGGAGTTCGCCACAACCGCCTGGACTACTAGCGTGTTCAGGCTGATAACTCCTACAGAATTGAACTATTTTTTGTAGGAGAGACTCCATCGTGAAAGATTTCCTCGCCATATCCATCGCCGCGATCGTCGGCGCCAACTTTCGATATTTCCTCAGCCGTCTGGCGGCCAGAGAATTTGGGCCGGTCTTCCCCATTGGAACGCTCATCATCAACGTGCTGGGCAGCTTTATCGTGGGCTTCTTCGTCATCTGGACCAGTGAACGCGTTTTGCTGGACCCGCGCTGGCGACTGCTGGTGGTGGTGGGCTTCTGCGGCTCGTTCACCACTTTCTCCAGCTACGCATTTGAGACTATGTCCTACTTCGAGCGGGGCCAATGGGGCCTTATGCTGAGCAACGTGCTCAGCAATAATCTGCTCTGCCTTGCCGCCGCGCTCGCCGGAATGGCGCTGGCCCGGGTGCTGTAAAATGGCGAGCGCCATGGCGGTTCAAGTCACAATCTATTTGAACGAGGCGGACCAGTGGCATCACCGGCCGCTGCACATGGAGATTCTCACCTACCTGCGCAAAGAGAGTGTCTACGCGGCGACGGCGGTCCACGCCGTGGCGGGATTTCTGGGGCGGCACCGCGTGGAGACTTCACATCTAGTCGAGGCCGGAGGCAAATTGCCGGTAATCATCATTTTCGTCGACACGGATGAGCACGTGAGCCGCGTGCTGCCCACGTTGAAGGAAATGGCGGCGCACCGCTTGATCGTGCGCGAGAACGTGGTTCTGGAGCAAGGAAATCTCGACTGACATGTCTTCCCCTCCCCCGAGTCCGGCTCTCGACATCCTGGCGATTGCCGCGCACCGCGACGACATAGAGCAAACCTGCGGGGGGACGCTGCTAAAAGCGGCGCAGCGCCGGCAGCGCACCGGCGTCCTCGATCTCACACGGGGAGAAATGGGGACGCGGGGCACAGCAGAAGATCGCGCCCGCGAAGCAGAAGATGCGGCGAGGATTCTTGGAGCGGGTTGGCGAAGGGCGCTCGATCTTCCCGACGGCCGCGTTGAAAATACCTGGGAGAACCGGCTAAAGGTCGCGAGCGTGATTCGCGAGACGCGGCCGCGGGTGATTATTCTCCCTTATTGGAAGGGCCGGCATCCAGATCACTACACCGCCTCGATTTTAGGGTATGAGGCTTGTTTTTTGGCTGGGCTGGCAAAACTTGACTGTAGCGCCGCCGTCCCCGCGGATGCCGGCGCTACTTTTCTTGCTCCGCATCGTCCGTTCAAGATTATTTACGCTACGCTTTATTACGATGTTCGGCCTTCCTTTGTCGTCGACATTAGCGAACAGTTTGAGGGCAAGCTGGCTTCGATTCTGGCTTACCAATCGCAGTTCAGCGATCAGGATGCGGGCAAGGACCTGTTCCCTGCCCATGACGAGATTCGCGCGCGCGTTGAGGCTATGGCGCGCTTTTATGGCATGCTCGGCGGCGTGACTTATGGGGAACCATTCCTGCAGAAAGAAATCGGACTAGTGGACGATTTGTTAGCCATTCCGGTTAAATCCATTTAGCATGGCTGAACCCCTGCTATCTCAAGACACTCTGAGGAGAACTCACAAATATGTTGCGTATGATTTTCATCTTCACTATCGCAGTCGCCACGGTTGCGACAGCCGCGGCCCAGGCGGGGACCTGGCAGATTGATCCGAATCATTCGGCAGCGCAATTCTCGGTTCGGCACCTGGGGGTGTCCACGGTGAGGGGTGCATTCACAAAAGTGGCCGGCTCGGCGAAGCATGATCCCGCAGATCCATCGAAGGATTCGCTGGAGGCCACGATTGACGCGAATTCGATCGATACGCGAGTGGAAATGCGCGACAACGATTTGCGCAGTCCCCACTTCTTCGATGTGCAGAAGTATCCGACCATTACGTTTCGTTCCAAACAAACGAAAGTGGCAGGGCCGGGGAAACTGCTGATTACCGGCGACCTGACCATTCACGGCGTGACCAAGGAGGTTGTGCTCGACGTGGACGGGCCAACGGCCCCGATCAAAGATCCGATGGGCAAAGGACTGCGTATGGGGGCATCGGCAACCACCAAAGTTAACCGTCAGGATTTCGGCGTAAGCGCCTTGCCGGGCGCAGTCGGAGACGAGATAACGATCACGATCGACGCGGAGCTAGTCCAGCCGCCGAAATAGGACGGGCATCTTTCTTTTGGTCTATCCTCGGCTATTTCTTTAGTGCGACTGCAAGGCCATCGCGAATAGGCAGGATTGTTGTGTAGAAGTCGGGCGCGTCGTAGAGCTTGCGATTGAACTCGAGGATGGCTTTAGTCGTGGCCTCTACGGGATCCTTTTCCGCAACCCGCCCGCTCCACAACACATTGTCGGTAATGAACAGGCCGCCCTTGCGCAGGCGCGGCGCAACCAGGCGCAGCACGCGGGGATAGTCTTCTTTGTCGACATCGTTGAAGATGATGTCGAACTCCTGCTTCTGTTCTGACAGGTATTCCAAGGCGTCTCCGGTGTGCAGGCTGATGCGGCTGGAGACTCCGGCGCGCGTGAAGTAGCCGCGTGCGCGTTCGGCGTTCTTCGAATCGCCGTCCGTGTAGATGACGCGTCCGTTATCGCCCACGGCCTGCGCCCACCAGATGGTCGAGTATCCGATCGCCGATCCCAGTTCGAACACAGTACGGGCGTTGATCATGCGTGCGAGTTGCTGCAAAACGCGCGCCACGGCTGGGCCCACAATCGGAATTTTATGCTGGCTCGCATAATCTTCCATCTCAGCCAGCACGGGCTCGCGCTTGGGCAGCATGGAGTAGAGATAATCGTCGACCGGGCCCGCGGTTGTGAAGTTGTAGTGCCGCCAGCTGGCTCGGTTGTCTTTCTTCGTGCTCTGGATTTTCTTATTTTGAGGCACGCGCTTCCCTTTCAGTTTGCCGTCAGCTTGCCGATGGTGACGCCCGGTTTCATTTCGACTACTTCTATGTCGGGCACGAGCTTTTTAAATTCGCTGGGAGTACCCGTCAACAGGGGAAATGTGCCGAAGTGCATGGGAATGACAGTCTTCGGCTTCAGCAGATTGCAGGCGTATGCGGCTTCGCGTGGCGACATCACAAAGCGATCGCCGATGGGAAGCATGGCAATCTCCGGGGCATAAAGTTCGCGAATGATTGCCATATCGCCGAATACGGCGGTGTCGCCTGCATGATAAATCTTCAGGCCGCCCGGGAACTCGACGACATAACCGCAAGCCTCGCCGCCGTAGACGATCTGGTCGCCGTCGGAAATGCCGCAGGAATGATCGGCATGAACCATAGTGACTTTTATGTCGCCGACAGTCTGGGTTCCGCCTTTGTTCATGGGGGAAGTCTGCTTCGCGCCTTTTTTCTCCATCCATCCGCAGAGTTCGAAGATTCCCACGACGATCGGATTGTGCTGCTTGACGACTGCGACCGCGTCCCCAATGTGGTCGAAATGGCCGTGAGTGCAGAGCAGGATGTCAGCCTTCTTTACTTTCTTTTCGGCCTCGGGGCACATGGGATTGCCCATGATCCAGGGATCGATGATGATGGTTTTACCGGCACCGGTTTCGATGCGGAAAGTTGAATGTCCCAACCACGTGAGTTTGATGCCCTTCAGATTCATGCTGCTTTTAACTCCCAGTTACAACACTCTATGAAAACATTTTTTTCGAGAATCTCATGATCTGCCTGCCGCCCGAGTCCTTTTCAATAATCAACGTTCCTAGTTTAATATGAAACGCCATGGCAGAACTCAAGGTGCTGATTTCCCGGCAGGACATTGCGAAACGCGTGAGCGAACTGGGCGCGCAGATCACGAAAGACTTTGCTGGAGAATCGATCATTCTGGTGGGCGTGCTCAAAGGTGCGGCGATTTTTCTCTCCGATCTGGCGCGGAATATCGATCTCGACTCCACTTTCGATTTCATCGGAGTATCCAGCTACGGCAACCGGCCCAGCCCCACGCAGGAACTCAAGAGCGGATGGGACTCGACCGGCGAAGTGAAATTGACCAAGGATGTGGACCAAACGATGAAAGACAGGAACGTGATTCTGGTCGAAGACATCCTGGACACGGGGCTGACCATGACCTACCTGAAGAAGATGCTGTGGGCGCGTCAGCCACGTAGCCTGAAGGTCGCCGCGTTGCTCGACAAACCATCGCGACGGAAGCTTCCCCTGGAAGGCGACTACGTTGGTTTCAAGATTCCCGATGAATTTGTGGTCGGCTACGGCCTGGACTATGCGGAAAAGTATCGCAATCTCTCCGATATTTGCGTCGTGCCCAGAGGATAGTTTCTGCGGTAGCGAACCGCAACCTGGCAATCGAGCCGCTGCCCATCCGGGACTAAGGAACCAGGAACGCGGCTGGTATCATACCAGCGATGGGTTCCGTCATTTCCAAACCGGATCGCCTGCCGGTCGAGTCCCTCCTGCTGGATGTTGCCGACGTTCTGGCCACGTCGCTCGATCTGGATACGACCTTAAGCCGGGTCGCCGAGGTTGTCCGCAAGGTCATCGATTACGAGATTTTTGCCATTCTGCTGCTCCACGAAAAAACTCAGGAGCTTCGCTTCCGTTTTCAGGTGGGATATCCGCCGGAAATTGCCGAGAGGAGCCGGATCAAGGTCGGCCAGGGAGTTACCGGCCAGGCGGCTCAATTGCGGCAGGCGATACTGGTTGACGATGTTACGCAGGACCCGCGCTATATCGAAGCCGTTCCGAACGTGCGCTCCGAACTTGCGATTCCACTGATCACCAAGAATCGTGTTATCGGCGTGATCGACCTGGAGGCGCGGGAGCCCGGCTATTTCAACGAAGAGCACGTCCGTGTGCTGACGCTAGTGGCCTCGCGCATGGCCGCCGGCATCGAAAATGCGCAACTTTACACGCGGACAAAAAAACAGGCGCGCATTCTGCAACTACTCAACGAGATTGCGCGCGAACTCACGTCGATTCTGAATCTGGACGAGTTACTCGGCCGCATCGCGGAACTGGTTCGGCGCTTGATTGACTATGAGATGTTCAGCATTCTTTTGCTGGATGCGACCGGCGAGAAACTGCAGCACCGCTTCTCCCTGCGGTTCAACGAGAACATCCATCTGAAGAATGACATTCCGCTGGGTCGGGGATTGGTGGGCTCGGCGGCAGAGAGCAAAGAAGCGGTGCTCGTTCCCGATGTCACCCAAGATCCGCGTTATGTGCAGGCGAATCCCGAGACGCGATCTGAACTGGCGGTGCCGCTGGTCTATAAGGACAAAGTAATCGGGGTGCTCGACCTGGAGCATACGCGGCCCGGATTTTTTAGCGAAGGGCACCGGCTCACGATGACGACTCTGGCCGCGCAAATTGCAATCGCCATTGAGAACGCGCGCTTGTACGAAGAAATCGAGCGGCAGGAGCGGCGACTGGAGCGCGATCTGGCGCTGGCCCGGGAGTTGCAAGGACGACTGCTGCCGCAGACGAATCCGAAACTCACCAACCTGGACGTGGCTGCGAAATTCGTTCCCGCGCGAGCCATCGGCGGCGATCTGTATGACTTCATTCCTTATTCGATGTCGCGGCTTGGCATCGTCATCGGCGACGTCAGCGGGAAGGGCGCGCCGGCGGCCATTTATGCTGCGCTGGTCAGCGGAATTATTCGGTCGCATGCTCCGATTGAACCGGGGCCGGCGGAAATGCTTTCCGCTGTGAATCTGTCGCTGGCCGAACGACGCATCGAGGCGCAGTTTGTCTCCATTATTTATGCCCTGTGGGACGATGAGCATCGCACTCTGACGGTCGCGAACTCCGGCCTGCCGCGCCCGATTTATGTTCATGCGAAAGACGAAGTGATCGAGGCCATCGAAGCGACCGGGTTGCCTCTCGGTCTGTTTGACGAAGCCGAATACGATGAGTTCAAGTTCCGCATGAAGCCGGGAGACATGTTCGTCTTCTTCAGCGACGGCATTCTGGACGCCCGCAACAGCAAGGGTGAATTGTTTGGGCGCGGCCGGGTCGAAAAGATCATCGCCGAGTGCGAGGGAAAGTCTGCAACCTGCGTCGTGGATGCGCTGTTCAAGGCGGCCGCCGAACACTCAGCCGGAATGGAAACTTTCGACGATCAGACGGTGGTCGCCATCCGGGTGCGCGGGGGAACGCAGACTTCTCACAAGAAAAAATGAACTCCCGCAGTCAAACCCCAGCAGCCCGTGCTCCCGGCTTCGTGTATCGCGAGATCAAGCGCGGGCTCTTTCGACGGGGCGGACAGTTTGTTCTCCACTGTGAAGACGTAGCCCTGCCGAACCTGGCCGAGCAGCACGGGACGCCCCTCTACGTGTACTCGGCAACCACGATCCGCGAGCGGTATGAAGCATTCGATGACGCGTTCCGTGGCCTGCCGCATACTATCTGCTACTCCGTCAAAGCCAATTCAAACCTGACCATTCTGCGCATGCTGGCCAGGAGAGGCTGCGGATTCGACGTGGTTTCCGGCGGAGAACTGGAACGCGTGCTCGTCGCGGACCGCAAGGCCGCCAAGCAAGTTGTGTTCTCGGGCGTGGGAAAGACCCGGGACGAACTAACTATGGCGTTAAAAGCTGGGATCATGCTTTTCAACGTCGAGAGCGAGTCGGAACTATGGGCGCTGGCAGAGTGCGCTGGACGTCTTCGCAAGTCCGCGCCGCTGGCGCTACGGGTGAATCCCGACGTCGCCGCCGAGACTCATCCCTACATTTCGACCGGTTTGCGCAAGCATAAATTCGGAGTGCCTATGGGCGAGGCACGAACGCTCTACGCCAAAGCGGCTGGTGTGCGATATCTCAAAGTGCGGGGCGTGAGCGTTCACATCGGCTCGCAGATCACAAATGTCACGCCGTTCGGCGAAGCCATAATGCGGGTGGCTGATCTGGTACGCGAACTGCGCCGTGACGGCCATCGCATCGACTATATCGACGCCGGTGGCGGGCTGGGTATCGATTACGAAAAGCCGAATTCGGATGATTTTACAGTGGATGTGACCGCGTACGCGCAGGCGATCCTGCGACCGTTGCGAGGCCTGGAAGTGCGGCTGCTTCTGGAACCCGGACGTTCGATCATAGGCCGCGCTGGCGTTTTGGTCACCTCAGTGGTCTATCGCAAGCAGAATAATGGCAAGCGATTTCTGGTCGTCGATGCCGCGATGAACGACCTGATTCGCCCGGCGCTCTATGGGGCCTATCATGAGATTGTGCCCGTCACTCAGCCAGCGGCCTCGGCGGCGAAATCGGAAATCACCGACATCGTCGGCCCGGTGTGTGAAACTGGAGACTTCTTCGCGCGCGACCGCGAATTGCCGGTGGTTGACGAAGGAGGCCTGCTCGCCATTCTGGATGCCGGGGCTTACGGAATGGTGCTGGCTTCGAACTACAATACCCGGCTCCGTCCGGCGGAGGTGTTGGTTTCAGGCAAATCGGTGAAAATAATCCGGCGACGAGAGAAAGTTGCAGACCTGTTGCGCGCGGAAGTGTGATTACTTCGCCACGCAATTACTTCCTTCTCAGTTTTGTGGTTCTCCCCACTTCAGCTTGGTGCGAAGCACATGAAAGAAATCGGTTCCGGTGCGGAACAGATTCACCTCATGTTCGGAGCGGCGGCAACGCACGCGATCATGATCGCGCAGGTCGAGGCCCGGTTGTCCGTCCAGGCTCAGGTAGGCGACTTCCTCTTCGCTGCGCAGCAGGATTTCCATTTCCACGGAGTCCGGCACCACCAGCGGGCGATGAGTGAGAGAATGCGGCGCCACCGGCGTAACCACGAAGGCTTTGACGGTCGGCATGAGCACAGGCCCGCCCGCCGATAAAGAATATGCGGTCGATCCTGTGGGGGTGGCGACGATCATGCCGTCAGCGCGATAACTCGAAACGAAGGCCTTGTCGATATAAAGATCGTAAGTATTCAGGCGGGCGAGGGCGGTTTTGTTGACGACAGCGTCGTTGAACACCAGATAGCTGCCGCGAACTTCGTCTCCGCGGAGCAACTCGACCTGCATCATCGAGCGATTTTCGATCATGGCTCGTCCCCGCCCAATCGCTTCGAGCATGGGATAGAGCGACTGGAGCGGCACTTCTGTCAGGAATCCGAGCGATCCCAGGTTCACCCCGAGCAACGGTACATCGACCGTTGCCGTGTGCCTTGCGGCGGACAACAGTGTTCCGTCGCCGCCCAGCACAATCAACAAATCGAGCGGTTGCGACGCAAGTTGCGCGCGAGGCACAACCGGGGGGCCGGCAATGTATTTTGAGGATTCCTGATCGATGATGACTCCATAGCCGTGATCGGCGAGCCAGTTGAGGAGCCCCGGAATAATCTGAGCGACGCTCGGCCGGTTTGGCCGCGAAATAATGGCGGCAGTCTTCCGGGATGATGGTTGTGAGCTGACCATGAGAATGAAAGTAAAGATTGTACAGAATCTTACGGTCGAACCACAGAGAGCGCGAATGCGGCAGGGTCCCCAGGGACTTCTACAATCGAGCTTCGCTCAGCCGAGGCGGCTGTCCCCACATAACTAAAAGACGGCATAAAGCAGGAACTCGCGATTGCCTTCCGCGCCCAGGATGGGCGAGTCGATGGCATCGGTTTGCGTGGTTCCCAAGCCAAGCAGCGTGGCTCTTACTTTTTCCACCGCCGCAAGTTGCGTCGCCTCGTCACGCACAATGCCTCCTTTGCCGACTAGTTCCCGGCCCGCTTCGAACTGGGGCTTCACCAGCACAACGATGGTTCGACCTTGGCGTTCGTGCGGCGATTCTGGGAAGGCGGCGCCGATCACGGCAGGAAGAACCAAAGTCGCCGAGATGAAGGAGACATCCATGGCAACGAATTCCACCGTGGCGCCCACTCTTTCACGCGTGAGATAACGAGCATTGGTTTTTTCCAGGAGCCGAACTCGCGCATTCTCGCGCAGTTTGAAATCCATCTGGCCGTAGCCGGTGTCGACGGCGATGACCTGCGACGCGCCGCGCTGAAGAAGACAATCGGTGAAGCCTCCGGTGGATGCGCCAACGTCCAGGCAGACTTTCCCGGTGACGGCAATACTCCAGTGTTCGAGCGCGCGCTCCAACTTAAGGCCGCCCCGGCTGACATACTTGAGATCGTCGCCGAGCAGGCGGATCGCACACTCCGCTGAGACCTGGGCGCCGGCTTTCTCGAGCTTCTGATCGTCCACCAGTACTTTGCCGGAAAGAACAAGAGCTTGAGCGCGTTCGCGAGAAGCCGCGAGTCCGCGATCCACGAGAAGTTTGTCAATCCTGACTTTCAAGAAAATATCTCGCTCGCGAGTTCTACCACGAAGGTGCCAGCACTCGCTTCAGTGCAAAGTGCTGAAGCATCTCTCGGTGAATCACTTACGCGAGTACTAGGGTTCTTTTCCACAGCATTTTCCACGAACATGTTGAAAACTTCGGTCCATGGAATGCCTGTGATCAGAATTACCTTCGGGGAAGAACAAAAGCCGCCCGAAACGGGGGCGGCTCTCTGACTCTGGGCGTAACCAAAAACTATCCCGCAACCTCTTCCAACAGTTTCTGATCGATGTCGAAGTTCGAGTGCACGTTCTGCACGTCATCATGTTCTTCGAGCGCTTCCATCAAGCGGATCATCGTGTTGGCCGCGGCCCCCTCCACTTTGATGTAGTTCTGCGGAATCATGGCAACGCTGGCAGATATGGGCTCAATGCCGGCTTTCTTCACGGCCTCCAAGACGGCTTCATAAGCTGAAGTCTCAGTAAGGATCTCCCAGTTGTCGCCATCGTCGTTCAAATCTTCCCCACCGGATTCGAGCACGATGTTCATCAAGTCGTCCTCTTTCGCCGCCGTCTTGGCGATGAGGATGTCGCCTTTCTTGTGGAACATCCACGAGACGGCTCCGGCTTCGGCCATGTTGCCGCCGTTCTTGCCAAAGACGTGACGGATCTCGCTCACGGTGCGGTTACGATTGTCGGTATTGATGTCGAGCAATACGGCGACGCCACCGGGACCGTAGCCTTCCAGCGAAAATTCCTCGTAGGTAGCGCCCGGCAATTCGCCGGTACCGCGCTGGATGGCCCGCTTGATGTTATCGGCGGGCATATTCTCGGCCTTGGCCGCGACAATGGCGCCGCGCAGGCGCGGATTGGAATCCGGATCGCCGCCGCCGTTCTTCGCGGCAATGCTGATTTCCTTGATCAGACGGGTAAAAATCTTGCCGCGCTTGGCGTCGAGCGCGCCCTTCTTGTGTTTGATTGTGGCCCATTTTGAATGGCCAGACATGGTTAGCCCTCGTATCCGTCTTTAAACAACTCAAGATCCGTCTTTAAACGACGCTGAATTGCGCAGGGTTCGCCGACAGAGGAGATCACAGGATTGCCTCGATATGCATGCAGGCGAAACAAAATTATAGCATGGACATCCAGCCTGATTGTACCGCATAAGGTTCCGCGGTCGCAGTGCTAGTTTCGCTGCTTCGGGAGTCTCCTCCTCTGCGTGAAGCGAACCCGTTGGCCAATCGTTGTACAATCGGTGCCGTGTTTGTAGCTTACATTGAGGTTTTCGCGTCTGGAGTTTCAGTATGGATTCCCTAGAACAGCAGTGCACCCAGAAGAGAAATGACATTTTGGCTTACTGCAAGCGGTTGGCAGACGATGGGGCACACTATCTTTGGGGCGCTGCGGGCGACAAGCCATCGACCAACGGCGCAGTGCAGTATGCTCCTGTGGTCCTGGACCCCAGCCAGCCTGGACAGACATGCTTTTGCGCCGCCACCATCACCGTGAACAAAGTTGTATACGTGTGCGCCGGTCGTTTCCGACACGGTGATCTCGCAACCACAAAACCCGCCCAGAAAATTGCAACTCCGCCGGTCGGGCCGCCGGACGCGAATTCGCTGAAGGAACTGCTGTCGTTTATCGAGAAGAATGGAAAGAATCCCGCGTCTCAGGTCGGCTGGGGCTTCGATCTGACCCCTCGGGTGGTCAAGGGGGACTCGATCATGGATTACTCCACCTCCACGAATGTGACGAATTCCGTGGTCTGGGGTGAAGGATGCGACGACACCCAGCACTTCGACTGTGGCGGATTTGTAAGGCACGTAGTCAGAAAAGTCTGCGGGGTTCCCATCGACGGCATCAGCCTGAACCCGGCAGGAAAAAATATTCTCGGGGAACCCATGGCCACTCAACTGGAGGAAGGAGACACTATTCTTCCCGCGGACATTCTGGTCTATGCGGGACACATCGCCTTCGCGATCGGGACGCCCTCGCAAACTTATTCGAAGGTGTCAAAGTATGCCGTGGCTCAGGCGGAGAGCGCGGTTTACGGCGTGAATTACGGCAAAACCCATGGCCAAGCGTCACAGAAGTGCATTCGCCTCTCGGCGTCGACTCTGCTGAACAGAAAGACAACTACAACATAAGCCGGCACCTCCAACCGCCTTGACTCTGTCCGGCATCGCACCTAACATGCCAAGCACAGACCGTGCTCGTGTGCAATCACTTATGGCTGGCCAGCTCCTGGGACACTACCGGGTTCTCGAAAAGATTGGTTCGGGGGGGATGGGCGAAGTCTTTCGCGCGCGCGACGAAAGGCTGGGGCGGGACGTCGCGCTGAAGTTGATCCGGCCGGCCTCCAGCGATAATCCCGATCACCTGCGGCGCTTCGAACAAGAAGCGCGGGCCGCTGCCGCTCTGAACCACCCTAACATTCTGGCGATTTACGACGTCGGTTTCGAGGGCACTATGCCCTACATTGTTTCGGAACTGCTCGAGGGCAAGAATCTGCGCCAGCGCCTGGAAGAAGGCCGGCTTCCCGTGGCAGAGGCCGCGGATTATGCCCTGCAGATCGCACACGGCCTGACTGCCGCACATGAGCGAAAAATTGTTCACCGCGATCTCAAGCCCGAAAATCTGTTTCTGACGCTCGACGGGCGGGTGAAGATTTTGGACTTCGGAGTGGCCAAGCTCCAGGCTCCCGCCGACGATCGCTCCATTGAGAGCATGACCACGGTGACGAAGCATGGAGCCATGATTGGCACGGTTGCCTACATGTCTCCCGAGCAACTGCGGGGCAAGCCGGTGGACCACCGCAGCGATATCTTCAGCTTCGGCGCGATTCTGTACGAGATGTTGACTGGGGCGCGCGCGTTTCGAGCCGAAACTGAAGTCGACACCATGACCGCCGTGCTGCGCGAGGACCCAGCCGGCATAACTCTCGAAGAAGCGGCGATTCCTCCCGGGTACCAGGACATTGTCAAACATTGTCTCGAAAAAGATCCGGAGAATCGTTTTCAGTCCGCCAAGGATCTCGTCTTCGCTTTGCAGACCTTGTCAGCGTCTTCGCCGCTCAGGATCGCTTCTCCCGCCAAGAAGCAAACGCGCACCACTCGAGTACTGCCTTGGACGCTGGTTGCATTGCTGGCGGCGGCGACGATGCTTCTGGCGGCAACCCAGTTACTGCGCACCCCGTCGCGGCGTCCGGCGTACCGTCGCTTAACCTTCGAAGCGGGCACAGTGTATTCGGCGCGCTTCGCACCAGATGGCCAGTCCATCGTGTATGGCGCCGCGTGGAACGACAAGCCACTGCAGCTTTTTTCCACCGTGGGGAATTCTCTTCTGGCCCAGCCGCTCAATCTGACTGATGCCAATCTGCTGGCCATTTCGCGCAACCACGAATTGGCGGTCGTGTTGCACGGCACTCACAATGGTCAATTGGAAACGGTAGGAGGAATGCTGGCTCGCGCGCCTCTTGCCGGAGGTTCGCCGAAGGAACTGCTGGCCGACGTTCGCTGGGCCGATTGGGACCCGCAGGGCAATTTGGCAGTCGTGGAATATGCCGACGGGCACAGCCGTTTGGAATATCCCATCGGCACGGTGCTGTACCAGAGCCCAGGATGGATCAGCAACATTCGCTTCTCTCCTCAAGGCGACCGGATTGCGTTTATGGACCATCCTGCGCTTTGGGATAATCGCGGCGTAGTGTGCGTTGTCGATTTGTCCGGGCATGTGCAGGTTCTGAGCGGAGAATACGAATCCGAGCAGGGAGTCGCGTGGCGCGGGAAGGAAGTCTGGTTCACTGCGGTTGCAAAAGGCACCGACCTCAATTTGATGGCGGTCAGCTTGGCGGGGAAAGTTCGCACGGTCCTCACCCTTCCTATGGGAATCACGCTGCAGGATATCGCCCCCGATGGCAGCGTGCTGGTCGCGTTGAACTCCAAGCGCCTGGCCATGGCATTCAGCACTCTCGGAAGCAAAGAGGACATGGAACTATCGTGGCATGACTGGAATGTCGCCAAGGATATTTCGCGCGACGGAACGTTCGTGCTGTTTGAAGATGCCAGCGAAGCCGCGGGGCCGGGCTATGCTGTGGCGCTTCGAAAGCTGGACGGCAGTCTGCCGGTTCGTCTAGGAGATGGCAGCGCGGGCGGACTTTCTCCGGATGGAAAGTGGGCGATTTCCATCTCCACCGGCCAACCCCAGCACGTAACGCTGCTGCCAATCGGCGCCGGACAACCTCGTGATGTCAACATTAGCGGCTTGGAACATATTCAAAGCGGATGGGCCCGCTTTCTGGCGGATGGTCAACGAATTATCACCAACGGAAATGAGCAAGGCCACGCGACCCGCTGTTACGTGTTAAGCCTCTCCGGTGAAACGCCGAAAGCGGTTACACCCGAAGGAACAGTGTGCGGCCCGTCGTCACCTGACAACCGCTTCGTGGTTGGAGTTGGACCGAACTCCTCCGTCGCCATTTACCCGATCGGCGAAGGATCGCCCCGTGCGATTCCCGGACTGCAAGCTGGTTTCCTGCCGGTACAGTGGTCGAGTGACGGCTCCGTTCTCTACGGCTATCACACCGGCGAACTTCCCAGCCGAATCTATAAGGTTAAGATCGAAACCGGTCAGCAGACCATTGTTCAGCAGCTGCGCCCAGGGGTTCCGGCAGGAGTCGTAATGGTTGCTCCGGTGCAGGTAAGTCGCGACGGGACACGTTTTGCTTATAGCTACAGCCAGGTTCTATCGGTGCTCTACCTTATTACTGGCTTGCAATAACGGCAGCCACGATTCGAAAGCTATCAATCCAGCGACCCGGCGAAATCAGCCGGCACATAATGGAAGAAAATCGAGGTCGACGTCTGCCCCTCGCCGAGGCGGCTGCGATAGTGCGGCAGTCGAGTTCCGCGATAAGCCAGACCGTCCCCCAGCGCCTGATAAACCGTGACCGTGCCGCTGGAAGTATCCAAGTGAATGGGCCAGGGAGTTTCAAGCGCGGGTTCGGGAGAAAAATCGAGGCAGAGAGTTACGCTGAATTCACATTGCTCCCGGTCGGTGTGCTTCTTCAGTTCCGCTCCATCAAGGTAAGAGGCGAGATAGACGTACGAAGGCTTGAGCGGCTCTCCGGCAACGGCGCTTAGAGCCCTCGCAATTTCATGATGGAAGAAGCGCGCCACCGGCTCGTTGTAGGCCACGTAACGACGCGGGCTCTGTCCATCACCAAGCCGAATCGCCCCAGTACGAATCAGATAGCGATAATAGCGGCGCAAAGCGGCAATATGGAACGGATGAATTAAGTCGCCGAGCGGCGCATAGCCTTTTTCGCGAAATTGTGAATGCGCCTTCTCGATCCTCACTTCCCGGGCACGTTGGCGCTGACCTGCGTAGTCTTCAGGAAGAAGAATGTTCGCCGCCGCCAACACGCAACGTACCTTTTCCGGCACAGACGATGGCGCCGGCTCATTCGGGTGGAGACCGCGCAACACATCTTCCAGTTCCGGACCGAGCCAGAATGGAAGCAGATCTCCAGTTGCCCGCTCGGGGACCCATGCCATGGTTCCCTGCAAAGCAAATCCAGACAACAATTCTTGGTGCGAGGCAAGTTCCTCCGGCACTTGCCCGGCACTGTACAAGAAGCACTCGGGATTTAAATAAAGCGCTGCATGACGATTTTCTCGGGCCTGCAACGACGGGAAAGCATGTTGCGGAATCAGATGCACCGGCAGTTCATCCAACAGGCAATGGAATCGATCGGGAGGAAGCGTCGCAGCATAGTTGCGCCGCAGTACTCCGCGCCGAGCCAGTCTTCTCTGTGACACTCCTTCCTGCGACACTTCTCCCATCAGGGTCGTCATCCACTCCAACCACGCCGGATTGTTTAACGGCGAAGCCATCCGTTTAGTGTGAAGCGGCTATCGGCGAATTGCTGCGACCGGCAATTCACCGGAGTGATCTCGTGCAGCAAGTCGCACGGGAAGAAGACGATCTGGTTCTGCTGCGGCACAATCGGTCGATACGTGCCTGCGCTGACGTAAGTCCCTTGCTCCAGGCGGGCGTCGTGAATCCGAAGTTCACCGCCCTCGAATTGCCGGGGCTCGCGATGGAAGAAGTAAACAAAGGTCAGGTACCGCGAGGCTACACGATCGCTGCCATTGTCACTGTGGAAGTGGAAGAAATCCCCGTCGTTACTGGCTGTGACCTGAGCTTCAATCTGGGCAATAGAGACTTTTTCCATGCCAAGTTTGTCCAGAACCTGCGGCAACACGGCCTTGATTCGCGCCAGCATCACGCCCTCGTGATGCTCTAAGTCGGTGAGTACGCGAGAGCGGCGATGATCGTAATTCACAATGCCGCCGTCCGCGCTGGGAGAAACAACTTCACTTGTACTGAAGTCGCCTTCCCGTTCAAGAGTGAAGCGCATGAGTTCCTCAAGTTCCTGCGGTGCGAGGAATTCATCGAGAACGACACACCTCGCCGGCAGGGCCGACGGCCGATCGGCGACGGCTGCGCTGGTTTGTGAAACGACCGCGGTGCGCACCGCGCTCGGCCCCGGACCCGACGGTGGCTGTGGTTCTCCCGGCGTGCGCATCGGCAAACCCGGCGATGGCGGCGCCTTGTGTGGCGCCTTCACACCCGGCCCCGGACCCGACGGTGGCTGTGGCTCTCCCGGCGTGCGCATGGGCGGACCCGGCGGTTGCGGCGCCTTCTGCGGGGCCTTGACACCAGGCCCCGGCCCGGATGGGGGCTGCGGCTCTCCCGGTGTACGCATCGGCGAACTGGGCGGTTGCGGCGCCTTCGGCGGCGCTTTCACATGTGGCCCCGGTCCCGACGGAGGCTGCGGTTCTCTGGCGTAAATTTCCGCCGTCAGCTCTCCCGCGGCGTCGCCGAGCGGCAAGCTGCCGCCCTCCAGAATCCGCTCAACAATGCTGCCGCCCAGCACCGCGAAAGCGCGTTGCGCTACGGTTTCCCCAACGGCCGACGCAATCACTGTCCTCACTGCTTCCTGAATCTCGTGATTTTCCCCGGTCGCAGCCCGAGCGTGCTGCAGAAGAGTCGCGACCAGCGCGCGTTCTGGCGCACTCAGAATCCGTTCGTCTCGTACTAATGTCTCTGAAAAGGAATCCAGGATCTGCTTCGGTGTCATTGGAGACACGCCTCCCCGCGTGTGCGTAACCTGATCAGGTTTAGGGGCCCGGGTTACTGGGGAAGACGCAGAGACAATATACCGGGAGCCTGTGAATAACCAAGAAAATTCTGCGGGCGGCGTTTTGCCGCAGGAACGTTTCGCTAGAGGAAACTATGGGTTCGCCATGGCGCCGACCATCGACTGGAATATTTTGATTCCGTCCGTGCATCCCAGTTCCGGCTCGGCCGAGCGCTCGGGGTGAGGCATCATACCCACTACATTGCGCCCGGGACTGCAAACTCCGGCGATGTAATCCAGGGATCCGTTCGGATTGGCCGCGGGAGAAATTTCGCCCGCAGGCGAACAGTAGCGGAACACCACGCGGTTGTTACGTTGAAGTTCTTCCAGGGTTTCGGCGTCGCAAAAATAATTGCCTTCCATATGGCCGATCGGAATGGTCAAAACCTCGCCCTGATTGCAGGCGTTGGTAAACGGAGTCTCGACATTCTCCAGCCGCACCTGCACTGGCTTGCAAACATACTTCAGACCGACATTTCGCATCAGGGCGCCCGGCAGCAATCCCGACTCGCAAAGGATCTGAAAGCCATTGCAGATGCCTAGCACCAGGCCGCCGCTCGTGGCGAACTTGCGCACCGATTCCATCACCGGCGAAAACTTGGCGATAGCGCCGGTGCGCAGGTAATCCCCGAAGGCAAAACCTCCAGGAACGATCACGGCATCACAGTTTTCCAGGTCGTGCGATTCGTGCCACAAAAACGTGACCGGCTGCCTGGCGACGTGCTGAATTGTCCAGAAGGCATCGTGATCGCAGTTCGAGCCAGGAAAGATGATGACGCCGAATTTCATCGCTGATCCTCGGAGACAGGAATTTCAACTTAGTCTAGCATGCTCGCCAAAAGCAGATGTGCGGGGAGCCATGCTGGGAAAATGGCCCCGGTCTTTCGCTCTCTGCTCTCCATTCGTCCGCCGTCTGCGGAATCCGTTTTATGCAACCGCGCTCCCGATCTCTGCATCATGTAGATTAGGCTCTGGATCTTTGTTTTTAAAAACCGAGAATCGCACCGCCACGATCCAACCAGACGGTATCTCATTCAACCTGGCTTGAATGGTGACGTTGCATGGCAAGGAAATTCTCCGCGCGTATCGTGACAATTCTCTCGCCACTTCCGCGTCAGCGTGTCGTCGACCGCTATGCAATTGCCATCTCCGCAGCGATCCTCGCCATCCTGCTTCGCTGGCTCCTGGATCCCGTACTCGGGCACGTCGCTTTCTATGTCACCCTGTACGTCGCCGTAACATTTTCTGCGGTAGTTTGTGGTTTCGCCCCCGCCATTCTCAGCGGCCTTCTCGGTTTCTTGGGCATATTTTACTGGTTCGTCGATCCCCGCCACTCGCTCTCTTTCATTCGGCAGTCCCCCGAAATTCACGCCATTGTTGGATGCTTTCTGGTTTGCGCCGTGCTCATTGCCCTGGGCGAGGCCAACCGGCGCAAGCAACTGCGCCTGAACGAGTCCATTGATGCTCTCACCACCGAGGCACGCGAACGAAGACGTGCGGAAGACGCACTCCGCCAGGCTCACGACGAGTTGGAGCATCGTGTGCAGGAGCGCACCATGGAACTCTCGCAAGCGCTCACCCGATTAGAATCTGAAATCCGAATGCGCGAGCAGAAGGAAGACGAACTCCGCAATCTCTCCCTTCGCCTGATGACCCTGCAGGACGAAGAACGGCGCCGCATCGCTCGGGAGTTACACGACTCGGCGGGTCAGACGCTCGCCGCAATGAAGATGTCGATTGCCCTAATCCGCCAAATCGAGACCACTCCCGATCTGGCGCGCCTGGTCGACGATCTGAATATACTGACTGACGAAGCCCTGCAGGAAGTACGCACGACGTCGTATCTCCTCCACCCACCCTTGCTCGATGAAGCCGGCATCTCATCCGCCGCCCGCTGGTTCATCGAGGGATTCGCCCGCCGCAGTGGCATTCAAGTCCATTGCGAGATCCCCGAACAAATGGAACGTCTTCCCCGAGAGTGTGAGCTTGTCCTGTTCCGGGTTCTGCAGGAAAGCCTTACCAATGTCCATCGCCATTCCGGAGCCTCAACCGCAAGCGTTCGCCTCAGTCGGGACACCGATCATCTCGAACTTGTGATACGCGATAATGGCAAGGGCATTCCCGAAGAGCACCTGCGTCGCTTCAACGCCTCCGTCGGCGCCGGAGTGGGAATCACCGGCATGCGAGAACGCGTGCGTGAACTTGGCGGTTATCTCGAAATTCGTTCCCTGAAGAGCGGTACAACCATCAGCGTAGACCTGCCGGAATTGAAGTCCTCAACCGCTCCTGGCCTGTCCGCACAATCTATGTCTCGCTAGTAATATCCCGCTAACCTCGTCATACTGCGGCTTTTCAAGATGACCCTTAGAGAGAATCTTCATGTGATCGCCCACGCCGACAAACCGCTACTCCTGTGGTTCAGTCGCAGCCCCACACAACAGAGATTTCTTGACATGCGAAACCCCTGATTGTATTGTCTCGACGCATAAGTTGCGTGCTCTACAAATCGATGTAGCCCGCCCCGCGGTTGTCGTACGGCCTCTGCTTTCCCCCTTCAGGCCGGCGGCCTTCGCGGTACGAAGAACCTCCACAGAGGAGTTGTGCCATGCAGCCTACTCGTCTTCTCGTCACAGGTTTACTCTCGTTTCTCTGGGCATCCCTGACATTACTGGTTCCGCAAGCTGCCCGTGCGGTGGGCTTTCAGCAACCCTCCGCGGATGAACTGAAGATGACAAGCGAACCCAAGGCTCCGGGAGCGCCCGCCATCATCCTGTTCCGCCAGGTCGACCGCGACGACCGCGGCCATACCGCCCATGAAGATGTGTATTTCCGCATCAAGATCCTGACCGAAGAAGGCCGCAAATACGCCGACATCGAGATTCCCTTTTGGAAGGAACAAGGCAGCATCGTCAACATTCACGCCCGCACCATCGAACCGGACGGCACTATCGTCAATTTCAGCGGCAAGGCCTTCGATAAATCCATCGTCAAGGCCCGAGGCGTGAAGTACCTGGCCAAGACCTTCACGCTGCCCAATGTGCAAGTCGGAAGCGTACTTGAGTACTACTACACTACCGACCTGAGCGAAAATTTCCTCTTCGATTCGCGCTGGATTCTCAGCGACGAATTGTTCACCCGGAACGCAAAGTTCTCTCTTCGGCCGTATACCAGCGATTATGCTCCCTGGAACGTTCGCTGGACCTGGAACAGGCTGCCACCGGGTACAGCGCAGCCCGCGGAAGCGCCCAATCACGTGATCAACCTGGAGGCCAGCAATATCCCGGCCTTTCAGACGGAAGACTACATGCCCCCGGAAAACGAGATGAAGTCGCGCGTGGATTTCATCTACAGCCAGGATTCGTTCGAGAAAGAGCCGGACAAGTACTGGAAGAAAGTAGGCAAGAAACGCAACGATCAGTTGGAGAGCTTTATCGGCAAACGCAAAGCAATGGACCAGGCGGTATCCGAGATCGTTGCTCCCGGCGATTCGCCGGAAGTGAAGCTGCAGAAAATCTACGCTCGCGTTCAACAAATTCGAAACACATCTTATGAAGTGCAGAAAAGCGAGCAGGAGCAAAAGCGCGACAAGGAAAAAAATCCCGAGAACGTGGAAGCCATCTGGAAAAAGCAGTACGGCAACGGCCAGGAATTGACCTGGCTCTTTCTCGCGCTGGCCCGATCGGCCGGGTTCGAAGCCTCGGGAATGTGGCTCGCCGATCGCTCGCACTATTTCTTCGTCCCTCAAACCATGGACGTGCAGCGGTTGGATGCCAATGTTGTAGTCGTCAAACTTAACGGCAAAGACGTCTTCTTCGATCCGGGAGCTGCCTTCACCCCTTTCGGCATGTTGCCTTGGGTTGAAACCGCAGTGCAGGGATTGAAGCTCGACAAGGACGGTGGGACCTGGCTTGAGACTTCCCTTCCGGACAGCACCGCCTCCGGCATCCAACGCAAGGCGGAATTGAAGCTCAACGAAACCGGAGAGCTTGAGGGCAAGCTGACGGTGACCTATACCGGATTGGAAGCCTCTCAGCGCCGGGTGGGACAACGCCTGTCCGACGAAGCGGAGCGCAAGAAATTTCTGGAGGATGAGGTCCGCGAGGCTATCCCGATCGCGTGCGACGTCGAACTTACGAACCAGCCGGATTGGAAAACTTCGTCTTCTCTAGTCGCGGAATATTCGCTGAAGGTTACGGGCTGGGTCTCGGGAGCAGGGCGACGTGCCTTGCTTCCGGTGGGACTGTTCGCCGCTCCGGAGAAGCACTTGTTCGATCACGCCGAGCGCGTACACCCTGTCTATTTCGAATTTCCTTTTCAGCGCTCCGACGATGTAAGCATCGACCTGCCTTTGGGCTGGCAGATCGCTACCGTTCCCAAGCCGCAAAACCTCGACGCCAAAGCGATCACTTACACTCTTGAGGCAAAGAACGATAAAGGCACGCTGCATTTGAACCGCGCGCTCAACGTCAACATTCTGATGTTGCCCGCGCAAAACTACGCAACCCTGCGAAAAATCTTTCAGATCGTGAGGACCGACGATGAAGAACAGGTCATCTTGCAACCCAGCACCACCAACGCAGGCAATTGATTTCCGCCGGCCTAGCCTGCTGCTGTACGCCGTGCTATGCGCAGCGCTTTGCGCCCTGGCAACCCCTCGACTCGCCCATGCGGGCGGCGACGCCCCGGCCTGGATGCACGCCGCGGCCACCGCTCCGCTGCCTGCTCACGACGAAAAAACGGATGCCGTCCTGCTCTACTCGGAAACCGCCGTAAACGTTCAATCGATCGATAAAATCAAGACTCATGTTCGGATGGTCTACAAGATTCTCCGCCCCAGTGGACGCGACTACGGAATGGCCGCAGTTTCTTTTAATCCTCATCGCAAAATCACCGGCCTGCGCGGCTGGTGCATTCCGGTACAGGGCAAAGATTATGAAGTGAAGGACAAAGAAGCGGTCGAAGTCGCTCTCCCTAAAATCGCGGGCAGTGAGTTGATCTCCGACGTGAAGGAAAAGTTGCTGCAGATTCCCGCCCCGGATCCCGGCAGCGTCGTGGGTTATGAATACGAAGAGGACGAGCAGCCCATGGTGTTGCAGGATGTCTGGATGTTTCAGCGCGAAATTCCAGGCCGGGAACTGCACTACTCCCTGCAGCTCCCCGCAGGGTGGGAGTACAAGGCGTCCTGGATTAACTACTCCGAGGCAAAGCCTACACAGAGCGGCAACAACCAATGGGAATGGGTGGTCAGCGATGTAAAAGGGATTCGTAAGGAAGTTGAAATGCCGCCCATCGACGGCGTGGCCGGCCAGATGATCGTTTCCTTCTTCCCGCCGGGAGGAGCGGCCGCCAACGGTTTTAGCAGCTGGCAACAAATGGGCAGCTGGTATCTCAATTTAACCAACGGCCGCCGCGACGCGTCCCCGCAAATCACGCAGCAGGTCGCTACGCTTACCGCCTTGGCGCGGACTCCGCTGGAGAAAGCCAAGGCTCTGGCGCAGTTCGTGCAGCACGACATCCGCTACGTGGCGATTGAACTGGGCATTGGTGGTTGGCAGCCCCATACCGCCTCCGACGTATACACGCACCGCTACGGCGATTGCAAAGACAAAGCGACGCTGCTGAGTTCCATGTTGAGCCAGGTCGGCGTCGAATCGTTTTATGTGGTCATCAATTCTGAACGCGGGGGCGTGACTCCACAAGTGCCGGCCAATGTTGGCGGGTTCAACCATGTAGTTCTGGCGATCAAATTACCGGCGAAGGTCTCCGACCCGTCGCTGGTCGCCACTATTCAGCATCCTCGCCTCGGTTCTCTTCTCTATTTCGATCCTACAAATGAACTCACGCCCTTCGGGGAGATCGGCGGATACCTGCAGGCGAACTATGGACTGCTGGTTACGCCCGAGGGCGGAGAGTTGGTCGAATTGCCGAAGCAGCCTTCGGCCATGAACAGCATCCAGCGCACCGGCAAACTCACACTGGATCCGCTGGGTACATTGAAAGGCGAGGTCAGCGAGACGCGACTTGGAGATCGCGCCTGGGCCGAACGTTCACGCCTGCGCTCAGTGATGAAATCATCGGACAAAGCGAAACCCATCGAAGACTTGCTCGCCGGTTCCTTGTCGCTCTTTAGTCTCACCCAGGCCAGCATCGACAATCTCAATCAGACCGACCTGCCCTTCGGTTTTCACTATGCGTTCGAAGCTCGGAATTACGCCAAGAATGCCGGTGGATTGCTGCTGGTTCGTCCGCGCGTGCTGGGAGTGAAAACCAGCGGCCTTTTGGAAACCAAAGAGCCCCGCCAGTTCCCCATAGAATTTGAAGGTCCGTCCCGCGACACCGATAATTTTGAAATCGCGATTCCAGCAGGCTATATCGTGGATGACGTGCCTCCTGCAGTCGACGCCGACTATCCTTTCGCCAGCTATCACTCGAAGACGGAAATCAACGGCAACCTGATCCGCTACAGCCGCACGTTCGAAGTGAAGGAACTGAGCGTACCGGCGAGCCACGCCGACGACCTGAAGAAGTTTTACCGCATCATTGCCAGCGACGAGCGCAATACAGTTGTTCTAAAGACGAAGTAATACTGGCGCGACGCTGATGGATAAATTGTGAGAGATTGAAAATCCGGGAACGAGCGGTACAAATTCTTAGGACATCACTTTCGGAAGGCGGCAGACATAGGCGCGCGAACGAAATGGAGGCGCAACGGGAACGCACGCCCAATGCCCGTAACCGCTCTACAGAAGGCCCTGCGAACGGAACCGAGTAACTGGGTCCGCGACCGGGAGACCTTGCCGCCGGAAAATCCAGCGGGCCACCGCAAAGCCTATCGCCGCGTAGCACAGATGCATCATTCGCATAAATACCCCCAATCAGGATCGATTCATGGACCCTCAGGGGAGGAGTCAACTTCAGACTCTATCGGCACAATACCAACGAGTCTCAAGCCGGGCAAGGCACAAGCGTGCCATCGAACTGGCACAGAGGTAATAGGCGGTAACACGAAGGGTCAGCAACCGGAAAAAGCTTGTGGTTTCTTGCTCTTCCCGGCCGCCGCAATCCGCACAAACGTGCGAATCAATGTTCTCCAACCACCTCATCCGGCGTTCGGCCCGCAGGTGGAACCACCACGGTCGATAAGCTGCCTTCTGCGGTCAGCTTCTGAAATGCCGCCAGATCCCGGCGCTGCAAGTCTTCCCAGCGGCCGATCAGTTCTCCGCTCTGCCGCTTCAGCTTTTCGAATTCCTTCTGCTCAGCCTCGAGTCGGGGCCGAGTCGGCCGTGCCTGTATCCATCGCCAGATAGGCCAGCTTCGCGTCCAGTTGCGGAGGATACGCCAGCGAATCTTCATTCGCGCTGATCGTCAGGTTAATGAGATCCTCGCGTACCGCGACCAGCTTTTTCTCCAGATCGTCGGCCGCCGCCACCACCGTCTTCGCGCTGGCATTCTCCGGCAGGCGCCGCTTGAGTCCCGACAATTGCGAACGCACGTCCTGAATCTGATTCACCGTGTCATATACGCGGCTCAATTCGTCGCGCGTTTGCAGCAGCAGATTGAATTGCTCTTCCAGATCGGCCTGACTCACCTTGACTCGCGGGTCCAGTTTCAGATCGAACGCCGCCGTTTGAGTTTGTGACCCCACCGTGATTCGAACCTGGTAATGACCGGGGACCGCCACGGGACCTCGCGCGCCGCCGCCATATTCCCAAAGATAGTAGCCCGGAACATGATGCGCCTCTTCATAGCGCAAGTCCCACACGAACCGGTTCAAGCCGGCCTCCGGCTTAATCTGCTTCTCCGGCTTCTTGTCATCGGGATCGAGCGGTTCTTCGAGCGGGTTGTACTCGGCGCTCGAATATTTTCGAACGACCTTGCCGGAGGCGTCGAGAATTTCGATCTTAGTTTCGGTGTCCTTCTTGGGCGCGTCTTTCAGGAAGTAATAAATAACAGCGCCGCCCGGCGGATTCTGTCCCGTCCGTTTGGAAGGATGCCTTTCGCCACCCGCGCCCGCCTGTATACGGTAAGCGGTCGCGGGCGTGTACAAGAACGCGTCCTTCTGCGCAATGTCATCGCTGTACTGGCGGAGCGGAGAAAGGTCGTCGAGAATCCAGAACGCGCGGCCATGCGTGGCTACGACCAGGTCGTTGTCCTTGATGACCAGATCGTGCACCGGCGTGGTCGGCAGGTTCAACTTCAGCGGTCGCCAGGTCGCACCATCATTGAACGATACGAAGATTCCCTGCTCGGTCCCGGCATAAAGCAGTCCGCGCTTTTTCGGATCTTCGCGCACCACGCGAACGAATGTAGTGTCGGGAATTCCCTGTCCCAGTTTCGTCCAGCTCTTGCCGTAATCGCTCGTCTTATACATGTACGGGCGCAGATCGTCGAACTGATGGCGATCGACGGCCACATACGCGGTCCCGGCATCGAACGGCGAAGGATCGATCTGGCTGATCCGACTCCATTCGGGTATATCCTTCGGCGTAATGTTCGTCCAGGTTTTGCCTTCGTCCTTCGTCAGTTGAATCAGGCCGTCATCCGTGCCCACCCACAGCAATCCTTTGGTGATCGGCGATTCCGCCAACGCAAATATCGTGTCGTAATATTCCGTGCCGGAGTCATCGAGCGTGATATCGCCGCCCGATACTTTCTGTTTCTCCTTGTCGTTGCGCGTCAGGTCCGGGCTGATCGCCTCCCAGTGCACCCCGCCGTCGGTCGTCTTAAAGAGGCGCTCTCCCCCGTGATACAGCGTATTAGGATCATGCGGAGAAAGCAGGACCGGCGCGGTCCACTGAAAACGATGCTCCAGGTTTGCCGCTCCGTGCGCGTCGGAAAGCTCCGGCACCTCCGTGATCGCCTTCACCTGCCCAATGTGCCGATCATAGCGCGTAATGTTTCCCTGATAATCCGCCGCGTAAACGATATCGGGATCGCGGGGATCGGGCGCAATGTATCCGGCCTCGCCGCCGCCTACGTCATACCAGTCGCTGCGGTCGATCGATCCATCGTCGCTGCGGCTCGCGATCGCAACCGTCCCGCTGTCCTGCTGCGGCCCGTACACGCGATAGGGCGTGGCCGTGTCGGTGATCACATGATAGAACTGCGCGGTCGGCTGGTTGTCCTGGCGAGTCCAGTTCTTGCCGCCGTCGAGCGTCACCGTAACTCCTCCGTCGTTCGCGGCAATCATCCGCCGCGTATTTTGCGGATCGATCCACAGCCCGTGATTGTCGCCATGCGGCACTTTGACCTTGTTGAATAGATGGCCGCCGTCGGTCGATTTGTAAGCTTCCACATCCATGATGTAGAGCACATTCTCATCGCGCGGATCGGCGATCACGTGCATGTAATACCACGGACGCTGCCACAGGCTATGGCTGGCATTCACCAGCTGCCACGATTCGCCGCCGTCATCGGAGCGATACAGCCCGCCATCGGGATTGTGCGCTTCAATCAGCGCGTAAACGCGATCTGAATTCGCGGCCACCGCGACCCCGATCTTTCCGTACGGGCCTTTGGGCAGACCGTGCTCCTCCAGCCGTTTCCAGGTTGTGCCGCCGTCGTTCGAACGATAAAGTCCGCTGCCCGGCCCGCCGCTCGACATGCTCCACGAAGTGCGCCGCGCCTGCCACAGCGCCGCAAAAAGAATGTTGGGATTGTGCGGATCGAAGGCCACATCGATGCCGCCCGTGTTTTCGTCTTTGTAGAGAACTTTTTCCCACGTCTTACCGCCGTCAGTCGTACGGAAGATGCCGCGCTCCGCGTTCGGACCGTAAGGATGCCCGAGCGCCGCCACGAACACAATGTCAGGATTGTTGGGATTGATAATCACCTTGCCAATGGCACGCGAGTCTCGCAGCCCCACGTTCTTCCAGGTCTTGCCACCATCCAGCGTGCGGTACACGCCGTCGCCGTGCGAAATATTTCCGCGAATGCAAGCCTCGCCTGTGCCCACGTAAAGCACATTGTGATTCGAACTGGCGACGGCAATGCTTCCGATCGCCGAGGTTCCCTCTTTATCGAAAACCGGCGACCACGTCATCGCGCCGTCGGTCGACTTCCAAACCCCGCCGCCAGTCGCGCCGAAATAATAAGTTGTGGGATCGCCCGGTATTCCGGCGGCGGTCAGCGACCGGCCGCCACGGAAGGGTCCGATCAGCCGATACTTCATTCCTTTGAAAGCTTTCTCTTCCGGCTTCGAGGATTCGGAAGCCTCGGCGTTGCCTTCGGCTCCAGCCGTGGGCTGCGCAGTTTGGGTCGTTTCTCCTGGTTTCGCCGCTTTCGCCGCCTTCGATTGCCGCTCCGGTTTGGTCTGCGTGTGCGCCGCGGTGGTCAACAAGATCGAGAACGAAAGCGCGAAGAGGAATGGCGTAACGGAAAACCTATTTCTGCGAAAACGTTCGAGGCCCATATTCAGAGTTTCTCCGGGGAAGAAATCAAACGGATGGCGCTATGGTAATCGCTGCAAGGCTCTGCTGCAAAGGGCAGACAATCGCCAACGTCCGATTGGCGTCATTCTGACCGGAGCCGCTTTTCAGGAGGAGGGGGATCTCGCGAACAACTTCAGGCTCGGATCTATAACCATTAATGACTTTATCTCACAAATAGCCTCGGAAAGGCGATGCGCCCAACGGAAGAGCAAAACAATTCGCTTGCAATCTCTTCGACCTCTCTTTCCGGTTAGTGGTAGGATCGCTGGCGCACCGTTGCCGCGACGTCTGGCCGCGGCTCTAAACTACAAATTCGCAAACTGAATCTTCGATCGGAGTCTCTATGAAAACTCTTTCTCTTGTCGGGGTCCTCCTGATGGTATTAGGCATTTTGTCATTCGTCGTGCCCCTTCCTCATCGCGAGCATCACGGCGTGAGGTTGGGAGACGCCAGAATCGGAGTTGAGACCGAAAGTAGCGACAAACTGCCTCCTGCCGCTGGCATCGTTCTTCTCGGCGGCGGAGTCATCGCGCTGATTCTGGGGATGCGGAAGAACTAGGTTGCTCGGTTTCAACGACTTTCCCAAACCGGCCGAGTCGCATCCGCGACACTGTCCGCAACCCATTGTAATCACTGGACTTATGCAATAAACATACTATCGCGTACATACATTTATGTCAGAAAAGTGTTCCTGCAGGAACACTTTTTCCACAGGCTGATGTCATACCTCAACCGGCTTTTGACGGGCAACTGGCAGATTGGCGTCCTGCCAGGCATCGAATCCGCCGATGACGTTGACCACGTGCTTGAATCCCGCACGCTGCAGCAGGCTGCTGGCAATCATGCTGCGGTAACCGCCCTTGCAGTGCACCGCGACCGGCGCATCGTGATCCATCTCTGGCGCAGAGACTTTGAAATTATCGAGCGGCCACCAGGTCGCACCCGCAATGTGCCCGGCTTCCCACTCCGTCTCGCGGCGCACGTCGAGCACCTGCATGCGGCCTGTCTTTAAGTTCGCATCGAGTTTGCGCGCCGTTACCTGAGAAATAGTTGCCAGTGGAAAACCCGCTTGTTTCCACGCGGCAACGCCTCCCGCAAAATATCCATCCAGAGCTTCGATGCCGACGCGCGCCAGCCGGAGCCGCGCCTCCTCTAACTGCGATTCCGAATCCGCAATCAGCACGGGATGCGCCGACAATCCCAGCACCGTGCCGGCCCATGACGCGAACTGACCGGATAGCGCAATGTTTACCGAGCCCGGCACGTGGCCTGCCGCAAACTGCTCACCAGGCCGCACGTCGAGAGCAAGTTCGCCCTCCTTCAACAAGGCCTGCAACTCGGCTGGTGCGATCGGCCGCAGGGGCGCCAGCTCCGACAGGGCTGCGGCGCCGGTGCGATTGATCTCGGCATCCTTGAGGAAATATTCCGGCCGCACCGGAAGGTTACTGGTCAACTGCGCGATGAATTCTTCCCTGCTCTTGATTTGCAGCGCGTAGTTGGTGAGCCGCTCGGTGCCGATCGTGGACGACCGCTCAGCCCGCATATTCTTGCCGCAAAGAGAACCGGCGCCGTGCGCAGGATATACCAGCACATTGTCGGCCAGCGTCAGCAACTTATTGTGCAAGCTGTCGTAGAGCATGCCTGCGAGTTGCGCCGGCGTGTGCCCCGGCGAAAGATCGGGGCGGCCAACATCGCCAATGAAGAGCGTATCTCCGGTCAAAACGGCCCACGGCAAGCGAGATTTCCCTTCATCGGCGACCACCAGGCAAATACTCTCCGCTGTGTGGCCCGGAGTTTCGAGCACGCGAATCGAAGCCTTCCCAAAATTCAACTCAAAACCGTCTCGCACCGGCACGTGCGGAAAAGTCGCTCCGGCGCGCGCTCCGATGTAAATCTGCGCGCCCGTGCGGGCAGCCAATTCCTTGTGTCCCGAAACGAAGTCGGCGTGCAAATGGCTCTCAACCACGTGCCGGATGGCGACGCCTTGCTGCGCTGCGGCCGTCAAATACAATTCCACGTCGCGCTGCGGATCCACCACCACCGCTTCGCCTTCCGAGGCCAGCAGATAGGACGCGTGCGCCAGGCATCCCAGATAAAACTGTTCGAAGTACATGAAGTCTGCTCCCGAGCGTACTTAGCGTGCTGGTTGATGCTAGACGAAAACGTCCGGCAACGCCACGGCTGAAGCCGTCCGACGCAAATCGGAATTACGAGGGAAATTACGAGGGAAGAGGAGTGATGAATTCCAGGCCGAAGCAGAATCCGTTGCGGGAGCGAACAATGGCGGTTAGCCGCGAAAGAGTGGGCGTTTCGAACTCAATTTCCAGCAGGTCGCCCGGGTTCAACAGGATTCCGGCATACAACACCATGCCGCCTTCGCTCAGTTCGGTGCCGCGCCCCTCCACAACGGTCGTCGAAAAACCTTTGGAGGTCACGACCCGCACCGGCATGTCAACCTCAACGCGAGGCCAGCGCCGCGTATTCTCGGAAGTGGGCATGTTGCCAATCATCCTTCTTAGGGGGCAGTTATTTCAAATTACGAAGGTGACGTGAGCTTTTGCGCAGGCCACGGCCAAGGTGGATCGATCACCGTTGACCAAAGCTCGTTGTGCGGACGCGTCCTGTACAATCTGCGTGTGAAACTGCTGAGAAAACTATGTCTGGCGACGCTATTCGTCTTTTTGCTGGGCATCGGGTCGTGGGCAGAATCCGTTTCACAACTGCAGCCTACGGGTTACGTCAACGATTTCGCACACGTTCTTGATCCGCAAACAATCGCGCAGATCACGAACATCTGCCAACAGATCGACGAAAAGGCTCACGCCCAGATCGCCCTTGTGACCATCAATTCCCTGGATGGTTCCGACATCGAGAGCTATGCGGTCGATCTCTTCAAGAAATGGGGCATTGGCGCCAAATCCACGGATCATGGAGTTCTGATCCTGTACGCGATCAAAGATCACCGGGCGCGCATCGAGGTGGGTTACGGATTGGAACCGATTCTGCCTGATGGCAAAGTTGGCGGCTTTCAGCGCGAGGCCATTCCGCTAATGCGAAGTGGCAATTACAATCAGGCTCTGCTCCTGGTTACAAGCCGCGTTGCCAGCGTGATTGCGACGGACGCCGGCATTCAACTGACAGGTTCGCAGCCGCGAGCTCCGGATCAGGCGGAGCCCCGATCCGGTGGAGGCCTATCGGTCGGCGGGATCATCGGAATCATTATCGTCGTCTTGATTATTCTGTTTACGCCGCTCCGCAGCATTCTTTTCTGGCTGCTTTTTTCTCAAATGTTCGGGGGGCGCGGTGGAGGTTTCGGCGGCGGTGGTGGCGGGTTCGGCGGCGGTGGCGGGTTCGGCGGCTTTGGCGGCGGCAGCTCCGGCGGCGGCGGAGCCAGCAGCAGCTGGTAGCAAGCGAGGACGAAATGGTTCCTGACAATAAGATTGACGACAAGATTCACGACTTTGTGAAACGGGCGCGCGAAGCGGCCGCAACCAATGTCGAAAGCATAATTCTGTTCGGCTCCGCAGCCTCCGGCGATTTTCATCCCGGCCTGTCAAATCTGAACATGCTCTGCATTTTGCGCGACTGTTCGTTCGCGGCATTGCAAGCGCTGGCACGGGTGGCCAAGTGGTGGGAAAAGCAGAAGCAGCCTCCTCCGCTTTGTATGACGCGCAAGGAACTCGATCGCTCCACTGACGTCTTCACCATCGAGTTGCTGGATATGCAGCAACATCACCGCGTGCTGTTTGGTGAAGATGTAGTGCAGGGCCTGCGAATTTCCATGCACGTTCACCGCGTACAGGTGGAATATGAGCTGCGGGAAAAATTGATCCTGCTTCGCCAGCAAATACTGTTAGCCGCCGGGAACAGTTCGCGACTATGGGATCTGCTGCTGCGTTCGGTGCCGTCGTTCGCCACCCTGTTTCGCCATGCTCTGATCGCACTTGGCGATTCGTCGCAGATAGGGCGACGCGAAGCCGTAGAAGTTTTGTCGAAGCGGGTAGGCTTCGATCCTTCAGCCCTCCAGCAGGCCCTCGACGTTCGCGAACACAAAGCTCGTGCCAAGCAGATCGACATCAACGATCTGGTGGCTCGTTATCTTGCGGCAATCGAGAAAGTCGCCGCAGCGGTCGATGAGGCGTTAGACTCAGATGCATCCACGCGGGCGTAAGCGCACCACATTCAGGTTCTAAGGAGGAAGGTATGGGGAAGGGCATAATCGCGGTGATCGTAATTGTGGTTCTGCTGCTGGGCGTGCTCATCGTCTTCGGACAATACGTCGGCGTGAAGAACACGCTGGTCACCAAGAATGAGGCGGTGAAAAGCGCGTGGTCGCAAGTGGACATCGTACTGCAGCGGCGTGCCGACCTGATCCCGAACCTGGTCGAGACCGTGAAAGGATACGCGAAGCAGGAGCAGACTGTGTTTGGCGATATCGCCAAGGCGCGCTCGCAATTGCTCTCAGCGGGAACTCCGCAGGAAAAGATTGCCGCCAACGGGCAGCTCGATGGAGCGATCGGCCGCCTGCTGCTGATCGTAGAAAACTATCCGCAATTGAAATCCAACGAAAACTTTCTACGACTGCAAGACGAGCTGGCGGGAACCGAAAATCGCATTGCCGTGGAGCGCAAACGCTACAACGACACTCTGCAGGACTACAACACCTACATTCAGCAGTTTCCCAACAGCATTTTCGCCAAATGGGCGGGATTCAAGCCGAATGAAGCTTACTTCGCGGCGTCGGAAGGAGCGCGGGAGGTTCCCAAGGTGAATTTTGCGAATCCCAGCACGGCGGCTCCCCCGGCCAGTCCGCAACCAGCGCCGGCTCACTAGCGCCGAAATCATTGGCGCTTTCGTAGAGGCGTTGCAAAGCAACGCCTCTACGGGCCTAGTGAGCAGTGCCAGTCACGTTGCGGATTATGTTCGCTAGCGTACAGTATCTGCGGTATTTCATCTTAAACCTCAGGGCGTATGGTTGGAGAAGCCCTTCGTCGAATCAGCGTCGCTCAGCATCACTCGGGTGGATGATGCGATGCTGTAGCTGTCTGAGAGCCGCTGTATGGTTCCATAGCCACCGGTGCGGCTGTTCTCGGCTGTAAACCTCGCGTTTGCCGAAAGAGGCCGTTTTGCTTCGGATTTTTGTGGTGGATGACAACGCGATCGCCAGAAACGCGATCAAGGCTGCTCTGCTGCAGCATGCGGAATGGGTTGTCGTGGGAGAAGCCGGCAGCGGTCGCCAGGCACTGGAAACATTTCACCGCCTCAAGCCCCAACTCACGCTCCTGGATTTCTCGATGCCGGAAATGAATGGCCTGGAAACCGCCCGGCGGTTAACCGAGCGCGATCCCGACGCTCGGATCCTGATGATCACCGCCGATCCTTCGAACCAATTGGAGCAGGAAGCCAGGAAGGCCGGAATCAAGGGAGTCTGCGCAAAGAGCAAACTGGACAGTCTGGTGAACGCAATCCAGACCATTCTCGGCGGCGGATTCTATTTTCACGAAACCGCTGCAGCTTAGTAAGCCACGTGCGCTCATCGTTTGCATATCTGCATTTGAGAATCGTAAGAACCAGATTTTCCGGAAAAAGCGGCGCTGCGAACGGCCACGATCCAGCCGCGAGGCATTACAGGCACACACTCCAGCCATGGTAGTTTGTTGTTTGTTGCGTCTGCTTAAAGCGCGGCCACCCGCCGCTGCACCAGCAAAAAATAAACCGCGACCAGAACCAGCACCGCTCCATTCACGCCCAACACAATCGGCGCTGTAAATATTGGAACCAGCCATCCCGAGACCAGATTGCCCATGGGCATGCCGCCGCGAAAGGCAAAGTTGTAAACGCTCATCACCCGTCCGCGCATTTGGTTCGTAATAATCAACTGCACCAACGACGTGACCGTCGCAAACACCGCCATCATCGAAGCACCCACCAGAGCCAGCATCGCGTACGAGACCGGCAAGGTTGTTGAAAACGAAAATCCCGCAATCCCTAACCCCAGGCAGATCAGCATCGATAGTGCGAACCGGCCTTTCTTCGCGATGTTCCCCAGGCTCGCGATCCCCAGAGATCCGCAAATCGATCCCACTCCCATCACCGAAAGCAGGTACCCATACGTCTCCGGTCCGCGATGAAAAATGTCTTTCACAAACACCGGAAAATACGTCTGCATCGACATGCCCAGGAATGTCATCAGGAACGCCAAAATAATCAGCCCGACCATCGAGCCCTGATGCCAGATGAACTTGAACCCCTGTTTCAGGCTGCTAAGCATCGACTCCTTCGTACTCTCCGGCAGGAACCGCGTCGTGATCATGGTCAACGAAATCACCGGTGCCAGAAACGAAAGCGCATTCAACCCGAAGCACCACTTCTCGCCCCACTTCGCCAACACAATCCCCGCGATCGCCGGACCCACGGTCACCGCCAGATTGAACTGAATCGAATTCAGCGCAATCGCATTCGGCATGTCCTCGCGATCCACCAGAGTTGGAATCAGCGCCGAATACGCCGGCCCGCCAAATGCCTGCGCCAGCCCCGACACAAACGACAGACACAAAATCTCCCACACCTGCACCACGCCCATCGCCACCAGCACGGTCAGAATCCCCGCGCTCGCCATCTGGATGTATTGCGAAATCAGCAGAATCTTCCGCCGCTCGGTCCGGTCCGCCACCACTCCGCCGAGGATCGTAAACAAAAAAATGGGAAGTCCTGCCAGGAACCGATCGAGTCCCAGCAGGCGCGCCGAATGGCTCAGCCGGTAGATCAGCCAGCCCTGCGCCACAATCTGCATCCAGGTGCCAATACTCGAAGTACAGGCCCCGATCCACATCAGGCGGAAATCGCGATATTGGAATGCTTTGAAAACCCTGCGAAGCGTCGACGTTGGCATGTGCTCCGGGCGGACCGCTACTCGCATTGTATCTTCGCACGCCACGCGTTCTCCACGCTGCTTGGATTAAAGATCTCGTTTATTGGACGCGAAACTTTCACACATGTAATCGGGAAGGCCTTACAGTGATTGCAGGACCGCGAACTTGGGTCCGGCCAGCGGCTGCCAGGACCTGCCTGAGCTTGTGGGTGAGCGTCCTCGCTCTCGCGCTGCCCGTATAATCGGTCTTAGCCCTTTTTATGATTCAGACCCTATTCGGCAGCCTTACAGAAGAACAGAAGCCCAGCTTCATGGACCGCATGAAGCAGGCGGTCACGCGCACGCGCGAAAATCTTGCGGAGCGCATCGACGAAGTCATCTCCCTGGGCAAGGAGATCGACGCCGGCACGCTCGACGATCTTGAGGCCACGCTCATCGCCGCCGATCTGGGCAGCACGACCACCCAGGAAGTGCTGGGCAAGCTCCGCGAAAAGGCCAACCACAAACAGATCGGAAACGTTCAGGAACTCAAGCGCCTGCTGAAGGAAGAGCTGCTGGCGATTCTGAATGCCGCGAACACTCGGCCTGTCAGCAAAGTCGATGGCACGCCGGAAGTGATTCTGGTAGTGGGAGTGAACGGCACAGGCAAGACCACGACCATCGGCAAACTGTCCCAGGTATTCCGTTCGCAGGGAAAAAACGTCCTGCTCTGCGCCGCCGATACATTCCGCGCCGCCGCCATCGACCAATTGGAAATCTGGGGATCGCGCACGGGAACCGAAGTGATCAAGACCAAACCCGGCGGCGATCCCTCCGCGGTGCTGTTCGACGCCCTGCAAGCCGCCGTGGCGCGCAAAGCCGACTACGTTGTAGTCGATACCGCAGGCCGCCTGCACACCAAGACCAGCCTGATGTCGGAGCTCGATAAAATGCGGCGCACCGCGCAGCGCATCATTCCCGGAGCGCCCCACGAAACTCTACTTGTGATGGACGCCACCACAGGGCAAAATGGCCTGCAGCAGGCGCGCATGTTCACCGAGTCCGCGGGAGTCACCGGTATTGTTCTAACCAAACTGGACGGCACGGCAAAGGGTGGCGTGGTGGTTGCCATCTCGCGCGAACTGGGACTGCCCGTGCGCTATGTCGGCGTTGGCGAAAAAGCGGGGGACTTGCTGCCCTTCGACCCGAAAGAATTTGTGGACTCGTTGTTTGAATAGGAGGTTCGATGCGGAACGCAGGGGAGAGACCTTCACGATTCAGACTTATGCTCGATTTCCTGAAACGACTGCTGGGTAAGAGACCCGCGCCTCCTAGCGATCCGTATGCCTATGCGATGGCTCCGCTGGTTCGCGGGCCCAAGGGACGCAGCGGCGCAGCAGTTGCCGAGATCGAAGACGATTCGTATAAGAGCTTCCCTCCGCGCCGTTGAGCACAGGTAGAGGGTCTGCCAGCGGACCGTTTTGCGCCGCCGAAGGATCCGTTGGAAGAGCGGCCCTTCAGGACAGCGTGAGTCGTTCCGACGAATTGCGGGCTTCAGCCCGTGTATCCCTGCCGTGTTAGATTCTCCTGAATGCCCGATCACTCTCGCGACGAGAAACATATTCATCACGCATTGGAACTCGCACGCCAAGGCATCGGACTGGCCTCGCCCAATCCTTACGTTGGCGCGGTCATCGCTGACACTGACGGCAATGTGGTCGGAACCGGAAGCTACACTTACGGCGGCGTGAAGCACGCCGAAGTTCTCGCGCTCGAAGCCGCCGGCAACAAATCTCGTGGCGGAACTCTCTATATCAATCTCGAGCCGCACGCCCATCAGGGACGAACGCCTCCCTGCACGGACGCATTGATTGCCGCAGGAATCCGGCGCGTCGTGGGTTCCATGGCCGATCCTAATCCAAAGGTGAGTGGGCTTGGATTCGAAGCGCTGCGCTCGGCAGGCGTGCAGGTCGAGGTTGGCCTGCTGCAGAAGCAGGCTCGCCGCCTGAATGAAGCCTTCGCCCGTTACATTCGTCACGGCACACCGCTGGTCACGCTGAAGGCGGCGATGACGCTTGACGGCAAGATTGCACCACCGCCTGCCGAAGTGCTCGACCGACATGAGGGTATTCCGCCCGGAGGCTGGGTGACCAGCGAAGTCGCGCGCACACACGTTCAAGAGTTGCGGCATCAGAACGATGCGCTCATGGTGGGTGCGGGAACGATTCTTTCCGACAATCCGCTGCTCACCGATCGCAGCGGCCGTCCGCGGCGGCGTCCGCTGTTGCGGGTGATCCTGGACTCACGCCTGCGCCTTCCGCTCGAATCGCGGCTGGTGCGAAATGCGGCGGCGGGCCGCAAGAACGATGTGTTGGTTTTTTGCGCCGTGGCAGAGGACCAGAAGAAGGCGCAACTAGAGGCACTGGGAATCCGAGTTGAGACCATCCCCGCGACCGGAGACGACGGCCGACCTGATCTGCCCGCCGTTCTACGCCGTCTGGGTCAATTAGAGATCATCTCAGTCATGATCGAAGGGGGGGCCACTGTGAATTGGACCGCTCTCGCCGCCGATGTCGTAAACAAGGTCTTCCTGTATTACGCTCCGAAGATTCTTGCGGGTTCCGGATCGATTCCGTTCGCGGCCGGAGCAGGATTCGCGCATATGAGTCAGGCCGCGCAGATCAAAGATATTCAATTGCATCGCTTCGGCGAAGATTTTGCAGTGGAAGGCTATGTGCGCGATCCGTACGAGGAATAGATTTCTTTCACCACAGAGTCACAAAGGAACCAAGTCGTGATTTGTCTTTCTCCGTGTCTCTGTGACTCCGTGGTGATGGGTTTATGATGTTCTGTTCATCTGAGAGGTCCCATGTTTACTGGAATCGTGGAAGAAGTGGGACGCGTTGCCGGCATCGAGCAGCGTGGCGAAAATCGGCGGATCACCCTAAATGCCGAGCGTGCTCCGAAGGAACTGAAGACCGGTGACAGCGTTGCCGTGAGCGGCGTCTGTCTCACTGCGCTCGACATCAAGTCGGGATCGTTCTGCGCGGATCTTGCCCCGGAGACCTGGGCACGAACGTCGTTCTCGCGCATTCACGAAGGGGCGCTGTTGAATATTGAATTGCCCATGAAGGCTGACGGCCGTTTTGGTGGCCACATCGTGCAGGGACATGTCGACGGAATCGGCAGGCTGATCGCGCTGGAACGCATCGCCGAATCTGAGAACTGGTGGCTGCACATCGAATTGCCGGATGAAGTCGAGAAATATACCGTGTACAAAGGCTCGATTTCAATCGAAGGCATCAGCCTGACGGTGGCGCAACTGGAAAAGAATCGCTGCACCGTTGCCATCATTCCACACACGGTGGAGATGACCAACCTGCATTCGCTGAAGCCCGGCGATCCGGTCAACCTAGAGGCTGACCTGATCGCGAAATATGTGGAGAAGATGATGAAGGGCGAGGCGGGGCGTTCACTGAGCATTGAGGAGTTGGTGGAGCAGGGGTTCTAGGGACAATTGCTGATTAGTGATTTCTGACTGTTGATTGAAAGTCAAACGACACGTGGCCGTAAAGGTTTTCAATCAGGAATCAGAAATCATCAATCAGCGATCGATTTTAAGGTTTTCCCGCCCGATCCCGACATCTCTGGGCCGGCGGGCTGCGCCCCTTCGACTTCGCTCAGGGCAGCTCTGCCTTGACAGCCGAGGCGGCTGTCGCTACGTTCGTTTTTACGCTTCCAGCTTTAGTTCGTCCAGTTCCAGAAATTCCTGGATGATCGGCTCGGGGGATTTTTTCATATCTTCGTAGGTGCCGAAGAAGATTGCTTTGGCTTCGTGCAGGAATACGACGCGTTCGGCGAGTTTCTCCGCCAGCCGCATGTCGTGGGTCACGACGATGCTAGTCAGGTTCAACTGAATTTTCAGGCGTTTGATGAGATCGCCGAGCAACTGCGCCATCAGCGGATCGACCATGGTTGTGGGCTCATCGTAAAGAACACATTCCGGACGCGCCGCCAGGGCGCGGGCAATGGCGACGGAGCGCTTCATGCCCGTGGAAAGATCGGAAGGCAGCAAGTCGCGCATCTCCTGTACGCCGACCATCTGCAGCAGGCCATCGACGATCTGATAAGTCTGTTCTTCATCCAGTTCGCGGCTTTCACGCAGGGGGAAGGCTACGTTTTCGCCGACCGTGAGCGAGTCGAACAGGGCTCCGTTCTGAAAGACCATGGTGACTTTCTTGCGGATCGGCTCCAGTTGCTCCTCGGTGTAGTCGGTGATGTCCTGTCCGGCGACGATGACGCGGCCCGAGTCGGGTTTCAGAAATCCCATGATGTGATGCAACGACACCGATTTTCCCACGCCACTGCGCCCGAGAATGCAGACCGTTTCCGCCGGAAGCACGTTGAAACTCACGTGGTCCAGGACGACATTGTCTCCGAAAGCTTTGGATACTTCTTTGAACTCGATGTAGGGCGCGAGTTTGGGATGGTCTGGCATGGATAGCTTCTAGCTGCTAGCTTTTAGCTTTTGGCTCGTAGCTGTTACTTTACGTTCCCACCGGTTACGCCTGTCCCGTTGCAGCGCACTTCGTTGGATAGATCTGTTCAAATTCGGTTTCGGAGACTGACGTCTTCCATTTTCACCGCTTCCAGCTCTTGCGGTGTATTCAAGTTGCGGAACATGTTTGGTGAAAAACCGGCGGCTTTGAGTTCATCTTCTTCGACGGTCTGCGTTTGTTCGGTGGCGAAGAGCGCGTCAATTTTGTAGCGACCTTCGCGCAGCGCCTCCTCGGCAGCGTCGGCGAATTTGCGGCGATACACGGCGCATAAAGGCTGCCAGCGGCCATTCGTTCGCGGGACCGTCACGCATGCGCCGGAAGCCTTGGCACGCATGGTCAAGTACTGTAACAGCGCCGGCGACACAAAGGGCACATCCACGGCGAGGATGAGGTTCAGGTCCGTCACGGACACGCGCAGTGCGGCGTGAATTCCACCCAGAGGACCGCAGTTGCGGAATATGTCTTCAACCGCCGGTGCGTAAGCCGCGAACTTCGTAGGATCGCCCACGATGCGCGCGTCGCCGGTTACGAAGTGGACTAGTTCCAACGCTCTCGCCAGCAGCGTACTGCCCTCCAGCACCAGGAAAGCCTTGTCGGCGCCCATGCGCGTGCTCTTGCCGCCGGTGAGGATGAACGCAGTCACACCGGGCGCAATGCTGTCCATGGAGAGATGATACACAGACGGCAGTGACTCTCATCTCATTTCTAGTCAATCGCCAGTCGAGTCCTGGGCGTCCGGTTCCGACGGCGACCAGAGGTTTCCACGGGCTAAGCACTTGCATCTGCTTCATTTACTTCATTTGCCAGTGAGGTTTTGCACGAAAGTAACCTACCCAAAGTCTATGTTTCAGGGGATGATGGGCCTGCCTCCGAGGGATCGATAACCCGGAAGTTATAACATGCCGCAAAAATTCATGGATGTGCTTATGCTGGGGCGCTGTTCTCACGAGTTTTCCTGGCCGCGCCGTGGCGGCGATGGCAACTATTACCAGGTCTGCCTGCTGTGTGCCGCGGAATACAAATACGACTGGGCCACCATGCGCCGCACCGAACGAGTGGAGCATGCCAAGCCGGAGACGGGCATTCGGCGCAGCCATGGGCGCGAGAAGCGGCCTTCGTGGGTGCCGCGAGCCCGCCGTCTGAAGCTCGACATTCCTTTACGCTACCGGGTCAACAAGACCAGCACGTGGTACGAAGGAATCATCGCCAACATCAGCCAGAGCGGAGTACTGTTCAACGGACCGGCGCAGCTCCCCATCAACGCACTGATCGAGATGGTGTTTGAGATGCCGGAAGAGATTTCCGGACAGAAGAACAGCAACGTCATTTGCCAGGGCCGGGTAATGCGCGCGAAAGATGCCTCGGTGCCTGCGGATCAAACCGGTGAATTGGCAGCATCGATCGTCGATTACAAGTTTATCCACTAACTACTGCCGTGTCGGCGACTCCAGCCCTCCCCAAGCCTCGCTGGGACTGCTGCCTCCAACTCTAATCTGCCCATTTACATCTTCGCGAAAGCCTCGCAGCATCTAAACTGTATCTGGATTTCAAGCCTGCTGTAGTTTGACCATGTTTCGGACGCGAAGACGAGGAGTGGAGTATGAAGCGAACGTGCCTTTTGTCGTTTTCTTTGGCGCTGGTTTTGGGGTTGGGAGCCGGCTGCGGCAAGAGGCCTGACGACGCAAAGATTTCCAGCGACATTCAGGGCAAGTTCCGCCAGGATTCGGGACTGTCGACCAAGCAACTGACGGTGCAGGCAAACAACGGCGTGGTCACGCTCGGAGGCACGGTTGACAATGATGCGCAGCGCGAGGCGGCGAGCCGGCAGGCGGCTTCCGTGGCCGGAGTCCGGGAGGTCGTCAACAATCTGCAGGTTGGGAGTGCGTCGGTTGCCGGTGCTCCTCCGACTGAAACGCGGGCTTCCAGCGCCGCGAGCGGCGGCGATCCAACTGCCAGAAAATCGCGCGGAGATAGAAGCGCAAAGGGCGCTGACCGGAAAAGCAGGAAACCTCGTGCTGCCGAGAATTCGGGCGACGACAACAACTCCGCCGATGACTCGAATGCCGACCAGATGAATTCCGATGATTTGTCGGCCTCGAATGCCACGCCGCCGCCGGTTGCCGAGATCCCACCGAACCCTGCTCCCGCTGTCCAGACTGTTTCCCCGCCGCCGGCGAAACGATTGATTATCGATCAGGGAACGCAACTGGCGGTTCGTCTCATCGATCCGATTGACAGCGAGAAGAATCAGAGTGGAGACACGTTCCATGCAACGCTGAACGCTGCTCTCACCTCCGACGGGGAACAGGCTGTGCCAGCGGGCGTAGAAGTCACAGGCCACCTGGTAGACGTCAAGAGCGCGGGAAAGTTTGCGGGGCAGTCGGTAGTAGTGCTGCAGCTCGACAGTCTTTCTTCCGGCGGCAAGACCTACAGTTTGCAGACGGATCAATATCGAAAAGAAGGAAAATCGCGCGGCAAGAACACGGCGGAAAAAGTTGGCGGAGGCGCTATTCTTGGGGGCATTATTGGGGCGATCGCGGGCGGCGGCAAAGGTGCGGCGATTGGCACGGCGGCCGGGGCCGGAGTCGGCGGCGGTGCCCAGGCGGCTTCCAAGAGCCAGCAAATCAAGCTGCCTTCGGAAACTGTGCTGAACTTCACCTTGCAGGCCCCGATCACGGTCGTGCAAGCTTCGGGTCCGGACGCAAACCGGCCGAAGGTAGGGGATTCGCCGCAGTCAAACTAGGGCAGTCAAGCTAGGGCAATCAAGCTAGAATATTGCCCACGACTTCTTTTCCGTTTCTGCGAAGAGAGACGTAACCAGTTACGTCTCTACGAGATGTTTTTTACACTCTCTATCTCAGGCAAGCCTCTGATGGTTTCAATCACGGCCCTGTTGCACACGGAAAATGACGGTATGCGGCTGGGGCGCGCCCTGGAGACGCTCTACGCATGCGATGATATTCTGATCGTGGACCACGGCTCGCGGGACGCAACCCTGCGCATCGCGCGCGAATACGGCGCGAGAGTCGTGGCCGCCACGCCGGAATGCTCGTCGCAAGATTATCTTCGATTCGCGCGGGCGGAATGGATTCTGTGCCTCGATCCGTGCGAATCGCTGACGGAGAAACTGGCTGCAAGTTTATTTGAATGGAAGTCGGAATCGCTAGCTGCCAAGCCGTCTGCGACGTCCGTATATTCCGTCTTTCTGCGCGAAGAGACGGCGCAGGGCTGGTTGGAAGTCCCCGCGGCACACACGCGCCTGGTTCCTCAGGGCTGGCGATTGTGGAAGGGAAAGTACCCGATGCACGAGCCTTCTGCCCTGGCGCTGGAAGGAGAATTGCTGCGCTTCGTCTTCCCGTGATGGGACTCTAACGCAGTTGACCGGCGAGACTCCCTAATCCTTAATCCCCGCGAACTTGAAGGCTCCTTGTGGTCAATGTCTTACTGCCTATTGGCCGATGGGCCAGTGACTTCAGTACCTTAGTTCCCCGGGTCTTATCGACTTATAATCCAAACAAGAATCAGGAAAGTCAGCGTTCTTCAGGAGAAGCTTGCGCGGAAGGCGCGACTTGCCTCCTAACGGTCGAAAACAAACCACGTGGATCCTATATTGGCATCGGCGATTTTTCTCTTCGGGCTGGCCTTTGGCAGCTTTCTGAATGTGTGTATCCATCGATTGCCCCGAGGCTTGTCGGTGGTGACGCCGCGTTCAGCGTGTCCGAGATGCCAGCGACCGATCGCGTTTTACGACAATCTTCCGGTGTTGAGCTGGCTGATTCTGGCGGGCCGCTGCCGCCACTGCAAAGAAAAGATTTCGCCTCGCTACCTGACGATCGAGTTACTTACGGGACTGCTGTTCCTGGCTTGTTACTGGTATTTCGGTCTGACGCTTTCCACCTTGAAATATTGCGTGCTCGCGTTTCTGCTGCTGGGGCTGATTTTCACGGATGCGGAAACCAAGCTGCTACCCGACAAGCTGACGCTGCCGGGACTTGCGCTGGGCCTGGTTTTCAGCCAGCTGGTTCCGGTGAATGATCTGGCATCGCAATTCCTTCCCGGAGTGATGAATCTGCCCTTCAGCGGCGACGTTTCCGCGCGGTTTCTTTCCCTGCTGGATTCCCTGCTGGGCGCCGCTCTGGGCGCGTCGTTCATCTACGGTGCGGGGGCAATTTACCTGCGCTGGCGCGGAGCGGAAGGTATGGGCTTCGGCGACGTGAAGCTGATGGCGATGGTGGGCGCATTTCTGGGAATGAAGCTGACCGTCTTTACGATTTTCACCGCTTCGCTGGCCGGATCGGTGTGCGGGCTGACTACAGTGTTCGTCGTCTGGCTAAAGCGCACGCATCGCTTTATGAAAACGCTGGCCAGTGCCCGGGCCGCACGGCGGCGCGGCTGGCGGTCGGCACAGGTGGTTTACCGCCATTATCAGATGCCCTTTGGCGTGTTTCTTGGCAGCATGGCTCTCGTCGCGTTTTTCTTTGGCGACCGATTTCTGCACTGGTACGGGGGACTCTGGTGAAAGTACTGGCCAACCCGGTGCTGCTGCGGGCAATGGTAGTGCTGGTCTGCGCGGGATGCGCCTTTCTGTTCGCATTACTGTGCATGCGCGCGTTACGAAAAAACATTGCCGAAGAGGGCGATCTTTCCGCGCAGGCTTCGCCATCGCTGGAGACTCTGCCGCTGCACTTATATAACACGGTGATCCAGCAACTCAAGCAGCAGAAGCATGAACTGCAGGTGCAATCACAAACGGAGCAGCACCGCGCCCGCATCAGCGAAAATTTCAGCCACGCCGTGCTTTCCAATCTCTCCTGTGGAGTACTGGTGTTCGGAACGAATGGATTGGTGAAGACTTCAAATCCCGCGGCGAAAGCGATTCTGGGCTTTGCTTCCACCATTGGAATGGGGGCAGAAGATATTTTTCGCGGCTCCATCGTCTGTGCGAAAACAACTTCCCGCGCCTCATGGAATGAGAGCAGTGGCCGCGACGGCGTTCTTGTAGTGGATGAGGTCAGTGCAGTGCTGCGCGAAGGCAGTAAGCGGCGAGAGCTGGAGGCCGAATATCGAACTCCGTCGGGGGAAAAGCGCTTCATCGCGGTTACGGTTTCCGCGGTGCCGGCGGTGGATGGCGGTCTGCTCGGCGTGGCCTGCCTGATCAACGACCGCACCGAAATGGAAGAGATTCGCTGCCAGCAGGAAATGCAAGGTGAGATTTCGGCCGAGATGGCGCTGCAGCTGCGCAACTCGCTGGCCACCATCTCCGGCTATGCGTTGCAGCTGGCCGACAGCCGAGATTCAGAACTGGCAAAGCAACTCGCCGCCGATATTGCCCATGAAGCAGCGGAACTGGACCGCCGCATTGGCGGATTCCTGATCCATAGGCGCTCCGAACAAAGCGCGGCGGCGGGCGTCACGGGGATTTGATTGGAATATTTGATCGGAACACTTATCGGAATCAGAAAGTTCGAGCTAGATATGAGCAAGGGAAAAAGAGGAGTTATGAAACGTATCGCATGCACTGGAGTTAGAGTCATGCTGGTTCTCGTGGCAGCCGGCGTTTCAGCCGGCGCCCAGAATCAGGCTTCGTCGAGCTCGCAAACCCCTTCCTCCGGTTCGTCGCTGGGCGACTATGCCCGGCAAATCCGCAAAGAGCCCGGAGCAAAGTCCACACCGAAAGTCTTCGATAACGACAATCTCCCCAGGGAAGACAAGCTCTCGGTGGTCGGCCGAAAGCCGGCTCCAGCGAGCGACGAGTCCACCCAGAACCAGACGGCGCAGCCGGAAGGTGCAGCCGCTGGCGAAGCCAAGACGGGAACCGCCAAACCCGGGACCGAAGAAAAGCCTGCGTCAACGGCTGCAGTTCCTGAGGACGAATCGACCAAGCAAGCGGCAGCGAAGCAATGGGACGACAAGCTTGCTGCGCAGAAGGATCAGGTTGATTTACTGGCACGCGAACTCGACGTACTCCAGCGCGAATATCAGCTTCGTGCCGCCGCCATGTACGCCGACGCCGGCAATCGCATGCGCAACGAGGCGAGCTGGGACAAGCAGGATGCCCAGTACAAACAGCAAATCGCCGACAAGCAGAAAGCCGTGGAAGATGCCAAGCAGAAGCTCGACGACCTGCAGGAAGAGGCACGCAAGGCTGGCGCGCCAGCTTCAGTCATCGAAAAATAGGAGCGGCCGAACCCCGAGAAAACATGAGCGCCGGGATTTCCTCCGGCGCTCGATTTATTTCAGTCCCGGGCTGCGAAGCATCGGCTGAACAGCTTGTTTCACCCCCAGTCGAAAGGATCTCGCCGACTATGTTTCGAGCGCGGAATCGCGAAGCAGGTGAAGCTGTTTCATGTGATGAAGGCCGTGCACCAGATGAAACTTTCTCCACTCCGATCCCGTGAGCGGCCCAAGAATGGGATGGTCTAATAATCTGCGGTGCGAACCGAACTTCTGCTCGCAGCGGGTGATGCAGTCATCCATTTCACTAATCTTGAAACCAATCTCGGCCAGCACTTTCGCTGGCGGCAATCCGCGCGGACGCGCTACCGGCGGCGCTTCTCTGCCCGAAGGAAAGTATCCGAATGCAACCACAACCCAGGTTCGTACTCGCTGCCTCCAGGTTCGATTTGTGGTCAAAGGCTTGCCCGCCGCAGCCACGCGTTCAAATCCTCTCAACGTTCCCGTATAAGTCAGATACAGATGCTCCAGGATCTCCGCGGCGCACCATTTTCCCGGCAGATGGCGGCTCAACTGCGCGGCGGACAGTCCGGAAACCGCGCCTGCGATTTCCGCTTGCAATCTCTGAAGTTGAGGGTCCACGGGATTACTTACGTTTTCGGCTCTTTCAGTTAGAATGTTGCGCGACATCAAAACCAATCAACGTTAACACAGGAAGGATGCCCATGAAGACGGCTGGCCTTGCCCCCACGGCACCTAACGCGAGCTCGGCGGAAATGTCGGGAACTGCTTTTTCAATGAATCCGAAGCAACGGAGTCAGGTCCGGATTCGCCAGGAACAACAGGAGCGGTTGCGGGATGGAGGGCGCGGGCGGCGCGGGATCCTGTTCCCGTCCGCAGGCGCGGCGCTGATGATGGCGCTGCTGGCGCTATTAACGGCGTGCACGTCGGAACCCAGCAAACCGGCAGAACCGGCGAAGCCTGCAGGCCCCGAGCTTATCACCGGGCGCTCCGCTTTCCAGAAAGTCTACATCGCGGCGCGCGGGTGGAAGCCGGATGCGAAACCCTATCGCCTGGAGTCCTCGGCAACCAGCGATGGCAACGGTCATGACGGCAAGTGGGCGGTTTGGCGCGGCAGCTTCGCCTCGGCAATGCAGCGTTCCGTCAAATCTTACACATGGTCAGGCAGTGCGGCCGACGGTGCACCGCCGCGCGGCGTGAATCCGGGAATTGAAGACAGTTACAATCCTTCCAACTCGAACACGCAGGTCTTTGACATCGCCTTCCTGAAGATCGATTCGGACGAGGCTTTCACCACGGCGCAGAAACATGGCGGCGACAAGGTTCTGGAGAAGGTGCCGGAGATGCCGGTGATCTACGTCTGCGACTGGAACCACAATACGAACGAGTTAATCTGGCATGTCATCTATGGCGCATCCCGTGAAGGAGCCAAGCTCACCGTGTCGGTCAATGCTTCCACCGGCGAATTCATCCGGGTGGAGAAGTAGGGCGCTTCTGGACTGTGACGGCGTGGTGAACAGAAAGTGACGAGGCTGCAACCTGGCTAAGGTTTGGCGTCATCGAGTTGATTGAGATGGGCCTCGATCTGGGAGAAAAAGCGGCAAACAGCCTCGGCCGAGGCGATGGCTCGCTGCAGAGAGTGCCGCTCCCCGAAAGCGACAATGTCCTGCGGAGAATATTGGAGACGAATACGGTCGGTGGCACACTGCGCGCTCAACACTTCCACGCCGGCAGCGGCAACATCGGCTTTTAGGCGGATAACATCAATCTGTTTTCTACTTCCCGGCGCCATGTACAACTCCTCATTTCTCTTGCGGATAAAACGCAAGGCGGGCCCCGGAGCCGGTTTGGGGAGGACTGGAAGTTTCGCGGTTCCGGGGAGTCCCCGCCCTGCGAGGCCATCCATTTGCTCAATTGTGCGTATAGTATACGGCGTTAGTTAAACACCGTGCAAGTAATCAGGGCCTGAATCCGAATTCGTCAGTTCAATCACTGGAGGTAATGTGCCGCGGCACCCTGATCCCGACCTGGAACGGCGTATTCTCTGCGTAGCCTCGCGTTTGTGGGCGCGCGGCGGCGAAAAAGCGCTGACCATGCGTGCCGTGGCCCGGGCCGCAGGTACAACCACTCCCACGGTGTACGAGCGCTACCGCGACCGCAACGATATTCTGCGCGCTCTGCGTCTGGAGACCCGGCGCGAACTGTTTGCCGCTCTCAGCCGGACACGCACTCTGCGCGAGGCCTTCCAGCGCCATCTCGAATTTGCCCTGGAACACAGCCACGCCTACGAAGTACTGTTCGATGGCGTAGGCAAGCCCCCCTCCCTGCATGAACCCTGGCCCTCGTTCAATCTCATCCGCGAGCGTTTGGCCAAACGCCTGGGAGGAAAGCCGCGGCAGCATACGCGTCTTATGCTGGCGGTATGGTCGCTGATGCATGGTGCTGCCATGCTCATCATTCGTGGCAGTTTCGAGGGCGAACTGCGGACGCAGACGGTTCATGCCTGCCTGGATGCCTTTGAGGGCATGCTCGAGGCGGCGAAGCGCTCCCCGGGACGCGATCACTCCGGGCCGCAATGGCCCTCCAATCTAGTTCTGGGCGAGGCGCAGCAGAGTCGAGCGGGAAACGGCGATGGGAATCGCGAAAAGAAAAAATCCAAGCCCAGGAATTCACCGCGGAAGCGGGCCAAGCCTGCAAGTTAGTACAGGCACAAGTCTAACTGTCGGCACTTCTCTTGACACTTCTCTCGGCGCTGGGGTGCGCTATTGAGGACGGCGACGTTTCACCGGGCGGCATTTGCGCTGGTGCCCGATCCCTTCAGGCGTTCGATCGCCTTGTGGGCTTCTTCCGCCTGCGGGCCATGCGGCAGGATTTTCAAGTACCTTTCAAATTCCTTGCGCGCTTCGTCCGGCAGGTCCAGTTTTTCCAGGCATACGGCCAGGCGAAAGGTGGCGACCGCATCGTTGTCTTTGTAGAATAGCGCCTCGCGGTAGCGGTCCTCAGCGGCACGGTAGTTCTTGCGTTTGAAATAGAAATCTCCTACTTCCACGTCCTTCGCCGCCTTATGGGGATTCCAGGGGTGAAACTCATTGACGTCCGCAGTCGCGGAGTCCCGGGTAGCGTCCATCAGGATATCGGAACTTTGCGGATGAGCTTTGGCATCGTCCTCGGGAGGACTCAGATCGATCAGCGTATCTTTGCTGGAACTGGTTCCAGACCCGTCGAGAGCATCCGCATTCACGCTGTCTGAGCGCGGAGGAGCAAGATTCGGGGTTCGCGCGACCGCAGCGGGGGATGGCGCGGAATCGGGCGCCTGTGAATTCGACGGGGCTGGAGCAGGCGGGCTCGAGCTTTGCGTCCATGCGCCCATACTGCACGCCAGCAACGGGACCAGGAGAAAATTGCGCATAGAACTATTTTATCGCTCTTCCTTCATCGCACTCCGCGAGTTGCTCGAAATGCCTGCAGACATCTACGCGCCGTCTCCAACTCGGAAAACCGGCTTCCCTCTTGTTCGACGAGATAGTATTCCACGCCGCCGCTGCTCTCCGCAGCCTGGAAGATGCCCTTCCAATTCGCTACGCCTTCTCCGAACAAAACCTTGTAGCCCTTCGCGGCGTCAGGCGACCAGTCCTTACAATGGATGGAGCGGATGCGCCCCGGGTTGGCCCGGATCCAGGCCACGGGATCGGAACCTGCTTCCAGGCAAGTTCCCACGTCCAACTGCAGCATTACCGAAGGCTTCGTGTTCTTGGCGATCAAGTCGATGGGACGCTGCCCAACCGCGCCAGTAAACTCAGCCTGATGATTGTGGTATCCCGGCTTCAGACCGGAGGGTTCCAGGGTTTCGGCGGCTGCATTCAACTGGTCGGCGATCGCCTTCCAGCCGTCAGGACCTGTTTTCGGATCGGACCAAGCCAGCACAACATACTTACAGCCGAGAATCAAATTCAGGTCGCGCACTCGATTGATATTCTGCGGAAGGAAATAGTCTGCATTGTTATGGGTCGAGTAGCAGCGAATATTCAGATCGTCGAGCAACTTGCGCATCTGCCTGGCCTGGATGTCTGTCCACTCGAAGTAGGGTGCATAGAATTCAACCGCCTGATACCCCATCTGAGCCACCGTCCGCACCGTGCCCTGGGGATCCTGTTTGAGCGCGTCGCGAACGGAGTAAAGTTCCAGGCCGACGGGAATGGCGCTCGAAGCAGCGGCGCTTCTGAAGGCCCAAGGCAGCGTCGCCGACATCGCCAGAAATGACCGCCGGGAGAAAGGGGTGGATGGCATGAAACCAATCCTACTGAGCCAGCCGCCAAAGGCCAAGAGTCAAAAGTCCAAAAAAACAGGCCGCTCTGGGGGAGGCATCGAGCGGCCTGGTTGGCGAAGTCCTCCGGGGAGGAGGGTAAACTCTTGGTTCTACATGGACGACGGATTGTTCTGGCCCGTGGTCGGCTGGTTGGTGTCACCTACCGTGTTCGTCATCAGGCGCACATCCACCCGGCGATTATCGGCGCGGCCCGTCGAGGTCTTGTTCGACTCCACAGGCTTATCCTTGCCGAGGCCAATCACATAAATCTTGTGCGCGGGAACGTTGTACTTGGTGGCCAAGTATTGGATCACGGAGTTCGCGCGGCGCTGGCTCAAATCGTAGTTGTAGTCAGCCGAGCCTACCGAATCGGTTCCGCCTTCCAGCGCGATGATGTATCCCTTGGTCGACGAAATAGTGGCGGCGAGCTGATCGAGCGCTTCCTGCGCCTTCGGCGTCAAGTTGTCTTTGTTGAAGCCGAATTTCACCGAGGTCTCTGCCACGGCATGGTAGTTATCAAGGTTAGCAACTGTATTGGTTAACACGCCCACGCGGCCATTGGCGGCGTCCGCCATCTGCTGGGCCGACGCTGCGGTCTGTCCGGCGGTCTGGGCCTTCTGCTCCACCTCGGCAGTCTTTGCGTTGACGGCCTGGATGCCCGATTGCGCGCGTGCGTCCACGTCCTTGATGTCCTTCGAATTCTTCGCGGCCAGATCGTCGAGTTCGTTGGTCTTGTTGATTAGCGGGGTGGTCTGCTGTTTGACATAGTTCTTGCTGGCGCAGCCCACGGTGGCTACCATGCTGGCTGCTAGACAAATCACTAACGAAGTGCGGGTCATAGGGTGAGACTCCTTATCGATCTTCTAGCGCGCCTGGCGAATCCTGCGCGCAAAGTAGCAAATTTGATGCCCTGGGTATGACTGCTCGTTGCTTATATTTCCCGACATGGCTTCTGCACGAGAGATGCCAGTTTTCGCCGCTTCCTGAATTCAGACTAAGTATATACAGTTTCAATGGTTTGCGTAAATGACCGGCGGGGGTCTGACCGTCACACCCAGGCCGCCGGAACGCAAAGCCCACACACGCGAGTGGAAATTTTATATGGTTTGGCTCAGATTTGAGAAGCCACCCCCTTTAGGCTCAAGCCTCGGTGCGGCGGGCAGAGAATAGGGATCGTTTCCCGCTTGTTGCGCCGATAGATTCTGAAGTCGTTCTCGTCAACGGTAATAACCGTGTGGCGTGGATACATCTCACTCATCCGGATCAAACAAAGATCAGCAAGGTCCGGCTTGCGGTGCCGGTAACGTTCCGCCAATTCCGCCACTCGTTCGAGGTTCCGATTACAGTCGAACGCGATCCGCAGCATTTCGTCCTGTAGCAACGAAAGCACATAGGAACTCGATTCCAAATGAAAGGCTGCTTCTGCGAGCACAGCTTCGCAGGTCAGTAGCGGCTCGGTGAGCCCTTTCGCGATGTCTACCGCCCAGGTGTGGTGCCGGTCGTTTCGTCTGGCAAAAGCGACGACGAACCCGGTATCGGCGATACCCTTCATGCGCGCGAGAATCCTTTTCGCGAGGAAACATCAGGAGGGCCACCACTGATCGCTCCCGCGTGCCGTAAGAACCGCTGCGTCCCTCCCTGGGATCGGGCGGTCTCCAGTTGTTGGCGAACCAGCCGTCCAACCGGGATTCCCGTCTTGCGGGACGTCTCCTTTAGCCAATCTAAGAGTTCGTCTGTAAGACGAATTGTCAGTGTATGACTCATGCGCAGTAATTGTAACACACGCCTGGAGCGGTGAAGTCATGTCGAAATCCACACCGCTCTTCATTTCCAGATGTCCGTAATGGCCGACGCGCTGCGGTCATTGGCGGTCAATGGTTCCAATCCAAAGTTGTCTTCAATCGTGCGCAGTACGCTGTAGTGGTTGTAGAACTTGGCAAGCTTTTTGGAATCCTGCTGGTTCGCGGGTTTCACCATGTCGCCCAGAAACAACGTGTAGATGCGATTGTCGGCATTTCCGCCCGATTCGTCGAAGGTGACAACCACCAGCGTTCCCTGCCGCAGCTTTTGCGGGAAGGTGTCATCGAGAAACTTCTTGACCCACGCGCCCGCCACCTGCGCGCTGGTATCGTGCCCGTCATGGTTCATGTTGGGAGAGTAGAACGAATAGGCAACCAGGCCTTTTTTCGCATCCTGTACAAAGAAATTGTCGGATTTGCCGGAGTCCACGCGAATCACCCGGTCGCACCACTTCTGTTGCACCTCGCGAAAGCTGAGGAAGGGCACGTGTTTCCGGGCGTAATTACCTCTATTGTGGGGAACGCGCTGCATGGAGTAGTTCCACGGGCAAGTCTCATTGGGCAATTCCTCAGCGTATTGTTTGAAATCGAGGCCGGAGCCTATCAGACGATCGGCGATCGAGCGGTGCGCAGCGTCGTCGGGCAAGTTCACCTGATTGTCCGCGAGAAGGCGCCCGCGGCGATGGATGTCGAAGTCGGTTCCCGCAACCATCGCCAGGTAGTTTGGATAAGAAGGATGAAACAGGGCATGGAAGTTAGTAAAACTGGCGCCCTGCGTCGCTAGATCGGCCAGATTCCTGTCCTTGCTCGCCACTCCATAGTCCACATTTTCGAGAACGATGATCAGCACGCGGTCAAAGTGGTGAGCAGTTGCTCGCGCCGCCGCCCGCGCCGCTTCATCCTGCTTCCCCTGTGGAGACTTCGTAACCTGGGGTTGATTGGACTGGTTCGCGGGCACCGCCGTAATGCTTTGTGCTGAGACTGTGCTTAGGAGGATGCCGGGAAAAAAAACTGATATCCCGAGATTTCGCCAGAATTTTCGATCCACGAAAGATAGACTCATGAGCCTTTTTGTAACACAGCGCCCCTATTTCCCATCCAATAGAATAGAACCCTCACTATGGACTTGCTGGCCAAAATCCGCACCATTCCGATGGAACCCGGCGTTTACCTCTACAAAAACGCTGAGGGTGACGTGATTTACGTGGGCAAGGCGAAGAATCTGCGCAGCCGCGTAGCCAGCTACTTCCATGAAGGACGTTGGGAAGACGCCAAGACCGGAACGCTGGTGCGCGAGGCCGTCGATGTCGATTACATCGTGGTCGCGAACAACAAAGAGGCCCTGGCCCTTGAAAATAATCTGATCAAGCAGCGCAAGCCGCGTTTCAACATCCTGCTGCGCGATGACAAGACGTACCCTTACGTAAAACTGACGTTGAATGAGCGCTGGCCGCGGGTGTACGTTACTCGACGCTTGCGAAAGGACGGCAGCGCCTACTACGGTCCATACTTCCCCGCCAATCTGGCGTACCGCATCGTCGATCTGATCCACCGCAATTTTCTGATCCCATCGTGCAAGGTTGACCTCACGCGCTTTCATCCGCGACCGTGCCTGCAGTACTACATCCGGCGCTGTCTCGGCCCCTGCGTCCAGGAGCTAACCACGCCTGATGCCTATCAGGAAGCGGTACGAGACGTGAAGTTGTTTCTTGAAGGCCGCCCCACGGATTTAAGCCGTTCGCTGCACACCCGCATGGAACAAGCTGCCGCCGCCCAAGAGTACGAGCGGGCGGCACGCTATCGCGATCTCATCTCAACGGTGGAACAGTTACAGGAGCGGCAACGAATTGCCGCTGCCGAGGGCGACGATGCCGACGTCTTCGGTTATCACTTCGAAAATGGCATGTTGGCGGTAAACCTCTTCCATATGCGTGGCGGAAAGATGGTTGACCGGCGTGAGTTCTTCTGGGAAGACCTGCCGGAATTCGGCACAGAGCCGGCGCAGGGGGATGATTTGAACATGGCTCATGTGGAGACAGCCGCCCCCGGCTGTCCAGGCGAGCGAAGTTCGCCAGTGCATTTAGCCGGCGGTGCACTGGACGATGGAGAACCCAGCCGAGCTGCGCTCGGCACGGACAGCCGAGGGCGGCTGTCTCCACGTGAACCAGACCCGGTCGACACTTCTTTCGTTCCTGGCGAATTCTTTTCCGCCCTGCTCAAGCAGCTCTACATCGGCCAGCCCTATGTGCCCCGCAACCTTTATGTTCCCGTCGATTTTGAGGACCGCGAGACGCTCGAGGATCTGCTCTCCGAGCAGCACGCGGGCGAGAGCGCCCGCCCCACACGGGTGCATATTCTGGTCCCGCAGCGCGGCGACAAGCGCTCGCTGATCGACCTCGCGGGCAATAACGCCAAGCAGTCTTACGATCAGCGCTTTCGCGTGCTCAAGCCAAACGCCCAGAAAATTCAGGAGGAATTGCAGGAGGCAATTAGCCTGCCCGAACCCCCGAAGCGCATCGAGTGTTTCGATATCTCGCACATTCAGGGCGCGGAAACCGTCGCGTCGATGGTGGTGTGGGAGGACGGCAAGATGAAGAAGTCCGACTATCGCAAGTTCATCATTCGCACAGTGGAAGGGGTGGACGATTTCGCGTCGATGCGCGAGGTGGTCACGCGGCGCTACAAGCGTTTGCAGGACGAAAACAAGGCCATGCCCAGCCTGGTGCTGATCGATGGGGGCCTGGGACAACTGCACGCGGCTGCCGAGGCGCTGGACGCGCTGGAGATCATTAATCAGCCGCTGGCAGCGATCGCCAAGCGGGAGGAGATTCTTTACGTCTACGGGCAGGAAAAAGATCCGATTGCGCTGGACCATCACTCGCCGGTGCTGCATCTGATTCAACTCATTCGCGATGAGGCCCACCGCTTTGCCGTGACCTTCCACCGCAAGCGTCGCCAGATGCGCGACCGGTCCACGGAATTGCTGGAAATTCCCGGCGTAGGCGCGAGCACAACGAGGAGATTATTGGAACATTTTGGCAGCGTGCAGGCAGTGAAGCAGGCTGATCCGGCGGCACTCTCGGCGGTCGTTACTCGCACCCAGGCGGAAGCGATACGCAATCACTTTCAGAAACAATAGCGTCGATCGGCTGCAAGGCCCCCGACCGCATTCGGATTGCAAACTGGCATCGTCAGATCGCAGGCTCCCCATTCACCAGCATTTTTTTTAGATTGAAAACCTGGAGTATTCGCTGCTGCCCGATGACGTTAGTTCTTGGATGAACGAATTCCACGCTGACTTTCTCGTCCGGGTGAAGCTGTTTCGGACGTGGAAAGGTGAACTGAAAGGTATCCTCCTTGAAACTGTAGCTCAGCAAGCTCAGCCTCTCCGCCTTGGTGTTCAGAAATACAGACATGCTGAGCTTCGCCAGGCTTTGGCTCGCCCAATAGTTGCGCAATGAACTTTCATATTCTTGAACGTTGGTGTGAAACGTTACGGACACCACGACGCGGTCGGGGAATGTAACTGCCAGAAATTTCCCGGCATTCGCGTCAAAGGCCGCCTTTTGCTCCGCGTTCATCTTGTCGTACTGCGAGCTTATCTGGGAAGATCGCACCTGTGCTTCGCGGATGGGTAGCGCGGAGCGAAACTGCAGAATGTAAGTGATGCTGGGATCGGTTTCCATCTCGCCGCGGTAGCCGCTGTTGTGCGGGGCGTCGCCACTGGTAACCACAGTCTGAACGCCGGCCAGCTTCAGACTTGTAGCCCAAGGGGACTCTTCCAGCATGTTGCGCGTCTCTTCGGCAGACCAGTTTTGATACGTTTTTTTGGCCCAGAAGTCTCCTCCCGCCGCGATTGGCGTCGCCAGGCAAATCAGCGAGAGCGAAGCTATCAGTCGATAGAACCTTCTTCTCAGCCTTAGCATGGGCACCTCCGATCGACCGTCAGAAACGGCAATCAGTATATCTTGGGGCCTCGAACGACGCCAGAAGCAGGCCGAGCCATGCGGCTACGAAACATCCGGGTATTTCGGCGCCTCGTTGGCATTGCCCATGTCGAGGACGACTTTCCAGCTTCCGTCTTTCTGCAATTTCCAGATGCTGGCGTATTTGCCGTATTCGACCGTCGCCTTGCCTGCTTTGTTTTTCGAGTGAAACCCATAATTGCCGTAGGTATAACCCGAGATCGCCTGAGGCTGAAATGTCGGCGCCCACCGGCGTCCAGATCAGACGATTATTTTTATCGTCGAGAAAACTCATGCCTGGGGCAATGTTGGTCTTGCCTCGAATCACTGGACCGCCATTGGGAAGTTCGACGGCGTCGTCCGCGTAATACGACAGATATCCCGCAGAGCCCTTCTCGGCGGCAGATTTCATGAAATCAGCTTCGAATTGCTTCAACGTATCTGCGGGGATTTGCGGAGAAGCCGAGACGGGCGGTCGGACAATCGGCAGCGCAACCGCAGCGATAAGAAGAGCAAACAGCAGCACCGGCAACCATGATTTCATGCAGCCTCCGTGAAATGGCGCGACCCATTCTACGTCGAGGCAAGAGATGTCGGGACAGGGGACACCGCGGATTTAGCTCTCTCGATTTCCTGGTATTCGACTCGCCAGCCACAGGCTGACCGCAATCATCCCACACCAACCCAGCAATCGCACCACTGCCGCGATCTGCGTGTCATGGTTCAGCACGCCGAGACTCGAGAAAATCGCGTAAAAGTCATGTTCCACAAAATCCGGGTCGCCGGTGGTGACCAGGGGAAGCACTTGCGCGCGGGCGTCGGCCATATAGGTTGCGGTATAGAGCCAGTTCTCGAAAAAGAAAAAAAGGCAGAAAACAAAGCCTGTGGTCTGCCGCTGAGTGAAGAAGTAAACCGCCAAGAGAAACGGAACCAGCCACTGCAGCAGCGTGCCTCCCCATAGTCCGATCGTAGAGCCGAACCAGCCGAACAGATTGTGCCCGCCCTCGTGGACGACGAGATTGGCACTGTCAATGAAAAGAAATCCGCCGTGGGCCGAGAAAGCATAGAACAGAAACCCGACATAAAAGATCAACCAGGCCACCAGCGCCGGGCGCGAGACCGGTTTCCAAGGTTCATCGAGTATCGATTGGATAGCTTCGAGCATAGATTCGAACATGCGCGATCAACCACAATTCTAGGGGCACCAATTCGAGCGCGCAGGTTACGAACGTGTGGCCGTCGCCCGAAAAGACTTTTCTTGTTACAGTGGTCTGGCTAGCCTGGCGCGTCTTAAAGAGGGGTGCCGCGCTCGCGGCAATAGAGACGTAGCGAGCTGTGTCTCCAAGAAATGATTTCGAAGTTCTCATGAAATATCGCCACTGGATTACCGCACTAGTGCTGCTGCTGCTGGCGGCGGCGGCCATTGTGGGAATGGTGCGGACACAACAGCGTAGTGGCGCCAGCGAGGATGTCGCCGCACCACCCGGAACCCAGGCGGCCGGCAGCCAGCAGCGCGTCCCGCAGCATGCTTGGGTGGATCAGCGTCCCCTGCAAAACGCGCGGCAAGTTGGGACTCTGGCGTACGCGCCGGAGGAAAAGGATCTCGCACAGCAGGCGGAAAAAGTTGCAGATCACGAAGTCGACCAGGCTTTCCTCGACGCCTTTCGGGCGGCGCAGGACAATTCACCGCCACTCACTCCTGCGCTCAAGAAGCTGTCCGACAAGAAGGCTCAGTTCGACGAGTCGCTCAAGCAAGACCAGGATAATGTCAGCGCGCTGACCAAAAGAATCGCCTCTGCTCGGCAGTCGCAAAAGGAAAATCTGCAGGACCAACTCAACGTAGCACAGGCGCAACTGGAACTCGATCAGGACGAACTGGACGATGCCACCGAAGCGCTCGTGCAGGCCGGAGGCGATCCGCAAGTTGAAGTCCAGCGCCAAAAACAGTCACACGACGACGAGGAGGCCTACCTATTAAGCCACGCGGCCTCGGCGGCGAATCCGATTGAGGGCTACTACCAGGGTCACACACTTCTGGTAGTGTTCCGCGCCTGGAAGGCACTGCATGCGAAGAAACTAAAGATTCAGGATGCTCAACAAGCCGTGGTCAGTGATCAACAGGCGCTAGTCCAGCAACACCGCGCACTGGCTACCGCGGCTCAACAGGAGAGCGAAAGCCGCCAGACTGCCAGGCAGCAGGCCAACGGTTTCTCGAGCAAAAGCCAAAAGTTTAATCGGGATGAATCGAAGGCGGTGGCCCAAGCCGCGCTTGATTCACTCAAGAGCCACCGACAGAATCAGAAGAACCTGGTGGACTTGAGCCGGAGAATCGCGGACGAACAGAAACTCACCGAGGTCTATGGCAGATGGATCGGGCTGGTCGAGGCTCGCCAGCGAGACGCGCTGCACAACATGATCGAAGTTGTGTTGTGGATTCTGATGGTGGCCTTCATGGTATATCTGGCCAACCGGCTGATTGAGCACTTCACCACAAATTTGAAGACGGAGAACAAGCGGGCGGACACGCTGCGCGCAGTGCTCAAGTTTTCGGCGCAGGCAGTGGGATTGATCGCAATTCTTTTTCTGATCTTCGGATTGCCCAACCAGACCACAACCATTCTCGGACTCGCGGGCGCGGGCCTAACGGTCGCGATGAAAGACTTCATTCTGGCATTTCTGGGCTGGTTTGCGCTGATGGGGCGCAACGGCATACACGTGGGCGACTGGGTCGAGATCAACGGCGTGGCGGGCGAAGTCGTGGAGATCGGATTGATGAAAACGGTTCTCCTCGAAACAGGTAACTGGACGGATGCGGGGCATCCCACCGGTCGAAAAGTATCATTCATGAATAACTTCGCCATTGAGGCACACTTCTTCAACTTCACAACGTCGGGTCAGTGGATGTGGGACGAACTGAAACTCACAATTCCGGCGAGCCAGGATCCTTACGCGGTGATCGATGGGATCCAGAAACTGGTTGCCAAAGAAACCGAAGCCAGCGCCCGCAAGGCGGAGCAGGAATGGAAGGACACTGCCAATCACTACCGCGTACAATCATTTTCGGCCGCACCCGCGCTGAATATATTGCCCTCCGGCGATGGCGTTGAAGTACAAATCCGCTACATCACACGAGCCAATGAGCGTCACGAGATGCGGAAGCGGCTGTATGAAGCGGTAGTGCAGTTGATGCACGGAAAGCGGGAAGCGGTAAAGCAATAGAACTTCTAGCTTTAGCACTTAGCGATTTGCCGCCAATGCTTGCTTATTTGGCGAAGTCGTTTCTGATCGGAAATTATGACTGGCAAGGGACGATTTGGGACGCTCATTGTGACCGGGGCCAGTCGCGGAATCGGCGCGGCGGTGGCGAGCCTTGCGGGAGAACGCGGCTACGCGGTTGCGGTGAACTTTGCCACGAGCGAGACGGAGGCGCAGAAAGTTGTAGACGACATTGGAGGGGGCGGAGGACGTGCCGTCGCGATTCAAGCAGACGTGTCGAACGAAAAGCAGATCATTCGCATGTTCGAGAGAGCGGAGCAAGAGTTGGGTCCGATCAAGGCTCTGGTGAACAATGCGGCGGTAACGGGTGGATTCGCGCGAGTGGAAGAAGTGTCGCAGTCCGCCATCGCCCAGGTTATGGCGGTCAATGTCACTGGCGCAATGCTCTGTTCGCGCGAGGCCGTGCGGCGGATGTCTACGCGTCGCGGCGGATCCGGAGGGGCGATTGTCAATATTTCTTCGCGGGCGGCGCAGACGGGATCGCCGGGGGAGTGGGTGCATTACGCGGCATCGAAGGGCGCGATCGACAGCTTCACTATCGGCCTGGCGCGAGAAGTCGCCACGGAAGGAATTCGAGTCAACGCCGTCGCGCCGGGATTGGTCGATACAGGCCTGCATGCCGCCAACGGCGATCCGGGTCGCCTGCAACGCTTAATGGGAACCATTCCAATGGGACGCGCAGGAGCTCCGCGCGAAGTAGCGGAGGGAGTACTGTGGCTGTTGTCGTCCGCGGCGTCGTACACGACGGGAGCGATCTTGCAGATTGGCGGCGGGCGGTGAAAATCGGCCGTCGGACCTCAGACCTCGGCTACAGAGAGTGCAATTTTAAGATTGCCTCTTTTGGCTACAATTTCCTCGCACCCAAATTATTTTCTGTTCTGCAAGTCCTTCCGCAAGTAAGTTTTGATTTTCTCGGGCAACCGGGAAGAATGCAGCACATCGCGCAACTTCGCTGCCGGAAGCCGCTGCGCGAAATCTACCGCGCGCGCCAAAGGCGTATATTCATTGCGCAACAGGGCCATGCGAATCTCCGGCCGCACAGACCATTTCGCGTGATGGCAGACAGCTTTGACAAAAGCGGGCGAGGCATTCGGGCGGAGGAGCGCTCTAACGAGGCCGGCTTCAGCGAGGCGTGGATTTTCCAATGCCGTCTGCCAAACACGCGGTTCGCGGTCCAGTAGCAACGCAGCGGCAACCATGCCCGAGGAACGCCGCGCCAGCGAAATCCGTTCGCCCAGCGTGATAGAAGCTAGCCGCCCAACAATCAATTCGTCGGCCACCCGCTTCAAATCAGCCGCCACGGCGGGAAGCAACGAGAACTGCATCAGATCGAAGGTGTAGAGTTCGCGAATCAAACGCAGCGCGATCCGGCGTGAAGTGCGAGGATGCGCGGCCAACGCGAGCCGAACCTTGCGCGATTTCATCACCGCGCTATTCTTGCCAAATTGCTCAATGACCGAAGAAGATAGGTTTCGATCTTTCAGTGCAGCAAGAGCCAGATCGGCGGTGAGCGCATCGGTTTCAAGAGTTGAAAACGCGTGTCCGGAATTCGATTCCGGAGCGATGCGTGATTCGATCGAATTCTGTGTTTCGGAATTCATACCTTGGTTGGATCCGCAAGAATCGAGAACAATCAAAAGCGGCGGACATGAGTGTCCGCGCCCCGATTACGTCGCTCTGCGCGCCATGCGCAGGGCCCCCTCAACCGGTTCTACTACCTGCGGATTCACCTCAATCCGCGGCTCGCGCGCACGAAGCTCATTGTAAAAAACCTGGCGCACCAGCGGTGCATGACGAAAGACGCCTCCGGTCATGGCCACTGGGACGGAACATCCCGGTTCCTTCCCGAACAGGCGTTGGATGACGATCGCAGCCACATCGGCGAGTTCCCTGCCGGCATCGGTCTGAACCTGCGTGGCCAGACCGTCTGAACTGGCGATGACGGCGGGAAACAGTGCCGCGAAATCCGGAGGCGGAACAGAGTTGGCGGTGCGGGCAAGATCGGCCAGCGACTTTACGCCCCAGGCTTTGCACAGAGCCGAGGCAAATGACGACGACGCTGGGTTTTCGGAAACTTCGCCAGTCAGATCGGAAGCACGCAGCAGCGCGCTAACTGAGGACCGCCCGATCCAATGGGCGGACCCTTCGTCGCCAATGGCGAATCCCCAGCCACCGGCGCGGACGGTGGTCCCATGCCGGTCGCGGGCATAGGCGATCGATCCCGTGCCGGCAATGACGATGACGCCCGGCCCCTGATCGAATGCGGCCTCGAGCGCAATCTGCATATCGCCGACAACGTCGATCGGGGTGGAGAGAATTTCCGCTAAGCAGAGGCGCAGAATTTCTGCCAGCGCGGGACGGGCAGCCCCGGACCCTCCTATGCAGGTGTGCGAAACTTGGGCGGGAGCAATGCCGGCTGCGGCACATGCCTGGTGCACGGATTGCTGGAGGGACTGGCGCGCTTCCGCTTCTCCGACGCGAACTATGTTGCTCGGGCCCGCCGCCGCCATGGCGAGCAGATGCGATTCGTCGCCCACTGCACAGGTGGTTTTGGTGCCTCCGCCGTCGATGCCGATATAGTAGGGCACAAATTACTTTTAACACAGAGCAGTTGCCGGTTGCCGTGCCGGTCTTGCGCCGCCGGTGAGTGAGGACTACGAAGTCTCACTCGTGCAAAGCGGCGCTTGCCCCCATAATTGAGGCTTATTTCCTCAAGCAGAAACATGGGTCTGAGTCATCTCGATTTCGCGATCATCGCGCTTTACCTGGCGGGAATCACTCTGTTTGGGCTGCGCTTTCGCAAGAAGCAGCGGACGTTGCGCGACTATTTTCTTGCGGGACGCGATATTCCCTGGTGGGCCATTGCGCTGTCGATCGTCGCTGCGGAAACCAGCACGCTCACCATTATCAGCATCCCCGGGCTGGCGTATGACACCAACTTTACGTTTCTCCAGGTCGTAATGGGATACGCGGTGGGGCGCGTGGTCATCAGCTTTCTGCTGCTGCCGCATTATTTCCGCGGCGATCTTTATACCGCCTACGAATTGATCGAACGCCGCTTCGGGCGCGGCCTGCGCTCCCTGACAGCAGGCTTATTTCTGCTGACCCGGGCGGCAGCGGAAGGCGTGCGGGTCTATGCCGTATCCATCGTGGTATCGATTGCGCTGGGCACGGGCGAAGTGGCGTCGATTGCCATAATCACGGCGTTGACTTTGATTTATACATTTGAGGGAGGCCTGGCCGCGGTGATCTGGACCGATGTCGTGCAAACGGCGATCTATGTGGGCGGAACGTTGGTCGGGCTGGTCACGATTGTGCATCTCGTGCCTGGCGGATGGAACGCAATTCATGCTGCCGCTTCGGCCGCGGGCAAACTGCAATTGTTTGATTTCCGGCCGAGCCCTTGGATTCCTTACACCTTCTGGGCGGGAATAATTGGCGGAACCTTCTTTACAGTGGCCAGTCATGGGACCGATCAGCTGATCGTGCAGCGGTTACTGGCGGCTCGCGGCCAGAAACAATCGGCGACGGCGCTGGTCTCAAGCGGACTTGCCGTTCTGTTTCAATTTGCCCTGTTTTTGACCGTGGGCATTATGTTGTGGGCTTACTACCGCATGCCCTCGGCGATGTTTGGAAAGCCGGACAGAATTTATCCGACGTTTATTGTCACCCGCATGCCGCACGGAATTTCGGGCTTGTTGATTGCCGCGATCCTCGCGGCCGCCATGTCGAATTTAAGCGCGGCGCTGAATTCCCTCTCCTCCAGTGCGATCATGGATTTTTACGCACGGCTGCGCCCGCAAGCGGACGAGAAAACTAAAATGCGACTCTCCCGCCTGGCGACTCTAGCTTGGGCGCTCGTGTTATTCGGACTCGCGGTGATCGCATTGCATAAAGCGGGCCGCGTCGTGGAAGTGGGACTGCAGATCGCCTCAGTTGCTTACGGAGCTCTTCTCGGCGTGTTCCTGCTCGGTGTGCTCACGCGCCGCGCCAATCAGCTCGGCGCGATAGCAGGTATGCTGTTCGGCTTCGCCGCGGAATTGTATCTGTGGCACTGGACCCACGTCCCGTGGACGTGGTGGGTGATGATTGGCACCTCTGTAACATTTGCAGTGGGATGGATCGTGAGTATCATCGTCGGCGAGTCCACGCGTCGAAAGATTGTTCCCAGTGGATCGGATAGTGGACTTCGGAATAATTCCTTGACATCGAAACAAGACGCTCAGCAAAGGGGTTAAGTACAATCAGTAAGCCGAATCGAAGGTGCAAAACGAAGATGTACCCTGCACTCTCGCGATCGGTTTTAGCGTTTCTCGCCTTGGCCTTTTCTCAAGTGGCGCCCGCAACCTCGCAGTCGGATGCGCCGCACTCCCAGTCGCAGACTCCTGTAGGGGTTCAGAATACGCGCCCCTGCGCAAGCGTTCCCGGAAACGGAATCGCCTGAAACTGCCCCCCAGCCCGGAGTCTGATACCCCGACTCTCACCATTCGTCAGACGCGTGATCGTCGACATCACAGTGAATGACGCCAGTGGCAAGCCAGTGCACGGACTGACGGTCAACGATTTTTCCATCATCGAAGACAAGCGGTGCGTCTCCTCGCGTATACTCCATCACCAACATGGCTAACGTCGCACTGCCGGCGCCCGCCCGTCCCGAGCTTTCCCGTGACCTGGGGGTAAGCCACGCCTCTGCCATCGTGGTCGGCACGATTATCGGCAGCGGAATTTTTCTCGTGCCTGCGGAAATGATGCAGTCGGTGGGGTCGGCCAAGCTCGTTTACCTGGCATGGGTTGTGGGTGGTCTTCTTTCTTTCTTTGGCGCACTCACTTATGCCGAACTCGGCGCCATGAAGCCTCAGGCCGGCGGGGAGTATGTCTACGTACGTGACGGATACGGGCCGCTGGCAGGGTTTCTCTACGCCTGGACATGGTTTGTGATTGCGAAACCAGGTTCGATCGCGACCGTGGTAACCGGACTAGTCCGAATTCTGGGAACTTTTTCTGTATTTTCCTTTTTCTCCGCCAACGTGATGCGGGTGCCGTTTGCGCTGAACTGGGGACAAATATTTGCCATCGCCGCTGCCATCCTGATTTCCTTGCTCAATTACCTCGGTGTAAAGAAAGCCGGGGAATTCCAGCTCGTCTTCACCCTGCTGAAGGTGGCGATTATTCTGGGTATCGTCGTGATTTGCTTCAGCGGACTGGGCGACGTCCCGGGCCGCGGGTGGAGCAACTTCGCCGGCACCTTCACCGGCGCCAAGGGTGGCATCGCCGGATTCATGGCAGCCCTGGTCGCAGCGCTCTGGGCCTATGACGGGTGGAACGATCTGAATATGGTGGCCGGCGAGGTGAAGCGTCCGGAGCGCAATATTCCGATCGCGCTGATCGCGGGCGTGGCCACGGTCGGCATTCTCTACGTGTTGGTCAATGCGGGCGTTCAGTATGTGCTTCCAGCCAACGCGATCGCAACTTCCCCGCGTCCCGCATCGGACGCGGTCGCCCTGGTTATGGGGCGGATGGGCGCCAGCATCGTTTCGGCGGGGATGGCTCTCTCGATGCTGGTCACGCTGAACGGCACAATTATGAGCGGAGCGCGCGTGCCTTTCGCAGTAGCTCGCGATGGATATTTTTTCCGCGCTTTGGCCGAAGTGCATCCCCGTTTTCACACGCCATCGACGGCGATTGTGGTGCAGGCGATTGTGTCGATACTTCTACTGCTCATCGGGGCGAATTTTCGGCAGCTTTTCTCTCTGACAATTTTTGCCGAGTGGCTCTTCTACATGATCGCAGGCAGCACTATCTTTATATTCCGCCGGCGCGAGCCCCAGGCGGCGCGTCCCTATCGCATGTGGGGCTATCCTTTCGTGCCCATCATCTTCGTGGCAGTTGCCGCCGCTCTTCTCTGCTATACCTTCAAGAATGACTGGCCAAATTCCGGATACGGTGTGCTGGTTATCCTCGCCGGAATTCCCGTATTTATGTATTTTGCCCGGCGACGAAAATCTCGCGAGGTTCTTGGCAATCGATAAACCTGATCGGCCCGTGAAGGCTCCGCGTAAGTTGCCCCGCCACACCGGCAATAAATGCCCGGAGCGGGATTGACTGGAGAAAACGCCCATCCCGCACTCTGTTCGGTCTCCCCCAGAAGTCATCATTAAAGTTACTTAAGGTCAGGAGCCGTGGACACGTTTACCCCCTGTCCTGTCTCCCGTATTTTTAGAACTCCAAGTCCCGGCACATCTCCCCAGCCGGTTCCCAATGGAGTGATATTGCATGGCGGCTGATGTCGGATATCGATTAGGGCTACTGCCCGAGCGCAAGATTGATAAAAGGGCAATGGTGACCGGCTACACGCTGGTGTCGCTGCTGCTGCTCCTCGTCTTCAATCTGGGGCTGATTCTGCCGGAAACGCTGGAACTAACGCCATATCATGTCACCGAGCTGATTCCCACCCCGCCATTGCGGCCGGAGCCAGCGCCCCTCAAAGTTAAAACACCCAAGGCCAAGCTGCTTCCCGCCGCGAAGCTTCCGGTATTTGAACAGCCGAAGTTAGTCATGCCGCGAGAAGTTCGCCGGCAAATGGAGCAGCCGGTAGAAGCGCCAAAGGTCGTGGTCAACCAGTTTGCCGCTCCGGAGTTGAAAATTGCCAATGCGGCTCGCCCGCAACTGGTACACACCGGAGATTTCGGTGGCAGTTCGCAGAAGCCCACCGTCAACGCGGCCGTCGAGAAGGTTCAGACCGGCGGATTTGGCGATCCGAATGGTTTGCAAGGCACGGGGCGGCAGGGTGCGAAATTGTATACCGCTTCGACTGGATCGTTTGACATGCCCGCAGGCCCGGGACAGGGTAACGGATCGGGCGGAGCCAAAGGAATTAAAGGCACGGTCGCCAGCGCGGATTTCGGAAGCGGCGTCGCTACCGCCGGCAAGGGAAATGGGCGCAGCAATGGAAGCGGAATTGCCACCGGCGGATTTGGGTCGGAGCAGGTGGTGCACGCCGGACCGAAGATCGCACAGGTGAACTCCGCAGCGGCCAGCACTCCGGTGGAAATTACGTTCAAGCCGAATCCGGTTTATACCGATGAAGCACGCAGCATGAAGCTGGAAGGCGAAGTGCTTCTCGAAGTCAGTTTTTCGGCGAACGGAACCCTGCACGTGAATCGCGTGGTGCGAGGTCTGGGCCACGGACTCGACGAGGCCGCCGTCGCTGCCGCCAACAAAATCCGGTTTAAGCCGGCGTTGAGCGGTGGCCAGCCTGTCGATTCCACCGCGGTGGTGCACGTTACGTTTCAGTTGGCATATTAAGACTTTTGGCGAAGTAGTTGGCGATTTGGCAGTGAAGAGAAGCTGAATCACTGAAACTGGGTCGAAGAAACTCGGTCAAAGAAACTTGGAGAAAAGAGTCATGCGTACTTGGAAAGCAATATTCACCGCGGCTTTACTAGCCGCTCTACTGGCTTCGATGGGCGCAGCCGCACAGCAATCGGCCGATTCGCAGCCGTCCGCGCAGCCCGCTGCGGCCGATGCGACGCAGGCGGCACAAACGTCTCAGCCGGCGGCCGCTTCAACGGCAACTCCTTCACCGGACCAGGCCTCGCAGCCCGCGCCCGCTCCCACCACAATGGATCAGGTGGTCACGCTCTTCATTGAGCGTGAACATGCTCTGATCAAAATGCTCTCCGCCCGCACGCCGGTGGTCGAAACCTATTTGCAAAATTTGACGGCCGACCCGCAACTCGGCCCTGTTCCGAGCGGCGATCACTATTTCCTTGGCCGCATGGATATGGGCGAAACGGTCGACCGCAAGGATTATCTGAAGGAAGATGATAAGGGGATGCAGAGCCGCTTGCTCGGCGGCTTCCAAAAGCTGTTCAAGGTACAGTATCAGCCCCTTGGCTTCTCCTGGATGGTCTATGCCGACCGCACTGACTTCGACCGTGAGCACTACGGTTTCTCCTACGTGCGCCGCGAATTCCTGGGCGACGTGCGCTGCCTGGTGTTCGACGTCACCCCAAAGAAGAACTCCGGCAAAGGCCGCTTCCTGGGCCGCATCTGGGTGGAAGATCAAGGATTCAATATCGTCCGCCTCAACGGAACCTACGCTCCGGCGCCGCGCAACGCGCTGTTCTTCCACATGGACAGCTGGCGCCTGAACCTGATCCCCGGTTACTGGGTTCCTTCGTACATCTACAGCGAAGAAGGCGACTTCAGCGCCGGCGTGAAGAACAAGGAAGCTTTCAAGGCGCAGACCCGCATCTGGGGCTATGACCTGAAAAAGGGCGGAAAAGACGACGAACTAACGCAGATTCGCGTGGACAGCGTGACTGACGAGAGCGCAACCGCACAGGATGCGTCTCCGTTGCAAGCCGAGCGCGTATGGCAGCAGCAGGCGGAAGATAACGTCGTCGATCGTCTGACCACGGGCGGCTTGCTCGCGCCCGACGGCGACGTCGATCACATTCTTCAAACCGTGGTCAACAACCTGGAAGTCACCAACAATATCGACCTGCCGCGCCCGGTACGCACGCGCGTGCTGCTCACCGCTCCCCTGGAAACTTTCAGCGTGGGCAACACCATCGTAATCAGCCGCGGGTTGGTCGACGTTCTTCCCGACGAGGCTAGCCTGGCTGCGGTGTTGGCGCACGAACTGGCGCACATCGTGCTGGGTCACAACCTGGGCAGCAAGTTTGCCTTCAACGATCGCATGCTGTTCAGTGACGACTCCACCTATCAGAATCTGGGATTCAAGCACATTCCGGAAGAAGAACAGGCTGCCGACAAGAAAGCGATCGAACTCCTCAAGAACTCGCCCTACGCTCAGAAACTGGACAATGTGGGCTTGTTCCTAAAGGCGTTGCAGTTGCGGGCTCCGCAGTTGAGCGCGCTGCTGACCACGCATCTGGGCAATCCGCTGGCCGAAGGGGGAACTGTAAACCGTCTCTCCGCTCTGGCTACGCAGGGCCCGGCACTGGACAACGCGAAACTCGATCAGATCGCGGCACTCCCCTTGGGCGGCCGCGTGAAGATTAATCCCTGGGACGACAAGGCGGAAATGGTGAAGACGGCTCCGGTCGCCATCACTTCGGCGCGTGACAAAATGCCATTTGAAGTCACGCCCTTCTATCCGCGCCTGTCCCGCTACGGTGCAAACGCCGCTCCAGCCGCGGCGCCAACCACCGCTGCAGCAAACTCAGGCTCGGGTAACTAACCGCCAAGGCCATACTCCAAGTTGAAGCAAGACGCAGGCCGGGATCCGGAACATCCTTCCGGAATTCCCGGCCTTCGTTCTCTAACGGGCAGCCACACCCAGGCCTATCCTCTAGAAAGCAACCCATCGCTCATTTACTATGTTGCGGCCAGTCAGAAGTTGCAGAATGGGCGCAACCACTCAAGCCAATCTGGAGAATGACCTCGGACACACCGAGCGCGCGGCTGGTCCTTGCGTGTTCGTCCTGTTTGGCGCGGCCGGGGATTTGACCAAGCGCAAGCTGGTTCCTGCGCTTTTCAATTTGGGGAAGGCAAAGCTGCTGCCCGACAACTTTGCCGTGATCGGCGTTTCCGTCGATGATTTGAGCCTGGAAGATTTTCGCAAACAGGTTACCAGCTTCCTGCCCGGAGCTGAATCCGCGGATGCCTTGGAGTGGTTTGGGAAGCGCCTGTTTTACGAGCGCGGCGATTTTGCCGACCCCGAGACGTTTCTGAAGCTCCGCCAACGGCTCGCCGCCGTAGACGCCGAACTGCACACGGAGGGCAATTATCTTTTCTATCTCGCGACCGCTCCGAAGTTCTTCTCGCCGATTGTTCGGCAGTTGGGAACAGCGGCACTTGCCAGATCCGAAAATGGCCGTTGGCGGCGCGTAGTCATTGAAAAACCATTCGGGCAGGATCTGGATTCCGCAAAGGCGCTCAACCGCGATATCAAAAGTGTGTTGCAGGAAAATCAGATTTATCGCATCGATCACTATCTGGGCAAAGAGACGGTGCAGAACATCATGGTCTTCCGCTTCGACAATGCCATCTTCGAGCCCATCTGGAACCGGCGGTATATCGACCACGTGCAAATCACGAATGCCGAAACTGTGGGAGTGGAGCGGCGCGGCGGTTACTTCGACACGGCGGGAACACTGCGGGACATGGTGCCCAACCATGTGATGCAACTGCTCAGCCTGACCGCGATGGAATCTCCGGTATCTTTTCAGCCCGACGCAGTACGCAATGAGCAAGCGAAAGTCTTGCACTCGATTCAGCCGCTCACCTCGGACGACGTTCTGCAGCGCAGCGTGCGCGGCCAGTATGGTCCGGGAGTGCTGGGTGGGGAAAAGGTCTCGGCGTATCGTTCGGAGCAAGGGGTTTCTCCCGAATCGCGCACCGAGACTTTCGTGGCGCTGAAACTGAACATCGACAACTGGCGATGGGCGGGCGTTCCGTTCTATTTTCGTACCGGCAAGCGCATGGCGCAGCGCCACACGGAGATCGCCATCCAGTTCAAACGCACGCCGTTTCAGCTGTTTCGCAAGGCTCCCTTCCACAAGCCGCATACCAACACGCTGATCATCCAGATTCAGCCGGTGGAAGCCATCTCGCTAAGCTTTGGGGCCAAGGTTCCAGGGCCTCTTCTGCGGGTGGGGTCGGTGGAAATGAGCTTCGAATACACCAAATATTTCGGAGCCGATGCCTATACCGGCTATGAGGTTTTGTTGTATGACTGCATGATCGGAGACGCCACTCTATTCCAGCGCGCGGATATGGTGGAAGCTGGATGGAAAGTTGTAGATCCGGTGATGGACGTTTGGAGAGCGCTGCCTCCGCGTAAGTTTCCGAATTATGCATCCGGCAGCTGGGGTCCGGCGGAGGCGGATCAACTGCTGGAACAGGATGGCCGCCAGTGGAGGAGAATTGAACCATGATTCTGATTGAGCAATGATTCTCGCAGGTGAAATTGGCGCGACGCGCACCCGGCTGGCCGCGTTCGAAACCGAAGGCAGCCGGCTGCAACGCGTGGTGGAAAAGAATTATGTGAGCCAGCAGCATGACGGCTTGTCCGGCATTCTTACTGACTTCATAAAAACGGAAGGCATCCCTGTTCTCAGCGCATGCCTCGGCGTGGCTGGGCCAGTGCGCGCGGGACGAAGCAAGATTTCCAACTTGCCTTGGGTGATCGATGCGAAGGAAGTCGCGACGCAACTTAAGCTGAATTCCGTCGGACTGCTCAACGATCTGGAAGCCTACGCGTACGGAGTCGATGGCCTGGAGTCGAAAGATTTCATCACGTTGAGCGACGGCGCGGAAGAGGCTGAAGGCAACCGCGCCGTCATCTCCGCCAAAACCGGGCTGGGGATGGCCGGGCTTTACTGGGACGGCTTCCGGCATCATCCTTTTGCTTGCGAAGGAGGCCACGCTGACTTCGCGCCCCGGAACGCGCTGCAGACGGAGCTGCTCGTCTACTTGCAGAAGAAATACGGACGCATCAGCTGTGAGCGTGTCCTTTCCGGCCCCGGCATCAGGAATATTTACGACTTTCTGCGGGATATGCACAAAGAAGAGGAGCCGGAATGGTTGCGAACCGAGATGGCCGCCGCCCCCGATCCTCCGGCGCTGATTTCGAAGCTTGCGTTGGAAGGCAAGGCCTCGATCTGCGAGCAGACACTGTCGATTTTCGTCAGCGTCTTCGGCGCGCAGACCGGCAACTGCGCGTTGAACTTCATGTCCACGGGAGGAATTTTCATCGGCGGCGTGATCGCGGCAAAGATCGCACCCAAGATGAAGGACCCCGTGTTCATGGAATCTTTCCTGGACAAAGGCCGTATGGCGGCAATCCTGAAAGACATGCCGGTCAAGATCGTGACGAATGACGACTGCGGCATGATCGGCGCGGCACGTTATACGCTGATCCAAAAAGCATTCCGCAGAGCCAGCTGATCGACTGATTGAGACAGGGCAGGCTGGCGCTGCGCGCCGACTCTCGCCGCGGCACCTTGTGGAGCGCATCTCCTGTCCCGGTGGTCTCTTGTCCCGGGATTCATATCGATTATTTTTTTTGGGCTAAGTCGGCCAAATTCTTGATTCTGTCGGACTTACCCAATTTCGATATCCCCTGGCTCCCGTAAAATCTTGCGGATAAAGGACTTACAGGTAAAATCTTCCAGAATAAAGAGTTAGCTGGCCGCTTGGATTTCGCCATTTGTCGATACGTCGCCGCTTTTGCCACTGCGCACCGTTCCATTGTGCGCTTCCTGTATTCTCGGTCAAGGTTGTACGTCACAAGGAATGGGTTTTTTTCTGTGGAAGGTTGTGGAAAAAGGCTGTGCAGAAGGAATACCGGTACAGGCAGGACGCTTCTTAAATAAAAGACGGTGAACGTCCCGTCTTCAAGTTTCCATGTCCCAGGTTCTCCAAGTTCCGGTCCGGTTGTCTATGCGACGAACATGGCGGTTGAGGTCCGTGCTGCCCATGCTTCGAACACCGCGAAGCAATGGGGCAGCCTCAGTCGTTGCGCCGCAAAAGTGAGGCCAAGCCCCCGTTGGTGTCGTTGAGTGCATGAATCGGCGACGAACAGCATCTGAATAGTCAATTTGTCCGGTCACGGGGGCTTGGGACAATAGTGGGAAATGAAAGAGCTGTTTGCAGCATTTAACACTGACTTTTTCCGCGCCCTCACTACCCTCATCATTCCTGGGGCGCTTGCGGCCAGCACTTGGGCCATCCAGCTAATATTGACCTTTGCGCCTCTAAAGAATCTTGTCAAAGATAATCACGTTGAATCGGCGTTCGTTTTGTTCATTGCGGTAGTTTTCATCGGCTTAGTCATAGAAGACATCGGCGCTCGCATAGAATCTTTCTTGGACAGCCGCGCTAATGACCAAACACAGGGCAAACATACAAAAGAGTGGTACGCATATTTGAGAACGGCATTTGTTTGCGAGCCAATTGGAAGGCGCTACATAAGAACGCTCGTAACACGGCTAAAATTTGAACTTGGAACAGCTGTTGGAATTCTTATTGCCGATACGGGCCTCGTAGTCCTTTGGGTTGGCGGATTCTCCTCTTGCAGGTTGTCGCTGATATTGCTGCTTTTGTCTTTGTCTGTTGCTGCGTATTTGGGCTTTTTGGAAGCCCCCGCCAGTCACAGATTGCTTGCCAAAGCGCGAAGCGAAATGCTTGATGAAATCAGAGTCGTGAAGCCCGACAGGCAAGCTTAAAGGAATGGTCGCGTGTTTGCGGTCGCGGCTCCAATGCCCCTCGCCCTGCCGTGCCGCGGAGGCTCGTGGATGATTTTGTTCATTGTCGAAAATGCGGCAAGGCCGTTCCCATCGGCAAGATGGAGGCCGAGCTTAGTTCAATTGACTCGAGCGAGCACAATATCCACGGCGTCGTTCGCAGATTTCGACCGGTGTGTCCTACCTGCGGTCCATTCGCTCACGACCGGGTTGGACACCACGGCTCTATTACCAAAAAGCGAATGGCACAACTCTTTCCCAAGCGACACCGGAGGCGACTTCGGGAAGCCCTACCGGAGGATGAGCGAAAGTCTTTCATGCGAACTCTAATTGGAAAGCGCGAACCAAAAGATGGAGAAATCGAACGTTGGCTCGCAATTCAGGCAGAGATTGGAAACTGAAAACAAGGCTAGATTCCCCCAAGAAACCGAAACTTGATCGAAGGTATTTCTTAAGGCAAGTGAATTAAAGGCTTGAATTGTTCTCTCAACTTCGCTTCGTTCCAGATCACGTAGGAAGTCGGCATGACTAGTCGAAGTATATGTGCCAACTGGCTAGCTAGGTCACCCGCCTTTGCGAATGTTTCCCGATTGCGTCCCCACGCAACTATGTCTGCCGCCTGAATGCCTGGAGTTTTCTTCATCTCAACTGGTGCAACTTGGTCGATTGCATTCCAAATGCTCCATTTCCCCGTCGCCTCGGATTGATTCCGCTCGCGGTTCCATTTTTCGAAAAACGGCTGGAAAAAGTATTCATTTCGGTCAAAGAAATATCTAACCGAATCCGTTTTTGGGTTTATGAGGGTCGAAGGATAAATAAAGCCATACCACGTGAGCACAAATTCAGAGCAGAATTTGTTGCAAAGGTCGATCGGGTCAGGCATCTGATAGGTTTCTGACCGCAACTTCTGCCATGCGAGCAAATCAATCGAGCAATAGAACACGCGCAATTGATCCTTGGGGAGATTCGACATGTGAACCAAGCACTTGTTTACCAGACCAAATGCATTCTCATGATTCCAACCAAGAGTCTTATCGAAAGCTTTTTCAAGACGGTAGACCTCTCTCATGTGGATGTATGAACCCTTTGGGGTATGGTTCTCAAGAATTTGATCCCACGCTTTTTCAAGATCGTCCCATGGCATCTGTAGCGGCAATACCGGCAAGCGTCATCCAGTCGTCTTCCAGTTTGCCGCTGCTGTCGAAGTATGCGCGTAGCGCGATCAAAATGTTCCCATCTCCGCTGAAACGTCCCAGAATAAATGCGGGGGACGCGATCCATCCCTAAAACAGCCGTTGGGGGGTGCCTACCTTTTGCGCTAACCACGACTTTTGCTGCCCCATCCTTCGCGATTTTCGAAGGCTGGGAATTCTGGTGATGGTATCAGGCGACTTCCCTTACGTGCAGCTCGGCTTTCCGCGGTTCGTGCGCCGCAAAGGTCGGCCCCCCTAAGGCAAGCTGGCGGCCGCCATACTCTTTTTTCCATACTCCCAAAACACCTTGTTTGCGGCGTCCGCGACGTCGCGCAGGAGGTAGTGCTTGGCGACGAGGATGGTGATGAGGAAGGTCGCATTCGAGGCTGCGTCGAGCAGCGCCATTATCTGAGCATCAGAGACGCTCGCGCCTATCTCGTTGCCGTCGATCCGCATTCCCAACTGTGCCGTCCCCGAGTGCGTGAGGCTGTGGAGCAACTCACGCATCCCCTTGGTGAAGCCGTCCAGCAGAGTTCCCGTGCCGAGAGCTTTGTCGATCCAGGCTCCGTCCTTCTTATAGTTCACTCTGAACTCGTCTTGCCTTATCTTCAGCACGTCGTCAGGCGTGCCCATTTCGACCACGCACGCTCGCACAAGGGCCTCGACAATCGGCCGAAAAAGAGCGAAGGCGGGCGAGTAGAACTTGTGGTGCAGAAGGCACCCGACTCCTTTCCCATAGTCAAAGATCAGCGACCAATATCCCATGAGTAGATCGTCGTTCTTGTCGATCACGGTCAGCTTGCCCTCTTTCGACTTGTCGTAGATGAGATCCTCCAGCAGTTGGCAGCAACGCGCCGCGCGGTTGATCTCTGCTTCGATGGTCATGTGTTTTCACTCCGACAGTTGAGACTAGTTGTTCGCCTCTTCTTGCCCCGGAGCCCCGCCCTTCCAGAGCGGCTGGACGGCGTGCTCCTCGACCATCACGTCGAATCGCACTTGGACAGGAAACAGCTTTCTGTATGCCTCAGCAGCCGCCAGCCCAAGGCGGTCGATGAAGCCCTGTTTCCACGGGATGTGCCTGCCGGGCAGCGTCTTGAGGTGCGCGTCGAAGCGCCCCATCTCGACCGGCTTCTTCGCGAGTAGGAGGACCTTGACCCCCTCCTTCAGCTCCTCAACGCGCCTTTTCTTGGGAGCGATGTCGCGCTCCAACTCGAAGATCTCCTCTAGCTCGTGCTGCGTCACTTGTACGTTCATAGAATTGGTCAATCCTCCTTCATGCTGTGCTCGTGAGCCGCGATTAAAGCGTGCATTGAGCCTTGCTTGAGATACTCCGACCACGCGAACTCCAGAAGAAGCCTGGTGAAGCTCGACAGGGACCGCCGCTCCAGGTCCGCCGCCTTCAGCAGCTCCTCCTTGAGCTCCTTGTCCAGCCGTATCGAGACGAAATCCTTCTGATGGGGCATTGTTCTCCGCCGCTTAGAACTACCAGAGCGACTCGTATCCTAAGATATACCTTGTGTGCGTGTCAACACAAAAATCTGGGGGATGGCCGTGTGGTGGTGATGCCAAAGAGATCACAAGCCTGGGCCACCCGCCACTCGATCGGGTTCTCCGTCGGCATAGTGACGGAAGCTGCTGTGGGTTGAGTCCCTAACTGGCGTTGCGAAGCTTGGCAGGATGATGTTCCTGCTTTACCGACGCCAGCAAGACTTGAGCTTGGAGAATCAGGTTGGACGCTGCCTGATCCTTTGGAACAATCGCGTGTATCCCAGCCGCACGCGCTAGCCGTTCAACTTCGCTTCCTTGTTGGACCGTGAACAAAATAATCCGCGCATCGGGCAAAAGTTTCCTGAGCAGCGGCGCTGCATCGAGCCCAGTCATGACGGGCATAGTAAGGTCCAGGATGATTAGGTCGGGTCTGAGATTTTCAGCTTTCTCAACCGCGTCTTGCCCGTTTTCTGCTTCTCCTGCAATTTCATAGTCAGGCTCTAGTTCAAATAGTTGGCGCACCAAGGAACGCACGGCGGAGTTGTCATCCACAAGTAAAACGCGCTTCTTCGCCATCGGTTTGCCACTATAGCGGAAGTTGGATGCTTAAAACCGGCGGGCGGGCTGCTACTATTTGTTCCAATCCGGATAGCCCAGCTTTTCCTTCTGGATGGCCCGCAGAGTCCGTATAGCCTCAGAAATGGCTTGCTGCTCCTCGTGTCCCTGAGCGTTCCCGACCAAGGCTTGCGACCGCAGAAAAATAGCTGTTTCTGCGGCATCCACGCGCTGCCGCAACGTCTGCGGATCCCCTTCGACAATTGCAGCGTCAAACTCGCGCTGCCAGTGTGGATATTTTATGTCCTGGGATCTTGAAGCATCCTGGTCAGTCATTAGTCATTAGCCTCCCTAACGGTCTCTAACAAGATCTCGAAGTACACCCCAAGGTGCCTAAAGAGTGGCCCCTCAAAGAGCAGTGAGGTGAACCGCTAAAGTTTGAATTAGATTGAGCGTTTTGTTTTCGGGTGATCGGCGCAAACGTCGGCGCAAACATGGGAGGTAAACTCTCTGTCGCGCTGCAACTCGAAGTTCTTCATCATTTCATCAAAAGATTTACCCGTGGGCGCAGCAGAAGGCTCAAACCGCCAGGAGCATTCCGAGCAAGCAAAGCCGTGAAAGCGCCCTTCTTCCACCCATACAAGCTTGCGGGGCATCCCCCTATTAGAGTTGGTTTGTGACAGTGGTCTTCTTCTGGCCAGGGCTCAGTTGACGGATAATACGAGTACGCTGCTGTCAAAAGAGTGCAGGCCGAGTGCCAATGGAGAGCGGGCAGAGACGGTTCCTCTAATTGCATTTTTCTTAGCAGCTTAACTGGGTCCAGGGAAGCTTGGACGAGCCGCGATTCGCGGCGCTCTGGTGGCCAAATTTCACCACAGTGGTGGTTATAGGCCAAGGGCGGAACGGGGTCAGGCAGCAAGAGAGGTCGAAAGCCTTGACGCGGCACTGGGAGACTGGCCCACGTTTACGCTGCCACGACTTTGGCCGCCCCAGCCTTCGCGTTGAAGGCTGGGAAATTCCTGCTGATGCCTGACGTATCGTCGCGCTGGCAATTTCGGCGGCGTCAAGCAGTTTTCGAGCGCGCTGCCACATGCACTCGCATAAGAGCGCCATTTGGCTCTTGATGAGGTTGCGTTCCAACCCAGACTCGGCGATCTAGAAGGGTTTTCGCACTACGACTTCGCTGTCGCGGATAAAAAATTGCGCGGAGCAGTTTTCCGAACCACAAATAACCGGCAGGAGACCATTGATTTGTTTGCGCGTGATTAGCCCCAGCATGCCGCAGGACGGACAGGACAAGACGGCCCAGTAAGGATCTTCCTTCTCGCCGACCTCACCGGCATTTTCCAGCACGAAGACGGTGCCCGGCTGCATCTGTTCGGGAATCCATTCACTGAGAAGGTCCAGTTCACCGACCATGCGTTCCTCCTTGTGTCCCTGGTGCTCCTTGTAGCTGGTGCTGTTCGCGCTGCTCACACTTGCCTACGAGACTTTTTTAGCACGCCTGTGGGAATCCGGCGACATTACTGAAGTATTCGCCTTTCCGGAGACGACCCCAGCCCGCACCCGCCGCACGGCGTCGCTCAGGCATACCGCCAGAATCGGTTGGTCCGAATTCTTCAGAATGTCGACGATCTGGCGGGCCGAAGTCTCCAGGTACAGGCGCTTTCCATCGGTCAGCAGGTGACAGTCGGAAGTGCGCTCGACAATTTCGGACAATCCCTTGCCGATCTCGCGTTCGAGAAAGCGCATGACCTTGCGGACGCCCTGCAGCGAAAATCCTTTGCGGCGCAGTTCGCAGATGACCGCCACTTCGGTCAGGCGATTCATGGAATACATCCGCCGATGCCCTTCCCGCTCCGGCTTTACCACGCCGCGCTCGTCCCACCACTGCAACTGGCGGGGCGTGATCCCGGTCAAAGCGATCACCTGCTGCGATGTGAAACGGTCCTGCATAATTACTCAACGTTTCTCATACATCATGTTTGAAACAACATACGAGCAAAATGTTTCAAACATTCTAGGCGTGAGCTGGCCCGAGTCAAGCGAAGAATCGGTGGAAAAAGAGTGACTAGGAGAGTTCCTGGCGAAGATTGGAATTCAAACCGCCGCCGACGAAGTGAACCACCTCGAGCCTGTCTCCTTCGTTGAGCTGCGTTTCGGGCCAGCGATCTCGCGGGACGATGTCGCGGTTGAGTTCTACCGCCACGCGGTCCGCTTTCATGCCGAGCATTTCCACGAGTGCGGCGAGGGTAAAGGGAGTGGAAGAATCGAAGACCCTTTCTTCTCCATTAATGTGAAGTTTCATTTGGCCAGGCGAGTTTCTTCGCAGGCACCCGGAGCCTTGCGGTCGACGAGTGTAGTGGCTCGCGCGAGATCCCTCGCTCCGCCTGAAAAACGGCTCCGCTCGGGATGACACCGATGTTGTAGTGTAAGGGTTTCGCTTTCCGCCACTCTTAATTATTCTGCTTTCTGCAGGGTGAACTTGCGCGTGGCCGTTCGGCCTTCGTAGTTGGCTTGTACCAGCAGCGACGAATCGGGGAGTCCTGCTTCCTCGACCTCAATCTTGATCTCGGCCGCGCCGGTGGAATCGGCGACCGCCTGCGTGTAGAACGGAGCGGCTCCAGGACGGGCAAAGCGAAACGTCAGGCGCGCACCGGGCGCAGCCGCGCCTCCCTCGGTGACGCGTAACTGCATGGTCAGGTTGCGATTTCCATGAACCGATTCGGCGTTCAGCCACTGCACGTCCAACTCTTTTACCGCCGCCAGGGCGTCCGCTTCGGGATGATCGAGAACGTTGTCCAGCTTCCCTTCGCGGATCGCGTCGAGCACGAGGCGATGCTGTTCGCGGAGTTGCTGCTCTTTTTGGGCGTCGCCGAATTGCGCTTCCGCAGCTTTGGCGGCGTAGGAAGTGGCCTTCTTGCCGATGCAGCGTCCGCGCACGAAAACCTGGGACTGCAGCAGGAGTTCGCCTTCCCGAGCCTCGCTCTGTACGTGGTAAATCGTATCGCCGTGCTTCACGTCGGTGTTGAAGCCGAAAATCATAGGGATTGGGTAATTTCGTAATTGTGTAATTGGGCAATTGAAAGCTCAAGGGCCGGTAAGCCAAATGCAGCTCCGCCGATTTTCAATCACTCAATTACCAAATTACACAATTACACAATTACTCAATTCGCGCTTTGCCTCGCTTGACACTCTTGAGTGTAAGCCCATAATCTAGAACGTTTAAGTAATACTTGGCGCGAATTATATATATCTCCTCCTATGCCCGACAATTACTTCGCACGCTACCTCCCGTTTTTGATCCATATTCTTATGGCGGGCGGGATTGCGACCGCAATTGTCTCCCTTTCCTGGCTGATTGGGCAGCGTAAGCCGACCCGCGCCAAACTCTCTCCATACGAATGCGGCATGACCCCGGTCGGCGACTCCCGGCAACGCTTCTCAGTCAAGTTCTACCTGGTCGCCATGTTGTTCATTCTGTTCGACGTTGAGGCGGTTTTCATCTATCCGTGGGCCATTATTTTGCGCGATTTGAAGCGCTTCGGCCTGTGGGAAATGCTGGTATACATCGGAATCTTTCTGGTCGGATTCTTCTATGTATGGAAAAAAGGCGTGCTGGACTGGGGCGAAACCTCCGCGAAACGGGGGGATTTTTAATGCCGCTCAGCTTCGCCCATTACCGATCTGGAACAACTGAAGAATCATCCGGCAGTGGCCCGCCTGGTGAACTGGAATGCCGAGGCGGTAACCGGCGTGAAGTTCGATCGCGACGAGATGACGATTTATGTGGGTCGCGATCACATCCGCGAGGCCTGCATCCTTCTGAAAGACGATCCAGCGTGCCCGTTCAATTTTCTTTCCGACGTCACCTGCGTGGACTTGTATCCGTCCGAACCCAGGTTTGAAGTTGTCTATCAACTGCTTTCGATTCCGAACAAAGAACGGGTTCGGCTGAAAGTTCGCCTCAATAGCGACAGTCCTGTGGTCGAATCGCTTACTTCCATCTGGCCCGGCGCCAATTATTTCGAACGCGAAGTTTTCGATCTGTTTGGGGTTCGTTTCACGGGGCATCCTTATCTGCGTCGCATTCTGATGCCCGAGGATTGGGAAGGCCACCCGCTGCGCAAGGATTATCCGGTGGAGGGATACCGGTGAGATCGAGATTGAGATAAAGATGGCCCACCTGAATCCCACTCCGGTGCTGGAACCCGGGCAGGATCGCACCATGATCCTGAACATGGGTCCGCAACATCCTTCGACCCATGGCGTGCTGCGCGTGTTGCTGGAGATTGACGGCGAAACCGTCGTGCGCATGATGCCCGACATCGGCTTCCTGCACACCGGCATTGAAAAGACCTGCGAAGCCAAGTTCTACCAGCAAGTGGTGCCGCTCACTGACCGTATCGATTACCTGTGCCCCATGACCAACAATCTCTGCTACGTGCTGGCGGTGGAAAAGCTATTGGGGCTGGAGATTCCGCCGAAGGCGCAGTGGCTGCGCGTGCTGATGAACGAACTGACGCGCATTAATTCGCATCTGGTGTGGCTGGGCACGCACGCCATGGACATTGGCGCGCTGACGGTCTTCTTATATTGCTTCCGGGAGCGCGAAGAGATTCTGAAGTTGTTCGAGGCGGTGAGCGGGCAGCGCATGATGACGTCGTACTTCCGGGTGGGCGGAATCGCGCTGGAGCCACCGCTAGGATTCTTTGACCGCGTGCGCAAATTCGCGGGATATTTTCCGTCGAAAGTCGACGAGTATGAAAATCTGCTGACCGGGAACCCGATCTGGGCAATGCGGACCAAAGGCGTAGCCAGAATGACGGCGGAAGATGCGATTGCGCTGGGCGCGAGCGGACCGACTCTGCGTGGAAGCGGCGTGGACTTCGATCTGCGGCGGGATATGCCGTACTCCAGCTATGAGAAGTTTCAGTTCAAGGTGCCGATCTCGCAGGAAGGCGACGTCTTCGCGCGTTACATGTGCCGGGTGCAGGAGTTGCGCGAATCGATCGGCATTGTGAGGCAGGCGCTGGACGGCATGCCGGAAGGTCCCATCAAGGCCGACGCCCCAGGAGTGGTGTTGCCGGATCGCGAAAAAATGAAGACGCAGATGGAAGCGCTCATCTATCACTTTAAGATCATCACCGAGGGATTTGCGGTGCCGCCGGGCGAGGTATATCAGGCGGTGGAATCGCCTCGCGGCGAGATGGGCTATTACATCGTCAGCGATGGAACCGCCAAGCCGTATCGTGTGCACATGCGGGCGGCTTGTTTGGCGAACTTACAGACTTTGCCAAAGATGTGCGAGGGACGGCTGCTGGCGGATGTGGTGGCGGCGATTGGGTCCATTGATATCGTGCTGGGGGAAATTGACCGGTAGAAATTTGTAATTTGGCAATCGGGTAATTTGTAATTTTAAAACCGGCGGTGATCATGTCCACTGGGCCCGAAGAGTTGCGTGATCGGACGAAGGCGTTTGCTATTCGGATCGTCAAGCTTTATCGGTCGCTGCCGCACACTGCTGATTCTCAGGTCGTGGGCAAGCAACTGCTGCGCTGTGGGACCTCGGTCGCGGCGAATTATCGAGCGGCGTGCCGGGGTAGATCAAGAGCGGAATGGATTGCCAAGATTGGGCTGGTTGTGGAAGAAGCCGACGAAGCCGTTTTCTGGTTGGAAATGCTTTCGGATTGTACGATCGTTCCGAGTCAACGGTGCGAAGCCATCTTGAAGGAAGCGCGTGAACTAAGCGCAATTTTTACTTCGTCGCAACACACGGCACGGCGGGTTAGTTAAATTACAAATTTACCCGATTACGAAATTACTCAATGAGATTCTCAGAAGAATTCGAGACACGCTTCGCGGAGATGGTGCCGCATTATCCGACGAAGAGGTCTGTGCTTGTACCGACGCTGCTTTATGCGCAGGACGAAGTCGGCTTTTTGTCGGATGAGGTCATCGCAGAGATCGCTTCCAGGTTGGAGCTGACGGAGCTCGAAGTGCGCAACGTGATCAGCTACTACTCGATGCTGACCACCAAGCCACGCGGCAAGTTCAACGTGCAGGTGTGCACCAATATCAGCTGCATGGTGCGCGGTGCAGAAGAAATTCTTCATCACTGTGCGAAGCGGTTAGGAATCGGCCACAAACAAACCACGGCGGATGGATTGTTTACGCTGGAGGAAGTGGAATGCATTGGCGCTTGTAGCTGGGCTCCAGCAGCGCAGGTGAATTACGACTTTCACGAGAACCTGACGGCGGAGAAGATCGACAGGATTCTTGACGGGTACAAAAATAAGGCGACGCAGTAAGGGCAATTCCTGATTTCTGATGCTGATTGCTGATTGAAAATCCTGCTTTTCAATCAACAATGTTTCTCATGGCTGATTTGGTCTCCCATCCCGACGAGGTAAAAGTTGTCTCCCGGCGCTTCGGCATGGGTGCGACTGATCTTGACCGCTATCTGGAACTCGACGGCTACAAGGCCGTGCAGAAGGCGCTTGCCATGGAACCGGACGCCATTACTAATGAGGTCAAGAATTCCGGCCTCCGCGGGCGTGGCGGCGCGGGATTTTCCACCGGGATGAAGTGGTCGTTCGTGCCCAAGCAGTCGGCCAAGCCGAAGTACGTGCTGTGCAACGGGGATGAAAGCGAACCGGGTACCTGCAAAGACCGGTTGATCTTCGAGCATGATCCGCACGCGGTGATCGAGGGAGTGGTGATCGGCGCGTTGGCGGTAGGGGCGCGCAGCGGGTACATCTATATTCGCGGCGAGTACCGGTATCTATCGGTCATCATGCAGAAAGCGATTCGCGACGCGTATGCCAGGGGTTTTATTGGCAAGAACATTTTCGGCAGCGGGCGAGACATCGATATTTATTGGCACGGCGGCGCCGGGGCTTACGAAGTCGGCGAAGAGTCGGCGCTGATGGAGTCGCTCGAGGGCAAGCGCGGTATCCCCCGCATCCGGCCGCCCTTTCCTGCGGTCGTCGGCTTATGGGGCGGCCCGACGGTTATCAATAATGCCGAGACTCTCGCGAATGTGCCTCACATCATTCTCGGCGGCGGCGACTGGTACGCCAAGCTGGGCACGCCGAAAAACGGTGGCACACGGCTGTTTTGCCTGAGCGGCAACATCGCCAAGCCCGGCGTTTATGAATTGCCGATGGGTTACAACCTGAAGAAGATGATTTACGAAGTCGGCGGCGGCATTCCGAATGGACGCCAACTGAAGGCCGTGGTGCCGGGCGGGTCTTCGTGTCCGTGCCTCACCGCCGATGAAATTGATGTCGCGATGGATTTCGACTCGGTGCAAAAGGCTGGTTCGATGCTGGGTTCTGGCGGCGTGGTGATCGTTGACGATGCGCAGTGCATCGTGAAATTCGCGTTGCGCACTATGAAGTTTTATCAGCATGAAAGTTGCGGATGGTGCATTCCGTGCCGCGAGGGAACCGACTGGCTGAAGAAGACGCTGATTCGCTTTCATGCCGGAGGCGGGGTCAAGAAAGATATCGACAACATGCAGTACTTGTCCGAAAACATGCTGGGGCGGACATTCTGTCCGCTGGGCGATGCGGCGGCAATGCCGACCATCGCCTTCGTGAAAAAGTTCCGCAAGGAATTTGAAGATCATCTGGAAGGCAGGCCGTGCCCGTTCGAAAAGGTGGGCGCGGCGGAGCCGGTGCTGGCGCACTGACGAGATTGAGTAATTGGGAAATTTAGTAATTGAGTAATTGAGGTGACGGAGTGAGTTCCAAGCCCGAGGAATTGCGGGATCGAACCAAAGCCTTTGCTCTTCGAGTGATTCGCTTGTTTCGATCGTTGCCGAATCGAACGGATACGCAGGTTTTAGGCAAACACCTGCTGCGGTGTGGAACTTCGGTCGCCGCCAACTATCGAGCCGCGTGCCGCGCGCGATCCAAAGCAGAATTCATTGCTCGGATTGCAATAGTGGCTGAGGAGGCAGACGAGGCGGTGCTTTGGCTGGAACTGTTAATTGAGTCCGGAATCATAAAGTCCGAGATGACGGTTGCGCTGTTAAGTGAAGCAAAGGAACTGGCGGCGATCCTGACGGCATCAAGACACACGGCAAAAAAATCAGCGTAAGTTTTTCAATTACTCAATTACCAAATTTCTCAATCACTAAATTCGTATGGCTGACATAAATCTGACTGTCGACGGCAAGAAAATCACGGCTCCTGCTGGGACGCTGCTGATCGAGGCCTGCAAAACCGTGGGCATCGAGGTGCCTTCTTTTTGCTATTACCCCAATCTTTCGTTGCAGGGCGCTTGCCGCATGTGCCTGGTGAAGGTCGAGAAGATGCCCAAGCTGCAGACTGCCTGCACGACGGTGGTGAGCGAGGGCATGGTCGTCATCAGCGACAGCGACGAAGTCAAGCAGGCGCGGAAGTCGATGATCGAGATGCTGCTCGGAAACCATCCACTGGATTGCCCGGTGTGCGACGCCGGCGGCGAGTGCGAACTGCAGGACATGACGTTCTCCTACGGCGCCGCCGAATCGAAATTCATGGAGGCGAAGAATCACAAGGATGAGCAGCAGTGGTCTCCGGTAGTCTTCTTCGACCGGCCGCGCTGCATCTTGTGCTACCGCTGCGTGCGGATTTGCGGCGAGGGCATGGATGTGTGGGCGCTCGGGGTGCAGAACCGCGGCGTGAGTTCGCTCATCGCTCCCAATAAAGAAGATCATTTGGAGTGCGAAGAATGCGGCATGTGCATCGACATTTGCCCGGTGGGCGCGCTCACCTCCGGAGCATATCGCTACAAGACCCGCCCTTGGGAAATGACGCACGTGGGCACGGTCTGTACGCATTGTGGCGATGGTTGCAAGACTACATTAGGCGTTCGCAGATCTGATACTGGGATGGAGATTGTTCGCGGCGACAATCGCGACAAGAGCGGCACCAACGGAGACTTCCTCTGCATCAAGGGGCGCTACGCTTTCGATTTTGCGAATCACGAAGAGAGACTGACGCAGCCGCTGATTCAAAAAAACGGAAAGCTGACGCCGTCCACATGGGAAGAGGCGTTTGACTTGATCGGAAAGAAGTTCGCCGAAATTCGCGATAAGGACGGCGGGGCTGCGATTGGAGTGATTGGTTCGACGCGTACCACAAATGAAGAAGCATACCTGCTGTCGAAATTCGCGCGCGTGGTGTTGAAGACCAACAACGTCGACCATCATCGCACTGCGGACTTCCCTGCGCTGTCAGCCGCGCTGCGAGGCAAGCCGGACGCGACCGCCAGCATGGCGGACGTTTTCAAGGCACCCGCGATTCTGATGATCGGCAACGATCCTACGGAGCAACATCCGCTGTTGGCCTGGCAGATTCGCAACAACGTGCGCCTGCATCGAGCGCGGCTCTATGTAGTGAACTCGCAGCCGATCAAACTGCGCCGGCAGGCTACAAGCTTCATTCAAATCCCGACGGGCGCAGAGGGTAAGGTGGCTGCGTTTCTGGCCGGGGACGAGTCGGCGTTGGAGGCGATTGCAAGTCAAGGCAACGCGGGCCAACCGCCCGCGCAGGACGGACCAACGGGCCCGTCCCCACATGGTTCTGTTACGCGCCAGCAGTGGACCTCACTGCGAGATAAGCTGCACGGCGAACAGAACCTCGTCGTTATTTTCGGTTCGGAAATTCGCGGCAACGACATTGCCAGCCTCGTGACCTTCGGCTCCGCGATTCCCGGGGCAAAGTTCATCTGCCTCGGCGACTACTCCAACTCGCGCGGCGCGGCGGATATGGGCCTCTATCCTGACCTGCTGCCCGGATATCATCCGACCCCTGAAGGCAGCGACTTTCATCAAGAGTGGACAATCCCGCCAACCGCAGGCCTCGATCTCGCCGGGATGGTGGAAGCTGGCAAGCGCGGCAAGCTGAAGGCGCTCTACGTGGTCGGATCGAATCCGATTGGACGCTTGAACATTGATCCCTTCGCATTTTCGAAGAGCTTCGTTGTGGTGCAGGACATGTTCCTGACCGAGACTGCCGTTATGGCCGACGTGGTGCTGCCCGCGGCCAACGCTTACGAGAAAGCAGGCACGATGACGAATACCTGCGGCGACGTGCAGCTGGTGAAAAAAGCGGGTGAACTTTCGGGGACGAAAAGCGATTTTGAAATGATTGTGCGCATCGCCGACTCCATGGGTTTCGAGGTTCGCAAACTGGTTCCGTTCGGCGGCGGCGTTCGGGCCGACATGGGACAGTCGCGAGGTGCGCAGTCGGGGGAGGCCGATCGTCACGCCGTTTGGCTCGAGTCGCAAGGACTGGAGCCGAAGTTGAGTCCGCTGGATCCCATGGCGATTCTCGACGAGATTCAGCGGCTGGTTCCGGGCTATGACATTTCCCGCGCCAATCTTTTGGCTGGAAACAGCGAGCACACTTCGCTCACTCAGAGCGGAACCGGTGTGGCGCATAAACCGGAATTGATTTCTCCGGCGAATAACGGACTGTTCACTTCCGGCACGCTGGGACGATACTCGCGAACATTGAAATCGGTGATGGAGAGTCACGAGGTCAAACCAGCGGAAGTCGCGGCGGACTGATCTCAATACGGTCATCTTCAGCAAGAGAGCAAGAGGACGAGTAAGAGAGGAAGCAAGGCGTGGCGTTGCCCATCTGGCTGTTCATAGTGGTGTCGGTGATCAAGTCGGGGATCCTTTTGTTCGTGCTGCTCACCGCAGTCGCGTATACCGTTTGGATGGAGCGCAAAGTCGTGGGCCACATGCAGAATCGCTGGGGACCCACGCGGGTAGGCCCGTTTGGATTGCTGCAGCCCGCGGCCGATGGAATCAAGTTCCTGTTCAAGGAAGACCTGACTCCGCCGCACGTCTATAAGCCACTGTTCATCGCGGCGCCGTTGATCGCGGTTGTTTTCGCGCTCACGTCGATCTCGGTGATTCCATTCGGCAACTCGGTCACGATTGGCGGATACGACATTCCGCTGCAGATCACTGACGTGAACACCGGGCTGCTGCTGATTCTCGGAGTCACCTCGATCGGCGTTTACGGAGTCGCACTGGCCGGTTGGTCGTCGAACAACAAATATTCCCTGCTGGGCGGCCTGCGCGCCAGCGCGCAGATGGTGAGCTACGAAATTTCTCTAGGGCTGTCACTGGTTGGCGTGCTGATCATGTCGGGCAGCTTCAGTCTGCGCGCGATTGTAGATGCGCAGGGCGGACATTTCTGGGGATTCATTCCGCGGTGGAATATTTTCCCGCAGTTTATCGGCTTCTTTTGCTACCTGATGGCGGCTTACGCAGAGACCAACCGCATCCCGTTTGATTTGCCGGAGGCCGAGACGGAGCTCGTCGCGGGCTATCACACCGAGTATAGCGCCATGAAGTTTGCCATGTTCTTCATGGCGGAATACGCCAACATGATCACAGTCGCGTGCCTGGCAACACTTTTATTTTTTGGCGGATGGCATAGTCCGTTTGGCGAACAAGCCTGGCTGCGGGCGCATGGGGCACCGGATCTGCTCCTGGCGGTGTTGCCGGTGTTCTGGTTCGCCGCGAAGATTGTTGTATTTCTCTTTTTGTATATCTGGGTGCGGGGTACGCTGCCCCGCTTCCGTTACGACCAATTGATGGCGTTTGGCTGGAAATTTCTGCTGCCGCTGGCGCTGCTGAATCTCATTGCGACGGCGATCGCAGTAGCCTGGTGACATAAAGAACTTCTCAGTTCTGCGTTCTCAGTTCTAAGTTGGAGCTTACGGGCTGCCTGCTGGCGGCGGGTTTAACTGGGAACTGAGAACTGACAACTGAGAACTCAGAACTGATTTCATGAGCGTGCACCTAATTCTATTTCTGGCCTTCGGGGCCGTCTGTGTGGCGGGCGCGGTCAATCTGCTGGCGCAGACTCATCCCATCAACAGCGCGCTTTCGCTGATCGCGGTGATGGCCGCGCTGGCGGGCGAATATTTATTGTTGGGAGCAGAGTTCGTCGCTGCCGTGCAGGTCATCGTCTATGCCGGCGCCATCATGGTGTTGTTCGTGTTTACGATCATGCTGCTGAACGCGGGAGTTGAGGAGCGGACCAAGGGCAGCCGGATTGCGGTTTTATTGGGCATCCCGGGTATGTTGATGGGAAGCGTTCTCGTGGGCTGGGTCGTCCTGCGGCATTCGGGGACCGAGGCGGTCGCCGCGGGCGCCTTACCCGGCGATCCCAAGGTCATCGGACAATTGTTGTTCCACGAATTTCTGCTGCCCTTTGAAATTACTTCTGTCCTGATCCTGATCGCGATCATGGGGGCGGTTGTGTTGGCGAGCAAGCCTGCGACTTCGCCGGCCAGGAAGGTGGAATAAATGGTTCCTCTGTCCTATTACCTGGTTCTCAGCGGATTTCTCTTTGCCTGCGGCGTGGCCGGATTTCTGATCAAGCGCAACATCATTACGATCTTTATGTCGATTGAGTTGATGCTGAACGGCGTGAATCTTTCGTTCGTTGCCTTCGCGGCGCACTGGCATCAACTGGCGGGGCAGGTATTCGTTTTCTTCGTCATGGTGGTGGCGGCGGCGGAAGCTGCGGTGGGGCTGGCAATCATCATCGCAGTTTATCGAACACGCGAAACTTTGAACGTGGATCAGGTGAACCTGCTCAAACTATGACGCCATCTCTCAATCTCTGGCTGATCCCGGTGCTGCCGCTGGCGGGCGCCGCGATCAATGGTTTTTTGGGGAAGAAATCTTCTCGAACTGCCGTAACCACTGTGGGGCTCGTGTTCTCCGGAGCAGCCTTCGCCTGGGCGTTGTCGGTGGCGCTACGCTTTTCGTCTCTCGACCTTCCCTATCAGGAATTCTTAGCCCACTGGATCCGCTCGGGCAGTTTCAGCGCTGACTTCGCGTTGTACCTCGATCAACTTTCGCTAGTGATGCTGCTCGTCGTCACCGGCGTGGGATTCTTGATTCATATCTACTCCGTCGGCTACATGTGGGACGACCCTAGCTACTATCGCTTCTTCGCCTACCTGAACCTGTTCATGTTTTTCATGCTGACCCTGATCCTGGCCAACAACTATCTGGTGATGTTCATTGGGTGGGAGGGCGTGGGACTCGCTTCGTATCTGCTGATCGGATTCTGGTACACGAAAGATTCGGCGGCGGCAGCCGGGAAGAAGGCATTCATCGTCAACCGCATTGGGGACTTTGGATTTCTCATTGCCCTTTTCCTGATCATTCAACATTACGGTTCGCTTAGTTTTGCGCAGGTCTTTGGGCAAGTTCAGCCCATTGCGCCCGAAACTGCCGGCGCCGGGCTTCTCACCGCGATTGGCATTCTGTTGATGGTCGGCGCGTGCGGCAAGTCGGCGCAGATTCCGCTTTATGTGTGGCTGCCTGACGCGATGGAAGGTCCAACGCCGGTTTCCGCGCTGATTCATGCCGCAACCATGGTTACTGCCGGCGTCTACATGGTCTCGCGGTCGCACGTGATTTTTGAGCGTGCGCCGATTGCGCTGATGGTTGTCGCTGTGATTGGAACGCTGACTGCATTTTTTGCCGCAACGATTGGCATCGCGCAAACCGATATCAAGAAGGTTCTCGCTTACTCCACCGTTTCGCAACTCGGATACATGTTCATGGCTTGCGGCGTGGGAGCATTCTCCGCCGGTATCTTCCACCTGATGACGCACGCGTTCTTCAAAGGCCTGTTGTTCCTGGCGGCCGGGTCAGTGATTCACGCGGTCGGCGGCGAACAGGATATGCGGAAGATGGGCGGATTGCGGACAAAGATTCCATGGACATTCTGGACGATGACGGCGGGCACCTTGGCGATCGCCGGCATCCCCGGCCTGGCGGGCTTTTTCAGCAAAGACGAAATTCTGTGGCGAGCTTACCAGGCGAGTTGGATTTACTGGTTTGTGGGATTGGTCACGGCGTTTATCACTTCGTTCTACATGTTTAGGCTGTGGTTCCTGACATTCTTCGGTGAATATCGCGGTTCGGCGGAGGCGGATCACGGGCACGGGATTCATTCCGCACACGACACAACGCCGCGCTCTGGACACTTGTCTGGAATTCACGAGAGCCCCAAGGTCATGCTCGTGCCTCTGGTGATTCTCGCAGTTCTATCGGTGATCGGGGGGTATGTGGGCGTGCCCGGGTCACTGGGCGGCAATAATCGCTTCGATCATTTTCTGGGCCCTGTATTTCGCTCCACGCTGCCAGCCGATAGCGGAAATACCCAAATGGGCGAAAAGGGTGCAACGGAGCGGGAGACTGAAGGCACTGAGCCCAAAACCGAGGTGTCTACCGAACTGATGTTTACTGCCATCTCAGTGCTGGCGGCGTTGCTCGGCCTCGGACTGGCGTGGTTGCTCTATTACCGGAACCCACGTTTGCCCGATAGGATCGCCGACTCTTTGAACGGCTTCTACACGGCGGTCTTGAACAAATACTACGTCGATGAGTTCTACTCGAAACTGTTCGTCAAGCCTCTGATTCTGGGATCGACCGCGATCCTATGGCAGGGGGTCGACCGCAAGGTTATCGACGACACGGTAAACAACGCGGCCGATGGAGCGCGGCATGTTTCCGACGAAGTGCGACACATGCAGTCGGGCAACCTACGGTCTTATGCGGGCTGGATTGCGGCCGGGTCCGCGGTGGTGATTGCCTACATGATCTGGATGGGAGTGCGATGAGCACCGATAGCTGGAGCGCTTACATTCTCACCCTCGTGACCTTCGCCCCACTGGTGGGCGCCTTGCTGCTGATCGTGTTTCCCCGGCGCGATCGCGATATTCGCATCTTCGCTCTCGTGTTTTCACTGCTTACCTTTCTTCTCTCGCTGCATCTGCCGGTGCACTTTCATCGTTCTCAGGCCGGATTCCAGTATGAAGTCGACCGTGCCTGGATTTCCGCTCCCAACATTCACTACCACATGGGCACGGACGGGATCTCGCTGTGGCTGGTGGTTCTGACGACGTTCCTTACACCGCTGTGCGTGCTGATTTCCTGGAAATCGGTGCACGATCGGGTGAAAGAATTTTTCATTCTTCTGCTGATTCTCGAGACGGCGTTAATCGGAGTCTTCACTTCTTTGGACCTCTTCCTCTTTTATTTCTTCTGGGAAGCGACTCTGATCCCAATGGCCCTGCTGATCGGCGTCTTTGGGCACGAGCGCAAGGTTTATGCGGCGGTGAAGTTCTTCATGTACACCATGATCGCCTCGGTGTTTATGCTGGCGGCAATTCTTTGGCTGTACGCACACACCGGCACCTTCGATTTCGTCGTGATTCGCGATCAGATTGCGCGCGGTGCCGTGCCGAACTTCCCAGCCGCGGGGCGGTGGCTCTTCCTCGGCTTCTTTCTGGCCTTCGCGGTGAAGGTTCCGCTGTTCCCGTTTCATACGTGGTTGCCCGACGCACACGTAGAAGCGCCGACAGCCGGATCTGTCCTGCTGGCCGGCGTGCTGCTGAAGATGGGGACTTACGGGATGCTGCGGTTCAACCTGGGATTATTCCCAGAGCAAGCCCGCCACAATGCCCCATGGATCATGGCGCTGGCGCTCATTGGGATCATCTACGGCGCGCTGGTTGCGATGGTGCAGCCGAACATGAAGAAGCTGATCGCCTACTCTTCGGTCAGCCACCTGGGCTTTGTGGTGCTGGGAATCTTCAGCTTCACGCAGGCGGGATTGAACGGCGCGATGTTTGTGATGCTGGCTCACGGTGTTTCCACCGGCGCGCTTTTCATGCTGGCGGGAATTCTGCACGAGCGCCGCCACACGTACGAGATTTCGGAGTTCGGCGGTCTCGCTACTCCCATGCCAGTCTATGCAGCCTCATATTTATTTATCGTGCTGGCTTCGGTTGGACTTCCACTACTTAACGGATTCATTGGCGAGTTCCTGGTTCTGAGCGGTGCCTTCCAGGCACGCGCCACCTATGGAATTCTCGCTGCCACGGGTGTGATCTGGAGCGCCTGCTATCTCTTGTGGATGTACCAGAGAGTGTTTTACGGAAAAGTAACGAATCTCAAGAACAACGCGCTGCACGATCTTTTTGTGTTTGAAAAGGCTGCCGTATGGCCCTGTGCAGCCGCTGCCCTGGTGATGGGCGTCGCTCCGATTCTGTGGCTGGGCGCCATTGATCCCGCGGTGCAAGCCGCGCTGGCTCCATTTACGCAAGTGGTCAGCAAGGTGGTGGGACCGTGAGCATGCTCCCGGCCACATTGTTGCAGACGATTCCCCAGGGCGTGGATTATGTTCGCATTCTGCCCGAGCTGGTGCTGTCTGGTTTCGGCATCCTGATCATGGTGCTCGATCCTCTGGTGAATGAGGAAAAAAGCCAGAAGCTGCTGGGCTTTATCGGACTCGGCGGCACTCTCGCCGGGCTGCTCGCCACCTGGTATATGGCGCAATCGCCGGGCCTCGCCTTCTCGAACATGGTGAAGGTAGACGACTTCAGCGTGTTCTTTCATTTTCTGATCATCGCTATTGCGGCGCTCGTGATCCTCAGTTCGTTCGAGTACATGGCGGTGCAGAAAATTCGTGCCGGCGAATATTACGCCCTCATTCTTTTGGGTACGGTCGGCATGGCCCTGATGTCGTCTGCCGTCGAATTAGTTCTGATTTTCATCGCCCTGGAGATTTCTTCCATCTCCACTTATATTCTGACGGGGTTTCGACGCAACGAGGCTTCCAGCAGCGAGTCGTCGCTAAAGTATTTTCTGCTGGGATCGTTCGCTACCGCATTTTTTCTGTATGGCGTGGCGCTTATGTTCGGCGCGACTGGATCCACCAACATCGATCAGATCAGCCAGAAGCTGCAGGAAAGCCCGGTCCCATTACTTGCGTATGTGGCCATGGCCCTGATGTTTGTCGGCCTCGGATTTAAAGTAGCCGCTGCTCCGTTTCACATCTGGACTCCCGATGTGTATGAGGGCGCACCCGCACCCATTGTGGGGTTCATGTCGACGGCTCCGAAAGCAGCGGCGTTTGCCGTGTTGTTGCGAGTTGTATTCACCATTAACGCGCCGGGCCGATTTTGGCTCCTGTGGATGGCGGCGGCGCTGTCTATGACCTTGGGCAACGTAGGCGCTCTGGTGCAGAACAATGTCAAGCGGCTGCTGGCATACTCTTCGATTGCGCACGCCGGATATCTGCTGATGGCCTTCGCCATGAACAGTTCCGAGAATTCTGTGGCCGGAATTTCCGCCGCGATGTTCTACACAGCGTCCTATGCCGCCATGAATGTGGGCGCATTCGCGGTGGTGAGCCATTTCGGCAAGGCAGGCGAGCGCTATGTCACGCTGGAAGACTACGAGGGCCTTAGCCGCACTTCTCCGCTGCTGGCGGCAACGCTGACGATATTCCTGCTTTCGCTGATCGGCATCCCCATGACCGGGGGGTTCTTCGCCAAGTTTTACGTGTTCAGCGCCGCCATCAAGGCCCACCTGATTGGGCTTACGCTGATCGGCCTGATTAATAGCGCGATTGGCGCTTATTATTATCTCCGCATCATCGTCGTGATGTACATGCGGGAATCGCGCAAGCCGGTCCCGGTTACTCCGATCCCATTTGGATTGGGCATTGCGCTCGCGCTTAGCGTGGTGGCTACGCTCTATCTGGGCATGCTTCCGAATCGGGTTCTGAGCTACGCCCAGCAGTCGGCTGAGGAGTTGCTGCCCCAGCGGTTTGCTCCATTATCGGTGAATACACCGGAAATCCCGCCTCCAGCGCCTGTTCCGCAGCACTGATTCTTCGCCGAAAAATCGGAAAACGCGCATTGACAAGGACCTTGGCCAGCGTGCATCATGGTCTGCACTTGGTTTAGGTTCAGATCTTCTCTCAAGACATTGATAGCGGGCTGGAGGAGCAAATGCGGAAATTGATAGATCGGCTTTGGGCGGAAGATGCGGGGCAAGACATCGCCGAATACGCCGTGATGTTGGCCGTCATCCTGGTTCTGGTGGTGGGAACGGTGCGGTTGATCGGATCGAATGCCAATAACGTATTCTCAACCGCCGCCAGTTCGATCCAGTAGACAGGCAATTCAGCTGTTCGGCCTAATTTTGTCCGGTTGGTATTGCGACAGGAGCTTTTATGACTCGATTTACTTCAGGCACCGTGTTTACCGCTTACTTCTGGTTTACAGGGGAAGCGGCTGCGGAGCAGCTTGAAGTGAGGTTGAGCCACTGACGGCCACCTAAACTAAACAAGCTTAACCGCAAGCCGCGATCCAAGGATCGCGGCTTTTGTTTTCTGAAAGAACTTACAAGGAGAAGCATTCGATGATTGTCAACATGTCAGAGAAAGCTACCGAGTTCGAAATCAACCATGTGATTGAACGGATCCGCGAAGCCGGGTACCAGCCGCACGTAACGCGAGGCACCGAGCGGACCATTGTGGCGGCTGTAGGCAGCGGACGCCGGCACGAGATCGAAGCGCTACAGGTGGCGCCCGGAGTGGACAATGTCGTCGCCATTGCCCAACCCTTCAAACTGGTGAGCCGCCAGGTGAAGCCCGAGCGCTCGGTGGTAAAAATAAATGGCGTCGCGATTGGTGGGCCTGAAGTCGTCGTGATCGCAGGCCCGTGTTCGGTGGAATCGCGCGCGCAATTGCTCGACACGGCGCATGCCGTGAAGCGTGCCGGGGCCGCGATGCTGCGAGGCGGAGCCTACAAGCCGCGCACTTCGCCCTATGACTTTCAGGGCCTTGGCCTGGAGGCGCTCAAGATTCTGCAGGAGGCGCGAGAGGAGACAGGTCTGCCTGTCGTGACGGAAGTGATGAGCACCGAGGACGTCGACGTGATCTGTGAACATGTCGACATGCTGCAGGTGGGGGCGCGCAACATGCAGAATTTCGCTTTGCTGCGCCGTCTCGCGACCGTAAATAAGCCCATTTTGCTGAAGCGAGGCCCCTCCGCCACAGTGAAGGAGTGGCTGCTGGCGGCTGAATATCTGCTTTCTGGAGGTAATCAACAGGTTGTCCTATGTGAACGCGGCATCAAGACCTTCGAAACGGAAATGCGCAATACGATCGACCTGGCTGCCGTGGCCTTGGCGCGCGATTTGTCGCATCTGCCGGTGATCGCCGATCCTTCGCACGGTACGGGTAAGCAGAGTCTGATTGCGGCCGTGTCGCGAGCGGCAGTTGCAGTCGGAGCTGACGGTTTGATGATCGAGGTGCATCCCTGCCCGGAACGCGCGCTCTCGGATGGTCCGCAGTCTCTCGACTTCGCGGGCTTCGGCAATGTGATGAGGGCGCTGGCGGAACCTTTGCGTCAGACTGCCAGTTTGCCGGCGGCGGTGACGGCTGCGTCATAGAACAAGACAGGTTTGCGATCGCGCTATCTAAGAGTCGGCAGGAGGTATGAAGGGTTATGCTTGCATCGGTTACGCGCCTGCGAGTTCGATCTGTGAGATTTCTTCCGTCGTTCTTGTGGCGTACGTTTCTGAGTCAGCGCCAATTGCTGCGATCAACTGGCTTTTTAGGCGGAAAACTGCTCATCGACTCTGGCCTGACATTTTGGACTTTGACGGCGTGGCAGAGCGAACAGGCTATGAAAGGATTTCGCGGCTCTGGATCTCACGCGCGCGTGATGTCCCGACTGTTCGGATGGTGCAATGAAGCAGCGTACGCCCACTGGATTCAACGCGCAGATTTGATCCCCAGCTGGGAGGATGCGCATGAGCAATTAGCGGCGGAAGGTCGACTATCAAGAGTGGAGCACCCCTCCCAGAATCATTTAGATCGGAAGTTCGCCAGACCTCGGTTAAAACCCTTGATCGGCGTGGATCTAAAGCCGACAGGCTCGGCTAAAATCCAATCGATCTGACTTACATTATTCCCCAAGGACCGAGACTAGTTTGCTCGAACGCATCAGCTGCCTCAGCGAATCTCGGCGAGCGAGTGTTCCAGCGCCCCGCGCTTCGGCGCGGGCATGGCGCCCACCTCGCTGGCGACCCATGCTCCCACCAGATTCGCTACTTCGTTCATCAAACCGAGAGATGCGCCGTGCAGATATTCGTGGACTAGTCCCGCGGTGAAGGCGTCTCCCGAACCGACCGTGTCTGCCACGCGAACTCGAAAGCCGGGATGCTCGCTTGAATCCCTGCCCCGCACCAGCAGACTTCCGCGTCCGCCACGCGTGATGCAAACCAGTTTCAGATCGTGAGTGCGGATTAGCCACTCCGCCGACGAGATATCGTCTTTGTGCGGGACTTTGTTCAGGCTCATGATTTTCGGCAGTTCCTCGTCGTTTAGCTTGACGATGTCAGCCAGTCTCATCGATTCCGAGAGCACCTCCTGCGAGTAATAGGACTGCCTGAGATTAACGTCAAAGACTTTCAGCGTGCCCGGCGCAGTGGCATTCAGGAAATGCCGAATGGCTGCGCGGCTCTGTTCCGAACGTTGCGCCAGCGATCCGAAACAAACGGCGTCCGCCTGTTCAGCCAGCTGTTGCCAATCCTCTGTCCACTGCAAAAAGTCCCAGGCCACGGAATGTGCAATTTCGAACCGCGCCATTCCCTTGCCGTCGACTTCCACCTTCACCGAGCCCGTCGGATGCTGCCGGTCGGTCTGAACATGATCGATGTTCAGGCCGAGTTCCTCCATGCGCCGAAGCGCTTCGAGTCCCGGTGAATCCTCGCCGACGCGGCTGGCTACAATACCTTGATCGCCCATGAGGGTTGTGATGTAGGCGAAGTTCGCGGGCGCACCGCCGAGACAGGTACGCTCCGGCAGATGATCCCAAAGCACTTCGCCCAAACCAACGACTTTTTTTCTCATGGTCGATTCACCTGGATCGGGCACGGGCTCCTGAATTCAGCGCAGCTCGCAGTCTGTCGTTAGTTGTCACACCTTGCCGGAGTGCGACCCAAGAGTTCCAGCAACTTTCTCGCCGAAGGTAGATCGGGATTAAACTCCAGCACGCGAAGCGTGTAAGTACGAGCTTCGCTGAATCTTCCCACCGCGCAATAAGCACGCGCGATGTTCAGGCCAATGCTGCTTCTGGCCGGCGTGCGTTGGAATGCATCTTTCCAAAGCTGCATCGCGCCCTGCAAATCTCCCGTTTGGGCCTCGATCACCCCAAGATTGGTGGCAGCATCTACAAGAGTCGGGTCCTGGGCAAGCGCCTTCTGATAAAGCTCGCGGGCAGACTCGGTCGATCCGCGCTGCTGTTCGGCATAGGCAAGCGCGGAAAGAAGTGCGGGATCGTCCGGCGATTGCTTCACCGCTTTGGAAAGCAGCGCTCTCACTTGTGGGTCAGCCACCGACATTCTGTTTTCCGCGATTGAGTTCCAGGCGAGGGCGAGGTCTCGCGGATCGGGCTCAGTTTTGGTATCAGGGAACGGAACGAGGCGCGGTAAAGAAACCGAAGACCTCGCGTCAGGATTCTGCATAAGTTGCGGGGAGATTTGTGGCCGTCGCGGTATGCGATGGTCAGTGACTTCGGTGTGGGCCACATCAGTGCTCGGCGAGGCAGGCATGTGGCACGCGGTGCAGTCCGGCTGATCCGCATGGTGTTTGGCTCCGAAAGACGCGCCATGGCAGGCGAGGCACTTGCCTCGATAGAATGCGACTCGATCTTCCGCCGATGGCGAACGATGCGGATCGTGGCAGCTCGTACAAGACATGGCGTCGCCCGATTTCTTCTTGCACTGGCTCTGCGCTAAGGCCTCCACCTGGCTGACTGCGCCCAAACCCGACCCCGTGGCATCGACGAGGACGAAGTACCGAACGTAATCGGAAAGCGCTCCACCGGGCTGGAATTCGTAGGCATGACGTCCTGGGCGTTCAACGGCGGCCTTGCCTTCCAAGTGACACTGCATACAGATGTCATCGCGCCGCTGCGGCGTCAGCTTGGCAGGATTAACGATCGCACCACCACTGACGTGCGCTGCACCGGAACCGTGGCAGCGCTCACAAGCCACGCCGTTGTGAGTAAACGGAGGCTCGGGATAGCGGTTGTCCGTGCCTTCCGCGGGCGGCTGCATTCCACTCACATGGCAACGCAGACAACTGGTGTAAGCGGGAAGGTTTAACGGGATTTCGCGCGCGGACTGGTAGGCTGGGGCCATGTCCCACATTTGCTTGTTGGCGTACCAGTTCACCGGAGACTCGAAGAGAAACCCATCGGTCTCGAACAGATAGGTGAGGCCGCGGCGTCCTGAACCGATGTAATACAGCAACTCGCGCGTACCGCGAACTTCCGGATCGCCGGGCCGGTCGAAGCTTAACCAGGCGCGTCCATTCTCGCTGTAGATGCGGTAGTGTACGCGGGAATTCTTGTGCGTGAATTCGGCTGGCATGAACCCGTCGATTGCAGGGCCGCTGGCGCGCGCCATCGAGGTTCGCCGGTAAGACTCGTAGATCGCGGCATGACATCTGGCGCAGGCCTGGTTGCCAACGTAAGCGTTTTGGCCGGAAACCGTCGCTGGCGTCGCGTAATTGGGATTCTGCGTCGCTGTGGCGGCGCCCGACCACACAACAACTGCCAAAAGAGTCGTGATGTAAGCGAAGTTTGCCGGCGCACCACCTAGAGAAGTCCGCTCCGGCAAGTAATCCCAAAGTACTTCGCCCAATCCCACGACTTTTTTTTTCATCGTTCCATTCCCGGCGGTTTTCGTTCTGAAAAATCTTCCCGGCGCCAACCGGAAACGAGGGGAAAAGACCGTAGAGGCGTATCAGAAAATCTGGGGGAGCCGGTGGCTCCCCCAGGGTTAGTTTCGTAGTTGAGTGCTGCCGTTAGAAGGTAACCCGGAATCCAACCTGGAACTGCCGCATCTGGCTGTTGGCCTCCAGGCTGTTGATAATGCCGTTCCCGCTGCAGTCAATACAGGTATTGGGATTGGCATAGATGGGATGGTTGAACACGTTGAAGAACTCCGCCTGGAACTGTGCTTTGACCTGCTCCGTGATTGTGAAGTTCTTGAAGATGGACATGTCAGACAGGAACTCCCCCGGCCCAGTGAACTGATTGCGATGGATGTTGCCGAAAGTCGCAACCGCGGGACGACTGAATGGTCCGCTGACAGCGCCGTTCGTGGCGAGCGGTGCCACCGGCGTAAAGTAGACTACCTGCCTGGTTTGATTGTTGAAGCTGCTGGACCCCTGGTGGAAGCTACCGGTTAGGTTAGGACGGCACGGTCCGGTGTCCCTGTCCGAGTTGCATTCGCCATAGCTAGGAGAGTAGGGCAGACCGCTGCCGATGACCATGGTTGCGTTCCATTGCCATCCACCCAGCAGCATATCCGCCCCCCGGCCAACGTTACCCATAAAGTGCTTGCCTTTGCCGAAGGGCAATTCGTACAACGAAGTTAGAATCAAAACGCTGTCGCGGTTGAAGTCCTGACGTCCCCATCCCTGCGTAAGATCAGGCTGGTAGCTGCCATCATTGTCGTAGGCTTTGGAATAAGTATAGGACCCGTTCAGCGTTAATCCGCTGGCGGTGCGATGGTCCAGCTTGATCTGCAACGCATTGTACTTGTTGGTTCCGTCGTCGCCGTTATAGCCAAAACTATACCCGGAGCAGCACACTACGTTGGTAGTCACGCCATTCTGGTCGGTGTAAGGGGTCGAGAACGCGTTATTATACGGCGCTCGCTGGTTGTAGGTCAGGGTTGGGAAGCCCACCACCGTCGCCTGGTTCGGGTTGTAGCTATTGCCATCGCCTTTGAAGACATGGCTTCCGTGGTTCCCAACATAGCCCACATCGATGCTGGTCTTGTTGGTAAGCTGCCGCTGAACGGTTGCATTCCACGCGTCCACCACCGGCGCTACGAGTTTGTCCGGCCGAATGTGGGGCCCGACGTTCTGCGCCAGGCAGGTGCCAGTCGACCCGGGGGCGCAAGGCCCAAATAGCGGAAGGATTCCGTTGCTCGGAACCACTGGGAACTGATTCGGAGCTGGTCCGGTGGTAATGAAGTTGAAAGCTGGCGTCTTGTTGTCGTTGGTGGGGCCGTTGATGGTTTGGTTGGCCAGCACCGGCAGGTTTTGCGTGACGGTATGTCCAAAGAGCGATCCGAAGACGCCGACGTCGTAGCTGCGTCCGTAGCCCATGCGAACCACCGTCTTGGGGTTTATTTCATAGGCGATTCCAAGCCGCGGGGCAAACTGTTTGTAGTCGTCGCGAGTGTTTCCGTTCATGCCGATGCCGCCGTAACCTGCCACTCGAATCACGCCTTCCGGAAGCACCGCGAAGCCGCCGTTTCCTTTACCGTTTACATACTCCGGCGTGTAGAACTCCCAGCGCAGACCGTAGTTCACGGTCAACTTTTGAGTCGCGCGCCAGGTGTCCTGCGCGTACAGGAAATACCGGTTCTGCGTCTCGATCGCATTCTGTTCTGTGGGCGAGCCAACATACCGGTTAAAGGCGGTTGTTTCCCCGAAAAGGAACGTAGCGATGTCCAAACCACCTGTGCCGTTGTCAGAGGTACCCTGATGGTTAAAGTTGAGAATGCCAGTTCGGTTCGCGTCCGAAGGAATTCGCAGGTTGGTCGCGTGCCGCAAATCGACACCGAACTTGAACTGGTGATTTCCCTTCATCTTCGTCCAGTTGTTGACGAATTGGTAGCCCTGCTCTTTCTCGATAAGGGGACAATTGCAGCGGCTGATGTTGAGGCCCTCTCCTATACCGTTGCTACCCGCGGTGTTGACGCCGATTGTCTGGTCGAAGACCAGAGCAGGCAGACCGCCTGTCGAGGGGTCGGAAGTATTCAATCCGGGCAGTCCGAGAGCAGTCGCCGCGGCTACGTTCGGGTCATACTTCGTCGAATGGGGATTGTAGCGGAAATATCCGAAGCGGAAGTCCGTCAGCACGCTGCTGCTCAACGTGTAGTTGAAGCCTGCTGCCACACTGTAGTTTTGTATCAGCGACTGTCCCGCCAACCCAAGATAGCCCAGTCCAGGTCCGCCAATTTGGGTTCCAAAGACAGGTTTACCGGAGAGCAGGAAGTGGGCGTGCGTGTAGCGGCCGAAAACCTGCAGCTTCTGCGTCGCGGAGTAGTCGATGCGCGTGGTGTACTGGTAATCGTTGAAGCTGCCGCTGCCATTGGCCGAATAGTTATCGACCGTGCCATTATTGGTACCGGTCGCATTGGGAGCGGGCAACAGACTTAGAATTTTTTCCGCCACGCCACCGGGGTCATTGGCTTGCAGTGCGCTCATCGGAATAATGTCACCTGGGTATGAGGTCCTTGACCCCTGAGGCTCCCACGGGTTGTAAACCAAGCCCGCCCCGCCGCCCAGACCTGCATTTAGGTATTCGCTGAGGTCACAGGTCGTACTGCCTGGGGCAAGACATGTCGAGCGCACCAAAGCTGTGGGAACAGAGACCTGGAGAGACACGCCGGAGACACGCCGGGTCCCTTCGTAGTTCCCAAAGAAGAACAGTTTGTTTTTGATGATGGGACCGCCTACCGCACCGCCGAATTGCTTCCAGTTATTCGGAGCGGCTTTGCCCGAGAACGGATTCACTGCGGGATCGACCGGATCCAAGTCGTAGAAATAGCCGCTGCCGTGGAAAGAGTTGCTCCCCGATTTTGTCTGCGCCGTCATGATTCCACCCAGGGCCTTGCCGAATTCGGCGTCGTAGTTCTGAGTCGCGATCTTGGTCTCCGTCACCGAGTCCAGGCTTGGGTTGACGATGATAATCCCTAGAATCGGATCTTGATTATCGGTGCCGTCCAGTTCATACCCGGTACCGCTGAAGTGTTGGCCATTCACGTAGATCTGTTTGCTGCCTTGGGGATTTTCCGTCGCAGCGTGACCCCAGCCCTGTATCTGGGTCCCAGGCGAAAGCAGCTCCAAGCTCTGAAAATTTCGGTTAAATATGGGAAGTTCCATCAGCTGCTTTCCGGTGAACTCGACTGATACGTCAGCGCGATCCGTCTTCAGTTGAGGCGCTTCGCTCGTCACCTCTACCGTCTCCGACGACCCCCCGACCTGAAACTTGCCATCGACGCGGGACCCATTGTCGGCGGACACTTGGATATCCCTAAATTCCAGGTTCTTGAAGCCTTGGGCTTCGATGCGGACCACATAGACGTCTGGGATCAAGTGCGTAACATCGTAGTTGCCACTTTCGTTGCTCGTGACCTCGGTGGACACATTCTTAGTCTGGCTCGTAACCGTGATCTTGGCTCCGTTCACCGCAGCTCCGGACGGGTCTGTCACCGAACCCAGAATGCTGCCGTAGACGGCCTGACCGAGTGCGCTCGGCACCCACAGACTGCACAATACAATGAACACAGCCACTGAGATCCAAGCTGATCTTTTCATGAACTTCCTCCTAAAACATGTCGACGCGAATGTGCCCCGGAAATGCAGATGGTGATGGTGCCCACAAACTGTGCAGTCGTAGTACAAAACAATTAACTGGATTAAGTTTCACTAAGTCTGATACCGTTACTGGAGTAAAGTCCCAGTGTTGCAGTAAGATACGAACACTTGTTACTTCCCGGTGCCATGGCTGTCACTCACTCCTTCACGATCGGTCGGCAACAATGCTTCCAGCAAATAGATAAACTTATTAAAAGTCATAGCCTGCACAGCTCCGAATCTCTGTGCAAACTGCTCCGCTACCTCGCTGAACACTCGCTGGATCATCCGGGCATCGCGCTGAAGGAATATCAGATCGCTACTGAGGTTCTGGGCCGTCCCGCGGGATTCGATCCTCAGAGTGACTCTACGGTGCGGGTGCAGGCGGGGCGCCTGCGAGTGAAGCTGGCTGAATACTACGCGCACGAAGGCCCCGACGATCCGATTGCTGGTCGAGATCCCCAAGGGATCGTACGCGCTGACATTCCACTTGCGCGCCGGGAAGCCGGGAGTTCCAGCGGCGGCCACTCAGATGGTTGAATCTGGAGCCACAAGAGAGGACGCTCCCCGCTTCAGTCGCGGATGGGTCATTCTCATTGCTCTCTTTTCGGTTCTGCTGGCCGCTTCTTTGTCCACGACGGTCGTTCTGCTGTCGCAGCGCATGCGCTTGCAGGCCCCCTCCAGTCCGGCCGCGCCCGCCGCTTATCAGATTTTCTGGAGTCGTTTCGTGGCGGCTCCTCAGCCGCCCTGGGTAATTTTCAGCAATGCCAACTTTGTAGGGCGTCCGCAGACGAACATGCGGTACTACAATCCATCCACTGATTCGCGCGAGGCGGTTCTTGATCACTACACCGGCGTCGGCGAGGTCCTGGCGATCCACGAACTGGACCGGGTTTTCGGCCTCCTCAACCGCCAACTTCGGGTGAAGCGCGGGGCACTATTTTCCCTGGACGACGTCAGAAACAACGATCTGATCTTCATTGGCTCCCCTGCGGAAAATTTGACATTGCGGGAGATTCCAGGAACGCAGGAATTCGTTTTTCAGAAAGTGAATTCCGGGCCTCGCGCGGGAGACGTGGAGGTGGTGAATGTACATCCGGCCGCTGGGGAGTCGCGGGTTTTCCTCGCAAGCCCTTCCAGCCAGTCGGTGAACGAGGACTACGCGATCATAGGATTGAAGCCCGGATTGGACCCGGCGCATTCCATGTTGATCCTGGCGGGGACTACTACGGTCGGCACGCAGGCGGCGGCGGAATACGTTTGCCGTGAAGAATCTCTGACTGAACTTCTGCAGCGCCTGGGTGTATCCAAGGCCGGCGGAATCAAACCGTTCGAAGCGCTATTGCACGTGAGAGTGACACACGGAGTTCCTGTGATGACCGATTTGGTAGCGGTTCGCAGTCGCGGCGACTGGTGACCCATAAGGTGTATGAACTTTTTTACTGCGGTGGTGTCAGGCTCGGATCCAGGGCTGCAGCTTTCTGAAATTCTTTTATTGCTTCGTCGTTGTGACCTTGCCGGTTCAATGCCAGACCGAGCTGGTAGTGAGCTGCGGCGAAGTTTGGCTCTGAGTTGATGGCCGAGCGGAATTGAGCGATCGCCCCATCTACGTCTCCTACACTCAGCAGCCGTCTTCCGGAGTTCGTGGAGAAGGTTGCGGCTTGCAGACTGTTAGTGGAGGCAGCGATTTTCGCTCCCGCCTTCGCTTCATCGGCCGCGCCCTGCGCGTCGCCTAACTGCCGCAGCACCGCGGCCAGCGTGGTGTGCGCTCCCGGCGAAATTCGGCTGCAGACGGATGGCCTCTCGCAGGGCCTCGGCGGCTTCCGGCAACTTTTCCCTGCTGCTTGAACACCGTGCCTAGAGTGTAATGAGCTTCGGCGTAGTTGGGCTGATTCCGAATCGCCGCCTGCAGTTCTGAGACCGCCTTATCGAACTCACCCCTTTGCCAGAACAGGACACCCAGCGTGTAATGGGCGTCGGCCAAGTCGGGCTGCAGGCGGATGGCGTTCTGAAATTCGGGAACGGCCTTGTCGAGCTGGTCTTTCAACTTGTAAGCCAGGCCCAGGTTGTAGTGCAGCGAAGCATTGTCTGGCGCCAGCCTCAGCGCAACTTCAAGTTCCGTAATGGCGGCATCGAAGTCGGCGCGCTGCAGGTATCCGATCGCTAAATTTCCGCGAAACGTGCCGTCGTCCGGACGCAGTTCGCAGCCGCAGTCTTGAATTTTGGAATCGCCTCCCACGGCGTCCCCCTTCTGCACCAACGCTAAACCAAGATCGTTGTACGCCTCGGCATCCTGGGGACGCAGATGCACCGCCTCGCCAAACGCGGCCACGGCGCCGTCCGCGTCGCCGGCATGCTGGCAGGCAATGCCCAACTCAATCTGTAATTCAAACCAGTCCGGCTTGAACGCCGCAGCCTTCCGCAACTCCTGCAGCGCGTCGGCACTCTTGGCTTGCGCAGTCAGAATCTTTGCTAGGTAGTAATGCGCGACAGCATCTTGCGGGGCCAACTCGATCGCCGTCCGCAATTCGCTGGCGCCCTGATCCAGTTGCTGCGAGTGCAAATGCACGACGCCGAGATGAAAAAGCGCCTGCTCGAGATTCGGTTGTAAGCGCAATGCTTCTTTGAACGCGACTTCGGCATCGGCAAACTGATTTCGCTGCGCCAGAATATTCCCGAGGTCATCCCGCAAGTCGGCGCGCCGCGGAGCCAGTTCCACTGCACGCCGCATCTCAGCCAGCGCCTCATCACCGGGACGTTGACTCAGAATTCTCGCGAGCGTGCGATGAGCTTCCGCGTTCCCCGGCGCAATCTTCACGGCGGCGCGCGCTTCCTGTTCGCCCTCCGCCGCCTTCCCCAGCTGAGACAGCACGCTCGCCAGCGTCAGTCGTGCCTCAACTAGCCCGGGTTTAATCTTGACCGCGGCTCGAAGACGTGACACTGCAGCATCCGCGTCGCCCTGCTGGGCCAGCACCCAACCCAAGGCGGAGAGCGCTTCCGCATCGCTTGGCGCGAGGTGAACCGCTTTCTCGAATTCAGTGCGCGCGCGGGCGAGATCTCCTGTCTCCAGGGCTTGTTGTCCACGCTGAAGGGCCACCTGGGCCCGGCCTGTTGCCGGGACTTTGAGGGAACGGATGTCTCCTGCGCGAACGACCCACTGCCCGCCGCGAAGATTGCGACGAACAGGATTACGCCAAACAAGATTGCGTCAAACAGAGGAGCCAGCCTAAGAGGGTTTCGGAACACGATGAATGGAAGATGCTCTATCTTTGTCGCATTATATCTAACGTAAACGCGATCGTTTGTGTGTTATGACATAGGGCAACCTCGGGCTGGTGGTTCGACTCGTCCGGGGGCTTCAGCCATGACATTCTCTCGGCGAGCCTTTTTGCAGATCTCCGGTGCAGCCGCGCTAGGTCGTGAATGGAGTCGCTTGTCGCGTTTCACCAGCAATCCGGACACTGCCGGCTCGTGCCGGAAATTGGCGTCCGACCCTCTGCGTCCGCAATTTCATCTACTTCCCGCGCACAATTGGATGAACGATCCCAACGGGCCCATCTTTTTCCGCGGGCGCTATCACATGTTCCACCAATACAATCCGCAGGCAGCAGTCTGGGGCAATATGAACTGGGCGCATGCCACCAGCACCGACATGATTCACTGGCAGCACGAAGGCATCGCCCTTTCTCCCACTCCCGGCGGGCCGGACCGCGACGGCGTTTTCAGTGGCAGCGCAGTTCTCGACAACGGCACACCCACCGTGATCTATACCGGCGTGGCTCCGCCAACCTGTGATGCCGAGGCTACCTTGCGCGACGGAGTGCACACCTGGCGCGAAGTGCAATGCCTCGCGGTGGCGCAAGACGACAACCTGCACATCTGGAAAAAACTGCCCGAACCTGTGATCGCAGCTCCTCCGGAGGACCTGGTTGTCACCGGCTTTCGCGATCCCTGCCTATGGCGCGAAGGCAATCTCTGGATGTTGATTCTGGGCTCGGGCTTTGCCCACAAGGGAGGATCTGTTCTTCTATACAGCTCCCCCGATCTGCGCCGATGGACGTATCTGCATCCACTGGTTGAAGGCACGTCAACGAACGATAAGTCAGTCAATCCGGTCGATTCCGGAGAAATGTGGGAGTGCCCGGACTTCTTTCCCCTCGGAAACAAACACGTACTGCTGATCTCAACGATGGGAAAAGTTCGATGGAAGGTGGGCACATACGCGAAGCAGCGCTTCTCGCCGGAGAAAGAAGGAGTGGTCGATTGGGGCGCGTACTATGCGGCGAAGACCATGCTCGATGCAAACGGCAATCGCATTCTATGGGGATGGATCACCGAAACCAGACGCGATGCCGACCTGATCGCCGCGGGATGGGCGGGAGTTATGTCGCTGCCGCGGGTCTTGTCGCTGAACTCGGAGAATGAACTGCAAATGAACGTCGCACCTGCTGCCCTCCAACTTAGGGGAGCGCATCTCAGCATCGCTCACCACACGTCCGCCCTAGCGCGTCACAGGCTCCTCGAGGCTCTCCGTATCCATGATCTGGCCGCGGAACTGAAACTTGAGTTCCGTCCCAAGGCAGACGCCTTCGCCGTTCACCTGCAATCTGAGGCTGGAGACAATTTCGTCACAATCTCCGGCGTTAACACGGCCGGCAGGCGCGAACTTCGAGTGGATCAGGTCTCCGCGCCGCTCTCCCGAGCTTTCGGATCGCCAGTGCATCTGCATATATTCCTCGACGGATCGGTGCTCGAAGTCTTCGCCAACGAAACCACTTCCCTTACGAAGCGCATCTATCAGACTCCTTCCGGCCCGTTGAAAGTGAAATTGGAAGGCCATGCCGAGCTCATCTCGCTCGACGCCTGGCAAATCAAGCCGATCTCCAAAGATCGACTGACGGATTCGTTTTGCCGATAAGCCTTTCGGAAGCATTTCGCGGTGACCGAGAAGTCCTTTCAGTAGATTCCCGCCCCCGACTGGGTGCTTTCAATCGTGCCTCGCTCCACCGAAATTGAATATGCTGCGCCTCCCTTGCCCATCCATGAAGTCAAGTCGAAGTGGGCCCCCGTTGTGACTCGATATACGCTTACCTTCCGAAATGTAAGCGGCGCCCCTTTTTCGCAAACATCTGGCGGCTGCATTGGGCGCAGAAAATATGCTCCCTTCCCCGTGCCTGCGACCGTCGCCTTACCATCTGCCTCTACTAGCACGGCCGACTTCTCGTCGATGGCGACCTCCCGAGGCGATTGGCTCCAGCCATCTTTCATAATGCGCGCCAGAAATCCCAGCGTCCGTCCCATGCGATTGCGCTTGGCGAAGTGCGAATCGGTTAGCAGATTCTGCAGATGAGGAATCTTCAAGAAATCGCGGGTCAGGGTTACGCGTTCAAAATAGGGATTCAGCAATACTTCCGGCGACGACAGATTCTTGTCGTCGGGCTTGTCGCCCATCGCGCTGTACACAAATTCGCCCTCGACCGCCAGTCCCGCGCTGGTACCGCCAATCGGCTTGCCCGCGCGTACATTCTCGTTGATCGCAGTCTGCACCGGCGTCCCCTTCCACGAGCGAATGTAATTCGCCTGATCTCCTCCGGCGATGAATACTACCTCGGCCTTTCGAATAATTTCGGCTACCGCGGGCTCTTCGGCTGCCTGACGGTTGGGGATAATCAACGTTGCAACTGAATTTGCCTTGCAGAGTTTGTTTACGTACGAGTTGTAATCGTCATCGCCGCTCGCACGGAGAATCAGAAAATCTCCGCCGTTTCCTCGGTTGCACAGCCAGGCAAAGGGCTCGTCGAGATCGCTGCCGCCGCCCATCATAGCGACGCCCGCGATTGGCTTGGTCTGGATGTCATTCGGGTTGCCGATACGAAAATATTTATACGAAGCCGGGAGCGACGGAGTCACCAGGCAGATTGGACAGAAGGCCAGCAGCAACCATCCTAGTTTAGTCTTGAGCACGCTGAGAATATATCGCAGGGCCGGCGATTTGCGCAGATTGAAGGCAGTTTGTCCGACGGAGTATGCTGGACCGCACGATCAGAGCGAGCGCCAGGAAGCCGCAATCGTGGCAAGCAAACCATCGTCCGCGCCTTTATCTGCCAGACGTTTTCGGGCTGCTGCGTTCAATTTGAAATCCACCCCGAATTTTTGAACCAGGGTCTCCATCCGCTTGCTCGTTATGCCGCCGGTGATTCCGGTTTCGATCTCGGCAAGAGAAAACGGCGCCGGTTTAGCTTTTGCGTCTTTCGGTGGACTCGGAACCGTGTGTGTTACAGTTTGCACAGGCGTTTTGGATACCGTTTGCTCGCCTTCCCGCCAGTTCGCTTCTTCCGCCGAGATCAGTCCCTGAGCCAGCATTGTTGCCAGCTTATCTTGCGAAGCTTTATTTTGTTGTTTCGCCGCTTTGCGAAACCACTCCGCCGCCTTGTGCTGATCCTTGGGAAGTTTCCCTGTTCCGCTGAGATACATGTAGGCTAGTGCGTACTCGGCTCCGAAATATCCCTGATCGGCAGATTTCTGTAACCAGGCGAGGGCCTGGGCTGGATCCTTGGTGACGACTTTCCCTTCGAAATATGCCTTCGCCAAATCGAATTGGGCTATGGAATCTCCGGCTTGAGCTTTTCGCTGGATGGCGGCGAAATCCAGGTCTTGAGCGGAGACCGAGGCAATGGTAATCGCACAAGCTGCGATCATCCAGAACAATGAGAACCGGAAACTCATAGAGAGAAACTGCCTGAGCGGGCAGGATCAGCGTATTGCCGCCGATTCTAAGCAGGCTTCCGCTCCAAGTCAATTATCCCGTTATGAAAGAACCTTGACAGTTCAAGATTTCTGCCTGAGCATTTCCTGCGACGCTTTTTGCGGGGCTTACCCTGGACCTGCCGATTTCTGAGCCCTTGGGCTGATGCAATGAAATACTGTCCTACTTGTCAGAAGACGTATCCGCCTGACTATAACGTGTGTCCCGCCGACCAGACCGGTCTGCAGAGCGCTCACGAGCTTCAGCCTGGGATGATCATTCGGAGCAAGTACCAGATTCTGGAACGGATCGGCGTTGGCGGCATGGGCGTTGTCTATAAAGTCCGGCACCTCACGTTCAATGAAGTGTGCGCCATCAAGATCGTGAACGACGTCATCGCCGGAGATGCGAATTTTCTGCAACGCTTTCAAAAAGAAGCGGTGGTGACGCGAAAACTCCGGCACCCGAACGCCGTGCGGGTGGACGATTTCGATTACACCGAAGATGGGCGACCCTTCATTGTGATGGAGTTGGTGGAGGGCAAGAATATCGGCGAGATTCTTCAGGAGCAGGGCCCATTTCGCGTGACACGGGCGGTTCGAATCACCGCACAAGTCGCGCGGGCCCTCGGCGTGGCGCACAAGCTAGGAGTTGTGCACCGCGATATTAAACCCGGCAACATTCTGCTGACGACCGACGAGTCGGGTCAGGAAACTGCCAAAGTTTTGGACTTCGGGATTGCGAAGCTTCGCGAAGCCGTCGGGGACGCCAATGCGGGAATGACAATGACGGGCATGGTGGTGGGCACACCCCTCTACATGTCGCCCGAGCAGTTCATGGGGAAAAAGGCGGACGGGGAAATTGACGGACGCACCGATCTTTACTCGCTGGGAGTGGTGCTCTATCAGATGGTGACGGCACAGCTGCCTTTTGAAGGAGACACGCTGTATGCGCTGATGATGCAGCACATGCAAGGGACGGTGCGCTCTCCGAGCGCAGTTGTTCCGGAGCTAAACATTCCGGAGTCCTTGTCGCGGGTGATTCTGAAGGCGATCGACAAATCGAGGGAAAAGCGATTTCAGACTGCCGAGGAATTTGTGGCTGCACTGGATGAAGTTGCGAACGAACAGGCGAGTCAAGCCGCTCCGGATGACCAGGCTTTGCAAAATAAGCTGCCGGATATTGGCGCCACGTCGCTGTTTCGTGGCTCACAGGCTTCGCCGGTCCCAACCAAAACCGGGCCGTCCGTGGCGGCAAAAGTAATGACTCCGCCACCTTCAACCGCCACGCCGCCGGCTGGGCCGGTTACAGCTCAACCAGCCCCGATCAGCAGCGTGGGCACCGCTCCGCCTGCGGACCCGGCGCTGGTGAACAGCGCCGCGCAGCATGTGTTTCTTCAGCCACAACGCTTCCGGCTAAAGCATTTCCTGATCCTGATGGTCTTAGGGCTGGCAGCCGTTCTTGTTGCAGGCGTCGGATATTTTAAATATCAATCGTTCCGCCGAATGAGGATTGAAAACGCGGTCAACGAGAAGCTGAACAGCGCTCCATCGCTGACTTTACGCAAAGCCGCGCTTCGAGTGTTGGTAACCGATACGCGGGAGGTGATACTCGACGGAAACGTGTCCAGCCCTGAGGATTTCACTTTGGCCGAGGCTCTGACCAGTTCCGTGCCCGGAGTTAGTGGTGTGACGAACCGAGTCACAGTGATTCCCGGGGCAGTTCCGGCCGAGATTCCGGCCAACGTTCCACCCGGAGTTTCATCCGAATCGGCTGAGTCCCTGATTCATAAAGGTGCCGCTCTCCTGGATGACGGGAACTATGCCGCTGCCATTGATTGCTTCCGCAAAGCGGCTGCCGCGGATTCGACAAATAAAGATGCTCAACAACTACTAGACAGGGCACAGCGAGCGCAGAAGACTGAAGAAGAGTTACTCAGAAAGCGGCGGTAATTCTAAAATGTGGCGCGGCGGTTTTGCACCCGATGCGCCTTGTTTGAGTCTACGTCCCTAATTGTAGTCGTGGCACTGAATTCGATCACGACCCCTGACTGAATGCCTCTTTCACGACTTGGGCTTCGGTTTGGTCAGCTTGCGCCTGCTGCTCCTGCAGTGCCTTCTCGGCGCTCGCATCGGGAGGCGGAGGCGGAACGTCTGAAGCCACTGTCGTGGTGTCTGGAGCTTTCGGCAAGCCGCTGGTTCCCTGTTTGGAGGCAAGATCTTTCATGCCATTGTCGAGCTGCTCCTGGAAGTGATTGTGCATTTCCTGCAGGTCGTCGACGGTGACGGCAACTTGTTTGCCCGCCGCGCAATCCGACTTCTTGCTGGCAGAGACGCTGACATTAACCTTGTTGTCATCATCGGGAGTGTCGGAAATTCGCGTGATCACGTCGCCCGCTGAGAGCTGGCATTCCTGACCGTCGCCGGACACCGCAAGATCGCTTGATACCACGAACGTACGTCTGGCGGGATCGAGAGCGGCCGGTACTTCTTCACTGGATGCCGAGGCCGGCTGCGCGGCGGAGGATGCCGATGCCGGTTGCGCCCCAGCCGGCTGTGCCGCGGCCTCTGTTGAGCGGCGAGTTGCGCTTTTACTTCTTCCGCAATGGCGGCCTTTACTTCGGGAGTGAGAGTTACAGTCCCGGAGTTGGCTGCCTGGGCGTCGTTGCCGTCGTTGGGCTGTTGTTCGGGCGGAGCGTTGGGCGGAGCATTGCCAGCCGCGGCTTCCGCCGCGGCGGCGTTCGCTGCCGCCTGAGCCTGATACGCCGCCTGCAAATTTGCGGCAATCAGATAGTCCGTTAGCCAGAAGGCAGCGGAGGGATATACAGGATAGGGCGCAAAGTATCCGCCGTAATATCCATACCAGGGTGCGCCGCCCCAGCCCCATCCGTAATAAACGGGCGCTGGCCAGGGATTGTAGGCCCAACCGTAATATGCCGGCCGATAGTAGTAGCCGGGGTGGTAACCGTAATAGTAGTGGCCGTGATATGGGTAGGAGCGATACACGTGTGTGTAGGTGACGTGGTTGACGACCACTGTCCGCGATACATAGGTGTGTCCGCCACGGGTAACATAAGCACGTTGTACGTAGCCGGAGTTCCTGCCTGTAGTTACGACGCGCGCCCCGTTATGTGTGCTCTCGATGCGCCGGCTGCCGTTGAGGCCGTGCTCGATGTGCATGCCGTTCCGATTGATGGAACGGATCTGTCCATTCGGCCGGATATTCGCTGTGCCGCCGCCCCGGAGTGATACCTGCCTTCCGGGAGCAGGCCGGTTGACGCCCCTTGCCATGCCGGCATTTCCGCCCCGGCCCATGTTGCCGCCGGCCATCCTATTCGTCGAGGAATTGCCGGGCCGTCCCATAGAACCGTTTCCATTTCTGCCCATCGTTCCGGTCCCGTTCCTTCCGGCAGCAGTTGTCCCAGGCCGGCTCGTGCCTGGCCTGACACCGTTGGTGGAGGTGTGGGTAGTATTTGTCGTGGGCCTCCCATTCGTCTGCCCGGAAGTCGCTGGCCTGCCGGTGGAAGGATGTGACGTGTTTGTGTGGGGCGCGGCCGGTTTTGGCGGCGTTGACTGCGTTTTTGGCTTCTGTTGTGCCACCGCAACTCCGACAATCGAGCCTGCCATCAGCAGAAGAACGAGCGGCATCTGCGCGATCTTCTCACCCTTCTTACTCTTCGAAACGATACTCATTGCGAACTCCTGGTTCGAATCTCGTTCTTAATTGTGACTTCCACGACAGAAACGTTTCAGCCCGGCGAAAGCTCCGGCATCGCCGGCGGCGTGCGCCTTAGATCGTGCGGTCGGATTCGGCGATCGACCGTGCGCCTGGAGAAATGTGACAAACTCTTTGCCTGAAATCAGCGGAGTGTGGTCAAACCGCACCGATTCGAACTTCGCCCGATCCGTGCCGGTGCCGTTACTGAACACCGCGAAGGCGTCCGCAATTTTGATCCCGATGACCGGGCAAGTCAAGAAGAATTCGGGCTAAAGAGGCGCAGCCAGGTTACTTCGCTCCCCGATTGCGATTCGTGCGGAGGCTGCGGCGCAACCGGCTTTTCAGCGGAGAGCGATAATTTATGAATGTACGTTTTTTTCTCGGGCTCTTGATTGACGTACTTTATTTTGGGCCTTACTATACCTCGCCAGCGAACTAAAAACCCGTCCTCCTGCAGCAAAAACAGGTTCCCAACCATTCGGAAGGAGACGCTCATGTTAGTGCGGACTGGAAGAGGAAAATACCAAATTACCAAGAACGATTCGCATGAATTCGCTTGCAGCCTCTATAACTTTGATATTGACGGAGCGGACGTTAAGGAAGATCACAAACAGATCCTGCGCTCCAAAGTGTTTCCGTTCCTGCAAGAAGGCGGCAGCGCCGCCATCGTAGGTCTCGCCTCAGTCACGGGGTCCGAGCAGCACGATCAAGAGCTTTCTCTAGAGCGTGCTGAGAGTGTGGTAAAAGCCCTGAAGTGGGTCTGGATGTTTTCCGGCTCGGGGTTCTTCTACAGCGGGCCGATGAGAATACGGCAGGTCGTTGGCAGGGGTAAGCAATGGGCCCAGCGTTTCTCGCGCAAGGAAAATGAATTCTGGCGCGCAGTGTGGGTGCATGTTTGGGATCAGGCGGCGCCGCCTTCGGACAGTCAAGTCAATTTTGGAATGCAGCTTCCGCCGTTAGCCGACTCCAACCTCCTCACGGATATTGGCCAGGGGCTGGACGTTGCCAGCTGGATTATATCGATGATCGCCGCCGCCGAAATCATTCCTGTCGTGGACATGGCAGCGAGCATTCTCGATACACTTTTTTCGCTGGTTGCGGCGTGGGCCGCCTCTGATCAGAACGCCTATCTCAACGGATACATTCAAGGCTACGACATGGCCATGAAAGATATGTCGGATACATATGCCGATTCGAATCTGAAGACGAAACCGCTAAGCCAATGGCCGCCGCTGGCCCGTCCAAAGTCTCATCAGGAACTCTGGGCAAGCCAGCCCAATATCTCGCAGCAGAAGTGGCACGAGGGCGAAGACGCGGGGTGTGAGGCTGCTTATCAACAGGTACTGAAGTGGGACCGGCAGCCCCTCGCCGTTGAAGTGGCGGGCCAGACAAAACGTCTGTCGGGGCGCGAGGTTTTGCGGACCCTAGCTCTGCAACATCCGGACCGCGTGGGCGAATACTTCGTGAAGCAGTTCAACGAAGCCCTGCGTAAGAAAGGTAAGCGACCCTGGCCAACGCTTCTGTGATCCTCAGTAGGGTCCCTGCTGCACGAGGATGTGACCAGCGTCGCGGCATGGATTGAGTTGGTGACAAACCGGCCGACATCGTACGGTTCCCATTCCGGAGTTTGCCCCTTCCGACGCTCACCCGGTTCTGCGCATTCTTCGTCGTGACATGCTCGCGGGCGGGGTATAATCCTGCCTCAAGGCTGCGGGGATTTCCTCGCAAGCAGCAACCCCTCCGCCTCGCCTTTTGGGAGCGGATTGACGCCAGGTTAGGTGTGAAATCGAAGAATCCAATCCAATTTAAGGGACTTTTGAACAAAGAATGAAATTCGGAGAAAAATACGAGTTGCTGGAGTCGCTCACCACGGGTGGGGTGGAGACTTTTGTCGCCAATGACAAAGTCAGGGGCGAGCGGGTCCTGGTGCATATTCTGGAATGCGAAGCACAAAGACCTAACCAACCAACGGTGCAATGGGTGCTGGAGCAGTTTCGCCACATCGCCCCCGAACCTGCTGGATTGGTGTTGGAGACCGGCCGCTACAGTGGAACGCTTTATGCCTATCTGGTCACTAAAATGCCCGAGGAAGGCGCCCTGAAGCGTTGGGTGCAGATGTATAAGTTTCAAGGGCGCGATACCCAGGAGATTCCAGGGCCGCCAGCCAAGCCGACTCCGGAGAGCGAGTCTCCGACCGCAGAAATTACTCGTAGAGAGACACCGCAAGACGCGGGGTGCGTAACTCCGGCGTTTAGTCCGAACGCACGCACGGCACCGGCCAGCATGCCATCAGAAGAGAATGAGCAGTCCGGACAGCTATTACCGAATGCAAAACCCGGCGCGGACCGCTCTGTGATTCGTCCAGCTCCCGATTGGAATGCATCGCCCGCAAAGATTTCGGTCCCGGAGAAGATCGAACCGAGGAACAGCAGTCCGGTCGGCTCGTTCACGCTTGCCTTCAATCCCCCGAAATCTCCTTCCGACCCAGCCGCGCCCGCGATTAAGGACGGCCCCAAGCCTGGCGAGTTCACGAATTTTTTTCAGGGTCCGTTTCGCGTAGAGGGGCCTTCGGCCGCCCCAGCGGTTTCGCCCCAGCGGATCGAGCCTGCGCAAAAAAGCGTAGGAGAATTTACCGCGATGTTCAATTCGCCGCGCTCCGAGGAACCTTCGCCGGCAGCAGGCAATGCGGGGAACGAACCTCCAGGTGCGGGATTCACCGGATGGTTCAACAGCCCGAATATAGCGTCGCGAACCTCGGGCACGGCGGGCGCACCCCCTTCCGGTGGGTTGCCGCGACAGGTCGTGGACGAGCCCTCTGCCTTCCCGCCGCCTGCACAGGAACCTTTTGCTCCGCCACAACCTGCATCGTATGTCAGTCCAGCACCGCCGGTTGTCCCAGTTCCGACGCCACCCATTTTCTCGATTCCTCCGCTTCCAAACCCGGTGATAGAAAGGCCTGCAGCGCCAGCGATTGTTTCGTCCGAAGGCGCGACGAATGCATTTCATCGCCCGGCTAACGAACCAACTCGGAACCAGCCGGAACCCTCCAGCGGTCCCAGCCCCTACACGCAAGTTATCTCTGTGCGACGTCCGGTCAGCGCTGCCGGCGTGCAAAAGGAAGCTGTGCCAGGTTCGGCCGCGCCTCCGTTTCCGGTAGCCTCCATGCCGACGCTTCCCCCGATAGCTCCGCCACCGGTCCCAAAACCACCGGCGATGCCCAAACTGGCCGTCCCGCCGACGCCGAAAGCTCCCAAAGCAGGTGTTTCGGAGCCGCCAGTCTCGTACTGGCCGCTGATCCTGACCTTGACTGTGCTTTTTTTTATCGCAGCCTTGCTGGTGCTTTACTTCATGCTAAAGCGCTAGGAGAACGTGGTGCAGCGATGCTTGCCGCGCAATTGTTGATTTTTGATTGCCGATTGTTGACTGAAAAGCGATCGGCCTCGGCGAGCTTCTAAATCAGCAATCGAAAATCAACAATCAGCCATTTCAATTTGATTGAGGCAATAGGATCAGCAGTTCCAGCGTGGGATTCGGAAGGTCGCCGGGAACATAAGCGGCGAAGTTGCGGGCGCGGTTCACGGCTTCCCACGCTGGCCCGGACTGGTTCAGAGCGAAATATTGATACTTCAGTTTTACCGGAATCGCGCTCGGTGGACTGGTGAGATGCCGCAGCGGAATTCCGGGCAAGGCCTGGCGCACGAGATGCTCGATGTGCGTGGCCGAACAGACTTTCACCAGCTGCGGCACTTTTTGAATGATGGTCTCTTCGCTGGTTTCCGCACTCACCGCCAGGTACATGCGCGTGTTCTGAAGATATTTATCGTGGTCGATCGCAGTGGCGTAAATCGAGTTCTGCACCAGCTTCAACGGCAGCGACACCAGGTTGGTGGGCACAACGGTTTCCAGCAGCGCGCGAAGCTTCTCATCCAGTTCCGAAAAAACCGGCCCGAGAGAATCATGCACGTAGAGCGGAAGATCGCGCGGCCGCATTTTTTGAGAAAACGTGGTCAGCGATCCCGCGAGCCCTGCCATTGCGGAATACAGTTCCTCGGGATGGCCCATCTTGCTTTCGTAGAGATGGGAAAAGACTGGAAAGTTAGAGTTCACGGTGTAGAGCAACCAGAAATTGGCGATGTCAGAGGCGGTGAAATCCGCCAGGCTCTGATTTTTCTGTCGCCGGCCGGCAGAAAGCTGAGTACTGCGGGCGGACAGCAGCTCAACCAGACCACGCAGCAATCCCACTAGATATTCGCTCGCGCCGATCTCGATCAGCGGAGGAATGAATCGGGGATTGAGTTGAAACGCGCCGGCAGCGGTCCGCTCCACGTTGGCGACTCGAATCACGGAAGAACCTTCACGGTTCTCCGACTCCGCCAGGAGGCGCATATTTTTTCGCGCGACTTGGATGGGCTTCTCGCTGGCGCCGGTATTCTCGTCGCGAAACGCGGTTACCTCAGCGAGATAGCGGGTACCTCCATCCTTTCCCGTGGAGACATTCAAGCCACGTTGGCGGTAGTCAGGAATTGCCAGGTAAATGTCCAGACTCTTCGTGCCGGGCTCGAAGAACTCCTCCAGGGTCTTCGAGGGCGGCGGTGGATCGGCTTCCGGAATTTCGAACAGAAGTCCATCGGGAAAAATACCCGTGGCGCGCGTGATTGCAAACTGTCCCTCGGCCAGCAGTTCCGCGTTGATTGCCAGTTCGCGAAATCCCCATGGACAGAACTTGAGCGCCTGCAGACGGAAATTGAGCGCATCTTCGATGAAGCGATCCTGCACCTGGAGATGCTGGGGAGTCAGGAACGTCCCCTTGGTCCAAAGAACTGGCTTTAGCTGCTTCATAGATGGTTGCGCTCCCTGCCACTGCTCAGAGCGCATCGCAGGCCGTTTTCAACACGGCTGCCCACGATAACAATTCCTGAGCCAGGAAGCAAAGGGCAAATCGGCAAGGGTCGGGGACGCGTCAATCTTTGCGCAAGTACGCGATCAATGGAGGCGGGATTAGGCTGGACTACTACTCTGCTATTCGGCGGCGCCGTCGGACTTCCAGAGGCTCTCCATAAACTTCAGCCACTCTTGGCTTCTGGAACGCAGGTGTCCGGCCAGACTTCGAGAAAAGACGGCAAAGCCAAAATCGCCGCGGGCGCGCCGCAGAACCAATTGAATCTCTTCGTGCACCATCTGAGGAATCGAGGTATCGTTCTCCAGGGTCTCGAGCAACTCGAACATGTCCGGTGCAGCCGCAATGAGGCTGGCATTGGTGTTGGAATCCAAGTCCGGTTCCACCGAAGCTACCGGCTGTCCACAACGATCGATCACTCGCGACCACTTCTGCGGATCGATTCGCCACATGCCCGAAGTTAGTTTGGCCTTAGCCATTGCGTTACCCCTGGAAAGACGACCTGATCGGTTGCCTCTACCCATAGTGTAGGATGCCCGGGCTAACAGCAAGGTTACTAAGGTTCTTCCTGAGTTAACGGTAGGGATACCCCTACTTCTCAAGTGGTGGGCCAGCCAGCCGCCTGCGTATCTCGCCATTGTTAGTTCGGCATTGGCTCCCAGTTGCATTCGATTTCGGCTTTGCTAAAATGCCCTGCAGCCAATTGGCTAGGGGGTGGTTATGCCAATGCAAGTCTGCATGGGAGCGAGCATGATGTGCACCATGGGGATGGCGCCGAGTTCGCTGGTGGTTCTTCCCACCAACCGAGTCATGACCGACGAAGTTCCCGACGCCAACATCATGGACTACATTCCAATGGTGAACATCATGCCGTTCGGCATGTGTATGTCGCCGGCAAACCCGATGGTTGCCGCCGCAACCGCTGCGGCGATGGGCGTCCTCACACCGATGCCCTGCATCCCCGCTACGACGGCACCTTGGGTGCCGGGCGCCCCAACGGTGATGCTGGGGAATATGCCCACGCTCGACAATACTTCGACGAACATGTGCATGTGGGCGGGCGTGATCAGCTTTGTCATGCCGGGAGAGCTGACAGTGATGGTGCCATGATTTCCTATTCCCTGGTTCGACTCCGCTTGCGAGCCACCATGATCAGCTCAACTTCGTTCCTTTGCTGCCATCGTCGGCCGTATCTGGATCCTTGGGGTCGGTGGGCGACTCGGGCGATTGCGGACTTGCGTCGGGAGCGCTTCCGGCAGCACCACCGCTGTTGATGAATACCATCGGCGTTCCAGAAATGAAAATCCCTGCCGGACCAATATCGATGAAGTTGGAGCCGGCTTTTAACGTCAGCTCCATTCCCGCTTCAATCACCGCGCTCATGCCTGCATTGAGATGGATTGTGGTGTTGCTTTTCATGGCGTACGCCATGTTGGTTACATCCTGATTGCCGGTGACTGCTAATGAGACATTCCCGGTCACGCTTTCGCTCTGATTACCGGTTACCGAGAGGGATTTGTTGCCGGTGACACTTTCCATCTGATTTTGTGCGATCTGCAGCGACATGTTGCCATCGATCTTCTCGAAATGACTGCCCTGCACGTGCAAGTGTTTCTCCGCCTGAATCTGCTCCTGCTGGTTCGCGGTCACAATGAGATGGCGGTTCGCGCCAATGAATTCCCGCGAGTCGTTTTCGACGCGTAAATCCATATCTTTCTCGGCATTCACGAAGATCTGTTCCTTACCCTTCAGATCTTCAAAACGAAGTTCGTTGTAGTTGGAAGCGCTGCCGCCCTTGGAACTGCGCGACATGAAAGTGCTTCGGGTCTGATATTGAGGCAGGGTGTAGGGCGGCATCTGGTCGGCGTTGTAGACACGGCCGGTAATTAGGGGCCGGTCCGGATCGCCCTCCAGGAAACTGACCAGCACTTCCTGGCCGATGCGCGGAATCCACATTGCGCCCCAGTTTCCGCCGGCCCAAGGCTGAGACGTGCGAATCCAACAAGAACTGTTTTCGTTCTTCTTACCCAGCCGGTCCCAATAAAACTGCACGATGACGCGCCCGTATTTATCGACCCAGATCTCCTCGCCCGACTTGCCCACGACCAGGGCAGGCTGAGGCCCCTGGACAAAGGGCTTTGGCGTAACGCGCGCAGGGCGGAAGGTAACCGAGGCCGGAATACACATTAGGTTATTGGAGTACGTCTCCCCGCCTCGCGTTCCCGCGCTCGTGTAACTTTGTCCCGCCGAAGCAGAATGCCGCACCTCGGTGACCACATGAGCCGTGTTCTGGTCTGCGCGATAGTGATTTTTTAACTCAAATGAGTAGCCGGACATCAGTCCGCGGCAGTTGCCCGCGCCCGACACCACCATATACCCAGCTTCCTCTTCCTGCATGCGCACCTTGGCCACCGTGTCGCCCTGATCTTTAGTAGTGTGCAGTCCGGGATAATCAAAGAACTCCAGTGGCTGACTGGCAGCGAGATCGACTACCGTCGGATCGTTGGCCAGCAAACTGGTGGACGGCGTCGTGAAATTGTAGTCGGTTACGGTGTATTTTCCGGTGCGCACCTCCTGCCCGACATGCCAGTTGTTGATGACTTCGGGATCATCGAGACCCCCGACCTCCAGTTCGTAGCTTATGGGGGAACTCGGACACTCGGGAAGCGTGCTGGACTGGTCGGCCAGCACCATGGTGTGCTTGCCCTGAGTTGAATGATCGAAATAGTAGAAAATGCCGAATTCTTCCATCAGCCGCGACACGAAGTTGAACGAGGTCTCACGATACTGCACGCAATACTCGAGCTGGGGATAACTGGCTTTGAGGCTAAGCCTAAAATCCTTGAAATCGAAGAGATTGAATACCTGGGAAATGATGTCAGGCACGGCCAGGTTCTGGAAAATGCGGCAGTCGGCCTGGCGGGTCAAAAACCACAGCCACGGTACTACTTGAGCATGGTAATGGGTAAATAGGCGCTTGTCAGTTTCTCCCTGCGTGAAGCGGCTCACGTATCCGCTGATATAACGTGGCTTGCCATCCGGAAGATGCAGGGTGAGAGAAACTTTCTGCCCGACAATGTCGTCAAAGGCAATGGAATCGTTGTCAAAGGCGAGCAAATCCAGTTCGAAACTGAACAGACGCGAAATTCCTTCGTATCCCGCCAACTCCTGCAGCAGAAGAACATCCTTCCCCAGCGGAGTGTCCACCGCCATGAAACGGTGGTCTTGAGTGTAGCTTTCGTCTGGCACGTACCCGTCCTTCCCCCGGTCTTACCGTCCGCGCAAGACGGCGGCTGGCTTGCGTCAACCAGCTTTTGCGGTGGCGTGCGCCTATTGATATACGAATGCCCCATCTGCGCCGATGCCGACATGAATCCGTTCCATGGGTTCATTCGCGGCCATTCGGCCCAACAATTGCCGCGAAATTTCAGGCAGCATCGTGTTGGTAAGAATGTTATCGACGTTGCGGGCGCCGCTCTCCACCTCGGTGCAGCGGCGAGCCACTTCATCGACCACGGCGGTGTCGTAAAGCAGTTCGATCTTGTGATTTTCCTGGATGCGGCGCTGAATCTTGGCCAGTTTCAGCTTGATGATCTGTTTCATATTCTCGTCGCGAATGGGCAGGTACGGAATGATGACCATTCGTCCGAGAAATGCTGGCTTGAAGATCTTGTTGAGTTCAGGCTTCAGAGCTTTCACCAGACCCTCCGGGCTCGGCATGGTCTCCGGGTCTGCACACAACTTCGCCATTGTGTCGGTGCCGGCGTTGGTGGTCAGGATGATGATGGTGTTCTTGAAGTTGATCTCGCGACCTTCGCCGTCTTCCATCGTTCCTTTATCGAACACCTGGTAAAAGAGTTCCAGCACATCGGGGTGCGCCTTTTCGACTTCGTCGAGCAGCACAACCGAGTAGGGCCGGCGCCGCACGGCCTCCGTCAGCACACCTCCTTCACCGTAGCCGACATAGCCTGGAGGCGAGCCCTTCAGAGTCGACACGGTATGAGCTTCCTGAAACTCAGACATGTTGATCGTGATCAGGTTGCGTTCGCCACCGTAGAGAAGGTCCGCAAGCGCGAGTGCTGTTTCGGTTTTGCCGACTCCGCTCGGTCCCACCAGCATGAACACGCCGATAGGCTTGTTGGGATCGTCGAGCCTCGCGCGCGACGTCGAGATTCGCTGGCTGATGATTTCCAGTGCGTGGATCTGCCCGATGACGCGCTGGCCCAGGAATGCTGGTAGAGAAAGCACCGTAGAGATTTCGTCCTTCATCATTTTTCCGACTGGAATTCCGGTCCAGGCAGAAATTACTTCGCCGATAATTTGAGCGTCGACGGCGACCCGGATCATCGGCGCTTCGCCTTGCAGTGAGGCGAGGTCGGCCTCGGCTTGGGCGAGTTGTGCGCGCACAGCAGTCAGGTCCTGAGTTTTTGGCGCATCCTCGACTGCGACGGCTGTAGCCGACGACGACGATGCTGCCGGAGCGGTTGCGACTGCAGCAGGTGCGGGTGCGTTGGCAGCGACGCCGGGGATTTCCGAGCTGTTTTGCGCGACCGCATTTCCATTCCGCGAAGCGGCTGCACCTTCGAGCTGTGCCCTGAGGTCGCGAATCGTCGTCACCAGGTCGCGTTCTTTTTCAAAACGTGTGCGTAATCGACCCAGACGGGATTCGATTTCTCTACTCTTGATGGCGATTTCTTCAAGCCTCTCGCGATGATCCGTGCCCACGGCGGATTCGCGTTCCAGGATTCTCTGCTGGACGGCGAGATCGTCGATCTGGCGGACGCTGTCTTCAATGGCGGACGGAGTGGCATTCTGTCCCAGCGCCAGCCGGGCACAAGCGGTGTCGAGCACGCTCACAGCTTTGTCGGGCAACTGGCGTCCCGCAAGATAGCGGTGGGAAAGATGGACGGCAGCGGTCAGTCCCTCATCCAGGATGCGGACTTTATGGTGCTTCTCGAGCGACGGAACGATGCCGCGCAGCATGGTCATGCACTGCGTCTCGATGGGCTCTTCTACCTTTACCACCTGGAAACGGCGGGCCAGAGCTGGATCTTTTTCAAAATATTTCTTGTACTCCGACCAGGTTGTGGCAGCGATCGTGCGCAGTTCGCCGCGTGCTAAGGCCGGCTTCAGAAGATTCGCAGCATCGCCCTGCCCGGCTTGTCCTCCCGCGCCAATCATGGTGTGGGCTTCGTCGATGAACAAAATGATTGGGATCGGCGAGGCTTTCACTTCTTCGATCAGTCCTTTCAAGCGATTTTCGAATTCACCTTTAATGCCGGCTCCGGCTTGCAGCAGCGCGAGATCCAGCGTCCGCACGGTGACGTTGCGCAACGGAGGGGGCACATCTCCGTCCGCTACGCGCAAGGCGAATCCTTCCACTACCGCGGTTTTCCCGACTCCCGCTTCGCCCGTAAGGATCGGATTGTTTTGCCGGCGTCTCATCAGAATGTCCACAACCTGACGGATTTCGAAGTCGCGGCCCAGTACGGGATCGACCTTGCCAGTCTTGGCTTTCTCCGTGAGATTAATCGTGAACTGGTCGAGATTGGGAGTTTTGCCACCCGGACGTGGAGCCCCAGACGGTGCGCCTGGCGCCGCTGTTGCGGCTGCCATGGCCGCCTGCGCCTCTTCGTTCGAATCGCCCACGATCGAGGCGAAATCCTTGCGCAGCACATCGGCCGGGATCTTCTGAAACTCACGGCTGATATCACGCATGAGCCGGACCAGTTCATCATTCGTCGCCAGGGCGAGAATGGTGAATCCGGTGCGCACCTGACCAGCGTTGTAGTCGATCGAACCCAGGGTCCAGGCTTCGATCAGCATGCGCATCAGCGTTGGGCTGAGCGCCGGCGTACGAGCGTTCCCGGTCTTCAATTTGTCCAGCGCCCGCGCCAACTCCCCGGAGAACCGCGAAGTATCGATCTCAAAGTGTTTGAAAATCGCGGCCACATCGTTGTCGGTCGAGTCGAGGAGCTTCGTCAAATAGTGCTCTACCTCGATATCGTAGTGGGTGCGTGCCAGGCACAGTCCTGCCGCGGCCTCCAACGCGCCGCGGGTCGAATCGTTAAGTTTGCCGATCAGCGACTTCAGATTCATGGTGTCCCCCTTGTAACGTTTCCAGCGCGAGCACGGTATCATCCGGATCGCGACGGAAGGGCGCCGACTTCACCCACGACACCCAGCCTAATTGCGGGCCAGATGCGCCTTCGGCTCCCAACGTGCACGCCGGAACCTGCTCGCGCTCCAGAGCCAGCTTGACTTCAAAGTCCCACTCCTCGTTCGAAAAAAATTGCACCCATGCCCTGAGCGGCTCCCACGATCGCCCGTCGGGCAGGAAATCCACATAACGTTCCAGCGACAATGGACCCAGAACAATGCGGACCTTGGACTGCTGGTTCCACACTTCATCGCCAACCACGACGCCAAAACCGAGTTCGCCGCTTTCGCTACTTGCTTCCGATAATCGGCATTGCGTGTCAGGATCGAGGCGATACCACGCGCCCGCGAACTGCTCGATCTTGACCGGCACGTCGAAGTAGTCGGTAAGAATCTGCTGCAGAGCCTGAGCCGAACGTGGGCGCTGCGCCAGCAAGCCCGCATAGTAAATCAGGGAATCATCGGAGACGGCCTGGCGATCGCGCAAGCCTTCGGTGCCTAGCCCCAGCAGGCTCAGTAAATGTCGGGAAAAGAGATCGCGCTCGCCCTGCTCGTAAGCAACATCGAAGCGATATTTCCTCCAGGCGCGGTAAAAGAGCGAAATAATCCGGTGATTGAAAATATCCAGGAAGTCGCGCGGCGAGTAGTCGGAAACCCGCAATCTTTCGATGATCAGAGATGTGTAGGGATTGGGGAGAACTCCTTCGGGACCGGTCAGCCCCATGAAATTCACCGTCATTTTCACGGCGCCATCTTCAGGACAGTCCATGGACTGGATCTGGCTGGCCGGGAAGGCCAGCGAGGGATTGACGGCAAAACGCGCCACTTCAGTCTCGGGATGCGCGAAGCGGCCCACCGACGTGCGCTCGGGAAGAAATCTTTCCAGCAGACGCACCGCTTGGAAGAAGTCAAAAGCAAAAGGCTCGCGACGGAGCTTCTCCCCGGCCTCGGTAGCTGCTAGATCAGAACTGATTGTCCCGCTCTCGGCGCCCACTCTTCTAACGGCTCCTTTCGCTGGCGGCTTCGCGCCACCAATTGGCTGAAACTATTCATCGACACGTAGAGACCCAGGAATTTTTCGAGCACGCTGGCGAATAGATAAGCTCCGCCGCCGCTGAATTGCTCTTCGTCGAATTCGATCTCCACCCGCGTGCCCCGTGCAAAACTGATTCCATGTTCGGAAATCACGCGGGTAAAATGCCGGCGCGCATCGACAGCCGTGATTCCACTGATCTGTTTCTTGGTCTCCGGCGAATCGGAAAAATTGTAGAGTTCGAGAATCTTGTGCAGCGCATCCTTGCCGTCGCCCACAATGGAAAGATAGTTCAACGACAATTGGGAGATCAGCGACCACAGAGTCTTTCCGTCGAGGGGGGGACGCAGGGTGCGAGTGGGTTTGTGGAGCGCCACGATGCGCTTGATCGCCGCAGTCCCAGTCATTTCGAAGTCGCCGTTCTCGCTGCCGAACGGCAAGCGCGTGACCAAATCACGGTTGGTGCAGTTGCATCGCACCGTTACCGTGTCATAGTCGAGTTGCATGGGGCGATTCGAAAGATCGACCAGGGAAAGAAAAACATCTGTCCCCTCATCGCCTTTTCGGGTTGAGGGCGATCGGCTAATGTACCAGTATGCGGGCGTCGTTCCCTGGACCGCATGCCGCTCCGAATAGAGCGGATGATAGGTTACGGTCTCGTGAGTTTCAGCGTCGGTGCTGATGACTTCGTCCACGGAGTAGATTTCCATGGTCTGACGGCGGCGCGCGTCGGGCACAATGGGATACTGGTAGCGGGTCTGATCGACCAGGATCGGTTCGGCGGTCTGCGCAAACAAATTGATAATGGGCGTGCACCCAAGGCGCAGAGTCTTGGCGTTCACCGCGACTTCCAGGCGTTGATGGCGGCCGTCCTGTTCAAAGGGCGAGATCATGAACAAAATCTCGGCTTTCGACTTGAGGCCGGCGCGCTGCAATTCCGAAAGTCCTTTGAGATTCATGAAGAAGAACTTTTCTGGAAAGGCGAAATACTCCTGTAGAAGGCGGTATCCCATGAAGGAACGGCGGGGATAGGGCAGCACATCTTCGGTTTCGCCGAACCCCATGGGCTGAAGATTGCGCACCGGAAGTTCGCGCACTGGCGCCTTTGGGTTAGCAGGATCGCGCACCAGAATCCGGACACAATTTCTGCATAGCAATTCGTACAAGCCGTGGACGACCGCGCTCTCACCGTTCAGGTAAAAAGCCAGCGTCTCCAGGTCGAGCTTCTCAAAGGAAACGTCGGGGGAGCATTCGAGCTCGACTCGCAAGACGGCGGCCTCGGACGAGCGCAATGCGGGGCGGATGCGATCGGGCGTCATCCACTGTGCCTGGGAAACTTTGAACGGCCATAAGGTCACGTCGTACGACGTGCGGAACTTGCAGGGCACACCTTCCACCGGGCGCGAATAGAGAACGGTTCCCTTCGGAATGGTGAGGCTGCTGGTCAGCTTGCCTTGCTCCGTATCGGTGTGCAACTGAGCCACTGACATTGAGGGAACGGGCCGCATGTAGTGCGGGTAAAGGATGTTGAGCAGCGCCTCGGTGATTTGGGGAAAATCGTCGTCGATGCGTAAATGCACGCGGGCGGCCAGCAGAGCGAAAGCTTCTAGCATGCGCTCGACGTGCGGATCCTCGCAACGATCCGGCTCTAAGAGAAGGCGCGAGGCAATCTTGGGATACTTGTCGGCGAACTCCGCGCCGGTCTGTCGCAGGAAGGTGAGCTCGCTCTCGTAATAATTTCTCAGCTCATTGCGCAAGATCGGCTCCCTTAATTTCGTACTCGCCCTTGCCCAGTTCCAGGACGGTGTCGAAACGCACCGGTTCGGGCGCAGGGTCCATGCACAACAGTCCTTCGATCACGAAATTCAAAGCGCGATAGTTTCCCTGCGTTATCTCCATGCGTACTTTGGCGCGCTTTAACCGCGGTTCGAAGACAGCGATGGCCAGTTCCATTTCTCGCACCAGATCAGCATGGTCGCGGCTGGAATGTACCGATTTGGAAGATATGTCCGCGAATCCGTAGTGGTACACGGAGCGGACGGTCTCACGTGCCGTGTCGGGGGAAGGATCGATCGTCTTTCTGGTATTGAGCAGCCATTCGAGATCACGCTTCAACGCCAGCTTGAGTTCGCGCAAGGATTGCGCGCGAGTGAACGGGATTTCCGATCGGGTTTTCGGATCGCGATCGATCAGCCGGTCCAATACCGAGAGCGTGACCGGCCCGGTGGCGTCTCGCCTGGCCATGGCTTACTTCCCGTCTCCCAGCGCCTGCGCCGGATCCAACCGGCAGATGCGCTCGAATAATTTTTGCTGCTGTGCCTTGTCTGCCTGAATTTTGGTGCTCATCTTCATGATGGTGGCCAGCGCGCCCGCCACCACGCCAGGATCCTCCCACTCGTCCAGTTTGTGGTTTTCGATGGCGGCGGCCAAGTCGTCCAGGATGGGTTGCGCGACATTTCCCTTGTTGGTGGATGCGCAAATTTCTACCAGTTGCATGCGCCGGCGGAATCGCTCCCGTCCCGATCGTTTGCGGGCTATGTCCTGCTGCAGGATTTCGAACGCCTTCCGCTCCTGACCTTCGCGCAGAGCTTGCAGCGCAGAAGTGTAAGCGTCGGTCGCCTGCCCGGGCCATCTCGATCCCGCGCCGTTGGAGCTTGTGGAGATGCGAAGCGGCGCCTCCACCGCTGGGGCATGCTCGGAAGGTGCCTGGCTCAGTGCCACCAGCCAGGCGCGCGTCTCAGCATTGGCGGCTGGCGTCTCGTCCATGAGCGTGGCATCGAGCAATTGTGGAATGTCGGTGATCAACGCCTTTAGTTCGGAACGGATGGCGCGGGCAATGGCTTCGTATCCCCCGCCCAGGCCGTCGCAGGCTTCCACGACGAAGCGCTGCAGGTCAAGCCAGGCGCGGCTGCACGGCAGCGCCATTGCGCTCTCCGCCGCTTCCAGCAATGGTTCGTACTTCTTGTCGAGCAGCAGCCTTTTTAGATGTCGACGAAGATCGCTGGGCGGAGCCTCGAGTTTCGTAGGATCCGCCAAGTCGATTGCCGCCCGAAGCTCTCCCCAGCGCAGTCCGCGCAACATCAAGTACGAAGCTGGGCTCGTGGGCTCACGCTTGCGCAGAAAAGCGGCGGCCTCTGCGACTTTGCGAATCGCATCGACCCGATCTGGAGGCTCCGACGAAGTTTCCACGGAAATCAAAACGCCGGTACGCGCCGGACCTGCAGCTTCCGCCTGAGCTTCCCCTTCTGCCCCACTCTCCGCAGTCGCTACGGCTTCCACGGGATCCGGTTCCTTCTCCCGCTTCTTTTGCAGAAAGCTGTGAATCAGGTGACGGGTTGCGTCCAGCGCAGACTGCAGCGGACCGAATGCGGGTCCCTCCTCGCCGAATTTCTCATCGCAGGTTTTCTTCAGCTGAGAGAGCGTTAGCAGACAGGTATCAAGATCCTGTTCGGCTTGCGCGTAAAATTTCTTCGGAGTATCTTCAAAAGCCTTATCGAAGGCCTCCGGAGCGAGTTTGCCTTCCTTAACTAATGCGGCCCGTTTTTTCTTAGCTTCGTCGGTCTTTGCCTGATCTTCGTAGCCGACGTCGCGGGACTGTTGGTAATCCAGCAGGCTGTACGGAGCCTTCTCCACCACCGGGACGAGTTTCAGCGGAAGATCCAGTTTGGTTCCAACAAATCCCAACGGTGCTCCACGCGATTGGGCATCGCCATCTTCGAGTTCCGGGTACACCGTGTCCCAGAACTTATCGACAAAGCCATAACAGAGAGCGAGACCATTCTTCAGCCCCCCGAAGCCCGTTTGCTTTAGCAGCGCTTCTGTAAGCCAGGCGGCAAGTTGCAGATCTTTGGTCCGCTTGGTGAGCGATTCGGTTGCAAGTTTGATCACCAGCGGGTTCTCGGCAACCTTGCGGTCGCGCTCGGTCATTCCAGGCGGAGGCTGAGCTTCCTCGCGCCTCGCTTCCTTGATCTTGTCGTAGACCGGGTCGTAGCGCAGATTGGCGCCGCTGGGATTCGGCCCCTCAATAGGATTCAGCAGATCGTCGGGAAAGGGCATGATAGGTCAGGCGGCCACGGACGCTGGACTGAACTCGAGCGCGCGCAGTTCAAGCAACGGGATTTCCTCTTCGTCCACCAGCCACATCTTTTGGCCGAACGGAACCTGGTAGTCGTACCCTTCGGGCTTCTCCCAGACCGTTGCACGACCCAGGCGCACCGCCGGATCCGGGCTCCGCCATGAGAAGGGCGCGAGAACTGGAAGCAGCACCTCTCCGAGCTCGGTTCCCTTAAACGCAGGTGTGGTCCGCACCGCTGCCGGCGTCCACAGAAGATCACGCAGCCGCTTGGGAGGCGCAATCTGGATCGAAGCCACGTGCTCCAAGGGAAGCAGCAGATAGTTCCCTGCCGCAAACAGTTCGAGACGAGGGCCAATTCTCGGATCGGTATCGGAAAATGCGGAAAACTGTTTCCCGTTGAGCATGCCCCCCCGGCCCGACTCGGCCGTATCCTTCGGTTCGGGAAATTCGCCGCGTGAAAAAAGATCCTGGCGCTGGCGCTCAGCATAAAGCGCACTGCGGTACAGAAGTACGCCCATCTCGCTGGTCGGTCCGGCCTGTCCCAGTACCTCGAGTTGTTTGTCCGCGCGTTCATATTCCCCGGCAAAGCACAGGAGTTCGAACAGAAACGTGCGGCGTTTCGTATCGGTTGGGTTGTCTCGCAACTCGGCGCTCAAGGCCTTGATAGCTTCGTCGAGCCGTCCTGCTTTATACAGTTCTAGAGGATTCATGAGGTGCCCACGATTGGAGAAGAACCCCGCCCCGATCCTTGCTCCGAGGGCGAGACACTGCCTTGTTTAACAGGCCAACATCATACGGAGGCACCCCCGAGACCGGCCCTTCGCCTGCCACGGAGATGCCTCCAAATTTACCTCAACCTCAGAACGTTGCCGGTCTTACACCCCGACGCCGGTTCCGATGTTGTACTTTGTCTTTCCAGCCGACGTCGTTCCGCCGGTTGAAGTGTCCTGAGTAAAGTATTCGTACTCGATCTGCTCGTAGGCGATGCTGACGCTCTGGGAGGGCACGCCCTGAGAGCCCCCGCCGGTGCTGTGGCTTGTGATGAAGCAATTGGTCATGGTAACCGTGATGTATTTGTACGTGCTGCCTCCGCCTCCGGCCTTCATTCCTGAGAAAACGGCCGACGCGATGTGAGTGCCCTTGTACATGGCCTGCACGATCTGCCAGCTGGAGGAGTCCAGCGCGCACGTAAAACTGAAGTCCGACAACGAGCACTTGCCCGCGGCCAATCCCTGGCCGCCAACGTCTGCCGGATTGCTAGCACCAAACGAATAACTGTCCAACTCAATGTTCTTGGGCATGTTCGGGTTTTGCGATTCACCATTGACCCCTGCGATCAGCAGATAATAATCACTTGCCATGTGCAATTCCTCCTCAGTTCATACCATTCGAGAGTCAAGAATCCATTCGAATCCTTGTTTGTAGCACCCGCAGACCAAACGGGGTTATTTCTTCGCAGACGCCGGCAACTCTGCAACCAGGCGGAGCGATACATTGAGCTCGTCCAGTTGGAAATGTGGCCGAAGATACGCAACCGCACGGTACACCCCAGGTTTTCCCTTCACTTCCTCAACATCCACACGCGCTTCCCGCAACGGGTATTTGGCTTTCGTCTCTTGGGTCGCCTTGTCATCTTGCGTCACGTACTGGCTGATCCAGCGGTTCAGGAACCGCCAGCAGTCGTCGCGCGACATGAAGCCGCCGATCTTGTCCCGCATCATGGCTTTCAAATAATGCGCGAACCGGCAGGTCGCCATCATGTACGGCAATTGCGCCGAAATGCGTGCATTCGCCGTGGCCGCATCGCTGTCGTAGAGCTTGGGCTTGTTGCACGACTGGATGCTGAAGAACGCAGCCTTGTCCGTGCCCTTGCAATGCACAAGCGATACCAATCCCTGATCTGCCAGTTCTTTTTCCCGGCGGTCGGTAATGGCAATCTCGGTCGGGCACTTGAGCGCAACATCGCCCTCGTCAGTGCGGAAGGTATGGGAAGGAAGTCCATCGACCAAGCCGCCGCCTTCTACGCCTCGAATGGCTACACACCACCCGTAGGTAGCAAATGCCTGCGTCATTTTGGACGCGAGCGCATATGCGGAGTTGCCCCAGAGATACTTGGAATGATCCGTTCCATCCACGCCCTCTTCGAAATTGAAGCCCTCCACGGGCGCCGTGTCCCGGCCGTATGGCAGGCGCATCAGGATGCGCGGGCAAGTCAGGCAGACATACCTTGAGTCGTCGCTCTCGCGAAACCCTTTCCACTTGGCGTACTCGGTGCTGTCGAAGATCTTGCCGATATCCCGAGGCTGATCCAGGCTTGTGAAGCTATCCATGTTCAGCAGTTCCGACGACGCTGCCGAAAGGAACGGAGCGTGGGCGGATGCCGCGACCTGCGAGATTTTCTCCAGCAATTCCAGGTCTTCGGGATGTTTGCTGAATTCGTAATCGCCAACCAAGGCGCCATACGGTTCGCCACCAAAAAGGCCGTATTCTTCCTCATAGACCTTTTTGAACATCGCACTCTGATCGAATTCAGGAGCCCGCTGCAGATCGCGCAACAGGTCCTTCTTCGACGCGTTCAGAATACGAATCTTCAGTTGCGTCCCGGTCTCCGATTGCTCCAGCAGATACTTGAGTCCGCGCCAGGTGGATTCCAATTTCTGAAACTGGGCGTTGTGCAAGACCTCGTTCAACTGAAGCGAAATGAGATGGTCGATCTGTGCAACCCGGGCGGTGATCATCTGGTCGGCATCGCGGCCCAAAGTCATCGCCCCTTCAAGCACCTGCGCAACGAATTCCTTGATCAGCCCCTTGCCACGCTCACGCGCGCTGGGGTCTCCAAACCGGCCCTGTTCGACAATCTGGTCAAGAATGCTCGACTCCGCGGCCTGTTCGATAACGGCCGTACTGCCAGCAACTTTCTGGGTCTCAGGCATTGGGTTCTCCCTTCCCGACTTCGGACTTGAGTTTGTCAAGCTTCTCGGTCTTGCTCACCGCATCGAGCAACGCCTCGTCCAACTTCTCGTTGGTTTGCAGCGTGCCCTTCAAATCATTGAGTCGCGTGCGCAGGTCGAGCAGTTCCTTCAACGGTTTTACCTGCCGCGCTACCTGCTCCGGTTCGAAGTCTTCGAGGCTCTTGAAACGCAGATCCACCTTGATTTGACCGGCGTTGGAATCTTCGCTGAGTTTGTTCTCGACTGCGAACGAAAGGTGTGGCTTCATGCTTTCCAGAACGGAATCAAAGTTGTCGGGCGTGACCTCGACAAAGCGCCGCTCTTTCAGTTTGGGAAGCGGTTGTTCGGGTTGCCCGGTGAAGTCTCCGAGGACGCCGACGACAAAGGGCAGTTCCTTGATTTCGATCGCGCCTCCGGTCTCGACATCATAGGTAATCTGAACACGGGGCGGACGCACCCGGTCCAATTTGTGCTGTGTGCTGGGTTTTGCCATATTATCTCCCTACCTCTTCGAGTATTCGAGGAAGTGCCTATCAGGTGTCAGTAATCCGATTTTGCTAGTCAACCAGGGGACGTACAGTCAGGTAGAAAACACCACAAAAGGGAAAGTGGCCAGGCCTTTCGCCATCTGACCGTACGGGTCGTGGAGCACTGGTTTATCACATGCCCCTAGCGCAGTCAAGCACCAAGCTGTTTTTTGCATTGAAAATATCGTCCCGCGAAATCGCTCGATATTCGACGCCGCATTTGCCATGCTGAGGATAGTGTTTGCGGCCGGCTAACCGTTACAAGAAACATGCGCATCCCTGGAAAGCCCTGTTCCGACCCCGAGGAAGCCACCTGGGCAGTAACATTACTTGACCCATTGCCCGGCAAGAGACCGCAAGGGATCGGCAATCGACTGAAATCTCATCACCCTTAGCATGTCTCTGTTCTGGAACGAGATCACGGGAATCAGGCCTGACTCCAGTAGGCGCTCCGCCGCATCCTCAGTCAGCAGCGTCTCCGCGCAGGGCTTCGATTTGGACTCACCATTGGTTTCATAGACATGCAGCGGCAGTCGGTCAATTTCCGCGACTGTGCCGGGACGCATCTCCCATCCTGCCTCGGTAAAAGATTGAGCCAGCAGCAGGGCAACGGCAATGGCGGGGTTTCCCCACAAGTAGTCTTCGTGCGGCGGCATCTCTGGAAATTCTTCGAAATCGAATGAGTCCAGAGGACCTGTCTTCTTCCCGTAGGGCAACCGCAGCAAAAAGCGCGGCAGCGCCAATCCAACCGCTGCGGCTTCCGTGCGGCACCGGAGCTCGCCCCAGCGAGCGGCCTGGTCCGCAGGCAATTTTGCCCAGTCTCGAGGATGAGGGGTCGAGGCAAGAGAAGAACAGCCCACCAGATGAGCGTCCGCTTCGGCAAGAAATGGCGCACCCGCCCGGTACGCAATCGCGGCCATACGGGACAAAAAGTCGGTATCTTCCTTCCTCGGGCCGAAGCTGTAGTGTCCTACCACGATTGCCCACGGTTCGGCCCCGGCAGTTTCAACGCTCTGCTCCGTCAAAAGGCCGTACGTTCCGGTGTCTCGCAGCTCGCAAGCGCTGTTCAGGTCCGTCCTCAGTTCTTCTTTCGAAACATCGACCAGATAAAGCTTGAGCTGAGAACCGGTTTCGAGTTGCCGCACCAGGAAAAACATCGCTCTCCAGATCGCCTCCAGCGCCTGAAAATCCCGGTTATGGAGAACCGCCCGCATCAAGCCGCTAATGCCGCGATCAATAACGCTTAGGACCTCCGGCTGGCGGTCGTCCCGCGCGCTCACCAGATGTTTTGCCGCGACGCGCTGCGCGAACTGGCGGACTTCATCCGGCTTGGGCCTGTATCGATCTTCGGCAATGCGAGCTTCTGTCTGCTCGATCATTTCGTCGAGGAAACTTCCGGACGCCAGCCGAGTGGCATCGGGAGCGATAACGGGCGTCGTGCCGGCGTTGCGCGTCTCGGGCACAGATTGGGGAGAACGGAGCCCCAACTCCTCCGCCGTCTGCTGAAAGGTCGACGGATCCTGCACGCGTTCACGCAAATCACGCAGTTTGTTGAAAGCCTCGAGCCGTTGAAAAATCCGGTCCGGATGGAAGTCGTCGAGCTCAGAAAAACGCAGGTGTAACGAGCCATCCCCCATCGCCATCCCCAGTTCAGGGCCGATGCGAGATAGCACTTCGTCAAAATTGTCTCGATCGATGAGCAGCGCCCGGCGTTTGGCGATCGTCTTGCTATCGGAAATCCCGCGAGGGGTACGCCCGCTGAAATCGCCGAGGATTGCGATGCGGAACGGAGTTTCAGAAGACGGGCGAGCGCCCGAGCTATCCCCTCCAGTCGTCAGATCCACACCACCGAAGTCGAAGGCTTTTGGCATGCGCGACTCCTTGGGAAGGGTTGATTTTTCGAGTCAGAACGTACTGCGGTGACTCGAAGTTATCTGGGATCAGCCCGAAATACATGACGGCTAGCCCTCATTGCTGTTCCTTCTGAATGAGATCGAGCTTATGCAAACCGTCTTTTGCATCCTGATTATTCGGCTGCAACCTTAGAATCTTGCGATATTCAGTTCGCGCCTTGTCGTAATTCCCCGCCCCGGCGTCCTGCTGGGCCATTCTCAGCAACATCGGGATGTCCTTCACGGATACACCGCCGGAGTCATCGGAATAAATCGCCGGCTCGGGGCTGTCTTTCCGGTTCTTTACGAAATTGTCCGCGGAAGGTTTCTCGATCGTTTGCGGCTGAACCGCCACGGAAGTCGTGGCGGCTAAGGCCGCTGGCTTAGCTCTCGGTGGCTTAGAGATTTGTGGCTTAACATTTTGTGCCTTAACAATCTGTGGCTTAACCATCTGGAATTGAACGCTCGGTGGCTTCACGGTTTCTTCCTTGCCCATCTCCTGATCCGATTGGGCCGATGCGCCTTGAGGTTCGATCGGTTTGCCTGGAATGTCCCGTGCCGTCTGGTGCTGCTGCAAAGGAATCGGAGGTTGCGAAACGCGCGCCGGGCGGTAAAGTATTGCGATCAACGCAGTCACCAGAACAATCGCGGCGATCCCAAGAATCATCCTGGTAGGCGTAAGAAAGGGCCGCTCTCCAGACTCCGCCAATCCCTCCGGCACGGAACTGTTTTGCTTTTCCGGAAGTTCCTTCAAAACGGGAGCGCGGCGTTGATCGGCAACCTTGCCCACGCGCAAGGGCGCTGTTTCTGAGATGTCGCCGGAAACTACATCGCCTGCGCCCATCACTGGCAGCGCAGCCTCGGTAGTAGCGGTACTATGCGCGCTAAAGACGAATGAACGATTACGGTCGCGCCCACAGAAGCAACATCATCGCTCGACGCTTCGTCCTCATGGCCTACTGAATTTTGGAAAAGAGCGACTCGGTCCGGGGTCGTCCATATCAACTCAATCAATTTCGTCTGGCCGTTTCCCATCACTGTGGAGGAAACTGGAACAGCGCGAAGCTCGATTCCGGGGAGCTCGCGTAGGGGTCCGCATATATTCTCCGCGAGCAGAATCTGACCGGGGAGCGCCTGGCGAAGTGCGTGTTGAATCGTTTCCGCGTTGAAGCCTGTGGGAGCGACCTCCTGTGACCCATAAATCAAGATTGCCGACCCGACACGTTCGCTCGGACGACACGCCAGAAACTCCAGAATCGACATCTGAATGCGCCTGGCAGCAACAATGGCTTGCCGGGAAGTGCCGAACCGCGCAGACATTTCCGACGATTCCGCCGCGATCTGGCCGTGGCTCGCACCCACCAGATCGGCAATCATGTAAACCAGAACGGTGTCAGTTTTCCAGGAGAACGACATGTTGCGATTCGCCCCCCAGAGCCGAATCACGATATCGGTTGCAGCCGGAGAATGGTCCGGACTGGCAATTTGGGATTCCCGGTTGTCGATTTTCTGTTGATACGGCGGCATGCTTGGGACTTCCAACCGTCTCTAAGTCGGGTTGTAGGTTACTGCAAAATAGTGGCCCAGGCAAATGCTTAAGGCATCGATGAATGGCACGTTTGTGCCCGCGTCCGGCACTTGCGCAGGCTTGACTTCGCGCAAACCGTGAGTATGATACGGGGCACCCGCGTAGGCGAATCTATGGCGCTTGCCGTCACTCTGAGGAGTCTATGCTGCGACGTCCTATGTTTCACGCGCCATCCTGTCTGCGATCTCCCGCGAAACGGGCAACCGTAGCCCTGATCTTTCTCTTGCTCGCTGGTGTTGCCGTTGAATCCAAGGAAGTGCCGCTGACAGCCATCGAGCTGTTTGACGGGCCGAATGGAGCTGCGGCCGTTCAGGTGACCGAGTTGTTGATCAACGGCAAGTCGGAAGTGAGGGCTTGCGGAAGTGCGACTCAGATCAACAAGTCCACCTACGGGAAGCTGGCAAAGATCATTCTGAACTCGTCGGTGACCTCGCTGGAGCGCGACGCCAGCGGAACCATGAATCTGACTCGCGGCTCGGCCGCTGAGTGCGTGGTTCCTTCCAACTTGAAGTTCGATAAGGATGAGTCGCTGACTCCCGCGCAATTGGCCGACCGTGCGGTGCTGACGGGACAAGTTGTAGGTTCGTCTCCGGCAGGAACCACTGTCGTGCCGCCGTTCAAACCCACGGTAGAAATTGTCTTCGTTGCGGCGCCCGATACTGAGCTTGCGGAGTTTCTTCGCGCCAACCGGGCGCATTCGGTTGCCCAATGGCAGGACTATCTCGGCCGCTATCCCAAAGCCACGCACACGGACTCCGGCAAGCAGGCTCTGGCCGCGCTGCTGTTGAAAGAAGGAGAAGGCGGATTGGCCCTCTACCGCAAGTCCGCCTCCACAAACTCTCCCGGGTATTCCGACCTCAAGACGGCATTCTCGCGAGCCGATCAGGTGCGCGATTTGCTTCCAGGCAACGAGCAGGCCGCCAAATTCCGAGAAGGCGTTCATGCAGAGCTGGTGCTCATTGCCGACAAGGCCCGCGCCGAACTCCAAGCCTATAAACAAGCGCTGGCCAGCCATACAATCGGATATGTCCACCTGGCGAATGCCCGACAGCTGGCGGACCACGCCTTAGAGGTTGATCCCCATTTCGACCAAGGTCTGACGCTGCAGACCGCGATCGCCGCGGAAACTAAACGTGTCGATGCCGCCTTACGCAGTGCGGAAACGATGATTGGAGCCCAACGCTACGATGATGCTGTAACCGCCACGACTGAGTTTCGGGCTTTTGCAGAGGAAGAGCCGCGGGTAAGTGCCGTCATCGACGCCGCATATAAATATCACTTCGATCGCGGCAAATCCAATGCAGGCGACCAAAAATGGCATGACGCGGTGCAGGAGTATCAGAAAGCATCCCAGATCAAGCTCACCGCGGAATCAACTTCTGCGCTCAAACAAGCAGAAACGGAATATCAATCGTCGACCAACCAGGCTGCCGCGGCTGCCGCTCTGCAACAGAGTTCCGCCTTCGAACAAGACAAGCATTACATCGAAGCCTACGAGGTCCTGTCCGACCTTCCTGACGCCCAGCGCGCCTTAGCAAAAGACCAGATGCTGGCACTCCAAGCCAACTACATTACCAGCGCATCGGACGAAGCGAAGAAACTAAAAGACGCTCACACTCCGATTCAGGGACGGGCCGACGAGATCGGCGTGCTGAAAGCGTACGATTATTTGCGGCGCGCCAGCAGCCTCCAGCCCGACGACCAGGACCTGAAGCTCCGTCTCGACCTGATTGCGCAAACACTTTGCGACTACTACGTCGCGCAGGCGAAACGGTATCTCGATAAACCGCTGGGATCAGGTGTCGGGATCGCGTGGTTGTATCTGAATGAGGCGCAACAGTACCAGTCGAACCGCGACGACATTCGCGACGAGCGCACAAAAAATTCCGCAATCCATAACGTCCGTTCCACGCTTTCGATCAAAGTGACGTTTCGAGACCAGACTTCGCGGCGAGACAGCGCAGGTTTCGCCGACCAACTTTCCGACGCGATTGCGACGGGACTGGAAACCACCGGCCTGCCCGTCAGGATTGTCCGGTCAGCGGACGCGACGCCCGTGGAACCGAACTTTCAACTGATCGGAGACGTGCTGGAGCATCGCCCCGTAACGAAAGTAGGCATAGAGTCCATTGACTCAGAATATCGCGCGGGCGAAAGAGAAATTCCCAACGAAGAATGGAATCAGGCGAACCGCGACTATGAGGCTGCGAACCTCGATTTGCAGAGAGCGCAAAAACTGCTGGAGGGTACCCAGGCGCACGGTAAAAAGAAAGACATCGCAACCGCGAACACCGCCGTCGAAGATGCCCAGAAAAAAGTTGAGGAGGCCCATCGCAAGCTCGATTCCATCCCCAAGACAAGTCTTAGTGACGTGGTGAAACCTTACAGCTATACCAAGAAGACAATCGACTTGAGCGCGGTAGTTGAAGTGGGATTCCGCATTGTCGACTCCAACGGGAACAGTATCGCCATGACGCCGTCGGTCAAGAGCACGGCGCAAAAACAGTTCGTGGTGCTGGAAAACGTGAAACCCGAGGACACGAGGAATGTAAAACAAGCCGGAGCTCCGCCAGACGAGGCCCAGTTCCTCACCGATGTAGAAATCGCGGCACGTATCGCGCTGATTAAAGACGTCAAAGAAAAGGTCGAGTTGCTTCCCAGCAAGATTCTGGCTCAAGCCCGTCAGCGGCTCATGGACGGAGATACGGAAGGCACCGCCGAATCTTATATTCTCTATTTGAACTCCACTCCAGATACTCAAACAGCGGAGCGCGAAGAAGCCAAGAAGTTCCTGCGTGAACAGTTCAACATGAATTGGCCCGGCAGTCCCGCATAATAACGGACTAAATTCCGACTGGCCGCCCCGGTCCGGCAGTAGTAGACTTAGTCGCGTATTTTGGCATTGGCCATTCCACTCGGGGTCAATGCCGCCGAGAAGGTCCCCCATCTTCCGGCAAGTTTCTGATTAATCCCGTGAGTGCTCAGAACATAAAACGCATTGGAAAGTACGAAGTGATCGATCTTCTCGGTCGCGGCGGGATGGGGCTGGTCTATCGCGCGTTTGACCGTCAGTTGAATCGCGAGGTGGCGATCAAAACCGTCACCGAAGGCTTCACCGGCGACAAGGAAATGCTGCAGCGCTTTTATCGGGAGGCAGCCAAAACCGCTGCACTGAGGCACCCTAACATTGTTATCGTTTACGACTTAGGCGAACAGGATGGTTTTCCCTATATCGTGATGGAATATCTGTCGGGCGATCCCTTGGATCGTCTCATCCAGTCCAGCCCGCCTCAACCACTGTCTTTCAAGCTGAAGATTATCGAGCAGGTCTGCTGCGCGTTGGGATACGCCCATCGCAACGACCTGATTCACCGCGACGTGAAACCCGCCAACGTAATCGTGCAACCAGATGGTGTTGCCAAGCTGCTGGATTTCGGCATTGCCCGCCAGGACAAAACTGACGGGCGCCTAACCCGGACGGGGAGTGTGATCGGAACCATCCAATACATGGCCCCTGAGCGGCTGAAGGATGCGGCTTTCGACGGCCGTTCCGATATTTTTTCCGTTGGGGTCATGATGTTTCAGCTGTTGACCGGACAACTCCCTTTCACCGGCGACTACAGCATCGTGCAAAAAATTCTGACGGAGAAACATCCTCGCTTGGACCAATTCCTGCGCGATTATCCCCCCGCTCTGGATGACATTCTGGACCGTTCGCTCGCGAAAAATCCTGCAGACCGTTATTCGACTGCGGATGACATGGCCGCCGAAGTCGCTGCGTTAGCCGACGAATTGAAGAAAGAACAGGTCGCGGAATGGATCCAGCGCGCCGAACGTTTAGTTCAAGAGGACCAGTACACGACGGCTAGAGAGATTCTGTTGCGGCTATTGAAAGTTGACGGCCAGCACACCCGAGCACGGCAATTGATTTCACAGGTACAACAGAGCCTGGCTTTACGGCAGCGCGCGGAACAGATTCGCCAGTTGCGGGAGCAAGCCGAAGAGGCGGCCAGCGCCAAGCGGTACGAAGAAGCCTTTCTCGATCTGCATGAAGCATGCCGTCTCGATCCCGCCAGCTCGGAACTTTCTGACCTTCTGGAAATCGTTCTCCAGAAGAAGAAACGCAGAGAACTAGTAGATGGATACCTATTACAGGCGGCGACCGCTCGGGACCGCGGCGATCTGGAGGGAGCTAAAGCAGGAATCGCGAAGGCCATCGAAGTGGACTCCGAAGATTCGCGGGTTCGCTCGGCGTACGTTGCCCTGGCGCGCCTGATCGAAGAAGCCGCTCGTCAAGCAAAAGCCGTGGAGTTGTTGGAGAATGCGCGCAAAGAAATTGGCGCACGGCACTTTACTGCCGCCATGGAAGTCCTCGCCGAGGCCGAGCGCGTCGATCCTTCGAACCCTGAACTGATCAAGTTGCAGGCCGCAGCCAGGTCGGGGCGCGACCAGGAACATCGGCGGCGAATCCTGGAAGAATTGCAAAATGAAGTCGCTCTAGCCGCCACTCCGGAGGAAGTCGCCCGCGCCGTGCAACTCGTCGATCAGGCTCTGGAGCGCATGCCCACCGAGCCGATGCTCATCAAGTTCAAAGGGCAACTGCGCGAAGCGGAGATGCGGCGCCGCGTCGATCAACTGGCACTGCAGTGCCGCAGCCTGATGGAGACTTCGCCCGAGGAAGCGCTGCGACTGGTACGGGAGGAACTGCAGCAGACTCCGGGAAACGAGCGCTTGCTGGCGCTGCAATCCAGCGTTGCGGATCACATCTCGCAGATCCATTTGGAACAAGCCCGCGCTGAATATTTAACTCGCGCCCATGACGCTCTCAGCAACGGCCGGTACGTGGAAGCCTTGCGCCTGCTCGAATCTTGCAAAAAAGAAGGAATCTCTTCGCCGGAGATTAGCGAACTGATCGACCTCGCGCGCCGAGAAGCCGACCGCCGGCTCAACAACAGTCATCTCCAAGGATTGCTGAAGCAGGCGCAAGAATTCATGGCACAGGAATCCTACGGCGCCATAGTCGAGTTGCTCACTCCGGTCGCCGAGGAACCGGGAGCGGCTTCCCTTCTTTTTCTGCTGGAAGACGCTCGCAGCCGCCTGCAATGTCTGCAGCAAGAGATTGATGCCTCGCTGCACACGGTCGACGTTCTCACCACTCAGGAACACTTTGCTGAGGGCATCAACTTCCTGGAATCGCAGCCGTCGTCGGTTCTGCATTCTGCTCCGGTTCAGACTGCGCTGAAGTGCCTGCGGGAAGCCAACGACAATGAAGTCGCGGCGCTGCGAGCTGTGGGTAAAGCTTACGCAGCGTTGGATCGCCCCGACATCGGCGCTGGCGCATTGCAGAATCCGCCAGCAAACGCCCACTCGAATTTGCTGACGCGTATCGTCCCAGTCTTCACGGCGCGGCGCAAGTCCGTGGCTGATGGGCAACTCTCCTCGGCGCTGGAACAGGCGAGGCGAGCGATGGACGCAGGCGATAAGAAGCAGGCAGCCCGGGCGCTTCGGGCTGCGAACCTTTTTGCCGAATACGCCAGCAGCAACTTGCAGAGTGAGTGGCAAGCTCTCAGTCGAGAGGTCGAAAAAGGTAAAGTGCCGGGACGACCGGGCCCAAAGTAAAACGCGAACGTTCCGATCCGCTCGCTCCCAGTTTCTTAGTTTCTAACTGATTCGGGTCGCCTTCCTGTTTACCCGAAGCTTCCGGGTGCGGTAGGATTTAGCGCTTACCTGTCGCATCATGAGCCTCCTGATTCAAGCCGCCGGCAACACCGATATCGGCCTTGTGCGCAAGAACAACGAGGATAATTTCGGGTACGATTTGCGCCATGGAATCTTCGTGGTCTGCGACGGCATGGGAGGACAACAAGCGGGAGAACTGGCGAGTAAGATCGCCGTCGACACCGTGCTGGCGTACTTTCGCCAGGATCAAAAGATCGCGCCCGTGGCGGGCGCGGGGTTTGAGGGCGTTTCGCCGCGCGCGGTAGCCTTAGCCAGCGCGATCCAGTTGGCGAATCAAGAGATTCACGAGTCTGGCGCACGGGATATGAATCACGCGGGAATGGGTTCCACGATCGTGGCCGTCGCCGTCGAAGGTAATCTCTTTTCGATTGCCAACGTCGGCGACAGTCGCATTTACCTGATCCGTAACCATGACGTCGTGCAACTGACCAACGACCATTCTCTGGTAATGGAGCAGGTCAGACGCGGACTCATGACTTTGGAAGAGGCGGAACAGTCCAAGATGCAGAACGTGATCGTACGCGCGCTGGGGACCGACGACAGCGTCGAACCAGACCTGGCGGACCACGAGTTTAATTCCGAAGACGTGCTGCTGCTCTGCAGCGACGGCATGTCGCGCTACGTGAAGAATGAGAAAATGGCCGAAGCGGTAAATCAGGACTCGCTGGAACGGGCCTGCAGCGATTTGATTGAAGCGGCGAAAGGCGGCGGCAGCGACGATAATATTACCTGCCTCCTGATTCGCGCCCTGCACCCTTCCTGGAAAGACCGGATCTTCGGCCACCTTCCCGGGCAAAGCCAGAAGACGTCAACGTAAAGTCAGGTGGACTAACGGCCCGCCACCTGGCTTACGCATCTCATACCTTGCAGATCGAAGAATGGATTCGCACTGCCGGAAACCTGCAACTGGTAGTCATACGATTTCTGCTTTCCGTTGGGCAGCATTACCGTCCTTCCGTTGGTTTCGCTGACCCATTCCAGCTTGCCTCCGCCCAATTGGCGCGCGCGCGCCACAAACTTGAACACCGCCCACGGACCGCTGAAGGCATCCAGAGGATCGCCGCTCTTGGTCGTGACCTGCACATCGTCTGGCGCGCCGGTCCACACGAATGTTCTCTGCGCGCCTTCCCCCGCCAGCTTTTCGCTGCCAATCTTCACTTCAACTCCCTCAAGGTTGCTGGGCAGTTGTTTTAGCGAGTAGGAGAAGTGCGGTGGTTGCGATCCAGACGGATACAGCGCTTCGCTCAAGCTTCCGATGCGATTCAAGAAAGACAGAAAAGCAGGTGATGGCTTCACCGTCGCGGCCGGATTCGGTACGAATTTAGACCCAACCTTGAGGACGAATGGCTTCACGTCGTCGTTCAGCTTCTTCCAGGCATCGCCTGTCGGACCTAGAAGCGTATAAAGCTGATCCATGGATGCGTCTTGAAGAGAATTTGGGTCGAAAGGATATTTATTGATCACCGCCGCAAACTGGGAGCAATATGCCTTGCCGGAACCGTTCGCAATGTCGATTGGACCTCGCCTCAGCAATGCTTCTGCATTCTTGATCGGCTCTTCCAGCAGGCGCCGCACTTGGTCTTGATTCCCAAACTGCTGATCCACCGGCACCGTCGTGATGACTTTCGTTACGGCGGTGGAAGCCGCGTCGGCTGAGGCACCTGCTTGCGCCAGTTGAGCCGGATCCGGCGATCCCGGGCTCTGCGCCAGAACATGGATGTCCGACCCCAGTTTGCCCAGAGCATCGACATATTCTTTGTTCGATCCAACGATGTAGTGATCTGGAGCTTTGTCCGGCGGGCCTGCCGGTTCGACCGCTTGCACTGGTGCGAAATGCGTTTTCGCGTCGGCTGGGGCGACGTCTGTATTGTGTGAAATGAAGTACAACAGTTCCAATAAAGGTGAAGTGGGGCCAGTAAGTTTTTCCAGTTTTTTGTCGGCATCGGCGTTGCTGACATATCCAGCAACCGACGAACTCTTCAGCACGGTATTCCACTCGTTCACAAAATCCTGATCGTAACGTTCGGTCAGCTTTTGCTGCACCACTCCCAGATCGATCGCCTGAGTGGCCGTTTTCCCCAAGACCCATTCTTCCCCAGCCATGTAAAGACGGGGATCCTTCAATGCATCCTGTACGAATAAGAATCCACCGCGGGTGAACGCTCCTTTCACTTTATGATTGCTCACAACGACGCCGGCAGAATCCTTGTACTGATCGTTAAAACTTACGTCAGGATTCTTTTCGGAAGCCTTAGACAGGAGTTGTACGTAGTAGCGATCGATTCCCCCAAATTGAGCCAGATAGGCGCGCGCTTGCTCGATCATCAACTTCGAATTGCCAGTGGCAAAGGGATTCTCCCTGGCCAATTCGGTGGCGTAGAAATCGAACTGTAACGCCGCTAAATCTTTCCGGTCTTTGTCGATGTCGCGATCGGCCAGCCAGTGGCTCAGCAAAATGGGAGTAAGAAATTCTTTTGTGCTCTTGTCATGATCGGCGGGTTCCGTCGTTATCAGATAGGCCTTCAACTCGTTGTAAGTCTTCTCGTAGGCGTCATTGGGCGCAATCGCAGCGGACTTCCCGGATACGGCTTCCAGATTACCGGTCAAGCGCTTCAGGGTTTCGGCAAACAACAAGTTCTGGAAACGCCGGAAGTAGATTCTCTTTGCGTCCGGATAGATCTGATCGCCCACATACAGACCCCAGCGCAGACTCAGCGGCGCCCCATTGACTTCGTAGTCCGAAATATCGACGAGCTCTTTCCGTAAGTTGTCAAGTTTTTGAAGGTCGCCCGTACTCGCTGCCTGGTTGCCTCCGGCCTGCAAAGTGCGCAGGTCGGCTACGGCATCGTGCACGCGCGTTTCCAGAGCTCGGTTGCGCAAGAATGAAACCGCAAAGCCCGTTAGGCAGATAATCCCGACAAGAGCAACTGCTCCCAGCACGATTCGACGGAGCAGATTTACTCGCGAACTGGATCCGCTGGTCGCGAGCGCCACACGATCTTTCACCAAAACGTCGTTGAACAAACTGGTGAGGAAAACCCATTGCGGCATCCGGCGGGATCCGGCGCTTCTGGCGGCTACCGGTGCTTGTACACGCGCACCCACACCGCGGAAGATTTGAGTCGCACCGGCATCAAACGCCTCTTCCGCCACTTCAACTGGAACGGCCCGGGCAGCAACGACGTCGTCAACCACCACGGGCCTCACGCCGGTAAAGTAAAAACCGCGCAAAAAAGGATTCGTCCCCAGGTGACTGGGCCGCGCAAGGTCAACTAGAAACTGGACCAGCAAGGTACGCAGTTTCCTGAGTTCACGGGGAAATTCGTAAATAGCCGGAAGCTTCTCCGCTTCGTGTTCGCGCGGCAGGAGCAGGATGCGACGTTCCGCCAGCGAGTAAAAGATTTCGTCGAAGGCTTTCGTAAGCCGTTTCGTCTCCTCGTCCGCGTAGACGCCGGCATTCAGTGAACGCAGAGGTAGGGTGGCGCCCAGCACTTCGGAGGCTTCGTCCTTACTCATTCCTCGAACGAAGTCCGCGAAGAACGAAATGCGGTCCAGCTTCGTAAACAACGCGTATACAGGAAAGCTGATTCCCAACAACTGCGAAACTTCCTGCAGCCTTACCGACAATCTTCGCGCTGCGGAGACGGCGGTTTCGCTCGCTCCCGGCTGCAAGAAAGTTTCGCAATCAAAACACACAATCGCCGCCCGCGGCGCTTGCGCACGCTTTCCAATGGCGGCGGACAATCGTCCCGGCTGCAACAGGCGGACCAGGCGTCTCCAGCGCTCCGCCTGTCCCATCATCGAGCCGGCGGGGTCGATAAAAATTGCCTGGCGTGTGTACCAGATATTCGCGACTCCGGTGGGAAGCACCTCGGTGTCCCGATACACCTGTCCCGCCAGCAATTCCGGATCAAGCGCGGAATGAATGAGGACAGTCGTCTTGGTGGAACCCGAATCCCCCAGAACGAAGACCAGCGGAAGGCTGCCCAGGTTAGTGCCGCGCCCCAGCGTAGAGTGCTTCAACCGTCGCACGGCTTCGCGCACCAGCGCGTCAAGGTCATCGGTGCCGCCAGGTTGGGAATCGTCTTCGCCGGAGGCTTGCTTTGCCTTATTTACTTTGTAGACGTAAAAATACGCGACCGCGGCTCCAATGATCCCGAGGATGGCTAGGACGCCGCGCAGCACCCACACGTCGGAGCCGTGCAGAGGCAGCCACCTGCCCAGAAGCCACACCAGCACCAGATAAACGAGCAGTACTAGTGTGGTCACCCAGTACAACATTCCTACCCCCTGTTTTTAGAGTCCGCCCACAAGGGCGGAAAGCGATGACGCGCCCGACATCAGGAGAACCTTGAAGACCACGAAGAGCACCACGGCGACACCCACAGTTACCATCGCTACCTTTCCCAGAATGCTGCTCCAGCGATCCGATTGCCCCAGGCGAACGGCGTCCGCGGGAATCGCGCCACGCGGTGACAACGACCCGGCCGGGCCGCGCACGCGCCTGATTTTCTCCTCAACGGCCGCCATGATCGATCGCAAGTCGCCTCCGGCAGCATAGCGGCCCTTAAATCCCAGCAGCAGGCACAAGTAATACACTTCCAGCAGATCGGCTGTTTCCGTGGAATCGTTTCGGCTCAACGTCTTTTGCAATTCCTGAAAGAAAATCTCGCCGGCCAGCTGATTTCCGAACAGTTCAGCTTGTAAAGGCAGGCGCGGCCAGTTCGCGAACACCGGGTTCCCAGAACTGAGCACTGACTCATCCAGAAACGCCACCACGGCAAAAATAACCTGCTTCACATCTTCAGGATTGCATCCGCGACTGCGCGCTTCCTGTTCTGCGGCCCGCAACGCCTGCCGCATCTGCCCGCGGAACGCTTCCGCATCCTGCACGGCCTGGCGGTTGTACCTCAGTCGCACCACTGCGGTGAAAATTTCCTGAAATCCCAATGCGAGGTTCCAGCCACGCCGATCCATGGCTGGGCTCGATCCGCGGTAACTGCCGAGCGGGGTAATCTGTGTCGATCCCATATCAACTCTCGAGCAAAACGATCAATTCAATCTCCGGCGATGGCAGTTCGCCCGGCACATATACGCCGACGTTCTTCGTCCGCATAAGATGCTCCCAGCATGGCCCGCTTCGGGTGATGGTGAAGTACTGGCTGTCCACTTTCGCCGATATCGCGGCTGGAGGCACCTGCATATGGGTTAGTGTCAGACCGGGTAGCGCCCGTTTCACCAACTCGGGAACAAATTGCGCGGAACACACCTTAACCAACTGCAGCGTCTTGGAGATCAGGTCTGCCTCGCCGACCGGCGAACGAACTCCAAGGATCCAGCGTGAGCGCCCCAGGCAGCGCTGATCCCGAATCTCCCCCTCGTAGAAATAAAGCGCCGCTGGCTTCAGTGGAATGACCACCGCCAGCGACGGAACGATGATTTCCAGATGGCGAATAATATGCTCCTCGAGATAATCAAAACCGGGTCCCGGATCGTAATGGTTGTATGCGGGCAACGACCGCGGAGTGCTATCCAGACTGAAGGTACAAAGCGCTCCTGCCAGTCGCGACATCTCGCGAAACATCTCCTCGGGATGCCGGTGCTTGGCGAGTAGAATATGCCGCAACGGAGTCAGGCTGGAATTAATGGCGTGCAGAAACCAGAATTGCGCGACTTGGCGTGCGGACATCCCAGTCTGAAAGGTACCGCCGATCTGCTGCTCCTGCGTAACCACCGTACTTTTCTCTTCCAGGATTTCCACCAAGCGCTGCAGCATTTTAGACAGCCGCTCACTCGAACTCAGGCGCAGGCAAGGCGGAACATGCGTGGGATCGTAAACGAAGTGACCGGACTGATCGCGCATGACCCTGGCGATGGGAATGGTCAGAAGGCTCTCGTCTTCAATGGGCAGGACGATGAGCCGGATGTTCTTTCGCCCCATTTGTACCGGCTTGGCATCCAGCCCCGTGTTCTCGTCATGGACCATCTCGACCGTGCTGGTATAGCGGGCGCTGCCGGAAGGAATTGGGTCCAGATCGCAATTCTGCTGACCCTGCACCCAGCGCGGAACCGCGAGCGCGACGGTCAAGCTATCGGTCGCGGGCAGAAATTGCTCCGCAATGTTGCGGGGATCGGGGCGAGGATCGCACTCAGGAATATCGAAAGGCAGGCCGTCCTGGAACATTCCGCGCGCGTGCAGCAGGCTGACGGTCCCGTTACGCAGCGCGTCGGCATCAAGCTGGCAGGCCGCCAATCCGTAGGAGTCTCTCCAAAGACTGGCTGTGGCAAAGTGGACGGCTTCTTCGAAATAACGGTTCTGCGCCTGAAAATGCTGTGGCGCAAGATACATGCCCTCCGCCCACACTACTCTCGACAGCAACTTCATGCCGCTTCACCCGGTACCAGGAAGGTTTTACTGCTGGTCGTATGACTATGAGTTGCGCTTCACTGCACGACACGAACCTGTGCCTCGCGGCAACGTTTTACGTCTGGCCAGCGATGCTAGGCGAGCCGGTTCCCATTGTCAAGGAACTGGTTGCAAAGAAGATGGTTACAAAGAAGATGGATGACAAGCTCCTACCGATTTCGGATAATGTGCGTCGTTGAGTAAATGGAGGTCGCGTGGGCAAATCAGTGGAACGCCTCCCGTACCAGGGAGAATCCCCGGCCGACAGATTGGCATTCGAGCAGTACCTGAATGATGTGGAGCGCGGCAAGAGCCTGCTGCAGCTGCTTGCAGCGAAAAAAGCGACGACCCCTCAGATTCGCCGCAGTTGGTCGCCGCGGTCCTTCACCGCAGTGCAAACTCCTCAAGGCATCTTCGATGATGTAATCTGCAATATCTCCTACCACTTCAACAAGCATGGTGCCAGGTACGGCTCGGTTGCTGGGATGACGCAAGCTGCCCAGCAATACTTCGCCCAGAATCGTTCCAAGGCAGTTCTCGCTTCCGGATTATTGAGATTACCGGGAGGGGTCTTCGAGCAAGACGGGCGAATCGTAACGTTTTACTGAGACTCGGGGGCGAGGTTCCCGTGCATCTCATGGTCAACACAGCATCCCACGAAAAAGACTATTGTTAGACGACATGATCCAGGTTTGGAGGAATGTACACGTGTTGAATCGCAGGAGTTTTCTCAAAGTGGCGGGGACCGCAACCGCAGGGACTCTGGTTGGGACAAGAATTAACGTGCTCGCTGTAAGTCAGACGGAATCGAGCAAGCCGCTGGCGGCCAATGATCATATTCAGATCGCCCTGATCGGCGCTGGTGGTCAGGGCCAGGGAGACACGAAATTTGCGCTGCAGGTTCCGGGCGTGAAACTCGTTGCCGTCTCGGATTGCTATGACGGCCGTCTCGAGCATAGCAAGGAACTATGGGGCGACGACATCTTAACGACTCGGGACTATAGAGAAGTTCTGGCGCGTAAGGATATTGATGCCGTCATCATCGGCACGCCGGACCATTGGCACAAACAGGTTTCGGTTGACGCGATGAAGGCAGGCAAGGACGTCTATTGCGAGAAGCCCATGATCCATCTTTATGCCGACGGGCCGGAGATGATCGAGACGGCTCGCGCGACGAACCGGATCATCCAGATCGGAAGCCAGCGCGTGAGTTCGATCATTTATGCCAAGGCCAAGGAACTTCTCGCCTCCGGGGCCATCGGTCAGCTCAACATGGTGACTGCGCATTGGGACCGCAATTCATCGATGGGCGCGTGGAACTACACCGTTCCCCTGGACGCCTCCGCTGAAACCTGCGACTGGTCGCGCTTTCTGGGCACTGCTCCCAAAATTCCGTTCAACGCCGAGCACTTTTTCCAGTGGCGTAAGTGGAAAGCTTATGGCAGCGGGGTAGCTGGAGACCTCTTCGTGCACCTGTTCAGTGGAACGCACTTCATCACCGGGACCAACGGTCCCACGCGAGCCATGGCAACCGGTGGATTGCGTTTCTGGAAAGATGGGCGCGACGCGCCCGACGTAATGCTTGGCTTGTTTGACTACCGCGAGGGATTCAACCTCAGCCTGCGCGTGAACTTCGTGGATGGCGGCGAAGAGAGCGAGGGACTGATCTTCACTGGCTCGGAGGGAACGATCGAGATTGCGGGAAACGCGGTCAGCGTCAGCCGAACACCGCTGCAAAAGGAACCCGGCTATACGATTAGTACCTTCACCGAAGCGATGCAAAAGCGCACGCTGGAAAACTACCGCCAGAAGTATCCGGTCTCGCATCCATCCGGACCACCGTCCGCCGAATACGAGAAATACGAAGCGCCTGCCGGATATCGCGACAACTACGACCACTTTAAGAATTTCTTTGCCGCCGTGCGTTCGCGGCAGCCCGTCGTCGAAGATGCAGCATTTGGTTACCGTGCAGCCGGCGCCGCACTGTTAGCGAATCTCAGCCTCGAGCGCGGCGCTGTCGTGAAGTGGGATCCCGATTCGATGAAGCTCATATAAGGCTGATACGGCCAATTACGGCAGCGTATCTGTGCATGCCTGAGCGCTGTCGGTCGGCGGATTTTGTGGCGGCGTTGCCCAGGGCGGATTCTGGAAATCGAAAAAGTCGCTCATGTCACTGGTGCCGCTCCAGCCGTCGCGGGCAGTCAAGGCCGGCAGGTTAAAGCGTTTTTCGACAAACTTCAGCCAGGCCGTGTAATCAGTCGAAACGTGAGAGACGTAATTTGCCTTGGTGAAAGGCGAGATCACAACCAGTGGGACGCGATACCCGTAGCGGGTGAAGTCACCGGGAGCGTCGTAGGGCGGCGCGTAGTGGGTGAGTACTGCGTTCGCGCAATCAGGATCCGCAGCGCTGGTGCAAAGGTCCACGGGCGCAATGCCATCCGGACTGGGAACATTCGTCGGCGGAGCGACGTGATCGTACATTCCTCCGGCTTCGTCAAAAGTAAAAATCATTACCGAATCTTTCCACGAAGGCCCGTACATAACGGCGTTGATAAGCTGCCGCGTCTCGGTCACGCCGTCTTGAATGTTGGCGTCGGTCCCATCGGGTTTCTCGTCCGCATCCGGCTTATCCAGGAAGGTAACCGCGGGCAAGTTGCCGTTTTGCGCATCGGCGATAAACTGCGAAAACGTGGGGTCGCTGACGATGTTGCCCGTGCTGCCGTATCGACTGGTGAAGCCGGCGAAGGAGGAAGCATACGTATACCCGCCCGGGAGTTGCGTGTAAATCTTCCAGGAAATGCCTGCGGCTTGCAGAAGATCAAAGATCGTCTTGGATTGAATAAGAGGCTCATTCCCGGAAATCGGATAGGCGTATCCGCCTGAAGTTGCCCCCATCATGTAATAGCGGTTGGGCTGGGTTCGCGTCGGCGCAGGGTTGAACCAGGCATCGGAAGTGGCGAACTGCGTTGCCAACCAGTAGTGATAAGGCAGATCACCCCCGGTATAGAAGCCCATCGCGCGAATGCCTTGGGTGTCATTTTCCATGTTAGCCAGCGCAGCACTGGCAGCGCTGATGACGAAGCCGTCTGGCGCATTGGTTGGAGTGCCCATGACCCCGGCAGTGTTGGAACTTGGGTTCTCTTCATTAAAATCCCAATGGGCCGATATCCAGTCCGGGCTGAGGCCATCAATGCACGCTGTATGCAAATGGAACGCATAGATTGGCGTTGTGGGCACCCCGCTGGCATTCGGCGACAAGTTCATGGCGCTGCACGGAACTGTCCAGTCCGAATTCGCGCTGCTGCAGTCGTCGGGCAGCCCATTGACCTCGCGCGGCAAATTGAACGGAGCGGCGCTGCGGTAGTCGTTCAGCTTCCCGAAATAGTGATCGAAGCTGCGGTTTTCCTCCGCCAGGAAAATAATGTGGTTCACCACACTCGGGCCGGGATTAGGCGTGGGAGTCGGCGTTGGGGTGGGCGTGGGCACCGGTGTCGGATTGCCAATGGCGCCACACCCGGTCAGGATGGCGAGAACCGTCAGGGCGAACAAGGGCAGCGAGAATCGTAGCGTGGCGCGCGGATTCATTTCTACAACCTCCGGAAACCTTCTGACTTCTCTGTGGACGCGGCGTATGACCGCGTCCGGTCAGTCGTACGGTAATTCGACGGCACCGTCGCGCACTGCATCTTCGGCCATGCAGTGCGCAAGAACCCGCCGAGCCACAGAAGCCACAAGCCGGCAAGCCTTCACTTGCCGTTACCAGCGGCATTCGCAACCTGCGCCCCGTTATAGCGGACAAGATGCGGAATCATGGGCGTTACTTCGAAGGCCATTTTTTCCCGGGCCGACAGCAAAGGCACGGCCTTGCTCTTCTTCAACTCTACTGTGTCATCCCAGGGATTAAGCTTGATACGGCTGCCCAGAGGCAGGGCCGCGACCTGGTTCACGTCGTTGGGTTGCAGCGCGGGTGCGGATTGCAGGAGCGCACTCATGCGCAATACGCTTTCTTTCTTCGCCATGCGGGCGCCGAACTGAGGGGTAATCAGCGCCGGCAATTGCCGCGAGCGAACTTCCAGTTCGCGCAGGAATAGCCCCGCATCAGCGAGCTTGTCCTTATAGGGCGAGTTCTGCAGAAACTCGACCGCCTTCTTGTCAGCAGCTTCTTCCTCATGCGGATCGCGCGCCAGTTGGATGCGCTGGAACGTTTCCTCATCGGGGAAGACCATGCGATCTCCGAAGGCGTACTTGGTATCCAGGCGATGGCCGAGGGCAATGTGTCCCAGCTCATGCGCCAGCACCATGGCCAGCGCGGCTTCATCGGGCAATACGTCCAGAAGACCGCGGCTGATTACGACCGTGTGGCCCACAGTGAATGATTCCAGCGGAGTGGTGAGCAGAACACGGGCGCGCACTTCCGGCTGGATATCGAGCTTGTTGGTGATCTCAAGATTATTCAGCACAGTCTCCAAAACCTTCGACACCTCGCCCTCAGGCGCCAGTACGCCGGCACGCTGCAACCGTTCCAGCACATCGTCTTCCGCCTCACGTTCCCATTTATGTTCGCTTTCAATGGGATTGATCTCGTTGTCAACCTCGGTCTGATCGGAGACATTCGACGCCGAATCCACCTGCACTGTGGTGAACTCATCGGCTTCCGACGGCAGCTTCAGGTTGTATCCCCACAGCCGCGTCTGGCTGCGCATGGACAACTTTCGGAATAAGGCATACTTGGCGTCCGACTCCTCGGTATAGACAAATGCCGGCAGCCAGACTCCAGGCCGCATGTTGGTGCGCCAGGCATCGAAATGAAAGAAGAAATTCAGGCGTTGCTGCGGCAGATAAGTCCCGTTGAAGCGAACGATGGTGTAGTCCTGGTCCTCAACCCACATGCGTCCCAGGAAGTGTGGTCCTTTCACCTTCGGCTTGGGCAAAACATCAAAAACAAGCGTGCGAACTTCTCCCAGGAATTCCTGGTGAAGAAACTTAAGATCGTAATTTTGATCGTCGAAGCCAGGGATGTAGATCATCTGCATGAAGCCCAGCGCGACATAATTCATCTTGTAGAAGCTGTTCAACTTTTCCAGGATGAATTTCGATGTCGACTTCGGGCTGTTCTGAAATGACAGGTTCTCGATGCCGTTCTTCATCATCATGCGCCCGATAAAGTATTTGTCGCTGGTCGGCACTTGGCCGAGTTCCTGATCGCCCTTGAAATCCTGGATGTAGGTCTCCGCCATGGGGCTGTAAGACTTGAGATCCTGAATAAACTTGGCCTCACGATAGAAGATGCGGTCGGTAATCTGTTTGGACTTTTCCGATGCCTGCCCATCCTGGACCGTGGTGGAGTCGGTGTGCTTGTGATTCGCAGCCTGCAGCCCCACGGCTGATAGGATTAGAAGTGATAATGCGATGGCTTGCATGCGGTGTTTGCCCATTGAAAGAAACCTCCGGTAAAGCTCAGTCTGCGAGTTCGAAAACCATGTGAACCAGCGCCGCGCAGTCGTATGGCTGACCGTCCCGGCGGGCCGGATGAAACTGTATGCGCTGCGCGGCGGCCAGGGCGGAATCGTCTAAGCCGTGTCCCAACCCTTTGACCACGCGATTGACGTGCAACGCGCCCGAAGCGGTGAACACCACTTCGAGTAATACTTCACCTTCCAATCGCAACTGGCGCGCCTCCTGCGTGTAAGTGGGACGAGGCTTATAGACGATCTCGACCGGTTGCAACTCCGGTTTCCTCTGAGTTCGCTCAGGGGAAGTGGGGTTGCCCGACGCGATCACATCGCCGAATCCGCTTGGCATCACGCTGCCGGCACTTCGTCCACGAGGAGTTGGCGAAGCCGCGCCATCGCCAAATCCGGTCGTGCGAATCGTGCCGCTCACGCCGTGGACTCCACCGGTCCCGTTGCCTGTGCCCGCCCCGGACGGTAGATCGAATGATCCGAGGCTGGCGACGGTAACAGTATTGCGCTTCGGGTCGCCATGGCCGCCGATCCCGCTCGGGTCTCCAAAACCACCCGTCTGCACCGCACGAGCGGGTTGGTGCACACTTGCCGTCTCCGTTTTCGGAGCGTCGAGAACATTCGTTGTTACTTCTTGACTTTGCTTCGGAGGCGCTGGCGCCACAGCGGTAGTGGGAGCGAACGCGGCAATCGTTGGCGGGTCGGGCTTTCGAAGGTCGGGCTTTGGGAGTTCCGGTTTCTGGATCTCGACCCTCAGCGGCTGCGGCGTTTCTACCCGCTCACGTGGCGAGGACGCGATCTTCGGCGTTTCCAACTCGGCCACAACTTGCACGGGAACCCGAATCCTGGGCGCTTGGGCAGAAGGCGTTATCGGCTCCCTGACCGGAGCGATTAAAGTAACGTGGTAGTTGCTGGCCATGGGATGCGGCCCGACCCGGTCGCCAAGGCGCGATCCGACAGCGATGATCAGTAGCAGGAACGCCCCGTCAATCGCAAAGCCCGCAATGAACGTATTCCAGCGCCTGGTGCGGGGAACTTCGTACGCGAGAGAGCCAAGGGCCATGACCAATCCCTCCCCTTAGGCCGCGCCTGAAAGATGCGCCATATGTTTGACCAGGGCGTCGAACCGCACCAGTTCCACGCGCACCAGATCGGCATAGCCGCGGGCTTCAACGCTAAGAGTGGCCTCTCGCCCGAGCAGGTCGAGCAGGCCGACAATAGAAAGCAGCGCGGGCTTAAGCTGTACCACTTGCGTGGCAACTCGGGCTGTGGCGCTCACGCGCTCCGCCAAACGCCGTGCATCCTCGGACCAGCGTCGGTCGGTGATGTCTTGCAGCACGTCGAGCGCGCCAACGGTCCTCCCTTCTTCGTCCAACAAGGCCGCGACATTGCTTAAGACGGTTATGCGCTTTCCATCCGGACGTTCGATAACGAACTCCTTATTCAAATGCGGCAACCCCGACCGCAGCAGGAACGCCGTGCCAGTGGCCTCTGGCGCGAGCAAATCGCCGCACGCATCCAGAACTTTGTGCGCTCCGGTGAACCGATCCGTGACTTCCGGCGCGCGTCCCCACAACGCGACCGAGCGCCGGTTAAAGTCCGTTATGGCTCCGGAACGATCGCACGCATAACACGCCACGGGTAGGCATTCGAAAAACTGTGATCGACGGGAATCCATCTGTATGGGTCTGAGCCATTCCGTTGCCCGAAGAGCGACTCACGGCGCGGTAATGGATGAAGCGAATGTCTACATTGGTTGCCGCGAGCCATTCAAATTTACTTGGCGGCAATATTGTCTACAGCAAACACCTGTCTTTCTAATTTATTTCGCCGCAGTTCACTAGGGCAGAATACCTGCGTGCCAACCTCGCACATGCGAGCCGCCTCTAACTACGGCCCACAGGAGTGCGCATGCGGAAACGGATCGGAATCGTCTTCGGGACTCGCCCCGACGCGATCAAGATGGCTCCGGTGATGTTAGAGCTTCGGAAACAGGCCGAGGAATTCGAAATGGTGGCAATTTCCACAGGCCAGCACCGGCAGATGCTGGACCAGGTGCTCCAGGCGTTCGAAGTTACGGCCGACATCGAACTCGATCTCATGCGTCACAACCAGACGCTCAACGGGCTGACCCGCCGAATCCTGGAAGCCATGGACTCTCTTTTAAGTGAGCATCCGCTCGACTGCCTCCTGGTGCAAGGCGACACCACCACGGCCTTCGCGGCCGCGCTGGCGGCCTTCTATAGAAAAGTACCGGTCGCGCACGTAGAAGCCGGCTTGCGCAGCCGAGATCTCTTCCAGCCCTGGCCGGAAGAGGCGAATCGCAAACTAGCTGCTGTAGTCACGCAATTACATTTTGCACCCACTCCATTGTCTCGCGACAATCTTCTCGCCGAATCCGTTCCCGGCAAGGATGTTGTCGTCACCGGCAATACCATCGTCGATGCCGTCGAAAGATTGCTGGAAATGCAAACCATCGAGTATCCGCTTCCCGCAGATGTTCCCGACGACGGCTCGAGGCTGGTGCTGGTCACTTCCCACCGTCGTGAATCTTGGGGCACTGAACTTGAGAACATCTGCGAGTCCATTATCGAACTCGTCCAACGCTTTCCCGATATCCGCGTGGTCTATCCAGTACACCTGAATCCGAACGTCTCCAGCACCGTGGAGACGCGACTGGCCAATCGCGATCGCGTGCACCTCATCCCCCCGGTGGATTATTTCCAATTCCTATCCCTCCTTCGCCGAAGCTATCTCGTCCTGACAGACTCGGGCGGTGTGCAGGAGGAAGCACCGATCTTCCACAAACCAGTGTTAGTCCTGCGCAAAGTCACGGAGAGACCCGAGGCTTCGCAAATGGGCATGGCAAAAATAGTCGGCACCGCGCGCGAAGTGATCGTCCGCGAAGCCTCGCGGTTGCTGAGCAACCATTTCGCCTATCAGACCATGGCTTCGGGAGATTGCCCGTATGGCGACGGGCTCGCCGCGGCCAGGATCGCGACCGCATTGTCACGTTGGCTGGACGGTGAACAACCTGTCCTGCCCAGTTCAGAACAGTTCCAGGGAACGGTGAGCGAAGCGCGGATTGCGATATGACTCAACGCTGTGCCTTCACCGGGGAAAAAAGAAGATCGTGGTGATTTATGTTACTCGTGCTATTTCGTCTAACCTTACTTCTGATCTGCATATACACCGTCCGGCATTACTGGTTCACGTTGAATCGTTTGTTCGGCAAGCAACGTCACCCTTACGTCGATTTGGAGTGCGCCGCGTGGCCCGCGGTCACCGTCCTGATTGCCGCCCACAATGAAGAAGCGGTAGTCAACGACATTTTGAAGGCACTGCTGGAGGTCGATTACCCGCGCGAAAAACTAACTATCATTCCGGTTAATGACCGCTCAACCGACGGCACGCGCGAGATCATCGATACATTCGTCGAGGAGCATCCCTTCGTCGAGCCTTTTCATCGTACCGGTGGCAAGCCCGGCAAGGCTGCCGCGTTGAAAGACGCGATGCAGCGGGTAAATACCGAAATCGTTCTAATTTTCGATGCGGATTACATCCCCGGCAAGGCTCTCATTCGGCAACTGGTCGCGCCCTTCTTCGACCCCGAAGTCGGCGCCGTCATGGGTCGCGTAGTGCCGCTGAATGTGGGCAAGAAATCGTTAACGCGTTTGCTTGACTTAGAGCGTTCGGGCGGATACCAGGTCGATCAACAGGCGCGCATGAATTTACATTTAGTGCCGCAGTACGGCGGGACCGTGGCCGGCGTCCGCAAATCTGCACTGGATGAAATTGGCGGCTGGAACGAGGACGCTCTCGCCGAAGATACCGACCTGACCTACCGGTTGCTGATCGCGGGCTGGAAGACGGTGTATGAAAACCGCGCAGAATGCTATGAGGAGGTGCCAGAGCGCTGGCCGGTCCGGGTTCGTCAGATCAAGCGCTGGGCCAAGGGACACAATCAGGCAATGACTCGCTATCTTCTCGATACCGCGAAGCGTTCCGAACTTAGCTGGCTGGAACGCATCGATGGCACGCTGCTCTTGGGTGTTTACGTGATGGGGCCAGTGCTGTTGTTGGGATGGGTGCTGGCCGTCATACTGTTCTACAAGGGGGCACAGATCGGGGGCGGCTTGACCGTCCTCGCGCTGGGCGCTTTTACTACCCTGGGAAATTTCGCTGCGTTCTACGAGATCGCTGCTGCGGCGCGGCTCGATGGCTCGCGCGAACGAATTCGTCTCTTACCGCTTACACTCTTTGGCTTCGTGGTCAGTCTCATCAGTGTTTCGCAAGCAGCCTGGCAGCAAGTGCAGGAGAGCCTTTTTGGCGCCGAGCAACTGGTCTGGCACAAGACCGAACGTTCGCGCACCGCGCCCGTGCTCCCGGCCCTCGAGGATCGTCTGCCCATCGCGCTGGAGGAGTCTGTATAAATGTCGTCCTGGGCTCCTCTTGCGTTGACCGGCCTTACAGCGGCCCTGCTCGCATTGCCCGTCACGCCGGCCCTTTACGAGTTGTGGAAGCGGGCCGATGCCTCTCCCTTGCCCACTTCCAGGCATGACGGAAGGATCGCGAACTTTGCCGAAGCGTTCCGTTCCCGCCTTCAGCCGCTGCTTCCACAGCTGGAACAATGTCGCAATCAACGCGAGATTTCCCGAACCTGCATTGAAGGGATGGAAGTATTGCTGGTCGGTAACGACGACTTCAATTTCGATCCACGCCTGACTGACGGCATATCCGCCGTCATGTTGGGCGGGGCGGCATTGATTCCTGCCGGCTATGTGGTCGAAGCCGATGTTTACACAGACACCGGTTTGGATCTGGGGGAACGCGCGGCGCTTCGCGCTGCGTTGTGCGAAGGTGACGTTATTCTGGGGAAAAATAGCGCGGTGCTGCGGTGGCTGCATGCCGACGGAAGCATTTTTCTACGCCCGGGGAGCATCGCTTACGGCCGGCTTTCGGCGGGGCGTTCCATCCGACTGGAGCGTGGATGCGGTTTTGAGCGGATGTCAGCTCCGCAGATCATTACGGGTGACGCGGATCAGGAAGAAACCATTCCGCCCCTGCGGGGGGCACATCTCTCATCAGACATGGCCGATATGTTTATGTCGTCCCGTCCCCGACTCCGGATTCAGGGCAACTTCGTTTTACCCGCGGGCGAGACGGTGAATGCAAATATCATCGCCACGGGCGACGTGCGCTGCGGAAGGGGCTCACGCCTTTTCGGCAGCGTCAAGAGTTACAAGAACACCGTAATAGACGAGGAGGCGAGTGTGCAGGGTAGCATCGTCAGCGGCGGCACAATACGCCTCGGCCCGCACTCCTTCGTAGCAGGTCCTCTGATGGCAGAAGGCGATGTGCTGATTGCCCGCGGCAGCCGCGTTGGTTCGGCGGATGCCCTCACTACTATTTCGTCATGCGGCGTGCAAATCGCAACTGGATGTGAGCTTCACGGGACAATCTGGGCACGCGTGCTTGGCAGTATCGAGGGCTAAATGCGCACGCAATCGACCTGGTCGGGGATGATAAGCGTCGCACTACTCTGCTGCGGAGCACAACCGGCGGCCGCAGTTGCTTTCTATCCAGCGACATTGCAGGCGCCCGATGGCGCCATGACACTGAACCCGGGGGGCAACTACGTGGAGCCGTACTTCGCGACCAAAGCGCTGATTGTCGCACAGGACGGGGGCTTGGATGTCCGCGAAGCCGCCACTGCCTGGATCGCCTGGATTTTGCCGCGGCAACGTCCCAATGGCCTGTTCCGCCGTTTTTGCCGTGTCAACGGAGACTGGCGCGACTGCGCTCCCGCCGACGCCGACGATTCCATGCTGGCGTTATGGATGCAATTGCTCTACCGCATGGCGCCCGACACTGGCATGCCGCCCGAGTGGCAGCGCAGCGTCGCACTTTCCGCCAGACAACTCGCGAAATTGCGCAATTCACGGCTCGGTGTCTATCACATCTCGACCCGTAATCACGTCGCCTTGCTCATGGACAACATTGAGGTTTACGCAGCGCTGAAGGATGTTGGTAGGACACAATTGCGTTTGCACGATCCGGCAGCCACAGGCACTGACGCTCAGGCGGAGCGTCTGGCGGCCGCGATTCAACGCATCTTCTGGGACCGTCGCACGGCACGCTTTCGTCCCTCGATGCAGAAGAACCGTCCTGCTTTCTATCCCGATAGCGTTGCCCAGGTTTACCCCTGGCTGGCGGACGTGAACGGCCCCGGCCAGGACCCACGCGAGGCATGGGAAAAATGGAAGCAGATGTTCGGCGCTGGTTGGATCGAGCGGCGCTACGACACGCACCCGTGGGGATTGGTCGCGCTGGCGGCCGAAAAACTCGGCGATACGACTTCGGCGGCTTGCTGGACGTCCCAATCCGGACCGTTGCGTGAAAGCAGTTCTTGGAATGTGCTGGAAGAAGCGGTATGGCAATCGCTGCAGGCGCGTTTCGCGCAGGCGCGATTGCTCGATCCCCGCGCCTGTTCGGCTCTAATGGCGCAACCATGAAAAAAGGCGTCAAGTACGTGTGCATCGCGCTGCTCGCGCCCCTGCTGATCTTTGCCAGGTTGAGCTATCTGCATCGCCATGAAGGGGCATCGCCGGGCTTCGGCGCGGACACTCTGCTTCTGCTCCTTCCTGACGAGATTGACTTCCACATGCCAGAGGTACGCGAGTGGCTCGATGCCGCCAGCGAAGAAGGTCTTCACGTCGAGCCAATTCATGATTCCGATTTCCTCGATCCGCTGACGGCGATTCACGCCGCCGGCGTGATCCTTCCCGATCAACTCCATCGCTCCGCCAATGACGTGCTGATCGGTGAACTGTACCGCTATGTACGCGGCGGCGGGGATCTGATGGTGGTCTACGATGCCTGCACCTGGGATCTGAACGGGCGCTTTCCGCCGGGCGATTCCCGTCTCTCCGCCCTGGTGGGGGTGCACTATGCTCTCTACGACCTATATCGAACCTCTACTATGGAGCCGGCACAAGTTACGGGGACCGGCGCGGCGATGCGTGAAATCGGTATCCCACCGGGTAGCTTCGTGCCGCTCGATGGACGCGGCAAGCTGGCGCTTTGGCATCCGGTGGCTGCGCGAGATGAGGCAAATACAAGGTACGCTTTCTCCGCGTATCAGTACGGCGATGTGAATTACCCCGTCTTCCGCACTGTTGGCGATTTCGACGGCAGAATCTTGCTGAAATCGAAGCGGGCCTTGGCCGCCGGTTATCGCCAGGAAGAACTGGGGCATGTGCTGTTCGTGAACCTGCCACTGGGATACCTGGCATCGCGCACCGACGGCCTGCTGCTGCATTCGTTCCTTCATTTCTTTGGCGTCCAGATGGTTGGCCTGCCTTATCTGGGTTCAGTCCCCGACGGAGTGGGCGGACTGGTATTCAACTGGCACATCGACGCTCACTCATCGTTGAAACCTCTCAAGACCTTGGCGGATGCGGGTGTTTTCGATCGAGGCAGGTTCTCCATCCACTTCACGGCTGGGCCAGACGTCGACGCCTTTGGTGACCACAAGGGTCTCGACATCCTCCACGACGCCGAAGCGCAAAAGTGGGTCCGGTACCTGCTGGCCCGCGGAAACGCGATCGGCAGTCATGGCGGCTGGATTCACAACTACTTCGGCAATAACGTCAGCGACAGCAACGAAAGCGGATTCGAGAAGTATCTGGAGATGAACAAAGACGCTATGGAACGGGTCTCAGGCGTCCACATTACCGAGTACTCCGCGCCGGTCGGCAATCATCCCGCCTGGGTCACGCGCTGGCTGGAGCGCAACGGCATAGTGGCTTATTACTTCACTGGCGACGCCGGCCTGGGGCCGACGCGCGTTTATCGCGGTACCGAACGCGATGGCTCCCACATTTGGGGCTTCCCTGTGCTTCACATGGGAAAGGAGGCCAGCCTGGAAGAAATGGGGTTCGATGACGTGCCCACGGCCGCCGTGCGCGACTGGATGCTTGCGGTCACGGATTTTGCGGTGAGAGAGCATGCGGCCCGCCTCGTATATGCCCATCCTTTTGGAGCGGAACGTTTCTTCCCCACGATACGGACTTGGCTGGACAACGCCGATGCGCTGCAGGCGGAAGGCCGCTTCCGTTGGTACACCATGACTGACCTCGCAGGGTTTTTGAACCAGCGCGAAGCCGTTCAATGGACGCTCTCGCGCAACGCAGAGGGAAAAGTCACATTGCGCGCTTCGCACCCCAAGACGCTAGCGCACCAGACGTGGATCTTTCCCCAGGAACATTACAGCGATGCGAGAGTAGTGAAAGGGAATGCAACGGTCCGCATTCAGGATGGCATGGTCCTGATCGACGCCGTTGACGGGCATGAGCTCACCGTCGATCTCGGAGCGCAAGACCCGAGCCGCCGAAAACCAAATGCCATTGAGGCCAAACGATGAAGCAAGCACTGAGGCTCAATGCAGCCATCTTCTTCTTCGTATGTTGCTGCTGCGCGTGGGCCCGCGGCCAGAGTAATCCCGCCGGGACAGTCGCGCCCGGATCAAGCCTCCCAGGCCTGGGCGCCGTGGGTCTATTTATGGACGGCCCCGGATACATCGAAGTTGGCGGGGGCCACAGCTCGCTCACCGCCGGCAACCCTGATTGGAATGACTTCTATGCTCGGGGAGTGATCTCCGGTGGCCGCAATACCATCACCGGAGAAATTACGCGCGAGGGCCGCTTCGGCGATAGTGGCTGGTTCGGTGATCTAGGTCTGACCCGCACGCTATCGGAGAACTGGTACGCGCAACTTTCGGCTGGCGCCAGCGCCGGTGGATTTTTTCTGCCTAAGTACCGCACGGACGGGCTCATCAGTCGAAAACTGCTCCACCGCCGCCAATTGGTAATGTCTGTCGGCGGGGGATATGACCAGAGCAGGACGTTCGCCCATGATTGGCGCGCCCAGGCTGAGGGCGCCTACTACTTCCAATATCCAGTCGTGCTCCAGGCCGGCTTGATGTGGACTCACGCCACGCCCGGAAACATTCTGGCTCGCACCCAGTACATTGCCGCCAGTCAGGGTCACGATAAGGAGCACTTCGTTTCCCTCCGCTACGAGTGGGGCCGCGAAGGCTATGAAGTCGTCGGCCAATCCACGACAGTCCCCGCAGCCCCGACCGTCAATGTCCTCTTCGATTTTCCTATCCGAAACATCTCGGGCACCTGGAGACAGTGGGTCGGACCGAATTGGGGACTGAACTTCAATGTCGAACAACATCAGGAACCCGCCTACCACCGAATAGGAGGCACTGTCGGTGTTTTCCTCGATTTCTAGGCCTCGACCGGAAGAAAGCAGATTGCCTGCTGAGCTCGAAGCCAGCCGTCGCCGAGGCTGGCGCGGCGGGCTGATTACGCCCCACCGCGCCTTTATCCGCCTGCAACTGACCCGCGGTAGAGTAGCGCAAAGCGTTGGGCTTGCTCTGTTTGGAACGGCACTGTGGATTGCCCTGTTGCCCATGGTCGGCCGGTTTTGGGGACACGTACTGGCGTTCTGGGGCGCTCAACTTGAGCTGAAAAGCGAGGTCATTCTCGTTCCCCAGGGATGGGGCAATTACATTCACTTTGCGTTGCCCTGTTTCGGCTTGGCAGCCGGTCCGGCTAGCGGCACGGCCTGGTGGATCACTACCGGAGTCACAGCCCTGGCGGCGATCGCCAGCTTCCTGCTGACGGAGGAGGCCTTACCCTGGGCCTATCTGATCCGGGCTTTCTGCCTCTTGCAGGTAACCGCGCTGGGATATTTCGCCGTAGCTTCCGCCCGCTTCCCCCATGACCTGCCCGGCTATACCGTCAGCATGCTGGTATTTAGCTGCATCCTCATCGGGCTGGTCCCGGTGTTATATGCCTTTACGTTTTATCTTCTTAACTTTAGCCTGGTCCAGAAGGTCTTTTTGACTCTGGTCACAATTGTCCACCTGGTGCTCTTTGTGCCCCAGCAATACATGCTACACATCTATCTGGTGCACGCCTCCGTGCTTTTCATGCCCGTCCTGTATTTCGTTTTCGGCCCATTCCTCGACATTCTTGCGTTTATTGGCTTCTATTCCTGGGGAATGAGCTGGCGTGCGCCCGAACCTTCGGAGACTTAGTTCTCAGTCTTATCTTCCCTGATAGCTCGACACCGCCGTCGTTATCAGGCGGCCCGCTCGCCGATCGCGAAGGCATTCTGCTCGCGGCTGCCAATAGGTGCCTCTTGCGCTACTCCAGCCGTTTTTTTATCGAAAGAGGAGATCAGGTTCAAGGGCAATGGCAGTGGCGTCGGTTTGTTGGCGACACTGCCGTTTTCTTGCGAAGACCCGTTGAAATCGTGGTGAGCGCGGCAGGACTCGAACCTGCGACCCATGCCTTAAAAGGGCATTGCTCTACCAACTGAGCTACGCGCCCGCTTGTAGTTAATCTAGCATAATAAAAGCACTTACGATTCTAACAACCCTCATCGCCATCACGCGCTTCTCAAACCTGCACGGCTACTGAAATCGATATCCAGGTTTCGGCGTGCATCGGTAGACTCGGCCTCTGTCGACAGTTACTCCGGCGTCGCAACTGGCCCAACTCAGGAAGAGAGAAGGCCCGAGCGGAAAAATGATGGTCTGTCCATCAAGGTCGGCCTCAATGCTGACGCTCTGCGCGGCGGAAGGCAAGGTGAAGGAAAGTCCCTCCCCGAAGATGGCGGGATATGACCAGTGTTCCATTTGAGACTCCATCGGACGGAAGACCTCGGCCTCTAATAGAAAAGTGGCGGTGTCAGACCAGTCGCGAGCTGAGACCGTGAGGACTTGGCCGCCTGCTGAGGGATGGTCAGCTTCAATTCTGGTGAAGGGACAGGGACCGGCGATGCAAAAAGTGCGGACGTTGCGAAATTGATTGCCCACGCCGGCATCCAAAGTGCTCGAACGGACGGCTGCCTTCCATTTACCATCGGGGGAGCAAGGAGGTTGGCGCTGGCAAGGCACGTCCCCCTTGTTCTCAATTTCGAACGTCTTCACGGCACTCCCCACATTCAATTCCGTCATGGCCTTGACCGTATACCTGATTCGAATGTTGCTTACCTTAATCTGAGGTTGATTCGACGGAGCGATTTTCGTGGATAGCGGAACGAGGTGGACGATGTAAAGTTTATTGCCAACGTATTCGTTCAGGGAAAGCGGGTGATATTGCGGATGATGAAAATCAAGGACAATAGGATTGCCCCTGCGAATTGGTTTACGCAGGTGGAGAACGAAGAATCCGGAGGAGTCGGTCTTTGAGTCGGATACGCCGAGATCGCCAGCCGATATTGAAACACCCGCGATCGGTTGCTGTTTTCTGGGGTCCGAATCCTGAATGAGGACGGCTCCCTGAAGCGAAATTGTTTTTTGCTTCTGCCAGCGAATCAGTGCCACGATGCTGGCCGCGAGCAGCATGGCAACAAAGAGGGCGATCCAAGCCTCAATTTTATGCGTACGAGTCATGCCGAAACTTTCAACAGCACCGAAACGATTACCGGCTGGCCACTAACGTTTGCAACGGCGGAAACTTCACTTGCATCCTTAAGTAGATGCCATAAGAATGGAAATTGCTGTCCTTCCTTATCCACGAATGCCGTCGAGCCCAGTTCAGTCGCTTTCCAAGTTAACATGATTGATGGAAACACAAACGCATGAGTGATGCCCAACGAAGTCTGCTTTCGCGCCGGCAGATTTTGCGCCGGGTGTTGGGGACGGGTCTCTGCCTGCCGTTCGCCGGTTTTTTGGCGGCGTTCGGCACTCAAGTTCCCGCCAAGCCAGCCGACGATACTGCCGCAGCCCCGGGATTATCACCGGAAGATGATCAGTTCCTGAACGACTTGGAGAAAGAGAGTTTTCTTTTCTTCTGGGAACAGGGAAGCCCCAACACCGGCATGGTCAAGGACCGCTGCAACGTTCACACCAACAACCAAGGCGGCGCGGCCAGCATTGCCGCTACCGGGTTCGGTCTTACGGCTCTTTGCATTGGAGAGCAGCGCGGGTTCATCTCCAGCACGGATGCACTGGAGCGCGTCTTCGCTACTCTGCGTTTTCTGTGGAGGAAGCTACCCAATCATCGCGGGTTTTTCTATCACTTCGCTAATCCGGAATCCGGCGAACGCATGTTTGACTCCGAAGTGTCTTCGGTGGATACGGCTATTCTTCTATGCGGGGTTCTCACCTGCCGCGAGCACTTCCGCCATCCGGCCGTCGCCCAGCTTGCGAATCTGATTTTCAACCGTGTGGATTGGACATGGCTCTCGGAGGACACTTCCCTGCTGACTCACGGATGGACTCCCGAGGTCGGATTTCTTCCTTCCCGGTGGGATTACTACAGCGAACTGATGATGATGTATCTGCTGGGTATGGGCTCCTCGGCCTACCCGCTGAAGCAGGAAACCTGGAATGCCTGGAAACGTTTGACGTTTGAATACGATGGCATGCGGTACATCGGCTCGTTCGCACCGCTTTTTGTGCATCAATACTCGCAAGCGTGGTTTGATTTCCGCGGCCAGCGTGACAAGTATGCCGATTATTTCCAGAATTCCGTGACCGCCACTGAAGTCCACCGGCGTTTTTGCATTGAGTTGGGCAAGCAGTTTCCAGATTACAGCGACGATCTTTGGGGGATCACGGCTTCTGACTCTCAGCACGGGTATGTCGCCTGGGGCGGCCCACCCGCCGTAGGGCCCATAGACGGTTCTGTGGTTCCGAGTGCAGCCGGCGGGTCATTGCCGTTCCTGCCCGAAGCCACAATGCGTGTTCTGAAGACGATCCGTAATCGCTATCCATTGGCCTGGACGAAGTATGGGTTCGTAAACGCCTTCAATCCTTTAAAAAACTGGTATGACACCGACGTGATTGGCATCGATACCGGAATCGTCTTGTTGATGGCTGAGAACCTGCGAACCCGGTTTGTCTGGGACACCTTCATGAAAACCCCTGAAGCACGGCGTGGAATGGAGCGAGCAGGGTTCCATAAATACTAGAATAACTCGCCCGGCGCGGCCTTCGGGCGTTCTGCACCGGACCAACCGTAAGTAGCTTTTTTTCATCCAACCCTCGCTTGATGGCCTCCATCAGCTAGCTTTGTTTGGCTGAACCGGTTTCGGCTACACTCAGTGTGTCCGACAGCAAACCTATGGTTCCTATCGGTTCGGCTGGCTGAGCGGAGTGCCCTCGGCTACCGAGTATGGGGATTGCGTTATGAGCGGGGAGCCTGAATTCATGGGCGGTTGGCGGGAGCGCTTCGCAGCGCTGCGCAACGTCCCCGCTGTTCTCCGTTTTGTGTGGGAGTCCGGACGCACGGTCGTCGTGCTTGGACTGATCTTCCGAGTGATTGCCGCCCTTCTCCCTCCCGCTCTGTTCTGGGTTTCCAAGCTCATTATCGATACCATTCAGCGCGTCGTCACTACACATCAACCCGTTGGGGCGAGACTCTGGTGGCTTGTCGGCGCGGAGTTTGCCTTGGCTGTGTCAGCGGGCGTGCTCGGCCGAGTCATCGACTACCTCGATGCCCTGCTGGCCGGCAAGTACACCCACCACGTAAGCGTTCGCGTCATGGAGCATGCCGCCGGGTTGGATCTCCTGGCCTACGAAGATCCTGCATTTTATGACCGCTTGGAGCGAGCCCGGGTCCAGGCTACCGACCGGCTGTACATGATCCAGGCGATGGGACGCCTGATCCAGCAGGTGATCACGACGATTACGTTATCGGTGTCGATCATGCTGTTTTCGCCCTGGCTCCTGCTGCTGCTGATCGTCGGTGTGATTCCAGCTTTCGTGGGTGAAACTCATTTTGCGTTCCTGGGATATGCCAAGAATTTTCGCCAGACTCCGGTGCGCCGCCAACTCGATTACCTTCGCATTCTGGGTGGGAGCAAGGAGGCTGCCAAGGAACTGAAGTTATTTGGCCTGAAAGATTTTCTTACGGGAAGGTTTAAGGTACTCTCAACCCGGGTTTACGAAGAGGACGTTGCCCTGGCGCGCCGTAAGGTGACGCTAGGCTCGGTTCTTTCCGCGATTGGGACGGGCGGGTACTACTCCGCCTACGTATTCGCGGTTTGGAAAACGGTCATTGGAGTGTTCAGCCTCGGCACGCTGGTTTTCTTAGCGAACGCCATTCGTGACGCCAGTTCGAACCTGCAGCAAACCTTTTCCACGCTGTCGACCATCGCCGATCAGGCTTTGTTCTTGACGGATCTCATCGCGTTTTTCGAGATGCGTCCCACGATCCAATCGAAGCCTAACGCTTTACCGGCGCCGCGCCCGATCCAGCGCGGATTTGAATTTCGGAATGTCTCCTTTCGTTATCCGGGCAGTTCGCGCCTGATTCTAAATGGATTGAATTTTCACCTCCGGCCGGGCGAGCGAGTGGCGCTGATCGGTGAAAACGGGGAAGGAAAAACGACCATTGTCAAGCTGCTCACCCGCCTCTACGATCCGGCCGAAGGACAAGTCTTGCTGGACGGCGTGGATCTGCGTGAGTACGATCTCGGGGATCTTTATTCCGAGATCGGGGTCATTTTCCAGGACTTTATGCGCTACGAAATGACCGCACGAGAAAACATCGCGGTCGGCCGGATCGAGCAGATCGACAATCTGCAAATGCTGCACCAGTCGGCGCAGAAAAGCCTGGCAGACGGCGTTGTGCTAAAACTTCCCTCCGGGTACGAGCAGATGCTGGGCAGGCGCTTCGACGGCGGGGTTGATCTGTCGGGTGGCGAATGGCAGAAAGTTGCGCTGGCTCGCGCCTATCTACGCGACGCGCAGGTGCTGATTCTCGATGAGCCTACCTCGGCATTGGACGCGCGCAGCGAGTATGAAGTGTTTCAACGCTTTGCCGAATTAACTACTGGCAAGATGGCGCTATTCATTTCGCACCGGTTTTCGACGGTGCGGATGGCCGATCGGATCGTAGTGCTTGAAAAGGGTCAAATCGCCGAAGAGGGCGACCACGTTGCGTTGACGCAACTCGGCGGCCGCTACGCGGAGATGTTTGAGCTTCAGGCCGCAAGTTACCGGTGAAGGCGTTCGCATCCAGATTGTGGATGCCAAGGATTAATGGATGGTTCCCAAGACCCAAATCCGGAGCATGATCGAGGACGCCGAGCAGCCCCGTTCTTCCGCGCGCACCGAGGCCAAAGTTCGGACGATGGGGCTTGCGGGAAGAGAGCTTGCTGCGCAGGTTGGCTGGTTGCCCGGAGCCTCGTCGAGCACGTTCTCCGTGCGCAGCCGTAAACTTGCCGCCACTTTCAAGGAAATCTTCGCCAAGGTCGACGAGGCCTACGCCATGGCTCCCAGTTCGGAAGATCTGCTGTGGCTCCGCGATAATGCGCAACAGCTGTCCTCAGAAATGCGCACGGCTGCCAACGACCTTGCGCCTCTGACTCGGATTCCCCACGTTTCTAGCAAAGAGGAAATCCTGCCTCGCGTGTTGGCCATGGCACAAGCTTTTTTTGCGGCAAGTGATACCACTTTTTCCGAAGCGGAGTTTACGGAATTTTGCCTGGCCTTTGAGGAAACCGCGCCTCTCGAATTTCATGAGGTGGGCGCCCTGGTACCGGCGCTGAAGCTGGTTTTGCTCGAAAAGATCGCAGCCCGGGGCGCACGGCTGGTGAATGATCCGGCCGCCACATCACCCGAGCGCATTACGACGTGCATTCGGACCTTGGAGACCGTCAGCCAGACTTCCTGGAAAGACCTTCTTGAGCAACTCATCCCCTTTGACAAGATCCTGCGCAAAGACCCGGCGGGTGCATACCCGGCGATGGACGTTGAGAGCCGAAATGTATATCGCGAAAGGGTAGCTAAGATCGCGCGGCGCTCCGATCAAAACGAATTGGAAGTCGCTGAGGAAGCCTTGGCTCTGGCGCGGCAAGCTCAAGAGAGAAGATTGGGCGATGCGCGCATTCAACTGCGCGAATCTCACATCGGCTACTACCTTTGCGGCGACGGAACGGAACTGCTCTGCCAGAGGGTCGGCATGCATCCCGCTTTTGGCGAGCGCGTGCAGATACTCTTGCGACGTCACCCGAGTGAATTCCTTATTCTGGGAATTGCGGTCTTGACCTTCGTCATCATCACGGCGGCTGTCTGGTTGCTAACCGCTGCCAGTACACCGCTGGCCCTGGTCCTGCTCTCGATGTTGGTTCTGTTACTGCCGGGTTCTCAGGCGGCGGTGCAGGTAATGAACTATTTAACCACCAACCTGCTGCCGGTGGATTCACTCTCGAAGCTGGATTTTTCGGAGGGTATCCCTGACGATTGCATGACCTTGGTTGCCATCCCGACGCTGCTGCTCAATGAAAAGCAAGTGCGCGGCCTGGTGGAAAAACTCGAGGTACGGTTCCTCGGCAACCACGACCCGAATTTGCATTTTGCACTCGTTTCCGATCTGCCGGACTCGCCGAAACCTGCGCCGGAAGATAATGATCTGATTGCGCTGTGTGAAAAGCTGATCGGAGATCTGAATGAACGATATGCGGGACAAAATATGGGCTCTTTTTTTCTTCTCCATCGCCATCGGGTCTACAACCCGCGCGAGCGGGGATGGATGGGGTGGGAGCGTAAACGCGGGAAGTTACTGGATCTGAATCGGCTGATGCGGGGCCAATACGACAGCTTCCCGGTGAAGGTTGGTCCGCTGTCGATTCTTCGCAAGGTTCGATACGTCATCACGCTCGACTCCGATACGGAACTGCCGCGCGGGTCCGCGCATCGCATGGTGGGAGCAATCGCGCATCCCTTGAACCAAGCGATCATCGACCCAGTCAAGAACGTCGTGGTTGCCGGATACGGCATTTTGCAGCCGCGCGTCGACGTCAGTGTGCAGAGCACAACGCGCTCGCGACTGGCAGCCATCTTCGCCGGCGAGACCGGCCTTGACCCTTACACCCGCGCCGTGTCCGATGTTTATCAGGATCTATTCGGGGAAGGTTCATTTACCGGAAAAGGAATTTACGAAGTGGATACGATGGCGCGCGTTCTCAGCCACCGTTTTCCTCGCAATTCCCTTTTGAGTCATGATTTGATCGAGGGCGCCTACGCCCGCGCCGGACTGGCAACCGACGTCGTGGTGATTGAGGATTATCCCTCACACTACAGCGCGTATAGCCGCCGGAAACACCGCTGGCTTCGCGGCGACTGGCAGATCGTGGAATGGGTAACAGAGCGCGTGCCCAACGAATCAGGCGCGCGCGTTCCAAATCCGATTTCGCTGGTTTCACGCTGGAAAATTTTCGACAATCTGCGCCGCAGCCTGGTCGAACCGGCAACTTTCGTGCTGTTCTTGTTTGGCTGGTTCGTAATGGGCCATCCCTTTATTTGGACGTTGGCCGCCATTTGTATCCTGTTCGTTCCGGCATGGGTCGAATTCGGCTTCGGCCTGACTCGCGCAATCGTGGCGCGCCGGGCGGGCATCGCCCGCGACGCGCTACGTAATCTGTTTGCGACCAACTTTACGGTATTGCTCACGCTGACGCTTCTGGCACACCAGACGCTGCTATCGCTAGACGCAGTCGTGCGGACTTTGGTACGCCGCCTGGTTACGCGCGAGCGGCTGCTCGAGTGGGAAACCGCCGCCGAGGCGGAACTCGGAGAACGCCGCACAACTACAGTAGATCGTTACATTGAGTGGGTGCCCTTTCTGGCCGTCGGCCTAGGACTGTTGATCTGGTGGACGCGCCCTCATTCGTTGCTGGCAGCGGCTCCCATTCTTGGACTGTGGGCCTGCAGCAAAGGATTCGTCGTCTGGCTCAACGGCAGTCCCATTGAATCGGCGCCAGAAATGACGAGCGGAGACGGATGGATGCTGCGCAAGTCCGCCTTGCACATCTGGCGATACTTTGCGGAATTTTCCAACGAAGAGCAAAACTGGCTCGTCCCCGATAACGTACAACACAACCCCCTCAAGATCGCAGCCAGCGTCTCGCCGACGAATGTAGGGCTGCTTCTGAACGCAAGGCAGGTGGCGAACGAATTTGGCTATATCACGGTTCCCGAGTTGGTGGAACTTACGCAGAAGACAATGGGCACCATTGAACGTCTTCCCAAATATCGCGGCCACCTCATGAACTGGTACGAAACCCGCACCCTCGAACCGAAACCGCCCTTCTTCATCTCTTCCGTGGACAGCGGAAATCTGGTGGCTTCGCTTTGGACCTTAGACCAGGGATGCCGCGACATCTTGCGCCAGCCCCTCGTTTCGAAAACTGCAGCGGAGGGCGTGCTGGACTATCTCCGAACCCTGGTTGACATGCGGTGGCTGCCGAAACGAGCATTCTCGCGCCTCCAGATGCAATTTGACGACGAGAAGTGGCTGAGCACTATCCTGAATTTTCCCGAGGAACTGAATCCGAGAAAGGGCCGGGCAGAGTCTGACATCTCGCCGGACGTAGCGTGGTTCCGCAAGCAAACTCACCTGCGAGCAAAAAAGCTCCAGGAGTTGCTCAGGGCATATATGCCCTGGAATCTCTCTGAGTTCGAAATACTGCGAGATAAATTGGAAGGCGGCGGAGCATCCCTTGACGATGTGCCGTTGCAGCAACTGCCCGACTTGATTCTCGAGATCGAGAGACGTTTGGATCAGAGCCTCCAGTCTTTTCGCGGTGAGGTCAAATCGGCCGGCGAGCGCCTGATGCCGATGCTCGTGGAAGCGAGGCGGAATACGCTCCGGTTGATCGAGGACTTGAGGAAAATCAGTGAGCAGGCAAGCAGCCTGGCGAATGCCATGGACTTCGCGTTCCTATTGGATAAACAGCGTCTGCTGTTGTCGGTGGGCTTCGACGCTCAAGCTGAAGAACTGCAACCTTACTGCTACAACCTGCTGGCCACCGAGCCGCGTACGGCCGTTTTTATCGCGATCGCAAAAGAAGACATTCCGCAGAATTGCTGGTTCCGGCTTGACCGGCCCTATACCCAGGACCACGGGCGACCGGTTTTGCTTTCATGGACGGGAACCATGTTCGAATACCTGATGCCCTCGATATGGATGCGGTCCTACCCCAACACATTGCTCGACCGTGCGAGCGTGGCGGCAGTGAAGGCGCAACAGGCCTACGCCGCCAGTAAAGGAATTCTGTGGGGCATTTCCGAATCTGCCTGCGCAAAGCGCAACGACGCCGAAGACTACCACTACGAAGCGTTTGGCGTGCCGAATCTTGCGCTGAGAAAAAACGGATCGGAGCCCATGATCGTGTCACCGTATTCTACGTTCCTGGCCTTGAGTGTGGATCCGAAGGGCGCGCTGGCAAATCTGCATCGGATGTATGCTCTGGAATGGTTCGGCCCGTACGGGTTCTATGAGGCGGCGGATTACAGCAGTCCCCGAAGTCGTTTCGGTCCTCGTTTCGAACTTGTCACCTCCTGGATGGTTCACCATCAGGGGATGAGTTTGCTCGCTCTCGCCAATTTTCTCTGCGGCAACGTTGTGCAACGGTGGTTTCACTCCGACCGGCGAGTACAGGCGACGGAACTCTTATTGCAAGAGAAGCCAGTCGCCCAGATGCGCGCTGCGTAACTTCCCCGCAGATCGAACGATATTTATTGGACAAGCTTCACTGCTGTTGATGCTGAGCGTCGACCAACTCAGATTGTTGGGTCTCGTCCAGAAATTGCGACCACTCCTCGTCCGCGGCAAACTCTTCGTCCGGAGGGAGCACGGCTTGCGACGGCGTTACTCGAACTCGAACCTGCAGTTGCGTCTCCGCTTTTCCCTTCATCATGCCCATGGTGGGCGGCACATCGGCATAATCGCGTCCGATGGCCGTGCGAATGTGCTGTTCACTGGCGTGTCGATTAATGGTTGGATCGAAACCTACCCAGCCCAGACCTGGGAGCAGCGCCTCGACCCATGCGTGGGTCGCACCGTCCGCGGCAGGATGCTCACTTTCCGTGCTGTGATAGAGATATCCACTCACATACCGACAAGGAATCCTGGCATTCCTTACCAGTGTGATCATGATATGAGCAAAATCCTGACACACGCCCTGGCGCGAACGAAGCGCGTGTTCAATCGGGGAGTTTACTGCGGTGCTCTTCTTTACGTAGCTGAAACTGCTATGCACCCCCGAGGCGATGTCCTGGAGAAAGGCGAGGGGACTTCGCCCTTTGCGTTCGGTCACCCCGATTTCGCCGGCTAGTTGCTCGAGTTCCGGAGAAGATCGCGCAAAATGACTCGGCATCAACATGTCCCAGTAATCTTTTCTTTCCACAAGATCTTCCAGTTCCTGCCACGCCGTGTACTCCATGACTTCGGGAATTGCGGGCTGCTCGTCAATATTTACCAGAGCGTCTGTGATGATGGTGAGTTGGCCGTGGCGGGAGGGCAGGTCGAAGTGGTGGACAAGATTGCCGTAAGAATCGGTATAACCAAAAATCCTGGCGCGTGGATTGACTGACAATTGAAAGACAAAACAGCGCTGGTTGCCTTCGCTTCTGGGATGCATGCGCACTTCCATCATGCTCTGCCAGACATTTCGGCTGTAGCGATAACGCGTGAAATGGCGAATGGCGTAAAACATTCAGTTTTGAAAAGCAGCCTCAATCGGGTAGTCGATATAGAGTTCGTGAACTGCCGCGTGCAGTTCACGGCACTGCTCAATAATTCCGGCAAGATATTTGTGCAGGCCGCCAATGATTTCGCCGATCTGGACATAGGTAACCATCGATCGCAAACGGCCGATTAATCTTTCGACATTTTCGGTCCGGCGGCTTAAGGACAGATTGCTGATCGCGGTCAGGGCCTCGTGCATTCGGTCGATGGAATAGCGCACCGAATAAGGAAATTCGGGCTTCAACAACAGAAAATTGGCGATCCTCTCCGGCTTCAGTTCGGCGGTGCATGCCTTGCAGTATGCTTCAAAGGCGGCGCAACTGCTCAACAGGCCCACCCAGTCGAGATCGTCGGGATGCTTGCCGATCACAAAATAAGCGTCCAGCATCACGCAGAGATTGCAGGCCCGCTCGATGTACTTGCCTAGCTGAATAAAATGCCAGGCCTCGTCGTGATTCATGGTTGCGGCGGTAATTCCGTTGAACCGGTATGACCCTTCTCGAACCAGGCTCACCACGCGCATGGCGCCGGCGTCGTCGTCGGGTTGAAGTTCAAAGCCAGTCACGTCATGAAAAAGACGATTCAAGTGTTCCCACATTTCCGAGCTGATTTCCTCCCGAACTTGCCGGGCGTTTTCGCGGGCGCCGCTGATGCATTTCACGATCGAAAAAGATCCCTCCGGGTCTGCTACCAGCAAAAATAAAGCCCGCTGCGGATCCACGTTGTTGGCGGCCGCACCGGGGGCCAGCGAGGAAACTGCGTGGAACCAGCGCTCTTCAGTGGAAAACTTTGCGGGATTCAAAATCAGTCCGTAGGTCGCTTTGAGCACGCGCGAGGCATTGTCAGCCCGCTCAAAATAACGGCTCATCCAATACAGACTGTCGGCTACGCGGGAAAGCATGAGGTCGTGTCACCCGATTTTCCAGATTCAGTTCTGCAAGACCCACGTATCTTTCGAGCCGCCGCCTTGCGAGGAGTTCACCACCAGCGAACCCTTGCGCAATGCCACTCGGGTCAGGCCTCCGGGCACAATCGTGATTTGTTCACCGTAAAGAACGTATGGTCGGAGATCGACGTGACGCGGCTCGATGATTCCATCTACAAAACACGGCGCGGTCGAGAGGTTGATTGTGGGCTGCGCAATGTAGTTTCGCGGTTGGGCGTAGATCTTCTGCCGGAATTCTGAGCGCTCTTCTTCCGTGCTATGCGGCCCGATCAGCATTCCGTAGCCGCCGGACTCGCCTACCGCCTTCACCACGTACTGATCCAATCTCTGGCAGACATGCTCACGCTGTCCCGGATCAGACATCAGGAAAGTTTCAACTCCTTCCAGAATCGGATCCTGATCGAGATAGTACTTGATAATCTTGGGAACGAAAGCGTAGATCGCCTTGTCGTCGGCGACTCCCGTACCCAGCGCATTGGCGAACGCTATATTTCCGGCCCGGTAGGCGTTAAACAGCCCTGCGGCGCCCAGGGCGGAGCCATTTTCGAACACCAGGGGATCGAGATAATCGTCGTCGATTCTCCGGTAGATCACATCCACGCGCTGCAGGCCGAAGGTCGTCCGCATGTAGACAATATTGTCGTGCACCACCAAATCCCGCCCTTCGACCAGTTCAATCCCCATCTGCCGAGCCAGGTATGTATGTTCAAAGTAAGCGGAGTTATAAGAGCCAGGCGTCAGTAAGACCACGGTGGGCTCGGAACGGCCCTCGGGAGCAAAAGACCGCAGTGTCGATAACAGTACCTGACTGTACTGCTCAATGGGCCGCACGCGACATTTTTGAAATAGTCCGGGGAATATCTGCTTCATCACCCGGCGGCTGGTGAGCATGTAGGAGACGCCGCTGGGAACCCGCAGATTGTCTTCCAGGACTACAAAATTTCCGTCGGGGTTTCGGATCAGGTCGGTGCCGACTACCGTGATATATACGTCGCGCGGAACTTTGACCCCCCGCATTTCGCGGCGGTAATGTTTGCAGGTATAGACGATGCTCCCAGGCACGACTCCGTCTTCAATGATCTTGCCCTCATGGTAGACATCTTTGAGGAAGAGATTCAGCGCGGTGATTCGCTGCGTAAGCCCGCGCTCGATTTTTTCCCACTCCGCGGCCGTAATGATTCTGGGCAGAAGATCGTGGGGGAAAATGCGTTCCGTCCCCTTATCATTCCCATATACCGTGAAAGTGATCCCCTGGTTGAAGAATGACTGGTCAGCCTCATGTTTGCTGCGCCGTAGCTCGTCCGGCCCCAGGTTCAGCAGCAAGTTATGCAGCGGACGATATTGCTTTCGGGGATGGTCTATGGCGCTGAACATTTCGTCGTAGGCGCCATTGAGTTCGTACTGGTGAAGAGCTTCCGCGCCACCTCGATCGGACGTATCCGTCTCTATAATCATGGTTGCCGCGCCTTAATCCCGCCAGAATAGCGCACCGGACGGCGAATTGATCATCAGGAAATCCGATTCGCGCTATTGAAGAAATAGCGCGGGATCGCATTGAGCCATGCTATCCCCTGGATCGCGCGACCTCTCTGACGCTTTCTGAAGGGTTTTCGTTGCCTACAGGCTGGAATTCAATGTCCGGCAACTGCTCTACGGCCCTGCGCAGCGACTGCTCCCAACTCGAGTGGATCAGGTTAAGGTCCCTGTCCCCCGCCGAAACCCGGCGGTATCGAGTGATTTGCAGGCTGTCTTTCTTGTACAGCAGTAGATCGAAAGGGGGGCCTACTGTGACGTTGGAGCGCATGGTCGCGTCCAGGGACAGGAGAGCATACTTGGCTGCAACCTCCAGAGACGTGGAGGCTTGGATGCCGCGGTCGAGGATCGGCCGGCCGTACTTGCACTCTCCCAGCTGCAGATACAGCGAATCCTCCGTGGCCGCGAGGGGATTTCCCTGGGGATAGATGAGATATAGGTTCGGTTCCTGCCCGCGAACCTGTCCTCCCAGGAGCAGGTGGACGTTAAAGCTGAAAGAATCCCGCTCCAGAGAAGCCCGGTCAATGTCGGAGATCTTGCGTACGCAGTCCCCGACGATACGAGCGGCGTCGTAAAGCGAATTGGCCTGCGCCAGCCCTCGTCCGGAGTCAAAGTCGTCTCCCAGCAAAGTAATCACCGATTGGCTGATGGAGAGGCTGCCGCTGGTTAAAATCACGAAAACACGCTCTCCCGGCTGAACGAAACGATACATTTTGCGACAGACGTTGACCTGATCAAAACCTGCATTGGTCCTGGAATCGGAGGCCAAGACCAGACCTTCCCGCGTCGTAATTCCCAAACAATATGTCACTTTGACCTCTAAGGTGAAGCTACCGCATCATACACTGATTGCTGCTTCGAAAATTGTGATGCAGCCCAGCAAGAAAAAATGTGGAAGATCGAATAGATTAGCGTGGTAGTTTCTGCATCTCATCCGTGCCGGCAGACGGCCGCCAGAGGAACCCATACCTACATGCTGATCCGCCTTGGTTACGACATTCAATTCGAGACGGTGGGTGAAGTCCCCATCGTCACTCTGCTCAACGTACACCCGTCGCGGACTAAAGACTTATTGGAGCCCGACGAATTACATACGGATCCTCTTGTAAAGATCGAGGACTTTGAGGACGCCTTCGGAAATCGTGCTTGCCGCCTCGCGGCTCCGCCCGGCAAGATCCGGTTCCAGAACTCCACTCTCATCGAGGACTCCGGAAAACCGGACTCGGAGGACCACGAGGCTGCCGAAATTCCCGTCGATCAACTGCCGACCAACGTTCTGCCTTATCTGATGAACAGTCGGTATTGCGAGGTCGATCTTTTATGCAGTACGGCTGCAGAGCTGTTTTGGAATGCTCCAAGGGGATGGAATCGCGTTCAGGCCGTGTGCGATTGGGTGCACAGCAAGGTCACTTTTGGATACGAATTCTCCAATCCGGTGCGCACGGCTCTGGGGGTGTATACCGAGCGCGTCGGAGTCTGCCGGGACTTTCAGCACCTTGCGATCACTTTCTGCCGGGCTCTCAACATTCCCGCCCGCTATGCAACCGGCTATTTGGGCGATATCGGCGTGGTCGTCGCTCCGTGTCCAATGGATTTCAGCGCCTGGTTCGAAGTCTATCTGGGGAATCGGTGGTGGACGTTCGACGCCCGGCACAACGTCCGGCGCATCGGGCGCGTGCTCCTGGCAACCGGCCGCGACGCAACGGACTGCGCGATTACAACATCATTTGGAAGAGCGCGGTTGACTAACTTCCAGGTTACCACCGACGAAGTACAGAGCGTCGTTAATGATGCGCAGCTGTCGCGGTAGGCGGTGCACCACAGAGATCCTGATTGCCCGGGGCCTGATTGATTCGTGCGTTTTCTAGAACACGAAGGCCGCCCGCAGGCGGCCTGTGTCTCACAGGTTCTGAACATCCGATACTACTGCGACCCTTCACTTATCTCCCTGGTCGGACCTGATCGTAATTATCCCGAACGTCCCCGCCATATTGTTGGCCGGCCCTGCCGTGAAGAATAACTGGTTCACTGCGCCGTTTTTGCCGAGCCCGTCACCGAAACTGATTCCCCACAGTTGGTCAATGAAGATTGGTCTGCCATGTCCGTCCTCCACCGCGTCCACGAATTTCCCGGTGGTGGCGTTGAAGCCGTTGATTGTTCCATGGTCGGTGTTGTTCGAAATCAACAGGGTGTTGCTCAGCCTTCCAAAGTTACCGGGCGCAATCGCGACTCCCCAAGGTTGGTTCAGGGGCCGCCCGTGGATCAATGGTCTCGGCACTCCCGGTGCCGGCGTTCCGTCCTCTTTAAATACCTCGACGAATCCGCCGCTGCCCTCGCTCGCGCTGGCAAACGTCACATAGACCAGTCCGTTGATGTCCTGGATGCCAAACGGCACAAAATCTGACGGCAGCGAAGGGTCCGAGAATGCCCCAGCCGCCGGCGTTATAGGGGTGAAAGTTCCGTCAAACACATCCACCTTCCCATTCGCCATGTCTGCAGCGAACAGGAAGTTCCCCGACTTGTTGTTTGTGATCGCCAAGCCTGTGTATACCGCCGGATGCGGATTCTTATTGGCTGTGGTGTCCACGACGAGAGTCGCCTGGTTAAAGTTTGACTCCGGGGTCCATCCGCTGATGGTTCCATCCAGCGTGGCAAACAAGAAAGCAGCAGGGCTCCCGGGCACAACTTGAAAGTCCTTCGATCCGTTCCACACGATGCCGGTCGGCGAGCCCGGGCCGTTCAATCCGGTTGGCGAATCAGGACCGTTCCCGGCCGTCGGGATCAATACCTTCAGTGTTTCCACCTGATTTCCCTGGCCGTCATACAGAGTCGACCACCCAGAACTATTGTCACTCACCCACCAGGGTGAGCCCGGAGCGTGCACCATTCCCCAGCCGTTTACCAGCAGCGGATCGTCATGGAGTGCCTGATTAACCTGATTCGAAGATAGATTTGTGAGCTTATACTGAGCCACGGCCGCGCTTGAAAGAAACGTCAGCGAGAGGACAAGGGCGAGTGTGGGCAGAATTGTGCGCTGCATGTGGATCTCCTTTTGTCATACCGGTCAGGGCAGGGGAGTGACAGTGCGGAGTTGTTGTTCGCACACGAATCACATTTCCGGACGGGACCTCAAAATCCTAGGCCGGCGGCCAGCGTTACATTGTCAGCGGCGTGTCACAAGTTTGCAAATTTCCGACGCTACGAGACCTGTCTCGCGCGCAATTCCGAAGGCAAACATCTCCGCGCAGCCTCTCTTGATAGAATCATTTCTCATCTCCTTCATGAAAAATGTCATGCGCACTCCTCTGCTCACCATTGCGTTAGGGTTGTCCCTGTGCACTTACAGCACGGCTCAAGGGAACAAAAGTCGTACAGAGTCAAACGCTTCCGAACGCCATGATGCCACCGTTCTTAGTGAAGATCAGATCGTTGACGGGCTCAGACAGGCTCTCGAACTCGCCGCCGGCAGGGCTATCGCTCTGACGGGCAAACCCGACGGATTTCTGGACAACGAAGCTATTCGCATACTGCTCCCCCCGAAACTCCAGTCCGTAGGCAAGGCCATGCGCTTGATTGGCGAGGGGGACACCGTGGATGACCTCGAAATCGGCATGAATCGCGCCGCCGAGCGCGCCACCCCTCAGGCCAAACAGATTTTTCTAGATGCCGCCAAGAAAATCACCTTTCGCGACGCTCGACACATTCTCTTCGGCGGGGACACGGCCGCCAGCGAGTATTTCGAGCACACATGCTCTGACGATCTCAGCACTGCATTCACGCCCATCGTGCACGCCGCTCTGCAACGCGTCGGCGTCCTCAAAAAGTATGATCACGTCATCAAGACCGCGCCCGGCGGCAATGCCATCGCCAACGAATTCGATCTGGACAAGTACGTGGTCGGAAAAACCCTGGACGGCATCTTCTACGAACTAGGACAGGAGGAAATCAAAATTCGCACCAGTCCCGCCGCCCAAAGCACGCCGCTCCTGAAAGAAGTTTTCGTCAGAAAGTAAACTTCGCGTGGGCTTCGCCGAGCTAAAGCCGGGTTTGAGTTAGCGATATGGGCTGGTGGGTAACTGCTTCGGGTATTGAGATCATTTGTCCAGGCGCAACCACTTGGTTTTCAATTCCTCATCGCTCGAAATGCTGCCGTCAGCACGGCGTGCCGCAAGGCTGGAGAGATTTGCCATTACAATCGACATGCCATTTGCCAGCCTGACGAAGATGACGGCTTCACCGGTTGGATTGAAGAACACTTTGTCGACATCATGGTGCGCCCCGTATCCTTGCTGGATGAGCTTGAGGACGGCGGTCTCGCCGTGAGTTAGAACTCGCCTCTGCCTCTGCATATGCCGCTCAGTATAATGCCACCTCGTTCGTTCTCATAGAGTGCGAACGGCACGAGCAGGATTCTTTCCGAACAAACCCTTCTGGAGGTGGACGTGTGTAACACACTTCCGCCTGCGTTGGTCTACACTTTTTAAGACGCGCCTTAAGGAGGACGACTTTGCCAGCCATTCGCGCAATCTTCTGGGATGTGGGCGGCGTACTACTGACCAATGCCTGGGACCGGACCGAACGTTCTGCAGCGCTCGAGCACTTCCAGCTCGATCAGAAAGAGTTCCACGACCGTCACGAGATGGTGGTCTCATCGTTCGAACGCGGAAAGATTACGCTCGACGAATATCTGGATCGCACCGTGTTCTATCGCCCTCGTCCATTCACCCGAGAGGTTTTCCGCGACTACATGTTCTCGCTGTCGAAACCACTTCCAGAAACGCTGGAGTTCGCGCGGGCTCTGGCAGACTTGGGCAAGTACTTCATGGGCACGCTCAACAATGAATCGCGAGAGCTCAATTATTATCGAATTGAAAAATACGGACTGCGGAAGATATTTCGGCTGTTTGTAAGCTCCTGCTTCGTCGGCTTTCGCAAGCCGGAGGGGGATATCTATCGCCTGGCGCTGGAGACGACTCAGATTCCCGCGGAACAATGCTGCTTTATCGACGATCGCGCGCTCAATCTGGAATGCGCCGCAAGACTCGGAATGCAAACCATCGAGATGAAAGGGGTGGATCATCTGCGCGGTGAGCTTGCGAAATTAGATGTGATTGTATAGTTGCAGGCAATCGCCGCAACAGCTGTCATAGGTTCTTGCGCGGTTGAGCAGTCTTTACTCCCCCACTTTGGGGGACATCGGACTCTAGGGCACTCAAAGTCAAATCGCTCGACCAGCAATCGGCGGCCAACTTCCATTCGCCGTTGCTCTGCCGCGCGCAAACCCACAGATATTTGCCCCGTTCTTCTCGGCGTTTGCCAGTCGCGCTGGGAATGAGCGCCTTACAGCGTCCCGCTTCGTAAGCCAGATCGCCGACTACTTCTACCCGCAGAGGATCCACCTCCACTTCGCCCAGTCCCGCATCCAGCGCGCCAAAGAAAAACTCGCGCACCGCAGCGGAGCCCCGGATTGGAGGACAGTTGGAGCGCAGCACCAGCGGATCCGCAACATAGAGATCGAGCAGATCATCCAGGTGCTTCGTGTTGCAAGCCAGCACCCACTCATGCGTAATGCGTCGAACCGCGGCTTCCGCCCGGCTCAGATCGCCCCTCAGGGCCGCGGTCGGCCGCAGGTCGCGGACTTGCTCTGCGCGGCCCGGGTCAGCGGAGCGTGCAGCCGGAGATTCCTGCCCGCTGGGAAAATAGTGATGATGGTAGTGGTGATGGTAGTGATGCGTTTCCTGAGCGGAGGTTCGCGATTCCGTTAACCTTCCGTCAGGCTCTTGTTCCGGAAATGCATTGCGAGCACGCGAGAGTGCGCGCTCCGGTAAGCGCTCTCGCTCCGCAGACTCGGAGAATTCCAGCGCTCCCGATTGGTTCACGGTCCCCCCGCACATGCCGCAGAACTTCATCCCTCTCCGATTGCGGTATCCGCAGACACTGCAAACGATGGTGCTGGAATCACTAGAGAGTTCATGGGCCGTGTCGTCTGCAGCCTGTTCTGCGTCGGCTTCTGCAGCCAGACGTTGGGCGGCTTCCAGGGCAGCGGCCAGAGCATCTGGACTGGGCTTGGGACGGTGCATCTCAGGTTGCACTCCACGGTAGAGGTCTTCCAGTTCGGAGCCGTGGATCTGCGAATCGGACGGCAACCCTGAAGTTCTCAGCTTTTTCTTGGTTTCTTCCACGAATCGAACCACCCCTTTGCTGGGGTCATTCTAGCCCAGCGGAGCGGACCAGTGCTATCGGCTGGAAAATTCGATCTTGCCTTCTGTCTCAGTCGCCACGCCATTGCATGTTGCTGGCCGATATCGCCACGTGCGCACTGTCTGCAGAACACGGCGATCACCGGCCATTCCTGCGCTCTGCAGGATGAGTGGGCTGTGAACGCGTCCATCCGCTCCAATAATGAAGCTGACTTTTACTCTCTGCCCACGTGCCGCGGGCGGAAAAAGCGGATCAGGCGTTGTCAGCGCCTCGGGCGGCTGAATCTCTGCGCACCCCGGGAGCAAGCTGAGGTGGGGGACATCGACGAACTGGGATGCGCGGATCAGCGTTCGCGAAATTGTGCTGTCGCGCTCCGCGAACGCGGATTCCCGCAGACGCGGCAAAGGTGTTGCTACAGCTGAAGAAAGAACTGGTAGACACAACAACAAAAGCGCAGTCCCCGGGAGACGCAGCATTCCTGTCCCTCATGAGCCAGATGGCTCTGGGCTCGATGTGGCAAATCCGGGACCAATCGACACGATGATTATGTCTTTATTTCAAAAGCAGTTACGAGCTATACCTCGACCAAAAGTTGTGTCCAGGGTGAAAGAGATTGCACAACACAGATCCTCCCGAGGAACCGACCTGACTCTTTCTCGCCGGCCGTTAGCCTGGAGCTGAGCGCCGTAGAGTCAATAAAGTGATCTCGGGTGGACAGTTCATTCGGACTGGAAGGTTCACCGTCCCCAAGCCCTGGTTCGTGTAGAGGGCAAGCTCCCGGATTTTGTACAAACCCCAAATGTATTTGCGCCCCAACGGAGGCAAATACAAGGGTTCGACGAAGGGCAGGCGCACCTGCCCTCCATGGGTGTGTCCGGACAGTTGGAGATCGACTGGATAATGTGCCACATGATCGGCGTAATCCGGCTCGTGAGCCAGCAGGACCACGCACTCGTCGGAGGGAATGTTGTGCAAGGCCGCCTCGAGATTCGGCTTCCCTTCCAATTCGTCATCCACTCCACCCAGCCAGAAACGCGCTCGATTGCCCTCGATCGGAACCGACTGGTTAATTAGGACCTGAATATCCTGGCCGCGAAGCGCGTTTGTGATTCGATCTGGGACAGTTAGAACATCGTGGTTCCCCAACACGGCCCAACGACCGTAAGGCGCCTGCATTTGGCGCAACAACTGGGCGCAAGGCTCCGCAGCCGACGCGGCCCGCTCACGATTACGCCGAAGAAACGGCTGGGAGACGAAATCCCCAGTCAGAACGATCAAATCGGGATGCAGATCATTGATCATACCGATTGACGCTCGGAGTGGATGAACGGAGAAATAAGGATCGTAATGAAAGTCGCTGAGCTGAGCGATGGTGAAACCTTCCAGCCGCGCCGGCCAACGCTGCAAAAAGATTTCCTTGCGAACGATTCGCGGACGGTTGGGCTCGAACAGAGTGGTTTCGACCCCGAGAGCCGCTCCGCCCGCGGCTGCCGCGAGCTTGATAAAGTTTCGTCTCGTCGTGGGGCGAAAAGGCAATCGGGTTCGGGCCTTTATTCGAGCGATCCCTCCTTCCAGCATAACGCGAGTTTGGGATATGTGCGCAAAGCCTTCAGAAACTGAAGGTGGCTTGCAACTCAAATTTGCGGTTCGCGGCAGTTCCGGGAGAAAACGGACCTCCCTGCAGAGCATTGGAAGTATCAAACAGCCTGGAACCGAGCACCGCGTTCGGATTCGCCACGTTGACGTTGTTAAAGAGATTGCGGGCGTTGATACCCAGCGTTAAATTGTAACGGCGGTCTGAATTACCGGAGGAAAAGGACGGGCCACCGCCGAAAAGTGGGCCCCCATGGCCTCCGCCTCCCCGCCGACCACCGCCACCTCCGCCTTGCCCCGGCCCCTCGCCAGAAGAAGACTTAGCCTTCGCTCCAAATCCGAAGGTCTTAGTGAACCGTAAATTCATGACAAAGTGGGCTGGCCCGGTACCGTAGTTGATCGGCAGAAGTTTCCCGCCTCCCAGTGCATCAAAGGTGCCCAAGCTAGTGCAGTAAATATTTCTCTCTAATCCGGAGATCGTGGGAGTAAGTCCGGGGCATGTAGCCGTTGAAAGCAACCCGGGACGGTCGTTATAGAGCTGGTCTCCGTTCACGTCAATGGGCGATGTAATGTTGAAAGGAGAGCCGGAACTAACCACCATGAAAGGACTTAAACGGAAAAGGTAGGGTAAGGCGATGCTACCACCCAGAAAGAACCGATTCCGTACGTCGAATGACGCCCGGCCATAATCCTGTCGAATATTATAGGAATTCGACGCAAAACTCGAAACTCCGGAAGCGTCACTGTTGGCATAGTTCAGCGAGTAGTAGCCGAACAGCTGAATCTTGGAGCCAATGCGCACGTTGGTGTTCGTCATCAACTGATTCTGTTGGAAATTAGCCTCGGAGACATAGCGGTAGATGTTGCCGCCGCGGATCGCGGGACAATCCGGAGCGCAGGAGGTTCCGGGGTACGGAGCGTTCGCATTGATGAGGGCGAACTGATCAAAACCCCGCGAATTCAAGTAAATCACGGAAAGAGTCGCGGACTTAGTGAGCTGTCGTTCTATTCCAAGCGCTCCCTGCAGGGTGTATGGTGCACGGAGTCGGGGGCTGACCTGGTAGATATTGGACCCGCCAGAGTTAACCGGTCCGCAATTGGAAAAGGAGGTGAGAGCTATATCGAGGCCTGGAAAGCACGTCGGGTTGCTGATAGTGAACTGCTGTTCGGTAATCCCGTTCAGCCGTTCTGCCTGTAAGATTTGCGTGGTCTGAAAGCGCTCATAAAAAAGTCCGTAGCCCCCGCGAATCACCACCTTGGGTGGCGCACTCCTCCCCCCTACGCCCCAGGCAAAGCCAAAACGCGGCGCCCAGTTTCCGTGATCGTGAATGTCATTTTGGGTCTCGAAACGGAGACCGGAACTGATGGTAAGATTAGGCTTTACCCTCCAATCATCTTGAATGTACGGTTCGACATCGTAATATGTGACTTGAGCAGTTGGCGTGCCTGTAGTGTATGTCAGCTGCGTGGCATCAGCAGTAACGCTCCCGCTATTAAATTGCTGCTGGGCATACAGATAAGAGATAGGACATGGAGGATTCTGAGCGAAAGTTGTGCAATTCGACGGCGTGTCGTTGTCGCTGGTTAAGCTGCTTCCCAATGAAGAAAAAGTGAACGTGCCGTTGAACCCTGAAGTCGAATAGTTCGTCTCATGAGTAGTACGCACTCGTCCACCGAACTTAATGGAATGATTGCCATGGATTAGCGACGTATAGTTCTGTATCTCGTAATTGTTCTGCTGATCATTCTGTTTGCCCGAGGCATAGCCGCCACCCGTAAAATTTCCCAGTACAGTCACAGTTGGGGTGATATTCGTCGGGGTCTGGAGCGAGTTATCGCGGTTGTATTGAAATCGGGTCTCGTTCACAATCTTGGATCCGATTACTTGAGTGTCGCTGATTTGAACCGTATCTTCTGTGGTTTGCGTGTAATAGGCCTGAGTCGGAAGGTCTAGGGCATTGCCCAGATTGTTGGTTTCAGTGTCACGATAGTACTGATAGCGCACCGTGAGTGTGTTGTTTTTCGTCAATGCCCAATCAATACGCGGACCAAGGTTCGTTCGTTCATGCGGATTGGGAATTGATTGGAGGATATTGAAAGGCACCAAGGACGGATTGAGGACGTACGCGTTAGTGGCAGACAGGTCATTGATGTCGCGCCGATCAATGTTAAAGAAAAAAGACGCTTTCTTATTCATGGGCCCACCCAGGTTTCCGTTGTACTGGGTGGAATAGTAGGGCGGTTCCGAGGCCAGGAATGGATTCGGTGAATTAAAGGGAGAATCGTTGCCCAGCACGAAAATCTGCCCATGATATTTGTCGGTTCCGGGCTTGGTGAAGATCTCGATGCGGCCGTACCCGAGCTTGTCATACTCTGAAGAAAATGGGTTCTGATTAATGCGGATCTCGCGAATGGACGACTTAGGCGGGAGCTGACCCGCGGTGAAGCCGTCAATATACATCTGTCCGCCGCTCGGACCCGCTGACGGCCCGGCCAGCGCCTCCAGATCGGATTGCAATTCATCGGGATCGTCAGGCAGCGCTTCCAGCTCTTTCCCGGAGATCGTAATGGCGCCGGCATTGTTCGCCGGATTCACATCGATGGTTGGCGCGGTGTCGGAAACTTGAACTTTCTGTTGCTCCACTTCGATCGCCATAGTCACATTAAGTCGCAGCGGCTGATCGCCGATTACCACATTGTCGTTTTCATAAAGCGTGAATCCGGGAGCGGCAACGGTCAGAGTGTAGTTCCCTGCCGGCAAATTTTTAAATTCATACATCCCCTGCCCATTGGTCTGGACCACAATCGGCGATCCGGCAGCCGGCGTCATGATCACACTCGCTCCCGAAATAGCGGCCCCGGACGGGTCGGCGATCTGACCGCGAAAAACTCCGGCTGCGGTTTGCGCCCACAACACACTTGCCGAGAAGAGTAATAGGGAGATGATAAGAAAACGCACGTGTCTCTCAACCTTCATTTGATGTTCCTGTCCCTTATGACTCACGAAATCATGAAGCAGCAACAATATTTCGAAGCAGGCAGTACTACTATTGATTTGCGTCCCCAGCGGGAGCGCCCCCCAAACTCCAGGGCGCCAACATCATCGCCTGACTGCCATTGGGAGCGGCCTGAAGGATCGGTTCCACCCCGCTTAGCAGCGTGATTGCCGTGCCACCGCTTGCCGCCGTGCCCTGAGTCGTGACAATCAGCACCGCGTCGCCTTTATGCAGATCGGCGATAGTAACCGCGGGCATTCGGCTCAACATCTGCTGGAAGTCGGGCGCTCCGCCCTGACGCATACCTGCGCCCGAGTTTCTGTCGGCGGGCGCCGCGCCGGATGACGCACTATTGCCGGTCGCGGCCCGAGATCCCGAAGAAGAAGCAACGGCCCCAGGCGCTCCTGCCGGCATCGACCCTCTCAAACGCATTGCAATCCGTTGCGCCATTTCAGGGGGCAGTTTGTGAAGCTGCGATTCCGCTGTGATCTTTACTTGCACTGGTTTCTTGCTCAATAGATCTTGAACGCTGATTGTTCCCGCGCTTGCATCCACAGAGTTAACTAGGCCGGCGACATTGCGGAAGGAGCCCGTGACAATTTCTTCCGCCTTCAACTCGGAGCCGTCCGGGCTGCGATCACCTCTGGCGCGAAGCTGATCGCCCGCCTGGATTTCCTGCAAGGTGCTGGGCTTGGCGTCATCGAATTTCACCGAATCCGGGGCGTAGCGGCGAAAAACTGTAGTTTGCGATGTGCGCACCGCAAGTTCTTTTTTTCCGCCTAAGCTGGTCACCGAAATGGTGACCGTACCGGTCGCCGGGTCTACCGCACTCACCAGCCCTCCCAGCCCACGCTTCTGCCAATCCAGGCGCTCCTGCTCGTGGCGCGCCTCAAGTTCTGAATGCGGGATCACAATCACTTCCATAGCGGTGAGCGATGCGCCATCCGCTGATGCCAGGCCGCGTACTCGCACTCTGTCCCCTGTCTGCAAGTCCTGTAATTGGACTGGCGCCGCATTCTTCAGATCCTTCTCGCCGGGCGCAATACGTAACAGGCGGGCATTGGGCTGGACGGTGACCGCGACATCAGGGCCGGAGTCTGGCGTCAACGTAATGGCATTCCCGTTGATCGCCTTAATGGCGCCGATGCGCCGGGCGACCGCAGGTTGGCCGGCAGTTTGAGCCTGTCCAGCAGCAGATCCAAAACATGCCGGTGGGAACTGCAGCCCCGACATGCTGATGACCGAAAGCACAAATGCCGCGATTCCCGCTTTCCTGATGTTCATTCTTCAACCTCTAATTTACATCGCTGCGACCGGCCGAACTTGCTGGTTTACAAAGTTTTACCCGGACAAAACGAATTATTACAAAGGCAGGACTGCCAGACGACCGTTTCCGACGAATCACTCTGTATTGTTCTGACGATCGTTGGCAGCTGCCATTTATGATTTCCCCAGGGAAGTTGGTTGCCAAGTTCGGGCCTCAGGATGCGTGTCTATCTTACGTTCTTTTGATTTCGGCGGGACCGATGAACGGCGGATTCCTTGAGTGAGTGCTGCCGTTTTCGCGGGTCACAGAATTCTTTCGTGGGTGTAACCGGCGGACACCAGAGCCGAGAGCAGCTCCGCGATGTGATCCGGACCGCGAGTCTCCATAGTGATGTCGATGGCGGTATCACCCAAGTTCACCCCGTGATAAGCGCGATCATATGCGGTCTCGACGATGTTGGCGCGGTGGTCCGCAAGAATTCCGGTAAGCCGGTGCAGGGCACCGGGATAATCCGGCAGATGCACGCGCAAGCGAACCAGGCGTCCATCCTTCACGAGACCGCGTTCGATAATGCGCGCCAGTAACGTAACGTCAATGTTGCCCCCACACACCAGAACAGCAATGCGTTTGCCGTGCAGCGGCAGCTTACGGTTCAGGACGGCGGCGATAGCTGCCGCTCCGGCGCCTTCGGCCAGCGTCTTCTCGCGCTCCAGAAGCAAAAGAATAGCGTTGGCGATCTCCTCTTCTTCCACCATAACGATGTCATCCACATACTTTTGCACCAGGGGAAGCGTGCGTTCTCCGGCGCGGCGCACAGCGATTCCATCGGCGATAGTCTTCGCGGACTTTAACGTGACCGGCTTGCCTTCTTTCACCGCCGCTTTCATGGAAGGAATTCTCGAAGGCTGCACCCCGAATACCTGCACAGCAGGGTTCGTTTCCTTAACGGCGCAAGCGATTCCGCCGATCAGTCCCCCGCCGCCAATGGGAGCGACGATAACCTCGATTCCCGGATGCTGTTGTAGAATCTCGAGTCCCAGAGTTCCCTGCCCGGCGATAACCGCATCGTCGTCGAAAGCATGAATCAGAGTCAGGCGGTGCTGCTCGCTCTGCTCGACGGCCTTGTCGTAAGCCTCGTCATAGTTCGTTCCGTGGAGGATGACTTCTGCGCCATAAGCGCGAGTCGCAGAAACTTTCGTGAGCGGTGTAGGGAGTGGCATCACGATGTGCGCTCGAATCTTGTGCCTTCCCGCATGATAAGCGACGCCTTGCGCATGATTGCCGGCCGATGCGGCGATTACGCCACGAGCACGCTCATCCGGAGTGAGGGTAAGCAACTTGTTCAGCGCGCCCCGTTCTTTGAACGCTCCCGTGCGTTGCTGATTATCGAGCTTGAGGAAAATCGAATTGTCGGTGAGCCCGGAAAATGTCTCCGAATGAGTGCACGGCGAGATGCGAATGTCCGCGCGAATTCGATTCAGTGCGGATTGGATGTCTGAAAGTTGGATCATGACGTTGGCGCAGCTATCTTAACCCGCTCCGCTCTAGCCCGCTTCATACTGGTCCGGCCCGCGCGGTTGAGTCGTCATGATCACGAAGCGATTTGTCGGGCGGTGGAAGCCAAAGAAACCACCGGCCGAATCGGAAGTGCCTTCAGGTAAGCGTCGACACAAGCGGCCGCCTTGCGGCCTTCGGAGATCGCCCAAACAACGAGGGACTGCCCGCGGCGCATATCGCCAGCAGCGAATACTCCCGCGACCGATGACATGTAATTCTGATCCGTCGCCACATTGCCTCGGTTGTCGAGTTGTACTCCTAGCTGCTCGATCATGCCGGTACGCACGGGGCCGACGAAGCCCATAGCAATCAAGATCAGATCCGCTTGCATGGTGAAATCACTGCCAGCGACGGGTTCAAACTTCGGGGGAGGGCCGACCCGTACGGCGTGAAGGTGCCGGACATTGCCGTTCTCGTCGCCGCTAAATTGGGCGGTCGCGATGCTCCAGTCGCGCACCCCACCTTCTTCGTGAGCGCCTTCAATGCGCAGTTGCATCGGCCACATGGGCCAAGGCGTCAGCGGCGAGCGCGCGTCGGGCGGCTTGGGCATAATTTCAAATTGATGAACCGAAAGCGGTTTCTGTCGGTGCACAGTACCCAGGCAGTCGGCTCCGGTATCGCCGCCGCCGATGATGACCACGCGCTTGCCCGTGGCAAGAATGTCGGCAGCAGGCTCGAGAGTGTCGCCGAGGCAGCGCTTGTTCTGCTGCGGCAAGAATTCCATTGCGTAGTGAATTCCCTTCAGCTCGCGCCCGGGAACTTTCAGGTCGCGAGGGTGCTCGGATCCCCCCGCCAGCACGATAGCGTCGCATTCACGGCGTAAATCCTCGACCGCGACGTTCTTGCCGACTTCGGCGTTGGGAATGAATTTCACTCCTTCGGCGGACATTTGTTCCAGGCGCCGATCGATAATATGCTTCTCCATCTTGAATTCCGGAATACCGTAACGCAGCAGTCCGCCGATGCGGTCCGCCTTTTCATAGACCACAACCGAATGTCCGGCGCGGCACAACTGTTGCGCCGCGGCCAGCCCTGCCGGGCCTGAACCGACGATAGCCACTTTCTTTCCGCTGCGAACTCTCGCTGGCTCGGGACGAATCCAACCTTCGAGAAATCCGCGCTCTACAATGTTTTTTTCATTTTGCTTGATGGCTACGGGAGGCTGGTTGATTCCCAGCACACACGACGCTTCGCATGGAGCTGGACAGATTCGGCCCGTGAACTCGGGGAAGTTATTGGTCGCGTGCAACTGGCGAACAGCTTCTTTCCAGCGCCCGCGATAGACCAGATCGTTCCAGTCAGGAATAAGATTGCTGACGGGACATCCCGTCTGGCAGAACGGAACGCCGCAATCCATGCAACGGGCGCCCTGCTCACGAAGCTTCTCTTCCGGAAAATCCTGATAGATTTCGAACCAATCATTCACCCGCTCCAGGACAGGCCGGCGCGGAGCCAGTTCGCGCGAGTAGTCGATGAATCCGGTAGTCTTACCCATGTTGCACCTGCTCGGCGCGGACCAAAACAGAAACCGGCTGGCTGGGAATATACGCCTGCTCAGTTCGGCTTACTCCCAACACGCGCTTGAACTCTCGTGGAAAGACTTTGATGAATCGCGAAACCATCTCATGCCAGTTCTCGAGAATCCATCTCGCACGGGGGCTTCCGGTCAATTCCCTGTGACGCGTAATGAGATCCCGGACAATCTCTACATCCTGGCCGTCGAGTAACGGTTCGAGATCCACGGAGTCGACATTGCAGCGTTTCTCGGTGAAGTCCCCGCGCTCGTCGAACACATAGGCAATACCTCCGCTCATGCCGGCCGCGAAATTCCTGCCGCAGTCGCCAAGCACCAGCACCAACCCGTTCGTCATGTACTCGCAGCCGTGATCACCCACGCCTTCGATAACCGCAGTCGCTCCCGAATTGCGGACCGCAAAGCGCTCGCCCGCGACTCCGTTGAAGAAAGCTTCCCCAGTGGTGGCGCCATAGAGGGCCACATTGCCGATCAGAATATTTTCCTCGGGAGCAAAGCCGGAAGCCCGCGGGGGATACACGACGATTCGGCCGCCGGAGAGACCCTTTCCGACGTAATCGTTGGCCTCGCCTTCGAGCGTGAGGGTTACGCCTTTCGCAAGGAAAGCGCCGAGGCTCTGCCCGGCCGAGCCCGAGAGTTGAATTCGGATCGTGTCGTCGGGGAGACCGGCGGACCCGTAACGGCGCGCGATCTCGCCGCTCAGCATACTTCCTACCGAGCGATGGATGTTGCGCACCGGCAACTTCACCTCGATGGGCGAAAGGGTTTCAATCGTCTGCCGGACTTGTCCAAGGATTTTATGATCGAGCGCCTGCTCCAGGCCGTGATCCTGTGCCTGCACCCGTCGCCTCGCGACACGCGAAGGCACCGGGGGATTGTAGAGAATCGCCGAAAAGTCGAGACCGCGCGCTTTCCAGTGGTCTTTCCAGAAATCGACGGCCGGTTCCACATCGAGCATGTCGACGCGGCCAACCATTTCGTCTACAGTGCGAAATCCGAGTTCCGCCATATACCGCCGAAGCTGTTCGGCGATGAAGAAAAAGAAATTGATCACGTGCTCGGGCTGACCCTGGAATTGTTTACGCAGCACAGGATCTTGTGTGGCGATGCCCACCGAACAAGTATTGAGATGGCACTTGCGCATCATGATGCAGCCCATCGCAATCAGCGGAGTCGTGGCGAACCCGAACTCTTCCGCGCCCAACAGCGCGGCGATAGCCACATCGCGGCCAGTCTGCAGTTTGCCGTCGGTTTGAACCCGGATGCGGCTGCGCAAATCGTTCAACAGGAGAACCTGCTGAGTTTCGGCTAACCCCAGTTCCCATGGAATGCCCGCATGCTTAATGGAACTCAGAGGGGATGCCCCGGTGCCTCCCGTATCGCCGCTGATCAGCACGACGTCGGCGTGAGCTTTCGCGACGCCCGCGGCAACCGTGCCTACGCCGACCTCCGCGACTAACTTGACGGCAATGCGAGCTTGCGGATTAACGTTCTTTAAGTCGTAGATCAGCTGCGCCAGATCTTCGATCGAATAGATGTCGTGATGCGGCGGCGGCGAGATCAGTCCCACACCGGGAATAGAGTGCCGCAAACGCGCAATCACTTCGTCGACTTTATGCCCGGGGAGTTGCCCCCCTTCCCCTGGCTTCGCGCCTTGCGCCATCTTGATCTGCAATTCGTCGGCGTTCACCAGGTAGTTCGCGGTCACGCCGAAACGTGCCGACGCCACTTGCTTGACCGCGCTGCGCCGCAAATCACCGCTCGCGTCTGGTTTGAACCGTTCCTCATCTTCGCCACCCTCGCCGGTATTGGACTTGCCGCCGATGCGGTTCATGGCGATGGCCAAGGTTTCGTGAGCTTCCTTGCTGATGGACCCGAATGACATAGCCCCCGTGGTGAAGCGCTTCACGATTTCCTTGGCAGGCTCGACTTCCTCGATCGCGACCGGTTGGTCGCTCTTCTTGAACTTCATCAGGCCGCGCAGCGTGCACAGGTTGGCACTTTGTTTATCGATGAGTTCGGTATATTCCTCGAATGTCTTGAGGCTATCCTGCCGCACCGCCTGCTGCAGTTTGCTGATGGTCTGCGGATTCAGCAGGTGATACTCGCCATTCACCCGCTGGTGATAACTGCCTCCGACCCGCAACTCGGTCTCAAATTCGGTCAGCGGACGGAAAGCATACTCATGTTTCATCTGAGCCTCAGCCGCTAGAACTGAGAGTCCAATTCCTTCGAGCCGCGAGGTTGTGCCGGCGAAATACGCTTCAATCAATTCTTTGTTCAAGCCGATGGCTTCGAAAACCTGCGCGCCCTGATAGCTTTGCAGGGTCGAAATACCCATCTTCGAGAAGGTCTTCAGCAACCCCTTTTTGATCGCCTTCATGAAGTGCTTTACCGCGAGTTGCGGCGTGATCCCCTCGCCCAACTCGCCGCGCCAAACCAAGTTTTCAACGCTCTCAAGCGCGAGGTATGGATTAATCGCACTCGCTCCGTAGCCACTCAGCAATGCAAAGTGCATGACTTCGCGCGGCTCGCCGGATTCGGTAATCAACGCAACCTGCGTTCGCGTTTCTTCGCGCACCAGCAAGTTGTGCACCGCGGCCAACGCGAGCAGGCACGGAATCGGAGCGTAATCTTTGTCCACGCCGCGGTCGGAGAGAATCAGCAGAGAGTATCCCGCTTTCACCGCCAGCGAAGCTCTTTGGCACAGTTCATCGAGAGCGCGCTTGAGTCCTTCTTCGCCATCCTTCGCGCGGAATAACGCTGGCAGCGTAGTTGCGAGCAGGTCGCGGTTCGATACGCGGCGCAGCTTCTCCAGTTCTCGATTCGAGAGCAGGGGATGCGCCAGCTTCAGCATGTGACAGTTCTCAGGCGCCTCCTCCAGGATATTGCGCTCGCTTCCGATGTAGCTGATGAGCGACATCACCATCTCTTCCCGGATGGGATCGATGGGCGGATTAGTGACCTGCGCGAAGAGCTGCTTGAAATAGTTGAACAACGATTGAGGCTTATCGGACAGACAAGCCAGCGGCGTGTCCGTTCCCATCGACCCAATCGGCTCTTCTCCGTTCGACGCCATCGGGCCCAAAATCATCCGCAAATCTTCATCGCTATATCCGAAGGCGCGTTGACGTCGAAGAAGAGTCTCAGCGTCCGGATAATGCATGCGCGAGGGCTCGGGCAGCTGATCGATGGTGATCTGATTCTCTTTCACCCACTCTGCATACGGCTGCCGCGACGCAAGTTGATGCTTGATTTCCTTGTCAGAAACGATACGGCCTTCCACCGTATCCACCAGAAACATTTTTCCCGGTTGCAAGCGCCCTTTGCTCTTCACTTGTTCGGGCGAAATGTCGAGCACTCCCGCCTCCGAGGCCATCACGACCAGATCATCGTGAGTCACCACGTAGCGTCCAGGCCGCAGTCCGTTGCGGTCGAGCGTCGCTCCAATGACGCGTCCGTCGGTGAAGGCGATTGCCGCCGGACCGTCCCACGGCTCCATCAGGCAGGCGTGATATTCGTAGAAGGCGCGCTTCTCCGGCTTCATGTGCGGATTGCCCGACCAGGCTTCGGGAATCAGCATTGCCATGACGTGCGGCAAGCTGCGTCCTGCCTGCAGGAGTAACTCAACGGCGTTATCGAAGTTGGCGGAGTCGCTGCCATCAGGAGTAATGATGGGATGCAGCTTCTTTAAGTCGTCGCCAAAAAGCGGGGACTGCAGCAGCGATTGCCGGGCTTGCATCCAGTTGACATTGCCGCGGAGGGTGTTGATTTCGCCGTTGTGGGCGATATAGCGATAGGGATGGGCCCGCTGCCAACTGGGGAACGTATTCGTCGAGAACCGCTGGTGCACCAGGCACAACGCGCTCTCCGCGTCAGGATCGGAGAGTTCGCGGTAGAAGTTCGCGATCTGCGGCGCGAGCAATAAACCCTTGTAAACTATGGTGCGGCAGGAAAGTGACGGGATGTAGAACATCTCGGCATCTTCGATGCCGGACTCTCGAATCTCGTTCTCCGCCCGCTTGCGCACCACGTAGAGCTTGCGCTCAAAGGCATCCTCGTCCATTCCAGTTGCGCAACGCACAAAAATCTGCTGAATGTAGGGCTGTGAAGCCCGCGCCACGCGGCCAATCGCGGATGCATAGACCGGCGTGTCTCGCCATCCGAGCAAGGCCAGGCCCTCTTCGCGCACGATGCGTTCGAGAATTCCTTCGCACTGCAACCGCTGGTGCTTTTCCACCGGCAGGAAAGTCATGCCGACGCCGTAGGTCCCCGGCTTGGGCAGCGAAAATCCCAGCTTGTCGCATTCACGCGCGAAGAACTTATGGGGAATTTGGATGAGCACGCCCGCGCCGTCGCCGGTTTCAGGATCACAGCCGCAGGCTCCACGATGTGCCAGGTTGAGAAGTACCTGGATGCCTTTGCGGATGATGTCGTGACTTTTGTGGCCTCCGATGCTGGCGACAAACCCGATCCCGCAGGCATCGTGCTCGTGCGCAGGATCGTAGAGACCCTGGGCGGGTGGCAGACCATTCTTCGGGTTTAGACGCGTCGTCATGGACTCCGTCCGAGGGATTGAATTCCTCTCGAATCACTCGTTCTTGGGCTCACTCGTTCTTGGGCGCAGATAAGAAGGCGACGGAAGGTCGCACACTTCTGCTCAGGAACAGACTTTCGTATTTTCCTGCCTGCCGATGAGCAATGTACAATGCAGAATTTCGATGCAAGCCATGCAAATTTCAGAGCGCAATGCGGCAAGGCCGGTCCCGCGTAAATCGTTGCGAAGCCCGCCAACTCCGCTATAATTTCGCTACACAAAATGGACTTCGATCAGCTGATCACGTTTCTTGAAGTGGCTCGGCAGGGCAGCTTTTCCCGCGCCGGGGAGAAGGTTTTCCGCTCGCAGTCGGCAGTCAGCGCGCAGATTCGCCAACTGGAGCAGGAGTATGGCGATCGCCTGCTCGATCGCTCGGGAAAGACAGTGAAACTGACCCCAGCTGGCCAGGTGTTTTTCGAATATGCCGAGCGCCTGAAGGCTCTGCGTGATGAATCGTTGACGGCGGTGGCCGACCATAGCGGCACGCCACGGGGCACGTTACGCGTAGGGGCCAATGAGGCTACGTGCTTGTATGTTTTGCCAGAGGTTTTCGCCGAATATTGCCGCCGCTATCCCCCAGTGCAGATCAGCATCTATCGCAATTTCAGCTACAAAATCGTGGAGAAGCTGGAAAACGGCCAAGTGGAAGTTGGCATTCTCACTTTGCCTATTCAGTCTCCGAGCTTGAAGATTCAACCGATCTTCCGCGACAAGCTGATGGTGATGGTGAGTCCCAAGAATCCGCTGGCCAAGTTCAAGGTGGTGCCCGTCAGCGAGATCGTCAAACAGCCACTGTTATTCCCGAAAACAGGGCACACCCGAAGGCTGCTCGATAAGCTCTTTCGCCCTCATAATGCCGACCTGCAGGTGCGAATGGAGCTGCCCAGCATCGGGATGATTAAGAGCTTCGTGGCGGCGGATCTAGGCGTGTCGTTGATCAGCGCGTCATTCGCGCGCGACGAGGTTGACGCCGGCCGCGTCAAGTTAATTGATCTTGAGGAGCCTGTGTACCGCGAACTTGGACTTGCCTATCGGCGCGACCGAACGCTTTCGGTAGCCTCGACCGCCTTTGTCGGCCTCTTACGTCAGTTCGCAACACACATGAAGAAGACCGACGACTAAGATCCTGCCGGCTCTACTCCGATTATTTTGGTGGGAATTTTTGGGCTTTGCGTGTTCAGTTTCAATTTCCAAACTTGGCCGCTTTCGCTGCATCCACAGCAGCCGAACTCGCCGCCGGATCGATAATGTGCAGTCCGCATTCGGTCTTCGCGAATCCTGCCCAACGCCCCGCGCGCGGGTCCTCCCCCGGCCTTACCGCCCGCGTGCAATGCGTGCATCCAATGCTGGGATAGTTCTGATCATGAAGCTCGTTGTAGGGCACATCGTGATCATGGATGTAGCGCCAGACCTGCTTGGATGTCCAATCGACGATCGGATTGATCTTCGCCACGCCGAACTTTTCATCCCACTCAACTCGCCGAGCGATTGAACGAAACGATGTCTGGTCTCGACGAATGCTCGTAATCCATGCGCTCAGCTCGCTCAGCTTGCGGCGCAGGGGTTCCACTTTTCGCAAGTTGCAGCACTGATCGGGATCGCGGCTCCATAACGCGGCCCCGTGAGTACGCTCCTGCTCCTCCGGTGAGAGAATTGAATTTACTTTTTCAATCGGGATTCCGTATCTTTCTTCAATCCGATCCATCAGGTTGTAGGTCTCTGGAAAGAGGAATTCAGTGTCGATAGTGAAGAGCCGGAAGTCTTTCTTCACCCGGGATGCCATATCAATCAGTGCCATTCCCTCCGCGCCGAAGGCCGAGGAAATCGCTACCGTGTTCCCGAACGTCTCGAATGCCCAAGTCAGAACTCGCTGCGGAGTCCAGCTTTCTGCGGCACTCTGCACGTTTGCGATCAACTCTTCGGCTTGGTCTTGGAGATAGTTTTTCACCCGAGTGGCTCCTCATTTGTTCCGAAATCGGCGACCGAACTGGAATCCGCGAATAGACTCAAGGGAAGTGCATTGCCGTCCGCGATGGCCGGCATCCCAAATTCCTGCGCGAGCACGACCGGGTCGGCGAAACGCACGACCTCGCCCACGACCAGCAGCGTTGGGGCCGCGAGTGGCGGCGCGCCAGCTAGCTCGGCAATCGTTGTACGATGTATTCGCTGTTGCGGGGTGGTAGCGCGGGAGATGACCGCGCAAGGCGTCGCACTAGCGAGTCCGGCGGCTCTCAGCTTCGCGGCAACCTCGGAGTTCTTCTGTCCAGGCATGTAAATCACCAGCGTCGCGCCGCTTCCCGCCAGCTTGCTCCAGTTCGCTGCTTCGCTGCCGGAAGCTTGATGCGCCGTGATAAACACCAGGGCGGATGACGCCCTTCGGTGGGTCAGCGGAATCCCAGCCGTCGCTGCCGCGCCCAGCGCGGAAGTCACGCCTGGCACAATCTCGTAGGGAATCCCTGCGCGCCGCAAGGATTCGATTTCCTCTCCGGCTCGTCCGAAGATCAACGGATCTCCGCTCTTCAGTCGGATCACATTCATTCCGGAGTCGGCCAGCCCCACCATCAGAAAGTTAATCTCCTCTTGCTGAATTTTTTTCTTGCCGCAGCGCTTGCCAACGTTGTTTACCTGCGCCTGGGCAGGAATGAGCCTTAGGATCTCGGGAGAGACCAGGTCGTCGTGCAGTACAGCATCGGCGTTTCTTAACAGCCGCAGCGCCTTTAACGTGAGCAACTCGGGGTCACCCGGTCCTGCGCCCACTAAATAAACCTTTCCCTTCATGCTCCCTCTCCTTTTGCGGCTAGTTCAGGCGCTGCGGCCAACGCCGCCTCGAGCGCTTCCCTGCTGGCCAGCGAATGCAACAATTCCAACTTGCGCTCTTTATCGAGATCGCTGGCAAGGATCAGCTTTCGAGTCTTGCCCAGTTCGGCCACCCACTCCGCGTATCCGGGCCCAAACTGTTTTTCGAGCTGTTGCCGGATCTTCTGAGCCAGGGAGGGACTTTGCCCGCCGGTTGAAACCGCAATCTGCAGATCGCCGCGTCGGACGACGGCGGGATAGAAGAAATCGCACAGGTCGGGAACGTCAACCACATTGCACAGAACGCCGCGTCTCTGCGCCTCGTGATAGACGCGGTCATTCAAGCTGCGGGAGTTAGTCGCCACCACCGCCAGAAAGGCACCGTCCAGGTCCTCAGCCGAAAAGGAGCGCAATTCGAGTTCGAGCCGTCCCTCTCGCGCCCATTCGCGCACGGTAGGACTCGCCGCGAGTGCAACCACGCGGATGCGTGCGCCGGTCTCAAGCAGGCCGGCGATCTTGGGCTCGCCGACATTTCCCGCGCCCACGACTAGGCATTGCCTGCCTTCGAGCTTCAGGAACATGGGAAACAAGTCAGTCACCGAGGCCTCCTGCGGTTGCCAGACTTCGCGCCGGGTCCGGCAAATCGCGAGCTTCCGCGGCTACGATTTCTCCGGCCAGGAATTCGCGCAATTCCGCATCGCTATGGCGGACAAAGAAACGTCGCAGATTTTCGCCAGGTTCGCGCTGCGCCAGATATCGGCCAAGCAGACGTTCGAGCGCATCCGGCACTTCGGTCGCCGCGCAGCGATAGCCGACCGGCCGCGCAGTGGCCTGGTGCAGACCTAAGGCGCCCACCCACGCAGAAGTAATAGGCGTCCACCATACGATCCTGTACCTTGATTTTCTTGCCCTCAATTCCGATGTCCGCGATCCAGTGCTGCCCGCAACTGTTCGGGCATCCCGTGACATGCAATTTCAAATGCTGATCGAAACCGGGCAGACGTTCCTCCAGTTCTTCCACCAGCCAACGCGAGAAGCTCTTAGTTTCGGTGATGGCCAGTTTGCAGAACTCCGTTCCACTGCAGGCGACCGTCCCGCGCCAAAAAGCTGAGCCTCCGACTTTTAGCCCGATTGCGTCGAGCTCTTTCGACAGCGCTTCGGCCTTAATCGATGGCACGTTTACAACGAGAAGGTTCTGCATGTTGGTGGCGCGCAATTCGCCGCCGGCAAACCGATCGGCCAGATCCGCGGCCGCATGCATCTGCTCGGCCGTAATTCGCCCGCGCAGCGCCACCGCTCCCACATAAGACAGACCGGGCTGCTTCTGCGTGTGAATCCCCACATGATCCCGATAGACATCATCCGGTGGGCGCTCATCGACTGCAGGATCGAGCCGGAATCCGATGCGCTCTTCCAGTTCGCCGAGAAAACGTTCGGCGGTCCATCCATGCCGCAGGAAGAGAAATTTCAGCCGCGCTCGTTCGCGATGTTCGCGCAATACGTCGGAATCACGAAACAACTCCGCGATGCCTTTGACCACTGGCAACACCTGATTCCAGCGAACGAATGCATTCAGTCGCGCCCCAAGATATGGTTCGGTCGAAAGCCCGCCGGCGACGCGCAGGGAAAAGCCGATCTCGCTCCTGCCCCCGACCACGCGTGTCAGCGCCGTGAGCCCGATATCATTGATTTCGGGATATGGGCACCACACGCGGCATCCGGTGATCGAGATTTTGAACTTGCGCGGCAGGTTATAGAAATCGGCATTTCCCGCAAGTAACTGCGATACCTCAAGAACCAGTGGCGAAGCGTCGACGATTTCGTCCGCGTCCACACCCGCTACCGGGCAGCCGGTCACATTGCGCACGACATCGCCGCACGCCCCGGTCGTATTCAAGCCAACCTGCCACAGGCCGTCCAGCACCTCCGGCAAGGATTCAATCGTGACCCAGTGCAATTGAATGTTTTGGCGTACGGTGAGGTCGGCAATTCCATTGGCGTGGCGGCGCGTGAGATCGGCGATGGCCCGCAGTTGCTGGGAGTTCATCATGCCATTCGGAATGCGGATGCGCACCATGAAGCGCTGCAGTGCGCGGCCTTCTCCGCCCTTCCCGCCGGTCACACCCGCTCCATCGCCCTGGGTATAAACGCCCCACCATCGGAAATAAGTTCCGATCCATTCGGGCGGGATAGAGTCGAATCCCTCGCGGGCAAAGCGCCGGATCTCTTCCAGTCCGTCCCATGGATTCATGGCGCGTTTCAGGCGCTCAGCTCGTTGTGCTTTCGTTTCCTTCGCTGCGTTTGTCATAAGAAAGTCTGCGTGGAAAATAAAAAACCCACCGCCAGGTTCGTCTGGCGATGGGTTTATGAGTGCCGGTATTAAGAAATAACTCTTAGGTCAGCAGCCTCCCCGCGCCAGAGCGCACGCATGCACAACAACAACAAGTGCAGCAGCACATAGCGCGAAGATTGCGGTTTTCTGACATTCGAGTCTAGATCCTAGCCTGAGCAGCTTGCGCCGTCAACAATCTTACGTAACAGCTTGGATTCATAATTCAAATCGAAAGAATCAAAAATTCTGCAGCGAGGGAGCGCGGCAGCGGTACTTCACTGTAGAATCAGCAACTTAGCATTCCACACAACTGTTGAGTGATAATCTTTGGTTCGCTGCAAGAGCCGGTCGCGTTCTGACTCCGTTCGAAAGGTATGTCTTCGATGAAACGTCTCGCCATCTTTATTTTGCTGATTGTCCTGAACACAGTTTTTGCGGTTTCTCAGGACTCCGCTGCTCCTGATCCTTACAAGCCGGCGCTCGATCGCCTAGAATCTCTCACGCATCAACCTGAGCCCGAATGGCGTTTTCACTCTGACGTTCCTCATCCCGAAGATCCCGGCCTTACGGATTCTGACTGGGGCATTCTTAGGGTTAAAAATGTATCGGGACCGGGCGGTAGAAACGCAAACGAAGAACATTGGACGGGAACCCGGGTCTTCCGTCGCTGGATCCAGATTCCCGAGAAGATCAACGGCTACGCCACGCAGGGCTCGCAGGTATCGATTGATCTTCGCTTCGGCAGTCCGGGAAGCTTGAAGATTACCGTTTTCTCGAATGGAGCGATTCTCTATCGCGGCAGCGACGACGATATTCTCCCCATGCTTCTAACCGAGAATGCGCAGCCCGGCCAGAAATTTCTCATCGCGGCACGGGTGGTCGCAGGGGACGATGTGCAATCGGAATTCTTTCGCAGCGAACTGACGATCCGACCACCTTCCATGCGCCCTGACCCTACCTTTCTGCGCATGGAGCTGCTTTCCGCCCGCCCCATTATTAATGCGTATGACGAAGGAAAGTCCGAACGTCAGCAGCGACTGGATGCCGCCTTCAAGGCGATTGACTTCTCACCACTCGATCGCGGGGATCAGGCAGGCTTTGACGCCTCGCTCAAACAGGCCCAGTCGAAGCTGGAAGCGCTCAAGCCCTGGCTGCAACAGTTCAACATTCGCATCGTCGGCAATTCCCACATTGACATGGCGTGGCTGTGGCCCTGGACGGAAACCGTCGAGGTTGTGCGCAACACATTCCAGAGCGTACTCGACCTGATGCGCGAGTACCCGGACTTCAAGTTCACCATGTCGTCCGCTCGGACCTACGAATGGATGCAGGAGAAATATCCTGACCTATTCCAACAAATCGAACAGCGCGTAAAAGAAGGCCGTTGGGAAGTGATCGGCGGCATGTGGGTCGAGCCGGACCTGAACATGCCGGACGGCGAATCGCTGGTCCGCCAGATTCTGGTAGGCAAGCGCTACTTTCAAAAGAATTTCGGCGTGGACGTGAAGATCGGGTGGAACCCGGATTCGTTCGGCTACAACTACCAACTTCCGCAGATTTACAAGAAGTCAGGCATGGACTATTTCGTCACCCAAAAACTGCTGTGGGCGCACGAGTTCACCACCTTCCCCTACAAGCTTTTCTGGTGGCAATCACCCGACGGCAGCCGTCTTCTCACATATTTTCCGCACGACTACGCCGGCGGAATCGATGCCGAACCGCTAGCCACCGACCTCTCAATCTGGATGCCGTCGATCTACGGCAAAACCATCCCAGAGAAGCCCGAGATGATGCACCTCTACGGGGTCGGAGATCATGGCGGTGGGCCAACCCGCATCATGCTGGATCACGCATTGCAACTAATGGCTCCGGACGCCGTGTATCCGAAACTGCAGTTCAGTTTTGCTCGCGACTTCTTCAGCGATATGGAGAAGAAGCTTCCCGGCATGCAGGTCCCCACCTGGGATGGCGAACTCTACTTCGCCTATCATCGCGGAGTCTTCACGACGCAGGCTGAGACCAAGCGCAGAATCCGTCGCGCCGAGGAAACTGTTCTCAACGCCGAGAAATTCGCGTCCCTGGCCTCGCTCTACGGGCGTGCTTACCCACAGGACGGAATGGAACTGACCTGGAAGAATCTGCTCTTCGATCACTTCCACGACATCATGCCGGGCTCGGGCATTGCGGTGAATTATCTGGATGCGAAACGAAACCTGGAAGATGTGGATCGCGCCGCGAATGATGTCACCAGGGGATCGCTACGCGAAATCGCAGCCCACGTGAACACGCAAGGCGAGGGAGCGCCCGTAATGATCTTCAATTCCCTCTCGTGGCCGCGCACCGAAGTGAGCGAGGTCGAGGTCCAGCTACCCGCCCCGGCAAGTCAGATTGAAGTTGTGGATTCCGAAGGAAAGCCGGCGGAGTCTGAATTACTGTCCATGGATGCAGAAACTCACCGCGCTCGATTCTTACTACTATCCAAGACGCCATCGTTCGGATATCAAACTTATTTCGTCCGCGGTGCGGCAACCGCCCCCGCGGTTCATTCGATGTTGAAAGCATCGTCCGACATGCTGGAAAATGAATTCCTTCGCGTGAGAGTCGATTCGCAAACCGGCTGCATGACCAGCTTGTTCGATAAGCGAAGTGGCACTGAGTCGCTCGCCCCGGCAGAAACTGACACGGGCGGCCCGAAGACATCAATTTGCGGAAACCTGCTGCAAACCTTCGTCGATAAGCCCAAGCAATGGGACGCCTGGAATATTGATGCGGACTTCGAAAAGCAGCACTGGGATCTGGACAAAGCCGATGAAGTCAAGCTTATCGAGAGCGGCCCGCTACGCGCCATCATCCAGATCAAGAATCATTTTCAGAATTCAACGTTTGTGCGCGACGTCACCCTGTACGCAGGAATCCCGCGCGTCGATGTGAAGATGCAGGCGGAATGGCACGAAAAACACATTCTGCTCAAAGTGGCGTTCCCTCTCAGTGCGCACAACGACAAAGCAACCTTCGAAATCCCCTTTGGCTCCGTCGAGCGCCCTACTACGCGCAACACGCCGGCCGAGCAGGCGCAGTTTGAAGTTCCCGCACTGCGCTGGGCCGACATCTCAGACGCCAAACACGGATTCAGCCTGCTCAATGACTGCAAGTACGGCTACGACGCGAAAGGCAACGTACTCCGGCTATCGCTGTTGCGCTCACCGGAATGGCCCGATCCTCACGCCGACGAAGGCCATCACGAGTTCACCTATTCGCTCTATCCGCACCGGGGCGGCTGGAAGGATGCGCTGACCGTCCGGCGCGGTTATGAATTGAATTACAAATTGATCTCGCTGCCCATTGAAAAACATCAGGGATCACTCGCGGCCGAACATTCGTTTCTGCAGGCGCAGCAGGACAACATCATCGTGACAGCATTGAAGAAAGCCGAAGACGAGAACGCGCTCGTTGTTCGCTTTTACGAATGGGCCGGCAAGGACAGTGACGTCACGCTACAACTCCCACCGGGCGGGCAATCGGCAGTCGAAACCAATCTCATGGAAAAACCTACAGGAAGCGTCTCATTGCACGATGGCAAGGTTGGCTTGCACGCCAAACCATACGAAATCAAAACCATCAAGGTGATGTTCTCCAGCCTGCCACAGATGACGGCATCGAAGCCATGACAGCAGACCCCTCGCAAAATGGAGTTTTTCTTGGCGTCGATGTCGGTGGGACAAAGGTCGCCGTTGGACTGGTAGATCGGGCAGGCAAGATCCTTGAGCAAGTCCGCCAGCCCATGATGGCGACGGGAACGCCTGAAGCCGCGCTGCGTGCCGTCACCGGCGCGATTGATTCGTTGATTTCGTCAACGACGGGAAGTGGAATTCAGGGTATAGGAATCTGCGCCCCCGGCCCCCTGGACCCAAAGACGGGAATAGTTCTCAATCCTCCCAATCTGCCTTGCTGGCGGAATTTTCCACTGGCCGACAAAATTGCGTCGGTGTATCGCGTACCCGTGCATGTAGACAATGACGCGAATGCCGCCGCCCTCGCCGAGACGCGATGGGGCGCGGCCCGCGGATTCCGCTACGTTTTCTATGCCACGATCGGCACCGGCATCGGCACCGGCATCGTTCTCGACGGCCGAATCTATCACGGCAACACTGGCTCCGCCGGCGAAGGCGGCCATGTCAGCATCGACTATCGCGGACCTCGTTGCAGCTGCGGCAAAAGCGGATGCATCGAAGTTCTGGCCGCCGGTCCTGCTATCGGTGCTCGGGCACGCGCCAAACTCAATGCTGAATCGGGGAAGCGTTCCGCGATTCTCGACCTCGCAAAAGGAAGCGTGGCAGCCGTGAGCAGCGAAATGGTGGGACAGGCTTATGCCGCCGGCGATCCCTTGGCGCGGGAAGTTCTTCTCGATACAGTCGAAGTATTGATCCCCTGGCTCGGCACCATCGTCGATCTCCTTGACCCGGACGTTCTCGTCGTAGGTGGCGGCGTGGCCGCGATGCTTCAACCGCTTTTCAGCGAAATCAAGACCCGCCTTCCAAGTTGTTGCGTAAATCCACACGCCGCAGCAATTCCATTGTTGATGGCGCACTATGGCGCCGACGCAGGAGTCGCCGGCGGCGCAGCCCTATGTTCCGAGAATCTTCCTTAGCAAAATAAACTTGACCGCAAAACCACCCGAGGATCCGAATGGTTGTCTCTCAATATCTTCACCACATCGCATTCACGATTTTCGTCATTGTTCTTCTCAACACACCCGTGCCCTTGCACAGCCAAGATCTTCCAAAAGCTCCGCACGCCCAGGCCTTTACTCTCACGCCCACGCCGGGTCCTTTCACCGAGCCAGCCATCGCTGTGAATCCCACGAATCGGCAGCAGGTTGTCGGCGTCTTTCAAGACAACGTGCACGCCGCCTACTCGCAGGATGCCGGCCACACCTGGCAACTGGCCAAGGACGTCGATCCCAAGAACTACCGCGTTTCCGGCGATGTCTCGGCCGCGTTCGATAATCAGGGCCATGCCTTCGTTTGTTACATCGCCTTCGACAAACTGGGGACTTTCAACTACTGGGCGCATGGCGCAACCCGCAACGGCATCTTCGTGCGCCGGTCACTCGACGGCGGAAAGACCTGGGAAGCGGATCACGTTCCCGTGGCTGAACAAACCAGCTCGCCTGGGATTCCCTTTGAAGACAAGCCGTACATCGTCGCGGACAACACGAAGAGTAAATATGCCGGGAATCTCTACATCGGATGGACCCGCTGGCGATTAGCCGATTCCCAGATGTTGCTTTCGCGCTCCACCGATGATGGAAAGACCTGGTCGCAGCCGATTGAAATCGATGCGCATACCGGCCTGCCGCGTGATGACAACGGCGCCGCTGAGGGATTCGAAGGTGTGGTCGGTCCCAATGGCAAACTCTACGCCATCTGGAGCCAGGATAATGCGATCATGCTTACAACGTCCCGCGACGGCGGAAAGAGCTTCTCGCGTGCCCGCCCGATTATTCATACGGCGCCAATCATGTTTGCCATACAGACGCTCGAGCGGGCAAACGGATTTCCGCAGATTGCTTTCGACCCGAGAAGCAAACGCCTGTACGTCACCTGGAGCGATTACCGCAACGGCGATCTCGATGTTTTCATCGCGGCTTCGGATAACGGCGGGAAGCGCTGGTCAGCCCCAGTTCGCGTGAACAACGATCCGGTGCATAACGGGGCGGAGCAGTTCTTTCAATGGCTGGCTGTAGACCCAAGCGACGGTTCTATTGACGTTATCTTCTATGATCGCCGCGGTGATCCGCAGAACCGAAAGCAAATTGTGGTTCTTGCTCGTTCCACCGACGGCGGCCGCAGTTTCCGCAACTATGCCTGGACCGATAATCCATTCGAAGCCAGCGGCGTTTTCTTCGGGGACTACAGCGGAATTGCGGCCTTCGGCGGACGTGTCTACGGCATCTGGACAGAAAAACCCGCTCCTGAGCCTGAAGGAAGTGAAAAGCCCGAGGAAGGTAAAGGTGGAAAGGAGGCGAGAACGCACCGAGGAACGATCGTAAAAATTGGGACTGCTGATTTCGAAACACCGAGCGAGGCTAAGCGAGGACCGCCTCAAGATGGCGGTTAGCGCGGGATCCCGTTTCCGCCATTCGATCCGGCACCTTCTTGCGCAGCTTTGGATTCTCGACTTTCCAATTCCGCCTGACGAAGCTCGGTGGCCTCCGCGGGATCAGTTCCTGCCTTCAATGAGCTCTTTTCAAGAAAGTAGCGCCAGCCCTCGTGCCGATCGGCAGGGCTTTGGACGGTTTCAAATTTTTTCAAAGTAGACTCTGCATTCGGACGTCCCTTGACCACCTCTACAACTCCCGCGGACTCGTAGGTGCGGACGTTGTGGCGTATGACCACGTAAGATGCCTTAAGTTCGTCGCTTGTCAAGAATGATCCTTCCTTCAACTCCCAAACAAAGGCCTACTCTGAGAGTATGCGCGAAAGGCTTGATTAGCAAGCTGATTGCGTAAAACGCGATTGTTGCGACACGCTTCTGGCCGGTTCAATCAGTAGCGCAGTTGAGTTAGTCCGGTTCGATTTCCGACGTCGGGCGAAAGGGGCAATCCTGATTTGTCAGCCAGAATCCTGCCGCTTGCCGCATGCCTGCGGCCCTGTCGTGGCCGGCCACTGCACCTGCCCTGATACCCGCTTGTGTGGAGCAAAGCTTCACGCTTCGGGCTTGCTCTGACGATCCCGACGCGATCCTTACGGCTATCTCAGCTTCCACGACTCTCCTCCGAGCGTAATGCGGACGCCTGAGCGAAAAGTGAACGGAAGCGCCGGATAACCAAACGCCTCGTCATAGTGTTGACGAAACACATTTTGCAGATCGGCGTAGACGTCGAGCGTGCGGTTCACCTGATAACTGCCTCCAAGATCAACCTTCTGATAAGCCGCATCCAGATTGCGATTCGGCAGCAGCAGGCTGGTGCCGCCATCCTTATCGAACAGAAAATCGCTGTCATCCCGTTTCGACACAAAGGTCCCCGTTAACGAGGCTGTCCACCGGGCGTGGTGATAGGTGACGGCCATGTATCCGCTGTGAGGCGCGCGCCGAAATGGCCGGGCTCCAACTAGCGGCGAAAAGACACCGATTGGGATGGTTGGGAAGTTCGAGGCAGTGTTGAAACTTGGGCCCAGAGCATCGCTGGTAAAGGAACGTTGCACGATCGCATCCAAATACGTATATCCGCCACGCGCCACGAGGCTGCGTCCCATCCGATAGTCGAGTTCGATCTCTGCCCCCTGACTACGGAACGCCTGGGAGTTCACCGTCGCCCCGAATTGGAATCCTCCGAGAAGTGAATCTGCGATGGATTGCGCAACCCCCAAGTCGATCAGTCCTTGCGTAGGAACAAATTCAATCAGATGCGTGAACTCATTGTGAAAATAGGTAATTCCCAGTTTCGTTCGCCCATTGAAAAGGCTTTGCTCAACGCCGCCGTCATAGGTTCTCGATTGCTCGGCTCCTATGGGAGCAACGTGGAACTGTGCAATGAGTTGCGAACCATTACTGAGTGTTTGGAGCAGGCTGAACAGAGACGAGCCAGCATCGGAGATGCTGGGCTCTTTGATGCCCGTGCCGAAATTGGCGCGAAGCTTCGTTCCGCTGAAAATTCCCGACGTATCGGGGCGCAGCAAGTAATAGGCTAGCGATGCTCGTGGCGTGCCCGCCACGCCGAACACCGCGTTTTTCTCAATGCCGCTGCCGAGTGTGTAATAAAAACGGTTGGCGAAACTGCCCGCCAATTGCAAAGTGTAGCTGTAGTTGCCGCGATCCGCGGGAGGCACTCCGAAATTCGGCTGGGTGGATCCGCGCTCGGCCTCGTAGCGAAACCCGAACAGCGCGGTCAATTGCGGCTTAACCTGATATTCCGTTTGGGTGTAGACAAAATCACGATCGGTGCTGCTTGCGAACTGGATCGGATAAGGCTGAACGAACTGGAACATGGCTTGCCCACTGACCCCGTATCCGTTTGCTCCGCGAAGCGTGACCGGAGCGCCAATATATTCTGGCCCTACGATCGCTGAATCGTAGGGAATCCCCGTCGGGGCGTAGTCGGTAAACTGGGAACGCAGCCGAAGGGCTCCGTATCGTAATAGGTTGTGCCACCGCTGCGTAGTCTGCTGCTGAAGCGTCGCACCGATGAAGAGTTGCTGATCTTTCTGGGCCGCATCATCGGGGATTCCGAATAGCTGGACGGCGTTGGCTTCTCCGGCCGCTGTCGCCAGATGTCGCACAGTTGCCCGAAACTCGGTATTCGGTTTCGGCGTCCAGCCAAAGTTCCCAGCATAGGTTCCATTGTGAAAGGAACTGCGGGGGATATCGTTGGCGGTGTCGAAGCGGGAAAAGTCGGAAAAATAATCGAATTGCTTGTAGCTTCCTCCTAGGATTCCTTCCTGCCGATAAGTTCCGAAATTTCCACCATCAATGGAGTATGTCAGCTGTGGCAAAGGCGTGAAGCCGCGTGGTGTCGTCATGCTCACGACGCCCGCGAGCGCATCGGACCCGTATAGAGCGCTATTCGGTCCACGCAACACTTCGACCTGATTGATTCCGGTAGCGGCGATTACACCAAAATCAACGATGCCACCTATGTCGTTGGCGGGGATGCCATCGATGAGAACCTTGTTCGCATCACTGTTGCCGCCGCGTACGAACAAATTGCTCAGTGCGCCGCGCTGCCCACTCTGCGTGACTTGAGCCCCAGGCACCAATCGCAGCGCTTCGTGCACGTCCAATTTGTCCGCGTAGTCATCCGCGGCGAGCAGTGTAACGGATGCGCCCACCTGCGCCTCCGGCGTCGGAGTGCCCGTAGCCGTAACGGTGACAGCCTGCGACACGACGCCGATGGCCAGAAGCAGATCCATATTGGCATTCGCCCCTTCTCCAACATACAACGGCGGCTTACAGTTAAATCGAACGAAGGAGCAGTGGCCTGGACCTGGTAGCGGCTCGCGGCAACATCGCGGAATTCGTATCTTCCGGCCTCGTCCGCTGTCGTTGAAGCGATAACTTTTTGATTGGTGATGAGCTCGACCCGCGCCTTCGGGATGACCGCGCCGAGCGAATCAGTGATGGTTCCACGTATCGTTGCGGCCTGGGCTGCTAAGGCGAACACGGCTGGCAGCAGGAGGAAGCACAAGAATCTGCCGTATCGATGATCTTCTCTGAAATGCTCCATTTTTTTCCCCTCGGAAATGCAGTCGGCGGAACCGGTCTCCTGACTTACGCCTCGACGAATCTGGACAACCTTCCCGGGGACTCGGTCCCCAGTGGCTGCAGTCACCTGCTGTGCCCAGCTCTCGGCGTTTACAGTTACGGGGTAGTGGCGGATTCGCACCGCGCTTCCCGAACATTCTGCCGTTTAGTTTTGGTTTTAAGAGTCCCAGATCGCAAGCGGCAAAGCCGATACGCGCAGACGTAACGTCATAGCTTTTCGAGATTTGTCCAGCATGCTCACCTGGGGCACACAGTGGCCTTGAAATGAGCGGGATTCTACGGGCAGCTTTCAGACGCGGATTAAAATTAAGTCGTCAGAACGCTCTCGACTCTCCCATCGAAGTCGAATACGCTTGGGTCAGCGTCTGGCCGGTCTCCTGACTTACGCTTCGTCGAACCTGAGCAGCCTTCCCGGAACATATCCAGTGGCGCAGTCTTGCTCGGTTCTCAGCGATACAGTTGCGGGGCAGTGGCGGATTCTAACCGCCTTCCCAAATACCAGACTCTGTGATTTATACCGCGATGGAAAAAAAACGTCAAACATTAACTCTGAGTGCGGCTGCTGCCGCGTCAAACGCGAGACCGCATCCCGGAACGCGGGAGCGCTCAATCTCTGACCGACTTCCAAGTAAACGGACGAAGACCGATTACACTTGTGCCGGCTGTCGCAATTCCGTCAGCCGCGCGGCAAGAAATTCCAAGCACTGTTCGATTCCCTGACCAGTTTTGGCGGATACTCTGAAGACCGGCATGCCCGGACGCACTGCCTGGATATTGCTGTAGGCGGTCTCCCAGCTGAATTCAACCGCCGCCGCCAGATCAACCTTCGTGACAACTGCCACGTCGGCACTGTTGAAAATGGTTGGATACTTGAGCGGCTTGTCTTCGCCCTCTGTGACTGAGATGAGTACGAGGCGCATGTCTTCTCCTAAGTCATAAGAAGAAGGACAGACTAGGTTTCCCACGTTTTCGATGAACAAGAAATCCAACTGATCGAGTTCCCAGCCTTCCAGCGCGTTTTGGACCATGGCGGCTTCGAGGTGACAGAGCGTGCCAGTCGTAATCTGTTTGACTGGTGCCTGGCTGCGCGCCAGACGCAGCGCGTCGTTTTCAGTGGCAAGGTCCCCCACTAGCGCTGCCACGCGGTACTTCGTCCGGAGCAGAGTGAGAGTCGTCTCAAGGAATGCGGTCTTGCCAGAACCGGGACTGGAGACCAGGCTCACGACGAACACACCAGCGGAGCGAAAACGGTCGCGGAGACTTCGCGCCACTGCGTCATTGTGCTTCAAAACATTCTTGCGGACTTCGATCAAGCGGGGTTCGGGGCGCATTCCTGTATCTCCAGTGCTACGACTTCAAGTTCTTTGCCCTGTACGATCTCAGAAGATGGACTACCGCATTCCGAGCAGCTAAATAACTGCATCGAGCTAAGCGCGCGCCTCGCGCGGCATTTGGAACAGAAGATGACCACAGGAATCTCCTTCACAACGAGTTGAGAACCTTGCAGCACCGTACCCTCGCACGCCATTTCATAACAAGACAGAAGAGCATTTTTCACCACGCCGGACAGAGCCCCCAGTTTCAAATGCACAGCGCTAACCTGAACGCCTCGGCGTTCGACCTCTTCTTCGGCGAGTTCCACGATGCTCATCGCGATGGAAAGTTCGTGCACGTTTTTTATCCTCGTTTCCCGTGGTGCATCTGTGCAGGACTGTTGAAGCTGACGAATGCTGCGAGTGCTGCCTGACCCAGGCTGATGCCCCCATCGTTCGGCGGGACTGCGTGATTGGTCCACAACTGGAGCGGAGTGTCGGCCAGCATGGACTTCAAATCTTCCAGCAGCAACTCGTTCTGGAAGACTCCTCCGGAGAGCACAATCGTATCCAAGCCGTTACTGCGAGAAATGGCGTTGACCGCCTCCCACAAGCCCTGAGCGATTCCACGGTGGAAGGATCTTGCTATTTCTCTGACGTCGCGGCCTCGCTCACGGTCCAGCGCCACAGCCTGCAGCAACAGCCGAAAATCGAGTTCGCTGCCGGAGAACGGCAACGGATAGGCTTCTCCGGCCGCAGTACCGCGGGCGAGTTGCTCCAGCCACATTGCGGCCTGTCCTTCAAAAGTGACCTCGCGAGTAAATCCGAGAAGCGCGGCAGCCGCGTCAAACAAGCGCCCGACGGAAGTCGTAGCAAACGTGCGCATGCCCTTCCTGACTAACTCCATCGCGTTCCGGTAGCGTTCTGGAAAACTGAAGGGAGCTTCAAATAGATTCGGCAGGTTATCGACCTGCGCGAGAAATCCCGCCGCCGCTTGCACAGGATAGTGCGCCGCAGCGTCTCCGCCGGCGAGAACCGCCGGACGCAAATGAGCTATGCGATCGAAGCCTTCGCGCACGCTGCCTACGAAAATCTCGCCGCCCCATATGGTGCCATCGTCTCCGTAACCCGTACCATCGAAGCTGACGCCTACGACTCGTTTTGCGAACTCCCCGCGCTCCGCGAGCACGGATGCCACGTGCGCGCGGTGATGTTGTACTGCCAATTTTGCTCCAACTTCGAGAGTCGCGGCGTGGGCCGTTGAGAAATATTGGGGATGAAGGTCGTGCACCAACAGCATTTCGTCCCGGCGAACTTCGTACATCGAAACCAGATCGTCGATGGTCTGGTGAAATGCGCGGAGCGAGTCGTAATGGTCCAAGTCTCCGATATGCTGGCTGACGAAGGCCTGGCCCTCCACCACCAGAGTGAGCGTATTCTTCAGATCGGCGCCGAGCGCGAGAATAGGGCGCACCGCGGGAAGTGAGGCAACTGCTCCGGGCGCATAGCCTCGCGCGCGCCGGAGCACCACGGGACCAAACGCGCCCGCACGCGCGACCGAATCATCTACGCGCCGAGCGATCGGCCGCTGTCCAATCAGAAACGCGTCCGCAATTCCTGCGAGACTGCGTATTGCATCTTCGTCTTCGTAGGCGATCGGCTCGCTGGACCGGTTCGCGCTGGTCATCACCAGAATATCCGGAGCGCCGGCAGCGAATAGCAAGTGATGCAGAGGAGTGTAGGGCAGCATCACGCCGAGTTCTTTATTATCCGGAGCGATCTTCGGGCAAACGCCATTGAGTGCAATTCTTGCAGGTGCGAGCACGATCGGACGGGCAGGAGAAGTGAGCAGGGTTTCCGCTTCATCAGAAAGCTCGACCAAGCGGCGTACGATCTGGGTATCACGCACCATCAGTGCAAAAGGCTTTTCTTTGCGATACTTTCGATCCCGCAATGCCGCGACCGCTGCGGAATCTCGGGCATCGCAAGCCAGGTGGTACCCGCCCAATCCTTTGATCGCGAGAATCTTTCCAGTTTGAAGCAACTCGGCAGCCCGGCGGATGCTGCCTGGGCCTTCACCAGCGCTCTCATCGGGCGGGTGAAGATAGTAACCGGGACCACAGGCTGAACAGGCTACGGGCTGCGCGTGAAATCGACGATTTTCGGGGTTGGAATATTCCGCGGCACAATAATCATCGAGCAGCCACTCCCTCATAGTGGTGTTGCTTCGGTCATAAGGCAATTCCCGCACAATGCTGTACCGCGGTCCGCAATTGGTGCAATTGATGTACGGATACAAGAAACGAGGATCCGCAGAGTCGAAAAGTTCGCGAAGACAATCGTCACAAACCGGGAGATCCGGCGAGATGCGAACGGTCGGCTGCTGCCGTCGCTGGCTTTCCCGAATCTTGAAATCATGCAAGCCTTCCAAGTCCGCCGGTTGCACGTCGATTTCGGCGATGCTGGCGGCCGGTGGCGGCTGCGCTTTCAAACTGCGAACAAAAGCTTCCAGCCCGGTCTCGGCGCCTTCTATATGAATTTCCACTCCTTCCTCCGCATTCAGCACCCATCCGTTCAAAGTATTCGCGCAGGCCAGGCGATAGACAAACGGACGGAATCCAACGCCTTGCACTACGCCGCGAACTCGAATCGAACATGCGCTGGCCATTATTATCCAGAACGGGTTATTCCAGATCCTGTTATTCCAAATTCTGGTTATTCCAAATCGACGATGCAGCCGTGACCCTGCCACCCCACTTGCACAACCTTGCCGTCTTCGATGAGGATCGGCACGGTTCTCTGTCCACCCGAGATTTCGCGCATGCGGTCGCGCGCCGCGGGATCGGCTTCCACGTCGTACTCCACAAAGTCGCTGCGCTTCCACTCCAACCACTCGCGCATTTCGCCGGTGTGGGGACAGCGAGCAGTTCCGTAAAGTTCAAGCCTGGCCACGTCTCAATACCTCATGGTTGAGCGCTTGCAACGTTTCACGGATGACGTGATAGATCGATGCCTGCACTTCCTGAATGCGGGGTATATAGTCGCAGTTCACGACTACCGGAAAATCGGCGAGCCGCTTGCGTTTGATCTCACCCCCGTCGTAGCCGAGGAGCGCCACGGTCAACATATTCCGCTTCCGAGCCTCCTGTAACGCCATGATGATGTTGCGCGATCCGCCGCTGGTGGAGATGCCGATTGCAACATCTTCCGGCTGAGCCTGTGCGATCAACTGGCGGAGGAAAATTGCGTCGGTACCAATATCGTTGGCAACCGCAGTGATGTTGGCGGGCTCCAGTGAAAGCGACACGGCCGGGACAGGCTGATAGCCTTCCGGCGGAAGCACGCAATCGATGGCGAAATCGTTGGCGTCTGTGGCAGAGCCGCCGTTGCCGAAGATAATAAGCTTTCCCCCGCGCCTCAGCCGTTCGTGAATCGCCAAAGCGGTGTTCCCGATCTGCTCTGTCTCTTCCGCTGCGACTTGCGCGCGCAGCACCGCATCGTCGTGAACCTTCATTCGGATTGATGATGCCACTTGAGCGATCAGATCGCCGATCGGCTGTTTGTCCATTCCAAGAAAAGGATAGAGAAATCCTGATTGCCCGACGTCATGACCCAATTCGCGATGCTCAAAGAAAACGTGCACTGTCTCCCAAAGCGTGTGGTAAAGAATCTCGGTCATCTCCTGATGCAGAAAAGGATCTTGCGTGGCGGCGTCTACGGAATAAGAACCTTCGACGCCAGGAAGAGCAAACGTCATTGCCTGCCGAAGCTGCGCTTCCTGCAGCGTGGCCCAAACTTCCGGGTCACCCTCAGGCGGGCCGAATCCCATGACAATGTCTTCCGGACGAAGAATGGCCTGGAGCCACGGTCGAAACAGAACCGACAAATCCAACGCCGGCAGTGCCCGTTTCCCCACAATCACGGGATGAACGAACTCTACCGACACATGCTGAGCATCGGTGGCATAAGGCCCGCGACCGAAGGCCAGAAGCCGGCCCCCACGTAGAAATCGTTCTGACATCTCACGGCAACCTTCAGACAATCGCGGAGCTTCGCGCAAAAAGAAGCGTTCAAATAGTTCGTTCCGCTCGAGCAAACGCTCTTCGATACGAGCTGCGAGCTGCGAAGTCGTCTGCATAATCTTCATTCAGCAAATTCTCGGCAGGGGATCGCCGACCAGCATATCCACGATGCGGCTGCCACCATAAAGCGTGGTCACGAGAACAGTACCCGCGGGTTGCTCACGCACTTCGCCGATCACCTGCGCTTCGCTTCCACCCGGAGCCAGACTCATCGCATTGATCGCCGCGTCGGCATATTCCGGCGAGACAACTGCCAGGAACTGGCCTTCATTTGCAATATGCAGCGGATCGAGTCCCAGCAATTCACAAGCGCCGCGCACCGCGTCGCGCACCGGAATCTGATCTTCAAAAAGAACCATCCCCAGTCCACAGTCGCGCGTCAGCTCGTTTAGAGATGTCGCAGCGCCGCCGCGCGTGGGATCGCGCATCCACCGGATCCCGGGCCCCGCGGCGCGAATGAGAGCTTCGACCAGAGGCAAGACGGAGCGCGTATCCGAATGAAGATCCGCTTCAAGATCGAGGTCGCCACGCGCCAGCAAAATCGTGATGCCGTGGTCGCCAATGGGGCCAGACAAGAGAATCCTGTCGCCCACCCGGACAGAACGAGGGTCAATGTTCACTCCGTGAATTAGGCGCCCGATTCCAGTGGTCGTGACATACATCTGATCTGCCTTCCCATGCTCGACAACCTTCGTGTCACCGGCTGCAATACGAACGCCCGCCTCGCGCGCCGCTTTTGCCATGGCGCGAACTTCGGCTTCGAGAACTGAGGTCGGAAGCCCAGCCTCGAGCACATAGCTCACCACGAGTGCTTCCGCCCTTGCTCCCGAGACCGCGAGGTCATTCACCGTTCCGTTGACCGCAAGTTCTCCGATTGAGCCCCCCGGAAAAGTGATCGGCTTGACGACAAAACTGTCGGTGGTGATCGCGACCTTGGAGCCGTTGATGTCTACGTGTGCCGCATCCCCGAGAGGGCCCGGCGTGGCGCCGAAGAGCAGCGGCGCGAAAAGGCCTTCAACGAGCTTGCGGCTGGCTTTACCTCCGGCTCCGTGGGCCATTTCGATCTGGGGATCGCGAAAGCGTGTGGGCGCAGGTTCGGGTAATACGGCGCCAGCACTCAGGCGATCGAACTCAGACTCACCACTACCGCTTTGCGGTGTTCGTAGTTGTGATAGGCGGCGCATGATCCTTCCGATGAAACCATGAGTGCGCCAATGGGATGCTCCGGCGTGCACTCGCGGCCAAAAAGTTTACATTGATGCGGCTTCAGCACGCCCTTCAGCACTTCGCCACACTGGGCCGCTTTCGGATCGGTGACTCGGATGCCCGGAACCGAAAACCGTTGTTCCGCGTCGAATTCGGCGTACCTGTCCTTGATGCGGAGTGCCGACTGCGAAATAAATCCCAACCCGCGCCATTCGAAGTAAGGACGCAACTCAAACACTTCCGCCATGGCCTTGAGAGCGGCGCGATTACCCTCCCACGGCACGACACGTTTGTACTGATTCTCGACCTTGGCCTCGCCCGCTTTCAACTGGCGCAGCAGCATGACAATCGATTGCAGCATGTCCAGCGGTTCGAAGCCCGAGACCACGATCGGCTTCCGTTCATTGTGTGCAATCCATTCGTAAGGACGGCACCCGATGACGGTCGAAACGTGGCCAGGGCCAATGAAGGCATCAAGCCGCATGTCAGGAGAATCGAGAATCGCGCGAATCGCCGGAATAATGGTAACGTGATTGCAAAACACGGAAAAATTGTGAATGCCATCAGCCTTCGCACGCATCATCGTGAGCGCCGTGGATGGCGCCGTAGTCTCAAAGCCGATCGCGAAAAACATCACATGTTTTTCGGGATTGAGCCGGGCCAACTTCAAAGCATCGGAAGGCGAGTACACGATGCGAACGTCCATGCCGCGGGCTTTGTGTTCAAGCGGACTGCCCTGAGTGCCCGGGACCCGCATCATGTCGCCGAAGGCGGCAAAGATCACATCCGCCTCCTGCGCAATCGACAACCCATCGTCGATTCTCCCCATCGGGAGCACGCACACGGGGCAGCCGGGACCGTGAATAAGCTCGATATTCTCCGGAAGAATATCTTTCAGCCCGAAGCGATAGATGGCGTGCGTGTGTCCGCCGCACACTTCCATCATGCGGTAATGGCGTTCTTTACCGGCGAGGCGGCGAATTTCTTCCGTCGTTTTGGAAATCAACTCGGGTTCACGAAACTCATCAACAAATCGCATGCTGACCTGTCACACAATATTCGACACCGGATATCGTTCAATTCACTTTAATGTCGCTTAAGGGAGCATTCGTAACCGCGCCGCCATCGGCATCCTCAAGCCCTAATCCCTGAACCTCCTGCATCGCCCCGTCGATCTCTCCCAGCATTCTTAACGTGCTCATCTGATCCGCGGCATCCTGCTCGCTGATCTTGCTCATGGCAAAACCGACGTGAATGAGAACCCAGTCGCCAGGGATCGGCTTATCATCGTGCAAAAGGCCAAGATCAATCTTGCGCCGGACGCCGACCACGTCCACTAGCGCGGAATCCTCGTTGTCGGAAGAAATCTCGACGATCCTACCGGGTATGGCTAAGCACATTCGACATCCTCCGCCAGCTTCATGATTCGTTCCGTCCTGGTCCATTTTTGAAATCCGCCCGCTCGACATCACGCCTGTTTCTGAGCGGAAACATTGAACGACAACTTGATTTCATCCTTGAGCTTTACCGTTCCGCCGGCCGCGGAAACCGGACGAATCTCATAATTACTCAGGCAAACGGCGAACTCTCCAGTGGCTCGCAAATTATCACCGATTAGCCTCACTCGGGCACTCACGGGCTCGCGGCGCGTGATCCCGTGCAAGGTCAATTCTCCATTTAACGAGGCCGAATATAACCCGTCGCCCATCCTCGGGACTGGATGGTCGTGCGAACACTCGTAAATGATTTCGGGAAAGCCATCTGTCTCCAGGACCTCGTTATGCATTCGTCGCTCGATCTCCTGGCGATCTTTATTGCTGATATCGTCGGTCACCACCAGCGAAGCCGCTTGAATCACCAACCGGAGCCGCGCATACTCCAGGGCGTCCGAAGCGAATCGCACGTCGCCTTGAAAGTCCGGAATTGCGATGGTGGGGTTATGGCCGAACGCAGAAAGCATCCCGGTTGCAGTCGCTCTGACCGTGAATGTACTCCCCTTGGCATCGATCAGGTACCGAACCGTCGTCGCCTGCGGTGTTCCGACTGTAGACAAGCGGATTCCTCCTCCCTTCGGTACGGACCTCCATCTCGCGCGCTCACATCGACCGCAATTTCAAATACCGGTCTAGGTCCGGCAATGCTGCCTGGGCCAGATTGCCGATGCCGAACTGCCCAAGATAACGTCGCGCGATCGGATTAGACAGAATCAAGCCGGCCCCGAAAACCACGAGCGCTACTCCACTCAGCATGAGAAGTGTGTCTTTGTCGTCGAACCTTCCGTCCCCATTCTCAACTGCCATGGCAATCTCCCTTCATCGCGGGATATTCACCGCGTCGCACTCGACCCGCGTTCGTTCGAGATTCCATCCGAACTCTCGCCCAGAATTTTGTTGATCAGCGACTCCACTAATTCAACCCCGTGCTCAATGGCAGCTTCTACCGGCGCGCTCAATCCCATCTGACCCTCTTCGCCTCCCAGGGTCTCCGGTTCACAGCCGACTAGCAACACGTTCTTTACCTCCACATTCATCGCCCGGGCCATGCGCAGCACGCTGACCGGATTCATGGCATGAGCATCAGCCAGGGGCTGCGAAGCTGCGGAGTCGTCCAAACCCTTCACGTCAGGTTCGATGATGTAGAGAGTGCCCGGCGCTTCACCGTGCGGACAGGCGTCGACAAGGATCGTGGTTTCGTAGCCATCTTGAAGCGCATACGCAAGATCGAAGCCGCGAATGCCAAAGTCGGTCACCCGCACTTGCTCAGGTAGCTTCCGGGTGGCGAGCCTTCGGACGACTTCCACTCCGAACGCGTCATCTCCGAGAAAGATATTCCCGATACCGGCGACCAGAATGGTTGGCTTTTGCACCACGACGGCTGATAAACCTTCATCCGGCGAAAGTGGTTCCACTTCTTCTGCAGCGAAAAAAAAGCGGTGGCCAGGCTGGCGCAGCATGCCCATATCCTTGCCCGGATCGTTGTCCAGAACCACACAGACATGTTGCTTGCCTTCATAGTCCTGCTCGATACATTCAATGGTCGCGACCTGTCCGTTGAGCGCGATATCCATCACGTCGCCGCCCGGCCGGGGACGCAGGCGCACTCGGCTTCCCTGCTTCACTTCGACTCCGGAAATCTCCAGATGATCGACAACGGTCTTGTCTTCGAGAAGCTGCCATTCGAACTCGTTCATATCGTCTCCTCCTGGGTTGAACGAGGCTGGGTTGAACGAGGCTGGGTTGAACGAGGCTGGGTTAAACGAGGCTCGATTGAACGAGGCTCGACTGGACGGAGTCCACGCAGCACTCCATGGAGCTTCATCAACTGCTCGACGGGCATGGTTTCGGTGCGCTCCAGTATCTGCCGGGCGCGCTCGTCCGACTGGCTCATCTCGTGCTTCTCGTCCTCGGTCAGCGTCATGATGCGCAGCGAAAGAATTTCGTCGATCTCGGTTCCGTCGAACAGGTCCCCCGCACTCTCGGGTGCAATTTGGGGATAGTCGTAAAGAATGATCGGCGAGGAAAGAACGGTATCGGTTTGTCCCTCTTCGCCCACCAGGACAGGCCAAGTTCCGACATTCTTGCAACTCGCGGCGACATCGCTAAATTCTGCGGGAGGCGCGAGCAACGACACAAATCCGCCATTCTGTGAGCCGAGCACAGTATGCGTCGACACTAAAGCAGCCAGCAAAGCTTCATCGCGACTGGTCCGCATTGCTACTTCAAAAGGTGTGATGTTAAGAAGGCGCACGCTCAGTTTGAAGATGCCACTGTTCAAAAAAGCTGCTGTGACGTCCACTTCTCCGCAGAGATCACGCCGCTCGCGAATCAGAACTCCGGCGATCCGTTTGTCGGACTCTCGCAGTGGCTCATATTCCTTTTCGGCCGGGAAAGAAAATGTTTGAGTCACTGGATTGTGGATGAGGGATTCCACCTTGCACACTGGCAGCACGACTTCCCGCTCCACTGCTTCCTGCCATGGCCGATAGATCCGGCCATTCACTGCAAGCGTTTCCACCAGCCGAAACTGCGGTATCTCGCCACGCGGAAATTCATTGACGGGCGTCGCAAGTTTGCCGACTGAGCGTGCGGCCAATTGAAGAAAACGCACTCGAACTTCAACCTCTGTCAGAGATCCGCCCTCCACCAGACACTCGGTTTGCATGGTCCAAGCCTCGGTGCCGTTCTGCGCGTCACTGTAAGACTTCGGGCAGAGCACGCCGAAATTCCAACGCTGTTGATTCTTCACCGACGACGGACGATAGGGATAGAGCATGTACCCCTCGTAGAGCACGGCTTGTGCGATCTTCTCCACCGTCGCAAGGTTCATTGGGTCACCGGCTCTCTTAGCGGAAGAATCCGTTCGAGCACCTCTTCCCACGTCGGAATCCCATGCTGAACTTTGTATTGATACAGACGATCGAAGGCATCTTTGTGCAGGCAGAGCCATGCGCTGTTGGGATAGTAGGATTCCATCATGTCGCGCCAAGTCTTCACCGGCAATCTGAAGCGGGCCTCTTTGTCCCAGGAAATGGGCGCGACCTGCAGTCCGCTCCCGGAGCCGGCATAGAAAACTGTACCGCTAAACTGTAAGCAGACGGGAACTTCTCCGTCCGCCAGGCCGTCGAAATATTTTGTTGCAGCCACATTAAAGTCGAACGTGCACGGTACAGGAAGGTCGACCAAGGTCGTTCCCTTGAACGAAGGCACCACCAGATTGGCATGCGTCCACAAAAGACTTCGCAGTGTTTGTCCCCAGCGGCTGGGCTCGCCAAACAGATCGAGCAAACGTTCCTGATCCTCAGGACTGTATTTGCGCCGTGTGACTTCCAACTGAATCTGGCAGCGTAGCGCCACAGTATGGATCGTCTGCTCCGGGTTCGCGTCGGTCAGGCGAAGTTTGAAAGCAAGCAGGGGCGTCGCAGCATTGGCGACAACCGTGGCTCCCTCGACTTGGAAGCTCAGATCAGGCATGCGATCCCTCGTCCGTCTGCGCCGTTTGTTTCATCTCGACTGGTATTTCGATTGAGACTTCGATGGATCTCGCCCTCACGCTGGAAAAAAACTGGCCCAGTTCCTTCCACACCTCCGCGCCGCCGGAGAGACCTTTCCAGTGCAGGCGAATCAAACCGACCAGTTTGTAGCACTCGTCGATGGGCAGCAGGTAATACTCGGCAGCGGAGTATCCGCGAGAGTACCCGAGGCGGTTGACCAGCAGCCCCTCCACATCGGATTCCATCGTGTTCAGCATTGGGTTGCGCGCCACGATGTCGTTCCAGGATTCCAATGCCAGCAGCGATTCGGTCGCCCCGGCGGGGCTGGGATAGAGTGCGACCACTCGATTCTCCAGGCTGCTCCGGAAAAAGAATGCCATGTTGATGGGGATCATCAAGTTGTTCCACTCGGCATCGCTCAGGGTGAAGCCCGGAAGGAATCGCAGTTGCCGTGGCACCCGCTTGAACTTGATTCCCTGACCGCTAAACAGAATCGCGCACGCATCGCACGTGCAGACGAGTTTGCGCCGCGCCAGTTCGATCAGGTGGGAATGATTGGCGTGCAGCCCCACGCTGCAGAGCTCACAGCGTTCGAGTGGCCGCTCGCGGCGCGCAAACTGGCGTAAGGCCCCGAAGCCGTCGACAGATCCTGAAAATCCTGCGCTCATGAGTTCAACATTTCAGAAACTCTTCCGGCATCAATCCCCGGACTGCGGTTCGAGCATCGCCGTGGAATCGATGGGCATCCGTGATGCGGCACCGCTAGTCAATTTGTCCAGAGCCACAAATCCCGTCGACGGCTTTTCTTCCAGCCCTTCGATTGCGAGCGAAATTAAATCGGGCGCCGCATCGTACACGGCTCCCTCCAACGCCGCCCGCACGGTTTTCACGGTTGAGCCGCACATGTGCGAACCGGTTTCAACCCGCAGCCGGACTGCACCATCGTTCACGCCCAGCAATTCAACCTCGCAGCCCTGTTTGCGCAACTGCGTCCGAACTTTGTCGACCGCTTTCACCACCCGAGTTTCCAGATCTTCGGGATGCAATCCGTAAAGGATCAAAACACTGCTCACCAGGGAATCGCGGCCCAGACGATCGATGATATTCATTCCCGGTTCCCCGGCGTCTGCCACAATATCGAGCGTTTTCTCCAGGGCTGCGCCGTGCAGATCCATAAGCGATTGCACCAGCCCTTTGGCAGCCGCTCGCGCCGCGGGATCGGCGATCGATTCTATTTCCTGAACCAAGCCGCCGATCCGCTGTATGTCTTCGCGAAAATCTTTCGAATCCGCCAAAAGTCCCCTTTCAGAAATCCATGCTAGATCGCGTCGTTACCGCGTTACGTCTGAAGTCCAAACATTGGAGAATGATGAGTCTCCAGGACTTTCCCGTTTCCCAGGTACATGTGCACGCCGCAAGGCAAACAAGGATCGAAGCTCCGCACCGCGCGCATGATGTCGATTCCCTTGAATTTGTCCGGACCGTTTTCTTCAAAGATCGGCGTGTTCTGCACCGCGTCTTCATAGGGTCCGGGAGTGCCATAAATGTCGCGCGGATTGGCATTCCAGGGCGTTGGCGGATAAGGATGGTAGTTGGCGATCTTGCCTTTGCGGATCACCACGTGATGCGACAAGACTCCACGAACCGCCTCGTGGAAGCCGCAGCCAATCGCTTCCTCCGGAACCTTGAAGTCGGTCCAGGTTCGAGTTCTGCCGGCGTGCAGCTCTTCAAGCGCTCTTTCGGCAAAATAGAGCGCCGCTGAAGCTGCATACGCCTGGAAATAGGTTCGGGCTCGGTCCCGCTCGATAGCGTTGCTCCACTTAGGAATCTTCCATTCGAACTCGACTTCGGGCTTGGCTGCCGTTTTCGGCAGGTACATCTTTACGCTGTGACCGGTAGCTTTGATGTAACCGATGTCAACGATCCCCGCCAGCGCCGTCGCCCAAAGTCTTGCAATGGGGCCTCCGCCGGTGTCGAGAGCGAGATGGTCGCCGCTTCGCTTGTCCAGCCAGCGCGGCGACATCACCCAGGTATATTTGCCATTGAAATCGCGCTTCTGGGGACGAGGAATCGTCGTCTGATTCCAGGGATGGTTCTTGTCAACCGGATTTCCCAGGGGATCAGCCTTCACAAATGTCTCGGCATTCTTCCACTCGTCGTAGTAAGAGCTGCCCAGCAAAATTCGCATGTTCAGATTGATATCCACCAGATCGGTCGTGACCAGCTTGCCGTCAACCACGACTCCTGGAGTCACATACATGGCGCGACCCCATTCGGTCATGTTTTCGTACTTGTAGTCACACACTTTGGGGTTTTGAAACGAACCCCAGCATCCGAGGAGAATGCGACGGCGGCCGACTTCTTCGTACCCGGGCAGAGCTTGATAGAAGAAATCGAACAAATCGTCATGTAGAGGAACGACCTTCTTCATGAATTCCACATACTTCATGAGGCGCACAATGTAATCGGTGAAGAGTTGGACCGTGGGCACGGTGCCGACCCCGCCGGGATAAAGAGTGGAAGGATGCACATGGCGGCCTTCCATCAGGCAGAACATCTCCCGCGTCATTCGGCTCATTTGCAGGGCTTCGAGATAAAAAGCCCCGGTGAATGGATTAAGCGCCGTCATGATATCCGCTATGGTCCGGAAACCATGCAGATTCGAATGTGGCGCTGACGTCGATTGCGCTTTCGTCCAAACCTTGGGATTGGTTTCCTTGACCATCTGCTCGCAAAAGTCCACACCGACCAGATTGTCCTGAAAAATATTATGGTCGAACATGTACTCGGCGGCCTCGCCAAGATTGACGATCCACTCCGCTATGTCCGGCGGCCTGACTCCAAAAGCCATGTTTTGCGCATAGGTGGCGCAGGTGGCATGATTGTCACCGCAAATGCCGCAGATGCGGCTGGTGATGAAGTGAGCGTCGCGCGGATCCTTGCCTTTCATGAAAATGCTGTACCCGCGAAAAATGGAAGAGGTGCTGTGACACTCGACCACGTGCTTATTCTCAAAATCGATTTTGGTAAAGATGCCAAGGCTGCCCACGATGCGCGTGATCGGGTCCCAGTTCATTTCCACCAGATTCCTTGGCTTATTGGAAACGTCTTTGGTTGGTGCGGTAATCGTACTCATTGGAGATCGCTCCTTTTATCCTGTCGGCGGTTCCGGTCAGTGGTCTCAATCGTCTTTCAGATCGTCTCTCAGTAAGACCGTGGATGGTATCCAGTGGTAAGTTGGGGGCGCGGATGACGCCACTTCGGCTCTTTGTTGACGGTCGACTGCGTAATCGAGCGAAGTGCCCGAATGGCACGACCATAGGCCCCCACAGCCGCGCTGGAGACTTTGCCCCCGGGAGGTTCATCCATGAAGGGCATGAATTTGTCGGGGAAGCCGGGCATGGTGCAGCCGATGCAGATGCCGCCCACGTTGGGGCAGCCGCCAATTCCTGCCATCCAGCCGCGTTTCGGAACGTTGCAGTTTACGACCGGGCCCCAGCATCCCAACTTCACGATGCACTTCGGGGAGCCGTAGACTTCCGCAAAGTCGCCCTGCTCATAGTACCCGGCGCGATCGCAACCCTCGTGAACCGTTTTGCCAAATAGCCACGTGGGTCGAAGCTGATCGTCGAGCGGAATCATGGGCGCCAATCCAGCTACCTGATACAGCAGGTACAGAACAGTTTCCATGAAGTTGTCAGGCTGTACCGGGCATCCCGGCACATTGACGATTGGCAAGCCCGCTTTGGACTTCCAATCCCAGCCAAGATAATCCGCCAGTCCCATGGCTCCGGTGGGATTGCCTTCCATGGCATGGATCCCACCGTATGTGGCGCAAGTTCCGCAGGCCACTACCGCCAAGGCTTTCGGAGCAAGACGGTCAATCCACTCGTTGGTGGTAATCGGCTGGCCAGTGGTTGGATCGGTCCCCAGACCGGCCCAATAACCTTCCCTCTTTATCTTTTCGTTCGGAATAGAACCCTCCACCACGAGAACGAAGGGATCGAGCTGGCCCTTTTCGGCCTTGTACCAAAATTTCATGAAGTCATCGCCGACTTCGTAAGCGAGGACAGGATTGTGCAAATGGACCTTGGGAAGACCGGGAATCGCTCCCAACAAGACATCTTCGATGCTGGGTTGCGTTGCCGCAGTCACTGAAACCGAATCTCCATCGCATCCCAGACCGGCTGTGATCCATAGAATGTGTACCTCGGCGACGGGTGAGGGTTTTTGCGTGACCCGACCGTACGGAACTGTTTCCGCTACCATGGTGGACTCTCCACTTTTCAAGACTTAGTTGAAGGTTAGTGTCGACTTTCTCATCTTCGGAGCGGTGAGCTTTTCTAACGCTTTGACCAGGCAGAAGTTGCACTCCCCGGATCATAGACCGGTCAATAATGACCACAAGCGGGAGCACCACTTATTCGATTCCGTGGTATCACTATTTCTTATATCGGGGATTCCCCGATGCCCGGAAGCGGTATCCGGGTGTCAAGGAATGGAGTTCTATGCTGTTTTTTCGTTCATGTTCCATTGAATCGCGCGCTGCATAAGCTCGCGCGAGCTGCGCAAAGACAGCTTTTCTTTGATGTGCGCTTGATACGATTCGACGGTTTTGATACTGACATGTAATTCGTCGGCAATCTGCCGGGTCCCATGACCTTCGCCGATCAAACGAAAAACTTCCAGTTCACGGTCGCTGAGATCGGCGATAGAGGAGTTTCTCAGGGTTCCGGAGCCGGTAATGTAATGCTTCAGCATCCGGTTGGCAACGCCATCGCTGACATAAATCTCGCCGTTAAGAATGCGGCGCACGGCAACCAATACCTTCTCCGTGGCCTCCTGCTTCATGATGTAACCGTTTGCTCCGGCGCGCAGGGCGCGCTCGGCATAGATCGACTCATCGTGCATGGAGAGAATCAGAACCGGCAGGTTGGGATGAGTAACGCGAACATTCTTCAATAGATCAAGGCCATCGGGGCCATTCAGCGATATATCGACAATGAGAACATCCGGCCGCACGGACGCCAACACGTGCATCGCGCCGGTCGCTTCTTCCGCTTCGCCACAAACTACCAGATCGGGTTCCCGGTTAATCAGCAGCGTCAGTCCCTGACGCACGATCGGATGGTCATCGACCACCAGAATTCTCCTCTTGGCGCTCACCTGATTCTGCGACTTATAGGCAATGCTCATGCTTTCTTCATTCCTCCGTGCGGGGCCGGGACGCGACCGGAAACGAGCAGGTCACCATCGTTCCACCGCCTGCGGCGCGCTGTACTTCCAGCACCCCTCCAATCATCCTGGCCCGGTAGTTCATCAAATGCAGCCCCATTCCTTTATTTCCCGGAGCCGGGTTGCGGATTCCACAGCCGTCATCCTGAATTGTAAGCGCTCCCTGGCGCTCGACGGCAGCCAGACGGATCGCAATGTGCTGCGCGTGTCCGTGTTTGATGGCGTTGTTCACCGCCTCCCGCGCAATGTAATAGAGATGAGTTGCCACCTCGTCGTCATGGATTAAAACGGGGGTAAGACAATGGAACCGGCAGCTGACTGCAAATAGATCTTCGACCTCGCCCGCCCATTGCTGCAAAGCCGACATCAAGCCTTGCGCGTCAGATACCACGGGAAGCAATCCGCGCGCCAATTCGCGCGTTTTATGAATCGCTTCATTCACCAGATTCACGATCTTGGAGGCATCCTCCGCCTCGGGAAATCCCTTCTCCATAAGCTTCTGTTCCTGCACTTTGCTCATAAAGGCGATGCCGGTTAGGTGCTGGCCCAACCCATCATGCAGATCCTGCCCGATGCGCCGTTGCTCCCGGCCGCTAACCTCAAGAATTGTTTTCTCCAGATGTTTGCGTTCGGTGATGTCGATGCCGGTTGCGATCACGGAGGCAGGATTTCCGTTGTGGCCGGGGAGCAATGTGCTCGACCAGGCAATCAAGCGGCGCTCGCCATCGCGCTTCACCAGATACCCTTCATAGTCATTGGAGGTCTGGCGGGAGCACAGTTGTTCGAAGGCGGCTTTGAATCGCTCCACCTCTTCCGGAATCATAAACAAATCCCAAATTTCTCGTCCCGCCACTTCGGCGAGAGAATATCCCGTGGCTTGTTCTCCGGCGCGATTGAAACGAACGATGCGCCCCTCCCGGTCGAGCACAACTACCAGGGCTCCCACGGTATCGAGTATGGCCGAAACGACATTGCGCTCTTCCTGTAAAGCCCCTTCCGTTCGCTTCAGTTCGGTAATGTCAAAGCCCACCCCATGAATGAACCAGGGCTCGCCGTCGTCTTTGCGGATCATCTTGGCTTCGCAGTGAAACCAGATGACGCGCCCATCGCGTGAAACCACACGATACGCCGAACGCAGCGGATTGCCGGTAAGAAACATCTCTGCCGCTTCGCTGCTCCAGCGCTGCTTGTCGTCGGGATGGATGTGGCTGTACCAGCGAACCGGATCCTCCAGCCATTCTTCCTGGGAAAAGCCCAGTGCGGCTTCGATTTGCGGGCTGACGTAAGCCTCGCCAATGCCACGATCGAGATACGCCATAAAAACAACGGCAGGAATCTGTTCGACCAGGGCGCGGTATCGGGCTTCGAGATTGGGGAGCCCCGCTGCACCGGAGTGTCGAGACATTGGTCTGGGCGAATCCTGGGGTTGCGAATCCTGGGGAAGTACATCCAAAGACCATCCCTGATCCCGGTGTTCCGGGGGATAGACAACGTGTTTCGCAGTCGGCGGATTGAGAGGACGGCTGAAGACTCCCGCCAGGCCCCTCAGTATCTCTTCAGCCTGGAGGGGACTGAGATCAGGCTCGGCCGCGGCAGAAGCACGTTGGGTCGAAGAATGATCCGCGGAAAGTCTTGCTGAGGAATGGTCTGCCGGGGAATGGTCTGCCGAAGGAAAATCTGCCGAGAGGCGATCGTCAGCCGTACCAGGCGAGTTCTTCGGCCACGAAAACGAAGCCATCTCCGATCCCTCAGGTGCGTGCTGGTTTCCGCCAGCTAAGCTCTTTATTCAACGGAGACTGGGCGAAACCCGCAGGGCGCTAACGGCGCCCCCTGGAGCACACGAACGGTTCAACCACCAATCTGGTGTATTGTAATGGATTCGCTCTTAGTCCCGCGGGCTAGAATTTCGGCCGAATTCGAGAGAACCGGGAGTTCATTGGGCCTTTTTTCAGGTCCTGCCGCTTTCTTGGCTTCTCCCAATCCGAAAAAGACATCTAATAGCGTTGTATTCGGGCATGAATCGTGAGTTGTGCTTAAGGAGAATCGCGTGAAGATCGGACTAACAATTACGAGTGCAGTCGGCATAGCAACCCTACTTTTCGCCGGATATGTGTTTCTACACGCACTTCCCGACGTTGGGCGCTACCTTAAAATTAGCCGGATGTAAGCAGTAGAGTTCGAAGTTTGGCCAACTGGACGCCGCAAATCTGCCGAGAGACGTCGGCCCGCCTGCGTGTAAGAGGTGTCGCGCGTGCGACCGAGGAGCGATGACCTCCAAAGTCTGGCCAAGCCTAAGGATGGGCTCGCGCGTTGTCGATGGCGGCGGACTTGGGGCGTCTGCTTTCGCGAATCTGCGCCGTAGTGAACCCGCCCCCGCAAACGCTGCAACGCCAGCAAGGGGACACTGATCGCGCGAGTCCGGGCACTAGTTGATGATCGGTGCGCCTGGCTCTCACCAGCTCGCTACTACACTGCGGACATTTGCGTTGAATCACAAGTTCTCATGCAATAACGACATTCCCCGTCATACTCTTCTCGGTCATTTCCCAAGGTGAATCGTACGGGTTTCCTCAACCGTGAGTCGGGAAGGGTCGCAATAGCCGTACCCTTTCAGACAGGCCGTGTAATTGCGCTTGTGCTCGGCATGCGCCAGCGTTTTGACTTCAATGGGAGTCAGTTTTGCATAGTCACAAGTTTCCTGCCCGTCCTGGCAAGCCGTCAGGTTGCGCTGGTGTTCTGCGTAGGCAGTCTGTCTTGCTTCAAGCACAGTGAGTTTGGAGTAGTCGCACTCGTCCCAGCCGTTCGCACAACTCTGGGCGTTGCGCCGGTTCCCCGCAGCGGTCGCCTCCCTGGTTTGGGAAGCAGTTAACTGGGCTCGATCGCACTGCCCAGAACCACTCTGACAGTCTGATGTATTGAGCTGGCGCCTGGCGGCCTCCACTTCTACGGTTTCCGACCTGGTGAGTATGGAGCGATCGCACGACCCCGTTCCGTCCTCGCAGTGCGTGAGATTGCGCTGTTGTAGCCCTGCGGTCATCTCCCGGGCTTCGAACGGAGTCAGTTTGGAACGGTCGCAGGAGAGCATCCCATCGTTACAGTCCGACACATTCCGCTGGTGATTGGCTACGGCTAATGCGATCGTTTCCGGTTCGGTAAGTTGTGAATGATCACAGGAATCGCGGCCATTCCTGCAGTCCACAACATTGCGCCCGTGACGGGCGAGAGCGACGTCCGCTGCCTGGGCCGCATTCAGCTGCGACTGATCGCAGGCTTCACGGCTTGCCTTGCAGGCCTCCAGATTTTGCGCAGGGTCGGCAGACTGCGCAAACGCCAGAACAGGCCAGAGACTAAGACACGCGGCTCGCGCCCAAAGAGATCTCCGGAGATTAGTTTTCATATTGACGTCCTTCGAAAGGTGACGACGACATCGATAGCCAGGTCCGACCAGGGCCAGGTCTGACCGGAACCGGGATGCGTTCCGGGCAAACTGCAATCCGCCTTGCTGACATCCGCTTAGGTGCCACGCCACGCCCGTGTTTGCCACCAAAGATGAATTCGCTCTTGATCAGGCTGGTAACACCAGGATGCACTTTGCATTGTTCAGTACTTCTTCCGGAATACCTCTGTCTGGCGTCGACACAATGGCGTGAAGCACATCGACGGACGACTGCAGGCGCGCCACCGAGTCTTCGCGTCCTGAGCCTGCAAACGCAAACGTTCCTACCATCCCTATGGCGCTCATCAATAGGAACGACCTTTTCTTCATGAAATTGTTCCTTTGGCGCTGCGAAACTGAAGAAGGTCTCGTCTCTAGCGTCATTGTGGGCGTTCCATGCGGGAATAGCTGATCGATATTGCTCACGGCCTGCATCTGTTCAAAACCGCAGAGTCCCGTCCAGGATGCTTTTCCACACCTGGGGCGAGAAGGGTCTCGTCTGGTCGTTCTGGGTCCGCGGTAAACCCTTTGCCCGCCTCGACCTTTTACGATCGATCCCAGCCCGACGAAGGCCACGAATGGTGCGAACTTCCGTTGCAGGGTCGATTGAATCGTCAGCCTTTCTGGTCAGAAGAAAATGGATAGCAGCCCACAGGAAGTGGGCTCCGTCGGCTTTATCCACCAGGGTATCCACCGACTTTAAAGCCTCGGAGGGTAATACCTCCGGGTCAGCTACCATGACGATAGGAAGCTGTGGTCTCAGGCGCCGAATTTCACCCGCCACCACGGCACCATCCATCAGCCCGAGATAGTATTCAAGAACGACTGCATCGACTGGCGCTGACATCAAGAGTCGCAGACCCTCGCTTCCATTGGTTGCCGTAAGCATTCCGTACCCCTTTTCGCGCAAGAGAGCTAACTGGCGCGGGTCGCGGTGTATGCACAGAACTGTATTGGTGGGGCTCATACCCGCAAGCAGATATAGGCGAAACTCATGCGCTCGTCTGTCCACTATTGCTCACGAACAGGAAAGACGCGGGAATTGTGCACGGGAATTGTGCAATTGTGACCGGACGGAGAAACGGGAATGGTCTAAGTTATCTTCAGGCGGCGAAGGCCGGCTAGGAGACCCATGAAAAAACATTATCTCCACCTCGCGGTCTATCGGTGTGACAAGTGTCAGGGGCCGGTCGTGACCGGTTCGGTCGCCGTGCGCGAGAGCGAAATATCAAAAGAGACGGAGAAACAAGAGATCGGAGCGATCTGTCTGTCGTGCGGATACCGCCGGAGCAAAGTCACGGAGCCGCCGCACGCCCGTCATTTGCCGCCCATGGATTGGCCGCCAGAAGGGGCCGTTTACGCGGCTCACCCGACCACCGCTGTCCTGGAAGCGCTCGAGACCGCCGATCTCCGTTAGAACAGAAGTTCAACACAGAGGAACTGCGGCTTGGGTTTAGCACCCGGGCATCCTGAGTCGTAAGGTGCGTTTCTGTGAGCCACCTGCGGCTTAGTCGTGCAGAACAATGTTGAGCAGCGAACTGTGCACCTGCAAGCCACCGTTATAGTGAATAAAACCCAATTTTCTAAACCGGTTCATAAAAAAGCTCACTCGCGAACGGGTCGTGCCGATCATCTCTGCCAGTGTCTCCTGACTGATTTTGGGAATTACGGTCTCAGGAATGCCCTCCTTGCCGAAATGCGCGAGCAATAACAGCAGACGGGCGAGTCGCTTTTCACTGGAATTGAACAAATGGTCGACCAGGTCCTCTTCGTAGCGAATGTTGCGCGCCAGTAAATGCGCCACGAACCTGTCGGAAAACGCGTGTTCCCGGTGAATTGCATCCATCATCGCCTTCTTGTCCACCCGCAGAAGTTCGCATTCCGTCATTGCGGAGGCAGAGCCCATCCGCACCAGCTGACCGGCCAGCGCTCCTTCGCCAAAAAAATTCTGCGCATTCAATATGCCGATCGTTGCTTCCTTGCCGGCCTTGGAGACGACGGAGAGCTTCACTTTGCCTTTTTGGATGTAGAAGACGGCATCCGCCACATCACCTTGGGTGAAGATCGAGTGATCCTTCGCGACAGTCAGGATCTTCCGGCCGGCGCCAATCGTCGCCAGGAAAGTATCGGGGCTGAATTTGGGCTTCGTATTCGTCATTGCAACGGAAGTCATGGTCGGGTCCTCCAGAGAAACCCAGGACAATGGCCTAACCATCGCTCGCTTCCTGAGTGTCTCAGCCACCTAATTACGCCAACATTTATGTTAACGCGTTATCTTAACGCGCCCCAGATCATAAGTGGTGAATTCTTAGCAGGTCTTAGTGCCCTGAGCAGTTTGAACGGCGACAAAATGCAGAATCTCCGCTCTGCTTAGAACCGCGTAACGCGAGATTACAGTAGAAACGTGGAGCGACGAGAAATAGATGTACGTTTGGCGGGCCGGCCCAGCTCCAGACTACTGAAATAAGGGAGCAGCAGGCTGGGCACGCAAATCGCCCAAAAAATCGCGAATCGCGTTCAAATGGAAATGGGATATTCAGCGTGTGGCTGCCGAACGTTGGGAGAGACTGAGTAGCGACGGTGACTTAGGGTAAGCGTTGCGATCGGTAAGCAAATCCCGGAAGAAGAAGCGCCCTCTGCCGAGGCTCAGTGAACCTTCTCTGCTCCCGTCAAGCGCCGGTCGCGATGTGGTTCAGTACGCGGCTGGCCGGTACTCAGCTCACATTTTTCGCCGGGCTTCGCGCCACAAGTGGGGCAACGAACCGACAATGCCAGCTTTTGTTTCGCATTCATGTATACACCATGCAACAGTTGCTCGCCCTTAAGATGCTCAATAGTGAACAGTTCGCCCGTCTATCTCCGCTCTTCGCTGAATTCGACAAAGAAAGCTTTCAAACCAACGCTGGTGAGGCCTCTCGGTCCATTGGGGCCCTTGCTTTGGCAACAGCGCGCAATCTTAAATCCCGGCATGTGAGCTATCTTGCTCAGACACGCGAGCCTCCATCTGTCAACCTTAGACATTCTTCTGGGTGTACAGATGGAGTCACGGCCGCCGAATCGCGGCTTCTATGTTTCGGTCGCTGGTGGGTCTTGATCAGGTCATTCCGGCGGTCACATCCAGCGAATCAGCACTCTTCATCCGCGTGGATGCCGACAACCCTTGCTGCGGAACACGTTTCGACCCTAAAGACTCTCGAACCAATCGAAAATGCGCGATCCCTCCAGACGGAGAGAGACGTTAGCCCGTGAAACTTAACTCGCAAAGCTTGGCTCACGAAGTTCAGCTTGCGAAAGAAAGAAAAGGTCAAAGATTATGCCTTTAATTCAACTCCTGGAAGTTCTGGTGGTGGTGGGTGTCCTGCTGTGGCTGGTGAATCGCTTCATTCCCATGCAGGGTTCCATCAAGTCAATCCTGAACGGCGTCGTGGTCATCGCCGTGGTTTTGTGGCTTCTGAACGTGTTCGGGCTCTTTCATTCGCTTTCCCGGATCCACGTTGGCACATGAGCGATGGACGCAACCTTTGGCGGACAAGCCGGCTGAGGCTTCCACCGAACTTTAGATTTAACTCGATACTGCAGGAGATTTTCCTGAAGGAGATATTTTGAAGACTAGTCTTTTGTTAGCCGTCGGAATCACCCTGAGTCTCAGCGCATTTGCTCAGACCAACTCACAAAACCTAACCGTCGAGCCGATGAGCTCCATGCCTACGTTTCGCGTGGTCGTCATCAGTCGCAGCGTGCAAGCAGTCAATTACGAGCATCGCAGCGGTTCCTCGAAACTGGATTTCGCGGGAACGGATCTGATGCCCTCAGCCAATGGCGTTGCCGAGATCAACAGCAAGCGCGGCTCCATTGCGATCGAAGCGGAATTCGGCGACCTGCAGAAACCAACAACGTTCGGCAATGAGTATTTGACTTACGTCCTGTGGGCGATCTCGCCGGAAGGCCGCGCCGTGAACCTCGGTGAAGTCCTGCTGGGCGGCAATCATCGCAGCAAGTTGAACGTAACCACAGACCTGCAGGCATTCGCTCTCATTGTCACTGCCGAACCTTACTATGCCGTCCGGCAACCCAGCAATGCGGTCATCCTCGAGAACGTAGTTCGCGAAGACACCAAGGGAACGACCGAGGCGGTGAACGCAAAGTACGAATTGATGGAACGTGGCGGCTACATTCCCACCGGCTACAAGTTCGATCCGGTGGTTCTGAACGCGAAGTTGCCATTGGAATTCTTTGAAGCGCGAAATGCATTGCGCATCGCTCAATCCGAGGGAGCTGAGCAGTACGCTTCCGACAGTTATCAACATGCCGTCCAGCTGATGAATACCGCGGACAGCGAGGCCACCAATAAACACATAGACAAAAAGCCGCTGATCGCGATCTCCCGCGAGGCAGTGCAGACCGCTGAAGATGCGCGCGCCATCGCGGTCCGTAAGATGGACGACGTCCGTCTGGCCAATGAACGCCAGGATTCAGCAGACGCGCAGGCCAGAACGCAGAGACAAGCCGATGAAGCGACGCGCCGGAAAGAGCGGGCTGAGTCCGACACCGCGAAAGCTGAAGCAGCCAAAACTCAGGCGGAATCCGACACCCTGAATGCTCAAGCGGCCAATGCTCAAGCTCAGTCCGACGCAGCTAAGGCTCGGAACGATGCGGCGGATGCACAAGCCGCAACCGCACAGGCCCAATCTGAGATGGCGGCGAACCAGGCCTCCTCAGCAACGGCACTCTCGGCTGCCCAAGCTGATGCCGACCAAGCTCGCGCGGATACGTTGAAGGCGCAGCAGACCGCGCAACAAGCGGACGCCGACAAGGCAGCAATGCGGACCAGGTTATCCGAGCAACTGAATTCGATTCTCCAGACTCGCGATACCGCGCGCGGCCTCATCGTCAGCATGTCGGATGTTCTGTTTGACACCGGGAGATTTTCACTGAAGCCCGGAGCACGCGAGAAGCTGGCGAAGGTCGCCGGCATCCTGCTGGCGTACCCAGGCCTCAACATCGAAGTCGGCGGCTACACAGATAACGTCGGCGGCGATGCCATGAACCAAACGCTGTCTGAGAATCGTGCCGGATCGGTACGCGACTACCTTGTGCAAGAAGGCGTCTCGACGAATTCGGTGTCGTCCAGAGGTTTCGGCAACAGCCTGCCCGTAGCCTCCAACGATAACTCCGCCGGTCGGCAGCAAAATCGGAGAGTGGAACTTCTCGTCTCCGGCGAAGCCATCGGCAGCCCGGTCAACGCGACCACGGGAAGCCTGCAGTAGAGCAAGCGATACGCGGTCGAAATCGACCGCGCACCGGAAGCATTGATGGAGAGAAAAACTATGAGACGAATTGGAATCATCAGCACCGCAGTTTTGTCCTTGATCCTCGCTGCTCCGGTCTACGCTCAGCAGGAGCAGCACGATCAGGAGGGAGAGAAAAAGCCTGCCCAGGACGAGAAAAGGGCACAACCGGAAAGGTCCGCCAGGCAAGATGAGAAGGGCAAGCAGCCGGAGAAGAACACCAAGCCCGAGGAGAGAAACGCGCAGCAGGAGAGCAACAGCAAGCCGGAAGAACGCAACGCGCAGCAGCAACGCGCACAACCTGTGCAGGGTGCGCGTGGCAACAGTAGTGGCCGCATTCCCGACGACCGTTACCGGGCTAATTTTGGACAAGAACACCGTTTTCGTGTCAGCCAGGCCGATTACAATAATCGCCGCTTCGAGTACGGCGGCTATTCGTTCGGATTCGTAGACGCACGGCCAAGCAACTGGCTCTATACCCAGGACGTTTTTGTGATCGAGATAGATGGGGTGTATTACCTGTGCAACGCGAGCTATCCCGGCGTCAATGTTGAACTCAGCTTCACACCATAGCGGTTCATCGGATCCGGCGTAGAATGCTTACTTTCGGCGTGAGCTCCTTTTGGAACTCGCGCCTTTCTTTCCGGCTCCGAAACCAGCAATCGCAAATATTCCGCGTGCCGGCACGGGGCGCTCAATGACCTCAGGCGCGCCTTCACCTTAGTGACTGGATTCATCCGGCCTTTGAACTACTTCGTCCTTCGCTGAGCAGTTTTGACCATCAAGAAAGCGGCGGCGAGCCTATAAACAGAGATGGCTCCTTCACTGTTGAGTTTCGGAGTGCTACCTGAGGAGGCGAACCTATGAAGATAATTGGAATTACCAGCACAGCCATTTTTTGTCTGCTTCTCGGAATCGCGGGCCCTGCCTATGCGCAGCACGAGCGGCAGGGCGAAAAACCAGACCATGCCAAGTCGCAAGAGACCGACCACGAGCAGGCCAAGCCTCAACAGCAGCGTGCCCAGCCGCAGCACGCGCAGCCCCAGCAATCTCAACCTCAGCACGCCCAGCCGCAGAAGTCAGTACAAACACGTCAGCGGCCCGCGCAAAACCAGCAACGGGCTCAGCAGCAACAGAGGTCGGAGCAGCCACGCCAGCAGCCGTCGCGTGCCGCAGGGCAGCAGCGGCCCGCGCAAAACCAGCAACGGGCTCAGCAGCAACAGAGGTCGGAGCAGCCACGCCAGCAGCCGTCGCGTGCCGCAGGGCAGCAGCGGCCGGAGCAAAACCAGCAACGGGTTCAGCAACAACAGAGGTCGGAGCAGCCACGCCAGCAGCCTCAACATGCGCAACGGCAGCAAAATGATAGCCAGCAGCATGCGCAACAACAACGGCTGAACCATGGCAACCAGCAGCAAAGCGCTCGACGAAGCGAACAGCCGCGCCGCACCCAGGAACAGCAGCGCATTCAGCACAGCGCCTGGCAGCAGCATGGCTCGCAACACTGGGAATCAGACCACCGCACCTGGCAACAACGTGGCGGATACCACGGGTACCGCATTCCTGATGATCGCTTCCGCGGACACTTCGGCCGGGACCATGGCTTCCGCATCTCAGGCCTGCCTTTCCTGGTGGTCGGCGGATTCCCGCGCTTTCAATATCAGGGCTATTGGTTTAGTGCGGTCGACCCCTGGCCGGCATACTGGGGCGATGACTGGTACGACAACGACGACGTCTATGTGAACTACGTTGACAATGGCTATTACCTGTATAACCGCAGGTATCCCAATGTCGGCATTGCGATCGACATCTCCATGTAAGAGATCCATCCAGGGCAGCCCGTGCCTCGTCTAGGGGATAGGAGCACATCATGCTTGGAACTATATTGATCGTAATTTTGTTGTTAGCGCTTTTCGGTGCGCTGCCACGCTGGTCGCACAGCCGGGACTGGGGTTATGCCCCGACCGGCGGATTGGGGCTGGTCCTCGTTATAGTGATCATTCTCCTGGTGCTGGGACGCATTTAAGCCATGTGTCTTCCGGCAATCGCGTCAGCCGACATCGTCAAAAGCTGGCGACTGCTTTTCGTCAGCACTACGTCAGTTCTCGTCGTCGTGCTGATGTGCAGCATCGGCTTGCCTGCTTACTCCGTTCTGACCCATGAGGAGATCGTGGATCTGGTATGGACCGATGAGATCCGGCCGCTGCTCCTCAAACGGTATCCGGCGCTGTCAGATGAGCAGATTACCGAGGCTCATGCCTTCGCCTACGGAGGCGCGGTCATCCAGGATCTCGGCTACTACCCATTCGGCAGTAGAGAATTCAGTGACCTGGTGCACTACGTCCGAAGCGGAGACTTTGTTCGCGAGCTGCTGCTGGAAAGTCAGGACGTCAATGAATACGCCTTCGCGCTGGGCGCATTGTCACATTATGCGGCGGATATCGCCGGCCATCCCGCAGTCAATCAGGCCGTCGCGATCGAATATCCCAAGCTTCGCGCAAAATATGGAAAGTCCGTCCGCTATGCTCAGGACAAGACGGCACACCTGAAAACAGAGTTCGGGTTCGACACCGTCCAAGTTGCGAAAAATCGCTACGCCTCGCAGCAATATCACAATTTCATCGGGTTCCAGGTTTCCAAGCCTTTGCTGGAACGGGTATTTCCCGTGGTGTACGGAATGCCCTTAAAAGACGTGCTGACCCACGAGGATATGGCCGTCGGTTCCTATCGTTTCGCGGTCGGCCGCATGATTCCGCGGATGACTCAGGTCGCGTTGCAAACTCACAAGAAGGAATTGATTCACGAAACACCTAACTTCGCGAAGCGGAAGTTCCTTTATCGCCTCTCGCGCTCCGATTACGAAAAGCAGTGGGGAAAGGACTACGTGAAGCCGGGCGTGGGTACCCGGATTTTGTCAACGCTCTTGCGATACATGCCAAAAATAGGTCCCTTCAAGGGAATGGCTTTCAATAATCCGACTCCCCAAACTGAAGATCTCTATTTCAAGAGCATCAACACCACGGTCGATCAGTATCGCGCCTTTCTCATAGAAGTGCGCAACGACACTCTTGTGCTTCCCAACTGCGATCTCGATAGTGGCCAAGCGACCAAGGCTGCGGAATACTCCCTTACGGACGAGGCCTATGCGCGGTTGCTGGCTCAATTGTCGGGGCGGAAGTTCGATCTGACATCGCCGGCATTGCGCGCGAACATCCTGCAGTTCTATTCCGACCCCTCGGCTGCTATCAAGACAAAAAGCGACCCCGCCCGTTGGCAAAGCGTGCTGGCGTCCCTGGACCAGCTAAAATCCATGGCGCCGGCGCCAACAGTAGCGGGCGGCTCTGCGCAGTGATCATTTGTGCGATTCTTGTTGACCTAGAACTTGGCGAGCCCTCTAGTTACCGTGTTATGGGACGGGCGGACCACGCTGAACTTGGCGTCCCCGACGGAATTTGACCCGTCTTACCGCCGTGAAAGAACAACCACGACAAAGAAATACACGACTTGTAAGAGGCGGACGGCCACCTAAGTCGGGTAACAACCGAATGCACTCAGGCGGATGGCCCCGTGAAATCACCAGTTTCGACTGACCTCTTCCGTATCTCGATAGTCGCTATAACATGATAGTGACTAACGCAAGCTGATTCTATATAATCGCGCGTCATGCCATCTCAGGAGACGCTCTATAACGTAGCCGATCGAGTGGCCACGATTACTTTGAATCGGCCGGACAAACTCAACGCCTGGACGGCGCTGATGGAAAGCGAAGTGCGTTCGCACATGGAGAACGCCGAGCAGGACGACGAGGTCCGCGTGATCGTATTGACAGGCGCGGGGCGGGGCTTTTGCGCAGGCGCTGACATGTCGCTGCTGAGCGCGGCAGCGGAACGCGGCTCGGTTTCCCAGGATTTGGATGAACGGGATTTGGATGACCGGGGCCGCGAGCAAGTTTTGCGCGACGGCGCCAACCGCCGTAAAGGCGCGGCCCCGGATTTTCAGAAGAAGTACTCGTATTTCCCGGCGATCGGGAAGCCAGTGATTGCCGCCATCAACGGGCCGGTGGTTGGCCTTGGTTTGGTTATCACTCTCTACTGCGATCTGCGGCTGGCCTCGGACCGAAGCCGCTTCAGCACCACATTCGCGCGACGCGGGCTCATTGCCGAGTATGGAATGGCCTGGATATTGCCTCGTATCATTGGAATTGCAAATGCGCTCGACCTGCTGTTTTCTGCCCGGACCATCGATGCCGCCGAAGCACTGCGCATGGGGTTGGTGAATCGAGTTTTTCCCCAGGAAACCTTTCTCGAAAAAGTCCAGGAGTCTGCCCAGGAACTGGCGTCCACGGTGAGCCCGCGCTCGTTGCGCATAATCAAGCGCCAGTTATACGAGGCCTTGTCGCAACCGCTCGCGGAAGCTTTCGACATCTCCGTCCGCGAGATGATGGCGTGTTTCCGCACACAGGATTTCAAAGAGGGTGTCGCGCATTTTGTGGAGAAGCGCCCCGCTGCTTTCACGGGTGAATAGAAGACAGGCGGCAGACATGAATTTCTCGTTCACCAGCAAAGTGAAGGATCTGCAACGGCGCCTGCACGTTTTCATGGATGAGCACATTTATCCGAATGAGCAGCGCTACCACGATGAGATCGAGCGCAACCGCTGGTCGCCGCCAGCCGTAATTGAGGAACTCAAGCCCAAAGCCCGCGCCGCGGGCCTGTGGAATCTGTTCCTGCCGGATCGGGAGCATGGGGCGGGGTTGACGAATCTCGAGTATGCACCTCTGGCCGAGATTATGGGGCGCAGTTTTATTGCTCCGGAGGTGTTCAACTGCTCGGCGCCGGACACCGGCAACATGGAAGTGCTCGCCCGCTACGGCACCGCGGAGCAAAAAGAGCGCTGGCTCAAGCCTCTGCTTGCAGGTGAGATTCGATCGTGCTTCTCGATGACGGAACCCGGGGTCGCCTCATCGGATGCAACCAACATCAAGGCGAGTATTGTTCGGCAGGGCGACGAGTATGTCATTAATGGCCGCAAGTGGTGGTCCTCTGGAGCGGGCGATCCGCGCTGCAAGGTCGCGATCTTTATGGGCCGGACTGACACGGGCCGAACTGACACAGGCCGAACCGACACAGAAAAGACAGATCGCTCGGCCGCGCTCCATACACAGCAGTCGATGGTGCTGGTGCCGATGGATAGCGCCGGGCTCAAGATTGAACGCATGCTGACGGTGTTTGGCTATGACCATGCGCCGCACGGGCACGGCGAGATTACTTTTGAAAATGTTCGCGTGCCACTCTCGAACATGTTGCTCGGCGAAGGAAGAGGCTTCGAAATTGCCCAAGGGCGGCTCGGTCCGGGGCGTATTCACCACTGTATGCGCTGCATCGGCGTGGCCGAACGGGCCCTCGAAACCATGTGTAAACGAGTGCAGGCGCGCGTGGCCTTTGGAAAGCCGCTGGCAGAGCAAGGCACTCTGCGGGCCGACATTGCGCGATCTCGCATGGAGATCGAGCAGGCACGTCTTCTGACTTTGAAAGCGGCCTACATGATGGACACAGTCGGAAACAAAGAAGCACGCGCCGAGATCGCGATGATCAAAGTCGTGGCCCCGAATACCTGTCTGCGAGTGTTGGACCGCGCGATTCAGGCTCACGGAGGTGCGGGCGTTTCTCAGGATACCTTTCTGGCTGGCGCCTGGGCGAATGTGCGCACACTGCGTCTGGCCGATGGCCCAGACGAAGTGCACACCGAAGCTATCGCGAAGCTGGAACTCAGAAAGTGGAGCGTGCCGCAGGCCTTGGGGGACAAGCTTGGGTGACCAGAAATGACTCGTCGACAACTCCGCGATTCCTTAACCAGCGATTCCTTAACCAAAGTGCCGTTCAATAGCTTGCTCGGGATGCGACTCCACCGGGTGCACCGCGACGGCATTACGATCGAGTGCAGGCTTCGCGACGACTTGCGAAACAGCGCTGGAGTAGCCCACGGCGGTATCGCTGCAGCTATGGCCGACGCAGCGGTGGGCGGCGCCATCCAGCGCCACTTCGGCGGGGGGCGTCGGATCACCACCGTGGAGTTAAAGATCAACTACTTTCTACCAGTGACGGAAGGCCGCATCTTTGCCCGGTCGCACCTTCTTCGCATCGGCTCCACGCTGTGTGTGGGTAGCGTGGATCTCACCGATGAACAGGGGCGTGCGATTGGAACGGCCATCGTTACTTATATGTTAATTAATCCTCCTGCGGTTCGGACGTCGGAACTCGGACCCCAGGCCTCCGCTCGCGTGCCAAGTGTTGTGCCGAGTACTCGTCGTGTCACGCGTCCCTCACGCGGGAAGTAGTAGTAGTCTAAGGCCTCAAACTCTCACAAGCGGGCACATACGACGCGTCAGGACAAGCAAATGAGAAACGTAATCTTCGCAATCAACACTACCCTGGATGGCTGCTGCGACCACACCAAACAAATGGCTGATGACGAAAGCCATGAATATTTTACGCAGCTCATGCGAGATGTTGACCTGCTCGTCTTTGGCCGTAAAACCTATCAATTGATGGTTCCTTATTGGCCCGATATCGCAAAAAACCATTCTGAGACAAAAGCGGCGAACGAATTTGCTGACACCTTTGACTCCATCAACAAAATTGTTTTTTCGCGATCATTAGGCCGCGCTGAAGATAAAAATACAAGGATTGTTCGCACAAACCTTCGCGACGAAATACTTAACTTGAAACAGGAGCAAGGCAAAAATATTTTAGTCGGCGGTGTAGATATTCCTTCACAACTTATAGAGCTTGGTCTGGTGGATGAATATCGTTTTGTCGTTGGACCAATCGTTGTGGGGGAAGGAAGACGGTTGCTGGAGGGAGTTAGCCTGCGGGAGAGATTGCAATTAAAACTTGTTGAGTCAAAAACTTTTAAATCAGGATGTGTTGCGCTCCGTTACTTGAAACAGTGACAGGAAAACCGGGGTAGTAGTTCCTGCTGCAGCTCTCGTGTGAGTCTTTTCGACAGAGAACAGGGATAAGAGACGCGGCACAATCGAGAGGAGACACCAGTGCCGCTTGTTCTGGAGACACCCCATTCCTTAAGAGATTTGGTAGGTCGCGAACTCACCCTGACGGACTGGTTCCCCATCACCCAGGAACGAATTGAAAAGTTTGCTGAAGTTACCGAGGATCGCCAGTGGATCCACGTGGACCGCGAACGCGCCGAGCGCGAGTCTCCCTATGGGACCACAATTGCTCACGGGTTCTTGACCTTGTCGCTGCTGAGCCGGTTTATGAAGGAGGCAATTCAGATCCGAAGTGGTGTCCGCATGAGCGTCAATTACGGCTTGAATCGAGTTCGATTTCCTTCTGCCGTCCGCGCTGACTCTAAGATTCGGGTTCGCTTCACTCTTCAATCACTAAAAGACGTGCCTGATGCGCTGGAAGCAGTCTTTGAAGCGAGAGTGCAAGTCCAGGGTAGCGACAAGCCGTGCTGCGTAGCTGAGTGGGTCGTTCGCTACTATATATGAGGCAGCGGTGCGTTCTTAGCAGTGCGCGGAATCGGTAGCGGGTCAGTCTGAAATTAAACTCAAGAAATTGAGGTTCGATCCAGATTTTTTCCCCAATACTACCGTTCACAGATGAGATATCGAGTTCGGCCATGCCGACCTCATTAAATCCTGCTATGACAAATTTGCGGCCAATACACTTGGTAAATGTGGATTTGGTGGGAAAATCGGGATAATCTTCTAGTCCGTCAGGAATGCCGATCACGCGAACCTTAGCGCCGACTTTCATATCGTGCCGATCTTTTATTGTAAGGGCAAGCGTTTGCGAAGAAATCGCGCCCTTTGCTTGGCTGACTAGGCGTGCACACATGATGCCATGAATCAACGGGGACGCATACCCGCTAAATTTTCAAACTGACCCACGACCGCTGAATCCTCTTTAGCGGTGGGTGCACAGACCCGGGGCGGCGAGGTGCGGCACCGCGTTGAAGGTAAATAACCGTAGCTGCTGTTTTCGCAAACGCAGGATTGTGTAGGATGCGTTATACACTGCCCCGGCGAGCCGCATGATCCGCTCATCGGAAATTTCCAGTGACAGGCCAGTCCAAATCGCAAGCGGCGTGGCTGACGTAACTACGAGAATGTTCTCGTGCCGCGCGCCATTCTCGCGCCGCGCGTCATTCTCTTGCCTGGCGTCATTCTGTTGCCGCGCTTCATTCTGTTGCCGCGCATCGTTCTCGCGCGTATCAAGCATCTTCAACCGGCAGGCGGCAACGCGCTCACGAAACTGGTCCCAGGTTTCGCCGCCATAGGGATAACGGCCGGCCAGCCATGCCTCCACCACTTTTGTGTCGCAAGGCATCCATCTGCGATGAATTCGTGCCCCGTGAGCTCCCTGGCTAACGCGAACCTGCTCGCGCATTTCGTCGTAGTCGCGCAGAAATTCCGGATCTTCGGCAGCCAGGAGCGGAGCAATCTCGCGATACACTCGCCCGAGATCGAATTCATCCCATCCAGAATCGACGCGCACTGTGGGGAAGCCAACCCCCGCGTCGGCATAGGCGGCACGGATCTGCTCGGCGGTTTGCTGCTGCCGCGTCAGTGCTCCTGCAAAGGCCGAGGTAAATCGGATTCCCTGTGAGATGAAGTGCTCGCCCAACAGCCGCGCCTGACGCTCTCCCAACTCGGAAAGCGAATCGTAAGCTTCGCGCGTGCCCGCCTGCCCGTGGCGCACGAGATAGACGGTGCTCAAATGGATTTCCCCATCTTGGGATATTCAATGAGCGAATCCGCCAATTCCACCAATCCCTTCACGCGGTCTCCGAAGTTCTGGAATCGTGCGTCTTGCGTCTGGCCACGCCGGAAGCGGTAGTAAATCTGTTGCAGAATCACTGCCAGCTTGAAGATGCCAAGTACTTCGTAGTAACCGATCTGCGAGAGGTCGCGTCCGGTTCCCTCCGCATAACGCTGAACGAACTGATCTCGCGTGTACCAACCGGGCTGCGATGTGAGCGCGGGCACTCCGCGAGCGCGCAGTTGCGGCGCCTCAGCCCAAGCCCAGTAACACAACGTCAAGCCCAGATCGGCCAAGGGATCGCCGACCGTCGCCATCTCCCAATCGAGCACGGCTTCAATTTCGATGCTCTCGGCAGAGTGTTCGCTGAGCATGAAGTCTTCGCTGAACATGACGTTATCCAGCTTGTAATCGTTATGCACCAGGGTCGGCGCGGGAGAAGACGGCCGGTGATCGATGAGCCATCGAATTACGCGATCCATCTTTGGCATGTGATCCGGCATGTCATCCGTTGCGGCCCGTTTCCAACGATCTGCCCAACCCTGCACCTGGCGTTCAAGAAATCCTTCCGGCTTACCGAGGGCAATCAAACCGGTCCGGGAAATATCGATGGCGTGCAGGCGTATCAGGCAATCGACAAATCCCTTGCTGACTTGCTCCGCATAATTCGGCGTCTTTGTCTTTGCCAGTTGTGGTGGAATTTCATCCCGCAAGATAAGCCCATGCCGCCGCTCCATCAGGAAGAAGACAGACCCCAGCACCGCTGGATCTTCACACAAGTGATAGACGTTTGGAGCTTCTCGAAAATGCGGATGCACCATCTGCAGCACTCGAAACTCACGCGCCATATCGTGAGCTTTCGGGGCGACTGGCCCCAGAGGGCCGCGCCTCAAGACGTACTCGAGCCCATCGTCTCCATTCACCCGCAGCAGATAGGTAAGGTTCGAGTGCCCGCTGGGAAACTGTTGGAGCGTGATGCCTCGTTCAACGCCTGCAATTCGTCCGCGCAGCCAGTCGGCTAGTGAAGATAGATTCAGTTCTTCGCCTGGGCGAACGGGGCCAGTATCGAGATGCAATCGAGATAAGCCTTTCCGACGGAAACTTTCTACCGCGAGCCTTCAATTCAACCCGAATGCGCTGCATTCCAAACATGCGAGGCTGTCGCGTTCTGGGCGGTAAGTTTATCTTTTAGTTACCCTACCCCCCTCCCCCTCGATCTTTCAAAATATCTAGAATCAGCAACTTCCCGACTTCGACCTGCAAAATTCCTCGCAAAATCTTCATAACAAAGATCTTATAAGTCGAAATCTTGAAAGCATGGGACTTACGGGCCGATTTTTGACCGCGAGCGTCCTTGCCGGTGTTGCTGCGGCTGCTTCCTCTGCCGGGACAATGATGGAACGAATCGGGGGTCGAGCGCAAGGGCAGATGTCACAAGGCGGCTGTAGAAAAAGCGGGGAGGCCCACGATATCTTCATGAGGGTAAGTGAATGGTGACGTCCCGTCCGGGACTTCGTCGCATTAGTGTAGAGGTAGGGGTAGTTGCGGCATCCGGTATGGACGAATCATACCGTCCTCCATCGGCCTCGGAGTCACTTTCTCTTTCGCTATATTCGCTCGTCCTGGCGGAATTTCGTCGCCCCACTGCGTCCAACCTCTGCGGGTGCTACGTGCAAATAGCTCCAGAAATGGAGCCGGGCTGCAATGTTCGATCATATCGTAGAGCTCGTCGGGCTTTTGAGAATGGCGCTGCTTCATGGTCGCTATGACATTCACCATCCTACGCCCGGCTTGTGCTGTTCGCAGATGACCACGCTTACCAAAAAGAACGAGTTCTGTGACATTACGATAGTAAAAGCCCACGCCACGCCCGTCTGGCCCATCGTCTGTCCTTACTTTTAACCACACGATGTTCGTTTTGTATTCAAAGCCCCATGCTTTCATCGTTTGAAGCCCCCACGCCAGAAGGGCATTTGGGCACCAAAGGTAGAGGTGGGATTTTTCGACAGCAATCTTTGAGATCGGAAGAGCGCAATACGGCTATTTCGGCGTGATATCCTTCGACGGATCACATCCCATGATGGAGAATTCGCGATGAACAAGATATTCGTTACTGTATCTGGCGGGTGCGCCTATGTAATCGAGGACACCGTGCCCCAGGGCTTTACGGTGGAGATCATCGACTTTGACAACATTGAGGCTGGTGACAATTTCCCATCAGAGGAAGCGCGCGCGTATTGCACTAAACACGATCTATATGAGGGCCCACGAGCTCTGCAGCGATGAATTTGCAATGCAGAGTTGAACTCGGCCATGCCTACAAAGCCGGTTCTCAGATTGCGCGCGTGCTCAGTGAGGACTGGTGTGGTCGAGAGCTATATTGCGCGGCTTGCAATTCCGACCGATTGTCATCCTCAAGGGTAAACGCTCCTGCCGTTGACTTTGTCTGTCCTGTGTGTGGTCAGCCCTTCCAACTGAAGAGCCTCAGAGCCTGGAACCAAAAGAAGATCGTCGATGCGGGCTATGACTCGATGCTTCGCGCGATAAGGTCAGATAAAGTCCCCAACTTGCTGGTTCTGCAGTACTCCACTGACTGGCTAGTTAAGAACCTTCTATTGATCCCTAGCGTCTTCTTCTCGGAGACCATTATCGAAAAACGAACTCCGCTAAGTTCAAAAGCGCGACGCGCTGGGTGGATCGGGTGCAACATTCTTCTGGATCGAATCCCTCAGGACGGGAAGATTGCTGTCGTGTTGAATGGCTCAACCGTTGCGGAGCAGCAAGTCCGACAAGAATTCTCTCGCATTCGCAAACTAGCTGAGGTTCCGCCGGCAGTACGGGGCTGGACGCTTGATGTCCTCACCACCGTACGCAAGTTAGGAAAGACCCGCTTCTCTCTTCAAGAACTTTATCAGCTCGAGCCGTACCTGCAACGCATTCATCCGCGCAACCAGAATGTCCGGCCCAAAATACGCCAGCAACTCCAAGTGCTTCGAGACTTGGGCCTGATTGAGTTCACGAGCCCGGGACATTACGAAGTGAGAAGCTAAGTATGGTTTGTTGATTGAGCTGCAGCCCTCGTGTTAATGACCCCAACGCTGACGTGAATTAGAGGCGTTTGTTTAGCGGCTGAAAATATGGGGGACACTGTCCCCCGGTTTTGTTTCCGACGGAAAGTGTCTCCCACGAGGAGTCAACTCAAGCAGCAACTCAACCAGAATGTGCGGCGTTCCAAACGCGCACCCGCTCGAGACTGGCAACGAACGGTTTCAAAGCTCCATAGAGGGTTACCGCAGCGAGCGCACATGCGACCGATGTCACGATCACCAGCGAGTATCGCACGGCGTCGTCGCTGCGAAATGCGTATTGCGTTAGTGCTCCTACGGCGGTAGGTCCGATTCCGAGCCCGATGAGGTTGATGGAAAACAAATACACAGCCGAGGCCTGTCCGCGCATGGTGGCCGGCATCATCTGCTGAATCGCAGCGGGGGCGATGCCGAACGGAGCGGCCGCCAGTGCGCATCCCGGAACCAGCCAAATCGTGGCCCAGGTCGCGGAGGGCGCCAGGTACAAAAGACAGTTGACGGGCAGCCAGACTAATCCGATCAGCATACCTACGAACAAGGCCGCGTTGCCTCGGCCGCGTTTGCGCAAGTAATCGGCGAACCGTCCAGCACCGACGATTCCAATGCAGCCAAAGACCGCGACGCAGGAACCGTAAATTACGCCCGTGGTTCCAATGGTCCAGTGAAAGTGCCGCCGATAGAATTCCGGCACCCAAGCGGCGCTGGCGTAGGAAGAGAGTGCGAGCAGCCCAAAACCAATATTGTGGAGCAAGAACGTCCGCCGGTTTTCGAAGATGTATGAGAATACCTGCCTCATCGGAACAGTCGACCGTCGGCTACTTCCTCGGCTGGCCCCGCGGTGTACAGCAGGTTCCCTCACTGTGAAGAGTAGCGGCGCAATTGCAATGCCGGGAAGGCCAACCAGGAGAAAGATGATCTGCCAGGGATGCACAGATCCGAGCAGGGGAACCCGCCACATGGCCTGAGTCGATGCATAAGCAACAACCAATCCGCCCAGCAAGAAAGCCATGCCAGAGCCAACGTAGATGCCCATCGAGTAGACGCTAAGGGCCGTAGCCAGCCGCTCGCGAGGAAAATAATCGGTGATCAGCGAATAGGCAGCCGGGGAAAGCGCTGCTTCTCCCACGCCGACTCCCATGCGCAGCAAAAGCATGGTTTCGAACGTTTGCGCCAGTCCGCAACTGGCTGTGAACCCGCTCCACAGTACCAGGCCGGCCGCGATGATCAGTCTGCGGCTGTAAACGTCGGCCAGCCTGCCGAGAGGGATTCCGAAGAATGTATAAAACAGTGCGAAGCTGAAGCCGATCAGCAAACTCATCTTAGCGTCGCCGATGTGTAAGTCGCGACGAAGCGGGCCGACCAGCAGACTGAAGATCTGGCGGTCGATGAACGAGAATGCGTACAGAAGTGTCAGGACTCCGACGACGTACCACGCGTACCGCAATGAATGCGCGGTAGAGTCAGCGGTGGCCTGAGCAGCAACGGTTGTGGCTTCGGTTGAGGTGGTAGCGGGCATCTTTTTGTAGTTTCGTTTGCTTCAGATGATTGACGGGATCACCAGTTCCGGATGTCCGCGCGGTTATAGCAAAAAGACGGACGCGCGAAACCTCGGTAAGGCACCGCGCGCCCGCATATTGCTCGCTGTTAAAAAGTATCCCAAAACGTGGAGCACTGGTGACTACTGTCAAAGTTGGACTCGACCACGGGCACCGGTGGTATCAACGATTGGAACTCGTCGGTGGACGCACTGTAGGGAGACCAGAGCGGTTCTGCGGAAGAGTTTGGGTCTCCGGTTTTCGCGAACTGCGTCCAGTAGCTGACCATCGCATGGGAGAGCCGCCTTTGCTTCGGCGAAAATACCTCCGGCAGTCCGAAGATATTACCGGTCTTGAATAGGTAAGGGATCTCGGCAGAATGGTAGGCTCCTAGCGGGAACGTTAACAATCCGCCAAACTCAGCTTGAGACGGGGGCGCGTTCTCATCATTGAACTCATAGGTATAGGTCGGCACAAATTTCGCCAGTGACTGGTCCGCAACGCGCGCCGCACAGCTAAAGACTCCGTCCGTACCCGAGGCCCCCAATGCCTCACCTCCGGCCGGGTATGCGGCGAAAGGGTACAAGGCGAGGACGGGTGGACCGAGGGCCGGACCCCACAGGCCGTTGGAGGCGTTAACGTACTCTGCCGAAGTCAGTATCGGATTCCCGACGAGGTCGAAGTCCAGAGCTACGAACAATCGATATTCATCGTGATTGGTGCCCGAGATCACTGGCACGTGATTGAATTCGCCGCTGGCAAATGCCGCGCTCATCGTCTGCGTGAGCAGCGTTCCATCGACGAAAGGATACAGGGGGAATGGCTCTTTCGCGACCATCGTAGCAGCGGGAACGGCACGCAGACACGAAGCTGTCTGACTCGTGCATCCGACACTATCCGCAATGGCGACGCCGGAGGGCACGGCTGTGGTACCCGTCGTTTCCCCCACCACCAGCGGAACAATATTCGAAAAGTAGTTTTGGAATTCCGCATAGGATCCGCTTTCCGATATCGCTCCACGGAACATGCCGGCTGCAAGAGGCGATGCCAGCTGGGCATAGACGCTTTGTCCGCCTGCCGACTCGCCGAATATTGTGACTCGATCGGGATCGCCGCCAAAACTGGCGATGTTCCGGCGAACCCATCCGAGTGCGAATTGCTGATCCATCAAGCCATAGTTGCCGCTGAGATGCCCTTCGGCATCTATCGCGGACTGGGCGAAGAATCCCAAATAACCCAGGCGGTAATTAATTGTCACAACAATCACCCCTTTTTTCACAAGTGGCTCGGGGTTGTAAGGGGTGCTGCTTCCGTCAATGAGTCCGCCGCCGTGAATCCAGAACATCACAGGCAGGCCGTGCCGGTCGCGATCACGATCACGCCATCCATCATCCGACTCCGTCTGCGGCGTGTAGACATTCAGGAACAGGCAATTCTCGCCGCCGATTCCCCCAGGTTGGGTGCATGCACTACCGAATTGAGTCGCTTGGAGGACAAATCCGGGAAAGAATCCGTAGCGATTCGGCGGCCTCCAGCGCAGCGCTCCCACCGGCGGAGCCGCGTACGGGATGCCGAGAAATTCGTTTCCCCCATCCGTCGTTGAGCCAATCACGAATCCACTTTCGGTGAAAACAATCGGGCGGTGGAATGAGTTGTCGGCAAATGCGGTCGCTACCGAGACCAGCGTGAAGACGCAGATAGCCGCCGCTCCAAACAGCAGTCTGGAAGTACACCCACAATGATCGAGCCCCTTGTCAGCGTTTTCGTTGTTTTTCATCTCTGATTCCTCCATCAAAGGTCGGAAGTAGGATTCGCTAAAATTAATGAACCGCTTCGAACAGACCCGCAGCACCTTGCCCGCCGCCGATGCACATAGTCACGATGCCGTAGCGCGCTTTCCGGCGCGCCATTTCATTGGCGAGCGTTCCGACCATGCGCGAACCGGTCATGCCAAACGGATGACCGATGGAGATGGACCCGCCATTCACATTCAACTTTTCCGGATCGATTCCCAGGCGGTCACGGCAGTAGATCACTTGTACGGCAAAAGCCTCGTTCAGTTCCCAGAGGCCGATATCATCCATCTCCAAGCCGGTGCGCTTGAGCAACTTGGGCACCGCGAAGACGGGACCGATACCCATTTCGTCGGGATCACAACCCGCAACTTGAAATCCGCGAAACACCAGCTGGTAGGACACACCCAGCTGATCGGCGCGCCGGCGGGACATCAACAGAGTGGCCGAAGCGCCGTCGGAAAGTTGCGAGGAGTTGCCAGCCGTTACGGTGCCCTGGCCGCTATTCGGATCAAAGTGAGGCTTCAGCGCGAGCAGGCCTTCCAGCGTGGTGTCGGGCCGATTGCACTCGTCGTGGTCGCAGCAGACCTCCCGCATCCCAACTTTCTCGCCAGTTTTCTTATCGAGGAGCGCCATCGTGACCTTCATGGGCGCAATCTCGCTGTCGAAAAAACCTTCTCGCTGAGCGCGAGCAGTACGCTGCTGGCTCAGAAGCGCGTACTCGTCCTGCATCTCCCGGCTCACCTTGTAGCGCTTGGCGACGATTTCCGCGGTGTCACCCATGCCCATGTACAAACCGGGCAATCGTTTCTGCAGTTCCGGGTGAGGATTGCCGGAAGCGGGCGTCATGCTGATACTCTCGACGCCGCCGCCAATCACCGCCTCCACGCCCTCGCTGATGATCTGGTGCGAGGCCACGGCAATCGCCTGCAGTCCCGACGAGCAAAACCGGTTTATGGTCGTGCCCGCGACCGAAGTGGGAAGGCCGGCGAGCATGGCGGAAGTGCGGGCGACGTTGTGACTCTGCGGACCGTGTGGTTGTGCACATCCCATTACAACGTCGTCTATTTCGGCCGCGTCAAGCTGCGGCACCTTGCGCAGGACGTCCTTGATGCAGTGTGCTGCCAGATCTTCGGGGCGGGTTATGTTGAACGAACCGCGGAACGATTTCGCCAGCCCAGTCCGTGAGCTGGCAACCACTACCGCTTCTCGCATATCTTCTCCCGCGCGGGCAATCAAACGCCACGAGCTTACGCCATCACGGCCTGTTCCCGGTTCAGCTCGGCGAAGGTCTTGCCTTCCCCGGCCAAACGCTTCAACAGCGGGGCAGGTTCCCAGAGTTCGCCGTGCCGTTGATGAAATTCTGAGATGCGGCGGTAGACCCTATCCAGTCCTACGGTATCCGCGTACCACATCGGACCGCCGCGATAGGCCGGGAATCCATAGCCGTTTATATAAATGATGTCGATGTCGACGGCGCGCGCTACGATGCCTTCCTCAAGAATGCGGGCGCCCTCGTTCACCAGGGCATAGATACAGCGGTCTACGATCTCTTCCGATGAAAGCTTGCGTTGCGGGATGCCGGCTTCGCGGGCCCACCTGCGCACCATCTCGTTGACTTCCGGATCGGGAATCGGACGCCGGTTCTCGTCGTACTTGTACCAGCCCGCAGCGGTTTTCTGGCCGTAGCGCCCGAGTTCGCAGAGGCGGTCCTCCGCGAACGGCTGCCGCACTCCAGGCTTTTCAAGGTGCCGGTACTCTTTACGAATACGCCAGCCCACGTCGAGGCCTGCCAGGTCGCCAGTAGCCATGGGTCCCATCGCCATGCCGAAGTCGAACAGCGCCTTGTCCACGGCTTCGATGCTGGCGCCTTCCTCCACCAGGAACTGCGCTTCACGGCGATAAGGGCCGAACATGCGGTTTCCCACAAAGCCCCGGCAGTTGCCGACGAGCACCCCGACTTTTCCCAGTTTCTTAGAGAGTTGCATGCAGGTCGCGATCACTTCTTTGCTGCTCGCCTTGCCGCGCACGATCTCGAGCAGGCGCATAATGTTCGCCGGGCTGAAAAAATGCGTGCCAATGACGGCACCGGGCCGCGAAGTAGCTGAGGCTATCTCGTCTATGTCAAGCGTTGACGTGTTACTCGCCAGGATCGCGCCTGGCCGGCACACGCGATCCAACTGGCCGAAGACTTCTTTCTTGAGCGCCATGCCCTCGAACACGGCCTCGACGACCATATCGACCTTGCCGAAATCGTCGTAGCTGAGCGTAGGCTTGATGAGTTGCAGGCGTTCATTTACGAATTGCTGCGTAAGCCGCCCGCGTTTCACAGCACTCTGATAGTTCTTCTGGATGGTGGCCAGCCCACGATCAAGCGCCGGCTGGTCGGCCTCCTTCAACAACACGGGAAATCCGGCGTTGGCAAATACCATGGCGATTCCAGCGCCCATCGTTCCGGCACCGACTACCGCGACAGAGTTCACTGGGATGATCGCGGTCTCTTTTGGAATGTCCGCGACCTTGGCTACTTCACGCTCGCCGAAGAACGCATGGATGAGGGCCTTCGATTGATCGGAGAAAAGACACTTATCGAACAGCTGTCGTTCTACCTGGCATCCTTCTTCAAAAGAGAGCCTGGTGGCGGCTTCTACCGCATCGATGGCCGCAAGCGGCGCCATCATGCCACGCTGTTTGGTGTGAGCCTTTTCGCGCGCGGCGGCGAAGACCAATGCGTTCTGCTGGGGAGCGCCGAGTTTATCTTTTTCGTTCCGCTCGCGAGTTTTGCGCAGTGGTTTCGCAGCGATGTCGCGGGCGAAAGCTATGGCGCCCGGCAATAGATCGCCTTCGATCAGACGATCGACGAGACCGAGTTTCAGCGCCTCCTGAGCATTAATCGGATTGCCCTCTGCGCACATCTCGACGGCCTTGGCGACGCCCACCAGCCGAGGCAGCCGCTGGGTGCCACCTGCGCCGGGAATAATGCCCAGCTTCACTTCGGGCTGACCCAGCTGTGCATTCGGAGCCGCCACACGATAGTGGCCGGCCATCGCCAATTCCAGCCCGCCGCCAAAGGCTGAGCCATGGATGGCCACCACCATTGGTTTTCGCAGATCTTCGATCTGAAGCAGGAGCGGAAGCAGGCCCGCGCCGCGCTGCGTCTTGCCGGAGGTGATCTTGCCGAATTCTTTTATGTCCGCGCCGGCGATGAACGTACGGCCGCCACCAATCAGCACCACAGTTTTTATCGCATCGTCGTTGCTTACCTGCTCAATGGCTTGTCCAATCGCCTTCGCGACCCCAGGGCTCAAAGCGTTCACTGGGGGATTATTGATGGTGATAATCGCGACATCTTTATCTCTGGTAAGTTGAACTAGATCGTCCATGGCACTGAACTCTCTCGCCAGCATCTTCACAAGTTCACTTCACAGGTTCACTTGCGCGCCGTAAATTCGTGCGCGTTGTGCTCCTGTTGGCTCCAATACTTTTTGCGCAATCCTTTTTTCAGAATTTTCCCGGTAGCAGTCTTGGGTAAGCTCTGCAGGAACTCGATCGACCGCGGGCACTTGAAATGCGCAATACGAGAGCGGCAGAATTCGAGCAGTTCCGCTTCCGTTGGGTTTGATCCGGGTTTCGCTACAACCAGCCCCTTGGGCACTTCGCCCCATTTGTCGTCTGGGACTGGAATGACGGCAGCCTCGTAAACCGCGGGATGCGCCAGGAGCGCCTTCTCCACTTCGAGCGATGAAATGTTTTCACCGCCGCTGACAATAATGTCTTTCTTGCGATCAGCGATGAGGATGCGTCCATCCTCGCTGATGGTGGCCATATCTCCGGTATGAAACCAGCCACCGCGCATCGCTTCCGCCGTGGCCTCCGGCTGTTGCCAATAGCCCTGCATCACACCGTCGGAACGAGCGACAATCTCCCCCATGGTTTTTCCGTCGCGGACAACATCGTTGTCCTCGAAGTCCACGACTCGAAGCTCCACGCCCGGAATCGCGTACCCGGTCATCGCCCGTGCCACGTAAAGCTCTCCACCATCGAATTGCTCTCCCGGCTTCAGTTTGGCGGTGGAGAGAACCGGCGCAGTTTCCGTTAGGCCGTATCCGGCAAAACACGCGCAGCCAAGCTTTTCCTCGGTCTCGCGCATCAAGGTGGGAGAAGAAGCTGCTCCTCCGATCGAAATCCACTCCAGACTGCTCAAATCGTATTTTTGCCGGTCTGGCGAATTCACCAATGCCGTTGCCATGATCGGCACAAGGCTCAGCGAGTCGACGCGCTCGCGCTCGATCAACTGGAAGACTTCCGCGCAGGTAAAACGCTGCAGCATGACATGTTTCCCTCCCATGAAAGTGACTGAATGGGCGGTACCCCAGCCATTGGCATGGAACAGCGGAATGGTATGCAGATTTACGCTATCGGGCTTGGTGATGAACGTCACAATCACCGAGAGAGCGTGGAGATAAACATTTCGGTGGGTCAGCATCACTCCCTTGGGATCGGCGCTGGTGCCGCTGGTATAGAACAGTTCAGCCAGGGAGTTTTCGTCGAAGTCCATGACATCTGCCCGGTAAGGCGTCGCCGCCGCCAGAATGTCTTCATAATTTCCTGGCGAGAGCCAGGCTCCCTGCGGTGCAGCGTCAAGCATGAAGAAAGTCTGCACAGTTGAAACGCTTTGCCGAAAAGAATCCACGACTTCAGCGAACTCTTTTTCCAGGAAAAGCACTTTCACCCCGGCGTCATTCAGAATGTAGGCCAGTTCCCGAGGGGCGAGCCGGAAGTTCAACGGGAGCAACACCGCTCCGGCTTCCAGTACGCCGTAATACGCTTCGAGAAGCCGATGGCAATTCAGACTGAGAAATGCAACCCGGTCGCCCGCTTTCACCCCCGCTTCGCGCAGAGCACCGGCGAGACGGCCGGCACGTTCACCGAACTGCGCGTAAGTGAACCGACGGTCTCCACAAACCACGGCGGTCTTGGCGGGGAACTGCTGTTCGGCATAACGCAGGAATCGTACGGGGGTAAGGGGAATATTCATGGTCTTATCTCGCGGCTTACCAGGCTGACTGACCTCCATCCACCACCAGCACGTGACCGGTGACATAGTTCGAGGCGGCAGAAGCGAGAAACACAGCAGCTCCTTTCAAGTCATGTTCATTGCCAAAACGCCGCAGCGGAATGTGGGAGAGAAAAAGCTCCTCATGGTGCTCCAGAACGCGGTTCGACATGTGTGTGGGAAACCAGCCCGGAGCAATTGCGTTTACCTGAATGTTGTGACTTGCCCATTTGCAGGCCAAGTCTTTAGTAAAACTGATGACTCCACCCTTACTGGCGTGGTAGCCAATGGCAGGAAGTTCCGGTGGAGCCCCACCCAGTCCAGCCACTGACGCAATATTAATGATTTTTCCCGCGCTGTTCTTCGACGCGCCGTTGTCACCCCTGCCTTGGCGGATCATGATTTTGCCGACGGCCTGGGCGCACAGAAAAGTTCCGGTCAGGTTCGTCTCGATGACCTTGTTCCAATCCTCGAGCCGCATCTCCTCGACGGGAGCGCCCCAGGAAATTCCCGCGTTATTGATGAGTACATCGATTCGCCCGAAATGAGAGAGGGTCGCTTCCACCATCTCCTGAATACTGTCCGGGTTCTTGACATCGCAGCCAAGGGCAATGGCTTTGACGCCGAGTTGCTGCAATTCTTCGGCGGCCTGATGGCAGCGTTCCTTTTTGCGAGCGCACAACACCACGTCGGCGCCCATTTCCGCCAGACCCTCCGCCATTTGGCGGCCCAGTCCGATTGACCCTCCGGTGACGATTGCAACCCGTCCGGTTAGATCGAAAAGTTGCTTCACATTCATCGTCACCGTGGAATCCCGCGTCGTTGGCGGCCTCCTTTAACATGAAACCTTCTCTTTCTCCGACCCGGCGTGGCTTCCCGCGCTTCCGGCCTGCTGGTTAAGAAATTGCAGAATAGCGTGGTGTGAAACTTCCGTCTGGTCGGTTAAGAAGAGATGGCTGGCATGCGGAATCATCACGAGCTTCGCACCCGGAATGCGTTCTGCGATTAATTTGGCATTGCCCGGGCGGCACCAGCCGGTCGGACTCCCCATGGATCACCAGGGTGGGGGCGGCGATTCCGGAGAGGCGGCTGTACGCCTCCCAAGCAAGTATTCCCTGCAGCTGTGCCCTGTATGCTTCGGGCCGCGGAAACCACGGCCGGCGAATGGCAATATCCTCGTCAATTCGTTCACGCGGGGTTGTCGAATCGTAGATAAACGGCACAGGCGCCTCGGCGGCCTGCTCAGGGCTCATTTTGTCACGCGTCATCAGCATCTGGGCAGCGTCTGGTTCGGCGCGCACCGCGGTCGGCCCGCCCGCTGCGGTGCAGCCCAGTATCAGCGACAGCACTCGCTTCGGGTACTGCAGCGCAAACTCCTGCGCAATCATGCCACCCATCGACACGCCGAACAGGTGAGCGCTCTCAATTCCGGCAGCATCGAGAACCGCCGCTGCGTCGGATGCCATCAACGCGATCGGATACGGACCTAATGGCACCTCGCTCCTTCCTACGCCACGATTATCGAACGCAACGGTATGGTAGTGCGCTGCCAAGGCAGGCCGTGTGCGATGCCACATACAAGAGGGGTAACTTAGTCCCATGATCAGCAAAATGGGCGTGCCGTGGCCTTGTTCGTCCCAATAAATCCTGGCTCCCTGATTTTCAACGAACGGCATTGATTGCTCCCGGGCGGTAAACAACGCCTGATTGCAGCCTTCGGCCAGGCCCCGCAAACGTCGGAACAGGACCAGCCCCTCGATACTAGAAAATGACGCGAACACCGAGTTGGACCTGCCGCTTGGGGAAGGCCGAGGTAAACGACAACGGCGTACTCGGCGTATCCGTCCCGCCACCCGCAAGGGCGGTGCCTGGGCGAACCCCGTGCACGTTAAACGTATTGAACCCTGGCGTGAGGCCGAACAGCGGGCTTACTTCGTTGTTTACACTGGCGAAGTTGGTTCGATTGGCGATATTGAATCCCTCTGCCGTGATTTGTAAATTCGCCTTCTCGCCCACTTTGTGGTGCCATGTCAAGCGTGCGTCGAAGTCGTAATAATCAGGGCCAAGACCCGTGTCGCGCGGCGCGCCGATGGGACGTTCATTGGTGGTGTGATTGTCGCCGTTCACCTCTCCTCCTGCTAGAAGATTGAAGGGATGTCCGCTGTGGTAACTGAAGATCGGAGCCAACTGGAATCCAGACAAAATACTTTGTTTCCAGGGGCTGTCGATCACGCTGGCGATCACCACTTTGTGCCGCTCATCAAACTCGGAGAGACTGCGGTCTATGTTGATGTTGGTTGGATCCTGCGGCCCGTAGTCACTATTGAAATCTGTCGACGTGTCAAAGGCTTTACTGTAAGTGTAATTTCCAAAGAGCGTGAAGTGATCGCTGAAGCGTTTTTTGATCTCCAGGATGCCGCCCTCGTAGAGGGCGTACCCCTCCGAGCTGTACGCGTTATTCTGGACAACCAGCGGATTCACAAAACACTGAACCGCTGGGTTATCGCAAGGCAAGCCACCGGGTTCAGTGCCTCCCAGCGGGTCAGCTCCCGCTGCCGTGGTATTCCAGTTGCGATACGAAATAGTTCGACCATTCGCGAGAGTCAGCGTGGTGAACGGTGCCGGAAGAAGATTGGTATCGATCGCAACCGGGAGTCTTTGCGTGTGCGAGTAGATTCCGCTGATAGAAACTGAAAAACCAGGTCCGATCTCACGTTCAATACCAAACGAAGCCTGCTGCGCAATGGGGGGGCGATAGCCCGGTTGATTTACGAAAACCACTTGCAGCGGACCAACGGGGCCGCTATTTTTCACATCGATGCCGAAGGGAGCCACGGCAGCAGGTGTTATGCACGCAGCATTGCCTGGAGCGGGGGTTGTGCACTGGATCAATCCCTGCGCAAAGAGACTCTGGAAAACCGTCGGCGCCCCGGCCAGACCGAGTGCCGGGACCCCGGCGATCGGATCAACATAAATAGAAATTTCCCGGTTGCAAGGGCTGGTGCCGCTGCCGGGGATGATCGGTACCCCGAACTGGGAGAACCCGCAGATCGAAGTCAGATTGGCCACCTGGCCGGCTGAAGTGCTGTTTTCCACCGCAGATTTGTTGTTGTTCACCACCCCCAGGCTCAAGTCCACGTCGGGAATCTGAACATCAACCGGCCCGTAGAAGATTCCGTACCCTCCGCGCACTACTGTCTTGTGATCCTTGAAAGGGTCCCACGCGAAGGAAACGCGGGGCGCAAAGTCTCTTTTATATGTGGTTAATGGGGCAAATTGTGAGTCCACTTCGTAGCGGAGGCCGTAGTTGAGAGTGAAATTTGGCCGTATGGTCCATGAGTCTTGTGCGTACACCGAAGTCAGCGGGCGGGTGTAATAAGGATAGGTCGGATCGCCATATCCCTGCTGGAAGACCTGAGGGAGCCCGAATGAGGTCGACTGCAACGAGCTGATGGACGCGCCTGTCGGTATAGTTCCTCCCGCGCAAGGATTCGTCGGTGAGCTGGGAGCGAAGCACGGGCTGATCAAGAATCCAGGGAGCGATCCGAACACAAAGCGGCCCGGGAAAAATGTGTGCGATTCGGTGTGATTGCCGCGGAGCAGTTCCGAACCACCGAATTTGAACGTGTGATGCCCGCGGATGATGGTGAGATTGTCGGCGAACTCGTAGCGGCGAAGGATCGTTTTGTTGGGTAGAAAAATGTTAGTTCCAAGATTGTTAATGAAACCGGGAATCTGCAACCCCACCTCGCCGGGCTGGTTGGGAATCACATTAAAGCCATAGTAATTCCACTGCACGCGGGCTTCGTTCGTGATGGCCGGAGTGAACTGGTGATACCAGGCACCCTGGAGGGTGTTGTCATAGGTATGGATCGAACTGCCCGCCGAAAACGCTGTCAGAGATTGCACGTCTGGGGATTGCTCCAGGTCATGACCGTACCTGTAGGTGAGAGAAAGCTGGTTGGTATTGTTGAAGTGGTGATCCAACCGGCCGGACGCAAGGTATTCGTGTGTGTTGTAGGCAAACACTCCGCCCTGCGTCTCGAACTGGTCTACGAGGAAGCCATTAATTGCGGCCTGGCCCTGCGTCACGAACGGGTTCGAACCGGGGTTCGGGTTCACCGCCAAAATGCTCTGAAGCGCAAATGCGCAGGTGGCCGGCGGCAGAATGATCGGCGGGCTATTGGGTGGTGTGAGGCAAACCACACTCGGTGCCGATGAGGTCGCCAAGGCCGTGACAACTGCCTGTTGGGCGAACCTCGGATCGCTCTGCGAAAATGGGTTCCCAGTCGCTGTCAAGGAGGGTCCGGCGAATATCGAACTGTCGGTCAGGAGAGGAACGGAATTCTGCGAATTCTGCCGCAGACCTTCGAAAGATGCAAACAGGAAAGTTTTGTCTTTCTTGATGGGGAAGCCAATGGCGCCGCCGTACTGCTGGCGGCTGAGCGAATTCTTAATCGGATTGCCTTGAGAAGTGGTGTTGAAATTACCAAAGGTTGGGTCCGTCGCCAAAGCCGAACTATATGCGAAGGGATCTCGAGCATCCATGGCATCATTGCGGAAAAAACCGTAGATAGTGCCATGCAAGTTGTTGGTGCCGGATTTGGTCACAATGTTGATGGAAGCCCCCGTGGCTGCTCCCAGGTCGGCGGAATAGTTGCTGCGGTTGATTTGGAATTCCTGCACCGCGTCCTGGCTCACCGTGAGGCGCACGCCGCCGCTGTCACCGCTGGTCTCACCGCCGTCCACCGTAATGTCGTTGCCTCGGCCGTTGCTTCCATAGAAGGAAAGACCGCTTTGTGGTGTTTGCTTGACTCGAAAATCCTGGTCGCCCGCTAGCCGGCTGGAATCGGACACACCCGGCGCGAGCAAGGTGAAAGTGAGGTAATCGCGGCGATCAATGGGCAAGTCGGCGATGTATTCCTGGCTTATTCTGTCAGCTTGACTTCCTCTTTCGGTTTCCACCACAGGCGGTTCGCTCGTCACCTCAAGCACGGTCGCCACCTTCGCGGGTTTCATGCGAAAGTCTGAAATCACCGTCTGCCCGATGGCAACCGGAACGCTCTTGCGGAGATCGGTGGCGAACCCCGACCGAGCCGCGCTTACTTCATAGGTAGAGGGGGATAGTCCGGCAACCCGGTACTGACCGGCGCCGTCGGTTGCGACCGTGCGCTTCAGACCAGTCTGCGTGTCGACCACACTGATGGTTACCCCAGGCAAGACCGCACCAACGGAGTCGACTACGGTTCCAGTGATGTCTCCCGAGGTGCCGACGCCCTGCGCCTGGGCCACACTGGCTGCCAACAGCAAGCACACAAAGGTACATGCGAGTGACTTCATAGGATTCTCCTTACGGAAGTATCTGCACATCGCCGCATTGGTCCGGCGTATTCCCCAACGCTGAGTAACTCCCTAAAGTCCGCCCGGTGCCGCGACAACCCTAAAAGCCGTCAATTGTGATCCGGTTGCCCATTTCGTCCTCGATCAATAATTCAAATCGTGTCCAACGAAATCGCAGATTGTGAGAGTTAGTATCACATAAGAGTCACTAACGTCAAGAATTGATACGTCGACAGTTCCGAGGCGGTATGGCGCGCCTGTTATCGCGCGCCGCCCCAATAATTCAGTGGCGGCAAGGCGATAGCCGTTCGGAAATGGCAACGATGCGCGGGACGAAACTCGGACCTCGTCGGATTCCCGCGGCCAGCGCCTTAGGGAGTCAGGACGATTCGGCCGAAGACTTTGCCTTGGCGCAACAGATCCAGCGCCTCGTTGGCTTCAGCAAGCGGCCGCTTAACCACATGGCAGCGTATCTTCCCGGCGGCAGCCATGGCGAGTACTTCCCGCAAATCTTGCCGAGTACCGACCGTGGATGCATGGATCCGGACTTCTCGTGCTGCCATCAGAATCGGCGGAAAACAGATGTTTTCAGCGGGCAAGCCCACGACCAGCAAAGTACCGGCGGGCCGGAGGCAGGAAAAAGCTGTGTCGTAAGCTGCCTTTGCGGCGGAGGTAACCAGTGCCACGTGGATTCCACCTTTGCGACGCAACTGCCTAACCACATCAGTCGTGGCCGCATTGAGCGCGTCAGCTGCACCAAAAGTTCGGGCGAGTTCCAGCTTCTCCTCGGAGATGTCGATCGCGGTCACCTCCGCGCCAAAGGCTCGTCCGAATTGCACTGCAAGGTGCCCCAGGCCACCGATGCCGAAAACCGCCAGGCGCTGATCGGGCACAATCCCGGCGCCCTTCAGGGCGCGATACACTGTGAGTCCAGCGCAAAAAAGCGGGGCGGCCTCGGGCGCAGAAAGACCATCTGGAATTTTCAGCGCGTGAGTTGCCGGCGCCTTCACAAATTCGGCGTAGCCGCCGTCTACGGTGACCCCTGTAATCTTTTGCCGGCTGCACAAGTTTTCGTTTCCTTCGCGGCAAAATTCGCACTCACCGCAGCTCCAGTGAATCCAAGGCACGCCGACGCGATCGCCGATTTGCAAATCGTGCACTGCCGGGCCTCTCTCCACTACGTGACCGGCAATTTCGTGGCCGAGAATCAACGGTCTCTTCACGATTCCCGCCAGCTGTGTCCAATCTCCATCAGCCACGTGCAAATCGGAATGGCAGGCGCCACAGGCTTCCACCTGGATCAAAACTTCATCTGCTTCGGGATGAGGGCGTTCCACTTCCTCGATCGAGAGCGGCTTCTTGAAATCGTGGAGGATAGCGGCTTTCATTTACCTTTAGCCTTGCAAGAACGGGGAGAGGAGAATAGTCCGGGAACCAATCACGGCTTAACACCGCGCAGGAAAAACTCAACGGCGCTATCCACGCGCTCCGTGAGTTTGTGGGGTCCTGTCAGGTCGACGGTCCACTGGCGGACCACGGTGTGGTAGAGGGCCTCCATGAACTCCGCGAGATGCACCACGGGGAACGCGCTTGTGATTTGGCCGCGCTCCTGACCCTGCGCCAGGATTTCCCGCAGGCGGCTGATCGCAACTCCCTCCACTCCGCGCACCTCCGGAGAACGCACCGGATCCATTGCACCCGACAACACAACCGCTTTCCATAGAGGTCGGTCGGCTTCCGCTTCGAGCGCCATGGCGTGATACAGGCGATGCAAGCGCTCGGCGGTATCAGCCTTGGTGGAAAGTTCTGATTTGAGGCGCTCTGCTATGCACTCGAAGCCCCGCTTACCCACATCCCGTAAAACAGCGTCCTTGCTCGGGAAATAGCGGAAGAAGGTCGGCTGGCTGATTTCTAGAATCTTGACGATATCGTCGACGCGAGTTTTCTCGTAACCCTGTTTGCGGAACAGTCGGATGGCTGTGTCGATAATTTGCTGACGAAGTCGCGCCTTCTTGCGCTCCCGAAGCCCTGGGACCGCGTGGTTCTGCGCTGGGTAGTTCTGCACTGGGTGGATTTGCGCTGGCGGATTTCGCTTTACCAAGCTTCTGTGAGTCCGGCTTCGTCGCGGTGCAGGGACTTCAACACGAACCATAGTCGTATATTCTCCTGATCAGGGTTGCAGGACACGCTACAGGTTGAGTGCTTCAATACACCCGGATCGATTTTAACAATTGAGATTCGATCGACCGTTCTCCCAAATCGCGATCCAACTGCCGAGTTCGACCTTAGGGTGTTCAGTATTTGTGTTGCATATTGACGTTAGTTACTCATATCTGATATAGACTAACACAATTTGAGAACGTGATTTTCTCGATCAGAAACTACACGTGATTCGTCTGCAGGCTGTGTGACTTCGGAACATCGGCATAGGTCGCAGATTTGCGCGTGTGGCGTCGCGTTCAACCCGGGGGAAGATGATGACAACTGCCGCGGCAACTCCTCTTCAAGTTAAGGGCGGCGCGTTCCTCATTGAGGATAGAGCGCCCAACGAAATTTTCACGGCCGAAGATCTGAACGAAGAACATATTGCAATAGCCCGCACGGTCGACCAATTCTGGACGAATGAGGTGGAACCTCATCTCGAGGCGATCCGCCAGCAAACTCCGGGAGTCGCGCTAAGCGTACTTCGCAAAGCGGCCGAACTGGGACTCGCCGCAATACCGATCCCCGAGGAATTCGGCGGTCTGGAAATGGACCTGCCTTCAGTAATGATCGCGGGTGAGCATCTCGCCCGGGACGCTTCTTACGGGTCGTGGCACTCCTCCCATACCGGGATCGGTACGCTGCCCGTTCTTTTCTTTGGCAACGAAGAACAGAAGCGGAGATATCTTCCCAAGCTGGCCAAGGTTGAGCTGTTGGCCGCTTACGCGCTAACCGAACCGCTGGCCGGCTCCGATGCTCTCGCCGTGCGTACCCGGGCGGATCTCAGCGCAGACGGCAAATACTACGTCCTCAACGGACAAAAGATGTGGATCACCAACGGAGGCGCGGCAGATCTCTTTACCGTATTCGCGAAAGTGGGCGGCGAGAAGTTCACCGCGTTCCTGGTGGAGCGCAGCTTTCCCGGCGTGACCAGCGGCGCCGAAGAACACAAGATGGGCATCAAGGGCAGCTCGACCACGGCGGTGTATTTTGACAACGTTCGCGTTCCGGTCGAAAACGTGCTCGGCGAAATTGGGCGCGGGCACATCATCGCGTTTAACATCCTGAACATCGGCCGGTTGAAACTCGGCCCTGGCGCCGTGGGTGGAGCAAAAAATGTGCTTGCCATCTGCTTGAAATACGCCAAAGAACGGAAAGCATTCGGATCGGCGATCGCGGACTTCGGCGCCATCCAGTATAAACTGGCGGAGATGGCGATTCGCACGTTCGCGGTGGAATCGATGGTGTGGCGTGTGGTGGGTCTCATTGAGAGCCAGTTGGCGCAGTCCTCTCATGATCATGATAAAGATAAGCACGCGGCTTCACAGACCGAGCTCAAAGCCGTTGAAGAGTACGCCGCGGAGTGCTCGATGATTAAGGTGTATGCCTCCGAGATGCTGGATTACGTTGTCGATGAAGGCGTGCAAATCCACGGCGGCTATGGCTACCATCAAGATTATGCGGTGGAACGGGCTTACCGTGATTCTCGAATCAACCGGATCTTCGAAGGTACCAACGAAATCAACCGGCTCCTCATAACGGGAATGTTGCTGAAGCGCGCCGCCCGTGGGCAATTGGGGCTTATCCCCGCTGTTCAGGCCGTCGTCGGCGGGCTTGGCAATCCAGCGACGGCCTCTGCGAGCATCCACAAAGATAAAGATAAAGATGAAGACGCGCGGCTGGTGCAGAGCGCGAAGAAGATTGCGCTGTTCACGATCGGGATTGCCTATCAAAGATACGGGGCCGAGTTGGAAAAACAGCAGGAAACCGTGATGAACATTTCCGACATCGTTATGGAAGTTTTCGCGATGGAGTCGAGCTTGCTTCGAAGTCGCAAGCTCGCAGCCTCGGGCCAAGGGACCAATGCCGCCGACATGTGCGCCGTTTTTTTGCGAGAGGCAATGGACCGAGTAGAAGTCTCGGCGCGAAATGTCGTCGGCGCCTGCTCGGCTGGCCACGCCTTGCGGGAGAATATGGCGACGCTACGCGGCTTTGCCAACTACGATCCGCTCGATGGGGTTGCACTGCGGCGTAATATTGCCGGCCGACTTCTGGCCGCTGCGCGCTACACGGTCTGACCGTGACTCGTCCTCCGCTATGGCTGCTGCTACCCCGGTAAACCGCCAATGGCGGCTCAAATCGCGGCCCACGGGGCTGATTAAAGCTGACAACTTCGAGCTTGTGTCCCAACCCATGCCGGTGCCTGGGGATTCCCAGTTTCTGATTCGCAGCGTATATCTCTCGCTCGATCCGGCGATGCGGGGGTGGCTGATTGACCGTCCGTCCTACGTTCCGCCCGTGCAGATTGGCGACATCATGCGCGGGTTGGCGATCGGAATAGTGGAGAAATCAAATCATCCAAAATTTGCCGCTGGTGACCGAGTCCAAGGGATGTTTGGCTGGCAAGAATATCTGCTTTCCAATGGTGAAGGTGTGACGAAGTTGCCGGAGAGCGGACTTCCGTTTTCGGCTTACCTTGGACTGTTTGGACTGGCTGGGTTAACCTCCTACGCTGGACTTCTGGACGTGGGACAGCCCAAGAGCGGCGAAACTCTCCTCGTCTCCGGCGCCGCAGGTTCGGTCGGATCGCTCGTCGGCCAGATCGGCAAGATCAAGGGACTTCGTGTTGTCGGCATCGCCGGAACCGACGAGAAGTGCAATTGGCTGCGGGAGGAACTCGCTTTCGACGCCGCCGTGAACTACAAAGACGACAACTACAAGAAACAGCTGAAGGCTGCCTGCGCGAACGGAGTGGATATTTATTTCGAGAACGTCGGTGGAGAAATCTTGGAAAGCGCGCTCTACCTCATGAACACCTTTGGTCGCGTAGTGCTTTGCGGCCTGATCTCACAATACAACGCCACGGCACCCGTTCCGGGACCCTCCAACTTTGCACTGGTGATCAGCAAACGCCTCAAGATCCAAGGTTTCCTCGCAACCGATTACTCTTCGAAAGTAAAGGAAATGCTGAGTAATTTCACGCAGTGGCACACCTCGGGCCAGCTAAAGTATCGGGTGGATGTCGTCCGCGGTCTCGAGTCTGCACCAGCGGCGATCAACAAATTATTCGACGGTTCCAATCATGGCAAACTAATGGTTCAACTCTCAGACCCTCCCGCCGGGCCCTAGCGCTCTGGGTTGAGATGCCTTTCTCCGCCCTCGTCAGTTATAGGCTACAAGGATTGCCTTCGAACGCAGCTTGCCAAAGGCTGCGCTCTACGAACCACTCCCTCGGGCGTAAATCGAGATCCCCGCCAGATGTCACCAATGAGGAGCGCCCGACGGCCCACCTATTTGTGCCTACATTGTGCCTATACAGCAGGCCATTGCGGATGTGTGAACTATTCGGTCTAAAGTGGCGGGACATTGAGTTCGCCGAAAGCAGGCCAGCGTCCTGCGGTCGATCGTTAAACGCGGTTGGTCCGTGTAAAACTGAAGCATCACAAAAGCCCGGACTCCTAGACCCCCGTCTGGTTCGGACTCTTCGTGCATAGCGTCGCTGTGCGCGCTTCCGTCAGCCAACGGATTGGGTCTTCGCCAGTCCGCCGACTCAGGGTAGTCTGCCCTTCTGGGGGCAGACTTTGATGCGGCACTTCATCCAGCCGACAGCAATAAAGTTGGGCATCACCAAACGAATCGGCTGGCATACCTTCCGTCATTCGTATTCAACGCTGCTAAAGGAAATGGCGCAGACATACAGGTCATGCAAGAACTGCTTCGCCACGCCTCCACCGGTGTGACATTGGACACATATACACAGTTGGTAACACCGGCAAAGCGAGCAGCCCAAATGGCAGTCGTTGCACAGTTCTTCAGCGCGGCAAAGATGGCACTGGTAAAGCTGCCTAGAACCTGAGAAACGAAGATGGGAACAGCGACGGAAGATGTGTGCCTTTTGTGCCTATGAGTTTCCCGTGCGGCAGCTGCAAGCGGTTGACTCTAAGTTGGCGTCCCCGACGGGATTTGAATTTGTGTTACCGCCGTGAAAGATACTCACAATCGTAACTAATTGAAACCAGAGGCACGGATCGCAAGCGTTAGAGCTCGAAGGACAGCTTTGGAAGTCTTATCGAACCCTTATCGAACCCTTGCGCAAGGGTCATTGCGCCTGGTTTCCGGATTGCTCATAATCCGCCCAGAATCGAGGCCAAGTGACAAGATCACTTTCTACTAGCCGACTTGCACTAAGACTTCTCGGTACTCACGTTGCACGCAGACTGTGGAACTATGATGTGTACTCATTCTGAGAATTACCAGAGTCTGTTCGGGGGAATGGCATGAAGGCGAAACGAACGCGTTGGCTGGCAGCGTGTGCTCTCACCTCATATGGCGCACTTCTGATCAGGTTCGTAGTCTTCAAGGCCATACCTGTCATTCGTATAGGACACCTGAGGCTCAGGTTTGCAGGTACTCACACAGGTCCTGGCAACTTCGTCCCGTTCAAGACCATTGTTCCCCTACTCAATGGTCGGGGGAATCAATTGATAGCCATGGTGAACTTGTTCGGAAACATCATCCCGTTTATGCCGATAGGACTTCTCGCTCCGCTTGTCGTTCGATCCATCTCATGGCAGAAGGTGCTCGTCCTCGGAGTTGTCACCGGGCTAACCTTCGAGGTGATGGAGGTGGTCTTCCGTGTAGGCATCTTCGACATTGACGACGTGATACTGAATGCATTCGGCGTCATGATCGGCTACGGAGTGTTTGTAATGTCCAAACGTCGGGCCCAAGCTCTCCTAGGGTGAGCTCTTCAGTCCCGAGAAATGCCCTCATGGTGATTGACGGACCTACGCCCGGATGGTCGGCAACTCTTATCTTGGATTACTTAGGATCGCTCGTTAACCGCCCACTTCATTGTTTCCTCTGACGGGAGCCAAATGGCTAAAAGCTTCAGTATGATTACAGGTAAGCAACTTCCGATGGGCCGATCTTCGATTGACGGCGGAAACGTGCCGGAGGTGCTGCGAACTCACGTTTGAACGCGCGGTTAAAAGCGGCTTCGGACTCATACCCAACGTCGAGCGCGATTTGGGCCACTGAATGACTTGTTGTGGCCAGCATTTGAGCTCCCAGCTGAAGTCGCCAGCGTGTAAGGTAGGCTATCGGAGATTCTTTGAGGTAATGCCGGAACCGCTCAGCCAGCACCGAGCGCGACACTCCCGCTTCTTTCGCCAGAGAAGCAATCGTCCATGGATGAGCAGGATTGCGGTGCATCAGTGCGAGGGTCTTTCCGACATCCGGGTCGCGGGCACCGCCCAACCAACCAGTCTGCTCCGGCGGCAGCTGGGCAATGTAGACCCGTAGTGTCTCCACAAATAAGACTTCCGACAGTTTCGCCAGAACAGCCTCTCCTCCGGCCTGGGAAGCGCCTGCTTGGTCGACAGAGAAGCGAATCGAATTCTCTAACCATCGGCCTGAAGGATTGTCGCGAATACTGATTTTGAATATGGATGGTAGACCGCTGAGAAAGACTTGGCCCAGGCGGGGCTCGCAAGCCATGTAACCGCAGATGAATTTTGTGACTTCTCCTCCTCCACCCACACGCCACACTTTCAACCCCTGGGAAAGTACATCGACTAAATGCTCGGAATCGTCCACTGTCCGCGTCCGTGGCCCGTTCTCCAAGATGTGCTTGTCTCCATGAGGAATCATCACTATGTCGCCCGCTTCCAGGTTTAGGCGCTCGCCATTTTCCAACCGCGCCGAAGCTCGCCCTTCCGTAAGCAAGTGATAGACGATGACTTGTTCTGTGTGGGTTCTGAAATGATGCGCTACCCCATGCGATGAAGCTGCATAGACACTCCATGGCGCGGAAAATTCGCCGTTATAGAACAGCCCTCCCTGCAGTCTCACCACTTTCAACACTTCTGAAAGCACGTCCACACTGCCCCCAAGCAAATCTTCTCGGACTTTTGAGCAAATCATCACACGGGAAGTGTGATGCAGGCAAGAAAACCGGACTCATGGATAAGTATGAGTCTCCAGCGCGCTGCATAGTAAACCTCGCGCACAACGTTCGCACGATCCGTACAGCGCTCAATCAATTCAAATGCAAAACAAGGAGATGACCTATGCAAACCTCAACTGATGTTGTCAATCCACAGGCCGTTACGACCACGATCGGAACTTCAGTGAGCCGCCGCGCTGAATCCCTGGCTGCTCGCATCGAGAAAGGCGCTGCCGGTTTGGCGAGTTTCGCTGAAAGTCTTTCAGATGGGGAATGGCACACACCCGTTTCGGAAACGGACCGGCGATCCGTGGGGGTCGTCATTCACCACGTTGCTAGCATGTATCCAATTGAGATTGATGTCGCGCGAGCAATAGCCGCTGGCAGGTCTGTTTCAGATGTTACGTGGGAGGTCGTCGCGCAGTTGAATGCGAAGCATGCTCAGGACAATGCTGAGGCTTCGAAGTCTTCGACCCTCGAATTATTACGTAAAAACAGCCGCGAGGCAGCCGCCTCGGTGCGAGCGTTCACGAATGAAGAACTCGATAACGCGGCGCCGTTCTCGTTGAGCTTCGGCGCGCCGATGACTGCCCAATTTGTTATTGAGGACCATGCGATGCGGCATAGCTGGCATCACCTTGCGGCGATTCGAAAGGCATTAAGCCGCTGAAACTGTGTCGCATAACGTGCTACGTCCCAAAAAAACGCAATGTGAAATCACTGGTTGATGTGTTCTATTGATGGTTCGTCGGCTATCCGGAAGTTAAGTGGCCCTGCGCAAGGACGATCCGAATCCGGCTCGGACCGGGAGGCTGTCCGCTGCTGAGCACGGCGATCGATTCCGACGATGGCAATCCTCAGTTGCGAGCCAAAGCCCGCCAGGCTCTCAGTTCTTTGCTTGATCGTCTGCAGTCAATTGCCGAGGAGGGGCAACGACGAGGCGAGGTGCGTGCCGGTGTCGATTCGGCGAAATTGGCCACCTTGATTGCAAGTACGCTCGAAGGCAGCATAATGGTAAGCCGCTTGCAGAAGAAGGACGAGCCCCGTGACGTCGCCGTCCGTCATCTGGAGGAATACCTCGAATCGAGGGTGCGTGTACAGAAATCGAGGGGGGCGACAGCCAGGTCTTGAATTGACGGATTAGGTGTTCAATGTGGCGAAAGTCCTTTCGTATACCCATTGCGCATCCAATCCTGAGTTTGAGAAGCTTCTCCAGAATATCCGGGGGGTGGCTTCACCGAGGAGGATGAATGGCGCAGGTATGGTTAGTCACCGGCAGCTCTCGCGGTCTGGGTCGCGCAATTGTTGAAGCGAGCCTCGCTGCGGGCAATAAAGTGTTGGCGACAGCTCGGGACATTAAGTCGCTGGCTGATCTCTCGGAACGATTTGGAGATCAGGTCAAGCTCTTCGCAATGGATGTGACCGACGAAGCAGCCGCAGCAAACGCGGTAATGGCGGCGGTCGATGTATTTGGCTCGCTGGATGTGGTCATTAACAATGCGGGGTATGGCAATCTTTCGTCCGTCGAAGACACGCCTCTATCGGAATTCCGGGCACAGATCGAAACGAACCTCTTTGGAACGATTATTGTGACGAAGGCAGCTCTTAGGTATTTTCGCGAAAAGAAAGCAGGCCAGTTCATTCAGTTTTCATCAGTGGGAGGAAGGATTGGTCCTCCGGGACGTGGGCCTTATTCGGCGGCGAAGTGGGGTGTCGAAGGCTTCTCCGAGGTGCTTTCGCGCGAAGTGGCCCCGCTCGGCATCAAGGTCACCATCGTTGAACCCGGTGGCTTTCGCACAGACTTCGCGGGCAGTTCCACCGAACTTAGCGAAGGTCATCCTGAATACGATTCGACGGTTGGAGCTACCGCAAGATTTCAGCGGAACTACAACGGCAAGCAGCCTGGTGACCCCAAAAAGGCAGCTCAGGCGATCGTCCAGTTGACGCAAGAACGGAACCCTCCGCTGCGACTCTTGCTCGGCAGCGATGCGTACGCCGCGGTGGAGAAGAATGATCTTGCGCGATTAGAGGAAGCACGAATTTGGAAGAAACTCAGCGTCTCCACCGATTTTGAGACGAAGTGAAGAAGCAGCAAATATTAAGCAGGAGAATCCGAACCGCGCCCAGGTAGTCAATGGTTCGATTTGGAGTGGATTCTTTCCTTCTTCGTCTTACTTGACGATCAGATTGCGCGAATCAGCCGCATGAAGGCGTCGATCTTCTTCGTAATTCGCGCCCGGTCGGGACCGAGGTTCTGCTCCAGGCAAGTTCCGCTAAAGAGCGTGACGATCAAGCCAGCGAGGGAATCATTATCGTCACGAGATCCACGCGTTGCAGTAATGGCTGGAAACCGTCAATGTGCCATACGGCGGTTCAGTGGATCTGATCATGGACTTCACTGACACGTTGATCAGAGGCATGTCGCTATTCCACTGCCATCTTCTGAGTCACGAAGATAAGGGCAGGATGGCAAAAATCCAGTTTGAATAGCCGTTACCTGTGAGCACGAGATGCAGTACATGGAGGCTACGTTTGCTGCATCAATCCGATCCCATCCGCTCCGGGCGCCGATTTGTTGAGCTGTACTGTGAAGTTGATTCGCGACAGCGGCCATAACTCGGGACAGGGATGTCGAACCGGCTCGCGACTCTTGATGCAGTCTTTTCGACCGTGTCAAACAGTACAGCGTTAATTCCTAACCGAGCTGCCGCCTCGACGTTTTCGGCGCGATCATCCAGGTACAAAATGTCTTGCGGGGCCGCTTTGAGTAGTTCGAGACAAGCTCGATAGATCGACAGCTCCGGCTTTATGGATCCGTAGTCGCAGGAATAAATCAGGTATTCAAATGTAGAGAGGCTCGGAAAGGACTTGGTCACATGGCGACTGAGTTCGAGCGGCATGTTTGAAAGAAGGGTTAAGGGGAAGCCTTCATGGTGCAACAGCTTTGCCCATTGCACAGCGCCCTGATTTGGTCGAGTGATACTTTCGCTATCGAGCCTGATTAGCATTGCTATCTGATCTCTGCTCAAACCCAGTTCTTTCTGGCCAACAACCGCTGTCCAGTAGGCAGGTCCATCGATATCACCCCGGTCGTAGGGCGGCCGTAGCTTCCAGTAGAGTTCCGCGAATCGCTCATGGGGAATGCCGCACACGAGCGCCATACCTTTCATATCCTCCAGCGTTTGCTCGAGGCAAAGAACGTTTCCGTAGTCGAAGACGACTGCCCGAACCGAACACATTTGCGAAAGACCTTGTACGGCGCTATGTTTGGCAGTATCATGCATAAATCGGATAATACGCGCATATATGTGCACAATCAATTGTATTCGTGCAATATCGGAAGAATGAGACCAGAAGCGGAAGCAGGCCAAATCGCCCTAAAGGAAGAGCGCCACCAGTACATCCTGGAGTTGCTTGGCAATGAGGGCCGAGTCCTCGCCGCGGACCTTAGCAGTCGATACAAGGTCTCTGAAGACACGATTCGTCGAGATCTGCGCGAATTGGCGAGTTCGGGAAAGATCCAACGGGTACACGGCGGCGCCCTGCCTCGCCGGGCCGAGGCCGTTCCTTTCGTGGCTCGCCAACAAATCGACATGGAGAGCAAGATCGGAATTGCTCGAGCGGCGGCTGACATGATCCGCGACGGTCAGGTGGTGCTGATTGATGGAGGTACCACTAATCTAAGAATTGCTTCCTACCTTTCAAGAGAGCGTTCAGCGACGATTGTTACCAACAGCCCGCCGCTTGCGCTGGCGTTGGCGGATCATCGGAAGTTGAGCGTGCTGATGCTCGGAGGAAATTTTCTTAAAGAGGAGCGGGTCACGACAGGCATCGAGACCATTCGTCGAGTCGAATCCATTCGCGCTGATCTATGTTTTCTGGGAATGTGCAGTTTGCACCCGGAGGTCGGGATAACCGTCGGCGACCAAGAACAAGCCTACGTGAAGCAAGCGATGATAGGGGCTTCAACGGAAGTGGTTGGCCTGATTTCACTTGGGAAAATGGGGACATCTCTGCCTTACCTGGTCGGTCCTGCTTCCCGACTGACGCGTTTGATCACCGATGCATCTGACGAAGATGTCGTGAATCCCTACCGCTCCCAAGGCATAGAAGTCACGAGTACATAAATCGAAGCGCTTGGGCGCTCGATCTCCGGTTGTTCCTGGCATCTTCGGACAATGCGCGCCCTGGCAGGCAGTCTTCTTTCGTTGAAGTCGTTCATGACGCGATTCTATTCCGCCTTCACTCGAGGAAATTTGAGATGTATGAATTCCGCAACGCAAAGCGACACGCAATAGCTCGAACCTTTCATATGGCCTTCCGACTGGTAGAGGGGTGTTTGCTGCTGGGACTGATGGTCGCGGTCTCGCTTGAAGCACAACAGAGTTCTCCGTCTGCGCCAGCGTGGACCGGGGTCGTCCGAACGGCTGCCGGTGAACCTGTGGCCGGAGCGAAGGTAACGGTATACACGTCGGCCGCGAAAGAGAAAATGACCGCAGTGACAGGAACCGACGGAAGGTTCGCGATTGCGGACCTTCGACTCGGGCCACATAACGTGAGCGTGCAACTGCCCGGGCGAGGTCCGACAGCATCAACCGGAGTGGATATTACCAGCATAGCAGTTGTGTTGACGGTGTCCGATCAAAACGTGCTGTCGATTGGAGCCAATCCGCAAGCTTCTGCGGGAGTCTCGAACCCGAGCACAACTTCGAACGCAGCCAGCGGAGCAGGCGGGGAGAAACTCTCGAGCCAAAAGGTAAATGAATTGCCGTTAAATGGACGCGACTTCAGCACGCTATTGTTGTTAGCAGCGGGCACGATGACCGACGTGAACGGGCAGACGAATTTCACCCAGCAGTTTGCCATCAACGGACAGCGCGGCGTTGAGGCCGTGTTCGCGATGGACGGTGCGGATGTCAGCGATCCAGAGATGGGCGGCAGTACATTCACGAATTTCGATGTGGACGCAATTCAGGAATTGCAGTCAAGCTCGGGCTGGATGCCAGCAGACATCGGGCGAGGGGCGGCAGGCTTTACCAATATCGTGACACGATCCGGGAAAAGTGGTCTTCACGGCTCATTCTTCGAGTTCCTAAGGAACTCTGCCCTCGATGCGCGAAATTATTTCGATCATTCGTCGATTGCAGAGCCTGGCCGAATCCCTCCTTTCCGCAGGAATGAGTTCGGTTTTACAAACGGCGGACCGATTGTTTTGCCGAATGTATATGACGGTCGAGACCGGACCTTTTACTTTGTACAGTATCAGGGGTTCAGGCAGGTGCTTGGGACCACCCAGGTTTTGGCCGTGCCGACGGCGGCAGAGCGAGCGGGGCAGGATGTGGTGACGTATCCGGACGGCAGCACGGACACGCTGCAGATAGCGGGGAGTTCGAATAGCCCGGGAGTAAATCCGGCGATTGCCTCCATTCTGGCGCGCTATCCACTCCCTAACAACCCAACCGGAGCGTATGGTGCGCGAACCTATGCTGCGCCTTCAAACGTGAACACGGATACGGATCAGTTTTCTATCCGCATCGATCAGAAAGTTGGCGCAAGAGGACAAGTGTTTGGTCGATTCAGTTACGACAATCTGACGGGACCGACAACAAATCCAGATCAGACGCTGCTTGATTCGAGCTTTGGCGTGCAATACGTGGACCGGCAGCGGAACGGGGTCATCACCTATACGCGCACGGTGTCTCCGCACTTTCTCTGGTCTACCTCGGTGAGTTTTACGCGGACGACGCCTTCGTTTGTGACACCGAACCACACGGATGCGGCGCTCAAGTTCAATGACGGTTTGTACGAGGCTTACAACAGTGCGGCGGGCTCGGTAATGTCGGCGTTCGGGAATTTGTTTCAGGGGCAATTGAATTTTGCCTGGACGACACCGCGGCACGCGGTGAAGTGGGGTGCGGAAGCACGCCTCAATCGCGACACGACATACTTCGGGATCAGCCCAAACGGGGAATACGATTTTGGCGGCGGAACGGTTTATTCGCCGGTTTTCATTCCTTCGGCGGGCGGACAGCATGATGTGCTGCCGGGTCAGCCTCTGCCAGACACGTTGAGCAGTCTGTTGATCGGATATCCGTACGGATACACCATTGCGGTGGCGCCGCCCTACGCATCGAATGGCGCGCACATTGGACCAGCCGCCATCAACCGGAATAATATGAACGGCTACGTCGAGGACACATGGAAAATCAATCCGCAATGGACGCTCGAGTATGGGCTGCGCTATGAGCTCTACACGCCGATTTCGGAACGGGCGAATCGGACGTCGAGTTTTCTGAATTCATTTCCACCCGCGGGCGTTGGGCAGGAATACTTGATCAATCCGCGGCCAACTTATCAGACCGATTGGAACGGCTGGGGGCCTCGTCTGCAAGTGGACTGGAATGCGCCGCACGCAGTGCATGTGCACATGGGCGGAGCGATCACCGTGATTCCGCCGAATATCTGGCAGGACAATCTTCTGACAGGATCAACGCCTTACGTTGTTTATCCACGCGTCAACGCGGCGCAAAATGGGGAGATTTCCTACGGATTTCAAATCACGCCGGACGAGTTGCCGCAGGTCTACAACACAGCGGGAGTGAACGTGCTGGCCAGTGGCGATCCGAAAAAAGTGCCGGCGAACACGGTGATGGACGTGAATCGATATCAGCAGGATTTGGCAGCGCTGGCGCCGAGTCATCAGCTGTCACTTCTGAGTCTGGCCGGGATCGACCGGCGCTTCGGCAATGGCTTCTTACAGACCTGGACACTTGGACTGGAACGGGCTTTCGGGGGCCTCACGGCCGATGTCGCGTATGTTGGAACCTCGGCGTTTCGACTTCCCAGAATGTCATATCCGAACGCGTATCCCGGAGCGGATGCGGAATTTGCGCGATTTACAAACTTCGACAGTAGCGGAGCGGTGACGGGTGGTTTCGGATTCGAGTCTGTGCTGACGGGGACATCGCACTCGTCGTACGACGCCTTGCAGAGCTCATTGTCGGGAAATGTTGGGCACGGCGGTCCGTCATTGCAGGTGGGCTACACCTGGGGCAAATCACTCGACGATGTCAGCGGCATCCTGGGAGGAACAGGATCGACCGGCGCCGTGACGCTGTTTAGTCCGCAAGACCCGTTCGATACACAAGCGGAACGAGGGCCGTCGAGCTTTGATGTGACCAATGCGTTCACCTTGAGCGTGGCCCAGGATCTGCACCTGGAACATTTAGGACTGCAATCGGATCGAACGCGGCTGTTGACGAAAGGCTGGGAGTTGCTGAGCATTTCGACGATCACTAGTGGATCGCCGTTCACGGTGTATTCGGGAATTCAGCAGACGGGCGCGGGAACGGTTGGGGCGGACCGGCCGGATCAGGTCGGAACACCGGAGCTTTCGAGCGCCGGCAGCTCCACTCGACCGCGGGACGATTATTTTGGGCTCGGCGCCAACAACGGAAGTTTCTTCTCCATTCCGATCGGCATAGCGGGAGGAACCGGACCGAACTCCGGGCGCTTTGGAATTCTCGGCAGAAATACGTTTCGTGGACCGGCATACTACGACTTCGATTTTGCGCTCATCAAGACAACCCCCGTTGGCCATCGGGAAAGTGGTTTGGAGCGCGCGGATCTCCAGTTTCGCGGGGAGTTTTTCAACCTGTTCAACGTCGTCAACATGGGGCTGCCCGCAAATACTATCAAGGGTTCAGGCTTTGGCATGATCAGCAAGACCGCCGGAACTTCGCGGCAAATTCAGTTTTCGCTAAAGCTCATCTATTGAGGCGCTCGCTGCGGTGATTCCGGTTTGTGGGGGAAGAGAAACATGTTTTCCGAAGGATTCTGCATTCGCCAACGATCGACGAATCACACCCTGAACGTACGATCTCCTCGTCGAAACGACAAGCTTCAGTTCTGGAGTTGCGGCGCGCAAGTGCCATTGCGCCTGGTTTCCGGATTGCTCGTTATCGGGGAGTTGATCGCGATTCGATTCTCACAAGCCGAGATGCTGGTACTGGTCTGCTCCTAGGTCAAGGCCTCAACGATTGTGCCGAAGTGAAAGGCGGGCTCAATAAATTCTGGTGAGCTGCTCTCTGCCACTCGCGTGCTACGTCAGCAATGGCCTCACTTGCTGCGAGCTTTGCTGATTCCGGGCTGGCCGTTCCTGAGTCGCGAGCCACCCTGCGACGATCCACGCGGCTCCTATGGCTGTCAGGTTGTACGCGTTGGCGCCCCAAGACCCATGTGCGTGCGGAAAAGAAAAGATCAGAGGTGCCAATGCCAGTGCACTGAAGACTAGCAGCATGAGGCCAAGAAGTCTGGCCGCGAGAACGTCGAGCACTCCCGAAACGATGGCCGCTCCTGCAAGGACGAATGCGATTCCGGTGAGCACCGCCCAGAACGTTGCGCCGCCCGGCATCCATTTGGGGATCATGGGAACCACTGTCCAGGGGCCGGTTAGGTGCGCAAGGCCGAAATCGATCGAGCAAAGCCCGAACGTCCAACGAAGGAGCTTGGCCGCTCCCTGAGAAAGCGAAACCCGCCCTGACATCGATTTCCAGACAATCACTGCCGCAACGAAAAGGATGATTTCCTGGCAGACATCGCCGAGAACACCGAAGTAGACATAGGCTCGATGTCCGTGGACGTGGGGCCCCCAGTAGAAGCGGGGCAAAGGAAACAGCACAAAGATGCCGTAAAGGATGGTCAGCGATGCCGCGGCTGAGCGCCTGCTCCGCCGCCACAAAAGGGCTGCGCCCGCGAATACCAACCAAATGGCGGCAGTGTACGCAAAGATTCTGGCACCGGGGATGTGGTCGCCCCAAGCTTGAAGGGGCTGATCCGAGGGATCGAACTCACCCCAAACGAGGTCCGTGATGCCATAAGCGACTGCTGCGATGCCATATACGTAAACGCCGACCTTCATAATCGCTCTGCCTGGCGTTCTAACGCCGCAATCTTAGGCCAGCTTGCGGTTCGTCGGCAATTGGGAAGCCTACTTCTGGTTTGCCCGTGATCCGCCCAGAATCTGAAACCTGGGAGTCGCGTCGTAAACGTGGGTAGCGCAGATCTTCGTGCTAATTACTGATAAATTCCATAATGCGAGTACTTCTTGCGGAGCTCATTTACCTCAGCTTTCGACAGTGGGACGACTGGCGAACCTTTGGGGACCGAAATGGCTCGCATATATTCTTGGAATCCTGGCGCTGACCACACATCAATATGGGTTAAGTGCTCCTTCCCGATATTCTCCATGCCAATCCATGTGTCGCGCGGGATGAATACAACTGCGCCGGCGCGCGCTTCTTGCACCTTGTCTCCGAGGGTTACACGTCCAGTTCCGCTTTGAATAAAAATCAGCTCATCGGCGTGGGGATGACGATGGATGGGAATTCTATCTCCCGGTGCCATGTCCTCTGTCACCACCGCCAGGTGTTCGGAGCCGCCGTTCCTGGGATCAATCTTCACAGTGAACGTCACACCGGGTCGCGTTCGGAACTCTCGCTGTTCGCCTTCATCTGCTGCCAGGATAAGGGGAGTCGGTTTGGGAGCCGAGATTGACTGCTCAGCGGAAGTCTGCCGTGCTACCAGAGCCCCGCAATACCCAATCGAGAAAACCCCAATCGCCAACAGGACAGATCGCATAAACACCTCCTAGGCTTGATTCTAGCGCCCGCGCACATTGCCCTTGCTGACTATTCTTCCATTCCTGTTCTGCGGTGGCGTTTAATAGTTTCATGCCATTCTTGGGATGTGCCAAAGTTGCTGCCAAAAAACGGCGAGCCTCACGAATCCTAATGGCATCCGCGTTGCTGCCGGGTAGCCGGTTCCGGATGCTGTCCGGTTGATCGGCAAACCTTCCTTTACAAGATTATGTAAGCGTTGCCCGTGACTCGAACACTGGGTTCGGCTGGTGAATTGTGCCTCCCTGCTTGCATGGGATTTCTTGCCACCGAAGCAATCGAGGTTATGGGCTTTGGCGGTTTCCACCATCGACATTACCGTGGCATGAGTGCGATGCGACGCTCCAGGTCAGCAAAGCGCGCATCTGGTCGAAGTGTGTCGAACTGCGGTTCAATGGCGAGTTCGGTTATCTGCGTGTCCCGTTCCGCTAACGCACTCTCCAGATTCTCAAAAGCCTTAGCCTTCTCCCCCAAGTGGGCATAAATGATGGCAAGACCATAAGGACGAACATAAGCTTCGGGCGGATTATTCTGGTCCCCCGCAAACTGGAGATGCTCCTCCCAATAGCCACGCTCGCCCCTCGCAGCGAGTTTCCGTTTCAAAGTATTCATTTTCGCAAGCACATCTTCCGGTTTCTCGCCAACAAGGAAGCGCGCTTTCGCTTCCTCGGTGATGGCGTCATCGTATCGTCCGAGGATGGCGTACAGCTGAGCCAAACGCTCGTGATTCAAAGGGAAATTCCGGCCCATCTGGTTCACTTTTTGGAATTGCGCGAGCGAATCATCGTAACGGCGCGCCCACTTGAAGGTTACGCCAGCGAAGGATTGGATGTGGGGAGAAAGCGGATCCAACTCCATCGCTCTTCTCATCTCAGCCATGGCTTCTTCGTGGCGGCCCAGCGGTGAAAGGTAGCTGTTGGAGTAAAAAAGGTGAGCATACGCATTGTTCGTTTCGAGTTCGATCGCCCGACGAAACTCACGTTCCGCAGCAGGCCAGTCGTATTCGTAATGTGCTTTGACAAATCCCAGAGCGCAATGAGCATCGGCCAGCGTTTCGTCGAGGCTAAGGGCTCGACTGGCAGCCTCCAGCGCTTTGGGGGCCGCCTCTCCGGCGGGCATGCCCGCGAAAATTGGGGCCAGTGAATAGACGCGCGCAAGACCGGCAAAGGCAGGTGCATAGCCAGGATCTAATTCGGTGGCTCGGGTGAAATTCGTGATTGACTGTTGGAATCCTGCGCGCGTTCGCAGGTTCCAGCCTTGGAGGCCTCGCAGATATGCGTCGTGGGCCTCTACATTCGTTCGGCCCGCGGCAGCCAGGCGGTGATGGATCTGCTGCGAAAGCGTAAGCCGGATTTCACTCGCCACCGAATTAGCGATATCGCTTTCGATCTTAAGAACATCACTGAGCTCCCGATCATAGCTGTCGGCCCAAAGGTGCGACTGGTCGGATGACTGAATCAGCTGCGCGGTCACGCGGATTCGGTCTCCGGAATTGCGGATGCTCCCTTCCAGCAGGTAATTGGCGCCAACCTCAGCAGAGATTTGCGCAGCACTCTTCTGCGTGTTTTTGTAGTGCATCGCCGACGTGCGAGCAATCACTCCGAGATGTTGCGGGTCAAGGCTCCCCAATTGAGCAATGATTTCCTCCGTAATTCCGTCCGCTAAATAATCCTGTTGAGAGTCGCCGGTGAAATTTTCTAGAGGAAGAACGACCAGCATGATCTTCCCGAGCGGCGCTTTACGATGTTCCGCGGTTCGTAAGAAAACTGTGAGCGCCAGAACTACGAAAACCACTGCGGCGAACCCCACCCAGAGCATCCTGCGGGAAACAACTGTTGGCTTGACAGCAACCGTCGTTGCCCAAGGGAAAGGAGCGAGGATCGGTTCTGGTTCGACCGGCGCAATGTAGCGGTACCCCCGGCGGGGAAGGGTCTCGATAAATCGTGGGTTCTCTGCACAGTCACCAAAAGCAACCCGCAGTTTCCGGATGGCGGTATTCAGACCCTCATCGAAACCCACATACGTGTCAGCCGGCCACAGTCGCGCCCGCAACTGTTCGCGGGTGACGACTTCTCCCGGGCGCTCCAGCAGGATCTCCAGAACTCGGAAGGGCTGTTCTTGCAGCTGGACCTTTCGTCCTTCCTTGTGGATCTGACTGGCGCCGAAGTCAATTTCGAACAGTCCACTACGAATGCGGCGGCGGGAAGTGGCGGGCGTTTCCATTAACCTCCAAAGACCTTGATTCTACGCTGGGACTTCAGTTCATGGAACTCGCTAACTCCTTCGGCAACTTGACGCTAGCAAGTCAGGGAGGGTTTAGGGCGGGTTCATTGACTGGGCTGAGCGGGCGCGTTAGGAGTACACACACTTCGGCGAACTGATCCGCCATTGTGAGAGTGGACGCCGATGAAAACGAACCAACGAGGAGGGTTTGTGAATAAGAAGCTAGTCGTAAATGTGGTGGCCTTGGCTGTACTAATGCTCGGAGCTTGGGGGTCCGTATACGGACAGAGTACAACTGCTGCCTGCAATAACAGGCTTATCGCTGGCAACTACGGATTCACGATCCAAGGCAACAAATTGTTAGGGCAAGGACCCACTGGCCCGCAGGTCGGCGTGGCGATGACTGAGTTCGATGGCAAGGGAGGGCTCACCCAGATCGACAGCGTCACGGTCAATGGGGAGGTCGTCGCTGATTTCACTCACACCCTGGCCACCGGTACTTACACGGTAAACTCCGATTGCACTGGCACCTTAACGATCAACTTCACCGACGGCCGTCCGCCCGTCGCTGCGAATTTCGTCGTGGTGGAAAATGGTTCGGAGATTGATACCGTAGTCGTCAGTGTGGGTGGAAACCAAGGAATTGTCGCCACCGGAAGCGTCGGGAAAAGGCGGTTCTGCAAACGCTGACATCTTGGTTCGCTGACCGAGGGCCGAGAAAACCACCGGTTAAGCCGTTTCACTTCCGTGCCCTCGGAACAGCCAACCGGGTCGTCACTTTGGCGTTGGCGGCAGTCTATTTGAACAATTTTGCTGCGTTGGCCGGGTATCCGCACTCGGTTTGCGCCCAACTCGCAGTTGACAGCTCGAATTCGGTTTTTTCGATACTTCCAGATTGCTCGCAACAGGACATGCAAGAGGATTCTAAATGAATACCATCGTGTTGGCAGTAGCTGTATGCTTGTTCTATTTGGCAAGTGCTACCGGACAGACAAAAGTGCTGACCAACGATCCGCTGACAAACTTGCCGCTGATTCCCGACACTGTTCTCGTCCAAGGCGTCGGCAACACGCCCGTCAAAATGCCTGAGGGGCAGGTTTGCAAAAGCAGGGTGCAGGGTAACTTCTATTCACTCTACAATTATTCCTCTCAGCAAAACATCACGCTTAGTGAAGTTATCGCCTGGTACTCTTCGCGTCTTTCTGGCTTCAAGATGACTCAGGGCCACAAAGGTAAGAGCCCTCAAACGGCGTTTTACAACTCTGATGGAACAACGGTAATTTTCGTAACGGCCAAATCTGGTCCTCACGACGAAAACACGAAGGCACACGGCGTCGCCTATGAACGCTACCAACCCGGCCTTGCCGAGAAAACAATCACCAGCCTGACACAAGGAAAAATCGTCTGCCAATAAGAGAAACTATGAATCAGCGCGACAATCACAGGCTCATCTTCGACGGTCTTAAAAGTCCTCAAGCTGCGTATCTCGGGCAACGTGCGCAGGAGGGATCGTTACACTCCAGACGGGCTTCAGCGGTCATGTTTTGCCCGGGAGGGGTTGACCCGCTTCTGGCAACCTAGATTCCGTCGCTTTAAGGCGTTGAGCCCAAGAAACACGCAGAGAAGCTGGAGCAAATGCACGCCAATCCGAGTTGGGTTCCGGACGTATGGTCGGCCATTCGGAAGTTGACTTCTGGTTTGCCCGTGAACCGGAAAGAATTCACGCCAGCATCGGTCAATCGCGAAGTGTTGTGGACTCCGAAAACCGACACGTCTTGACGTCGCGCATCGGAGGTTGGCCGAAGAAGCGTTTGTATTCGCGATTGAACTGACTCGGGCTCTCGTAGCCTACCTCAAATGCGGCGCTCGCGGCATCGAGTCCCTCGATGAGCATGCGTTCCCGGGCTGCAACCAATCGAAGCTGCTTTTGATATTGAAGCGGACTCATGGCTGTCAGCGCACGGAAATGATGATGGAGGGTTGACATTCCCATGCGCGCAACTTCCGCCAGTTCCTCTAGTCGCAGAGGTTTTCTGTAGTTGTCTCTGAGCCAGGCGATCGCCTTCGCCGTTCTATGGCTCTGGTCACCGAGTGTGGCGATGGCGCGGAGACGCGCCCCTTGCGGCACCCGAAGCAGGCGATACACAATTTCACGTTGAATGAGGCTGCTGAGGAACGGAATGTCTTCGGGAGCATCCAGCAGGTCGAGGAGCCGAGAACACGGCTGCAGCAGATCGACGGTGGTTTTCCCGATCGCGATGCCGCGAGCCTCTGATGAACCATTGTGCGATTGAAACTCCGCGTGATTCAGAATCTCTCTGACCGAAGCCATGTCAAGTTTGAGCAGCATGGAGAGCAATGGCACTGCCTCACTTGCCTGCACGATCTGACTGACCACGTGGAGATCGAGAGAGCTGAGCAGGAATGTTGATCCATCGCAGAGATACGTCGTGCCGCCGAGTGTTATGCGTTTTTGGCCTTGCAGGAAAACGTTCAAACTTGGTTCGTACGTGGCGGGATAGCACGGAGTGGTATCGGTTCGCCGATAGAGCGTCAGGCCTGGTATGGAGGTTGCATGTTCTCCTGCCGTTCGAGCGTGAGCGGCAATTGTCCGGGCCAGTTCAGCCCGCAATGCAGCGACTCCGCGTGCCTCTTGATCGGTCGCAACTTGGCGCTTCACTGACCTGACCACCGACTGTTTCATGACCGCATCTTACTCCCGGCACGGCTTCCGGTCTTCACAAAATTCCTTGTAGCGACAGGATCAGGCAATCAATCGGCAGGATTGTGTTATCCGATTGGGAGGTTCCCGGTCTCTAATGCTTAGGTTCGGGGAACTGAGATGAAGGCACTATTCGTGTTCAGTCTTATGCTGCTCAGCGCAGGAACTGCAGCGCCCTCTGCGCCCGGCAGTCGCGACCGTAATACGGAAATCCGGGACCGTTTCGTCGGCGCATGGAAACTCGTTTCGCTCGAAGAGCCGAGCGCAGACGGGCAGGTTCACCGGGCGGATTGTACCGGCATGTTTGTGTTCACTCGCGACGGCAAGGCATCGGTCTAGGTGATGTACCGAACTGCGCAGACTGGCAGCGCCTATGCGCAAGCCGGTTACGAAGCTTCCTACGGAAGCTACCGCGTCGAGAACTCTTCCGCTTTCACTTTCCATGTCGAGGGCGCACTGGTGCGAACACTTATCGGCAAAGACCTGAAGCGGGGCTATGAAATCTCTAACAATCGCTTGATTGTGAAACCTACCGGCCCCAACGAACACTGGAGAGTGGTTTGGGAACGCTACTAGACAACGCGGAGATCAGAATCATGAAAAAACGCAAACTCGGAAAAAGCAACTTAGAGGTCTCGGCTATCGGCCTCGGCTGCATGGGAATGAGCTGGTCGTATGGGCCCGCGAAAGACAGGCAGGAAATGATTTCGCTGCTTCGCGCTGCCGTCGAGCGCGGTGTCACATTCTCTGCAGAGTGAATATTCGCTGTGGTTCAGGCGACCGGAACAGGAGATCCTGGCAACTCTGGAAGAACTCGGCATCGGTTTCGTGCCCTATAGTCCGCTTGGCAAAGGATTTCTCACGGGAAAGATCAGCGCAGATACGAAGTTCGACAGCACTGACTTTCGCAGCACGATCCCCCGCTTTCGTCCGGAGAACATCGATGCGAATCAGGCAATAGTAGATCTGCTCAACAGCTTTGCGGAACAAAAGAAGGCGACGCCAGCGCAGATCGCGCTGGCGTGGCTACTAGCGAAGAAACCGTGGATCGTTCCCATCCCCGGCACTACCAAGCTGCATCGCCTCGAAGAAAACATTGGAGCCACTGAAGTCGAACTTACACCAAACGAGCTCCGGGAAATTGAAACCGCCGCCTCAAACATAGATGTGCAAGGGGCACGATATCCCGAGCAAATCGAGAAAATGAGCTACCGCTGAGAAAGAGAGAGATACCTGCAAGGAGTAATGTTAGTCGCACCCTGCGAGATTCGTTAATAGAGGAGTAGCCCAAAATGCCAAAATCAGACGGAGCCAGGAAATTGATTGGTGACTTTTCCCCCAAGCTGGTCGAACTCACTGACGGAGTGCTATTTGACGATGTGTGGGAGCGCAAAGAGCTATCGAAACGCGATCGCAGCCTCATCACTGTGGCGGCGCTGATTGTTTTAAACCGCCCTGACCAATTGCGATTTCATCTCGGCAAAGCCCTAGAGAACGGAGTGAAGAAGGATGAGTTGATCGAGGCTATCACTCATCTGGCGTTCTACTCGGGATGGCCGAATGCAATGACGGCCGTGCTGCTCGCAAAAGAAATCTTCGAAAAGCCGAGCAGCCAATGACCGAGTCGCCTCCTTCACCAGACACGCTTGCGCGAAGCCCGCGCATTTTTTATCCAGCGCGGCGGGATATTCGCCCGGTACTTCAAGTAGCCACGAACAGCGGAACCTGCGCTGGACGTAAACAGCCTTGCTTCTGGGCATAACCTGATCCTCCTACCAACTAGCGGCTTGCTGGCGGAACGATGCCATTCATGCGGACATACTCAACCAACTGCCCGTAGTGATCGGAGATGTGCCACAGTGCCGAGTTGAGAACTTCAAGGCGATTGTCGCCTGCGTATGCGCCTTTCATGGGAGCCATTAGGTTATCCAGTTGGCTCTTCGCGATCTCGCCGTCCATCATGCCAAACGACTCGTGTAGGTAGGCCAGAATCTCGCTCTTCGTCTTTGCCGGATTCGTGCCACCCGTGTCGCAATGGTCTGGCGGCGTCTCGCCGCGCAGCTTCTTTGCCCATGCTTCGTTGGCGCACGCCACATGCTTCACCTGTTCGCCGAAAGTGCGCACATCGGTGAACGCGCCTTGCGTGGGCCTGAAGCTCCATTTCTCTTCCGGCATGGCTTCGGCAAGCGAGGTAAAGTCACTCTCGACCATCTTCCACATGTAGTTGATCGAATCGGCAACGGTCTTCGGCGGCGATGGCTGTTGCTGCGCGGGTGCTGGTACTGCCGCCAGCAGCACGACAACGGCGAGCGTATGAAGTGGGGTATTCATGATGCCTCCTGCGTGTCATTGAGCGCGTGCTAAACCCGCTCAGATTATAAGTGTTCATCCGGCGTGAGACGCAGGGTGTACTTTCAGGTATCCGGAGACTAGACTTGTCGGCATCTCACTGAATCGAGAGGAGGGAACATGGCAACTGTAAGAATGCCTCAACCAAACGCTGACGATCCCGTGAAAGTTGATTCCAAGCATTACACAGTTGAGTTCGAAAATGATCGAGTTCGAGTAGTTCGGATCAAGTACAAGGCGGGTGAGAAATCGGTGATGCACAGCCACCCGGAATCTGTCGCAGTGTTCCTGACGGACGCGCACGCCAAGTTCACTTACCCAGACGGAAAGGGTGAGGACATTAAGGCGAAGGCTGGCTCGGTGCAACACATGGATGCCTTTACTCACCTGCCGGAAAATACGAGCAAGAAATCCTTCGAAGTGATCCAAGTCGAGTTGAAGTGAAGGTATGTTTTGGAGCGAGAGTGGACTTGCTCTCGCCTTTTCCGTTTACACGATTTCCGCACCTTCACACGCCAAAGCGCATCCATCCCAAACCTGAAAATCAGGATCGCTGCCGCGCTCGGGCTCGAATAGCGCCTCGCGTCCGGCCCCCGCTGCTTCACTTCGACGACCCAAGCTTCTACGATTCGGAAATGCCCTGCCATCGCGAAATCGAATGGGCCCGAAGCGTCAAAGTAGAGTATTGAAGGCACATATCTTCGTCCCGCAGCCAAGGTTACGACTTTGAAGCCTTAACCTTGAGAATCGAGTTTACCTTGTCCAAGAAATCTCCGGGTGCAAGCGAGAAGTGATCAAAGATGGAACTTTCTCCGCGTAATTGGGGCGGCTCGCGATCCCAAAGTTCAAGAATCGGGCACTTGCAAAATCTTATCGCTTCGGCAGCAATACAATGCTTTTCGGCTGACGTTACCGAGTAGCCGATCAGGGTTAAGGCGATCTTGTGGTTCTTGCCTGCTTCCTCGACGTGTTCTGGATCGCGTATAGTGATCACGCGATAGCCAGCCTGCTCCAACAGTTGCTTGCGAACGTCCTCCAAGTGCGGATGGCGTGAAGCGACAAGAACTGTTTTCTTTAACGGTCATGCCGCCATTCTAATCGCTCCAACGGCCTCCGTAGCATCCTTGGTTACAAACATTCAGGAAGAGGCTTCCTGAATTCGTGAAGCGTGCACGCATGCGAATCGCACCGGCGAGGGCTGTCTGACCCGGGCTACACGGCAGCCTGAACAGGTTCATGATCCGCCAAGGACGTTTTGTTGGGAAGCGGGATCTTGGCTCCAGCGTGCCCGGGGTGCGTACCGGCCAGCGGCCAGTCCTCGCCCGGAATGATCCACTCAATATCTTCGGCAGACAATGCCAGCAGATCTTGCTTGTCGCGGCGGCCGAGTGCCGCAAGAAAATTCTTCACAATCTGGATATTCTTTTCGGTGCTCATTGAAATCTCTCCTTTTCCTCTACATCAAGTGCGTTCGATCTAAGCCGACGTTTCGGAACCATCCTTCTTCGGGCCAAATCGCACGGTCGTAGATTGATTACTGCTGCTTCTTGAACAAATCCTGGAAGATGAGCTGACCCCAAGTGCGGCCGCGTGCGTGCACCAGCGCGCCACCCTCGTTGAGCTTTCCCAGCTTGACGGGTGCGAACCCGAGTTGTTTGGCCAAATCCGCCACGGGAGAGATTGCGTCCTCGTCATCGCTCGACAGAAAGACGACCCGATGGCCCCCTTCGACGACCGGGTCGGTAGCCAAAATGGCTGCACCCAGGTGATTGAAACCTTTCACGAGCTTAGCGCCGGTGAACGATTTCGCGACGAAGCCGGAGGACAGGAGGCCGCCCAGCTCTTCAGGGGGAACTCCAAACGCGTTCGTCGCGTCGATGACCGTCTTGCCTTTCCAACTCGGCAAGGCCTTCGCAACCTCGCGGTGTTCCCCAAAGGGGACCGCCAAGATGATTGTGTCGGCCTCGAGTGCATCCCGCAGCGACTTGGCGACGACCGTGGGTCCAATCGCCCGAGCCTGCGGCGCCAAAGCCTCAGGCGGCCGGCGACTCGCGACAGTCACGTTGATGTTTTTACGGGCGAACGCGTGGGCGAGGGCCTGACCTATCTTTCCGAATCCTACGATTGCGTAGCTCATAGTTCTCCTCCGATCCATGTTGATATTGATCCAACCGATCAGATCAGGGTGAGCGCGTTGGCGATCATGCACTCACCGAGATCCGCCGACTTCAGATGGCCGAGAAGCCGCCGTCGACATTCAACTCCACCCCGTTCACGAAGCTCGAATCGTCGGAAGCAAGAAACAGCGCGACCGTCGCGATTTCCTCAGGTTGACCCATCCTTCCCCGCGGGATCAGGGATTCGAACATCTCCTTCGCTTCCTTGGTGAGAACTTGTTCCTGCATCGGTGTGGCGATCGGCCCCGGGCCCAGCACGTTCACTCGGATATTTCTGCCCTTCAGTTCGTTGAGCCACGTGCGTGCAAAGGAGCGCAATGCCGCCTTACTCGCCGCATACACGCTGAAACCAGGAAAACCCTTCACCGAAGCAACGGATCCGGTCATGATGATCGATCCGCCATCGTTGAACAGAGGCAATGCCTTCTGAACCGTAAACAGCGTTCCGCGCGTATTCAGGCCGAAGGCCGCATCAAAGTGCTGCTCGGTAATCTCGCCCAGTGGTGAGGCCTCGCCCCTGCCAGCGCTCGCGAACAGGACGTCGATCTTGCCCTTTTCCCGCTTGACCGTATCGAATAGACGGTCGAGGTCGTCGAGATTGGCCGCGTCACCGCGCACGCCGGTCACGTTTCGGCCAATCAGCTTGACGGCCTCATCGAGCTGCTCCTGCCTCCTGCCCGTGATGAAAACGTAGGCGCCTTCTTCTACGAAGAGCTTGGCGCTCGCCAGCGCCATGCCGCTCGATCCACCCGTGATGACTGCGACTTTTCCTTCGAGCTTCCCCATAATTTCTCCCTTCGGTAGATGTGTAGCATTCGGTACAGTAGAGTAGATTCCTTGGTGGTGGACGAGAACTGCTCAGGAGTCCTAATATTTTGTCTATTCGTCCAAAAGAGAGAGGCTAAGTTGGATTCGATAACAGACATCTTTAGAACGATGCACGTAACCGCTTTCGGTCTGCACAGGCTCGAAGCCACAGCCCCGTGGGGCATAAAACAGGAAAACCAGACCGAAGAAAAAGTCACGCCTTCCGACAAAAAGATGTCATCCACAGATTTGGCGCACTTCGCCATGCTTTCGCGCGGCAACTGCTGGCTGAGTGTCGAAGGCATTCCGGAGCCGATTCCCCTTACCGGTGGTGATTGCTTTTTGCTGGCTAAGGGGACTTCGATTGTTTTGCGCGACAGCCCGCGAACACGTCCGAGGTGGAGCTTCCGCGAGATCGGGGCCAAGGCCAACGGCAATGTCGCTCTGTGTGGCGGCGGTGGCGCACCGACGACAATCGTCTGTGGATCCTTGAGTTTCGATCGCGCCAGCCTGAGGCCGATTACTCAGTTATTGCCGAACTTCATTTTGATGAAGGCCGATCAGGCACGCACGCTTGCTCTTCACACCACAGTGCAGGCGCTCGCGTCAGAGATGGAAGAACAGGCGCCGGGATCTGAAGTCGTCGCGAGTCGACTGGCCGAGGTTCTGTTTATCCAAGTACTCCGGGCGCATATCGCGTCGGGGCCGGAACGCAACAAAGGATGGCTTCGTGCAATTTTCGATCCTCAAATAGGCGCTGCTCTGAGTGCCATTCATGACAAAGTGAATACACCCTGGACGGTCGAATCCCTGGCCGAAGCGGCGGGAATGTCTCGCTCCGCATTCGCAGCACGTTTCAAAGAGCTACTCGGACAAACGCCACTGGAATACGTAACCGAGTGGCGGATGCAGAAGGCGATACAGCTGCTTGAACGGCGTGACAAAAAGCTCCCAGAAGTCGCTCGATTGGTCGGTTACGAGTCCGACGCCGCATTCAGTAAGGCGTTCAAGCGAGTTGTCAGGGCTAATCCTGGTGAATACCTCAGACGTGGTTGAAGGACCCAAAATCGACCGTAGCAGGCCACGATCAGTCCCAATAAACGCGCTTATCGCCACCAACCCCCGACTTGTCAGCAAACCGGAAAGTAATCCCACAAAAGTGCATCTCCAGTCTTCACATCGTTCGCGCTTGTTATCTCCTCAGGAAAGCAATAACTTTGCTCGATTCGTTGCGGTTTTTGCCATTCCTCATCGACAATCTGTGCCTGAATTGTGCCTGCAAGTCCTCCTCGGCAATTTCTGCATTACGGGCACAGAAAGGAAAATCCATACACACGTTACCGAAAACCAGATGATTGGGTGTTTGCGAGTCCCGTTACGTCCGGCAAAAAACCGTATTGGGGACAAACTATCATGCGGAGGTTTATCCGCCCCGCTGCGGTGAAGATCGGAATCGCACAGCACATCGGATGGCATACGTTCAGGCACACGTATTCGTCCCTGCTGGCGGCAACTAAAGCAGATATCAAGGTAATGCAAGAGTTGCTGCGTCATGCTTCTAGCCGAGTCACATTGGATACGTACACTCAAGCGGTCACAATCCACAAACGAAGAGCTCAGAGTAGGGTCATTCGCCTGTTTCGCACACCCGCGGTTGCGGCTGGCTGATCTGACTGAATTGCATGTGCCTTTTTGTGTCTACAAGAATAGCTCCGGATGCCCGAAAACACTCGCGATTAGGCAAACCGGGCAAGAAATTGGCGACGGAGTTGTGCCTTTTTGTGCCTGCGCCAAAAGTGGCCGTGCCCGTAAGCTCCTGAAAAGATTTGGCGTCCCCGACGGGATTTGAACCCGTGTTACCGCCGTGAAAGCACTGGGTCCGATCGTAAGTTACTGAAACAACGCAACGCGGATGGCTGCCTGAAGCGGTTTCAGTAAGGTATGGAAACAGTTCGTGGATCATAAATGGAGCAAGAAACGGTCCCGCAGCGAATGTATCGATTCAGATAGCGCGACCAAGTTGCAGAGCGTTCCGTTGCGTCGGCAGCAGCTTGGGTATGACGGTCGTGCTAAATGAGAAAACCGCGGGTCATTGCAATATTCACTGCATGGGTTCGATCAGAGGCTCCCAGCTTTAGCAGAATATTTTTCATATGCGCCTTCACAGTTGCTTCTGAAATCGAAAGGTGCGAAGCGATTATCTTGTTGGATGTACCGCGCGCTACTTCTCGAAGCACTTCGACTTCGCGCTCGCTGAGATCATCCTCCGTGTAATGTTCAACCAGTTATGCCGCGATTTTCTGCGGTATATATTTCCGCCCGAGATGGACCGTGCGAATTGCTTCCAGCAACTCCGTCCGGATCATGTCTTTTAGGAGGTATCCAGTAGCGCCAGCCTTCAACGCCCGTCGCGCCAGAACATCTCCTTCGTAGGTAGTCAGCACGGAAATGAAAACCAGTTGAAGCGCCAACGTACGGCCTTCGGAAGTTTAGGTCTTCCCCGTCCTCTTCTATGTCTAACAGAGAAAGGCCGTCAACTGCATCCTCCGATTTGGAAGACACCTCGCTCCAGTGCGATTGTTACGGCGTGGGTTCGATCGTTTGCTTGGAGCTTGCCCACGATATTTCCGATATGGTAGTTAACCGTTGTTTCGGCGATCGATAGCTGGTCTGCAATCTGCTTGTTTTTCTTCCCTCCCCGGATCAAGTCAAGCACGTCCCGTTCTCGTGGAGTCAGATCCTCCTGACCTAAGTGTTGGGCAATGCGGCTGGCGACCTCAGAGTGGATGCGCTTCTTTCCCGCATTAACGTCACGGATCGTATCCAGGAGTTCCTTATGCGCTAGTTCCTTCAAGATGTATCCCCGAGCACCAGCCCGGAGCGCCCGCTGCGCCAGCACGTCACCCGGGTAAGTGGTGAGAACAATGATCCTCGCCTGTGGACAATCCTGGCGAATCGCCATAATGGCATCGATACCGCTGATGTCTGGCAACTGCAAGTCCATTAAAGTGACATCAGGGTGGTGCGTTCGAAATTGTTCAATGGCTTCGTGTCCGTTCCGCGCCTGGGCGACCAATTTCATATCTGTTTGGTCAGCAAACAGCGCCGCGAGGCCGCCTCGAAGCAATGGATGGTCATCTACGGCGAGTATTCGAATCGATCTAGGCTCCATGGCTTTACCTCATTTCGTGAAGGGCCAGAATCGGCATCAGAACGTGGACAAATTGTGGAACGAACTCATCACGGGCGCAATCCCCAATAGAGTCCTCGACCAGCGCTATATAGAGGCTTCCAAAATAACTCTATTTAGCTACGTAATCTGAGATTGCGCTGAAGCTTAATTTCGCTCGCGAATGTCGATGCGTTTGCGCCCGAAAAGATGACCGTCGACAGACCATGCGCCCGGTCCCAGCAGTGCCAGAGCACCGCTAAGAGTCCCCGCCAGAATATGAACCCACGGATCTCCCATAGTGAAGACGTTCCACAGTTCGAGAGCGGTAACGACTGTTCCTGCAACAGGTGTCCACAGGCCCAGGAGGACCAATATTGCCGCGCCAGCCTCGATCACTACCATCGGAGCCGACTCCATTCGTGGCACACACCGAAGCCTAGCGACCCCGTGTTGGATCAGGTAAACAGCCGCAACCACTCGCATGAGGGCGAGGCCCACGCCAGGTCCACCGCGTGCGAACGTTGAAAATAGGCGCTGCAAAAAGGAGGCTCTGTCGATACGTTGGTTGCCTGCGTATCAAGACACACGAGTATTCTGCGATTGTTGGCGACGATCCGAAACCCCAAAATTAGGGCGAGTTTCTCACTCTTTAGGGTGAAACAAATCGATGATCCCGCGACGCACACCTATCATCGTTGCGTGAGTCCGGTCGTTGGCACCCAATTTGGATAGGATGTTTTTGACTCTGCTCTTGACCGTCTCTTCGGAGATGGAGAGCTGAGCGGCGACCTGTTTGTTGCTGTTTCCAGCCGCGATAAGACGCAGAACGGCGATTTCGCCCGGCGTTAAGCTCTCATCGGTCGCGTGGTCGGTTACCTCGTGGGAAACCTCCGGAGAAAGCGCCTTCTTACCCGCATGCACGGCGCGAATATTCTCCAGGAGTTCTTTGTGCAAGAGACTTTTTAGCAGGTATCCCTGGGCGCCAGCTCTGAGCGCGCGGACCACCTGAACATCACCGCTATAGGTGGTGAGTACGATGATTCGTGCCTCGGGAAATTCGCTCCGAATCGCGATGATCGCATCAAGGCCGCTCAGCTGCGGCATTTGCAGGTCCATGAGCGTAACGTCAGGGCGAAGTTCTCGGAAGCGCTGGATCGCCTCGCGCCCGTTTGCGGCATCGCCCACTAGGTTCATGTCCGACTGATCGCCGAGGAGCCCAGCGATTCCTTGTCGCCACAACGGGTGATCGTCAACCGCCAAAATTCGAATTGAGCGCGACTCGACGCTCATGACTTCCTCTTATGCTCCTCGGGAATAAAACCAGGAACGCAGTCCGGTCGCGGATCCTATATATGCGATAGAGGCTGGAACAGTTAATTCAATTTCAGTGCCGGAGCCAAGGCTGCTCCACACTTCCAGCTTACCGCCTACGAGTTTGGCGCGTTCGCGCATGCCGGCCAAGCCCCAGTGTCCAACGCGCCCAGAGCCATTCAGCACCTGCGGATCAATCCCTTTGCCGTCATCACGAATTCGCAAACGCAACCGGCGTTCGTCATACCGGATTTCCACTTCGATATGCCTCGCCTGTGCATGCTGAAATGCGTTACGTAACGCCTCCCCCGCAATCCGATAGACATCGTCCCGCAGCATCGGGCGGAGATCTCTCGGCATCCCCTCTGTTTCCACCTGAAAGGCTGGGGAGTTTTGATCCGTTTGAAGCGGCGCAAGTTCTTCTCCGAGTGCACTGACCGCGGAGGCGACATCGCCACTCGGCGTCGAAGATGAACGCAGTCCCTGCACTGCCCGCCGGCCCTCCGTGATCGCTTCAGCAGCCTCATCAATCGAGCCATCGAGCCTTCGCTTCGCTTCGATCGGGCGCGTGGGCAGCAAATTGGAAACCGCCTGAAAACGGAGCATCAAGGCTTGAAAGCTCTGTAACAAGGTGTCGTGCAGCTCCCTCGCCAATCGAGTGCGTTCCGCCAATCGTTCGTCGAATCTCACGTGCATCGCTCTAGTCGCTTGCCGTATCCGGAACTGATAAAGGCACCAAACGCCAAGAAGTCCAACGCCAGTGAGAAAAATTCGAAACGCGCTTCTCTGATACCATGCTGGTGCAACGTCAAAGGTCAGTGTCGCTCCTTGTTCGTTCCAGACTCCATCGTTGTTGGAGGCGATAACCCGGAAACGGTATTGGCCAGGACGAAGATCGTTGTAAAAAGCCTGCCTTCGAGTGCCCGCTTCTTGCCACGTCGTGTCCCGCCCCTCGAGCCTGTAGCGGAACCTCATCTTCTTCGGCTTCACGAAACTCAGGGCTGTATAGTCAATCTCTAAATCGCGCGTGAGCGGAGGGAGTTGTAATCCTTCAACAGGAGTCAACGTCTTGTGATCGGCCACCACATCTTCTATGTGGACCGGCGGCGGTATCTCATTTCGGGTAAGGTGGCGTGGATCGATCATTTGCAGCGCTACTTGGTTCGCAAACCATAGTTTGCCGTCGCTGGACTTGGCCGCGGGATTGAAATCCGGAATGCCGGGTTGCACGCCGTCGAACACATCAAAGACTGTAGGAGCAACGTGAACGTCCTGATCGGTCCACCAGCGCTGCACGTCTGCTTTCTCAATCCTTAACAATCCGCATTCCGTGTAGAGCCATAGGTCTCCATGGTTGTCCCAATTCATGCCGATGATCCCGTCGCAATGCAGCCCGTTTCTCGATGTGAGCGCCCGCGATTGACCGTTACGCCATCCAATGAGTCCATAGGTAGTCGCACCAAAAACCGATCCGTCGGAATTAACCAGAACCTGGCGGACGGGAGAATTCACGCCGTGCGGAATCGAAAAGATCTCGACATGTCCGTTGCGAAAACGCGCCAAGTCCCCGCTTCGTAGACCTAGCCAGATTCCGTTATCCAAATCCCCGGCTAGGGCACGCGCTGACGGAACTAATTTTTCGGGAAATTCCTCCACTACCATCAGGTTTTCTATGCGGATCAGTTCACGATTAGACCCGCTGACTTCCGCCCAAATGTTGTGTTGAGAATCTTCTGTCAGGCCCACAATGAGCTGAGTTGAACTGCCGTTCTCTCGACGAACGCGATGAAAGGTTTTATTCGTGTAGGTGAACAGATCATTATCCACTCCAACCCACAGCCGGCCCGTATGGTCACAGAACAGTGTTGTCACCTCACTCCCTGGCAGTCCGTCGCCGGAGCGAACAGAGGACACTGCTCCGTCCCTAATTGCGTCCAGACTACTTGAACTTGCGAGCCATATGGTGTTGTCCCGCGATACTACGACTGACACCACGTTGTCGGAGCTTAGCCCTTCGGCTCTGGAGAATGTGACCATCTGCAACGGATGGAAACTGTCAACGCCTTTATTGGTGACAGCCCAGATTCCGCCTTCGCGGTCAGCATAGAAGCAGAAAACGAAATTCGAGGAAAGACCGTCTTGTCCCCTAAATCTGTCTACATGACGGCCGTGGATATGATAGATGCCTTGGCTTACCGTTCCAACCCATAACCCGCCCTCCGGATCCCGCAATAATGCAGTTATGATGCTATCCAAATGAGGCAGACTGAACGATTTCCAGGAGCCATCGGTGAGCAACTGAAGTCCACCTTTCCTGGTCAATTGCGCCCCCACCCAAATGGAGCCATCTGGTTCGGCAGCCAGACTCGTAACTCCCTCAAGTCCGTCCGTGTTCCCCAGTCCGGCTGGGCGAAACGTCTGTGATGACCCAGCACGCCATCGGAGAATGTCCCGATCTGTACCAACCCACAAGTTTCCGGAGCCGTCTTTGACGAGTGGCCCGCCGCAGCATGCCGATTCGGAAACACCGTCCGACTTGTCCAAACAATGAATTGTCGTTCCAGAGACTTCGCAAATCGGGCCGCCGCTGTGTTCTACATCGTTTTGATGCGAAATCCAGATGTTTCCAGATGAGTCTTCGAGAATTCCATAGACGCGGTCGTGAAAATCGGGAAACTGGACCAATTTCTGGTTTACGAAGTGAGCTAGTCCTGCCCTGGTTCCGATCCAGAGGCTGCCATCATGTGCGCCAAGGAGCGACAGGATAGTTGATGATGGCAAGCTCTTACCGTCGGGTGGTGTCCAAGGCAGAAATCGTGAACCATCGAAACGAACTAGACCAGATTGAGTGCCAATCCAAAGGTAGCCATCGCTGGTCTGGGTCATAGTGCGGGGAGCAGAGCTGAAGTATCCGTCCTGGACTCGCCACGCGGTGTGTGCGTACTGAGAAACATTCAAATCGGGATCGAGGGCTCGACTTGGGACGGCTACAAGAACTAGCAGGAAAAAGCTCGCTAAGGAAAGCGAGAATGCAGTCGCAAAATGCGTCGCGCGTCGCCTCATATTAAATGCGTGCTACTGGGACCAGGCAGATACGCTGCAGCGACGGGAAATTCCGCAAGACCCGCCAAAAGGGAGTTGCGGCAGATCGCGATTCGGGCCATCCAAAGCCGCAATCCAACTCTATTGCGTGAGCGCACTCTGTGTAAACATCAAAACCTCCCGCCTTCCCTATAGAAATCTACAGGTGTGCTTTGGACGCCACGCGAATCGTGAGGGCCATTCATTTCTTGCAATTGTTTATGAACCTTAAGCGCTCTGCCTTAGCTGCTTGCGCAACTCTGTCCGGGCACGAAATAGCCGCGTTTTTGCGGCAGAAACAGAAATACCCAATTCGCTAGCGGCCTCCTTGGCCGACCATTCCCGCAAGCCGCGAAACTCGATAGCCTTTCGTAACTGCGGTCGGATTTCAGAGATGCCTCTCTCAAGCACGGTCATCCTTTCCCGCGTGGCATACATTGCATCCGGAGTTGGGGCTGAATCTGCGATTTCCAAAGGGACGTTGTCCGCGCGCCCTTCTCGATAGTCATCGAGCGATACCGCCGTGTACAAGCGATTCTTACGTAGGCGCATCAATGACGCGTTGATGGCAATGCGCATCAGCCAAGTCGAAAAACTGGATCGTCCGTTGAATTGGCCGAAGTGAACATAAGCGCTGAGCACCGCGTCCTGCAGCACGTCCTCGGCGTCCTCATTATTGCGAACGATTCGCCTTGCGACGCGCAAAACCCGCCCGGAGTGCCGTTTGTAGAGTTCTCCGAATGCAGCGGGGTCGCCCCGCTTTGCCGCGAGCAAGAGGCTAGCTTCGGAGTGGCTCTTGGCGCCTTCGCTTTGAACTGAATCTGAGTCGCAACTTTGCAAACTGTAGTTTCCGCACAATGGCATCGAAGTTCTCCGGGATCGGTTTGGAATGCCAAACTGATGCAGTTCCATCGATCTTGAGGTAGCGTACGTTTGCCGGACACAAAGCAAACCGTCTAAAGACGCGGTGTGATGGCCGGAGTTTTCTTGGGGCAGCAGACTAAAGAAAAATGCAGCCAGTCTGGCTGGCCGAAGTGTTCAGGCAACCTATAGACAAATACAGCCCTGTGCCTATATCGAATGGGGATGTCAATTGCGTTTTCATGCCGGAAAATCAGACGTGTTTTAGCATTCCGGGCGGCGTTCTCTGGGGAGTCACCAAGAAATAAACGACGATGGACCTAGAGGTATTGGCTAGAACCGACGAGAGGTGGCGATGACAAAAGGATTGTTTCAGAGGCAGATGACGCGGCGGACGATCGTGAGTAGCGGGCTTTCCTGCGCTGTGGCGTGGATCATTCCATCTCGGCTTGTCTCGGACATTGATCTATTTGAGCCTGCCCTACGGTGTTCATGGAACCGAAAAGAAGTTACGAGGAACGGCAATCTCTACGCCTTTCCGGGAGCGCGGCCAGAAAGTACCGTGATCGCTGTCACATGGCAAGAACTGCGAAGCGGGGCCATCAATGACCGAACAAAGAAGTCGAAACTGCGAATTCACGCGGGGTCGAAGTCCTGGGACTTCATGGTTGGAAGTCGGACCGCGACCTCGGAGGTGGGGCAGGATGCGGACACTGCTCTCTATATTGGTGAAATCCCTTCCCCGACAGAGCTACCGCAGCGAATGATTTTGAAAGCGGCAGTAATATCCGCTCCAAACCGCACGATCGCTAACAGAGACTCGATCGGGATTTGGGCGGAGCGCTTCGAATCTGGTTTGCGAGAGCGGATCGGTACGCCCTTTCTTTCAACTCTTGTGGCAGGCAGTGACCAGCTGGCTTGTATCTATCATTCTTGCTCGCCGGCCGAGGACAGAACACTCCTAATGCAGCCGCTCGCCAGAGAAATTGCAGCGAGAGCACGAGCCCGAGTTGCCGATGCGGAAGGTCACGGACGCCGTCTCGCAGTCGCTCTGCTTCCCGACGTTTTGCATTACGATCCAACCCTTCCTGCCGGCTACACATTTGCTGCTCGAAATGGCCGGCATCCATCAGAATCTTCGATTGAACTTGTGAATACTATTCTGGAGGGCGCGCCGTCCTCCAAAGCATCGGAGGGAGCCCACGATCTCAAGAAACACTTTCCGTACTTCCGCCAGGCGTAAGTGTTGCCTTGATTGTGCAGAGGCTCATCGAACGAACGAGAGGACTGAATATGTCGCATCACTTCGACACAAAGCTCGCGAAGGAAGACCCAAGTCTCAACGTGTGTGATCTCTACCTATTTGAAGGAGCTCCCAGTTCAACGGTTATGGCGATGACGGTAAATCCTGATGTGGGGCTATCCGCCCCGGATACGCTTCACACTGAAGGGCTTTACGCATTTCGTTTCGATCTGAATGGCGATGCGCGTGAGGAGGTTGCGTTTAAATTTAGGTTTGTTGAACCTCGGCACGCGGACGGAGACGAACATCGTCACATACAGAAATTCCAGGTTTATAGAGCAACTGGAGACGCAATTGGTGGTGTCAAGGGTGAGCTCCTCATCGAAGGAGAAACAGAGAAGGTCCAAAACCAGTCAGGAGTGCAAGCGTTTGTTGGAACCGCCCCTGACATGTTCGCGGGGGATGCCTTCGCCTTGCATGGTTTCCTCAATGCGTTCTACAAAGAAAAGCGCTACGGCGGCGAGGCGTTTCTCCACCGGCAAGATTTTTTTGCCAAACGCAATGTGACGGCAATCGTACTGGAGGTCCCGACCAAGATGATCGGGCACGGCGGAGTCCACGCCTGGGCGACTGCTTCACTTTTTGGTCATGCTCCCGAGATGCAGGTTTCCCGATGGGGACTGCCTCTGATCACTCACCTCTTTTTGAACGACCCTGACAATCAGGAACTCAAGGAGCATTTCAATCGGTCAATGCCGTCCGATGACTTAACGTCTTTCGCACAGCCAATCGCGGATTTTGCGGCAACGATGACGACCTATGCTGCGTCTGTCATCAACCCCGTCGAGTATGGCAAGCAACTCGTTTCCCGGCTGTGCCCCACAACATTGCCCTACGAATTGGGAACGCCAGGCGCGTTCGATCTGGCGGGGTTCAATGGACGACCCTTGGGAGACGACGTGATGGATGTGATGCTTACACTGGCATCGAACAAACCTCTAGAGGACGGTGCCGTTCCTAACCGAAGTCGCGTTCGCCACGAATTCCCGTACGTCGGAGAACCGTACACGAAGGAAGAGCAGCAGGGCGTGACGCCGGTGCCACGGCCGCCGAAGAAGTAAGGCATACTTGCGGAAAACCTGGCCATGACTGACGAACCCGGGATGCATCAAACGCCCATCACACCTCTTCGTATGGCGATGGTTACGGCGTGGGTCCTGTCGTTGGCTTGAAGTTTGCTGACAATGTTTCTAATATGGAAATTCACCGTTGTTTCCGCTATCGAAAGTACATCCGCGATCTGTTTGTTTCGATGGCCGTCTCGAATCAATTTCAACACATCCATCTCGCGAGCTGTGAGATCTTCCTCTCCCAAGTGCTCTGCAAGTCGCCGCGCAACTTCTACCGGAATATACTTGCGACCTTTTCGAACACAACGGATTACTTCCAATAGTTCATTTCGGGGCATGCTTTTGAGCACGCAGGCTGCCGCTCCTGCGCGCAGCGCACGCTGAATCTCGATATCTCCACCTGACGCCGTAAACATGATGACGCAAGCGAGCGGGAACACGTCTCGTATCGCAGTGAGTGCGCCCATAACTGTCCCTCCCGGAAGCCTCTGGCCGACAAGAGTAATATCAGGCTTGTGACGACGGAACTCAGAAATACCCTCGGCTGGTGTCGCAGCATGTGCTACGACGCACATGTCCGGTTGTGACGCAATAATCATGATAAGACCATCCCGAAAAATGGGCTGAGATTCGACAATCAAAACGCGAATCGGTTGAGTACACGAGAGCGTCGGTCGTGGCAGTTGGAACTCTTCGCAAGCCGCGCTCCCGTCGTCGACTTTGACAAAATCCCGGTCCAACATAGGAAGGAACTCCATGGTTCTTGAGTTCTTCTGAGTGCTTGGAATTCGAGCCTCACAAGTTAGGACCATATTGGTGCGAAAAAGTGACAGCGGATAATGACCTGATTTCGGGTCTTCACTTCGAGAACGAACAGGGCGCCGACATTCTGAAGATCAGCAGGATCGTGTTTTTTGGTAGGGGTGGCTCGTTTTCCAGGAGCCGGCGAAACCCGGGGCCAACTCTTCACGCATCAT
>CAVPWO010000011.1:0-57893 GCA_963709305.1 uncultured Acidobacteriaceae bacterium | reverse complement strand
AACGGGCTTGGAGGAGATCAACGGCGATCTCCGCGAAGCCGACTTATTGGGACCCTTCCTCGCCATACGCTTGACAATAAAGTTCATAGAGCATGTTCCGCCTGGAACGCGAAGGGGCGGGACTTAGCCGTTCGCGAGGTAGGCTACACTTACACTTCATGAAGACTCTTCCCGTGGTTTCGATCACTCTCATCGTTGCGAGCCTCGCTGGTTGCGGTGCTCGACCGAATCAAACCTTGTCGGAAAACAAAGCGGTCGTCCTCCGTTCCGAGGCCGAGCTGTGGAGCGAGGGCAATCTCGGCGCGGCGGACGAATTGTATGGGGCTGACTTTATCTGCCACTTTATAGGGGGAACAGAGTGGAAAGGAATTCAGGGCCTCAAAAGTGAGGTAGCAAGCCATCGAGCCGCGTTCCCGGACTGGAACGAAAAGGTAGACGACATCATTGCCGAGGGCGACCGAGTCGTCATTCGGTTTACATCAAGCGGAACTCAGCGAGGCGAGTTTGCGGGAATGGCACCGCACGGTGAGAAGGTGACCATCCATGAGGCTGCCATCTACAGAGTTGTTGCTGGAAAGATCGTTGAGCAGTGGGGTTTTCCGGACAGTCAGAGCCTCATGCAGCAGTTGATGGCGCCCGCACCTGGTAAGCAGTAGACGCCAGAAGAAGCAACCCACCCACTGAGGTCATTTGACTGACTTGTATCGAACAGCGCCCTCTCGTCAGTAATGATTCTCGATGAGTGCGAAATCGCCGAATCACTCACCGAACGATCGATGTGCCAGCATAACGAGCCAACTTTCCCTAATCGGTAGAAGAAGTTGGCGACGAACTTTCCTGAGATGCACCCAGGTTCCGAAAGACCCAGTTTTTAAAGCATTGACGAAAGATGGCGGGGATGCCGGGACTCGAATCCGCAGCCTCTGCCGTGTTCGCAGAGCACCAAGGCTAAGCTTCATGGGAATCCGCGAATGGCCCCGTTTGTTTTTCGCTAACCGCCCATCCGGTGCGCCGGCCTTCGTGGACTCGCCGAATCTCTTTACGGACGGAGGGGAGGTCGAGGTGAGAGCGTTCGATCATCCAGGGGCGGCGTCGTTCGAGAAGTCGTTCAGCGATACCGTTCATGAACGCCGAGGAAGAGGCCGAAATAAATAAAACAACTGCCCGTCAGAACACAAAATTGAGTGTGAGCGGTCTGGCTCGTGTTGATTATCGTTCGGCTTGTGCTTAGAATTGCCGCACCGAGCCAAAACTCGCTCCGACCCCAACCCTAATACTCGGCTTTGATGTATGTCAGCCATCAATTGGTGAAAAATTGTCATTACGCTCGTTGACCGGGTGAGTTGTCGGCAATGCGGAAACTATCCAGAAACGGGCTTCGAGATCATAAGTTTGAAAGACCATACTGAGCGCGCGGCTAGGGGGGCCGCCAGTATGGCGCATCGGAAGACATCGAAACGCTCCAAGACAAGAAGTATGCTTCGACTAGCCGATTTGGAGCAGTCGAAGAATGCGGTTCTTCACTCGCTCGGCGCGGCCAGTTCGCAAGAATCATACGGTCACGCCATCGACGAATTTATCGGGTGGTACTGTTCCGAACCACGTCTGGCATTTAACAGGACGGTCGTCCTCCGGTACCGGTTCTTTCTCGAACAGAAGAACCTCGCGCCCTCCACGATCAATGTGCGATTGGCCGCCGTCAGAACCCTGATTTTCAGTGAAGGATCAAGGCTGGCGAACATGTCGAGCAGACATTGGCAACGTCGAAATCGATGTGATCCTTACCTATCTGCTCCAGCTCTTTGCCGAGAAGGGCATCATGGACCATGTCGGGTTCAAGGGCGGCACCATGCTGCGCAAAATGGTCTTTGGTCCGCGCGGTCGCCTTTCCACCGATCTCGATTTCACATGCCACGCGGAGATCACCGCCGATGATCTGATGCTGATGATGCTGGACGCTCTCGATCGTCCCTATCACGGCATTTCATTCCGGTTCGACCGTGAGAAAGACTGGTATTTGACCGATGACGGGTGCGCCGCCAATCCTGTCTGCGCGCACGCGGAGAACGAGAGAGGCGTGAAAATCAAACTGCAGGTCAGCATGCGCGGACGGCCCGTTCTTCCCGTTCGTCCGATGCCGCAGATAGCCCTGGATTATTTCAATCTTCTAGAATTCGTTCCGGTTGCCGTTCCCTGTCTCGCCTTCGAGGAAGTCGTCGCCGAGAAAATCAGGGCTGCCTCCCAGCGCTCAAAAGTCAGAGACCTTCACGATCTTTCGGAAATCGCCGTCCGCGTTCTTGATCGTGACATCATCCGCTCTCTGGCGGTGCTCAAATTGTGGGACAGCGATGGCCCCAATCTTGACTATGGCCGGTTCCGCGAGCGGATCACCGGGCCGGCGATTACGATGTTGCCGATCTCACCACTCTTCTTCGCAGGGACCAGAGGCCTGACCTCGACCAGATGATTCAACGTGTCGTCGATGGCTTCCGGTTTCTCGGGGACTTGACCGATCTCGAAAGAAATCTCGCCGGGGACGATGCCAGGCGCAGGCGCGCGGATGCCGAGGCACTCCGTGACGCCGTGAAGGGAAGAGTCGGCCCTCACTAGCGCGGGCGGGCGCCGCCGCGGCAACGGCCCCCTACTCCGGGGGGTTCGGCTTTCGTCTTTCTCTCCTTCAGCCGCTCGCGCAAAGCGAGGTCAAGGCAGGCCAGGCACTGGTGCTCCACCACGGGGTAAAAGCGGTAAACAAACCACGCATACAGATATATGAAACCACTGACTGTCGGTCAGTCGTAACGTTATCACGCTCCGGTCTCATCGGTTGTCGCTGTGTGCGTATTGTGGGCGCAGTTCAAACATAAGCAGCATGTAATGCTCGATCAAGGCACTGCAGCAGTGAAAAGTTTGAGCACACTAAAGGCACACTGGACATTTTGGGAAGGTGAGAGTGCCGGGACCTGCGCAGTACAATAAACGGCGCAACTACATTAATTCGTTAAAGTTATAAGTGGTGCCGGGAGGGGGAGTCGAACCCCCAAGACCCGAAGGTCGGCGGATTTTGAGTCCGCTGCGTCTGCCAGTTCCGCCATCCCGGCTTTCTGAGGGCTTTTTTATTGTACGGCAGCCGTTGCGAATTTTGCACATGATTACACCGGAAGCGGATTCTTCACCGGCGCCGCTATCATGGGCAGCACTACGGTGAAGGTAGCGCCGTCGCCAGAACGGCTTGCTACGGTTATCGATCCGCGGTGCTGAGTGACAATCCACTGCGCTATGGCTAAGCCGAGACCTGCCCCGCCCTGCGCACGACTGCGAGCCTTGTCGACGCGGTAGAAGCGTTCAAAAATCTTGCTCTGCTCCTCTTCCGCGATCCCCACTCCTGAGTCCCGAACCGTGATCACAGCGCTCTCGTCTTGGTGCGCAAACGATAAGCGAACCGAACCGGGCGCGGAGGTGTATTTGAAAGCATTGTCGAGCAGGATGTCGACCAGCCTGCGCAGCAGAGTTTCATCGCCCAGAACAAAAGAGTCTGGGGCATCAAGAATTGCGGCAAATTGCAGGTTTCGAATGATGGCCACCTGCTGCCAGCCCTCGACGACGTTGCGCAGCGTCTGGCGCAAGTCTACGGAATGCAGGCGGAGCGTTTCGCGTCCTGAATCGGCGCGCGCCAGAGACAGCAGTTGTTCGATGAGAACGGTCGTGCGTTCCGCCTCCCGAAGAATCTGACGCAGCGATTCCTTGTATTCGGCCTCTCCGCGCGAGCGGCGTAACGCCAGTTCGGCTTCGGTTCGGATCAGCGATATTGGAGTTCTCAGTTCGTGGGAAGCATCCGCGGTAAATTCCGTGATCCTTAGAAAGGCGGATTCGATCCGGTCGAGCATTTCGTTCAACGTGTCGGAAAGGCGTTGCAGTTCATCGCCGGTTTCTAATTTCTGAAGCCGACTGTTCAGTTTGGTTCCGCTTACCTCACGAGCGGTTCGCACCAGCGCGTCCACGGGAGACAGGGCTCGGCGGCTCAACCAGTAGCCGCCGCCTGCGGCCGCCAGGAACAAAAGAGGGGCGAACATCAGCAGATAAGAACGAAATAAATGGAGAGTCTCGACTGCATCATCGGCCGGGGCTCCCATTTGCACGGTATAGATGTGACCGTTCACGTCCAACTTCTGCAAAATAAAACGGAAGTGGCGGTGGTCAATCTTTCGACTCCGCAGGACGGGCTCTCTGACTTGATCCGGTGATACAAGAACGGACGGGTGCTTCTGCAAGAACGCCGAACGGAAAATCAACTGGGCATTCTCGGAGTATATCTGCAGATAATCGCCCGAGTGTTCGATGAGGTAGGTTTCGTTGACCTCTTCCTGAAGTTTTGGAATGGAGGCATCTTTCTTCTGAGTCTGCAGGAAGCTCTTTAAGTCTTCAACCTGCTCCTCGAGGCGGTCATCGACCAGGTCATAGAGATTATTCCTCAGGATCAACCACATGCCGGCTCCAAAGAACAACTGGGCGATGGCAAAGAACGCCAGGTACCAAAGCGTGAGGCGCACGCCGATGGAGAGCCTTCTCATGCCTGTCTACTCATGCTGGTCTTCGCCCGCCGGTCTTCCCCAAGCTGGTGTTCCCATGACTGTGTTCTCATCCAGGACCATCCTGTCGAATCATGTAGCCCACGCCACGGACGGTGTGAATCAATTTTGGCCGACCCGGCGGATCGATTTTGTTACGCAGGAGGCGCATGAAAGCGTCGAGCGTATTTTCCTCGATGTCGCGATCAAAACCCCACACCGATTCGATGAGGGAGCGCCGTGAAACCACTTTGCCGGCGCGGTACATGAGGCGCTCCAGCAGATTGTATTCCGTGCGGGTCAACGCGACCCGTTCCTGGCCGCGTACAACTTCGCGGCTGGCAGGGTCGAGAACCAGGTCGGCCACCTGCAAATTCATCTCCTGCACGGCCAGAGCGCGTCTTTTCACGGCGCGCAGACGCGCCACCAGTTCGTCAAAAGAAAATGGCTTGGTCATGTAGTCGTCGGCGCCCAAGTCCAGGCCTCGGACGACGTCGGGCACGGAGTCGCGCGCCGTCAGCATCACAATGGGCGTGCGGATTTTTTCCGCGCGTAAACGCCTGGCGAGCTCGTATCCGCTTAGCTTGGGCATCATTACATCGAGAATAATCACGTCAAACTCGTAAGACTTCGCCAGAGCCAGGCCTTCCGCGCCATCCGATGCACACGTCGCCGTGTGGCCTTCTTCGGTCAATCCCTTGCGAAGAAGGTCCGCCATGCGCGCTTCGTCTTCCACTATCAGCAACTTCATCGGATCATGCGCCGAAAATCTATTTGGCGCCTCCACAGTTTAAAGCCGAGGGCAAGGCATTGCTCCGCAACCTGAAGAAATATTAACTTGACGTTAATCCCTGCGTCACAACTCAACACTAGGATTCCTGCTCATCGAGTTCGCGGAATCCAATTTAACCGGGGAGGGCTGTCTCTGGCGTGGCTCTCCGATTCAGCATTTTCTTGTTCATTGAGGAGCTGAAGTCATGAATTTCAGTTACCGCCGTTTGACCATCTCCCGTTTGCTCGGATTTACGGCTGTGCTGGTGCTCGTTTGGATGATGCTGCTGGCCGCGACGCCGGCAACGTACGCTCAAGTAGATCGGGCCGCGCTCGAGGGCACGGTAAGTGATCCGTCCGGAGGCGTCATCGTTGGCGCCAATGTGAAGGCCGTCGCGGATGATACCGGCCTGACCGAAGAACAGCAGACGAACTCCAAAGGGTATTACCGCATTTCTGGCATGGCGGTGGGCGGCTATACGGTGACCGTTACCAACGCCGGGTTCAGGACGAAGGTCGTCGAAGATGTCATCCTTCGGGTCGGCCAAACTCGCACTTTGGACGTGCAGCTTGGAGTTGGGGCGATCAGCGAACAGATTGAGGTCAAGGCCTCGACTGGACCCGCAGACCGCAGCTCGGCGGAGGCTTCGACGGTGATCGATACGGAGCAGATTTCCGAACTTCCCAATAATGGTCGCGATTGGGCCAGCTTCACGCTGCTCGCGCCTTTTGCTCAGGACGACGGTGGGGGCGATCAGCGGACGATCCGTTTCGCCGGGCGCGCTCGCGACGACAACAACTTTTCCTTCGACGGCGTCGATGCCGGCGGCATTCAGGAGCAGGCGCAAAAATCGCAGACGCGGCTGCAAATTTCTCAGGATGCCATCGCAGAGTATCGCGTCAACAGCGCCTTGTACGATGCCGAGTACGGGACGCAGGCGGGCGGCCAGATCGACGTGGTCACCAAGTCCGGAACGAATGACTGGCATGGCACGATTTTCGGCTATTTCAGAAATTCCATATTTGATGCGCGGAACTTTAACGACTATGACCTCAACGGAAATCCGACCGTTCCTCCGTTCCGCATGGGGCAGTACGGGATGACCTTCGGCGGGCCGATCAAGAAAGACAAGACTTTCTTCTTCATCAGCTACGAGGGGCTTCGCCAGTTACAGTCGACCACCCAGGTATTCACGGTTCCTTCCGGTTTTCCGGCAACAACGGGTGGAACTTCCTTCCAACAACAGGTGCTCAATAAATCGCCCCAGATGTGCGAGATCATGCAGGGATATCCCTGGCGCGCCTCGGCTGGCACAATCAATGGATGCTCACCGCGTTTTGTGTATCCAGACACTGCCTTCCAATGGTTGGGGCAGGATCCGAACGCTCAGAACTACGATTCCAACGCCGACAATGTGACGGCGGCAACGCCCACGACCGTCCACGAGGACACCTGGTTAGTACGCATTGACCACAAAATCAACGAGCAAACTCTTCTTTACGGGCGCGCCCAGCGTGACATCAGTCTGGTCGATGCGCCCAACGGCAGCAGCCTGCCAGGGGACAAACTTCAAACCATCAACCACCCAGCGAACTACCTGCTAGCGCTCGAGGACACCTTCACACCGAATGTCTTCAACGAAGCGAAGTTCTATATCAATCGGTCCCCATTTCACAATCCGCAATCGAGCGCGCTCCCCTTCGCGGTAAGTACGAGTAATTTCGTGGGACTTAACGACAACACGGCCGACATCGAGATTGGAACCACGTACGGATTGGTTGATAACTTAATCTGGACTCACGGCCGTCACGCCTTCAAGACCGGCATGGAAATCCGCCGAGTCAGGCTCAATCAAGGGCAAACTGCCGATAACGTCCTCAGCTTCGCCAGCGAGACCGATATGACAACGGCCACGCTTTCTAATATCAGTTTCGTAGCTCCCTGGTGCTGCCATCGGCTTCGCCGCATGTTTTACATGCCCTACTTTCAAGATGAATGGAAGGCGACTCCGACGCTCACTCTGACTGCAGGAGTGCGCTGGGAATATTACGGCGTTGCGCATGAGGCTACCAATCGGACCACGGTGTTTGATCTAAACCAATTTCACGGCGTCTGCCTTGGTTCAGGCTCATTTAATACGCTTCCGGTTCCCCCTGGCTCAGGTCCAATTAATACTCCGCCCTGCCCAAGAAACCCCTCTTTGTACAATCCGAACTACAGGAACATCGACCCAAGAATCGCCGTCGCCTGGGCTCCCAGCGGGCTGCATGGAACGACCGTCATTCGCACGGGCTTCGGCATCTACCATGGCGCGGCTCAGAACGACGACTTGAATGCCGGGCTGGAGAGCGACACGTTCCGTGTAAAGGTGAATCAATCCATTCCGCTAAGCCCGGCGTTTGAGCAAACCACTCCGGATCTTTCGAGCGTGACTGCTCAAAAGCAGGCGTCGCATCCGCGTGCCTTGCAACGTCAGGGCCGTCGCGACCTGTACGCCGAGGAATGGGGCCTGACTCTGGAGCATGAGTTGCCCTCGAATTTCCTGGCATCCGCGCAGTACCTTGGAAGTCGTGGGGTGCGATTATTCTCGCGCGGCGGTGTGAATCTCTGCACGAGTCCGGTTACGTTTAATCCGAACGATGGCGATTGCGTCCGGCCCCTGGACCAGTACTATCCCGACCCCAACAATCCTGATCCCTTTGGCTCCGTCGATAGCAAGAAGGATATTGGCTCCAGTAGCTACAATGCTCTGGGGTTGTCTCTTGAGCGCCGCTTTAGTACCGGGCTTGCCTTCCAGTCGCGTTACACCTGGTCCCATTCCATCAACGACGGCTCAGTCGGAGGTGGCGAATCCAACGGTCCGGAAAACGTGAACTGTCTCCCCTGCGACAAAGGGCCCAGCATCTTCGACGTGCGCCACAACGTCACGGTCAACGCGATTTATGAACTCCCCTTTGGACCCGGAAAGCCCTTTCTCAGCGCTCCTGGAATTGTCGGCAAGGTGCTCGGCGGCTGGGAAATGAGCGGCATTGGCCTCTGGCATACGGGGCATCCTTTGACAGTTCAGATGGACCTTACCCAGAGCATTGATCCCGGGGGGGACTTCGGAAGTTCTCCGTTCGCCGGCCTTCCCTACACTTACTTTCTGCCCGATGGGAACGATCAGACGAGTCAGCGTCCCGACCTCATTCCTGGAGTGCCAGTGACTGTCCCGGGAAGCGGCCGCAATGGTGTACCGCTGATTAATGCCGCCGCGTTTCAGGCGCCTCCACAGGACGCAAACGGAAACTTCCTTCGGTACGGTGACGCCCCAAATGGTCTCGTCCGGGCGTTAAACAGCTGGCAAATCGATTTTGCGCTGACCAAGGAGACGAAACTCACGGAGCGTGCATCGCTGGAGTTCGCTGTACAGGCCTTCAACATGTTCAATCACATTCAACTCGGCGATCCGGGCAGCCTCAGCCTCGTTTACGACGCCTCCCCAGGTCACCCAGCGACATTTTTAGATACTCCCGGAACTTTCGGGATCATCACCTCGACCGTGAATTTCAACAATAATAATGACAACAAAGCATCGCCGAACACCGGGACCGGTCTTCCGCGGCAACTTCAGTTCATGGTGCGCATGCGGTTCTGATTGGAATCGAACCTTCAGGCAAACTTCAGGCGGCGCCATGTAAAGTTGCGCAAAGAGCAAATTAATGATCAAGCGTCCCCTCTGGCTAGCCGGATTTTCACGTATGAGTTCGCAACGAACTCCATTCGCACGAACCGTAGTCGTGTTTTTTGCGACCGCGACGCTCCTGGCGATGATCGGCTGCACCAAGAAATCAAGCGCGCAGACGATTCCGGTCGATTTGCGAATCGATGTGAAGACTCCATTTCGCTTCGTAGCTTATGGAGACACGCGCTTCCACGATCCCGCCGATACGGAAGCGGCGAATCCCTCCGTGCGCGTGGAACTGGTGCAGGCCATTGCCGAAGTCGATCCGGCATTTATTTGCTTTACCGGCGACATCGTCTACAACGGCTACGATGGGAATGATTGGAAGGTCTGGGATAGCGAAACCAGTATCTGGCGTAAGAAAAAAATTCCTGTCTATCCTTCGCTGGGCAACCACGACTTGCACGGAGATGAAAATGTTGCACTGGGCAATTACTTCCGCCGCTTCCCCGATTTAAAGAACAGCCGGTACTACTCCGTGCGAGCTGCGAATGCATTGATTTTGGTGCTCGACAGCGCCTTGGACGAGGCCGGCGGTCCGGAAGGCCAGTGGCTAGCCGACAAACTCGATCACGTCCCGCCTGATGTGGACTTCGTGTTTCTGATGTTCCACCACCCGCCCTACACCAGTTCCTCCGACGCGAAAATGTATGGGGGCGGGCACTCGGCTCGTACCACAGAACAGGCACTGGCGAAAATGTTGGAGGAACGCCAGTCTCACGCTCGGTTCCGTATTGTGGTCTTCTCCGGACACGTGCACAATTACGAGCGCCATGAACATGGCGGCGTCACTTATTTTGTCTCCGGCGGAGGAGGAGCTCACGCTTACCCCATTGAGCGTGCGCCAGATGATCCTTTTCAGAGCAAGCAGGTTAACTATCACTATCTGCTGGTTGAAGTTGACCAACAGCAATTAAAAGTTACAATGAACCGGCTGGACCTGACCCCGGGCAAAGCAGCCTGGACACAGCCCGACTCGGTGAAGATCACGGTTCCGGCGGTGACCGCCGCGCAGTCTGCCGGCCGTTAGTCCGCAGGACTTCTCGCAGGATCCCTTAACGCGATCTATATTCCGAGCACGCGGACGAACCGAACGGACACTCGGGCCTCTCGATCGAATATGCGTGCGCAGCTGTTTTGCCTGTCACCTCTAAGTGTGATTAGAATCGCTTACACCCGTTGGAACTTTAGCTCGACGTTTTGCTTCGCCGATGCCGAATCGACAAAGGATTCGCTTGATGGCTTTATTGCTGTGGGCGGCGGGCGTTCCCTGCCTGTCCGCGCAGACTTCTCATGTCGAAGGTACGGTTCGCGATGCCAGCGGCGCGGTGATCGCAAACGCATCGGTCGTTCTGAACTCCGGCTCGTATCAAAGCGCGGCCAAAACCGATGCCAGTGGACGTTTCATCTTCTCCGTGGTTCCCTCTGACTCAGGAATCATCGAAGTAAGCGGAGAGGGATTCGCTCCGGTTCGCCGAATTTGGAGCGCCGCAGCGGGCGTGGTCAGTCTCGAAATTGTTCTGCAGCCGGCTTCGACGAGCGAACAAGTGACGGTGTCCGCGGCCCGCACCGAAGTGCGTCTGTCTGAAACTCCAGGCAGCACGATTTTGCTGACCAATACCGATGTCGCCGCTACTCCCGCGTTGCGTGTTGATGACGTGCTTCGACAGGTGCCCGGATTCTCGCTCTTTCGTCGATCGGATAGCCGCACGGCGAACGCCTCCAATCAGGGAGTGTCGCTGCGAGGTCTGGGCGGAACCGCGGCCAGCCGCGCGCTGGTGCTCGAAGATGGACTCCCGCTCGTGGATGCCTTTGGCGGCTGGGTCTATTGGGGACGCGTTCCGCGAGCGTCGATTGCCAATGTGGAGGTATTTCGGGGCGGCGCTTCGAATCTGTACGGCAGCGACGCGCTGGGCGGAGTCGTACAGTTCATCACTCGTCAACCTCAGCGGCCGGCTTTCAAATTGGAGACTTCCTACGGCAGTGAACGCACGCCCGATCTTTCTTTCTGGACTGGAACGCGTGCGGGCCCATGGGATTTGTCGCTCGCGTCGGAAATGTTCCGCACCGATGGTTACATCGTTGTTCCTTCGTGGCAGCGCGGGAGCGTGGACACACCGGCCAATTCAAAGGACGCGACGGTCGACTTCACCGTCGGTCATAAGGTCGGGGAAAAAGGCCGCATCTTTGTGCGTGGCAGCTTCTACACAGAATTCCGAAACAACGGCACGCCTGTCCAAACCAACGACACGCGTATGGCCGAAGGTGCGGTTGGATTGGATCGGCAATTCGGCAGCAGCGATTCCCTCACCTTCCGCGCATATGGCCTGGTGCAGGGATACGATCAAAGATTTTCTTCCGTCGCTGCCAACCGGAACAGCGAATCGCTCACCGATCTGCAGTACGTTCCAGAACAAGTGGTGGGAGGCGCGGCGCAGTGGACACATTTTCTTGGCAAATATCAGACGCTTATCGCCGGCATGGACCTGATGGAAGTGATGGGGGCGAGCGACGAGCAACTTTTCACTACCGGCACGCACACCCGAAACAATGCATCCGGAGGGCGGCAGCGGATTCTCGGCGGGTTTGGTGAAGATCTTTTGCGGTTGAACAACTGGACTATCATTCTTGCCGGACGTTTCGACGACTGGAACAATTTCAAGGCCAGCTCGATCTGCACCCCGGTTTCCGGAACGTGCGCTTCTTCTCCCAGCATGCTGTTTCCTTCGCGAAGCGATCTTGCCTTCAGCCCAAGGCTCTCCGTGTTGCGCGCTCTAAGCCGCAACGTCTCGATCACGGGATCGATCTACCGCGCGTTTCGCGCGCCGACTCTGAATGAGTTGTACCGCAGCTTTCGCCTGGCGAATGTTCTGACTCAGAACAATCCCTTCCTCAATGCCGAACGGCTCACCGGGGCCGAGGCGGGAGTGAACATCACCACGCTCGAACGTAAGCTCGATCTCCGCGGAACATTTTTCTGGAGCGATATTGTGGATCCGGTACAAAACGTGACTGTCAATCCGACATCGAATCCGGTTCTTCGGCGAAAAGAAAATTTGGGGCGCATCCGGTCGCGCGGAGTCGAAGTCGATGGTGTAGCGCACCTCAGCCGCGATATTCAGATTTCCGCCGGATACGATTTCACGGCAGCGACGGTGGTTAGCTATACGGTCCCGCCGGGAGAAATATCTCTTTTAGGAAATAGGGTCGCGCAGGTTCCCCGCAGTGTCTTTACCTGGGAAGCCCGTTACTGGAACCCAAGCCGCATTATGCTCAGCGTGCAGGGACGCTTCGTCGGCAACCAGTTCGACGACGATCAGAACCAGTATTCGCTGGGCCGCTTCTACACGATGGATTTACAGATCGGACGCAACCTCACGCGCAATGTGGAAGTCTTTGCGGCCGCTGAGAATCTTACGGATGAGCGCTACAATGTGGCGAATACTCCGACCGCCACCGGTTCGCTATTCAACATCGGTCCGCCAATTCTGTATCGTGTTGGATTACGGCTGAATTTCCCCGCCGATAAACCGTAGCGCGCCTGCCTGCGCGAAGGCGTTTGGGCAATCTTCACCCCATCATTTATCCTGAAGAGTTGTCTGACGCCTGCAGACCGCACCGTCAATCCTGTTTAAATTCATTGGAGCATCAGCTAGCTAGAAGCTGTTTTTATGAAAACCGGCATTATCGGCCTGCCGCAGGTAGGCAAGACATCGTTGTTCCGCATTTTGACCAAGGCGCATCTTTCCGCGCAAGCCAACCCGCGCGAGGCCCACATCGGTGTCGCGAAGGTTCCCGACGACCGCCTCGACCGCCTTGCCGCTCTCTATAACCCCAAGAAGCTAACGCACACATCGGTGGAGTATGTGGATGTCGGCGCCATCGGCCAGGACGCGCTCAAAGAGACGGCCTACATCGGTCATCTGCGCCAGGTGGACGCGCTCGCCCACGTGGTACGCGTGTTTGAAGACCCGCTCGTTCCTCTGGTAGCGGAAATCGATCCGCTGCGCGACATCAAGAACGTCGAATTCGACCTCATGGTCAGCGATCTGGGCCAGATCGAGAAACGCCTGGAGCGTCTGGAAAAAGATCTCAAGAAGATGAAGACGCCGGAACTGGAAAAAGAATTCGAGCTGCTCAAGCGCGCCAACGCACATCTCGGAGCGGAGAAGCCTTTGCGAGAAATGGAGATGACTCCCGAAGACAAAAAGCGTCTTCGTGGTTTCATGTTCCTCAGCGAGAAGCCAATTCTCTATGTGCTTAACATCGGCGAGTCGACGGAGTTAGGAAAAGAATTGGAGGAAGCGGTCAGCAAATACAAACTCACGGAGATTGCCGCGCGCCCCAACGCCGCAGCCACGGCCATTTGCGGGAAGGTCGAAGCCGAACTTGCCGAAATGAGCGACGCCGACGCCGCAGAATTTCTCTCCAGCTACGGTCTCAAAGAAAGTGGCCTGGTCCGTCTCATTCGCACGACTTACAAGTTGCTGGGCTTGATCTCGTTCTTCACCGCGGGCGAAGACGAGTGCCGCGCCTGGCAGATTCCCGCCAACACGCGCGCGCAAGAGGGAGCCGGAGCCATTCACTCCGATCTGGAAAAACATTTCATCCGCGCCGAAACTATCCGTTGGGATCAGCTTCTCGAAGCCGGCTCCGAAGCGAATGCCAGGGCAAAAGGCACGCTGCGGCTGGAAGGCAAAGACTATATCGTGCAGGACGGCGACGTCATGCACATTCGGCATAGCGGATAGCAGTTGTCAGTTCTGAACTGAGAACTGAGAACTGCTATCATCGCCGAGCCCATGAACCCCATCGCAACCAGCGTCCTTCTCGGCCTAACTGCCGCCGCAGCCAACGTTTTCGGCGGCGCGATTATTGTCCAGCGGCATTGGGAACGTCGCTATCTTCGCTACTTTGTGGCGCTAGGCGCGGGATTCATGCTGGCGACGGCCTTAGTGGAGATGGTCCCTGAAAGCTTTGAGTTGCGTGGAAGGTCCGCTGCATCTCTTGTTCTGCTGGGTTACCTGATCGTTCACTTCTTCGAACACACGGTTACACCCCATTTCCACTTCGGTGAAGAAACGCATCGCGACCAGTTCATGCATTCTCACAAGGGATACTCCGTTTTGCTCGGACTCATCATTCATACATTCTTTGACGGCATCGCCATCGCCTCGGGATTTCTCGTGTCGAACCGGCTGGGCTGGCTGATCTTTCTGGCGATTTTTCTGCACAAGATTCCAGAAGGCTTCACCGTGAGTTCTGTGATGCTGGCCAGCGGCCGCAGCCGGGGCACGGCATGGGGCGCATCGGCGGTTCTGGGCGGGTCCACTCTCGCCGGAGTTCTGACCATGGCTCTGTTTCGCCATCACGTGGGCGCGGGATTGCCGCTGGCGGCGGGAGTTACAATTTACGTCGCAGCTTCCGACCTGATTCCCGAGGTCAACAAAGAGCCTGCAATGAAGATGGCTGTCCTGGTCTTCGTGGGCGCCGGGCTTTTCTTCCTGCTCGATTACCTGTTTCGCGTCTGACCTCCTGTTTCTACGCGGCTGAGCCTTAGAAAAAAAAGCGCCCCGAAAAGCGGACGCCCTTTTGCCGACCTGAATTGCCAGGGGCTGCGCATCATTGCGGCTTCTTTGATTCCTCCTGCTGCTTCTTCTTCTCTTCGGGCGTCTGCGGACGTTGCGGGGGCGGGGCCTGCCGCGTTTGCGCCGGCGGGGGCGTATGTTGCGGCGGGCGTTCGCCTGGCGGAGGGGCTGCAGGACGGGAAGCCGGCGCGTTGCGTTGCGGCGGCGGCTCCACGGGGCGGTTCGGTTCTGAGCGGTTCGGTTCTGAACGGTTCGGTTCAGGCCGATTGTTGGGTTGCGCAGTGGGAGGTCGATCGGTCCGCGCCGGCGGCTCTGCTGGACGATTATTCGGGGTGGGCTGATTCGGCTGCGGCTGATTCGGCTGCGGTCGATTCGGCTCGGGCCGATTCGGTTCAGGCCGATTCGGTTCGGGCCGATTGTTCGGTTGCGCAGAAGGCGGACGATCAGTCCGCGCCGGCGGCTCTGCTAAACGATTATTCGGGGTGGGCTGATTCGGCTGCGGCTGATTCGGCTGCGGCCGATTCGGCTCGGGCCGATTCGGTTCAGGCCGATTCGGTTCGGGCCGATTGTTCGGTTGCGCAGAAGGCGGACGATCAGTCCGCGCCGGCGGCTCTGCTAAACGATTATTCGGGGTAGGCTGATTCGGCTGCGGTCGATTCGGTTCGGGACGATTCGGTTCAGGACGATTCGGTTCGGGACGATTGTTCGGCTGCGCAGAAGGCGGACGATCAGTCCGCGCCGGCGGCTCTGCCGGACGATTGTTAGGGGCAGGCTGATTCGGCTGCGGTCGGCTCGGCTCCGGTCGATTCGGTTCAGGACGATTCGGTTCGGGCCGATTGTTGGGCTGCGGCTCCCCCGGACGACTAGCCGACGCCGGTTGGCCGGTTGGAGCTGGCCGATTCGGCTGTGCCGGGTTTGCTCCCGGTCGCTCGTTCGTTGGAGCAGGGCGGTTCGAAGGCTGGCTGCCAGGCCTGGCTAGGGTTGCGGTCGCCGGCTTTCCCGGGGGAGCCTGCCTCACCGGGGGGCGCGCTGCAGTTGATGCAGCATTATTCGCAGACCGCAAACGCTGCATCTCCTGCCGCGCTATGGGCTCTCCCGGATGGGCTGCCAGCGCCTGCTGCCTGGCCGCGAACGGCGCCGGCGGACGTGGCGCTTGGGCCTTTGCAACCACCGCTCGACTCGCCACGGCAGCCGGAGGCGCCTTCACACGATTCGCCGTATTGGCATGAGATCCATACACGCTGTTCGATGTGGGCACCACAGCCGCCCTTGAGCTCATCGGCACCGATGCCATCTGCCTCGCGTTGACCGCTACCGCCGAGCGGGCGACAGGCTGTCCACTTCTGAATGCGTCTTGGGGAACGGCCGTGACTGCACCGGAGACGCTCCGGTTTACATAAGTCACGTTGTTGATGGTCGTGGATTTATTGACGATGGTGGTGTTGTAGATGTTGGTCACCGTCGTGGTGCTGACTCTGGTATTGCTGACGTTGACTCGATCAACATACCCGCGGCTGACGCGATACGACGGCACATAGACCTCTCTGGGCCCCAGAGGAAACCAGCCCATGTTGCCGCCGAAACCTCCGCCTCCGCCGACGAAGACAACCAGGGCGGGTGCGTAGACCGGCGCCACATCAACCGGGCCCGGAACCCATCCCCAGCGACCGCCAATCGAAGCCCACCGGCCATAGTGAAACGGAGCATACCCCCAGGGCTCGTCATCCACCCAAGTCCAGCCCCAGGGATCGACCCAGGCCCAATGGCCCTCGCGATACGGAGCCCAACCCGCGGACACACGGGGATACCAGACGTTCCCGTAATTAGAATCTGGGCGCCAGTCGCCGTTGTCATCCAAATCTTCATAACCGACAACATCATGAGAGACGTATCTCGCCGAGCGCGAGTCTTCATAGCGTCGGTAACGGCCCTCGCACCAATTATCGAAATCGTCGGGACCGCCGAGATCTTCCACCTGGGCGTTCAGCCTATCGGTTCCATCGAAGGTGGCACGCTGGCCTGCATGTACGGTATAGGTTTCTCCATTGCCGGTTGACTCACCCTCTCCGTCCCGAATGCTCACCACGGTGTAATTCCCATCTTCGCTGGCTTCCACCCGGTACCGGCCGGCCCGCAAGATGGAGAATGCCTGATTCGGAGTATCAATCTCAAACACATCGTCGCGATCCAACTGGCGAACTCGGACGTTAATGGACCCAGAGCTGAGTTGGACTTGGACGGTGTGATCGTCAAGATTCAGAAAGGAGATTCCGGTATTACTGTTCAAATCAATCACAGCCGAGCCCAGAGACAGTTCGGCGCGAGAGTTCTGATCGGCCCAGAGTTGGTCGCCCGTTGTCATCGGCCGGTTCTGAACCGCTTCCACCCACTCCGATTCTCCGGCGGGCTGGAACGAAATGGAGCCTTGCAAGTATCCGAGGCGAGCAACGCGGCTCGGGGGATCATCCTGGTCTTGCGCCGCCACTCGTGGCACCAGCGCGTTGATCATCAGGAATGCTGTCAACAGGGAGAGCGTACGACTCAAACGGTCTGTCAGTTTTTTCATAGGTGATGTCATCTTTCAGAGCGCGGCCCAAGCTCACGCTCGCCATTGCCATGAATTTTCGCACTTACCTTCGGGCCGGAAGACTCCCTCGGCCCACCCGAGACGTTGGACGCTCCAGTATGATGCCGTTTCGCGAGGACGCGGTGCCTACAGAGGAAACCTGATGGACTTGCGCAAAGGCCTCACTCATTCATTCCGGTGGCGCGACCGCGCATACCTGGCGCGAACCGTAAAGGCCGCTTTCAATCGGCGGTGGCGCGAACGCCGCGTTTTCGACCGAGATAGGATTGAGCGTATATGAAATTGGCTCAAAGCTTCGATGCCACGTTTTCTGCACGGCATCGGAGAAATCGCCGTAGCGCGAGCATGGCAAAGAAACAGATGGCGGATAGCGTGAGGTAAAGAACATGGCTCAAACGCGGACCCGGATTTTTCTGCTTTCGCCCGCCAATGTCTCGGGGATCAGGGGTCAAAGGCTTCTGAGTCCGGCCTCAGACTTCGCCCTCGCCCGGCAACTCAGGCAGTCCGGCGCTCCGATAGGAGAGGTATATCGATTCATCAGCAGCCTCTACTTTCGCGGGAAGCTGGATTATGCGGAGAAATTCCAAAACCCTCCTCAGGGAGTCGCGGGGGTGCAAGTTATTACGGGAGCTGGATTGATGCTTCCCGAGACCGTAGTCAGCTTGAGCGATCTGCGCCAGATCTCGTCAACTCCGATCGATGCTAACAATACGCACTACCGATTGCCTCTCGACTGCGATTTGCTGCGCCTACGAGAAATGGCCGGCGATGAAACCGACGTTATTCTACTGGGGAGTGTTGCGTCCCCGAAATACATCACACCTTTGCGAGAGGTCTTCGCCGAGCGCCTGTTCTTTCCGAAAGATTTTCTCGGACTGGGCGATATGAGCCGCGGCAGCATGCTTCTGCGGTGCTGCGCCCAAACATTGGAGCTCGGCTATCTACCGGTGGAACAAATCGTCCGTCCGATGGAAGGAAAGCGGCATAAAAGTTAGAGTCTATGTTGGGGCTTTGTTACGGGCGCGCAAGACATTTTAAACGGATGCAGGTGCGAAGCCGGTTCTTCACCCCGCATCCGCTTATGCTTTAGCCCCGTTCGTGCGGGGGAAAGTGTTCCAACATCTTACCTACAGTCTTTTCTAGTTTCTTCTCGTTTTTTTCCGGTTTATCGGAAAGCGATTCCTGGCCGACGCCTCGCCAAATCAGCTGTTTGTTATGCACGTCGTAGAGATCCAGGACCAGTGAGCCAACCGGATAGTTTTCTACTTGCGTGGTGGTTTCACCAAAGCCACCCCAACGCCAGCCTCCCATCCCGTTGTAGAACGTTTGGTATTCCTGCTGATTGTGAGCACTGCCGACCGCGGTCACGGCAACATCGCCTCCACTGTCTACGCGCTGCCATCCTTTTGCCTGCAACTCATGATCGACGGCATCCTGAATTCGGCTCTGCCAGAGTGGGTCCGTTGTCTTGATCTTTTCCCAATAGTAGGTGTGATATTGGGAAAAATTCGCGTGGTGGTCGTAGTCGGTTTTCACCTCCTGCGCAAGCATGCTGGCCGAGACCGCCAGGAGGCATACTAAAGAAAATGCTAATCGCAGTAGTTTCATAGTCTCTCCAACGGAAACGAATATCGTGCGCAAGGCGGAGGCAGGTTCGCCAATCCGCGGATGCGCCCACATAAGATGCACTGACACTTTCGGGAGTTGGCGGACTCGTGGCGGCGACTGCTTGCGTCCGGAGCGAGTCTCGGCCTTATAGGTATCCCAACTTTCGCGACAAACCCGCTCGTTCTTTCGCGAATCCAATCCTCTTTCTGGCTCCTGGGATCCGATGCGCATAAGGAGAACCAGATATTCCATTTTCGACTCTTTGCATTTCTGGCAATCCTGAACCTGCATAACACGCCTGCAACCAGAATGAGACTGCCTGCACTTCAAGAATGATGCGAGCAACCATGAACGAAACAATCACGAGCTCGGGCTGCCGGATGAGAGCCACTGGAATCGTTGCCCTGGCACTAATGGGTGTATCGTTCTTATTGGCGCAGAATTCGACGCCACTCTCATCCTCGAAAGCCGCTCCTGCGCCGATTCCGCAAAGCTCGCCACTTTTGCCACCGATTCATCTCGACGAATCTGCCGTTCTATCGCACTTGAACCAGCTCATTAATTGGTACCGCCATTCGACAACCGGAATTCAGCCTGTGGGTCTGCCGAGCGATGCTATTTATCAGGACAACGCCAAGACCCTCGGCTCACAGGCGGTGCGGCTAGGTTTCGAGTCGGCGAAAGCCGACGCCGCTCTCCTTACCGCTCAGCAGAAAAAGAAAGGTGGAAACCAGCCGCCTTCTGGCGGGACCAGTCAACAGCAGAATCTGATGCAAATGGAGGCAAAGACTTCTTCGCAGATTGACCAGTTGCAATCGCAGATCGAAGCGCTAAATCAACAGATCGCGAGGAAGGCAGCCGCGCGAGGGAATCTGATTTCCCAGCGAGACGCCCTTCAGGGCGAACTCGAACTACAGAAAGCTTTGCTCGACGCCGTTCACAAGATGGCGGCGTTCGTAGAAAGCAACGGCGAAATCGCAGGAGGGTTTGAAGGAAGCATCAATCAGCTGTCACGGTCCATCCCTGACGTACTTGGAACGAGCGCCAGCCCTCAAAAAGCCGTGGCGCCCACCCCAGCCAAACCCTCGCTGGCCAACTCCGGGGGCCTCATCAGCGAGGCCATGACACTCTACAGTTACGTAAGCACGGCGCACGAAATCGATGGAATCATCAAAGAAACCGACGCCGTACACGACGCGGCCGACCGCTTACGCACGCCACTCCGAGACGCGTTGCGGGCAACAATTCAGCGCAGTCAGCAACTTGCGAATCAGCCTCCAGCAAACGATCCTCAGCAACTTCAAGCGGAAAAACAGGAATTCCAGGAGCTCACGGAGCGCTTCAAACAGCTTTCCAGCGCACTTCTCCCCCTCAGCCAGGAAATCATCGTCCTGAATGACGGTAAGACGAATTTTGACGAGTGGCGCAGCGCGATGAGCAGCGAATCGCGACAAGTACTTCGCTCGGTTCTGGTCCGCGTGGTTGCAATCGGGGTCGCTCTCGTCGTGATCCTGGTTCTGTCTCAAGTGTGGCGCCGCATTACCTTCCGGTATATAAGCGATCCCCGCCGCCGGCGACAATTCCTGGTGTTGCGCCGTGTCGTAATCGGTTTTCTGATCGCGGTCGTGCTGGTACTGGGTTTCGTCAGCGAGTTTAATTCACTGGCGACGTTTGCCGGATTCATCACAGCGGGCATCGCGGTTGGATTACAGGCCGTCCTTCTTTCCGTAGCCGCGTATTTTTTCATTATCGGACGATACGGCATCCGGGTGGGCGACCGAATCAGTGTTGCGGGTGTTACAGGCGACGTCGTGGATATCGGACTGGTGAGACTTTACCTGATGGAACTGGCAGGTACGGGTCTGGATTTCTATCCCACCGGGCGCATCGTTGTATTCTCGAATGCCGTTCTTTTCCAAACGGGCACGCCTCTGTTCAAACAGATCCCCGGCACCGAGTACACATGGCATGAAGTTGTCGTAATGATCGCGCCGGATGGGAATCATCCAGCGGCACAGGAGAAGCTCGTGGCGGCAGTGAACTCGGTCTACTCGCGCTATCGGGACAATATCGAGCGGCAACACGCCGCCATCGAGAGACACGTCGATATTCAGGTGCAGCGGCCGCAGCCGGAGGCGCGGCTTCAGTTCGCCGACGCCGGTCTTGAGCTTCTAGTGCGCTATCCCGTGGAGATTCGAAAGGCTCCCGACACCGACGAAGAGATGACCCGAAAAGTTCTGCAACTCATCGAAACCGACGCCGGGTTGAAAGCCGCCGTCTCGGGCACGCCAAAAATCCGGTCTGCCGTAAAGGGCTGAAGCTTTGCGGTGCCACGCTTCACATCCCGCGGCATTCATTGCCGCGTGATCAGATCGGCTCCCAATCTCGCCAGGCCGGCATCCTCTTTGGACGACAAGCCGCTCACGGCAACGGCACCGGCCACTTCGCCATCTTTCCAGACTGGAACGCCGCCACCCCAGCCCACAAATCTTGGATCGCCGTAATAAGCGATGTCATGCCCTTTCTGCGGATCCCTGACTTTTTCTCCAATCTCCTGAGTTGGCTTGCCGGTTCGTGCAGCGGTCCAGGCTTTGTTCATGGCAATGACGACCGAGGACACAGGAGCAGCATCCATCCGAGCAAAAGCAACCAATTCGCCGCGACAGTCGGCAACCGCGACCACTACCGCTTTCTGCATCTGCAGAGCGTTCTCAATGATCGTATCGACAACTCGTTTCGCCTCGGAGTAGTCGATGGTTGGAAGAGTGCGCATGAGCGGCAAGCTTATCAGAGTGCAGAAAACAAACGACCGAGCCGAAAAGAGTTTCCAGCCCGGCAGAGAGTTAACCACTGCCGAGCGACGGACACAACTTACGACCGATCTGCAAGTTACGCCTCTGGAGTACAGTTGCGTTTTGTTCAGCTGGCCCGCGCCATGTGGTCTAGTTCCTGCACTTTATTTGGATCAATCTTTATGTCCACGGCCCCCACATTTTCCTCGAGGTGTTTAACCTTGGACGTTCCAGGGATGGGCAGCATAACTGGAGATCGGGCCAGCAGCCATGCCAGAGCCAGCTGCGATGGGGTGACTTTCAATCGCGATGCCATACGACTGATAGGGCTTTTAGGACCCGATACCCGCCCGGCCCCGAGCGGGAACCAGGGAATAAAGCCCATTTTCTCCTTCTCGCAATACTCCAGAACATCCTCCGAGCCGCGGTCGGTGACGCTGTAACGATTCTGGACGCTGACGATGGGAACAATCGTTCGCGCATGCTGAATCTGCCGAACGCTTACTTCCGATAACCCTATGTGCTTGATTTTTCCTTGCGCTTGCAAATCCTTCAGGGCGCCGAGTTGTTCTTCAGCCGGAACCTTGGGATCGATTCGATGCAGTTGATAGAGTGCGATCTGGTCGAGACGCAAACGGCGCAGGCTGCCTTCGCAAGCGGATCTTAGGTGTTCCGCCCTTCCGTTTTCGACCCAGCGATCGGGACCAGGCCTGTCAAAGCCTCCCTTGGTCGCGATCACCAAATCTGCCGGATAAGGATGCAGCGCCTCAGCTATGATTTCCTCACTCACACCCGGACCATAGGAGTCCGCAGTGTCGATGAAATTGATCCCCAATTCCACAGCGCGCCGCAAGACCCGGACGGCTCCAGCCCGGTCCGCAGGCTCGCCCCAGACTCCCTCTCCCGTGATTCGCATCGCGCCGAATCCCAGGCGCGAAACATGAAGATCGCCTCCAATCAGGAATTCGCCAGACTCTTTAGCCGGTGCCAGGTTCTGTTGCGCGTTTCCCGGCGTTGCAGATTTGTGATTCAGCATATGTTTTCCTCCAGCACTGAAGATGACACTTGAGGTGTCGAACCGCTCTTCTCTTTTGGAGTAGCGCGACGCTAGCGGCGTCGCAAAAAGACACACTTTCTTTGCGTACGTGCAATTCTCCAATACCTATCGACCGCGCAGTGTGCCGGGAAAGATTTAGGATTTTGCCTCAGAACCCATTGGCCAAGTGGTAATACAAATCGTTCCAACGCAACTCCTTCACGAAACCGGCAATCGTGGTATCGGCATCGATCAGCAAGCATTCCATGCCGGCCATCTCCGCAAAATTCTCCAGGTGCTCCGGCTTGAGGGCAAAGCATAAAGCGGTATGATGAGCGCCACCCGCGTGGATCCACGCGGTTGCCGCAATCTTCAAGTTGGGTTCTGGCTTCCAGATCGCTCTCGCAACCGGCAGCTTGGGCAAAGGATGCTGAGGCTGGATCACATTCACTCGATTGACGATCAACCGAAACCGGCTTCCCATGTCGACCACCGAAGCATTCAGCGCTTTTCCAGTGGCAGCGGTAAATACCAGGCGCACCGGATCTGCCTTACCGCCGATGGAAAGCGGATGGATTTCAGCGGATGGTTTTTCGTTTGTGATTGACGGACACACTTCCAGCATGTGGGCGCCCAATACCTGAGCGCCACCTTTCAAGTGATAAGTGTAATCTTCCATAAAAGAAGCGCCGCCCTTGAGACCGTGGCTCATGACCTTCACCGCTCGCACGAGAGCTGCTGTTTTCCAGTCGCCTTCCGCCCCAAAACCGTAGCCATCGGCCATCAAACGTTGAACAGCGATTCCGGGGAGTTGTGCCAACCCGTGCAAATCCTCAAACGTGTCGGTGAAGGCATGGGAATCGGTGTCCGCGAGGAAATGCCGCAGGCCGATCTCAATCCGGGCGGCTTCCAGGAGAGATTGGCGATTTGGCCCACCGCTGCGGAGCGATTCTGTCACTGCGTAGGCTTCGTCATAAAGGGTCGCTAGCTGGTTAACTTGTGCGTCCGCCACCTGGTGGATAGATTGCACTAAGTCTCCGACGCCGTAACCATTGACCGTATACCCCAGATCGATTTGCGCACTGACCTTGTTACCTTCAGTTACGGCAACGTTCCGCATGTTGTCACCGAAGCGGGCGACCTTCAGAATTTGAGCATCATGCCAGGCACAGGCTGCGCGCACCCATGCACCCATCTCCGAGTGCACCTCCGGATCCTGCCAGTGTCCGACCACAACTTTGCGCTTAAGGCCGCATGCGGGCGCCGATGAATCCGAATTCGCGGTCACCGTGAGCCGACTGGTTAAGATTCATGAAGTCCATATCGATGGTCGACCATGGCAGCTCCTCATTGAACTGAGTGTGCAAGTGCAACAGTGGCTTGCTAAGCGATCTCAATCCAGCGATCCACATCCGGGCCGGTGAGAAGGTATGCATCCACGTGATTACACCGACGCAGTTCTTTGTACCGTTGGCGTCCTGACACAACTGGTGAATCATTTCGCTGCTCGTCATCACGGTCTTCGCGACAATCTTTATCGGCATCTCCGGAGAGGAACCCAGCCCCGCCGCGATTGCGGCCGCATGCCCGTCGACCGTTTTCAGCGTTTCCGGTCCGTAGAGATGCTGGCTTCCGGTAACGAACCATGCTTCCAGATTCGATAGATCGATCATTCCGCCCTCTCTTCGCCTGCCCGCTTGGTATTCCGGCTTCGCTACAGTGCTCTGACTCGTGAACCATCTCGCCGAGTTCAGTCCTTGGCGTATCAAAACAACACGGTTCTCGCCAAGCAGCACGCGAGTAAACGTTTGCCAGGGAATTATACGCTCAGCCTCCCCGGCCGCAGCCCCGCTGTACCCGCGTACTTGTTATTCCCAAGGTCCGACCGATTACATTCAACGCAGCAATCGTTGCGATTCGTCGCAATCACACTGATGAGGGAAATGAGGCGCTCTGAGCATCGACATTACCGACTCGGGGCCGTTCTGTCCCATCGTACAAATCCGGCGTAAACGATTGCCATATCTTTGATATCATCTCCTTTTTCCGGTCGCGGTCCGCAATACGGCGCTGCTATCCGATGGATATTCGCGAAATCGCAAAGCGTGCACGAGTTTCTACCGCTACTGTGTCCCGTACCATCAATCGAATTCCCACTGTCAATCCCCAACTCGCGAAGAGGGTCTGGAACGTCGTCGAAGAACTTGGCTATTATCCCAACACTCAGGCGCGCGCGCTCGTTTCCGGACGCAGCCGAATTTTTGGCCTCATCATTTCAGAGATCACAAACCCCTTCTTTCCTGAGATCGTACAGGTATTCGAGCGGATTGCGGTTCAGCATCACTACGAAATCATGCTGACTTCGACCGGAAATGATCCCACGCAAATGGAGACGGCCGTGCGGCGAATGATCGAACGCCGGGTCGAGGGCGTTGCCATTATGACCTTTGGCATGGAAGAGGTCTTGCTCGAAGACCTGAAATTGCGCAAGGTGCCCCTGGTCTTCGTTGACGTGGGGCCAGCGCGTTCCCGGGTCAGCAATATTCGGATCGACTACCTCCACGGGATTCGGCAGGCCGTCCAGCATCTGGCTGCGCTTCGTCACCACAAGATTGCCTTCATCTCCGGTCCTTTGCACTTGAAGTCGGCGGAGGCCCGCAGGCAGGCTTTTCTCGCTTCGATGGCAGAGATTGGGTTGGAGGTCGACAAGAATCTGATCGTGGAAGGGACTCATACGATTGAAGGCGGGATCGCGGCGTTCGGCACACTGTTGGCTGCACCTACCAGGGCTACGGCGGTACTTTGCTCTAACGACATGACAGCCATGGGGGTGATGAGAAAAGCGTACGAAGAAGGAATTCAGATTCCCGTGGATCTCTCGGTGATTGGCTTCGACGATATTCGTTTAGCGCAATTTGTTTTGCCTGCGCTTACGACGGTTCAGATGTCCCAGGCCGAGCTTGCTCGTTTGGCTTTCAGTGCCCTTCTCACAGAGTTGCAGCGCGACGCGCCCTCCCCTACTGGCACCGAGTTTGTATTGAAAACGCACCTTGTGCTCCGCGAGTCAACGCGGCTGTTTTCCAGCAACGCTAAGCTCCCCGCCGGGAAGAAACACGTGCGATCGTAGCGCTTTGCTTTCCAATGCTCCCCTGTAAACCGGCATCACGCTCCCCATTGAAGCACCGTATAAGAGCGGGCCGGAACCTCAAACCTAGTGCGTCCCCCGGCAGTGCCTGGTTTGTCGAAAGCCTGTGGAGCGACCTGTTTCGGGGATTCGAAGGTGTTGTATGCCTTCAAATCGTTGCCGGTCAGGATGGTCGAGTTCAGCAGCCTTCCTGGCGCCATGTTCTGCCAATTAATTTCAATCGCGTGACTTTTAGCCAAGTCTCGATTGAGGATGAACAGTGAGACTCCGCCGTCGTCCGGGTTCAGGGTTCCTGCCACATCGAGGTACGGAACCCGGCCCAGATCCGAAACCTCGTATGTGGGAGCATCCACGAGCACATTCAGCACAGTGCCGCGCGCCCATCGCAATGCCCAACTGTAGGGATAATAGATGGTCTGGCGTAACAGACCTTTTTCATTGGTGACGATTGGAGCGATTACGTTGATCAATTGCGCCAGACACGCGATCTTGATGCGGTCGGCGTTGCGCGTCAGAGTGTTCACAATTCCGCCGACCAGCAGCGCATCCTCCAGGTTATAAACCTCTTCCAGCAGATGCGGAGCTTCGTGCTCATGCCCATTCATCGCTTCCGCATCGCGGGCGCGATACCAAACGTTCCACTCGTCAAACGACAGCCAAAGTTTTTTTGGCGACCGCTTGTGTCCCCGAACCATATCGCACACGGCCAGTGTTTCTTCGATCTGGCGCTCCATGCTCAGGTTCATCGCTAAAAATTTTGCGCTATCATTGCCGGTATCTTCCTGGGTATTGCCGATGTAGCGATGCAGCGACAGTGCGTCGACGTACTCGTAGCACTGCTCTAAGACTTCGCGGTCCCATTCCAAATAAGTGGGCATGCCGGGACCACTGGATCCGCAGGCAATGAGCTTGAGAGAGGGATCGACGGCACGCATCTGGCGAGCGGCGTCCTGCGCTTTCAGTCCGTATTCGGTCGCGGTCATGTGCCCGATTTGCCACGGACCATCCATCTCGTTGCCCAGGCACCAGTGTTGCACCTTGTAGGGTTCTTTAATGCCATGGCTGCGCCGCAGGTCGCTCCACTTCGTTCCTTTCTCAAGATTACAATATTCCACTAATGCGGCAGCACTCTCCGCGGTGCCAGTGCCGAGGTTCAGTCCCATCAGAGGAAGCGCCCCGGCCATCTTGCTCCACTGCATGAATTCGTTCGTGCCGAACTGGTTGGTATCGAGAGTGTTCCATGCTTTGTCGAGAACGCGCGGGCGGTCTTTTTTGGGTCCGACCCCGTCCAGCCAGTTGTATCCCGAAACAAAATTTCCGCCCGGATACCGAATAATCGGAACTCCTAGATTTCGCACTTCTTCCATCACATCTTTGCGGAAACCGTTCGCGTCCGACAGGGATGAGCCCGGATCGTAAATGCCGTCATAGATCGCACGGCCCAGATGCTCCAGGAATGATCCGAACAGATTTCGGTCGAGAATGCCGATCGTTCGGCGCGAGTCGATGTAAAAACGCGCAACAGCTGTGGATTCGGCAGGCGCGGGCGCCGCAGTTTGACCGGATGCGAAGCGGCTACCTAGAAGATTCGCCGAGCACGCAACTCCAACCCCGGCGGCTTGCTGCAAGAACTTTCGTCTAGTGCCTGAAGACATATTTGGATTCTCCTGGACAATCTTCTGGGGTGTACAGATCCAGACTCGGTCTCGCTCGAAATTGTTCAGCGTTCACGGACCGACTGGGCAATCTGAATTAAAGCGGGCAACACTTGCCCCAGTTCGCTTTTTCCCGGTTCGCCGAAAAGAAAATAGAGCCTACGATAGTGCGTGTACAGATCTTCGTACACTCTGTGGGCGGTTTTCTCCGGTTCGTAGACCTTAAAAGGCGAACAGATTTTTTCTTGCGCCTCTTCAATCGTCTTGAAAGTGCCGGCCGCAAGAAATGCGAAAATCGCAGACCCAATCCCCGTGACCTTGCTGCTGGGCACCAGCACCGGCTTGCCGAGCACATTCGCATAAACCTGATTGAGCACGGGATTGTTCTGCGGAATGCCGCCGCCGTTAATAACGCGCAAGGTCGGCGCTCCGTATTCACTCATACGATCGAGAATCACACGGGTGTGAAACGCGGTTCCTTCGATGGCCGCGAATAGTTCGTCCTGGGCGGTGTGTTGAAGATTCCATCCCAGCGTGATTCCGCCAAGATTCGGATTGACCAGTATCGTTCGATCGCCATTGTCCCAAGTGATCCGGAGCAACCCGGTTTGGCCGGCGCGATACGCTTCCAGGCCCTTGCTCAATTCGGCGACGGTTGTATTCGCTCGTCGCGCGATGGCGCTGAAAATGTCTCCGGTGGCCGAAAGTCCGGCCTCGACGCCCGTGAATTGAGGGTGCACGCTTCCCTTCACCACGCCGCAGACCCCAGGAATCAACGCGGCCTGTTTCGCGTACGCAATCATGCAAGTCGAGGTGCCGACCACGTTGACGACATCTCCTTCTTTTACCCCGGCGCCAATAGCGTCCCAGTGCGCATCAAACGCTCCCACGGGAATGGGAATCCCGGCGCGCAAGCCGAGCTTCTCCGCCCACTGAGGCGCCAGGGTACCTGCAATCTTGTCGGAGGTAGCGTACTGCCCTTCTAACTTCGCGCGAACCCCCGCCAGCAACGGATCAACTTTCACCAGAAAGCTCTCCGGAGGCAGCCCGCCGAGAGCGGCGTTCCACATCCACTTGTGGCCCATGGCACAGATGCTTCGCTTCACATCCCTTGGATTGGTTATTCCGCACAGTGTGGCCGCAACCATGTCGCAATGCTCGAAGGCACTGGCAAATTTTTCACGCTTGCCAGGGTTGTGCCGGAGCCAGTGAAGTAATTTGGCAAATCCCCATTCGGCCGAATACACGCCTCCGCACCACTGGATGGCCTCCAGTTTTTCGCGGTGCGCGAGTTCCGTGATTTCAGCAGCTTCTTGTTTTGCGCGGTGATCGCACCACAGGTAGTACTCATCCAACGGAGTTAGATCGGCAGCAACTGGAATCACACTGGAGCCCGTGGTATCGAGTGCGATGGCTTCTACTTGATCCCCGTGAATCCCCGCTTTCTTGATCGCATCCCCGGTAGCGGATGCCAGCGCACGCATGTGATCCCCATGCGACTGGGTCGCATAGTCCAAATCCTCACGCTTGCGGTGCAACGGATATTCGGAGATAGCGGAGCCAATCAAGCCGCGCTCGCTATCGACCAGGGACACGCGGACACTGAGCGTGCCGAAATCGACGCCCGCGACAATTGCCATCAGCTCACCTTCCTCAGTGCAATAGAGAGCAACGCTAACTACATCCACCGCCGACCCACGGATGAAAATGAGAGCCAAGCACCGCGGGATTCAAGTTGCGATACCTGCTGGAACAAGCGTTGCCGTAATGCCTGCGCAAGACGTGGGATATAGTAAACGTTTGCTGTATGTGTCGCTACAATTTTCCCGGCAACCTTCCGATTTCCGTCTAGCTCATGGTCCGAGGTCGACTTGACCAGAATAGGTAAACAATCACCCCCAGGACAAGTCCGGTTCGATGGCCACCGCTAAAAATTTCCCCGGCTTCAAGACCTTCCGGCTTGCAGACTTTGCGTCAAGCGCCTGATCAATCCAGTTTCCTTTGAGTCGTACGGGGTGCCATCTTTGTGGAAGATGTCATGAAACCACAGCGGCGGTTCCTGGTTGTAGGGCTTCTCCCATGAATCCCACGGATAGATGGTTTGGGTTTTGCCATTTACAAATCCCCAGTTGTAGGCGCCGACACGCTCTTCCTTGAGCAAGGGAAGAATCGCGGCAAACGTGCTGCCCAGCGGCCGCGCCATATATTCCGTGCAGATGATTGGTCGCTGGAAACGGCGCAACGACACGATGCGCTTCTTCATGACGTCGGGAGGGTCATAACAATGAAAAGTTATGACGTCGGAATTCTCCAGCTGAAAGCGCGCCATCTCGCTTAATTTCCTGTCCGACCAGTCTCCCTTCCAAACCCCGCTGGTGAGCGGCTGCGATGGCTTTGCGCTGCGAGCCCACCCCCACTCCAGCTTGAGCAAGCGCAATGCTGCGTCGGCCCGGTTGCCGGACTCTTGCGCTTTGTACTGAGCGCTGTCATTATCGGGCTCATTCATCAAATCCCAGATCAGAATCCGGCGGTCGTCGCGGAAGTGCGCGATCACGCCGATGACATAGGGCTTTAACTGCTTGTCCCACATCGAGGCGTCGTGCAGGATTTTATCGCCCGGCGCCTGTACCCACCCGGAATTATGAACGTGCGGCCTGGGTTCGCGCTGCTTGCCCAGGTGTGGATTCGGATCCCACACAGAATCCAGAAGGACAAACATGATACGAATGTGGTGCTTGTCGGCGAGCGCGAGAAATTCGTCCATGCGCTTCAGAAAACCGGCCGAGTCCTGCTGCCACAGCAGGTTGTGGAGAAACACGCGCATCGTGTTCATGCCCAGACCCTCAGCCCAACCGAGTTCACGATCGATCGTCGGCAAGTCGAAGGTACCGGCTTGCCACATTTCCAGTTGATTGATCGCGGTGCTGGGAATGAAGTTGCTTCCTACCAGCCAAGGCTGCTTCGCGTACCACGCATTAGCGCGCTCTGTTGTCCAGGGTTGGTCGGCCGAAGCAAAAAGCGTCGGCAAGACAATGGCAAATCCAATAACCGCCAGAAGAGCGGCCGATTTATTTCGCATGGATCCTCTCCAACACACAACTTTGCCCGATATGGACGATCCAGCCTAGCGTCGCTTCAGGTCCACTGCACAGCTCACGTCAGCTGTACAGCAAGCTTCGTGACTGAGGCCGCGGGAAAGCGGAAAGTCAAGGCGTCTTCGTTGATCTCCACGCTCTGCGTCCGCGGCACAACCACATTTTTATCGGCGAACGTGTTATGCGCGTGAATGTCGGAATTGGTCAGCACCGTCGCCGTTGCCGATTTAATTTTGGCGCCGCGTACAGCCACGTGCGTATCTCGCGCGTCATTCACATCGGGATTGACCACCGTCAGGATTAGATCTCTATCGTGTAACGAAGCCGACCCCTTCAGTCCCCAGAAACTCGCAGGCTTGCCATCGCGATCATAATTGATCGTCGGGGCGGAAAAAATTGTGCGCAACGCTTGCCCGCTTTGATGAGCAGCATACATCGCAAATACGTGCCCTACAGGCGTCACTACGAACCGGTCTTCGTGCGCCAGATACAAACTGTTCAGGCAATTGATCAATTGCGCGCAATTCGCCATAGCTATCTTTTCCGGATGGCGGTTGAAGATGTCGAGCGTCATCCCGCTGAAAACCGCATCGCGCAGCGTAGGCATCTGTTCGAGTTGATCCCCTGGCGTCGCCTCACTTCCCGCCCTGTACCAGGGACCCCACTCGTCAACCACCAGTTTCACCGAGTGCTCCGGATCTGCCTCGCCCATGATTTGCCAGTGGCCATTGATAAGCCCTTCCATGCGGTCGCCTTCGCGGAGCAGTTCATACCAATCCACCGCATCGAATTTCAAGGCGTCGCCCTTGCCCTGCACCCAGTCGCGCGTCCGGCCGCGGCTCAAATTCCACGCATAATGATGCAGAGCCCAACCGTAAACCCCGCGCAGAGCGAATCCGCCCTTTTTTGTGATCTCTTCGAAGAAACCCCGCGTCCAGCCCCAATCGTCGACATTTGGGCCGGACGCAATGAATGACAGCTCCTCACGACTCCCGGGCGTGGATCGGGCTTCATAGCGCGGCACCCATGTAATGAATCGACGGAATTCTACTGCGTACTCTTGCGCGGTGAAATTTCCGCCGCAGCCCCAGGATTCGTTGCCCACCCCCCAGAAGCGTACGTTGAATGGTTCCTTGAATCCACCGGCCGCGCGCATGTCGGCGAGGGTTGTACTGCCCGCGGGCGAGTTGCAATATTCCACCCAGCGGTAGAGTTCCTCTGCGGGCAGGCTGCGCAGGTTCGCCGCCAGATAAGGCTCACTGCCGATCAGCTTGCAGAAATGCACGAACTCATTGGTGCCGAACTGATTCGGATCATATCGATGGCTGGCCGGCGCTTCTGCAGGCTCGCCTTGATTCCAGAAGTTCGTTCGGCGCGGACGCTTGTCTGCGGGGCCGAGACCATCACGCCAGTCATAGCTATCCGCGAAACAGCCACCAGGAAAACGCACGACGGGAGCCTTGATCTTGCGCATTTCGTCGACGAGCTCCTTGCGAATTCCATCGATGTTGGAAATTTTAGAATTGGCGCCCACCCAGATACCGTCATACACCACGCCGCTCAGATTTTCCGTGAAATGGCCGTAGATGTTGGAAGAAATCGTACCCAGGGGTTCATTGGCCAGCACTTCGATTCTGGAATCCGTGGTACTTGCCTGCGTCCATGCCAAGGGAAGGGAAACTTTGGACGCGAAAACTGCTCCCGCTCCTGCCAGGCCTGCGCGAAGAAACTGACGGCGTTTCATCATGTCCGCACCTCGTTCCAGGACTCGTATACCGCGGGATATGGTAAACGTTTGCCAGCAAGGATGCTATAGTATTCGGACTTAAAGTAACCGCAGCCTGCCGGTCGCTGCGACTGAAATGCCGCCATTCGCCCGTCCCATGAACCGTCCTTCTTTACATTCGCGCAAAGCATTTTGCCGTGTCCTGATTTTCGTATTCGTTTGACTAATTGCAAAATATTTCACACTTTGCCCAGACCGTGCGTGAAATTCATGGCCCGTGAAACAACCTCTCGCCGTTGAAGCGGCAACTAAGGGCACAAGTCGACCCCGCTATCGACTCTGTGCGGATAATTGAGTCTCATTTGTGCCGAAACCCACCATAGTCAGGCCTTTCAGAACCACTTCTCTAAAGGAGTACGTATGCGTTGCGCCCACCAGATCCTGATTTCGTCGCTTCTCCTCAGCTTCGCCAACTTTGCTTTTTCCCAAACCAACGACGTTACCCACCGGCCTCAATTAGCGGAATCGTATGGGGACACGCCTCTGGCTTTCGAGTTGAACCAAGGACAAGCACCCGCAGGAATCCAGTTTCTCTCTCATAGCGCGGGGTCGACTGTGGAACTTGGCGCGGACCGAGCCATCTTCACCCTTGCTCAGAAAGATCTGGGAAATCCCCAGAGCGTCACATTCCAGTGGCTAGGCGCGAGCCAATTGACGAAAGCCGCCGGCGAAAACGAACTCGCCGGGCGCAGCAACTATCTGGTTGGCGATCAGCAGCATTGGCTTCGGGGCATCCAGAATTACGGACGCATTCGTTACCGCTCTATTTATCAGGGCGTAGATCTCGTCTACTATGGCAATCATCGCAAACTTGAGTACGACCTGGAGTTAGCCTCTCAGTCGGACGCATCGAAGATAGCGCTGCGCGTGCGAGGCGCGGATCACATAGTCCCGCAAGCGGATGGCAGCTTGTTGATTCAGACTTCTGCAGGCGATATGGCTTGGCAAAAGCCTGTCGCGTATCAGATCAAGGACGGTAAGCGTACCGATGTTCAGGTTTCGTACAAGCTGCGACAAGACAAGGAAACCCTGGCGTTCGAACTGGGCCCATACGATCACTCTCTTTCTCTCACCATCGATCCGACCCTGGCTTACGCGGCCGTAATCGGGCCCACCGAGTTCCCACAACGTGTGGCGGCCGACAACAGCGGCAGCGCCTATCTTTTGAGCGCCACCATAAGTCCCCAATATCAAACGACTCCGGGCGCTTACATGCCTACCGGCCAATTCAGCTGGCAGGCTCCGCCGTCACTGTATGGCGGATCGGGGCATCCGCTTCTTGCGATTACCAAGTTTAGTTCTGATGGCTCCACTTTGGTGTATTCGACATACCTGGGAGGATCCGAATTTGTCTGCTCGAATCCCAATGCCGAAACGCCCAGTGGAAATCATGTGGGCGGAATAGCCGTTGACGCCAACGGCGAGGCCATCATTACCGGCACTACCGATGACACTAATTTCCCCGTAACTGCGAATGCTATTCAGAAGACCGACAAGAATTGCGCCACTGCGCAGGACGCGATCGTTTCGAAACTGAGCGCCGACGGTTCGAGCCTGCTCTACTCAACCTATCTGGGCAGCAGCGGGAATGACAATGCCACCGCAGTCACGGTCGACGGCAGCGACAATATTTATGTCACCGGCTTGGCACAGAATAGCGACTTTCCCAGCACAAAGAACTTGTCGAGTTGCACGGGATATTGCGATGACGTCTTCGTGACCAAGATCAATGCCAGCGGTTCTCTCGCTTACTCGTTGCTCTTTGGCGGAGTGAATTCCGGAATGAGTTGGCCGACCTCGAACGCGATCGCCGTGGACAGTAGCGGCAATGCTTACATCTCTGGTGAAACGCAGGTTCCGCTTCCGGTGGTAAACGCCGTGGAGCCGACTTTTAATTCCGGGATCGACGGTTTCGTCGGTGAAGTGAATTCGGCGGGCACCGGCTTTAACTTTCTAACCTATCTCGGCGGCAGCAAGGAATCGAGCGCCAATGGAATCGCTGTAGACTCGGGCGGCAATATCTATGTTGCCGGTTGGACAACAGACAACGATTTCCCCATCGCGAACGCCTACCAATCGCAAAACAAGGCGTATCCAAGCTCCTCGGGTTTTCTCACCAAGTATTCGCCGGGCGGCCATAGCTATGTTTATTCCACCTATGTTGGCGGCTCCCAGAATACCCAACTGGTCGCTGTTGGAGTGGGTCCGGATGGAAAGGCTTTTGTCGACGGCAACAGCAGGGCGAGCGACTACCCCGTAACTCCTGATGCCTTCGAACCAACCGAAGTCCCGAATTACTTTTTGACGGTTTTCACCACCTTTGAACCAAGTGGAACCTCCCTGCTTTATTCGACCTATCTGGGAGGCCAAAGTGTCGGAGAGTCGACGCAGTCCGAATCGATCGCTGTCACTCCGGATGGACAATCCGCCTTTGTAGCCGGATACAACTTTAACCAAAACAATGCCATGGATTTTCCGGTGACCCCTGGCGCGTACGACAACCCCCATAATGGCAACCCGTCCAACAATACCGGCCATGCCCAAGTCTCGGATTCCTTCGTGGCGAAGTTCTGCATGACTTGCACATCGCCCGCCAGCATCACGATCACCACGCCGCAGAATGGCGCGGTTGTCACTAGCCCCGTACATTTTGTGGCAAGCGCCTATGACCCCGACGGAGTCGCGGCGATGCAAATCTATGCTGTGCCCGGCAAAGTCGCCTACCAGACCAATTCCAACAGCATCAACACCAATCTTAGCCTTGCCCCTGGAAGCTACAGCGTCGTAATCCAGGAGTGGAATAACTCAGGCGGATATCTGAAGAAGACCGTCGACATCACTGTGCAAAACGCCGCACCCACGGTGACCATCTCTTCGCCAGCTCCGGGCGCCACGGTCAGCGACCCGGTACACGTGGTGGCTACCGCGAAGGTAAACGGAACGGGAACGATTGTTCATTACCGTGTCTATTCCGGGCCGGGCGAAGCCGTATATGACGTCAATGGCAGCACGCTGAATGCGAATGTCACTCTGCCCCAGGGAGCGGTGGACATGACCGTCGTAGCCTGGGATTCAACCGGCACGGCGGGTGCCGCCAGCGAAAACATTACCGTGAACGGCGGAAGCTCCGGGGGCTCACAGGTGACGATCTCTTCCCCGGCGAACTATGCGACCGTGAGCTCGCCCGTGACCTTCGCCGCGAGCGCAACGACGACCTGCAGCGCCGGCATTTATGCTCTGCAGATTTACACCAGCCCTGGAGTCGTCGCCTACACCGCATACAGTTCGAGCGTAAACCAGGCGATCAGTCTTTCACCCGGCTACTACTACGGCGCAGTACAAGCCTGGGACAACTGCGGAGCAACATTCAAAACCAACGTGCAGTTCCGTGTGCAGTGAGCGTGAGATAGGGCGATAGGGACGTGGACGGCTCTCGCGGTGGACAGTGGTGCATGATCCAACCGCGCAACAACTTAGGGCTTACCTCATGGACGACCGCATGTATGGATTTAACTCATTGAAAAAAAGAACTGGCGGAGAGAGTGGGATTCGAATTCGAATTCGAATTTACATAAAAACGTAGTTTCAATAACATAGAGAGCACGGCGGGCACCGTAAAAGCGATGGAAGACAGTGGTAAGCACGCTAACGGATCACAAACGGATCACGGCTCAGTGATCACTTGAAAAGCAGTCAATGAAGGTGGCCGGAACATTCAGGGTCATCCGTGTCATTCCCTGTCGACGCAAGTTCAATCTGTAAAGGGCTGCGTTCGAGCCAGACTTCCAACTTCTGAGTGGGCCACAACTCGCCCGATGTCCGTCGCCGCGACTCGATTATGGGTCCCCGAGGAGCAACAAAACCAAGAAAGAGTTAACGCTCAGGACGATTCACTTAGTCGAGTCCGACCCGACGGACGAGGTCGGTAAATCGAGGGTCGCCGCGTACGGGATCAAAGAAGGGAACGACTTTGATCCACTGCAGGATGGCTGATTGCTCTTTGTAGGCGACGACGATCTTTCCCGGAGCCGAATTCCTACACGGAGGTGCTCACGAAGTGTATGACGAGTTCCCAAAGACATTTAACACAATACGGGAAGGCCGGGCACAGTTACGCTCACTCCGATGTACCGCTACCAGTCTACGTTCAGCGAGCTCTCGGGCATCTTTTCGGCTTGGCTCAACTGCTTGCATTCGCCTGCCAAGAAGTTCGAGCCGAAGCTGGCCCACTCGTCTGTCATTCCACCTACGCAGTTCTCGATACCGAGGGTGGATGGACCAATGCCCAGGTCGAAGAACTGATGGTCCGATGCAAGCGAATGAGATCCAAAGCTGCGGCCTAGCCTTCCAGCACAACTACCGCGGCGAAAGAAAAACTTCTCACTTCGATTTTCTGACCTGCCGGCGCATTCGCCGCTGTTCAGCGCGCCTGCGCACCTGGCGCGCAATCAACGTAGCTTGTCTGGACGCACAACGCCGGTTTTGAAATCACCTGCCTGCTCGTCCTGCATTTATCGCCCGTTGGCGGAAGGCTCCAACTGGGCAAAAGTTCAGCCAAGGTAGAGCCTCCGCTTTACATCGGACTGGACCCTGCCCCTGCATCGGCACTCGATCCCACGTTAATCGTTCTTGTCACGTTCAACATGAGTGAGCAATTCCTGGAACCGCGGGTCGCTGCGCAGAGGATCGTAGAAAGGGTCTGTCTTCAATGCGGGGATGACGTGGGAGCGTAACGCGAGGAGATCTTGTAAGGCAGCAACGGCTTTGTCTATGTGCCCTGTGTTAGCCCAAACTTTCAGCCCCACATACCAATTGTTTTGGCTGGTTGCCGAATATCGGTCGAATTTCGCCCGGGCACGCTTCATTTCTTCGTTTCGACCCCATTGGCCGTAAACAATCGCTTCATCTCCTGCCGCCCAGACCGGGGCGACCGGGCGGACATACCTGTTGATCTCATCCAAAGCTTCCGGAAAGCGGCCGGAACGAACGTAGGAAAACAGTAGATAGTCGAAGGCGTGAATGAAGCGGGGATCCATTTCGAGGATTTCGCGAAACTGAGCGATCGCACCGTTATAGTCTCGCGCGCGAAACAGCACCGCGCCCCGGTCGCTGGCAACGATCAGCGAGACCGGATCGAGCTGGCGGGCGCGGTCGCTTTCGGCCAAAGCCTCTGCGAATCGCCCTTGCGAGGAAAGGCCTTCGCCATACCACTCATGAGCTGTGGAGTAATTCGGATCGAGCTCAATGGCTCGCCGGAATTCTCTCTCGGCTGTTGGCCAGTCGTACTCGTAACTTTCGCCTACCAATGCTAATGCCACGTGCGCTTCGGGGAGCCTGTCGTCGAGCTGTAGCGCCTTAAGAGCGGCCGCGCGTGCCTTCGGCATGAGATCGTCGGGTTTCCCCTGAAGCCATGTGCTCATCAGCACATAAGTGTTCGCCAGGCCTGCATATGCGCGAGCATAATTCGGATCTTTATCGATAGCTTTTTGGAAGTAGTCCGCAGCCTGATGGAAGCCCTCCCACCGCTTGTTCCAGAAATACAGGCCCCTCAGATAGAAGTCATGGGCTTCGTAAGAATGTGTGTCAGTCTCTGCTCGATGCAATGTGCTGGGTTCATGCTTCCCCAAGGTCAGCTGAATTTCGTCAGCGACCTCCTGAGCGATTTCGCCCTCGACGCTCAGTAGCCCTGTCAATTCGCGGTCATATTCTCTCGCCCACAGATGCGACTGATCTCGCACCTGAATGAATTGCACGCTGATGCGCAGCCGGTCGGCATCCCGCCGCAGGCTGCCTTCAATCACGTACTGAACACCCAGCTCGCGCGCGATCTGCTCCAGCGGTGCCGAAGTGCCCTTGTAGTGCATGATCGAAGTCCGCGCGATGACCCCCAGATCTTGCGGATCGAGATTCCCCAAATGGCCTAGCATCTCTTCGGTCAGGCCGTCGCTCAAATATTCCTGGCCCGGGTCGCCGGTAAGATTCTGAAAGGGCAGTACTGCGAGCATCACCCGGTCTGTAGTCGATTTCGGAGAATACATTCGCGACCGCAGATACCAGCCTGCCACGCCGGCCAACAGCAGAATCGATGCTGCCAGAAACACGCGAGTGGATCGGGAGTAGTTCGCGGCCGGAGATTCTGTAAGCGGCATTGCCACCGCACGTCCGGGTTTAATTGCTGACGTCGCCGCTTGCAGGTTTACCACGCGTTCGTTTTCCGGCGGGAGCTGCAATCCCTCCTGGTCCAGATTGGTTGTCACCTCGGAGACGAACCGGTATCCCCGTCCCTGCGCCGTGACGATGTAGCGCCGGTCCGGCGTTTCTCCCAGCGCTTTGCGAATCATGAATATGGTCTGGGTCAGGTTCGAGTCTTCGACGAAGCTGTTCGGCCAGACCGCCTTCATCAGTTCTTCTTTGGTAACGATCTCTCCGGCGCTTTCGACCAGCAGAAGCAATACTTCAAATGCCTTCGGAGTCAGCGATATCGGATCATTTCCACGGCGTAAGACGCGCGTCTGGGCGTCCAGTGTGAAATCGCCGAATCGATGCAAGTGGCTGGTCAGGCTGAGCATAGCGTGGCTTTGAGAAAATTTGATAACTTTTGAGCGCCAGCTTTAGGACATTTCACGAACATCCGAATTACTTTTCCTGCCTGGGGGAGGAGGGGGAGGACGAAGCCCAAAAGTTGGGCCAAATTCTAGCACAGTTGTTCTTGCTCACCCCCATAAATTTCTCGCGAAAATCCTGGCTTTTACACAGCCAGATTTTGCAGAACCAGGTTTTGCAGAACCTGGATTTCGCAGGGGAAAACCTCGTTCCAGAGGACCGCAATGTCTCAGCCCATCAGGACTCCATTCGTAGCAATCATGGCTGTTCCAGCCATCCTCTTCTCGTTGTTATTCTCGTTCTCGCTTCGCGCCATCGCCCAGTCGGGCACGAATGCCGTTGACGTGCGGACCAAGGCTAGTACCGCAGACTCCGGGATCGCCGCCAGAAAGCCTGTGGCCGTGATTGGGGGACGAGCCATCTACGAAGACGAGTTGCTGCCCCAGGTCGAGGGACAGTTGCAGCGGCTTCGGAATGAAGAGTACGAGCTGAAAAGCCGTGCTCTCGAAACGCTGATTGATCAGAAGGTATTGGAAAACGCCGCCAGCCGAAAGGGAGTTACGGCTGACAAGTTGATCGAGCAGGAAGTTTCCTCGAAAATTCCTAACCCCAGCGATGCCGAAATCGAAGCCTTTTATTTAGGGCAGCGGGAATCCCGGCCGCTTGCAGAAGTGAAGCCGCGCCTGCTGGAAACGCTGAAGAGGATGAAGCTGGACCAGGCGCGGGCGGCTTACATGGAGAGTCTGAGGCGGGAATCCAGCGTCGCCATTCTCCTGGCTCCGCCGAAAATTGAGATGGGATACGATCCCGCACGGGTCCGCGGCAACCCCGACGCTCCAGTGACGATCGTGGAATTTTCCGATTACGAGTGCCCATTCTGCCGAGGCTCGGAACAAGTGATCAGAACCGTACTGGCGAAGTACGGAGACAAAGTAAAACTAGCTTACCGGGACTTTCCTCTACGCCAGATTCATCCGCATTCGCTGGCCGCGGCGGAAGCATCTCGTTGTGCCAGCGAACAGGGGAAATTCTGGCAATACCATGACCTCTTATTTTCGGTTCCAAACAAGCTGGATGCTGCCGGTTTGCTCGATGACGCCCGGACCTCCGGACTCAACGAAGCGCAATTCTTGTCATGTCTGAACACAGAGAAGTTCAAGACCGCGGTTGACGCTGACGTGAGGGCCGGATCGAGCGCGCGAGTCAGCGGCACTCCTGCATTTTTTATCAATGGAATTTTTGTAGCGGGCGCGCAATCGACCGCGGTGTTCGAGAAGACGATCGATTCGGAGCTTGCCAGATTGACTGCAAGCTCAAATATTTCTGGTGACAAAGGTGGCCGCATCGGTGCCACTGCGGAAACCTCGGCCCTGATTCTGAGATCGAAAAGAACTGAGACGCGGTAAATGAAGCGGTACTTGAAGGTTATGGCGAATCGGCCAAGGGCAAACTGCCGGGAAATTGCTTCGTGCCCAGTGCGTCAGGCGACTTGCCTGCCTGCAAGAATCATCACGGTCACGATCCTGGCGCTCGTCGGCTTTTTGACGGCAGTCTGTCTCACGGCAGTCTATGCCCCAGTAGTCTATGCAGACGACAATGGGCAAAACCCGCTCGTGTTTCAGACACAAACCTTTGTCAGAACAAGGGGAAACGCGCCGACAAGCTATGTCGCGAAGTTTGACGTCCCCGGTTGGGTGGTGGCTCCGTTCACCATGCAGGTGGTGAACGGGAACGTCTTCGGGCGTGAACGAGTAAGTTCCGCAACCGTCTCGCTGAATGGCACGGAGATTCTTGGCCCCTCGAATATAAATCAGGGCGTCGCGGAATTGGACCCTACTGTCTCCCCGGTGGCGGGTGAGAACACGCTTCAAGTTACCGTCGATGGTGCGCCCGGTTCTGAGATTTCGGTCGCCATCTGGGGCACAAATGCCGATAAGGTGGCGCCTCAGGTCACCATCGTGACTCCGGCAACCGGCAGCTACATCAACACTGCTACACCGCAAATCCAGATTACCTACTCGAAGGCGCCAGGCTTCAACGACGTCTGGCATTCCGAATGCGACGAGGCCACGCTCAGAGTAACCATTGACGGAGTCGACCGCACCTATCTGTTCACGATTCGGAAGGGCGACGCCACCGCTACGATTCCGGCCAGGCTGGCCCTTTCACCGGGGCTGCACACTCTGGTGGCTACGCTTTACAACCTAGCTCGCAACCAGGGCAGTGCGACCTCGCAATTCACTGTGGATTTGGCCCCGCCACTGATTCAAATCGTGCAGCCCGCATTAGGGGTCTACCTGAATAATCCTGCTCCGACGATCAGCATTCAATACTCAGACAACGACGGAGTGAATCTATCAAGTTTGAAGGTGTTGGTGAACGGTTCCGATCTGACTTCGCTGTTTCAAAAAACTCAGACGGGGGCAATGGCCACTCTTCCGCCAAGCAGTCCTCTGCCACAAGGGGCGAATAAGATTGTGGCGCAAATTCAGGATCTAGCCGGCAACCAGTCCAACGCTTCTACATCGTTCAATATCGATACCACACCGCCGGTGATCTCTTTCTCACAACCCACGGCCAATTCGTATCTCGGCGCTTCGAGCACGCAGGTTGTGGTGCAGTACTCCGACGATCAGGCGATCGATACGACGAAGCTCAATGTAACCCTCGACGGCGCGCCATTGGCCATGACGTTGTCGTCAACGAGCGCGACGGCCGTGGCCGCAGGGCTGGGCAATGGCGTTCATATGCTGGTCGCGTCAATCAAAGATCTCGCGGGAAATGTGGGATCGGCGCAAGCCAACTTCAACGTGGACACTACCGTGCCCACCATCCATGTCACTCAGCCGGCCCCGAACGCCATCCTGAACACGCATGTCCCTCCGGTATCGATCAGCTACTCCGACGTTTCGGGATTGGACCTGACCACGCTCAAGGTCTATGTGAACGGCGCAGACGCAACCAGCCTCTTTGCCGCCAGCTCCGCCACTGCGACCGGCCAATTGACTGCTGCCTTTACTCTTCCCGATGGGAAAAATACGATCACCGCGTCGATCGGCAATCTCGCGGGGACCGTCGGCACTGCCTCGTCCACTTTTCTCGTGGATACGACGCCCCCGGCGATTGCATTTCAGTCGCCGCTTCCCAAGATCAACAGCAACACTCCCGCCGTAACGATTTCCTATTCCGATGCAACTTCTGGTGTCGACCCCAACACGCTGGTGGTTACGTTGGATGGAACGAACATTTCAACCTTGATAGCACCTGGGGCCAGTACGGCCACCGGTGTTTTACAATTGACCCCTCCGCTAGCCGATGGAACGCACGTTCTCACGGCATCCGTGCAGGACCGCGCCGGCAATGCTTCTCAGCCTGCGACTCTGTCATTTTTCGTGGACACAGTACCGCCCGTAGTCTCTTTCGCGGCTCCGCTCGACAATTCCTTCACCAACAACCCGGCCCCATCACTCACCCTGCAGTACTCAGACGGCAGTGGAACGGGGGTGGACGTTTCGTCGGTCAAAATCTATCTGCAGCAGGGAACGAGTCCCGCAACCGATATCACTTCTTATTTTCAAATCGGATCCCAACAAGCGAAGGGCGCAATCTCCGCCACTGCTTCCCTGGCTGACGGCACATACATCGTGAGCGCAGTGGTAAATGACCTGGTCGGCAACTCCCGCAACGCTCATGCCACGTTCGTAGTCGATACAGTTCCCCCTACGGGAACAATTCAGGCTCCGGCCGCGAACGGCATTCTGAATACCGCTGCCGCCTCGGTGGCCCTGCTCTACCAGGACGATCGCAGCGGAGTGGACACTTCGAAGCTGCTGCTGACAGTGGATGGCGTAAATGAAACCGCTGCTTTGACGATAAGCTCCACGCAGGCCATGGGCACACTTCCTTCGCTTCAGGACGGCAATCACACCATTCAGCTCACGGTTTTCGACCGCTCTGGTAACTCCAGCACTGTAATCTCGCAAACCTTCGAAACCGATACGACGCCACCCACTATTTCCGCGTCCATCGTGCCCCCTCCCAATGCATCGGGATGGAACAACACGAACGTGGCGGTCACGTTCGTTTGCGCCGATGCGCTTTCCGGAGTTGCGACTTGTCCGCTGTCGCAGACCGTAACCACGGAAGGGGCACAACAAATTGTTTCGGGCACGGCAACCGACAATGCGGGAAACACTGCCGTGGGCGGCGTTACGCTCAACATCGATAAGACGCCGCCGACCATCACGGCCGCGACTTCGCCGCCACCAAACGGATCCGGCTTGTACACCTCAAATGTCACGGTATCTTTCACCTGTTCCGACACTCTCTCGGGCGTCGCCATTTGCCCGCCGCCTCAGATGGTTGCCGCTTCAGCGGGGAATCAGGTGGTCTCGGGAACCGCGACAGATCTTGCGGGAAATAGCGCCACGACCGGCACGACGCTCGCATTTGCGCCCAATAACCCTCCACTGATAACGGCGGCAGTAATACCGTCCCCGAACGCCGCTGGTTGGAATAACTCGCCGGTTACAGTCACCTTCACCTGCTCGGGTGGAACTGGCGGCATCGCCACCTGCTCGCCGCCCGTCACGGTAAGTTCGGAAGGCGCAAATCAAGTTGTGACTGGAAGCGCTGTGGACCACGGCGGGCAGACGGCGACCGCATCGGCTGCGGTAAATATTGACCTGAGTCCCCCGACGATTACGCCGACTGTGAGCCCGTCGCCGAATGCTGCCGGCTGGAACAATTCCAATCTCACGGTAAGCTTCCAGTGCCAAGATAGCGTGAGCGGAATTGCCAGTTGTCCCGCGCCCGTGCCGGTTAGCACTGAGGGCGTCACCACAGTGCAGTCGCAGGCAGCGCAGGATCGCGCCGGTAATACAGCAACTACTTCGCTTCTCGTAAGGGTTGATAAAACTCCGCCGACGGTCGCGATCACGTCGCCCGCTTCGGGGAACGTGTATTCCACTCGAATTCCGGTGTCGGGAACGGTGAGCGACACAGCTTCGGGCGTGGCCAGCCTTTCCTGCAATGGCGCGGCCGGGCAACTCAGCGGCTCGGGATTTACCTGCGACACTTCTCTCAGCACCGGCGCCGGCACGATCTCCGTCACGGCTACCGATGTCGCCGGTAACTCCGCGTCCGCGACCACCAGCGTCACACTGGTTCCGGCGCCGGTTGTCACCATCACGTCCCCAGCTGACTTAAGTTTCACCAATGTCACTCCCATTACCGTTCGCGGAACCATCGATAACCCGGCAGACACGCTGACGATCAACGGCATCGCTGCCTTCCCCAGCGGCGGAACATTCACCGCGACTGTGCCGCTGGTGGAAGGAATCAACACGCTTGCCGCGGTGGCGACCAACGCCGGAGGCAATCAGGGCACGGCCAGCGTCAACGTGACTCTCGATACGACGCCGCCCCACTTGACCATCGATTCTCCCGCCACCAACTCCGTCACTACCAGCTCCACGGTTTCGGTCACGGGAATCGTCAACGACATTGTTCCCGGCACGGTCAACGACACCAACGCGCAAGTGACCGTGAACGGGACTGCGGCGCAGGTTGCGAACCGGACGTACGCCATTGCCAGTGTGCCGCTGGCATTAGGTCCGAACACCATCCAGGCTGTGGCCCGAGATCAGGCCGGAAACGCCACTACCACCACTATCACGGTCACGCGAGTGTCTCCTTCTCAGCCGCCAGCTCCTTCCATTGGACAAGCGGCCGTGAGCAACGCGCTCACGATTATTTCTGGAAATAATCAATCCGCGACAATTGCCACGCAGCTGGCTTCGCCGCTGGTCGTCGCATTGACCGATCCTTCGGGCAATCCGGTTGCGAACCAGCCTGTCGTATTCAAGGTCACAGGAAATGATGGGGTCGTAACCAGTGCCGGCGCAAGCGCCGCCGCCGCAACGGTTAACACCGACTCCAATGGGCACGCCCAGGTCTCCTGGACTCTCGGCCACCGTTCCGGCGTAGGCACTAATCGCGTAGAAGCTTCCTGTGCCACATCGTTTGTCGTCGCCGACTTTACCGCAGTCGGCGTTGCCGGCAGCGCCGCGCAAATCGTAGTCGATTCCGGCGACAACCAGACGGGGGTGGCCGGACAGGCGCTCACATTTCCCTTAGGCGTAGTGGTGACAGACTCCGGTCACAATCGCATCGCGGGTGTGCCAGTTACTTTCACGGCGGTAACCGGAGGAGGCAGTTTCAACGGAGCGCCCACTCAGGTGATTACCACTGACAGCGATGGGCGCGCGCTTGCCGTGCTGACTCTGGGCTCAAGTACCGACACAACACCAACGAGCAATGTCGTCGCGGCAAACTTTGCGGGAAACCCCGGTTCCGCTGCCGCTTTCACCGCCAGTGCGCTGAATGCTGGCGATCCCAGTAAGACGACGATCAGCGGCGATGTGCTGGACAACAGCAACAATCCCATAGCCGGCGTAACCATGCGCCTCTACCAGACCAACCAGGGCAGCAACAATAATCAGCCACTGCAGATTGGCACGCCAGTGCAGACCGATACGCAAGGGCATTTCGTCATCAACAGCGCGCCCTACGGTTATTTCAAGCTGATGGCCGATGGCACGACTGCGGGTGGCGGAACTGTTTCCTATCCCACTCTCGAGTACGACATTGTCACCGTAGCCGGCCAGGACAACAACGTGGGCACTCCAATCTATTTACCAATCTTAGACGCGGCGAACCAGGTTTGCGTTGACGCGACCCACGGAGGAACGCTGACCTTGCCGGAAGCGCCGGGATTCGCACTCACCGTAGCTCCGGGTTCGGCAACGTTCCCCGGAGGCTCGCGCCAGGGATGCGTTTCGGTTTCGACCGTACACGGCGACAAAGTGCCCATGGCTCCCGGGTTCGGCCAGCAGCCTCGCTTCATCGTCACGATTCAGCCCGTCGGAACTTTGTTTAATCCGCCGGCGGCGATGACGCTACCCAACGTTGACGGTCTCGCGCCTCGGGCAAAAACGGAAATGTATTCCTACGATCACGATCTGAGCATGTTCGTCGCGATTGGTACCGCAACTGTGAGCGATGACGGATCGGTAATCGCATCCGATCCAGGTGTCGGAGTGCTCAAGGCCGGTTGGCACTGCGGAGGAGACCCGAATGCGGCGGGACAAGTGGCCGACTGCGGGTCCTGCAAGATATGCAATGGCGTTGCCTGTGTTCCGAACCCAAATGCTGCGCCATGCACCGATCCAAGCAACCTTATGGTAGACCTGGGACCGAGCTCACTTCTTCCTGTGCACGTCTTCTTCGATGCGTCCTGCAATGGTCAGTGCTCGACAGCAGATGGCACGTGCGTCCCCAATGGTAGTGGATTCAGTAATCTCCTTGTCCAGACTGCGATCACTGACGCTCTGTTCAAAATTTTCGACGAAACATGTATCGGAGACGATCTGCGGCAGCGGATGCAACAGAATATTAGGGCTACACCGGGACTTTACATTCAATGTAACTTGAATCCTAGCAGCGAGTGTGCCCACTCCGAAAACTCGCAAGATCCTGATGATCCCGAACAACTAACGGTATCGAACGTCATCAGCATTAATGCCAATGCGCTGAAAAAAGGCCTTTGCCCTGATTCACTCGCCTCAACATTGTTACACGAAATGGTTCACGCCTTTGGTCAAGAGGCTGGCTCGCCAACTGGCAATTGGCACGACAATGTCAACATAGATAACTTCAAGGCGATCGATTGCAGAGACAAGGTGTTCGGCTGCCAGGAATCATGTTACCCCGGCAGCACGTCAATTTATGGCGGCATTGGAAACGCGCAGGTTTGTTCAAATCCTGCGTCGTCTTCGGAGACCCAAGCCGGATGCAATGGCCAATGCCGGGCCGTGACCAACCAATTCCTATGCAAGCCGGATTCAACCTGTGAGACCGGGTTGAACTGCAATGGCGCGTGCGCCGGAACGACCGACTTTTTCTGTACAACGAATTAGTAAGTAGCCGCTGTAAAGGACTTTAATCGTGAGAAGAGCTGTGGCGACCAGACCGGGTTTGTCAATCGTCGCTGTCGTGGCTTTCTGTTGCTTATCGCTTTGTTCCGCCAGGAGCCAGGAACAGACAGGCACTTTTCCGAACGGCGTCATTCTTCCGCTCCCGCCGGTACCATCGCTGTTGGATGACACCTGCGTAGTTAGCGTACTCAATCGCTCGACACAGGTGAACCGCGATGGCAGCTGGATTCTACCGACTATCCCAGCCAACTTTGGCCCGGTTCGCGCACGCGCGACATGCTTGCGCAATGGCGTCGCGGTGTTCGGCCAGTCCGATCGATTCACCGTTGGAACGAACCAAGCTGTCAATCTGCCCGATATTACTCTGGGAAACACCACACCGATTCCTTCGGGTATCAGCATCAATGCAACGCCAACTATGCTGACGCAGGCCGGCCAGACTACGCAGCTCACCACTATGGCCACTTACTCGGACGGAAGCAGGCAGAATATTTCCGCCTCAAGTACGGGCACACTATACAGGACCAGCAATGCGTCGATAGCGGTTATAAGCTCTGAAGGCCTGGTGACGGCAGTGAGCAGCGGCACGGTCTTGATTCAGGCGCTGAACGAAGGTGAGCAGGGCATTATTAATATTCAGGTAGTACTCGCGGGAGCAAACAACGGCGGAATTCCAAACTCCTGGATTCTCTCCAATTTCTGTCCGAACTTCTCGGCCGGAACTCCTTGTCCGCAACTTACCGATCCAGCATTCCCCGCGGAAGATCCGGACCACGATGGACTCACCAATCTTCAAGAATTTCAGTTTGGCACGGACCCGAATAATCCAGATACCGATGGCGATGGTCTGACCGACGGACAGGAAGTTCTCGTCTACCAGACCAACCCGTTGCTCTTCTCGACCGATGGCACCGGCATTTCAGACGGAATCGAAGTGCAGACCGGCACGATTGGCGGGACGCTTGCGGCCAAGCTGGCGAAAGCCTTACAGTCGCTGGAAGTTAAGCCAAGCAGCTTTGCGTTAGTAGTGAATTCGCTAGCCCAGCAGGGCTCTCAGCAACTCAGTGTAATCGGCCACTTGATTGACGGTAAAACGACGATTGACTTGACTTCAACCCAGGAAGGAACGAATTACTCTTCGAGCGACCTCACGGTTTGCAACTTCGGCGCTCCTGACGGGGCAATTTTTGCCGGAAACGCGGGGGCGTGCACGATTACTGCAAGCAACAGCGGATTCACTGCGACGGCGAGCGGCACTGTGACCAGTTTCAGCCCCACCGCGCTTGGATCCATTGCCATCCCTGGTTTCGCAAACGGAGTCGCGGTGAATGGCAATTACGTTTTTGTGGCTGCCGGATCAGGTGGAATTCAGGTAGTGAATGCAACCGACCGCACTAAGCCGACTATCGTTGCAACGCTCCCTCTTGCCGGGAATGCGAACAATATAAGGGTAGTTGGCAATCTCGCGTTCGTCGCTGCAGGGACTGCCGGTCTGGAAATCATTGACGTCACAAATCCGCTTTCACCAGCGCTCCGAAGCACGCTTAACACTTCCGGTACTGCACTGGATGTAAACATCCAGGGAAATGTCGCATATGTGGCCAACAGTACCGGGCTGTTCCTGGCGAATGTCACGAACCCGTCGACCCCACTGCAGCTTTCTTTGCTACCGCTCAGCGGTCTCATCCGGGGCGTTAGCGTCGATCCAGCGCAAGGAATCGCGGTGGTTGCCGCAGATACTAATGGTGTTTACGTCGTGGATGTTTCCAATGCAGGATCGCCCGCTCTCCTCGGGCAGCTTTCCACAATCAATGCACACGAGGTAGCGATCCAGGGTAACTACGCGTTCGCTGCGGATTTTGAACTGCTTAGCGCTCCTTACCAGAATAGCGTTGCGTCGATCGACATTTCTAAGCCCCTGGCTCCGACTCTGGTGTCGGCGATCACGAATAAGGCCCTTGGTGGAGTTCAGAATGATCTGGTGCTTGCGGGTAATTTAGCTTTCGGTGCATGCGTGTCTTTCGCGCCTGATGGCATTCCTATCACTGACATTTCGGATCCCACCGACCTGCTCTCGCGTTCCATTCTTCGCTTTTCCCCAGGCACTGATTACGGAATGGGCATTTCGATTGACAAATCGTACGCCTACCTCGTAGCGGACAGCACGACCTTCAACAGGTTTGGCTCCTCGGGCAATAGTCATCTCTACATTGGGCAATATCAGCTAGTGCAAGATACGTCTGGCGTTCCCCCGGCGGTAACAATCGTTTCGCCTACGTCCGGAAGCACCGTGGTGGAAGGCGCCACTCTAGCCGTGACGGTGAATGCCACTGATGATGTTGCGGTGTCTGCCGTCAACCTCTTAGTCAACGGGCAGGCGATCTTCACCGATACCGTTGCCCCGTACGTCTTCTATTACACAGTTCCTGCCAATGGCTCCTCGTTGACGCTCAGCGCCACCGCGGTCGATTACGGCGGAAATGTCGGAGCCGCACCGAGCGTGGTGCTGAATGTAATTCCCGATCCCGGAACGACCGTGACCGGCCGCGTTCTCGATGGAAACGGAAACCCGCTGGTTGGCTTTGTTGCGCAGGCGGTTGGTTATTCCGCGACTACGGCAACTGATGGAACGTTCTCGATTCCCAACGTTCCTTCGGTTGATGGCGCACTAGCGGTCCAGGTGTCGAGCACGGTCAATGGTTTTCGATGGGCGGGTAGCTCTACTTTCGTTACCATAGTTCCTGGTGGGACAACGGCCGTTGGTGACATCGTAGCTGTCATTCAAAATCACTATGTGGTTGTTGCTAGCGGAGAGGGCGGCTCAGTTATCAACGCCGGACTAACTCCACCTATACTGACAAACATCCTAAACGTTTCGGGGTCGGTCGGCGTCTCGGTGACCCCAGATGGTTCCGAAGCAATCTTTTCTTCGAACTCCGGATTTTGGTTTTACAATCTAACGACGAATCCCTCATCCTCTCTTGGGATACTCTCTTATCCGCAAGGTGCATCAGTTGAGAGCCTTGCCCTCACAAGCGACAGCCGTTTTGCAGTGACGCAGGCGACCGACTCTGCAGGGCAGAATCGACCGATTTCCAGCATCAACCTTGGGTCGGAGTCGGTGGTTAGCAGCCTTATGTTCCATGGCGGGGCGGCGGCAACTACCCCCGATAATACGACTGTAATTTTGGTGGATAACGGAAGTTATCCCGCAACAACTCCGCCCGACAGGCAGTACATTATCTTGTCCTTGTCCCCTCAAGGGGTTCTGAGCGACACGGGACAGCGAGTACCAAAATCGCTTTCTGGGGAAGGCAACATCGTGGTTGCGCCCAACGGACGCTTTGCCCTGGTTGCGAACGGTATGCAGCCGTTCGGGAAATCATCTACGAATGCGATTTCGATTTTGAGAATCGACGCAAACCATAACGTAGTCGAGAGCAGCACGTCGATTCCGATTTGCTGCAATCCCTATGGCATCGCTTTCACTCCGGACGGAACGAAGGCATACGTGAAAGCCGGGTCTCCTTCCATCGGCAACGTAAATAACCCGAGCGCTCCTCCATTTCTCTATTACGCGTTGGCCGTGCTCAACATCGATGCCAACGACAATGTGACCGACAGCGGCACTCGTATTGTGATTGATAGCGGGACTTACTTCCCCGGCGGGCCTACCAGCGACCTCGGGGCCACTGTTCCCGGTATGGCCATATCAGCAGACGGTTTCGCTTATGTGTCGAATATTTGTGACGGCAATAGCGGTTGTGGCGACGTTAAGTATGGCGACACAGTCACGCTGGTGAATACGAGCACAGATCAGGTGGCCGGCACTATCAAGATAGTGAATGTAACAAATCAATTGGTCAATGCAAAGCCGGTGGGCGTAAGTGTCGCACACTGACAATGAGAAATGGATAGGTCAATGAAATTCAGCGCCGCCGTTGCTCTCCTGCTCCTGCTGGGCGCAACGGTCGTGGCAGATGAACGCAAGCCAAAAAGCCGCATCGGCGATGAACGCGCCATTCCTCGCCATCTGCAGGATGACGAGGAATTCACCCTTCCGCTAAAGGATCTGCTCGACTACGGCAAGAAGCTGTTCATGGCCAACTGGACCGACCAGGATGGTGGTGGTCGTCCGCTGATGAAGGGAAACGGAACGGCGCTGTCCGATCCCTCGAAACCGCTGTCGGGGTCGAGAGCATTTAATCGCCTCTCCGGTCCGGACGCCAACTCCTGTTATGGCTGTCACAACATGCCCTACGGCGTCCCCGGCGGCGGCGGCGATTTCGTTACCGGCGTGTTCGTTCTTGGGCAACGCTTCGACTTTATTACCTTCGACCCGGCAGATCGAGTGCCCACAAGTGGCGCCGTCGACGAGTCGCAAAAACCCGTCACTCTGCAAAGCGTAGCGAACCTCCGTAGAACCACGGGCATGTTTGGCGCCGGTTATCTTGAGATGCTGGCGCGGCAAATGACCGCCGACTTGCAGGGAATTCGTGATTCTCTTCGTCTGGGCGACAGCAAGCAGCTGGTCAGCAAAGGCGTTTCGTTCGGCTGGCTCGGGCGCCGGAAAGATGGTACCTGGGATACAACCCGAATCGAGGGTCTGCCCCGTGCGAGTATTGTTGCGCCCACACCGGTCGACCGGCCCACTCTGATTCTTCGTCCCTGGCATCAGGCCAGCAACGTAGTTTCGTTACGCGAATTCACCAATACTGCGTTTAATCAACACCACGGCATGCAATCAAGCGAGCGCTTCGGGCTCGACACGGATGAAGATGGCGATGGCGTCAAGAATGAACTTACCCGCGCGGATATCACGGCAGCCACGCTTTACCAGGCGGCGATGGCCGTACCCGGTCGCGTCATTCCCAACGACCCGGCGATCGAAAAAGCGGTCTTGAATGGGGAGCAGGTCTTCGAGCAAATCGGCTGTGCCTCCTGCCACATTCCCAAGCTGCCGCTTGACCGGAAGGGCTGGGTCTACACCGAGCCCAATCCCTACAATCCCGCCCTTAACCTGCGCACCGGAACCACTAAGACCCTAGCGCTGGACTTAAACAATAATAAGGAACTGCCGCTGCCGAGACTGTCGTCGGATCCTGCGAATTCAGATGTAGTCTGGGTTCCTGCCTACACCGACTTCAAACTCCATGACATCTGCGATGCGACGGACTCGGGTGAACCGCTCGACCAGAACCAAACGCCGTGGACCCCAAAGTTTCGGCTTGGCAATCGCCGCTTCCTCACGAAACGCCTGTGGGGCTCCGCGAACGAGCCTCCGTTTTTTCATCATGGTCTATTCGTGACCCTTCGCCAATCGGTGCTGGCACACGCCGGGGAGGCGCTGGCCTCTCGCAAGCAGTTTCAGGCCCTGAAATCCTACGATCAGGACTCGCTCATCGAATTCCTGAAAACCCTTCAGGTGCTTCCTCCGGGAACTCCTTATCTGGTGGTGGACGAGAACTTTCACGAAAAGCGCTGGCCACCACTCTTCCTCGTTTCTCAAGAGAAAAAGTAGTGAGCCGCAGGGCTGCGTTGCGAGTTTGAATCGGCGACCTGCGTAATTCCGCCAGTCCGGCCTACACATCATTCACCGGACCTAGCTCACGGCATCGGCTGCCGTGGTCGGGATATTGGTGTTCTACGTGCGGACAGTGGACGATTCCGAGCATTTAGTCGATGTACTTTCCCAGGGGTTGAAAGTGTGGCGTGTGGGTGGAGGAGGAGAAGTCACAAAATTCATCTGCGGTTACATGGCTTGCGAGCCCCGCCTGGGCCAAGTCTTTCTCAGCGGTCTACCATCCATATTCAAAATCAGTATTCGCGACAATCCTTCAGGCCGATGGTTAGAGAATTCGATTCGCTTCTCTGTCGACCAAGCAGGCGCTTCCCAGGCCGGAGGAGAGGCTGTTCTGGCGAAACTGTCGGAAGTCTTATTTGTGGAGACACTACGGGTCTACATTGCCCAGCTGCCGCCGGAGCAGACTGGTTGGTTGGGCGGTGCCCGCGACCCGGATGTCGGAAAGACCCTCGCACTGATGCACCGCAATCCTGCTCATCCATGGACGATTGCTTCTCTGGCGAAAGAAGCGGGAGTGTCGCGCTCGGTGCTGGCTGAGCGGTTCCGGCATTACCTCAAAGAATCTCCGATAGCCTACCTTACACGCTGGCGACTTCAGCTGGGAGCTCAAATGCTGGCCACAACAAGTCATTCAGTGGCCCAAATCGCGCTCGACGTTGGGTATGAGTCCGAAGCCGCTTTTAACCGCGCGTTCAAACGTGAGTTCGCAGCACCTCCAGCACGTTTCCGCCGTCAATCGAAGATCGGCCCATCGGAAGTTGCTTACCTGTAATCATACTGAAGCTTTTAGCCATTTGGCTCCCGTCAGAGGAAACAATGAAGTGGGCGGTTAGATCCGGAAGTTACGGAGAAGTGACCCGATTTCCAGCGTGCCGACAAACTTAGAGGTATCTGACTCTCAGCATTTAACTCCCTCGACCTGAGTGTCTGCAGAATTCCTCCCTCGGCGATCGAAAAACTGGATTCTCAATCAGTCGCTTTTCGCCTAACGGCACGCACCTAGGCCTTGCAAAACTGCATGTCACTCATTCCAAAGACGAAAGAGGAGTTGAGAGTGGGCTTAGAATTCTAAGCAACTTGTTTATTTTCAATAATATGGCGGAGAGAGTGGGATTCGATAATCGCGAACGCTGCTATCTCTCATCATTTGAGGAACATCGACTGTAAACTATTCTAAGGACAACTTTTACTCCACATTGCAGCCTTTAAGTTTTGTTGCATCTGTTGCTCCTGAATCGCCATTTTTCGTACTTTTAGGTATCACTGGTATCACCGACTAAAGGCCAGCAAGCACGTTCTTAGACTCATCAAGAACACGACCAGCGAACTCGTGAAATACGAGGATACAAAATACTGGAATTCATGAACATGCCGGTAGACGGTCGCATAGAAGAGATTCTCGGCACCATCATCTTGGAGATAAACCCGTACGTTAGGAATCATCCAAGCACTTTCGCTACAAGCCTCGCCTGCTCGGTCGAACGAAAGCGGTGGCCGCAACCCACTCCGCACATTTTCAGTAAATCTGTTCTGCAATGTGCTGCGGGGCATTCGGAGAGGGGGTAACCAAACCCGACCCTACCAATGACGAGTACACAGCTCGTTCCGCTGTGAACCAGTCAATCTCAGGCGAACCGAACGGGCGACCCCTCCCTTCCCAAAGCTGGTAAGCCAGTTTTGCCACGAACTCGTGCCGATCCTCTCCTAGAAAATCGGTGGCGAGCTCCATCGGTTGTTGCTTATCCGGTGACTCAAGTTTATCGGGCATGGGATTGCTTCCTCGAATTCTGACCGAGCGGGACTCCTCCCAGGCTGCTTTCGTTATCCGATCTTTTCTATGACCGTCGTGAGAGCAATGTCCTTCCCGATCGATCTATTCGCGATCTATGTGAAACATTCTCGCCAGCCATCGAGGCTCCGATCGACCTCTGAAATCTGGTTTGTTCGTCTCTGGTGTCTCTGCCATGATTGCCTCCCGAGCTATTCCGATACCGCAGTAAATCGAAGTTGGTGGCTGTGCTATTTGTTCCGTACAATCGAGGCATCTTCCATACTGGCCCGCTTGTTCCACCCGTGGAAACGCGAGAAGTCACCCGCATTCCATGCCTCCCGGAGTCCAGGAGTACTCAGATCCCAGTCTGGGCGGATTTCACTCGTCACGACGCGCAGGTCGTGCCAAAGATCGATGACCGATGGATGCCCCCAGAACCAGTAGCCGTTATAGATGCTGTAAATCACGAGGCCCGGCTTGAGCACGAGCGTATGCGGGATCATCGGATTATGCTCGGGGTCGGTGTACTCCTGAATGTCGAGATCCTTCTGAACCGTTCGGTCGGGGTCCGAAAGGAATGTCCACTCGGCTCCGACTGACGCACGGAATTCCTGCAGCGTATGGTGATCGTCGGTGACGATCGTGGCGATCTGAGTGTACGCCACCGCGATCTTCGGGAAGAGCGCGGCGAGTTCCATATGCTGCTGGTGCTCCTTTGGGCAGTAGTGGCCGCGCGCGAGTGTAAGGATCAGCGGATCGTCGCCCTGTAGCTCGCTGAGCTTGCGCAGTTTGCCCGTGTGATCCGGCAGATCGTAATCGGGGAAAATGCCTCCGGGCACAATATCAGAACGCATGATTGAACTCCTCCCGTTTCTTTAAATATCCAGAATGACGCCCGCGTTCGGCTGCGAACAGCATACGACCGCGCTCCCGGGAGCTGGCACACTGCTGGGCACCGCCCTTCAAAGCGGCTTCACCCTGCTCGCCGCCGAGGAGCAGAGCCCTGGCGTGAAGAACCGACGAATCCTTGGACGAATGCGGCGATTTCGTCTGCGGCGGTGTCCAAGGCGAAGTGGCCGCCATCGACGATGTGGACTTCAGCTTTGGGCACATCGCGGCGATAGGACTCTGGCTCGGAGGGGTCGAACGAAGACTCATACTTACCCCAGATTACCAGCAGACGCGGCTGCTTCTCGCGCATCCAGGCTTGCCATTTCGGGTAGGAATCGACGTTGGTGCGGTAGTCGTAGAAGAGGTCGCTTTGAATGTCAGCCTGGCCGGGCTGATTTATAAAATAAAATTCGTCGGTCCAGAGATCGGGGTCGTGGCGTTCCACGTTGGGGTCGTTCCCCGCGTGCCGGGACTTCGTGGTTGCAAGCGACAGGAGATTTGTGCGCAGCGCGCTTTCGTTGGCGGCACGATCGGCCCAAAAAGCGCGTCGCGTTTTCCAGTTCTCACCGAGACCGGTGTTGTGTGCTACCGCGTCCTGGACGATGAGAGCTTCGACTCGGTCCGGGTGAGCCAAGATCATGCGAAAACCGACGGGGCCACCGTAATCCTGCATGTAGAGGGTGAAGTGGGTGAGACCGAGCGCTTCGGTGAAGTGATTCATGATTTCCGCAATGTGATCGAAGGTGTACGCGAATTTTTTCGGGTCCGGCCAGTCGCTGTGGCCGAAGCCCGGGTAATCGGGCGCGACAAGATGATAGCGATCGGAGAGACGGGTGAAGAGAGGCTCGAACATTCGCGACGAAGACGGCAAACCGTGCAGCAGGAGAATCGTCGGGGCGTCTTTCGGACCAGACTCCCGATAGAAAATTGACAGCCCATCGATCTGTGCGGTGCGATAAAAAGTCGGATACTTCATGGCTTGTTCCTCTCGTAGCATCTGGACTTGGGGTTCCTGGACTTGGGCAAACAATTGCAAGGATACGAGCATGACGGAAATCGTCGGTAGCATGTGGTAAGAATGCAAGAATTTAATACAGCGTGGGGATGCGGAAATCCTAAACTTGGCTCCGTGCATGCTTATGCGGCCACCCGTTCCGCGGATCGAATCTTATGGGGCGAGCCCACGTAAGGAAAAGAAGTAAGCAGGTCTGTGTGCGGCCCTACGTTATCTCGCGTCACCTTTCCATTTGTAAGAATGGCAAGGAAGACATCAATCGCGTCGTCAGTGAGTGTCCGGCCATTGTCGGGATAGCACGCCGGCCGCTGGGATCGTAGGGGAGGATGTCCGGCAGCAGAGTCCCTGCCACCCGCCTTGCTTCCGCCGGCGTATAGCCACCCGTGTGCTCCAGTGAGTGCGCGAAGACAGGGATGAAACGGGCATCGTCCGCTGGCTGCGCGGCCAGGTAGGCGACTTCTGCATCGCCGGGAAGGAATACAGATTGCGAGGCCAGCGCTCCGCGGTCCGCCTGAACCCATTTCCCGCTCGCGCCGTCCAGCGGTGCGATGCCACAGGCCGACCTTTCCAGTCCCAGGGCATAGTTCGGTACTTCCAGCACGATGCTGCACACGTCCTTGCCGGCGAAGAAATCGTCACCGGTGAACTGCAGATTATTCAGTGCACCCATCGTGTCGAAGAAAAAGGGGTCGCTGCGCCAGCCAGCGAAGAAACGGTAGTCTCCGGCCGCGGTTACCGTGTGCCTCGCGTGCCGGTCGAGACCGGCGCCCCTTCTATGATCGTCTGCCCGTCATCGCCAGTCCCGGCGGCCTGCTCGCCTTCAACGCGGCGCAATGTTGCAGTCTGGGCTCCGCTCTTGTCTGAAGTGAAACGCACCCGGTATGCGATATCGGCGATGGCATCGCCGTCTGTGTCGATCTTCAACTCATATACGGCTTCAGTCGCGAAGGGCTCGTCTGTCGTGGGCCCGGCTGGGTTTACACCGGCGGATGGATGAACGTTCATGATCAGGATCGACTTGCCAGTATCCCCCGGCTTGGGGAACGCATACAGGTCAGTAAGATCGAGGCGGGCATCCCCGTGCGGAAACCCGTAGTCCGGACCAGAGTAGTGGTGTGACATATTATCTTCTCCTTGTTTTGTCGATACTCAGCACTTCGAAGATCATTCAATCTCGACTGTTGCCTCGGAGCCGAAGACTGGCCATGCCACACATCTGGACGGCAAGGGCATGGAGCCAGCTGGGCATGCTACTTCGCGCCAACGTCTCCTTCGTTTCCGCTTTAGTTTTCAGCATCAAGGTGCATAACGAGTAAAAACAAAGTCGCTCCCTTTGGCCTTCTCGTGGCAGGGGAAGCAGCTTTTCATAAACGTCGCGTCACCAGGTTTGCCGTCCGCGAAATGACCGAACCCCCAACCGCCCGTTGCGGCGTACTTGGCTGAGTCCTTTACCATAAATTGAATGTTCGTGGGGGCGCCGGGAACGAAAGATTGAGCCTGGCCAAAGACTTTGTTGTTTTCCTCCGACGGGACGTTACGGTAATGCAAAGCAGCAATGATCGTGCCGTCCGGGAATGGAAGCTTGCCTGCGCGGAAGGCCTTGATCGCTACATCGTTACCCAGGACGGCACCTAAACTGTTCAGGTTGCCTGCTTCATGAGCCGAGGAAATCCACTGCC
>CAVPWO010000010.1:0-249092 GCA_963709305.1 uncultured Acidobacteriaceae bacterium | reverse complement strand
GGCGTCGTGGTCATCAATGCCAGCACTGGCGAAAGCTGCAGCGGCAGTGCTCCGGCAGGACCTTGCGCGTTGCCTTCGGCACGATCGGGAGCGGACGCTGACTGCGAGTTACGGCGGCGATTCGAATTTCAACCCGAGTACGTCAGCGAGCGTTACGGAAGCCGTGAACAAGGCTGCCACAACAACCTCGGTGACCTCTTCTCTCAACCCCTCGTTTGCCGGTCAATCTGTCACCTTCACCGTAACAGTCACCGGGGCGTATGGCGGAACTCCAAGTGGAAGCGTGATACTCAAGGATGGCAGTGCGACCCTGACCGCTTTAACGCTGCCGATGAGCGGCACTGTCACTTACTCGACTACGCAGCTCACAGTGGGCTCGCACTCCATCTCCGCATCCTATGTCGGAGATGCCAACTTCCTCGCCAGCCCGGAGCTGTAACCCCGGTGGTCAAGAAGAATGCAACCACCACCATCGTCACCTCTTCGTTGAATCCCTCAAATGTAGGGCAGCAGGTGACCTTTACCGCGAACGTATCGTCGACGGGCGGCGCCTTCCCTGATGGCGAGACGATCACGTTCAAATACGGAGCCACTGTTCTCGGTATCGGCACACCAGCAGCGGCTCCGTGTCGATAAACGTCTCGACGTTGCCCGCAGGCTCAGACTCGGTGGTCACCAGTTATCCGGGCGACGCGACCTTCTCAGCCAGCACCGGCACGGTCAGGCAAGTGGTGAATAAATTTGCCACGACCACCGCGGTCACCTCCTCGCTCAATCCGAGCAATGTCGGGCAGAGCGTGACGTTTACCGCCAACGTATCGTCGACCGGAGGGAACATTCCCGACGGCGAAACGATCACGTTCAAGTACGGCGCCACTGTTCTGGGAACGGGTACGACGAGCGGTGGTTCCGCTTCGATCAGCGCGTCCACACTTCCGGCGGGTTCAGATTCGTCGTCGCGACTTATGCCGGCGATCCGACGTTTGCGACCAGTTCGGGATCGGTCAAACAAGTGGTGAACAAGTTTGCCACCACTACCGCTGTCACCTCATCCCTCAATCCGAGTACGGTAGGTCAGGTGGTGACCTTTAGTGCGAGCGTGTCCTCGACGGGCGGCGCTATTCCTGACGGCGAGACGATCACGTTCAAGTACGGCGCAACTGTTCTGGGCACGAGTACGACGAGCGGCGGTTCCGCTTCGATCGCCGTGTCCACACTTCCGGCGGGTTCAGATTCGGTCGTCGCGACATATGCCGGCGATCCGACGTTTGCGGCCAGCACCGGGTCAGTCAAACAAGTGGTGAACAAGTTTGCCACCACTACCGCTGTCACCTCATCCCTCAATCCGAGCACATCTTGGACGATGGTGCCCTTTATCGCGACCGTTTCGTCGGCTGGTGGAGCAATTCCTGACGGCGAGACGGTTACGTTCAAGTACGGCGCCACCGTGCTGGGCACCAGCGCAACCAGTGGCGGCTCCGCTTCGATCAGCGTCTCCACCTTGCCGGTGGGATCCGATTCAGTGGTCGCGATCTACGCTGGCGATGCGAACTTCGTTCTGAGCAGTGGAATGGTCGTGCAAAAGGTGCAGTGAACCCAACAACTCCGTGCGGCAGTTCGGCTTTGACTAAACAGCCGCACGGGGTAAAGACCGTGGCATAGTCGAGAAGGTAATTTAGATCAGAGCGGAACCTTCTGATTTGCACAAAGACGAGCTTCTCATGTTGGGGCGACACTCTCGATAACTATGTGACCCCCGTTGAACGTTTGACCGCCTGGCTCTCTTCGGAAACCGCAGCCTGTCCTGCCTAGCGAAACGTGAGGACCATTTTTGACACCGGCGCTGAATCCGCGCCGAGGAAATGCCCGCGGTTCGTCTCCAAAGATATGATGAAAGCGAAGCCTTTTATCGTCAGACGCTAGTGATCTTTGAGAGGACCTTCGGGCCCGAGGTGGCGAACCTGCACAAAACTGGCGAAGTCCTTTGTGTTCGCGGCGGTCTTGAACCAGCGGAACAACTCTACCGACGAGCGCTGACGATCAAGGCGAAACTGTTAGGTGTAGAAAGTCCGGACGCGGCTCATCAAGCGTTGTTTCAACAAGCCGCCGAAGCCGACAGCCACGACGCCCTCCAGCCAGCGCGAGGCGGCGCGCAGCGGCACGGTGCTGGCCAGACAGAGAGCCCACGCTGCCAGCCACGCAATAGTCCAACCGCCCGCTGAGCGCGCCCGATCCCAGGAAAGCCCAACTCGCAAACACGAGTGCGACCTCAAAGGCATGCGTACCAAGGAGTACGCCAAGGCGGGAGACCAATCCCCCCGCCCTCATCTGCTGCCAGAAGGAAGCCTCTGGCCAGAATCTGCCATCGGGAGAATCAGCGAGACCCTGCCTGGGCTGCGGTGGCAGAACCGCAATGTACGCGGCTAAGCGGCTGTCCATTCACGTGCCTCCGTCGCCTCACTGAGAATTCCACTGCTCATCTTCAAGTGCCGCCAAGTCGATCCTGACCATAACCGCTGGCGAGTAATCGTCTCCTGATCGCACAAAGCGCGGTACCGAGAATCTGTCTTCTCGTACAACTCGCGCGGCGAGCCCTGTTCGATTATCCGACCTTGCTCGACCACCAAGACGCGCTGGAAGTCGAGAGTGTCGGGAACATCGTGCGTCACGAAGATCATCGTTGCCTTCGCGAAGTGCTGGCGCGCTCTTGCCAGCAAACTGCGCCGCGATTCACGATCCAGACCGCGCGCGGGTTCGTCAAGAATTGCCAGGCGAACTTCGGGCCGCGCCATGGCACGCCCTATCCGAACATTCTGCCCTTCGCCACCGGAGACCAGAGCCCCGCTTTCGCCCAACGCAGTCTGCAGACCATCGGGCAGTCGTTCTAGCACGCTCAGCAGGTCCGTGGCTTGAAAGGCCAAGCCCACTCGCCCGGTCGAATCGGATCCATTCCCATAGTTGAGATTGTCCAGAAGGCTCGCCTGAAACAGATGAACCTCGGGAGCGATCCATGCAGTGTGGCGCCGCAGTTGTGCCAGTCGCTCCGCATCGAGTGGCGCTCCATCCACCGTCACGCTGCCCCGCTGCGGTTTGTGCCATCCGAGCAGAAGACTGGCCAGAGAAGATTTTCCCGCGCCCGATAAGCCAACAACTGCGATGTGCTCTCCGGGTGCGATGCTAAGGTCGACATTCTCCAAAATGACGTGACCGCCCGCGACTACCGTTACCTTCTCGATTTCCACACCGACGCCGCAAGTCTTCGCCGCCGCAGGCGCAACTTGCGAAATCTCCTCTTCGGGTGAGCCTAAAGGCTCCAGAAGGCGCCACAGCGTGTTGCGGAGGGCAGGCATGTCCCAGGCGATGGACGCCAACTCCTGACCGAGGGTGGGAATGGAAACTGCCCAATACGCAAGCAGCAGCAATCCACCGGGAGAGGAAGTGCGCAACGCTTCCCGGTAGACCAGCGCGATGACGGGTATGTAAGTCACCGCCATCTGGAGCACTTCGGCGCGCACGAATACGGACTGCGGTCGCAGTCCGGCTTCGGCCCACTGCCCAAGCTGCTCAGAATGCAGAGTGCAAAGCGCCTTTGCGCGCCCTTGTACGTATCAGTCAGCAGCAGCACTGGCGCCTACCGGAGGCCGCCATGCCTCAGACTCCGAGCACCGTTCTGGTATTTCGCTCGCACGCGGGTGTTGTGCATTTTCATAGCGCTCTTGAACGTCGATGGCTCCGAGAAACCACCCAATCGCGAACATCCACGATCCCACTACGAAGCAATCAAAGTACGTCATACAGCACCTCCTCACCCCTTAACTCGTGTTGGGAAGGACCTTCACTGCAACTGACGTTCTGTCCTCTGTCTCTAACAGCGCAAAGTCGCGGCAAAACCAATCATCGGTTGTCAAAAATGTTTTTTCGGGTGTAGAAACGTCATAACTAGCCGATCTTTCAATCATTTCCAGTTGACATCCGAAACAGCCGTGGCTACTCTGAGTTGCCAAAGCGCTTCCCCCCAAGGTGGCGTCGTGGGGCACGAATCGGCAGGAGAGATCACGCAGTTGCTACAGGGCTGGCGGGGTGGTGACCGCAAGGCTCTGGATGCCTTGTTGCCCGTGGTTTACAAGGAACTGCAACGTCTAGCCCACTTTCAGTTGCGCAAGGAACGTCCGGACCACACTCTGCAGAGCGCCGCTCTGGTAAATGAAGCCTATCTCCGCCTGGTCGGATTGCATACTCCGCAGTGGGAAGGCCGCTCCCATTTCTTTGCCATTGCTGCCCAACAGATGCGGCAGATTCTGGTCGACTATGCCCGTCAACACCGTGCCGGGAAACGCGGAGGGGGTGCAGATGCACTATCTCTGGACGACAGCGGACTGCTCCAACAAGGCAAGGGCAGAGATCTGGACGTCATCGCTCTTGATGACGCCATGAAAGCACTGGCGCAATTCGATCCGCGCAAGGCGAAGGTAGTGGAGTTGCGCTTCTTTGGCGGGTTGAACTTCGAAGAGATAGCGGAGGTGCTCAAAGTGTCGGCGATTACGGTAGCCCGCGACTGGAGCACAGCTAAGGCCTGGCTGCATCGCGAGATGATTCGTGGAAGTTCCGATGGACGCTGAGCGTTGGAAACGAGTGGATGAACTGCTACAGGCGGCACTGCGGGTGCCGGTCGAGCAGCAGGAGGGGTTTCTGCGCCGGCGATGTGGCGACGATGCGGCACTGCTGGAAGAAGTCCGCTCGCTGCTTATCTCGCATCGAAAAGCCGGCAGCTTTCTGGAGTCGCCCGGGATCCACGTCGCCGAGGTCGCGGCGGAGCTTCCCACTCTCGGCGTGAGCCAATCGGGACCATCTTCGATCACGGGCCAGACCATTTCTCACTACCGCGTGCTCGGTCCGCTGGGTTCGGGCGGTATGGGGGTCGTGTACAAGGCCGAGGACACTTCTCTGGGACGACTGGTGGCGCTGAAATTTCTGCCCGAAGATACGGCGCGAGAGCCATTGGCACTGGAACGGTTTCGACGCGAGGCGCGGGCGGCGTCGGCGCTGAACCATCCCAACATCTGCACCATTTACGAGATTGGGGAACACGAAGGACAAGCGTTCATCGCCATGGAGTATCTCGATGGCCAGACTCTGCGCCAGCAGATCGCGGGTCGGCCGCTGGAACTCGAGACACTTTTGCGGCTGGCGATCGAAATTGCCGATGCGCTCGAAGCCGCCCACGCCGAAGGCATCGTGCACCGCGACATCAAGCCGGCCAACATTTTTGTCACGCAACGCGGACATGCCAAGGTGCTGGACTTTGGCTTGGCGAAGCTGACGGGACTGCGGAGAAAAGGAGCATCGAGCGAAAGCGGCGAGGAAGAAACGGTGTTGACGCTGGAGCCTCTGACGGGCGGAGGGGCGGCGCTCGGGACGGTGGCCTACATGTCGCCCGAGCAGGCGCGGGCGAAGGAGTTGGATAACCGGACGGACCTGTTCTCGTTCGGTGCGGTGCTGTACGAGATGGCTACGGGGCAGCAGCCATTTCGCGGAGAGAGTGAGGCGACGATCTACGATGCCATCCTGAACCGGGATCCGGTTCCGCCAGCGCAGTTGAATCGGGACCTGCCTGCGAAGCTGGAAGAGGTCATCCACAAGGCGCTGGAGAAAGACCGCGATCTTCGGTATCAGCACGCGTCGGAAATACGCGCAGACCTTCAACGGCTGAAACGCGACAGCGCTTCAGGACATGTGCTACCCGGCGCAGCCAGCCACGGCGCGGCAAAGCGGGACACATTTCCCGCGCGCATCTGGGCTGTCATAGCACTGGCGACCGGCTTGATCGGAGCTGGGGCTGGCTGGTTTTTCGTTCATCGCCCCGGACCTCTTCCGCAGTACCAGCAGCGCAGGCTAACGGCCAACTCGCAGGACTCACCCTTGTGGGACGCCGCTGTTTCTCCCGATGGCAAATACCTCGGCTACGCGGACCAGCAAGGGATTCACATCAAGATTTTGTCGACGGGCAACTCGCAGACAATGCCCCTTCCCCAAGGGATTCAGGTGGGTCAGGCGTCCTGGATGTTTGCCGGCTGGTACCCCGACTCGACGCGATTCCTCGCGCAACTCGAGGTGCCAGCGAAGCCTTCAGGCTTGTGGTCGGTGCCGATCCTGGGGGGCGTGCCGCAGAAATTGGAGACCGAGGTGGTAGCACAAGGCGTCGGCTCGGCAGCGGTTTCTCCAGACGGTTCGAACGTCGTTTACTTGAAAGTTCAAGCCGAATATGGCTCCCGGGAAGTATGGCTGATGGGCCCGAACGGCGAGTCTCCCCACAAAATACTCACGGCTCAGGACCAGTCGCACTTTTTAAGTGTGGGTTGGTCTCCAATCGGAAATCGGATTGTGTACGCGTCCTACCGTGACGGGTCGGACTTCAATTCCATAGAAAGTTGCAACCTCAGCGGTACGGGCGGCGCGACCATCCTCGCGCAGTCCGACACAGCCTCGTTTGCCTGGATTGCACCGTCGCGTTTTATCTACACCAAATTGTTGACCTCGACCCAACTCAATACCGACGAGAGCCGGAATCTTTGGGAGCTTACCGTTGATCCCCAAAGCGGCGCTCCTCAGGGCACAACTCGCCGGTTGACGGATTGGTCAGGATTCGGAGTCCAAGACCTTACCGCCTCAGCCGACGGAAAGCACCTCGCGTTCGTCCGCGGTAGTTCTTGGCACTCCGTCTTTGTCGGCGATTTAGCCGACGATGCCCGGCGCCTGCTAAACGTGTATCGGCTCACGACCGACGAATTCCTCAACAATCCGCTCGCGTGGAGTTCAGATTCACGCGAAGTTATTTTTTCCTCTGATCGCGGGGGAACGCTCCAAATCTACAAGCAGGCGCTGAAGGGGGGTAATCCCGCCCCAGTCACCTCGGCGCCTGGCATGGATTTCTACATTGCCCGCCGGAGTCCGGACGGCGGTTCGCTGGTGGTCGAGGCCGAGCCTCATCGTGCGCAAGAAGGGATTGCCCTTTATCGAGTGCCTGTCATGGGCGGCGCGCCCCAATTGCTGGTTCAGCTTAAGCAGTTTACTTTTTACCGCTGCACGAATCGGCTTGCGAACTTCTGTGCTTACGCGGAGCCCACCGCGGACGGGAAGCAACAGGTCTTTACCTCTTTTGATCCAGTCGATGGCAAGGGCAAGGAATTACTCCGGATTCCGCTACAGTCCGGCACCCCCGGCGGAGTTTATGGTTGGGATATCTGCCCCGACGGCTCCGAAATCGCAATCTACGAGCACGCGACTGACGGAGAACGGATCACCTTTATTCCCTTGCACGGTGGCCAAAGGCGAACGATTACCGCCAAGGGATATTTCGGACTCAATGCGATCGATTGGGCCGCAGACTCCAAGAGCCTGTTTCTGGGAGCACGGTCGCCCGGCGGCGGCACGCTGCTGCGCATCGACACGAAAGGCAACGTGAACCCCCTCTGGCATCTTCAATCCAATGCCACCTGGGGTGTTCCATCGCCAGACGGAAAACATCTTGCTGTTTTAGGTGAGAGCGCAACCTACAACGCCTGGATCATCGATAACTTTTAACCTGGCTCGCACAGTGCGGCAAGCAGAGGGCCGCAAGAGCAAGCACCAACAGCCGGGCGACCTATCCTTTGTGCCTTTTGCAGAGGGCGAGCGGCGCTGTGGAGGGTACCGATCCGCGAAGCTTTTCTACGAAACTCGCGGACTAGAAGTTGGAAAAAATATTGGGATCAGAGTTCCATCACATGGACGCTGAGCGCTGGAAACGAGTAGATGATCTGCTGCAGGCCGCACTGCAAGTACCTGCCGAAAAGCAGTACGATTTTGTGCGGCAGCAATGCGGCCATGATACCGAACTGCTCGAAGAAGTCCGCTCCCTGCTCACGTCCCACCGCAAGGCGGGCAGCTTTCTTGAATCCCCCGGAGTCCCGGTTACCCAACTCGCTGCTGACATGCCCACGCTCGGCGCGCACCCCTCCTCTGGCGCTTTGATCGCCGCCGGCCAGACCATCTCCCATTACCGCGTGCTTGAACCGCTCGGCTCCGGAGGGATGGGCGTCGTCTATAAAGCCGAAGATGTTTCCTTGGGTCGGGCCGTCGCCCTCAAGTTCCTCCCCGAGGACACCGCTCGCGACCCGGCGCTGAAACGCTTTCGCCGCGAAGCCCGCGCCGCCTCCGCCCTGAACCATCCCAACATCTGCACCATTTACGCTCCTCTCGCGGCCTGATCGAATATCGAAAGCACCCGGTGGCGCTAGTCGCCGCACACAACATCCCAAACGCGATTCCACATCGCGTTCAGACGGCAATCAGCTCTCAAGGGGAAGTAATGATTCGGTTCAGTGATGAAGATCACCACCGGGATACTTTACATCCCCCTCGCCCGGCGCATCTTGGCTCACTGAATTAGGACAAAACCATATATTGGTAGGACTCTGGATGTCAATGGTCGAAATTGATATCACGCTGGTGCTTGACGAAGCTGGCGGATTCGGGGTTGTGCCCGAGATAGGCTCCTTTGGATAGCTACAGACGTTGGTACGCCAAGGCAGAAGGATTAAGTTCCGGGAGCAGTTGGATCCTAACATCTGCCAGGCCAGGAAGGACCGCCGCTAGATAGTTACGCACGGAGATCTTCAACCGTCGACAGCTTTCCACGATCGAGAGGATCGCTGCAACCTTAGGCCCAGCTTGGGGACTCCCGATGTGTATCCAATTCTTCCGACCAAGGGCCACGGGACGCATGGAATTCTCCGCCAGATTAGTACTTAGCTCTAATTCGGGATGCTCCAAGAAGCGGTGAGCTTCTTCCAAAGTGTGAGCGCGTACTGGCAAGCCTTGCTGAGTGCGCTGGAGGGCAATGCAACAGACTGCGCTGCCTCGATCTTGCTACGAATATCATCGAGTAGAGGCTTGGCTGTTTCCTGACGCCGGAGATGACGCGCCGCAGTAGTCAGCGCTCGCCTTCCTGCACCTTCATCCGCAACCGAATGACGCGCCCGCTGGCTAACGCCCAAGCCGCCAGTTACTAGGCAATGAGTTTCAGTTCGAGGCTTTCCATTTCTTCCACGTTCGCCCATGAGCAGCTCTCGACCATGGGCAGCCGTCGGCGGGGCTGCGATCGGCGTCTCCTTCGTCTTGCGTAAGCCTTCCCTCGAACCTCACTCCGTCGGCCTGGAAGATGCTCCGTCAACTATTTTGGACGCCCGACTTTATCTCCTCAGAACTGCTTTCCATCGCGCCTGCAGTGTGAAAAAGTGCCGGCTGCTGAAGGCACCGAAGGGGTCGCGCTCTTTAGCTCCCTTTCGCCTCTTCGTCGCGCAACACACATCGCCTGGAACTTTATTGGCGCGGAGATTTACGTCGCGGTACCCACCCGATCGTGATGAGCAGTCAACGCGCAGGTTCAAGCGCCGTCAGCATCCAATATGGGCTGGGCATCGTATCGTTGTCATTTGGCATGTCCGGTGGAGGTAATCCCGCTACCTTCCCGGATGGTGAGAATCTGGTTCGCTTTCACGTCTGTAAAGCGCTCAATCTTCCCCGTGGTCGGCCACTTCACTTCCACTGCATCCACGGACTCGAGTCTCCCCAGGCCAAAATGCAGACGCAGGTCGCTCTGAGACATAACACTCGAGCCGCTGTGGACTTCGTCCATCTGCACATGTTTGCCCGTCACTACGCGCACGCGCGCTCCGATCGCGGTTCGGTTGCACTTCGTTCCAATCAGCTTGATTTTGATCCAATTCTGTTTATTGCCGCCGTCGTTTCGCAGAAGCGACGGCAGATCGTTCATATTCAGGACGAGGACGTCGACGTCACCGTCATTGTCATAATCGCCAAACGCCGCACCCCGACTGGAAAAACGCTCGTTGATGCCCGGCCCCATCATCGCGGAAACATCTTTGAACTGCCCGTTGCCCAGGTTCTGGTAAACGATGCGAGGATTCTTGTACGTCTGCCCCACGTCGTGACCCGCAATCTCCGGATAGACGTGGCCGTTAATCTGCATCAGGTCCGCCCAGCCGTCGTTGTCGTAATCGAGAAAGCCACAGCCCCAACCAACGTACCGACTGTTAATGGCGATTCCGGAAGAGAACCCCATGTCGATAAACGTGCCATCGCCGTTGTTGTGGTAGAGGTTGCTGGTATCGTCCGCAAAGTTAGTCTTAAAGATATCGAACCACCCGTCGCAGTCGTAATCGCCCACCGCCACGCCCATGCCCGCCTGTTCGTGGCCATCTTCGCTGTAGGCGCAACCCGCCACCACGGCCACATCCGCAAATGTGCCGTCGTGATTATTGTGAAAGAGGATGCTAGGCTCCGAGTTGACCGCGACGTAAATGTCAGGCCACCCGTCGTTGTCGAAATCGTAGGAAACCGCGGTGATCGAATACCGGGGACCCGGCTTCAGAATGCCAGCCTTCTGCGACACATCGGTAAAAGTGCCATCGCCATTGCTGCGATAGAGAACGTTGGTGTCGCCCGCCAGGCCTCGCGGCCCGCACATCACCGAAATACCCTTCCATTGGCAGGTTGTCGGTTCGTCGGCAGTGGTTTGCGTGGGGTCCAGCTTGATGTAATTGCAGATGAAAAGATCGAGGTTCCCGTCGCGATCGTAGTCGAGAAAAGTGCATCCGGCGCCCCAGCGCACTGGCTCGTTGTAAAGTCCGGCTTTCCGGGTGACGTCGGTGAACGTACCGTTCCCGTTGTTGTGAAAAAGGATATTGTGTCCCCAAAAACAACAAAACAGATCATCCCATCCGTCGTTGTCGTAGTCGCCAACGCAAACCCCGGTCTGCCACCCCGTCTGCGCCAGTCCCGATTTTTCTGTGACGTTGGTGAAGGTTCCGTCACGATTATTCTTGAAGAGCTGGGAGGTCGGAGCTTTTCCAAAGGGCCACTTCTCGCCCAGTCGCGATCCGTTCGTCAAATAAATGTCGAGCCAGCCATCCTGGTCGTAATCAAAAAACGCCAACCCGCTCCCCTTGGCTTCAATGATGTAGCGCTTATGCTCGAGGCCGCCCCACACGTTGGGAATATTCAGCCCCGCTTCCCGGCCGACGTCGACAAACTGCACCCCAGTCGCCGGACTTGCGGGCGCGCTAGCTTGAAGCACCAAGCCATTTTTCCAACGCCACAGAGGCGTGGTGAGCGCATCCATCAGCGAACTGCCCAGCAAAACGAGAGACGATCCCAGAAATCGCCGCCGTGGGAAATTCATATCCGTGATTGTTCCACAGCCGAGCTGAGTCGAATATGAGCCGCCATTCCAGGCAAGGAGTTAATCTTCATTTGGCACTCACAATCTTGGGGAACTTTCGAGGCACGATTCCTTTCCCCTCTTGTACGGCAATAATTAGATCGACCGGAACGTTGCTCAGGCGATCGACCTGCCCGCTCGGCCAGGTAATCCCCAGAGACTCGATTTTCGTGCGCTTTCCCAACCCAAAATGAATGCGCGGATCGCTCGCGGACATGTAGCCCATGCCGCCCTTGGCCTGTTCCACCTGCGTCGTTCCCTCGGAAGTCAATTTGAGAGCGGCCCCAGTGCCGTCACGGTTCGATTTTGTCCCGATCAGCAAAACGGTCAGCCAGTGGTTCGCATTGCCGCCGTCGTTCCTCAGCAACATGGGATAGTCATCGCGATTATTCGTAACGATGTCAATATCCCCGTCATTGTCATAGTCGGCGGTTGCCAGCCCGCGGCCGACGATTGGACGCACGAAGTCAGCGCCCAGCGAATCCGAGACTTTGTCGAACTGTCCCTTCCCCAGATTCCGCAGCATCAGCAGCGGCTCTTTGTAGAAGACCTGGTTGTGATAGAGCTGAATATTGTCGAGCATTGCGCCGTTCAACTGTAAGATGTCTGTCCATCCGTCGTTATCGTAGTCAAGAAATTTCATCGACACCCCGCTAAACAGGAGCGCTTTGTTGCCTATTCCCGAGCGGAATGTGTCATCAGTGAAAGTCCCGTCCTGGTTGTTGTGGTACAGGCGGTTCAATTCGAAATCGAGGTGCGTGATATATACGTCGAGCCAGCCGTCGCCATCCACGTCGGCCGCATCAATGCCCATGCCTGCCTCATAACGCCCGTCTTCGCTGGCAGCGATTCCGGAATATAAGGAGACATCTTCAAAGGTCCCGTCGTGCTTGTTGATGAAAAGAAAATTCGGCCACGAGTCGTTGGCGATGGCGATATCCGGCCAGCCGTCGTTGTTGAAGTCGGCCAGCACCACGCCCATTCCCTTCGATTCGGGCTTACCCACGCCGGACGCATCGCTAACGTCGGTGAAAGTGCCGTCGCGGTTATTGTGGTAGAGCTTGGTCTTCTGCCCTTTATAATTCCCTGGATGGCAGTAGGAACGATATCCCTCCTTGTGTTCTCCGCACCAGATATTAGTTTTCGGAGTCCACTCAATGTAGTTCGTAACCACCAGGTCGAGCCAGCCGTCCTTGTCGTAATCAAACCAGCCCGCACTGGTCGACCAGCCGCCCTGATCGGCGACGCCGGCCTTGGCGGTCACGTCAGTAAATGTGCCGTCGCCATTATTGTGATACAGAATCGCGTGGTCGTAGCCGGTCACGTAAAGATCGGGGTAGCCATCGTTATCGAAGTCGCCGACGGCGACGCCTTGGCCGTAGTGCCCTTCGCCGCCAAGACCGGCTTTTTCAGTGACGTCCGTAAACGTGCCATCTCCATTGTTGTGATAGAGGGCGCAGCGCAGAGGATGCGGCGGCTTGTAAATGTCGGTGGCGGAGGACTGCACGAAGAACAGATCCATCCGTCCGTCTTGATCGTAGTCGAGCCACGCGACACCGGTACCCATGGTTTCGAGATAATATTTTTGGTCGGTGGCCGTGCCGTCCTGCTTAAACTTCAGCCCAGCCGGACGCGTGACGTCTGTATAGGTAACAGGAATTCCTAGTGTCGATGAGGCCGCCTTTGCTTGGGCTCGAACCCTTTGAACCTGCGAGCCACCCAACCGAAGAACTGCCGCGCTGGTAACGACTAAAACGGCCAATGCGAGGATCCCGACCAGTGGTCGCGCTGGGCCCGAATCAGACGTCCTCTTCAACCTGTCCTCCGTAGTTAGGCCACAAGGAATTTCTAGGACTCGCGTTTCATGTTGTTCAACGGAGGCGACAGCCGTGAGTTCGGGTCTGCACAGGGATGCAAGCGTTTACATTCTGGCTGCAAGCATCCCGCCCCCGTCTCAAAGAGTTAGTCGCTATGGTAGCATAGGAAATTCTAGAGATAATACTACCAGCCCGCCGCTGTGGGCTGAATAATCTTGTCTGCAGCCGGTGAGAGAATTGGGGCCAACATCAAGTTTCGGCGCAGCCGGAAACGATACCCAAATGGTGGTTCGGCACCCACTGCTAGCAATACGCGCTTCGATCGATGTGACCAGTCTGCTCGTGATCTTGGCCGCATTAGTCACCATCAGTCGGTTGCCGCAACTCGCCCTCTCGCAAGAAACAGCCAGCAAGATCAAACGCCATTCCAGCGAAGACTCTGACACCTCTCTCCAGAAGGTAGAACACGAGATTGCCGCAAACAGGTTTCTGGAGAGCGAGTCCCGCCTAAACCTCTATCTCAAAGACCATCCTGATTCTTCAAAAGCCCATTATGATCTTGGATACATCGAGTTCAGAACTCACAACATGGGCTCTTCGATCAAGGAATTGGCGAAGTCGCTCGAACTGAATCCTGCCAATGCCGAAGCCCATAAAATCCTCGCGCTCGACTGCAGCATCATCGGTCGCTACGACTTGGCGGAGACCGAATTGATCGAGGCGGCACGACTTAAGCCTGGTTCTGCCGAGATTCACTACTTCCTTGCCCGGACTTACTACACGCGCGGCGTCTATCCTCTCGCCAAATCCGAATTTCAAACTGCCATTCACCTCGATCCCTCCTCCGTCAAGGCTTACAGCAATCTTGGAATTACCATGGAGGCTTTAGGCGACGGCACCGAAGCGCTGAATGATTACACGCGGGCGGTCGAACTGAATGAGAAGCAGCCACACCGGTCCGAATGGCCCTACATTTATCTTGCTGAGTACTACAATCGCCAGAAGAATGCGGCCCAGGCTCTCGCGTTCGCGCGCAAAGCTGTCGACTTGAATCCCCAGTCTGATACCGCTTATTTCGAGCTGGCCAAGGCCTACCGCACCCAGAAAGAAATCGAGAAATCTGCCGCCGCGGTGCGCAGGGCTATCGCGATCAACTCTCAGATGCCCGACTATTACTATGTTTTGGGGCTGGTACTGCGCGAATTAGGCAACCAGAAAGAAAGTGCCGAGGCGCTTGCGAAGTACGCGCAACTTCAGCAGCTATCTGCCAATGCACTGTCGGACCAAACAGCCCAAGAACCGTTGAACGCCCCTGAACCGCAGTGAGGAGAGTGCGTTAACGGAATGGAGAGTTGTGCTTAATGGATGAAGCGGTTCGAGTCGGGGCCTACAAAGAGCGCGAGCCTCCTGTCGCAGGTCGCAAAGCGCTAGGCGTTGCCCTTCTCTTCTGGGTTTTCCTCTTCCATTTACCAGCCTCCACCAACGCCCAGACGGATTCAGATCATATTCAGCAAGCTTTCGAAATGATAGGTGCGGGCGATCTTGCGGGCGCCGAACAGGAAGCGCGATTGGCACTTCGCGACTCCTCCACCCGCCCCGGGGGCTGGGCCGCTTTGGGGATGGTTCGCGCTCGACAGAAGCGGTACGCGGATGCCGCGGAGTGTTTTCACACTGCCCTGCGCCTTGAGCCCCGGTTGGTCGACGCCCACCTTGGCCTGGGCGAGCTCGACGGGTTGACGGGAAAGACGGCGCAAGCACGGGAGGAGTTTCGTTCTGTTCTGCGCACAGATCAGGGCAATCGCGATGCTCTTTTCGGGTTGGCACAACTCGAGAGCACGACCGAAAACTTCAGCGCATCCTTGACCGCGGCCGAGCCCATCCTGGCTGACCTTCATCGATCCTCTGCGGGCATTCTGCTGCTGGCGAAAGACTATGCGGGCCTCAAACAAAAAGACCCGCTGGCCGCACTCGTTCCCTCATGGAACGTCTTGCCGCAGATCTCCGCGTCGGACAGCACCGCTTTCTCGGCTCTCCTCGCCAGGTCTGGACTCGATCAACAGGCGCTTGCCGTCCTCGAGACGGCAAAAGCGAGCGGGCAGGTTTCCGTCGAACTAGCCCTGGCGCTCGCTAACCAGTATTTCTCTAGAGGCGACCTGACCCAGGCCTTCGAGAGCTACGAAGCGGCGCTTACTTTGAAGCCCAATTGCATCGAGTGCCTGCGGCAGCTTGCAAAAATTGCCGAGCAGCAAGAAGATCCCGAGAAAGCACTGGCCTACCTGATCAAAGCCAAACGACGGCAACCCCAAGATCCCGAGATTCTTTTTGAATTCGGCAAGGCATGTCTGGAACTGGACCTTTTCGCAGACGCCGTCCCCGCTCTTGAAAGAGCTTCTCGTTCGCAGCCTGACAACGACTCTTACGCTTATGTTCTGGCCTCTGCTCACGTGTCGAAAAAAGAGTACGATGCCGCGGGCAAGATTTTCGAGCGACTCCAGCAGAAGCATCCTCGTGACCCGATCCTGAACTATGCAATGGGATCATTACTCTTTCTTGAAGTGAAACTCGAGCAGGCCGAGCCCTATCTTCGCAAGAGCGTCGAACTCAATCCCGACCAGAGCGCAGCCTACTATTACCTGGGCTTGATTGCGGAGGGCAAAGGTCAAGACGAACAGGCAGTCGCTACGTTTAAGGACGTCCTACGCCGCGATCCGAATTATGCCCCTGCGTATGAAGCCATGGGCAGAATTCTTCTGAAAGACCAGAAGTTTGCGGAAGCGCAACAGGCGCTCGAAAAAGCAGTGCTCCTGAACCCCAGCTCGGTCAAGGCGCATTACCAACTGGGAATTTTATTGGGCCGTACCGGAAAACAGGAAGATGCGAAGAAAGAACTCGCGATCGTCAACGAACTGAACGCCGAGGAAACAAAGAGGGCTGGAGTGCGTCTGCGAATTCTAACCGATCACTGAGGGAGCAGACGTCCGCCGCGTACTGCAGCGCTTTAGTCGGAAGACGACGCTCCTCGAGCGTCGCGCATTTGGCTATCGACCAATTCTGCCTCGCGTTTCAGTTTTTGAAAAGTTTCGAGAGCGGCCATGCTTTCCTTCTGCTTCCCCAGCTTTCGATAGACCTGGCCGAGAACATAATAATATTGCGCGTCGGTAGGGTTGAGCGCGATCGCGCTCTGCAGTGCGTCAGCCGCTTCGTTCCACTCGTTGCGTGACTGATACGCCCGAGCCACCTGGTAGTACGCCAAATCGCTCTTGGAATTCAGTTCGATCGCTTTTTTGGCGAACTGCAGCGCGACGTCCGGTTTATTCAGACGATTGTAGTAAGCGCCGAGATTGATGTAGGGCGCTTCGAATTTGAATCCATTGTGGTCGGCGACCCGGATCGCCTTCTGGTAAGCCCCAAGTGCAGCCGGATCGTCTCCCAGCGACTCTTCCGTGAAGCCTAGCGCGTTGTACGCCTCCGCATACGTCGGATCACGCTGAATCGCTGCCGTAAACTCCGACTTTGCCGCCTGGAACATGTCGCGCGTCGAATACACCTCGCCAAGGCTGTAATGGATTTCCGCCGACTCCGGTTTCAAACGCACCGCCTGCTGCAACTCGGTTTGGGCGTAATCGTACTTTCCGATGAGGACGAAATCTTTGCCGAGAATTTTGTGGCCTTCCGCGTTATTGACATTCAGTTCGAGGGACTTGGCCAACTCCCTGATAGAGTCTCCAACTTTACGCTGCCGGAATAGAACGTAGCCTTGAATGTAGTGGGCCCGCCACGAACTCGGATGCGCCACGAGGTAGGTAAGCAACTGGGGTTCGACCTCGTCGAATTTTTCTTGCTGGATCGAACCCTCGAAACCCTTGATGCGTTCAAGATCATCGGCGTCGCGTGGCCGCAATTCCGATGAAGGCCCCATTAACAGACTCGATCCTTCAAATTTCGACGTCGCAGTCTCAACCGGAGCAGTTTTTTGGAGCGCGTCTAGGTTAGCCCGGGCTGCCCCGTTCTCGGGATCAACTAGGAGCGCCTTCCGAAAGGCCTCGGCTGCCTCAAGACGGTCGGCTTCCGCAGATAAAACCAGGCCCAGTTCGTTGTATGCCTCACCCGACGCTGGACGAAGAGAGATTGCCGCGCGCAATGCCGCAACCGCATCCTCGTATTTCCCTGTCAAACGTAATGCGTGGCCTAAACCGAACTGCGCGGGATAAAGATTGGGCTGGATATCCAACGCGCGTCTGAATTCCGCGACGCTGTCGTCGACATCATTGGCCTTGACCAAGGCCTCCCCGAGCAGCACATGCCCATCGGCGTACTCAGGCAAAAGTTCAACAATCTTCTGCAGATTGTCCACGGCCGAACGGGTTTCGCCCTTCTCCAACTCCATCTTTGCCTGCGCCAGCAAAGCGTCCGCCTTACGATTACGTTCGTCGTCCGCGGTAAACTTCAGCCCCTGATTCAATTCCGCCTTACCTTCCTCCGCCTTCCCGCTTCTTGAGAGCGCCAGACCGAGTTGGTAATGAGCCTTGCCGGAGTTCGGATCGAGGCTTACCGCCTGTCGCAGCGGTGCGATCGCCTCCTGCACTTGATTCTTCTGAATCAGAGCCTTGCCCAGTGAGTAGTACGCATCCGCGAACTTCGGGTCCAAGGCGATGACCGTCTGCAACTGTTCGATCTCTTTGTCCACCCCGTACTTCTGCAGATACGCCATTGCCAGGTTGTACTGCGCCTTGATGGAAGCCGGCTGCTTCGCGATCGCCTGCTTTAGCTGCGCAATGGCTTCGTCGACATTGCTCGATACCAGCGTCGCCCCCAGGTTCCCTTGCGCCTCGCCATCATTCGGATTGAACTGGAGTGCCTGGCGAAATTCCTGGATCGCCTGCTGATCGTCTCCTGTCTGCAGCAGCGCCATCCCCAGATGATTGTGCGCGGCCGCGAAGTTCGGACGGAGCTGAATCGCTTTCCGAAATTGATCGAGCACCAACTGAGAATCGTTCCCGGCCGTGCCCATCACAAGTCCCAGAGTGTCGTAAATCAGCGGATCGTCCGGCTTCTGTTGAAGCGCGTCACGCAGTTCGCCAATGGCCAACTCAAGGTCCGGAACCTCTTCGGCCGCATGTTTTCTGACGACCAACTGAAACTCTTCACAGGCCGCTTGGGTCTGACCTGTTTTGAGCAGAACTATCCCCAGATCGATGTGAGGACCGGGCAGGGTCGGGTCGATACTAATAGCCCGTTCCAAGTCTCGACGGCCACGTTCCCAATCCCCCGTCTGCCGGGCGCCCATGCCAAGAAAGGAGTACGCTTCGCCGAAGGCTGGGTTTTGTCGTACGGCAGTCTCCAGTTCATATCTGGCCTCATCTTTCTGCCCGCCATACCAGAGCGCTACCCCCAGGTTGTAATAGGCGTTCGCGAGATCGGGATCCAAGGCGATTGCTTTGAGGAACTGCTCCAGCGCAGCCGGCAGGTTGCTCGATTGGCCATAGACAAACCCGAGCAAATTGTGAGCTTCCGCGTAATTCGGATCTGCCTGCACCGCCTTCTTAAGTTCCTTTTCAGCACCCTGTGGGTCGCCGCGTGCAAGCAGTTCGCTCCCAGCCTCGTATCGCTGTTTGCATTCGGCGTTCGGCAAATGGCGGGATGGTCGAGAAGGCATCGCCGCCGCCTGCGCCTTCAACGCACTGCCCAGCGTTTCATATGCATGGTCCAGACCCGGATCAATTTTCAGAGCTTTCTCGGCTGCTTCAATCGCACCCGGAAAATCGCGCTTCTCCCGCAAAATCTCGGCCATTGCGGTTTCCACCTGTGCGTTGTCGCCTTCTTTCAGTACGGATCTCAATTCCCGCAGAGCCTCATCGCGATTGCCTTTCGCGCGCAGGGCATGGGCGAGATTCAGGTGCAGGGCTAGATTGTTCGGCTCCAGCGCCAGCCCGGCACGAAACACGCGGATCGCGTCTTTCATGCGTTGCGCCCGGGCAAGCGTCGACCCCAGATTGTTGTATCCCTCAATGTAGTCCGGGCTCAGGTCGACCGCCTGCTGAAACTGAGCGATGGAATCCAGGAGATGATTCTTCTGCGCGTAAGCAACCCCCAGCCAGTTGTGAGCCTCCGCCGAACGCGGATCCTCGCGGATCACGGCCTGAAAAAGCTCTACGGCCTGGTCCGGCTCACCCAGTTGCTGCAAAATCTGGCCTAAGGCAAGTTGAGCAGCCTCGTAGTCAGTCCTCAGCTGAATCGCGCTTTTGAGTTCTATAACGGACTGGTCAAAATCCCCCGCAGCACGCAGCCACAGACCCAAGTTGTAATGCGCTTCGGCGAAACCAGGATCGATCTCTATGGCCCGCCGGAATGCAGCCTGGGATACTCGCGAGTCGCCCAACTTCCCCAAAGCCACGCCCAAACCGTTTGCGGCGTCGGCCCGCTTAGGATCAAGTTTGAGGGACTGTTCAAAAGAGGTCGCCGCGGACTTCCATTGCTCCTGCCTTAATGCTTGGACGCCCTGCTCATATGATTGATCGGCAGATTGACTCGATGCTTGGTCGGAGTAGAACGAAGGAAGCGCAGCCGTCACTGGTGAGTTCACAAAAACGAAGCAGCACCCGGCCACCAGCGGCCCAAAGTGCCGGAAACAGGAAAGAAATATGAACCGCATACCCCACCCAATGCGCAGACCCAGAAGCGCTCCCCTGGGCTCGATCTGTAAACGGTTACAGACGCGAAGAATACACTATCACATTAGGCGACCTTGAGGAATCGTGCGCGCCGGTTTCGCGTCCGGAGGGAAGGTCGGTATACAATCATCCTCTACTCTTCACTGGACCCGTTTAAAAAGACGCAGATCACGTCGAGAAACTGTGCCTAAACCAGCGAGCAACTTGTTCTTAATCCTCTTTTTACTCCTTGCAATTGTCGCTTCGGCCCAGCGACCGACGCGTTCCGGAATTGTCCTAGGGGCTGCATCTCGGAATTATCATCACAGGGTCAGCACGAAGAATGAAGAGGCCCAGCGCTTCTTTGATCAAGGGCTGACGTTGATCTACGCCTTGGACTATAGCGAAGCCGCGAGAGCCTTTCAGCGCGCCGGGGCACTTGACCCCACAATTGCCATGGCCTACTGGGGCATCTCGTATTCGATGAGTTCGGACTACTACTATCCCACCCCTGGCGACCCAGTTCGCGAACGCCAAGCCTATGAGGCGCTCCAACAAGCCGTTACGCTCTCGGCAAACGGTCCCCAGGCGGAGCGCGCTTACATTTCGGCGCTTGGCAAACGATTTTGCGCCTGCCCGAATCCCGACCGCCAGAAGCAGGCAGTCGAGTTTAAAGACGCAATGCGCGATCTGTCACAAGCGTTTCCCGACGATCTGGACGCAGCCACCCTCTACGCCCAAAGCATCATGAATCTGAGCCCCTGGGATCTGTGGAACCTTGACGGTACTCCCTGGGAAGGGACGCCGGAAGTTCTTTCAGTCTTGGAATCGGTGCTGAAGCGCGACCCGCATCACATCGGAGCTATCCACTCTTACATTCATGCCGTCGAAGCCTCACCCAATCCAGAGCGAGCGTTGGTGTACGCGAACCTGCTGCCATCCCTCTCTCCACCCGTCGGCCATCTCATCCACATGCCCGCGCACATCTACGTTCGGACCGGCGATTACCTGGCGGCGGAAGATGCCTGCGCGCAAGCCGCACGCATCGATGATGGCCACATTCAAACCGCGCCGAGCATGTTCACCGTGCTGTCCTACCTCCACGATCTTTATTTCCTCGCCACTGCTGCCAGTATGGATGGCCACTTCCTGGCCGCGAAAGACGCAGCGGACAAACTTGCCGACCGCGTGGCTCCCCATGTGCAGAAGATGCCCGAACTGCAGGCGTTCCTTACCGTGCAACCGACGGTGCTCGTGCGTTTTCATCGCTGGGATGAAATCTTGAAAGTCCCTGCACCTGACCACAATCTCAAGACGGCAAACGCAATGTGGCACTTTGCCCGCGGCATGGCTTTCGCTTCTACCGGAGAAGTCGCGAATGCCGAAACCGAGCAACGCAGTCTGACCGATACCCTGGAGAACATCGCACCCGGTGAACCTTTTGCCATGTCGGCAAATATTAAGACCCACGAAATTCTTGGAATCGCGTTTGATGTGCTCGCTGCGAAACTCGCTGCCGCCCGGCATGAAAAAAGCGAAGCCGTCCAACAACTAAAGGACGCTGTAGCCATTCAGGACACTCTGAAATATGGCGAGCCGCCCGGGTGGTTTTATCCTGTGCGCGAGTCGCTGGGAGCGGCCTTGTTTCTCGATGGCAAAACTTCCGAAGCCGAACAGACCTTTCGTGAGGACTTGGCTAGGAATCCGCGGAATCCGCGCTCGCTATTCGGCCTTCTCCAAGCGTTGCGGGCGCAATCAAAATCTTACGATGCAACGTTTGTGCAAGCTGAGTTCGATGCGGCATGGAAGGGCGATCGACGGCAACTCAATCTGCAGAGTTTTTGATATCGCGAGGCAGCGGGCCCCGGCGAGACTTTGTAAGGCGATGATGACGAATCAAAAAAGAAACACGTTGACTCGCAGAGCAATCCTGAAAGGCTCTTTCATCGCGGGCGGCCTCTCCCTCGTCGGCTTCCGCGACCTGCGCCTTCCCTTTTTCTCTGGCCGCCCGCAAGCAAACAACTTCCAAGGCGGTCAATCTCTCGGCCTGGTCGAATTTGCCGGAGAAGCTCCCATTCCGCTGGACACCGCTATGGGCGCTGGTCTCGACGGCCGTCTTTACACCGAGCTGTCCCAGATTGATCCTATGAATCCGACCATTTCCAACGATAAATTTTATGTGCGCACGCGGGCCTCTAAGTTTTTGAAAGATGGTGAGCCCGGCCGGATCGAGGTCACGGGACTGGTCAAACAGCCAACGAAGATCAGTGTGGCGGAAGTCAAGAAAGTATCCCGTCCCGCCGGACTACATTTGCTGGAATGCTCCGGCAATGTTCGCGATGCTCACTTCGGAATGCTCAGCGTGGCCGACTGGTCCGGTGCCCCGCTGTCCGACATCCTCGATTCCTTACACGTTCAGCACGCCTCCAGTCATATCCTGATCTCAGGCTTCGATCGTTATCCGGACATCTCCTACACCTCAAAGCCGGGCGCCAGTTGGATATTCCCTATCGACGACCTCAAGTCCTCCAAAGCTTTTTTCGCCACCACGATGAATGGCTCGCTTTTGCCCAAAGACCACGGCGCCCCAGTTCGCCTCATTGTTCCGGGCTGGTATGGATGCACTTGCATCAAGTGGGTCGATCAGATCCAATTATTGGGCGACGACGCCCCCACGACTTCTCAGATGCGCGAGTTCGCCGGACGGACCATGCAGCGGGGCGTGCCCGAACGCGTGCGAGATTACCGTTCTCCGCTTATCGAGCAGGCCGCGATGCCGGTTCGAGTCGAGAAGTGGCTGGTCGACGGTAAGATCAAATATCGCGTTCATGGTATCGCCTGGGGTGGCAATCGGCCCGCGAACGGGCTCGAAATAAGATTCGCTTCAGATGAAGATTATGTTCCGGTCGATGATTTTAGGCAGCCGGCTAATGACCCTTGGAGTTTCTGGACACACGCCTGGATGCCGGAAAAGCCGGGAACCTACTTCATCCGACTTCGGTTGAAAGATCGTGGCATCCGCGCCCGCCGATTGGACGCCGGCTACTATACGCGCTCCGTTGAGATCGCCGAAATCTGAACTTTTGCGCAAAATCTGCGCAACGCGATCATTGCGCCTTCTGCCGCAGTTCCGCCATGAAGTCGTCCGCATATTTCTGCATGGGAGTGCCGCGCGCTAGTTCGGAAGCTTTCTGCAGGACGTCGATGGCTTGCGGCACTTGGCCTACGCTGGCGTAGGCTTCGGCCATGCGGTAGTAGTACTGGAAGGTCGGCTTGCTGCTCGAGGAAATTGCCAGCTTGTATTCCGCCAAGGCCTCTTCGAATTGTTCCTGCTGCGAATCCACCATGCCCAGCGCGAAATGTGCATCGGCCGCCAGCGCTCCCTTGCGATCCTGAAATTGCGATTCCGATTCATCCGGCCGCTGTTTTAATTTTTCCAGCAATGTAATGGCCTTGGTCGCGTCCGCTTTCGCCTCCTGCAAGTGATCTCTGACTTCACTGGCGGTTCCCTGCAACTCTTTGGGCTGCGGTAGCACCAGCGCCAGGATGATCAAGCTGAACGTATTGTCGGGGTCGATTTTCAGGCTCTTTCGCGCCGCGGTCACGGCATCATCGAGATTGCCTTTTTCCTGATACGCCTTCGCCGCAGCCGTATCGACATACGACAGCAGCGGACTGCTTGGATACTTCTTCTCGAATTCGTCGGCCATTTTCGCGCGATGATCCGCGTCGCTTTCATTCTGAATATCCTGCAGCGCCAACGCCTCCCCCGGCGACGCCTTGATCTCAACGCCGGTGGGACTGGTCAGAAGCGCATCGATATGGGCTTTTCCTTTCGGCGTCGCTTTCCAGATTTCAGGCAGCAACTCATCGTCCGCTCCCGCCTTCCGCAGCTTCTTCTCGGTTTTCTCGTCCAGATCAAAGTCGACGCCGCGGGCCGCCATCGCGGATATAACCTGCTGTGGATTTTTCTTGTTTTGTTTGATCAGCCGCGTCACTTCATCGAGCGTCAGCGGAGCCTGAGAGGACGTAGAGCCTTGAGGAACCGCAGGTGACGGATGCGGGCGGGCATTCGCTTCGAGAGGAATCGCAAACATCCCGCTCAATACAAAAGCAACTCCCAACTTTTTAAAAAACTGCCGGTCCTGCATGATCGATTCGCTTTTTCAGTCCAGCGCGGCTACAAGGATCCGCAAAATCTATGAATTAGAAAAAGGATGGCAGGACCGAATCGGTCCTGTCTCCGAGGGAAGTGCATTATTAGCCGCTCTGGTTAAAACTCCAGCCTTAATCCAAACTGTATGCTCCGGGGTTGATCGCACTGCGCGCTGATCGTCCCGAAGGCTGCGTCGCTCAGGTTCGTGTCCGGATTACACCACAGGTGACGATTAAATATATTCCCCATCTGGCTCTCAAACTTCAAACCGTACTGGTCGGTGATTGGAATCGCCTTGGTAATACTAAAATCCTCATTGAAATAGTGAGGACCGCGAATATGAGGATCGTTGGTCGATGCATCTCCGAATTGAAGTGGACCAGGATCGGCCCATCCGCTTGCCAGCAAGTAATGGTCGCACGTTGAGGGATCGGCGCTGGTGCAGGCTTTCACTCCGGAAGTCTTGCCGTATCCTCCACCAACCTTATTCGGCCGCTTCACATTACTGAAGATGTAGTTGCAGAAGTCACAGGCCATCGTAATGCCCAGCGGACGCCCGGAGTCGTAGCGTTGTGTAGCAGCGATCATCCAGCCGCCGGCAATCACATTCGCCGGTCCGGTCAGATTGTACTTCTTTCCCTTGCCGAACGGCAGCTCATAGGACCACGCTAAGATCAGCGACTGCGGAATGTCGTCGCGGCTCAGTGCACGGTCGTCTTTCGATCCCAACAAAGGATTCTGAATGCCCGGGTCATCCCCAGCCAGCACATCTTCAGCTCCACTGTTGATCAACTTCGAGTTGGTGTAAGCGACGCGTCCAAACAGTCCACCGCCAAATCGCTTGTCCAATTTGACCATGAACGCGTTGTAGATGCTGTAGCCATAAGGCACGCTTCTCACGTTCAGGTCGGTGTACTGCGGCCACGGGCGCAAGGCCTGCGCCACATCGCCAGTGAAGCCGGCATATGGAATTGGAACTCCATCAGGACAGGTCACTCCGTTGCAAAGTGATCCCAATACTCCCTGCCCCAACGACAGTACGGACGGGTTGTTCATATTATCGAGCAATCCTAGAGTCGAGGCATTGGAAGGCAGTCGCGTCCCGTGATTGCCGACGTACGAAGCACTGACCAGCATGCTGGTGCCGAACTGGTGCTCGACCGACAGCGAGAAATTCTGGTAGCGTGGCAGATTCTTGCTGTTCGCCGTCACCCATGTCGGGCCCTGCCCGTTGCCGATCGAAGGATCAATACTTGGAGGAAGCTTAATCACATTCGACGGAAAGCCATTGTTCCAATAAAACGCGGGCGAAAAGCCGTTCGTGAAATTAGGAACAGTGGGATTGGTGGAGAATCCCAGCTCAGACGATCCTGAGAACTGGTTGGCGGGGATGCCTCCGTAATAAATTCCGTATCCACCCCGAACCGAGGTCTTGTCGTTTATGCGATAAGCGAAACCGAAACGCGGGCCCCACGCGTCTTTGGGTGGCTTCTCAAAGCATTTCAATCCCGTTCGCCCCGGTCCGTTGCCGGCGAAGATAATCGCCCCAAGGTGACCGCCTGCCCCCGGGTTCGGGGTGTTCGGATCGAACGTCGACTGGTTGTGTCGCGAATCCGACAGGCATCCCTGGTAATCGAAACGCAGCCCCAGCGTCAGAGTGAGATTCTTGGTAGCTTTGAATTCGTCATTGACCCAGGGAGAGATGTACTGCTCGTTCAACAGGTGCCGGTAGTTGACGTTGAAATTCGCATTGTCAACCTGTCCCAGCAGGAAGGAAGCGACTGGATCGCCCGTCGCCTGCAATTGGTTGCCGCTCCCGTCCCACCCTGCAGTCTCGGTATAGCTGAAGTTATAGCTGCCGGTTACGTTGCCGTTGCCGATGAACGGAAACTGATGGTGCCGGTACTCAAAACCGGCCTTCAGAGTGTGCCTGCCCTTTACCCAACTGATGTCATCGAGGAATTGCCAACGGTTCGCGATGCATCCCTCGGCCACTTGATCGGATTCCCCATAGTGCGAATAGGGAATATTCGGACTGTTAAAAGATACCCTGGGCGCGCCACCCGTATCTTCGATCGGACCGATCAGCCCGAGTCGGGATACCCAATGCTGGCCGGCGGAGACCGGTCGCGCCGGTAGTACCCATCGATCAAACGAAAGAGTAGTGTGATTAAACAGATTCGGCTTAATCACCCAGTTGAACTGTTGGTGCACCGTTCGCGTTGTGATGTCCTGATAAAAACCTTCCCCAAAATATGTCGATGGGCTCGTGAAGTCGCATCCCTGGGAGAAGCTTGCGCACTGCCGCAACGAAGGCCGGGTGTTTACGTTGACCGATGTCGACATACTGAAATTCGTGCCGATCGACTGGTCCACGCGAACGAATAGAGTCTTCGGATTAATGAATTTGTTGCCCGAAGGTTGTAGCGCATTGTTGCTAAGTTTGCCCGGCACATCGGGCGCAGGAATCAAGGCCGCAAGCTGTGCCGCGATGCTGCTCCGCAAGGGATCGTTCGCCGGGATGATATTGGCCTGGCCCGCGATTGGCAGGCCTGTCACCGGATCAAAACCATAGCCGTTGCGCACAGGAATGCCGCCCACTGTTGTCGTCGTCGCCGGATTGAAAATCTCGCCGGCGTAGATTGGTCGACCGTTGACATCATGCGCAATTACATCGCTTGTATTCAGCAGCGCCGAAAAGTCTCCCGTCAGGAAAGCCGGAAGAGGATTGGTATTTTGATAGCTGGGCAGGGCCCCCTGGCTATAGTGCAGCAAGTCAAAATCGGCAAAGAAGAATGTCTTATGCTTCCTGCCGTCGTACAACTTGGGGATATAGACGGGCCCACCAACCAAAAATCCCCAGTTATTCTTGCGCTCATGCGCCTTCTCCTTAATGATCTCTCCAGTGGCGTTGAAACCCTGGTAGTTATAATAGTCGTAAGCGCTGCCGTGGAACGACGACGTTCCCGACTTGGTCGTGTACTCCACAAATCCGCCACTCGTGCGCCCGTACTGCGCGGAGAAGTTGCTCTCGATAATCTTCATCTCCTTGACAGAGTCATACGGGACCGAGCGCTCTTGCGTGTTGTTATGGTCGATCGCGCTGCCGAACGACGCGCCGTCGAGGTAGTTTTCCATTGCCATCGTCTGGCCGCCGTTCATGCGCGACTGGAACTGGCTGCCTCGGAAAATGGCGCAACCATTCGGCCGCATCGGAACGTAACCGGGCTGCATGGCCAGCAGCGACTCCGCCAGCCGTATGTCCGATCCCATCACCACCGGCAGATCGTGGTAATACTTTTCTCCCAGGACATGCGAAACTTCCGCAGTCTCCACGTTCACGTCGACGTTCGACGTCTTCACTTCCACCGTTTCCGAAACTTGGCCTACCTCCAGCGACGCATCTACGCGCACCGTGGCTCCGCTTGTTACCTGAACGCCGGGTTGTACCGACGTCTTAAAGCCCGTGAGCTCGACTTGGACCTTATAGCTGCCCAGCACCAATGGCGGCGTACTGTAATTGCCGGCTGACGTCGTATTGACCACGGTGTTGACGCTGGTAGCCTCATTGGTGATTGTGACGGTCGCGCCTGGGACGGCCGCCCCAGACTTATCCGTCACCAGTCCGGTGATGATGCCTCTATCCTGACCTTGCCCTGCAAGCAGACCGGTAAACACCAAGACGGAAAAGAACGTCATGACACATGTGGGCAAAACGGAATGACGGTGGATCATCTTCCGGCCTCCTTGGAACTTTCTTGTCTGAAGGGTTGGCATTGTCCACCATGGAGTGACATCTGCCCGCCCTGCAGATACCGCTACCGCCTCGATTGTCTGATTTCCCAATAAGTGACCGAAACCGAACGGTCTATGTAACCGCTTACATATTGCGTGGGGGAAATATTGAACTTTCAGCCAGATTCTTGTCAAGAGAAATCTAATACAAATCTACTAGCGCTGCTTTGCAGAAAGGGACTAAACCGTTCTTGCTTGCGAAACGTCGTTGATTGCGTTCCAAGCTTCTGGCTCCAATACTCGAGCCCCCCAACCCGCAAGCGATCGCCTCGCCCACTTCTTCCACGGGCCTCGTCGGTGAGCATTGGCATGAGTACCCCGCCAACTACTGAACGAGCCTGAAAATAGCGGTGTTTTCCCGTGTCTGTGTCATAAAAGTCGGTGAGAGGTACGCGATCCGGAGTCCGGATGGCGAATTTGTATGCCGGGCTAAACAGGGCGTCGAAGTCCGCGCCAGTTTCAGAAAGTATCGCGGTCCACAATAGCCAGTCCAGCTTCGTATATTTTGCTCGCGAATCAAGCGGAAACCCGTACACCTCTTGGTCTTAGTAGAGTGCAATTTCTTTACGCGCCACGTCTTTCGGAAACAAATTCAACTCGAGAACTTTCCCCCGCACCAAGGTGTACTTCTGACTCGACGTCGCTGGCTGATCAAGCGCCAGCCTGAAGTGATCGCCATCATTCGCCAAGCGCGGCCATTGCTCGGCATACTCCTGCGCCCCTCCGATGAGCGGCAGCTTCATCTTTCTTCCCGTTCATTTCACAGAGCCTCGCATAGGCCGTCAGCGCGGAGATGCGAGAGGGTCGAGCGTTTGACCTGACACTGAAAACTGCCGGAACAAAGACTCCCCCTCCAGCCTAACAATTCCTGCATGACGAGCTAACGGGACGCGGATCCCGGAGCGTTCCCCCTGCCCGTCAACTCGCGAATCAATTTCACTTCCGCTGTGCGGTAAGGTTTCCCGTCCGGATGGAATACCTCATGGAACCACACGGTGGGCTCGTCCAGAATGTACGGATGCCGCCACGAATCCCAGGGATAGTAGGTTTGCGTCTTCCCCGCCACAAAGCCCCAATTGATCGCGCCTACTCTGTATTTCTTGGCCAGCGGGAGGATCGTGTCAAAGGTGCTACCAGCGCCGCGGGCCATGTATTCCGTGCAGATCACTGGGCGTTTCAGCCTCTGCAGAAACTTTACTTCCGCTTCGAAATCTTCCGGCCAATCGTAATTGTGAAATGTGATCACGTCCGAATCATCCAACTGGATCCGCTGGGTCTTGCTCATCGGCCTTCCATTTTGGAAGTCGATATCCCAGACCCCGCTGGTCAGTGGCTGCGATGGATGCGCCTGCCGGGCCCACGCAAATACTTTTGGCAGCATCGCTTCCACCAACTGCGCCTTATTGCTCGGCTCCAGCTTGGAATAACTTCCGTCGTTGTTGTTCGAAGGCTCGTTCCACACATCCCAACCTAGTACCCGCGGGTCATTAGCGAAGGCGCCGACCACTCCCTTGACGTAAGCCTTCAATCGCTCTTCTTGCTCTGGATCGGCCAACGCCCGGGCTCCCGGTGACTGGACCCATCCCGAGTTGTGAACTCCAGGGATGGGCGGATGCTGCAATCCCAGTTTCGGGTTCGGATCCCAACATGAATCGAACAATACGAACAATGGCTTAATGTGGTGCCGCGAGGAAATTTCCAGGAATTGATTCAAGCGTTCCTTGAAACCGGCAGCATCCTCTTGCCAAAGCAAGTCGTGGAGGAAAACTCGCATCGTGTTCATTCCGATGTCTTCCGCCCAGCCCAGTTCCTTGTCGATTTGCGCGGCGTTGAAGGTTTGCGCCTGCCACATTTCGAGTTCGTTGATTGCGTCTTCCGGAATATAGTTGCTCCCCACCAGCCAGCCCTGCTGCTCATACCACGTTTTAGCCTTGTCTTCACTCCAGCGTTCGTTCTGCGCACCAACGGTTCTCCCAGCGCAAACAACGATGCACGCCGTAAGAACGACCATCCAATTGGAGAACTTGCTCGACCTCGAAGCCATTGCATTCCACCTGTCCGCTGGGCTAATTCTGCATTGATGTTGTAACCGTTTACACCGGCGCGCAATACATTACCACACCCGTCGCTTGCAGGAATCCCTGAAAAGGTTTCCACGGCTTGGTGTCGCATACGGACGGCGGCGCCGACCTCCCTCATTAATCGCTCAGCCGGGCATTTCCGGCGACCCCGCAGACTTCCGCCTATGCATCCCCGAAAAATGATATGTTTCTTTTCTATGGACATCCGCAAAGTGGCCGCGAAAGCCAAGGTCTCTACCGCAACGGTGTCACGCACCATCAATAATTCCGACGCGGTGGCGCCCGCAACCGCCGCTAAAGTTTGGGCTGCCATTCGCGATCTTAACTACCATCCCAACACGCACGCACGTTCTCTGAGTTCCGGTAAAAGTCATATCCTCGGGCTCATCATCTCCGACATTACCAACCCCTTCTTCCCCGACCTCGTGAAAGCCTTCGAAACCGTCGCCATCGAACGGCACTACGAAGTCATCGTTACGAACACCGAGTACAGCCCGGAACGCACCAAGCTTTGCGTTTCTCGACTCCTTAACCGCAAGGTTGAAGGGATCGCGATCATGACCTCTGAAATGGAACCCAGTCTCATCGAACAAGTCCAGCGCGCCGGTGTTCCGATCGTCACGCTCGACACTGGCATGCCCGGACGCAAATTCAGCAACATTAAGCTGGACTATGCCGGCGGGGTTCGACAGGCCATCCAACACCTGGTCGGCCTCCATCACGAACGCATCGCCTTCATTCGGGGGCCGCAACGGCTCAAGTCCGCCCAAATCCGTTACGACGCTTATCTCAAGGTGGCCAAGCAACACAATCTCACCACCTCCAGCAGCCTAGTCGCAGACGGCGAACATAGTATCGAAGGCGGATTCACGGCTATGCTCAACCTTCTTCCCCAGAAACCAACAGCAGTGCTTGCGTCCAATGATCTTTGCGCAATCGGTGCTTTGCATGCCCTTCAACAAAAGGGTGTGGACGTACCTGGCGCGATCTCTATCATCGGCTTCGATGACATTAACTTTTCCCGGCACACTCGCCCCGAACTGACCACCGTCCGCATCCCCCGGACAGAAATTTCGCGCCTTGCCTTTGAGGCGCTTTCTTCCACTTCCGACTCGGAAAATGGCCGCGAATGGACCATTCCTACCGAACTCGTAATTCGCAGGTCGACCGGCCCTTGTCAGCGCAGCCGTTCCTAGCTTTGCCTACTTACTCACAACTGAATATTTCCAGGTAAGGCGGCTAACTTTGCGACAATCGTTGTAAACGATTACATCTCTGATACGATACCCCATCATAGGTCGGGGACCAAGTTGCAATAACTCGACGCCTCGCCGCTTGTGATTGTGTAGTTCGGTTCTGGGGATTCTTCGTTTTCGAGTCGTCTTAACCGCCTGTCGAATTTCGGCAGGAGTAGGACATGCACACGTGAGAACTCGTCGATGCGTGCGAACGATTCTTCGGAGCGCTCTATCGCTCCTGCTGTCGGCTCCATGGTCTGTTGCGGCGGCACAAAGCAGCATGTCCGCCTCGCTCACCATCGACGCCTCCAAAGTTGAAAATATTCTCAGTCCTACTTTGTATGGCCAATTCGCCGAGTTCATGTTCGAAGACATCAAAGGCGGGCTCTACGCGGAACTCTTGCGTGACCGCGGTTTCGACGAAGCTCCCAACGCACTCGGATTGCCACGCTATTGGGAGCGCGATCCCGACGATCGCAATGATGACGCCGGTTTGAGATTCAGTTGGGACGCCAGTGTCTACCGCCCCGTCCACGGCGACCAGAGTACGCTTCCGTCTCATCACTCCCTTCACATCGCTATTGCTCGCGACGACGGCCAGCGCCGCGGCATTCGTCAGGGATCGATTCCCCTTCGCGGCGGGGTTGAGTACAGCGGCTACCTGTGGCTGAAGACGTCAGACTATTCGGGCTTCATCACAGTTGCGCTCGAAGCCGACGAAACCAACGGCGAACGCTATGCGAGTGTGCTGCTCACGAATATCGACGCCAGCCACGATTGGAAGCAATATCGCTTTACTTTAGCTCCGCTGAAATCCGATCCGTTGGCGAAACTTGCCATCTTGGTCAACGGTCACGGACAGCTCTGGCTCGATCACGTTTCTTTGATGCCGGGCGACGCCGAGGGCGGCGTTCGCCACGATGTTGAGCAAAAGATAGCGGCTCTGCATCCCGCCTTTATTCGCTGGCCGGGCGGCAACGTCGCTCAGGATTATCACTGGCAGTGGGGGATCGGTCCGCGCGATCAGCGCCCGGTGTGGATCAATGCCTCCTGGCGCAACGAACTCGAGCCCAGCGATTTTGGCACAGACGAGTTTATCCAGTTCGCGCGCCGAGTCGGCGCCGAACCATCCATCACAGTTAACGTCGAAGGTCGCGGCGCCACTGCTGACGAAGCCGCTGCTTGGGTGGAATATTGCAACGGATCTCCGAGGTCGAAATATGGTTCTATCCGCGCTGCTAATGGCAACCCGCAGCCCTTTCATGTGAAGTTCTGGGAGATCGGCAACGAAATTTGGGGCGACTGGGTCCGCGGTCACAGCGACGCCGCTACCTACGCCAACAATCTCAACCGCTATGTAGAAAAAATGAAGTTGGTCGATCCATCCATTAAGATCATCGCCTCGGGCGACAATAATCTTGACTGGAATCGCACCGTTCTGACGTTGGGGGGCAACAACATCGACTACCTGGCCGTCCACCACTACTACGGTGAGCGCGAGATGAAGGGCGACATACACAACCTCTTCGCCCATCCCCTCCGTTACGAAGGGTTCTATCGCCAGATGCAGCAAATGATTCACGAGCTGGTGCCCGGCCGCGACATTAAACTCGCCATCAACGAGTGGAACACCTCCCTTCCCCTCCCTCGCCAACATTCCATGGAGTCCGCTCTCTACGCTGCGCGTCTGATGAATGTCTTCGAGCGTTCCGGCGATCTCGTTCAGATGACCGCCGTCTCCGACATGGTGAACGGATGGAGCGGAGGCATTATTCAAGCAAGCCGCCACGCCGTCTTTATCACTCCGACATATCTCGTAAACCAACTCTACGCCTCTCGTATCGGTCGAGAACGTTTGTCGAGCACCGTGGAGGGGCCGGCATTTGATTCCACTCTCGAAGGCACGGCGGTTCCCTCCGTCGATGCCGTCGCGAGCCGTTCCTCCGATGGCAGGCAGATTTTCATCAAGGCGGTCAACACTGACCCACGAAATGTCATCACTACGAAGATCTCGCTGACAGGAACTTCGATTTCGAAGAACGCAAAAATCGAAACCCTCCACAGTGATAGCCTCACCTCTTTCAACGACTTCAGCCATCCCGATTCTGTCCACATGTCGGCGAACCAGATCGACGCCGGCCAGCGTTTCACCGTTACTCTTCCGGAGCATTCCGTCTCGGTGATCACACTGGAGGTTCCGCGATGACGAACTCGCCGGACGGCCGCGTTCCTCTGGAGAAACTCTTCAACCAAATTTTTGGCGGCCCATCACGGCTCTATCGCGCTCCCGGCCGCGTGAATCTCATTGGCGAGCACACCGACTACAACCAGGGCTTCGTCATGCCCGCAGCGATTGGGATTTACTGTTGGGTCGCGATTGCAGTTCGCGACGATCGAAAACTTCAGGTCCATTCCTCGGAATTCGACGCCGCCGTTTCTGTGGACCTCGATGACCCGGCCCTCACTCGCCGCGGGGATTGGAGTGATTACGTCGTGGGAACTGCTCTCGCTCTACGGAACACTGGTTACGAGCTTCGCGGGGCAAATATCCTCGTCCGCGGCCAGGTTCCGATTGGATCAGGCCTGAGTTCATCGGCCGCCATTGAAGTTTCCACGGGGTACGCTTTGCTCGACGCCAGCTGTGCCAAAATTAGTCTCACGAAACTTGCTCTGGCTTGCCGCCAGGCAGAGAACGAATTCGTCGGCGCCCGCGTCGGAATTATGGACCAGTTCATCTCGGCGCACGGCCGTGCCGATCATGCGCTCATGCTCGATTGCCGGTCTCTTGAGTCCACGGCTTTGCCTATTCCGTCTGGCGTTCTGCTGGGAATTTGCAATACCGGAGTCAAGCACCAAATTGCAGGCGGAGAATACAATGTGCGCCGCGCGCAATGCGAGCAAGGCGTAAAGCTGCTTTCCTCGGCCCTGCCCGAAATCCAGGCCTTGCGTGATATCACGCCCGCCCAACTCGAACAGCACAAAAGCTTGCTGCCGGAAGTGATTTACCGTCGTTGCCGGCACGTCGTCACCGAGAATGAGCGTGTACAGCAAGCTGCTGACGCCTTGCTGAACGGAGATCTTCCCACTGTCGGCGAGCTCATGGCCGAATCGCACCGCAGCCTTCGCGACGACTATCAGGCAAGTTGTGCCGAACTCGACGCCATGGTCGAAATCGCCTGCGCGCAACCCGGCGTGGTTGGGGCGCGCATGACCGGCGGCGGCTTCGGCGGTTGCACCATCAGCCTGGTCCACGCGGATGCGGCCGAGAAATTCAAGGTTGCCGTAGCAATGGAATACGAAAAACAAACCCACATTCGTCCCGACATTTACGTCGTCAGCGCCACCGCGGGCGTACACGCTATGGCCACTGAAGACTTCGAAAGATAGCCCTCAAACGTGCGGAAGATTCGGCGTCTACACGGACGACAGCTTAATGTCCCGAGTTGCCGTCAGGTCGGGAAAGTTGGCGGTACAACTCCGCATCAAATTCCTGAAGTCCAAATATGCCTTTGAGTTGGCTGGTCGCCACCCATGGCAACCACCCACGATGCAATCCAAATCCTCGCAGCGGGGCCATGCTCCAATGTTCCTGCGGCCACCCCGCCCCTTGCAAATCGTAGGTGCGCCCCGGAATCGCCGTCATGTTCTTGGTGTCGTGCAGCAGAAGCGTAGCGATTGCCAGGTAGTGCGTGTCGCCCGTCCAGCGCGCCAGTCGCGCGTATTCGTCCACCTCGAATGCCATGTAGTTATCGACCAATGAGTGGATTGTTGATGGATTGTTGCCGGCGCTTCAAAGAATTCGAATGCAATTGGTTCGGGCTGCACAACCGACGCCATCCCTGCCCCTGTTACGCACAACCCCACTTTCCTTATGCGAGTATCGCGACAAAACTGGCGCCGTCTCCGATCCGGCCAATGGGGCGTTGCGGCGCCGCATCTGAGAGGAACAGGATCGGGAGGCAGGTAATCGTTAAAAACAGCTCGACTCGGACCCGCCTTATCGAGATTCTTCGAAACAGCATTCGGAGTTCGTTGCCGCTTATCTGTTCGCAACGGTGGTTTTGCCGGTCAACTCGCGCAGTATCTCAGCCTCTCGTTCCCGGTAGGGTGTGCCATCGGGCCGCAGCACATCGTGAAACCAAATTGTGGGCGGCGTCTTCACGTACGGCCGTTCCCATGAGTCCCACGGCAGATTCGTCTGCGACTTGCCATTCACGAATCCCCAATTGATGGCCGCAACGTGATACTTCTTGGCAATCGGCAGAATCGTATCGAACGTGCTTCCCGCCGATCGCGCCATGTACTCGGTGCAAATCAATGGGCGATTATGTTTTTGCAGCCCGATCACATGCTTTTCAAAATCTTCAGGCCAGCTGTAGTTGTGAAAGGAAATCACATCCGATTCCGCCAGTTGGATTTCCGTGACCGGCGTTAGTTTCTCCGATCCAATAGGAGTGAAATTCTGCTGAAAGACCCCGCTCGTCAAAGGCTGCGTCGGATGCGCCTCGCGCGCCCATGCGAACACATGCGGCAGCAGCGCAATCACTTCCGGACTGCTCGCTGGCTCATTCCACACGTCCCAAGCCACAACGCGTTTATCGTTTGCGAACGCCCCCACCACGCCATGAACATAGTCTTTCAGTCGCGGATACTGCGACGTATCTTTGAGTGCCGGTTCGCCCGGGCTCTGCACCCATCCTGAATTGTGCACTCCGGGAATCGGCGGATGCTGAGGCCCCAGCTTCGGCTCCGCCTCCCAGCACGAATCGAACAGCACAAAGACCGGATGAATGTGGTGCTTGTCGGCAATCGTCAGGAAGGTATCGATGCGCTGCTTGAAACCCGCCGAGTCCTGCTTCCACAACAGGTCGTGCAGGAACACGCGCATCGTGTTCATCCCCAGCCCTTCTGCCCACCCCAACTCTTTGTCGATTTGCTGCGGATCGAACGTCTCCGCTTGCCACATCTCCAACTCATTGATCGCATTCGTCGGAACATAGTTGCTGCCCACAAGCCATGGCTGCTTCGCGTACCACGCATTCGCCTGAGCCTCTGACCAGCGTTGCGCCTGACCCATGCTCCAAGCGGGAATCAACACCAACAGCATCAGCACCGTTACAGCGACCGCCAATTTTCCATAGCGTCTCATGTGGATTCCCCTCGTATTTAGGTTTCAACGTGCGGCGGCAGACCGCGCCTTGGACGACCACTTCTTCCACAACTCCGGATTCGCAAGCAGTGGAATATAAACGCCGCCCACTACCGAGCGGGCCTGAAAGCCAGACTGCTTTCCGTCCGCGGTCGAATACCAGTCGGTCAGCGGAACACGACTCGGCGATTCATTAATGAAGCGCTGCAGCGGCGCAATCAACTTATTGAAGTCCTCGTGATTGTCCGTCAGTGTCGCGGTCCACACTTCCCAATCGAGCTTCGTGTAGTCGCGCCGGTTATCGAGAGGCAGCCCGAATGAATTGAGATGACCCTCGTAAAAATGAATCTCCGTTTGCCGGATTCTTGTTGGAAACAGGTTGAGCCCCAGAATCCGATCCCACACCAGATTATATTTTTGACTCCATGTCCCGGCCTGGTCGAACGCCAGCCGGTAATGATCGCCGTCCTGCGCCATCTGCTCCCAGCGACCCGCCATGTCCTTCGCCAACTGCTTGTACGCGGCCGCCTCCGTTTTCCGTCCGGTCATTTCCGCCAACATCGAGTAGCCACCCAGCGCTAGAATCGCTTTGATCGACAAATTCGCGTTGTGCGCAAGATGCCCAGCGAAGTCATCGGTCGAAAGCTGGTTCCCCGGATCCATTCCTTCCTTTTTCAGGAACTCAGCCCACTGCGTCAGCTGCGGCCAGTAGCGATTTGCATAATTCGCGTTACCCTCGATCTTCGCCAGAGCTGCGAACATCAGCAGCATGTTCCCGCTTTCCTCCACCGGCATCTGATTTTCGATCGTCCTCTCCCCGCCGCCATACACCTGCCCGTTCGCCTTGGGGTACGTTCCCAGATCGTGCGGCGCGAACGGAAATCGCCATCGACCCGTCTCCGTATATTTCATCAGCGGTTCCAGTTGCGCGTTTAGAAGCTCTGGATTGAACAGCAGAAAGAACGGCGACGACGGATAAATCACATCGACGGTAGAAATGCATCCGTTGCTGAAATTTTCCTTGGGAAACAGCATTGGGTGTCCTTCCGCATCTGCCGCGAGCTTATGCGCCGCGATCGCCTGCCGAAACGCCAAGTCTGCCACCGCTGCGTAGTCATCTCCTCCTACTCTTCGCAGGTCGGCCACAAGTTCATCGTCGAACTTCCGTGTCCGCTCATCCAGGCTGCTGTATTCCTGCTCCGCCTTCTCCAGCAACTGCCCTATCGTCATCCCACTGCGCCGCCAGTATGGCCGCAGCCACTGGTTCAAATATTCGATGGAATAAATATCGTCGTAAGCCAGTAGCACGTGGCGGGACGTTGTCGTCCCGCTCACTTGTCCAAGATCAAACGCCACGGCCAGCAGCGTTCTGCGATCGGCTCGGCGCGGCATATCCATATCGTCCGCGCCCAACGCCTTGCCGTCGGTGAATTGCGCAACCATGTCGTCGCTTAATTCCGTGGACACGCTCGCGCCCGGTTGATCGGGCACCGCCAGCATCAAATATCCCCAATCGATCCTCAGATCGTCGCCCGACTTTTGCAGCACCGGCTGCTCGAAGTCCGAGGCTCTTAATACTGTCATCGCTTGCAACCGCGATCGTGACCACGTAACTTCCTGCGTTCCAGTATCCACAGACAACAACGCGTCGGCCGCGAACAGTAGCTGCACGCTGTGTGGAGCGCCATCTTTGGACTCCGTCGCCATGGTGATGTAAGTGACCGGACGCGACATCACCTCGGGGTCGCCGGGCAGTAAGGGAGAAAGAAAATCCACCTCCAGCGATATCCCCTGTCCCGCAAATTGATACACCGTACGGGTCGGAGTAACGTTCACGCTCATCTGCGGCAGCGCAGTCATACCTCGCGGCGCGTCGCCCATCCAGCGAAAAACCTTTCCGTCGATCCGCACCAACCCCGTGAGGCGTTGCACCTTCCCCGTCCAGTGCCTCGTCGGACCGTCATTCAAATGATCGTTCATCGACCAGATGCTGAAGTACGGATCGTGCGTCACCAGCGGAACCGCCGGCGGCCGCATGCTTTGCCCAACTGCCGTCGCACCGAAGAGTGTGACTATCAAAATAGTCTTGAATGGAGAATTACGGCGCATAAATTCCTCGTCTTCAATAATCTTGGGCGAACCCAGGCTAGGCGAGCCTTTAACCGCGACACAGTTTACTGCCTTTGCCTAACAATGTACACGTTTACATGAACAGGGACGGAGCCGAGGGGAAATGACGAACCCACTCAATCACGGGCTCGCGAAACTGGACTCACGCGTGCAGCGTGACCAAAGCCGCGCTGGCTGCCGGAAGCCGAACCTTCAATTTTCCCTGGGATCGCGCCGCCTCTTCCACGCGCGCAGCCTTCCAGGTGCCGGTAGGCAACACGGCCTGGCCTGCCAAAGCGATCCCTGATTTACTTTCCAGCGACGGTCCCGACAGTCGCACCACCGAGACACTCCGAATTCCGGATGCTCCCTCGATCTCGACGACTGCATTAGATACCGCTTCCTTGTTAATGAGCGTTACCACAGTACGATTCTGATCCGCCTGAGTTGCGTGCGCCACAATGTTTCTGCTTCCCGCATCGGCCGTGCTTGCGATTATCCGCCCCAGGCCGCATTGCGCGAACGCAAGCATCCCGTAATATTCCGGCGCGGCCCGGTAATGTCCCCGCTCATCGTCTCGGATCGGCGAATACGAACTGATGAACCCTCGCTGGTTCACTCCCGTCTCCATGTTCACCCCAGCACATCCGCTCGACGCGAGGATGAACATGAAGTCCAGCACCCACAGCCCCGCAGCCAGCGTGTCGCTCACCCCGGGTTTGCCCCCGCCAGAAAACGAGTTCGTCTCGCAGATTCGATATGGCGCTCCGCTAGATTCCGAAGCGGCCTTGAGTTTCTTCATTACCGGCCCGAGCTTTGGGTCGGGGTGAAGAAGCTTGTCGATGCTGCTAGTCGGATTTTGACCCTCGCGATAATAGTGATGCGTCAGCAGTTTGACATCCTTGCCTTCGTCAGCCGCAAACCGGGTCACCCACTCCGTCGCGACCGCCGCATCCGGTCCCGCGAAGGCAATTTCCGGAATCGCCTTCCGGAGCGCGTCTCGCCAAGCCCGGTATTCACGCAGGTAATCCTCATAGCCATAGCCTGCACGTCGATGACCTTCCCGCCCTGGAAACAAATCGGGCTCGTTGCCGATTTCGAACGCAAGCAACTTCCCTCTTGACGCCGCCGTCACCCCCTTCGCCTCTGCAATCGCATTTTCCAGCGTGCCATTGCCAAGGTTGAGAGTCCAAATTAATTTCCATCCGGTCGCGTCAAGAAATGTTCCGAGGTCACGAAGCACCGCGTCGTTCACGACCGACCCTGCTTTTCCTTCTGGCGAGGAAAGCGGCTCTCCATTCGCGGAGTACGACGCGTAATCCGCAGTATTTCCACCTACCCGTATCACACCTTTTGCGCCCAGCGTTCGCACAAGATCCACATAAACTGCGTTTTGACCGCTGAGAAGTCCCGGACGAGCCACCGAAGATATCTCGTAGCCCAGCCCAGTGAAATCCGGTGGAATCACCGCAAGCGTTCGGGCGGGGTCGAGTGTGACGCGCACTTCCGCCTCACTCGACGGTGCCTGCAGCGCGCCCGCCAATTTTGACTGCGCTACTGCCCCCGAGGCAAAACCCACAGCTCGTATTAGAAACGTACGCCGATTCATGTCTACCGTCCTGTGTCGTTCACCGTGGCGCCTCGGTGGCTTGGTTAGGGCGCTCCAATCGCCAACAGCCTTGGCCTCGCATCTTGCCTCGCTCCACGGTTACAATGCAGTCAGTTTTATATACCGGGAGTCGGCCTTTGTCTTCTCGCTTTCAAATTCCTTTGAAGCGGCGGCAATTTCTCCAGCAACTTGGCCTCGCCGGCCTGGCATTATCCCGTCCCTCACGTCTTCTCTCTGCGCTCACTGGCACTGCCTCTTCCCCTTCGTTCCAAGCCGCTGCAAAAAATCGCGCACCGCTTGCGCAGAGTGCGTTCTATCCGCTTCCGCTCGGCGCAGTTCGTCCCAATGGATGGTTGCGAGCACAACTGCAGATTCAGGCAGACGGACTGGGAGGCCACCTCGACGAAACGTGGCCCGATGTCGGCCCCAATAGCGGATGGCTCGGCGGGTCCGGAGAATCATGGGAGCGCGGCCCCTACTTTCTCGATGGCTTGGTACCGCTCGCTTATCTCCTCGACGACGCTCACCTCAAGGCTAAGGCCCAGCGTTATCTCGATTGGACTCTCAACAATCAGGCCCCCAACGGGATGCTCGGCCCGCGTTCCAACGACGATTGGTGGCCGCGCATGGTCATGCTCAAGGTCCTAACTCAATATCACGAGGCAAGCGGCGATCCGCGTGTCATTCCAGCTATGGAGCGCTACTTCGAATACCAACTCGCAAGCTTGCCCACACGCCCCTTGCGCGACTGGGGAAAATTTCGCTGGCAAGACCAGGCCCTCAGCGTCCTCTGGCTTTACAACCGAAACGGCAATGCGAAGCTCCTCGATCTTTTAAACCTCCTTCACGCACAAGGCTACGATTGGCTCTCGGAGTTCACGAACTTTCCCTACAAAGAGCGGATCACCGCAGAGCGCATTAAGTTGAACGAGGGTGAAGGCCTCAAGGATTTGGCGCTCGCTACTCACGGCGTAAACAATGGACAGGCGATGAAGACCGGGCCCGTGTGGTCGCTGGTCTCCGGCGCAAACTCCGACCGCGCCGGCACCGCGCGCATGATCGACCAGCTCGACCTCTATCACGGCCTGCCCAACGGAATGTTCTCCTGCGATGAGCATCTCGCCGGCCTCAATCCTTCGCAAGGCTCGGAATTGTGCACCGTCGTCGAATTCATGTTCTCGCTCGAGCAGTCGCTTGCGATTGCCGGGGACGCGGCACTCGGCGACCGCCTGGAGCGTCTCGCTTTCAACGCCCTTCCGGGCACACTGACCGACGACATGTGGGCGCACCAGTACGATCAGCAGGCGAATCAAGTGGAATGCAGCCTGCATCGCGATCCTTGGACCACTAACGGTCCCGAGTCAAACCTTTTCGGCCTCGATCCCAACTTTGGCTGCTGCACCGCAAACTTTCATCAAGGATGGCCGAAGTTTGCCGCCAGCCTCTGGATGCTCTCGCACGATGATGGCCTGGTCGCGGCCGCGTATGCGCCCTGCGAAGTCCGCACCACCGTCCGCGACACTCCGGTCCTCGTTGTAGAAGAAACCAGCTATCCCTTCCGCGGCACCATCCGCATGCGAGTGAATCCCACTTCGCCTCTCCCCTTTCCGCTCCGGCTGAGAATTCCGGCTTGGGCCGCTGGCGCCAGCATCAAGGTTAACGGCGAACCCCAGCCCGGTCTTTCACCCGCAACTTTCGCCCGCATCCACAGGACATGGAAAGCCGGCGATCGCGTGGACGTTGACTTCCCTCTCGTTCCCCGCCTGTCGAAGTGGTTTCATGATTCCGTTGCTGTCGAGCGCGGGCCGCTTGTCTTCTCGTACGGCATCGGCGAAGACTGGGTCAAACTCCGGGATCGCGGCTTGACCGCCGACTGGCAGGTTTATCCCACCACTCAATGGAATTTTGCTTTAGCGTTGGGTCCCGCGGCTCCCACGCACGACATCACTGCAACCGAAACCGAAGTGCGTGACCGCCCCTTCAGTTCTAAACATGCGCCCGTCAAACTTCACGTGAAAGCGCGAAAGCTCCCCGCATGGCTGGCCGAAAACGGAGTGGCCAACCCTCTTCCGCAGGGTCCCGTAGCCAGCGATCAACCCCAAGAGACTATTTGCTTAATGCCCTATGCCGCCGCGAAGCTGCGCATCACTGCCTTCCCCACGCTGAAGACCTGAACTGCCCACGCTGAAATCACGCCTTGACAAAACCACTCGCGGCAGAATAACAGAGTACAATTGCCGCTTCTCAAGACCAAAGTTCTCAAGCCATCACCGGACCCTCTATGAATAAGAGAACATTCCTGAAGCTTTTCGCCACGCTGATAGCCAGCCCCGCCAGCCGATTCAAGCAGCCCGGTCGTACCGATGATGCAACCCGCCAAACGTGGATGGCAGATCACTTGACGATTCCCCACAGAGGGTGCCCTACCAGCCGGTGTTTGCTTTCCGATCCCGAGGTGCGTTCGATCTTGGTGATAGTAGGAGACGTAATCGGAGAGAAGCCGCTTAAGATGTCGCTCGTTTAACGCGATTACGTGGTCGAGCAACTCGCGGCGGCAGCTGCCAACCCAGCGTTCAGCCACTCCGTTCTGCCAAGGACTTCCAATCGACGTTCGCACCGGCGTGATCTGCATCGATTCGACGGTCTTGGGCACTGCGAATCCGTACTTCGCGTCGTGATCGAATACTAGAAACTTGGGGACCGTTTCGTAAGGAAAGGCCTCTCGTAGCTGCTGGACAATCCAATTGCTCGTTGGGTGCCAACTGACATTGAAGTGCAAGATGCGCCGACGGTCCTGGCTAATCATGAAAAAGCAAGACAGCACATTGAAGGTAAGCGTCGGTACCGTGAAGAAGTCATCGCGGCAATGGCCTCTCAATGGAAAGAAGCGCTCTTTCTCGTGCTACCGGAAACTGTTATTCGGTGGCACCAAGCTGGATTCAAACTGTATTGGGCCATGCTCTGCCAAGTGCGCAGATGCGTCGGGGGTGGTCGCAGAGAATCCACAGTGGAGTGCGCCTCGCATCCACGGCGAACTCCTCATGCTTGGCTTCGAGCCATCGGAAACCACCGTCTCGCGCGCTGGATGAGACGGACGTCCAAGAGTCCTACTCCCGCGAAGCGTTGGCTGTCCTTTCTACGCAGTCACCGCGACCAGAAGCGCCAGCACCCAAAACAGCTTATCGAGTGGCCCAGTTTTGGCCTCGGATGTTTGCGTTTCAAGGTGGCAAGTTGTTGCCGGAGAAACGAGGTTTTCTAGCATCAGGCTGCGGCGGTTACGAAAGATGGAAAGTACAGCCCGAACAAGAGCCGAATAAGGTCGAACATGGTGGCAAAGTTAGTGCAACTGCTTGAAAAGGAGTGGTGAGCGCGGAAGGAATCGAATCCGCACTTGAACGTAGTTTCAACAACATACAGAGCAACGGATGGCAGTGTTAGCAGCCTTAAGATACGCAAGGCAGTGGTGATGGATTGTAAATAGATGGTGGCGACCTGCCCTACTTTTCGTTCAAACCCCGGAGATAAGGGCCTCTGTGGTTCCCCGAATTGGACGCGGATTCTCCTTCTACCAGTCGTTGTACTTCGTCCTCAAGCCTCCTTGCCGACTTGGTATAAACATCGAACACGTTCTGTCCCGCCCCAGAGTGCTCGGCCTTACTTTGTTTCCTCAATCTTTACCCCGCTCGGTTTGGCGAAGAGATCCAGAATCAACGCTAGGAAACCGGAGGGCACGATCAGCTTTCGATCGGGCAAGAAAAACCAGGCCGCGACGCCCATGTACAAAGCAAACGAAGCACCCAGAAAAACGATGCCCACCAAAACGAATCGCAGATTCCTGCGGGGACTCTAGGTAGTTCCGGAGTTCTGTCATTTTCTTGTCTTTCCACCCCTTAGTAGCACACTGTTTCAGGCGGGCCACCGTTCAAACCAGGTGTTGTCACGCAGACCTTCTGCGGTGGATGCATTAGCATCCACATGAGGTCGAAAGTGTTAATGCCAACGCGTGGCGCCCCGTAGTCCATCCCGTGAGTACTCTGAACCGTTATAGGCTTGTTGCCATTAAGGGCTGCCCTAGACCACTTCTTAAAGATGTCGGACCACAACGATTTCGGCTTAATGCTGGTACTGTCGAGCTTGAGTATCTCCTTAAGAACATCTCTGCACACTGTCGTACAGTTTTGGCCGTAAAGGTTATAGTTCTCAACTTTCCCGTTGAAGTCTTTGATAGCTTGAATCGCCTTCTGGGCATCCTCGGGATTCGTTTGGATTGTCAAGCCCGAGTAGTCCTGTCGCATCTCATCGGCGCTCATATGGCTTTGGTAATTGGCCCTCAGCCAGGAAGAACTGGCGCGTCGCGTGGGAGCGATTCAGGTTGTGATTTCCGATTATGAAAACGGCAAGTCGAGGCTTTTTGCAGAAACAGCAGTTCGCTTTGCTGCTGCACTCGATGTTCCCGTTCAAGAGCTGCTTCAGGTTTCTAAGCCGGTAGCTGTCGAACCTGCCCACAGGCCCAGCCGCAGACTCTTGCGCCGCATGGAGCAGATCGAACGCTTGCCGCGTCGGAAGCAAGTGGCCCTGCTCACCACCATTGATGCCTTTCTGCAGACCGTAACGAACAACCGGGCGTCGTGATCGGGACACATCCCTCCCATTTTTCAATCCCATTTTTTCCTAGCTGGAAGCAAGACAGGAGCGGAGAGGGAGGCGAGTCAAGGCCGCGCGTTCTGTGCGCGCCGCGTTAGCGGTCGGAGCGAAGCGCAGAGCCTTGACTGGCCTCCCGCGCTCCGTACACTCCCGGCGGAAAAAATGGGAGATCACCCGTCGCCGCTGGGTTTTTCCGGCTGCGGTTTCTTCCGGGCCGCCTGCTGCTGCAACTTGGCGGCGAGTTCGTGCTTCACTTCGCTGATTTGGTCGAGCATTTTGTCGAACGCTTCCGGGGCCAGCTTCTCGCCTGCGGCCAGAGGCCGCAACACGTTTACCAGCAGCAAGCGCACCCCTACGATCTCGGCCTGACCTGCTCCCCGATTTCCGAACAAGTCCGAGTATGATTTCGGACGAAGGAAAGGGGAAGAGGTATGTCGAAGAGCAGGCACACGGAGGCGCAGATGATCGGGGCGCTGAAACAACTGGAGGCGGGGCGCAAAGCGGAGGACGTGGCGCGTGAAGTAGGGGTGTCGAAGCACACGATCTACGCCTGGAAGGCGAAGTATGGCGGGATGGATGTAAGCGAGGCGCAGGAAGCCAAGCAGCTGCGCGATGAGAACACGAAGTTGAAAAAGCTGGTGGTGGATCTGAGCCTGGACAAAGAGATGCTGAAGGCGCTGATCGCAAAAAACGGATGGAGCTCGTAAACCAGCGGTCGGACGCGAACTGGCTGCGGAGCAAGTATGCAGCGAGCGAGCGCCGGGTTTGCGGGCTGATGGGGATGGCGGTGGCGAGTTATCGCTACCGGAGCCGACGCAGCGACGAGACGCTGCGCACGCAACTGGTGGATCTAGCGCGGTCGAAACCGCGTTTTGGGTATCGGCGGCTGCATATTTTGCTGGGCCGCTTGGGAGAGCACGTGAACCACAAGCGCGTGCATCGGGTGTACCGGGAGGCGGGATTGATGATCCGGCGGAAGAAGCGCAAGCACTGCGTGCGTGAGGGCAAGCCGCTACTGGCGCGGACTTCGACGAACCAGGAGTGGGCGTTGGACTTTGTGCACGATGCGGTGGAGTGCGGGCGAGCGATCCGGGTGCTGAGCGTGGTGGATGCGTACACGCGAGAGTGTTTGGCGTTGGAAGTGGACACGAGCTTTGCCAGTCGGAGAGTGACACGAGCGCTGGAGCAGATCGTGAGCGAGCGTGGGGCGCCACAGGCGATCCGCTGCGACAACGGACCGGAACTGACGAGCCGGCATTTTCTGGCGTGGTGCGTGGAGAGAAAAATCGAGTTGATCCACATTCAGCCGGGCAAACCGACGCAGAACGGGCGGGTGGAAAGCTTTCACGGACGGTTGCGGGATGAATGTTTGACCGTGAGTTGGTTTCAGAACTTGTTCGACGCGCGGCGCAAGATCGCGGTGTGGAGGATTGAGTACAACGAGGAGCGACCGCACAGCAGTCTGGGATACAAAACCCCGAGTGAGTTTGCGAAGATGCAAGCAGCGGGCTTCTACACAGCTGAGCGAGGGGCACGGGATTCAAACGCCATCCCTTGCCCCTCGCGCTCCCCCATCCCGGCTCAAACCCAAGATGGAAGAGCAGCAAGTTGTCGTATTCTTACGTGAACGAAAACAGGGGGCAGGTCACTCCAGCAACGCGAACTCCGCCTCGCTGACTTTGGTGCCCACCGATTTTGTGCGTAGAGGCGGCTTCAGAGAGCACCGCCTGAGCTGGATTCTGGATCGGGGCCGCACGATGCCTGTGCCGTGCGTCGGGCAGGGCAAGGGGGCCGGAGGCGGGCTAAGGGGTTGAGGCTCATGTGGTTCCCCTTCAGCAACGTGCGCTCGCCTCCAGAGTAACGCTTTTACTGGCGTTTTTCTATTAGCCGCCTGTTTTCAGCAAGTTCCCGCACAGCAACTTCCGGTTACTCCGCAGCTCCCATTCCGGGGTGACGTGTCACCCTCATTCCGCTGCGTAGCAGCGTTGCTTTTCAAGAGGTAGGCCCATGAACGCCAGCCAAGGCCCTCCGGCGCGTCTACGGGCCGCTAGCGCGGTCTGTGGACGGTTCTAGGGAGCGGACGTGCCCTGAGCATGACCGGCCTCGTGGGGAGAGGTATCGGCGGCTGGACTGCTTTGCTTCTGGTACATGACGGTCGGCTTCACAGGTCGCGCCGTGATCTTCACATCCAGAGAGGGGAGCATTTCGACTTTGGCGTTCGTCGGCTCTTCGGTTTCCGTGCCGGAGATTTCATACGTGTAGGTCACCGTGAACGCGCCGGTCACGTCAGCGGCGAAGCGCCACGTCTTCAGGTTCTCCAGCGTCGGCGACTCCAGCAACCGGCCCCCGGATGCGACGGCGGGTTTGGAGAGCACTTCGGTTTGAACGATGAGCCCGTCTTTGACGGTCACCCGCACGGCCACCTTGCCGGTTACATGGGCGGCTTTAGCGATGGGAGGGTACATCGGCAGCGTCGATCCCTGAAGGATCGGCACCGCCGATGCTGGCGTGTTCGGAGCAGTCTGCCCGGAAGCGGAGACCGTCAGCAAGATCGCAGCCCAGAGACCGGCGATACGGAGTTCATTGCGCATAGTGTTTACCTCCGTTGCCTAGTGAGGAACCGATGGAACCGTTGCCTTTGGAGTCACCCCATTTACAACCGAAGGGCCTTGATTGGTCGAAGACATCGGCTTGCCCCCCTGGTTGTAAATTGCGTTGCCGCCAACGAGTCGATCCACCGTCCCCGGTATATCGCTCGCCCCTCTGCCTAGCAAGCATCCTCCAGAACCGCAGACGTAATTACGGGATTCATTTGCGGAGTTCAGGATCGAATTGGTGACGCCATAGGCTCGCTGTTCTGATTGGTACGGCGTGATGTTCATACCGGCGTGGATCGCCTGACCGTCCTCAGTGAGGCCGCTTTTCACCACGTCCTGAGCATCAGCAGCATGGCTTCCTTCATGCCCAACATCCGCAGTGAAGTCCGTCCCACCATCCTTCGAGTTCAGAGTGATGGCCGAGTTTGCTCTTAGGCTTCCGTCCGCAGCGACTCCGATTGTTGAAACGGTATTCCCACCCTCACCGGATTTGGAGAGGTCGGCGAAGCCGACAGAGACGCCGTTGTCTTTGTTTTGCGCACCGTAAGCGTTAGCCGCACGAGCCACATCCGCATCCTTCGAGTTACGCAGACCAGCTAGTGATTTCTCAAGAGCTTGATCCTTTTTGGAGGAGCAGTCTTTGCTATCCGTGCAGGTATACATTCCCGTTGGATCGGTGTTCGTCAGCGGGTTGTTGAGAACGTAAGAGTAGCGATTCAACGACTGAGGGTTCGTCAGATCGCCGCCCAGCGGATCGGGACTCATGAAGCGTCCCATTGAGCTGCTGTTGTAGCGAGCGCCGAAGTAGTCCAGACCGCTTTCAGCATCTCTTTCTTTGCCGGTACAACGTGATCTGACGCGAGTTTCCAACCGCGCCCCGCGCAACCCTAATGCAGTTGTGGAGTTAGACCACGTGATGCCCTGATGCAGTGCGGGATTTTTGCTCGCGACCCCCTGATGCGGTTTTTCGCCCTCACACTTGCTCGCGCTGATGCACGTTTCCGCACACCACGGCCCGAAGGCAGAGAACGTTTCTTCCTTAGCCGCTGACAGCACGGGTAGATTGTACTTCGCTGAATGGGGCTTCGCTACTGATCTTCGTGGTCCTCGTCAGGATCACGATCAAGCGCCGTGAGCAGTTCCGTAATCTCTGCATTGGTAGGCTGCTGCGGCGGCGGCGCGTTGTCTTTCTCGATGAATGCCGTGGGATGAGTCGCCGCGTAAACCTGCTGCAACGCCCGGAGCGCGACGTGTGTGTAAATCTGCGTGGTCTTGATGTCCTCGTGCCCGAGGATCACTTGGATGTGGCGGATGTCGGCTCCGTTCTCGTGCATGTGCGTCGCCATGCAGTGCCGCAAGAGATGGCAAGATCCAACCTTGCCGGTCTTCGCGGCCACGATGTGAACGCGCACCGTCCACGTGAGATGGTCGCGGCTGAACGGTTCGCCCTCGGCGGTCAGAAACACCGTGAGGTCGTCCGGTTCGATGGCAAGCTGTGGCCGCGCTTCGGCGATGTACTTCTGAAGCCATGCCGTCGCGCGTTCTCCAATCGGCACGTAGCGGTCTTTCTTGCCTTTGCCCTGGCGCACCACGATCAGCCCACGGTCGAGTTGAAGATCGAACAGTTTGAGATTCACCACTTCCAGCCGCCGCAGTCCACTCGCATAGATCGCTTCCAGGATGGCGCGGTCCCGCAGTCCTAGCGGATCGGCGAGGTTGGGCTGCATCATCACCTGCTCGATCTCTTGTACGGAAAGGATGTTCTTCGGCAGTGTGCGGCCCACGCGCGGCAAGTCGATTTCGGATGCCGGGTTGTGCAGGATGTGATTTTGCCGGGTCATCCATTTGAACCACACGCGCAACGGCACCAGGCGCGAGTGCTGGCTGCGGAAGGTCAGCGGCTCGCCGTTCTTCTTGCGGTAGTAGAAGAGATGGCGCTGATAACGTTCCAACACGGGCCGCGTGATCTCGATGGGTTCCCGCAAGCCGTGCTCATAGGCCCACCGGATAAAGAAGCCGATGTGCACCAGCCGATTTTTCACCGTGTGCTCGGAGTAGCCGCGTACTTTGAGCGCATTCAAGTGCTCGCGCATCAAGACTTCAAGCGGCGTCTCGGGCGCGGCCTCCGGCTTGCGCTTTTTCTCCACTCGCGCCATTAGTCCGCCCCTGCTGTGGCGTGCGCTCTGCCGTTCGGCTTTGGTGGAGGTATGACGCGATTTTCCAGATTCGCGGCCTCGATCTCCCTATAAGTGTCTTCGGAATCCCGCGCGGTTGTCGCGTTTACCAGCGTCGTTGCTGGCGATTCTTCGCTTTGGGCACCCCCGCGAGGTACCCGCGCACCCCCCGCGCAGTTGCTCTCTGACCCCGCGCGGTTGTCGTCGTAGTCGAAGCGCAACTGGTAAACGAACGTCTGTCCAGGGCCGCCGCGCCGCACGATCAGGTATTCCATTTCTTCCAAGCGACGCAGATGCAAGCGCAACTGCGTGTCGCCCCAGCGCGTGTATTGCCGCACCGTGCGCCGCGTGAAACGATACTGGTCACTCTCCACCTGCAGGCGCTCACACTCTTCCTGGGCCATCTTCTCGATTCGCGCCAGCAAGCGCCGTGTGTGCGCTGGCAGTTCGTCGAGCGATGGCGCCAACACCTGGCGCACCAGTTCGCGCGCCAGCTTCACGTCGTCTTTCGTGGCCTCGATGTATTCCAGCGTTTCCCCGTGGCGCGTGTCGGTTTTGATTTCCCGCTGGTGCTGGTGCAGCAGAGCGATGGTCTCGATCAGGGTTAAAAACTTCATGTGATCGCGTCGCGTCCGGGTCAGGTGGTCGGGGAAGTCGGGATCGTCGTGCATGTGATTGTTGACTACGGGAATGGGCCGCAAGAGGCGCTGCGCATTGCGGTGCAGCTTCACGATCTTCTGCCGTTCCCGCCGCGCCCATAGTCCTTCGATGGTTTGCGCTTCGCGCTGTTTCTGGTGGATGGCGCGCGTCTGGGCCTGCTCTTCGTTCACCGTGAGCACGATGCTGCGATTGACCAGCTCTTCGTCTACCTCCTGGGCCGTGGTGGTGAGGAAGATCATCACCGGGCCTTCGACGATGTATTCATGCGTCACCAGCTTGCCGCTCACCGGGTCTTTGCCCGTGCTGGCGATTTTCAAGACGCCTTCACTCTGCAAGAGTTTCAAGGCGTAGGCCGCGCGCTGCGCGCCTTCTTCTTCCGAGACGGCAAGGATTTTGTGCTTCAGGTTTTTTTGTCCCATGTAGAAGAGCGCTTGCCCGGTCATGGCCGAGTATTCCTCGCGCTGTTCTTCCGGCATGAAGTCGAGGACCGCTTCCATCAAGGAACTCTTGCCCGCAGAGGATGAGGACTGCACTACGATGGCCAGCGGTTTTTCCAGCAGGCGCGACACCGCCGCCAGATAACTAACACGCTTGTTCGTCTCCTCGCCCACCACGCCGCATTTGTCGAAGTCGGAAAGCACACGCTCCAGCAAACGCGGATCGCGCAGCAACTCCAGCGCCGCCGCCTGCTCCTCGGCGTTCATGATGGTTTCTTCCACGGGCTGCGCCAGTGTCTTTCTGATGTGCTCCCGCTGCAGGTCTCCCAGCACGGCCCACAGCTTGCCCACTTCCGCGTGGATCGTTTCTTCCTTCGCCCCGAGTTCGTGCGCGGCCTGCTTGGTGAACGTCGCGCGCTGCCGGAAGCTCTCCATGTCCAGCGTGTCGCCGTGATACGAGTACTCGCCGCGCACGTTCCGGCCTGAGACTTTGACATTGACTCGCATCACGCCCCGGCTGCTGTTCTTTTCCAGTCCAAGCACGCGGTACGTGCGAGGGCCGATGGCGATCGTGATTTCCTCGCCTTCGATCTGCACCAGCGGCTCGGCGGGCGTGGCCATCGGCATCGGGCGTTGCTCCTGACGCGGGGCTTCTTCCGGCTGCACGCTTTCAGGATCGGCGGCTAAAGGAAAAACATTCTTCTGCGCCGGTGGCTCGGAGATTTTTTCCTTAGCTGCTGCTGTGGCGGTAGCTGCTGGGATTTCTTCTTTCACGAGTTCGCTGCCCTCCTCCTGGCTGCTTTGTTCCTGAGCTGCGGGTTTGGTTTTCTCCTTCTCGATCTCGGGCGCTTCGATCACAGCAGGCTTGATGACGCTCACGGCGGACCGCTTTCCGGTGCCTAACCATGCGGCGCTGGTCAACATCACGCCCAGCGCTTTGGCTGCGGGTTGCGTCATGCGAGCGTATTCGTTCGCGTCCTGGCCTTTCGGAAACTGCACCCGGAAACACTCGATGCCCATCTGCATGAGTTCTTCGCCGTGGGCCTGGGCCGCGCGCGTGCCCGCGTCGTCGCGGTCGTAAGCGATGTAAATTCTCTTGGTGCCGTGCTGTTTCAATGCCGCGCGCAGTTCGTCGGTAAAGTTGTTCACACCGTAGATCGTGGTCACGTTGCGATAGCCCGCACACCAGAAGGTCAGCGCGTCGATCAGCGCTTCGCACAGGATGATTTCTTTCGACGCGATCAACGCCTGTTCGTTCCACACGCCGCGCAGCGGCCCCGGCAGATACAGATGGTCGGGCGTTCCCGCGCGCAGGTTCGGCGTGATCTTCCGTCCGTACATCTGCACCACTTCACCGTTGAGATCGAGAATCGGAATCACCAGCGAACCGGAGAAGTGCTCGTGCCCGCTTTCGCGGTAGATGCCTAACTCGGTCAGGCGTCCGCGTTGCTCCGCGCCGGCGAGACGGTTCGATGCCGGCAGATGGTAGCCGAGTGTGCGATTGGAGTAACCCAGGCGGAAGTGCTCCACCATCTCCGCCGATTGGAGGCCCCGCTTCACCAGATACTGCTGCGCCTCCGGCTTCTCCTTCAGCGTCTTGTGGTAGTAGCTCACCACGATTTCAACCAGCTTTTTGTCGTCGTTGGTCTGCTGGATCAGCGGCGGCAGTTTTGGCACCGTGCATTTCTTCGGCGGCGGTCCTCCACCGGCCGGAGTCATCGGCACCAGATCGCGACTCAACATTTCGAGCGCGTGGCGTGTGCTCACGCCTTCGGTGTGCATCACCCAATCAATCGCCGTGCCGCCTTTGCCGCATCCCAGGCAGTGCCATTTGTTCGTGCTCGGCGTAATCGAGAGCGAAGGATTCTTGTCCTGGTGGAAGGGGCACAGGCCCATCATGTTCTTGCCCATGCGCCGCAACTGGATGCCGCGTGCTTCCGCCAGCCGCTGCACTGAGATTTCCCGCCTGATCCGTTCCACCGTTTCATCCGGGAGTCGGGCCATCCTGTCGTGCTCCTTCCGCTTTTCAGGTTTCGTCGGGAAAACCTGTCAAGAGATTTGTGTGATTTGTTGAGCTTCTAAAACTGTTCGCGAGTATATACGCATTGCGTTTATACTGACAACGTAATTCGGGAGGTTTTGGAAGTGGACCATACAATCGCTCCTGGAATGCCAGCCAAGAAACCACCCCAGACCGCATTCGGCAAGCGCATGGTTGCGCTCCGGCAAGCGCGCGGCCTCACCCAGATCGAACTCGCCAAGGCGGCGGAGACGACCCAGCGGGCGATTTCTTATTACGAAACGGAAGCGGAGTTTCCCATCGCCTCCGCCCTCATCCCTCTGGCTCGTGCCCTCCGGGTGACGACGGATGAACTGCTCGGCGTGAAACCTGCCAAGCTCGATCAGGGGAAGCCGCGGAGTCGCCGTCTTTGGAAAAGATTTCAGCGCATGGCGTCATTGCCCGAACGGGACCAGCGTGCGGTCATCCGCCTGATTAATTCCCTGGCGACTTCCAACGGCAACGGCCAATCTCACAGCAGTCACCCGTAGCGCATCGTTCCCTCTGCCATTTCTTCTTCTCATTTTTTCCTAGCGGGAAGCAACACAGGAGCGGAGAGGGAGGCGAGTCAAGGCCGCGCGTTTTTTGCGCGTTCATCGAAGCGAAGCGCAGAGCCTTGACTGGCCTCCCGCGCTCCGTACACTCTCCAGCGAAAAAATGGGAGATCAGCGCTTCCCCTCGCCGCTGGTTTTTTCTGGCTGCGGTTTCTTCCGGGCCGCCTGCTGCAACTTGGCGGCGAGTTGGTGCTTCACTTCGCTGATTTGGTCCAGCATTTTGTCGAACGCTTCCGGGGCCAGCTTCTCGCCTGCCGCCAAGGGCCGCAACACGTTCACCAGCAGCAAGCGCACCCCTAGGATCTCGGCCAGCGCCGGATCATCGCTGGCCGCCCCTCCTCCCCGCAGGATCGCCTCGCGGCACCACTCGCCCAGCGTCCGACCGCTCGCCTGCGCCGCCGCTTCCAGCTGCGCGTACTCTTCCTGGCTGACTTTGAAACCGATGGATTTCGTGCGCAGCGGCGGCTTCACCATGTCGGGGCTTCCTCTCTCGCCATCTCAGCCGAGACTAGCAGCCGCGCTTAAGAATCAACAAGTTCGCCTGCGCTAACTTCCGGTTGCTCTACAGCAACCGGATCGGCAGGATTTTCCTCTAGCTGTTCTGCTTTCAACAGGTTCGCGCACGGTAACCGAAAGTTACCGCGCAGCACCCTTTCAGGGGTGGAGTGTCTCCCCTACACCCCGTGCGCAGCACGGCAAAAAAACTCATCCCCGCCACGGCACTCCGGGAGCACCAAAAACTCACCCCTCACCGTGCCCGAATCGCCACACTGCCGGGTCAGGATTCGGCGGCAGGATCGGCACCGGAAAGCGCCCCTAATCGGACCCGGATCAACCGCCAGATCGCTGCTCCTCACCACCCGGAATCGGGAATGGATCGGCAGCCTGAAACGGCAAGGCCGCGCCACAGAATGGCGCGGCCAACACCACAGCTAAAACTCCGAGCAACCTAACCCTCACCCGCTTGTTGTCCCTCTTAAACGCGCCTCTCTAGCTTGGTTGCGGTCGATACTTCGAAGCTCTTCGACAAAGGAGTCGATTGCTGCGGCTTCGGTCGGCATGACGAACACCACTGATTGTCGCGGAGCCGCCGAATCTGAGTCCGCCTCGATTCTCGATTCCACTACCACCCGAGCGGCACCGCCACAAGTGCGGAAACGCAGGCTAACACCACCCCCAGCGAACTCGCCACCGAATGCGCCGAGAGTGAACTCGCGGTTGTCAGTAACGGACGATGGGAAGCCCTGAAGCAACGTCGCAACCTCGCCTAGGCGTCCGATTCCCACGTAGACATTAGCGACTCCTCCAAAGGCCCCATTCCACCCTGAGACACGGACCTCCAGCACATCAGCGTCTCTGTATATCTCCTCGAACTTGAATCCTGCTTCCATCTTCCTCACTATTTGAACTTGAAGTCGTCGACTTGGCCGGTCGTGGTGTTCTCCACATAATGGACCTCAACTCCATTTACATTCTGACTCATCTTGACCCATCCGTCGCTTGCGGGCCATCGGGGATCGTTCATTTGGAGAGGCAGTTTCTTGCCGGCGCCTGGATTTGCTTGGACCTGCTCCATTGCAAGCTGCTCTTTAAGGTCCCTGGGGCCGGTACGGCCCGTCGATCCCCGACTGGGGCTAAGCGGCACCAGCCCCATCATGATGTTGTTTATGTATTGAAGTGCGTCAAGGTTGCTTGGTTTTTGGGGCGGTGGCCGGTTGGCATCGATTCTCAGTTGCCAGTCGGTTTTGAAGTTCTGCCACGAATCCGAAGCCTGCTGCACCAGGCCACTGCCGGGTGGCGTAATGGCGCCTACAACAGCTGTTCCAGCATCCCCAGTCGCGCCGTATCCAGTAACCTGGTCTTGGCTGTTTTCATTGATCACATCGACCGTTCCATTGACGTAGACTCCGGAATTTGCTTTTTCCTCGGTCGAGTTGTCGCAGTCTCCCCTGCTAAACCCCGTCATCTTTCCACTGTCGTTGTCGATGTAAATGCAATCGTGGCCATCGGGATCTACACGATTTAGTGGGTTGTTGCCAACGTACCCGTACAGGTTCAAGCTCTGCGGATTGCTTTCGTTCCAGTTGAAGGGATCGTCGGGCTTCATGAAGCGCCCCATCGTCGAGGCGTAGTACCTAAAGTCAAAGTTGTCCAGGCCGGATTCGGAGTCGCGTTCTTTGCCGGTGAACTTGTAGGTATTCCGAGACGCTACGCTGGACGAACACGCCGCACGTTCCGTCATAGCTCAATGGCTCGCCGTCGTAGGAATGTACGGCGGTCAGTTCTGGGATTTGTTTGAACTCCCCTCCTCATGGTCGCGCTCATCAAAGGTGATCTTCGGAAGGCTAGGGTCCTGAGAAGCCGCAATCTCCCGCAGAGCCTCCCAAGCAGTTTCGCGAAATTCCATATCATGATTAAATCGGTCGGACCAGGTTTCGCTTCCGTCCACTGTATTCTTGGCTTCGGCTGTTGACACACCACGCACGGCACGGATCGCCTTAATCGAATCTATCTTGTCGAATCCGCGCTCCCGAAAGAACATCAAGATCATTTCAACACTAGCGCCTCCGGCGGCTAGTCGGCGTGCATCGTTGATGATCTCTTGTCTCTGATTCTCTGGTTTCATCATTTGAGCTTAATTGTAAGGTTCACCTGGCGTCCAACCCCCTCCGCTACTCCACTTCCTATTGATCTGTCTGCCTCGACTCGCACCGCAGTGAAACCTTGTGCCTTGAGGTCGGATAATATCCCATTGAAACCTTGCCGCATTGCTGTGTAACCGACCTGCAGATTGCTTCCGCTCTCAGCCGGGTAGACCAAAACGTCCTTGATAACCGCTGTTTGCCCTTCGGCTACTACTTCAGCTTCAACGCGAACCGGACCCGCAGCAGTCTGAATGATTCGGCTGATTGTACCGCTAGCACCTGCCCCAAGTTGGCCCGTCGCTTCTCCGGCGCCTGTCCCCGCAGCTTCGGCACCTCTCCCAAACCAGCCTGCAACTGCGCCCCACATTGCACCAAAAACCTTACCGATGGCCCAGCCGGAAGCTATGCCCCCATAGATCTGGCCGTCTAGTGGCCTGATACCCTCCGTTGGATAAGTCCCAGGGTCAGGCGTATACATGACAGTACCGACCACGTTGCCGTTCGAATCGGTGATATTCGAGAGTTCGCCTTCGTCCTTTTTCAGCTGATCAAGTGAGGCCGCGTGGTTGTACTGGTCCTGTTGCTGCGCCTGTGCATAGTCTTTGTCACTAACGGTTTGACAGTTTTCGCCGTTGGTATCGCAAATGGAGACTAAGCGACCGCTCGGATCGGTTCGGTTCAGAGGGTTGTTCCCAACGTACGAGTACCCATTCCACATCTGCGGGTTGCCCATGTTATCAATCCCTGACTCTTGGTCGGGATCGGGACTCATAAACCGGCCCATGCTGGAAGCGTTGTACCTGGCCCCGAAGTTATCGAGCCCAGACTCGGTGTCGCGTTCTTTGCCGGTGAACTTGTACCGGTCAAATGAACATCCGTGATGATGAACCATACGCATAGCCATCACGTCGTAAGCATAGCCGCCCGCAGCCCGTACTGTCATTTTGCTGGTGGCACAGATTGCAGATCCTTTGGTGGAAGATCGTCCTCGAAAAAGGACACGTAGCTTTTGGGTTGGCGTTGATGGGTCCTCGGGAGATCGAATCTAAAGGGAATCTCGAAGTGCCACGTGGAGCCAACGTGGTTAATTGGAACGCTGAAGTAGATTTGCCCTCCCGGAGGTATGGGTGTTGTCGTTTGGACTTCCGACACGTATCCCAGAGGCGGCTCCTGCTGCGGTTGCTGATTATGAGGTTCTCGCGCTGAAGGTGATGGAATAAATTTTCCTCCAGACATCGTGATCAGCGGTTTCGGGTTGGACACGACTTCGTCGGTCAGATCGCATTCGGAGCTTCCCGCCGGTCCACCGATAGTTGAGACAACGACTGTCAGCCTAGTGTTGTTTATCAACCGCAGGTATATTCCAACGCTCGGTTCGTCTTTGCCTCTCGGCTGTCTTGGGCCTACATGATCTAGTTGCAGGTAAACGTACGGCTTAGCGGGATCTACCACAAAACCGCTCGCCGTAGACGCGGTCGGACCCGTCCGCTGACCCCAAGCATGGGCGACGACTAGCAACAGCAATATGGACACACTCATCTCACTCGTTTTCATTGCGGCAACCTACACCCCCGACAAAACATCGGAGTTGGATCTTGGAAGTTGGTTCTGTACGGCGGATTGGCCAGCATTTCCCGTACATCCGGGAGAACATCACGGAAAGTTGCGCCTGGGTAGGTAAAAAGGTAGGAGTGATTACCAATACTTACTACACCAGGGAGTCTGTTCCACTGTGTGGCGCCTTGGGCCTGATAGATGTAGAACTGGTTTCGTATTGCGTTCATCTCGCCTCGATACTTGGTGGGATTCATGCTGGGAGAGAAACCAGATGCAACCCACGCCGAGGCATCAGCAACATGTGTCCCTTCGTGGACAATGTTCCCAGCATCATTGTTAGCAAGCACGGATGTATTGAAGGACACTTCGATGTTCTGCCCGGTAGGATTGTCAGCGGTTTTTTGTCCCGCGACACCGCTGACTTGGGTTTCGCCGGGACTGGCCTGGTCGTTGCTAAATTTAACGTCTACGCCGTTGTCAACTCCTTTTTCACCGTAGGAGTCGATCGCCTTCTGTGCATCAAGATACTGGCTCGAATTGGCCCCGTATTGATCTTTCAATCCGTTGGCTGCGGTTTGTGCATTAGCCAATACGTTGGCGAACTTTTTGTCGTTTTCTGAGTCACATTCAGTGCTGTCATCACAGACGTATCTGCCCGTGGGATCGATGTAGTAGAGAGGGTTGTTCAACGCGTAGGCATACGCGTTCCACGTCTGCGGATTCCCAGGGTTCGCCCCTGCATTACCAGGGTCGGGAGACATGAATCGTGCGAGCGAACTTCCCAGGTATCTGGCCTCAAAGTTGTCTAGTCCAGATTCAGCATCGCGTTCTTTGCCGGTACAACGTGATCTGACGCGAGTTTCCAACCGCGCCCCGCGCAACCCTAATGCAGTTGTGGAGTTAGACCACGTGATGCCCTGATGCAGTGCGGGATTTTTGCTCGCGACCCCCTGATGCGGTTTTTCGCCCTCACACTTGCTCGCGCTGATGCACGTTTCCGCACACCACGGCCCGAAGGCAGAGAACGTTTCTTCCTTAGCCGCTGACAGCACGGGTAGATTGTACTTCGCTGAATGGGGCTTCGCTACTGATCTTCGTGGTCCTCGTCAGGATCACGATCAAGCGCCGTGAGCAGTTCCGTAATCTCTGCATTGGTAGGCTGCTGCGGCGGCGGCGCGTTGTCTTTCTCGATGAATGCCGTGGGATGAGTCGCCGCGTAAACCTGCTGCAACGCCCGGAGCGCGACGTGTGTGTAAATCTGCGTGGTCTTGATGTCCTCGTGCCCGAGGATCACTTGGATGTGGCGGATGTCGGCTCCGTTCTCGTGCATGTGCGTCGCCATGCAGTGCCGCAAGAGATGGCAAGATCCAACCTTGCCGGTCTTCGCGGCCACGATGTGAACGCGCACCGTCCACGTGAGATGGTCGCGGCTGAACGGTTCGCCCTCGGCGGTCAGAAACACCGTGAGGTCGTCCGGTTCGATGGCAAGCTGTGGCCGCGCTTCGGCGATGTACTTCTGAAGCCATGCCGTCGCGCGTTCTCCAATCGGCACGTAGCGGTCTTTCTTGCCTTTGCCCTGGCGCACCACGATCAGCCCACGGTCGAGTTGAAGATCGAACAGTTTGAGATTCACCACTTCCAGCCGCCGCAGTCCACTCGCATAGATCGCTTCCAGGATGGCGCGGTCCCGCAGTCCTAGCGGATCGGCGAGGTTGGGCTGCATCATCACCTGCTCGATCTCTTGTACGGAAAGGATGTTCTTCGGCAGTGTGCGGCCCACGCGCGGCAAGTCGATTTCGGATGCCGGGTTGTGCAGGATGTGATTTTGCCGGGTCATCCATTTGAACCACACGCGCAACGGCACCAGGCGCGAGTGCTGGCTGCGGAAGGTCAGCGGCTCGCCGTTCTTCTTGCGGTAGTAGAAGAGATGGCGCTGATAACGTTCCAACACGGGCCGCGTGATCTCGATGGGTTCCCGCAAGCCGTGCTCATAGGCCCACCGGATAAAGAAGCCGATGTGCACCAGCCGATTTTTCACCGTGTGCTCGGAGTAGCCGCGTACTTTGAGCGCATTCAAGTGCTCGCGCATCAAGACTTCAAGCGGCGTCTCGGGCGCGGCCTCCGGCTTGCGCTTTTTCTCCACTCGCGCCATTAGTCCGCCCCTGCTGTGGCGTGCGCTCTGCCGTTCGGCTTTGGTGGAGGTATGACGCGATTTTCCAGATTCGCGGCCTCGATCTCCCTATAAGTGTCTTCGGAATCCCGCGCGGTTGTCGCGTTTACCAGCGTCGTTGCTGGCGATTCTTCGCTTTGGGCACCCCCGCGAGGTACCCGCGCACCCCCCGCGCAGTTGCTCTCTGACCCCGCGCGGTTGTCGTCGTAGTCGAAGCGCAACTGGTAAACGAACGTCTGTCCAGGGCCGCCGCGCCGCACGATCAGGTATTCCATTTCTTCCAAGCGACGCAGATGCAAGCGCAACTGCGTGTCGCCCCAGCGCGTGTATTGCCGCACCGTGCGCCGCGTGAAACGATACTGGTCACTCTCCACCTGCAGGCGCTCACACTCTTCCTGGGCCATCTTCTCGATTCGCGCCAGCAAGCGCCGTGTGTGCGCTGGCAGTTCGTCGAGCGATGGCGCCAACACCTGGCGCACCAGTTCGCGCGCCAGCTTCACGTCGTCTTTCGTGGCCTCGATGTATTCCAGCGTTTCCCCGTGGCGCGTGTCGGTTTTGATTTCCCGCTGGTGCTGGTGCAGCAGAGCGATGGTCTCGATCAGGGTTAAAAACTTCATGTGATCGCGTCGCGTCCGGGTCAGGTGGTCGGGGAAGTCGGGATCGTCGTGCATGTGATTGTTGACTACGGGAATGGGCCGCAAGAGGCGCTGCGCATTGCGGTGCAGCTTCACGATCTTCTGCCGTTCCCGCCGCGCCCATAGTCCTTCGATGGTTTGCGCTTCGCGCTGTTTCTGGTGGATGGCGCGCGTCTGGGCCTGCTCTTCGTTCACCGTGAGCACGATGCTGCGATTGACCAGCTCTTCGTCTACCTCCTGGGCCGTGGTGGTGAGGAAGATCATCACCGGGCCTTCGACGATGTATTCATGCGTCACCAGCTTGCCGCTCACCGGGTCTTTGCCCGTGCTGGCGATTTTCAAGACGCCTTCACTCTGCAAGAGTTTCAAGGCGTAGGCCGCGCGCTGCGCGCCTTCTTCTTCCGAGACGGCAAGGATTTTGTGCTTCAGGTTTTTTTGTCCCATGTAGAAGAGCGCTTGCCCGGTCATGGCCGAGTATTCCTCGCGCTGTTCTTCCGGCATGAAGTCGAGGACCGCTTCCATCAAGGAACTCTTGCCCGCAGAGGATGAGGACTGCACTACGATGGCCAGCGGTTTTTCCAGCAGGCGCGACACCGCCGCCAGATAACTAACACGCTTGTTCGTCTCCTCGCCCACCACGCCGCATTTGTCGAAGTCGGAAAGCACACGCTCCAGCAAACGCGGATCGCGCAGCAACTCCAGCGCCGCCGCCTGCTCCTCGGCGTTCATGATGGTTTCTTCCACGGGCTGCGCCAGTGTCTTTCTGATGTGCTCCCGCTGCAGGTCTCCCAGCACGGCCCACAGCTTGCCCACTTCCGCGTGGATCGTTTCTTCCTTCGCCCCGAGTTCGTGCGCGGCCTGCTTGGTGAACGTCGCGCGCTGCCGGAAGCTCTCCATGTCCAGCGTGTCGCCGTGATACGAGTACTCGCCGCGCACGTTCCGGCCTGAGACTTTGACATTGACTCGCATCACGCCCCGGCTGCTGTTCTTTTCCAGTCCAAGCACGCGGTACGTGCGAGGGCCGATGGCGATCGTGATTTCCTCGCCTTCGATCTGCACCAGCGGCTCGGCGGGCGTGGCCATCGGCATCGGGCGTTGCTCCTGACGCGGGGCTTCTTCCGGCTGCACGCTTTCAGGATCGGCGGCTAAAGGAAAAACATTCTTCTGCGCCGGTGGCTCGGAGATTTTTTCCTTAGCTGCTGCTGTGGCGGTAGCTGCTGGGATTTCTTCTTTCACGAGTTCGCTGCCCTCCTCCTGGCTGCTTTGTTCCTGAGCTGCGGGTTTGGTTTTCTCCTTCTCGATCTCGGGCGCTTCGATCACAGCAGGCTTGATGACGCTCACGGCGGACCGCTTTCCGGTGCCTAACCATGCGGCGCTGGTCAACATCACGCCCAGCGCTTTGGCTGCGGGTTGCGTCATGCGAGCGTATTCGTTCGCGTCCTGGCCTTTCGGAAACTGCACCCGGAAACACTCGATGCCCATCTGCATGAGTTCTTCGCCGTGGGCCTGGGCCGCGCGCGTGCCCGCGTCGTCGCGGTCGTAAGCGATGTAAATTCTCTTGGTGCCGTGCTGTTTCAATGCCGCGCGCAGTTCGTCGGTAAAGTTGTTCACACCGTAGATCGTGGTCACGTTGCGATAGCCCGCACACCAGAAGGTCAGCGCGTCGATCAGCGCTTCGCACAGGATGATTTCTTTCGACGCGATCAACGCCTGTTCGTTCCACACGCCGCGCAGCGGCCCCGGCAGATACAGATGGTCGGGCGTTCCCGCGCGCAGGTTCGGCGTGATCTTCCGTCCGTACATCTGCACCACTTCACCGTTGAGATCGAGAATCGGAATCACCAGCGAACCGGAGAAGTGCTCGTGCCCGCTTTCGCGGTAGATGCCTAACTCGGTCAGGCGTCCGCGTTGCTCCGCGCCGGCGAGACGGTTCGATGCCGGCAGATGGTAGCCGAGTGTGCGATTGGAGTAACCCAGGCGGAAGTGCTCCACCATCTCCGCCGATTGGAGGCCCCGCTTCACCAGATACTGCTGCGCCTCCGGCTTCTCCTTCAGCGTCTTGTGGTAGTAGCTCACCACGATTTCAACCAGCTTTTTGTCGTCGTTGGTCTGCTGGATCAGCGGCGGCAGTTTCGGCACCGTGCATTTCTTCGGCGGCGGTCCTCCACCGGCCGGAGTCATCGGCACCAGATCGCGACTCAACATTTCGAGCGCGTGGCGTGTGCTCACGCCTTCGGTGTGCATCACCCAATCAATCGCCGTGCCGCCTTTGCCGCATCCCAGGCAGTGCCATTTGTTCGTGCTCGGCGTAATCGAGAGCGAAGGATTCTTGTCCTGGTGGAAGGGGCACAGGCCCATCATGTTCTTGCCCATGCGCCGCAACTGGATGCCGCGTGCTTCCGCCAGCCGCTGCACTGAGATTTCCCGCCTGATCCGTTCCACCGTTTCATCCGGGAGTCGGGCCATCCTGTCGTGCTCCTTCCGCTTTTCAGGTTTCGTCGGGAAAACCTGTCAAGAGATTTGTGTGATTTGTTGAGCTTCTAAAACTGTTCGCGAGTATATACGCATTGCGTTTATACTGACAACGTAATTCGGGAGGTTTTGGAAGTGGACCATACAATCGCTCCTGGAATGCCAGCCAAGAAACCACCCCAGACCGCATTCGGCAAGCGCATGGTTGCGCTCCGGCAAGCGCGCGGCCTCACCCAGATCGAACTCGCCAAGGCGGCGGAGACGACCCAGCGGGCGATTTCTTATTACGAAACGGAAGCGGAGTTTCCCATCGCCTCCGCCCTCATCCCTCTGGCTCGTGCCCTCCGGGTGACGACGGATGAACTGCTCGGCGTGAAACCTGCCAAGCTCGATCAGGGGAAGCCGCGGAGTCGCCGTCTTTGGAAAAGATTTCAGCGCATGGCGTCATTGCCCGAACGGGACCAGCGTGCGGTCATCCGCCTGATTAATTCCCTGGCGACTTCCAACGGCAACGGCCAATCTCACAGCAGTCACCCGTAGCGCATCGTTCCCTCTGCCATTTCTTCTTCTCATTTTTTCCTAGCGGGAAGCAACACAGGAGCGGAGAGGGAGGCGAGTCAAGGCCGCGCGTTTTTTGCGCGTTCATCGAAGCGAAGCGCAGAGCCTTGACTGGCCTCCCGCGCTCCGTACACTCTCCAGCGAAAAAATGGGAGATCAGCGCTTCCCCTCGCCGCTGGTTTTTTCTGGCTGCGGTTTCTTCCGGGCCGCCTGCTGCAACTTGGCGGCGAGTTGGTGCTTCACTTCGCTGATTTGGTCCAGCATTTTGTCGAACGCTTCCGGGGCCAGCTTCTCGCCTGCCGCCAAGGGCCGCAACACGTTCACCAGCAGCAAGCGCACCCCTAGGATCTCGGCCAGCGCCGGATCATCGCTGGCCGCCCCTCCTCCCCGCAGGATCGCCTCGCGGCACCACTCGCCCAGCGTCCGACCGCTCGCCTGCGCCGCCGCTTCCAGCTGCGCGTACTCTTCCTGGCTGACTTTGAAACCGATGGATTTCGTGCGCAGCGGCGGCTTCACCATGTCGGGGCTTCCTCTCTCGCCATCTCAGCCGAGACTAGCAGCCGCGCTTAAGAATCAACAAGTTCGCCTGCGCTAACTTCCGGTTGCTCTACAGCAACCGGATCGGCAGGATTTTCCTCTAGCTGTTCTGCTTTCAACAGGTTCGCGCACGGTAACCGAAAGTTACCGCGCAGCACCCTTTCAGGGGTGGAGTGTCTCCCCTACACCCCGTGCGCAGCACGGCAAAAAAACTCATCCCCGCCACGGCACTCCGGGAGCACCAAAAACTCACCCCTCACCGTGCCCGAATCGCCACACTGCCGGGTCAGGATTCGGCGGCAGGATCGGCACCGGAAAGCGCCCCTAATCGGACCCGGATCAACCGCCAGATCGCTGCTCCTCACCACCCGGAATCGGGAATGGATCGGCAGCCTGAAACGGCAAGGCCGCGCCACAGAATGGCGCGGCCAACACCACAGCTAAAACTCCGAGCAACCTAACCCTCACCCGCTTGTTGTCCCTCTTAAACGCGCCTCTCTAGCTTGGTTGCGGTCGATACTTCGAAGCTCTTCGACAAAGGAGTCGATTGCTGCGGCTTCGGTCGGCATGACGAACACCACTGATTGTCGCGGAGCCGCCGAATCTGAGTCCGCCTCGATTCTCGATTCCACTACCACCCGAGCGGCACCGCCACAAGTGCGGAAACGCAGGCTAACACCACCCCCAGCGAACTCGCCACCGAATGCGCCGAGAGTGAACTCGCGGTTGTCAGTAACGGACGATGGGAAGCCCTGAAGCAACGTCGCAACCTCGCCTAGGCGTCCGATTCCCACGTAGACATTAGCGACTCCTCCAAAGGCCCCATTCCACCCTGAGACACGGACCTCCAGCACATCAGCGTCTCTGTATATCTCCTCGAACTTGAATCCTGCTTCCATCTTCCTCACTATTTGAACTTGAAGTCGTCGACTTGGCCGGTCGTGGTGTTCTCCACATAATGGACCTCAACTCCATTTACATTCTGACTCATCTTGACCCATCCGTCGCTTGCGGGCCATCGGGGATCGTTCATTTGGAGAGGCAGTTTCTTGCCGGCGCCTGGATTTGCTTGGACCTGCTCCATTGCAAGCTGCTCTTTAAGGTCCCTGGGGCCGGTACGGCCCGTCGATCCCCGACTGGGGCTAAGCGGCACCAGCCCCATCATGATGTTGTTTATGTATTGAAGTGCGTCAAGGTTGCTTGGTTTTTGGGGCGGTGGCCGGTTGGCATCGATTCTCAGTTGCCAGTCGGTTTTGAAGTTCTGCCACGAATCCGAAGCCTGCTGCACCAGGCCACTGCCGGGTGGCGTAATGGCGCCTACAACAGCTGTTCCAGCATCCCCAGTCGCGCCGTATCCAGTAACCTGGTCTTGGCTGTTTTCATTGATCACATCGACCGTTCCATTGACGTAGACTCCGGAATTTGCTTTTTCCTCGGTCGAGTTGTCGCAGTCTCCCCTGCTAAACCCCGTCATCTTTCCACTGTCGTTGTCGATGTAAATGCAATCGTGGCCATCGGGATCTACACGATTTAGTGGGTTGTTGCCAACGTACCCGTACAGGTTCAAGCTCTGCGGATTGCTTTCGTTCCAGTTGAAGGGATCGTCGGGCTTCATGAAGCGCCCCATCGTCGAGGCGTAGTACCTAAAGTCAAAGTTGTCCAGGCCGGATTCGGAGTCGCGTTCTTTGCCGGTGAACTTGTAATGTTGAGCGACGGTTGAACAGTGGTCGGTCAAAATTCCGCCATAGGGATAGTAATCAAGATCCTGTTCGCAAGTGCCAGTGCCGCTCGTGACTACACTGTGCGAGCCGAGATGATTAGAGAAGTAATAATGGACGGTCCCGCTGGGGCGATCCACACGGGCGATACGCTGGCCGTTAAAGTAAATGTACTCCTCGTTGATCGTGCCGGTCAGTGCCGTTTCGGTCAATGTACCCGACGGGCCCGGCCAGTACATCGTTCCTGATCAGCCCGCAAACTTCTCCATTCGCGTGCCATCGGCGTCGTACGAGTAAGTATAGCCCACACTGGTATTGGTAGCAATTCTGTTTTCCGCGTCGTAAGTGGGCGTGTTGCCCAAGCCATCGTTGGTCACATTGCCAGCGGCGTCGTACAGAACGCTGGTGCCGCTTAGCTGGTTTTTCGTGGTAGCGGTTGCGCTTAGCCCCTCGGTATAGCAATTTCCCATCCCCGCTACCCCCGTCCGGTTGGTTAGGTTGCCCCAAGGGTCAAGCGTGTAAGTCTCACCCCAGCAGTTCGGTGATGTTGTGCTGACTGTATTGGCCTGCGAAATTCGATTCAGAGAATCGTAAGTGAATTCAGCGCTCCGGGTCGAGTCAACATTGTTTATAACCTGGAAGACGTTCCCGTTGTTGCCGCTTGTGTATCCGGGAAAGCTGCATGATGAATTGTTGATTGGAACATGAAGATGAAAATCGTAGCAAAGGCTGACAATTGAAGTATGACCCGTTATTCCGGCCGATAGCAACACGGGCTGAAGACGATTATTGTAAACGTTGGACGTGACGATTCCGCTCCCGTTGGTCATCCCGGTTAACAGACCGGGTGGGGCATAAATCGCGGACGTAACAAAGTTGTTGGCAGAATCGGTGGCCTGAGTAGGCCTCCCTGCGCCGCCAACCACATAGGTAACGACATCGCCGCTGGGGTACGTTAGCGTGTAAAGCGAGCCATCTTTGTTATATCCGTACTTAACGCTATATGCCTGTCTGACCACAGTACTCGGAGAATAGTTCGTTCGCGATTCGATTGCTATCCGCCCCATTTGATCGTAGCTGAAACTCGAACCGCTGTTACCGCCGCACATGGCGCTTCGCCGGCCCACAAGATTTTGAGGAGAGGAAATAGAAGGAGGGTTCTGCTGGCATGACGATACCGTTCCGCCGTCATAAGCATATTGCTCCTTCATCGCATTAGGGTTCACGTATGTTCGCATGACGACCCGATTCAAAGCGTCATATGTGTAGACGGAGGTAGTCTGCTGAGTTCCCGTCTGATTAGCCTCCGGTGCCACTTTGGTTGAGAGGTTGCCACTGAGATCGTACGTGTAAGTGATTCTGCCAGACTCCGGATTGCTGGCACTTGTTAAACGTGAGAGCGAATCATAGGCAAACGAGCGCGGCCGCCAAGTCGCGGAGGCCGACGCGCAACTACTGAAGGCAGTCGTGTCCGTACCCTTCTGCACCGCGCACGTCAAATTGTTCAAGGGATCGTAGGTATATTGCGTAATGAGGGGGTTGCTTCCCACACCAGGGTCTGTGCCACCTGTGAGCGAAGAGGGCGCAGACGCGTAGAATGAAGGGCCAGAAAAACACGCAGTGTTAGGACAGTTGTTCCCGGTATTATATGTCGCCGAACTGGAGAGAGAGTAGTTCGTGCTCACGCCTGACGTTGTTGCGGTCAAAACAATGTTGCTTCCGTTGGCGACAGCCGTGACGGCACCATTGATCTGACTCGCGAGAGCAGAAGCGATCGACGCGGTCGAGTACGGCCCCTGAGGCGGAGGAGGCCCATATGCAGTCGAATATTGAGTGCCGTCCACCGTCAAGTATATATATCCGCTGTTATAAGCTGTCTCATACTGGCACACTTGCTGATTATTTTGGTAGTAGCAAACCTGGAAGGTATTACTAACCTGCCCGCTGTTTTCATTGATTGAGACCGTAGCGGAACCTGGTGAGCCGGTTCCTGCGCCTGCGCCAGGCTCGTCCACTTCAATGAGTCGTCCCCACGCGTCAGCGCACGATCTCCTAAGCTTTCCCGCTTCGTCTGTGGTCATCGTACCTAGGCCGGTTGGACTCGCGCTGCACGCCTGTTGATAAACGCTCTGGGCGGAAGAGCCGTCTGGCCGTTGGACTCGCGTTGTTCGCCCCAAGGCGTCCAGAGTATTCACGGTAGTTCCGTCAGTCGGCAATGCCGAGGAGCGATGAGGGTTGGAGAAACTCAATACACGACCCAACCCGTCGTAGCTTGTGTCCACGTAGTCCAGGCCGTCTGGGTCAGTGGTCTGGGTCTGAACGACGTGTCGCATCCCATCCATTACGGTCATGCTAACGAGATTGAGACTTCCGCTGATTAGCTTGGTAGTAGTGATGGTCGGAGATGGTGCCGTATCGTTATAGGCCAGCGCGATTTGGCCTCCGTCTGGATATTGGACTAAAGTGGGCCGGTAAAACGGGTCGCTGTACGCGTACGTCGTAAGCTGACCGTTTTGATCTTTTGTCCCCGTCAGTTGTCCGCTGTTATAGTCGTAAGAGAAACACTCGCTGTGGGTAACTCCACTCGTGGCAGGGTAGACAATCTTCGTCAAGAGCGAATTCGTGTTCCCGTTTGGCCCGTTAGCACCGGTACAAGTTCCGCTACCGGTTGTGAAGCTGTCGGAGTAGTAATAGGTAGTCGCGTGACCCGGTCCGGCAGCTAAATTCATGTCGCTGCAAGTTGCATTGCCGCAGGGATCAGTCATGGTCAGCACTTGGCCCGTCTCGTCGTAGGTGTAGGTCGTCACAGGAGAGGTTCCCGTGCTCGCCCATTGTGTTTTTTGGGTGACGTTACCCCTGGGAGTAGTCTTTGATGGTCCAAACAGCGATTCGTCATGCGTGCCCGAAACAACGCTTACTGCGCTTGTCGCTGCTGCCGAAGTGATGGTACTGCAAAGGCTACTGCCACCATCGTACAAGTAATCGGTTTCCGCATAGCGGTTGCCCCCGCCATCGTTCACAACAGTCTTGCACGGCGCGTCCGCGATCATCCCCACGCTACCTAAGAACCCCTGATAAGTAGTAACAGTCTTTCGCATCAATGGACCGACGGCACCCTGGCCGAATCCGTACTCAGACGTGCTTATTAGCTGCGATAAGCCAGAGGGAACGCAATTTGTGCCTGCGTAACAGTAAACCGCTTCAGACATCAATGTGGAGCTTTGAGTTGGTATCTCGGTTGTATCGCTCGACAGATCAAACTGATCGTACCAATACTTAATATCGGTTCGAAGCGGCGTGCTCGGGTTCCCCCAATCGTAGTCTTGCACGGAGTACTCGACTGCTATCTGAGGTTGCATGGTGTAGATAAATGGCTGCGCCTGGGCCAAAATCGGGCTATAGGTGTAGATTGTGGACGAGCTCCTACCGACGACATCATCCGTAGTCGTCACTTGCGTAGTCTTCGAGGTCCACTTGTAAGCCGGAGAACCCCATGTCGTCGAATATTGAAATGCCTGAGTTAAAGAAGGACTGGAACTCTCACCAAACCCTACCGCTCGTGTGGCCACCACGGGCGTCTCATATTGATATAAACACCCGTCCGATACTGGAGCCGGGCAGTAGGCACTTGGGTCGCTCGAACAAGTGGTCGCTCCTGCGTTATATACTCCGGGATAATCTGCTATCTCATTCGGTGTGTCGCTCAGTTTCCATGTGTAGGTGACCCATCCACCGGATGGATAATCGATTTCACTCAGTAGACCGTATGGATTGGTTGTGGCTGAATGAGGCGCGGCGTCAGTACCGTAGTAGAAAATGTAATTCTTTCCGTTGGGCAACGCGATCTTGGAGATCACCGTTTGACTGTCATTCGCCGCTGGGATGGGATAGCAAGTGTCTGTCGAGCCATTAGGGTTTCCTGATGCCCCCGCCCAAATGGGGGTCGAGGTCGAAAAACTCGCTGAGACTGTCTTCCAAGTGACTTGATAGCTCAGTCCCCCTGCCGAAATAGTGTTTGTCGTACCACTAGGCCCGAAGCCGCTGGCGGAAAATGTGCGTCCGGTCGTGTCCGTCAAAGAAAATCCGGACCCGCTGCTGGTTACCGTGGCCATATTTCCGTTGCGATCCTCGATGGAGGTTGGTAGCGCCGCGTAGGTGGTGGCGGGAGGAGTTCCGTAAGGCCCGCCAGCAGCCCCAAAAGTGTAGACAGTTCCGTCCCTGTCGTAAACGGCTACATTTTCATTGTACTGGCCGCTCTGTCCAGCTCTGGGACTCGTTAAGATCGCATCAACTTGCCCGTCGCCTCCACTTGCTACACTGGTACCCGTGCATGCTTGTGGATTAGTTCCGGGCCAAGTCGCGCCAACACCTAGAGCGTGTCCTCCGTTAGACGCATCGCGAAAAAAGTAGCTTGCCGCGTAATAACACTCGTACACTGTATAGACTGGGCCCTGGTTGTACCCTGTAAGCACTGCAACATTTTGGGGCCAGTAGCTTAGGGTCAATTGCGGGATTGCATAAGTCCATCCTCCCTGCGCTAAGAAGGCCGTGTTTGAAGCCCAATTCACGGTTCCATAGTTGGGATAAGTTCCCGGTACCAAATGGTGGACACTGTTGGAATCGTAGGCAAGAGAGAACGGAACTGTAATACCTCGTCCTTTGGGAATAGGTAGCTGGATACGCAAGCTGACCGCACCATTCGCAGGGTTCACGGTCTCCGAAAGCATTTTGATGTAATCGTGGCCAGCTCCTTCGATGGGAGTCGCAGTGTCGTTGGTCGCATTGGTGATTTGGGCTTGGGCAGCCGAAACTAAAAGAAGACCAATGCAGGTCACAGCCAAAAGACAGGACATCCGAAATTTGCCGATGCGATTCATTGCAGCCTCCCCTTAAGGAAGAATGTTTTTCGACACGAATCGCTCGATAGCGCAGTTTCGGGCGATGCGAAAAGTCTGGGCACACTTCAACCAGGTCCATGACATACGTCATGGTGCAAGTCTGTCGTACATCAAAGGGAAGAGGCAGCGAGAGAATTACTGACAGAACGAGAACGTCGCCCCCCACAGGCGAATCCTACTCGCTGAATTTCGCATTCACTCTACACACGAAAACTTCTGAATGTCAACGAAAGAATTCGCAGCCCAATTGCTTTTCTATTCTGTTACGAAAGCAGAACAGATTAGTTGAAACTGAGCGTGCGTGCAGACCGTCGCGTCAGCGCCGTAAAACAAATCGGATAGCGCAACTTAGAGACTTAATCTCCAACTAGTTAGTTGTAGAAAACGAGCACCGGAATTATTCAATTATTTCGGCTTTCGTAACATAAGGTATTTATCTTCGGATTACGGGTCACAAGAAAATTTAATTCATACCGGGGGAACTCTAAGAAGTCAGGTCTCAAGAGTAGTGAGCAGCGGACTACTGTGATCGGGCGAAAAACGCCTGGCGCGTATGCTGTGAGCCTACAGTGACGGTCTAATTATCTCGCTCGGGAATGCTAAAAATGGTTCGATAACGTCGAGCGGTATTATGACCCACGCGGTAGGACGACGGGCGCTCCGAACACCTATCCAGGGACGTGCGCCATTTGATCTTTGGCACACCTGCCATCGCATTTGCAATTTGACGCGTCGGGAGGCGATTGGCGGCTCGCCTACGCTGTTCGCAGTCGAAAGTACGCAGTGCATCAGCCACTGTCTTCGTAGGTGGTTTGACCCTGAATTTCTAACTATGCAGAAAGTCAAGCAACTTTGCGGGATGTCCCACAAATCGCCTCTGCCACTCGGGGCGTATGTCCGGCGTTGTTGCGACTTCTCGCACGACCTCCGAAAGCTGCCGTGGATTCTTAGCTGCGAGAAGCGGCTTGACGATCTTGGGCCAATGTTCCTCCAGCCATTCCACAATGTTGTCGCGATTGAGAAAAAGCTCGGTATCCTTAATCTTCTCCTGTCGACCGGACTTCGTTTTCCTTGTTCCGTAGAAATGGACGGGCACCACGCCGGACGCATGATTCACTGCCTCTTCCAGTTCCAGAATTTTCGCTTCCAGTCTCGCCACTCTGCTTTCTAGCGAGTTTTGCGGATCTCCCGAAATATGTGTCAACGGGCTTTCGTGCTTTTCTTCCGCGTATCGACGCGGGTTTTGGCGCTTCTGCCGTGAGTCATTTCCTGCCTTCTTTGAAATTCCGCGAGTTCAATTTTCCGCGCTTCCCCTAAAAAGCTGCCTTTCAAAAACCGGCCTTATGATGGCCTCGCATTTAGAGATGTATCTCTAAAAGCCGCGAGACGATCCGCGAATCCAGGGAATTAAGGAGTATTCGAGACATGGACAACAATAAACCAAAACCGAACCTGTTGAGACGCTTGGGGCAAGGAATCAACGAGACAGCAAAGGCTGACCAAGAGAAGGAATCACTGGAACTCAAGCCAGCCATGCCCGAGCTAGGGACGGCTCCGTGTCCGGTCTGTGGGCATCGGGTTGCCGTGTTCGTGACGCGGACCAAGCGGCCCTTCATCAATTGCGGCTTCTGTTCGGCCCGTATCTTCTACAACGGTTCACGTTCGATGGGAATACTGAAGGACCAGATCAAGGCTCCGAAGAAAGGCGGGTGGCTCAAATGAGCGGCCAGCAGCAACAGAGAACCGCTACGGCAACTCGGGTCATTTCTCTCCGGCTTCCATCCGCAGTAGACACGGCTCTATTCCGATCTGCCACTGATGCAGGTCGGTCCGCCTCTAGTGGATTGGAGTGGCTGTTGCGAAATTCCCTCGGGAACTGCCAGCTACTTCGCCAACTGGACGATTGTCCCGACGCTTGGGATGCAAAGCTTGATGCCCGCATCCAGATCAGCACGTTTGAACAACTGAAGTTCGCAACCGAGCAGTTGGGAGTTCCGATTTCTGTCTACATTCGAAAGCTGTTGTATCACTTTTACGTGACCAAGCGCCTTAAGTTTGTGAAGGTAGATGGTCATTACACACTAGCAGGGCACCATGACTAAACAAGAAGTGCTGGAAATCCTTTTTCAAAGTGGCCGTTGCGTGACGCCAGACGTAGTTTGTCGACAATTGCGGGGATTTCATCATCGCTCTTCTGTCTACAGCTATTTGTTCCGTCTACACAAAAAGGGCTTGCTTCAGCGCCAGACCGTCCATGGCCGGATCGCGTACCAGATTTCGCAGCGCGGAATCGAGCGACTGCATTTCTTCAAGTCTCGAATCCAGCAGAAGTCGGAGAGCCTACCATGATTCATCAATCGGAATGGCTGACGGCGATGGAAGCGGCTGCGTACCTCAAGGTAAAGGTCCGCACGCTCTTGCTGTGGGTCCGGCGCGGCAAAGTGAAAGGCTATGCACTCTCGGGAACTCAGCGCCGGGTCTGGCGATTCCAACAGTGCGACCTTGATGCTATGCTTACCGAGCCATCCGTTGCTCTCGAATCGAAAAGGAGGATTCAATGAGAGCACGGAATCAAGATGGAAGCGTAGTGCTGGACAAGAGAATCAGAACTTGGAATTTTCTGTGGTGGGAGAACGGCCAGCGGCGCTCGAAGAAAATCGGCACTGTGAGTCAGTACCCCACCAAAGCGGGCGCATGGCGTGCAGCGAAGGCGCTAGCGCACTCGCGTGACAGCCACAAGCTGATCAGCAGCAACGGACCAACCGTGAGTACGTTGGTCGATCAGTACCGGAGCGAGAAGATGCCCAAGCGCATAGACACCAGGCGTTCCTATGAGGTCTGGCTGAGGAATCACATTCTCCCGAAGTGGGGTGACTGGCTCTCTCGGACCTCCAGGCTCGTCCGGTAGAGATTTGGCTGGACTCTCGCATTGGCACCGAAGAGCAAAGCCCATATTCGTGGAGTAATCAGTATTCTGTGGGATTTCGCAGTATGGCATGGTGACATGCCCATGCAGCGTAACCCGATGGAACTGGTTACGGTCAAGGGAGCTACCAAGCGTGGACAGCAGCCTCGGAGCCTTACTGTGGAAGAGTTTCAGAAGTTCATTCAACATCAGGAGGAACCCTTCCGCACGATGGCCTTGTTGTGCTGCTGTCTTGGACTGAGGATCAGCGAATGCCTCGCGTTGAAATGGTCTGATGTGGACTGGATCAACGGCAAGCTAACAGTGGAACGGGGCATTGTATGCCAGCAAGTTGACGATGTGAAAACCGCAGAGTCTCGCAAGAAGCTGGGCATAAACCGCGAACTGCTGGAATCCTTCCGAACATGCAAGCAAACAACTAAGTTCTCCGATGAGAAGGATTGGATGTTTGCTTCTCCTGTCCAGCTTGGCAGGCTGCCGTGGTCATACGATCAAGTCTGGCGCACGTACCAAAGTGCGGCAGGCAAGGCAGGTATAGGCGGACTCGGGACTCACAGCCTGCGTCATACCTACAGGTCATGGCTGGATTCGGTCGGTACGCCGGTCGGAGTACAGCAGAAACTAATGCGGCACTCAGACATCCGTACCACGATGAACGTGTACGGTGATGCAGGAACCGCAGAGATGGCAGACGCGCACGGAAAAGTAGTGCGGTTGGCACTGCCACAGTCCTAAATGGATGGTTGAACGGATTGTGATTTCGCTAAACTGATTGAAAAGATGGTGAGCGCGGAAGGAATCGAACCTTCAACCTACTGATTAAGAGTCAGTTGCTCTGCCAATTGAGCTACGCGCCCATGGTAGGGATTTCGCTGGTAGGACGAACGGAGATTATAGCATCTGGCCGCTTCCCGCTGCGATGGACGGCCGGTGATGAGGCGGGCGGACGCGTGAGCCGGCGCACCGATGCGCCGGACTAAGGCGCGCGTTTGAGCCCGATAGACTTACGAGCGCTGCCGAACTTCCGCGGCCAGACCTCCGGAATCGCTCGCCTCCGCGCGCCGCGAGGACAATTGGTCCGCTCCGATCGGAGGACGGTGCTCGACCGTGCCGATCACCGGCGCCTCGTCCATGCCGTCAGCATATGCCATGGAGGCGAAACGCTGCTCGCCGCACATGCGATCGATCATGCGTTGCTGCCGCCGATTGAGCACGGCGTGAGGGAGAATAGGAAAATTGCGGAACATCCAAATTAAATATACCCGCTGAAGGAATGAAGGCATTACGTAGCGCGGACCGATGGGTGTGCGCACCTGCACCACCCCGGCCGCCAGTTTTTCGATCAACATACCTGGGCCCGCCTCGGAACCTGAATTGGCCAGAGCAATTTCTAGGGTCGCCATTATTGCAGGCGCGCTGTGCAATGGGAAGTCCTTTTTTACGGATTTAGAAATAGTTTGATCCAATCGTGAGCCGTCTTCCTCGAGAGCGATTCAACAATGCATTTTCTTAAGAAACTGCCGTCGGCGGGAAGTTCTGAAACGGCATGGAGCCCACACCTCTACGGGGCACAACTGCTCTTCCAGGTCGCCGCTTCCTAGGTCGCCACTTCGGGGAGAATATCCATGCGCCGTATCTCGGCGGCGACGCCAAATTCTGAGCCTTCTTCTTCCACCCGGACAATCGTGGCCTGGCAGCACACCCAGCACTTTTCTCCGGAGGTGAGCTCGGGGGGAAGAATCAAAACCAGTTCGACCTCTGCGCCCTTTTCCATGCGGGACTGGGTGTAGAGGAATACTCCGTTGGCGCTCACATCCCGAGTGTGTGCAGAGTGGTCCGCGCCCAGAGGAGTGCGTACGCGGGTGGGCACACGGGTGGGAATTCTTCTTCCCGAGCGGCGTTCGGTGTCAACCTTCATGTGGGCCGTACTGCCCACCTACTGTACACCAGCGGCGTGGAATTGGACGAGCGCTTCCGCTCTGCGAGCACTGCCGAACATCGGAAACCCCGGGCCAGAGCGGAGTCGACGGGGCGCGTGCGGCTACATGTGTGGGCGCTTGCTGCGCGCGGCCGGCACCACTAAAGCCTGTTCTATGGTGGGAACGTTGGTGCCGCGGAGCTTCGCTTCCGCCTGATGGAGTTTATCGGTTTGGGCGGTCTGATAATAAGCCTGCACCAGCAATTCCATGGTAAAGGGATTGTCTTGATCCTCTTCCAGGTGCGCGATGGCATCTTCGTACTTCTTTTGGTCCATTAACAGAGTCCCGGCCGCGCCGTGGTATGAACTTTGAATCACGCGGTTGCGGCTGCCGTTGGCCAGAGACTCGAGTTGGTGCAAAGACGTGTCGGCCAGCGCCTGGTCGCCTCCGCGGGCAGCTCGGACGGTGCGGATCCGGAGGATGCGCGACATCTCCTCGTCGCGATCCGAGGCCGAGATGGTGGCGCGATGAGTGAGCGATTCCTCGGCCTGTCTCAAACGCTTCAGGGCCAGAATGTCGTCACTCTGATACTCGGCCATTTGCCGGAGCGCCTGGGCTGCCTGCAGATCCTGTTCTTTGGCATGGGCTGTTTCCGCAATCTCTAAAAGATCCTTGTCGGCCTCGGCGTAATTGCCGTCGCGCACAAAAGTCATGGCTTTCTGCATGCCGTACGTTAGGCGGTCGGCTTCATTGTGGGCGAAGCGAATGGCCTTGTCATATTCGATGCGGGCCTGTTCCTCATTACCCATGAGAGCGTAGGTGTCGCCGAGGCCAAGTTGAGAGGTCACGAAGTCGGGATCGATCTTGAGCGCGGCGCGATAGTGACTGAGGGAGCCTTCGAAATTCCCGGCCATGCGCAGCAGTTCTCCGTAAGAATCCTGAGGATTGGGTTCTTTGGGAAGCAGGGCGACGTAGCGATCCATTGCGGCGAATGCTTTGGCGAACTCCCGGTTGCGGGCCTCGACATAGGCAAGATCGTTCAGAGCGGCAGGAAAATTCTTGTCCAGGGCGAGGGCCTTTTCCATCATAAGTTCGGCTTGATCGGTTCCGTTTTCGCCCATCAGCCAGTTGCCTGCGAGATAGAGCAGATGCTTGTCATGGGGATACATCTCGAGCATGTCGTTCATGGCGGTGATGCCGCCCAGGAAGTCGCCTTCCTGCACTTTGGAAATCCAGGCAACCATCAGTTGCTCGCCCGGCGTGAACCGGGGCGCGAGTTCCTTGGCTCTGGCGCGAGCTGCACTGACTTCATGGGGATTGGTGCTGTTGAATGCGATCCAAGCCCAGGCAACGGCAAGATTGGGATCCTCTTTGACGGCCGCGCGCCAGTCGTCGTTGCAGCGCTCCAGGTAAAGATTCTCGTAGTCGGCCATTCCCTTTTCATAAAGCTGACGGGCTTTAGGAGACGAAGTCGAGACAGGCAGCGCGACAGTTTCACCTTTCTTCAGGTGATGGGCATATAGCGGTGCGGCCAGCAAGAGGACGAGGATCGGAAGGGAGCAAGTGTTCAATGAGCGAGTTCTAAGAGAGCGAGCTTGCATAAAAAAAGTGCGGCGCATCCAGAGTCTCCGGGACAGAGCGTTGGGGGGAGGAGATTACGAGGAAAAGGGTAACATCGGCGTAACCGCGCGAGGAGGTGACGAAAGACGTAGATCGGATGCGGAAACGGACGCGCGTTTAGACAGCGACAGTGCCGCGTTTCCGCTGTTAGGGATAAGGGGGCAAGGCTGAATCCGTGACTGTCCCAAACCATCTAGGTACGGTCTTTCGGCTGGCATAAAAAAGCCCCCGCCGTTTGCGGGCAGGGGCTCATGATGCTAAGTCGAGTTAGAAAAGGATCTTCAAACCGAGCTGCATGTTGAATGCTTCGCCGGGGCCGATGCCGGGGGCGCCGTTGAAATCGCCGATAGTGTCAGCGATCACGCCGCTGCCCGGGCTCGTGGCTCCCACCCCCGAAGCCAGGTTAATGCGGTTAAACAGGTTGAAGAATTCCATCCGGAACTGAGCGTGGACGCGTTCACCGAGGGGAATGTTCTTGAAGACAGACATATCGACGTCGGAGAAGCCGGGACCATAAATCTGGTTGCGCCGCAAGTCGCCCTCGCCAGCCACCGCAACAAAGGCGGCTGGATTGATCCAGGTGACCCCACTCTTGTTGAAGGCATGCGAAACTCCGGCGAACGGATTGGCGATCTCGTCATAACCCGGGCGAACTCCGTCGAGGGGCTGCCCTCCGTGGAAGGTCATGAGGCTATTCACCTGCCAACCATGCGTGAGTAGTTTCGGGCCGTGCGACGAACCAGGGATGTCCCAGGTAAGCGTGGCTGAAAAGTTGTGACGCGTGTCAAAATCTCCGTTGCCGTACTCTCCTTTGAGATTCGTACTGTCGCGTGGAATGGCGCCGCGGTAGGCAGTGATCTCATCCAACGCGTGCGCCCAGGTATAAACAAACTGGGAGCTCAATCCGTGCCATGTCCTGAGCCGCAACGTGCTCTGCAGCGCGTTGTAGTTTGAGGTGCCGATGCTGTTGAGCTGGTTCATGCCTCCGTAGTTCGGGAACTGCGCCGCATACTGGCCGAACTGATTGATGTTAAGCATGATCGAAAGCTTGCGTCCCTCGCTGCCCACGTATCCGAGCTGCCAAACCGCCATGCCATTCCCAAAACTTTTTTCTACGTTCAGGTTGTAGTTAAAGAAGTAAGGGGTACGGAAATTCTGGCTGACGGAGTAAACGTCGAAGACGGAGGAGCCGCAATTGGGGTCGGTCGCAACATTCCCGGTTACACAGCTTGCCACCGGGTCGAAAATGTAGGTATTGGGCTGCCAGGTGTAAGACGTCTGCCCCAGGGTGTTCGTGCCGTAGGTGGAAACCGCAGAAGGACCCGCTGGATTGTCCTCCAGCCCATTCGCGGCATTCGGCGGACGGAAGTCCAGGAACGGGTTCATGTTGATTTGGTCATAGAAGACGCCGATCCCGCCGCGCACCACCAGGTCTTCCCTGGTGGTCGGCTGATACGCGAAACCCAGACGGGGAGCGAAATTGTTCTTGTCGGGCGGGAAGATGGAGTCGATCCCGTTGCCCTGAATCTTGATTCCCCCTGCGGAGGGAATAAAGACTGCAAGATCCTTGCTGCCGCTGTGCAGTGGGCCGAAGTAGTCCCATCGCAAGCCCCAGTTGAAGTTGAGTCTGCGGGTGAGTTGCCAGGAATCCTGAGCAAAGAAGTCGAAACCGTTGACGATTACTTTGCGCTCCGCGTTGCCCACCGCGATGGAGGATGAGGCCACGTCGCCGGCCAGAAAATCGGCCATGGCAATCGTATTGAGACAGACCTGATCGTCGGCCGCGCAGTTATCGGCCCAGGGCCCCTGCGTTCCGGTGAAGTTGAACGCCCCCCGGGAGTGCCGGAAATAAAACTCGTCCACATGCCCCTGGCGCATTTCGCCGCCAAAGCGGAGCTGGTGCTTGCCCACGTTGTAAGAAACGATATCCGTCAACATGCCCGTGATGTCGTTGCGCCCTTCGGGGGGCGTGATACCCACCTGTTCAAATCCGCCGATCGCAATGCTGGGCGCACCCAGGATGGGCTGCCCGTGAATGAGCGCATCGGTGCTGGTGTACAAGCCCATGGCGTGAGTGTCGAAGCTGTGATTGGCGTCGTTGAATACCTGATTGAAGTAGTTCACGCCGAACAGAATCTGGTTGGTCATGCGCTGCGTTAAAACGGAATTGAGGACAGCCGAATAGTTCTCCAGGTGAATCGGCGCTTTCTCGAAGTAATACTCCAGGTTGGAACTGGCGGTGGCTAGTGCAAGGCTGGCGCCAAGCGGTGCAATCTGATCCCCCTGCCCATTGAATGCACGCAGCATCAGATGATGCTTCTCGGTGAAGTTGTGATCGAGTTTGAGATTACCGTTGTAGCTGTAGCCGATGGACGGATCTGTGCCGAAAAAATTGCCCGTTTTCAAGCCCAGGTTCGCCTGGGTCACGCTGCTGGGCCATAACGAGTTAATCAGATTGGTCGAGATCGGGCTCTCAGTGACTCCGTTGTCACTGAGGAGCTGCCGGGCCGCGGCAATGTACTCCGCCGAAGGCTCGGTGGCAAGTCCGGACACGCTGATCACGTACCGCTGTTTTTCAAACGTCAGGAAATAAAAAGTCTTGTCTTTTATAATGGGTCCGCCCACCGAAAAGCCGAAATTGTAGTTGCGCAGTTCGGGTTTCTTGACGTCGGATGGCGTGAATGGCGAGGCCGCTCCGTATGCTTCATTGCGGTTGAAGTAATATGCCGAGCCGTGCAGCGTATTCGTACCAGACCTGAGAACCACATTAACAATGCCACCAGCGTTGCGACCGCCTTCGGCGTTGGACTGAGTCTGGGCGGCAAACTCGTCGATGGCATCCAGGGGCATGATGGTGCCGGCGATTCCGGAGACGCCGCCCTGATTCACAGCGGGAATGTTGTGCCAGAAGTCATTGTTGTCCACGCCATCAATCTGCCAGTTCATCTGGTTGGCGCGGGTGCCGTTGAGCGAGCCGAAGCCGCCGACGGAATAGCCGCCGTAACCGGGCTGTACCGCGGCAAACTGTGTGAAATCGCGCCCGTTCATGGGTACATCCTGAACCGCCTCCGTGGTCAGAATGTTGTCCTGGGCGGCAGTTGTAGTGTCAAGCGATAGCGCCGCAGCAGAAACTTCCACCGATGTCGAGGACGATCCGACCTTCATCTTGATCGGAATCGTATATGCGCCTCCAGCCGTGACCACGATATTTTCCACTTTCACCGGGTTAAAGCCGGCTGATGTGACGGTAACCGTGTAGGTGCCGAGGATGAGATCCTGGAACGAAAACTCGCCATCGCTTGTGGTGGTGGCCTCGTGAACGGCCGCAGTAGCATTATTGGTGGCTTTGACGCTGGCCCCCGGAACCACAGCTCCGGATGGGTCGGTCACATTGCCGTTAATGGCACCGCGAAACGTCTGCCCATACGCGCTACCCGCAACCAGAATGGTTGCAAGAATAAGACCAAACCAACGCCGCATAGTCGTCTCCATAGTCGCCTCTTTTGGGAAGTGATGATTGGGCTGAACGTTCGCCCCCAAGCTTAGGTATCGATGTGAAGATGATGTGGCACTTTTTCAGCCAATGTTGCAGTTGTCTAACGCATATGCATTTCAATAGCTTACAAATCGGCGGCCCGCAGCGGGATACGAAAATACGGACTTTACTGTATTGAAATATGAAAAGTGGTACCGTTTGTCGAAGTGGGAACCACAGTGCAGCACCGAGAATCGCTTTTTTCGATGATCACCGCGAAAACTTTGAGTGCAAAACGCTAGTAGAACAGAGGTTAGCCGAGGAATTTCAACGAAGAGCTTTAGTGGGCCGGCTGGGGCCTAGAACGTGAACGAGACGCCACCGCGGACGCAGCGGGCGGCCTGAACTAGATAGACCGTCTGGCCGTCCCGCCCGAGCACGGGCACGTAGCCCTCAGCCAAGAGGTTGCGGACGTCGATGATCGCTTCCATGTGGCCGCCCAGGCTAGGAATCGGTTGACGGATGAAAATGTTCAGGAACGGATCGCTTTGTCCGGGAGAAGCATTGAACATGTCGACCGGAGTGACAGCGGGGCCGTTGACCCAGCGGTAGGAGGCGATCCAGCGGGTGTGAGTGTGGGGCGCTGTTCCGCTTAATTTGGCGGCCAGGGCATGGCGGCGCTCCGTGGTGAGATAGTACTGCGCCTGCTGCAGAGCCACATCTGGCTGGGAGAGATTGAGAGCTCCGCCGACAGCGTAATCAAGAGTGGCAGTGAGATCGCCGGCAAATTTGTGCTGCAGAACGAAGCGAATGCCGTCCGTATTCAGGGTCTTGCCGGCATAGGTAAACGTTCCCGAAGAGACGTCGGGCAAAAGGAATCCGCCGGCGGCGGTCACTTCGCCAGTGCCGAGAAGTGCGGGATCGCTGACGCGGTCCGAGAAGGCGGCGACTTGAACTTTATTTTTACCCATACGCCGCGAAAGGCTCACTTCGTGATGATGGGCGCTCTCCATTTTGGGAGCGAAGTCGAGCAGGCTAACCCGCGGATTCGACTCGCTCAGATCCGCCGGAGAGGAATCAAAACCTTTCTCCGCGCGCAGATCCGGGCGCGAGGTGGCATAGTCGTACTCCAGAACCGTGTTGGGCGAGAGATGAAAATAAGCCGAACCGTAGGGACGGAACGCGGTGGCATGGCCCAGGAACTGGACGGTCTGAAGTTCGCTGCCGAATTTCAATTCGAGAACATCCGCGACCGTAAAGTCGTCGCCTGCGGAAAGCGCGAGAGCCTGCAGGGTCGCGTTATGCAGATTGGGGTCGGAGGGCGAAAAACGGCGGGCCGTCAGACCGAGCGTGGGAGCCGAACCGTCGGCCATGCGACGCGAATAAGTGGTGCGCAGTACACCAGAGGGCAGAGTGCTGCCATAGCCTACGTCGCCGCTGAACGACAGCCGCCCATCGGAAAAAATGGAGCGCTCCAGAGTGAAGCCGGTGCTCATGTCCGACCCGGTACCGTAGCCGCCTGCAGCCGAACCTGCAAGGAAGCTGAAACTACCGCTTAACTCATGAGTCTGCTTCTCGGCCGATGGAGTCATGCCATTGGAAATCGGGTCGTCAAATACACGCAGAATGGGGCGGTTCGCAACTGAGCGCAGAGTCCACTTCCAGTCATCTTCGTCGGGAAGAGGACGGATGGGGCCGAGTTGCATGACGCCCAGCAGCGTACTCAAAGTAACATTGACGTTGAGGCTGGCGCCGGGGTTAAGGCCGACTTTTTCGCGCAATGCGGGCAGAAACGAGGGTGCCGTGACCTTGAGGGAGTAGAGGCCCGGTAGCAAGCCGGTGGCAGTGTAATGACCGGTGCCGTCGGTGAAGACCGTGAGCGTGCGATGGGCAGCGCCGAGAATCTGGACCACGGCGCCCATCTGTGGAATGCCCGAGTTATTGCGGACGTACCCGGAGATCGCTCCCGGCTGCTCTGCAGCCCAAACGGGAAGCGACAACCCCAACAGCATCGCCCAAGTTCCGAGATTACGCGCTTTCAGGTTATGCAGTTTCACTTCACCCCACCCCCGGGGGAACCGCAGGGGAGTTCGTTCCTCGTTACCATTCAGCCGTTATTCGTTCGCTTAACTTTTTACTCTACGGCAAACAATGCCGACGGATTCACGGTCTGCTTCGAGATGTTGTCGTTGACCTTAATTTCGATCTTGTAAGTGCCGGGCTGCAGGTTGGCGGCTACGATTGATTTCTGCAGCGTCACCTGTTCGCCAATGTTGCCCATGGTGTCGGTAGTTTCAGTCTTCTGAACCACCTGTTTATTGGTTGCGAGGTTCGTGATGTCGTATTCAAACGTGGCGGAGGGCTTGTGAGTCTTCTCATCCACGCCGAGATTATAGACTTGCATCCAGAAATTCAGTTTAGGATCTTTGTCCCTTTTGAACAGGGCTGGCTTGCCGTCGGCGGGGGCCACGCGGGGCCGCACCTTGGTGGTGCCGATGACGAAGTTGCCGGTGCCAATATCCTTGGTCGGAACCGGCTCCATCACGTCGGCGACGACCAGACTGGAGGTGGAAAGTTTGTCATCGGAGAATTCGGGGACCTTGATGCTGCGGCTCCAAATGCCCTTGCGGTCTCCATTTACGTCCTTCACCGCGACATAGAGCTTATACAGGCCGGGGCGCAGAGGCAGCGCCTTGGTGTAAATCGAGGCGTTCTCCGCGGTGCGCGGCAGAAGTTCGGCGGGAACGTCCACTTGCACGGTGTCTTCGAAGGTTTGGACAACCTTGCCCGTCAGCGTAGTCAGGCGAGCGAAGATATTGACCGTGCCGCGCTGGATACCGTCTTTGTTGACGAATGTGATGTCGCGGTTCCTCATCTGAATCGCGATGGGCACGAGTACGGTGTCGCTGGTGACTTTCACGAAATCGGCGCGAACATCGAACGGCATGGGATTCAAAATGACCTTCGAGTTAACTTCTTCCTCGAGATCGGTGAACTTCACCTTGGGAGCGGCTTGCAGTTTGGCGAATTGCTCCAGGCGATCGAACTCCTTGGTCTGCAGGCTGGCACTGTCAGGTCCCATGCCCAGGCGTTCCAGTCCGCTGCCATTAAAGCGCTGCGCTTTGCTCGCCATTCCCATCTGCTCATAGAGAGTCAAGCCGGCGTTCGGGGTCATGAGCAGCGCGTCTTTTTCCGAGCGATCCAGGGTCATGTGATATTCGCCGCACATGCAAGTGTCGACGAACTCGACAATGACCTCCTGGCCGATTCCCTCAATGTAGCGCCAGCGCCAATCTTCAAAGGGAAACGTGGAAGTCTCACCGCCGCCCTCTTCCATGGGGCGCTCGTAGGTTCCGCCGGAGGGATGCGAATCGATTTCATCGGGCTTGCCGAAAACGATGTACATACGTCCGCGATCGGTCTTCCATCCCGGGACGCCTGCCGCGAAGTGCTCGTTGGCATAAGCGATGCGCTGGTAGTGCTCTTCTTTGTATTCGTTCTCTTCGGTGTCGGGAGTGGGGTCGCGGCGCTGCCAGAAAGCCTCAATAAAATTGTCGCGCTCTTCGTCATTCGAGAGCTGCTTGAAAGCGGCGCGCTCTTCGTCGGTGATAATCCAGACTACGTCCTCGTCCAGCCACTTTTTATAAGGACGGCTTAATTCTTGTTTGAGGGCGCGCTCGTTCTTCTTCTTTTGTTTCTCATTGGTGGGACGCTTGAGGGGATCCACGGCGTCGGCGGCGGGCTTGGCTGGTGGGGAGTCAGTTTGCGCGGCTGCAGGGCTGCGCGGTGATGGCCGCATCGCTCGCGGGTTTCTGCTCCGATTGTTGCGCGAACGCGCACGCAACCAGCAGAATCACAGAAACAAACAGAATTCTGAGAACAGCTTGATATGAAACCACCCGGAACATGAGAGGGACTCCTGCCAAGACAACTAGTCTGCCTATTCTAGGCCTGTTCGTCCTGTGAAAGCAAGGTTAAGTCGTGCCCGGAGAACCGATTAAAACAAGTGCGACCGTTTAGCTTAGAGTCGGGAGGGGAGGTTCGGAGTTGCCCGGACGCCAGTGCAAATCTCTAGGTGCCAAAAGGGGTCGCAGGGATATAATGATTCGTTCCGGGGGCGGTAGCTACTTCCCACGCGTTAGGTGACACGGGCACTTCTTCGATTTCTACTCCTGATCGGGAACTTTCTCGGCACCAGGATCGTAAACAGATGGTGTGTGCCCGTCACCGTACCTGAGGCAGCAGAGGCAGTTCTTCGCAAGCATAGGTGTAAAGAGGAGTTGGCCTTCTGTTGGGAGATAAAACACCCGGATAATGACGGGGATCATGAAACCTTGGAAAAAAATCGCAATCGGCGCTGGCATTGCGGTTCTACTCGCAATTATTGTCGGCTTTACCGTTCATCAGAGCAGCAAGAACGTAACCACTGTCCAGACCGGAAAGGTGCAGCGGCTGGATCTGGCAACGGTGGTAAGCGCTTCGGGTGAGATCAAACCGAAGAATTACGTCAACGTCGGAGCAAACGCTTTCGGGAAGATCACCCACTTGTACGTGAAAGAGGGCGATCACGTGAAGAAGGGTCAATTGCTGGCGCAATTGGAGAACGTTCAATCCTCGGCCGATGTAAATGCCAACGAAGCGTCTCTGCAAGCGGCGGAGACTGATGAACTGGCGGCCGATGCCGGGCTGAAGACTTCGCAGGCCGATTTGCAACGCGCCCAGGCTGACTACGACCGCAATAAGATGGACTGGGAGCGCGCACAGAGCCTGTTCAAGGATGGCCTGATCGCGCGGTCGGATTTCGACAGCCGCAGAAATGCGTGGGCAACCGCAGATGCGGGATTGGTACAGGCGCAGGCTCGGGTGGCGCAAGCCAAGGCACAAAAGGATTCCGCAAGCCGGCACATCACTCAGAACCGCGCGAATTTGACGCGTGTCACCGATGTGCTCAAGAAAACCAGCTACAACGCACCCTACGACGGCGTGGTTACAAACCTGCCCGTACGCGAGGGCGAAACCGTCGTGATGGGAATTCAGAATGCGCCGGGAAGCACGCTGATGACGATTGCCGACATGTCGATCATTACTGCTGAAGTGAAGGTGGATGAAACCGATATTGTGAACGTGCGCGTGGGACAGCCCGCGGAGGTGACCATCGACGCCATCCCGAAAAAGGTTTTTCACGGTACGGTTTCCGAGATCGGGGACAACGCGATCGTGCGCTCCAGCGGAGTTTCCACATCGCAGCAGACCACCGCCAGCGAAGAGGCGAAAGACTTCAAAGTCGTAGTGAATTTGCAAGATGCGCCCATGGATTTGCGGCCGGGATTGTCCACTACGGCAAAGATTACGACGGCGACCCGGAGCCACGCGCTGGCTTTGCCGATCCAGGCGCTCACCTTGCGCACCAAGGAGCAGATGGAGCAGCAAAATAATCAACCTGGGTCGGTGCATGCGGCCGCGCCTGTGGCCAAGGAAGTCGCATCCAAGGGGAAGAAAGAAGACGACGTGCAGGGCGTTTTCGTCATCCGAAACAAGAAAGCAATCTTTGTTCCGGTGGCGACGGGAATTACCGGGACGACCGATATCGAAGTGCTCGACGGCTTGAAAGATGGGGACGAAGTGATTACGGGGAGTTACAAGGTCTTGCGGACCTTGCGTCCTGGGAGCACGGTCAAGATCGACAATTCGGTGCCTAAGAAAGAAGACGAAGAGTCATAACCTTAGCCGGGGTGGTACGTCCAAAGGAAAAGCCGGTCGAGGTCTCGAACAAAGTGAATTGGAACAAAGGAAGTCTCGGAAAACGGAGTTTGTGAAACAGACGTACTGAATCCATCGATCGGGAGAGGTCAGTGGCATCGGACCAGGAGAAAAATATGGCAACCGCAGAAATCCTCAGTATGCCCAATACCGCGAACCTGGCGCCGCCGGAATCGTGCATGATTGCGGCCGAAGATCTTTGGAAGACCTATGACATGGGATCGGAACAGCAGGTTCACGCGCTGCGCGGAGTTAATTTGCGCATTCAGCGCAATGAGTATGTCGCCATCATGGGGCCGTCAGGGTCGGGCAAGTCTACTCTGATGAACCTGATTGGCTGCCTCGATACGCCTTCGCAGGGAAAGTACTGGCTGAACAGCCAACTGGTGAGCGAACTGGATGACGATGAACTGGCACGCATCCGTAACAAAGAAATCGGGTTCGTATTTCAGACATTCAACCTGCTGGCCCGCGCCACCGCCCTGCACAACGTGGAATTGCCACTGATCTATGCCGGCATCCCCACCGAGGAGCGGATGGAGCGCGCCAAGGGCTCGCTGGCGGCAGTGGGCATGGAATCCCGCATGAGCCATAAACCGAACGAGCTTTCCGGCGGCCAGAGGCAGCGCGTGGCCATTGCGCGCGCCCTGGTGAACAAACCTTCAATCATTCTGGCGGACGAACCCACAGGCAATCTCGATTCGCAGACCGGCGTGGAAATTATGGCCCTGTTTGACCGGCTGCACGCGGAAGGCAATACGATCATTCTGGTCACGCACGAAGGCGATATCGCCGAGTACGCGCACCGGGTCATTCACATTAAAGATGGCGTCATCGCCAGCGATGAGAGCAAGGGGCGCGGGCAACGGAGCTGAGCTTTTTCGCTTTCGAGTTCTGCATACGCCCAGCGCTATTGCTGGGCGTTTTGCTTTTCAACGAGGCTGTCTTGAGGCTGTCGCTGGGAGCCGGGTCGCCCCCAGGACGAGCGGGCGAGATGCCCGCGCTACTTAACTTCTGAGGCCACCGGAGTGTCTGCAACCATCACTCGGTCGCGGCCTTCTCTCTTCGCGCGGTAGAGTGCGGCATCGGCGGCCTCCAGCAGTTCCCGGGTGCAGGTGCCGTGCTGGGGCAGTTCCGCCACCCCCATGGAAACTGTAAGCGTGCCGAGAGACTGCCCGCGGTGCGTAATGACCAATTCGCTCAGCTTGGACCGAATCCGCTCGGCGCGGGCCTCGGTAACCGGCAGGCTGGCCATCGGCAAGATGACGACAAATTCCTCGCCGCCGAAGCGGCACACAATATCCTCGGCGCGAACACTCTTCAACAAAAAGGCAGCGGTTTCGCGCAATACGGTGTCGCCTGCCTCGTGACCGAAAGTATCGTTAAATTTCTTGAAATGGTCGAGATCCATCATGAGCAGGCCCAAGCCATGTTCGGTGCGGATGGCACGCCGGGTTTCCCGTTCCATGATTTCTTCCAGATAACGACGGTTATAGATGCCAGTTAACGGGTCGCGAATCGATTGATCGCGCAACGCTTCGCGCAACCGGATATTGGCCACCGACAAACCGGCCTGCTCCGCAAATGCCCGGGCCACCAACAATACGGCATCGGAAATACCGTCGGGTGAGACGGTCTGAAAGTGCAAAACTCCGATCGCATCGCCGTGCGCCAGCAGGGGCAGACAGAAGTACGAGGACTGGAGGTCTGCGGCATGACGGCACTTGACCGACTGGTCGCCGACGCGGACCACGTGCGCGTGTCCCGTGCGTGAGGCCCAGCAGTCCTGCGGCGCAATGGAATTTAACGGGATCACGCACTCCGCCCAGGTCTCAGTCACCTCCAGAGTTTCCCGCGAAGGACTGAACAACAGCATGGCGCCGCGCAATTCGGGAAATATTTTTGGAGCCATGACGGCCACTACCGAGCAAGCGTCTTGCACAGCAGTGCAACTATGCAGTAGTTCGGCCATCTTCGCCAGGTTAGTCGCCCGATTCGAACGCTGGGTGAGATCGAGGAGCATGCGTTCGCTTTGCTGATTCAGTTCCTGCTGGGTCGAGGCGCGCTCGCGCATCTCCGTTTGCAAACGGCTATTGGCGTCCATGAGGGCCGCGGTGTATTTCTTGACCTCTTCTTCCAGCAGCTCTTGATGGCGCATCTGGTCGTCAATGTCCGTGCAGGACCCGAACCACTTTACAATTGCGCCCGCGGAATCCCGCATGGGAGCGGCACGGATCAGGTGCCAGACAAAATTTCCGGCCGCATTGCGTATGCGATATTCCATCTGCAAGGGGTCGCCCGTACGCAGAACATTTTCCCAATTCTGCCGAGCCAACGGTCGATCATCGGGATGAAGCCCGTCAGACCAGCCCCCGCCAAAAGTTTGCATTTCGGTAAAGCCGGTCAACTCGTACCAGCGCCGATTGTAGTAATCGACCACCCCTTCGGGAGTCGCAGTCCAAACGATCTGCGGGATCGCCTCGGCTAACATACGGAGACGGTTCTCCCCGTCTCGCGCAACGTTGGCCATAGTCCTCCGCACGGCCAGGATGCGATCGAGGAATGCGGTCGCGATTGCCAACATCATCACCGAGAAACTGGTCAGACTAATGGCCACAATTCCAAGAGAAGAAATCCGCACAGTAGATTCGGAGCTGAATGGAATATCAGAGGCGTAAAAGCTCACCGCCCACATTCCCGTGTAGTGCATCAGAGAAATGGCGCTGCCCATGATCAGGGCGCTGAGGAATTTGCGTGGAGTAGTCTTTTGCTCATGACGAACCCGAAAGGCCAGAACCAACGCGGCCCATGAGACGACGACAGCCAGCCCCACCGACAGGCCGACCGGGCCGCGGCGATACTCCATCGCCGCCGGCAGACGCATGGCCGCCATGCCGATGTAATGCATGGCTGCGATTCCCGCACCCATGACCAGGGCACCGGCCAGGCATGAACCGACCTTCATGTGTTCGCGGCTGACAGTAAACAAGGCCACCCCGGAGGCCACGATCGCCGCCAGCAACGAGAGCGCTACGGTAGGAATGTGATAGAGCACCGGCACGGGCAGGCTGAAGGCCAGCATCCCGATGTAGTGCATGGCCCAGATCCCCAGGCCCATGGATATGGCGCCGCCAGCCAGCCAAAACCATCTCGCGCGCCCCTGCGTCACCGTAACTCGGCCGGCAAGATCAAGTGCAGCATAGGCTGCTACCAGGGCTAAGGTAACGGAAAGCGCTACCAGCCTGTAATCGTAACTTCCCGTAAGTATGGTCGCTCCTGACATCATTCTCCCAGCATGTTCTCCCCGCGCAGCAATGCGCAGACGGAAGCGGATCCCCACGACGCGTCACTCGCTTCTGAACACATCGGCAGGACTGGCACTTCTCGTATTAGAAATGCATAAGAATCCGCGCGCTGGAAAGCGAGGCGCGAACGTTGTTCGAAGTACTTGAGAGATCAAGCAAAGAGTGCCGGCCGAAAATTCACGCTTGAAACAAAAGAGAGACGTAGCCGAGCTGCGTCTCTACGAGAGGATTGCCGAATGGCCTACGGAGTTGTGCTGACGGGCTTCACTGCCGCTGAATCGGAAGGAAAGCCGTGGGTGGCGATGAAGAAATTGTGATCGTACATATTGCGATACATGCGCCCGGCAATTTCCGCGGCTTTGGGACCGAACGTGGGACGTCCGCCCTGCAGGAAGACGACGACTACCACGCGGCCGACGCTGGTGTTGGCATAGGAGGCAAACCAGCCAAAGCGGGTTCCGGCATGCGAACAGGTTCCCGTTTTGCCCAGAATCTCTTCTTCGTTGAAGTTCAGGCGCAAACTGCGGGCAGTACCATATTGGACCGCGCCTGCCATGCCATCCGACAGCTCAGGAATAAGTGGAGCGATATCGAGCTGGCGCTTGATGCGCGGCTGGAAACCGGCCACCTCGTCGGGAGTAGTGGGATGCTGCAAATAATAGAGCGTGCCGCCGTTGGCGATCGCCGAAACCATCGCGCCCAGTTGCAGCGGCGTCATGGAGACACCTTCGCCGAAGGAGCACATCTTGCCCACGCCCCCCAGCTTTTCGGGAATCGCTTCGTCGGGATAGCTGCCCAGTTGTTCGCCGGGAATGTCATATCCCGCCAACTCGCCGAGTCCGTATTCGTGGGCGTAGTAGGCGACTTTCTCAAAACCGAGCTTGCGTCCGAGCGCTTCGAAATAGGCGTTGTTGGAACGGGCAAGCGCCATGGTCAGATTCATGCGGCTGCGGCCGCCCAGGGCAACTTCGGTTTCCTTCGAAACCACGCCTTCGCTGAGCGCCGCAAGAGCTACGGAAAGTTTGATGGTGGAACAGGGTTGCGCGCCGCTGGAGAGAGCGAGCTTCTGGTTCACCATGGCCAGCACGCGTCCGCTGGTCGGTTCGATGGCGACCACCGTGCCGTTCATGTTGCCGAGCGCATCAATCGCGGCCTGGCGTACGACTGGATCTTCGCCGGCGGTGAGATCTCCGGAAGCAATGCCTTCAGCGAACGAACTCATGTGAAAACGCTCATAAGAGCGGCGACGGTGCGTGCTGAGGGAAGCATGCGTAAAGGTCGCGCTACGGCTGCGCGCCAGGTGGTGCATGCGGCGCCGCGTGCGCTGGGTTTCGCTGATCTTTTTGGCCGAGGTTTTTGGTTTGGTCTGCGGGCGAGTGCTAGTGTTGATGTGTGCCGCCCAACTCATGCCAGCCAGAGGCAGGGAGATAATCAGGGCCAGTAATGGACGAAGAAGGCTGTTTCCTCTAGACATCTTGTTGATTCCGCTCCCCGAACGCCTGGTTCATGCACAGCACGAATCATGCCATCCAGCAGTAACCCGCAGCAACTACTCGACTCGCTGATACTACGAGACTTAGCGCATCGCTGGCAATGGAAAAGTTTGGCTGCCGGGAACTTAAGTGTTCCCTTAACTTATGATGCAGCAACGACATGGCGCATATTACCTCGGTTCAGGCCCTTTCCGTAACACATTACCTAGTTACTGCAAAGGTGCTTCCATTGATATGAAAAGCATTTCCTAGTGTTCAGAGACCTTCCCGCTCTCTGATTCAGCGGCGTTCATGCGCCCGCCTCGACACCACTACATCACTTCGTTGCGCTTACGTAGAAATGCGGGAACGTCGAGATCATCTTGTTCGAAGTTCGTGACGATCGCTCCCCGCAGGTTGTCGCGCATGCTATCGAGCGAAACAACGTCGCTCGCCAGATGATCGGAAGCGTGCATCGGCGCAGGCGTTATCTCTTCAGCGTAGGCACGGTCATCGGTCATGCTGCGCTCCGATACAGCGCTCTCCATAATGTGCTTCGGCGTTGAGTCCTGTCGCGGATCGTGCGATTGCCGCTCTTCGGGAAACTCCATGGCGTCCTCATGCGCCGCGGCAAAAGAGGTGCGCGCGTCATACGCACGGGACCTTGCGACGGCGCCTCCCGGAAACCCGTGGCGATCACGGTAATCTTCACCGAATCCTTCATCTTCTCGTCCAGCACGGCGCCGAAAATTATGTTGGCATCTTCATGCGCAGCGCCCTGAATGATCGAACAGGCCTGCTGTACTTCTGCGAGCTTGAGCGATGCGGAGCCAGTAATGTTGATCAGGATGCCGCGCGCGCCATCGATTGCGCCGGCCTCGAGCAGCGGAGATGCGATGGCTTTCTGCGCTGCTTCGATGGTGCGCTTGCCTCCGCTCGCCGAGGCCGTGCCCATGACGGCGTATCCCATGCGGGCCATAATGGTCTTCACATCGGCGAAGTCGCGGTTGATGATGCCGGGGATGGTGATGATGTCGGAGATTCCCTGCACGCCCTGACGAAGAATGTCGTCGGCGATGCGGAAGGATTCGAAGAATCCGGCGTCTTCGGCCACAGCCAGAAGTTTTTCGTTGGGAATGACGATAGTGGTATCGACCGATTCCATCAGTTCTGCGATGCCGCGTTCGGCCTGCTGCATCCGGCGTTTGCCTTCGAACGAGAACGGCTTGGTGACGACCGCGACCGTGAGCGCGCCCATCTCGCAGGCCAGCGACGCGATGATGGGAGCCGCTCCGGTGCCGGTGCCGCCGCCGAGGCCGGTGGTGACGAAGACCATGTCGGCGCCTTCGAGGGCTTCAATGATTTTGTCGGAGTCTTCGAGCGCGGCCTTACGGCCAACCTCAGGATTCGCGCCCGCGCCCAGGCCGTTCGTCAGCTTCACCCCAAGTTGCAGCTTGACGGGCGCATGCGACATGCGCAGCGCCTGCAGATCGGTGTTGGCGACGATAAACTCAATGCCTTCCACGCCGGCATCAATCATGCGGTTGACCGCGTTGCCGCCGCCACCGCCTACTCCGATGACTTTGATCTTGGCGTCGTTGCGGGCCTCTTCATTGAAGCTGATGCGAATTCCTGAATCGTTTTTCATGTGTTCAACTCCCTTGTTGATTTTTTCTTGCTCTTCCTATCTGACGTTGCCCGCGAGGAACGATCTCGCTTCCTCGATTTCGGGACCGTCACCCACGCGGTCCTGCCATTCAATCGCTTCCGAATACCCTCGAAGCGCCTCGGCGCGATCAACGTGGCGCTCTTCGTGCGCGTAAATGCGGCCTAGAGCGATCGGCGCAAAGAATTCCACTTTCGAAACCCTCTTGTAGAGCCGTACCGCTTCGTCGATATCTTTCGGAACTCCTAACCCTTCTGCATACATCCGCGCCAAGTTCACTATTGCCCGAGACGCACCCTGATTCGCCGAGGCGGATAACAATCGAAATGCTTCCTGATAGTTCACCTCAACGTCAATGCCATCCAAGAACGCGACTCCTAAAACACTCTGAGCTACACAGCTCCCGCCATCTGCTTTTCTGCGCAGGTCCTCAATGTCCAGAGCCACTACCTCACGCTCCCTTGCCCACCAACAGCGCTTTCAATCTCGATCCCCAACGGTCTTCCTGCAGGCCTCTCGCGATCCGCGCTCGCTGGCCGTAGTTCACCATGCCCAGCACCGTCGCGAACTCGGGCTCGGACAATGTTGACGGCATCTTGGCGAGCGGGGTGGGCCACGAAAGGCGCACTGAGCGGCGCAGCACCGATTCCGCCACATCGAAGATCCCGGGTAGTCGCGACGCTCCGCCAGTGAGCACGATGCCGGCCAGGCACACATCGAACATGCCGCTGTGGCGCAGAGTCTCGCGCATCATTTCGAAAAGTTCGCGGGCGCGTGGCTCCAGAATTTCGGCGACCAGGCGCTGCGGCAGCAGCCGCGATGCACGATCGCCGACGGACGGCACCTCGACTTCATTGCCTTCGGGAATCAGGGTCACGATGGCGTTGCCATAAATTTTCTTGATCTTTTCCGCTTCGGCGAGCGGCGTGCATAGTCCGACTGATAGATCGCTAGTGAAATGATCGCCGCCGACCGGAATCACTCCAGTGTGAATGACGGCGCCTTGTTGAAAGACGACGAGTTCAGTGGAGCCGGCGCCGATGTCGGCCAGGCAAACTCCCATTTCCCGTTCGTCGTTGCGCAGCACCGAGTCGGCGGCAGCCAGCGGCTCGAACACTGTGTCGTCGACGTGGACTCCGGCCTTGTTCACCGCAGTGATCACGTTCTGTGTGGCGCTGGTCGCCGCCGTCACCATGTGGACGCGAACTTCCAGCCGCGCGGCCATCATGCCGAGGGGATCGTGCACGCCGGCCTGATCGTCGAGGATGAATTCCTGCGGCAGCAGATGCAGTATCTCGCGATCGTTGGGCAGCGGAATGGCGCGGGCCCGGTCGACCGCCTGCTTGATTTCATCGCGTCCGATTTCGCGCGGACGCGTGCCCAGGCTGATGCCGCCGTGACTATTGATACCGCGCACGTGAACTCCGCCGATGCCGACAATGGCTTGTTCCACGGCCGCGCCTGCGATGTCTTCCGCGGCCTCGACCGCCTGCTGAATCGCCGCCACCGCTTTGTCGAGTTCAACGATGACGCCTTTGCGCGAGCCGCGCGATTCGGCCACGCCGTGGCCGCGATAGCGAAGGCCGCTGTCGGTGGACTCCGCCATTAGCGCGCAGGTCTTGGCGCTGCCGACGTCAATCGCGGTTAAAACATTTCCCTGCTGGTTCCCCATCGCTTATGAATTCCTCGTTCTCGATAAAGTCGTACCCGATAAAGACCTCAATTAATCTGAACTCGCGTTGGCCTGCTGCTTGGCGATCGCCGGACTCGGTTTCGGAATCGCCGGATGCGGAATCGTTGCTTTCGAAATCGATGAATGCGGCGCCGCCGAGGCCATGGATTGCTTCTTGCTCTCCGGCCTGTGGGCCGCAACATGAGCGGTGGCGCCAGCGGCCGGCCCGGCTGCTGGAACTTTCGCTGCTATTTTTCTTGCATCGCCTTTGCCCGCCTTCACCTTCCGGACCCTCGCCTTCGGTGCGGGCTTCTTTGCGGGCACCGGCCCAAGCTTTTTCTGCGTCAACTCAAACGCCGGCTTGGGAAGGGCGCGATCATGCGGGCTGATGCGCGTAATCAACGCTGCCGGCTTCACTCCTGCGGCTGCGGCGGCCCTGGCCGCCGAGGCTGTCAGCGCGGGTTGCCGCGGCTTCCCTTCCATGTCCGGATTGACGATCACCTGATTGTCATAGCGCAGGTTCACCGATTCCAGCTTCTGGAATTGTTGCCGCCATTCCCGCACGTGGCTCACGTAAGTCTTGTAGCGCTTCAGATAATCCGAGGAACCGAGTTCGACTAACACGTCGCCCGCCGGATCGTTCACCCGCACCTTCAGGTTCTCAAGATCGGTGAGATCCACTTCGCTCAAATCCTGGGAGTAGCGAGCGCCGCCCGAATCCAGATCTTCCACGAGTTCGTTGTAAGCCTTCATGCGCGGGGCTCGCGTGGAGAGCGGCTCGCCCGGATTCATTCCGAGAATTACGGGAAAGGAATATTTATGTTTCTGCGGCAGCTCCATGAGAGTTCCGCCGGCATCGATGAGGGAGATTCTCGGGCCTACGCGGGCGAAGGCGATGGGAGTGCGTTCGTGAATTTCCACACTCAGCCGATTGGGCACGAAGCGCATCACACTCGCCGATTCGACCCACGGAATCTGTTCGAGTTGCGCTTTCTGCTGGGCCAGCGGAATGAAGAAAATGTTGCGCCCGATATCGGCGCCCATCACCTCCATGATTTGCGCCTTGGTCACATTCTGCATGCCGGTGACTTCGATGTTGTCGCTCGATTCCACGCGGAAGCGCCAGGAGCGCTCGCCGTATTCGTACAAAGCGGCGGCGGCGATTGAAGCGACGCATAGAATTGCGAGGGCAAGAGTCGTCCACAAGAGTCGGCTGGCAGTTTTTCTTGGCAGCGAACTGCGTCGAGCGGAGACACGCTTTTGCCCACGCAGGAAGGGAGATTCCTCAGCTACATCCAAGTCCACCAGACGCGCGTCGTCCAGTTCCTCGCGCGCAGGTGCGGCGCTGGGTGGGTACAACTCTTCCTGCAAGATGGTGCCGCTGGATTTCCGCGCCATCAGTTCAGGTTAGTTGTCGCCAAGGAATCGCTGAGCTTTTTCAATATAGCTTCATTTCTCGAATTGAGATAGACAAAAGAATGGAGGATTTGCACAGGCAGGAACCGCGTTGGGTACGAGGCGGCCAGGTAGCCCCAGCTGTCCTTCCGGAATGCGATTTTGATGGGTGGGTCCGCGCCTGTCGCGGTTCCGGAAAAGAGGATTGTGTATGCACCTCAAACGATGGCAGCTCGCGCTGGCGCTGGTAATCGCCGCTTGCCTGCCTGCGATGGTTAGACGGGGCCCGCGCCGGGCATCTCGATGTGTACTGAGGGGATCGGCGTCGTTTTCATCTTCATCATCATCATTGGCACTTGGGGAATGTCCACGCGCACGCGCGGACATATCACGGGTCCTGACTGCAATACCAGTGGAGCAAAGGCCGCCGGCGCGAGTCGAACCTGAAATGGCTTGACCATGATCAGAGCTTTCATGCGTTCCCGGTTCGCTTCTAACTGCTCCAATTGAGCTTCTTGCTTGTCCGACATCGCGGCAAAACGGTCGAAACCCGCCTCGGCACGCGCGATCCGTGTCTGAACGATCCGTGTCTGCGCGATCCGTGTCTGAACCCGCGCCAGAGCCGTTGACACCCTGCATGAGGCGGGCTGATCGCGCGCGGTCAGAATGGGTGCTTCCGTCAGAAGCTGGTCGACTTGTCCCGAGGCCAGGGCTAGTACTGCCGTTGAGTTCTGCCCGATACGGTCGGCGATCCGATGTGCCCATTGAAAGCCGCCATCGTAATAGTTTGCGTTTAGCCCGGCTGCGAGGACTCCTGCCGCCAGCCATCCCCATGCTTGATTTGCTTTCATCGCCTTAACCCCTTATGAATGAATAGACGAAGGGCATTCCAATCCGTTAGCAAAGGAAGATACGAGTCACAGGGCAGGAAAGTTCCGGAATACTCTGCTCATAAAACAGCGCCATGGTGGAAAGCAGGCCGTAAGGTCAATGTTGCGAGGATTCCAGCAACTCCTTCAAATACTGTTGCCAGATTGCGGCCCAGGTATGCGTACCGTGTCCGTGAGTCTGCTCGGAAGCGGGAATCAAAATGAACCGGCCGTTCTTTACGCGCTTGATCTCGCGCTCGGCGATGCCCAGTTCTGGAGGATTGATGAAATCATCGGCGGAATTCACGAACATAACCGGCGCCTTGATGGTTCCTAGCTGAGACGAAGGATCGTAATTGCGCGACGCACTCACGGCGTAGAGCAAGTCATTGGCATCCAGGGTCGCGGTAATGCGGGTCATGGAGTCGTCCAGATATTTGTCGGCGGCGTCGCGAGTGGGAAGATTTTTCTGCATCGGCAGCGGCGCGCTCCCGGCGATCAGCAGGAAATCGGCACTGATCTGTAATGCCGCACGCGGCTCCGTCGTGTAGTCGCCATTCTTCCAATCGGGATCCTGACGGATGCCTTCGATGACCATCTCGCGCCACAGGCGGTTCCGTCCGGCGATCTGCACCGGCAGGCAAGCCAGGGGCATGAGCGCATCCATAAAGTCGGGATAGCTTTCGCCCCAGACCCAGGAGTGCATGCAACCCATCGAAGTTCCCAGAATCAGGCGGAGATGGTTGACGTTCAATCCCTTCTCTAACAATTCATGCTGCGCTGCCACCATGTCGTCGTAGTCGTACCGAGGAAAATGGGCATGCATTCCGTCACTCGGTTTGCTCGATTTTCCGTGACCGACGTTGTCGGGAAGGATGACGAAATAACGGTTCGTATCGAGCAGTTGACCGGGGCCGAACAAAACGTCCGCAAATTGCGGAGCAAGAAACTGCCGTCCGGAGCCGCCAGTGCCGTGAAGGATGAGCACGGCATTGGTCACTTTTCCGTTGGCGTTGCGTTCTGGCTTGCCGAAGGTCATGTAATGCAGCCGGAGTTCGGGAAGAGTCTCGCCTGACTTGAAATGGAAGTCGCGGCTCACATAGTCGCCTTCCTGGGGCGTCACCTTGACTGCAGCCTGGGAGGAGGACCGCTGGGCGAAGCATACCATCGCAAAGCACACAGGAACGACGATCAACGTTCCGATCCGAAAGGGAATATGGCTCGTCCAGCGAATTTTGCATCTTGAAATGGACTGGTTAGCTTTCAACATGCGCAGTCTCCCGTTCTTTCAGTTTCTCGAGAATCATGGGCCCAAACTGCGAGACGCTGCCCGCACCCAAGGTCAGAATCATGTCGCCTTCCTCGGCGACCGCTGCGGCTGCATTTACCGCTTCCGCTGGTGAACTCACGTACCGGCCATTCCTGGCGGTTTTCTCACGGATGCGCTGCGCCAGAATTTCGCCGGTAATGCCTTCGATGGGCTTCTCGCTCGCGGCGTAGATATCGAGGACGAAGAGAGAATCGGCGTCGCCGAACGCGGTAGTGAATTCCTCAATCAGATCGCGGGTGCGAGTGTAGCGATGCGGCTGGAAGATCACATGAACCTTGCGGAAGCCGCATTGGCGGGCAGCCGCAAGCGTTGCCTTGATTTCGGTAGGATGGTGGCCGTAATCGTCGATGACACTCACGCCCGCCGTACGCCCGCGCAACTGGAATCGACGGTCGACGCCGCGGAACTGGTCGAGCGCAGTTCGGATTGCTTCCACGCCAACATCCAGACCCACGCCGACGGCGATCGCCGCCGTAGCATTCAGGACGTTGTGCAGGCCTGGGACGTGCAGAGCAAAGTCACCGAGATCGTTTTTTCGATAGCTGACGCGGAATCGGTTGAGCGGGTGCCCCATCCTTGTCGCGTCCTTTGCGACAGGGTGGGAGTTTTGGTCTTTACCGCGCATCGGCGCATCCAGCTTGATCAGAAAGTCGGAGCCGCGCCTAGTTCCATAGGTCAGGGTGCGCCGCTGGACATCGGGCAACAGGCGGCGCAGCAGCGGATCGTCGTTGCAGGCGACAATCATGCCGTAAAACGGCACGCGGTCCATGAACTCAAGAAATGTTTTTTTTACGTCGCGCATGTTGCGGTAGGTATCCATGTGCTCGCGATCGATGTTGGTGACGACAGAGAGTATTGGGGTTAACTTAAGAAAGCTGCGGTCGCTCTCGTCCGCCTCGGCCACCAGATATTGCGACTTGCCCAGACGTGCATTCGAACCCATGGCATCGACGCGTCCGCCGACCACGACGGTGGGATCGAGGCCGCCCGCGGCCAGCACCGCCGCAACCATGGATGTCGTGGTCGTTTTGCCGTGCATGCCGGCGATGGCGATGCCGTACTTCAGTCGCATCAACTCGGCCAGCATCTCCGCGCGCTGGATCACTGGAACATGCAGCCTGTGGGCTTCGATTACCTCGGGATTCTCCACGGAAATCGCAGAACTGGTCACCACGACTTCAGCATCGGCAATATTTTCCGGGCGATGTCCTTCAAAGATCAATGCCCCGAGGCTGGCCAATCGTTGCGTTACCGAGGAACTTTTCAGGTCGGATCCGGAAACTTTGTAGCCGAGGTTGAGCAGCACCTCGGCAATGCCGCTCATTCCGATGCCGCCGATGCCTACGAAATGGATACGCTGGATTTTGGCAAACATAAAATGAACTTCCTGGCCACGGACTTACGCGGATTAACGCGGATACTCGCGCCGCAGCGCGGTACGTATTAGCCAGATTCGGGCGGCTCCAAGCGCAATCCCCGCCACGGTGCCGCGGCCACGGTAAGTATCTTCTCGTTCGACGATGGCGGCCCGAAGCTCGGCTCGGTCGTGAACGGGTAGTAGACAAGGGTCCAGCCGACAAGGGTCGACGCCAATCCCAGCGCACCCGATAGCACCCTGCGAATCACGTCGACGCTTCCTCCAATCCTGCCATTCTTGCCGCCATCGCAGCGATATCCCTTGCCGCATCGGGATGCGCCAACTCGCGCGCAGCCTGGCTCATCTGCCGTAGGCGGTGCGGGTCTTGCAGCAGCGCGGCGATCGTCTCGGCCAGCCAGACGCCTTCCAGTTTCGATTCTTCCACCACAACAGCGGCTCCGTGCCGCGCCAGGGCTTCGGCATTGATGCGTTGATGATCATCGGCCGCACGCGGGAACGGAACGAACACAGCCGGCCTTCCTGCGGCCGAAATTTCCGCAACCGTGCTTGCCCCCGATCGGCACACCACCAAATCGGCGCGGGCAAAAGCTGCCGGCATGTCCTCGATAAACTTCGATACCTCCACTGACTCTCCCAGCGACTTATATGCAACCAGCGCGTCATTATAGTCACGCTCGCCGGTCTGGTGAATGATGTGAATACCGGGAGCCTCGCGCTGCAAGACCGGCAAGCAGCGAATCATCGCGTCATTGATGGCGTGCGCACCCTGGCTTCCGCCGAAGACTAGCAATGTGGGAGTTCCTCCGCGCTTGGGCGCGATTTCGAAAAAAGCCTGACGCACCGGTACGCCCGTGACTTCGGCGTGACGAAAATATTTCGCCGTTTCCTCAAAGTGCACCGCCGCACCCGAAACAAACCGTGCGACCATGCGATTGGCAAAGCCTGGAACAACGTTCGGTTCGAAAGCCAGCGTCGGAATGTGTTTGACGACAGCCGCCAGCATCGCCGGACCCGAAGCATATCCGCCCACGCCGATCACCACGTCCGGCGCGAACTGGTTGAGCATTCGGCCTGCGTCCCAAACCGCGCGTGGCAAGTCGAACGCGGTTTTCATCCGAGTCATCAGGCTGACATTCTTCAGCGCGCCAACGCGCACCAGTTGGAGGGAAAACCCCGCCGCAGGCACCAGGCGATTCTCGATGCCGCGCGCGGTGCCGATGAACAGCACCTCGGCGTCGTAGGATTTTTTGAGTTGATTGGCGATGGCCAGCGCCGGAATCACGTGCCCGCCGGTACCGCCGCCCGCCAGAATTGCGCGCATCAAGTGACTATAAACCAGACAGTAAGCCAGCCAGGGATTACACGGATTCTCACTGATAGAAGAAGCCCTCGAAAAATCCGCGAAGATCCGTGTGAATCCGTGGCAACTTTTTTATTCCGCCTGCTTGGTGATATTCAGCAGCACTCCGACGCAGGCCAGGGTTACGAACAACGAGGAGCCGCCATAGGAGACCAGCGGAAGAGGAATGCCCTTGGTCGGCATCATGCCGAGCACCACGCTGATGTTGATGAACGCCTGCAGCACGACCATGCTGGTGATTCCGACGGCGAGGTAGCGGCCGAAGACGTCTTCAGTGCGCCAGGAAGCGCGCATGCCGCGCCACAAGAAGATGGCGAACAATGCTACTACGAACATGGCGCCAACCAGGCCCAGCTCCTCCGCGGTCACGGCGAAAATAAAGTCAGTGTGCGGCTCGGGCAGATAAAAGAGTTTTTGCTTGCCTTCCATCAAGCCGGTGCCAGTGACACCGCCCGTTCCTACCGCGATCAGCGACTGAATGATGTGGAAGCCGGTTTTCTGACTGTCGGCGTAGGGATTCAGAAACGCCAGGATGCGGGCGCGCCGGAAGCTGACATGAAAAATCAAAAAATAGAGCGGGATGAGGGAAGCCGCAAAACTGTAAGCGAAATAGCGCATGCGCATTCCCGCTATGTACAAGACGCAGGCGGCAATCCCGGCGCAGGCAATGGCGGTGCCCAGATCCGGCTGCAACACGATCAGTCCCAGAAACACGAGCACAGGCGCGGCCGCCGGCAGCAGCGTGGTGCGGACATCATTAATGGTCTTGGTTCGACTCTCTAAGAAATAGGCGAGAAACAAGATCAACACCGGCTTGGCCAGCTCCGAAGGCTGGAAGGAAAATCCGCCGGCATGAATCCAACGGTGCGTGTTGTGCGAGCGGTCAAGAAAAAAGACTGAGATCAGCAATAGCGTCGTAAATCCCATCAAGGAGAAGACGATAGCCGGATGCTTGTATCGCCTGTAGTCGACGCGCATGGCGACCACCATGGCAATCAGCCCCGCGACCGCCCAAATCAACTGCTTCGACAGGAACGCATACGGCGAACCGAAGCGCTCCCGGGCCATGACCGCCGAGGCCGAGAACACCATCACCAACCCGACAAATACCAGAAGCATGGTGACGGTAAACAGCCAGCGGTCGACGCTCACGCGCTTTGCCATGGGAATTCATTTCACCACGGAGGAGCGGAGGCACGGTGAAGGAATCATTGATTATTGAATTTTGATTGTTGATTGTTTTGGTTCGGGGCAATTCTCAGGAAGACTTCTGCGATTTTATCGTGTGGCGAGCCCTCGCACGATCTCCTTAAACGTCTGGCCGCGGTGCTCGTAGTTCCTGAATTGATCGAAGCTGGCGCAGGCGGGGGCGAGCAGGACTACATCTCCCGGTTCCGCCACCGCGTTGGCTTTGCGTATGGCGTTCTCCAGTGTCTCCGCGTGCACGACTTCAGGGCCTTTAATTTGAGACTCGATCTTCGCCGCGGCCGCGCCGATGGTGTAGACACGCTTGACGCGCTGGCGCAGCAGGTCGTTGAGCACCGTGTAGTCGCTGCCTTTGTCCTTGCCGCCGAGGATCAGGTGGATGTTCGCGGGGAACGATTCCAGCGCCTTGATGGTCGCATCGACGTTGGTGGCCTTCGAATCGTTGTAGTAATCGACGCCACGGATTGTCGCCACGAATTCCAGCCTGTGCTCGACTGCCTTGAAGTCGCGCACGGCCTGGCGAATTTTGTCCGGAGCGCATCCCATCAACGCGCCTGCGCACACGGCAGCCAGGACATTTTCCAGATTATGCGCCCCTTTGAGCGGAATCTCGGAGACCTGCATGATCTCGCGTTGCGGTTCCTTCGCGTCGCGGAAAAAGATATTGCCGTCGCGCACCCACGCTCCTTGCTGCACTTCTTTTTGCCGGCTGAACCAGAATACTCGCGCACGAGTGCGGGAAGCCATGTCTACACAGGTGGGGTCGTCGGCGTTGAGCACGGCGAAGTCGCCTCCCTGCTGGTTTTCGAAGATGCGCGCCTTCGCATTCACATAGGCTTCGAAGGTTCGGTGACGGTCGAGATGGTCGGGCGTCACGTTCAATACGACTGCAACTTTAGGGCGGAACGTCTGAATCGTTTCCAGTTGAAAGCTCGAAATCTCGAGGATGATGGCTGTCTCAGGCTGGGCGCGCCCGGCCAAGGAGATCGCGGGCGTACCGATATTGCCGCCGACAAGGGCGGGGAACCCCCCGGCAGTCATGATTTCTCCGGTTAGAGTCGTGGTCGTGGTCTTGCCGTTGGAACCGGTGATGGCGACAATTGGACCGGGCAGGAACTGCGCCGCGAGTTCGACCTCGCCAATGACGGCCTCGCCCAAAGCGCGCGCCTGCACAAGCGGAGGTGCGTCCACCGGTACGCCGGGGCTGACAACGATCAAGTCCTGGCCACGAAATGTGCGGTCACCGTGGCCTCCGGTCTCGACCGTGATGCCATGATCGAGCAACACGGGAATTTCGTTGCGCAGTTCGTCGCCGCTTTTGGTATCGGAGACGGTCACACTCGCGCCCCGCGCCTTCAAGAACAGAGCCGAGGCAACGCCCGATTTGCCGAGGCCGACCACCAGCACGCGTTTTCCGTTGAGATCCATTCAGACCATTTCACCACAGAGTCATAGAGACACCGAGAAAATCAAATTCTGTTCCCTGTTTTCTCGGTGTCTCTGGGACTCTGTGGTGAACCATCATCGCAGTTTCAGCGTGGTCAGGGCGAATAGGGCAAAGACCAGAGACGCGATCCAGAAACGCACAATGATCTTCGACTCCGACCATCCCAGTAACTCAAAGTGATGATGCAGAGGCGCCATCTTGAAAATGCGCTTCTTGCGCAGCTTGTAGGAGCCGACTTGCAGGATCACCGACACCGCTTCGATTACAAAGATTCCGCCAATGAACGGCAGCAGCAATTCCTGCTTGATGATGACTGCGACCGTCCCGATCGCGCCGCCCAGGGCAAGTGATCCCACGTCGCCCATGAAGACTTCCGCGGGATGCGCGTTGTACCAGAGAAATCCAATCGACGATCCCACCATCGCGCCGCAGAAGATTGTTAATTCGGCGACTTGCGGCATGCGTTGCAACTCCAAATATGTAGCGAAAGTTGCGTGGCCGCTGACATAGGTAAGCACGGCCAGCGCAGCCGCTGCGATCACGGTGCAGCCGATGGCCAGCCCGTCCAGACCGTCGGTGAGATTCACCGCATTGCTCGCACCCACAATCACGAAGGCCACGAAAGCGATGAAGGGAAGAAACGCCAGGAACCATATGTGCGGAAACCGCTCCAGGCTCTGCACCACGAGATCGGGATGGAACTGCTTGAAAAACGGCACAATCAGCTTCGTGGAATACAGGTTGTAGGTTTGCATGGCGATCAGCATGGAGGCGATCACGATGCTGGTGGCGATCTGCAATCCGAGCTTGGCACGCGAAGTGAGACCCAGGTTACGGCGGCGCGTCACTTTGGTGTAATCGTCGGTGAATCCAATGGCCGCGAATGCGCAGGTGGAGAACACGGCGATCCATACGAAGCGATTGCTCAAGTCCGCCCACAGCAGCGTAGGAACGACGATGGCGATCACGATCAGCAATCCACCCATAGTGGGCGTGCCGGCTTTTTTCTGATGCGCCTTCGGTCCTTCTTCCCGAATGTATTGTCCGATCTGGAAATCGCGCAGGCGGCCAATGACCAGCGGACCCACGATCAGCGCGGTAAACAGAGCGGTCAGGCTGGCGAATGCCGTGCGGAAGGTGACGTAGCGGAAAATGCGGAATGGCGCAACGTAATGTTGCAGCTTCACGAACAAAAGCCAGTAGAGCAATCAGCCTCCGTCCTTCGCAATTTCAATTCTTGGTGTCGCGCAACGTCTTCCAGGTGTCGAGAGCCTTCTCCAGTTTCACGCCGCGCGACGCCTTGAGCAGCACCACATCGCCGTCTCGCGCTTCGCGTGCCAGCCACTCGCCCGCTTCCTCGGGCTTCGATACAAACTCGGCAGTCATCGCCGCGCGCCTTGCGCTCTCGACCATCGCCTGCGCCAGTCCACGCACTCCGATGAGGACATCGATTTTCTTCTCGGCCATATGCTGACCGGCGGCGCGATGCAGCTCTTCTCCCGCTGGACCGAGTTCGAGCATTTCACCGGCGATCACCACGCGCCGTCCTGCTTTCATCGCAGCCAGGGCATCGACCATGGCATGCAGCGCCTTCGGATTCGAATTGTAGCAATCGTTGATGACCGTGATGTTACCCAGTTGGAGAACCTGCCCGCGCTTGTCGGGCGGCGCCAAGCTGGCCAGCGACTGGACGGCTTCCGAAAGGTTCAATCCGCGAGCCATGCCAACTCCGACCGCAGCCAAGGCATTCAGGATGTTGTGTTCCCCGACCAGCGGCAAATGCGCGTGTGCGCGCCCGCCGGGCATGACCACATCAAACTCCGAGCCCTCCGCGCCCCGGGTTTGTACGGCCTCGGCTCGGACATCGGCGGTCGCACCAGTTCCGTAAGTCACAACGTTGCCCTTAAAGTCGCGGCCGAATTGCGAAACGTACTCGTCATCGGCGTTGAGCACTGCGGTCCCGCTGGCGGGAAGCGATTCAATCAATTCATACTTGGCCCGCGCAATGCCGGCGAGCGAATCGAAGAACTCCAGGTGCACCGGAGCAACGTTGGTGACTACCCCGATTTCGGGCCGTGCGATCCGTGCCAGCGCACGAATCTCGCCGGCATGCGACATGCCCATCTCGATGACGGCTACGTCGTGCTCCGGCTCGAGTTTCAAGAGCATCAAGGGCAGGCCAAAATGATTATTGAAGTTGCCTTCGGATTTGAGCACACGAAAATGCGCAGCAAGAACATGGGCGACCGCATCTTTAGTGGTCGTCTTCCCTGCTGACCCGGTGACCCCTACCAGCGGCTTGCCCCACAGCTTTCGCACCGCCGTGGCGAGGGTTTGCAGCGCTACCAAAGTATCCTCGACTGCCAACAATCGGGCCTTTCCAGGATAGCGATGCAGTTGATCTTTATGGACTACCGCTGCTGCGGCCCCTTTTTCCAAAGCCGCGGTCACATAGTCGTGGCCGTCGAGCCGCTCGCCTTTGACGGCGAAGAAAAGTTCTCCTTCTCCAATCGTGCGGGAATCGATGGAATAGCCATGGGCGACCTGCGTGAGCGGATCAGGTCCACGCCGAACAGCCGAGGCGGCTGGCCCTACGTGAGTTGTGGCGGATATAAATTCTGCGACCTTCGAGAGCGGCAACTTCATGCTGGATTCCCTGAGGTGGCCGCACGTTCGCATTCGAAGCCCGAGGCCCGCAAAGCCTCGCGAGCCACTGCGACGTCGTCAAAGGGGTGCGATCCTTCGCGCGTAACCTGCACCCTCTCGTGTCCTTTGCCGGCAAGCAGCACAATATCTCCGGGGCGGGCTTCGGCGATCGCCAGGGCAATCGCTTTGCGGCGGTCGACTTCGACGCTGTACCGTACTCCTGTCTTCTGCAGCCCGACCAAGGCATCGTTGATGATTGCGCGCGGATCCTCGCTGCGCGGATTGTCAGAGGTCAACACAACAAAGTCGCTGCCGCGCCCGGCAGCCTCGCCCATCAGCGGGCGCTTGGCGCGATCACGATCGCCTCCGCAACCGAAGACGGTCAGCACCCTCGCAGGCTTACCGCCACAAGACACGAACTGGCGGGCCAGCGCCGTGAGATTGCGCAGGGCGTCGTCAGTGTGAGCGTAATCCACCACGACGGTGAATGGCTGGCCGCAGTCGACGCGCTCAAATCGTCCGGGGACATGAGTGAGCGATTCGACGCCACGTGCAATCGGCCGCGACTCGCAACCGCGCGCATAGCAGGCAGCCGCCGCTGCCAGAATGTTGTACACATTCACGCGCCCGATGAGCGGAGAAAAGATGGGAATCTTCTCTCTCTCCTGTGGCGTGGCCATATCGAAGCGCGTACCACGCGGGCTGATGTCGACGTGCTCAGCGTGGAAATCGCCGCGCTCCCAACCGTAAGTCAGTACCAGGGAACTGTGCTTCCGGCTAAACCCCGCCAGCTTGGCGCCATATTCGTCGTCGAGATTGGTGACTGCGACACGGGGCGCATCGGTGCCACAGCCTTCGAATAGCACTCGCTTGGCAGTGAAGTACTCGTCCATCGTCTTGTGATAATCGAGATGATCGCGCGTCAGGTTGGTGAAGATCGCGACATCGAAGGGCACGCCGAACACCCGCTCCTGAGCCAACGCGTGCGAGGAAACTTCCATGACTGCGTCGGTCGTGCCAAGCCCGAGCGCCTCATGAAGGAGGCGAGCGAGTTCGAGCGCCTCCGGGGTAGTGTGGGGCGCGGGATATATTCGGCCCGCCACATGATATTCAATCGTCCCAATCAGAGCGCTTTTGCGCCCTGCGGCTGTGAGGATCGACTCAACCAGAAACGCCGTTGTGCTCTTACCGTTGGTGCCAGTAATTCCAGTGATCGCAATCCGCTCGGCAGGATGTCTATAAAAATTTGCGCTCAAGCGCGCCAAAGCGCGCCGACCATGCGGCACCAGAGCCCATGCGACGCCCTCGCGCGGCTTTTCAATCGGCGAATCCGTAACAACCGCGACCGCGCCCGCAGCGATCGCCTGGTCGATGAAACGATTCCCATCCGACATTTCACCGCGCATAGCCACGAACACGCATCCGGGCTTGACTCGTCGAGAGTCGTATTCCACACCACTGACGTTCGGGTCCCCGTTCTGGGCGAGGACCTCCGCGCCATCCAGCAGATGTTGGAAGGTCATTGCTGAGAATTATAGGCCACGAAGAAATCAGGCGTAGCCGAAGCCACGGGTCGCAGATGGGGTTCCGGGGCAGCGGGGATTACTTAGGTCATTTTTCGCACGCGGCGGATGCGCGCTACAGTGGTTTTATGAGCACCGGAACCGATCCCGCCAAATATCGCTGCTCGCAGTGCGACCGGCCCGAAGATTCATGCGATTGCGAAAAATTCTGCTGCCTCTGCCAGGCCGTGATCGACATTCGGGTTTGCGACGACGGACTGATGTACTGCGAGGACTGCCGCAAGGCCTGCGACTACAAGACCTCCGAGTAGCAGCGTTCGCAGCTTTCTATCCTCATTATTAGTTCTCATTTGTCTGTTCTCATGCCGAACAAATCATTACGCATTTGGCAGGGCCATGACCTTTGAGGGAAAATAGTGTGTTTCGGGTTTGGGACGGTTTTTTAGTTTTGAGGAGACTGCATGGCAACCACGATGCACGTCAGCGACATAGCCGAGTTGCTGAGCGACGGCCCAACCCATTTCAACCTTTCTCCGGCGATGCTGGTGGAGCACTCCATCCGGCGCAACGAAGCACAGCTGGCGTCTAACGGATCTCTCGTCGGGTATACCAATCGCACCGGCCGCTCGCCCAAAGACAAGTTCATTGTGAAGGACGAAACCACGGCGCGCACGGTCGCCTGGGGCGCGGTCAATGCGTCCTTTGAACCGGAGAAGTTCGATGCGCTGTACGAGCGGGTGATGGAGCACTTGCGCGGGCGCGAACTCTTCGTGCAGGACCTTTTCTGTGGCGCCGATCCCGCGTATCGCCTCCCGATTCGCATCGTCAACGAATATGCCTGGCACAATCTTTTTGTGCGGCAGCTCTTCCTGCGGCCGACGGGTCAGGAACTCAAGCATCATCATCCCGAATTCACCGTCATCGCCGCTCCCGAGTTCAAGGCCGATCCCAGGCGCGACGGCGTGGCCTCGGAAGTCTTCATCCTGCTAAACTTCACCCGCCGCACCGTCCTGATCGGGGGAACCTCTTACGCGGGCGAAATGAAGAAGTGCATCTTCAGCGTGATGAACTTTCTACTGCCTCCGAGGAACGTATTCCCCATGCACTGCTCGGCCAACGTCGGACACAATGGGGTAAGCGCCCTGTTCTTTGGGCTTTCGGGGACGGGCAAGACTACCCTCTCGGCCGATCCCTCACGCGATTTGATCGGCGACGACGAGCATGGGTGGAGCGCCGAGGGCATCTTCAACTTCGAAGGAGGATGCTACGCGAAATGTATCAAGCTTTCCAAGAACAATGAACCGCAGATCTGGAATGCGCTCCGCTTCGGCTGCGTCCTGGAAAATGTGACGCTTGATGCGCACACGCGCGTTCCCGACTACAACGACGACAGCAAGACGGAGAACACGCGCGCCGCTTATCCCGTAGAGTTCATCGAGAATGCCGTGATTCCTGGCCTCGGAGGGCATCCCAGAAATGTCGTGTTTCTGACGGCCGACGCCTTTGGCGTGCTACCTCCGATTTCGAAGCTGACGCCAGAGCAAGCCATGTATCATTTTCTGTCGGGCTACACGGCGAAGGTTGCGGGGACGGAAGCCGGGGTAAAGGAACCGACGGCCACGTTCTCGACCTGCTTTGGAGCTCCGTTCCTTCCGTTGCCGCCAAAAATCTATGCGGAAATGCTGGGCCGCCGCCTGCGCGAACACAACGCACAATGCTGGCTGGTGAATACCGGCTGGCAGGGCGGGCCCTACGGAGTCGGCAAAAGGACGGCGATTCCGCATACCCGTGCGATGGTAGACGCAGCGGTGGAGGGTCAACTGATTCGTGAAGAATTTGAGATCGAGCCGACCTTTGGTTTCAGCATTCCCAAGGCGTGCGCCGGCGTTCCGCCCCACCTATTGAATCCGCGGAATGCGTGGCCGGATAAGGCGGCGTACGATAAAGCCGCCGAAGACCTGCGCAACCGCTTCGCCAAGAATTTCGAGAATTTCGACCCTCCGGCGGAAGTGAAGGCAGCAGGACCGAAGGCTCAGAGATAAACGGACTTTATCGCCCCACTAAGTTCATCCCTTGCAGTTCATTCTTGCCCGCCGGGCTTCGCCCAGGCTGGACAGCCGAGGTGGCTGTCCCTACGTGACATTTTTTCGAGACAGCCGCCCCCGGCTGTCTGCCGCGCGCACCACGGCGCTCTTGTTTCCCCTGCTCCCGTTGCCTGCATCGTCCTGTGGTTAAATCAAGTTATGTTTGCTCGTAAGGTTCGGGTGGAGTACGAAATCAACGGGTGCCGCCTTCCCTGCCCATTGAAGTGGCTCGACAGTTTCTCCATGCGTAACTTCACTAATGCAAGCGTTTTCGACGACACTCTTCCACTTGCGGACGGTCAGATGGAAATCGGTACCAGCGTTCCCATCGGCCAACTCAGAGACGCAATGGAAGATTGGTTCCGGCGGAAGGGCTACTTAGCCCGGGAGAATCACCTGTCACTAACCGAGACTTGAAGACCGCGGCACAGTATCGCGAACTAAGGGTTTTCCTGTATACCATGTTTTTGCGGCATGCGGGAGAATCCTCCGCATTCGTTTTATTTCTAATGAAGTACGGGAAATAGGAGTAGATTTAAGCTGAAACGAAAACTCGGCAACCCACTTGAAAGGATGAGCCTCATATTGAGCGAACAGGGCCAAGGCTGAACGGGCCTGAAATGAATTCAAATTCGAGGAGGTGCTTCATTGAGCTACAAAGCCTTGCAGCTGTCCCCCCAAGCAAGCACCCACGTTATTCGGATGAGAACCGCGATCCAGGATTCCTGGGCCGCGCCGGTTGGAAGTACGAAAGAGATCGGAATTTCGCCGTCCTGGTTGAAGGATGAAGCGGACTTCGAGGAACACAGCGAGCGAAACCGTGGAGTCTCGGGACTGGCGCTTTCAGTCGCATTCAGTGCCAGCGTCTGGGCCGGAATTGCGCTAATCGTTACCAGAATCTTGCGCTAGACCGACTCTCGATCGGGCGCGAGGAGTAAAGCGCGAAGAGTAAAGAAGAGCAAAATGGAAGCCGAGGGGCAGCATCAGTTTTACTTGTCGTAACGCAGCAGCGACATCACGTCGTAACCCTTGAGTTTCTCTCGACCTTTCAGGAATTCCAGTTCCACCACAAATCCCAGGCCAACGATCTCGGCACCCAGCATTTCAGCCAGTTTGGCGGTGGCCTCGGCGGTGCCGCCAGTGGCCAACAGATCGTCAACAATCAACACGCGTTGGCCTTTCTCGATGGCATCCTTGTGAATTTCCAGGGAGTTGGTTCCGTATTCCAGGGCGTAGTCGTGCTTCACGCATTCTGCGGGAAGCTTGCCGGGCTTGCGCACGGGTACGAATCCGGCATTCAAACGATAGGCCAGGGCCGGGGCAAAAATAAAACCCCGCGCTTCCATGCCCAGCACCAGATCCACCTTCTGCGCGATATAGTGCTCGGAAAACTTGTCGATCAGTGTCGCGAAACCGGTCTTGTCCTTCAACAAGGTTGTGATGTCGTAAAACAGAATCCCCTTCTTGGGAAAATCGGGGATTTCGCGAATGAGATGTTTCAGTTGATCTGCATTCATAGCCGGGACGGACGGCGACGGCATCTACCACGCTCCTTCAATGCGAAATGAATTCAGGCCGGCGACCGGAGGGGCATCGGATACTTCGACTGCATCCACACGGGCTGCGCGTGGCCCTTCGCGCAGGCGGGAGTGCAGCGCAGAAAACTGCTCCCGCGTCCCTTGGGCAAGAACTTCCACGCTGCCGTCGTGATTGTTCCGCACCCACCCGGCGATGCCCAGGATGTGCGCCTCGCGCTCCACAAACCAGCGGAAACCTACCCCTTGGACGCGTCCACGGACTACGAAGCGACGGGCCAGGATTGTTGGGTCTGTGGAACTCATCGGTCCGTGTTGATTTTTGATTGCTGATTGTTGATTGTTGATTGAAAATTCAATGACTCTGGAATGTTGTGGGCTTCAATCAACCATCAAAAAACAGGAATCAACAATGGCTTTACGCGCGCGACAGATACGCACCTTCTGAGGTGTCGACCTTAATTTTCTCGCCTTCGTTGATGAAGGGCGGCACCTGCACCACCAGTCCGGTTTCAGTCTTCGCTGCCTTGGTCACGCTGGATGCAGTCGCGCTTTTCAGCCCGGGCTCCGTTTCGACCACGGTCAGAATCACGGTCTGCGGCAGCTCGATGCCGACCGCCTTGCCGTCGAAAAATTCCACTTTGATTTCCAGATTCGCAATCAGGTAATCGACGGCATCACCCAGAATTTCCTTGCTCAGGTGAGTCTGCTCGTAGTTCGTGGTGTCCATAAAGTAATAACTGTCGCCGTCGGCGTAGAGGAACTGCATTTCGACTTCGTCCACGTTAACTTTCTCGATCGGATCGGGCGAGCGGAAGCGATGTTCAAACATGGCGCCAGTACGCAGGTTTCGCAGTTTGGCCTGAATGAAGGCTCGCAGATTGCCGGGCGTGCGGTGCTCCACGCTGAAAACGGAGTGCAGATCATTGTTGTGCTTGATGATCATGCCAGGACGAAGCTGGGTGGCAGGGATCGACATCGCTTGAAAAAGTCTCCTTATCCGATTGCGGTTTGAAGCCGGCGGAAGGCGGGGCACGCCACAAGTTCCGCCGCCACAGGGGCTAAACGATTATTTTACACTCAGCAGCGCCGGAAAAGAAACCTTCTCCATTCCGAACTCATCGAAGATGAGCGCAATCATCTTTTCTCGATTTGATTCGCCGGGCCCTCGCAACAGGAATAAAATTAGATATCGCAGGATTGAGCGCGTTCTTCTCCAATAAGCTCGAACAATCCCGGGCGGAAAAATTGAGGTCTCATTATGCAAAGCGGAAATTACGAATCTTCAGAGAGCAGCAGTATCGGGATCGCGGTAACGTTTCTTTTGATCGGGCTCGGCGCGGGCGCCATGGCCGCGCTTCTGCTCGCACCCAAGACCGGCAAGCAGATGCGCCGCGACCTGCAACGCGGCTACAAAGATGCGAAAGGTACGATCGAGGATTGGGCGGACGAGGCCAAGGACCGTGTACGCGTGGCCAGTGACCGCGTTCGCGATGCGGCCGCCCGGGGCGCAGATATTGCCGACGATCTGCGCGAAAGAGTAGAACCCTTACGCCGCGTCATTACCCGCAGCTGAGAAAAACGACCGTCGGGCGTCAGACCCTCGGACCTCAGACCAGGAACGGCTGGAAACCGACGTCTGAGGTCCGACCCCCGACGTCGTTGGCAGTTTCTAGTACAGACGAAAATCCACCTGAACCGCGATCTGAGTCGCCACCGGCTGGCCGTTCAGAGTTGCCGGTCGGAAGCGCCAGCGATTGACAGCCTCGATCGCTTTCTCATCTAAGCCCATACCAAGACTCTGCCCTACACGAATGTCGTAGGGCCGACCGTCCTTGCCGACCACCAGGAGGAGCATCACGATTCCCTGCGCCTTAGATTTGCGGGCTTCATCGGAAAAACTCGGCTCTGGATTAAAGATTACCTGCGGAACCGTCACCCCCATCTTTCCCGCCGGATAAATTCCCGCAGGCCCGCGACCGAATCCCGGTCCGTTTGACGGTCCGACACCGTCGCAGCAACCGGGTCCGATTCCCCCCGGACCGCCGGGCCCGTTGGAGAATACTCGAGAAACTTGCGCCATGGGATCGCCGATGCCCGGTGGCAGCCGAATCTCCGGAGCGGCCACCACGGTCTCTTCCACTGGAAGCTTCGGCGGTTCCTTCGGAAGGATTACTGTCGGAGGTGTAAGTTGAGGATCGAGCGACGCCTTGGGAAGATTGCCGTGCGAGGCCGGAAGCGGGTCATGGTTGCCACCTCCGCCACCGCTGTGTCCGGAGAACACCAAGGGCAACTCGCTGAACTTCGGCAAACGGTTGGCGATCTCGGGCGTACCGCAGATCACGCAACTCGTAAAGTAAATCAGCACTCCCAGGATCGCCGCTTGTCCAAGCAGCGAGAGCAAGAACGTCTCGCGCCTGGTGCGGTACGGGCGTTCGTTTTCGCCGGAGAGTATCGAAAAGAAAACAGGGCCCGGTCCCGGAGATGCAGCGGTCATGGCGCGCTCCTGCCGACAAGTGTCTCAGACGATCTCACCCCAACTCGCCTTAAGACGCGCGGCTGCTCGGAAAGGATTTCCGGGAGGGGGAAATTCTTAGAAAGAATTAGCCGAAGATAGCGGACAGCATTCCCTTGAACCGCCCGAAGAAGCCGCGGCGCTCGGGTTGGTTTCGCTTTTCCGCAGGCGGAGACTCGATCACAGTATCGAGATGCACCTGGCGTGCGGCCGAATCCTCCACCGGCAAGTTTCTAGCAGCCTGCACGGGCGCCGGCAAGGGACTCGCTGCACGACTTCTCGGAGTAAAGACAAGAGGCGCGTCTACCTGCACATGAGTTTCATTTGGCTGGGAAGCCGGAACAGGCGCTGTCTCAGGACCGTTCGACAGTCTGATGTTCGAAGCGCTCGCACCCAAAGAATGGTTTGCCGCGGATGCAACCGGACTCTCACTGCCGCCGATTCGCGCCTTCGCAGGCAATTCCGAGTCGGGCACATTCGGAGCAAAAGGGGCTTCCGCTCGCATAAGCGGAGAGGGCGGAGGGCATCCGCACTCTAGCGGAACCTCGGTATCAACCTTGTCGATCTGTCCGGCGTGAAACACTGCCTGTTCGGTCGGCCTGACCTGGTAGATCCGATCTCCCATCAGCTCAGAAACGATCGCTGAAGAAGTGTTGCCCTTGAGCGCCCGGACGCACGTATTCCCATGCGGATCGGCGCTGATGGCGAAGTGAAATTCTCCGGGCCCAGCCAACATGATGCGGAAGTCCGGAGTCAGCACGGTGTCGGCCGATGCTCGCAGCGTGTAGTGCGCCTCAAGCGCGCCCGTACTCAGGCCAAGCATCAGGTCACGCTTGGTCTGCGAAGGGGTTACCGAAAGCGTAGTCCCCGGGCATACTCGAAGTTCTCCTCCGCGCGACAGACGCAGGATCGCCGTATCGGTGCCGGCCGTTAGCGTCGAACCGGATGCGAGACGGCTTCCCGCCGGCACGAGGGCGCCCGTACCACCAGTGACCGGAACCACAGTCGGAGCCGCTTCCAGGGACATGCCGGGCACAGACGGCGGCTGCGGCGAGGACGATTTCTTACTTGCGTTCGCATCCTCAGCGGGTTTTAGACGTACCAGCAGGCGAGTGCCCGCGCCCTCCCACGAGTAGCCATAGGGCGCGAGCAGATCCAGCACGATGCGCGTGATCGGAGGTTTCTGCTGATATTGATCGACACGAATTGCCAGTATGTTTTCTTTTTGAATCGCGATCCGCTTCTGCGTCAATCCCATTCGCGAGTTGGGCAGATCGATGACCAGGCGGGGCGGTAAATCGATCGTCTGTATCTCAGGGATGACCGGACCGCCCGCCGAAATAATCTCAACCACCGGCACGCCGCGTTCATGAATGATGCGAACACTCTTCACCAGCGGCGGCGGGCCAAAAGTTTGGGCAGCAAGGGTGGGGGTAATTATTCCCGTCAACATCGTCAGGCACACCCATGTGAGCGCAAGTCGCGGCAAAGAATCCTCGCTGGAAGCTTGAAGGAAACATATCACCTGCGGCGGATGCGAGAGAAGTGACTAATAGCTGGCCGGACCTCGGAGGTCAAACCTCAGTCTTGTCGGGGCGCAGCTAGAGTATTGTGGGTGATTCGTTCGGCTTCCTGTTCCTGTTCTGATTGAGAAGAAAACGGTTGAGGAGGTCGCAGAAGAGAACCGCCTACCAGCTTGCCGCAACATTCGGGTCGGTCTGGCAGGCTTGAGCTGTCCCATCCTCCGCCGAGAGCCTGGATCAGCAGCACCGTGTTCGCCATCCGCCGTCCCAGGATATTGACCGCCGTGACCTCATCCGCGAGGGCCGCACTTTGCGCGGTGATCACTTCGAGGTAACTTGTGACGCCGCCCTTGTAGCGGGTGACTGAAAGATCGAGGGAACGCTGGGCAGCGACGACCGCTTCATCCTGGACCTTCGCCTCGTCTTCCAGAACCCTCACCGCGGCCAGATTGTCTTCCACCTGTTGGAATCCGGTCAGCACGTTCTGCCGATAAGCAGCGACTTGATAGTCATAAGCGGCACGCGCCTGATCGTTAAGGGATCGGCGTCTCCCGACGTCGAAGACCGTTCCGACAGCCGATAGCCCCACTGACCACAGGCCACTCGGACCGTTGATGAGGGTCGTGATGGCGGAACTTTCAAAACCTCCGGAGGCGCCTAAACTGATCAGCGGGTAATAGGCTGACTTTGCAACTCCAATCTGGGCATTGGCGGAGGCCACTCGCCTCTCCGCGGCCGCGATATCGGGGCGTCTCTCCAGCAACTCTGATGGCAGGCTGATCGGAATATGCGGGGGTGGCGCCGTGAGCGGCAAAGGGGGTAGCCTGAACTCAGCGGGAGGCTTTCCGATGAGAATTGCGACGGCGTGTTCGTATTGCGCGCGCAGCACACCTACGTCAATTGCCGCTGCCCGCGTCGTTTGCAATTGAGTCTTCGCCTGTTCGACGTCCACCTCCGAAGCGATCCCTCCCTGGAAGCGGCTTTGATTCAATTCCAGGGCCTGCTCGTAATCCTTGACGGTAGAGATTAGGAGCTGTTCCTCGGCGTCCAGGCTGCGGGCTTGAAAGTAATCTACGGCCAGATCCGCGTGTATGCTCAGATTGACCGTAGCCAGGTCCGCCGCACTCGCCTGCGTTTGCTCACGGTAGGACTCCACATTTTTTCGAACGCGTCCCCAGACGTCGGCCTGGTACGATACGTCGAAGGGAAGCACAAAATCGTTATAAGTGGCGCCACGCAAGACTGAACTCGTGGCACTGTTAGCGGAAATGCGCGTTCGAGTCGCTGATGGCCCGGCGGTCACGGTCGGGTAATAATCAGCACGATAGTAGCGCAGGACTGCGCGAGCTTGCCGGAACTGCGCTTCCGCCGCTTTCAGATTCTGATTCGATACGTTCACCTGCAGTTCCAAGGCCTCAAGCTGAGGATCCTGGAATATCGTCCACCACATGCCGCCAAGATTCTGGTCATTCGGTAGCGCGGGCTTCCAGTCTCCTAGCTCTTTATAGGCTGCAGGAGCCTGCACCGCCGGCGGGTGGTACTTTGGGCCAACTACACATCCCATCGACTGGAGCGCTGCTATCGCGATCAGAAGCCGTCCGGCAGTTTTCCGTGAGATCCAGCGAATCAGTTGTCGAAGTAGCTTCACTTCGTATCTCCCGGCAATGTCGCCTGCACAATTTGGACTTCCTGTCCGGAAACAATCGAGTCGGGTGGGTTGATGATGACCTGATCATCCGCCTTGAGGCCGGAGACGATCTCTATCTGGTTACCGAAATCGTGCCCGGGAGTGACGGCAGTCAGCGCAACCTTGCTGTCCTTCACGATTCCTACCCGTAACCCCTCGGTCCGGAATAGCAGAGTATTGACCGGAATCAGGAACGTGGAAGCCTGCGTCGGAACGGCGAGGTGGACTTCTGCGTAGGAACCCGTGAGCAACGTGCCCGTCGGATTGTCCACATCAATTTCAACCAGCAGAGTACGAGTCGTGAGGTTGATATCATCGGCAGTGCGCACCAGTTTCCCTTGAAATTTGTGATCCGGAAACTCAGCGAGACTGAGATCCGCTGACATGCCGACTTTGATCCCGCGCGAGTATTCCTCTGGTACGTTCACGTAAACGCGTAATTTTCCGGGTTGAGCGATGTGGAACAGATCGCTTTTCACATTGCCGCTGCTGCCAGAATTGATGAGGTCGCCGATGTCGGTGTTGCGCGCGGTGATCACGCCATCGAAAGGTGCGTAGACCTTTTCGAAAGAGACCAGCGCCGAGTACTGCTGTACGGCTGCCTTATCGGCTTCAACGATAGCGTTATTGGCATTGTAGGTGCCGACCGCATTATCGACGTCCTGTTGGGCCACAGCGTTGCTTTTCAGGAGCCCTTGATACCGCGTTTTGGTGATGGAAGCCAACTCGAGATTGGCTTGCGCGGTTAACAGGTTGCTGCGGGCTTGCTCAAGTTGCTGATCCACTTCGGGCGTCTCGATTACGGCAAGGAGTTGTCCTTGCTTCACATGCGCGCCGATATCGAAATACCACTTCTTCAGGTAACCATTCGTGCGAGCGTAGATGGGCGAACTGATGTATGGTTGCACGTTTCCTGGAAGGATGATTTCCTCAGCTGGAGCAGTTTGCTTTGGCGATACCACCGAAACCGCCGTCAGGGCGGCTTGAACTGTCTCCGTGTTTAATGCTGCGAGCGCCCGGACTCGGGACCAGATGCCGGTTATCAAGAGCGCGGCGACCGCGATCACGGCCACCGCCAGGCCCAGCCATTGTTTGCGCTTGCGCTTTCCTGCGTCCCCATCATTTGCTGCGGGCCTCCCGACTGTTGCTTTTGCCTTTTCAGTTTGAGGCAACATGAATAATTCCCCCTTAACTTGGCGACTATTTCCGTTTTTCCTGTTGGACCGCAGGCGTACGTCCCCCCTGAAGAACGCTGAAAAATGCGGGGACAAAGAACAGCGTCGAAACCGTAGCGAAGAGAAGTCCCCCAATGACCGCTCGGCCCAAAGGAGCGTTTTGTTCCCCGCCGTCGCCTAGTCCGAGAGCCATGGGCACCATACCGATAATCATGGCCAATGCGGTCATCAGTACTGGACGAAAACGGGTAAATCCTGCTTCGAGGGCGGCCCCCAGCGAATCCATTCCTTCCGCCATTTTTTCCGTGGCAAAACTCACTACCAGGATGCTGTTTGAGGTTGCGACACCCATGCACATAATGGCTCCCATGAGTGCGGGCACGCTCAATGTCGTGTGCGTTATAAACAGAAACCACGCAATCCCAGCGAGTGCCGCGGGCAGCGCGGAAATCATGATGAAAGGATCGAGCCAGGACTGAAAGTTAACCACAATCAGCAGGTATACGAGTACGATCGAGAACACCAGTCCACTGAGAAGACCGATGTAGGAAGCGCGCATGGTCTGAACCTGCCCGCGGATAACCACTCGAGAACCCCGCGGCAATTGCTGTCGCATCCCGTCAATGATCTTATTAATGTCGCCTGCTACGCCACCGAGATCGCGACCGGCGACGGAACCGAAGATGTCAATGACCGGCGCGACGTTATAGTCAGAGACGACAGCCATGCCTGCTCCTCGCTGCGTGGACACCAGACTAGCCATAAGCGATGGAGGAGCATTTGGGTCGGAACCTGTAATGGGAACGTTCTCAATATCCTGCAACGTGTCCGTGCGGTATTGCGGCGTCTGCGTGGCGATTTGATAGCTGACATGATTCCTTGGGTCCAACCAGAAGGTAGGAGATGTTTGGAAGCTGCCACTCAGTGACACCAGGAGATTCTGCGCAATATCGTGGGCCGTAAAGCCCAGCTGTTCGGCTTTCGTGCGTTCAACTCTCAGGCGGAGATACGGCTCATCGAAGGGCTGCTGAATCCGCAGATCAGTCGCTCCGGGAACGTACCTCATTTTCGCGAGCAGTGTGTTTGCGTAGATTCGGTTTCCTTGCAAGTTGTTCCCGGCAATCTGAACGTCGATAGGAGCGGGCAAGCCGAAATTGAGAATCTGCCCGACCATGTCTGCAGGCAAGAAAGCGAATGAAACGCCAGGGAACTGCTTCGGCAGTAGCAGACGAAGCTGGTGAATGTAGTTGTCCGTAGGATGGTGATTGGCGGACAGCGTCACAAGAATGTCCGCGTCCGAGGTGCCAACGGGCGCTGAATTACTGTAAGAAAGATTGATGCCGCTGACCGGCAAGCCAATGTTGTCAATGACGCCCTGGATCTCCGCAGCCGGGATCTGCTTTCGAATTGACTGTTCGACCAGATCGCAGAGGTTGGCGGTCTCTTCAATGCGCATTCCGGTCGGAGCGCGCATATGAAGCTTGAAAGTACCGCTGTCAACACTCGGAAAGAAATCCCGGCCCAACCAAGGAACCAGGATGGCCAAAGATCCGAGACACGCCACGAAGAACACAATCAGGAACGCGCGCCGGCGATGGAGGCAGATCTCCAGTACGTTGCGATAGCTGCCACGGAATCGCTCGAAGCCTGCCTCAAAACGCTTCTGAAGTCGCACCAGCGGATTGCGGCTAGACGCATCTCCGGCCTCCTGTGTCTCTCCCCGCAACAGATACTTGGCCATTGTGGGAACGATCGTCCGCGATAGGAAATACGAAGCCAACATGGCAAATACCACCGCCTCGGCAAGCGGGACAAACAGGTATCGCGCCACACCGGAAAGCAAGAACATTGGAGCAAACACAATGCAGATCGAGAGCGTGGAGACGAACGCGGGTGTCGCGATTTGCGACGCACTGTCGAGAACAACTTCGTCCATGGGCTTCTCGGGCTCTGCCTCGTGATTGCGATTAATGTTCTCTACCTCAACCGTGGCATCGTCCACAAGAATGCCGACGGCCAGGGCGAGCCCTCCGAGCGTCATGATATTGATCGTTTGCCCGATCGCGCTGAACGCAATGATCGAAGTCAGGATCGCAAGCGGGATTGAGGTCGCGATGATCAGGGTGCTTCGCCAGCTGCCCAGAAAAGTAAGGATCATGAAAGCCGTCAGGCACGCCGCAATCAATGTTTCCCTGACCACTCCGCTGATCGCGCCGCGAACAAAAATCGATTGGTCCGCCAGCGGCGTCATTCTCAATTGGGCTGGAACCGTTGCGGCAATTTGAGGTAAAAGGGCCTTGATTCCGGCGATCACGTCCAGTGTGGACGCATTGCCCGCTTTTTGGATCGTCAGCAAGACGGAGCGCTGCCCGTTGACCTTCACAATGTTGGTCTGCGGGGGGAAACCGTCGCGAACCCAGGCGACATCCTTGACATAAATCGTCGTACTACCAATTGTCTTGATTGGAATACGGTTCAGGTCCGCGATCGTCTGCGGAGCTGCATTGGGAATGGAAACGTCGTACTCTCTGGAGCCGACCTTAGACGTTCCTGTCGGCAGGATCAGATTTTGCAGGCTGATGGCGTTGATCACATCGAGCGCGGACAGGCCCTTCGACTGCAAGGCGGTGGTGTTGAGATCAACCTGCACCTGGCGTTGTTTACCGCCATAGGGGTAGGGCACGGAAGCTCCAGGCACCGTAATGAGCTGCGTCCGAATGAAGTTCAGACCATAATCGTTAAGTTGCTGCTCTGATAGATCGTGTCCGGAAAGGGCCAACTGAAGCACGGGCACACTCGATGCGCTGTAGGCAAGAATGAGGGGCGGCGTTGTTCCCGCAGGTAACTGCCTAAGTTGGGTCTGAGAAATAGCCGCAATCTGCGCAATGCCCTGTTGAATGTTTGCAGTCGGCTGTAGAAACACTTTAGTCACCGCAACCCCATACAGAGACTGAGATTCGATGTGTTCGATGTTGTCGACGGTGGTGGTAAGCGACCGCTCCGTAATGGTGACGATCCGGTCACTCATGTCTTCCGGGAGGAGTCCGTTATAGTTCCAAATAATGCTGATGACAGGAATATCGATATTCGGAAAAATGTCGGTTGGGGTACGAACTACCGCGAGCCCGCCCATGATTACAATGAGGATGGACATCACCACAAATGTGTAGGGCCGCCGCAATGCTAGTCGAACAATCCACATAGAAGCTTTCCTGGTTTGTCAGTCCCCAAAGGTCGTCGGATCGCGAAAAGTGGTTCTGTTTAATCTCACGCCGATACGTTGCTATGCTCTGCTGCTATTCCTGGCCGTTCCCATATGAAGGCGATGCATAAGCCGATTGTTGCTTGCTCCGATTCCGAAACCTGTAAGGGTGTCCGGGGCGCGGATGACGAGGATGCGCATCGAGTGCACGGCGCACAAGACGCATGAGCTTTGCACGGGCCCGTGCGACCTGGGCCTTCACCGTCCCTTCAACTACTCCTAGAATGCGGGCCGCCTCACTGGTAGTAAGGCCATCCAAGTCGCGCAACTGGAATGCTCTGCGCAATGTGGGAGAAAGCGTCTCTGTCAACTGCACGATGCGTTCATGCAGTTCCGCTCTTCGACACTCCTCTTCCGGACTTGGTCCGGAGTGCACTAACCGCTCCGACACGGTATATCCCTGTTCGTCCCCTAATTGCTCGTTGAGAGATACGTGGATCTGCCGTGGCCTTCTCCGCAACTGCATCCGAGCACAATTGATGACGATGGCAACCAGCCACGTCGACATTTGCGCCTGGCCTCTGAACTGATCCAGGTTTTTGTACGCGGAGAGGAGTGCATCCTGAACCGCATCCTCTGCGTCGGCGGCATTGCCCAAATATCGATAAGCCGTTCTGTGGAGCAAAGGCAGACAACGCGAGAAAGCGTCCTGCAGTTCACGAGCTTCTTTTTCTGGGGCAGGAGTGTCGACGCACTGTTCGCCTCCAATGTATGCCGCGGTTCCTTGCATATTGTCTCTGCCTCTCAGTCGGGACATGAAGTGCATGCCTGTCTCCAATCGTCCGGAAGCCCATGTAGTTGAGCATTTTCAGCCATATCCGCCGACTGTGCGGTTGGGAAAGGCCCTGTGGCAATCAGATGTTTGTCCCGCAGTTGACACCTACGTCGGCATTTCGACGCGCGTTCTCGAGTTCGACCCCGGAAGCTCCGGTATCAACGGACGCACCAGTCGACGTGCGTTGCCAGCGTTTCATGATCAAGCTCACCTTCATTTTTCGCTGTTCACGTTGTTTTGTGGTTTGGAACGGGAAATGCATCGAGGAGTTTTTGGTCTGGTCCGTCGACACCAGGCTGCCCTTTATTGGATTGGGCACGCGTGAACGTCGATGACCGTTCATCGAAAGTTCGTTGTTGAAGGAGGTGCGAATGCAGTTCATCAGATGGAGTGCAGCTAAGACGACTTCCGTTCTCATATCCGGCATTCTGAATTGCGTGTGTCCCGGGCGCGGCGGACGCATGGGTGGAGACGGTAGAGAGTTTAAGTGCCAGGCCAATGTCAGACCGACTGGCGTCAAATCTGGGAGCGAGTTCTTTCGGCCGGGTTCAATCGACGAAGGACGAGGGCGATCAGGCCGAGTTGATTTGAACGAATGGGTGCCAGTTGAGCGACCGCAACCGGCCACCCCCTCACCATTCAGGAGACAAAGGAGACCTATGAAACTTCTTACAGCAGACAACGTGACTCTCGGGTTTATTGGATTAGGCAACATGGGGAGCCGAATCGTTCAACGCCTGCTTGCTCACCGGTACCCGCTGGTCGCATACGACAAGGATTTCGCTAGGGCGCAGGCCGCCGCAGCCCAGCGGGGTTTCGCCGCCAGGAACATTATTGAACTGGCGCGCACCGCCGATGTGATTCTTTCTTGCCTGACCAATGATGAAGCAGTTCACAGCGTTTATGCCGGGCCATCGGGAGTTTTTGCTGAGGCACGGCCGGGGGCAGTCGTGTTGGAGATGAGCACGATCTCCCCAGAGAGCTCGCGAGAACTGCACAAGCTCGGCGCTGAGAGTGGCATCGAGGTATTGGATGTCGCCATCTCGGGCAGCACTCCTGCCGCGGAACAGGGCATTCTGACGCTACTGGCCGGTGGTAACCAAGACTTGTTCCTCGCCGCTGAACCAATATTCCAGGCGATTGCAAGGCAATACTTTCTTCTGGGCGGTCCTGGCTGCGGAACAGCCATGAAGCTGGTCGTCAACACGTTGTTAGGTGTTGGGATGCAGGCCATCGCTGAGGCCGTGGTGCTCGGGGAGACAGTCGGTCTGAGTCGCGAACGTTTGCTTGAGGTTCTGTCAAAGACGGCCGTGATCGCGCCGGCTCATGTGGGGAAGCTGGAAAGGATGGCGATTAACGATTACACACCGCAATTTCCGCTTCGCCTGATGAACAAGGATTTCCAGTTGATTCTGAGGGCGGCAGCTGAAGCGCATCTTTCCATGCCTGCGACTGAAGCAGCGTTTCGCTTCAATTCAGACGAGTTGACGCACCACGATGAAGAAGACTTCTCGGCTGTCCTGCGGCGAATGGAACAAATTGCCGGTGTCGCAGACCACTCCGCCTCGATGGCGAGTTGACCCGAAGGCACGGTGCCGATGCAAAAGGTTGAGCGATCTCGCTGGCGAATGGTCGCAGCAATTTAATAGGAGACTTAAATGCAAACACGCAAACTTGGCAATTCTGACTTGCTCATTACTCGAGTGGGCTATGGAGCATGGGCGATCGGCGGCTCGGGCTGGCAGTTCGCCTGGGGATCGCAGGACGACAATGAGTCTATCGCCGCTATTCACCGTGCGCTCGAGCTTGGCGTCAACTGGATTGACACTGCGGCCGTCTACGGTCTGGGGCACTCCGAGGAAGTGGTCGGTCGTGCTCTGAAGAGTTGGCGCGGCTCCAGACCTTATGTCTTTACCAAGTGCGGCCTGCGCGGAGATGCCAGGGGTGAGGTGCAGAGAGTACTGAACGCCGACTCGATTCGCGGCGAAGTCGAGGATAGCCTTCGCCGCCTTTCCATCGACGCAATCGATCTCTATCAAATCCACTGGCCTCCGGACCCGGATTCACCCGCACTGGAAGAAGGATGGTCGACGCTCGCCAACCTGAAGCGCGAAGGCAAGGTGCGCTGGATTGGAGTTTCCAACTTCAATGTGCAGCAACTCCGTCGCGCCCAGATCATAGCGCCGGTAACTTCTCTGCAACCGCGGTATTCGCTGGTGCACCGCGAGATCGAAGACAAGATCCTGCCCTACTGCCTGAGTCAAGGTATTGGTGTCATCGGTTATTCTCCGATGGCTTCCGGTCTCCTGACCGGCGCTATGACTCGCGAGCGCGCTGCAAAACTGCCCAGGGACGATTGGCGTAAGAATCATCCCGACTTTACCGAGCCGCAGCTCTCTCGGAACCTGGCGCTGGTGAAGCGTTTGCAAGAAATCGCCAGGCGCCACAATCGGTCAACCGGAGAAGTCGCAATCGCTTGGACGCTACACCAACCTGCCGTTACCGGCGCTATCGTCGGAGCCCGCAACGCGCGTCAGGCTGAGGGAGTCATGTGCGCTGGCGAGTTGTGCCTCAGTGATGAGGAAATGACTGAGATCGAGACTTTCTTCGCCGAGACCGCGGCGTGAATCGAACGGCAGTGATAGCAAACAATTCCAGTCGGGCCCTTCGAGGTGCGATTGAGTCAAAAAGGAGAACACAATGAATCGAGGCAAGATGTACGTGAATACAAGTTACAAGTGGTTGGCCCTAACATTCTGTCTGGCGCTGTTTTTCACGCTGGCACTTCCAGGAGCAGTGATGGCAGATGAGTCAGATAAGGCCACCAAGCTTACATTTAGCGAGCCAGTCGAGGTGCCGGGGATGGTTCTTGTCGCCGGAACCTATTGGTTTACCATCGCCGACAGCGACGCAGAACGCAATATCGTTCAGATCTGGAATGCGGATCGCACGCATCTGATGACAACGGTCCTCGCGATTTCCGACTACCGGTTACAACCCAGGGGAAGAACGGTGGTCCATTTTGAGGAGACGCCATCGGGTTCGCCAGAGGCCATCCATTCATGGTTCTACCCCGGCGACAACTTTGGTGAGGAGTTCGTGTATCCAAAAGCTCGGGCGACGCAGCTTGCGATGCAGACCAGCCGCCCGGTGCTTTCAATGCCCAACGAGCCGGGCACAAGTACCGCTGAAGTGAAACAAGTGCCCGTAAACGCGGTGACTCCCAGCGGCGACGAAATCGAAATTACTGAAATCGTTGCTAGTCAGCCCTTCGCCATGCCGCAAGAGGCAGCGACCGATTCTCTTCCCAAGACTGCCAGTTCGTTGCCACTCTGGGGATTGCTCGGATTGCTCTCGTTGGCCGCTAGTTTCACGCTTCAATGGGCAACCCGAAAAGTCGCGTAATTCATGGTCTGTTTCCTCTGTGCTGGCGTCGGTTTGGCGGCGCCAGACGTTTCTTGAGCTGACATCGAATTTGTTGGGCTCACTCATGCGTGAAGAAGGCCTAAGAATGATAGCGCGACGAAGGACGCTTCTTGTTTGGGGCCAATATGTCCTCCTGTTTGCGGGATTCGCAGCCCTCGGATACTGCGCGATCACGGTTGTCGAAGCATCGCGTTATCAGGACTGGGCGCGCGATCAAATGCGAAAAGCCAACCGTGTGACATCGGAGTTCTCAACGACTCGAAGTGGGCCAGGCATGTCACAATCACCGCCGTTGCGGCTCGGCAGCGGAATGGCGCCGGTGGGTAGAATTGATATCCCACGGGTTCACATCTCAGTCATGGTCGCTGAAGGGACGCAGCCACAAGTACTTCGAGTAGCAGTTGGACATATCCCGGGGACTGCCCTGCCAGGACAAATAGGCAATGTAGCCCTTGCCGCGCACCGCGATACCTTCTTTCGGCGCTTGGGCGAACTCAAGTCTGGCGATCTCATCCGTATTACCGTTCCGGGCGGGCAATACCTCTATAGTGTCAGCTTCACCGATATTATTCGTCCTAAAGAAACGTGGGTAGTGGAACCTTCTACAGGTCAATCGCTGACGCTCGTCACTTGTTATCCCTTTCATTACATCGGTCCAGCGCCTAAGAGATTCATTGTGCGCGCCCGCAGACTGCACGGCGAGTGAAATGCAATGCAGCCCTCGCATGCCAACCAGGTCCTGAAGCAGCAAGGTCGTCGCGCGACGACGTGACATCCTTTCCTGCTCCGAGGATAGCTTCCAGGGCCGGCTCATCTTGCCTTTGGGCAGCATGAAAGAGAGCATCACTCGCTTCAACCGGAGATGAGAACGGTTTTGGTTGAGGTGATTCTTGAGCAAAGCTGGCTCCGGCGAAGCCCACCACCACGAGCAGCAAGCACATTAGCAGCAGAAGGAGGACGGTGGATACGAATCCACAAGCAAATCCCACGACAATTTTTTCACTTGTTTCGAGCGCCACGTTGTTTGTGCGGTGCAGAGGTGAGCAAAAGGCAGCCTGAAAGAAGAAGGGACAAAACCTGTCTTAAGAACGTCACAATCAATTCTCCTGAGGCGGCGACGATCTCAAATGTTCACCGCCAGATTTCTCGTTATCAGTTGGCCGGTCAGCGAAAGTACGAGGCACATACGGTCGAATCGTCAGCGGACATCCCGTGTGATCGCATTGACACGCGATCTCGACGTCGTCGCTTCCTGCATCGCGACACGAGTCTGAGCAGTACTCGATGCCCCTGGGTACATCGCACAGGCAGGGGATGTGTGCGCACTTTCTGGTCTCTTGATTCGACATTACGAATTCTTCTCCATCCCACCCAACTTTTGACGTAGCGCCTTCTGCTGCCCCAGCCCGGAGTCGTACGAGGGGAAAGGCACTCCGGGTGGTCCAACGTGGGCGCCTACGTCGTCCCACTCATTGCATGTAACTCTCCAAACATCCCGTTGTGCTAACCCAATGCTTTCTAAGGTTTTGTGGTCCGCAACAGGGAATGCGAACCGGCAGGATGTCAACAGGCGGATAGCCGCGTCCGCATTTCGACGTTGTGCTTTCGCATCAGGGGGATCCTTCGTACTGCCGCGGGAAGGAAGGCACAGTCAATGAGATTGGTCTGCGGTGGCCTTCGAACAAGGATTTGAGCTGCCAAAAGTCAGGAAGGACAAAAAGGGGAAAGCAAATTGCTGGAAAGCGATCGTGGCACAAAACTTTCAACAGGCCTTTGAGTTCCTCTTTGGTTGCTGGCATCGCAAACGCAGTCGTCCATTCACGCTGTCGGGCAGGACGTATGAGGTGTGTCTCAGTTGCGGAAAGGAGCTTACCTACGTTCGTGTTGATTTTGCCCCCATCTTCCCAAAGCAAGAAAAGGAAACGAGCGGAGCGGACAGCCAAGACTTAATCGACGCAGATGGTGAGATGAGGATAGACCGTGGGACTTGGACGGAGTCGCAACCAACACACGGCAATACGAATCCTACGCTTCTCATCCAGTCTCAGCCGGGTAGCCTCTAGCGCAACAATTCTCTCCCTCCTCAGTGACTAGGACATGCAGAAGACCAAATGCTTCGTTCAAGACGAGGGCGGAACACAGAGCGCCTGGAAGGGCGCAGCGCACAATGCTGATTTGCACTGCCTTCGCCATCTATGTGTATGGCAGCGAATGGCAGCCCCACGCTGGTGTCCCTGACAAGGAATCGAATTTCTCGTTATCATGCGGGGTACAGATCTGGTTGGGACCCCACATCTGTCGCTCCAGACCAGCCAAGCCATGGCGCATCAAGACCCTCCATTGCCGACGTTAACATCTGTGATTCTGCACTATAGCCTGGGGGTCCTTTCCGTTGCCATCGCCGTGGGGTTGGCGCTTCTCCTGCAAAGTTTCGAGCTAAGAGAGTCGTTCTTCCTAATAGCTATTGCCGTGACCGTATGGTTTGGCGGAATGGGTCCCGGTCTGCTGGCGATTGTGCTCTCCGACTTGAGCATTGACTACTTCTTTTTCCCCCCCATCCATAGCATCGAGCTCGATCTGTCTCATATCCCCTATTTCATTGTTTTCACATTATTCGGGCTGTCTATCAGTTGGCTCAGTGCCTCGCGACGGCGCGCCGAACAGTACTTGCGTCAAGCCGGCAACGAACTCGAAAGGAAAGTGGCTCAACAGATCGACGAATTGCGCGAGCAGGCCAGCCTGCTCAATCTCACCCATGACACCATATTCGTGCGTAACACGGATGACGCAATCACCTACTGGAATCGTGGCGCGGAAGAGTTGTATGGTTGGAAGGCGGAGGAGGCGTTAGGGAAGATCACGCACCAGCTGATGCAGACGAAATTTCCGGCGCCGCTCGAAGAAATCCAGGCGGAATTGCTGCGCACCGGCCGCTGGGAAGGCGAACTGGTACACACCAAAATCGATAGAACCCAAGTCGTGGTGGCGAGTCGGTGGTCGCTACAAAGAGACGAATCAGGTAAACCCGTCGGAGTACTTGAGACGAACAATGACATCAGCGAGCGCAAACGTGCGGAGGACGCTTTGCGCCAAACCCAGGCCGATCTCGCACACGTCAGCCGCGTGACCACCATGGGAGAGCTGACTGCCTCTCTGGCCCACGAGGTGAATCAACCGATTGGCGCTGCCCTCACCGATGCGAACACCTGCCTCCGCTGGCTTATGCGCGAGCACCCGGATATACAAGAGGCGCGCGAGGCTGCGTCGAGAATGGCGAAAGACGCGACCCGTGCGGCGGAAATCGTCAGCCGGATTCGCCGGCTCTTCGAGAAGAGTACCGCACAATGGGAGTTGATTGACGTCAACGACGTTATTCGAGAGATGAACGTTCTCTTGCGTAGCGAACTGACGCGATATCCCATAGTCGTGCGGATGGCGCTAGTGGCGAATATTCCCCCAGTCATGGGAGATCGTGTGCAATTGCAGCAGGTTTTTATGAACCTTATGCTCAATGGCATCGACGCCATGAAGGACATGGCCGAGGGAGGCGAACTCACCATCACGTCGCAATGCGAGGAGAAAAGTCAACTTTTGATTTCGGTCAGCGACACGGGTGTGGGACTGCCCCCAAAGCAGGTAGACAAGATTTTCAATGCGTTCTTTACCACCAAGCCTCAGGGAACCGGCATGGGACTGTCTATCAGTCGCTCTATCGTGGAATCGCATAGGGGGCGCTTGTGGGCGACGGATAACTCTCCGCGCGGAGCAATTTTCTACCTCAGTCTTCCCACGAACGTCGAGGCAGGCGAATGACGGCCGCAGCCGTTCCTGTGGTGTTCGTGATTGACGACGACGACTTAGTGCGGGCGGCGATCCAGGGCATGTTGAAGTCGGTGGGATTGCGTTCCGAGACCTTCGGAACGCCACAAGAGTTCCTGCGCAGCAAGCGGCGGGACGGTCCAAGCTGCCTGATTCTGGACGTGAGGCTACCTGGAGTCAGCGGTCTGGATTTTCAGCGCGAACTGGGCATCGCAGGCATCCGGATTCCTATCATTTTCATCACCGGTCACGGAGATATTCCGATGACCGTGAAAGCCATGAAATCCGGCGCGGTGGAGTTCCTGACCAAGCCTTTCCGGGACCAGGACTTGCTGGACGCGATCCACCAAGCTTTGGATCGCGACCGGGTTATGCGCCAACAGCAGAGCGAGCTAGGCAGGTTGCAGATGCGCTACGAATTGCTGACCGCACGTGAGCGCGAAGTCATGGGCATGGTGGTCTCAGGCATGCTCAACAAACAAATAGCTTCTGAGCTTGGGACCAGCGAAATCACGGTGAAGATCCAACGCGGGCACGTCATGCGGAAGATGCAGGCTGAGTCACTGGCGGAATTGGTCAGAATGGCGGCGAAGCTCGAGCCGACGGGCAGTCACGAGTGAACGTCCTCCCAAAAACTGAAGCGTAGTATCTGGGTCAAGTATCCTGCGGTGGCGGCGGACCGGCCCAGCGCTGCCCCTGCGATCCTGTTTCGATACGCGATTGACGCCCCGCAGCTGACCCTTCGGCCCTATACGAAAGTATGATTGTGCCGCCACCTAAGCATAATTGCGCCATCGTCGATGGCGCTGTTAAGGTTGCGTCATGCCGATTCGAAAGAAGGGGACCATGGTGGCAATTGTTGATGACGATGATTTGATGCGTAGCGCGTTGCAGGGCCTGCTGAAATCGGCCGGCCTGCCGGCGCAGGCGTTTGCGTCAGCGGAGGAGTTTCTGACGTCCGGCCAACAGAACAAAGTTGGATGCCTGGTAGCCGATATCCGCATGCCGGGAATGTCCGGCCTGGAATTGCAAGCCAAGCTCAACGCTGATCATTGCAGGATTCCCACCATCTTCATCACGGCACACGGCGACGAGAAAATGCGAATGCAGGCCTTAAGAGCAGGCGCAGTGGAGTTCATGGCAAAACCATTCGATGATGAAGCTCTGCTCGAAAGTGTCCGAGCAGCTCTGGAGAGTTGAGCCCAATAGGAATCGGCACGCAGTACGAGGGGGTTCTCTGTGGCAACTACCGGAATATTGCGAACTAGTGATCAAGACTCTTACGCGCGCAGATTCGAGCAGATCATCGGCAACAGCCCTGCTCTGGAAGCCGTGCTCGAACAAGTCGAACGCGTCGCGCCCACCGATTCTACTGTGTTGATCCAGGGAGAAACAGGCACCGGCAAGGAGCTCATCGCGCACGCGATTCATAACATCAGTTCGCGGTGCGGACGTTCGTTCGTGAGTTTGAATTGCGCTGCCATCCCGCTGGATCTGCTGGAAAGTGAGCTCTTTGGCCATGAGAAAGGAGCTTTCACCGGAGCCATAGCGCAAAAGATTGGCCGTTTCGAGTTGGCAGATAAAGGTACGCTCTTCCTCGACGAGGTGGGCGATATTCCACCGGCACTACAACCCAAATTGTTGCGTGTCCTGCAAGAACAGGAGTTTGAGCGCCTGGGGAGCAACCGGACTCACAAAGTTGACGTCCGGGTAGTTGCCGCGACCCACCGGGATCTTAACGGCATGGTGAATCGAGGCGAATTTCGCAGTGACCTCTACTACCGCCTCAATGTATTCCCTGTCCTACTGCCCCCATTACGGGAGCGCCGTGAAGACGTTCCAGCTCTGGTGAGGCATTTTGTCGAGATTCTAGGCCGCCGGATGGGGAGGGAAATCGAACACATTCCTCCAGAAACGATGTCTGCGCTGATTTCGTACCCGTGGCCGGGGAATATCCGCGAACTGCAGAACCTGATCGAACGTGCCGTAATTCTCTCCAATAATGGCGTACTTCCCAATCCTTTGCCCGCCGCGGAACTTGAGCAGCGCCCGGCCATCTCTCGAGCTCCAACCACGCTACGCGACACCGAACGGACTCTGATTCTGCAGACACTGGCAGAAGTCGGCTGGGTGATCGGCGGCCCGAAAGGCGCAGCGGCCAAACTCGGCTTGAAACGCACTACGCTGATCCACAAAATGCAGAAGCTGGGTATTTACAGGCCGGGTCTAGAAGGAAGGGAGAATGTATTGGACCGAGCGCCGCAGGCCGGCTCGCTATCGCAATTGCAGTGACGGCAATCCGATTATTGGGGATGCTAGCCTTCCGTATGCGGCACTATCGAGCTCCTCGATACGCAACGTAATCCAAAGTTTGAAGCCCTTGCCCATGTCTCTGCCGTCTGCGTGCCAGTATTCTGTCCCCGAAAACGAAGACGGAGAAGGCGGCCGAGGGACAAGACACGCGCGAAGCGGGTTTACTCCGACATTGTTTGATGGCTCTCAGCCGGACCACCCCGTCCCGCGGAGGTCTTTCCAGGAGCCGCCATCCGCGTAACGCTCGGGATGCAGGATCTTCGAGCGAGGGTCTTCCGCGGTGTCGAGCTGCAGGACCATCCACTTCGGGTATGGAACGCCTGGATCCGACGCTGCGTCGAGGAGCCGGACGTCTTCGTCCGAGAGCTGAAGGTCGACGGCAAGGATGTTGTCCTCGAGCTGCCCGACCTTGCGGGCGGCGACGATCACGCTGCTGACCGCCGGCCTTCCCAGCAACCAAGAAAGCGCGACACCGGCCGGGCTTGCGTCATGCCGGCTGGCCACTTCCTTCAGCGCTTCTACGACGCGGTATCCCATCTCCTTATCAAAGGGCACGAAATTGCCCGCCTCCGCGAAGCGTGTGCCGGCAGGCGCAGGGTTGGTCCGGCTGTACTTGCCTGAGAGGAAGCCGCCGGCAAGCGGGCTCCAGACCAGGATGCCGATGTTGTGATACTCGGCGAACGACTGGAACTCGTATTCGAGACCTCGACCGACGAGACTGTAATACATCTGAGCCGTTACATATTTCTCTAACCCCAGCTGCGCCTGCAGCATTACTGCCGTGGCCGCTTGCCATGACATAAGGTTGGAGAGTCCGATATAGCGGACCTTTCCCTGGCGCACAAGATCGTCGAGCGTACGCAGAGTTTCTTCGAGCGGCGTGTTGCTGTCCCATCCATGCACCTGGTAGAGATCGATGTAATCAGTCTGCAGCCGCCGGAGACTGCCCTCCACCTCGCGCATGATATTCACGCGGGTCGCACCGCTCCGGTTAAAATTCTCGCCCATAGGGAGCCGGACTTTGGTGGCGAGGACAATCTCGTTCCTCACGCCCTTCAAGGCATTTCCCACGAGAGTTTCGCTCTCCCCGCGGCTGTATACATCCGCCGTATCGATAAAGTTAATTCCCCTGTCTAAAGCTAGCTTCACCATTCGCGTTGTGTCCTCCTGGCCGAGGTTGCCCATATTCATCTTGCCGCCGAACTGCATCGTGCCAAGGGCCAGGCTGCTCACAATGAGTCCAGTATTTCCCAGTTTTCTATACCTCATCTCCTATCCTCCTTCTGCTGAAAACGAAATTGCGATAACGGTTCTCCAGTTGTGATTCAGAACAGTCAGCACGGCTTCTTAGCCCGGATTCATCTGATCCGGGAAGGTCATGCTACCGCAGCCCCGGTCAAAACCTCTCTTACGATATTGACCTCGAACGGTTCTTTTACTAGTTCCGCGCCGGTTTTTTTCAAACGCTCAATGTGGGGCGTTGCCAAGTGCCGGCCAAGGGCAGCCTGACTTTCCCATGTTTCGTACAAATAGAAGCGTCCCCTGGAGTCTGACTCGTAGAGTTCATACAATTCACATCCCGATTCGGCGCGAGTGGGAGTCAACATGCCCTGAAGCAGCGATCTGAGTTGGTTTTCATTTCCTTCACGCGCCACGAATCTTGCAATCACATGTACGTTAGCCACGGTTGTTCAACCTCCTGCACTTATATTTGTCTATAGCGGCGTCACAGAAAGCTGCCTGCCTGCCACGCTTAGAGTTGGATCAACGCTATTCCTGATGTTGGATCGAACTTCTTCTGAAGATGAGTCGGGCTCTCGGTCAGGATCAACTCGCAGGTCGAACGGACGCGAGCCTCAAGCAGGTGACCACCGTGGGCGCTACCGTCGGAGCGTCCCACTATCACGTGTGCGTGCACCTGCGGCTCTCCATCCCTGAGAGCGATGTCTCCGATGAGCGACAACAGTTCCACTTGTTCGTTGAGAACATATGCGGATCGTACTTCTTCGTTTCCAAGTTGAACCAACCCAGCTTCGCGTAAGAAAGCGCGCCGATTGCTTCAGAGCTACTTCCCCCTAATCCCTGGCTCTTGGCGAAATGTTGCAGCACGGCTGCGATCTCGTCACCGGTCTCAAGGATTAGGGCGAAAGCCTTCGGTTCATCGTCGATTTGCCTCCAACGCATGTTGTTTCCTTTTCCTACGACCTCTCAGACCTGCGCAGAAACATCAGAAGAATCACGAAGCTCCTAGTGCACAGCTGGATCAATCAACGTCAGGTCGGTCGCCGGGTTAAATCGTTTTTGCATTGTTGTCGGATCGACCGTCACCATGACTTCCACGGTCGGGGATACATACGCAGCCAGAACATGGCCGGCGCGCGTCGTTCCATCTGGTCCGCCGACAATCATGTGCGCGTGAACAACGGGCTTTCCTTGATAGAGCGCGATATCACCGCTCATCCCAATCACTTCGTGCTGACCGTTGATCGGAATCTTTTTGTACATTTTGCGCTGGGGATCAAACCAGCCCAAGATAGCTCCATCTAGTGCCCCGATAGCAGTGAAGTGGGCACTTCTAACTTGATACTTCTCCGCGAATTCCAACAGTCCGGAAAAAGCCTCGTCTTTCTGGTAGAAGATGACCGCATATTGTTTCGTAGGTTCTCCTGGGTTCAGCAATTGAACTTGCATCTTGGGAGCTTTACCTCTGGGAACGGCCTCCGACGGTGAGACATATTTGCTCGCCGCGTCTTGCGAATACCCGATCATGGTTGCTACTCCAATCAATACCAGACCACAAAGCAGGCTTCTCATCGTCTTCCACTCGTGATCACGTGCAACAAATGTGCCAGGTACTGGCCATCTGTGCCAATGCACGCCGCTTTCCATTGCGCCGCAGGGCAAGGAAGCTTCACATTTTAAGAGGCATGCGTTCGCTGGATGGTAGGAGATGGCCCTGGGAAAGCTTCGACGAGATGTCCCGCTGCTGACGCACTGTCCGCATGTCGACGGGTTTCGGATTTCAACCGGTCCCATTCCCGAGTGTCCGTTCTCGACAAGCTACATTGACAACTCGGTGCGCCCTTCACCGTTTTTGATCCGGCGGGAGGGAGGCCATAATCTGGCGAGTCCGACGTCTATCGCGACCTTCAGCCCAGGGTTCGGTTGCGCTAAGTTCCGGGCAGCATTCACTTCGGCTGGCGAACTGGGTAAACCCAGCAGCTTATACTTCGGATCCATTCCCTCCGCTTTCCACAGGAGGAAAAAGCGACGCCACGGTCTACGGGAGCACGCCACGCAATTGCATTATCGGGGCCCGGGAAAAGAATGTGGACTGGAGAAAGTCTTTATGATTTCGCAAGGAAAGAATCTGCGCTTCCGCACGGACTTCTTCAACTTGTTCAATCATCCGTCGTTCGCAAATCCTCCTTCAGCAGCGGTTGCAACGCCAGGGCCAGGATCGCCGGTGATCGGTTCCGCGCCGATCATTTTAGTGGTAGGGACGTCGCGGTTGATTCAGTTTTCGTTGAAGTATTCGTTTGAGGGCTTCGAGGAACGGGATGGACAGAACGGACTGTTATAAGATTTGGGTTTAAACAGTGTTTGGCGCCGGTACTGGCAAGACGATTGATTTTCTTGGTTTAAGCGCAGACGACTGTTCTTCCTGGCAACCGGATTGGAGTCAAAATGGCTGCCCTGAACTTGATCGGCTCCTACAACTACGCGCTCGTGGCGCTTTCGGTGTTCATCGCCGTGTTTGCGTCGTACGCTGCTCTGGATCTCGCAAGTCGCGTAACGGCTGCGGGCGGTTGGACTCGTGCGCTTTGGGTGCTGGGGGGGGCCGGTGCGATGGGGACCGGCATTTGGTCAATGCACTATATCGGGATGCTCGCGTTCAGCCTACCGATTCCTGTGGCCTACCATTGGCCTACCGTTCTGCTGTCACTGTTTGCGGCGATTCTTGCGTCGATCATTGCGCTGTACGTCGTGAGCCGGAAGAAAATGAGCGCGCTCCAAGCGGTCGCCGGAAGCGTCCTGATGGGTGCAGGTATTGCCAGTATGCATTACATCGGCATGGCGGCCATGCGTTTACAGGCTACATGCCAGTTTAATTCCTTTCTCGTCCTGCTGTCCGTCGTGTTCGCTATTCTAATCTCTCTTGCGGCCCTATGGATTACCTTTCACTTCCGACATGAGAAAACGGGGATTGGCAAGGAAAAGTTAGCCGGAGCCGTCGTAATGGGTGCTGCGATCCCTGTCATGCATTACACCGGCATGGCCGCCGCCAGTTTCACGCCCTCCGGCATCCCCGCCAACTTGTCTCACGCTGTAAGCATCTCCGCACTAGGCACCGCCGGAATTGTCGCTGTCACCTTTATCGTCCTCGGGCTGGCGGTACTGACGTCCTGGGTGGATAGGCGATTCGCTGCCCAGACCGTGGAACTGCAGGATGAGAAGCTGCGGCGAAATGAGGCGTACTTGGCGGAGGCCCAAAGGCTCAGTCGCACCGGGAGCTTCGGCTGGAAGCCATCCACTGGCGAGATCATCTGGTCAGAAGAAACCTTTCGAATCTTCCAATACGACCGAAAGACCACACCGACCTTAGAACTTATTCTCCAGAGGGTTCATCCGGAAGACGCAGGTCTCGTGCAACAGGTAATCGAGCGGGCGGTGCAGCATGGAAAGGATTTTGGCCACGAATATCGCTTGGTGATGCCGGACGGTTCCGTCAAATATATACATGTTGTGGCTCATGCTTTAATCGATGAATCGGACGGCATCGAATTTATTGGAGCAGTGATGGACGTCACCACCGCAAGGCAGGCGGAGGCAGCATTACGGCGCAGCGAGGGTTATCTGGCAGAAGCGCAGAGGCTCTCGCATACGGGGAGTGGGGCTTGGCGGGTACCAGGGGGAGACGCCTTGTATCTCTCCGACGAATGGTATCGCATCTATGGCTTTGATCCAAAACAGGGCCTCGCGGCTTGGAAAGACCGGCTGCCGCGCATTCATCCTGAGGATCGACGCAAAGTGGAAGAGGCAAAGGATCGGGCGATCCGTGAAAAGTCAGATTACGAAGTGGATCACCGAATTCTTCTTCCGGACGGTGCGGTCAAATACACTCGCACCGTCGGCCATCCTGTTTTGAACGCATCTGGGGATGTGGTGCAATTCGTGTGTACCATGATGGACATTTCCGAGCGGACGCAAGCCGAGGCGCTGCGTGAAGGAGAGAACCGCATTTTGGAGATGATAGCCCGCGACGCTCCGCTGGAGGAAATACTGGAGAAGCTGGTGGGCGTTGTGGAAGCCCAGTTTGCCGGCTTGCTTTGTTCTATCCTGCTCCTCGAAGAGGATGCAGTGCACGCGCGGCACGGCGCCGCTCCCAGCCTTCCCAAGGCCTACAGCGATGCCATCGACGGCCTTTGCATCGGACCGAAGGCGGGATCGTGCGGCACCGCCATGTACCGCCGAGAACCCGTTGTCGTCACCGACATCCTCCAGGATCCCCTCTGGGAAGACTATCGGGGGGTAGCCGAGCCGTATGGGCTTCGCGCCTGCTGGTCCACTCCCATTCTGGCGCATTCCGGCAAGGCGCTGGGCTCGTTCGCCATGTATTACCGCGAACCGCGCAGTCCGAATCCAGCTGAGACCCGCGCCCTGGAAATAGCCACTCATCTCGCTGGCATCGCCATTGAACGCAAGCTGGCGCGTGAAGAACGCGAACGATTGCGGGAGGCCCAGGCGGATCTCGCGCACATAAATAGAGTGACTACCATGGGAGAGCTGACGGCCTCACTGGCGCACGAAGTGAATCAGCCGATTGCCGCCGCCGTCACCGATGCCAGTACTTGCTTGCGCTGGCTTACGCGCGATCACCCTGATCTGGAAGAGGCACGCGCGGCTGCATCACGAGTCGTCAAAGACATAGCCCGAGCCGCCGAGATCATGAGCCGAATCCGCTCCCTTTTCAAGAAGGAAATTTCTCAACGAGAGTTGGTTGATGTAAACGACATTATTCGAGGCATGATCGAGCTTTTGCGCAGTGAGGCTACCCGATACTCCATCGAAGTGCGCACGGAACTGTCGGAAGATCTTCCCCGGATCATGGGAGATCGCGTCCAATTGCAGCAGGTCACCATGAACCTAATCATTAACAGCATCGATGCGTTGAAGGATGTGGAAGGAACACGCGAGATAGCCGTTAGGTCTCAGCGGGCGGAAAACGAGCAACTTCAAGTGTCCATAAGCGATACCGGCATCGGGCTTCCTTCGCAGCGGGCGGACCAGATCTTCAATGCGTTCTTTACAACCAAACCTCACGGCACCGGCATGGGACTACGGATCAGCCGCTCCGTCGTTGAATCGCATGGTGGGCGCCTTTGGGCTGCCCACAACTCTCCCCGTGGCGCACGTTTTGTTTTCACGCTACCCACCAATATCGAAGGCCATGGATGAAGACCACAACCGCGGGAATCTCTGATCATACTCAGTGATCTGGGTGAAACGGCATTCACCGACCTAACCAGAAGGTATTCATCAGCGCTATGCCGCTATGGATGAGCCGTGAAAACGCAAGTGAAACTGTTCGACAAAATTCCTGAGTTTATTGCCGCTTTGTTCGAATGAAGCGAGCGCGATGTAGCCGTCGGGCCGGACAAGATATAGCGCATCCCGCTTGAGTCCAGCATTTTTTGTGGCGTCGCTAAAGGGGAAGACATGCAGAGATAGGCGAAGCTCGCGACAGGCGGCTTCGAGATCTTTGTCGACCTCGCCGTACACGTGGGCTTGCCAATCCAAAGAACGCAAAGGCTCGAAATTGTCGCGTGGGTGAGTTCCCGTCCAGGGAAGACGGTCGCCGCCGTGGACATCGCCGGCGACGCCTTGACTGAGCGGACTGTCTGGATAGTGAATGCGCATTTGGGAAATCGTGCGAAAAATAGCGTGGCGGCCCAGACTGAAGCGAGTGGCGATACCGAACACAAGAGGCGCGAGAATCCTTCTCGTAAATTCGCCTGCCGCTCCTTCCCCGACCAGGCTCGTAAAGGCACGATCCGTTGTAGATACAAGGGAACGCGCAAAGCCGATCCGCTCGGGTTCATAGGTGTCGAGAAGCGATGTGTGGGCGCGGTTCTGCAGCACGTGCGCAATTTTCCAGCCGAGGTTGACGGCATCGCCGATTCCGGTATTCATGCCCTGACCGCCTGCAGGACTATGGATGTGCCCGGCGTCGCCAACCAGGAAAGCACGCCCCACGCGGAATTTATCAGCTACGCGATGGTGGACGCGATAGGTAGAGAACCAATTCACTGCCGTCACTTTGATATCAAGAAGCGGCTCGACGTGGCCGCGGATGTCTTCAAAGGCGAGTTTTTCGCGATGTGACAGCTCGGTCGGTACGAGGCCAATCAAGCGCTGCATTCCGCTCGACCGCACAGGGAACATCAACGTGAGGATGTGTTTGCCGAGGTTGATGTATAGATCTCGTGAAAACCCGCGCTCGGTTTTCACGTCGGCGACATAGAAGAGTTGCTCATAGGTGCCCCCCGGAAAACCGAGCTTGAGAGTTTCGCGCACACAGCTACGCGCGCCATCACAGCCGCAGATATATGCGCTTTCCGCTTCCTCAACGCTGCCTTCATTGTGCTCAATGATCGCCCTAACACCGTTTTCACGCTCGCTAAAGCCGGTTAGCTTCGCGCCCCACTCGACTTCACAACCCGCATGCTTGAGCTTCTCGATCAAGAACCGTTCATGATCGTCCTGCGGATAAGCGAGCGCGAATGGATACGGGCTGAGGCCGGCGCCCATTTCTTTGAAGCTGATGGAGAGAACTTCTCGACTACGACTGGTCTCGCCACCTTCGCGAACATGGGCGGTTTCCGCAACGACGCCTTGTTCGATGACTTCCCCGGCAAAGCCATATTGGCCGTAGAATTCGAGTGTACGCGCCTGCACCACCATAGCGCGGGATTCCTCGCCTGGGCCGCTGGCTTCGGAAATGACACGGCATTGCACATTCCGGCGGATTAGAGCCAACGCCAAATTTAGTCCGCTAGGACCGGCGCCAATGATGAGAACGGGGGGCGGTGGCATAGTGTGAACATATTGTAGACGCAGGCTGGCCAGCCCCGGCAAAGGATTGGGGCTCGCCCATGCCTTGCGACCCCACGGCTATGTCTCTGTAACTAAATGAATTATTTTGGCTTACAAATCGGGCTTTTTTAGGGTAAGATGGCGCTCCGTGTCGCTTCGCAGGCCTGCGGGCCTGGAAGGTCCCTCGGCGGCTTCGTGCCGTGGGACAGCACTTCCCCCCCTAAACTTCGTTTAGCATTCCTGCCTTTATCGAAGGGGTATCATGGTTGCCCATGTTTTGCCGCAGAGACTTGCGGGTCGCTACGATGTAAAGGATGTGCTGGGCCAGGGCGGTATGGGCCTGGTCTATCGCGCCTATGACACGGTGATTCGGCGGGACGTTGCGCTCAAGACCTTGCGCGACGCGCCTGAGTCTAACTCTCTCCAACTCTTTTACAAAGAATCCGACGTGCTGGCGTCGATGAGCCATCCCAATATTGTCGAGATTTTCGACATCGGGCAGTTTGAAGAGAACGGCCAGAAGAAGCCTTATTTTGTCATGCCGTTGCTGCCGGGCACGACTCTCGACAACCTGATTCGGAACGCCCGGCACCGTCTGACAACGCAGCGCACGGTTGAGATCATGTCCCAGGTCTGCCGCGGATTACAGGCAGCTCACGAACGCGGCCTGGTGCACCGCGATCTTAAGCCCAGCAACATTTTCGTGATGGAAGATGACTCGGTAAAGATCATCGATTTTGGTGTGGCTCACATGACCAATGTGCACACTACGGTTGGGCTGAAGGGGACTCTGCTGTACATGTCGCCAGAACAGATTGAGGGGAAGCCTTTGTCGGGGCTCTCGGATCTGTTTTCCTTGAGCGTGGTTTGCTACGAGGCTTTGACGGGCCGGCATCCCTTCCGCCGCGCGAATGAAGAAGAAATTGTTGACGCCATCCGAAGCCAGGTACCACCTCCGGTTTCGGAACTCAATAGCGAAGTGAATCAGTCGATCAGCCGAGTGGTACACAAGGGGATGGCGAAGCAGCCCTGGCACCGGTTCGCGAACGCGCGCGATTTCGGCGAGAGTCTGAATAAAGCGGTGCGCAACGAACCCATCGAATTTTTCGACGCCGCGCAACTGCGTCCCCGGCTGGAACGCGCTACTAAAGCGCTGGAAGAAGGCGACCATCAGTACGCCGGAGAACTTCTTTCCGGACTGGAAGCGGAAGGCCACATTGATACTTCGATTGCCACGCTGCGCCGGCAGCTTGACCGGGCGGTGCGGCAGAAGACGGTGGCTCAGTTGCTGAGCAGCGCGAAAGCCCGCTTCGAGGAAGATGAAGATCCGCTAGCACTCCAGAAGATTCAGGAAATTCTGCAATTGGAGCCCGGAAATGCAGCGGCCATGGGATTGAAGAGCAAGATCGAAAGCCGCCGCAGCGAGCGGCAGATCGAGAACTGGTACAAACTGGCGCAACAGCACATCGACAATCATGCGTATCTACATGCGCGTGAAGGCCTGCAGAATGTGTTGCAGTTGAGGCCTACGGAAGCACGCGCGATGCAGTTGCTGGGCGAAGTAGACCGCCAGGAGCAGGAATATAACCGGCTGCGTCAGGAAAAGAAGCAATTGCACCATGCCGCCATGGACGCCTGGCAGCAGGGGGAAATCAGCCACGCGCTGACCAAGCTGGCGCTGGTGTTGGAACTGGACCGGCGGGCTCCCGATTCCTCCAGTCCTGAGCGCGCTAGTTACCAGAATCTTTACGATCAGGTTCGCTCCGAGCATGACGCTCTTAACAATGCCTATGCGGAGATGTGCAAGCTTCGGACCGACGGAAATCTCACCAGCGCATTGCAGCTGTGCGATACATGGATGGCCAAATATCCGAATAATGCGCTTTTCCAGGCTCTGAAGTTTGATCTTGAGGAGCAGAAACGGCAAGAGCTGTCGGCTTTTATCGCTACCGTTGACCGGCAGGTTGAGGGAGAGCCCGATCTCGACAAGCGCGTGGGCATTCTGAAAGAAGCGCTGAAAGTTCACCCGGATGAGATTCACTTCCAACGCGCGCTGCGCCTCGTAGAGGACAAGCGTGATCTCGTGGGCTCTATTGTAGCCCGCGCTCACTTCCATGAAGAGCAGGGACAGTTCGGCGATGCGCTGGGCGACTGGGAAATTCTTCGGACTATCTACAATCGATACCCGGGTTTGAATTTTGAAATTGAGCGCCTGGAGAAGCGGCGCGAGAATCAGACGCGAATCGAGGCCAAAGCCCGCTTTGCGGAGCAGATCGAGGCCTGCCTGAAGTCGGCTTCCTATCCCCGAGCCCTGGAGTTGTTGCAGCAGGCAGAGCCGGAATTCCCCAACGACGCTGAATTAGCGGAATTGAAAAAGGCTGCTGAGGCGGGTCTACGGCAAGCCACGGAAGTGCAACGGCTGATGACTGAAGGCCAAGCCTTGTGTACTCAGGGCCAGTTCGCCGCAGGCGTCCAACTTCTGCGGCAGGCGCATGAACTGGACGAGAAAAACCCGGTCCCGCGGAGCGTTCTGTTCAATACGCTGATCGAGCGAGCGCAAACCTTTGTGGAGAACGATTGGCAGGCTGCGGAGGATCTGATCCAGCAGGCGTTCGAGCTCAATCCCGGCCACCCGCTGGCCAGGAATTTGCAGACCGTGGTACTCGACCGGAAGCGCGATCATCTGGTCAACGAATGTTTTACGCAGGCGCGGAGACTGCGGGCGGCCGCGGACTATCCGGGCGCAATCGCACAGATCGAGCAAGCACTTGCAACGTATCCCAACGAGAGGCGACTGCTGCAAACGCGCGAGAACCTGCAAAGTGAGATGGCCGAGGCAGAGCGGGTCAAGAAGCGCACCCATGACCTGGAAGAACTGAGAAACTTCAAGCGCGAAGCCGAAAAGACTCCGGACCTGGCGACCATACGATCCTATCGGGACCGCGCCAAGGTTCTGGCTGCCGGCTATGCCGACGACGCCGAAGTACGGTCGCTGATGAATGGTCTGGAGCAGCTCTCAAAGCCGACGGGAAAGATTCAGCCAAAATCTCCTTCCTCGCCAAATGTAGCGCCCGCTGCGGAGGCCATGGCCAATGCAACCCAGCTCTTCTCGCCCGGCGCCGTGGCGGCTAAACCGCAGGACCCGGTTGCAGCTAGATCCGTCTTAGCAAAACAGGGAATGCCTTCGGGGCGGTCGCTGCAGACGATGGAGGTGGAGTCGGAATCAGCGTCGCCTGCCGAGCAGAGCGGGAGTGCTCTGCCACATAAGGCTTCCGCGGCCTCGCTTGTCTTTGCCAATTTGCGTAGCTCCGCCCAAGCGCGATGGAAATCGATACCCAGTGTGGCGCCGGCCCTAAGCCATCTGAGAGCGGTTCCGCTGAAGAAACTGAATGCGAAGATGGCGGGCATCGCGGGCGGCGTCCTGGTCTTGGTGTTGGCGATGACGTGGATGATCGTAAAAATGATTCACCCCTCCGCGTCCCAGCCTGCCGTAGCGGCGTCAATGAATGTGCATGTCCATGCTTCGCCGCCAGGCGCAACCATTCGAATTAACAATCAGGAACGAGGAACCTCCGATGTGGATGTGAGCTTGCCATTCGGCGCCTATCAGATCGAAGCGCAAATGGACGGATATCAAACGGAGCACAGAGATTTTGAAGCGCGCACGGGTGCCCCGGGCTCCATCGAATTGGCGCTGCAGCCAATCGTTCCGGTCATAAGGCTATCGGCCGACACGGGCACGGGCAAGGTTTTGCTTGATGACCAGCCCGCCTTCGAACTGGATGGCGCGCAGTGGACGGCCGACCATCTCGCGGCCGGCCCACACCGATTGAAATTTACTGGGGCGAAGGCGGAAGCTTCGTTCAATTTCACGGCTGCGCCGGGTGCCATCCCGCTGGTCAGCGGGCCGCTCACCGCCAAGGGAGTGCACGCTGTTGTGGTGAGTAACTCGGCCAATCATATTCATGTGTATTACTCCGACGCTCATGCAAAAATCGCTTTAGACAATCAGCCCGAAGCGGAGGTTGGGGATGATGGGATCGACATTCCGAATGTCGCACCTGGCGCTCACCAATTGAGCCTGAACACAGGCACGGACCGTCATAACGTTGCCATCGATGTGGGTACGGCACCCACGCTCACGACGTTCCTGTTATCGGATCAGGATATTGGCACTCTTCTGGTCGTGACTGGCGAGGCCGACGCCCAGGTTTACCTGAACAACCAGCTGCAAAAAAAAGGCACGAACAAAGACGGGCAATTGCGAATTTCCAACCTAGCGCCCAAAGCGTATACCGTCCGCGTGGTCAAGAACGGATTTCAAAATCCGGCGGAACAGCAGGTCGCAATTCACAAGGGGGATTCCGCCAAACTGAATTTCGTACTGGCGGCTGTTCCGCACGCGGCATCGCTCGCCATCGATGGTGTAGCGGCCGGAACGTCCGTGCTGCTCGACGGAGTGGCTGTGGGCACGCAACCAACGGATGGCAAATTCCGGTTTCCGACCGTCACCCCCGGTGATCATGTAATTGAATTGCGCAGGGACCGCTTCACTCCGAAAACGTTGCGCAGGCGTTTCTCGGCGGGGGCAGCCGTAACCATCAGTGCCTCGGAAGCGACGATGGAGGCGGCGACCGGCCGGCTAAACATTTCATTCACACCAGCGGATGCAGTGGTGACTCTGTCGAAAGATGGCGAGCCTCCGACAAACGTTGTCAGTGGCACTCCGGTGGTGGTGGCGCCGGGGAGTTATCAACTGACAGCGCGCGTGGGCAACTTCCCGCGCTCGGCTACGGTAGAAGTGGTTGCTGGTGGAAACACGACTATGGCTCTCTCTCTTGCCCCCAGCGGGATGCAAGACTTTGCCGATGCCTCGGGCTGGAAGTCAGACCAGGGTTGGTTCGTTCATCGCGGCGGAGGATTCTTGCTGAATAACGCTTCTTCGACCGCGGGGACGTTTCAATTTAGCGCCATCCTCGACAAGGGAAAAGTTCTTCAGTGGGTCTTCAATTACACGGATGACCGAAATTACGAACTGTTTCAGATGGATGAGAATAATTTTTACCGCAGCCAGGTTCGTGACGGTAAGAAAACGGAAGAAGCCAAATTTCAATTTAAGACGGACAAGAAGAAATCACGCACCTTCCAGATCGTGGTCACGCCGAACCGGATTGTACACCAAATCCAGAAAGGCAACGGCTGGGTGGCACTCGACACCTGGAATGCATCCGCCGGCAACTCCGGAAAATTCGGTTTCTATTTGCCGGGCAACGAAGAGGTTAAGGTGTCAAATTTCAGCCACTTCAGCGACTTGAAACTGCGATAGGACCCGCCAGACACACATTCAGGGGACAACCGGCTCATTGATGGTAAATTAAACCTATGAAGAACGCTTTCTCTCTCGTACTGGCGGCGATTGTTCTGCTCTCCCTGGCTGAGATTTCTGACGCGCAGGCTACGATGAAATGGAAGATCCACGATTTGAACCGGCCGCTGCCGCCGGTGATCGATCCTGGTACGCCCAGCACCCAAGACACTCCCGGCCATCCTCCAAGTGATGCGGTGGTGTTGTTCGACGGGAAGGATCTATCGCACTGGGTCGATAAAGATGGCAAGCCCGCACAGTGGAAGGTGGAGAACGGCTATATGGAAGTTCTGCCCGGGAGCGGCAATATTTCTACCCGGGGGGCCTTCGGAGACTGCCAACTGCATGTTGAGTTCGCCGAGCCTTTGCCGGCGAGTGGCGAGAGCCAGGAACGCGGGAACAGCGGCGTCTTTCTGATGGGCCTTTATGAGATGCAGGTTTTGGATTCTTACCAGAACAAAACGTACGCTGACGGAGAGGCTGCCGCTGTCTACGGCCAATATCCACCGCTGGTCAACTCTTCACGACCGCCAGGTCAGTGGCAGACCTATGACATCATCTTTCACGGTCCCCGGTTTGCCAAAGAGGGCAAGGTGGTTCGTCCAGCGCGCGTGACTATTCTGCACAACGGAGTGCTGGTGCAGGACAATGTCGAACTTACCGGCCCCACCGCTCATGGCGAACGGCCGCCATACAAAGCGCATCCCGAGAAGCTTCCTCTGCAGTTGCAGGACCATCACAATCTCGTGCGGTACCGGAACATCTGGATTCGCGAATTAAAAGAAGGTCAGTAGGGACGGACGTACTCGTCCGTCCCGCGATGAAAAGCGAGCGCCTCCGGACGAATGCGTCCAGGGCTACGCAATCGCGAAATCAATACTCGATTTTGTTAGGCTTATTTTCCCAGGCGCGAAACGCCGTCAACGCCTCTTCGCGCATCAGCTGAATCATCGGAATCTTGCGCCGCGCGTGCGGTTGCGCGATCTCGCGATAGATCAGGGAATCGTCAAAACCGATTTTGGCAGCATCTGCATCGTCATTCGCAAAGTAGACGCGTGAAAGCCGGGCCCAATAGATTGCCCCGAGACACATGGGGCAGGGCTCGCACGAAGTGTAGATTTCGCAGCCTGCCAGATCGAAAGTGCCAAGTCTCTGGCACGCACCGCGGATGGCCAGCACCTCGGCATGCGCGGTAGGATCGTTCATTGAAGTCACCTGATTGGCGGCCTCGCCGATGATGGCGCCATCTTTCGCCACAACCGCGCCAAAGGGTCCGCCGCGGCCCGACTGAACGTTATCGATCGAGAGCTGGATGGCGCGCGCCATGAATGGATTGTCCATGTTTAGGCTCGATCTGTGCATACACAAGGGCTCGATTGCGTCGGCAATCCGCAAACCGCAACTCAGTCGACATGGACTTAGCGCTAGCCGCTTGGCTGAGAAGCGAGTATAAGCTGTCGCTCGGAATTTCGTAAAATACTGTTTCGGAGCCGACATTTTGAGTTTGCAAGCCTTTCGCGCTCGACGAGTGGTTACTCCAGAAGGAGTGCGTCCCGCGGCCATACTTGTCTCGGGAGAACAGATCCAGGCGGTCGTTCCTCCCGGTCAAGTACCTGAGCGTTACAAAATCCAGGACTTCGGTGAAGCTGCGATTCTTCCGGGCCTGGTGGATTCTCACGTCCATATCAACGATCCCGGGCGGGCTGAGTGGGAGGGTTTCGAGACGGCGACGCGGGCCGCGGCGGCGGGCGGATACACACTGCTCGTTGACATGCCTCTGAACTGCCTTCCGGCAACAACTTCCATCGCGGCGCTTCAGGCCAAGCGTGCGGCGGCGCAGGGCCGGTGCCGCGTGGACTGGGCGGCATGGGGAGGAGTGGTTCACGATAATCAGAACAATGTCGAAGAGCTTGCGGCCGCGGGAGTGCGAGGTTTCAAATGCTTTTTGATTAACCCCGGTATCGACGGCTTCACCATGGTTACGGAGGAGCAGTTGCGATCGGCGCTCCCGCACGTTGCCCGAACTGGCCTTCCGCTCCTGGTGCACGCCGAACTTCCCGGCGCAATCGATCGGGCCACAAACGCGCTAACCCATTCTGATTGGAGCCGCTACTCCACTTACCTACAGTCGCGGCCAGACGAGGCGGAACTGGATGCGATCCGGCTGATGCTGTCATTGTGCCGCGAATACGGCTTTCTTCTGCATATTGTTCATCTTTCGACCAGCCGGGCGCTTCCGGAACTATGCACGGCCCGTGCCGAAGGGCTTTCAGTGAGCGTGGAAACCTGTCCCCATTATTTACATCTCGATGCTGAAACTATTCCCGACCGGGCAACGTTGTGCAAATGCGCTCCCCCCGTTCGTAGCCGCGAGAATTGCGAGAAACTATGGCAAGGACTTAGAGATGGGACGATCGACATGGTAGTCACCGATCATTCCCCCTGTCCGCCGGCGATGAAGCGGCTCACCGAGGGTAATTTCCAGACCGCATGGGGAGGGATTGCAAGTCTTTCCGTGGCGCTGCCACTGATGTGGACAGAAGCCAGCAGACGAGGGTTCACGTTGGTCGATGTGGCCCAGTGGATGTCGACAGCTCCGGCGCGACTTGCCGGTTGCGACACGCACAAAGGCCGGATCGCCGCAGGCTACGACGCGGATTTCGTCATATTCGACGCCGGCCGCGAATTCATTGTCACGGAAGAGAGATTGCACTACCGGCATCCCGTCTCGCCCTACTTGGGAGAAAAGCTCCGCGGGGTGGTGAAGGCTACGTATTTGCGCGGCAATCTAGTTTTCAGCGAAGCGTCATTTCCCGGCGAACCTGCAGGGCGGGAGTATTCACCAGACCCCACGGACCGATCCAAGCTATAACCCTTTTCTATCCTTCTTCACGACACTTCCGCTGCATTGTGACACGGTCTGTCATACACTATCCCATCCGAAAGTCTCAGCCGTCCGTGGGCATAAGCTGAGTGAAGATTCAAAAGATTGAGTGATGACCACTGATCACATCGTCGGCAGGTCGGTTCCGCGCAAGGAAGGGCGCGACAAGGTAACCGGAAAATCGAAGTACGTCGACGATATGGTTCTGCCCAACATGATCTTCGGCGCTACGGTTCGCAGCCAGATTCCTCGCGGGCGGATTCGCAAAATCAACTTTGCTCCCAGTATCGCCTGGGATGAATTCGTGATCGTGTCCGCAAAAGATATTCCCGGAAAAAATTGCATAGCGTTGATTGGGGACGATCAGCCTTGCCTGACTGGTGACTTCGTGAACCATCCGGAGGAGCCGATTCTGTTGTTGGCTCATCCCAACCCGCATCGTCTGCCGGAGGCGGTTAAGGCAGTATCGATCGAATACGAGCCTTCGCCCAGCATATTCACTATTGAAGAGAGTGAGAGGCGCTTCCAAATCGTGTGGGGAGAGGACAATATCTTCAAGACCTATCTGATCGAAAAAGGCGATCCCGATAGCGTTTGGGAGAAGGCCTCTTACATCGTGGAAGGCGAGTATGCGACGGGCGCGCAGGAACAGCTTTACATTGAAAATAATGGAATGATCGCGGCGTTTGATGCAGCGCAGGGGATCACGGTGTGGGGCTCGCTGCAATGTCCTTATTACATTCACAAGGCGCTGATGGCACTTTGCAACTTGCCGGCGGAAAAAGTTCGAGTGGTGCAAATGGAGACGGGAGGCGCGTTCGGCGGCAAGGAGGAGTATCCCTCGATGATCGCGGCGCACGCGGCGCTTCTGGCCATCAAGGCGGGAAGACCTGTGAAAATTATTTATGACCGTCTGGAAGACATGGCGGCAACGACGAAGCGGCATCCTTCGCGCACTCGCCACCGCACAGCCTTGAGCCGGGATGGAAAAATCCTCGGAGGAGAGATCGACTTCACGATTGACGGCGGAGCCTATCTCACTTTGTCGCCGGTGGTACTTTCGCGCGGAGCGATCCACGCCGGCGGTCCTTACTACTGGCCGAGTGTTCGCATCCGCGCGAAGGCGGTGGCGACCAACGCGCCGCCGCATGGGGCTTTCCGTGGCTTTGGAGCGCCGCAGAGCTTGTTTGCTATGGAGCGGCATATGGACCGGATCGCGCAGATCGTGGGTGTCTCGCCGGTCGAGATTCGCCGCCGAAATTTTCTGCAACCGGGGCAGGCCACCACAACAGAACAGGTTGTGCGAGAGCCGATCAATCTTGGAAAATTGCTGGATCGCGCCCTGGAAATCTCCGATTATCACTCGAAGAAACAAAGTTTCGCTAAGCCGAATCAGTTTGGCAGCGTCAGAAAAGGCATGGGCATTGCCGCGTTTCTTCACGGCGCCGGATTCACCGGATCGGGCGAGCGCTATCTGAGTTCGGTTGTCGGCGTGGAAGGCTGCGCCGACGGGAACGTTCGCGTCCTGGTTTCGAGCACGGAATTCGGTCAGGGAACCAACACGGTGCTGAGCCAGATTGCGGCGGAAGCTCTCGGCCTTCCCTATGAAAATGTCAGCATGGCACAACCGGACACGCAGGAAGTGCCCAACAGCGGCCCTACCGTTGCATCGCGCACGGCGATGGTGGTGGGAAAATTGGTTGAGTCCGCTGCTAGGGGAATTGCTCAGACTCTAATTTCGTCGAAGCTGCTGCACGAAGGCTATTCCGCGGACGAGTTCCGCACCGCCTGCCGGCAATATGTTGCGGCGCACGGCCAATTCCGCTGCTGGTCGCGCTATGACGCTCCTCCCGGCATTTTCTGGGATGATGAAAAATATCGAGGCGAGGCTTACGCCGCGTTTGCCTGGGCGGTTTACATCGCCGAAGTCACGGTTGACCTGACGACGTATAGCGTCTCGGTGGACGACTTCGTCGCACTTCAGGAAGTCGGCAAGGTTCTGCACCCGCTTCTGGCACGCGGGCAAATCATCGGTGGTATAGCGCAAGGAATCGGATTCAGCCTTTATGAAAAAGTAGTTTGGCAAAATGGACGCATGCAGAACAGCCAGATGACGAATTACATCATGCCGACTTCCAGCGACTTACCGCCCATTCGCGTGTTCTTTGAAGAGTTGGGGAATATCCACGGAGCATACGGGGCGAAGGGCATTGGTGAACTCCCGATGGACGGGCCCGCACCGGCAATCATAAATGCAATCGAAGACGCCCTCGGCATAGCTTTCGATAGGATTCCTCTGCTTCCCGAAGACATTATGGATGGCCTTGCGGCGTCGCCGTTGGAGAATCGCTCCGTTTCCACAGTCGGGGGACGATGACGAATTCTCGCGAGGACCATAGCGAAGTCGAGATTTCGTTCACGATCAACAGTGAGCCGAAAAAGATACGTGCCTATCCAATGGAACGCTTGCTCGACGTGTTGCGGTTGAGGCTCGGATTGACAGGCACGAAGGAAGGTTGCGGTGAAGGTGAGTGCGGTTCATGCTCAGTCTTGATGGATGGCGCACTGGCGAACAGCTGCTTGGTTCCGGTGCTTCAGGCATCGGGCACAAGCATTACCACGATCGAAGGAATTGCCGCGGGAAATGAGATGCACGCTTTGCAGGAGGCCTTCTTGGCATGCGGCGGTGCGCAGTGCGGCATCTGCACGCCGGGCATGATTCTGGCGGCCTTTCAGTTATTGAAAGAAAAATCTGAACCCACGATGGAGGAAATCCGGGAAGGGCTTTCCGGCAATCTTTGCCGCTGCACAGGGTACGTTCAGATTATTGAAGCCGTGGCGGAAGCATCCCGCCGCAGGACGGCCGCATGAGATCGAATCCAGCCGACTACGAAATGGTCGCGCCCGGTAGTTTGCAATCGATTGTCTCGCTGCTCGCGAGCCAGCCCGGGGTTTGGCTTCCGATTGCCGGCGGCACAGACGTGATGGTGCAATACGCCGCGGGGAATGTAGCGGCGCGAAAGCTGGTCAGCATTTGGAACCTTCCAGAATTGCGCCGCATCGAACTCACGCAGCATGAGATTCGGATTGGAGCTGGGTGTACCTACACGGACATTCGCAAGCACGAGGTTGTGGAACGCGACTTTCCTCTATTAGCAACTGCTGCGCGATGGACGGGAGGGATTGCCAATCAAAATCGAGGAACAATCGGCGGCAACATCGTTAACGCATCGCCGGCGGCGGATTCTTTGCCTGCACTGCTGGTGTATGAAGCTGAATTGATTCTAGTGTCAATTCGCGGGGAGCGCCGACTGCCTTATGTTAGCTTTCACACCGGCTATAAAAAGACGCTTCTGGCGCCTGACGAACTGATTCAAGCTGTGTGCCTGCCCCGTCGATATTCGGAATATCTTAGCTATGCGCGCAAAGTTGGGGCTCGCAATGCGCAGGCCATCTCCAAAGTGTGCATGGCTGCGCTGGGCAGACTGGCTGACGGGAGGGTCGAAGATGTCCGCATCGCTTTCGGAAGTATTGCGCCGGTCCCTCTTCGTTTGAGGGAGACAGAACGAGCAGTGTCAGGCCGGGTGATTGATTCTGCGCTACTACTCCTGGCTAGAACAACTGCAATGGCTGAGGTCCGTCCGATTGACGATATTCGATCGACTGCGCGATATCGCGCAACCGTGGCTGGCAATCTAGTGGTTGAATTTCTGAATCGGCTCAAGACAGAGCAATCGGGCGGGGAACAGCGAGAGATCGACGCTCTGGGGCGATGGAATGATCTGTCCGCCGACGAAGCAACAAGAGCAATTCTTCCCTGCTGCGGATCGCCCGCTTGGGCACAGCGGATGGTGGCTCGGAGACCCTTCGCGGACGAGCGCGCTCTCCTGGCCGCGTCGAACGACATATGGCGCAGTCTCGAGCCTTCAGACTGGATGGAAGCGTTTCACAGTCATCCCCGAATCGGAGAGTCACACGTGTCCGAACCTTCGTCCTTTGAGCCTGTCCCGGCTCAATCCGTGGCTTGGTCGGCGCAAGAGCAGCGAGACGTTACCCAGGCCGACGATGCGGTGAAAAGCGCCCTGTCGGATGCGAATCGGGAATACGAGCGGCGATTCAATCGCATCTTCATCGTGTGCGCAACAGAGAAGTCTGCCCGGGAGATTCTGGAAATCCTTCGGCAGCGCCTCAACAACGACGTCGAGACTGAACTGCATGAAGCCGCCGAACAGCAGCGGCAAATTACGGAAATCCGGCTAAAGAAATGGCTGCAAGAATGAAAGGTATCTCAACTCACATTTTGGATCTGGTTCAGGGCAAGCCGGCCGCTGATATTGAAGTACGACTGGAGAAGCAGAACCCGTCCGGAGACTGGCGTTTGCTGAGTGCGGCGCGTACCGATCAAGGTGGCCGCTGTCCGCAGTTGCTTGCGGAAGCCGAAAGTCTCTCCCCGGGAATCTATCGTCTGGTTTTTGACACCGAAAAGTACTTTGATGCACAGAAAATCCGCACCCTCTATCCTGTCGTGGAAGTTACGTTCCAGGCGAACGAGGGCGACGCGTATTTTCATATTCCGCTGCTCTTGAGCCCGAACGGATACACAACCTACCGAGGAACCTGAGCAGCAAATGTTTGGCGATGGAGCGCATAAGGTGACTTCGTTAATCCGCGAATGGCTCAACCTGTTGGTGCGCTGGTTCCACGTATTTGCAGCGATCATGTGGGTTGGGCAAACCTACTATTTCACGTGGCTGGATGGCCGATTCAACAAGCTGACGAAGAATGCCGCGGCGGGCACAAATCCGTCCATCTGGATGGTCCACAGCGGCGGCTTTTACACCGTCGACCGGCAGAAGTCCTTGACGGTCGGGCCTGCACAAGTCAACTGGTTCCGCTGGGAAGCCTTGATGACCTGGTTGAGCGGAATGGTCCTGCTTTTTCTTGTTTATTACTCCAGCAGTGGATTGATCGATCCCGATGTTGCGGACATCTCCCAAGCGCGTGGAATCGCCATCGGATTAGCGGTACTGGTTGGGGGATGGATTTTCTACGATCTGGCACTGCGGTCGTCGCTGGGCAAGTCGGAGGCCGTGTTCGCCGCATGCTCTGTGCTCATCATTGCCGTGCTCTCGTGGGGACTGGCACACATATTCAGTGGTCGGGCTGCATACATTCACGTGGGAGCGGTCTTCGGAACCATCATGGCCGCTAATGTCTGGTTTCGAATTCTTCCTTCCCAGCGCAAAATGATCGCGGCTGCAGCGGCGGGTGAAGCCTTCGATCCTGCGCTCGGCGCTCAAGCCAAGTTGCGATCCAAACACAATACTTTCATGGCGGTTCCTGTTGTTTTTATCATGATCAGCAATCACTTTCCTGTCGCGACGTACGGGAACAAATACAGCTGGGAAGTTCTCGTCGTTCTAGTTCTTCTCGGGTGGGTGGCGGCCAAGGTGATCCGGGAGTCGTAAGTTTTATAGATCGTAAGTTTTATAGAAAGGTTTTCCGTCGAGAATCCCGTGCGGACAACGGAGATCACAACTCGCGCGGCACAGGTCATCAGCCGATGCACAAAGGTCGCTTCCTTTTCGGAAGACTCCGGCCACACGCGTCGGACATTCCTATCTTCACCTATGCATGCGTGTCACCAGGAAATTGCCCGATGGATGGAACCGCTAGGCGCTCAGATGCAAATCGATGCCGCGGGAAATTTTCGGGGAGTATATGCCGCGCCGCGGACGAACGCTCCACGGCTACTGATCGGTTCGCATCTCGATACGGTTCCGAACGCCGGCGCTTATGACGGGATTCTCGGAGTGGTGCTTGCTATCACGATCCTCGAGGAGTTGCGCGGTCGAAGACTTCCTTTTGCTATTGAAGTGATTGGCTTTTCCGAAGAGGAAGGCGTACGCTTCAGCACTCCGTTCATCGGCAGCCGGGCGCTGGTGGGCAGACTGGATGACGAACTTCTCGGCGTTCTCGACCCGCGAGGGGTCTCCGTGCGAGAGGCGATCAAAGAGTTTGGACTGAATCCAGAGAAGATTTCCCAGGCGGAGTTGGAAGAGAAGACGCTGGGCTACCTCGAATTTCATATTGAGCAGGGGCCGCTCTTACAGGGATTGAATCTGCCTCTGGCGGCGGTCGAAGCCATCGCTGGCCAAAGCCGGTTAGAGTTCACATTTTTCGGTCGCGCCAACCATGCGGGCACAACGCCCATGCGTCTTCGATGTGACGCCGTCGCGGGGGCCGCCGAATGGATCGGAACCGTGGAACGCGTGGCGCAGGGTGTGGCCGGCCTGGTAGCGACTGTCGGAAAGATCGAAGCGATGCCCGGAGCCGCCAACGTGATCGCCGGGGAAGCGCGGCTTACACTCGATGTTCGTCACGGTTCCGACCAGACTCGTGGTCGCGCCGTTGAGGATCTGATTTGTAACGCTCAAGAAATCGCCGCACGTCGTGGACTGTCAGTCGGAGAGCGCACTTTGTTGAGCCAGCCTGCAGTCGCGATGGATCCGTTTTTCATTGAACAGATAGAAAAGGCAATCGCTAAGACTGGATGCCAACCCTATCGCATGGTCAGCGGTGCGGGTCACGATGCCATGATTCTGGCGGAGAAAGTTCCGAGCGCGATGATTTTTCTGCGAAGTCCCGGCGGCATCAGCCACGATCCGGCGGAATCCGTCGCAGGAGAAGACGTGGAAAAGGCCATTGAGTGCGGCTTGCATCTTCTCGACCAGCTTGCGGCTTCGCCTGAATTTCATCAAAGGATCAATCGTGCATAATCTCGGCTGGACACGAAGCTCGCAACAACCGAATCATTTGCTGCTGACGCCAGACACTTTTGTGCGCACGGCCCTGCCGGGAATGAAGGGCTGCTCCGCGATTGTGCACATCAGTCCGGCCCTTGGTGCAACGTTCATGCAATACACGGCTGAGTTCGAAGCGGGCGGAGAACTCGGCAGCACGACGGCGCAGCGCTTCATTTTTATGGTCGAGGGCAGTCTGAAGTTAGAGGTTGACGGCAGATCGCGCGAATTGACCGCCCGCGGTTACGCGTATTTTCCCCAAGGGTTAAACCATCGGGTAAGGGCTATCACGGTGAGCCGCGTCGCCGTCATCGAAAAACATTATCACGCTCTCGATTCAGCGAATCCGCCGAATGTGATCGTTTCGAGCGAAGATGCGATTTCCTCGCATCCGCTCGGAGATGATCCCGGTTTGCAGGTAAAATGCCTGCTGCCCGACGAGATGAGTCTCGATTTCGCAGTGAATACTATGGTTTATCAGCCCGGCGCCGCGCTGAGCATGGTCGAAATGCACGTGATGGAGCATGGTCTCATGATGCTCGAAGGCGGAGGAATCTACCGGCTTGGCCATTCGTGGTATCCCGTGTCCGCCGGAGACTTCATCTGGATGGGACCGTGGTGTCCGCAGTGGTTCGGAGCAATCGGTAAGGTTCCCGCCAAGTATCTCATCTACAAGGATTGGAACCGGCATCCACTGGCTGGCTTGCAGGAATGAATCTCACGATCGATCGCGAACGGCTGCTGTCTGAAATCGAGATCCTGGCTACGTTCTCCGACGCTGAGGCTCCAGCGGTGACTCGAATCGTTTTCACGCCAACGGATGTCAAGGCCCGCGAATGGATGAAAGCGCGATGCCAGGACGCTGGACTCGAGGTACGCGAGGATGCCGTCGGAAACACTTTCGCGCGCTGGAATGGTTCGGACTCGCACGCGTCCGTGGTGGGCACTGGTTCTCATATCGACGCGATTCCGAATGCAGGGAAATACGATGGGGTTGTCGGAGTGCTGGGTGGATTGGAAGCGATCAGGACATTACAGCGGAGCGGATTTCGTCCCAGGCATTCGATTGAGTTGATTGTTTTCACTTCCGAGGAGCCAACACGTTTTGGAATCGGATGCCTGGGAAGCAGGCTGTTGTCGGGAAGTCTCTCGGCCGATGCAGCGCAAAAACTCACAGACAATGAAGGCGCGACGCTCGATGAAGTGCGCCGCACAGCTGGTTTTGCCGGCGAACTCGAGCTGGTAAAGTTGCCGAAGCGGCTATTACAGGGCATTCGTCGAGCTGCACATCGAACAAGGGCCGCTGTTGCAGCGGGAGCAAATTCCTCTCGGCATCGTCAATAAAATCGCCGCGCCAGCGAGTCTCCGCATTTTGATCGAGGGGTCGGGAGGACATGCGGGCGGAGTTTTAATGCCCGATCGCCGCGATGCTCTCTGTGCGGGGGCCGAACTGATTCTCGCGATAGAGAACGGCGCCCGCACCAGCGGAGCAATCGACACGGTCGCGACCGTAGGAATTTGCGATGTCTTTCCCGGCGCCGTCAATAGTATTCCCAACCGCGTACGCCTTAGCGTGGACATCCGCGACACGGATATTCAACGGCGCGATCTTGTAGTGCGCGCAGTTGACGCCACTTGTCATTCGATTTCAGCCAAGCGCCAGGTTTCGATCCGCAGCGAGCTGCTGAATGCCGACGCCCCTGCGGACTGTGCTCCGGATATCATTGAGGCACTCTCTCAAGCCTGCCATAAGCATGAACTGAATTTCCTTCCGATGGTCAGTCGTGCCTATCACGATTCTCTTTTTATCGCCCGCATCGCCCCGATTGCCATGTTGTTCATTCCCTGTCGCGACGGACACAGCCACCGTCCTGACGAGTACGCGGCTCCGGAAGACATTGGTCGTGGAACGCTGGTGCTGGCCGAAACTCTTGCGGCCTTATCCACGTAAAGCCGGCACTTGGAGCGATCTGATAATGATCCGAAGAAGTAAGCTGCGCGAGCGCCCAGGGGCTGAAGCCCGCTCTGATTACGCTCGTCTTACGCGCCCTGAAGGGCGGCTCTTCCACGATGAGGCACGCGTTTGTGAGTTTCTCCCGCAGGCTCTGGAGCCGTTTGCGGTTCCCCAACAACACATGAGATAGCTTCTACGGTGCTTGTGGGATGGTCAATTCGCGTTCTGCCCAATGATCGACGAGATCGCGCACCACTTTATCCCCGACGATCTGCGCCGCTTCCAGAGCAGGCATGTAAGCGGAGTAGTTACCGGAGACCATTTCCTGCAGGCTGTCCGCCGCCGCCACGTTCGGAGCCTCCCGGTCGTAATTGCTGACGGTGCGCAGCACGAGCACGCGCTGCAGATCAACGCGGCCAGCCTGACTTAGGAACGTAAGAGCCTGCATCGTTCCCGAATCTTCCATGGCCGCGATCATATAATTCCCTTTTCCTCCGGTGTGGTAGCGAGTCCAGGCGTTGGCCCATTCATCCATCTTCGAACCATGCCAGAATGTGCTTGCCGATAGAGTATCGCCTCTCGCCACGAACGGCGGCTTCAGCGCGTTGGCGAAGCCAGCGAAGCGCGCGCGCGACTTGCGCAGAGCATCGGAGTCGGGGAGCGGCAAATCTTGTGTGAGCCTGTACGCCCATCCAACCAGTCCCGGATTGAGCGTATACAATTCGCCGTAAATGTCGTCGGCGGGCTGCTCGTAGGGCGTGCCTTTCCGCAATGGCACGTAGCCGGTCGGCCATTTCGCAGGAATTTGTCGGGCATCGATCTCAAATGCCAGATCGCCGTCCACCACGTGATTCGCCCAAACTGCCGAGCCAACCGACACATCTGCCGGATCGCCGCCGCCAATGCCGGCGACAATCCAATAGGCCTTCGAGAGGTCGAAACGCGAGTCCAGGCCCAGTGCCATTACAGAAGCCGCCGCTTTCGCGGTTCCAACTCCGGTGACCATGCCGAGAACGCCATCCCGGTTCAAACGCAGGTGATGATAACCGGCAGGCAGCGGAAAAATCTGGTCAAGATGCTCGCGCTCTACCCACAACTGAAACTCGCCGGGAGTGTCCCCCGTGTCTTCGCCGCGCTCGAACATGGCAAGTACGACAACTTTGATTCGAATCGGCGCAGCCTGCGCCGAGAGGTGGGCGCAGAGAGAACCAGAACAAACCGCGGACATCCCGAGCGTGAGGACCAACCTCCTTAAATAAGTACCCATGCAATCTCCGCGGGTTGCACAATGTCAGCGGGACATCTTTGATCCGGTTCGTTCCCGAATTCTGGCGTAACCGGGCTTGATAGCCGAATAAATGAAACCTAAGCGCTCTTTGTAAGGGAGAAATGCGCTTTTCATCGCGTTGATCGTAATCTTCTCGAAGTCATCCAAGGTCAGGCCGAAGGTGTCTGCTGCAGCTTCAAATTCCTTACTCATAGTCGTATTGCTCATTAGCCGGTTGTCAGTGTTCAGCGTGACCCGGAATTTTTCCTGATAGAGGATTTTGAAAGGGTGTTCGGCCAAGCTTGGCGTCGCGCCGGTATGCACGTTGCTGAGCAGACAGATTTCCAGGGGAATGCGTTTGTCAAGAACATATTGAGCCAGATCTCCCAACTTCACGGCCTTGCCGTCCATCACGGCAATATCATCGATCAGGCGCGTCCCGTGCCCGATGCGGTGCGCCCCACAATACTGAATCGCCTGCCAGATCGATTCTTTTCCGTAGCCTTCGCCAGCATGAATGGTGATGTTGAAATTCTCGCGCTGGATGTAGTGAAAAGCGTCCACATGTTTCTTGGGCGGATACCCGCCTTCTTCTCCCGCCAGATCGAAGCCGACGACTCCCCGGGCGCGAAAATCGACAGCCAGTTCCGCCATTTCAAGAGAAGTGTTCATGTTGCGCATGGCGCAGATGATTAAGCCGGAGGAAATTCCGAAATCCTTTCGACCTCGCTCCAGTCCTTTCAGCACCGCTGACACAATCTGCTGATGGGTCAATCCTTTCTTTGTGTGAAACACCGGCGCGAAGCGAGTCTCAAAATAGACGATTCCATCTCGACTTAGATCTTCGGCTTGTTCGTAGGCCACGCGCTGGAGTGCTTCTTCGGTTTGCATCACCGCAATGGTGTGCGCGAACCCCTCCAGATATTTCGACAGACTCCCCTGATTGGCGCCACGAAAGAACCACTCCGAAAGCGCATCGGGGTAATCAGTGGGAAGCTCGGTGTAGCCTGCATCTCTAGCCAACTCGATTACTGTTTGCGGCCGCAGCACGCCGTCCAAATGCTCGTGCAGAAGCACTTTGGGAAGGCTCTGTAATAATTTCTTATCAAAACTCATGGAAAGGCTTTCTACTCTTGCCAGTGCCAGTGTCCAACGAAGCGGCAGAACGTTGCAAGATGATACACCACAGCCTGGAGCACGATCCGTCTCGTTATGCGCGCCGCGATTGAAGTTTTCCGGAATTTACCGTTGCTCTTGGCAGAACGGCCGGCCATAGCTTACCCTACCCGGCTATGCCATTTATCAAGCCTCGCTTGTTTCCGGTAGCCATTCTGGCTCTGATTGGGATGATCTCCAGTTGCGCGACGGCATTGTGGGCCCAGTCGTCTTTCTCGGTGGAGCAGGTCCTGAGTTCGCCCTTTCCTACCGGCCTGGTGGGCGCGGAGCGTGGCAGCCGCGTTGCCTGGGTCTTCGATGCGAAGGGTGTTCGCAATGTGTGGGTGGCCGAGGGACCGGACTTCGCTCACACGGCTCGACAGCTGACCCATTACACCGCGGATGACGGCCAGCCTATCGCGAGCCTGCGACTCACCCCCGACGGCAAAACCATTGTTTATACGTTGGGTAGCGAGCTGAACGACGCGCAGGAAAGCGCGAATCCTGGCAGTTCAACGAAGGGCGCCAAGCAACAGGTGTTTGCGCAGGATGTGGATGGCAAGCATGGCGCCCCTCGGTTATTAGGCGACATGGGTTGTCCGGACGAGGGCTGCGAAGACATCGAAGTTTCGCCCGACGGCAAGTCGGCCGTGTGGTCGGCAAAAAAGAAGTTGTGGCTGGCCAGCCTGGATGGCAAACAGCAAGGCAAGGAACTTGCGTCGGTGCGGGGAGCGGCGGTTCAGCCTAAATGGTCGCCCGATGGCAAGCACATCGCGTTCGTCAGCGAGCGGGAGGGTCACAGCTTCATCGTCGTTTACGACTTCGATGGGAACTCCATCCGCTACCTGGCGCCGAGCGTGGACAAAGATTCCATGCCGCGCTGGTCGCCCGACGGCAAGTGGATCGCGTTTGTGCGCACGGCTGGAAATGAGCACAAACTTCCGTTGATTCCGGTCCGCCCCGAGCCGTGGTCCCTATGGATTGCCGATGCCTCCACGGGTACCGGTCGGTGTTTATGGCGCAGCGGGGAGAAGCCGGAAGATTCCCTGCCCGAGCTTAGCGAAGACAGCTCTCTCAACTTTGCGGCTGACGGACGTATCGTATTTTCTTCCGAACAGGATGGCCGCAACCATCTTTATTCCATTTCCGCCGGGAGCGGCGCAGTCGCGCTGCTCACGCCCGGCGATTTTGATGTGGAGGACGTCGCTCTCAGTGCCGACAAGGCTTCGATTATTTATTCGTCGAATCAAGGCGACGTGGATCGCCGGCATTTGTGGCGCGTCGCGGCAGCCGGCGGAGCGCCGCCACGGGCGCTTACTTCGGGCGATACCATCGAGTGGTCTCCGGTTGAAACCGGCGACGGCAAAAGCGTGGTTTGTCTCGGTTCCACTGCTACATCCCCTGCGATGCCGTATGAAGTTACAGCGAAAGGACGCGAAATGATCGCGCAGCAAGCGTTGCCGAACGACTTTCCTTCGACCTTATTGGTCACTCCTCGGCAAGTGATTTTCCAGAGCGACGATGGACTCACGCTGCACGGCCAGCTTTTTCTGCCGCGCGATGCAAAAGGCAAAGTTCCAGGGCTGGTCTTCATGCACGGCGGCCCCATCCGGCAGATGATGCTCGGCTTCCATTACATGGACTATTACCACAACGCATACGCCGAGAATCAGTACTTGGCCAGCCGCGGATTCGCGGTGCTGTCGGTGAATTATCGGCTCGGCGTGATGTACGGACGAGCATTCCGCGAACCGCCCAACACTGTGTGGCGCGGAGCAGCGGAGTACAAAGACGTGGTTGCGGCAGGCCGCTATCTGCAAACGCGTCCCGAAGTTGATGCGGAAAAGATTGGACTGTGGGGCGGCTCCTACGGAGGATTTCTGACCGCGATGGGGCTGGCACGAAATTCTGATCTATTCAAAGCGGGAGTAGATTTTCACGGCGTGCATGATTGGAGCGTTTTTCTTACCGAGCGGCCGTATTTCGGTAATCTGGCGCTGCGCCCGCCCGATATGGATGCCGCGATCAAGCTGGCGTGGGATTCCTCTCCCGATGCTTATGTCGGCACTTGGAAATCACCGGTTCTGCTCATTCATGGTGATGACGATCGCAACGTGCCCTTCAGCCAAACCGTCGATTTAGTGCAGCGGCTGCGGGCGCAGCACGTTCCATTCGAACAACTCATTCTGCCCGATGAGATCCACGGTTTCCTCAGATGGAGAGATTGGGTGCGGGCCTATTCGGCGACGGCTGACTTTTTTGACCGGACTCTGAAGCGCGATGAGAAAATCGGGCTCGGCGAGTAAGGCGGGGCAGAGCGCCCGGGTGCCCCGGATCAGCAGGGGCGGCGGCATCTGCTCGGTTTGTAAAGTAATGTGTTGTTCTCGGCATCTCCTGCCCAATTCTCATATACTGTGGAATCCGCGCGGTCTACAGCTACATCCAATGCTTTGTTGCTGCTGATCGCATTGTGCGACGTTCGTCCTGCCGGATTGGAGACCAGTTAGATAATGTGGATTGTTGCATTAGCTCTCAGGCGCCCTTATACATTTGTAGTAATGGCGTTGGTGCTGCTCCTGTTGACGCCGCTTGTGGTTCTCCGGATGCCGGTTGACGTCCTTCCGGACATCAATATCCCCGTGGTCAGCGTGGTCTGGAACTACGCCGGCATGTCGCCCGAGGAAATGGCCAACCGGATTGTGTCCAACTCCGAGCGTGGTCTAACAATCACCGTCAACGACATCGAGCACATTGAGTCTCAATCACTCAACGGCATCGGTGTCATCAAGATTTTCTTTCAGCCCACCGCAAATATTCAGACAGCGCTCGCACAAACCACCGCGATGTCCCAAACCATCCTGCGCGGCCTGCCGCCCGGAACGACGCCGCCTCTAATCGTTACCTATTCCGCCTCTTCGACTCCGATTGTCCAGTTGGGGTTAAGCAGCAAGACGTTGCCCGAGCAACAGCTTTTCGATCTCGGAAACAATTTTCTGCGCTCGCAGTTAGCGACGGTACCCGGCGCGGCCACGCCGTATCCATACGGTGGCAAGATCCGCCAGATTCAAGTCGATCTCGATATGCCGCGGCTCCAGGCCAACGGCCTTTCGCCCAACGACATCGTAAATTCGCTCAACGCACAGAACCTGATTCTTCCCGCAGGCACCACGAAGATCGGCTCGCTGGAATATCAAGTCGAGATGAACGGCAATCCGCAGACCATCGCGGAATTGAACGACCTTCCGGTCAAGACCGTGAATGGCTCGACCATCTACATGCGTGATGTGGCACACATCCGCGATGGCTTCGCCCCGCAAACCAACATCGTGCATATGAATGGCGTGCGCGGCGCTTTGATGTCGATGTTGAAAGTGGGCAGCGCCTCCACGATTACGATCGTCGAAGGCGTAAAGCGCATGGCTGACCGCGCTTCTCAGTCTCTCCCGCCGGAGATGAAGATCACGGCTCTCTTCGATCAATCGCTGTTCGTGCGGGCGTCGATTCGGGGAGTGATCACGGAAGGACTGACCGCCGCTCTTCTGACTGCGGCCATGATCCTGCTCTTTCTCGGCGACTGGCGTCCCACGATTGTCATTTCAATTTCGATCCCACTGTCGATCTTCGTTTCCATCCTCGTGCTTAGTGCGCTCGGACAGACGATCAATATCATGACTCTTGGCGGGCTGGCTCTTGCAGTGGGCATCCTCGTGGATGACGCGACGGTAGAAATCGAGAACATCGAGCGAAACCTGGCGCAGGGCAAGGAGATGAAACAGGCAATCTTGGATGGCGCAGCGCAGATCGCGGTTCCCGCTTTTGTTTCCACGATTTGCATCTGCATCGTCTTTGTGCCCATGTTTTTCCTGACCGGAGTGGCAAAATTTCTGTTTGTGCCACTGGCCGAGGCTGTCGTCTTCGCCATGCTGGCCTCTTATTTCCTTTCGCGAACGCTCATTCCCACCCTCGTGATGTACATCATGCGCGGACACGAGCACAAGGAGGGGGGACCCAAGACCTTCATGGGCCGCTTTCAGCGCGGATTTGAGCGGGGCTTTGAAAAGTTTCGTGGCGGCTACTATCAGCTTCTGGAAACCACGATTGAGCACCGCGTGCTCTTCGCTTCCCTCTTTCTCGCGTTCTGCCTGTTGTCATTGGGATGGGTCTTTTTCCTGGGCGAGGACTTCTTCCCTTCGGTCGACGCCGGCCTTATACGCTTGCACATGCGCGGACGCGCGGGTCTTCGAGTGGAAGAGACCGCCCGGCTGTGCGCGCAGGTCGAACAGTTCCTGCATCGAGATCTTCCCTCGGGTGAGATTGCAACCGTGCTCGACAACATCGGATTGCCGAACTCCAGCATTAATTTGTCCTATAGCAATTCAGGAGTGATCGGCACCAGCGACGCGGAAATCCTGGTGGGCTTGAACTCAGAGCACCATCGTCCAACCGAAGAGATCGTCCAGGAACTGCGGCAACAACTGCCAAAGCAGTTTCCTGGAGTGGAATTCTTTTTCCAGCCGGCGGACATCGTCACTCAGATTCTTAATTTCGGGTTGCCTGCGCCGATTGATATCCAGGTGATGGGATCGGATTTAGATAGCAACTACGGAATTGCCCAGCAAATTGCCAACCGCTTACGCCACGTTCCCGGTGCAGCCGACGTTCACGTGCAGCAGATGCTTGGCTTGCCGACATTGCACCTCGACATGGATCGCGATCTCGTCACTCAAGTCGGGATGAACCCGCGCGACGTTGCGCAGAGCGTGCTGGTCTCCTTGAGCGGCAGCTTTCAAACCGCTCCCGCCTACTGGTTGAATCCAAAGAATGGCGTCACCTACTCCGTGGCAGTTCAATCGCCGCAATATCGCATGACGTCGCTGCAAGACCTGATGAATATGCCGGTCAACGATCCCGCCGTGCAGAACTCGCAGGTGCTGGGCAACCTGGTACGGCTGGCTCCGACCTCGCGCCCTGCGGTGGTTTCGCACTACAACATCCAGCCCGTGATTGACGTCTACGCCAGCACGCAAGGACGCGACCTGGGAGCCGTCGCCAAAGACACGATGAAAGTCCTGCAGCCGTTCATGAGTCATTTACCGCGAGGTTCGCGCATTGTCGTGCGCGGACAAGTGGAAACGATGCGGTCTTCTTTCGTGGGCTTGGGAATTGGGCTGCTGGGAGCGATTCTGCTGGTCTATTTCCTGATCGTCGTAAATTTCCAGTCGTGGCTCGATCCATTCGTCATCATCACGGCACTACCAGGGGCGCTGGCCGGGATTGCATGGATTTTGCTTCTTACGCATACCACGCTCAGCGTGCCGTCGCTGACCGGAGCGGTAATGTGCATGGGAGTCGCGACCGCGAATTCCATCCTGATGGTATCCTTCGCCCGGGACCGGATGCAGGCCGGAGTCAAGGCCGTGCCAGCGGCGCTGGAAGCGGGTTACACTCGAGTTCGCCCCGTGCTGATGACCGCACTGGCGATGATCATCGGCATGTTCCCCATGTCGCTGGGCCTCGGTGAGGGCGGCGAACAGAACGCTCCGCTGGGAAGAGCGGTCATCGGGGGCCTGTTGTTTGCGACTGTGGCAACATTATTTTTTGTCCCCAGCGTCTTCGCCATCGTACACAGCCGTCGCGAAGCGCGGGCGGAAGAAGTTTAGCAGTGTTGATAAATGGTGTTGAAAAATAGAGAGGGTCAAGGACGTCGAGCGAGCAACTATGCAGGAACTAGAAACTAATCATCGGGTGGAGGAGCCGCGCCATACTGCTCCGCAAGTAACGCCGCCTCCGGAACTTCCGGCGGCGTCACCGCGCAAAGCAGTGATCATCGTCATCCTAGTGGTGGTAGTGCTCGCAGTAAGCGGCGCGGTCAGCATGCTAACCCGCATTCGTGCTGGGCATGCCCTGGCAAAGGAAACAGAAGTCGATTCGGTTCCCACTGTCGCGGTGGTACATCCTATCGCGGAAAAACCCGACGAAGAGTTGGTCTTGCCGGGATCGTTGCAAGCCTACGAAGAGTCGCCTATCTATGCCCGCACGACCGGTTATTTGCTGCGCTGGTATAAGGACATTGGCAGCCATGTGAATAAGGGCGAACTACTGGCCGAGATCGATACTCCGGAAGTCGATCAGGAACTATCACAGGCCCGCGCCGCCCGCCAGCAAATGGTGGCGCAAAGGGACCTGGCAAAAATCTCCGCCGATCGCTGGCAGAATCTGCGGAAGACGGACTCCGTGTCGCAGCAGGAAGCAGACACTCAATCGAGCGCCTACCAGCAAGCGCAGGCCACTCTGGCCGCAGCCGACGCCAACGTTCGCCGACTCGAGCAATTGGAGTCTTTCAAACATGTGTACGCGCCATTCTCTGGCGTGCTGGTGAAGCGCAACGTCGATCCGGGCGCGCTCATCAACGCCGGATCGGGCGGCGTGGAGTTGTTCATCCTCGCCAAGGTTGATCCGCTGCGCGTTTACACGAACGTGCCTCAGGCCTATTCTCCCGCTATGAAAACCGGAATGCCGGCCTATGTCACTCTGCAGGAGATGCCGGGGCAAAAGTTTAAGGGAACCGTGGCGCGCACCGCTGACGCAATTGATCCGGCGACGCGCACGTTGCTCACCGAAGTGGATGTTCCCAATAAAGATGGCCATTTGTTGCGAGGTTCTTTCGGCGAAGTGCATTTTTCACCCAAGATCGACACCGCCAAAGTTACCGTGCCGGTGAACGCAATGCTTTTTCGTCAGGAAGGCGCCCGGCTTGCCGTCGTGGGCGCCGACAATAGAGTTCAATTGCGTCCGATCACGATTGGCCGCGATTATGGCACCACGCTGGAGATTCTAGGAGGAGTCAGCCTGGAGGACCGCGTCATCATTAATCCCGCGGAGTCCCTGGAAGACGGCCAGAAGGTAAACGTCGCCTCGGACGAGTCTGCAGGTAAGCATTCATGAAACGGTTAGCAGCGGCTGCGCTTGGAGCCAGTGTGTGTTTGGCGGGATGCGCCGTGGGGCCAAGATATCAGCGCCCTCCGGTTCAAGCTCCGGCAGCATGGAAAACTGAAGGTCCGTGGCGCGAGGCCTCGCCGAAAGATTCGATTCCCAAGGGGGTCTGGTGGGAAATCTTCCACGACGACGAGCTCAACGGCTACGAACAGGAGTTGTTGGCGGCGAACCAATCACTGGCTGCCGCCCGGAGCCGTCTGGATCAGGCTCGGTCGCTGGCGCGCGTAACCTCAGCTGCTTTTTTTCCCACATTGTCCGCAGATCCCAACGTATCGCGCAATCGATACTCCGGCAATCGTCCTCAAGTGATCGCATCCACCCCGGCGATCACACAGAGTCTGTATGAAATTCCTTTCGCCCTGAACTACGAAGTGGATCTCTTTGGTCGAAACCGGAAAAACCTGCAGGCCGCCAACGCGAATCTGCAAGGCACCGCAGCGGATCTGCAAAATGTTCAACTCGTCTTGACCGCGGAACTAGCTGCCGACTACTTCAGCCTGCGCGAACTCGATGCTGAAGCCGGCGTGGTGCAGGAGTCGGTAAAGATTCAGCAACAAGGCATGGCACTCGTGAACCATCGCCATGAAGGCGGCGTCGCCTCGGGGCTGGATGTGGCGCAGCAGCAGACGCTGCTCGATTCCACGGTCACGCAACTCTATTTGCTGCAGCAGCAGCGCGCACAATTTGAACACGCCATCGCCGCGCTGACGGGATCTCCGGCATCCGCATTCAACGTTCCCGTCGCACCTCTGCGCGCCGTTCCACCGCCGGTTCCGTTGGGCATGCCTTCTGATCTTTTGGAGCGTCGGCCCGACATAGCTACCGCGGAACGGGCCATGGCCAATGAAAATGCGCTGGTGGGAGTTGCCAAGACTGCGTTCTATCCGCAGTTCACTATTTCCGGCAGCGGGGGATTTGAGAGCATCACTCTGGGTTCGCTGATTACCACCCCCAGTGCTTTCTGGTCGTTGGGCGGAGACTTGCTGCAGCCTATTTTTAATGGCGGCCGGAATCGGGCGAATCTTGCCGCCACGGAAGCAGCCTATCAGGAATCCGTTGCCAATTATCGCGAATCGGCGCTAACGGCCTTCCAGCAGGTAGAGGATAGTTTGTCGGGATTGGATTCTTTGTCTCGTGCCGCGCAAACCCAAAATGCCGCGGTCGCGGATGCTCGTCGTGCGCTTGACATCGCCAACGATCGCTACGTTGGCGGTCTCACGACATTCCTCGATGTCATCACCGCGCAATCCGTGCTGCTGAGCAACGAGCGTCTGTCGACCCAGTTGCTCGGCCAGCAGATGGTGACGTCGGTGTTGCTCGTCAAAGCCTTGGGCGGAGGTTGGGACGCATCCGCGATTCAGGATGTACAAGTCCATCCCAGGCCGACTCAGATCGTTCAGCCTTAACCCGACCGGCCTCACCGAGCGCCGGCTGCCGCGTTCGGACCTGCCGAAGCCCCCGTTCCACTGGTGAGATTAAACGCAGTGTTTACCAGCCCAACGTGAGAGAACGCCTGAGGAAAGTTTCCCAGCTGCCTTCTCGCGAGCGGATCATATTCTTCCGAGAGAAGGCCCACGTCATTACGGATGTCCAACAAGCGTTCGAACATTCGGACCGCCTCCTGATGGCGGCCTTGCAATTCATAATTGTCGGCCATCCAGAATGAGCAAGCCAGAAACGTTCCTTCTCCATGAGGCAAGCCGTCGACTGCGGGATCTTGTGTGTAGCGTCCAACAAACCCATTCCGCATGAGATGCGTTTCAATGGCTTTAACCGTGCCCTTTACGCGCGGATCATTAGCTTCGAGAAACCCAACCAGCGGCATCATCAGGACGCTGGCGTCGAGATGGTTGGATCCGTAATACTGCACAAACGAATTCATGCTCGCATCAAAACCCTGACGGCAAACCTGCTCGTGAATGGAATCTCGAAGCTTCTTCCATCGAGGTATATCGATCGTGAACCGGCCCTTTTCGGCCGATCTTGTCATGCGATCGATCGCCACCCACGCCATCATTTTGGAGTGGACAAAATGCCGGCGCGGACCGCGCACTTCCCAGATGCCTTCATCCGGCCGCTCCCATCCGGTTTCCAGAAATTCCAGCATTGCCAACACTATTTCATGGCGTGCGTGCCGCGGGGGTCCCAGTCCGGCTTCGCGCGCCTGAAAAAGCGTATTGGCGACCTCGCCAAAAATATCCAGCTGGAATTGCTGGTAGGCGGCATTGCCGGTTCGAACCGGAGCGGACTTCTCGTATCCCTGCAACCAGGGCAGCTCCAATTCGGTGAGCCTGCGTTCGCCGCGCAGTCCGTAGAGAATATTCAGTTCGGACGGACTCCCGGCCACGGCTCGCAGAAGCCACTCCCGCCAGTCTCGCGCTTCATCCAAATATCCGGCTTGAATCAAAGATTGGAGCGTCAGGGTTGCGTCTCGCACCCAGCAAAAACGGTAGTCCCAGTTCCGCACGCCGCCAATTAATTCGGGCAAGGAAGTTGTAGGCGCAGCGACGATCCCGCCCGTGGGCAGGAAGGTCAGGCCTTTTAGCGTAATCAGCGAACGCAGGACGGCGTCGCGCCATGTCCCCTGATAAGTGCAACGATCCGACCAGTCGCGCCACCATTTCTCGGTCTTCGCAATCGCCGTGTGTATATTCACGGCGGGAGGTTCCGGTTGGTGGGACGGATACCAGGTGAGATCGAACGAAACTTCTTGTCCCTCAGAAACCGTAAAGCGAGATTCCGTTGTCATGTCCTCGCCGCGCAATTCCACATCCGAGCGCAACCTGATCATGTCTGGACCGGCGATTGCGGAAATTCCATTCTCATTTCGCCGAACCCACGGTACGACTGAACCGTAGTCGAACCGAATCACCAGCTCCAGCTTCATATGCACCTGCCCTCTGGTGCCCGCAACGACGCGCAACAATTCAGGCATTCCCTCGCGCAGAATCATGCAGTCGATAAGCATCACTGATCCGTTTTCTGTCTCAAACTCCGTTTCTAAAATAAGCGAGCCGTCGCGATACTTTCGGCGAATGACGCGGATCGGTTCCACCGGCGAGATGGACCAATATCCGTTTTGAGGGGTTCCGATCAGAGCCGCAAAACAGGCGGGGGAATCGAAGTACGGAAGGCACAGCCAGTCAATCGAACCTTGTTTTGAGACGAGTGCGGCTGTGTGGCAGTCGCCAATCATGGCATAATCTTCGATGGGAATAGACAGGAAATATCCTCCGCACAGTTGATTTGGATTGATCCGCAGCTTGTGTTCAGAAGCGCCAATAGTCGTACAACGACAACACGTTCGCGCACCCGATTGCGCGATTAACACTCACGCCATATTTTCTCACAGACATTCGTGCGCTTCGGAAGAAAGGCGAAAAAGGTCATGTGGGAGCCGCCCCCGGCTGTCCGACGGCCGAAGCTCGACCTTAGAAGCTCGACCTTAGCGGAGCAGAACCGGCAAACTGATGCCTACCCGGGCACAGACTCTTGAGTCAGGGAGTAGCCTTCGCGCCCTCGTTCCGAATCAGCAGAGCGAGCCGCGGAAACAGGAAGCGCCCGCCGGCGTCGTCAATCACATTGATCTGGCAGATATAGAAGCCTGGCTTGAGCGATGTAAGCGGCACATCCAACTGAAAAACTGCGGCCTTCCTGTTGCGCGCATTCAAATCGGTCAGCTCGACTAACGAACTCTCGTACGTCTTGGCTTTGCCTTGGAAGAATGCGACGTTGCTTAAGAGCCGGATGCCCGGCTTGTTCCCAGGCCCTCCGCTTGCGGTCTGCGGGACCGCCTGCCGCGCCGGGTCGTAGACCTCGTAATAAAGAAACAGATGCTGCGTGTCCGAAAAGACATGCGTAATATTGGGGATAATCTCATTTCCGTCGCGCACCAGCGGGTTCAGGTTTGCATTTTTCTTCACCGGCTGAATCTGACTGGCAAGAACCACCGAGCTCATCTTCAGCGGCTGCGTCTTCAAGTCAGGCACCGTAATGTCGGTTTCGAACGATCCCATGCGGCCAGTCTGATTTTCACGCACCACGAATTTCAGGTGATACTTGCCGCTCAACAGGCTCATGCCTGTTTCGTACTGCACATTTTTTTTCTTCACTTCCGCCGATGTATTGACGGCAAGTTTCACGGTGTCGCGGATTCGATTGAGTGGATGGCGTTCGCTATCCAGCGCCATCCCAATGATGTCGAGCGTTGCCTTGTCGCGGTCGCTGGCGCGCACGAACGGAATCTGCGATCCCGGTACTACCAGCGAGATAGGCACAAAAAACTTGTTCTCTTGCAAGCGGAAGAAGGCAACGCCCAGATACAGCGGCAAATCGGTAGCCGGCATTTCAGAGGCAAGTTCTTCTTCCAGCTGGCGCTCTTTGTCATCCTTCGTGGCGTGCTGATAATCCGCCGGCGCGTAATAGCCTCGGCGATATTCGATTTTCGCTCCCGGAACGTTGCTCTTCACGACAATCCGCCGGTAACGCCCGTCCCGCGCCATGTTCGTGCTGTGATAGCCGAACAGGTAGTAAGTCGAGGTGTCCTGCTGTACTCCCTTGAAAATCTTGCTGAAGTCGTTGGAATCGAGAAAGGCTCGACCGCCGGTGTCGCTGGCCAGCGTCACCAGGGTTTCCTGGGTCGTAAAATTTGAATTCAGCGCGTTGAGGGTTGATTGCCCGGAATACGCCGACACTCCTCGCAGGCTGGCGCTCTGTGCTTCCCCGCCCGCCACAAGCGCCTGCAGTCCGCGCATGTCCATGGTGTAGATCGCAAGATTGGAGCGCACTGCCGCATTGACGGCCGCGCGCAACTCCGATTGATTCTCAATGCCCGTGCGGTCCATGCCGCTGGAAAAATAGATCAGCGATTTTTTCTGCTGCACATGCGACAGCTTTTCCGCGACTGATCGCAGCGCCTCCAGCCGCCGGTCTGTGTTGAAAATGTTGTACTCGGTGTCATCGGCCGTGAATGGCTGGCCTGTGTCGGGCGTGCCCTCGGTCGTGCCTGTCGTGCCTTCTTCGAATCCCTGCCCGCTACCCGAACTGAACTGCTGGAGTTGTTTTTTCAGCAAGTCGTGATCGGCGGTAAAGTCCTGATTTACCAGCAGCGAACTTCCCAGCGAAACAATCGACACCAGGTCCGCAGCCGCCATCTGGGTATCGACATAACGTTCGGCGGACGTGACTGCATGGTCTATTTCATCCGGCTCCATCGCAGAAAGGTCAAAGAACAAAACAATCAGCCGCCGGTCTTTGAATTGTTTCGCCTGATCCGCGGCCGCAGGCGGATTTGCCGGCCCCGGCGTGGCCCCGGGCAGTGGTTGGGTCTGCGCGACATCCGCGGTCGGCACGGCATCTACGTTTTCTACATCGAAGGAAACGATTTTCTGGGGCTTATTGTCCTCGAGAATCGTGAAATCTTCCGGCTTCAGCCCCTTTACGAACGTTCCGTTCTTATCCCGAACGGTCACATTCACCAGCACCAACTCCGATCCCGTGCGAAACACGTAGTCCGATTGCGGCTGCTGCGACACAGACGTAGCGCAAGAGAGCGGGAACATCATGAACACCGCGACGGATTTGTCGATGAACTTGATTGGACCGAAAACCATAGCGCTTCTCTTTCAAGACCTGCTCGCCCAGGATCGTTCAAAAACGAAAACGTGACGTAATTGTGAACTGCCGCATGCCGCCCACTGCGGTAACGCGGGCAAAGGTAGGCGAATTCAAGTTTGTATCAATCGACGAATAATTTGGAATATTGAAAATATTGGTCGCTTGAGCGCGAAACTCAAGGACCCGCGCCTCTTTCAACGAAATAACTTTGGTGAATGCCATATCGAACACCTTCGAGCCCGGACCGATAATGCTGTTGCGGCGCGCATTGCCAAATTGTCCGGTCGGCGCGGCCACGAACGCAGCTTTATTGAACCATTCCCCGATCGAAGGATTCGAGAGGCTCACCGATTGTCCCGGAACAACGTCGGGTCGAAGCGTTCCATTGCTTCCACGATTCACATCGGCAATGTTGCCCAGCAAGCGCGGCGTAAACGGCAGACCGGAAGCGATCGTCCAGTCGCCGCTCCATTGCCAATCACCGAAAATGGCGCGAAATGGAGCATGCCCCGCGAGCCAGCGCTTGTCAGTTCCGAAGGGAAGTTCCCATAAATAATCCGCGGTAAATTTGTGTGTCTGGTTAAAACTGGAGAGTCCCCGCTCTGCGGCCAGATCGAAAGCATTCTGCGCAACATTGGATCCGCCCCCACCGGACGAGCCACCTCCGCTACGGCCTCCGCCAGTCCCGCCCGCGCCCAGTCCCGGCGTGTTGGAAGCCGACGTCGCTCCCCCGCCGATAGAAGATGCATCGTCGAGCGATTTGGAAAACGTGTAAATGCCGCCGAGCGAGAATCCCGCCGACAATCGCTTGCGAAGCCGGACCGATCCCGCATTCGCCTCTGAATCCGCGACCGAGCTTTCATAGTTGAACGGCTGCACTCCGGGAATACGAATCGCAGTCGCAGTTCGATTGGGTGCTTCGAGCACATCCAAATCAGTCCCCTTAGTTCCCGTGTAATCAATATTGAGCAGCAGTGTGGGGCGTATCTGCTGCTGGATATCCAGGTTTCTAATTTGCACGTATCCCAATCGGTAATTTGGATTGACTGCGTAACTGTTACTGATACCGCTGACCGCCGGGAATCCGTTTTGCAGCGTCAGTTCTCCTGGCGCTGTCTGAATATTCGTCGCCGTCGTGGCAAATGGCGGCTGAAACGCAAGTTGCTGCGCGATGCTCTGATATGCACCCGTGTTGTAGTTGATGCCGTATCCGCCACGCACTACGGTTTTTGAAAATGGCTTCCAGGCGAAGCCGACGCGGGGCGCGATGTTGTTGCGATCGGGCCGCACCAGGCTGGCCGGCAGTTTGCCGCTGTACGGTCCCACCTGATCGGGTAGAACCGGCGTTACCGCCGGCGCGAGTGCAGGATTCAACACCAGTACTCCAGGAGAAAGGTCGAGGTTCACAATGCGATTGTCGATTTCGGTCAACGGCGAAACGTACTCGTAGCGCACTCCGAGATTGAGCGTGAGGTTCCCGCGCATTTTCCATTCGTCCTGGGCGAACAAATCCCAGAAATTACCGCGGAAATGATTGTTCTGTCCAAACTCCACGGAGGTCTGCTGCGGTAGTCCAAGCAGGAAGTCGGCAAAATCGTATCCCGTTCCCGCCACGGGATTCCCGTTGGCGTCGAGTTGCGAACTATTGAGTCCCGTGAAAACGAACGAGCCGCGCGGATTGCTGTCCGTCTCCGCATTCACCTGCACGCGCCGGAAATCCCCTCCCCAGCGCCAGGTGTGTTTGCCGTGATTCCAGATCACGTTGTCGGAAAAAGTGTAAGTCTGGTTTCTTGTGAGTTGCGGTGTCGTGTCCTGAAGACTAGCGAAGTCTGTGAACGACAGATTTGGCAGCCCCCAGTCGAAAGGATTCTGCGAAACCCCTGCAATTCCGAGCGCTCCCGCAATGTCGTTGTTGAAAGCGTAAAGATTCTGAGTACTGGACCGGCTGCGGTTGAAATCCGCGCGAACAATGTTAGTTAGTTTCCCCTTGCTTCGCGTGTAGGACACAGGAACGTCAAAGCTGCGCACATTGGTATTACCACCAACGCTGGGGAAGGGATTGGTCAGGTTGGCGCTCGATCCGTGGTAGTGGAAACCCACAGACAGGTTGTTGCGCAAAGCATTGCGACCTCCGCCGCCCCGCCGCCCGCGCACTGGCGCTGCGCCGAAGCTGTGATTCACACGCACGTTCAAATCGTCGCTGTCACTGTTCGCGGAAGTCACAAAGTGGAAATTTTGAAAGGTGCCAGACAGGTTTGGCAATGGAATGTACGCCAACAACCCCAGCGCCGGGGAGTTAATCTGCGGGATCGTGTTATTGGCGTAGCCCGCGTTCGTGGCAGGATTGAAAATCTGCACCGGCTGTCCCGCTTGCGGTCCTGCGGTGTACGTGGTCTGCGAAAAATTCCCTTGCCGCTCAAGCTCGGTCGGCACCGTCGAAAACTGGTCGAAGGGATTCTCCGCGCGCCTGCCGTTGTAGTTGACGAAATAAAAAGTCTTGTTGCCGCCCTTGTAAATATGGGGGATGTTGAGCGGCCCGCCCACGGACCCGCCGAAACTGTTCTGTAGATATCCCGGTTTTTCGGTCGGCTCACCGGTGAGTGAATAAGGGGAGGCATTCAGCACCGAATCGCCGATGCCGTAATATAACGATCCATGAGGCCGGTTGATATCGAAGCCGCGCCGGCCAAAACCTCCACCACCACCGAAACCGCCGCCGCCGAAACCGCCTCCCGGCCCGCCGAACCCTGCTCCGCCGAATCCGCCGCCCTGTTGGCGTGCGTCATTGAAGCGCTGCTGCATTTCGTCGGCGCTCATCGTGTTAAACGAGTTGGACGTGTTTCCTGAGACCGCGACGGATTCGGTTGCACTGTCCGGCGCAAGGCCGGGCACTGGCATGCCGGAAGGCGCAACTTCGGTCATGGAACTGTTGGACGATTCTTGTCCGGTTGCACTCTGAAATACCGAAAGACTTTGGAAGCCGCGACCGCCGGCATTTGCCTGCCGCTGCGGGACCCGATTTTCCCGCGCGCGGGACAACAGGATCAGTTCGAAGTTCGCTTGCACGTCAGGATGAGCCAGGTCCAATACCACGTCCTGCGTGCCCGCGGCAAATGCCGCCATCTGCACTCGCACGGTGTAGTGTCCATCTGTGGGAACCCGCAATGAGTAACTGCCATCGACATCAGTCGAAGTGCCGACCTGTGCTTTCGTCGCCGAATCCTCGGCCGAAACTCCCGCCCCCGGGATCGGCATATTCCCCGACTTCACGATGCCACGAATCATTCGTCCGGCCGCCGGGGCGGTCGGAACCGGCGCAGTCGTCTGCCCCCGCAAAGGATGCGCCGCAAGCGCGACTACATAGAATCCGAAGAAAAGCTTCACCGCGAAGGTAGAGCTTAATCTCCCTTTGATTACTAAAATCTGAACCATGGAAATCGTCATACATTCGCAGCGGCGTGGGGGCCGACATCTTGCATGGATGATACCTCTCTCCCAGGTGCTGTACCGTAAAAGTTTGTGACAAATTCCCCTATTGAGGCCCCTTTCGTAAAGTTATGCAAAGATCGTCGAATTCCCTTGCGCGGCGCAACTTCCGCGTCATAATTCCGTTTATAGATCTAGACAGATCGCTTTGAAAAAGGAGATTTCCATGCTCAAGCACCACATGCTTTCACTCGTAGTGGCGGGCGTTATTTCAATTGCCGGGCCTTTCGCAGTGGCCCAGGACAGCCCCTCGAACGCTCAGCAATCCCAGCCCTCGCAGGAACGCGGAGGCTGGCACCACGGCCCGCAAGATCCCGCTCAACGCACGCAGGAGCTGACCAGGAAGCTCAACCTTACTTCCGATCAGCAAACCAAAGTGCAGGACATCTTGCAGTCCGAGCACTCGCAAATGGAGAGCCTGCACCAGGACTCTTCTCTTTCGCAACAGGACCGCCGCGCCAAAATGATGGATATCCGCAAGAACACCGACACGCAGGTCCGCGGGATCCTGGACTCGAACCAACAGAAGAAATGGGACGAAATGCAGGCGAAGCGCGAACAGCGTATGCAAAACCGCCACGCCGATAGCGGCTCGGACCAGACACCTCCATCTCCGCCTCAACAGTAGTTTTCCTCATGGGCGAACGCCAGCCGTTTTCGTGGCTCAGGTCTTCGTGACTCAAGTCACGGAAGCGGCTGGTTTGATACCTCCGTAGGCATCCTCGAATCACCACGGGACGGAGACTCTGTGCACGTGTGCAGTGTCACGAGCAAGAGCGTTTCCCTGCTCGTTCAGTTCGCGGGAGTGATACTCTTTTCAGGAAGCGAATTCCCAACACTCAATGAAGATTCTGGTTGCCGACGATAATCAATGGGTGCGACGTGGGGTCATGAATATTCTAGCTCCCATGTCACAGGCTGAAGTCTGCGGCGAAGCGAACGATGGGAACGAGGCGATTCAAAAAGCGGCGGAATTGCTCCCCGATCTAATTCTGCTGGACGTGAGCATGCCAGGACTGAATGGACTGGATGTAGCGCGTCTTCTTCGCGAAAAAGTGCCCGCCGCCCGGATTTTGATGATGAGCCAGCATGACCCGGCTCTCTTGCTCCCACGCGCACTCGCAGCGGGCGCTCAGGGGTGCGTTGACAAGAGCCGACTTACTACCGAACTCCTGCCGGCGATCGCGCGCGTTATGGAAGCGGCTGAATGATCAGGGGGGCCGCGGCCGCTAAATGTTACCGTTCTAAAATCTGGCCATGCATATTGACGCCCACCAACATTTTTGGAGGTATAGGCCAGACGAGTACGGATGGATTGACGATTCGATGGCCGCACTGCGTCGAGACTTTCTGCCGGACGATCTGAAGCCCGTACTGGAAATCAGCAGTTTCGATGGATCGGTTGCGGTTCAAGCACGTCAGTCATTGGAAGAAACCCGCTGGCTTCTCCATCTGGCGGAGCTTTCTCCGTGGATTCTCGGCGTGGTTGGATGGGTCGACCTTCAGTCGCCCGACGTTCGCTCTCAGCTGGAAGCCTTGTCTCGAAATCGAAAACTGGTCGGAATTCGGCATATCGTACAGAGTGAGCCCGACGATCGATTTTTGCTGCGGCCAGATTTCTTGCGCGGCATTTCTGTCCTGGAAGAATTCAATCTTGCTTACGAGATCTTGATCTACACCAAACATCTTCCCGTTGCCGCCGAATTTGCCAAATGCTTTCCGCGCCAGCGCTTTATCCTCGATCACCTTGCCAAGCCGCCAATCAAGACCGGCAATATCGATTCCTGGGCCCAGGGAATCTCTCGGCTGGCCGCCTTTCCCAACGTATTCTGCAAACTCTCGGGCTTGGTCACTGAGACCGACTGGCAGCATTGGAATCCGGAGCAGATCGTCCCGTTTCTCGATGTCGCCTTCGAAGCTTTCGGATCTGATCGTCTGATGATTGGCTCCGATTGGCCAGTCTGCCTGCTCGCGGCTTCATACGGCAGAGCAGTCAACGTCGTGAAAAACTATCTCCTCCAGAAAAGACCAGAGTGTCAAGATCGAGTTCTCGGTGCCAACGCTCGGCGATTTTACGGACTTCCGGCAAGCTAAGAGCGCCGTGGTGGAAGGTTTCAGGAGGGCCCATGTGCGGACAGCCGCCCTCGGTTGGTCGTCGAGCGGAGCGCGACAACTGCCTGCAGTCCCGCGAGGCCCGCGACGCTCTTAGGGGTCCGCGACCGATGCTTTACAATATCCGGACGAATCCCGACGCCGCCTACGTCGAAACTAATGTCCCGTACCGTGCTCCAACTCGATTCTCGCGACAACGTTTTGATCGCTCTTACAGATTTGAAAGCCGGCGAGCGAATTGAATTCGCGGGCCAGACCTGCAGTCTCGTTAAGAATGTGCCCGCCAAACACAAATTCGCCATCCGGAACCTCGCCGTCGGCGATGAGGTCATCATGTACGGTGTCCTGGTCGGGAAAGCCGTCAAGCCCATTGCCGCCGGAGACCTGCTAACGCTGGGCAATATTCATCACCAGGCTGCGCCATTTCACGAGCAGTCAGGTGATTTCCACTGGTCTCCGCCCGATGTTTCGCAGTGGAAGCGCAAGACTTTTCTCGGCTATCGGCGGTCTGACGGCCAAGTGGGGACACGTAACTATTGGCTCGTCGTTCCTCTGGTTTTCTGTGAGAACAAAAACATTCAAGTGCTCAAGCAGGCCTTTGAACAAGAACTTGGGTTCGCCGCTCCCCAAGTCTACCGCCGACAAGTCGCTGAACTGGCAACGCTCTATCGCCAAGGTAAGACAGATCAAATCGATGGTCACACGACTCCCGCAGATGTGGACACCGTCCCTCGTAGCCGCTTGTTTGAGAACATTGATGGCATACGCTTTCTGCTGCACGAGGGCGGCTGTGGCGGAACACGGGAAGATTCCAACAATCTTTGCGGCCTGATCGCAGGTTATATTCACCATCCCAACGTGGCGGGAGCCACAGTCCTGAGCCTGGGTTGTCAGCACGCGCAGATCGGAATCCTCCGCGAAGAAATTCGCAAACGCAATCCCACGTTCGCCAAGCCTTTATTCGTCCTCGAGCAGCAGCGCAGCGGGTCGGAGGCGGCGATGATGTCGGAGGCGATCCGGCAGACGTTTCTCGGCTTGGTGGAAGCCAACAAAGCTCGGCGCACTTCCGCCCCGTTGGCCGATCTATGCGTGGGCCTGAAGTGCGGCGGCTCCGACGGATTCTCCGGTCTCTCCGCGAATCCCGCCATCGGACATACCGCCGATCTGGTTGCCGCTTTGGGCGGCAGAACGATTCTTTCCGAATTCCCCGAACTGTGCGGGGTCGAACAGGAACTGATCAACCGCAGCAAAAACCAAAACATTGGCAATCGCTTCATTCAACTGATGCGTGACTACGCTGCCCGCGCGGCCGCTGTCCGCTCCGGCTTCGACATGAACCCGTCGCCCGGGAATATGCGGGATGGGCTGCTGACTGATGCTATGAAATCGGCGGGGGCAGCGAAGAAGGGCGGGACATCCCCGGTGAACGCTGTTCTCGACTATCCCGAGTATTCCACGGAACCCGGGCTTAATCTGCAGTGCACGCCGGGAAACGATGTGGAGTGCGTGACAGCCCAAGTGGGGGCCGGAGCCAGCGTGGTGCTGTTCACTACAGGTCTCGGCACACCCACGGGAAATCCGATCGCGCCAGTCGTAAAGCTCTCTACCAACTCGGACCTAGCACGACGAATGCACGATATCATCGACATCGATACCGGCGCGGTCGTAGCCGGGAAGAAGACTATGGAAATGATGGGGGAGGAGATTCTGGACCTCATAATCAAAGTAGCGAGCGGCGAAGTCCGAACCAGAGCGGAAATGAAGGCGCAAGAAGATTTCATCCCTTGGAAACGAGGAGTTTCGCTCTGAGTACACAAGAGACTAAGGCGGCTTTTCGACTGGATGGCAAAGTCGCTGTCATTACCGGCGGCGGCAGTGGTATTGGGCAGGCCATCGCTTGGAAATTCGCAGCGCAGGGCGCCAAGATCTGTATTCTGGATATAAATCAGTCCGCTGCGGCAGCAACCTGCCAGCGAATCGCCGAGGCTGGCGGAGCGGCCTCCGCATATGTTTGTGACGTGACAAAGCAGACGGAGGTCAAAGCCACCTTTGACGAACTGTTCCCCGATGACCAGATACACATTCTTATCAACAATGCCGGCATTTCACATATTGGAACCGTGGAGAGCACCACCGAAGAAGAATTCGACCGCGTGGTTCGCGTCAATGTTAAGGGCTTCTATAACTGCATGCACGCCGCAGTCGGACACATGAAGAATTCTGGTGGCGGCGTGATCGTCAACCTGGCGTCGATCGCCGGTTCGGCAGGTCTTCCCGACCGTTTCGCCTATTCCCTCAGCAAAGGCGCGGTCGTCGCCATGACTTATTCCGTGGCCAGAGATTATCTGGCGCACAACATCCGCTGTAACTGCATTTCACCGGCTCGGGTTCATACTCCGTTTGTCGATGGTTATCTGCAGAAGAATTATCCCGGACGCGAGAAAGAAATGTTTGAGAAGTTGGCAAAGTCGCAGCCCCTCGGAAGAATGGGGAAGCCGGAAGAAGTTGCTTCTCTTGCCTTGTTCTTGTGCTCGGACGAAGCCGCTTTCATCACAGGCGTGGACTATCCCATCGACGGCGGCTTCTTCAATCTGCGAGGCTAACGCGTGGACTTGGGACTCAAAGATAAAGTCATCATTGTTACCGGCGGCGCGAAGGGAATCGGCGCGGCGATTGTGCATGCCTGTGGCGCCGAAGGTGCAATCCCAGTGATTGTGGACCGTGATGCCCAAGCCGGCGAGCAACTGCAAAATGAACTGCACAAACGCGGCGTCGCTTGTGAAATGTTCAACGTCAATCTCGAGATTGCGGAGCACTGTGCACAATCCATCGAGGAAACTGTGAGGAAGTTTGGCCGCATCGATGGGCTTGTGAATAACGCTGGGCGTAACGACAAGGTCGGCCTGGAACATGGCAGCCTAAGCGAGTACGTGGAGTCGCTCCAGCGCAATCTAGTCCACTACTATTCGATGGCTCACTACGCGCTGCCACACTTGAAGCGCTCAAGGGGCACGATCGTCAACATCGGCTCTAAGACGGCGGTCACGGGCCAGGGAAGCACCTCGGGTTATGCGTCCTCAAAAGGGGCGATCATGGCGTTGACACGCGAATGGGCCGCGGAACTCCTCCCCTCTGGCATCCGGGTCAATACCGTAATGCCGGCGGAGGTGATGACGCCGCTCTACCGCGATTGGCTGGACACTTTTCCGAATCCCGAAGAAAAGTTGCGGACGATTCTCACCAAGATTCCGCTCCAGCAGCGGATGACCACGGCCGAAGAAATTGCTGCCACGGTTTTATTTCTGCTGTCGCCCAAATCGAGCCATACCACAGGCCAGCACTTATTCGTTGACGGGGGCTACGTTCATCTGGATCGCGCCCTGACCTGAGGCTCTTCGAGTGAATTCATCTACGCCAATCACGGAGCGACGATATGTGGTGCCGTTCGTATTGGTGACCAGCCTGTTTTTCCTGTGGGCGACTCCGGTATCGCGGATATGGAGATATATTTGCTGGGAACACGGATGTTCATGATCATGGAGGTCAATGATTCTTTCTCATTTGAGGCGAAGGCAAAGGCCGATCAACTCAATCCGAAGGTCCAGGAATGGGAGAGCCTGATGGGGACACTTCAGAAAGCATTACCCCAAGCCAGAGCAGGCGAGAAGTGGCTTCTCATGGAGCGTGTTTTTAAACTAGAAGATTGAAGGTTTGCAGCGCCCGTGCGTACTTTACTTTTTCGCCGGGCGTTACATAACTTATCTCTGATGCCCTCTTATTTCACAACGGACCTTTTTCGCTTTCTCGCCCGGCTCAAGCGGAACAACAAGCGCGACTGGTTTCTGGCACACCAGGACGAATTCGAACTGTATGTTCGCCAGCCAGCGCTTCGCTTTATCACCGACTTCGCCGTTCCGTTACACAACATCACGCCGCATCTCGTCGCCGATCCACGTCCGTCGCGCGGTTCCATGTTTCGCATTTATCGCGACGTCCGATTCTCCCATGACAAGCGTCCCTACAAGACGCACATTGCGATGCGTTTTTCTCACCGTGGCAAGGATGTTCACTCTTCCGGTTTTTATCTTCATCTTGAGCCCGGCGGCTGTTTCGCCGCATCCGGACTGTGGCGGCCCGAGCCGCCGACCTTGCTGAAGGTCCGCAACGCTATCGTGTCGCGTCCCCACGAATGGCGCGCTGTGCGCAAACTTCTCAACTGGGAAGATGCCGGCAAACTCCGTCGACCGCCCCGCGGCTTCCCCGCCGATCACGAATTCGTGGAAGATCTTAAGCTCCGTGATCTCGGTACCTCCGTGGACTTCACCGACAACCAGGTCTGCAGTCCCCAGTTCATGTCGATCTTTGTCAGAGCGTGCCGCAGGATGTCGCCGCTGGCGTCATTTCTCAGCAGCGCCGTCGGATTGAAGTTTTAGGAGAATCCCGGCAAGAGGCCTGTATAGATCGCCATCCCCACCACGGCGTCCACTCCGATCGCATGCAGCTCGTCGATTTCTTCTTGCGACCGAATTCCGCCCGCCGCAATGAGCTGTCTGCCGGTCGCCTTTCGTAGCGGGCGGATCGCATCCAGCGGGAATCCTTGCAACAAGCCTTCCGTCTCCACATGGGTATAGAGAAACGCACCGCACCAGGGCTCAAGCGCCTCGATCATTTCTAAGGGGCTGACATCCGTCACCTTGCGCCATCCACGGATTGCCACGCGCCCACCAATCGAGTCGAGGGCGAAAACCAGGCGCCTGGAGCCGAGTGCGTCCGACATTTCTTCCGCGAGGCCCTTGTTCAGATCATTCCCCTCGAATAGTGCCGAACCGATAATGACTCGCTGCGCTCCCGCCGCTAGAGCCGCCTCGGCGACCGCAACGGACCGTAATCCGCCTCCGACCTGGCACGGCAACTGAAGCGCAAACTCTCTGATGAGTTCCTTGTTGTTACCCGTTCCAATGGCCGCGTCCAGATCGATCAGTTGTATCAGCGGGTATTTCGAGAAGCGATTGATCCACGCCTCGAAATTCGTCGAACTCCAGCGCCTTTCTTTGTCCTTGAACAAGCTGCACGATCTTGCCGCCCATCAGGTCGATCGAGGGAATCAGCATGGCCACCTCACCGAAATTCCCTGCGCGCCGAGTTGCTGCTTGAGATCGCCGAGGCGGCTGAAGCCGTAGTGAAAAATCGATGCCGCCAGCGCGGCGTCGGCATTTCCTTCGCGAAATACTTGGACAAAATGTTCTGCGCCGCCCGCGCCGCCTGAGGCAATCACCGGAATTCGAACTGAGCCGGCGACAGCGCGCGTGAGTCCGCAATCGAATCCCTTGCCGGTACCGTCGCGATCCATCGATGTCAGCAATATTTCGCCCGCCCCGCGCGACTCCGCCTCCTGAGCCCAGAGAATCGCATCCCGCCGCGTTCCCGCTCGCCCTCCGTGAGTGAATGCCTCCCAGTGCGATGCGTCTTGACAGTGCTTGGCATCGATAGCCACGACCACCGCCTGGGAACCGAAGCGCGCTGCGATTCGCGTGATTAAGGTGGGGTCAGCAAGTGCCGCCGAATTAATGCTGATCTTGTCCGCTCCGGCCGCGAAGACTGCAGCCGCATCCTCCAGGGTGCGAATGCCGCCTCCCACCGTGAACGGAATGAACAACTGGCGCGCAGCCCGTCGCACCGTATCGAGCAGCGTGGCCCGTCGCTCGTTGGCCGCCGAAATATCCAGCAACACGATTTCGTCTGCCCCCGAGTCGCCGTGCGCCTTCGCCAGTTCGGCGGGATCGCCGGCATCGCGCAGATTTTCAAACTGCACCCCCTTGACTACGCGGCCACCATCCACGTCGAGGCAGGCGATAATTCGTTTCGTCAGCATGTCACAGCGCGCAGAAATTGCTCAGGATTTGCAACCCGGTCTCTCCGGATTTTTCCGGATGAAACTGTACGCCGAATAAATGCTCTCGTTCCACCGCCGCAGAAAAGTGTCCCCCATACTCACAACACGCCACCGTGGTGTCGGTGACCGGAGCACGAAACGAATGCGTGAAGTACACAAAGGATGACGGCCGAACACCGCGCAACAATCGTGACGATGGATTAATTTCAATCTGGTTCCAACCTACGTGCGGCGATTTCACAGTTTTGGGGAAACGCTCGCATTCGCCCTCGAACACGCCAAGACCGGCGGTTTCGGGTGATTCCTGACTCGTCTGAAACATCCACTGCATACCGACGCAGATGCCGAGAAAAGGAATCCCACGATCGATGGCATCGACAATGGCGTCTTGTAATCCCGAATTTCGGAGCGCCGCTGTCGAAGCAAAATGACCCACTCCAGGAAGCACGGTCTTCGTAGCCTTTGCAACTTGTCCAGGATCGGAGGTGATTGCGCATTCATGCCCGAGCCACTCCAGCGCCTTCTTCACCGAGACCAGATTCCCGGCGCCATAATCCACGATCGCAATCATCACAGTACTCCCTTGGTGCTGGGCAGCAGCCGCGCCATGCGCCGATCGCGCCAACAAGCCGCCCGCAACGCTCGCGCAAACGCTTTGAACAATGCCTCAATTTTGTGATGGCTCGATCGCCCGTAAAGCACGCGCGCATGAACGTTGGCTTTCGCACCACGAGCAAATCCTTCGAAGAAATCGGGCACCAGTTCAGATTGCAGATCGCCGACCAGACGCGTGCGCACCTTGGTATCGATGACCGCGGCGGTACGTCCGCAAAAATCCACGGCCGCTAGTCCCATTGTTTCGTCCATCGGCATCAGGAAATATCCGGCACGCAGGATGCCCCGCTTGCTGCCCAGCGCCTTATCGAATGCCTGCCCCAGAACGATCCCCACATCCTCTACCGTGTGATGCTGGTCGACGTCGAGATCTCCGCGCGCTTTTAGTTTCAGATCGAAGCCGCCATGGTGCGCGAAGAGTTCGAGCATGTGGTCAAAGAATCGAATGCCTGTGGAGATGTCGTAGCGACCGCGCCCCTCAATGGTGAGCGAGATCTGAATCTGCGTTTCTTTGCTTACGCGCTTGATGATCCCTTTTCTCATCGCTGCGACGCTCCTTGCGCAATGCCAAGCTCTTCGCAGGTTTCCTGGAGGGCGGTGAGCAAACGATCGGTGTGCACACGGGGCCCGAGCGTGATACGTACACATCCTTCACAGGCCTGGTCGCTTGAACGGTCGCGGACAAGTATGCCGCGCCGCCGCATGTGTTCGGCAAAAGAGGACGCGATACCCACACGCGCGAGGACGAAATTCGCCTGGCTGTGCCAGAATTGAATTCCCTTGGCGCCAAGCGCACTCTCCAATCGTCTACGCGATTCGAGAACCTCGGAGACATACTGCTGAATGTACTGTCGATCGCCGAGCGCGTCTGGCGCGCACGCCAGCGCCACCGCGTTCACGTTATAGGGTGAACAAATCCGCCGCACCGCGCGCATTTGCCCGGCATCGCCAACCAGCGCGCCAAGGCGCAACCCAGCCAGCCCGTACGCTTTGGAAAAAGTGCGAGCCACAAACAGATTCGAGAACTCTCGGCGCGCCGCCAGCATGCTCTGTCCGTAGAATTCAAAGTACGCCTCATCCACGAGCACAGCCGCGCTTGGCGCCGAAGACACGATTCGCCGGAGATCTGCCACTGAGGTAACCATTCCCGTGGGATTGTTCGGGTTGGCAACAGCGATCAGTCGGGTACGCCGCGTAATACGGTTGCAGAACTCTTCGACCGGAAACCGAAAATCTTTGTCCGCAGGAAGGCTGATGACTTCCGCCCCAGCCGCCATCATATAAATTCGGTACATCGAATACGTGGGCACGACGATCAGCGCTTCGTCGCCGGGAGAGAGGTAGGTCTCACACAGCAGATGAATCGCTTCGTCCACGCCATTGGTCAAGAGCAACTCCCCGGCCACGACCCCCAGGAGCTCGGCTACGTTCGCTTCCACCGGCCCGCGCTCGGGATAGCTTGCCAGTTCCTCCGGCCCCAACTGCCGTAAGCGTTCGAGCACACGCGGCGAGCATCCGACAGTGTTCTCGTTGAAATCGAGCCGCAGTCCGTGCCTCCCGGCCAGCGGAGGATGATACAACGGCAGCGTCCGCACCGCTTCCCGTGGATTAAGCATTTCCACACCTCACCCGCACGGATTGCGCATGCGCATGCAGTCCTTCCGCCTCGGCAAGACACGCGACCGCCGGAGCAATCCGCTGCAGGCCTGCGACGGAAACCTGCTGCACCGAAATGATCTTCACAAAATCCAGCACACTCAACCCTCCTCGAAATCGCGCCTGCCCCGAAGTCGGCAATACATGGTTGGGCCCGGAGGCATAGTCGCCTGCCGCCTGCGCCGAGTATTCCCCTACGAAGACGGAGCCGGCGTTCTGGATGAAAGGTAAGTCCTCCGCGGCGATGGTAATGTGTTCCGGCGCAATCCGATTCGCCCAGTCGACCGCTTGTTCGCGCGATGCCGCCAGGAGAACCGCACCCCGCGCTCGCAGAGATTCCCGCGCGTTTGGATTTCCTTTCGCCAGTTTTGTCGCGTTCAGCATTACCGATCGCGCCAACTTGCGAGAGGTCGTGATAAGCAAAACCAGAGTTTCAGGATCGTGTTCAGCTTGCGCGACCAAGTCGGCGGCAATGAATTCCGGAACTCCCGAGTCGCTCAGAATAACCGCTTCGGTAGGCCCGGCCAGAAAATCGATCGCACAATCGAACGACACGAGTTTCTTAGCAACTGTGACATAAATGTTTCCAGGACCAACAATCTTGTCCACTCGACCAATGCTGCTGGTGCCGTATGCCAACGCCGCGATCCCCTGCGCGCCGCCCACGCGGTAAAACTCGCGAACGCCCAGCATCGCAGCCGCCGCCAAAAGCTCCCTTGAGGGCTTAGGAGACACTACGCGGATGTTCTCCACGCCCGCGACCTGCGCGGGAATCACCGTCATCAGTAATGTGGAAACCAGCGGATAGCGTCCGCCCGGAACATAACAACCCACAGAACCAAGAGGGCGCACCACCTGTCCAAGGGAAATCCCGCCGCGTACTCGCATCCAGTCCTTGGGCTTTTGCCACTCACAGAAACTTCGAATGTTCTGTGCCGCCAGTCGCAGCGACTTGCGTAGCGCCGGCGAAAGCGTTCGCCACGCCTCCGCCATCTCCTTGTCGGATACTGTCAAAGATTGTCTTGCGGCCAACCCATCCCAGCGCTCGGCAAAGCGTCGCAGCGCTCCTTCCCCGCCGCGGCGAACGCCGTCAACGATCCGTCGCACTCTCGGCTCCAGACTGCCGAGCCGTGCGCTTCGCGAAGCCAGGCGTTCCACCATCGCGTCGGCGTCTCGGTCGGATACAATCCGCATCACAACACCACCTTATTCAGCGGATACTCCACAATGCCCTGCGCCTGTGCCTCTTTAAGCCGAGGAATCACATCCCAGGCAGAGCCCTCGTCAATCACCGTGTTGACCGCGAGCCAGTCTTCGTCACTCAAATGAGAGATCGTCGGCTTCTGTAGGGCAGGCAATACCGCGAGCACCGCCGCCAGGTTTTCCTTCCGGACATTCAGCATCAACCCCACGCGGTCCTGGGCTTCCATTGCGCCCTGCAGCATCAGAGCGAGATTGTCGATTTTTCGCCGCTTGTCTCGATCGTTGTACGAAGACTTGTTGGCGATCAACTGCGTATTCGATTCCAGCACAGTTTCCAGAATACGCAGCCGGTTAGCTTTCAGCGAACTGCCGGTTTCGGTCACTTCGACAATCGCGTCCGCCAGCATCGGCGGCTTGACTTCCGTCGCTCCCCACGAAAATTCAACCCGCACCTCGACGTTTTTTTTGCCGAAATAGTCCCGCGTAACCTTCACTAGTTCCGTGGCGACGATTTTTCCAGAAAGATCCTCCGCCCGCTGAATCGTCGAATCCTCGGGCACCGCCAATACCCAGCGCACTTTGCCTCGGCTGCGTTTGGCGTAAATCAAGTCGCTGACGGTGATCACCTCCAGTCCGCTCTCAACCACCCAATCGAAGCCGGTCAGGCCCGCATCAATCGCGCCGTGCTCCACGTAACGAGCCATCTCCTGCGCCCGGATCAACATGCAATCGATATCCGGATCGGCGGTGCTGGCGAAGTATGATCGACCATTGGTGTATGCCGGTAAACCTGCTCGCGCGAACAGATCTAAGGTCGCTTCCTGCAGACTGCCCTTGGGGATTCCGATGCGTAACTTCATCGCGTACCCTTCCCTGCTCCCGCCGTGTTTTTTCGCCCTGGCAAAGAAACTTGTTCTGTGAAACATGAACGAGTACCGCGATGGCAAACGAGGCCTGCTCCTTCTACTTCTACCCGCAGCAGCAAAGTATCTCGGTCACAGTCGGTAACGACGGAGACGACGCGCAGCCGGTTTCCCGAACTCTCGCCTTTCATCCACAGTTGGTTGCGGGTTCGGCTGAAGAATGTGACATATCCGCCCTCAAGCGTGCGTTCCAGCGACTCGCGATTCATAAATCCCACCATCAGAACTTCGCCGCCAGCTGAATCCTGCACCACGGCGGGAAGCAATCCGCCCATCTTGTCGAAGTCAAATTCTGCGTTCATTTCCCAAATTCCTTTCGTGGAAACAAAAAGCCCGCTGAGCGTTAACGCGTCAGCGGGCCGAAACTCCTGGAGAGAGCTGTCAGATCAAGGATGCAATCTCAGGTGCGCGTCGCCGCCGTCACGCTATGCGCGTGGTGGTGATGGCGATGGTGGAAATGAGACAACATACTGCCAGATAGATTACGAGAGCGTTCGCGTCTCGGTCAATAAATTTAGCATTTCAGCAAAGCTGTTTTTTGAATACAGGCGATTGGAATTTTGCATGTTCCCTAGGATGGCGCAGGGAGTCCTGATACGATTCGAATTCACGCTGGGCAATTTCACCGTGGACGGGGCGATCATGAAGGATTCTTCTTCTACTTCTCGAGTTCTCATTCAAGCTGGAATACTCTTCATCTGTCTGATCGCGACTGCCGTTCGCGGCTACTCGCAGGCGCAGGTTACGGACGATCCCCCCTTTTATGGTCCATTCAATGCGCTGTTCTTGCCCGATGGCGACGGCCTGAAGAAGCCGCTCACGAAAAACGATTCCCTTCTACGTGCCGATTCGCCTTGGTCGCTTTATGGCTGGGTTAAGCCCGCCGAAGCTCAGAAAATGTCGACCCTGGTGGCAGGGGTGGGCGATCCGGAGGAGGAGTTTTCCAGATATCTCGCCTTGAGCAGCGAGTACCTGACTTTGTGGATGGGAAAGGACAATACTCTCTCGGGAAGAGCTGCGCTTCCCCCTGGGAAATGGCATTTCATTGCGGCCACATTTGATGGCATCGAGTTCCGGATTTACAGTGGCGGCGCGCAACTGGCCAGCGGAAAATTAGATTCGGGAAGCGTAAGCCCCGTCCTCGAACTCGCGCCACCTTCGCTTCCTTCTCCAAATTGGCGCCACTTCGGCGGTGCCATCGCGTCGTTCACAGCACTTCGAAGAGCTCTGAGCAGCGATGAGATCAAACAGCTCTTTCAAAAGTCTGACGATTTTTCCACTGCTGAATTCGAGGAGGGATCTAAACCCTGGCCCGTGCAAACCCGCGGGCAAGCCGGATATCGCGCGCCTCAGGATCCCGCGACCATGCCGCGCAGCAAGGCGCCATTCTCGGTTCCCAACGTAAAACCGCTGCAGACGCACGAAATTCTCCGCGCGACGGGCGAAGGCCAGTGGACGCTCGTAGCCGGTTGGAACATGATTCCTGCCCCAAGAGTCAATGCGGACGGTCCAATCATCTCGCAGGTCGGGTTCAATTCTCGCGACTGGATGTCTGCGACTGTTCCCGGGACTGTGCTCACGACAATGGTGGATCGCGGCGTTTACCCCGATCCCGATTACGGCTTGAATAATCTCGCTATCCCGGAGAGCCTGAACAAGCAGGATTACTGGTATCGTGTGGAATTTCATGCGCCCGCTGCGGTCCAAGGACGCCGTCTCAGCCTGACGCTTGAAGGCATCAATTACCAGGCGGCAGTGTGGATGAATGGCCGGTCTCTGGGTTCGATCAAGGGGGCATTCATTCGTGGCACGTTCGATGTGACGAATATTTTGAGGCCGGATCGGCAAAATGTTTTGGCAGTGCGCGTTTCGCCTCCTCCTCATCCCGGAATTCCGCAAGAGCAATCCATTAAAGGCGGGCCCGGTGAGAATGGCGGAATCATGTGTCTGGATGGCCCGACTTTCGTCGCCACCGAGGGCTGGGATTGGATTCCCGCCGTTCGCGATCGCGATACAGGCATCTGGCAACCGGTAACACTTACCGCAACCGGCATCGTAAAGATCGGCGACCCGCAGGTGGTGACAGCGCTGCCCCTGCCCGACACCACGCGCGCTGACGTCACCATCAACGTGCCGCTCAACAACGTTTCCAACTCACCGGTGACGGGAACCTTGAAGGCCTCCTTCGGTGAAATCGTGGTAACCAAACAAGTCACATTGACCGCGGGCGAAAATGCGGTGACGCTGGCGCCGCCGGAATTCACTCAACTGACCGTGCAGCATCCGCGCCTCTGGTGGCCGAACGGCTACGGGAAGCCGGAACTATACAAACTGCAACTTACCTTCCTGGAGGGAAACACCGCATCGGACACGAAGGAGTTGCGCTTCGGAATTCGCGAAATCACCTATGAGTTGAGCCTGCTCGATAGCACTGGCCACCTCCGCCGTCTGGAATATTCGCCCACGACGGCGAGAATTACGAATCAACAAGTAGTCGACGTTCGCCACGAAGGCATGCGCCAAATCCCCGCGGCTGATCCGTTTCCCCCGACCTTTCCGCCGGAATGGAAAGAGGGATGGAAGTCCTGGGTCGCATCGCTGATGCCGGGAGGCGAGCAGTCGCAGTCGATAAAGATGCTCGACGATACACAAACTTCACCCTACCTGGTGATTAAAGTCAACGGCGTGCGCATCGCCTGCCGCGGCGGTAACTGGGGCATGGACGACTCGCGCAAGCGCGTCTCGCGCGAACATCTGGAGCCTTTTTTCCGGTTGCACCGCGACGCGAATTTGAACATCATTCGCAACTGGGTGGGCCAGAACACGGAGCAAACGTTTTACGATCTGGCGGACGAATACGGATTGATGGTGTGGAACGATTTCTGGGAATCGACACAGAACTACAACGTCGAGGCCCAGGATCCAGCGCTGTTTCTCGACAACGCGCGCGACACAATCCTGCGCTTTCGTAATCATCCTTCGATCGTAGTATGGTGCGGACGCAACGAAGGCGTGCCGCAGCCGATTATCAACGAAGGGCTCATCGACTTAATTCGATCGCTCGACGGAACCCGCTACTACTTCCCCAGTTCGAACCAGGTCAATCTTCAAAACAGCGGCCCATACAAATACATGGACCCTGCGCTTTACTACACCGCACTGAATCACGGGTTCTCCGTGGAAACTGGAACACCGTCGTTTTCGACGCTGGAGTCTTTTCGCACGTCGATTCCGAACGAAGATCAGTGGCCCATCAGCGATGACTGGGCCTACCACGACTGGCATCAGAGCGGGAACGGCGACATGGCTCCTTTCATGGCGCAAATGCAGGCGGAGTTCGGGGCTCCTGTCAGCCTAGAAGATTTCGAGAGAAAGGCGCAGATGCTCGACTACGTGGATCACCGCGCGATTTTCGAAGGCATGAACGCGCATCTCTGGTCCCCGAATAGCGGACGCCTTTTGTGGATGACCCAGCCTGCGTGGCCCAGCAATACCTGGCAAATCCTGAACGCGGACTATGACACGCAGTCTTCTTTCTACGCAGTGAAGAAAGCCTGCGAACCGCTGCACGTGCAACTGGATCTGTCGAATTACAACGTTGCGGTCGTGAATACCACGAACGATCCGCAGGCGGGTCTGTCGATCATCGCGAATCTGTATTCGCTCGACAATAAGTTACTGCTCCATCGAGAAGAAAAAAAAGATGCAGCCGCCAACGCTTTGACTGAGGGCTTTCGGCTGGAGCTGGCCTTCGTGCTTTCCAGAGAAGATGTAGTTCTGCTGAATTTGGAGCTGCGCAATTCGTCCGGCGAAGTTCTTTCCCGGAATTTCTACTGGCTGGGAGCGACCAATGCTTCCTATCGGCGTTTGAACCGTCTTCCTGCGGCGTCGGTTTCTGCAACAACTAAATCCAGTCGTGCCGGCGACAATGTTCGTTTACAGGTCGAACTGCGAAACACTGGAACTGCGGTCGCACTCGCCAGCAAGATGACGCTTTTGAATGCAGGGGACGGCTCGCGAATTCTCCCTGCCTATTACACCGACAACTACGTTTCGTTACTTCCTGGCGAAAGCCGTGAAATCGAAATCGAATATCCCGCAAAATCAGCCAACGGGGCCGCCCAATTGGCTTTGCGTGGATGGAATCTGCCGAAACAAGTGGTTGCTATTCCATAGCCCACCGACCGGGATTCTCAATGTGTTGACAGCGTCGGCTGTCTGGCAAACGACAAGCCGAGCAACCCGGAACGCTTTACGATCCTGGCTCGCCCGCCTTAATCTCCGCCGCCTTACCGTCATGGTAGACAATCACCAGCGGCTTTCCCCCGTTCGGATAGCGCACCGTTTTTTCGTCAGAACTGCTGCCCGCATCGGGGACGCCCATGCCGATTGCGAAATCCGCCTGCATCTCGTTCATTCCGGGTTTGACCTGGTGCTGCTCCACCGCCTGCCACACATCCGCCGGCCAGTGCTTGTACAAGTCGCGCGGATCTTCCACGAAAAATATCTCGTCGGAATAAATCTTATATTGCTCGTCGGCCTCAAACCCAATGGGCACCGCGTAGGTCTTTCCTTCTTTCTGAAAGGTCGCCATCACCTGCAGGCGCTGGCCCGTTCCGGGAGGCTTCGCCGTGAGCACGTCCTTGATCTCCAGCTTTTCGATCGGCAACAATAAGCCCGCCTCGCGCCCGAAGTCCACTCGCTTGCTGGCCGCGTCGTACGGATAATACGTATAGCGATAGCCCTCCTTCACCCACACCGGCTGCAGCGTGAGCTGCTTGGCGCTCTTCACGTCAAAAGGATGAAGTTTCTTTGGATTCACATAGTAATCGGGATTCGAATATCCAACGTTCGCCGCCTGCTTCTTCTTCTCGTCGGCCATCCGATCTTCATGGCGCTGATACAGAATGTAACCCGCACGCACTCCTGCAACTACCATTGCGAGCAACAGTGCCAGTTGTAACTTCTGCTTCGCTTCGGGACTCATCATCGGGAAACTCTATCAAGTTTTCAGGTGCGGCCACAGCCCATCCGCTAGCGCGCAGCTATAAGGTAAACTGGAAGCGAGGTTATTTCTGCAATGGCTGCCATCACCGAACAGGACGTCTTGAGCGCGCTGAAGAGTTGCTACGATCCTGAGATTCCGGTCAACATCGTTGACTTGGGCTTGATTTACAAAGTGGATTTTGCTTCTGCCCCCGAAGCTGATCTCGCTGTCGATTCCGTTGAGGCGAAGCAGGATGTGACTGTCGAAATGACCCTCACCGCGCAAGGTTGCCCCGAGCACGTCAACATCAGCGCTCAGGTCAAATCCCGGGTGGAACAGTTGCCGGGCGTCGGTAACTGCACGGTAAATGTCGTATGGACTCCGCCCTGGACTCCCGAACGTTTGAGCCCTGAGGCGAGAAAACAACTCGGTATCGAGTAAGAAAAACCGGCGTCAGACCTCGGACCCACATTCGTGGTTGACTAGTACGAGAACATCTGGCGTCAGTCTGGAGTTCCGAAGTCTGAGGTCCGAAGCCTGACGCCTCTCCTTATCCCCCGATTTCCTCCCAGACTCCCGCCGTGCCCCGTCCCGCTGCTTCCGTGATTCGCTTGCCGGCTTGGCCAGCCATTTCCATCACGTGCATGCCGCGTTCGAAATAATCGGGCAAGGACTGCCGCACCCTCTCGAAGTCTTCCGGATATTCCGAAGCCAGCATCGCAAGGCTGACTCCGGTGGCCAAAACCCCGAGGGGATATCGCTTTTTCAAAAACAAAACTGCTGCCGCAGCAACCGAACCGAGCAATAGAGCCTTCTTCCACGAATCCATATAGGTCTCCCAAGTAGTCCTGCGTTGCTGCGATTGTACCGCAGAGATTGTACCGCAGAGCCCGGCCCAGAGCGCCCAGCGGCGCACCCTATTCTCGCCCGTCGTATGCCGTATACTTCCTGCTTTGCCGGAGGCCCTATGTCCCTGTCGCGTGTTGGGTTGGCCGTATTCATCCTGGGCGTCACTGTCTGTGCAACCATGTCAGGGCAAACCAAGCCTCGCGCCCGCGATTTGGGCGTCCCTTTCGATGGCACTCCGGGAGCTAACAATGCGATTACCGACGTGAAGGGCGTCGAAGTCGGTCACACCACGATCATCTCCGGTGAAGGGAAACTCGAAGTCGGGAAAGGCCCGGTTCGCACCGGCGTAACCGCGATTCACCCTCGCGGGAAGGCCAGCAACGACGCTGTCTTCGCGGCGTGGTTCACGCTCAACGGCAACGGCGAAATGACCGGCACGACATGGGTCGACGATTCCGGCTTCCTCAACGGCCCGGTCATGATCACCAACACCCACAGTGTGGGCGTCGTCCGCGACGCGGTCATCGCCTGGAAGGTGAAGCACGGCACGCCAGACATGGAAGGCTACTGGTGGTCTCTTCCGGTTGTCGCCGAGACCTGGGATGGTTATCTGAACGACATCAACGGATTCCACGTCAAGCCGGAAGACGCTTTTCACGCCCTCGACTCCGCACACGCCGGTCCCGTGGAAGAAGGCAATGTCGGCGGTGGCACGGGCATGATCTGCAACGAATTCAAGGGCGGAATCGGCACGTCGTCACGCGTGCTCGACGCAAAATCCGGGGGTTATACCGTCGGCGTCCTCGTGCAGTGCAACTACGGGTCACGGGAGCAGCTTCGCATAGCGGGAATCAACGTGGGTCGCGAAATTCCCGAGCACACTGTTTGGCAGAAAGATGTGGGCTCAATCATCGTCGTTCTCGCCACCGACGCTCCGCTGATTCCCACACAACTCAAACGCATCGCGCGTAAGATTTCCCTCGGTCTGGGCCGCGATGGAAGCTACTCCGGTGACGGCTCGGGTGACATCTTCATCGCTTTCTCTACCGCGAATCCCGGTGCCGTCGGTAGCAAGGGGATGCACCAACTCACCATGCTTCCCAACGATTCGCTCGATCCCATTTTTCTGGCGACCGTTCAGGCCACCGAAGAGGCCGTGGTCAACGCCATGGTCGCCGCTGAAACCATGACCGGCATCGACAATCACACGGTTATCGCCTTACCCCATGAACGTCTCCGTGAGGCACTAAAGAAATACAATCGCTTAGCGAAGTAACCGTGGTTGGGTCAAAGCTGGCTTCGATTTCCTTTCGAAAGGAAGGCAAATCTAGACTCCCCATTGGACGAGATCATCGTTCGATTCCTCTAACTGGACTCGTACGTGTTACTTCCGCCCCGGTAGTCCTGGGATCCGATTCCGAATCGCTTCAGCATCGACTGTAGGGTCGTCCGCTTGATTCCCAGGCGGCTGGCGGCTCCATCCTCGCCCGACAACACCCCATTGGTCTCTCGTAGCACGCGAATGATGTGTTCGCGTTCGACTTCCGTAAGATTGTCTTCGGTCACGCCCAGCGTCGCATCCAATTCCACCGGTGGCGCGGCCAGAACGCTTCCTTTACTCAAGATGACCATGCGTTCAATCATGTTCTCCAGTTCGCGAATATTGCCAGGCCAGCTCCAGTTCTGAAGCACAGCCATGGTCTCGTCGGACACGATCTCAACGTGCTTACCCATCCGCGCGGAGTGTTTGTTCACAAAATGACGAACCAGGATTGGAATGTCGGTCCGCCGCTGCCGCAGCGGCGGCAAATCGATGGGGAATACATTGAGACGGTAAAACAGGTCTTCGCGGAATTGTTTGTCCGCAACGTCCTGATGCAGATCGCGGTTCGTAGCGGCAATAATGCGCACGTCAACGTGCAATGTATGGATCCCGCCCAACCGTTCAAATTCACGATCCTGCAAAACCCGCAGCAGCTTGGGCTGCAGTTCGAGCGGCAATTCGCCGATCTCATCCAGAAACAGGGTTCCTTTGTCTGCCAGCTCAATGCGGCCTATCTTCTGGCTGACAGCGCCGGTGAATGCCCCCTTTTCATGTCCGAAGAGCTCGCTTTCCAGTAACCCTGCCGGCACCGCGGCACAATTGAGCTTAATGAAGGTCTTGCCACGCCGTGAACTCAATGAATGCAACGAGCGTGCCACCAATTCTTTCCCGGTGCCGGTTTCCCCCAATAACAAGACCGTAGAATGGGTGGGCGCCACTACCCGCACATTCTTCAACACCTCGCGCAAGGCCGGACTTTGCCCGATAATTTCTTCAAACCCGAGCTCTGCCTGAATCTCGCCTTCCAAATATGATTTCTCCTGCGCCAGCTTGTCCCTGGCATCTTGCAGGCGATCGGCCATTTCCCGGAGCCGCCCAATATCCGTGGAAGTGCCGGTAATCCCAATCACATTTCCATTCCCATCGAGCAGGGGTTCGATCGTTATATCGAACACATCGCTGCGGCCGTTGTGGGGAATTGCCACTTCCTGGCGCAAGGCCGCGCCCGTTTTCAGAACTCGGTTCTTGAGGTCAACCAGATTCGCTGCTCTCTTCGCCCCAATGATTTCCGCATCGGTCTTGCCGATTGCCTCGTTTTGCCAGTAACTCTGGGGGTTGTAAATCCAGGTATAACGCAGGTCGCGATCCTGATTGAAGACGGTAATTGGAGAATCCTTGAGCGCGACGCGAAAACGCTCTTCGCTCTTTAGCAGAGACTGTTCCGCTTTTCTTTGGCCCTCTTCTGCCTTCACCTGCTCGGTGACGTCGCGCTGGGTTCCCCACGTGCGCACCAGTTTGCCGTTCTCTACAATTCCGATCATGCTGTTGCGAAACACTTTCGGTTTGCCCTGGATGTCTACTTCATGCGACTCTCGCTCCTCGACTCTGAATCCAGACCTTATGTATTCGAGAGTGAGTTCGATGTTGCGGGGATCGTCCGCTACCAGCATTTCTGACAAACGCTTCCCAATCAGTTCCTGTCCCGACGTGAAACCATACATCTTGGCCAGGGCATCGTTGCACTCCGCCATGTACGAGTCGAAGAGAATATGTTGAACCAGTTCGTCCTCGGGCAGATCGATGGAAACGGGTGCATCCATCTCCTGGCGAAAGATTCCTTCCGAACTCTGGGCCACGAACCGGCGATAGTCCTCTTCGCGCCGGCGCAGCGCCTCCTCTGCCATTTTGCGTTCGGTAATATCGTTTCCGAACAGACTTAGCCCCAATCCGCCCAGAAGGGCAATCAGGATAATCGTGGGATAAAACAAGATAAAGGGATGGCGAAATCCGTGCGCAATATTCAGACCGTATCCCACGACGCCTGCGGTGGTCGCGGCTACCAGTGCGAATCCGTATCTTCTGCGCCAGGTGTGCAGCCAATGCCCGGAGGTCGAGATCGCTTCCCTTCGATCGGCAAAACTCATAGCCAACCCTTCGTGGGATTCCCGTTTTGGTGTCCCCCTTAGTTTCCTCTTATCGCGCCCGTAATACTGAGCAAAATTGACCACAACGCAGTATCAGAAACGGGCTACCCGGTTGGTTCTCGCGCCACATCCGCCACGCTTCGTTAGTAATCGGTGGTGTGGCTGGAGGAAAAAGCGGTTGGTGAACTGGCAGTTGGCGAAGTCGCGCTTGGCGGTGATAGGGACGCTAAAAGGATTCCAGATGGAAGCGGCGCGGGCGGAAGCCTGAGCCGCAGCTTGAGGCCGTTGGCGCCAGGTTTTGCTTCAGCAGTTCTGTTATTTCCATTTCCAGTATCTGCCGCTCTTCCGCCCAAAGAGTGGTAAACCGAAAGGGCTGCAGATACCCGCGTGTGCCTCGCATCGGAAACAGCATTTCGGCTTTGGGGCGCAACGTGGCGGAGCGGACCGGAATCGTTAAACCAACCTTGGCTCGCTCGTCCAGGTAAACCGCGAGCTCCAGCAGCCCTCCCGTGACCGAAAGCTTATGTAGCTTGCCTGGAATACGCCGTAGGTTCTCCAGTTGAACGAGGACTGAAACAGTCCCGCGCAAGTTTGCGCGAGGCGCGCGGGTTGGGCGGGTCTGGGGCAAATGAATCATGAATAGTCCAAATATTTCAACGTCGCACAGCGCGAACATGGGAGCAAGAGTCGCCCTGCAACCCACGTTCAATGACGGCGGTCAGCAGGCGATCTGTGCGCCGCATCCCCTTCCAGTCATACTCATACGCCGTTCCGCAAGCCAGGCAAATCTGGTAATGAAGTCCGTCGTCGCCAATGCGCGGCCATGAAAAACGATGCGTACAACCTCGTCCCAAGAGATTCTTTAGGAAGTTCAATGGGTCACCACCTGATTTCGGATCTTCCAATGTTCGAGCCAACGGGAGAAGAAGGGTTTGGGACGGTTCCCCAGCAGACTCTGGAGCGTAGATAAGAGAATGTTCGGGGGCTGAGATTTCGAGAGAAACGAATCCACTGAACTCAACTTGTTCTTCGGTAGGGGTCCGTAGGCTGACAAAAGCATGATCGGCACCTGCGAATTAATGCGCTTCATCTTCGCGGCAACCTGGTCGCCGTTCATACCTGGCATTTGGTAGTCCAGGACTACCGCATCCACAGCGTGCGAGCGAAACAACTTTAATCCTTCGTCGCCGTCGCTAGCCTCTAAAACCCGATAGCCGCTATGTTCCAGCAGCATCTTGCGCCCAATAAGGCCGTTCCAGTGATCGTCTATGCAGAGAATGGTGGCTTTCGCGCGAGACATAACTTCAACTTCCATTCCGGCCAGATTGGTTCGGTTCAGCGGCGCAGCAAGCTGCGAGAGCTGGACTTCGAAGTGGTGGGCACATCGATTCTGCGGGCGGACTCACATAAATACAAATTACCAATGGACACCCCAGCAGCAGTTACCGGCATGGCCAAGACGCGCGACGCGCGGAACGAATCTTCCCGCCACGAAAGATCGAGCCAACTTCAAGACTCCGCCTTCGGTCAGACAGGCGGCCGACCATTTCCACTTTTCCCCCCGGTTGGGTACCATGTTGTGCAGCTTCCCAAATCCACAACTGGACCTCCATGGCAGACATCTCACTCCGCGTTAACGGCAGCGAAAAGAAAGTCAGCGTCTCTCCCGAAACGCCTTTACTCTGGGTTCTCCGCGACACTCTCGAACTCACCGGAACAAAATTCGGTTGTGGCGCAGGATTGTGCGGCGCGTGCACGGTTCATGTCGAGGGCAATCCGATACGTTCGTGCTCCACTCCGGTGTCGCAAGTCGCGGGCAAGAGCGTGACTACGATTGAAGGCCTCGGAGCCCACGGCCTGCACGTGCTGCAGCAAGCCTGGATCGCGGAAGAAGTTCCGCAATGCGGCTACTGTCAGACCGGGCAAATTATGTCCGCCGCTGCGCTGCTGGCAAAGACTCCCAACCCGACTGACGAGCAGATCACGCAGGCGATGAACGGGAACCTATGCCGCTGTGGAACCTATGAACGGATTCGCAAAGCGGTGCGGCGCGCCGCCGGAAACGGAGGCTCGCGATGAGCCCGCTATCCCGACGTGAATTTGTCGTCGCCGGAGCGGCCGCTGGCGCAGGCCTGGTAATTGGTTTCTACCTGCCACACAAATCCGGCTCGCACGAAGAATCTTTTTCACCCAACGCCTACTTGCGCATTACCCCCGACAACAAAGTTACGATCGTGGTCGCGCGCTCGGAGATGGGACAAGGAGTACGCACGGCGCTGCCCATGATCCTGGCCGAAGAACTTGAAGCCGACTGGAAGCAAATTCAGATCGAACAAGCGGGAGCCAGCACCCTCTTCGGCGACCAGACCACGGGAGGAAGCGCGAGCGTCCGCACCACCTGGGATCCTATGCGCAAAGCCGGCGCCGCCGCGCGCGAGATGCTGATTACAGCCGCAGCCCTGACCTGGAACGTTGCGCGATCTTCATGCATCGCGGAAAGCGGCCGCGTCAAGCACACGGCAACCAACCGCAGCCTCAGTTATGGAGAACTCGCCAGCAACGCCGCGACGCTGCCCGTTCCGACCGACGTGCCGTTCAAGCAAAGCAAGGATTACAAGATCGTTGGACAACGCCTGCCGCGTCTCGACTCGCCCGCCAAGGTCAAGGGCGAAGCCATCTTCGGCATCGATTATCGACTGCCTGGAATGAGGTTCGCTGTGCTATCGCGATGTCCGACCATCGCCGGTAAAGTTTTGCAGTTCGACGATGGAGAATCTAAGAAGATCTCCGGCGTGAGTTACGTGGGAAAGATCGGCGATTCAGCCGTTGCCGTGGTCGCCGACAGCGTTTGGGGAGCAATGGAGGGCCGCCGCTTACTCAATGTCACGTGGGATGACGGAGCGAACCGAGATTTGAATACCGCCGCAGTCATGGCGTCGCTGAAACGGGCCGCGTCCAAAAAAAGCGTGAGTCTTTACTCCGCAGGAGATCCCGCCAAGGTTTCCGGGCGTCACATCTCGGCCGAGTACGAATTGCCCTTTATGGCCCACGCGCCCATGGAACCGGGAAATTGCACGGCGCACTTTCAGGGGTCGAAGTGTGAACTGTGGGCGCCGACACAGGTTCCCCAGGATTGCCGTGACTCGGTGGCAACTACGCTTGGACTCGATCCGGATCAGGTAAAGGTCAACGTGACGCTGATGGGAGGAGGATTTGGCCGACGCCTGGAGCACGACTATGCGGTGGAAGCGGCGCTGGTGTCCAAAGCGATCAATGCTCCGGTGAAAGTGATCTGGACGCGCGAAGACGATATGCGCTTTTCCACGTATCGTCCGGCGAGCTTGCATCGACTCACCGCAACCGTCGACGGATCAGGATTCCCGGTCGCCTTGACACATCGCATCATCGCGCCCTCGATCAGCGGACAAAAAGGCCAGCCAGTTCCGAACGGAGTGGATCCCGACCTTCCCGATGAAGCCGGACCCGTCTATGGACTTCCCAACTATTCGATCGAATACGTGCTGGCCGAAACGCCTGTACCGCTAGGCTGGATGCGGTCAGTCTACGCGCTGCAGGCAGCGTTTGCGCTGGAAAGCTTCATCGACGAACTCGCGGTTGCCGCAGGCAAAGACCCGCTGCAGTTCCGCTTGCATCTGCTGGCCAAAGATCAGGATTTGCAATATTTCACGACCACCTGGCACACGGCGCGCATGCGGGCCGTGCTGCAACTGGCAGCCGAGAAAGCTGGATGGAACACGCCGCTCCCCGCGGGCCGCTATCGCGGTATCGCCTGTTTCGGCTGCTTTGCGTCGTATATGGCGGAAGTTGTGGAGATCACTATGGAAAAAGAGCAGCCGCGCGTACATCGCGTGGTCGCGGTGGTCGACTGCGGACAAGTCGTAAATCCCAGCATTCTGGAACAACAGATTCAAGGCGGGATCGTCTACGGACTGGGCAACGCATTGCGCGCGAAGATTACGGTTGAGAAAGGTCGCGTAGTACAGGGAAATTTTGACGACTACGCTCCGTTACGCATGGAAGAAACACCGGCGGTCGAGGTCTATGCGGTTCCCAGCGCGGAGGTTCCGACTGGCATTGGCGAGCCTTCGGTACCGCCGGTCGCGCCCGCGCTGTGCAACGCAATCTATGCGGCGACGAAGAGGAGAATTCGCGCGCTGCCGATTCTGAGCTGAGACCTTTGTTTTCCAAAGGAGTCCCATGATCCGGAAGTGGATCCCAGTTTTGTTATTCCTGGTTCCAGTGTCGTGGACGCAGGCTCAGACTGCGCCGCAATCGCAATCAGCAGTTCCTCCCGGCCGTTTGGCGCACATTCGCCACGGCATCAATCTGAGCGAATGGTTCGCGCAAGTTTACGATCCCAAGGGATATACAAAAGAACACTTTGAAAATTGGACGACCTCCTCGGACATTGCATTAATCAAGTCCGCGGGTTTCGATCACGTGCGGCTCAGCGTGAATCCGCAGCCCATGATGGAAGCCGGCCGCCGTCATAACGGTGGCGCGGAATATTTCGGCTATCTCGATGCTGCCGTCAAAATGATTTTGGATGCGGGTCTCGCGGTCGAGATCGACATGCATCCCGACTCCGACTTCAAGGCGCGCCTGGCCAAGGAAGACGACTTCGTCGAACGCTTCGCCGATTTCTGGAGCACGGTGGCGCAGCACTATGCTTCGCGGGACCCGGATCGCGTTTTTTTTGAAATCCTGAACGAGCCCGAGATGCGCGATGCCTACCGGTGGTACGGAGTGGAAGCGAAGCTGGCCGCGGCCATTCGGCGCGGCGCGCCCAACAATACCATCATTGCCGCGGGCGCTCGCTGGGACGACGATGACGATCTCGTTTTTCTCGAACCCTTGCCCGATCCTAATGTCATCTATGTCTTCCATTTCTATGAGCCCCACATCTTCACGCATCAGGGCGCTGGATGGGGAGCGTATTACTGGCATTGGTTGAAGGGCCTGCATTACCCCTCATCGCCGCAGAACGCGGTGCAAGTGGCGCAACTTGTTCCTGAGGCGCGAGATCGTATGCAAGTCATCCGCTTTGGACAGGATCACTGGGATGCGTCGCGTGTCGAGGCAGAGATCAATCAGGCAGCCGACTGGGCCAAGCAACACGGCGTGCCGCTCATCTGCAATGAATTCGGAGTATACCGGGCATACGCCGATCCGCAGGACCGCGCCCGCTGGATCACGGATGTGCGGACCTCGCTCGAGCGGCACAACATTGGCTGGGCGATGTGGGATTACTCCGGCAGCTTCGGCGTGGTCACAAACCGGGAGACGAAAGCGCGGCTGGATGAAGTGACGGTGCGCGCGCTCGGCTTGCAGATGCCAGCCGGACAATAACCCTCCGGGAACGTATTGCGGCTCGATGGTGTCTAACCAGACGTCGAAGGCTTCCCTCTCCGCTAAGCCGCCTGAAATCGTATCTCGCGAGGTGTTTCATGCTCGAAGCCGTGCACCTGACGAAGCGCTATTCCTCGTTGCCCGCGGTGCAGGATTTGTCATTCTGTTTGCGGCCTGGACAAGTGCTCGGATGTCTCGGTCCCAACGGATCGGGCAAGAGCACAACGGTGAAGATGCTCACTGGTTTGTTGCAGCCGACGCGTGGCGTGGTTCAGTTCGACGGTCATAATATTCAGGACAATCTCGAGGCTTACCGAAAACACTTGGGCTACGTTCCCGAGGAGCCCAATCTGTATCCATATTTGACCGGTTGGGAATATCTGGAGCTGATTGGAACGCTGCGCGGAATGGAGCAGCGGGATCTCGAAAAAAAAATCAACTCCCTACTGGAACTCTTTTCTCTGCATCCGCACCGGCACGCCAGCATTGGCTCTTATTCGAAGGGAATGGGGCAACGAATTTTGCTCGTCGCCGCGATCATGGACAATCCTGAGATCTTCATTTTCGACGAACCGCTCTCGGGGTTAGATGTCACTTCTGCCCTGATCTTCAAAAACCTGGTGCAAGCGCTTGGACAGCAGGGCAAGCTGGTTTTCTATTGCTCGCATGTGCTGGAGGTGGTTGAAAAGGTTTGCTCGGACGTCCTGATCCTGCGAAAAGGCATGGTCATCGCGCAGGACTCAGTGGAGAACATCGGGCACATCCTGGGGCAATCGTTGGAGAATACGTTTCTGCACCTGGTCGACGATGTTGACACCATGAGCGTAGCCCGCGACATCGTAACCGTAATGAAGACGAAGGCCGCATGATCACCGAGGCGATGGATGCGATCTTCCACCATTGGGAGGAGCAGAGCCAACGGCCCTTCTGGCGGATGGTGCAACTCTTCGTTGCCCGTATCTTCCGCGGCGGAGGCGACGCGGACACCGACGGCCTCGATCTCGGCATCGGCCTCGTACTCACGTTGCTGGCCCTGCCCGGAGGCTTCGTATCCCTCTTTTTGCTCGACAAGTATGGGACCTTCCTGCAATGGCTGCGGGGGACACCGAATGTGGACCCGCTGCTGGTTGTGCTTCCTGACGAATACTTCTTTATTGTCCTGTCCATGACCGTTACCGGGGCGGTTGCCGTGTGGCGATGGGACGCCATTTTCCCCGATCGCCGCGACTACATGAATCTGGTTCCGCTGCCCATCTCAACCCGAACCATTTTCCTGGCCAATCTGGTCTCGGTGCTATTCCTGGTGGCATTGGTCGCCTTCGACGTCAACGCCGCATCGTGCATCCTGTTCCCCATGGTTGTGGGCGCGACGCAAAGCAAATTCCTTTTCTTTGTGAAATTCGCGGTGGTGCATGCGGTCGGAGTAGTGCTGGCGAGTATTTTCGCGTTCTTTGCGGTGTTTTCGGTATTAGGTCTTTTGATGGCGATGTTGCCTCCCCGCGCCTTCAAACGATTTTCGGCCTACATTCGCGGCTTGGTTGTCGTCTACCTGGTCGCGCTTCTCTGCACCACTTTCGCGGTCCCGCACTCGTTGCGTTTGGCTACGGGGCCTGCACCGCCGTGGACACTCCTGATGCCTTCATGCTGGCTTCTGGGTCTGTGCCAGTCTTTGCGCGGACGCGCCGGCCCGGTGCTGGCGGAATTGTCCGGACTGGCGCTGCCGGGCGTCGCGGCCGTGGTCGGGATTGCTCTATGCGCTTACGCGGTGGGATATCAGCGTCACTTTGTTCGCATTGCAGAGATCGCCGACACGACTGTCACCGCCCGTAGCCCTCGCACCTCGCGCCTAGGAGGCGTTCTTGACCGCTTGGTGCTCCGCAGTCCATTCCAAAAAGCGGGCTTTCGCTTCATTTGCAAAACCTTGTTTCGCAGCGAGGCGCACCGCCTGGTTCTGACCGCGATCGGCGGGCTCAGCCTGGTCCTGGCGTCGCAGGCCCTGATGGATGCGTTTGAAAACGCGAAGTCGTGGCTTCAAACCATGTTGTCCGCTGACGCTCTTTCGATTCCATTTATTCTTTCCTTTCTGATGATTGTTGGCCTGCGCCTGGTCTTCGAGATTCCGGTGGACTTGCGCTCCAACTGGATCTTCCAGTTAATGCTGGATCGAGATGGAGAACAGTGCGAACCCCTGGCGAGAAGAGTAATTCTCATGCTGTTGTTGCCTTGGCTGCTCCCCGTCACGTTCTTCCCCTATTTGTACGTGCAAGGTTGGCTCGTCGCTTCTCTTCATACGCTGCTGGTGGCAACCTGGGCCGTATTGTTGACGAATATCGTTCTGGCTCGCTTTCGTAAGCTGCCGTTCACCTGCACGCTGCCCCTGTTCAAACAACATTCTTTCGTGACGCTGTTATCCGTCTGTTTCGGATTTCTTCTCTATGCCGTGCATACGCCGGAGTTCGAATCATCGGCCTTGGCGAACCCGCTCCGAATGATCGGCCTTGTGCCGTTCGCGGCAGTGGCGTGGTACATCCCCCACCATCTCGCGAAAAGCGCCATCGATATCGAAAGAGAATTGATCTTCGAGGAAACTCCGACTCGGACGATCGAGGTGCTGCAGCTGGGAGACTAGAGGACGAGTCCGGCGATCAATCTCTGATCGTTGATTCTTGGTTGTTGCCTGAATCCGGCCAGGACGAATTTCAATCAACAATCAACCATCAACACTTGACGAAAGGATACGGGCCGACGGAAAAATTCCTGGCATGGTATCCCTTCGAGCCAATGAGCTGCGCCAGGGGACTTCTCCAGTCCTCGCCCGCTTCCAGGCGCTTGAGGACATGATTGAAGTCGTAGCGCGGCTTCCACCCCAGTTCCCGGCGCGCCCGATCGTTCACGTAAACCCTTCCGATGCTGGGAAACATTTTCCATCCGCGGCGCTCGTACTCGCGTTCGTATCCGGGAACCTGCCGCCGTACCACTCGCAGCGCATGGCGCCGCAACTCGGGCAAATCGCTGGGGACGAAAGGAGTGGTCGCGCTGACGATGTATTTTCCGAATCCGATTCCGGGCGCACGCTCGGCCGCCAGAAGATGTGCGCTCACGACGTCTTCGATCTCGACGCGGCGGTAGAGAAATTCGTTGACCTTGGCGTTGTCGTCGGAGTAGGCGTCTCGCACTTCCTGGTTGTCGTCCCCTTCGGGAAAAAATCGCGACGTTCGCAATACGATGCACGCCAGTCCCTGATTTCGATGAGACAACTGGCAAAGATCCTCCGCGGCCGCTTTGGTCACGCCATAGATATTTTTGGGGATTGGCGCGGTTTCCTCGGTGATCCACGCGGCGGGAGAGCCCTCCGGCGGGATCAACGCGTCGCCAAATACGCTGGTAGTGCTTGTGTAGACAAACGACTCGACGCCTGCGGCCACGCCCTCTTCGAGCAGATTGAGCGTTCCGGTCATGTTGGTGTCGATGAAGTTCTGCCGGCTATGGGTAACGACGTGCGGCTTGTGCAACGTGGCGGCATGGAACACCCTCTGTACACGACTCATACAGGCCCGCACGCAAGCCCGGTCGGTAATTGAGCCGACGTGCGCGGTGAAGGGGGAAGCGAGGATGTCGAGGCCGATGACATCATGTTTCAGATTCCTCAAAGTGCGGACCAAGGCCTCGCCGAGGTGACCTGCACTTCCTGTAACCAGTACTCGCATGCTTGTTTGTCCGCGTGAGACGTTGACAGGCGACTCTTGAGCCGATTATTGCACGATTACTTTAGTCGGTGTAGCGACCGCGATATTCAGGCAAGCTCTTGAAGTCTTTTCTGGTCTTCGCGTTGTCTGAAGTGATCTCCGGCAGTGATCTTTGAGAAAGTTTTCTACAGTGTGTAGGGTATCGAACGGCGAGATTTTCCATGAGATTCTGGCTCGGTTCTCCCCGCCGCCGCTAATGACAGACCGCTCGGAAGACCGGATCAAGGAGCTTTGCGCCAAGGCAGTCGCGACTCCTCCGTCTCCGGAACTGGAGCAGATTTTGGCCGAACTCCAGCGCGCCTTGCATGAGCATACAGAAAGTCTAAGGCGAATGGCCTCAAGTTATCGTGCCCGGCAGCAGGATCGATTGAAAGATCGATTGAAAAATAAGTGAGCCACACAAGGCTGTTTCACACCCTGTATTCTTGACACATCGACGCTCTGGCCGTTATCCTAAGTCTTGCTTCTTGCGGTACTTACGCCCCTTTTGGCGTGCTTCCGCGGACGGTATCGGCACATTGCCGCGGAGATTTTTCGCAATGCTCCTGGACATCCACGAATTGGAACGACATCCTCTAGACTTTGAAGAGGAGTTCCAGCCCGAAGCCATCGATTTAGGGGGCGAGGCGCAGCAGCGCACGCCGTTGAAGGCATCCGGACGCGCGGAAATCGTCGAAGAGCATCACGGCAAGCATCAGGTAATTAAGGACATACGACTGCGCGGACGGCTGACGACGAGGGTTGAATTGCAATGTGCCCGTTGCATTGAGCCGGTGGCGCAGGAGGTCGCGCGCGACTTTGAATTATTGTACCGGCCGCTGGGGGCAGATGCTGGGCGCGACGAGCTCTCCGTGACAGATGCGGAAGCCGAGATCGGCTATTATCAAGGCGACGGAATCCTATTGGAAGATGTTTTGCGCGAGCAAGTGTTGTTGGCATTGCCCCTGAAGGTGACCTGCCGCGAAGACTGCAAGGGATTGTGTGTGCATTGCGGCAAGAATCTGAACGAAGAACGGTGCGGCTGCACCACGGAGATCGTAGACCCGCGGTGGACGGCGCTGCGAGCGATTCGCAGTAAGCTGGAACACTAAGACCAGTTTTCGCTAGGGGCGCTCTATTTATCGAGCGCGTTTAGCGGAATTTGCGTTTTCTTACTTGAGAACCGGCGGTCATTGCGGTGTCCAAGAACTGAAAGCTGAGAGCTTTCCCGCGAGAGGAATTTAATACCATGCCTAATCCGAAACGGCGACATTCACAGAAACGTACGTCTACCCGGCGCGCGCACGACGCATTAAAAGCACACAGCCTTGCCGAGTGTCCCAACTGTCACGAGAAAAAAATGCCGCATCGCGCTTGCCCAAAGTGCGGTTACTATAAGGGACGCGAAGTCCTGGACATTAAAGAAGCCAGCTAGCTCAAAGACACCATGCCTAGCGTGATCGCTCTGGATGCGATGGGTTCGGACCGTGCTCCGAAGCCAGAGATTGAGGGCGCCATACAGGCGGCGCGCCAATACGGCGTGCGGGTGCTTTTGGTCGGACCGGAAGCTGTGGTCAGGGCGGAGTTGAATCGTCATTCGGCGGCCGCGCGCCTCCCTGTTGAAGTCGTCCACGCCAGTGAATTCATCACCATGGAAGACAAAGTGGAGGCGATTCGCGCCAAGCGCGATTCGTCGATGCGCGTCGGCTTGCGCATGGTGCGCGAGGGCACGGCCGCGGGCTTCGTCACCGCAGGCAACACTGGCGCGGCCATGGCCACGGCGAAAGTCGTGCTGGGCGCGGTTCCCGGCGTCGACCGGCCCGCGCTGGCGGCGGTCTTCCCCACCGCTCCGGGAAATCCCGCGATGCTGCTCGACGTGGGCGCGAATGTCGATTGCACCCCGCAGAATCTCGAGCAGTTTGCGGTAATGGGGGACATTTATTTTCGTGCCATGTTTGGAAAGAAGGCCGGGGCCGCGGGACCGCGAGTCGGATTGCTTTCCATCGGCGAAGAGGAAAGCAAGGGAAACGAGCTTACGCGGCAATCCTTCCAGCTGCTGAAGCAACTCCCGCTGAATTTCGTAGGCAATGTGGAAGGGCGCGATCTATACAACGGCCAAGTCGACGTAATCGTCGCCGACGGATTTGTAGGCAACGTGGCATTAAAGATTTCTGAGGGCGTGGCGAATCTGGTTCGCACGGCGTTGAAAGAATCGCTGAAGGCGACCATTACGCGGCAAGTCGGCGCATTGCTCTCGCGCAGCGCCTTCACCGATTTCAAAAAACGCCTCGACCATACCGAATACGGCGGGGCTCCGTTGCTGGGATTAAAAGGCGCGTGCATTATTACCCATGGCTCATCGAACGCCAACGCAATCAAGAATGCGGTGCGCGTGGCGGCGGAATTTTCCGAAAGTGGAATCAATGGATCGATTGAGCGCGGCTTGGCGGCAATACGGCCTGCGCCAGCGGAGATTGGGTAATTGAAGATTGAGTAATTGGGCAATTTGATAATTGTGTAACTGAGAAACTTCACGTTTGAAAATTACCCAATTACTCAATTTCCCAATTACTCAATTACACTCATGACTGCAAATATAATTGCCTTACTGTTTCCCGGCCAGGGCTCGCAGGCGGTCGGCATGGGGAAAGATTTGGCTGAAAAATATCCAGCGGCCCGCCGCACGTTCGACGAAGCCGATGAGGCGCTGGGCTACAAGCTCTCCACCGTCTGTTTCGAGGGCCCCGAAGATCAGCTTCGTCTGACGGAGATCACACAGCCGGCGATTCTGACGGCGTCCATCGCGGCGTTCCGCGTGCTGGAGACTCGCATCCCCAAGCCCTGTTACGTTGCGGGTCACAGCCTGGGAGAATATTCAGCGCATGTCGCTGCGGGAACATTCAGCTTCGCCGAAGCCGTGCGCACGGTGCGCAACCGCGGCAAATATATGCAGGCAGCGGTGCCGGTGGGAGTAGGGGCGATGGCTGCCATTCTGGGCATGGAGGCGGCGAAGGTTGCCGCGGTCTGTCACGACGCCGCACAGGGCGAAGTCTGCGACCCCGCGAACATCAATTCTCCGGAGCAGATCGTTATCTCTGGCCATACGGCCGCGGTCGAGCGGGCGGCGAAACTGGCGGAGGAACGCGGCGCCAAACGCGCCAAACTCTTGCCTGTGAGCGCGCCCTTTCATTGTTCGCTGATGAAGCCGGCGCAAGACCGGCTGGAAAGTGATTTGAATAAGCTCACGACGCAAAAGCCGGTCTATCCCGTCGCCTGCAATGTCGAGGCGGAATTGGTGACCGATGACCTGCGTGCTCGAGACACGCTGCTACGGCAGGTCACGGGATCGGTGAAGTGGGATCCATGCATGCGACTGCTGATGGGGCAGGGTGTGCAGACATTCATCGAAATTGGGCCGGGGAAAGTGCTGTGCGGCCTGATGCGGCAGATCGACCGTTCGAAAATCTGCCTGAATGTCGGCGACGACGTGAGCCTGGCGAAAACATTGGAAGCGCTCGCGCAACCGCAATAAAGTTGAAAATATTAGAAGAAACGGGTTCCGGGAAGGGCATGGCTTCAGTTTTTAGCCTGCGCTGAGCGAGCCATACCGAGCCGAAGTGCTGCTGCTCGCAGTACCCGACGATGCGGGCTTCAGCCCTCAGGAACCGCGCGACCAGTCTAGCAATCCCTCTAATGAAAGATCAGCTCACACGGCGGATAACTCAGCGTGTGATCTGCCTTCTCCACCCACACCTGGGCATGTTCGGTGCGGTCGTTCACGATCACGTCGACGACTACGCCGCTGCCGCCGCCTGGGCAATTGCTTGCGCCATACACTTTGTATGTCTTGATCAGCCCCCACTCCCCGCCCGGTCCCCAATCCCGATAAAAATCATTGAATGGATATTTGGGATGCTCACCGGGATGCTGCTCCCACTGGGGGTCATGCATCCAGTTGCCGTAGGCTGTTTTGTAGTCCTGCTTTTGCAGGGCAGCGAAGAAGTGACCGACGATTCGCTCTTCCGGCCAATATCGAAACCACCAGCCCAGAGCGAGGACAATCAGCAGGATCGCGATCGCCGAAATAATTTGCTTCCTGCGCTTCCGCGATTTTTCCGGGTCGTACTCTTGAGCGTCCAGGAGTGTCATACCTCTCTAGCATAACGGACAAGCCAGGCAAGTTAAAAGTTCCCAGAACGACATTGGGAAATTGAGTAATTTGGTAATTGGGTAATTTGCACAAAAAACAACCGTTCGAGGTTTTCAATTATTCAATTACAAAATTTCCCAATTACTCAATTTCTAAAGCGTTCGTTTAAACAACGGAATCGCAACGCCCAGCGTGATTGCGGCGAAGATGGAGAGGAAGAGCATGTCTCCCCAGACCGCGGACAGAGTCGTTTCTTTGAGCAACAGGCACTTGAAACCGTCCACGGCATAGGTAAAAGGATCGCACTTCGCGATCGCCCGAAGCCACCGAGGAAACGCCTGGATGGGATAGACCGCGCCGCTGGGAAAAAAAAGCAGCGTGTTAAGAATGCCGAACATGGCGCGCGGCACCAGTGGATCTTCAATGCGCACCATAAGCAGAAACATCATGGTGTTAAAGGCGAGCGAAGTGAGCACGATCATAATCAGCAGTCCGAAGATGGTCAGCGGATTGAAAATCGTCCCCACTCCGGCCATTAGAGCGCCGATAAAGACGATGATGACACCCGTCATGACCGCCTTGATCGCGCCCGCCAGGTTGAGGCCCAACACAAGTTCAAGCTTGGTGATGGGCGTGACCAGGTATCCTTCGTGCACGCCGCGCGCTTTGTCATCGATGTAGAGCATGCCCCCGCCGATCATGACCGACACGAACATGGCCAGCGCCAGGGAACCCGGCAGCAGGTATTTCATATACTCGATGTAGGGATACAGTTCGACAATATCGAGCGCGGTTTGCTGCAAAATGCGAGGCGAAACCGTGGGCTGGTTCAGCGCATTGGTAAGGTCCGTGAGTTCCGCTTCGACCGCCGAACTCATGAAGTTGTCGCTGTTATCGACAACCAGCGCGATGCGCGGATGATTTTCTTCATAAACGCGCCGGGAAAACTGCGGCGGAATGATAACCGCGCCTTCCAGCTTGCCGTTGCGCACATCTTCCATCGCCTGCTTGTCGCTGTCGTAGTAGATCGGGACAAACGTGCGAATGTTGGCGCGGACAGAGTCGAAAGCTTCGCGCACACGCAACGCCTGCGGGCCGCCATCCTGATCGACGATGGCCACGCGAGCATCGTGAATTTTTCCGCCGAAGGCGTTGCCCAAAATAATCAACTGCACCAGGGGAAAAATCATCGACGCCAGCATCAGCGCGGGCGAGCGGAAGAACTTGCGCATTTCGCGCTCGACAATGGCCATCATTCTGTTCATAACATCAACCCCACACTCCGGCTTCCGGAGTCCGCCGACCGGCTTTGCCACAGCAACTTTCCGGCAGCCGAGAGCCGGAAGCCTCGCTGTTCATCATGGCTGCAATCCCGGCCGCTGTGGCATGACGAAGCCATAGGCTTTTTGCAATTCGTCGCGCAGCTGCCTCCCGGTGTAATGCACAAATACGTCGTCGAGCGTGGTGTTTTGCACGGAAAGCGACTTCACCTGCACTTTGTTATGCACCGCCATCTCGACCAGTTCGGTGGTGGTGCGGGAGCCATTGCCCGTGAGTACGCGATACATGCCCGCGCCTTCGTGCTGCACGGAAGTGACTTCGTCCAGCGAGCGCAGGCGCTGCTCCCAATCGGACGGAGCATTCTCGAACTGCGCTTCAATCACGTTCGAACCAGGAACGCTTGCCTTCAGAGCCATGGGAGCGTCGAGCGCCACCAGTTTGCCGTGGTCGACGATGGCGATGCGATCGCACAAACGGTCGGCTTCATCCATGTAGTGGGTCGTAATCAGAATGGTCAGTTGCCGGTGCTCCTTGATGTTGCCCAGCATCTCCCACACGGCCACCCGGGAAACCGGGTCCAGCCCAGTCGTGGGTTCGTCCAGAAAAAAGATTCGAGGATGGTGCACCAGGCCGCGCGCAATCTCGAGGCGCCGCCGCATACCGCCGGAGAGCGTCTTCGTTGCCGCGTCCCGCCACTTTGTCAGATCGACCAGTTCGAGGAGTTCATCGATCGACTTTTTACGCTCCTTCGCGGGAACGTCGTAGAGCTTGGCGTAAATGTTCATGTTCTCTTCGACCGTCAGGTCGAGATCGCTGGTCAGTGCCTGCGGAATCACACCAATCATGCGTCGCGCCGCGTCCGGTTCCCTGGCCACGTCGTGTCCGCCAATGCGCGCCTTTCCCCCGGTAATCGGAATCAGCGTGGTCATCATGCGAATCAGTGTCGACTTCCCTGCTCCGTTGGGACCGAGCAATCCGAAAATCTCGCCCTCCTTCACCGTGAACGAAACGTCATCGACAGCGGTAAAGTCACCGTATTTCTTGACGATGTGCTCGACCTCGATGGCTGAAAGCGCAGTGGGATCATAGATGGGCCTTTCCAATGAGGAAACCGATGCCGTAGCCGGCGTGGCCGTTCTTGAATTTAGTTCGGCCATCATCGTTGCTCCGCGGCTGCGACTTTTTGCGCGTTGCTGGCCTTTAATTGTTCCGGAGATACCAGCACTTCGGCGGTCATGCCGGGCACGAACGCGCCTTTGGGATTGTCCATGCGTACTTTCAGTACGATGGTTTTGATGTCGCGTTTTCGGCGGCTGACATCGCGCTGCGTGGCGAAGTCGCCTTCCACACCTTTAAAAAATACTTTTCCGCTCATGACCGTACCGCCCGGCAAGCGCACGCGCAGCACGTCGCCGTAACCAATGTGGTCGGCGTAGGTTTCCGGAATCGCGACTCGCGCCCAGGTATCGTTGAGGTCGACGATCGTAACGATCGGCGCGCCGATGTTGACGACTTCTCCCTGGCGCGCGGCGCGCACGGAAACGGTGCCCGTCACTGGCGCATAGACGTTTGTATAGCCCAACCGGACTGCGGCCTGATTTTTCTGCGCAATCGCACTCTTCACGTCAGCTTCGGTGGAAGCAACTGTGCTTTTGGCGGCATTCGCCTGTTGGGTACGAGCAATCGCGGAGTTCAGGTCTGCTTCCGCTGCCCTGACCAGTTCCTGTTGCGCCTGAAACGTGGCCTGCGCCGCCTGTAAGTTGGTCTCGGCCTGCACGCGCTCTTGATCGGAAGCGATTCCGGCTTTGGCCAGTGCGATGGCGCGGCGGCTGTCGCTCTCCGTGCGATCCAGAGTGGCTCTAGCCTGCAGCAATTGCGCCTTCGCCGACAACAGCTTGGCCTGCGCGTTCGCCACATCGCTTGACGTAGAACCCGAAGTCGATTTTTCGGTGTGCTGCATTTCAGCGACTTTATTCTGCAGGCTCGCGATTGTCGCTGTGGCTGCCGCCTCTTGCGCCTGCAACTCGGAAGGATCGAGCACGGCGATCAAATCTCCCACTTTCACCGGAGTGCCCTCATCCACCAGCAGTTTCTGAATGCGGCCTTCGACCTGCGCGCTGACGATCACCTGGTTGGCGTCAACGGTCCCGATCAGGACCAGATCGCGCGAGTGGTCGGTGGAAAAAAAATAGTAGGTCGCGGCAATCAAAAAGATGATTCCGAGAAGAATGATGAAACGATTACGCGCGCTCATGAGCGTGCTCCTTGCGTAGCTGCGTTGTCATGGGGCGGAACAACGCGGCGGAAATAAAATCCAGCACTGCGGCCCGTCGCTCGGCGATGCGGTCGCGGGTCAGGGGATTAAACCCGACGATCTTCTGCATCATAGGAGCGCTGCTGAAATAGAAAACGATCATGGCCACCATCGAGGGAACGAAGTGCGCTGGGTTGACCGGACGAAATTCGCCGTCCGCGATTCCCTTGCGCATCAGTTCACTCACGCGGACAAAGATCGGCTGGATATATGTCTTGATTACTTTGTCGATGTGCTGAGACTGCCCCTCCCGGGCCCGCATCATCTCGCGCTGCATCAGTCGCGGATAAATCTGGTTGGAGGCGACGAAATCGAAATATGCGCCGGCGTAAGCCAATATCTTTTCGCGGGGCGGGTTTGGGCTGTCGAGCACGCGGAAGACAGTAGCCTTCAGACCGCCAAACGCCTCGTCGAGCACGGCGCCGTATAGCGTTTCTTTATCCTTGAAGTAGTAATACAACAGCGCTTTGTTGACGCGGGCGGTACGGGCAATGGCGTCGGTGCGGGCGCCGGCAATGCCGTGCTCGGCGAACTCCTGGGCAGCGGCCTGCAGGATAGCGGCCCGGCTCTCCTGGGGCTGGCCGCGGGTGCCCATGCGGCTGCGCAGAACATTCCGGGGATTGAAAAGTCTCGCCATTAATTAACCAGTTAGTTAGATTATACACATCGGCGCGAGCGATCCGCAACTTTTTGGGCGGCTGCAAGGGATGCACTTGAGTTTAGGATCCGCGTGGCCCGCTGCGGCAAGGCGGCCGCTCACTATCGATCAGTGCTGATGGCTAAAGCTTGGTTCACGGGAAGAACGGCTTTCACGACCTCCAACTCCTGGCGCGCGGCATCGGCACGCGGGCCGGTCGGCTCCTCTTTAAGAAACAACTCGAGTTCTGCAATCGCACCGGCTCCCTGCCTCTGCTGTTCCAGGGCACGCGCCGCCACGCGATGGACGAAGGCGTGAGGTTTCTCCAGCATGTGTGCTCTGTGGCTGGTCGCAACAGCTTCGTCGAAGCGCCGGTCCATGTATTCTGAATAGGAGAGCAGGATCAGCATCATAGGGTCGGCCGGGCTCAGTGTCGAAGCCTTACGGAGCGCGCCTTCGGCCGCCGGAAAATCTCCGGCGGCGATATTCATTCTTCCCAAATTGATGTAAGCCAGCGCACAGTGGTCGTTGAGGCTGATCGCTTTTTGCAGAGCTTCGCGCTCCCGCACCGGATCTTCGAGCCGGGAATAAATTACACCGAGGTTGTTGTAAGCGACGGCATAGGCGGGATACATCGAGATTGCTCTGTTCAGTTTCTGAATGGCCCGCATGAATTCCTGCTTGCCGATCAACTCGCTCGCCTTGTCAAATTCTTTACGAGCACGAATGGGGACGCCGAGATCGGACGCCGATACAAACGCGCCGGCTGGTATGGCCTGTCGGTAGTTCAGTTCGCTTCTGCCCGTATCGATTTGCGCGGCACAGGAACCGGCAAGGAAAACGAAGCCAACAAACATGCGACCCTTCATGGCACGCTCCAAGGGCGCTGTCAGGAACCCGCTCGTTGCCTGTCACCGGAAAGCACGAAGGCTCGTGTGACAACTTGGGGATGAGACGGGTGCGCAAGAAATTGGGTAGCGCAGGATTGCACTCTGTAAGCGAATTACTAAATTGTTCTCATATTCGGAAACATCACGTGACTACACAAACGTGTCAATGAAAAGGATTGTTGTGTTTGTTGAGTGGGGAGGCCGTCTCGGAGTGAAATCTCCAGAACAGAACGCAAAGACACCAGGCCGCTACACAGCGGCCCCGAACAATTTGTTCTTCGGAAAAATTTGTATGGAGCGAGGATTGAGGAACTACGACGCGCCGCCGGCGATCGAGGGAACCAGCAAGACTTCGTCGCCTTCCTGAAAGGCGTAGGTTGGTCCACCCAGAAAGCGAATGTCTTCCTCGTTCACATATATATTGAGGAAGCGGCGTACCTGGCCTTTGTCATCGCGCAGATGAGGCTTCAGCTCGGGAAACTTTTCGTCGAGGACAGAGAACAGTTCGCCAAGATTCGACGCTGCGCACGTGAGCGAACCCACGCCGGCAGTATGGCGGCGCAATGCAGTCGGAATTTGTACGGTGATTGCCATAGCTCAACTCGCGTAGCGGCGGACGCATTCGTCCGACGCATTCGTCCGACCTCGCGATACAACGAGCGCGGCCTCCGGACGAATGCGTACGGGGCTACGCTCCAACTTCCTCCGCAATCACGCCCGGGATGTCTGACGATCGCAGCGTTTGCTGCAGATAATGTTCGAACTCCGTCAACTTTGGGGCGATCGGTTGTTCGGTCTCGTAGACTCCGGCGAGCACGTCGGTCGTCTTCAATCCGTTGCCGGTGATGCAGAGCACGGTCGTTTCCTCGGGCAGGATGCGATCCTGGCGATAGAGTTTGCCCGCACAGCCGACGGTTACGCCGCCGGCAGTCTCGGTGAATACACCTTCGGTCTCCGCCAGCAGTTTGATCGAGTTGATCACTTCCGGATCGCTGACGTCTTCGCTCCATCCGCCGCTGCCTTTGATCACTTTGATGGCGTAGTGCCCATCGGCGGGATTGCCGATGGCGAGCGAGCGCGCGATGGTCGACGGCTTCTGCGGTTCGATCTCCGAGCTGCCGGTTTTGACCGCGGTCGAAATCGGAGAGCAGCCGGTCGCCTGCGCGCCGAAGTATTTCACTTCCTTGCCTTCGACCAGGCCCAGCTTGACCAGTTCATCGAACGCCTTCTTGACCTTGACGATCAGAGAACCGCCGGCCATGGGGCAAACCACGTTATCCGGCAAGCGCCAGCCCAGTTGCTCCGCGATCTCGAAGCCGACCGTCTTCGATCCTTCGGCATAGTAGGGCCGCAGGTTCACGTTGACGAAGCCCCAGTGATGCTCATCGGCAATTTGCGAGCACAGGCGGTTCACCTGATCGTAGTTGCCGGCGATGCGTACGACCTTCGCTCCGAAAACATTCGTGCCCAGAATTTTTGCGGGCTCAAGGTCGGATGGAATAAAGATCCAGGCTTTCAATCCTTCTCGAGCTGCGTGCGCGGCGACGGCATTGGCCAGGTTGCCGGTCGAAGAGCACGACACGGTATCGAAACCGAAGGCCTTCGCCTGTGACAGAGCAACCGCCACGACACGATCTTTAAAACTCAGCGTCGGAAGGCAGACCGCATCGTTCTTGAGATAGACATTCTTCGCGGCGGCGGTCGTCCCAGTCAACTGCTCAGCCAAACGTGGAGCCTGGAGCAGTGGAGTGAAGCCGACCGGCAGCCGCGGTTCATAGCCCTGGGGGAGGGGCAAGAGTTCGGAGTAGCGCCACATGTTCGGCGGCCGCTGGGAAATGCGCTCGCGACCAGACGCTCCTTGGCCAAGCTGCCCGCGTAACGCGTCGTAGTCGTAAGCAACTTCCAGAGGAGAGAAACAGTCGTCGCAGATAGACCGGGGCTGATTTCCCCAGGTCCGTCCGCATTCCCGGCACCGCAGTTCATAGTGAGACATGTGCTACTCGCTTTCCTGGTAGTCACCCAACCTTCGAGAACCGCGAAGGGCGGGACACCCGCGAATAGCTGAGGACGAGCCTGAAAAAGCCGCCTAAAAACAAAGGCCTCTTTTTCCAGGAAAAGGAAAAGAGGCTATCGGAATGCCAATACAGCGCGCATGCCGAATCCCATGTTCCCCGTTTCCAGGAGAGAGTTGGCACCGGACACCCGGGATATATGATCCCGGATCGGTTGCCGTGGCGTCACAGGGCTCGTCCCTCAGCCACTCTGCATGAAATTCAGGCCCACTCAACAATCAAATTGAAGAGTGGACTTGTTGCTACGATGCTACAAAATGCCGCGGACGGCGTCAAGGGGAAACTGGGGGCTGGCCGACCTTTGATTTTTTCACGGTTGGTGCTGTCACGACTGGGGCTGCCCCACCTTCCGCGCTTTTCGGAAGGTGGGCACCACGGACCTCGACGTCTTATTCAATGGTACACCTCTGCCGCCCGGGGGCCCGCATGCCAACTGAAGCAGCCCTCCGCCAAACCTTCGATGCTCTCGAAGCGTGGGGCAGCCTCGTTCGTCGCGGTGCAAAGGTGGGGAGCATCTGATCCAATGCGGAGCGGGAAGCTGGTACAGACGGAACGTCTTCCACGGCGCGCGCCCCGACCGTCCGCTCCACATGGGTTTGGGGGCTGGACCATCTTTGCGCCAACCCAATCCCCACTTCTCGCAAAGGACGCGAGAAATGGGGCACCCGGTTCCTCTTTTTCATCTCACTTCGTGGCTTCCGACCATTCCTGGTCGCCGCGATTGAGCAGGGATTCGCGGTCTTCCGGCAGGATCCAGTGCTGCTTCACCAGGTCGTCCACCGCGCTCTTGTAACGGGACATGTAGTCTTCGCGATCCGTATAGCGTTCCGCAATGGATTTTCTCGGATCGCCATTCTTCTCACGTTCCGCCGCACTCTTCGGAAATGGCAGGTAAGACAATTCGAACGAAACACGCTGATCGGGCGCACCGATTGACGGATCGCGCAAGTTCCAGCTTGCATATGTCGCCAGCGGCACGGTTATTTCCGGCAGGCGCACACCGTCGCGCTCGTTGCCATCGGCATCGACCTGCGGAACCAGGACGGGGAAAGGCCCGCCAACTTTCGGCGGCTGAATGCTCAAAATTCCATCGCGCCAGTTCGGGCCGAAATCCAGATGCCAGGCTTCATTCGCCTCATGCGGACGGTTGACGCCGGGGATTGCCGGCAGCGCATATTCGCGCAGCGGCACCAGCGTTCCGTCTGCAATCTTCGGATAGCTGCTGGGCGGTGGAAGAGTGTTGCTGCGCACCCAAGCGTCCATGTTGGCAATCATCGAGCGCCAGAAATATTTCACCGGAAGCGGCGACTGCGGCTGCTGGCCGAGCAGATCTCCCTTTCCCTTCTCCGGAGGAAATGGGCCGGAAAAATGCTGCAGGCCGGTGAAATGGTAGATGCGAACATTGTCTGAAAGCGGCGCATCCCGCTTCCCGTCGGCGCTCACATGAATCAACGCAGCTGCGCGGCCCCAATATTCGTATGAGGTGTTGGAGAAAAAAATCTTCGGCACAACTTTGTCAGCCACGGCGCGATCGAGAAGCCCGCCAGTATCTTTGGTAACCGGATCTTTCTCGGGTTGATCGGTGAAGGGAAAGATGTCGGTGGGGAAGAAAATGGACGAGGTCGGCTGCGCGTCTCGTGAGGGCTGCGCGAAGCGGTAGTTAAAACTGCCTCGGCCCGCCCCGGCAACGTGAGCCAGAACGCCGTCGAGCGCGATTCGCCCTTCTTCATCGGCATTGAACCCTTGATACAGAAAGTCGCGCAGGAAGCGTCCGTTCTGCGAGATGCCCTCGCCATACACGCGGGCCGCAGGTGTGATGGCATCGGGGGCGCGCTTGGCATAGGAAGCGAAGTCGCGGATCGCAGCGAAACCGCCGCCGGCTACCACCGGATCGGCGACAACGTAAACATATTCATAAATCTTGCCGGGCTGAAAGCCGCCATTCAGGTGGATATGCCGGTCATCGGGAATCAATTTGCCGTCCAGGGTCTCCGCAAACTGCCACTCCGTGCGCGGAATTACGCTGCGCGGTCCCGCCCGAGAATCGCGCACGGTGAGGACGTTGCGCGGGTCGTCAGCATTCGAAACTGGATATTCAGTCCCACCAATGTTGCCCAGAATGAGATGTCCCAGTGGAATTTCCGCCATCACCTTCGAGGGCATAAGATCGCCGCGCAGCAGCCCCGTGATGGTCTTTCTGTTTTCTTTCGCGACCGGGGCAATAAATCGCAGTGCGTCAGCGCCGGCCGCGTCCCACTGCCAACCGAGGCTCACGATCGTAAACCCGTTGCGGAGCAACCACGCGTCTCCCGGGTCTTTCGCCAAATCCCAGTCGCCACCGTCAACTAAACCAATGATGCGTCCGCGCCCTCGGTTGGGCACTTCCAGCAGTAGCGAGCCGTTGCCTTTGTGCGCATCTTTGGGACGAACGGCAATGAAGTCGGCAGAGAACTCGACTTCACCATCGTTCAAGTTCACTGCATTGCCCAGATCGACGATGCGCCGATTGTGACCATTGTCCACGGGGAGCGCGAAATAAACTCGACCGGTAATGCGCTCGTAGGGTCCCGCGTTACCGAACTCTTTGCCGCCCAGAACATCGATGCGCGTTGTAGTTTCCACGCGAACCACGCGGGCCTGAACAGACAAAACGGACAGAGACACAGCCAGCAGGAAAGAAGACATTCGCAAACGCAAGCGCATGCGCGGAAGGATAGCACGCGGATCGCATCCAGTCCCCGGCGATGCCGGTGTACAATTCCTCCCACTCGCAGAGTCCAGAAAATCTGGTCGCGATAAATTAATCGTGGGGACTGAACGATGAAAAGCATTTCCCGGACATTGGCTGCCATTTCGTTCGCGCTAATCTTTGCCACATTTTTTCCCGTATCTTCCTCCGCCCAACAACCTGAGACGTCCAGGGCCGCAACTACCAGAAGACAAACTGCTCCGCAACCCTCCGAAAAACCCGCGGAGACCGCGATCAAGCCGGAGCCGGCCGCTGAACCGCGGCCGGCTCAGCGCGAGGCGGCCGACAACAAAGAAAAAGAAGAGCATTACGACATGACCGAGGCCGCGCCGGTCGTGACCCACCACCAGATCACTGTGGACGGAAAGCTTCTGAAGTACAGCGCGAACGCGGGGCGCCTGCCCATCAAGCGCGGCGATGGCAAGATCGAAGCGGAAATGTTTTATGTCGCCTACACCCTTGACGGGCAAGATAGCGCCAAGCGTCCTCTCACCTTCGCCTACAATGGCGGACCGGGTTCGGCGTCCATCTGGCTGCACATGGGAGCGCTCGGTCCACGCAGAGTCGTACTGCAGCCCGACGGCTTCATGCCTCCCGCGCCGTACCGCATCGAAGACAATCCTTACACCCTACTCGACAAAAGCGATCTGGTTCTGATCGATGCGATTGGCACCGGCTTCAGCCGTGCCGGAGACGCCGAGCTGTTTAAGAAATTCTGGGGAGTGAAGGGCGACATTGAAGCTTTCAGCGAATTCATCCGGCTCTACATCACTCGCAACGAGCGCTGGGCATCGCCGCTGTTCCTCTTCGGAGAAAGCTATGGAACGACGCGCTCCGCGGGCATTGCCGGATACCTCGCCGACCGCGGCATTTCTTTCAATGGCATCACGTTGCTTTCGACGGTGCTGAACTTCGAAACCTTGGAAGATAACAACACCAATGACCAGCCTTACATCTTTCTGATTCCGTCGTTCACCATGATCGCGGGTTACCACCACAAGCTGGCGCCCGATCTGGCGCAGGACATGAACCGCGCGCGGGAGGAGTCGGAACAGTGGGCATCCACTGAGTATGCCCAGGCTCTCGCCAAGGGGGATGCACTCAGCCCGCAGGAGCGGCAGAAGATCATCGATCAACTGGCGCGTTACACCGGCCTTACTAAAGAAGTCATTGACGAAGCTAACCTGCGGATCAATGTTCGCAAGTTCACGCACTATCTGTTAATCGATCAGAAACTGCGCATCGGACGCCTCGACGCCCGCTACACCGGCCCTGACCCCAACGGCTTGCTCGACACTCCGATGTACGATCCGACCGGATCGGCCACCCAGCCGCCGTTTACTTCCGTCTTCAACAATTACATCCGCACCGAACTGGGATACAAGACTGACATGCCGTACTACGTGCGGGCGCAGGATGTTGGCTTCGACAAATGGGATTGGGGATCGGCGATCCAGGGATTTCCCGATACAGCTTCGGCAATACGCCAGGCAATCGTGAAAAATCCCTACCTGAAAGTTTTGGTGATGGAGGGCTATTACGATCTGGCCACGCCCTACTACGCGGCCAATTACACGGTGGACCATCTCAACCTGCCGCAGAAATATCGGGATAATGTTTCGTATGCTACTTACCAATCGGGGCACATGGTGTACTTGCCGATGGATGGCCTGAAGAAGTTGAAGACCGATCAGGCCGCATTCATGGGAAAGGCTGAGGCGCAATAAAGGTCACAATTATGAAAGCTCGCAAAACTCACAAGCTCCTGCTCGCATCGTTCCTGTTCGCGGTAAGTGGAATCGCCCGTTCACAGGAGTGTGAGAAATTGGCCGTGACGAAAATTCCCGGTGCCACGATCACTTTCGCGCAGACGGTCGCCGCCGGGGCGTTCGTTGCTCCGCCGCTGCCCTTCCCCGTGCCCGACCAGAGCGCGTTCTACAAAAGCTTGCCTGCGTTCTGCCGCGTTGCAGCAGAGGCGAAACCCACTGCGGACTCCGACATCAAGATCGAAATCTGGATGCCGCTGACGAACTGGAACGGCAAGCTGCAAGGGATTGGCAACGGGGGATTCGCCGGGCTGATTGAAGATCGGCAACTCGGTGTGGCCATGAGCAGAGGATATGCCGCGGCGGCGACCGACGCGGGGCATTCGGGATCGCCCATTGATGCTGCCTGGGCGTTGGGACATCCCGAGAAAGTCGTCGACTTCGGTCATCGCGGAATCCACGAGATGACTCGCGTCGCCAAGGATACGGTGCGCGCGTTCTATGGAAAGGCTGCGCAGCGGTCCTATTTCGCGGGATGTTCGGATGGCGGACGCGAGGCCTTGATGGAAGCGCAGCGCTATCCCGCTGACTATGACGGTATTCTGGCAGGAGCTCCGGCGAATTATTGGACTGCGCTGCTTTCCACCGCAGCGGTGGATACACAGGCGCTCACTCTTGACGCGGCGAGTTTTATTCCGCCGGCAAACATTCCCGCGATCTCGGGCGCAGTACTCGCAGCTTGCGACGTGCAGGATGGCGTGCGTGACGGAATCCTCAACGATCCGCGACAGTGCCATTTCGATCCGGCTGCCATCGTGTGCAAACCTGACCAAGCCCAAGAAACCTGTCTGACCCCGGAACAAGCTGCCGCGCTGAAGAAGATCTACGCCGGCACGCATGACGCGCACGGACGCCAAGTCTTCCCCGGCTATTTGCCGGGTGCGGAAGACGGCCCCGGCGGGTGGGGATTGTGGATCTTCGGCCCGGCGCCGGCGAAGAGCCTGATGGCGGCCTTCGGGATCGGCTACTTCTCGAACATGGTCTATGAGAAGTCCAACTGGGATTACAAGACGTTCGCTTTCGAAGCAGGACTGAAATTGGCCGACGAGAAAACTGCCGGCGCGCTGAACGCGACCGATGCGGACCTGCAGCCCTTCAAGAATCGCGGCGGAAAACTGATTCTATATCACGGCTGGAACGATCCGGCGATTCCGGCGATCAACACCGTCAACTACTACGAGAGCGTGATCGCAAAGATGGGACAACGCGATGCGGATTCGTTCCTGCGTCTTTACATGGTGCCTGGAATGCAGCACTGTGACAACGGCCCCGGCCCGGATTCTTTCGGGCAAGTCGGCAAGCTAACCGGCGACGATCCCCGACACAGTGCAGACGCGGCTTTGGAGCAGTGGGTGGAGAAGGGCGTCTCACCGTCAACCATCGTCGCGTCCAAGTATGCCGGTGACGACAAGCAGCACCCGACCATGACACGGCCGCTGTGCGTCTATCCCCAAGCCGCCAAGTACAAGGGAAGCGGCGACACGAATGACGCATCCAATTTTGCGTGCGAAGCAAGAAAATAGCCGGATGTCGTGCGATGAAGTCTCCAGAAAAAAAGAAGGATCGTGACGAATTCAGGAAGGCGACGTTACTGCCTGACGATTTCGTTGTTCAGAAGCCGCCACCTCCCGGGCCAACTCGCGCGAAGTATGCCGCAGTCGTATCGCCAGGACGATCGCGAGCGACATGTAGAAACGAGAGGCGAGTCGAGGAAAGGCCTCGAAGATCCCACGCAAATCAGTCGCCATGATTTCGTCAGTTTGAACTTCTTCGCTCTTGGCGATCACCGCAGCCGTGGTTCTCCCTTTTTCCAGGAAGGCCATGTCGCCGCAGATATCTTCCGGACCCAGAGTAGCAACTATCGACCTGTCGCTGGTGCCCGCCAGTTCCACCGAAGCTTCACCCTGACGAATAATGTGAATCCGGTCGCCCACGCTGCCTTGGCGGATGATTTCCTGACCCAGCCGGAAGCTTCGACGCTGAGTCTTGGCATTGATCAGCATCCAGTCGTTCGCGGTCAAATAGATTAGCCGATTCGCGCCCACCGATGAGCTATCGGCAGAAACGCGGTCAACCTGTAGGCCTTTTACCGGCTGTATTGATTCTTTTTCTTGTCCTGGTGCCGCTCCAGGCCGAGTTCAATCAGGCGGTCAATCAAGTCGGCATATTCGAGTCCCGACGCCGCCCACAGCTTGGGGTACATGCTGATCGCCGTGAATCCCGGCATGGTGTTGATCTCGTTCAGGAAAATCTTGCCCGTCTTCGGATCCATGAGGAAGTCGACCCGGGCTAAGCCGGAACAATCCACCGCTTTGAACGCAGCCAAAGCCAGCTCTTGAACCTTTTTCGTTTGAGCTTTGGTCAGCTTCGCGGGAATAATCAGCTGCGAACCTTCGTCGACGTATTTCGCCGTATAGTCATAGAACTCTTTGCCGGGAACAATCTCGCCAGGGACCGAGGCAACCGGCTCGTCATTGCCCAGGACTGAGCACTCGATCTCGCGTGCCTTTTCTTTCTTTCCACCCACGCCCTGCTCAATCACAATCTTGCGGTCGAACCTGGCGGCCTCGTCAATGGCCGGGCCCAGTTCCTTGCGGTTGTGCGCTTTGGTGATGCCTACCGACGATCCCAAATTCGCCGGCTTCACGAACAGCGGATACGTCAGCTTGCTTCCGACCAGCTTCTCGACCTTCTTCGGATCTTTTTCCCACGCGCTGCGCAGGATGGTGACATGTTTCACAATCGGGATTCCCGCGGCAATGAACAAGGACTTCATGATGTCCTTGTCCATGCCCGCCGCTGAACCAAGCACCCCCGCGCCCACGTAGGGAATGTCGGCGAGCTCGAGCAAACCTTGAATCGTGCCATCCTCGCCGAAGGTGCCGTGCAGCACGGGAAAGATCACGTCGACGTTGATCGCGCGATCCGCGGCTCGCCGCAGCATCGCGGCATCGGTTTGAAACGGTACGAATCCGCTCTGGCGATGCATGGGCTCGGGCGGCACCACGACCGCTTCGCCTCGCGCCAGCACCGCCGCCGAGGAAGTAGTATCCGGATCGCCAGCTCGCAGGTGCCGCGGCTCGAGCACGAGTTTGCCCTGCAGCAGGTTCTCGGCGCGTTCAGCCGTCAACCAGCGGCCATCCTTGGTGATGCCGATGGGAACGACTTCGTACTTCTCTTTATCGATTGCGTTGAGAACAGACGCGGCCGAAAGCAGCGAAACCTCGTGTTCCCCACTGCGCCCGCCGAACAGGATGCCGACCCGAAGCTTTTCCATGATCTTCCAGTGTGGACGCAGCGCAAGTCCGCGTCAATCGCAGGGTTGATGCTGTGTTCCAATCGCAAAATGGTTACAAGATCTTTTTTCCAAACGCCGACAGCGCCAGTTCCACCGCCAGGTCGGCCGTCTTGTTGTGCTCGTCGATGACGGGATTCACTTCGACGATCTCGAAACTTAACATACCGCCGTGGTCCGCGATAATTTCCATCGCGAGATGAGCCTCGCGATAAGTCGCGCCCCCGCGCACCGGAGTGCCCACGCCGGGCGCGTCTTCCGGATCCACCCAGTCCATATCCAGCGAAATGTGATACCCGGCGGTCCCGCGTCCGGCCATCCGCAAGGCTTCTTCCATCACCGTCCGCATGCCGCGCTCGTCAATGTCTCGCATGGTAAAGACGCCAATGCCGGCGCGCACCACATTCTCCTTCTCCACCGCATCAATGTCGCGCACGCCGACCAGCACGCAGTTCTGCGGTTTCACCTTTGGGGAAAATCCGAAGATGTTGGCCAATTCCGAGGGCCACAGGCCCAGCAGCGCGGCCAGCGGCATGCCATGCACGTTGCCGCTGGGAGACGATTCAGGAGTGTTGATGTCGGTGTGCGCGTCGATCCAGATCAAACCGACATGCTGATTCTGGCGCCGGTAAAACTCGGCAACACCGGAGACGGTACCGGCGGCCATGGAATGATCTCCGCCCAGCGCCAGCGGAACCTTTCCAGCTTCCAGCGTCTTGACCACTAACTCCGCATGTTTCGTGCAGGTGGCCGTAATCTCTTTCAAATATTTCGCGTGGGTGTCGCCTTCTTTTTTCTGTTCCGGAATGGCAACCGCCACGTTGCCGCCATCTTCCACCTCGTGCCCCAACGCCTCGAGCCGCGCTTCAAGGCCAGCCACGCGGACGGCGGAAGGCCCCATATCGACACCACGCCGGGACTGGCCGAGATCGAGCGGCACGCCGATCACCCGAATTTTTCGGGCCGTGAGGCTGGTGGAGGTAGTTGATGTCGTCATCAGGGAATCGATTGTGTAATTTTGCAATTGAGTAATTGGATAATTTCAGAAGCAAAACGATTTCGATTTTAAGATTACGCAATTACCAAATTTCCCAATTATCAAATTTCTACGGATAGAGCCTATACAGCATCCGGGGAAATGGAATGGTCTCGCGCACGTGTTCCAACCCGCAGATCCAGGCCACGGCGCGTTCAATGCCCATGCCGAAGCCGCCGTGCGGCACGCTGCCGAACTTGCGCAAGTCGAGATACCACTGGAAGGCTTCCTCCGGCAGTTTGTGTTCGTGGATGCGCTGCAACAGCAACTCGTACGACGCCATGCGCTGCGATCCGCCAATGATTTCGCCGTAGCCCTCAGGCGCAAGCACATCGACACATAAAGCCAAGTCGGGTCGCTGCGGGTCGGGCTCCATGTAAAACGCTTTTACCTTCGCGGGATAACGATGCACCATGACCGGCTTGTCGAATTGCGCCGAAAGATATGTTTCATCCGGCGAGCCCAGGTCACCGCCCCACTCAAACTTGTTTTCCAGAGCGCCCTTGGCGTGTCCTTCCTGCAAATTCTTCACGGCATCGTCGTAGCTGATGCGTGGGAATGGCGCCTCAATCTTTTCCAGCTTCGAAATATCGCGGCCAATCGTCTGCAGGTCGACTCGCCGTTTTTCAAGACAGCGCTTGACGATGAAACTGATCAGGCCCTCGGCCAGTTCCATCACGTCGTCGAGTTCGGCGTAGGCAACTTCCGGTTCGACCATCCAGAACTCCGTCAGATGGCGCCGCGTCTTTGATTTTTCGGCACGAAATGTTGGGCCGAACGAATAAACCTTGCCCAGCGCCATCGCCGTCGCCTCCACATAAAGCTGGCCCGACTGGGTGAGGAAAGCCTCTTCGTCGAAATAATCGACCGGGAACAATGTACTCGTACCCTCGCACGCTGCCGGAGTAATAATCGGAGGGTCGGTCAGCGTGAAGCCGCGCTCATCAAAAAAGTCGCGCGCCGCCTTGATGATCTCGGCCCGCACCCGCAGAATCGCCGCTTGCCGCTGCGAACGCACCCACAGGTGCCGGTGCTCCATCAGGAAGTCGGTCCCGTGTTCCTTGGGAGTAATGGGATACGGAGTGGACTCGGGCACGCGCTGCACCACCTGCACGTTCGCCACATCGAGTTCGTAGCCGCCAGGGGCGCGCTTGTCAGCGCGAACTTTGCCTTCGACGATCACACTCGACTCCTGAGTCAGAGTCTTGACGGCATCGAACACTTCCGCAGCAACCGCGTTCTTCGGCACCACACCTTGAATAACCCCCGAGCCATCTCGAAACTGCGGAAACAACAGCTTCCCACTCTCCCGCAGGTTGTAGAGCCACCCGCGGATCGTCACCGACTGGCCTTCATGCTTGCCGATTTCTGCAATCGTAGTGACAGGTGAGGACATGAATCTGATTTTGTAATTGGGAAATTTAGTAATTGCGTAATTGAAGGTCTACTCGCTATACGCGCCGGCTTTCAAATTACCCAATTACAAAATTACTCGATTCCTTCGAGCCGCTCAAATGTCGGCCCGAGTTTCTCCAGCGCGTTTACCTTCTCATCTTCCGCGAGTTCCAGTAACAGTGGCGGGGTTTGCGGCGCGGAGCGCAGCAGTTCCATGGCTTCTTTCCAATCGATGGTTCCCTGCCCCGGCCACAGATGTGAATCCTTGTCCTTGGCGTTGTCGTGAACGTGGGTCGACCGAATATGATTCCGCAGAATTTCAAATCCGGCGCTCACTGAGCCTTCCAGGTGAGCATGCCCGAAGTCGAAACAGACGCCAACATCGTCGAAGTGCGCGCTCCGAATCATTTCAACCAGTCGATCTGGCGTAGAGAGTTCGTTGGGAATATTCTCCAGCAGAATGCGAACCCCCAGCGGCTTGGCAAAGGCTCGCAGGTGCTCGATGGAGGTCATGGCCGCCTCGAACTTTTTGTCGCTGAAACTTTCGTTGGGCGTTCCCAGATGCTGTACCAGAAAACGGAATGGAATCTGCTCGGCAATTTCGAGTGCGCGCTTGATCTCGTCCATGGCCTCGATTCGCGCCGCGCGATCGATAGAAGCAATGTTCACCGGGGGCGCGCCCGCGCGGCCCCACTCGTAGTCGGAATACAGTGGCGAGTGGACCGAGTTGAGCGGAATGCCGCTGCCCTTGAACCAGTCGGCAATTTCCTTGACGTGCGCCTTGCGGTTGGCATAGTCGATGTGCTGACGCGCCGCAAAAATCTCAATCGCCTGCACCCCGCAACGCGACAACCCGTCCAGAATGCCGGGATGAAGCCTCTCTTTTACAAACAGATATGTTGAAACCGCCTTCTGCATATGCGTCTCTTAGAGCAATTGTTGATTGATGATTCTTGATTGAAAAACCCAAAATATGCCAGAGATTTTGACTTTCAATCAACAATCAAAAATCATCAATCAACAATGCCTTTCTAGTACCCCACTGCCTTTCCGCCGTCGCGCACATCGCTGGCGCCCAGCCGTTCGCCGGTTTCGGTATCCACCGCGATGCACTCCGCGTCGCTCCAGTAAGGCGCCACATTCGTTCCGTAATGCAGCCCGACTTGCACGCTGTACCCCATGTGCTGCAGCAGATTCAAAGTATCGGGCGAAAACCACTTCTCGACGTTCACCACATCGGGCATCCATTGATGATGAAATCGAGGCGCGTTCACCGCTTCCTGAATATTCATGCCGTAATCCACCACACCCATGAAAACATTGGCCACGGTGGTGATGATCTTGGAACTGCCCGGCGAACCCAGCACCATGACAGTCTTGCCGTCGCGCACCACGATCGTTGGAGTCATCGAAGACAGCGGCCGCTTCCCTGGCCCGATCGCATTCGTGTTGCTTTGAATCAAGCCGTCGGAGTTGGGCACGCCCGGCTTGGAAGAAAAATCATCCATCTCGTCGTTGAGCAAAAATCCCAGGCCGTCGGCGGTGACCCGCGATCCAAACCAGGCGTTGATCGTCGTGGTCACCGCTACTGCGTTGCCGTCGGCGTCCATCACCGAATAGTGCGTCGTGTGGTTCGATTCCGGCGGCGCCATCGCCGGCGAATGCGCCGACGCATACCGCTCCAATTCGCTGAAAATCGCGGGACGCTTCAGATCTTTGCTGGGCGTGGCGTGGGCGGGGTCGATGGTCTCCTCCCAGGCGGCGGCGTATTTTTTGTCGATGAGCTGCGCCACGGGAATCTTCGCGAAATCCGGATCGCCCATGAACTCGGCACGATCGAAAAATGCCCGTCGAAAAGCCTCGATCGTATAATGCATCGACTGCGCCGACCGGTCGCCCATCTTGCCGAGATCGTAGCCTTCCAGAATATTAAGGATTTCAATCAGCACAGCTCCGCCCGAGGACGGCGGCGGAGCGCTGATCACTTCATAACCACGATATGTCCCGCGCACCGGTTCGCGCTCTTTCACTTCATAGCGCGCCAGATCGTCGGCCGTAATCAGGCCTCCGCCCTTCTGCATGGCCGCGGCAAGTTCGCGAGCCAGCGAGCCGTGATAAAAATCGTCCGGCTTCTCCGCAATCCGCTCCAGTGTTCGCGCCAGGTCGGGCTGGCGAAAAATCTCCCCCTGCTTGTAATAGTCGCCATTGCGCTGAAAGACGCGGCGCGATTCTGGAAACTCCGTCAGATGCCGGTCATGCATATCGGCGGCCTCTCCCCAGGTCAGAGCATATCCCTCGCGCGCCAGATGAACCGCAGGAGCCATTACTTGTTTGAGCGTCAGCTTGCCGTATTTTTGCTCGGCAAAAACCATTCCCGCCACCGAACCCGGCACGCCGATCGCCTTGTAGCCAATTTCGCTGGCGTCCGGAATCACGTTGCCTTGCGCGTCCAGATACATATCGCGGGTCGCCGCCGCGGGAGCCTTTTCGCGGTAGTCGAGAAAGTGCGCCTTGCCATCGGCCATGCGAATAAGCATGAATCCACCGCCGCCTATGTTTCCAGCCGCGGGGTGCACCACGGCCAGCGCGAATCCCGTGGCCACGGCGGCGTCGACGGCATTCCCGCCCGCCTGCATGATCTCCACGCCCGCATGAGACGCCAGTTCGTGCACGCTCACTACGATGGCATGCGCGGCATGAACGGGCGACGTGGACGCGGCGACGGGAGCCGCAGCGGCCGCCGCCAGCAGCGCCATCAACAGTAAAATCAATAATTTATGTGGCGATCGCATTCCGATTGCGGCTCACCGCTTAAGCGCAAACTTTGAGGCTAGCCGACGGCGGCAACTGGAGTCAAATCAGTTGGGAAGAGTCTCAATCGAGGCATCCCGGCGTTCTGATACATTCCCGCCAAGCGCCGCGCCCGCGTGAGCGAGTTTGCTGTCTGCATCGCGGGCGGGCGACTGCACCACACTCATTCCCCCAATTGCTTGATCACCGTCACCTTGCTATAGGCCACCCGGAAGCCCAGCCGCTCTGCATTGCGCTGCGAGGTTGTGCCGCCTTGCGTGACTACCGCAGCATACTCGCAGCCAGTCTCGACCGCGGCCGCCATGCGGGCGCGCAGCAGGGCTGTCTGCAGGCCGCGTCCGCGAAACTCAGCGAGCGTGCCCGCGCCGCACAGCGCGAAGATCTTGTGCTTCGGGATGACCAACCCTGTGCCGCATGCCACCAACCTGCCCGCAACGCTGGCAACAAAAGGCAGCGCCCCATCCATCTGGTAGAAGGGCGCGATCAATCCGCGAAACGCCTCGGGCGCCCCGCCGGGAAAGAATGCACACTCCACGATCGCGCCCGCCGCCTCGGCTTCTTCCCTCCGGCTGCGTCGAATCTCGCACCCCGCCGGAGCCGGAGGAGACTCCTCCTCCACATTCAGCTTCCGGTAAAGGACATTATTCAACTCCGCGATTGCATAGCCGCGCTCCTTGAACATCTCAAGTACTGATGTTTCGTGCATGGGACACAAATCCACCTGCGAAGGAGCCTTGTGCCCGCGGTAGAACTGTTCCACTCGATTCACATCCTCGACCGTGAACGCACGGTCGAGCCCCAGCCCGGTTGCCCGCCCAATGGGCGAACCCAGCCCGGCAAAGACCATGTGGCCGCCGCAAATTTCTTCCTCCGCTGCGCCAATTTCAGGCCGCGTCTTCTGAAATGTCCGCGCGTACAACACCTGCGGCATCTCCTCAATCGACTCCAGACGGCAAGCGAATGCCTTATCCACGAATTGCATGAGAGAGATCCTTTCTGGTTGGAGACGTTAACTGGCAGGAGCGAAGAGCGCGCACACTTCCACCCTCGTCTCGCTCAACGGCACAGCGCGAAGACTAAAGGACGGCAGTCATAGGCAGGGCGACAGATTACCCGGAGAGTCGCCCCAGGTTCAAGTGAATTATGACGCGTGATCTCCGGCCCACGTAGCGACAGCCGCCTCGGCTGTCCCGCAACGGCGCAGCCGAGCGGTACGCGCAATCGGAGCCAGACGGCCCGTTCTAAATAAATGTTTCCCGATTCCCGTTGCCGGTGGGAAAATACCAGCCCATGTTCAGTTTCCGGCTTGCTCTCCTATCCTCGCTAATCTGCACCTTGCTAATCTGCACCAGGCAACCGATCGCCGTCGCCGCGGCTGGGCCGCAGACTCTTCGCTACACGATTTCTTCCAACGGCAAAATCGCCGGAAATGAAGTCGACAACTACCTTCCCGACGGCCGCGTCGAGAGCACGTTCGAGTTCAATGATCGCGGCCGCGGGCCCAGGATTTCGGCGGTCTACATCCTGGACGCCGGCGGCCTGCCGGTCCGCGTCGATGAAACCGGCAACGACTACTTGAAGGCGCCCGTCGACGAACACTTCGAAATCAAAGATGGCGTTGCTCACTGGAAAAGCACGACGGAGAACGGTCATGCCCCCGCGGGAAGCTTCTATGTCAGCAATAACGGAGCCGCAGCCGAGCTGGCTTTTCTGATCGTAGCTTTGCAGAAGGCTCATGGAGCACCGGTCCCTCTGTTTCCGGCCGGCGAAGTCCGGCTCGAGCGCCTGACTGACGCGACGGTCGAAGATCACGGACAGAAATTGCACGTGACCGACTTTGCCATCACCGGACTCTCTTACGAGCCGCAGACTCTCTGGCTGGATGACGAGCAGCGCTTCTTCGCCATCCCCGGTACCTGGTTTGCGCTTCTCAGAGAAGGATGGGAGAAAACGAACGACCAGCTCTATGCCATCGATATCAAAGTGCGCGACGAGCGCTACGCCCACCTGGCCAAGGACTTGGCGAAGCATCCCGCGCGTTCCGTCGCCATCGAACACGTACGCCTGTTCGACTCCGAGCACGCCATCACGCGCGAGGATCAGACAGTTGTTGTGACCGGGGACCGCTTCACCACCGTTGGCCCGGCAAGTTCCGTGCACCCGCCTGCGGACGCTGAGCATATTGACGGAACCAGCAAGACGATTCTCCCCGGCCTGTTCGATATGCATGTGCATGCCCAGGCTCTCGATGGCATCCTGAACATCGCCAGCGGCGTGACCAGCGTGCGCGACATGGGCAACGATATCGAGCAACTGCAGCATCTCCAGGACCAGTGGCAGAACGGCACAGCCATCGGCCCGCGAGTGTGGAAGGCGGGATTCATCGACGGCCACGGCCCTTTTCAGGCGCCCACTGGACTCTATGCCGACACGGCCGCTGAGGCCGAAGCCGCCGTGAATCGCTACGCCGATCTCGGCTATGTTCAAATCAAGCTCTACAGCTCGCTCAATCCTGATTTTGTGCCCGCGATCACCAAACTCGCGCACTCCCGCGGACTTCGCGTGAGCGGCCATGTTCCCAATGGCATCACCGCCTCGCAGTTTGTAAAAGACGGCGCCGACGAAATTCAGCACATCAATTTCATCTTCCTGAACTTTTTCGCGTCGCAAGTCAAAGATACGCGCACGCCTGAGCGCTTCACCGCGGTCGGGGCGAATGCCGCGAAGCTCGACCTGCAATCGCAGCCGGTGAATGACTTTATCCAGCTTCTACTCAATCATCACACCACCGTGGATGTGACCCTGGCCACGTTCGAAGGAATGTTTGCGGGACGTCCCGGCCAGGTCTCCCCGGATCTGGCACCGGTTCTTAAACGCCTGCCTGCGCAGGTTCAACGCAGCGCATACAGCGGCGGCCTGCCAGTGACCGCCGAAAACGACCAACTCTATAAAGATTCCTACCGCGCCATGCTGGCCATGACCAAGCGCATGTACGATGCCGGCGTCCCCATCCTCGCGGGTACCGACGCCACGGCCGGTATTATGTTGCATCGCGAATTGGAACTGGAGGTCCAGGCGGGCATTCCGCCAGCGAAGTCGCTACAGATTGCGACCTGGAACGCGGCCGGGCTCTTGCAGCAGCAAAAGGAGTTGGGCTCGATTGCCGAAGGCAAGCGTGCCGACTTTCTGCTGGTGGAAGGAAATCCGGTCGAGCACATCAGCGACATCCGCCGCTGCCGCCTGGTGATGAAAAACGGCACTCTCTACAACAGCGGAGACCTGTACTCCGCAGTCGGCATTCAGCCCGCGGAATAGGCGAAGGAAAGATGAAAGAGCCCGAGTCGCGCGAAGTTACTTTGAAATCCATCCTGCATTCAGCAGCATTTCGTGAGCAATCTGAGTCACCGAACGATCGTCGGTGGTAACGCTGAAATCCTCCAGTCGCGCACGATCCAGAATGGAATTCAACTTTGCGACCCGAGCAACAAATTGCTCCTGCAAAACGCCCAACTCGCGCGTCTTAACGCGCTGCCGCATCGTTCTAATGTTCGCAGTGAGGCGACAAACGATCGTGTTCCTGGCGGAAACGGCCTTGCGGCAGCATTCCAATGCGGTACGGTGCTCAATCGCGCGTGCCACCAGGAATCGACGTATTCCGAGGGCAGCGTAGTTTTTGCAGGCACAGTGAAGATTGCGGTACATCACAACATCATTGCTCGCGCCGGAGGACAAATGTGCAAGTCCAAATGCATCGAGGTCGAGCGCGGCGTGGGCAATGTTTTGGAGTGCCAGGATGTCCGACGCTTCGCACAGAACGCTGGTTTTGCCCGTGCCCATCGAACCCGTAATGATAAGTAACAAATTCCGCTGCATTGCTATTCAATTGTTCCCTCAATCAGGACCTTAACTGAAAGCCGATGGCTAATAGCCGTTCTCTTCACACTTGCTGCCGCGCTTCGCCAAGCGATACGCTCACGTCGATCCTTTTCTTATTGCGATAAATCGTCACTTTGACCCTGTCGCCGGCGCGATGATTGTTCATCATCTGTGAAAGATCCTGCTCGTCTTCGACTTTCTGATCGTCGATGGCCACGATCAGGTCGCCACCCAGCGTGATGGCCGTATTCCCCAGATAGGCGCGCTCCGTGCCGGCGCGCAGTCCGGCCTGATCGGCGGAACTGCCCGGAGTCACCTGAATAATCAGCAAGCCGTAGTCGACCGGTAAACCGATTTCATCTGCCAATGCGGGACTGATCGGAATTGTAACCACGCCCAGCGCCGGGCGGCGCACCCGGCCGAGCGTCATCAGATCGTTGAGCACAGCCTTCGCCGTATTGATGGGAATGGCAAAGCCGATGCCAGCGTTCTGCCCAACGCTGGAAAGAATCATGGTATTGATGCCGATGACTTCGCCGTGCCAGTTCATCAACGGACCGCCGGAGTTGCCGGGGTTGATGGCCGCATCGGTCTGAATAGCTTCGTCGATCATCGCCCCGTTCGGCTCTCGCACAGGACGGATGGAACTCACAATTCCCCGCGTCATCGTTCCGGCCAAACCAAACGGATTGCCGATGGCATAGACTTTCTGCCCAACTTGCAGATTGCGGGAATCGCCGAGAACGGCCGGAACCAGGTCCGCCGCCTTGATCTGAATCACCGCCAGATCGTGCGGCGGGTCGGTGCCAACGACCGTCGCTTTATACTTTTTCCGGTTGTGCATCGTGACTTCCACCTGCCGCGCGTCGGCGATCACGTGATAATTGGTCAGAATGTGTCCTTCTTTATCGATCACGAATCCCGACCCTTGCCCCTCCTGCGGTACCAGGCCGTAGAAGAAATCAAACGCCATAGCGCGTGAAGTAACGTTCACCACTGACGGAATATTTCTCTTGTAGACGGAAATATTGTTCTGTTCTTCGCCGTCCAGCGATTCATTGGGAGCCGCCTCGGTGATCTCCACCTGCGCCGGGCGGCTCAGCCAGTTCGAGGGATGCAATCCGCCGGCCTGCGTGTTCGAACGCCAGGTGGTGAAGTAAAAGAACGCGCCCGCCAGGGCCAGCGCGAAAAACAAAGGACGTATGACTCTCATAATTTCAATCCATCCGAAGATTAGTACGATGTGTTGGAGTAAAAAGGTCCAGGAATCGATTCTAAACAATGCCCCGGTAGTAAGCACGCTGAGGGGACAAATCGTGGGGACAAACACGCAGGGGCAGCCGCTGGGGCTGTCCGGGAGCAGCGACGTTGAGCCGCGAATAAGATCCTCTAGGACGCTCTTGCAAGGGTACTCAATTCCTGCCACACCACGGGCACTTGCTCGCGCGTCCGCTCGAGCGACCCAGAGTTATCAATCACATAATCGGCGGCTTTGATCTTCTCTTCGTCGGGCAATTGCGCGGCCATGCGGCGCTCCACTTCCTTGCGTGCAGTCTCCAGGTCAATCTTCTGGCGCGCCGCAAAGCGGGTCACGCGCTGCTCCTCATTGCAGGTCACGACAATCAGGCGATCAAAACGATTGCCGGCGCCGGACTCGAGAATCAGCGCGGCTTCGACGATGGCGACCGCCTGCGGATCCTGCCGGCCCATGTCTTCCATCCACGCATCCTGGCTGCGAATGACCGCGGGATGCACAATGCGATTGAGTTCTTCGATTCGGGATTGCGGGACGCGCCCGACCCCTGCAACGGTGGTCCGGCCAAAGGCAGCCTCCGCCAGCTTCTCGCGATTCACGCTGCCATCGCCATTAAGAATCTCGCGGCCAAAGTGGCGCACGACTTCGTTATAGACAGCCTCGCCCGGCCGCATCAGCGAATGCGCTATGCGGTCCGCCTGCGCCAGATGCGCGCCCAATGCAACGAACATCTCGCCGACCACCGACTTGCCGGCGGCGATCCCGCCGGTGAGTCCAACTTTCAGCAAACGCCCTCCGCACGAAAGGCCTTCACCACAGAGACGCAGAGGCATAGAGAGAAACGAAGAACGAAAGTACAAGGTTTTCTCTGTGACTCGGTGTCTCTGTGGTGCCATTGAATTTAGGAGCGCAACAACTCGGGCACACGGCTTCCCCGGCGCATTTTCGCCGCCTTCACCGTATTGAACATGAGCATCGCGATGGTGAGCGGGCCGACTCCGCCGGGCACTGGGGTGAGCGCTCCCGCAACCTGCTCGACTTCCGGATGCACGTCCCCCATGAGCGTCGACCCTTTCTTGCGGAAACTTTCCTCCCGCTTCGCATTGCCGGCAAAAAAACGCTGGAATTCCGCCGCGTCGCTCACGGTATTCATACCTACGTCGATCACCGTCGCTCCCGGCTTTACGAAGTCCCGGGTAATCATTCCAGCGCGTCCTATGGCCGCCACCAGAATGTCTGCCCGCCGACAAACACCGGGCAGGTCATGCGTCTTCGAGTGACATACGGTCACGGTGGCGTTCGCATTCAGCAGCAACATGGCGGCAGGTTTGCCCACAATGTCGCTGCGCCCCACGACCACGGCTTCCTGTCCGGCGACGGCAATCTTGCTGCGCTTTAAGATCTCCATCACTCCGGCGGGCGTGCAAGGAACCAGCCCAGGGCGCTGGGTCGAGAGAAAGCCGACGTTCACCGGATGAAATCCGTCAACATCCTTAGCCGGATCGACCGCCATCAGCACTTTCTTCGCATCGACGTCGGCTGGCAGGGGCAACTGCACGAGTATGCCGTCGACATCATCGCGCCGGTTGAGATCGTAGATCAATCCCAGCAGTTCGTCAGTCGTCGCAGACTCGAGCGGAGTCAGCTTTTCGCTGTAGATGCCCACTTCTTCACAGGCTTTCACTTTGCCCCGCACATAGATTTCGGACGCAGGGTTGTGGCCCACCAGAACAACCGCTAGCCCCGGACGCACTCCGGCGGCCGCCATGGTTTTCACTTCCGCAGCAACTTCGCCGCGAATCTCTTGCGCGATTTTCGCTCCGTCGAGAATGGTGGCAGGCATCAGTTTGGGCTTGCAGCGTTTGGCTCGGCTCTAAAATCTTACACCCGTCGAGCGCGTCGAGGTCTCGAAGATCATTTGACCACAGAGTCACAGAGACACAGAGAAAACCACGACTCTTGAATTTCTCTGTGACTCTGTGACTCTGTGGTGAATGATCTTGCGCCTTGGCGCATTTTTACCCATCTCTTGGCGTACAATGCCCCAGTCATGCTTTCCAAAGAACTGCTCGAAATTTTAGTTTGTCCCGCCTGCAAGCAGGCGCTCGAATACCGCCAGGAGCCTGAGACCTTGAAGTGCAAGCAGTGTCACCGCGTCTATGCGGTAAAGGACGACATCCCTATCATGCTGATTGATGAGGCCACGGTCGAGCCCTAGGAAATTCTTGATTGATGATTTTTGATTGTTGATTGAAAACCTTGCCATCTGAGCCCTTGTTTTTGCCATCAGCAATCAAAAATCATCAATCAACATTTTCCTACCGCAGGCGCCATGGCGACTGTTCCGCCCAATGACCCATCGACTCTTCCGCCCAAGCCGCGGACTTACCGGTATGACACGACGTGCACGGATTCGGAATCCCATACTTGGCTGTAGCAGACGGCGGGACGAACCGGAAGGTGTGCGCGTGCACCATCGCCCCAGGAACGCCTTCGGTTTCGATGGCCGGCATGTGACAGGCAACGCACTCGCTCCCAGCGCTTTCGTCTTTGTGATGGGTGTGTTCCGCGAGCGTGGCGGTGTGCGGCCCGTTCGCCGACGACGGCCCATGGCAGTCGAGGCAAATCTGATTGGCAGGCTTTCTTAACTGAGCGTAGTTTCCCGTGCCATGTGCGTCATGGCACGAGGAGCAGGTGATGCCATGCTGGTACATGACGCTCTGCGCAAAGTCGTTGCCCTGCATCCGATTCTTGTGCGCCGTGCAGTCGGGAAAATAGTAGAACGTGGTTTGACCCAGTGTGCAGTCCTCGAGTTTCCAATAATCTTGCAGTCTCAGGCCCACGCGATATCCGACCGGCCAGTCGTAATATTTTCCCGCTATCGGATTAGCCAGGGGCTGCCCCTGGGAATGGCAAGAGATGCACGCATCGGTAGCGGCTACCGTGTCCATCTGCGCCGGATTGACAATGTTGCTGCGTGTGGGATGCTCCGCATGCTCGCTGCCCGGTCCATGACAACGCTCGCAACCCACATTCCACTCCGAGACCTGCTTGGTCTGGATGTTGTAATCGACAGAGTGGCAGCCATCACAAGTCGGACCAGTTGGCCGCTTCATGTTGTCTGGCGGATACAGCGCTCCCCACCAATCCCCGCCTGTCACCGGAACGCTATAAGAACGCCACGTGTTGTCGCCGACCACCCACTGCACGGGCAGCGGAAAATAATCGTCGCCAATCCTGGTGAAGTAGCGCTGCTTCCAGATGCTGCCGTAGACAAACGCAACCTGATCCGCGGTGAACTTGGCTACATTGTTAGTTGCGAGGTCGGGAATGATGGCATCGGGATGCGTGCGGGGATCGCGCACTACATTTGCCATCGGCGTCTTTTTCCAGCGAGTGTAGATCTCCGCATGGCATTTCTCACAAGCCTGCGAGCCAACATAATATGCCGAGCCGACGGTGCTCGCTTGTTGCGCTCGTTCTGGATGGCTGAGCGGCCGCAGGGTTCGAATAAAGAGAACAAGTTTCCAACTGGCGCCCGACGACTCCGTGTTCGGGTTGCCCCAGGCAGGCATTCCGGTCAGCTGCACACCGTTTTCGATGATGTAGTGAATCTCGCCATCGGTGAGATTCTGCGTTGCAGCAGCGCGTAGATCGGGCACTCGCGGATACAGATTCCGCCCCATCGGTGTCTTGCCGCTGCCATCGACTCCATGACAAGCCGAGCATTGTGTCAGGAACGTTTCGCGGCCTTGCTGGAGAGTATCCAAAGTCGGAGCAATCGGATTTTTTTCGTGGCGCTCGTGTGCGGGAACCGACAGATCCCGCATGGTTCTGGCCAGAAATGACTCCCAACCGGAAGGTGTCGCCGAGGCGCGGAATCCACGCCGGATCAACAGAAGGCCGCAGGCAGCCGCCACCACCATCATTACCGCGAGTCCAAAAAGCGCAATTTTCAGAGGCTTCATGCCGGGTTTAAGAGATTCGGTCTGTCCTTCCGCGGACGCAAGAATTGCGTTCGCGTGTTCTGATCCAAGGTCGCTGGCGCTATCGCGGTCACAGGCGGGATGTTCTGTCTGATACGGCGGTTACACAACCCGTCAGAAAGCGACACATAGTGTCAGCCTTGAGATTACTGGTGGGTACGAAAGGAATCCGCTCAGCCGGACATGACCGGAGGAGTTTGCCCGCAACTTTCGCCATCCACACGGGTTAAACCTATTAGCCGGCGCTTATGGAACGATACAGGAAAGCCTGCATAACTACGGCAAAAGAATTGCATGCAACTTCCACAAGTGCCGATGAGTCTAAGTAGGCAAGAAAGACAAGGTCGGAGTCGGAGGTGATGACGGCCATGACGAACCAGATGAGCGAAAAGCTGATGAACGACAAAGACAGATTCACTATAACGGAGCTGGCGGCGCTGAGGAGCGATCTGCTGCAGGGTGGCATGATCGATTCTTACGAAGCAGCCGAATTGCTCCAGGTGTTTCTGATGGGCCGGGGATATGGAGTTTCGCCCAAGGCAGCACTGGACGCCGCCGGCCGCGTCGAAATGGCCGGATGTGCATTGCCCGTTCTGATGCACGAACTGGAGAACCTGGCGATGGTGATGTAAAGTTCCACGCGCCGTGGGTCGGTGACCCCGCAACGCAAGGCGAGAGAGTTGAAGGGAAAGAGCGGTAAGGAAACAGCAGAAAAAAGTTTAGCAAGATCGACATGCTGGATCGGCCGTCGGAACAAGATGGGACGACCAGTTCCAACAAGGTAAGCCGGGCCAACCAGCCCGGCTTTGTTGTTTGTGATAGGCGTGTGCGGGCATGCGCAGCGTCAGCCTCAATTCCTTAGAAATTGCGCAGTTACTCGAACGACATCACTCGGGGTGTCCCACATTTCTCACATGGGCCAACTCCGGGATTGAAAGTATGGAGGGTGCCCTGGTCCGTATAGCTTTTCGCCCAGCCACCGTCTCTCTTCTGCTGTTTTTTCTGTCGTCCTTTGTTCTGCAGGCACCGAGCCCCCTCCGCAGCATCCGCCGAGAGGACGGTAGTCGGCCCTGCCAAACGGGAACCTTCGTCTCAAGAGCTCTCTGCCGCCTATTGGACATTGGAGCCCGGATGGAATACCGACGTCGAGATGCGCAACAACCTAACCTCAAGAGAGCTTACGATTACTCCCGAGCTTCGATCAGCTTCGAGGCGAACATCGCAAGATCACTCTGGAGCTCGTCCCTGCGGGTGGGGCGTCGATCGTCCCGTGAAACGTCAGACACGATGGGGATGCAGCTGGCCCACCCCTTGCGCAGGGGTGGGCCAGCGTCCCGCACTCTGCTTATGGTTGGCGCGTAGCTTTTATCTTTTTGAGGGCGGCCGGATCGGTCACCTTCCTGGTACCTTCCTCCTTGAGAAGGGTCAGCGAATCCGCGGCGTTGAAGGGGAATTCGCGCACCGAGTTTTGCGATGCCTGCCCCACATTGCTGAGCGTGATATCCACCCGGCGATTGCTGGCCAGGATGATCGTTCTCATATTATCGAGAATCCTCCGCCGATCCTCCGAGCTTAACTCGGGGTTTCGTTCAACCGCGGCTCTCACCTGCTTGTCGGTGAGATTCTCCTGCTCGCCAAACCCCTGGGTCTGGATGTTAGCCGGGGGAACACCAAGCGCGCTCAGGAAGCCCTTTACGCGGTCCACGCGACGTTGCGACAGCGCCTGATTGTATTCCACCGATCCTCGCGGATCGGCATGGCCTTCCAAGATCAGGCGGGCATCCGGCTTGACTTGAAGATAGATCAGGAAATCACTGGCCAGCGCCGTCAGAGTTTTCTCCTGGCTGCCCAGCAGGCCGGCGTCAGGATTTTCAAGCCGAGGCTTCGCGGTCGCGAAATAAACGCTGTGCAGCGCAAGCCTCTTTTCGATGGCGACCACGTCAATCGGCGGGGGTGGCGGCGCTTGCAGGTTCAGCGTAGTGGAAGAGGAAGCGGTCAGCGGGTGATAACGGTCATCGGCTACATTGCAGGTTACGATAATAGTCCCAGCTGGCGCGCCCGCGGTGTCCAGAGTGGCGTTAGAGGTCTGTCCGTTAATATTTCCGGCGCTGGTGCTATAGCTATAGGACAGCCTGCGGCCGTCGGGACTGCTGGCTACCGCGGTGATGGTTGAGCTTGCTCCCATCGGCAGGTTCGTGGGATCGGAGGAGCATGAAATCACAGGAGGGCTCGGTTCCTTTACCGTAAATCTGGCCGTGCACGAAGCGACGCCCACGGCACTGCCGTCTGCCATCCTGGCCGTCACGTCATAGGAACCGGATCGCAAGCCGTTGGTGTCAATTTGCGTGGAGGCGCCAGTTTCGCCGGTCCTAACTCCGGAACCGCTCCAGCGGTACGTGAGGGTACGTTGCGGGTTGAAATTCGACCCTTCCGCGCTCGCGCTTACAGGCTCGCCGGCAAAGACTTCGCCCGGTTGAACCGAGCAGGCCGCGTGGGGCGACGTTACAATCCGCTTACCGCCCCACATGAATACCACGCCACTTTGCAGCCTTACGCCTCTCACATCAGTGGCGGGAACAATCGCCGCCGGGCCGAATTGATGATTCGAGAACACGAAATCGGCCCGGATCAGACGCCAGGCGAAGTGTCTCTTCAAGTTCAGATCGAGACCGCCGCCAGCCATGAACCCGACTTCGTCATCGTGCCCGAAGACTTCAGAGGTTAAGCGATGTTCGCCCACGAGAGCTTCAAGAAACGGGGAAAAATAGTGTGTACGAAGGGTTAGCTTGGGTCCTGCGGACAGGTTGAAGAATTGGACGTGGTCAATTCGGGCAGCAACACCGCTTCCGCCGCTGCCCCAGTCCCCGCTGCCGTCGGCTGTCAATCCGAACCAGCGGCTGAAGTCGTAGGTGACGCTGGCGCCAATGCCCCGCGTATTCCATTTCAAGCAGCTGCTCACTGGAAGCACTGCTCCTGGAAGCAGCCCGTGCACATCGCAGCCGGGATAGAAAGCGGAGTATCCGCCGTAAAGCTCCCACTTGGGAGCGGGCTGATCCTGCGCTGCCGCGAGCGTACCGACGCTGCACAGAACAGCAACTATTACCAGCCACATAATTGCAACCCGGCCACAAACATTCCGAGAGTGAGATGACATACGAAAATTCCTCCGAACTTCAAATAACGTGAAATCTGAAATCACTATGTTTCGGGCCGCCAGGCAGGGACCAGCTTTCAGGCCAGTCCCACCGCCGAATCCCTCATGGACCTGGACAGGGAGGTACGTTTACCGGATTGCTTAGCAATGTGACCGCACCGGTCCGGGCCAGAGCTCTGCCATTCAGGGTTGCGCCGGTGTCAAGCGAGACCGATGCCTGAGCCAGGATCGTCCCGGCAAATGTTGTGGTAGTCCCGAGCGTGGCCGAACTACCGACCTGCCAGAACACGTCTTCAGCGGTAGCGCCGCCGCTTAGAATGACGTCGCTGTTGTTAGCCGCGGTCGTGAGTGTGGACACAATCTGGAAGATGTAGACTCCATTGCCGCTAAGGGTAAGGTTCCCGGTGATCCCCAGCGAGGGCTGGGCACTGGTCGTCTTATAAACGCCAGGAGCGAGTGTTTGCCCTCCTATATCGGCGGTGAGGATGGCCCCTCCGGCTGCTGCCGCGGCAAAGTTATACGCCGTGGTCAGGTCACCCTGGGCCGTCTGGGCAACGGCATCGCCCGCGTATTCCGTGCCCGTCAATGTTCCCGGCGGAAATCCTGTGATCGCAGCTGCCGGCCATATTCCCACATCCCCTGTAACGATCGAAGGGCCGCTATTGGCAACGGCGGGCGTAGCGGCCAGAATTCCAAACATGCAGGCCGTTCCCAACGGTACGGTGGCTTGACACGCCGTGGCAGAGGTGGTGAAGGTCCACACATAATTCGCCGCCAGTGGATCACCGGAGAGATCCTGCGCCCCTGTGGTAATAGTGGCGGTATAAAGGGTGTTCAAAGCCAGAGGGTTGGTTGGGGTAAAGGTCGCGACATAGGTTGACACCACGTAGCTAACGGTTCCTGCCACGGATGCATTGCCCGGCCCGGTCAAAGTAAACGTTGTGCTGTTGATGGTGGAAGGATTCATCGCTTCGCTGAACGTGGCGCTTACTAGAGTATTGGGACAGACGCCGGTTGCGGCATTGGGAGGAGCAACGGAAATCACGGTGGGCGGAGCACATGAGCTGCTGCCTGTGGTGAAGGTCCATATGAAGTTAGTCGCTAACGCATTGCCAGAGGTATCCTGGGCGCCGGTCGTGATGGTGGCGGTATAGAGAGTGCTTAGTGCAAGAGGGCTGGATGGCGTGAAGGTTGCGGTTGAGGCGGCATAGGTTACTAGTCCCGTCACAGCGGCTGTGCCTGGCCCCTGCAGTGTGAAGGTTGTAGCGTTGATCGTGGCAGGATTCATCGCTTCGCTGAACGTAGCGGTTACCACCGAGTTCGGACAGACCCCGACCGCTCCGATTGGAGGCGTCTCCGAAATCACGCTGGGAACGCACGCGGTCGTACTGGTGGTGAAGCTCCATACAAAGTTGCTGGCCAGTGCAACGCCGTACGCGTTTGTGGCTCCGGTCGTAACCGTGGCGGTATAAAGGGTACTCAGTGCCAGAGCGCTCGATGGCGTAAAGGTCGCAGTATCGCTTGACGCGTCGTAGGTGACTACCCCGCCCACGGCCGCAGCCCCTGCCCCTGTCAGCGTGAAGGTCGTGCCATCGATCGTTGCGGGATTCATCGCCACATTGAATGTGACGGTAACAATGGTGTTCGGGCAGGCGCTGGCCGCACCACTGGCAGGTGCCACGGAAACCACAGTAGGTGCGACTAAGTCCGGATTTGTGCCGGGATTGCAGCATCCGGGGCTGAAGATGAGCAGTAAGAATGCCGCTAAGCAAAGTGTGTGATCGTTGTATCTACGTATGAAACTCATCTTATTTCCTCTCGGCTCCACTAACGCTTGACTCTCTTTTTGCAACCTAATCCTAAGTTGGTCTAAGCACAAGGGGAGGCGATGACACTTCGGGTCATATTAGTCAAGTACGTTTCCCATTTTGGATTTGTACTATGAGCTATATTGCTCACTATTAGTTCGGTTTTACGTACAGTGCTTGTTCGCTATGACCTACGATGCCGCATCGAATCGCACGTCGCTGACTGCGCCGGACACCAGCATCAGTACCTATGGCTACGACATCCTGAACCGGCTGAACGGCATGGCCAACTCGTGGGCAGGCTCGTTCGGTTTCGGCTATGACGCGCTGAGCCGTAGAACGCAGCTAACGCGGCCGAACGGCATCACCACGAACTACAGCTACGATTCGCTGTCGCACCTGCTCTCGGTGCTGCATCAGGTGGGGACGAACACGCTGGACGGCGCAAGCTATACCTACGATCCCGCTGGGAACCGCACAAGCAAAGGAAACTACCTGAACGGGATCACGTCGAACTACACCTACGATCCGCTCTATCAGCTGACGCAAGTAACCCAAGGGTCGAGTACCACGGAGAGCTACAGCTACGACCCGGTTGGGAATAGACTGTCGTCATCTGGAGTGCCCACCTACACCTACAATTCGGGAAATGAGCTGACATCGAATTCGTCGGGAAGCTACGCCTACGACGCAAACGGCAATACCCTCACGGACCCCTCCGGCAAACAGTACACCTGGGACGTCGAGAACCGGCTCGTGCAAGCCGTCGTGCCGGGAACGAATGGAGGCACGACGACCTTCAAGTACGATCCCTTCGGCAGGAGGATCTACAAATCCGGCCCGCTCGGAACTACCAACTACCTCTATGATGGGATTAATTCTAAAGCGAATGTCATCGACGAGGTGGACAATAGTGGAAATATCCTCGCTCGATATGCACTGACCAACAACGTCGATCAGCCTCTGGCAGAGGTGAGGGGCGCAAATACAAGTTACTATGAAGCAGACGTCCTTGGGTCAGTCACTTCGCTCAGCAACCCAACGGCTGGCCTGACGAATTCGTATATATACGACGCTTTCGGCAACCTCACCACAACGAGCGGTACCTTAGCCAATCCTTTCCAGTTCACGGGGAGAGATTCGGACCCTGAAACCAGCCTTTACTACTATCGTGCGCGCTACTACGCGCCCCAGATCGGCAGATTCATCAGCGAAGATCCGACGCAGTTCGGAGGCGGAAACAACTTCTTTGTTTATGCGCGCAACAACCCGGTCAGGTTCAACGATCCATCGGGTCTGATTAGCATCGACGGTAGCTGCGCTTGCTCAAACACAAAACAAATCACGTGGGCTACCCCACTTGCGATTGCTGCAGCATCCAGAATCACGGATCCCGGCCTTAGAGATTGCATCCTCAATAAGCTAGACAATGGCGTGGTGATGTGCGGCGGCAAGAAATGCGACAAGGGGTCCAAACCCGACAAGCAGGGGAGAGTACTTTACGGTTGGGCTCTGCCGTGGGGAAACACCATCCATCTCTGCAGTTTCGCATTTTCGACTGACATCACGACTCCGTGCACGATGATTCACGAATTTGCTCACACCTGCCATCACCGTGAGGGTGTAGCTGACGACGCAGCAAACCAAGCCTTTCCTTCAGGACAGTGCGAATAGCAGGATCAAAGGTTGCAAGGAGGCATCATGGCAGTACTCCGTATTAATAGCGGACGCGCTTTGTTACTTGCAACTGTTTTGGCAGTGCCGAGTTTCTTGGGGAACGAGGGCTATGCCCAGATTCGTTCCAACAGTGATAGCAGTCAGGGGGCCAGCGATAAAGTGCGACGTCTTCTGTCCGACAATCGAACAGAGGATGCAGATGCAGTCAGACAGGTCTTCGAGTTGGGGCGTCAAGCAGTACCAACTCTGGTCGAGGAGCTGCGCAAGGACCTATATGTAGAACGTGCATCGCGTGCGTTGGCGTACTTGGGAGGTCCCGAAGAGCGGAAAGTTCTTCGCGGCTCAATTGCGACCGAAAAGGACCCTGAGAAGAAGTGGGTGATGGCAGGTTTCCTCGCGGGAGCACTCGTGGAACCTGCGTCTCGTGAAGACTGGGAGTTCCTGCGCTCTTGCGTCGTGGGATACAAGGATGAGAGCAAGAACTATGCCTCTTTGTCGGCGGCGTTGGCGCTCGGGATGAATGGGACGCCCCAGGCGCTTCAAATGCTTCAAGCGCTCGTGTCTCAGGCGCAGAAGTCTCCTTCCACCAACGACACGATAGAAACAGCAGAGCAAGCTATTCGATGGAGCAACAAAAAGACCTCCTCGGAACCGACCTCGACCGATCAGGGATCGGACTCTGACCGGATTAAGCAAACGATTATGCGACGCCTGTTCCTCGGGGTGAACGAACCTGAGAACACATCGTTTGATGAGATCTCATTTACAAGAGATCAGAGGCGTGCGTTAGTTTCAGTGGAAGTTCGTGCCAAGAATGGGAATCCTGAAGGGTACGACATTGTGCTCCAGCGGGAGGGTGAGCAGTGGACGATTGTGGGGGCGTGGTTTACGTGGGCTGCCTGAAGGCTCTTTGTCGACGATTCTAGGTCTTGTAGCCCGCCGATCCGCATCCGAATCCCGGCCCCATTAGCTGCCCGATTCGCCGCCCGATCCCATCCCGAAATCCGCGCTCGATCCTGAGCTGGGCGGTGTGGCGATTCCGGCACAGTGAGGGGATGGGAGTTGGTGCTCCCAGAGCTGGTTTCGGGGTGTGCTGACTGCCCGAGGTGCCTTGCTGGGTTGAGGGTGAAAACCGAACCGTGCTGCGCACGGGGAATAGTAGGGACACTCCACCCCTGAAAGGGTGCTGCAGAGGAACTTTCGGTTAGCGTGTGCGAACCTGTTGAAAGCAGGGCAGCTAAAGAAAAAATCCCGCCGTCAGGTTGCTGTTGACCTGCCCCCAATTTCCGATCACGTAAGAATACGACAACTTTCTGCTGTGCCCTCTCCGGTTTGAGCCGGGATGGGGGGAGCGCGAGGGGCAAGGGATGGCGTTTGAATGCCTTGCCTCTCGCTCAGCGGTGTAGAAGCTTGCTGCCTGCGCCGCAAACTCTTTCGGAGTTTTGTATGCCAAACTGGGCGGGTGGCCCAGGCTTTCGCATTAGCATATCAGTGGGTGCCCCGTCCTTCGCGGGTTTTTTTTGGCGAAGGGCGGGTACCACGAAGGCCTGCGGCTGCGAAGCTACGCCACCCGATCCCGGAACGAAATCATGGGCCATCCCTGATTCAGCCGTACCAGCCCGGACTCTTCGAGAAAATAGAAACGATAACTGCTCCAGCGCCACTGCTCGGGCGTTTCCACCAGTCCGCGCTTTACCGGGTTGCGATGCATATACCTGAGTTTCTCCACGCGCTTCTTCGTCGTCCATAGGTTGAAGTCCCATTCGTTGAAGTCAAAGAAACGCGCCTGCCAGAACCCTCTGTGCTTGGGCTCGTCTTCAAACAGGTTGCGTTGGCGCGGGTTCCTCCGTTTGCGTTGGGTAACAAAGCACGGGCCGTGCGCTGCTTCAACACTTGCATCACCGTCGAGGGAGTTCCGACCTCGGGTTCAGTCAAAAGAAGGTGAATGTGTTCCGGCATCACGACATATCCGACGACCACGAACCGGTAGCGCTGGCGGGTCTGTTTCAGAATCGAGAGCAAGACTGTCGCGACTGCGCGCGGCGCTCAGAAAAGGCAATCGCCGGTAGCAGGAGCAGGTGATAAAGTGCAGGTGATGAGCGCCGTAAGTGCGATGCAGTCCGCTGGGCATGACCAACCCCATGGTACCGGCAGCGTCGTACCCGCCCTTGCACAGAACGCAAGAGCGGGGCACCCACAGTTCCGGAACGGGAACGAAAAATACGGAAGGCTGGGCCACCCGTCCATTGGATCCCCAACCGCATGGGCGGTCCACGATCAATCTTCAACGGGAACTATGTGTCAGAAGAGTTCCATTATCTAACCGATCCCTTTAGATACCCGTCGGGTTGGCAAGAGTTTGGACCGAAGCTGCCAGCGGCCGCACAGCAGCTATTCAGGATTCCATGGGTTTATGGGGGTGGCGCTGCAGGTGCGGCATACGGAGGAGCATCTGCGGTGTCAGGGAGAAACTGCGGATGCAGCAACTGATGGATCGAATCACGGTCGAAACTGATCTCTTCGAGCACCGGGAAGTGAAGCCGCACTTCATCAATCCCTGTTGCTTCGGAGAGGATTTTGCAGCGTGGCTGAAGCAGGAGCTTTCGCGTTTTCCAGAGTTGGGTATAAAACTATCCCAGCCGATCCAGGAGGATTACGGCTGGGGACTTTGGGCTTCCCACGGCAAGGATCGCTTCTGGATCGCTCTTTCCTACGTCGGTAAAGGGCCGCAGGAAGCGCCCGCTCAATGGGTCATCTCTGTCACTTACGATCCGGGACTCAATCTAGCCAAGCGCCTGTTTCACAAGCCTGATCGCCAGACACTCACAACTCCAAGATCGCGTCCGGCAAGTCCTCGAATCCAACAGCGCTATCAAGACGGTGAAAGCATGAGACATTCCAGGGTGAAAACCTGTCCCAGTAACAGGTTGGTCATACAAGTTTACGTTAACAATTTACTATTAAGCATTGAGTGACCTGCCCCCTGTTTTCGTTCACGTAAGAATACGACAACTTTTGCTCTTCCATCTTGGGTTTGAGCCGGGATGGGGGAGCGCGAGGGGCAAGGGATGGCGTTTGAATCCCGTGCCCCTCGCTCAGCTGTGTAGAAGCCCGCTGCTTGCATCTTCGCAAACTCACTCGGGGTTTTGTATCCCAGACTGCTGTGCGGTCGC
>CAVPWO010000009.1:0-363700 GCA_963709305.1 uncultured Acidobacteriaceae bacterium | reverse complement strand
ATAAATGAAAGTCGCGATCCAGCCACTCCAGAAACGCCGGCTCGAAAATTCCGCGGCGGCCGTAAAACGTGTTGCCGGCCAGCCATACCAGTTCGGACTTTCGAAACCGTTCTCCGCGAACGTGCTGCAGTTGCACCTTCAACTCCTCGATATTAACGATGTCCGCCATGCGTACCGCGGCGTGCCGGTTGACGAGCGAGAACTCGACGTGCGTCTTGGGGAAATGCTTCCAGATAAACTGCAGCATCAGCAGTTTGTAAAAATCCGTGTCGAGCAGCGACCGGATAACCGGATCGAGCTCCCAGTTATGGTTATGCGCGCGTTCTGCGAAGTTGACGATCATTGGAGGTGAGCGGCCCTCACAAACAGTTTAGAAGAGATGCTCGGGAACATGACAGTCTAGAGGATAAGAAACATGTGGGGACAGCCACCCGCGGCCCGGTCGAGCGAAGCGCGACTGTTTGCGTCTGGCATTCCACCGGCTGTGCCCTCATGCGCTTGTGACCCATTCACAACTCGCTACCGATATAATCCAGCTTGGCTGCTGAGAACAGTGCACTTGTAGAGACGTAGCCTGCTACATCTCTCTCGCCACATGCTGACCTGCCTGCGGCGACGAAAGTCGTTGCAAGCAACGTCTTTACGAAGGATGTGATGCGCTTCGAACTCTTCATCGCGACCCGCTACCTCCGCGCCAAGCGCCGCCAGGCCTTCATCGGCATCATCACCGGGATTTCGGTCGCCGGCGTCGCCGCCGGCGTCGCTTCCCTCGTCGTCGCCATGGCCATCACTAACGGATTTCGCCAGGACTTGCAACAGCGCCTGCTGGGTTCCACCTCGCACATCAGCCTGCAGCGCATTGCCGACGACGGCATCCAAAACTGGCCCACGCTGATGGATCGCCTTTCGAAAGAGCCGCACGTGGTCGCCGCAGCTCCCGCAATTTTTGAACAAGTCCTGATCTCGCGCGGCCCGCGGGCACGCGGCGCCGTGCTCAAAGGGATGATCCCGCGCTACGAGCGCAGGGTTGGAGACCTGCTCTCAACAGTAAAAGAAGGCTCAGCAGATGCTCTGGAAGAAACTCCCGCTCCTGGAACTGCCCATGTGGGCGCGGGCGACTCGCCCGCGCAGCCCGACGACACCGCCCAAAAAAATTCTCCCGATTCTCTGGCCGCCGTGCAGCAGCGCATCTCGGCCATGCCCCCAATCGTCTTGGGAAAAGATATGGCTGACAACCTGGGCGCCACCGTCGGCTCTGTCGTTCTGGTGGTCAGCCCGCAGGGCGAGCTGACTCCCTTCGGCACGGTCCCAAAATACAATCGCTTCCACGTAGTCGGAATTTTCAACTCTGGATTCTTCGACTACGACTCTAGTTGGGCATTCGTGCGCTTGTCGGATGCCCAAAAGTTGTTCGGCTTGGGAGACTTGATCTCCGTCATCGAGTTCAAGGTAGATGACATCTACCAGGCTGGAGCGATCTCCCGTCAACTCGAAGACGCCGCAGGCAAAGGTTTCATGGCGACGAATTGGGAAGAGCAAAACAAGGCGCTATTCCACGCTCTCCGCCTGGAACGGCTGGTTACATTCATCACCATCGGCCTGATCGTCTTCGTCGCGGCCCTGAACATCCTGATTTCTCTCATTATGATGGTCATGGAAAAGACGAAAGACATTGCGGTGCTCATGTCCATGGGCACGCGACGTGCGCAAGTGCGCAACCTTTTTATCGCACAGGGAGTGCTAATCGGCGCCATTGGCACCGCTATTGGTCTGGTGCTGGGATATGTTATTTCTTACGCGGGAGGGCACTACCATGTGCTCACGCTTTCTCCCGAGGTCTACTCGATTGACTATGTGCCATTCGCTCCGCGTGCGCTCGACGGCGTCCTGGTTGCCGTGGTCGCGATAGGAGTCTCATTCGTTGCAACCCTGTATCCCTCATGGTCGGCATCGCGAATTCTTCCGGCTGAGGCCCTACGCTATGAATGAAAAATCCTTTGCCACGGATGCGCGCGAATTTTCACGGATTACAAAGACCCCGCCCGTTATTAGATATGAGGCTCCAGCCGCGAAGCGGCGTAAGAACGCAGCCCACGGCGCAAGCCGTGGGTACGACCCGGAAAATGAACAAGCACCGGAGGGACGGAAGAACTTCACGCGTGGGCTTGCCCTCCGCATGGCAGTCGCGACACGATTTTCGTCCTCGTGGTGCAAATCTCCACACCAGGCTGGAATTCGATGCCGCGAAACGATTTCAAAGCCCCGTGCACTACCCCATGAGCCTGCGAATACAGGCGCGACCGTAGGTCTTGATCCTCTGAACTTTAGGCGCTGGAACGAAAGGGCCACGCCGTGCATCTAAGGGAAGAAGCAGTGATGCTTCGGGTCGAAGGCCTGAAGAAAGTTTTCCGGTCCGGCGAATCGGACCTTGTGCTCTTTGAGAATCTGTCGTTTGAGGTGAAGCGAGGCGAAATGCTTGCCATCGTGGGCGAATCCGGCGCGGGAAAGAGTACCTTGTTGCACATCCTGAGCGCTCTTGAACGTGCCTCCGCTGGTGACGTATACTGCGCCCACTTGCGATTGAACTCGTTATCGCACGATGAAGCCGCGAACTTTCGCAACCGTGAGACCGGCTTTGTATGGCAGTTCCACTATCTGCTGCCCGAATTCACGGCGGCAGAAAACGTTGCCATGCCGCTGCTGTTACGAGGGCAAACATGGCAGCAGGTCGGGCCAGAAGCTTCACGCTGGCTGCGCGAGGTCGGACTGGAACAGCGCGCGCACCATCGATCAGGTGAGCTTTCAGGTGGAGAGCAGCAGCGGGTGGCATTGGCCCGCGCCCTCGTCACCGGGCCCAAGTTGCTGCTGGCGGATGAGCCTACCGGCGACTTGGACGGCCAAACCGCGGAAACGGTTTTCGCGTTGATTGCGCGATTGCATCGCGAGCACCAACTCACCTCCCTCATTGCTACGCATAACTTGTCGTTCGCCCGGCGCTGCCACCGTGTATTAAGGCTGCAGCGCGGATGTATGGAGGAGATTCCGCCGGAGTCCTTGCCTGCGTAAAGAAGTGAGTAGGGATTGAATAGAGACAAGGGCAAGATTACGAAGACCGGGACTAATGCGACCAGGATTTCGCAAGGCAAAGATTAGTGAGATAAAGTGCAGGAATTTGGTGCAAGGAGTAAACAGCGGAGAATTGGCAACCGTTCCTTCGGTAACGTGATCAAAGGTTTGTAAAATCGTTTCAGTACATCGGTTTTGCGGACCTTTGGTTGCATAATGGCGATAGAATAAAGGTAATCGGATCAGGAAACCGGTTGGGAAGGTCGGGCGGAGCAAGTTCTTCCGGCCAGGAAAGTCAGGGGGAAGGGCATTATGTTTGAACGCTATACGGAGAAAGCCAGGCGCGTCATCTTTTTCGCACGCTACGAAGCCAGTCAGTTCGGGTCTCCTTATATCGAGACCGAGCACCTGCTTCTTGGACTCCTGCGCGAAGATAAAGCCCTGACCAATCGTTTCCTGCGCTCTCACGCCTCGGTCGAATCCATTCGGAAACAGATCGAGGGCCATACGACGATCCGCGAGAAGGTTTCGACCTCAGTCGATCTCCCATTAAGCAATGAATGCAAGCGGGTTCTCGCCTATGCCGCGGAAGAAGCCGAGCGTCTCTCGCATCGCCACATTGGCACAGAACACCTGCTTTTGGGTTTGCTGAGAGAAGAAAAGTGCTTCGCCGCTGAGATCCTGCATGAACGCGGCCTGCGCCTCTCGACCATTCGCGAGGAACTGGCGCGCAGCACGCAGGAAAAGGCTCAGCCGCAGCGCCAGCGTGAAAGTTCGCTGCTCTCGGAATTCTCGCGCGATTTGACTCAGGCGGCCATGGACAGCCAGCTCGATCCCCTGGTCGGCCGCGAGGGCGAAGTCGATCGCGTCATCCAGATCTTATGCCGCCGCACCAAGAACAATCCGGTGCTGATCGGCGAGCCGGGCGTAGGCAAGACCGCCATTGTCGAAGGACTGGCGCAGCGTATCGCCGACGGGGAAGTCCCGTCCTTTTTGGCGGACAAGCGGATTCTTGCCCTCGACCTCTCGCTCATCGTCGCTGGCACTAAGTATCGCGGCCAGTTCGAAGAGCGCCTCAAGACCATTATGAAGGAACTGATGGAGTCGCAGAACTCCATCATCTTCATCGACGAATTGCACACGCTGGTCGGCGCTGGGTCGGCGGAAGGTTCTCTCGACGCCGCCAACATCCTGAAGCCCGCATTGTCGCGCGGTGAAATTCAGTGCATCGGTGCCACCACGCCCGGCGAATATCGCAAGTCGATCGAGAAAGACCGTTCGCTCGAGCGCCGCTTCCAGGCCGTTAAAGTTCCGCCTCCGAATGAGGTCGACGCGATCAAGATTCTTTTCGGCATCAAAGATCGGTACGAAAAATTCCACGCCGTCACTTACACCGACGAAGCCATCAATTTCGCAGTCTCGCATTCCAACCGCTATATCCCCGATCGCTTCCTGCCCGACAAGGCCATCGATCTGGTCGACGAAGCTGGAGCCCGCGTCAAATTGCGCCAGACTTCGCTGCCCGAAGAGCTGACCGAAGTCCAGAAGCGCATCAAGTTCATCGTGCATCGCATGGAAAACGCCATTGCGAATCACGAATTCGAGAAGGCACGTTTTTACTCCGACGAAGAACGCAAGGAGCGCGAGAACCTGCGCGCCCTGCGCGAGAAGTATCATCTCGACGAATCTTCGACCGGGGTGGTCAACCGCGAGGACATCGAAGATGTCGTCTCGCGGTGGACCGGCGTGCCCATCACCTCGATCAAAGAGGAAGAGACGCAAAAACTCCTTCGGATCGAAGAAGAGCTGCACAAGCGCATCATTTCGCAGGATAAGTCCATCAGCGCCCTGGCGCGCGCCATCCGCCGCTCCCGCGCCGGCCTGAAGAATCCGAACCGGCCCATCGGCTCGTTCCTGTTCCTCGGCCCCACGGGCGTCGGCAAAACCGAAGTCGCGCGCACCCTGGCGCAATTCATGTTCGGCACGGAAAAAGCTCTGGTCCGCTTCGACATGTCCGAATTTATGGAGAAGCATTCAGTCTCGAAGCTGATCGGTTCGCCTCCGGGATACGTCGGCTACGAAGAGGGCGGCCAGCTCACGGAACGCGTGAAGCGCGCTCCCTACTCGGTCGTCCTGCTCGACGAAATCGAGAAGGCGCATCCGGATGTTTTCAACATCCTGCTTCAGGTTTTTGAAGACGGCCAGTTGACCGACGGCCTCGGCAATACGGTCGACTTCAAGAACACGATCATCATCATGACCTCGAACATCGGCGCGCGCCACTTGCAAAAGCGCGAGGGCCTGGGCTTTCAGTCGTCGAAGGAAGACATGATCTCGGACAAGGTGGAAGAACTGGTGAAGGGTGAAGTCAAACGCACCTTCAATCCCGAGTTCCTGAACCGTTTGGACGAAATCATTCTGTTCCTGGCTCTGGGCGAGTCCGACCTGATCCAGATTCTCGAACTCATGGTCACGCAGCTCAACCAGAACCTGGCGCAGAAGTCGATCACGGTCACGGTGGCGGACGACGCCAAGAAGTGGATTCTCAATCAGACGCTGACCGATCGCAGCTACGGCGCGCGCCCGCTACGCCGCGCCCTGCAAAAGTACATCGAGGACCCACTGTCGGAGGCGCTGATCCAGGGCACCATCACCACCCGCCCCGCCTTCATCGAGGTCTTCTTAGAAGATAACAAGCTGTTCTACCGCCCCGTAGACTCAGAAAAGGCTGAGGGCGTGTTGCTGTACGAGAAGTAAAGAATGTGGAGAGCCGCCCTCGGTTGTCCGACCAACGCAGCTCGGCAAGTTTAAGCCGCCAGCCAAAAACTGGCGGCTTCTTTCTGCCTGCCAAAACTCGCTAAGCCCACCCCCGAAGTCCCATTCAGCCCAAAACCTTATTGACCCAGCCTTAGAATCTGTGATTAGATTCCCGGTACACGTAGTGGGCTGTCCCGCGGCCTGCGAATCACCCAGCGACCCGAGGTGAATCTATGAGGTCCCGTCTGTTCCACGCGGCCCTAGCTGTGTCCGCACTAAGCCTATCGGTTTTTAGCCTGAGCGCCAGTGCGCGGGATATTGTCCTGCCCGCCGGCACTCTTCTGCAATGTACCCTCAACGAACCCAATTTTTCCTCGTCCACGGTCGACGTCGGCGATCCTGTGCTTTGCCACTTGCGCGGCGTCACCGAGTTCGGCCAGCAGGCGTTTCCGCGTGGGAGCTATTTAGTAGGACATCTGGATTCGGCGAAGGACCCGGGCCACTTCTGGGGCAAGGGTTATCTCAAGATCCAGTTCGATCGTATCGGCCTGCCCACTGGCGATCTGCCTCTCGAGGCCAAGGTCATCTCGACCCGGGGCTACAAAGTCGATAAACAGGGCAAAATCGACGGCAAAGGACACCCTAAGCGCGACGTCGTCGAATGGCTCCTCCCGCCCCTCTGGCCCTGGAAGGTAATCATGCTGCCCGCGCGCGGCCCGCGTCCCAAGCTGAAGGGCGAAACCGTGCTCAGCTTACGCCTGATGGACGATGTTCAAATCCCGCAGGTCGCCAAGACCTTCGGCCCCAACTGGCACTTCTTCAGCCGCGATCAAAGCCAGAACTACCAACCCTCGGTCTACGACGACGGGAAGCCGCAACTCATGTACCGGAACGTTTCCGTCGAAGGATCTGTCTCGACCCCGATGGCGACTGGTCAAGTTCAGGCGTCCTATGCCAGCGTCGTGACGCGATCCCTTCCCGCCACTGCCCCGGGCATGCCTGTTTTCGTGCTGAACACCGGCACCGTTCTGGCAGTCAGTGGATACGGCTATCAGGACAGCCGCATCAGCTATTCGCTAGTCGGCGGTGGAACAGGCGTGATCGATGCCAGCGATATCGACTGGACCACGACCACTCGCCTCAACGAAAAGCGCGGCGTGCGCCTCTCGCTGCACGCGGCTCACGCAATCGCCGGAACTCCTGGCTTCTAATGATGCTCACGTAGGGACAGCCGCCTCGGCTGTCCTTCCGACAAAGCTCGAAAGTCAAAGCCGCCAGCGCAAGCTGGCGGCCTTTCCTTTGCCTGTGGGGCGCGACGCCGCCTGCCATGACTTCTAGATGCTGCCCACCCCGTCAAGATGGGGGCGGCTTCAGGCCAGGTTGAGCCTGGTCGTAAGCGATGAAGAGGCCATCAATTGAACCCGTTACAACATGACTATCTGGTACTCCCCGCAGAATTGTGTCACGGTTTTTCGCAATCCGTCATCAAGCAGCGCCAAGGCATGGGCCGCGATGCTATGGGGAACTCCTCCGTAGAAAGCGCCCGCGATTCCACCCGCGATACATGCCAGAGTATCGGCGTCTCCACCAAGGGAAATGGCTAATCTGACCGCATCTTCGTAGTTTTCAGAATCTAGAAATGCCGTGATCGCTTCGGGGACCGTTTGCTGGCACGACTCGTTGAACGAATAGGTCTGCCGGATGACGGCAGTTGTTCGACTCAGATCGTAACCAAATTGCTCTTCGACGACGTGACGGATCTTATTCTTTGCCTCACCCTGTCGTGCCAGGAATGTGGCTGCTGCGGCAGCTTGGGCTCCTCGAATACCTTGGGGATGGTTGTGGGTCACTTCGGCGCTAGCCTTTGCTTCGTTGAGAACCTCCTCGAGCGTCCGAAATGCGAAGGCAATAGCGCTGACGCGCATTGCGGCACCATTGCCCCAACTGTTGTAGGGCTCGCGCGAACCGGATTCTACCCAATGCCAGAATCCGACGCCGTAACAACGATCGGGGTAGTCTTGTGCGTAGGCACGAAGGTTATCGATATAGGAAGAGCCTGTGAGCAAGCAATCAGCGACGGCTACCGAAAGGACGGTATCGTCGGTGAAGCGGCTTTCTTCAACAAAAAGGGGGAACTCTCTGGTTTTCTGTCCGAGGAACTCGTGCACCGAGCCGATGATATCCCCTGCAATCGCGCCTAGCATGACGATAACCATTAGACCGTGGAGTTCGAAGTGTAGCGCAGTCCCACGGTTGGCGAGAAATCGCATTACACTCGTTGACCCGCCTCTGACTACCACCCGTTATCAACGTTACTCCAGCAGCCAAGGTCGATCATTTCCCTTTCTGCTAAAATTCCCCCGTGAAACGCCGAACCCTGCTCCAAGCCATCCCTGCCGCCACATTCCTTTCCGCATCTCTCTGGGCAGCTTCGCAGCCTGACGACGCTAGCCCGCAAGCCTCGACCGGAGTCTACGAACTCCGCGTATACCACGCAGCCCCCGGAAAATTGCCCGAACTGCTGGCCCGCTTCCGCGAACACACTAGAAAAATCTTTGACCGGCATGGAATGAAAAGCGTCGCTTACTGGACGCCCGTCGATGAGCCCGAGAAGAGCAACACGCTGATCTACATTCTTTATCATCCCAGCCGCGAAGCGGCAGCCGCTAATTGGAAATCCTTCGGAGACGACCCGGAGTGGAAGAGCGTCCACGACAAATCCGAAGCGAATGGCAAACTCGTCGACAAAGTCGACTCCACCTTTATGGCCCTAACCGATTTCTCCCCGCGGTTGCGCTAGAGGGATAGGCCAGAACCCGTGTCCGGAAGAAGCGGCCTGAGTAAACGCCGTGCAATAATAAACTTGTCTCGCGCGACTGCCAGGTTGGAGGCCTTGTGCCAAAAGAAGCCGGCTCTAAGTGCCACACGCGCGAGAGACCAAGCTGTCAAGGGAGTGCCTGGTCGAAAATGCCGTCATGTGCCCGACGGTACAAATGGCGAGCAGCTTCAGTCCAAGACGCAAAATAGTTCCGAATGCAGTGCCCGATTTTACTCATCGGCCGAATTCTCAGGAGGGGCGCTCATGAACGTGGAATACACTGGCAGGCACTACGTAATCACCCCCATCATCCGCAGAGAAGTAGAAACCGGCCTCACAAAAATCCGCAAAATTCTAGGTGACGGTTTCGATACCAAGGTCATCCTCGCGGTCGAAAAGCACCGTCACAAAGCCGAAATCACTATCAGCCCGCGCAATGGCCCGCTGGTCGGGCTGGCGCAAGCTAAGGATATGACTGTCGCGGTCAACGAAGCTCTCGATCACCTCGAAAAGCAGGCGGTCAAGTACAAAACCCGCTGGCAGTCAAAGAAACGCTCCGCGCGCAAGAGTCAGGAAGTCAAAAAGTGGAACGGCCATTCGGTATCAGCCGATGAAACGGATGCGCGGCTCGTAATCGGCCTGACGGAAAAAACAGCGATCCCAGTCATGGTGCACAGATATCCGGCCGTGGCGAAAACCACCGAGGTTCACCTGGTCCGCTCCGAAGAAGCCGTCGCCATGCGCCCCATGACTCTCGAAGAGGCCATCAAAGAAGCCCACTTCCGCGACCGCGACGTCTTCGTCTTTCGCGACCCCAAAGGCAGAATCATGATCCTGCACCGCACAAGAGATGGCAAAATGGAACTGATCGAAGCCCCGTGAGGACCGGCTCCCGGCTTCCGCTTTCCGGCTTCAGCAACCGGGCGGAGAAGCTAACTCATGGCGCGGGTGTCTTCATGGCCAGCGCTTCATGCGGACGCACACAGTTGTGTTCCTGGCGAAACTCGTTCAGCCAGTTACGCAGTCATTGTCTAGTGCAGCTCCCAGCTCGCCCAGCAGCAGAATTGTTTCGGGAGATAGATATAGTCCCTGAGGTTCTTCATTCTCCCGATGATAGGTAACTAGCTCCAGGTAAGTGTCGGCATCCGGCCCTCTGTACTTCTTGATATCCGCGAAGAAAGGCCGATATCGTTCCAAAAGAGCCTTCACGCCGCTGTCGATGTCGGCAGGGTCAAGGTCGACTTTCTCCGTATGCCAATGCCACCACACCTCTTTGGTTCCCTCTCTGCGCGCCTTTAGCGGCTTTATGACGGCGCTCGGGATATTTGTTTCAAACTGAAGCTGGCGAATTGTCGCCTCGTCATTGACAACGCGAAGATATGCGTGGTAGCTCACGGAAGTTCGTGGAAACACCTGATTTTTGGCAATAGGATCAAAACTAAAACAATGGAAGAAAGACAACTCCTTGCCTGCCAGTTTACGGGGCTGATGCTCCCGTTGACAATCTTGCTTATCTCCCTTAGCATCAATCACTTGAAGCATCGTTTTCGAGCCTGCACTGGGGAGCGCTTGTGATCAAGCTCGACATTATCAATGAAGTGGTAGCCAAAACCGGCATCACGAAGACCAAGGCCGAGTTGGCCGTGGAGACCGTCTTCGAGAGTATGAAGAAGGCGCTGGCCGGCGGCAATCGCATTGAACTGCGGGGATTTGGGGTGTTCAACGTGCGTCCGCGCAAGACTGGAATCGGACGCAACCCGCGCACGGGAGCCGAAGTGTCCATTCCGCCGGGAAGGGCCGTGAGATTTAAGCCGGGGAAGGAATTGCAGTCGATCGACTGACCAGATCTCTCCTCGGCGAGGCGGTGATTTTCTGTTCGAGATTTGTTTCGAGGCCGAACAAAGACCTTGAGCTGTGCTCAGCCGAGGGCGGCTGTCCCCACATAATTATTTCCTCTACATCTGCTTCCCACCTCATTTTTCCTCCCCCATTTTGACTTCGTGAACCACAGCACCATAGTTCCGTTCTTCTGTTCACGCGTTTTCTCAGCTCGTAGTAGCATCGAAGAAGGGTCCCGACTTGGGGTCCCATCCCGAGAACGATGTCGGAACTCAATTTCCCGATTCCTACTTCCACGCATGAGTACTACCGCCCGCTGCCGCCGCCGCTCGGAGGGCGGTCGCGGCAGCTCTATTGGCTACATGCATTACTGCTGGTTGGGACCTGCTTCACGACGCTGGTGGTAGGGGCGCGGATGGAATTTAACTTCCTACACAATTTGCCGCCATTTGTGGCGGGCGATGAATGGATTCCGTTTTTCCCCCTGCGATGGGTGCTGGCGCAACCGTCGCGATTGCTGCTTGGGATCCCGTTTTCAGGGACCCTGCTCTTCATTTTGCTGGCGCACGAAATGGGGCACTATCTGTTTTGCCGGTATTACGGAGTGCGGGCGACGCTTCCTTTTTTTATTCCCGCGCCGACGTTGATTGGGACGCTGGGAGCGTTGATCCGCATCAAGGCGCCGATTCGTTCGCGGGCTGCGTTGTTCGACATCGGCATTGCGGGGCCGATCGCGGGATTTGTGGTGGCAGTCGCCACCCTCGCTGTCGCGTTTACACTTTCGAAACCGCTGGCCCCTGGCATGGGACAGTCAGATCTGCAATTGGGATTCCCTGTGATTTTCCAGATCGTGCATAGCTTGATGCGGGCCGTTGCTCCGAATAACGCCGTTGCCGGATTGCCGCTGACGCGACTCTATCTGCATCCGACGGCAGTGGCGGCGTGGGTGGGTATGTTTGCCACCGCACTGAACCTGCTGCCCAGCAGCCAGCTGGATGGCGGACACATCGTGTATGCGCTGTCGCCGCGAGTGCACCGGGTTATTTCGTGGGTCACGGTGATCGCGCTGGTTTATCTGGGACATCGGTACATGGCGTGGCGGGTATGGGCAGGGCTGCTCGTTGTAATGAATTTGCTGACTTACCGGCAGCGGCAGGCGCCGGAATATCCGTTGCTTCCTGTTAATCGCTGGGCCTTGGCATTGCTAGCCTTGATTATGATGGTGCTGACGTTCACGATTTCACCGTTCCAGATGAGCTGGCGATAGCTCGGGCTGCGATGGGACAGCGGACCTTCACTCCGCCTGACAGCCGAGGCGGCTGTCGCTACGTGATCATTTTTCACATCAACCAGAGGGCATCGACATCGACGATCACTTGGGTGCGCGGAATCTTTTTCTGCGCGGCGTGCGCCAGCATCGCGCGCAGGGTGGTGTTGAGCTTTTCGCGGCTCGGGGACTTGAGGACGAAGTGGTAGCGGTAATCGCGCTTCAAGCGCACGATGGGGGCGGGCGCCGGGCCGAGCACGCGCACGCCTTCATGACGAGTCGAGTCGAACCACTTCCCTAACGTTCCCGACCATTGCAACGCGTCGTCGAGTTGGTCGCTGCGTACCAGCACGTTGGCCAGAGCTGAGTATGGCGGGTAGTGCATCCAGCTGCGGAATTGCAGCTCCTTTTCGTAGAATCCGATGAAGTCGTGGCGGGCTGCGTACTGTACGGCGTAATGATCCTGAAAGTAAGTCTGGAGTATGACTTTGCCGGGCGTTTGGCCGCGTCCGGCGCGACCGGCGACCTGGGTCAGCAATTGGAACGTACGCTCGGCGGCGCGGAAATCGGGAAGACCGAGGGCGACATCGGCTCCAACGACGCCGACCAGCGTTACGCCGTGAATGTCGTGGCCTTTGGCGATCATCTGCGTGCCGACGAGCAAATCGAGTTCGCCCTCGTTCAGGGCGTTTAGTGCTCGCTCGAAATCCTGGTGACTGCGGACGGTGTCGCGATCGAGGCGGGCGATGCGCGCCTGGGGAAACATGCCGTGCAGCAACTCTTCGAGTTTTTCGGATCCCGTGCCAAGAAAATAAACGTACTCACTGCCACAGTGAATGCAGGCTTTCGGTACCGGCGCCGTGTAGCCGCAGTAATGGCAAACCATTTTATGTTCGCGTTTGTGATGAGTAAGCGCGATGGCACAGTTCTGGCATTCCAGTTTCTTGCCGCAGGTGCGGCAGAGAACGACCGGTGAATATCCACGGCGGTTGAGCAACACCATGACTTGTTCTTTTCGCTCGATGCGGTCTTTAATTTCGGCAGCGAGCTTGCGCGAGATGACCTGCTCGTGGCCGGTTTCCTGAAACTCCTGCCGCATGTCGATGATTTCGACTTCGGGCAGCGGACGCCGCTCGACACGATCTGGCAATTCGATGAGCGCATATTTACTTTTCTTCGCGTTGAAATAAGATTCGAGTGACGGTGTGGCCGAGCCCAGCACGACGACTGCGTTCGCCATCTTGGCGCGTACCACGGCAAGGTCACGGGCGTTGTAACGCGGAGCCTCTTCCTGCTTGTAGGAAGAATCGTGTTCCTCGTCGACGATGATCAACGCAAGATCGTCCACCGGAGCAAAGACTGCCGACCGAGTGCCCACCACCATGCAGGCGTCGCCACGCTTGATGCGGTGCCACTGCTCGGCGCGTTCGCGATCGGAGAGAGCGGAGTGCAGGATGGCAACTTCGTCGCCGAAGATTTGATGGAGGTCAGCGGCCACGGCCGGCGTCAGGCCGATTTCCGGCACGAGAAGAATGGCCGACCGTCCGGCTTCGAGCACGGCGCGCATGGCGGCCAGATATACGGCGGTCTTTCCCGATCCGGTTATGCCGTGTAATAACATGCCGGAGAACTGGTGCGCTTCGACACCGTCTTTTACCTGCTTGAGCGCAGCTTGCTGTGGGAGGTTTAGATCGAAGTCGAAGAGCGCCGGCCGCGGCTTGGAGCGCGAGACGGTGAATTCGGCGGGCTCTTCGAGAATCTCGACGAGGCCACGCCGAACCAGTGTTGGGAGGGTAGTTCGCGGAACGTCCAGCGATTGCAGGCTGGTGACTGGGACTCGCCCCCCGGAGGCAGCCAACGTGTCGATCAACATCCGTTGGTTGTCATTCAGCTTGCCGTCGGCAGATTTGAGCAGTGCGATCTTTATGGTGCGCGTGGCGTCGCGGGGAGCGGAAACGTCTATGCGCGATAGCCATTTCTTACCAACCATTCCGGCGAGAAGAGATTTCGTTGCCTTGGTGGCGGAATGAATGGTTTGCTCGCGAATTAGAAGCGGTTCCTCAGGGGCTGAAGCCACAGCGTTTTCGGAAATATATCCCGCAAGATAATCGAGAACGCGGAACTCGGCGGCTTGTTCTTCCGGAGTACGGCGCGAACGGGCGGACGATCCGGACAATCCCGCCCGATGCAGTGCCATCTGGCCTTCTTCGGTGAGGCGATAGCCGATCGAGCGCTTGAATTCGGCATTCAACGGCAGCATGGTGCGGAAGACTTCGCCAAGCGGGGCGAGATAGTAGTCGGAAATCCAGTGGCCGAGAAGCAGGAGTCGCTCATCCAGCACCGGCGTTGAGTCCAGGACGGAGAGAATCTTCTTTGTAGTTACGGAGGGTTTGCGGTCGTGAAGTTCGACGACGATGCCCGTCATGCGCTGCTGGCGAAACGGCACCAGCACGCGCCCGCCTACGACGGGCGTGGCATCCGCGGGAACATGGTAGGTGAAGACCATGTCGAGCGGCACGGGCACAGCGACGTCACAGAATTCGGGCATGGTTGGAAGGATAAATCAGACTGGCCCGGACGGGGACCGGAGCGCAAGCCGGAACATTTTCGCTAGTAGCGATGCGTCGACTCCGTCGATTACTTCGCTTCGCGAAGAATCGACTGGGCTCAGCATGACAATTTCGTTTGAATTACTCGTCTTTCTTCGGAGGTGTGAGGCCCAGGTACTTCATGACCATCTGCAGATCTTTCCAGGCTTCGCCTTTCTGGCGCGGATCACGCAGGAGAAACGCGGGATGGTAGGTGACCGCGAGCTTCGTTCCCTGCCAGGAAGAATCGCTGCTGCCCATTCCGGTGGGCATGAAATCGTAAAAGCGGCCGCGAAGTTCCGACATGGGCGCGTTGATGGCCAGCAGATTTTTCGCAGCCACTGCGCCCAGCGCGACTACGACCTTGGGCTTCACGACGGCGATCTGCCGCATGAGAAACGGCGAGCAGGTTTCACATTCGTCCCGCTCCGGGGTGCGATTGCCCGGGGGGCGGCATTTCACGATGTTCGCAATGTAGACATCTTCGCGGCGGATGCCCATGGCTTTGATCATGTTGTTTAGCAACTGTCCCGCGCGGCCCACGAAGGGCTCACCCTGCGTGTCCTCATCGGCGCCGGGGCCTTCGCCCACGAACATCAGTTCGGCGCGCGGATTGCCCACGCCGAATACGATCTGCTTCCGGCCCTGCTGGTGGAGTTTGCAGCGCGTGCAGTCGCCGAGATCTTCGCGAATCAGGGTGAGTGCCGCTATGGGATCGGTTACTCCTTGCTCCGAATGGGGCGTCAGCACATGCAGAATGTCTTTGCCAGCAGCCTTTGCACCTATGGCGGACTTTTTTGCGTCCATTTCCTCTCGCATTTCCTGGGATGTGGAAGATAAGGACAGACTCTCAACTTCGGCAATGGTGAATGCGGATTCCGGGGCTCGCGATTCACGGCGGTAGAAATCGTAGATGCCCATCTCGTGACAATAACGAACACGCTCGGCGAGCGCGCGCCGCAATTGCGGATCAAGAACGGATGGCATGGGTGTCGCTATTATAGCGTGCTGCGGCGACAGGGCCGGCTAGGGGGAGGGTAGGGATGCTCCGACTACGTCAGTCCTCCGTTTTCCGATGGACTGGCTTCGCTCACGATAACAAGTTACGCTTTTACCGGGGACTTACGGTGCTGGCGGAGGCGGACGATCTGGTCCAGGACGCGCTGAGCCACTTCCCACTTCGTGGTTTCGGGAACTTCGACGACTTCGTCGCGGCTGATGATGGTGACCGCGTTGCGGTCGGAATCGAAGCCCACGCCTTCTCGTGAAACGTCGTTGACTACGATAGCGTCGAGATTCTTCGACACTAATTTCTGACGCGCATTTTCCAGAACATTTTCGGTTTCGGCCGCGAAGCCCACGACAATCTGCGCACTCTTGTTAAGCGAAATCTCTTTCAAGATGTCGGGAGTGGCTTCGAGTTCGAGAGTCATCGAGGCCGTGCGCTTGAGCTTCTGGCCCGCCTCAGCCTTTAGGCGATAGTCGGAAACCGCGGCGGTTTTGATTACGATGCTGGCCTGGGGAAGCAATTTGAGCACTGCGTCGCGCATTTCCTCCGCCGACTCGACTCGAGTTACTTCGGCGGCTCCGGGCGGATTCAGGGAGGTTGGCCCGGTGACCAGAAGCGCGCGCGCTCCGCGACGCAATGCGGCCTCGACAATGGCATAGCCCATGCGCCCGCTGGAGCGGTTGGTGAGATAGCGTACTGGGTCGATCTTTTCGCGCGTGGGCCCGGCGGTGATCAGCACGGTTTCGCCGCTGAAATCCTGGGACGCACCGAGTGCCTCCAACACCGCGGCGACGATGGTGTCATTTTCCGCGAGCCGGCCTGGGCCGGTCATTCCGCAAGCCAGATAGCCTGCGTCCGGTTCCACAACTTTCACACCACGCCGGCGCAGAATTCGCAGATTCGACTGCGTGGCTTCATGGTTCCACATGTTTACGTTCATGGCGGGCGCCACGATCACTGGCGCAGTGGTGGCGAGATAAAGCGTGGTCAAAAAGTCCGAGGCAATTCCTTGCGCGAAATGAGCCAGGATGTCCGCCGTTGCAGGTGCGACGACTAGAGCGTCGATGGATTGGGCGACGGCAATGTGTTCGATCGCGGAATCGATATTAGGCGCCTGCTCCTGCTCTTGGTCACCTTCATCACCCCGCGCGAACATTCCGGTAATGACTTTCTCTCCGGACAGGGCGGCGAAGGTAAGAGGACGTACAAACTCCTGGGCGGCACGCGTCATCACGACTTGCACACGGATGCCGCGATTCTGCAGCAGGCGGATAATCTCCGCCGCTTTATAGGCCGCGATTCCTCCGGTGACGCCAAGCGCAATCTTCATGGATTTTTGATCGTCGATTTTTGATTGTTGATTCAAAACCATGGGTGCCGGGCCTAGTGTCGCCAGACTTGGTCTCGCCGGACATGGTCTCGCAATCAACCATCAGCAATCACCAAATCAGCAATGTTTTCAATCCTGGCCGAGCGCCTTGTCGAGCGCTTCTTCGGCTTGCTGGGCGGCGCTGCGGGTTTCTGGAATTTCCCACTTCACCTTGCCCGCGCGGATTTCGTCCTGCGCGATGCGGCAGGGCTTGCGCGAATTGGTATCGACCACCGGCGGAGCACCTGACTGGAGTTGCCGCGCCCGCCGCGCTGCCACCAAGATGTATCGGTAGTTGCTGTCAAAACCTTCGATCAACTTCATTGGGACTCTCCCTTAAAACCAGCTTCGAAGTTTAACCACTGCCGAACGTCGAACAATCCGTTCCCAGAACGCGGCCGACTTTCAGGCTGTCCCGTTCGATTCGATACGCGCATGCCGTTCTGGCGTCTTTGAAATGATACCGCGAAATCTAGCGATGTGCTGGAGGCGGAGGGTTACCAAAGGAGTCAAGGATCGGTGCGATGCGGTCCTGCACATTGGCCAGCCGGTGACGGTCCGCCGATTCCACGATTTTCTGTTCCTCCGCCGAGAAAGGCCGTCCCGACCGGCGCAGACGTTCCGACAAGACAATCGCCTGCAGGCTCTCGATCGACTCCTCGAGATCGTCGTTGATCAAAATATAGTCGTACTTGTTATAGTTTCCGATCTCACGAGTGGCCGTGACCAGTCGGCGTGCGATCACCTCTTCCGCGTCTTCGCTGCGCTTGCGCAGGCGCCACTCCAGCGTCTTCCGGTCTGGAGGCAGCACAAAAATGCTGACCGCTTCCGGCAAACGCCGCTTCATCTGCTCCGCGCCCTGCACGTCGATGTCGAGCAGAAGGTCGTGGCCTTTTTCTTCTGCCTCGCGCAGGAACCGCCGTGAGGTGCCGTAGTAATTTCCGAAAACATTGGCGTGCTCCAGAAACTCGTCGCCGTGAATCATCTGTTCGAACTCTTCGCGGGAGACAAAGTGGTATTGCTTACCGTTTTGCTCGCTGCCCCGGGGAGGGCGCGTGGTGTATGAGATCGAAAAGTCGAGACCTGGAACCAGCTTCAGCAACTCGTTGACTAACGTTGATTTTCCCGACCCGGAGGGCGCCGAAATAATGCAAATCAGAGGTCTGTAGTTTGCGCTCATTCCAGGTTTTGCACCTGTTCGCGCGACTTTTCGATCTCCGATTTCATGGCCAGCCCCGCCTCTGTAATCTTCAGAGCTTCCCCCGCAAGTCCCGAAGTCTTCGAGAGCAAGGTGTTGGCCTCGCGGTTCATCTCCTGCAGCAGGAAGTCCAGTTTCTTTCCGATCTCGCCGCCCGCCTCGAGCAATCCCAGAAAGTGCTGCACATGATTTTCGAGGCGTACGATTTCTTCCTGAATGTCGCTGCGATCGACGAGCAGTGCGGCCTCCTGCAGGATACGCTCCTTGTCGACGGTCGCGCCCAGCCACTCCTGCAGACGGGACTGCAGGCGCTCGCTGTAATTCTGCAGAACGGCGCGGCGATGCTGCTGCACAATCTTTCCGGCTTCCACCAGATGCGCCATGCGTTCGCGCAGTTCGCGGGCAATGCCGCCGCCCTCCTCCTCGCGCATCAGATTCAGCCGATCGAGAGCTTCACTGATCTTCGCCATGACCGCGCCTTCGATCTCGCCGTCGGCGCCGTTGTTGGTGGAATCGAGCGCGCCTGGAATCCGCAAGATCGCATTGAGGTCGGGTTCCGCGGCCAGAGAAAACTCGGCTGCTGCAGCGCGGAATGCGGCGATGTAGCCGCCGACGATCTCGCGGTTGAGCGCGAATGTGTCGCTGCTGGTCCGTTCCAAACTCAGAAAGACCTCTACGTGGCCGCGCGCCATTTTTTCCTTTAGCAGGCGTCTCAATTGCATTTCAAGAGAATCGGTTCCGGAAGGAAGCCTAAAATGGAGATCAAGAAAACGGTGGTTGACCGACTTGAGCGACAGGGCGAACCCGAGGCGGCCTTTGGATTCCCCCGAACCGGCGGGAACGGATGGGAAGTTGCCATCCCGGTTCTGGATTTCACCTTTTACCTGTGCGAAACCTGTCATCGAACGTATGGGCATAGGGGCCGTATTCTCAAATTTCCGTGACTACGTTGGGCGCATCAGCGCCGGCAAATTGCAATTCGTAGAGACGCCGGTATGTACCTAACTTTTTCATTAACTCTTCATGGCGGCCGATGTCGACGATCGTGCCATTTTCGATTACCACGATCCGGTCCGCACGCCGTACGGTCGAAAGCCGATGCGCGATCACGAACACGGTGCGGCCGCTCATCAGATTATGCAATGCGGATTGCACCAACGCTTCGGATTCGCTGTCGAGCGCCGATGTGGCCTCATCCAGAATCAGAACTGGCGCGTTCTTGAGCAGCGCCCGCGCAATTGCCAATCGCTGGCGCTCGCCGCCGGAGAGCCGCACGCCGCGCTCTCCGATCACAGTATCGTAACCCGCGGGAAGGGCGACAATAAAATCGTGCGCCAGAGCGGCACGGGCCGCGGCCTCGACTTGTTTCTGCGCAACGTGAGGCTGGCCGTAGGCGATGTTGTTGCGCACGGTATCGTTGAACAGTACTGTCTCCTGCGTGACGATGCCAACCTGCGCCCGTAGCGAGGCCAGCGTGACATCGCGCACGTCGTACCCGTCGATCAGTAGTCGACCGCCGGTCACATCGAAGAAGCGGGGAATCAGATGGACCAGGGTACTCTTGCCCGCCCCGCTGGAGCCTACGACCGCCAGCACTTCCCCGTGTCGAACTTCCAAATTGATGTCATGCAGCACTTCATGGCTCCCTTCGCCGTCGGTGGCATAAGCGAAGCTGACACGTTCGAAACGAACGCTGGCGGAAAATTTTGGCAAAACCCTAGCGCCCGGTTTCTCACGGACATCATCTTCGAGATCCATGAACCTGAAGATTTCCGAAGAAGCGCCCAGAGCCTGCTGAAAGTTGTTATAAAAAAGCGCGAACTTGCGAACTGGGTTGTAAAGACTGAAGACGGCGGTGATGAAGGCAACGAAGGCACCAGGCGTCATTTGATTGTGCACGATTCGGTCGCGGCCAATGAGAATCAGAATGGCGATTCCGACTACTCCAAACACATCCATCAATGGGGAGCTGATCGCGGTGGCCGCCACCGAACGAAGATTTGCCCGGAAGAGGCGGCGAGCCGCGTACCGGAACCGGGAAATTTCCCAGTCCTCCATGTTGAAGGCCTTCACGATGCGATTGCCGGTGATGGTTTCGTGCAGAATATTCTGAATTTCCGCCAGCTTGTCCTGGCCGTGGCGGGTGGTGTGGCGGACACGGGAGCCGATCTTGCGCGACGAAAAGATTATCACGGGGACAAATAACAGCAACACCCATGCCAGGTTCCCGCCCAGGATCACAACCACGATAGCAACGGAAACGAAAGTGAAGAACTGCTGCAGAAGTTCCGAGAGCACCGTCGACATGGCGTACTGCACGCGCTCAATGTCGTTGATGATGGTGGAAAGCAATGTGCCCGTGGTGTGCTTGGAAAAAAATGCGGCGGAGCGGCGGAGCAAGGCGGTGTATAGATCGTCACGCAAATCGGTGATCATGCCGAAACCGGCGTGATTCACCAGGTAGGTCCCGGAGTAGTCGCAGATGCCCTTCAGAATTGTGGACGCCACCAGGGCGAAAGCCACGATGGTCCAGGCGTTGGTGAAATGCGAAGGAACAAACTGCTGCAGGTAGATGGGATGATGCGTGCCGGGAATGACAAACAACTGAATGTTCTGCGATCCGGTCGACGGATTCAACACGCGATCAAAGACCGGACGGACCAGCAGATACTTGAAAGCGTCGAGCCCGCCTACAGCAGCCATGAGCAAAACTGAAGACAGAATCTGCCACCAGTAAGGAAGCGCGTACCGGATGAGCCGGATCAGTTGCCGCATGGGAATCCCCCGCGCGGAAGGCCGCGAACCCTGACTGCCGGTCGGATGCGCATGGATTGCAAGGCCCTATTCTACTTGAGTCATGAGCTGGGAAAATGGCGTTTCGGTTCCCTCTGGTCTGTTTGAGGACCCGATTGCCGCCTTCGTCGCATCCTTCCGCGTGCTAGCTGGGAATGTCCCGGTGTACGACTTTCACGCGATATCCGGCGTGCCGAAGATGCTTTCCCACCTCCTCGGCGATCATGACGGAACGGTGCTGTCCGCCGGTACACCCGAATGCGATGGTCAAGTAACTCTTACCCTCGTGAATGTAATGCGGCAGCAGGTAGACGAGCAGATCGGAGATGCGGGAGATGAACTCGCGCGTCTGCGGAAACGAGCGAATATATTTGGCCAGACGCGGATTGCGTCCGGTCAGGGCGCGGAACTCGGGCACGAAGTGCGGGTTGGGCAGAAAACGCACGTCAAAGAGCAGGTCGGCATCCTCGGGAACGCCCTGGCGGAATCCAAAACTTACGCAGGATACCAGTATGCTCTTTTCCGAGGACTGCTGCTTAAAACGCTCGGTGATGTGAGCGCGAAGCTCGTGAACATTGAACTTGGAAGTGTCGATGACGAGATCGGCGACCGCCCGAATCGCGCTCAGGTGGCGGCGTTCCGCCTTTAAGGCCGACTTTACCGGCGAATCCGTGCCCAGAGGATGCGGCCGGCGGGTTTCGCTGAAACGTCGCATCAGAACGGCGTCCGACGCTTCGAGGAAAACTACTTTCGTGGGAATCATGCGCCCGACCGACTTCAGTATCTTCGGAAGATCTTCCAGCTTGGATCCTTCGCGCACGTCCACGACCAGCGCGGTGCGGCGTATCTCGCTCGATTGCACCGCCAGGTCGGCAAACTGCGGGATGAGTTGAACCGGGAGGTTGTCGACGCAGTAATAGCCCAGATCTTCGAAAGCCTTGAGCACCGAGGCCTTGCCGGAACCGCTCATGCCGGTGATGATGACCAGTTCTGGCGAGTGCGGCCGGGCCCGCGAGGATTTTTTCGCCTCGCCCGTAGTTTTTTTTTGCTTCCCGCGAGAAGACCGACGTGGCCTCATGAACTGGATAGTAGCATTCCGAGCGGGACCTCCGCTTCCCGTTCTGATTGGCCGGAATCTGGCGGTTGCCGAATCCCATTTTTTGCCGATCGCAAGTCGAGTCTTCGAAATGCGGATTGTCTATCTCGCGCGTGGCAGGTAATCTATGGCGGCATGAAAAAATTCGAAGAACTTACGGAACGCGAAGTGCTGGCCCTGGCCATCGGTCTGGAAGAAGAAGACGAACGCGTTTATGCCGACTTTGCCGACGGCTTGCGGCAGGACTATCCTGCAACCGCTTCGATGTTCGACGGAATGCGCGAGGAGGAATCGGGGCACCGGCGGCGCTTGCTCGAGCTTTTCCAGAAGAAATTCGGCGAGCACATTCCGCTGATCCGCCGGCAGGACGTGCGCGGTTTTGTCGATCGGCCTGCCTTGTGGCTGGTGCGCCCCCTGCGCATCGAAGCGGTGCGGAAAGAGGCGAGCACCATGGAGGTGGAGACTCGCCGTTTTTATGAAAAGGCTTCGGCGCGCACGCAGGATGTGAGCATCCGGCAACTGTTGGATGATCTGGCCAATGAAGAGCGCGAACACGAAGAACGGGCCCAGGAACTCGACAAGCAGAAACTTCCGGCAAATGTGAAGGCCGACGAGGAAATCGCGCAGCGCCGGCTGTTCGTGCTCCAGATCGTGCAGCCCGGACTGGCGGGATTGATGGATGGGTCCGTATCGACACTGGCGCCCGTTTTCGCGGCGGCATTCGCTACACAGAATACTCATGAGGCATTTCTGGTTGGCCTGGCTGCTTCGGCCGGGGCCGGCATCAGCATGGGTTTCGCGGAGGCGCTTTCGGATGACGGCAGTCTGACCGGACGTGGACATCCCTGGGTACGCGGGTTGATTTGCGGGGCGATGACAGCTCTCGGGGGCATCGGTCACACGCTGCCTTTTCTGCTGCGCGACTTTCGAGTGGCGCTTTGGGCGGCTGGAGCTGTGGTAGCAGTGGAGCTCGGCGCAATCACCTGGGTTCGCAAGCGCTACATGGATACGCCATGGGTTTCCGCCGCATTACAGGTGGGACTGGGAGGTGCGCTGGTGTTCATCACCGGCGTGCTGATTGGGAAGTCATAGCCTCGTGGCGGAGGGACTTGTCCGATACGCAGAAGGTCGCCGTCGCCGAGAGCATCAAAATCCCCGCCCTGTCTCGGCAAAGAGCGAAGAACGCGGAGACAAGGAGGGGATTTCAGCGTGGTAATGTGCTGCTGTTCATCTGTTGTGCGGGAACAAAGCGCTATTGGTGTTCGCGTGACGCGCAGTCTCCGCAAGGGCTGAAGCCTACAGGATTGGGGACGCTTTACGCGGCGCTGAAAGTGTCCAGTTCCGCGCGGGGTTTCGGACTTCAGGCCGCGGCCCGGTGGTCGCTTTTCTAGCTCACGCGCAAATACGTCGTATACGGCTGATCCTGAATCGCCGTAAATGGCATCATCTTCATCACTCCGTTGCCAATTTCGACGTGCCATACTTCCGGAACCATCTTCTTCACTGCCATCAATTGCGCGCGTGTCACAGTGGGCTGTGAATCCGTAACGGCAAACAGCACGACTGGCCCGACCAGCAGCGCCACAGTATCCGGGTGCTGCGGATCAACCGCCTCCAGCCTCGCCTTCATCGGAAGGTCCAAATCCACCCGGTCGCCAGTCTTCCACTGCCGCTGCACACGCGCGAACGTCCCGGCCAGCGCCGTCTCGCGTTTCCCATTGACCGCCACCGACGCTCCCTCGGCCCAAACCGGAATCCGCAGATACAACGCAAACTCTGCCGGCCGCGACACTCTTATTTCGAACTGCACGTGCCCATCATAGGGATACCCGCTCTTTTGCGTCAGCACAATCTGCGCGGCGCCCTGCGTCCAGCGCAGCGTCGAAGGGATGTAAAGGTTCACATAAACTCCGCGCGCATCGCGGAAGTAGGTGTTGATCCGATAGTCAGCCGCCACTTGCGGCAGAGTCCCCGAGCAGCACGGCCAGCGGTGCGGCGAATACACTTTGCTGCCCTTAAAGTTGTAGTCCGAGTAATAGAAGGTCCGCCCGTCGCGCTCCAGTGGCTTCGCCCCCAGGATCGTGTTGTACATCACCCGCTCCATGCTGTCGCCATAACGCGAATCGCGCGTCACCCGCAGCAAGTAGCGCGTGAGCTTGAAATGCGCATAGGAACCGCACGGCGTCTCAAAACCGCTGTGGGTCTTCGTAAGGCTGTCATACACATCGGAGCTCCCGGTGGCGCGTAGCGTCTCGTCCGGCCCCCAGCCCCCCGTGGCGAAACTCTGCGCCGCCAGCATATCGAACCCATTCTTCGCCGCCCGCAGATGCTTCGCACTTCCGATCGTCAGATACGCCTGCATCGCTGAGCAAAGCGAGTTCACATGGCTGTAAGCATGCCGCCCCGCCAGGTCGTTTTGCCCCGCCGCCAGCCGATCAAAAAAAACATCATTCAAATACTGCACCCCGAGCGCGCGGTAGCGCTCGCCCGCCCCGCGCTGGTAGGCCAGAAAAAGATTCTCCGGCATCGTGTACGATTCATCCCAGGTCCACGATTCATCTTTGCCCGGCCGCCAGCTCTGCCCATGCTCAATGGCGTGCGGCGGCAAATGCGGCAGCGCCGTGTCGGTAGTCTTTTGCAGAATCGACCAGGCATCCGGATCGCCCGTGTACTTGTGCGAATCGATCAGCCCGCACACCAGCTTGTCGTAACAATAAGCAGGGAAGCGGTTATTCTCGTAAAACTTCCCGTCAATAGTCTGTGCGTAAAGCCGGTTCAAGCGCAGCACTTTGTCTCGCGCAGCCTGCGATCCGGTAATCGCATACATCCGCGCCAGTGCCGATACCCACTGTCCAAACGTCGCCGAAGGCGCGAATCCCGCATCAAACGTGTGCCAGTCGTAATTGGGATCGTACCGGTACCATCCCCCCAAATCCTCGCCGGGAGCGGATTGCCCGATCATCTGCCGAAACGGTTTAAGCAACGCATCATCGCTCAAGTCCATCAGCACGGCATGCGTCTGTTGCAGTTGCTGCTCGTGTGCAGCGCTTTCCAGCGTGACATCGCCGTAACTGAACTCGTCGAGCGGAGCGGATTGTTTCGGCTCCGATGAGGTAGGGCCGGGAGTGTGGGCTAATGCGGAACTTCGAAAACGTGGAATCACACTCGCGGCGGACGCCAATGTAGCCGACTGCAGGAACTTTCTGCGCGAGATCCTGTGCAGGGGAGACATTCTTCCTCCCAATCTTTGAGGTGAATCTATGACACTGGCTATGATACTGACAGAACGCCTATGAGGTGCCAAAAATTTATACAGCGTTTTGGCGTAAGAAGTTAAACCGGGTTAGCGCTGGTTTTCCCCTTCTTTAAACATATACTTGATCGCGGGCTTGTAGATCATCAGGTTGGGCTCGCCGTTCTCCCGGTTTACCTTGATGCAGTTCCGGTCATACCATTCGATAATTCCGCGAACTTCCTCGCCGTCACGCAGAACGATGACCATCGGCGTCCGCGTCTGCATCTGTTTCTGGTAGTAAAAATTCTCGGCGTTGGTCTGCTCCGGTGGCGCCTGCTTTTTTCCTGAGCCGCCTCCGGCCATCACGCGATCGCCTCGATCCCCACGATCCATACGTTCTCCACGATCATACCGCTCCGGCCGCTCGCGCCGCTCCGCCGCCTGCGCAGGTGACGAATTGTGGTTATTGTGATTCTCCACCCGCGGCAGTGTTGGCCGAATCAACTTGCGGTTCGCGAAGTTCTCCTTCTCAGAGACTCCGGCTGGGACGGGATCCATAATTTCTTTCATCGTGGCAGACCTCAGCTACACTCATTCACGCGTACCACCACCGTTCTGGGACCCTCTGAATGTATGTGACAGGCGTGAAATTTTATTTACCGTACCACAGGAAACCGGCCCTGACAATGCTTCCTTCGTGCTACTTGCTCCAGGTGCCGATTCTTGCATCCCCCCTAGAATAACGATTTGTTCCTCATTTCGTGCTCGACAGGTCCGCCCCAAGCCGCTCTCTGCCGCTCCAAGTGACAATCGCCACCAGACTCGCCACCAGAAGTACCGTCCACGCCAGCACTGGAGCGAGTGTTCCGCCATAGCGCTGCTCGGCGTACCTTGCCTGTTTCACTCCATTCCACGACGAGAGGAAGTTGCCCAGTTGATAGGCGAATCCCGGAAATGTTCCTCTCACGGCCGGCGGCGAAAGTTCGTTCAAGTGCGCGGGAATCACTCCCCACGCGCCCTGCACCATGAATTGCATCAGAAATCCGCCCAGCGCCAGCATAGGCGCCGTTCGCGAATAGGCCCACAACGGTATCAATGGAATCGAAAGCAACGCGGCGATAATGATGGCCTTTCGCCGCCCAATCTTCTCCGACCAGGTTCCGAAAACAATTCCTCCCAGCAACGCGCCAAGGTTCGCGACGATGGCAATCAGTCCCACCATATGCGGAGAGAACCCATGATCCTTCTGAAGGAATGTCGGATAAAGATCCTGACTGCCATGGCTGAACGAATTCATGGCAAACATCAGCACCACTAAAAAAGCGAATGTTCCCAGATACGTGAAAATCTTCTTGCCCGCACCGGTCTCCGCCTGCTTTAATACCAGCCCTTCCACCCACGCCGGTGACTCGTCCACCTTGGTGCGAATGTAGATCACAAGAAACGCCGGCAGCGCCCCGATCACGAACATCCCGCGCCAGCCCACGAAGTGAAAAGCGGCCGCGTACGCCACGGCCGCCATCAGATATCCAACCGCATAGCCCTCCTGCAGCAGGCCCGAAAAAGCGCCCCGTCCCTCCGCTGGCAGTGTCTCGAAGGCCAGCGCCGCGCCCACACCCCACTCTCCCCCCATCGCCACTCCGAACAACGCCCGCGTAATCAGGAAAGCTTTCAACGAGGGAGCGAACGCCGACGACAGCTCAAAGACCGAATAGAGCATGATGTCGAGCATCAGAGTTGGACGCCGTCCGAACCGGTCCGCCATCACTCCAAAAAGGAACGCGCCTAACGGACGAAAAGCCAAAGTGAGAAACACTGCCTCCAGTACCTCCGAAATCCTGGCCTGGAACTGCGCCGCGATGGCGCTGACACAAAACGTTAGAATGAAGAAATCAAACGCGTCCAGTGACCACCCCAGAAAACATGCAATAAACGTATTCCGCTGTACCGGAGTCAACCGGCGAAAGCGCCCAAGGAATTCCATGATTTGTTTTGGTTCTTCCTCTGTGCAACTCCGTGTCCGCTGTGGTTATGCTCTTGTTCCCGCAGAGTCCCGCGGATGCTAGCATAGGTTTTCAAATCAACAATCAAAAATCATCAATCAACAATTCTCCCATGCCCGAACTCGACCTTCCGCAGCGCCAGTCGCCCGATTCGCTCATGCTCACCGGCTTCTGGTATCGCGCTCTGCCCGCCGATTGCGTCCATCGCAATCACTTGTATAAGGCGACGTTGCTGGAGATCCCGCTCGTCCTTGGCCGAGACCGCATAGGACAGCCTTTCGCCTTGCGCGACACGTGCCCTCATCGCGGGATGCCCCTGAATTGCGGCCGCTTCGACGGAGAAAATCTCGAGTGCGGATATCACGGCTGGCAGTTCGACGTCCACAACGGCCAGTGCCAACTGGTCCCTTCGCTCACTGCCGATCAAAATCTCAAAGTCGATCGCATCTACGCTGGCAGCTATGCTTGCGAGGAACAAGACAATTTTATTTGGGTCTTCATCCCTGACCCGGGTCCGCCCGGCGCCGGATTCGCCCCACCCATCGAACCTCCCGAAGCCGCGCCGCAGATCGAAAAATTCACCTCGAAATACAAACTCGCCTACCTGCAAGCCGAAATGCCGGTCAGCATCGATCACGGCATCATCGGACTCATGGATCCGGCGCACGGCCCATTCGTCCACCAGGCATGGTGGTGGCGCACCCAGCACAGCATTCACGAGAAGAAGAAACTTTTCGAGCCCATCGCGAACGGTTTTCGCATGAGCGCGCACACGCCAAGTTCCAACTCCGCGCCGTACAAATTATTGCGCCTCTATGCCGACGCCGATTCCATTACCACCACCATCGACTTCGTCCTGCCCAATGTTCGCACCGAAACCATTCGCGCCGGAAAATACTGGTTCTCCAGCCTAACGACAGTTACCCCGATCACGCGCAATCAGTGCCGCATCGATGTAGTCGCCGCCTGGAATCTGTTCCGCTGGGTCCCCTTGGTCCCCACGTTGCTGAAATTCGTCTTCGCAAAATTCGTCGAGCAAGACCGCCGTACCATGGAACTGCAAGCCGAAGGCCTCAAACACAATCCGCACCTGATGCTGATCGACGACGCCGACCGCCCTGCGAAATGGTACTTTCAGCTCAAAGCCGCGCACCTGGAAGCAAAGCGCTCCGGCAAGGCAATGAAGCATCCGATGCCGGGTCCGGTCACATTAAAGTGGAGGAGCTGACAGCAGGTCGCAGCACGCTTTACCAGATCAACTTCAGTCCGTTATAAATGCTGAATTGCCGGTCCGGGGTTACGACCGCGATATCCTCGGACAACGCTTGAGCTATGATTTGACGATCGAAGGGATCGCGGTGGTGAAAGGGTAATTCGAATAAGCGGAATCCGTGACCGGAAGTGAAAGCCAGGACGCGGACGTCTAGATCGTCCAGCGCCTGACGGGTGATCTGGGCTGTAATACTGAGCTTGCCCAAGCTACTCTTAACGGCGATCTCAGCGAGCGAAATAGAACTTAACTCTCGAACATTTTCGGGATTCTTCAAGGCGGCGGCCGCCCGCCTGCTGAGCCGATCCGGAGCCTCGACCGCAAAGATCAAAACCGCCGTGTCCAGGAGCAGGCGCACTCACTCGCCCCCTCCAAAAACGTCCTCGACTTCGTCGTCCGACATTGGCTTCCACCAGTCCGGATCGATGATTTCGATTCTCCCCTTCAAGGTTCCAAACATGGGTTTCTTTCTGGTTGGTTCTTCGGTGCGCACTATATCCACAACGGGAACGCCCCGGCGGCAGATCGTTACGGATTCGCCCTCTTCAACGGCCTTTATCAGTTCCGGCAATTTGTTCTTGGCATCCGCTACGCTGACTTGCATAGGTCTTATGATAGCTATCTAGGATAGCTATGTCAATGAAGGGCTCCGCTCCTACTCCGTCACCAGCCAATCCATCGCCTCTTCCCGCGTCTTGAAAGTCGGCAGCTCCCGCTGCGAAAAGCTCTTGAAATGTTCGTAGAAAACCTGCGGCAGACTCTCCGTTCCAATCCACGCAGCCCTCTTCACATACGGACGATCGAGCACGAGAACCTCCTGCGCCCGCCGAGCCACACGCTTGTCGATCTCCGCGCCCGCGAAGTCGGCCAGGATGAGCACCGATCCCCGCGGCTGCCGAGCCACAGTCGCCCGAATCATGTCGAGCAACAAAAGCGCTTCCACCGCGCTGCAGTGGCTGAAATCAAGCTGTAAAATTGCCTGACCTTTATACTTCACAAAGCGCAGCCTTTCGTCGAGCAGTTCGCCGGAGGTCACGCGAGCAGCCCTTCCACCACGCCGTAAGCCTCGTCCAGCGCCGCATCCAGCGCTGATGCATCTTTTCCTCCAGCCTCCGCCAGGTCCGGACGGCCTCCGCCCTTGCCGCCGACTTTCTGCGCCACCGGACCAATCACCTTCCCCGCTTGCACGCGCCCGGTCAAGTCCTTAGTCACTCCTACGATTAGCGCCACGTTGCCATTCGAAGCCGAGCCCAGAATAACCACGCCCGACCCGATCTTGTCGCGCAACTGATCGACCAGCGTCCGCAATTGCGCCCGCTCCAAATTATCCACGCGATGCGCCAGCACTTTCACGCCCTTCACTTCTTTCACCTGCTCGCCAATGTTCGCCGTACTGGACGATGCCGACTTCATCCGCAGGTGATCCAGTTCCCGTGTCAGCCGCTTGATCTCCCCATCCTTCTTTTCGAACTCCGCCTTCAGAGCGTCAGCTGGAGAGAACGCGGTTTCAGCGCCGGAAGCGGCTTCGGACGAGGGTGCCCCATCCTTGCGCGTTTTCTGCGCAAGGGTGGGTGAAACGAATGCCGACACAACGTTCTCCAGTTGATGATCTCGACGAAAATGCCGCAGCGACCCTTCCCCGGTAACCGCCTCCACTCTGCGCACGCCCGACGACACGCTGCCTTCCTTCAAAATCTTGATCAGCCCAATCTCTCCCGTAGCCGCGGTATGCGTCCCGCCGCAAAGCTCAGTAGAAAAGTCGCCAATCTTGACCACGCGCACCTTGTCGCCATACTTCTCACCAAACAGCGCCATCGCGTGATACTCGTTCACCGCCACGTCGATCGGAACGTCAACAATGGTCTCCACCTTCTGATTGCGCAGCAATTCCTTGTTGATCAGGTCTTCAATGTCCTGCAACTCTTCGTCTTCAACGCCCGTGAAATGCGAAAAATCAAACCGCAAATGATCCGGCGCCACCAGCGACCCTGCCTGCTTCACATGCTTCCCCAAAACCTCCCGCAACCCAGCATGCAGCAAATGCGTAGCCGTATGATTCCGCATAGTCGCGAGCCGAAAGTCAGTGTCGACGACCGCGTCGACCTTATCCCCAACCCTGAGGGTGCCCCACCCTACGCGGTTTTCGTAGGGTGGGGATTTCACAACCACCTGATGTGCTCTTACTCCCTGAACGGGGTAGTAGCAACCTTTGACCTCTGCGATCACGGTATTGCGATCATCCGAATAAAACCATCCCCGATCCCCAACCTGCCCGCCAGCCTCGGCATAAAACGGCGTGTGATCCAGAATCACCTCACCCGATTCCCCAGCCTTGAGTTCCCGCACGCCTTGTCCGTTATGAATGATGGCCAGCACCTCGCACCCCTCCGACCGCGTCTGCCGATATCCCTCAAACTCCGATTTCGGCAATTGCTGATAAGCCGGATTCGCCGTCTGCTTAGCCGCGCCCTTCCATGAAGCGCGAGCACGGGACTTCTGCTCCTCCATCGCCCGATCAAATCCAGCCTGATCGAATTCGATTCCCTGATCCCGAGCCGCATCCTGCATGAAGTCCAGTGGCATTCCAAACGTGTCGTAAAGTTTGAAAGTATCTTCTCCTGAAAGGACCGGTATCCCTCTCGAGTTGCTTATATCTTCGAAGTACTTCCGATAAATGCTCGTGGCTGTGGCGTTGTCCTGGCCCCGGAGCGCCAAGAAGTACGCCACGTCCTCCTTTGTGCGCTCGAGCGCGGCCGAACCAACCCCGGAAATGTAATCGGATCTGACTCGGGCAATGAGTGCTTCGAGTTGCTTAAGACCCGATTCCAAAGTGTGCGCAAATCTCATCTCCTCTGCATACACCGTCTTAGAAACGCGATCACAGCTTTCCTGTAACTCCGGATACGCACCCTGCATCAGGCCAACCACGGCCGGAACCATTTTGTGGAGAAACGGCACAGTCTGTCCCAGCAGACGGCCATGTGTGATCGCCCGCCGGATGATCTTGCGCAACACATATCCGCGACTCTCGTTGGAGGGGACTACCCCATCTGAAATCAGGAAAGTTGCGGCCCGGGAATGATCTGCAATGACTCGAAGGGAGGCTGCATATGTTTGCAGCCCAGGAGCTGAGGGTTGCGCGCCTTGCGAACCACTCGTTACTGCATCAACTCTTGCGGCGGTCAGCTCCGCCGCCTTCTTAATCAGCGGCGTAAACAAGTCCGTCTCATAATTGGAAATCACTCCCTGCAGCACCGCCGCCGTCCGCTCCAGCCCCATCCCCGTATCAATTGACGGCTTCGGCAACGGCGTCAGCTTGCCCGAGGCATCGCGGTCAAACTGCATGAACACCAGATTCCAAATCTCCACATACCGTCCGCAGTCGCATGGAAACGCACAATCCGCATGCCCCTGATCCGACGCCGCCGGACCCATGTCGTAATAAATTTCGCTACATGGCCCGCAGGGCCCGGTGTCGCCCATCTGCCAGAAATTGTCTTTCAGCCCCATCTCGAAGATGCGATCTTTCGGCACGCCCTGCGCCGCCCACAGATCGTAGGCTTCGGCATCGCGCTGCATGCCGCCTTCGCCATTGAAGACGCTCACGTACAACTTGCTCTTGTCGATCCCAAACCACTCCTTCGAAGTAATCAGCTCCCACGCATAGGCGATCGCATCTTTCTTGAAGTAGTCGCCAAACGAAAAATTCCCCAGCATCTCAAAAAACGTGTGATGCCGGTTGGTGAACCCGACATTCTCCAGATCGTTGTGCTTCCCTCCGGCGCGAACGCATTTCTGCGAAGACGTCGCCCGCGAATAATCGCGCTTCTCCAGCCCCAGAAAAACGTCCTTAAACTGGTTCATCCCCGCATTGGTGAACAGCAGCGTAGGATCGTTCGCCGGCACGAGCGACGACGAGTGCACCTCTTTGTGCCCCTTCTGCACAAAGAAGTCCAGAAATTTGCGGCGGATTTCAGAACCGGTCGGCATGAAGATGTAATTCTAAATGAACGCCGCTCTTCGGCATCCGCTCATTCTTGGACATCGACCGCCTTTTGTTCAACAACGCGGGTCTGGTCCTCGACTCAGCGGCGTTTCACCGTCACAGTGATGGTGGTTTCGTCTCTTGGTCTTTCGGCGGATCGGAGTTAAAGCGATCGCAGCTAAATGCCTTCGCCTTCGAGCGCGCTGAGCGTCTCATCATCCACATCCCACTTTTTCAGGATGGTGAAGATGGTCTTCATTCCAAATCCCGCCCGCGCCAGTTGCCGGAAGATGCGCGCCGCCTGTTTCTGATCCTTCGGCTTTTGCAGGCGCTTCTTGCGAAGAAATTCGCGCGCCTGCTTCTCGTCGCTCACGCCCTCATACGCGGATTCCACGGCCTTCTCGATTATGGACCCGTGCACGCCGCGTGTCTTCAATTCCGTAATCACCCGCATCCGCCCCAGTTTTTGATTGTCGCGCCGCAGCGAAGAGTACGACGCCGCATACTGCGAGTCGTTCAAATATCCCTGATCTTTTAGTCGACGGATTACCAGTTCGATCAGTGTCTGTCCATACTCGCCTTCAGCTTCTTCGACGCGAGCCCGCATCAGCCGCTTCAACTCCGCGACGGTCCGCATGCGGCGCGCCAGAGCGCCCACGGCATATTCGTACAGCTCGTCTTCCGAGTAAACTCTTTTTCGTGGGCGCGGGAATGCCATACACGCTAACGATAGCGCAAAACGGTACCGAGGAGCGGTACCGCGTCCCGAGAAACAAAAAAGGCGCGCCCGGAAGCGCGCCAAACGTTAGGAACCTTGCAACCTTGAAACTCTGAAACCTTGAAACCCGCCCTACCGTCCCCCAAACCCCGCTGACTGCATCGACTGTCGCGAAATATCCGCCGTCGACGCAATGCCCGCCATGCGCAGCTTGAAGTCGTCAGCGTTAGAGGCATTCTCCAGCGCTGTTTCATAATTTACTAACCCCGCCTGGAATAAATCCCACAGCGATTGGTCAAACGTCTGCATACCATACTGCGAAGTACCTGCCGCGATCGCGTCGCGAATGGACCGCGTCTTTTCCGGCACCAGCACGCACTCCCGAATGTAAGCCGTATTGATCATCACTTCCACCGCCGGCACCCGTCCTTCGGAATCGCAGCGACGCACTAAGCGCTGGCTCACAATGGCGCGCAGAACTGCCGCAAGCTGCATCCGGATCTGCTTCTGCTCGGGTGGCGGAAAGATCGAAATGACGCGGTTAATGGTTTCAACCGCGTCCAGCGTGTGCAGGGTCGAGAACACCATGTGGCCGGTTTCGGCCGCGTGCAGCGCCGTCGAAATCGTTTCCAGGTCTCGCATTTCGCCTACGAGAATCACGTCCGGATCCTGACGCAAAGAAGCCCGCAAGGCCGCGCCGAACGATGGCGTATCCACGCCAATCTCGCGCTGGTTGACGTAGCCCTTCTTATCGCGATGCAGAAATTCGATCGGGTCTTCGATGGTAACAATGTGTTCCGCGCGCGATGAGTTCACGCGGTCCACCATCGCCGCCAGCGTCGTGGATTTGCCGGAACCTGTGACGCCCGTCACCAGCACCAGCCCGCGCGGCATGTCGCAAATCTGTTCCACAACTTTCGGGAGAAACAGTTCATCGAGCGCGCGAATCTTGGTCGGAATCACGCGCAGCACCAGTCCTACGTTGCCGCGCTGCTGGAAAATGTTCACACGGAAACGTCCCAGACCGGCCACCCCATAGGCCATGTCGATTTCCGTGGTCTCTTTGAATTTTTGTTTCTGCCGCGCCGACATCATGCTGAACGCCATATTCAACATGTCTTCGGCACTGATGCGGGGTTGTTCGGTCAACGGCACCAATTCGCCGTCAATGCGCAAATGAGGATAGTTCCCCACCTTCAAATGCAAGTCGGAGGCTCGGCGTTCCGTCGCAATCCGAAGCAGGTCATCGATATTCATGCGGACTTTTCCCCTGGGAAACTTCTTGCCTGACTTTCTCCCATATGATCCTTGAAATCGTCACCTTCCCCAAGATGACCTAGGTAATGGGCCCCCGCCGGCGGCCGGACACAGCCTTCGGTTCGGGATTCGCTTCGGTCCGGCCAGCAACTTCGGCCCGGTCGCTCCGCAAGGGTCTTTCCGCATTGTTAGAAGAAAGCAAGAAGCCGATTGTGAATTGGCAGCATCTACAATCGATACTCGAATTCAGATCGCGAACCGGCCCCGACCCGATGTGCATTACGGCTCTGATCTTCGACATGGACGGAGTGCTCATCGATTCCGAGCCCGCCCATAAACTCGCCAAGGAGCGGGCCTTTGCGCAATTCGGAATCACTCTCCCTGAGGCGATCTACGATCAGTACAAAGGACGGCCCGATCTGACCATGATGAGCGAAGTGGTCCCCACACTCCCCAGCCTGAAAATCGGGGTTCAGGAAATGCTGTTAAGAAAGCATCGGGAATTCGAGGCGGTCGAGCATCTCGCACAGCCGATCGAAGGAGCTAAAGATTTTGTAATTTGGGCTAAAACAAAGTTCCGAATCGCCCTTGCCACGTCGGCGAGCAGCAGAAACCGTCAGGCAGCCCTGAAAGTTCTGGGACTCAGCGACGCCTTCGATTTCATCGTGGACGCGTCCGGCTTCTTGTGCCCCAAGCCTGACCCGGAAATTTTCCAGATCGCTCTGCGCGGAGTCAACGCCACTTCCACGGAATGCCTTGTCATTGAAGACTCTCTAGCCGGAGTGATCGCCGGCAAGGCCGCCGGTTGCCGCGTCGCCGCCATTACGACTTCTTTTCCCGAGGCCCTGCTCGTGAGCAACGGCGCAGACCATGTCGTCCCTAACTTCAAAGAGCTTCGAAGACTGTTGGCTTAGCCCACACGGTAGGCGGAGGTAAGTGGAAGAGCGAAAGTGAAAGAGCGGCCCTTCGAGGCCGCGAAAGGCGAGGGAAAGTCGAAGAGCGGCCCTTCAGGGCCGCGTTAAGGCTTGAAATAAGAGCGGGTTTTAAGCCCCTGAGGTACATAGCCCTAATCCATCCGTAGCGCCTTCATGGGATCGATCCTTGCCGCTCGTCGCGCCGGTAGGTACGAAGCAAACAAGGCCGCGGCGAACAGGATCAAACCCACGGAAACGATCACAGAGAAATCCACCGTCCCGACCCCATACAAAGTCGTCCGCATCGTGCGCCCCACCAGCACCGAGCCGACAAGGCCAATTGCCAGCCCCACTCCCGCGAGTAGCGAGGCCTCCTTCAGAATGAGCGACACCACATGCAACCTGCTCGCCCCCAGCGCCAGCCGCAGTCCGATCTCGTTGGTTCGTTGTACGACCGCAAACGCCATCAGCCCGTAAATGCCGACTGCCGCCAGCAGTAACGCCACCACCGCGAAGCTGACAAACAAAACCATCGTATACCTGTCTTCGCCGAGCGATTCCTCTTTTACTTGATCGAGAGTGCGAGGACGTACCAGCGCAACTTGCGGGTCCAGCGAGTGCACAGCCGCCGCAATCGTCTTACTCATCGTCGCCGGATCTTCGGCAGTGCGAACCCCAATGTTCACGTCCGGCGTTAACGACTGCGCGAACGGCACATCCACTTCGGGAAAAGCGTCGCGAAAATCGCCATACCTGACGTTATGAAAAACCCCCACAATCTGCCATTCCACCGCCGGGCCCAGCTTTGGAAGCCCCGGAATGATTTCCTCGATCAACACCCGTTGCTGCAGCGGATCCAGGCCCTTGAGGTAGCGCCTGGCAAATTCTTCGTTCACCATTGCGACCCGCACACTCGTTGCCGTATCCTGCTCGCTGAAAGATCGGCCCTTGATCACCTGTATTCCGAAAGTTTTGTAGTAGTCCGGCGAGACCGATTGGAAACCCGTGCCCGGCCGCTGCGACGGATCGGCAAACGTCGGACCACCGACCAGGGTAAACGGCATGCCATCGCTCGGTCCACGCAGCGGCGTCCCCGTAACCGTGGCAGCGGCGGACACTCCCGATACCGTGCGCAGCACGCTCAACATCTGTTGATTGTAGGTATTCATTTCTTCCGGACTCTTGAATCGCCCGCGGGGTTGATTGAGCCCGAAGATCAGCACATGATCGGTGCGCACCCCCAGATCCACGCGGGTCAGATTCCAGAAGCTGTGAATGGCAAGTCCCGCGCCCGCCAGCAGCGATAACGCCAGTGCGAACTCCCCGGTAATCAGCCCCCGCCGAAGTTTATGACTGCCCGTGCCGGTCCCGGTGCGTCCCCCCTCTTTCAAGGACTCCCCGGGATCCACCCGCGACGCGTACCACGCCGGCGCGCAGCCAAACAGCAATCCGGCCAGAGTCGTCGCCACCAGCGCTACGGCGAGCACATGAATGTCGAGTTGGAAATTCGCCTCCGAAGGCAAAATCCCCTCCGGCACAATGCTCAGAATCGCGCGCAGCAGTCCCGCCCCCAACGCGATCCCAAGTGCGCCCCCGATCAAGGCAAGCACGACACTCTCAGTAAGAAATTGCCCAAAAATCTGCCGGCGATTCGCTCCCACCGAACTGCGAATAGCAATTTCTCTCAGCCGCGCCGCCCCCTTGGCCAGCAGCAGATTCGCAATATTCACGCAAGCGATGAGCAGCACAAACCCCACCGCACCCAGCAGCAGCCACAAGTTGTGAATGCGTTCCGGAGGAAGAAAATCATTTTGCAGTGCTTCCACCGAGGCTCCCCAACCTTTGTTCGATTTAGGATAAGCCGCCGCAATATGAGCCGTGACCGCATCCATATCCGACTGCGCCTGTTGCCGGGTGACCCCAGGTTTCAGCCGGCCCATGGCCAGCAGCCAGTGATAATCGTGATTGATCTGTTCCGGCAGGAACGCCAGCGGAGCCGCCAGTTCGAAATCAAAACGGTCTCCGATTCCCGCTGCCAATACTCCAATCACCGTGTATGGTTCGCCATTGATGCGCAAGCCTTCCCCGACAATGCCGCGATTCGCGCCCAGCCGGTTCCATAATTTGTAAGTCAGAATGACTTCATGGTCCTTGCCCGGTACGCCTTCTTCGGCAACAAAGTCGCGCCCCATCAGAAACGGCATCCCCTGCATACTGAACCACCCCGGCGTGGCGCGCATGCCATCGATCTGTTCCGGCTGATCTTGCGTCGCAAGATTGAAACTGCCTCCGGTCCATGCGGCCAGTTGCTGAAACGACTGGCTCTGTTCCTTCCAATCGAGAAAGTCTCCCGCCGAAAGTCCATTGTCGTGTCCATTGACCTTCGACCAGACCATCACCAACTGCTCGGCATGCGGATAAGGCAGCGGCGCCAGCAACACCGCGTAAACGACCGTGTAGATCGCGGTTGTGGCCCCAATGCCCAGCATCAGCGTTGCGATGATCGCTGCCGTCAGTCCCGGATTCTTACGCAACATCCGCCAGCTATACCGAAGATTCCCAATCAGAGTTCGCAAGTCCCACCTCGTAAACCCACGTAGCGACACCCGCCTCAGCTGTTCTTCCAGCGAAGCTCGAACGGTTCGCGCGTAGTCGCTTGACTACACTCAGCCTGCCAATGCGGATGCAATGATATGGACTGAAAAGAATTGAGTTAGCGCAAGGCCTGGGTTTCTTGGCTCAGAGAACCTGTCCGAAACCGAATTTGGCTGTCCGTTCCCGAACACCGCCGCCGATGGTTCCTAAATCGCCCGCAGGGCTTCCACCGGATCCGACGAAGCGGCTCTCATCGCCGGAAGCGCCGCCGCCAGCAGCGCGATCAGCAGCATGACCACGACGCACGCCAGATAAATCAGCGGATCCGTCGCGCTGACTTCAAACAAAAACGAACTCACCAGCCGAGACACCGCCAGCGAACCGATTACGCCAATCCCGCACCCGATCAGCGCCAGCCTCGCGCTCGAAATGAGCACGAGCCGCGCAATATTCCCGCGCTGCGCGCCCACCGCCATGCGAACCGCAATCTCTTGCGTCCGCAGCGACACCGAGAACGCGACCACCCCATAAATCCCTGTGATCGCCAGCAGCAGCGCGCCCAACGCAAACGCGGTAATCAGGTCGGTATTGAATCGCCGCGGCGCTTCCACGTTTGAGATCACCTCATCCATAGGCTCTACCTGCTGTACGGCCAGAAGCGGATCGATCTCGGCAATCGTCTCGCGCAACGTCTGGATCATCTGCTCGGGCGGCAAAGCGGAACGGAGCGTGACGAATCCACTGTCGGGGCTGGTGAGCTTTACAGAAGCGTCGACGCCATAGAGAATTGCGGGCTGCTCCGCCGGTATATACCACTGATCGGCGCCGGGCTCATCGGGCGAGCCAAGCTTGGTGTCGGCCACAACCCCAACTACCGTGGCCCATGGGTATCGTTTATTCGGATTGCCGACATGAATACGTTTGCCCACGGCTCGCTGTCCCGGCCACGAATGCTTGGCCATCGACTCATTCACGATTACCACCAGCGGCGCGTTCGAACGGTCATCCGTTGTGAAATACCGCCCATCGATCAACGGAATGCTCATCGCGCGGAAGTAGTCTCCGTACGTAACCGAGAACATCGCGAATTGCAGCTTCCAGTTCTCTGCGGGCAAGCCTTCGATCGTGTAGGCAGCTCCCCCATAAGCACCGGACGCCGGAAGAATATTCGTGATGCCAACCGCGACCATTCCCGGCTTGCCAACCAGTCGATCAATCACCGCACGTCGGAAAGCGTCCGCGGAAGCGTGCGTGGAATACTGTTCCAGAGGTAGCTGATAACCTGCGACCAGTACATGATCCGGACGAAAGCCGGGGTCAACGGCGCGCATCTTTTGAAAGCTGCGTAAAAACGCGCCCGCCACCGTGAGCAGCACCAACGCGATTGCTATCTCCGACACAACGAGGGCCGAGCGCAACCAGCTATGGCTTGCTGAACCGCTCCCCGTTCTCACACCCTCTTTCAGGTTCTCCGTCAAATTCGTCCGCAACGCCGCGAAGGCAGGCGCGAGACTGCAAAGAGCCCCCGTGACCAAAGCGAGAACAAATGCAAACATCGCGACGGTCGCGTCCATGGAGATCGCATTGACTCGCGGCATCGACTCCGGCAGTAAATGCAAAGCCGTTCGAATCACGATCGCCGCAAATCCCAGACCAACCAATCCACCGGCCAGGCTCAGCAGCAGTCCTTCAAAGACCGATTCGCGGATAATCACGCTCGGGCGTGCGCCCAGAGCCAGCCGAACTGCATATTCGCGCCGCCTCCGAATCGCCCGCACCAATAGCAAGCCGGCGATATTCACACAGGCAATCAGCAGCACGATGGAAACCGCAAGAAACAAAGTGCGCAACAGCGGCCGCACCTCGCCCACTGCGAATTCGCGCAGCAGCTTGACGTCACCCTGAATATGAATCGCGGACATGTGCGCCGGAAAACTCCGCATGACCTCCCGAGCGACGCGATCCGCATCCTGTGCCGCTTGCGAGAGGCTGATCCCATCCTTCAGTCGCGCGACCATGTGGTAACCCCAAAAACCGGCGTACTCCTCCGATAGCTCGCCGGTCGTCAGACTCATGGGTACCCATATCTGCGTCTGATCCAGTTGCCCGTCCGCCGGCGGAAATTCAAAACTCCGAGGCATCACTCCAATAATCGAATAAGCCCTTCGGTCAAGAACAATCGAGCTCCCCAGGACTTGAGGATCGCGGTGATACCGATTCGTCCACAGCGCATAACTGATCACAGCCAGCGGTTCATGCGCGTCCTCCTCTTGCCGCGTAAAAACACGGCCCAGCATGGGACGAACTCCAAGCGTTGGAAAAACTCCGGCGGTCAAACGCGCGCCGTCGACCTCCTCGGGAGTCGCATTCCCGGAAAGTTCGTAGTCGGCGCCAGTGTAGCCTCCCATCGACGAGAAGGCCCCGGCCGCCTTCGAATAAATCCCAATCTCCCGTGCGGTGACCGGTGTGTTCGGCCCACCTCCAATGTGGTCTCCGACCAGAACCAGCCGCTCAGGATCCTGAAACGGCAGCGGCCGCAAAAGAATGCCCTCCACCAGCGAGAACATAGCAGTCGTAGCGCCAATTCCAAGAGCCAGCGTAAAGACAACAGTCAGGCTGACGCCCGCCGCCTTCGTCAACTGACGAAATGCCAACCGCAATTCCCGCCCAAGTGCAAACATGCATCCTCCTGACTCCAAACCGGCAAGAGCCTTTGAGATCCGAAAAGCCAACTATAATGGAAGAGTGACCCCTGATTCCGTGTAAAGTGCCGTGGAAGAGCGGCCCTTTCAGGGCCGCGAAAAGCGGCTAATAAAATGATCCGGGGCTTTTAGCCCCCTCCGTGTCGCCAGGGTGACTTAGTCTACAGACTTAGCTGCCATCGCCGGATGGAAGTGAACATCCACGAGGCCAAAACGCATCTCTCTCGGCTGCTGCAGCGGGTTGCGGCAGGAGAGGAGGTCACCATCGCGCGCGCCGGTGTACCGGTGGCGCGTCTGGTCGCGGTGGCGCCAAAGAACACCGTCCGCCCCTTGGGCTTCGCACGCGGCCAAGTGTGGGTCGCCGACGATTTCGATGCGCCATTGCCGGACGACCTGCTCAAGGCCTTCTGCGGCGGCAAACTGCCGCCGCTAGAGGGGATGCGTCGGCGAAAAGCTCGGCGCAAATCCAGATGAAGTATCTGCTCGACAGCGGCGTGTGGCTGTGGAGCATCGACTCTGTCGACCGCATTGGCAGGCGTGGGCTGGATGTCCTGCGCGACAGCCGACAGGAAATTTACTTCTCCGCCGCGTCCGTGTGGGAACTGAGCACCAAGGCCCACCTCAAAAAGCTGACGCTGCCGGCGCCCCCCGCGGATTGCATTCCGGCATTCATGGCGAGGCAAGGCCTGCGTCCCCTTCCGGTGAATCACATTCATGCCGTCAAGGTGTATGACCTTTCATCTCATCATTGCGATCCCTTCGATCGGCTGCTAATTGCACAGGCCATCGTCGAAGACATGACTATCTTGACCGCGGATCGTGCCTTCGCCAAATATCCCGTCGAAGTTCCATGGTGCGGAAAATAAGGGCGGAAGATAAGGGGTGAAGATAAGAGGTGATAAGAGCTGAAGATAAGAGCTGAAGAAAATAAAAGCCGCCCTGGCGGGCGGCTTGAGTTATTGGACTGACAAAATCTACGCCGCGCTCTCCACCGTTTCCGGCACGGCTGGCTGGAAAGGCTCGTCATAGCTGCCGCCATAGATCGACGGGCACTTCGAGCCCATCGGCCGCAGATACGTCGCCAGTTCGCCGCGGTGATGGATGCTGTGATTGTTGAGGAAGCCGAGATACAGCACCGCCGGCAGATTGAATACGCCGAAGAACTCGACCGGCGTCAGCAGTTGCTCCGCTGACATCGCCGCAATTCGCGCCACCCCGCGCTGCACGTTCTTGTCGTACCATGCGACCACTTCGGCCGACGTCTGCGGCTTGTCCTCGGGCGATTCCATATTGAATTTCAAGGCGGCAATTCCATCCAGAAACTGAACGTCGGTGTTCGCAATGTGCCACGCCAGCTCTTTCGCTGTGCGGGCATTCGGATCGGGCTTGTAACTCGAAGCCGCGTCGGGAACGGCCGCAATGACTTTTTTGGTGATTTCCGCTTCGCGCGTGATGCCATCCAGCATCATGGCGCGATAGCCCAGGACAAATTCCGGAGTCAGACCTTGCTGAGACATTGTTTCCTCCTCGGGTGAGTGCTTCGTTTCTCGACAGGGACAGAAGAGGCGCGTGGCGCGCCCCCGAATTCAAATTCCTACGAACCTGATCTACGAGCTTCCCCGGACGAATGCGCCCGGGGCTACGCGATCTTTCCGACCTTCAATCCGAAACGATCGATACGAGCGAACCCGGCGATTATACGCCGACCGGCTGCTTGCTGCCCGCCTTGCTTCTGACCGGGACCGGCGTGAACCAGCCGTGCCGGTCGCTCTTCTCTCCGCGCACGATCGCGTAAAATTCTTTCTGTAGCGCCTTGGTGACGGGCCCGATGCCGCCCTTGCCTACCTTGATTTTGTCGACCGAGCGAATCGCAGTAACTTCCGCCGCCGTGCCGGTAAAGAACACTTCATCGGCGATGTAGAGCATCTCCCGCGGAATCATCTGCTCGACCACCGGAATATTCAAGTCGCGGGCAATCTGCAGAACCGAGTCGCGCGTGATCCCCGGCAGCACCGAACTCCCCAGCGGCGCCGTGATCAGCTTATCGCGATGCACCAAAAACAGATTCTCGCCCGAGCCCTCGCTGACAAACCCGCTGGCATCGAGCGCAATCCCCTCCGCATACCCGTTGACGATCGCCTCCATCTTGATCAGCTGCGAGTTCATATAGTTCGCGCCGGCCTTGGCCATGGCGGGCAGCGTGTTGGGCGCGAGCCGCGTCCACGACGAGACGCATACGTCGCAGCCGTCGACCTCCCCGCCCAGATATTTTCCCCACGGATAATTGATGATGTAAACCTCGGTGGGCGAATTAAACGGATTCACCCCCGCCTCGCCATATCCGCGCAGCACAATCGGACGCACATAGCACGGCCACGCGCCGTTGTGGCCAACCGTGTCGAGCATGCCCTTGATCAGCTGTTCGCGCGTGAAATCCACGTCAATGCGATAAACCTTGGCGGAGTCGAGCAACCGCTGCATATGCTCTTCCGCCCGAAAGATCGCCGGCCCGGTCGGCAGTTCGTAACACCGAATGCCTTCAAACACAGAAGACCCATAGTGGATGACATGCGACATCACATGAATAGTCGCGTCGTCCCAGTTAATAAGCTTCCCGTTATGCCAGATCTTGTCGGTCTTCTCAATCGCCATGCGGACTCCTTGGGCGTTACATTGTTTCCAGACAATGTTCCCAGACAATTATATCCCGAGCGCATCTCGACTCATGCGGGGACAGCCGCTCCCGCTGTCCAGCGGCCCAGGTTCGTCGGGCCCGCAGTCGTAGCGAATTGCCAGACTCTCTCCGACTACAAAGTTGGAGTAGGCAAAGGACGCGAAATGGGGCACAATCAGGGCGAAGCGGGGAGGGCAGGCTGATTGAAGATTTCGCAAAAAGGATTGTACGCGCTGCAGGCGATGATGACGCTGGCCCGCCGGCACAATCAGGGCGCAATCAAGATTCGGGAGATTGCGGCGGAGAGCGATCTGCCGGAGAAATTTTTGGAACTGATTCTGCTGGAACTGAAGAACGCGCGTATCGTGGATAGCGTTCGCGGAGCCCGAGGCGGCTACCAGCTGAGGCGCGATCCCGCGGAGCTTCCGTTGAGCGACATCATCCGGCTGGTGGATGGCCCGCTGGCGCCGATTGGAGATGCGGAACAGTTGCGGGGACTCATCGCCAAGGGCGGCGATCATCGGGCGCTCTATGAAGTATTTCTGGCGGTGCGGGACGCGGCGGCGAAGATTCTGGAGCATACGACGATTGCGGACGTCGTGGGACGCGGCAGGGGCAAGAAGGGGCCCGCTGGGAAGAGTGGGGCGCGAGCGGCGAAGAAAAAAGCCACCGGAGCGTAGCGTGCCTTGAGTGCGGGCTTGCCACGCTTCGGCGACATATCTTCACTGGCCGACCCTGGATCATGCTTTCCAGCCGGACATGCTCTCCAGCCGAACGTAGCTCGCTTCCATTCCACGTTCCATGTCGGTTGCCAGCATGGCGGCTCGCGTTTGAGCGTCGGGCAGCGTCATGCGCATGGTCATCAATGTGCCCGCGCCGTCTGGATCGAATCTGGTTTCAATGTGGTTGTCGGGCGTCGGATCTGGCAGGTGCATGCGCTCCACGTGAACAATCCTGCTGAAGGGCTCCAGTTCGAGATACTCGCCGGTCAGATGAAACCCTCCCTTTTTGCCATTCGTCCACTCGAAGCGGATTTTGCCGCCAGGCCTCGCCTCATTGATGCAGACGGGCATCGTCCAACCTTCGGGACCGAGCAACCACTTCTGCAGCAGTTTCGGATCGGTATGCGCGCGATACAAGGCCTCGGGAGACGCAGCGAAGCGCCTGGTCACCACCACGTGTGTATCGCCTTCGGTCTTGAGGGTCATTTTGCTCGTCTTCGTCATATTGCTCACGGCGTTTCTCCTTTTTTGTTTGATTCCATGGCGGCCAGAACTTGATCCAGCCGGTCGTAGTTCCTTTCCAGGCCTTTTCGCAGCATCGCAAGCCACTGGTCCATCGCAGCGATGCCGGCTTTCGCCAGCCGCCGAGGGCGCTTCGTGCCCTGCACTCGAGTGACGATGAGCCCTGCCTCTTCCAGCACCTTCAGGTGCTGGGAGATTGCTGGCTGCGTCATCTCGAACGGCTGCGCCAGTTCCATCACCGTCGCTTCGCCGGAGGCCAGACGCGCCAGGATCGCCCGGCGCGTGGGATCGGCTAGAGCAGCGAAGGCGGCGTTGAGGTCGGATACAGTCTGCATAGTAAGTAAGTATTACTTTATATAAGTAGTTACTTATTGTCAAGAAAAGTCTGTTCTTTCCACGTGAATTCTAGTGAGCTTCGGTCGCAAGGGGTAATCGTCTGACCCTCATCGGCTTGCAACCACACAGTAATTCACTATCCAACCAGTCCGACTTGCGGTTAGCTGCGAAGTTGATAGCTTGGGCGAGTTCTCTTATTGCAATTCTCTGTGCTTGGGCTCTGGTCTAGTTTTCCAGCCCCGCCGATTATTCGCAGTTTCGGTGTGCCGATGGCATCCGGCTGGCGATTGGCCCGACGCAATCAGCATCTGAGCAAACCGGTCTACGTGTGGGGCTGTGGCGTCTCCGCGGTGGGGTCGGGATTGTTCTTATTCATTACGCTCAGGCAATGCCTCTGTTGCCTCCTTACAGCCTATAAATTTCCGAGTCTGAGCGGGCCGTATCTTGGGTTGAGACTGATTATCTGCTTGGCCGCAGGATGGCTCTTCGGAGTCTTCACTGCGCCACAGTACGAGACATTAGACTTCCCTTTCCAATAAAATGAGGTAACCTCGTCATAGCAGACCAAGAGGGCGCTTTCCAAGCTCAATCTCGCAACCTCTTGCCAGGCGCGGGGAATGCGGGATTTTCACAGCGGAGTAACCAATCGTTCGCGCGATCAGTCGATTGATTCGAATCATGCATCATGCGTAAAGCCGTATCCGGCGCGGGTTCTGCGCGCGAATGCTTGGGCAGCTGCACAATTTCTGGTCATCGGCTTGTGGACGTGCTGCACTCGATTGAAAACACACATAGTTACAACGCACGATTTTTCATTGACTGAATTAATAGAAGGAGTACAACAGGATCGTTCTTTGACAGCTTCTTAAGTTTTTCCGGTTGGTGCGGCGTCCGGGGCTCAAGCGGAGTCACTTTCCTGATCGCAAGATTGGGAAGGAGGGTGAGCGAGGGTCTATAGCAAAGCGCTGGTTGAGGAGAACGAAGAAGAAATGTTGAAGGCAGGATAGAGTTCCGAGGCGTAGGGTAGGTTTATCCGGTTGGCGGTGAGCCCGGAGCCCAAGCGAAGATCGCGCGCAGCGCCCCGCAAGGGAAGCGGCGAGAGCAGGTCGAGCAAGGGTCAAACGCGAGCTACTGGCCGAGACGAATGGACCTTACACCACCTCGGAACTCTCTTTGTTTTGGCTATCAGCTTCTAGCTTCACTTCCTTTGTCTTTCAAATCACCACCTCTAATGTGATACATGTCGTTCCGTGCGAATTCCTATCACCGAACTCCAGCACCTAAGACCCGCGATCGGTTTCTCTAGTCGACGTGCTCGCCTTCCGACATGAAGCTTTGTTCGGATGGAGGCAGGTGGTCGCCGGGGCGGGCCCAGAAAACGTAGAGGGTTGGCCACAGGATCACGCTGACCAGCAGTTCCACGATCAAGCCGCCGACGATGACGATGGCGAAGGGGCGCTGCGAGTCAGATCCAATGTCGTGCGACATCGCGGCTGGCAACAGGCCCAGGGTTGCCACCAGCATCGTCATCATGATGGGGCGCAGACGAAGGGCGGCGCCTTCCTTGGCTGCGTCTCGCACCGGCATTCCGCGGGTGCGCAACTGGTTGATGTACTCGATCATGATCACGCCGATCTCGACCGACACCCCGATCAACGCCAGGAAGCCAAGGCCCGACGAAACGCTGAAGTGCGTTCCGGTCAGAAGCAGGCTGACAAATCCGCCCAGCGGCGAGAGCGCGACCACGGCCAGAATCAGCCCGACCCACTTCCACGAACCGAAGGCCGAATACAAGATGAACGACATCAGCAGCAGCGTGATAGGAACGATGAACGCGAGCCTGCGATTCGCGCGCTGCTGGCTTTCATATTCGCCGGTCCAGTCCAGGTGATATTCCTCGGGCAATTTAACTTTTTTCCCGACTTCTTCAATTGCCTGCCGCACCGTGCTGCCCAGGTCGCGGCCGCGCACGCTGTATTTGATGGCGATGTAGCGGGAGTTGCCCTCGCGATAAATGGTGGAGGCGCCATCGTCGAGAGTAATGGTACAGAGCTGCGAGAGGGCGACGCGCTCGCCGGAAGGCGCGAGGATGCGGATGTTCCCGATGTCTTCCACGGACCGCCGGTACTGCGTCTGGTAGCGGACGGTCAGGTCGAAGCGCTGCTCGCCGATGAGAATCTGGCTGACCGCCTTGCCGCCGACTGCAGTCTCGACCGCGTCCTGGATATCGCTAACGTTGATGCCGAAGCGGTCGGCGGCCGCGCGATCGACATTCAGGTTTACGTTGGGCTGGCCACGGACTTGAAACGTGCCCAGGTCTGCCACGCCAGGAATCTTGCCCATCACGCCCTGCATCTCGTCGGCTTTGGTTTCGAGGGTCTTCAGGTCGCGGCCGAACAACTTCACTGCAAGTTCGCCTTTCACGCCGCTGACGGCTTCTTCCACGTTGTCGGAAATGGGCTGCGAGAAATTCCAGTCGACACCGGGGAACTGCTGCAGTTGTTTGTCCATTGCAGCGATTAGGTCATCTTTCTTGCCGTGAAATTCGCTGCGCCATTGTTCGCGCGGATGCAGATCGACGAAAAATTCTGTGTTGTAGAAACCGCTGGCGTCGCTGCCGTCATCGGGACGGCCGACCTGGCTGATGACCTGCTTCACTTCGGGAAAGCTGGCCAGCACCATCCTTGCCTTCTTTGACATATCGATGCTGGCGCTAGGTCCAGTGCTGGGCGCGAGCGTTCCGCGCACCCAGATGGCGCCTTCATCGAGGTGAGGAAGAAACTCCGAGCCAATGATTCCGCTGGTCGCGATGAAAATCATTGCGGCGAGCCCGAGGAGTCCCATGCCCAGAGTGAACTTGAGATGATCGAAGCACCAGTCGAGAGCGCGGGCGTAGTTGCGATTCAGCCACTCCAGCACGGGGTTGCGCCATTCCCTGATTCCCGAGCTGAACAGAATGCTGCACAGTACCGGAGCGATGAGCAGGGCGAATACCAGGGCGCCCAGCAAGGCGAATGCGACCGTCCACGCCATGGGGCTGAACAGGCGGCCTTCGACGCGCTGCAAAGTAAAAATCGGCAAATACGAAACAATTATGATGACGCGCGCAAAAAATACCGGGCGTTGGACTTCATGCGCCGCGATGGCAATCGTCTCCATGAACGTCTTTTTGGTGTTGCCGAAGGAAGTGTGGCGAAGGATGTTCTCCACCATCACCACCGAACCGTCGACGACCATGCCGAAGTCGAGCGCGCCCAGCGACAGCAGGTTGGCCGGAATGTGGCGCAAGTCGAGCAAGATGGCAGCGAACAGCAGGGAGAAAGGGATCGTAATGGCAACAATCAGCGCGCTGCGGACATTCCCGAGAAACAGGAACAGAACCAGGGTGACCAGTAACACGCCGTCGGTGAGATTCCGCAGCACCGTGTGGGTGGTGTGATGCATCAGTTCGCTGCGATCGAGGTGCGGGACGATTTTCACGCCGAGCGGCAGCAGGCCGGCCTTGCCGTTTTTCCCGTTCAACTCGTCAATCTTCTGATGAAGGGCGTCGAGAGTGGTCTCGGCGACCGCGCCCTTGCGCAGCAGGACAATGCCTTCCACTACGTCATCGTTATTGAGAATCGTGCCATCGTCTTTGCGGATGGTCTTGCCCAGTTGCCCAAGCCGGACCTTGGGGGCCTGTACCACATTGCCCAGATCGCGAATCCGCACGGGAGTCCCGTTCTGCACTTTTACGACGGTGGCAGCGATGTCGTCGGTGGACTGCATCAGGCCAACGGCGCGCACATTCAGGGCTTGCTCGCCGCGCTCGATGAATCCGCCTCCGGCATTGATGTTGTTGGCCAGGAGCGCATTTTCTACCTGCGACAGTGAGAGGCCGTACGCCACTAACTTTCCGGGATCCAGTTGAACCTGGTATTCGCGGGTCGGGCCGCCAAAGGGATTCACATCCACGATATTCGGAACGGACTTCAATTGGTTCACTACGACCCAGTCATTGAGAGCCTTCAGTTCCATCACGTCGTACTTAGGATTGGAACTGGTCAGCGTATAGAACATGATCTGGCCGGTGGGACTGTAGTCCGGTCCGATGGCCGGGTTCACTCCGTTGGGAAGCGTCACCATTTGCAAGCGGTCGAGCACTTCCTGCCGCGCGTTGAAGGTGGTGATATCGTCGTCGTAAATAATGGTGATGACCGACAAGCCCATCAGCGATACGGAACGCAGATGCGTGAGGTGCGCCACGCCGTTGAGTTCCACTTCCAGCGGCACCGTGATCTGCTGTTCGACTTCTTCGGCGGCGTGCCCCGGCCACTGGGTGATGACTTGCGCGTAGGTGTCGGCAACGTCGGGGTAGGCCTCGATGGGCAATGCGTGAAAGGAAAAGATGCCCCAGGCAAAAAGCACCAGCGCAGCGCCCAGAATCATCAGGCGGTTGCGCAATGCAAAATCAATCAGCGCGCGGATCATTTCTTCTCCGCCACTTCGGTGGAGAACTCCAGCGCGTTGGTAACCAGTTCGTCGCCGGGCTTGACGCCTTCGCGAATCTCCTGCATCCCGTCGGGAGCCAGGCCGTCGGCTTGCACCGCGATTTTGCGGAAACGCTTGTCGTCCTCTTTGCGGAAGACCCAGTCCTTGTCGTGGAGACGCATGATGGCGGTGGCGGGCACGACGACTCGCGGCGTCAGCTTGTGCGAGCGGAAGTTGGCAGCCGCATACATGCCGGGCCGCAGCGAACCGTCGGCGTTTCCGAGCACGATTCGCACCTTGGCCGAGCGCGTGTTGGGATCGAGTATGCGCGAGATGTCGGCGACCTTCCCTTTGAACGGGCGATCGGGAAAGGCGTTGAGACGGATTTCGGCGGAATCGCCCAGGTGAACTTCGCCGAGATCGTTTTCGAAAACATCGCACACGACCCAGACCTGCCCGAGATCGGCGATGGTGAAAAGGTTCGGAGTATTGTCGAGGCTCTTGATGCCTTCGTATCCGGCAACGTTCTGCTCGACGATGGTTCCTGAAACCGGAGCTCGCAAATCAATCAGCGGACTGGGATGAGCGGGATCGGCGCCAAGGATCTCAACGTGACGTTTCGTCGTCTCCACATCGACTTTAGCTTTGTCTTCGGCGTCCTGCGCAGTTTCGAGATCTTTGGCTGCGATGGCTCCCCGGTCAAACAACATCTGGGCGCGGTCGAGGGCCTTGTGCGAGAGCACCTCGTCAGCTTTGGCCTTTTCATAGTCGGAAAAAGCGGAGGAAAGATCGGGGCTGGAAATCACCAGCAGGGTCTGGCCCTTCTTCACGTTGTCACCGAGCTTCACTCTGAGATCGACCACCCGGCCCGCGCCCAGCGAAGTTACGTGGATGGTGCGGGTTACATCGGGCGAGACAGTGCCGTTGGCCGTGACCTGGGTCGGCAGCGAGCGAGTCTCCGCTGTCGAGATTTTGAATACCTCGGGCTGATCTGCTTCGTAGACGTCGGGATCGAGCGTGACCGGCGGCTTGCTCGTCGCCGCTGGCGTGTCCTTCGAGCAGGCCATGCCAACGCCAAGCGATGCCAGAACGAGAGCCAGTGGAAGCAAGCGTGAAAATCCGCGGCTCTGGGCGCCGGGTTGAGTCTGGAATAAAAGCCTTCTCATGGGATTACCTCGCGCCCCACCGCCTGATTCAGCTGGGCGGCCGCCGTCAAGTACGAGCCGACTAGATTTACGTAACTCAATTCAACCGCGCGATATTCGCTCTGGGCGCTCAGAAAATCGAGCAAAGCCGCGCCACCGTGCTGGTAGGAAAATAAAACCGTGTCGCGCACGCGCACCGCCTCTTCCAGATATTGGCGCTTATAGGGCTTCAGTAAATTGATGTTGCTGCTGAGCGTGGCGTAGGCGGAGTCCACGTCGCTGTAGACCTGAGTCTCCACTCCCTGGCGGAGTTTCTCGTTGCGGCTGATATCGATTTTCGTGCGCAATTTTTCGCCCTGGTTGCGGTCAAAGATGCGCAACGGGATGCTGACACTGGCTCCGATGGTGTTCAAGGCATCGGGATTGTTGAACGATCCATTGTGGGTAAACCAGGCGCCGATCGTGGGATCGGTCGATCCGTCGGCCTCCGCCAGTTGGTAGTTGGTTTCGGCTTGCTTCAGCGAGAGCGCTGCGGCGCGCAGGTCGGGGCGCGCGTCGAGAGCTTCTTTTCGATAGTCATCGAGCGATAGAAGCTGATCATTGAAATCGAATGGACCATCGACATCGAAACTGTCGACCGGCCGTCGATCATCGAGCAGCGCCAGCAGGTTGATTTTTGTGGTGCGCAGATTGACCAGCGCGGTCTGCCAGTCGGACTCGTATTGCAGGCGCTGCAACTCGAGACGGTCGAGGTCAATCCTGGCGATGTCGCCCGCCTGGAATCGGTCGCGGCTGACTTTCAGGATCTTGTCGTAGGAATCGAGGTTATCCTGCGCCAGGCGAAGCACGGCCTTGGCTTGCAGGATGCCGACGAACGCGCTGCGCAGATTAAAGAGCAGAGTGCGTTCCGAATCGGATTGCTGGGCAATGCCGACAGCGGTGCCTTCCTTCGCGGCCTCGAAGCGCAGATTGCGTTTGTTCCGGCGCTCGAAAAGATAGCTGACGCCAGGCGAGACGAAGGTGCCGGCAAATGGTGTCCACACGCCGTGGCTGGGAGCGATCTGGGTGCCGTCGGCGGACAGCGTGAAATCGGGATTAGGACGCAGGTGCGCCGTAATTTCCTGGGCCTTCAGCTCGTCGATGTTCAGACGGCTGGCCTGCAGCGTGAGGTTGTTCAGTTCGAAATGATCTTTGACTGTGTCCCAAGTCCAAACTTGAGCGGCGGCTGAAGGAGCGGATTGCGGAGTAGCCTGGGCGCACAGATTGGCAACTCCCAGGGCCACGACCACTCTCGCACTCAATAATTTCCAGCGCATCAGGAACTCCAAAGGACTGCATTTGCCCATGACAGGAAGAGATTCGGCGCGGCGGTGGTGTCCGCCGACGATTCACCGGCAAACACTACTTTCCCGCCTCAGAATTTCGTAAAGTTAAATAAAGGTTCTGTTGTTTTTTGAAACAGTCGACGATCTGAGGGGACTACCCGGCAAGGGAGAAAGGTGGAGCGCGGGCGGCCAGTTCGATGACAGAAGCTGCCAGCACGGATAATGCGGAGGCAGGCAATGGCGGCCAGCCCGGTTCACTTACGCGAAAAGAACTTACTGCGGTAACCAACGCGGGCGGACTCTGCCGCTTCCACGCTGCAGCTTTATCGTTGCTGGCTTGACGGATGGTGCGCTTGCTCGCTGGCGATTCTTCCATTTCGCTTCGCATGGCGCGAAGGTCGTCAGTGGCCGAAACCACCGGGAACAGGATCACCAGCAAGCATCCCAAAGCCAGTAGACACTGCAAAGCGTTGACGCCGTGGCCAGGACCAGCCGAGCGGGAGCGGTGCCACAGCCAAAAGGCCGGCAAGGCCAACAGCAGCCATGCGAGATTGAGCAGCAATTCCATCAAGCAAAACGGCAGAGAATGGATACCGTCAAGGAATAGTTTTTCAGAAACATCAAATTTAAGTCAACGTGACCTCCGTGACCGGGAAAAGAGGCGGCGCAAGTTTGAACTCAAAGAACATTCTTAGACGAAAGTGCGAGAATTGTGGGAGAGTAGAGAATCAGGATTCAGGAAGGCCGCTGCAGGGAAAGTGCCGAGTGCCCCCAGTCAATATGTGGAACAATCTAGAGTTGCGGCGGGCTTTCAAAGTGGCGCTGCTGTTCGCGTCCGCCGCGTTCATGGCCGCGTGCCAGATCGGATTGGCCACCACCACGGAACAGCCGCTGACGGATGCTCCGGCGAGCCCGCAGAACCAGAGCGGACTGGTCATCGAGAACGATTCGGAGTTGCCGCCTACGTATCCGCGCGGACCTTATGAAGTGCGATTTCGAGCGCACGGCGGCATTTCGGTGTTGCACTGGCGGTTGCAGAAAGGAAGCTTGCCGCCTGGAATGAAGTTGGAGGACGATGGCTTGTTGCATGGGCAGGCAGAACGTACCGGGGAATTTCAGTTTACGGTGTCGGTGACGGATGGCCGGCCTCAACCGGGAGTCGAGAAGACATTCATGCTGCGCGTTCGCTCGGCATTCACGTTGAATTGGAAGGTGCCGGCTCGGGTGAACGGGAACCGCATCGAAGGTAGCGTAGAAGTTTCCAATACCACGCCTGACGATGTGGACTTAACGTTTGTGGTGTTGGCCGTCGCGGCGAATGGCCGCGCCACTGCCATCGGATATCAACATTTTATTTTGCCCCGGGCGACCCTCGCCAAGGAGTTGCCCTTTGGCGAAACATTGCCGCCCGGAGGATATGTGGTTCATGTGGACGCGGTGGGCGAGGTGGCGGCGAAGAATCTGATCTACCGGGAGCGGATGCAGACACCCTCGGCGCTGCAGGTAGTGGCGGGGACGTAGGAAAGCTTCTAGCTCCTAGCTTATAGAGCTTTGCATTTGTTTTGAAAGGGCGCGGCTTTAATCCGCTGAGGCTTGGCGAATTAGTTTTCCGCACCCACTGATGCCGTGCCCTTCCCAGAGCCATTTACGAGACCAGCAGCCGGGTGATGAGCTGGCAGCCAGTAATTAGAGGCTAGAAGCTAGAAGCCAGAAGCTGTACGGAGGGATTCGTCTTGTCACAACTGCAGGCGGCGATTATTGGCGCGGGATTTGTGGGACGCGCTCACATTGATGCACTTCGGCGGCTGGGCGTTCCGGTAGTAGGCGTTCTGGGAAGCTCCGCGGAACGCTCTGAGGCCTCGCGAGCGGCGCTGAAACTTCAGCGCGCTTACCGCACGCTCGACGAACTGGCGGGCGATTCTGCCGTTCATGTAGTTCACATTTGTACGCCCAACCATCTTCACTTTGAACAAGCGGCAACTTTGCTGCGCGCCGGCAAACATGTGATGTGCGAAAAGCCGGTGGCCATGTCCACTCGCGAGAGTTCGGCATTGATCGATCTGGCCCGCAAACATCAATGCGCCAACGGCGTGTGCTACAACCTGCGCTACTATCCTCTTTGCCAGGAGGCCCGCGCGCGGGTCGCCAGCGGGGCGATCGGCGATCCGCGGCTGGTGCATGGGAACTTTCTGCAGGATTGGCTGTTCTATCCGACAGACTGGAATTGGCGGCTGGAGACGAAATTGGGAGGCGATCTGCGCGCCGTCTCCGACATTGGGACGCACTGGCTCGATCTTGCCATGTGGCTTACCGGGCGCAAGATTGTGGAAGTCTGCGGCGATCTGGCCACCGTGATTCCGGTACGGCAGCGGCCACGTGGCCGGGTCGAAACGTTTCAGACTGCCGGGGTTGCCGCGAGCGATCCGGTCAAAATTTCAACCGACGACTATGCTTCCGTGCTGTTGCGCTTCGAGAAGAACCTGCGCGGCGTGATGACCGTGTCGCAGGTCAGCGCGGGTCGCAAAGCGGATTTGTCGTTCGAGATCGACGGTTCGGAGGGATCGCTGGCATGGAACTCCGAATCTCCTAACCAGCTTTGGATCGGGCATCGCAAGCAGGCGAACCAGCAGCTTTTGAAAGATCCTTCCCTGATGATGCCCGCTGCCCGGGGCTATTCCGCCTATCCCGGAGGGCACACCGAAGGCTATCCGGACACTTTCCTGCAACTGTTCAAGGATTTCTACGCGCACATCGAGAAGGGAGGAGACTCGCAGCCGGACTTTCCGAGCTTTCAGACAGGGCATGATGAACTGGTACTCTGCGAGGCGATCGCCAGGAGCGCGCGAGAACGGAAGTGGGTTGAGGTGTAACCTGCAGCGGGGTGATTTGTTAAGTTTGCCAGACGAAGAAGGGAACCGGTTTATCGCGAGCCTGCGGCTCTGGCCGACGTTCCAGGTTTGCTCGAGTTCTCGATCACAACGCCCAGGCCGGAAACCATCGCCTCCACAACGGAAAGATCGTCTGCCGTAAACGCATCCTGCGCCGCGCGATAGAGCGCCAGTACCGCCGCAACTCCGGACGCGCCTTCCATGGGCACAGCGAGCGCCGAGCGCAGCGTGCTGTATTTCGTGAGATCGTTCAAATATCCCGGTTCCACTGAAGGATTCCCATTCAGAATAGCCTTGTGGTTTTGCGCCACCCATCCTGACAATCCCTCGCCGTGCGGAATCTTCAAAGAAGAAAACAAACGGAAATTGTCACCGCTCACAAACTCCGCCGCCAGCACGCCATTGCTGGGACAGTAGACGGCCAGGGCCTGATGCGGCACCAGATGTTTCAAGCGCACCGCCAGCAAAGAAAAAATGTCTTCGGCGCTCACAACCGCGTCCGCCTGCTGGATGAGTCCAACGATCTGCTGACTTTGTTTCCGAGCCGCCGAAATCAGCGCAGCGGAATCTGTCGCCGGCCGCGACAAGTTTGCTTTCGCACCACCGGACTCCTCGAATCCCGCCGCCGGGGCCGACCCGCGCTCCACCTTAATATCGGTGGACAATTTCGGAGGCGCTTGCAGCGGCTGTTCATTGGCCAGTTTTTCAAGCTCGATATAGCGGCGCTGCAGGATCGCAACCACTTGCGGATCGAAACTTTTGCCCGCGTCCGCAACCACTTTGCGCATGGCTTCATCCAGGGGCAACGCCTTGCGGTATTGCCGGTCCGACGCCAAAGCGTCCAGGCAATCGACTGCGGCGAGAATGCGGGCGCCAATCGGAATCGCCTCGCCGGCCAGTCCGTTGGGGTATCCGCTGCCATCCCATTTTTCGTGGTGAGCCCGCACGATCGGCACCACGGGATAGGGAAAGTCGACCTGCTCCAGAATCTCCGCGCCCACCGTGGGATGGATCTTCATCTTTTCGAATTCTTCCGGCGTCAGTTTGCCGGGCTTCGAAATAATGTGTTCCGGCACAGCCAGCTTCCCAATGTCGTGCAACACCGACGCCGCCCGCAACGCTTCGGTTTCGTCCTCGCTCAAGCCCAGGTCCTTCGCCAGTTCCATGGCATACACGCGCACCCGCTGCAGGTGTTCACCGGTGGTTGCGTCTTTGGCTTCAATGGCCAGCGCCAGCGCTTCAATGGTGCGCAGGTGCAGACTCGAAACCTGCTCGGCATGCCGCTTCTCGGTCTCCAGTTTCTCCAGATAAAGGCGATAGGACCGGTACATCAGGTAAATCGGCGGCAGAATCAACAGTGACGACTGCCATCCGATGTGCCCATTCAAAAAGTGAACCAGCCCGGCTACAGCGGCTCCCACAATGTAATAAGGAAACGACCAGAGATAACTGTCGGCCCAGACTTTCGAGATGGGCTTATTTTCGGTCAGCTTGATGATGGCTGACATCGCTCCCGAATTGCAGGCGAAGTAAGTGACGGCTGCTCCCAGAAGAGCCAGCGGCCCGGGAGTGTGGAGTACATGAATTGCAATCAGCTTATAAGCGCCATAAGCCACGGCGCTCGAAACCGTTACCTGCGACAGATTAAATACGAGTTGGACCAGTTTCAGCCGGCGGGCCGGCCGCCAATAGAATTGCGCCAGCGTGCTGGCCAATCCGATCAGGAGGGTTTCAGGAAAGCCGAGTTCCAGAATGCCCAGCAGAGTGAACAGAAAGTTCACCGAGAGCGTGGCTTCCACTCCAGGCAGGCCCACTTTGAGGGATGACGCCAGCAATGCCGCAGTCAGATAGCAAACGAACTTGACCGGATCGCTCGACTGCCAGTGCCAGAATGCCAGCACAAAGCAAGTGCTTCCCGCCAGAGCCATCCCGGCGATAAACATGTGTGCGGCAATAGAGCGAATCCACGACATGAGTGGTGCTTAAATTCTCAACCAACCGGGAGGTTGTGTCCGCCCAAAACGATGCCTCCTGATTACCTTGGTTTTCTATCGACGGTCACTGCGCGCTGTAAAACTCGCCTTTTCTGGGACAAGTTGGCTCACCGCCCGGGCAGTGAGCCAAAGTGCCCGTCAGTCCCACGGCAACGCTTTCTAACTAGCTGATTCGAAAGCATGTTCCATTCCGATTTTGGACCCCGACCTGCATCTTCAAGGTCACTTGCGGCAGGTTACGCGCCTGGAGCGCGTTTCTAAATTTTGGGGGAAAAATGAAGAAGTTCTTGCTTCTCGTGTTGATCGTCGCAGTCCCATTTGCACATGCCGACAACTCGAAAATATCACCGGACCTGCAGAACTATCCGCCGAACCAGAAGGCGCAAGTCATTGTGCAGTACGCGCCCGGTACACAGGTGAATTGCACCGGCCTTCTCGGTCTTCTTGGGCTGCCTGGTCAACGATGTCCTAAAACTTGGCGGCACGCTGCTTTCGGAATTGCCCATCGTGAACGGGCTGGTAGCAGTGCTTGACGGCAATGGCATCGTGAACCTCTCGAACCAGTCGAATGTCGTATACATCAGCCTGGACCGGCCATTGGCGCCCACGCTGAGCAACGCTGCGCCTGCGGTGAATGCGTTCTCCGCCTGGCAATCGGGTTACACCGGTGCCGGCATTGGCGTGGCGCTCATTGACAGCGGCGTGGCCAGCCATCCCGATTTGAACGGCGGGTACCGCGGATCGTCCCGCGTGGTTTGGAATCAGAGCTTCGTCCCCGGCAATGCCAGCGGCAACGATCAATTTGGCCACGGCACGCATGTGGCCGGCCTCATTGCGGGTAACGGTTTCAGCTCCACCGGCTCACAGTATTCCAGGACTTTTCAGGGCATCGCGCCGCAGGCCAACATCGTCAACCTGCGAGTTCTGGATCAAAACGGCTCCGGCACCGACAGCGAGGTGATTGCCGCCATCAACACGGCGATCGCGCTGAAGCCGCTGTTCAACATTCGCGTGATCAATCTGTCGCTGGGGCGTGCAGTCTACGAGAGCTACAAACTGGACCCGCTCTGCCAAGCCGTTGAAGCCGCGTGGAAGAGCGGCATTGTCGTGGTGGTCGCAGCCGGCAACAATGGCCGCTACCAGCCAACCAACGGTTACGGCACCGTCACCTCGCCGGGCAACGATCCTTATGTGATCACCGTGGGCTCCATGAAGCCGATGGGAACCCCGACCCGCGTCGACGATCTGATCGCCAGCTACAGTTCCAAGGGACCGACGGCGATCGACTCCATCACCAAGCCAGACGTGGTTGCTCCCGGCAATCTTCTGGTTTCCCTGGAGGCTCCAAACTCGACCCTCTTTACGGGCTATCCCGGCAACCAGATTCCGTACAGCTACTACGTCAATGGCGGCAGCTCGGCGTCGTCATCGCAATACTTCACCCTGAGCGGTACCAGCATGGCGACGGGCGTCGTCAGTGGCGTGGTCGCGGATCTGCTGCAAAAGAGTCCGAGCCTGAAGCCCGATCAGGTCAAGGCGCGCCTGATGAAGACGGCCTGGAAATCGCTCCCGGCTTTCAGCAGCACTACCGATCCAACCACCGGAATTACCTACACCGATCAATATGACGTCTTCACAGTTGGCGCCGGCTATGTCGACGTGGAAGCCGCGCTGGCCAACACCGATCTGGCCAGGGGAACCGCCATGTCGCCGGTAGCCTCCTATGACTCCAACTCCGGGAACGTCTACCTGCACGACAGCTCGACCGCGATCTGGAACACGTCATCTACGTGGTCTGACGCGGCCGTTTGGGGAACTTCTCAATTCGTTGTGGGCGCCCCGCCCTCGACCATGTCGGGCAGCAGCGGTGCACTCTGGGGAAACAGCGCAGTGTGGGGTTCCAATATTTTGTGGGGCTCGAACATCCTGTGGGGTAGCAATATCCTGTGGGGCAGCAGCAACGGGACCTCCGCCACGAATATCCTCTGGGGCAGCAACAACGGAACGTCCGCCACGAATATCCTCTGGGGCAGCGACGCATCGGCCGGCGAACAATAAATAGCCGGCGCAGTTCGAGATAAGAGAAAGAGCCGCGATTCCATCGCGGCTCTTTCTTTAAGGGCACATGTATGGATAGTCCGCTTCAGCCCCCCGTGAAGCGAAGTCTCTGAAAACCGGCTTCAGCCGCCCAATATGGCGGATTATCACGCACGCATGCAGCACTGTCGAAGAGCGGCGCTTTCTCAGCGCTGCGTCAAGCGCTCGTGGAGAAACCGGGCTTTAGCCCCAGCGAAGTCCAAGGACCTAAGTCTTGGGTCAGCTCGGAGAGATGGAACTGAGTCGTAGGACGGCAGAGAAATATGCGAGGGATGTCACGCTCGGCCATGCGGCGGGCGTTCGTGATCCCGCATTTCGAAAGGCGCGAAGTTGGGCGAGCCCCCGTCTTTGGGGCGATCTCGATCTCAATCCTCCCAGTCCGAATTCATCTCACTCCACCGCCCTTCCAACACCTCCACAAATTCCGGATCCGCACAAGCCTGAATCTCGATCACCCGCAGCAAATCCCAAGCCTCCCGATACCGCGCCCACTTCGCCCGCTTGCTTCCCACCGTAAAATGCAACGTCAACTTCTTCCCCATCGCCGCATACGGAATGATGTACCACTCCCCCACCGGAATCACCCACACCGCAAAAAAATCCACCGTTCCCTTCTTGTACCGCTTCCTCTGCGGACCATGCACATTCAAGCTGTACTCATTCCCCCGCCGGCAATAAATCGTCGACTTCACCTGCACCCGATAAATCGGCCCGCCATTCTCCACCGCCACGTCATACCGCCCCGACTCCCCAAACGGCTTCAACACCCCCATCCCCAACCCCTTGGCCCGCGCCATAAAACAAAGCTCCGCCCACTCCCCACGTTCCTTGCATCCCGCGATCCACTCCGATTTTTTTTTTCTTCATTGCCCCACCCATAGCCTTGTCATCCTGAAGGAGCGCGTTCTTTGCGCGAGTGAAGGATCTGAGCGAGCCGCGCGATGCGTCGCGTTCTTTGCGACGCAACACCCGCGCGTTTGACTCGCTTCCTCATTCTCTCGATGCCCTGCGCCTCCCATCCCCACTATTCCCGTTCTGAAACTCTCAGTCCAGGTTGTCCGTCACATAGCCTGCTGAGGAAAACTCCCAAATTCTGTGGAAAACCGGAGGCGAGGATGCGAAGCCCATGTGGGGCGGACACTCCCTTCGCAGGCTTCGGGCAGCCTCTGTCCAAGTCGCTGACGGGATGAGTTGGGAAGGGCGCAGCCCCCATAGGCGGACCATCACGAACCTATGCAATACCGTGGAAGAGCGGCGCTTTCAGCGCCGCGTTAGGCGCTCTTGGAGAAGCCGGGCTTTAGCCCCTGTGGCATTGCATCCAACCGAAACGCTGAACTCGCCGACGAAAACGGATACGCTGCCGCATCCCTTACCAACCGCGCCCGAACAGGATTCATGCGGATGTACTCGCTATGCCTTTCAAAATCCTCCGCATCACGAATCCGATGATTCGTAAAGCTCTCCTGCCATACCTGAATCTTCTCCACCTTCCGCAGGCGATAGGAATATCCGCCCTTAATAAACTGCACCGCCCGCTCCAGCGAGATTCCGTCCGCAGGCGTGAGCAGCAAATGGAGATGGTCCGGCATGACGACAAACTCGTGCAGCAAATATTTCCCCTGATCGCGATAGCCGACTATTACCTCAATCAGAAGCCGCGCCCGGGCTTCGACCCGAAAGATCGGTGAGCGTTGCCACGTGACAGTCGTGATGAAGAATGTACGTTGCGAATCCATGTTCGGAATCGTAGAAGTGTGGATGTGAAATCGAGCGTGACATCGGTCACACGAGAAGAAATTGCTTCCAGATCGGGAATGAAAGACGACCACAGGGGCTAAAGCCAAAATCTCTGCGCGAACTGACGCGGCCCTGAAAGGGCCGCTCTTCCACGGTCGCGCCAGCGGCGGAGGCCCCGCACGGGATGTGCGTGCACGAATTCGTCAGCTGACGCGGTGGGCGACCGTCACGAACTCGAATGCGAACGTGGAAGCAACCGTCACGAACTCACGTACAGCCGTGGAAGCCTGCAACACCGTGGAAGAGCGGCGCGACGGAAGGGCGGACGCGACGGAAGAGCGGCGCGACGGAAGAGCAGCGCCGCGGAAGCATGCAGCACCGTGGAAGAGCGGCGCTTCCAGCGCCGCGTCAGGCGCTCCTGGAGAAACCGGGCTTTAGCCCCTGTGGCATTGCATCCAGCCCGAACGCTGAACTTGCCGACGAAAACGCATACGCTGACGCATCCCTTATCAAATGCCATTTCAATGGGCTCTAGTCCGCGGAAATTTCTAACGACAAGCTGAGTCAGACGCATAAGTCCATCCAAATCAAAAGGAGCCACGGCGCCCCGTGACCCCCTCAAAGTGCGTCTCTGAATTTCGAACTACCGTTGGCCTCAGCCGCTAAAAAGCCGTCGAAGATCGTGCTTGTTGCGGCATGACTCGAGCCATGCCCTTTCACAAATCTTGGCGGAGGACGAATGCGTCCGCGCCTAAGTGATTAGCTGCAGCCGCTGGTGCTGCCGCAGCTTCCGCATCGGTAGCAGCTGCCGTTTCTGGTCATGATGCTGCCGCAGAAGCTGCAGCTGGGGGCGTCGCCGAGGTCGATCAGGCCGGCTAGGGCGTCGGCGGCGTGGATTTTGCCGGCTCCCGGCTCGGCTGCTCTGCCTCCGTGACCCGGTGGCGGACGCCGTATCTTACTCCCACCTTCCGGCTGAGGTCCGTACTTAGCTTGCTCGGAGCGAATGGCTGCGAAGAACCTGCGGGCCGCAGTCTCAGATTGTCGAACAGCATTTGCTGCTGGCCGGTCAGGAAACGGAATTGGAGCCAGCGGAAGATGTAGTCCATGATCGACTTGGCGTAGCCGAGGTCGGGATTGCCGGACCATCCACTCGGCTCGAATCTGGTGTGGGCGAACTTTTCGCAGAACAGTTTCAGCGGGACGCCGTGTTGCAGGGCGATGGAGACGGCCAGCGCGAAGCTGTCCATGAGTCCGCTGACGGTGGATCCTTCTTTCGCCATGGTGATGAACAGTTCGCCGGGCTCGCCGTTGGGGTAGAGGCCGACGGTGATGTAGCCCTCGTGGTCTCCCACTTTGAACTTGTGGGTGATCGAGGCGCGCTCTTCCTGCAGTTTGTGGCGGACGGCGCGCGGCGGCGCGTTGAGATTTTCTTCCTCTCCGTGTGGCGCGGAACCGTGGGGCGCGGGCACTCCTGCCCGCGAATCTTCTTTGCTCGAGTTCGCAGTCTTCGTTCCCGCAGCCGAAAGCGGCTGCGATTTTTTGCACCCGTCGCGATAAACCGCGACCGCCTTCAGACCCAGCTTCCACGCCTGAAGATAAGCCTCCATGATGTCTTCAACGGTAGCGTTCTCCGGCAGATTGACCGTCTTCGATATAGCTCCAGAGATAAACGGCTGCGCAGCAGCCATCATCCGCAGATGTCCCATGTAAGCAATCGACCGCGTCCCCTTCGCCGGCTTGAACGAGCAATCAAACACAGCAAGATGCTCATCCTTAATATGCGGCGCGCCCTCAATAGTTCCGGTAGCATCGATGTAGCTAACGATAGCGTCCGCCTGATCGTGGTTATAGCCGAGCTTGAACAGCGCCGTGGGCACGGTGTTGTTGACGATCTTAATCATCCCGCCGCCGACCAGCTTCTTATATTTGATCAGGGCGAGGTCAGGCTCGATTCCTGTAGTATCGCAGTCCATCATGAAGCCTATGGTTCCTGTTGGCGCGAGCACGGTTACCTGGGAATTTCTGTAGCCGTGCTTTTCGCCGTGGGCCAGGGCTTCGTCCCAGCATTGTTTGCTGGACTCGTAGATGGTGGTGGGGACATTCGATTTGTTTATGCCATTTACTGACGCTCTGTGCATGCGGATTACGTCCAGGAAGGGTTCGCGGTTGATGTACCAGCCGGGGCAGGCGCCGCCGGGCATGGTCTGTGCCGGGGCGCTCGCTTCGCTTCGCTGGACAGCCGAGGCGGCTGTCCCTACGTGGGTCGTGGTGATTCCTGCTCCTAGATTTGTTTCGGTTAGATTCTTTTTTGTGGCTTCCGTCGCTGGCACTAGCGGCTGGCATTGTTCGGCGATGCGGCTGGACTGCAGGTAGGCTTCGCCGCACATGATGGCCGTCACGCAGGAGGCGTAGTCGCGGCCGGCGTCGCTGTCATAGGGCAGGCCTGCGGCCATTAGCAACGCTCCCAGGTTTGCATAGCCCAGGCCTAGCGGGCGGTAGTCATGCGAGTTCCGCATGATCATTTCTGTGGGATATCCGGCGTTGTCTACCAGGATTTCCTGCGCGGTGATCAGGACGTCTACTGCGTGACGGTAGGCTTCTACGTCGAACGTGCCGTTGGGGGCGAACTTCAGCAAGTTCAGGCTGGCCAGGTTGCAGGCGGAATCGTCGAGGAACATGTATTCGCTGCAGGGATTGCTGGCGTTGATTCTGTCCGTGTTCTTCGAGGTGTGCCAGCGATTGACCGTGGTGTCGTATTGCATGCCGGGATCGCCGCAGTGCCAGGTGGCTTCGGAAATCTTGTGGAGCAGGTCTTTGGCTTTGAAAGTTCTTGCTACCGAACCATCGGTGACTGTCTTGGTGGAGAAGTCGGTGTCGCGAACGACCGCGTACATGAAGTCGTCGGTGACGCGGACAGAGTTATTCGCGTTCTGGAAGAAGATGGAAGAGTAGGCCTCGGCATCAGGAGAAGAGCCGTCGTATCCCAGGGAGACGAGGGCGTGGGCCTTGGCTTCTTCTTTCTGCTTGCACTCGATGAATTCGATGATGTCGGGATGGTCGACATTGAGGATGACCATCTTGGCGGCGCGGCGAGTTTTGCCGCCGGACTTGATGACGCCGGCGAAGGCGTCGAATCCTTTCATGAAACTGAGCGGGCCGCTGGCGGTGCCGCCGCCGGAGAGCGTCTCGGTGGATCCGCGCAACGGGGAAAGATTTGTTCCGGTGCCGCTGCCCCACTTGAAGAGCATGCCTTCGGTCTTGGCCAGAGTCAGGATCGAGTCGAGCGAATCTTTGACTGAGTTGATGAAGCAGGCGGAGCACTGCGGCTTGGAGTAGCCGGTGACGCCGAATTCGACTTGCTGGGTTTGCGGATTCCAGTGCCAGTTGCGGCCGTCGGAGTTGGGCTCGATGCGGTCGCATCCTACGTTGAACCAGACGGGCGAATTGAAGGCCGCATACTGGCGGACCAGGATGTGGACGAGTTCGTCGTGGAAGGTGGCGCTGTCTTCGGGCGTCTTGAAATAGCCCTGGGCCTGGCCCCAGTCGCGGATGGTTTCGGCGACGCGGGCTACCAGCTGGCGGACTCCGGTTTCACGCTCGGGAGTGCCGATCTTGCCGTGCAAGTATTTCGAGGCCACGATGTTGGTGGCGGTCATGGACCAGTCTTTCGGAACTTCAACGTCCTTTTGCTCGAAGATCACATTCCCCTGAGCGTCGGTGATCTGAGCCAGGCGGAGATCCCATTCGACCTCGGAGTACGGAGAGACACCGGGCTTGGTGAAGAAGCGGCGGAAGGAGAGGCCGGAGGGCTTCTTCTTGGTCGTGGTCTGGGCTGCGGGAATGGTGAATTCGGTCTTGAGTTCTGGCATCGGGGCTCTCTCCATTTATTAGATTCTATTCGTGTTGCGCCGACTCAGGGCGTCCGGCCAGGGGGCGGGGAATCGGTTTTCCTTAATTGGTAATTCAGGGCGTTTCAAAGATCCGGGTCTTTCGCCCCTTTCGAGGCTAAGTCCATTTCTGGATCTTACCCCACAGCTTGCGCTGTGGGCTGCATTCTTGCGCCGCTTTCGGCTAACCTCGTGCGGCTGAAAAACCGCGTTTCATTTCGTTCTCTCCCGGCACCCTTCGGCTCGCTCTGCGCTCGCTCAGGGCAGACTCGAGACAAAAGTCGTGTCCTTCTTAAATCCGTCACGCGGCGCTTCAGCGCCGCTCTTCCACGTTGCCCTACCACGTGCCCTTTATCTACGGACCCCTTCATCCTCGCGGAACCCTCATCTCAACGCCAAGAGCGCCGTTTCGCCCCCAGTCCCCCGGCTCAGAAACCGGAGGGGAGTGGCGGACAGTGAGTGTTAGTGGCGGCTCCGGAGTCTAGCTGCGGGGCCGTCGGGAGAATGTCGGGGAGAAAAAGCAGGTTCGTGCCCGACGCCGCTCGCTTCGCTTTGCTGGACAGCCGAGGCGGCCGTCCCCACACGAGTATTGGTGCCGCCGGCAAATGGCGGCTGCTGGGTGTCATTGGCTGCTAGCACGTACTCGGTCGCCGGTGTCAGCTCCAGCGAGGTGGCGAAGTGGGAGCCGATGCCGGTGGCTTTTTCGGCGGCAGTGACCATCCATTGATTGAGAGCGTTGCAGATGGTGCGGCGCTGGGATTGGTCTTCGATGACTACGTAGCGGACAAAATAGCGGCCGGAGATCATGCGGGTGCGCATGGGATTCTGCCGCGAAAGCATGCGATCCAGAACGAAGGCCATGTCGTCATCTTCGAAGAATTGGGTTACGGCCAGCATGCGGCGGGATCCGGCTTCCGGCTTCCGGCTTTCGGCTTCGGGGGGCTGATTTGCCCCGCCATCCCACTGGGGGCCGCTCGCTTCGCTTGGGGGGACAGCCGAGGCGGCCGCTGTCGCAACGGGAGCATCGCCCAAATCCATGATTTCTTCGGCTACCGCGAAGACTCCGGGCTTGCTGGGCACGAACAGGAGGCTGTGAGGGGATTCGCAGCGGAACCAGCGCGACCAGTGAAGGCGGCGATAGTCCAGTGGCCGGTCGAAACCGTGGCGCGCCATTGATTCAGAGACGAGTCGAGTTAGGCCTTCCATTGCGGGGCTCCTGCGATCTTGCTGCCGCGCCGGCGAAAGGACGTTCCCTTATCTGTCGGCGGGCAGGTTCCACGTGCTTGACTGCTATGGTTCAGTTGCCGTCTCCAGTTGTCGCCCCGGGGGAGGTCGGGAACGGCCACCGCACATCTTTGCTTGGCTTCCGGCCTTCGCTTCCGGCTTTCGGCTTCCGGCTTTCGGAGGGTCGGCCTTCGTTTGAGGTTTGGGGCGCCGGGCTTACGGATCTGGAAGCCCAGGCGCCTTAGCCTTTTGTTGTCCGTAGACAGCGCCGAGTCACCTCTGGCCGGGCGCTGACCGCATAGTTTCGGTCACTGCGTTCTGTTTCCCCGTCTCATTCCCGTGAGGCGGAATTTGTTGCTTGGGATTGCAAAGTTACTCCCGCTGGTTGTGCCTGTCAAGAGGGAAACACTACAGGTTGTATCCCTAACAATGACGGCCTTGATGCCGGATGGAGGCCAAGTTTTCCACATCGATCAAAACCCGGGTCGGTTAAAGGTCCCCGAAGCGACTGCTGAAAATAGCCGGCGCCTCCGGCGCCGGGTCGTTACAGATTTTGGGCTCACATAAGGCTCATGCGCGAACCGGGGGAGCGACGGTCGCGATAAGGTTGCGGTAGTTTGCGCTGGACGCGGGCGGCCTGAGCGGGACCGGCCACTTGTGTTGGGTTCGCCAGTTGGCGGCCGGCGGAGGGTTTGCGCACCACTATTCCCTTCATCTCAATGTCCTGGACCGCAAGGGCTGCGAGCTTCTGAAGATCGATTTCCGGTTCGCGGGTTGTCGTTGTGCTGACCACAGTGCGGAACGGTATTCCGTCACCCTGCGTCTCGGTGTTTTCTGAGGCTTGTGCTTGAGGCATGGGGACGTAAATGTCTTCAAAGATGTGGCGCGGGGCGATGCTGATTACCCCTTCGGAAGATTCGACGAGGTAATCGCCTTTGCGCCCGCGATGCTGGCGGCCGAGATGATCGACGAAGCTGAGTGTGGAGTTCAGTTGCTTGGCATTGACCAGGAAACGTGTGCGGTAAGACTTCCATTCTTCTGATTTCATGTGACAGCGCCCCGAATGCTTGTCGTGCTGCGGAAAGTGTTGAGTGCGACTCGGAACCGGCTTATGTGGCCCGAAGGATTAAGAAATTTTTATGAGAGCGAAGGTGACTGTACGGGTGAAATGTGCGCGGGTCAATTCAGTATTTTTGGTGCAGTTGAGGAAAAAGGATGGGCGCGAATTTCCCGAATTGGAACATCTGAAAAATAGCTTGGCGACGGGCCATTTTTGCGCTGGATGGCGGCAATTTCTTATCGACGAAGCGCTGACGGAAAAATCTGGTAGAGTGGGCAGCCGGATTGTCCACAGCGTGTGCACAGGAAATGCAGAAAGCCAGTTCTCAGTTCTCGGTTGTCGGTTCTCGGTTGTCAGTTCGGAGGCTCACTTGATCAGAACGGTTGCTTGTGGCGTTGCCGTGTTTTTCTCTCTTTTCTGGGGAGCTCATCTCTTTGGGCAGAGTGCGGTGGCAGGGGATAAGGTTATCGCTCTGCGGTGTGGGAGTTTGTTTGATGGGCGCGGAGATTCAGTCCGCAGGGATGTTGTGATCGTGATGGACGGAGAGAAGATTCGCGACATTGCCGGCAGCGCTCCGGCGGGAGCGGAGGTGATTGATCTATCTCACGACACTTGTTTGCCGGGGTTGATCGATACCCATACGCATATTTTGCTGCAGGGGGACATTACGGCGGCGGATTATGACGAGCAATTGCTGAAGCAGTCGCCGGAGTATCGGACGATTCTGGCCACGGTGAATGCGCGGCGGGCGCTGGAATATGGGTTCACGTCGATTCGCGATCTCGAGACCGAAGGCGCGGGCTACGCCGATGCCGACGTGAAGAAGGCGATCAATAACGGAGTGATTCCGGGGCCGCGGATGCAGGTAGCGACGCGGGCGTTGGACGTGACGGGGGCGTATCCGCTGCAGGGTTATGCGCCGGGTGTCGCGGTGCCGCATGGAGTGCAACTGGTGGATGGAGCGGACAATGCGCGGGCGGCCGTGCGGGAACAGATCAGCCATGGTGCGGACTGGATCAAGGTATATAGCGACCGCTCGTATCGCGTGCGCGAGGATGGAGTGCTGGACGATATACCGACGTTTACGCTCGACGAATTGCGGGCGATTGTGGATGAGGCGCATCGCGAGCGGCATAAAGTGGCGTCGCACGCCATGGCGCTGCGCGGAGTGCACAATTCAGTCGAGGCGGGCGTGGATACGATCGAACATGGGAACTACATTGCCGACGAGGATCTGAAGACAATGGCGGCGCGCGGGATTTTTTATGTGCCGACAATTTTTGTGGGGGAATACGTGGCCGAGGGGCGGGCGGCGGCGGGGGCTCCGGTATGGGTGAAGATGATCCAGATTCATGAGCAGACATTTCGGCGGGCGATGAAGGCTGGAGTGAAGATTGCGTTTGGCACCGATGCGGGCGGCTTTGATTGGAAGATTAACCCAGCGAAAGAATTTTCCTCGATGGTGAAGTTTGGGATGACGCCGGCGCAGGCGATCCGCGCCGCGACGGTGACGGCGGCGGAGTTGTTGGGGATGCAGGACTCGCTGGGGACGGTCGAGGCGGGGAAGTTGGCGGACATCGTGGCAGTGCCGGGGGATCCGTTGAGCGATGTTTCGGTGATGGAGAAGGTGGAGTTTGTGATGAAGGGCGGGGTGGTGATACGGAAGCCATGAAGTATTCACGTAGCGGCGAACGCATCCGTCCGCCCGCAAAGAGAAGAAACCGGCCCCCGGACGAATGCGTCCGGGGCTACGGGTTGCGACTACGGGAATTACCCGAGCGCAAATCTGGCGGGAGGGGAAGAGAATTTAGGAAGAACGAAATTCATATGGAGGTTGAAACTTATGACCAAAGACCCGGTTTGCGGAATGAATGTGGACGAGAATAATTCCCGATATCAAACGCAATATGGCGGAAAGAAATATAACTTTTGCTCCGATCAATGCAAGGCGAAGTTCGATCAGCAGCCGGAGCAGTATGCGCGGTCGGCCGCTTAGATCGACTCGCGTACCGGAAATATAGTCGCGCACCGGATAAAAGAAGGCCCTTGCTACGGCAAGGGCCTTTTTTGGTTTCCGAACTTTAGGAGCGGGGCGGACGAATGCGTCCGCCCCTACGTATTTTAGCGGTGGGCTAGTTCGCGCTCATCGGCGGTTTTGCCGGATTTAAAGGCGGCGTAGCGTTTGTTGATTTCGTCCCAGTTGAGGACGTTCCACCAGGCCGCGAGATATTCGGGACGGCGGTTGTTGTATTTCAGGTAGTAGGCGTGCTCCCAGACGTCGTTGCCGAAGATGGGATAGAGGCCTTGCGAGATTGGGTTATCTTGATTTGGGGTGCTCGTGATTTGCACTTCGCCGCCGGACTTGCCGGCGAGCCAGACCCATCCGCTGCCGAATTGCTTGGCGCCGGCGTCGTTGAACTTAGTTTGAAAATCTTTGAAGTTGCCGAAGGTTTTCTTGATCACGTCGGCAATCTCGCCCGTCGGATCGCCTCCGCCTTTGGGCTTCATAATCTTCCAGAACATGCTGTGATTGACGTGACCTCCGCCATTGTTCCGGACGGCGCCGCGTATGTCCTCGGGGATGGCGTTGAGGTTGCGGATTAAATCTTCCGCGGATTTGCCGGCCAGGTCGGGATGCTTCTCGATGGCGGCATTCAGATTCTTCACGTAGGCGCCGTGGTGCATGTCGTGATGCAGCGTCATCGTCTGCTTATCGATGATGGGTTCTAGCGCGTCATATCCATAGGGGAGTGCTGGTACTTCGTGAGCCATGATTGTCCTCCAGGCTTTGAGATGAAACTGAGCGGGGTTTCGATGCAAAGGCTTGTTCCATTATATCGCGGCGGGTTGAAGGCGTTTGGGGCTCTGGCTGCAGGTCGAAACGCTGCTTCCCCCCGGACACTCACTAAACCTAATTTGAGGATATAGTCTTTTGCTACTGTGTCAGTTTGCCGCCTCGGACGACAAGCGGTCGAGCTGCGCTCGAAGACAGCGGAGGGCGGCTGCCTCCACATACGTTCTATGAAAAAGTCGCATGACAGGTTCTTGCGGCTGATCGCGTTATTTAAGTTTCTTAAATGCGCAATGTTGATTGCACTGGGTGTAGGTGCATTCAGGTTGCTGCACAAAGATGTAGGCGCGATTGCCGAACATTGGGTTGAAGCGTTCAAGCTCGATCCGGGGAACCGGTTCGTCGATGCCGCTCTTGCCAAGGCGGCCGGTCTGCGTCCTGACCAGATCCGGAAGCTGGGGTTGGGGAGTTTTGTGTATGCGGCGTTGTTCCTGGCCGAGGGGACTGGCCTGTGGCTGGAGAAACGTTGGGGAGAGTGGCTCACCGTAATCATCACTGGCAGCCTGGTGCCGGTGGAGATTTATGAGATATATCGTCATCCGAGCTGGGTGAAGGTGGCGGTGCTGGTGATTAATCTGGGGATCCTGGCCTATCTGATTTATCGGATTCGTCGGTCGGCATCGGGCGATGAAACGGCTTAAGGGGCGGCGGGCAGCGGAGAAGCAGCCGAGCTTTGCTCGGCGCGTCCGGGTCACAGACTCGAACCCGCAAGCAAACTTAAACGAATTTTAGCCTTTGCTGGCCAGGTAATTGCAGACGCGGTGGATGGTGTCGCGCTGGCTGTCGTTGAGGGTCAGGAATTCGAATCCGTAGCGCAGGCCCTGCCGGTAGCGCACGATGGCGCGGACTTTGATGGGATAGGGCGAAAGCGGCAGGGGAATGTCGAGGGTGACGATTTCACCGGGCTCGAGATTTCCAGTAAGAGTGGCGCCGATGCCGTCCTGGCCCATCTCGGTGGATCGTCCCCAGCAGGTGCGGAACTCGCCGGCTTGAAACATTTTGACCTGCAGCCGCATGTCGATGGTGAAGCGGGGAAAGCGGCGCGTATAGGCGACCTTGGCGGCAGGCGCGTTGCCGGGCGCACGCGTGCCGGATCCGGTGTCGGCGGAAGCGGCGGCGGCGTTCGCTTTCTTTTCTTTACTCATCACTCTTTACTCATGACTCTTTACTCATGACTCATGACTCATGGTCGCGGCGTTCGCCGTATGGCGGGGGTTTAATTGCCATGCAGCAAGTATCCCGGTTCGAGCGGCAGTTTGCCCGCGACTTTAACGACCGCGACACTGCTGTTAATGGCGTAGACGTCCACAACCCCGATAGCGCCGGGGAGGGAGGCGACCTTGTTGACCAGGTCTTCATCGGAATCGACGATCATAACCGCGGGATGGCCCATGCGTCCGTGGTTGGCCGAAGAAATGATTTCCTTCACCTGCGACTCAGGGAGTTCGTAAACCTTTTCCAGAAGCAACTTCATTTCCGGCGCAGCAGGGGAGCGCATGATGAACGTGACAGACTTGCCGTCGGACCAGCGGTTGGTCTGGCCCTTGCAGATTTTGAGGAGTTCCGGAAAGGTGACGACCGAAATTGGATTGGCCTTGTTGGAGACCAGCGCGAGATCGCGCGCGGCGGCCAGCGAAAGGCTGGCCACCATAAAAAGACAGACGCTCAGTGCTTGACGATAGAACACAGCTCTCTCCAGCAAGGCGGAATAGGTCTCAGTGATTTTCGTGGAAATTGGACGGTAGCTCAACAGCCATGAAGGTCATGTACCTTCGGGGTAATACCGACGGGCAGTGCGGGACGCAGCGACGCAGCGGGGGATTGGTCAGAAAGCGGCGGGTTGCCGGCGGTCACTGGAGCTTTTCCGCCGCTCCGGAGGGAGGTCCGAACAGCCGGAGAGAACGGCCGCGGCGCGGTTTCTAAGACGCTGCGTGTACTGGCGAATCGCTAACCTCAATTCGGCGAGGATCGACTCTACTCTGTGGGAGTTATTAGTAGTGACAGCCTCCGCACAGAGGTCCCGAATGCGATCCTCCACCCGGCGAGCGGGCGCAGCCATGGCGAAATCCAGGTTTTGAGATACAGCGTATGATTTGGATATCACAACTGCCGTGTGTAATCCCTACCCTGCATCCCGTAGAAGACGGGGCGAAATCCCTTCTGTATCCGGAGGCTTGCACATCATGGCAGGCTGTGTACGGTGGTCACGGGCTTGGCAAGATCAGCGCAATCGGATAGGCTAGAGTTTCTGCGCACGCAAGGATCATTCTCACCATGACGAATCGTGTTACCTACGCTCCCCAAGACTTCCAGAAGATGTGCAAACAGGCCGAGAGAGATCATGAGTCGAAGAAACTTGTGGTTCTCATGGATCGCGTGAAGCGGCAGATCGCGGAGCGCGAGAACCCCGACCTGAAGGGGGGAGCGTCGAAGTCTGGCGTGAACGCCGAAGGTGGGGACTGGGTTGGGGTGCGTCTGCCCAGCCGCACAGTTCCGTTTGAGCGGTAACCTTTGAACGATAACGGCTTGGCGATAACCCCTGGGGCCAACGTCGCGATCCCGCCTTTTGAATCTGTAAAGAGAGAGTTCTTTATTTCCCACCACAACCTTAACCTTGAGCGCACCAGTTGATCCGGCATAGTATTGCCCAAACTGTTCGACGAAGTTGCGCGACAGCGGGGTTCGAGGGCAGAACTCCGATTCAGCTTGCCAATTTTCGCCTGTACGCGTAGGATACTTGTGTACGTTGTCCGAATCGGACGTGAGCAGTTCCTGCCTCTAAAGCCAGTAACCTCTCGCAGTACTTCCGAATCTCTCCAGCGTAAATTGAACAATCAAAGGAACACCTAACACATGGCAGAACAAGGAACAGTAAAGTGGTTTAACGACGCCAAAGGCTACGGCTTTATCAGCCGCCAGTCCGGCGAAGACGTATTTGTGCATTTCTCTGCGATTCAAGCAGGAGGCTTCCGCAGCCTGCAAGAGGGCCAGACCGTGCAGTTCGACGTGACCAAGGGCCCCAAGGGCTGGCAAGCTGAGAACGTCCAGCCGCTGTAGACCATCCCCTTATTGCAAAAAGGCGATCTCCAACCAGAGATCGCCTTTTTCACGTTTACGCGAATCTCCACAAATCGCGTAGCGACAGCCTCGGCTTTCCCAACGAGGGCGAAGCGCGGCCGGAATCTAAGAATACCCGGGAGTCAATTCGTTATATCGACCCCAGCCGCGAAGCGGCGAAAGAATGCAGCCCACGGCGCAAGCCGTGGGTGAACAAGTAGAAAAATGAATCAGCCCCGGGAAGGGGGCGAAAGAAAAGAATCAGTGGTGCCATCGAAGGGACTCGAACCCCCACACCCTTGCGAGTACATGGACCTGAACCATGCGCGTCTGCCAATTCCGCCACGATGGCAAGTGGACTTACCTTGCAGCGGCGGCCGCAGGGCCGCCGAATCAGGAAGACCTAGCTTCATTCTACAACACGATGCCGCCGGTCAAACCTCGCCGCTGACCAGCGTGCGGCTTGTATTTCCTGCACACAACCTTGCGATTCGCCCGCGACGCCCCGAATCCGTCGCGATCCCGGGCCCCTCCATGCGTTAGTCATGTATCGCCCCAACGCGCCGTTCGCCAATGTGCCAAAGCACTCCAGACGGATCCACGACGTAAGCGATTCGCAGGCCCCACGGCTGCAGGGCTGGGGCGCGCGGAGGCTCGACATTGAATTTTCCTGGCAGGTCGAGCCCATCGATGTGCCTCCACCACGCGTCGAGATCATCGACCATGAGCTGCATCATGAAGTTCTCAGCCCATTCCTTTTGATAGTAGGGCTGCAGGATGAAACCGCCGGATCCAGCTCCGAAGATTGCCACATCCCCGTCCAGAAGCTTCTCGAAACCCAGCATCTCATAGAAACTCTTCGAACGGGCAAAGTCCCTTGCCGGTATGAACGGACGGACCAGTTCTGTTCCGCTCGGAACTTGGTGCATCCCTTCTCCCTTCTAATCCGTTCAAAATTGCGACGGCCCAGCGCCCGGCATCGTGTCAACGGTAGGCCATTCAGCCCGGTTTTACCCCAGCTTCGCACTCATCGTAATCTTCGCGTTCAACACCTTCGACACCGGACATCCCTTCTCCGCCGCCTCCGCATATTTCTGAAACGTCGCCGCATCCGCGCCCGGAACTTTTCCCACCACATCGATGTGGCTCGCGGTAATCGCCCATCCCGCTTCCAGTTTGTCGAGCGAAAGCGTCACCGTGGTCGAAATGCTCTCCGGAGTCAGATTCGCCGAGCCCAACTGCGCCGACAGCGCCATCGAAAAACATCCCGCATGCGCCGCCGCAATCAACTCCTCGGGATTAGTTCCCTGGCCATTTTCAAATCGCGTGGAGAACGAATACTGCGTCTCCTTCAGCACCCCGCTGGGCGCCGAAATCGTCCCCTTCCCATCCTTCAGCCCGCCCTTCCAGACCGCGCTAGCCTTGCGTTGCATGGTATTCTCCTCAAATATGATTTCGAAAACTCGCTCCCCATTGTAGACGGAACCTGGCGGACCTGTCAGGAAGTCAAGCCATTCGAACTGACTGAAAGCGGACAACTGATCAGACCAGGCTGATCAGACCAGGCTGATCAGACCAGGCTGAGGTCTGAGGGCCGATGTCCGAGGGCTGACGTCTGACATCGTTTCTGTCCGCGCATCAGGCGAAACCGGCGACAGAAGTGCGACAGCGCGTTGTGGACAAACAGCGTATACTTGAAGCACTTGACCTCGAAGACCACGCCTTATTTGCGCCTTCGCGATTGAGAGATCGAGAGGCGCCTTTTCTGTAGCAACGCGCTGCTCTTTATCGTTTGCTGTCATAGTTTGTTGTCCCGGGTTTGTTGTCCGGGAAACGACGCGGCTGCTCCCGAAAGGTATATTCTGCCGAACGCGGGCTTGGCCATGTTCACCGGAATCTGCAGGAATGATTAAGCATCATCGTTTCCCGATCGGTTCGAACGACAGGAGTCTATTATGTCCGGAGTCAACGGCGACAAATCGCGGTTCAACCGAGTGCGGAAACAGAAGCTCGCGCGCCGCATACGGAACCGTCAACTGCTGAAGAAAGCGGTGGCGCCGGGCAAGCCGGCAATATCCGGTTCCGAGAAGAAGCCGGTTGGCGCCTGAAGCCGGCTGTGCGCCGGGTTGCCGCTTTCCGCGGTCATCTCCGGCACGCTGAGCCGGCACGCTGAAAATAAACGGCGAATCGAAGTTTGGATGATTTTTGGAGAGGAACTGCAATGAAGAACCTTTACGTAGGTAATTTGCCCCACAGCACCACCGAGTCCGAGTTACGAACCGTATTTGAGGCTCACGGCGCGGTGGAAAAAGTGAGTATTGTGACCGATCGGGAAACGGGCCGCGCCCGCGGTTTCGGCTTCGTGGAAATGACCAATCCCGCCGAGGCCGATAAAGCCGTGGCGGCTCTGAACGGGACGGAACTGGGCGGACGCGCGTTGAAAATCAACGAGGCGCAGCCCAAGACCGACCGTCCCAAGGGTGGCGGCGGTGGCGGTGGAAAGCGGTTTGGCGGCGGCGGCAGTGGTGGGGGCGGCGGTCGCGGGCGCGATGATTACCAGGGCCACGCACGCCAGCCGCGCGAACCACGCTGGTAGTTTTCTTGTTTTCTGGAAGCAGCCGGAGGCGCGGATGCGCAGGCCGGCGCCGCTAGCAAAAAAACTAGGGAGGAATTGTGAATGCCACGAGGACGATCCACTTTTAATAAACGCCAGAAGGAACAAACGCGCCAACAGAAACAACGCGACAAGGCCGAGCGCCGGGTGCAGCGGAAACAGGACAAGCCGGAAGGCGCTGTGGTGGACGAGATGCAGGAACTGCGGGCGCTTGCCGAGGCGCAGGCTGCGCTGTTTCGCATCGGCTCGGAAGATGATTCGGATTCGGCGGAAGTGTTTACACCGGGGAACAAACTCGACCGTTAGAGATCGAAGGGAAAAGCCCCACTTCTCGCAAGGGACGCGAGAAATGGGGCACCGTATCCCTTCCTTCAGTCCCGCGACACCCTAGCGGCTTATTTTTATTGCAAGGAGACGAGCACCTGGACGATGCCGTCGCCTTTAGTCAGCGGCTCCAGCGCTTTTCCAAGCACGGCCCCTATCATTTGGCTTCGGTCCGTCCCCTTCATGGCATAGCCTGCTTTGGCAGCGGTTACTAACAAGTCGCCGGGTTGAATGGCGCCATTTTCAGTAGTCACCTTGCAGGGCACGACGCCTACCACTGCCAAGGGAATATCCAATTTATGCGGCTGGTCCATGGTATAGGGACTGGCCAGCACGCCGGGCTTGGTTGAATAAATACCCGCAACCAGCGTGGAATATGGTCGGGAAGAGAGAGTGAGGCGGCGAGTTCCGGACTGGTCGATAGTCAGAACATCGCCGGCAGCATAGGCCGCGGCTGATCCCTGCACTTCAAACGCTTCCGCAAAATCAGCGCCCCCAGTGTGATAGCCGCCATCGGCGTAGACTCCGCCGGAGGGATCAACGCGAAAGACGCTAGTGCTGCCGCCGGCACTTCGACCGACGAAAAGGTCGTCACCTCGCGGATTTCCGGTGGCCCAGATTGTCGGACCCGCCAGTGTGTTGGTATCGAACGTGAAGGCTCTTTGAATCTGATTATTGGCATCCAGATACTGGCCCACCAGGATGATGTTGTATCCACCATTGGTGGCGGCGTCCTGTTCGAAAACTCCGGGAATGCCGCAACAGGAACCGCCGGATCTCCCGTAAACTCCGATGCCCGAAAAATCGAGAGAATCAATCTGTCCGAGTACGCCAACGCCATTGTACTGGGAGTGCCCATACACTCCGATTCCGTTGCGGCCAAAATCGCTGAAGCCAGCCACACCGGCAGAGCCTCCTGAATTCGACATGGCCTCGCCGCGCACGGCTACGCCCGAGGAACTATAGGTGCGACCCCATACGCCGTTGTTGTAACCCGTGGTGCCGGTGGCCTGACCGAAGATTGCTCCGACCGGGCCGGTGGAAGAGGTGCTGGCTTTGAGTCCGAAACCAGTGCTTGTCTGCTGAACGTACACTACCTGCGAGGAGTTGCCCGCTGTAAAGTTGGTGGCTCCTTGCGAACTTTGAGCTGCGGAATTCGAAATTAGGGTCCCGATCAGCAAGGAGGTGCTTAAAGCTGACGCCAAACGCGAAATGTGTGACATCGGATTCCTGCCTCTAAAGAGATTGCGTACGCAGGGAAAGGTAATCTCCGTGCGACTTTTAGAGATAGAACCAGGTTGAGAGGGTTGCCGACGAGTCATGACCCGAAGGCCCCATTTCCCGCGGGTGAAGCGAGAAATGAGGCAGCTTTTTGTCTTGGTCCCCGTCGCTAGACGAAGACTTCGCCAGGCAAAGCGGTCAGGGTGCGGGAAGCCAGTGTGTTCTGAACGAAACGCCGGGGCCGGGTCGCGCCCGACGGGTCCATCTGCAAGCGTTCGATTCGCAACTTCAAGGTGCGTTCGATGTTGCGGAGTTCGACGATCTCGACTCCGGCGGCCAGCGTAGTAGCGCGGCCGGTCAATCCAGCGCGGCCGGTGCGGCCCACCCGGTGGATGAAATCTTCCGCCATTTTGGGGAGATCGTAGTTGATGACGTGCGCGACGTCGTCGCAATGCAATCCGCGGGAGGCGATGTCGGTCGCGACCAGCACCTGGAAGCGGCCTTCCTGAAATCCGCTGAGCGCGCCGTTGCGCTGCGACTGCGAGCGGTCGCCGTGAATCATGGTGGCGCTGAAGCCATCTCGCGCCAGTTCCTGCGCGAGACGCTGGGCGCCGCGCTTGGTGCGGGTGAAGATGAGAGTCTGTCCCTTTTCCGCGTAGAGAAGCTGGCGGAGAACCTCGAGCTTTTCGCCGGGCCGGACTTCGTAAGCCTTCAGTTCGACACTTTCGGCTGGTTTCAGCACTGAACCCAAAGCGACACGGACCGGATCGCGCATGTATTCATGCACCAAGCCGGCGACGGATTGCTCGAGGGTAGCGGAGAAACACAGAGTCTGACGGTTCTTGGGCAATATCGCGAGAATGCGGCGGATCGCCGGAAGGAATCCCATATCAAGCATGCGGTCGGCTTCGTCGAGTACCAGCATTTTGATGTGGCGCAGGTCGGCGAAGCGGCGATCGGTAAGATCCTGCAAGCGTCCGGGAGTGGCGATGATCAAGGATGAGCCGGCGCGCAGGCCCTGGATTTGACCCTTTTCGGATACGCCCCCAATGACCAGCGCGGCCGCGGGCATGGCCTTGCTGCGCAACTGTTCGTATTGTTCGTGAACCTGCATGGCCAGTTCGCGGGTCGGTAACAGGACCAGAGCGCTGGCCTGAGCCGAAGGTTCGCGGCGTAGCATTTCGATCACCGGGATGAGAAATGCCAGAGTTTTGCCCGTGCCCGTCTGGGCCGTGCCGATTACGTCTTTGCCGTCGAGAGCGGGCTGGATGGCGCGCTCCTGGATCGGGGTTAAGGTGATGAATTGAGCTGCCACGAGCTTCTGCTGCAACGCAGCAGACAAGGGCAGTTCTGAAAATGTGGTCATTCTAGATTGTTCTTTCTGGAGGGCCTGTTCGATATACACGTCTCTGCACTGAGACACACGTGAAGCTTCCATGCCGCTCACATTCAATTTTTGATTAAAACGCTGGAACTAAACGGCGGGCAGGAAAGGCGGAGATGAATCTGATCCAACGAGGGACCACCGCGTCACGAGCAAACCGTGGAAAAAGCGTCACAAACAGTATAACACGGGAAGCGGGCGGTGCCAGTTACGAGCGTAATCGCCGGACTGGCGGGTTGGTGCGATAAGCCTGTCGAGCTTGGCTCGAAGGATGCCGGGGGCGCCGATCTTCACAAGCCGATCTTCACAAGAAGATCACAAGAACGTCGCGCTCTACAGGGGTCAATTCCCGGCATCTAACTGTTTAGCCGCTACTTGCAAAGAATGGTCGCTAAGGAAGCGGTACTAGGCTAGAATTGACGATTCCGTACTCAAAACAATTGCGAATGGCCGAGACAAAACTCTCTTGCTTCTGGCATGGACCGGACCTTGGCCGCCACATTCGGGCCGGGGTTTCGCTTCACGGTCACACCAACCGCTCCAAAGAAAGTCTGCAACTTATTCCGCAGCTGGCGCGCAAGGGTCCGATGCTGCATGAGGCGCTGGAAAAGCAATGCCGGAAGTCGAGGATTCCGGTGGATTTTTCGCGGGCCTATTGGACTCCGCCGCTGACGCCGAAGCTGGCGTACGAGACGGAAAAGGATCAGATCGAAAATATCCTCGGACTCAAAGCTCTGGTCTCGCTCACCGACCATGACAACATTGAAGCGCCCGTGTGGTTGCGAACTGCGCCGGAGACCGCGCATACACCCATATCGCTGGAGTGGAGCGTGCCGTTCGCCGGAACCATTTTTCATCTCGGAGTGCACAATCTGCCAGGCAGTCAGGCGCAAACCGTGGTTGACGATCTGGCAGCCTACACCCAGAACCCGAGCAATAGGCGCTTATGTGAGTTGCTGGCCATGCTGGATGGACTGCGGGAAGTGCTGGTGGTATTCAATCATCCGCTGTGGACGCAATCGTGCGTGGGAGTGCAGCGAGGCGGCGACGATCTCGACCGGTTCCTGGAGTGCGCCGGGCAGTTCATGCACGCATTCGAAATCAATGCCACGCGAAGCGCCCGCGAGAATTATCGCGTGGGGGAACTGGCGGCTCAGTGGGAGCGCCCGCTGGTCTCGGGCGGAGACCGGCACGGATGCGCGGCCAGCGGCGCGCTGAATCTGACCTGCGCCGAGACCTTCTGTGATTTTGTGAGTGAGATCCGGCGACAGCGGCGCAGCCATGTGTTGCTGATGCCGCAATATACCGAGCCGGTGAGCATTCGCACGACACGGACGCTGCTCGATGTGATTCGCAACTATCCGGAATATCCCGAAGGCACGCGGCGCTGGGATGATCGAATTTTCCATCCTGGCGAGGACGGTGGACCCGATCGGCCGATCTCGGCGCTATGGAAAGCGCCTCCGGCGTACGTGGAACAAATCCTGGCCTGCATCCGGCTGCTGGAGAGTTCGCCGATGCAGCGCGCTGTGAAACGAGTATTCAGACCGGCCAGTGTTTCCGAAGCGCCGGCCGAGATGTTGGCTGATGCTGTTCCAGCAGCGGCGGAGGCCGCCTCGTCCGAGGCGCTTTCGTGAAGAGCAATAATCCACGAATCGCTTTTTTCCCCTGCGTCTACCATGAAGTGGACGGCGTGGCGAAAACCAGCCGCGAGTTTGAGGCCTTCGCCAGGCGTCATGAGATGCCGTTCTTCATGGTGCATGCCGGGCCGCGGGACGAGGTCACTCGCACAGGATCGGTTACCCGCGTGCAATTGCCGCGCAGTCCGATGAAGTTTCCGCTCGACCGGGCTCATGACTACGACCTGCTTTTTCTGCGACATTATCGAAAGCTCGAACCGCTGTTGCGTGAGTTCCAGCCGGATGTGACGCAAATCACGGGACCGAGCGATGTGGGCACGCTGGGGGCGTACGTCGCGCACAAGATGAAAATCCCACTCGCGGCTTCATGGCAAACCAATCTGCACCAGTACGCGCGCAGGCGAATGGCGGCTGCCGCGTCTTTTTTGCCGAGGCCGGCCGCTGAAAAAATCGCCGGTTTCGCGGAGCACTGGAGCTTTCGCGCTTCGGCGCGGTTCTATAAAATTCCCCGGGTACTGTTCGCGCCGAACCCGGAGATGATGCGGGTGCTGGAGGCGGCTACGGGCAAGCGTTGCTATCTAATGTCGCACGCGGTGGATACGGAAGTTTTCCGCCCCGAGCTGCGTGATCGGCAGCGTCGTGATGGCCAGCTTGGGAATCGGCAGCTTGGGAACCGGCAGCTTTGGAGCCGGGAAGACCCGTTCCGTATCGGCTACGTAGGACGGCTCACCACGGAGAAAAATGTGCGCGCGCTGGCGCGCCTGGAGCAGGCGCTGCTCCACCTGGGGCATCGGGATTTTCGTTTCGTGATCGTAGGCGAAGGCGCGGAAGGGAATTGGCTGCGGAAAAATATGCGGCAGGCGGAGTTCACCGGCGTGCTCACCGGGGACGAACTATCGCGGACGTTTGCAAATTTCGATGTGCTGGCTTTTCCGTCGGAGACCGACACCTTCGGTCTGGTGGTGCTCGAGGCCTTTGCTTCCGGAGTTCCAGCCGTGGTTACCGATCGCGGCGGGCCGCAATATACGGTGCGCCATGGGATCTCGGGATATGTGGCGCAGGACTTCGAGGAGTTCGCTGCCTATACCGCGAGATTGATGTCGCAGCCTGAGTTGCTCCCGGCGATGCGCCAGGCCGCGCGGGACCAAGCCCTGACTACTTCATGGGATCGCATCTTCGAGGGAATGTATGAAGCGTATGAAAGATGCGTGTCCCCGTTGCCGGTTGCGAGCCCCGGCGTTTTTGATGTGGCCACGACCTGACTGGGCATGCTGCATTCAATTCGCCACTGCGGGTGACTTTCCTGCAAGACCAATATCCGCTTAAGCTCTCTCTAATTTAAGCTCTCTAATTAAGCTCTCTAAGTTTCAAGATGGGGATCTTTCCTTTTGCGGAATTGTGAAATATTTGCATGCGCTCGCTAAAGCCGCGGCAGTCCCAGCCGATGGTCTGGTATCGAGCCACGAGGCGTGTGGGCAGCCGATTCGATCAAGTGTCGGCTCCCATGAGCAGCGGCAACGCGATGCAGCGACGCAGCGACGCAGCGATGGAGCGATGGATGAAAACCATGATGGCAAAACTATTTCAACCGTCCGACACGACCACCAACGCGACAAGTAAAGAGAGAGAGAACAAGAAACAGGACAAAGGAGTGGACTTGTCTCTGATTCCTGGCATCGTGACTAGCCAGGCGCGTGCGATGCCGGTTCGCGGCGGACCCGGAAGGGTTCCTGTCTTTCAACTTCACCTGGCCGCTCCACAAAAGACCGGTGAGGAAGTTCTAACGCAGTTGGCACAACGGGAGTTGCGAGGTCACGGCGAACGGGTTCTGTTCGTGGATGACGAGGACTCGATGGTGTTCCTGATGGAGAGCTGGCTGGATCGACTCGGATATAAGGCGACTGGCTGCACGGCGCCGGAAAAAGCGCTGGAGATGTTCCGGGCAGCGCCCCAGGATTTTGACGTTGTGCTGAGCGATCTCTCCATGCCTGAAATGTCCGGCGTGGAACTGGCGCGGGAACTTCTGCAAATCCGGCCCGGCATGCCGATTCTGATTGTCTCCGGATATGTCGCCGCGGCCGACAACGAAGAAGTTCGCAGTCTCGGCTTGCCCGACCTGCTCCCGAAACCGAACAGTATGGAACAACTCGCTCAGAGCATTCATAGCATTCTGGCGATGTGCAAGCCCTCCAACCCCGCGGGCCAAACCCGCACCCCGGGGCGAATGGCGGCTGCCGCCGGCAGCTGAGTCGCCGCTTGCCCTCCACATCCTCCGAACCAAGCGCGACTTCCTGGCGCAAGAAAACGAAATGAAATGCGGCTGCAGCCGCTGAAGTTAACCGCAAAGCGGCGCAAGAATGCAGCCCACAGCGCAAGCTGTGGGTAAGAATCCGGAAATGGACTTAGCCCCGGGCCGGCCTGCGGGCCGATTCTCTGAGCGGCTCAGCTGTGGTGCACCTCAGGTGTAGTGCACTAGAGGTTTGGGGGGCTGATTGGTGACCAGCCAATACATTCCCAGGAGCTTTACCATTTTTCGGAACTGTTCGAAATCAACCGGCTTCTGCAGATAGCTGTTGACGCCGAGGTTGTAGCCGGTCGCCATGTCGCGCTCTTCCCGTGACGAGGTCATCAGTACCATGGGAATGGTCTTGGTTCGGGGATCGCTTTTGACCTGCTTGAGAACCTGCATTCCGTCGACTTTTGGCAGCTTGAGATCGAGCAGCACCAGCTTGGGCGGATGCTCGAAGGAGCGTGCGCTATGCGGCCCGGTACAGAAGAGGAATTCCAGCGCCTCCTCGCCATCGCGCGCAATGAATACGTGATTAGCCAGATTTTCCGCACGCAAGGCATGCAGAGTAAGGTCGATGTCGTCTTGACTGTCATCGACCAAAAGGATGTCGACTTCATCGGGATTCATGGTTGGGCTCCTGCCGAGGCGGGTTTCATTTGCGAAGCGTTTGAAGCAGCACCCTGGATGTCGTTCGGTAGAACATTTGCGGGATGGGCAGACGCGAGGGTAAAAAAAAATGTTGTGCCCTGATCGAGTTTGGACTCCGCCCAGACGCGGCCTCCGTGCTTGCGCACGATGCGGTGCACGGTTGCCAGGCCGATGCCCGTTCCTTCGAAATCCTCCGGCCGGTGCAGACGCTGGAAAACGCCGAATAGCTTGTCTTTGTACTTCATGTTGAAGCCAACCCCATTGTCGCGAACGAAAATAATGCTTTCCCCGTTTTCCTGGAGATGACCGATCTCGATGACGGCGCACTTGCGGGGACGGGTGAATTTGAGAGCGTTGGCGATGAGGTTCTGAAAAACCTGCTTGACCAGGATGGAGTCGCACTCGGCCGGAGGCAGTTGCGCAATTTTCCAGGTCACCGCGCGGCCTTCGGCGTCAGGCTGGAGCAGGGAGATGACCTCTTCGATGAGAGTGTTCAGGTGTGTAGGTTGAATCTTAAGGTCATGACGGCCCACTCGCGCCAGGTTCAGAAGCTCATCGATGAGCCGGCCCATGCGATGAACTCCATCTTCGATGCGCTGCAGATGATGGCGGGCTTCAGGGGGTGAAAGTGGGACCAAAATCCTCGACCAGCAGGCGGGAAAAGCCGCCAATATGGCGCAGCGGCGCCCTCAGGTCATGCGACACGGAGTAGGTAAACGCCTCGAGTTCCTGGTTGGCTTCCTTCAGTTGTGCGGTGCGTTGCAAAACCCGTTCCTCGAGCTCTTCGTTCAGTTCGCGGATCTCGCGTTCGTTGGCTTTTCGTTGGGTGATGTCGCGCTTGCGTTCCGTGATGTCGCGGGCAATTTTCGCCGCGCCCACAATCTCTCCGGCACGATTTCTGATGGGAGAAATGGTGAGCGAAACGTCAATTTCCGCCCCATCCTTGCGCAGGCGAACAGTCTCGAACTGTTCCACGCTCTGGCCGCGGCGGATGCGCTCCAGGATGTCGGCCTCTTCGGCGGCGCGTTCCGCAGGGAAAAGGATCAACGCCCGCTGGCCGATCACCTCCGCTTCCGAATAGCCGAAGATTTTTTCCGCGCCGTGATTCCAGGCGGTGATGATTCCATCCAGGGTCTTGCTGACGATGGCATCCTCGGAGGACTCGACGACGGCGGCCAGCCAGCCGCGCGCTTCCTCGGCCCGCTTGCGTTCGGTGATGTCGGTACGGATCGCCATATACTGTCTCGGCTTTCCGCTGTCCTCAAGGAATGGAACGACAGTGGTGTCGACCCAGTAGATCGAACCATCTTTTGCGCGGTTGCAGATCTCGCCCCGCCACACTTTCCCGTTGGCGATGGCGTAGTACATATGCTGGAAGAATTCCTTCGAATGATGGCCGGAGTTGAGAATGCGGTGGTTCTGGCCTAACAGCTCGTCCCGCGAATATTGGCTGATGGCGCAGAACTTATCGTTGACGTAAGTGATGGTTCCCTGTACGTCGGTCGTGGCCACGATGGCATGCTGGTCGAGGGCGAATTTTTGCTCGGCTAATTCCTTCAACACAGTTCCGCTGCTGGCCAGGGTTTCCTGCTTGAGGAGACGAGATGTCGCACTGCCACTCATCGGTTTTCCATCCGCTCTTTCGTATATGAAAGCGGGCGCGCAACGTATACCTGCTTGGATTATCGGCCCAGAGGAATCGGAGCTTTAAGGCTGGGAAGATTAGAGTAATACGAAGGCGTGGCGGAGGACCATTGGAGCGGACTACAAAGTGCATTCGCCAGAGCTTTGCGGCTCGAGCCGTGGGCACGACCTATGGGCTCGAGCTACGGGGAAGTCCGGGAATCAGTTCTCGAGGCAGGAATCGATCCAGGCCTTCACCTTCTGCCGCCGGTCGTCGCCGGGATCGAACTGTACTCCCAAAGAGGCGGGCTTGCGCCACTTCACCATGCCGCGAATGGTGGCCCGGGGCAAGGTCATCAGGGCGAACGAGACTTCGACGTTGGCCCCAATCGAATAGCCTTCGTTGCTCTTGACCGACAGCCCGCCGGCACTCATGTCGATGCTGGTGGCGCAGATGCGCCGGCCATCGCCGACGATGGAGACTTCCGTGATGACCGGAATGCGCACATAACGCCGCAGCTCATGCTGCACCAGCATGCGTGTGGCCTGCACCAGTTTCTGCGCCGCCGGCCTCTCCAGAGGTTCTTTGAATATGGCATTGATGCCGTATTTGGAGTACTGCATGGCTTCCAGAGCGGTGCCGCCCAGTCCGTAGATCACGCAATGGCTGTTGGAAGCGGAGGTGCGGACTCCTTCCATGACAGCATCGGCCCCAAGGCCCAGGGAAAGGACGCAGGCCTCGAATTTTTCTTTGTTCAGGCGCTCGGCCGCGCCGCTGGACATGACCACGGTTTCAATGCCGAATTGCTTAAAGCATTCCGACAGCAGAGCCTGGCTCGACGCACTCAATCCCACCAGGGCAGTGCGTGCGGCTGCCTTGCGCACGCTGGGGGCAAGAACAAAAGTTGCGGCCGAAGATTTGTCCATAAACGGGGGAAAGACTCCACTCTCAAGATTCATTGTGAATGCCTGGGCTGCGCTTGCAAAGAGAGAACCAAGCTAAGCCGAAGCACCGAAGGATGGTGCCGGTTCCGCATCAATCAAGAATCGGGACATTACCAGGCAGAAGGTTGTTGGAATGAAGAACTTGGATTGCGCGCGGGGCAGAATGGGAATTCCCAAATGCGGAACGCTCTCCATTCGAGGCGCTCAACATCGGCGCAGTTAAGAGCCACGACAGGCACTTCTTTCGGATACGGCAGTGAGGGATTCAAGTTTTGCCGGTCAGTCAGCTACCCGCCGCTTGATTCCGGGAAAGGACTCGACCCGTTCCTTTATTGAGCAGGCGATTGAGCTCGTCGGCGAGGGATCGTGAATTCACTGGCTTGGGCAGGTAGCCATCAAATTTTGCATTTAATATTGTTTCGCGGTCGCCTTGCATGGCATAGGCCGTGACCGCCACGACAGGGGTTGGGGCGAGGCGGGGATTCTCGCGAATTTGGCGGATCACAGCAAAGCCGTCGAGCACGGGCATGCCGATATCCAGCAGCAGCAGATCCGGTGGGCTCTGCTCCATCATGCGAAGCGTCTCTTCGCCGTCGGAGGCTTCCATGACCGAGTAACCGCGCATTTCCAGTAATTCGCGCAACAGTTCGCGATTGACCGCATTATCTTCGGCGATAAGGATTTTGATCATGGCTGTCCCGCCGCTTTTGCCTGTGTCCTTTCGCGGATAGCCCGGGCCACTTCGGCCATCAGCTGCCGTTGCCAGGAGCCATTCTTTTGAAACAGCGCCTGGGTTTCGCGAATCAGCACCGCTAGTTGAGCTGGTGTCAGGGTCATGGCGGTCATCACCAGAATGGGGAGCTCTTTCAATGCGGGTTGGGCGCGCACCTGGCGGATGACCTCGAAACCGTCCATCCCCGGCATGAGCAGATCCAGCACGAGGGCGGCGAACCGGTTCGAGGAGAGCGTCTCCAGCGCTTGCGCTCCGCTCTGCACGCTTTGCGTCTGGTTTCCGGCGGAGCGCAGCGTCTCCTCCAACAACTCCAGAGTGGTCGGATCGTCGTCCACCAGTAGGATTGCCGCCTCATCCTCGCTCCAACGTGTCACGTGCTTGCGAATCGTTTCCAGAAGGACCGGCTTGCGAATCGGTTTGACGAGATAATCGGCCGCTCCCAGCGCAAAGCCCACCTGCTTCTGGTCAATGACAGAGACGATAATGATCGGGATATCGGCTGTGCCGGAGGATTTTCGCAACTCGACCAGCGTCTCGAAACCGCTGCCGCCCGCCATGAGGACATCCAACGTAATGGCGTCGGGACGGAGTTGATGCGCTTTTTTGAGGGCTTCGGCCCCGGATTCAGCCACTACAGTACGATAGTCAGAATCCAGATAGCTGGAGAGAAGTTCGCGGGCCGGGATCTGGTCGTCGACCACTAGAATCAACGGCTTCTTGCCGGCGCTGGCGACGGCGGTGTCCGGACGGCCCGCTGAGCCGATGGCCAGGTTCTTGGCGGGCGCTTCGCAGCCCAGCGGCAGGGTAAAGGTAAATCGGCTGCCCTTCTCCGGCTCGCTCTGCAGCCATATCTTCCCGCCCTGCTGTTCCACCAGGCGCTTGGTGATCGCCAGCCCTAACCCCGTGCCTTCCTTGGCGGCATCGCTGGTTCCGTCGATCTGGCGGAATTCCTCGAAAACAACTTGCTGGTCCTCCGGGCGGATGCCGATCCCCGTGTCGCTGACGGAAATACAAACTTCGTTGTCCTGCTCCACACAATCGATGTCGACTTTCCCATTCCTGGGCGTGAACTTCACCGCGTTGCTCAGCAGGTTATGGAGCACCTGCTTGAAGCGAAGCCGGTCCGCATGTACTGCGAGGCCCCGCTCAACCGCATGCTGAACCTGGATATTTCTCTTCATCGCAAGCGGATCGATGGTGGAGAGAATTTCCGGCAAAGCATCCTCGACCCGAAAATCTTCCCAGTGGAGTTCGAGTTGCCCGGCTTCGATTTTGGAGAGATCCAGAATGTCGTTGATCAACTGCAGCAGGTGAGCGGAGCCTTGCTTGATGTGATTGACGAATCGTCTCTGCTTGTCATTGAGCTGGCCGGGTTCCCCGTCCGCCAGAAGCTCCGAAAAGCCCACAATCGCGTTGAGCGGAGTTCGCAATTCGTGGCTCATGCTGGCCAGAAATCTGCTCTTGAGCCGGGTGGCGCGTTCGACCTCGCGATTGCGCAACTCCAACTGCTGGTTGCTGACGGCTAACTTGTCGCTGAATTTGCGTTTTTCCTCTTCGTTTCGTTTCCTCTGCGTGACATCGACGGCCACCACGGCTTCCGCGTCCCGATCCTCAAAGCGCAGGGCGTAGGAGTTATTTTCCACATCAATGACGGTCCCGTTTTTCCGACGATGCTGTCCCGGACTGAAGCGCTCGCCCACGTCTGCGCCGGCGCTCTCGATTAAGACTCGAGAATTCTGGGGCATGTGAATATCCTTAATGGTCATCGTCAGGAATTCGGAGCTGGAATATCCGTACTGGCTTACCGCCGCGGAATTCACCGCCAGAAAGCGCAGTGTCTCCCGGTCAAAAACCCAGGTCGGATGTGGATTGTTATCGAACAATTTGCGATGCCGCTCCTCGCTCTCCTGTAACAATGCTTCCGCGCGCCCGCGCTGCATGATGTCTCGCAGCAGCACGAAATAAACCAGCCCCAGCAACAGAAAACCCACGAAGACGACGCATGCCAGCGTGAGGCCTGTCCGCTGAGTACTGGCCTGAAATTGCCGGTCGCGAAGTTTCAGCCGTTCTTCCTCTGCTTGTTTCATCTGGGAAACAATGGTTCGGACCTGGTCCATTTCGGCGGAGCCTCCGCCATTCGTCAGTTGTTGCTGGGCGGCGGCAAATCCTTTTTGCTTTCGCAAATCGATGTTTTCCTGCAGCGATTCCAGCTTTTCGGCGATCGCGCTTTCCAGGAGGAGCAGGCGGCGCTGCTGGTTCGGGTTATCGGAAGTGAGTGACCTGAGTCGATCGAGATGGACGCGCACGCCTGGGCCGGCGGCCCGATACGGTTCCAGAAGGGCTGCTTGGTCCGTGATGATGTAGCCGCGCGCCGCGGCCTGCGTCTCGCCCACCGCCGAAAGCGTGGCTTCCAGTTCCGCCAAAACTTCGCGGGAGTGGGACACCCATTTACTCGCTTCCAGGAAGTTACGCCCATCTCGGAACAGCAGCAGAGCGACCAGCAGCAGAATTATTCCGGCTGCCGCCAAGCCGATGCCGTTCTTCTTTTCTCTGGACAATCTCATCTGGACAATCTCATCCGGAATCTCATCCGGACAATTTCACGTTCGCGCCTCAAAATTCCGCCCAGGCAAAATGAGGAAAGCCTCAGACAATGCCGCCAATCGGCCTGCGTGATCGAAGTCCCATTTCATTACGGGGGCGGGGTGGCGCGTGATCGGCCCATTGCGATCGCTTGCATATCCGCCCCTAACTCGCAGGGATTTAATGGCCGGCGGCCGCACCGCGGGACAAACCGCCTCCGGTACTCGCCAGCCGCTCGAATTGGTCAAAGATGCGCGGATCCCACCAGCCTTTGGCTACTTCCGCCTTCATAATTTGGAGCGCCTCGCTTGCGGAAAGCGCTCTCTTGTAAGGCCTCTCGGTCGTCAGCGCGTCGTAGACATCCACCACCTGGAGCACGCGGGCGGCTCCGGGAATAGCCTCTCCCCGAAGTCCATCGGGATAGCCCGATCCGTCGAATTTCTCGTGATGGTGTCGAATGATGGGAAGTACAAAACGGAACGATTTGAGGGGCGCGCAAATTCGCTCCCCCACCAAGGGGTGCTGCTTCATCAAGCTCCATTCGTTGGAGGTCAAACGCCCTGGCTTCAGAAGAATCGCATCCGGCACCGAGATTTTTCCCACGTCATGCACTACTCCGGCGCGGCGAAGAGCAACCAGTTGCTCTTCGGAAAGCTTGAGGTGCTCTCCCAGCTGCACCGAGTAATCGGCCAGACGCTGACAGTGGCCGTGGGTATAAGGATCTTTGCCTTCAATGCTCCGCGCCAGCAGGAACAGGACCGACTCGGCTTGCTCCAGTTCGTCGGTGCGATGTTTGAGGTTCAAAAGCGAGGTTACGCGAGCCAGCAGCTCGGTTCGGTCCACGGGACGGCTCAAAAAGTCGTCGGCGCCGGCATGGATGCCTTCCAGCCGGTCCTGCTTGTCACAAAGCGCCGTAATGATGACTACGGGGATCAGATACGTATCTGGGTTTTTCTTAATGTACTCGCATACCTCAAACCCGTTCAGGCGAGGCATCATCACGTCCAGAAGTACCAGGTCCACCGGTGTGCGGGAAAGCTCTTCGACCGCCGCCGCGCCATCCGCCACGGCAATTACTTTGCATCCCTGCGCAGAGAGAAGTTCGGTTAATAGTTCACGATTGGCGGCTTGATCGTCGGCGACCAGAACGGTGCCGGTGATCGGCCGCTGCGACGGATGAAACATACTTTGCCGTCCATTCCCTGACGTTCACTTCGGAGACGTTCACTCCCGAATTCGCCGTATTCCTTTAGCTCCGACTTGCCACTCGAAGCCTTTTCCTGGTGGCTGCTCACCTGGTACCAGCGGCACAGCTCAAAGTGCTCTGGCTTCTCCCGCGCCCCATTGTCTTAGTCATCGGCAGTGGACCGCCGGACGTTAGCGGCCAGATGGGTTCGCTGCAGAAAGGAGCCATGCGATCTGCTGCGATTTCCCCCGAGGCATACGAACACTTCAAGAATGCGTCACAATTCCAGTAGACTGACTGTCCACGAGGGATGGCCACTTGAAAGAACACAGATCGCGTTTTCCGCGCAATGTCATCGTTACGCTTCTTATCCTTAATACGCTCTTTATCCTTATCCTTTTGCTGGCCGCAGCCGCGGCTGCGCAGTCGGTACCGCCGGAACTGGTGAATGGGCTCAAATGGCGCCTGATTGGACCATTTCGGGGCGGCCGGGTGGTCGCCGTGAGCGGGGTTCCCGGCGACTCGACCACCTTTTATTTCGGCGCGGTCAATGGCGGCATCTGGAAGACGTCCGATGCCGGGGCCGTTTGGACCCCCATTTTTGATCAACAACCTGCCGGTTCCATCGGGGCGATCGCCGTGTCTCCATCGGACCCCATGACTATCTATGCGGGGACCGGCGAGTCCGATATTCGCTCCGATCTGTCTTCCGGCAATGGCGTCTACAAATCTTCCGACGGCGGGTCGACCTGGACCCACATTGGCCTTGAGGACACGCGGCAGATCAGCAGGATCGTGCTGGACCCGCACGATCCGAATGTCGTCTACGTGGGAGCGCTCGGTCACGCTTACGGCCCGAACCAACAGCGTGGCGTCTACAAGTCCATGGACGGAGGAGCCCATTGGGTGAAGTCTCTCGATACGGGCTCTGAGATTGGCGTTTCAGATCTGGCGGTCTGTTCCGGGAATCCGCAGATTCTGTTTGCCGGGACATGGAATACGCATCGCCCTCCCTGGAGCACCTATGCTCCCATCGATGGGCCCGGGGGCGGGCTCTATCGCTCTCAGGACGCCGGCAAGACCTGGACTCGACTCAACGGCAGCGGATTACCCGAAGGCGATTGGGGACGCATTGGGGTTGATGTTGCGCCGGACGGCAGGCGCGTCTACGTACTCATCCAGGCAAAGAAAGCCGGTCTTTATCGATCCGACGACGGCGGCGACACCTGGGTTCTGGAGAATACAGATTCGCGGCTCACCAGCCGCGCCTGGTATTTCAACAGCATCACCATCGACCCGCAAAATCCCGATGTGATTTATGTTCCCAATGTCGCTGTCTATCGATCGGAAGATGGCGGCAAGACAATTTCGATTGTGCGGGGCGCACCCGGTGGCGACGATTATCACCAACTCTGGATCGATCCCAGGAATTCCGCCAGCATGGTTCTGGGAACGGATCAGGGAACTACGGTCAGCCTCGACCGCGGCCAGACCTGGAGCACGTGGTACAACCAGCCCACGGCGCAGCTCTACCACGTGATCACCGACAACCAGTTTCCCTACGTGGTGTATGGCGCTCAACAAGACAGTGGAAGCGCCGCTGTTCCAAGCCGCACCCATCACGGACAGATCACGCCCCGGGATTGGTTTCCCGCCGGCGGAAGCGAGAGCGGATATATTGCGCCCGACCCCAAGGATCCCAACATTATCTATCTGAGTGGAACTTACGGCAGCGTTGACCGCTTCAATAAGCGAACCGAATTCAGCCAGGATATTACTCCGTGGCCGGCGCTGACCTTCGGTTCGGAAATCAATCAGCGCAAATATCGGGATCCCTGGACGCCGGTTCTGGTTTTTTCCGCGGCCGACTCGAATACGCTATATTTCGGGTCGCAATATGTGATGAAGACGGTCGATGGCGGCCTGCACTGGCAGATCATCAGTCCCGATCTCACTGGTGCGGAGCAAAAACCGGGAGAGAAAACAAGCGGACCGGCCACGGTCGAGAACGCGAAACAGCGCGGCTATGGCGTGGTGTTCACCATCGCGTCATCGGCGCTCAATCGTAATCTGATCTGGGCAGGAAGCGACACCGGGTTGATTCACCTGACTCGCGATGGCGGAAAAACCTGGAAAGATGTGACTCCCCCGGGCCTTAGCGCCTGGAGCAAGATTTCGTTCATCGAGGCTTCGCATTCGGACCCTGCGGTTGCGTATGCGGCGGTCGACCGCAGCCGGCTCGACGATCGCACACCTTATCTTTATCGGACTCGCGACTATGGCGCCACCTGGCAGCTGATTACGAATGGGATTGCGCCCGACTCTTTCCTGCGCGGCATTCGGCAGGACACCGAGAATAAGTCGCTGCTCTTTGCCGCGACCGAACTGGGTGTGTACAGTTCGTTCGACGATGGTGATCACTGGCAATCGCTGCAACTGAATCTTCCGGTTACCTCCGTTCGCGATCTAACCATTCACGGCGACGATCTTGTCATTGGCACTCACGGGCGGTCTTTCTGGATCCTCGACAACATCATCCCGTTGCGCCAGGCGCGGGAAGCGGCGAAAGCGAAGGCATTCCTGCTCTACCAACCCGCGGCGGCAGTTCGCATCGACAACGATTCGTTCTTAGGTACGCCGCTCCCGCCCGAAGAACCGACGGCCGAGAATCCTCCCGCCGGCGCCATGATCGATTATTTTTTGAAGTCTCCGGCGGGCAATGTCACGCTGGAGGTGTTCGACGCGCAGAAGAATCTGGTGCGCAAATTCTCGTCCGGGGATAAACATAAGAAGATAAACAGGGGGAAGATAAACATGCGGGCAAGCATCCGTCACTGCCCATCGCCGAGCGTTGGTTTCCCAAACCGCAATCTCTGGCGGCAACTCCCGGAATGCATCGCTTCGTCTGGAACCTTACCTGGAGCACCTCCGGAGAACCAGCAGCCGAAGAATCCGAGCCCCGTAATCCCAGCGGCCCCAAAGTGGTCCCCGGAATCTACCAGGTCCGCCTGACGGTGGATGGACAGGCGCAGAGTCAGTCGCTGAAAGTGATCATGGATCCGCGCTCGCCAGCGACTCCCGAGGTTCTTCGGCAGCAGCTGCAGCTCGCTCAAGAGATCTTTGCCCAGGCCATGGAGGCGCGCCGCGCCCTGGCCGAGGTCGCTTCGGTAAAGAAACAACTCTCCGATATCGAGCAGAAACTTGACCCGACGAATCAAGCTCTCAAGGCCGCCGTGGCAAACGCTCAATCGGCAATCGCACAGATTCTTTCTGACAAAAAGATTCTTTCTGACAAAGAGAGGACGGCACTACCATCCGGAGGCCTGCAGGACGGCTACGTTGAGCTGACCTCTGCGCTGCGCGTGGCCGAGAGTGGAGATCGCGCTGTGCCTTCGCAGGCGGTCGCCGTCTACAAAGAATCCAGCCAGAAGGTCAAAGAAGGAATCGCGCAGTGGACCGCATTCAAGCAGGCGAAATTGCCGCCGCTGAATCAGAAGTTGCGCGAAGCCGGCGTTGCTCCGGTCGCGATCTCGGAAATTGAAAAGGAGGTCCAATTTCTGATGTCACGTTAGAGTGTCCTCCCCCTCTTGAGCTGATCGGCGAAGACCTGCAGCGGGCGCGAAAGACGATCCGCGAGGGCAGAGGTAGTGAAGATGTTGTGGCAGCCGGACCTGTAAGCCGAATTCTGTCCGCGGGATTGCTCCTGCTGGACGGCCATTCCTCTGGGCCGCGCATCGCTGCGCGGCTCTAGCGACCTACCCGAAGGTTTGACGCACCGAGCCGGCACGTGTGCGCAACCGGGTTCAAAGAACCAGGCCGCGAACTTCCTCCCTATTTGGTCTTGCTCCGTGTGGGGTTTGCCCTGCCCGCGACATTACTGGCGCGGCGGTGCGCTCTTACCGCACCTTTTCACCCTTACCCCGGCCCGCGAAGGCCGAGGCGGTATATTTTCTGTGGCACTTTCCGTCGAATGTCGGGTCTCCTACCCTCCGCGCAGAACGCGAAGCATGGGCTACCCAACACCCTCCCGGACGTTATCCGGCACACTGCTCTGCGGAGTTCGGACTTTCCTCTCCCCGCGCCCGAAGACGCAGAGAGCGGCCGTCCGGTCCGGCTGCCTACGGAATGATTATCTCATGGGGCTTCCGGCTTTCGGCTGCCGGAACCAACGGTCCTTTTGGAGCGTATGCTTACGTTGACTGATAAACTTGACTCCGGCACCAGTTGCCTTTCCGGAAGCCGGACGCCGAGAGCCGGAAGCCTGATCCATGAACATTGCTGAAGCCATTCGAATCGCACTGCGGTCGCTTTGGGCCAATAAGCTGCGTTCCGTGCTCACGCTTTTGGGCGTGGTGATCGGCATTGCCGCCGTGATTGCCGTAGTCACGTTTGTTTCCGGGATTCAAGATTATGTGGCGAAGAAGATTTTTAATCTGGGCGCGGACGTGTTCATCATCGGCAAGACTTCGCCGGTTGAGACCAATGTCGAGCATTTCCTGGCAGCCGAGAAACGCAAAAATCTGGTGATGGAAGATTACCAGGCGGTACTCGAGGCCTGCCGCCATTGCGAATATGTGGGGGCGCTGATGCGCGGCAGCGGGCGCGTGAAACACAACGAGCAGTCGATCAGCGATACCACCATTCAGGGGATTACGCCGTCGGTGGCCTCGATTCTCGATACCGATCTGACTTACGGGCGGATGCTGAACGACACGGATTTGAATAACCACTCGCAAGTTGCCGTCGTCGGGACCGACATCGTGGAGCATCTGCTGGGCAGTTCCGACCCGCTGGGCCAGGAAATTCGGATCGACGGCTGGAGCTATCAGGTGATCGGGGTGGGCAAGAAAAAAGGCAAGACCCTGGGGCAGAGCGCGGATAACTATGTGCTGATCCCGATCACTGTGTATCTGAAACAATACGGCGTGCATAACAGCAGCATTCGGATTTGGGGCAAAGCCACAGCCACCGGAGCTCCGCTGAGCCAGGCTATCGACGAAGCGCGAGCGGCATTGCGGGCGCACCGTCACGACCGACCCGGGGAAGAAGACAGTTTTGAAATTGAAACCAATGCCAGCCTGCTGAGCATCTGGTCCGGCTTGAGCAGTACATTTTTTATGGCGACCATTGGGATTGCCGCCGTCTCGCTGGTAGTGGGCGGCATCGTGATCATGAATATCATGCTGGTTTCGGTAACCGAACGCACACGGGAAATCGGAATTCGCAAGGCGCTGGGCGCGCGCCGGGATGATGTGCTGCTTCAATTTCTGATTGAGGCCGTGATTCTGGCATTGATTGGTGGAATATTGGGAGTGCTGAGTGGCGTGATGGTCGCTGAATTCGTGACGCTTATTATCGGCATGCCGTCGTCCATCAAGTTGTGGGCGGTCGCTGCGGGCTTGCTGGTGTCGGCCAGCGTGGGAGTTTTTTTTGGAGTGTATCCGGCGCGCAAGGCTGCACAGCTGGATCCGATCGTGGCGCTGCGATTTGAAATGTAAGGGGAATTTAGCAATTGTGTAATTTGGTAATTGAGCAATTGAAAACCCAGGACGCTTTAGATTTCAAATTACTCAATTACTCAATTGCAAAATTACTCAATCTCTTATGATACGCAAAGACGAATTCGGCGAAATCTTCCGCATGGCGGCGGAGACGATCCGCAGCAACAAGCTGCGGTCGGCGCTCACCGTCTTGGGCATTGTGATTGGCGTGGCTGTCGTCATCGGCGTCTCGTCAATCGGGCGCGGGCTCGACGAAAATGTACGGCAGATCGTCAGCAGCATCGGCTCCGACGTGATTTTTGCCTTTCACCTGGAGCCTTTTACCTTCGGCCGGCCCACCGAAGAGATGCGTACCCGCAAAGAGCTTACTTACGATGACGCGATCGCCATGCGGGACTTGCCGCATGTTAAGGCGGTGACTGCCGGGCTAAGGTATTTCCGGCCGGAGTTGGGTGTGGGATCGTTCGCGGTGAAGTACGGCGACAAAAAAGCAAAGAATACGATTCTGGAAGGCGATCAGGCATCCGCTAAGGAAGTGTTCGACTTGCTGATCGCGTCAGGGCGCTGGTTCAGTGACGTAGACGAAGAGCACCGCTCTGCGGTTGTTCTGTTGGGATCCGACACGACCGAAGAGTTATTTGGCGCGCAGGATCCGATCGGAAAGGAAGTGAACATCGAAGGCCAGCTGTTCACCGTGATTGGAACCATTCAACCGGTCAAGTCGGTCTTTGGCGGCGGCAAGAATCCAGAGGATAATAAAGCTGTCTTTCCGCTGAGCACTTTGCGCAAGCTTCATCCCGAACTGAAGCAGCATTGGATCAGCGTGAAGGCCACGTCCCACGACGATGTGCCGAAGGCGATCGACGAGATTCGCGAGTTGTTGCGGCGCCGGCGGAAGGTTCCTCCCGACAAGCCCGATAACTTCGCGGTATTCACTTCCGATTCTATTTCCGATGCTTGGAACCAGATTACCGGCGCTCTGTTCGTCGGCATGTTCGCGATTTCCAGCGTCGCGCTGATCGTGGGTGGCGTGGGAGTGATGAACATCATGCTGGTGAGCGTGACCGAACGCACGCGCGAGATCGGCGTGCGCAAAGCGATAGGAGCGCGCAAGCGCGACATCCTTTTGCAGTTCACGCTGGAAGCGATCATGTTGACCGCCGTCGGCGGCATCATTGGCGTTACCGCGGGCGCGCTCGTGGTCTGGGTGATTCCAGTGATGTGGCCTTCATTGCCGGCGCGCATGTCGGTGTTCTGGACCACCTTCGGGTTCAGCGCCGCCGCCGGAGTCGGGCTGATCTTTGGGATCTATCCGGCGTGGAAAGCGGCGAATCTGGATCCCATCGAATCGTTGCGGTACGAGTAGACTTGCCTGCGCCTGCGCATGATTCATACCACCGTTAGAATCTTTGAGGTTGTCGGGATTCTGGGGTGCATTTCCAGTTCTATCTACTATTTGATGTGTTTGTGGAGTGCGGCCGTTTTTCTGCGGCGGCGGCTGGCGGACAAGAGTGTCCGCCCCACACTATCGTTGCCGCCGGTTTCTATTCTTAAACCGCTGAAGGGCGTCGATCCTGAGATTTACGAAAGCTTCCGCAGCCACTGCCTGCTGGACTATCCGGAATACGAAATTATTTTTGGGGTGAGCGATCCGGAGGACCCGGCTGTGGCCAGCGTGCGGCGATTGCAGCGGGAATTTCCTGACCGGACGATTCACCTGGTGGTTTCGCCCGATCAACTCGGCGCCAATGTGAAGGTCAGCAATCTTGAACAGATGATGCCCGCGGCTCGCCACCAGTATTTACTGGTCAACGACAGCGATATTCGCGTGCCGAGTGATTATCTTCGGCGCGTCATTGCGCCGCTGCTGAATGAAGATGGGCGCGTGGGAATGGTGACGTGTCTGTATCGCGGAGTGGCTGCGGCTACCTGGGGATCGCAATTGGAGGCGCTCGGCATCAGCACGGACTTCTGCGCCGGAGTATTAGTGGCGCGCCAACTGGAGGGCGGATTGAAATTTGGCCTGGGCTCCACGCTGGCTTTCCGGCGAACTGAGCTGGAGAGAATCGGCGGTTTCCGGTCCATCGTCGACTTTCTCGCCGACGACTACGAATTAGGCCGCAGAATTTCCGACTTGGGCTTGCGGGTTCTGCTTTCTGACGTGGTGGTCGAGACGCATCTCCCCGCTTATGACTTGCGAGGATTTTTGGATCATCAATTGCGCTGGGCGCGCGGGGTGCGGGACTCGCGAGCGGGCGGCTATGTAGGACTGGTTTCCACCTATGGATTGATGTGGGCGCTGCTTGCGCTGATCGCCAGTAGGGGAGCGCGGTGGTCCTGGGAAGCATTTGCGATCACGGGGCTTTTGCGCTTGGCGGTGGCGCTGATGGTCGGTAAGTTCGTGCTGGAAGACCGGCGTCTGCTGCGAAACTTGTGGCTGCTACCGGTGCGCGACCTGGTTGCAGCCGCGGTGTGGGTCGCGAGTTTCGCAGGTCACACCGTGACCTGGCGCGGAGATCGATTCGAGCTTAAGAATGGCCGGCTGATTCGCATCGCGCCCCAGTAGCCGCGTCCGCCAACTATTCTTTCGGCGTAGAAATAAATTCGAAGCGGCCGTCGGAAAACAGACGGTAGCGCCGGCCGCGCCAGGAAATAGTATTTCCAAAGAATCCAGCGAGCCAGCAGCAAAATCCCAACAAATCCTCCACGGGCAACAGGAGCCAGTTAATTTTGGCGTGCAAGACGCGCGCCGAAACTGTGTAAGCTGCCAAGGCCCTCACAATCAAGGTAAGCGGCAAAACCGGCCAGCACGCGGGCCATGCCGCGCAGACCAGCAGCGCGAGCGGCAATGGCATGGTAAACAATTGCCCCACGTATCCTGCCGGACGCGACCGCCGCGTGCTGCGGGCCCAGCGTAGACGGTGCTCCACATTCTGCCGCAGCGTCGCACTGCCGATATGATGCTCGACTACGTACGAGGAAAGGATCACGCCGTGCCCAGCCTCAGCCGCGAATTTGCCGAGGACGAAATCTTCCGCCAGATAATCCTTCAAGCGTTCGAATCCTCCAATCGATTGCAGCACGCTGCGCCGCGCGGCGATGGTCGGACCCACGGCGAAGCGCATGCCTTCGAGCATCCTTGCGACCAGAGCGCTTCCCCAAAAATCAGTGTTCATGCCGGTAGCTTCCAGGCGCGACCAGAAACTTGCACCGGGCACGGCGCGGTAAGGGCAGGTCGCAACCCCGAGATGAGCGTCCTGAAATTCGGCCGCGATCGTGCGCAAGAGATTCGGAGTCACGCGAATGTCGCTGTCACTCATCACCACCACATCGTTGTTGGCTACGGCCAGCATACGATCGAGGCTGAACACCTTGGCGTTGGGATACGGAGGATCCCCGGTGATCACCAACCGCGACGGAACTTTCGCATACTCCCGTTGCAGGCGAGCGACGACTTCCGCCGCGGGATCGTCTTCCCTTCGAACCGCGAATAAGATCTCAAACGCTGGATAGTCCTGTTCGAAAAAAGTACGTAGATTCGATTCCAGGCCGAGGTCAAGGCCGGCAAGAGGTTTGAGCACGCTGATCGGCTCGGTGCGGAGCAGTCCAGGCGGCCGTACTGCCAAGTAACGCGCTGCCGCTACGATCTGCAGCAGCGAATAGACAAGGGATGCGGCGAGGGCGAGAAGCAAAACGGCCGCGAATATGTGGTTCGGCGGTGCGTGAAAGAAAAACAGGAGCAGCGCCCACCTGGTGCCGGAGAGCATGGAGCCAATCAAGGCCAAGCCAGTCATTATACCTAGAGCCCGCTATACCTAGAGGTCGCGCGGACTCTCCGCTGAACCCGGTCCGTGAGTCAAGGCGTAACGAACCTTAGCGGCCAGTTGTTTCAGCGAATAGGGCTTCTGTAGGAAATTGGTTTCAAGGTCGAGTACCTTGTGGTCGAGCACGGTCTTGCCGGCGTAGCCGGAGACAAACAGGAGTTTGGTATCCGGCCGCAGTTGCAGCAGTTCCTTGGCCAGCAGTCCGCCGCTCATATTCGGCATGACTACATCGGTAAACAGTAAGTCAATGGTTGGCTGATATTTTTTCGCTACCGACAAAGCATCGACCCCATCTTTGGCTTCGAGCACTGTGTATCCCTGCAGGTTGAGGAATTCCGCGGTCGCCCTTCGCACAGCCTGTTCGTCCTCCACCAGAAGGATAGTTTCCGATCCCCCGGCCGCGCGCTCCTCCGGGAGAACCTGGGGATGTTCTGAATGTTCGCGCTTGCCCAGGCAAGGCAAATAGATCTTGAACACTGTTCCCATGCGGCGTTCGCTATAAGCCCAGATGAAGCCTTTATTCTGCTTCACAATCCCGTAGACGGTGGCCAGACCCAGGCCGGTGCCCTTGCCCAAGGGCTTGGTGGTATAGAAAGGTTCAAAGATATGAGGCAGATGTTTGGCATGAATGCCCCTCCCGTCGTCGGTGACGGTGATCAGAACGTAGCGTCCCGTGGGAATGATTCCTTGTTTGCAATGAATGGAATCGCTCTCCAACTTCACGTGGCAGGTTTCGATCCGCAGGTGACCCCCTTGCGGCATAGCGTCGCGCGCATTGGCGGCCAGATTCATCAAAATCTGCTCAATCTGCAGCGGATCGACCCGCACCCGCCCCAGTCCTTCACCGCCCACGAAAGTGAACTCGATATCTTCCCCGATGAGCCGGGGGAGGGTATTGGCGATGCGCGCGATCACTTGATTCAGATCCGCGACCCGCAAGGCCTGCGGCTGCTTGCGGCTGAAGGCCAGCAGTTGCCGGGTCAAGTCGGCCGCGCGGCGCGCCGCCAGCAGAATCTCCTGAATTTTTGAATCAAGCGGACTCTCTGGGGGTATGGTGTCAAGGGCCAGTTCAGCGTAGCTGGTAATAATGGTCAGCAGGTTGTTGAAGTCGTGAGCGACGCCGCCCGCCAGGTGCCCGATCGCGTCCATCTTTTGGGACTGTAAGAGCTGAGCCTCCAGGCGCAACCGCTCCGTGAGATCGCGTCCGTTGGAGATGAAGTGCGTGATCGCGCCGGCAGCATCCCGCACCGGGGAGATGCTTTCCTCCACGTAATATAGCTCCCCGTTCTTCTTGCGGTTCGCCAGAATGCCGCGATAGGACTTGCCCGCCAGAATCGTCTTCCAGATTCCCTGGTAAATCTCCGCTCCCTGCTCGCCCGATTTCAAGATTCGCGGCGTCTTCCCGCACATTTCGGCGCGAGTGTATCCGGTGAGAATCTCGAACGCCGGATTCACATATTCAATAATTCCCTGAAGGTCGGTGATCATGATCATGTCGGCCGACTGCTCGACCGCGCGCGACAGTTTTCGCAAAGCGTGCTCCGTGCTCTGCTGCTCCTGTTGCAAGGAATGTACCGAGAGCGTATTTCGAATGGTGCGTACCAGCGTGGCCCCGTCCAGTTGTGACTTGGTTACGCAATTCCAGATTCCTCCGTGGATGATCTCAGCGACCTTATTTTCGTCCGCATCTTCGGTCAACAGGATGAAGGGTACCGATACCCCGGCATGCAGGAACTCGGCCACAAAGTGCACCGCCTCAGCATCTCCGGTTTTGTGCTCGAACATAACCAGGCCGTATGTTTTCTGTTTCAGCATTGCCTTGGCTTCTTCGAGGGTGTGAGCATGGTCCAGGTCCGCCGCGAGCAGCTTGCGCATGCGCTGGAGAATCTCGCGAATCAGATAGAAGTCCTCGTCTTTCTTGCCCACAAGCAGCACCGACAGAAGCTTCGGCGCGAGAGCGGGTTGTACGGCAAAAGACACGAATTCCTCCGTCATTAGCTATCATCGGTATAAGGACGCACTTAACGTTGTTTGGGTCGGCAGTTTCCAGGAGCGCGAGGCGCTGGTGTTCCCGAATTGGAGAGCGTTTTGAATCGGGAAAGGCTTCGAAAAAAATACTAAACACATGACCGGACTTGGACGCCCGTTTCAGTTGGCGGAGGCCGTGTTTCCTTTTCTGTTAACCATTCCGTGATTCCCTCGTCTAACACTCCGGGTTCCGCTGGAGTCTCCGGTGGAGCTTTGAAAGATCGGGGGAACGGAGGAGCGGCATTCTGCGTACAGAACCCTGGTGAGGCCTGTAGGCGGAGGAAACCAATTGAACCGGTGGCCTGGCGAATCTGCTAAGGCAGCGCCGGCAAGAAGCACGGCATCCAACATCAGTGGGGGAAGTATGGAAAACTTGCAGAATGCAAATGGGTTGATCAGGCCGGTACAAGGGTACGACGCGCACGTGCAGGAAGTGATTCGTCAAGCGCACGGCGAACTTCGCCAATTGTTGCAACAACGCGCTGAAATCATGAAGCGCATCGGCACTGTCAAACAGACGATCTCCGGCTTGGCCAATCTGTTTGGCGACGGGCTGTTGAGCGAAGAGCTGATGGAACTGGTGGACCGCAAAAGCAGCGGCCGCCAGCCGGGTTTTACCAAAGCCTGTCGAATGATACTGATGGAAGCAGGCCACGCCATGAATGCGCGCGACATCTGCGACTATTTTCAGCAAAAGATGCCGGCCTTGCTGGCCCGCCACAAAGATCCCATGGCTTCCGTGACCACGGTGCTGAATCGTCTGGTCGACTATGGCGAGGCGCAACCCGTGGTCTCGAATGGCAGGCGGGCCTGGTTGTGGATTGCGGATATGCCGGCGGAGGGCCCGAGGACTCGCGAAGCATCACGCCTGGTTGCCAGTTAACCGCCTCGATCCTTTTGAACGGATTGAACGGAAGGAGTCCTCTGCTCCCGTTCTGTTCGAGGCAAAGCCGTTCCTATCCCGGCGGCAGCAGCATTCCTTTTTCCAGGTGCCGGGTTACATGCGCGTAGGACGCCGCATGCGGATCGTGCGTCACCATCACGATTGTCTTCTGGAAATCCTCATTCAGCCGCTTCAGAATCTCCAACACCTCGGTGGCGGAATGGCTGTCCAGATCGCCGGTGGGTTCGTCCGCCAGCAGCAACGTTGGATCGCTCACAATTGCCCGCGCAATCGCCACCCGCTGTTCCTGACCACCCGAGAGCTGTTTGGGCAGGTGGCCCACTCGATCTTCCAGCCCAACTAGCTTGAGCGCGGTCAGGACATGGTCGCGGCGCTGCTGCGAAGTTAATTTCGTCAGCAGCAACGGTAATTCCACGTTCTCGAATGCGGTGAGCACGGGAATCAGGTTGAACGTCTGAAAGACGTAGCCGATGTGCTCATTGCGCCAATGGGCAATCTGCGAATCGCTGAAGCGAAAAATATCCTGCCCTTGCACCAGCAGTTCGCCGCTGGTCGGCCGGTCGATCGCCGCGATCATGTTCAGCAGCGTGGTCTTGCCTGAGCCTGAGGGCCCCATCAGAGCCAGAAATTCGCCCTTGGCGATGTCGATCGAAACATCGTCGAGCGCCGTGACCTGAAAGGCATCGCGCTTGAAAATCTTGCTGACGCCGCGGACTTGTACGACTTTAGTGCCTGTGGCAACGTTCGGTTGCGCCATTGTGCTCATGATTGCCCCTTAATTTTGATTTTGTCTCCATCTTTTAGCGTGGCGGGCGCGGTGGTGATCACGCTTTCGCCCCCCACAAGTCCATCGACAAGCGCTCCGTCGCTGCGCTGGCCCACCACGTGGACCTCGCGGGCGACCGCCCTGCCTTTATAAGCGATCAGTACGATCTTTTTGCCGTCGCGATCATGAATTGCGGTCGACGGCACGTAGACCCCGGCGGGCCCTTTCACATTCTTTGGCGTGTCGTTGGCCAGGAATTTTACGGTTGCGTTCATCTCCGGACGCAGTTGGACGCCGGGATACTTGCCCGGATTCGACACCTGCACCTTCACTTGCACCGTAGCTTTCTGCCGGTTCGCTTCCGGAGAAATCTGCGCAATGACGCCGTCGTATTCCTTGTCGGGATAGACGTCGGTCGTCACCTTCGCCTTCTGCGTGGGACCGAGCCGGGCGAAGTCCGCCTGCGCAATATCGAGCTCGACCTGAAGATCGTTGAGGTCGGCCAATGACACGACCGATCCTTGCGGCCCACCCGCGGCGGCGCTGGCAAACTGCGCGGTGATGAGCTCGCCTTTCTCCGCTGTGCGGTCGAGGATCGTGCCGGTTACCGGCGCGCGAATTACCGTTGCATCCAGCTGCGACCTGGCGTAGTCGAGCTGGCCCTGTGCCTGCATCAACGTGCCCTGGGCGCGTTCGATCTCTTCCGCACGCGGCCCAAGTTTTGAAAGCTGAAAAACTTTCTCCAGCGAATTGACGCGCTGCTGGTCGGAATCGAACTTCGCCGTTGCATCGTCGAGCACCTGCCGCGAGACCACGCCACCGCCGGCCAGTTCTTTCGTGCGATCGAGGGTGAGCTTGTCATTGACCAGGGTGGCGCGGGCTTCATCCAGATTGTGCTGCGCCTGCTGGACCTCTTCCGGCCGCGATCCGTGCTTTAACTCGTCGAGATAGGCTCGAGCACTTTCCAGCGCGCCGCGAGCCTGTTCGTACGAGGCGCGGAACTCCTGATCCTCCAGTCGAACCAGCACCTGGCCTTCCTTCACCTTGTCGCCCTTCTCCACGCCGATCCATGCCAGGCGGCCCGTGACCTTGGAGTTTACGTTGATGGTATGGTGAGCCACGATGTAGCCGGTGGCCGAAAGGACCGTGGCCCCCGCGTCATTACCGGTCGTCTCCGCGGTGGCCCGTACGACTTCCACTTCGGGCACGTCCGATGAGAAAGCTCGGTACGCCAACGTAATCAGGCCAAGCAGCACAACGACGCCGACGCCGATCAGGATGTAACGGCGTGCCCATGCGGGCGGCTCTCCACCCGAGTCGCCGCGCTGTGAGCGGTCGATGCGCAGGCTCTGCAGGTCTTCGTGTTTTGTGTCAATCGACATAAGAATGTTTACGTTCTAGTTCTCCAAATAGTTTCCGCTGCTGGCCCATAGCGCCTCCGTCTCGGCGGCTGTCCGGCGGGCGTGCCCGCCCGGCGCTGCGGGGGCGAAGGGATGTTGGCGCTACGAGATCTCTAACTGCGCAACGCGTTCAGAATATTCTGCCGCGCCGCATGCCACGCCGGAGCCAGTCCGCCTACGAATCCCATGATCAAGGCGAACAGAATCGCGTACATCGCTACCTGCGGCGTGATCCGCAAGGCAAACACCACTTCGCTGAAGGTCACGGCGTTGGACGTGCCGGTCTGCATTCCGTTAAAAGGAAGCATGAGCAGAATTCCCACGGCCGCTCCCAAAAGCGCCAGCAGCAAAGACTCCAGCACAAACGAAGTCAGAATCGAAGGCCGCGAGAATCCGATGACCCGCAGCGTGGCAATCTCGCGTCCGCGATACGCCACCGCCGCATACATCGTATTCATGGCGGCAAAGATCGATCCGATGGCCATGATAAACGCCACCACGATTCCGATTACTTTGATGGGAGCGCCGGAACTGGTTTGCTTGGCGTAGTAATCGGTCTCGAGCATCCCTTCGAGCTTCAGCCGCTGATCGTCGCTCACCCGATTCTTGAGTGCGTCGGCGGCGATAGGATCGGTGGCGCGCAGATATGCCGATGAGTATCCACCCTGGCGGTCGAAGTCCGATGCCATCTGATTTACGTCGCTCCAGACCTCCGACTCGTACGCCGAACCCCCAGCGTCGAATACTCCCACAACCTTCCATGATCCTTTGCCGAATTCCATGGTGTCGCCGATGTTGGCGTGGGTGAAGCGGTCGCGAATCGACTTGCTGACCACGACTTCCCGCTGTCCCGTTTGAAACCAGCGTCCCTCGATCAGTTTCGCGCTGGGTCGCATTTCCAGGCCGTCGGGCATCATGCCACGCACGGTTACGTTCACTTCGCCGGTGCCGTCTTTGCGGGGCAGGATGATCACGACCACCCACTCGCCGGACGTCATAGGCTCGCCGTGGCTGTCTTTCGCGATGCCGGGAAGCGTCTTCAGCGTGGGATAAAGCGAAGCATCGAATCCGCCGGACAACTCCGCCTCCGAGCCTTTGCGCAGCACCAGCACGTTCAACGGATTACCGCTGTTGACGAAAGCGCGATTTAAGCCCGCCAGCAAGGCCATCAGAAAAATTGCCGTGGTAACCGTTAGCGCGATGCCCAGCGCCGTCATGATCGTGAGTCCCTTGCGGAGCCGTAGGTTGCGTACGTTGTAACTGATTGGTATGGCCATAAGTAAACTCTGTTTTCCGTTCCTGCCCTCGAAGGTGGCGGCGAGACGCTGCCACGACAGCTGCCGAGACGGCGGCGCTACTAGCCGATGTGGCGCAGCCCGTCAACAATGTTTATGCGCGACGCGCTGTACGCCGGTAAACATCCGCTGACGAACCCGACCGTCGCCGCCACTAACAAGGCAACCAGCATGGTGGGAGCCGTGACTCGCATTCCCGCCGGAATCCCGATCGCGAGCGGCGAGTGGGTTAACCACTGGAGCGCCGCGGTCGCCGCCAGAACGCCGAATATTCCGCCCGCGAGCGATAAAGCGACAGCCTCTCCGACGAGCATTGCGAGCAAACGCTGGCGCGTGAAGCCCATCGTCTTCAATACGGCGACCTCGCGGGTTCGTCCGCGGATCGACATCGCCATGGTATTGGCCGACACCAGCAGGATGGCAAACACCACCGCCCCGCAGATGCTGAGAATGAAAGTCTTCACATTCCCCAGAGTCGCAACGAACGACAGCAGGAAGGCTTGCTGGCTTTCCGTCTTTGTCCGTTGCGGCGAGTTGCGGAACATCTGGTCGATCGCCGAGGAGACTGAAGCCACATCGCTGGGCGAAGCCACCTGCGTGATATACCAGCCTGCCTGCCCTTTAAACCAACTCACCGACTCCTCAAGATACTTCGTACTGAAGTACAAGGTCCGGGCGGGAGGATCGATCTTGTAGATGGCGCGGATCGTGAGTTCAGGCTTCACCGGAAAATACGGACTGTCCAGGGTGATGCGGTCGCCAATCTTCCACCCGTATTTCTTGGCCAGTTCCACGTCGACCATCGCACCGGTGCGATCACGTTGCCAGGCCAGGACCTGGTCCGGCGGTACGATCTTATCGGAGGCGACTTTGAGATACTCGTCAGGATCGGTGACAATTTGGGCAAAAGCATTCGCCGACCGGTCGTCCTTGTAATGGTTCCCAAAATAAGTCATCGGCACGATGGCCTGCACGCCGGGGACGCTGCGAATCTTGTCCCGGTAATATGCGGGAAGGAAGAAAGCGAGCGACACGCGGTCCCGGGTGACAATGCGCCGGGCCGCGTCCGGAGTGCCGGGGTCGATGTAAAACGTGCGCCAGATCGACATCATCATCGTGAGCAAGAGCAGAGAAAATCCAACGCTGCTCATGGTCAGCAGGCTGCGCCGCTTGTTGCGGAACGTATTGCGGACGACAAAACTGCCCAGCGTCATAAACTCATCCGATGTGGCGTAACCCGTCGACGATATTGATCTGGGAAGCAGTGTAAGAAGGCACGGCCGAACTTAAGAAGCCTACCAACCCGGACGTGAGCAGCGCCGCCAGCCATATACCGAGCGTGACCTTCATGGGGAAAAAGCTGATGAACTGAGGAGAGTGTGTGAGCCCATAAACCATCAGCCACCCCAACCCTGCTCCAAGCAGTCCTCCAGCCAGCGAGAGAGCCACGGCTTCGCTCACGAAGAGTCCCAGCACGCCGCGCTTGGTGAAGCCCAGCGTCTTGAGGACAGCCACCTCGCGGGTGCGCTCGCGGATGGACATGGCCATAGTGTTGGCCGACACCAGCAGAGTTGCGAACACTACCGCCGAGCAGATGCTTAGAATGAACATTTTCACATTGCCCATCATGGCCACGAACTCGAGGCCGAAAGCCTTTTCACTCTCCGTTTTCGTGGGCTGAGGCGAGTTGCGGAACATGTCATCGACGGCGCTGGCGATCTTGCTCACATCTGCCGGGGATGCCGCCAGAATGCTGAACGTGCCGGCCTGCCCTTTGAAGAAGGACACGGCCTCTTCCACGTACTTTGCATTGAAATAGACGGACTTGTTATCGGGATTCGTGTGGAAGATCCCACGAATATACAACTCAAGGTCGACAGGATAAATGTTTCCCTGCAGCACGATGCGATCACCGAGTTTCCACCCGTACTTTTTTGCCAGAAAGTCGTCCACGATGACGCCCTGGCGGTCGCGCTGCCATGCCTTGATTTGATCTTCCGGCATTTGCAGGTCTCGAAAAGTCTTGAAGAATTCGTCGGGATCGGTGCCAAATTGCGCGAAAAAGTTTTCTGGCTTCGTGTCTTTGTAGATTCCGCCGAACCATGACACCGGCACTACCGACACGACCCCGGGAATTGCGCGAATTTTTTCCCGGTAGAAGCCAGGCAATGAGAACGTTAGAGAAACCCGATGCCGCACTACGAGCCGCTCCGCCGATTCGGCGCTGCCCTTGTCGAGATAAAAAGCCCGCCAGATGGTCATCATCAATGTGAGCAGGAGCAAAGAGAAAGCGATGCTCAACACTGTCAGGGTGCTGCGGCGCTTGTTGCGGAACGCGTTCTTGGTTACGAACCGGGTCAGGGTCATTGGCGTACTCCAGAGGGGACAGGGAACCGAGGGCCTGGGGCGGTTGCCTCCCGGCCCAGCAAGGATAGACGAAGTACCTCGCTATCGACAACCGAAGATTCGATTTGTACGATGCGCAAAATGCTCAGTTCGAAAATGCTCACTTGCGAGGAACCCTTTCCTTACTTTCTATAGTTTCGCGGCATCGCTCCCGCCACAAGTGGAGATCGTCATCAGGGGCGGATGACAAATGTCACACCAGGAGCCCACACAACAAGTAACCGCGGCGCGGCCCATAAAGTTACGCGACTTATGCGGTCCGCGAGTGGTCGGTCTCGTCCGAAAGTTGCTTTGAATTGCTAGAGGCGAGCCAAGAATGGGGTTAACGGGTTACCAATTCATCACGGTGAGATTCTACCGTGGGGGGAAAGGAGATAGATTCTTGCCGGGGATCGACATGCTCCTTGCGATCCAGGATGAAGGCATAGCCGGCCAGTCCCACGCCGGCCGCAACGACTGTGAGCAATTGCAAAACTTGCGTCATTGGCGCTTCCTCTCAACTTGGATGCCAAGCATCGGCGTAGAGACACTACAAGTTGGCGATACTCTTGGCCTTTTTGCAGCTTACCTTGGTAACTCGAAGCTTGGCACAAGCAAGGATATCCTAGGCGTACAAATTCCATGGGTATGCGCCGGCCTGGCTGGATGCGGCGACGCAACAGGAATCGCCATGGTGTACGAGCGGAAAAATAATGCCTACGAAAATCGGCCACTTCGAAATCCTAAGTGAACTGGCGAAATCGCCTACAAGCACGGTCTACAAAGCCAACGACCCTGAAAGCGGAAGCACGATCGCTCTGAAAGCCATCCAGTTGGGCGCTTTCGGGGAGAACGCAGCGGAGCTCGAAAAGGCGCTGCTGGCAGAGGCCGAGAGCACCAAGGTCTTAAGCAATCCGAACATCACCAATGTGACCGGTGCGGGTGTGATTGAGGGCCAGTTCTGCGCAGCTATGGAGTACATACAGGGCAATAGCATTGCCACTATGCTGGCGCGCAGAGAAGGCTTTTCCATTTGGGATCTTCTCGATATCGGACGGCAGTTGTGCAGCGGCTTCGATCACGCGAAGTCGCACGGCATTGCCCATTACAGTCTGGAACCATCCAAAATCATGTGCGGGTGGGACGGTACGGTCAAGATTCTGGGTTTTGGCGTCTCGCGCGTGGGCAACTTTGTGCAGTATCTGCCCGGGGGAGTTCCTTCCATCCTCTATTACATGTCACCGGAACAGATTCAGGGCCAGACCGCCGATGCGCACTCGAATCTGTACAGCCTGGGCGCTATATTCTACGAGATGGTGACCGAGCGGAAAGCCTTTGCCGGCGAAGACGCGAAGTCTCTGCGCCAGAGTATTCTGGAAAGCACGCCGGTGGCGCCGCTGCACGTGAATCCCAAGGTGCATCCGCTTTTGAGCGATCTCATCATGAAGGCGCTGATGAAAGATCCGGCACAACGCTACCAAAGCGCTAGGCAGCTGCTGGACGATCTGGAGAACTGCAAAGAGGCCAGACCGGCGGCGGCCAAAAAGCCGGAGGCGCCGAAGCCTCCGGTTAAAGCGAATGTAGAAGCTCAATCAAAGTTTGTGACGCCGGCGGGGGCCCAGCCCGTCGAAAAGAAAGTCGCGGCACCTAGCGCGCCGGTGCAAACAGCTGCTCCAGTCCAAGCGGTTTCGAAACTTGCTACCCCGAAAGCCGCTGCGGCCGCTGCCGGGGTTGCGGGATCTCCGCTGTCTTCTCCAGAAGCGCCGGTGAATCGGCCGGGCTCCAGTGCCAAGCCGGTTGTCGCTGCACCGCAGACTTCGTCCGCGCATATGTCTTCGGCGGTCAGCGACGAGCCGCAGATCCAAACTTTCGAGGCGCAGGTGGAAGAGGCCCCGAAGATTGCAGTGGACCCGCTGATGGCCGAGGGGCGTCCGGCCGCCAGCACGGGCGTAAGCTTCTCCGAAATGACTGAACTTCCCCCGCTGAAGGAAGTTTATATTCCTCCTCCTCCTCCGCCTCCTCCGCCAGTTTCCTTTGAACCGGTACAGTCGGCAAGGCCAACGGTCACGGCGTTCACGGGCAGCCGCAAGCCGGTTGAGAAGCCCAAAGTACAGCCTCGCGAGGTTGCCCAGAAGGCAATTAAAGAGATCAAGAACGTTCCGCCCAAGCTGATGCTTTATTCGCTTGCCGGAGCGTGCGCGCTGATCCTGATCATCGGCATCGGGGTGACGATCTACGTTCACAACCTGAACAGCGATGACGATTCGGGCGCGGCACGCGCCTCCGTGGCGCAAACTCCGGCGCAACCGGAGGCCAGCCCTGCGCCGCGAAACGAGCCGGCGCCGGTCCCGGTAACCCAACCCGCCGCAACGCAGGTTTCTTCGGATCAGCCTCCCGCGAACTCGGAGCCCGAAACTCCGGAAGCCGATCCGGCGACGCATTCAAGAGGGCGTAGCGCGCACCGGAAAGCGGCAGTTGCAGCGATCATTCCTGGACAGTTAGCTATTGACTCTACCCCTCAGGGCGCGCAAGTGCAGCTGGATGGCAGAGGGGATGCGAGCTGGGTTACACCGCTGGCGCTGGCGAACCTGCAGCCCGGACAGCATTCCATTACGGTCACGAAGCCGGGCTATACGACGGATTCGCGAACGGTGAATGTGACTTCTGGAAATCGGGCGACAGCGATTGTCCACCTGGCGAAGTTGATGGCTACACTGGTGGTGAAGAGCGATCCCCCGGGGGCCAGCATTTATATTGACGGCCGCAACATGGGCACGAAAACGCCGGGACAGATCAGTGTGGACAAAGGGCAGCATGTGGTGCTGGTGAGGATGTCTGGTTATCTGGACGAGACGATGAGCGCGCAGTTTGCGCTGGGGCAAACCTTCAACTTCTCGCCGACGTTGCGCCTTCTGGGCAACACCGACAACCTAAAGACCGTGGGAAAGATGTCGAAACTGTTCGGTGGGAGGGCGCAGGCGGGGCAGGCGATTCTGAGCATACGCACGCAGCCCAAGGGCGCTCAGATCGCGATTAACCAGCATTTGCTGGAAAAGAGTTCGCCGGCGGATGTGCTGCTTGATCCCGGCAACTATGTGATTGACCTGACGTTGACGGGGTATGCGCCTCTGCATAAGGTCATCACGGCCGATAAGGGCGACAAGGTAGTCGTGGACGAAGTGATGCAGCGGCAGTAGCGCGTGCCGTCGGGGTATTCATAATCTTCGACCTTCACTTGCTCGCCGGAGTAACGCTGCCGAGCTTGGCACGGGCGGACAGCCGAGGCGGCTGTCGCTACGTGTCCTTTCTTTATCTTTATCCTATCTTTAACTCTATCTTTCGCCCGGTTTCCTTCTATCTCCTTACGTTGCTTCGTTTACGGTTCAAACGTTAGGAGTGATCACTCCCACAACGGGCGCCGGTCCCGAGCTATTCGGGTTAGCTTACCAAAGCGCCCTGGCTTTCGGATGTCCCAGCTGTCCCTCACTCACATGGGGAGGTTGCGGGGGCCGCGAGTTTCCTAGGACTAGCGTAGCGCCACACCCGGTACCTACGATTTCCAAATTAGACAGAAGAGAAATCTCAGTAAAGGTTATCCGTCACAATTTACGAAAATATCTGTGGAAACCTTTCAGCGGCTCGCGACGGGGGCAAAAATGCCTGGGTTGTGATCGCCGCCCGGTAGTGTATTTCGTAAGGGGCGGGTCGCGCGGAGAATTCCGGTGCGACGGAGGTTAGCGCGACGGAGGTTAGCGCGGTAATTTGAAGTTGATGGTGACCTGCGTCTGAATCTCGACGGGCTCGCCGTTGAGCAGATACGGCTTGTACTTCCATTGTTTGACCGCTTCGGTGGCGGCCCTGGCCAGCTGGGAATCGCCGCTCAGCACTTTCACGTGAGTGATGTCGCCGGCTTTCGAAATCGTGGCCATTAGTTCAACGGAGCCTTCCACCCCCATGGATAGGGCATTCCGGGGATAGCTGGGCTGCACTTTTTTGATCAGCAAACCGCGCGACACGCCTTGCGAAATGTTCATGGTTTGCAACATGGGTTTGGGGACGATCGCTCCATCGCCGACAAAGTTGGGTGGGGGCGCTCCTGCGCCTGCTGTCGCAATCCCAATCATGCTGGGAGCGGGAGCATCCGTCACTACCGATTTTGCATGTACCGCCGGAGCCTTGCCTCCTTTGACTACGAGCGGCTCCTCGGCCGCAACGGCAGTCTTGGTCGCGGTGGACGAAGGCGAGCTGGATGCTTTCGTGGAATTCGGGGCGGAAGAGGTGTCGGCGTCGTCGGAAGAAGAATCGAGATCCGAAGTGTGATTCGTTGGCTTCGGCGCCGCGGGCTGGGAACTGGGCACAGATTGCGATAGTCTTGGTTCCGAAGCGGGCGACGGTTTGACGCCGCTCGGCTTCACACTCTGCTGAGGCGCGACAGGCGATGGTGTGGTCTCCAACTGAGTGGTTTCGGGCTGACCTGTCCTTCCGTGAAAATGCGTCCAACCTGCGTATGCCGCTGCCGCTACGATTACGATTGCGGCGACCGCCAAGAGTTTTTTGCCTCCGCCACTTGATTCAGCCGGGGCATTGGCGCCGCCGAAAGTGAATGAGGGCGCGGATCCAACCAAAGGCGATGGTTCATTCTGCACCGCTTCTTTGGCTTTCGAGCGAGCTTCTGTTGCAGACGGGAGTTCGGTCAATTTCTGTGCCACGTGAGCGTCTTCGCGTACGCGGGCTGGAGCTGGCGCGCTGGCCGCTCCTCTGCCGAATGTTGCCGGCGATGCGCTGGCGGGCGGGGTCTTTGCCTCGGGCGGCGCGGAAACAACCGCGGCCGCAAGGAACTTGTCGGCTTGCGGAGCCGGTGTTATGAATTTGGCCGCGGGTTTAACCGGGGCCTCCGAAGATGCCGCTGCGGAGTTTTCTTCCGCGGTTTCGTACGAATCCCTGTCATGGTCATGAGCGGCGACTTTCGAGGCCGTGATCGCCGCTGGAGCGGGCATTGCCTGGGACGTTGCCGGAGAAATCGCGGAGCCGGAGGGAGTTAGCGTATTAAAGTTTCCGGCGGGTATTGCAGGAAAGGCTGCCGTGGTTGTAGCGCCCGGCTTGCCGGGATCGCTCTTGCGCAGCAGACCACGGGCCACGCGCAGCGTTCCCTTGGCCTGTTCGATATTGATGGGTTTGGTCAGGACGAGGTTGGCGCCGATGCGGAACGCCTTCGCGACCCCGGCCTGACCTTCCACTACGGCTACGGCAAGCGACGCCTGGTTGGACGTCGAATTGCGCGCGCTCTTAAACAGCAAGGTGGCATTCTGCTCGTTATCGCAGTCGACCACGACGGCGTCGAAGTGTTGACTCATCAACTTCTTGACTGCAGCGAAAGGCTCGGTGCAGGTCTCGACGTTGAACTCCAACTCGCTTAAAACCTGTGTCACCGTGCGAGCGGTTTTTTCATCGGGGCAGAAGAGGAGAGCTTGGTAACCCATACTAAAACCATCGTAGGTACAGGCGTTATCCCCAGCAAGTTACGCTGGTAATTCGCATTTGCTAATTCTTCTTGTGGTGTTTCTGCTATATGCGAAAAAACGCTCCCGAGAATGCGCCGCCGCTTACACTCGGAAACCGACCTGCGTAACCTCTGAAGGGGTCGCATACAATAGCGGGCCATGCGTGCGCGGCTGCCTCTGTGGCTCAAGATCGGCTGGACAATCTGGTTGCTGGTGTGGGCGCCGCTGTACTGGCGGCAATATGGGCTGCAGAATTTTCTCTTCTTCTGCGATCTGGGAAATGTATTGATCGGAATTGCACTGTGGCTGGAGAGCTCGCTGATTTTTTCGTGGGCGGCGTCAGGATTACTTCTATTCCAGACACTCTACACCGTCGATCTGGCTGGCGCTCTGCTGACGGGGCATCACCTCGTCGGCGGCACGGAATACATGTTCGATCCGCACCTGCCGATGCTCATTCGTTTGCTGAGTTTGTTTCACGTGGTTACGCCGCCGTTGCTTTTGTGGGCGATCTGGCGTCTCGGTTATGACCCCCGCGGATGGAAGTTGCAGACGCTGATGGCGTGGATTGTAGTTCCCATCAATTATTTCTGGCGTCCGGAGCAGGACGTGAACTGGGCACGGGGATTGTTCTTTCACGAGCAGCACGCGATGCCGGGATGGGCTTATTTGCTCATCTATCTGGTTGTGGTACCGCTAGTAGTTTATTTTCCCACCCATCTTTTTCTTGATTGGCTGGCGCAGCGCTGGAAACCGCGGAGTTAGAGAATATGCATCTCGACTGCGTTACACCGCAGACTTGCCCGGCAGATTCGGCTCCTTTAGCACGGCAGACTCGGGCTGAGGATATTCGATCGATCCCTTAAACGAAGAAATATCTTCCTCGTGGAAGTCGGGGAACGGCAGGTTCTTTCCGTCGCGTAATTCCGCAATCTTCTTGACGGCGTTGTCGGTCTTTTCTTTATCGACGCCACTGTCGCGGCTCAGATACAGAGTCTGCGAGGGAAGCGCCAGGCTGCCGCCGGAATCTTCCATCACATCCAACATGCGCAGCAACAGGTCTTCACGCACGGCGGCGAATTCGTTGAAGTCGCGCGTCAGGATATAAGAAACCAGTTCAACGCTGAGAGAGCTGCCGGCAATGTCGATCAGGCGAACGCGCACCGTCTTGGTTTCTACTTTCGGGTGGCTGTAAAGCAGGCGGCGGACTTCCGCCAGCACGAAGCGCACATGGTCCGGCTTGCTGTCGAGGCGCAGGCCGAGAGTGGTCTTGAAAAGAATCTTGTCGCGGCGGCTGAGATTCTCGAGGTTGATCGTGGCGACGGTGCCGTTGGGAATGGCCACCAGCGTCCGCTCGTCGGTGCGGATGCGGGTGGAGCGCAGGCCGATGTCTTCGACCACTCCGGTGCGGTCGCCGAAGCGGCAGACATCTCCGACGCGAAACACTTCATCGCCGAGAACAGAGACTCCGCCGAAAAGATTCTCGATGGTTTTCTGCGCGCCGAAGCCGATGGCCAGCCCGCCAATGCCGAGTCCGGCCAACGCGGTGCTCATGTTGAAGCCCAGGTTGCCCAGCACGGCTAGAACGCCGACCACAAAAATTACCGCCTTGATGATGCGCTCGCCCAAGAGCATGAGGGATCCCGTGCCCGCATGCCCGCGCGCCAGAGCGCGATTGCGAACGCGTCGCAGGGACCACTGCACGACACGCCACAGAATCCAAGTCGCGCTGATGATCAGCGCGATCGTCGTGATTTGAAAATAGTAGTGCCGGGACAACAGAGGAATGTGAAGGTAGTAGGCGAAGAACTGATGAACCAGAGTGCTTGCCAGCAGCCAGGCTGGACCAGAGACCGAGCGCCAGTTCGCGACCTCCACTTCGCCGCGCCGCCTTGCCCACCAGCGCAGGGGAATTTCCAGCAGCGCCAGCACCAGCCATCCGAGCGCCGCCGCCACCGGCAAAGCGAGGAGAAGGGCGAGAAATTGCCATAGCGGCATTCCCGCGAACTCGTGTTTGACCAGAACCTTTGGAAGCCGGCTCTCGACTTGGCGCGCCTGGACTTGATCGTAGAGTTCAGGGATTTTGGATAAGGTTTCGGAAGAGATCAGCCAGATCTTGCCCGCGCTCGGATCCGCGACGCGTACCAGCTCCAGGTCCACCTCGACGTCGCCCGAAGACATGGTGCCGAGTTTCTGACGGCCCAGCGGGACACCTTCCTGCGGGATCCCCTCGGCCTGCGTGAAGTTATTAAACCTGCCGCTGAATGCGCGATCGAGCACGACCTTGAGCTTGGTGGCCATCTGCTCGCCTTCGGACTGGCGGCGCACGGGGCTCATCTGTAGAAACTGAGCGGCAATTCCGTAGTCCCCGGCTTGCGCTGCCTGCAAAAAACCGAGCATGGTCCCTGACGGTGTGGTGCGTCCCAGGGGATCGACTGGCGCATTGGCCGCTGCCTTGGCGGGTGGGGACAAGGGCAGAGCCTGGGTGAACGCCACGCCGGTCGAAGTCAGGCAAGCCGCGAGGCACGCAGCCCAAACGCATGTGGTGCGTAGAAATCGATACATGGAAGTAATCATTGTATCGAAACGCCGCGGAGAGACGAGGAAAAGCCCGGCTTAACCGCGGCCCCTACGCGCGCTTCGGGCGGTAGATGTGGGTGCTGGCGCCAAAGAAAACTTCGGCGGATTCCATCACAGTTTCCGAAAGCGTGGGATGCGGATGTATGGTCATGGCCACGTCGCTGGCGAGCGCCGCCATTTCGATGGCGAGCACACCTTCCGCGATCAGTTCTCCGGCGCCTGCGCCCACGATGCCGACTCCGAGCACGCGTTCGCTGTGCGGATCGATGAGCAGCTTGGTCATACCCTCGGGCCGATCCAGGGTGACGGCGCGTCCCGACGCGGCCCAGGGAAACTTTGCGACTTTGATTTCGCGCTTTTCTTTTTGTGCCTGCGTCTCTGTCAGTCCGCACCACGCAACTTCGGGGTCTGTAAAAACGACTGCCGGAATTGCGTTCGGCTCGAAGGCAACTTTGTGTCCCGCTATGGCTTCCACCGCAACGCGGCCTTCGTGCGACGCTTTGTGCGCCAGCATGGGCTCGCCGACTACATCGCCGATGGCGTAGATGGACGGATCGTTCGTTTGTAGTTGCTTGTTCACTTGGATGAAACCGCGCTGGCCAAGTTTGACACTCGTCTTGTCGAGACCCGGGATTTCGGAATTTGGCTTGCGCCCGACCGACACCAGTACGCGATCGAAGACTTTCTCTCGTTCTTTCACGTCCGGCCCTTCGAACGTGGCGCGAATGCCGCTGCCTTCGTCTTTGACCGACGCGACGGTTGTGTTGAGCAGAATTCCCGCAAACATTTTTTCCAGCCGCTTGTGCAACGGAAGCACCAGATCGCGATCCGCGCCGGGAAGAAGTCCGGGCAGCATTTCTACTACGGTGACACGGGTGCCCAGCGCGGCGTAGACGGAGCCGAGTTCCAGTCCGATATATCCTCCGCCGACGACCAGCAAGGTGCCGGGAATATCTTCGAGATTCAGGGCGCCGGTGGAATCCATCATGCGCGGCGTATCGAGCTTTAATGTAGGAACGATCGCGGGGCGAGAGCCGGTCGCGAGGATGATGCGATCGAAGCTGAGCGATTCTTCCGAACCGTCGGATTTCTTTACACGCAGGGTCGTGGAATTCTCGAATGCGGCGCTTCCTTGCACGTACTTCACTTTGCGTTGCTTGGATAAAACGCCCAGGCCGCCGGTCAATTTCTTGACCACGTTTTCTTTCCATGACCGCAAGCGCGCCAGATCGATTTTGGGCGCGGCGAATTCAATCCCCCAATTTTGGGCCTGATGCGCTTCCTCCAGCAGTTTGGCGACGTGAAGCAGCGCCTTCGAGGGAATGCAGCCGCGGTAAAGGCAGACGCCGCCGGGATTCAGTTCTGGATCGATCAGGGTGACGGTCATGCCCAGGTCGGCGGCGAGGAACGCGGCGGCGTATCCACCGGGGCCGGCGCCGACAACTGCGATGTTCGGGGATTGGGTATCAGACATTATGGGATGATCTGTGCCGTCCCTGACGGGACTCCGTTCTCATTTGGCTTCGCGTTCCCGGCACTGCCGTGCCGGGCCTTCTCATGCCTCCGCTGCGGCTGGGAACCCGCACATTGAAACCTTGAAACTCTGCAACCTTGCAACCTTGCTTTTATCCCTGCACCGACAGCAAGAACGGCTGTTCGAACGCCTCCGCGATCCAGCGCACGAACCGTGCAGCATCGGCGCCGTCAATCAGGCGGTGATCATAGGAGAGCGAGAGGGGCAGAATCAGCCGGGGCTCGAACTTGCCCCCGTCTTTATCCTGGATCCACTCCGGCTCCATGCGCGAGCGCGAAAGACCGAGGATCGCAACTTCCGGATAATTCACGATGGGCGTGAAACCAACGCCGCCAATGCCGCCAAGATTGGTAATCGTGAACGTGCCACCCTCCATGTCGGCGGGCGACAGTTTCTTGTCGCGCGCTTTCTTGGAGAGTTGCGACAATTCGACCGCCAGCTCGACAATATTTTTCTTGTCGACCTCCCGGATCACCGGAACCAGAAGGCCGCGATCCGTATCGGCTGCCACCCCGATGCTGATGTATTGCTTGTAGACAATTTCTTCTTTCTCGATGTCAATGCTGGCGTTGAACTGCGGAAATACTTTGAGCGCAGCGGCGCAGACTTTCAGCGCGATCGCCGTCACCGTCATCTTGCCGCCGGCTTCTTCGGCCTTCGGAGCGAAGCGCGCGCGCAGTTGCTCTAGCTCGGTGATATCGGCGCGGTCGTGTTGCGTGACGTGAGGGATCGTGTTCCAAGCTTCGGAGAGATGCTCGGCGGTCTTGCGGCGAACTCCGCGCATGGAGACGCGTTCGATCTTGCCCCATTTGGCGAAGTCCGGAAGTTGGGGCTGCGCGAAGTGTCCGGCGCGAGGCGCCTGCGCCGCTGAAGTCGCGGCCGACAGCATTCCCTTTGCGTAAGCTTTGACGTCATCTTCGCCGATGCGGCCCCCGGGTCCAGTGCCCTTCACTTCATAGATATCAACACCAACCTCGCGCGCAAATCGCCGCACATGCGGAGCGGCGGGAATGGGCTGGCGATGTTCGGTGCCTGCAACTTTTCCGAGTTGCGGGGGCATGCTGAACCCCGCCGTCGCCTGCTGCGGCTGGTCGGGGGGCAGGGCCTGCTCCTCCGTTTTGCCCTCGGCGCGAATCGCCGCCTGAAATGCCAGGCGCGCTCCATGCTGACCGGAGACGTGTTCGACCGGAGCGTTGCCAACGCGCGTGGCCTCCGCTTGTGCCGGCGCTCCACCTTCCAGTGTGAAGATCACCTGCCCAACTTTGATCTTCTCGCCTTCTTTAACTTTGACGTCCTTGATTACGCCGCTGACCGACGATGGCACTTCGACTACGGCTTTGTCGGTCTCCAATTCCATGACCGGCTGGCCTTCCGAAACTTTCGTACCCGGCGCGATCATCAAGCGAACCAGATCGCCTTGTGAAATGTTTTCCCCGAGTTCGGGAAGTTTGAACTCGCTGGCTCCGGACTTGGGCGATGCGGCCGGCTCCCGGGTAGCGGAAGGAGCGGCGGAAGGACGAGTGTCGGGAGCAGAAGTCGCTGCCGAGTTGGCTTCCACAGACGATGGGGAAGGTTCGGCGTCAGCATGCTGCTGCGCATCTTGCTGAATTGGTTTTTGCTGAACGGGCGAAGGTTCCGTGGCCGGGGTCCGAGCGGAAGATTCCGGAGACGGTTTGCCTTCCGCGCCGTCCACCGTAAAGATGACCTGTCCAACCTTGATCTTGTCGCCTTCTTTGACTCGAATCTCTTGCACCGTCCCGCTCACCGATGAGGGCACTTCGACAACCGCCTTGTCAGTTTCCAGTTCCATGACTGACTGGCCGGTGCTGACACTGGTCCCGGGCGCAACCATCAGGCGCACGAGGTCGCCTTGTTCGATGTTTTCTCCCAGCTCGGGAAGTTTGAATTCAATCACCGCGTCGTTCCTTTTCTAGATCTCATGTTCGACCTGCAGCGCCTGAAGGCGCGATCCATCATGCTACTGCCTTCGGCACGCCTCGAAGCGTGCCCTGATACGAACCGCGGACCCGAAACCCGCAGAACCGATCGCCGCGGCCCGGCGACTGCGGGCCGGTAAGCGCGGACTCGATCTTGGCGGATCCGATTACAGCGACCCCATTGAGCGGAGACGGTTTCTGTCGCCCGATTTTAGCCACGATCGCAGTGGCCTGGTCTCAGCTGGTTGCGGGATTCGCCTTCTCGGGATTGATTCCTAATTCCTGGACCGCCCGCTTCACCACGTCACTGCCAATTTTCTTCTCCCGCGCCAGCGCTCCCAGAGTGGCCAGCACGATGTGCTTGGCATCCACTTCAAAGAAGTCGCGCAACGCCACGCGGTTCTCGCTGCGCCCGAAACCATCAGTCCCCAGAGAGACGAGTTGTCCCGGCACCCATTTGCCCAAACTCTCCGGAAGCACCTTCATGTAGTCGGACGCCGCAATGAACGGGCCCGCGGCATCCTTCAAAGTCTGCGTTACGTACGGAACCTTCGCCGGCTCCGCGGGATGCAACATGTTCCAGCGCTCGCAATCGTTGCCATCGCGATAGAGCTGTTTGTAGCTGGTAACGCTCCATACGTCAGCCGCGACGCCATATTTTTCTTCCAGAATCTGCTGCGCCTTGAGCACTTCGAACATGATTGTGCCGCTGCCCAGCAGTTGGGCCCGCAGCTTGGCATCGCTCTTAGCGGAGGTCTTGAAGCGGTACAGCCCTTTCAGCACGCCTTCGCGAATGTTTCCTTCCGCCGGCATTCCGGGCATGGGCAGCGGTTCATTGGTGACGGTCAGATAATAGAAGATCGACTCCTGTTCGACATACATCCGCCTGATGCCATCCTGAATAATGATGGCGATCTCGTAGGCGAAGGCCGGATCGTAGGCCAGCAGGTTCGGGACCGGAAGCGCGAGCACGTGGCTGTGACCGTCCTGGTGCTGCAGACCTTCGCCCGCGAGCGTGGTGCGGCCGGCCGTGCCTCCGACTAGAAACCCGCGGCAGCGCATGTCGGCCGCTGCCCAGATCAGATCGCCGATTCGCTGGAAGCCGAACATCGAATAATAAATAAAGAAGGGAATCGTGTTGATTCCGTGATTGGCATAGGCGGTACCCGCCGCGATGAACGAACACATCGATCCCGACTCGGTGATGCCTTCCTCGAGAATCTGCCCGTTCTTGGCTTCTTTGTAGTAGAGCAACGTGTCCATGTCGACGGGCTCGTAGTTTTGACCCACGCTGGAATAGATTCCGACTTGGCGGAACAGACCTTCCATTCCGAACGTGCGGGCCTCATCGGGGACGATGGGTACGATCAGCTTGCCCAGTTCGGGATCGCGCAGCAACTTCGCCAGCAGCCGCACAAACACCATGGTCGTCGACACTTCGCGTCCGTCCGTGCCTTTGTGGAATTCCTCGAAGTGCGAATCGGGAACGGATTTCAGCGTCGCGGCCCGCACTTTGCGGGTGGGCATGTATCCGCCAAGCTGCTGGCGGCGCGCTTGCATATACTTGATTTCGGCACTGTCGTCGGACGGACGATAGAACGGGGCTTCATGCAGTTCGTCGTCGGGAATGGGAATTCCGAAACGCGAGCGGAACATCTGCAACTCATCTTCGTTCAATTTTTTTTGCTGGTGCGTGATGTTCCTGCCTTCGCCGGCTTCGCCCAACCCGTAGCCCTTGATCGTCTTGGCCAGGATGATGGTCGGGGCGCCGGTGTGATCGACTGCGGCCCGATAGGCGGCGTGTACCTTGATCGGATCGTGGCCGCCCAGACGCATGCGCGCCAGTTGATCGTCGGAAAGATGCTCGACCATTTTCAGCAGCCGAGGATCGGTGCCGAACAAATTCTGCCGGAAGTAGGCTCCGCTCTCGACAAAGTATTTCTGATATTGCCCGTCGCTGACTTCGCCTAAACGCCGCACCAGCAGGCCGTCGCGATCGTTCTGAATCAGGTTGTCCCAATCGCTGCCCCAAATTACTTTGATCACGTTCCAGCCGGCGCCGCGGAAAATGGCTTCCAGTTCCTGAATAATTTTTCCGTTGCCGCGCACCGGGCCGTCCAGCCGCTGCAGGTTGCAGTTCACCACGAAGATCAGGTTGTCGAGCTTTTCTCGCGAGCCCAGCGTGATCGAGCCCAGCGACTCGGGTTCATCCATTTCCCCGTCGCCGAGAAACGCCCAGACCTTGCCCCCGGTGGATTGCTTCAACCCGCGATTCTCCAGATATTTGATGAAGCGGGCGTGATAAATTGCCTGGATCGGCCCCAATCCCATGGACACCGTGGGGAACTCCCAGAACTCCGGCATGAGCCAGGGGTGGGGATAAGAACTCAGGCCTCCGCCGGGCTTCAGTTCGCGGCGGAAGTTTTGCAGCTTCTCTTTCGAAATTCGTCCTTCAAGATAAGCACGCGAATACATGCCGGGAGCGGCGTGCCCTTGGAAGTAGACGACGTCGCGGTCTCCGCTTTCCGTTTGCGCGCGGAAGAAATGGTTGAAGGCAACTTCATAGAGCGTCGCAGCGGAGGCGTACGTCGAAATGTGTCCACCGATGCCTTCCTGAATTTTGTTAGCGCGGACGACCATCGCCAGCGCGTTCCAGCGAACCAGGCTCTTGATGCGGCGTTCCATCTCCTGGCTGCCGGGAAACGGCGGTTGTTGACGTGTAGGAATCGTGTTCTGGTAGGGCGTGGTTGCCGAAAAAGGAAGATTGACGCCGGCTTCACTCCGCGCGTGGAGCGCCAACTGCTGCAACAAGCGTCCTGCCCGGTTGGGGCCACCTTTGGAAAGAACGTAGTCCAGAGAATCGACCCATTCCCTGGTTTCCAAAACCTCTAAGCCGTCGGTTTCCGTCTGAGCCACGTCTGGTTTCTCCGTCGTAGAATGCGCAATAGTCCATCATAATTCAAACGCGAGGATTCTTGCTTGAGGGCGGGGAAGAGCGGGTAGTCTTGCAGCGCGATCACGCAGCTGTGGACTGAGTCTTCGCGGATGACCGATGCATACGGACGATGACCCCGCCAACCACGATCGTGAACGGATCGGCGAATGACCATGGCAAGTTCCACAGGTAAGAGGTGTCTGCCGTAATCACTACCGCCCAGACGGTGCCGACGATCGCCATCGCGGAGAGGATGAGCGCCAGGGTCATTGTCGCTGCCATCTCCCGCCGCTTCGCAACGAGCGCGATGACGCAACCGGTGAACAGCGAACCCATCAGATATTCGAGCCACAATCCTTTCAGCAGCCACAGGTAAGCGTGGAAGTGATTGGACCAATACATGAGGTACCTGTCGGTAAGCACGTCTAATGCGAGGCCGGGCAGTCTATGGACGGTTCTTAACAGTAAGAATCCTGCGATGAGCACGGCGGCGGTTGACCACGGTTCGCTTCGGAATCCGCTGCCGGCGAGCTGGACAATCGTCAGCAAACTTTGTCGCCAGTACCATCTGCGAGCGATCTCGCGACCCGATTTCGAACCCACCTGCGAGAACTCCTCGCGCAGGTCGCCGAGAATCGATTCCGCTTGCTCTGCGGGAGCGAACAGATTTACTGCCATTTCAGCCAAGTGTGGTGGCCGCTGCGAATGGAACCGGAATGTCATGAAAAGCTCCCGATCAAATCCAAACCGTCGGCCATTGTCTGAAGTGCGTGCTGAGTGCGGTTCACCGCCGTTACTCCCTTGGCGGTGACGCGAAAGAACCGTTTCGAACGCCCACCCCGCTCCGGCGTAGGATCGCCGCGGCGGGACTTGACGTAACCTTTGCTCTCCAGGCGATCGAGCGTGGCATACACTGCTCCGATGGACACTTCGCGCTTTGTGCGGAATTCAATCTCCTGCCGAACGGTGACTCCGTAGGCTCGATCTTCCAGCCGCAGCAACGCGAGGACAACGATGTGTTCAAATTCGCCGAGATAATCGCGCCCAGGCATTATCTATACAATATAGAGCAAATCCGGGCGGGTCAAATCACTCTTGCCTGCTCATTCTTGCCTGCTCATTCTTGCCTGCTCATTCTTGCCTGCCAGGTCGAAGCCCTCTGGGTTTAGAATCGCTTTCGGGCTGTTTGGCACAGGAGGGTTCCATGTTGCGGATCGTGCTATTGCTAGTAGCGGTGATCGTGCTGGTGGTCCTCGTTCCGCGCCTGTTATCGCGTTCGGCCGCACCCTCCGAAGGAAGCAGCGCACCTGACTTCATCCTGCCGTCGCAAGAAGGTTCGCCGGTCAGCCTGAAGGACTACCGCGGAAAATGGGTCGTGCTTTATTTCTATCCCAAGGATCAGACTCCGGGCTGCTCCCGCGAAGCTCACAACTTTCAGGTCGATCAGCCCAAGTATGCCGAGCGCAATGCGGTCGTAATGGGCGTAAGCCTCGACAGCGTGGAGTCGCACAAAAAGTTTTGCGCCAAAGAGAGCCTGAACTTCAAACTCCTGGCCGACACGGATCACAAAGTGACGGATTCCTATGGGTCACTGACTAATCTCGGCCTGGTAAAATTTGCCGCGCGGCACACCTTCCTGATCGATCCCAGCGGCAAAATCGCGAAAGCCTATACCAGCGTGGATCCACTCAAGCACAGCGCAGAGGTTCTGGCGGAATTGGATGCGCTTCAGACGACTGAAGCCGCGAAGCGCTAACACGGGCCACGTAGGGACAGCCGCCTCGGCTGTCCGCGGAGCGAAGCTCCGTTCTCCTTACTCTCCAGCTATCCAGCGCACGAAGTACACTGGAACGATGGCAACCGCCGCCAGAAACGATGCACCTGGGAATGACGTGCGCGGCGCCGAGGGATACCGCTTCCCTCCCGGCTTCCAGCGCAACCTCCTCTGGTTCGCGTTCCGCCGGTTTCGCCCGGCGAATCCGATCCTGCTGTTTCAGCACCTGGCCCAGGAATACGGCGACATCGCGCATTACAAAATCGGGTGGAACCACATCGTCTTCCTGAACCATCCCGACTACTTCCGCGAAGTGCTGGTGGTGCAGAACGAGAACTTCATCAAAGAACGCACGGTGCAGCGCACAAAAATGATGCTGGGTGCGGGCATGATCACCAGCGAAGGCGCGCAACATCGCGCGCAGCGGCAGGTGGCGCAACCCGCATTTCATCGCCAGCGCATTCCAGAGTACGCGGGCATGATGGTCAAGCAGGCGGCCGGCATGCGCGACCGATGGCGCCCCGGGGAACAGCGCGACCTTGCCATCGACATGATGCAACTAACGCTCAACGTAGTCGCGCAAACTTTGTTTGACACCGATCTCCGCGATGAAGTAGACGAACTCGCCGGCGCCCTCAACCGCATCATGGGCCTTTACAATTTTATTGTGATGCTGCCGGCCGCGGAGTGGCTGGTGCATGTACGGCCCCCAGGACTGGCGGCTTTCGTAAGAGCGCGCAAGCGCATCGATGCAGTTGTGTACCGCATGATTGCCGCGCACCGGCGGCGAGATTCCCAAGGAGGCAGCCTGCTCGATCTGATGCTGGCGGCTTCGCCTGATCATAATGAGGCTTCGGAGCAATCGCTGCGAGATCAGGTGATCACGATTTTTCTGGCGGGTTACGAAACCGTGGCCAACGCTCTCTCCTGGACGTGGTATCTACTCTCGCAAAATCCCGAGTGCGAACGCCGCTTTCACCATGAAATCGACCGGGAACTGCAAGGCCGCCTGCCCACGTACGGCGATGTTCCGCGTCTGCGTTATGTCGAGATGGTGCTGGCTGAATCGATGCGGCTCTACCCGCCGGCGTGGGCCATGGGCCGATACGCGCGCGCCGATTTTCGACTTGGAGAGTTTCTTCTCCCCGCGAAAACCACGGTGCTGATGAGCCAGTTCGTCGCCCATCGCGACCCGCGGTTTTTCCCCGATCCTCTGCGCTTCGACCCGGAGCGCTTCAGCCTGGAGGCCAGATCGCGCCGAACCAAACTTACTTACTTTCCATTCGGGGCGGGAGTTCGGCAATGCATTGGCGAATCGTTTGCATGGATGGAGGGCGTCTTGCTGCTGGCCACGCTGGCGCAGACGTGGAAGTTCGCACTCGTTCCCGGACATCGCGTGGAGCCCGAGCCACTGATCACTCTGCGTCCCAAATACGGCATGCGGATGGAAGTGGAAGCGCGCGGCCAAATCAGCAGAGCTTAACGTCACCGCTCCTTGTCTGCTAGATACATCTCGGCGACGTGCCGGGTGATGTCGCCTGGTTTCGAGCCCGCCAGATTCGCGAGCACGACCACGGTCAACTCATCATCAACATAGCGGTCGATTGCAGTTTCGAATCCCTGCCAGGAGCCGTCGTGATGAATGCACCGGTGGCCGTTTCTCTCCGCGATGAACCAGCCAAAGCCGTAACCGCCGCTGTTGGGCTGGCCGTTCTTCAGGAGCACCGGAGTCCACATCAAGTCAAGGCTGGAGCGCTTCAGCAATTTCTCGGTGTAGAGCGCTGTGTCCCACTTGGCCAAATCTAGAATCGTGAAATACAGACTGCCATCGGCAGTGGTGTTTACCACGGGCGCCACCCACTCCTGGTTTTTCAACTCACCTTTCACTAGGCGGTAGCCTGCGGAACGGTTGGAAACAATGTCGGCTTCGCTGATGATGCGTGTGGACTGCATGCCCAGGGGCTGAAAAATCCGTTGGCGTAAAAAGTCGCCATAGAATTCGCCGGTGACTTGATGAATCAGAATCCCAAGCGTTACGTATCCAAAGTTGCTGTAGGCCCAACTCGTTCCGGGCGGATACGCCAGAGGAATGCTTTCGATCAGCTTCAGTTCTTCGCCTTCGCTCCAGTCTTTGCGGAAATCGAAGTCTTTTGGATAATCGCCGAAACCGGCGGTGTGACTCAGTAGCTCGCGCACAGTCACTTCCTTCCAACTTGGCGGAGCATCCGCAAAATATTTCGTGAGTGGATCGTCGAGAGCGATCTTGCCCTCGGCCACGAGCATCATCACCGCAGTTGCGGTGAACTGTTTGCCCACCGATCCCGACTGGAAGACCGTCTCCGGTTTAACCGGCACCTGCAATTCGACGTTGGCCAATCCGAATCCTTGCGCCAGAACGATCTGGCCGGCTCTTGACACTAACAGCGACAAGCCGGGAATGTGCTGGCGCTGCATCTCGGCCTTCACATACGCAGTGACCGCAATCGTAGTCGCTGGACCTTGCGCCCCGGCGCAGACTGCTAAGAAGGCAAAGCAACAGGTGGTGAGGGCGTAGGTGACGCCTGGACGAAGGTTCATGGGGTGTGCGGTGCGCCTGCCTGCGACGCTTGAGTCTATCGGCAAGAGTGCCGCTCAGCAAGACCCGTCGCACTTTTTTCGCGCTTAAACGTCCGCCGAGCTGAATTACTTCGTCTGTGCAAAGGTCTCGTCTCCTGTGTCCTCTGTCCTCTGTGGTGAAAGCCCTTGACTCCCGTTAGGAAGTCTTACACTCGGCCCCGGAACTGGATGATGTGGCGACGGTCGCGCTTCGAAGGCCGTCCCTCCGGCAGCGTTTCGAATTGCCGCATGGCCTTCCGTTCAGCCGCGAGTTTTTCGCGCTGTTCCCGGCTCTCCTCGGTTTCCCGGTAAAGCGCCTGCGCCGCCGGCGCTGGACCACGCACCTCACTCAGAAGCAGAACGTCCACCTGAAAGTCGCCGCCTTCATTGGTCACGCGCAGCCTGTCGCCGACGCGGACTTCGCGCGCCGCCTTGGCGGGCTGGCCATTCGAAGAAATCCTGCCGAGTTCGCAAGCGCGTTTCGCCAGGGGCCGCGTTTTGAAAAATCTCGCCGCCCAGAGCCAGGTATCCATCCGCACGCCGGTCATAGATCCATTCTCCTACAGGGAGTTCGCCAGTTGACACCGATATTGCCGAAGTGACACCATCCCGCGATCCGTGTTATCGGCCCGCTGACGGAATTGTCGGGCGATCCGGGCGATCGGGCAATACCGAATTCAGGAGGATCAAGGTGGAGCGTCGCCGATGGTGGGGTGTGATCTTCGCAGTCGTCATCGCAGTTATTATCCAGGTATCGGCCGCGGCCGCCGTGCCGGTTCACTTGCGCTGCGAATATCTGGAGAATCCTTTGGGCATCGACACCCCTTCTCCTCGCCTGTCATGGCAAAGCGATAATACCGAGCGCAACTGGAAACAGGAGGCATACCAGATTTTGGTCGCCAGCGACGATGAGAGCCTGCGGGCCGGCAGAGCTGACATCTGGGATAGCGGCAAGGTTGATTCTTCGGAATCGGTGGGCATCGTCTATCGCGGCCCAATGCTGGAATCGCGCAGGAGATATTACTGGAAAGTTCGAGTATGGGATTCCGGAGGTCAAGCCGCGGAGCCTGCGGCAGGAGCCTGGTGGGAGATGGGCCTCCTGCATCCGGCGGACTGGAAGGCCAAGTGGATCCGCTGGAAGAATCCCGAAGACGCCGCCGACCGCAAAGGGATTCGCTGGATTTGGGTTAAAGGTCAAGATGCGCTGGCGGTTGTGCCCAAAACCGCGGCTACGTTTCGCGTCACGTTCAACCTTTCCGAAAAACCAAGAGATGCGGCCCTGCTACTCGCGACGCGGGGAGATGTCGTCGCCAAGGTAAATGGGCATGAAGTCGATGCCAAGAGCAGATGGACTACCTTCGATCGCCGGGACATTTCCGATCAGCTGATCATAGGCAAAAACTCTATTGAAGTGACCGTGACTGCTCCCGAGTCTCCGGAGTACGGACCGAACGCGGGAGCCAAAACCGCGACCGCGGCGCTGGCGGCGCTGGTGAAGATCACGCGTTCAAATGGCGCCACGATGCGTCTTCCAACGAACACGCATTGGAAGACCAGTATCGAAGGATCCCATTGGAAATCAGCCCACGTTGTAGCGGAGCTGGCCGACAAACGACTGGGAGATCCGGGAGAGCTGCCACAACCTGCCGCGTACCTGCGAAGCACGCTGACGATATCGAAGAACCTGCGGAGCGCGAGACTTTACGTGACTGCCCTCGGAAGCTATCGCGTGTTTATAAACGGCAGCCGGGTTGGCGCCGATGTCCTGACGCCCGGCTTCACCGACTATCGCAAACGCGTTCTCTACCAGGCCTACGACGTCACCAGCTTATTGGTCAACGGCGACAACGTAATCGGCGCACTGCTAGGGGACGGCTGGTATGGCAGCGGTTTAACGTGGGTCGGCATGCATTTTTTTCCGCCGCCGGACCGTTTGCTGGCGCAACTCGAACTCGATTATGCCGACGGCAGCCATGACACCATGGTGACGGACGACTCATGGAAAACGGCGGCATCGGCGATTGTTCGATCCGATATCTACGGCGGCGAAGTATACGACGCGCGTTTGGAACAGCCAGGATGGGAAAAGCCCGGCTTCGACGATTCGAAGTGGAAGCCGGCGGTGGTCGCGCCTGCGCCCGCTATTGCCGTGTCCAGCCAGGTTGACGCGCCCGCGCGAGTCATCGTTACGCTCGACCCGCAGCGCGTGACGGCTGCCGCAAACGGAGCCTACATCTTCGACATGGGCCAGAACATGGTGGGCTGGGTCACGTTAAAAGTTAAGGGCGCGGAGGGCGCCAAGGTTCGCTTGCGCTTCGCTGAAATTCTGAATGCCGATGGGACGATCTATACCGCAAATCTGCGGAACGCGGACGCGACTGACGTCTACACCTTACGAGGAGGGGATGAAGAGACGTTCGCTCCGCATTTCACGTTCCACGGCTTCCGTTACGTGGAAATGACGGGCTATCCCGGAACGCCACCGCTGGATGCGATCAAGGGAGAGGTGGTCAGCAGCGTGAGCGGCGATCCGGTAGCGCGGCTAGACACGTCGAGCGACCTGGTCAATCGCATGTGGTCGATTGGCATCTGGGGGCAGCGCGGAAATTTCCTGAGCATTCCCACGGATTGTCCGCAGCGCGACGAACGCCTGGGTTGGATGGGAGACGCGGGAGTTTTCTGGCGCACGGGGAGCTACAACTTCGACATCGCTGCGTTCTCGCAGAAATTCATCCAGGACATCACCGACGCGCAAAGTCCTCAAGGTGCATTTCGAAACGTATCGCCGAATACTCTTCCTTCCAGCGCCGATGAATCCGAGGAACCGCCGCAAGGGAGCGACATGGTCGGCGCACCGGGCTGGGGCGATGCCGGAGTGATCGTTCCATGGACAACATGGGTGCAGTATGCCGACAAGGCTGTGATTGAACAGAACTGGGAGGCAATGCAGCGCTGGATGGAGTTTATTCAAACCAGAAATCCCGACTTCCTGCGAACGAAAGGAGTGGGACCAAACTTCGCCGACTGGCTGGCCCCCGACGAGCATACAAACAAAGATTTGCTGGCGACCGCCTATTGGGCCCTGATCGCCAATATGATGTCGCAAATGGCGCATGCAATCGGCAAGGAGAGCGACGCCAGCCGTTATGACGGTGTCGTGCAGAATATTCGCGCGGCTTTTCAGAAGGCCTACATTAAAGAAGACGGAGAAGTCGGAACCGGAACGCAAACTTCGTATGTAGTCGCCCTCTACACGAAGATGGCTGCCGAGACTCTTGAACCTCTTCTGGTAGAAAAACTCGTGAAAGACATTGAAGCCCGCAACTGGCATCTTTCGACGGGATTTCTTGGAACTCCCTTCCTGCTCTTTACGCTGGCCGATCACGGCCGCAGTGATGTCGCTTATCGTCTGTTGCTGAACGATACCTATCCGTCTTGGGGCTACATGCTGTCGAAAGGCGCGACCACCTGGTGGGAGCGCTGGAACGGCGATACCGGCGATCCCTCGATGAATTCCTACAATCACTATGCTTTCGGCTCGGTGATTGCCTGGGTCTATCGTTACGCCGCCGGGATCGATACCACGGTGGATTCGCCCGGCTTCAAAGAGATTGTGGTTCATCCGCATCTGGATGCGCGCATGACTGCAGCGCGCGCGGAATATGATTCGGTTTACGGCAGGATCATCAGCGACTGGAAGGGGAGTCCGGCCGGGCCGTTTTCTCTGAAAGTCACGATCCCGGCCAACACGTCCGCAAAAGTTTTCTTGCCTGCCATCCCAGGAGCGCAACCCACCGAAGATGGAAATCCGATCGAGGCCGAGACAGTCGACGGATCATATGTCGTGCGGATTGGGTCGGGCACGTACAACTTCGACGTGCACTGATCAAAGCGGGCCAAAGCGGCTGCGGCGGATCAGGGCCGCAAGTCCCATGCGATGAGCGGCGATCATTGACAGTTTGGGCCGGTTCCGATTCAATGACTAATGTGGTTGCAACGCGGCCGAATTTAGTATCGCGTCCGGCGGCCAACAAGTTGCGCAGTTCATTCAGGAGTCCCCAATGTCAGCACCCAGCCGCCGGCCGGAGATTCGCCGGCGACGTACCCGCAAAGAAAAAATTGTCCAGCTGCGCAAGCGCCTGGCTGCCGCTAAAACCGACGCTGACCGCGCCCGCATCACTGCCAAACTAAACAAGCTGGCCATTCTGTCGCCGGGTCAGCCCTTGCTGAAGTAATCCTTCGAGGGAAGACGCCAGAAGTAAATCGCGGCGGCACCGTCAGTCGGCGGCTGGCTGGTGAACGGGATGGGTTTGGCTCTTGTGCCCGATTTGGCCGTAGGCTTCTAAAATGCGGCGCACCGATGTTTCCCACGAGAACTTCGCAGCCTGCTGATATCCGCGCTCCTTCATGCGGTCCCGCAAGCCCTGGTCCATGAGAACGCGGTGCAAGGCGCGCATGATCTCGAACACGTTTTCGGGATTGACCAGCACCGCCGCATTTCCCACGACCTCGGGCAGCGAGCTCACGTTGGAAGTCACCACCGGCGTTCCGTGCACCATGGCTTCCAGCGGAGGCAGGCCGAAGCCCTCATAGAGTGACGGGAAGACGAAAATTTTCGCCTCATCGTAAAAAATGCGCAGCACCTCGATGGGGATGAATCCCAGGAAGCGCACATCGTTCTGCACTCCGCTGCGCACCACGGTTCGCCGCAAGTCCGGATTGCCGGAAAGATCGTCTCCGATAATGATGAGTTTGAGATCGGGATAGGACTGATCTCTTTCCAGCTCCGTTTTCAACGCGGAGAAAGCTTCGATCATGCGCACTACATTTTTGTGCGCACTGATTCTTCCCGCATACAGCAGGAAAGGGTAGGTCACCTGGTAGCGGCGGGCGATCAGGTCGCGGTCAGCGGCACTGGCATGTCCCCGCAGGAATCGTTCATCGATGGCGTTGTAAACCACTTCGATGCGCTCGGGGGGAATCTCGAACAGCTTCTCGATTTCATTCCGCGTGAAATTCGATACGGCAAAGATTCGCGCCGCCCCGGCCAGAACCCGTTTGGTGGTCTGAAAATAAAGCGAGCGCCAGAAGCCGTTCTGCTCGCGGGCGCGCGCCATGTGATCGAGCAGGTCGTGCACCGTCATTACGTAGGGGCAAGGCAGCGCACGCGGCACGGAAAAAAGATTGGGAATATGTACCAGGTCGCAATCCAGCCGCTTCACCGCGATACGGAAGTCACGGTATCCCTGGACGGAGCGCTCCGGCGCGAGCAGCGGCACGGTGCGAAAGTTTGCCGGCAGGGCGCCAATTTCTTCGACCTTGGCCGGAGAGCCGATCAAAACAAATTCGTTCTCGTGGTCGAGCCGGCCCAGTGTGCGAACCACATTGCGGATGTAAGTCCCCACGCCAAACTCGGTCATCCGCCGAATGTCGATGGCGATCTTCACCGCTGGCATTTAACCATAGACGAGGGTTCAGGACCCAGCAGAATAGAAAGAACGTAATCGGGTGTGGCAAATTAAGTCACTGGAAGGAAAGATTGGAGGCGCGGGTCGGAATCGAACCGACGCATAAAGGTTTTGCAGACCTCTCCCTTACCACTTGGGTACCGCGCCCCTGCTTCATAAGCCAGCGTTCCGGCCGAAAAAAGTCCATCTGCGCGGGCAGGCTGGGAACAAAAATCTGGAGCGGGAGACGGGGGTCGAACCCGCGACATCGACCTTGGCAAGGTCGCGCTCTACCACTGAGCTACTCCCGCTCGACCCGAAAATTATACTCCATTTGCCAGTCCCAGCATCCGTAGGCTTGAGGGAAGCGTTACCGGCGTGACCGCTTTTCGCGCTTACGCGAATTCCAATTGAATCTTTTTCTCCGCCCGGTTCAGATTCACAATTCGAAAACTCCTAACCTGCCCCGTCCTTGACGCTTCTGGTTTTGCAGGTGTTCCGGAGCCACTCTTCCAGCGCGCCTGCAGCATGGAACTCAAAGACGAAATATCCGGCTGCGCCTCTTTAGGGACCTCGGGGACCTCGCTTTTTACCGGAGTGGCCACGGTCACCTTGCACATGGCATGAATGCCCTCGCCCAGTTCCACTCGTGCCTCTCCGCCGGAATCGTCCATCAGACGGCCGGTAACCACGTCGCCTTCGTTGTGCTCCGCGATATATTCGTCCAAGCCCGTCGGAACCAGTTGTTTCATGCCCAGCCGCATCTGCCGTTTCTCGAGATCGATGGCTAGCACTTGCGCTTTGACCACTTGTCCGACGCGCAGCACGTCCTGCGGCTGGTTGATTCGCTTCTCGGCGCTGATGTCGCTGACATGGACCATGCCTTCGATTCCTTCGGAGACTTGCAAGAAAGCGCCGAACTTGGTCAGGTTGGTGACTGGCCCTTCGACCGCCGAGCCGATCTGAAATCGCTGTGCCACGTCGGCCCACGGATCGCCCAATGCCTGCTTGAGCCCCAGCGAGATGCGGCGTTCGCCGGCGTTGACCTGCAAAATCACAGCCTCGACAGTCTCGCCCGGCTTCACCACGTCGCTGGCTTTCCTGATCTTTCCCTTCGACCACGACATCTCGGAAATGTGAATCAAGCCCTCGATGCCCGGCTCCAGTTCGACGAATGCTCCGAATTCCACAAGCCGCGTGACTGTGCCGCGCACTCGATCGCCTGCTCGGAACTTTTCGGCGACCGCGTCCCAGGGATGCGGCTGCAGCTGCTTCAGTCCAACGGAAATCCGCCGCTTGCCGGTATCCGCCGCGACCTTCAGCACTTTTACCTCGACTTCTTGCCCCACTGAGAGCACATCCGCGGGTTTGTTCACCCTGCCCCAGGCAATGTCGCTCACATGCAGCAACGCATCCACCCCACCCAGATCGACGAAGGCGCCGTAATCGGTCAGACTGCGCACCGTCCCGCTCAGCGTTTCGCCTTCTTTGATCTGCGAATAAAACTTGTCCTTGGCGGACCGTTCCTCTTCCTCCGCGACCGCCCGGCGATCCACCACCACATCTTCATCCGTAACGTCGAGCTTGATGATGCGGCAGCGAATCTCCTGTCCTACCAGCTTCTCCATCTCCGCGGCCTCGCGAACCCCGCTGCGCGAGGCCGGCATGAACGCCCGCACGCCCACGTCGACGCTGAATCCGCCTTTGATCACGCCGGTCACCGTGCCCAGGACGGGCGTCTTGTCGGCAAAAGCTTTTTCCAGCCCAGTCCAATCCATGGGCCGCTCGACCTTGAAACGCGACAGCTCGTAATAGCCATCCAGATCGCGGCCCTTCACCGTCACCAGGCACTTGTCCCCGGGCTTCAGCGCCTCCCCTTGCAGGGCCGCCACAGGCAAAATTCCTTCCGACTTGTATCCGATATCGAAGAACACCGACTCTGCGTTGAGCGCAATCACCGTTCCCTGCAGTTGTTTACTGCGCTCCGCCTTGCGCGAGTGACTCTTCTGGAATTGAGACAAGATATCGCCGAAGGACTCCGAGCTTTCGGGGACAATTTGGGTTTCTGGATTGGAAGTTTCTGGCTTAGACATGAAAGATTACAGCCCGCTTCGCGGGAATCCGATTCACTTAGGATAACATCGCAGGTAGCCACCCGCGGTGTCCGCGGGCGTCCCTACCCACTACACCATAACGCCAGGACTCATTCGGCTCAGACTCGTTCGGCAACCCAACTTCACTGCCGTGCCCACTGCGGATCATCTTCCGGCCTGACGATTTGACCGTCCCGCATGTGAATGATGCGGTCTCCGTACTTCGCGGCCTCCGGGTTGTGAGTGATCATCAGCACGGTTTGACCCAATTCCTGGTTCGACCGCCGCAACATTCCGAGCACAACGTCCGAGTTTTTGGAGTCCAGGTTGCCGGTCGGTTCATCCGCGAGCACGACCGCAGGCTTGTTGATCAGAGCCCGCGCCAACGCCACCCGCTGCTGCTCGCCTCCGGAAAGTTCCGAAGGGCGATGCCCCAGCCGCTTGGTCAGCCCGAGCAGATCGGTGATACGGTTGAAGTGCGCCGGATCTCCATTACTGTTGCCTGAGATTTCCCGGGCGATCTCAATATTCGAGCGAGCGTCGAGCGTAGGCAGCAGGTTGAACTTCTGGAAGACGAAGCCGATCTTGCGCTTGCGCATGCGGGTTCGTTGCGCGTCGGAAAGCGTGGCCAGGTCGTCGCCGTCGAGCATCACGCTGCCGCCGTCAGCCCGTGTCAACCCACCCAAAAGATAAAAGAGAGTTGACTTTCCACTGCCCGACGGTCCCACTACGCTGACGAACTCGCCCTTCTGCACGCTGAAGGAAATCCCGCGCAGCGCTTCCACCTCAATTTTGCCTACGTGATACGTCTTTCGCAGGTTCTTAGCTTCGATGAATGCATCAGCCATGCCTGCTAGGAATCTTACACGAAGGTCGAGCGACCGCAGCGGAGAGGCAGCTTCCGGCTGCTGGCGTTCCAGGTGTGAAGGCTTATGAAGTTCTCCAGCTTTCCCCGGGCTGAAGTTTGCCTCCGCGTCCAAAACGAAACGCACGCTGTCCGGAAAACCAGCGTGCGTTGATAAGTGTTCGCCAGGAGCTAAAAGCAGGAATCTTACTTACGCGACTCCAATCTGTCGCGGAATATCCGGCGTGCGGGGCTGCATGCGCTTGGGGCCGCGCTTTCGCACCAGCAAAAGGCGAACTCGTTCCAGCAGATCGACCGGCGCATACATCCCTTTAGTCAGAAAAACGTCAGCCTGCGAATCGTGATCGTAAATACGTACCTTGCTGGAGATCAGGATGGCGGGAGTGTGTGGCGACAAATCCTTGATCCTGGCGATCAGTTGCGGCCCGTCCAGTCCGGGCATCGCCATGTCGGCAATCACCAGGTCAACGCCGCCCTGTTGGAAACGCGCCAGCGCGTCTTCCCCGCGGGAAAAACTCGCCACGCGATACCCCCGGGTTTCCAGCATGATTTTTCGGTGGGAAAGAGACTGTTCGTTGTCATCCACACACAGGATCGTGCGCTTTGGTTTCATCAGCCTTCCATATCTGTCAGGCGCGGCCGCAAGCGTGACTCGCAAATCCAACAGAGGCTTTTCTCGATATGAAGAATGTCAGAGCGAGATGAATGCTAACGGGAAGCGCGCTCACTGTAAAGTGCCGCCGATGCCAATGGGACATTCTGGCCATTGATTTTTTTTCGCGGGAGTGGGCCACTGTATTTTCGGCGGCTTGCGTCACTTAGATCAGAGGAAAACTTCACCGCGCATGACTTCGATTGCGTTGCCTCCAACGCGTACGTTAACTATACGGTTATCGTGAAAATTATTTTGCCGTGAGGCCCGCACAAAAATCCGGCTGGGCCGCTGCATCTCGATTCCCTGCTCGATGAGCACGCGCTGGTCCGGTTCGGCGACTCCATGGGCTACCATCCAAGCGGCAGCGCACCCCGCCGCCGACCCCGTGGCAGGATCTTCGCCGTTGTAAAAAATCATCCGGGCGTGCAAACGGGCCGCCGGATCGACGGTGTCACGGGCTGCGAAATAGAGAAATTTCCCGCCCGTTTTCTCCAGATACTCCGCCATGCGATACTCATCCACTCGCAATTTTTGGATGACCGCCAAGGATTTCAGGGGAGTCACGGTGAAGGGAACTCCGGTCGATACCGTTTCGATCGGCAGGGACGAATCGAAATCGTCGACGCGCAACCCGGCGGCTCGCGCCACCGCCTCGCGGTCGTGCTGCATTCCAAATTTCGGATCCACCTGGGTCATCTCTCCAAATGCCGCCTGCCCGGCCGTATCCTCGAATCGTACGGGAACTTTTCCCACGTTCAGGTCAAGCGTGATTTCCTTCGTCCCGGATTCTCCGCGTAAGGCGAACGCCGTACCCAGCGTGGGATGCCCCGCAAAGGGCAACTCCTCCTGCACCGTGAAAATTCTCACCCTGACGCCACGCTGGCGCTCCGTCTCCGCATCGCGGGGAAAAATGAAAGTCGTCTCCGAGAGATTCATCTCTTTCGCAATCGACTGCATTTCCGCGTCGCTCAATCCCGTCGCATCAAAAAAGACCGCCAGGGAATTTCCCTCGAGTGGCCTGGAGGTGAATACGTCCCATTGCGCCATGGCCAGCCGCCGCGCCTGTTTCCCCATGAGTGTCCCCAGAAATGAATGGCCGTGCCCCACAAGGGATGCTCTCGCACCACGCACGATGCAGAAAATCATGAAGAAAATAAATGGAAAACGAATCCGGGCCGGCTCGAAACGTTTGACAGTGGCAGTCCGCGCTTCTATCCTAGCTATATGTTTTCTACTTTGATCGCCAGTGCCATGTGTTGTTGTCGACCGGCGCCGGCGTGTGGGTAGGGAACCGCGAGATTCTTCCCAGCCCACCCGGTGAAGCGGGTGGGTTTCATTTTCATCCGCTTTTTCCCAAGTCTGGTAGCCGGGCCGGCAGACTTTCCGAATCTTGAGCGATCCAAATTCATCAAGAACATAAAGGAGATGATCATGACTACCGCGACTGCCAATGAGACCCAGAGCATTCCCCGCATCAACGATACGGCCCCCGATTTCACTGCTGAAACCACGCAAGGGACCATCCAGTTTCACGACTGGATCGGCAATGGCTGGGCAGTTTTGTTTTCGCATCCCAAAGACTTCACGCCCGTCTGCACCACCGAACTGGGCACCATGGCCCGCCTGCAGCCGGAATTTGCCAAGCGCAACGTGAAGATCATCGGCCTGAGCGTGGATCCCGTCAGCAGCCACGGAAAGTGGGCCGTCGACATCGAAGAGACGCAAGGGGCAAAAGTCAATTACCCCATGATCGGCGACCCGCAACTCAAAATCGCCAAGCTCTACGGGATGCTGCCGGCCGAAAGCGGAACCACTGCGGAGGGCCGCACCGCCGCCGACAACGCCACCGTGCGTACCGTCTTCGTGATCGGCCCCGACAAAAAAATCAAGCTGCAACTCAGTTATCCCATGAGCACCGGCCGCAACTTTGACGAGATCCTGCGCGTCATCGACTCCATCCAGCTCACGGCGAAACACAAAGTCTCGACCCCGGCGAACTGGAAGCAGGGCGACGATGTCATCATTGGCGGCAACGTGACCAACGAAGAAGCGCAAAAGCTATATCCCGGCGGATGGAAGTCCCCGAAACCGTACCTGCGCATCGTCCCGCAGCCGAAGTAGCGCGGGCACAGACGAAAACGACCGGCCACGGATTGCACGGATTCGCGAGTCGCCTTCAGTCGGGTCTGCCGCCATTCATGGCCGGTTCCCTGTTGCCTTCGGGGAAGCGGACGTGAGGCCAATACTTGATAGGGTTTTGGAATCATGGAGTTGCCGGCTTACAATGACGCAATTTGGGTGCTGTTGGGACGATTTGCAAATGTCAGTGGAAAGTGTCAGTAAAGTTCGTCCCCGCTCAAAAGCACCCGGACCTGTTCTCCATGCTCAAACCTTCTTGAGCGCCGGTTGGTGAAGTCTCGTACGACCGTCACCATCCCATTTGACTACCGCGTCTTCTTCATTCGTTCGCTCCACCGTACCCAATTCTCCATTTGGTTTTCCGAAGTTGCCCCGACCTTCGACCCGATCTCCGGGATTTAATTCCTGATTGGCACGGGACGACTCACCAAGGGGCGGCTTCCTGGCACGGTCTGAGTCGGGGATCGCACCGGGATGGGACAGGGGCGGTTTGGCGGCTTCACGCAGTTTGGGTGTCGGCCTATTGTCATAGCTCATGTTCCATTCTCTCTTTCCAAGGGCTGGAGTAGCGCCCTTCGCTGCGACGGTTCATCTCCTCTAGCATAGGCTTGAAGAGAATGCTTGGATGGTTCAAACTGCACAGTTTTGGCAACCAACGTAAAATGAGTCCGATGCTTTGTAGAACACGCCTGTGTCCCAACGGCGATGTTCGCATGCGGCAGGCTAACTGGCAGTCAATGGCGTGGAGCTAACATGATTTAAGCAACACGAAATGAACAACAACTGTGGAAGCGCATGCGGTCCGGTGATCGTCCCGGTCTTCAAAACCGGCGGGCGGCAGGCAATCCTGTCACCGGTGGGTTCGACCCCCACTCGCTTCCGCCATTTATTTTCAATTGGTTATGCGTCAGGCGATCCAATCTCAGACTGAGACCTCGGATCAAAATCGGATTGCTGTGATAAAAACGTGATAAAAAATGTCTCGCGATTCGCATTAGTTCCCGTCTTAAATTCTTGCGACATAGAGCAGAGCGAGGGAAACAGTCAGTTGATGGAATGCGGCGCTACGTGCTGGTGGTGGGCAGTGTCCATGGCCTCGATCAGCGCTCTGGTGTTCTCATCCAAGGGCCGGACGTAGGTAGGCAAGATTTGGGTATTCGCATGGCCGAGCAGATGTGCGACCGTCAGCCCGGTTGGCGTCGCGCATCTCCCACAACGCTCTGCGGAGTTGCTTCTCCTTCTCGCGCTGAATCGTGACTCGCGCCAGCGGCAGCGCCATCAGCGTGAGAATTGACAGAATAGTCGCCGCGACGATCAACTCAAGGAGTGTAAATCCACCCCAGCTTGAGCGCTTCGCACGCGGTGGTGGAGGGACCGCTTTCATAAACTTTGATTTTACAACCGGGGTGAGGTTCGGTCGCAGAGCGGGAGCGGGCTCCTATCTAAAAAGCCAGCCGATTGGCAGGGGGGTGCATATTCCATCCCGTCCTGTTCTCACCCCGTCAAACGTTTGACCCTTCTTTTCTCACGCCTGTAAGATCAGCGGGGTTCCTATCACACAGAGGGCGAGATTAATCCGCAACGGCGTGGTGCGAAATAGTGGGATTCTGTGGGTCGGGAAGTACTGTTATGTTAGAAAACCCCGTTACAACTAGCTCTTGCGTACCCGCATAATCATTGGGTCTTAGCCCGGTTAATCCTGGCGTTAGGAATGTGTAGTTTTCTAATGGTGGGCCACAAACGCTGTGGGTGTGGCAGAACACCGATCTGCTCGGATCAGCGGGCAAGAGGACCTTGGTGGGCTCCCGCGCAGCTAAAAAACCTTAGTTCAGAATTCCGAGCAGTTGCTCAAGTCCGGTAAAGCATCCGCTTCAACAAAGTTGAACGTGTCCTGAGTCGTCGTAAACGAATCCCAGGCGGCTTGCTGTGCCTGATAGTTCTCAGCACCGCCAGGATATTCTGTCTCTCGTTTTGATGTTCAAAAGAGATAAAAGAGTTCCTGAAAGTCGCTCAATGCCGCGCTCGCGTTATTGGGAACGATTTTATCCCAGCCATGTAAACGCCATATTCTGGTCCAGCGCCGCATTGACTTGCTCCATTGAGCGGCCTAACATGGCAATCTGCCAGGACTCTGCGTTCTGGCCTCCTATGATTGGCAAAGTCATCTCCCACTACCGGGTCGAAGAACTTCTCGGCGGCGGTGGCATGGGAGTGGTCTACCGCGCCGTGGATCTTCGCCTCGGCAGGAATGTCGCGATTAAGTTTCTCCCACCCGAGCTGATTCGGGACCATCAGGCTCTCGAACGATTCCAGCGAGAAGCCCGCGCCGCTTCCGCTCTCAACCATCCCAACATCTGCACCATTTACGAAATTGACGAGGCCGAAGGCCATCCCTTCATCGTGATGGAGTGCCTCGCCGGGGAAACTCTCAAGCACCTCATCACAGGTAAGGCGCTCCCCAGCAATCAGATTCTTGAAATTACAATTCAAATCGCCGACGCCCTCGAAGCGGCGCACGAAAGCGGCATCATCCATCGAGATCTCAAGCCCGCTAATATTTTTCTCACCCGTCGGGGCCAAGCCAAAGTGCTGGACTTCGGGTTGGCCAAATTGATCGCCAATCCGCGCCAGGTAGCCGAAGGAGTAGGAGCTTCCGCCCTTCCCACCGTGAACACCGGTGGAGATTTAACGAGCACGGGCGCTGCAGTCGGCACGGTGGCCTACATGTCTCCCGAGCAGGCTCGGGGCCAAGAGCTGGACGTGCGTACCGACCTCTACTCGCTCGGTGCAGTGTTGTATGAAATGGCGACGGGCCGCCTGGCCTCCGGCATGGGGACTACTGCGGTCGTCTTCGAAGCCATCCTCAATCGCACTCCCGTCCCCGCGACTCGGCTGAATGTCGATCTGCTACCCGATCTGGGTTGGATCATTGCCAAGTTGCTCGAAAAGGACCGCCGCATGCGCTACCAGTCTGCCGCGGAACTCCGCGCCGATCTGGCTCGGGTCCAGCGCGACTCGGGATCGTCCCGTATATCCGGCACTGTGATGCCCCAGCCCCCCAGGACTCGGTGGCGTTTGCCAATTCTGGCAACGGCCGGTTTCGCGTTGCTGGCAACTCTTATCGCTGTGGCCCCACGTGTTTGGCGGCAGGTGCGGGAGGGCAGTTCCGCCTCCTCCCGGATTCATTCCATCGCCGTGCTGCCTTTTGCGAACACGGGCGCCGATGCCAATATCGAGTATCTGGCTGATGGCATGACCGATGGCATTATCGGTGGCCTCTCGCGAGTCCCGGAGTTGCGGGTAATGGCCAGGAGCACCGTATTCAGTTACAAGGGCAAGGAAACCAATGCCCAGAAGGTTGGACAGGAACTCAACGTCGACGCTGTCCTTACGGGACGCGTTGCCCAACGAGGCGATGTCTTAACCATTCAGGCCGATCTGGTCAGCGTCGCGGACGGATCGGAGCTGTGGGGCCAAAAGTACAATCGCAGAGTCGCGGATCTGTTAAACGTTCAGGAGGACATCTCCAGGGAGATCTACGAAAATCTGCGCCCCAAACTTACCGGCCAAGCGACACTTCAGCTAGCCAAGCATTACACCGACAACCCTGAGGCCTATCAGCTCTATCTTCAGGGCCTTTACTATAGGAACAAATGGACAGAAGTTGGACTGACCAAGGCCATCGATTATTTCAAGCAGGCCGCTGAGAGAGATCCAAACTACGCTTTGGCATTTGCGGGCCTTGCCGACGCCTACAATTTCCTGGGCGATACTGGGTATGTTGCGCCGAAGCAAGTGCGCCAAAACGCTACCTTGGCGGCCACACAGGCCTTAAAGATCGACGACACGCTGCCTGAGGCACACATTTCTCTCGCTCTGGTACACGAATCTTACGACTGGGATTGGTCGGGGGCGGAAACCGAATTCAAAAGAGCTCTCGAACTTGACCCCAATTCTGCTACCGCCCACCAGTGGTACGGAAACTTTCTGATGAGGTTGGGACGTCTGCCAGAAGCCAGGGCTGAACTTCAGAAGGCACTGGAACTCGATCCCCTTTCTCTGCCAATCAATGCCAGCGTCGGGCGGCAGCTGTATTTTGCGCGGCAATACGAGCCCGCGATCCAACAATTGAAGAAGACGCTGGAGCTAGATCCGAATTTTGTACTCGCACAGCGCGCGTTGGAGGCTGCTTATGCTCAATCCGGGATGTACAAAGAGGCGATTGCCGAGCGGCAAAGGCTTTTGACGCTTTCGGGAAATCCGGACCTGGCCGTAGCTATCGGCGAAGACTATCGCAAATCCGGCTATGCGGGCGTGCTGCAAGGCTCACTGGAAGGGCTGAAGGAAGTCTCCAAAGAGCGCTACGTTCCTCCTTATCATGTGGCGCAGATCTATGCCCGGCTCGCGGACAAACAACAAACCCTCGATTGGCTGGAGCAGGCTTTCAACGAGCGCGATACCCAGCTGACTTATATGAAAGTAGAGCCTGCCTTCGACGAGATCCGCTCCGATCCGCGCTTCCAGCGGTTGCAGCAGCGCCTGGCCATGCCGAAATAATCTCAAGCCTGGGCCTCCCGTCATCGTAATGGATACCCTGGTTCCCCTGGCAGGTGCCCATCCACTCGAATCACCTTGGTTCCGGGCCGCACATCCCGCGCATCGACGAAGGCAATAGCACCCGGAATGGCCGTCACCAACTCATTTGCCATGTCGTTGGAGTAAACCACTTTGGGTGCAGTAGCCGATTCAGCGCGAAAGATCTTGGCGATCCAAAACTGTTTAAACTGCGATTCCGACATCTGATAGATGATCTTGAGGACCACGTCCCGTTCTCGCGCCACAGGCGCGCGGATCAGCAACACTACGGCCAGGTTGGTATTCCAGTATTGCCGTTCACCGCGGAATACCTTGCGCACTTCGGCCAGAGTCAGATTACTCACTGGGATATCGGGATCAGCCACCAGCGCCACGTCAACATTGTGGCCTTGAGCTACCGCCGGGACGGTGCAGCAAAGGCACACCCATCCCAACAACAGCATTCCAAACGCGGTTTTCCAATGTGCCGTCATCATAGTCGGCTCAGAAGGTAAACGCAGACTGGAAGAAAGTCCCGTTCACACTAGGCAGACCTGTCGACTGACGGGACTTTCGATACTCGCCCTTGAAGCACGCGAAGTTTGTAATGTCCCATCTCACGCCAACCGTCGAACCCACTAGATCTTCCACCAAAGGCGTCCCGGTACTGTCCCACACCGGCTCTTGCGGCGGCCTATGAATATACTCGAAACGATAGTAAGGCTTCCATTTGTTTTCCTGCCAGGGAAGCCGGTACGCCACTTGGGCATAGTACCCCGTGGTGTTGTAGGTCTGCGACGTTTGCAAACTCGTATGGTGAACATTCTCGTATTCCGCCAGCAATTCCGGTCGCCCTTTTGTCCAAGCCACGTATCCTCCGGCAATCCATTCCCGGAAGTTTACTCCGGGCTGCGGGGTGAGCTCATCGTGATAATAAGAGCCTCCCAACTCCAGCCCAGATAAATGGAATGGTTGAGACGACAGTTTGGCTAGCCAAGCACGGTTGTTATTGACATCGCCGCTGTCGCCGGCCTTGCTGAAGGTCGCGCCGCGGCCGTTGCCCAGCGCGAGGGCATAGCTCAGGCCCAAGCCGCCTGAGGGGATGCTTCCTTCAGCTTGCGCGCCCACGATATGGACAGGAGTGAAGGTTCCGCCAAACTTGATCATCTCCGGGCGGATGATCGTCGTCTGCAGCCACGCCCCATGGTGGAAAGCGGTGTTCCAATAGCCGATCGGGGTATGGAACTTGCCAAACGATATCTTGAAGTAGTCGTTGTAGTCGAAACGGACGAACGAACGTTCTACATTCAGTTCGTAGGTAGTCGGCTGTGCCGTGAAGGTCACCTCGCCGAAGTAACTAACCTTCCGCGAAAGCGGCGAAGCAAAGTGCAGGTCCAGTTGCCCCAAGGAGAAGCCGCTCGTGGAGTTTTTTTGGTCCGTCCCCTGGAAATCCACATCGCCGAATCCACGGATCTGCAAAGACGGGTAATGGATCTCAGCCTCGCGGATCTCGGTTGAGGTAGCTCCGTGCTCGTGCAGCGCTGGACTGGGGGCTGCGGCAGCGGGTGCCATTTGGTGCTCAGCCGGTGCCGGCAACACCGGGTTGCTGGTCTGCGCCGCTGTCTCTCTATCTCGTGCTTCGAGTTCGCTGATCCGCTTTTCCATTTGTTGGATACGATCAAGCAAACTCTGGATAGATGGCTCAGACTGGGATGTTTGGCTCGTGGACTGCGCCAGCAATGCTGGGCTCGCCAACCACAACAGGAAGAGTACGAGTAGAGAGCGCAAATTGCCTCCTAGGAAACCGACCTCTCTTTTTGGAACCGCGGGAACCCGACAGACTAGGCCGCTAGTCTATTCTGTTGGGCACCCTTTGGAGAAGGAGAGATTTCAACTGGATTTCCGCCTTGATATCGAAACGGCAACGTCTCTCGCCCGCGGTGACCTTGGATCAAGTCCGCCCAGTCGTGTGGCGCTGACGCGCACTTCGCTAGAAAATGCTTTCCTGTGTCACGCCTACAAATTCATGAACTATTGCAAAATGTCCATAGCACTCATTGGCGAATATCGAGCGGTGATGTCTGAAATCCAGCGGCATCGCGGAAGCATCTAACATCGATAACAATCTTCCAATGGAATTGCACACTGATTTGCCGACCAATCGTGCTCTGTGATTTCGGCCAGTCGTTTTTGTTATGTGCTTGTTCACGCGTTACGGACCAACGGGAAATCCTTGCCGGGCCAGAAGTCCTCCTGTGGGAAGTTTGGGTTGGCAAGCGCGATTCTAAGCGTCGGCTGCACTCGTGCACGGAAGCTGCTGTGATAAAAACGTGATAGTTCCATGTTCAGAACGCGGCGAAGTCGATCAAAACGGATCAGAACTCAGTTCTGGTAAGCGGTTGAAGAATCATGTAGAGTAGGAAATTTTCATAACGGGTCAGAACACACTAGGTGATCTTCAAAACCGGCGGGCGGCAGGCAATCCTGTCACCGGTGGGTTCGACCCCCACTCGCTTCCGCCATTTTTCAACAACTTACAGACATGCACATCATTCCTTCTTCCGTTTCAAGGCCGCCCACCGCACTCGATGGGAGTCGCCGAGGCGTGAACGTGTAGGGGATTTTGCGTCGATCACCTCGCGGAAAGCGATGACCGCCATGGATCGATCTAACCATGTCAGTCGCTAAAATATGATCCTTAGCGATCCCTGAAGCGAGCGCCCGCCTCCGATACCGTTCACGCTACCCTGGCCGCTGCCGAGGGTGCTGGTGACTTGACCGAAGTTTGAGGCGCTAATGCTACCAACGTTTGGGTTGCTAAACTGCGGCGTGTTGCTCAACTGGAAAGCTTCGACGCGTGCCTCCAGCGCCGTCTCCCGATAGAGGCGGAAGCTCTTGGCAAGGGAGACGTTGTCCTGGATGTAGCCAGGACCGCGGAATTGGTTTCTGCCGGTATTACCCAAGCCGGGGTTCGTGCAAGGTGTCGTCGTGCACCCCGTGGGCTGGGAAAACACAGTTGGGTCAAACCACTGCACTCCGGGCCCGATACCGTGAAGAGCGTGAAACTTTCCGGTTAGTGTTGCTGTTTGCGTAGTTCCAGGGGTATTCAGAGTGCCGCCATTCGCAATAACGGTGAAGGGTAACCCGGAGACGACCGAAATGATTCCGGCGATCCTCCATCCCCCAATAACAGCGTCCGCAAATCGATTCGAATTGAGAAAAGCACGGCCGCGCCCAAAGGGCAAATCGTAGGCGACGGTCTCTTCAAAGTTTAACTTACGATCGAAATCCATCGGCGCATAGTTTCTGCGCCAGTTAATGAAAAACACGAGGTTCCCATCATCGTCGCTGATGTAACCTAGACCCTTGCCCCAGGTGAATGCTGAAGTGAACCACAGTCCATTTGAGTAGCGCTTTGTGAGCTGGACCTGAAGAGACTGATAGTTGGAAGAGAAGCCAAGGAAGTACTGGTTGGTTGCCGCGGTGCGGTGGAAGGCAATATTCTCCGGATCCGAGGCCGCGCCTCCGCCGTAGGTGCTGGGCAGATTGATGTTCTGATTGCCCGAGATATCAACCCCATGGTTGGCCACGTAGGCGACTTGCAGCGAGAGATTGCCGCGGAAGGCCTGCTGCACTGCCACATTCCAGGACTCGACGTAGGGATTCGTAAAGGTTTTGGGAATATAGGTGTAAACCTGGCTGGTGAGTTGGGGTGTATTGGCTGGAATGATTCCATTGGAAGGAATCGTAACAGGAACGGGTGCCGGGAACCCTGCCTGGAACGTCGCCACGGTGACACCGTCAGCAAGAACGGCAGGCGTGAAGGCCGAGCCCCCTGCGGGCTGATAGCTATTGTTCGCGCGAATCGGATAGTTATACGCATACGTGTTATCCGGGAATGGTGCGTAGCTGATGCCGAACCCGGCGCGAACGACGGTATCCTTCTTCAGGCGGTAAGAGACTCCTGTGCGCGGCGCAAAATAGCTGTAGTGGGTCTTCATGCCGAGGTTCGAAGGGTTCCCGCCCAGGCCCGCCAGAACCAGGTTGTTATTGACCGGGTCGTAATTTGAGAATCCGCCGGAGCGCGCCGGCGTGGCCGGTGGATAGAACTCCCAACGAAGCCCAAGATCGACGGTCATCTTGGGTGAAGCCTGCCATTTATCGCCCGCGAAGGCGAAGAACCACCACTGGCGATAGGCCGGGAAGAAAGTGTTGAGGTCGCGACCGACCTGGCTTGGCTGATCGAGAAGGAAGCTGGCAATGTCGTTGGCAATATTCGTCTTGGCGCCCGCTTCTGACGTCTGAACGTCTGAGAACGTAAATGCACCGCGTGGACTGAAAGTCTGATCTTGAAGCAGGTCGTCGCGCACACGACGAAGATCGGCGCCAAATTTAAAGGTGTGATTGCGGACGATCTTGGTCCAATTGTTGACGAAGTCAATGTTGGCCTCAGCTCTGATCCACGGCTCGGATGCGGAATAGCCCATGAGAGGATTAGTGAACCCGCCGTTAATGGTTACCGCAGCTTGTCCGGTGGTGAAGGGCTGTCCTGCAATGTTCACGCCGGGAATACCGATGGCGGTCGCGTCGGTCGTGCCGTAGTCGTTGGGTTGCGCCTGATTCCGCAAATGGGCGACACCCAGGCGCGCCTCGGTTAAGAAGGTCGGCGAGAAGACATGATCGTAGTTCACGCCGGTACTGTAGGACCTTTGCTTCCCCGTACCTTCAAAACCTCCTCCCTGAGGGCCACCGAGAAATGATCCAAAGGCGGCCTGCTGAAAGGTGACAACACGCTGAAAGCTGTAGCGCCCGCTCAGACGATCCTTCGAAGTGGGTGCGAAATCGATCTTCGTGTCGAAGCTGTCTGTTGTCTTGTTGAATGGAAGGTTCGTGGTGTAGTTGTTTGAGGGATTCGACAACGGCTTGGTGGTCAGGGTGCCGTACTTCGCGGCTGCAGCGTTGATGCCCTGTAGGATGGCCAGCGATACGGGGTTGACCCTGTTGAACGGAATCTGATTGTTGGCGAATGGCGTGCGCGGGTGCGCGGCAGTTCCGTCCCCGGTGGCGGGATCGTAGATCTGGCCGGTTGTGCCAACCAGCGCGCCACTCAAGTCGATGTTTCCGCTGCTGTTGGCTGTGTAGTACCGCGCGTCCGGTATTGTGTTGGTGCTGGAAACAGCCTCGTGATCGATAGACCGAAGATAGTCTCCGAAAAAGAACAGCTTGTCTTTCAGAATTGGGCCACCGGCGCTGCCGCCAAAATAGTTGTACGAGAGATGGCCAAGCTTGCCTCCGAAGTAGGAACGGGCGTTGACGGCATTGTTCTGGATGAACTCAAACGCTGAACCATGCAAGGCGTTCGAGCCGGACTTCAGAGTCACGTTGGTCACAGCTCCGGTTGCGCGTCCCAACTCCGCTTCGAAATTGTTCGTCGAAATGTCGACGGACTGGATCGACTCCGCTGGCGGTATCAGTATCTGCAAGAGGCCCGTCCGCTCGTCGTCGTCGATGCCCTCGAGCTGATAGAGGTTCCCTTCCCGCGGCAAACCATTGACTTCTGTTTGCAGGGAATTCTGTGCATTGAAGAACTGCGAGTGCTGAAAAACCGCGGGCGCAGTACCTGGAACCACGTTGAGTAGCGATTGGAAGTTGCGATTGCTGCTCAGTGGCATTTCGACGACATCCACTCCTTCGATCTTGGTGCTGATGTCGGCACGATCGGTCTGCAGCAATGGAGGCGCTGCGGTCACAATAACCGTTTCCATCACATCGCCGGCTTGAAGCGAAAGGTCAACGCGGATGGACGTGTTGCTGAGAAGCTCGATATTCTGGTGCGCTGACTTCTTGAATCCCCTTGCTTCGGTCTCCACCGTGTAAATGCCGGGTTGAAGATCGGGGAAGGTGTAGTTCCCGCTATCATTCGTTGCCGACACGTGAATTGCACCGGTTGTGGTTTCCGTGGCCGTGACCTTGGCATTGGCAACGGTCGCGCCGCTTGCGTCAGTCACGGTTCCAAGTAGCGTCCCGTTGACCGCCTGTCCAAAGAGCGGACGGGAGAAGGTGAACACGGAAAGGGCGAGCACAAACTTAAAGAGGGGCCTGATGACTCGTCGTGGAATCATTTGAAGTCTCCGAATTCGAATCGAATTTTAGGCCGCGAAGACTATATTGTTCAAAATGCGAACCAAACCTATATTTGTCAATTTGAGATTGTCAAGCAGAATCTCGGCGATAATATATCTGACCGACTCTTTGTGCGAATAAATCCTGGCGAATTACTACTGTTGCCCGAAACTGTGGTAGCAAGGGAACGCGACGCAGGCGATTGTCACTGACAGGCGCCCCATGGTCTCCTCAAACTGCTATAATGATTATTGGGGCGGTTACGTTTTTCTCCTCTTTCAGGTCTTCTGACCTAAGCCAGTCCATCTGAAGTTCTTCCACCTTAGGCTTTTCTGGGCGTGAGTGTCTGCCTGTGCAGGACTCGCCAAGAAGGGTCGCACCGATGAACGCAACTCGTATTTGCCTCGGTCTGCTTATCTTGCTGTTCACGATCCTGCTGCTCCGCTGGATGCGTCGCCTGAAACCGCAGATCGAGGGGTTTCGATCACAAAGGATGTGCCCGTCCTGCGGATTGATTACGTCTCGATTAAAGGCAAGTTGTCTGGAGTGTGGTAAGCCCTTTACCGCGGTGGTGTACTCGACGTCAAAGAAATGAGCCGCCGCTTTGTTCACGTTGTCCCAGAAAGGACTTAAGGAATGAAAAACATCAAATTTATTGTGAAGGTAAACCGAGGTGGTACTCGCAGCCCTCACTACGTGCAGCGAGTTGATTCGACACCAATCCACATGACAACCGACCGTAAGCTGGCATTACTTATGGGGAAATTTACGGCTGAAGACGCTGTCAAATCTTTGCAAAACTCGCGGTGTATCCCGGAGTTGGAGTCTGTACGAGTGAGTGTCTAGTATTTGCGCTGAGATTGTCGAAGAACGCCACGAAAGCACAACGAACATATTAAAGCGAGCATATTAAAATGAGCATGTTAAAACGAGAATATTAAAAGGAGTACCGCAATGAAAATGAAACAGACAAGCCCCGCAGTCGATCCACAACAAACAACAAACGTGACGAAATCCACACCCGACCTGCAAGAGCAAATTCGCCTTCGCGCCTACGGACTGTATGAGCAACGTGGGAGAGCGGGGAACGAACTGGATAATTGGCTGCAAGCCGAGTCGGACGTCACTCAACCGAAGGCTAAGACCATCGTTCCATAACGAATGCTTCACGAGCGATTCATCTTACTGACCGATGTCGGCCTTGGGTCAAGTGGTCTTGGATCAACCTGCCTTGGATCAACCTGCCTTGGATCAACCAGCCCCTGGCGGTTCAAATCCCGGTGCAGCCTGTGTAGCCTACCCATCCGGGCCAACGGGATGGCACGGAAGAGCCATTCTCCGCCGATGGGAGAAGTCCTATCCTTATTAGTGAGCAGCACTTGGGGGAGGGCTGATCAACAAACGTCCCATGACTCAAACCGAGTCGGGGGCGTTTTGTTTTGCGCTATCCTTTCCCCCCCGCGTCCGCGATACCCCGGGGCGCTCCGATCCTCGCAAATCGGTTAAAATAATTTCTTGGGTTACTCCGCACTTACCAGGAATAGAGTTTTTCTGCGCCTGCGGCAGACGGCGCTTTCGCTCGCCTGGTTCCCGCTTTTTGCCGGGATCACGCTGCTGGGTCTGGCCCCCGGCGCTGCCGCCGATAGCGCCGCCTTCGATCTGATCGGCCCCAGGGTCGACGTTCGCGTGCAACGCGCCGGCGTGACCCTGCCCATCGCGGAAGTGCCGAATCTAGAAGCGGGAGACCGTCTCTGGATCCATCCCGAGCTGCCCGAGACTCAATCGGTGCGCTATCTGATGGTCGTGGTTTTTCTGCGCGGCTCCACCAACCCGCCTCCGGATTCCTGGTTTACCCGCGTCGAAACCTGGAGCAAACCTGTACACGACGAGGGCGTCTTTGTCATCGTTCCCGAAGAGGCCGAAGAAGCTCTCGTCTTCCTGGCTCCAGAAACCGGCGGAGCCTTCAGTACTCTACGTGCCGCGGTCCGGGGAAAGCCCGGTGCTTTCGTGCGGGCCTCGCAGGACTTGGTGCAGGCCAGCCTCGACCGCGAGCGCCTGGAAAAGTATCTCGACGCGGTTCGGGAAGTTTCCGCCAGCGATCCCGAACAGCTGAAATCGCGCACAACTTTACTGGCGCGCAGTCTGAACATCCGTCTCGATCAGCAATGCTTCGACAAACCCACGGCCCAGCAGGCGCCGTGTCTCACGCAGAACACCGATCAGCTGGTCCTGGATGACGCGCACAGCCAGACCATGGTCGCGACCCTGACCTCGGGCCCCTCCAGCGATCTGCTGGCGCAGATCAGTTCCACGCCTAATGCCCGCAGCGGGTACTACAGTCCTTATGTTGGAGCCATCGTCGATGTTGCCCGTATTCTGAGCACGGCACACACCGCTCAATATCAGTACATCCCAGCGCTGGCTTTGCCCAAAGCGGACGAACTCAATCTGCGGCTGAACAATCCGCCCTCTTTTCGCAATCCGAAATCGGTGATTGTGATCGGCTTGCCGCCCGTTCGTCCGGCTCCTGTTCCGCCCTTGCGCGCCGTCGATCCCACACAGGTATTGTGCGCAGGGAAGCCTTCGCTTCTGCTTCCCGCCGATGGTGCGCCGCTGGCTTTCGCCACCGAGCTCGCGCACAACTTCGTTCTCCACGTGGAAGCCAAGTCGGGTGCCGCTATCGACCTGCCGGCGAAACCCGACCCGATGCGCGGTGGATTTGCGATCGAAACCCAGGCCCTGCAGTCTGCCGATCTGGACGGAGAAGTCACCGGGATTCTCCGGGCATCGTGGGGCTACCACTCGTTCGATGGTCCGCACTACCGGCTGCGCGCCTCGCGCCCGGTCCAGTGGATCGTCGCATCCAAAGATGCTAGTGCTCTGATCGTGGGCCGCGAAGACACGCTCCACCTCCAGTCGCCCGACGCTTGTTGCGTAAGCGAAGTGAAGGTGAAAGACGAGCAGGGAAAGATGCTCGAGACCGAATGGAAGAGTCCGAAGCCCGACGAACTCGAGGTCAAGGTCCCGCTGCAGAAAGCCGACGCGGGAACGGTCACCATGCTGATCAGAAAGTTTGGACTCAAAGACGCCGACGAGATTCCACTTCACACTTACGCCGAAGCCGGCCGGCTCGACAGTTTCAGCATCCACGCCGGCGACACCGATGGAATCCTCAAAGGCACGCGCCTGGATCACGTTGACAGCCTGGAAGTAAACGGTCTTCACTTCAGGCCCGAGACGCTGACGCGCGCCAACCAGCAGGATGAACTCAAGGCGATCACGCCGGATGCGGCGGTTAAAACCAAGCTGCAGTCCGGAGACTCGATGGTCATTCGAGTTACTCTCAAAGATGGACGCGTCCTCGATCTCAAGTCGGAAGTCGAAGCGCCGCGGCCGTCGGTCAGCCTGCTCGACCAAAGTGTGCAACTCGACTCGTCGTCGGCGTCCACCGTTCATCTCGGCAGCGGCGACGAACTGCCGCAGGATGGTCGCCTTAATTTCTTCCTAAAAACGCAGGTGCCGGAGAGCTTTTCCTCCACCGAGAAAATCGAAGTGGCCACCGCCGATGAGTCCTTTCGCGTGCTGCTGAGTTTCAAAGACGGTAATCTCACTCTGCAGGACTCGAAGACAGTCTTCGGCGTTCTCGATCCCATGAAACTTCTGGGTCCTTCGGCATTCGGGCCCTTGAAGTTCCGCCCGGTCGCAGCCGACGGCACCGACGGCGACTGGCAGCCGCTCGTGGATTTGGTGCGAGTTCCTGCGCTCACGGGAATTCGTTGCCTGCCTGCTTCCGAAAAGCAGTGCACGCTCAACGGCGACAAGCTTTTCCTGCTCGACTCCGTAAGCACCGATGCGGATTTCGCCAACCCGGTCACCGTTCCCGAAGGCTTTGTAGAGGATGCGCTCTCGATTCCGCCGCCCAAAGGGAAAACCCTCTACATCAAACTTCGCGACGACCCAAACACCGTAGACACCGTAACCCTCCCGCTGCTCACCGCGCAGCAATAAGCTTGCGTGGGTGCGGGCGACTCGCCGGCGGGGTCGCGCGTCCCCACAAGAGCCGGTACCGCGTTATACTCGCCCTTCGATCCCCGAATGGCGACCATTCTCTATGGAGTCAACGGCGAAGGCGCGGGCCACTCCACCCGGGCCAGAGAAGTGCTCTCTCACCTCGTAGCCCAGGGACACACCGTTCACGTCGCGACTTTCGACCGAGGCCTGCAGAATCTGAAGCCGCACTTCGACGTCACCGAGATCTACGGCTTCCACTTTGCCTACGTCAACAACCGCGTGCGCTATAAGCGCACCATTGCCAAGAATCTGATCACAGTCCCACAAGCCGCCAGGAGTCTCTCGCTCTTGAAGCGCCTGGTCGACGAATGGAAGACCGACCTGATCATCACGGACTTCGAGCCGCTCACCTGCCACGTTGGACACAAAAAGCGTCTCCCGGTCATCTCTATCGACAACCAGCACTGCCTCACCAATACAGTCGTTTCTTATCCGCGGAAGTATCGCGGCGACGCCGCCGCGGCCAAACTGGTAACCCGCCTGATGACCCCGCACGCCAATGCTTATCTGGTAATTTCTTTTTTCACTGCGCCCACCCGCAAGCGCAACACATTCCTGTTTCCGCCGCTCCTGCGACAAGAAGTCCTCGAGGCCACTCCGACGCAAGGCGACCACGTCCTGGTCTATGTGACCTCGCCGGCGCCGGCGCTGGCGAAGTTGCTAGCCACCGTACGCTGCCGCTTCATTGCCTACGGCTTTGGCCGCGAGGGAACGAATGACGAGAAAAATATTGTTTATAAGAAGCCGTCCGTCGACGGCTTCTTCGCCGACCTGACCAGCGCCCGCGCCATCGTCGCCAACTCTGGATTTTCCCTCGTCACCGAAGCTCTGCATCTGGCGAAACCCTACCTTGCCGTGCCGGTCAGTCACCAGTTCGAACAAATCTTCAACGCCTATTGGCTGGAAAAGACCGGTTATGGAGCCTTCTGGGAGGAGTTGAATAAAGAGCGAGTCGAGTCCTTCCTCTACAATCTGCCGCACTATCGCGAAGCGCTGGAAAAATATCCCAGACAAGGCAACGGAGCCCTGCTAAAAAAACTGGATTCCCTGATCGCCAGGTATACACAACACGTAGATCTTTGAAACCGCAGGCGCGGTGCGGCAGCTCGCGCAGCGACGGCTGCCTCGGCTGTCAATCTTGACTCCCTACTTCTAGAACCCGTCGGCCCGGATCAACGCGAGCGAGCCCGCGCAATTTTTCGCATTCCCAAAAACCGCTTGCCCATGCGAAATTAGTTCATGTCTCTCGTCGTACGTCCATCGCCTATTCATTCCGTCGGTGTGTACACTTCACGGCCGATCCGCAAGGGAACTCGCGTGGTTGAATACGATGGCGAGCGCATCACTGCGGAAGAAGCGGACCGCCGTTACGAGGGCGTCTCCCGCACCTACCTTTATGGACTGGATGACGGAAAAACGGTGATCGACGGCCACGGACTGGGCGCTTACCTGAATCACTCTTGCGATCCCAACTGCGAGGCCGACGAAATCAAACGCCGCGTATGGCTCTTTGCCATCCGCGACATCGCCGCCGGCGAAGAACTGGTCTGGGACTACAACCTCTATGACGACGACGATCCCGCGCCCTGCCACTGTGGTTCGCCCAAATGCCGCGGCACCATGTATTCACGCGAGTGGATGGCAAAAATGCGCCGCCGCGACGCCCGCAAAAAGAAAAAGCTGAAACTGTCGAGGCCCGGGAAGGGCATGACTTCGGAAAAACTCTTTCGCGGGGCTGACGCAGCCTCCAGCGGCTAAAGCCGCCATTCATTTTGCGCGACTTACGGCGCGGCTGGAAGCCGCGCCCTTTCAAAACACACACTAAGGCGGACTCTTTTCCGTAGCCACTTCAAGTCGTGCCGATCCAGCGTACCTAAGTCGAATCGGCTTCAGCCGTTGAGGTCCGCTTGTCGCCGACTCGCTTGACGAAGCATCCTAGGATCGCGAATGCGAGAACGAAGCGCTACGTGACAGACTCTGAGGGAACAACCTTCGGCGCCTTCCCGCGTTCCCGCCATCCCTCAATAATCAGATACAACACGGGAATAAAAAATAGATTCAGCACGGTAGACATAATCATCCCGCCAAACACGGTCGTCCCCACCGAATGCCGTCCATTCTCTCCCGCGCCCGTGGCCACGACCAGCGGCACTACGCCCAGAATAAACGCCAGCGAAGTCATCAGAATTGGCCGCAACCGAATCGTTGCCCCCTGCACCGCCGCTTCTATCAGCGGCATTCCCCGTCCCCGCAATTGCTCGGCAAATTCCACGATTAGAATCGCGTTCTTGCTGGACAACCCAACCAGCATCACCAGTCCCACCTGGCAAAACACATCATTCTGCAGCCCGCGTATCGACTGTGCTCCCAGCGCGCCCAGCAGCGCCATGGGCACGGCCAGCAACACAATAAACGGAAGCACGAAGCTTTCATACTGCGCAGAGAGCGTGAGATAAACCACCAGCGTGCCCAGCGCAAACAAAATCAGAGAAGTGCCGCCCGCCGCCAACTCCTCCAGCGACAACCCGGTCCAGCTGTAGGAAAATCCCTGCGGCATCTTTTTGGCCAAATCTTCCATGGTAGCGATGGCCTGCCCCGAGCTATAGCCCGGCGCCGGCGAGCCATCAATCTCTGCCGATCGGAACAGATTGTAATGACTGATCACCTGCGGCGTCGTTGTCTGCTCGATGCTGATCAGATTGTCCAGCGGCACCATCGCCCCGCTGTCGGAGCGCACGTAAAACCTCTTCATGTCCTGTGCCGTTGCCCGGAATTGCTTGTCGGCCTGCACGTAAACCCGATAAGACCGGTTGTTGAAATCGAAATCGTTGACATAGGCCGAACCCATGTACACGCCCAGCGTATCCGTGATCTGCGACAGCGGCACATGCAAACTCTTCGCTTTTTCCCGCTCAATGGTCACCAGATATTGCGGATCGTTGGCCGTGAATGAAGTGAAAAGCCGGGTCAGATCCTTGCGTTGCGCCGCTTGCTGCATCAGGCTTCCTGCCGTGGCTGCCAGTTCCTCCAACTTGTGCGCAGCCTGATCCTGCACCACGAACTGGAATCCGCCAAATTGTCCGAGTCCCTGAATCGGCGGAGGCAGCGTGGGAAAGACGATGGCTCCCGAGACTCCGAACATCCGGGGACGAATGCGATTGATAATCGCTGTCGCGCTATGGGCGTCTCCTTTGCGCAGGGAATAACGCTTTAGCGGCACGAAAATAAGTCCCTGATTCGCCGCCGCTCCCGCAAAACTGAACCCGGCAATCGAAAATGTCCCTTCCAGTTCCGGTTCATTCGCGAGCAGTCCCGCCACTTGCTTGCCAATCGCCTTCGTATACTCCAGCGATGCGCCCGACGGCGCCTGAATCACAATGATGAAATATCCCTGGTCCTCATCCGGCACGAACCCCGTCGGCACGCGCGTGAACACAAAATAAGTGAGCCCCAGGCCGGCGAAAAACAGCACCGCCATCACCAGTTTGTAATCCAGCACGTGATGCAGCAGGGCGCGGTATCCACGGGTGAGTACTACGACACCGTCGTCAAACTTTTGCAGCCACCACCACTTTTGCCGGTGGGGACCGCTCAGAAAAATTGCCGCCAGCACCGGCGCCAGCGTGAGCGCGTTGAAGGCGGAAATAGCGATAGAAAATGCGATGGTCAGCGCAAACTGGCGAAACAGAATCCCGGTGGTCCCGGGAAAGAACGCAACCGGCACAAACACGGCACAGAGCACCAGCGAGGTGGCGACGACGGCACTGGTAATCTCGGCGGTGGCTGCCGCCGCCGCTTTGTGGGAGTCGTGTTCGCCCTCCATGATATGGCGCTCAATGTTTTCAATCACGACGATTGCGTCGTCGACGACCAAGCCGGTGGCGAGGGTGATGCCGAACAACGTCAGCGTGTTGATGGAGAAGCCGAGTAACTTCACAAACACGAATGTGCCGATGAGCGAAACCGGAGTGGCGATAAAGTGAATCATCGTCGTCCTCCAGTCGCCGAGGAAGATAAAGATTACAAGGATGACCAGCAGGATCGCCGAGCCTACCGTGTAGACTACATCCCGGATCGACTCGCCCACCGCGTCCGTCGTGTCGAATGCGACTTTATAGTGCATGCCCGGAGGGAAGCTTTTCGATAATCGCTCCAGTTCCGCAATCGCTCTCCGGTCCACATCGAGGGCGTTCGCCGTCGAGAGCTGCGTAACGGCCAGGCCCATCGCGTCTTGCCCATTGAACTGCACATCGTTGGCGTAACTTTCCGCGCCCAGCTCGGCATGCCCCACATCTTTCAGGCGGACGAGCGTGCCATCGGAGTTGGTCTTCAGAATAATGTTCTCGAACTGTGCCGGCTCGCTCAACCGCCCTACCGCACGCACACTGATCTGGTACTGCTGTCCCGCCATCGATGGCTGCTGGCCGACCTGCCCAGCCGCGACTTCCACGTTCTGCTCCGACAGCGCGCTCACGACATCGGTCGCCGTTAGCCCGCGTCCCGCCATTCGGCCCGGGTCCAGCCACAACCGCATCGAGTATTTGCGCTCGCCGAAGATAATGACGTCGGCGACCCCGGGAATGCGCTTCAGCGAATCCCGAACATACACGTCGAGATAGTTGCTGAGGAACAACGTGGAATATTTGTTGTTGTCGGCGTAGACGGCCGCGCCAAATACAAAGTTCTGTGAAGTTTTCGCGGTGGTGATGCCCACCGCTTTTACCGCTGCGGGAAGCCTGCCCTGCGCCGTGTTCACGCGGTTTTGAATGTCGACCGTGGCTAGATCGGGATCGCGGCTCAGATCGAACGTTGCAATCACACTGCTGGTGCCGTCGTTGCCGCTGGTGGAAGTGATGTACTTCATCCCTTCCGCGCCGTTGATCTGCTGCTCGAGGGGAATCGTGACCGCGCTCTCCACCGTTTGCGCGCTCGCTCCAATGTAAACGCTGGTAACGCCCACCTGAGGCGGCGCCAGATTCGGAAACTGCGCAATCGGCAGCGTCGGTATCACGGCTGCGCCGGCCAGAACAATCAGCAGCGCGCACACCGTGGCAAACACCGGACGTTGAATGAAGAAGTTGACAAACATGAAGATTCCCGTACGCGGCTGAGTTCGCCGCTCGATGAAGATTCACAACTGGATTGAAAACGGCTTCCGGCTTCCGCTATCCGGCCTCCGGTTCAAGCCGCACGATGCAATCACAATACTGTTTGTTGAATGTTTCGAAGCGCAAAATTGAAAGTCGAAGCCGAGAGCCGATCATCCGCTAACTCTGTGGAATCACCGGCGCCCCATCCCGCAGAAACTGCGTTCCGGAAACGATTACTTTGTCTCCAGCCTTGATGCCATCCTGCACCTCATAGTCGTTGCCCACCGTCTGCCCGATGGTCAGAGGTTTTTGCCGCGCCACGAATGATCCTCCGCCCTGCGCCTCCGCCACGAACGCAAAATACTGGCCCGCCAGCCGCGATACCGCCAGAATCGGCACCTCCGGACTCTTATGCGTTCCCCACACCACGCGCGCCCGGATGAACTGCAATTGCCGTAAGGCATCATTTCCGTTGGCGATGCGTGCCTTCACCAGCACCGTCTGCGTCGTGTTATCTACCTGCGGCGAAATAAAGCTGATCCGCGATTCAGCCAGAACCTTACCCTCGCCGTCGAGCACCTGTACTGGCAGATTCATCTTGAGCTGTCCCGAGTGTTCCACCGGAACATATACGTACGCTTCCAGGCTTCCCGGCTGGTCAACCGTGGTTAACACCGTCGTCACCGTGACCCGGTCGCCGACCCGCACCGGAATATCTCCCACGACGCCAGCACGGGGCGCGACCACTTTGTAGTAATGCAGCTGCACCTGCTGCTCGCGCACGTTCGCATCGAGCGCATCCATCTGCGCCTGAGCCGCGTCCAGGGCCGCCTTCGCCTGATCCAGATCCTGTTTGCTGACCACCCCTGCGGAAGCAAGGCCCACAGTGCGGTCATACTGTTTTTTCGCCCAACTCAAGTTCGCTTCCTGTGCCGCCCGCGCGCTCTCCTGGCTCTTCACTGTAGCCTGTTGCTTCAGGGGATCGATTTCGATCAACGGGGCTCCCGCGGCAACTCGCTCCCCGGAGTGCACCAGGATATTGGTAACTTGCCCCTCGACCTGAGGCATTAGCACCGCGGAGTCGCGCGACTTCAGCGTTGCCACATACTCCGACGAGTCGTCAACCGGCATCGCCTTCGCCTCCAGCACTTTCACCGGCATTCCCGCCGGCCCGCCCGCGAGAGGATTCTGTGCCGCTTTGCCGGAGCAGCCCAGTGTGAATCCGCTCGCCGCTAAGCCCGCCACCAGCAAAGCCTTTGCCGCGTATGCTTCCAAGTTATTTGCCATAAGAGTTCGAAAAATTTTTCTTTTCCGGCGAATGCAGCCGATGACAACCACCAGCGCCGCTCCGATCCCACTCTAAATATAGACGGAAACAGCCTTAAGACTTTACGTTGATCTAAAGATTCGCCAACCATGGCCGCGGACGCAAAATAATCTTACGGAGGCCTTGGGGGTCAACTTCAGCCGGGTTCCGCAATCACGGTTTCAGAGTAAGAAATGCGACCGCATATCCATCCATTGTGATTGTGATCTGTGCCGCAGGAGCCAAGGCGGTTTCGACGGGGCCGCTGCTCGCGCTCGTATTCTTGTCAATCGTCAGCAGGCTGCCACTGGAGAACGTTCCCAAGGCGGACACATCTATCTGCACGCTGCGCGCAACTCCCGGCCCGTTATTGTCGGTGGTTGCACTCACGGTATGATTCGAGATCATGATCACCACGCTGCCATTGCTGTTGACCACCGGCAGCGTTTCCAGTTCCGCATCATCCGTGCTCGTGTGCTGCAATACTCTCGCTCCCGCCCCCGGCGGAAACATTTGTCCCAGCCAGTAGTCTACCCAGTAGCTGAGTTGTGGAGCGCCGGTGTTGTAATCAACCTCGCCGTACTGTAGGTCGGCGCCGTAATCCCAATGGTAAAGCGCCTGTACCCCGGCCTTGCCCAACTGAGAAAAGACATACGGCCGCCACGCCGCAAAAAACGGACTCGACCCACGAAGATCGTCCACAAACGTCGTGCCGTTGCACGCGCTGATGCCGCCGCCCTTGTCATAATCGGCGTTGACGTTGTTCTCCGTCACCCACACCGGCGCCGCTGCCAGCGCCGTATTCGTATGCAGCAGTGTATAAATATCTCCCACTTCGTTTGCAAATCCCGGCACCGTCGCGAAAATCGTTCCGTCGCTGTCTTTCTGGTTGCACGTCGAATAGAAATGAGTGGCAAGCACATCCACGTGCGCCGTTACCCCGCTGACAAACGCAGGCAGAAATTGATTGGCGAGTCCGGAATAGTCTCCCAGTTCGACCGCCGCATATTTCAGCGACGAATCCACCGCCTGCATCGCAGGCACGACTACGTTATAAAGCTGGGTGTACTGCGTCGAATCCAGATTGTTGAAGTTCGGCTCGTTATAAATTCCCCACCAGGTGATCGGCATTCCGCTGGGCGAGGCATGTTGCCCATCCGCGGCCGAGAAACCGCCGGGAGCGTTGTAATACCGCACCAGATCCTGCGCATACGCTGCGAACTGCTGATAGGACGAATCAACAAAATTGTGATTCGAGTCATACATAAACGCCGGAGCGGCCGCAATCTGAAACTCCGGACTATGATCGCCCACGTTCAGCACCGGCTGCGTAATTGCGTCGAGGATATTGAAGTCCCAACTCGACGCCGTCGCCTGCGGCACGCCCTCTGAAACTCCCTGTAACCGAATGTGATGCGGCCCCAGTTTACCGAGTTCTGTAGTCGCCGTAGGGTTCAGAGTGAAAAATTGATAATCCCACTCCGCCGGCTGAAACGAAGTGGACATCGCCACGCTGAAGGCCCCATTCGTGCTACTGGAAATCACGACTGACTCGGAAGCGGGATTCGACCCACCACCGCCGCCACCTCCGCCCGACCCCATACCACCTCCGCCGCATCCCGATGCGAAGATGAGCGGTGCACACAACGCGGCATAGATCGCGCATTTCACGACAGGCGATTCTACCCTACAATATCGATTTTTGTTGCGACCCAAGGACGAGGTAGCGTATGTGTGGCGGGGCGCCCGCCGGCCTCCCCTACTTCTTCACCGCAATCCCCAATTCCCGCAGCTGCCGCTCGCTCACCGGCGTAGGCGCATCTACCATCAAATCCACCGCGCGTGCCGTCTTGGGGAAGGGAATTACTTCCCGCAGGCTCTCAGCCCCGGCGAGAATCATCACGATACGGTCCAGCCCCAGCGCAATCCCTCCATGTGGGGGCGTACCGTACTCCAGCGCCTCCAGAAAAAATCCGAAGCGCGCTTTCGCCTCGTCATCCGTCATTCCCAGCGCCCGAAAAATCTTGCGCTGAATATCCTGCCGGTGAATCCGGATCGATCCCGACCCCAACTCCGTGCCATTGAGCACCACGTCGTAAGCCAGCGCGCGTACCGCGCTCAACGGCGACTGCGGATCGTTCACCGTCTCCACGCCCGCCTCCAGCAAACTCATGTCCTCATCATGCGGCGAGGTAAAGGGATGATGCGCGGCCATCCATTGCTTCTCGCCCTCATCCCATTCAAACATGGGAAAATTCGTGACCCACAAAAACCGAAAGTCTTTTGCCGGATCGCCGGACTTCTTGAAAATGCCATGCCGCTCCGCATACTTCTGCGCCAGCGCCAGCCGCAGGAGCCCCGCCGACGCATAAATCGCCAACTCCGCCGGCGTTACTTTGCGATGCGTAGGCATCGCTGTCTGCGGCCCCGCCTGCGCCGATCCAGCGATCAGCACGATCAGATCGCCTTCCTCCATCCCCACTTTTTTCGCGATCGCCGCTGCCGCCTCGGGAAACTTGTTGCCAATGCGCTTGAAGTCTTCGAAGACTTTTGCGCCGCCCTTAGCATGGAACATCGGCTTGATGTCATCGCGTTCCTTGCGCGAGAGTTCGCCGACCTTCGGCGTGCGAATCGCAATCACCGGCAGATTCGCATTGATCGCCAGTTCCTGCAGATTTTCAGCCGTGAAAGATTCCCGCACGTCGGTGAACGCGGGCAACCGCAAATCGGGCTTGTCGATGCCATAGAGCCGGATCGCCTCGTCATAATCCATTCGCGGAAACGGCGTTTTGATCGCGCTCCCCGCAGCCTGAAACGCCGCCGTCAGGAAGCCCTCGACAACTTCCCACACCCGCTCCGGCTGTGGATAGGACATCTCCAGATCGATCTGCGTAAACTCCGGTTGCCGGTCGGCCCGCAGATCTTCGTCGCGGAAGCAGCGCACAATCTGGAAATATTTATCGAATCCCGAGATCATCAGGATCTGTTTGAACAACTGCGGCGACTGCGGCAGCGCATAGAACGTCCCGGGCTGGACCCGGCTCGGCACAAGATAGTCGCGCGCCCCCTCCGGGGTAGACCGCGTCATGAACGGAGTTTCAATCTCGAAAAATCCCTGCGCCGAAAGATAATCGCGAATCGCCTTCGCCACCTTGTGCCGCATCTCGATGTTGAACTGCATCACCTCGCGCCGCAGATCGATATACCGATACTTCAGCCGCGTCTCTTCATTGGTCAGCGCCGTGTCCGACGGCAAGAACGGCGGCAGCTTCGATTCGTTCAAAATGCGAATCTCCTTCGCTACCAATTCCACTTCGCCCGTAGGAATGTTTTTGTTTACCGTGTCCGAATCGCGCAGTTTCACCGAGCCGATCGCCGCGATCACATACTCGTTACGCACTGTATTGGCTTTATCGTGCGCCGCCGCATCCAGTTCGCGATTGAGCACGACCTGCGTCACGCCTGTGCGGTCGCGTAAATCAATAAAGATAAGGTTCCCCAAGTCGCGACGCCGGTTCACCCATCCCATGAGCACGGCTTTCTTGCCGGCGTCAGACGCGCGCAGAGTCCCGCACATATGAGTTCGTCGAAGATCTCCCAGGAAATCGAGCAAAGTGTGTCCTTAGCAGTGAGAATGCGGCAGGTCTGCCGAAACGAAAGATTATAAACGCTGTAGGCATGGCGCCGTCGTCCGGCCGGCTGTCCCCGGATAGCCTCGCCTCCGATACGCGAACCAAGCGTCATTTGGAAGAAAAAATCGTTTCAGTGCGCGCTCCAGTTTTGTGCGATCCATGTCCTCTGCGATCCATGTCCTCCCGGCTATCCCAGTGCCGCTTCCCGCATCTACTATAGGTAAGATGTCCGCAGCCCGCCCCCTCGGCCAAATCCCGCAGCCCGTGCCCGTTCCGCGGTTCCTGGTCGAACTTCCGCCTTGGCCGCAAGTTTTCTACAGCAATCTGCGGGACGCCATGTTCGCACGCGACCTCCCAACGCTCGAACCCCGTTGCACGCCTGAGCCTTTCTGGCCTGACGTAATTGTCGAGCGCAGTCTTCCCTGGCGAGGCTTCCTGCAGTCCGCCGCAGGCCATATCGTTGCGTTCGCCCTGTTGATCGGAGTGACGCGATTCTTCGCGCTTCAACCACGAGTCACAGTCAGGCCGCCTTTCGAACGCGATCCGGCGATTTACTATCAGCCCTCGGAATATCTTCCTGCACTCGACACTCGCAGCGCGCAGAAGACGCGGCCTGCAAAAGCGGATCCGGAGTCCTCTCGCCAACCGATCATTTCTGTTCCGCGAGAAACAGACAACCGTTCCCAGACGGTCGTCACTCCGCCGATCGTCACCCCGCCCAACATTAAGTTGGAGCACGACGTTGCCCTGCCCAACATCGTGGCCTGGTCAGAAAAAAGTTCCGACAACAGGAAGAAACCCCACCTCGCAATCCCTCCCGTCCCTCTGACACCCGCAGCCGACATCACCCGGATCGCGCCCCGCTTGCAGGACTCCGTCGTAGCTCCTCCGCCTAATCTTCGCACTTCGAACGCGGACACATTCCAAGCCCCGCAGCCTGCGGTGATCGCGCCTCCGCCGAGCATTGAGACTGCATCCACTCGTCCACTCGGCCCACTCGACATCGGCTCGAGTTCCATCGTTGCCCCTGCGCCGCAACTTCCACTCGCCGAACAACGCACCCTCTCTGGATCTCGATCAAGGCTCGGAGCCCCGCAACTGGTTCCTCCGCCGCCATCGTTTTCTCCATCAGGATCTGCCGGGGATTTCGGAGCACAAGGCCGTCTCATTGCGTTGAATCTGCATCCCGTCTTGGGCGCGCCGAACCCGCCCGCCGGCAACCGCCGTAGCGCCTTCTCCGCCACACCTGCGGGACATCCCGGTGCCTCGGGCTTACCTGGAGTTGACTCTGGAAGCTCCGGTCCGGGGGCCACACGCGGCAAAGAAATTGGAAGCGGATCAGTTCGGAAGGGAACCGGCAATGCTCCGGAAGGTCTTTATGTCGGGAGCGCAGGCGCGAAACCGTCGCCCGTGGCGGGCAACAAATCCTCAGCCAATAGCGTCAACCCGAGTCTGATCGCGAGTGTGCGACCACCGCGAGTGAGCAGCGTGCCCTTCCGGGCCATGCAGGCGGATAGCGCAAGCAAGCTCTCCGATGCCGAACGCGCCGTCTTCGGCGATCGCAAATTCTATTCGCTTACGCTCAATATGCCGAACCTTAATTCCGCCGGCGGCAGTTGGATCATCCGCTTCGCCGAACTGAATCGCGACTCAAATACTCGCGACCCAAACGGTCATGACGCGAACTCCTCCGGCGGCGATCTCACCCAACCCGCCGCTACGCGCAAAGTCGATCCCGCGTATCCGCTGCAACTGATGCGCGAAAATGTCGCGGGCACGGTGATCCTCTATGCGATCATCCACGCCGACGGAAGCGTCGGCAACGTGCGCGTCCTGCGCGGCGTCGACGACCGTCTCGACCAGTTCGCCAGCCATTCCCTGGCCCAATGGCAATTCCAGCCGGCCACGAAAAACGGCACCCCGGTTGACGTGGAAGCCACGTTTCAAATTCCGTTCCGCCCGTCACGCGCGAACTTCTAATCGTAGAGACGTAGCTTGCTACGTCTCTGCCGGCGCCACTTGTAAAACTAGCCCCGAATGGGGAATGTGAACAAATGAGACGTTGTAAGCAACGTCTCTACGAATGATTTCGGTGAGAATGTTCGAGGGCAGCGCGGAAGATTCAGTCACTCACTATTTTCCCGCACCCTTCTTCTTTTCCAGCGCCGCATAAATCGCCGGGTCGGTGCAGATCTCGTAATACAGCCGCTCCGTCCATCCCTTCACCGCAAAATCCGCCGGATCGATTCGTGGAATCCGGCTCTCCCGCACCACAATTTTTCGGAAAATGTCCCGATCCACCGGGACGGTTGCGTTGAAGAGCGTATAGTCCCCTTTATCCGACGATGCCAGCGACGCCGGCAGTCGAACTTTCAACGGCTCCAGAGTAATCTCCTGCTGCAACTTGCGGAAGGCTCCTTCATTCATGCGAATCCCGCCGAGGTTGTAGCTCAGAATCACATCTTCCGGGTTTCCATTCTCATCCAGTTCCGCCGCCTGAAACGCGTACACGTGGAACGGCCCGGCCTGCGGTTCCATCACCTTGCGTGCTTTTTTATTACATGAAGACAGCCGGTCGCTCTCGTTCAACGCCTCCGAGATCATGATCCGATGCTCGCCGTCCATAAGATACAGGGGCGCAGACTCCTGCAGCGTGATGCCCACTCCCAATTCCAGTTGGGGCATCCCCGAGCGCTGCATCAGCTCGTTATATCCGCGAACGATCTCGATGATCTCGCGCGCCAGCACGCACATCCGGCTCACCGCCAGCCCGGGTTCGCCTTCGCGCTCCAGAATCGCCAGGATGATGGCATCGCCTTCCAGAAATACTTTCTGCGCGCCATACTTCTCCAGCAGTTTGTTCACGGGATCGTAAAAATTTAAACTGAAGTACGACGCCGGATTCAATCCTTTTTCCATCATCGTGCGCGTCAGCCGCGTGGAGTCGCGTACGTCCGCCTTCAGCACCACGTGGCGCAGCACTTTTTCCGTTTCGGTCTCAACCTGTTCCTCCGGAAGCAGAAACTCATAAAGCGTGCCGTTCACCCGCGACAGTTCCTGCAAGCGTTCATTTCCCACGAGGTTCACGGAATCCAAAGCCGCGTTGACAACTTCCAGCCGCCGCAAATCCCGATGGTAATGGAAGAAATCTCCTAGGAACCGCGCCGCCACCTTGGCCCGCTCTGCTCCGCGGCAACTCGCCACCTTGGCCACCGCTGCGTACAAACTGTTGGGTGAAAGTTTGCCGTGCTCCTGAATCATGCGCTCCACCCGGTCGCATTCCGTCCGGTCGATTAGCGCATTTTTCAACTGTTGCGCATTGATTCGCGGGGCATATTCGCTCAGCAGCGGCACTACGTGATAGGAAGCAATCACATTTTCCATAACCTGCTCGTCTTCGAGCAGACGCACCCACTCCGCCAGGCGCTCCTGTTGTGCCATGCCATCGTCGGAATTGGCCGGTGTTCCCGTTCCCACCAGTACCTGTGCGTTCTCCCTCACATTCATCCACGCATCAATAGTCTCCGTGTTCACTTCCTCGCCATAGATGGAGCGCAGAAAACCCGAGGCAATTTCCCGCATCCGGCCATAGCGATCCGAATCGCGGTCCCAGTTTCCCATCATCACGTAGTGTTCGGCGCACAGATAATCGTCGCGACCGTCTTCGGAAAACAGCAGCCGGTTCAGAAAAAGAGGATACGTAAAATAGCTTGATCCGCTGCTCTCCTCGCCGAACAGCGACCGGCGTGTGCGCGCCAGCGTGCTTTTTTCCACTTCGCGCAAGGTCTCAAAGATCTCCTGCCCGGTCTTGCGCAGAATGATCCGCTTTCGCACCTGGAACGCCGCCAGCCGCTCGCGATATTCGTGCGCCTGCCCGTGCCGCATGTTCTCGTAGCTTTTCAGCTGTACCCGGCATCGCTCCAGCACCTGCAAGAACTGCTGATTCATTTCCGTGCGCGCAAACTTGGTGACCGCCAGTCGCGCCAGCAGGTCCACCGACAGCTGCGACTCCTTTTTTGCCCGGTTAAGCGAGTTCATCAGCAACTCGGTCAGCGCCGATTTCCACCCGCTGGGGTCGTTCTTTTGTACAGCCGTTTTCCCCGCCTGATTCCTCATCCATGACGGCCCCTGCGCCGGCCGCGGAGCCTCTGCTGCCAATAAGCCTTCCAGTTCGCCGTGCCGCGCAATTGACCGCGCAATCTGGGCCCTCCCCATCTCCATAAAGCGCGGGCTCAGCACCACGTCATGACGCAGGTTATCGACCCCCACGGTAAGTCGCTCCAGCACAACGGAAGGCCTAGAAGCAGACAGCTTCGGGGCGGCCGGCTTATCCGGCGCACCACCCAGTCGAAAAATGGGAATTCGCGGCATCAGGATCAGGAATCTATTCGGAAGTTGCTGATTCAAACGGACATGTCGAGGTTAGCACGCCGCAGAGCGCCGCTAAAGTTACCTAGGTTACGCCCTTAGGGGTTGATTCTGATGGAAAGGGGAAAGTGCGTACATAGCGACAGCCGCCTCGGCTGTCCGCCGAACCAGTCCCGGTAGGTCAGCGTCAAGAATTGTCTTTTGGATTTGTTCTCGTGACTAAGTACTCGCGACTCACCACTCGTGCTACTGGCTCTTCGCCCGCGCGGCCTCAAACTCATCGCCCTTCTGCCACCCAATTAACTTGGGCAAACTAGCGGCTTCCCATCCCAGCGCAAATCCAAACCGCGCCATCGCCGAGTCCCCCACAAAATCCATCTCCGGATGGTACTCGTCACTCGGCTGGTGATAATGCTTGTCGACGTACTCCCGCTCCTGCTCGAGCCCCCAGGCTTCGTTGTGCCCTTTGTACTTCATCCCTTCATTGATCGAAAACGCCGGGATTCCAACTCGCGCCAGGCTGAAGTGATCGGAGCGATAGAAGTGTCCTGCCTCCGGCAGTGCATCCGGACGAATGGCCAGCCGGAACTCTTTCGCCGTCGCCTCCACTGCCGGATAAAACGTGGTCCGCTCCGCCCCGGCGACCTGCACTTCCTCCGGCGCTCCCAGCGGCTTCACGTCGTCATAATTCAGGTCCAGCGCAATCTTTCCCGCAGCAACCGGCGGATGCTTGCCCAAATACTCCGACCCCAGCAGCCCCTGCTCTTCCGCCGTCACCGCTGCAAACAGGATCGAACGTCGCGGCCGCTGCGCCGCCGTCCCAAAAGCGCGGGCCAGTTCGATCAGAATGCCGCAGCCGGTGGCGTTGTCGTTGGCGCCATTGAAAATGTTGTCCCCTGGCATGTCGGGACGGATGCCGAAATGATCGTAATGCGCGGTGTACAAGACCGCCTCAGCCGCCATCTTGCGATCCGCGCCCGGCAGAATCGCGACGACATTATTCGATTCGAAATGCCGAACCTTGCTCACCATGTGCGCCCGCAACTTTGCCCGCAGATTCACCGGATGAAACTCCCGCGACTGCGCTTCCTGCATCATCTTGTCGAGGTCCATTCCCGACGCCGACGCCAGCCGCTTCGCCACATCCAGCTGCACCCACGACGCCACCTTCAATGCCGGCCCTTCCAGCTTCAAAAACGACTTCTCCCCGGAATTCGAATTCCGCACCACTTCCCACGGATAGCTCGCCATCTGCGTCTGATGGACCAGAATTACTCCCACCGCGCCCTTCCGCGCCGCCTCCTCATATTTGTAAGTCCAGCGTCCGTAATAGGTCAGAGCCTTGCCCGTGAAAAACTTGGGATCGTCCGACGGCGGCTCATTCACCAGCATCAGCAGAACTTTCCCGCGTACATCCTGTTCTTTGTAGTCGTCCCAGTTGTACTCCGGCGCGTCAATTCCATACCCCACATAAACAATGTCCGCATCCACATCCGACTGAGCCTGCTGGGTCTGGTCGTAGGCGACATACTCGTCGAGAGGCTTCAGATTCATCGCCTCCCCTTGCTTCGGAACCAGCGAAAACTGAGTGTCTCCCGCTGTCGTAATCCCCACCAGCGGTACCTTCTGCATATAGGTTCCGTGATCGCCTGCCGGTTTCAGCCCGTATTCGGCAAACTGCGTGGCAATATATTCCGCCGCAATATCGCCGCCGCGCTGCCCCGTGCCGCGTCCCTCGAGCAGATCGTGAGATAGATAGCGCACATGCCAGCGAATGTGCTCCGGCGTAATCGTCTCCAGCGCCACAAACGCCGGCCCGGGCAGTTTCACCGAAGTCGCATTCTTGGCACCCTTAGAACCGCCCGCTCCGCCATCCGCCCCCGCAGGCAGGCTAGCGCACACTACTAGAAAAGCCGAAATGGCTTTCAGCATTCGTTGCATAGACAGGATCTCCCCCAACAAAGCGGCGCGCCAGTTGGAAGACCTCTTCTCAATAAATCTAAATTGGTATAGGTCTAACCGAATTGTAAAGGACGGCCCATCCGAGGTTGTCTGAGAAGTAACGCCCCCCGATGCACGAGAGTGCACCTACCAATGGAGTAACGGAGGCCCAGGCAGGTGTGGGACGGGGTTTATGTGAGGACGGAGCGCGGGTGGGGACGGGCGCCTTCAACCGTGCGCCAAGTTAAACTCTGCGCTCTTGACTCCGCCGACCGGCGGCTAATTCTTAGATCCTCAACCCGCGCGGAAATCGCGCACATCTTCCCCCGCCCGGAACACGGCCGCCGGCGCAATCTTCCCCGCTTCCGCCATGCGCCGGTTAATCTCCTCGAAATCGGCCTTGACCCATCCGACGCTGGAGACCTCAATCTCCCCATCCTGCGCTACCCAGAAGATGGAGGGAACATTCGTCAACTCATAAGCATTCGAGGCGGGATAGGATCGCGTGTCATCCATCAGAACCGGAAAAGTAATTCCAAAGTCCTTGATAAACGCCGCCGTGTCCCTCGCTTCATTCTGCGAAATCCCTACGATTTTGACACCCGTGGAGCCGTAGGCTTTATTCAGACGTTCGAAAAACGGAAACGCATACTGGCAAGTCGGACACGAAACCTTGAAAAACGCCAGCACAACGGGCCCGCGCCCCAGTTCCTCATTCAAAGAAAACCGCTCTCCATCCAACCTCTTCAATTCAATCGCGGGCGCTTTCGTCCCAGTAGCCAATGCCGCCATCATTCCTCCAATGCGAGTCCGCGCCGGTGAATAAATCCACGCGCAACTACTCCACTTCTTAGATGACTCCGTGCGCCTTTCGGATTGGGACAATGATTTCCGCTTTCCGCAGTATCTTCCTCGCCAGCCCCGTAAGCGCAACCCGCGTCAACCGCTCCACGGGCACCCATTCCCCGCAAGCTTCTGAAGGCGCAGTCATCCGCCACACCCGCACCGTGTAATCCGTGACCGTGATCGAGTGTCGAAGCGAAAAATAAGGCTCGAGGACCACCGGAACGTCCCGCGCTTTACCGCCAGCCTTGCCATCTCCGTGAGCCCGTCCATTTTCCTGAGTCTTGTCATTCCGACGACTCGCAAAGCGAGCCGGAGGAACCTGCTGTTTGCGTGCTCCGATCGCGGATCGCTCTACCTCCGGCAACTCCCACATCCCAGCCATCAACCGCGCATCCCGCGCCCGCCGAATCAGAAAGACCGTGCCCTCGCGCCCGTTACTACGGAAATCCAGCGCATAATGCATCTCCCGCTTTTTCTGCCGCGGCGCCTTCCCCGCGCCCGCCAACTCCCCCCGCGTCGCGCACAAGTCCACCACCGGACAAGTCAAACAGGCCGGTGTCCGCGGCATGCACACCAGCCCCCCCAACTCCATCATGGCCTGATTGAAATCTCCCGGGCGCTCCCGATCCAACAATTCCTCAGCACATATCCAAAACTCCTCACGCGCCATCCGCCGCCCGGAAAGCCGCTGCAGCACTCGCTCCACGTTCCCATCCACCACCGCTACGCATTCTCCAAACGCAATGCTGGCAATCGCCGCTGCCGTATACCGCCCCACTCCCGGCAACCCCTGCAACCCCTCCGGCGTCTCCGGAACTTTTCCACCTCGCTCCCGCAGCACCACCTTCGCCGCCGCATGCAGCATGCGCGCCCGCCGGTAATATCCGAGGCCGCTCCATGCCGCCAGCACCGAAGCCTCCCGCGCCCGAGCCAGCTTCTGCACCGTCGGAAACCGCCGCAAGAATTCATGATAATGAGCAATCACCGCCGCAACCCGCGTCTGTTGCAGCATGATCTCCGAGACCCACACCCGATACGGATCGCGACTCTGGCGCCACGGCAAATCGCGCGCATGCCGGTCATACCAGGCCAAAAGAAGGTTTCGGAATTGTTCCCGTGAAAGCTGCAAGAGGTGGTCCTACGCTAAGCCAAGCTCGAAAAACGGATTTCGAATCCTCACCGTCCCGTAGATGCGCCCATGCTCAAAATCTTCCGACAGAATCTCACGCATCCCATAATGTTCTGCATACGCCCAAAGATGCGCGTCATACCAGGGAAGTCCGTAAGCCGCTTTGCCCAGCAGGGCCATGCGAAACACCGATTCATTCGGGTAGAGTACCTGGAACTCCGCCATAAATAACTCGGTTTGTCGCGTAGCGGTTTTAAGGGTCATGATGGGCTCGATCCGTCCGCGTGCGCGGGTTACGGAATTCACAAACTCGACCAGCGCTTGATGCGGGATACGCAGTTCTCCAGAAGCCGCACCCTCGCGAAGAACATCGACCGCCGCCGCGCGCTTGCGCAGATCACGCGCGTCGCAGCAGTAAACCAAAATATTAGTGTCGACGAGGGTAGCCACGAGGTAGCCCTCTGTCATCTTCGTACAGTTCTTCGCGCGTCCAGCCGCGATTCTCGCGGGTAATACGCGTGCCTTTGGCCCTGGCTTCCTTGAGTTGGTCGGCCTGGAGTTCGTCCAGCCACTTCATGTTGGCGTCGAACAACGCCAGCCGCTCCTCGGTGGTCAGTTCGTTTCCGCCCTTCGCCTTTCGCCGGACCAGTTCTATGCGAATGCTCTCCCCCGCAGGAATCCAGTCTAATTCGTCCCCTGGCCGGATACCGTACTGATCGGCGATTGCCTTAGGCACAGTCAATTGGAGTTTGGAAGTAACCTTTCCCATATCCTTACTTTATCAAGGATAGAATCCTTGCTGCAAGCCTTTTCCGATCCTATGGCAGGAAACGAAGAATTCGAAGACAGCCGCCCCCAGTTGCTGTCGAGCGCAGCTCGACGAGGTTTTGAACTTAACCTCTGAACCACTCGCCATTGACCCCGCCCTCCGCTCACGAAATAATAGTGCAGCCTAGTATGCCGCAATTCAGCGTGGACCCATTCACACCGAGTCATCGCAAGGAGCAAGAAGCACCATGACCGACTTCAACCGCAAGGTCGAAGACGCCTCGGCCCGCGTCAGCCAAACCATCGGCAACGCCGCCGAACGCCTGGAAAAAGAGATTCCCGAATTCATCAAATATCTCAACGACGAGGTTGTCCCCGCAGTGCGCACCCACTCCACCAAAGCCCTGCGCGTGGCCTCAAAAAAGCTCACCGAATTCGCCGACTACATGGAACAGCACCAGCATCCGCCCAAGTGATGCCGTCAAGAATCGCAGGAACCCCACGCCGCCCTCTCTTCATCGACGTCATCGGGCCATTTCTCGCCCTAGGAGCAATTCTTTTTCTCAGCGCCTGCGGCCACCCGAAAGCGGCGACCGTGAATGTCCCGCCGCCCCCGCCCCCCGCAAGCACCGAGCCAACAGAGTCCCGTCCGGCCGCAAACGTTCCGCCTTCCAAAGTAGCTCCCAAGTCCCATGAACCCAAGCCTGGTGAAGAAGGCAACGCCGAAGCCGACTTGGCCGAGCCGATTCTTCCCGCCAACGCCCGCCCTGTCGCCACTGAAACCGGACTCGCCAGCTGGTACGGACCTCCTTACCACAACCGGCGCGGATCGAATGGCGAAATCTACAACATGCACGCCATGACCGCCGCCCACCGCACCTATCCTCTGGGTTCCATCGTGCGCGTCACAAACGTAAAGACCCACGCCACAGCGCTCGTCCGCATTACCGATCGCGGCCCCTTCATTCCCGGACGCGTCGTCGATCTCTCCCTGGCCGCCGCCAAAAAACTCGACGTCTACCAGCCCGGTGTCGCCCAAGTGAAAGTGGAATTGATGCAGTCCGCCGTATCCCCCCCCTCGCCCGGAAAATGGGCCGTTCAAATCGGCGGATTCCCCCACCAAGCCGCCGCCACCAAACTCGCCGATCACCTCACACGCCGCTACCACACCGCCCAGGTTCTCTGCTTCGCCAGCCCCGCCGGCGACTGGTGGATCCGCATCCGCGTCCTCGACGACGACCACACCCGCGCCCAGAAACTAGCCGCCGAAACCCGAACCCCCGAGGGCTCCGTCTTTCTGGTGCGTATTAGAGTCGACCCTATTCGACTAGCGTCTGATGTCGAAGATCTGCTCTCGGGCGCCAGCGCAAGTGCGATCTGGCAGGCCCTGCAGGGCCGCGTCAAGACGTGAATGGACACTTCGGGCTTTAGCCCCAGGGATTCGTACCGCAACCTTCGACTGCGTACCTCTCAACTAATTCGGATAGGGTTCCCCGGCCTTCACCACCCGTATCTGATGATCCGTAAACGCCATGTGCCCGCCAGGCAAGTTCACCTTCGGCATGTGGCAACTCACACAATTGACTTTCGCCACCGGGCACGAAGGCGGCGCAGCCGGTGAGCCCGCCGCTGGATGGGTTGAAGTCGCATGACAGTTCAAGCATTTTGCATCGTAATAAGAATCCTGTCGCACCACATCTTGATGAGGATCGTGGCAAGCCAAGCAACTGATGCGAGGATCGGCTCCGTCGAAGCACTTGCTGTTAGCCAGCCGGTACGGCTGAAACCGGACATTGATCTCACCTTGGAAGTGGCCTCTCATCACCGTCTCCCATGTGCGATGGCATTGTCCACAGAAGGTAGAAAGATCCTCCGCCGACAGTTTTCCCAGCTTCGGTGGCGCGGAGGTAAAGTCTCCCTGAAGCGCGTCGATCAAGTGAGCGCTCGTGCCCACATGACAATGTTCACAGCGGACGCCGGGTTCCATAGTCGCAAGAGTTAGCTTACCGTCTGTGACCGCGTTGGTTGCGTGACATCCGAAGCAGGCTTTCGCCTCGCCCTGCGACAACACTCTGCCCATCGCTTCCTCGAGAGTGTGCGGCGTGATCCGCTCATCTCCCATGGTGATCTCCAATCCAGACAAGGTGGGATAGTAGCTCACCAGGCTGTCGTAGAGACGGCCCTTATACTCCAGAACCCAGGTCTGACCGCCGGTTCCGAATCCCCACAGAAAAACTCAGTCCCTTTTTGACGCGCCGCAAGTCGTGAAAGATAAATGACGGCTTCGGAGGCTGCGGAAAAACTCTTCGCGAGACGGATACGGCCCTGAGCGGCTTTGACCTGTTTCATGACATCACGAGATTAAGAGCGCGCAACGACGCAACGCCGCTCGAGCCGCTCGACGCCGCCCTTCGTTCGCCGGGACAATTTCTAGCCGCGATATTATCGTTTCGGAAGGTGAACAAAGAAAGGTGAACAGAAAATGACTGATCCCAACTGTCTCTTCTGCCGCATCCTGCGCGGCGAAATCCCTGCCAAAAAAATCCACGAAGACGACCACGTCTTCGCCTTCGAGGACATCAACCCGCAAGCCCCCACCCACGTCCTTATCATCCCCAAAGAACATTTCGCGGGATTAAAAGAAGCCCAGGCCGCCGACGCCGAAATCATCGGCCGCTGCCACCTCGCCGCCGCCCACATCGCCCGCCAGCGCAACCTCGAGCAGGGATACCGCACCGTGCTCAACGTCGGCCCTGGAGCAGGCCAATCCGTCTTCCACCTCCACGTCCACCTCCTCGGCGGCCGTCCCCTCGCCTGGCCCCCGGGATAGAAATCGCGGTCAACCTTTCTCAGCCGCGGATGTAAAAATCGATGGCGTTTCGGCAGCATCGTCTGCTAGTTTGACGCAGGAGAAAACCAGGAGACCTACCATGATCGGATTCTCCGTTAACGGCAAAAGCGTCGATCTCGACGTCGATCCTTCTACTCCACTGCTATGGGTTATCCGCGAGCAACTCGGCCTCACCGGAACAAAATACGGATGCGGCATGGCGCAGTGCGGCGCGTGTACCGTCCATATCGAGGGAGAAGCAGTGCGCTCCTGCGTTGCGCCCGTATCGCGGGCGACCGGGAAAGCGGTGACCACAATCGAGGGACTTGCGCCGAATCTCAGTCATCCCCTGCAACGCGCGTGGATCGAAGAAGACGTTCCCCAATGCGGCTATTGTCAATCCGGACAGCTGATGAGTGCGGCTGTTCTGTTGCGCGAGAAACCGCAGCCCACCGATGAGGATATTGACCAGGCGATGACCGGCAACATTTGTCGCTGTGGGACCTATCCGCGCATCCGCCGGGCCATCCACCGCGCTGCCGAGATGGTGGCAAAGGACGGTGCCAGGTGAGCACTCGATGGAAGTGCGCTGCAACCGAACCTGCCGGTATTGAACGCCGTGAATTTATCAAGATGTCAGTGACGGCGAGTGGCGGTTTGTTACTCGGTTTCTATATGCCGGGAGCGGCTAAGCTGGCTTCCTCCGGGCCGTCCGCCAATGTTTTCATGCCGAACGCATTCGTGCGGATCGGAACCGACGAGCGGGTCACCGTCATCGTCAACCATTCGGAGATGGGGCAGGGTGTCTACACCTCATTGCCCATGCTCCTGGCCGAGGAACTCGATGCCGACTGGACAAAGGTTGGTTTTGAATCTGCTCCAGTCGATCCCAAATACAACCATCCGGCCTTCGGCATGCAAATGACAGGTGGAAGCTCCAGCGTGTGGTCGGGATTGGAGCAATTCCGGCAAGCGGGGGCCGCGGCACGCGCGATGCTGATCGCTGCAGCCGCGCAACAATGGAACGTGGACGCGACGGCGTGCCGTACAGAATCCGGGACAGTCTTCAACGGCTCCAATCGTAAGCTGACCTATGGCCAGCTCGTCGGCGCTGCGGCAAAGCAGACGCCGCCCTCGCATGTGCAACTGAAAGATCCAAAGACATTCAGACTGATTGGCAAACCGATCAAGCGGCTGGACACTCCAGAGAAATTGAATGGCTCGGCAGTCTTTGGAATCGATGTCAAATTGCCGGGCATGGTTACGGCCGTGATCGCGCGCCCGCCTATCTTCGGAGCAACGATGAAGAGCTTTGACGATTCCCGTGCCCGTTCGATGCCGGGAGTACGCAAAATCGTCGCCGTACCCGCCGGCGTCGCGGTGATCGCGGACTCTTTCTGGCAAGCCAAGATGGCGCGGGCAGCTCTTCGCGTGGATTGGGACGAAGGCAGCATGCGAACCTTCAGCACCACACAGATGATGGAGGAGTTCCGCGGCCGCGCAAAATCACCCGGTAAGACTGTCCGCAACGACGGTGACGCCGCCAGTGCGCTGGCGAATGCAGCAAAGAAGATCGAGGCGGTTTACGAAGTTCCCTATCTCTCGCACCTCATGATGGAGCCGCTAAACTGCACGGTCGACCTGCGCCCGGACTCCTGCGAAGTCTGGACAGGGTCGCAGTTTCAGACGATTGATCGCGCCAACGCCGCAAAAGTCGCCGGGCTTCCCAACGAGAAAGTTCAGCTCCACACCACTCTTTTGGGCGGTGGCTTCGGCCGCCGGGCGAACCCGCAGTCCGACTTTGTAGTGGAAGCGGTGCACGTCGCCAAGGCGGCAGGGGCTCCCGTCAAAGTAATTTGGACGCGCGAGGATGATATGGCCGGCGGGTGGTATCGTCCCGCAGTTCTGCATGCCATCGAAGGCGGAATCGATGCAACTGGCAATCCCGTCAGTTGGAGATCCCGTCTGGTCGGGCAATCGATCATGGCGGGAACACCCTTCGAAGGCATGATGATGAAGGGGAAGGAATACGATCCCGCATCCGTCGAGGGCGTTGACGATCTTCCCTACGCCATCCCGAACCTGCGAGTCGAATCGCACCGCGCTGATATCAATGTTCCCGTGCAGTGGCTGCGTTCCGTTGGACACTCTCACACTGCATTTGCTACTGAATGTTTCATTGACGAACTCGCCGGCCTGGCAGGAAAAGATCCCTACCAGTTCAGGCGCGGATTATTGCTGAAGCAGCCTCGTCACCTTGGCGTCCTCGATCTCGCGGCACAAAAAGCGGGATGGGACAAGCCGCTGCCAAAAGGGGTGGGCAGGGGGATCGCCGTCCATTTTGCATTTGGCAGCTACGCGGCGAACGTCGCCGAAGTTTCGGTCACCGACGGCAAGGTTCGGCTGCACCGCATCATATGTGCAATCGACTGCGGACAGTACGTGAACCCCGGCATTATCGCGGCACAAACTGAGGGAGGCGCAATCTTCGGCGCCTCCGCAGCGTTATTCCAGGAGCTGACTTTCGAAAATGGGCGACTCCAGCAAACCAATTTCCACACTTTCCCCGTAATGCGCATGAATGAGTGTCCGGAAATCGAAACGCACATTGTGGAGAGCAACGAGAAGTCCGGCGGAATCGGAGAGCCGGGAGTTCCGTGCGCGGCGCCGGCGATAGCAAACGCCATCTTCGCCCTCACTGGCCAGCGCATCCGGCGGCTCCCCATCCGCCTAACGGAGACGGAGAGGGTATGAAGAGCTTGCATAACTTGGTTCGGTCCGTCTTCTTCGTCTGCTGTATCGCCCTCGCTGCGGCACTCTGGCTCTGGCGCCCGACAGCCGCTGCAGAACCGGCCGCCAAGCCGAAGTCAACAAGTACTGCGCCTGCGGTAGCGGCCGACGACGGAACTCTCTTTACAGCATTTGTTTCCGTGCTGCGGCACCCCCGTTGCATGAACTGTCATTCCCAGGGAGACTTTCCGCGGCAAGGAGATGACGGGCATCCGCACGCCATGAATGTGCGCCGGGGGCCTGACGGTCACGGAGTGACTGCTGAAAAGTGCAGCGCCTGTCATCAAGACCACAATCTGACGGGATCCCATCTCCCACCCGGCGCACCCGGCTGGCGCCTGCCGCCTCCGCAGACTCCCATGATCTGGCAGGGATTGACCGACGCCCAGCTTTGCGAGTCGATCAAAGATCCCAAACAAAACCGGAACCGCAATCTTGCCCAACTCGTCGAACACCTTACGGAAGATAAACTCGTCTCCTGGGGATGGAACCCCGGAGAAGGGCGAAGTCCTGTGCCTATGCCGCATGAACAGTTTGGGGCGAAGGTAAAACAATGGCAGGCCGCGGGGGCGCCTTGTCCCGCGAGGTGACTTGAGGCAATTAGCGCGAACTTAGCCAAGGCCCCGCGATGAACCGGTTCGCAGGAAACCTGGAAAGCCCTACTGCACCGTCGGCTCTACATCTTCCGGCGCCCCGTGCCTGCGCAACAACTGCGGCAGATTCTGTGAAAACGCCGACCGCGGCAGCACCATGTCGCAACCCACTTCGTGGGCCTTCTGCTTCAAATCGCCCTGCACGTGCGACAGGAATCCAATGATCGACGTCCCTTTCTTCAGCTTGCTCTTCAGCTTTGGAATCAACGTCAGCGGCTTCACGCTGGCCAGGTTCAGATCGAAAATAATCAGCGACGGTTTCTCTTCCCCGTTCTGTTCCATGCGTTCCATCAGATCCTTGTCCGTCTTCACGAACTCCACTTTCACGTTTAGCTTGCGCGCGGTTTCCTGGATCTTCGCCATGAAGAACAGGTCTTCGATAAACGCAAAGATACGCGAGGTCGCGTCTCCATTCACCGGCAGCGGTTCCGGCTCCGGTTGCGGATATTGCGCCGCAAAACCCGGCCTCTGCCGCCCGCCCTTGTGGCCATTGTTGTTGTTGCCGGCCAAAGCCGCCCGGTAGCTGTGATCCATCGGCGCTGTGTAGATGCCGTCTTTATTTTCCCGGCTTAAGCCCGGTCCGGGCCGTTGTCCGCGCTGATTGTGGGGACGGCGTCCGCGCCGCCTTCTTCTTCCCCCTCCACCGCCGCCGGAGGGTCTTCCTGGTCCTGCGTTCATAGTCCTCTCAAGCTGTTGCGCATTGGTTGCAGAATTTTACAGAATTTCGAATGGCCCGCCAGCCGCGCACTCCCACCGCATTTGCGCAGAGTTCCGCCGAGCATACCGAACCGGATCTACGCAGTTGCGGGTGGCGACTGGACACTTACTGGACACACTATGGAACGAACCCCAACTCTTGAACACGAACTACTTTTCCAGCGAATGAAAACTTCTAAATTTCTATCGATTTCGTTTATCGGATCCGTTAATGGCGCCGCCTCGAATCGGCTGGCGCGGAAGGCCCACGCGGGAACGCGGCCTAAATGAGAACATCTTTATCGTACTCGTCCTTGTCCAACCGCGCAAGGCCCCTCCCACCCACCTTTTGCACAGGAGGACATGACTTCCCGGTTTCCCGCCGCTCGACAATCAGAATTGTCCCAGTGGATGCCTCACCCTTCTCGCGCTTTTCGCGAGAGGGTAGGGACTTTGACTCTCCCGATTTTGACTCGAAGATTTCAAATTGCGGGTGCCCCATTTCTCGCTTCTTTTGCGAAAGATGGGGATTTTGACTTTCAAATCCGAGTCTCCAATTAACTCGCGGATTCCCTCAGACCCTCTGCACTCCCCCCAACCCCGCAAGCGCCCCCACAATCTTCCCGGACCACCCGGCCACCTCATCCTCACGCAATGTCCTCTCCGCCGACTGAAATCTTACCCGCAACAACACCGAATATTTTCCGGACCCAATCGACCCGCCCCGAAAAATCTCCATCGGACGAAACTCCCGCAACTCGGCGATGACCAGTTCTGCCACAGCCTTGCGCATCTCGATGAACGTGACGGCGTCAGGAAAGACAAAAGAAAAATCCCGCTCGACCGCCGGATACTTTCCCAGCGGACGAAACCTCCTCCGCGGCGGCCCGAGCTCATACAACGCCTCCAGATCAAACTCTGCCAGAAACACATCCTGCCGCAGTTTCCGCGCCGCCGCCACTTCCGAATGAATCTGCCCAAATTGCGCCACCACGATGGCATCCATTACGGCTCGCGCCGACCGCCCCGGATGAAAATAATCGGCTGCCTCCCGGTCATAGCTCGCATAACCCCAGCCAAATGCCGCTAGAATGTTCTCTACATCCCCCTTGAATCCCCGAAACGTTTCCGCAGCCATCGCATGCTCGTCCTTGCTAACGTCGAGCGCGCCACCGACAGGCAAGGCAGCCCGCACCGCCGCCGCTGTTGCCCCCAGACACGCCCACCGCGGTTCCACACGACCCTCACTCGATAAGCCGTAAACGCTCCCCATCTCAAATAACCGCGCTTCCGCCACATCGCGATTCAAATTCCACGCCAGCATGTCGAGCATTCCCGGAGCCAGCGACGTCCGCATCACCGACGCCTCCTCGCTCAACGGATTTTCCAACTCCAGCACGCGCACGAATTGGGAAGCGCCGGAATCTCGCTCGGGGTCGGAACGGCAAGGGCCCGACTTCAGTCGGGCCATCTCCCCCTCTTCTCGGGCGGCTTTAGCCGCTGAGAGATAGCTCGACTCAAACTTCTCCGCATCCGCGTGCGAAATAAACGTCAACGACAGCGCCTCGTTATACCCCAACGCCAACGCCCGCCCGCGGAAAGCCGCATCCATGGCCGCATACGGCGACTCCACCACCGCGCCGCTGTAAGCCGGCAGCGTGTTCGGAAACTTGTCATATCCATGCAGGCGCGCGATTTCTTCAATCACGTCAATCTCGCGCTCCACGTCCAGACGCCAGCTCGGAATATGCACGCGAAACTGAGCGTCGCCTTGTCCCTCGGGAATCAAGGTAAAGCCCAGCCGCTTGAGCAGCTGGAAAATCTCTCCCGAATCGAGCCCCCCGCTCAGAATCCGCCGCACCTCCGAGAGCCGCAGCACCACCGGAGCCTGATCCATCGGCCGCGACACTACATCCACCACGTCGCCCACAAGTTCGCCGCCGCCCGAATCCAGAATCATTCGAGCGACGAGATCGCACGACACCACGGTGGACTCGAAATCCGCCCCACGCTCAAACCGATGCGAAGCATCCGTATGCAGCCCATACCGCCGCGCCATCTTCCTCACGATCCCCGGATCCCACCAGGCCGACTCAATCACAATGTTCCGCGTATTCTCCGTAATCATCGTGTCATACCCGCCCATTACCCCGGCGAGCCCCACCGGCTTTCGAGCGTCGCATACAACAAGATCTTCAGAACTCAACTTGCGTACGACGCCGTCCAGAGTCCGAAGCGTCTCCCCATCCCGCGCCTTCCGCACAATAATCCGCCCGCCCTCCAGGAGATCCATATCAAACACATGCGTAGGCTTCCCCATCTCCCAAAGAACATAGTTGGTAGCGTCGACCGCGTTCGAAATCGCCCGCTGGTCGAGCAACGCCAACCGATGAGAAATCTTTTCGGGAGAAGCTATGATCCGAGTCCCGCGAATCACCCGCGCCGAGAATCGAGGGCAAAGTCCCGGTTTTTCGACCGTAATCGGAAACGCCGCATCAGTAATCGGAAATGCTGCATCGGATACCGTGGAAGAGCGGCCCTTAAGGGCCGCGTTACCCGCCCCAGGAAAATCCGCGGCTTTAGCCGCAGCTGAAAGCTGAGAGCTGACAGCTGATAGCGGTTGCAACGGCACCTCATAAATCGCCGCCGCCTCTCGCGCCACCCCATAATGATTCATCGCATCCGGCCGATTCGTTCCAATCTCCATCTCAAACACCGTATCGGCCCCGCTCCCGCTGATTCCCTCAACGGAAATCCCAACATTAGTCAAATCCTCAGCCAGCCGCCGGTCATCGACGGAAAGATCGACAAAATCGCGAATCCAATTAGCAGAAAGTTTCATGCCCTCACACACCCTGTCATCCTGAGCGAGGATTTTGCTTCGCGAATGCGAAGCAAAACCGCAGTCGAAGATCCCTATCCTCTCAACACGCAAGGCGGTCGTATCGGTGAATTCTCACGATGCTCCAGGTTTGGCTGACAGCTGATAGCCGCCCTACCCGAACTGCTGCAAGAATCGCACATCGCCCTGAAAGAACAATTGAATATCATCCACTCCATACTTCAGCAGCGCCAACCTGTCCACTCCCATGCCAAACGCAAATCCCGATACTTTTCGCGGGTCATACCCGTTGTCCTTCACAAACTCAAACACATTGGGATCGACCATCCCGCATCCCAACACTTCAATCCACCCCGTCTGTTTACACGGACGGCAAGGATCCGAACCCCGCCTCCCGCTTCCACCGCAAATGAAGCAGGTGACGTACAGCTCCGCGCTGGGTTCGGTGAAGGGAAAGAACGAAGGCCGGAAATGCGTCTTCACCGACGACCCAAACAGCGCCTTCATGGCGTGATCGAGGGTCCCCTTCAAATCCCCGAATGTGATGTTGGTATCGACCGCCAGCCCTTCGATCTGATGAAACATCGGCGAGTGGCTCGCATCCGGAGGATCGTTGCGATGCACCGTCCCCGGAATCACAATGCGAAGCGGCGGCCGCATCTTCTCCATGGTCCGAATCTGCACCGGAGAAGTATGCGTGCGCAGAAGCAACCGCTCCCGCTGCGGTTTCGCCTGCTGCCCCGCAATAAACAAAGTGTCCTGCGTGTCCCGCGCCGGATGGTTCGGCGGAAAATTCAGCGCCTCAAAGTTGTAATAATCCGTCTCGACCACAGGCCCCTCGGCGACGGAATAGCCGAGTCTCTCGAAGACGGAAACAATCTCCCGCCAGGTCCGCATCACGGGATGCTCCGCCCCAATCGGGCGGCGAATGCCTGGAAGAGAAATGTCCACCGATTCGAGCAGTTCTAACGCACGTCGGGCTGCATCAATTTCCGCATCAATCCCCTCCGCACGCGCTTTCCTCAAAACGGCTAGATTCTTGATATGGTCATGCCTGTCCCGAAGTGCTGCGTCTACGCGCGGAAGAATGACCTCGTTGACAAGTTGACCTGCTGCTCGCTTGGCTTCTTTGGGGGCAGCTTTCAGCCAGAATTCGTTAACCTGGATGCGCACACTGTCTTTTCGACCCGACCAGCGGACTCGGAGGGCTTCGTACTCGCCCTCGGTCTTTACAGCGGCAGATTCTTGGTCTAGGGCGCTGAGCAGTTGTGCCGCCGCTTTTTCCAGCGCCGCCGTCGAATAATCCGTAAGTTTGGGAACTGTATATGCCATGTGCGCGAGCATTCCAAAAGGCTTGTCATTCCGAACCGCGAAGCGGGGAGGAATCTGCTGTTCTCTCACCACGAGCAAAAAAGCAGATTCCTCGCTCGCCCTCGCCGCGCCTTGCGCGGCTCCGGGCGGCTCAGAATGACAATGACTTTAGGTAAGGTAACTAAAACTGAAACGGAAAACTGAAGGCCGAGGGCTGACAGCTGACAGCGCCTACGCCGCCCCTTCAATCGCGCCCTTAGCCTGCGTCGCCAGATTCGAAAATCCCGCCGGATCCTTCACTGCCAGATCCGCCAGAATCTTGCGGTCCAGTTCAATCCCCGCGACCTTGAGCCCGTGAATGAACTGGTTGTAGCTCATCCCATTCAGCTTGGCGGCTGCTCCAATGCGCACGATCCACAGCGAGCGATACTGTCGCTTGCGCTGCTTGCGTCCGGAATAGGCAAACTTCAGCCCGCGCTCGACGGCTTCTTTCGCCGAACGGTAGAGCTTCGATTTAGTGAGGAAGTATCCGCTGGCGCGGTCAAGTATCTTCTTGCGTTTCGCGCGGCGTTTGGTCCCGCGTTTTACACGAGGCATTGGTGTTCTCCTTTTTTATTTCCAACTACGGCGGCTGGAGGCAAGGACGATTCGCCTTGGCGGCAATCTCTGGGCCTCTTCACACACCTGAAGCAATCGTTGATTCTTGATTGTTGATTAAAAACCGGCCACATGGTTTTCAATCAACAACCAAAAATCAACAATGCCTCTACTGGTACGGAATCATGCGCTTAACTTTGCGCTTATCCCCGTCGCTGACCAGCGCCGGCGATCCCAGATTCCGCTTCCGTTTCTTGCTCTTCGACGTCAGAATATGCCGCAGGTGCGACCGCCCCCGCTTGATCTTCCCCGTCCCGGTTACTTTGAAGCGCTTGGCAGCGCCCTTGTGCGTTTTCAATTTCGGCATAAAGTCCTCAGGAACAGCTATCAGCTCTCAGCTGTCAGTTAAAATCCATTCTCGCAAATCTCAAATGACCGCCCAGAAGAGACCTGTCATTCCGAGCGCACCGAAAAATCCTACGAAGCGGGCTTCGCAACCTGCGCCGCAGGCGCGCTGGGCGCACTCTGCGCCGCAGCCTTATGTTTCTCTTCCCTGTGCTTTTCTTTCTCCCGCTCCTTCTCCGTCTTTTTCGGCGCCAAGATCGCATGAAGAGTATTTCCCTCCTGGCGGGGGCGGAATTCTACGATGCTGTGGGGTTCTACGTCTTTTATCAGGCGTTCCAGGATCTGGCGGCCGAGACCGGTCCGGGTCATTTCGCGTCCGCGGAAAAAGATGGTTGCCTTGACCTTGTCGCCTTCATCCAGAAACCGCAGCACGTGATTTTTTTTCGTTTCGTAATCGTGGTCGTCTACGTTGATGCGGAACTTGACCTCTTTTACGGTGATGGTTTTCTGGTGCTTCTTGGCTTCGCGCTCTTTCTTTTCCTGCTGGTAGAGATACTTCCCATAGTCCATGATGCGGCAGACGGGAGGCTGCGCGGTAGGCGAAATTTCGACCAGATCCAGATTCTGTTCACGGGCTTTTTTGATGGCCTCGTAAGGCGGCATGATGCCAAGCTGTTGCCCATCGTCATCAATCACGCGGATTTCGCGCGCCCGAATGCGATCGTTGGTGCGGATAAAACGTTTATCGATACAATCCTCCGTGCTCTAAACGACTGAGAATAAAGAATTATAGCATGGGGAATTCGAGGCTGGTCTGCTTCTTATTTCCCCATCCTACTCTATGCATTGACTTCTCAGTTTTGGCGGGACCGCCAAGCTCAAAAGCCTGGACCACCCGTCGTTGCACCAGATGTAAAGACTTACCGCATTTCGAGCGAGACCAGGTCTCCTGCTTTCGGGCCGCTGGGTTTGTAGTTGACCGTGACCTGGCGGTCGCGCCAATCACAGGAGAAATCGTCGGCGCCAATCAAGGGCAGCGACTTGTAGTCGGGGGCACGCAGCATCAAGGTCGCATTGTCGGCGACGATGGTTAGGACGGCGGCGGGGAAGTGCGAGCAATCGACGGCGGCCAGGCGGCCTCTCAGGAACTTCGTAGCGTGCTTATCGTTCTCATGCTCACGCGGTTCGCCGGATTGCGCCGAATTGTCAGCGGCGGCGGCGCGCTTGGCGGCGTCTTCTTCCAGCACATCAAACGGAGACTTTTGGGGCGCGAGTTTGGGCTGCGCCATGTCGCCGGCTTTTACGGGGATGCCATACTTGCGCTCGGTCCCGGCCTGCTCGATCAGCTCGCGGGCGAAGGTGACGATTTGTGGATTGTCGCTGGTTTTCAGCCGGTCGAGCAGGACGTTGGCCGCTTCCCATTTTTTGCTGGCGACATAAATCTGAGCCAGATGATAGACGTAACGGTCGTTTCTTGGACTCAGACCGATGGCGGCGCGCTCGGCCTGCAGCGCGGCAGCCGGGCCTCCGCCGGCGTTGCGGGCGACGGCCAGCAGATCGTAGGCGTCGGCGAGTTCAGGATACCACTCGAGCACGGAGCGTAAGTCGAGCATCATGTTGGGCAAGCCCTGAATATCGGCGTGAGCGGCCTGCGCGCTGCGATACTTCAAGACCGACACGTAATAACGCAACCACATGTCGCGCGGATTGAGGGCGCCGGCGTCGCGGATCTCGCTTGCGGCCTCGGCGAACTCGCCGTGCTGAATGTGATCCCAGGCAAGAACGCGGTGGGCGAGCGGGTTGCCGATCGCGTTGCTGGGAAGCTGTTCATTGTCTTCCTCGTTGCTGGGTTTTCTGGCCGCTTGTTTGGCTTCGTATTTCTTGTCGGCCAGGGTGGGGGCGGTGGCAAGGTCCCGCAATTCCTTCAGGCCGTGTTCGCGGCGTTCGGGGACACGGATCGCGACCTCGAAGTAAAGAGCGCGCGCATCGGATTCGGGTAAGGGCCTGGAATTGATCGCGGAATCGTCAGGGCCAACCGGAACGGGGAAGCGATACGCCTGGCCGGGCGTGGCGTTGGCGGGAGCAGCGTTCGAATTACTGTTGCCGGCGGCAGTGAACTGCGCGGCTTGACGATGAAAGTAATCCTTGATCGCCTGTTCCAGTTGCGCGGAACTCATGCCGTAGGCTTGTTGGATGGCGTCTTCCACCGATACATGTTGATTGAGGACGAGGCCGAAGTACGTTCCAGTTTCCGGCAACTTCTGCTCGTGCAGCAGATAGTGCATCACGACCCACGATTCCGCCTCGACGAGCGTGCGCTGAGCTACGGCGGGGGTTGGCGGACGTTGCTTCATCGCGAACAGCTCCGGCAGCGGAAGCCACGCTTGGGTGTCGAGCAAGCCGGTGAAGGATTTCGACGCGTCTTTGTCGCGGGCGTTGCCGAGTCCATTCTGGGTGGAGGGAGAATGAAGTGCGGGGTCGGCGCCGAGTTCGACTTGTCTGTTGTCGACGCGAATCGAGCTGAAATATTCTGCGAGGCCTTCGTCGAACCAACTCTCGGCGGGGGGATAGTTGTAAGTCAACAGCATGCTGGCGAAGTCGCGAGCGACAGCGCGCCAGGGTTCTTCCTCAGATAAATTCAGCACGATGAAGTCCTGGTCGTCGCCGGCAAGAAAGAATCCGGGGACGTCGATGGGTTGGACATCACTAGCCTGGCCTTGTGGGTGTGCTTGAACATGAGTCAAGGGCGCGACCTGATAGTAGGATTTATCGTTGTTAAAAGCGAGGATGGTCAGCGGGACCGATTGGTTGAGATGCTCCTTTCCCATCAGGGTGGCGAAGACGGCACGCATCTGCTCGAAGCGGAGAGCGACCTCGCGGCCTTTTTTATCGCCGGCGTCCGTGATTACGGTGAAGTGGGCGGAATGGACTTCGAGCCAGGGTGAGGGCTCCGCCGCGAAGGCGGTGAGTGAGCGGAGAAATAATCCGAAGAGCATGAAGCATAGCGGAATTGCGGCGGGGCGGCGCATGTGCCGGAAACGAAGTTGCTGCTTAGCGAAATGCTACCACGATGGATGCACAAACCGCAGGATCTGGCCGCGCAAATCGTAAGGCTCGCGTGGAAATTTCTTCGGTTTCCTCCCTAAGCGAGAATAGTGGTCCGGCCGAGCGCACCTTTATAATTCCGGCGTTGTGTCGATTCGATCTCGAAAGCGATTCTATTTTTTGCGTCTGATTGTCCCCTTGCTCGCGGCTTCGGTCGCGGGCGCTGCGACCGGTTCGTCGTGGAATGGCGTGCTGCGCGACGATGCTGGTAAACCTGTGGCCGAGGGGGTTGTCAGGCTGCATCCCGCGACCGGCGGTGCCGACTCCACTTCGACGACGGCGGCCAATGGCAGATTTACGTTTGCCGAGCTCGCGGCCGGCAGCTACGAGGTTTCGGTAAATGTCGCCAACCGGCAGTGGCGGGCTACGGTTCCGCTTGTGATTAAAGACGCGAGCATACTGACTGTGACTTTGCAGATTGCTTCTCAGGGGCGGGAAGTTCGTCTGCTTGCTTCTGGCGGCGAGACTTCGGCGCAGGGTAGCGGCGGCGAACACCTTTCGAGTACAGAAGTTTCGAGTCTGCCGTTGAACGTGCGCGACTTCAGCAAACTCCTGCTGCTGGCGGCGGGGACGATGACCGACGCCAATGGCGCGGCCAACTTTACCCAGCAGTTTGCGGTGAACGGGCAGCGCGGCGTGGCCACGGTTTTTGCCACGGATGGTTTCGATACCACTGATCCGGAGATGGGCGGGGCGACATTTTCCAATTTCAACGTAGATGCGATTCAGGAGGTGCAGGCCAATTCGGGAGTCATGCCGGCCGAGATCGGGCACGGAGCGGCGAGTTTTACGAATGTGGTGACGAAGTCGGGAGTGAACCAGATACACGGAAGCGTCTTCGAGTTTGTGCGCAACGCGGCTTTCGATGCGCGCAATTATTTCGATTACAAAGATCCCACGGGCCACCGGCGCATTCCTCCATTTGTGCGCAATGAATTTGGATTCACCAATGGCGGGCCGGTGGTGATTCCGGGAATCTATGATGGCGGTGACCGAACGTTCTATTTCGGTGAGTACCAGGGGTTTCGCCAGGTGCTCGGGACTACGCAGGTTTTGCCGGTGCCCACCGTGGCCGAGCGGCAGGGAATTGATACCGCGACTTTTCCCGGCGATACGCTGACCGTTCCGGTGAATGCGGCAGTGTTGCCGGTACTGAATCAATATCCTCTGCCGAATCAACCGGCGGGAGCGTTTGGCGAGCGGACCTACGCAACATCGTCGAAGGTTTCCACGCGGACGGATCAGCTCTCGGTGCGAATCGATCACCGGATTTCCAACAAGGCGTCGCTGATCACGCGGTTCAGTTTGAATCAGGTTACGGGACCGCTGACCAATCCCGATCAGACGGCGATCGATCCCAGCTTCGGAGTACAGTTCTTCGATCACCAACGCAACGCCGGCGTTCGATATACGCGAACGATCTCTCCGCATCTGACCTCCGATACTTCGCTGGGATACATTCGCAGCACGCCTTTCTTTCCGGCTAGCAACCATACGCAACCGGGGCTTGGTTTCGCCGACGGTTTATTTCAGGGCTTCAATCTACCTGCGGGTTCGATTTTTGGATCGTACAGCAACCTGTATCAGTTCAGGCAGGACATGGCGTTTGTTCACGGTTCGCATGCTTTCAAATGGGGCGTGGAGATCCGGGTAAACCGAGATTCGACAATTTTTGGAACCAATCCGAACGGCATATACGAATTCGGCGGCGGCACGGCTTATTCGCCGGTGCTGATCAAGTCGGCGAGCGGGACGCACGACATACAGATTGGCGATCCGCTGCCCGATTCGCTCACCGGATTGCTGACCGCGACCCCATATTCTTACAACATCACAGCAGCGGCAAGCATTACTCCCGTGGGCGATAAATTCGACGAAGCGGGCGTGCGGCGCGAAGCTTATAACTTCTATTTTCAGGATGCCTGGAAGGCGACTGCCCAGCTCACCGTAAACTACGGATTACGCTACGAAGTGAACAGCCGCATTCATGAAGCTACCAAGCGCACGTCGGGACCCTTTTTTTTCGGGCCGGACGGCAAGCCTGCGCCTTACGGTGACCGCAGTGCCTCGCAGGTGGTGCTCGTCAATCCGCAGCCGCCCTATGATCAGGATTGGAAGGGTTGGGGTCCTCGCCTGGGAGCCGATTACGCCCTGGGCAAATACACGGTGCTGCATGCCGGCGGGGCGATTACGACGATGATCCCCAACCTGTGGCAGGATAATTTCTTGACGGCGGCGATTCCGTTTGTGTTTTCCCCCTACATCACAGCTTTGCCGGGAGTTGCGGTTCCGTTTCGCGACACGTTCGTTCCGGTGAATCTGCCAACGGCTTATACCGTGCAAGGGCAGCCGGTTTTCGCAACCGGGAGGACTCAGGACGTTCCGTCGAACACGCAGATCGATTTAGCGCGCTTTCAGACTGACCTGGACGCTCTTACGCCGGGCGATCAAGTGCAGTTGCTCAGCATCCCTGGCATAGCCAAGAATTTCGGCAACGGCTACGTCGGGAGTTGGACGGCGGGCATCGATCACGATTTTCGCGATGTGAAAGTGAATGTTTCCTACGTGGCGACGGCCGGCATACACTTGGCCAGAGTGTATTCGCCGAACAGTTATAACGGGGCCGATCCGGCGCACGCTCCATTCACGCAGTTCAACTCGGCGGGGCAGGCTACTGGAGGATTCGGGACCGAAGTACTGATGACTAGTGGTTCGCATTCCAATTATCAGTCTCTGCAAAGCAGCGTAAGCAAGAGCTCGGCGCGGGCCGGGCTGGGGCTGCAGGCCAGCTATACCTATTCGAAGTCGATTGACGATACCAGTGCGGTGCTGGGCGGACTGTTTGGCTCGGCGGGTACGGTGCTGCAGACTCTGCCGCAGGATCCGTGGAATCCGTCGGCGGAAAAGGGTCCCTCAACTTTTGACGTGACGCACGTGTTCTCGGCAAGCGTGATTCAGTTGCTGCCGCTGGACCGGGTTGGATTTCTGCGGCCACTGGGGAAGCCGCTGACCAGAGGCTGGCAGTTTCTCAACATTACGACGCTGACGACGGGATCGCCGTTCAGCGTGTATTCGGGGATTCAGCAGACGGGAGCGGGAGCGGGCGGGACAGACCGGCCAGACCTGGTTTCGATGCCGCATCTCTCGACGAACCGCGTGGCGCGCGATGACTACTTCGGATCAGGCGCGAACAATGCTTCGTTCTTTAATATCCCGACCAACCTTGCGGGGGGGACGGGGCCGAATCATGGGCGCTTCGGAACGCTGGGACGAGATACCTTTCGCGGCCCGGGATATCACGATTTCGATTTCGCGCTTATCAAGGATACGCCCTTTGGCCGTCGCGGCAATGCGGAGTTGGGGACGATTGAATTCCGGGCGGAGTTATTTAATCTATTCAACGTGGTTAACTTTGGCCTGCCGTCAAACATTGTGCGCGGCAGCGGGTTTGGAATTATCAGCAAGACGGCGGGCACGTCACGGCAGATCCAGTTCTCGCTGAAAGTGATTTATTAAGCGGCGAAGTACTCGGATTGTTTACTGCAGCGCCGACTGGGTCAACTTCACGGCGCAGTAGGGATTGGCAGCTCCGCCGGTTACGTTGCACTTCTGGCTGTTCACCGAGCCCGCTCCGAGCGTCGAGAAGTAGATGTTGGTCCCGCCATTCGACAGCTGGTTGTCGATGACGATGCCGCTGGTTCCTCCGAGAGCGACTGGCGAGGTGACGCAAGTAGACGTTGGTGCGCCAGTGCAGGTCGGCGTGGTCAACGAAGATGTGATCGTCGAACTCTCCAGGAAGCCATCGGTTGATCCGATACCAAAGAACAGACGGTCCGTGGCGCCGTTGTAAAACTCGGTCAGCGGCGAGCACTCGTCACCTTTGGTCGTGTTGATCTGAAAGGTGGACTTGCCTGTGCTGGTAATAACGTGGCTGGCAAACGGGAAGAAATACATCTCCGGATTCGCCGGTACTCCTCCGTTATTTACGAATCCGCATGCGATCATGTGACCCGAGGTCGACCCGTTCACCCAGAAGGCGTTATCAAACGTTCCTGAGTGTACGTTTTTCCCAGTGCAGTCCCCATTCCCGCTCGCCGATCCCAAATCCACGGTGTTCGTGGTCGAGGGCGTTCCGGTCGCGAAGTTAGCCGGAAGCTGGGTGATGGCTCCGCCGATGCCCAGTACAGAGCTGCATCCGGTAAAGGCGAACACCTGATCCGTCGTGGAATTGGCGGAGTCCGTGACCGCAATCGGCGGATCTACAACCCCTGTCCCGGCTCCATGCGTTGCCCACCCTATTGTCTGCCGGGCCGCGTACGTCTTTCCGGGGCTCGTCAGCTTGACCGAATACAGGTATCCCTCAGCGTCTCCGAGAAAAATCAGGCCGGCAGTGTCATCCACGACCGGAGCGGTCAAAGTCTTCATTGCCTGAGTCGAGACCGTGACCGGCCAGTTGCTGGCATCGTTGACCAGCGCCGGAGCTCCACCACCAAATACCGGACTGATCTTATAGAGCAGGCCGTTGTCGGCGCCGACATACGCTGTGTCCGCGCCATAGTCGATCCAAGGCGATGAGTAGGAATTGGTCGCGGTAGTTTCGATGGTGAGACTCGTCATGCAGCCCGCCGTTGTGGGCATTGTGCACGACGTTGGGGTCTGAGGAGCCAACACCGTTCCTACCATTGACGGCGGTGCGGGAATCGGATTCGGCAATACCAGAACGTGGAAGTAGGAACCTGTGCTCGTGCTTTCCACGAAGGCGACCTTCGTTCCATCCACCGAGAGCACGGGCGAGGTCTTGATCTGCCCGCCGGTCTGCGTCACCGTGTTGTAAGCGAATGCTACCCAGGGCGATCCGCTATTGCACTGCGGACTGGCCCCCGTGTACAGATTATTGATCCCAACCAGATTGGCCTGCGTCCCTGACGTAACGGTCAGTCCAAACACCACGTAATCGGCGTTGCAATCCTCCGAAGCGACGTCAAAGCGGTATTTCGCGGGGAATTGATTCTGCGCCACAAAGCCGTTCTCGAGCGATACAGACCAGTCGATCTGGACTCGAGGAGGAGTACGAGGCACGCGGCGACGCAAATTTTGGATCGCGACCTGGCGCATCACCATGTTGTACACATGACGCGGCTCGCGGTCTCCGGCTCGTAAGACGTCATCAGCTTTCATGCCCGGCATCAGCACGTGGCGTGAACTCCAGTCCTGCGGATACCCCAGATGCGTCTCCTGACGGCCCACCTCGCGTGGTGATACCATCTTCAGCCCTGCCTGGCCGGAACTTGAAATGCCGAGCAGGAGCGATCCCGCCATCCCACAAAACCATCGGAGTGCATGGCCCTGCATCGAATCTCTCCTCTCTCTCCTCTAAAAGTCTCACCACGCGCCATTCTTAGACGGCTGTTAATCGTGCTCACGTCATCTTCGCTCACATCTTTAGAATCTGGGACCTAACTTTCGTAACCTGACAGACCCGGTTGGTTTGCGAACTGGTGACTTAAGTGCCACATTCCGTTGCATTACTTTAATGTCGCTTGCGAGGATTGCACGGCCGTCCCTCCAGTGAGCGTTGCAAAATAGATTCGCGAGGTGTGCAGAGCACCTGGGGCCACGAGGTTGTCGATCACCATGCCGCTTGCACCCGCAGTCGCGGCTCGATCGCAGTGCTCTTCCACCTAGATTCACCTCGACGTGCTGGCCAACAACAATCGTGCCTGAGGAGGGGATTGGCTTTTCATCACTCCTGTCTCGAGTTCCTAAATCCTTTGCAATTCGGGAACTCGAACTCTGCACATTGCCGATGTGCAGCCGTGGACTTGACGTGCAAATGTTCCCGTCCATCCCGATATTCAGGCCGTAGGAATGCGATCTTCTGCCGCAAGCGTTTGATTTCGCGAGGAGTCAGCGAAGGATTGGATTTGAATCAGTGGCCCAACGGGCTCTGCTCGCGTCAGGCGCAGCATATTTGCCGAGGCTATACCAGTTCTCTGAAAAGACTTTTCGCAATCCGCGGTGGAGGGTCCGCGCATGCTGCCCTCCATGTAGGCCAGGCCGGGGCAACGGGAGCAGGTTCCAACGTGGGCGCAGGTCGAGCAGGTCGGCAGGTCGCGGGCGCGGATGGAGCGAACTTCCTTTAACTGCGAGGAATGCCGCCAGATATCCAGAAATTTCTGCCGACGCAGATTGCCGCTTGGCAGAGGAAATTGCACACAGGGGAAGACATCGCCGTAAGGAGAAATGTAGCAGGCCGTGTGCCCGGCGCTGCACGGGAAGCCGTCCATGGTGTCTTCGCCCGGGACGGGGGGGGGCGCGCAGAATTCCTCCACGTCACCTACCAGTTCCGAATTGTGGAAAACCTGCTTGAGCTCTGATCCGGGAATCCGCAAGGTCAGGATGGACATGTCTCCGTCCATTTTTGGCGTGATGGTGGGATCGAGCGTGTAGGCGACACCTAACTCCTTAGCCAGCGCGATCACCCCAGCATGGTCGGAGAAATTGCCCGCCATGAGAACGTTGGCGATAGCGACCTTCAACCCCTGGGACTTCAGGAAGCGAATTGCTCGAATGGTTTTCTTCAACGATCCCGGCAGTTTGGTGATGGCGTCATGCACTTCCGGCCGATGCGAGTAAACGCTGATCTGCACTTGCTCGACGCCGAGCTGGCGCAGTCGGGCCGCTTCCCGCTCGTGGATCATCACCGCGTTGGTTTTTACCTTTACATTGAACAACAGCTGCCGGGCCCGCTCCACGATGTCGAAGAAATCCCGGCGCATCAGAACTTCACCGCCACTGAGAGAGAGGAAGAACACACCGGCGTCGGCGAGCTGGGCCAGTACATCGGTAATTTCCGCTGTCGTCATCTCGCCATGATCGTCATGGTCCAGATAGCAATGCACGCAGCGCTCGTTGCAGCGGTAAGTGACATCCAGTTGAACGCTGAGGGGTAGGCCCAAGTGCAGCGCTTTTTGATTCATCTCCGCCAACAGGCTCATCGACTCTCCAGAGACGCGAGGGAATTCGTCAGGGGCTGATCCGATATGAGGAGAATACCGTGTTGCGAAAGTTCGTCAACGAAGCGTTCGGCGCCGCGCAGCGCCTGGTCCTGATCGACCTCGAATTGCTGGCAGACCGTGCCGGCGACGATTTCCGACAGCGGCGTGCACCCGTCCGCTGCCTGCCAGATCACGGAAGCGACTTCATTGAGGGTAAAAAAAGTGGAATCGGCGGTCGACATTACCATCATTTCATTGCCCAGCAAGCGGGCTGCAATTGCCGAGCTTCGCGCGATGTATTTTTCCGACATCAATGGCACTCCGGTCTCTAACGTATTATGTCCCACACCCGCTGGTCGGGAACGAATATTAACCGGCGAATGGGAACCAAACTGGCAAACTCGCATGCCGCCTGAAAAACGAGTTCAACCAGCTCTGAATCATCGGCGAAAAACAAGACGTTCCTCAGTAGCCGTTGCACGGCTTCCGTGGCGCCGATCGGTTCGATCCTGTTTTCCGGACCTTTCTCTAACAAGAAAAGGGCGCTGAGTGGGGCAGACTGATTCTCGCCAACTCGTGCCAGCTCTCCCGCGAATGGTGTTCCGCAGGCAAGATAGCGATTGCCCTGGCGCCGCACATAAGAGATCTCGTCGGTGAGCAGGATTGCATCCGGCGGTGCGAGGCGGGAAATTGTTGTCTTGCCTGCGCCAGAAACTCCGGAAAAGAGAAAAGCTTTTCCATTGCGAATCGCGCTGGCGGCATGGATCAGGAATCCGCCTTGCCTCGCTAGAATCAGTGAGTGAACGATGCGCAAGACGGCGTCGACGGCATAGGGGCTACGCGATTGGCGGATCCGGCCTCGTCCGGCTTCCGGATTCCAGCGCGCTCGAAAGTCACCCCGCCGCAACATCCATTCGCCGGCTTCGATTTTTACCTCCAGGTCTTCGCCGACTGCGTCGGAGGTCGATGGCTCGTACAGATCGATGTCGAACTGGAAGTGTGAGCGCGGCGAAGTCCCGACGAATCCAGCGTAGCGATCGCTGAGCAGACGCCGAAATGAGGGGTCGTTCGTGCACAAGGCAATCGCCATTCCGCCGATCTCGATCGATACGGCTCCTTCGGCGGCAGTAGGCAGAATTGTCATCGGTGCGGACCGCCGGAGGAAATAGCGTCGGCAGTCTCGCGTCGTGCACTCCATAAGCCGCGAACAAACTGTCTGGAGCGAAGCGGAGCTGCCTTCCGAGACGCAGCCTTTATTCCAAAGATAAAGTCGCGAAATCTTTGGACCCGGAACAGTGTCCACGCCACGGCCGAATGGATCTGCGAGGCTTGTCGGCTGGGTACGAAACTGCGATTGCCACGACGAACGCCGGCCACACGGCCCAGCAACTCGAGTGCGGCTGCCGGCGGATCGTTATTGGGCATGGCGTCCCCTTTTGTGATGAAGGAGATGCAGTTTTCGTGTCGCCGGGTTCGGACCAGCCGGTGGATGAAAAAGCGCTGGTCGCGGAGAACCAATACGATATCTCCAGGAATGATCGCGTCGTGTGAAATGCTTTCGATCGTGAGCAAATCGCCCGGCCACAGCGAGGGGAGCATGCTCGTCCCCCATGCCTTCAGGCAAACGGTGCCGCGGCAGCGAAGAGTCTCCACTGCAAGATTGAGCTTAGGATTCTCGCCAACCTCTTGAGTGGACGACAGCGGGCTATGAGGCATTTTTGTTAAATCTGCACTGTGCTTGGGTGTTGTTCAGTTTTCCGCAGGAGAGCGCCATAGTCTCGAAAACCCTCTCATGCCTGAAGGCAGGTTCCTGGTAGGGCTTTTTCGTCGTGGAGCGGTCCTCGACGAGGCTCGTCTCGTTTGTGTCCAAATTCTCTTCAGCCATAAGAACCGGTGGCATCGGTCCGGACCTTGGATTCCGCAAGCCGGCGATGCACAACCCCCAGCCAATTTCTGACGAAGTGTACGACAAGAAAGACATATAGCCAAGTACTACTGCCGTTACCGGCAACAAAAATCGGAGGGTTCAGCGAAGGTTGCGTTTGGCCGCGGAGCCCGTCTAATTCGCAGGAGGAGCGGCCACTCTTAGGTTTTGGTGCCAACAGGCTTTATCCTGCCCTGGTTCTGCTGGCGCCGCGTCACTTGATCGCGCAACACCCGTCCAGTGCCAGGGTTAACTCGAAGGGATTCTTTGCCTATGCGAACACTCGGTTTTGTCGTGATCGTGCTGACAGCTGCGCTCTCGGTTGCTCAAGCTGTGCAACCGGAACCAGCGGCGCAACCCCTGACGGCGGAAGCCATCATGGCCCTGGTGGCGGCGAACCAGGACCGCAGCGAAGGCTTGCGCAAGCAATACGTTTACCGACAGCACACTCACATCCTCACGCACAGGCCAAAAAGCGGACAGCTCCTTCGCGAGGAGACCGCCGATTATGATGTGGTTCCTACATCCGACGGCACTCAGAAAGAACTTAAGCTGCTTACCGGCCGCTACTGGCACCAGGGGAAGTATGAGACGTTCCAGGGAGAGCCCGTACCTGAGGCGGATAGTCTCGACGGTGGCTTGATCCACGGATTCCGCGAGGAACTTTCGAATGAGAAGAGCAAAGATGGGCTGGGAAAAAACCTCTTTCCTTTAACCACGGAGGAGCAGAAGGACTATGAATTCAAGCTGCTGGGGCAGGAGACGCTGGAGGGGCGCAACGTCTACCACATCGGTTTTCGGCCAAAGAACAAGAATGAGATTACCTGGGCGGGCGAGGCTTACATCGATGCTGCAGAGTTTCAGCCGGTGCGAGTGTTCACCAAATTATCTCGGCGCATTCCGTTCGCGGTGCGTACATTTTTGGGAACCGATGTGCCGGGGGTTGGGTTCAACGTGGTTTACAAGCGTCAGGAGGACGGAGTCTGGTTTCCCGCGACCTTCGGCACGGAATTTCGGATTCGTGCGCTGTTCTTCATTAACCGCCAGGTATCGGTCTCGCTGGAGAATTCAGGCTTCGAGCGCACGCACGTGGAGAGCAAAATGAAAGTGGTGGGCCCGGTGGATTGACGGTCCTAAGGGGCGGGCCAACAAATCGCAAGATCGCGTGAGCGAGGCGGGGCGGGGCGGGGGAGGCAAATATCAACACGAATGGCGGCGAATTCAGTCGCCGCTGGCCTGGTTCTGGGAAGGGACCAACACGAGGCGAGGACGGGCCGGCTCGGGCTGCGACGCGCGCCCGAAGGTATGGAGGATGCCGAGGACGGCAGCATAAGCGGCGACAACGCCGAAGCTAACCGATGCGACCACAGTAGCGAGGAGAACCAGGGGCATAATCAACGAATTCACGGCAACCAACCTCTAGCGAAGGGCTGTTATCAGATGCAGGGCTCGAAAATCCGTATACCTGCGTTTTTCCAGTTTCAGCGGAGCGAACCATCAATCTAACCGCGTTGACGCTCCGCGCTGTTAACAACTAAGATACGGAGTAGAGCTGTGCAATCCCACTTTCCAATAAATCTGTTGCCCTGTCGACATTACGGAAGGGAAATAGTCCCTGCCACATGATGGCTATTACCAAGATTTCTGTCCGGGGCGCCCGGCAGCACAATCTCAAGAACATCGACGTGGAGATTCCGCGTAACACCCTGACGGTGGTTACCGGGCTGAGCGGTTCGGGAAAATCTTCACTCGCCTTCGACACGATTTATGCCGAGGGACAGCGCCGCTACGTGGAGACTTTATCGGCCTACGCTCGGCAATTTCTCGACCAGATGGAACGTCCGGATGTGGATGCAATTGATGGACTTAGCCCCTCCATTTCGATCGAACAGAAAACCACCAGCCGCAGCCCGCGCTCAACCGTGGGGACGATCACGGAAATCTACGATTATCTTCGGCTTTTATTCGCTTCCATCGGGGTTCCGCATTGTCCCAGGTGCGACCGGGCGATCAGCCGCCAATCCGCCGAGCAAATCGTGCAGCGGGTAATGGCGTTGAGTCCTGAGGACCGTGTAATGGTAATGGCGCCGATCGTCCGCGGGCGCAAGGGCGAGTTCAAGAAAGAGATGGAGACGCTGGTCAAGCACGGCTACACGCGGGCACGCATTGACGGCGATATAGTCAGCCTGGACGACGAGGTCGCCATCAATCTCGACAAGCGAAAAAACCACACGATTGAAGTTGTGATCGATCGCCTGCTGGTGAAGCCGGGGATCGAGCATCGACTGGAAATGTCGGTTGGACTGGCGATGAAGTTGGCCGGCGGACTGGTGCAGGTTGCCGTCGTAGGCGGCGAGGAACAGCTTTATTCAGAGAAGCTGGCCTGTCCGGATTGCGGCATCAGCGTGCCTCAACTCGAACCGCGGTCGTTTTCGTTTAACAGCATGTATGGAGCTTGTGCGGAGTGCCACGGGTTGGGCAGCAAATACGATTTCGATCCGGCGAAGGTGATTACTGACTGGTCCAAGCCATTGCTCGATGGCGGGCTGGGCCCAGGGTCCGCCTCGCAGAGCCTGATTCACATGCTGCAGATTTCGGCGGCCGCGTATGGGATTAATTTGAGTACACCGTTTGAGAAGTTGCCGCAGAAGACTCAGGACTTTTTATTGAACGGCGAACCGGGGCGCGGAGGACGGACCGGGTTCCACGGAATCTTCGGGTATCTGAAGCAGAATCTAGAGGAGTCGACTTCGGAGGGTTATCGCGAGTGGCTGATGGATCACATGTCGGCGACCGAGTGTCCGGCGTGCCACGGGAAGCGGCTGCGACCGGAGAGTCTGGCGGTCAAGGTAAACGGAATGTCAATTGCCGAATTTACCGCCTTGCCGGTGGCGCGGTCATTGCCGGTGGCACGAGGCATCAAGCTGGCGGGACGTGAGGCGACGATTGCCGGGCGCGTCATGCATGAAATCGTGGAGCGGTTGCAGTTCTTAAATGCGGTCGGGTTGGGATATATCTCGCTGGCTCGCTCGTCGGCGACCTTGTCCGGCGGAGAAGGGCAGCGCATTCGCCTGGCGACGCAGATTGGATCGAAGTTGCGGGGCGTGCTCTATGTCCTGGATGAGCCGTCGATCGGATTACATCATCGCGACAATGGCCGGCTGTTGACTGCGCTCGAGAATTTGCGCGATCTCGGCAACACGGTACTGGTCGTGGAGCATGATGAAGAGACCATCCGGCGCGCGGATTATGTGGTGGATCTGGGGCCGGGCGCGGGGCGACATGGCGGGAGCCTGGTAGCGCACGGAACTCCGGAAGAGATCATGCGCGATCCGGACTCTCTGACAGGAGCGTATATCTCTGGACGGACATCGATTGAAATGCGGCCGGAGCGGCGGCAGGCGAATGGCGCGGCGCTGACCATTCTAGGAGCCAAGGAAAACAATCTTAAGAATCTGGATGTGACATTTCCCTTGGGTGTGATGACCGTGGTGACGGGAGTTTCGGGCTCAGGCAAGTCGACGCTGGTCAACGATATTCTGTACCGGGCTTTGGCGCGGCAATTGTACCGCTCGCGCGAGAAAGCCGGTGAACACAAGGCAATTTCGGGCGCGGAGAATATCGATAAAGTCATCCGCATCGATCAATCGCCGATTGGGCGGACGCCGCGGTCAAATCCGGCAACCTATACGGGAGTGTTCACCGCAATTCGCGATTTGTATGCGATGCTGCCGGAGTCGCGCGAGCGTGGCTATAAGGCGGGGCGGTTTTCCTTCAACGTTTCCGGTGGACGCTGCGAGGCGTGCCAGGGCGAGGGACAGCGGCGCATCGAAATGAATTTTCTGCCGGATGTGTACGTGCTCTGCGAGGTCTGCGGCGGGCGTCGTTACAACCACGAAACCCTGGCGGTGAAGTACAACGGAAATTCGATCGCTGATTTACTGGAGATGCCGGTCGCCGACGCGCTGCCAATTCTGGAAAACATTCCGCAGGTGAAGCAGAAGCTGCAGACGCTGGTCGATGTGGGGCTGGGATACATTCATCTGGGGCAGTCGGCGGTAACTCTTTCCGGCGGCGAGGCGCAACGCATCAAACTGGCGCGCGAGTTGAGCAAGCGGCAAACGGGCAAGACGCTCTATCTTCTCGACGAGCCGACGACTGGGCTGCACTTCGACGACGTGAAGAAGTTGCTGGATGTGCTGCACCGGTTGACCGACCTGGGGAACTCGATCATCATTATCGAACACAATCTGGACGTGATTCGCAACGCGGATTGGATCATCGACCTCGGTCCCGAGGGCGGCGAAGAAGGCGGGCGCATCGTCGCGCAGGGGACGCCGGAGACGGTCGCGCGCGTGAAGAAGTCGTACACGGGGCAGGCGCTGGCGGGATATTTTGGGAAGGCGGTTGCCGGCTCCCGAGTGCCAGTTCTCAGTTGAGGAGTGTCGCTCCAACATGATTCCCGTCGGTTACATGGCGAAGCTAGTACGGAAGAAGCCTGACTGGCTCCAAGCTCCCCAAGTGGAGGACATATATTCTGTGAGCAGCTGCAGTTGCCAAAACTTCGCCGACTACATTCCTTACTGGAAGCACAATGGCTATTGGTTCTTTGATTCGCCGGAAATCATAGCGACCGTCGCGAAGGAAAACTCAATTCAACTTGACGGAACATCGTTGTTTTACTACGAAGCCTATGAAATGGAGTTCGACGGGGAAGCCTGGCACCCGTACTCACCCGAACCCTCATTTCTGACAAATGTAATCGTGCCCGCCAGCAAGCAACTTGAAGGGTTCGACGTGGTTAATTTCACCGCAAGAACTTCACCCGAATGCTCAGGGCTGTCGTGTAGCAGTTTGGCGACTGAGCTTTGCACGAATGCACATTGCTTGTTCGACTCCTTTGACGAGGCGGAGAGAAATGTGAGCAAAGGAGCATTTAATGAATCCGAGCCAGGACCATATCGGATATTTTCCGTGTACTCCGTAGACTGGTTGTAATAGGGCGGCACAAAAAGGAATATTCTTTGTCATCCTCCGACAATCCGCAGTTTGAGCCGCAGCCCCTGGTGAGCGTCGAACCACCCACTGCTGCGAGTGTTCTTCCTGTTTCCACGCCGCCACCGCCCGCGGAGAATCCCGTGTGGAATGGGTGGGACGTACTACTGATTGCAGCGCTGACGTTTGTCGCGATGGTGGTTTTGCAACTTACAGTCGTGAAGGTTGCGCAGTTGCTTTGGTATCCTCGCGAAAGCTTCCTCGACGCGCACAGGGTTGAGCAAAAACCGATTCTGCTGATTGTTTCACAGTTTCTGGTCTATATCCCAGTGGCAGTATTCATGGTCGCGCTGGTTGAGGGAAAGTATCACGTGCGCTTCTGGCAGGCGATCCGGTGGAACTGGCCGCGGGCGGAGTGGAGGCTATTGGCCTTGGGAGCCGCGATGTTCTTCGTGCTCGGCCTGCTGCAAAGCCTGTTGCCCGTGCCCAGGGACACTCCCTTTGAGCACCTGTTCGACCGGCCGCTCGACGCTTATCTGTTGTCGATCATCGCGGTCACCCTCGGTCCGCTGATGGAAGAACTCTTTTTTCGCGGCTTCATGTATCCGGTGCTGGCGCGGCGGATGGGCGTGGCTTGGGGCGTTGCGCTCACGGCGCTGCCCTTCGGTCTGATTCATCTCCCACAATACGGGTGGGCATGGGGCGCGGCGCTGGTGATCTTTCTTGTGGGCGTGGTGTGCGGCGTGGTGCGAGCCGTGATGCGTTCCGTAGGAGCCAGCTTCCTGGTTCATGCCGGCTTCAACGGCACGCAAATGCTGATTGCGGTAGTGATGACGCAGGGGTTCCGGCACATGCCGAAGGCGTTTGCCATCTGTTCACTGCAATGACAGGTGCGTCCGGAGGACGCCTGAGAAGAGCCGGCGTTTTTAAAGCCCGAACAGCCGAGGCAGCGGCCGCTACATGATTCGGTTTGCGGGCAGGAGTGCCCGCGCCACACGAATTCGCTATTTCACCGTTACGGTTAACAACTGCGCGCCGCTCACTACATAGTCCAAGGGCGGGGTGGCGGTTTCGTCTACGCTGGATTCTCCGCTCACGATCATTTCCTGGTTGCCGCGCATGCCGTCCATGATGTTCATCACCGAGATGGGCAACGTGGGCATGACTTTGTCGGCGACGCGCGCTTCGGGGTCGGCTTCGAGGAGAGAGACGTAGAGACGATTGTTGCTGTGCTCTTTGTTGAGCAGCGCAATCGTGGAAGCGAGGTCCAGTTTGCGGCCGAAGGCTGCGTTGGCGCGGCCGACGTGGTCGAGAGTCTCGCCGTCGCTTACCAAAATGCGCAACGTTCCTTTGCTGGCCGAGGTCGGAATCTTTACCGGAATCTGACGCACGACGCGCTCACCGCGATAGGGAGCAAGTACAGTTTCGACCATGATCTCATCGCCCGGACGAGCCTCGCTTACATCGGTGCGGGCGCTCTCGAGGCGCGCCCAGCGGCGTTCGCGCACCAGCTCGAAATCCAGCTTTACGCCGTTCACCGCTGGAGCGTTGTAAGGATTGTCATAGATGCGTCCGAAACGGTCGCCCAGTGAAAGCGCGGCGGCCATGGCAGCAGGCTGGCCATTCTCGGCGGGAACGAACATGTTTCGGAGTCCAACTGCGGGAAAGCCCTTCACGTCGATGCTGCCATTGAGGCGGTAGGTGATCTCTTCACCGTATTCATTCACCCCGTGCAGCGCATTGAAAACGGTAGCCATGATGGCCACCGGGCTGAGGCGTGGATTATTCAGCACTTCGTAGTGGAATTGTTTTTGTGGCGCGCCGCTCCCGCCGTGAATGGTCAGCGTTACCGGAATCATGTCCGCCTGCTTGTCGAACACGCCCAGAATGCCGGTGTGGCGATCCTGCACGAAGACTCCCGCCTGCTCCGTGGTGTTGACGATCTTGAAGGCGTTCAGCGGCGAGGGCAGAGTGGCCAGAACCTGCGCCTTGTTCATGGGCAGATCGACGGAGCCAAACTGCAGCAGAGGATGTCCGCAGGCCAGCAGACGCTGGGGATCGATGTAGGTCACGGTGCAGGTGGCCGCGATATCCATATCGCCGCGAACCAGAATTGCGCTTACTGCCGAACCGGCTTCGAGCGGTTCCGGCTGTTTTTCTTCGCTGACCGAACCTGCCCCCATCACCGGAACGACGCCGGCGGCGGCAAACTGTCCGGCGAAACGGCGCATGGTGTCTTCGGAGAATCCGTTGAAGATGAGCGGCGCGTCGATGGGCTTGAGGTAGTCCGCGAAATTTTGGGTCGAAGCACTCTGGGTGGAATCTGAAATCGAGGCGCCTTCGCCGGGAGATGCGGTTTTTCCGGCGGCGTTCGATATGCCAGGCTTGATCGCGGCGGTTTCCTCGGCTGGTGACTTGTCCAGCGCGTTGATCTCCAGCATGTCGGCGATTGGAGTCACGCCCGCGATCGGCTCTTTCGAGAATTCGCCGATGCGGAAGGCAAGGGCTCCCGCCAGTTTGCCGTTGAGATAGACTGGGCTGCCGCTCATGCCGGCAACGACGCCGGTGTATTCCACTTTCTTCCCATGCAGGCGGATCAAAATAATGTCGCCCTTGGGGCCGTTCGTATTGTGCAGCACACCCAGGACTTCCACATCCATGGACTCGGGCTTAATACCCTCGAATACGGTGAGGGCATAGCCGCGCATGCCAGGATGGATCTGGTCCACCGGAATCGTGGGCTGCGAGGTTTGAGCGGCCAGAGTAATTGTAGATAGGGATAGACCTAGGACGAGAGACGCAAGAACTGCTTTTTTCATTTAAAGCCCCGACGCGGGACCCGCCAACAGGTCCCATTACAAATTAGACTCATGTCAACTGCGACTCGTTGCCTGGAGGGGGACTATCTGGGACCGGGCAAAACATCCCAATTGCGAATCCTTGCGTCTATACTAGCACAGAGGTTTTCCGGGTTGAACATGTTTAGTCATTACAAAAGTAAGACCTTACGATTCAAAAATTCGATTCGCCAAGGGTTCGGTCTGCTAATGTTGCTGGCTTTGTTTTGTGCTGCGCTGCCACTCGCGGCGCAGGACCAACAGAGTCAAACCTCGAGTACTCCAGCTCCTTCCCAAAGCCCCGACAACGGTAAACCGAAGCAGGATGTGCCGGCCGAAGCGGGTGGTCCCACCGACAATGTGGGACCGTACGCGATTCCAAAGAAAAAGACGGAAGACGCGCCTCCACCTCCGCCCGTTGCTCCGAAAAGGGCCGAGGATATTCCAGACTATTCCCTCAAAGTGAACGTACCGCTGGTGAATGTGGACGTGCTGGTCACAACCAAAGACGGGCAGTTCATCCCCGGATTAAAGCAGGATAATTTTCGGGTTCTGGAAGATGGCGTGCCACAAAACGTGAGCCACTTCACGGTGTCGAAGGCGCCGATCACGGCCGTGTTGCTGGTGGAATTCGCGTCGACGAATTACGTGTTCATGATGCAGGCTCTGCAAGCTTCGTATGCATTCGCCAACACATTGAAAAAGGACGACTGGGTGGCGGTGGCGTATTACGACATGCAGCCGCACATTCTGGTCGACTTCACGCAGGATAAGAAAGCTGTCTATGGGGCGCTGAACCAATTGCGTATTCCGGGATTTGCGGAGACCAATCTCTTCGACGCTTTGTACGACACGCTCGATCGCCTCGATCGCGTCGAAGGAAAGAAATACGTGATCCTGGTGACGACCGGAATCGATACCTTCAGCAAACTCACGCTGGACAAGATCATGAAGAAGATCAAAGACACCAAGGATGTCACCATCTTTCCGATCAGCGTGGGATTCATTGTGCGTGAATATTGCGAGACCCATCCCGGAGGTTGCCGCAATGCCCACGGCATGGGCATTCCGGTGACGAATATGGATTATCTGCAAGGCGATAACGAGATGAGAACCTTCGCCGCCATGACCGGAGGCCGCGCCTACTTCCCGCGTTTTCAGGGAGAACTGCCGGAGCTGTTCGGCGACATTTCCAACGACATTCGAAACCAGTACACGATCTCGTATTCCCCGACGAACTCGAAGCTCGATGGGACCTATCGCAAACTCAAGGTACAGATCGTGGCGCCCGGCGGTGGGCCGCTACAAGTGAAAGACCAAAAGGGTAAGAATGTGAAAATTGAAGTGGTCGCGCGTGACGGATATACGGCGAAACATACGGTGGATTAAGTCGCGTTCGGCGCAAAATCAATAAATCTACAGACGTATTTCCGAGAGGTTGCGAAACCCATGTCTGGCGCGAGAAGTAATACTTTTATTAGCAAGTAGTACATGTCATTAAAAGTACAACTGCATGATATAATTCTAACTATGGGAATTGAATATGCAACCGTGAAAGCCAAGGGCCAGGTTGTGATCCCGGTCGACATCCGGCGCAAATTTCAGATCGATGAAGGGACGCGCATCGCCTTTCTCGAGGACGGTGGCCGCCTCGTTATTCAGCCAGTAACGGACGAGTTCATTGAGGGAATGAAGGGAATTCTTGCAGGGCGTAGACTTCCTGTCCATATTGACAAGGAACCCGACCGGAACCTGCGATGAAGACATACGTGCTCGATGCGAGCGCCCTGTATCGCTTTCTCACGGGCGGTCCGGGGGCGGATGTGGTGGGCGGGCTCTTCCGGGAAGGCCGAGACGCGAAGCAGCCGCTCCGAATGTCGGTAGTGAACTGGGGCGAAGTCTATTACACGATTGCCCGCGGGCAGGGATTCGCCGAGACCGCAAGAATTATAGAGCGTGTTCAAATGCTGCCGCTGGAGATTCTCGATGCCGATGAGTCTACAACGGCGCAAGCAGCCCGGTTAAAGGCCCGGCACGGTCTGCCCTATGCCGACTGCTTCGCGGCAGCTACCGCCTCGACCGGCCAAATCCTTGTAACTTCGGACGTAAAGGACTTTAAGAAAATTCCCGAGCCTGCACATCCTGGCTCTTCCGAGCACCGAGGGTAGAACAACATAGCCTAGCGAAAGGGCCGTCCTTTCACGATTCCCTGACCCTCGCGAATGGTGACCAACTGATCGGCTGCCAAGGCGGCGTAGGTTTCCGAAGCGCCGCGTGGGCCAGTGAATCTCCACGCTCGCTTTTGAAGCCCTCCCAAGCCGAAGTGCAGACGCGGGTCGTTGGCCGACAGAAAGCTGCACTGGCTGGTCAACGCTTGCGCCTGCACTTTTCCGCCGTAACGCACCAGCACTCGGGCAGCCGATCGCGCTCCGATTGCTCTTCGCGCTTGTGCCAGCTCCCTCCAGCCGCACCTTGATCCAATGATTGTTCGGAGGCGCGTCATTGCGCAGCAGGGTGGGCGGCTCGTTGCGGTTCATGATGAGAATGTCGAGGTCGCCGTCGTTATCGAAATCTCCGAAAGCACAGCCGCGGCTCACGTGGCGTGACGCGATGGCAGGACCGGTCTCGTCCCCCATTTCTACGAACGTGCCGTTTCCCTGGTTGCGAAAGATGAGGCGCGGATTGCGCGCGGGATATTTGGCGTAGACCTTTTCCAGTTCCGGGGCGACGGTACCGGCCACAATGAAAATATCGGGATGGCCGTCGTTATCAAGATCGACCAGACCGGTGCCCCAACTGGTGAAGCGGCGCTCGGCAGCCGAGGCCGACGCGAGAAGCTACGTCCTCGAATTCGCCCTTCCCGTTATTACGGTAGAGGCCCGTGGGCTGATTCACGAAGTGAGTCTTCACCAGGTCGAGATGGCCGTCCAGATCGAAATCGCCGATGCCGACACCCATTCCCGCCCAACGGCTCGCCCTTCGGCACTGCCCAGCGCCACGCCGCGCAGTACAGCCCCTCCTCGCGAAAAGTGCCGTCATGATTGTTCATCAGAAGCAGGCTGGGGGTGGCATCGCAGGCGACGAAAATGTCTTGCCAGCCGTCTTCGTCAACGTCAAAGGCTACAGCGGTAAAGCCATAGGAATTGCGCAGGACGGCAATGCCGGACTCCTTCGAAACATCGGTAAAGGTTCCGTCGCCATTGTTCCGATAGAGCGAGTGATAAGGCATGGCGAGTCCGCCGGGGCCGCAATTCGTGGGAACGCCTTCAAAATTGCAGTTGGGTACTTGCATCGAGGGCCGGGGAGCGGTGGCCAGATCGATTTCGACGTAGTTGGAAACAAACAAGTCGAGCCAGCCGTCGCGGTTGTAGTCGACAAAGGCGCAGCCGGAGCCGAAGCGGGTGCGTGGGTCGTGCAGGCCGGCTTTTTCCGTCACATCGGTGAAGGTTCCGTCGCCATTATTGCGATACAGCTTATTCTGTCCGTAATAGGTGAGATAGAGATCTTCGAAGCCGTCGTTGTTGTAGTCGCCCACGCACACGCCGCAGGCCCAGCCCGCGTCGGTGAGGCCTGCCTTCGCGGTAACGTCGGTAAATGTTCCATCGCGATTGTTGTGGTAGAGACGGTTGCTGGCGCCGGGAGGAACGCCTTCGAGACGGCGGCCACCGAGAATGAAGACGTCCATCCAGCCGTCATTGTCGTAATCGAAAAATGCGCACCCGGCGCCGTTGACTTCGACGATGTAAGTGTTGTGGCTGGGATCACCGTAGAACATGGTTCGCGTCAGGCCCGCGGTCGCACTCACGTCGACGAAACGAGAGAATGGGGTAGCTTTCGCGACGTTAGCCGCGGCGCGAATTTCGGCCGGAGACCAATGCGGGCGCAAGCATTGCCGGCAGGGTCTGCAGCAGTCGGCGGCGCGTCCAGAGTCCGGTTTTTGGGAGTTTCATCGAAATTGTTTCCTTGAGACTTCGACTGGATCGCAGGCTTCAGCGCTGCTCTTGCGCGGCGTTGAGGTCCTTGCGCAGTTGCATAGCGTCGGCGTTGCCGGGTTCCAGTTTGAGTGCGCTGGCCAGGCCTCCTGCGCCTCGGAAAGACGGGACTCCATGGCAAGGGTTGCGGCCAGGCTGATCCAGGCCTGGGTGTAAGCGGGAGCGGCGCGAACCGCCAGACGGAAATGTTCTTCGGCGCCGGCAGAGTCCCCACTCCTTGAAGCGAGATAACCGAACTGGTTTTGAGCCAGAGCGAACCCTGGATCGATTTTAACCGCCTGCTCTAATGCGGTGCGCTCGGCCGCGATATCGTGCATGGCGTCCAGCGCGAGGGCCAGCTTATAAGCGAGAGCAGCATCATCTGGAGTGGCCTCCGAAGCCTCGCGATAGAGCCCCACCGCTTTCTGCAGATTTCCGTTTGCCTGCTCTTTGGCAGCCTCTGCTGCTTTCGACGCAGCCAAAGTGCGGTTAATCTTAGCCTGGTTTAGCTGTTGATAGAGATTAAGCTGCTCCTGAGCTCGGTCGTTTTCTCCCAGCGCACGTAAAACAGTCGACAGTTTGAAATGGACCTGGGGCTCGGTTGCTCCTAACGCGATTGCCTTTTCCAGATGTTCCTTTGCCGCGGAAAAATCCTTGAGCGACGCCAGTACCAAGCCGAGATTGTAATGAGCATTGTAATAATTGGGATCGAGAGCGACGGCTGCCTCCAAGTGAGTTCGGGCGGCGGCGAATTCGCCGCCTTCATTTTCGAGAATTCCGCTGAAATACAGAAAATCAAAGTCTCGCGGGCGGGCGGCGAGTAATTTGCGCGCCAGCGGTCGCGCTTGGACGAAGTCGCCATTGAGCACAAGCACGCGCAAGTAAATCTTCTGCGCTTCAAAATTTGAAGGATGAAGCCGCGCCGTTCGTTCCGCCACGACGTACGGCGTTCTCATAATGAACCTGGTTGACATAGACAGTAACCAGGCCGAAGTCAGCGCCATAGACGCCGGGTTCCGTTTGAGGCCCAGCGTAAGAACTTCCTCCGCCTTATCGAGCATCTTGACTTGCCGTAGGCGAGAGCAAGATCCAGCGTCAGGGTGTCGTTGTGGGGAGCTTCGCGCAGCAATTCGATCGCGGAAACATAATCGCCCTGTGCCATTAACGACTTGCTCATTCCATCGAGCGCTTCCACAGAGACGGGATCGATGCGCAACGCCGATGCCCATTCAGATTGCGCCTCCTGGGGGCGTTGCAGTTTTTCCAGGGCGGCTGCCAGTAGAAGGTGAGGCTTCAGAACTTCTGGCATAAGATAAATGGATTGGCCAAGGGGTTTAAGTGCTGCCTCAGGATGTCCGGAGGCGTAGAGAGTGAGACCCACGAGATAATGAAGCTCAGCCGAGCCCGGCTCTAGGTTGAGAGCGTTCTGAAATGCTTCCAGCGCACAAGGATATTGCTTGCGGTCGCCGAACCAGTTTCCCAGCTGTTTGTAAGTGTCGGCATCGGCACGAGCGTGAAGTTTGGCCTCAAGTGCCGAGGACCCGGTGCAGGCAGCATACGCGACTGGATGGCACGGAGAGGCGGCCAGAAGGGCCGTGAAAATCAGAATTGCCTGGGCAAACGTCGGATGCATTGATTTGGCAAGATCGCCTCGGCGAATCCCGCAAGATAACAGCTTCTGAAAGTTGAGCATAATCGAGCAACTGGGAGGCCTGCAAGCGAATCTCATGAGCAATCGGGGCGTCGGGAAGGAGAATTGGAATTGGTTTGGGGGCGTAACTGTTCTTGAGCACCGGTCTTGCTGGTTCGTTTTCTGGTCTTATCCCTTGCAATCATGCCAGCTTCTCTCTCCGGTGAGGAGAAGAAGCCGCCGCCTCGTTCCGACTATGTTGGAGATTCGACGTGCCGTTCCTGCCATGAGGACCAGTCTGAAAAGTATCTTCAGACCGCACATCACCTGACGTCGAGTTGGCCCAGCCCGCGTACCATGAAGGGAAGCTTTACCCCAGGCGCCAACATCCTGAGGACGTCCAACCCGTATCTGACGTTCGAGATGACCGCCAACGAAAGGGGATACTTTCAGAGTGCAGTAGAGCAGGTTTCTCCGTCCAAGAAAATTTCGCGTACCGAACGCATCGACATCGTGACAGGCCTGGCCAGAAAAGGGCAAAGCTATCTATTCTGGAAAGGAGATCAACTCTTTCAACTGCCGGTCACTTACTGGACTGCAACCGACAGTTGGGTAAACAGTCCCAGCTATCCGGATGGCTCCCCCCATTTTGACAAGCACATTATTCCGCGCTGTTTGGAGTGTCACGCCAGTTATTTCGAATGGCTTGCGCCGCCGGTGAATCGATACCGCAAAACCAGCCTGGTGCTGGGAATCTTCTGTGAGAAGTGTCATGGCCCCGGCCGCGCGCATGTAGCTCGCCACCGCGAGAAGTCGTCTCTACCCGCGGGAAGCGGGGAGGCGATCGTGAACCCGGCCTCGCTCCCGCGGGATCGGCAAATCGATTTATGTGGTTTGTGCCATTCCGGCAACGGTACGCCGATCCAGCCCGCGTTATCGTTCCTTCCCGGGGATGAACTGGACGACTACATTGATATTCCCTACATGAGCCCGGAAGATGCGGTGGACGTTCACGGCAATCAGGTGCAGTTGCTGAGAAGGAGTAAATGCTTTCAGTCGACCACGACCATGACTTGTTCGACCTGCCATGACGTCCACCAGCCGCAACTCGACGCAGCAGCATTTTCGCCGCACTGTCTAAGCTGCCATCAGGCCACGCAGTGCGGCGAGTATGCCAGGATGGGCGAACAGATTGTCCGCAACTGCATCGATTGCCACATGCCCCTGCAGGAGTCGCATGTGCTGTTCTCTAACACCGGCGGCAAGAGACTGACGCCGATGGTGCGCAATCATCGGATTGCAATTTATGCGAGCGGGAGTCTTCACTGAATCATCTTGATTTTGGCTCGGGAAGCGAAACGACGGTAATTCCGGAAGGCGATTTCGTTCAGTTCCATCTGTCTGCGTCCTCTTTGCAGGCTGACCGTGGATCGAACCGGCAGCAGGTAATCGCGCCCGGAGATCGCGACATAATCGTAGTCTACCGTCATGGAAGCGGCGTGCATGGAAAATGTACGCGGCAGGCCGTCAGCCTCGAGGGTGATCCGCCGGATGCCGCCGGTCGCGCCGTCAATGTAAACCAGCCCGTGAAAGCCCACGCCGATGGAATTGTTCCCTTCACTGAGATCAATCGTGGCATTTTCAGGGGCCACGCGGTAACTGAGAACATGGACCGTCCCAGTTCCATCCCCGAGAGTTGCCGCTTCCTTCCATTCGAATTGCGTCTTGGATGACGGCGAAAAGACAAGCTTCAGCAAAGCGCCGAACTCGCCCACGGAAATCGGCCAGCTTGAATTCAGGTCGGCGCGTTTCAGGCTGCTGCGCTTTCCATTGACTTCGAGCGTGGTTCGGGATTCCTGTCTGTCGCGATACGTGAGCAGTTCGGCGATAGAGTCGCGATGTTTCCAATTCCCCTTGCCGGACTGATCGACAGAACGGTTGGTAGCTTCAACGCAAATGAAATTGGGCAAACTGGTGGTGTAGTCGAGCGCGCGTTTTCGTGCACTTGCGACGATCGCAGATACCTGGTCGGCCGACAGGGCAGGGCCGTTGGGCAGAGCCGTGATGACCAGATGTCGTCCCGTGCGCTGGTCAGTTCCGGGACCGGGTTGAGGGGCGACATCCGGTTCGTCAGCGGGCGTGTTTTTGCTGCTGGGATTCTCGGGAGCTGTCGCAGACGCCAACTCAAGTCCTTCGATCCTGAACGTGACCGCGTGTTCACTGGTCTTTCCCTCCTGGGTCAGACGTTCAATCACTTCATAACTGCCGTTCGATAAAGAACCGGACTGGATCGACGCCAGGTAAGGAATGACTGCCGCTCCGCTCGTCTTGCGGAGTGGCAGCGGCAGTTGCGCGATTTGCTCGTTGTTTTTCAGAACTTCCATCTCCAGTCTCGGCTGCTGAGTGGAGCTCGGATCGGGATGCACCATAAAGAAGAATGAGACGTTCTTCGCGCCATGAGGCATCTGCCCAGAAAGGTTGGGTATCACTTTGTTACTGCCGTAGCGGAGCGGCTCTGTTGAGTCCATCTCCGCCGGCAACGGCTCCAGGTGCTGGACGATCGCAACGTCACTCAAGGCAGGCCCGGCAATCTCGCGGGCAATTTCGAAATCGGTTCGCTGAACGCCGGTCTTATCACTGTTGCGATCCCATACGGCTGTCTCCACCACGTACTGGCCTGGATCGGCCAGGAAATGCCGTTGCATGGTGACTAACTCCGAACTCGCACTCGCCTTGGAATCGAGCGATGCGTGGCGCGGAATATCTTCACTGAAATGCTCGATAACCTCGCCGGCCTTATTTTTGATCTGGGCCACGATGGTCACGTGGAGAGAATAAAGATTGGAATTCGGATCGTCTCGCGTCTGCAGTTGAGTTACCGGAACTTCAACCACCAGCTCATTTTCATTGCCGGTGGGCAAATCTCCGAGGCGCAAGATCGCAGAGCGGAACTGAACATCCGCCGTCAATTGCGGTTCATTCAACACCTTCATCAGAGGAGCTTCAAACGGCCTGACTCGCGAACTGGCGTCCGGAGGCAACGCAAAATAACCCGCCCTGGAATGTATTTTGAGTCCCTTCCGAACCGACTTCACGGTTACCGGACGAAACTTGCCGTCGTAATCCTGAATCGCCGGAACATAGGAAGCTTCGTAATAAGTGGTCAGATCATCGACCAGTTGTTGCAGCGGTTTCTTCAGATTGTCGGTAGCGGTAATGTAGGAGCCGCCGGTCTTGGCCGCCAATTCCCCCAATGGACTTTTGTATCCCGACAGTCCCTCGAATTCGACCTGCTCTAAAGTATCGGCTCCGGCCGCGATCGATCCCGGGGGCGCCGAGGCAACCGGCTGGAGTGCCGTTCCAGTTCCGGTCGTGGGCGATGATGGATTCATGCGATTTGTAGCCGCTACGCCTGCAATGGCGGTGGCAGCCAGCAAACCCTCGCTGGCCTGTTCGTTGATGCCGACTGTGTCCACCGTGTAAAGGCTTAAGCCTGACCGGTTGGCCTCTCCCGCAATGGTGATCAGCATGTCTTTTGCGTTCGAATCCAGCGGCGGCGCCTGTTCAAAAAAGATCACAACTTTTCGACCGGGCATCTGGCGTTGAGTGCGCGCCAGCGCCAGCAGGCCGGCGAGAGACGGCATGCAGTGCTGATCCTGCACAATGCGCTGCGACTCCTGGAGCGAGGCCAGCATGATCCGCGCCGCGTTTCGATCTCTGGCATTGACGCGCGTGCCGGAAGAATCTGTTCCGGTTTGCGCCGCGGAAATCAGATTTTTCTCCGGCAGTTCGGCGGCGTCGCTGTTGTTTGCCACTGTGTTCGCCGTGCCTCTTTCGGTGGCGGCTTCGATCGCTTTTCCCAATGCCACGCGGTCGGAAGTGAAGCCCTGAAAAAACCTGAGACGTCCGCCGACACTGAACACGGAGAACGAGAATCCATCGGCCGGAATCATCTTGAGAATTTTGCCGGCGATATCGTGCGCGTTTTTCGCTGCTGACGGATCCAGACGATCGAAGAGCAATGTAACAAGATGTTCCGTCGCCGAGGTGCCGGTCACCAGACGAAGATCGGTGAGCTTCACCGCCGAACCGTTATCCGTAACCGCCAGGTCTTCGGGCTTGAGATCAAGCACGGCTTTGTTCTTCTTATTGTGAACCACCAGATCGAGAGTGACTTCATCCACAGTGGTAACGATCGCGGGGCTTTGAGGCTTTGCCGCCGGTGGCGTTTCACCGGACGCGGATTGAGCGTAACTCGGCGGCGCGAAAAGGGTGAAAAAAAAGAGGGTAAGCAGCGCAACTATTCGTGACGGATGCATGAGAACAGATTTCCTTATGCGCCTGACGAAGGGCATCGAACGCCGGGAACCGGCGTGCTGAAGCCGTGTCGGTCGCTAAAATATCGGTATTCTACATCCATTTCGCGCGGGCCGGATGCGATAGGTCGCCAGCCGTTGAAAATTGTTGGTCGAAGTCAGTTGGGAAACGGCATGCCCGGCTTGACGATACGAATCTGGTGATCGGTAAATGTCAGGTGTCCGTTGGGTAACTTTACTTTCGGCATGTGACAGCTTACGCACTCGGACTTGGCAGTCGGACAGATCTTTGCATGTGTCAGAGACGAGGTCGCCGCCGTGGTGAGGGAAGAAGTTGGAAGGGCAGAAGGCGAATGGCAGGCCATGCACTTGGCATCATAAGAAGAATCCTGACGCACGACGTCGACGTGAGGATCGTGGCACGCGATGCAACTGATACGCGGGTCGGCGCCGTCGAAACACTTGCTATTGGCTAGACGATAAGGCTGGAAGCGGACGGTCAGTTCGCCGCGCCAGTGATTCCGCACCGCCGTCTCCCAGCTGCGGTGACATTGGCCGCAAAAATTCGAGATGTCTTCTGAGGTTCGCTGGCGGAGATCGGGCGGAGCGGACTCGAAATCGCCGTTCATCGAATCGGCAAGGTGCGTGATGGTGCCGGCGTGGCAATGCTCGCACGTCACTCCCGGCCGCAGAGAGTCGAAAGTCATTTTTCCGTTCGCAAACGAGTTACTGGCGTGACAACCGAAGCAGACTTTGGTTTCGGGTTCGCCGATCTCGCGTCCGACGGCGTCTTCCAGAGTACGCGGCTTCAGATCTTCATCTCCCGTGGTGAAGTCGAGGCCCGGAATGGACGGATAGTAACTGACCGCACTCTCATACCGGTGCCCGTCGCGCTCGAGGACCCAGGTCTGCGCCCCGGCGCCGAAATTCCAATGAATGGGAATGGAAATCGTACGCGCGCCATCGCTCACGCTGTATGTACTCTGATCTCCACGCGTTTCCACGGTGTAGGTGAACGTGCCTTTGCGAACCGTAAGCTTGGGATTTTCCCGGAGCACCGGATTCAATCCCGAAATTGCCAGGGCGCGCCCCATCGGCGTTTGCGGCTGCGTCTCAGACCGCGAGCGATGGCATTGAACGCAGGCCGACTCCGTCTTGCCCTGGGCTCGTCCGCATGGAGCGAGACCAGCAAGGCATATCAGAATGCCCGCGAGCGGGCTAAGGACGTGTGGCCGGTGCGGTATCATTCTTGGTCATTTCAAGACACAGCAAACGCTCCCTCCGTGCATCTTCCTTTAATCCCGACCGGGAGTATGCCTTGGCGAGCGCGAGGTGCACCTCGAGATTATCGGGCTGGAGTTGCACGGTCTTTTCCAGGTATTCGAGGGCCCCTTTGGTATCTCCCGTCTCCGACAGAGCGCGGCCCAGAACGAGTTGAGCGCTGGGAAGCGTGGGATCCTGGGCCACTGCCTTCCGGGCGTAAGGAAGCGCGGCTGAACCATCGTTCTGCAGCAGCGGGATCCACGCCAGCATAACTTCCGCGACTGCGCTGGGAGCCACTTCCACCTCGCTTTTAAATTCAACCCCAGCGGCATCCGGGTCAGTGGCGTACAACAGATACCCGTAAAGATAATGGGCGTTGGGAACTGGAGGGACTCGTTGGAATAAATGTTGAAACTCCGACCGCGCGGTTTCCTTGTCTCCCTTCATGAAGTCAAATGCAGCCTTGCCCGCGCTGATGTATAACTCCTGCTGCTCCTCTTTCAATTCTTTAGGAAGCAACGGAGCGCGAAGACCCGCCAGCCCAATGGCGAGGAGGAGTTCGGCGTTTGAGTCCTCTTCATGAGCGAAAAAAGCGTAACTGCGCAGTGCATCTTCAAATCTTCCCGTGCGCGTCAGCAGCAGGGCCTCATGGTAGCGAAGGATTTTCGCGTTGCGGGGTTGATTCGCCGCGCCGAGGGCGAGAGCCCGCTGAATATCGTTGAGCGATTTCGCATAGTCGGCGGTCTCAAATTCGCACAGACCACGCATAGCCAGAGCCGGCGCTGCGTTGGGCGTGAGATTGAGATAATGCGTGAGCGCATCCTCTGCGGCGGCATAGGCGCCAGTGCCGTATTGCAGCGATCCCAGGAACCACCATCCGTCAGGCCACTGCCCATTGAGTTTCAGGGCCTGCCGATAAAGTTCAATCGCGCGGGGAACGTCGTTCGCATCGCGAGCGGCTGTCGCTTTCGAAGCCACGTCAGAGAGACTGGATGGATTGGCTTGGGCCGCGCACCGTCCGAAAAAGAGAGTGAGCGCCAGTACCGTGAGTGCCAGGCGCCGCTTCTCTTGCCGGCAAAGACGCCACGTAAAATCCGTTTTCATCCCTTGGTATGCTGCACCCACTTCAGTACTTTACTTCAGAATTGTCTTCGAAGCGGGGATTTGCTTTCTGAGGGGTCATCGTAACATGTGCAATCAAGCGATTCTTCACGCCGTTGCGGGCTTCGCTTGGATCGCTGGAACGGAAGTGGAGCTAACGCGGCTTCGGGGGATCAGCGACGTCAGAGCTCGACGCCGCCGGCGGAATAGAGGCGTCTGTGGTCTGTCCTTCCGGCGCAAGCGGCAGATTTACTTCCAAGGCGCCGACGTTGTCCGTGGCTACGTCGCGCACCGCAACCCGGATTGACACTGCGGTTGTGGGCACATCGAATTGCTGTTGAACGTGGTAGATGCCGTCGCGCCTTCCGCCGGCAGGAAATCGCGCGCTGTCTTCCGCGGTCCGGTGGATCTCGGCGTTCAGCATTTTTCCGTCCGCATCGAAGGCTGCGGCGGCAACCTCTAAAGCGGGATATCGGGCGGCAGCAGTGTAATCGATTTCGTAAGTTTGCAGTTGGATGGGCCGCAAAGGCTTGGCCGGTCTATCCTTGCGTCGCTCGCGAAAAAAAGCAGGTTGATCCGCGAGGTTGGCCATCTGCTGTGGCGTGGCTTTCGCCGGCGAAGACAAAGCGCGAATATGGGCCCGGAATAATAATTGGTGCGCCAGCGGTGCGCCGTGCTGCATGTTGGGGAACAACGAATCCTCTGTCCGGCTTACTACGAGCGGCTGCAGTTCCGATGCCGGGCTTCCCTTCGTGGCAAATGAAGTAGGAGTGCCGTAATAGGAGCGCCGATAGGCCAGGTGATATCCCCGTTTGGAGAGTTCAACGCTGATGTGGCGCAGTTGGCCGTTGTAGTTTTGATTGCTGGGTGAATAGGTGAGGGTATAGTAGCGGCCGCCGGTTTCGGTCGCGTCTTTGAGCGCGGTCGCAACATCGTTCGTGCTGTAGAAAGCTCGTCCCCCGGTGGCATGAGCAATTTCCTCTTCGGTCATGTAACTGGCATTCAGTGCAGTACTGTCGGTGGAGGTCACCATCCGTCCGCCCTGCGGACGAGACATCACGTTGCTGCCGACGACTCCTCGAACGTCGACCGGATAAACGGCAATCTGTCCTCGCGCCAGGCTATTCGTGGCTTCCTTGATTTCCTCGTTGGCGTTCAAGGCCTCGGTGCCGGGATCGGAACTGGGCATGATTGACGAAGGAAATGAGGCCGAGAGCCAGATCACGTTCTTATGTCCCGGCAAATCGGCCAGAAATTTCGCGATTTGGATCAGGGCCCGAGGCGCCGAAAAATAGGCCTGATAATTTTCGGCGTCCAGGAAGATTCGAGGAATGTGCGAGCGTGGATTCTTGGGATCCAACACATCGGCGAGCTGGTTTCGATCTTCCGTAAATCCCTGCGCCAGGTAAAGCCCGTCACTCAAGACGAAGATTGCGAACCGAGTTCCCATCGGCTTGCTGCGGATAAATTTTTGCAACTGTTCCCGCGCTCGAGGTTGCTCGTCGATTGCCATGTCAAGCAGATCCAGAAGCAATACGTAGAGCGGACCACGCTCAGGTCCCGACGGAACATTCACGAATGTATTGGTCGGAAGTGAATGCGGAAATTTGGGAAGGGAATCCGAGAGTGCATCAAAGTCGTGAACATCGAAAGAGTGAATCCGCTGTGGTTTCCCGTCTTCGGAGACCGAGAAGTCGGTAGGTGCGAGCCCCGAAACTGATTTTCCATTCGAATCGGAAACGACGACATCAACGACGACTCGCCGGACGTTTTGATGAAAGACTAGCCCGCTGACGTCCTGCTTCTGCGAGTTTGGGATCGCCGGCGCGGCGGACGATGCGCTTTCCTGCTGCGGGACCGCACCAGCCACAAGCACCGCACTAGCCACAAGCAGCAAGGCGGAGAAAAGAATACGGATTCGAAGCAAGCGGGAGGCTACCATTGGAAAACATCTCCGTCGCTTTCGGCCGAGGGCGATTTTACCTCGAAGCGGGCCTCCGAATGTCAAAGGCTTGCAAACAAATCGGGGACGGCCGGCGGTCAGCCGGTTTACTCAATCTTTACAGACAGGCTCGATTCTGCCACCGACGTGCCCTGTTTCGCCGTTACCAGAACATCGCACTGGCCCGGGCCAGGAGAAAGCTGCACCAGCATGGGAATCGAGCCGTCGGTATCGCGGTGCGTCATATCCAAGGGTTTGCGCGCAATCTCCCGGCCATCGCGCAGTAATTTCAATGTGACCAGCGGTGGCTCGGCCTCGGTTGCCTTTCCGGGATACACGACAAAGTAAAGACTTAACGGATGTCCCGCGCTCACCGAATCCGCGAGAGTGGGAGTGACGCGGCCATTTTCCAATTCAAAGGGACTCACGGGATTCCGCGGGCCTGTCCGGGGCTCGAATCGGCGTACCAACTCCAAAGAGCTCAAAGATAGATTCTTTTCCTGGTCGACAAAAACCGAGACGCGCTTGGCCGAGGTCTTGCCCGCCTGCTCGTCCGCCACCGCCGTGTCAATCACATAATGTCCGGGCGGCAGTTCGACAGGTTCGGCGTAGAGAATATGATCGCTTTGGGTTTGCCCTGCAGCAGAACTAGCCACGTTGCGGACTAATTCCCGGCTTACCTTTCGTACGATTGCTCCCGTGGAATCATGAATGAACGCGACCAATGCCGCTCGGGCACGAAGTTCGCCTGTTTTCTTGTCGGGGATTGTTTTGAGTCCAGACAAAGGGATCTCGAACGTCATTAAATATTCAACGCCGTTTTCCTGTGGCCCGAATTTCATCGCCGAAACCTGGTAGGGAAATTCCACGCGCGCGGGTTGCGTATTCATCGCATTCAGGGCCAACAATTCATACGGTTGGAGCGGTTCTCCATTGAGGTCCGGCACTGCATAGTAACCCTTTCGGGTCTGGATAGTGACCTTGGGCCGGCTGATTTTCACTTCGATTTTGCGGAAGTGTCCATCGTAATTAGTCGACGTAGGAGAATACGCCAGCTCATAGTGCGTGCGTATGTCCTCCATCATGTGCTGCATCGGCAGGGCGATCTCGTTGGTGTTGGTGACCGCAAAGCCTCCCGTGGATTCAGCCAGTTCCCGCATCGCCAGTTGACCGCTGGCGACCGCCGTGAGCTGGACGTCGTCGTCTTCGAAATGCCCATTTTGAGGGTCGACTGCCTGGGAGACGCTTTCGGCGCCGGTGCGGCGCTGCGCCGCGAGCGCCGGCATCACCGGGTCTTCCACGTTCAACCCTCTGGTGTCGAGGGTGTAAAAAGAGACGCCGGAGCGATTGGCATAGCTGATCAGGTTATCCACCGCGTCGCGCCGGTTGACTGGAAACATGAGTCCGTCCGCGAGATAAAGAACGATCTTGCGTCCGGGCAAGAGTTCCTGGCTGCGCACCAGTCGATGCAGCGAGTCCATCGCATTCATGCCTTCTGACAAACTGCTCGCGAAGCGCATTCCTTTGACCATGTCGGCCTGAGTAACAAGTGCGTTACCCAGCTGAATGGAAGCATCCTGGGAAGCAGCGTTTGCGGCCCATAGAGGATCTCTTGATATTGCGGGTAGCGGATCGGAAAGAGCGTTGAGCTCTGCCTGTGCCGTTGCCGCTCCGGTAACCGGGGAGGCGAGGATGTTTTCCGCTGTTGCTTGCAGACTGGCCTTGGCACTGCTCGCGACCAATGAGGAGACATCCAGTCCATTACTTCCTTTCAAACCCTTGGTGGCAGCGTCGACTGCTTTAGCCAGCAAATCTTTATCGCTGGTGTAGGGTTGCATCAACTGGAGACTACGATCCAACCCGTAAATCGTTACATACGTGTTCGGCAGATTGTCGCTCTTGAGAAACTCCAATACCGCTCGCCGCGCGAATTCCAGATTCAGTGGAGCAATTTGCGCGAGCACCACCGAAACAAAATTTACCTGCCGCATGGAATTCAATGGATGGAAATCTTCGCCGCCTTTAGCTGTTGCGACTGAGTGCGATGCTCCGGCGATTCTGCGTTCTGTTTGCAGTTCATCCTTACCTTGAATGTTGCGGAAGACGCGGACGTTCTGCCGCACGCCATCTTCGTAGAGTTCCACTTCTTCCGGCCGCAGATCGGTGACAGCGTGGTGGTGCTTGTCGCGCACCACCAGGTCTAGCAGCACTTCCCGCGTCGTGGTGTGAATCACGGCGCGGTTCGACTCAACTAGGGGGGAGAACTGGTTTGAGCGAGCAAAGCGGAAAGACTAAACAACAAGAAGATCAGAGCCATTACGAAAAGAATGCGTGCAGGCATGTTACCACCTCACAAATCCCGCCTGCCGGTCCCAGGAAGCGGGCGTTCCCCACGATTCCGGCCTGCACAGTTTACGCGGAATAATCTGAATGTGCACGCTTTCCGTGAAAAATCGATTTTTCTCTTGACAGTCCCCATGAATCAAGGTTAAGTTGCGTCGTCCTGCGGGATAGTATGAAACCACTACGTAAACGCTTACGGGCTAATCACCGTCAAATCGCAGATTGCGGCAGCTCTGCAAAAGTTCCGGCCAGTTCCGCGGAATCCGAGGAGAGACTATGATGATTTCTACTTTCGAATTCACGGTGTTGAAAAAGACTGCGAGTGCGGCAGCGTTGCTTCTTGTTCTGCTGTTGCTGGCGTCGGCTAGTTTTGCGCAGCAGTTAACCGGAACGTTGAGCGCTACCGTTACCGATTCTGCCGGCGCGGTCGTGCCGGGCGCAAAAGTGACAATGAAGAACGAGCAGTCCGGAGACGTCCGCACCACGGTGTCAAACGGATCCGGCTACTTCAGCGTCACCGCAGTCCAGCCGGGAAGCTACTCCGTTAGCATCGAGGCCCCCGGCTTCAAAACCTGGCAGCAGAGCGGCATCGTCTTTGCCCAGGGCGACAGCCGCACTTTGCCTAGCGTCAAGCTTGAGGTCGGCCAGGTAAGCGAGACCGTGGAAATTAAGGCGGGCGCCGACGTAGTCATTCCCGACAACTCTGAGGTCAGTACAACTCTCAATACAGAGATGATTGAAGACGTCCCCATTCTAGGTCGCGATGCGGGCGAATTGTTAAAGGTTATGCCCGGAATGGCCCTGACGAACGGCCTGAGCCAGGGGTCCGGGTTTAACGACAAGGTGGTCGGCACGAACACTGGCCCGGTGGGAGCCTACTCTTCCAACGGCACGCAGCCCTACGGCGCCATGGCGTACATGCTCGACGGTGCCAACCTGGTGGATCCCGGTAACGCTGGGACCCAAATCGCAAACATTAACCAGGACATGGTTTCTGAAGTGAAAGTCCTGATGTCCTCCTACAGCGCTGAATACGCCAAGGGGCCGGTGATTTTCCAAGCATTCAGCAAGAGCGGCGGCAATCACTTCCACGGGGAAGGTTACCTCTACGCCCGCAACAGCGCTTTAAACTCGGACGACGCCTTTGCCCACAGTCAGGGGGTTCCCAACTCCGCCGAGCACTACTATTACGGTGGTGGAAACATTGGCGGCCCAATCTTGATCCCATTCACCGACTTCAACAAGAGCCGCAAGAAACTCTTCTTCTGGGCCGGTTATGAATACATGGACCAGCATCCAGCGGCGAGCCCGCTCAACTTCAACGTGCCGACTGTCGAACAAAGAGGGGGCGACTTCAGCAACGCCACGATCAACGGCCAGCCCGGCATCACCGGTGGAGTGCCTTCGGCGCTTTATAACGGTGTGAATAGCGCTTGGGGAGCAGCCTACGCTGGTACCTACAACCTGCCATCGGGTTGTGCGGGCTGTACGTCGACGTTCCTACCTCCGAGCCAGTTCGACCCCAACATCGTCGGCCTTCTGAAGTGGATGCCGAAGGCAAACGAAACTCCCTCTCCGGCCAACGGCTGGAATAACTACGGATTAATCGAGAGCATCCCGCAGAATCGCTGGGAAGCCACGGGCAAGGTGGATTACGCTATCAGCGACAACACCAAGCTAACCGTCTCCTACACCCGGCAGATCGAAAACGATCAGCATCCGATCAGTGTCTGGTGGGCTCCGGCCTGGACCTTGCCCTATCCGTCGAATGTGACTGCGGCCACCACTTCGAACGAGATCATGTCGAACCTGACCCACGTCTTCAATCCGACGACCACCAACGAATTTGTGTTCACCTTTGCGCGGTATATCAACCCCGCCACTCTTTCCAATCCCAATGCGGCCAGTCGCGCCACCCTTGGGGTGACTACCAAAGGACTATTTGGCCATACCACGAACCAGATCCCGAACTTCGAGGGTCCGTGGGGTGGATCTTTCCCTAACATCTCAGAGTTCTCGTTTGACGGAGGCTTTCAGGGCAACGGTTATGGCGCGATCAAACGAGACCCGTCGCTCTATGACAACTTCACCAAAGTGATTGGCTCCCACACCATAAAAGCCGGTTTCTATTGGGATACGAGTGAGAACATTCAGTCGACCTGCGGCTATGGCTCTCCGGATGGCATTGGACCTTGCGACAACGGCACCTTCACGGTAGGAGGGTGGGGCCCGAACAGCTCAGGGAACGTGGTTGCCGACTTCCTGCTCGGCCGCACAACGGGTTATGCGCAAACGAGTACGATCCCCGTGAATGACCTCAAGTTCCATCAGTGGTCGATCTACGCCCAGGATTCCTTCAAGGCGAATAAGCAGCTCACGCTGAATTATGGGTTGCGTTTCGACCATGTGGGCCAGTGGTACGGCACCCCGCAAGGGAATCAGGTCTGGAATCCCGGCAGCTATGTCAATGGCCCCAATGGCAAGCCCTGCCCTCCAGATCCAGCAACCGGACTGTCGACCTGTCCCAACACTGGGCTGCTATGGCACGCCATCGACAGCAAGATACCGCTGTCCGGCTTTGTCTCTCCTCTGTTCTACTACGAGCCCCGCGTGGGTTTGGCTTATGACATCTTCGGAACCGGAAAAACGGTGCTGCGTGCCGGCTTCGCCGTATTCCACTACCAAATTTCCACCAACCAGGGATCCGAAGCGACCGCCGGGCCTCAGGGTTCGTTCACATATGGAACGCTGGGTACCACCTCCGGGTACGCGCAGATCAATAGCGGAGCTACCGGGTTCACCCCACCTCCCGGCTCCAGCCAGAATGGATCAAGCATCGCTGCCGATCTGCTGGGAGACAATAAGACTCCGTTAACCATGAACTGGAACATCACGATCTCGCAGGCGCTTCCGTGGCGTTCGGTCTTGGAAGTTTCGTATGTGGCCAACAAGAGCCAAAATGAATTTATCGATGGAAGTGGCACCAATCTGGGTAACCTGAATAATATTTCTCCTGGCAGGTTCTTCCTCCCCGACCCTGTCCTTGGCTATACCACATCCCCGAACCCGCCAATCTGCGCGGCTGGTAATACCCAGTACACCCACTGCGCCCCGTATACCCAGAACTATTCGGTTACTTTTAACGCGAACGATTACCGCCCGCTGGATAACTATCAGAACATTGACCAGGTGTTTCACGGCAGTTATGCGAACTATAATTCGCTGCAGGTGACGTGGCAGAAACAGTCCGGCCCGGTCACCTTCCTGGCGAATTACACCTTCGGTAAGGTTCTGGGCATCCTGGACGGAGAGACCAACAACGGACCGGGCAATGGGGTCGGAGCTGATCCCTTCTACGTCCACAATGACTATGGTCCGCTGGCTTACGACCATACCCACATTGTGAACCTCTCCTATGTGTGGAACATGCCCAAGTTCGTTCACGGCAATCCGATTCTTGGGGGAGCAGTCAATGGATGGCAGTTCTCGGGCTACACCACGTTCCAAAGCGGTGCGAACCTGCAGGCGAACCTCACGAACCTGAATGCCACCTATCCGGGCTTGACCTATCCGTCTCAAGCTGCGCCGGATCTTCCGGACAATACCATCCTGCTGGCAGATGGTCTGAGGTCGACCAACGTGAACACATCCACATGGTTTGGCTCAAGCTCCTATAACGACCTGATGCCCGCGTTGATCTGCAACCCGTCGAAGAACCTGAAGTCGGGTCAGTCTTTCAACCCGAACTGCTTCGGTTCGCCGGCTTATGGACAACAGGGTCCGCTGCAATGGCCTTACATGCGCGGTCCCGCTTACTTTGATAGCGATCTGGCACTGTTCAAGAATTTCCAGATCACGGAACGGCAAAAACTGCAGTTCCGCATCTCCGCTGTCAACTTCCTGAATCACCCGTTGCGTCAGTTCGGATTGGCCGGTACGTCCGATGAAAGTCTGAACTTTACGAATAACTACACGGTGCCTATTCCGGCTTCGGCGTCGGGAAGTGCTGGCAACGAGTGCGCTTACCTCAATGACCCGGTGTCGAATGGGTTTTGCCAGGCTCGCGTAACCGGTATTTCGCCGACCAACACCAACAAAACCACGACCGGCATTCCGGCGTTCAAGACGGGCAGCCGCACCCTCACCTTCGCCCTGAAATACTACTTCTAGGCGGAAGTTCGTCGGTAGAATCATCTCAAGGGGTGGCGTAAGCCACCCCTTTCTTTTATCAACGTGTTTTCGGGACGCGAATGCTTCTTCACGGGCTGGCTCGACGAATCATTGCGGCTTCGGCATTGAGCCTGGCTGCCGGTGTTCTACTCCAGGGCGCTTCCACTTCAAGCCCCATCCGCTTCGAACTCAGCACAATCCCATTCCGCTTGGAGAACGATCAAACACCGGCCAAGAATGCGCCGGAAACCATGCCCGGCGGCGTTGCCGTCTTCGACTACAACGGAGACGGTCGTCCCGACATCTTCTTCACCAACGGCGCCAACATCGCCACCCTGAAAAAAGACTCCTCCAAGTACCGCAACCGCCTCTTCCGCAATGACGGCAATGGCAAATTCACCGACGTGACCGACGCGGCAGGCCTGGCCGGCTCCGGCTACGACATCGGAGTTTCCGTCGCGGACTACGACAATGACGGCCATCCTGATCTGTTTGTCGCCGGCCTGCACCACAGCACGCTCTACCACAACAACGGCGACGGTACCTTTACCGACGTGACTGTGAAATCGGGACTGGATGCAAGTCTGAATCGCCCCGATCCGGAATATGGTCCCTGGTGGGCGATTACGGCCGTTTGGGTCGATGTGAACAACGACGGCCTGCTCGATCTCTTCGTCGTGAATTACATGCAGTGGACGTACTCGGACAAGCCGCTGTGCGCGGTCGGGGACGTTGCCGATTACTGTAGTCCCAAGTTCTACAAGGGGCAGCCCAACCAATTGTTTCTGAACCAGGGCGACGGCACCTTTCGAGACGTTTCAAAAGAGTGGGGGATTCGCAGCCATGTTGGCAAAGGAATGGGCGTCGGTGTCGCCGACTACGACCTTGATGGCCGTCCTGATCTGTTCGTCACGAACGACGCTCTATACAACTCACTATTCCATAACCAAGGCAACCAGTTCGAGGAGGTTGCTTTCGAGGCTGGAGTCGCTCTTACTGAAGACGGCAGTTTTATCTCCGGCATGGGGCTGGATTTTCGCGACTTCAACAACGATGGCTATCCCGACATCGCATTTGTCGCCCTGGTGAACCAGACCTTTCCTCTCTTTCAGAATACGGGGAAAGGGAGCTTTCGCGAGATTACGACGAAGAGCGGCATGCGCGACGCCAGCCTTAAAATGTCGGGCTTCGGCGCTGGCCTATTCGATTTCGACAATGACGGATGGAAGGATTTGTTTGTGAGCGGAGGCCACGTTCAATCGATTACCTTGCCTGGACAGCCTGTCGATCAGCCCAATACCATATTCCGTAATCTTGGCGCGAACGGGAAATGGGCGCCCTTGACCGAGGAAGCGGGCTTCAAATCTACTCCCGCTGCGCGCCATCGGGGCTGTGCCTTCGGCGACCTCGACGGCGACGGTCGCGTCGACGTCGTAGTAACTGCTCTCGGCAAGGATGCTGAAATCTGGATGAACCGCAGCCAAAAGTCAGGGCACTGGCTCGACATTGCGTTGCGGGGGACCAAGAGCAATCGCGACGGTATTGGCGCTCGCATCAAGCTTGTGACCAAGGCCGGCGCGCAGTATAACCACATGACCACCAGCGTCGGCTACGCATCGTCGAGCGACGGTCCGGTGCATTTCGGCCTGGGCGGCGAAAATCGTGCGGACCTGATCGAGATTCACTGGCCTTCAGGAATGATTCAAACCTTGCTAAATGTCTCGGCTGATCAAGTGCTGAAGGTTACCGAGCCTGCGCGATAACCCACGCATCATTTTGCAGCGGGCACTTTGGTTTCGATCCGTGCAATTTGCTGCTTCACCAGATCCGCTTCCGGGCCGGCCGGCAGATAAGTCAGGGAATTCTTCAGATGTTGCAGCGCTCCCGCATAGTCCGCCTTTCGCGCCAGGATCACTGCCAATAATTGCTCCGTGTTCGGCACGCTGTGGCGCGGATCGACGGCCAGGGCCTTTGAGGCACTCGCATTGGCCTCATCGGTTTTACCCAGCTGGAATTTTGCCAAAGCATCGTAGTACCAGAGTTGAGGGGTGCCCGCGGGATCGAGTTGCAGCGCATGGCTTGTGTTGTCCACCGCCTCCTGCCATTTTTCTCCCTGAACCGCCAGCGCCGCAAGCTGCTCGTACGGCAGGATGAATTTCGGATCAGCAGCCATGGCTTTGGAGAAAGAATCTCGCGCAGCCTGCGGTTCGGAGGCCTCCTGAATTTTTCCCAGCTGCAACCATGCCTGAGCGAATGAGGGATACAACTGGACTGCCTTTTTAAGATTTTTTTCCGCCCCATCGGGATTTTGTGCGATCCAATCCCCCCGCGCCTTTTCGAAGGCTTTCATGGCGTTTGAGGGCGCTGTCCGGCTGGTGGTGCTGAGTTCGGTGCCGCCTCCGCGATCCTCCGGCGATAGCGTGATGGTTCCAAGGTTGGGGTCGTCGCGAAGACTGTGAACTGTAATGGTCACTGTGCTTGATCGGTAACCGGCCACCGAACCCCGAACTACGCAGCCTTCGTACTTGGTCTCCATCTGCCTCTTCGAATCGGTGGCGGGGCTCGCTGTTTCATGCCTCTCTTTGAAGGTGATGACGAACCGTCCCTGGAGGTCCGTCTGGGTCAGGTTGACGATGGAGTCGTTACAATCGACCGATACCAGCATGGGCTGCCAGGGTAACGGCTCGCCTTCCAGCGCGAGCTTTCCCAGCAGTACTCCTCCCGCGCGCCCCTGCGCCGACATGTTGGCCCAGTAGTTATAAAATCCGCTGTCCTGAATCGAATCTGGACGAGTGATGTTCGAGGGCGGGGCCGGAGTGGAGGTGTGCGTCTGAGCGGCGGCTCGCTCGACCTGCATTCCAGCAAGAACCAGCAATAAGCAGAATGAAAATGCGGGAAAGATCTGCTTCGCTTTCATGGTGTACCTCTGGACGTCATTATTATTTATCCTCAATATTGTAACGCGCTTCCGGTGGCCGGCCGACGTCAACACCCCATGATTTTGGGCCCGCTGATGGCGTGATTCCTGCGTTATTCTATTGCTCATGCGGGTGCTCACGCAGGCGGCATTCTTGATTATCGTCTCGGCCCTTCTCGTTCCGGCCTTGATTGTTCCGAGTCTGCTCGCGGCGCCGCAACAAGATATCGATGAGCTTCTCAAGCACGCCATTGACGAGCAGCAGCACGGCAACTTTTCTGCGGCGATCCGCGATTACCGCAAGGTCCTGGAACTTCGGCCCAACGAACTTGAGGCCAAGATCAATCTGGGAGCTGCCTTATCGCACGCGGGACAATTCGACGAGGCCATCGCGATTTACCGTTCGGCGCTCATATCGGCGAAGGATAAGAATCCTATCCTGCTGAACCTGGCTCTTGCTTTCTATAAGAAAGGAGACTTCGAACACGCCCGCGAACAGTTCGAAATTCTTCACGACGCGCAGCCCAATAATTTACAAGTGGTGATTCTTTTGGGAGACAGCGATTTGCGCACCGGCAAATCGGATGCTGCCCTCAACCTGCTCGAACCATTGGAAGACAAGTATTCACAGAACATGGATTTTGAATATGTGCTGGCCTCCGCGCTGATCGATACCAAAGGCAGACGGCGTGAAGGCGTGACGCGCATGGAAAAAATCGCCAAGGCCGGTTCTGCCGCCGACGCTTATATGATCGCGGGAGCAACGCTTTTGCAATTGAACGAATATGAGCAGGCGCGTCAGGATCTCGAGCAGGCGCTTCGTCTCAAACCCACCCTTCCCGGTTTATATACGCTGGTCGGGACGGCAAGAGATAAAACCGGAGACGTGAAAGCCGCTGAGCCCGCTTTTCGCGAGGCCCTCAAAAATAACCCTGACGACTTCGAGGCGAACCTTTATCTCGGAGCTATTCTTTACAAGCGCCGCGATATCGATGAAGCCAAGGGTTATCTGGATCGGGCTCTGCGACTCAAGCCTTCCGACTCGATGGCCCGTTACGAAGCGGCGATGTTGAAGAGCACGTCGGGTGACTACGAAACGGCGGCGCGGGAGCTGGAATTGCTGGTCAAAGATGATCCCGATTGGCTGGAGCCGCACGTCGAACTGGCGACCTTGTACTATCGCCTGCATCGTCCCCAGGACGGAGCGAAAGAGCGACAGATTGTGGAAAGCCTCACCGCGAAACAGCAGGCCCAAGGGCCAGGGAAGTGAGGCAGTGTTTCATCACGGAGTAACCGTGATCTGTTTTCCCATGTACTGCACGATTTTGTCTGCCTCGTCCGCTGGATTGATTCCCACTCCGTGGTTCTCACCTACGAATACCACGTGAAAAGAGCGGCTCTCCAGCAGGCCGGAAAACTGTCCCTTGCGATCACCGATGGTTAAAGTACGTGCGGCGTCGTCCCAGTGCAATGGGATGGTCGCGTAAGCTCCCTTTTCGTAATCGTAATTGTCGTTCTCATCTTCGTAGAGAGTGAAATCCCCGTTCGCTCCGCGGTAGATGCGAAGTTCGATCGGATCGGCAGTCTTTTGTGTAGACCACTCTTCATCCGGTCCTAACGGAACAATCGATCCGGCGCGAACGTACAGCGGCAGACGCTCCAGGGGAGCGATGGCACTGATCGTCCGTCCCCCTTCGATTGTGCTTCCCGTCCAGAAGTCGTACCACTTGTCTTCTGGGAGATAAAGTTGCCGCTTCGTAGCGGCCGGTTCAGTCACAGGATTCACCAGAAATGCGGGGCCGTACATAAACTGGTCGCCAACATTCTGGGCGCGCGGGTCGCCCCGGAAATCCATCACCAGCGGCCGCATGGGTGTATATGCTTCGCTGGTTGTCTTCCACGCCAGCGAGTAGATGTAAGGCAGCATGCGGTAACGCAGGCGATCGAAGTTCACCAGAATGGTCTGCGCATCGGGCCCGTAAGACCACAATTCGTTTTCGTCCGGTTTACGCGTGCCGTGGACGCGCAGGATGGGATTGAAAGTGCCGTACTGAAACCAGCGAATAAACAATTCGCGGAAGGCCGGATCGGTGGGGCTTCCAAAAACGAATCCGCCAATATCGGTAGTCCAATAAGGAATTCCTGAAAGCGCGAAGTTTAAACCCGCCGGAACCTGCCGGCGGAAGCTGAGCCAATCTGAATTGATGTCGCCCGACCATGCGGTAACAGCGTTGCGCTGCGATCCTGCGAATGCGGAGCGAGATAAAATGAACACACGCTTTCTGTCCGATACGCTTCGCTGTCCCTGATAGACGGCTTGCGTATCGAGCAGGGGATAAACGTTGACATAACGGTTTCCGCTGCCGGCCGCGAGTTTGTGATTCAACAGTATGTTTTCTTCCTGGCCTTCGGTTTCCGGCTCCGTCGTATCCATCCACCAGGCATCGGCGCCAATGCTGAACAATCCCTTGTTCACCAGATCCCAATAATATTTGCGGGCTTCAGGGTTGGTCGCGTCATACACGGCCATAGCATTGGCGTGGTAGGGCGGCTTCGCGTACTTGAATTTGTCTACGAACCAGCCCTGGTTTTGCATGTAATCGTAATTCGCGGAACCCGGCTCGAAGAACGGCCAGATGGAAATCATCAGATGAAAATGTTCGGTGTGTAACTCATCAACCATGGCCTTCGGGTCAGGATAATTCTTATTGAAAACGAATTCTCCTTTACGATTCCACCAGAACCAATCCTGCACGATGTCATCGACCGGAATGTGCAACGCGCGATACTTGCGGGCCACGCCCAGGATTTCATCCTGCGACTTGTAGCGATTTTTGCACTGCCAGAATCCGTAGGCCCACTTGCCGAACATCGGCGCCTGGCCTGTCAAGTCGCGGTACTCGGCAATGATCTGATCGAACTCGGGACCGTAGAGAAAGTAGTAATCGATCACATCCGCAACTTCGGAGCTGATGTAAAGATAGTTGGCGAACCGGTTGTTGAAGCGGCTGCGCGAAGTGTTGTTCCAGAAAATGCCGTAGCCCTTGCTGGAAAGCATCAGCGGCACGGAAATGTTGCTGTTCTCCTGCGAGATATCGACCGACTCTCCACGATAGTTCCATACGCCAGCCTGATGTTGGCCTAGGCCATAAAGTCCTTCGTGCGAGCCGTAAATGTTGACAAAGGACTCGGCGCGGTAGGTATCTTCTCCATTCACTTTCACTGGCGTCAAGCTGCGAGACGCTTCCTGCACAAGCGCGCCGCCATGGGCTTCGGCGTAGGCTATAGCTCCGTCTTTTTTTGTGACCGTAAGTTTCAGCAGGGAAGTGCTGAGAATGACTGCATCGTCCGTCGATTGCATCGACCATTGTGCGGCGGGCCAGCTGTCTTTGATTACGACCGGATTCGTAGGATTCGGGAACGAGGCCGTCGCGGAATACAGAACATGGATCACTGAGTCGGAACATACCTGAACTTTCAACGTGCCCGTCCCCATGGAGAAGAGGACGCCGTCGGCCTGCTTCTGAACCTGCCGGACAGGATTCATTGCGGTCCACTGAGCGGAGGCGGCGGTGGAGGCGAACAGGCAACAGCTAAACGCAACCAGGTACAGAGCGGAAGATCGAACAGAGTTTTTATCTCTCATAAGGCATAACGAATTCGAATCGTCAGAACGGTCAGGCGTTTCGGAGCGCTATCGCGTAGCGATTAGTTGGTGACTTCGAGCGGAATACTCGTGGTGTCCGCCGAACTCGGTCCTACCATCAGATCGAACGTGCCCGGCTCGACCACGCGATTCATGTTCACATCGATTAACGACAGATCTTCAGGAGTCAGTGTGAAGTCGACGGTGACTTTCTGACCCGGTTCCACACTCACCCTCTTGAAACCTCGCAATTCCTTTACTGGCCGCGTAATCGAGGCCACGCGCTGGTGAATATACAACTGGGCCACTTCGTCCCCCGCGCGATCGCCCGTGTTTGTAACATCGACCGAGACTTTGGCGGAACCGCCGGTTCGAATGGTCTTCGGCTCAACCCGCACATTTTCGAAACGAAATTGCGTATAGCTGAGCCCGAAGCCGAAGGGAAATAAAGGCTCGCGGCTGGTGAACAAATAACTGCGGTTGCGGGACGGCTTGTGATCGTAGAAATCCGGAAGCTGTCCCACGGAACGCGGGAACGTAATGGGAAGTTTGCCGCCGGGATTCACATCGCCAAACAAGACGTTGGCCGCCGCGGTTCCACCCTGCTCACCCAGATACCAGCCTTCCAGAATCGCCGGAACGTGCTCCTTCACATAGTTAATGGACAATGGCCGACCGTTAATGAGGAATACGACCGTGGGTCTGCCGGTCTCAACCACGGCGCGGATTAAAGCTTCCTGCGAACCCAACAGATCGAGCGAATCGCGATCTCCTAAATGCTGTTCTGACCAGGCTTCGCGATTGGTGCTTTCATTCTCTCCCACCACGACAATCGCGACGTCGGACTGCCGGGCAATCGCAGCCGCTGCACGAATGCTTTCAATCTCCGTCTTGGGATCGGGTTGCGTTACTTTATTTTCATACCACGCCGCCCAGCCCTGCTTCCCCGTCGTAATTTTGCAACCTTCCGCGTAAAGCACCTTCACGTTCTGCCCTGCGCGTTTCCGAATGCCATCAAGAATGCTGATCTGGTTTCCCGGTCCGGGGTCGCGGCTGTAGCCGCCGAGATGAACGTCGGCCGCATTGGGCCCGATTACCGCGATGGTTTTTAGTTTCTTCATATCCAGAGGCAAAAGCTTGTTCTCGTTCTTGAGCAGCACAATCGATTTCTGCGCCACTTTCAGTGCGAGTTGCCGATGCTCAGGGCTATTCGTAGTTTGCTGGGCGTACCCGGGATCAACATACGGATCTTCAAACAGGCCGAGCCGGAACTTCGCTTCCAGCACACGCTCCACAGCTCGATCGAGTTCGGCCTCCGAGACCCGTCCATCGCGCACCTGATCGAGCAGCGTGGCATAGACCGAGCCGTCCGACAAATCAAAGTCCACGCCTGCCGCCAGCGCCTCCCGCGCCGCTTGCTGGAAATCCGCAGCCACATGGTGAGTTTCCACCAGCATCTGCAGGCCGTTCCCGTCGGACGTAACATAACCTCGGAAGCCCCACTCCTGGCGCAAAACACGATCCAGCAGCCAGCGATTAATATGATTGGGGATGCCGTCGATCTCGTTGTACGAGGCCATCACGCTCCCCGCGTGCGCCTCTTGCACCGCGGCACGAAACGGCACAAGAAAAGTCTCGCGCAAATCCCGCTCGGAAAAATTTGCCGGAGCCGTATTCGTACCGCTCTCCGGTTGTCCGTGGGCGGCAAAGTGTTTCGCAGTGGCCATCACGTGATGGCGGTTAATCATCCACGATGTCCCCTGCAAGCCGTTGATGGCCGCCACTCCCATGTGCGCCACAAGATAAGGATCCTCGCCATATGTTTCTTCAGTTCGTCCCCAGCGCGGGTCGCGCGACAAATCCAGAACGGGTGTGAACGCCTGGTTGACTCCGGCCGATGCCATCTCGTCTGCGGCGGCCTCGAAGGCCCGCTGCACAAGTTCTGGATCCCAAGTGCTGGCTAAGCCGAGCACTTGCGGAAAGCTGGTGCTGCCATATGCCATGAAACCGTGGAGGGCCTCGCCTTGAAAAATTGCGGGGATTCCTAACCGCGTTTTTTCCATCAGAAAATGTTGAGCCCTGTTACGCGCCTCGGCAGCGTCGTGGGCGCTTACCTGCGAATCCTCGCGATACAACTTGCCCAAGCCTTCAAAAATCTCTTTTGCTTCGGGACTGGCGTTCGCCATCGATCGCCGCCGCCCTCCCGCCAGCTGATCGACTTTCTCTTCCAAAGTCATTCGCTTCACCAGGTCCGCGGCACGCTGCTCCGGCGTCAGACCGGAATCGCGATAGGAAGGCTTGGCTTCCTGCGAAAAGGAATAAAAGGACAGGCCGACAAAAGTGAAAGTAAGAAGAGTTTGGCGAAGATGCATCGAGCCTCCAGCTAAACTGCGCATGAGATGGGCCAGCGGCGTAAACGATTACGGAAAAATTCCACGCGAAGCATACCATTCTAGAGGGGAGAAGTGCCATAACGATTTAGTGGAGCAAAAACCAACTGCGCCGCTGCCGAAGCCCCGATAAGGGGCAACACTGCGCCTACGACGGGCAGTCTAAAATTTGATCGATTTACAATTCAATCTATGAAGTCGCTGGTGCCAACTTTGAGGGTCGCCGTCCTCGCGACCTGCGCGTCGGTGGCCCCAGGTCTGGCTGCGAAGAGCGTTTCTTCGCAGAGCGTTCCCTCTCAGCCTGCGACCGACACTGCGTCTTCCTCCCGCCAGTTGCACGCGTATCTTGCGCAGGCCGCCGAGGCGTTGCATCAGGGCGATCTGGCGACTGCGGCTGAAAAACTTCGCCAAGCTCTGAAGATTGATCCGCATTCGCTGGCGGCTCTAAACAATCTTGGCATAGTACTGGCGCGTCAGGGCAAGCCGGCGGAAGCGATTCCCCTTTATGAAGAGGCGTTGAAGCTTCGTCCCAATGATCCAACCACCGAACGCAATCTTGCCGTGGCTTATTTCAAAGCCCAGCACTACCGCTCCGCCTGGGGTCTCCTCCGACCCATGGCGGCGACATATCCCACGGATTTTCAAATCCTAGACTTGTCGGGGCTTTCTTTGTTCGCCCTGGATCGCTACCCGGAATCTGCCCGATACCTGGAGCGCGCCAATCAGGCCGACCCGTCCGACCTGGAAACTCTGGATATTCTCGGCAAAGCCTACTTGCGCATGAAGGACTACAAGGCATTGACGGAGGTTTTTGCCCGCATCATGAAGTTGAATCCGAACTCTGCCACGGCCCACATCATGATGGGCACGGCCTACGACCAGATGTCGAATCGCCCCGAGGCCATTAAGGAATATCAAGCGGCCGAACAGGCGGATCCAAACTTCATGGGCGTGCACTCCGGCCTGGGCTATCTCTATTGGCGGCAAGGCGAGACCGATCTCGCCGAAAGAGAAATGCGGGCGGAACTCCAGCACTTTCCCAATGATCCGGTCGCGCATTGCATTCTGGGCCAAATATTATTGAACGACTCGCAACTCAAAGACGCTGAATTACACTTTCGCGCAGCGCTCAAAGCTAACCCTCGCTATGGAGATGCATTGTTCGGCCTGGGAAAGACTGAGATCGCGAGAAACGAACCTTCCGCGGCGATTGAGCCGTTGCGGAAAGCCATCCAACTCGATCCCGATTCCGCCGAGGCCCATTTCGTTCTAGGCACCGCCTTGCGCCAGTCAGGACACACCGCGGAGGGAATGCGCGAACAGAAAATCTCGCTGGCCCTGCAAGAGAAAAAGCGGGCGGCAGCGATTGGGAATAATGAGAGGCACTAATAAGTCTGAACCCTCCAAACGTAAACGAGGAAAAAAGGCGCACGCCGCATCGGCGTGCGCCTAAGACAACCTTGAAGCGATAACCGTTAGAACCTGATCTTCGCCCCTATTTGAACGTTACGGGAGTCGTGCCATCCGTTGACGCCGCCAAAACTGCCGTCGTCCACGTTGGTGTCAATTGAGCTGGGGCTGCCATGATTGAAGGTGTTGAACGTCTCCAGCCGAAGCTGCAGGCTGGCGCGTTCGCCGAAATTAATATTCTTGAGTAGCGACGTGTCCCAGATCTGGTAGCCCGGTCCGAGAAGAGCCCCGGGACGAGAGCTGCCGAAGTGTCCCACCGCATCAGTAAACGCCGCGGTGTTGAAGAACTTATTCACGGATTTCGATCCACTCGGGTCGCCAATCTGATCGGCTCGAATGGATACTGTGCCTCCTCGGTTCATACCAAGTCCACCCGGATATAGTGGGCACGGCGCCACCAGACAAGCCGGTGTCGTCGTGTTACTCGTTAACGAGGGCTCTGCCCACGGATCGGTGCTTTGCGTAATGATCTGGGACTGGCCGGATTGAATGGTGACGATGCCAGAGAGTTCCCATCCCCCGAGCACGTGACCGATTAAGCCACTCTGGGTCTTATAAAACGGAAACTCGTAAACGTAGCTCATCACGAACATCTGCGGAGTATTCAACACTGATGGCCCGTAACTCTGTTTCAAGTCATAGGTGTTATAGGCCGAAAGGCCGCGATCAAAAGGATTGGTGGTGAGCAACTTGGACCAAGTGTATGCCACTCCAAGCGTGAGCCCCTTGCTGAAGCGCCGGTTCAGTGATACCTGCAGCGAGTTGTAGTTGCTCGTGAAAATCGGAGCGCGGGAGGTAATCGGACCATAACCTTGGAATGGGGTTATGGCGTTCACGTCCAATTGCGGATTTGCGACACGCGTGGCCACTGTCGGCTGGTTGAGGTTAACGTCACCGAGCAAGTGCGATCCTTTAGTCCCCACGTATCCGACTTCCAGCACCGTGTTCGGCATAATCTCGCGCTGCACCGAGAAGTTGTAGTCCATGTAGCTTGGGACTTTGAAAGTCGGCGTTCCGGTCGTAGTCAGACTGACTGGACCAGTAGGATTCCCGGCTGCTGACCCTTGAGTCGGGGCGTCGAACAGATTGTTAGCGGAATTGGGGTTCAGGACGGTCGTGGTCTGCACAAGGGGAGGGTCACTGAATGCGTTCTGCTCCCAGATTCCGTTGAGAGTACGGTCATAGAAGATGCCGAAACCCGCGCGCACCGCCCACTTACCGTTCCCAAAGGGGTCGTAAGCGACGCCTAGACGTGGTGCCCAGTTGTTGTTTGAGTTGGGATTTACGATGGTGCCAAAGGGTGAACAAGACGCGAGCGGCGCTATCGTCTGGGCTGCTGCACAAGTTGCACCTTTGGGAAAGATCAAACCGTTCGCATAGGTTGCGGCATTCGCGTTGGGTCCGATCATGGTTCCAAAGTAGGGGTCGATCGTGACCGCGCCGCTCTTGAAAAGAGCCGGATCGAAGTTTACCAGCGTGTTGTTGCTGTCGGTCGGCGATGCAAAATAGCTGTAGCGCACGCCCAAGTTTAAGGTTAGACGGGGAGTAATCTTCCAGTCATCCTGCACATAGGCTTCGAAATTCAGATACCTGAGGTGAGGAACAGTGTCATGGTTCTGTTGGCTGTAGGAATCGGCCTGGCCGAGCAAGAAGTTGGCAAAGGGATCATTCCCATTGGCGTTCGTGAAGCTGAAGTTCGCTGCCCCACCGTCGCCATTTTCGGTCTTCTGCATCCACATTGAGGTAAAGCCGACCCTCGCAGTGTGATTCCCGTGTTGGATGGAAAGATTGTCGAAGATGGTTTTACTAATATTCCGCTCGTGGTACGGCGCGCTTCCATTGCCCAAGCCCGTGTATCCGTTGATGCTGACGTTGGGAGCGCGGCCGTACGGGTCGGCGAAGGCGGTGTTGTTGGTAAGTTGGCTGGTGAATGCCGGGGAATTTGCCAACGCATTGGTAAGATCGGAATTGATCGCACCCCATGCATCCACAAACTCGATTTCGTTCACCACTCGCGGCGAGATGCTCGCGGTCGCATTCAGAACGAGATTGCGTCCAGGCGCGTTAATAGAGGTCGTCTCCACGCCAGGATAGTTGCCCCCACCCCAAAGCGAAAACGGCGCATTTTGTGGGACCACATCCTCCATGTAACGGGCATACACTCGGACTTTGTCGCCGACGTTCTGGTCGAGACGAATAATGTCTTGACGGAAGTTGTTCAATGCGCTGTAAGGAGTGATCAGGAGTCCGGGCGCACTGGGTGGATTTTTCACCATGAACGCGTTCAGGTAAGCGGCTGCATTTTGGCTGTAGCAGGACGGGTTAATGGTATAAGTGCCGCCCGACGCGGTGACGCAGCCAGAATTGCTGAAATCGGTGACGGGGGTGCTGAACACTCCGCCGAGCTGCGCAACGGTTGGCACGTTGATAGTGTTCGTCGCCGGAAGACTTGCTTTCCTCCACTCTTCCGACCAGAAGAAAAAGGTCTTGTTCTTGACGGGGTGGTACACCCTGGGAATAAACAGTGGCCCGCCGATGGTAAACCCGTAGTCGTTATAGCGTTCGATGGGGGTTTTGAATCCGCTCGGATCCGCTCCGCCCGCGATTGCCTGCCGGTCGCCAAAAGTGTTTGCGTTGTAGAAGTTGTTGCGATTGAACTCAAAGGCGCTACCGTGGAATTGATTGGTCCCCGATTTCGTGGCGACTACAACTTGACCTCCACCACTACGTCCGAAAGCCGCATCGTAGTTGCTGCGCTCCAGCGTGAACTCCTGGATCGAGTCGATTCCTGGCGTATTGAGCAACGTTCCGTTGGACCCGCTGTCGTTGATGTCGCCCCCATCCACGGTCCAGTTGTTAGCACCGGTACGGGCGCCGTTGATGGAAATGGAAGTGTTGTTCTGCAGACCGAATCCAACTTTGTCCGGCAATTGATTGGCGACGCCGGGTTGCAGCAAGACAAGCTGCTCGAAGTTGCGGTTGTTCAGCGCCAGCTCGCGAACCTGATCTCCCGTTACCGTTCCAGACTCTTCGGCCGTCGTTGTCTGGATCGGCGTGTTTTCGGCTGTCACTTCGATGGTCTGGCTGACCTGCCCGGCTTGCAATTGCACGTCCAGCGTGTGCTTTTCCGCGACGTTGAGGACCACCTCCCTGGCGACGAAAGTCTGGAAGCCGGCGTTATTCACCGTCACCTTATAGCGCCCGGCGGCGAGGTTCGTGATATTGAAACTTCCGCTGCTGTTGGTGGTCACGCTGCGGACATCGGCGTTGGTTTCATCGCTGTGAACCACCACGGTTGCGCCGGGTACGACGGCGCCGCTGGCATCGGTTACAGTGCCGGTGAGCGTTGCGGCCAGTTCCTGAGCGACGCTGGCGGCTGACAGGCTCAGAACGATTAGCGACAATGCCAGAACGAACGAGGAAAATGTTCGAGCTGCACGCCGCGGATTTTCAATACACGCTGATTGCTTCATCACACAGCCTCCTAAGAACGCTTCTACCGGTTGATAAGAGATGGCGGGAAAACGCTCTAATACAATCCGACTATGCTATATAGCACATGCATGATCATGGTCAAGAAGAAAATGCACGAAATTAAAAAAACTTTTTCTCGAACCGGCAGCTTTTCAAAGCGCTATATATCATAAAAGCGCCTTCCGCCCGTAATGACGGAAGGCACTCTTCGACTTCAAAACACCTCACACTGCGAAGAAGCTGTGATTTAAGATCACAAAATCCCACGGCGTCCTCGCCGAACCGGGAAGCCGTGCATCGCAAAAACGAATCCGCTCTATAGCAAAAACAGAACACTGACGGCTGGCCTTGTTGAGCCGTAGGCGCGATTTTCACCTTTACAGAACACTTTGATTAAGCTATATAGCAGAAGGCAGAGCGATCCTGCCTCAGATACCATTCACAACGCCAGGTGACCCGCGGTCTGGGCGGAAAGACATTTCATGTCAGGAAACCATCGCAACGGTACGCCGGTCTATAAGAAAATCCAGAATGCCATCCGCAAGCGGATTGAGTCTTCGGAACTGAAAGCCGGCGACCTGGTTGCGTCGGAACGCGAGTTGGCCAGAACTCACAAAGTTAGCCTGATGACGGCCCGCCACGCTCTTGCCGGCCTGGAGCGCGAGGGCGTGGTCGAGCGCCGCCGCGGAGCGGGGACGTTTGTGGCCGCGCCCAAGATTCACTTCAACAAACTCATGAGCTACTCGGAGCACATGTCCAGTCGCGGACTGAGTCCGCGCTCGCGCGTGCTGGTGGCGAAGATCATTGACCACGAACCCGAAGTGGCGGCCCGCCTCGGCCTGCCCGCGACCACGGCCTTGGTCAAGATAGAGCGACTGCGCGAGACCGGCGACGATCCTTTTGCACTCGAAACCTGCTACCTCCCAGCCGGCGAGTTTGCCGATTTAGTGAAAGCTCCCCTGGGAAGGGTTTCTCTATTTGCGACCCTCGAGCACGACTATGGCGTAGAACTCGCGTATGCCGATGAGGAAGTCGACGCCACTGCGGCCGAGGCCAATATTGCCGAATTGCTGGGCGTGCCGCGCGGCGCGTCGGTGCTGCGCATTCGCCAGGTCATCTACTCTTCAAAGGGGAAAGCTACAATCTACGGAGTGGGCTTCTACCGCTCCGAGCGTCACACTCTATTTATCCGCCGCTTTCGTTAGCTCCGGCCCATTGTGTCTCTGTGTTCTTCGAATCGCTTACGGAATACTTGCTCCGATCAGCCCACAACGATCATGGTGCCGGCTGCCGCGGCTGAACTTCGCAGACCGTCGCTCCCTGCTCGGATTATCATCTTTGAGGGCTCCTGTTTATGAGTCGTGGGCACTTCTCGCCGATCCCCAGTGCGGACGAATCGAAGAACCGGCGCGGACCCCTCCGGCGCCGCGCCGACAAGGCCGCAAAGCGTCGCGAGATGGAATCAATCCGCCGACGATAAATGCGCGGATTCGGTCAGTCCAATACAAATTTCTTATCGCAACCAGCAGAACAATCTCGCCCCGCCGCATCGGGACCAGCCCCGCGGATCAACGGTTAATTGCCCACCGCCAAATCGTTTAGAATGCTGATTTCGTGCGCGGAAAAGATGATTAACAGCGAAAAGCTACGAGTTCGAATAATCGATTCCCACACCGGAGGCGAGCCGACTCGACTGGTGGTCAGCGGAGCTCCCGATCTTGGCGGTGGTCCGTTAGCCGAGCGACGGGACCGCTTTCGCAGGGATCACGACAGCTTTCGCTCGGCGGTCGTAAACGAACCCCGCGGTTCTGACGTTATCGTGGGAGCGCTCCTGTGTGAGCCCGCGGACCCTGCGTGCGCCGCTGGCGTGATCTTCTTTAATAATGTGGGATACCTCGGCATGTGCGGGCACGGTACGATCGGCCTGGTTACGACGTTATCCTTTATGAACCGGATTAAGCCCGGTGCGCACCGTATCGAAACTCCGGTGGGAACCGTCAGCGTCGTGCTTCACCCCAGCGGCGCGGTTACGGTCACCAACGTCGCCAGCTATCGCCTGGCCGCCAACCTGGAAGTCGAGGTCCCGCACTACGGCAAGGTGCGCGGCGACGTGGCATGGGGAGGTAACTGGTTTTTCCTCGTGCGCGAGCATGCCCTGGACCTGTCGCTCCACAATGTCGAGAACCTAACCAACTTCACGTGGGCGATTCGACAGGCTCTTCGCAAGCAGGGAATCACTGGGGCGGGAATTCAGGAAATCGACCACATCGAGCTCTTCGGCCCATCTTCTCAGCCCTCTGTTGACAGCAAGAGTTTCGTTCTCTGCCCCGGGAAGGCCTACGATCGTTCTCCCTGTGGGACCGGCACCAGCGCCAAGCTGGCGTGCCTTTACGCCGATGGAAAAATCCGCGAGGGTCAAGTGTGGAAACAGGAGAGTATTGTCGGGAGCGTGTTCGAGGGGAGCGTTACGGTGCGGGAGGGAAAGGTCTATCCCAGCATTACGGGTTTCGCATTCGTAAATGCCGAGGCTGAGTTCGTCCTCGATCCGCAAGATCCATTCTGCATGGGCATTCGAGCCTGATGCTAATGAAGGTACGTGAGCTTAAACAGCGATTTGAGAAACGTTTTGGCAATCAGGCGAGAGTCTTTCGCGCGCCTGGCCGCGTGAACCTCATTGGCGAACATACCGACTACAATGACGGTTTCGTCATGCCCGCCGCGGTTGTCTTCTCTACCTACGTGGCCATCGGCGCGCGCCCGGATCGCAAGCTCCTCATTCACTCCGAAGAATTCCCCGGCAACTTCGAATTCGATCTCGACCACCTGCCCCAGCAGCGCACCGGAGCATGGTGTGACTACGTGTTGGGCGTCGCCACCACTCTTCAGGAAGCTGGGCATCAGCTTCAGGGGGTGAACCTGTTCGTGCACGGTGAAGTTCCGATAGCAGCGGGACTGAGTTCATCGGCGGCACTGGAAGTCGCCTCCGCTCTTGCCCTGGTTAGTATCAACGCGACGCAAATGCCGCTGCTTCACGTCGCCCAGCTCTGTCGGCAAGCGGAGAACACTTTTGTCGGCGCCCGGGTTGGAATCATGGATCAATTCGTCTCCTGCATGGGCAAAGCAGGGCATGCCCTTCTTCTCGATTGCCGCTCTCTGGAGTTTAAGCTCGTTCCCATTCCCGACGGCATCTCGCTCGTAGTCTGTAACACAATGACCAAGCACGATCTGGCCACGGGAGCCTATAACGCTCGGCGCGAAGAATGTGAAGAAGGCGTGCGGTATTTCCAGAGATGGAATCCCAGGATTCGGGCCCTGCGCGATGTGTCCGTCGAACTGCTGCAGCAGCACGCTGCGGATCTGCCCGCTACCATCCGTCGGCGCTGCACCCACGTCGTCCGCGAGAATCAAAGGACGCTCGACGCTGCCCAGTCGCTCAAAGAAGGCAATCTGGATCGAGTGAAACGGTTGATGCGTGAGTCGCACGAGAGTCTCCGAGACCTCTACGAGGTGAGTTGTCGCGAGCTCGACATCATGGTCGAAGCCGCCAACGGCCTGCCCGGCTTCTGCGGCGGACGTATGACCGGCGGCGGTTTCGGGGGCTGCACGGTCAACCTCGTTCGCAAGGAAGATTCCCTGGTTTTCGCGCAGCAGATTGCGGAACGCTACCGGCAGAAGACTGGAATCAATCCCCAGGTGTACCTGTGCGCCGCTGAAGATGGAGCCGGAGAGATTACCTGGACTCCGACTGATCTCTAACGTCCGGCGACCAACCCTGCAGCTTAACCAGCCAATTCGCCGGCTCGGGCAAAATCGCAAACTTAGGCAACTCGCCGCGCACCATGGCTACTTCATCGCAGCAATGAAACCGGGGACAAGCGTGGCAGTCTTTGTAAATCTTGTCGGGAAGATCCTCGCGCTGCGCCACCGAAAATCCCTGGCCCGCAAAGAAATCGGGCTTGCGCGTAAACAGGCAAATGCAATCCACGCGATGATGCTTCGCTTCGGCCAGCAACTTCTTTACTAGCCGTCCGCCCCCGCCCTTGCCCTGGGCCCAGGGGGCGACGGTGATCGACCGAATCTCGGCGAGATGCGTGCCGTATAGGTGCAGCGCTCCGCAGCCGATGATGCGCCCATCGTCTTCGAGCACCACGAAGTCGCGGACGTTCTCGCAGATTTCCGGCAGAGTCCGCGGCAGCAGTGTGCCGTCGCCGGAGTACGCTGCGATCAGTTCGTGAATGTCTTGTGCGTCAGGCAAGATTGCTTTACGCGTGCGCATGGGCCTCCTCGCGAAGAGATTCGATCCTCGTTCTGGCAGCGTTAATTGCCTGCCGCACCCGGCTTGGCGCCGTGCCTCCGGAAACATCATGGATTGCAAGCACAGAAGCCAGTTTCAGTGATTCGTAAAAATCCTGATCGAAGGCGGCGCTAAGCGATCGCAGTTCATCGAGCGGAAGATCCTGAAGCTCGCAATTCCGCTCGATGCACAGCTGCACCGCCTTGCCAATGCGCTCATGCGCCAGTCTCGACGGTACCCCTCGCTTCACCAGGTACGTAGCGGCCGCCCACGCATTCATAAATCCCGACTGCGCCGCATGCAACATGCGCTCCTTATTGAAATTCCACCGCCTTCATCCAGCCCGCCACCAGCGGCAACATTTGTAAAAGCGTGTCCGAAGAGTTGAAGACCGGCTCCTGCGTTTCCTGCAAGTCTTTGTTATAAGCAAGAGGCAAACCCTTTACCGCGACCATGAGAGAGATCGCATTTCCGAGAATTCGTCCGCTCTTGCCGCGCACCAGTTCGAGCAGATCCGGATTTTTCTTCTGCGGCATCGCACTGCTACCGGTCGAGTAAGCCTCGGGCAGAACCACGAAGCTATAGTCCTGCGAAGAAAATAAAATCATCTCTTCCGCCCAGCGGCTCAAATGCAGCGCGAGCAGAGAGAGCGCATTGACAAACTCTAGCGCAAAGTCCCGATCGCTCGTGGCGTCGATACTGTTGGCGGTCGCTCCATCGAAATCGAGATTGCCAGCCATCAACGAACGATCGAGCGACAGCGTCGCGCCGGCCACAGCGCCCGATCCCAGCGGACACGAGTTAAGCCGCTTCCGGCAATCTGCCAGCCGCTCCGCATCCCGCAAAAACATTTCGACATATGCGAGCAGCCAGTGTCCGACCAGAACCGGTTCAGCTCTCTGCAGATGCGTGTACGCGGGCATGGCTGCGTCCCCAGCCTTCTCTGCACGGTCGGTCAGCACGGTACATAGTTCCGCGAGCTCCAGCCGCAACTGATCGATGCTCGCCCTGACGTACAGCCGCAGGTCGGTCGCAATCTGCTCATTGCGGCTGCGCCCGCTATGCAGCTTGTAACCAGTCTCGCCGATCAGCGCGACCAGTTGCTTCTCCACGAAATGATGAACGTCCTCCGCCGCATCGTCGTCAAGAAATGCGGGCGACGCCGCCGCCTTCTCGCCGATTTGTTTCAGCCCCTGGAGAATGTTGATCAGTTCGTCAGACGACAGAATGCCGGCATTCTTCAACGCCCGCGCGTGCGCGCCGCTGGCCGCAACTTCGTAAGCGAGCAATCGCCGATCGAAGCCGAACGATCGCTGCCAGCGTTCGAATTCAGGATCCAGCGGCTGCCGGAACCTTCCCGACCACATCTTCATCGACCGACCTCCACGCGAGAGCGCGCCCTTGATCGCGACGGCAATCCCAGAATGCGAATGAATCCCGCCGCATCCTTCTGGTCGTAACTGTCGCCCATCGTGAATGACGAAAGGTCGGTACGATAAAGCGAGTGCTCCGACTCGCGGCTCACTACGGAAACATTTCCTTTGTAGAGCGATAGCGTGACGCTGCCCGTCATTTCCTTCTGCGTGCTCTCGACAAAAGCATCCAGCGCTTCGCGCAGCGGCGTGAACCACAAACCGAAATAAACAAGCTCCGCGTACTTCAGCCCGATGTGCTGTTTGAAATGCGCAACCTCGCGCTCCAGGCAAAGCGCTTCCAACTCGCGATGAGCCGCGATCAGCAGCGTGCCGCCAGGAGTTTCGTAACATCCGCGCGATTTGATTCCAACAAACCGGTTCTCGACGATGTCGGCGCGTCCAATCGCATTGCGAGCGCCAATTTCATTCAGCAATTCCACCAGCGACACCGGCTCCATTTTCATGCCGTTCACCGAAACCGGAACTCCCTGCGCGAAGCCGATGCGCACCTGCTCTTCCTTGTCCGGCGCCTCCTGCGGCGATCGCGTGATCTGCCAGGTAGTCGCCAAAGGCGCGTTTCCTGCGTCCTCCAATTCGCCGCCCTCGTGGCTGATATGCCACAAGTTGCGGTCGCGGCTGTGAATCTTCTCGCGGCTCGCCGCCACTGGAATTCCATGCTGCTCGGCGTAATCCAGGCAGTCCTCGCGCGACTTCAAAGTCCACTCCCGCCACGGCGCGATAATCTTCAACTCCGGCGCCAGCGCCTGGTACGTCAGTTCAAACCGCACCTGATCGTTGCCCTTGCCCGTGCATCCGTGCGCAACCGCCGTCGCACCTTCGCGCAACGCCACTTCCACCTGATGCTTCGCAATCACCGGACGCGCCAGCGAAGTCCCCAGCAGATACTTGTGCTCGTAAACCGCTCCAGCCTTCAAAGCAGGGAATACGTATCTCGATCAGGAATTCCTCGCGGAGATCCTCTACGATCACCTTGCTGGCGCCGGTTGCATAAGCCTTCTCAACGACCGCGTCGATGTCGTCTCCCTGTCCCAACGTCGCCGACCATAGCGATAACATCGTAGGAATAATTTTCCTTCAACCAAGGAATGATGATCGAAGTATCCAATCCACCGGAATAAGCCAGCACAACTTTCTCAGGCATGAGCGCTCCTCACGGGCAGGCGCACCGCGCCACCCAGCAATAAATAAAGAATAGATTTCTGAACGTGCAAGCGATTTTCCGCCTGCTCGAAGATGACGGAGTCTTCGCAGTCCATCACCTCGTCGGTAACTTCCTCGCCGCGATGCGCCGGCAAACAGTGCATGAACGCCGCATGAGGCGCGGCTTCCGCCATGAGTTCCCGATTCACCTGATAGGGCCGAAATATTTCAGCCCGCTGCGCAGCTTCCTGCTCCTGACCCATGCTCGCCCATGCGTCGGTATAAACCGCGTCCACGCCGGCGACCGCTGTATGCGGATCGGCCATCAAATCGATGCGAGCGCCCGTCTGTTTCGCGATCTTTCGCGCATCGGCCAAGATCTGCGCATTCGGCGAATATCCCTTCGGCGTAACGATCCGGATCGAAGACCCAAGGCACGCGCAGGTCAGCAACAGAGAATGCGCCACATTATTGCCGTCGCCAACATAGGCCAGCGTGATCTTCTTCAAATCGCCGAACCGTTCCTGCAGCGTGAAATAATCTGCCAACGCCTGGCAGGGATGCTCCAGATCGCTCAGCGCATTGATCACCGGGATCGAAGCATGACGTGCCATACCCTCGATGGTTTCCTGCGCGAACGTGCGCAGCACGATCACGTCCACCCAGCGCTCGAGATTGTGCGCAATGTCGCTCAACGTCTCGCGCGCATCCAGCCGGCTCTGCGACTGGTCCACGAACATCGCGGTGCCGCCCAGGCTTGTCATGCCGGCTTCAAACGTGAGCCGCGTTCGGAGCGACGGCTTCTCGAAAAACATCACCATCTGTTTTCCCGCCAGGGACCGTTGAAACACCGACGGTCGAGACTTCATCAGTTCCGCCAGATGCAGCACCGCCTCGACTCCCTGCGGTCCTAGATCGCGCGTCGAAACCAGATCCGGACACCAGAAGGTGCCGGGAAATGTGACCGGCGCAGATGCCGGCGCTCTGCTTTGCAATGGACTATTCAACTCTTGCTCCTCTCGTGAAACCTTACGTCGATCAAATCGATAAACCCCGCGTTCACGCGCAGGTAACCTCTGTCCCACAATTCAATTTGGTGTGATAGAACTCCGGCAAGGCTTCAGCTTCCGCCGCCGGCAGTATCCGCACCCGGCCCACTCCCTGCTTCAGCGCCTGCCGGCACGCTTCCAGCTTGGGCAACATGCCTCCGCTGACGATCGATCCCTCGACCATATCCTGCGCCTGCTTGGCGCTCAGCCACGGAATCACCGCTCCTGCTGCGTCTTTCACTCCCGCCACATCGGTGAGAAAGATGAGCGCATTCGCGTGGCACGCGGCGGCACAAGCCGCCGCCATCTCGTCCGCATTCACGTTGTAATATTCGCCGTCCGCTCCCAGAGCCAGCGACGCAAGCACCGGAATTCCACCCTGCTGCCACAACGCTTCGATCCAGCACGGCTCCGCAAAACAAATCTCGCCGACGAATCCCACATCGTTTCCGCGAATATGCTTTCGCCGGGCCCGGAACGACATGCCATCGCCGCCGCAAAATCCCACCGCGGGCATGCCCGCAGCCTGAATCGCGGCCACAAGTTTCTTGTTGACCATCCCTCCCAGCACCATGAGCGCGACATCGCGAGTCTCCGCATCGGTCACGCGCAGACCGCTAATGAACTCGCTTTGCTTGCCAAGCCGTTTCAGCACGCGCGTTAGTGCGCTCCCGCCGCCATGAACCACGGCCACTCGATGCCCATCCTGCGCCAGCTCCGCAATCGCCCGAGCGCATTTGCGCAAAGTAGCGGCATCCTCCAGCGCGGCTCCTCCGACTTTGATTACGATTGTCACTGCAGTCCCTCGTCTTCCGGCCATCCGTACATCAGATTCATGTTCTGCACGGCTTGTCCGGCCGCGCCCTTCAGCAAATTGTCGATGCAGGAGACCAGCACCAGTCGCCGCCGGTCTTCCGCCAGGCAAAATCCCAGATCGCAATAATTGGTTTGCAGCGAAAACTGCACCTGCGGCAGCTTCGGTGTTTGAAACACCCGCACCCACCGTTTACCCGAATAAAAATTCCGAAAGCACGATTCCACTTCCAGCGGCGTCATCTCGCGATTCAGATGCAAATAGATCGTCGACAAAATTCCTCGCGGGATTGGAAGCAGATGCGGCGTAAAGATCAGCTCCCGCGCGCCCAGATCGAGCTGTTCGACAATCTCGCCCACATGCCGGTGATTGAAAACCGAATACGCAGACAGGTTGTCGGCCACCGCCACAAAATGCGTTTTGGCGGTCGGTTCCTTGCCCGCGCCCGATACGCCGGACTTCGAATCGGAAACGATCCCGCGATCTCGATCGACCACTCCAGCCTTGAGCAGCGGCGCCAAAGCCAGAATCACCGAAGTTGCATAACATCCGGGATTCGCCACCAGCGCGGCCTTCGCCACGCGATCGCCATTTAATTCGGGCAGCCCGTACACCGCCTTCTCCGTCAGTTGCGCCGCCGTGGCCGCATCCGAATCTTGAAAGTTATAAATCGCGCGGTGCTGTTCCTCCTTCAATCGCCAGGCTCCGCTAAGATCGATGACGCGCAGCCCCTGGGCCATCGCCTCCGGCACAAGCGCGCGCGAGGCTTCGTGCGGTGTCGCCAGAAACAACAGCTCCACTCCTTGCTGTTTCATCGCCGGCCACGAGAGCGAATGCAGCGGGTGACCGCCGTTGCCGGATAAAGCCGGAAACACGTCCGCCAAGTCCAATGAGCCGCCATCGTCAGAAGAGCGCCGCAGCAGCGCTGGTTTCTGCACCCGGGGATGGCGCAGAAGGATCCGCGTCAGCTCCAGGCCGGAATACCCGGTCGCGCCCAGCACAGCGGTTTTAAGCTTCGCGCTCATTTCCATGCGAGCTGCTAGCTCAGCATCTCCTCAATGCGACCCGCCAGTTTCCTCGCCCCATCCTTGTCCGGGCAAACGATCAGGATCGTGTCGTCGCCGGCAATCGTGCCCACGACCTCAGTCCAATCGGTCTCGTCCAGGGCCGCCGCCACGGGTTGGGCGCTGCCTACGATGGTTTTGACCACCAATAAATTTTGTGCGGAACGAATATCAAGCACAAACTCACGCACCAGTCGCGACACCGGAGGCAGCGCAATGCCGGCTCCATTGTCGCCGTGAGGCAGGGAATAGCCGTGCGAGGTTTTGCTCAGATTCAGATCGCGGATGTCACGCGACAGGGTCGCCTGTCCAACCTTGAATCCACGTTTGCGCAGGAGCCGCTGAAGATCCTCCTGGCTGGCGATCGTCCCGTGCTTCAGCACATCCAGGACCGCCCGTTGCCGTAATGTTTTATTCATCATGAATAAATATTCACTCTAATGCATAAATATGTTTCTATCCTACGGTTCAGGGCGGAAATGTCAAGAGGAAATCCCCGTAGCCGATAACTTTCGGAAGGCTGGCCAGAACAAGCTGGCGCGGTTGAGCAAAAGCCCGCGAAGAATTTACGCCCCTGATAGACTACTTCGCGGTTAACAGTAGCGCCGCCGGCCCGGCGGCAGTCCGCCGGGCGTCCTCGCCCGCTGTGCACGGAGTGGCAAGGATGCCGTCGCCTGTCGAGATACGAATGAATCCCAAGCCCACGCTGACCGCCGAATTGATCGCGGAGTTCCTGGGCACCTTCGTGCTCATCCTACTGGGCAACGGAGTGGTCGCGATGGTCGTGCTATTTCCCTCGAAGAATCCGGGCGAGACCATTCACGGCGGCTTTACCAACATCACACTGGGCTGGGGACTCGCTGTGACCATGGGTGTTTATGTCGCCGGAAAAATTTCGGGAGCACACTTGAACCCTGCCGTTACTCTGGCCCTCGCCGCCTTTCGCCGGTTCCCCTGGCGCAAAGTGCTGCCCTACTCCATCGCCCAAACTGCCGGAGCGTTCGCGGCTTCCGCTCTCGTGTACTGGAACTACCGTCCGGCTTTCATGCAGGTCGATCCGCAACTGGATCACACCGCCGGCGTCTTTACCACTTTCCCCGCCTACCCGGCGATACCGCAGGCAGGCTTTCTCGATCAACTCATCGGCACCGGCTTATTGATCTTCCTTATCCTTGCGATCGTCGACGAATTCAATGCTCCCCCGGGATCGAACCTTGCGCCTGCGATGATCGGCTTGGTCGTGGTTGCCATTGGCATGAGCTTTGGCGGCATGCACGGCTACGCTATCAATCCCGCGCGCGACTTCGGCCCGCGCCTGTTCACGGTATTCGCCGGCTTTCGCAACAATGGCCTCACCGACGGAACTCGCGTGTGGTGGATCCCGGTGGTTGCACCGCTGCTTGGCGGCTTGATAGGCGCAGCTCTCTATGACTTTGGCATCAGGCGATTCCTGCGACCGTCCTAGACCTGGCCGTAGAGAGGTTACTTGCACCGTCTTGTTCGTGGCGCCGATGCGGTCGGATAGAGACGTAGCCAGCTACGTGTCTACTGAATTTACGTAGCAGAAGTACGACGGAGAAATCGTGCAATACGTTCTAGCGCTCGATCAGGGCACCACCAGCTCGCGAGCTCTGCTGTTCGATCAGGAAGGAGCGATTCGCGCCGTCGCCCAACAGGAATTCGATCAGATCTTTCCGCACCCCGGCTGGGTCGAGCACAATCCAGAACAGATTGCTTCTTCTCAAATTGCAGTCGCTCTCGAAGCGCTGGCCCGAGCCGGCACGAAACCACGCGCCGTGGCGGCCATCGGCATCGCCAACCAGCGCGAGACCACAATTGCGTGGAATCGCGACACGGGAGAACCCGTCTACAACGCAATCGTCTGGCAAGACCGCCGCACCGCAGATTTCTGCGAGCGTCTTCGCATTGAAGGCCACGGCCCGCTGATCCAGCAGCGCACCGGTCTGCTGATTGATTCCTATTTCTCCGCGAGCAAAATCTCCTGGATTCTAGACAACGTTTCCGGAGCGCGCAGCGCCGCTGAGGCGGGCAAGCTGGCATTCGGCACGGTGGATAGCTGGCTTGTCTGGAAATTAACCGGCGGCCGAGTTCACGCCACCGATGCCAGCAACGCCTCGCGCACCATGCTCTTCAATATTCAGACCGGCAGCTGGGACCACGAGCTTCTCGACTTGTTTCGAATTCCGCTTTCCATCATGCCTGAGGTGCGCTCCTCCAGCGAGACTTACGCAGAGGTGACCGCAGCGAAAGGATTGGATACCGTTCCACTCGCGGGCATTGCGGGCGATCAGCAAGCCGCGCTGTTCGGACAACGATGCATTCGCCCCGGCCTGACCAAGAACACCTACGGCACGGGATGCTTCATGCTGCAGAACACCGGCACTCGCGCGGTGCCGTCATCGAATCGGCTGGTCACGACTGTCGCGTGGAAAATAAAAGATGTGACCGAGTACGCCCTCGAAGGCAGCGTCTTCGTGGGCGGCGCCGTCGTCCAGTGGCTGCGCGACGGTCTGGGTTTGATCCGACAATCCAATGAAGTCGAGGCCTTGGCCAACTCTGTCCCTGACAATGGAGGCGTATTTTTCGTCCCCGCCTTCGTGGGATTGGGCGCGCCGCATTGGGATTCCTACGCGCGCGGCTCCGTCTTCGGACTCACTCGCGGCACCACGGCCGGTCACCTCGCGCGCGCAGCCCTCGAGAGCATCGCCTATCAAGTCGCCGATCTGCTCGACGCCATGCGGCTCGATTCCGGCGCAGCGGTGCCCGAACTGCGTGTGGATGGCGGAGCCGCGGCCAACGACAGCCTGATGCAATTCCAGTCTGACATTCTCGGCGCGCCGGTCGTTCGCCCCGCTGTGACCGAAACAACGGCGCTTGGCGCCGCATATCTGGCCGGGCTGGCTGTGAGTTTTTGGAAAACCGATCTGAACGCCGCCAGCGCGACGAAAGATCGTCGCTTCGAGCCGCAAATGACGGCCTCGCAAGCGCGCCTGTTGCGGAACCGCTGGAACGAAGCCGTGTCGCGATCGAAAAATTGGGAGACCGGAGCGGTGAGTTGAGCCTCAATCATCTCCATCCCGAAAGGCGGCATCCTGACCGCAGCCGTTCTTCAGGCGGAGGGAGGGATCTCGCGCGTAGCAAAATGCCGCGTGATCATTCTTTCCGATGCATGTTATTGCTGCCGGTCCTGGTCATTTCCCTCGCTCGCGTTCAAGCCTCGCGGCTACCCACCGTCCAAGCCGCACAAGCAGGCGACAGCATCACTCTCTCGAACGCGGCGATCGCCGCGAGGTGGTCCATCCGCGACGGTGCTCTGCACTGGCAAAGCCTGACGAACCATTTCACTGAAACGAGTTTGCCCCTTACCGGCAGCGTGTTTGCATTAGTGCCAAGCGAGGGCGCGGTGCTCCATTCCTCAGACTTCAAGATCATCGGCGCACCTGTGGTCGAGGATGCGCCGGTTTCGCCGGCAGCGTCCAGGGCGGCGGATCGCATGCCGGGACGGCAAGTACGCATCGAACTTGAGGATCCTTCCGCCGCACTGCACGTCACTTGGACGGCGATTCTCCGCCAGGGCGCCAACTACGTTCGCCAGGAACTTACGCTCCATGCGCTGCAACAGTCCTTTGCTGTGACGCAGATCAGTCTCATCGACGCGATGCTGCCGGGCGCTGTGGTTTCGGGCAATGTGAAAGGATCGCCCGTCACCGCCGGCGCCTGGTTCCTGGGCTTCGAACATCCGTTATCCGAATGCCGCGCGCATTCCGAGCGCGCATCTTGCTGGCTCTCGCGCGAGCTTCCTCTGCAAGCCGGGCAAAGCGTTACCTATTCGTCAGTGATCGGCGTCACTCGCGCCGGTCAGTTGCGTCGCGACTTCCTGAAATATGTTGAACTGGAACGCGCGCATCCCTATCGAACTTTTCTCCATTACAACTCCTGGTACGACCTGGGATACTTTGGCCGCTACAACGAGCCGGATGCGGTCGCCGTGGTGCAGAGTTTCGGAGAGCAGCTCACCCAACAACGCGGCGTCAAGCTCGACAGCTTTCTTTTCGACGATGGTTGGGACGATCCCACGACGCTTTGGAAATTCAATCCCGGTTTTCCCAACGGCCTGACCAAAGTGGCGCAAACCGCGGCCAAGTATGGCGCGGCTCCCGGCATCTGGCTTTCGCCCTGGGGCGGCTACGACGGGCCGAAAAAGCAACGTCTGGCCTCCGCGCACGCCCAGGGATTCGAAACCAATGAAGGCGGCCTCGCGCTGTCGGGACCGAAATACTATCGTTACTTTCGCGATACGTGCCTCGAAATGATCGAGAAGTACGGCGTGAACCAGTTCAAGTTCGACGGCACGGGCAACGCGAATGAAGTCATTAAAGGAAGCGAGTTCGACAGCGATTTCGACGCCGCCATCCATCTGATTGGCGAGCTCCGCGCGAAGAAGCCTGACCTGTACGTGAACCTTACCACCGGAACGTATCCGTCACCCTTCTGGCTGCTCTATGCGGATTCGATCTGGCGCGGTGGCGAGGACCACAGCTTCGCCGGCGTTGGCAGCAACCGCCAGCGCTGGATTACCTATCGCGACTCGCAAATTTATCGCTGGGTGGTTGAGGAGGGTCCGCTGTTCCCGCTGAACTCACTTATGCTACACGGCCTCATCTTTGCCCGCTACGCGGAGCGGCTGGGCAGCGATCCAGATCACGATTTTCCGGAGGAAGTCCATTCATACTTCGGCACCGGCACGCAGCTGCAGGAGATGTACATTACTCCGTCGCTGCTCTCGGCAACGGACTGGGATGTCCTCGCCGAGGCGGCGAAGTGGTCGCGAACGAACGTGCAGACGCTGAAAGACTCGCACTGGATCGGAGGCGATCCGGCGCGACTGGAAATCTACGGCTGGGCGTCGTGGTCCCCAGAGAAGGCGATCGTAACCCTGCGCAACCCGAGCGACCACCCCCAGGATTTCACCGCGAGCCTCGCGACACTCCTGGAGCTCCCGGTAGGCTCCGCGTCTTCTTATGCCGCACACAGCCCGTGGAAGAGCGACAGTCCCACGCCGGCCTTGCGAATTCCAGCTAAGAATCAACACACTTTTCACCTGCAGCCATTCCAGGTTCTAACGCTGGAACTGTTACCATCCTCGTAACGGGTTACGTAGGGACAGCCGCCTCGGCTGTCCGCCGGGCGCAGCCCGGAAATTGTCGCCCACAACGACACAAATCATGAAAGCCGCAGTCCTCACCTCCCCGAAACCAGCGTCGCAACGCCCACTCCAAATCAGTGACGTCGCAGATCCTCAAATCAGGCCGGGGCACGTTCTGCTGCGAGTGCGTGCCTGTGGCGTTTGCCGCACCGATCTCCACATCGTGGAAGGCGAACTCCCTCCGAAGCAGCCCCAGATGATTCCCGGCCATCAGATTGTCGGTGAAGTTGTCGGCGGCGCTACAAAAGAAATTCCGCTTGGCTCGCGCATGGGCGTTTGCTGGCTCGGCGGGACCGATGGCACCTGCTCCTACTGCAAACGCGGCGAGGAGAATCTTTGCGACTCTCCCACCTTCACCGGCTACACCGTCCCCGGCGGATATGCGGAATATACCTTGGCCCGCGCCGACTTTGTCTTTCCGCTGCCCGCTGCGCTCGACGACCTGCACGCCGCTCCGCTGCTCTGTGCCGGCATCATCGGCTTTCGCAGCCTGCGAGTCGCCGGCGTCGAGCCGGGCGAGCGCGTCGGATTGTTTGGCTTCGGCGCGTCCGCACACCTGGCGATCGCCGTTCTGCGCGCGTGGAAATGCGAGGTATTTGTTTCGACGCGAGGAAAGTCTCACCGCGACTTAGCCGCGTCCCTCGGAGCCCACTGGGTGGGAAGTGAAACCGAGAAGCCGCCCGGGGAACTCGACCGCGCCATTACCTTTGCCCCCAGCGGAGATGTGGTGATTGCCGCATTGGCAAGCTTGCGCAAAGGCGGCGTGGTGGCAATCAATGCGATCCATCTGGATCGCATTCCCCAATTTGATTACGATCGCCTACTATGGGGGGAACGCCAACTGCGCAGCGTGGCCAACATGACTCGCGCCGATGCGCGGGATTTTCTGGCACTGGCCGCGCAGATTGGACTGAAGCCGAAAGTCACGAAGTTTCCGCTGGACCAGGCGAATGAAGCGTTAATCGCCGTTAAGGACGATGCGGTGGATGGTGCTGCCGTGATCGTGCCATAACAGTCTCGGCTGGACAGCCGAGGCGGCTGTCTGTACGCGGGATTGGAGCGAAAGTTTTCCGCAGTGTTCCTGCAGGAACGTTTGTCTTACAGAGTCGTACATACAGTCTGTCTCAGAATGAGAACAATCAGAGTTTAAGCTCAAATTGCTTAGGTTAAAGTCAAAGTCCCCACCCTAACCGCCAAGAACGCGGTTGGGATGGGGCACCCGATTCTCAGATGTAGGCCGATCGCGATGACCCTTATTCACTGCGCCGCTTTACTCTTTGACATGGACGGAGTCCTCATCGACTCCACTCCCGCCGTCGCGCGCGTCTGGCGGCGGTGGGCTATCGAGCATGGGTTCAATCCGGAAGAGGTCGTGGCCCATGCCCACGGACGTCCCAGCCTCACTACCGTCCGCGAGTATCTTCCGAACGCCCACCACGAAGCGGAGAACCGCGAAGTCGAGCGCCGCGAAATCGAAGATCTTGACGGGGTCGTTCCATTGCCCGGTGCGCTGGATCTGCTGGACCGCCTCCCCGAGGACCGATGGACCATCGTTACGTCCTGCACGCGTGCCCTGGCGGAAGTTCGGCTCAAAGCTGCGGGTTTGCCGTTGCCCAGAAAATTAATCACATCTAACGACATCACCTGCGGCAAGCCGCATCCGGAACCCTATCTTAAGGGCGCTTCGGTTCTCGGATTTCCCCCAGCGGACTGTATTGTTCTCGAAGATGCACCTGCCGGAGTCCGCGCCGGCAAAGCCGCGGGGGCGAAGGTCATCGCTTTCAAAACTACGGTCCGGGAATCTGCGTCGCGGGAAGCCGGAGCCGATTGGATTTTGAACAATTGCGCCGACATCGGCTTGCTGGATTATGGCAAAGACTTGAAGCTGGTCCTAAAAGGAAGCTAGGGGAACGCCCCCGACCGCGCGCATTCTTACCCCTAGATATAGGCCGCTCTACCAAATCTTCCGTATCGTAAATCGGCCCTCCCAGGCGTACAGTACCTGCTTGTCACACTGGGAATCTGGTTCGAAAGAAGAGATCACACTATGAAACACAAGCTACTGATTTTTCTTACAGGTTTGCTTGCACTTGCCACAACGGGCGTCGCCCAAGACACTCAACCTTCCTCGAAGGCCCAGGAGCGCATTGTCAAAGAGGTTCGCCACGAACTGCTGATGCTGCCTTACTTCGGGGTCTTCGATTACATTGCCTTTAAGGTAGACGGCTCCGACGTTACTTTGCTCGGTCAAGTAGTGCGGCCCGTGCTCAAATCGGACGCCGAAAATGCGATCAAACATATTGAAGGAGTCGAGAAAGTCAATAATCAGATTGAAGTTCTCCCTCCATCTTCCATGGACGATCGGCTGCGTCTCGAGCTCTTCCACGCAATTTACGGGTATTCCTCGCTCGAGAAGTATGCCCTCGGAGTACAGAAACCGATTCGAATTGTCGTTAAGAACGGGCGCGTAACACTGGAGGGAGTGGTGGACAGCGAGGCCGACAAGAGTCTTGCCGGTCTGCGGGCCAACAGCGTTCCCGGCATTTTCTCGGTAACCAACAATCTGCAAGTATCGAAATCGTGAGGGTTAGGGGCAATCTTCCCACGAGGACGCCCGGCGGCGTCCTCTTTATTTTTGCGCCGCTGGTAGTGTCTCCCTCTCAATCTAAATAACCTGGACGGCGTCGCAACCACGGATGTGGGGACAGCCGCCCTCGGCTGTCCGGTCGAGCGAGCTCGACGGCCTTCTTCCCGCGGCTTTGTTCCCGCGTATAATGCTTCGGGATTCGACTTCCGCCTCGACGCGGAGCAATCGGAGGAAATGCAATCATGAGTTTGCACGCCATGAACCGCCGCAGGTTTCTTGAAACCGCAACCACTGTTACCGCAGCCACTTTGTTGACCAGCCGCCTGGGCTGGGCTGCCGGCGAACATAAGATTGAAAAAGTCGGCCTGCAACTCTACACCGTGCGCGACCTGATGAAAACCGACTTTGACGGAACCATTGCCAAGGTCGCCCAGACCGGCTACAAAGAAGTGGAATTCGCCGGATACTTCGGCCATACCGGCGAGCAAGTCCGCGCCGCGTGCGACAAGAACGGCCTGGCCGCGGTCTCCACCCACATTCAATACGACGAGCTCGACGACAAGTTCCCTTCCGTTATTGAAACTTCGAAGGTCATCGGCTTGAAGTATATTGTCTGCCCCTGGATTCCCGAAGCACAGCGGGATTGGAAGAAAGTGGCTGCGAAATTCAACCACTGCGGCGAGCAGACCAAGAAAGCTGGGATACAGTTTGCTTATCACAATCACTGGTTCGAATTTCTTCCCGTCGACGGCAAGCTGCCCTACGATGAACTTCTCAAAGAGTGCGACGGCAATCTGGTGAAGATGGAAATGGATCTTTGCTGGATCACCGCGGCCGGGGCCGATCCGCTCAAGTACTTCGCCCGCTACCCCGGACGCTTCCCGCTGGTTCACGTCAAGGACCTGAAAACGCTCCCCAAAATTACGGCCGGAGGCGCGCAGAACTACGGTGACACTGTCGATCTGACCGAGGTCGGCAGCGGGATCATCGACTGGAAGAAAATCTTCGCGCACTCGCAACAGGCCGGGATCAAGCACTACATCGTCGAGCACGATCACCCGAAGGAGCCGTTGGAGAGCATCAAGAAGAGTTACGAGTATTTGAGCGCGCTGCGCTGGTAGGTCACGAACTGCCGCTCAGTTTTGAAGGGGCGCGGCTTTTGAGCCGCGCCATAAGTTCCACAAAATCAGCGGCGGCTTGAGCCGCCATGATCGAACCACCATGGAGGTCCATGCAAGTTCGGCGCAGGCCCAAGACCTATGACGTTTGCATTATCGGCTCCGGGGCTTCGGGAGGCACCGCGGCCAAGGTGCTCAGCGAAGGCGGTCTGAGTGTGGCGCTGCTTGAGGCTGGGCCTCCGCTGGTCCCAGAGAGAGACTTCAAAGAGCACGTCTGGCCTTACGACTTGCCGCATCGCGGCGCCGGGGTGGGAGGCCGGGCGCGGCAGGGTTTGGAAGATGAATTTCTCGCTCCCAACGGCGCGTGGGAGATCGACGGCGAGCCTTACGTGGCCGCTCCCGGATCAAAATTCCGCTGGTTTCGTTCGCGCATCGTCGGCGGACGAACGAATCATTGGGGACGCATCGCGCTGCGCATGGCCCCGGTGGATTTCAAGGTGCGCTCGCATGATGGTATGGGCGACGACTGGCCTCTCAGCTACGAAGACCTAGCGCCTTATTACGATAAAGTCGAGTCCTACATCGGAGTTTTCGGGACGAAGGAAAATATTCCCAGCGCCCCCGATGGAATTTTCCTGCCGCCGCCCAAGCCGCGCTGCACCGAAACCATCATTAAGAAGGCCTGCGACCATCTGAAGATTCTTTGCGTGCCTTCGCGGCTGGCGATCTTGACCAAGCCGCTCAACGGCCGCGCCGCCTGCCATTACTGCGCGCAATGCGGACGCGGATGCATCAGCGCATCGAACTTCAGTTCGAGCCAGGTGATGATTCCTCCCGCGGAGAAGACCGGACGCTTCACCTTGATTACCGGTGCGATGGCGCGCGAACTGATCGTGAACAAAGACGGCAAGGTCGAGGCGGTCTCCTACGTCGACAAGGCAACGCGCGAAGAGAGGCGGATTCATGCTCGGGCCTTCGTCGTCGCCGCCAGCGCCTGCGAATCCGCGCGGTTGTTGCTGAATTCCAGGTCAACGCTGTTTCCGAATGGACTGGCCAATTCCTCGGGCGTGATCGGCCGCAATCTGATGGATACAGTGGGCAGCGACGGCGGCGGATACTTCGAAGCGCTTGAAAAAATGCCGGCGCACAATCACGACGGCGTGGGCGGCATGCACATGTACTTGCCGTGGTGGAAGTTCGACCGCAAGAACGAATTCCTGCGCGGCTACCACACCGAGTTCGGCGGTGGACGCGGCATGCCCGGCGTCGGCGACTGGGACGACCTGTGCGACGACTTTGAAGGCTACGGTTCCGCGCTGAAGCGCGAGTGTAAGAAAACCTACGGCACGTATATCGGATTCGCCGGCCGCGGCGAGATGATCCCCAACGAAAACTGTTATTGCGAAATCGATCCCGCGGCGGTCGATCAGTGGGGAATTCCCGTGCTGCGCTTTCACTGGAAGTGGAGCGACAACGAAATCAAGATGGCGAAGGATATGCAGGAAACCTACCGCGAAATCGTGGAAGCGGCCGGTGGGGTCTACATTCCGCCAAAGTTTTCGGCTGAAACGAATCCCTATGGGATCGCCGACGGCGGCGTGATCATCCACGAAGTGGGCACGGTTCGCATGGGAGAGCATGCGGCCACGTCCGCGTTGAACCAGTACTGCCAGGCGCATGACGTGAAGAATTTATTTGTGACCGACGGAGGCAGCTTCGTCACCAACGCCGATAAGAACCCTACGCTGACGATTATGGCGCTGACCTGGCGGGCGTCGGACTACTTGCTGGATCAGGCGAAGAAAGGAAATCTGTAGCGGGAACGCGCTCATGCCCATTTCACGACGCGACATTCTCAAGTCGCTTACGATGACCGCAGTGGCCGGCTCGGTATTGCGAGTGATTCCGCTGCAAGCGGCCGAATATGCTCACCGCATGGTTCGTGCGGCGAGAGCCGCGGCGGCGGATCAAGCCTATGCACCCAAGTTTTTTTCCGCTCACGCTTACAACACTCTCCAAACCCTCTGCGGGACGATCATTCCTTCTGACGCGGACGCAAAAGGCGCGATTGAGGCAGGAGCGCCCGAATTCATCGACCTGATCACCAGCGAAAACAAGGAGTATCAACTCGCTCTCGGCGGCGGGCTGATGTGGCTTGACAACACTTGTGTCGATCGCTACGGCAAAGTTTATCTGGATTGCACACCGGCGCAGCAGAAGGAAATCCTCGACCTGATCGCGTATAGCAAGAATGCGAAGCAGGATCCCAGCCTGGGGCAGGGCATCGAGTTTTTCGCATTTCTACGCAAGCTCACCGCCGACGGGTATTTCACCAGCGAAATCGGGATCGAATATCTGGGCTACATCGGCAATACATACCTGAAAGAGTTTCCCGGCTGCCCGCCCGTCCCCGGCCTGTAAAGCAAATATGAAGGGATTGTGTGGTGGAATTGTGTGGAGCGGGCACTCCTGCGCGCTGCCTTTGACTCAGTTTGCGCGGAGCGTGGGGCTGGGGATGCCGAGTGTAACGGCGATGCGATGCCACGCCAACTAGGGATGTGGTGACTGTTCATCGGCCATATTTTTTTCGGGAACGAGACCCGGTTTCCACGCCATCAACAGACCAAGTGCAACCACTAAGAGTGTATCGACCAGCCACAAAGGACCATGGAAGTAATACATGGCGAGCCCCCAGTTTCCGACTGAGGTCGCGCTTGCGAGGCGCATGATATGTCCGGCCTTCCATCGAGTAAAGGGTGTCGATTTCGACCCAACTCTCCGGGGCTTTGAAATACGACTCAGCTTCCTCTGGAAGGTAAATCCCACAACCACAGACCAAATTGCTCCCACAATTATCAGCAACTGCACGAGCTTGATTTCCCGGCCAGCAGTTTCAAGGCTTCCAAGCACACCAAGATGCAGCAGCAAAATGCACAGCACAATAAACAGGATGCAGCCGCCTTGGTAGAGACGAAGCTGCGGATCAGGTGTTGCCATTTTTTGAGTGTAGCGAAACGGACGAAAGCTGCAGCGTAACGGTTGTAACTAGGCCATCACTCTGAACCCGGCATTGTGCCATGCTGATTCTTGTGATCCTTATCTCGCACAAAACAAAGCAAATCTAGACTAGCAATCTTAGTCCAAATTAGCATATAATACTATCCAATAATGGAGTAGCCGCATGAATGCCTTGGCAGCCGTTCCAGATATCGGCCTAGATATTCGCAAGCTGCCTGATTTGGCAGACGCCGCCACTCGTGCGCGCCTCAGTCCTTCGGCGATCTCTGCGTTCTTCGCGATTGTCGATAAGTGGGATCTGCGCAACGAAGATGCGATGGCGCTGCTCGGCGGCGCTTCTCACGGCCGCTACTACGAACTGAAAAAGACTCGCAAGGGACTGCTTTCGCAGGATGAGCTTACGCGCATCTCGCTGCTGATCGGCATCTTCAAGGCGCTCAACATTCTTTTCAGCCAGCGGCTGGCCAACCAGTGGACCTCGCGTCCCAACTCGAACCCGATGTTCAACAATGCGCCGCCGTTGGAGTTGCTGGTGCGTGGCGGAGTTCCGGGAATGATTGGCGTCCGCAGACTTCTGGATCATCGTCGCGGCGGCCGATGAGATTCTGACAACGCCTCCGATAAGAAAAGCTGTGCTCGGAACCACTTTCATCGATCAGCGCGATACCCATCGCCTGATTCCCGCGCAATTCGCCGATGGCGGCGCCTCGGTCCTCGCTCGCCTCACCCACGATCCCAAGACGCTCGAAGGCATTTTCGAACTGGACAATGCTACGAACGATAGGCTGCTGGCGGAATCGCGACTCGCGCCAGGAATTGACGAAAGGGAACTGGTCTTCGGCATTCCTTCTTACCGAATTATCAATGCGGCATTTTGCCATCCATCGCCCACTGGATCGCGCTTCAATTCCGCGGATCGCGGCGCATGGTACGCATCGTTCGAATTGAAGACTTCACAGGCCGAAGTCGCCTATCACCGTCAGTTGTGGCTCGGGGAGACTGCGTGGGAGGACGAGGATACTGCCGACTACCTCGATTATCTGGCGGACTTTCGCGCGGACTTTCACGATCTTCGTACTAAAGATATTCGGTCTACAATGAATTATGCAGAGTGTCTCTCGCCTACAAGTTATACAGCTTCGCCGGCGCTCGCCAGCCAGTTGCTGGAGTCAGGCTCGGCCGGCATCGTTTATCCTTGCGTCCGCCTGGCGGGAGGAACCTGCATCGCGTGTTTTCGTCCGGTGCTGGTCACGAATGTTCGCAAAGGCAGCGTCTTTACCTTCGTATTTCGTGACTCGCATACTCCTCCGACCGTTCGCCGCGTGTAGCAGCAGCGGCTGAGTTATGTTTTTCCGAACGGTTCTTCGAGCGACACCGGCTTCGGGGTGAATAGCTCCGCGCCATTTTCCATGATGTGCATGTCGTCTTCGATTCGAATGCCGAACTCGCCGCGAATATAGATTCCCGGCTCGTTGCTGGTGGTCATGTTGGCCTGCAGCCTGGTGGGATTGCCGCGGACCAGATAGGGCCACTCGTGCCCATCCATCCCCATGCCGTGACCGAGCCGGTGCGTGAAGTACTTGTAGTCGGGACCATATCCGCCATCGGTCACAACCTTGCGGGCCGCGGCATCGATCGCTCCACATTCCACGCCCGGACGCGCCGCCGCCAGCGCTGCAGTCTGCGCCCGGAGCACGATGTCGAAAACTCTATTCATTTTGTCCGTGGCCTTGCCCAGCACATAGGTACGCGTGATGTCCGACTGATATCCCTCCACTGCGCAGCCGCCATCCATGAGAACGATGGTGCCTTCGTGCACCACCTGCGGCGTGACCGAACCGTGAGGGAACGCGGAAAACTCACCCACCTGCACGTCGGCGCCCCCGGTGAAGCCCAAGCGGTCGTGGGCTTTCTGCACCAGAGCTTCCAGCTGCGGCTGAGTCATTCCATCTTTCACCGCGAGATACGCGGCTTCGTAAGCGGCGAGCGTCACCTGCGCGGCCAGCCGCATTAACGCTACTTCGTGCGCGGTTTTGATCATGCGGCAGCCGGCAGTTACGGTCGTCGCGCTGGCCATGGTCGCTTGCGATGCGGATTTAGAAATTCCATCGACGAAGACGAATCGCATGGTCTCATCGAGTCCCAACTTGCCGGTCGCGATGCCGCGGTCTTTCAATCCTTGCGCAACGCGCTGGTACGGACTCTCGTCCTCCTGCCATGTGCGCACGTCGGGTTGCTCGCCGTCCGGCGCGTTGGCGATCTGCTCCCGCGCCCGTCCCTCTTCGAACGCGGGGCACACATAAAAGGCCGCGCCCTTGGCGGGCAGCACCAGCGCGAAGGTTCGCTCCCCGCCCCACCAGTGGATTCCGGTAAAGTATCGCAACGACGTGCCTTCCATCAGCACGATGGCGTCGAGCGCGTTCTCGGTCATCAGTTGGCGGGCGCGCTGCTGGCGTTCATGGCGCTCCTCGCGCGAAATCGGGGTGGCCTCGCTTTTTCGCGATTTCAGTTTTGCCAGCGAGGGCGGCAGAGAAGAGTCTGTTTCCTGCGCGGCAGCTTTACTCGCCAGAGAGCGCGATGCCACCGCCGTAGCTGCCGTCACACCGCCAGCCTTCAGAAATCGTCGCCGCGAGATCATGAATCCTCCAAGTCGATGAAAGCAATCGGGACATTATAGGGGGATTTTAGATTTCAGATTTCAGATTGAAGCGCGAAAGTGGCGAAGATTTTTCAAAAGAGCGCCGTAGCGCGGCTATCAGATCGTCTGCAAGTGCAGTATGCGTATATACTTAAGTATTGTAGCGTACATATATGTACATACAATTGGTAACACTATATACGACCCGTCGAAGTCGATAGCGGCCATGCGTACGATGCCCTCTCCGGAGCCTGAAACGGCCCTGGCTTCGACGATCGATGCCCGAGCCAGGGGACAAGTCGTCCGCGGCAGAACCGCGTCTCCTAGAGGCCGTAAAGGGCCTTCTACGAATTTTCAATCACTTGCACGAAGACTCAACAACTTAAGGGAAAGGTTTGGCGAGAGCCACTTGGGTCAATGAGCGTCATGGCCTGTTCTCGACAGTTACGCTCGTAATCGTGCTCCGGCTAGGACCTCCGGTGTCCAATAGAGTATGCGCACGCTCTGCATCGCCGCTCTGTTTCTTGCCACGCTTTCAAACGCCGGATTTGCACAAAACACCCCAAAGCCGGGGATCGAGGTTGCGCTGAGTCGCCGGAAGCCGCTTCATTTGCGGGTGACGCTCACGTCCGGCGCTCCGACAACGGTTAAGATCAATCGTTTCGACTTACCGTGGGGCTACAGGTACAGCATGGTGTACGCGACCGCAAGGCCGAATGAAGAAGCTGTTGAACTGCTGCTTCCAGTAGAGGACCCGGGACTGAGTGAAATGTCTGTGAAGCCGGGCGAAACGCTAACAGGAGACGTTGACTTGCGGCATGTCATTAGGGATTTAAGCGTCCTCAAGAAGTCAGATGTGCTTTTGTTTTGGGCCTATAGAGCCCCCGCCGCGCTGCACCTCCCGGACTGGCTGGGAGGCGTAGTGTTCATCCCGCAGCAAAAGTAGACGGCAAAGATTCGTGACTTGACGTAACATCGCCATTACGCTCATTAGGTATGCTCTCCCCATCTTTGGAATCCGGTTTCCAATGCGCCGCCTGCGGAGAGTGGAACACGACTTCCGTGGATGAATCTGCGGGACGACGGCAGAGTTATGTGGAAGACTGCCAGGTTTGCTGCAAGCCGAATGTCCTGCGCGTTGAGTATGACAACTCGTCGCAGGAATTCTTTATTACTGCGGAACTGGAGTGAACGAACAAAACAGACCTGGGACGTCGGACTTCAGGCCTCAGTTGGCCGCCCGAGCAGGTCTCAGTTGGGGCGGAGGTCCGACGTCTGAGGTCCGAGGTCGACGTATTCGACCTCGCTCCGGGCTCGCGCTATAGTGAGTGGCATTACCGAGGAGACTGACCGCAATGGCAACTGGCTACAGCGCTGGCAGGATGGTGGCTCACAACATGGTGACCACGCAGTTTGAGCTTGACGGGTTTCGTGTGACGCGGACGTTGGGCGTGGTGCGCGGTATCGTAGTGCGCTCGCGGTCGATCATTGGAACCCTCGGCGCGAGCCTGCAGACGCTGGTTGGCGGCAATATCACGCTGCTCACCAATTTGTGCGAGAAGACGCGCGCAGAGGCGTTCGATTTAATGTTGCAGCACGCGGCCGAGTTGGGCGGGAACGCCGTGGTGGGCGCGCGCTACGACGCGACCGAGGTGATGCAGGGAGTCACCGAAGTTTTGGCTTATGGCACGGCTGTGTTCGTGGAACCAGCCAAATAACGGCTAACCGCAGACAAACTTCTCGTGGCACCAGGTTGCATCGAACCTGCCTTTTTCGACGCTACCGTCCTTGAAATGGAGCTCATAATCGCCCGAGGAAGTCTTCTGGTCTATAAACTTGTCGAGACGCAGACTCCCGGAAGTTGCAGCTTCGCATTTCGCTGGACTTAAGCACCGAATCGCTCCAACCTCGGTTGCACGCACCTCGACGGAATACGGAGCCGATTTCGGAAGATCTTTCCAAATGGAAATCTTGACGAAGGGCTCACTGTACTTCCCACACTCACTCTTCTCCGCGGTGAAAACGAAATCGAGGGCCAGGGCATCGGTCGGAGCGCAGCCATATTGCGTATAGGAGAAAGGGAAATGCGCAGGGGGACCAGCTCGCGGCGTGGACGTCGCAGATTCAGGTAGAAGGAAAACGCCCAGCAGGCATGCGGTCGCAGTCCCTTTGAATAGCCACGGCATCGCTTCGTGCTCCCTCAGAGTTATTCTTTCAGAGTTATTCTTTGTAGATAAACCCTGCCACCAGCGCGGCCAGGATCGCGCCCAGCCACATATCGATCATCCAGCCGAGTGGAAGGGCGCGGCCCACGGCGGACCATTCAGCTTGGGCGAAGTTGTCGGGGAAGCCGGCGAAGAATCCCGCCAGAAAGCCGACCTTTAACGCTGTGCCGGGACCGGGGCCCAGACCCGCACGCGCCCAGGCGTAGAGATGCGCGATCGCAATGGCCAGAATAAACAGCGTCAAGATCCACGCGACTGCAAAAAAGGGATAGCGCGGCGTTTTGAGAAAATGTCCGGCATTCTGGGCGCCTACATAGCGCGCATCGGTAATCACGAACTTTCCCATGATGAAGCTCCACAGCGTCCAGACGACGCCTGCTGCCAAACCGCCTAGCCAGATTCTGCCTCTGTTGAATCTCATGCAGCGCCTCCGTCGAGTGGATTGAGAAACAGGGCCCTGGGACTAGATGCGCGCAGTGTACACCGAAAATCATGGGGGAAGAAGTTGTCAGGCCCGGTGCCTGGCCGAGGGACGTTGAGGGGTACCTAGGCGAGGAGTTTCAGCAGGACTTGCTGCCGCTGGGCGAAGGTGCGTTGCATCTGGCGACGGACAAAGAGGGCATCGACGATATCTCCCAGAAAACCGAAGGGGACCACATACTCGATGGCATCGCGCACCAGCGTCCCGGCTACTCCTGCACGCGTTTCCGCGCGGAATTGGTGACGGTGATGCCAGCTCTTGAAGGGACCCTTGTCCTGCACATCGGCGAAGTGATCATTCCATTCGAATTCGGTGATGCGCGCGATCCACCGCGCGCGGACCGGCAGAAAAGAAACGACGCGAAACGACGTAACGATCGTAGAGCCCACGCCCGCTGTCTTGTCAACGGCTATGCCCGCCGGCCGTTTGGCCGGAGGGATTCGCTTCAGGACGATCAATCTTGTGTCGCTGGATGCAGGCATGATCCGGGGCAGGTTCTCGGGGTTGGAGAAAAACTGAAACACGCGCTCCAGGGGGAAGGGGATCCACTGTTCGAAGTGAAGCTGATGAGGCATTAGTTAACTCCAATGGCTTCATCAAGTCATCCTGAGCTCCGCGCTTCTAGCGGACCGAAGGATCTATGAAGTCCGCGCGCGGCCTAGTTTGCTTCGCTTCGTCAGCATGACGGATGGGTGCCGGCAGAGAAATGATATCCAATGATCGGTTGATTTACTGTCCCTTCCTTTCAAACCGGCTATCGCCGGCAGAACCATCAATCCTGGGCTTTTCCACAGGAAAATCCGCGCCAGTCGCGGAGGTCAAGGAAAATCGAAGCGAAAGGATAGCGAAGGAACCCCGGACATAAACGCAAGCCCTTGTGGTCGCTCGATTGGTTAACCACAAGCCTTCGTAGTTTCCCGAAACAGTGTCCAAGTGGGTAGAGGACCGTCAAGTTTCTGCTTGACAATAAACGACTTAGCGCTAAGATGTGGTACAAAGTGGTACGAAGTGGCAGAGACAGTTAAGGCCGTGGGACGTTGGAGCTGAAAACGAGGAGCCGGTGGAAAACCGACCCATAAACACGATAGACAGCCCGAATCGCCCGAGTTTGAACGACCTTTGCACTGTTTTGATCTCCTTGGTTGCTGTCGTAGTCGCTCACAGAAGTGCCCCGACAAGGGGAACCGGCCTCGGTAGGGGCCTTAATCATGTTTCGCGGCAATCATCCAACCCGGGTCGACGAAAAAGGACGGCTCAAGGTCCCGGCCGAGTTCAAGCGGGTGATCGACGAGAAATACGGTCAGCAATTTTACATCACAAGTTTGGATGGCAAGGTTGCTCAAGTGTATCCCTTCGAGGAGTGGGAACGGATCGAGCAGAAGCTGGCAGGGCTCTCCAATTTCAATCCTACGAAGAAAAAATTTCTGGACCGGACGAACTACTACGGGCAGCAGGTGGAGATGGACGGGCAGGGACGGTTGCTGCTGCCGCAGTTGTTGCGCGAGACCGGGCAGATCAAGGGCGAGGTAGCGGTTCTGGGGAATTTGACGTATCTCGTGGTCAGGAACCTGGAGCTGTTCAAGCGGGAGATCGAGGAAGAAAAGTTCACGCCTGAAGATGAGAAGACGCTCGACGAACTGGGCATCTAGTGGACCATCGATCGGACCGGGGATCAACAGACACCCCTCAGGGGGTTGGGCATGGTGGTGGAAGAGCAGCGATCCATGTTCCCGTTCTTTTAAAAGAAGCGATCGACTTTTTAGCCGTGCGGCGGGGTGGGACCTATATCGACGCCACGGTGGGCTTGGGCGGACACAGTTACGAAATCGCAAAACGCCTCGGCGCACCGGGACATTTGATTGGCCTCGATAAGGACCCGGCAGCGCTGGCAATCGCGCGCGAGAAACTCGTCGTTGGTCCTTCGTCGGTGGTCGTTGGCCAAGGACTAACGACCAACGACCAACGACCAGACTGGCCGACGATCACCTTGCTGCATCGATCTTTTGCGGAGATTGGGAAGGGTCAGAAGGCGGCGACGGTGGACGGCATCCTGGCAGACATCGGAGTGAGCAGCCTGCAGTTGGACGATGCAGCGCGCGGATTTAGTTTTCAGGCGGATGGACCGCTCGACATGCGGATGGACCCGCGGTCGGAGCGTAGCGCCGACCAAGTGGTAAACCACCTCGACGAGCGACAGCTTGCCGATGTGATTTACGAATTCGGAGAGGAAAGGAGGTCGCGGAGAATCGCCAGAGCCATTTGCCGGTCGCGGCCGATACGATCTACCGCACATCTTGCGGACGTCATATCAGCCGCGGCCCGGCCAATGAATCCGGTTCAAGGCAAGTATGAACAGAGGCGAATTCATCCGGCGACCAGAACCTTTCAGGCTCTTCGAATCTTCGTAAACCGCGAACTGGACGATCTGCGGGCGCTGCTGGAAGCGGCGCCGCGGATTCTGAAGCCAGGAGGACGCGTGGTGGTGATTAGTTTTCACTCGCTGGAAGATCGCATCGTAAAGGATGCCTTTCGCGAGGGCGCGACCAAGGACAAGCACTTTCGAGTTCTCACCAGGAAGCCGGTGACGGCAACTGAATTAGAAAGCGATCGCAATCCGCGGGCACGAAGCGCGAAATTGCGGGCGGCGGAAAGAGTTTAGAAGCGGAAAGCGGAAGCTGGTTTTTAGAGTTTGGCTCCGGAAAACCTGCCGGAGTTCCCGGCACAGCTGTAATGGCGTGCCGGGCCTTCAAAGTTCAGGTCAAAGGCGGACGAAGATCCGCCAGTTGGGAAGGAAGTGGTCGTCCGGAAGCCGGACTGCGAAAGCCGGAAGCCGGAAGCCGGAACGGGTTCCGTGGTAGGAATCCAAATTGAGGTAGCGGGACATGCAAACGGGAACCGTGCACACAGGAACACTCATCAGCGATTTGATGGCCACGGTAGAGCGCGCCGAGCAGAGGGCACGAGAGATCGTCATGGAAGGGGAGCTGCATGCGATTTTCGCCATGCAGATTCCTGTAATCGAAGGCGACAACATTTTCATGGGGGCGGCATAATGGCGGCAGCGGCGGCAACAATTTGCAGCGCAGTTCCGGCGACCGAGCGTCGTTCGATTTGGACAGGAACACCCGAGATCTACTTCTCCAAGGCGATCGATAATTCCCGTCTGGTCAAAGTGGAAGATCCGCGGCGCAACCGCGAGATGAAGCAATTTGGTACCGCACTGGCTTGCCTGTTCCTGCTGGTCTTCACTTATGCCTGGCAGCATTTCAAGGCAATCGAGTACGGCTATCAGATTGAATCGGCCAAGCGCGAGCTTAGCGAAAAAACCGAAATGAACCACGCGCTGCGGTTGGAAGATGCGTCGCTTCGCGATCCTGAGCGCATTGATGTGCTGGCTCGCCGCATCGGCCTGGTGCCGCCGGAGCCGGGGCAAGTGATCCGCATGGACGCAGCGTCTGCAGATGCTCAAGGTCCGGTGATGGCCAGCGCCGCAACAGTGACGGTCATCCCCGGGCAGTAGTTGTGTTCAGTTGTTTGTGTGCGTCCGGGGCTTTGACCCGGACGTGCCGAGCGAAGCTCGGCTGCATCTCGGCGGCGGCCTGTCTGTACGTAGGCCGCCATGTTTGTCTGACGGCAAAAAGCAAGGCAGCGGTCTTGATGGAAACGCCCTTCGGCACACCGATGATGTGCAGCTCCAAGGGATCCTTCGACTCCTCATGCCGATTCGCTTCGCTCACCGACATGCTCCGCTCAGGATGACAGGGCGGAGGAGGGAAACGACCAGAGACTCGCGACCGGTTTTCAATGGCCAACAACTCCAGCCTCGGCAAGAACTCCAGACTCTACTTTCTCGGCGCGGTGATGCTGCTGTGGTGCGTTGCGATTTGTGGCCGGCTCGTCTTTCTTCAGATTTTCAGCTACGGCAGGTTCGTCAAGCAGGCTGGACACCAGCAGCAGCGCGCCGTCCCCCTTGCCGCCAAACGCGGAGTCATTTACGACCGCGCCGGCCACGAGTTGGCCATGTCTGTCCTGGTCGATTCCGCATTCGCAGTTCCTACGGAAGTTAAAGATCTTCCCACCGCGGTTTCGCTCATCACACGCATCACCGGCGATGACTATAACGTTGTTCTCGCCGACTGCCGCGCGCACAAAACCTTCTGCTGGGTGGCGCGTAAGGCGAGCGACGAGACTATCCAGCGCATAAATTCCCTGAAGCTGCAGGGCATTCACTTGCAGAAGGAGCCGAAGCGTTTTTATCCAGCGCGCGATCTGGCCGCGCAGGTGCTGGGTTCGGTGGGCATGGAAGATTCGGGGCAGAGCGGCATTGAACACGAGTTCGATGATGAGCTTCGCGGACGCCCGGGGAAAATGTTCATCTCGGTCGACGCGCGCCGGCAGTGGTTCGCGGATGTGGAGACTCAACCCGATCCCGGCGACAACCTGGTCCTGACCATCGACAAGAATATCCAGTACGTCGCCGAAAAAGAACTAGACCAGGCGATTCACGATACTCAGGCGATTGCGGGCACGGTGATTGTCGAGAACCCGCACACCGGAGAAATCCTCGCATTGGCCAACCGGCCCACGTTCAATCCAAATCTTCGCAAACAAATCACACCCGCCGCGCTGACCAACCGAGCGGTGAGCTACATATATGAGCCGGGGTCGACCTTCAAGCTGGTGACGATTTCAGCGGCGCTCGAAGAGAAAGTGACGAATCCCAACGAAATCTTCGACTGCCAGATGGGTTCGATCGTGTACAACGGCATGCGCATCCGCGACTCGAAGCCGCACGGCTTGTTGCCGGTGTGGGGCGTGCTGGCGGAATCCAGTGATGTGGGATCGATCAAAATTGCGCTGCGCCTGGGCGAGGACCGATTTTACAAATACATTCGCGCATTCGGATTCGGTCAGCAGACGGGCATTGAACTGCCCGGCGAGACGCGCGGGATGACGAAGCCGGTGAGCCGATGGTCGAAAGTTTCGATTGCGGCAATTTCCATGGGGCAGGAGATTGGCATTTCAGCGATTCAGTTGGCCGGATTGGTGTCGACCTTCGCCAACGACGGCGTTTGGGTGGCGCCGCGCATTGTTGCCGGCACCGTTCAGCCGCGAGGCACGCCGCAGATGGTTGCCTTCCATCCGGGCGCGTCGCACCGAGTGATTTCTTCCTACACCGCCGCCGAAATGCGCGCCATGATGCAGAAAGTCGTGCTCGAAGGCACAGGGCGGAAGGCGATTCTCGAAGGCTACACGTCGGCAGGCAAGACGGGCACGGGCCAGAAGGTCGATCCCGCGACGGGGGCTTATTCGAAGACAAAATATATCGGGTCATTCGCCGGCTTCGCTCCCCTGAACAATCCGCAAATCGTGGTCGCGGTGATTCTGGATTCGGCCGTGGGACTTCACCAGGGCGGCCAAGTGGCAGCGCCAGTGTTCCGGCGCATTTCGCAGCAAGTGCTCGAATATCTGCATGTGCCCCACGACCTGCCGCTGGCCCCGCAGCATCAGTTGCTGCTGGCGCAGGCCAAGATGAAAGATAAAGACCTGGAAGAAGGTACGCCCGATCATCCCGGCGAGACACTGGAGACGGCGGAAGTGAATGGCGATTCTTCCGAGCCGGCGAAGACGCCAAGTGTGTCGCGGGCACTCTCGCCCGCGAATCTCGCTGGTAATGGGAATGTTGTGCAAGCGGCAATTCGCGAGTCAGTCTCGCAAAATGCACTCACCGCGCCTGACAGTCAAGCGACTTCGTCGAAGACTCCAGACTCAGGAACAGCAGCGCAAGTTAACCTGCCTTCGACCGGAACTGTGGTGCTCGACGTGGAACAAGGCGGCATCGAAGTCCCGTCATTCGTGGGCAAGACGGTGCGTGGGGCGGTGGAATCTGCGCAGGACATTGGCCTGGAACTTGAAGCCGTCGGCAGCGGCATTGCCCGCCAGCAGACGCCCGCCGCGGGAACGCATGTTGCCGCTGGGGCACGGGTGACGGTACAGTTCGGACGGTAGAGTCGAAATCTTCAACCACAGAGGACACAGGGGACTCACAGAGGAAGCGAAAGAATTTTCCTCGGGGCGCTTCAGCGCCCTCTGTGGTATCGCTCTTCGGTTTGACCCGCGGAAAAAGCGCGTGATACGGTAAATGATTACTTCCATCCCAGCGGACGAGCACCTTCGACTAGGAGTTGAGCCCGCTGCTTGAGGTCTATTTTGTCTTCGGTTGAGGCGACCCCTACCGTCCGCAAAACCGCGCTGAACGCCGTCCATCGCCAGATGGGCGCGAAGATGGTGGAGTTCAACGGTTGGGACATGCCCGTGGAATATCCCGCGTCGCTGGGCGGCGGCATCATTGCCGAGCACATGGCTGTGCGCACCGGCGTGGGTATCTTCGACGTCAGCCACATGGGCGACATTCGGCTGGCCGGACCGCAGGCGCTAGCCGCAGTCCAGCATATTTCCATGAATGATGCGTCGCGGCTGGCTGTGGGCCAGGCGCAGTATTCCGCGCTGCTCTATCCGGAAGGGACGTTTGTCGACGATGTGATCGTGCACCGCCTGGGTGAGGATGAATACCTGCTGGTGATCAACGCCGGCACGCGGGAGAAAGATTTCAGCTGGGTGCGCGACAACACTCGCCAGTTCGACTGCGTGGTCGAAAATCTTTCCGATGACTTCACCCAGATTGCGATCCAGGGGCCGAAGGCTGTGAATCTTCTGCAGAAGCTCACCGACGCCGACCTGAGCGCGGTGAAGTTCTACTGGGTCACGCACGGCATGTTATGCGGCCTCGCCAATATCCTTATGGGCCGCACAGGATATACTGCCGAAGATGGCTTCGAGATTTATATTCCCGCAGATGAAGCGACCAGCGCTCGGCTGTGGAATGAGATTTTAGCTGCCGGCAAAGAGTTCGGCGTTGTGCCATGCGGGTTGGGGGCGCGTAACACCCTGCGCCTCGAGGGTAAACTCCCGCTCTACGGTCACGAAATTTCCGATACCATTAATGTCTGGGAGGCGGGGCTCGATCGTTTCTGCAAGATGGAAAAGGCGGAGTTTGTCGGCAGGTCTGCTCTCGAAAAGGCGAAAGCCTCAGGAGTAAAGCGAACTCTGGTTGGCCTGGAGATGACGGAACGTGGCATCGCGCGCGACGGATATAGAGTGCTCGATACCGGCAGCCGTGAAATTGGATATGTCACGAGCGGATCTCCCGCGCCATTCTTGAAAAAAAATATTGCGCTGGCTTATGTGCCACCGCAGTTGGCAGCGGGTGGGTCAGCGGTGAAAGTAGAGATTCGAGGTCAAGGAGTAGGAGCAGTCGTTGTTCCGACTCCTTTTTATAAGCGCCCTAAGAAAACTGCTTAACCACGGAGGGCACGGAGTTGCGCAGAGGATTTTGCAGAAGCTAGGAGCTTGACGCTTTCATGGCCTACCCGACAGATCGCAAGTACACGAAACAGCACGAATGGATTCAGGTAAACGGAAATACCGGCACTGTGGGAATCACTGACTATGCACAACAGTCGCTGGGCGACATCGTGTTCGTCGAGACTCCGAAAGTGGGTGCCGAGCTCACCGCCGGCAAAGCGTTTGGAACGGTCGAGTCGGTGAAAGCTGTTTCAGACTTGTTTGCTCCTGCGTCGGGCACGGTGACTGAAGTGAATGCGGAATTGGCGACGTCGCCAGAAAACGTAAATAAAAACGCTCACGGCTCATGGATGCTGAAGCTCACGTTGAAAAACCCAAGCGAGCTGGATCGCCTGCTCTCTGCCGCCGACTACGAGAAGTTTGTGGCCGAAGAGGCGGGACACTGAAAGGCGTGACCTCAGCCCGCGGCTGCCGGACTCTCGGGTATTTCTTGCCGAGGTCTGAGGTCCGACGCCTGTTGAAAAATTCCTATGCGTTATTTACCTAAATCTCCCGCCGACCGCGAAGCCATGCTTAAAGCAATGGGCCTGCGTTCGGTCGACGATCTGTTTGCGCCGATTCCCACCGAGTACCGCCTCACCCGCGACCTTAACATCCCGCGCCAGATGGCGGAATCGGAAATTGTCGACTTCTTCCGCCAGCGCTCGCGCGATAACGGCGAGGGCTATATCAGCTTTCTGGGCGCCGGCGCCTATTTTCATTACCGTCCGGTCATTATCGATTCGCTGATTTCGCGCGGCGAGTTTCTGACCGCCTACACGCCATATCAGGCCGAAATTTCCCAAGGCACGCTGCAATCCATCTTCGAATTCCAAACAATGATCTGCGAGCTGACCGGCATGGAAGTGGCGAACGCGTCGATGTATGACGGTTCCACGGCTGCGGCCGAAGCGGTAATGATGGCGGTGCGGCTCACTGGACGGCGGTCCGTCCTGGTGGCACGCAGCTTACATCCTGAGTATCGGGAAGTCCTCGCCACGTACGCGACGCATCAGGGGATGCCACTGTCTGTGGCGGGTTTCACCGACGATGGACGGCTCAATCTGAAAGAACTCGAGGAGTCGATCACACCGGAGACCGCGTGCGTGCTCATCCAGTCGCCAAGCTTTTTCGGCACGATTGAAGACGTTGCGGCGATTGCCGAAATAGCACACAAAAATGGCGCGATGCTGGTGGTTTCGATTGCAGAAGCCGTCTCGCTCGGAATCGTCGAACCGCCGCGCCAGGCCGACGTTATCGCTATGGAGGCGCAGTCTTTCGGTGTGCCCGTTGGATTTGGCGGCCCGTACTGCGGCGTCATCGCCACGCGCGAGAAATATGTTCGTCAAATGCCCGGACGCCTCGTGGGTCAGACTGTCGATAAGCAGGGCAGGCGTGGATTCGTTCTTACGCTCGCCACCCGCGAGCAACACATTCGCCGCGAGAAGGCGACCTCGAACATTTGCACCAATCAAGCCCTGGTCGCGCTTATGGTCAACATCTTTATGACGGTCTACGGCAAAGTGGGCTTGAGGGAATTAGCCAAACAGAATTTGGCAAAGACGGACTACGCGGCGAGGCAGTTCTCGAAGTACGGCAAGTTGTTATTCAGTGGCTCTCCACGCTTCAACGAATTCGTAGTGCAGACCAGCGAAGATCCTTTCGCAATCAACGAAAGGCTGCTCGGACACAAGATGGTCGGCGGGTTACCCCTGAAGAAATTTTATCCCGAACTGGGGAACGCGGCTTTGTGGTGTTGTACCGAACTGACCACCCGCACCGCAATCGATACCGCGGCAGGAATGGTTGCCGAAGGCGAGCGTTCTGTGCGGTCTTCCAGGCAGGAAGATGCGGAAGAGGTGGCGCGATGAACCCCACGATGCGCAAAGCAACTCGCCACGTCAATCAGAACGAGGGCCTACTTTTCGAAAAGTCTTCGGCTGGCAAGGCAGCCTGGAAGTTGCCGCCGCTCGACGTGCCCGAGGTAGATGTCACCAAGCTTCTGGGCGCCTCCGAAAGAAAGGATCTGGGCAATATGCCGGAAGTGAGCGAGATCGAAATCATCCGGCACTTCACCCGCATGTCCACGTGGAATTACGCCATCGATCTGGGCATGTATCCCCTGGGCTCCTGCACTATGAAGTACAACCCGCGCGTGAACGAAGCGGTGGCGCGAGTGGAAGGCATCGCGAACGGGCACCCCTACCAGCCCGAAAAGATTTCCCAGGGCGCGCTGTACATCATCAAAACGCTGAGCGAGCAGTTGATCGAAATTACCGGCATGGATGCGATCACGCTGCAGCCTGCCGCCGGCGCGCATGGCGAGATGACCGGCCTGCTCATGGTTCGCGCGTATCACGAGTCAAAGGGCAACGCGCGCAAAAAAATCCTGATTCCGGACTCCGCCCACGGTACGAATCCGGCCACGGCCGCAATGGTGAACTATGCCGTCGAAAATCTCAAGTCGGACTCGCGCGGCATGGTCGACTTTGCGGCGCTTGCGGCACAGATGAATGAACATGTCGCCGCGCTCATGCTGACCAATCCCAATACGCTGGGCGTGTTCGAACAGGACATCCACAAGATCGCCGACATCCTGCATGCGAAGGGCGGCCTGCTTTACATGGATGGCGCCAACATGAACGCACTGGTCGGTAAAGTACGGCCCGGCGACTTCGGTGTTGACGTCATGCACCTGAACCTGCACAAGACTTTCTCTACTCCTCACGGCGGCGGCGGTCCAGGGTCAGGGCCGGTGGCGATTAAGAAAGCCCTTGAGCCTTTCCTGCCCACGCCGGTGCTGACCACGAAAGCCGATGGCACGCTGGCTTTCGATTACGACCGTCCACAGTCGGTGGGGCGGGTACGCGCCTTCTATGGCAACTTTGGAATGTTCGTGCGAGCGCTGGCCTATATTCAGGCGAATGGCCCGGATGGCCTGCGGCAGACCACTGAAGACGCGGTTCTGAATGCCAACTACATCCGCAAAGGTCTGGAAGGCACTTACGATCTTCCTTATTCCACGCCGACCATGCACGAAGTTGTCTTCAGCGACCGTCTGCAGTTGAAAAAAGGCGTGCGCACCATGGACATTGCCAAGCGCCTGATCGATTACGGATTCCATCCCTACACCACGGCATTTCCGCTGATCGTGCCGGGCGCGCTGATGATCGAGCCCACCGAGAGCGAATCGATAGAAGAGATGAATCTGTTTATCGAGGCAATGAAGTCGATCGCGGCGGAAGTTGAAGACGACCCACAGACAGTGCTCGATGCCCCGCATTCGACGCGGGTTTCGCGGCTGGATGAGACTGCCGCGGCCAGGAAACCCGTCTTACGCTGGAAGCCTACGAACTAATTGTTGATTGCCGGTTGAAAACTGCTTGCGTGAAGGCTGGATATTGAGATTGACCGCCCTTCACTCAGCAATTGAAAATCAGCAATCAACAATTGTTGTCCGCTGTTACTTCGGACTTATGTTAACGGTGGCGCGAGTGGTGTCCCATTCCTCACGGAGGGTGCAGCCGGAACCAGTCTTGTCGTAAGCGATGGTGAAGTTCTCAACCGGAGACGGTAACTTCGAAAGCTTCATATCGACGCGGGCCAGTTCGTCGGCTTCGTACTTGTAGGGAATCCCCCATTCGCCGGTCTTCTTGTTGATGATGAGGGTCCACTTGTCCGGATTGGGGAGCACGAACAGCGTGTAGCTTCCGGCTGGCACGGTCTTCCCGCCGACTACCAGGTCGGCGCTGGTGACGAACGTAGTCGCCTCGTTGGCTCCATTTCGCCAAACCTTACCGTAAGGATCGTGCTCACCGATCATCTTGCGGCCTTTTAGCCGCGGGCTGGAGTAGTCCGTCTTGATGGTTTTGCCCCCACCGAGATCGCACGACGCGGACTCGGCCGGACTCGGCCTGTCCTGACAGATGGCGAAGGCGCTCAGAGTGAAAATCAGGCCGATAACAGAGACAGTTCGTTTTTGCATAGTTTCTCCTTGGAGTTGCTGGTGCACTAAGAGCTTTTGACGCGTGAGCGGGGATTATGTCAGCCGCCTATTATGCGCTACGCACCGCCGCAGTTACAATCAGCACATGCCGGTATTCGACGAGAAGCAAGAAGAATTGGAACACTACGAGACTATGATGGGCGTCCCGCGCGGCCGTCTAGCGGTTACCATGGACACGATCACCGACGCCATGGCACTAGTCGGCCAGCACGGCGTCTATTGCCAGAGCCAACGCTGGCCCGGCAAACCTGTGATGGATATCCAGATCATCATGAAGAGCCTGACTGACGCGAAAGAACTGATACAGAGTGTGATGGAAGAGCTGAAAAAATCCGCGTGACCTCTTTCTTCGTTCTGACCTCCGTGTTCCCTGTGACCTCTGTGGTTAAGCTCTAAGGTTTCACCGTGATCATTACGACGCCGTGTGATGCCACTGCCGACGAGAATTTGCCGGTGACCTTTCCCAGATCCTTGTGCTGCCACAAGTCGCGAACGGAAGCACTGACGGAGTTGGGATACCCCAGATCGTCCCAGTTCACGAAGACTTGTTGCTCAGCCCCACTATCATTCAGCAACACGACTGCTCGGCTTCCATCCTTCAGTTGCTTTGCCCAGACTTGAAGGTCGCCATGCTTTGCGACGCGTTCGCCCTGGCGCCCCAGGGCATCCTGATCCACCGCGATCACTTCTTTGTTGGTGAGAATATCGTGAATCTCCGGCCGCATGTTGCGCAGATCATTGCCCGCGATCAGCGGCGCGGCCAGAATCGCCCACAAACTGAAATGTGAGCGGTACTCCGTATCACTCATTCCGCCGTTGCCCACTTCGAGCATGTCTGGGTCGTTCCAGTGCCCGGGGCCGGCATAGGACTGCAGTCCCGCTTCCTGATCGATAATCGCCAGCACGCCGTTGGAACAGCAACTGCCGTCTTTCCATTTCGACTGCCCTTCCCACCTATCGCTGATATCGCCCGTGGTCCGCCACAAGTTTCCCCCAACTTCCTTGCCCCAGAGCCAGGGTTGCGCCTTCCCCCATTCGCAAATGCTGAGCACGATGGGCCGCCCGGAAGCGTCAAGCGCGGCCCGGATGTTGGCGTAGGACGCCTTCGCATCCTGCGTGGTCGTGTTGCACCAGTCGTATTTCAGATAGTCGACGCCCCATGCCGCATACTGGATTGCATCTTGATACTCGTGCCCCAGGCCGCCTGGCCGTCCAGCGCAGGTCTTCGACCCTGCATCGGAATAGACGCCGAACTTCAGCCCGAGCGAATGAATGTAATCGCCCACCAGCCTTCATTCCATGGGGAAAACGCTGCGGATCGGCCACGATGTTGGCGTTTGCGTCGCGGCTTACCTGCCAGCAGTCGTCGATGTTGACGTACACGTAGCCAGCGTCTTTCATGCCAGACTTTACAACCGCATCGGCCATGCCCTTGATCAAATCCTCGCTGACATTGCAGGCGAACTTGTTCCACGAGTTCCATCCCATCGGAGGAGTCAGCGCCAGATTTGCCGAGGGAGAGGCTTTCTCCTGCGCGACAAGACCGGTAACGAGAAGCAGCATGCCGAAGAAAAGAAATGTCGAGGGGATGACGGGTCTCGTTTTCATGCAGACGTTTTACCAGAACCGCCGGAAGATTGGTAGAACATCTGATCGGTGTAGGGACGAATCGGGTTGCGAACAATTGAGTTTGGGAAGGACACGCCTTTTCAGCCGTGCCGCCAGCTCCGCCGAACACGCAGGCTTTAGCCCCCTGAGAGCCAACTCAGCTCCTGCAGCTATGAGATTGTTCGAGCTAATCAGAGCATCGTTCGGCGATCCGATTTACAATGCCCGATTGATTGAATGAGCGGCATCGATGGACGGAGGACCTTCATGCGCAGGCGTCCCACACTAGCATTGATAGTTAGCTTTTGCTTTGTTCTCACCGGTGCCTGGTCACAAGATACCCCTGCGCCCGTAGGAATCTTTGAAGGTCACAGCGACGTGGGCACCGTCCTGCACGCTGGCTCGGTCGAATACGATACTTCGAAGCAAACCTACGCCATCAGCGGCAGCGGCGAAAACATGTGGTTCGCGGCTGATGCTTTCCAGTTCGCATGGAAAAAGATTTCCGGTGACGTCACCTTGACGGCCGATATTTCTTTCCTGACGACGACCGGAAACGAACACAAAAAAGCGGCGTTGATGCTGCGGCAAAGCCTGGACGGCGACTCCGTCTATGCCGACGTGGCGCTGCACGCGAGTGGATTGACCTCGCTGCAATTTCGCGACGAGAAAGGCGCGATCACTCGCGAGATTCAATCGAACATTTCAGCGCCGAAGCGCCTGCGCATCGCCAAGCGCGGAGACTACGTTTACATGTCGCTCGGTGCAAGCGGCGGCGAACCCACCGTCGCTGGTGGGTGGATACCCATTCCGTTGCAAGGGACGTTTTATGTCGGCCTTGGCGTGTGTTCTCACGACAAGGATGTGGTGGAGAAAGCGGTATTTTCCAATGTAGAGTTAACTCAAGCTGTTCCCGCCAGCGTTGGCCAGCTGATCTCTCTACAGCACTCTGGAAACCGTCGCGATTGACTCGGCGGATCGGCGCGTTGCCTATATTGCGCCTGGACGGTTCGAAGCTCCCAACTGGATGCATGACGGCAGCGCGTTCCTTTTCAATCGCGACGGCCACATCGATCGGCTTGCCGATTGGCAGCGACAAGCCGGTCGTTATCGATACGGGCTTCGCGAATCGCTGCAACAACGATCACGGAATCTCGCCCGACGCAACGCAGATTGCAATCAGTGACAATTCGCAGGGTGACCACCAATCGCTCGTCTATATCGTGCCCATCGCCGGTGGCGCGCCGCGCCGCATCACGCAAAAATCGCCGTCGTACTGGCATGGTTGGTCGCCTGACAGCAAGACCCTTGCCTTCGTCGGCCAGCGCAACGGCGATTTTGATATCTATGCCATCCCGGCAGCAGGCGGCGAAGAAACGAGACTAACCACTGCGAAGGGACTCGATGACGGCCCCGAATATTCACCGGACGGAAAATACATCTACTTCAATTCCGAGCGCACCGGCCACATGCAGATCTGGCGCATGAAGCCCGACGGCACCGAGCAGGAACAGGTCTTTTCCGACGATCTCAACAACTGGTTCCCACACATTTCCCCCGACGGCCAGTGGATGGTCTTCCTCACCTACGGAGCCGATGTGACCGGCCATCCGGAAAACAAGGACGTGATGCTACGCCTGATGTCCCTCAGCGATTCGAATGCGAAGGACAAAAAGATCACCGTGCTCGCGAAACTGTTCGGCGGGCAGGGGACCATCAACGTTCCGTCGTGGTCGCCCGACAGCAAGCAAGTCGCGTTCGTGAGTTATATGCTTGTGCCGGAAGAGAGCGCAGGGAACGGCAGATAGTTGAGGGAACGCGAAACCCAGGGTCTTAGGATCGATCAAAGTCTCTTTTCAAGATCGGCGATTTCACGTCGTAGTTGTGCGATCCTTGCGCGAACCCAAATGTGGGGATCTCGCGACTGCATGCGCTCCATCAAGGGAGCCAACAAATCGCATATGTGATCGTGTCCGCTAAGACGAGCCGTTGCAAATGGGGGATCGCCTTCGCTTAACGCAAAGATATTTGCACCGCTATCAATCAAGAGCTGGACCATGTCGGCGTTACCTTGCATGCAGGCAACGTGCAAAGGAGTAAAGCCAAGATCTCCAGCTTTGTTTACGTCGATGCCGGCGTCGATGAGCGCTTTGGCAGCAGGAAGGTCATTCCATCTGACAACAAAGTGAAGTCCATTATCGCCGTCACTGGCACATGCATTTACGTCAGAAAAGTCAGCTTCGGCAAAGGCGCACGTGTCGCGCAGCTTGGCAAATATTCGTTTCAGTTGATCGTCCATAGACCAGTCTCTACCGTCCGACGTGTTCGTCGAAGAACTTCGCCATCAGTTCCAGCGCTTCTTTGGTTTCGGGCAACTGGAAGTGATACCAGAAGGCGTGCGGCAGCGCCTCGAATACCACGAGGCGCGCATCTACTCCCGCCTGCAACAATGCGCGATGGAACGTAGACGTATCGCTCAACAGAATATCGCGCGTGCTAGTAACCAGCAGACTGGGCGGCATTCCGTGCAGGTCGGCGAATAGCGGTGACAGTACGGGATCCTTGCGATCCGTCTTGCCGACATATTGATCGTCGGGCAGATGGTTCGGATCAGTCGGCTGCATCTCTCCGGGAAGTCCGTTCAGAGTGAACAGCTGCCGGGAGTCGCCCACGCGGCTGAAATCGCCGAGGCCGGAGAAAATGCCCAGGGCCGCCGGCAGGGGTAATCCTAGCTGTTTAAGTTTGACCGCGACTTCGGCAGTCAGGATCGCTCCCGCCGATGTTCCGAAGATTCCGATACTGGCGGGCTTGTAGGTTTTGAGAAGCTCCTTGTAGACCGACACCACGTCATCCACCGCGGCCGGAAAAGGATTCTCCGGCGCGAGGCGGTAATAGACGGACACAACTTTCGTCTTTGCCAGGTTTGCAATCGGAATGCCTTCGATCAGAGAGCCCGAGTCGGAATTGAATCCGCCGCCGTGCAGGTTGATCAGCACGCGATTGCGATTGGCCTCGGGCATGGTGAGCGGCGTGATGATGTCGGTGCGAACGCCCGCAGTCGTGGTCTCCTCAACATTCGCGGGATAGTACTTGCGCGCTTCCCCAGAACCGAACTTGCGCCATTCATCCGTGTGCGCGCGCCGCTCTGCTAGAGTCTGTTGTCCGCCTTTGTTCTGCGTAAGCGACGCCAACCAGTGCTGTGCTTCCGGACTAATGGTCGCCGGCATTGGCACTACGCGCGTGATGTGAGCGGTGCCGTCTGGATCGAACGTAGCGGAATCCCGCAGCGGTGGTGGGTTTGACTGAGCGGCTAAGGTGGGAGCAAGCGCGATTGCAGCGATGAGGTGCAGCGCTGTGATTTTCATCATCACAGTTGTATCAGAGGGCAGACGGAAAGAAAAAACTAACCACAGAAGACACGGGACAACACAGAGGATCCCGGATTTCTCTGTGAAAGTCTGTGTCCTCTGTGGTTCAGATGTACGCGCTGAGATTCTAAGCCAGCGTATATTTCCCGCGCTCGATCATCTTCTGCGCGATCTGCTGCCGCAGTTCGATGGTGTTGAACGGTTCGTACTTCGCCAGGCGGCGGAGGATGGCCAGTTGCGTCCGCATCATATCGCCGTCGGCAACCGCCGCAATCACTTTTCGCGCCGCCGCTTCGACCTTCTCCATCGCCTGCGACAGATAGACGCGCGTCATCGCAACCGGTAACGCCGCTCCCTCTTCACCCCTGGCTTGAACAATTTTCTGCGCCCGCAGCACCGCCGATTCCATGGCGTAAGCTTCAATCGTCATGTCGGCGATCGCGCCCATGATTTCCTGCTGATCCTGAATTGCCTGCATGTATTTCTGCGTGGCCGCGCCGGCTGCAAACAGCCCCAATTTTTTGGCTTGCGCCACCAATTTACGTTCGTCGGGCAGTGCGCCCTCGAGTTCTTCGGCCATCGATGGGCCCGAGAGTACTTCGTCCATCAGTTTCTTGATCGCCGGCATCAGCGGCAATTGCCCGGTCATCGCCCGCTTCAGCAAAAAGCCGGTAATAATCAGCCGGTTAATTTCGTTCGTCCCTTCGAAGATGCGGTTGATGCGGGCATCGCGATAGGCGCGCTCGGCCGGATACTCCTCGACGAATCCATAGCCCGCATAAATCTGTACTGTCTCATCGACGACGTAATCGATCATCTCCGAGCCCCATACTTTAATGATGGAGCACTCGACCGCATATTCTTCGATCGCTTTCAGTGTCTGTTTGCCGGCGTCGGCGGCCGATTTGTCGACCTCGCCCAAGGCAACGTCCATCATCCCAACTGTGCGATAGACCAGCGATTCGCCGACATAAATCAGAGTTGCCATATTGGCGATTTTCTCGCGTACCAGCCCGAAGTCGGCGATGACTTTGTTGAATGCCTTGCGTTGCTTGGCATAGCCAATGGCGTTCTCCAGAGACACCCGGCCTCCGCCGACGCACATTGCCCCGAGCTTGAACCGGCCCACGTTGAGAATGTTGAAGGCGATCACATGCCCCTTGCCGATCTCGCCCAGTAGATTTTCCGACGGAACTTTGCAATCGTTCAGAATGATGGGGCAAGTGGAAGACCCGCGAATGCCCATCTTGTGTTCTTCGGCGCCCACCGAGAAACCCGGAAAACTCCTCTCGACCAGAAACGCGCTGAACCGTTCCCCGTTGACTTTCGCGAAGACGGTGAACAGGTCGGCGAAACCGGCGTTGGTGATCCACATCTTCTCGCCGTTGAGCACATAGTGCTTGCCATCGGAGGAAAGTTCGGCGCGAGCCCGGCAGTTGAGCGCGTCGGAGCCCGAAGAAGCTTCCGACAAGGCATAGGCGCCGACAATTTCGCCGGAGGCCAGGCGCGGCAAATACTTGTTCTTCTGCTCCTCGGTGCCGAAGTAAACAATGGGCAACATCCCGATGCCGCTATGCGCGCCCCAGGTGGTGGCGAAGCCGGCATACTTTGCAATGTGATCGGCAATAACGGCGGCAGTGACCTTGTCCATTTCCAGCCCACCGTAGGCTTCCGGGATTTCGACCCCGCTGAGACCGAGTTCGCCGGCTTTTTTCAGGAGATCGCGAGAAACGGAAAAATCCTTGTGCTCAATCTTCTCCACGTTGGGGAGGATCTCGTTAACGGCAAATTCCTCCGCCGTTTGCCCGATCAGCTGGTGTTGCTCGCTGAAATCTTCCGGCGTGAAGACGTCTTCCGGTTGCCGGGACTCCAACAAAAAGCTGCCACCCGAAATCTTGTTCTTTGGAACCGCCGTGGTCGTTGCCATGTCTATCCCTCGATAAAGAAACCGCCGAGTCCACGATGGACGCGGCGGAATGTACCCTGCAATTCTAATGCGGCAAAGCGGGGAAAGATAGGCGAGAGTCCCTATTGTTCATAGGCGTTATGCGGGAATGTTCGGGGTTCGAGTGCCAAGAGCGCGGTCACGGATAATTCGGCGCTCGGCTGGGGATCTGAGGGCCTAAGGTCTCAATCCACCGTTGCTTCCACCGTCGGCAGTTCTTGGGCAACCGTCTTCTCTTTCTCGTTCACCTTCGCGCTGGTCACCAGGATGACTGAGAGCACTACTATCGCACTTCCCGCCAGGATGAAGCGATCGACGCGCTCATGCAGGATCAGCCAGCCCAGGAACACGGCGACCACGGGATTTACATACGCGTAGGTAGAAACCTTCGATGTGGGGACGTGCTCCAGCAGCCAGATGTATGCGGTGTAGCCAATCCAGGAACCGCACACTACCAGGTACAGGGTGGCGCCGAGGCCGCGGAGAGTCCAACGAACATGTGAAAGGTCGTGGACGAGTAACGCGAAAATAAAATTGCCGGCGCCTGCCGCCACGACTTGCCAGGCGGTGGCGCTGAATACGTCCATGCCGGACTGCCAACGCTTCGAGAGCACCGAGCCCAAGGCCCACGAGAAAGACCCGAAGATCAGACTGATCGAGGCCCAGAACTCGTGGCGTCCGATCGTGCCCGATTGCAACTGCGGCCATACCAGGACGAATAATCCAACGATCCCCAAGACTAAACCCGCCTTGCCGCGCCCGGAAATGTGATGGTCGCCCAGCAGCAGGGAGTCGAGCACTAAGAACCAAAGCGGGGTGATTGCAACGATCAGCGCGGCTAAGCCAGAAGAAACCGCAAGTTCCGCATATGAGAGCGTAAGGTTGCCGCCCATGAGCAGGAGCAACCCCACCACCGCGGACAGAGCAATTTGCCGCGGAGAATATAAAATCCTGCGCCCGCTTGCAGCGCAAACCGCCAGCATGACCACTCCCGCGATTGAAAACCGGACGCCACACATCAGTGCTGGAGGAATCGTTTGCACGGCGATGTCGATGGCGAGGTAAGTCGAGCCCCAGAACAGGTACACGAGTCCGAAGGCAAGAATCACCATCCACGGGCGCGGAAGCTGTACGGGGTTCATGGGCCTGAAAAGAGGGAAAGTAAAAGATATCAGACGCGTGCGTTCGAGGATTGGATTCTAACGGCCGAATCGTCCCAAGGGGCCGGACGCTACTTCAGCCTTTCGTACTCCGCCTTTGCGGTTTTGAGAATCGGCACGTCTGGGTCGGCATCTTTCCACGCGGCAAAGAAATCTTGATAGGCTGTTCGCGCTTTCGAAGCGTCCCCTTGAAGCGCGTAGGCGCGCGCCAGATTGAGCCGCGCCAGAGGATATTCCGGGGCAAAACCGGACGCGCCCCGGTGATCGAGGATGCGTTGAAATTCCACGACGGCTTTTGCGCCATCGCGCATCTTGAGATAAGCCGTTCCGCGCAAGAAAACCGGAGTAGGGCCCGGGCCCCGCGGACCAGTCCCGAATTCGTAGAGGCGAAGACCTTCCAGCGAAGTGATCGCCTCGGGCCATTGATTTTTTTCCAGCTGCTGCAGCGCCTTGACCTGGGGAATAAGAACGGACTGAATGAAATGATTGTCGGGAGCTTCACGGCCAGCGCTAGCCACGATGCCAGAGGATTTCTGCGGGTCGCCGGCGGCTGCGAACGCCGCTGCTGCGCCCAGGCGCGATTCCGGGTCGCTCGAGAGTTCCAGCACCTGGGCAGCTTTCCGCCGGGCATCGTCCTGGTATCCAAACAAGGCGTCGATGTAGGCTTCTATACCCAGAAAATTGCCAGCGAGATCTTTCGCGCCCATGGTCATGCATTCCTGATGAGCCCGCTGCCACAGCTCCCGCGAGGCCTTGATCCTGCCCTGGGCAGCCTGCCAGCCCGCATTGAACATGAGCAAGAAGGGTTCGTCGGAGGAACCCTTTCCCAAATTCAATTCATGCTCATAGGCGGCGCGGTCGCCGCGCATGTAGGCCAGATCGGTGAGCACGAAGTGAACCGCGATTCCATCGAATTTGTCCGCTATGGCCTCGTCGGCGATGCTCTTGGCCTCATCGAACCGGTTCAGGGCCTCGTAGGCCTCAGCCATGTTGTCATAGGCATAGGCATCGTGGGGATTGATGCGGTGTGCCTGGCTGGCCAGATCGAGCGCTTTCTCGGGCTGTGCCAGTGCGGAGTAGGCTAACGCTGCATTGTCATAAGGAGTCGTATCGCGCGGATAAACCTGTCGCCACTCGGCATAGACCTCCAAAGCCTTTTCCGGATCGAGTGTGACTTCGGTAAAGTAGTGGGCCTGAATGTAGAACTTTTCGCGCTCGCTGGCACGATCTCGCAGATCATAGGCTTTCTTGACGGCTTGAGCGCCCTCCGCGCTGCGACCCATATTGGAGGAAACGACTCCCAGGGTTGCCCAAGCCGTAGCAAAATTTGGGTCCAGCTCCACCGCTTTCTTCAGGTGGGGCAGGGCAGCGTCTTCTCGCATTTTCTGATGCTCATCCTGACCCAGACTGAAGGCCTGCAGCGCTTCCAGCGATGAGGTCGTCGCCTGCTCCAGGGGCGTGGCGAAATGCTGCACTGAGGCCAGTGATTCCCCCATCTTTTGCCGCAGTTCGGAGGTGGCTTTGTCGAGCGCTTTGAGCACCTGTTCTTTACTCTCGACTTCGACCTGCTCCCGGGCCAGAGAGTCGCCGCTCGAACCGTTTACGGCCGACAGGGTGACGACGTAGTGATTGCCCAGGCTGGCGATGGTGCCGGTCAGCATAGCTTTAATGCCTTGGCGCTGGCAGATTTCACGGGCCACATCGTTGGTAAGGCGTTCATCCGGAGGCTTTCCCATGAAGCGCAGGGCCTCTCGAATTTTGGACTCCGGAACAATGTTGAGATAAGGAGATTGCTCGAGTTGCACGGCCAGCGCCTGTTTGAGAGTTCCGTCAAAAACGGAATCGCCCGTGGTGTTGATAAAGTCGGCGAGAAGGACGCTGTCTTTTTCGGTGAGTTTGGCGGATTGGCGGGAGCGGAGAAAATAGAGCGCAGCCACGGCTAGCAGTACCAGGACGGCAGTGAACAGGAAAACCTTCCAGGAATTCCTGGGCGCAGTCGTTGCGCTCGCCACACTCACAGCGCTGCCGGCGGACGGCGACTTGGCCACCGGATGCGTAGAAGCGGAAGCGGGCGCCGGCGGAATGCTGACGGCTGACGACCTGCCTGGAGCCGATTGGTGAGCGGGTTCCTGGATCGCCGGCATCGCACCGGAACTTTGCGCGACCGCGCGACCGCTGTCGGTATCGCGCTTCAGACGCTGCACGTCGGCGCGCATGTCGGCGGCGCTTTGATAACGCAAGTTACGATCCTTCTCCAGGGCCTTGTTGATAATGTCTTCGAGTTTCTGAGGCAAGTCAGGATTCAGTCGGATGGGAGAAACTGGAGCGCGATCGAGAATGGCCTGGAAGATGAGCGCCGAAGTCTCTCCGCGGAACGGCAGTGTGCCCGTGGCCATCTCGTAGAGCACCACGCCGAAGGAAAACAGATCGGTGCGCGGGTCGAGTTCCTTGCCCTTGGCTTGTTCCGGAGACATGTAGGCGACCGTGCCCAGAGTTGATCCGGGACTGGTCAGATGCTCTTCGATCACGACGCTCGTGGGGGCCGTGACGTCCGGAATTTCCCCGGATACAGCGGGATTGGACTTCACCTTGGCCAGGCCGAAGTCCAGAATCTTGGCGTGGCCGCGTTTGGTGACAAAGATGTTCGCGGGTTTGATATCGCGGTGAATGATGCCTTCTGCGTGCGCCGCGTCCAGAGCGTCAGCAATTTCGATGCTCAGGGAAAGAATCGTTTCCAACTCCATGGCGCGACCGGCGATCAGGTGCTTCAGCGTAGAGCCGTCGAGGAACTCCATGACCAGGAAAGTGCGGCCGTTTTCCTCGCCGATGTCGTAGATGGTGCAGATGTTGGGATGATTGAGCGCGGAAGCGGCCTTGGCTTCGCGGCGGAAACGCTCCAGCGCCTGTCGATCTTGTGCCAGGTCTTCGGGAAGGAACTTAAGAGCGACAAAGCGGCCCAGACGAGTGTCTTCGGCCTTATAGACCACGCCCATACCGCCGCCGCCAAGCTTTTCGACGATCCGGTAATGTGAAATGGTCTGCTCGATCAAAGGAAAATCCTACTCCGAGCGGTCGAGCCATGCTAAGGCGTAGGCGGCTGGATGTCAAAGAGACGGATCACGGCCCTGCCGGGAGATGCATAGGGTGTCAAGAACAAAGCGGGCAGGCCTGATGTCCGCTAGAAGAGTTTCGTGAGAACTCCCGGAATCGCCCCGTTAATCTTGCTGGTGTATCCACCGGCGGCTGGCGTCCAAACTTCCACGGTGCCAGTTTTTCGCCAGGTAAAGGTGATTTCGCCGGTCGGCGGCATGAACCAGTAAGCCGTGCCTTCAGCGACATGAACCACGGTTTGTCCCCTGGTGGGAGCTCGCTTCGTGTAAGTCGCCGAGCCAGCCTGCATCAGGTAGTATTCGGTTTTCCCCGAGTAGTCGAGTTGCCACCAGCCGTTGAGGGCAGCCGCTTTGATGGGGTCGGGGCGGGGATCGTCATCGGAGAAGTGAATTAGAGTATAGGAATAGTGACCAGGCGGTTTGAGCCACCAGCTGTCTTCAACCCACGAGCGGCCAGGAAACCGGCAGATCGTGTGGCAAGTAATGCCGCCGTCGGTTGTTCCACCGATCTTTCCCACATACATCGCGGAGTGGCTATATTGTTTGGCACCGCCGTAGTCTCCGGCGGGATCGATATTGAAGTAGCCAACCATATCTCCCGGCTTGAAGATGCCGCTGTCGATGACCCTTTGGCCTCCTTCCTTGGAAACACGCTCGCAGAGAGTCTTAGTGTTTGGCAGGCTCTGCAACTTATTCACCAGCGATGGCACGCCGCGCTCCGAGATCCGGAGACCGCCTGCAGTTAAGCATCTCGACAAGAAGTGAGCGCAGTCGGCGATTCCGTCCCATGGATTGATGAGAATCTCCTGCGGAGTGCCGCCGACCACACGCCGGAATACGGCCTTTTCTCCTCCCGAGCCGTCGTCCACGAAGAAGGGCTTCCAACCTTCGCCGATCGGAGCTTTTTTCCAGAATGGCGTGGGGATCACATTGTTCATCCGAACCTGGTCGACGTTGACACTCTCATTGCTCAGCCAGAAGATCCCGTCATCGGCGGGGATGTTCCAAAATTTGTCGGCGTACTTGACCGCATCAGTTCGCGTGAATGCCATCTTTCACCAGCTTGTTCATTTAATCCATTTGACGGCGCCGACCGCGCGATCGACCTTATCTTCGAGTTCCGTCAGTCGCGTGGGAGCCGCTCCGGTGCAGCCGTGGTTGTGAAGAACAGTTTTCGACCGGCCATGGCTGGCAACCGTAAGAATGGCGGCGGGTTCACCGGAGTCCAACGATTCACAGTGATCTTTGTTGCCATAGCCATAGTTGTCTTCGAGTTGGAAGAAACCGCTCGCTTCCAGGTCGCTGACTAACTCAGCGAGGACTTTGGGAGAAATGCCGCTCTTGACTAAACCCGAATGGCGGACGAAGTGCCGCCCTTCGTAGATTACTGTGCCGTCGGCAAAGATCACGATGCGATACACGGCGCAACGCTGCTCACATGCGCCACGTTGAAGGACAATCAAGGTATCTGGCGCGGATTCATTCGCTTTGACCGCTTGGCCAGACGAGAGGGGAACGAATGAGAGGGCCAGAGCAAGGATAAAGATCATGCCAATCTTCATCATTTACCGACACCTCGGCGGCCCGCCGAGCTTAGCACGCGTTTTTGTGGAATTCAACCGGAGGCCAGGCTAAAGAAAAGGGGGTTACGAGGCTGATGCCTTCCGGCTATAATCAATCAGTGATGTCGACGGTTCGCGATGCTGCGCCACAATCCCAATTCGCATCTGCCGGAGTGCTGGCTGCACTGCCTGGTGTGCCCGCGCCGCTATCGGGCGAACCTGCCGTCGCGATTGCGGCCCAGCCTGTTCGGTAGCGACTAGCTCTTAATCCTCCATCTGATTCGCCTCGGCCTGCGTGATCCGAACCAGGATTCCGCGTTCCGAGGTTGCATTTCCCGACAACCGGCGGCTGTTTACTGGCAGCTGCTGACGGAGGATTCCATGACTGTTGAAACCGCCACTAAAACAAAAATTGCGGCTGCTGCGAAAACCGCTGCCGCCCACGGTCCCAGGATCAATACTGCCCTGCCCGGACCGAATGCCAAGCGAGTGCTCGAGGGTGACGAGAAATACATTTCGCCGTCCTACACCCGTTCCTATCCGCTGGTGGCCAAGAGTGGGCGCGGCATTGTCATTACCGATGTTGACGGCAACGAGTTTTATGATTTTTCCGCAGGCATCGCTGTAACTTCGACCGGACATTGTCATCCCCATGTAGTTGCTGCCATTCAGAAACAGGCCGGCGATCTCATTCACATGTCGGGCACGGATTTCTACTACGAGAGCATGGTGGATCTGGCGGCGCGATTGTCAAGGATTGCGCCCATGCCCGGGCCTCATCGCATTTACTACGGCAACTCGGGAGCGGAGGCAGTGGAGTGCGCGTTGAAGCTGGCACGCTACCACACCAAGCGGCAGAATGTAATCGCATTTTTTGGAGCGTTTCATGGACGAACCATGGGAGCGCTTTCCCTGACCGCATCCAAGCCGCAGCAGCGCCGACGTTTTGCTCCGCTGGTACCGGGAGTAACGCACGTGCGCTATCCCGATGTTTACCGCGGCGCCGCCGGTCCGCAAGATGCCGACAACTTTGCCTTGGGCTGCGCCCGCTTCATCGAGGAAAAGCTGTTTAAGACCACTTTGGCGCCGGAGGAAGTGGCGGCAATCTTCGTCGAGCCGGTACAGGGCGAAGGCGGTTACGTGGTGGCTCCAAAGATCTTCATGCAGGAGCTGCGGCGCATCTGCGATCGCCACGGAATCATGCTGGTAGTCGACGAAGTGCAGAGTGGCATTGGACGCACTGGGAAGTGGTTTGCGGTCGAGCACACCGGAGTCGAGCCTGACATGGTCTGCATGGCGAAGGGAATTGCTTCGGGCATGCCGCTGGGTGTCACGATGACGCGCGCGGAAATCATGGATTGGGTTCCGGGATCGCACGCGTCCACTTTTGGCGGCAATCCAGTTTGCATTGCCGCGGCATTGGCAACTCTCGATGTGATCGAGAAAGAGAACCTGCTGGAGAATTCGGCCAGCGTGGGGAATCACGTGATGAACCGCATGGCCGACTGGCCTTCCAAGCTAAAACTGGTGGGCGATGTTCGCGGGCGCGGACTCATGATCGGTGTCGACATCGTGAAAGATAAGGTCACGAAAGAGTACGCCCACGCCGAGCGCGACCGAATCGTCGAAATGGCGTTCGAGCACGGAGTGCTGTTCCTGGGCTGCGGGCCGAGCACGGTGCGCATATGCCCGGCGCTGGTAGTGACGAAAGAACAAGCCGATGTCGCCGTCGACGTGCTCGAAGCGTGCATCGCGACGGTAGGCGAGGCGTAGAGCTTTTCGGTAGCATGCGTTCTGGTGATGCTGGCGGCCCGATACTTCCGGGCCGCTGGACAGCCGAGGGCGGCCGTCCCCACATCTTCCTTCGCTGTTTCCACAACGTCCTTACAATCTTTCCCATTCAGGGACAGGCTGACTGTCAATCGATCGGCCTGTGAGGCATGTCACATCTCTCTGTCGGCTCGGTTCGATACAGTGAAGCACTGCTTCTATGCTTCCTGCCGTTTTCACGCGAACCGTTATTCACGGGCTGGATTGGATTGCGGGGCGTATGCTTCGGCCGGACTCGCGGCCCAGCCACCAGCGTACCGGCACGCGCGGGGAAGAGGACGCATATTTTCACCTGCGAAAGCTGGGTTATGCTATCGTCGCGCGGAATTTTCGTTCGCCACGCTGTCGGGGAGAAATTGACTTGATCGGCTGGGATCAAGATGTTCTTTGTTTTATTGAAGTTAAAACGCGATCCTCGCGCGAGGTGAAAACTGCCGAGGCCGCCGTGGACCGGCACAAACGGCGTGAAGTGGCTGAGGTGGCCCGGGAATACCGGCGACCGCTTCCACCCTCGTGCCAATGGAGATTCGATATTGTAAGCGTATACTATGAGGTTCCTGGTTCCCGCCCGCAGTTCGAAGTATTTCGTAACGCTTCCTTGTCGGGATAAAATACAGTTTGCGTCACCGCAGTGAAAGGATTCGGTAATTGCCTGAGCTGAGAAAAGATCCGATTGTTGGCCGTTGGGTGATTATTTCAACCGACCGAGCCAAGCGCCCAACCGATTTTGTCCGCGAAAATATGAAGATCAAGGGGGGATTTTGCCCCTTTGATTATGGGAACGAGAGCAAGACGCCTCCCGAGATTCAGGCCTATCGCCCGAACCCAAACGGCGGACAACCGCCCCAGCGCGATACTCCCGGATGGACGGTCCGCGTCGTTCCCAATAAGTTTCCAGCTTTGGGAATCGAAGGCACACTGAACCGCCAGGCGGAAGGCATGTTCGATCGCATGAACGGAATCGGGGCGCACGAAGTCATCATTGAGACCCCAGACCACACCGCCAGCCTTGCGACGCTGCCTCCGAAACGGATTGAAGACGTCCTGTGGACCTTCCGGGACCGCATCCTGGATTTGAAAAAAGACCGCCGATTCAAGTACATCCTGATTTTCAAGAATCATGGAGAGGCGGCGGGAGCATCTCTGGAGCATGCGCACTCGCAACTCATTGCGCTGCCCATTCTTCCTATTAATGTTACGCAGGAACTGGAGGGGGCCAAGCAGTACTTCCTCTATAAGGAACGCTGCGTGTTCTGCGACATCATTCGCCAGGAAATGGACAGCGGCACGCGCGTCGTGGCTGAGAACGAGAATTTTGTCACGCTGGCGCCGTATGCTCCGCGCTTTCCCTTCGAGACCTGGATCTTGCCCAAGCAACATGAGTCGGCGTTCGAGAACTCGTCGTCGCACATGTTCGAGAACCTGGCCCGATCGTTGAAAGACTTGCTGGGCCGGGCCGACCGGGTGCTGGATAATCCGCCTTATAACCTGGTGATTCACACTTCGCCGGCGCAAGATCCCACCAATGATCACTATCACTGGCACATCGAGTTTATGCCGAAGCTAACGAAGACCGCGGGATTTGAATGGGGCACCGGCTTCTACATCAATCCCACGCCGCCGGAAGAGGCGGCGAAGTTTCTGCGCGAGGCCAACGTGGAAGAGCTTGCGCCGGTATCGGTCCGCTGACGGGAAAGCGAGGTAAAAATGAGGGCACAGCGAGCGCCGTGCCCTTCTGAATAGGACCTAGAGAGAGGAGAGCCTCCGAGTTCTCGAAAGCTCTTGTGTGTTTGCAGGATAGGGTGACTCGTGCCCGCCATTTGTCACAAAATTGTAAAAATATTGCGAATCTGCGCGGGATGCGGTGCGTAGATACTCGCGGAAGCGCAATCAGCCTTGTGTACGATCCTGGACTTCCTCATGCCATGCCATCTGGATCGCTTCCAGCTTACCTTCATTCGAGGCTTTCGGGTCGCCGGCAAAGTCCGGCAATTCGGTGACGTAGCGATGCAGGTCGGTGAAACGCACGGCCAGCGGATCGAGCGTGGGGTGAGTTTCAGAGAGCAATATGCCGAGGTCTTCGGCGTCGTCCCAGGTCAGTTTCTTCGCCATGCTCAGTGCTCCTCGGACACGTAGTTGCGATTCCAGGCGGGAATCTCGACGACAACTTTGCCGGGCTTGACGATCTGCGCCTGGCAGCCGAGACGCGAGTTTAGCTGGAGATCGGCGGCCATGTCCAACCGGTCAGCCTCGTCATCGTCCATCGGGGAGAGATTCTCGGCGCCTTCCTTGACCCAGATGTGGCAGGTCGTGCAGGCGCAGTTGCCGCCACAGGCATGGTCGAGCGTGACGCCAAAATTCAGCGCGATGTCGAGCAGGGACTGCTCCTTGCCGTGATCTTCATAGGGCAATTTTCCGTTTTCAAACTGCACCGTCTTGCCTTCGGGCAAGAACGTGACCTGCACCGTGTTTTCCCCGGGAGCCTCTTCGGTCAACGTGCCGGCTCCTTGTGTTTTTTCTTCAGCCATATGTTCCTCAATCTCTCAATCGATCTTGATACTGTCATCCTGAGCGGGAGTGGATGTCGCGCGAAGCGCGAAGTCGCACTCCGCTGAGGATGACGATTTGCGGCGATGAGTAATCAGGCGTGATCATTCGAATTCTGCTTTCGCCATGGGATGCGGGGCGGTCGGGGCTTCGCCCAGATCCGTCTCGTCCATGTTCTTGCCTTTCAGCGCCGTCGAGACGGCGGTGTCCATCATCAGTTCAGCCAGGCGCGTTGTGCCTTGATTCAGCGCGTCGATGGCTTTGCGGATCGCCTGATAATCTTCTTCGGCATTCACTGCGGCCAGCGACTTTTCCATTTTCGCGATCCGCTTCTTTTCCTCAGTGGTCAGTTGTCCCCAGGCTGCACTCTTTTTTCCTTTTTCGAGGGCGGCGAGGATCGTTGCAGTTTCACTGCGCGCTTCGATCAGCTGACGGCGCCGAAAATCTTCTTCGGCATTGTCGAACGAATCGAGAATCATGCCCTCGACCTGCTCGTCGGTCAGGCCGTAGCTGGGCTGCACTTGAATCTCGGCCTCTTTGCCGCTGCGCTGCTCGCGCGCGGAGACGTGCAGAATCCCGTTGGCGTCGATCAGAAACTTCACTTCGACTCGCGGGATGCCGGCAGCCATGCCGGGGATACCTTTGAGATCGAAGCGCGCGAGCGAACGGCAGTCCTTGGCCAGTTCGCGTTCGCCTTGCAGCACGTGAATCGCAACGTTGGCCTGGCCGTCGACCTGCGTGGTGTAAAACTGCGTAGCCGATGCGGGAATGGTCGAGTTGCGCAGAATGATTTTGTCGGTGACGCCGCCCGCGACTTCAATGCCAAGAGAGAGAGGAGTCACGTCGAGCAGCAGCATGTTCTCGGTCGCTTGGGAGCCGCCGCTGAGAATGTTCGCCTGCACCGCCGCGCCCAGAGCGACGACTTCGTCGGGATTCAGATCGGTGTGCGGCTCGCGGTGGAACAATTCCTTCACCAGCGCGCGAACCTTGGGGATGCGCGTCGAGCCGCCGACGAGCACGACCTCGTCAATTCCTTCGGGTTTAAGGCCTGCATCCTTCATTGCCTGCCTGCATGGGCCTACGGTGCGATCGATAACGGGTTGAATCAATTGCTCATACTGCTCGCGGGTAACCTCGCGGCGGTAGCGCTTACCGCCGGGCAATTCGATATCGAGCTTGATGGAGGACTGGGACGAAAGCGCGATCTTGGCTTCGATGACGGCTTTGCGGATCGCCTGCACAGCCTCGGCATTGCGGCGGAGATTGTTATTTCGAAGATCGAGACCGAGGTCGCCGCGAATGTCGTCGAGCGCGATGGTGATGAGCAGGTTGTCGATGTCGTCGCCGCCGAGATGGGTGTCGCCGTTGGTGGCGATAACTTCGAAGATTCCGTCGTGCAGCTTGAGAATCGAGATGTCGAAGGTGCCGCCGCCAAGGTCGTAGACGGCGACGATGCCGTTCTGTTTTTTGTCGAGGCCGTAGGCGAGCGACGCCGCGGTGGGTTCGTTCACCAGGCGCAGGACTTCGAGACCGGCAATGCGGCCGGCATCTTTCGTGGCCTGACGCTGCGCGTCGTTGAAGTAGGCGGGAACGGTGATGACTGCTTTCGTCACCGGGCCGCCGAAGAATCGCTCCGCGCTGCGCTTGAGCTGGCGAAGAATGAGCGCGGAGATTTCTGGCGGAGTGAAAGTTTTATTGCCCAGCTTGATGCGGAGTACTTCTCCGGGCTCCAGGTCTTCGGCGAGACGGAATGGAAAGAGGTTCAACTCTTCCTGAATGTCTTCCACGCCGCGTCCCATCAGGCGTTTGATCGAGTAGACAGCTCGTTCCGGCGTTTCGATCAGGGCATTGCGCGCGGCATTGCCGATGACCGGCTGGTTGTTCGCGTCCAGAGCGACTACCGAAGGAAGCAGATTCAGGCCATCGTCGCCCGGAATTACGACAGGCATATCCCCTTGCATGAAGGCCACCAGGGAATTGGTGGTACCGAGGTCGATGCCGACGATGCGATCGGATGCCATGATCACTACTCTTCCATTGCCGCGTTCACATCTCTGACCAAATTGCGGATGTAATTGCGGCGGTTCAGCACATCCACCATTTTGTCGCGTTCCTGCCTGCGCTCTTCCTCCGAGACCGGTTGACCGTTCTGCATACGCTGGATCAATCCATCCCACATCCTCCAACAAACCTCTAACTCGTGCAGGAGCGCCAAATGCTTTTGTTCCAGCTCAAGCTTCTGCCGGCTGATTTCTTCGATCAGTCCCGGATCGTCTTCTCCCATCTTCTTGTTCATGCGCAGCTCTTCGAGCTGCAGGTTCAGTTCGAAGACTTCTTCGAGCAAATCCGGGGGGACGATCTGCTTCTTAGTCTCTCCCGTGGCGCGGGCTTGTTCGGTCGCGCTTTTCGACTGCTCCTCCAATTCCACGCCTTCAAGGTGCAACATGTATTGCGTGCGCATGATTGGATCTTTCAGGGTGCGATAGGCGTCGTTGAGCAGAGAACTTTGTTCCAGACTCCACTCTTGTTCCCGGCTGCCGGCGCGCGCATTCAGATCAGGATGGAGCCTGCGGCTCAGGTCGTAAAAATCTCTCTCCAAAGCCGCGACATCAACATTTAGTTTCCGGGGCAGACCGAAGAACGAAAAATAATCGACGGGAACCGGAGGCTGGACTTTTCCGCAGGACTCGCAAAAGTGCGCGGCGCGCATGGAGCCGCACGACCAGCAGGAATGCGTTTCCTGCGGCAAAGGCTTGGCGCTGATCGCGGTAAGAGCAGAGTCGGTCATTCCAATTCCTTAAACAGCGAACGCAAGTGGCTTGACGAAGTGCGCGTAAACGGAGCGCTCGAGGCAGGCCGCGCGCGGGCGGGTCGCCCGCGCCCACACAGGCATCAGGCTGAGAATGACGTGCCGCAGCCGCACGACTTCGATGCCTGGGGATTCACGAATACGAAGCCCTGTTGCATCAGCGTTTCCTGGTAATCCAGGGTCATGCCGTGCAGGTAGATGAACGACTTCGGGTCCACGAATACGCGCACGTCGCTGAACTGGAAGATGCGGTCCCGTTCGCGCGGTTGCGTGTCAAACCGGATGTTGTAACTCAGGCCCGAACATCCTCCGCCTTGTACTCCTAGCCGCAGGCCGCCCTGGTCGGGCGAAATGCCTTCTTTGGACATGGCGCTACGCACCTTGGTCAAGGCTTTCTCGGTGACGAGAATTCCCTTGGCGGGTGCCTGCGCGGGTTTTTGTTCCGTTGCTGTTGTCATAGTCAGATACGAGGTTCAGCTGCGAGTCTTGAGCTATGAGCTTTAGGCAATCACCCTGCGAGCTTTCTCTCCAGCCCTGCTATACGTCGGCGAAGGAGTCCTAACGGCAACTCTTAGCTCGAAGCTCGAAGCTCACGGCTCAAAGCTACTTCGCTTCGGCGGCGACGGGGCTCGACACTTCCTGTTTCTTTTTCCAGTCTCCGATGGCGGCCCGGATCGCGTCCTCGGCCAGCACTGAACAATGGATCTTTACGGGAGGAAGAGAAAGCTCCTTCACGATGTCCATGTTCTTGATGGCGAGAGCTTCGTCCACGGTCTTGCCCTTGACCCATTCGGTGGCGAGCGAAGACGAAGCGATGGCGGAGCCGCAGCCGAAGGTCTTGAACTTCGCGTCCTCAATGACGTTGGTTTCGCGATTGACCTTGATCTGGAGCTTCATGACGTCGCCACACTCGGGCGCGCCTACCAGGCCGGTGCCCACATCGGTGCTCTTTTTGTCCATCGAGCCGACGTTGCGGGGATTGTTGTAGTGATCGATGACCTTATCGCTATATGACATTTTTTAACCTCGAATTTCAAAGTTTCAAAGTTGCAAGGTTCAATCGTCTGGCCTCAAGGCAGCAACTTTGAAACCTTGAAACTTTGAGACGTTGAAACCTGTGTTTTGCTATTCTCCCGCCCACTTCACGTCTTTCAGGTTGATGCCTTCCTTTGCCATTTCATAGAGCGGAGAAAGCTCGCGCAAGCGCTCCACCGTTTCGATGACGCGATCGGCGACATAGTCGACTTCCGCTTCCGTGTTAAAGCGGCCGATGCCGAAACGGATCGAGCTATGCGCCAGATCGTCGCCGGTTCCCAGAGCCTTCAATACATAAGATGGCTCCAAGGTCGCGGAGGTGCATGCCGAACCGCTCGAAACCGCGATATCGTTGATGCCCATCAGCAGAGACTCGCCTTCTACGTAGGCGAAGCTGATATTCAGATTGCCTGGGAGACGATGCTCCATCGAGCCATTGATGTAGGTCTCATCGAGACGGTTCATGATGCGATCACGCAGGCGGTTGCGCAGGCCTGCTAGCTTACAAGATTCCTGCGGCATCTCCTCTTGCGCAAGGGCGCAGGCCTTGCCCAGGCCAACGATGCCAGGAACGTTCAGCGTTCCAGAGCGCATGCCGCGCTCGTGGCCGCCGCCATCGATAATCGCGGAAATCTGTACCCGCGGATTCTTGCGGCGCACATACAAGGCGCCGACGCCTTTCGGGCCATACATCTTATGGGCGGAAATGGATGCCAGGTCGATGTTCTGTTTGATCACGTCCACCGGCACTTTGCCGACCGCCTGCGTCGCGTCCGTATGGAAGATCACGCCGCGCTCGTGACATAGTTTACCGATTTCGGCCACCGGCTGTAGAACGCCGATTTCGTTGTTGGCGTACATGATCGTCACCAGGATCGTCTTGTCATCCATGGCGCGCTTCAGGTCGTCCAGATCGACCAGGCCATCTTTCTGCACCGGCATGTAGGTGACGCGGTAGCCGTATTTCTCGAGGCGCTTGCAGGTATCAAGCACCGCCTTGTGCTCCGTGACCGCGGTAATGATGTGGTTGCCCTTTTCGCGGTACATCTCGGCAACGCCCTTGATCGCCAGGTTGTCGCTCTCCGTGGCTCCGGATGTGAAGATAATCTCTTTCGTAGTGGCGCCGACCAGCTTCGCGATGCGCTCTCGCGCCGTTTCCACGCCTTCTTCCGCAGCCCACCCGAACGAGTGATTGCGGCTGGCCGAATTGCCGAACTTCTCCATGAAGTACGGCAGCATCTCTTCCAGCACCCGCGGATCCATAGGGGTGGTGGCGTGGTTATCCATATAAATCGGCAGCTTCACGCCCTTAGCGTCGGAGCGGTGCAGTTGCGTGTTTGCCTGGGGGATCTTGACGTCCGTGCTCATTGATGGCTTCTCCTGCTTGGCGAATCTTAATTCTCTAAACTCTATTGTCTAAACTCTCGGATGAATCTCGTCTTCCCAACGGCTCACGATTCCCAACGGCTTAACTTATCGTCACTAAATCCGCCGCTTTCCTGGGAGGTGCGCTGCCGGCTTCTTCTGGTTCTTCCCGCATGTGCGAAATCTTGATGCGCTTCAAAACCGCTTCAATACTGTCGTTCACCTTGCGCAACGGTTCCCGTATATTGCAACGGTCCGTCTGGTCGCATTCTCCCCGCACCGTGACGCAAGAAGTGATGAACAGAGGGCCGTCGATGGCTTGAATCACCTCGAAGGCGGAAATCGTGTGGGCCGCCCGGGCCAACGTGTAACCGCCGTTCGTGCCGTGATGCGACAGCAACAAGCCAGCTTTGGCCAATCGCTGCAGGATCTTAGCCAGGGCCTCGGGCGGGATACTGTAGGCATCAGCAACGTCCTTGGCGCTCTGCGAACCTGCGCTGGATTGCTCCGCGAGATGCTTCATCGCCATCAGCGCATAGTCGGCTTTTTTGGTAAGTTTCAGCACCTGGTTCCCATCAAATATTGGAGCCGCATCAAATCCGACCTTTTCTGTCGTAATTCATTTTACGTCACTTTTCGTTAGTAGAGCAAGTGCATGCAGCCAGGTGTCGAGAAAGCGCGCCCAAAGGTAAGTAACACGCGCTAAACGGCTTAAAGCAATGCGACGGTTTTTGTCGGACTTTGAGCCGTGTGCGGGGCGTGAACATTCGGCGTCGTGCCTGAAACTTCTTACAAATTTGCAACCATTCACCCCTTGGGACTTGACAACCGGCCAACCGGGCTTAAAATACCGTGAAATTCCGGCGCAACATCCCTCCGCCTGTTTGTCTGGAGACCTTCCGGATTTATGACCTCAAAGTCGATCTCACCTCAAAGCCGTGATACGAAGCAGCCTTGTAAGCACCCACGCGTGCAGATCGTTAGCCGAGACGAGGATTCGGAATTCGTCGAGTGCAAGGAATGCGGCGAAATCTTCGAGTCCAGCGAGTTTAAGGACATGAACATCGAAGAACGCGCTCAGGAAACCGAGATCTGATTTTCAATTTTGGAGCCGCCGCCGATGCAGGTAATCTCGCGCTCGCGATTTCGGCTTGTCTCGTCCCGAACCCTCTGGTAGTGTCCGGTGCGGAGGCATGGGGTTCCATCCTAGACTCTTATGGCCATTGTAGCTCTAGTGGTCGACGACTCCATGCTGATTCGCTATACCATTTGCCGCTTTCTGGAGCAGCGCGGCTTTGCGGTCGAGGTTGCCGCTAATGGCGAGGAAGCGTTGGAAGTCCTCTCCCGCGTGCAACCGGCGCTGATCATCACCGATATGGTAATGCCGAAAATGTCGGGAGGCGAACTGATTACCGCGCTGAAGAGCAAATCGCAAACCGCGGACATTCCAATCATCATTGTCGCCTACAAGGCTGGCGGGTTCGATCAGACGGAGAAGCGCGCCAACTTCGCCATCTTCAAAGATATTGAGATCGAAGCCCAGCTCGGCAGGGCGCTGGAGGCTCTGCTAGGCGAGGCTGGACAGCCGCGTTCCACTGCGGAGTAGCCAGCTGGGGCTAGGAGCATGCCGCGATATTTCTATCGCAAGAGCATGCCGGCCTCTGCGGAAAAATCCATGGCGGCAAAATCCTTCAAGAGAAATTTAGGATAGGCGGCCGCCGCGATCATGGCAGCGTTGTCGGTGGAGAGCGGTCGCGAAGGGAAGTACACGGGCAAACCTTCTTCTGCGGCTTGGCGTTCAAAGGTCTGGCGCAATTCCTGGTTGGCCGCAACTCCGCCGGTGACGAACAGGGTGGCGACATCGCAAGCCCGGGCTGCTGCCAAGGTTTTTCCCACAAGATCTTCGACCATCGCGCGCTGGAAAGATGCCACCAGGTCAAGCGTGAGCTGGTCGCAGTTAGCGAGATAATCTTCCACCTTGGGTTTCGCAATGTTCGCAAGGGCCCTGCGGCGCGCTTCTATTGACGCGGGCATATCGTGCGTCTCGACGTAGCGCAAGATCGCCGTCTTAATGCCGCTAAAGGAAAAATCAAAGCGCGGGCGGGTGTCGTCCACAGCGATGACCTTGCCATCGTTTCTGCCGCGGCGATCGCGATGCTTGATCTGCGCGGGCGGAAACTTCACGGCTCGTGGGTCGCCGTGCGGAGCGAGCCGGTCGATCGCAGGGCCTCCGGGATATCCCAGCCCCAAAAGCTTGGCGACTTTGTCGAAGGCCTCTCCAGCCGCGTCGTCGCGAGTGTGGCCGATATTCTGGTAGGTCCAGGAAGCGTCCTTCTGCGCGGCCAGATATAGATGCGTGTGTCCGCCGGAGACGACCAGGGCCAGCACCGGGAATTGCACGGCGTTGTTGCCCTTCCGCCGCTCCCGATTCTCGTACAGATCCAGCAGCACGGCATGAATGTGGCCTTCGAGGTGGTTGACGGCGATGAGCGGCTTGTCTAGGGCGAAGGCCAGGGCCTTGGCGTAGCTGATGCCAACGAGCAGCGCACCCGCAAGGCCGGGGCCTTGGGTGACTGCAATGGCATCGACTGAGTGATAAGTGTGCCGAGCCTCGGCCAGCGCCTGGCGCACCACCGGTACGATGGCGCGCAGATGCTCCCGGGAAGCCAGTTCCGGGACGACGCCGCCATAGGGCTGATGGGTCGCGATCTGCGAAGCGACGACATTCGAGATAAGCTGTTCGCCCGAGCGCACCACGGCCGCCGCGGTCTCGTCGCACGAACTTTCGATGCCAAGGATGTAGGCGTCAGGCATGCTTCTATATTATTCGAAGTCCTACGGCTGACTTACTTCAACACGTGCGGGAATCCCGCTTTCCCTTCTCGGATCAGCTGATCCACCTTTTTGTGGGTGGATCCGAATTGCATGGTGCTAAAGTTCACGGAACGGACGACCTTGATATCTACGGCGTTTATATCGAGCCTCCGGAGTTGGTTCTCGGATTAGAATCCTTTCCGCATTTTGTCTGGTCCACTGCCGGGGACGACCGCCGCAACGGTCCCAATGATGTAGATATCACGCTTTACTCGCTCAAAAAATGGGCCGGACTGGCATGCAAGGGAAATCCTACGGCGCTGCACTTTCTCTTTGCCGGGAGCTTTGTTCGCAATTCTATCTGGACGGAAATCGCGCGCCACCGGACCGTTTTTCTTGCGCGAACATTTGTAAAGCCGTTCGTGGGATTCGCCGACGATCAACTCAAACGCATGACTGGCAGTAAGGGACGGGGCAAGAAAGGGCAGCGGCCTGAGATCGAAGAAAAATACGGTTATGACGTAAAGGCCGCCATGCACACCCTGCGCCTGCTGTATGAGTGCAAGGAACTTCTGTCAGAGGGCAGAATTACGATGCCTCGCCCTGAACGAGACCTTCTCATTCGCGTCCGCACTGGGAAATATTCCATGGACAAAGTCATCGCTATGGCGCAGAAGTTGTTTGCGGAATGCGAGGAGGCGGCCAAATCGTCTTCTCTGCCAGACAGAGTAGATCGCGCCGCAGTATCGCGCGTGCTGACGGATTGCTATCGCAAAGCGTGGGACTCTGCTGAGAAGCGGTCATTACCTTGACTTTTGTCAGCGGTATCATGGGATCAGTTTCCCCAGGACTGCCATGTTGAAGAACTTCGCAACTTCGATCGTGAAAACCCTGCGCCAGCGCGGTTTTCAAGGGTATCTGGTGGGCGGGTGCGTGCGCGACCTCCTGCTCGGGCGCGAGCCCAAGGATTATGACGTCGCTACCGACGCCACGCCGGAGCAGATCATGCGCATCTTTCCCGATACATATGCGGTGGGGGCTCAGTTCGGTGTCGTGTTGGTGCCAATGCCGGAGGAAGACAAGGCAGGCTCCGTGTCAGCGCATTTCTCTTCGAAGGGTCGGGCGGTCGAGGTCGCCACTTTTCGCAGCGATATCGGATACTCCGACGGCCGACATCCGGACGAAGTGCGTTTTAGCCGCGATTCGCGGGAAGATGTAGCGCGCCGGGACTTCACGATCAACGGCATGCTGCTCGATCCCGTAAGCGGAGAAGTGCTCGATTTTGTAGGCGGGCGCAAAGATCTAGAAGCGGGAATCATCCGCACCATCGGGGATCCTGAGCAGCGTTTTGGAGAAGATAAGTTGCGCATGCTTCGCGCGGTTCGCTTTGCCGCGCGCTTTGAATACGCGATTGAGCCGTGGACTTTTTCGGCGATCCAGAAACTCGCTGATCAAATCCGGGTCGTGTCGCGTGAGCGGGTGCGCGACGAACTAACGCGCATGTTGACGGAAGGACATGCCCGGCGTGGGTTTCTCCTGCTGGATGAAAGCGGCTTGCTCGAACCCGTCCTGCCGGAGATTTCGGCCATGAAGGGAGTTGCGCAGCCGCCGGAATTCCATCCCGAGGGAGATGTATTCGTCCACACGCTGCTTCTTCTGGACAACCTGCCGAATCCTTGCCCGTTGACGCTGGCCTGGGGAGCGCTGCTGCATGATGTCGGCAAGCCCGCGACGTTTCGGGTGGCTCCGGATCGCATCCGATTCGATAGTCACGTTGAAGTGGGCGTGAAGATGGCGGCAGAAATCTGCCGGCGGTTCCGATTTTCCAACGACGGAACCGAACAGATTCTTGCGCTGGTCGACAATCACATGCGCTTTGGACACGTGAGCCGGATGAAGGAATCCACGCTGAAGAAATTCCTTCGCATGCCTGCGTTTGACGAGCATCTTGCCTTGCATCGCGCTGACTGCCTGGCCAGCCACCGCAATTTGAGTACGTATGAATTTATCCAGCAAAAGCGCGCGGAAATTCCAGCGGCAACGATGCGTCCTTCGCCATTGGTTACCGGCGATGATCTGATTGCCGCGGGTCACGTTCCCGGCCCAAAGTTCCGCGAAATTCTGACTGCGGTGGAAGATGCGCAGCTCGAAGGGCGACTACCGTCGCGGGATGCGGCTCTCGAATTCGTGCGTCGCGAATTTCCCGCATGAGGCTGTGCGACCCGTAGATCGGCCGTCGCGAGTGCTAAAATTGAAGTGCACTCAAACCATGTATGGCGCTGGATGAGACGAGGATTTGACCTTGGAACAGGCGAGCTCCGGGCTGGAAAAAATTGTTGCTGAGTCTTTGCGGCTGGCGCCGCCATCGCAGGCGCCGCTGATGGCATGGCCGGTGGTCTGCGGATCGGCCGTGGCGGAGCGGACGCGCGCCCTGGTTTTTGAGGATGGAGTGTTGCGCGTGGAAGTCGCCGGCCAGCGATGGAAAGCGGAACTGCAATCCCTGGCGCCGCGATATCTGGCAGTGATCAATCGATATACGACCGAGGCGGTTCGCAGAATTGAATTCGTGCTCGCGCGTCCGGAAAGTACAGACATGACCCTCCGCTAGATTTCGCCCTGGTTATTCCGTGAGTCAGAAATATGAAAGTCACAGAGAAAGACGTTGCCTACGTTGCCGACCTGGCCAATCTGGAACTCACGGGCCAAGAGCGCGCGGGGATGGTGCGCGATCTGAATTCCATCCTCGAATACATCGACCGGCTCAATGAACTCGACACGTCGGACGTGCCCCCGATGGCGCAGGTTTCCGATCGCTATGGAGTGGATGATGCGAAGCAGGGAAGCGCGCGGTTCTCGTACGCGAGCCGCGAAGATATCGCCGAGGGACTGCGCAAGTCGTTGCCGCATGAAGAAGCGCTCGCGAACGCACCCGATGCCGACGAACATTTCTTCACAGTCCCGAAAGTAATTGAGCGCTGATCAATGACTCCTGGATCGGCGAGTGCTAGACAGGCGGCGCATTCCGGAAAGCCCCATGGACCTGAAGTCACTCACAATTGATTCTGCGCGCACTGCGGTGCAGAAGCGCAAGACCACCGCGCTCGCGTTGGCGGAGGCGCACTTCGCGCGCATCAAGCAGGAGGACGGGCAGATCGGCGCATTCCTGACGCTGTCTAAAGAGCGGGCTCTCGAGCAAGCGGATCGCATCGATCGCATGGCGGCGGAGGGAAATAGTCTGCCGCCGTTAGGCGGAGTGCCCGTCGGAATCAAGGATGTGATGAGTACACGTGGAGTGCGCACCACTGCGGGATCGAAGAGTCTGGAGAAATATATTCCCCCGTACGACTGCGCGGCAGTTGCGCGTCTGGAAGCGGCGGGCGCAGTCGTCCTGGGCAAGACGAACTGCGATGAATTTGCGATGGGCTCGTCGACTGAAAACTCCGCTTATCATCCCGTGCGCAATCCGCGCGATCTGAGCCGCGTGCCTGGAGGGTCTTCAGGCGGTTCGGCCGCGGCGGTAGCAGCCGACATGGCAGTCGTCACCTTAGGCTCGGACACTGGCGGATCGATTCGTCAACCGGCATCGTTTTGCGGGGTGGTGGGATTGATGCCGACCTACGGCCGCGTCTCTCGTTACGGATTGATCGCGTTTGCATCGTCGCTCGATCACATTGGGCCGCTGGCGAAGACCGTGAAGGATGCGGCGATTGTGCTGGGCGCGATTGCCGGACGCGATCCAATGGATTCGACTTCTGCAGATCTTCCCGTGCCCGACTATGTTGCAGAACTCGACAAGCCCATTCGCGGAATGAAGCTTGGCGTCGCCAAAGAATATTTCGGAGAGGGCCTAGATGAAGAAGTCAGGCAGGCCCTGGAGACAGCGATTGACAAGTTGAAGAGACTAGGCTGTGAGATCGTGCCGGTTTCTTTGCCGCACACTCCCTATGCGATTCCTGCCTATTACCTGATTGCCACGGCGGAAGCTTCGTCGAACCTGGCGCGCTATGACGGCGTGCGCTACAGCCACCGGGCTCGTGGCGTGAAGACGCTATCGGAAATGTACCGACGCAGCCGTGACGAAGGTTTCGGCGCCGAGGTCAAGCGGCGCATCATGCTCGGTACCTATGCGTTGAGCGCGGGCTACTACGATGCCTATTACCTGAAGGCGCAGAAGGTACGAACTCTGCTGACGCGCGATTTCGATGAAGCATTTCGAAAGGTCGATGCGATCGTCACGCCTACGAGTCCGACGGCGGCGTTCCGGCTGGGTGAAAAATCAAATGATCCGCTGGCCATGTATCTTGCCGATATCTACACCGTGACCGCGGATCTTGCTGGGATTCCGGGAATTTCAGTGCCGTGCGGTGAGACGCGAGAGAAACTGCCTATCGGTCTACAGATTTTAGGTAAGCATTTTGATGAGGCGACGATTCTGCGCGTGGCGCATGCATACGAGCGGGCTTGAGAGGACTAATTACTGCTCTGCTGGCTTGTAGTAGCTTTCGCCAGCGCATGAATGGCACAGAACTTTTGCGTCCCGACGCACTTCTCTGCGGAAATTGATCCCTTCTCCGCAGGCCTCGCACACTACGCGCTCGCCTTTGTATCCCGGGAATTCTTCCGGCGGTAAGTCGACTTTCACCCACTGCATGGTGAACAGGTCATCGTCGGAGATTTCGCGGTAGGCCAGCATTTGCTGCTGGTTCTTGTCTGCAATTTCCGGGTGCATCTGGCGAGCGAGGGCCTTCGAAGATTCCTTCGCTGCAATGCGGATCGCCTTGCCGTTGTTCACGTCGATGAATGTGGCTGCAACTTTGCCCCAGTCGCGGAACTTCAACGCACGTTTGCCCAGACGGCATCCGGTGACCACGGCGACCGCGTCAGTGGCGCAACGATCGATTTCAACGAAGGTTACGAGGCGCTTCCTGTCTTTCCCCTGCGGATCGTCAATGCCAAGTTTCTGCAGGCCGAGCATGGCGAGACGTACGCCAAGAACTTGGCCCGCGCAGAGGTGGCCATGAGCCTGTTCAGCGTCGAGGAGGTATTCGTCGAAGGATTTCACGAGAGCAGCTCTCAGCTATCAGCCGTAAGCTTTCAGCTTAACATCCCCCGCGCGCGGAATTCAGGGTCCCAACGGGTTCATTTTCTTCTCCAGCGGATGCTATCTTTTGTTATTTCCACCAGAATGCCCGCATCCGCAAGTTCGGCGCGGATTGCGTCTGATGTCTTGAAGTCTCGAGCGCTGCGGGCCGTCTTCATCGCGTCAATCTGCTTTTCTATGTCGGCATCGGGCAGTTGTCCCGACTGAACTGCGTCGCGCAACCCCTCGCTGACATCTTTGCCGCGGCCTTCGTTTGCGGCCCAATCGGAGACCCGTTTCATTTTCGGACCATCGTCGTCATCGAGCACCGCGAAGATATCGTCGAACTTCGCCAACGCGGCGAGCAAGGGCGGAACATCATCTTTCTTCATCCGGCCAGCGTCGGCCGCGGCATTCGCCTGCCGCACCATCTCGAAAATCGCTGCCTGCGCCTGCGCGGTGTTGAGGTCATCTTCAAGCGCTGTCTTCATGCGCTTGACGGTGTCATTTGCCAGAGCCTGCATTTCAGGATTAGTGCCTGCGTCTAGATTGCTGGCGCTCAAACGCAGCCTAAAAGTTCGCAGGCGTTCTACCGACACCGCGGCCTGCTTGAGTCCATCGAAGGTGAAATTCAACTGATTGCGGTAAGGAACCGACGCGAGCAAGTAGCGAATCGACGACGGTTTGTGGCCCTTGAGAATCAGATCGCGGAGCGTGAAGAAATTTCCCAGGCTCTTCGACATCTTCTCGCCTTCGACCAGCAGGAAACGCGCATGAAACCAAAACTTGGCAAAAGGTTTGCCTGTGAAGGATTCCGATTGCGCAATCTCATTTTCATGATGCGGAAAGATGAGATCTTCGCCGCCCGCGTGCAGGTCGAACGTCTCTCCCAGTTCGTGCATCGACATGACGGAGCACTCCAGGTGCCAGCCTGGGCGTCCCGGGCCGATCGTCGTGTCCCAGGACGCTTCTCCCGGTTTAGGCGCTTTCCACAGAGCGAAATCGCGCGCACTGTCTTTGTCGTATTCATCGACATCGACCCGGGCGCCATCCAGCATGCCGCTGAAATCTCTTTTCGAAAGCTTGCCATACTGCGGAAACTTGGCGATGCGGAAGTAATAAGAGCCGTCGTCGGTGCGGTAGGCGAAGCCTCTCTCCACCAGTTTTGCGACAAAATCCGCCATTTCCGGAATGTGCTCAGTGGCCCGCACCAGCGTTGGCTCTTCGATGCCGATCATGGCAGCGTCTTCCAGAAATGCTTTCTCGTACTTCGCGGTATATTGCTGTACGCTGACGCCATCGCGCGCCGCGAAGCGGATAATCTTGTCGTCCACGTCGGTGATGTTCATGACGTGGCGCACTTTGTAACCACTCTGCCGGAAGACACGGCGCAGAATGTCGACCGCCACGAAGGTTCGGAAGTTGCCAATGTGGCCGTAATCGTAGACCGTGGGGCCGCAGGCGTACATGCGGACTTCATGACCGAAAAGCGGACGGAACTCCTCGATCTGCGACGACAGTGTATTAAAAAGACGAAGCGCCATTTTAAGTTCGAGTACCGGAAACGACTCTTAAGACTCGACGAACTAAAGATTCTAGGGTCGGTAAGGAAGTGGGTCAAATCGCCTTCAGACAGCGGGATTTCGGGCCGGCGGTAAAACATGCGTATGTTCGCGCAAGCGCCGCTGCACCAGGATGACGTAATGCAACGCCGAGATAATGGTGAAGAAAAAAGTAGCTCGAAGAAATTCCGTGCGCGCGATCCATATCCAGCGCAACGGACGAGTCTGAAACAGCAGAACAAAAAAAACCGCGGCTATCTGCGACACTGTGTTGGCTTTACCGAAGATGCTAGGGCGGAAATCGCGCAGCCCGGCAATCGCGAACAGGACCGCGCTGGCGGCAAGAATTGAAATATCGCGGCTGAACACCACCACGGTGAACTTCCATGGGATCTTGCGCAAGATGGAGAGTACAAGGAAGATTGTGCTCAAAAGAAGCTTGTCGGCAATCGGATCCAGATACTGCCCCAGAATAGTCTGTTGATGAAGGGTACGGGCCAGCAGGCCATCCAGGCCATCGCTAAATCCGGCTGCCACGAAGAGTACCAGCGCCCACATGTAGTGCCCGTCAACCAGATAGATCACGATGAACGGAACGAAAATCATCCGCAGCAGCGTGAGTTGATTGGGAGCGGTGAAGACTTGCGAGAGTTTCACGCACTCTCCTTCGCAGACCGCGATCCGGAGTTGTGAAGTGCGTCGACAGCGCCGCCCCGTGCCCCACTAGACGGAGCGAGGGCCGCAGAGGGCTCCAAGCCAGTCTTGGCGAGGAAGCGCTGGGAGAGAGAAGGCAAACTCCCGTCGGGCAAATCACGTTCGATGCGCTCGATGCGGTGCATGGGAAAGAAAACCACGGCCGGAGTGAACGGCTCGCCGTCCCTCACCATCACGGCTAGATCCTCGAAAGAGGCGAGTTCGGCTCCGCTCAAACTCAGCCCCTCGGGCGCAAGCGCAAGAATCATCCCCCAGAATTTCTCTCGCGGATTGCACAGGGTCGCAATCACGATTGCGCCGGGCGCAAACGGCTTCCTCGAAAGGGCGCCCGCGGCTCCGTCGCTTGGGGAGTGCTTTTCCACCTTAAGATTGTCGCCGGGAGGAGCGGGGCATTGCAAATGCGTCCGACTCTATGGAGTTGAACCTGCACCTGTATACACCTCTGGCAAAGAATTACTGACTGCTCACTTCGACGCGGAACTCCGGTATGCTTGGCGGACATGCCATCAGCGTCCGAAACTCCGGTGATCGAATTCCGCAACCTTTCCTACCGCGTGGCGGACACACAGGTGCTCTCTGGATTCAATCTGCAAGTGCAAAGTGGCGAGACTGTCGTTCTGTTGGGACGTAGCGGCTCGGGCAAGACTACGTCGCTGAAACTGGTCAACCGATTGTTGACTCCTTCGTCTGGGGAAATTCGCGTAAACGGTGTATCGAACGAAAAAGTCGACATCACCCGCCTGCGTCGCAGCATCGGCTACGTAATCCAGGACGTGGGCCTGTTCCCTCATTTCACCATTGAGCGAAACATCGGGCTTGTTCCGAAGATCGAAGGCTGGACTCCGGAGCGGATTCACGCACGCGTAGAAGAGTTGATGCAGTTGGTAGGACTTACGCCTGAGATCGCGGCTCGATATCCACATCAGCTCTCGGGGGGGCAGCGGCAGCGGGTGGGAGTGGCTCGGGCCTTGGCCGCGGATCCCGAGATACTGCTGATGGACGAACCGTTTGGCGCGCTTGATCCGCTGACGCGCGACGAACTGCAACGCGAATTCCTGTTGCTGCAGCGAAGGCTGCACAAGACGGTTGTATTTGTCACGCACGATTTACGTGAAGCTCTGCGGCTCGGATCGCGCATCGCATTGATGGAAGCGGGGAGACTGGTAACTGTCCTAGCGCCCGCGGAGTTTTTGCGTTCCACCAATCCATTTGCGTCCGCCTACGTCAGGGCCTTCGGAGAGGGGTTGGAGTCGGCTGCCAATCGAGGCACGTCATGAATGTCTTTCGATTCATCCTGCAGAATCGCGAACAACTGCTGGAACTCACTATGGAGCATCTGCGGCTGGTTGGCTTCTCCACACTGTTGGCCATGCTGATCGGCATTCCGCTCGGCATTCTCATTGCCCATCGGCCGCGCTTCAACAAACCGGTGCTCGCGAGCGCCAATATTATCCAGACCATCCCCAGTCTGGCGCTCTTTGGATTCTTGTTGCCGGTGCCATGGCTTGGAGATCGTGCCGACCGCCTGGCGATTCTGGCGCTCACCCTTTATGCCTTGCTGCCGATCATCAGGAACACGTATACCGGAATCCGCGGAGTGGATCCCGCTGTTATGGAAGCGGGCCGGGGCATGGGGCTGACGGAGTCCCAGCTGCTGTTTCAGGTGGAACTGCCGCTGGCTGTGAGCGTGATCCTTTCCGGGGTGCGAGTGGCGGTGGTGATTTCCGTGGGCCTGGCCACGATCGCGGCGGCGATTGGGGCTGGAGGGCTGGGAGAATTCATCTTTCGCGGTCTTGCCATGGTCGACGACCGAGTCATTCTGGCCGGAGCGATTCCCGCCGCGCTTATGGCGCTGGTGGCCGATTTCAGCGTGGGATGGCTGGAGAGGCGCTTGCAACCGCAATGAAGAGTCTTCGTACTTTTTGTCTGGCAGTCGTCGCGTTGCTTCTGCCTTCGTGTTCGCCGTCGCACGCTGACCGCGTCGTGGTTGGTTCCAAGAATTTCACCGAATCATTCCTGTTGGGCGAGATCGTGGCGCAAATGATCGAGGCCCACACCAGTCTGAAAGCCGATCGGCGTTTTTATTTGGCGGGAACATACATCTGTCAGCAGGCAATTCTTGCCGGACGAATTGACGTGTATCCGGAATATACGGGAACTGCTCTGACTGCAATTCTGAAGCAGCCTGCCAGCAGCGACAAGCAAGATGTCTATCAGCGGGTGAAGAGTGAATATGAACGCCGCTTCGGTCTGACCCTCGGTCCAGCCTTCGGCTTCAACGATACGTTTGCCATGGAGATTCGCGGCGAAGACGCTCGGCGCTTGAACATCAAAACGTTATCTCAAGCCGCTGGGTTTACTCCCCAATGGCGCGCCGGCTTTGGGTACGAGTTTATGGAGCGGCCGGACGGATATCGAGGCTTGGTTGCAACCTACGGGCTGCACTTCGCGGAACCGCCGCGCATCATGGATTTAGGCCTGCTCGCGCGCGCGCTCAGAGATCACCAGATCGACTTGGCGGGTGGCAACACCACAGATGGACTCATTCCGGCTCTGGGCTTCCTCGTGCTCGAAGACGATCGCCATTATTTTCCTCCCTATGAGGCCGTCCCGGTAATCCGCCAGCAGACTCTGCAGCAACATCCGGAACTGGAGAAAATCCTTGCCGAATTGTCGAAAACAATTTCCGATGAGGAGATGCAGAGCTTGAACTATGCAGTGGATGGCCAGCACCGCGACGCGAAAGAAGTAGTTCACGAATTTCTAAGGAACAAGAAACTTGTCCAGTGAATGAATACGCTGGGAACTTACAGTCAGACTTGCAGCGTCCCCCGCAGCGTGAGCACCGCGTTCCCTTTAATGATAACGCGGTCTCCGGCCATCTCGCACCACAGCTCCCCACCGCGTTCTGACAATTGGCGCGCATAGAGACGCGACTTTCCTAATCGCTCGGTCCAATATGGCATAAGCGCGCAATGTGCCGAGCCGGTCACGGGATCTTCTGGAATGCCATAACTGGGCGCAAAATAACGTGAGACGAAATCACTCTCCTCTCCGGGCGCCGTGATCGCGACCGCGAACGGATGCAGCTCTTCGAGTCGCGCGAAATCAGGACGAATATTTTCGATCGCAGCCTGGTTTTCGTATACCGCAATATAGGTGTCATTCGCTTCCAGCAAGTTGGATGGACGCGGTGCCGTCCCCAAACTTTGAATGAGGGCTTCCGGAGAATGTGTGCAAGCCTTTGCGAACATTGCAGGGAAATCCATGGCAAACATTTCGCTGTCTTTGCTAACAGTAAGCGGCCCACTGAGACGAGTCTCGAATCGAACCGTTTGGAACCCCGGTTGCAGCAGGTTCAGTATCACGTAAGCCGATGCCAGGGTTGCGTGGCCGCACAGGCGAACCTCGCAACGCGGCGTAAACCATCGCAGATCATAATCTTTGGCCCCATGGTTGACCCCAAGTTTGCCCCGGGGCACGAAAAAAGCGGTCTCGGGAAGGTTATTTTCAGCGGCGACCTTGAGCAGCAATGCGTCATCTAACCATTCTTGAAGAGGGCAGACTGCGGCGGGGTTGCCGTGGAACGGCTGATGGGTGAATGCGTCAACGTGAAATAGGGGAATCCGCATCTTCGTTATTGTCATTTTACTTTGCGAAGAGGCCGGAAACTGGACGCGGATTTTGAGAGTCCAACTCCACCGCAAGTTCGTCCAATCCATACGTCGGGAGGCTTAATGCTCGTCGCTCAAGGAGAGATCGCTGACCGTCGTCAATTATTGGAGCGGATCTCCGATGCTCGCTCGCAGAGCGATGCACTTTTCAAGATCGTACGGGAACAGTTTCTTTACGATCGGCCCATTCCAGAGCGCCACCGCATTGTCTTTTATATAGGACATCTCGAGGCATTCGACTGGAATCTCCTCCATGAAAACGTGCTCGGTCTGAAGAGTTTTCATCCGGACTTTGATCACCTGTTTGCCTTCGGTATCGACCCGGTTGGCGGTGGATTACCCTCGGATCAGCCTTCAGACTGGCCGTCTCTCGATGCGGTGCGCGACTACGTCAGCAGAATTCGCGCTGCTCTCGACGAAAAGCTGGCGGATGGAAGTCTGGAATCATATGGCCGGGGACGTGACGGCTTTCCACTCGACACCTTGCTCAATGTCGCGATCGAGCATCGCCTGATGCACGTCGAGACGCTGGCTTACATGCTGCACCAGTTGCCGCTCGATCGAAAAGTATCTCAGGGAGACTCATTCCATCTCGCCACCGCGCCTGTGAAAAATCGGATGATCGAGATTCCGGCTGGCGCGGCGACCCTAGGCCTTCCCCGCGGATCCGATAATTTCGGTTGGGACAATGAGTACGAGGCCCATGGGGTGCAGGTGCCGGCATTTGAGATTGATCAATATGAAGTTACGAACGGCCAATATCTCGAGTTCATGGCTGCCGGCGGCTATGAAACGCGCGGTTTCTGGAGCGATGAAGACTGGAACTGGAAGACGGCTCATGCCGTGTCGCATCCTGTGTTCTGGACGAAAGAAGCGAAGGGGTGGCTTTACCGCGGCATGTTCGAGGAAGTTCCGCTGCCGCTCGACTGCCCGGTGTATGTGAGTCACGCTGAGGCCGTGGCGTACGCCCGCTGGGCCGGGAAGTCGCTGCCGACGGAAGAGCAGTGGCATCGCGCCGCCTATGGCACAAACGATGGAAGTGAAAGATATTATCCGTGGGGAAATGAGCCGCCCAATTCCAGCCTCGGCAACTTTGATTTCAACCACTGGCACCCCACGCCGGTAAATGCTTTTCCCGCCGGAGGCAGCGCGTTCGGAGTCCGCGATTTGTTGGGGAACGGCTGGGAGTGGACTTCCACTCCTTTCGCTTCATTTCCCGGGTTTGAGCCCTTCCCGTTCTATCCCGGCTACTCGGCAAATTTTTTCGATGGGAAGCATTTCGTCATGAAGGGTGGTTCGCCGCGCACCGCGGCGTGCCTGCTGCGGCCCACGTTTCGCAACTGGTTTCAGGCGCATTACCAATACGTGTATGCGGGCTTCCGTTGTGTGAATCACCGATCCTGATCTCTGGAACAAAGGAGTTTGCCATGCTCGTTCATGCCATCCCCAGCAATGTCTCGTACGACTTTGCCTCCGACGTTCGCGACGGGCTTACTCGGCCAGGACAAAAAGAGCTTCCCTCGAAATACCTGTACGACGACGTCGGTTCAGCGCTGTTTGAAGTAATCAGCCGCCTGCCGCAGTATGGGCTCACACGCGCGGACGAACGCTTGCTGCGGCGCCACTCGGACGAGATCGTCGACCGGCTCGCCGGGTCGGTTGCTGTAGCAGAACTCGGGAGCGGCAGCGGCAAAAAGACCCGCTGGCTGCTGGAAGCGTTCTGTCGACGCCAGCGCACGTCGTATTATCCGGTCGAAATATCCCGCTCGGCACTGGTCATGTGTGAGCGGGAACTGAGTGACATTGACGCTATCAGCATCGTCGGTTTTGAACGCGAATATCTGGATGGATTGCTGGAGGTGGCATCGTACCGCAAGAGCGGCCAGCGCCTGTTCGTGCTATTCCTCGGCAGCACCATCGGCAACTTCGACCGCCCGGCGGGGGTGAAGTTTCTGGGCTCGGTCCGAAGCATTCTTCAGCCTGGCGACTCTCTGCTTCTGGGAGCCGACCTTGAAAAACCGACCGCCCAACTCCTCGGCGCCTATGATGACGAACTCGGCGTGACCGCCGCTTTCAATCTCAACCTGCTGGCCCGCGCGAATCGCGAACTGGGTTCCGACTTTGATTTGCACCAATTCGCTCATCTGGCGAAGATCAATCCGGTCGCACGGAGTGTCGAGATGCACCTGGAATCCAAGCGAAAGCAGACCGTGAATATTCCGCGCGCAGAAGTGTCTGTTGAGTTTCAAGAGGGAGAAACAATTTGGACGGAAAGCAGCCACAAGTATTCGGCTGAAGAGATTGTCGAGACGGCGCGCGACGCCGGGTTCCGCTGCGAGAGGCAATGGATCGATGAGCGCTGGCCTTTTTCAGAAAATCTGCTGATCGCAGAATAAACGCCGGGGCGGTGGCTGAAAGGGCGCTGCTTCAGCCGCGCCGTGAGAGCTGCGAAACAAGTGCGGCTTAGCCGCGGCCGCGGCTGTTCTGGAGCCCGCTTAAAGCGCACCCGTCTTCCGCCAGGCGTGCAGATTGATCGCACTCATTACCATGCAGAATACATTGGCGGGAATGAATCCCAGTTGATCTGTTCTCAGGCCGATAATGCACACGACCACACTATTGACGCCGGCTAATGCCCAGCCCTCCCAGCACCGCCGGCCAACCAGAATCGTGGACGCGATGGTTAATACGCAAGATAAATAATCGAGCCGAAGCACGGATGAATGACCTCTGCAATCATTGTGAGTGAAGGACGCGGCTCTTGACAGTGCTGATGTCCTTTCGTTACATGACTGAGGTCACTTGCCGAGTTTCAAGATGAACTTTCCTGGAGGATCCCATGCCGAACGAATGCACCCACCTGAATCAGATCAAAATCAAGGAAACGAGCACACACGTCTGTGAAGAATGCGTTAAGACCGGCGACCGCTGGGTTCACTTGCGCTTGTGCCTGAGCTGCGGACATGTAGGCTGCTGCGACTCGTCGAAGAACAAGCACGCCACCAAACATTTCAAAAAAACGCAGCACCCCCTCATCCGCTCCATTGAGCCTGGGGAATCCTGGGTCTGGTGTTACGTGGACGAATTGGAGTTGGACGATGTTCTGGCATGATAGCGTCCAGTGGCTGCGACCAAACTTGGATTTCAGTATCTAATGAGGTTATTCGGAGTTCTAATTTCTGGAAGCTCGGCTTCGGAAATCCGGAGTTCTGAAGTTCTTGCCTTCATCTTCAAGACCGAAGAGCGATCATGGCCAAGCCAATTTTGCTGACCGTCGACGACGATCCCGATGTTTTGCGGGCGATCGAACGCGATCTGCGTTCGCAGTATGGCGCCGGTTATCGCGTCCTCAGCAGCGATTCGCCGGAAGGCGCCCTCGATCTGTTGAAAGGCCTCAAGGTTCGCAACGACGGGGTCGCCCTGCTGCTCGCGGATCAGCGCATGCCTCACATGGACGGCGTCGTTTTTTTGCAGGAGGCCCGGAAAATATTCCCCGACGCCAAGCGGGCCCTGCTCACCGCCTATGCAGATACCAATGCCGCGATCAGCGCCATTAACCAGGCTAACCTCGACTACTTTTTCATGAAGCCGTGGGATCCTCCCACCGAGCACCTGTATCCTCAACTCGATGACTTGCTCGATGATTGGCAGGCTTCGTACCGGCCAGCGTTTCAAGGCATCCGCGTGTTGGGCACGCGATGGTCTCCGCGATCCTATGAGCTCAGGGATTTTCTGGCTCGCAGCCACGTTCCGTATCAATGGATCGATGTAGAGGGTTCGGCCAATGATCCCGAAACTAAGCGCCTTCTAGAAGCTCTCGGACCCGACGCCGCTGATCTTCCGATTGTCCTGTTTTCGGATGGTACGAAGCTCCTCAAGGGCGTGCCGTCAGAAGTGGCGCAAAAAGTGGGATTGCGCACACGCGCCGAAACCAGTTTTTACGACTTGGCCATAGTAGGCGGAGGACCGGCTGGTCTGGCCGCCGCTGTGTACGGAGCGTCTGAGGGTTTGCACACCGTAATGCTCGACCGAGAGGCCCCGGGTGGCCAGGCAGGAATGAGTTCGCGGATTGAGAACTACCTCGGATTCCCGGCCGGCCTTAGCGGGGGCGATCTGGCTCGCCGGGCGGTGGTGCAAGCTAAGCGTTTTGGAGTTGAAATCCTCGCGCCCCAGGAGGCGATTGGCATTCGCATCGAGGGCCCTTACCGCATTATTAAAGTGGCCGACGGCAGCGAGATTTCCTGTCACGCTTTGATGATCGCAACCGGCGTGCAATGGAGACGGCTGGAGGCCCCCGGCGTTGACCAGTTGCAAGGAGCAGGCGTTTACTATGGCGGCGGCGCCACGGAGGCGCTGTCTTGCAAGGGCGAGGTCGTGTACGTTGTTGGCGGCGCGAATTCGGCCGGCCAGGCCGCGATGAATTTTGCCAAATATGCCGAGCGGGTCGTCATTCTGGTTCGCGGGGATTCGCTTTCCAGCACCATGTCGCAATATCTGATAGATCAGATTAAAGAGACTCCGAACATTCAATTATGGACCCATGCCGGCGTTGCAGAAGTTCATGGCGAAACCCATCTGGAGGAGATTTCAGTCTTGTGTTCGGACACGAACAAAGTCGAGCGGGTCCCGGCAAGTTCGATGTTCATCTTCATCGGAGCGTTGCCGCGGACGGACTGGCTGGCAGGCACAGTCGAACGAGACGAACGTGGATTCATTCGGACCGGACCCGACCTCATGCAAGGTGGACAGCGTCCAAAAGGTTGGGCGCCCGATCGCGATCCATTTCTTCTGGAAACGAATGTGCCAGGTATATTTGCGGTGGGCGATGTGCGCCACGGTTCAGTCAAACGCGTGGCCTCAGGAGTTGGCGAAGGTTCCGTGGCAGTGCAATTTATCCATCAGTACTTGAGCAAGGTCTAAATGGTCGAAACATCCGAACTGCGTCGCTTTCCTGTATTCGCCGATTTGCCGGACGATCAGATCGCCTGGTTCCTCAGCCAGTCTCAGGAACTGCGTCTCAAGGCGGGCGAGCTCTATTCACGCCAGGGCGATCCGGCCGATGCCATGTTTGTGCTTCTTGAGGGTATTTTTCAAGCCCGGGGCGAACTAGCGGGAGAGACCGTCATCTTCAACCTGGAGCCCGGCGACGTGACGGGAGTATTGCCGTTTTCGAGAATGAAGCAGTTTACAGTGGGCGGGCGAGCGGAGACGGACAGCCGCGCCCTGCGATTTCCCTCCTCGAAATTTCCGGAACTCATACAGAAAATGCCGGAACTCACCCAGCGTCTCGTGGGCTTGATGTCGGACCGGATCCGCGAAGCGACTCGCTTTGAACAACAACGCGACCGGCTGGCCGCGCTTGGCAAACTCTCAGCGGGTCTGGCTCATGAACTCAACAATCCTTCTTCGGCGGCGAAACGTGCGGCCAGCCAGTTGCGCGAGATTCTGAAGCGGGTGCGGGATGCGAGCCACGATCTGGGAAGTCGCGATCTCACCCCGGCTACAGAAGTCAGAGATTGAGAAGTTGGAGGCTTCGCTGGTCCAGGTGGACGGCCCGCCTCCGGACGCGCTCACTATCAGCGACCTGGAGGAACGGCTAGACTCTTTGCTTCGCAGCCACGGACAAAATGATTTGTGGCAGCTTGCCGCCTACCTCGCCCGCAAGAATTTCAAAGCCGAAGCGCTGGAGCAACTGTTCGCCCATCTTGACGCGGCGACGGCCCGCGCAGCGCTGGTGCGAATTTCGGCTTCCCTTGAGATCGCGGACTTGTTGAATCAAATTGAGAGCAGCACTTCCCGGATTTCTGAGCTGGTGGGCGCGATCAAGGAATACACCTTCATGGATCAGTCGCCCATCCAGAACGTCGATATCGTAAAAACCCTCGAGACCACGCTGACCATTTTGAATCACAAACTCAAACGCGGAGTGGAGGTGCAGCGGAATTATCAGAAGACTCCGCTCTTCGTAAATTCTTTCGGCAGCGAACTGAATCAGGTCTGGACCAACGTTATCGACAACGCCATCGACGCGATGGGCGGGAAAGGCGTGCTTCGGGTACGAGCCTTTCGCGAGGATGATTGCGTTGTGGTCGAGATTGGTGATAGCGGTCCGGGAATTTCGCCGGAAGTGGAACCCCACATTTTTGAACCATTCTTCACCACCAAGGGAGTTGGGGAGGGAACCGGGCTTGGCCTCGATACCGTCCAACGCATCGTGAAAAAACATCGCGGCAACATCCAAGTAATTTCCAAGCCCGGAGATACTCGCTTCCAGGTTCGGCTACCCTTGTCCGAAAGCGTGGCCTGAGGGTATCTTCAGCTGCCGCGTTCAGTTACCGCAGTGAAGGAGAATTATGAGTTCCGGACTTACCCTAGCGCTGGCATTCGCTATCGGCTTGGTAGCTGGACTGCGCTCTTTCACAGCGCCCGCGGTTGTGTCCTGGGCAGCACACCTCGGCTGGATCAATCTCCACGGTACTGCCATGGCGTTCATGGGATCGGTGTGGGCAGTAACCATCTTCACGCTTCTTGCGTTCGCCGAACTCGTAGCTGACCAACTTCCTAAAGCACCCTCACGCACCGCTCCAGTCGGCCTCTCCGCTCGAATCGTTACCGGCGCGTTGACCGGCGCATGCCTTGCCGTCGCGGGCGGCGTCGCACTTTGGCTGGGAGTTCTTGCGGGCGTGGCCGGAGGCATTGCCGGAGCTTTCGGCGGCTATCACGCCCGGGTCGGACTGGTTCGAGCCTTGCATGTCCCGGATTTCGCAATCGCAATCCCGGAGGACCTGATCGCGATCGGGCTCGGATTGTTTCTGGCTTCGCGATTCTGAAGAAGCAATCACGGTGACGAAGCGCCGCCGTCGGCGAGCGCACGTCAAATCTGAGGTGTACGAATGACCACTGCGGAGCAATTCGATGCCCTCATCATCGGCTCGGGCCAGGCCGGAACGCCGCTCTCCACGGCGCTCGCCGGCGCGGGAATGCGTACCGCTCTTATCGAACGGAAGCACGTCGGCGGCACCTGCGTGAACGAAGGATGCACTCCCACGAAAACTATGGTGGCCAGCGGGCGTGTTGCATATCTTGCGCGCCGCGGCGCCGACTACGGCGTGCAGATTGGGCCGATCACTATCGACCTGGCGAAAGTTCGTGAACGCAAGCGCAAGATCGTCGACAGCTTTCGCAATGGGAGCCAGTCGAAGATTGAGAAGACTGCAAACCTCGAATTGATTTTCGGCGACGCGAGCTTCAGCGGCTCGAAGACTGTCGATCTTCGCTTACAAGACGGCCGCCATCGCAGTTTGTCAGCGAAGTACATTTTCATCAATGCCGGCACACGCGCCGCGCGGCCCAACATCGATGGGTTGGACAAAGTGCCTTTCCTCGACAATATTTCCATCATGGAGCTCGATGCGCTTCCGGATCATTTACTGATCCTGGGCGGAGGCTACGTCGGCCTGGAGTTTGGGCAACTGTTCCGCCGCTTTGGCAGTCGCGCGACGATCATTCAATCCGGAGGACAACTGCTCTCGGATGAGGATCAAGATATTGCAGAAGAAATCACGAAGATTCTGCGCCAGGACGGCCTTGAAGTTTTGCTGAATGCGAAAGCAACTCACGTGGAGAAGTCAGGCGCGAGCATCCGGCTAGAGGTTCAGTGCAAAAACGACTCGACCAGTTTGGTAGGTTCACATCTACTTGTCGCCACAGGCCGTGTGCCTAATTCCGACACCCTCAATCTCCCCGCGGCCAAAATCAAAACTGACTACCGCGGCTTCATTCAGGTGAATGATCGCCTGGAAACCACTGCGGAAGGCATTTTCGCTCTGGGCGATATCAAAGGCGGTCCTGCGTTCACCCACATTTCCTACGACGATTTTCGGATTATCCGCGCCAACCTCATCGAAAAGAAAGCCTCCTGCACCAGGAATCGCCAGGTACCGTATACCGTTTTTATCGATCCTCAGTTGGGCCGGGTCGGCCTTACCGAGGCGCAAGCTCGCGCGCAAGGCCGCAACATTCGCGTCGCAAAGATGCCGATGACCCGCGTGGCGCGCGCTATTGAACTCGACGAGACCCGTGGTTTCATGAAGGCAGTCGTTGACGCGGACACTGACCAGATACTGGGCGCGGCAGTTCTTGGCATCGACGGCGGCGAAATTATGTCCGCCGTCGAGATTGCCATGATGGGGATGTTGCCATACACCGCGTTGCGCGATGGCATTTTCGCCCATCCCACACTGGCGGAGTCCCTCAACAATCTGTTCACCGCGATGGACAGCGGGACATAAACTAAACGAAAATTTCGCGGAGGGCGGTCGGGGAGCGATTGCATGGATGTGTACCTGGTCGACGGCACCTACGAATTGTTCCGGCACTTCTTCGCCGTGCCCGCAGCGAAAGATGCAAACGGCCAGGAGATCGGCGCGGTACGTGGTGTCCTGACGTCGGTCGTCTCCATGCTCGAGCGCGGAGCGACCCACATAGGAGTGGCAACTGACCACGTCGTGGAGTCGTTTCGCAACGATTTGTATCCCGGATATAAAACCGCCGAGGGCGTGCCTCCTGAGTTGCTCTCGCAGTTTCCAATTCTTGAGGAGGCGCTGGTGGCCATGGGAGTGCTTGTATGGCCGATGGTCTATTACGAAGCCGACGATGCGCTCGCCTCCGCCGGCGCAAAGGCCGCGCAGGATAAACGTGTCAATCAGGTTTTCATTTGTACGCCGGATAAAGATCTTGGTCAGTGCGTCGTAGGAACGCGAGTCGTACAACTGGATCGCAGACAGAACATCGTACGCGACGAAGCCGGCGTCATCACTAAATTTGGTGTAAGACCGCAATCGATCCCGGACTATCTGGCTGTAGTCGGCGACAGCGCCGACGGCTTCCCCGGCGTGGCGGGATGGGGAGCGAAGGCGGGGGCTCTTGTGTTATCCCAGTACTCTCACCTGGAACTGGTTCCGAAAGACTGGCGACAGTGGCATTCATCGATTCGCAAAGCCCGCGCTCTGTCTGAGTCTTTGTTTAGCGCGTGGAACGACGCCCTGCTATTTCGTACCCTCGCCACTCTTCGACTTGATGTGCCTGTCTTCGAGACAGTCGAAGAGCTCCGTTGGAAGGGCCCGCGAACAAATTTTGCAGAGTGCTGCCAGCAAATAAAATCCCCCGACCTCCTCCGTCGCGCCAACGCGGCAGGATCACTCTCCGTATAAGGCCGCCCTGCGCCGAGCCCGGCGGTGCATGGTAAAATTCCATCTGGCCCCTAAGGCCCCGGCCGGCAATACCGGCAGTCGCAAAGACTGGACAGCAGAAGTAGGCGCGTAGCTCAGTTGGTTAGAGCGCTACCTTGACACGGTAGAGGTCAGGAGTTCGAGTCTCCTCGTGCCTACCATATTTTTCAACCAATTAGAAAAGCTGTCAGAAAATCTGGAGTAAGAATGGTGGATGTGAAAGACACCCTTCGAGCAGTCGCAATTCATCCAGCGAAGCGCTTCCATCTCTCCCCGACGAGTTCCCAGCGCTCGAACTAGCAACACCAGAAGGTGGTCGCGGAACGGCATCTCGGTCAGACCAACCTTGACTTCCTCCGGTGACAACGACAGCGGATCTTGCCGCCTCTTGGCGCTCACGCGAACACCGAGGCGGATGGTCCAGGGCGACGATGCGCGCACTTCGCGCCTGAAGCGCTCGATCGCTTGGTGGTCCACGGCGAGATCGTGTGGGAGGAATTTGAAAGCGATAAAGCCGTCCAGTAACGGGCTTTGTAGACCATGGCCAAGGCGCCGTCACCAGGGTTCTCAACGACGCGGTAGTCCCAGATGATTTGACCGACGAGCGCGGAGAGTGGCCCTCGATCCCATGGTCGCGTTGAGATACGAATCGTCTTGGAACAGATGCCCGACTCCCAGCCACCGAAGAGTCTATGCGGGCCCCGAAGCGACTAGGCAATACACCCGCGCGGTGCTCGCCAGATCGAGGTGCCTCGTGCGCCGTGCTGGCACTCCGCACGCGATCGCCGAGTTAGTGACCGGGTCGAAATGCGATTCGCCGAATGGTATCGTCGCGATGGCTGACTCGCCGCTGTCGCCGTGTTCAGAATCGTGAAAGCGGTGAATTACAATACATCCCATTGAGCTTGAATCGCACTCTTATAGGAGGATGATACGGACGACGGAGCTTGGCGAAGGGCTCGCTGGGTCAAGCCTCCGTTCGGGATCGGTTGGCGCCACAGTCGGTGCGCTTTGATCTCAACCCTTATGCGCTCCAGGTACTTTCGGATATTCGTCCCGGCCGCAATGTTTTTCCTTGTGCTGGTCGAAGCAGGCAGTGGGCAAAGTACGACGCTGATCAGTCTTGACCAGGCCATTAATCTGGCGCTGGCGCACAACCATTCCATAAAGGCCACGCGAACTCTGACTCTTCAAAATCAGGCTCAGGAAATCACCGCGAACCTGCGTCCCAATCCGACTCTTGGAGCGGACACCCAGTTCATCCCATTTTTTAGTCCGCAAGATTTCTCCGGGACAAATCTGGACGAGACGCAGCAGTTCGACATCGGGATTGGCTACCTGTTCGAGCGTGGTCACAAGCGGCAACGTCGATTGCAAGCGGCTCGTGATCAAACCGCCGTCACGCGTGCCCAGGTTACCGACGCCGAACGAACTCTGGCTTTCAACGTGGGCCAGCAATTCGTCGGCGTTTTACTGGCGGAATCCACTCTCCAGTTCGCCATCGAGGATCTGAAGGGTTTTCAGCGAACCGTGGACATCAGCGAGCTGCAGCTCAAGGCCGGATACATTGGCGAAGGCGATTATCTAAAGATCAAGCTGCAGCTGCTGCAGTTCCAGACCGACGTATCCTCCGCACGCCTGGCGAAGGCGCAGGCCCTGGTCAGCCTACGTGAATTCCTGGGTTACAACGCGGTACCGGCCGATTTTGACGTAATTGGCGATCTGGCATACCAACCGCTCAAGGGGAATCTGGAAGACCTGCAGATGAGGGCGATGCGCGAGCGGCCTGACTATCGGGCTGCGGAATTGGGGATAACGGCCGCACAGAGCCAGATCCTCCTGGCCAAAGCGAACGCCAAGGTGGACGTCAATGGTACATACGACTTCACGCATGTCTCCGGTGAGAATACGGCTTCGATCTTTGTGAATTTTGAGTTGCCGATCTTCAACCGCAATCAAGGGGAAATCGCACGTACCGGTTACGCACTCACCCAGGCACAGGAGCAGCAGCAAGCGGCCAGCGATACGGTCCTCTCCGATGTTTCGAATGCCTACGAGGCGGTTAAGAGCAACGACGAAGTGGTGCAACTCTATACTTCCGGGTACCTAAAGCAGGCTCAAGATTCGCTCGATATTAGCGAGTATGCCTACAAGCGCGGCGCCGCCAGCCTCCTCGATTTTCTCGACGCAGAGCGTAGTTACCGATCCGTTCAATTGGCCTATCGCCAGGCGCTGGCTTCTTATATGACCGCATTGGAGCAGTTGAAGGAAGCGGTGGGGACGAGAAACCTTCCATGAACCTGCGCAAGAGCCTTCACGAACGGTTGGCGGAGCTTGTCGCAGTAGTGGTGGTCATCGCCGCGCTCGCTGCTTGCGTTAGCTCGCATCCGAGCGTCTCCGCGAACTCGGCGAACAACTCAAACAGTGCCTCGCTCTTTACTATTCCACCGGAGCAGATGTCGCATGTGCAGGTACTGACGATTCAGCCGACAACCCTGACCCGGACCCTGCGGCTGACGGGGGCCGTAGCCTACAACAGCTTTCGCACGACCCCGGTCATCACGCAGGTGAGTGGACTGGTCAGCAGGATCGTTGTTGTTCCGGGGAAGAAAGTAACTCGGGGAGAGGCGATGATGTACGTGGCAAGTCCCGATTACTCGCAGCTGCGCACCAACTACCTGAAAGCCAAAGAAGCCTACGCGCTAGCGCAAAAGGCTAATGCTCGTGCCCGTGATTTATACCAACATCAAGCCATTGCGGAACAGAATGTGGAACAGGCGGAGGCGGCCGAGGTACAGGCGGGCGGCGACTTGGCTGCAGCCCAGGCTGCATTGAAAGTCATGGGAATCATCGATCCGGACGACCTCGTGAAGGCCCCGGCGTCATTTGAGGTTCCAGTCAAGGCTCCGATTGACGGCCTGGTGGTTGAGCAGGATGTGTCGGCGGGACAACTCATCCAGCCGGGTGCCACTCAATGCTTCATGATTTCCGACATCAGCACCGTCTGGGTCCTGGTCAATGTCTATCAAAAGGACTTGCCATACATAAGCGTCGGAGATCCTGTCACGATTCAAACTGATGCTTATCCAGAAGTATTCCATGGACGCATTGCGTATGTGGCAGCTTCGCTGGATCCGAGCACGCGGACACTGCAGGCACGCATCGAGACGAACAATCCTGGCGAAAAACTTAAGAAAGACATGTACGTTGTAGCGACTGTCGATGCTGGCACGATTCTCCATGCCATAGCGCTTCCGGATGCCGCAGTTCTGCGCGACTCGGAGAACCAGCCTTTTGTTTACGTCGCCGTGTCATCGAGTCAGTTTGGCAGACGTTCGGTGACGCTCGGGGAGAGTATGAATGGGCAGACGCAGATTACCGGCGGGCTGAAAGCGGGCGACCAAGTCATTGGGAATGGCAGTCTGTTCTTGCAGTTTGCGAATTCTCTGCAGCGCTAGAGGTATGGGGCTGGCACTGACCAGCATTTCAAGAAACTCCGGCAACAATAGTATCCACGATATCTGAATGATCCACCGAATAGTCCAAGCAGCACTGCGGCAGAGATTCCTGGTACTGATGCTGACCGCCTTCATCACCGTCGGTGGGGTCCTGTCATTTCAGCGGATGCCCGTGGACGCCTATCCCGACCTGTCGCCTCCGCAGGTCGAAATCATCACCCAGTGGCCCGACCATGCCGCCGAAGAAGTTGAACGACTGGTTACACTTCCGCTTGAACTCCAGATGAACGGTGTTCCCCACATGGTGGTGATGCGTTCCATCTCACTCTATGGGTTGTCCGATCTCATACTAACGTTCGAAGAGCACACCGACGATTACTTTGCACGACAGGTTGTCTTTGAGCGAATCGCACAGGCCACGCTTCCGACTGGCGTCACCCCGAACCTCGCTCCACTATTCAGCCCAAGCGGCCTGGTGTATCGCTACGTGCTGGAAAGTCCGGACCGCACTCCTCAGGAACTAAAGACGATTGAAGATTGGGTGATTCAGCGATCGTATCGATCGGTCCACGGCGTAGCGGATGACTCGGGCTTTGGTGGAACCGTGATGCAATACCAGGTGCTTCTGGACCCGGCGCGCCTTTATGGATATCACCTGACGATTCCACAGATCACGGCCGCTCTCGCATCCAACAATTCGAATGCCGGCGGTGGTTTTTATTCGCAGGGAGGACAGTTCTACTACGTTCGTGGGATCGGACTGGTACGCAACACCGACGACATTGGAAACATCGTGGTGGGCGCCAACAAAGGCGTGCCCATCCGTGTGAAAGACGTCGGAGATGTCACCATCGGGCATGCGCCCAGGCTCGGTGAATTCGGCTTCCAAAAGAACGACGATGCTGTCGAAGGCGTCATCCTCATGCTGCGTGGGGAACAGACGCAGAATGTGCTCAAGGAAGTGGAAGCAAAGACCGAGGAGCTGAACCATCAGATATTGCCCCCCGACGTCAAGATTCATCCTTATTACGACCGCAGCGAATTGGTGGACCTGACCACCGACACAGTGGAAGCAAATCTGCTTCGTGGCATGGTCCTGGTGTTGATTGTGCTGATCTTCTTTCTGGTCAGCTTCCGCGCCGCTGTGATTGTTGCCTTGACTATCCCCCTCTCGCTTTTGTTTGCCTTCATCGTGCTCCACGCGCACGATGTTGCTGCGAATTTGCTTTCCATCGGCGCCATTGATTTTGGCATCGTCATCGATGGGACCGTCGTGATGATTGAAAACATTTACCGCGAACTGGCGCTACGCGAGGGACAGCCGTACAACCTGAACGAAGTCATTCTCGCGGCTGCAAAAGATGTGGACCGGCCGATCTTCTATTCGGTTGCCGTTATTCTTGCCGGTTATCTGCCGATTTATGCGCTCAGCGGGCCCTCGGGAAAACTGTTTCATCCCATGGCTGAGACGATGTCGTTTGCCCTGGTCGGTGCGCTCATCTTGACACTGACACTGATTCCTGTGCTCGCCTCCTATTGGTTCAAAAAGGGCGTGCGCGAGAAACCAAATCGCGCATTCGAATGGATGAAGGGGAAATATGCCGTCCAATTGGACTGGGTCCTCGACCGGCCTAAGACAACCATGGCGATCGCGGCTCTGATTTTCGGAGCGACCTTGCTGCTCGTGCCCTTCATTGGCGGCGAATTCATGCCCCACCTTGATGAAGGCGCTCTCTGGGTGCGGGCTACCATGCCTTACACGATTTCCTTCGAAGAGGCGAGCAAAATTGCTCCCCAGATCCGCGCCATTTTGATGTCGTATCCGCAAGTGACGGTCGTGGGCTCGGAGTTGGGCCGCCCCGACGACGGCACAGACCCCACCGGCTTTTTCAACTGCGAGTTTTACGTCGGCTTGAAGCCATACAAAGACAAGTCCTGGAGCGGGGACATCAGCGAAAAAAAGGAACTCATCGAAGCCATCAACAAGAAACTCACCGCCTTCCCTGGGATTATTTTCAATTACACCCAGCCGGCGGAAGATGCCGTGGACGAGGCCTTGACCGGCCTCAAGAGTTCTTTGGCGGTCAAAATCTACGGTGAAGATTTGAACATCCTGCAAGACAAAGCGATTCAGATCAAAAACACACTCTCGAATGTACCTGGCTTTGCCGAGCTTACCGTGGTGCGAGAACTTGGCCAGCCTAGCCTGCTCGTCGAGGTAGATCGAAACAAGATTGCACGTTATGGGATCAATATTGCGGACGTCGAAGCCGTGATTTCAGCCGCGGTCGGTGGACAGGCGGTCACTCAGGTTATCCAAGGAGAGAAGCTGTTTGATCTTGTAGTCCGCATGCAACCTCAATTCCGCAGCAGTGGGCATGAAATTGGAAACTTACTGGTGGGCACGCCCGATGGACAGCAGGTCCCGCTCAGCCAGCTCGCCAACATTACACAAGGAAATGGTGCCTCCTTTATCTATCGCGAAAATAACTCTCGCTACATCGGCGTGCAATACAGTATCGAGGGACGTGACCTGGAACGTGCAGTGCGCGAGGCCCAGACGGCAGTCAATAAGGCCGTCACACTGCCTCAAGGCTACCGGATGGAATGGGGCGGCGAATACAGCCAGTTTCTCGAAGCCAAGTCGCAGATGTACTTTATTGGCCCTCTTGCCATAGTGCTGATTTTCATGATCTTGTTTGCGCTCTACGGAAATTTCAAATTCCCCGTTACCATTGCCCTGGGTGTAATAATGACGGAACCGGTGGGAGCGCTGGTTGCGCTCAAAGTTACTCACACTCCCTTTAGTGTGTCATCAGTGCTGGGGCTTCTCGCATTGCTCGGGGTTTCAGTTGAGACAGCCGTCATTCTTGTTTCCTACATCAACAAGTTGCGGCTGGAGGGAATGGATATCCGCACGGCCACACGGGAGGCTTCGCTCTTGCGGCTTCGCCCGATCATGATGACCGCTCTGGTGGCCTGCCTGGGATTGCTGCCGGCCGCGCTTTCCACCGGCATTGGATCGGACACTCAAAGGCCGTTCGCGATCGTCATCGTGGCCGGCCTCATCTCCCGCCTCTTCATCGGGTTCTTCGTTAATCCGGTGTTGTACGAGATGGTTGCTCGCGACGGCGATGTGCTCCAGGTCTGACGAAGACCACGGTAAAACCGGAACACTCACCGAGTGTCGAGGCTGTAGCTACCGACGTGGCAGAAGTAAATGCCATCGCAATCGATGACCTGGAGCCAACCATCAAAGGCGCGGAAGCATTTCGCGGTAATGCAGAATCCTCCGGTCGTCCAACAGTCGCCCGAACTGCCACTGTACGATGGTGAATTATTTCGGCTCACCTTAAAGCGCGGACTTGAAGTGGGACCGAGGGATCGGCGGCGGACAGTTTGCCGGCGTGGACCCAGGCCCAACGCGTGAGAAGCGATCCGGCCAAAGACGAAATTGCCGCGGCGCGGCGCAGGCCAGATTTTTGCCCTTTGCTTCGCCAAGACAGCAGTCGCAATACCAGGGGGAGCGGACCGGAGAGCAATCCGGCTCCGCGCATGGCCCAACCGCTTACGCCCGATTTAAGAGCTCTCGTGCCGGGCGCCGAACTAAGCTCGATCGAGGCTCCCATGGCGGTTTCCACCGCGGCGGCTCCCAAGGCTATTCGATCGAGAGCCTTCGACTCATTTCCCGACAATTCCAGAATTGCCGAGGCCGCGGCGGTGCCCGAGGCCGCGAAGTGAATGGGCAGTGTGGCCACGTGCGTGTTCCATGCGGGGATCGCCGTGGCTCCCAGCAGAACTCCAGTATAGGTGCAGAGGATCAGGCCGGTTAGAGTCGATACGATTTGAGACGCGTCGGTCAGTACGCTGATGGGTCGATTCGGTCGACGCCTCTCGAATTCACCTAGAACGGCGGATGCCACGGAGCTGTTGGAAAAGGCCACCAGTGTCCACGATCCGACCGACATCGGACTCTGAATTTTAAAGACGCGAAGCATGTTCAGAAACCGCGACGGTACGCCGAGATCTGCAATGAGAAGCGCGGGCGAGATGATGCCGCCGATGGCCGCCAGCCATCGCGAATGACCAATCAGTCGAGCATCTGCCGACGTCAGGCTTCCCACGGCCGCAATTAAGGACGCTGCGCCGGATAGCCCGCCGACAAAAAAGTACAATGGGACTTCCGCTGCCCACTGCGGCCGTTTCAGAATTGGCGTGCCGTAATAACCGGTTTGAGCCGAGGGTCCCGGTGATGCGGAGGGTTTCGGGTCGATTCTGACCCTAGACTCTTCAGCCTCTCGACGAATCTCGCGGAGGCGTTGTTCACGATCAGCCCTGCTATATGCGGTGGTCTGAGGATTCATCGAAGATCACCTTTAGCGAATGCCAATAATGTTCCAGCCAGCATCAAACCTGCAGCGATGCCGGCAGAGATCCAGCCCTTACGCAAGTATCTGGTCGGAACCTCCGGCTCAGGAGGCAGGTTATATGTCCTCGGGTCGCCCCGGACGATAAAGAAGGCGTGGATGCCGCCAACACTGGACTCCTGTGGGTCGTATAAGTGGACGTCGTTGAACCCTTCGCTCTGAAGTCTGGTCATGCGCTGTTGTGCGGTTTCACGAAGCTCGTCGATTTCTCCGAACTTGATCGATTCCGTGGGACAGGCGGTCGCGCACGCAGGCCGTAGTCCGTCCTTCTGACGGTCATAGCAGAACGTGCATTTGAATGCCCGGCCGTCCTCGGGATTGCGTTCGACCACGCCGAAGGGGCAGGTTACAACGCAGTAAGCGCATCCGTTACATATGTCTGGCTGGATGAAAACTCCGCCGAACTCGGTTCGCACGATCGCGCCCGTGGGACAGGCTTCGAGGCACCCGGCATTTTCGCAGTGCTTGCAAACGTCAGAGGAAAAGCCCCAGGAAAAGTTCTCGGACGAGTTTCCTCCTTGCCCCGGAATGACTCCGGCTTCTATAAATTTGACGTGCCGCCAGGTGGAATGCCCTAGTTCACCGGTATTGTCATAAGAAAATCCCTTCCAATCGAAACCATCACTCGGCAGTTGGTTCCATTCTTTGCAAGCAACTTCACAGGCTTTGCATCCGATGCAGAGTGTGGAATCGGTGAGAAATGCTGTGACACTCATGCGAGATGTTTCTCCCTCGGTTGGGACTGACTTATACCTTGACGCGGATATTCCCGTCCTTCACGCAGCTTTCCTCGTACGACATTGCAAAGCAGAGCCTTGGTTTCCATGATGCGAACATTCGGCTCTTCCGATAATGCGATCAAATCGTTGGCTATGTCTCCTTTGACCAATCCCTTGTAGCCCCAGTGGTAGGGCACGCAGACCTGATGCATGGTCTTGCCCGCGATTGGTAGGGGAGCAATTCGCGGCGTGACCATGGCGCGAGCCTGAATACTGCCACGCGGGGTTAAGACGGTCACGAGCGAACCGTGCCGAATGTTCAAGGCGTCAGCCAGTTCGGTGGAGATTTCGCAAAATAGTTCGGGCTGCAGTTCTGCCAAGTGCGAGACGTAGCGGCTCATTCCACCGGCGGTGTGGTGCTCCGTCAAGCGGTAGGTGGTGAGCACGTAGGGAAAGCGACTGTCCGGAGAATCCGCGTAGCGGTTGTCGGGGCCTTCCATGCGATTGGCTGCAGGATTTTTCTCGTGCTCAGAATAAAGGAGGTTTCGGACCGGCGATTCCAGCGGCTCATAATGAGTCGGTAGTGGACCATCCTTCAGTCCGCTCGGCACGTACAATCGAGCCAGACCTTCCGGGTGCATGATGAAAGGTTTTTCGCCACTCAGGGCATCGTCCCCGCGGCTGCCGTCCGTCGGCCGGTAGTCCGGTGCCTTGGCCGGCGTGAAGTCGGGAACATCGTTGCCGACCCATTTCTTTTGATCCGCATCCCACCAAACCAGTTTTTTTCGCTCACTCCAAGGGCTGCCATCGGGGCGAGCGGATGCGCGATTGTAGAGAATGCGGCGGTCGCTGGGCCACGCAAATCCCCAGCCGTGCCCATAGAAATCTTTAGGCTCGCGTTTTCTCGCAAGATTCTCTCCCGGCTTCGGAAATATGCCGGAGTAAATCCAGCAACCGCAGGCGGTTGAGCCGTCAGCTTTGAGGTCCTTGTAGCCGGAAACCAGTTTGCGGTCGGCCATCGTCCAACCATTGATTTCCTGCAGAACCTCCTCAACTTTTGGTTCGCGGAGTGCTCCTTCCAGGGTGTAGTCCCAGGTCAAAGCATTGAGTCCAGTGTTCTTGCCCGAAGGATTTTTTCTTGCCTTTTCCTTCAGGCGGCGACCCAGGTGAACCATGAACCATGCTTCGCTACGAGCGTCGCCAGGAGGATCGACAGCCTTCTCGTGAAACTGGTTGAGCCTTTGCGTGTTGGTAAAGCAGCCGTCTTTCTCGGCATGACCGGCAGCCGGGAAGAGAAATACCTCCGTGTCGATAGTTTGCGGGCAAAGTTCGCCGCGCGCGATTTCGGGAGAATCCAACCAAAAGCTGGCAGTTTCGGTCTCGACCATATCGCGAACCACGAGCCACTTCAATTTGGCCAGGGCTTTCCTCTCCATGCGCGAGTTGGGTGCGCCAACTGCCGGATTCTGCCCCATCACGAACAGGCCTTCGATATTGCCCTTTGCCATCTCGACCCAATAGCCGAGATGCGAATGGTCTCCCGTGACTCGAGGCAGCCAATTGAATCCGAACCCGTTGTCTTTGGTCGCATGCTCGCCGTAATAGGCCTTGAGCAAACTCACAATGTATTTGTCGAAGTTGCTCCACCAGCCGGCCTTCGGGGTGTGCACCTCGATGAACTTTTCCAGGAACCGCGAATCCTCTTCGAAAAACGGCATGGGCAGATAGCCGGGAAGAATGTCGTAAAGTGTTGGGATGTCGGTCGAGCCCTGGATCGATGCATGGCCGCGCAGCGCAAGAATGCCACCGCCGGGACGACCGATATTGCCGAGTAGAAGCTGAAGGATAGCCGCGGCGCGAATGATTTGCACGCCGTCGGAATGTTGCGTCCAGCCTACTGCATAACAGATTGCGGCAGTTTTCTCCGGCCCCGATGCGGAGCAGAAAGCATCCGCGATCTTATAAAACACCTGTGGCGTAATGCCGCAGGCCTGCTCCACGACTTCGGGCGTGTATCGAGAAAAATGTTTCTTCAGAATCTGATACACGCAGCGCGGGTTTTGCAAAGTCAAGTCCTGTTCGTAGACACTGTCACGCAGCTTTTCTCCGCCGCGGTCTTTAGCGTGCCCACCGCTCGAGCTGTGCGCCGCAACATCCTTCTTTAATGGCGATCCTCGATAAGCCCAGGAATCAGTCTCATATGATTGCTTCTCTGCGCTCCATCCGGAGAATACGCCGCCCAAGTCCTCCGTATCGCGAAAGTCGTCGCGCAGAAGAATCGACGCGTTCGTATAGTTAACGACATATTCGCGAAAGTCTTTCTCTTTTTCGAGAACGTAATGGATCAAGCCGCCCAGCAAAACAATGTCACTACCAGCACGCAGTGGTGCCCAGATATCGGCCATTGCCGAGGTTCGAGTGAAACGCGGATCAACATGAATGACCTTTGCGCCTTTTTCGCGCGCTTCCATCACCCACTGAAAGCCAACTGGGTGATTTTCGGCCATCGAAGATCCCATGATGAGGATGGCGTCGGAATTCACGAGATCTTGCTGCGCGGTAGTCGCGCCGCCGCGCCCGAACGATGTGCCCAGACCGGGCACGGTAGAGCTGTGTCATATCCGAGCCTGATTGCTGATGCAGACCATACCCAAGCCGGCAGCAAACAGCTTCTTAATCAGATAATTCTCTTCATTGTCGAGCGTCGCACCACCAAGATGAGCGATGGCTGCCGTTTGCATCAGCGCTTGTCCATCGCGTTCTTCGACGAAGGTCCTTTCACGGGAAGTCCAAACGCGATCGGCCACCATATTCATGGCAGTTTCGAGATCGAGAGTTTCCCAATGCGCGGCGCGAGGCCTACGGTAGCGGACGGTCTTGAGTCGATTCGGATGGGTGAGAAGTTCGTAGCTGGCGGATCCCTTGGGACAGAGATGTCCGCGAGAGATGGGAGATGCTGGGTCGCCTTCTATGGACACGAGGTTCCCGCCCCGATGATGCACTAGCTGTCCGCAACCCACGGCGCAGTATGGACAAATCGAGCGTGATACTTGAGTTTGGTGGATGCGTGTTCGCAGACGCAAGGTTTGGTCACTCATCGCCTCCGCGCCTGTTCCGTCGGCTCCGGTCGTGATCTGCCGGACAACGGGCCACTTGCGCAACAAATCTTTCAGCATAGCCGTTGCCTCATCACGCCGCCTTTTCGCGAGTTTCCTTCTTTCTTGCCGGCTTCCGACAGACCGATCGCGATCGCCTGCGTGCGGCTTTTGACCGTTCCGCCTTTTCCACCGCCTCCCGATTTCAGGGTACCGTTCCTCTTTCGGTACATCGCGCTCTTCACGGTTTTTCCTGCGGCCTTTTCGTATTCTCGCCTTCCGGAGAGTTCCTTTCTGGCATGTTTCACTTCTGGAGTTTAGATGCCTGGGGGTACAAGAGGTTGGCGCTTGATTCAATCGCCTTAATCACCAGATAAGCATGAGGGCCGTCTTGCGGTGTAAGACTTGGCGCTGGGTCGTTGCACGCTCCCCGTCCACGTCGCCGGTTTTCACCAAAACAGAAATATTCTCGACGGCCTCGCGCTGGTTTTTGCGGAATCGAGAAGAAGCGTTGGACCTCAACACTTCGTCGGCATTATTATCTCAGCACCGGATGAATTCCTCACGGGTCGTCAATATCGAGGATCTGCGTGCTCTGGCGAGACGGCGGCTGCCCAAGTCGGTATTCGACTATTTGGATGGCGGCGCCGAAGCGGAATGCACGTTAGCGGAAAATTGCCGGGCATTTCGGGACGTGCTCTTTCGTCCCCGTGGCGCGGTCGCCATCGGCGACTGCGACATGAAGACGCGTGTGCTCGGCCATGAGCTTTCTTTTCCTGCCATGCTGGCCCCGGTTGGCTACAGCCGGTTGATGCATCCCGAGGGTGAAATTGCCGCGGCCCGCGCCGCAGGAGAAGCGGGCACGGGATACATTCTCTCTACCATCTCCGGCCACAAGCTGGAGAATGTGAAAGCTGGATCCAAGGGTCCGGTGTTTTATCAGTTGTACTTGCTAGGCGGACGCGAAGCCGCAGAAGGCTCTATCGACCGGGCTCGCCGCGCCGGATTTTCAGCTCTGGTAATTACGGTGGATACACCCGTGGCTGGAATGAGAGAGCGCGATCCTCGTAACGGAATGAAAGAACTTCTCGGTACTTCCTGGTTCGCGAAGATTCCTTACTTACCCGACATTCTCGCTCATCCTGGCTGGCTGGCCTCTTTTCTGCTGGACGGCGGTGTACCCCGGCTGGAGAACGTTGTCGTTCCAGGAAGGGGTGCGATGGAACTTCTTGACGTGGGAGCCGCTCTCGCGAGCGCCACGGTCACTTGGGAAGACTTGCGCTGGATTCGCGAGGTATGGTCGGGTCCCATCGTTGTTAAAGGTCTTCTCACAGGCGAAGATGCCAGACGGGCTGTCGACGAAGGCGCATCCGCGGTGGTTGTGTCGAATCACGGGGGACGCCAGCTCGATTCGGTTTTCCCCACGTTGCGCGCAGTTCCGGAAGTGGTCTCCGCCGTAAATGGTCAAGTCGAGGTGCTCATGGACGGAGGAGTCCGCCGTGGCGCCGACATTGTGAAAGCGCTTTGCCTGGGAGCCCGCGCGGTTCTTGTTGGCCGCGCCTATGCCTACGGACTCGCCGCCGGCGGGCATGCCGGAGTTGTCCGCGCGCTGGAGATATTGCGATCCGACGTTGAGCGCACGCTTCGACTTTTGGGGTGTCCTTCCATTGCCGCCCTGGATCGCTCATATATCGAAGTGCCTCAGGCCTGGCAGATTCCTGGCGCCCGCCGGGCCGTTTCCACCTGAAATCGCCACCGGCGGTAACGGCGTAGACTTGGAGATCCACTGTTTATGCATAGACGTGAAGCTCTGCGGCTGTTGGCGACCGCAACCGCGTTCCAACTGGCGCCCGGTAACTTCCTGAGAGTGTTGCGGGAAGCGCGCAGTTTGCTCGCAACCGGTGAATCCCCGCGCACCTTGACTCTCCACCAGAACGCCACCGTGAAGGCGATGGCAGAATTAATTCTTCCCCGGACCGGCACGCCGGGAGCGACCGACGTGGGCGTAGGCGAATTTATCGATCTGATGTTGACGGAATGGTACGACGAACCCGATCGAGCGCACTTCTTGAACGGTCTGTCGGAAGTGGACGAGCGCGCAAACGCGCTCTTTGGCAAAAGCTTTGCCGAGAGTTCCGCCGATCAACAGGCAAATATTTTGACATGGTTAGGCGAGAGAATGAAGGCTGATACGAATGCAACGACGACGGCAGGCCGACAGCGTCGCGGTTCTTCTCGAACGTCCCGGGGAGATTTTTATCTCATGCTGCGGCACCTTACGTTGACCGCTTATTACACGTCTGAAGCAGGCGCAACGGAAGCACTACATTTTCAAATTATTCCGGATTCCCATGACGCGTGCGCGGAAATTCCGGACGCCGAAGGAGACGCACACAATCAGTGAGGGATGAAAACACCTACGACGCGATCGTGATCGGTTCCGGCATGACTGGGGGCTGGGCCGCAAAGGAGTTGACCGAGAAGGGTCTGAAAACGCTGGTGCTGGAGGCCGGCCGTCCGATTGTGCCGGAAGAAGACTACGTCGAACACGTCCCGTCCTGGGAGATGAGATTCCGCGGAATGCGCGATCGCCGCCGCCAGATGGAAGATCAGCCCATCCAGAGCACGTGTTACGCCTGCGACGAATGGTCTGCAAAGTTTTTTGTCAGCGACAAGGAGCATCCCTACACTACCGCGCCGGGTAAGCCGTTCCGCTGGATTCGAGGACGACAAGTCGGCGGGCGATCCATCGTCTGGGGCCGCCAGGTCTACCGCTGGAGCGACCTGGATTTCGAAGCCAATCTTCGCGATGGGATCGCCGTCGATTGGCCGATCCGCTACGCCGATCTCGCGCCATGGTATGACCACGTCGAGGATTTCATCGGCATCACCGGCGAAGCGCTGGGTCTACCGCAATTGCCCGACAGCAAATTCCTGCCGCCCATGCAGTTGAATTGCGCGGAAATAGTGGTGAAAGAAGCAATCGCGAAACACTTCGGCCCAGATCGCATCTTGACGATTGGCCGTTCCGCCGTTCTCACCCAGGCCCACCGCGGCCGCGCGGCCTGCCATTACTGTGGTCCGTGTGAGCGGGGATGCATCACGCGCTCCTACTTCAGCAGCGTGAACGCGACTTTGCCCGCCGCAGAGAACACAGGACGGATGACCTTGCGGCCCTACAGCGTGGTCCATAGCTTGAGTTTCGATGCGAGCACGCGAAAAGTGAGCGGCGTGCGAGTCATCGACGCCAAAACGCGAGCCACGATGGAGTTTCGTGCCAAGGCGATTTTCCTGTGCGCGTCCGCGCTGGAATCCGTGCGCATCTTGCTCAATTCCTCCACGCCGGAATTTTCCAACGGGCTGGCGAACTCGAGCGGAGAGTTGGGTCACAACTTGATGGATCATGTGACGGCGGGAGGCGCAACCGCGACCATTCCCGGCAACGAAGACCGCGTCATGCTCGGTCGCCGGCCCAACGGAATTTACGTTCCGCGGTTTCGAAATGTGAAGACAAAGCAAGGTGGTCTCTTGCGAGGTTACGGCTTCCAGGGCGGCGCCCATCGCGAAGGATGGGAGCGGGGAATTGCGCAAACCGGATTCGGCCCGGAATTCAAGAAATCCATGAGTCAGCCGGGACCGTGGCGTTTTATTTTTGGCGGCTTCGGCGAGTGCCTGCCCAATCACAACAACTACGTGGAACTCGACAAAGAAAAAGTGGATGCCTGGGGAATTCCCGCGCTGAAGATCGATTCTTCCTGGGGTGAAAACGAACTGGCGCTCCGGAAAGATATGTCAATTACTGCGGCGGAGATGCTTGCAGCCGCAGGCGCACACGACATCGAAACCTTCGTGCAGAACGATCCGCCGGGTTTCGCGATTCACGAGATGGGCACAGCTCGGATGGGACGGGACCCCAGGACTTCAGTGCTGAATTCCTACAACCAGTCGCACGACGTCAAGAATCTTTTCATCACAGATGGCGCCGCGATGGCTTCGTCCTCCTGTGTGAATCCCTCTCTGACCTACATGGCCTTGACTGCGAGAGCTTGTGACTACGCGGTGCAGCAATTGAAAAAGGGAGAGCTTTAGTCGGAGCCTGCTGGCGCTGTAGAAACGTATCTCTACTACGTCGATTGTGGCCAGGAGCCTAACTCTGGCGCGGGATACTGTCGGAAATCGTTTCGGTCTTCGCGTCCCAGAACACTTTTTTCCCCGTCCAGTAAGACTGCGCGGCCATCATGCAGGCGACCGAATGCGCAAACCCCTCCCGCACCGTCGCATGGGGTTGCTCGCGCGAACGCATGCATTCAAACCAGTTCGCCATGTGTTCCGTGGTCAGGTCATCGATACCCAGAGGCGGCAGTTGAGTCTCTCCCGGCAGGAGCACAAATTTGCTCGCTCTCTTTTGGTCGATATCGGCATCGTCCTCGTGTGTGCCTTTCTCTTCGACAAGCCGATAACGCGGGCTGCCTTCGCCACCGTCGTTGAATAGACTGGCTTGTTTTCCCATGTAACGCGTGAAGCTGGGCGCGTCGTTGCCGAAGCTCGTCGAATAGCTGACCAGGAAGCCTTTCGGATACTCGAGCATGGTTTGAAACGTGTCCGCCGTTTCACGGCCGTCGTGCCATGCAAAAACACCGCCATGCGATACGACGGATTTGGGAAAATTGTCGTCCATAAACCAATGGACCAGGTCAATCGCGTGGCTCATCCACTGATCCGGAATCCCGCTGGAAAATTCCTTATAAAGACGGAACTCGAAATACATTTGCGGATCAAATGGCCGCGCCGGCTTCGTCATCAGCCACTCGCTCCAATCCGTGTCCTGCTCGCGAATCTGCTTTACCTCCGGGCGCCCGCGCCACCTTGGGCCATGATAGTTCCACACGACTTCAACCTTGCTCACATCGCCCAGCGCTCCGCTGCGCGCCACCTTTTGCGCCGCTTTCGGATAAGGTTCGCTACGATGCTGTGTGCCCACCTGGACAATCGTCTGGGCCTGAAGCACGGCGTCTCGCGCTCCTTTTGCTTCGCTCAGCACATTCCCCATCGGCTTCTCGACGTAAGTATCTTTGCCGGCCGCGGCCGCCATTTTAAGAATTGGCGAATGCGAATGTTCCGGAGTAGAAATCAAAACACCGTCGAGATCCTTCATGGAAAGCAGTTCTTCGACGTGCGCGACCGCACGCGGAGCCCTGCCGTAATAACCCGCGTTCGTCGCCGCGGCTTTTTCGCGATTCACACTCCACAAATCGCAGACGGCGATCATCTCAAGATGATGACTGTCCTTTAATTTGGACGCGATCGAATCGAGATCGCCACCACGGCTTCCGATGCCGATATGTCCGAGCGAGATGCGATCGTTCGCGCCGACGATGTTTTCGTAGGACAGCGCGGTGCGCGGCAGAACCACGCCCCCCGCGATCGCTGCGGCGGATTTGCCCAAGAACGCTCGGCGGTTCATCTTTGAATCACTCATAGTTACTCCGGCATACGAATCGTTTGGTCCTGCTAAGTGCGACGTCTGCGTGAGTCGAGCAAAGTAGCGACGGTGTCAGGTGATCTTAAGGCCGTCTGGAGCCAAAGGCAGCGAGCGCAACCGCACACCAGCCGCATCGAAGATGGCGTTGGCGATGGCGGGGGCCAGTCCGACCATCGGGCACTCACCCGCGCCCGCGGACGGAAGATCCTTGCGATCGAGTAGCACGGTCTCAAGAAGCGGAACATCGCTGAAACGTGGCACGCGATACTTGGACATCCTGCCGTTGAGAATCTTGCCGTTGTCGAACTCGATCGCTTCAAAAAGAGCGCCACCTAAGCCCTGCACGTTCGAACCCTCGATTTGATTGCGCAGATTGTCGGGATTCACAATCGCGCCGCACTCAAACGCGGAAACGACGCGAACCACTTTCACATCTCCCGACTTGCGATCGACATTGACCTCGGCGAAAGTAGCGATGTTGCCCAGTTTCTCGTACCCGCCGCCCATGCCAGATCCCTGCCCGGCAGACCTAGTCTTTCCCCAGCCAAACTGTTTCGCTGCGGCCTCAAACACTGCACGCAGCCTCTCATCTTTGAGATTCTTCAGGCGGAATTCCAACGGGTCCATTTTTACGGAGTGCGCCAATTCGTCCATGTGCGACTCCCTGGCGAAGTGATTGGCGGTGGCGGCCAGGGCGCGATACGATCCCTGACGCAACGGAGAATTACTTGCGTGAAAGACGATGCGCTGGTTCGGGATCTCGTAATAGCTGCGAATGCCCGCTGACCCGGAATTGTAATTATGGAACTCCCATGCGGTGACGGTTCCATCGCTGCGCACGCCGCTGCTCACATCGATGACGCCCGCCGGACGAAAATAGGCCCAGGAAAATTCTTCGTCACGCGTCCACACAACTTTGACCGGACGTTTGGCTGCACGCGACAGCCGCGCCGCCTCTATAGCCGTTTCGCCCGTATGCTTGCCGCCATAGGCCGATCCAGTGTCCGGCATCAACACGCGGATTTGATCTTCCGAAATCCGAAACGCCTCGGCGAGTTGGCCGCGCACGCCGAACGGGCGCTGCGTTCCGGTCCACACAGTCAAATTCTCACCATCCCACTTCGCCAGCGCAGCCCGCGGTTCGAGCGGAGTATGCGCAATGTACGCCACGGTATAAGTCCCTTGCAGACGATGATCCGCAGATCCGAGCGCCTGATCGACGCTGCCGACCTCGTAGCGATCGCCATCTCCCGTCGGATCTTTGCCCTCAACCGTGTTTTTCCGCAGATAATCGAACAGATCTTTGTTGGAGGATTGCGGTTCAGACTCCCACTCCGCATGAATCGCCGCAATCGCGGCGGCTGCCAACTCGGTGCTCGCGGCGGCAGCACCCACAAAATTGCCGTCATGCACCACCGTCGCTCCCGTCTGCTCAGCCTTTTGTGTATCGATGGAGACCAGGGTTGCGTTAAAAGCCGTTGGCCGCAAGACTTTGCCGTAGAGCATGTCTGGGAGCTTCTGGTCTGAGGGGTAACGGTGCCTCCCTGTTACAAACTCGCGGCCATCCACCTTTTGCGCGGAGTGGCCCGCAACTTTCCAACTTGTCGCAGGAATCAGAGAAGTGTCGGGGGCGACGGTCTGACTCAGTTGCTGCCCTTTCGTCAGGGCTGCATATTTCACAGACCGATGGTTCTGCGGGTCGGTGATTCCTCCATCCGCAGCAAGCAGGCTTCGCCGGTCCGTCTGCCACTGCGCAGCCGCAAGGCCGATCAGCATCTCGCGCGCCGCCGCCGCAACTTTGCGCAGCTGCAGGTTCATCGTGGGCGTGGTGCGGCTCCCGAACGTGCCCATGTCAAATGGCGTGAGTTGAGTATCGCCCATCACGATCTCAATCTTTTCGATGGGCACGCGAAGTTCTTCAGCAACCGCCTGGCTCAGGGATGTTCGAATGTTCTGTCCCATCTCGACCTTCCCCGTGTAGACCGTGACTTTGCCGTCTTCGCCGATATGCAGCCACGCATCAATTTCCCTGGGAAGATCGTTGCGCCGCTGCCTGGTCCCGCCCGACTCTTGAGCCTTAACCGTTGGTTTCAGAATCGAAACCACCAGAACTCCGGCTCCGAGAAACTTGAAAAATTCTCTGCGATCGAGATCGAAGCGGTACGTAGGGGCCGCCGCGAGTTCGTAACGCTCAGGTTCCAGTAAAACGTGCGCTGGAGTTCTCTCGCTCATCGGCCCGCTCCTTGCTTGACAGATGCTGCGGTCGTTAGCTTGGCCGCCCTCTGGATGGCGCCCACAATGCGCGGGTAGGTTCCGCAGCGGCAAACATTCCCGTCCATAAAGGCAATGATTTCGCTCTCTTTCGGTGCCGGGTTCCGCTGCAGCAGCGCAACCGCCGACATAATCATTCCCGACGTGCAATAACCGCACTGCATCGCGCTTTCCTGCAGGAAAGCTTCCTGTATGGGATGGAGTTGTTCGCCGCTCGCCAGCCCTTCAATGGTGGTGATCTCTCTCTGAGAAACCGTGCCCACCCGCGTGATGCACGACCGTTGCGCCTTCCCATCGATCAGGACGGTACATGCGCCGCATTGGCCTTCCCCGCAGCCATACTTGCTACCCGTCAGATCGAGATGTTCGCGGAGAACGGTAAGCAGGCTGGTCTGGGGTTCGGCATCAACTGGGTAAGATTTTCCGTTTACCGTGAGACGAATCGTAGACATTCTTAGTGCTCCGGATCGAGCAGTATGCGTGGCATCTCTGAGCGGAGCTTCCTTAAATTAATGATATACCGCAGATGACCTCGAGTGAAGAGTAGCAACTCCTACTCAAGCGTCGCGACATCTCAGTCGTTGATCGCCTGGTAGGCGAGCACATTCACTTCACGATCCAGAGTCAAATCGCCGGTGGGATGCAGTTGCGCCATAAAGACGACGATCATCTGCTCCTTCGGATCGATCGTGAACCCGGTATAGAAGAAGCCGCCCCAGTTATACTCGCCCGGGGATCCCAATTCCGAAAGCGGAGATTTGATCCCGGACACTCCGAACCCCAGACCGAAACCTTGATCGGGCCCGATCTTTCCCAGTTGATCTTGAGTCATGAGTTCGACAGACTTACGGCTCAGCAGCCGCGTGTTGCCGGCCTTTCCGCCGTCGAGCATCATCTGGCAGAAGCGAGCATAGTCCATTGCCGTGGAAACCAGGCCGGCGCCGCCCGAGAACAATTTCTTCGGACCTCGGGAGGGGTAATCCGCGGAATAGGCAAAGGTTCCTTCCTTGATCGGAGTATCCGGAAAGCGGTTCAATCCTTTGTCGGAATAGTAGGTATAAGCGGTGGCGAGGCGATCGATTTTATTATCGGGTGGAAAGAAATATGTATCCTTCATACCCAACGGTTCGAAGATGCGGGTGCGAAAAAAGTCGTCCAACGGTTTGCCCGAAACCACTTCCACCAAGCGCCCCAGCACATCGACGCTTAGACTATATTCCCAGCGGTCGCCAGGATTGAACAGTAGCGGAATGGCCGCCAGCTTCTTCACGCTGTCCGCAATCGTGCCGTCATACTGCAAGAGCCCGCTCGCCACTCCCGCGCTTTCGTACATCGCTCCCAGATCGGCATTCCAGTTGTAGGTAAGACCCGATGTATGGCGCAGCAGGTCGCGAATGGTAATTTCTCGCTTGGCGGGAATCGAATAAGGTTCCCCCGCTTCCGGCTTCACCAGCACCTTCGGATTCTTGAATTCCGGCAGGTATTTCGAGACCGGATCGTCGAGCAGGAATTTCCCCTCTTCATACAAGATCATGACCGCCACGCTGGTAATTGGTTTGGTCATGGAGCAGATGCGGAACATCGCGTCCGGCCGCATGGGCTTACTTGCCTCGCGGTCCATCATGCCCTGCGACTTGAACCAGGCCACGCGCCCATGGCGGATTACAAGCGTGACGGCCCCTGCAATGCGCTTGTCGTCGATGTCGCGTTGTACCGCGGTCCCAATGCGCTCCAGCCTCTCCGCAGACAGTCCCAGAGATTCCGGTTTTCCCGAGGGCAGATCCTGTGCCACAGCAGGACATATGCCGAGTATCAAAAAGCCGAGAAACACCGCAATTATCCTGCGGTTCTGCTGCGCAAGGGCAGCACGCATGTTGCCTCCCGATCTAGGACTTGATGCTTTTTGAAGCCTCATCCCACGTCACCGGTTTCTGCCGGAAATACGATTCATTCGCCATATGACAGGCGATGGCGGCGTGGTTGCCGAATACCGCATCTTCGGTCACCGGCTTGCGCGATTTCACCGACTGGAAAAATACGTTCAAGTGCGGAGTCATATCGTCCCAGTCGTGTCCGCGATACACCGTGTCGTCTTGCATGGGTTCTTTGCCCAGTGGTGGATCATGTTCCTCATGCCACTGTTTCACATATGCTTCGCGCATTTTTGCCGGGAAACTCGAACTGTAGTAGCTGGGACTGGTATCGATGCCGGCCTGCGGAGAGTGCCGCAACTCGAACTCACCGGCATCCATTAACCCCTTCGGCCCCATGAACCGCGCCAGTTCCGTCGTTTCGCATCCCAGGTCCAGTCGCACATAAACCGGGATGCCATGATAATCGAAGAGAACGGTGTGAAAGTCAGGCATATCGCGGCCGTCTTTGAAGCGGAAGATGCCGCCCATCGCGGTCGCCGATTTTGGGATTTCATTCCAACCCAGCGTCACCAGCATGCCGCTGATCAGGTGCACCATCAAATCGCCCGCCACTCCGGTGCCGTAGTTTCTCCAGCACCGCCAGCGCGCGAAGTGCAGCTTGTTGAACGGAATCTTCGGAGCATCGTTGAGCCAGGTATCCCAGTCCAGCGTCTCTGGAGAAAGATCCGGCGGAGGCGGATACTCCCATGCCCCCGTAGGATCATTTCGTCCCAGCGTCAGTTCTACCATTTCGACATCACCGATCGCCCCACTTCCATAGAGTTCGCGTGCCTTGGCACACAGAACGGAACTCACACGCTGCGAGCCAATCTGCACGATGCCATTATTCTTCTGAGCCGCCTCCACCATGGCCAATCCGTCGGCTACGTTGTGCGACATTGGTTTCTCGCAATAAATATCCTTCCCCGCATTGCACGCGTCCACCACCACCCGCCGGTGCCAATGATCGGGAACCGCGGCCACGATGCAATCGATATCCTTGCGGTCGAGTAAATCCCGATAGTGGCGCGAGGTGGGCAGGCTCGGGTTGGCGGTGATTTCCCTGGCTAGCGTGTGGCGTCCGTCATACAAATCCGCGGCGCCAACACATTCCACGCCAGGTATCGTGATCGCCCCAGCTAGCAGGCCCGAGCCCTGCATTCCAATTCCGATCATGCCAAAGCGAACGCGATCGCTCGGCGCTACCGCCCGCGGAAATGGTTGAGCTTCGAGGAGTACCGTCTTCGAAACCAGCAGGCCACCCGCGGCGGCCGCCGCACTTCCCTGCAAGAATGCCCGTCGCGAAAGAATGCGTTTCATGCCAATTCCTCCAAATGAGTTAGAGCCTATGAGTTAGACCATGCCCTGTTCTGCGATCCCAGCTATTTCTTCAGCGGTTTAATAGCTACTTCCTTGAAAAACACAATGTCGTTGTCGCTGTGATTCTGCAAGCCGAAATAACCGAAGTTCGGCCGCGGCCCGCGCTGCGGCTCGAAATCAAACTTGCGTTCTGGCACGGGATCGCCATCTTTGTAGTCCGTCACCTTTACTCCATTCAGCATTACGATCGTGCGCGGCCCGTCCAGCGTGATGTCCATCGTGTTCCACTCGGGCCCGGGCTTCCAGGCCTTGGCCAGCGGTTTGGTTAGCGAATAAAGCATTCCAGTGGAATGATATTCATCTTCTTTCGAGGTCTCGGGATGGTTATCGATCTGCACTTCGAACCCATAATGAACCGGCATCCATTCCTCCCGCGGTTCGAGCGGAATGCGAATGAACACTCCGGAGTTGTCATTCTCGTCGCGCATCCGGTAAACAACGTGGATCATGCAGTTGCCGATCTTGCCGCCCGTCCAGTAGAGCAACCCCATCCCGCCGTGGGTGTGGATCAAACCATCTTCCACCGTGTCACCGCCCGGGCCAACATGCTTCCAGCCGTTCAGATCTTTGCCGTCAAAAAGCTGTTGCCACTTGTTCGGATCACCCTTGCAGGCATTCTGATTTTCATCGGCAGCGAACGCGGCCGTTAACAAGGCGGCAAGCGCGAAAAGTGAAACAATAAATCGTTTTATCATTGGCAATCTCCTGGATATTCTGGACAGCTATCTTGGGACAGACCAACATACTCGTACCCACGTCTGGAATCAAATCGAGAGCCGTCAATTTCTTATTATCTGAGAACGAGCCGCTCAAAAAGGAAAAGGCGCCGCACCGGAGGCGAGACGCCACGTTATCAAAAAAAAGGCGGATTGTTCGACGGGATTGTTCTTCGGCCGCCTACTCCATCTCCCGCGCCTCGCCAAAGAACCGTGCGCCCGCAGCCACTCCCGAACTGCCCTCTGCCTCCCGCCTTTTCTCCCAATCGGCCTCGGTCAGCACTGGGATACCTTCCGCCTTTTTCTTCCTCAATCCCGCGTTAATTGCCGGAAGCTCCTTCTGCGTCAGCTTCTGAAAATCTGCGATCACATCTTCCAGTTCGTGCGCCAAAGATTCCTCCCGCGCAGCCTGGTAATCCCCAGGACGTCCTTCGTAGCCGTTGACGGTCCCGTAGAGCTGTCCCAGCAGTTCGCGGATGCGCTCTTCTCCCGTGATCATGCCTCCTTCTTTCGTGGCCACAATTTTCGACCGGAGTTCGTCGCACTTGGCCGCCAGGTCTTGCAACTGCTTGCGCAGCGGATCTTTTTCCGGCAGTTTCGCCGCCCTCGCGTTGGCTGCATTGCGCACGCCCTCAATCGCATCGACCGCGTACGTCATATGTTCGATGGTGTGATAAATCTTCATCGTCAACTCAAACTGGGCCTTGCGATCCTCCAGCGAAAACTTCGCCCGCGGGTCCAGCACAACATTCAATTGTTCGGTATAGACATTCTCACCCTTGGTCATCTTCACCGTGTAAGTTCCCGGCAGCACGCGGGGACCCTGCGCCGCCTCAAACAAGGCGCTCGCCGCCGGCGGCACGGCCGGCGCCTTCACTCGCATGGACCAACTGGCGCGGTTTAAACCGCGGTGCTTGCTTCCGGCGACCGTATCGACCTGTTTGCCGTTCTGGTCCAGAATCTCGATTTTCAGATCGCCAAAAATGTGCCGCGCTCGCTGGTAATAAGTGATCTGCGCTTCTCCAGGCCGGCTGCGACCGTTGAAAGTTTCATCTCCTTCCGCCCATCCGCCGAAAGTATCGAAGTACTGCACCGCCTTGCCTGGAATCAGCGTGGCTTCCTTCGACATCAGATCCGGCGTCAGAGCGCGTAGCGGAGAAATGTCGTCAATAATCCAAATGCCGCGCCCGTGCGTCGCCAGCACCAGATCGCTCTCCCGCGCCTGCACCGCAATGTCATCGACCGGCACGGACGGGAAGTTGCTCCCTTTATATTGTGCCCAGTGCTGACCGCCATCGACGGAGATCCACAGGCCGAATTCTGTCCCCAGGAAAAGCAGATTCGGATTCACCGAATCTTCTTTGATCACATGCGCGAATCCGCGCGCCCCGCTCTCCAGTGCCGGAAGCGCCATCCAGGTCTTGCCGTAGTCGGTGGTCTTGTAAGCGTACGGCTTCATATCTCCGAATGTGTGCCGGTCAAACGTCGCATAGGCCGTGGCTTCGTCAAACCGGCTGGCCTCAATCGTGGAAACCCACGAATTCTTTCCCAGGCCCGCGATGTTGCCCACCACGTTCGTCCAGGTCTTGCCGCCATCCCGCGTGATCTGCAAATTTCCGTCGTCGGTTCCAGCCCAGATAATCTGCCCGTTCTTTGGCGATTCCGAGATCGAATAAATCGTGGTGTGCATTTCCGCCGAGGAATTATCGACCGTCACCCCGCCTGATTCTTCCTGCCTCTGCTTCTCTGGATCGTTCGTCGTCAGATCCGGCGAAATGCGATCCCACGACTGCCCGTGATCCCGCGAGCGGAACAGAAATTGCGCCCCAATGTAAATCGTGCCTTTCTCATTAGGACTCATATGAATCGGAGCATTCCAGTTGAAACGCAGTTTCTTCTCGCCGTAATTTGGCAGGGGCTTGATTCCTCGAATCTCGTGCGAATAGCGATTGACGCGCCCGATTTCGCCGCCCTGTGCTTCGGCATAGATGTAAGTCGGATCGGCCGTGTCTTCGAACATCCAGAAGCCGTCGCCGCCGTACATGTTTTCCCAACGCGAATTCGAAATGCCCCCCGGATAAGACGAGTCGCCCACCCAAGAACTGTTGTCCTGCAATCCGCCGTAAACGTGATAGGGATCGGAGTTGTCAGTGCTGACGTGGTAAAACTGCGAAATCGGCAGGTTCATCTGATGCTTCCATCGATTGCCGCCGTCCTCGCTGCGCCAAAGACCGCCATCATCGCCCGCGATTACGATATTGGGGTTCTTCGGATTGATCCAGACATCGTGAAAGTCGCCGTGATCCGAGCCTGAAACTGTGTTGAACGTCTTGCCGCCGTCGGTGCTGTACAGCAAAATGAGGTCCGGTTTGAAAATCTTGTTCTCGTCATGGGGATCGACAATCAGGTTGCCAAAATAAAACGGACGCCACACCATGTAATTGCTGGCATCAAGCTTCGTCCAATTCGCTCCGCCATCGTCGGAACGATAGAGTCCTCTTCCTTTTTCTGCTTCGATGTTGGCATAAACCACCTGCGGCTTTGCAGGCGCCACCGCAACCGCGACGCGTCCCCAAGGCTTAGCTGGCAGGCCTTTCGCGCTGCTGCCGCTGATTTCGCTCCAGTGATCGCCGCCGTCGGTCGACTTGAATAAGCCGCTCCCCGGACCGCCGGAGCGGAACGTCCAACCCTGCCGCCGGAAATCCCACATTGCGGCGTACACCGTTTTAGGTTCCTGCTTGCTCATGGCCATCAGCGCACAGCCCGAGGATCCGTTCGCGCCCGCCAGAACTTTATTCCATGTCTTGCCGCCGTCGGTCGTCTTGTAGACGCCGCGCTCATCGTTGTCGTCCCACAAATGTCCCATTGCGCACACCAGCACGTCGTTTCCGTCCTTAGGATCGACCAGAATCTTTGCGATGTGCTCACTATCCTTCAGTCCAACATTCGTCCAGTTCTCGCCTCCGTCGGTGGACTTGTAAACTCCATCGCCGATCGAAACGCTGTTTCTTACCCAGGCCTCACCGCTGCCGACCCAAACCGTTTTCGAATTCGACGGATCAATGGTTACCGCGCCGATGGACTGCGCATTTTCGCGATCGAATACAGACTTGTAGGTCGTGCCGCCGTTCACCGACTTCCACACGCCGCCGCTGGCCGCGCCCACGAACACAGTGATTCGCCCGTCCTCTTCCACCGCGTCCAGCGCGGCAATGCGGCCGCTCATGGTGGCCGAGCCGATATTGCGCGCTGGCAAGCCGGAAACCGTTGCGGCGTCGAAGCGGTACGGCGCCTGCGCTGCGGCCTGCAGAGGCGCGCATAGCATGGCAGCGAACAACACAATCACTCCCCAGGAATTGTGAGCGGATACTTTCATATCTTCGAGTCCTTTTCCACGTAGTTAATCACGCAGTTAATTTCGTTGCGTTCTTGTCGCGCCGGCAGCCTCACCTGAGCGAAGCCGAACCATCCTGCCGCCACGGTTGGGATGAGTCGTAACCGCAACCCTTGCGCAAATTACTCGCCGAAGAATCAGTGAATTCCGACCAACCCGGACTTCTTTTCTTCAGTCCTCAACGAAGCGGGTACAGCAAAGTCAGCCTTATCGATAGGCACATTGACTTCGATCTTTTCGATGGTCGTACTCTGCGCTGCGGGATTCGCCTTTGTCCCCTGCGCAATCGAGTAGGGATACATCACGCCCGCGACCGGCTTGTACGAGCCCATGTCTATGACGCTCTCGCGCACCGAGCCGCGAATGAACTCCTGCACTTCTTTGCGAATTTCCAAAAAAGTATCGGGATCGAGGTAGTAATAAACAATGTCGCCATCTTTCAGCGTGACTTTCAGTCGCAGCGCGTCATCGCCATCGACCACGTCGTGACCCAGAAACTCCACGGTGTTGCCCTTTTCTTTGTAATCCACGAGTGGCCCGTCGAAGTCGGCGTCGAGCAGCAGATCTTTCAGGTCGTCTTCCCCCATGAACTCTGGATCCTTGTGTCCGCCGAAGGGCTGAATCTGCCAGCCAGTCGTGCCATCGTAGGCGGTCACTGCGGTCATGCCCTGCAGCGTGAAGGTCTCGCGCACCAGGTTCGGGCGCTCATTTTCCTGCATCTGCGCGGCGGTAAATCCACCTCCGCCATTCAGCTTTCCTGTCATGCGGATGGTCTTGATCGCCTTGATCTTGTCCATCCCACCTTTGGCCTGAATGTTCTTATTGACCAACTCTTCGGCAGTCTGCCCGTAGGCCAGAGCACCTAGGCACCAAACCGCCGCCAGCAAAATCACAGCGTGACGCATGGGAGATAACTCCTGTTGTATGGGTCTAACTGGGAAACGAGACGAACAGTACTGTACCCGGTAGCAGACGTTCTTGCCAAGCCCTGGTTAGCGAATGCGTTTAGCGAGGAAGCTCACGTAACGACAGCCTCCTCGGCTGTCCCACCAGGGCGAAGCCCGGTGGAACCAAACGGCAGCAATCGGAGGAACCCAATGTTCTCCTACGAAGATTTTCGTTGACACTACGAACACCTTCGTAGTATCTTCCTTCCCATGAAGCAGCCTCCACACAAACCCACTGCTTCCGAACTCGAGATTCTCCGCGTACTCTGGAACCGCGGGCCTTCCACAGTTCGCGAAGTTCACGAATCTCTCAGCGAGAAAAAAGATCTCGGCTACACGACAGTGCTGAAGCTTCTCCAGATCATGACCACAAAAGGCACCGTGCGCCGAAACGAAACCCAGCGTGCGCACGTCTATGAAGCGTGCCTTCCCGCCGAGCAAACCAAGCAGCAACTTGCCGGGGACATGCTGCAGCGAGTATTCGAAGGTTCTGCGAGCCAGCTCATGATGCATGCGCTGGCAGGGCGTAAATCCTCGCCGGAAGAAATTAGCGAGCTGCGCCGTTTGCTGGATGTATATGAAAGGGGCCGGAGATGACGACTGTAACGAATTTTGTTTCCCCTGACGCGATGCAGGCCCTGGGATGGGCTCTGTTGCATTTTCTCTGGCAGGGAACTGCTCTCGCCGCTCTGGCTGCGGCTGCCATGGCGTTGTGCCGGCGCGCCTCGACACGCTATGTGCTAGGAGTTGGTGCTCTCGTCCTGATGCTGCTCGCTCCCTTATCGACTTTCTTCCTCTATTCGCAACATATTTCCGGTGCGGCAGAAATCAGGCACTCGTCCTTGGCGCGGAGCGCTGTAGCTCCGCCGGCCACCACGGGCGGAAGTTCGGCAAGGTCTTTGGCTGAACCTTCTCCCATCGGGCCGTCGCTGGATGCGCTTCCCTGGCTGGTCGAGGCATGGTTGCTAGGAGTCGCTTTCTTCAGCCTCCGCTCGGCGGGAGGATTCATTCTGCTCGAGCGCGAACGCCGCAAACGATCCGTTGTGCTGAGCGATCGAGTTCTGGAAATCTGCTACACGCTGCAAGGCCGGTTCGGCCTCAATCGCTCCATTGCTTACTGTGAATGCAAATGGCTGCAAGCGCCTGCGGTGATCGGATGGTTTCGTCCCGTCGTCTTCCTGCCGCTGACCGCCCTAACCGGGCTCTCCGAACCTCAGTTGGAAGCCGTGATCGCGCACGAACTGGCTCATATCCAGCGCTTTGACCCATTTGTGAATGTTTTCCAAGTTTGCGTAGAGACCTTGCTTTTCTACCATCCCGCGATCTGGTGGCTGAACAAAAAGATTCGGTCCGAACGCGAGCACTGTTGCGACGACATGGCAGTGGCCCTCTGCGGCAATGCCGTCGAATACGCGCGCGCGTTGACGTTGATGGAAGAATGGCGCAGTGCGCCGGCGTTTGCCATGGCCGCAAATCGCGGGCCGCTCAGCGAACGCATCGTTCGAGTCCTCGGGCTGAAGACGCTTGGCGCTGGAATGCGCGGCATCGGTCTGACGGGCAGCGTTCTTTGTCTGACCGCAGCCCTGGTCGCAGGGAACGCGTTGCTGGGAATGGCGCGTCCGCGGTCGGTTCGGGGCGCTTTGGATTCGCAAGAAGCGACAAAGCCCGCAAATAGTTCCACACAACAGCCTGCTCGACGAAACGCTCCAAGTTCGAAGCCTTCGCCCTCGCAGCCGCAAAATGGCGAATCGACAGCGAGTGCTTCGCCTTCTTCCGAGTCTGCCAGGCCGTCTTCCTCAGCTCCTTCCTACATTGACGGGATGAAGGCTGCGGGACTTGGCGATCTCACCGTCGATCAACTCATTGCGATGAAGATTCAGGGTGTTACTCCGGAGTATGTGCGGGAACTTCAGGCGCAAGGCTTGCGACCAGACGTGAACAACCTGATTGCGATGCGCGTGCAAGGGGTTTCTCCCGACTACGTTCGCGGGCTTCGAGAATCCGGACTCAATCCCGATCAGAACCAGATTATCGCGCTTAAAGTGCAAGGCGCGGACGGTGACTATTACCGCGGCCTCAAAGAAGCCGGCATTCAGCCTGACGTGAACGCCCTGATTGGGCTGAAGGTACAAGGTGTAACTCCCGAATATGTCCGCGAACTCCGTGCGGCGGGCTTGACTGTAACCGCAGATCAAGTGATCGCACTGAAGGTGCAGGATGTTTCTCCGGAATATTTGAAGGGATTGCACGACCAGGGAATTGATCCGCGGGCGGACGATGCCATTGCTATGCGGATTCAGGGCGTGACTCCAGAATACGTTCGTGAAATTCGGGCTCTCGGGCTGAAGCCATCGGTCAACGAATTTATTTCGATGCGCGTGCAGGATGTAACTCCCGAATACATCAAGGCGTTGCAAGCGGCGGGATATCAGTTCAGCGTCAATGACCTCATCGGCGCCAAGGTTCAGGATGTTACGCCCGAATTCATCGAGCGCGCGCAGAAGCATGGGTTCAAGGATCTGACTCTGCAGAAGCTGATTCGGCTGCGGCAATTGGGAATTCTGGATTCGAAGGCCGACCTTTAAAGGCTGATCTTCAAAGACCGACCTTCAAAGACGGACCTCTGAGGGTCGTGGCGTTTGGCGGGGGGTTTCGCCCACGCTTGGACGGCCGAGGCGGCCAACACTACATGAGCATTTTCCACATAAGCATTTCAGGAGATGATTTATGAGAATGCGTCGAACTGTCGCGTACCTGGTTTTTGCGTCTTGTGTTCTTCTGGTTGCAGTGAAGAATCGGGCGGCGGATGTGCGCAGCGGGGACTGGACTATCCGCAAGTCTGAAGATGCGGGCAAGGTGGAGTTCTCGCTCATTGAGCATCATCATGGGGGAACTTCGAGCCACGAATCCGATTGGCCTGCCGGCGCGTTTCAGGGCGTCGACTTTTCAAAAGCTGGACGTCAGGACGTTCACTTTACGATTCTGCGCGATGCGGGCAAGATCGACTGCGAAGGGTTTCTGGATAATGGGGAAGGCGCCGGCATTTTCCATTTTCAGCCGGATGCGAATTATGCACGCGAGATGAGCACGCTTGGATTCTCTGTTGACGACGAGAAGCAGTTCTCGATGGCAGTGATGGATGTGGGCGTGGAGTTCGCGAAGCAGATGAAGAACGAGCATCTCAGCGATCTCGATGCCGACAAGCTGATCGCGTTCCGCATTTTTCACGTGGATTCAGCCTTCATTGAAGCGCTGCGTGCGGAGGGAATGAAGATTTCCGACGCCGACAAACTGGTCGCCTTTCGTATTCACGGCGTGAGTCCGGAGATGGTACGCAGCCTTCATCAGGCCGGCTATTCACCGGACGAAGACATGCTGATCGCTATGAGAATTCACGGCGCAACTCCGGAATGGATGGCACAACTCAAGCAACGCGGTTACGATCACGTGGACCTGGAGAAGCTCATCGCATTTCGGATTCACGGCGTTTCGCCGGACTTTATTCAGAAGCTGCAAGGGCTAGGATATTCGCATCCTGCTCCGGACGATCTGATCGCCATGCGCATTCACAATGTGACCCCGGAATACATCAGCGACATGCGCGCGCGGGGAATACACGACCTTAGCATCGATCAACTAGTCAGCATGAAGATTCACGGAATCGACTAGGCTAGTATCACAGACATCGCGCTGCGGCGAAGCATAGGCTCATCCGCGTCGAAGGCGGCGTTTTGGGCGATTTTGGTGGCGGAGGCGCGATTGCGGGAGCTAGCGCGATTTTGTTTCGGCTGGGTCGATGGAAGCGGCAGAAGATTTGAAGATTTGAGGAGGCGCCTGGAAGCGGGCATTCAGGCGCCGACCCGATCATAGACCCACAACCTTCCGTCCCACGCGCACTAGCGGGCGCGGGCCAGGACAAGGGTCACGTCGTCGGGCTGTTCATTGTCGCCGATCCAGTCATCCACTGCCATGGTTACGATCTGGCTAATTTGGGGCAGAGGCAAGCCGCGGTTCTCGCGGACCAGGTCGATCAGTCGCTGTTCGCCGAACTCGCCGAAATCATTCTCGGGTTCGGTGATGCCGTCACTATAGGCGAGGAAGATTTCGCCGGGATGCATTTCTACCGCGCCCTCTTCGTAGGTCATATTGTCGAACAGGCCTACGACCGTGCCACCGGCCTCCAGCCTGCGGATGGTACCGTCTTTGCTGATCAGAATTGGGGGCAGGTGTCCGCCGTTGCTGTAGGTAAGATGGTGGGAGCGTCCGTCGTAGATTCCCAGGAAAAGCGTCGCGTATTTTTCGGGCGGAGTGCTTTCGTAGAGCTGGTGATTAAGCAGGCTGAGCAGAGCTCCGGGAGAAACCTCGACGCCCTCGGGCCAGGACGCCATGATGCGGCCTGAGCCGGCAATGGCGCCTACGGCGACCGGTTCGCGCATCTGGGGAAGATTTTCCACGCTGTAGGCGCGAACCGCGGAGTGGATGGTCGCCATCAACAGCGCGGCCGAAATTCCTTTGCCGCTGATATCGCCGACTGCCAGGATGAGTTTGTGAGAGCTGGCGGTCAGAAAATCGTAGTAGTCTCCACTAACGGTACGCGCGGGGCGGCAAAATCCATGGACCTCCAACGATTCCAGTTCCGAAACCTGACGCGGGAATAGCTGCGCCTGCACTTCCTGCGCGATGACGAGTTCGTTCTCCAGGCGCTGTTTTTCCTTCTGTTCCTGGATCAGCTTCTCGATGGAAGCGGTCATGGAGTTGAAGGAGATGGCAAGATCCGCGAGTTGATCGTTGGAGGTGACTGGGATGCGATGGCTGAAGTCGCCGCGATCGACGTGTTTGGTGGCCTCGTGCAGCTGCGCCACAGCGGCGGTCACCGTGCGCGTCATGCGGGTGCCGATGATGAGAGCGATCAGCTCGATGACAGCGAAGAAAATTCCGACACCTACGAGGATGTAGGCCACGCCCTGGGCGAATTCGCCCAGCGCCGCGAACAGGTGACCGTACAAGGCCGAGGGACGAGTGCGAACTCTTACCAGCACTCTGCGTTCCGGTTTGCCAGTGCTCCAATCCACCGCCGAAAGGGAGGTGCCCGCGAGCGGAATCTCAAGATCGAAGTTGCCCGTCGGCAAGGGCACGGAGCCAACCGTGAATGTGGATTGGGAGACCCCAGGTTGCGAGACTGGCTGGCCGGCTGGGACTGCAGCGCCCTGTTGGCTCGCGCTGACGATTCCGCGGCTGTCTCTTTGTGTAGTGGCGGAAGCGGAGTGGCCCGCAGTCTTCGCGGCCGATTCGTGTAGCATCACGCCGGAGGGAAAAACGGTGATTTCGCCAAGATCGGCCGCGATGCTGCCAACCAACTCCATATCAAACGGTTCACTGGTAACGACGGTCAGCGTACTCGACTTGATCGGAAGCGAGTTGGCCGCTCGCAAGTACAAACTGTCGCCGTCACGGACGAGGTCGCGAAACCTGCCCTGCACAAAACGAGGAATCGTGAGAGATGAGCCCTTGAACTCGTTGCAAAGCGGCAAGGGCTTGTCGCCATACCAGGCGCAGACCTGGCGCCGGCTCCAGGCGGGATCGTGCTTGCGCAAACCGGCGAGCGACTCGGCTGCTGGATTGTCTCCGCGCTCCAGACGCGCTGCTAGTTCGTTGCACACGGCGGCGTTGGCCGCCTCGAGACTTCTCAACTGAGAATCAATTTCTGAGGTGACGACGAACACCGCGAACTGTCCGGCCAGACCATAGAGCGTGATGAGGGCCATCGTGATCAGCAACACGGCGGGAATGACACCGATAAAGACGTAGGTGACGATCAGACGATTCCGCAGGCGCCACAGGACTCTGCGCTTCAACCAGCGGAAAGCGAGGGTGCAAAACAATACCGCGGCGAGGAACGTGAGGAATTCGATCCATCCGCCCAGATGATTGCCCCAGCTGGGAGCGAAGACACCCAGGAATTGCTGCAGCGCGAAAAGCACCGCGGCCATGGATGCCAAATAGCAGGCCAGGCGTGCCATGCGGCCTTCGGGCCACAATCCGGCGTTGATCAGCCGGCGTCGTAATTCTGAATAGGACCATTGCATGCTGTTCGGTGCGTCAGTATTTCAAATACCAACTCTTAGCTCTTGGCCTTCAGCTAAAGGCTAAGAGCCAAGAGCTTTCAGTCGAAACTGAACGCGCGCGCCCGCATCAGATCTCCGGATAAAGGTCGAAGAACGCTTCCAGGCTCGTGCGCAGTTGCTTTTCGATCTCATCCTTACTGCCTTCGAGCACGTGCATGGTGACGTGGGCTTCCCGCCCATTCGCCAGCTTCACCGGAGCCTCACCCACTTCGATCACGTCCTCAGACGGCAGCAGCCTCATGCCATAGACCAGAGTTAGATTTGCCATGGATTGATTTTACGACGTTCGAGGAGAGTCCCGCGAACTTCGCTTTGTTTTGGATTTAGCATTCGCAGGATTCTCATTTAGAATTCCGCAGTGCTCAGGATTCCGATTCTCCCACTCTCGATTAGTCTCCTCGCGATGGCATCCACGCAGGTTTTGGCGCAGGAGCCGGCTGGCAACTCGCAATCAACGCAGCCGCAGGTGAAAGTGAACATGCTGAACGTGTGTTCGCCTTCCGCTGAGGAGCAGAAGGAAATTGCGGCGGCGCTGGCGCGAGTTCCAAAGCAGCCATTATTCGCCACTGATTTTGAAGTTTCCCGCGGGCGCTCTACGCTGACCGACATGCCGAACATCCTGCAGCCGGGATCGAGTACACACTTTGCAGACGAAAAGTCCGTGGCGAGTTATGTTCGGATTCGCCGCGAATTTGCGGTGCAGGCACTTTTTTCCAGCGTGCAGTATTCCTTCAGCAATGATGGGCAGAACATGGTGGAAACGCTGGTGCTGCATGTGCGCGATCCCAAGGATCTGATCCAGGTCTCGCTGGAGGACAGCGCCTCGTCAGTCACGAGTTCGGAGGCGATGCTTGGGTCCAATACTCCGGCCAGCCGAGTGCGACTGGAACGGTTTGGCAAATCCTCGGTGGCGCTGGCGCGGTGTTTGGCGACCGAAGGCGGTCCGGCGCCGGATCAGAGCGCGTATGAGCCGCTATTCCGTAGCGCGTCCGACGTGCTTGCGAACTACCGGGCGCTGTTGAGCGTGAAAAAGATTGTGCCCGAGGAGTTGGGGAAGATCAGTGGAGAGTCCAAAGCTGAATCTAAGCCCGAATCCAAATCCAAGACCGGCGCGAAGGTCAAAGGGACCATCGCGAAACCGGTTCAGGAAAAGAAGTGAATCAAAACTTCTGTTCGTGCGAGTTGAACGAGCGGCTTGCATCAAAAACTTAAATCAGCCATCTAATCTCCTGCTACACAACTATTCATGAGCGAAACTCGCGACGTAGTCATTATCGGGTCCGGATGTTCCGGGCACACTGCCGCTCTCTACGCGGCGCGGGCCAACCTGAAGCCGCTGGTCGTCGAAGGGCACGAGCCCGGCGGCCAGCTCTCTCTGACCACGCTGGTCGAGAATTTCCCCGGATTTCCTGACGGGATTCTCGGGCCGCAACTGGTCGAGAATATGCGCAAGCAAGCCGAGCGTTTCGGCGCTGAATACCGCATGGCCCATCTGACCAGCGCCGATCTTAGCAAGCGGCCGTTTCTGTTGCATCTGGGTGTGCATCAAGTCCACGCTCAGACCGTGATCATTGCCAGCGGGGCTTCGGCGCGCTGGTTGGGATTGCCGCATGAGCAGCAGCTCATCGGCCACGGAGTTTCATCGTGCGCCACCTGCGACGGCTTCTTTTTTTCGGGAAAGGAGATCGTGGTGGTCGGCGGCGGAGATTCCGCGATGGAGGAAGCGCTCTTTCTAACACGCTTCGCGACCAAGGTGACGCTAATTCATCGCCGCGATGTGTTTCGCGCATCGAAGATCATGCTGGAGCGAGCGCAGCACCATGACAAGATCCAGTTCCTGCCCAACACGGTGGTGGAAGACGTTTACGATGTGCACCACCAGGAAGTCACTGGGCTCAAGTTGCGCGATGTGAAGACCGACAGAGTCTGGGATTTCCCAACCAGTGCGCTCTTTCTCGGGATCGGACACGAGCCCAACGCCAAGATGTTTGCCGGCCAGCTAGACACCGACGCCGATGGCTATCTCAAGACCCACAACTATGTTTTCACGCGCGTTCACGGAGTCTACGCATGTGGTGACGTGCAGGACCGCCGCTATCGCCAGGCTATTACCGCCGCGGGTACCGGTTGCATGGCTGCGATTGAAGTGGAAAAGTTTCTGGAAGAACACGGCAAGTAACCGAATTGTTTAACTTCCCCGCAGGACAACCAATGTCTGATCGGCCTCCCAACTCCTCTCCTCGTTTGTGATACAAACTTCTGTGGTCTTCATCCCGGTGAGTTCCATTTCTCTCCCCACCGTTCTTAATCCGGCAGGTCCTTCATGCTGAGGGCGTTCTTCGTCTATCTTTCCGAAAACCGTTTTTTACGGAGTTATGGTGAGCGTTCGGCGATTGGACGGCGGATTTCCGGGCGCTTTGTGGCGGGTACTGAGATTGCCGATGCAGTGCGAGCCACCCAAACCGTGAATCGCGCGGGCATGAGCGTGAGCATCGACAACCTGGGGGAGAATGTCACCAACCCCGACGAAGCCCGCCACAGTGCGCACCTCTATCACCAGATTCTCGATGCCATCGTCGCCCAGCAGCTCAACGCGAATATCAGCCTGAAGCTGACGCATATGGGATTGGACGTGGACGAAGCAATGGCGCGCGATTTAGTGGCAGGTCTCGTGGCCCGGGCGGCATCCATGCGGCCGCCTGGTTTTGTGCGCGTCGATATGGAAGGTTCTGCGTATACGCAGCGCACGCTGGATTTCGTTGACGAACTGCACAGCATGCCGGGTAACCAGAACAGCGTCGGTACCGTAATTCAGTCTTATTTGAAGCGCAGCGAGAGCGACGTAGAAAAGCTGCTGGCGGAGGGGATTCGCATTCGCCTGTGCAAAGGGGCTTACAAGGAACCGCCGAGCATCGCGTTTGAAAGCAAAGCGGATGTGGATGCGAACTATGTCGAGCTCATGAAAATTCTATTGAAGAGCGGCATCTATCACGGTCTGGCGACGCACGATGAGAAAATCATACGCGAGGCGCAAGCCTTTGCCACCAGCGAGAACATTTCCCGCGATTCGTTCGAGTTCCAGATGCTGTACGGAATTCGCCGCGACTTGCAGCAGACTCTAGTGCGGGATGGCTGGCGCATGCGCGTGTACATTCCTTTCGGCACGGAATGGTATCCCTACTTTATGCGGCGGTTGGGAGAACGGCCGGCGAATGTGTTCTTCATTGCGCGGAACCTGCTGAGGGCGTGAGTGGCGCCGCCATTGGGCCTCTGACCTCAGGCTTTGGACCTCAGCTGTTCTGGTTCGATTGGTGGCCCGGACTCGTTCGGCTACCCCGTATCTCAGAGGTCCGGAGGCCAATTTCCGAGGTTCGAGTTCCTACTGCTGCGGACCGTTCTCCCCACCCTCTGCCGGGGCGAGGGGCAGGCGAGTGACCCCGCGCATCATTTCGCGTTCCTGATCGGAAAAAATGGATCGAAAGCGCTCGGAGTCGATCACTGTTTCCCGCTGCTCCGGCGGCATGGCGCGCAAGTCGCGGACGGCAGTCATCACCATGCGCCGCCTCTCGGGATCGAGTTGGCGCATCTGGCGAAAGATTTGTCGGGCCTGCTGTTTTTGTTCGGGCGTGAGATGCTCCCAGGTCTCCATGCGGTTCAGCATGCGCAATTGCTGTTGCGGCGGCAGACTGGAGAAATGTTGCAGTCGCTGGCGAAGCTGCTGCTGTCTTTCGGGTGACAGGCGCCGAAATCCGGGATCGTTCTGCAGTTCGCGCTCCTGTTCCGCAGGGGGTAAGTCTTTGTAGCGACGGAGCCAGTCGCCCGCGTGGCCACGGGCCTGTGGAGACCCTGGCTGTTGCCGAAAGGCCGGTTGACGCGACGGCGGAGGCGGGGAATGTCTCTGCTGAGGCGGGCGGAAAACGCCCGCCAGGCAGGGCGCGGAAATACAGATAGCGATTGCCAAACCGGCGCTCGCCAGCCAATTCACCCTGTATTTTCCGTGCCGCATTTCCCCCGCCTCGCCCGAACGTCTACGGATTAGCGGCGACATTCTGCTGCAGTTCCAGATCGTCGAGCAACTCGAAATCCGAGTACATCTCGTGATTGTTTTCCAGCGTCTGCAGATCGCTTACCGCAGTGCCCGGCGGTGCAGTAATGGAAGCTTCCTGTCCGTGATTGGTAATCCCGCTGTTTCGTGTAAAGAACACGCCCGCGCCCACCCCCAGCAGTACCGTGAGCGCCGCCGCCAGCACCGGCCGGCGAAACCAGCGCAACCAGTTCGCTTGCGGCTTGGCCATTTCCTCGCGCAACCGAGCCTGCAGGCGTGTGTCGAAATAGGGCGATGGCTCTGGAGCCTGCCACTCGTCGAGCACCGCCATGGTGGCGCGCATCGCCTTCAATTGTTCCGTACACTCGCCACAACTCTCCAGATGCTTGCCTTCGTCCGTTGTGGGCTGGCTGAACCCAGCCGCCACGTCGGGCATCCGTTCCCGAACTTCATCACATTTCATAACCGCTTCCCCTTAGTTCTTTTCGCCAATGTCGCAATGAAAAAATTCGCTAAACAAATTCTTTTAACTGTTCCCGCAAAGTCTCGTAGGCCCGGAAGAGCAACGACTTGGTCGCCGACTCGCTCTTCTTTAAAACTTCGGCAATCTGCTTGTAGTCCATCTGCTGGTACTTGTGCATGATCACTGCCAGCTTTTGTTGCTCCGGCAGCGCCTCTACTCTACTGCGGATCGCCGTCATGCGCTCGCGGCGAACCATAGCCTGTTCGGCGCTCAGCGCTCCGTCCGGCAGTTCGAGCGTCGAACCGGTCTCTTCATCGGGCTCGTCGAGGCTGACCGTGACTTCCGGCCGTTCGTGGCGCGTATCGCGCGCGTGATTCACGGCCAAATTGGTCGCAATGCGATAGAGCCAGGTGGTAAATTTCGCGCTCGCTTCATAGCTGGCGCGCGAGCGATACACCCGCAGAAAGACCTCCTGAGCCAGATCTTCCGCGGCGGCGCTGTTGCGTGCCATACGATACATGAAACTTACGATCGGGCGGCGATATTTCTGCACCAGATAATCAAACGCCGACTGGTCGCCGGCTTTGGCGCGCAGCATGATTTCGGCGTCGGAATCTCTCTCCCCTGCCGAGAGTGAAGACTGCTGCGTCGCAGCCATCAGCATGCCCCGATCAAGTGCGGCAGTGCTCACACTAGTTTCAACCCCAGGCTGGCCCGAAAGTTTCGCACCCTGCGTCTCAGACGGAGTTGCGGAACTCCCTTTGGATGAGGGAGATAGGGGTGTTCGAGACGGGTTTGAGTCGGCCGCCATACGAAGGTAGTCATCAGCAGAGCGGTTGGCGAGCTTCAGCCCCACCCCCTGCACCTGCCGCCGTTTAGGCTACCACGCCGAGGCTCGGCGCCGGAACCCTGCAATTGCGGCCAAAAACCGTGCAGGGCAGCCCGCAAGTGCGCATAGACTTGCAGATCCCATGAATTTGCATAATCCGCCCGCAAATGGTTGAATGAAATGACTCTCGCAAGGGCGCTTAACTCAGCGGTAGAGTGCCATCTTCACACGGTGGAAGTCATAGGTTCGAATCCTATAGCGCCCACCATTTTCAATGGGTTACAGTCCATGGGATCGCCCCTCGTCAGGCAGGCGAAACCCGCAACTCGCTCCTACGGATTATTGAAGAGCAGCAATCGGGCGAGTTTGTTGTCGCTTATCGACAGTTTCTTCACTTGGATTTCGGTTCTCGACGGGCTGGATTTCCGAAAGCTGCTACTCACGCTTTTCAGGCCGTACGTATTGCCTTCCATTTACTCCCGTCAAGTCGGCCGGAGCGTCGCGAACGCTAGCGGTGTTTAGTGAAAACTTTCCGGCACGCTCCCAGGATGATCGCGCATTGCCTCCAGGACTCAGCGGCATATAAGGGCGAAAACCTCGCCTGGCCCGGTCGCATCACAGAGACGGTGCTGTACGGGACTCTATGAGCAAGAAGAACGGTCTGGCAAATCCTCTCACGCTGAAACCCTTCGACGGGAAAGATAAGCAGTTACTCCGGGTCGTCATCGAAACACCCAAAGGAAGCCGAAACAAGTTTGCTTTCAATGCCGATCAACACATTTTCGAACTGAAAAAGGTTTTGCCCTCGGGAATGACCTTTCCCTACGATTTCGGCTTCGTTCCCTCCACGCTGGCCGACGATGGCGATCCCGTCGATGTCCTGGTCCTGATGGACGAGCCTGCATTCCCGGGTTGTGTGTTGTCGTGCCGTCCCATCGGGGTCATTGAAGGTGAGCAGGGCGACAAGAAAGACAGGGAACGCAACGATCGAGTCATTGCGGTTGAGAAGGACGCACATAGTTGGGCGGATATCAAAACGATTGATGACTTGGGAAAGCAATTCTGCCGCGAACTGGAAGAGTTCTTTGTGAACTATCACAAACTCTCGGGGAAACAATACCGGGTGCTTGGTATGAAGGGACCGGATCAGGCCCGAAAGCTCGTGAAATCAGGAATGCGATGATCCAAGGCAGGTGACATTCCGCTTCCTATACCATCCCACTTGAAACGCTGCTGGAATACATAGAGAGTCTAGTTCTGGCAGAATCACGACCAATGCCTGTGTCCCGATTACTGCGAGCGACGTCTATTTTCCGAGATTTCCGGTTATTCGTTCCTTCCCGATTGTGGCGCGGCGCTGACCCGGGACGACCAGAGTAAAGCGCTCGCACTGATGGAAAGAAACTTCTCCGCCGATACGACCCCGTCACAGAAATTCGAGTTGTCGGGATTGCTGAAGTAGAATCGGCAAAATGGCGAGCTCCGTTTCGTGCGGCTGCGGTTAAAATGATTTTGTCGGTAACCGGGGCGCGTAGCTCAAACGGATAGAGCATCGGATTTCTAATCCGGCGGTTGCAGGTTCGAATCCTGCCGCGCCTACCAAATCGATCCCTTCAAAAGTACTGTTCTCGCCACTCGAGAACCGGCGGACTGATTCATGCCCGGCCCCGACTCTAAGCTTTTGGCTTTCGGTGATCGCAGATTGGCGTGTTCAGGCAGGAATCCGCCAGGCGAAGGCGTTCGACGGGCTTGCCGCCGAGGATGTGCGATTCAACAATCTCTTCGACATCGGCGTCGGTGACATGCCCGTACCAGACTGCGTCGGGATAGACCACAACGTTCGGTCCGTGCTCGCATTGATCGAGGCACCCGGATTGGTTGGCGCGTACTTTCCCCTTCAGCCCGCGCTCGGCGAGCTTCTGTTTGAAAAGCTTTTGCAGTTTCGCTTCGGCCAGAGGATCGCAGCAGCCGCGTGGATGGCCGGACGGGCGCTGGTTTCCGCAGACGAAAATATGCTTTTCGAATTTTGGCATCAACTCAACTTGACGAAAGAGATTGCTAAACCTCATCTTACCGCGCTGATCGGAAGTCGTCATGTCGGTCCCGGCGTGGCGCGCGTTGCTATTCGCCGGCGAGACACGTTAAGATAACTCGTACACGTCTTCTCCGCGCTGATCCCCGTAATTTTTGTGCAGTCCTCCTGGCGGGCAAAGAGTGTGCGACCCCGGGCGCAGCGCAGCCATCTGCCTGCTTGAATCCCTTGTCGGAGTTGGCATTGAAAAAAGGTAAGACTGCGGTGA
>CAVPWO010000008.1:0-723959 GCA_963709305.1 uncultured Acidobacteriaceae bacterium | reverse complement strand
GGCCACGGAGGGACAGCCGCTTCGGCTGTCCGCGCTGGTTCTCATCGCGCTCAGGGATATCGTTCAATTATTTTTTTTTCAGCCCCTCTCTATAAAATCTTTTATTTCATAGCGTTGCCGACAAGAGATATTCCGGGAAATGTGCAAAATATTGAGCCGGAAGCACTTAGGGGTGAAATATTGTGCAATAAGGAGTTAGCTTTCGGCCTTGGGTGCTGAAGGCCGGCGCTCGTGTTGAATCGGTAAAAAGAGCGGTTGGGCATATTTCCCATTTTGGCTCTTCCTAACTTCTCAGTAAAGGTTGTTCGTCACACGAAACATAATTTAGGCTGTGGAAAAAGGTAAAAGATTCCCAGGTCAAACGTTCATAGCCGTGGAACAGAAATGGTTTGAAATGACGGTGGGCCGGGTTCAACGTCAGCCCCCGAGGGGTGAGGTATCTGCCGAATCGTTCTCAGCGCAGGGACGAGTACCCGCACCCACGCAAGCGCCCGGAGCCGGTCCCTCCTATTGGCATCAAAGTTCTGAACGACGCCTTTACAGAGCGCTTCGGCACAGCGTTATTTCGCCCACACACCAACTCCGCAGAAGCATTCAAGTCCTGCCACCGCTTCAAGGCCCTAAGCGCCTCCGGGGCTTGGTGCGCCCTCTATACTTTCGCTGCCATATCGTCCTGCCGGTTAGAGGCTAGAAAGGCGTGCCACATGGCTCAGAGGATTAAACTGTCGTTGATCGCTGCAACTTTGCTAGTAACCACCTGCGCGGTTCGGCCGGCTGGGGCGACCGAACCTCCCTCCGACCTGTGCACGCTGCTGCCGGCAGCAGACGTGAGCAAGACGTTAGGTCGGGCCTACGATTCGCCAAAAAAGAGCGTAGCTCCACGTCCTTTCGCAAATACCTCTACGGGAACGGATTGCAATTATCCTGCGAAGGGGAGCAAGCTCTGGTTCCGAGCCTACGCTGATCCGTCGCCGTCCGCCGCGGCGGATTTGTTCGCCAAATTGAGCAAATTTTACGGCCCGCAAACGCCAGTAACCGGCCTGGGAGACGAGGCTTATTTTGACGGACAGCATGCGCTTCATGTCCGCAAGGGCAAAGTTCGTTTCTATCTCAATCTTGCACCGATGGATTTCACTCCGGCAATTGAGAAGCAGCTAAGGGACCTTGGCAGCCGGGTTGCCCGACAACTTTAGGGAATGCCGAAGTCTTAACACAATGAGGGCGCGGGTTTCCCATATTTGCCGTGCCACAGAATAAGGGTTAGCGCCTCCACCGTGGCGCGCTGTTACGCTGTCCTGCGAAAGCTCGGCCACCCGCCTGACCTTCAGGTTCTATTCAGGTTGAATGGTTACGATCGGTTGCAGCAATGGTGAAGCCGTGATCGATGACCGACGTGGATCCTACATTTCAGCGGTGAAAGGGTTGAGCTTATGAAATCCATATTTTGCAATCGCATCATGAGGCGCGCAGCGATGCTCGGCGTGACGACGCTCTGCATAACGGCGCTCGGCGTGACAGCTTTCGCCGCTGACACCGTCAGCTACCATCTGGTGAATACCTACAAATTCGGCGCTGCGGGCGGGGGCCGGGAGTATTTCGATTACATGACCTTCGATCCCGGCTCGCGGCGGCTGTATCTATCGCACGGGACCGAAGTGCTGGTCGTGAATGCAGACACGGGGAAAGAAGAGGGAAAGATTTCCGGGCTGAAGCAAAGCCACGGCGTGGCGGTGGTGCCGGAAGCGGGGCGCGGCTTTATCAGCGACGGAGCGCAGGGCAAGGCGATCATCTTCGATCTCAAAACGCTGAAGGTTGTCGGCGAGGCCAATGCCGCGCCAGACGCCGACTGCATCATCTACGATCCCGCGTCGAAGCACGTCTTCACGTTTAACGGCGACAGCAAAAACGCGACCGCAATCGATCCCTCCACGGGAAAAGATGTGGGGACAGTTGATCTGGGCGGCGGCCCGGAATTTGCCGTGGCCGACGGGAAGGGCACCATCTACAACAATCTCGAAGATAAGAGCGAAGTACTCGCGATTGATTCGCAGAACCTGAAAGTGAAGGCCCATTACGCGATCACGCCCGCCGGAGCGCCGGCGCCCATCGCGATGGATCGCGAACATCGGCGGCTGTTCGTCGCCGGCCGGGAACCGGCGATGCTGGTGGTGATGAATGCCGACGACGGCAAAGTGATTCAGTCCTTCCCAATCAGCAACGGCGCCGATGCCGACGTGTTCGACTCGAAAACGGGACTGGTTTTCGTCTCTACCCGCGAAGGCTGGGTCCACATTTTTCACGAGGACTCGCCTGACCGCTACAGCGAGGCGGGCAAGGTGAAGACGGAGTTAGGCGCCAAGACCATGGCCTACGATCCGAAGACAAAGCGCATCTTCGTGGACACGGCCGAATTCGGAAAAGCCCCAGAACCGACCAAGGAACACCCGCATCCGCGCGGGGCAACGATACCGGGCACATTCCACGTTCTGGTTTACGCGCGGTAATTCGGGTCAACGACACAGGCCACAACACCGCGAGCACGAATGGCCCAGCCTCCCCCGCACCTGTTCCACCGATCGCCACGAGTGAGGCTGCCCCACCCTTGCGTTCTTTGTTCTTTGCAAGGGTGGGCACCTCAACTCTGTCCTCTGTGGGTTGTCGAGACGGTTGCTGTCCTATTTAAGAGATGACGACAAGCGGCTGCGTCGGCGTTCGTGGGGTCGACCCTTTTCGCAAAGAACGCGAAAGAGTGGGGCAGCCACCAGTTGGCACGAAGGCGAGGGTCGCCTCCCCGCCACTATTCGTCGAGCGAAGATAGCCTTCCTGTCAGTGGCCGTTCTCCAGTTCCTGTTAAAATTAATCTGCATGCTGCTTCCCTTCGTTCGCGAACTCTTCGCGGACGTAGAAATGCTTCCCGCCTTTACGCGTGTAGCCTCCCACCTGCGGGAGGGCACGGGGCGTATTCGTGTCTCCGGACTTTCGCCCACCGCAAAAGCCCTGCTGCTCGTGCTTTTGCGCCGCCATGCCGACCGCCCGCTTATCGTCGTGGTCAGCGACAATCGCGCTGTCGAGGACTTCGTCCCCGTGCTGCGCGGCTTCAGCGAACTCACCGGCGCGAGCGATCCCGAGGGGATTGTCGCTCTACCGGCGCGCGACGTGCTTCCGTTTCAGAATCTTTCTCCGCATCCCGAACTCCAGGAAGAGCGCGCGACTGCATTATGGAAGATCGCTACCGGCAAGGCGTCGATTGTGGTCTCTCCGGTCGCCGCCACCGCGATCCTCCAGCGCTCCGCCGATTACTATTCCGACCTCGCCCGCATTCTGCGACGCGGCGAATCGTTTGACGTCGACAATCTTCTCGCTCACCTGAACACGGTCGGCTATACCGCAGCGGATGTCGTCGAAATGCCCGGAGAGTACGCCTTGCGCGGCGGGATCCTCGATGTTTACTCGCCCGAAGCCGAGCGCCCGGTACGCATCGAATTTTTCGGTGATGAAGTGGAATCGATCCGCCGCTTCGATCCGGCGTCGCAGCGTTCATCGAATCCCTTGGACGAAGCGCTGCTCTTGCCTCTCACCGAAACTCCGGTCAGCGATCATCTGCTGGGCGCAATTCACACGCGGCTTTCGGGCAAGCGCATCGCAGGAACAGAGGAAATCGTGGAAGCCGCGGTGCGCTCCGGCGGAGTCACAGTTTTTCCCGGCTGGGAATTTTACGCACCCGTCGCCGGAGCCGATCGCACTGTCTTCGACCTGCTTCCCCACGCAGCCGTCCTGCTCGATGAACCCGATCTCCTCCGCTCCGAATTCGACCGCTTCTGGACCCGCGTGCAAGAAGCTCACGAGCGCAGCGGCGTCGGCAATCTGGTCCGCCCCGTAGATCTGTATCTGCCGCCCGACGACTGGTGGAAGAAAGTTGAATCGCTGACTGGAGCGGATGTGGAGCACCTCGGCGTCACCAGGACCGAGGATGCGGATACTGCGGTCAATTTCCTAACCCAGCCCACCCCCCGCTTCCATGGCGCGGTTCCGACGATGCTGGAAGAAGTCCAGAAGCTTACCGGCCAGGGCAATCAAGTTTTATTCTCCGTGCCCAACACTGGCGAGGTCGAGCGGCTAGCCGACATCTTCACCGAATACAACGTGTCGTTTCGCCTTGGCAGCCGCACCCGCGGCGGCGAAAGCTACGCGGACGAGACCAGTTACTTCGCCGGCGAAGTGCATACCACGACTCTCGCCAAAGCTTACCTGCCCGACGGCGTAATATTTCCGGACGCCCACCTCGCCATCTTCGGCTCTCGCGATTTGTTCGACGAATCCGACACCGTGGTCTCGCACCCGCAACGCCAGAAGTCCAAAGTGTCGGCTTTTTTATCCGACTTCCGCGATCTGCAAGTTGGCGATTACGTCGTCCACGTGGAGCATGGCATCGGACAATATCAGGGCCTGAAAGAAATCAATCAGGGGGATGGCAACGCCGAATTCATGCTACTGGAATACGCCGAAGGCGCGCGCCTTTACGTTCCGCTCACGCGGCTTGACCTGATTCAGAAATACCGGTCGTCTGAAGGGGCCAAGCCGGCTCTGAGCCATCTGGGCACGCAGGCGTGGACCAAAACCAAAGCTCGCGTGCGCAAGGCCATGAAAGATATGGCCGACGAGCTTCTGAAACTTTATGCTGAGAGAAAGACGGCCGTCGGCCACTCGTTCCCCGAGGGCAACGAGTTCGTCCGCGAATTCGAAGACGCCTTCGAGTTCAACGAAACGGAAGATCAGGCGCAGGCTATCGCCGATGTCACTCGCGACATGGAATCGACGCAGCCCATGGACCGCCTGCTCTGCGGCGACGTGGGCTACGGCAAAACGGAAGTCGCCATGCGCGCGGCATTCAAAGCCGTCGGCGACAATAAACAGGTCGCGGTGCTGGCCCCGACCACGGTCCTGGCTTTTCAGCACTATGAAACCTTCAAGCAGCGCTTCGGACCTTTCCCTGTGACGATCGAAATGATCAGCCGCTTCCGCAATCCGAAGCAGCAGAAGGAAATTCTGCAGAAAGCAGAAACCGGAAAGATCGACATTCTGATCGGCACTCACCGCATTCTCTCAAAGGACCTCAAGTTCGCCGATCTCGGCCTGCTCATCGTCGACGAGGAACAGCGCTTCGGCGTGCGTCACAAGGAACGCATCAAACAAATGCGCAAGCAGGTCGACGTCCTCACCATGTCGGCCACGCCCATTCCGCGCACGCTGCACATGTCGCTGGTCGGACTGCGCGACATGAGCGTGATCGAGACTCCACCCAAAGACCGCATGGCGATTCAAACGGTCGTCGCCAGTTGGGACGACAAATTAATCCAGTCCGCGGTTGGCCAGGAATTAGACCGCGGCGGCCAGGTGTACTTCGTCCACAACCGGGTGGATAGCATCTGGGAGATCGCCGCCAAGCTGCAGGACTTGGCTCCGAAGGCGCGCATCATGGTCGGCCATGGGCAGATGGGAGAAACCGAACTGGAAAAAGTGATGCTGGGCTTCATGCATCACGAAGCCGATATTCTCGTCGCTACGACGATCATCGAGAACGGCCTCGACATCCCGCTGTGTAACACGATTCTGATCAATCGTGCCGACCGCCTTGGCCTCTCCGAGCTCTACCAACTGCGCGGACGCGTTGGCCGCTCGAACCGGCGTGCTTACGCTTACCTGCTGATCCCGAAAGAAGTCGAGCTCACGCCCATCGCGCGCCGCCGCCTCGCGGCGTTAAAGGAATTTTCCGACCTAGGCGCCGGATTCAAAATTGCCGCGCTTGATCTAGAACTTCGCGGCGCGGGCAATCTTCTGGGCGGCGAGCAGAGCGGCCACATCGAAGCCATCGGCTTCGAGCTCTACACGCAAATGCTGGAGCGCGCCGTCCGCGAAATGAAAGGCGAAGCCGCCCCCGATGAAGCCGAAACCCAGCTCAATCTCGGACTCAACATCCGCATCAACGCCGACTACATTCCGGAAGAGAATCAGCGGCTGCAGATGTACAAACGCGTAGCCCGCGTGGAAACCGAGTCGCAACTGGCCGATGTTGGAGCCGAACTTCAAGACCGGTACGGCCCTCCGCCGCCCCCGGTGCGTAATCTGCTCGACTACGCTTCGCTCAAGCTACTGTGTATGCGAGTCGGCGTCAATGGCATCGAGCGCAAGCGCGACTCCGTGACTTTTAAATTTCGCCAGAATGCCGCGGTCGATCCCGAACAGCTGGCGCGTTTCGTCTCCAGCCAGCGCGGGGCGCAGTTCACACCGGATGGCATGTTGAAGTTCGCATTGAAAACCACGGCGGCGGATGAAGTGTTGCGCGCCTTGCGCAGGGTACTGGAGCAACTGGCAAGCGACGAGACAGACGCCGAAGCGAAAGCCAGCACCAGTGGAAAACTCACACAGTGAAACTACACCAGCGGAACATGTGCGAACGCCGCTCGCGCAATCTGACATCCGATTTGGCGAACGGCCAAGGACTAAGGACCAACGGCCGCCTCCCTGAATCCTAGCGACCGATCAGCGTTTCCTGGCTGGCCGCGCACAGCCAAGCCCCCTTTTCCTGAATCCACATATCCGTAAAACGTCCGCGCCGAGTGTAAGCCTTACCGTTCTCCGTGCCCTGTTCGCGGTAGGTTCCGGTGACGATGACCGCGTGGTCATAGGCTTGCGCGTCCATCGAGTCATTCACAATCTGTTCGGGATGGTAAGTGGCCGTGCTGATGCTGGCGAGAAATTGACGCCGGTTCATGAACGAGCCGTCAGAATCCGTATAAGCAAATGAGGGTGCGATCAGGCCGTCGATCGCGCGCGCGTCTTTATGTTTCTCCGCTTCGTTCCAGGCGTTTTCCAGTGACAGGACGCGGGCTTTGTCGGAGTCATGCGAACCGACCTGCGCATAGCCCGCGAGCATCGCGAATATCAATACAGCGAAAAGGGTCACGGTCTTCATTCGGATCGCTCCTCTTGCGCACTTTACCGCGGGAAAGGAAAAGCTAAGCGATTTATACGCCGATTGCAAATTACGGATGGGACGCCCGCGCAGATTCTGCAAAACTCTACGTCTCATCCTGTATCGCCAGCCCTATTCCCAGCAGGTACAATTGTTCGGCAACTGGAATCGATGCGCTAACAACCGACGACTGCCGATTTGACGAAGAACCGTAAACGACCGCCCCATGAAAATGAAAGTCCGCAAAGCCGTATTTCCCGCCGCCGGCCTGGGCACCCGATTTCTGCCTGCCACCAAAGCCCAGCCCAAGGAAATGCTCCCGCTGGTCGACAAGCCGATTATTCAGTACGGCGTCGAAGAGGCAATGGCCTCTGGTTGCGATCAGATCGTCATCATCACCGGCCGCGGCAAGCAGGCGATCGAAGACCACTTCGATGTCAGCTACGAACTGGAGAAGATGCTCGAGGAGCGCGGTAAGACCGACTTGCTGAAAATTGTGCGTAGCATCTCCGATATGATGTATGTCGCCTACGTGCGACAGAAAGAGGCCCTGGGCCTGGGCCACGCCGTCCTGATGGCGCGGGAACTCGTCGGCAATGAGCCCTTCGCGGTGCTTCTGGCCGACGATGTCATCGACAACCCCGTCCCTTGCCTCAAGCAGATGGTTGATGTTTTCGACCAGAAACAATGCTCGGTGATTGCCGCCCAGGTGGTGGAGGGAAAGATGATTTCTTCCTACGGCGTCTTCGATGCTCAACCCGCCGAGGGCTTCAACGGCCGCCTCTTCGAGATTCGCAACATGGTCGAAAAGCCCAAGCCCGAGGAAGCTCCGTCGAACCTGGCGATTATCGGACGCTATATTCTTACCCCGGCAGTTTTCGATTGCCTGGCCAAGACGAAAACTGGGGCCGGCGGCGAACTGCAGCTCACCGACGGCATGCGCATGTTGCTGAAGCAGGAAAAGATGTATGCCTATGTCTACGAGGGTCGCCGCTACGATACCGGCGACAAGTTAGGATTCCTGAAGGCCACGGTAGAATTCGCCCTGAAAAGAAACGACCTGGGCGGTCCCTTTCGCGAATACTTAAAGGGATTGAGACTGTAGTTAATCTTGTCATTCTGAGCGCGGGGCGAGCGGAGGCGAGCACAAGTTGAAAAATCCCTTTCATCAGATCGCTGACCGTCTCGAAAAGGAATTTCTACAGTGCCCATAGCTATCGTCTTTTGTGAGGCATAGGATTTCGATTTCAGGCCCCGCGCAGCTTCTTTGATTTCTCTTCCACCCCCCGCGCCAACTTTTCCTTGTGCGCCTCCAGTTTCTTCACCACGGAGGCATCCCCCAGCGCAATCATCTGCGCCGCCAGAATCCCCGCATTGGTCGCGCCCGGCTTGCCGATCGCCACAGTCGCCACCGGAATCCCAGCCGGCATCTGCACCGTGGCCAGCAGGGAATCCATGCCCTGCAGCGAAGTCGAGGGAATCGGCACACCAATTACCGGCAACGTGGTGTGCGCTGCGATCACTCCCGCCAAATGCGCCGCCCCGCCCGCTCCGGCGATGATCACTTGAACGCCGCGTCCCGCGGCCTTGCGCGCGAAGGCTGCCGTGCGATCGGGAGAGCGATGCGCCGAAGTCACGTCGATCTCATACCCGATGCCAAACTCGTCGAGCGCCTTGCCTGCCTCGCGCATAATCTCCAAATCCGAATCACTGCCCATCACAATCGAAACCAGCGTCTTAGCCATTCAGCTCCCCTCGTAGCAAAATTGATTTATGAAATTGTCATCCTGAGCAACCGTAGTCGAAGGATCTCTACGGTTATATTCGATGCGGAGGCCGCGACGGGATTTCCACGGGTGAATTCCTTGTTGCAAAGGAGGACAACCGTTCTATTTCTTCAGCGCACGCGCCGCAATGTCCTTACGGTAATGCGCTCCCGCGAAACTGATCTTGCCGCAGGCCTGATATGCGCGCTCCACCGCCGTCTCCAGATCCCGAGCCCGCGCCGTCACCCCCAACACGCGTCCACCCGAAGTGTAATAAACGCCATCTCGCTTTGACGTTCCCGCGTGAAATACTTTCACACCTTCGACCGCGCCGGCTTCTTCCAGTCCGTCAATCCGCTTCCCCACTTCATACGTCCCCGGATATCCTCCCGAGGACATGACCACGCACACCGACGCATCGTCCGACCACTTAAAATCGCCGTCGCTCACACGGCCTTCAATAGAGGCCTCGAACGCCTCAATCAAATCGCTCTCCATCCGCACCAAAATTGGCTGCGTCTCCGGATCGCCAAAGCGGCAGTTGAACTCCAGCACCATGGGCCCGCGCGCGGTCATCATCAGCCCGCAGTAAAGCACACCCTTGAATTCCGCGCCCTCGGCCTTCATTCCCGCCACCACGGGCCGCGCGATATGGTTCACGAGCCAATCCCGCATTCCCACGTCAACAATGTCGGGCGTCGAATACGCGCCCATGCCACCCGTATTCGGACCCGTGTCGCCGTCGCCCACGCGCTTGTGATCCTGCGCCGCCACCAGTGGGACCACGCGCTCTCCGTCGCTGAACACCAGGAAAGAAAGCTCATCTCCCGTCAAACATTCTTCCAGCACAACCCGCGCCCCCGCTTCGCCGAGCATTCTGCCGCTGAGCATTTCCGCAGCCACGCCGGCTGCTTCTTCTTTACTCTTCGCGATCACCACGCCCTTACCCGCCGCCAGCCCGTCGGCCTTCACCACCACGGGCACGTGAAAATGGCCGAGCGACGACCGCACCTGCTCCATCGAATCACAAATTACGAAGGGCGCACTGGGGATATGGTGCCGCTGCAAAAATTGTTTGGCGAAACTCTTGCTCGCTTCCAGCTGAGCCGCGGCCTTTGTGGGACCAAACACCGGCCAGCCACGACGGGTAAACTCGTCCACTACGCCCAGAGTCAGAGGCAGTTCTGGGCCCACCACGGTAAGATCGGGCTGCAAACGCTCACCCAGTCGCGTGATTGCTTCCATATTCGTCAGGTCCGCAGCCAGACAGTCGGCTTCGTCCGCGATACCGCCGTTCCCCGGCGCGCAGTACAGCTTCGAAATACGCGCTGACTGCCGCAGCTTCCACACCAGCGCGTGCTCGCGCCCGCCACTTCCTAGAACCAGAACTTTCATAAGCCAGAGAAAATTAAGGTTAGGCGGTGAGAAGGAATACTGTCAAACGACCGGCACCGAATGTGAAAGCCGCCGCTTCGGATTAATATTCCTTTAATCCATTCTGCGTACGCTCTGGGGTGTCACTATATTCAGAGTTGCCCGTTGACACTTCTTTGACACAATTGTTAACTATAGTTAATGGTATACAGTTTGAGATAGTTAATGGAAGGGCGAAGGCCGTGATTCAAGGCAGGGTAGTGCGACGGAGGCAAAGCAGCACGACGAGAGTGGCCATTTCTTTTGCCACAGTGCTGGCGGCCGCCGTTGCGATAGTCTTTCCCGCTCTGGCGCAGCAACCAGCCGCTCCAGTTCCCCCACCGCCGCGAAGTGAGCCGCAAGCGAATGCTTCGGTCGTGCCTGACCCGTCCGATCCATCGGCGGGTGAGAGTCCGGAGGCGATGCTCCCCAACGTGAAGGACACGCGATTCTGGCTCTCGGGTCAGGCCAACTTCGTTTTTCAGACACATCCTGACTTTCATGCGGCATACAGCGGCCCGCAGAGCCTGAGCCCGCATTATGAGAAAGCCACGTCGCGCCTTTTGACGCTGTATACAGGCGTGCGCCTAAACAACTCCTTCGAGGTGCTGGTCGATATTGAAGAGGCCGGCGGTGCTGCCCTCAGCACCGGCCTCGGCCTGGCTGGTAACACCGACCTCGATATCGTGCGCAATCCGCTATTGAGCAAAGCTCCCTATCTGGGCCGCGGCATGATTCATAAAGTGTTCGCGCTCAGCAGCGATAAAGTCGAGAACCAGCGCAACGCCTTCTCACTCTTCGACGAACTGCCGCGCCGCCGTTTGGAAGTCCGCTTGGGCAAATTCAGCATGCCCGATTTTTTTGACATAAATGCCGTAGGCTCCGACACTCATTTCCAATTCCTCAACTGGACTACCGATAATAACGGAGCCTGGGACTATGCCGCCGACACTCGCGGTTATACCGTCGGGGTGATGGCCGACTACGAAGACCGCAACTGGGGAATTCGCGTCGCCGAAGCTCTCATGCCCAAGGTCGCGAATGGTATCGATCTGGTCTGGAAGCCGTGGCAGGCCCACGCGGAAAATTTCGAATACGAACGGCGTCACGGCGTGATGCCCAAAAAGGCGGGGGTGATTCGACTGCTGGCCTACACCAACGCCGCCAACATGGGCATCTACCGCGACCAGATCATCCAGGCCGCCGAGCAGGACACGATCCCCAACATCACCGCCCATCCCTGGCACATTACGCGCAAATACGGTTTCGGCCTCAATCTGGAACAGAATCTCGCTCGCTATGTCACGGCCTTCGCCCGCATCGGATGGGACAACGGCAAGACTGAATCGTTCGCCTACACGGAAGTGGACCAAACCGTCGCCGGGGGAATGGGAGCCAACGGCGTCTGGTGGCATCGCAAACAAGATCGCGCCGGCATCGCGTTCGTGAGTAATGCCATCAAGAAAGATCACCAGAACTATCTCGCGGCCGGCGGCCTGGGATTTCTGCTGGGCGACGGCCGGTTGAATTACGGCCGCGAAAATATCCTTGAGTCTTTCTACACGGTCCACACCTGGCGCGGCGTTTATCTGGCGCCCGGTGTCCAGTACATCGTCAATCCCGGTTACAACCGCGATCGCGGCCCGGTAGTAGTCCCGTCATTCCGCGCCCACGTCGAATTCTAACCAACTCACGTAGCGACAGCCTCGGCTGTAGCGCGAGGGCGAAGCCGAGCGCAGAGCTCCCAGACCGCCGATTCACACGGCTAAACGCAGGCCCTACCTCACCGCCAACTCCCCGTTGAAAGCCTGAATAATTCCATAGCACTCGCAGGCCGAGCCTTCGAGTTTTTTGCGGTTCAGGATTCTCACCGAGCCGCGCGTATATTCGATGATGTGCTTTTTCTGCAGTCCACCGGCAGCCAGACTTACGCTGGGCCGGTCGGTTCCCAGCATCATGGCCAGGAAGTCGTGAGTGATGCGCAGCAATCCCGAGCCGACCCGATCCTGGGCCAGCAGCAGCCAGCGCGAAAGACGTTGTTCAATATCGTGCAGCCGATTGCATCCCGCCGTCTGGGCCACTTGCATGCCGTGAACCGCCGCATAGCGATTCAGCATGCTCTGTAACACAGGACTGGCCTGCAACGCGGTGGCCAGCTCGCTGACACTGATCTTGAAGCCTTCTCCCGCGATCTGCATGACCGCGCGATGCGGGCTCCTTCTGACTCCCGCCGCCACCGGGATTGGGGTGAAGCCCTCGTTCCCCACCACACCCACCTCAACGCTTTCTCCCTTTTGCGTCGTGAACACCAGCGAGACCATGCCTCGGTTCAGGAAGTAAGCGTCCTCCAGCTTTTGGTTCGCCTCCTGAAGGCGCAAACGCTGTGGCAATGGGACGAACTGCAGATGCGGCCGGATAACGTCAAATTCTTCTTTGGGAATCGAAAGCAGAATCGCATTGGACACTGGTTTTCCCACCGGATTGGTCCGTTCTCCGGGGTTTAAGGGTTGAGGGTCCCTGTTGGCTACAGCAGTTCGATTTGCTTTGCTCACAGCTTCCTCCGCGTGCACTGACTCTTTCCTGACGAATTGGAAACGAGCAGTTAGATGCCGCGGAATGTTGCACATTTCTCGCTCAATGTCTGAAAGCGTCCGGTGACGTACGGTATGTTCTACAAAGATTCCTGTATTTCCGGGAGGGGACTTCATGGTAATTTCGTAGGGCATCAAACATGTGCGGAAAAGCATGACCGACGGTCTCGCTCGTCTCGATCTGCTTCAACATTTGCATGCCTACTCGAATACTGATTGCCGAGGACAATCCGGCAGTGAGAGCTGCATTGCACGCTTTGCTCAAAAGCGCTGGCTCCTGGGAGATTGTCGACGCCGAGAATGGCGTGCAAGCCGTGGGAAAGGCGCAGGAGCTCCGGCCCAATCTCATCATTCTCGATCTGGTAATGCCGGTCATGGATGGCCTGAACGCAGCCCGCCAAATCTCCAAAGTCCTGCCCGAAATTCCCATACTGATGCACACCATGCACTGGTCGGCGCAGGTCGAGGTGGAGGCTCAAAAGGTAGGCGTGCGGAAAGTGATATCGAAGGCGGACAACCGGCTTCTGATTTCCACCATCCAGCAGTTCCTCACTCCGGAGTTGTCTCCGGATTCATCTCTATCGATTAGCGCAACGCCCAAGAAACTTGCCGATCTCGAGATTTCCAGAGCAGCGCCGCCGGCGCCCGTCGTCGAAGCCTGCAACGCAACCGCGCCCGACAAACCCGAAATGCCTGCCGCTGGAGCAAAAGGAGACGGGCAGTGACGTAAGCTCAGAACGAGACTCTACACGGCGACCGCGCCAGTGCTTGCCGTGCTTCTCATTGTCAGGCAGTCCCGCGAAGAGGCAGAGAATGAATGAGAAAAAGCTATAGTTTCAGCGCTTTTTACTTTTAGGTACTTTCGCTCGAGTGCCGGCCGTAGCTTTCCTCTTCGATTTGATCTGATTGTAATCAACGGCGGCACGGATAAGATTTTTTAGAGCGCGCGCATTAATCTTATCGCCCTCGAACAAATCGATCGCTCGCCACGCGTTGCCTCCGAGGCCCGCATTGAAAAGCTTATCTGGATCGGGGAGGCCCGCCCCATGGGAAAAGGTAAGCTTCACCTTATCTTTGTGGGCATTGCCGACCGCGATCATTCCATCGCGAGACCACACGGGGCTTCCCATCCACTTCCATTCCTCAATGATCTCAGGGTCTGCTTCAAGTATGATTTCGCGCACTCTCGCGAGCGTCTTCCCGCGCCAGTCCCCAAGTTTCTTGATCATCTCGTCAATTAATGCTGAGGCAGATTCCACCGGAACGGCCCTTTTCATGTGCACCTCCAACTCTTGCCCCTAATTTAGCTGCGCTCACCGTAACCCGCAACCTTTCGCATGTACACCGATTTTCCTGAATCGCACTAGATGTATATGCATCTATTGCGGATATGAGTAAGCCCGCAACGTTCGCTCTTTCCTGCCTGTGCGCGAGTTTCCGCCGCGCTTCGCGAGTGCTGACCCAGCACTATGACACGGCTCTCCGGCCACTCGGCCTTAGAGCCACGCAATTCACTCTCCTGCAAGCCTTGTCCCTCGCCGAAGAAGTTTCCCAGGGAACACTCGGGGAGATTCTGGCCATCAATAGCACCACCCTCACCCGCACGCTCGCCATCATGGGGCGCCGAGGCTGGATCACCGCTCGATCCGGTAAGGACCGCCGGGAACGGCGTCTCTCCTTGAGTGCGGCCGGCAAGGCCGAATACAAGCGCGCGCTTTCCCACTGGGAAAAAGTGCAGCAGGAGCTGCGCGCGCGGCTCGGAAACCAGCACTGGAACAAACTTTTGAACCTAGCCAACCAGGTGACCGCAGAGGTCACAGCATAAGGAGATTCGCCATGTCCAGATACGCCAAATTGAGTGCCGGGCTGCTGGCAGCCTGGTTAGTGTTTTCCCTGTTCTCTTCCGCACTGCACCTCTACGTGAACGCTCCCAACACACCGCCGATCGCGTTCGGCATCGCCGTGGTCACGCCCATCGTGTTGTTCCTGGCTTGGTTTGCATCCTCGCCGGGATTCCGGCAGTTCGTCCTATCGCTGAGCCCGCGCACTCTCACACTGGTGCAAAGCATGCGCATCGCCGGCTTTGTGTTCCTCGTCCTCGGCGCCCATAAGATTCTGCCCGCGTTCTTCTCCCTGTCCGCCGGATGGGGCGACATCGCCATCGGCGTGACCGCACCGTTCGCGACTCTTTGGTTGGCCAAACCTGGGCCGGCCAAACCTGCGAATCGCAAAGGGTTCATCTTCTGGCAGATCCTGGGAATCGCCGACCTCGTCAATGCCCTGGCCCTCGGCGCGCTCGCCGGGGTCATTGATCCGCATGGAATCCCCACCACAGCCATGACCGTGCTTCCCATGAGCTACATTCCGACGTTCGCCGTGCCACTGTTTCTAATCCTGCACGTCATCTGTATCGCGCAGGCGCGTCGCTGGCCGGCCACACGTTTTGCTGCAACGGGCAACAGCTTCCAAACACCGATGCCCCAAGGGCAAGAATGATCGATGATGGAGCCGCAGAAGGGACGGGTAGAGGGGTAGACGAGTGGACGGACAGGTGCCCCATTCAAGCCCGCTTTTGGCTAGAGCGGGGATGTCCGGATCAGGCAGCTGACAGGATCGTCGATCTCTTCATCTTTAGATTCGGGCGATTCCTACTCCAGCGAGAACCAGTTAAAGTTGCCGATCGTGTTGTAGTAGCCCCCGGTATCCATGACCATCTGCAGCGTATGTGTGCCCCCGGGTAGCCGGACTCCCGGCACGCTGAGTGTCTGCCACGTCTGCCAACCGTTGGTCTGAGGCACTGAAATCGGACCGCTCACGTCCCGTCCGTCGACGGCGAGATGGAAGACGCCTCCCGCTACATCTGTGGCGACCCGCACATTCAGCGTGTACATACCCGGGTGCTCGATGTTGACCGTATAGTTCAGCCAGTCGCCAGGATTGGTGGAACCCACATCGTATCCGCCCCCTGTATCGGAGCAATCTTCGATATAGACAGATTCGCCTGGGCGGTAATTCGCGCCACCATTGTTCTGCGAGTTGCCATTCCAGTAGGCCAGCCCTTTTCCGCCGCTGTCAAAGTTTTCCATCTGAATCAGACCGGGAATTGTGGCCGGCCCCGGAAACGGTGTGGACGCTGTAAACGGCTGCACGTTAAACCAGTTGAAGTTGCCCATGCCACCCGTTGGCCCATTGCCGTCAAAAACCACGCGCATTACTTGCTGTCCTGCGTTCAGCCAAAACGCAGGGCTCACCATGGTCGTCCAGGTTTGCCAGCCATAAGTTGCGGGCGTGAATTGATTGCCCGTGACATTTCGTCCATCAAATTCGGCATGCCAATAGCCACCAGGGCCGAGTGACGCGACGCGAGTCTGAAGATTGTACAGTCCGCTCTGGGCAATGTTCACGGTGTACTTCAGCCACTGCCCTTCGTCCGTATAGCCGACGTCATAACCGCCGCCTGCGTCGGAGCTCACTTCCACGCCAACTGTCGTTCCCGGACGATAGTTCGTTCCCGCAGGGTTGCCGGTGTACAGGTTGAAGTAGCCGACGCCATTGCCGCCTTCATCGAAGTTTTCCGCCTGAATCAGGCCGGGTAAAGGCCACGGCATTACACCAAAAGGCGTTTCCCGACCGCCCACGGTTAGCTGCACAGTGGAGGAACGCTGCAGATTTCCCTGCGTGCCCGTAATGGTTATTGGATATGTCCCGGCACTTGTACCGTCTGAACTCTTCAACTGCAGCGACGACTGGTTCGGAGATTTCCACGATGGTCGGAGGTCGCCCCAAACGCCAGAAGGCAGGCTGCTCAGGTCGAGCCTGACCGGGCCGCGGTCCCATCCATAGCGATCTACATCCACAACAAATTGCGTCGCGCTTCCCGGCGGAACGATCCGCGTATCAGGACCCGCCGTTACGTCGAAGGTCGACCCTGGATAGCCCTGCCAGGTGAACGTCGCAACCGCTCCTGCCGGCAGAGTGTAAACAATATTCTGGCCACGCCAGTTGAGGCTGAAGGTGTTCGGGTTGGAGGCCGAATTTAACACCACCACGGCAATCGATCCATCGGGATTCTTGAAGGCTACGTCCTCCACGCTGCCCGAACCGAACGAATTCGAGTCAATGCGATAGGCGCCCGTCTGCGTGTATTTCGAGAGATGCCCCAGGACGTAGTACTCCACATTCCTTTCAATCGTGGCAGGAGTTGTGCTGGTGTCAATGGTTACCACGCCGCGGCAATCCGTGCAGCCGTTCTGCACGGTCGGCCCGCCGTTCTGATCGAGGTCCATGTTCCACAGCGTCACGCTCTTGGCCCAGTTGCGGAGTACGTTGATCACGTCACCCTCAACCATATTCGGCAAATTAGTCGCGAAATCCGGCGCGTAATATCCGCCAGTGCATTCGGTGAACCATATGGGTGTGCCCGGCTGCAGATTGTGAATCGCATTCTGCGCGTCGGCCACACTGCCTGCATAACAATGGAACGATACGCCGGCCAAATACGGACGCACCTCTGGATTGCGCAGCAACAGTTCCGGATACAGTGGATTGTCCCAGTTGTGCTCGTATCCGAAAATGCCGGGCGTCGCGTCAATAGCAGAGGCATTCTGGCGCGCAAAGTTCCATCCGCGATTCCGGAGGCGTTGTGCCAGAAGCGCGGGGCCCAGATACTGGCTGATGAACTTGCCCTCATCGAGTGGGGTCATGAACATCGTCGGATAACCGCCGGTCTCGTACAGCGGCTCATTCTGGACCGCAACATAGTTAATGGGGATCCCATTCGCCTCATACGCTCGAATGAACTTCACGAAGTATTTCGACAGCGCTGAAAAATATTCCGTATTCAGCGTGCCGCCATTGGTCGATCCACTCGTCTTCATCCATGCGGGAGGCGACCAGGGCAATGCCAGCACCTTGATTTGGGGATTGACCGCCAAGGCAGCCTTGATGGTCGGAATAATGTAGCCCTGATCATGCGCAATTGAGAACTGCGCCATGTTCGGGTCAGCGCCTCCGGGCGGAAGGTCGTCATAGGTGTAATTGCTCAGCGCGAGATCGGTGGCGCCCATCGGCTGGCGCAGAAAACTCAAATGAATCCCCTCAGGGCTGAAGAGATCCTGCATCAGTTGATTTCGCTGCGCCGGCGTAAGCTTTTCCCAAACCAACCAGGCAGCCGAATCGGTAAACGAAGCGCCCACTCCTTCCAGCGTCTGGTAACGAATCGTGTCGTCTACATTGATGGCCGGAGTGCTTCCCGTGCCAGGGACGAAAGTCAATGAAGGCTGCGGGCTCAGCAGCGCCGACTGATCTGGATTCGTTTGAACGACGTTGACCGTCTGTCCAACCACGGACGTGAGCAAGAGCACGCTGCCGGCAAATGGCCAGAGGAATCGCAGTGAACGCAGGAGTATAAATGAGCTGAAACTGGAAAGGGACTTCATGGGATTTCCCGGTCGAGTGAGATATGCAACCATGAGAATCATCCGCATGGCGCTAAAACACTTACTATCTTGACGGTGAGAACGTCAAGAGACGATCGATTCTCTAGGGTAAATTCGTGAGCAATATACATTGTCGACTGTAGACAAAGATGAATGTGTAGCCGCTTTTGAGCCAGGGCGGCCGCAGCGATACTTTTCTTACTTTCCGTAAAGTGCGGGCGGGCATGCTATTTCCCGGCAAACTCTGACTCTTCGGCTGGCTCCCGAGTAGGGATAGTGCGCCGTGAATGCAGAAAGAGACGAGGTATCGAGGGGACGCGGGACGCCCACGTTTTTGGTTCTTGTGCGTTGTCGCAACTGGCCTCCTCGGGATCGCCGTAATTTGGTGAGCGGCACTCAGAATACAATCTTGCCGGTCAAAGCCTGGGGAACGGCAACGCCATTCGGAATCGCGGTTTGTCCCGCATAAAAATGCGCCAACTTCGGGAGCCTCGCGATTGCCGGCAATGCCGCAGGTGTGACCGGCGTATCAAAAACATTCAACGATTCGAGTTGATCCAGCGTGCCTAGACCCTGCACCGTCTTGTCGGTAATTCCAGTATGCACGAGCCGCAGGACGCGCAGTTGCTTCATGGCAGCAATCGAGGTCGCAGAACGGTCGGTAATCGCCGTCCGAGAAAAGTCCGCTGCTATTATGTGTTCCGCTAGCGGAGCGAGGGCCTCTAAATCGCGGTCGCCAAACTTCGGCCCGAGGATCGAAGCATTCAAGAGTAAGTTGGCAGAGCCGCGCGACTCGTATTCCAAAATGTTGGGATATTGCTTTTGCAGTTGAGCAAGAGTTGGTGCGATTCCCGCCCTCAGCTTTGTAACCGCGGCAGGGTCAATCTCCGCGAAGGTAACTTCGGCAACCGTCGGTGACGTAGAGTCAGCGGGTGCGCCGTTGATGGCATCGACCGGCAGCGTGCCTGAGGCGCCGGCGCCAATCCACAGTTCGATTAGTTTCACCTGGTCCGCGGACAACGGCCGCTTGCCTTCCTTGGGCATGAAGTCGTCGTGGCCGGGAGGCAATGTAATTCGACGAAACAGGTCGCTGCCCTGAACGTTCCCGGCCAGGATGACTGGCCCGTTCTTGCCGCCGCGCATTACGCCGCGGTAACTGTCGAGCCGCAGGTTTGCTCGATGTTTGCTCGGGCCGTGGCAGGTGACGCAGCGCGCCTCGAAGACGGGCTCAACCCGTGCACCGTAAAAGGTGGTTGGTCCGGCATTGGCCGATGATGCTGCAACATTCGCCAGCCCAAGCGCCTGACGCAACCGGCCCGGCATATACTCGGTAAGGTGATCTTCGCCCAGAGACAATTGCCCGCCGCGGTAGCCCGTCCAAGCCACCAGACCAACCCCGGCCGCAAGCGCAACTCCGTAGATAAATCCCAACCCGCGTTCACTGCTGCGGGAGCGCAAAATCCAGCACGCCCAGCAAACGGCGGCCAGCGAAATCCCGCCCCACATGTGCTGGATCACTAGTGGTCCGGAATAGCCGCCGGTTCGGCCGAGGCACCATCCAAGAATCGCGGCCACGGTTGCGCTTACTGTTGCGAGGCCCAGCACAAAGCCTGCAGAACTTCGCAGATAGGAAAACCGGGGGCTCAGTCCGGCCAATTCTAAAATCGGTACGAGCAGAATGAAGGCGATTGGAAAGTGCACCGCCAAAGGATGAAAGCGTCCGATGAATTGCGCCCACTCCGCGCGTTCGCTTCCATCGGGGGGAAGAAGCGCCAACAGCGCGGCTACAATCAAAATGGGTGCCAGCGTGAGCAAGCCTAAACGAAACTGCGCGGAGACGCGGTGCCCCCACAATGTCATGAGCGCGAATATCCTTGGAAGCTCTCCGAACAGAGGCTGGAGCGGTGGCTCATGCCAAAATCTCAGCGACGACGCGCGCCGGTTTCACGCTGGTCAGCTTCTGTTCCAGACCCTGAAACGAATAATGAAGCTTGTGATGGTCGAAGCCCAACAGATAAAGCATCGTCGCATGCAGGTCGCGGATCTCGACTGGGTCTCTTACGATCTCGTATCCCATCTCGTCGGTTTGGCCGTGCGTGATTCCGGGCTTGACCCCGCCACCCGCCAGCCAAATCGTGAACGCCCCGGGGTTGTGGTCCCGGCCAATATATTTCATTTCCTGACCATTGCGATTTTCGCGCATGGGCGTCCGACCGAATTCTCCACCCCAGACAACAAGAGTGTCCTCGAGCATGCCACGCTCTTTGAGATCCGCTAATAGCGCCGCAGTCGGTTGATCCACCTCGCGGCAACGGTCCATGAACCCGAGATTCAACGCTTCCTTCGCATCTGCCCCGTGCGAATCCCATCCCCAGTGATAAAGCTGAATGAATCGCACGCCGCGCTCCGCCAGGCGTCGCGCCACCAAACAGTTATTGGCAAAACTGGCCTCACCCGGTTTCGACCCGTACTTCGCGAGTACCGAAGCTGGCTCTTTGCGAATGTCCATGGCGTCCGTAGCATCCATTTGCATGCGAAACGCCAGTTCGTATTGGGCGATGCGCGTGATCGTCTCGGGATTCCCGAACGCGGTGTAGGTCTGCTGATTGATTTCATCGATCGCGTCCAACATGCTGCGGCGCAGCGGGCGGCTGACTTCCGGCGGATTGTCCAGATACAGTACCGGTTCGCCATGCGAACGGCACTGCACACCCTGGTAAACACTGGGCAGAAAGCCGGAACTCCACAGCTGCTTCCCGCCGTCGGGCGACTTGCCTCCCGAAAGCAATACGATGAATCCCGGCAAATTCTGGTTCTCCGTACCCAATCCATAAAGCACCCAGGAACCGATGGAAGCGTACCCCAGTCGCGCGTTGCCCGTGTGTACCAACAGTTGCGCAGGCGCGTGATTGAACTGGTCAGTATGCATGGACTTAATGAAGCACAAGTCGTCGAGGTGCTCCTCCAAATGAGGCAGGCGGTCGGAAATCCAGTGACCGCTTTGTCCAACCTGGTGGAACGGATACTGCGATCCTAGAAGTTTGGGAACGCCGCTGATAAACGCGAAGCGCTTGCCCGCCAAAAACGATGCGGGACAATCTTGGCCATCGAGTCGCTTCAAGTCAGGCTTGTACTCGAAAAGTTCCAGTTGGCTTGGCGCCCCGGCCATGTGCAGGTAGATGACCCGCCGCACTTTGGCCGGAAACTGAGGTGGCAATGCGGCGAGGGGAGTAGATGCGTCGCGCGTAAAGTCAAGATTCGAGCTTTCGGAACGGCCAGTCTCATACGCTGCGCTGGCATACTTTGCCATCGAAGTTCCCACAAACAGAGTTCCCAGCCCGCTGCCCAGGGTGCGCAGAAAATGACGGCGAGTCTGCGCCTGCAACAACGCCGTCTGCAAATCATTCAGCCGATTTTTAGAATTCGACATGAGCATTACCTGGTCAAAGCAGCATCGAGATTGAACAGAACGCTGGCCACAGCCGTCAATGCCGCCAGTTCCTTTCCCGATCTGCTCTTCGCGCCCGCGCTCGCAGCGACCTTCACGATGCGAGGCAAACTCGGTGCGCTGATAGCTTCTTCATATAACCTGCGTAATGTTGCCAGCTCACCGTCTGTCAGTCTGCGCGACAACACTAAGCGTGCGCCGTATTCAAGCCGCGCGTCAAGAGCGTCGGTCTCTTTCATCATTCGAACGGCCAGCGCTTCGGAAGCCTCTTGATATACTGGATCGTTCAGCGTGACCAAGGCCTGCAGCGGCGTATTGGTCGGTATCCGCCGTGCCAGACTCACATCGTGCTCCGATGCGTCGAAGGTTAGAAAGCTGGGATAGCCGCTGGTGCGCTTGATATAGGTATAAATCGCGCGCCGATAACGATTAGGGCCGGTCGCGTCCACCCACTTGCTGTCGTTATAAACCGAGTTCCACACACCCTGGGGCTGCGGCGGCATCACCGGAGGCCCGCCCATAGTACCGCTCAACAGACCGCTGGCCATCAGAGCCTGATCCCGGACCATCTCCGCCGTGAGCCTTTGCTGCGGACCACGTGCCAGCAAGCGATTGCGCGGATCTCTCTCGGTAAGCGCCGGGGTGGCCTTCGCACTTTGGCGGTAAGTAGCGCTGGTCACCAGTTCGCGCAGTAACGCCTTCATGTCCCAGTGGAGATCGTTCTGAAAATGAAGCGCCAGCCAATCGAGCAATTCGGGATGAGTCGGCTCCTCGCCCACACTCCCAAAGTTTTCCAACGTCTCGACAATTCCAGTCCCGAACAGTTGCTCCCAATAACGGTTCACTGCCGTGCGCGCCGTCAAAGGCTGTTCGGGCATGAAGAACCATTTCGCCAGCGTCAGGCGATTGCGAGGCGCGCCCGCAGGAAGTCTTGGAAATAATCCGGGTACGTCTGGAGTGAGGGCGGGACCTGTCTTGGTCAGAAAGTTTCCCCGTTCGAATTCCCGGGTTTCTCGTTTTTCATACTCCGCCTGCTCCACCATCACGGGAGTTCCGACGCTGCCAATCTTCCGCAATTGGCGCGTCAGGTCCGTCAGTTGCGCGAGGCTGGTGCCGAAATTGGAGTCTGCCGTTAGTGCTGACCAACTCGAATCTGCACTGACAGTTATGCGCGCGCGCCTGACCAGCGCTGGCTTGTCGCTGACATTCTCCGTCTGTGTTAAATGCACTCTCAGGCGGCTGCCTGGGGATAGCCGCAAAGGCGAAGCGGGAACTGCGACGGTCCATCGGCTGTAGAAGAGATTTGGATTAGCCCCAAAGCCGCCCGTTTCCGGAACTGGCTGGGACTTCAGTCCTGATTTGGCGGCTCGATCCACCGCCGCTTGCAGATTCTCTTCCGAATCCGAAATGAAATAACGGAAAGGAATCTTATCCCGGCGGCCGTTGGGCTGGACGATCCAGGCATCGATCTGATCGACAATAAAACCGTCTTCGGGTGTATAGCGAGCGACGTCAGGATTCGCGGGCACTACCTCGATGCGTAAGGCGGTTATCACAGGCGCATCCACCGTCGCGGTCAGCTCGTAGACCGACTGTCCCGGAGTGTGGGCGGCAGCTCGCATCTCGCCATCATGAATCTGGAAGGCTACGGGCTTCTCTCCTGCTTTGGAAGCAGCCAGTTTTCTGGTCTCGGCAATGGCCTTAACCAGATACTTGCGTGTGTCCGCTTTCTTTTTGGCTGATAATTTTTCCTCTGGCAAACGCGCAAGCTCGCGTTCCAACTGATCCGCCTCCCAACGCAACGCGGGTGCCTCGCTGGCGGATGCCGCGGTGATCGGCAAATCTGTCCATTGCGCATGGCCCTCCAGTTCTCGCCCCTGATTCACAATCGAACGCGTCAGCGCCGCAATCTGCTGCTGAAGCTTGGCAGCTTCGGGATATTGGGCCTTATCTTTTGGAACATACAAGACAGGCGTGTCCTCCGGAAGGTCGGCATCCCGCGATGTATTGAAGAAGGCCAGCGACTTGTAATACTCGGCGTGGCGAATCGGATCGTAAGGGTGTGAGTGGCACTGCACGCAATTCATGGTGACGCCATTCAGCACCGACCACGTGGTCGCCGAGCGATCCATCGCAGCCACCATCCGGAACTCCTCATCGTCGGTTCCGCCCTCGTCGTTGTCAGGAGTCTGGCGGTGAAATGAGGTCGCGATCTGATCTTCAAAGGTGGCGTCCGGGAGCAAATCGCCCGCCAGTTGTTTGATCACAAACTGATCGTAAGGAAGATTACGGGTGAAAGCGTCAATGACCCAATCTCGGTATGGCCACATGCCAGGCCGATCCCGGTCGGCTTCATACCCTTTGCTGTCCGCGTACCGCGCCAAGTCGAGCCACATCGCTGCCCACCGCTCTCCGTACCTTGGCGAGGCAAGCAGGCGATCCACCTGCTTCTCATAGGCGTTAGGCGACGGATCAGCCAGATACGCTGCCTGTTCCGCCGGCGTGGGCGGCAGTCCGGTGAGATCCAGCGAGACCCGACGCAGCAGAGCAGATTTGTCAGCTTCAGGCGATGGTGCGAGCCTCTCGTTCTCCAGTCGAGCGAGAATGAATCGGTCCACCGGTTGACGTACCCACTCCTGCCGCTTCACGGCGGGCAAGGATTGTGGCTTGGGAGCAACGAAGGCCCAATGATCCTCCCACTGGGCGCCTTCTTTAATCCACTGCCGAAGCAACCCAATCTGCTGAGAAGAAAGAGGAGCAGCGTGATACGGCATGCGCGCCTCGGGATCTTTCGATGTTAATCGCGCGATCAGTTCCGATTCGTCCGGCTTGCCCGGTACGATCGTCCGTCGTCCCGATTTCCCGACGCCCAGTGCGTCCTCACGGAAAATGAACGAAACGCCGTTTTTCTGCCGCACCCCTCCGTGACACACGACGCAGTTTTGATTCAGGATGGGCCGGATATCACGGCTGAAGCTCACCTGCTGGCCGAACCGCGCATAACGGAACGGACCTACGCCTCGCTGCTTCACGAGCCCCCCACCGATCAGGACGACTGCAACCGCAGCGATGATCCAGTATCCGCGATGGGCGGTAAGGCCGCGCATAACACCTTTTGTACTACTCATTTGTGCTACTCATTATCAGTAGCACAAAGTCTAGCCCGTAAGAAAGAGATAGGGACCCTCGGAGAATCGGGCGATCGCGCTACCTAACGTTTGAAGAAGGACTGGACCGCCGAACCGTAAGACTGCACAAATTCTTGGCGCCGGTTTGTGACCTTGGCCGGCGAAACACTGTCGTCGATCCTCACCACTCGTGGCACGACGAAGCTGGTAATAGATACCCATTACCATTACACGTTTCTTGACAACGATTGTCGCTGCGTGGTTAAATCCGCCCTATCCGATTGCGTAGCAGCAGGTTACTGAAACAGTGCTGTGCTTTGCATGCGGTCGATATTTAGAGGTCTCTCCTCCCTGCTGGAAAGACGGAAACGATTGATTCGATAAGCTTCTGGAGGCAGTTCCATGACGAACTTGCATCGGTGGGTTTTGCCCGTCTTTCTGATTCTTGGAAGCGGGGCATGCTTTGCGCAGGCCACAAACGCCGGCGACATTCGCGGCACGGTAACCGACAGTTCCGGGGCACTGATTCCCGAAGTGAGGGTCACGGTGATGAACGTCGATACCGACGTATCGAAAGATTTCACCACCAATCAGGACGGTCTCTACGATACATCCTCGATCGTGACCGGAAGCTATAAGGTCACATTCACCAAGGAAGGTTTCGAGAAACTCGTGCGCGGCCCGGTTTCCTTGCAAGTAGGTTTCACCACGGTGAACGGTGAACTGAAGGTCGGCGCGGCGACGCAAACCATCGAAGTAACCACGGATGTGCCCCTGCTGAAGACCGAGACCAGCGAACAGAGCACCACCCTGGAAGCGAAGTCCATGGAGCAACTGCCACAGGTTGCAGGGGCGTCGGGAGTGAGCTGGGAAAACTTCATGATCCTGCTGCCCGGCGCAACGGGCACCCCGAGTTCGAATCAAGGCTCGTCCAATCCGGGCCAGGAAATAGCGATCAATGGCAACCTGCCTTACAGCAACATCCTGGCGGATGGAGCGTCAACCACGCTCTCGCACAGCCAGAATGCCAATCCCGCAGTCTTTGAGACCGTCTCCGAACTGCAGATCAACACCAATAATTTTTCGGCCCAGTACGGCATCGGCGGAGCCATCTTCAATCAGATCACCAAGGGCGGCACCAACCAGTTCCACGGCGCGGCCTATGACTATTTTCAGAACGACGCCCTAACGGCACAGCCCTATCTGTTCGGCGCCACGGCTCAGCCCATCCCGCACTTACGCTATAACAACTTCGGCTTCGCCGTCGGCGGCCCCATTATCAAAAGGAAGATGTTCTTCTTCTTCGATTACGACCAGATCGTGGATCACGGGAATAACACCGCTACGAATAGCGTCCCAACCACCAGTGTCATGGCCGGAGACTTTACCGGCATGCAGAACATCTTCGATCCGACCACCCAGACCATGGCAGTTGACTCCAAGGGCAACCCTTATCCGGTCCGGAAAAGCTTTGCCAGCGAATATGGGAGCAACGCCATTCCCTCGACTCTGTTCGACCAGGTAGCGTCAAAGGTTCAGCAGTTTTATCCGACACCGACCAGCCATATTGGCGGAGGCTCGTTTGTTCCTCCATCGATCGGTTCGGAGGGGGAAGAGCAGAATAACTTCCGCGCCAGTCTGCTGCAATCTACGCCGTATCGAAGTTCGTCGGTCGGTTGATACCCTCACTTCGAATAACCGTATCACCGTGTCTGATACGCAGAGCGACACTCCGGTCATATACCCGAACACGGTAACCGCCTGCCCCATTGGGTGCCAGTCCGGTGACGTGGACAACAACAACGCCCAGATCACCGACGTGTGGAACATAAGCCCGAGTACCATTAATGAAGCCAGAATTGGTTTCACCGATCAGTTGAACTTCTTTAAAGACCTCGCCCTCAACAAAGGCTATGCCAGCCAGTTGGGCTGGCAGTTTGCCCAGGCGGATGATTTCCCGGCGATCAACTTCACCGGCTCGTATCCCTATGCCTGGATCGATCCCAGCTCCAACTCCGTGTACAAAGAGTTCACTTGGGATCCCTCCGACGTTGTGACCATGATCCGCGGCAAACACATCCTTCACTTCGGCGGAGAGCTTTTGGCCTACCAGAACAATTCAACGGCTTGGGGCAACGTCAACGCCGGCACCTTCCAGTTCTCCGGCCAGTACACCCAGCAATGGGCACTCGACAACAATGGCGTCGCTGCCCCGGTTGCCGGGACGGGCATGGAGTACGCCGACTTCCTGCTGGGCTACGCACAGCAGTGGAAAGCAAGTGTCTCCCCGGAATATGGCGCGCGCCTCAAGAGCCCGCAGGTCTTCGTGCAGGACGATTGGAAACTGCGCCCGAATCTTACCCTTAACCTCGGCCTGCGCTACCAGATCAACCATGGCTGGACCGAGGTCCAAAACAACATGTCGAGCTTCGATCCCACCCTCAACAATCCAGCCACGAATACTCCTGGCGCCTACTGGTTCGGTACTACGCATGCTAACGGCCGTAACTCCCTTCAGGCCAATACCTTCAACACCTGGCAGCCACGCTTGGGCTTCGCCTGGGCACACGACCCCAAGACCACGCTTCGGGGTGGGTTCGGAATCTACTCCTATACTTGGAGCCTGGATACGTATGGGGGAGACAATGTAAGCTATGGAATGGGGGCCGAGATCCTTTCGTCCGGTAGCGATACCGACCAGACCAATGGAATCACTCCGGTCACGAAGCTCGATGGACCCGGTACGGTTTTTGGTACTGCTACACCGCTGCCGTACACGTCGTCTTCCGCGGATCCGACCCGGTTCAACGGCCAACAAGCAGGCTACATCCAATACCACACCCCGGTCCCCAGGATCCTTGAATGGAATGCCTCAATTCAGCGCGCTCTAAGCACGGATTTAGTGGCGGAGGTCGCTTACGTGGGGAGCCACGGGTCCAACCTTAGCTTTACTTCCGATCTCAACCAGGTACCGCAGAATTTGCTCTCGTCCAACGATTCGCCGGGAGGCCGCCCCTATCCGAACTTCCAGGGCATCCCCGGCAGCACCAACAATGCCATCTCCAACTACAATTCGCTGCAGGCTTCCGTTACCAAGCGCATGACCCGCGGCCTAAGCCTAAGCTTCAACTATGTCTGGTCGCATATGCTCGACGACTGGGATTCCTCGGGATGGGGAAGCCACTCTGGTCAGCAGGATTTTCAAATTTCAAGTGTCTATAACCCCAGGGCAAATTACAGCAACTCCAACTTCGATGTCCGCCATGCCTTCAAAGGCTATGCGGTGTATCAACTGCCGTTTGGGAGAGGTAAGCAGTTCCTGAATGGCAGCCGGGTGCTCGACGAAGCTGTTGGCGGCTGGCAGATTGCGGGCACGGTTATTCTTCAGACCGGAAGCCCATTCAGCGTCTACGGAAACCAGAACACGTTCGCGCAGGCAGGCACCCAGTTTCCGAACCGGAATCCCGGAGTCCCTCTGTATCCATCCAACCGCAGCATCAACAACTGGTTCAATCCAGCGGCATTCCTTGAGCCTGCCAACGGAACCTTTGGCGATGTGAGAAGGAACAGCCTCTATGGACCCGGAATCAACACTTTCAATTTCTCCGCAGCCAAGGGATTCTCGATTCCGTGGCGAGAAGGTATCAACATCCAGTTTCGCGCCGATGCGCAAAACGTTTTCAATCACCCCAGTTTCGGCCAACCCTCCAACACCAACCTCAGCGGCGCTGCCGGCGTTGACCAACCCTACTCAGGCACAGCCCCCATCAGATCGTTAACAGTACAGGCCGCAACCTGCAACTTGGGCTGCGTGTCAGCTTCTAATCCGGTCAAGTTCGGTTCATGCAAAGAGACGGCGATTCGTCGCCGTCTCTTACTTTTTGCGTCATACTCATGATGTGCTCCACCAAATGTTGGGACGGTTCAGAATGATTGCGAAGCTTGGATTAGCCTCTGCTCCGTTCGTCTTGTTACTGTGCGCTACGTTGTCGCTCTCTCAGGCAGCCGAAGACAAGCAGCAGGAGTTTGCCGCGCACAGCAAAAGGCGCACGGCTATCTCGACCAAAAGCAGCCGGCTCTGGCGATTCCGGAGTTCCAGGCTGCGGTGGCCATCGATCCTGAAAATGTGGATGCGCAGGCAAACCTGGGTGTTCTGCTGTTCTTTCAGGGGAAGCCCGCCGATTCCATCCCTCACTTTCGCGCCGCGCTGGCTGCGAGCAAAAGCAATGAAGGCGGTCGCCCGGCCTGTCTAAGATTCAAGGACTACTGGGAATCGCCCAGAGCTGCATGCTTGACTTTGCCAATGCTCGCAAGGATATGGAAGCGGCCTTCCCCGCGCTCCAAGACCGTCACTTTCAGGTTCAGCTGGGTCTCGAATTGGTCGGTCTGTATACGGCGAGCCTGGCGACCTGGGGAAGGCCGCGGCCATAATCGCCCAGTTGCGGAAGTCGGTTCCCGATAACCCGGAGGTGCTCTATGACGCCTAGCGTACCTATTCCGATCTTGCGGGGGAGTCGATGCTCGCGCTGTCGCTGGCTGCCCCGGACTCCCCGCAAATGCATCAGCTGTTGGCCCACGAAGACACCAGGCAGGGAAATACGACCGGTGCCATCGTGCAATATCGCAAAGCAATTGCCATCGATCCACATCTTCCGGGAGTTCATTTCGAATTAGCGGAGCTGCTCCATACCTCCTCGGACGAGACCGTGAAGAAAGCGGCTGAACAGGAATACCGTGCCGCGCTCTGGAAAAGCTCAGGACGAGAAATCGATCCTCAGGCTGGCGGAGATCGACGCGCAAAAGGGAAATACCGAGCAGTCTTACAAGGGTACACGAAAGCCGTCGAGCTTCAAACGGCCGACGCCGATGCAAAACTTGGATTGGCCAAGACATTGATCGAGATGAATCAATCGGACAAGGCGCTGCCGCTGCTCGAACAGACGGTGCAACAGGAGCCTACCAACGCCACCGCGCACTACCGTCTGGCGACGCTTTATCGGAAGTTAGGGCGCGCGGACGATGCCAGACGCGAGACCGAACTCTACAAGAAGTTTAAGGAGATGAAAGAGAAGTTGCAGGCACTGTATAAAGAATTGCAGGTTCAACCCAAGGAAATTCGTGCGGGCGAACAGGATCAACCCTAGGATCGGAGCGCGACGCATTCGAGCTTTGAATACGCTGCCGGCTGCTTTTCTCCGATGGTCTGTCCTGCTTTTCGTCCTCCGCGCGGTCGTGACGGCACAAATGGGAACGCCCACTCCACTGCCGCCTGCAGAGCGCCAAAAGGCGGAGGCTGAAAGCAAAGCAAGCGCGCCGCTTTCCACCTATCCCCATCTGGTCGACATTACGGATTCCACCGGCATTCATTTCGAACACCGGTCGAGTCCTGAGGCGAAATACATTGCGGAGTCGATGAGCGGTGGAGTCGCGCTGATCGATTACGACGGCGATGGCTGGCCGGACATTTACTTTATGAACGTGCAGAGCGTGGACATGGCCCTGCACGGCGTCAAAGCGCGGAGCGCCTTGTTTCATAACAACCACGACGGAACGTTCACGGATGTCACCGATAAAGCAGGGGTCGGCTATCCCTGCTGGGCTATGGGCGCTGTAGTTGGCGACTACAACAACGACGGTTGGCCTGATCTGCTCGTCACCTGCATGGCGGCGTGGTGCTCTATCGCAACAACGGCAATGGAACATTTAACGTAACCAAGGTCAGCGGCTCGCCGGCGATTCAGGATGGCGACCGGAGCGGCTTTTGTGACTATGACGGCGATGGCTGGGCCGATCTCTTTATATCGCACTACGTGGATTTTCACATTGACGATCTGCCCCCCTTCGGTGCCGGCAAATCGTGCAAATACCTGGGGCTCGACGTACAGTGCGGCCCGCGCGGGCTGAAAGCATCTCCCTATAATCTTTACCACAATAATGGCGACGGAACGTTTACCGATGTATCGAAGAAATCGGGAGTCGACGATCCCGAGCGCCGCTATGGCCTGACCGCCATCTGGTCGGATTTCGACAATGACGGAAAGCTCGATCTCTTTGTTACCAATGATGGCCAGGCCAACTACCTGTACCAGGGCGACGGCACTGGTAAATTCGTGGATGTCGCCCTTGCATCCGGCGTAGCTGCCAACGAGGACGGACTCGAGCAGGCCAACATGGGAGTTGCCCTCGGCGACTACCTGCACAACGGACGGATGTCTCTACTGCTTTCGCATTTTGACAACGAGTACGCCGCCCTCTATCGCAACGATGGAGGTATGAACACCAAAGGAACGAATCGTGCTGAGATGAACTTCTCCGATACGTCGATCGCTTCTGGCATTGCCCGGGGCACGCAAGGCTATGTGGGCTGGGGAGACGCTTTCGTCTACTTCGCCAACAATGGTTGGGAAGATTTCTTCCTCGTCAACGGACACGTATATCCGCAAGTCGACCGCGCCCACACGGCCGCGAGATTTATGGAGCCGAAGCTTCTGTTTGTCAATCAACAGAACGGCACGTTCAAAAACGCCAGCAAGCTGGTTGGTGAGGCGATTCAGATCCCGCAGGTGAGCCGCGGGCTTGCTGTAGGCGATCTCTTCAACGATGGAAAGATGGAGGCGGTGATTGAAAACCTGGTAGGCCAGCCCATGATTCTGCGTCCCGAGGGAGGCCCTCGGAATCATTGGATCAGTTTTCAACTGGACGGCGCAGCAGGAAAGACTAATCGTCTCGCCTTCAACGCGCGGGTGCGAGCCACAGCCGGTGACCTGGTGCAGTTGGGCGAAATACTGAGCGGCGGAAGTTACCTGTCGCAGCACGATCTGCGCATTCATTTCGGCATGGGCAGCCATGAGCGCCTTGATCGGGCTGAAGTCTTGTGGCCGGATGGAAAAAAGGAAACGCTTACCGATCTGGCTGCCCACCGGTTTTATATCGTACGTGAAGGGCAGGGTGTGGTTTCCAGCAAACCATCCGAGCATCGCGTCAACCTACCTTAAGATGACCATCCGCACGGCAAATCGTCTTCGTGGACTCTTGCTTTGGGCCATGTTATTGATCGCCGGAGCAAGTCTTGTTCACACGCAGAATGCGAACCGTCCGGCCGAGTCTCCGCTGACGCAGCAGTTCCACCAGGCCCTCAACCTTGCCCAACATGGCGACCGGCAAGCGTCCATGAAGCTGGTCCTTCATCTGCTTGAGCAGCATCCCGACTTCGCCCCGGCAATCAAGCTGAAGGGAATGTTGCTGGAAGAGGCTGGCCGCACAGCCGAGGCGTCGGCCGCCTACGAGCAGGCCCTGAAGCTCGCGACGAACGACGGCGATCTGTTGCTGAAAGTCGGCATCTACAAACTGGCCGCGGGCCAAAAAGAAGACGCTATCAGGCTGCTGCAGCACTGCATCCGGATTCTTCCCCGCGACGGAGACGCCCAGTACTATCTGGCCCAGGCCTATCACCTGAATGGTCAAGATGACCTGGCGCTTAGCGCGATCCGGCAGAGTTTGAATGCCGAGCCCGACAATATCTCCGTATGGCAGAAATACGGAGAATTGCTCTGCGGCGCCGGAAATTGCGAGGCGGGATTGAAGTGGCTGCTGAAGGCTCAGCACTCCGATGCTACGCTGCCGCGGATTGATTACGACATTGCCGCGACCGATTACAAATTGATGGATCTTGCCGGCGCCTCGCAGTATGCCGCGCGCGCCGTTCAGTCCCAGCCCAACGACGTGACCGCCCTGCAACTACTGGCGACCGCGGATGTAAAGCTCGCCAAATGGCAGGAAGCAAGGGATGCATTCGAACGCATCCTGACATTCAAGCCTGACGATGTGGAATCGCTGTTAGGGCTCGGTCAATGCGAAGTGGAACTGAAGAACTATCCCGATGCCGTCGATCAATTGCAATCCGTGTTACGCCTGGACCCCACGCGCTTACAGGCGCACTTCTATCTATCGCGGGCATTTGCCGCGCTCGGCAGAACGGCTGACGCGCAGCACGAGGCGGCACTCCATCAGTTGATGATGGAACAGGCGACCTTCGTCCGCTCCCTCGAAAGCGAAGAGCGCGAAAGCCCCATCAAGGCTCAGGCCCGTCAATTGCTGGCAGACCATCGCGAACAGGATGCGTTGCAGCTGTATCGAAATCACTTCAAAGGAACTCCCGCCACCGCGGCGGATGCCTATGTCTTTATTGGCAAGACCTATCTCTTCATGGGCGATACGGAAGGTGGCTTGCGCAACCTTCATCATGCGCTGGAGATTCAGCCCACCGTCCGCGGAGCTCATACCTACGAGGGAATCCTGGCGCTGAAACATGGCGACTTGAACGCGGCCGAAAATGATTTCAAAGCCGAACTCACAAACGATCCGAACTATCAGTTAGCGATCGCCGAGATGGGCGAGGTCCGCTACCATCAAGCCCGCTGGCCGGATGCTGCCGAACAGCTGGCGAAATCCAGAACCACGACTCCCGAATTGCTTTACATGCTGTGCGATTCTTACTTCCACCTGGGAAAAGTATCGGATGCGAACCTGACGGCCGAAACTGCGGCGGCCTATGGAAAAAACAAGCCCGAAGTTATGAAGGAACTGAACGAACTTCTCACGCGCAATGGACAGACGGAGCTGGCGCAGCGCTTGTCAGCCAATCTCGCGCAAAAATAAAGGTCGCAATCATTAAGATCCCAATAATTAAGCTCGCGGCAGCTCACGGCGCGCTCTCGGTCACCGTGACGATCTGATCCGCTTTGACATTCTTCAAAACCTGCCTGACGCCGCTGGGCCATCTAAGCTCAATGCTTTCGACCACGCCGGCCGAGCCCAGCCCGAAGTGAACTCGCTTGTCGCTCGACGAGTTGTAGCTCACTGCGGTGGTCGCATGGTTGTACTGAGTGCCCAGAGAGGTGGTTATCTTAACCTTTGCTCCCAGTCCGTCGCGGTTGGATTTCACTCCGTTCAGTTTCAGAATGATCCAGTGATTTCGGTTACCCCCGTTCGGTGCTCCCGACCGGTTCATCCAGATTTCCGGCGGGCCATTCAGAACCGTCACCACGACGTCGATCTTGCCGTCGTTGTTGAGGTCGCCGAAGGCCGCGCCGCGATGCGCCGCCGGAACTGAGAACGACGCTCCGGCCTTGGAACTCACATCCTCGAAACTCAGATTGCCTTTATTCCGGAACACCTGATTCGATAACGCAAAAGGCCGGTGCGCCAACTCCATCGCGTTATCCAGGATGTCCGAGTTAGCCGTGAACAAATCTTTGTTCCCATCGTTGTCGAAATCGAAAATCCCCACTCCCCATGCCGTCGACCGGCCGGTCAATACGCTCAGTCCTGCGGTACTGCTGACGTCCTGGAACTGACCATCCCCGGAATTCTTATAGAGGGGAAACCCTTCCCGGAACATCGCAGTCTCAAAGATATCCGGCCGCCCATCGTTGTCGATATCGCGGAAATCCGCGCCCATGCCGGCTATGGCGTTGCCGTATGCGTTGTACGCAACTCCGGCCAGCGGCGCGACATTGGTGAAGGTTCCATCTCCGTTGTTATGCAGAAGATAATTCTCGAAGGTATCGTTGGAGACGAAAATATCGGTAAATCCATCATTGTCATAATCGGCAAACGCCACGCCCATTCCTTTGCCAACATACTGGGCAATGTGGGACTGCTCCGAAACGTCAGTAAAAGTTCCGTCGCCATTATTGCGATAAAGAATATTCGGCGTTCCCAGAAAATCGACCGGCGAGCAATAGGCCGGAAGTCCCTGCTGAACGCAATGCGTTGCAGTCTTGATGTTGTAATTGAGGTAGTTCACCACAAAAAGATCGAGCCGCCCATCGTTGTTGTAATCGAACCATCCCGCAGCCACGGACCATGCTTTTCCGAGCTGGGCTTTTCCGAGCTTGGGAACCATACCGCCGGCTCCCGCCTTGTCGGTCACATCGGTGAAAGTTCCGTCGCCATTGTTATGGAGAAGCTGGTTGCGGTTAACGCCGGTAACGTAGAGATCGACAAATCCATCGTTATCGTAGTCGCCGGCGGCCACGCCCATCGAATAGCCGACGCCCTGCAGCCCGGCTTTCTCCGTTACATCGGTGAAGGTACCGTCCCCGTTGTTGCGAAAGAGCCGGTTTGAATAACTGGCGTCGCTCTTTTCCAGGGACGGAATTGCCGCACCATTGGTGAAGAAGATGTCCAGCAACCCATCATTGTCGTAGTCGAACAAGGCGACTCCGCCAGTCATGGTCTCAAACGTGTACCGCTGCGGACTGACGCTGTTCTTGAGCCTGAACTTGATCTTCGATGGTTCGATGACGTTCTCGAACTGGATTGCGGAGGACTGCATCGCCGGGTATTTGGTCTTCGGGGACTGGATCGCGGGTGCGGGCATGGCCGGTGGCACGGTGCGCGGGACTTGCGCGGAAAGCATGGTCACGCTCCACAGCAGGCAAACGGTCAGCCTGGCAATGAAAATGACGCCGGCGACGGCTCCGGTCGAAGCGGCGTCGGCGATAGCCGTGGCAATATTCCGCTTTAGACACAGCCGCTTTAGACGCAGCCGATTTAGACACAGCCGGTTCGGACACAGCCCACGCGGATTGAGCGTCATCGCGATACAGCTTAACAGCCCATCGCGCGATGGGGTGATGAGATGAAGGCGGGCCGCACGCGCTATGGCGCCCGGGCATTTCCATCGAAGCAGATTTCTCCGGGCAAAAAAGCGCCCGTTCGGAATGACAGAATTTTATGGATTGTGGCAAGAAACCACAGCGTCAAGCGTCACATTGCTGCGCCTATAGCTGTGCAAAGCGACCTCAACGAGAGCAGATTCCTCCTCCTTCCGCTTCGCTCAGGCGTCGGAATGACAAAGCATCTTGGAAAGGTTCGCCCGGCAAGCGAGGCGGTAAGTATTCTAGGGAAGATAGCTGTGCAAACTCTGCAAGATACCTGAGGGCGGATTCCTGCTTTCTCCACTTCGCGTCGCTGAGTGTCGGGCGTCGGGATGACAGAGAGTAGCTGGGCGCCGCGTCCCGGTAGTTCTGGGCCGCCTGGACGGGCGAGGGCGCCCGTCCCCACATGGTTCTTCTTGTTGGCTGGTTAGTTGACTGGTTAGTTGGTTGGCGCTAGGGCTGCCTGCGTGGTGGTGGTGGTGGGGAGGTCGTCGCCGCGGAAGTATTTCGGATTGTCTTTGTCTTTTTCTCTGGAGGCGGCGTTGGCGGACTTCATTTCGGGCATGGCTTGTAGGGCTTCGAGTAATCGTTGGCGGCGTTCCAGAATAAGAATCCGATGCCGCCTTTAGCCTTTGCAGTCTCCACCTGGATCTTGATGTATTCGGGCGAGTAGGTCTTCGTGCGCCAGTGGAAGGCTTGCAGCCAGGGGCGGATGACTACGCCACTGGACCTGTTTCCGTCAGGATGGGTGATGAGTTCGAAGCGGTCCATGGATTCGCCGATGAAGTGGGCGGGCTCATCGCCGGGACGGGCGATGTTGTCCATGCCGAAGAAGTGCGAGGGGTAGATCATCGGGCTAAGCACGTCGCAGTAGTGGGCCATGCCGACGATGTCCTGTCCGGTGTGGGAGAGGTCGACCTGGCGCTGCCAGGCCATCACGCCGAAAACGTCGAGCGATAGCAGGACGCGCGTCGGATGGAGTTCGGCGTAGGCCTTTTTCAGGAAGGCGGTGATTACATCGGAGCGCTGCGGGCCGCGGGGTGGTTGGCGGCGACTTTACAGCCGGTGGTCTTTCGCCCCTCCGGGGCTGGTTGGTCTTGGGCGTCGGTTCCACGGCTTGCGCCGTGGGCTGCATTCTTGCGCCGCTTCGCGGCTGGGCCGGACACAGTAGTTGTGGCTGGGACGGCGCAGAGTGATGCGTTGTCTTCGGCGGTTACTGGCGCCCTCCGGTAGCTGCCGCTCCCGTCGGGATGACACTGAGATCTGCGTCAGGCGCTCCGAACTGGTAAGCGAAACTTGCGTCTTTTTGGTCGCCTTCGGCGGGGAAGCGGACGTAGTCGAACTGGATTTCGTCGGCGCCTAGTTGGGCTACGTGTTTCGCCAGGGCGATGTTATAGTCCTGAACTTTGGGCTGGCTGGGATCGGTCCAGACCAGCTTGCCGTTTTCCCGCCAGGCTTGATGGTTCTTGCGGGACTGGACCGCTAGCTCGGGGTGCTCCTTGACCAGATGCTCGTCCCGGAAGATGGCGATTCTGGCGATGGCGTGCATGTTCTGCTGGTGCAGAAAGTGAACCAGCTTGGGGACGTCGTGAATGTAGACCTGGTGCTGGCCCAGCAGCGGGTGCTCGAAGGGAATGTTGACGCTGCCGTCGGAGTCTTTGATGTCGAAGACCACGGCGTTGCCGCCGACTTCACGCCAGTGTCGGATGATGCGGAGTCCATGATCGCTGGCCGCCATGATCCCGGTCAGGTAGATGGCGCGGACTTCAAAGTCTTTGGGAACGGGGATGGTCTTCTCGGTAATGGGAGCGGAGAGGATTCCAGGGATGATGATATTTTCGTTGGCCTTGAAAATGTTGGCGGTGCGATCGCCATTAGCGTGGCGGATTGCCTCGGCTAGCTCGGACGATGTCAGATACGAAGTTCGGCCGAGATAACGCCGGGAAATTGTCGGGATCGCTTCGCCGCGTTTGGCGGTGTATATTTCCGTGCCTGGTGAGGCGACGAGAGCCGGCTTTGTAGTGACGGGTATCGACGCGCTGATGGGATGCAGTTGTGCCGCCGTGGCGGCGGAAGGCTTGGCGGTTTGCGCTTCCGCGGTGAAGTCGGAGGATGAGCGAGTAGCCATCTGCCATGCGGCTGCGGCGAAAAAGACACAGGAAACTCCGGTGATGATGCGAACCGACGAAAGGCGCAAGCGTTCCTCCCAAAACTTCCTGCTGATAGTAGAGGCGGGTTGTGGGTGGTGCTAGTTACGAGTGGAGTACGACGGTTGACGGTTTGAGTACCGAGTCGCGAGAGAAAATCTTGGCAATCGTGGTCTCGGTAAAGCGCTTCGTTTCGTTCGGCCAACAGCTGGAAGCGGCTGTCTCCAGGTGGCGGCTCTCTGCACAGGAGTTGCTTGCGTGCTTGTTCCTTTCCGCGATGCTGCAAAGTATTTCTCTTTGGATTCGATGGGGTGTGAGTTCCTCTGTGGGGATTTGCGCGGAAGGGGGACTAAAGCTTGTGGGATGTGCGGGTTGCGAGGCGAAGCGAATTTGCCTGGGGGGTGGCCAGCGGGTTGCTTATTCAATAGACAATCGGAGACGCCAACCGAGAGAGTATTCGCGTCTTCCAGAGAACCGGCTAAAAAAACGAAGTTGGCATGGCGATTCCGAGAATTAAGATATAAAAGAGCAGATCAAAACGGCCGCGAAAGGGAAAATGTCCGGAAGGCCGGGCAACGATCTTATGAGAACGAATCTGGCAACAGTGCTTGATCCGAACCGTCGCAGCAACGATGCTGGAGAGTTCGATGGCGCTCTCCGCCGCCGGATTGTAGGGCAGGAGCAGGCGGTCGAGAAGGTCGTGGAAATCTATCAGATGTTCCTGGCGGGATTGAATGCGCCGGGACGTCCGGTGGGGAATCTTTTATTTCTGGGGCCTACGGGATCGGGGAAGACGCGTGTGGTGGAGGCGATGGCCGAAGCGTTGTTTGGGGACGCGCGGGCCTGCATCAAGATCGATTGCGCGGAGTTTCAGCATTCGCACGAGATTGCGAAGCTGATTGGATCGCCTCCGGGATATTTGGGGCATCGGGAGACGCATCCGCTGCTGACCCAGGAGGCGCTGAACCAGTGGTATACGGAGAAGCTGAAACTGTCGATTCTGCTTTTTGACGAAATCGAGAAGGCGTCGGATTCGTTGTGGCAGTTGTTGCTGGGGATTCTGGACAAGGCGACCCTGACGCTGGGCGACAACCGGCGAGTGGATTTGTCGCAGTGCATCATTATCATGACCTCGAATCTGGGCGCGGGCGAAATGACCACGCTGGTGGATGGCGGGTTTGGTTTTGCGCCGAAAGCTGTCGAGGTGGACGAGTCCTTCGATAATAAGATCCAGCGGACGGCGGTCGAGGCGGCGCGGCGGAAATTCACCCCCGAGTTCATGAACCGCATCGACAAGACAGTGGTGTTCAAAACCCTGCGCGACGAGCATCTGGCGCAGATTCTGGATATTGAACTGGGCATGGTACAACAACGCGTGCTGATGGCAGCGGGGACGAGCCAGTTCGTGTTCAACTGCACTTCGGCAGTGAAGGAGTACTTGCTGAAGGAAGGCACCGATCCGCGGTATGGGGCACGGCATTTGAAGCGGGCGATTGAGCGGAATCTGGTGTTTCCGCTGGCGAACCTGGTGGCGACGGGGCAGGTGAAGCTGGGAGATTTTGTTCGCGTGGACATGGCTTCGGAGAACAAGATGATCTTTGTGAAGGAAGCCGAAAACGCCATGGCGCCCGTGCTGCTGGAGCGCTACGGAGCGGCGGCCGTGAACCAGCCCAATGCTCGCGCTGCTCGGACTGCCGTGAATAATCGCCGGGACTTTGGAACCAGCCCGTCGGTGGCGGAGAGTAAATAACGCTTCTGGCTTTTAGCTTAAACCTCTCGCTTGAACGCATCTCGCGAGGTTGTGCAGCACTCGACGGCGCCGGAACCCTCCGGCGCCTTTTTTTGGGGAGCTATGTACAGACGGGGCGGGCGCCCGCGGCCGAAGCACTGCTGGCAGGTCCTTTACGCTCGTTGCGAACGGGAGCAAGAAAAGCGCACGTTAGTTACCTTGCGGTTCGCTCCATCCTCGATCATGCTTTGGCAAGATGTCGGAAATCGAACAGCTCACGGGCCTGGACGCGCTGGACAGCACTCCAGAGTCTATTTGCGCCTGCGTGGCCAAGATCTTCCAGGTAAGAGAAACGGAAGTGGCCCTGCTGGAGCTGGGTGGAAGTTTGCTGAATTTCCTATACCCGCCGGAGTTGAAAACAGCAGGAGCGATCCCTCTTTCCAGTTCGGCGGTAGCGGCTCGCACAGCGCGAACCAAACAGGCGGAGCTCTTCAATAGTTTCGCGCAAGTAAAGCACTTCAGCATTTTTGAGCTCGTGAAGCTCGGCGACACCGGCCTGGACGCACAGGTAATTCAGAAGCTCATGTCCGCGCCGGTGTTTGCCAGGCGCGGGGAAGTGATCGGCGTGATTCAAGTCTCGCGCAAGGCCCCTCGCCCGGCTGCGGCGGGGCCGGACTTTACATCTGAGGATCTTCGGAAACTGGAATCGGTTGCTCCCTTCGTGGCTAGACTCATGACCAAGGGCAGAAGCATAGGGCGAGCGAGCTCACGCTAGAACCTCGGGTCTCGATTTGACTCCGTTTACCACTTCCGTTATATGATCCAAAAGAACCCCTGCTATGAGCGACACTGTCCGCTGTCCGTACTGCATTGAAGGTGGTAATTTCAAAGCCATGATGGGCGCCGCGGACGGACGACGGTTCTTGTGTGCGCGTTGCAGCCACGTGACCGTGCCGGAGGATCCCAGCTATCGATGTACTTGCCCCAACTGTGCGGTATTCAACCCTGGTGAGCCGGGTTTGTAACCTGACCGATCAAACGCAACTGATCCTGACAAGGAGCGGGTAAGGCTAGGGGGCCGTTCCGCCAACTCCTCTAGGCGCGGCGTGGTTGGCTTGTTTACCCAAAGTGGTAAACTTTGGCCGAGCCGCGGGAGCCCAGACTCGGCGGAGGACATCTGGTTTGGGTAATGGTGCAGTTTGGGAAAGGGTGCGTATCAGGGCATCGCTTCAGCGATGCCGCAGTGCGACAATTCTGCACGGCTTCAGCCGCCGCAGTTCGCCGTCACGGCACAGCGGCTAAAAAGCCAACCTCGTCTATTCGACTCTTGAGGCATGCCCTGATCCGAGTCCCTGATACGAGTCCCTCTTCAAGCTTCAAGTTGCGCCATTATCATGGTTGGCACGATCACGGTTTGGCCCGATCATGGTGGCGCGATCATGGTTTGGCGCCTTTCATTGAAGACTCCGCAAGTCCGGAGGTTGCCCCATGTGCCATCAGGCGGTACGGACGAGAGCGAGTGCGGTTTGGTCATTACATTGGAGCGACTTTCCACCGGATTCACCGACAGGACTCAAGATGTAGTCGCAGAGTTCCTTAGCCATGCTGGGTGGAGCGGCTTGGAACAACTGCTTGACGCCTGAAATGCCGAATTCTTCGGTTGCATGTCCAAGTGTGGTATGTCCCACATGCCGCTCGCATGCAATGACTCCGCGAGAAACCAGGAGCAATGCGGCGCCCTTCTCGATGCCGATCGTGGGAGCATCGCTGGTAACGTGGGAAAACAGCCCTAGAGGCAGGCCAGTCGATCCGAGCTCGACGATCCCGCTTCGATCGCGAAGAAGACCTGGCGTGTGTCCTGCATTGCTGTAACACAGCGTGCCGAACTTTTCGTGATAGCAGCCGATGAACGCAGGGCAGGGATGGACGGCGCGGGAGTTTTCGAGAAGTCCGCGATTCAGACGCAGGCTGAGTTCGGTCATAGCCTCGGACTCGTTGATGTCGGGACGCGAGAAGAGTTCCATCCCAATGTTGCGGAAGATTCCCTGGGCGGCGGTGAGAATGCCGCGATTATCCTCGCGCCGTCCGGCGACGTCCAGCAAGCCGAATAGAATGCGCTCCGGGCCAACGCGGACGGAGTCATAAAAGTCGCCGGCAACGCGTTTGCCGGCAAAGAGAGCCGCAATGTCCGCTCCCTCGATCACGGGAAACGTGGTCGCAACGAGATCGACTGTGGAAGCAGGCTCCGGAACGTCGGAATGAAAGAGAGAATGCATAAAAGCGGGGTCAGAGCCGAAGCTAGCACAGGAATGAGTGCAGGGCAAACCGGCGGGAGCACTTAGGTGCTCACTCTCCGTACTTGTCGGCAAGATATCGAGCCAAGTCAGACTCAAACTGGCCATAATCGGAATGAATCGTGGCTCGTAAAGCGGCCTCGGTGGAACTGCCCTGACTGAGCCGTTGCAGGATGCGCTGGATATCGCTGAGGCCATAGGAATCGTTGATGTAGGAGACGGCCGCGAGCGATTCGGCGTAGGCCACGTAAGCTTCTGCGCCGGAGAAACGCTGGAAGCTGCCTTCCAGGGCATTCAACGGGATGTTGCGTTGCGCTTTGTAGAGCAGAGAGAGCTGGTGTCCTTGGCCCCCGAGGCTCCTGGGTTCGAGGAACTGGGCGATGCCCTCATGCAGCCAGGGCGGACAGCGTCCCCCGGAGAGCTGTGTAATAAACGAGTGCGCCAGTTCATGTTTCAGGACATGAGCCAGCTCCGGCGTCATAGAACTTAGGCCGCTGATGGGGATGCGCAGCTTCCCGTCGTTAATTGCTGCGGACCAGGTGGGGGCGTGGGTGACATCGAAAAATGCCTGCTCGGTATACAGGGTCACTAGAATGTTGTCACGGGGAGGATTGCCGAGGTCCCGAACGAGGTCGTCATAGTCGGATTCGAGCGCCGCCAGAATTTGCGAACGCAGAGTTTCGGAAGTTTGTTTGCCTTCATAGTGCAGAACGAAATGACTGCTCTCGCCTTGAGCGAAGTCGGACTCAACCGTCTGCTCTCGCTGGGCTTTAGCCAGCAACTGCTCGACTCGCGCATCGGGACGTAATTCGAGAGAGCGCTTCCAGGAGATGACCGCCTCCTTCGTATGGTCGGAGGCGAACTGGGCATAGCCGAGCATGGTATAAGCGTCGGGCGAATCGGGCGCGCTCCGTGCGGCCCGCTGGGCATGGGACACAGCCTGGGCAGCGTTGCCGGTGCGGACCAGCAATGCGGCGTAATAGATGAGAATAGTGGAATTATCCGGCTGAAAGCGGAGAGCGTTCTCAAAATACTGGCGAGACTGGGCGATGTTCCCGTGCTCGAATTCAAACTTTCCCGCGATGAAGTCGGCGGTCGCGCTCAACTCCGCATCGCCCTTGCTTTCCAGCTTGGAGAGGGCTTCGGGGTTGACCCTGCCGTCTTTGATCAGCTTGGCGACAAGGTCGCCCTCATTCGCCAGGCTGTTGGGGGGATTGAAGGCCGGAAGGTCCCCAACTTTCGCACCTCCGGATGCGGCAGGACTGGGCATTCCGCCTGCATCCACATGATCGACGGCCGATTTGGGTATGGCGTAGGAGTCGTCGCCGATGTCGTATTCGTAATGATTGCCGTTTTCGCGAACCTGATCGGCCACGATGGCGCGGCCATTCTTCAGATGGATGGTATCAGCCGACGCGTCTGCAAGGGCGAGAAACCCTACGAAAGCGAAATGCCCTATAAAAAAGAGGATGATGACACGTAGACGCATTCAGGCGCATTCTAGCAATGGGGGACGGCCCTACCACGTGACGAAGGTGCTACTACAGAATTTCAGACTGCTGAACTGCAGACTGCAGTGCAGACTGAAGTCCAGACTGAAGTGCAAATTGAAGTGCAAACTAAAGATGCGCGGCTTGCATGCAGCGGCCATGTGGCTTGCAATCTCTATGCTGCCAATGGTTTGCGCCGCGGCCGCGGACGCTCCCGAAAAGCCGGCTGAGGCGCTCTATCTTCAGCTCGGACAAGTGGACCTGGATCCCGGCCAGGTGTATCAGGTTCGAGGCGCGTCGCTGGATCGCTCGGCAATCCACATCACTTTAGAAGACGGCACCATCGGCTTCACACACGACGTGATGGGTCGGATCACGGGAGCGTTCTTCGAGGGTTACGGCGAAGTGCTACTCACTCCTCCGAATGAAGTCGAACGGAGATCGATGAGTTTGTTCACCGGAATGGCAATTCTGGAAGAGCACTTTGCTACCGCATATTTTCGCTTCAACGACGATGCCGCGGAGGAACTGCGTCCCGATCTGCGGGCGGCCGAAAACAAACAGGAGTTTATCGATCATTGGGCAGCGACTGTGCAAAATCTGGCCAACGCAGACGCCATGAGGTTGCTGATGAGTTTTAGCCGGCTGCTGCCCGTGAAGGGCAGCCCTACCTCCTCCGAGCAAAGAGATCTGCCAGGCAGTGCCGGAGATCGGTTCCTACACGCTCGGCTGCAAGGAACCAAGCTCGGCGTTTTCGACGTCTACTTCGACTCTGCCGCACCCGAACAAGTTCAAGTCGGACAGGCGAAACCGGCGGAGAACGGGGATCTTTATTACGACGTTTGGGCGTCATTTGCCCCTGGCGATGCGGCGACTGCGAAGACCAATCGCGATCCAACGTCGGCGTCCCGGCCCGTGCCCGAAAACCAGAAAGCGCGCGAAGGCCGCGTCCAAATTCGTCGCTATACCATCACGACCGAGGTTCTGCCCCCCAAACAGATTCATGCAAGAGCCCGCTTGCAGTTGGAAGTCCGTGAAGGCGGACCGCGCACACTGTTGTTTGAACTGTCGCGATTCTTGCAAGTGGAAAGCGTCAAGCTCGACGGTCAAGAGGTGGAGTTCATTCACAATCCGGCGGTGCAAGGAACTCAGCTCTCGCGGCGGGCGAATGACCTTGTGGCGGTGATACTTCCGGCGCCGGCGCAGGTCGGGCAAAAAATCGATCTGGAATTTGTTTACGGTGGCGAAGTGTTGGCCGAAGCAGGTAGCGGATTACTATATGTCGGTGCGCGAGGGACCTGGTATCCGAATCGCGGTATGGCAATGGCCGACTACGATCTGACGTTCAGCTACCCGCCGGGCTGGACACTGGTGGCGACAGGGAAACCGTCCCCAACTCCGTTGGAGCAGAAAGCCGCAAAAGCCGATGGCCTGCAGACTTCACGCTGGGTTTCGGAACGGCCGATCCCATTGGCGGGATTCAACCTGGGGAAGTACAAAGTAGCCACGGTGCAAGCGGGGAACATCCCGGTTGAGACCTATGCCTCAACCGGAGTAGAGCGAAACTTCCCCAGTCCCAAAGTTCAAGTGATCGAACCGACTCCAAACAGCCCGGTTTATCAACGAAGGCAGCTGATTATACCGAGCCATCCTTCACCCACTCGGACCGAGGTCACCGTCGGTGAAGCCGCGGCGCACGCCATTCAGTACTATGCCCTGCGCTTTGGTCCATATCCATATAGTCACTTGGCTTTGACGCAGATGCCAGGGGGCGATAGCCAGGGTTGGCCCGGTTTGATTTTTCTATCGTCGTATGCCTTTCTCAACCAGGAGCAGCGTGAACAACTCCATTATGAGCCTTATCGGATCGTGCTCCAGCAATCGATTCCCGCCCACGAGACCGCACACCAATGGTGGGGAGACCTGGTCACCTGGAGCAGCTACCGCGACCAGTGGTTTTCCGAGGGACTGGCGAATTACTGCGCCTTGATGATCGTGCAGGAAAAAGATCCCGCCGGCTTTCGGCAGGTGATGGAGAAGTATCGCCAAGACCTGACGGCGAAGAACAAAGATGGATTGGCACCGATGGAAGCGGGTCCCGTGACCTTGGGAGTGCGACTGCTTTCGTCGCGATTCCCCGGGGGATACGAAGAAATCATGTATGGACGGGGAACGTGGATGTTTCACATGTTGCGGACGATGTTGAGAGATGCTGCTCAAGAGGGCCCAACCAAGGGGCAGAGCAGTGGCAACGCGGAGGAGCCTTTCGTGCGCGCGTTGAAGAAGGTGCGGGAACGTTACCAAGGCAAATCGATTAGCACGGTCGAGTTGCTGGAAGTTTTTGCGGAAGATCTTCCTCCAGCTCTGCGTTACGAAGGCAAACGTTCGTTGGACTGGTTCTTGAATGGTTGGGTCAATGGGACGTCCTTGCCCAAGCTCGAACTCCGTGGAGTGAAATTCACGCCGAAGGGTGCGGGGTCGGTGGTGAGCGGCACAATCCTACAGAAAAACGCGCCGCAAGACCTCGTCACATCGGTCCCGGTGTATGCGGTATTCGCCGGCAAACAACTGACGCTTTTGGGGCGCGTATTCGCCGACGGCGAGGAATCTTCATTTCATCTGACGGCGCCAGCTGGGGTGCACAAAATCGTGCTCGATCCCTATGAATCGATTCTCACCAGTCCGAAGTAACTTGCTCCGCTCCAGAGACTGGCAGTGCCGTATCGGGCGACCATTCCCTACCCGATTCCCGAATTGAACGACACCGCAGCAATCGCGCCCTTACTTCGTAGACCTTCCTTACCTAAGTGCTGCAGTCCGTTCAACTTTCCACGCCGCTGATGGCAGACGTTGTGGCAGCAGATCTGCATACAAATGAAAATGTCCGGCCGTTTCAGGGGCGGCGGGCAACCAGCGAGGAAAACTACCATGTGCTTCGAAACCGCGGCAGGGCCGGAAGATGCAAACTTGTTGAGTCGCGTCGCCGAAGGGTTGGGGCACACAGAGACGATTCTGTTCGTGGAAGACGAAGCGTTTGTGCGAGAAGTGACCTGCGAAGTTTTGCAATCGGCCGGATACCGGGTCTTACCGGCAAAAGATTCGGCGGCAGCCGTGATGCTCTACGATCAGCGTGCGAGAGAGGTGAAACTCTTGCTCACTGACGTCGTTTTGCCGGACGAGTCTGGACCGGCACTGGCTGGCAGACTACGGAGACAGAATCCGGAACTCAAAGTCTTATTGATCACCGGAAATGCCCACCAGATAGCAGTATACGAGGCGACAACCGAGGAATACCTGCCGAAGCCCTTTTCCACCGAAGGGCTACTGCGAAAAGTGAGACAAGTGTTGGATCGGGTGGACTTCGAGGGATCCGTGAAAATAATCCAGTCACGCACGCCTGCGATAACGCGTAGCCTGCAGGATCTCAGCCGGTATTTCCGAAAGCGGAACTACGCGCGACAAAAGGCCTAGTTCGGCGCAGGCGCGCGGCATGCTGTAGACCGTGCAACTGGCTTCGTTCTGGCCAATGGTGAAGCCGCCCACGCGGTGGATGGCTTTCATACCTTCCGCGCCGTCCGAGCCCATTCCAGTCATGATTACTCCCAGAGCCAGGTTTCCGAAGGCTTCCGCAACCGACTTCATCAGGACATCGATGGAAGGAATGTGCAGGCAATCGTCGCAATGAGCATCAAGGCGGAGAATGGTTCGTGAAGCGGACGTCCGTGCGACGGTCATGTGCTTCCCCGCAGGAGCGATATAGACGACGTCCGGCTGGATCGGCTCTCCGTGCGTTGCCTCGCGCACGCTGACAGAACACAGAGCGTTCATCCGTTGTGCAAAGGGTCCGGTGAAACCATGTGGCATGTGCTGCACGATGAGCATTGGCACCGAGAAATCACGAGGAAACAGAGGCAGGATCTCCTCTAGAGCTTTCGGCCCTCCAGTGGAACTTCCCAGCGCGATGATCGCAGGCACAATGGTGGAAGCTGTCTCGCACGCCGCCAACGAGGACGAGGACTGAGGAGGTTTTCTGGAAGGCAAATCGGTTTCGTGAGTCTTCCGCGATTGTGCGGCCGCTCGAATTTTGGCGATCAGATCTTGCCGGATATGAAGAATGTCCAGCGAACTGGCCGACATGCATTTGGGTACGTAATCAAAGGCCCCGCTGGCCAGCGCGTCGAAAGTTTGTTGAGCGCCTTCTTCTGTCGCCGCACTGACCATGATCACGGGGCGGGGAGACTGGTTCATGATGCAGCGCAGCACTTCAAGGCCATTGAGCCCGGGCATTAGGATGTCGAGGGTGACCACGTCGGGATCCAGCGCAACGATTTTCTCGAGCGCTTCACATCCGTTGCAAGCGGTCGCAACCACCTCGAGGCCAGATTCGGACGCGATCATGCGCGAGAGAGCGGTTCGCATGAAAGCGCTGTCGTCGACCACCAGCACACGGACCGGCCGCTTTTCGATGTTCTGGCTCATGTCCGGTCGATGGTGCAACGCGAGCGAATGGACTTCGTCGGCGAAAGCATCTTTCGCAGTTCATCGGCGTGGGAACGGGCCGACTTTAGAGGTTCGCGGAAGCGAAACGATCCTTAGTGACCACGTACCGTCGGATGCCAGGCGGTAAAAGATCGATCCGCAATTCCTCCGCGCGCTCCCTGGCCTCGATTCTTTGCGAATCCTCGATTCTTCGCGAATAGAGAACAGCTGCCTTCTTTACCTTCGGCGTGTTGCTTTGTCACCAGCCCTGTACCTGCCGCACCGGAGTGGCGGGCGCTAGAGATGCGAGCGTCAAATCATCGGTAAATGACCGGCTCTATGGGTGGTACGCTTTCTGGCCGACTGGATGCCTACGCGGCCGACCCAGCGATCATGTGCTCGAACATGGCCTTGGCGACTTGTTCCGGGCCGGAATGATAGACCCCACTCTGAATCGTTTGCCGCAGAGCGTAAACCCGTTCCTGCCGGACTTCGGGAAGCTGGACTGCCTTGGCCACCAGCGCCTGTACCTGGGAATGGACTCCGGAAAGTTCGGCCTGATCTTCGCCCGCGAGCGGCCTGTGAGTGGCGGACCGGTCGGTCATACTTTCGGTAGTACTTGCGCTAGTGCCGCTCTCCGTTTGCGGTAAGGGTTGCGATCCGTGATTGCGATCGATTCTCATGCTGGCTCGCCCTGAATCCTCCGGTGCAATTCAAATTATCGGCGGCACGTTAAAAAGCTTTAATTCTATCCCGCAATTTTATCCCGCAACCTGCCTGGATTTGAGCCCTTCGGCCTTTTCAGGTTGTTCTATCGGTTAGGATTGCAAAGACTTTAGTCCACTCGGCTGCCGCTGTGCGCGACCCGAACCGTGGCATCGATTTTTTCCTGGTTAACTTTTCGGAACTGGTTTCTCAGGCTCCCGCACCGGTGCAGGCGGCGCGGGCTCTTGTGCCTCGCAAGCTCATCATTTCTTCCAGGCGTGATCGCAGCCGCACCACTGCCAGCGAATGAATCTGGGATACGCGAGACTCGCCGATCCCTAATACCACTCCCACTTCTTTCATGGTGAGTTCTTCGAAGTAGTAGAGTGCCAGCACCTGCTGCTCCTTTTCCGGCAATTCGGAAACCACCCTGGCCAGAAGCTGTTTCATTTCGGAACGCTGACAGCGAAAAAATGGCGTGTCCTCCGGCGCACTGGGGAGGTAATCGCACAAGTCCTCTTCTTTCCCATCCCATGGCGACTCGATGCGTAAGCTGCCCACTTCCAGGCTGTCCAGTTCGCCCAGCAGGTGCTGCAGATCCTGCAGGGTCATCTCCAACTCGGCTGCCACTTCGTTCTCGCTGGGAGCCCGGCTCAACGCCATGCTGAGCTTGCGGTGGGCCTCCTCGACTTTGCGCGCCTTGCGCCGCAGCTCCCGCGGCCCCCAATCCATTTCGCGCAGGCTGTCGAGGATTGCGCCGCGGATGCGGAACTTGGCGTAGGAGCCGAACTGTACGTGTTTGGAGCTGTCGAACTTATTCAGCGCATCGATCAGCCCGATTACACCGGCGTGAACCAGGTCATCGAGCGGGACGTGCCGCGGCAGCCGCTCGTGGATGCGGCGCGCCAGGTAGCGGACCTGCGGCAACTGCTCGATCAGAATGCGATCTCGATCTTCTTTGTCCTGCCAGACACTGTAGGCTTGCGCGGTGTGCTTGCTCATTGCACTGTCACTTCCCGTGAATCAGAATTCATCGACCTCTTTTGGCAATGCAGCCGACCGGCCACTCTTGGTTTCCAGGGTCTTGATCGCGACCTTCGTGTTGCACCTTCGTCATCGCAAACCTCCACGGACTCACCTCGGCCCGTTCGGCGCTCCAACGCAAAGAGCACGACCTCTTTGGGCCGAAAAAGGTTCGAGCAAATGGCGGCGGCAACACGGGTTCCAGAGGGGCGAGTGGGCAGCCACGACGCGCGTCCCAGTTCTTCTTCAAATGCGTGATCCGGCCACCAGCGCCACGGAATTCTTGGACGAGACTTCGGTGTCCGGCACGGTCGCAAGAATCACGGGCAGGCCCCGGACGTGTCGCCGCAGCAGTTCAACTTGATGGGTTGCCCCCGATCTTTCCGACTGCTGCGTCCGCATCGGGGGCCGTCATCGGTAACCGGACCGTGTAGCTTCGCAGGCTCTTCTGCTCGGCACTGGTCCATTCCGCACCGGCCTGCTGAAATCCGGCTTGGGCAATCAGCAGACCCAGTTCCTGGCGCGAAAAGGGTGAATGTTCGGGCGCGGGGCCTGGGTGCCAGGAGACAACCAAACAAACTTGTTCCGGTTCAGGCGTAACCACAATCTGCAGGTCGCTTCCCTTTTGAGTTAAAACCAAAGCGGACTCGATAAAACGAAAGATCAGGCCGGCTAAACAGCGCCGATCTGCCTTCACCGGAAACGGAATCGAACTCATCAGCATGAGTTGCACGCCCAAGGCGTCAGCGACCGGAATCAGATCGTCGACTGTGTCGCGCAGCAGTCCGTCGAACTGAAACGTCTCCAATCGCTCCGGGTGCGGCTGAATATCAGTCAGTTCGCGGAGAGCTTCCACCAGGATTCGCATGCGCTCGGTCAGTTCCAGCCCCTCGTGCAATGTCCGGACATATTCTTCTGTGCGCCGCGGGCCGGAGACGGCCAATTCCAGCGAGCATTGCAGTCCGGTCAGCGGCTGATTGAGGGCGTGGAGCAGATGCGCCAGCGGGTTACGACCCCCGGGCAGGGTTTCGGTCGCTTTCTGGGGTGCGAGTTGGGCGCCGAGGCCGGTCATATTCGGATCTCGGAGGCAGGCAGCTCGGACAGGCCGCTTAATTCGTACCCCACTCCGCGCACCGTATGAATCAGCTTCGCGTTATGGCCGTCGTCGATTTTTCGCCGCAGATAGTTGATATAAACGTCCACCACATTGGTGGTGGTGTCGAATGTCAGATTCCAGACGTGCTCTATGATCATGGAGCGAGTCACCCGGCGGCCGGCGTTAAGCAGCAGGTATTCCAGGAGGGAAAACTCCTTCGTGGTCAAATCAATCCGCCGCCCGGCGCGCTCCACCAGTCGTTGTACGCGATCGAGCTTGAGATCGCCGGCGGTCAGCACCGATTCCGACGGTAAATGGCTGCGCCGCACCAGGGCGCGAATACGAGCCGAGAGTTCGCTGAACGAAAATGGCTTGGCCAGGTAGTCATCGGCGCCCGTATCGAGGCACTGAACGCGGTCTTCCACCCGCGTGCGCTGCGTCAGCACCAGCACCGGAAGGCTGGGCTTTTTCGAACGCAAGTGGCGCAGCACACTCACCCCGTCCAGCTTCGGCAGATTTAGGTCAAGAATTACGACATCGTAGTCGAGTTCGGTGGCCGCGTTCCGAGCCTGTTCGCCATCCGGAAAAACGTCCACGGAATAGTGTTCGCCCTCAAGCCCCTGCCGAACGAATCTGGCCAGCGCTTCATCGTCTTCCGCGATAAGAATTCGCATCAGGTGAACCGTCCTTAATCCGATAAGGCCAGTCTAGTTAGAAACCACTCAAGTGCAGCCAAAACTAAGCCCATCCAAAGGTCTCTGGGTGCAGAAATGGTGTTCCGTTTCAAAAGAGGAACTCGGAATCTGTCTGCATCAAGTATTTCTTTCTACTGCGAACCTCAGCGGCCAATTCTTTGCAGGCTAGCTCTCCAGAGATAATTCGAAGGGGGTTTCTTCGACTGGGAGCTGCGGATGTGGAGTAAAACGACACTGAAGTCTCTGGCCGTGCCCGGCGGGCTACTGTTCTTTGCAGTGGCGGTGCTGGTCTATTCCGGCTGGCTTACCCTGGCGCTACCCGCACTCAGCTTCCTTTACTATTGCGCACTGATCGGAGGAATGTTGCTGGCGTGGCGATTTCATTCCAGCCGCACCTTCTTCGCCTTGCTGGTACTGTTCTTGGCCCAGGCATCCGTTGCTCTGTTTGGAGGAGGGCATGTTTCGCCGGGAACCGCGGGATGGACGGCGCTGCAGGCAGTCGCGGTACTGGTGCCGCTGGACTTCGTCCTCATCGCACTGATGCAAGAGCGCGGGTTCACCGTTCCTGCCATGGCGCCCGTCGGACTGCTCCTGTTCGTGCAGTCGGTCATCGTGGCCGTGCTCTGCCGCTCGGCGGAGGCACCGCCATCGTCCGCCGCTCGTCTTCGTCATTTGGCGGCACCAGCCTCTTTACCAATCCCTTTACCGACCTATGCGCTGCTGGTATTCGCCGGCGCCGGCCTTTTCTTGCTGATACGGTTCCTGTTCAACCGGAAGCCGATCGACAGCGCATTGCTGTGGTCTCTGTCCGCCTTTTTCCTGTCGCTGCGATTTACTATGGCCGTTCGTACTTCGACCATATATTCGGCGACCGCAGCGTGTATTCTCGCCGCATCGATCGTCGAGAACTCCTATCTTCTGGCCTATCACGATGAACTTACGACCCTGCCCTCGCGCCGCGCCTTCAACGATGCGCTTCTGCGTTTGCAGCCTCCCTATTCGATTGCGGTGGTGGATATCGATCACTTCAAGCGCTTCAACGATACCTACGGGCACGACACCGGCGACCAAGTCCTACGGTTGGTCGCGGCCGGCCTGGCACGCGTGACTGGCGGGGGACAAGCCTTCCGCTGCGGTGGCGAAGAGTTCAACATTCTCTTTGCCGGAAAGACCACGCCTGAGGTGGTGGATCATCTGGAACAATTGCGCGCGACCATTGAATCCTCCGAATTCCACATGCGGGGAACCGATCGCCGCCAGGCCGCGCGCGGGCCGGACCGTCGCAACGAGACGATTCGTGGCCGGCCGCGCAAAGGCCACGCCATCCGACAACTGACGAAGGGACCGATTCCGGCGCCGCTGTCCGTAACCGTCAGCATCGGGGTTGCGACCTCTACGAAAGAAGCGCCGGATCCCGAGCATGTCCTGCAAGCCGCCGACAAGGCTCTATACCGCGCCAAAGCCAACGGACGAAATCGGGTGGAGACGGCATCCTCTAGCCGCCGGCGAACCCGCAGCAAAACTGCTGGGATTGCGTGAACGCTCAGGAGCGTAGAAACCCTTTAGATCGATGAATAGCACTCTAGAGAAGAGGGATCACGGCGGAGTTTCTCGACCGTGCGGCCCGGACCGCCAACCCCAGGACGGGAAGTATGCGGTCCGGTTCCGTACGTTTCGCAAGCACCGCGGGCCGTGCGGTCAGCCGGCGGCCGGAGGTGAGATTGAGTGCTTTCGGCCTGTGCCCGCGCAGGCAGGACACTTCAAGCGGATAAAGGCGACACCATCGGACTTACCGTTCAAGTCCACTGGCTTCGCAACATACCCAGTTCCGCCGCAACTCGGGCAGTCGTCCGGAGCCACCGCTCTCCCCCCTCAGGATTGAGAGCATTGTCCATGAAGCAAGCGCGAAATTTGCGGCGGACCCTTTTGCGTTACGAATCACGAACAAAATTCTCCGTTCTCCGAGGGCGAATTGCCAGGAGCTGCAGTCACCGCAACGCGGCACGAAGCCGCCATGCCGCAACTGGCGCCGTGGTAAACTGTAGCTCCGCCGGAGAGGTGGCAGAGTGGCCGAATGCGGCGGTTTGCTAAACCGTTGTACGGGCTAACACCTGTACCGAGGGTTCGAATCCCTCCCTCTCCGCCAGGTTTTCCTACTCCCATCTATCTAAGTAACGTAATAACGCGCAGGTGCAGCAGAACTCGGAAAATAACCTGGATTTCCCCCGCTGAAAACACTTGAGTCAAAGAAGGAAGAGAATATGGCCTTCCTACTCGGGAACAAGCCCAGACAGCGTGGCTTTGTCGTCGCCTGAGAAACGGGACGGTTGCGGACGATACCCGTTGCGGGTGCGCACCTTATATTTTTTCCGGTCTTCGCCAATGAGTTTCACGGTGATCGCACGCCAGCCGCTGTTGGCGTTGGGCTTCGGGTAATAACTCAGGGAGTAAAGATGTGCCAAATCGTCGCGGATGGAAGCGAACGCCCGGTGTTCATCTCTCCAGTTCTTGGCGAAGTAGGCCTTGCCTCCAGTCGCGGCGGTCATGCGATCGAATACCGCGGTTGATACCGGCTCCAGTCTGGCCTCTTGTGTGCTGATCATGTAAATGGAAACGCCCGCGGACTGGGCGAATTCAGCGACATCCTCGGGCGGCACCACGCTGGAATTGTCCGGGCCGTTGGAGAATACCACTACGACTTTTCTGCCCGTATTTTGAGCCGCGTCTTTCAGCGTCAGCAAGAGCGCGTTGTAGAGCGCCGCCTGATCTCCGGCGACAGTCGAGCGCACCGCCCGCAAGACCCGCGACCGGTCCGAAGTGAGGGCGGCCGCGCGAGAAAGATCCCGGCTATATGAATAGAATGCGATCTTGTCGGCTTCTCCCAGGGAGCGGATGAACTCGATAATCGCATCTTGCGCGAAGACAAAGCCCCGGTACATGTAGTCGCTGGTATCAAACAAGACGAACACATTGGCTCCACTTACTGCCGAAGCGAAGGTCTGAGACGAGGAACCGTCAGAGTAGGGTCTGGCCGCGTCATTCGACGGAGCGGACGAATCCTCGGCAAACTCGCTGAGCCTGCGGGCCGGTTCGTCGCCCTCAGCAAAGGTGGCGGTCTTCTCCACAATTCCATCTTCCACGATGGCAAAATCCTGGGGGCGCAGTCCGGTAACGTAGTTTCCTTTCTTGTCGGTCACCGCCACGTTCAACTGAACCATATTGACCACAACCTGAAAGTTCGGGCTCTCCTGAGCAGAGATGCCGGTTTCAGCGCTCAATATGAATCCCATAGGGACCAGAATCAGTACAAACAATTTCCTTACCATGTGTTCAAGGATCCTAATCTGCGACTCATTTGCATAGGGCCGCCGCATATGTCGATCGAAAGTTGTTCGGCCCGCATTTCAAGGACGGACCGCGCTAATCTTCGACCGCGAAGTCAACTTGCCTTCACGAAATTCCGCTCCGGCTTCATGCATCGCCCGAAGAAGCGCCGGCCAATCCTCAAAGTCGGTAGCGAAAATCTTTTCCACCATCATCCGGGTGAGCTCCGGCACGAAACGGTTCAGCATGACGGGCGAATATCCTGCTTCATCGGCCAGGCGAGCCCAGTAGAGATTGGGCGAGTCCCAGGATTCCGCAAAAAAACGGCTGGACTGACCAGAGAACGGAGGCATGGGCGCCACATTCAGCAGTTCGAGGCCGTAATTCTGAGCGATGCTCGGATGCGGCGTGCCAAAATCATGCGACAAGCGCTTCCAGCTGACTTGTTCGGGATGCTGCCGATACAGATCTTGCAGTTCCTGGGCAGCGGTTCCCAACATGGCAGGTTCCTCCGGATATTTGCTCCGGAACTCAGCCGCCAGATAGAACGTATCTGCCGGCATCATATGAGGAAGCATTTCTGATGCGCGACCTGTGCGCAAGGCGTGCTCGACTTGCCGTAGTCGCTGCGGAAGCAATCGGCCTGACAGAATTGCGAGTACCTGGCTTCGCAGCGTCTCGTCCTTTCCGGAAGCGGTCAGGAGTTCTTCTCCGGTTCGCTGATACAACGCGATCGCGTGAAGTTCCAAGGGGCTGACATTCCACCACCGAGGCAGGATTGCTGAGGCCAACAGTTCCGGCGTTAATTCTCTCCAGATCAGAGCTTGAACACTTTCCGGCGAAATGAAATCCTGCTCGAGTTCGGCCAAGGCGTAGGGCAGGTCCGCCAGTGAGCCGACAAAGTGGGCGCCTCCGCCCGCCGGCGAACCCTCGCCCATGAGCTCCGGCGACTGCCAGAGTGTCTTCATGCCCTCCACCGTCTCTCCGGCAAAATCGTGAGAACGGACGAACAGCGGATTGTTGTGCAGAGCCTGGGCGCCCGGCGGTTCGTAGTAGGCATAGTTCAAACCGACGAGGGTATCTCGCAGGAAAGAGGCGAGCTGACCCCGGGCGTCCTCGATCTGCGCGCGCGAAGCCTTCGGAGACTTGAGGACTTTCGGCAAGTCGGCTCGCATCTGCAGGTCGGTGTGATGATTGTTGTAGATTCCCGAAGCCCACTCCGTTCTCTCTCCATTGGTGAAGATTGGCCGCGGCATCTCAAATTCGCGCGTCTGGCCAGCCAGCACGACTGCGTACTCGGGTGGCTGTTTCCCTCGCGCCTTTTCAGCCAACGCGTCCCCGACCGTCAGAACGGTGTCGAGCAAGACCAGCCGCTGATCGTCCAGCACCGACCGAATTCTGCCGGCCAGCTCTCGGTGCATCTGTTTCCCCTCTGGAGTATCCTGCCGGGGTCCAGCCAGCAATTCGATGATCTCGTCTTGCGAACCTCTAGCCTTGCCAATCGAAAACCGGAATAATTCTCCCAACGAACTTTGCCCCGCGTCGTAGACCTGAGCGGCTGATCGAATGTTGGCGAAAGGCTTGATCACCTGTTGCCACGACTCATTCAGGTGTGAGTTCGAGATTTGCCCCTGGCGGGCAAGAATCTGCCAAATCCCAACATTTGCCTGAAATGTGCCGATCGCATTGCCGCGCGAGGCGGAGGACAGGCTGTTCAGCCCTCGAGCGACGTCCAGAAACAGCACGATGGATTCGTCGGTCAGCTCTGGAAATTCGGAAAAAATCCGATACTGATCGCTGAAATCCTCGAACCGGTTAGCCAGCAAGCGAACCGTAGCGGGCGCCAGGCGATGTTCGGGAGATCGTCTGCTGTCCAGTTCGCTGATTGTCATATAGGTTTGCAGAGGGCCGCCGTCGCCGGGTGCCCGCGACAGCGCGAACATGATCTGCACCAGATGATCCGGACCCGTCAGGCGGGAGCTCTGTTTTCCCCAGTTGTGCAGGATCTTAGAGTTGTGACCATGCAGCAGAATGTCTTTCCAAAGTTCGAGATTCCCGGGGACGAGCGGCTTTCCGCTGCTGTCCAGCTGAAGCCGAGTGGCGAGGAGCAAGAGCCCAGGTGCCGGCCTGTAGAAACCTCTCGTGGCGGGTACGGAAGGATCTGGCGCGCGCAGCCCCATGTAGAAGAGCCGCAGACGATGCGGGTCAGTAAAATATGCCTGCTGTGCTCCACCGAGCCGCGAAAGCACGTCGAAATAGGCGATCAGCCAACCTTTATCCTTGGCCAGCAATCTCGACACAAACGAGGCAGGGAACGCTGGGCTCGCTCCGACCAAATCTTTCCACGCGGCTTCCGCTCCCGGCCCTCCCGGTACGTTGACTCGGTCACCGCTGATGCAGAGACTCCTGCCGTAAAAATCAAGCACCGCAGCGTGAGGGAGCAGCTTCGCGAGGCCAATCGACTGCTGCAAAGATTTGCTGGTTTCCGGGTCGAGCCGCGACAGGGCCCAATACAGGCGAGCGACCGCTGCATCATTCAGGATCGTATCCAGCAAGTCCCTGCTGTTTTCTTTGAAATTCTTGGAACTTGCCTTGGTCCAGTCGCTTTCGGCGAAGAGCACCGGCACAGGGGAAGAGGAGAACGGATACTCAAAAGGCTTCCCGCCTTGCAGCGTCTGCTCTAGTTCGGGCAGGGGAAATCCGGAATCAATGGCCAGAAAAGCCCTCTCCGGATCTTCTGTTTGCAGGGAGGTTTCAGGATCGCCGCAATTCGCCCGGGTTCGATAACCCAGAATACGCAGAAGCGGTTTTGCCTCGTCACAATTCGAAACGCGAATCACCATATCGGTGCCGGCGGCTAACTCCGTCAATTCCCTGGCCTGCACGACGTATCGCCTCAAGAGAATAAGGAACTCTGTTGGCCGAGTGGAGCCTTCGAAACCCTGAGTGAAAACATTCCGGCTCAGCAAGGGCAAAACTTCTTCCGGCGAAATCTTTTGACTGATCCCCGCCATGCGCAGAAAAGATCGTTGTGGCCCCGGGATTACGAACTGCGACGAGACCGGGGGAGTTCCGTCTTCCGAAGAGAGTACGGCTGCGTTGGGGTGCTGTGAGCGCGCGGCTGCGGGCAGTTCCCCACTACTCGCGAAGGAGTCGCAGTTCAAGAGAGAAAGCGCGACCAGGACGGACAGGCAAAGAGAAGATTTCACGGCTGGATTCCTCGCGGAGCTGGCGAGACCTCAATTCACCTTGAATCTATCGCGGAAGGCAGGGGTGTCTTCAACTCGCGAACCGAAATGTCCCGATCTAGGCGGTGAGAGCCGGACCTTGCTCCGAATTCGATGTCGGCAAAAATACCTCATATTGAGCAACTATCCAAGCTGTTTTTTGGGATTTCTTTTGAGGAGGGTCTTCCCGGCGGAATTACCCTTTCCTGATCGGGACGGGCCTGCCAGTAGAATGCCATCCAGCTTTTGCGAGACACAGGCGCACGGGATGAGGAAGCATCTCTCAAGGGATTTTGGGACGCTGTCGCTTCTGGATCTAGGGGGCAACCGTCCGCAAAAACCCAAGGCTATCGGGAACGACACACAACGTCTTTGGAATCCAGATCGGGGTCTCTATCGCACTCCTAGTGAGAACCGGCGAGGCACAAGAAGCAAGAATTTTCTACGCAAGAACAGAAGAATCCTGGACGCGACAACAAAAGTACGATTTTCTTGAAGAAGTCGAGAACATCTCGCGCATCCGATGGAAATGCTAAAGGCAGACTCCTTAAATAATTGGCTGCAATTCTGCGCCCACTACCACGACCCCTCCATCACTAAGTGGGACATCTTCCACTACATCTACGCCGTCCTTCACCACCCAGACTACCGCGAGCGCTACGCCGCCAACCTCCGCCGCGAACTGCCGCGCATCCCCTTCGCGGGTTCCACGGGGGCTGAAGCCCACAATGTTGGAACGCCTGACGCCGGGCTGAAGCCCGGCTCTTCCACGGTATCTCCACAGGTCTCCGGCGGTAACAAAGCAGCGCCATCGAACTCCGGCAGTGACGTGGAAGAGCGGCGCTTAAGCGCCGCGTCCGCAGGCAAGAAAGATTCCCGCGCTTTAGCGCCTGTGGCCTCCGACGCGGAAATCTTCCGTGCATTCGTCAAAGCCGGCCAGCGCCTCGCCGAAATCCACGTCCACTGCGAACAACAACCCGAATACAAGCTCACGAAAGTAGAGAAGAAAGGCGAAAAACTCGACTACCGCGTCACCAAAATGAAGTTGAGCAAAGACAAGACCTCACTCATCTACAACCAATTCCTAACCCTGAGCGGTAACCCCAAAGAAACCTACGACTACCGCCTCGGCAACCGCGCTGCCCTGGAATGGGTCATCGACCAATATCAAGTCTCGACCGACAAACGCAGCGCATCACCAATGACGCCAACCGCGCCGACGACCCGCAATACATACATCCTCCATCTGATCGGCCAAGTGATCACGGTCAGCCTGGAGACGGCAGCGATTGTCCGAAGCCTCCCGCCCCTCGGCCTGCCGCAATAAAGCTCCGAAAGATTTCCACAGCCCCCGTTGTGACGCCCAACCTTGACCTCAACAACAGATTCATCCCAATATGGTCATGCGCTGAAAGAAATTGCAAGGCAGCCAGAAAAGCGCGCCTCCGAACTCCTTTGTTTTTAAGGTTTTGATATCTAAGCTCTTTGCAATCAAGATTTTGCAGAGTGCGTTTTTAGGAACTCCAGTGCTTTCAATATTTTAGGGGGATTTCGACAAAAAATAATCGGAATGACAAGACTTTAGAGCGAGGGCAGCGGGCAGGAGTGCCTGCTTCACATGTCATCCCAGCAATTTGGCGGCTTCTTTGGCGTAGTAGGTGAGGATTATTGTGGCGCCGGCGCGGCGGATGCTTAGTAACGATTCCATCATGACGCGGTCGTGGTCGATCCAGTTGTTTTGGGCGGCGGCTTCGATCATGGCGTATTCGCCGGAAACCTGGTAGGCGGCCAGGGGCAGGTCGAAGCGGGCGCGGGCGGCGGCGATTACGTCGAGATACGGCAGGGCGGGCTTGACCATGATCATGTCGGCGCCTTCTTCGATGTCGGCTTCGATCTCGCGCATGGCTTCGCGCAGGTTGGCTCCATCCATTTGATAGGAGCGGCGGTCGCCGAATTGCGGAGCGGAGTCGGCGGCCTCGCGGAACGGGCCGTAGAAGCCGGAGGCGAACTTGGCGGCGTAGGAAAGGATAGGAGTATTGGGGAAGGCGGCAGCATCCAGGGCGCGGCGGATGGCGGCGACGCGGCCATCCATCATGTCAGAGGGAGCGATGATGTCGATGCCGGCTTTGGCGAGCGAGACCGCGGTGCGGGCCAGGAGTTCGAGCGAGGCGTCGTTGTCGATCTCGAAACCTGATTGAGCGGCATACGCGGCGGCGGAAGCCATTGTCTTGATGGCCTTTTCTTTCTCTTCTTTACTCTTCACCGCCAGCACCCGCTGCGAGGGAGTCAGGGCGTCCCTTACGGCGGCGCCCAGGGATTGGGGGGTGACCGTCTGCTTCACGATTCCGCAGTGGCCGTGCGACATGTATTCGCACAGGCAGACGTCGCCCATCAGGATCAGATCCGGGACCTCGCGTTTGATGGCGCGAGTGGCTTGTTGCACGATGCCGTCGTCGGCCCAGGCGCCGGTGGCTATTTCGTCTTTTGACTCCGGAAGGCCGAAAAGAATCACCGAAGCCACGCCTAAGGAATGCACTTCATGCGCTTCTTTCACGGCTTCGTCCACGGATAGGTTGAAGACGCCGGGCATGGAGCGGACGGCCTTGCGGACGCCTTCGCCGGGGCACACGAACATGGGATAGACAAAAGCGTCGGGCGTCAGGCGGGTCTCACACACCAGGTTGCGCAGTTCCGCCGTGCGGCGAAGGCGTCGAAGTCGGGTCACAGGGAATGCCATGGCGGTCACCGGCGCGAGCGGGTGAATATCCCTCCGAATGATTCTAGAACATCTTCACCCGATGTGACCGAAGTAACGTGGAGTATTCCGGCATTCCCGGAATGACGGATTTGGTGCCATAGAATTAGGAGGGATGAATCTGTTCCAACGCCACAGTTGGTTTGCCGCGGCAGCCGGAGTCACTCTGGCATTTGCCGCAGTGTCGCTGCTCGCCCATAAAAGCACGGGCCTGATCGCATTTGCCGATCTAACGGGACTGGCACTGATGCTGGCAGCGGCGGGAATCGCATGGAGCAATGGTTGGGGACGACCGGGGCCGGAGCGAAGTTTCTGGGTGTTGATGGCCTTAGGGTTCTCGTTGTGGGCGTATCACCAAAGTTTTTGGACTTATCGTGATTTATTTCTGAATCGCCAGATTCCGGATATTTCTGTCTTTGACATCATTCTTTTCTTCCATGCGGTGCCAATCATCGCGGCAGTACTATGGCGGCCCGATTTGCGGCGAAAAGAGGGGAGAAGCCATTCCGGACTGCGAAATTTTCTGATGCTGGTGGGTTGGTGGATTTTTCTCTACGCCTTCATCGTATTTCCTCACCAGTATGTGGCGCGAAACGTAGCCCTTTACAACGTATGCTACAAACGGCTTTATCAGCTGGAAAATGTCCTGCTGCTGGCGGTGTTAATACAAACGGCATGGACTAGTTCGGGCGGATGGCGGCGGCTTTACTTGCATTTTTGCGGGGTTGGCCTGCTGTACGCCGTCAGTTCGCGAACGCTGGAGTGGGCCATAGAGAATGGAAGATATTATTCGGGAAGCGTTTACGACGTTCCGTTCATCGGAACACTGGCGTGGATGGCTGCCACCGCTTTAATGGCGCGGAAATGGGATCTGCAAAGCCGCGAGATCAGTTTGGACCCGCGGTGGAAGAAAGTCATTCCGCGACTGGCCATGTTGGCGCTGTTGTCGCTGCCGGCGCTGGGGCTCTGGACTCTGCTGCTTGATCGATCGGCCGCTCCGTCGCGAGTATTCCGTGTTGCCACCGTGCTGGTCGCGATGTTGGTGTTGGGAGCATTCGTGTTCCTGCGGCAGTACGTCCAAGACCAGGCACTGATGGGACTGTTGCAGGAATCGCGCCGGGGATACGAGGGTCAGAAGCGTCTGCAGAGCGAACTGGTGCAAAGAGAAAAGCTGGCTTCCCTCGGCAACCTTGTGGCGGGAGCGGCGCACGACATCAACCACCCTTTGACCGAGATCGTGAGCTATTCGGAGCAGCTCTGGGCGATGGAGCGGCTGACCGACGAACAGAATTCGCTGGTGCGCAAGATTGTGAACCAGGCCCGGCGAACTCGCGATCTGGTCGCCGACCTATTGAGCTTTGCCCAGCAATCGCCGGTGGAAAAAATTCCCGTAGACGTCACCATCCTTCTGCAGCGCGCTGCTCAGATGCTGGAGTCGCGCCGCTTAGTTGGAAATATCCGCGTAGGTCTGTCCATCGGCGCCGATTCTCCTCAAGTGCGGGGCAACGCCAACCGCCTATTTCAGGCGTTTGTTGAGCTCATCGAGAACGCCATGGACGCACTGGAAGAGAATGGCGGCGGGGCCTTGGAAATTACCGCACAACGCCAGGGCAAAGAGGCCGTGCTGCAGTTTTCCGATACTGGGCCGGGGATTCGCGAACCGCAGCGGGTTTTCGATCCGTTCTATACTACCAAGCCGGTGGGAAAAGGTACGGGGCTCGGGTTGAGCGCGGTGTATGGCGTGATTCAGGATCACAGCGGCCAGATCACCTGCCAGAACAAGCGCGAAGGCGGGGCGCTGTTCGTAGTGCGACTCCCCGCTGAAGCTGCACCGGTTTCTGCGGTGAAAGTGGCCGGAGCGGTTGGCTCGGGAGCGTAACCAGGGCTGCGTGCCAGCCGTTTAAGCGGTTGCCGAGAATTCATCTTCGATCCTAAATCTGGTCAAGCCTTTTCTACCGGAACCCCTTGACGTCTGCTCTTGAAATTTTCCTTCGCCGATGCGGCTTTGCGCTCCTGTACGATTAAATGCGATGCCTGGTGAATTAGCGCATAGTTCGGCGCGGGTGCTGGAATTCGATGCTCTGCGGCAATTGCTGCGGGGCTACACCTCTTCGCCTCTGGGGCAGGAGCGGGTTGCCGCGCTCACTCCCTCGACGGATCGGGACTGGATTGAGAACCAGCAGGCACTGGCGGCCGAGATTCGGGAATTCTGGCGGGTGGGCGGACGGTTTGATTTTTCGGGATTGATCAAGATCGGCCTGCTGGTCGAGAAATCACGTATCGCGGGTGCCGCGCTGGAGACCGCGGAGATTCGCGACGTGATACTGCTGGTGGATCGCGCGGCGGAATGGCGGGAGATTGGTCTGCATCCGCCGGCGAACATAAAGTCCGATTGGCAGCAAGTGCGGATGCTCTCGGACCAGATCGTAGACTTCACGGAGTTTCTGCGTTTTTTCCGTAACAAGATCCAGCCCGATGGAACCTTGGAAGACAAAGCTTCGCCAGAACTGGCTCGCATTCGCCGCGAGATCGAAAAACAGCGGCGCTCGATTCAGGAATCTTTACGCGGATATTTGCGGCGGCTGGCCGAGGGTGGCACGGTGCAGGATGAGCTGGTTACCATCCGCGGGGAACGTTTTGTGATTCCGGTCAAGGTGGAGCAGAAGCGGCGCGTGCAAGGGGTGGTGCACGGCGCCAGTTCGAGCGGACAGACGGTGTTCGTCGAGCCGCTGGAGACGATCGAACAGAATAATGAGCTGGTGCGGCTGCTGGAAGAGGAGCTGGCCGAAGTTCATCGCATTCTGCTGGAAATGACGCGGCGCATTGGGGCGCGGGCTGCGGAAATTCTGGCAGCGGTGGATGTGCTGGGGGAATTGGAACTGCAGTTTGCGAAGGCGCGATTTGCGGAGGATTACAACTGCGTTGCGGTTACATTGACTCAGACTGACGACGATTTCGGGAGCGGTGGAGAGGGAGCCGGGCTTCGCCCAGGCTGGACCCTTCGGCTTCGCTCAGAGCAGGCTAGCGAAGGCGCCCGTCCCCACACGAGCCGTGCCGACACGAGCCGGTTGCTGCTTCATAATGCGCGGCATCCGCTGCTGGAGCGAAATCTAAAAGCAAGGGGTCTTTCCGTCGTGCCGGTCAGCGTGGAACTGAAGGGGGAACGACGGCAGCTCGTCATCACCGGACCGAACACCGGCGGCAAAACGGTCACGCTCAAGACTGTTGGCCTGCTGGCGTTGATGGCCCAGTCGGGGCTTCCGGTGCCGGCGGATCGGGCTGAGCTTCCGCTGTTTGACGCTGTGCTCGCCGACATCGGCGACTACCAGTCGATCGAGCAGAATCTTTCTACATTCTCGGCGCACGTCACCAATATTGATTTCATTTCGCGCACGGCAACCTCCCGGTCGCTGGTGCTGCTGGATGAGTTGGGCTCGGCGACCGATCCGGAAGAGGGCGCGGCTTTGGCGGTGGCGATCGCCGGATACTTTGGCAGCATCGGGTGCATGACCGTGATTTCTACGCACCACACTTCGCTCAAGGTTTACGCGGCGAATACTCCTGGGGTAGTGAATGCGTCGGTGGGATTTGACGAGGCGACGCTGCAGCCGACGTACGAATTGAAAGTGGGCGTGCCGGGAGCTTCGGCGGGCATTAATATCGCGCGGCGGCTGGGCTTGAATCAGGCCATCATCGACGGCGCGCGATCAAAACTCGGGACTCAGGCCCGCGACGTGGGTCAATTCCTCGACAAGCTGCACGCCGATCTGCGCGAAGCCGAAAACGACCGCTTACGCCTGAAGACGCGTGAGCAGGAACTCGAACGCGAGAAGGCGCATCTGGCAGCGGAAGGACGCAAAGAGCAACAGGCGAAAGTGCGCGAAATGGAAAAGAAGCTGGAAAGCGTGTTGCGAGATTTTGAATATCAGGCTCGCGAGGCGGTGCTGGCGATTCAGGATCGCGCGGCGGCACAGAAACTATCGAAGGATGCCGAGCGCCGGGTTGCGAAGTTGCGGCGAGAGTTTCGCGAGCAATTCGATTCGAGCGTGGTGGCGCACTCCACCGGGGCCGATCAAGGCGATCCACATGCAGAGCCTCGGGTGGTGAAGAATGTCTCTGAAGGCGACACGGTGAAGCTGAAATCGACGGGGCGCCCGGCGCGAGTGGTACGCAAAGTCGACGACAGTCATTTTGAAGTGCAGATGGGCGCGATGAAGATGAAAATCGCGCGCGCCGACATCGCCGAAGTGCTGGCCCCCGCTCAGGCTGCGGCGGGCGATTCTCCGGTGAAGGCGGCGCGGGCGCGGGGAATTTCAGTCTCGCTTGAGAATGAGAGCGGTAACGTAGCCAGCGAAATCAACGTGATCGGGCGGACCGTGGACGAGGCCTCCCGCGAAGTCGAGCGGTTCGTGGATCGCGCATTCCTGGCGGGACTACCGCGCGTCAGAGTGGTGCACGGCAGCGGCATGGGTATATTGCGCAAGGCTCTGCGGCAATTGCTGCAGCAGCATCCGCACGTGGCGACGGTGGCGGAGGCTCCGCAGAATGAAGGCGGGGGCGGGGCCACGGTGGTGGAGTTGAACGTGTAGCGGTACCGCGAAAGGACTCGTGAAAGGGCATGGCGTCAGCCGTGCCGCAAGAGCCTAATGAAATTTCGGGCTTTTTAGCCGCTGAGGTCGGCATCAGCCTCGCGAAAGAACTTTTTCCGCAGCCTCCAGAGTCGACTGAACGAGATCACCCGCGACCGTCCACGGTCGCGCCGGGATGAATGATGCGACAACAATTTCTGCTATAGTTTCGTTCCTCGATAGTTAGCTTTGGAGGGTCCCATGCCCCGCAATGTCCGCTGTGCCCTGATTCAAGCCAGCAACGCCCTCTCGACCGAACGCTCACTCGCGCAGATCAGAAAGGCGATGATCGACAAGCACCTGAAACTGATCGATCAAGCCTCCCGCAAGAAGGCCCAGATCCTCTGCCTGCAGGAACTTTTTTATGGGCCTTATTTTTGCGCGGAGCAAAATGCCCGCTGGTACGAACTGACGGAGCGCGTCCCCGACGGGCCGACCACTCGTCTCATGCAGAAAGTCGCCGCTAAGCACCGCATGGTGATGGTGGTACCGGTGTACGAAGAGCAGATGCCAGGTGTTTATTTCAATACCGCCGCCGTCATCGATGCCGACGGCCGCTATCTGGGAAAGTATCGCAAGCATCACATCCCGCACTGCCACCCAGGATTTTGGGAGAAGTTTTACTTCACTCCCGGCGATCTCGGCTATCCCGTGTTTGAAACCAAATATGGTCGCGTGGGCGTGTACATCTGTTACGACAGGCATTTCCCGGAAGGCGCGCGCATCCTTGGATTGAACGGCGCCGAGATCGTATTCAATCCGTCTGCGACTGTAGCCGGACTCTCGGAATATTTGTGGGAACTGGAACAGCCGGCGCATGCCGTGGCCAACGGCTACTTTGTGGGAGCCATCAATCGTGTAGGGACGGAGAAGCCTTGGAGCATCGGCGAATTTTACGGCAAAAGTTACTTCTGCAATCCGCGGGGCAAGATCATCGCTCAGGCCAGTCGAGATAAGGACGAAGTCGTCGTCGCGGATCTCGATCTCGACATGATTGCCGAAGTCCGCAAAGTCTGGCAGTTCTTCCGCGATCGCAGACCGGACAGCTATGGCCCGCTGACGACACAAAGCGGGACGTCTGCGCGGAGTCCGGTCGCGGCTGACTGACAGAACTCACGCCGATGACGACCACGCCGCACCTGCGCTCTCGAATCGAATCCAGCCCCCTGTACAACGAGGATCTTGCGCCGGCCACCGCCGAGCGCCGAACCTGGGGCACGTATAACTTCGCGGCGCTCTGGATTTCAATGTCGGTGAACATCCTCACCTACATGCTGGCCGCCAGCTTGATTCAGGGAGGAATGAACTGGAAGCAGGCGGTCGCGACCATCTTTATTGGCAACGTGATCGTGTTGGCCCCGATGCTGCTGAATTCGCATCCTGGCGCGAAGTATGGAATTCCCTTTCCGGTGCTGGCGCGCGCCTCGTTCGGGGTGCTGGGCGCGAACATCGCTGCGGTACTCCGCGCGCTGGTCGCGTGCGGGTGGTTCGGCATTCAGGCGTGGATCGGCGGCGAAGCCATCAGCACCTTGCTGGCGACACTGGCTCCCGGGTGGAAGAATTTTTCCTACGGGCCGGCAGTGTGCTTCTTTCTTTTCTGGCTGATCAATCTCGCAGTCGTGCTGAAGGGAATCGAATACATCCGCGTTCTGCAGGGAATCAGCGCGCCCGTTCTGCTGGGCGTGGGATTGCTTCTGCTCGGTTGGGCCTACCATGCGGCGGGCGGCTTCGGTCCCATGTTCTCCGTGCCTTCGCGGTTCAATACATTTCCTGAGTTCCTGAAATTTTTGATTCCTGCGCTGAACGGGACTGTGGGATTTTGGGCGACTGTTTCATTGAACATTCCCGACTTCACGCGCTTTGCGCGGAATCAGCGCGAGCAGGTGATTGGCCAAGCGCTGGCCCTGCCGACGACGATGACGCTGTATTCGTTTGTCGGAATTGTCGTGACTTCGGCTACGGTCGTGATCTACGGAACCGCGATTTGGGATCCAGTCCAACTGCTCAGCCGCTTTCACTCGCCGGTGGCAGTTGTGATCTCGCTGGTGGCAATTCTGCTGGCCACGCTCAACGTCAATATCGGTGCGAATGTGGTTTCGCCGGCGAATGATTTCTCGAATCTGTGGCCTCGCGGAATCAGTTTCCGCACGGGAGGAGTCATCACCTGTTTCATGGGGATCGCGCTCATGCCGTGGAAGCTGCTCTCCAACTACCGGACGTTCATTCTTGGATGGCTGGGCGGCTACGCCGCATTTCTCGGGCCCGTCGCCGGAATCATGATCTGCGATTATTTCGTCATCCGGCGGCGAGTCTTGCAAGTGGACGACTTATATCTTCGCGGTGGGCTGTATGAATATTCGCGCGGATTCAACTGGCGCGCGGTCATTGCGCTGGCGCTGGGAGCAGGCACCGCACTTGCCGGACTCGCGATTCCGTCGATGCGCGCGCTTTATGACTATTCGTGGTTTGTCGGCTTTGCCGTTTCCTTTGTAGCCTATTACGCGCTGATGAAGTTTCAGCGCCAGGCGGCATTGGCTTCTCAGGCAGTCACCTAATGTTCAGGCCTTTTGAGCTCTGAGAAATTCAGGCAGCACATCGCGCTGATAAATGTCGAGCGTCTGCTCTTCATCGCCGCACATGAGATAGATGTTGAACTGTGTGACGCCTACATTCGCGAGTTCACGCAATTTTTTGCGATGGGCATCAGCCGGACCAACCAGGCAGAAGCGGTCGATCACTTCGTCAGACACGAAGTCCGCATTGTCGCTGCCGACCTCGCAGTGATGTTGATAATCATATTTTCCGCGATCCTGCACAAATGAAGTCAACGCCGGCGGCAGGTCCTCGGGCTTGTATTGCCGGATCAGATCCATCACATGGTTTGAGACCAGAGCCGGAAACCAGCGCACTCGCTCTCTCGCTACTTTCAAATCATTCGAGACCCACACCGGCGCCGCCGACATCACTTCGATCTGGCGAAAATCCCGACCCGCGGCGCGAGCGCCTTCTTTCACGAAACCCATGCACCACGCGATCAAAGCCGGGTCGGCAAATTGCAAAATGATTCCGTCGGCCAACCGGCCGGCCATGTGCAGCACCTTGGGCCCATAGCCCGCAATCCATACCCGCGGAGAATCTTTGGCCCAACTGAGGCGCGTGGGTTGACCGTCGTGCTGCACCTCCTTGCCGGAAGTGAGATCGCGGAACTCGGCAACCGCCGCTTCCAGTTGCGACCAGCTTACCGGGTTCTTGCCCATGACACGCCGGGAACTGTCGCCGCGGCCGATGCCAAGTTCCATGCGCCCCCCGGAAATAAGATTCAGGGTTGCGAACAAACTGGCGGTCACGGTGAGGTCGCGAGTCGCGGGATTCGTGACGCACGTACCCAAGCGCATGCGCTTCGTATTCGTGGCCATCAGCGTGAGCAGCGGATACGGTTCCTTCCACAAAACGTGCGAATCGAAAATCCAGCCATATTCAAACCCGGCGCTCTCCGCCTGCCGCGTCAGGCCCACAATGCGTTCGATGGAAATGTCAGGTTTTAGTGCGATGCCGAATTGCATGGCAAGTCCCTTTCACTGAAGTACCAGGAATGATTGTGAATAACCGATCCGAACAAGTAAAGTGCGAACACGTAAAGTCCGGCAGTGTAGCATAGAATTCTTTCTTCTCATTCCGGTCAGGGACGCGAAACGACCGGCGGAGGGCTGATGGGTTTCGACACGATCATCAAAAACGGTTCCGTAGTGACAGCCACGGATACCTACACAGCGGATGTTGCCATTGCGAACGGCAAGATCACCGCCATCGGAACGGATCTTCCCGCGCAGAACGCAACTAAAGTCCTCGACGCGTCAGGAAAACTCGTGCTACCTGGCGGCATCGACGTGCACACTCACCTCGACATGCCCTTCGGCGGAACGACGAGCGCTGACGACTTCGAAACCGGCACGCGGGCCGCGGCCTTCGGCGGAACAACCACGCTTATCGACTTCGCGATTCAATACAAAGGCCAGACGTTGCGGCAGGCCTTCGACACGTGGATGAGCAAGGCCTCGAGCAAGGCCACTTGCGACTATGCGTTCCACTGCATCGTGACCGACGTTTCCGGCGGGCAGCTTTCGGAGATGAACGATCTGGTGCATGAAGGCGTGACCAGCTTCAAGCTTTTCATGGCGTACCCGGGCGTGTTCATGCTCGACGATGGCAGCATCTTCAAAGCTCTGCAGACTACGTCGAAGAATGGCGGGCTGGTTTGCATGCACGCCGAAAACGGCAGCGCGATTGACGTGATCGTGCAGCAGGCCCTGGCCGAAGGAAAACGGGCGCCGAAGTATCATGCACTCACCCGCCCTACAACCGCGGAGGCCGAGGCGGTAGGGCGCGCTATCGCGCTGGCCGAAATGGCGGGCGCTCCGATCTACATTGTTCACCTGAGTTGCAATGATGCACTCGAAAAGATTCGAGAGGCGCGCGATCGCGGACTACCCGTATATGCGGAAACTTGTCCGCAGTACTTATACCTTTCACTGGAAAACATGGATGCGCCGGGGTTTGAAGGAGCGAAGTACGTGTTCACTCCACCTCTGCGGGAGAAATGGAACCAGGAAAAATTGTGGAATGGCCTCAAGCACGATCACCTGCAGGTTGTGTCCACCGATCACTGTCCTTTTTGTTTCAAGGAACAAAAAGAACTGGGCCGCGACGATTTCACGAAAATCCCCAACGGCGGTCCGGGAGTGGAACACCGTATGAGTTTGATCTACTCGGGCGGAGTAGCGAGCGGGCGATTCAGTGCGAACCGCTTTGTGGAACTGGTTTCGACCGCGCCGGCCAAGCTGTTTGGACTCTATCCGCGCAAAGGGACGATTGCGGTTGGCGGCGACGCCGACCTTGTAGTTTTCGATCCCAAACGCAAGCACACCATCAGCGCCAAGACTCACCATATGCGCGTGGATTATTCGATGTTCGAGGGTATTCAAGTCACCGGGATGCCCGATGTCGTTCTTTCACGCGGCAAAGTTGTGGTGGAGGGAGACAAGTTCCTGGGACGCGCAGGTCAGGGGGAATTCCTGCGGCGCGCAACCTACGCGCAATTGAATGGCTGACACGCGCTACTCCGTGAACACAACCGACTGCACGCCGGAGATCTCAAACCGTTTCCTGCAGCGCATATTCTTGCAGGCCATCAAATCGTCCTTGCGCAGCATGTAGGAGCGGGCCTTGGCGAAGCGGGCGCGGTCACGTTCGTCGGCCCGGCCGGAAAGCTGCCGTTTCTTGGTGCGCACCACCCATGTCACTTCATATTCCGCCGCCTGGTGGCAGTGCGGACAATTCAGCGAAGCCGGTTTCTTCTCCTGCTTCTCGTCAAAAAAATCGCGCTCTTCCATAGATTCCCAGTCGGGACCCCAAGGTTAGGCTCCAACCAACTACAAATTATTGCATACTTCATGAGGTCTACGGCTCTTAAACGCCGGAACCAAGCGCATCAGGTTACACTCGTCTCAAACCAGGGGAAGACTAAGAGGCGGCTGCCATGGTCAAAAAGAAAAAAGCGAAGCGCTTTCGCGCCGTGACCGCGGTCAAGGAACTGGCCCGCGAGCGCGTCGGCGCGCCCCCGGCGGGTCAGATCGTGGTCGAGAAGAAGAAGAAACCGGAGAAGCACAAGGCTACGCTGGAGAAACTGCTGGAGGAAGACTAAATAAGAGGAAGGCGAACAATAGCCAGCAAGCGTTACATCAGCTCTTCACCGCCTCCGCCACCACTTTCGCGAACTCCTTCACATCTTCTTCGGTGGTGTCGAATGAGCACATCCAGCGCACGATGCAGTCCTCTTCGATCCACATATAAAAGAAATAGCGGTCTTTGATTCTTTGAACGGCATGCCGCGGAATCTGGGCGAAGACGCCATTCGCCTCCACCTTCCACACCACTTTCACCTGTGGAATCCGCCGCAGTTCCGCCTCCAGCAGGCGGGCCATGCGGTTGGCGTGCTCGGCGCTGCGCCGCCAGAGTCCATGGCTGAGCAACGCTTCGAATTGCGCCGCGACAAATCGCATCTTCGACGCCAGTTGCATCCCTTGTTTGCGCAGGTAGAGAAAATCCGTGCTCAGCTTGCGATTAAAGAAAACGACCGCTTCTCCGCCCAGGATTCCGTTTTTGGTGCCCCCGAACGAAAGCACGTCCACGCCCAGATCGCGCGTTGCCTCACGCAGAGTTTGTCCCAGCGAAGCGGCGGCGTTCGCAATGCGCGCGCCGTCCATGTGGATAAACATTTCGTGCTCATGCGCGAACTGGGCGAGCGATTGAATCTCCTCCGGCCGGTAGACCGTCCCCATCTCGGTCGACTGCGTGATCGAGATAACGCGAGCCTGCACATGATGCTGATCGCCGATGCCGTGATACGCCTGCCGCACCGACTCCAGCGTGATCTTGCCGTCCTGATGCGGCAGCGGAATCAGTTTGCATCCCGTGTGCTTTTCCGGCGCTCCGCATTCGTCCGTATAGATGTGCGCGAATTCACTGCACAGAACAGCGTGATAGGACCGGTTCAGGGATTGCAGCCCCAGCACGTTCGCGCCAGTTCCGTTGAAGGTGAAGAAGACATCGATCCCCGCCCCGAAATGCTCCTCGAATTTCGCGATGGCCGAGCGCGTGTAAGGATCGTCGCCGTAAGCCACCACGTGCCCCTGGTTGGCGCGCGCGATCGCATCCAGCACTTCCGGATGCACCCCGGCATTATTGTCGCTGGCAAAATTTCGAGTGGCCTTGCTGGAAACCTGCGGCATATCGAAATAATGTAGCAGAGCACGTGGGAGAAGAAGAAAGCAGGAAACAGCCCAGGCCCGCGAACCGAAACAAGAGCTGCCCGGACGAATGCGTCGGCGCTATGAGTTTGCTCGCGATCTGATCCGATTGGCGCACACGCAATCCGCACATTACAATCCAAAGTCTCATGAGACCGCTTTCGAGCGCACCTATCATTTGCTGCTATCTGATTCTCGCCCTTCTCCGCGCGGTGAGCTTCGCGCAAACCGCTGAACAAAAAACAGCCCGCTATCTCGACTCTATTCGCACCCAGCCTTCGCTGCTGCTGGGTTTCTTGCACGACATTCCCAAGGGCGGCGACCTGCACAATCACCTCAGTGGCGCGACGTATGCGGAAGATCTGCTCGATTTTGCGGCCAACGATAATTTCTGCGTCGACCGCACCAGTTCCCAGCTATTAGGGGCGCCCTGCGATTCCTGCGAACATTACACGCCGAAACCCGCGGTCCGCTGCGCCTATGATGACCACATCCTCTACGGCCAGATCATCGACGCATGGTCCATGCGCAACTGGCGTCCCGGCGACGAATCCGGCCATGACCATTTCTTCGCCTCCTTCGACAAGTTCGCCTTAGCGTCGCACGATCATGTTGCCGAAGCCGTCGCCACCGTCATCAACCGCGCTGCCCGCGAACACGTGCAATATATCGAGTTCATGCACACCGCCGACGGCCGCGCAGCCGCGCAACTCGGAATGAAGTTGGAATGGAACGGCGATCTTGCGAAGATGCGCGACCAGCTTCTTGACGGCGGCCTCAAAGAAATTACTGCCGCCACCAGCAAGACGCTGGCGGAAGACGACGCCCGCGCCCGCTCCGAACTGAAATGTGGAACCGCCGATGCCGAACCCGGATGCAACGTCACCGTTCGTTATCTCTATCAGGTGCTCCGCGGCCTGCCGCAGGCAGCCGTCTTCGCGCAGATCGTGCTGGGCTTCGAACTAGCATCCTCCGATCCACACTTTGTGGGATTGAATCTGGTAATGCCGGAAGACTGGTACGTTCCCATTCACGATTTCAACCTGCACATGGCCATGCTCGATTATCTGCACGGCGTTTACCCCAAAGTACATATCAGCCTGCATGCCGGCGAACTTGCCATGGGATTAGTGAAGCCCGAAGATCTCGCATTTCACATTCGCGCTTCCGTGGAGCGCGGCCATGCCGAGCGTATCGGCCACGGCGTCGACGTGATGCTGGAAAAAGATCCCATCGCGCTGATGAAAGAGATGGCCGCGCGCAACGTGCTGGTCGAAATTAATTTAACTTCGAACGACCAGATTCTCGGTGTAAGCGGTGATGAGCATCCATTACCTGTTTATATGAAGTACGGCGTCCCGGTGGCAATTTCCACCGACGACGAAGGCGTAGCCCGCTCCGACATGACCCACGAATATCTGCGCGCCGTCGAGGGCTATCGACTGCCGTACACAGCACTGAAGCGCATGACGCGGCAGAGTCTTGAACACAGCTTCCTCCCCGGACAGAGTTTGTGGGCAGAAACCAAGGGCGCATTTCGCCCGGTTGCAGCGTGCGCATCCGATCTCGGCGCGAAGCCAGCGCACGCGTGCTCGAAATTTCTAAGTGCCAGTCAGCGCGCACGCGAACAATGGAAGCTGGAAGGCGAGTTTGCGAACTTCGAGAAGAAATTCTGAGCGGAATAGCAACCGTTCGGGAAGTAAACTTACTCCGACGGGGCAAGGTGGGGAAGGCAAGGTCGGGAAGGGCACGGCTTCAGCCGTGCCGTAAAGCCATAAAAATGCGGCCAGCTTTAGCCGCTGTGGAATCATTGAAACTATAATGCTTCCAATCCGTCATGCCCCGGAAGCGAACCCTAATCCCGTCGCCACTCGCCTGGACCATGCACCCCACGCCAGTCCTTCATCCGCCGCTGCCGGTGCTGGCCGAGCGCGGTGGCACGCAACTCCGCACTCCCCTGCCCGTCGCCGTCATCGACACTCGCGAGCAGAATCCGCTCTCTTTCCGCCGCTTCCGTGGATGGTTCGCCGATATCGAGGAACGCGCCCTCCCGCTCGGCGACTATTCCGTCAGCGGCATGGAGAACTCCTGCGTCGTGGAACGCAAAGATCTCGCTGACCTGATCTGTTCTTTCACATCGAATCGCTCCGTATTCATCAACCGCCTGCGCCGCATGTCCGATCGCCCCCACAGCCTGCTCGTAGTCACCGCTTCTCTGACCGATATCAAATCCGAATATCCCTACCGCGCCGCCAATCCCAACCGCATTACGCAGTCGCTCATCGCCGTGCTCGCCGGTCTGCGCCTGCCTTTCATCTGCACTGAGACCCACGAACTCGGCGAAGAGATCGTCGCCTCTTATCTCTATCAGACATTTCTGTATGATTGGCTGGATCGCAACGGCCACGGCCGCCATCTGGCCGACGGCGACCTATAGAATGAGCCTTTCATGGTAGAGCAGGGCTTCAGCGCCGCGTTATGGATCTCCGTGGAAGAGCGGCCCTTTAGGGCCGCGTGCAGCATCTCGGAAATTCCGGGCTTTAGCCCCTGACTGACCACCGGCAATGACCGACCAATTCACACTCGCCGACGCCGCCGCGCAATTTATTCTAAAGCGAACTCCGCTGCGCCCGCTGATCGGACTTGTCCTCGGCTCCGGCCTGGGGGCCTTCGCCGACTCGCTCACGGAAGCCACTCTCATTCCCTACGCCGAAATTCCCACGTTCCCGCGCTCCACCGCCATCGGACACGCCGGTCGAATGGTTATCGGCAAGGCCGGCAGCGTGCCCGTCGCCGCCATGCAAGGCCGCGCCCATCTTTACGAGGGGTATTCCGCTCAGGAAGTCACATTCCCCATGCGCGTCTTCGGCCGCATGGGAATTCGCGCCGTCGTTCTTACCAACGCCGCCGGCGGTATCAATCGCAGCTACGCACAAGGCGCGCTGGTTCTGATTCGCGACCACATCAACTTGCAGGGTACGAATCCGCTGGTTGGCGCCAACGACGATCGCTTCGGCGTCCGCTTCCCTGACATGACGCACGCCTATGACGCGTGACTATCGCGAGATCGCGCGCGAAGAAGCCGCCAAGCTAAACATTCCGCTGCAGGAAGGCATCTACGCGGCCCTGCTTGGCCCCAGCTACGAAACCCCGGCAGAAATCGAATATCTGCGCCGCATCGGCGCCGACCTGGTTGGAATGTCGACAGTCGCCGAAGTAATCGCGGCGCGCCACATGGGAATGAAAGTCCTCGCCATCTCCTGCGTCACCAACATGGCCGCCGGCATTCTGGACCAGCCACTCTCGCACGCCGAAGTAATGGAAACCGGCGAGCGCGTGAAATCAATATTCGAATCCCTGCTGCGAGCAGTCTTACCGCGGGTAAGCAAGCTTGTGTCTACCCGCTAACAAGACCTGTCAAGCTGAGCGAAGTCGAAGCATCCCTATCAGTGACCGACCCTCTCTCTCCGAAAAACCGGCCTGATTCCAGAGTGGCAGGGATGCTTCGACTCCATGGTGGTGATCGCTTTGCGATCACCACCACTCCGCTCAGCATGACAATTGCCTTCACTTCCCCGCCCGCGGAACAACCAACTCTGCCGGCGGCCGAATCCCATACGTCGCCGCAAAATTATTCTGATTCATCGCCAACCCCAAATGCCCCCGCGAGTCGATGTACAGCAGCGCCTCATTCAGCGGCACATCGCTAAAGGTCTTCACAAATTTCATCTTCATCTCGCGGCCACCCACCCTGACCGGAACTTCCTGCCCGCGCTGGTATCCGAGCTTTATAAAATCATCCGCGGCCACATTCGTCACCAGATTCCCAAACGGCCCGTCGGTCGCAATCACGGTGGCATTCAATCCATGCTCATCGAGCACAGCTGCCTTCAATTGCAGCCGCACCAGATCTTTCACCGCCATCTCCGGACCTGCCTTGGTCCAATCATCGCCGCGCGCCACGTGCGCGCCCGCCGGAGAAAAAATGTCGCGTCCATGAAATGTCGAAGAAAGTTTGCTCCCGATCATCCATTCCGGATTCGTGATTTCGTGAATGCCTTCAATGCCGTCGCGCTGCTCCACCAGCGTGAGCAGTCCGTTATCCGGCAGCACAAAATACTGGCCGCGATTCGATCGCGCGACAATCGCCTTGCGCGTGCTGCCCACGGTCGGATCGATCACCACCACAAATACGGTTCCCGCCGGAAAGTACGGCGTGGCACCATAGAGAAAACGCGCTCCATCCAGAATCGAAAACGGCGTCACCTGGTGCGTCAGATCGACAATCCGCACGCTGGGCATAATGCCGTACATCACGCCGCGGCAGAGCGCCACCGAATCGTCGACCACGCCAAAGTCCGTCATGAACACGATCGTCGGGGGATACTTTGCAGCCAGTTCGGGGGAGGCCGCAAACCCAGCTCCCAACAGATTCAGAAGAAGCAACGCGGAAACGGCCGCGCCCCATAGCGAGATACTGCGCGAGACACCGCACTTCCCCAGCCATTGAGTCATAGATGTAGTTCCTGTGGTCAGAATTGTTCGCACGACCGCTAGACCACTATAATGCTGAAATCAAATTCCGGAGGACTCATGTCGCAAGCCATCCCCGAAAAATATAAAGATCTGTTTCAGAAGCGGGCTTTTGCCAGCCTGGGGACGTTAATGCCCGACGGCAGCCCGCAAGTCACGCCCGTGTGGGTTGACCTCGATGGCGAGCACGTCATCTTCAACTCTGCCCGGGGACGCCAGAAAGACCGCAACGTGCGCCGCGATCCCCGCGTTTCCCTCGCCATCATCGATCCCGAAAATCCCTACCGCTATCTCGAAATCCGCGGCAGCGTCGTTGAGATCACAGAAGACGGCGCCGACGACAGCATCAACAAGCTGGCCAAAAAATATCTGGGCGTAGATAAATATCCCTACGGGAAGCCCGGCGAAGTCCGTGTGCTCTACAAGATTAAGCCCGAACACACCACGGTAATGGGCTAGGCGGCAAGTTTCAAGTTTTCAAGGCTTCAGAGTTTCAAAGCTGCGAAGTTCTAGGTGATCGTGTGGTATTTTTCTTGAAGCTTTGAAACCCTGAAACATTGAACCCCGGCTTCAATCTCTGCTTCCTCGGCTACGGCAATGTCAACCGCACCTTGGTCCGTCTGCTCGCGGACCGCGCCACCGAACTCTGCGACCGCCACGGCATCGCCTTCCGCACCACCGGCGTGGCCTCGCGTAGCTTGGGCTGGATCGCCGATCCCGACGGAATTGATCTCACTTCACTGCCTGCTCTGAATTCAAATCGGAATCGGGAAGGGCAAGGTCGGGAAGGGCAAGGTCGGGAAGGGCACGGCTTTAGCCGTGCCGCTATGAGCCCAACAGAGCGCGGGCTTCAGCCCCTGGGGGCCTCTTCGCCTGATGCCTCAATTCACTCGACGTCCAAGCTGTCCAACGTTCGCGAGTGGCTGGCAGCCGCTCGCGCCGACGTCCTCTTCGAAGCCACATCCCTCAACGTCGAAACCGGCCAGCCCGCTGTCGACCACATCCGCGCCGCCCTCGAGCACGGAGCCCACGCCATCACCGCCAACAAAGGCCCCATCGTCCATGCCTACCGCGAACTGCGAGACCTGGCCGCGAAGCGAGGCAAGCGCTTCCTCTTCGAATCCACGGTCATGGACGGCGTCCCCATCTTCTCCCTGTTCGAGCAAATGCCCGCGACTCACCTGCAGGGATTTCATGGCATCCTCAACTCAACAACCAATGTAATTCTCAGCGAAATGGAGCAAGGCCTGACTTTCGATGATGCTCTGAAAAAGGCCCAAGCCCTCGGCATAGCCGAAACCGACGCCACCCACGACATCGACGGCTGGGACGCCGCCGTAAAAACCGCCGCACTGATCACCGTTCTGATGGATACTCCGATTCGCCTGGAAGAAATCGCCCGCGAAGGCATCCGCGACCTGACGCCGCAAGCCCTGCGCAACGCCCGCCGCGATGGCTGGCCATTCAAACTGGTCTGCCGAGCGAAGCGCATGGGGAATGGCGTGAAGGTAAGCGTCGCGCCAGAGAAAGTCCTAGCCAGCTCGCCGATGGGCAAGATTTCCGGTACCTCGTCCTACATCCACTTCGAAACCGACATCTTCCCCGGCCTGGCGATCACCGAAGAGAATCCCGGCCTGTACGCGACGGCGTATGGCCTGCTGGCTGATTTCGTTCGAGCCACAACCGCCCGCTGATACAGGCGTGAAGCCCCGTGGAAGAGCGGCCCTTCAGGGCCGCGTTAGCGTCTATCTAGACTAACAAGGCGTCAGCCGCCGAGGCCTTAGATAGCTGGCGCGCGAAGCAACCCGACTTGTCTGCCCGCGTCCGAAGGATGCCGGACAATAGCCCGGCGCTTTCAGCGCCGGGAAAGCCGAACAGGCCGGATGTGCATCTCGTAGGGATGCCTGAATGCCCTATCGGCGCAGAGGCCACAGAACAATTTCAGCCTTCCCTCCGGGACGAGCTCACATACCTTGCTCGTACCCGGCGTTTGAAACACCGGGCTGTTATCACGCGTCCTTCGGACACCCCGTTCTAGCAAGCGCGCACACGAGGTCTTCAGGTGACGGTGAACCTGTGCGCGCTCATCGTGATAAAAATGTAGATCACCATGCCGACAACTGAACAATCCATCTCCCCTACCCTCGACCTCACCCACGTCCGCGCCCAATTCCCCGCACTCGCTCAAACCGTCAACGGCCACCCCGCCGCGTTCCTCGACGGCCCCGGCGGAACGCAAGTCCCGCAGCGCGTGATCGACGCCATCGCCAACTATCTGCGCCGCGACAATGCCAACACCGGCGGAGCCTACGCCACCAGCCGCCGCACAGACGCGATGATCGCCGAAGCCCGCAGCGCCGTGGCCGACTTCCTGCACTGCGCCGCCGACGAAGTCGTCTTCGGCCCCAACATGACCACGCTCACGTACGCTATGTCCCGCGCAATTGGCCGCGATCTAAAATCCGGTGACGAAATCGTCGTCACGCGCCTCGACCACGACGCCAATGTTTCTCCGTGGCTGCAAATGGCAGAAGACTTTGGCTTAACGGTCCGCTGGGCCGAAATCCACGACGAAGACTGCACCCTCGACATGGCCGACCTGGCCTCGAAAATAAATTCCAAAACGAAGCTGGTCGCCGCCGGCTATGCCTCCAACGCCGTAGGCACTATCAATCCCGTAAAAGAGATTGTCCGCCTCGCCCGCGCCGCCGGCGCCCTCGCCTACATCGACGCCGTGCACTACGGCCCGCACGGCCTGATCGACGTGGCCGCGCTCGATTGCGATTTCCTGGTCTGTTCGACTTACAAATTTTTTGGCCCGCACATGGGCGTACTCTTCGGCAAGCGCGAGCACCTCAAGCGCCTGCGCCCCTATAAAGTTCGCCCCAATACGAATGCGATTCCTAATTGCTGGGAGTGGGGCACGCTCAACCACGAATGCATCGCTGGTATCGCCGCCTGTGTGGAATACCTAGCCGACCTCGGCCGCCATCACGGAACATGTGGGGACGGGCGCCCCGCCCGTCCGTCGAGCGAAGCTCGACAGGGCGCGGCCACTACTCGCCGTGCCGCCATCGAAGCCGCCTACGAAGCCATCCACGAGCACGAGAGCATTCTCTTAAAAAGAATGCTGGCAGGCCTGAACGAAATTCCCGGCCTGAAGATCTATGGCATTACCGATCCCGCCCGCTTCCACGAACGCTGCGCCACGCTCGCCGTCAGAATCGACAATCACACGCCGCTCGAACTCGCCACCCAACTCGGCGACCGCGGCATCTTCACCTGGGACGGAAACTACTACGCCCTCAACCTAACCGAGCATCTCGACGTCGAAAAACTCGGCGGCTTCCTGCGCATCGGCCTGGTGCACTACAACACGCAGGATGAAGTCGACCGCCTGCTGGCCGCTCTGCGAGAAATTGAGGGAGCGTAACGCGAATAACTGCGTCACTCTTTGCTTTAGAGGTTTCCTACAATCTTCTTGCCAATTTCCGCTCCGCGGGCACGCGCGTCGGGCACCCACGTCGTCTCCATGTAAATCATCGCATCGCCCTTCATCAGATAGAAGGCATGCCCGAACGACCCAATCATGGCGTGGTCGCCGATCCCCGGCACTTCTTCGAATCCAGGCACAGCCGACTGCACCAGGCGCGCCCCGGACCAACTCTCCGGTGTCGCCCCGCGCTGCACGGTGAAAGAAAACACCCGTCCATCCTCCACCGGCTGAGTGAGCGCCAGCGTTTTGACGATGCCTTCCATCTGGTTCGCATCCTTGAGCAGCGCCCCAAGATTGTCGTCCTTCGGGCCCGGCCGCCGGTTCACCGCCTCGGTCTGCCGCCGCGCCTGTTCCGCCGCCATGCGCTGCAGCTGCGCGAACGCCTTGGGGTTCGTGTAGTACGCGCATCCTGGAGCTTCGTCCTCCATGATCTCCGCGCTCTTCTCCACCGTAACTCCCAGCACCTGCTCCAACTCGGCGGTCGAGAGCAGGCGGCAGCTGTCGCCTTTCGCCAACACCTTAATCGGCTCGCCGGATCTTCCCGTCACCGCAGAGCTGTACGCCGTTACTTTATGTTTCACCCAGTACGCACCGTAAACCGCCGCACCAACCCCCATGACAAATAGCAGCAGCAATATCCCGCCTGCGATTGCCAGCGCCTTACCCAATCCGGAGCCCTTCGTCGCCGCGCCAGCGACCTGGCCTGTGGTTTGGGTAGCGGGAGGAATAACCGCAGCGGGCGGCGCGTTCGGTGCAAGGGGCTGCGCGGTAGAGGCGCTCGGCGAGACCGCTCGCGCCCCGCACTTATTACAGAATGCGCCGGTCGTCATCGGCGCCCCGCAACTCACGCAGAATCCCGGCATAGTACCCTCCTCGCCCAGATGGGAGTTTCCTTCGACCGATGGGCACCCATCGGGCGCCTGCAAAGGCCATCATTTTACTCTCGCCGCAATCGGGTTCAACAAAAAACTCTTCAAAAACACCGCAGCCCGGGACGAATCCCGGGCTGCAAGAAATCCAGCCTCACGCCGCAAGGCATGAGGCGAGCGGCAACTTCCAATCGCTTTACGGCCAGCGCTTAGAAGTGTCTTCCCACCCAGCGGCGCGCACTGGTTGGGGTGCGGGAATCGACGGCGACGACGGCACCGGAATCCGCGGCGTGGCCTGCGGTCCGTTCACAGCGGTGGCCAGGGCGGGCTTCCCCATGTCCAACGAGTTCTCCTTTTCCTCGGAAAGCAGCGGGGCCACCAGCCGCAGGGCCTCCACTTCCTTCTCCAGCCGAGTCAGTTCCATCTCTTTCTGACGCAGTACTTCGTAGACATTCTTCATGGCCATGGCACCTGCGGGTTGGGTTGTAGTTTGCAAAGCGTTCCCTCGCACTTTACCAGACCTGCCTGTGTTGTCAAGGGTTCAGCCATAGTGTTTGTACGGGTTTTGCCGAGAAACGACCCGTTTATACCGGGTTTTTGGGGCGAAGAAAGCGCAAAAGTCAGCGTAGGAGAAAGACAATTACAACCACGATTGCAACCGCTAGAAACACGCCGATCATGTACCTGTTCGCGGAAAGCCACGATTCCGGTTGATCCAGCCCTGCGCTGAAAACGAAGGCCGAGGAAGGACTCTCGGCAGGCGGTGCCGATGACCCCATTGATGATGACCGCATTGATATTGATGATGACGACCCTGAAGGTGATGATTCCAAAGCCGGTATGGCCGGAGGCGCGGGCGTGGCCGCCGGAACCGCCAGTTGCGGTTCGGATTCGGACCCCTTGCGCTCCGCGGGCGGAAGGGGCGGAACGCTCGTGGATGGCGCGCCGACGGGCTTCGCACGCGCTGTAGCCACCCCGATCGCCGCTGCTTGAGCCCTCGACAGCCCTACCGCGGCGACAGCATTAGGGTTTGCAGCGTCAGGCCGACCGGGCCGCAGGCACTCTCAGTTTCCCACTCCACTTCTTCTCCTCACACTCCACACAAAGCGCCCGACCGGCAGAAACCGGAAAGCCGCAGGCCTCGCACTTGTGGAGGTTTCGCAGCACCGGCGGCACATGGCTCTGGTCAGCCGCTTCCGGTTTTCCGGCATCGGCAACAAGACTCGGCGCAGCCGTCCAGAACAACTGCTTCCTGGAGGGCGCAACTTCAACCGATGGCGCGGCCGCAGGCTCCGCCTGCGCCGATGCCAGCGGCAACGCGGCAACTCTGTCGGCTACAACGTCATTCGCAGAAGCCATGGGTGGGACCTCGACCGCAGACTCGGCAGCCTTATCCTCCTCCTTCGGTTTCTCAAGCGGTTTTTCCAGTGTGCCGCCGCCGCTCCACCGACACCAGCCGCTTCATCCTCTGTCTTCTGCGTACGAACCCGGCCCGGGATTTTCGAAGACCCGGCTTTTTCAGCGCCAGGCTCAGCGGCAACCTGTGAGACCGGTTCTGGATGAGTGACAGCAACATCCTCCAGAATCAGTTCCTCCGCGACGGCCTCAGTAGAGCCTCCTAGTTCCAAGTCTTCGAGAACCTCGCCCGCCAGAACCTTGTCCTGATTGTCTTCTTCCTTATCCTTCTCGAGGTCTTTCTCCACTGCCGCCGCTGTGGAAATATCGTTCTCCCACAGCCGCTCCGGCAGACTCTCCGCAGCCTGGGCCAGTCGCACCGCGGTTTCCACCATTTCGCTCAGCCGCCGCACAGCCGAAAGATCGCGCTCGCCGAACGCGTTTACCTCTCCGGAAAAAAGTTCAAAGACGCCCAACACTTCGTCATCGTTCGCCACCGGCATCACCACCACCGAGGCGATTCCCAGCTGGCGGCATACCTCACGATTCACCCGCACGTCGCGCTCGGCATCGTCACAACGCAAAGGCTGGCGCGTGCGCACACTTTCGCCGGAAAGTCCGAATTCAGTGGAGAGCAGCGCTCCCAACTCCGGCGCGTTCGATCCCGTGCTGGCACGGCACTGCATGTCCTTCTTGCCGTTGCGACGCAGAGCGATCGCGGCCCCGCTGGCACCCGTGATGTATTGCGCCCGGTCGGCCAGCAACTGCAAGGCGGCGTCAAGATCGCGCCGCGCGATCTCGGCCAGGGAGTGTCCTCCATCCTCGCCGGGTAATCGCGCATCGGATCGCACATGGGAAGCAAGCTGGGTCAAAGCCGGAGTCGCCGCCGCCGGAAATGTGTGATCTCGATCAGGGGAAGGTTGCATGGCCCAATGCCGTCATCCTTAACCTGAACTTGGACAGAGCGGAGTTGAGCGGACCGCGACGCCGTGCGCCCACCTCATCTAAGTTATAAGGATGCAGTGATTTAAGTCTCGCTCCGAGCGCGCGAGGTGTCAAGGAATTCCCCACGCGAAGGTATTAGGCCGGAAGGGAGCCGTAGCGAAGTCGGCTGGGATCCCTCCCCCGGGTTGGGCAAGAGGAAACCAACGAAATCGTCGCTGAACGTTATGGGGATGTTACGCCAACGATGCCCTGTGGCAAGATAGTTCACGGCTCAAATCTTATCCTCAGCAGTTCACCTCACTTATGAAATATCAGTTGGTTTTACAGTTCGGAGCGGACTCTATGGAAGAGTTCGACTGCCTCGTAGCCCTTGAGGATAGCCTGATGAAGGAACTGGACGGCGTTGCGACGGTCGACGGCCACGACTTTGGTTCGGGCGAATTCAACATTTTCATTCTGACCGACGATCCGGCGACCGTCTTCGGTAAAGCTCACGGAATCGTTGTCAATCAGGGCGTGCCGAATGTCATGCGGTCGGCATACCGCGATATGGATGCCGAGGACTACGTGATCCTCTGGCCTTCATCGCTCACAGAATTCAGCGTCCTATAAGATCACTTTTGTTCTCTCCGGCATACGGCGACACAACTCAATGAGCGCTATGGCGATTGATCGCCCGCTAGAGAGCACTCGCCACCCATGCGCAGTTGCAAATCCATAGCGCACCTCGGCTTTATTCCTCATAATGAAGGGTATGGCTCTCATCGTCTTCCTGCGAGGTGTTAATGTTGGCGGACACAGAACGTTTCGCCCAAGCATCGTCGCACGAGACCTGAGCGACTATGATGTGGTGAATGTCGGGGCTGCGGGGACGTTTGTCGTTCGTAAGCCTGGGTCTCGAGCAAAGTTTCGCAGTGCATTGCTCCGCAAGCTGCCATTCGAAGCGCAAGTTGTGCTATGCGACGGCCGCGATCTTATCCGCCTGGAGACCGAGAATCCGTTTGGAACCGAGCCCTCACCCCCGGATGTGGTTCGGTTCGTGAGCATCCTGTCAAAAGCCGGCGGGGTCCCGGCGGCGCTTCCCGTCACGTTTCCCTCGGAGGGGGACTGGTTGGTGCGAGTCTTGGCGTCGAAAGGCCAATTCGTCTTTGGAATGTACCGTCGTCACATGAAGACGATCACCTATCTTGGACAGATCGATAAGCTTTACGGCGCGCCAGCGACAACACGGAATTGGAACACAATCGTTGGGATCGTCCGCATTTTGAAGGAACAGAGGAACACGCGTTAGCAGTCGGAACTCCGGTCACCGGGTCAATGAGCGCAATGGGGATGTTTCGCCGATTGACCAGGCGGGATTGCAAAATCCTAAATCTTGACGACGCTGGCTGCAGGGTGTGCAATGCCAATGAGAAGGAGAACCGATGAGCCGATTCTTGAGTGTTTGCTTGCTGGCAGGCTGCGGGATGGTCTCGGTCCTGGCCGCGTCTCACTCTCCGCAGAGCACTTCGATGGCAGGCGACCGGGCTAATGCTTCGAAAGCAACCATCGAGGGCTTGGTTCGGGATGTTGCCTGTCCCATTCAGAACCTGGATGGAACTGCGACAAACCTAAGCCTCAAATGCGTGAGGGAATGCGTGAGGGGTGGTTCGCCGCTCGTTATTCTGACGAAGGACGGTCACTTGTATTTCCCCATCTCCGACAAAATGCCGGACACGGATCAGCGGCAGGAACTGATGCCATTCGTCGGTAAATACGTGCGGGCTAGCGGGACCGTATTTGAGCGGACAGGGACGCGTGCGATTGTAATCGCGGAAATTAAGGAAATGAAAGAGATCCACTTGACGATAGATGAACAGTAACTCAGGCTCCCCGAGAACAAACGATTGAATGCTATTGTGGGAGCAAGTCAACTGCTGTAACCAGATGGGATGAGAAGGCCGGTCTCCGACGGGATGCTGTACGCTCCCAAGTTATCGACGTGCTCGAAGCACAAGAGATAAGGAGACCGGCAATGAAGAAGGTTAGGACCGCAGCAGCAAAGGCGACGAAGAATTTTTCTCAATTGAAGCCGACGATCGAGCTGGATATGGGCGATTCGTCTACCTGGAAGGTGAGCCGTGCAGTTCTGGTCCATCTGGTTGTTACTCCTCGCTATCCCGCCGCAGCAAGCTTCGGAGCACCCCCTAATCAAGATGACAATACAGTCTACGGCGGGTGGAAGTTTAAACGAACGGACCATCTTTATGCAGGCAGATCGGGAGCGAGTGGAATACCGGAATGCGTTCGGACGAAGACGGGCAGTCGAAGTGATGTACGGTCCCCGGTTAGTCCGGATTGTAAGGTGTGACCTCGGACAGTCCTTCGAGTTGAATCTGGACACCTCGGAATACACTTCTGCGCCATATCCGCCCAGGGCGCTCACCGAGGCAGAGATCAAGGCACGTGGGTTGGAGCATCCCGCGATGCCGAAAAATCCGACAATTCGGATGGAAATAAAGACATCTGACACGGGTGAGCGGAAAGAGATGTTCGGGCGCGTCGCTCGCCACGTCATCACGACAAGCACGCAGACTCCGCTTGAGGGCTCGCACTCCGAGCCGCAGGAATCGGTAACCGACGGCTGGTATATCGACTTGGACCAGCGACTCTCGTGCGACCCGAAACGGCCCGCGGGCAGGCAAGGCTACATCTATGCGAGTGTCAGCAATGGGAAACAACCGATGGAGAAACCGGAGTTCGTCAGGATTGGCGAACCGGAGACGGGTTTTCCTCTGTATTCTCGAACGACCTCGAAACTCCCGTCCACAGTACCGGACGCAACCATCTCAAACTTTGAAACGCGTGTGACACAGTTTGAGGAAGGGCCTCTCGATCCGGCGCTCTTCGAAATTCCTCCGGGATTCAAACACGTGGAACACATCGAACGCAACCCGGCTCCCGCGCTCGGCGCAAAACCATAACAATTAGTGGGATCGTTTAAAACGCTGCCTGCGAACGACTGAAATCTACCGTTCCCGAACCGCGCCGCCGCAGCGCCGACTGGGCCAGTCCGTTGGCTTCGGCATTATTTTCCCGCGGCACATGCGAAATAGAAAAGGTAAGCGCCCGCGCCAGTTTGCGGCAGGTCCAGTGCAACGAATAAAGCCGCGGGCTGCGGCAGGTATATTGCCCGGTCATCTGCCGCACCACGACCTGCGAATCCGAATACACGTGCAGCTTTTGGGCCTTCAGCGATACCGCGTATTGCAAAGCCTCCATCAGCGCCGCATACTCCGCCACGTTATTGTCTTGATTGCCGATCCACTTGGCGATGCGCACCGGACCCTCGGCGCAGCCGTTGATAACTACTCCAATACCCGAGGGCCCCGGATTCCCCAGGCAACCGCCGTCCACGTAAGCCACCAATTCTGGCATCACTGCAATTTTCGCTTCTGTCTGCACGATGCGCTAATCCCCTTTCCGCGTCAAGACGATTATTTGATTCCTTCTCATCATTTTCCAGTTACCTTAGGCTTGTGTATTTTTATGTGCAAAAAAAGGGCGAATCTCCCGTAGCCGTAGGTAAGGCTCTCCCTTACAGCCACTTGCGTTTCACGTTATTCACAGCCTTGCGTCTATCGGTTGCACCGAAAGTTTGCGTTGACGTTTTTTGTATCTCTGTTAAGGTGGTTCCCGTCGACGGTCGAAAGGGTTGGCACAATAAAATGAGCCAGTCCGAAGTAGACTGAGTGATCGGCAAGGGTGGGGCGACTCACCCGAGCGGCCAGACCTGAAAAAACCGACGGCCCTGCGAGGGGCAGTTGGGGTTTGGAACTGCGAAAGCAGTGATCGCATCAAGGGGTCGTGACGGTACATGCCTCCACGCTGTAAGCTCCCTCGCAGGAGCGAGCAGCTAGAGCATAACCAATGTCACGGCCCTTTCAATTTTTTCCCCGCCTTTTCTCCAGCCTTCATCTCTGCAGTCGTTTCCTTCCTCGCCTTCCTCAGTCTCCATAACAAAACCCTAATCATTCCGACCGGAGCGCGAGCGACGGCGCAGCGGAGAAACCTGCTGTTCTTTGATCTTCGGCTTTTATGAGCACGCGGCGGGCGATAAGCCAAGCTGGCTGCTTACTTCTTGCGCATCCAGACGCCCCACGTGACCGGCCCGGCTTCCTTGTCGCTGATTGGGCGGCCCGCCAGTTTGAGGGCGAGCTTCATCTGGCCGTGATGGTAGCCCTCGTGCCAGATCATGTGCTGCAGCAGCAGGATCGGGTGGTCGTAATGAAGATCCATGTCCCGGCCGACTTCCACCCTGCTCTTCACCGCGTCGCGCACGGCCCTGGCGCTGTCGGTCAGCATCTGCGCCATGCGATCACAGTCACGCTCGACCCACCACTCTTTTTCGGGCACCGGTCTGGCAAACTCGGGGGCGTCCTCGAAGACGAATACAAGTCGCACATAGTGGATGTGAGTGAATAGCTCCGCGACAGATGGACTAGTCTCCATCGGCCTGGCGTCCAGTCCGTCCTCGGGAAGGGAGCGGAGCAGGTTGAGCAGGATGGTGTTGTTCCGATTCCAGGAGTCCAGCAAAGCTTCAAGCAGGCGGTGGTCCGGTGCGTCCGGCATGTCTATACCCCATTTGTTGATACAAAAATAGTGACGGACTTTTATGCTGACGCTCGATTGGCCTTTTGGTCAAGCCGTGGCGGAGCAATGAGCGTACGGGGATTGCTCATCAACTATCTCATCATCATCGAAACCCCCTGCGCTGCGACGATCTGCGAACTAGGTTTTAGACCTCACCTGAAGGCATATTAGATTGCCAGCTTTTACGCCCCTCTTATGATGTCTTTAGACCTTCTTTATCCGGCGGGTGATGCAATGTGAGTAGCCGCCTGCAGGAGGTACCATGGTCGAATCCGTAATGGTTGGTATTTGTTTATTTGCAGTCGTCTTCACCGCGATCTGCATTCGCGGGTTCCTCGGGGACTTGAAGCACCACAAATAGCCTCAGTAACGTGAGACTGGAGCGACCCGTTCAATCTGCGTGACTGACCGGGCCAGCGAAGGGCCCTCCCCCCTGATGTTTTATTGTCGAACGGAAAAGGGAGCACGCTGAGCGTGCTCCCACACAGTTTCTGATTCCCTGATCAGTACTGCGGCCCCACATCGTGCGAAGCAATCTGGTCGTAAGGCACGTTGGATGGAATGTTGTAACGCGCCATGATGTCCTGCATCTTTCGCGTATCTTTCTCCAGATCGTCGCGGTCGCCTTTGCGGCTGTCGTTTACCCACTTCGCATAGGCCTTATCGAAATCGCGCTGATCGTCGGGCGAGAGCCGGGTCTGCGCGTAGGTGGTTGGGCCGGCTACGGGGTATGCCGCAGGCGTGGCCAGCTGATCATACGGAACGTTCGATGGAATGTTGTAGCGCGCCATGATGTCCTGCATGTGTTCGGCGTCCCTAGCCGCGTCATCCCGATCGTTGCGGTGGCTGTCATCCATCCATTGCGAGTAGTAGCGGTCGAAATCGCGCTGATCGTCGACAGAAAGCCGGGCGTAGCTGCCACTCGGCACATATCGGCGTTCCTCGTATCCGGGCGCACCCACATATCCAGTGCTGGCCACCTGATCAAAAGGCGCGTCGGCAGGAATGCTGTTGCGGGCCATGATTTCCTGCATCTTGCGCACATCCCGGTCGATATCGTCGCGATCGTTCTTGCGCGTATCGTTCACCCATTTCGTGTAGTACTTATCGAACTCTTTCTGGTCGTCCGGTGGAAGTTGTCTCGCATAAGAACGCGCAGGATACGCATTGCCCGTACTGGCGATCCGGTCGTACGGAACATTGGCCGGGATGCCGGCGCGCGCCATGATCTCTTGCATCTTGCGGACGTCTTTGGCAAGGTCATCCCGATCGTTCTTCCGGGTGTCGTTCACCCATTTTGTGTAGGCTTTATCGAAATCTTTCTGGTCGTCGGGCGAAAGCCTGCCGGATTGGCAAACCGCAGGTATTACCAGCAGCGCAGATAGCAGCGCCATTGTCTGCAAAATTCTCGTCATAATAGGATCCTCCGATGATTTGTCGGACGAAGCAGCGCACAAACCACTTCGGGGCCCACCTTTCAGATGACGATATGCCGTCTGGTTGTTGGCCGGAAACCTGCCGCCGCAGTGGCTCCGCGAAAAGCCGCGTGTTTTCAAACGAATGCGGGAATGCGCTGGAATTTCAGAACGAGCCGCTTGTGACGGCACGGAGCTAAATCGGGGAAGAACATTTCGAAGTTTAGGCCTTTCCCCTATTGACCTCACGACTGCTGCTAGAAAATCGTTTTACTAACTACCCCTCCCCTGTGCAATAATTCCTCCGCATCATCCTCCGCGCCGGCTATGCGCCTCTGCGGAAATTCACTCGCAACACTTGTGAGGACGGTAAAATCTCATGGCTAAGAATCCCCTGTCCCGTCGTCAATTCATTCAGCTCGGCAGCGGCGCCGTCGTCGCCACTACTCTCGCCAAGAACGTTTTGCAGCCCCGCGTACTTTCGGCCGCAGCTCGCCCCGTCGCGCCCAGCGACACCGTGCGCTTTGCCTCCATCGGAACCGGCATTCGTGGATGCGAACATCTCCAGGCTTCTCTCGACGTGCCCGGCATTCAGTGCGTTGCCGTCTGCGACCTCTATGACAGCCGCCACACCGCCGCGCAGGAAGCGGTAAAAAACCCCAGCGTCCCAGCCACGCGCGACTATCGCTCCATCCTCGATCGCAAGGACGTTGACTCCGTCCTCATCGCCACCATGGACCATCAGCACCGCCACATCTTCGAAGACGCCTGCGCCGCCGGCAAAGACATCTACTGCGAGAAGCCCATGTCGCACACCGTCGAAGACGGCTTCTCCATGGTCGAAGCCGCTCACAAAGCCAATCGCATGGTCGCCGTCGGCAGCCAGCGCGTCAGCTCCGTCCTCTATATCAAGGCCAAAGAGATTTACGATTCCGGCAAACTCGGCGAAGTCTTCTCCATCAACGCCTACTGGGATCGCAACTCCCCCAGCGGCGCCTGGGTCTATCCCATTCCCCCCGACGCCAGCGAACAAACCATCGACTGGAACGCCTTTCTCGGCAACGCGCCCAAGCGTTCCTTCGATCCGATCCGCTTCTTCCGCTGGCGCTGCTTCACCGATTACGGAGAAGGCCTCGGCGGAGATCTCTTCGTCCATCTGATCTCCGGCATCCACTTCATCACCAGTACCAAAGAGCCCGCGCAGCGCGCGCAATCCAGCGGAGGTCTCTTCCACTTCAAAGATGGACGCGAGTTCCCCGACCTGATCGAAACTCTCTACGACTATCCCAACTTCCGCGTCACTCTGCGCTGCAACCTGAACAACGACGGCGGCGAGTTCATCGGCTTCTACGGCACCAAGGGCACTATGATCATCAAGGACGCGACTCTCACTTACACGCCGCAAGACACGCGTCCCGAGCCCGAAGGCTATTCGATTTACGGTTGGCCAAAAGTTCTGCGCGACCAGTATCTGCAGACGTGGCACGAAGACCACCCTCAGCCGAAAGCACTGCACTGGAATGCCGACAACGAAGGCGAGTCCTATTCCAACCCTCCGGGATACAGCGACACCGTCGATCACCAGGCCAACTTCTACAACGCTGTCCGCACCCGCAAGCCAGTAGTCGAAAACGAAGTCTTCGGCAACCACGCAGCGATCGGCTGCCACCTGGCAAACTTCTCCTACTTCAACAAATCAGTAGCAGTCTGGGACCCATCAGCAAAAAAGATAGTAAAAGGCTAGCCAGAAAAACACGGAGGGTGCCCCATCCTAACCGCGTTCTTTGCGGTTAGGATGGGGATTTTGACTTTAAGCTTTGGACCTTTTCTTCTTCTGTCCTGTGATCAAGGCTTCTTCTTCGCCGGCAAATACTTCTTCTCCACCGACGCGACCACTACATAATTCGGATCCACCATCTCGTTCAAATGAATCTTCGCGACTTTCGATAGCAATTCATAAGCGTCGAGTTCGGACAATCCATAGTCTTTATGAATCCAGTGCACCAGTTCGGTCATAGCGATCCGAACCGCGTCGTCCACCGGACGATACGCGCCCACCGTCATAATGGCGTCGTCGTTCTCAAATTGCGGCCAGCTAATCGTGCGCCCCTTGATGACACTGAACTGCACCCGCGCCTTCAGCGGAACCTCAATCGCCGTCCCCGCAATCTCGCCATCGCCCATGGCCGCGTGTCCGTCTCCGATGTAGAACAGCCCTCCCTTCACATTCACCGGAAAATAAACTGTATTGCCCACGCTGGCCTCCGGAGAATCCATGTTCCCGCCAAACTCCGCCGGCACCACCGAACTGCGCGCCTCGCCGTTGGCCGGAGCCACACCCATGCATCCAAAGAATGGATGCATGGGAATCTTCACCGAGAAATCCGAATCCAGAGCCTTGAAGGTGGCCGCATTCGCCGCATGATCGATGTGATAAAACCATACCCGCTCCGGCAGCGGCGCGTGCAGCATGGGCGTGTAATTGGTTTCGTTGATCGCCCCAAATCCCGGCGCGAACGCGCCCACTCCCGTGTCTCCATCCACCTGCAAGTCTAAAATTTTCACCGCCAGCGTGTCCCCCGGCTCGGCGCCCTCCACATAAAACGGCCCCGCCAGCGGATTGTCCCCCGTCGCCATGCTCAACGTGTCGCCCGGCTTCTTCAGCCCATTGCCAAAACAGTCCAGCGTGTTCGTATCCAGGATATCCCCGGACTTCAACCGCAAAACCGGTTCCGCCGTGGCAAAAAGATATTTCACGTTGGCGGTGGTGGTGGTGTAATGAACCACGTTCTGCGCCACAGCCGAACCCATCAGCAGCACAACAGCAAGCATGCGAACAATCACAGACCCTCCAAGAATCTTCGTCAGTCGGATAGCAGACAGGCGATTGTAATAGACCGGTTACCCCACCCTTGTCGCGTTCTGGGACTTTGAATTTGACTCCGACTTTGACCTTGACGTTTGCTCTGCTATCATCCCCTCCCGGGAACCCGAACCCCGCTCGCCCAGGAGTAAACCTTTATGTCAAATCATTCCTTCTGCCCTTTACGCATCGCAATCCGTCTCCATGTTCTGGTCGCTTTTTTATGCCTCTGCGCCGCATGCGCTCTGCAAGCGCAATCCGCCCCACCCCCCACCGAACGCCAGGATGTAACCGAGGTTTTCTTCGGTCAGAGCGTCACCGATCGTTATCGTTGGCTGGAAAACTGGCGCGAGGGAAAGGGCGCCGAATGGCTCAAGGCGCAAGACACCTACACCCGTTCCGCCCTCACCCGCATCCCGGGCCGCGAAAAATTTCTCGCCCGCGTCAAGGCTCTCGACACAGCCAGCACGCGCGTTCGCAACGCTCAGGTATGGGGCGGAAAAGTATTCTATCTCAAGGCCGACCCCACCGCCGACAATGTGAAGCTCTATGTAAAGGAGGGCAACTCAACCGAGCGCCTGCTGCTCGATCCTGAACTTCTTACCAAAGACGGCGTCCACTCCTCCATCGACTACTATCAGCCGTCGCTCGATGGCGCCCTGGTCGCCTACGGGATTTCTCCCGGAGGCTCGGAGAACAGCGTCATCCACATTCTCGAAACCGCCACGGGAAAAATGCTGCCCGACGCCATCGACCGCGCCCGCTTCGGCGGCATAGCATGGCTGCCCGGCAACAAGTCCTTCCTCTACAACCGTCTGCAGAAACTCACGCCTGACATGCCGCGCACCGCCTTCGAACAGCGCAGCCGCGTCTACGTCCACGAACTCGGACACGATCCCGAGAAAGATCGCTTCGTCTTCGGCTACGGCTATTCTCCCGACGTGAAGGTTGACGATAACGATCTCAGCTTCGCCTCCTACACCCCGGGCTCGCCCTACATTCTTGGACTGCTGGCGCACGGAACGCAGAACGAAGCCACCGCCTACTACATCCCGCTCGATCGGCTCAACGCCCAACCCATTGCCTGGAAAAAACTCTTCGACGTAGATGCCGCCATCACTAATTTCGTGCCTCGCAACGACGACATCTATCTGATGACTCACAAGAACAAGTCGCGCTATGAGGTCATTCGTACGAGCCTCAAGAATCCCGAGATCGCTCACGCAACCGTCGTCGTTCCCGCCAGCGAAGTCGTCATCCAGGAAGTGGATGTCGCCAGCGACGGCATCTATCTTCGCGATCTCGACGGTGGCATCGGCCGCATGCGCCGCCTTTCCTTCGACGGAAAAATCGAACCGGTCGTCGTCGGCAAAGGCCTTTCCGTGGCTGACATTTCCGTAACACCGACTGAACCCGGCGCGCTCGTCCACGTCGTCTCCTGGACTACGTCGCCGACTTTCTTGCGTTACGATCCCAAATCCAAAGCCGCCACAGAAACCGGAATTCAGCCACCGATCCCGATCGACACATCAGGCTACGAAGCGGAAGAGGTCAAAGCCAGGAGTGCCGACGGAACTATGATTCCGCTTTCCATTATTCACGCCAAAAACCTTGCGCATGATGGCAACCATCCTACTCACCTGATCGGTTACGGCGCTTACGGCATTTCTTTCGACGCCTATTTCGATCCGGTCTGGCTGGCGTGGCTGGAGCGCGGAGGCGTGATCGCCATCGCTCATGTGCGCGGCGGCGGAGAATACGGAGAAGACTGGTATCGCGCCGGCTACAAACTCACCAAGCAGCACACCATCGACGATTTCATCGCCAGCGCCCAATACTTAATCGAAAACAAATACACCAGCGCCCAGCGCCTCTCGGGTGAAGGCACCAGCGCCGGCGGCATCCTGATCGGCGGCGCTGTCACGCAACGCCCCGATCTGTTCGCCGGAGCCCTGATCCGCGTGGGCTGCTCCAACGCCACCCGCATGGAATTCACTCCCAACGGTCCGCCCAACATCGCCGAGTTCGGCTCCGTCACCGACGCTGACGGCTTCAAGGGACTCTTCGCCATGGACGCATATCAACACGTCAAAGATGGCACGGCGTACCCGGGAATTCTGCTGACCGCCGGAATCAATGACCCGCGCGTCGATCCCTCGCAGGCGGCAAAAATGACGGCACGCCTGCAAGCCGCCACGTCCAGCAAGAAGCCGGTCCTGCTGCGCGTCGACTACGACGCCGGCCACGGTATGGGCTCCACTCGCGCCCAGCACGACCTGGAGTTCGCCGACGAAATGTCATTCCTGCTCTGGCAATTCGGTGACCCCGACTTCCAACCAAGCGAAATAGCCAAAGGAAATTAAGGCAAAGAGTTCGGCACGAGGGTGGCCCGATCTTAGTGGGATCCATTTCCTCAGTGGGATCCAGGTTAGAGACCACGACATGGCAATTCCGTATTACCACGTGGATGCGTTCACCAGCGAGCTATTTGCAGGGAACCCGGCGGGGGTCTGCGTCCTTTCCGCTCCCCTCGCGGACAGCATCATGCAGAAAATTGCGGCTGAGAACAGGCACAGCGAGACCGCGTTTGTTGTTCCTCGAGCGGATGGCGATTTCGACTTGCGCTGGTTTACACCCAAAATCGAAGACGACCTTTGCGGGCATGCGACCCTGGCATCCGCCTATGTGCTCGCGCTGCGGAAGCACACCGTATGGCCGGTTCGCTTCCACACCCGCAGCGGCCTGTTGACCGTAGCAAGGACCGTCGCAAAGACCGTCGCTCAGAACGTCGCAAAGAACGTCGCCCAGAATTCCGTCGCTCAGAACCAGCACAACTTTGTAATGGACTTTCCCGCCATGCCACCCCAACCATGTGAGACGCCGGCCGGCCTGTTACCAGCCCTGGGTTTGAAAGCGGCGGTAGTAATGAAATCGCGCGACTACCTTGTGGTGCTGGATCAGGCTGAGCAAGTGCGAGCGCTCTCGCCCGACATTGCCGCTCTCGCCAAACTCGATGCCGGGCGCGGAACGATCGTTACCGCTCCCGGCGAGGGTGACGTGGATTATGTGTGTCGAATGTTTCTACCGTCGGCCGGCATCGATGAGGACCCCGCCACCGGCTCCATACACTGCATACTGGCTCCGTATTGGGCGGGGCGGCTCGGTAAGAACACGTTCCGTGCGCAACAACTCAGCGCCCGCGGTGGATCCGTGCAGTGCACAATCGCTGGTGATCGAGTGAAGATCGCCGGCAGTGCACGCCTGTACCTTCATGGCACGCTCGAACTTTAAAGCGTCTGACATCAGATGCTTTGGCTGTCAGTGTCCTCCGCGCTTAGCGCTCTTTTTTCTTTCGCGCGTAAAACCTTCGCACCTTAGCGCGATTCCCGCAGCGAGTCATATCGCACCAGCGCCGCCGATGGCTCTTGCTGGTATCCAGAAAAAACCACTCGCAAACTTTCGACGAGCACGCCCGCACCAGAGCCAACTGATCCGAAACCAGCAGATCGGCCGCGGAGCGCGCTATCGGCCATAGCACGCTGTTGAAATCAAGCAAGTCGTCATAGCCCCATTCGAAGCGGCCGTTGACCGCGACCAGCCGCATGTGCTCTGCCGCCGCTTGAACATAGTTGTTCAACCTGGCGAGCGCCAAAGCCGGCGCCTCCCGCTTATTCATGAGCGCCCAAAAAACATCGTGAATGGCTTCGCGCAATTCTCTGCCCTGGAGCAGCGCCTGCTGCGCGCGATCGGGCTCCGCATAACTGCGCTCGAAGAGCCGGTCCACCTGCCCCGGCTCAAGCGCTCCCGTATCTTCGCCAAACCGGGCGAGATCGATATAACTCTCCAGCAATTCTTTGGGCTTGATGTGCCGATCGTCGAGCGTATTCACGAAGTCGAGGGCGACGTTGCCCGCAACCAGATCGAAGCGCGGCGCACGGCGGCGCACAATTTTCCTGCTTCCTTCTGTGGGCGTGGGTGTCAGAGTCTTTTTCCTTCCGGGACTGCGGACCTCAGACCTCAGACCTTGGACCTCAGCCGAGCAAGTTCTAACGTCCGTCCGAGGTCTCGCTTTCTATTATCTAACCTTTAAAACGTTCTTGACAAGTTAGCAGCATCGGCGCTAGCATCATCCTAACCTCTAAATGTTATTTTAGTGGTTAGATGAAGAATCCACACAAGGCGGCTCAATTTATGGTTCGCAAAGACCGATTGGCAAAGCAAAAAATGATTCACATCGGAGGCAGACCCGTGCTCGTGCCCACGCAAAAATCGGCAGCCGAAAAAAGCCGTGCCTATTCCATTCAGCTGGCGCTCGCCTTCGCCGCTATCTATCTGGTTTGGGGTTCGACGTATCTTGCGATCCGTTACGCAGTCGAAACCATTCCGCCGCTGGTCACCGCGGGCGTTCGGCATTCCATTGCTGGCGGAATCATGTTCGCGTGGGCGTGGGCGCGCGGCTATCGTCCCACGGGCGCGCACTGGATTTCCGGCGTCATTGTGGGAGCATTATTTTTTCTCGTCGGTCACGGATCATTACATTGGGCAGAACAATATTTGGGATCGGGACTGGCCGCGCTGCTGATCGCGACCGAACCGATGTTCATTCTGGTTCTGGCCTGGTCAATGCGCCAGCAGAAGATCAGCCGGCTCAGCGCCCTGGGCCTGGGTTTGGGCGCGCTTGGCGTGGCCATGCTCACGGCTACGGAGTTGACGGTGAAAGGTTCGAGCGTGCTGGCCATCGCGGCGGTGCTGGTGGGTTCGTTGTCGTGGTCGGCGGGAGTAGTGATCTCGCCCAAACTCAAGCTGCCTTCGGACGCTCTCGGTCGCACAGCGCTGCCGACGATCTGCGGCGCAGTCATGCTGCTCGCAGCCGCGGGACTGACCGGCGAATTTCACGCCACGCACTGGGCCAGCATTTCTTTGAAATCAATTTTGGGATTGGCCTATCTGATCGTCTTCGGTTCAGTCATCGCTTTCACTGCCTACACATGGTTGCTGCAGCGCTGCCCTCCGGCGCTGGTGGCGACGCACACCTACGCGAATCCGGTGGTCGCCGTGTTTCTGGGATGGCTGCTGGCTTCCGAACCGTTGACGATGCGGGTGGTTCTGGCGACGGTGGCAATCCTGGGAGCAATCCTGCTGATCCGCAAAGGCGAACAGGCCGCGGCTTCTGCGGCCGTGCCCGCGGCTGTCCGCGTCTCTGCGAAAACCGGATCGATTACAGCCAAGTCAATCAACGAATGCGCTTAGTAGTTGCGCTGCAGTTCGGAACACACGATCCATAAGTGATCCATGTATTCGCCGCTCGTGGATCGGAATCCCGTGACCACCGCGCCGGGCGGGCAGTGAGCCTCCACGGGTCTTCCTCCCGGACGCGGGCGCGTGATCGATTGGGTCAGTTCGACCCGGGGACGGTCGCGTCCCTCGACGATCTCGCGAACCCAACTGCATTCGCCAATCGTTTCATCGATGGAGGCGCCGGTGCGTCCGCGCAAGCCGCGTAGAACGCTGCCCTCGGAGCAGCGCGCGTCATAGACGGGGCGGCCGCCGGGACTGCCCGTTCGCTCGGTCATCCTTCGCTCGTCCCCCACGCTGCCATCCGGGCGCAGGCGAGCGCAGTCGAGCCATGCCTGGTTGAAGAATTCGCCGGTCTGCACATGAAAGCCCACCGCTACGAAGCCGGGTTCGCATAGCGCGTCGGGGGAAGGCCTTCCTCCGGAGCCGCCGCCAAAGTCGCGCGAGATGCGTTCGCGAGACATTACGTGAATCCCGTCGCGGTCGTGATCGCGGTCATGATCGCGGTCTCGGTCGTGATCACGATCCTGAGGCGTCGCCAGCGCGACGAATGCGATCAGGAACAGGATTGCGAGCACGGCGGTGACTCGCAGTGTCGCGCTTTGCCACAGAGTTTTGCGGATTGGAGTTGACCTGCTGCTTTTTGAAGTATTCATGTGCACGCCCTTTTTGAGAGATCGGCATACCCGAAGCAGGCGCCGATCCCGATTTGATTGGTATAGTAGAAGTTGATCGCAGCGGTGACAATGCGCAGCCGGGTTCCCGCAGCGAGCAGCCCGTTACCTCATTTTCTATCGGGTACGCCGCATCGGATCTTTATTTGTTCGTGATTTGTTCGCTGCTTTCTTGGAGATTGTACGTACAAACGTCACTGCAGGAACGTTTGTATGTAGAGTTGCGAATGTTTTGGCGCTTTCCGCGATGAAAACTGATTGCGTCCCGCTCTCCGTGGGGCTGGTGGAGGTTTTGGAACAACAATATAAATAGAAAATTCGCCCTACAGCCACGGCTGCTTGCGAATACAGGCTCACTCGGATACCTGAAAAGTAAGTCGGCTGGCCAAAATAAAGACGATCGATTTCAGTCACCCGAGGAGAACGACCATGCTTTATTGGGCTTTAGTGTTCTTGGTAGTAGCGCTGATCGCCGGAGTGCTGGGATTCACCGGCATCGCCGTTGCGGCTGCCGGCATCGCAAAACTTCTGTTTGTTATTTTCCTGGTGCTCTTCCTGATCTCTTTGGTAGCCCATTTCGGAAGGGGCCGGAGGTCTTTAAACTGACCTGCTTCGGATCCCGCGTGCGGACGGACGCGCCGGCTCCGATGTAGCGTGTGCTCAAAGGGGTATTCCCGGAAAATGGGTATTCCCGCAATGAAATAAGGAAGAGCCCGCTTCTCAAAGGAGCGGGCTCTTTCGTTTCAACTTGATTTCAGCAAATAAATCATCCTTACCGCCTCGTCGTCAACCCAGGTTCATCTTGACGAAGTTGCCCTCTGATGCTTGACCTCAATCTCATTCACCACTTGCTTGACATTAGGAACTCGTTCCGCCATTCGCTGGACTGAGGCGCGCTCATCCTGAGAATGAACATCGCCTTTTAAAGTGACTACGCCGTTATTCACGTCGTATCGCACATCATCCTTCAATCGGTGTTGCACGAGCATCGCGTCTAAATTTTTGTCGATTGCTGAATCCAGGTCGGAATCCACTTTTCTCGCCGTGCCTTCATCTCCATTCGGCCGCACCGCAATCTCATTCGATACTACCTCGGTCCCGGCAATCGACTGGGCAATCGATTCTGCACGGGTTTTGTCGTCTTCTCGTCGAACTTTGCCGGACAACTTCACAACGCCTTTGTCCCTATCCTGGTTTACGCTTACATCGTTCAACCCTGCCTGATCCAGCGCGTGGCGGATATCGCCGGCGACGTCGGGCATTTTCGCATTCCGGTCGGAACATGCAATCATTGAAATCGCGAAGGTCAACGCCAAAATCGAAACAAACTTGCGTGTTTGCATAAGCCTCCTTTTGTAACTGGTCATTGGCGAACCACTGAGTTCGCTGCACTACCTCTCGGCAGAGAGACTGCTTTACCGTTCAATCTTTCAGCGGAGTCGTCAATCGAACCGAGCCCTTCGAGCTTCAGCAGAATCGGCGGAGAAATGCAAAAGGATGCGGGAGCCAAGGACGGCTTCCAAGCCGGTTAAACTGCAAAGTCCCTGCGAGGGCCGCCGTGTGCAGTCACTGCTGGAGAACCCAGCACATGGCCGTCCGCATCCTGATTGCCGGAGAATACGAGCTTACACAGAGCGAAGGAATCGGTGAAAAGGTGTAGCGACGCATTGTAAGTCGCTCATGGATGTGCGAGCGATTATGTACCTGGTGGCCGCTAAATCAACGCATAAGACCGCCAGTGCATCCAAACCTCAATGTCATGGGACTAGGACTGCAGCTCGCTTGGCTTCTGATCTTGGGTATTCCGGTCGCTTGTATAGCTTGGACCGTGACTCATGAGGAAGTATTTCGAGAGCCCCGCCAGTATTGCCAGAGGGAATGTGCTGAGGCGCGATCCTTGTTCCTCCGTAAATTCTTTTATTTATTTACCTGCGAGTACTGCTTCAGCCACTACGTCGCGGCGGGGATGCTGTTCCTCGTCCGCTTCAAATTGCTTTATCTGGATTGGCGAGGATATCTGATCGCCTTTTTTTCCCTCGTCTGGGTAGCGAACCAGTACATGAGCATATACAACCGCCTGCGTCTCGATATCAAGCATGAACAGGTCGAAATCAAAGCGGATGAGCGAAAAGTTGACGACCTCAAGCCCGTACCTGACCGTAGACGGGCCGACCGCAGAGTGGACGAACTGAATGTGTCCAACCGTAAAGCCGCCTGAGCGAGTCAACTTGCAGGCTGGCGATCACACCGATACCGGCACGCGTCTTTTTTCATTTCGCCGGGAAGGAATGACGACTTCGACGATTGTACCGGGGTTGGCATTGGCCAATCGCAAACTGCCTCCGAGTTCTGACACTCGCTGCCTCATTCCACCGATTCCAACTCCGACGCTGTCGGGGCGCAGCTGAATCACCTGGTCCTCGATCCCTTTGCCATCATCGCGGACCGTGACCACGATCGAACCATTATTCTCTGCCAGCCTGATCGATCCATTTCGTGCGCCGGAATGCCTGAACATGTTGGTCAAAGCCTCCTGGATAATGCGAAAGATCGCGGTTTCCAGGTCCGCTTTGAGGCGGGCCAGATCCGGAGGATCGACGTCCAGGCGAATTTCGATTCCACTGCGTTCCGATAAACCTTCCAGATACCAGCGCAGCGCAGACACCAATCCGACCTCGTCCAAAAGAGGGGGATGCAGTAGATGGGAGATGGTCCGCACCTGCTGAATGGCGCGATCCACCAACTGGCTGGCATCCGTGGAGGCGCGGCGCACGCTAGGTGACGAATCCTTCGACATGATGCCGTCCAGGATCATTTTGGCGGCAGCCAACTCTTGTCCCAGACCGTCGTGAATTTCGCGGGCGATCCGCCGGCGTTCCTCGTCCTGCATCGTCATAAGGCGGCTGGACAGGCGTCTCAGTTCGGTGGTCCTGAGATCGACCATCCTTTCCAGTTCAATCGCGCTGTCGCGGATGGATTGCTCCAGGACTTTACTGTCATGGATGTCGGAGCAGGTCCCGTACCACTTCAGGATATTCCCCTCGGGATCTCGAAGCGGCACGGCGCGAGCGCGGAACCAGCGGTACTTCTGATCGGCGCCGAGGATGCGGTATTCCGATTCATAAGCTTCGCCCGATTTCACGGATCGCATCCACAACTCCCAGCTTCGTTCTTTGTCATCGGGATGCAAATACTCCAGCCAGCCGAGTCCGACAGCGGAGCCCGGAGCGGCACCTGTGTAGTCGTAGAATCGGCTGCTGATGTAGTCTCGGGCGCCATCGGCCTGCCGGCTGAAAATAATATCGGGCGCGGTATGCACAATGGCGTCCAGTTCCTGGTTCTTCTGGGCCAGGTCGCTGTTCAGTTTCTGTTGTGCCAGTGCCTTCTGTTCCAGTTCCAGGGTTCGGTCGGCGACGCGCAACTCGAGTTCGTTATTGAGCCGTTCAAGTTGTAGCTTCTTGCGGTGGAGTTCGGCGAAAACTCTTACCTTGGCCCGCAGCACTTCAGGCACGATGGGGACAGAAAGGTAGTCCACGGCTCCGTGCTGGTATCCCTTAAGGCGGTCGAGATCCGTCAAATGCACGGCGGAAATGAAGATGATGGCCGTCTTCTGAAAGCGTGGATGCTGGCGGATAATCTCCGCGAGTTCAAAGCCGTCGATCTCCGGCATGCTCACATCCATTAATACGACGGCTACATCGGTTTTCAGGAGCTTTTCGAGAGCCTCCTTAGCGGAGGTCGCTTTGATGAGATTCTCTCCCAGGTCGGCAAGTATGGCTTCATAGGTGAGCAGTTTGCCCGCCTGATCATCGACCATGAGAATGTTGACTTCTTCGTGAACGCTCATCACTCTCTCAACGTGCAACAGTCTCCACGAGTCTTCATCCCGCACTCGCCCTAACCGACTCTCATCGGTGCAGCCACATGCGTAGCGCTGAAAGCAGCTGCTCGGTATTCACTGGCTTGGCAAGATATTCCGACGCGCCCGCTTCCAGACACTTTTCACGATCCCCCTTCATGGCTTTCGCGGTTAATGCAATGATCGGCAACCTTCGGAACGAAGGATTCTGCCGTATCACCTGCATGGTAGCGTATCCATCCATTTCCGGCATCATGATGTCCATCAGAACGATTGCCACGTCGGGAGTCGACTCCAGCATGGAGATCGCTTCCCGGCCGGTTCCAGCAGTCAATACCGCCATTCCGCGCCGCTCCAGCACGCTGCTCAGGGCAAAAATGTTGCGCATGTCGTCGTCGACGACCAGCACTTTCTTGCCGATCAGCGCTTCATCGGACCGGTGCAGCCGGTCCAGCATTTTCTGTTTTTCCTGAGGAAGATCCGCGACCACGCGATGCAGGAACAGCGCGGTCTCGTCGAGCAACCGTTCTGGAGATTCCACGCCCTTTACCACGACGCTGCGAGCCAGTGTATGCAGGCGTGCATCTTCCTCGGGCGACAATTCCTTACCGGTAAAGACGACCACTGGCAGGTCGCTCACCTCGGGAATATCGCGCATGCGCTCCAGAATGTCGAAGCCGGTCATGTCGGGCAACCGCAGGTCGAGCACAACGCAGTCGAACGACTCCTTGGTGACCAGGTCCAGCGCTTCAGCACCCGTCGCCGCAACCGTGACATCAATGTCGCTATAACCCAGCAGTTCGCGAATACTCAATTGCTCCGCCGGGTTATCCTCGACGATCAACAGTCTCTTGCGGCGCGGCGATGCGTAATCCTTGATGCGCGAGATTGCGGACTCCAGCTCCTCCGGGCTGGACGGCTTGGTTACGAACGCAAATGCGCCTCGAGCCAGGCCGTGACGCCGGTCTTCATCCAGCGTCAGCATTTGCACGGGAATGTGCCGGGTGGCAGGGTCCTGCTTCAAATGGTTGAGTACCGTCCAGCCCAGCATGTCTGGCAGGAAAACATCCAGGGAGATCGCCGTAGGATGGAACTCGCGAGCCAGTGCGAGCGCTTCCGCGCCGCGCAAGGCGACCAACACTTTAAATCCCTTATCGCGCGACAAATCACAAAGCACACGGGCATAGTGCGGATCGTCCTCCACAATGAGCAGCACCGCATCCTCGGGCTGCAAATTGTTTCGGTCGTCGGCAATCTGCTCGACCGGGTGTTCCGACACAACGATATTCGACAATTGCAGCGGCATGGCGGTCGCTGATACCTTGCCATCCGCCAACGTGATCTTCGAAGCAGTCGGACCCACATAGGTTAGAGGCAGATAAAGGGTGAATGTGCTGCCTTGACCGGGTGTGCTGCGCAGCTGAATTTCTCCGCCCAGCAGACTGGCGAGCTCACGGCTGATCGCCAGACCCAGACCGGTGCCTCCGTATTTGCGGCTGGTGCCGGCATCTGCCTGTTGGAAGGCCTCGAAGATGATGCGCTGTTTGTCGAGCGCAATTCCGATGCCTGAATCAGTGACCTCGAACGCCACAACCGAAGCCGCCCCACCGAGAATCGGATGATCTTCGCTCCATCCTTCGTGAGCGACCGACACGGCAAGTTTTACGGATCCATGCTCGGTGAACTTGAAGGCGTTCGACAACAAATTCTTCAATACCTGTTGCAGGCGCTTGGAGTCCGTCACCAGGCTGCGAGTGAGATGTGGATCGGCCTGCACCTCGAACGTCAGCCGCCGGTTCTCCGCTTCGTGCCGGAAGGGCCGGGCGACCATTTCGAGCAGTTTGGCGAAGAAGACCTCTTCCGCCTCGACCGACACCGTGCCCGACTCGATCTTGGAGAGATCGAGAATGTCACTGATCAGATTCAGCAAGTCGGTCCCCGCGCCGTGAATGGTGCGCGCGAACTCGACCTGCTTCGGCGTCAAATTGTGATCCGGGTTTTCGCTGAGCTGCTGGCCCAGCACCAAAATGCTGTTCAGCGGAGTTCGCAACTCGTGCGACATGTTGGCCAGGAATTCCGACTTGTATTTGGAAGTGAGTGCCAGTTCTTTTGCCTTCTCTTCCAGAGCGCGCCGGGCTTGCTCGATTTCCTGGTTCTTGCGTTCCACTTCGACGTTCTGTTCGGCGAGCTGTTGCGCTTTTTGCGCCAGCTGCTCGTTGGTCTGCTGCAACTCTTTCTGCTGCGTTTGCAGTTCGGCCGCAAGTTGCTGCGACTGTTTGAGCAGGCCTTCGGTCTGCATCGTGGCTTCAATACTGTTGAGCACAATGCCGATGCTGGCAGTCAGCTGCTCGAGGAATGCCAGGTGGGAAGCGGTGAATGCATTCAAGGACGCGAGTTCGATTACCGCCTTGACCCGGTCTTCGAAGAGCACTGGCAGAACGATGACATTGCGTGGAACCGATTCAAACAGCCCGGATCGGATTGAAATGGTTTTGTCCGGCAGGTCTGAAATCAACATGCGGCGCTTTTCCGCCGCCACCTGTCCCACGAGTCCTTCGCCGAGCCTTACCCTGCGCAGTTGTCCATTCTCGCCATCGTCTGCAAAAGCCGACAGCAGCGTCATGCTCGCCGATTCCTCGGTCTCCATCTGGTAGATCACGCCTTGCTGCGCGTTCACCAGCGGTGCGAGTTCAGAAAGCAACATCCGGCCGACGGTAGTCAAATCGCGCTGCCCCTGCAACATTCCGGTAAAGCGCGCCAGGTTGGTCTTGAGCCAGTCCTGTTCGGTGTTGCGATCGGTTGTGAGGCGAAGATTGTCAATCATCGTGTTGAGATTGTCTTTCAACTCCGCCACCTCGCCGCTCGCCTCGACTTGAATCGACCGCGTCAAATCGCCTTTGGTAACGGCGGTTGCAACTTCAGCAATGGCGCGTACCTGGTTGGTCAAGTTATCGGCCAGAAGGTTGACGTTGCCGGTAAGGTCTTTCCACGTTCCAGCGGCGCCCGGCACGTTGGCCTGGCCACCCAAACGGCCTTCCACACCCACTTCGCGGGCGACGGTGGTGACCTGATCGGCGAACGTCGCCAGCGTGCCCGTCATGTTGTTGATGGTTTCCGCCAGAGCTGCGACTTCGCCCTTCGCGTTGACGGCCAGCTTCTGCGTGAGATCTCCGTTGGCGACGGCCGTCACGACTTTCACGATGCCGCGCACCTGTTCGGTGAGGTTGGCCGCCATGACGTTGACGTTGTCGGTAAGATCCTTCCACGTTCCGGCCACGCCCGGCACCTGCGCCTGACCACCTAGTTTGCCGTCGGTACCGACCTCGCGCGCCACGCGGGTCACTTCGGCCGCGAAGGCGTTGAGCTGATCCACCATCGTGTTGATCGTGTTCTTGAGTTCGAGAATTTCGCCTTTCACGTCAACCGTGATTTTGCGCGACAAGTCGCCGCGGGCCACGGCCGTCGTTACTTCGGCAATATTTCGCACCTGGCCAGTCAGGTTGCCGGCCATGGCATTCACTGAGTCCGTCAAATCCTTCCACGTTCCGGCGACGCCCGGCACGTTTGCCTGGCCGCCCAGCCGGCCTTCGGAACCCACTTCGCGGGCCACGCGGGTCACTTCGGCAGCGAACGAGCGCAACTGCTCGACCATCGTGTTCAGCGTTTCTTTGAGCTGCAAGATTTCGCCGCGCACGTCTACCGTGATCTTTTTCGAAAGATCGCCGTTCGCGATGGCGGTCGCCACCTCGGCGATGTTTCGCACCTGGCCCGTAAGGTTGCTCGCCATGAAGTTGACGTTGTCCGTGAGATCTTTCCACGTTCCGGCGACGCCCGGCACCTGCGCCTGGCCGCCCAGTTTGCCGTCGGTACCGACTTCGCGGGCCACGCGCGTGACTTCTCCGGCGAAAGCGTTGAGCTGATCCACCATCGTATTGATCGTGTTCTTCAGTTCGAGAATTTCACCTTTCACGTCCACCGTGATCTTGCGCGACAAATCTCCGCGGGCCACAGCCGTGGTTACTTCGGCGATGTTTCGCACTTGACCCGTGAGGTTGCCGGCCATCGAGTTCACCGAGTCCGTGAGATCCTTCCACGTTCCGGCAACACCTGGGACGTTTGCCTGTCCGCCCAGTCGTCCTTCAGTGCCCACTTCGCGAGCCACGCGCGTGACTTCGCCCGCGAATGCGTTGAGCTGATCCACCATCGTGTTGATGGTTTCTTTGAGCAGCAGGATTTCGCCGCTGACGTTCACCGTGATTTTCTTGGATAAGTCGCCGCTGGCGATGGCGGTTGAAACTTCGGCGATGTTACGCACCTGGCCGGTCAAATTGCTGGCCATGGAGTTGACCGAGTCGGTGAGATCTTTCCACGTTCCTCCGACGCCGGGCACCAACGCCTGGCCGCCGAGCTTCCCGTCGGTTCCCACTTCGCGGGCCACGCGCGTTACTTCTGACGCGAATGACCGCAACTGGTCCACCATCGTGTTGAGAGTGTCTTTGAGTTCGAGAATTTCGCCTTTCACGTCGACCGTGATCTTGCGCGACAAATCGCCGCGGGCCACAGCCGTTGCTACTTCAGCGATGTTACGAACCTGGCCCGTAAGGTTGCTGGCCATGAAGTTAACGTTATCGGTGAGATCTTTCCAGGTACCGGCAACGCCAGGCACCTGCGCCTGACCGCCGAGTTTTCCTTCCGTACCCACTTCGCGAGCCACACGCGTTACTTCGCCGGCGAACGCGTTGAGTTGGTCCACCATCGTGTTGATGGTGTTCTTCAGTTCGAGAATTTCGCCTTTCACGTCGACCGTGATCTTGCGCGACAAGTCGCCGCGGGCCACGGCCGTCGTAACTTCGGCAATATTTCGGACTTGACCGGTCAAGTTGCCGGCCATGGAGTTCACCGAGTCCGTAAGATCTTTCCACGTTCCAGCGACGCCTGGGACGTTTGCCTGCCCGCCCAACCGTCCTTCCGTACCCACTTCGCGGGCTACGCGCGTTACTTCGCCCGCGAAACGATTCAGCTGATCGACCATCGTGTTGAGGGTTTCTTTCAGCTGTAAGATTTCACCGCGCACATCGACCGTGATTTTTCGTGACAAGTCCCCGCTGGCAATCGCCGTTGCAACTTCAGCGATGTTACGCACTTGGCCAGTCAGGTTGCTGGCCATAAAGTTCACGTTGTCGGTGAGATCCTTCCACGTGCCGCCGACGCCGGGCACTTGCGCCTGGCCGCCGAGCTTGCCTTCCGTACCGACTTCGCGAGCTACACGGGTAACTTCGCCCGCGAACGCGTTCAACTGGTCCACCATCGTGTTGATGGTGTCTTTGAGTTCGAGGATTTCGCCTTTTACGTCAACGGTGATTTTGCGGGAGAGATCGCCGCGAGCCACAGCCGTCGTGACCTCGGCGATGTTGCGTACCTGAGCCGTCAGGTTGCCGGCCATGGCGTTGACGGAGTCGGTGAGATCTTTCCAGGTTCCGGCGACGCCCGGCACAACCGCCTGCCCGCCGAGTTTGCCGTCCGTGCCGACTTCGCGAGCCACGCGAGTTACTTCGGAAGCGAACGACCGCAACTGATCCACCATCGTATTGATGGCTTCTTTCAACTGGAGAATTTCGCCGCGCACATCGACTGTAATCTTGCGCGACAAATCGCCGCTGGCCACGGCAGTGGCAACTTCTGCGATGTTTCGCACCTGGCCAGTCAGGTTGCTAGCCATGAGATTGACGTTGTCGGTGAGATCCTTCCAGGTGCCGGCCACATCGGGAACTTGCGCCTGCCCGCCCAATTTGCCTTCCGTTCCTACTTCGCGGGCAACGCGGGTTACCTCGGCGGTGAACACGCCGAGCTGCTGAATCATCGTGTTGACAAGATTTGCGGAACGCAGGAACTCGCCTTCCAAGGGACGGCCATCCACATCCAAACGGACGGTTTGAGTCAGGTCACCTTGAGCCACGGCCGCAATCGCGCGCGTGACTTCTGCCGTCGGACGGAGCAGGTCTTCCACCAAAGTGTTGACCGAAACTTCCATCTCGCCCCAGGCGCCTCTGGACTCGTGGAATCTCGTACGCTCTCGAGTCTTGCCTTGCTTGCCGACCACCTGGCCGACGCGCTTCAGTTCCTGCGCCATGTGCTGGTTTGCCGCGACAATCTCGTTAAACGTGTCGGCCACTTTCCCAGCCATGCCTACCCAGGTGCCCGGCAGGCGAACGCTGAAGTCGCCATCGCGCATGCTCTGCAAGCTGGTCAGTATGACGGTCAGGTCCAGGGTTCCATCCGAATCCTTTGGTTTTCCGTTGCTGGATTTCCCGCCGTTGTTCTTTGCCATGCTGGGCGGAAGGTTCCCAGTGGCGTTGGGCACAGTTTCGTTGAGCGTGGTTCTTTTCATTGTTTCCCCTGAAAAAAGGAACATTGCAAACGAAGGAACTCCCGGCAATCGGTTTCAACCGAATCGGATCGCTTGGTGGGCATAGAATTCATCTACAACCGGTTCAACACATAAACCGGTGCAACATCTTGACTGGAGGAGTACAAAAATCAAGCGTAGCGGCTTAGAGAGCGTCGCCCCGAACGGCGCCCCGCCACCTCTTTTTACTCCCATATTGGTACCATGTTGGTCGGAATCCGTGCCCTAAGGTATTTCCTGTAGTAAAGCCGTCGCCGGTAATACGGTCAGATCGCGCCATCAGCACTCGATCCTTACGTTCCGCATGGTTGGAGAAATCTGCCGGATCCCTGAGTACGACTGGTGCCGGGAAGCAGGGCAGCCGTTTTGAAATCTCTTCCATACCCAACCAGATATCCGCGAATGATTGGCCCGCCCAGATCCGGGGACTGAGCTTGGGAATTCCACGCAGAGCCTTGATTTTCTTTGGGTTACCCTCTGGCGAAAAATCAGACTACAGGCATTCCACAGGCGAACTGCATCCCGGACCTGATACCCAGAGTAACCAGAGCCTCTCTATGCTCGACCAGTCGAACGAAAATCCAAGCATTTGAGGGAGAGACAAAAATGAAGCGAAAGTCCGGGTATCGAGGTTTGCTATGCGCAGGCCTGCTACTGCTCGGTTGCGGGACGCTGGCCGTGGCCCAAGACTCCGCAGGCCAGAGCAGTCCTGCAACGGACAATACCAAAATGAATCAGCGCGACCGGAATCCTAACGAGCCGACTGCAGACCAGCAGCAGAACAATCGTTCCGACCGCGACCTTACACAGCAGATCCGCAAGGCAATCGAGGCCGACAAGAGTTTCTCCACATACGCCCATAACGTGAAGGTGATCGCGCAAAACGGCCAAGTAACGCTGAAAGGGCCTGTTCGTTCAGAGGAAGAAAAACGGGCCGTTGAAGCAAAAGCCGCGGAAATTGCTGGCGAAGGCAGAGTTACCAGCGAATTGACCGTCAAACCAAAGAGCTAGAAGTCAAAAAATATTTCAAGGAGAATTCATCATGGCAGGAAAAAATACGGCTGTATTTGGCATTTATCCATCGTACGCAAGCGTGGAAAACGGGGTCGATGCTCTGCGCTCCGCGGGATTCAGGAACGAAGACATTTCCGCACTGTTTCCCGAGGGGGTGGGAACCAAGGAGTTCGCTCACGAAAAAAATACGAAGGCACCTGAGGGCGCCACAACCGGCGCGGGGACGGGCGTTGTGCTAGGCGGCGCCATGGGATGGCTGCTCGGAATTGGCGCCATCGCGATTCCTGGCCTGGGGCCGTTCATCGCCGCTGGTCCAATCATGGCGGCTCTGGCTGGTGCCGGTGTGGGCGGCGCTGTGGGCGGAATTGCCGGCGCTCTCATCGGAATGGGAATCCCTGAATATGAAGCCAAGCGCTATGAAGGCCGCGTGAAAGATGGCGGCATCCTGCTTTCCGTCCATTCGGACAATTCGGAATGGACCAAGCGCGCGAAGGAGATCTTGAAGCGCACGGGAGCGCAGGACATTGCATCGTCCGGCGAAGCCAGTTCCGATGACAAGTCGGAAAAGGTACGCCTGCCTCGCGCGGTGTAGTGGCGCAGCAAATTTTTTCAAGTGTCGGGGTTGCCGGCAACAGTTTTCCCCCACTGTTGTTCGGCGCCCCGAATTGTTGTGATAGCCAGGACCGTACCAGGAAGGAAGAGAAAGATGAAAGCTGAAGATGGTGCCAAGGCGAAGGACAAGAATTCGTTTCTGACGGACATTAGTGAGATTCGACGGCGCGCGCGCCAGCACATCGAGAACGGCGCGGTTACCGACAGCTACAAGGGTGACCGCAAGGTAGTTCTGCGCGTACTCAACGAAGCGCTGGCGACAGAAATCGTTTGCGTACTGCGGTACAAGCGTCACCACTATATGGCCAAGGGAATCCATTCGCAGGCAGTTGCCGAGGAGTTCCTGGAACACGCCGCCGAGGAGCAGGAGCACGCGGACCTGATCGCCGAGCGAATCACGCAGTTGGACGGCGAACCGAACTTCAACCCTGAGGGCTTGCTCACGCGCAGTCACTCCGAATATGTGGAAGGCGAAAGCCTCGTCGACATGATCCGCGAGGACCTTGTCGCTGAAAGGATCGCGGTGGAGTCCTACTCTGAAATTATCCGGTATCTGGCCGATAACGATCCCACCAGCCGGCGAATGATGGAGAGCATCCTCGCCAAAGAGGAAGAGCACGCCGAGGAAATGAAGACGTTGCTGGAAACGATTGCGCGAGAGGAAAAACAGGAAGATCGGGGCAAAGCCAGTTAACGCTCGGCTCGAGCCCGGGATATAGCCTGATGCCAAGAGGAGATAGACATGGAAAGCCGCAAGCAAGAAAAATGTGCTCACAAAGGCTGCAATTGCCTGGCGCGAGCCGGCAGCAAGTATTGCAGCCCGTATTGTGAGGCTGCCAAAGACACGACCGAAATAGCGTGCGGCTGCGAGCACTCGCAGTGCGCGGGCAAAGCCTGAAGGAGAATGCCGCTAACCCCGGTCGGAATTTGATTGGAGGTCAGGCCTTGGCCCGCTCCTCGAATTCAACGGTTTCCTATAGATCGTCGATCTTCATCGCAATCGCCCTGGCAATTGCGACCCTGTATTTCGGCCGCCAGATTTTCATTCCCCTGGCCCTGGCCCTGGTTCTCAGCTTCCTCCTGACGCCTCTGGTCGGCCTGCTTGAACGAATTCGCTTCGGCCGCGTTCCGGCCGTGCTGGTCGTATTGGCTTTTTGTTTCGCGTTGACCGTCGGCACCACGTGGGAAGTCGCCGGCCAACTGCTGGACATTACTGGTCACATTCGAGATTACAAAAGCAACCTCGAACAGACCATTCGCTCGCTCCATCCTCGGGCAGGAGCTCTGGGACAAGCCACTGCCACCGTACAAGAATTAAACAAAGAGCTAGCTTCAGCTCCTGCGCAAGCCGCGGCGCGTGCGCCAAACGACGCCAACGGCAACGCCCGCCCGGCTCGTCCGGTTCCGGTCCAGGTGACCGCGCCTCCGTCGAATCTGATCGAGGATTTGCGCGCTCTCCTCGGACCTCTCGCCGGTCCGGCAGAGACCGCCGCGATCGTAGTCATCTTCACGGCATTCATGTTGATCAAGCGTGAAGATCTGCGGAACCGGCTCATACGACTGGGAGGACAAGGGCAATTGACCGTCATGACCCAGGCCCTGGACGATGCCAGCCGGCGCCTCAGTCGATACCTTTTGTTGCAGTTCCTGGTCAATGCCGGCTACGGAGCGCTCTTCGGAGTCGGTTTGTACCTGATAGGAGTTCCTCATGCGCTGCTGTGGGGAGTCTTGGCGGCGTTGCTGCGGCTTGTCCCCTACGTGGGAACGCTGATCGCCACCGCGTTCCCGGTGGCAATGGCACTTGCCGTCTTTCCGGGCTGGCAGCACGCGCTGCTGATCGTCGCTTTGTTTTTAATTCTCGAACTGGTCGTCGCGAACATTATCGAACCGTGGCTGTATGGGGCGCACACTGGAATCTCGTCGCTCGCCATTCTCGTCGCCGCCGTTTTCTGGTCGATGCTGTGGGGGCCCGTTGGATTAATTCTGTCGACTCCTCTGACCGTGTGCCTGATGCTTGTCGGGCGCTACGTCCCGCAGTTGAGTTTCCTCGAGATCATACTCGGAGATGAACCCGTTCTCAGTCCTCAAGAACTCTTTTACCAGCGTCTCCTCGCGATGGATCAGGACGAAGCGAGAAATATTGCGCAGGCCCAGTTGCAGGACAAATCTCTGGAGAGCCTCTATGAAACCGTTCTGATCCCAGCGCTTCGACTGGCGGAAGAGGATCGGCACACTGACGCGCTCGGGGAGCGCACCTGTGAATTTATCTCCCAAAGCACAAGAGAGCTCATCGACGATCTAGGCGACCAGGTGGCGCCGCAGCACTCAACCAGGGACGCTCGTGGGAGCCGTGGGGTATCTCATCCCGGGCTCGGCAGAACCGAAATTGTTTGCCTGCCGGCTCGGGATGAGGCCGATGAACTCGTGGGAATGATGCTGTCGCAGATACTCCGGCAAGCCGGATACGGCGCTACCTACCTGGCCATTGGCACGGTCGACGGCATGTTGGAACAAGTGGAGAAAGGCGGCTTCCGTATCGCCTTCGTGTCCGCGCTTCCGCCCTTCGCCGTCGGGCAAGCCCGGTGGCTGTGCAAGCGGATGCGCGCAAGATTTCCGGAACTGGTGATTGTCATCGGCCTGTGGGAGTTTGCGGGAGGAGTCTTGAAGGCCCAAGAGCGAGTTGGAGCGAATTGCGCGGACGCCGTCGCGACGACTCTGTCCGAAGCCCTGCTGCACACTCGGAGATTATCTGAGTTCGGCCCTCTCGTATCCCAGGAACCAAAGCCAGGTGCGCATGATACCCAGGACAACGACACCGGTAGCCACAACCAGAGCGACAGCGGGACCGGGCCCTTGCACGATCAGGCCGCAAGCTGATATGGCGAGTTCGTCCTTCAGGCTTCCGCTTTCTTAAAGACATAGAAATGTTTTTCGTCGGCCAAGGTCTCAATTTCCACTCCCTTTGCGGCTGCGCCCCGATGAACGGCGGATCGAACGTTCGCCAAACCGATCACGACCCCGTCCAGAGGAACTTGGAGCGCTGAGCCGGCAGGCACCCTCTGCAGTTCGTCCAGGATGCCTTGCACCAGATCGTGGTGCTTGCCCCGCCGGCCCTTCCTTAGGGCGGAGAGTTTAACCTGCCGATATTTCGAAGACGCCGGTGCGTCCGTTTTTCCAGTTCTGGCCATGTTTTTTGTCCTCCCTTGACAGCGAGGATATCAATCGTGCTATTCTTTGTCAATTCAATCATACTAATATTATACGATTACGATAATTATTCTGTATTGAACATATCGCCAAGTCTCATGAATGGCTGCGTGCGCGTTTCGACTCGACAAACGAACAGAATATTCCCGCCTTTTTTTAGTGGAAGGCATATGCTCAGGGCTAACTTTCACGGCTAGCTCGAAACGAGAGGCGGGAATGATGAAGCATAAGCGTCGCGCGAAAGATCCTGTAATGAAAGTCATCAGCGACCCGAAGAAGCTGGCTTGGCTGAAGCTGGAAATCGACAAACGGAAAAGCCGGGGAGCTCCGGCGCCCGCACTGGAGAAAGGCCGTGCCGAACGGGAAGTGAGTTCTGCCGCGAAGTCTTCGCTCTTGTTTTGATCCTGAAAGGCGGATTTGAATGGAGATGCAACGAGTATCAGCGGCGCAAAATGCGCGCCGCTACGGCGTGGCTTCACTGGCCGCTCTCGCTGCTCTCATGCTGGGCAAACTTCTCGCCCCGGCCTTCGACGGCCAGAACCCCTATCACACAGTTTGGGCGGCGGTGATTTTTTCGGCGTGGTATTGCGGCGTTGGTCCTTCCATCCTTACCGCCGTCTTAGCTCTGATCGGAATCTGGTACTGGTTTCTTCCTCCGGTAGGTTCTTTTCAACTGGCCAATCCGCGCGCAAGCATCTCTGGCATGGTGGGATTCATTGTCTTCTCCGGTTTCATCGTTGCACTCGGAGAAGCGAACCGCCGTTCGCTTGCCCGGAGCCGATGGGCCGAGGAACAACTGCGCAGTGCTCACGCCGACCTGGAAAAGAGGGTCCAGGATCGAACCGCGGAACTGAGCGCCGCGAACGAAAGTCTCTGGGAACTCTCCGGCCAATTACAACAATTGCGGGATGAAGAACGAAAACAAATTGCCCGCGAACTGCACGACAGTGTTGGACAGCTACTGGCGGCTTTGAGCATGAACGTTGCCGCAGTGCAGGCCCAGGCCCACAAACTCGATCCTGCAGCTGCCTCCGCAGCGTCTGAGAATGCAGCTCTCATTCAACAAATGGGCAAAGAGATTCGCACCATCTCTCATCTGCTGCACCCGCCTTTGCTTGATGTGGCCGGCCTTGCATCGGCTCTTCGCTGGTATGTCGACGGATTCTCGGAGCGGAGCAATATCAAAGTCGACATGGAGATTCCCGCTGAATTTCGACGTCTTTCCGAGCAAATGGAAATCACCATTTTCCGGCTTGTCCAGGAATGCCTCACCAACATTCACCGTCACTCCGGCAGCGAGACCGCCAGGATAGCAATTCGTCAGGAAGGCAACTCGATTGTCGTGCAGATCAACGATGCCGGCAAAGGCATCTCCCTGGACAAACAACTTGAGTTGAGCACGGGTCGGACGGGAGTTGGCTTTCGCGGAATGCGAGAGCGATTGCGGCACTTCGGTGGTGACTTGAATATTCAGTCGGACAGTAGCGGGACAACCGTAACCGCCAGTCTCGTTCTTGCGCCGACACATATCTCTACTATGGAGCGGGAAAAAGCGTCGTAAACAGCTTTGTCGGCCGAGTCGAGGCGCCGCGGAATGGCCTCGTTATCCCGGGATACCGAAATTCCTGCATTCCCTTTCCTGCACTTTTCCGTTTTCCACTTCATCCCACGCCACCGAGACATGGTTTTAGGCCAACCTTGGGCGGTGGTTGGCAACTAAAGAAAGGCTGCGAGAATCCCGCCAATCCACTTTTACCAGGAATTGCCGGGTAACATAGATTGCCGGACGACGAAGATTCAGACACTGAACGAAGCCGGCGGGAGCTTATGACACGACTTCTCGACCTTTGCCGCACGGTAATCGGCATTGGACTTCTGCTCTTCCTGGTTCAAATTTGCCTGATTCAAATTTGCCTGGTTCAGAGTTGCAGCGCTTATTCCGTGCTGACCCACGAAGAAGTCGTCGATCTGCTGTGGAAAGATGACATCCAACCGCTGCTCAGCAAGCGGTTCCCCGGCGCGACCGCAGACGATCTGAAAAAAGCGCACGCCTTCGCCTACGGCGGTTCGCTGATCCAGGACATGGGCTACTATCCCTTCGGCAGCAAGTATTTCAGCGACCTCACTCATTACGTGCGCAGCGGCGACTTCATCGTCAACATGATCAATGAGGCCTCCGATCTGAACGAATATGCTTTCGCGCTGGGAGCGCTGGCGCATTACTCGGCCGACAATCTTGGACATCCGACCGTCAATCAGGCGGTGGGCCTCGAGTTTCCAAAACTGCGGAAAAAGTTTGGTAACGAAGTCACGTACGCCGATAACCCCAAGGCTCACATTCGCACGGAATTTGGTTTCGATGTAACTCAAATCGCAAAAAATCGCTATACCTCGGACCGCTATCACGATTTCATCGGATTCGAAATCTCAAAGCCTGTCCTGGAGCGGGCGTTCCAGGATACCTACGGAATTCAGCTGAATGAAGTCCTCACCAAGGAAGACTTGGCGATTGGAACCTTCCGGCGCGCGATTAGCACCATCATTCCAGAGATGACCAGGGTTGCGCTGGTGGCGCGAAAGAAAGAAATCGTCGCCGAAACTCCCAACTTCAATTCCAGAAAATTTCGTTACTATCTTTCGCGTGCCAACTACCAAAAGGAGTGGGGTAAAGGATATCGGCGTCCGGGATTCGGCACCCGGGTTCTGGCATTTTTTCTGAAGTTCATGCCGAAGGTGGGACCATTCAAGGCCCTTGACTTCAAAATTCCTTCGCACAAAACGGAAGATCTCTACATTGCCAGCGTTAACCACACACTCGATAACTATAAAATTCTTCTGGCTGAAGTCGGAACGAAGAAACTGCAGCTTCCCAATACCGACTTTGACACCGGGCGAATCACTCGCGCCGGCGAATATGTGCTAACCGACAACGCTTACAGCCACTTGCTCGACCAACTGGCGAAGCATAATTTTGATCCGGTGACACCGGAGCTACGGAATAATATTTTGGCGTTTTATGGCGATCCCAGCGCACCCATCGCGACCAAGAAAAATGTAGCGGCTTGGGAGAAAACGCAGGACGAAGTGGAGCGCTTAAAGGCTTTCGTTCCATCGCAATCTCCTGCGATCCAGGAATCGAAAGGCCGTTAAATCCGAGGGTTTCTTCTTGGCGGCGTTTTGATCGTCAATTTCCTGCCCTCCCAACCCTATTCTTTTCCTCCCCAACCCTAGCCCATTGGGCAGCAACTAAATGAAAGTAGTGGATTTAACTCGTGCGCCGAGACGCGCATTTAAAGGGAGGACTATTCATGGCAGACGATATGGAGAAAAACCGACAGCAGGGTGGTCAGAGTGGACAGTCTGGACAACAGAGTGGACAGTCTGGTCAGTCTGGTCAAAAGAGCGGCCAAACCGGTCAAAGCCAGCAAGGCGGCCAACAGTCCGGTCAGCCGAACCAGCCGAAAAAGAGTGGCCAGGGCCAGAACGAAGAGGACGACAACATTGGACAGCGCCGCGCTTCCTAGTTGTTGATCCAGTAAGTTTAGGGAAGTCCCGGCTCGATTGCCGGGGCTTCTTTTTTTCCCTGATCCCTTCCCGCACGTGAGCCTCCCTCAAGAATTCCTCTGAAGACTTCTCGTCTTGCCGGTGCGATAGTTTGATTTAGAATCAGACCGCCAAAACTTACTCAGGTAAACCCATGAAAAAACTTATAGTGATTTCTTATCTCGCGAGCGTGAGCGCAATCGGGTTGTTAGCGCTGGTAACGCCCAAGGAAAAACTCATACCTGTTCTGCTGGTCGATGGGCAAAGTGGCGGGCCATATCACGCTTGGCAATTAACCACGTCGGTACTGAAGAGAGAACTGGAGGAGACCGGGCTGTTTCAAGTCACGGTCGCTACTTCTCCTCAATTCGGCGGCGACTTCAGCAATTTCAAGCCGAAGTTCACCGACTACAAAGCGATCGTCTGGAACTATGACGCCCCGGACTGGCCGGCGGATCTGCGCCAGCAACTGGAAGAATACGTGAAGAATGGCGGCGGCTTAGTTATCGTGCACGCGGCTGACAATGCATTCCCCGATTGGCAGGCCTTCAACCAGATGATCGGCATCGGCGGATGGAGAAATCGATCGGAAAAATCGGGCCCGCTCTGGTACTTCAAAGACGGCAAACTGGTCTCCGACACGTCAGTGGGTTCGGCAGGTTCACACGGAGCGCGCATTCCTTTCCCAGTGGTCACCCGAGAACCGGACCATCCAATTATGAGGGGCTTACCGACGGCTTGGATGCACGCAGCCGATGAACTCTACGCCACCCTGCGCGGACCTGGCGAGAACATGACCGTGCTGGCCACGGCCCATTCCGATCGCGAGAATAAAGGCACGGATCGCGACGAGCCGATGCTCATGGTATTGAACTATGGAGAGGGAAGGGTTTTTCATACGACGATGGGGCACGATGTGGCGGCCCTGAGCTGCGTAGGGTTCATGACGACATATCAGCGGGGAACGGAGTGGGCCGCGACCAGCAAGGTTACACAGAAAATTCCAGCCACATTCCCAACTGCGAACACGGTGAGCTTCCGCGTGGACATCGCCAGGATGGATCCCGCGTTTCTAAGCAGTGCTCCCACGGCTGCCCCGCCTCCGCCGACGCCGCCAAGGCCCTAAACTCCAAGAACGAGAAAGCGCTGCCTAACCCTCGCACGCGATCGGTGCCCGCGTCGCTCATTCGGTGGTGTAGTTAATCTCCATGCGCCGCACCTGAATGCTTGACACATAGAGCGCGACCAGCGCGACCCCTAGAATCCCCAGTACAGCGATCGGAGCCGCAATGGGATTGGAATTGGAGATCAACAATGACATCAGCGCCGGCGTTCCCGGTGGCGTTGGAATATCCACGGGACACAGCGATTTCAAATAATAGATGACGCTGAACTGCTTCAGCACTCCGGGCAAGAACGGATTGATTCCTTCCCAGATCAATATCGCCGCCGCCGGCAGAATCGGATTCCGAAAGAGCATTCCCGCCACCAGAAAAAAAGCTCCATAGCCAACACAGGCGAGCACCGTCACGCCGACATAGATGGCGGCATGTTCGAGACCATGATTGTGATAGAGGTAAATATCCCGCGCACTCGGAGAGAAGTGCCAGAGAAAAGCGGCCGTTTGCAGCACTTCGCTGGTCACGAATATGGTGCAGGTGGCCAGCAAGCCGGCAAGAAATTTCCCCGCCATTAGGACTTCGCGCCGAACCGGGGCGAGAAAATAAAAGTGAAGGCTACGGTCGAGAATCTCTCCCCGAAACAGGTTCATGAAAATTCCGAGGCATCCGAAAAAAATAGCGAGCCGCAGGAAAAAGAACTGGAAGACGCCCGCGAACATGACCGAATCCTGCCCCAGGTTGTGGCCGCTCTGAATATTGATCCTTTCGACCTTGCCGGCCGCCAGTCCGACAAACAAATCGTTCTGCCCATCTGAATAGTGATAATCCTCGTGCCGAATCTCGACGGCCGCGCCCTTCTCCGTCTCCGGCGGCCGGTTCTCCGTCCAATGGAACGTGATCGGAGGCTTTCCGAGAATTTCGGTCACTTCCTGACTTGTCATGCCAGGCTTAACCGCCAACAAATCCTGATACGAGAGTGGCCGGTCACTCTGGCGCGCGATATCCGCGCGTCTGCCCTGCTGGTTGGAAGTGGCGATGGCGTATGCGATGAAAAGCAGAACCGGAAGCGCGGCCACCAGATAAATCCACAGTCCACGCTTCGCGAAGAACGTCTTCTTCATTTCCAGGCGGATGACCGCCTTGATCTGTGCCCACCAGATTTGCTTCATCGCACAGCCTCTTCGCTTCCGATTAAATATTCGTACACGGAAAGGACATCGTCGTCGGCGGGCGCGATCGATTCGATTTCCATCCCGCTCACGGCCAACTCGTTCAGCGCCAGATAAAAGCGGTCCGCATCCCGCGTTTTCAGCAGCAGTCCGCGCTCATCCTTGTGAATGGAAACTTCAATCGTGTGCTCGTATTCGAGCATTTTCGCCGCCAGTTCACGTGGCCGGCTGCAACGGATCAATATCTGTGTGGGGTGTTCCTGAATTTCACTCCGAACATTCTGGATCTGGCCCTCCGCCACCACATAGCCGTTGCTCAGCAAAATGACCTGATCGGAGATTACATCGACTTCATGCAGGATGTGGCTGGAAATGATTACGTAACAACCTTGTGCCGCGGACGCACGGAACAGCGCAATCATCTCCGATCGGGCCAGGGGATCCAGACCGTTCAGCGGTTCGTCGAGCACCAGCACTTTGGGATCGTGCGACAGAGCCTGCGCCAGCCGGATGCGCTGCCGCATTCCCTTGCTATAACCGGCAACGCTCCGTTTCGCAGCCTCGACCAGGTTCACGCGCTCAATGGCCCGCCAGGCCATCTGCTCGGCGCTTTCGGAATCCCTTCCCGCCAGTAGCAAATACGAGTACACAAACTGAAATCCCGTAAGGCCCTTGGGAAACGCGTCGAATTGCGTCGAGTAGCCAAGAATTTTGAATAGATTTTCGGGATCGTCCGTCCTGTAGTCGAGCACCTGAATTCGTCCGCGTGATGGCTTCACCAGGCCGGTCATCAGGTTCATTAGCGTGGTCTTGCCCGAGCCGTTCGGGCCCACTAGGCTCGTGATGCCGGGCGGAATCGAGAGATTCACCCGGTTCACGCCCAGGATTTCTCCGTAGAACTTCGACACATCTTCGAACACAATGCGGTGGTTGGTTCGATGATCGTTAATTGCGTGGTCGTTCACCGGACCACCTCATAGGCTCGCACTTTGCGCAGGAGCAAGCCGAGGCAGAATGCGCAGTACACGAGTAGGGCGGCCCATGCCTCCGCGACTGGAATGGCATGTTCCGACCCGACCTGGAACAGCGATCGCCAGATCGTTGTCATGAGATAAGCGACATTGAAAAAATGTCCCGACTGCGTTTGCAGCACGGCGTTGACGGCCTCCGCGAATCCGGCTCCGAAGAACATAACCGCCAGTAGCAAGGCGCCGGCGACGATTCTCCACTTCACCCAGGCGGAAAGCGCCATCGACAGCAGCGACAGAATTGCGATCCAGATCAGCGACGAAAGCACGAGACTGCCCGCAATCCATAGATGAGACCACGTCCAACTCGCTCCCGCGAGACTGGCCTGGACAGCAAACAGAACCAGTCCTGGAATCCACGTGATTTCCGAAAGCAGAATGGCCAGCACGGAGGACTTTCCCAAAATGTATTCAGCTCGCGAGAACGGCCGGCAAAAATACAGCGGCAACGCGCCGTTGGCGAGATCCGGCGAGATCAGTCCCGGCCCGGTGAATGCCGTTAAAAGAAACGCGAATACTCCCTGCACGCTGATGAAATTGAAAAAAAACTCATGGTCGATGGCGAGGACGTCGTTGCGTATACCGATTTCCTCCAAAAACGTCGCGCTGTGAACCAGGTAGATCAGCAGAAGGCACGCCACTGGATAGAAGAAGCAGACCACAAACAATCCAGTCATAAACTTTGAGCGGAAGAGATTCCGCCTGGAATAACGGAAGAGAATAAAACAGCGCGACCAAGCCCGGGTTAGCGGCCCTGCATACGGCTTGTAATTACGCCTGTAGATCGCCATCCGCGCTCCTCATTTGCAACCTTCAGCACTGCGTGTCAGTTCTGCGTGTCAGTCTTCCATGGCCTTCAGGAAAATATCTTCCAGCGAGTCGCGGCGGAAGTTCATGCGCCGGATTCGCACCTGGCGCTCCGCCGCCAGCCGAAAAATGTCGCGTGTCTCAACCCCATCCGCCAGGACCATCTTCATGCGGTTCGCCGTCACCGCGCACTCGCAGCCAAGCTTCTCGATCGCTTCGGTGAAGTCGCCGTTCGCGCCATAGGTTTCGAGTTCCAAAAATCTTTTGTTGGCGCGGCGTTCTTCGTCCAGATTCGAGTAATGCGCAATCCGCCCCTGTTTCAGAATCAAAACCTCGTCGCAGGTGTCCTCGACATCGCGCAGCAGATGCGAACACAGCACAATCCGCATTTCCTTTCCGTCTCGAATCTCGCGGATCATGCGGATCATGCGCTGGCGCGCCGAGGGATCCAAGCCGTTCGTTGGCTCGTCGAGGATCAATAATTTGGGCCCGTGAACGATCGCCTGGGCCAGCTTCGCCAGTTGTTTCATGCCCAACGAATAGGTCCCTATGGGCCGGTAGCGCGCCTCGGCCAGTCCAACGTAAAATAGCGCCTCGTGCGCTCGCTCCAGCGCCACGTCCGCGGGCAAACCCGAGAGTTCTCCCATCATCCGAACGAACGACACCGCACTCATCTTGGAGATGAATGCGTCGTTTTCGGGCATGTACCCAATCAGGCCGCGAATCTTTTGTACGTCGGCTCCAATGTCGTATCCAAAAACCCGCGCCGAGCCCGCGGAGGCTTTGTAGAAACCAAGCAGAGTATTGATCAGCGTGGACTTTCCCGCGCCGTTTGGACCGAGTAATCCAATCGAGCGTCCGCGCAACGAAGCGGTAAGCAATCGCAGGATCTCGCGGTCGCCGAACTGCACCGAAAGACCCTGCAACTCAATCAATGGCGGCAGCGGAACAGCAGGCGTAGACAGCACATTCGCGCCGCTTGCCGCTCCGGGTTGTGTCGCTGTGCTCACTGAGTTTGGGTTGTCAGCGTTCCCCCCAGAAACATCTGCGGCAGGAACGGCCCATTATGACCCATGCTTAGCAGAGTGCCCAGATCAAAACCCATGAAGCCGGTATTACTCGCCACCACGATCCGGTCCGGCTCGCCGTAGGCATAAATCAAACCGGGGGCGGAATTCGCCGTGAGCGCGTCAATGGATTGTTGCTGCTGACGAGTCAGCGCTCCCGTGGCCTTCACCTGCGCGGCCAGCGGGCCCACCACCGGGCCGAGGTTGTGATAGAAGATTGCCGAAAAATTGGTGTATCCGTCGTTCGGCAGCAGCGCCTGGAAGGTGGATGAATGCGCCAGCGTGTACCCTGCCTCGCGAGATTGAATGGCTCGCGATAACGTTCCCATATCCGGCGCGGCGATCAGATAGTTGTCCACATAGGTGTAGTCGATTTCGGAGTTCACCTTACCCGAACTGCTGATCGTAAAGTAATTCCGCGACCCGACCTGCTTGCTCGTCAATTGCAGAGAGTGGCCCGAGGTATTGGCTTCTCGATTACTGGTCTCGCGATTGCTGATCTCTCGATTGAAGCTATCGATCAGCTTCGCAATCGTCGATTGCAGCGTGGCCGGATCGTACACCTCGACAATCAGCTTCCAGCGCGGCGTAGGAATCACGGGGCCGTCGAATGCCATTGTAATTTCGCCGCCCAGCGGCGCCGCGATGTCGTTCAGCACACTCACGCCGCTCTTGGCCTCGAACTCGGCCAGATGCTGCGCGAAGTCGGCATCGCCGCTTCCGATCATCTTGAAAATCTCTTCCATGATGGTTCTCGGATTCTTGATCACCGCCGACGTCACCACACTGGCGTCCGGTGAAACGAATTCCAGCGATCCCATCGAAGCCGGCGCCGCCAGCCACGACGCCACGCCTTGCCGCTCGGAGGCGAACATCAGATCGGCATGGCTTTCCGTCTTGCCGCCAACATCCCGATGCTCCATCGTCAGGTAGCGCACGTCCCCAATTCCCGGCGGCAATTCGTGCCCGCTACCAACTTGTACGTTGTGTGTGACAATTTGTTCCATGTCGGCGCAGAAAAGCCATTCCGCCCCCTGCTGATAGGACTGCACGATTTGCTGGTAAAACGGTGTGTCGGCAAATGGACTGCTGCTGGTCTGCTGTGCGCGTGTCGCCGCCTGCTGTAATCCCGCCACGTCTGGGCTGGCAATCAGCAGGCCGTTATTCACATAAACCAACAGCGGGTGATTGGCCGCCGGCGTCACGGCCCACGGGTTGCGCACCATTTGCAGCGCAGTATGCGCCGGATCGGAGTTAAGTTTGCTGCCTGCCTTCTGCAAGAAGTCTTCCAGCCCGTCCTGCTGCACTTTTGCCAGCACGACCGGTGCGGTGTAAGTCTCTCCGTCCTTGCCCACGGCAAACACAATTTCGTCGCCCAGGTAGCTGCTGAACGTCTTCACCTCGTTCATTACGTCTTCCAGCTTCGGTCCGTTTCCTTTCTGCTGCTGCTTCCACCAGTTGCGCAGCTCGGGGCTTTGCCGCAGCCGATCCTGGAAGATTCGGCTCGCTTCGTTCAAAGTGTTCGCAAGATTAGGAATCGCCGCATAGATCACCGTGTTGCCGGGAACATAGGGGAGAAGATCGGAACTGTAACGCAATCCCGGCCCCGGAATCGCGGCAAACTGTTTCTGTAAGACCGCGAAGTCGCCGAGCAATGCGAGATACTTTGCGGAGTTCCTACTCCACCCAATCTCGTTCTGGATTGGCACTTTCGATACAGTGGAGCTGGAAGTGGCTTCTTGCCCAGCGGAAAGATCGGCCGTGTTATCTCCGAAATTAACCCGCACCACGCCCTCAATCACGGCGACGCGGGAGCCTTTCGTACCATGATTCACCGAGAAGATCGTGCCCTTCACCGAAACCAATCCATCGTCCGTCGCGACATACAGACGATGCCCGGAGCGCTGCTTGGCCGCCTGCACAATGACCCGCCCACCATCCAGATGAATGGTTGTGCCTCTCCATTCGCGCGACACCGAAAGATCGGAGCGTTCTCCCATTTCAACCAGCGAACCGTCGAGCAGTCGCACCACCGCCCTCGAGCCCTTTGCTGTGCGAATCTCATCTCCATTCTGGATCTGATAGCCGGCACGAATCAGCCGGATTTCCCCGCCGGAGCCGGTGTAGAGAGCGCCATCCACACTCTGCACCGCCGCTCGAATCGAACTCTGGCCGGGAAGAAGTCCGGCGTTGAACGCGAGCGTACCGGCGATCACAGCGACCACCGCAGCCGCACCCATCGCCCATCCCCATGCCATCGATGCGGGACGCTTCGATTCAACCCGCCACACCGTTTGCCGTTCTCCATCTTGCCGTGCGCCCTCTCGAGCGCGCTCCAGAGCATGGCGGCAAGCCACACACGCGTGCATGTGATCCTCAAACAACAGGGCCCGCGCCGGCGCCAGCCGCTTTTCCACGTATCGTTTTTCCAGATATGCTGGGATCAGCGCCTGAAAATCTTCACAACTGCGCAGAGTGTGAGCGTTAAGATTGAGGGTCGAAGATGCTCCTGCAATCGATTTCCACACTCGATCGCCCGCCTGAGCGACAACCTGATCGTCCACCTGCTCATTTCGAATTTCCGCCAGCAAACGGTCGAACTCTTCATTCTTCATGGCTTATCTCCTGAATTACGCCGATAACTGCGTGGATGATTACCTGGATCGATATGTGCCCAGCTCCTTGCGAAGCTGTTGTCGAGTGCGATGGACGATGACCGCCACCAGCACTTGTGAAATGCCCAGCATCCGCCCAATCTGCGAATTGCTGAAACCTTCCAGAAAACGTAACGCAAAAATCTCCGCCGCTCGCGGCTTGAGTTGAGCCAGAGCCCGCCCCAGCGCCTGACGCAGTTCGCGAGGATCGTCATGCGCGGGTGCCGCGATGTCCACCAGTTCCACGGTACGGGCGCTTTGCCGCGATCGGAGCACATCCAAAGCTGCATTGATCGCCGCCCGCCGTAGGTAGCCCTCTTCATTTTCAAGGACATGCGTGGCCATCTCCCGGCGGAACAGGCGAAAAAATACCGTTTGCGACACGTCCTCGGCGTCGGCGGCGTTGCCCGTAATCCGGTACGCCGTGCGAAAAACCAGGCCGTGATACGCTTCAAAAACCCGATCGAATTCGTCCGGGATTGCGATTGCTCGTTCCTCTGCCAGTGCGCTTTGCAGGGTACGCCTCCAGTTACTCGGTTTCATCACTAAAGACGGTACGGGGCGCAAATTATTACAGTTCCCCGGTTTTATTTCGCGGCCGTCAAAGGAGGGTCGTGCTGGCGCTGGGGCAAACAACCTGTATCATGTTTAGCCTTGGGGGCTTAGCGAGACTGTTTAGCCGGATATGCCGAAACTGAATATCAAAGCCAAGCGCGAATGTAAGTGGGACCTGGTAAGCCTGGGTGAGGTCATGTTGCGCCTCGACCCCGGCGATGAGCGCATTTCCACCGCACGGCATTTTCGAGTATGGGAAGGTGGCGGGGAGTATAACGTCGCCCGCGGCCTCAGACGCTGCTTCGGAATGGACACAGCGATCGTCACCGCGCTCGCGGACAATCCCATTGGACGCCTGATCGAAGATCTCATGCTGCAGGGCGGCGTCAATCAGCAGTATGTGCGCTGGGCGCCTTATGACGGAGTCGGCCGCACCGTGCGCAACGGGTTGAATTTCACCGAGCGCGGCTTCGGCATTCGTGCTGCGCTCGGATGTTCCGACCGCGGCCACACCGCCATTTCACAACTGAAGCCCGGGGAGATCGACTGGCATCAGATCTTTTCGAAAGACCGTGCGCGCTGGTTTCACACCGGCGGAATCTTCAGCGCGCTTTCGGAGACTACTCCCCTCATCGCGCAGGAAGCCATGGACGCGGCCAAGCGGGCCGGAACTGTAATCTCCTACGACTTGAATTATCGTTCCTCGCTGTGGAAGTCGATTGGTGGAAAGGCGAAAGCGCAGGAGGTAAATCGCCGACTGGCCCCGCTGGTCGACGTGATGCTCGGCAATGAAGAAGACTTCACCGCCGCTCTGGGCTTTCCGGTTTCCGGGCTGGATGAAGATCATTCGAAGCTGGAAACGTCCGGGTTCAAGAAAATGATCGAAACTGTGGTGAACGAATATCCCACGCTTTCCGTGATTGCCACGACGCTTCGCCATGCCAAGACGGCCACGCTGAACGACTGGGGTGCCCTGTGTTATTGCGATGGCAACCTGTACCAGGCGCCGGTGCGTGAGAGTTTGGAAATTTACGACCGGGTCGGCGGAGGCGACTCCTTCGCTTCCGGGTTGATCTATGGATTCCTGTCCGGAAAAGACCCGCAGTGGTCGGTCGAGTGCGGCGCCGCCCACGGCGCGCTGGCCATGACCACCCCCGGCGACACAACGATGGCGACATTGGCAGAAGTTCAGCAGGCGATGAAATCGAAAACCGCTCGCATCGAGCGATGAGGTGTTTTGGAACGCATACACAAGTTGACCAAACCCATGACGATTGACAACGTAATTCGCAGGATTGAAGAAGTTGGAATTGTTCCCGTCGTCCGGGCGGCGTCGGTTGAGGAAGCCACTCGCGCCGTGGAAGCGATCTGCGCCGGCGGCATCCCCGTGGTCGAAATCACTATGACCGTTCCCAACGCCATCTCGGTCATCCGCGAGGTCGCACAGCAATATGGCGACAAAGTTCTGATTGGAGCCGGTACGGTCACGAACGCCGAACAGGCCGAGTCGTGCCTTCGCGCGGGCGCTGAATTCCTGGTGAGTCCGGGCCTGGCGCCCTCGGTGCTCGCGGTCGCTAAGTCCAGCGGAAAGCTGGCGATTCCGGGAGCGCTGACTCCCACGGAGTTGATGAGCGCTCAGGACCACGGTGCGCGGCTGATCAAAATCTTCCCCTGCGGCAATGTGGGCGGACCTAAATATCTGAAGTCGTTGAAGGCTCCCTTCCCGAATGCCTCGCTAATTCCAACCGGGGGCGTGAATGCGGCAAACGCCGCCGAGTTCATCGCGGCTGGTGCATTCGCCCTGGGCGTTGGGGCAGACCTGGTCGACGCCAAGGCCCTGCGCGAAGGCAATCTGGAGAAAATCGTTTCGGCAGCGCGCGAATTGGTTCAGGCTGTCGCGGCGGCGCGCACTGCGTCGCGAGAAAAGAAGACGCACTAGTCTTTTGCGGGAGGAGTTCCGCGACTTTCGCTAAGTCGTTGAGTCTCCGTACAAGTGATTGAAAAGTCGGGAACGGCACCGAGCCGACAGGAGCCCGTTTTACCGCGAGCAAGGGTTTTCCCCCTGCACGCCAAGATCGTCGAAGCTAGGGCCCTTTGCGGCCCCGCAAAGGGCATTTTACGCGAAGGCGAGCCCGCCACTCATTCCTTTGCCAGAAGAGTAATTCTTGTACGTACATATTAAGAGTACATTAATATACGTACAATACGGTACAGCAATAGGGTTAGATTCGTTGAATCATTGATTTACGCCGCTCGCGAGCACCCCGCCGTCCACCGGCAAGACAATGCCGGTAACGAAGCTGGCGGCATCTGAGGCCAGGAACACCGCGGCCCCCACCAGTTCTTCCAGTTCGCCAAAGCGTTTCATGGGAGTGCGCATCAGCACTTCGTTTCCACGGCCCGTCCCCACCAGAAGTTTTTCACTGAGCGGCGTGCGGAAATATCCCGGCGCGATGGCATTGACGCATATGCCGTGCCGGGCCCACTCGATGGCCAGCGACTTGGTCAGCGACGCCACGCCTGACTTGCTGGCGGAATAGGCTGCCACTTCAAAGAGCGCCAAAAACGATCCCATGGACGCGACGTTGATGACGCGCCCGTACTTGCGCTCAATCATGTGCCGTCCGAATACCTGGCAAGCCCGCAGGGTGCCGGTGAGATTCGTCTCGAGGATGCGATTCCAGTCGGCTTCGGGATAATCCAACGTCGGAGCGCGTTTGGTGATGCCTGCCGCGTTGACCATAATGTCAACTTTTCCGAACGTATCTATGGAAGCCTTCAACAGCTTCTCCAGCGATTCCCGGTCCGCCACATCGCAAGTCACGCGCAAAGAGCGCCGGCCAAGGGATTCAATCTCGTCGGCTAGCTCTTTCACCAGCTCCATGCGCCGGGCGCTCGGAACCACATCGGCCCCCGCGTGGGCCAGACCGAGCGCGAGGGTCTTGCCGATTCCAGAGCTGCCGCCGACCACGACCGCCACTTTACCGCCGAGATCCAACTGCTTGTAACCCATATATTTCCTCAGCTCTTTTCTAAAACCGCCAAGAAGATTTCACAATTCCCTGGTGGCGGCTACCAGTTGAACATCGTGCCGTCGAGTTTCCGATTCACCGGCAAGTAAGCCCGCTCATAGGGAAACTTCGTCGCCAGCTTCTCGTCATAATCGACGCCCAGCCCCGGCGCGTCACCCGGATGGAGATAGCCTTTCTTGAAAGAATACGAATGCGGGAAGACTTCGTCAGTCTCGCGCGTGTGACGCATATATTCCTGGATCCCGAAATTGTTGATCGAAATATCGAAGTGCAGCGCCGCCGCCATCGCCACCGGAGACAGGTCTGTCGCGCCGTGAGAGCCGGTGCGCACATGATAAACCTCAGCCAAAGCGGCGATCTTTTTCAGGTGCGTCAGACCGCCTCCGTGTACAACGGTCATGCGCAGGTAGTCGATCAACTGTTCCTGAATCAGAATGTGCGCGTCCCAAATGGAATTGAAGACCTCGCCAACCGCCAATGGCGTGGTCGTGTGCCGGCGAATGATGCGGAAGCCTTCCTGCAATTCCGCGGTCACCGCGTCTTCCAGCCAGAACAGATGATAGGGCTCCAAACTCTTCCCCAGCCGAGCCGCTTCGATCGGAGTGAGCCGGTGATGAACATCGTGCAGCAGATGAAGATCGTCGCCAAACTTGAGGCGCAAAGCTTCGAACAACTTGGGAACGTGCAGAAGATATTTCTCCGTCGACCAGACGTTTTCCGGAGGCAGGCCTTTTTCCGCCGGCTCGTAGAACAATTTGTCGTGCGCGACTCCGTAAGTTGAGGGCAGGCCGGGGATGCCGCTCTGCGCGCGCACTGCGAGATATCCCATTTCTTTGTACTTCGCGACTTCGTCGGTCGTCTCCTGAATGTCGCGCCCATTGGCATGCCCGTACACCAATACTCCCGTTCTGCTTTGGCCCCCGAGCAGGTTGTAGACCGGCGTCCTCAGCGCTTTGCCCTTGATATCCCACAGCGCCATGTCGACGGCGGCGATCGCCGTCATAGTGACCGGACCACGACGCCAGTACGCGCCGCGGTACAGATACTGCCACATGTCCTCCGTCTGGAACGGATCGCGTCCCATGAGGCAGGGAATCAGGTGGTCCGTTAAATACGACGCGACCGCCAGCTCGCGGCCGTTGAGAGTAGCATCGCCCAGGCCGTAAACGCCTTCGTCGGTCGAAATCTTCAAGGTAACGAAGTTTCGTCCCGGACAGGTGACGAATACTTTTGCATCGGTGATCTTCACCTTCATCTCCTTGCTGTCTCTACGGCCTGAGTCTAATAAAGCATCAGATCCGGCGCACTAATCCTGCTGATTGAAAGACTTTCTGACTCCAGCATCCTTGTGACATCAGTAATCAGGCCGGAGAATTATATCGAACAGGCGTGGAATGCCTGCGTCAAAGCGCGTACTGAACTGATATGATTCTTGGCTTGCATCGCTAGATCAGACTCCGCAGTCCCCCGCGCGGATGCGTGCCGATGACGATGACCGGCTTTCTAACCGAAGACTTTCTCCTGTCGAACGAATCGGCACGGCGTCTCTATCGTCAGTTTGCCGCGGCGCAGCCGATTCTCGACTATCACTGCCATCTTTCTCCCCGGGACATTGCCGAGAATCGGCGGTTTGCCAATCTTTTCGAGATCTGGCTGGAGGGGGACCACTACAAATGGCGGGCGATGCGGGCTAATGGCATCGCCGAGAAATACATTACCGGGAATGCGACTGCTTACGAGAAGTTTCTGGCCTGGGCGCGAACCGTTCCCTACACGCTGCGGAATCCTCTGTACCACTGGACACACCTCGAATTGCAGCGTTACTTCGGCATCACGGAATTGTTCGATGAAGCTTCGGCGCCGAAAGTCTGGGAGCGCGCAAACGCGCTCCTGGCTGAACTGACCGCCCATGCCATTCTTCAGAAATTCCAGGTCGAGGTTGTGTGTACCACGGACGACCCCACCGATGACCTACGGCATCATCGGGCAATCGCAAAGTCGAATTTAGGGACCCGAGTCTTCCCGGCCTTTCGCCCGGATAAAGCTTTTGCCGTTGGAGACCCGCAGTTTCCGCTGTGGGTCAAGAAGCTGTCGAAGGTCGCCAACGTGGACGTACGAGATCTGAAAGCCTTTCTGCACGCCCTTGAGAACCGGCACGACTCCTTTCATTCCCTGGGCTGCCGTCTTTCCGACCACGGGCTGAATCATTGCTATGCGGAGCCGTGTTCGGAGAAAGCTGCCGCCGCAATCTTCGCGAAAGCCCGCGCGGGCAAGTCTGTCTCCGAAGACGAGCGCAGCCAATTTGCTTCGTTCATGATGCTCTTCTTCGGCCGGCTCGATGCCGAAAAGGGATGGACTAAGCAGTTGCACCTGGGCGCTCAGCGCAATGTGAATACGGCCGCCCTCCTTGCGCTTGGACCCGACACCGGTTATGACACCATCGGTGATTTCGCTCAGGGCGACAACCTTGCCGCCTACCTCGATCTGCTCTCCCGTGAGAAGGCGCTGCCGCGGATCATTATCTACAACGTCAACCCGAGGGACACTTTCCAGTTAGCGACCTTGGTTGGCTGCTTTCAGAACGGCGAGATCCCGGGAAAGATTCAATATGGCAGCGCGTGGTGGTTTCTGGATCAGAAGCAAGGGATCACGGCGCAGATTGACGCTCTGTCGAATACCGGGCTGCTGTCGCGGTTCATCGGCATGATCACCGACTCTCGCTCTTTCATGTCCTATCCGCGGCACGAATATTTTCGACGCGTGCTCTGCGACATGATTGGACAGGACGTGGAGCACGGCGAGTTACCCAATGACGACGCTCTTCTCGGGCGACTCGTGCAAGACATCTGCTATCGAAACGCGAAGCAATATCTACAGTTGCCGACCGATTCTCCGCGCCAAGGTCAATAGAGGTCTCGATGTCCCAAAGTTGGGTCCAAAGCGGCAAAACCTAACCACCGGGGACACAGAGTTTCACGGGGTTTTTATTCTCCTGGGTTCCTTTGTGTCCTCTGTGGTTAAGATTCTTGGAATGGCGGCGCTACAGTGGAGTCTCGGCTTCCGTATTCGACTCCAAAACGTCCAACCAGTGGGGGTCAGTTTTTGAACATTCGGGAAGTTTTGCGGCAAACCGTGTCCTCGATCGCGGCGCATAAGTTGCGCAGCTTCCTGACCATGTTCGGAATTATCTGGGGTATCACGTCCGTCATTTTGCTGGTGGGGTTAGGCAAAGGATTCAGCCGCGATCAGAAAGAACATCTCAAGACTATCGGCGTCGATCTCGCCATTATCTGGGGCGGACGCACCAGCGAACAGGCTGGCGGATACGCCGCCGGAAGGCCGGTTCGGTTGTCGATTCAGGATGCGTACATCATCAAGAACGAAGCTTATCTCATCAAAACGGTGAGCCCCGAACTGCGGCGCAGCGTAGCCGAGGTCAGCCGCTACAATGCGGCATCGCGTCCGGTGCGCGGCGTATGGCCTGACTATCAGCGCTTTCGCTCGTTGAAAGTGCAGGAGGGCAGGCTGATGAGCGATGACGATGAAAAAGAAGGGCGGCGCGTGGTGGTGCTGGGCGTGGAATCGCGCGACCAGTTGTTTTCCGGCAAGCCCGCCATCGGCGAGACGCTCACCATGAACGGCTCGCCTTATACCGTCATCGGCGTGCTGGAGAAGAAAAAGCAGAATGGCAGCTACGGCAGCGGTCCCGACAACACGCAACTCTTCGTGCCGTATTCGTCGATGGCCCGCGACTATCCGCCCCCCGAGCGTCCCGGCATTTCCCGGGGATGGATCAACAACCTGGTGGTGGAAGTTGCCGACCCGGAGCATCACGAAGAGGCCATGCACCAGCTTTACCAGATTCTGGGGCGCGAGCATCACTTCGATCCGCGTGATAAAGATGCACTGTTCATCTGGGACACGCTGGATGGTTCGAAGCTGGTCGAGCGTATCTTCGACATTATGACGATTTTCTTTGGCGCGGTGGCGCTGATGACGCTGTCGCTCGGCGGTATCGGCGTGATGAACATCATGCTGGTCGCGGTGACCGAGCGCACCCGGGAGATCGGCGTGCGCAAGTCTTTGGGCGCGACCGCGCGGGATATCCGCAATCAGTTCTTCGCCGAGTCCGCTACGCTCATGCTCATCAGCGGAGCCATCGGTCTCGGGATCGGCCTGGGGATTTGCCTGATTGTGAGCAGCATTGAATTGCCCGACATCATTCCCCACCCCGTGATCTCGCCGCTGGCCATCATCGCGTCACTGCTGACCCTGGGAGTGATCACGGTGGGAGCGGGAATGTATCCCGCACAACGGGCCGCGGCTCTCAGTCCGATTGAGTGTTTACGCTCGGAGTAAAAAGGCCAAGATGCGCATCAGGGAACTCATTCTGCAGAGCTGGGACGCGCTGTCACGCAACCGCCTGCGCTCCATTCTGACCATGATGGGCATCGTTTGGGGACTGACCACGGTCGTGCTTCTGCTCGGGTACGGGCAGAGCGTGAGCGAAGGCGTGCTTGCCGCTTTTCTGGGAATTGGCAACAACGTCATCATGGTCTGGCAGGGCCAGACCAGCATGCAGGCCGGCGGACAGCGCGCCGGCAAACGCATCCACTTCAAATACGAAGATCTTCAGGCGATCCGTGACGAAGCGCCGCTGGTTCGTCTGCTTAGCGGCGAGTGGGATGACGGCCTCGCCTACAAATATGGCGACAAGGTCATCTCTGTATCGTCGAAGGCGGTGCAGTATCCCTACGGAGAGATGCGCAAGCTGAACATCGGCGAGGGCCGCTACTTTGAGGAGAGCGATTTCACCGAGCATCGTCACGTGCTGATCTTCGGTCCAAATGCGGCGAAGAAAGTGTTCGGCAATCGCGATCCCGTCGGCGATCACGTCAGCATCAACGGCGAGACTTGGGACGTCATCGGGCTGCTGAAGTTGAAGATTCAGGATTCTTCGAACAACGGTCCCGACAACGAGAACGTCTTCCTTCCGTTCGAGAGCCTGAGCGACATCAATGACCAGCGCGATCCGGAGATGATTGCGTTCCAGCCGGTCACTGCGCTTCAGCACAAAGCGGCGTTGGCGCAGGTGAGGGAAGTGCTCGCCCGGCGCCACAACTTCAATCCCAAGGACGATAAGTCCAGCCCCGAATGGGACACGGTGGACGATGTGAAACAGATTGAGGAGTTCGGCATTGCCCTGCGATTGATCCTTGGCTTCATCGGAGTGCTGACGTTGGGGGTTGGAGGCGTCGGAGTGATGAACATCATGCTGGTCAGCGTGACCGAGCGCACGAAGGAAGTAGGACTGCGCAAGGCGCTGGGGGCGCGGAACCGTGATATTGCCCTGCAGTTCCTGGTGGAGGCGCTGGTCTTAACCTTCGCGGCGGGCCTGGTGGGGATGCTAGTTTCGGTCGCGCTGGCGCACGCGATCCCGCCCATGCCGCTTTACTCTGAACTCTACAAGACGGCCAACCACGAAGGAGACATCTTCCTGAAGACGTCCGGCAGCGTGATGCTGACCGCATTTGTAATTTTGGCTTTGGTGGGTGTCACGGCAGGCATGTGGCCCGCGCTGAAGGCGTCGCGCATGGAGCCGGTAGAGGCGCTGCGCTACGAGTAGGCCTTATCGCAATTAAGTCATTTATTTGCATCATCTTATATGCACCTCGGCCTGTCGGGGCAACGGTCAGCGGGCTCGGGCATCTCCAAGCCGCTTTCTCGCAACTAACAAATTAGTTGACGTTTTCCTTTCCACGACGTCAAACTTATACCGAGTGTCAGGAGGAAGTTTTGGCCCGAAGCAAGTCCGCGACTCTGACAGAGGCCGAGTTGCGCATCATGAACGTGTTGTGGGATCGGGGGTCGGCGACCGTGCATGAAGTGCTGCAGGCGCTGCCCGATCAGCCTCCATTAGCCTACAACTCCATCCTGACGATCGTGCGAATTCTGGAGAAAAAAGGTTACGTCAAACACCTGAAAGACAGGCGAGCGCACGTTTATCTTCCGCAGGTGGGCCGGAAGGACGCAACCCGCTTCGAAGTGCGGCATCTGGTCAGCCGATTCTTCGGCAACTCCCACGAATTGCTTGCGTTAAACGTCCTGGAAGAGACGAGTATCGATGCGGAAGAACTGGTTCGCTTGCGCCAGTTGCTGGAAAGGAGCAAGTAACGAGCGATGATTGACGTAACGTCAGCCTTCCACCTGAATGCGATCGCGCAAACCTCCGCGTCCCAAATCGTCGACTGCCTGGTTGAGGGCATGCTGATTGCGATCTTTACCGCTTTTCTGCTGCGGGTGACCGGACGGCAGACTTCCGGCACAAGATTTGCGGTCTGGTTTTCCGCTCTCACGGCGATCGCTGTTTTGCCGTTGTTTGGCGGAATCTGGTGTTCGCAGGTGAAAGGCATTGCTTCAGGACCGCTAAGCCACGGGGCAATTACGCTGCCGGTTTCCTGGGCGCTCTACCTGTTCGGTCTATGGGCAGCGGTAGCAGCCTGGTATTTGATTGGCATTGGCCGAGGTCTGCGGCATTTGCATGTTCTTCGCAGGAGTTGCCGTCCGGTCGATCCGGCGGTATTGAGTCCTCGACTGCGAGTGTTGCTGGCGAGCCAGGGGACAAGGAATGTCGAGGTTTGCACATCCGACCAGGTTCATATTCCAACTGCCATCGGACTCGTAAGACCGGCAATTGTGCTGCCCGGCTGGGTGTTGCAGGAGCTCTCTGCGGACGAGTTGAACCAGATCCTTTTGCATGAGCTGGCTCACATGCGCCGTTGGGATGACTGGACTAACCTCGCGCAGAAGTTCGTAAAGGCGCTTTTATTTTTCCATCCTGCCGTGTGGTGGATTGAGAAGCGGGTGTGCCTGGAACGCGAGATGGCATGCGACGACGCCGTCATCGCCGAGACGGCCAGCCCACGGACGTATGCGGAATGCCTGGCGCATCTGGCCGAAAAAACGTTGGTTCTGCGCAGCATGGCATTGGCACAGGCGGCGCTGGGGAGAGTTCGTCAGACTTCGCTGCGAGTGGCTCAGATTCTGGATGCGAACCGGCCCGCAGGAACGAGCAGCGGGTGGAAGTCTGCAGTGTCGCTCGTGTCAGGATTCGCTCTGGTTTGCGTTTTGGGCATCTCGAGATCGCCGAGCCTTGTAGCGTTTCGTGATGACGCCCCCAGTTCAGTAACGAATTCAACGGTCGCTGCCGATTTCTCTGACTCTGGAGATGCCCACGTCTCGCCGGCAGCGTTTCAGGGCCAGCCTGTCCGCGTTGTACCGGCAATGGTGAAGGCAGAGGGAACTCATCCCCGGGCGGACAGGTATGGGCGTGCAACTGTGGTGCAAGCGAAATCTGCGAAACAGAGCGCAGGCCCCGTGGTTCTTCAGACTGCGGTTCACCGGACGAATGTCCGTCGGACCGATGTTGGCCTGACGAATGCGGATGTGGTTCCAGTTGCCTTTACGGAAACACTGTTTGTCGTGGTGGAGGGCCGGGAGGAGGGCTCCGCGGAGCAACCGGTCTATCAGATCCAGCTGTGGCGCGTGACCGTTTTCCGGTCGGCCATCAATCGCAGCAGCAACCGTATTCCCGCAAAACAGACTTAACGAAACTATGGAATCAAAGGCGGGCGCATCATCACTTTAATTACTAACGAATTAGTTGAACCACATTCTTGAAAGGACAATGACTGAAATGAATATGGGAACGCAGTTGAAAGACAGCACAAAGAAGTGGGCGCGGCGTTTGGCAATGCCAGTACTCTCACTGGCACTGGTCGCCTCGTTCGTAACCTATGAATGTGTTAAGCCGGCAGCGGCCAGGGCTGCGATCGCATCGCCCGCCGCCGCGCCACTCGACGCGGACAGCGTGAGCTCACTGCTGGCCCTGGACAAAGCCATGGAAACTTTGGCGGCTCGGGTTACCCCCGCCGTCGTCAACGTCACTGTGACTTCGAAGAGCAAAGAAGAAGCGTCTGGCCAGCAGATGCCGGACGACATGCAACAGTTTTTCGGCCAGGGCGGCCAGTTTGGACAGTTCTTTGGACCGCACATGCGGAACGGCCAGCCTGAGATCGAGCATGGCATGGGCAGCGGCGTCGTGATCTCGCCTGACGGCTACATCGTGACCAACAACCATGTAGTCGACGGAGCGGTCGACATCCGGGTAACCACTAGCAATCGCCACGTGATGAAAGCGAAGCTGGTTGGGACCGATCCGCTGACTGACTTGGCGGTGCTGAAGGTAAACGCCACGGACCTGGCAAGCGCTCCGTGGGGAGACTCGAAAGAAGTTCGGCCCGGCCAAACCGTGCTGGCCTTCGGCAATCCTTATGGATTTCGCTTTACGGTGACGCGCGGAATTGTGAGCGCGGTAAACCGCGCGAATCCGGACTCCAACAATCCCAGCAAGCCCGGCGAGTTCATCCAGACGGATGCGGCCATTAATCCCGGCAACTCCGGCGGTCCGCTGGTCGATGCCCGCGGCGAGGTTGTTGGCATCAACACGTTCCTGGTTTCTCCATCAGGGACTTTCTCCGGCATGGGATTTGCAATTCCCAGCCAGATCGTCCGGCCGACGGTCGAAACGTTGATCCGTTACGGCAAAATCAGCCACGGACACATCGGGATCGGGATCTCTGACGTGACTCCTGAGAACGCTAAGTTCTTCGACAACTCAACCACTGGTGGAGTGGTCACGCAAGTGGAACCAGACTCGCCGGGAGCGAAAGCTGGACTGCAGATCGGCGATGTCATCACCGAAATCGACGGCCAGAAGGTCACCGATGCCGGCGAACTTCAGGTGACGGTTGCGCAGAAACAGCCGGGCTCGAAGATCATGCTCAAGGTTCTTCGTGACGGCAAGAGCATGAGCGTTCCGGTGACGCTAGAGGCGCTCGGGAGCCACAACGGCGAAGGCAATGACGACTCCAGCAAGGCTGAAGGCAAAATGCACTGGGGCATCGGCCTGAGCAACCTTACTCCGGAAATGCGAGACCAATTGCAGACTCCTCGCGATCTCCACGGAGCGGTGATCGAGCAGGTGCAGCCGGGAAGCTCGGCCGACAACGCTGGACTTCAGCAGGGAGACATCATCCTCGAAGTGAATCGCCACAAAGTCCAAAGCGCGAGCGACGTGCAGCAAGCCCTGGCGAACGTGCCCAAGGGCCAGGATGCATTGTTACTCGTTCGGTCGAATGGCGGGAACTCCTTCCGGGTGCTGCATTCGCCTGAAGGGGCGTAATCGTAGTCTTGCAGTGTAGGCGCCGGGTCCATGACCCGGCGTTTTTTTCTGCCGCGTTTCTTGTGCCAAAGAGAAAACCGCCGGCGCTCTACGCCGCGACCGGTCAAAGGCCTGGTCCCACACAACGCGACTGCAACTATTTACTTGGACGGCTGCGCCTTCAAGTAACGACTCGCGAATGCTAGGAATGTCGGCCAGTTTGGCGCCGGCGTATGCCCACCGCTGTGCTGACGAAACGCAATGTCTCCATCGATGAGCGCGGTCTCGATGGGTGGAAATTCGCTTGTTCCCAGGTCTTTCCTGCCTAAGAGTTTGTATACCGGACCTGCCGCTGCGGCGGCCAGGAACATTCCCTTTGCGTCGACCCAGCCGTCGCCATTGGTCGCTCCGGCTCCGATGAATACCGGACGCGGGGCACAGAGTGCAATCAATTCGTGTGCGTCCACCGGCAGATCCTTTTCGGTCAGCGGTCCGTCATATTTCAGAAAGTTGCCCGCCATCCAGTGATACTCGCCGGTTCCCGCCACGTTCCCAATCTGTTCGCCGAAATTATGCCGGAAGAGTTTCGCGCCTCCTTCGCCGGACGAACTAATGTAGCCAATGGCAAAACGCTGATCGTAAGCCATTGCGACCAGCGCGGCCTTGCCGTAACGGGAATGGCCTTCGACTCCGACTTGTTTCGCGTCGACCGATTTGTCAGTTTCCAGATAATCGAGCGCGCGGCTCGCGCCCCATGCCCACGCTCGCAATGCACCCCAATCGTCGAGTTTACGCGGCTGTCCTTTATTGACCAGTCCGATGATGCCCTCGGTCAGGCCGTCTCCTTTATCAGCCTGCACACTGGTTGGAATATAAATGGCGTAACCCCATCCCCTGGCGAGAACCTGCTGCTGCCATGTGGGCCCCGAGTTTGAAGCGCTCATCTCCGGAAAATGTTTGGCCAGCGCTGCGAGGAACTCCGCACTCCAACTGAGTTCCATCATGACTGGGACCGGGCTCTTCGCATTCGCTGGCGTAGTCACGGTCAGGTCAATCGTCACGGTCACCAGCGGATACGCTGAATTGTCAACGTGTCCAGCCAACTTTTTGGTGACGACCGGGATATCACCATTCAGCTCTCGCGTGGTGCTGACCACTTCCCAATTCACCTTGGGCGTGTTGTTCGGCACGCGGCCGTAAACTTCGCGGTCGAAGTCCCCCACGATCTCTAGCCGACGTTGTTGCCACCACATTTGCGGCGACGTTACTTGCTTGCCATTCTTCAATCGCAGCGGGTCGGGAAGGTTGGGGTACGGCTTGGCCTTGGACTCGTCGTAGTTCGCGGCGTTGGTAGACTTGGGATCTCCGTCCGCGCCTCGCCGCATCGTTGTGATATGCAGCAGATCCATCAGCCTTTGGTGATCCTGCTCTGCAGTCAAGTTTGCGGGTTGAGAGTCACCGGCCGCAGTTTGGGCACGCGTGGGAACGGTTTGAACAGAGAGCACAAGCAAAATCGAGGCAAACCGTCGTTCAATCGAGCGCAAGGTCACCGGATCTCCTGAACCGAGTAGCTGTGTTCACCGATTCTACGCGGAACGGTGCTCAATTCGGGAGCCCGAACAATGAAACACGCATCTGGAATCGAAGCACGGCTCTAGTGGTGCTTAAAATATTGCACGGCTTTTTCGTGCTGTTGCGCCGCGCGTCTCGTTCGGAACGTTCCAAGATTCCGGCGCTTGCCGGTCTTGGCGTCCTTTTTGCGCGAATACAGACGAAATTCACCGGTCTTCATTTTTCGAATCATGGAAATCCTCTCAGATAGTGTGGCGCCGGGCTCAACTGCTCCTGCGCCGAGTGCGGCTTGCTTTCATGGCGGAGTTGTGACGCGCCGACGCGCTGCGCTTCTTGGCAGCGGAGCGCGCTTGCCTTGAAAGCGCTTTATGCGAAGCCGCAGCGTTACCTTCTTTTTTCAATGCTTGGCTGGTCGCCCGGGACCGCGTCGCCGAGGGCTTGCGACGGGGATGGCTCTGTCCCTTGGCATAATCGCGACTGGCTTGCTGGGAAGTTCGCGCCGACGCCTTACCATTACCTGGGGCCTGCAACTTCACGCCTGCGCGCCGTGCCTTGGAGAGGCCAATTGCAATGGCCTGCTTGGTCGACGCTGCACCATGCTTACCTTCCCGCACGTGATGCATTTCCTCGCGCACAAATTCTCCGGCCTGCGTGCTGGGCGACTTTCCTTCGCGGGCATCTTCACGAGCGCGTTCCAGCGTTTCCTTTTCTGGCATATTCACCTCTTTTTGTATGCTATTGCGGCTGCCGCATTGGAAGGCATCGGAGAATTTCTGTAGTAACGACAGACGATTCCTGTAAAGGAAGATGGTTTCGGGCGAACCACAGGGCCTCATGTTTACTTCTGTTTTGTAGTTCCTGGCAGACCCAGCTGTTCGATGTGCAAGAGCATGTCCGCGGCATCGGAGTACACGCGAAAGGCACCAGCGCGCTCCAGTTCCTCCTGCCCATAACCTCCCGACAAAAAACCGACGCCCAAGGCGCTTTTACGGACGGCGGCGAGCAAATCCCATACGCTGTCGCCTATTACGATGCAATTGCCGATTGCGACATTAAGACGATTGGCGGCGGTTACGAAGACATCGGGAGAAGGCTTGGCTTTTTCCACGTCGTCCCCGGTCACAATCGGCATGCCGGCTGGAAGTTGTAGCCGTTGTATTAATAGATGAGTCGCTTCTCTACCGCCCGTCGTCGCAATCGCGGTGCGGACCCGGTGCCGTGAAAGATGTTTCAAGAGTTGATTCGCTCCCGGCAGAGGCTCTAAATGCGGAACCTCGCGATGGAAGCGCTTTTCATGTTCGCCCTCAAGCTCATCGAGATCAATTTTGCGTGTCTTGTGAGGTAGTTCCCGCAGCAGTTCCTGGATCATCGATTTTCCGCTCATTCCGACGCGGCGATGAATCTTCCATCGAGGAATCACAACGCCGGCCGCGAGCAGAGCTTCGGACCAAGCGTTGACGTGCTGGTAATTGCTGTCGATTAGAGTGCCGTCCAGATCGAACAACACGGCCGGCATCTGCGTGGTTTCACGATCAGCGGACGACGGCGTTTGGCGTGGAGGTCGTTTTTGCTGTCGCATACTCAGGCATTTGTTCCCGCTTCAGGGAAAACCTGGGCCTTGGGTGCCTCTGCTTATCGAAAGGTTGCGGAGCAAACCGCGAACGATTGCGAACAACAGTATTCGCCGGATCGCCATCTGAATAAAGACCTTATCACTTTCAACTGCACTTCGAGAGCGAGTCGCGAAACGGAGAGATTGTCATCGAAAAAGGAGCCTGGAGAATGAGGATTGCCCAAGTCGCGCCACTTTATGAGAGCGTCCCTCCTCGGCTTTATGGAGGGACCGAGCGGGTTGTCTCCTGGCTCACCGAAAAGCTGGTCTCACTCGGTCACGATGTAACTTTATTTGCCAGTGGTGATTCTGTGACCAACGCCCGCCTGATTCCCGCGTGCAAACAAGCGCTCCGACTCGATCCGGGATGCATCGATCCGCTAGCCCACCATGCTTTGATGGTAGAGCAGGTTTTCAATCGGGCGGAAGAGTTCGATCTCATTCACTTTCATATTGACTATCTTCATTTTTCTCTGAGCCGGCGAGTACAGGTACCGTGTGTGACCACTCTGCATGGAAGGCTAGACCTGCCTGATTTAGTGCCGCTGTATAAGGAATTCTCGGAAGTACCGCTAGTCTCGATCTCCGACGCTCAGCGCCAACCTCTGCCCTGGGCCAACTGGGTGAAAACGGTCCACCATGGTCTGCCGGCAGATTCGCTCTCGCTGAACGAAGGCCGCGGGAAGTACCTCGCATTTCTCGGACGAGTGTCGCCAGAAAAGGGAGTAGATCGCGCCATCGAAATTGCCACTCGCTCTGGAATGAGGCTGAAGATCGCGGCGAAGGTCGACCGTGGCGATCGCGACTATTTCGAAAGAACGATAAAGCACTTGCTGGACAATCCTCTGATCGAGTTTATTGATGAGATTGGAGCATCCGAGAAACAAGACTTCCTGGGGAATGCCAAGGCGCTGCTGTTCCCCATCGAATGGCCCGAACCCTTCGGCTTGGTAATGATCGAGGCCATGGCGTGTGGAACGCCGGTGATCGCGCATCCTTTCGGATCGGTTCCCGAGATTATTCCGGATGGGACGGCGGGGTTCCTGGTTCGCAGCGTTGACGAGGCGGTAGAAGCAGTGAAACGACTCGGCGAGATTGACCGGCGCGAGTGCCGACGTCATTTCGAGCTGAATTTCACTGATCAACGCATGGCAGAGGACTATGCGAAAATCTACAATCAACTGATTCATCCAAAATCGACCTCAATGACGGTCGAAGAGGGAGCGTTGAATTGGATGGAACTGGAATCGCCCACCCCCAGTACTACATAGCGACTACATCGTCGCCCGCCGATGATCGGGCTCGCGTACTCAAGTACGGCAGGATGTTCTTCGTGTTCGATCGCCTGGGCGACGTGCAAACGTCCGGCCTGGGCGAAGAAGGCTTGTTCTATGACGGCATGCGGCACCTGTCGGCCTTATCGCTGAAACTATGGAATGCGCGGCCGTTGTTATTGAGCTCAACCGTCGCGACTAATAATTTTTTGTTTACCGCCGACCTCGCCAACCTCGATGTGTTCAGCGAAGGGGCGATGGTGATTCATCGCGGCACGCTGCATCTGGTTCGGTCGAGGTTCCTGTGGCGCGACTCCTGCTTTGAAAAACTGCTCTTCGTCAATCACGGCCTGGAAAATCTTGAGGTTCCGGTTCGCATCGGATTTGACGCGGACTTCGCCGACATCTTCGAAGTTCGCGGCACCGCCCGAGAACGGAAAGGGCGGCGACTCGAAGAACAAATCAATGGCAATTCGGTTGTTTTGTCCTATGAAGGGCTGGACCGTGTCACTCGCCAGACTTGCATTCGAAGCGACGCCAACGGCATGAATCCATCCGAATCTGGGCTGGAATTCGAGCTTGCTCTCCGGCCGAAAGAGCGGGTCACGGTGCAAGTTGAAATCTGCTGCAGGTCTGAAGCCGGCGAAGCTTTTGTTGGCTACACCGAGGCCTTGTCTTCGGCTCGCTTCGAACTCGCGGAAACGTCTCGCGCATTCCCGCAAATTACAAGTTCCAACTCCCGTTTCAGCGACTGGATCGCGCGATCCGTTTCCGACCTGGAAATGATGATCGCGGGAAATCCTGAGCATAACTATCCCTATGCGGGAGTTCCCTGGTTCAGCACCGTCTTCGGCCGCGATGGGATCATCACTGCTCTTCAAACCTTGTGGTTGAACCCGAGCATCGGGAAGGGAGTGCTGCAGTATCTGGCAGCCTCGCAAGCGGACGAAATCGATTCCGTAGCCGACTCGGAACCCGGCAAAATCTTGCACGAAATGCGGCGGAGCGAAATGGCGAAGTTAGGAGAGGTGCCGTTTGGACGCTACTATGGAAGCGTCGATGCCACGCCGCTTTTCGTGTTGCTCGCCGGCGCTTACTTCGATCGCACAGCGGATCGTCCGTTCATAGAGAAATTGTGGCCGCATATCCAGCGGGCACTGAAGTGGATTGACGAATTTGGCGACATGGATGGTGACGGTTTCATCGAGTATGCCCGCCATTCGCAAAATGGACTGGTGCAGCAAGGCTGGAAGGATTCGAACGATTCGGTATTCCACGCTGACGGCAAAATCGCGGAACCGCCGATTGCTCTTTGCGAAGTGCAAGGCTATGTCTATGCCGCGAAGCTTGCCGCCGCCCGCCTGACCCGCGTGCTCGGCGACGTAGACGGATGCTGCCAGCTGGAGGTGCAAGCAGAAGCCTTGCGAACACAATTTGAAGAGCAATTTTGGTGTGAGGATCTGGGCACCTACGCGTTGGCGCTCGACGGTCGCAAGCGTCCTTGTCGCGTGCGAACCTCGAATGCCGGGCACTGCCTTTACACCGGCATCGTCTCGCCAGAGCGGGCGCGACGCGTCGCGGAAACTTTGATGAGCGTCGATTCCTTTACCGGATGGGGCATCCGAACAGTTGCCACCAGCGAATCTCGATACAATCCGCTTTCGTATCACAATGGTTCGGTTTGGCCGCACGACAATTCCATCATCGCCAACGGGATGGCAAAGTATGGATCAAAGAAGATGGCGGGGCAGGTTCTGCTGGCGCTGCTGGACTTGAGCAGCGAGGTCGAACTGCGCCGATTGCCGGAATTATTCTGCGGCTTGAAGCGGCGGCCAACGGAGGGACCTACTCTTTATCCGGTCGCTTGCTCACCCCAGGCCTGGGCTGCGGCTGCGCCTTTCTTGATTCTGGAAGGCTGTCTTGGAATTACGGTGCAGGCGGATCGCGGACGCATCATCTTCGACCGGCCTTTTCTTCCTGAAGGCATTCCTCAGTTATCCGTTCGCGGGCTGCGCTGCGGCAACGTGGCGGCGGATTTGCTCCTGGAGCGGCGAAACGACTCGGTGCTGGTGCACCTAGAAAATAAGCAGGATAATATCGAGATCGTTACCATCGTCTCTTAGCTGCTGGAATACCCTCTTTCGGGTATGTCCCCCTAACAGAAGAAGTCTTATTTTGGTGCTGTGGACCTTGGCAGCATCAAGCGAGCTTTCTCGTGTACTTATCGCGACGTGCTGCGGCATCATACATTTCAGGTGGCAGCGGCGCTGTCCTATTATTTTGTTCTGTCGGTTTTTCCGGCTCTCATTTTTCTCTCCGCCGTCGTAGGGTTTATTTCTCTTCCCGATCTGTTCAACCACGTTTTATTGCTGATGGGAAGGCTTCTCCCTCCCGACACGATGAAATTGGTTTACTCGGTGCTGGGAGATGTTCTTTCTTCGCATCGAGGGACGTGGCTGTCTTTCGGAATGCTGGGCATGATCTGGACGATGTCGGCGGCATTCGACTCCATAATCGAAGCTTTCGATATCGCTTACGACGCGACGGACGACCGCCCTTTCTGGAAAACGAGACTGCTCGCGATCGCTCTCGGTGCGTTGATCGGAAGTTTGTTACTGGCTGCGCTGGCGGTGATGATCGTAGGGCCACGCTTCGGGGATTGGCTGGCGACTCGAATGCAACTGTCGGCTGTCTTCGTGGTCGTGTGGCCCTTTCTTCGCTGGACTCTTGCAATCTGCTTTACCATCCTCGCGGTTGAGGTGCTGTATTTCCTGGCTCCGAACGTGAAGCAGCGCTTTGGAGCGACGCTTCCCGGCGCGATCCTGTCCGTTGTGGTTTGGAATGCCCTGTCTTTTCTGCTGGGATATTATTTTCGTCACTGGGCTAATTTCAATCGCACTTACGGAACCCTGGGAGGATTCATTGCGTTCATGACATGGCTGTACTGGACTTCGTTTGTTTTGCTAGTGGGAGCCGAACTCAATGCCGAATTGGCAAAAGAGAGTAGGAAAGGCTGCGTGCAACCCAAAGCAGCCGGGACATTGGAGAGACGGCACGTAACCCGCCGAGCCTCTCTGGATCGCGCGGCGTAACTATTTGCCCCGGATTTACAACTCCTAAAATCGAGTGTGATACCGGCCATCCACAGAGACTCCGCCGAGCTGGTCGCGGGCTATGCTCACTGACCAGCGCTTGTTGACCTGATACTCGCCCTCCACCATTTCGCTTCCAGGCTGAGACACATCGGTCGAGAATGTGAAGAGCAAATTCTTGGTCACCCGTTGCTGAAGAGCGATGCGAGCCGAAGGATTCTGGTTATTGCCGCCGATGGTCGGATCAATCTGCAAGCTCGAAATTCCTGCCAGCTTCTGCACGCTGCTGCTCAACTGGCTGGCGGCCTGCGAGGCAATCATGGAGTCGGTGCTCTGGCTGGAGGCAGCCGACTCCTGGGTAGTCTTGCCACGCGCAACCAGGTTAATAATATCGGCCGTTGCGAGTGGCGGATCGGAAACATAGGACGTGGTGAGCTTGTCGAGCGGTCCTCGCAGAGTGAGCGTGAGATTGTATTGCTCGACGGTCGTGGATACTGAAACGTTGAGCACCGGATGTGTTTCATTGGGATCGTCGAAAGTGATCACGCCTTTTTGAAGCTGATAGCGCACGTTGCGATAGAACAGCTCACCGGAAGTCAGAGTCGTGCGTCCGGTGATCACTGGATTGGCCGCGGTTCCTCCCACTTGCAGAGCGGCGCGCCCTGCGATACTGATCTGCGAACTCGTCGCGTTCAACTCCTCCTGCGACTGCACTCCAAGGGCGAGTTTGATGGTATCGGCGAATCCAGGCTGCGATGGCGCGCTGCCGGTGCTGAATTGGTCGCCGAAGCTCGCCAGATCGAAGTCCTGCGTGAACGACAGGCTATCGATCAGAACCCGACCATTTAAAGTCGAAGCCTGCGTTGTCCCGCTGAAGGCAAGATTGGCATCGAGCAGGGAACGCAAACCGTCGGGATAGCGCAAGCGCACTGACTTTCCCTGGAGCGCGAGACTGAAGTGCACGGCCGGCCTGTACGTGATCGAGCCGCCGACGGAGACCTGGCCACCGCCCACTTGCGCCGTCAGCTTTGAAACTTGCACGCGGTCGTTGGCAATATCGAGTGTGCCATTCAATTCTTCCAGACCGACGGGTGCATCGGGCGTGTTCACTGCGATGTTCTTGAGCTGCAATTGCCCTGCGACCGCCGGGTTTGCAGCCGATCCGGAGGCGCGGACATCCAAGGCCAATGTGCCCGAACTCTCCACATCGGGTGCGACTATTTTAAGAATGCGAACATCGACAGTTCCGTTTGCCGAGAGCGTTGGAGCGCTCGTCCCCCCAATCGGCAAGCGGCCTTGCAGGCGAAGCGATGTGCCGGTGCCTCGAATCTCCGCGGGTTGCAGAGTTATGACGGAGTTGGCGTAGTCCGCGCGGATGGGGCTGGCAATTCCAATCTGTAAGGACTGGTAGCTGGCGTTCAGAACGGGTATGGAAAGATGCGCCTCGAGCTTGGATTTATCTTTGAGAGGCCCTTTCAGCGTTGCGTGGAACTCGGTCTGACCTTTGAATCCTTGCGGAATGTTGGACGCGTAGGTCGCCATCAGTGTGTCCAGTGGAACTGTGCTGGTGTCGACCGTGGCTTCGGTGTAATAGTCGCCACTCAGAGCGACCTTGCCGTGCGCGTGGACCGAGGCCTCCGACACTTTGGAGTCCAGATTGAGATCGGCGTAATGATGAGCGACATCCAACTGTGCCTTCAATCCGGAAACTGAACTCTGCTGAAGTTGGAGCTGAGGCAACTGAATCACCGCGGTGAGCTGAGGGTCGTCGAGAGTGCCTTCACCATGCACCGACGCGATTACAGTTCCGTTCAGAGAAAGATCTTTTGCTTTTACGGCTTGCAACTTTTGCAGCACAACCGATGGCGCGCTGAGATTCACTTTGTAGGCTTTGGTTTTCGGAGTGTACGAGAGATTCGCGTCGACAGCTCCGGCCGCGACCGCCAGATTCAATGTGGAAACAATGGAACCGTTGGCGGCGTTGAATTTCGCAGCGAAGTTCTGAATGGGCTCGTTGCAGGCAATGGCGTTGGTGATCTGCGCAGAACCGGACCCCACAGGGTTAAGTTGCGAACCCTCGAGAGATATTTTCGCCGACAGGTCTCCCGCGATTGGATAGTGCTGGTTCGCCAGACGCTGCAGGTCGCCGATCCGGATTTGCTGGGCATCGAGATGAGCTTCAATTCGATTCGTCTCTTCGTAAGACCAATTCCGCAGGGCTACGCTAGCGCTGAAAGTCGCCCGCCCTCGCTGGGCATTGACGAGTGTTGCGCTCTGTACCGCGAACTCTGACGGATCCGCCCGCATTTCCAGTTTCGCCGCGCTCCACTGGCTGCCTTCAATCTGCAGATTCTGCGCATGCAATTGCGCGGCAATATTGGGACTTTTCATCGAACCGCTCACCACCGCGCTGAGTGCTGCCGAACCCGAGACTGCCGGAACCTCTGTTTGAGGAGAACGGAAGGAGGAAGCTAATGCCGCGAGTTGATGAAGATCGTTGGCGGTAACCTGAATCTGCAAGCTGGAATGATTGCTGATGGTTCCCTGCGCCGTCAGCGTCGCCGAGGGAATCCGCAAGGTGGTATCGCGCAGAGAAATCGTTTCATGGGGCCCGTCGTAATCTACGTGGATGGCGCCGTTGACCGGAACCCGGCTTTCAAGAGGGTTGGAGTTATTGCTGGCGAGAGCCGCTACAGTCAGATCCGAATGCGCGCGTAGGTTGGCCAGGCTCCCCTTCCACGAGGCCTCTACCTTTCCACCCAGCGTTCCGGAAAGAGTCGCGCCGTTCACTCCTTGGGTCCGCAGGGCGCGTTGCAGCTCTTTTAGGGAGATGTTATGCAGCGCGGCCTGAATCTGAGAGTCCGCCGTCGTATCCAGATGCTTGATCTCCGCATTGGCGGCAATGCGTCCGCCCAGAGAATCCAGGACTAAGTGTTTTACTTCCAGATTTCCGCCAGCCAATTGATAGGTACCGTGCAACCTGCGCAACTCGACGCGACTGCCCGAAGCGTCAGCCGAGAGCACCTCACTCGCAAGGCTGCCATTGATTGAAATGTTTCGCAGGAGCGGCTGAGTTCCGACTGCCTGGTAGTGCAGTTTGCCGGTAAGTGACACGTCGCCGGCGGGTGCAGTCTGGGGCGACATTGACGCGAAGTCCTCAGTGTGAATCTGAATCTGATAGTTGCCGTCCGCGATTGGATTGGAGTAGTTCGAAACGCCGGCATGCAGCGTAACGACGGACGATCCGAGTTTCAAAAATACGGAGTCCAAATTGAAGCGCTCGGGAGTGGCGCTGAACTTCAACTTCAAGTTGTGGGGCAAGGGCGCGTATTGGGCATACTTCAGATGGCCGTTGTCGTATGAAACAGCGCCCTCATAGCGTTTTGCGAGAGTCTCGAAACGAATGTCGGTTCCGAGATCATACAAGTCGGCCTCAAGCGGAGTCTTGCGGTCGTTGTAATTGACTTCACCGTTCGTAATTTGTGCGTGTTGCACCGCGAGGTCGAACACATTGGTTGAGCTGCTGCCGTGTTGGCTGGGCGGCGCAACAGGCAGGTTATTCTTCCCTTCGCGACTGACCTGAAAATGAATGACGGGATGAGCAATGAGAAGCTCACGCAATGCTACCTGGTGATGTAGGGCCGAAAGAATTTTGATGCGTACCGTAAGTTCGTCGGCGTGCAAAAGCGGCGGTTGATCGGCGCTCTCCGTGCCGCGCATGGTGATGTCATAAAGGTGAGCGGTCAGCGTGGACAGGCTAAAATCGAGCCCGCCGATGTGAGTCCGGCCTCCGGTGGCGAGATCCGCTTGCTCGACGATTTTGTGCAGCGCGAACTTTTTAAAACTGCTGCTGCGGAGATAGAAATACCCTCCGACTACCGCGAGGAGAAGCAGCGCCAAAAGTCCGCCGAGGGCCCAACCGATTTTCCGTTTCCAATTCATAACGCTCCCTAAAAAGCCTGCCCGATGGTGATGAAATACTGCCAAGGATTGATTCCCGGTACAGGATTCAAATTGCGTCCAATGTCAAAGCGCACGGGACCGATCGGAGTCGCATAACGCAAGCCCAGTCCCACCGTGTTGCTGTAGTTGCTGACGAAATTGTTGAAGTTGATCGCGCTATATACATTGCCTCCGTCGTAGAAGACCACGCCGCCCAGCGCTTTGGTAATTCCCAATGGAAAACGCGCCTCCGAATTCAAAATGAAAAGCTGCCGTCCACCGACCGGGACGGTGACATTCACGCATCCCGACTGGCCTTGCAATACATTGCAGAAGGGAACCAGCCGTTGCGGTCCCGCTTCGTCAATGGGGAACCCGCGCAGAGAGGTGCCGCCGCCGGAAAAAAACAACTGGCTGGTGGGCACGAAGCTCCCGGAAAACGGTGTGGCCAGTCCGACGCGGATGCTGTCGGCGAATACCAGGGAATGGACGGGTTTGTAATATGCATATTGGCCGAACAGTTTGGCGAAGTTTGCGCTCGAGCCAAATACCGTGGGCGTAATTCCCAAGTTGACCGTCGAGAACGAGCCGCGGTGCGCATCGAGTGGTTTGTCGCGCGTATCGCGAATGAGCGTGCCCGACCACGTTGACAGTTGCACATGGCGGTCGCGGTCGAGCACAAGCTCAGGAACCAGCAGATGCGACAGCGTGGTCCTGTTGAAGTCATATCGGAGTTGCAGGCGCGTATTCGATTTTCGGCTGATCAGGCGCTCCACCTGAAAAGAAAGATCGCCCAGGCCGGCGGTGAAGAGTGGATTCTCGCTATTGCGTTCCACGGAGAAACTGCCCAGGGACTGCCATTGGGAACCGATGAAGTGAGGTTGCGAATAAGTCGTCAGGCCTCGCTGGTCGAGCCGAGACAAAAGGATGGACGCGCTCGCAGTTTCTGCCAAGCCTCGCATATTGCGCCGAGTGAATTCGATGGAGCCTCGAGGACTGGCAAAGGTCGATTGGCTGGGCGCGATTTGATTCCCGCCCAGGCCGATGGCGCCGCCCCCGCCCGGAAGCGCCACGGTGCCGGTGGGAATGTTTCCGCCGCGGTGCGAGACTTCGAATCCGAATCCGTAGGTGATTTCGTTGCGCTTCGCTTCGTGTACCTTTACCAGCGCCATTTCATCCGATTGGTCCGTGATGGGCTTTCGTGGACCCACGCTGGACCAGTCAAAGATGCCCAGATCGTAAAGCCGGCTCTCCGCTTCCAACATCTGGTCGCGCCGCATGGGTGTCTCCGGCGGAAGTTTCGCCGTCTTCTTGATCAGTGGAAGCCGCGTGTGTTTCTGCCCGAGATAAGCCACTTCACTGATTCGCACTAACTGGTTCTCGGTAATCGTGTACGCGACATTCAAACGATGCGGATCGGCCGGGTCCGGCTTCGCCGTGGTTTTGACCTCGGCGTTGAGATAGCCGCGATTCAGGTAGTTTGCCGAGATTCGATTTCGATCTTCAGCCAATTTGCGCGGAGAAAAGGGCGCTCCGGCCCGAAGTTGGAACCCTTTGGGCGCCGTGAGTTGCGCCGTAGCAAGGTTTTGATTTCCGGAGATTTGAACGTCTTCCACCATGCTTTGCGTGCCTTCTTCGATCTCGAAAGCGACATCGATTTTCGGTTCGCGGTCGACGATGGTGGATTTCACTTTTACTTCTTCATACCCATGGTCGCGGTACAAGGCCTGGATATTGTCGGCGCTCTGTTTCAATAATTTCTGGCTGACGCTGCCGTGAGTCCAAATATGTGATTTCTTCACCGTGACTTGGTTCATCAGTTCATCGGAAGATAGTTCGTAGTTCCCCCGAAAGAAAATGCGGCCAACTTTGTGTTTCTTCCCGCGATCGATCGTGTAGACGATCAGAATCTGGTCCGCTTGTTTCTGAAAATCCGTGGTTACCTTGGCGTCGTAGAAGCCCTTCTTCTGGAAGTAGTCGGTCAGGTTGCGCTGGCCTTCCGCGACCAGGTCCCGATCGACGGTCCCTTCCGAGTAAATTGGGATGAGCTTCTTCATCTGCCGTCCCGCCAGAAAGGGAATGGCCGTGAGCCGAGCGCCAGCCGTCCGCACGGTGACAAGCGGACCCATTTTCACGGTGAACGAGACATCCACTCGATTGGTTTCGGTGTGGTATTCCGGCGGATTTTCCCGAATGCTGCTGGCCAGCCTGCGCTGTTTGGTCAAGGTTCTCTTCATCAGCGTGGTCGCTTCGCGGATTCGTTCGGGGGTATAGGGTTTCCCGGGTTTCAGCAGTCCTCCCGAGAGACGCGCCCGCAGCGTCCTCGCGGCGTGCAGCAATCGTGCGCTCTCGGGATTGTCGGGTCCCTCGATCTTGACTGAAGAGATCCGAGCCTGCTTTCCCATCTGCACGGAAAAGGTCACGCTGACCAGTTGGCGGCCATCGTCAATCTTGGGCTCGGCATGAACTTTGGCTTGAAAATATCCGTTGTGGTGCAAGAAGTCCGCAAGGGCGTTTTCAGCGACCGGTACGCGCGAGGGATCGTAGGGGTCTTCATCCGGAAGATTTACGACCTGGAGAAGCCGTGTGTAAGGAAAATATTTCCCGACCCCGGGAAAGTCGACGACGCCAAGGTAGTAGGCCGGCTCCAACAGGAAATTGACCCGTAGTCCCGCGACTTCGGGTTCCACGCTGATGTCCACCTTCGGAAATCCCCCGGCTTGCTGCAGGGCCTGGGCCGTCGCTTCAATGGTGGCTTCGGAGTAAGGCGTACCAGCCTTCTGTGCGACAAACGGCAGCAGCGGGGTCAGGTCGCGGTGCGGATTCGCGATCAGCGAAACCGAGCTGACATTCTGACCGTTGTACGCCGGCTGGGGTCTCTCTGGTGCGAGTTGCGCAAAAAGGGTTGCACTCCACAACAAAAACCCGACACTTAACAAGCGCATAGGTAACCGCCGAACCAGATGCCGAATGCCCGTTGGCGAGGTTCAAAAGGATCAATTGGTGATCAAAGCAAACTGCTCGCAACCGCCGTGATGTGATGCGATTGATTCCAAGGTAGTTGTCGTAAAGTAACGGGCCGCGGACAGCCGCCCCGCGCGGAGCCTGACAGGCCTAAGATTTGTGGAAAAGCGCCGACTCAATGTCCGGAATGATACGGATGCCCCTTCAGAATCGTAAACGCACGATAGACCTGCTCCAGCAGAACCACTCGCGCCAGTTCGTGCGCCAGCGTCATCTTCCCCAGCGAGATTGTTTGCTGCGCAGCGCTTCGTGCGGCGTCGCTGAAGCCGTCCGGGCCGCCCACCGCAAAGATTAGCGGCAAGGGATTTCGGTCTTGATAATCTCCCAGGAACTTCGCGAACTGCTCGGACGTGAATTCTTTGCCGCGCGAATCCATTAGGATCAGCGTGGACTTCGGCCCAACCTTCGTGGCAGCCGATCGTCCGGACATTTCGAGCAAGGCAGCTTCGTCGCGCACGGGCACGCCTTCGGTCATCACGTAACGTGAAATTCGCTTGAGATATTCTTCCGTCAGGGATGCAATCGCCGCTTCTTTCGTTTTGCCGATCCACGCAATCTTGATTTTCACGACGGAAGCAGTCTCTCACTTTTTTCCGGATGCTAGAACCACCGAAACTCCGAAGGCGATCTTGTCGCCGTCGGAATACTGGCGCACTGCGGCATGCACCTCGGCGTGAATTTTCGGCCACTGCTCGGCAGGGACGCGCTCCAACATCGGACGAAATGGGACGGCCACGGCCTGCGCCTGCTCCCACACTTCTTCCACCGAACCCGGCCAGGTCCAGGGCAGCGTTTTGGTTTCTTCTTCGACTATGCGGAATCCGGAGCTGCGCAAGGCTTCCGACAGGCTGCCGGGCGCGGCGAACTTGAAAGGATCGGGTCCGCCAGGCGGCAGCAGCGGTCCGCCGACGTGGCGATGCACGACTCCCATCGTGCTGCGCCAATAGGGTTGGTCGAACGGTCCCCACGCCAGAAAGCAGGCCCGCGCACCGGGCGTCAGGACGCGGCGTAATTCCTGCGAGGCAGCGACCGGATCGCGGAAGAACATTATGCCGAAGCGCGAAGTGGCGAGATCGAAGCCCTCGTCGGGGAAAGGCAGGGTGTGGGCATCGGCCTGCTGGGTGGTGAAGTTGGTGAGCCCGCGAGTGCGGGCGCGCTGCGCGGCGATCTTCAGAAGATCTGCACTGAGGTCGAGAGCTGTGACGTGACCCTTCGCGCCCACGCGAGATGCAAGACTGATCGCGGGCTCTCCAGTCCCGCTGGCCAGGTCCAACACGCGCATTCCCGGTTGAGGCTGCGCATATTCCACCAGCGCGTCGGTCACGGGCTGGCCCATGGCTGCGGATTTTGCCTTCCACTTTTCGGAGGCAACCAGGCGATATTGGGTTCCCCAATCCGGATTGGAGTTTGAATGCAAGGTCAGGCAGCGAGGAATTCTTAAAATCTTTAACGAAGCGGCGAGTGCCCTTTCGTGAGGCTAGAGCCCTCGGAGGCTAAAGCCGGCTTGATCCCGGACAAGTACGGCGCGGCAGCAAGCGTCGTCCTTTCAAGCGTAGTAGTTTGCCCACTACGCGGTCTTCTTCTTTTTCTTTTTCGAGGCTAGCGGCTTGACTTCAAGTTTTTTCTTCCTGGGAACTGCCTTCAGATCGCCAGGTTCCAGGCGCTTCGCCGTCTTCCACAGCCGCTCCAGATCGTAGAACTTACGCGCCTTCTCCGAAAACACGTGCACGACGAAGTCCACGTAGTCGAGCAGCACCCATTCCGCCTGCTTGTAGCCCTCGATATGTGCCGGGCGCAAGTCCGCGGCCTTCAGGCGAAGTTCTACTTCGTCGGCAATCGCTTGAACCTGGCGCGGATTGGTTCCGCTGCACAGCACGAAGTAGTCGGTGAATGCGCCCGATCCTTTTTCCATCTCCAGTATGCTGAGTTCTTCGGCCTTTTTTTCGAGGCAGGCTTGGATGGCGGCAGTGATTTGCTGTTTGAGTGGGTTCTTCTTCATTCCGTCGTTGGTCGTTCGTCTTTGGTCGTTGGCTCGATCTCATTGTACCCGAGAGTTTCCATCACTGCGGTTGCCTGAGGCTTGGCCACGGCCTACGGCCAACGACCTACGACGACTTGTACAGGCCCATCTTCTTGATATAGTCCGCCACCGGCGCGTCCACGAACCGGCCCAGCGATTTGTCTGCTGCCACGGCTTGGCGGATTGCTGTGGCCGAGGCGGGTTGACACAGGTCTTCCAATAGATGGATGGTTGCACCTTTCAGAACTAGACTCCCGGTGGCAGCCTGGTTTCGAAACGGCTTCATCACTTCCGCACGCGGGCGCAAGCTCTCCGGCAGAGCATTGGCCACGTCGGCCAGCGAATACCCGGGGCGGCTGGCTACGACGAACTCGCACTCGCGAAACAACTCTTCGGACTGGTGCCATTTGGCGATGTCGGCGAAAGCGTCCATGCCGATCAAAAGGAAGAGCTTGTCGCTCGCCTTGCATGACTGCTTCAGCCGGCGAATGGTGTCGATCGTGTAGTTCGGTTTTTCCTGCCGGTCTTTCTTCGTATTCGTAGTTGTTCGGACAGGCACCGGGCCTTGTTCGGGAGCTTCCAGCAGAGAGGGTACGAAGGCCCTTTCCTGCGCGGTAGCCAGAGCCAGCATGACAAAGCGGTGGATGAACGGCGAAAGCGCCTGGCGCTGTTTATGCGGCGGAATGTTCGCCGGCACAAAATAAATTCGGTTCAGTTTGTACTGCTGCAGTGCCGCCCGCGCCAGCGCAAGATGCCCGCGGTGAACCGGATCGAAGGTTCCGCCGAAGAGTCCAATATTCATGTGAAAAGTCGTAAGCGAGCAGTCTTGAGAAGGCACTTGAAATGTGGACAGCCCCGCCTGGTGTCCAGATTCCCGATTCGGGACGCAAAAAGAATCTCGTCGGTATTGTACAACTGGCCATCTTTTCCTGAAGTTACGGACATTCCGGAGGCTCGCCTAATTTCGAATGCGGGATGAACTCCTGTAACTATCCTGTTTCCCTTTATGGAACTAGGATTAGGCCATGCGAGTAACCCTCCCCCTACTCCGCATTCCGCCCGCCCGTGCGCCCATTCTCCGTTATGGGGTCGCGGTGCTGAGTACAGCCCTGGCGCTGATACCCACGATTCTATTAGCTGACGTATCGGAAAGCCGCCTTGCCCTGTTCGGCGTGGCGGTCATGGTGAGCGCCTGGTACGGAGGCTGGAAACCGGGTGTAGTGGCCACTTCTTTTGCGCTCACTGTCAGCGCTTACTACTCGCTCACCGGGCCGCACAGCGCGGCGGAGTTACGGACGGCCATCATCCGCCTTTCGCTGTTCTTCTTCGTGGCCATGCTGATTTGCTGGCTCAATGCCGCTTTGCGGGCGACACAAGAAAACTTGAGGCGCTCGGAGTTGAATTTCCGCTCGCTGGTGACCAATGCCCCCTATGGCATCTGCCGATGCGACTCCACGGGCAAGATTCTCGACGCGAACCCCGCATTCCTTGCCCTGCTGGGACACGCTTCCGCGAAGGAATTGGTTGGGCAACACATTTTTGGCCTTTATTCCGAAAACGACCAGTGGTTTGAGCTTGCCGATTTTCTTCGCTCTGCCGAGCCCTTCAGGGGATTGACGGCGGAATGGAAGCGCACCGGCGGAGCCACTACTGTGGTCCGCATCTCCGGCCGCTCGGTCAGCAACGGGCCGGAGGGCGGGGTAGTCTTCGAACTGTTTGCCGAGGACGTGAGCGAACGCCGCGTGCTGGAGCAACAATTGCGGCAGTCGCAGAAGATGGAGGCCGTGGGCCGCCTGGCGGGCGGCATCGCGCATGACTTCAACAATCTGTTAATGGTGATATCCGGCTACTCGGAATTCCTGCTGGAACGTCTCGGGGCTGAGCCTCATCTGCGCGGCCCGGCGCAGGAAATCGCCAGCGCCGCGGAGCGCGCCTCGTCGTTGACCCGGCAATTGCTGGCCTTCAGCCGCAAGCAGATGCTGGCGCCTAGGATCGTCAATCTCAACGACGTAGCCACGGAAAACATAAAAATGCTGACTCGCATGATCGGCGAGGACATCGACCTGGTATTGGTTCCCAGCCCCGATCTTTGGGCCGTCCGTGCCGATGCCGGGCAGATCGAGCAGGTCATTATGAACCTCGCCGTCAACGCCCGGGACGCCATGCCGTCCGGAGGGAAGCTCACAATCGAGACCTCCAATGTGACACTCGATGAAGACTACGCCCGCGTTCACGCGCCTTTGCCCGCCGGAGACTATGTGATGGTCGCGATCAGCGATACCGGCAATGGCATGGACAACGAAACCCAGTCGCACATCTTCGAACCGTTCTTCACCACCAAGGGAACGAAAGGAACTGGACTGGGTTTGTCGACGGTGTACGGCATCGTCAAGCAGAGCGGTGGATATATCTGGGTGCACAGCGAAGTGGGACGGGGAACGACGTTCAAAATCTATTTGCCGCGCGTAGCCTCGACTGGACAAACCGCCGCCCAGGTCGCCGCACCGGTCGAATACCGTAGGGTTGAACCCGGCCGGGAGACCATTCTGCTGGTCGAAGACGAGGTAAACCTGCGCTACCTTGCCCGGCAGTACCTGGAAAAGCAGGGTTATAAAGTAATCGAAGCTGCCGACGGCGCTGTCGCCATGCAAATTGCCGTGGCGCATGAAGGAATCATCCACCTTCTGCTCACCGATGTGATCATGCCGGGCATGAATGGCCGCGAATTAGCCCAGCGAATCTCCGAGATTCGCCCTAACGTGAAGATCCTTTACATGTCCGGCTACACGGAAAACGTGATCGGACACAATGGCATGCTGGAGCCCGGTGTACGCCTGCTGCAAAAACCCTTTAACCTTCGCGACCTGAAAAGCGTAGTGCGCGAAGTGCTCGATACAACTCCCACTCCCCCGGAGGTCGCAATGTCCATGCAATCCGCTCCACCACTCAACGCGCCGCGCGCCAGAGAAGCTTCTCCGCCGCGCGCGCAAAGGTTCTATATTCATTTGCCGCTGCGCTATCGACGGCTCGGCGAGCAGGAATGGCACGAAGGCACAACTGAGAATATCAGCCGGTCTGGATTACTTTTTGAAGCGGATGAACTACTGCAGCCGGCCGCGCAACTGGAGATCAATCTTGTGCTGCCGGCGGAAATCGCCGGACTCTCGTCCACCGAAGTGGTATGCCGCGGAGAAGTCGTGCGCACCGTGGAGCACAGAGGAGAAACAGTGAGTCCGGCGCTGGCCGCGCGCATTCTGCAGTATCACTTCCAGCACGGGCCGTTGCCCAGAGCGTAACTTCGGCAGAGACAAAAAGAAAGAAGCAGCCCAGGCGAGCTGCTTTTCTTTTCTTCGCGACTCTGGATTCTTCGCGACTCTGGCGTCTTGGTATTCTTTGCGGTCTAGAATGTTCGCTCGGAGGCTTGCTGCAGGTCTTTCTCGTGCAAGTCTCTCTCCCGCAATTCTTCGACCGCCGCGGCCATCGCGAATTTCAATTCCTCGATCCCCTTGCCCGTCACCGCGGAGATTTCGTACAGCTTCAACTTATGTTTCCTGCAGTAACGTTTCAGCTCGGCGAGTTTGTCTTTGTTGACGGCATCGATCTTCGATGCGGCCATAATCATGGGCTTCTCGTCGAGATGGGCCCCGAAGCTGCCGAGTTCGCCCAGAATTACTTCGACATCCTTGGTCACATCCGTTCGACCGCTGGCATCGGACACGTCGACTAAATGCACGAGCAGACGAGTTCGTTCAATGTGCCGCAGGAACTGTGTGCCCAGCCCGGCGCCCAGATGGGCTCCTTCGATCAACCCGGGAATATCCGCGACCACCAAACTGATTTCATTTTTCGCGTCGCCCACAGCGACCACTCCCAGGTTAGGTTCGAGTGTGGTGAAGGGATAATCCGCAATCTTCGGACGCGCGGAGGAAATGCGGGAGATAAGAGTGGACTTGCCTACGTTCGGATATCCGACCAGCCCGACATCGGCAAGCAACTTGAGTTCCAGCCGATAGGTATGTTCCTCACCGGGACGACCCGCCTCATGCTCGCGCGGGGCTTGATGCACCGATGTGGCAAAACGAGCGTTGCCGCGCCCGCCGCGCCCGCCCCGGGCAATCACAAACGTCTGGTCCGCCTCCGTGAACTCGAAAATCTTATCGCCGGTTTCGTCGTCATAGACGATCGTCCCAACCGGAACTTTTAAAACAACGTTGCCGCCATCGCGTCCGGTTTTGTTGGAACCCTCCCCGTGGCGTCCGCGTTCTGCCTTGTGCTCGGGGTTGAAACGGAAATGCACCAGCGTATTATGGCGCTCGCTGGATTCCATGATGATGTCGCCACCTTTGCCGCCGTCGCCGCCGGAGGGGCCACCTCGCGGGACGAACTTCTCCCGGCGAAAGGCCATGCAGCCATTGCCGCCGTCGCCGGCCTTCACACGAATTTTCGCCTCATCGATGAACATGTTGTGGTCAGTCGTTGGCGCTGACGGCGCCAACAAAAAAGCCTCGTCCCGGAGGCGAGGCTGTGTGACGCGGGCACTCCCGCCCCGCGATTCTTCGGACGCTCAAAACGCTACTCGATTTCCATCGGTTCAACCATCACAAACTTGCCCATCTGTCCCTTGTTCAGGAACTTGATGCGGCCGGTGATCTTGGCGAACAGAGTGTCGTCTTTGCCGCGGCCGACGTTCAGCCCCGGCTTCACGCGCGTTCCGCGCTGCCGCACAATGATGGTTCCGCCGGGTACGACTTGCCCGCCGAATGCTTTAAACCCCAGCCGCTGCGCATTTGAATCGCGGCCGTTTCGTGAAGTACCTTGCCCTTTTTTATGTGCCATAAGACGGTTCCCAGTTCTCGATTTTCAATAAACTCGTGCGGGGACGGGCGACTCGCCCGTCCACGTTCTACTTCTTTTTCGGATGCGACTTCTTCGCGGCCTTCTTTGGCGCAGCCTTCTTCTTTGCGTGTTTCTTTGCCTTGGCGTGCGGATGCGCTTCGTGAGCGGCATGCTCGTGCTCTGCGTGCTTGTGTTGCGCCTCGTGCGCTTTCACCTTTTTCGGCTTTGCTTCCCTCTTAGGCAACTCGGGAGCCTTGAAGCTCTGCCCATCAAAAGCGATTTCAGAGATGCGCACTGCGGTATACGCCTGCCTATGCCCGCGGAGCTTTTTGTATTGCTTCTTGCGCTTGTAGTGGAAGACCAGAATCTTCGCGCCGCGGCCTTCTTCAACGATGTCGCCGACCACGCGAGCGTCCGACTGCAGTCCTACTTTGCCTTCTTCGCCGGAGACCGCCACCACGGGGAATTCCACTTGACCGTCAGTGCCGGTGCCCACTTTTTCCACTCGTATTACGTCTCCGGGCGCCACCCGGTATTGCTTTCCACCGGCGCGGATAACCGCGTACATACGTCTGCCTCCGTCAAATGTCGTGAAATCCAGTCCGTATCTGGAACTATTAAAACGGAAATCTAACCGGCTCTTCTCACATCCCGGGGCGCACACGGGCCTGCCGATTTTACTGTGCTTGCGTTGTTTTCCGCCCCGTCGCTTCAGCAGCCAGGGCAGGCGTCCCCAGAACGGGGCGGCGATTACAGGCAAACTCAACCATTTTAGCGTGTGCTGTGGAAATCGGTCAAACGCGAAGGCGGGAAGCCACTAGTTGTAGCGCGAGCCTGATGTCTTGCGGGTGACTCGGCACGCCAATGCCCACACAAGCGCGCTTAGAACCAGTGCTAAACCGCAGAGAAAAACCAAGCCGGGCCAGGTGGGTAGAGAGGGGCCATCTGACAGGGGATAGGGATCAAAGTAATTGATATTCCACCCTGCGGCAGCCCAGCCGATGCTGCCCACAATCACAGCCGCTCCAAACAAACCCAATCGTAGAGGACTCCACTTTAGTTCCATTTGGCCTCAATGATGGCACAAATGAAGGTCTTCGCCATAGTCAATCGGAGAACGTGGAAACTAGAGTCACGCCGTCGAGTTTGTTGTTTTCCAGCTCTTGTGCGAGAATTCCGCCAAATTCACCGGAGGAAATGAGAATGTTGAAGCGTTTGCTTGCCGTTTCGCTCTGCCTGCTCGCTCTTATCGTGTCTGGCTTCGCCCAGACGAAAAAGCCAGCGATGAAGAATTCCACCGCCGGCCCCGCTCCCGACAAAGCGTATCTGCAGAAGATCTGGGATGGGTGGTCGACCCGCGATCCCGCCAATGTCGCGAAGTACTATGCCGCAGGTCCCCACACTTTCTTCGACATTGCACCGCTCAAATACGACAGCTGGGACGAGTATGAAAAAGGCGTCAAAGCGGTGATCGCCGGTTACAGGAGCGCGAAGTTCACGCTCAACGACGATGTCAGCATTCATCCGCACGGAGACTTGGTGTGGGCCACGGCCACGGTGAAAAGCGAGATGACGACCACGGCTGGGAAAGTCGAGATGGGGAATTTCCGCTGGACCGTGATCTTTGAAAACGAAGGTGGGAAGTGGCTTATCGTCCACGAACACGTGTCCGCGCCTCTTCAGTGAACAACCTTGGTCACGGATTCGCACCGATCTTCACGGATAACCAAAGTTCTGGATTTGATCGGTCCACGATCGATGAGATCCGTGGCCGACCGGTTTTCAATACGACTTCCAGAAGAAGTACACGGTCATGCCGGCGCCCACGAGCACAACGAATATCCGAATCGACGATTGGGATATTTTCAGGGCATAATGCGCGCCCAAGTAACCGCCCACAATCGCGCCGGCGATGATTACACTCCCATGCTTCCAATAGACCGCGCCAGCCACAATGAAAGTCACTACCGCGACACCGTTAATCACAAAACCGAGAACGCTCTTCAACGCGTTCATGGAGTGAATATCCGTCATGCCCAGCGTGGCCAGCATGGCAAGCATCACAATGCCCATACCACCGCCGAAATAGCCTCCGTAGACGGCGACACACAACTGAAACATCGTTGTCACGACGAGCGCCGCGATAGAAGCTTCGTGCTCAATTACAGATTTGCGCCCGCCCGACAATTTCTTTCCGAAGGCAAACAGCAGCGTCGCTCCCAGCGTCAACCAGGGCAGCACGCGCATGAACGTGTGGGCCGGGGTTTTTAGAAGGAGGAACGCTCCGGTCAGCCCGCCGACCAAACTTGCGGCCAGCAACGGAATCATGACGCGACGTGGAATGTTCAGCTGTTTCCGATATGCGCCGCCGCTGGCTGCGGCAGCAGTCCACAGCGCAATCGCGTTGGTGGCGTTGGCAGGAATTGGTGGAACGCCGGTGAACAGCAGGGCTGGAAAGGCTATGAAGCTGCCGCCTCCGGCCACGGCATTCAGAGCTCCGCCCAGCGCCCCGGCGAAAAAAAGGAAGATAGCGGATTCGAGCGTCAAGAAATTAGGTGTATCAGAATCCGCCTCGCCCGCCAATGGGCGCAACGTCATCCCGCAACAATCCAGGGGAGCGATTACCTCTGTAATCGCGGGTAACCCGAGAATTCTTGCAGAAACATCCTCGATGCGGCAGGGTTAATATTTGAATGGAATTGTGGGAGACTTTCATTATGCGAAGTGGAATTGTCATCTTCGTCAGCATTGTGATCTGCAGCGTCGCCTGGGGACAAACATCAACCGCGCCGTCAAGTGGCGCACCTGCCAATGGTCAGCAGTCAATGTCCGGTATGAACATGCCAGGCATGTCGGGCCACGACATGTCGAACATGCAGATGAAAGACATGCCAATGACCGCAGAAAAGGGCAGCAGTAAAGATGCCGAGAACGACGCCAGTGCCCACGTCATGAACTCCATGGAAGGCCATATGGACATGGGGCCGCACATGAAGATGACTGCTCTGCGCTCGCCCAAACCGGGCGACGCGGCGCGGGCGCAGCAGGTCGCCGAAGCGGCACGCAAAGCGTCCGAGAAATATACGGACTATCGTGCCGCGCTGGCCGACGGGTACAAGATTTTCCATCCCGAAGTTCCGCAGAAGATGTATCACTTCACCAACTACGGATATGCCATGGAAGCGGCCTTGCGTTTCAATCCCGACCATCCTACGTCGCTACTCTATGAAAAGCACGGGGACGATTACAAACTAGTCGGTGCAATGTACACCGCGCCTAAACGTTTCACGGAAGATCAACTCGATGAACGCGTCCCGCTCAGCGTGGCCCAGTGGCACGAGCATGTAAATTTCTGCTCTCCACCGGCTGATCGCAGAAAGGAAATGTTGTCGCAGCATCCGGAGTTCGGTTTACACGGATCCATCACCACGCAGGAAGCTTGCGACGCGGCGGGCGGAACGTTTCATCCCGTGATCTTCAACTGGATGGTGCATGTATATCCCTTCGAAAAAGATCAAGCCAAAGTTTGGTCAGTCGAACGCCAACACGCCGACTGATTCCGTGTGGCGCGGGCACTCTTGCCCGCGAAATCTAACCACAAGCAAAATTGAGACTAGAATCCCCGTACTTTGTGGCAAGGAAACCTCCGCGGGCAAGAGTGCCCGCGCCACACACTCATCTTCCTCATTGTTTTGTTGATTCGTCTCACACGATAAGCGTGTGATGTTCATCTTTTGAAAATCACCTCATGGAAGTTTCTTGCTACCAGAACGATGCACCCGTCGTCAAAGGAAGTAACGAATAAGTCCGATGAGATCGGAAAATATAGGGAACTTCGAAAGCAACGAACACGTAGGCTCTCAGAGTGGATAGAAGGGCCGGCGGAGGTGACGCTGGCCAGAATTGATTCCGAAATTTATTGCGGGGTTTGGGGATTCTCTCACTCTCGGTTTGGCGGCCCAGATGAGAAAACCCCCATGGCGGCAGGGCAAGCTTGTGACTTGTCGGCACGAAACTTGTCTGCACAACCCCAGCGGCAGCATTGTAGGCGATACGCGCGGAAACACAAATGTTTTTCTCGCGCCGGTCGTGAGCCGGGCCGCCCCAACCGTTTCCCGACGTGATTTCGGGAAAGAAAATAAGGAGCAGCCATGAAGTTCGCGACAATTTCAAAGAGTGTGGTCATGGGGCTGGCTTTGCTGCTAGCCTCCAGCGCGTTTGCAGCGACGAAAGCCAACTTGACCTTGCAAAGTTCCACCAGCGTCAACGGAACCAAGCTTAAGCCCGGGGACTATCGACTGGAATGGGATGGCAGCGGTCCCAACGTGGAACTCAGTATCAAACAAGGCAAGAACGTAATCGCCAAGGTGCCGGCGAGAGTCGTGGACCTGGCTTCACCCGCGGGGAACAATGCAGCAGTTTTGAAAGTCAACGGCGATGGTACCAGCACTCTCTCCGCCGTACGCTTCGAAGGCAAGAAGTTTTCCCTGGAACTCGGGGAGTTAGCGATGGTATGGAGGCTGGATCGAGCAAGTGACGACCAGAGCGAATAACTGCGAATGAAAGAGGGAGCCCGAGTGCTCCCTCTTTCTGTATCAGAGTTCTTCTTGTCTGAAACTTCGGCTTAGTACTTCGGCACCTTCGGATCCACGCGCTCAGACCAGGCAGTGATCCCGCCGGCCAGATTATGGACTTTCGTGAATCCCGCCTGTTGTAGAAACGCGACCGCCTTGGCGCTGCGTCCACCCATTTTGCAGTGAACCACGATTTCGCGGCTGGAGTCGAGTTCACTGACGCGATTGGGCAGATCGTTCAGCGGAATCAGATACCCGCCAATGTTGCAAATCTGGTATTCGTGTGGCTCGCGCACATCGAGCACAAAGAGATCGTCTTTCTTGTCCAAACGCCGCTTCAATTCTTCCACCTGAATTTCCGGAACGCCACTAGCCACCGGTTTTTCCTCCCCGCGAATGCCGCAAAACTCGTTGTAGTCTATCAGCTTGGTCACGGTGGGGTGCGTGCCGCACACCGGGCAATCCGGATTCTTGCGCAGCTTGAGCTCGCGGAACTTCATTCCTAGTGCGTCGATCAGCAGCAAGCGTCCGATCAGCGGATCGCCAATGCCCAAAATCAGTTTGATGACTTCGGTTGCCTGCATCACGCCGACCAGGCCGGGAAGAATGCCCAGCACGCCGCCTTCGGCGCACGAGGGAACCAGTCCGGGCGGTGGCGGCTCGGGATAGAGGCAGCGGTAGCACGGGCCATTCTCAGTAGCAAAAACGCTCGCCTGACCCTCGAAGCGAAAGATGGATCCATACACATTTGGCTTGCCGGAAAGCACGCACGCATCGTTCACCAGATAGCGCGTGGGAAAGTTGTCCGTACCGTCGGCAATGATGTCGAAGTCGCGAAACAGTTCCATAGCGTTCGCGCTGCTGAGCCGGGTGTCAAACGTCTTCAGGTTCAGAAAAGGATTGATGCCCTTCAGTTTGTCTGCCGCGGAATCGAGTTTCTTGCGGCCCACGTCGGCTGTCGAGTGAATGATCTGACGTTGCAGATTGGTATAGTCCACCACATCGAAGTCGACCAAGCCTAATGTTCCTACGCCCGCAGCCGCCAGATACAGCGCCAGCGGCGATCCCAGCCCGCCCGTGCCAATGCACAGCACGCGCGCCGCCTTCAGCTTCTGTTGCCCCGCCATACCGACCTCGGGCATGATCAAATGGCGCGAGTAGCGCAGGATCTCATCCTTGCTGAGGGTTACGGGAATTTCTGTGATGGTGGCCATAAAGTCCTCGGATGAAGTTTCAGATTGCCAGGTTTGGAATCGAGGCGCCGCGAATCGACAGTCCTGGCGCTAACAACACGAGAGGCAACAACACGTACAACAGCGCGTTTTGCAGGCAGAACTCATTCCAGGTTCCCACGCCGGATTAAGAATAAGACAGATCGCGCCCTCCGGCGATGGAAGGCACGATGGAAATGTTATCACCTTCCTTCAGCGGGGTCGCTTCCTTGTGCAAATAGCGGATGTCCTCGTCATTCACGTAGAGATTCACGAAGGCGCGCAATTTGCCGTCCTCGGTGTAAAGATGTTTGCGCAAATCGGGATGCTGCGCCACCAGCACGTCCATCGCCTCACCCACGGTCGAACCGGACACTTCCACAGAAGCTTGCTTACCAACATACTGCCGCAAAGGTGTAGGAATGTGAATTTTGCTCATAGACTTACTCTAAGAGATGCGCCAGTGGCACTGCAAGATTCAGCGTCTGGACTTGAGTCTGAGGCGTTCGGCTTTAGGCCTGGAGAGTCCTGCCGCCCTGGAACGTTTCGGCATTCCGAAGAAAGGCCAAAGACCTAATACCCAAGGCAATCCCGTGCCGCGGAAGTCACTTATTTCCCCTTCGCCTGCCACTTAGAATCTTTCCGAAAAGAATGGGGGACCTGAAATGACAATTTTCGATCCAGCTCGCGGCAGAATTATTGACGGCGGGGGCGGCGGCGGCCTGCTTCGCCTGATCGGCTTGGGCATCGCCGCATTCCTGCTGGTGATCCTGTTTTTCAGCGCAGTCACGAAGGTAGGCACTGGCCACGTGGGCGTGCTCAGTCTATTCGGCAAAGTGTCTGGCGAAACCCTCGGCGAGGGCATTCATCTCATCAATCCCCTGAAAACCAATAATGAACTTTCCATCCAGACGCAGACGCTTAAGGAATCGGCCAGCGTGCCTTCCAGCGAGGGCCTCATGATGAGCCTGGACACTTCGCTCATCTACCATTTAAATCCAGACCACGCCGCCGAAGTTTTCCAGAAGATCGGCGCCGATTACGAAAATGTCGTTGTGGAACCGACGCTGCGGTCCGCCATCCGCGAAGCGACCGCTTCCCATACCGCCAACGCGCTATACACCGGCGAGCGCGAAATGGTGGCCAAACAGATTTACGACCAGGTCACTGCCCAGCTCAACCAGCGCGGCTTGACTGTGGAGAATGTTCTACTGCGCGACATTCAACTCCCCGCCACGCTCAAGGCCGCCATCGAAGCCAAGCAGCAGGCTGAGCAGGAATCGCTAGCCATGAACTTCCGCCTGCAAAAAGAAACCCAGGAGGCACAACGCAAGCGCATCGAAGCCGCCGGAGTGCGCGACTTCCAGCAGATCGTCGCCCAGGGCATCACGCCATCGTTGCTCGAATGGAAGGGCATTGAAGCCACAGAAAATCTGGCCAAGAGCCCGAACTCCAAGGTGGTGGTGATCGGCAATAATAAAAACGGACTGCCGCTAATCTTGGGCCAGTAGGCGAATCTCAAGAATCGGCGTTGGGGACCGATAGATATGAACTGGACGCGCCTGGTTTTGGTCACGATTGGAGCAGGCATTGTAACCTCTCTAACTGACTGGTTGTTTGCCGGCGACTGGCTTCATCACCGTTACACGTATCCAGAAATCTGGCGGCAAGGCGCGGAAACGAAAGCGATTGCTCTTACCGCTCCGTTACCTTTTCTCACCTGTGGAGTTTTCGCATGTCTCGCCTGGCGCCTGGGTCTGCATTCCGTAGCTGACGCGGTCAAACTGGCGAGTGAGGTATGGGTGATCGGACCATTGCCACTGATCCTGACAAATGCCGCGTTTATGAAACTCCACCGCGTATTTGTGATTTCCTACTCCATTGGTTGGTTAATAAAGCTCGAAATCGCTGCAATGGCAGCCGGATGGTTCCTTCAATGATTAGCCTCCTCGCTATGCTGACCACAGCTGGCTAAGCGAATTGCTACCATAGAGCCGTGCCTGACCTGCTCGACATTCGCCACCTGAGCATTGAGTTTCCGTCAACTGCGCGGGCAATCGCACAGCCGAGGCCGGCTGTGCCCGCGCAAACCCTTCGTCCCGTCCGCGACCTCAGCTTCTCGGTTGCGCCCGGCGAAGTGCTTGGTCTGGTCGGCGAATCCGGCTCCGGCAAGTCGATTACTGCACTCGCCATCATGCGCCTGCTCCCCCCGCAGGCCCGAATCTCAGGGGAGATCTTCTTCGCCGGAAACAGCGGCGGGTCGCGCAATTTGCAGAATCTTGATGACGATGCCATGCGCCAGTTGCGCGGTTCAAGCATCGCCATGATCTTTCAGGAGCCGATGACCGCCCTTAATCCCGTCATGCGCGTGGGAAATCAGATCGCGGAAGCGGTGATGGCACACAACTCCATTTCGAAAAGTGACGCCTGGCAGCGCGCCGTCGACGCCATGAATGATGTCGCTATTCCCGATGCCGCTCGCCGCGCCCGCGACTATCCTCATCAACTTTCTGGCGGTATGAGGCAGCGCATCATGATCGCCATGGCCATCGTGAACCGCCCCCAGTTACTGATTGCCGACGAACCCACCACCGCACTCGACGTAACGATCCAAGCGCAAATTCTTGAACTGCTCGCTCAATTGCGCCGCAAGTTCGGGCTGGCGATGCTGTTCATCTCTCACGACCTGGCAGTGGTTTCGCAGGTGGCCGACCGCGTTGCCGTCATGTATTCCGGTAGTTTGGTGGAACTTGGAGAGAAACGAGACATTTTTCAGGGGCCCGCGCATCCCTACACCCGCGGCTTGCTCCGCGCCGTGCCCGACCTTAAGACGGACCGCCGACGGCCCTTGCAGACCATCGAAGGCACGGTTCCCGCGCTCCAATCGATGCCTCAAGGTTGCGGCTTCGAGCCTCGGTGCGAGTTTCGCATTCCCCCATGCGCACGCGATTTTCCGCCGCTGGTACAAGTCTCGCCCGGCCACTGGGCGCGCTGCCCCGTGGTGAATGCTCGGGCGGGATAAGGGCATCACACAACTTCAGAAATGGAACGAAACTCCGCATTTCCGCTGCCCGGTCTATAATCGGCAGTTTGTCCGGTGATCCGTTGCGCATACTGCTGCTGAGCGACATTCACGCAAACCTGGAAGCCCTCGACGCCAGCCTCGCCACCGCTCCTTCGTTCGACGCGGTTGTGAATCTGGGGGACATTGTCGGCTACGGAGCCAGTCCGAACGAAGTTACCAGCCGTTCCCGCGACCTGGGGAAAATCTTTGTGCGGGGCAATCACGATAAAGCCGTTACTGGCCTGTTGGATCTTGACGATTTCAATCCCATGGCTGCTTCTGCGGCCATTTGGACTCGGAACGAATTGACCAGTGAAAATCTGGACTGGCTCCGCGTGCTGCCTCAAGGCCCCGTTTCGTTGCCGGATTTTCCCCAAGTGCAGCTGGTCCACGGATCTCCCGTGGACGAGGATGAATACGTTGTTTCCCTCGGAGACGCGCTCGCCCCGTTGATTTCGTTGACCACTCGTCTGACTTTTTTCGGACATACCCATCTGCAGGGTGGTTTTTTCGCTACCGATTCTTCCGCCGATGGCTTCCGTCCTGAATACCGCACCGTGGGCCAGGCCGAATCCATCGCATTGCAACTGAAGCCTGAGGCGCGCTATCTGATCAATCCCGGGTCCGTCGGGCAGCCGCGGGATGGCGACTGGCGTGCCGCTTTCGCGCTCTTCGACACCGACGCGCAGGTCGTCCACTTCCATCGCACGCCCTACAACCTGAAAGACGCGCAGGATCGCATCTTCGCGGCAAAGCTCCCGCCGCGCCTGGCCACGCGCCTAGCCGCCGGACGCTAACACGCCCTTTATTCCCCTTCGACTCCGCTTAGGGCAGGCTTTCGGCTGTCCGTCGAGCGAAGCTCGACAATCCGTATTCACGGGCAAGCCGCGGCGATAAGCAGCCCTCGTTGTAAACTCAAAATCATGCACCCGACCCGGAGCGCCGGAACTAAGCACCTCTTCGAAGCTCGCGAGAATCCTCCCGAGCATTATCTGATTGCGCATAGCGACGGAGGAGCACGCGGCAATCCAGGTCCCGCCGGCTATGGTGTCGTGATCCAGGATGAGTCCGGATGCACGGTCGCCGCTCTGAGCGAGTATCTCGGCCACCAGACCAATAACTTCGCCGAGTATCAAGGACTGATCGCAGCCCTTGAATATGCGATCCGGCAGGGGCCCAAGGCACTCAAGGTGATCAGCGATTCAGAACTACTGGTGCGGCAGATCAAAGGCATTTACAAGGTGAAGAATGCGACCCTGCAGGATCTTCACGGCCGGGCGAAGGAATTGATCGCGAAACTCGACTGGTTCTCAATCGGACACGCACTGCGTGCGCAGAATCAGGATGCCGACCGTCTGGCCAATGAGGCCATGGATAAAGGAATGGGTCGCAGTGGTCGTGCGGGCGCGGGCGAGTCGCCCGTACGGCCTGTCCAACCGCAACAGGAATTCGAAGGGATCGTCCGCAACGGCAAGGTGGAATTTTCAAACGGGACTCTGCCCGAAGGAACCCGCGTGCAGGTGCGGGTAAAGAAGTAAGCGATGCTTGGCTAGAAGCTAGTAGCTAGAAGCTGTTTTCATTCCGCCAGCGAAGTATGGTCGTGCACGATCTTCCACCCTTCCGGAAACCTGCGGAACACCAGCGTAAATAATCCGTGTGGAGTCTTGCCATCCGGCATGGTCAAGTGCCATGCTCCACGGACGAATGCGGCTTCCCGCCCCAGCATTTCGATGCTGAAAGCTGAGAACTCCAGCGTTCCCATCGCATGCCCAGGGCTGTTGTACTTTGACCGGTAGCGATCGAGCGTCGCCTGCCAGCCGCGGGTCTCTTTGGCGCCGGAAAAGAACGTTAACTCCGGAGAGTTCCAGTAACCTGCCATGAAGGCGTCGAGGTCGTTACGGTTCCATGCCTGCTCTTGAGTGCGCAAGACGTGCTCGATGGCAGCTTTGCCGCTACCTGACGACGCGCTTTGATGCGGAATCTGCGCAGAGGCGTTCGCAATCAGCAATATGCCAGTAAGAAAAAACGAAGTACGTTTTCGCATGAACTCCCCTTCGAGTGGACTCAGCTCGCATGGAGGCGTGCGGTTACAGTAACGCGCCTCGCTGCGCTTGGCGGGACAGCCGAGGCGGCTATTCCCACATAGCTACCTGCCGACTAGTGCGCCTCTTCCGTTGCCGGAGCCGCGTCCGGAGTGTCGACTTTCTGCGCGATGGCATGCGGCGCCAGCGGCGGTGCCTGAAAGTCTCCCGGATCTTTGCCCGCCATCGCGACCGTCATGAAGTTCATCCAGATCGGGCAAGGCTGCGTGCGCACCGGTTTCTTTGGCGCCGAGAGATTTTTTCTCATCATAGCCCACCCAGACTCCACAGGTCATGGTGGGAGAGAATCCCATAAACCAGGCATCGGTGAAATCGTTCGTCGTCCCGGTTTTGCCGGCCACCGGAAACGGCAGCTTGGCCGCGGCAATTCCGGTGCCGTGCAGCACAACTTCCCGCAGCATTGATGTCATGATGCGCGCCGTGCGTTCGCTGATTACATCTTTTACGTCGGGGAAATCCTCTTCCAGCACGCGCCCTTCATAGTCGGTCACGCGCGTGATGTAACGCGGCAGGACGCGAACGCCGTCGTCAGGAAAAACGCTGTAGGCCGAGGTCTGCTCCATCAACGTAATTTCCGCTGCTCCCAGCGCTACCGGCAAATAGGGCGGCAGCCTGGCGGTGATGCCGAAACGCTCCGCGTAGTCGATCACGCTCTTGATGCCAACTTTGTTCGCCAGCTTCAGGGCCGGGATGTTGCGGGACTGCGCCAGCGCTCGCCGCAGGGTGATGATGCCTTCGAATTTCTCGTCATAGTTGTGCGGAGTGTAGGGCCCCGAAGGTGTTTCAAAGCTTACCGGTTCGTCGAGAATGGTATCGTCGGGACTCGCGCCTTGGTCGATCAGCGTAGTGTAGACATAGGGTTTGAACGAAGAGCCCACCTGGCGCATGGCCTGTGTGACCCGGTCAAATTTAGACTCGTTGAAGTCACGGCCGCCGACCATCGCCTTGATTCCCCCACTGGCATTATCGATCGCCAGCAGCGAGCCCTGTGCTCCCGAATCCTGTTCCAGGGTGACACGGGCGGCGTCGTTCGCGGCCAGCCCGAGAATCCTTACGTAACAGATGTCCCCGGTCTTGAGAATGTCCGCCAGTTTCTGCCCGGTCCAGGCAACGTCGGCCTGCCCCAGGGCTGCGGTATATCTTCCAAACCTCAGGGTGGCAATGCCAGTCCCGGCAGAGGTCACGAGCGCGTGAATGTATCCGTTCACTTCGGGTTCGTCGTCCCAGTCGGGATGAAAATACTTACCCAGGACCATGCCGTCGGCCACCACGTTCTCCAGATGACCCTTCCAGCCGTGACGCCGTTCATAAGCAGCCAGGCCGTCCAGGACCGCCTGATTCGCGGCCTTCTGCAGATCTACGTCGAGGGTGGTGTAAACCTTCAACCCGCCCTCGTGCACCTGATCGGCTCCGTACTTGTTCTCGAGATAGCGTCGAATTTCTTCCACAAAATACGGAGCCAGCGAATTCGGGTCGTGCGCCAGATGCAGCATCAGCGGCGCGGATCGCGCGTCGGCGGCCTGCGCGGCTGTGATCTTGCCGTCTTCGAGCATGGCGTTGATCACCAGATTCCGCCTCTTCTGCGCTCGGTCGAGATGGTTAATCGGCGAATATACAGTCGGCCCTTTCGGCAACGCGGCCAGCAGCGCGGCTTCTTCCAGAGACAGCTGCTTTGCGGGCTTGCTGAAATAATATTCCGACGCGGCCTCGAAGCCGAACGTACCGTGCCCCAGGGAAATCTGATTCGCATACAGGGTGAAGATCTGCGCCTTAGTGAAGCGGCGCTCGATCTGTATGGCCAGCATCGCCTCTTGCACTTTGCGCTGCCACCTGCGGTCGGGCGATAGAAAAAGATTGCGCGCCAATTGCATGGTAAGGGTCGATGCCCCTTGAACCTTGCCACCCGATGCGATGTCGCGATAGGCGGCGCCCAGGATACGAAAGAAGTTGATTCCGGAGTGCCGGTAGAAATCCTTGTCCTCGATTGAGACTAGTGCATCGCGCAAGACCGGAGGAAAGTCGTCGTAACTCACGACCACGCGCCGTTGCAGCGCGAACGATCCAATCACCCGCTGGTGATCGTCGTAGAGTTCGGTGATCGAACTGGGCCGGTAAGCTTCCAGAGCGTCGACCTGCGGCAGGTCTGTGGTGTAGACCAGCAAAAGCCCAGCGGTCGCCCCCACCAGGATGGAAACCAGCACGAGCAGAGCGAAGAGCACGCGGCCCACCAGCCGGCGCCCGCCGATTTCCACCGGTGGCAGAGTTTCGTAGAGAGACTTCATTGGGAGTCGAGGTCAGAATAGCACCTTGACAGAGACTTGCCTCGTTACGTCTCGACGACTCGTGATGGCGACACGTGCTGGCGACACAAAAGAAAATCGCGCGCCAGTTCGGCGCGCGATCAACTCCAATGATCCCGTCTCGAATTTATCCTATGTCATACCGATGGCGACTTAGGGAAAGCGGCGGCAACCGAGGAATCTGCTTCTGCTGTCTAGCTGGCTCGGCTCTTCAGCACCTCTACTGCCTTGTTCAGCTGATCGTCCACCGTCTTTTTGGGCGCGGCTTCCTGATCCGGAGTAGGGGTGGAATCTTCATCATCCGGCCCGACCGAGTCATCTGCCGCGTCGGCCACTAGAACGTTGGGCGTGATCGCAGAGTCTTGAATGGCTTTCCCGCTGGGCGAGTAGTACTTCGCGATCGACAGGATCAAGGCGCCGCCATCTGGGAGATCAATTGTCTTTTGCACCGAACCGTCGCCGAACGTCTTATCGCCGACAACGTCGCCGCGCGCGTTCTCCAAAATCGCAGCCGCCACAATCTCAGCGGCTCCTGACGTCCCGCGGTTTACCAGGACCGCCACGGGAAGCGCGGTGATCGCCTTCGAGGGATCGGCATTGAAGGCCTCGCGTGGGAACTTTTGTCCTTGCAAATAAGTAATCGTTCCGTGATTCAGGAACAGATTCGCCACGGCGACTCCCTCGTTCTCGTCGCCCTCGGCGCAGTTTCGCAGATCGAGCAGAATTTTCTTCGCTCCCAACTTTTCCAGCGACTTGATTTTGGTCGCGATCTCCTGCGTCTTGCCCTTGGTCAGGGCTTCCACCTTCACATATGCGATGCCGTCGTCCATCATTTTGTCGGCCACCGGAGGAATGGTCACCATGTCGCGTGTGATGACAACTTTCTGCGGCTCTGCTTTGCGCGCCCGAACCACCGCTACGTTTAGCGTCGATCCGGGAGTGCCTGCAAGCATGCTGCGAATCTCGGGCAGCGACATTTCGCGGGTGCTCTGCCCCTCAATCGATTCGAAGATGTCGGTCTGCTCAATCCCCGCCTTTTCCGCCGGCGAACCCGGTAGAACCGAGACCACCGCCGCGTAACCGAAGCGTTTGGAGATGACAGCGCCGATTCCGGCCTTGCCTTCCATCTTGTGGGTCTTGTACGTCTTGTAGGCATCGGCCGACATGTAGCTGGAGTTGGAATCCAGCGACTCGAGAAGTCCATGCAGCGCGCCGTCCGTCACCTTGGGAATATTCGGCTCCTCCACGTACTCACTACGCACGCGAGACAGCACCTCACTGTAAACCTGCAGTTGACGGTAAGAGCCGTCGTTCGAGGAGGCGTGTACACCTCCCAGCGAACCCACGACGACGAAGAGTAATACGGCGAAAGAGCTGACGAGAACCACTGCTTTAGTTTTCATGGACATCAGTTTTGGTCTTCTTCTGGAAGGAACTACTTCCTGAACCGCTCTTGCAATTATATATCTGTAGATGCGATTTGCGCCCCCTTAGCTGCTTCATTTGAGCCCTCCTCGGTAATGGCCGAGAAAATTCGGTGGGAGGACCAGCTGCAAGCTCGATTGGGCTGGTTCGGGGGGGTCTGAGTCGGGGGGGCCGTTTGGTGTCTTCAACAAAACAAATCACTTGCAGTTACGAGGTCGGCTTAAAGGTTATCGTAAGAAGCGTTTGGACCGATACAGCTCGGCCGTTCATGGTGTAGGGCTTGAACTTCCATTGCTTCACTCCATCGATTGCCGATCGCGCGAACGCCAAGGAACCCTGAAGGAACTTCACGTCCTGCACCGTGCCGTCTCGCCCGATCAGAACTTGCAGGATGACGGTTCCGTGCTGTCCTTTCGCGTTGGCGGGATAGTCGAGCGCGGGTTGTTCGGTCAGCAGTGCCCGCTCCGTGGCTTCGGTAATGACAACCGGCTCAATCGAATCCATGGCAGCCTCCGGCGGCTTGTTACCGCTGGCGTCGGGAGTCATCGAGGCGATTTGCGACCTCAGACTCGACGGCACCTTGCCGGGAGACGATACCTCAGGCGCCGGCCGATTCTTGACTGCCGGCGGCTCCACCGAAAGAGAAGGTACTGAGAATCTGGTTGGAGGAGCTGCCGTCGTTTCGGGAGGCGGTGCCGCAACGGCAGGAGCCGGAGCCGAACTGACGCTTGCGATTCGCCCATCGGCGGGCTGCGGCGTTTCGGCAGTTGATGGCGAAGGGCGCTCGGAAACTGCAACCCCGGAAGCTTGCTTCTGAGCGCTTGTAGCGGTACCGGTTCCGTCTGGCGCGGCTACGAGCTGCTCCGGACTTCCTGCATCGTTGTTCGGCTTCTTCGCCGTTGGATCAACCACCGGAACCACTTGAATCTGAGAAGGATCGGTCGTGGCATCGGGGATATTCTCCTCAACCGGCAACTTGTATTCATCCCCGGCCCTGCCAAAATTCTCGTGGGCCACCGGGGCCTGCACCGGAGTGACCGGCTGCGGATTCAGCCAGCCGTGCATTGCCTGCTGCCCGCGCGCCCAAACCCCGCGCATCTTGGAGCGCCATGGCGCTTGCGGCGCAGCCAGAATCGCCAAGCCAGCCAGAACCAGCGCAGCCATGATTGCACCCTTCCCCAGCCGGGACTTGGGGTGAGGAATTGTCGCAGAAGCGCCCTTTTCTCCATCTATGTAGGCGAAGAGTTCCGCTTCTCTCTTGCCCTCATCCTCACCGAGCTGTTCCTTCTTGGCCTTAGTGTCCTGTTTCTTGATTTCCTGTTTCTTGATTTCCTGGATGCGCCTTTCTTTCGGTTTGGATTCGGGAGCGAAACCCGCGACCGCCAAGTCAACCGGCATCGGCGGAGCAGATGGTGGCGAGGGCGCAGTCATCTGGTCAAAGCCAATTAAATCGGGGGCTGAGGAAGACGCGCTGGCCTGTTCGCTCTCTGGCATCGAAGTCGTCGCTCCGGCTCGCGTTTTTAGATACCATTCCAAGCCTTTGGGACGGTCCGGCGAAGAAGAATCAGCAGAAGGCCGACCCACGTTCTCTTCTGTCGCGGTCGCAGAATTAGAATCCGCATGTTTGGCTGAATCTGCAGCCTCAAAGTGCGAAACGAACTCAGGCGCATTCGATCGGGGAACGAACTGTGCTTTAAGGCCCGCAGGGGAAGCCTCCGGAAAATCCCCGGCCCGCAGCTGTGTTTCTTCTCTCCGGGCCGCGCTCGCGGGAGAAGTTGCTGACGATGTCCCAGAGGCCCCGGCCGCGGCCGCTTGTGCCATGGCGGCCGCTGATTCCTGCTTCGCGCGCAGCAGATCGCGGGCGGTGGTTAAAGTATCTTTAACCTGATTGCCCTGAAGGGGTTTGCGCAAAATCGAATTCGCGCCTGCTTGCAGCGCTTTTGGAATGCTGGCATCATCGCTGACGATGGCGATAGTGAGCGGCCGCTCGGCAGCCTTGCGTTCGCGCGCGGCGCGGAGCAAGAGTCCCGCTTCCGGCTGTTTATCCCAATCGATAACAACGATTTGAAGACTTTTGTGCGTGACTTTCTCGACCGCTTCCGCCGCCTCGGAGCAGTACTCTCCCTCCACTGCGAGACCAGAGAGCACCTGCCGAATCGGCTCGGCTGTTGCCTCATCGGAGGAAAACACCAGGCAGTAAAGGGCCATGCTTCTTCAGATTAAGGTGAGCCGGTAACCGGGGCAAGATTACCGAGGGAGAGCGCGAATGGGTTACCAAAGGTACATGCACTTCCGCGTGATAGGTTAAGATTTTGGTTCGTCAGGTTCCAGTTTCCTATCTTGTTGTTCTTCAGTGTTCTCTCTGGCAGGCTTTCGCCGGAAGTTCGAACCACACCCTATGGCCTTGCAAGAACTCAACTACTGGCTCACTACCGCTGAATTCCCCGCGGTCCATGCTTCCCGTCCTCTGCCCGAAGTCGTCGACGTAGCCGTCATCGGGGCAGGTTTCACGGGCCTTTCTGCCGCCCGCACTCTCGCGAAGCGGGGCGCGAACGTTGCCGTGTTGGAACACGAAACTACTGGTTGGGGTGCCAGTTCCCGCAATGGCGGAATGGTACTCACGGGCATGAAACTCGGCGTCAACCAGCTCATCTCCATGTACGGACGCGAACGTGCCCAGCGCATGTACGCCGCTTCGATCGCCTCCCTGGACTGCGTTGAACAGATCATCCGTGACGAAGGGATTGAGTGTGACTTTTCCCGCTGCGGACATCTTGAAGTCGCCTGCAAGCGGAAGCATTTCGATGACTATGCGCGTCAGGCCGAAGTGATCGCCCGCGAGTTTAACCACACCCTGCGTGTGGTGCAGAAACCCGAGTTGAGCGCCGAGATCGGATCCACCATTTACCACGGTGGCATGGTCGATGAAATCAGCGCCGGACTGAATCCCGCGCGTTACGTTGCCGGACTCGCGCACGCCGCCATGAAAGCCGGAGCGCAGATCTGCGAGCACACTCGGGTCGAGCATCTTGAGCGCGAGATGCGCCAGGGCCAAGCGGGATGGAGAGTTGTCACTTCTCGCGGGGCATTGTGGGCGCATGACGTTTTCGTCGGCACCAGCGGATACACCAGCAAGGCCACGCCCGCGCTGCAGAAGAAGCTCATTCCCATCGGATCGTTCATTATCGCCACGGAAGTTCTTCCCGAAGCGCTGGCAAGCGAACTTAGCCCCCGCAACCGCATGATTTACGACTCCAAGAATTATCTCTACTATTACCGGCTCACTCCCGATCGCCGCATGTTGTTCGGCGGCCGTGCCGCATTTTTTCCTGAGAATGATCGGACCGTCCGTCGGAGCGCCGAAATCCTGCGGCGGGGCATGATCGACGTTTATCCCCAACTCCGCGACACCAAAATCGACTACGCCTGGGGAGGCACTCTGGACTTTGCCTTCGACATCGTGCCCCACGCCGGGCAGATCGACGGCATGTACTACGCGGTCGGCTACGCCGGGCACGGGGTGGCGATGGCAACTTATCAGGGCCAGAAGATTGCCGAACTCATTGCAGGGGAAAAGCCCGAGAATCCGTTTGTCGGCATTCCGTTTCCTGGTGCGCCGCTCGGGTTGTACAACGGAAGGCCGTGGTTCCTGCCCTTCGCCGGAGCCTGGTACAAGTTCCTGGATTGGGTTAGCTGAGCGGATTGGCCACAGTTGCCGGGTTCGGCGCGACCCCAAGGCAGAGATGTAAGCTGCACCCCTGCCCGCTGACGCGGCCGTTGGCATTCTTACTCGCAACTGTTTACCATGACACGCGATGGCACGCGAGACTGTGGTCGATTCCCGGCAGGAAATTCTGCGCACCGCCGCCCGGCTGTTTCAGCAACGCGGATATGACGCAACCTCGATGAACGACGTCGCCGCCGCGCTCAAACTCAGCAAAGGCGGGCTCTACCACCACTTTCAGAGCAAGGACGAAATCCTGTTCGAGATCATGAACCATGCCATGGAGATCACGCAGGAGCTCGTGATCGAGCCCGTGCGCCGCATCGCCGGTCCCGAGGAGCGCTTGCGGGCGCTGATACGCCTGCACATCGAAGTTGTACTCAGCCCGCGCGACCGGGAAATTACGGTGATGCTGCACGAAAATCATCCGCTGCCGCCTGCTCTGCGCAAGCGCATCAATACGCGCAAGAAGGAATACATTCACTTCGTCGAAAGCCTGATTACCGACGTTCAAACGAACGCCGAACGAAGCCGCCACGCGAAGTGCGCCGTCAGCCCGCGCGCCGCCGCCTTTGCCCTGCTCGGCATGATCAACTGGATTTACCAATGGTACAAGCCGGAGGGCGACTTGCAGGCGAACAACCTGGTTCCGCAATTCACCGATCTGGTGTTCGGGGGAATTCTCGCGTGAAGGCCATGTTCGCGAACGTCGCCCAGATCGACCGGCAGAGAGCGCAGAGCGGCAAGCTATATCGTGAGTTTCTGCGCGTGCCGGCCATGAGCACGGGACTCTACGTGCTCGCTGCCGGAGCGACCGACCCGCAACGGCCGCATCATGAAGATGAAATGTACTACGTGGTCCGCGGAAAGGCGCGCTTTAGAGCCGCGGATGAGGACAGGGAAATTTCCGCCGGAAGCGTTCTCTTCGTGGCCGCCGAGGTTGAGCACCGGTTCCACGACATCGTAGAAGAATTGGCAGTGCTGGTTTTCTTCGCGCCCGCGGAAAGCTAGGTTCACGACTACTTGTGGGCCGGGATCCAGTAAACCTCTTCCTTGACGGCTCCCTTGTCGGTGAATCCGCGGCGCTTCAGAATTGCCTTGCTGTGCTCGATCATCTCGGGATGACCGCACAGGTAGGCCATCGTGTTGCTCGCATCCAGTTCCCAGTGATCGGCATACTTGCGCAGGATGTCGTCCGCGCGGCCGATTTCTCCTGGCCAGTCGGCGTGATCCCAGGGACGGCTGACCGTGGGTACGTATTTCAACCACGGCAATTCTTTAGCGAACTGGTTCAGTTCATCCAGGTATCCGAACTCCCAGGGGCGGCTCGCACCGTTTAGTAGGAAAAGTTTGTGAGCTCCGTCGAAGCGGCCTTCTTTCCATTCTTTGGAGAGCGTGCGCACGAAGCTTACGAAGGGAGCTACGCCGGTTACGGTTGAGATCAGCAGATGATTTGTCCGTTCACTTTGTCTGTCCAGTGAAAATTTTCCTTTGGGAACTTTGCGCATCAGCAACGGGTCGCCAGGCTGCAACTTATGCAGCAGCGGCGTCAGGGCCCCTTCGGGCACCAGTTCGAAGAAAAACTCAACTTCTTCTTCCGCCGGCGATGACACGATCGAATATGGGCGCTCGACGCGCTTTCCATTGGCCTCGATTCCCAGCGTCGCGTATTGACCCGGAACAAAGTGGAACTCCCCCCCGCTGCGGATGCGGAACATCCACAGATCGGGAGCGAAATCGATGCGCTTGGTTACCTGTGCGCGGTAGAACTTATCCTCGGGGACGGTCATTCTAAAGTGGCCTTAGTCATCGCAATTCTTCCGCAAGTCACTTCTTCTGCGCCAAATCGATTAGACGTCACCGCGCTGCATCTGGGTGCGGGAAGCAGACTGACCCTCCAACCGAACGGTCGTACGATTGTGGAATTGCGATATCGTAGCGGGGTTTTCTGTTTTTGTGAAGCCGCTTGCCGCCGAATTGAATTGGCGGGTGCCTTCCGGAGCGAGTCCGCCGCCATATCCAGCGGAGCTCGCTCCGAAACGATGGCTGGTCTTATTTCCCTACCACCAGAACTACGAAGCTGTCTGGAAGGATGGGAGGCCGTGGACGCGGATTATCGGCGGTTGCGGCTGGCCTCGGTCCGAATTGCGCTGTGACCACGAACACGTTATGCGTCTTGGAGTCGAGCGCCAGAGTGCGCGCACCTTGCTGTGTGGTCACGTTTTCCGCGACATCGAACTTGTCTCTGGAATCCTCTCTCACCACGGTGAGCACACCGTCGCGTCCACAGGAGGCAAAAGCGAGGTTGGTTCCGGGATCGAATGTGGTCGCATCCACACCCTCGCCGATGGCGGGCGTGGCCAGAACCTTGCCGCTGTCCGCGTCAACCACCGCCATCATTTTGTTGCCGCAGCCCACGAACAGGCGGCGGTTCTTGCGATCGATCGAGAGTCCGCTCGGCTCGGTGCACGGCGCCAACGGCCATTTCGCTTTGACTTCCAGCTTGCTGGGATCGATGGCCGTGAGTTCGCTCTTGTCTTCGATGTTGACAAAGATTTCGCCCTTAGCATCGCTGGCAGCGAACTCGGGCTTGCCGTCCAGTTTGATTGTGCCCAGCACCTTTGCGCTGGCGGCATCGATCGCCGTCGAATCCTGGCTGCGTCCGTTGAAGGTGAAGACCCGTTTGGTCGCGGGATCGTAAAGAATTGCGTCGGGATTGTCGCCCACTTTTACTTTGCTGTTAGTCGCGAGTGTCTTCATGTCAAAAATGCTGACTGTGCCTTCTCGCCCGTTACTCGTAAAGCCGACTCCCAACTCCGGCGCTAGCGCGATGCCATGAACCCCGGGAGTGTCAGCGATATCGCCAACACTCTTGCCGGAATCCGCGTCGATAACCATAACGTGGGTTCCGCGAGAGATGTAGATCCGCCGGGCGTCAGAGTCAGCGGTCAGATAGTCCCAGCCTCCGTCGCCGCCTGCTTTGTAAGTTTTTATCACGTGGTATCCCAGAGCAGCTGCGGCCAAAGCCACTGCCGCCAGGGACACGCTGACGATGGACAACAACCACTTGGACTTCGTAAGCATCAATTCCTCCTCGTAACTTAGTGGAATCGCGGAGACCATGATCTTAGGCCTCTTCCCGCGTTCGTGGGTCCGCGTTTTTGCATCGAATTATTGTGACGACTATTGTGCCGAACTTGATTCTGCCGAACTTTATTGTTTCGAGCTTTATTGTTTCGAACTTTATTGTCTCGAACCGTAAGGCATCCAGTATTGGGATCGGACTCGGTAAGATTCGAAACCAAAGTAACTTTACCGGATTCCGGAGCTAATCCTAGACTCTTCTTTATATGGAGATATCGCAGTCACGCTTTACAGGGCAAGCCGGGCCGCCGCAAACCCAGCCGGTGGCCGATTCGCGCGTGCAACCCACACCGGACTACGGCACGCTCGGTCCGGGCTCGGACATTGCAGCGAACCAGCCCCAATCAGGCGCCGATCCTATTCGACGGACAGCGAATTCGCGACGCTTCGGCCCGGTTTTTGCCGCCGCAATAGGGGTACTCGCAGCCGTGTTTGCCGGAAGCACCGGCAGCGCTCATGCTGCGTGGTCAAGCTTCGAGAATATTTTTTCTTCGCGAGAAGCTTCGCCGGCTTCCGCTCAGGATACGCGCCAACTGGATCGCATGAAACCGCAGAGGCAAGCGGAGGCTCTGTTGGAACTGGCCGTCGGTCGCAACAATGACGCTGTGGATCAGATTTCGTCCCGCGTCGGCCGCTGGCAGGGGAAAGTGCAGTGGAGCCCGCAGATTGCCACGCTAACCACCGCTGCGTTGAACTCTGACGACATGCGGGTGCGCGAGTCCGGCATCGAAGTGGAACTCGCGGCCTATGGGCTGGCCAAGAATTCAGCGAGTCTCCAGTACCTGCTCAGAACCTCGGGGTCTCCCGACCACGCACGGAAAATTTGGGCGCTGTGGGCGCTCGGTCTGATGGGGAATCGCGGTGTCGGAACGGACCGGGTGGTGCAGGTTCTGAATGCTCATTTGAAAGACACCGACGAAGACTCACGACGCTGGGCCGTCGAAGGCCTTGCCCTCTCCGGCGCGACCGAGACCATCGAGCCTCTGCTGACGACCATGCACGACGATCCTTCTCCCGGCGTGCGGGAGAGGGCGGCCTGTAGTCTGGCCGAATCTGGGATGTTTACTCGCGAACAGCGCCTGCGTGCCGTGCCTCAATTAGTGAACGACACTGACGACCCCTCCCTCGATGCTCAAACCCACGCATGGGCTACCCAGGCGCTGAGCGACATCACGCACCAGCATTTTGGCAATGACACCAATGCCTGGAGAACCTGGTACATCTCGACAAAAACCGATTGAGCAACTTTCGCAACTAGAAGCCAGCACCGAGGGAACTCCGAGACGAGGCCATGGAAAAACTCAATGTAGTTGTTGCTCTCACTACCAGAGAGAACGATTACCAGGCAGAGCAGGCCGTCGCCGCGGCAGAAATGGCGACCCGGCTCGGCGTCAAGATTCAGATCGTCTACGCCGACAACGACGCCGTTAACCAGACTCAGCAGCTCATCAAGATCATTCAGGATTCCACCAAACGGCCCAATGCGATTCTGGTAGAACCCGTCGGCACTGGAATGCCGCAGATCGCGAAAGCAGCGGTAGGCGCCGGTATTGGCTGGGGCATCATTAACAGCGATCCCGATTACATTGCAGAACTTCGCGGCACTGGTTCCGCTCCGGTCTTCTCGGTCAGCACGGACCAAGTGGAAGTAGGCAGAATCCAGGGCAAGCAGGTTGGCATGCTCTTGCCCATGGGCAACGTTCTTTATATCGAGGGTCCCTTCAACAGCACAGCCACACAACTGCGCACCAAGGGCATGCTTTCCACCAAGCCGGCCGCGGTCGAGTTAAAAATGTTGAAAGGCGATTGGACCGAGCGCAGCGCTCATAACGCGGTGAAGTCGTGGCTATCCCTGGGCTCGTCGCGGCAGCTTCGAATCAAAGCGGTGGTTTGCCAGAATGATGCGATGGCCATGGGCGCCAGAAAGGCCTTTATCGGTCTCACGGATAAAGATCGCGAACAGTGGCTGAGCATTCCATTCACGGGTTGTGATGGTGTCACTAAGACAGGCCAGGAGTGGGTGCGCCGCGGGTTGCTGACGGCCACGATCGTCACCGCGCCTGCGGCAGGGATTGCGCTCGAAATCCTGGCAAAAGCGTTCAATGCCGGTTCCATGCCCCCCGACCGCACGCTGATTCCCCCGCGCTCCTTTCCGGCAGTCGAAGAACTGCGCGGCAAGACGATGAAGGCGAGTGGCTAGGAAAACCGTGAGCAGTGGCAGCGCCCAGCAAACCCGGCCACTCTCCAGAAACTACCGGTCACTTCCCGCCGATCGCCGATCACTGCCGATGGCCACTGACCACTGCTCTTCTCACTCTTCACTCTGCCATCTTCGCGACGTGCACGTCGAATCCTGTTTTCGGCAGCAGGGACGTCAGCGAGAACGCTTTGAATCCGTCGCCACTGACCTCGGTGTGACGATAGATGCCCGGCTCACTCTCGATCATTTCCCGGCGTCCTTCCATGTTTCCCAGAAAGTCCTGCGCGCGGTTCACACTGACGTCAATTTCTTTCGCGCGTGTGACCACTGCCTCTGAGGCGTAGGAGCGCACCAGCTTCGGCCAGTATTTTTGCAACAGATCCGTGCTGGCAAAGATGTCTGCCCAAATGATGCGCCCGTTGACCGCGACCACAACCCCAACCGCGTTGCGATCGCGCAATTGCCGGATCAGGCTCTGATAATTGTGTTCAATGGGCGCCGCGACTGCGTCCACTTTTTGCTTCACCTCATCCGTCTCCATCACCCTGGCGTACGAAGTCATGCGGGAAACCCCGTCCGCCACCGGCGCCGAATCCGCGACCAGAGTGCCCGCGACCGCCGCCTTCTGCTTTCCCACTTCGTCCCAAACTTCTTGCTGATTCTTGTCGCCCATAGCCTTGGCGCGAACCGATGGCTGCGCCATCATCGCCATGGGAGGTTGAACATGGTTGACTGGACCGACAGCGGAGCCGTACATCGCTTCCGATGCTCCAAAATGTTCGCTGGTGGCGACCCACCGCCCCGGTTCCACGCAGAATACGCTCAAGTCCACCGGATCGCTCTCCGCCGGAACGATGCGGTCTTTGCCAATCACGCGATCCTGCTTGCCCCCGGTCACGATCTCCCCCGCCAGCAACAGCAGCGGCCGTTTGGAATTGTTCACCAGCACCAGCCGGTTCACCTGCGCCCCGTCGTGCCGTATGCCTGGCGTCGGGTGCCGCCGAATCAACCCTTGCACGCTGCCCGCTTCGGTGACGACCACTTCGCCGGACCGCAGCCCTTCATCGAGCGTTAGGAACTCCCCGGTGGGATAGCTTTTCGCCGCCACCACGGGAAAGACTGTTAAGTTGCCGTGCCGGATCGGCTCCAGTACCTTGTAGCCCGGCGGGACGACTTCGCCCGCGCGCGCTTCGGGTTGGCCCAGGACCATTGACCCGGCCATCATCAGCACTACTGCTAATGCCAAGAAAATCTTCGGACTCATATAGGTTCCTCCTGAGCCGGAAAACGTATCCCTTGGCGGACAGAAAGTCTGCCCTACCAAGCCTGAAGCCGTCCGGGACATCGCCCTTTCCGACCCGTCGGAAGAACGAAGGTGACACATTTGCTTGCGATTAAAATTCGCGCCAGGCGCATCGTGTCTGATTGTCTTGTTTCAGAAATCTGAGGCTGGAAAGTGGCCCCATCCCCACTGACGCCATTCCCTGTAAAATCGAAGGAGCGATTCTGGAGCCACTTCCGCATTGTCTTTTCTCGACCAACTGAACCCGCAACAGCGCGAAGCTGTCGAAACCACTGAAGGCCCGGTGCTCATCCTCGCCGGCGCCGGCAGTGGAAAGACCCGCGTCATCACTTACCGAATCGCTTATCTGATTGAGCACAAAGGAGTGATGCCGGAATCCATTCTGGCCATGACCTTCACCAACAAGGCTGCGGCCGAAATGGGGGAGCGCGTTGAAAAGCTGGTGGGCGGGCTGAGCATCGCCAAACCCGTCATCTCGACCTTTCATTCGTTCTGCGTACGCATGTTGCGGCGCGACATTGAAGCCATGCGTATTCTGTCGAGCGTTCCCGGCCAGCCTCCCATCGGCCACACCAAGAATTTTGTGATTTATGACGAAAGCGACCAGCAAGCCGTGGTCAAAGGAGTGATGAAGCGGCTCGGGGTCGACGACAAGCAACTCACGCCGCGCACGGTGCTGGGCCGCATCTCCTGGGCCAAGAATCACATGCTCGATCCCCAGGAACTTTATCTGCAATCGGCCGATCCCAAAACCGAGCGGATCGCTCATTTGTACGAGGAATATCGCAAAGAACTGCGCAAGGCCAACGCCCTCGACTTCGACGATTTGCTGCTGGATGCTGTCCGCCTGCTGAAATCGTCGGCGACCGTCCGCGAATACTACAACCGACGATTTCAGTATTTACTCATCGACGAGTATCAGGATACGAACCGTCCGCAGTACGAACTGATGCGCATGCTGGCCGGAGAGCGTCACAACGTCTGCGCCGTGGGCGACGAAGACCAGTCGATTTATTCCTGGCGCGGCGCCGACATTCGCAACATTCTGGAATTCGAGCAGGATTTTCCCGAAGCGAAAATCATCCGTCTCGAACAGAATTACCGCTCCACGCAAAACATTCTGCAGGCGGCGTCCGCCGTGGTCGCCAACAACATTCGCCGCAAGGGCAAGAACCTGTGGACCTCGCGGCAGGGCGGTACCAAGATTGGATACTACGAGGCGCCCGACGGCGAGAACGAAGCCCTGTTCGCCGCCGACTGGATCACCCGCTATCTGCGCGAGGCCACGGAGCATGGCGAGACTCCGCGCGCTGCCGTGCTCTACCGCACCAACTCGCAGTCGCGTCTATTTGAAGAGGCAATGCGCCGTTACGGTTTGAAGTATCAAGTGGTCGGCGGCTTCTCATTCTATGAGCGCGCCGAGATCAAAGACATGATCTCGTACCTGAAAGTCATCCATAATCCGGATGACTCGATTTCGCTGCTGCGCGTCATCAACACCCCGACGCGCGGAATTGGCAAAGGGACGATCGACACGCTGGAACAACTCGCTCTCGAGACCGGCCTCTCACTGTGGGGCGCAATCGGCGAAGCCATTCGCCGCCAACTGTTGCCGCAGCGAGCCTTGTCGTCGCTGCAGAGTTTCCAGCAGCTAATCGAAGACGCGCGCGCCATGTTGGCAGGAACCTTCACAGAGCAATTGCAGGAAACCGCAACCCCTATGTGGGGCCAGCCGCCGTCGCCTGCCCTGAGCACAGCCGAAGGGGCTGTCCAGCAGGGCGAAGCCCTGCAGTCGACGGACGACGGCGATGCCACGGCATTTGATCCCGGAGAATTCGGAAATTTCTCCTTCGACTTCGGCGCGGCCGAAGACGAAACTGCAAGCAGCCAGAAAGATTCCGCAGTGGAGGCGGGACGCCTCCACGACCGCCGGCGGGACGCCCGCGCTACGAATGCGGACACGCCGTCGGAGCCGGAGATCGGCTCGACGCCCGATTCATTTCCTGCGCCCACCGTCAACACTGCCGACATCCTGAAATTCCTGATCGATCGTACCGGCTACATCAAGTTGCTCGAAGACGAGGACACGCCGGAGGCTTTCTCCCGCATTGAGAACCTGCGCGAACTGGTCAACGCGGCCATGGACTCGCGCGACCGCGCCGAGACTCTGGACGAATTCCTGGACCACGCCGCGCTCGTTGCAGACGCCGACGACTATGACGCCCGCGCCCAGATTACGCTGATGAGCCTGCACGCCGCAAAGGGACTGGAGTTTCCCCTGATCTTCCTCAGCGGCCTCGAAGAAGGACTTTTTCCGCATTCCCGCACCATGCTCGTCCCGGAAGACATCGAAGAAGAACGCCGCCTCTGCTACGTCGGCATGACCCGCGCCATGGACCAACTCATCCTGACCCGCGCCGTCTACCGCCGCAGATATGGCACCGACCTGCCCGAAGCCAGCGTCCCCTCGCGTTTCCTGGAAGAAGTCCCAGCCCCGCTGATCGAAGAGTTGGAAACCAAGAGCGCTCGTACGGGGACGAACCGTGTGGGGACGGGCACGCTTGCCCGTCCTGCGGGACGCAGTCCCGCAGCCGAGAGCGCGCACTACTCCTACGAAGACGAAGACCAGAGCGCCGCCTGGCATGGCCGCGAAACAGTCTCCGCGCCAAGCCGGCAAAAACCCACCACCCCAGCTCATCCCTACAACTCCATCGAGAACATCGCCGAATTCTTCGCCAGCCGCGGCAAGAAATTCACTGTCCCAAAGCATGTAGTCGAAGAGCCCACCGGCAAGCGGGGATTTCGTCCCGGTCAGAAGGTTCGCCATCCGAAATATGGCGAAGGCACGGTCTACCAGCGCGAAGGAGAAGGCGAAGAAGCGAAGATTACGGTACAATTCCCTCGCTTCGGATTAAAAAAGCTGGTGGAGAAGTATGCCCAGCTGGAGCGGGCATGAAGAAGTAATTGGGGAATTGAGTAATTTGGTAATTTTGGAGTTGGGTAATTCGCGATTGCCAGGCTAAGGCTGGGTTCAAATTACTCAATTGCACAATTACAAAATTACTCATCCAAGAAAGCAGTTCATGGCAAACACAAGCAAGCTAACCAAAGAAGAACGCAAGAAAGCCAAACGCACCGCCCGCAAGAAACGCAAGGCGGAGAAGCCGCTGAAGCCCCGCGATTACGCACGCGGATCGAAAAAGCCCAAGGTTAAGAAACTGGCGCGCGGCCAGGCGAAGCGGTAAGCAGGACAATTCGTGCGGGAGCGGGCGAACTCGCCTGCTCCACCACGAGGCGACGCCGGATGGAGTTTGTTCAGGAGATCACAACCGCTTGTCACAACCAACCACGGAGTCCACAGACGTCATCCGTACTTCCGGCAACCAGCTCTTCTGCTGCAAGTCGATCGACAAGCTGATCTCTGAGTCTGAAGCGCCAGGCCAGCGCCTGCAGAAAACTCTTGGTCCGTGGTCTCTGACGGCGCTGGGCATCGGTGCCGTCATCGGGTCCGGAATTTTCGTACTTACGGGCACGGCCGCCGCAGGGGAATACTTCAAGGCATCCTCCATCTGGCACGCACAAGTTCTCGATATTATCGTGAACCTCTTGCGCACCGGGAATACTGCCGGCGTTCTTCTGCACGGACGCCCGCCGGCAGGCCCCTCCATTGCGATTTCATTTTTCCTGGTGGCCGTTGCCTGCAGTTTCGCCGGGCTCTGCTATGCCGAACTGGCTTCGATGATCCCAATTGCCGGCAGCGCCTACACCTACTCCTACGCAACCCTGGGTGAAATCTTTGCCTGGATCATCGGCTGGGACCTCATTCTCGAATACGTGGTCAGCAACGTGGTCGTGGCCATTGGATTCAGCGCCTACACCAAGTCGCAACTTGCTTCCTTTGGCATAAACTTGCCGGACAGATGGTCAACGCCCGTCTGGGAAGCCGGCCACTGGACTGGCGCTTATTTCAACGTCCCCGCCTTCCTCATCATTTTCATTCTCACGGTGCTGTTGGTGCGCGGCATCCGCGAATCGGCCGAGGCGAACAATATCATGGTCGCCATCAAGATCGGAGCGATTCTCGTTTTCCTGGTTGTCGGCGGTGCGCTGGTGAATCCCAGCAACTGGAAACCCTTCGCTCCTTCCGGTTTCGGCGGCGTCGTCACCGGTGGCGCCATCGTTTTCTTCACCTACATCGGATTTGATTCGGTCTCCACGGCAGCGGAGGAGTCGCGAAATCCACAGCGCGACTTGCCCATCGGCATCATCGCCTCGTTGATTGTCTGCACGGTGCTATACGTGGGCGTCTCCCTCGTGCTGCTGGGCATGATGAAGTACACAACTTTTGTCTCTGGAGAAGCCAACGAAGCTCCGGTCGCCTACGCTCTGCAAATGCTCGGGGCCAGCCGGTGGTCACGATCCGTCATTGTCATCGGCGCCCTCACTGGCATGCTCTCGTCGCTGCTTGTCTTCCAGTACGGTCAGGCGCGCATTTGGTACGCCATGTCGCGCGATGGACTCTTTCCCAAGTTCTTCTCCAAGATTCATCCCCAGATTCAAGACGCCGTACTGGTCCACGTGGGTTGCGGGTTTTGCCGTCGGCATACCCGCGGGACTCATGGCCACAGCCGATGCCGCCGACCTTTCCAACATAGGCACTCTCTTCGCCTTCGCTCTGGTCTCGCTCGGCGTAATCGTCCTGCGCCGCACTCAGCCCGATCGCAAGCGCGTGTTCAAAGTGCCCTTCGTGCCGTGGTTTCCGCTGATTTCGATCATTCTCTGCGGCGGCCTTATGACCGGATTGACCGTTATCACCTGGGGACGCTTTATCGGGTGGCTTATCCTCGGCTTGCTGATCTACATCTTCTACAGCCGCCATCGCAGCGAGTTCGCCAGGAAGTAGCTGTCAGCCGTCAGCAAAAACGCATTGTCATCCTGAACGAAGCAGACCGAAGAGCGAAGCGACTCGGTATGTGTAGTGAAGGATCCCTACCTCCGATTGATAGTCGACAGCAACGTTCCCGCCTATTTCACCCACTCCCCTGTCAGAAACAGATACCGCTCCCGCAACTCATCCTTGTGCGCCCCCGACTTCGCATCCAGAAACATCACTTGCCATCCGTCCGCCGCGGAGTACACAGGCCACTTCGGTAACCCCGCCCCGTTCGGATCCCCGCTGCGCGCAAAATTCGCCCAATACTGCTGCATTTCCGCGCTCAGTTGGCGATCTTCGGGCCTCCACGCGACTCCGGATTTGGAATCGAGCTGCCCGAACACATACTCGATTTCTGATGAATGATAAGCGCCGAGCTCTGGCCCCTTCGGATCGGCGGGAGGCCCAAGGTCAAAGCGAAAGCGGTAAATCGGCTGTTTGCCGGTTTTGGACTGGGCCTCCATCCACCACCAGGTCGACCAGGCGATGAACCGGTCGCCGGCGAAGTCTTGCATAGACCGGCGGGCTTGAGCGTCTGTAGTTCCGGGATAGAGTCGCAGGAACTCGTTCGCCTTCGCGCCGAACTCCTTCTGCGCAGTTTCTTTTAACCTTTCGACCGCAGGCTTCTTCGGACTAAACGCAATCTCAAAGCTACCCTCGTCATGGTTCCATCCCGCCAGCAACGGCACATCGTTCTGCTTTCCCGCTGAAAAAATTGCCGGGGTCGGCTCCGGCAGGAAATATCCGTCAACGTCCGGCCAGAAAGCGAAGTTGTTTTCTCCTCCGGGTTTGAAAAACGCGTTAAGCAGCTTCTCTGCAGGCACGGCGCGTAACTCCGCCAGAGTTTGTACTCCCAGGGCCGAACTGGTCAGCTGCGAATCCTTGGCCTCGCGAACCTTCTCATCGGTCTTGGGATCGGGGCGCTCACCCGCGCCTCCACTCTCTCCGATGGCTTTTTGAAAGAGACCCTTACACAAGGGCGATGCCATCAGCGCGCTCACCGAAAACGATCCCGCGCTTTCCCCGAAGATGGTCACGTTGCCCGGATCGCCGCCGAACGCCGCAATGTTGTCATGCACCCAGCGCAATGCCGCGACCTGATCGAGCAGACCGTAATTGCCAGCCGCGTTATGCCCCGATTCCTTCGCCAGTTCCGGATGCACAAAAAATCCGAAGACGCCCAGGCGGTAATTCATGCTGACTACGATCACGCCCTGCTGCGTCAGTTTCGTGCCGTCTTGCCGGGCTTCCGAACTGGAACCCGCGACGAACCCTCCGCCATGAATCCAAACCATTACCGGCAGCTTGGCTCCCGACATTTTCGCCGGGACCCAAACATTTAGAAACAAGCAATCTTCGCTACCCCCCGGGTCACGAAAATTCATGTCGCCAAAAACTTTTCCCTGCATACAGTGTGCGCCGAACTCCGTGGCCTTGCGTACGCCGGTCCACGTCGCCGCGGGCGCAGGTGGTTTCCACCGCAGATCGCCGACCGGCGGCGCGGCATAGGGAATTCCGAGAAAGGCGTGGACCACGCCCTTGTCTTTACCTTCGACGATGCCGGAATCGGTTTTCACCCGCGGTCCCGACGGCACCCCAAACGAGGCTAAAGGAACTGCCAGTATGACCCCTGCAACCAGTGACCTGCGGACGGAGTGTCGGCTCATAATTTCTCCCCTAACGCAAAAGAACACAGGATTGTAACGGAAAAATGTCCGCGCCATGCTCGCTCTCGCAAATCCTCCCTCAAGAATCTACAATCGGAGAAATGACCTCCGTGACGTTGCGTCCGCCCAATGCCTTCATCCGTCAACTCCCGAAGGCGGAACTGCACTTGCACCTCGAGGGTACCGTCGAGCCCGCAACGCTGCTCGAGCTGCGCAAGCTTCACGGCGAGCACGCCACTCTTTCCGAGGTCGAGACCCTTTACAGCTACACCGATTTCCAAAGTTTTCTGATGGCCTTCAAAGCCGTCAGCGCGCACCTGCGCGGGCCGGACGATTACGAACTCACTACATACCGCCTGATGCAGCGCCTGAAAGAAGAGACTGTCCTGCACGCGGAGGTCTATGTTGCGGTCGGCGTCTGCTTGTTTCGCAAGCAGGACTTCGCCGCCATCTTCGAAGGCCTGGAGCGCGGCCGGGTCCGCGGCGCACGCGACTTCGGCGTTTCGCTACTCTGGATCTTCGATGCCACCCGCCACTTCGGAGTGGAGGAAGCGCAAAAAGTTTTCGAGCTCGCCGCTCGCTATCGGGATCGGCACGTGGTCGGAGTAGGCATTGGTGGGGACGAAATAAAGGCTCCGCCCGAACTCTTCCGCAGCGTCTATGCGTACGCCGCCGATCACGGCTTGCGCCTCACGGCCCATGCAGGGGAGACCGGCCCTCCCGAGTCCATCTGGGGAGCGCTCAACCTGCGCGCCGAGCGCATTGGCCATGGCCTTACAGCCGCGCAGGACGCCGATCTGATCGACGAGCTCGCCCAGCGCCAGATTCCGGTCGAACTCTGCATCACCAGCAACCTTCGCACCGGAGTTTGCAAGACGATTGCCGAGCATCCTACGAAAAACTATTTCGATCAAGGCGTCATGATCACACTCAATACCGACGACCCTGCCCTGTTTGGCACAACGCTGTCGCGCGAATACCAGCTGGCTCAGGAAACCTTCGGATTCAGCGACGAGCATCTCCGGGAGCTGGCGCGTAACTCGTTCGAAGCCTCCTTCCTGTCCGCAGAAAAAAAGCTGGAGCTGCTAAGCCTGTTCGACGCCGCGGCGGCCCGGTGAAGGGCAGCGAACAAGAAACACTTAGGACGCTCTACTCGGCTGGCCAGCCTAGGCGAAGGCCGGCCCGATCATATCCGCTGTTGTAAAATCGCCGTCGGAGCTTGATTCGAATTGAGCGCTGGCAATCAGCGCCTAAGAACTGCCATGCCCATCCGTCCCGTCCTCCAGCTCGGTGACCCGCTGCTTCGGCAAAAGGCCGTGACGGTCGAAACCCCGCCGACGCACGAGATCCACGAACTCGTGAGCGATCTCGCCGACACCCTCGCTCACTGGCGATTCACAACCGGCTATGGACGCGGCATTGCCGCTCCCCAACTTGGCGTGCTACAGCGTGTTGTTTTCCTCAAACTCCCCGGAGCCGAGCCCTGGCCGTTAATTAATCCGGAGATCGTCCAGCGCAGCGAAGAAAAAATCGTTGTGTGGGACGCCTGCCTGAGTTTCCTCTCAATCTTCATGCAGGTGGAACGCCATCGCCAGGTGACGGTTCGCTATCAGAATCTCAACGGCGAAACGCTCGAATTCGAAGCCGCTGACGACCGCAGTCTCTCCGAACTCCTGCAGCATGAAATAGACCATCTCGACGGAATTCTGGCCATCGACCGTGTCGTCGATCTCAAAACCATCTGCACCCGCGAAGAATTCGAAAAACGCTACCGGAACGCCAGCCCTTACGCGATCGCTCCAGCTACAATCGAAAGCTGAAGAGGTCGTAGGTCTTGGGTGTTCGGTCTTGGGCAAGGAGCCGCGCGGGCAGGAATCCGGCCCTGAAGACCAGTGGCCTAAAACCTAAGACCCCAAGACCAAATGTTACACATCGGCATCGTCGCATCCAGCGCGGAAGGCGCCGCGCTCTGCTATCGCACCATCTGCGTCGAAGGCGCCGGCTTGGTCGGCCCCTACAACCACCCCGAAGTGTCGATGCACGGGCATCCCTTTATTCAATATAAGAACTGCATCGACGCGAAGGATTGGGCGGGAATCGCGGAACTCATGCTCTCGTCCGCCGAGAAGTTGGCTCGGGCCGGCGCCGACTTCCTGATTGCGCCCGTGAACACCGTGCATCAGGCTTTCGATCTGGTTGAACACCGGTCCCCGCGGCCCTGGCTGCACATTGCGGTTGAAGTCGCCCAGGAAGCCAAGCGCCACGGTTACAAGCGGCTGGGAGTGCTCGGCACGCGCTCCTTGATGGATGGCCCGGTTTACCGGGAAGCGTTGAAGAAGGCCGGCATTGAGCAGCGCCTTCCGCGCCCGGAGCAGCGGGAGCGTATCCATTCCATCATCTTCGAAGAGCTGGTACAGGGAACCTTTCTGCCGCGCACCCAGGCATACGTCACTGAAGTGATTCGTGCGCTGAAAGATGAGGGTTGCGACGCGGTAGTCCTGGCCTGCACCGAACTCCCGCTGCTGATGACGCCGGAGTCTTCGCCGCTGCCGATGTTGGACTCCACGCGAATCCTGGCCAGAGCAGCCCTGCGCAAGGCGGTAGACGGATAAGTGAAGAGACGATAAGTGAAACGCCAGACGCTTAAGTTCCGCCTACTGCACGGCCACTATGCCATTGTTCGGCTCGCTGCTGACGCTGCTATTCCTGAATGGGCGACCAGAGGCGAGTTTACCTCGATCACCCGCACCGCCGACGAACTCTCCATCGTTTGTCCTACCGCCAATCTTCCTTCCGACGCGCATTCTGCGCACCGCTGGATCGTTCTGAAACTGGAAGGCCCCTTCCCATTCTCGCAAACCGGAGTGTTGCTTTCTTTCATCGAGCCGCTGTCCACGAAAGATATTCCCATCTTCGCCATCTCTACCTACAACACGGATTATGTGCTGATTCAGGAGGAGTTCCCACGCGCGATTAATATCCTCCGCGAAGCTGGACACGAGCTGGTGCCCGCTGATTCAACAATCGCTCGCCGCTAAGTCCCTCGACCTTCGCCGACCCATTTCTCGGCAAACGTGTACCCTATCGTTCGGGACTCTAATCCGTTTCGAAGACGTGAATCATGCAATTTTCCGAACACGATCTTCATCAAGTCGGCGACGCGCTCGCCCTCGCTGCCGGCACTGAGATCATGCCCAGGTTTGGCAAGCTCACTTCCGCTCAGATTCGGCAGAAGTCTTCCGCGCTCGACCTTGTCACCGACGCCGACGAAGCTGCCGAGGCTGTGATCGGCACCGCCTTGGCAACCGCATTTCCGGGCGCGTTCATCGTTGGCGAGGAAGGAACGCACCGGAGCCCTTCCTTGCTGCAAGCGCTAGACTCGGCCGAACTCGCGTTCCTTGTCGATCCCATCGACGGCACCAAGAATTTCGTCTGCAATCTGCCTTTGTTCGGCGTCATGGCGGCGGCCACGATTCGCGGCGAGATAGTGGGAGGCGCAATCTACGATCCAGTGTGCCGCGATTGGGCCTACGCTCTCCGTGGCGGCGGCGCCTGGATGGAGCACGAAGATGGAAGCCGGGTTCCCCTGCGGGTGGCAAAGCCGGTGCCGGTTTCGGCCATGGAAGGCGTGGTGGCCCTCGGATTTTTGCCGGAGCTATTGCGAAATACTGTGATTGGCAACCTGACAAAGTTGGCGGCGAGCATAAACCTGCGGTGCGCGGCCCACGAGTACCGCATGGCCGCAGCGGGCTACTGCCACATGCTTTTTTATAACCGGCTCATGCCTTGGGACCACGCGGCCGGTTGGCTCTTGCACCGGGAAGCCGGGGGATATAGCGCGCATTTTGATGGCACGCCGTATCGCGTGACGCATCTCACCGGCGGCTTGATCTGCACGCCCGACGAGGATACCTGGCATTTGGTGCGCAATGCCTTATTAGATCACTCCTAGAGACGTAGCCCGCTACGTCTCTCTCGCCACGGGAAATCAGCGGACGCTTGTCCAAACTTGATAGATCACAATCCCAAACATAAAGACCAGATAAAAACGCAGCGCCCAAAACAGGATCATCTCCTTGCGCGTGAGCCGGCGACGCGGACAGTGATGTTTTTCTTTCGCGGAAATGAGTTGGTCCGGCTCCAGCGCCGCGACTACGGAGGCGATATCCTCGCCGCTGATGTCGGCGCTGGACGCGTCATCAAATCGCGAGCCCATCTACCTGCCTCCTATGAGCCCCAGCGTATGAGGCGCGACTACGCTGATTCCGAACAGAACGCCGGCAGCGACTAGCACAACTACAACTCCGAGAGCCAGGACATTTGCCCACAGAGGACTGATCAAATCGCCCATGATTTCGCGGTCGTTGACCAGCATGTAGAGAAAGAGCAAGGCAGGCGGCATGGCCAGCACGGCGATCACGTTCACGATCAGCACGATATAAACGAGAGGAATGCCGGGAATCAGCACCAGTCCGGCAGCCGCCGCGGCTTCGAGAATTAAGACAAGATAGAAAGATTTTCCCTGTTGAAAGGGAAGATTCAAACTGTGAGGGCGGTGAGCGACTTCCCCGAAGGCGTAAGCCGACGAAGTTGAAATTGTTATCGCCGCGACCATGCCGGCTTCAAACATTCCGAGAGCGAACAGCGCCGAGCCCCAATGTCCCACGAACGGCTGCAAGGCCTGCGCGAATTCCGCTGCTTCGAAGTTCCCTGTCGACATACCGTGAGCGAACAGCGGAGCGGTTGCCACGATCGTGGCCAGCGCGGCCAGGGCTGCCAGCGTTGCGCCCAGCACTGTGTCGACACGGCCGAACCGGATGTCATGCGTAGTCAGGCCCTTGTCGGCAATCGCACTCTGCTGGAAGAAGAGCATCCACGGCGTGACTGTCGCTCCGATATTGGAAAGCAGGATAAGGACGGTCTCTTGTGTCAGCCCGCCGGGAAGCGGTTTCCAGGTGACTAACGCGCTGCCGATCGCGCCCCAATGCGGATGGCTCAGCAGAGCCACCGGAATGAACACGAGGTTAAACATTGCAGCGATCAGAGTAATGCGTTCCCAGGTCCAGTAGCGGTGGGCCATGAGGGCGACAAAGAGCACGAGCCATGCGCCGATGACGGAGACCACGGGAGGAACGCCAAAGAATCCCAAGCCGGCGCGAATCGCGATGAACTCGGTGACCAGAGTGAGAAAGTTGCCGACCATAAGGTCGATCATCGAAAACCATCCCCAGAACGGGCCGAAGCGGTCAAAGATCAGTTCGGCGTGTCCGCGGTGCGTGGCGGCGCCCAGCCGTACCGTCATCTCTTGAACAACGCAAGCCATCAGGAAGGTAAGGACTACGAAGGGCAGAAAGAAGCCAATGCCGTAGTGGGCTCCGGTTGCCGCATACGAGAGCATGCTGGGGCCGTCGTTCTCTCCGAGCATCACCAGAATGCCTGGTCCAACCAGCAGCCAAAGAAGTCGGGCACGTGACCACGGCCCGCGCTGGCTGCGGGTGCTAAGGACGCGTTCGCGGTCGTGAGCCCGATCGATGTCCTCGTGGGTGATGACGACGCCGTCAGAGACGGCCAGCCCGCCAGCCGGGACGTGTGACGGCGACTCCGATTGTGGCTTCAACTCATTCATCCAGCAGTATTCATTACAGCGGCGTTAGCCCTTAAAAATATATTAGCGGAAGTATATAACAAGGGATGAACTATAGTTAACTATTGTACGTGCGAAGTTGCTTCATCCCGGGATCAGCGTTTCTGGCGGGAAGCGGCGGGTGCGAGCCAGACTCGCTCGGAAGCCGCCGGGCCGATCGAAACAGTCCCTGAAGCAGTGGAGATCGTGAGAGTTTGGTCGTAGTTGCGCTCGAGTAGCCGTACTTTCGCCCCCGGGCGAATCCCGCGATGCTCGAGAAATTCGAGCAGGTGCCGGTCGCGTTCGTAAATTCCACTCACGGTGTAGGTGGTCTCGATTGGGGCGTCCGCCAGCAGGACGAGACCGCGGCGGCGGCGGCTGGCGGGACCTTCGAGTTCGCTCAAATTCCCGTGCGGGCACGCGCCGCCCGAGCCCAGTCTCGCCAGAAGTTTGGCTTCGAAGTCGGGCGAGACGGCGTGCTCCAGGCGCTCCGCCTCATCATGCACCTTCCACCACTCCATGCCGAAAAGTTCGGAGAGCATGCGTTCAATCAAATGATGACGGAGAGTTAGCTTGCGGGCAATCTTGCGGCCCATTGCAGTCAGTCGCACCTCGCCGCCGCCCTCCACCCTCACCAGGCCGTCTTTCTTCAGGCGGCGGAGGGCCATGGTTACCGCCGGCGGCGACACCTTCAACAGGTCTGCCAGTCGCGCGGAGATTACCTCTTCGCCCTCGCTCTCCGCTTCGAGGATTGACTTGAGATAGTCCTCCTTGGAGACGGTGATCATGGGAATTGATTATACGACTGTGGGTTAATTGTGGTTAATGGCGGGATGCCGAGTGGCCGATAAGCGGCGACAGGGAGAGCAATACAGGAAGCGAAGAAATAGGACAGTCCGGAGCCCCCGAGACTGTCCCTCAAAACCCTCCCGGTTAGAAGGGCGTCTTGATGATCCCAATGTACTGTCGTCATGTTGCAAAGGGGTTACAGAACGATGAATATCGGATGAAATCGTCTGCGGGAGCGCTGCTATAGTAGTCGGTTGCAAAGGGTAACTCTGTTGACATCTTATTTCTCCATGTCGAGAGGATTCGATGCCGTCCACTACATCGCATAAGACTGAACAGTCACGCCGCCTCCAGTTGCGAGCGGAGAGCATGATTCCGGGCGGCGTGAATTCGCCGGTCCGTGCGTTTCGCTCAGTTGGAGGAGATCCGCGATTCATCGTGCGCGGCAAAGGCTCGCACATTTGGGACGCCGACGAAAACGAATTGATCGACTACATCGGATCGTGGGGCCCTCTGATTCTAGGGCACGCCGAGCCCAGTGTGCTGGACGCGATCGTGGGCGCGGCGTGCAACGGCACCAGCTTTGGGGCTTCAACCCCGGCGGAAGCGGACTTGGCGGAGCTGGTGTTGAGCGCGTTTCCACACATGGAAAAAGTCCGCTTCGTCAGCTCCGGGACGGAAGCCACAATGTCGGCGATCCGCTTGGCGCGGGCTTACACAAAACGCAAATACATTGTGAAATTTGAAGGCTGCTATCACGGGCATGCGGATGCTTTGCTGGTGAAGGCTGGCTCTGGCATGGCGACGCTGGGGATTCCAGGATCGGCGGGCGTGCCCGAAGAATTCACCCAGTTCACGCTGGCTCTGCCCTTCAATAATCTATCCGTGGTCGAGCTCGCGTTCCACAAATTCAAGCACCAGATTGCCTGCGTGATTGTGGAACCAGTGGTGGGAAACATGGGATGCGTTCCCGCTGCGGACGACTATCTGGTCGGGTTGCGCCTGCTCACCGAGCGTGAACGCTCGGTGCTCATTTTTGACGAGGTGATGACCGGATTTCGCGTAGCGTTTGGCGGAGCACAGGAGCTCTACAGCATTCGCCCGGACCTGACCACCATGGGAAAGATTATTGGCGGAGGATTGCCGGTTGCCGCGTACGGCGGGCCCAAAGCGATCATGGACCTGGTGGCGCCGCTCGGTCCCATGTACCAAGCCGGGACGCTTTCGGGCAACCCATTGGCCATGGCCGCCGGATGCGCGATGTTGAAACAGTTGCGCGATCGCAAGGGCGAGATTTATCCGCGGTTGGAGGAATTGAGCGGCGAATTAGTGGATGGCGTCGCAGCCGCCGCCAAGGAAGCCGGAGTTGCGCTGTGCCATAACCGCGTAGGTTCAATGTTTACTTGGTTCTTCAATCCCGGCCCAGTCACGGACTGGGATTCGGCTTCGAAATCGAACACCGAGGCGTTCGGGAAATTCTTTCGCAGCATGCTCGACAGCGGCGTGTACCTGCCGCCGTCGCAGTTTGAAGCGGCGTTTGTCGGAGCGGCCCATACGGAAGAAGATATTCAGCGGACAATCGCCGCTGCCAAGCAGGCCTTCTCCGCGATGCGTGCGTAGGCGCGTAATGGGTCATGTGGGGGTTGGCTGTGTGGGACCGCGTCTCTGACCCGGTCGCGGCGCGAAGCGCAGCCGGGTTTGTTGCTGACAGAAAGTTGGGCCCGCTCCCAAAGCGCGGCCCTGCAGGCCGCGGCCCGGTCAAAGACCCGGCTCCGCACAAGCGCTGATCATCTGCGGGATCGTCACGAACTCATAGCCTTCGGACTTGTAGCGCTCAATCAGATGATTCGTCGCCAGAACAGTCTGGGATCGATCGGCGCCCATCTGCCTGTGACCGCCGTCGTGCAGCAGAATTACGTTGCCACCGCAAACCCGTTTTGTCACCTTCCGTTCGATCACCGCGAACGGTGGCGCGTTCCAGTCGTAACCCGTCACATTCCACATCACCGGCTTCAGCCCCATTTCTCGGGCGATTTTGAGAACCGCTGGGCGGCGTCCTCCAAATGGCGGACGGAACAGACTGGAATGGTCGCCGATAGTATCCCGCAAAGCGGAGCGGCAGTCGGACAATTCCTTCCGAATGTCGGCGGCGCTCTTAAATGTGAGGAGTGGATGCGTGAAGGTGTGGTTGCCCGCGACGTGGCCTGCTTTGACAATTTGGCGAGCGAGCTCCGGCCGCTGTTGAACGTATCTTCCGATCAAAAAAAAAGTCGCTCGCACGCCGTGTCTGGCCAGCACTTCTAGCAAATGTAGGGTGTGCGGATCGTTGGGGCCGTCGTCATAGGTGAGAGCGAGTTGCTTTGTCCCGCGCGAGAGGCCGGTGAACGTGCTGCCGTACCACTGTCCAGTGGGTGCGATCGACTGATATCCCGCGGCCACTGCGCTTACCGTGGCGACTCCAGTAAGAATAGGGCCAAGCATGCAGGGATTGTAATCGGATTGAGCAGATGGGAAATCTTGAAATTGTGTAATTTGAAAAACCTCGAAACGAAGATCCTCGATTGCCCAATTACTCAATTCCTAAATTACCCCAATCGCTCCTGTTAACTCTTCCCGCAATTGCCAGCTAGACCCATCCGAGATATCCTGCCAATTCCAATTCAAAGCACCAACTCATGGCCAATCTTTTCGAATCGCCCCGATACATTGCTGTGGAAGGCCCGATTCGGGTTGGCAAAAGCACACTGGCGCGCATTCTGGCCGAGCGCTTGAACGCGCAACGCGTGATGGAACCGGACAGCAATCCATTTCTGGATTCTTTTTATGAAGGCGAGCGCGGCGCGGCGTTTCAGGCGCAGTTTACATTCCTGGTGCGGCGCTTCGAGCAGTTGCAGGCCCTGGATCTCGGGCCGCGGTCGCAGAAGACCGTCGTCTCAGATTTCATCTTCGAAAAAGACAAACTCTTCGCCTGCCTCAATCTGACCGACAACGAACTCGACACTTACAACCGGTACTACAACCACTTTCGCGAGCAGTTGCCCACCCCGGACCTCGTCATTTATTTGCAAGCCACGCCGGAGGTCCTGAAGAAACGGCTCAAGAAAAAAAATGCGCCGGGCGAGCGCGCAGTGAGCGACGAATATCTGGCGGAAGTAATCAAGGCCTACGAGCACTTCTTCTTTCACTACACATCGTCAGATCTGCTGATCGTCAACACTTCGGAGATTGATTTCGTCGACCGCAACGAAGACCTGCAGGAACTGCTGCGTAAAGTCACCGAACCCATCAAGGGCACGCAATATTTCCTGCCGCTGGGCGGGCAGGACGCAGCGGGGGCGTAGAAGTGTCCACGCGGTTATTTTTCGTGGCGCGGAAGCGGATACAGTGACAGCGTTTTTCCCAGCTTCGAAAATTCCGGATCAGCTGTGACGAGCCACGCCCCGCGCTGGATCGCCAGTTCCGCGGCGAAGGCGTCTGCATATCCCAGGTTGTGTCGCTGTTTAAGCGCGCCGGCGCGCTACAAGTTGTCTTACGCGTGGGTAGTCGGTCGTTTTGAAGTCCTTTTAATTTGAGAACCTTCGAAACAGGTCAGTCAATTCGAAGGCGACAGCGGCAAAACCAACAATGGCAAATATTGGACGCAGCCATGTGACCACCGGCCAGCGACGACCGCGAGTTGTTCCCCGGCCAGTTAGGCACTTTCCACAAGAGTGACTGCGATAGCCAAGCAAATGACATCCAGCCACGGGATGTCAAAACTAAGCAGCGATAGAGACATTGGACCGATCCAATAATCCCACGAATTGTTCCAAACTCCAAACGTTGGCCCATTAGCCTAGCCGCCATAAAAACAGCCCACCACCCACACGTGGGGCATGTGTGCCGCACCAAAGCCATGAAAACATTGACTCGTGGAACATCGACTGCCAACCCTTTTCCCGCTACAATAGTCCAAGCTGTAGAAATCGGATGTGTACAGGCTCTATCCGCCAAGGCGGAGGGGCACTGGAGGACATCGTGAGTATCACCCCGATTGGCGGACGTCTTTTCGACGGCTCCGGCCACAAGATCACGACCGCATCTCTGCGGGAACAGAAACTCCGCCACGAACCCATAACCTGCCTCACCGCCTATGACTACTCCGCCGCGCGTCTGGTGGACGAAGCTGGCGTCGAAATTGTGCTCGTAGGCGATTCACTCGCCCAGACTATGCTCGGCTACGAAAACACGCTCTCGGTCACGATGGACGAAATGCTGCACCACGTGAAGGCAGTACGACGCGGAGTGAAAAACGCTCTACTCGTGGCCGACATGCCCTACGGGTCCTACCAGATCGACCTCAAAACCGCTCTTAGCAACGCGGCTCGCTTCGTGAAGGAGGGTGGCGCCGAGATGGTGAAGGTCGAGGGCGGAGAGAAGCGCGCCGACCTGATCCGGCAGATTATCGATGCCGAGATCCCCGTGGCGGGCCACATCGGCCTGACCCCGCAGTCGGTAAATGTGATGGGCGGGTACAAAGTGCAGGGCAAGAGCCTGAGCGGCGTTGAACAGTTGATGCGCGACGCCGTGGCCCTCGACCGCGCCGGGGTGACTTGTCTCTTCCTCGAAGGCATCCCGCGGGAAGTAGCGGCCATGATCACGGCCGAGATCGGCGCTCCGACCATCGGCATCGGCGCCGGCCCAGACTGCGACGGCCAGGTGCTGGTGTTTCATGACGTCCTGAACCTAACGTTCGGCCCTCCGGCAAAATTTGTGCGGCGCTACGGCGACGCGGCGGCTCTGATCACGAACGCAGTGCAAGCATTTCGCGCGGACGTGCGATCGCACAAGTATCCGGGGGACGAGGAGTCCTATCACCTGCCGAAGGAAACCGGAGCCGGACTGGACGAAGTCCTGGCCCGAAAGCGCGCCATGCGGCGATGACTGGAAGTCACAGGCCGGATTTGTACGAGCTGGTATCGATTAGGGAACTCTTTGCGTGGTTCTGCGTATCTTTAACTGGCGGGCAAATAAACTCGCTGGCAATAGCGGGCTCGCCTTCAGCTCGGTTATGGCACCTACGAGTGACGGAAAATCGGGCTGAGGTTGCGCCGCAGCGCCACCTCAGGTGTAGGCTATAGAAAGGAGACCGGTCATGATTCTTCCAGCATTTTTCTTCTTCCCGTTCTTCGGCTTTGGGTTTGTGATGTATTTTCTGCCGTCGATCATCGCCCTGGCGCGAAGCAAAAGGGATCTGCTGGCGATCTTCCTGCTCAATCTCTTCCTGGGATGGAGCGTCATTGGATGGATCGTCGCGTTAGTATGGGCCGCGAAAAGCGACGTCCCTGCGATGGTGAGGTAACGTCGGCCTGTGACCGGCAAGTCTCCTGGCATGCGGATGTCGTTGACGCGGGTTGTGATTCTGCTGTCTGGAATCCTTCTGGTTTCATGCTCGCAGAAAGATGCGCCGCAACCTCCTGCTCCTGAAGTTGTGTTACAGGCCATTCCTCCCGCGGATTCCGCGCAGATTGAGCGCATCCACGATATGAAGTCCTGGCGCAACCCTTATCTCATCGTCCGTCAGGACCGCGTGGCCCTGCTTGACGCCGCCGATAGTGCGGAAATCGTGCTTAAGCCGGCGGAGTTGCTCCCGGCGCTGGCGGCGTTGCCCGCTTCGAACTGGCCTTATGGCCGTGTTGTAGCAGCCGCGGAAAATAGCGCGAAGGCTTCCGAGCAGGACGGCATCGCCATTCGCCGCAACAAAGGCATTGTTGGCGGAATACTTCAGAGCGCGCATATTGCGATCAAGTGGGTACCTTCGGCGTGAAACGCAAAAACCGCCGCACGATCCATCCTTGAAAATCTGTACCACCATTCACGAAATGCAGGCTGCCTGTCGCGCCTTCCGGCACGGAGACAAGCGGCTGGGGTTCGTTCCGACCATGGGCGCGCTGCATGAGGGACACCTGTCTCTGGTCCGCGCCGCTCGCGCGTCTGCCGACGTGGTTGCCGCATCCATTTTCGTCAATCCAACCCAATTCGGGCCTAACGAAGACCTGGCGAAGTATCCCAGATCGATCGAGCGCGACCGCGAACTTCTGCAGCGCGAAGGCGTGGAAATACTATTCGAGCCCTCGGTAGAAGAGATGTATTCCGCGGACGCAGTGACCTGGGTCACGGTCGAAGTCCTGAGTGACAAGCTGGACGGGCGTTCCCGCCCCGGACATTTCCGCGGGGTCACCACCGTTGTCGCCAAGTTGTTTCACGTGGTGGAACCGAACGCCGCATTTTTCGGGCAGAAGGACGCGGCGCAGGCGGCGATCATCCGCCGCATGGTTCGGAATCTGAATTTCGCCGTAGAAATTGTGGTTTGTCCCATCGTGCGCGAACCCGACGGGCTGGCCCTGAGTTCGCGGAATGCCTATCTCAATCCCCACGAGCGGAAGCAGGCGCTGGTATTGCATCGTTCGTTGATGCGTGTCCAGAGTTTGGCGGAGGCCGGGGAACGGCAGGCTGCCAGGTTGTTGGCTGCCGGACGCGCGGAATTTGCCGGGGAAGCTGCCGTGCGCCTCGATTATTTTGAGCTGGTGGATCCCGACACACTGGATCCAGTCGCGGATATTTCCGCTGGCGCGCTCGCAGCCGTGGCGGCATTTGTGGGCAACACGCGGCTGATCGACAATATCCTGCTGAATAAAACCAGCTAGGCGCGGCCCGACATCGTCGTTATGGGTTGGCTACGGCATTGCGACGGCTGTCGACGCCGGTGGCGCCATCTGTTGCCGCACCAGGCCTTCGACTTGCGACCACAGACGGGGATCGCATTCGCTCTGCATGTGGCTGGGAGTGAACACCCGTTGCACCCACGAAGCTCCTGTGCACTGCACCGGATCTTTCTGGTAATCGAAACGGTAGTTGCCAAGAATCTGTGTCTTCGAATCGTCGGCCGCCGTGATCAGTGAACGGCCGTGGACCAGTCCATGTGGCTGATAAAAGTTCACCGCCTCGGCGACATTGTCGGGAATGATCTTGTCCCGCTGCCACGGCTTCTCGACGCTATCAACCTGCACCGTGAGCAGTACGGGAATTCCCGCGCGATCCAGTTCACGAGACAACAAAACCACGGCTGAAGCTCCCCAGCTGTGGCCGAAGAGAATAATGCGAGCCCGCGACTTTTCCTGATTGCTGAGGATACCGTCGTGATTGCTGTCGAGCAGGCGCAGAATAGATTTGTAAGCGGCCTTCCTGTGTCGATTCTCGAAAACCTGAATGAAGTCCCCTTTGGGCAGGTCCTGCCGGATCCGCTGCGCCAGTTTCACCGGGCCATGGTGAGGATTATCATGGCGCACAAAACCGCCCGCAAAACCGATAAGGATGTAGGAGAGAGATGCCGGAGGCAGACTTCCCACCGCTCCATCGGCAGCCATAAGTACCGGGACCGTGACAGACAAGATAGCAAGCGCCGCAACCAGAATCGGACATCGCGCAAGGCGAGGCATGCGGGCTCTCGGTTATCAGATGATTCGCATCGCTGCCGGGGTTGCGGAAAATTTCCACAAGGGGCGAGCGAAAGACCTTTTCCAGCAAGGCTTTTGGACTACTTTACCCGGAGCCAAGTCTACACCCCTGTGTCAAGGTCCGGGGGAGACCGGATCTTCGCCCCGGTCAGGGCGGCCTGCGAGGCCCGAGGCATTCGCTGCCAAAGCGGCCGGGAGCTCTACTGGGCGCGTAATTTCGGTCCGGAGACAAAAGGACTGCTGCCAAGCAGGTAGCGGAGGGGCTTTCCCGCAGCCTTGGTAATTCCGATGCGGCAGGTCGTACGAATGCCTTTCGCGCGGTAACCGTCATCTCCAATCCACAGACTGCCATCGGCGAAGGTCAGATCGCAGCCGTTATCGCGGGCGCGGGTGATGCCGAAGGCCTGCGCCAGCCGCCCTGGTCCCCGCGTCAGCTTAGGCAGGTCTTTCGGCCCATGAATTTCAACGCCCCGGGCCCGAGCCATTTCTTCAATCCCAGAGAGCGGCTCGAGGCTTCGGATGAGAACGCTTCCAGCCCGCCCTTCAGACTCGCAAGAGACGTTCAGGCAGTAATGATTGCCGTAGATGAAATAAACATAGGCGTATCCAGGCGGACCGAAAAGCACGGCGGTACGGGCCGTATTCCCTGCAGCGGCGTGTGCGGCAGGGTCCTCCACGCCGAGGTAGGCCTCGACTTCAACGATACGGGCAGTAATACGTTCAGTCTTGGTTCCGAGAGAACCGTGCTCGCGGACCAGAACCTTGCCCAGCAGATCGCGGGCCACGCGCCGCGGATCGCAGCTGAAGAAAGCACGATCCAGCGCCCGAATCCGCGCCCTTGGTTTCGAGGTCTGCGGTTTTCGCATCCACGAAATTCTAATCGCCCGGCGCTAAATCGGCTTGGGTTGAGTGTTTATGGCCGCAGTCACATTGGAAGGCGTGTCGTTGAAGGATTTGCCGGGTTCGTAGGCAAGTTTCTCATGTTTGCTTCCAACCTTTCGGATCGCATCGTGCCATCCATCGTCCCAACTGATCCGAGCCTCTCCATCGACCACCGTCCAGGTCCCATGAGAAGCGCCGAGCGTCTTTCGGGCTACGCCATCAGCCTCAAGGGTGATATAGAACGTGCCGCCATTACCCTCGCCCACCTCCCATTTGCCCACGAAGTGCCCTCGTCCCGGCATCATCTCGCTGAGCGACGAACTCCCAAACTCGATCCTGGCAATGTCGGAAGGCGAAAACTTTTCCTGGTGTCCGTCCTTGTAAACAATTACGGCAGGGGCTTTAAAATCCATGCGCGCGATCTCCGCCATGGCGAAACTCTGACGGTGGCCGTCTTTGAATACGATCACGACCGAGTCGCGATCGTCGGGAGGTGAGGAAGCCGGACCCGCGAACGTTTCGGCCACCCCAAACAGCAGGATTGCTGCAACGACAACAATTTGCCTGACACCGCGCACAGTTTCCTCCCGACAAGAGCATTCGAAACAAAACGCTCTCAAACATTAGTACGAAAGCGCCGCCAGAAAGTTCCCGGCATATCACGTAATTTCGGGCCAATTTTCAGGGCACGATTTCATTACGAGGCAGATCATGAAGTGTCGCTCCCGAAGACCCGCGCCAGGTTTCCTCGTGTTCTAACAGTTCCTCGGCTGCGCTCTAACTCGCACTCTTGCCCGATTCCTTTAAATAATTCAGCACTTCGTCGGCGTGTCCTTCCGGACTTACTTTCTCAAAAATATGCTGGATCTTGCCGTCCGGACCGATGATGAAGGTCGTCCGCGCCACTCCTATCACTTTCTTGCCGTACATATTTTTCTCTTTCATGACGCCGAAAGCCTCAGCCACTTTCTTATCTTGATCGGCGAGCAGCGTGAAGGGCAAATCGAACTTCTCCTGGAATTTCTTCTGCGCTTTCGGAGTGTCCGGCGATATGCCGAGCAGCACGGCGCCCGTCTTCTGCATCTTTTTATATGTGTCGCGGAACCCGCGAGCCTCAATGGTTCAGCCGGGAGTGTCGGCGCGGGGGAAAAAATATAGAACGACGGTTTTGCCGCGCAAGTCTTTCGACGCGACCTCTTTTCCGTTTTCATCCTGCAAAGTAAAGTCAGGAGCCTTATCATTGACCTTCATGGGAATTTCTCCGGGAAACTCGAAGTCGAATGTCGTCGCGCATCACGCGTCATTCGGCAAAGGGGCTTTCCCCTGGATTTTATACCGCGCATCAGTTTTCGTCGCGCTGCTTGCCTCTGTTGCCCTGCCGGCACTCCCGATTATGGCGCAGGAGGAACGTCCCCAGATCACTCCCGGTGAGCGAAAGGCTCCGCGAAAGAAAGACGCAGGGCCGCGGGCGGTGGCCGTGCTCCAACTTGCGGCGAATGGAAAAGCTTCCCTGGTGCCGATCGCAATTCTGGTCGGCGGCAGATTTTGGGATGCCTCCGCCTACAAGGCCGATCCCATCCCGATGGCTCTGGAGCCCGGTACGGTCTACGAGGCCGAACGCGCCGGCAGTTCGTTAGGACTGTTCACCGTCAACAGCGCCCTGCACAGCAACGCCGCCAATGTACAGACGCCGTGGATCGGAACCGGCGCCTGGGTTCCGGAAGGAGCCGAAAAGCCGAAGACGGCGCTCAAGGCAGAAAAGCAGCCGATAGGAATCGAGAGCAACGACGCGCCTCCAAGGCTCACCCGAGGCACCGCGTCCAAGGAATCCCCGCCAGCGAGGAGCACCCCGGCTTCTGCGCCACCGCAGACCACTCCGCCGGGGACCTCCAAGCCGCAAGACTCCAAGCCTCCGGACTCCAAGCCTCCGGACTCAAAGACTAGCGACACGAAGCCCGACACCAAAACTCCCGACCGCTCTTCAACGCCGCAATCCGATAGCGGGGCCGACGAAGCCAACCGGCCCAGACTGCGTCGCGGCAAGCCAGTCGGTCCGCTGCCGGAAGATGAAGTGCCGGGTTATAGCAAGCCGGGAATGTTGGCGTCCGCTTCAGCTCCTGCAAATCCAGGAAAGGCTCAGGACGCGGCAGCCGAAAAGACTCCGGTGCAATCAATCCCCGCAATTTCCGATGCCAGCGGACCTGAGCCCAAGTCATTCGCATTCGAGTGGCTCAAGGATGAAGAAGGCGAGCGCCTGAAACAAATAACAACACTGGCGAGGGATCAGGTCCGCGCCTATGTCGACGCCCGGTCGAAGGCAAGAATCATTCCCGTGCCTGCGCCGAAGTCTGCCAACGGGCCAACAGCCCGGCGCACTGCCCAGTCAAAAGCGACGACTCGAAAGGTCAAGGATCCGATCCTCGAGAACATTCAAATGAAGGCTTACGACCTTTGGGGCAACAATCAGCCGGTGATGGTGTTCACCGCCGACGCGCACATGCCGCCGGCGCCCGCAGGCACGCCCCATTCGGCGGTCGATTCCGATCTTCAGTATTCGATCCTGCTGGTGGCGAATCCCGACATCTACCACAACCTGCACAAACTCTATGTCCGCGTCACCGACAAGTATCATCTCGATATTTCCCCGCGTCTCGAATTAGTGGACGCGCTCGATGCCGACGGCGATGGCCGCGGCGAACTACTCTTCCACGAAACTTCCGACAACGGCAACGGTTGGATCATTTACCGCGCCACCGCCGACAAACTGTCGAAGCTGTTTGACAGTTTGAATCCCGAATAGGAAATTGGCCTGCAAATGGAGCCCCGCACTCACAGTTGCAAAGTGGGTCAGCCTGTAAGGGACCGGGTCAGAGCCTGCCCTGAGTGAAATCGAAGGGACCCGGTCAAGGCGCGCCGCGCCAGGCGCGAAATTACTTCTGCTGCATTACCAGTTCACTGTTCTCCACTTTCATCGCACCAACATTATCCGGGAGCTTCAAACGATCCCGCTGCTCCGACAGTTTCCTCTGCAACGCCGGATTCACCAGCGATACCGGAACGCTCAGATCTCCCACCTTGAATTCCGTAGGGTCGAACGTGGCATAACCATCCTTCTCGCCGATATGCCCGGAGATCGTCACCCACACATCTTTGCCGGCAATTTCCGTCAGAAATTGACCGTGGACCAGGTTGCCCTCGAAGGTGACTTGCTGATCCTTGATGGTGGGCGCGGCGCTTCCGACGTTGGAGTCGGGGGAAAGCGCGGATGCTCCGGCGGCATTGCCCAAGCTCTGCGCCAGCACCGCGCTGATTTCATCGGAATTGATGTGCACCTCAGCCTTCGGGCTCGGCGATGCCGACTGCCCGGCTGTGGACTTGGAAGCAGAAGTATCGGAAGGGCTGCTTGCCGGCGCTTGCTGCGCCGCCTGCTGAAATTCGGCCATTTTCTGGTCAAACGCCTGGGCATGTTCGGCGATGGCTGCGGGAGCCTGCGGGCGTGCCACGGGCGCTGGTCTCTTCAGAACCAAAATAACGGCCACCAACGACGCTGCCAGCGTCGCAATCGAGATGACGCGGTCAAGCTTGATTTTCATGACGATTCCAAATGGTCAGCCCAGGGATAATAGAAGGCCTCAGTATCATGGTAGCGGGATGCGTAAGGAAAGTTGAGATGACCAAAGTGACAGGCAAGTAACCGGGAAACGTGTGGACAAGAATGCGTGGGACCGGGTCTCTGACCCGCTCAGGCGGCCTGAAAGGCCACTAGCTCTCCCTTGCACCACCTCAAATGACGGAACCTTACTCTTCCAAACCCACTTGTACTCGCCCTCTGTTCTCACCAACCCAGGCCGCACCGGATTCTGACAGACATACCCAACACGACTCACAAGACTGTCATTCGATCGCAGCACATGGCCAAGAAAATTCCCCTAGCTACCCCAGCTTCTTCGCCAGCAATTCATTCACAAGCTGCGGGCTGGCCTGCCCCTTGGAGGCCTTCATCACTTGCCCAACAAAAAAACCCAACATGGTTTTCTTCCCGGCACGATACTGCTCGAGCTGTTTGGGATTGGCATCAAGAATATCGTCGATGATCTTCTCCAACGCTGACGTGTCGGTAGACTGCTGCGGCCGTCCCTCTTGCTCGTACACAGCCGCAAAATCCTTGCCGCGCTCGAAACTCAAATCGTAAAGATCCTTGAGCATCTTGCCGGAGATCGTCCCCGCCTCCACCAGATCGGCCGACGCCGCCACTCCCCGCATCGAAATCGGAGACTGCTCAATCTCGATTCCCTTCGCCTTTAGCCGCCCCATTAACTCGCTCTGCACGAGGTTGGCCACACGCTTCGGATTCTTCGCGGCCTTCGCCGCCTCCTCGAACTGATCGGCCAGCGACTTCGAGAAGGTCAGCACCCCCGCGTCGTAAGGGGTAATTCCATATTCCTTCACCATACGCGACCGTCGCGCCTCCGGCAGTTCAGGCAATGCCTGGGCGATCTCACTCTTCCACTTTTCGTCCACCACCAGAGGCGGCAAATCCGGCTCCGGGAAATATCGGTAATCGTGTGCCTGCTCTTTTGAGCGCATACTATAAGTCTTGCCTTCGTTCGCGTTATAAAGCCGCGTCTCCTGTGTGATCTTGCCGCCCGATTCGATTACGTCAATCTGCCGCCCGATTTCATACTCCAGCGCGTCGCGGATAAAGCGAAACGAATTCACGTTCTTGATCTCGGCCTTGGTCCCGAGTTCCTTCTGCCCTCGCGGCCGCACGCTCACGTTGGCATCGCAGCGCAGCGACCCTTCCTCCATGTTGCAGTCGCTGACCCCGGTGTACAGGATGATTTCCTTCAGCCGCGAAAGATATTCGTAAGCCTCGTCGGGCGAGGCGATGTCGGGCTCGCTGACAATTTCGATCAGGGGCACGCCGGTGCGGTTCAAATCGATGGCAGTTTTTTCGTCCGAGTCGGGAAAGCCTTCGTGCAGGCTCTTGCCCGCATCTTCTTCCAAATGCACCCGCGTGATGCCGATCTTCTTCTTTTTGTTCACCCCAACCCCGGTGCCTGCCGGAATCTCGATGAGACCAAACTCCGCCAGCGGCTTGTCGTACTGCGAAATCTGGTACCCCTTGGGCAGGTCAGGATAAAAATAATTCTTGCGCGCAAAAATCGAACTCTCGTTAATGCGGCATTGCAACGCCATCGCCGCCAGCGTGGCAAACTCCACGGCCTTCTTGTTGAGAACCGGCAGCGCCCCTGGCATTCCCAGACATACTGGGCAGACATTCGTATTCGGCGGCGCTCCAAATCGCGTCGAGCACGAGCAGAAAATCTTGGTCGCCGTCAGCAGTTGAACATGAACTTCCAGCCCGATGATCGGCTCATACTTCGGATGAGCAGCGACGGAAGTCTCCGCACTCGTAACCATAGAAGAAAGATTATAAAGCCGGCTGTTGAAGCTCAGTCTCAAGCGAGCGCTAGGGATTCGGCGGCGCGTTCAAATACTTGTCCACTGGAATTTCAAAATACATCAGTTCCTCCCCCTTCGCATCGGCCACGCCGGTGATGTCGACGTTCGCGCCAGGCAGAGGCGAGGAGACGCCGGCCACGTCGAAAAATAAGAACCCCGACTGCGTGCCGTGCGGCTCGACCGCCTTGGCCGCGAATTGCGAGGACTCGATCTCCTCCATTTCTCTCTTGCCGATGGTGCCTTTCACCTTGTGCGGGAGCGGAATCGGACTCGGCCGCGTGCTGCTCTGCGGATTCGAGAGGCGACGGTACAAATCGTCCGTAGAGACCGGAGTCAGCTTTGAATGATTGGCGGTGATCAGGGTAATTTCCATGTTGGCGATGGAGACAGGCTGGTCCCCATCGTTGGTCACGACAAAAAAAACCGGCAGCAGGCCGTGAGCTGCAAAGTTCACGGAAAAGATCTTGGATTTTTCCGGCGTGTCGTAAGGATCGGCAGCAATAGCGACCTTCGAGTCGCGATGGAAATCGTGCGCCGGATAGTTGATAGCGGTCCGGGCCACCGGCTTCACAAAGTTCTTGGACGCAAAGAGCGGGGCCATCAAGGTGAGGCAGAGCGCCAGCACAACGAAGCGAATGGCGAATCGCAGAAAAGAGGATTGCATGTCCGCAATTATAGAAGGCATCTGCGCCGCAACGGATGCTCGTTCTCCCGCAAGGGATACGAAATAGAACGGCACCCGACTCCGGCAGGTCGGGTTAGAATGCTCAGCTTGAGCTACTTTCTCTACAGCGTGGCCCTGGCACTGGCAATGCTGGTGAGCCTGCCTTACTGGCTCTACCAGATTCTTCGCCACGGCAAATATCGCAGCGGACTGGCCGAACGCCTGGGCAGAGTTCCGGAGCGGCTGTTTGCGAATCACGAAGACTCCGTAGCAGGGCCGTCGGGTAATCGTAGCGCCGCCGTCCCGGCGGCCGTCGCGGAGGGGTCTCGCCCGCGCCGCCTCGTCTGGATTCATGCCGTTTCCCTCGGCGAAGTACTCGCCCTCGGTGGTCTGGTGGAGCAAATGCGGCGAACCTTCCCCCAGCATCGGGTGCTGGTCTCGACCACCACCGACACAGGACAAGCTCTCGCGCGCAAGCGCTTCGGCGAAGCGAACGTCTTCTACTTTCCCATGGATTTTGCCTTCGCGATCCGGCCCTATCTCCGAACCTTGCAGCCAGAGCTGGTGGTGCTCGCAGAAACTGAATTCTGGCCAAACTTCCTGCGCCTGGCACATGCCAGCGGCGCGCGCATCGCGGTGGTCAATGCGCGCATCTCCGACCGCTCGTGGCCGAACTACCTCCGCTTTCGCTGGGCCCTGCGCAGAATGCTGGTTCATGTCGATCTGTTTCTGGCGCAGACGGCGCAGGATAGCGCCAGGCTGCAATCGATCGGTGCCGAAGCGCAACGCGTGCAGGTCACAGGCAATCTTAAATTCGATATGACTTTGCCTCCTCCTCCGCCGATTGTGGATAGCCTTCGTCAGTCGTTGGCGGCGCAAGGCGCCGGGCCGGTTCTGGTCTGTGGCAGCACCGTAGAAGGCGAAGAGCCATTGTTGCTGAAGGCTTTCGAGAATTTGCGTGTAGCACATCCGCGCGCGCTGATGATTCTTGCGCCGCGCCGTCCCGAGCGCTTCGATCACGTTGCCATCCTTCTGCGGCAGCTGGATATTCGGTCATTCCGGCGCTCCCAGTGGCACGGAGAACCGCTCGCGGGCGGCGTTCTGCTGGTGGATTCCATCGGAGAGCTGGCCGCCCTCTACGCCCTCGCCGATGTTGCATTCGTCGGCGGCAGCCTGGTGCCGCGCGGCGGCCACAATATTATCGAGCCCGCGCAGCACGGAGTCGCCATCGTGACCGGCAACCACACCGAGAATTTTCGCGATATCGTGGGCCTCTTTCAAAGCCGGGACGCCGTGCGAATCGTTGGAATGGCGGAGTTGCCCCTGACTCTGATGCAACTGCTGGCGGATGACGCCGAACGCCGCGCACTCGGCCGGCGCGCCCAGGAAACCATGCGGTCGCAGTTGGGCGCGACGTTGCGCACCCTGCAATCCCTCAAAACTCTCATTCCCGATGGCCGCGATGCTTTGCCGGTTTCGGCCCAGGCCGCGCACACCGATTGAATCCCCTCTCAGCCATTTACGGCGGCGTGGTCCGCACGCGCAACGTGCTCTATGACCGGGGAATTCTGCCGGCGCGGCGGCTCCAGGGAGCGGTCATCAGCGTAGGCAATCTTTCCGCCGGAGGGTCGGGAAAAACTCCGTTCGTAATTATTTTGGGTGAGTCGCTCCAAGCGCGCGGAATCAAGTTTGACGTGCTGTCGCGCGGCTACGGGCGCCTCTCTCGGGGCGTGCGGTTGGTCGATCCCGCAGGGCTGCCGCAGGAGTTCGGTGACGAACCACTCCTGATCGCGCGCAAATTGCAAGTTCCCGTGATCGTGGGAGAGGATCGCTACCGGGCCGGCAGCGTTGCCGAATCAAAATTCGGCCCACAGCTTCATCTGCTCGATGACGGCTTTCAGCATCGGGCATTGACTCGTGACTTCGACATCGTCTTGGTCACGCCGCAGGACGCGAACGACCAGTTGCTCCCCTCGGGACGGTTGCGGGAGCCACTGCATTCCTTGCGGCGCGCGGATGCCGTAGTCCTCGCCAGCGGAGCTTCGGCAGCCTCATTTCCGCTCGATGGAAAAATAGTCTGGCGCGTGCGTCGTGGAATTGTGCCGCAAAATGTTCCGCCGCGGCCTGTCGTCTTTTGCGGCATCGCCCGGCCGCAGAATTTCGTACTGCAACTGCGAGCCGCAAATATTGAACCCGTCGCCGAAGCCTTCTATCGCGATCATCACCCTTACAACGAAAAAGACGTCCGCGAGTTGCTCGACCTCAAACAACGCAGCGAGGCCGGCGGCTTCGTCACCACCGAAAAAGATGCGGTAAACCTCGGCGGTTATCTTTCCGCGCTCACGCCGCTCGCAGTCGTACCCGTGAAAATGGAGTTGTCCGACACAGCTAACGCCGTCGATACCATCCTGCGCAAGATCGACAAGCAAAAGCGCCAGCCATGAGAGAATCGGTCTTCATGGCGCGCCGTGTAGGTATTGCCGTGCAGCATGATCGTGTAGCGCCGCCTTCCGGGCGGCTGTCGCGCGGGCGTCACGCCCGCGCACTCGGACGAGCACGGCTCTCAGCGAGTCGCTAAACGATCACAAGGGCAACTCCGGGTTTAGCCGCGAAGCGGCGTAAGAATGCAGCTCACTGGCGCAAGCCGTGGGAAGGCAAGCGGGAAAATGAGCCAGCCCCCAGCGGGGCGAACGAGCGGTTCTCGCGCTCGCTCGTTAGCCCTTGAGGCAAACTTGAGGATCAGCATCGTTTGTATACCTGACGCGCAATGACCAAACATCCCAAAGAAGCCGACCGCCTCAAAAAAATCGTCGAAGCATTTCCCAACCTCACCATAACGGTTCTGGGAGATTTGGTCGCCGACGAATTTGTCTTCGGCGAAATCTCTCGCGTCTCGCGTGAAGCGCCCGTCTTGATCCTGAAGCACCGTGAGCGCACCATAGCGCCCGGCGGCGCAGCCAATGCCGCCAATAATCTGGCGGATCTTGGGGTCAATGTTCTCCCCGTCGGAATTCTAGGAGACGATGAACCCGGACGGATGCTGCTGAAATATTTTCGTCACAAGCGACTTCCCGTGAGCGGCGTGCTCAAGGACAAGAGTTATATCACGGTTACCAAAACCCGCATTCTGGCAGGCATGACGCACACTGCCCGCCAGCAGGTAGTTCGCGTGGACCGCGAGCCGCAGCAAGCGCCGAACCCGCATTTAACCCGCGAACTCTACCTGGCGGCCAGAAATTATGCGCATGCCTCAGACGCGTTGCTGGTCTCCGACTACGGATACGGCGCGGCCACTCCGGCGATTGTGACGGCGCTGCGAGAGAAAGGCAAGCTGGAGTCGACGCCGATCGTCCTCGACTCACGCTACCGCCTGCTGCAGTATTCTGGCGTAACCGCAGCCACTCCCAACGAGCCCGAAGTGGAGGAGGCTCTCGGAGTTCGCATCGGTCAAGACTGGAACAAAGTAACCGCAGCGGGGGAACAGATCATGTCGCGCATGAAGCTGCAGTCCCTGTTGATCACCCGCGGACGCGACGGCATGGTAGCTTTCAATCATAAACATAAGCCGGTGGACATTCCGATTGTCGGCTCGGACCAGGTGGCCGACGTGACCGGCGCAGGCGACACCGTGATCGCGGCCTTCACCGCCGCGCTCGCCGCCGGCGCGACCACGGAAGAGGCGGCGCAACTGGCCAACTACGCGGGCGGAATTGTTGTGATGAAGCGCGGCACGGCAACCGTCACCGGAGAAGAGTTGCTGCAAGCCATTGAGCAGACGCCGCCGGCAACACGACCACATTGAAAGCGCAGAACAAAATATTGAGCCGCGAAGAACTGCGCAGACGCGTGGATGAGTGGCGGCGCGCCGGCGAACGCATCACTCTGGCCAATGGCGGCTTCGATCTGCTGCATGTGGGCCATGTGCGCTACCTGCGCGGAGCGAAGGCACTCGGCGGCAAGCTGGTCGTCGCCATTAACTCCGATGATTCGGTACGCAGCGCTCAAGGGCCAAGGCCGGCCCATCATGCCCGCGGCAGAACGCGCCGAAATTGTGGCTGCCCTCGCGGATGTGGACGCGGTGGTGATTTTCCCGGAGCTCGACGCGCGAGCGATCATCCGCGAGATTCGCCCCGACATTCAGGCCAAGGGCACGGATTACACGGCTGACTCCGTTCCCGAACGCGACGCAGTTGCGGAGTATGGCGGCCGCGTCGAGATCGTCGGCGATCCCAAAGATCATTCCACCAGCGAGATCATTGGCTCGCAGATGATTCGCTCGCGCCTCTCGCCGAGGAAATCTTGATTGCCGCGACGGACAGCAGTGCGAACGTCGATCATCCGAAGGGCGATCGTCCCGTAATCGACCGCCTGCTGATCGTCCGCCTGAGCGCCATGGGCGATGTAATCCATACCCTGCCCGCGGCGCAGGCTCTGCGCGCGGCGTTTCCCAATGCGATGATCGGATGGCTGATCGAAGAACGCTGGGCCGAACTTCTGTGCGCGCCCGGAGCGCAGCGGCGCGGGCCGCGATCCGCGCAGCGGCCCTTGGCCGATTGGGTGCACACCGTCAGCCTGATCGGATGGAGGAACTCACTATTCAATATTGCGACCCTGCAGCAAATTGCGAAAGCCTGGAACGACGTTCGCGCGGCGCGCTATCAAGTTGCGGTCGATCTGCAGGGAGCGATTCGCTCCGCCGTGCTGGCACGCTGGTCCGGCGCTGCAGTGATTTACGGCGCGGCCGAGCCGCGTGAGTCTCCTGCCAGTTTGTGGTACACGCGCCCTGTGATTGCGCGCGGAACGCATGTGATCGACCAGAATCTTTCCCTGGCTGAGGCAGTCGCCCAGAGGAAATTGAATGTGCCGCGCGTCCAGTTCCCTCACGATGCCGCGGCCGAGCGGCGGTTGGACCAGCGATTGAGGGAAGCGGACTTTGGCGCATTCGCTATCCTGAATCCTGGCGCCGGATGGGGAGCGAAGCGCTGGCCCGCGCAACGATATGGTCAAGTGGCTAAGGGCCTGGCGCAGGCTGGCCTCCGTTCGATTCTCAACTGCGGTCCGGGAGAAGCCGATCTGGCGCGCGAGGCCGAGGCAGCGAGCGAAGGCGCCGCGCATCCCATGCAGTGTTCGATCACCGATCTGATTGCACTCACCCGCCGGGCAAGACTGTTCGTCGGCGGAGACACCGGACCGCTCCACCTGGCCGCGGCGCTCGATGTTCCCCTCGTAGCGATTTTCGGGCCGACCGATCCCGCGCGCAACGGGCCATATCCGGCGGCCAACAATACACGCAGCATTGTGTTGCGCAATCCGGAGAGTCCCACCACGCACGCGCGCAGGCCCCAGCCCGACGAGGGAATGTTGGAGATCACTGTCGATGCCGTCGTGGACGCGGCCCGCGCTCTTTTGGCGGGAGTCGTGGAAGGTTCTCATGGCTGAATACTCCCGCATCGCGCGCCGCATCCGAGTGCCGCTCGGATTTGTCTTTGCGGTTTTATATTTCTGGCTGGCGCGGCCCACGTGGCGATTCATCGCGTTCGGCGCGATCTTGATTGCGCCCGGGCTTCTGATTCGCGCGCTCGCATCCGGACACGTGCGCAAGAACGAGGCGCTCGCCACCTCGGGTCCCTACGCCTACACCCGGAATCCTCTTTATCTCGGATCGTTGCTGATCGGCATGGGCTTCGGCGTGGCCGCGAGGAGCTGGTGGGTCGGCGGCGCGCTCGCCGCGATGTTTTTCGCCATCTATCTTCCTGTGATCCGCGATGAAGAAAGTTTCCTGCGCCACAAATTTCCCGAGTTCGAGGAATACGCGCAGCGCGTCCCGAGGATGTTGCCGCGAATTGCGCCGCGGTCCGGAGGGGATGCTTCGCCCGGCCGATTTTCCTTCGATCTGTATCTGAAGCATCGCGAATACAACGCCTTCCTCGGAAGCCTGCTGCTGGCGTGTGCCCTCATTATCAAGATGAAGCAGTCATCCTGAGCGTAGGATTTGCTTCGCGAATGCGAAGCAAATCCGCAGTCGAAGGATCCCTGGCCGCAAGGAATCACTTCCTGGCCAGCAATTCCCTCGCCCGACTCAGCTCCGGCCGCGTCGAGTTAGAGCCGTCGCAATCTTTCAGCAACAGCGCGTAGTATTCATTCGCTTCGCTCAGCTTGCCGGCAGCTTCGGCCGCTCGGGCCGCCCCGTAGAGCCCGTTGAAGCGGTTGGGATTGAATTTCAAATCGGTCTGATACTCAGCCAGCGCCTGCTGCGGACGCTTCGCCTCCAGTAATATCTCCGCAATCATCTCGCGCGTGGGAATGCCTTGCGGCTCATCGCCGAGTGCGTCCTCCTTGTCGGCCATGGGCCGCAGAGTTTCGACCGCATCGTCATATTTGCCTTCGGCGAAGGCCAGCCAGGCTTGCGCCTGCTTCAGATCGTTCTCCGTACCTTCGGCAAAGTCTTTCTTTTTCTCGGAGACAAATTTCTGATGGATAGCTTCGATCGCGGCGACATCTTTCTTCACGTCCTCCGGTTGATGCAGATGCGCAGCCCCGATCGCCTTTGCCCAATAGCCGGTCGAATCCGCCGCAGTGCCTGGAACCGCAACCGGTGTAAGCGACGCCGCGGCAGCCCAGTCCCGCATTTCGAGCGGATACAACGCGGCAAAGTTGGCTTCCGTGGCCAGGTGCGGATCGAATCCCACGCCATACATGTCATGCATCTCCGGCATCGCCTTCACTTCGTCCATCAGCGCGCGGGCGTCAGCTTCGCGGCCGCTTTGCAGGTAAGCGTAGAAAAGAAAATCCATGGCATGAAACTGGTGGCCCTCGCCGCCCATGCCCATGGCGGCCGTCTTCCGCGTGGCCGCGACGGAAGCCAGATTCGACTTGATGTCGTCCTGCCAGAGGCCGACGCGGGCGAAAATGTGCGAAGGCATGTGCAGCGCGTGCGGCGCGGCCGGCGCAACTTCCGCATAGCGGCGCGCCGCGGGAATGCCGAGCTGCGCCAGTTGCGGCTTGTCATAAGCATGAATCAGATAGTGCGCCACGCCGGGATGGTCGGGCTCGACGGCAAAAAGTTTTTCCAGGATCGCGGCGGCCGCTTTGCGGTTGGCGAAGGTCGCATCATCGTGCGGTTCGGACGCCAGCAGCGAGAGCGCGTAGAACGCGGCCGCCTCGTGATCGTCGGGATAGGACTCGTACACTTTCTTCATCGCGTCGGAGTAAGCTTTGGCGCGGGCGTCATGATCGAGTTTTTCCGAATCGCTGTAAAAAGCAGCGACCGCCGCAATGTAGGCCTTTTCCCGCGGCGTGGCTCTCTGCTCCAGCCTTCGGGCTGCATTCACTTCCTCTAGGCCGCGGGCAATCACCTTGTCGTCGGGCTGGTTCCACAGCTGATGCCAGATGCTCATGGCGACGCCCCAGTGCGCCATCGCGCAGCCTGGGTCGTCCTTGGAGATCTGCATGAATTCCTTTTCGGCTTCCTCGTACCAGAACGAATGCAGCAGCGCGACTCCGCGCGCAAACGGCTTTTGCACCGACGCGGCGCAAGAAACGGGGAAGTGGACCGTCCCCAGCTGAGTCTCGCTGAGGTCCTCGTGGTGATGGTGGTCTTTGTCGGTATCGTCGTCGGCGAAGCTGGCAAATGTGGGGAGGGCGACGAACAGCAGAAGGCACACGACACGTTTCATGACGAACCCCAGGAGTGATGTGTTCGGGATTCTAGTCATGGGATAAGCATCTGGTCAACGGTCAGGTCCAAGCGCCTCGGGATATCGACCGCAATTTTTTTGATATCTCCGTCCGTAAAATATTCGATCTGTTGAGGTTAGGGAAGATGGGTATGCGCTTCGGTACGCAAAATATTGAGAAGACATGACTTAGATGTAAAATATTGCGGAATAAGGAGTTACGGATACTTCGAAGTCCTTTGCTGGAGCCGAGTTCGCCGTTTGAGCGCACACAGCCAGTTTGCGCGCACGGGATTTCTCAGTAAAGGTTGTTCGTCACATGTTTGGGGTATTTTTCTGTGGAAGGCTGTGGAAAAAACAGAGGCCTTAGCCTTTACTCCGCGCGAGATCTCTCACTTCGCCTGAAAGGCGGCTCCGTTCGAGATGACGCCCGCTCGAATGTTAAATGGTCCCGGCAGACCGGGGCGATGCCGCTCATTCCGTGCGCAGGGCGTTCATGGGTTCGATGCTGGCCGCGCGTCTGGCGGGGATGAAGCCGGCGACGGCTGCGAATACGGACAGGATCACAACCGCTGCGGCGATCGTCAACGGATCGTAGGTTCGGACGCCGTAGAGTTGGCTGGCCATGAAATGCCCGCCCAGCAGAGCGACCGGAATGCCGATGGCCAGGCCGAGTCCGACCTGCCAAAATGCGCCGCGCAGCACGAGGCCGAGTACGTTGCCACGGTTGGCGCCCAGAGCCATCCGCAAGCCGATTTCGCTGGTGCGGCGGGCCACGGAGTAGGCGGTGATGCCATAGAGGCCGACGGAGGCCAGGACGAGGGCCAGCAATCCGAACAGGGCGGTCAGGCGGCTGATGAGCCTCTCCTGATTGAAATTCTCCGCCACCTGATAGTCCAGCGAATTGAAGTCGAGAATGGTGAGATTAGGATTGATATTGGCGAGAGTGCGGCGAACCAACGATTCCAGGCTGGCCGCGTCCCCGGTGTAGCGGATGGTCACGGAGTTGGGGAAGAGAGAACGGGTTTCGGCGGTGATGGCGCTGCGCTCTTTAATCGTCGTATTCAACTGACTCATAGGCCGGAAGTACATGGAGCGGACCGGGTCGCGCGGGTTGGTGTATTTGGCGTCGGCGACGATGCCGACGATTTCGTAGTCGGCCGCGTACTTCTGGTCAAAAGTCCCGAAGTGCCGGCCCATGGGATCTTCGTTGGGGAAAAATCTCTTGACGAACGCCTGGTTCACGACCGCAACCATGCGGGAAGTGGCGGTGTCCTGGTCGGTGAATCCGCGGCCGCGAACCACGGGCTGGCCGACGGTCTCAAAGAAGTGCGGGCTCACGCGATCCCACGAGGAGCCGTTCTGTGCGTCCGGGGCTGGAGCGGGCCGGCCTTCGACAAACACACTCTCGCCCCAGTTGTTGCCCTCCAGCGTGCTGTAGAGGGCCAGGCCCATACTCTGTACGCCTGGAAGAGCCGAGAATTCACGTTCCAGTTGCTCATTGAACGCGGGAACGGTGGCGGGAGTGTAGCCGGCGCCCGCAGGATCGAAATGGAAGACGTAACGGCCGGCGGTGGCGATGCCGAAGTTCTGATGCTCCAGGTTGCGCAGGCTCTGAGTCAGCAATCCCGCGCCGACCAGCAGCACCAGTGACAGAGCAGCCTGAAAAACGATGAGCGACTTCTGCGGCAGGGAAGAGCGATCGCGAGTGCTGCGGTTCACCCCGCGCAAAGCTTCGGCGGGATCGGAGTGCGAGGTGATCCACGCCGGGCCAATCCCAAACACGACTCCGGTGAGCAACGAGAGGGCAAAAGCAAAACCCAGCACGAGCAGCGACGGGGTTGCATGGATGGTCACGTTGGGAGAGTCGGGGAACGCGAGAGCCAGAATCATGCGCGCTCCGGCGTAGGCGAGCGCGATGCCGACGATTCCACCCGAGCAACCCAGCAGCAGGCTCTCGACCAACATCTGCCGAATCAGGCGAGATCGGGCCGCACCCAGGGCCATGCTGATGGAAGTCTCGGCCCTGCGGTTGGCCCCTTTGGCGAGCAGAAGATTCGCGATATTGGCGCAGGCCACCAGCAGGACCAGGCCCGCGATCGCCATCAGCAGGTGCAGGCCGCTTCCGGTGGCCATCTGCATGTTTTGGATTCCAGCGCCGCCCGGGGTCAGCACCACGTGCTGCTTGGCGATTTGCGTTTGGGCTCCGTTGATCGTGTAAGTCGTTTGCGTAGCCAGCCACTGGCGCAAGGTATTAGACAGTTTGGCTTGCAGGCTGCCGGGATTGACGCCGGGTTTGATGCGTCCCAGAACATAAAGCCAGTTGGTGTCCGGCTGTTTCAGAATGCTGGTCTCGTGCTCCAGGTAGGGTTCATCGTTGAGCGGAATCCAGAGCGCCGGCGGATTGCTGGCTATGCGGTCCCCGAAGAAGCCCGGAGGCGAAATCCCGACGATCGTAAATGGCTGATTCTGTATGTAAAACGTCGCGCCGATCACGCTGGGGTCGGCGGCGTGCGCGCCTTGCCAAGCCTGGTAGCTGAGCACGGCTACCGGCGGCGCTCCAGGCACGTCATCGGAGGCCAAGAGCGTACGGCCGGCGTAGGCTCCCAGCCCGAAGGTCGAGAAGTAGTTGCCTGAAACATATTCGGCGGTTTCTGCCTTGGCGGTCGCGGCTCCGGTGCGGACGTTCACGGTATTGTGTCCGGCCTGGAAGGCGGCGAGTTGTTCGAACTCGGGAGTCAGACTCCTGGAATTGGCGATAGAGGTCGTAGGAGAAGAGGTCGAAGTCGCCGTTGTCGTTGATGAAGCCGCCATTGACGCAGCAGTCGTCGAGGTCGCCGATGCGGTACAAGCTCGCGGGATTGGCGACGGGCAGCGATTTCAGCAGAATCGCGTGAACCAGGGTGAAGATGGCGGTGTTCGCTCCGATGCCGAGCGAGATGGTGAGAATGACTGTGGCAGCGAAGCCGGGCGATTTGCGGAATTGGCGCAGCGCGAGTTTCAGATCGTACATAGGGCGGCCTCAGGCGTATGGACGGGAACATACTCGAATTGTGAGCAGGCGCGTGAGAGTGGCGATTCGATTTGCGCGGGAGATCTCTCAATTCGCCTGAAAAACGGCTCCATTCGAGATGACGCCAGTAAGGTGAGGAGGGACGCGTGAAGAGGGACGCAAGCAAGAAAAAGCCCCTCGCTCGCGCGAGGGGCTTCTTCCGGGGGAGGGACTTGCGGGCGAGGCGCCCGTGGTCCCAAGCTTAAGGCCGCGTGCAACGTCAGGGGCTAAAGCCCGATCGATTGCGCCGTCTGGACGCGGCACTAAAGGGCCGCTCTTCCACGGTCTTTACTTCGGCTGCTGCTGTTGATCGGCGGTGGTGGCAGGGGCTCCGGTGTTGGCGGAGAGCTGCTCCAGGTCGTTCTTCAGCAGGCTGATTTCGACGCGTCCACCGCTGACGCGCTTGGTCTTCGCGGTCTCATCGGTCGTGGGAACGGGAGCGTTGCCCATGCCGACGAGATAGATGCGATAGACCGGGATCTCATGGTTGAGGACCAGATAGCGCACCACCGACTCGGCCATTTTCTGCGAGTTGGAGATTGCGGTCTGGCCTTTGCCGGAAGAGAAGCCCTGCACTTCAATGATGTAGCCGCGCTGGCCTTTGACGCCACTGGCCATAGTGTCGAGCGCGTCCTTGGCATTCTTGCTCAGGACGGTCTGGCCGGGCCGGAAGCGAATCTCGGTCTGGTTCGAGGCCTTGTACTGGTCGATGTTGCCAACCACGGTCTCAACCGTCTGAACCCGGGCTGTAACTTGCTGCGCGCTCTGCTGCGCCGCCGTGGCCTTGTTGCCGGCGTCGACTGCGTGCTGATCGGCTTCATTGGCCTTGTCGGAGGCCAGCTTGATGCCCTGTTGAGCGCGGGCGTCGGTGTCTCGGATGGCCTTGCTGTTGGAAGAAGTCAGCTCGTCGAGTTCGTTGACGCGGTCGCGGATGGGCTCGGTTTGGCGCTGTACATATTTCTTGCGGGCAAAGGGATTGACGCGTCCCCAGAAACCTTCGCGGGACGGCGCGGCCAGAGGGGCTTTGCCGCTTGCGGTGCTGTTGTCGCTAGAGGTCGAGGACGACTGAGTCTGCTGGGTGGCGGCAGGCTGAGTCTGATCCGAAGTAGACGAGGTGGTCTGCGCGATGGCGGGGAATGCCAGAACGGCGGCCAACGGCAGGGCGAAGAACAAGCGGTTGTTCATAAAAGACTTCCTCCAAGTTGGGGGAGCGTTTCGGCTCCGGCCCGGCACGCCTGGGCGTGCGTAAATTCGATTGCGTCCTGTTTATGTTGACGAAAACTTCTCGCTGAGCGGGCCCGGCGTTGACGCGGACGCTTGCCGTGCGCAGCGGGCGCCCGGTGGGCGGCGCCTGCCTTTGCTACTACATGTGGGATGCCAAATCGGCCATTAAGGTTGAAAGGCTAAACGCTTGATTACTAAAGACATTGTAGTCCCTTGGCGGAGTGGAAGGGTAGGTTACTGCGCAAGGCAGGGTAATTTTGGGAAACCTGATATAAAAACTGCGTGGAAATGCTGGGCGGGGAGGGACCTTGAAAGCTGAACGGGTGAAAGGCATGCGGCGAGGAGGAATTCGGTCCTGCGTCGTACTGTGTATCACGGCGTCGGTATTTTGTGGCGCTGTCTGGGGTGCGGGGGCGGAGATGGCTTCGTCACGGATTCCGGCGGAGCATCTGCAACAGTATTCCGATTTGGCAGTGACCTGGATGCAGGAATACTTGCGCATCGACACGACGAATCCTCCCGGGAATGAAATGAAGGCGGTGGCGTTCTACAAGAAAATTCTTGATCAGGAAGGAATTGAGAACCGGGTGTTCGAATATTCGCCGGGACGCGGGGATCTTTGGGCGCGACTGCCGCATGCAGAGGGCGAGGGGAAGCGTGCGATTGTGCTGCTCAATCACATGGACGTGGTGACCAGCGACGCGTCGCATTGGAAAGTGCCTCCATTCAGCGGAGAGATCAAGGATGGTTACCTGTGGGGGCGCGGGGCGCAGGACATGAAGGACGAAGGTCTGGCGCAACTGGTGGTGATGGTGATGTTGAAGCGCGAGAAGGTGGCGCTGGATCGCGACGTGATTTTTCTGGCGGTCGCGGACGAAGAGGCGGAGGGGACGGGGACGGACTGGTTCATTGCTCATCAGCGCGATCTGCTGGAGAACGCGGAGTTTCTGATCAATGAGGGTGGAGAGAATCTGCTGGAGAACGGCAAAGTGAAGTACGTTGGCGTGGACGTGGGCGAGAAGACCACCTACTGGCTGCGCGTGGTGGCGCATGGCCGGCCGGGGCATGGGTCGCGGCCGAATCCAGAGTCCGCGCCAGACCGCCTGGTGCGGGCGCTGAATCGGATTATTGCGTACCAAACCCCGCTCCGCGTGTTGCCGGTGGTAGATGAGTTCTTGCGCGACATGGCACCGCAGGAACCTCCGGAGCGGGCGGCGGAGTATCGCAATATAAAGAAAGCCATCGAAGATAAGAAATTTCAGGACGAAGTCGAGAGGGATGAGTCGCTGAACTTTCTTTTGCGCGACACGATTTCGCTGACCATGATGGGAGGATCGGTGCAGACGAACGTGATTCCTCCCGAGGCGTGGGCGAATCTGGATGTGCGCATTCTGCCGGGTGGCGACCCGAAGGCGGTGCTGAAGGCGGTGCGGCGGGTGGTGAATGATCCGAATGTTACGGTCGCGCCGATGAATGATGAATTTCGCGTGGCGAACTATTCGGGGACGGACAATGCGTTGTTTGCGGCGATTCGTGAGGTGTCCACAAAATATTTTCCGGGGACGCCGGTGGTGCCGCACATTACCAGCGGCTACACGGAGAATCAGCGCTACCGTCCGTTGGGAATTAATGCGTATGGGTTCAATCCGTACACCGCGACTGAGGAAGAGGGCAACACCGAGCACGGAAACGATGAGCGGATTCGGGTGGAGGAAGTGCGGCGGGGGCCGAGGATTTTGTTTGACGTGGTGGCGGCGGTGGCGGGGCGATAGGGTCTGTCAGCCTGACAGCCAGATCTCGACACGTCCAGCGCAGGTCAACGAGGGGTATGGCGATTTTACCGCAGTAATCGCCGCCGCGACGGGGGCTTGCTGTTCGCCCTCCGCCGGGAGCACGGTAAGCTCAGATGCTTGCGACTCGAAATGGCCGTTTATCGGCGCTGTCTTACAGGGCGACCCGCTTGCCAAAAATGTGAGCTGTCTAGCTCAGACGGCGGGCGACCAATCCGCTAATGTTTTTAACAGGCTGCTGGCGTGCCACGTCATCAGGCATGAAGGAAGAATGTCGCCTTTCTATCTTCCAACTGTCCTTACCGGCAAGCCATGCCGAGGGCCTAACGTTCTTAACAGCACGATCCAGGAGTCTCAAATGAAACTCAATATACGAAAAGCAATATGGGTATTTGCACTTGCAATCGCGGTCACCGCGTTGGTCACGCCGAAGCTCGCCGCTGCTCAATCACAGCAAGATCAGAGCAGAGACCAGGCCAATCGCAAGGACAACGCGAACAACCTCATGTACCAGCAAGGCCTCAACCACGGGCAAGCTGACCGCGTGAATAATCAGGCTCACCAGTATCGCCTGCAACCCAATAATGCGGACGATCGCCGCGCCTATGAGTCGGGATACGATCAAGGCTACCAAAATAGCGCTGATGCCAATCCCAGCGCGCAGAATGCCCATTACGGCGCCCGAGCCGAACCCAATGACAACGTGGCGAGCCAGAACGGCTTTCAGGATGGCGCCAACGACGGCCTGCAGGATCGACAAGGGGGGCACAGCTCGCGCGCGACGAAGCGTCATAACTATAAGGAAGGCGACCGCGGCTACGGTTCCAGCTTCGGCAGCAAGGACGAGTTCAAGGCGTCGTACCGTCAGGCCTACATTCAGGGATACGGAAAGGGCTATAACGGCCAGGGCTCCGACAACCGGTAATCCCGCTCGCAGCACGGCAGGATTCTTGTAGGATCGATCTGTCTCGCAGCCGCAGGACGAGCCGAGTGAATTGGAAGCCACGCGCCGGTGCCCAACTCACTCGGTTTTCTTCAGCGGCAGTTCGCTTGGCTGAGAAGTGCCGGCCAGGTCACTGTCCGATCGAGCGAAGCTCGGGGCTGTCCCAACCTATACTGTCCGGACGTAAGCTGGGGCGGACGGCCGGGGCGGCTGTCGCTACGTCGATTACCTCAACTACCCGCAGTGCTTTTCGTATTGCTCGAAGATGAAGTTGTCGGTCATGCCCGCGATGTAGTCGCAGACTACCCGCGGCAGGGAATCTTGTTTGGCTTTTTCCTGATAGTTGTGCGGAAGAGTTTCGGGATGATCCATCCAGAAGGTGAATAGCTCTTTCACGACTTGCTCCGCGTCTTCTTTTTCTCCGGCCAGCGACGGAGTGTAATAGAGCTTTTCGTAAAGGAAATTTTTGTTCTGCTTGCGTTCGGCTTCGATGGCCGGGCTGAATGTGGCCAGGCGCTCCGGATGATTGCGGACGTCTTCGAGAGTGCGGACTTCGGTTTCATGCAGCCGGGCGCGCGTGTTGGTGATCAGGTCGTCCACGAACAGGTTGAGGATGCGCTTGAGGGCTTCGTTGAATTTCAGCTTGTCGAGGGCGTCGGGATAAAGGTGTTCGACTTCGCGATAGAAGCGCTCGAAGACCGGCACGCCTTCGCGGATTTCCTCGAGGGAAAGAAGACGAGCTTCGTAGCCGTCGTCGAGGTCGGCGGTGTTGTAGGCGATTTCGTCGGTCAGGTCGATCAACTGAGCTTCGAGCGGCGGGCGCTGGTCCAAGAGATATTCAGTTAATTCAGGATGATCTTTGGCCGCGTAATCGCGCGAGTGCTTGATGATGCCCTCGCGGACTTCAAAGGTCAGGTTCAGGCCACGGAAGGCGGCGTAGCGCTGCTCGAAGTCTTCGACGATGCGAAGAGCGTGCAGATTGTGGTCGAAGATCAGGCCATACTCGCGCATGGCTGCGTTCAGCGCTTTCTCGCCCGCGTGGCCGAAAGGCGGATGGCCGATGTCGTGCACCAGGGCCAGGGCTTCGGTGAGATCGACATTGAGATTCAGGGCTCCGGCGATGGTGCGGGAGACTTGCGAGACTTCGAGCGTGTGGGTGAGGCGGTTGCGGAAGTGGTCGGAGTAGCGGCGGGTGAAGACCTGCGTCTTGGCTTCGAGGCGGCGAAAAGCACGCGCGTGAATGACGCGATCGCGGTCGCGCTGGAAATCATTGCGGTAGGGATGCGGTGGTTCGGGGAAGCGGCGTCCGCGGGAGTGGTTGACGTGCACCGCGTAAGACGCCAGCATGGGGAGAGTCTAGCATTGCTGATTGCTGATTGAAAATCAGCGGACCCCGGTATCAACTCGACTCGGAACTCGTTACTGCTTGTTGGATTCTTCTTTCGCCAGCTTTACTTTTGCGGCGTCCAGTTTTTGCTGGACTTTGGCGAAGGCTTCGCTGTCCTGTTCGGCGGGAACGGTTTTGTTCCACTCCTGGACGGCGCGATCCCAGTGCGCGGCGGCTAGTTTCAGGCGACCGGTTTTTTGGTAAAGATCCCCTAGATGCTCCTGCACGGTGGGGTCGGTGCCCATGTGGGCCTCGGCCTTGGTCAGATTTTCTTCCGCCAGGTCGTACTTGCCGAGCTTGAAGTAGACCCAGCCGAGCGAGTCGAGATAGGCGCCATTGTTGGGCTCAAAGATTAACGCCTCCTTCACGAAGTTGAGCGACTCGTCAAGCTTCACGCCGCGATCGGCGTTCATGTAGCCGAGATAGTTGAGCGTCGCGGCGCTTTGCGGATCGGTGGGAGCTGTGACTGCCAGAACTTTTTTGAATTCCGCTTCGGCCTGGTCGAACATCTTCTGGCGCTGATAGAGGTCGCCGCGGAGGAAGTCGACGTAGGCCTTATCGTCCGATTTGGTCGATAGCTGCTCGGCTTTGGCGAGAGCTTCCAAAGCGTCGTTCCAGCGCTTGGTGCGTGTGTAAATGATGCCGAGGCGGAGATAGACTTCGCGATCTTCGGGGCCGCCTTTCAGCAGCGACTTTATGTCGGCGACCGCTTTGTCGAACTCGCCGGTGTCGGCCAGTTGCGCGTCGAGCACCATGCGCAAGTCGCGATCGTTAGGCATCTTCTGGACGGCTTCCTTGGCGGCTGCGGTGGCTTGCGGCCACTGCTTGGCGTCGCGGTAGGTGTCGATGATTTCCTGATAGCCCTGGCGTGCGTTTTCATCGCCCAAGGTCAGCATTTTCCGGAAGGTATCGATTGCAGCGCTGTAGTTTTGCTGTTCGCGATAAACCATGCCGAGGCGCTCGATAAAGATGGCGCGATTGTTGCGATCGGCCTGGCTGGATCCGGTTTCACTTTTTTCCGTTTTCTTCAGCAGATCCTGCAAAAGCTTAACGGCATCGTCATAGCGGCCTTGCGCCTGGTAGACGGCGGCCATGCTGTAGGGCACGTCCATGGTGTCGGGAACCAGGGTGTCGGCGCGCTTCAAATTTTCCAGCGCAAGATCGTACTTGGCCTGGCGACGATAAATCTCGGCCATGTGGACGTAGGTTTGCGCGTCTTCGGGATTGGAGTCGGCGATGACTTTGTATTGCTCGAGGGCGGCATCGAGTTGGCCGTCGTTCGCCAGGTTTTCGGCGAGCCCGCGAATGGCGTCAAGGTTGTCGCGATCGAGAACGATGGCGTGGCGGAAGGCGTCGATGGCAGCCTTGTAATCCTTGCGCTGTTCATAGGCCGCGCCGAGCGCGGCATACAGCTTCGCGGAACGGGACGAATCCGGAATCGAGGCCAGGACTTTCAGGGCGTGAGCCGTGTCGCCTTCGTCGGTGTAGAGCATGGCCAGCGTAGTCACGGCTTCTTCGGAGCTGGGATCGAGTTTGATGGCGGTCTTGAGTTCGCCTTCCGCCTTTTGCATGTCATTGTTCAGGCGGTAGAGGCGGCCGAGCAGCAGGTGATCGTCGACGCTGTCGGGGTCGAGCTTCACGATCTGTTCGTACTGGTCGATGGCGAGCTTCAGGATGTTGTCGGAGCCGGAGCCGCCAGGCATATCGCCGAGCGAGCGCAGGTAAATGCGGCCGAGCAGTTTGTGGGCTTCGAGATTCTTAGGATCGCGCTTGATGATGTCTTGGGCTTCCCTGACCGCGTCGGCGATGCGGCCGGTCTTTACGTAAAGCTCGGCGAGGCCGGAGGTCAGAAATTCCGACGAGGGATCGGCATCGATGGCCAGCCGATATTCCTCGGTGGCTTTGCCGGCCAGGTCGCTGCGACCGTAAGCCGTGACCATTTCTTCATACATGTGCGCCAGCGTGTAATGGTAGTAGGCCGCGGCGCGATCGAACTTACGCGGCGAAGACTGCGAGGACTGGGCCTTGGCGTCGCTTGCAGTGGAATCAGACGGTGCAGAGGCGCTGGTTTGGCTCACCGCGGCGGTTGCGGCCACCGAGATCATTATCGTTAGAAAAGTGCGAAAAGCTCGATTCATGCTGGACCTGACTGCGCTGGAAGCGCGTTTCCGAAACCTCAGCTCATTTGGATGCTAAGCCGCCGGGGAAAAGGTGCTTTTATTCTAACCTGCGGACTCGAGGGGATGGAAAAAACTGTGTTAGCGGCTTGAAAGATACGGAACCGGAAGGTCAGGGACTAGTGGAATTGTTGATTTGATTGCTGATTAGAAACCGAGGAATCTTGGCCCGTGGCTGACAGATCTTTACATTCAATCAAAAATCAGCAATTAAAAATCAGCAATCAAGAAATCAACAATTGTTTCAGTGGCGGAAGTGGCGCACGCCGGTGAAGAGCATGGCGAGATCAAGGCGGTCGGCAGCGGCAATGACTTCGGCATCGCGCTGCGAGCCCCCGGGCTGGATGACGGCGGTGGCGCCGGCTCTGGCAATTTCTTCCACGCCGTCGGAAAACGGAAAGAAGGCGTCGGAAGCGGCGACGGTGCCGTGCAACGGAAGTTGGGCTTTCATGGCGCCGATCTTGGCGGCGTCCACGCGGCTCATCTGGCCGGCGCCGACTCCTACCGTTTGGCCGTCACGGGCATAGACGATGGCATTCGATTTCACGTGTTTGCAGACTTTCCAGGCAAATAGCAGAGCGCGGGTCTCTTCCGGAGTGGGGGCCCGTTTGGTGACGACCTTGAGATCCGCATCTTGCAGGGAACGAACGTCGGCGTCCTGTACGAGAATTCCGCCGGAGATATTCTTTAGCACCCAGTTGCGCGAGGTTGTTTCGGTCGCCTCCGGACGAATGCGTCCGGGGCTACATGGGTCGATTACTTCCACGAGGCGGAGATTTTTTTTCGTCGCGAACTTTTTTCGGGCGGCTTCGTCGAAGGCCGGTGCCGCGATCACTTCGAGGAAGAGCTTGTGCATTTCTTCCGCGGCTTCGGCGTCGATGGGCCGGTTCACACCGATTACGCCGCCGAAAGCCGAGACGGGGTCGCATTCGAGAGCGCGCTGGTAGGCTTCTGCAAGGGTTTTGCCGGTGGCTGCGCCGCACGGATTGGTGTGCTTGATGATGGCGCAGAACGGCTCGACAAATTCGGACTCGTTAAATTCCTGCGCCAGGTCCCAGGCAGCTTGCAGGTCGACGATATTGTTGTAGGAGAGTTCCTTGCCCTGAAGCTGGATTGCATTGGCCACGCCCGCATTCGAGCCGTCGGAGTACATGGCGGCCTTCTGGTGTGGGTTTTCGCCGTAGCGCAGGTCCAGCTTTTTCTGGAAAGTAAAGCGCAGAGTCTGGGGGAACGACGCCGCGTCGGGCTGAACCGGAGACTGCTCCGCGGGAATGCGCTCGAGCGTGGAGGCGATGGCGGAATCGTAGGCGGCGGTGGTGGCGAAGGCTTTTTGCGCGAGACGCCATTTGGTTTCATTCGAGAGCGCGCTGCCGGTGCGGGACAGTTCGTCGGCGATGGCGTCGTAGTCGGCGGACGAGGTCACTACGGCGACGTCGCGAAAATTCTTGGCGGCGGAGCGGATCATGGATGGCCCGCCGATGTCGATGTTCTCGATGAGTTCGTCGAGTTTCACTCCGGGTTTGGCGGCGGTTTTTTCGAACGCGTAGAGATTTACGACCACCATGTCGATGGGGGGGATTCCGTGTTCGGCGACAGCGGCGACATGCCTGGGGTCTTCGCGGCGATGCAGGATGCCGCCGTGCACTTTGGGGTGCAGGGTCTTGACGCGGCCATCGAGCATTTCGGGGAATCCGGTGAGTTCGGAAATGTCTTTCACTTTTATTTGAGCATCGCGCAGGAGTTTGGCGGTGCCGCCGGTGGAGATGAGTTCGATGCCAAGGCCGGAGAGTTTGCGGGCGAAGTCGACCAGTCCGGTTTTGTCGGTGACGCTCAGGATGGCGCGTTGGATCTTGGACATGAGGCGTGTTATGGAGCGGTCTAGTGAAGATTTTAACAGGACTATGCGAAGGCACTCGGTGGCGTGAAAATCATTTCGCTATTCGATTGGAAATGATCTGACAGTGAGACGAGGCTGGCGGAAGGTGCCTCAGGGCCAGATCCCGCATCAGTTCCGACTGTGAGCGGCACGGCTGAAGAGGTTGCGGAAAAACTTACTTTTTCGTGCTGCTATTCTCCACCACTGCTTTAGTGCTGGTTATTTGCGTACCTCACCGTTGCTCCGGCGGAATCGACGGCCGTCCCGTCTGCCCATATACTGATCGAACCAGGGTGACAGCTCCTGCAGCGCCCGATCCGTCATCTCCCGCACCCGTCGCAAGGGATGATCCTGTGGCCCTCGCTTCTCCAGCTGAATGTAGCTGAAAACCTCCGAATTTTGCGACAGGGCCTGCCCTCAGCGACGTCGAAGGGGTAGCGGTTTTGACTCTCCCGCTCCGCTAAGCCCCATGCATTAAAATCACAACGCACTACGTTCCCCCGGACGGCATCGTGATCCTCACCGAAATCGAAACCCGCGTTCTAGGCTGCCTGATCGAAAAAGACATTACCACGCCCGACTACTACCCGCTTTCGCTCAACGCCTTGGTCAATGCCTGCAATCAGAAAAACAATCGCGACCCGGTGATGACCTTGGACGAAGAAACCGTCCGCCAGGCCCTGAGTACGCTGCAGGAAAAGCGCCTGGCTGGCCCGGCCAGCGGCGCCGACAGCCGCGTCACCAAGTTCGAACATCGCCTGCAGGAAGTCTTCAACTTCGATCGTCGAGAAATTGCAGTTGTCTGCGTGCTGCTTCTCCGCGGGCCGCAGACTCCCGGGGAAATCCGCAGCCGCACCGACCGCATGTATCACTTCGAAGCCCTCGACGACATCGTCTCGACACTCGACCGCCTCGCCCAGCGCGATCCGCCACTGGCGCGAGTCCTGCCCCGCCAGCCTGGCACCAAAGAGTCCCGCTACATGCACCTGTACTCCGGCGAACCACCGATTCCCGACGCAACCGGAGCCGCAAGTGTGGCGCGGGCGCATTCGCCCGTGAATGCCGGCGCAAGTGCCGTCTCTGATCGTCTCGCAGTGTTAGAAGAGGAAGTTAACCGCCTTCGCCAGGAACTTTCAGAAGTCCAACGGCAACTCGCCGCCTTCCGCAGGCAGTTCGAATGAGCCAATACGTCCCGCTCTGGGGAACTTTCTCCCCGCCCGGAACGTACAATAATCAAGAGAGAAGGAGGTCTCTGCCATGTTTGCTTTCCTGCTCTGGTGCATTCTCTTCGTACTCTGCTGGCCTCTGGCACTGCTGGCCCTGATTGCGTATCCCTTCATCTGGCTACTTCTGCTGCCGTTCCGCATTGTGGGCGTTGCGGTCCACGGCGTTTTGGAAGTCATCTTCGTGGCCATCACGCTGCCGTTCCGACTGCTGGCAGCGCCGTTTCGTGTCTGAAGGGTTCGAGATTCGAAATTCCGATTTTGTGAGATTATGCAGTGCGCTGACGCCGGTAGTGGGGCTGCCTTGAATGAAAGTAGCCCACTACCCTGACGCCCAGGATCTTTCCAGCAACAGCGTCCATGGTGTAGCCTGATACGAGACGCCACGATTCTCAGGAGGACCCATGCGTCGCCGCGACTTCCTTGTTCGCTCCGCGTCAGGCCTGGGGGCGGCCTGGCTCAGTTCCCGATCCATCCTCAACGCCATCGCAGCCCAGACTCTCCCTGCGAAATTCTCGGCCTCCGATACCGTCACCCTCGGCAGCACCGGAATTAAAACTAGCCGCCTCGCCATGGGCACCGGCACCGTCGGCTCGGGAGGACACTCCCATCAAACCGCGCTTGGCGTCAAGGGACTCTCCGATCTGCTGCTCAATGGGTATGACCACGGGCTCCACTTCTTCGACGCTGCGGACTCCTATGGAAGCCATCCTCACGTGGCCGAGGCACTGAAGCATGTGCCGCGCGACAAAGTCACTGTCTTGACCAAATCCTGGGCGCGCGACGCCGCCACCATGCACTCCGATCTCGACCGCTTCCGCCGCGAACTCGGCACCGACTACCTCGACATCTGCCTGATGCACTGCGTCACCGAAGGCGACTGGACCGACCGTTACAAAGGCGCGATGGATGTCCTGTCCGAAGCCAAACAGAAAGGAATCATCCGCGCTCACGGTTGCTCCTGCCACAGCATCGAGGCCTTGCGAGCCGCCGCGAAGTCTCCGTGGGTCGAGATCGATCTGGCCCGCATCAATCCCGTCGGCGCCTATATGGACGCCGACCCTGCAACCGTCGTCAGTGTTTTGAAAGAAATGAAGGCCACCGGAAAAGCAGTGGTAGGCATGAAGATTCTGGGCCAGGGCACTCTGCGCAATCGTCAGGACGAAGGCATCAAATTCGCTTTGTCGTTAGGCATACTCGACGCCTTCACCATCGGCGCAGAAAGCAAACAGGAGCAGGAAGACCTGATCCGCCGCATCGCCGCCGGATAAGGGAGAATAACTCGCCCAGGGAAGCAGGGGCGGGAAGGGCACGACTTCAGTCGTGGCGTCATGTGAAAAAGTGGAAGAGCGGCGCTTCAGCGTCGCGTCCGGTGTTGACAGAGGGACCGGCCTTTAGCCCCCGGGGGGATCATGCGTCCGCATCCGAACTACTTTTTGCCCCGAAAATCCCGAACGATTTCAATCGTCCCGCCGATATTCAGATTCATCTGCTCCAAGTCTGCTGCGGGTATCCAGTATTCGCGGTGGGTCGAGTTGCCAACCACGTGGACGTTATACCGGCTCAAGAATGCCGTTCGTACTGCGAATTTCAGCACGTAGCCTTCATAGCCCGACGCCTCATCGTTCGTATTCCAGTCACGTGCGATTCGAATGGCATAGTCCTCATTGAGCACTGGATAGAAGAACGGCTGAGCAGGCAGGCGAGGAGGGAAAGCTTTGAATCCGCTGGCGCGAATCAACTCCAGTTCCCTCCGACCAACCGGACGATATAACGTCGTAAGACCGTCGGACATGACGCGTCCTAGCTCTCCATCACCTTCAACGCCGGATTCACGATCAGCCGCGCCTCAGTCGCGCGCTGCACATCCTCAGCCGTCAGCCCCGGGGCAATTTCCTCCAGCACCAATCCGTTCTTGGTGACGCGGATATACGCCATCTCCGTCGCAATCGTATCGACCACGTTCACTCCGGTCAGCGGCAAAGTGCACTTCTTTAGAATCTTCGGTGCTCCGTCACGCGTCGTATGCTCCATGGCCACCACCACGCGCCGCGCACTCGCGACCAGGTCCATCGCCCCGCCCATTCCCTTGACCATCTTTCCCGGGATCGTCCAGTTCGCCAGACTTCCCGACTCATCCACTTCCATTGCACCCAATACGCTCAGGTCAATGTGCCCGCCTCGGATCATGGCGAATGAATCGGCACTCGAAAAGTATGCCGTTCCCGGCATTTCACTCACCGTTTCCTTGCCCGCGTTGATCAGCTCCGAATCTTCCTGCCCTTCGATCGGATAAGGCCCGATTCCCAGCATCCCGTTCTCCGACTGCAGCGTGACCTCAATGCCACGAGGCACATGATTGGCAATCAGCGTCGGCATCCCGATGCCCAGGTTCACATAAAATCCATCGCGCAACTCGCGCGCAATGCGCTTCACGATCCGTTCGCGCTTGTCGACATCTTTGGCTGGCTTGTTCATAGCTGCATGGTCTTTAGTCGTTGGTCGTTGGTCGTTAGTCTGGCTATTGATCCGCCAGGGTTTGGTCAGCTAAGAGGCTCTGGCCGACGAACGACCAACGACTAGCGGCCAACGACTTCCTTTTCACTACCGACTAGCGACCAACGACATCTTTCCGCACCGTTCTTCTCTCAATCCGGCGCTCATACAATTCCCCCTGAAAAATTCTTTTCACATAAATCGAAGGCGTATGAATCTGATCCCCATCCAGTTCCCCGGCATCCACCAGATGTTCCACCTCGGCGATCGTAATCTTGGCTGCCGTCGCCATCATGGGATTAAAATTCCGCGCCGTCTTGCGATAAATCAAATTCCCCTCGCGATCGCCCTTCCACGCTTTCACAAAAGCAAAGTCCGCCTTGAGCCCGCGTTCCATCACGTACGTGCGCCCATCAAATTCGCGCGTCTCTTTTCCCTCGGCGACCAAGGTTCCCACGCCGGTCGGCGTGTAAAATGCTGGAATACCCGCGCCTCCCGCGCGAATGCGTTCCGCCAGCGTTCCCTGCGGTACCAGATCCAGCCGGATTGACCCCTTCAGTATCATCTCCTCCAGCAGCCGGTTCTCGCCCACATACGATCCGATGTGGTGCGTAATCTGCCCCGCGGCCAGCAGTAATCCATTGCCGACGCCGTCAATGCCGACGTTATTGCTGATCGTCCGCAAATTTTTCGTGCCCTTGCGCACCAGTGCGCGAATCAGATTCTCCGGCATTCCACATAGCCCGAATCCGCCGATCATGATGGTCGCGCCCTCAAATACGTCGCGAATGGCCTCGTCCGCGTTGGCCACAACTTTATTCATATCGCACAGGATTTTAAATGAATTTAACCATCAAGGCACAGAAACACGGAGAGAGCCATATAATGCGTCGGAAGGAATACGACAGGTAATGCGACCAGAGTTCAGCGATTGATTTTCTCTGTCTCTCTGTGTCTCTGGGGTGAATCATTTTTGTCTTTGTCGACCGGCGTCTTGCGCAACGCATGCGCCTGTTCAAACTCCGCCGCCAGTTGCCGCGTGGCCAAATTCTCCCGGATATGCGCCAGCCGCTGCTCCACTTTCCACAACGCCTTTTCCAGATTCTCCTGGTTACTGATGGCTATGTCCCTCCACATCGAATAGGGACTCGCCGCAATACGCGTCATCTCCTGCAACGCACGCCCACCGGCAGCCAGCAGCGGAGCCTCCTCACCAAACTCTTCCACCAGCGTTGCCGCCAGCGCGGTCGAAATCATTTGTGGAACGTGGCTGATCCAGGCACACAGCCGATCGTGCTGGTCCGCCGGCAGCATTGCGATCCGTGACCCAATCTGATCGATCCACCCGACAAATTCCGCGAACAATCCTTCGTTCAAATTCTGGCCCGGCAGAGGACATAAGAACCACACCGCCTTCTCGAACAAATCCGCATCCGCATAATCGACTCCGCTCATCTCTTTCCCCGCCATGGGATGCCCCGCCAGAAACCGCTTCCCAGCATTCTTTCCAAATACTTTTGTCGCGCGCTCCACGACCAGCGTTTTCGTGCTGCCCACATCGGTGAGCAAAGGTTTCGCCGGAAGCGCAGGTCCAAGCTGTTCGATCAGATCGACAATCGCTAATACTGGAGTTGCCAGCACAACGACCTGACTGCCACGCACGGCGTCGGCTGGATTCGCGGTTCCATCGTCAATAGCGCCCCGCATGCGCGCTCGTTCCAGCGTGCCCTCACGATCGCATCCCACAATCCGCCCGGCAAATTTCTTCTTGCGCAGCGCGAGCCCCAACGACCCGCCAATCAGGCCCGTGCCGATAATCGTGATTTGCCGAATCGCCATAAAGAAAAATCGAGTAATTGGGAAATTTAGTAATTGTGTAATTGAAACAACCTTGGGGTTGCGGCTAAATTCTACAATTACCAAATTTCCCAATTACCCAATTTGTCTTCCCACTGCCGGCGCAATCATTCGCAACTCATCCATCAACTTCGCGAACTGCTCCGGAAACAAGGATTGTGCCCCATCCGACAGCGCTTTATCTGGATTGCAATGCACTTCAATCAGCAAGGCATCCGCTCCCGCCGCCACCGACGCCCGCGCCATCGGCGAAACTTTGTCACGCCGCCCCGTTCCATGCGAAGGATCGGCGGTCATGGGCAAATGCGACAGCTTGTGAATGATCGGAATCGCTGAAATATCCATGGTGTTGCGAGTGTAGGTCTCAAAGGTCCGAATGCCGCGCTCGCACAGAATCACGTCGTAATTCCCGCCCGACATGATGTATTCCGCCGAGAGCAGTAACTCTTCGAACGTGGACGCAATGCCGCGTTTCAACAGCACCGGCTTGCGTACCTTTCCCAACTCGCGCAGCAGATTAAAGTTCTGCATGTTGCGCGCCCCCACCTGGAGGATGTCGACATAGGGCAGCATCATGGGAATCTGCGAGATTTCCATGACCTCGCTGATGACCAGCAGCTTGAATTTCTCTCCGGCCTCGCGCAGTAACTTCAGCGCATCTTCTCCGTGGCCTTGAAACGAATACGGAGAACTGCGCGGCTTGAACGCGCCGCCCCGCAGCACTTTAGCTCCCGCCTTCACCACCGCCTCCGCGGTCGTAAAAATCTGCTCTCTCGATTCCACCGAACATGGGCCAGCCATAACTATGATTTCATTTCCGCCGACGCTAACCCCGTTTGCCAGTCTGACGATCGTCCCCTCCGGACGAAAACTCCGCCCCGCCAGTTTGTAGGGCGAGCTGATGCGATGAACTTCCTGCACCCCGGGCAGCAATTCCACGTTGCGGATGTCGAAATCGATCCCCGACCCCACCGCGCCCAGCACAGTCATCCGCGCCCCAGTGGAGCGGTGCACCTCGAAGCCAATCTTCACCAGGTGCTCAATCACCTGTTGAATCAACTGCTCGTCAGCGCCTTCCTGCATTGCCACAATCATAGGGAAAAGCCTTCAGCTTTCAGCTGTCAGCCATCAGCTTTCACTCATGAACGCTGAGAGCCGGCGGCTGAGAGCTATTTCAATCATTCACTTCCGAATCGAATTCCGTTTCCGCTTCCGGCGCCCTGGCTTTCGGCACGATCTCTTCTTTCTGCACATTCCGCATGACATCCATAATGCGCTCGTAAATTCGCACCAGATCCCGACCGCTCAGCGGACCCGGATTCGCTTCCTGCACATTGGAAAAAACAATCCGTTCCCGGTCCGGCTCATAAATTGGCAACGAAGTATTCCGCTTCAATCGCCCGATTTCAACCGCCGCCCGAGCCCGCTCGCTCAGCAACTCCACGAGCTTCCGGTCCAGCTCATCGATTTTCTTTCGCCAATCCTCGATGTCCATGAAAACAGCTCTCAGCCTTCAGCTATCAGCTTTCAGCAATTCCAAAGCACAGCATGTCCCTATCCTTATCATCAACATCAACGGCGATGAGCTGAGAGCAGAGGGCTGACAGCTGATAGCTCTCTCACAAACTCTCCGACCGCGGCCGCCTCCCGCCCACGATTCCGTTCAACAATCTCCACAATCGCGCTACCCACAACCACGGCATCCGCGAATTCGCCCACTTCCGCAAACTGTTCCGCCGTTGAGATTCCGAATCCCAGCGCAACCGGCAACTTGGTCACGCGCCGCAACCGCCGCACCAGCTTTCGCGCATCGTCCGCCAGTTGCTGACGCGCTCCCGTCACTCCGGTTCGCGATACCGCATACACAAATCCCCGCGAAGCATCTGCAATTCGCTTTAACCGTTCATCCGGGCTGGTCGGCGCGGCCAGAAACACCGGAGCCAGATCGTACGCGCGCATTGCCCGCAAATATTCGCCGGCCTCTTCCACCGGCAGATCGGTGACCAGCGCGCCGTCCACACCCGCGGCCCGCGCGACTTTGCAAAATTTCTCCATCCCCATGCGCAAAATGGGATTGAGATACGAAAACACGATCAGCCCCGTGGACTGCGCATGCTGGCGAACCTCCGCAGCCAGGGTCAGCACCTGCCCCAGCGAAGTCCCCTTCGCCAGCGCTCGCTCGCTCGCCCGCTGAATTACCGGGCCATCCGCCACCGGATCGCTGAACGGCACCCCCAACTCAACCGCATCTGCCCCCGCCTCAATCGCGGCTAAGACGATTTCGCGCGTGGTATCGAGGTCCGGATCCCCGCAAGTGACATACACTACCAGCGCGGGCTTCTTATAGAAAGTTAGGGGCATAGAAATTAATGATTGTTGATTTCTGATTGTTGATTGAGAGTCAACAACACGCGGCGGTAAAGGTTTTCAATCAGTGATCAGAAATCCGAAATCATCAATCGATTTTAAGGTTCTCCCGCATGATTCCGATATCCTTGTCCCCGCGTCCGGAAATATTCACGATCACGGCTTCCGATTTCCTCACCCTGGGCGCGCGCTTGACCACTTCCGCCACCGCATGCGCGGACTCCAACGCCGGAATAACTCCTTCCGTCCGCGCCAGCAGAGTTGTCGCCTCCAGGGCCTCCGCATCCGAGGCGGGCACATATTCCGCACGTCCCGCATCCCGCAACGCCGCGTGCTCGGGACCAATCGAGGGATAATCCAGTCCCGCCGAAATGGAATGCGTCAGCGCAATCTGACCTCCCGAATCCTGCAGCACGTAAGAATATGTGCCCTGCAACACTCCTGGAGATCCTCCACGAAACCGTGCCGCGTGATCGCCCAGCGCCTCGCCGCGCCCGCCAGCTTCCACACCAATGAGCTGAACCTTATGATCTTTTATAAAATCATAAAAAATTCCGATGGAATTCGATCCTCCACCCACGCACGCAATAATTGCTGCCGGTAACTTTCCCTCGGCCTTCAGAATTTGGGCCCGCGCCTCGCGCCCTATCACCCGATGGAAGTCGCGCACCATCGTGGGATACGGATGCGCTCCCAGCACGCTGCCCAGCATGTAATGCGTGGTCCGCACATTCGTGACCCAATCGCGCATGGCCTCGTTGATCGCGTCCTTCAAAGTGCGCGATCCCGACTCCACGCCGCGTACCTCCGCTCCCAGCAGCCGCATGCGGAACACATTCAACTCCTGCCGCCGCATGTCCTCCCTTCCCATGTATACGACGCACTCAAACCCCAACAGCGCGCACACGGTCGCGGTGGCAACCCCATGCTGCCCCGCCCCAGTCTCCGCAATCACGCGTCGCTTGCCCATGCGCTCGACCAGCAACCCCTGCCCCAGGCAGTTGTTGATCTTGTGCGCCCCGGTGTGCAGCAGGTCTTCCCGTTTCAAATAAATCTTCGCCCCGCCCAATTTCTCCGTGAGCCGCCGCGCAAAAAACAACGGCGTCGGACGCCCCGCATACGTCCGTAGCAATTCCTCCAGTCGAGCCTGAAATTTCGGGTCACGCTTGGCCTTCCCATATTCGCGCTCGAGTTCCTCAAGCGCCGCCATCAAGGTCTCCGGCACATACCGCCCGCCATAAACGCCAAACCGCCCCGGCTCGTCCAGAGGACGAGGAACTCGGGGAGCAGAAAGCCGAGGGTGCCCCATCCTAGGATCGCCGTTCTTTGGCGAGACCAGGGTGGGGGTTTTGACTTTTGCAGTTCTTGGAACCGTAGCCATTCGCTAACTCACCTTCCGATCCATCTCTCGCACCGCCCGCACAAACGCTCGCACCTTCTCCGGATCTTTCTTCCCGGGGCTAGCCTCGACTCCCGACGCGACGTCCACCCCCCATGGTTTGAGGAATCCCGCCGCCCACGCCACATTTGATGGCGTGAGCCCACCAGCGATCACTACGGGATGCACCCGGGTCAATCCTTGAACGAGCCAACGAGCCTCGCCCCAGGCAAATGTTCTCCCCGTTCCGCCGCGGAGTTCTTGCGTTCCTGAGTCCAGAAGAATTCCCGAAGACTTTGGAAATTTAGGAAAGGTGAACGAACCAATCGGTCCATCCAATTCCCGCAGAATCTCGAAGGCAGGCAAGCTGAAGAATACCTTGCCGCCAACGCAGTATTTTTCAGGGTTTTGATACTCATCTCCATGAAATTGCACCGCCGTGAGGCCGGCATCGTCGGCCATCGCTGAAACTCGCTCCGGCGGTTCGTTCACAAAAACTCCCACCTTCTCCACATTCTCAGGTAGCTTGCTCACAATCTCGCGCGCCGTTTCCACGCTCACACACCGCGGACTTTTCTCATAAAACACGAACCCGACGGCGTCCGCCCCCGCTTCTACCGCGACGAGCGCGTCCTCCAGATTGGTCATCCCGCAAATCTTCACCCAAGTCATAAAAGCAGTTGCCAGTCTTCACGTTGTCATCCTGAGCGAGGATTTTGTTTCGCGCACGCGAAGCAAAACCGCAGTCGAAGGACCTCTACCGCCCGATCGGAACACGCCACTCGACGCTAGGCAGCCGGATCAATTCCCGCAGCGCTTCTCCGGGCGAATCCGCCCGCATCAGCGACTCACCCACCAGAAACGCGTGATACCCCGCCGCCCGCAGCCGGGCCACATCGTCCGAGGAATGGATTCCGCTTTCGGCCACTCGCACCACGCCCGCGGGAATCTTCTCCGCCAGCCGGAACGCCGTCTCCAGATCCACTTTGAACGTCCGCAGATCGCGCGTGTTGACGCCAATCAAATCGCATCCCGCATCCAGCGCACGCTGCAGCTCATTTTCATCGTGCACTTCGCACAAAACATCCAGGTCGCGCCCACGCGCCCCCGCCGCCAGCGCGACCAACTCCCCTGCAGACAGCGCCGCCACAATCAGCAATACCGCATCGGCCGAATTCGCTCGCGCCTCGAGCAACTGAAACTCATCAACAATAAAATCTTTTCGCAGGCACGGAATCTCGACCGCCGCGGAAGCCTCCCGCAAATTCTCCAGCGATCCCTGAAAGAATTCCTCGTCGGTCAGCACCGACAGAGCGGCCGCTCCCGCCGCTGCCAATTCCCGCGCCAACTCCGCGGGATGAAACTCCGCCCGAATCAATCCCTTCGACGGTGACGCCTTCTTCAATTCAGCAATGACCGCCACGCCGTCGCGACTCTTCGACAGCAACGCCCGCCGAAACCTGCGCGGAACGTGCGATGCGGCTCGCCGCTCCAGTTCGCGCAAATCCGCGCCGCGCCTGGACTCAGAGACTCGCGCCCGCGTAGCCGCGACAATCCGCTCTAGAACGGCTGCCATAAAGAATCCTTTGATTATAAGGGACTCAAGGATTAAGAGTCGCCCAAGGAAGCGGGTGGGGAATTTGACATGGTCCAACTTTGGCTTTGTTGAACTTTGACAGGGGGAACCGAGGCCGCGCAAAAAATATAACCCAATCTCACTTACAAGCTTCCTGCACTGCTTTATACGGCTTCTCCTTCACCGCCGGATATTTGATCTTCTTCACGTCCATCCACTGCTCCAGCAGGGTGCCTCCATATTTCGATCCAGCGTCGGGATCCGTCGCATACGCCGGGTCGCTCTGCGCCTCCTCCAGCGTCACCACCTGGAACCCCTTCTTCTGCAGAAGATCCAGCGCGTCCGGCAAGATCGTGCTGCTGAATGCTCCCAGATGCAACAACAGCACATGATTAATATCGTGCCCGTAAACCAGCTTCGCCATCTCGCGCCCCAGGTCCAAATAAGCCGACTCCGTTTCCAAATAGCTCGACCGCAGCGAGGCGATCGATTTCGCATCGTTCTTGGCCACGCACCGCGCATACGCGCTGTTCCACATATAGTCTTCCCAATCGAGAGTAACCTGCGCCACGCGATACTGATGCGCCTGCAAAAAAGCCCGTACGGCGCGCCGCTTCTCCACGGTGTCTCCCTCGCGCAAGAAGGGATAGCGGAACCAATGCCACTTCGCAGCGTCCTCGTTCGCACCTTCCGCCGCCACTAGTTCCAGCACCGGCTCATCCTCTTCAATCTCGCTCTCAAAAGCCTCCGCGGGATTCGCATTCAAATCCATGTGCGCATACGTATGGTTCCCCACCGGTTCCGTATCGGCCCACAGCTTCAAAGCCGCCGCAGCATCTGCATTACCCTCCAGCTTCTTGGCATTGACGAAGCCGTACACTGCCGGCACGTGTCGAATCTTCAACACGGCCAGCGTATTCCCGACGATCTCCACCCGCGTCATCCCCGGCGGAAGATCTCCGTTCAGCGGCAGGTCGTCGAATGTGATTGCTACTTTCTGCGCGGTTGAAACTTGGGCAAGAGCGAGGAAGCACAGAACCAGCTCTGGGTTACAGCGGAACAACCGGAGCAGCTTTTTCATCACGAAAGTTTAATCCATCACGGCAAGGTCACGCTGAAACCGCTGCTGTCTAGAATTCCCCTTTAGTTGCGGTCTCCACTTCGGTATCGGGCACCGGTTTGCTGCGGAATACGCTAACCTCCTGCACGTCATGCAGGACGAATGCCGGCACGCCATCGACAGATGGAACCTTCAAGCGTTCGAAGTCGGCATGCTGAACATCGCTGAGAACGAAGGCCGGCCGGGCATCTTGATTCGCAGTTTCGATCTTCACGCCGTCCATCTCCAGTCCGCGAACGTGGCGAATAAAGAATCCATGCGCGGGCGTCGTTCCGAACATGCTGGGCTCAGGATAGTCTTTCTCTTTTTCCGCAAGTTGCCGAGCCGCGTCCTGTTGGCTGCCCCCACCCGAGTGATTGATCACGATGTCGCTCAATTTCAGGTCTTCAATGGAATGACCGGCAATGCCCGAGATCACAGAACAGATGTTCGATACCGCGCTCTGACAACTGATGTTGCTCAGGATCACGCGCCGCAGCGTACCCACCGGAACATCTGCGGGTCCACGCATGCGCGCAGCCAGCCGCAAAAAGATGGGCGCTCCCATCAGCTCTCGCATCGTGACGTTGGTGACGCTCACGTCTTCGATCACGGCGCCATCCACCGACTCAATCGCCAGGCCATTACACCCGTCAAAAACACAATTCGTAATGGCAACATTCTTGAAACCGCCATTCGATTCTGTCCCAAACTTGATTCGCCCGGTCCTCGGCACCTTCTCGCCCGGACCAAATCGTTTCCATGTTCCATCGAGCATCGCGCCCTCCTGATAGCTGCCACTCACCAGGCAATTGCTGATGGTCACCACCTCGGTGGCCCGCGCGTACCCAAGAGCAAAAGAACTCTTCAGGCAAATGCCGTCGTCCCACGGCGAGTTCACGCTGCAGTTTGAAATGCGGACGTTACGGCAGCAATCAACATCCATGCCGTCGCGGTTGGTATCAATTTTCAAATTATCGATGGTGAGATTGTCGACTCCGGTCGCGAGAATGCCGAAGTGTCCGCCGTGCAGGATGGAAAAATCGCGCAACAGCACATTACGGCAATTCTTGAGAGCGATGGTTTTGTTGCCGGCTCCAGGCTGCTCGGCTTTCGGCCCCGCTCCCCAACCACGGCTCAGTCCTTTTCCCCAGAGCAGTCCCGGTCCGGAAATCGAAATGTCTTCCAGGCCTTCGCCCCAGATCAGACTGTTGTGCCAGTGATTGTGTCCGAAATCCTGATAGTTCTCCCACGGTTCATTCGATTCCGCGGCGTCATACCCGCCGCTCGCGCCTTCCAGAGGCGGATTTGCCGCCAACAGAGTCGCGCCGTGGGCGAGAGACAGGCCAACATGGCTTCTGAGGTGAATGGAATAGGAGAGATAACTTCCCGCCGGAAAGCACACCGTTCCCCCGCCGGTCGCAGCCGCTGCCTCGATGGCGCGATTGATTGCGGAGGTGTCGAGGGTAGTCCCGTCCCCTTTGGCTCCGAAGGAGCGCACGTCATGGACCGGCCGACTGTCTACCTCACTCGGGGCAAATGCGCGCTCGGGGGAGACGATGAAAGCCCCGCCCACGAATCCCGCGCTCGCCGCTTGCAAAAATCCCCGCCTCGCGATTTCCTCAGGCCGCATAAACCCTCGATGAAAGTTCTAAAATAATTCAGCATGCTGCGCGACGGTCCGCCAACGGCACGGACTTTGTATCGGCCGTCCGCAACGCCCCGGATAACATGCGTACATGAACCTACTCCCTACAGTCGGTTGATCAGCGACGCCACGTAACCGGCGCCGAATCCATTATCAATATTGACGACGCTGACATTCGAGGCGCAGGAATTCAGCATGCCGAGCAGCGCGGCCATACCTTTGAACGAGGCGCCGTAACCCACGCTGGTGGGCACGGCGATAACCGGAACGCCGACCAGGCCTCCGACAACACTGGGCAGAGCGCCTTCCATGCCGGCGCAGACGATTACGACACGCGCTCGCGTCAACGCTTCGCGGTTGGCCAGCAGGCGGTGAATGCCGGCCACGCCGACGTCGTAGAAATGTTCGACTTCGTTGCCCATGACCTCGGCCGTAACGACGGCCTCTTCGGCGACGGGTATGTCGCTGGTTCCGGCCGAGACAACGGCGACGATTCCCTTGCCATATTTCTTCGGATCACGCTGCAGGACGATGGCGCGGGCCAGGTCGCGATATTCGGCGGTGCGAACTTTTTTCTTTACCGCGGCAAACTGTTTTTCGCTGGCGCGAGTGGCCAGGATGTTTCCACCGTGTTCAGCGAGCCGGACAAAGATTCCCGCCACCTGCGCTGGAGTCTTACCTTCGCCGAGAATGACTTCAGGCATGCCATTTCGCAGCGAGCGGTGATGATCGACTTTGGCGAACCCGATATCCTCAAAGGGCATATGCCGCAAACGAGCGACCGCATCGTCGGGCGTGAGTTTGCCTTTGCGGACTTGCTCGAAAAGCTTTCGAATCGACTCGGCGTTCATTTTTCGGCGTTCATTCTTCGACGTTCACGGTTCGACGTTGATGGTTCGGCGTTCATGTTCGACGTAAACAGAGACACTCGGCAGTCGGCACGCAAATTCGGCCATGCTCGGGGTTAGATTAGCACTTCGGGATGTTTTCGAAATCAGGCGTGTGGCGAACGCGATCGTGAGACGGCGAACGCGCGAAGTTTGGCGATCACGGTGGCGCAGACTTTTCGGGCCAGCCCGGGCTCGTTCAGGTGTACCAGGAACAGCCGGCGCAGGGCGCTGGGCGCGGCTTTACCTTCGAGATACGCGTCGTAAATCTGGGTGCCGATGCGGTAGCCCAACTCGCGCGCCGTGGAATCGAGTTTGCCCTTGTCGCCGCGAATAGCGGTCTGCGCCATACGTTCGCAAGCGGTACGAGATAGCGGCGCCGCGTCGTCGGGAGCGGGCCGCGAGGGGTAGAGAACGCGCGAGCCGAAATAGGCTACCGCATGCTCGATTACCCGAGCATAAAACCCATCAATCGCATTCCTGGGCTCACCGTTGCCGCCGAGGGCGTTTCTCTCATTCGCGATGCCATCCAAGCGCTGTGGCAAGCCCTGACAGGCCTGATGCAAAAAGCGAGTGGCGTCTTCCGTGGCGTTCTGCATTTGAAATTCCCGGACATAGAATGCGTTCACCTTCGGAAGATAAGCGCTGCCTCGCTCTTCGACGCTCGCGAGCATGGCTTCGCGCTCCGCTTCGGCGATGCCCTTGCGCGATAACAGGCGGCGCAGCATGGCGCCGGAAGCGCCGCCATAAACCTCCGGCAACATGTCGACCAGAAATTTAGGCTGTGTGCCGTTGTGCGGCGAGTAGCGATTGATTTCCAGGAAGCGGACCAGGCTATCGATCAGGTTGTAGATGGTAGGCGCAAAGTCTGGACCATCCTCACAGCGGCTCCACTGGTCGAGGCACAGGCGATAGCTTTCATATTTCTCGAGCGGGGTGGCGTTGAAGACGCACAGCACTTCGTCGTTGACGCGTACGGCTTCTACTTTATGAGCCGGTTCACCAGCCGCCCGCCAGTAAAGCGCGTCGATATTCTGCAGCACGGTAAGAATTCTTGCCTCGGGCATCAACCGATGCACCTCGCGCGGCAAATGTCCGGGAGCGAGGTGCGACTCGCCGAATAAAACGAAGATTGCGGCTTCGGGATGGCGCAGCCGAATTTCGGCAAGCTTCGCGGCGGCGTGGCGGTCGCGAGCCCCAATCTTGCGCAAATCCTCGCGCGGCATGCAATCCAGGCCGTAGAGGGCGTCACCATGATCCCGCGCTGTGACCAGCAAATTGTAGAATGGCGCCCAATCGTATCCCCAATCGAGGTCGAAGCGGATGCGCTGGCGAAGTTCGTTCTCTTCAATTTCGCGGCGCCACCATTCGTCGAGAATATGCTGGTCGCGGGCGTAAATGGTTTCCACTCCGAGTACCACGGGACGGTCGCCGGCTAGCGCGCGCTGTTCTATCAAGCATGCGGCATGGCGCTGGGCGGCAGGCAGCGCGTGGTAGTCGCCAATCAGGACGACATCAGCGCAATGCAGCGCGCTCAGAAGTTGTTCGGAGTCGAGCAGCGAGTCGTAGTTGCGAAACGCCTGGTTGAATTCGCGAAGATATTTCCGGCGATGGTGCGAATCCTGGGCGCGAATTTCGCGCTCCACCCCAGCCAGCGCGTGCAACTGGGCGGCATTGCGGCGGAATCGAAGATTGGCGGTGCTGGCCATAATCAGCTAGCTTCTAGCTCGTTCATCTTGACTTCGGATTCATCGCCTACCTATGCTCCAGACTGCGGGGCAACCATCCATCTGCCTCGCCGGAGGCTTCTTGTCTGACCATCCGCTGCAGAATCTGACTATCGCCACCACCGGCGCCAGCGGGGCCATTTTTCTGCGGCAATTGCTTCTTGCCGTGGAGCGCGACCAGCGCGTGAAGTCGGTAAACTTCATCGCCTCCGACAGCGCCCTGCGAGTCATGGCTGAGGAGTTGGGCCTGAAGGGCCGGTCCAATCTCATCGGCCAGATTCTTGGCTCCTCTGGCGGCCGATCCCCGAACCGCGCTTCCCGTAAAATCCGCGCTTCTCGTAAAATCCACGCTTCCGGTAAAATCAAAGTTCAATCCAACGCTGACATCGGAGCCAACGTGGCCAGCGGCTCCTATCCCGCCGGCGCCATGATCGTCCTACCCTGCAGCGTGGGCACTCTGGCTCGTATCGCCCACGGCATCGCCTCGCGTCTGATCGAACGGGCGGCCGATGTCACTCTCAAAGAGAAGCGTCCGCTGGTGCTGTGCGTCCGCGAGGCGCCACTCAATAAAATCCACATCCGCAACATGTACCGGGCCGCCGACGCCGGAGCCACCGTCTTCCCGCTCATCCCGGCCTTCTATTACGGTCCTGCTTCCTTAGATGAAATGGCCCGCGAATTTGCCTATCGCGTACTGGCTCATCTGGGCCTTCCACAAGCCGGCGCCTTTCGCTGGAAAGGCTGATGGCTCAATAACTTGGCGGCCTAAGGAAAATTCTTGCCTCTCTCAGTAATATCGGCGTCGAAACGCTAGGATTTCAGTGTAGGCAGCCAAAGGTGCTGGCGGCAGATGCCCACCGACCATGTACGAATGGGGGCGACCGCTTTTTTCCTTCTCCTGCGCCCCGTGATTTCTCCAGCGGCAATCTCGAGTCGATGGCGTAGAATGCGCAGATTCCAGGAATGTAAGTTCATGTTCAGTCGAGGGTGCACAGCATGGATCGCGGCGGTGCTTTTGGCGATTGGCGCTAACGCCGCAGACGACCGCAATCCTTTTGGGCGCGATCCCAAAGCGGCCAAGGCTGGGGAGTACGAGTTCCGCATCAACTGCGCGCTGTGTCACGGCTTGGGAGCGCACGGCGGAGGGCGCGGTCCCGACCTGACGCGGGCGGTCAAGAAGCACGCACACTCCGATGCAGAAATGTTTCAGGTCATCAGCAACGGCATCCCCGGCACCGCCATGCCGGCCAACGGGACCAATGGGCAGGGCGTGGGCATGACCGATACGGAGATCTGGCAGATCATCACCTACATTCGCAGCCAGGAAGTGAAAGCTCCGGCGAAGGCCGCGGGCAGCGTGGCGCATGGCAAAGAACTGTTTTATGGCGACGCGAACTGCTCGCTCTGCCACACGATCAACGGCAAGGGCGGGCGGCTGGGACCGGAGTTGACCTCGGTGGGCGGATCGCGGACGCGCGCCGCAATGATTGAATCGGTGCGCGATCCCAGCCGGAGGCTGGCCTGGGGATTGACCGAAGCAACCAAGGAATTTCCGCAGGAATACGAGAGTGTCACCGTGATAACGGCGGATGGAAAGGAAGTAAAAGGAGTGACGCTGAATGAAGACAACTTCACGGTGCAGATCATGGACACCAGCGAGCAGATTCATCTCTTCGACAAAGACAAGCTGAAGTCGTTTCAGAAAAGCCGGCAGTCGGCGATGCCCAAATACGGCCCCGACCTCTTGAGCGACAAAGATCTTGAGGACATCGTGGCCTATTTGACCAGCGTGGGGGCGAAATGATGCGGCTGCCCTTGCAGGAGACCAATACATTCTGTGTTGAATCTATCAAGGCCCTGCGGCGAGCGTGGAAGACCATCCCTTCAGCGCCGCGTGAAGAGGCTCTCACGTTTCCGGGCTTCAGCCCCGGTGCTCCACAGGGCCTGAAGGCCTTCGCATTACCAATTCGCGACGCGGCCCTGAAAGGGCCGCTCTTCCACGGTTGCGTCTGGCCCGGTTCCATCAAGCAGGGTTTCGCCAGATCTATTTCAAGGACTTTAGCAATCTGGGTGATTGTGGGCCTTCTCGCTGTTTTCGCCCACGCGCAGGTCACCTTCGAACGCTTGGTCAATTCTGCGAAGGAACCGCAGAACTGGATGACTTACTCCGGCGATTACTCCGGGAAGCGGTTTAGCGCGCTCGATCAAATCAATCGGACCAGCGTGCATGGCATGGTTGCAAAATGGGTCTACCAGATTGGAGCAACCGGCAAGCTCGAAACCTCTCCCCTGGTCGTCGACGGAATTCTGTACGCTACTGCACAAGATAACCGCGCGTTTGCGCTTGATGCGCGCACCGGGCGGCCCATTTGGATGTATCAGCGGCAACTGCCGGGAGATATTCGGCCGTGCTGCGGGCGAGTGAATCGCGGGCTCGCGATTCTGGGCGATAAAGTTTTTTTGGGGACGCTGGACGCGCACCTGATCGCACTCGACGCGAAAACGGGAACCGTCATCTGGGACGCGGTCGCGGCAGACTATCGCATTGGAAACAGCTTCACCGTAGCGCCTTTGGCCGTTAAGAATCTGATTGTGGCCGGCATTTCCGGCGGAGAATACGGCGTGCGCGGCTTTATTGACGCCTACGACGCCTCCACCGGGGAGCGCAAATGGCGCTTCTATACGGTTCCGGGACCGGGCGAGCCTGGGCATGACAGTTGGGAAGGCAATTCCTGGAAAACCGGCGGAGCCCCGGCCTGGAACACCGGAACCTACGATCCGGTCACTAATCAGATTTTCTGGCCAACGGGAAATCCTGCGCCGTCGAATCGCGGCGCGGGACGCGCGGGAGACAATCTCTACAGCAATTCTCTGCTGGCGTTGAACGCCGACACGGGAAAGATGAACTGGTATTTCCAGTTCACCAAACACGACGAGCACGACTGGGACGCAACCCAGGTTCCGGTGATGATCGACGCCGGAGACAAACATCTGATCGCGCAGGCCGACCGCAATGGATTCTTCTATGTCATCGACCGCACCACCGGCAAACTCCTCTCGGCGAACCCCTACGGCAAGACTACCTGGAGCGATACCAAGGATGCCGAGGGGCGTCCCGTAGCGAACAATCAATCGTCCCCGACGCTGGAAGGGCGTACGGTGTGTCCGGGCGCGCTGGGGACGACGAACTTCATGGCCCCCACCTACGATCCGCAAACGTCGCTCTTCTATGTAACTGCGCGCGATCAATGCGACATTTTCAGCACGGCTCCGCAGCCTTACGAGGCCGGCCACGCCTATTACGGCAGCGCATATTTTCCGTCCGAAGAAGCTCGGCCGTATCGCGGTTTTCTGAAGGCCATCGATCCCACCACGGGGCAGATCAAGTGGCAGTTCGAGCACACATCCCCGACCTGGTCCGGGGTGTTGTCAACTGCTGGTGGCGTGATCTTCAGCGGCGATGCCGAGGGAAATTTCATCGCCCTCGATGCCGCCTCCGGCAAGCCGCTATGGCATTTCCAGATGGGGGGCGCGGTTTATGCCCCGCCCATGGCATTTGCAATCGATGGGAAAGAGTATGTGGCGATCGCCGCCGGCAGCGCGATCTACGCCTTCGGCCTGCCATGAAAGCTGGTTGACCATAATTGCTGACTATGATCTAATGAAAGGGTCATGAAAGAGTTTGCAATCTCTCAATTCAAAGCCAAGTGCCTGGCTCTACTCGACCAGGTGCAGAAGACGAAGAAGCCGATCCGCGTGACCCGCTTCGGCAAACCGATTGCCGAAGTTATCCCTCCGAGTCCGGTCGCCACAACCGATTGGATGGGATCGATGAAAGATGAGATCGAAATCATCGGCGACATTGTCACTCCCGCGAATGAAGAGAACGATTGGGAGGCCTTGCGCGATTGAGATTGTTGCTCGATACACACATCTGGTTGTGGAGCTTGCAGGATGCGAACCGACTTGGCAAGCGCACCCGGCAGGAGTTGCAGGATCCTGAAAATGAGTTGTGGTTATCTCCAATCAGCACATGGGAAGCCCTGACCTTACAGGCAAAGGGCCGGATGCGTCTGCATGTTGGCCTGGGTCATGGTGACCTGCATGCGTGGGTAACACGAGCTACAGCTCCATTCCGCGAGGCGCCATTAACCCACGAAATTGCTGCCGTGGCGCAGCGGCTCAGACTGCCGCAACGCGATCCTGCTGATCGCTTTCTGGCGGCCACCGCAAAGGTTCTGAATCTGACCCTGGTGACCGCGGATGCGAGTCTCCTTGGACTGGGAGAGATTGCAACGTTAGGAAATCGGTAGAGGCACCGGATCGCGCATCTTCCACCTGGCTATGCCGGCGAGAATGACGAGGCCCGTCCCTAACAGTCCCAGAGTGCTGGGTTCTGGTACGGTTGACCTGACACTGCCGCCGCACCCTCCTCCGATGACGTTATCATCCAGCGTCACTGCACCATTTTGCGCCAGGGCGCTCCCGCAGCCGATGGTTGCGCCGGTATCCAGGGTGATGCTGGTGAGCGCCAGAATATTCCCCTCGAACGCCGTCGTGGTGCCCAGAGTCGCCGAGCTGCCAACCTGCCAGTACACGTTGGGGTCCGCCAGACTATTGCTGAATATGACGGAGGAAGCGCTCGCCGTCGTGAGCGTACTCCCTATCTGAAAAACGAATACCGCGTTGGGGTTACCCAGGTTGTTGAGCGTCAGCGTTCCTGTCAGCTGAGCGGAGCTGGCAAAAAAATAAACGCCCGGCGTAAGAGTCATCCCACCCAAATTCTGCCCGGTGAGAACCTGGGTAGGCGGCAGGCTGGCGACTGCGTTGTACGCCGTGGTCAAATCACGCTGAGCCTGCGCTGCCGGACTATTGCATATATTCACGGCGCCAAGCACATTGCCAGGCGGAAAACCGGTCAGCGCGCACCCACCGCCACCGGGACTGAGACCAAGATCGCCGCTAAGGACACTGGCTCCCGTGTTGGTTACGGCAGAACCGGCGAGCACCGAATAACTGCCGGCGGTTCCAAGAGTAACCGAACTGGCATAAGCGCCAAGTACCAGGAGCGGAAGCAGTGAGAATGAGAGAGACAACAGACGAAGCGCACGACACTTCATATCTTTTCCTACCTTCCAGGTCATCCACCAGGGAAACTAGTCGAAGTTAACTCCACGTTGCGCTTCGGGAAAAAAAGTGGCGCGCCGGTTTTCCGGGCTGCGCCACTCGAAACGAAAGGTGGGAGGGCCACTTCTTTTACTTCTGTTACTTCTCTTCATAATGAATCTACCGTCGCACTTTCATTGCGGTCTGATCAAAAGTGCTCAATTTTGAAATTAATCCTGCCGCCTGCCGGCGATTTCGCGCTTCGAGAAGGCTTATGCATGGCCTCATCCAGGCCGGTAAAGAGTCTCGCAAGAGTCACTCTGACCGGGTGGTGTCCTGAGAGTTAGGACACTACCCTCTGACGGTATTGACAACAATTCGTCTCCAGCGTTAATTTCGAATCACACCGGAAAGGAGGTGGTCGGATGACAAGTTCTGAAGGCAGTAGTTGGGATGTTCAAAGACCAGGTGAGGTGGCTGAGACTTAGAGCGGGTTGCTCTAAGCGGGGCTTCAGGTCGCGGCAGCAAGTGAACGCCGCGCCGGAAGCTACAGCCCGCACACTACCGGTGAATAAGGATTGATTCCGCCTGACGCAGGTCGGTCAGGCTCGTCATTGCGACGAACCCGGAGTTGCCGTAGAGGCCACGTAGAGTAACCACCTCTTGGTCAATCCCAAACAGTCCACCGGACGGCCTGCAGGCGCAAGTCTGCGGGCCGTTTGTTGTTTGCTCCATCAACTGGCTCTGAACCTCTTCGGCGAATCGACGCCGCTCGAATCCATCACGCCGCCTGAGACCGGGGTTTCCCCGAAGGCTTGAACGACTCCGCTTCGATAAAAATGCGTTCGATCATGGGCTCCTTCTGGCGAACCCGGTTTTCAATCCGATCAATCGCCAGTTCCAACTGTTGAAGATCAAGGTCCCGCCGAAACTGGATATTCACCGTCAGCAGCACTTGCTGAGGTCCAAGCTGCATCGTCAGCAGTTCTCCGACTCGCTCGACTGCGGGATCCGCGGTGATGATTTCCTTCACGCGCCGGATTCTTGCCCGGTTCGTCCGCTCCCCGATCAGTAACGCTCCGCTCTCCCGGCCCAGAAAGATCGCCACTCCGGCGAGCAGCAGTCCAATGACGATGGAAGCCACGGGATCCAGATAAGGATTTCGAAACAGGTGGCCCAGAAAGATCCCGAGAAACGCCAGAAAAGCGCCGACCAGACCGGCCGAGTCTTCCAGGAAAACCGTGAACACGGTTGGATCCTTACTGCCGATAATCTCATCCCAGGTACTCTCGTCGGGATCTTTGCGCGACCGCAATTCACGATAAGAAATGAGCCAGGAATAAAACTCGAATGCGGCCGCGAACCCGAGCACCGCATAGTTCCATCCGGGATGCGTGGAGACCTCGGAATTCCGCAGATGCGTAATTCCGTGGTGCACCGCCAGCCCGCCTCCCACGCCAAAGATGTAGACCGCCACCAGCAGCGAATAAAAATAGAGAGCCTTGCCGTGTCCATACGGATGCAACTCATCCGGAGGCCGCGAGCTCCGCTTCATTCCAACCAGCAACAGCAGCTCATTTCCCGTGTCCGCCGTGGAATGCATAGCTTCCGCCAGCATCGCGGAACTTCCAGTGAGTGCAGCGGCGGCAAATTTGCCAATCGCGATCGCCACATTGGCCGCGATCGCCGCATAAATCACCTTCCTGGACTCACGCGCAGCCATATTCGAAGATCGTTCGCTCCACCGGGCTCTCCACCGGGCTCAGCGAATAAAGAATTAACCCTGCTTTCGTTCCCCGCACTGAGTGGCGACAACTGCGGTGCCATATCCCGGTGCAAGGTTGTCTGCGCAGCCCAGCTGGAAGAAACGCTGGAGCCCTAACGCCGGAACCGTCTCTAGTGACCGACAGAGTGGAGCGGACAGTCTTGTCCGCTGCCGTTGAAGTTGCTCTTGCCGCGTGAGCTTCCTCTTGCAGAGGCCCGCCCCCCTTCCCTGCACCCAGCCCAAAACCCGGACCAGAAAGTGTCAACTATGTCCCCGGCTTGACAAACGCAAAGGGAAGTAAGCCCCAGCGGGGCGAAACAGCAGTTCTCGCGCAGTCGTTGGCCCTCGGTGCCTCCATCGATACAGAGACCGTCCCGTGAACTTACTTGCCGGCGCCAGCCTCCGGAACCGCGTTTACCAGATCCCTCAGCGGCTTGAGCACCGTAAACCGAACCAGCGCCTGTGGCTTCTCAGCTTCGTCCAAGACCGCGAGCCTCGCCCCCTTCCAACCAGCGGCCGCAGGCAATCCAGAAGAAAGAATTGAAACCGCTTCAAGTCCAACCGTCCCCAGTTCGCTGAGCTGCTGAGCCCTCGGTTCCGCTTGGGCAAGCAGCGGCGAGCCTGCCATCAGGCGCAGGATTGCCGGTTCAGCAGTGATCCACTCCTTGAACTCCGCGGTCAACTCTGCTTGTGCCCCGGTTCGCCCGCCAGGATTCTCAGGACTCTCAGGATTATGAAGATATGCCCGCACCAGCACCTCAAAGTTGTGGCGCGATAGCGGGTCGGGAGGTAAAGCGTCTACCAGCAGATCGAGCGGCGTCAGTTGATTGGCGTGTTGCTGATGCGCGCGCGCGTCGAAAGGGACGGGCTCGAGAACGGACGCAAAAATCCGCAGCGGTTCAATCTCCCGAGTTCCGCTCAACTGCCGCAGGCTCACCGCTTCCTGAGAGATATGCGTGAGACCAAGACTCTCCAGTCGCAACGACTCGACCTCAAGCCGCCGGTACATGTCATCCACATCACTCACTGCGCGCGGCGACCACAGCCGCTCGGCAATCGCCGCCGCCCGCGGCCAGATGCGTGAATCGATATCCAGAGCGCTAGTCTGCTCCTCCCACATGCAGGCTTCTCCGCCCAGGATTCGTGCCTGCTGCTCCGCACTGAGATCGGTGTTGTCAGGCAGCGGATCGACCGCGTAATGTGCCGCGGCCGGACTCATCAGATTCAAGTAGTAGCCGGCGGAGAGAATGCCGGTGTATCCATTTCGTGCGCCGGCAGCCAATGAGTCGAAGCCGCGCCAACTCTGCACCATGACGTCCTTGGGCAGGTCGGGCGTAAGGATCTCATCCCATCCGATCATGTGCTTGCCGTGCTTCTCCAGCAGTTTGAGCAGCCGCTGGTTGAAATAATTCTGCAGCGCGGCCGTGTCTTTCAGATTATGCTCGCGCATAAAATTCTGAATGCGCGGATTCCCCTTCCACTCCACGCCGTTGTTCTCATCGCCGCCAATGTGAAAGAAATGGTCGGGAAAAATGCCGGCCATCTCTCCGATGAACGCATCGAGAAATTTGTAAGTGCTTTCTCGCGTAGGGTCCATCACCGGGTCAAAGACGCCGAATTTCCGCTCAATCTGAAACGGCCCCGGAGCGCTGGCGAGGTCGGGATATCCCACGAACCATGCACTGGTGTGTCCTGGCATATCGAACTCAGGCACCACGCGAATACCTCGATCCCGCGCATAAGCGACAATTTCGCGAGCCTGCTCTTGTGTGTAGAACAGCCCGTCCGAGCCGGATTCGGTGAGCTTGGGAAAAACTTTACTCTCCATCCGAAAGCCCTGGTCTTCGCTCAAATGCCAGTGGAAAACGTTGAGCTTCACCGATGCCATGCCGTCGAGCGTGCGCTTGAGCACGTCGACTGGGATGAAGTGGCGTCCGCAGTCGATCATCAGCCCGCGCCAGCGAAAGCGCGGCGTGTCGTGAATCGCCACCGCCGGAATGAAATATCCGGTCGCGTCCGACTGAATCAGCTGTTCCAGAGTCGCCAGCCCGTGCATCGCGCCAACCACGGTCGCGGCTCGAAGGTGAGCGCCGGAAGGAATGGTTTCCAGTGAGTAAGACTCGTCTTCGTCGATCGACTGAATGCTTCCGCCCGCTCCGTCCACACTGACGATCAGTGCCGCGGACGTTGCGCCCGCTTCCGCCGACGTGGCAATGGAAACACCAGTTCGATTCTTGATGCGGCCGAGGCTGCGCGCTATGGCGGCATCCAGTCGGGCATCCCGAAAGTGGTCCGTAACCGTGACAAAAGGCGCTGTGATCGCCAGCCGCCCTTCTTGCGTGGCCATCTGCGACGCCTGCGGCATAAGTGTATTAACGAATCCAGCAGATGAACTCGGCGACGGCGCTAATTGAGCAGAAATGGAGGGCAAGGACAAAGACAATGTTGCGAGACTTGAGAAGATCATTGCGACTGCTGACTGACGTATCATGGCGCCTTTCCTGCTCGTTTATTTGCCCGGCGTGTCGGTGCCACGCCGAAAATATAATCGACGCAACTATAAATCATTGGTCGAATGCCGGATGCGTGGACGATGGGAGTGCAAGAGTCGCGAGCTCGCAGTCGTTTGCTCCTCGTTGGCAGTGGTTGAGTCTGTCCTCTTTCCAGGCTCGACTATGCGGACATCTGAAGCAATTAACCAGCGGCAAGCTGGACACCTATCCCGTATGCTCGCCAGACAGCCGTTGGGTGTACTTCATCGACCGGGAAGGCGGCGACAAACTTTCGCGCGTGCCGATCGATGGCGGACCGTCACAAGTGGTTGCCGCACCGCCCGTGTCCAGTTCAGCCATCTCGTTCGATATCTCATCCGACGGCAAGCAGATTTTTTTCCCCACCCTGGAGCATGCGGGCGAGCACAAAGAAAGGCTGGCAGTGGTCCAAACCGACTCCGGCAAGCTGGTGATGAAAGATTTCGACCATTTTCGTTTCGGGCTATTGCGCCTGAGTCGCGATGACAAGGCGGTGGTTTATCCGGCTCGCGATAATGGAGTCGATAATCTGTGGTTGCAGCCGCTGGATGGTTCCAAAGGCAAGTACCTTACCAGCTTCAAGACGGAACACATCTATGACTTTCACTGGTCGTTCGATGGCAAGCAGTTGGCGCTGGTGCGCGGGCACACGGAGTCCGATGTCGTGCTGCTGCGCAGCGCACAGCAATAGCGCGCAACCTTGAAAATGTGTTACCGCGCAAATGCGTCCGGGGCTTTATAGCTCGCTCGCTTTTCCCTTTCCCTTTTCAACGATAGAAGCTGCATACCGCGTCCACTCCAAAAGACATTCTGTTCCGCGGATTCCGTACTCGAAGGCGAGCCGTGCCGAAGTTGGCGCTACCCACCTCATGGCGTGAAGCTCTTCCCGCAGGGCCTGCACATGAGGTTTGAGTGCAGCCTCGAAAGAATGGAGCAGTTGCAGAGAGGCCTCGGTTCCTACCGCGCCTTCGCTGAAGGCGAAGCGCAACATAATCGGCCCCGGTCCGTGAACCAGATCTTCGCGGGCAACCGGCGATGTAATCCACTTCCTGAGCTCGGCCAGCCCTTTCGAGGTCACGCGAAAAACTTGCCGGCGACGAAGGCCGGCGCGCTGCTCGATCCTGCCGCGCACCAGTCCGCCTTTTTCCAACCGACGTAGTGCCGGGTAGATCGCGCCGGGACTATCGCTGTAGGTTTTCATGGAAGTAGAAGAGAAGATCCTGCGCAGGTCGTAGCCCGACGACGGTTTCTGCTGGAGCAGACCGAGGAGAGCGTAGCCGAGCGCGGGAATTTTTGGCGAACTCATCTGGGTTACCAGGCTAGGGCATCAACTGCAATTGAATCTTCCGGTGAATGGGATGGTCGGTCGCTTCGCCGCAGTCCAAGAGCGCAGCGTCGGTGCATTCGCGTTTTCGCACTCGGACCAGGTTGTCCATGTTGGCCGACAGAATTTTTCCGTCCTTCAGACTGACTTTGATTTCTACGTCGAAGGTTTCCTTGCCTACTTCTGCAACATATTTCCCGGAGCTGGTCTTCTTCACGTCGATAAAGTTGTTGGGCGAGTCGGCCACCGGCGTCTGCATCCAGGGAGCGGGCAGCTTCACTTTGGGCTGGACAGGGGGAACGTGCCGCACGATGAGCGTGGCAATCTGAGTTGCGGGATTCACTTCCTTGAGCGTCAAATCAAAATCAATCGAGTCTTCTCCCAGGACCACATAGCTTCCATCGGCCCAGGATGCGGGTCCGCCGAATTTAACGTAGGCGTGGTCGCCGGCGCGGTTTAAGTCTGTTTGCCGTATGGCCAGCCACAGATCGCTGTAGAACGTGAGCATGTCTGTGATGGGCCCGATCAGAAAGGGCTGCACCTGACTGAGGTTGGGAATCGACGGTGGAGTGGCGGGATCGAGAGAGAGGCCCTGACGAAAGCCCAGGCTTGAGGCCGACAGCGACATGGGCGCGTTGGACTTGAAATCGGACCAGCCGTACTCTTCGGCGTAGTGGCCGTTTGCGTCTTTCTTCACGATCCCGTTGGCCTGCACTGCATACGTCCAGCCGTCATTGTCGCCCTTCATGTGATAAGTCAACTTTTCACCTTCTGTGTAACGCCGGGTCAACGGGCTCGGCGTCGCTGAAGTCGCTCTGTCGGCGCTCAAGGCGATCTGAGCTGAGGAGAATACCGACGCCAAGGGTAACCAGAAGAGAGCGATGGTTAAGGGTTGCAGGATTCGCGGGAACGAGTGCATGAAGAGCTCCTATAGTACGTTGCGTACTATATCGAAGCGTACGATAACTTGTCCATCGCAAAAACTAAGGGCGGCCATTGCTGGCCGCCCTCGTTTCGGATTGTCGATTGCGAAGCGGGGTTAGACGCCCTTGACGTTTTCTGCTTGCCACCCCTTGGGGCCTTTGACCACGTCAAACTGTACTTGCTGACCTTCCTGCAGACTGCGGAATCCACTGGCCTGAATGGCGGAGAAATGTACGAAGACATCCTCGCCGTTTTGGCGGCTGATGAAACCGTAGCCCTTGGCGTCGTTAAACCACTTCACTGTTCCTGTTTCCATGATGTTGCATGTTCCTTTTTCTTTGATGTAGCGCTGAAACTTTTCGGGTCTTCTGCAGGCAGGTCACGCGCTGGGTTAAGCGGAGATGCTTGTACTGCGAAGGAACTCTAAAGTCAAACGCAATGAAATTGTACGAAAAGTGCCTCAAAATAGCTACATAATTTGCTGTAGTACCGCTCTAAACAATTGATGGAGAGGATGTTATGGTTGGTCGATCTGTGGAAAAAATAGCGCAACTTGCGACCTTTCCGCAAAGCATTCATCATCTAGAGATGCGCTCACGGATTTTGCTGGTTTCAGTTTTGCTTACCGCTTCGGCCTGGGCGGGGATTGTCGACGATGTGCGCCTGGCTCTGGCGCAGAAGAATTTTTCCGCCGCGGAGTCTGCGCTCAGTTCTTATCGCAGTCGGCAGGGTGTCACTGCCGACTATCTCGAGGCGTATTCGTGGCTCGGGCGCGCGGCCTTGGAGCAGCGCCAATACGAGCAGGCGGCGGCTTATGCCAAGCAGACCAAGGCCATGGTGCTGGAGCAACTGAAACAGCGGTCTTTGGATGCGGACGCGCATTTGCCGATCGCGTTGGGAGCGGCGCTGGAAGTTCAGTCCCAAGTGTTGGCCGCGCAGGGGCAGCGGACGCAGGCGATGGCAGTTTTGCAGGCGGCGCTGCGGACTTATGGAAATACCTCCATTCACGACCGGCTGCAGAAGAACCTGAACCTGCTGTCGTTACAAGGAAAGGTTGCGCCGGCGCTGAAGTCGGACGAATCTTTGGGAGCGAAACTTCCGGAGGCAGCGCAGCTTAAGGGGTCGCCCGTTCTGCTGTTTTTCTGGGCACACTGGTGTGCCGACTGCAAGGCCGAAGCCCCTATCATCACGCAGTTGCGCTCGGAGTTTTCCGGTAAAGGATTGCAAGTGATCGGGCCGACGCGGCTCTATGGCTATACGGCGCAGGTCGAGCATGCGTCCGCGAGCGATGAACTGGGGTACATCGATGCGGTGCGGCATCGTTTCTATTCCGGATTGCTCGACATGCCGGTGCCCATTAGCGCGTACAATTTCGACATCTACGGCGCTTCGACCACGCCGACGCTGGTGCTGCTGGATCGAGCGGGGAAAGTGGCGATGTATCATCCGGGGGCGCTGCCTTATCAGCAGCTAAGAGCCGAGATTGAGAAGGTTGTGGCGCGGTAGGTGCGGTTGGGAGTGCCTCGCCGCGCCTGGCTGGACAGCCGAGGCGGCTGTCCCTATGTGGCGGTCCCTACGCGTTCATCTTGGCTTTTCGCGGACGAGTCGCCCGCGCCACACGATCACTTCACTTCTTTCAGCTTTCCGGTTTTCACGTCGTAGATAAAGCCGCGCACTGGAATGTGGTTTGGAATCCATGGATGCGATTTCACGCGCTGCACCTGCTGGCGGACATTCGCCTCGAGATCGTCGAAGGCGTAGAAGTGGGCTGGTTCGCTGGCGATGGCGCCCATCTTCTCGGTCAGGCGCGCCCTTAGTTCGTATTCCTGAACTTTCAGCAGCCCGCAGTCGGTGTGGTTGATGATGATGAACTCCTGCGTGTCGAGCAGATGATGCGAGACGATCAGCGAGCGCAGGGCGTCGTCGGTGGCGATGCCGCCGGCGTTGCGGATCATGTGCGCGTCGCCGGGATGCAGCCCCAGGCAATGCTCGAACAGGATGCGGGAGTCCATGCAGGCGAGCACGGCCACGTGACGACGCGGGCGGACGGCGAGATCTCCCAGCTTGAAGTTGCGCGCGAATTCTTCGTTGGACTTTAACAGTTCGTCGGCGACGGACAAGGTTGAGTGCTCCCGGGAGTTGTTGGTCGTTAATCGTTAGTCGTTGGTCGTTCGCAATTCGTCTTTCATCGTTAGTCGCTCGACGTGCATCATTCGTTTCCGCCGAGTCGCGGTGTTGGTTTTTGCCAACGACCAGCGACCGACGACCGTCGGCCACGACCGTGGACTAGTGTAACCGTTACAATCGGCGCGTGAACCCGCCTCGATGAATCTCGATGACACGATCGTTGCCATCGCTACGCCCGCCGGACGTGGGGGAATTGGCGTGGTGCGGCTGGCGGGGCCGAGGGCGCTGGAGATTGCTTCTCCGATGCTGCGGTTGAAGCATGGGCTGGAGCCGGGGCGAGCGGTGTTTGGGGAACTTGTCGAGCGCGGTGGAGGGGCTGCCGAGCTTCGCTCGGCTGGGCAGCCGGGGGCGGCTGTCCCCACAGAAATCTCATCTTCACAGCGCATCGATGAAGTTGTCGTCACTTATTTTGCCAGGCCGCATTCTTATACTACCGACGACATTGTTGAGATTTCGGCGCATGGATCGCCGATTGTGTTGCGGCATATTGTGGAGCTTTGCGTGGCGGCGGGGGCGCGGCTAGCGGAGCCTGGGGAGTTTACCATGCGGGCGTTTCTCAACGGGCGCATCGACCTGACCCAGGCGGAGGCGGTGCGCGACCTGATCGACTCGCAGACTTTGTATCAGGCGAAAGTGGCGGCGCAGCAGCTGGAGGGAGCGCTGTCGCGGCGGCTGCAGCCGATCAAGAAAAAGCTGGTGGAACTGATCGCGGTGCTCGAAGCGGGGATTGATTTCGCCGAAGACGACGTGTCGGTGATGCCGGATGCGGCGATTCTCAGCCACATCGCCGCGGTGCGCGTGCCGCTTGAACAACTCAGCGCAACATTCGCTTACGGCAAGATCGTGCATGAAGGGTTGACGCTGGCGATTGTGGGCCGGCCAAACGTCGGCAAGTCGAGCCTGTTCAATCGACTGGTGGAGAGGGAACGCGCCATCGTCACCGCAACCCCAGGAACCACGCGCGATCTGGTGAGCGAGACCGTGGCGATTGGGGGCATTCCCGTCCAGTTGGTCGATACGGCCGGCATTCGCGACGCTCTGGATGAAGCCGAGTCAATCGGCATTCGAAAATCAAAAGAAGCGCTGGCGGACGCAGACCTGGTGCTGGTTGTGGTCGACGCTTCGCAAGGGCAGACGACGGAGGACGCGGAACTACTGAGGCAAGCAGAGGGGCGGGCGGTGGTTGTGGTCGAGAATAAGAGTGATTTGCGGGCGGAAAAAATCCCCACGTCTCGCAAAAACGGCGAGACATGGGGCACCCATCACCGTTTTTGCAGTGTTTGCACGTCTGCGCTGACCGGTGAGGGAATCGGAGAACTCAGGGGGGAGATTCTGAAGCACATTGGGGGCGCCCAAGGCGAGTCCGGATTTCTCACGAACGTCCGGCAAGCGGGGCTGATCCAGGATTCGCTGGCGGCGTTGACCGCGGCAGACACCGCAGTTGCAACCAGAGTGCCGCACGAGATGCTGCTGCTCGATCTCTACAACGCGCTGCGGCCACTCGATGCCATTACGGGCGCGACGACGACTGACGACATTCTCAATTTAATTTTCAGCACGTTCTGCATCGGGAAGTGAGGAGCGAGAATGTCTTGTCCGCTCAAAAATGACGCCCGCGCAGGGCCATGACGAGTAACCCAGCGGTTATGAGCGCGAGGCATGCGACCGAATAAATGTAATAGAGAACTTTCACCTTCGGCCAAACAAAGGCCGGCCACCTGTCGGAGAGCTTGTCGAAGAATGTGTCTCCGAGTCGCGGAGGCAGGGCGGCTTCTTCAGAGTCGGGCTTCCAGTTGCCGGCAATCCAAGTGGCGCGAAGGTTCGATAGCAATAGCCCGATGATGATGACTTTAACAACTCCAATGCCCGGTGAATTCAGCGACACAAAAATAAAGGAAGCTAGGAAGTCGACTAGGTAATAGACCAACATCACCGCCGCCGCGAACGGGTTGTGCTCACGAACGCCCACTCCACCTAGATGAAACAATAGAAATATCAGCAATCCTGAAATGGGCTGGCCGGCCAGCGTCGAGAAAACTAGCGACAATAGGCCGACAAACGTGCACACCCAGAAACCCTGCACGGCGAGATAGTCGACGTCGGCGCCGGTTTCGATCGATGGCCAGAAGAGGCTCTTGAGGCGGCTCTCGCTGCGCGGCGTTGAATCGGAGAGGCCGAGCGTTTGCATGGTGCGGAATTAAAGACCTTGCCTGCGATCTTGTCCAGTGAAAAAAGCCGGGAATCCGCGCCCGCTGGTTAACGTGACAGTGCGGCCAAGGTGTCGCGAAACATGGCATCGAACGATCCGCCTTTTCCGTTCTTTGCTACGACAGCTAGGGCTTTTTCTGCCGCCGAGCCGCTGGTAACCGAGATTCAGCAACGCGGAGAGAACATCTTCCTCAGTGGCGCTCAGGGTGGGAATGGCCGGGCCCAAGGCTGGCCCTGCGGGTGGCAGTTTGTCGCGCAGTTCGAGTACCATGCGCTCGGCAGTTTTTTTGCCAATGCCCGGGATACGGGTGAGCCGGGCGATATCGTTGCCACGAATCGCTTCCACCATTTCGTCGGCGGCCATACCGCTCAGGATCGTGATGCCCAGCTTGGGGCCGATTCCGCTGACCGTGATGAGTTTCTCGAACAGCAGTTTCTCCGCGGGACGGAGAAATCCGTAAAGCGCAATCTGATCCTCGCGCACGTGCGTGTGGATGTGCAGCGCCACCTCGGCGCCGGCTGCCGGAAGATCGGAAAACGTGGGCACGCTGATGGTCACGTCATAGCCGACGCCGGAAGTCTCGACGATGGCCTGATTGGGATGCTTGACCAGCAGCTTTCCACGCAGATGGGCGATCATGCTCAGGACATTGTAGCCGCACAGAGCTGAGGGCGCAGAGAGCGCGCCCTGGGATGGACACTCGCGCCGGACGCTCTTAGAATCCAGATTAGTTCCGTGATGCGTGCAGCGCTTATGTTACGAAGGCGACTTCGATTTCCGCGGTTGATTGTCCCGATGCTTCTGATTTGTTCGGGGTTTGCGGGGGCGCAGCAAACTGCGGTTGACCTCGATGGTCACTTCGTCAATCCCCTGGCCGCGGATTCCGGCAAGGTTGTGGTGCTGGTGTTTGTGCGCCGCGACTGCCCGGTTTCCAGCCGCTATGCTCCGGTTATTCAACGACTCAGCAAGCAGTATGCGGACCGCGCGAGTTTTTGGCTGGTGTACCCGGATAAGAGCGATTCAACACAGGAAATTCGAAAGTATCTGCAGGACTACGGATATGGGCTGCCAGCGTTGCGCGATCCGCAGCATCGGCTCGCCAAACTCGCGCGGGTGCAGATCACGCCCGAGGCGGCGGTCTATGATCGCGATCGTCATCTGGTGTATGACGGGCGCATTGACGACTGGTATGTCGATCTCTCACGGTCGCGCACTGCGCCGACGACCCATGAGTTGGACGATGCCATCCGCGCCGCGCTGGCGGGCCGGCCGGTGGCGAAGAGCGAAGTCAGGGGAGTGGGATGCTACATCTCGGACCTGGAATAGGGTCGTGGCTGCGCAGGGCGGGATGGGCAGTGCTGCTGCTGTTTGCGGCGGTTGCGATGTTCGGCAGGCCGGCGGCGCGCCCGGGTTCGTCTTCTTCTGTTGCATCTTCTCTTGCTTCGTCCGTCGCTTCAGCGCCGGATGCGCACGTCACCTTCAACAGGGACATTGCTCCGATTATGTTTCGTTCGTGCGCGACGTGCCATCGTCCGGGAGAAGCGGCGCCGTTCTCTTTGCTGAATTATTCCGACGCGAAGAAACATGCGCGGCAGATTGTGGATGTGACCGAGTCGCGGGCGATGCCGCCATGGTTGCCGGAGCCGCAGAAACTGAAATTCGCGGATGAGCTTCGCCTGTCGGATGCCGAAATCAATCTGATTAAGAGCTGGGTCGAGCAGGGAGAAGTCGAGGGAAATCCGGCGGATCTGCCACCGCATCCGAAGTTCGTGGAAGGTTGGCGCCTGGGCAAGCCTGATCTGGTTCTTACGGCGAACAAGCCACTGACCCTGCCGCCCTCAGGCACTGACACCTATTGGAATTTTATTTTCCCTGTGCCGATTCAAGAGACGCGCTGGGTGAAAGCGGTTGAGATTCGTCCGGGAGACAAGCGCTACGTGCATCACGCGAATATTCTGGTGGATCGCGAAGGATCATCGCGCAGGCGAGAAGCTGAGCCCGGCGCAGGTTTCGGCGGCATGGAGATTCGCATCGAGTCACAGGTGTTCGACCCGGACAGCCACTTACTGTTCTGGAAGCCCGGAACCATTCCCTATGTTGAGCCCGAAGGCATGGCACTGCGGCTCGACAAAGGCACCGATCTGATTCTGAATACACACCTTCAGCCTTCGGGAAAGCCGGAGGTGATCCAGCCTAGCATCGGGCTTTACTTCACGCCGCATGCGGCAACCAAGTTGCCGATGTTGCTGCAGTTGGAAAACGACGCGAAGCTCGACATACCGGCGGGACAAAAGGATTTTCCGGTAACCGACCAGTTCACGCTGCCAATCGACGTTGAGCTGTTGGCCATTTATCCCCATGCGCATTATCTGGGAAAAGACATTCAGGCGTTCGCCACGCTGCCCGACGGTACGAAGAAAACGCTGATTCACATTCCGAATTGGAATCTGAACTGGCAGGCGGTCTATCGTTACGCCGTGCCTGTGCGATTGCCTAAGGGAACGACGGTGAGCCTGCGATATGTGTATGACAATTCGGAACAGAACCCGCTGAATCCCAATCATCCGCCGGCGCGAGTCCGAGGCGGCAACCGGTCGAGCGATGAGATGTGCCATTTGTGGCTGCAGGTGCTGCCGGTGAATTTCGATGCGGCGAAGGGTGATCCGCGGATGGTGCTGCAGGAGGCGCTGGCCCGCCATGATGTCGAGAAGAATCCGGGCGATTTCGAAGCGCACTACAATTTGGCTGCGATGCTGCAGGCCAAAGACAAAATCGCGGACGCTATCCGCGAATATGAAGTTGCGGTGCGCTTGCGTCCTGACGATGCCGCCGGAAATAATGCGCTCGGCGCCGCCCTGGTGGAAGCGGAGCATCCTGCCCAGGCAGTCGGGTATTTACGGACGGCGTTGAGGGCTCGTCCCGATTATTTTGACGCGCACTACAATCTGGGCTTCGCGCTGGCCGGGCAGAATGATTTTGCCGGAGCGGTAGAGCAGTTTCGGCGCGCATTGCAGTTGCAGCCCGACGACGCCAATGTGGAAGCGAATCTGGGCGCGGCTCTTGCCCAAATGGGACAATTGCCGGAAGCGAAATCGCACTTCGAACATGCCCTCCAGATTGATCCCAAACAGCCAATCGCGAAAGAGAATCTTGTAGAACTGCAGAGGGAAATGAACTCGCACTGATTACGAACGTTCGCCGCTGCGCGCTGCGGGGGCGGACTGTGCTCTAATCTTCGAATATGCGGGACGCTGTGCGAACAACCAGGGAAGCGAGGACACTCCGTTTCGCATTCCCACTGCTCTTCCTGGCGGCTTTCGTGTGCCCCTTTTTTGCGGCGAGTGTTGCGCAGGAATCGCCGCCGTCGCCGCCGGCACAAACAGCATCGAGCGGGACGTCTGACTTCGCTGACGCCCGAAAGCTGATGCAGCGGGGAAAATTCGACGATGCCATCCTTGAATTGCAGGGCATCGAAGCTCGCGATCCCGCGACAAAGGGCCTCGCGCTCGAATTGGGGACGGCGTACTACAAGAAGAGCGATTTCCCCAAGGCCATCGAATATCTGAAAAAGGCGACGGCGGCTGATCCCGCGAACAGTGAGGCCACGCAACTGCTCGGGCTCTCTTATTACCTGGGCGGGCATCCCGGGGACGCAATTCCGTTGCTGGAGAAAGTGCAGGGATGGTACTCGCGGGCCAATGTGGACGCTTCCTACATTCTCGGTATCTGTTACATCCAGACGAAAAACTACGATCAGGCGCGCAGGGCATTCGGCAAAATGTTCGATGTGCCGCCCGATTCGGCCGCCAGTTATCTGTTTACGGCGCGGATGCTGCTGCGCCAGGAATATGATCCGGTGGCGGAAGAATACGCGCAGAAGGCGGTCGCGCTCGATCCGAAACTGCCGCTGGTGCATTTTCTGCTGGGGGAGTTGTATCTCTACAAATCGCGCGTGCCGGAGGCGATCGCGGAATTCCAGAAAGAGTTGGCCATCAATCCCGGGCATGCGGCGACCTATTACAAATTAGCCGACGCGTATTCGCGCGTGCAAAAATTTGAAGAGGCCGAACGGCTGCTGCAGCGCTCGATCTGGCTCGACGCAACCTCGACCGGGCCCTACATTCTGATGGGAAAAGTTCTCGAGAAAAAGGGGGAATTCGATCTAGCGGTGCGCGCTTTGCAACGGGCGGCGACCATGGATCCGAATAATCCGACGACGCATCACTTGCTTGGCCAGGCGTATCGCGACATGGGGAAGAAGGACGAAGCGGAAAGCGAACTCAAGCTGGCGGAAGAATTGCAAACGAAACAGAACTCGCGTTGAGCCCGCAAAACAGCAGGTCCCTCCACTGCGCTTGCCATTCGGCGCGTTACGGCTGGAATGACAGTTTTCGTGATGGTCTGAACAGTTTTACAGAGCGGCGGCCTGATCGCGGCGGCGGGCCTGGATTTCAATGAAGACGTTCACCAGCGAAACGGCTGCGGGTGTAACTCCTGGAATGCGCGATGCCTGGCCGATGGTGCGGGGGCGGATCTGGGCAAGTTTTTCCTGCATTTCGCGGGAGAGTCCGCTGACCGAGTGGTAGTCGAACCAGTCGGGAATCGAGTGCTGCTCGGATTTCTTCAGGCGGTCCATGGCGCGTTGCTGCTGGAGCAGGTAGCCTTCGTACTTGATCTCGGTTTCTACTGACTTGAGTTCGTTGCGGAGTTGGGAAGAGAGCTTAACTGAAGGAAGATTTAGCGAGGGAAGATCAACCGAAAAAACACTAACCACAGAGGGCACCGGGGACACGGAGGAATTCTTTGCGAAGAATTCTGGATTGAGTTCTTTTAAGACCGGGACTAGTTGCTCGATGGTCACTTCAGGACGCTTCAGGAGTTGGGCTAGCGACTGGCCGGTTGCTGTCGAGAGTTGCGGCGCGGCTGCCGAGCTTTGCTCGGCCGGACCGCCGGGGGCGGCTGTCCCCACATGAGCATTGGCGATTCCGGCCTCTGTTCCCGCTGGCTGGGCTAGCATTGCGGCGGTGAATTTCGTGCGTTCCAGGAACGCCTTCATATCTCGCAGGCGCTGTTGTTTCGCCTGAAAATCGGTCCAGGCCTCGTCCGAGATCAAGCCGATGCGGCGGCCGTGAGGAGTGAGGCGGCGGTCGGCATTGTCGATGCGCAGATGCAGGCGGAACTCCGCGCGGGAAGTGAACATACGGTAGGGCTCGTTCGTGCCCTTCGAGATCAGATCATCGATAAGGATCGCGGTGTAGGCTTCGGTGCGGTCGAGGATCAGCGGAGGTTCGTGTTTCACCTGCAGGGCCGCGTTGATTCCGGCCATCAGTCCCTGACATGCAGCCTCTTCGTAGCCTGAAGTTCCATTGATCTGTCCACCCAGGAATAGACCTGCGATTTTGCGGGTTTCGAGCGTGCGCTCGAGTTCCGTGGGATCGATGGAGTCGTATTCGATGGCGTATCCAGGGCGCAGCATGTCGGCATTCTCGAGACCGGGAATCGACTTCAAGATTTCCAGCTGGACTTCTACCGGCAGCGACGTGCTCATTCCGTTGACGTAGATCTCGTGCGTGTTCAGGCCCTCGGGCTCAAGGAAGAGCTGGTGCATCTCCTTGTCGGGAAACTTTACAATCTTGTCCTCGATCGAAGGACAGTAGCGCGGGCCGATGGACTGAATCTGGCCGCTGTACATAGGGGAGCGGTGCACGTTTTCGCGGATAACGCGATGCGTCTCCGCCGTGGTGTACGCGATGTAGCAGGGCACCTGCGAGTCGTGGTGCGCAACGCGCTTCGTGCGAAAGCTGAAAGGCGTGGGATCAGCATCGCCCGGCTGCGCGGGAAAGCGCGACCAGTCGATGGTGCGTCCGTCAAGGCGGGGCGGCGTTCCGGTTTTGAGGCGGCAGCCGCGCAGGCCGAGTTTTTTTAGAGCTTCGCCCAGCAGAACCGCATTGGGCTCGCCGGAACGTCCCGCGGGATATTGCTGCTCGCCGCAGTGAATTAGGCCATTGAGAAAAGTTCCGGTGGTGATGATGACGGCTTGCGCGCCTACGGTACGGCCGTCGCGAAGACGAATCCCCAAAACCCGGCTTCCGGCTTCCGGCGTTCGGCTGCCGAACTCGCCCGACGGAAGGCTGAGTGCTGCATGCCCAATGGTTTCTTCGGAAGCCGAAAGCCGGGAGCCTGCAGCCGGTTCCACAATCAGATCCGCAACTTCTGCCTGCTTGATCTTCAGATTCGGCTGCGACTCCAGGACCTCGCGCATCTTCAGGCGATAGGCCTGCTTGTCGCATTGCGCGCGCGGCGACCACACGGCCGGTCCGCGCGAAGTATTCAGCAGCCGGAACTGGATGCCGACCGCGTCGGTGATCTCACCCATAATGCCGCCGAGCGCGTCGACTTCGCGGACCAGATGTCCCTTGGCAATGCCACCCACCGCGGGATTACACGACATCTGCGCGATCAGGTCGACGTTGAGCGTGTAGAGAGCAGTCCGCAGGCCCATGCGGGCCGAGGCTATCGCAGCTTCGCATCCGGCATGGCCGGCGCCGACCACGACTACGTCGAATTGTTCGGTGAATTGCATGGAAAGCGGGAGCCGAGCGCGAAAATCCGCACCTCGCTCTTCTTGCCTTTCGTTCGTTCATTCATTCTAGCAACATCGCCCGCCACGGATTTGTTTACGAAAATCTGATCCGCGGTTTGGATAGAATTGCTGCGATCATTTTTACAAAGGGACGATTGTGGCTAAAACGATTCCCATTGGCGCTAGGGGCGAGGCGGAAGAGACAGTTGCGCTTAAGCATACGTTGACCGCGCACCACCCGGAGTTGCCGCCCGTATATTCGACGCCCGACATGATCCGGCTGATGGAAACGGCGGCGTTTCAAGCGCTGCAGCCTTATTGCGAAGGCGATGAGATTACCGTCGGTACCTCCATCCATGTGGAACATCGCGCCGCCAGCGGCATCGGGGCTCGCATCAAGGCCGAGGCTGTCCTCGAATCCTTCGACGGGCGTTTCTACACCGTGTGCGTTACCGCTCGAGACGATGCGCAGGAAATTGGACGCGGCACCGTCGGGCGAGCGGTGATCAGCGTTGGAAAGTTCGTGGAGAAAATGAAGAGCGGACGCCGCTGAGCTTTATGACGAATCGGGAGCAAGCACAAAAGGCGGAAGCGTTTCGAAGTCTCCACACGGGAAGGGACGTGTTGCTCCTGCCCAATGCGTGGGATGTGGCCAGCGCGCGAGTTGTCGAACAATGCGGCTTCCCGGCGATTGCGACCACTAGCGCCGGAATTGCTTTTTCACTCGGCTATGCCGACGGAGAGAAAATTCCGAAGGAAGAAATGTTCGCGGCGATCGCCCGCATCGCCCGCGCGACTAAAGTACCGGTCACGGCAGATGTTGAATCGGGATACGGGAATCGGCCGCAGGATACCGCCGAAACGGCTCGCGCGGTAATTGAGGCGGGCGCCGTGGGCATGAATCTCGAGGATGCAACGGGAAAAGCCGTTCGGCCGCTGGCCGAGTTATCCCTGCAGTTGGAGAAAATTCGCGCAGTGCGGGAGACCGCGACGCGCATGAAAATAGCGCTGGTCCTGAATGCGCGGACCGATATTTACCTGCTTCAGGTCGGCGATCCCGCGAAGCGCTATGACGAGGCTGTGAGCCGGCTTAAGGCCTTCCGCGATGGGGGAGCGGATTGCGTATTCGTTCCTGGCCTGCGGGATGCTGTAACGATAGGGCGTCTGGTTGCCGATCTGCAGTGCCCAGTGAACATTCTCGCTGTTCCCGGTTCGCCTTCGGTGACGGAGTTGCACAAGCTGGGCGTGGCACGGATCAGCCTGGGTTCGTGGCCGATGCGAGCGACACTCGGGCTGCTTCGCCGCCTGGCTGAAGAGTTGCAAGCAGCGGGGACCTACACTGCTTTGGATGGCGCGATCTCCTATGCGGAGATGAATGACCTGATGAATTCGAATAGAAGACAGAAGCCTGAGGACTGAAACTCCAATCCCGATCGGAGTTATCTCCGATACTCACGGACTGCTGCGCCCCGAGGCGCTCGCCGCATTACGGGGCTCGCAGCACATCATTCACGCTGGGGACGTCGGCGATCGTGAAATTATTAAGAAGCTCGCAACTATTGCACCTGTCAGCGCTATTCGCGGCAACGTTGACAACGATGCATGGGCGCGCACATTGCCGCAGACGCAAGTCGTCGAGATTGGCGGCGTTTCGATCTACGTACTACATGATCTGGCGAAGCTCGACCTGAAGCCGAAAGCCGCAGGATTCCAGATTGTGATTTCCGGCCACAGCCACGTTCCGAAGCAGGAGATGCGCGATGGCGTGCTTTACTTCAATCCCGGCAGCGCAGGGCCGCGGCGCTTTCAATTGCCGGTGACGGTTGGGAGGCTCGTCGTGCTGGACGGAAACATTCGCGGAGAAATCGTTCGGATTCTTGACTGAAAGCGCGGATGCGGATTTGAAGGCACCGCGAAGTCCCGAATGCAGAGTCCGCGCCGTTGCTACAATCCCAGAGAATGTCCATCGCATTCCGCATTGATACAACGAGCGACAAAGCGCGAGCCGGCCGTCTGTTCACGCCGCATGCTGAAATCGCAACGCCTGTGTTCATGCCGGTAGGCACGCAAGCGACCGTGAAGGGCGTGCCACAGGATACGCTGGAAGAATTGGGCGCGCAGATCATTCTTGGCAATACTTATCATCTCTACCTGCGGCCGGGAGTCGAGACCATCCGGCGCATGGGCGGCCTGCATGGCTTCATGGCATGGCGACGGGCGATTCTGACCGATTCGGGCGGCTTTCAGGTCTTCAGTCTCAGTGAACTGCGGAAAGTTACCGACGACGGCGTGACATTTCGTTCGCACCTGGACGGTTCGTCGCACTTCTTCAGCCCGGAAAGCGCGATGGCGGCGCAGATTGGGCTGGGCGCCGACATCATCATGGCGTTTGATGAATGCACGGAGTTCCCGGCGGATCGCGGGCGCGCGCGAGCTTCGATGGAAATGACCGCGCGCTGGGCGGCGCGGAGCAAGAAATATTTTGAGGATCACAAGCATGAAGTGCCGTGGGGGGCGGCTTCCGCTCTCCGGCTTCCGGCTTCCGGCACATGCCATGTGGAGACAGCCGGTCCCGACTGTCCCGCGGAGCGAAGTTCCGCAGCCGAGCCGGCGAGCTTGCGCTCTTCTGGACATCCGATGGCGGCATCAATCCCCGCATTAGCCGCAAAAGGCGCGGCTGGGATAGGGTACCCAGACTCTGCTAGCGCCACACAATCTCAGCAAACCGAATCTCAGCAAACCCAGTCTCAGCAAACCCAGTCTCTCTTCGGCATCATCCAGGGCGGTATGGATCGCGAACTGCGGAAAGAATCTGCCGAGCGGACCATTGAAATTGGCTTTCCCGGTTACGCCATTGGAGGCCTCAGCGTGGGAGAGCCGCGGGAGCTTACCCGTGAGATTGTCGAGTCAACCCTCGAGCATTTGCCTGCCGACAAACCGCGCTATCTGATGGGAGTGGGCACGCCCGAAGAAATTGTCGAGTACGCCGGCCTGGGCGTGGACATGATGGATTGCGTCCTGCCGACGCGCGCCGCGAGGCACGGCCTGCTGTTTACGTCGGAGGGCAAAGTCTCGATCAAACAGGCGCGCTACGCCCAGGATCCGGAGCCGCTTGACCCTAACTGCGGCTGCCGGGTCTGCCAGCGCTACGCGCGGGCATATCTGCGCCATCTTTACGCATCCAACGAAGTGCTGGCGCAGGTCCTGAACACGATCCACAACCTGAGTTTCTACCTTGACACTATGCGGCGGGTGCGGCATTCTATTTCACTTGGGGAAGAGTCCCGTTTTCTCTCTAGTGTCTGGTCAGGACCGAAACCGTAGACTCAATGGGCAGCGCTCCCCGGATTCAAGCCCTGAAAGCTGAACGAACCCGGCCGATGTCGATCTAAACTCCGTGGTGACATAACAGCTCCCGCGGCGCTGCGGCGCTAATGTAGCGCGGGCGTTTTTTCGCGAATACAACGCTCAGACCTTCATATGCAATTCTTGATGGCAGTTCAGCTCGGCGGCGGCGGCGGTATGGGGTGGCTCGGGATAGCGCCCCTCATTTTCATTTTCGCCATTTTTTATTTTCTGTTGATTTTGCCCCAGCAACGCAAGCAGAAAAAATGGCAGGCGATGCTGGATCAGCTCAAAACCGGCGACAAGGTCACGACCAGCGGCGGCTTGCGGGGGACGATCATGGCGCTCAAGGATGATTCCCTGCACCTGCGCGTGCCTCCGAATAATCTGCTCTTGGAGGTTACCAAGGCCTCGGTCGTGCATGTGACCACGAACGAGGAAGAAGTGAAGACCAAATAAGCCACTGAACACTGATTTCACATTTCATATGAACAAGAATTTTCTCTGGAAGCTCGCATTCATCGTTGGCACGGTCCTGTTCTTCCTGTTCGGAATCTTCGGGATACCAAAGAGTTTTACCGCGCAGGGGCTGCTTACGGCGTTGACCGATCACATCCACCTCGGGCTCGATCTGAAGGGCGGGACGCACCTGATTCTGCAGGTGCAGGTCAATGACGCGGTCAACGTGGTGGCGCAGAATGCGGTCGAGGTGCTGAAAGAGCAGTTGCGCAATCGCAAGATCGACTACACCGATGTTTCCCAGGCCGACCCACAGAACAATCCCGACCAGATCGTGCTGAAGGGCGTGCAATCCAGTGCGCGCGGAGACCTGCTCGATATTGTCCACCAGCGGCTTCCCGACTACGACATTACCGGAGGCTCCCAAAATACCTGGACGCTGGCCATGAAGCCTGCGAGTCTGAATGAACTGAAGGACAAAGCGGTCACGCAGGCTATTGATACGATTCGCAACCGCATCGACGCTCTCGGCGTCAGCGAGCCCACCATTGAACCGCACGGGCTTGGGCAATACCAGATCCTGGTGCAACTTCCGGGCGTCGACGATTCCGGCCGTGTCAAAGACATCATGCAGTCCACCGCCATGCTGGAAATTAAGCAGATGACGGATGGGCCCTATCCCAGCGAACAAGCGGCCCTCCAGGCCAAGGGCGGCGTAGTGCCTGCCGATTCCATTCTGCTGCCGGGGCAATGCGCGAACGGAACGGAGCAGACCTGGTGTTTCGTGTCCCGCGTTTCCGCAGTCAGCGGCAAAGATCTGCGCGACGCGCAAGCCAGCACCGACCAGAACGGCCAGCCCAGCGTCACCTTTTCTCTGACGGGCGATGGGGGCCAAAGGTTTTACGGTTTCACTTCGGCTCACGTCGGCGACAATCTGGCCGTGGTGCTCGACAATAAAGTCCAGGAAGTTGCCAGCATTAAGGAACCGATCCGCGATCAGGGCTCGATCAGTGGCGGCCGCATGAGCGAGCAGCAGGCGAAGGACCTTTCCATGGTCCTGCGCTCGGGTGCTCTGCCAGCCAGCATCAAATATCTGCAAGAGGAAACCGTGGGACCGTCGCTGGGTACGGACTCCATCCGATCCGGAGTGCGGGCTGCCGTGTACGGAATGGTGGCCGTGCTGATCTTCATGCTGGTCTACTATCGCGGGGCAGGCATTAATGCGGATGTCGCGCTTATCATGAACCTGATTATTTTGCTCGGATTCCTGGGGTGGTCGACGATTGCAGGCGTCAATGTCGCCCTGACCTTGCCGGGAATTGCCGGAGTGATTTTGACGGTCGGCATGGGCGTGGATTCCAATGTGCTGATCTTTGAGCGTATCCGTGAAGAATTGCGCAACGGCAAGACGCCGCCCTCGGCGGTGGACCAGGGTTTCAGCCATGCCTGGATCACGATTGTGGATACACACGTCACCACCATCGTTTCCGCCGCGATTCTGTTTATCTTTGGCACCGGTCCGGTGAAAGGGTTCGCCACCACCCTCACGTTTGGTTTGCTGGCAAACCTGTTTACCGCCGTGTTCGTGTCGCGCTTCATCTTCGATTGGGTGCTCAGCCGCAAGCAGCGCGGTGAAGCGCTCAGCATTTAAGAGCTAGTTTCAAAGTTTCAATGTTTCAAGGTTTCGAAATGCGAACATGTTGACCTTGAATCTGGGACTTTGAAACCTTGACACCTTGAAACTTTGGAATCTGGAGCTTTGACTTGGAGTTCTTTCGCAACACCAACATAGATTTTCTTGGGAAGAAGTGGTATTTTCTCGCTTTTTCGCTGATTTTCAGCGTCGCCGGTTTGTTTTCCATGCTGTTCTGGCACCACATACCGTGGGGCGTAGACTTCCGCGGCGGAACCCTGGTCTATGTCAAATTCTCCCATGCGCCGGACTACGGCGCGATCGCCGCGGAGATGAATCGCGCAGGTCTGCGGAGCCCAAAGACGCAGCGTTACGGTCCCGCGTCTAACAACGAAGTGTTGATCGACCTCGATGTGCGCGAGACCAACGAGCAGGCCCTCGATGAGGGCAAGGTGAAGATCATCCGCGCGCTAGAGACTCATGCTCAACCGGGCAAGGTCGACCTGAACAACACCAGCGTCCTCGAAATCAAGAACTTTTTGATCGATAAAGACCCACTCCACCTGGGCGTCGACGCGGATCAGAAGTATGCGGCGCAGGCCCAGGCCATCGTGGATTATCGCGACAAAGTGCAGGGCGGGGTCTTGAATTCTGCCGACCAGTTGATGAGCGCCCCAGGAGTCGATCCGAGGGTGGTGGCGGCGTTGCCGGATCATTTTTTTGTTTCCGACTTTGGCGTACGAAATGTCGCGATTATCGGTCCCCAGGTCGGCTCCCAATTGCGCACCCAGGCCGGACTCGCCACCCTGTATTCGCTCCTCGGAATGCTGGTTTACCTGGGGTTCCGGTTTGAGTGGATTTATGGGGTGGCTGCGGTGGTGACGGTCTTCCACGATACGCTGATCACCGTGGGCGCGTTTTCCCTCACCAACACCGACATTACCCTCACCGTGATCGCAGCCATTCTCACCCTGATTGGTTACTCTAATAACGACACGATCGTGGTATTTGACCGTATCCGGGAAAACATTAAACTCATGCGGCGCGAGAAACTGTCGGATATCGTCAATCGCAGTATTAATCAAACCCTAAGCAGAACGATCTTGACAGCGGGCCTAACCTTCCTTACCGTACTCGCACTCTTTTTGTTCGGAGGCGAGGTGCTTCGAGGATTCAGCCTTGCGCTGGTAATTGGCATCTTGATCGGCACGTATTCCTCGATTGCGATTGCAGCTCCCATCCTGGTGGCCTATCAGGATTGGCGGGTTGCACGAGGCAAGCGCCCGGTGGCTATGCCCGCGGGCCGTTCAAGGTAGGATCGGCCCACGCCTAGGCCGGGTCGGCCTAGGTAAGATACCCGATGGCGCGCTGGTAATGATTGCGTTAGGCCTTGTTATGTAGGCAGTTAGTGGTATGCGTCCCAGTCTCGGGGTAGCCTCCTTGAGGCGCGGCACGAAACTGGGAGCAAAGGGGAAGCGTCCGGTGTCTAAGCATCCGTAGGGTCGTGATGAGTAAGGGGAGAATCACATGTTTGAAGACAGCCTTATCGAGTCCGGCGGCAAGCTGAAGACCAAGCGGGGCCGCACGTCACTGGTCGCGTTTGTGCTGGAAGTCATTATCATCGGCGTCATGGTGCTGATTCCGTTGATTTTCACGGAAGCTTTGCCCAAGGGTACGACGCTATTTATGCTGGTGGCTCCCCCACCGCCGCCACCGCCACCACCACCCGCCGCTGCTCCGGTGCACGTGGTCAAGCAGGTCCAAACCGACATCATTAACGGCGAATTGCGCACGCCTACCAAGATTCCGAAAAAAGTTGAGATGATCAAAGAAGACGAGGCCCCGCCGCCGGTCATGGCGTCCACAGGAGTAGTGGGCGGCGTCCCGGGCGGGGTTCCGGGAGGATCGATGGGGGGCGTAATCGGCAGCGTTCTCAGTTCCACGCCGACCGTGGCGCCCAAGATCGCCACCCCGCAGCGCGTGCGCGTGTCGTCCGGCGTATCCTCGGGACTGCTCATTCGCAAGGTTAGCCCGAACTATCCGCCGCTGGCGCGGCAGGCGCGCATTCAGGGCACGGTCATACTGCAGGCCCAGATCAGCAAGGATGGCAGCATCACAGACCTGCGGTTGATCAGCGGGCACCCCATGCTGGCTCCAGCCGCGATCGACGCCGTGAAGCAGTGGAAGTATAAGCCGTACCTGCTCAATGGCGAACCGGTCGAAGTCGAGACGCAGGTCCAAGTCAACTTTACGCTCGCCGGAGGCTAGACTCGCGCGCGGTGCAGTTCGAGGTTTCAGTAAAAGTGTATGTAATCCTCCCGCCCAGCAATCTGGAGGCGGGAGGAGCTTCGACGAGTCCGGTCAACGCTGCGCCGCAGTTTTTGGCCGGTTTGTGCCTGTGTGGCAAAATTCGCACTCCCGCTGGCGATTAATTCTTTAGCCAGCGTATTGCACTGCAAAGTGCATCAAAGGGTCCTAGTAAATGTCGAGAGTTCGGAGGAGGGAAAGCAACTCATGTTCGCAACTCACGTAGCAGGTATTTTCGCTCACATCCCCGCCGCAGCCACCTGGATCATGCAGGAAAACGGCGGCACCTTGGCAACCGATCCATTGGGCCTGTGGAAGGCAATGGGCTGGGTCGCCAGAACCGTGGTCATCATTCTCTTCATCATGTCCGGCTGGTCCATCGGCGTGATGATTGATCGCTGGATGGCCTATAGCGCAGCCCGCAAACAGTCCCGCGCCTTTGCTCCCGCCGTAGCCGGAGCTCTGCGCGATGGCCGCATTGACGAAGCCATCAAGGTCGCCGAACGCAACAAAAAGAGCCATCTGGCCAAGGTCGTTACCGCCGGCCTGATGGAGTTCAAGGCTCATCAGGATAGCCCCGGCGCCATCCCGGGCGAAACCATTGAAGCCTCCAAGCGCGCTCTGGAACGCACCGAAGCCATTGTCCACGCGGAACTCAAGCGCGGATTGGGCGGTCTCGCCACCATCGGTTCGACCGCTCCCTTCGTGGGACTGTTCGGAACGGTGATGGGCATTCTAAACGCCTTCATCGGCATCAACAACTCCAAGGCTACCGGTCTAGCGGCAGTCGCCGGCGGTATTGCTGAAGCTCTGGTTACGACGGCCATGGGCCTGCTCGTCGCGATCCCGGCCGTCATGATGTTCAACTATCTTACCGGTCGCGTGGAAGCCTTCGACGTCGAAATGGATAACTCATCCAGCGAGTTGATCGACTACTTCCTGAAGAAGCGCGGCGATATTCGCCGATAAACGCTCGGTCTGGTTTTCGCAGTGAGTTGCTCTGTCCGGCGCTGGAGCAAATCCAGCGCCGGGCTTTCCCAACCCGAAAGCAGATCGCTTTGCAGCCGGGACGGCGGCGGAAGCACGGGAGATACTAGCTATGGCATTAGCGAAACGGAACGAAGGCGCGAAGGTCACCTCGGAAATCAACGTCACGCCCATGGTGGACGTGATGCTGGTTCTGCTGATCATCTTCATGGTGGTCACGCCCATGTTGCAAAAAGGCATCAGCGTGGATATGGCTCCGGTCAACAACCCGGAACAGATGCCGGATGCGGACAAAGAAGACGCACTACTGGTCTCCATTACTCGGGACGGCAAAGTTTACTTCGGTAGCGACCAAATTTCGGTCGACAACTTGACGGGCAAGGTAAAAGACCGTCTGGCCAACAAGCAGGATAAGCGTGTATACGTGAAAGCCGACATGCGTGCCCGCTTCGGCAGCGTGGTGCAGGTCGTAGATTCGGTTCGCGCGGCTGGGGTCGACGATCTTGGTTTGCTGACCGAGCAGAAGAAGACTACAAACACCCCGCCACCGCCGCCGACGCCGGGGCAGTGAGGATAGCGAGAGCAACATAAAAGAGCAACATAAATAAGAGGAGAACGATCATGGGTATGGCAGTCGGCCCGAGCGGAGGCCAAAGTGCAAACATCAATGTCACGCCGCTCATTGACGTACTGCTGGTGTTGCTGATCATCTTCATGGTGATCTCGCCCGTCACGCCCAAAGGGCTGGACGCGCTGGTTCCCCAGCCGCCTCCGCCGAACGCCCCAAAAAACACTACGCCCGACCGCACGATCGTGGTGTCGTTGATCGACCGGGGACCGGGTCAGGCGCCAGGGGTGAAGATCAACACCGAGGACGCGACCTGGGACAACCTGCAGGGCCGTCTTACCGACATTTACAAGCAGCGCGCGGAAAAGGTCATGTTCGTGAAGGGCGATGACTCTATTCCCTTCGCCAACGTCGCCAATGTCATCGATATTGCCCACGCCGCAGGTGTGGACAAGGTCGGCCTGATCACCGCGAAAATTGAAGCGGGCGCCTGAACGGCGTGCCGTGTAGCGGGCAGCGGTAAAGCTCGGAGTTGCGAAATTCGTAATCGGCCCACTGCACGGAAGCGTACCCCAGCTTCCGTGCTGCCGCGGCTCGCGCTTGTCAAATCGATGTCTCTGGGCCTAGGATGCTCTGTCGAGGGAGACTTACACCGCAATGAATAAGATCGCAAAACTCATTACGCTGGCGGCGGCAATGCTGGCGCTCTTCTCCTCTGTGGGATGCGACAAGCTACGGGCACGCGACCAGCTCAACAAAGGCGTGGAATCGTACAAGAACAACCATTACGAGCAGGCCATCGATCACTTCCAACAGGCCGTTCAACTGGATCCCGGCCTCATCAATGCGCGCATGTATCTGGCTACCGCCTTCGTATCGCAATATATTCCCGGCGTCGACTCGCCGGATAATCTGCGCACCGCCCAGCAGGCCATCGATGAATATCAAAGAGTGATCGACGCCAATCCTACTCGCGACCAGAAGGTGAACGCCGCCAAAGGTATCGCGTACCTCTATTTGAACGAAAAGAAATGGGACGAAGCCAAGAAGTACTATCGCATGGCATCGGACCTCGATCCCAACGATCCCGAGCCCTACTATTCCATCGGGGTGATCGACTGGACCGCCGCCTACCAGCCGCGTATGGAAGAGCGCGCCAAGTTAGGCATGAGGCCGGAAGAGAATCTGAATCCCAAAAATAAAGATCAGAAGAAGGTCTGCGAAGAATTGAAGGCAAAGAACGCCCCCGCCATTCAGGAGGGCATCGATAGCCTTAACAAGGCCATCCAGCTCCGTCCTGACTACGACGACGCTATGGCCTACTTGAACCTGATGTACCGTGAAAAGGGAGACGTTGAGTGCGACGACCTCTCCGCCCGCGCCGAAGATCTGAAGACCGCGGATCATTGGGTCGACGAAACCTTAAGAGTCAAGAAAGCCAAAGCCGAAAAAGCGGCGCAAAACTCTCAGGGTGGAATCACCGTGGATCAACCAAAATAAGGCCAGTCAAAGACAGACATTGTTCCAGGCATCGTGATCCGGCCATTGTCACCCTGGGCGTGGATTTGCTTCGCGAATGCGACGCAACCGCAGTCGAACGACCTTCTGCCTTCACCGGCAGTTCTTGGCCGCGAGAGCCTTTAGCCGTGAAGGGCCAGCCGGAAAGCGCGAAAGAAGATTTCTTCCCACCCGTCCCAAAGCAGCTATCGGCTGTAAAGCCGCACCTCGACCTTCGTAAAGTGCCACCGATCCACCCTGGGAAGCGATTCCGACAGAACCTGCGTTAGCATCGAGGTCGTAGCATCAGGACTCTCAGCAGGGCCGTTGTTCATCAGCATAACCCACACGCGTGGATGGCTGACCCCTGCGGCATGCAACAAATCTGCTGTAGGCTTGCCGGTAAAATCGCGATAATCGAGCCTGTCTCCGTGATGTGGGAAAACAATCTCGGGTCCGAGCTGCTCGGTGACACGCGCGCTCGTCGTGTTCTCCCCGGTCCGCAACGACCGAAAAAACTCATAGGCAACGCGAGTCGCAGCAATGTGGAAGACAACCGCGTCTCCCGGCTGGGAGTGATCGAGGATAAAGTCGCTGGCCGCGCCCGAGGCATCCCGCTCGTTATCGAAGTCGTGACCGTAGACGAAGAAAACTCCCTGCAAGCCGAGCAGCAATATCCCGCTAAGCGCGGCCACCAGAAGCCACGCTTGCCGCAGGCGAGCCAGCCCGGCCGCCGCCAGAATCAGTAGAGCGGGCAGGCAGAAGATCATATAGCGCCCCAGAAATACCGGACGCGCCAACGACAGCAAAACAGTCAGCAGGACGGGGAAGATCAGCCAGATCAGAAGAAACTGCGCCCGCCAGGTCTCCCAACTGGTCTCCCGACCCTGCCCGCCTGCGAACAATTGTTTCCCGAGCGGCATCGCCGCAGCAAAAGAAGCGACGGCGTAGATGATCAGGAGGGCCCAGTTGTTGCCCCCCGCCAGATGCTCGTAAAATTCCAGCACATCGCGAATCCCGGGTCGTGTGATCCAACGGATTGGCCCGGCTCCGGTTTTCGCCACAAAGAGCAGCAAAGGCAGAACCGCAAGCCCGATCACGATCCACGCCCGTCGCAGCCGGGCGGTCCGTGCAGAACTTTCCGGTGCAGACTTCCCGCCTAGCGCTCGCAGAGCCAGCCACTGCGCCGCCACTAACAGCAGTGCATAAAAGTGTGCATAGACTGCCAGGATGCTCACCGTGACATAACCGAGCCAGTTACGCCGCGTCGGCTCCCGCACAAACGAAATCAGAAAGCCCGAGGATAAAGTCGCCAACAGCAGAAACAGCGCGTAGCTGCGCGCTTCCTGGGCGTAGCGGACGTTGTAAGCGTTAAATGCAAAGAGCGCCGCCGCAATCAGCGCGACTCGCCGGTTGTACAGAAGCCCCGCCAGCCAGTAGATTGCCGGCACCGTGGCTGCCGCAATCAGCACCGAAAGGCTGCGAATGAAAAACGGGCTTTGCCCGTAGTGGTGATTAACGCTCAGCCAGCTACGCAGCAGCGCGTAGTACAAAGCCATGTTAGCCTCGCGCCACCAGAGCAGATGCAGAAAGTCGCTCCAGCGAATTCGCGCGACTTCCACGCTGAAACACTCATCAAACCAAAAGGGCTTCCTGGCCAGATAGATAAACCGAATTGCGGTGGCCGCAACCAGGAGTAGAAGAATGGTCGGCCAGTGGGCTTGTCGAAAGGGTGAAGCGCCTGCGCTCGATTTCGCTGCGGCGTCGTGTGGCAGCATGCTGAGGAATGGAAGGCCGTCCAGTTCCAGATGATACTATGCTAGAAAATCATCGAGGGGGCGCGTATTTTCGGCCTAGAATCATGGAATTGGCGTCATCCTGACCAGAGCCGTTCTTCAGGTGGGCGGAAGGCTTGCCCTGGGCGAAGTCGAAGGGATCACGCGTGCAGGCGTGCGGAAAAGCAAGACGAAGAAACAGCATGAGCATGACGTCCCTGGAGACCGCAACACGCTCCGAACCCGCGACACCCAATCGCTGGAAGGAGTCGGTGTCGGTAATCGTGCCGGTCTATAACGAGGCGGCACACCTCGACGAACTGCTGCAGGCGATCCACGCCTCCCCGGTAAAAAAAGAAATCATCATCGTCGACGATGGCTCGACCGACGGCACGCGCGAAAAGCTGCAATCTCTGCCGTCGAGGGACGACGTCACAGTCGTGTTCCACGAGAAGAACCACGGCAAAGGAGCGGCCATCCGCACTGCCCTGGCCTACGCCCGCGGCGAGTACGTGCTCATCCAGGATTCCGATCTGGAATATGACCCGCAGGATTATCCCCGATTGTTGCGCCCGCTCGAAGACGGCAAAGTAAACGTCGTCTACGGTGTACGGCCCGACCGTCCGGAACGCGGCCTGCGGTTCTTCCTTGGAGCCAAGCTTCTGACGCACCTTACCAACCTTCTTTACGGCGCGGACATTCACGACGAGGCGACTTGCTACAAAGTCGTTCGTCGCTCGGTCCTGACACAGCTCCACTTGCAATGCCGCCGCTTCGAGTTCTGCCCGGAAGTCACTGCCAAGCTCTGCCGCCTGGGCGAGAGAATTGCAGAGGTCCCCATCTCATACCATCCACGCTCAGCAATCGAAGGCAAGAAAATCCGGCACTCCGACGGATGGCTGGCGATCTGGACCTTGATCCGCTACCGTTTTCTTCCCCTCCGCCGCTGGTTACGGCCGGATCAGGACAAGCCGCAAGCCCCGTTTGCGGTGAGCTTTTCGCGTATGCCGTCGAAGTAGAAAATGAAACAAAGACTGAGGATGCCTCACTTTCTCGCGCCTGTTGCGAGAGGGTGGGTCCTTTGATGTCCGATCTTATTGTGATGGTCCGCCGTCCTTTGTGACAGCTCCGCCGCCTCGGCGTAGCCGGATTTCGCTGCGCCCACGGAATCTCCTGTAAAATCTTGGGTTTGCCGAGCGCTGCGCCCAAGAAGATGTTCAAGAAAATTCTCATCGCCAACCGCGGCGAGATTGCGGTACGCATCATTCGCGCCTGCCACGAGATGGGAATCACCGCTGTTGCGGTCTACTCTGACGTGGATCGTGCCTCGCTGCATGTCCGCAAAGCCGATGAGGCTTACCCCATCGGCGCAGCCGCTGCCTCCGAGTCGTATCTCAACATTCAGACAATTCTCGACGTGGCCGCGCGATCCGGCGCAGACGCTATCCATCCCGGTTACGGATTTCTGTCGGAGAATGCGAAGTTCGCCCGAGCTTGCGCCGACGCGGGTGTAAAGTTCATTGGCCCAACAGCAGCGGCGATGGATGCCATGGGATCGAAAACCCGCGCCCGGCAAGCCATGGAGCGAGCAGGTATACCGTTTGTTCCCGGGACTTCGCGCGGCCTCGAATCGTTCGAACAAGCCGAACAGGTTGCCGCTCGCATCGGCTATCCCGTGATGCTGAAGGCCGCCGCAGGCGGCGGGGGAAAAGGTATGCGTCTTGTCAACACCCCCGAAGAACTAAAGTCGGCGCTCGAAGGGGCTCGCAGCGAGGCGGAGCGGTCGTTTGGCGACAGCGAGGTTTACGTCGAGAAGGCGATCATCAACCCGCGCCATGTCGAGATGCAGGTACTGGCCGACGAGCACGGCAACACGGTTTACCTCGGCGAGCGCGAATGTTCGCTGCAGCGCCGCCATCAGAAGGTCCTCGAGGAAGCGCCTTCTCCGATTGTTGATGCTGGCATGCGGCGCAGAATGGGCGAGGTGGCAGTTCGAGTGGCACAAGCCGCTGGATATTCGAACGCAGGCACGGTTGAATTCCTGGTGGATCAGCAGAAGAATTTCTATTTCCTGGAGATGAATACCCGGTTGCAAGTGGAGCACCCGGTCACCGAGCTGGTTACAGGGCTGGACCTGGTTCACTTGCAGATTCGGATCGCCGCTGGCGAACGCCTGCCTTTCACCCAGGAAGAGGTACGGATTCGCGGACATGCGATGGAGTGCCGAATCTACGCCGAAGATCCCGAGAACAATTATTTTCCCAGTCCCGGAAAAATCTCGCTGCTGTTGGAGCCTTCGGGTCCAGGAATCCGCCTCGACAGCGGCATCTATGAAGGCTGGACCGTGCCTATGGACTACGATCCGCTGCTGGCCAAACTTGTCAGTTATGGCACAGACCGCGAGCAGGCCATGGGCCGGTTGACGCGCGCGCTCGACGAATATTTTGTGGGCGGAATCAAAACTAATATTTCGCTGTTCCGCCGCATTCTGAGTGATCCGCATTTTCGCGCCGCGAACATCGACACCGGTTTTCTCGATCGTCTCTTGAAGCAGAAGCGCGGCGAAACGGCGAAGGATCCCAAGGCGATCGAAGTAGCGGTCATCGCTGGCGGAATTTTTGCGGTGTTGGGTTCTGCCGCCGCTGGATCGACTGAAGTGTCGGATGCAAATGCTTCGGTGAATAACAAGGCAAGCGCCGCCTCGAACTGGAAAATTGCTGCCAAGAACGAGGCGATGCGATGAGACTCACGGGGTTGACGGGATACCTGCAACTGGCAACTGACCACTGCTCTTCGTGACTTACCACATCACCATCGACGGCAAGAATTGCGAGCTCGATCTCAACCGAGTGGGCGCCCGCTGGTCGTGCCGGCTCGGTGGCCGCGAAGTCGAAGTTGACGTTGTGCTGGTAAGGCCCGCTGTGTTGTCTCTGCGAATCGGCAACCAGGCTTACGAAGTAAAGTGCGAACTCGCCGGCGGCGAGATGTATCTTTCTGTCGGCAGCGCCCGCTTTGCGGCGGAAGTTCGCGATCCGCGCTCGCTGCGCGGACGCGTGCGTGCGGTGGATGATCATGGTCCCAAAAAACTTACGGCTCCCATGCCGGGCAAGATCATTCGCGTGCTGGTCAGCCAGGGCGATGAAGTCGAAGCAGGCGCAGGCGTGCTCGTGGTGGAAGCGATGAAGATGCAGAACGAAATCAAATCGCCGAAGAAAGGCACGGTTCAGAAGATTCTGGTCAGCGAGGGCGCGGCGGTGAATGCCGGGGACGTACTGGCAATTGTCGAGTAGAAGGGTCGAGCTGCACTTCCGCGACTGAAAAACCAGCTACTTCTCGATTCCGTTGCTGTCCAGGACTCTCTTCGCGTAGTAGTTCTCAACCTTGGCGGAATCGCGTAGAACCTCATAGTAGGCGGCTTTCAGCAGCTGCTCGCGGCGATCGTGGAGTTGCGCGTGGATGGCCTGCTGCACCCGCGGATCGGACAATTCCCGTTGTCCCGCGGGTTCTTTCGACACCAGCTTTACGATGCGGAAACCCAACGCCTGTCTGGTTGCGGGATTGACCACGCTGACTATGGAGCTGTACTGGCCGGGCTTGAGCTTCATGACCGCATCGCGGGTGGCCGGATCGGTTCCCTTAAGTCCCGACTCGGGAACGGTGCCGAGATCGCCGCCATTGCCCGAGGTCTCCGGATCTTCGGAATATTTCATGGCCAGCGTTGCAAAATCGTCGCCGCTATCGAGACGGTTCGAGATCATCTGGATTTTCTTGCGTGCGTCGGCTTCGTTCTGTGCCTTGTCGTTCTGATTTTGCGCCTGCGGGTTGGGCGCAGGAGTCACCATGATCTGAGCCAGGTGATATCGTGGTTCGATCAAATTGAATTCGGCCTTATGCGCGTTGTAGTAGTCCGCGATGTCCTGGTCGGTGACATTGATCTTCGAAGATACTTCTTTATTCATCACCTTTTCCAGGGTGATGGAGCGGCGGATATCGCGCTTGAAATCGGCCAGTGAGATTTTCTTTTCCTTTAGCCGCTTTTGGAACTCGTCTTCCGACGCCGGAGACTTGATCTCGTTATATTTACGGTCAACTTCCTCGTCGGTGGCCAGCAGACCCAGTTTTTCGGCGCGACGCATGACGATTTCATCTTCGATGAGCTGGTGCAGAATATTCAACCGCAAGGCGGTGGCCTGCTCTCCAGTGGGCGGTTGCTGGGCTGAGGCGACCTGGTTTTCATAGTAGCTGTCAACGTCAGATTTCAAAATTTTCCGGCCATCCACCGTCGCCATCACGTTGCCACTGGTCTGCTGGTTACAGGCAGCCAAGCCCGCCAGCAGCACGGCAGCGGAGAGAGCCGCAGCGGCTTTGGCAAAGAAAAGGGTTTTTTTCAAGGACGTTTCTCCTGACTGCCCCTACATTCGAAATCGGTCTGCCGTCGCGCCGTGTGTCCCGGACCGCAATCACCTGGATGCAGGTGCTGGGGCCGAGGGAGCATGCTGGGGCACGGGCTGTCCTGCGTCTCTTAGCGCCGCGTCCAGCGCGGCGCGCACTTCACTGGGAGGGACCGCGCCGTCGATCTTCTGGCCATTGACGAACAGCGCCGGCGTGCCGTTGATGCCCAGTTCATCGGCCTGTTTCATCGACGCTCTCACCGCATCCTCGTTTTGCGCCTTGACACAGGATTGCAACTTCACCGCGTCCAGGTTGTGTTTCTGCCCCTGCAGCAGGGTGATTTTATCGATCGCCTCGAGGCGCTCCGCCGGAGTTTTTTCGTTGTCCACCTCGCGTTTGTTGGCGTGGATGTAGTCGGCGAAATCCCAGTAAGCATCGGTGTTTTGCGCCGCGAGGCAATTTGCGTCAACGGCGGCGTGGATCGCCCAGGGATGGATCTCCGACAGCGGATCGTCTTTGTAGATGAAGTTGACCCGGTCGCCATATTCCTTGAAGATCTCGGGAAACAAAGTCTGGTGCATCCGCGAGCAGAAGGGACACTCGAAATCGTCGAAATTGATCACTACAACCTTGGCCGACTTCGCTCCGCGCGAGGGTCGGCCGCTGACGTCGATCTTACTCATCAAGTCGGCAAAGGGATCTTTCTTCAAGTCAAATTTAGTGACACGCAGCATCGTGTCGCGGTCTTTGGATAGCAGGAACTTGTAATCTTTCTGTTTGCCCTCGCCGCCGTCGATGTTCACCGAGACTGCATCATAGCCGGGCAGATCGGTACTGGGAGTAATGGCGCCGACGGTCACTTTCACGTCTGCGGGAATGGTGTAGAAAGAGCGCACCTGGTGTTCGATTTTGCGAGCCACGTCGGGAGGAGCGGACTGAGCCACACAACCCAGGCAAACCAGAAGCAGAATGAGCAATGAACGTCGAATTAGAATCAACAGGAACCGCCTCAGCATCACTAGTTATCTTTTGATTATCTCATAGCGAATGCGGGTCACGGACTGGATGCTTCCAGAGCGGGAGGCCACTCACCGCTAGCCGGTGCGGCGGAGTTGTTCCGCGGGAAGTAATGCATTCATCGACCCGGAGCGAAATCCCTCCAGATCGAGAGTGACGAACTTGAATCCCAAAGCTTTGAAGATCGCCGTAAATCGGGCTGCGAAGTCGGCATTCAGAGCTCGATCCAGTTCCTCGCGGGCGATCTCGATGCGAACGATGTCGCCATGGTGGCGGACGCGAAACTGGCGAAAGCCGAGGGCGCGAATAGCATCTTCGCCGCGTTCGACTACGTCGAGCGCTTCGCGCGTGACCGGACGGCCGTATTCGATGCGGGAGGAAAGGCAGGCGGACGCCGGCTTGTCCCAGATGCGCAGACCGGCCCGGCGCGCGAGTCCGCGAATTTCCTGCTTGGTGAGTCCAGCTTCCAGTAATGGGGCGGCCACGTGGTGCTGTTTGGCGGCCTGCTGGCCGGGGCGGAAGTCGCCCTGATCGTCGTGATTTACGCCGTAGGCAATCGCGTCGAAGCCGCGTGCGGCGCGGAGATTTTCCATCACCGCGAAGAGCTCATCTTTACATTGAAAGCAGCGCTGCCCGTCGTTGCGAGCGTATTCCGGGCGCTCCAGTTCAGAAGTTGAGATCACTTCCAACGGAATTCCTTGTTCGTTGGCGAAGGCAATGGCATCGTTCAACTGAGTGCGGGCCAGGCTGGGGGAGTCGGCGATCACCGCCAGCATGTCTGCGCCCAGAGCGCGGTGAGCGGCCCAGGCGAGATAGGCGGAGTCTACGCCGCCGGAATAGGCGACCAGCGTGCGGCCCAGGGCTTGCAGTTCGAGTTGCAGTTTGGAATGCTTGGCGGCAATGTCGGCTTCGGGCGCCTGCATGTTGCTATGGTATCAGCCTTGCGTTGGGGTACGAGCATCCGGGGCCAAAAAGCGCATTCTTTTTGCGATTTTACGCGGCCCTTAAGGGCCGCTCTTCCACGGTTGCGCATGCTTCATCTAAAAACTACTGCTGCGCATGCGTTTGATGCATGCAGTTGCAGAGCAATATCAGTATAGCCGTTCCTGCTTTCTTAAATTTCCGAAGGAGCCGATGTTGGCCAGGCTGAACGTAAAGCGGAAGAGATTTTCATTGCGCACGTTGGCGATGGCGTAACGGCGGTATTCCAGCGTTACGCCGCAGCAATCCCAGTTGTAAGTCGTTTGTGCGGTGGCGAACTGAAGTTTCCGGTTTTCCGCGTCGAAACCAAAACCGCTGGCCGCGCTGAGCCCGCGGCGGGTAAGGCCACCGTATCCCAGCGCGACTCTGAACTGTTGAAACTTGAGAGGGATAGTGTTGGGCTGCGGAATCTGCAGGAAGGCGTCTCCGCCGCCCAGCGTGAAAGATCCCAGGTTGTAGTTGAACAGCAGTGTGCTGGCATTGACGCGGCCCAACTGAAAATCGTAGTCCAGATCCCACTCGGTGTCGGTATGGCTGCCGGTGGCGGCGCGCATGCGGGATACGATCGGGGAGAGATGGCGTGGCTGGGTCGCGAAGGCGATGCCGGTCAAGTCTTCGGTGGTGGTAAACACGTTGCGCTGCCCGGCGACGAGCGCGCCGCCGAAGGTGGGATCGAGAAAATATTTCTGGTCAATCTCCCAGGTAGCCAGTTCGCGGGCTTGTGGACCCGGAGTACAAGGCTGCTTATCGAGATTGCTGACGCGTTGCCATGGTACAAGTTGTTCCGGCGCCGCGGCGCCCACCGCCAGGCCGGTCATGGGGGTATCGCATTCCTCAATCTGCGAGGAAGATGAACGTTTGGCGTAGAGCCGGGTCACGAATCCATACTCCACTTCGTGGGTGTTGGTCAGGATGTCGCGCTCGTCGAAGTGCAGGACATTGGCGAAGTCGTTCACGCCTGTTACCGCGCGATAGACGACCCGGGGTTCGATGACGTGCTTCCATTTACGTCCAAAATAATCACGATCGAATATTTTCTCCAGGACCGGTGGGCGTACTTCGACAGACGTTTCCAGCGCCTGCCGGTTGGTTGGATCTTCCACGGCAACCCCATTCACAAAGCGCTCGGTGTAGTACGTCTCGTGCAGAGTGAGGGCCGGGCGCAGAGACCATCCGTGAAATTGAAAGGGCAGGGAAATCTCCGGGTTCAGATCGAAGCGGCCCAGCAGTTCTGCGGTGTGAAAGCCGGGTTCGGTGCGGGACAGGCCCGCTACCGAGGCGTCGAACGACCAGAAGAATGGAGATCTCAATATCGGCTTAGCGACGCTGGAGGCATCGGCGCTGGGGGCGTGCAGAATCTGGATCGAGTCGAACGTCGGAGGATTCGACAGCGTGCCGTCCGCATCGATGGTTTGAAAAAAGTTCTGATAGCGCTCGATCGTGCTGCCGAAAGAGAAGCCATCGATGGCTTTCGAGAGAAAGATCTGCGACTTGACTTCGGAGTTGACCGCCTGGGTGAAAACTTCGTTGAAGGCAAGGCGGAACAGGAACGAACTGAGATAGTCGATATTGGAAACGGCGCGAAAGCCGTCGAAGTTGCCTTCTGCCGTCAACCGCGCTTCCTGTCCGCCTTCTTTCAATGGAGGAGTGCCGATGCCGCGGTCGATCACACCGAAGAAATTCAGATCCACATACGAACTGTCGCTGGGGCGGGCGCGGAATTCTCCGCGCTGGGACCAGCCGCGTTTGGAGAGATATTCCGCGCCGATGGTGGCGTCCATGCTGCGGTCGATGGCCCAGTAAAAGGAGTCGCCGACCTCATTGCCGTTAGTGGAGGATTTGCCAACGGTCGGCACCATAAATCCTGTGTCCCTCACTTCGCGGGCCACGGGGTGAGTCGCGTAGGGGAGATAGAGAACCGGGAATCCATGCAGCCAGAATGTGCTGTGATAGATCTGGGCATTGGCGCCGACGTCGACGGCCACTTTGTGAGCCGCGAACTGCCATTTGGGCCGTGGAAGTTCGCAGGTGGTAATTGTGCCGTCGTAAACGAGATAGTGATCGGGGCTCGTCTTTTCCACGATTTTGCCGGAGAAGGCGAATGGAGCAGTCGAGGTCAGGGTGGCGCGCGCACCTTGGAAGCGGAGACCTGTAGTTGCGATGACGTCGTAGAAGCGTCCGGTCTCGGCCGTGAGATTGTAAGTTCCATGACTAGCCTTGAGGTGGTCGTCGTTGGGGCCGCCGTCGAGAGTGAAACGGCCCGCGGCGGTGGCCTCGCCGCTGTCGGAGTTGTAGGTTAGATCGTCGGCGCGCAGGACATAGGCCCGGTAGTGGATTTCCGCGTTGCCGTGCAGTTTATAGACGTCGCCATCTTTTTCCTGCTGGTCGGCGCAAATGATTGTCCCGTCATTGAGTTGCGTCATCGCCCGATTGGCGCAAGGCTTGCCTGCCGAGTCGGGCGTGTTCGCTTTCTGGGCAAGAGCTAATTGGGAGGCACTTGCGGGTTGATTGAAATTCCCCGACGGCAACTGGCTGGTTACTAGGGCGGAAGCGAGAAGCTGGTGACAAAGAAACAGCGCCGTGATAAGGAATCTAGTGCGAAGAGTCATCGGAAGAAAATCGACGGAAGAAGACCGCCCATCGAAGGCTACCTGCCCTTTCGGCTTTCTTGTCGCGGCATCGTGAACTTAGCACGGCGCTGGCCGCGAGGCAAAGTGGCGAAAAAGGCTAGGATTCCCGTTGGTTCATTTGCGGTTGTACGTGGCACGCGAGGGTGATATTTCGAGAGATAGGCCTTCATGAATTGTCCGCAGTGTGGAGAGGTTTGCCGTTGCCCTTCCGAGTTTCTGGCCGCTACTGATTCACAGGCGGCAGCTGTTGCAGAGAGCGATGCCCAGGCCTGGCGCGGCGAGCTTTCTGACCGGCTCAATCGTTACCGCGCGCGCCGCAAGGTGCGCCCGCCTCGTTATCCGTCTTTGAGCCTGCGGTTTGAAACCACGGAGTCGAGGCCACGCGGAAATCCGGCCGGCGAATCTTTTCGGCCCGCGACGTTCGAGCCTCGCTCCAACCATGCGCTGGCGCTGCATGGCATGACACAGAAGCCGTCGTCCGCTGCGGAGGCGGATGTGCAATACGCGCATCCCGCGTCGGTCGCCGCGCCTTGCTCTCCTGCTCTTGCCGGACAATCCGCACTTGAACATGCCAGCTCCGGACACGCTGGGGCCGGACACGCTGGGGCAAAGATTATCGAGTTTCCGAGGTCTGCCTGGGGGCCGCCGGCGCCCCCGCCGGATCAACTAGCGGAACCGGTCTCCGGGCGGCCACGAATTCTGGATGTGCCCGAAGTTGAACCCCCGCCTCCGGCGCTCGGCGGCATCACCATGGAAGCGGTGGAGCGGGACGAAGTTCAGAAGAGGCCAGGGATCGACCTTCCTTTGCAGAGTGCGCCATTTGCGGCGCGCGTAGTGGCCGCCCTGGTCGATGGAATCGTCATCGCGGGTGCGTCGGGTTTGTTTGGGTACATTTTCTGGAAAGTTGCGGACATGCGCCCGCCGCTGGGTCAAATGGTGGGCCTCGCCGCGGGAATCCCTTGTATCTTCTGGGCTGCTTATCAATATCTGCTGATTGTGTACTCCGCCAGCACTCCGGGATTGCGCATGGCACACCTCGAACTTGCCCGCTTCGATGGCACTTCGACCAGCCGCTCGCTGCGCCGCTGGCGCGTACTGGCCGCCTGCCTCTCCGCCGTTTCGCTCGGGATGGGATATGTCTGGGCCTTCCTGGACGAAGACGCACTTTGCTGGCACGACCGGATCACGCACACCTACCTGGCGCCGAAGAAGCGGAAAGCTGCGGAGGCGCCCGAACCGAAACAGCAGAGCGTGTCTTAACCCGAGTTTCTGGGTGACACGCCGCCTGAGCGTCGCTCGACCGGACTGCCGAAGGCCGCTATCCTCACGCGTTTGTTCCCGCGATTTAAGCCACCTACCGAAAGTCGCAGAGACGCTTCTTTGTCTCCTCCGTGTGCTATCTTCATAGCCTCAGTCTTTATTGCAGTTGCGGCCTTTTTTGAAGCATGGCTAGTTCCCCTGAGACAAAACCGGCGGTAAAGGTCTTCGTCGCCACTACGGTGATGCTGACCTTTATTTCGTTCTGGCGCGCTGCCGCCATCGTTCTATCGGACCTGGCTTCTTCCGCCTATTACGCCGGTGGCGACGCGGAGAAGGTCATCGGCAAGAGCGCGCCCTGGTTCATCCTCGCGGTCATGCTGTTCAGCTATGCCGTGCGTGCGCTGTACATCGAATCCAGCAGCATGTTCGTGCGCGGCGGCGTCTACCGCGTCGTCAAAGAAGCCATGGGCGGAACTCTGGCCAAGTTTTCCGTCTCGGCGCTGCTGTTCGACTACGTCCTGACGGGACCCATCAGCGCGGTTGTAGCGGGCCAGTATCTCGCGGGCTTTATTGAGGATCTGGCGCGGTACATGGGCCATCCCTTCGCAAGATTTCCGGAGAATACTTTTGCCGCATGCTTTGGGGCGCTCGTCGCTATTTATTTCTGGCGAAAAAACACCCAGGGGATCCACGAATCGAGCCAGAAGGCCGTCCAGATCATGATCATCACCACGGTCATGGTCGTGATCCTGATTATCTGGTGTACGGTTACAGTGCTGAAGATTCCCGTTCATCTTCCGCCCAGTCCGTTCACCCCCGGCGTGGTTCCGCTGAACAAAGAGTCGCTGGGATGGCTGGATGGCACCTGGATCAGCCATCTGACGCTAATCATTCTCTTCGTCGGCTTTGGGCATTCGGTACTGGCCATGAGCGGCGAAGAGACGCTGGCGCAGGTGAACCGCGAGATCGCTCACCCGAAGCTGAAGAATCTGGAAAAGACCGGTCTTGTGATCTTCGTCTACAGCCTGCTCTTCACCTCGTTGGTATCGTTTTTCGCGGTAATGATTATTCCGGACCGCGTTCGGCCCGCTTATTTCGGGAACCTCATTGGCGGGATCTCTGTGTTTTTGGTGGGTCCGGAGTGGGCCCGGCTGTTATTCCACGGCTTTGTAGTGTTGGTTGGCGTTCTGATTCTGGCCGGAGCTCAGAATACCTCCATTGTCGGGGCCAACGGCGTGCTGAATCGCGTTGCGGAGGACGGCGTCCTAACCTCGGCCTTTCAGAAGCCACATCCGCGCTTTGGCACCAGCTACCGCATCATCAACCTGATCGTGGGCCTGCAGTTGCTCACGATTCTGCTGACCCGGGGCAACGTCTTTACTTTGGCGGGGCTGTACGCATTTGGCGTCATCTGGAGCTTCGCCATGATGTCGCTCGCGGTACTGGTGCTTCGCCACAAGGAACCCGGCGGACGTCTGTGGAAAGTGCCCGGGAACATTCACATCGGCGAGCGCGAAATACCGGTGGGCGTCCTGCTTATCGCCGCGGTGTTGTTTACCACGGCGATCGTGAACCTTCTAACCAAGCGCGAGGCGACGATCGGCGGCGTCGCATTCAGCGTGCTGTTCTTTATCGTCTTTACTTATTCCGAACGCCGGGTTACCCGCGAACGCAAGGGAAACGTGGAGAGCGTGGATCAGTTCCGAGTGTACGGGAATCAGGAACTCGGCAGCGGTGCCATGGGGGTGCGCCCCGGAAATGTCCTGGTCGCGGTGCGCGATCCCCGCAATCTCTACTACCTGCGGCACATTCTCAGCCATACCAATACTGTCAAGCAGGATGTCGTGGTCATGAGCGCCCGCCTGTACCATCGCGAGCCCAGTTTCAGTGGCAGTTCCATTTTTGAAGCCAGCCAGGTATTCGACCACTATGAGCAGGAGCTGTTCACCGCTGCCGTCGCCGTCGCCGAAAAAGAAGGCAAACCCATTTCGCTGCTGGTGGTGCCCGCCACGGATGTGTTCGATGCCATCATGGTGACGGCGCAGCGTCTCGACTCCAGCCGCGTGGTGTGCGGGCTTTCCAACAAACTCACGGCCGACGAGCAGGCCAAGCTCACCGGAGATGCCTGGGAGCGCCTGCCCGAGCCTCGCCCACGGCTGAATCTGGAAGTCTGTGCTCCGGACGGAACCATCCGTGAATACGCGCTGGGGCCGCACACGCCCCGCATGCGTCCCCAGGATGTGGAACTCATGCACAAACTGTGGCTTAACATCACGGCGGATCCCAGGTTTGCCGGCGCGCACCACTACCACATCGTGGCCCTGGCTCTGGAAGAGTTGCAACGCGAGTTAAGCACCGAAGAGCGTGCCCAGCTTTTACAAAAACTGCAGAGCGAGATCAATCGACCGGACCCACGCGCAAGCGGGCCTAGATAGCTGTCCGCCATTGGAGATCATTCATGCGAATTCTGCAGAGTTTATTTCTGGCCCTGTTCGCGGGGACGATTTCATTTGCTCCCGTTGCATGGTCGCAGACGTCGTCCCTGCACGGCGTTGACCTGGGCGATCTCGATCGCAAAGCTGATCCCTGCACCGACTTCTACGAATTCGCCAACGGCACCTGGCGGGCCAACAATCCGATTCCTGCGTCGATGACGCGCTGGAGCAAGCGCTGGGCCGCGGGAGAATCTTCCAAAGACAAGCTGCGCGAGATTTTAGAAACCGCTTCGGCGGACAAGAGCGCGCCCAGGGGCAGCACTGAACAACTCATCGGAGACTACTACGGCGCCTGCATGGACGAGTCCCGAGTCAACGCCCGCGGCATGGATCCGATCAAGCCCTGGTTCGCCAAAATCGACGCGGCTGGCGACACCGCCGCGCTGCAAGCGGTAATGGCCGAAATGCATGACATTCTGGTGCAGGTTCCCTTCGCGCTGGGCAGCCAGCAGGATCCCCATAAGCCTTCGTGGGTGCTGGCCGATCTGGGCGCGAGCGGCCTCAGCCTGCCCGATCGCGACTACTACTTGAAGCCCGAGCCGCGTTTCAAGGAAGCTCGCGAAAAGTACGTGGAGCATGTCATCGCCATGCTTAAGCTGGCTGGATGGGACCAGAAGTCCGCCGCAGCCGCTGCGCAGACGATCATGGACCTGGAGACAAAATTAGCCGAAGCCTCGCTCGACAACGTCGCGTTGCGCGATCCGACTGCTACCGATCACAACACCACGTTTGCTCAACTGCAGGCCATGGCTCCGCATTTCGATTGGGCTAGCTACTTCAAGCACAAACAACTGCCCACCGACGTCGACATGAACGTCGATCAGCCGAGGTTCATGCAGGAAGTCGACCGTCAACTGCAGCAGACGCCGCTTGCGGATTGGAAAGTGTATTTGAAATGGCAGCTTTTGAATTCGACTGCCAGCTCGCTTTCCGCGCCATTCGTCGAAGAAGACTTCTCCTTCAACGGCAAATACCTGAGCGGCACTACGGAAATGAAGCCGCGCTGGAAACGCTGCGTCGAATCGACCGACCAATTGCTGGGAGAGGCGTTGGGGCAAAAATATGTGGAGAAATACTTCCCGCCCGAGGCCAAGGCCCGCATGCAGGAGATGGTGCGCAATCTGCTTGCCGCCATGCGCGACGATATTCTGAGCCGGCCATGGATGAGTGACGACACCAAAGAAAAAGCGATGGCCAAGATCGCTACATTCAATCCCAAGATCGGATATCCCGACAAGTGGAAAGATTACAGCCATGTCGAGATTCGCCGGGATGTGTTTTTCGACGACATGATCGCCGGCAGAAAATTCGTCGAGGAGGATGACCGCGCCACCATCGGAAAGAATGTCGACCGCGGCCGCTGGGGCATGACGCCGCCTACATCGGACGCCTACTACAATCCCTTGCTGAACGAAATTGTGTTCCCTGCCGGAATCCTGCAACCGCCCGCCTTCGATATGCACGCCGTCGATGCAGTGAACTACGGCGCCATCGGAGTCGTGATCGGCCATGAGATTTCCCACGGCTTCGACGACCAGGGAGCGCAGTTCGACTATCTCGGCCGCCTGCGCAACTGGTGGACCGAGGCCGACCTGAAAAACTTTCAGACGCGCGCGGCCTGCGTGGTCGATCAGTTCGATCACTACTACATCGAGAAAGGTATCCACCACAACGGCAAGCTGGTGCTCGGGGAAAGCATCGGCGATCTGGGCGGAGCGAAAGTTGCGTATCTCGCGTATCAGAAATCGATCCAAGGCAAGCCGCGACCGGCGGATATCGACGGCTTCACGCCCGAGCAGCAGTTCTTCATTGCCTGGGGGCAATTTCGCGGCGACGAAATCCGACCCGAAACCCAGCGTCTGATGGTGCAGAGCGATCCGCATCCGATCGCGAAATACCGCGTCATCGGCCCGCTCTCGAACCTGCCGGACTTCCAGAAGGCATGGAGTTGCAAGGCGGATGCAGCGATGGTGCGGCCCGAAGGCAAGCGGTGTGACGTGTGGTAAATGAGCGGACCTGAGCACGGAATGCAGACGTGGCACATCGGATTTATGGATTGAGTGAGGCCGGTCCGTCCGCTGCATAATCGCACACCCAGCACCGTCAGGCCGTCGTCCTGCGATACGCCCCACTTCTGCACCGCGGAGTCATTCAGGAAGCCAGGCCGAAACTCTCACACATATCCCAGCATGATGCGGCTCATCCAAATGGGATTACTAACGTAAGCGCTTCGCGCTGTTTTCTCCTCGCAGGCGCGTTCCTGCTCGCTAATCTGACTAACGGAGGTGTGTGTTTACTCGCTGCGCCTCGCGGATCGCTTGGTGACATTTTTCGCTCTTATCGTTCGCTCGTCTGATCCTAGAGGACTTCTTCTCTGGTGCGTTGCCGGCCTCTGCGCCGGCATCGGACTCTTCTGCAATGGATTTCGGCTGTTGCAGCGCCGCCGGCTGATTCTCGACACACCGTTCTCGAAAATTCGAAGCGCTTCAATGGGTATGGTGGAGGTCAGCGGCCTCGCCGTTGGTCCCTACGCCATGGTCGCGCCGATCACGGCGCGCTCTTGCTACTACTACCGCACCCTGGTCTGGGAATGGAAACAACAGGGCAAGAACAAGAATTGGGTCAAAGTCGCAGGGGAGTGCATGCACGTGCCCTTCTTCGTCGACGACAATACCGGACGCGTTCTGGTCGACCCCCGGGGAGCCGATCTGGACCTGCATCGCGATTTTGAACAGGAATTCTGCGATTCGTTTTTTACCGCGAAGGATCCCGCGCCCGAGAACGTGCGCAGCTTTCTGGCGCGTCACGGCATCGCGACCAACAACAAAATCAAGGTGCAGGAGTTTTGCGTCAAACCCAAGAACTCGCTCTTCATCCTGGGCACGCTTAGCGAAAACCCCGGTCTTGACGTCGGTCCGCAGCCCATGCAAGACGAAGAACCCATCGGTTCTTTCTTCAGTCGCTCCGTCGTGAGCCGCTCCGTCCTGCTGCCGATTCATCTATCGCCTGCGGAATCCGTGCCGTTGAGAACCTCCGAGATGACGCAGCAGCAGAAAGTGGCGGCCGCTTTGCTGAAGGCCGGCATCTCCAGTCCCGCTGCATGGGCCGCGGCGGGCGCCCCCGCGGCAACCGTCTCCAAAGATGTACAGGTCTTATCCGATTCCGATCCAGCAATTGAGGCTAGCCCGAACAATTCTTCGAACGGAGATTCCATTGCGCCGGCGGGGCATGCTTTCGATCTGCATCCGCCGGTGGTCCTGATGAAAGGAACGAACAATAAAACGTTACTGATCTCCTGGCGTAGCCAGCAGGACGTCGCGCGCTCCCTCGGCTGGCAATGCGCCCTGATGATCTGGGGAGGGGCCGCGCTAGCGCTTCTAAGTCTTTACTTAATTCTTGGGCATTGAGCGTTTCCAGGGCGATGGCGGGGACTTCTCGCGAAATCATTCGCTCGGGCACCATGCTTCTAACCTCGCTGCCCCTACTCTCGCGTGGCGCGCCGCTTGCCTCTAGTACAATCAACCCGTGAGCGACGCCGTCCGCATCGGAATTCTGGGCGACTTCAATGCCGAGTTTCGTTCGCACCACGCCACCACCGATTCTCTACAACACGCCGCCCAAAAGCTCCGAATGACGGTCGAAGTGGAATGGCTGCCGACCCCGTCGCTCACCGCCGATACGGCCGAAAAGAAGCTCGAAGCTTTTGACGGCCTGTGGGCCGCTCCCGGCAGTCCTTACAAAAGCTTCAACGGCATGCTGAAAGGGATCGAGTTTGCGCGCCGCCGCGACTGGCCATTCCTCGGCACCTGCGGCGGATTCCAGTATGCCTTCATCGAATTCGCGCGCAACGTCCTCAATATCGCCGATGCGGACAGCGCCGAGAACAATTCCGGATCGAAGAACGTCATCATTTATCCGGTGGCCTGCCCTGTTCCCAATCGCAAAGGCGATGCGCCCAAGCTCTCCGGTACGGTCCCGGAGATTCGCCTGCGTCCCGGCTCCTACCTGCAAACGTTTTACGGAAAAGATAAAACGACCGTAACCGAAGAATTCTTCTGCAACTTCGAAATCAATCCTGAATTTGAATGGGCGACTATGGAAGCGGGCTTCCCAGTCGTGGCGCGCGGCGCCGAGGGCGAAATCCGCGCGATCGAGTCGCCGACCCACCGCTTCTACCTGGCCACGCTCTTCCAGCCGCAACTGTCGTCCACCGAAAAGAAGCCACATCCCATCGTTCTGGCATTTGTGCAAGCCGCCGCCGACTGGGGCAAGAAAAAACTCGACGACAGCGTGCTGGAATAGCGCCCGCAGCGGCGGTCGAAAAGTAGCGCCGGCGTCTCGCCGGCTGTCGCGGCGGGATCCGCCGCCTAGCCAGCATTTAAGACGCCTTTAGTTTCCCGTCCCGCGAGTGCGGCGTTACCAAAGGTCCAGCACTCGGCCCGTTATGGGCCTCGCACCATTCGCATCTGGAGCCTTGTCCGGCCGCTCGCTAGACTCATTTCGATCTCCCCTCATCCCGAACTCGCGCCTGCAGGAGCCGCTCTTCTATGCATATGCAGTTATTCGACTTGACTCGCATCCCATTCACCACGCTGATCAGCTACATCCCAGTTATCGCTACGGTGGTGACTTGTCTTTTCAGCGTGATCCTGGCCCGCGCCACGCTGCGGTACGTCGAAGCAACCGACAAAGGTCTGGCTTTGGCGCGCGAAGAGTTCGAGCGCGAATGGTCGCCGGACATCCACATCAAGTTGGAACGTGTCTCCGCGACCGAGGCCAAGGTGATTGTCACCAATCTGGCGAAAACGTCAGTCCTTTTGCAACTGCTGCAGCTGCGCAAGTTGTCGCATGCCATGCCATTCGAACGCTGCCGTCTGAACGATCCCCTGGTTGGCGGACTGACCTGGTCGCAGGAAATGGGCCGGCGCATTCTGGCCTGTACGGGAGAAGAATTTGAAGGCCCTATCGCGGCGTCGATCACGTTCTATGCCGCGGGCCGGATGTATCGCACTGATTGGTTCCGCGCTCAAGTCCAGGTACGCGACGGCCGCATCACCAGCCTCGAACCCAGCAATATCCCCGCCCGGCGCGTGAGAGTGGTCGAGCATGAGGGCCCCGAACGCCGCCGCGAGTTCGTGCAGGACGTAGCCGATGCTGCTGCGGAAGAGACGGAAGCCAAGCCGGATGGAAACGCCTTCGCCGCCGAAGCCTGATCTCGTATTGTGTGCGGGGACGGGTCTTTGACCCAGGTGTATTCAGAGTAAGAATGAACTTTCGCGGTGCTGCAAGCTACATCCGGCTGCTATTCTGCTGCTAGTCCTCTATCGAAAACTTGAGATCACAATTTGTGATCTCAAGTCTGAAACGAGCTCTAAGACATGGCAGAAACAGCCGTTGTGGTCGCAAGAAAAGTTGATTCGAGGATCTTTGTTCTCCGTGGGCAGAGAGTCATCCTCGACACCGACCTCGCCGAGCTATACGGCGTACAGTTCCGGCACCTGAATCAGCAGGCCAAGGGCAATGCGAAATGCTTCCCACTCGCCTTTCGCTTTCAACTTCCGCGCACGAATTGAAAATCTTGAAGTCACAACTTGTGATTTCAAGTGAAGGCCATGGCGGGGCGCGTTATCGTCCTTACGCCTTTACCGAACACGGTGCGATCATGGCCGCCACCGTGCTGAACTCCGAACGCGCGATCGAGATAAGTGTGTTCGTCGTTCTTGCTTTTGTGCGTATGCGTCGGGCCATTGCCGGGACGTGGGAGGGCTCTCAGAGGTCGTGCCATGCAGCTCCGAAAAAGCAGGTAAATTGAATCTATTTTGCCAGAGCAACCGGTTCCAGTTCCTCCTTCTCCGGGATTTTCCGCGTCGCTAACCGGTGGCTGGCCTGAATACCCGCGGGATTCTCCGTCATGCCGAGCAGAAGACCCTGAAATTCCGCCATCGTCTCTGCCGAAAGGCGGGTTCGCACGGTTTCGCGCGCTTCTGCCTCCGACGCGTCGGGAAAGAATCTCCGAAACAATCCGGTCTTCTGCTGCTCCGACGCTTTGCCCAGATATAGCCGGTAGTCAATTCGGCCTGGCCGGAGAAGTGCGGGATCCAGCGATTCGATTCGGTTTGTGGTCATCATGAACAGCACTCCAACCGGCGCGAAAAATCCGTCCAGCACATTCAACAAACCAGAAAGCGTGACCCCGTTTGGCGCCGCCACATTGTCCTTCTGCATGCGATCCTCAACTGATACTACGTTTTGATGGTTCGCGGACAGGCGAGCCTGTCCGCCTTTCATGCAATCAATATCTTCAAACAGTAATACCGAGTTCGCTGGAATCTGGTTGACCGCACTCATTAAGCTCCGGTCGTTGAAATCGGCCAGGTTCAGAAAGTATACCGACATCCCAAAATTCGCCGCCAGCGCCGAAACCAGCGAAGTCTTCCCCGTTCCCGGAGGTCCGTACAACAAGTAGCCACGGTGGTAGGGAACTCCGAGCCGCGAGTACCTCTGCTTCGACTTCCGGAAGTTCGCAATGTCCTGCACCAGATGCTCTTTCTCGCCAGGTTGCAGAACGACGGATTCCAGCAACCGAGGTTCGTACCCTGCCGTGTAATCCCAACCGTCGTTATACGTGTATAGCCACGACTTCACCCCGAGGCGCTTGAGGTGACAGCGAACGACGTCATCCACAAAACTCTTGAGGAAAGCTTGCTTCCTTCCCAGTGTTCTGAAGGTCAGCGATTCGATGCGCCGCGCGCTCCGCTCGCGGGTATTGTCACTACGCGAAAACCAGACGTGAAAGGGCCGTCCTCCATACCAAAACCAATGAACGCCCGGAGCAGGAATAAGAACGACTCGCTCCGCGCGCAACGTTGTATCCAGATCAACGCGACGCATCCGCTGGAGAAACTGCTGCTCCAGAAACCATTCTTTGACCCAGACGAACGCCGCATCGTCGTCCTTCACGGTGATCATCATCGTGGACTGACTTACGATCCAGTCCCACAGTTTCTCGGGAACCGCCCGCAAATAGACGCTCAGCCCTCCAATCACCATCAACAGCAACCCGCCAGACGCTAACTGATTCTGGCCGGTAAACATCATCTTCAGAAGTTCGATCATATTTCGCTTTTTCTAACCGGCATTTGGGCCGGAGTTGATAGTCTGAGTTGCGGGTGCGCGATTTCGCACACGACGGCATTCGTCGCGAGCGAGATAGCACGCACGGTGCATGCTGAGATGAGCAACAGGCCATCGCTTTTCTTAAACGAAGAATCGCAACGCTGTCGCAGTGTTCTGCAGGATTACCTTCGGATCAAGGGCGCCGAGAACTAATTTGCGCAGTCGGACGACGCCCAAAAACTGAATCGGCCGTTTGTGTGCCGATGCAGCCCGCTTAGCCGTTTATGCGTGTTTTGTGACAATTTGGGCGTCCTTTCTTGGGAAGATGTTTGAAGATGCCATAACTCATAGCTTTGCGCAAGCGAAAAAGTGGCCTAAGAAAATAGGTTTCGGCTCTGGGAAGGGTGGAATCAATCTGTGCGCAGTTCGAAAGCCTGATAACTCTCGCTGATCGCAGCGAAAGATTCTTGTGGCGACCCTCCGGGAATCGGTTTTCGACGCCGGCAACCCCCGCGGAAAACGGGGAGCGGGCACGGCATGCGTTCATTGTTGGCGCTCGCTAGGTTTTCGGCACGAAGCGCAGGGAGGCGGAATTCATACAATAGCGCAGATGGGTGGGCTCGGGGCCGTCGTCAAAGACATGGCCGAGATGAGCGTCGCATTCCGTGCAGGCGACTGCGGTGCGTACCATGCCAAAGTTGATGTCGCGAATCTCGGTCACGTTTTCGGCGGCGATGGGCGCCCAAAAACTGGGCCATCCAGTACCGGATTCGAACTTTGTGGCGGAATCGAAGAGCGCGTTGTCGCAGCAGATGCAGCGGTAGATTCCACTGTCGTGCAGGTTCCAGTACTTTCCCGAAAAGGCGATCTCAGTGTCGGCATTGCGGGTGATGTCGAAGACTCCGGGGGGAAGCTGCTTGCGCCACTCGGCGTCGGTCTTGATGACTCTAGCAATGTGCACTCTGTTCAGAGGCTGGCCAGCGTCGGAGAAAAGAACGATCGTGACTTCCCTCGGGCGGTTGTCCGCGGGTGCCGCGGCTTTCAACATTCCCGGCTTTCTCCATTGCCACACGGCCAAGCCTGCGAGCGTAGCCAGGGAGGTCACAAGAAACGTACGCCTCTGCATGTTGGGCTCCGACGCCGGCAAGCTTCGCTTCGGACAGCCGGGGGTGGCTGTCCCCACATAAAGCTTGTCATCATAAGGCGCTTTGCCATCCGATTGAGGCATAGCGATCTCCGCTACTTTCCGACGTACAGGTCCGGGAATTGCTGCCGCAGGTGCTCGACCTTGGGAGCATCGTTGAACACAATGTAGGGCTGATTGGGATGCAGCGTGGCATAATTCTGGTGATAGGCCTCAGCCGGATAAAAAGCCCGGAGCGGTACGACCTTGGTCACGATCGGGCGCCGAAATACTTTGGCCTGGTCGAGTTGGGCGATGTACGCCTCGGCGATGTGTTTCTGCTCATCGTTGCTGTAGAAAACCGACGAACGATATTGCGGGCCTTCGTCCGGGCCTTGACGATTGAGTTGCGTCGGGTCGTGCGCCACGGAGAAGAAGATGCGCAACAGTTCGCCGTAGGTGATCTGCGCCGGATCGTAGACGATCTGCACGGACTCGGCGTGTCCGGTTTCACCTGTGCTTACGATTTCATATTCGGCGTTCTTGGCCGAGCCTCCCGCGTACCCAGAGGTTGCGCTGATGACTCCTTTGACGTGCTGGAATACCGCCTGGACGCCCCAGAAACATCCGCCGGAAATCACTGCGGTTTGCTTCCCAGAAGCGGCAGCGCGTGGCATGTCCTCCAAGGGCGGGGGCACCGTGACGGAGGAGCTCGCTTTGGCCTTCCAGGCCATGACGCCGAGCAGCGATACAAGAACAATCAGAAGGATGCGAGTCGGAGATGACATTTTGTTTTCCCCTACTTTGGTGCGAAACGTCTGGGCTATGTATTAGAGTTGCGAGCGGGATAAAAGTTTCACTCTGAGGTAATTGACTTCTTACTTGCTTTTTCGCCTTATCTTCGCCAATAATGGCGCATGGCCATCACACGCAGGCAACGGGAAGTATACGACTTCATCTCGCGATTTGTGGCGGAGCACCAATATTCCCCATCGTTTGAGGAGATTGGCAAAGGGCTGGAGTTGACGTCTCTCGCCACGGTGCACAAGCACGTCACGAACCTGGAGAAGAAAGGCCTTCTGACCCGCGACTATAACCGCAGTCGCTCGATCGACCTGCTGCCTCCCAGGGGACGGCTCAAGCAGGCGATGAGCGTCAATACCGGAGTAGTCCTGCCGCTGGTCGGCCGCATCGCCGCCGGGCAGCCGATCGAAGCGGTGCAGAATAACGAGACCATCTCGCTGGCGGACTTCGTGCGCTCGAAAGAAGTATTCGTGCTCGAAGTACGCGGCGATTCCATGCAGGATGAAGCCATCCTCGACGGCGATTACGTGCTGGTGGAAAAAGCCCGCACCGCGCACAACGGGGACATTGTAGTGGCTCTCGTGGATTCGACCGATGCAACGCTAAAGCGCTTCTACCGGGAGGGTGACAACATTCGGCTGCAGCCCTCGAACGCGACTATGAAGCCGATCATCGTACCAGCGGCGTCGGTGGATGTGCAGGGACGGGTGATTGGGGTGCTGAGGAAGTACTGAATCACTTCTAGCTTCTAGACACGGCCAATGCTTCGAAGTCGCGAACTCTTCGGGACTGATTCTCACATAAAAGACAAAACGCACGCTGCCTAACGGGCTTCGCGTGCGTTGAAGGTCTTAGCTAAAAGCTAGGAGCTAATGGCTCGAAGCTGTTATCCGAGATGCTTGTTGAGAGCTTGCGCGATGGCGTCCTTCGGCTTGTAGCCGACGATTTGCTCGACGACCTGGCCGCCCTTGAACACCAATAACGTCGGGATGCCGGTGACTTTGTAGCGCATCGGCGTGGCGCTGTTGGAGTCGACATCCATCTTGCCGATTTTGATCTTGCCCTGATACTCGGTGGCCAGTTCTTCGACAATGGGGGCGATAGCGCGGCAGGGGCCGCACCAAGTTGCCCAGAAGTCCACCAGGACGGGCTTGTCCGATTTCAAAACATCCTGGTCGAAGTTTGCATCGGTCACTTCGACGATTCCGTTTCCTGCCATTTGGTTTCTCCTCGTTGAAAACGTAACGCTTTCGGCAGACGCTACCACGGCCGCGCTGCCGGGCGATTCGTATAAGTGCGTCCCGTCAGGGCTCGACCTATTATCGTAACACCGTCGTTAGATGCTCCGGGCGATGGGAAGGTCGCAAGCATTCCCAAGGTCAGGGATGAGCTGTGTTTTCGCCGTCTGACTTGGGCGGAGCAGCAGGCGAGAGGGATTTAATGAAGCTAACCAGTTGCCAGCGCTGGGGTTCAGGGAGTTTGGACCAAACAGGCATGCCGTGGCGGACCACGCCGTTCGTCAACAGCCAGAACAATGCGCCGGGAGCCGCCTGCTGCACTTCCGGGGCAAGCAGGCTGGGAGCTTTTTTCCCACCCTGGGCCATCTCTCCGTGGCACTCGGCGCAATGCATGGCAAAGAGTTTGCCGCCTGCCGCTACCGCATCGGGATCCGTTTCCAAAGGATTGCGACGTGAGACAGACTTGCGGGGCGCCTTCGCCAACTCTGCGTAGACAGAATTGTCTTTGATGATGGCAGGAGAGCGCGTCTGTGCCTTAGCCGTACCCAAGTTCAAAAGCATGCTCATGAACAGAACGACCGCACTCAGATGTCTCTTGCACATGCGATCGTGATCAAATCTAAGGTTGCTCAGGTTCACGTTTCGCTTCGTGAATCTCATGCTGGTCGGGATCGTTGGCGTCATGGCCGACCTCCGAGCAGCCGGCTGATCGCGGACCCGAAGCCGGAGAATTCGCGGGAGATGCCCCAGCGCAACAGGAAGCGGTGACTGTTATCGTTGAGACCGAAGCCGGGTGAAAGTCGCAAGGTCCAGTCCGAAGGCAGGTTCCAGGCGATCACCGGCGCCAGGTAGTGAGAGGTGTCGTGCAGGCCGAAACTATAGCGGTCACCCAGGCCGCCATACATTTCCACTCCGGCAATAAAATTCTCGCCGCAGAAATTACAGCGTTTGGCGGAAGCCTTTAGCGCGAGCGGCCGGCAGGCGCCGATGGCATAGCCGAACTCCCAGGGATCGCCGCCAGTGAGATTCTTGGTCGCGATGGTGTTCTCGGCGACATTCCAGCCCTTGAAAGTCCTGGAGAGAAGCAATTTGAATTCCAGTTCGTGACCGTGGTCCTGGCGGGCCCGCGCGTTCGGATCAGCATAATCCGCTTCCACGTCATGGCCCTCCACTTCCTTCAGAATTTTGTCGGCGCCGCTGATTTGCTCATATTCCAGGTAGAGCACTGGATTCACAAAATGCTCCCGCTGGAGTAGGCGCACGCGGTTTTCCCAGCGGAAGCCGGTGAAGATAGTGCTGTCGTTGAATGTGGTTTGACCGTCGACGTACAACTCGGTGGTCCACCAAGCCGTGGCGCCGTACTCGAATTCTGCCCAGAAGGCGTGGAAATCGTTGCCGCCGCGCTGGGTGCCGAAGGTCGAGAAGTATTCAACTTCGAGGCTGCCGGGTTCCTCGAGATAGTGGTCGTAGGTCACGATGTAGGGACTTTCCTGGGCGCGGGCAGGGAGAGGGACGACGGCCAGAGCAAGTGCCAGCAGGGCGAAGCAGGAGACCAGGCGGCCGATGCGCCCTCCTGCTGTGCGAGACGAGCAGCCTCTGCTCCTAGGGAATGCAGGCACGATTTGAAACTTGACGGACTTCAAGCGGAGAATTTGTTTCCTTTCCAGTAAACAATTTCGCAGCTCCACACCAAGCCGCAGGGAACCATTGGTGATGCTTGTGATTGAGTGGACCGCTCGCTAACAGGTTCCGCCTGCTTTGATTTACTACTTCTTCTAGTTGCAACTCGGTCGCATCTAAGATACACTTTCGATTCTGAGGGAATGCTTCCCGCGCCGTCAAGAGTCAGGAAAAGAATTCGTCGCACTTTGGTTGCGACCAGTTGCGACAGCAAGGAGTTTTTGAATGCCGCTTCCTCAAACCGAGATGCCGGGGCGGTTGCAGGCGCACTTTACCGAGCGCGGAATCCGGATGACGCAGCAGCGTCGCGCCATTCTGAGCGTCATGGAAACGGCTAAAAAACATCTGGATGCCAGCCAGATTCTGCGCAAGGCGCAGAGGATCGATGCCAGCGTCGACCGCAGCACGGTGTACCGCACATTGCGATTGCTAAAGCGCCAGGGCCTGATCGACGAACTCGACCTGATGCACATCAACGGCGAAGGTCACTACTATGAACGCAAGCTGGAGCGCGACCACATTCACATGGCCTGTCTGCGCTGTGGCAAGATCGCTGAATTCGTGAGTGACAGTTTTGAGAGGCTTAAGCAGCAAGTCGAGAGAGACTGCAGATTTCGCGTGCTGATTTCACGGCTGGAGATCGGGGGATATTGTGCAGCCTGCCGGGGATCGAAATGAGGCCCGAAATGAGAATCGAAATAGAGTCCCCCTTCTCGTTCGAGGCTGGAAGTAAAAAAGCGCCCTCGACTTTTCAGTCCAGGACGCCTCGGCAGCCCTCCCCCAGAACTGCCAAACTACGAAATGAATATTAGGTTTCTCTTCCCTTGGTGTAAACGTCACTTTGGTAATGCAAATACGCGGAGTGAATTCAATGCGGACGGAACTGAGGAAGAATCTGCACGAGGCTTACTGCTTCTGCCAGGTTTGGCCGGCATCGCTGGTGGTCCAGACCTCCGCGGTAGAAGTTGACACTCTTCCGTGCTGCGTGTCGGGGAATTCCAGGCTGACAATGTCGCCGGTGAGCACGGCGTCTTGCCAACTGGGCATGACGCTGACCCAGTGGTCGCCGCCGTCCAAGGAGTGATAGAGCGCGCCGCCGGAACCGCCCGCCCAAACATCGATGCCAGTTGCCACGATGGCGCGGAAAATGGGAGACGCCATCTTTCGGACTTTGGCGGCGCCCGAAGTCTTTCCGGTAATCTGGATGCTCGTCGCATCGGTGAAATACGCGGGATTCGCCTTTACATCCACAACCTGCCAACTGGCGCCTTGGTCAAAGGAGCGTTGAAGTTTCCCGGTCGAACTGATGCTCCAGCGGGGAGCGCGTGCTGAGGCCGCGGCTTCGGCGGGTTTAGCTTTGCCCACTCGAGCCAAAACATAATCCTGGTCCGTCTGAGGCGGCTGCACAGGCTCATCTTTGCTTTGGCGAGTCTTCGGATTCTGAGTGAGCCTGTCCAGTTGGGTTGATTGACTCTCCACTGCCGTTTCGGAGACTGCAGGCGCCTGCACGTTCGCGGTTAGATCGCCAGCAGCCTGCTGTTTCGCGAACGGCGAAGACGCTGCCGGTACGGAAGCCTGACTTTGAGTCGCACTTGGTTGCTGCCACTGATTGGCTGGTCTGGGACCACCCGGCGGCACGCCCCCAGCCAGGGCCTCAGTCTGGCCCACGCTACCCCGAGTCGGCACGGGCTCCGGGAGCAGTTCAGCGTGGCTTCTGCGCGGGACTTCGTGACGAGTCCCGTTTGTGGCAGCCACCGAATAGGCTCCTGCGGCAGCGGGCGGTTGAAGATTCTCGGCCTTCTTTGCGTCGGCAATTGGAGCGGGCGAAGCCAGTGGCTGGTTTTTAGCCTCTTTCGTCACATTCTCAAAGCGGACGGGTGCTTTCGAACCTGCGCTTTCTGCCTGCCGTTGATGTTGCACGAATCCGAGGGCTGCAATGGCGACGACGCCGGCTGCGGCAAATCCCCAACGCATGGCTGGCCAGGTCAACCACTCTCTAGCAGGCCGTTGCATCGGAGTTTGAGCCAGCTCGGTGGCGGGCAAAGCCAGGGCTAAAACATCGCGGCAATCTTCGCAACGGCTCAAGTGCTCAACTACGATGGCTCGTTCGTCTTCGCGCAGCGTCCGTTCGGCGAAGGCGCTCAACACGTTTGCGTCGGGATGATTGGCAGGCGGATGATTGACGCCAGCCGGGACGGCTTTCAACCGCTGGAGCACGAATTTTGGGACATTTTGCATGTCAACTGCTTGCTTCTAGCTCTTGGCTTCTGGCCTGCGCCGTCGATCTTCCTGCTTTCCGGCAAATCCTTTCTAGAAAGGCGCTTCTGGAAGATCAATGAAGCGCGGTGTCACGGGGCGGCTACCCTGGGTCTTCCCGGACTCTGGCTTGTACTCTCTTTTCAGAGAACGCGGGAGCGGACGATTCTTGCGCCAGACTTTCTTGTTCTAGAGCTTCTTGTTCCAGAAGTTCTGGTTTCAGACTCCCTTGCCTCAGACTCTGGCGAATATCCACTTGCAGGTCGCGGACATCCACTTCGAGGGCCTCTCCGGCCTGGCGTCGCGACATGCCGCGACGCACCAGAGCCGCAACAATCTGCTTCCGCAGGGACTTGGCGAGCTTGTCGACCTTACGGCTGATAGTGCTTTCGTGCACTCCCAGCATGCGGGCGATCTCGGCCAGGGTGCGGCCGTCGAGATAATAGGCGCTCAGAACCGTGCGATCTTCGCCGGAGAGAGCGCCGAGGACCTCATCGGTAGCCTGCGCCAGGCGCGCGTCGGCGGGCGGGACAGGCTCCGGACTGGAAGCCCTGAACTGCACGCCTTCTTCCGATTCTTCGTCGAGACTGACCAGGCGTTTCGTCCGGCGATAGCGATTCACGTACTCCTGCGACAACACGGTGCGCAGCCAGCCCTCCAGCGATCCCCGGCCGCTATAGGACGCGAGCTTTGACACCCGCTGGCCCTCGCGAATAGTGGTGCCGTATAGATCGGCATAAAGAGTGTCGGCCAGCTCGCGGGCGGCAGAGTCTTCGCGCGCAATGCGAAGCGCCGAGAGATACAGTTTCTCGCGATACCGGGTGAGGAAGATTTCCCATGCCGAATTGTTGCCGGCCGCGCAGGCACGGGCCAGCGCGAGTTCGTCGATGCGAAGACTCAGGAACAGAGCTCGGATTTCGCGCTTGGAAGTCGCCGGCGAGGCATGCTTCGATCCGATTTCGCAAAGAATCGCGGCGAAAGATTCGCGAGGAAGACCAACCTTCTCACAGCCGCTCCTGGCATAGAGATCCGCCAGCAGATCATTCACGACCGAGTGCACGGCGGAATTTTGCGGTGTCGAACTCATGGCGCAGGCTGAAAAATTCTATCGATCGTCAGGTGCAGAGTTTCGGATATACGACTACCGCCTTTCGCGGCTCCTTTGAGATTCTTCGGAGCCCTATTCCTCCGCCCGCGCCCCTCTGCACTCGGCACACGGGCAGATCTCCCGCAGAAACTTCCACGAATAGAGTCCGAGGTCGTGGTTGTCGTTCCAGGAAAACTTGATGGCGTACTTGCCCACGCCCTCAGCAGACAGAGGCTTGGCATGGGGCTTGAACATTGGCAGAGCGCCCGGGGCCACGGTCGCAGGATCGCCTGGCCGGCGGCCATCCTTGCCGCGCTCGTCTTCACACATGGCGCAAGGGCACGCATCGCGCAGGTAAACAAAGTCGTAATGCGAGACATGGCCGTCGTTCCATTCGATGTCCACACCGCTGCCGGTCGTGAGATTCACCCTCACCGACTTAGGATCAGTGGCCGCACTGGCGGCTTGGAGCGGGGACTGCATGGAATCAGTATCGCACGGAAGAAGGTCGATCAGTCCGCGGACATTGCAGGCAGGTTGCCACGTGCTGGGTGTTGGGTCTTGGGTTCTGCGGCCCGCCTAATTGGCGAAACCAGTCAAGTTCCTGTAAAATCTAGGTTTGCCCTACAAGATTTGAATTCTTTGGGAGTCATCATGGCACAACAATGCGATATCTGCGGCAAGAAGCCGCAAGCGGGAAACCGCATCAGCCACGCCCACAACGTCACCAAGCGGCGCTGGAACGTCAACCTGCGCCCGGTGCATGCCCGCGTCGGCGCCGCCACCAAACGGATGCGCGTCTGCACTTCCTGTCTGCGCAGCGGAAAAGTCGTCAAAGCGTAAAACTCCAGTACAAAGACCATTGAGTTTCATCGAGGTTCGTATTCCTCAGTGTTCCCCTGTGCCCTCTGTGGTTAAGATTTTACGCCAGCGCGATCACGTCGATTTCCACCAGCACATCCTTGGGCAGCCGAGCGACCTCGACGGTGGAGCGCGCCGGCGGCACTGCTCTGAAATACTTCCCGTAGACCGTGTTCATGGCGCCGAAATCGCTCATGTTCTTCAAAAAAACCGTCGATCGAACGACTTTCCCCAATCCGCTTCCGGCTGCTTCCAGAATCTCCGATAGATTGCGCAGTACACGGTCGGTCTGGACGGCAACGTCGCCTGTAATGACCTGCTGAGAAGCAGGGTCGATGGCGATTTGGCCGGACGCGAAAACGAATCCGTTGGCTTTGATGGCTTGCGAATAGGGTCCGATGGCTTGGGGGGCGTCTTTGGTGGAAACGACTTCACGCATGGAACTCTCCCTTGCTGATTAACGCAGATGCACTCCCGCGAAGTCAAACCCGGAAGAGGAAAAATCAGAACAGACAGCCGGAGGCGCAAAACCAATTTCCTCCGGCTCTCCCGCAGTTGCGGTCTGACTTCTAAGCCGCATTCCTGAAGAATTTCTGGGCGGTACTTAATCTGCAAGTACTCAAGTTGACTAAAGTTGTGCGCCGGCCCGCCGATAAAAAGATTAGGGACTCCGTGTTCACCGGAGTGCCCGCAGTGGCGCAAATTCAGGCCAAGAGATGATGAGGATTCCCGATGAAATCGAAATTCGCGAACGAACGCACTTTGGGCACTCGGGCGACCTTTGCCGCAGATGCTCCGGATACTAAATCCAAGTTCAAGATCGGTCTGGCCACTATTAACCAGGAACTATGGTTGGTGCTCTCTCTGTTCGTAATCGCCGGCCTGTTCAACTGGCTGGTGGCTTCTCACCGCATGATCCTGGGTTTATACACGTTGCCCACGATCTTTTCGGCTTATGTTTACGGCCGCAGGCACGCCGTACTCACGGCGAGTGCCAGCATCTTCATCGTGCTCATCCTTCTCTGGAAAAATACAGGTCTCTTTGCCGGTTCCGCTCCGTTTGTGCTGAATTACATCCAGTGGTCCGAGCTCGTCACGTGGGCAAGCTTGCTGCTCATCACCGCATACGCCATGGGAACCTTGTACGACAAGAAAGAGCAGCACCTGGACGAACTCCGCCAAACTTATTTTGGTCTTCTGACGATTTTGCAGCAGTTCATCTCGAACGACAAGTACACCCACAATCACTCCTACCGCGTGGCGTTGTACGCCTCCGCGCTGGCCAAACGCATGGGATTTGATCAGGAACGTATCGACGATGTCCGGGCCGCTGCCTTGCTTCACGACGTAGGGAAGCTCGAAACCAGCCGCGACCTGCTGCACAGAGCCGCCAGCTTGAGCCCGGAAGAGATGGCCGAAATGCGAAAACATGTCCAGAAGGGCGTCGCCCTGCTGGAACCCGTCGGGGGATCGTTGCGCCGGGTGCTCCCCATTATTCTTGCCCATCACGACAAATATGACGGCTCCGGATACGGCCCTGCCAAAGGGGAGCAAATACCGATTGAAGCCCGGATACTGGCCGTAGCCGACGCCTATGACACTCTGACCAGCGATCGCCCTTACCGCCGCGCAGTCAGCCCATTTGAGGCCCGGCAAATCATCGTCTCCAGCGCCGGGACAAACTTCGATCCGGCCGTGGTGGACGCATTTGTCGACGCATTCGAACATGGGGAGATGGAAATTCCCGAGGCTCTGGTCGTATGACCGATGCCCTGGCACCCGCGACCGGGACTGAATCGATTACTTCCGAATCGATTGCGCCTGAAGCGACGACTCAACCGAATACTTCCGGATCGAACGCGACTGGATCCGCGAACACGGGCTCCAGAGAAAGCTCACACACCGCGTTAGGGGTCCGCGCCCTTCTGGTAAGCGGCGATATTCAGACCATCGATACTCTCTGCGAGTCAATGGGAAAAATGGCCATGCACGTCGAGGTGTGCTCCGACTTCGCCTCCGCGACCCGCAAACTTTGCCATTCCAAGTTCGAAGCGCTGGTAGTGGATTTCAAGGAGAGAGCCCAGGCTTTGGAACTGCTCAAGACTTCGCGTCAAATGACGTCTCACAAGGCATCCATTGTTTTGGCCATCTTGAATAGCAACGAAGAAATGCCCAGCGCGTTCCGCGCCGGCGCCAGCTTCGTGCTCGTCAAGCCGCTGTCTCCCACTGTGTTGATGCGTACCCTACGGGTGTCCTATCCGCTCATGGTGAGCGAACGAAGGCGCTCCTTCCGTTGTCCCGTGCAAATTCCCGTCTATGTTGCGATTGGCTCCAAGCCGGAGTTCATCGCCACGTCCGCCAACGTCAGCGAGGTCGGCATCGCTCTCACTAACAGCCCCGGGCTGCAGGTTGGAGACAGGGTTGCCCTGCGGCTCACTCTACCCCTCACCCACGCTGCCGTGGCAATAACCGCGGAAGTCTGCTGGTGTAATCCTGCCGGAGCCTCAGGCATGGAATTTATTCAGGTTTCTGCTCCCGTCAAGGAACAATTGCGCTCCTGGCTCGCCGCTCGCCTCGAGGAATTTCTCCCCGAAGGATCCGCAACTCTGAAACGCTGAGCTCGCCACTTCACGGCGCTGCGTCCAAGCTGGCTTCAGATCTTTTGCAGTCTCTGTACTTCGTGCACGCCTGGAATCTTGCGCAAGCCGGCAATAATCTGCTCGAGGTGTTTCAAATCGGCGATGTCGAGCACAACCTCCACGCTGGCTTGGCTGTTGGAAGTTTGCGCGGCAATGTTGCGGATGTTGCTCTGGGCATCGCCGATCACGCTGGTGATACTCTTCAGCATGCCGAAGCGGTCGTCGCAGAACACGGTGAGTTTTACCGGGTAAGCGGTCGGAGTGCTGTCATCGCGGGCCCACTCCACGTCAATGCGACGCTCGGGTTCGTACAGGAGATTCGTAACGTTGGGGCAATTCACCGAGTGCACGGCCACGCCCTTGCCGCGCGTAATGTAACCGACAATGCCCTCGCCGCGGATAGGATTACAACATCGTGCGCGGTACACCAGCATGTCGCCTTGTCCGCGAACCGTGATGGCATTGTGATCGCCGAAGACGCGGCGCACTACGCTGGCGATGCTCCCGGGCTGCGAGGTCAGACCTTCCGATTCGATGTCTCCGGCAATGGAATGCGTGGCGCCGGCGGGCAATAACCGCGCCAGAACCTGGCGAGCGGAATATTTTCCATAGCCGATGCCCGACATCAGATCGTCGGCCTTGCCCAAACCGTATCCGGAAGCTACCCGCTGCAGCTCTTCGTCTTTGATTTCCTTGAGTGCGATGCGATACTTGCGCGCTTCTTTTTCGATCAGCTTGCGTCCGATTTCAATCGCACGCTCGCGCTGGTGAACATTCAACCAGTGTTTGATCTTGTTGCGCGACCGCGAAGACTTAACCAGTCCCAGCCAGTCACGGCTGGGCTTATGGCCAGGCTGCGTAAGAATTTCTACGATATCGCCGGAATGCAATTTATGACGCAGCGGGACCATCCGCCCGTTCACCTTGGCGCCGATGCAGGTGTGACCGACTTCGGTGTGAACGCTGTAGGCAAAGTCAACCGGCGTTGCATCGCGCGGCAGGACTACGACTTTGCCTTTGGGGGTGAAGGTGTAAACCTCTTCGGGATAAAGATCGACCTTCAGCGTAGAAAGAAATTCGTTGGGATCGCTTACATCTCTCTGCCACTCGACTACCTGCCGCAGCCATGCCAGCCGCTGTTCGTCCTGCGCCGAGACGGGGCCGTCTTTATATTTCCAGTGGGCGGCAATGCCTTCCTCCGCCATCTTGTGCATTTCTTCGGTGCGAATCTGAATTTCAAACGGAGTGCCGTCTTCCGTGATCACCGACGTGTGCAGCGACTGGTAAAAATTAGGACGCGGCATGGCGATGAAATCCTTGATGCGCCCCGGCACCGGCCGCCACAGGTTGTGAATAATGCCGAGCACGGCATAACAATCCTGCAGCGAACGCGTGACCACCCGCATGGCATACAGGTCATAGACCTGATCGACGGAGATTCGCTGCTTCTGTAGTTTCTTGTGAATGCTGTAGAGCCGCTTGATGCGACTCTCAACGCGCGCCTGGATGCCGGCCTCCTTCAGCTTGTCGCTAATGATTTGCTGCATTTTGGCGAGAAAGACCTCGCCTTCCTTGCGCCGGGCATTGACTGATTTTTCTACCTGCTCGTAACCGCCGGGATCGAGGAACCGGAAGCCCAGATCCTCGAGTTCACCGCGAATCTTGCCCATCCCGAGGCGGTGGGCGATGGGAGCATAAATCTCCAACGTTTCTTCGGCAATCTTGTGCTGGCGGTCGGACGGCAGATGTTCCAGAGTGCGCATGTTGTGCAGCCGGTCCGCCAGTTTGATGAGCACCACGCGGATGTCATCGACCATGGCCAGCATCATCTTGCGCAGGTTTTCGGCTTGCTGCTCCTCGCGCGTGGCGAAATCTATTTTGCTGATCTTGGTAACGCCCTCGACGATGTGGGCAACCTGTTCGCCGAATTCCTTTCGGATGTCGACGATGGTGACCGAAGTATCCTCCACCGAGTCGTGCAGCAGGCCCGCTGCAATCGCTACCGGGTCCATTTTCATTTCGGCCAAAACGAGCGCCACTTCCAGGGGATGAACCAGATAAGGCTCGCCGGACGCGCGGCTCTGGCCTTCATGATGTTTCAGGGAATAATCGTAGGCCTTCTTGACGATGGTGAGATCGTCCTGCGGACGGTTCTCTTGCATCCGCTTCATCAGATCGCGGAACTTGGTCAGAGTGAGGGCAGTGGTCGCGATCTGTTGGCGCAGGCTCGCCATGCACGATTATATCCCGCGGAGGCCGCGGCGAGCCCCGGCAGGGACGATCCGGTACAGTCCTAGAGTTTAGGACACGACCGACGACCCGAGATCCATGGACAAAGAGTGCGTCCCCGGCCACTAACAAGAACTAAAAAAGAAGAACACCTTGGATCGTGCCCTGATCCGTGGAACAAAATGTCACTTCACAGGTTACAAAAACAAGGCGCAGGTTCACGGTTCGGTGCGGTCGTGTGGAATATTTGACGTCAACTTTCGCATGAGAAACTCTTCCACCAGATTGGCGGCGGCGGTTGCGCCAATTCCGATGGCTGCATTTTCCAAGGTTAATTCTGCTCCGTTACGATTTTGCGCTGGATAGTACAGATTTGAGATACCGCCAGCGGCAAGGTTTCCGGCGATATTCGAGTAATTCGGCTGCCATCGCCCGTTGTCGCCCTTGCAAATCACCGAATTTACGATGGCGTATTGAATTCGTGATGGCTTGCTGCCGGTGCCTTTGTAAAAATAACGCGGATCCTGTTTCAACAGCGATGGCAGTACGGCGCTTCCGATGAATGTGCCTGCAGCAACGTCGGCGAACGCGGCGCCGTAGCGCTTCGCATAACCTTGCGCCCCTTGCCCGTATCCACTGAAAGTGTTTTGCGCTTGTTGCACTCCCGCAATGCCCCCAACGATTGCAAAGGTGACCGGATCAACAGTCGTCTTCCATGCAAGCTCGAACTTTTGCCTGGCCGTGAGAGCAAGCGGATGAGGATCATAAGTGACATAGAAATTGGGAATCACCCCGAACACACGCTGCTTCTCTTCATCCTTGACCTGCGCTTCCGCCACTTCAGCCGGGGAAAGGGAGACCTGCACATCCGTGATATTGGCGGCAATGGACAATGCAATCTGCGGAACAGTCTGGGCCTCTCCCGCACGCAGTATCCCGGAGGATGTTTGCGTCGCGAATCCTGCCGACGTTATTGTGAGCTGAAAAGTTCCGGCGGGGACATTGACAAAGAAGAACTGTCCGTCGCCGCCTGTTACAACTTCATCGCCGGGCGATCGATGTTCTTGCGTCAGCTCCACGCGGGCTCCGGCAACCACGGCCCCGCTTTCATCGACGACCGTTCCGCCGATGCTTCCGGATGTGATGCTTCCGGAGGTTAGGCTTCCAGCTTGCTGATCGGGCAGTTTCGGGCCGCCTGCGCCCGCCGACCTGGGTGCAGGATCGCTCTGTGCACGACTCTCTGAAGTCGATACAGACGTCTGGCGAGGGGTTTGGCCGGAGCACATCATGGCCCCACCCACACTGAGCAGTGCAAGAACCATGAGTGGACACCTGAGTTGGAGAGGCATCAAAATTAAGATACTTTCGTTCTGACCGGTCTGCTGTAACGTTCTGTAAATACACCAGGATCCCGATGGATGCCAGATTACTAAGGAAGTGATCGAGTCTCCCATTTCAGCACGCTTGATCTTTTCAAATTGATCGCTGGTTTGTTGTGACGCTCCGGGAACTGGTAGAGTTGCATCCGGCCAGGCATGATTTCTCGAATTCTTGTCAGCGGTGTTTCCGGATTCATCGGGGCCGCGCTTTTTCCTTCCCTCATAGCCCGTGGATACGATGTCACACGCCTGGTGCGTGGTCCCGCCGCGGACGAGGGACAGATCGCTTGGGATCCCGGGAAGCCGATTTCTCCTGAAATAGTGTCCGGCTTCGATGCCGTCATCCATCTCGCGGGCGAGAGTATTGTGGGACGCTGGACCAAAACGAAAAAAACAAAAATTCGTGGCAGCCGGATCGCGGGCACCACCACGCTTGCGGAAGCCCTGGCGGGAGCGCAACACAAGCCGCAAGTATTCGTCTGCAGTTCGGCAATCGGCTATTACGGGGATCGGGGTAACGAAGTGCTGAACGAGCACAGTCAGCCGGGCATCGGATTCCTGCCCGAGGTTTGCCGGGAATGGGAGGCAGCAACCCAAGCCGCCGCCAATGCGGGCATCCGCACGGTTCAAATGCGCACCGGGGTCGTGCTCAGCTCCAAGGGTGGTGCGCTCAGAAAGATGCTGACGCCGTTCAAAATGGGCGTGGGCGGCAGGATTGGCAACGGCCAGCAATGGATGAGCTGGATTGATTTACAGGACATGGTCGGCGCAATCTATCACATCCTGAACAGCGATCTGCTGCAAGGTCCTGTGAACATGGTCGCGCCCAGACCCGTGAAAAACGCCGAGTTCGCTAAGACGCTGGGCACCGTGCTGTCTCGGCCCGCCATCCTTCCCATGCCGGCCTTCGCTGTAAAGCTCGCCTTTGGCGAGATGGGAGAGTCAGTTCTGTTAGGCAGTCAGCGCGTTGAACCGGCCCAACTGGTGACGAGCGGATACCCGTTCCGCTTCACCAACCTCAGAGCTTCATTGGAAAGTAATCTAAAGCGCTGATCGCTGCCGATCACACGGCAGCAACCGTCGCTGAGTGACGTAGTGGACAATCCCGACAAACAAACGGCGGGTGATGCACTGGAAACCAGAAACGAAGAAGTGGAAACTGAGAACTAGAAACTGAGAACTAGAAACTGAGAACCGCCTACCCCCCGGCCTTCAACTCCGTCAGCACCTGCTTTGCAATCTCTTTCAGAGTTTCAAACACACCCACGCCCTGAAATGCGACCGCTTCTACGACGGCCTCATTTTTCTTGCGCAGTTCTGTGGCCAGAAGATCGACGGGCAGAATGTTGGGAAGATCTCGTTTGTTTAGCTGAAGCACGTAGGGAATCTTATTGAAGTCGTAGCCGTGCTCCTTCAAATTCGACATCAGGTTTTCAAGCGCTTCGACGTTGGCGTCCATGCGCTGTTCCTGGGAGTCCGCGACGAACACAATGCCGTCCACGCCGCGCAGAATCAGCTTGCGGCTGGCATCGTAAAAGACCTGCCCGGGAACGGTGTAGAGATGGATGCGTGTCTTAAAGCCGCGGACCGAGCCAAGATCGAGCGGCAGAAAATCGAAGAACAAAGTGCGCTCGGTCTCGGTGGCCAGCGAGATCATCTTGCCCTTCTGCTGGTCGGCAGTTTTCTGGTAAATCACCTGCAGATTCGTGGTCTTGCCGCCTAATCCGGCGCCGTAGTACACGATCTTGCAATTGATCTCACGGGCTGCGAAGTTGATGAAACTCAAGACTTTCCTCAAATGCGGGCAGACCCTCCGGGGGCTGCCGCGCACATCAATCCTTTTTGCAGGCTCGCGGTCTTTATATCATATGGGAGCGTCGAACGCAGGTTACTCAGGTGACCCCGGGGTGCCCTAAAGGCGCTAATGGGCCGACGGGATCGCGTAATAACCGGCCTTCGTATAGATATTCAGGCCTTTTTTGTCCACCTGAACCTCAATACTGCGATACGCGGGGCCCGCGATAGCCTGAGGGACATATGCCAGAGTGTATTGATTCCGAGCCTCGGAAGTGACTTGGGCGTATGCCTCCTCCATCGCATTCCGCGAAAGTTCGCTGAAGACACTTCCACCGCCGGTGGCGGAGACATATTTCGGAAGGATGTTGCTGTAACCCTGCCCCGGAATGTGGTGGAGCTTCTCCAGTTGGCGATAACCGGGCAACGCTCCAGTATCGACCACCACCGCCTTTACCTGAATGCCATGAGTCTCGAGAACCTTCAGGACATCCCGGTAGCTGGCTCTGCTTCCCAGATCGCGACCGTCACTGATTACGAAAATTACCTTTCGGCGGGTACGGTCGCGCTTGCTCAGGTCCAAAGCCGCGCGCAGAATGGCATCGTTCAACACATGCGCCTCGCGGGGCGGAGTGTTGACCGGCTGGATGATCGGTCCGCCGACCGGAGCGCCATTCACCGTCGGTCCGTCAGGCCCCAGCGGCCCGCCCAGCACGGGCGGCCCGTTGTTGCGTCCTCTCACCGTTTTCATCTGGTTGAGCGCCGCTGTCAGTTTTTGCGGCCGGCCGCTGTAGTCGGTAACCTGGCTGACGGTGCTGCTGTAGGTATAGAGCGCAACCTCGTCGTAAGGGCTGAATGCCCCCACCAGGGAGCCGTAGGTCTCATTTACTTTCTGGAAAACCACGTCGGCTATGTTGGTGTCGAGCACCAGTGCTACCGAAAGCTCAAAAGGATCGCTGGTGAAGTACGTGAGCGTCTGTTTTTTGCCATTTTCAAGCACGACGAAATCTTTGGGTAGCAGCCCATCGACAGGCCGGCCGCTGGAGTCCTTGACCATGACGGGAATCTGTACCACATTGGCGGAGACTGAAATGGTGTACAGATCCTGCCTGGGATTGATCTGATTCCGCGGTCTGCTGCCGGCGGGAACGGTTTGAACCGGAGGCATGGGCGGCGGCGGAGATGAGTCTGGCTGATTCGGGTCGCTCTGGCTCGACCCGCTCTGGTTCGAACCGTTCTGGTTCGGCCGCGGCGCTGGCTCGCCCGGAAACGGCATCGGCGCGTTGCTCTTGCTCTTCTTGGCGTCGGGTGGCAATGCTGCCGGGGGCTTTGGCGTCGGCGGCTGAACGGTCGAGGGCGCATCGGGTATATCCTGCGCGGGTTGGGCCGGGGGAGACTGAGTCTGGTTTCCGCCAGACTGCCCTTGCAAGCAGCGGATTGGCAGGATAAGTACAGCCAGAGCCAACAACCCGAATCTCGCATACATCGCAAAATCTTTATTTCCGGTCACCGGCGACATGGTTTCCTCATCCCTGAAAAAATGCCCGCTTTTCCCCTGTAAGATGCTCAATCCACCCCGTTTGGTGCATCTAAGGATTAGACTACCACTAACTAAGAATCGCGAGAGAGTCCCGGATGACTAAGCTTTTTGTCTCCTCCCAACATCGAATCCTGGCCCAACTGGCCTGGGCCACCCTGTTGTTCGCGGCCCCATTCACCATGGCCCAGCAGGCAGTCCCCCAGCAAGTTTCCGGCCAGGCATCAGCGCCCGGCCAGCTGCCCTCTTCCCCAGGACAGAAGCCCGCGGATCAGAAAACGGTGGATCAGAAAACGGATGACCAGAAATCCGACGACTCGCAGCAGCCTACCGAGACACTGAAAGTAAACGTCAACGTCGTGCAGCTTTTCTTCAACGTGAAAGACAAGCATGGCGCGCTCATTCCCAACCTCACTAAGAATGACTTTGATATCGCCGAAGACGGCAAGCCGCAAACCATCAAATATTTCACGGCCGAAACGAACCTTCCGCTCACGCTCGGCATATTGATCGACTCCAGCGGCAGCCAGCGCAACGTCATCGACATGGAGAAAGAAGTCGGTGGGGCCTTCCTAAGACAGATTTTGACCGACAAAGACGAGGCCTTCGTCATTGACTTCGATATTTCGGTCGATTTGCTGCAGGATTTCACGCGCGACGTTCACCGCCTGCAGGCCGCGCTAAACAAAGCGAAGGTGAACGTGGATTACAGCAGTGGCGGCATCCCAGGCATGGGCGGCGGCCCGGTCCCGCAGCATAATTCGCCGGGAACTCTACTCTATGACGCCGTGTACCTTTCCGCCCACGACATGCTGGCCAAAGAGGTTGGCCGCAAAGCCATGATCCTGCTCACCGACGGGCAGGATGAAGGCAGCCGCCTGAAAATACAGGACGCCATCGAAGCCGCGCAAAAGGCGGACTCCATCGTGTATGTCTTGCTGTGCGCGGATCGCGGCTTCTACGGCGGCTTCGGCTATTCCGGCGAATCCGAAATGCGCAGACTGACCGAGCAGACCGGAGGACGCGTCATCAATGTGGGCAACAAATTCGACAAGCTGCGCGACGCCTTCGACCAGGTCGCCGCCGAACTGCGCAGCCAGTACAACATCGGCTATACCCCCACCAACACCAAGCTCGACGGCACCTACCGCAAGCTTGAGATCAAAAACAAGCAGAGCTACAAGATCCAGGCCCGCGCCGGCTACTACGCCGGCCGTAAACAAGATTAGCGGAGCAGATCAAAACTTTAACCACAGTGGACACGGAGTTAGCCGGAGGCTTTATTCCTCTGTGTTCCCCTTTGCCCGCTGTGGTTAGATTTGCGGTTAAATCTCGCGTTAAATTCTTCTACTTCATTCCCCACAATTGATACACTCCCTTTCGGAGGTTCCCATGCCCCGATTCTCTCGGCGTTCTTTCCTGCATCTGTCGGCTGCCGCATCGGCAGCAGCAGCCTTCCGAGTGATGAACGAGCCCATGCTAGCCGCCGCCGCCCGCCATCAGCGACCTCCCTACGCCAAGGACGCGGTGCTGATCGATTCCAACGAGAATCCTTTGGGACCCTGCCAGGCCGCGCGCGACGCCATTTCAGCCATTATCCCGCAAGGCGGCCGCTACTCCGACAATCTCACCGACGAACTGGTGAGCACCTTCGCCCAGGCGGAAGGTCTGAAGACCGACTATATCTACTGCACGGCTGGTTCGACTCCTCCACTCTGCCTGAGTGTGCTGGCCTTCACTTCGCCGCAGAAAAGTTATGTCACCGCCGATCCTTGTTTTGAAACCGGCATGATGATGGCGTCGATCGCGGGCGCGCGCGTGGTCAAGGTTCCGCTCACGAAAACTTATGCCCACGACGTCAAGGCCATGCTGGCTGCCGGCCCCAGCGCCGGCGTTTTCTACATCTGCAATCCCAACAACCCCACCGGTACGCTCACGTCGCATTCCGACATCGAATATCTCGTCGCCAACAAGCCCAAGGATTCAATCGTCCTGATCGACGAAGCCTACATCCACTTGACTGAAATGCCGTCCGCACTCGATCTGGTCAAAGCCGATAAAGATGTCATCGTGCTGCGTACGTTTTCGAAGGTCTATGGCATGGCGGGCCTGCGCTGCGGGTTTGTCATCGCCCGTCCCGACTTGCTCGACAAGGTCATCTCCCACGGCGGACAAAACTTTATGCCGACGACCGCGATCGTCGCGGCTACGGCCAGCCTGAAGGATTCCCCGCTCGTCTCCGAGCGCCGCCGCATCAATGCCAACATTCGCCAGCAAACATTCCAGTGGCTCGACCGCAACGGCTATTCCTACATTCCGTCCGAGTCGAACTGCTTCCTGCTCGACACCAGGCGCCCCGGAAAAGAGGTGAGAGACGCCATGGCAAAAGAAAACGTCCTGATCGGCCGCGTCTGGCCCATCATGCCGACCTACGTCCGCATCACAGTGGGAACGCAGCAAGAAATGGAACGCTTCCAAACAGCATTCCAAAAAGTAATGAAAAGTTGAAAGAAGAAAAGAAGGTTTCAAGGTTTCAACGTTTCGGAGTTTCAACGTTTCAGGGACCAACGACCAATGAGAGGGCCCAACCGTGAAACTTTGCAACCTTGAAACCTATTCCACCGCCTCCGTCCACACGACTCTCCGCCCCTCCCGGCTGCTCTTGTGCGCCAGCAATACTCCGCGCATGGTGCGCAATGCCTGCTCCGGCGTCACATCTAACGGAGATCCCTTCTCAATCGCATCTCGCACATTAGCGTAGAACCCGCGATAGTCGCCACGTTCGGTTTTAACTTTGCGAATCTCTCCACCGACGCGGCTCAGAATGCCCCAGCGCTCCTCCGGCTCCCCGCCCCAATCCGGACCCCAGGCAGGCCCGTCAGGGCAAGTCTCGCTGCGCAAGATCTCCTCTTGCGGGTCCATTCCGTACTTGATGAAGGACCCTTCCGTCCCATGAATCAAAAAATGCGGTCCGGGAGCATAAGCAATGCTGCGTGCGCGCAACTCAGCCCGCAGTCGCGGATATTCCATGTCCACGTCAAACGAATCGTCGATCTTCGAATCCTGCCGCTGCCAGAATGCCGACGCCCAAATTGTCTGCGGCTCGCCAAACAAAACCAGCGCCTGATCGATCAAGTGCGGGCCCAGATCCCACAGGACACCCGCCGCAGGATGCTCCGCGTGCTCGCGCCATGCGTTCGGCTTGCCTTCCAGGCGGAACCGGTCGAAGCGCGCTTCGTACTCCGCAACCGCGCCCACTCCGCCCGACTTCACAAGCTTCCTGATCGTCTGAAAATCTCCATCCCAGCGCCGGTCCTGATACACCGTGACCAGGCGTCCACGATCGGCGGCCAGCCGCACCAGTTGCTCCGCCTCCGCCAGCGTCGGCGTGAATGGCTTGTCCACCACTACGTCGCGTCCGGCTTCCAGGCAGGCTTTTGTGTAGGAGAAGTGCGAATCGTTGGGCGTGGCCACAACGCACAGCTGGATCGTCTTGTCGGAAAGCATTTCATCGAGCGTGCGCGCCACTCGAACTTCCGGATATTTCTCTTTCGCCTTCGATCCACGGCGCTCCAGAATGCATGCCAACTCCATCCCCTGGACGCCGCGAATGACCGGAGCATGAAATGCCTGCCCCGCCAGACCGAATCCGATCAATCCCACTCGTACCATGCTCTCTCTTTTCTAGCGCTTGGCAGCCCTTCCGCTTCTGAGCGATCCAGGTGTAGAGACGTGGCTTGCTACGTCTCTGCCGGCGGCTCACCGATCTTTCACGCGCCTTACAAATTTCAATCCCGACCAAACCTCGGTCACCGCACAAACTTTTATATCCACCAGTCCCGCCGCCAGTCCAATGTCGCGCACGATATTTTCAGTTAAATCGGTGGCCACACCGGAGCTTTTCTTGGGCCAGCTCACCCAAAGCATTCCCGCCGGCGCAAGCTGTCTGCTGACTCGCTTGAATTTCTTGGCCAGCTCCGCTTTCGATTTGGTAAACACCATGGCGAAGTCGAGCGGCGCTTTCGCGTCTTTCGCGCTGGCGCAGTCGGCAAGAGCAGCGCCTAACTCGGCAATCACCTCGGAAGGCGTGTCCAGCAGGTAAACGCGGAATCCAGCCTTGATTCCCAGCTTCTTCGGAAGCGGCGTTCCTGAATATCCTGGCATGATTTTGGCCGTGACGGATTCTTACTTTTGTGGCGGCACCACCGCCCATGGCGTCAGTTCTGCATTGTGCATGATGGTCACCAGCCACTTTCCGCCTGATTTCGTGAATATGCAATCGGCCAGTCCAGTGCGGTAGGGTATCGGGTTACCGGTATTGTCGACAGCGCCCGTCATCTCCCAGTGGATGTCGACCGCGGCGAGATCAGGCCGCAGAAACCGAATCCTGGTTACCTCGCCGGTTTGATGGCTCTGTTTAAAGAAGCGTTCGAACGCCACAGCGTGAAACTTCTCGATCTCAACCTGACCGGAGGCGCTTTGTCCCCGGACATTGGTGAAGTCCGCATCCTTTGCGAACATCGACGAAAACCGATGAGCATCGTGAGCGTTCCAACCACCCATCCACCGGTCGGCGACCACAGCCTTGATCGCGGCTTCATCCGCGGCATACCCGCCATTCTCGGTTGGTTGCGCGCTCATTAAAAGCGGGAAGACCGCCGGTACCAGTAGTGCCAAAGAAAGTATGAGCGGATCGGACACAAAACACCTCCTGCGCGTCGCCGCAGATTGTACTCTGTGGGGGGAGAAAATCCAGGCCGACCTCGCGCCTCCGCGAAGTGCGGCCGAGTCTGAGGTCTGGGCCCAAGGTCCGAGATCAGTTACTACCGCCCCGGAGCGTACCATCCGCGCCGCGACCGCACTCGGAGATTCTTCCGGTCGTTGGCGACGATTTCGATGGTGCGGTAATGCCCGTCCGCCTTAAGGTCCGCTGGTTTGTAAGAAATGGCGTACTGGCTGCGGAGTTCGTCCTGGATTTCGGCGAAGGCGTTGGCCACATCGCGAATCTGGAATGGAAAAAACGGGCGTCCCCCGGTGGCGTCGGCAATGCGCTCCAGCACCTTGTCGCCTGCCCCCTTGGTGCCGCTCACGTTGGTGCTGATGGTGTAAACGATGGCCTCGGCGCGCTGCGCCATCTCAATGGCTTCTTCGCGCGTGACGTGGCTCTGGTTATCGTCGCCATCGCTCAGCAAAATGATGGCGCGCCGCACGGTGGTCGACTTCGGCGCCTTCAGCAGTTTGTCGCGGCATGCGAAGTAGAGCGCGTCGTAGAGTGCCGTACCGCCGCCCGGACGCAGTTCGTGCACGCCATGCGCCAGCAACTCGGTATTGTCGGTGAAATCCTGCGTAACCTCAGGAGTAACGTCAAAGCCAACCACAAACGCCTGATCGACGCGCCGGTGAATCGTCTGGTTCAGAAACTCAATGGCGGATTGCTGTTCGAATTTGAACCGGTCGCGCACGGAGTTGCTGGCATCGATCAACAGCCCAACCTCGAGTGGAAGATTGGTCTCAGCGTGAAAGCTGCGAATTTCCTGGGGAGGCTTGTTGTCGTCGAGCACGTGAAAGTCGTTCTGCTTCAGATCGGTAATGCGCCGCCCATGCTTATCGGTGACGGTAAACACCACGTTCACTTCGTTGGTGGTCGTGCGCAGAGTGGTCAGCGTGTCGTCGCCCGTCGAAGCATTCGGATCGGCAGCTTTCTGCTCGGCTCCGGCGGCGGGCCCTCTGATTGCGGCCGAAGAAGTGGCCGACTTTGCCTGCTGAGCCGGCGACACGGCCGGAGTCGCCGATTGTCCGGTTGCGACCGCGGCCAAAAGCCCAAGCAGAACGAGTCCGGAGCTCGTAACTAATTTGATCCCCAAAGTTTGCCTCGACCTCCCTATTATATCCGCCCGCGGCGTTGAAGCTTCCCCCTCAGTCCCTCGCAGAGACGTTCCTCGCAACGTCCCTCTCGATAGTCGCCAGAAATGCCTGCAGTTCCGCCGGAAGCGGACTCTCAAGCGCAACCAATTCGCCCGTCCGCGGATGCGCCAGCTCCAACCGCGCTGCATGCAAGAAATTCCGCGGCAGCGAAATCGCGCCGCCTTCATCTGTTGCCCGCCCGCGCCTCGCCCGCATCTCGCGCGGCGCACCATAGAGCGCATCGCCGACGATCGCATGCCCCAGCGACGCCATATGCACGCGAATCTGATGCGTCCGGCCGGTATCGATCTTCACCTCGACCAGCGTGAACTTGCCAAAGGCCGTATCCAGCCGCCGTGTGACATTGTAATGGGAGACCGCATCGCGCCCGCCTGTCCCGCGCGTGGTCATGCGTATGCGCCGTATCCGGTCGCGGCTGATGCTGGCCGAAATCGTCCCGCGATCTTTCTTCACCCATCCCTGCACCAGCGCAATATAAGTTTTCTTCACCTCGCGCCGGGCAAACTGCGCCGCCAGCTTGCGATGCGCTTCATCGTTCTTCGCCACCACGATTAGCCCGCTGGTCTCTTTGTCCAGCCGATGCACAATCCCCGGCCGCATCTCCCCGCCCACCGCCGAGAGCGTCGCGAAATGATGCAGCAGCGCATTCACCAGCGTCCCCCGATTCCGCTGATCTTCCGTCGCCCCCGCGCCCGCATGCACCATCATCCCCGCAGCCTTGTTGATGACCGCCAGATCGTCATCCTCGTAAACGATGTCGAGCGGAATCTCTTCCGCGATTGCGCGCAACGGAGTCCGTTCGGCCGAGCCGAGCACGGTGATGCGCTCACCGCCTCGCAGCTTCAGCGAAGCCTTGGCGGCCGAATCGTTCACCTGAACTTTCTGTTCAGAAATCAGCTGCTGCACCCGCGCCCGGCTGACGTCAAGATGGGCCGCGAGTACCTGATCGAGGCGCTTACCCGCATCATCGGTCGCAACGGAAAGAAAAAAAGGAAATACTTCCGGCATTCGGAGGGAAGCATACTACATGGACAGAGGAATGAATGGCCTATCGCGCGTCAGCCGCGATGCATAAATTGTCTAAGTGCCTGTTCACAACAGTAATCTGGCAATGCCGTCCATTTCGCGCTAAGTTTCTCGTAACATGATTCCGCCAGTTCTATGGAGAGTCGCTGCACCCGGGATAATCGCTATTCGGCTGGCAGGATTGTTGGTGCCACCTATCATCGGAGTGGTGTGTGTAGTGCGAGGGTGGAAAAGCAAGCGACCTCTGCAAGGTTGGAAAAGGCCTTCTCCTTTCGTACTAGGGGCCGTAGTTTTAGCCAATTGGGTCGTCTTTGTTGCTTATGTCGCTAGCGAGCAAATCGGGGCCGGAATCGACTATCACATCTCCCGCTTTACTTCTGTATTGTTGCTTTTTTCGCTCCTGTCGCTTGTCGTGTCTTTGAGCACGTACGCATTTCGCGGGAGCCTGCTGTTCGCGAACACTCTGCTGCTTGTCATGTGGTTCAGCATCGCTTACGCGCCCGGGCATTGGCTGGACCGGGAGGATCTCGGTAGTGTGAGAGTTAATGGCCGTCCAGTGCCCAGCATGGTGTATATCGGAGACCCAAGGCGAAGCGAGGCCGAGGCCATTGCACTTGTACACGTGCCCGGTGTCGGAGACTATTTCGTTGATTTCGGGGAAGAAACGTTTCGAGAAACATCGAATCACGAATTCGTCAACTTGCGCTGCGGAGCTTGGACGTGGAAGCCTATGACTAGCGGACAATTCCGCCCGCCACTACCTTTCGTGAACGTCAATGAGGTCCGGATTCCCTTAAACGACGGGCGTGTAGTTACGATCAACTTCTGACCACTGTCGGCAGCTGGCACAACTCAGCATGACCGTCTACTCCGAGCTCTGAAACTCCATATTCTCGTCCACCGAAAGCTGGGCAGGCGTGCCGCCGATGTTGGCGCCAGAGCGGGTCGCAACCACATGAAATCCGCTGGAACTGGTCTGGACCTCGTAACTATAAGGCGGACGCTGCCGGGCAACGCTGATGTAGTTCGCCGATACCAGTTCGTCGAACGAAGCATATTTTCCTTCGCTGGCGAAGTAACGGCGCTCGGCCTGCGCGATGCTGGTCAGATCGCTCCTCACGCCTGTAATGTTGATGGCGGCCTGCGGATTGTTGGCCCCCGCGGCAGCAGACGAACTCGTCGCCTGCCTGGAGTAAATGTACATCCCAACGCCCATCACAATAACAACGCTGAGAAAGCCGAAGATGCGGCCCATAGGTCCCTCCCCAAGAACTAATTGCACCGGGAAACGGGACCGCTGACAAGTAACCAGAGTGCAGCCGCCCGCCGCGGCAGCGAGGCTCGATTCGCACGGGGACCTGAAGGATGCTCAGTTACTAACCCTGACTCGCAGCTACTCGTGGATCCGCCGGGCCAACTTTTTGAAAGGGCTTTGCAATGATGGGACGAACGGGCTTCTTACGGGGGGGGGTGAGAGCATTCTCAGAAATGTGCAATTGTGAGCAGACAGGCACCTTTCGACACCATACCCTTGGAATGTTGCTTGTAGCGCGGGAGCGGGTGGCGCGTTGGCTGGCAGACTAGCCCTAACGCGCCTGCTCTCAGCGCTGAGCACATCATCTTCGGGACGAGGTCCGAGGCCGAGTCATCCGTGCCCTCTCAATCGGCCAGATTCGAAACCCCTCTCAATTCGTAATGGAGGACCAGCGGAAGAGGCTGACGTCGCAGCGGCTTCCGGGGACCTCAGACTGACAGATAACCTCTCTAGCTTCTGGCCGAAGGAGTTTTAATAATATGAAGAAGCTGATGTTCGTGGTATTTGCGTTTGCACTCTTGGCGTCGACCGCATCGTTGGGTCAAGATGCCGCCAAGCCAGAAACCGTGCCAGTTGCGGCACCAGCACAGCCAACGCCGACAGCACCGGCTGAACCCATGACGGTGACCGGGTGTTTGCAAAAAGGTACTCAGCCGGGCGAAGTGACACTCACCGCAGCAGACGGGAAGAGCTACGACCTGCGCAGCGACAGCGTTAAACTTGACCAGCACATTGGCCATCAGGTAACCGTCACGGGAACCGCCAGCCCGGAAACAAAGGCTGAAGAGAAGAAAGAAGGACAGGTCGAGAAAGCGTCCAGCAAAGAGGCGATCGGCAATTTGAGCGTGACCAACGTAAAGATGATCAGCGAGACTTGCACGAAGTAGGTTCGGCAAAAACTAATGTCGGCAGGGCCAGCGAGGTTGCTGGCCCTTTTTTGCTGTCGGCAGGAAAGGCCGCGGCGGTGCAACTGAAGTTTTCTCGCTCCGCTCGGAACGCCAGCGTTGCGCGGGACCTGTTGGCGGATCATCGCTGCTGCACTGATTGACCGAACTGCGTGTCCGTCGCAATGCGATAATTGGCCGGCTCTATGAAGATGAAAGCAATCTCTTCGCGGCTTTTCATCCTGTTCCTGTTAACCGCGTGCAGTCCGTTTCTTCTCGCGCAGGCTACTGCTTCCGAAAAGGCCACGCCCAAGTACACGTTCGCGATCGTTCGAGTGTTTCCGCACGACACCTCCGCTTACACCCAAGGTCTCGCCTATCGCGATGGCTTTCTGTATGAGGGCACAGGTCGCAATGGCCAGTCGTCACTTCGAAAGGTGAGGCTGGAAACCGGAGAGGTGATTCAGCGCCTTGACTTGGCGTCGGAGTATTTCGGGGAAGGGATCACCCTTGTTAAAGATAAGGTCGTCCAAATTACATGGAAGTCAGGGATAGGCTTTGTGTATGACCTAAACAATTTCCAGCTGCTGCGGAAATTTTCTTATTCCGGGGAAGGCTGGGGACTCACTGCGAATGGCCATCAACTATTTATGAGTGACGGAACATCGGAAATTCGTGTCTTGGACGCCGAGACTTTCCGAGAAATACGCCGTTTCAAGGTTCACGATGGTCCAACTCCCGTCGATCAACTCAACGAACTGGAGTTTGTAGAAGGACAGATTTTCGCCAACGTGTGGCATAGCAACCTCGTCGCAGAGATTTCTCCGCAGAGTGGGGAGGTAATTGGGTGGATTGACCTCAGCGGAATTCTGAGCCCAGTCTATCGTCTCGAACCGGAAGCGGTGCTCAACGGAATCGCGTACGATCCGCTCCACAAGCGACTTTTTGTCACCGGGAAACTCTGGCCAAGCATCTTCGAAATCAGACTTGCCCCGAAAGGCAATAAGTAGGATTGTTTTTCCTTACCGCGTGGCGCTGACCGTCCGGGCCGGAACCGCCTTCGACCCGGGCCGCAACCACCAGATTAATCCTCCGGCCAGCACCAGCCCAACCGCAATCAGCTGCGTGCCCGTCATCGCCCCGCCGAATACCGATCCTCGGCCCGGATCGTCGCGCAAATATTCCAGGAAGAATCGGGCGACGCCGTAGATGAACATGAACGCGCCAATCACCTGGCCTTCAAACTTTCTGCGCTTGAGCAGCCACATGAGGACGAAGAAATTCGCCAGCTCCACCGCCGACTCAAACAACTGTGTCGGTTCCAGCGGAACGCCGAGCGGCGTCCCGGTGATCGAATTTGCCAGCGGATTATGAAAGACCACGCCCCACCAGTGATGCGTCTCTTTCCCGTAGCAGCATCCCGCCGCGAAGCAACCAATGCGTCCGATCGCGTGTCCGAGCGCCAGGCCAGGCGCGAAGGCATCGCAAGTCCCCAGTGCCGGCATCTTATGTCTCCACACATACCAGGCCGCGGCCACGAACGCGGCCAGCAATCCTCCGGAGAACACTCCGCCTGCCTGCATGGTGTTGATGCTAAAAATCTCGCCGGGATGGGCCGAGAAGTAACTCCACTCGTTGATGACGTAAAGCACCTTAGCCCCGATAATGCCGCACAGCACTACCAGAATCCCCAGGTTCCACGCCTTGTCCCCATCAATCCCCATGCGCTCGGAGTTGCGCACACTGATCCACAGCCCGATCAGGACGCCCAGGGAAACCAGGAATCCATACGTCGGCAGGAAAAATTTCCCTATATGAAAAAGTTGTGGGAACACAGTTTAGTTAGATGCGGGAAACTTGGCATTCGCAACTTGAACAGTCTAGCAGGAATGCCTCTCGCACTTGTCATGCTGAGCGGAGCAGGAGCAGAGCGAAGCGCTGCTCCTGCGCAGTCGAAGCATCCCTACCCGGACACGATGCGTCGGCAGAGGTTCCCTGGGCAAAGGTCGCCCAATCTTCGCCGCGAAAAACGAGAATGTGCCGCAGGTAGGGATGCTTCGGCTCCGAACATCCGCCGCTTCGCGAAGGATGTTCTATGCTCAGCATGACAAACAAGAAAGCAAGCCGACCCACTGTGCCGTGTGACGGGCCGAGAATGAACCCGTCGGTAGACGTTGGGAACCCGCCGAGACCCTTTAGGCATCTCCGCATGGCGGAGCGTCGCACACCGGATCCTAGTTCGAGTCGAGTCCCCGTTCATTCAGCATTGGTTCAAAAATCGGTTACCGCCATCACCAACCCGGCAGGCCGGCTTTCATGTTGGATGCTAGGCAAAACTCACGCGCTTGGCAAGAGGCACACCGCAAAAAGTTGGCAGGCCGCTTGCTACGAAAGTAATGCCCAGTTCAAAAATGGGCTTGCTAAGTCCGCTCACTCCTTAGTTCCTTCCGCCCAGTAACTGCCCCGCGCCAGCACCGTACCATTCCCTCCACTGCGTAACCGCACTCGAATCTGATGCAGCCCGGGATGCGGATTCTTCGGCGCGAAACTCAACAGATACCGGCTGTGCAGATGGTTGGTAAAGTCATTCACCCGCACTTCGAATTTCTTCCGCGTCGCGAACAACTCGTACTCCCCGCCCGTCATAGCAGCGATCGTGCTCGGAACATTTTTCCTCATAGCTTGCGCGGTCATGTACATCAGGTCGAGGAAGTCGATGCCCTGATGCATTTCGTTCTTGTTGGTCCCGCGCCCGGTATCGAGAATGTTGGAGAGCGCCGGCGAAAACGCCAGCGCGTACATCACCGCATTGCTCTGCCCGATGGCCGCCACTGCATCTTCGATCTTTACGTGGCTGCCGTGGTCGCGCGTTTCGCTGATCAGCAGTAGTATGCGCAGCCGTTCCTCCGGTTCCTGCTTGAGCAAATTGATCGATGAGTCGATCGCATCAAGGATCGCTGCGCCAGCTCCCCCCGGCTGCAGATTTCTCAAATCGTCTTCAACCAGAGACGCATCCCGGGTAAAATTTCTGGTAATTTCAACCTGACCGTCGAACTCCACCACGGCGACGCGGGCCGTTCCCAGAGCAAATAGTGGGTCCAGCATCGATTTCAATCCCTGCATCCGAGGAAATTCGTAGGAAGCCCGCCCTCCGCGCTGAATCGCCACCACCAGCGAAATCGGCTGGCCCTCCGGCGTCTCGTCGAGCCGTGCTGGTTGCTCCACGCCATCGTCTTCCACTATGAAGTCGTTGGATTGCAGTCCATATACGATTCCGCCCTGCGGGTCTTTCACCAGCGCCGGAACCAGCACCACATTGGATTGTGACCGGAGAGTTGTTTCCTGGGAAAGCGCAACGCCGGAAAGCAGAGAAAGAGAGAGCAACGTAAAAGCGCGGAAGGTCGAAAACAGCAGGATCAAAACGAGAAAGCTTGTCCGGTCGCGCCGCAGACTATCCCGCCTTGCGTTTTTCGTCCAGAACTTCATCCAGCGCATTGGCTAATAGATGCGCCCGCTTCAGATAATCGGTTGCCCCGCTGTCCTGCCTTTTCTTGAGCAGGTGATATTCATCGGCAATATTCAGCGCCGCCAGTACGGCCAGCCGCACTGTGTCGATCGTATTGGTTGCTTCGGCCACGGCGCGCATCTTGGCGTCGACGTACTCCGCCAGCTTCAGGATGTAGTCCGGATCGGAGCCGCGCAGGTTGTACGCCTGGTCAAAAATCTCCACCCGCACGCTGGAGTTCTGCGGGTCCCTAACCCTCTGGTCCTTGGTCGCCGTAGCCATAAAGCGTTTCTCCGTGGGGGTCGTACTTCTTCCGGATCATAAATCGCAAGTCGTAGAGACGTAGCTTGCTAGGTCTCTGCCGGCGCCGTCACCGGCCCTTAGCTGGCCTCGGCAATCGACTCAATCTGTGCCAGCATCTTCTCTACACGCCCGCGAATCTCTTCCCGCTCCTTCTTCAAGCGCACGGTCTCCCGTCGCAGCGTCAGCAGTTCCTCTTCCCGGTCTTCCATTTGTTGCCGCAACCGGTGCGCATCCCGCTCGGCTGTAACCTGGGCTTGCCTTGCCGCCTTGTACAGCTCTATGGTGCGATAAATTTTGTCTTCCAGCGCCTGAAAATCGTCCGCCGGAACCTGCTCTGCCACCTGTTCCACCGCATTCAACGCCATGATTGCACTCTTCCCCGCCAGGATTTCTAAAGCTTCGACTTCTAAAACTTCTTCGCAGTATACTCCACATCTTTGTGAACAATGCAGTCTATCGCTGGGTCCGATCTGGACATCCTGCCAGCCCGCGAACTGGTTATAATTTATGCTGTCAGGAGGATCGAACTATGAAACACCTTGCCTCTCTCTCCTTCGGATTGTTCCTCGCGCTGCTCGCCCTTCCACCTCTGAGCGCGGCCAAAACCAGAGTCGAACTCAAAGACGCCCAAGGCAAAGATGTCGGCACCATCTTGGTCTGGAATGACGTGGGAGGCACCGGCTTCGAACTCAACCTTCACGATCTCTCGCCCGGCGTCCATGCCATTCACATTCATCAAAACCCGAAATGCGATGCCCCCGACTTCAAATCTGCCGGCCCGCACTTCAATCCAGACGCCAGAAAGCACGGTCTGGAGAATCGCGAAGGCCATCACGCCGGTGACATGCAGAACTTCACCGTCGACGCCCAAGGCAAAGCCCATCTCCGCTTCGTGAATAAAGATGTCACTTACGAGGGTTCGGATAGCCACTCGCTCTTCAGCAACGGCGGCACCTCGATCGTCATCCACGCCAAAGCCGATGACTGACAAGACCGATCCCGCAGGCAACTCAGGAGACCGCATAGCCTGCGGCGTGATCACGAAGTAGTTAGTTACCCTCTGTCATTCCGAGCGAAGCGAGGAACCTGCTGTTTGCCGCCAGATTTCTGCGCCAAGGCGTGAGCAACAACGACTTCACCGCGCCAACTTCCCCAGCCGTCGCCCCGCCTCATCCAGCGTCTGCGGCTTCTTGCAAAACGCAAACCGCACCTGCCGCGCCCCATCCCGCGGATCGCGATAGAAACTCGATCCCGGTACGCACGCCACGCCAATCTCCTGCGTCAGATATTTCGCGAACGAAACGTCATCCTTGAATCCGAACGCTGAAATGTCGGTCATCACGTAATACGCACCTCGGGGCCGGAAACATTTAAAACCAGCCGCTGTCAACGCAGGCATGAGATGATCCCGCCGCGCACTATAGCCTCCCGCCAGCTTCGCGTAATACTCCGCGGGCAGGCTCAGCGCCGCAGCCCCCGCCTCCTGCAGCGGCGCCGGCGCGCCCACCGTCAGAAAGTCATGTACCTTGCGGATCGCATTCGTAATCTTCTCCGGCGCAACCGCCCATCCCACGCGCCATCCCGTCACGCTGTAGGTCTTCGACATGCCGTTGATCGTCACCGTCCGCTCCCGCATTCCCTCCAGCGACACTATGGAAATATGCTCGGTGCCGTCATAAAGAATGTGCTCGTAAATCTCATCCGTAATCGCGAGCACATCGAACTCAACGCATAAATCGCGAATCAACTCCAGCTCTGCCCGCGTGAAGACCTTCCCAGTAGGGTTGTTGGGCGTATTAACTATGATCGCCTTCGTATTCTTATCGAAGGCCCGCCGCAATTCTTTTTCATCAAACGTCCACTCGCCGCCGTCCGTCGTTGGCGGCCGCAACTTCACAAACTTCGGCTTGGCCCCGCTCAACACCGAGTCCGGACCATAGTTCTCGTAGAACGGTTCGAAGATCACGACTTCATCGCCCGTATTGCAAACCGCCAGCAGAGTCGAAATCATCGCCTCGGTCGATCCGCAGCACACCGTGATCTCTTTCTCGGGATCGACCGTAATCCCTTGCCAAGCGCCCATCTGCCGCGCGATTGCATTGCGCAGATTCTTCGCGCCCCAGGTGATCGCGTACTGATTCACGTCCGCCGCAATCGCCTGCTGCGCCGCCTGTTTGATCTCCGCCGGTGCCGCAAAATCCGGGAACCCCTGCGCCAGGTTCACCGCCCCATGCAACATGGCCTGCCGTGTCATCTCCCGAATCACCGACTCGGTGAAGTGGCCAACTTTATCGCTGAGAAATTGTTTGCCCGAAATTGCGGTTGCTGAAACTGCGTCCGCCAAGACTGGGTTGGGTGCCCCATTTCTCGCTTCTTTTGCGAGAAGTGGCGAGTTCCGATTCTTTAGCGCTGAAGATTTCGTGGAAACTACGACCGCGGGTTTGCCTGTTTTCTTGTGCTTCGTCAAGATGCGCTGAGCCATAACAGGCAGACTAGCACAGCCGAAACTGGCGAGGAATCATGGGTTTTAAGCCCGTTGCTTAGTTGCGAGTTCGAGCCCCTGCCCCTGTGGATTATTTTTCATCTGCAATTCATCCCGGCGTCACCTTCTGTAAGCACCCTGCCGCTACCTTCTCCATGCAGTTCATTCAGGAGGAAAAATTTATGTCCGCACCGGGTTTCCTGGCGCAAGCCAGGCAGCACCTAGCCGTTGCCACCAGCCTCGTCGCGCTTATCGCCAACCTCGGCGCGCCGCTCCCGGCGGCAGCCGAAGATCACGACAAGCGGGGCACCGCCACTCCAATCAAGCATCTGATCATAATCATCGGGGAAAATCGCACCTTCGACCACGTCTTCGCCACCTATCAGCCGCGACACGGCGAAAGTGTTTCCAATCTGCTCTCCAAGGGCATCGTGAATTGGGACGGAACACCGGGGCCCAACTTTTTCCTCGCCAGCCAGTCTTCCGCTGTCGACGGCGCCCCCGACACTTATGAGATCAGTCCCCCCGACAACGTCACCTATTCCGTCCTGCCGCCGGTGCTTGCCGGTGGATACACCACGCCGCCATTTCCTGACGTCGCGACCGCGATGAAATTTGAGAACGGTTTGCCCACCGACTACTACAAATACCTGACCACCGGCGGAACCGGGCTAGCTCACGGAGCGGTCGACACCCGAATCCCCAACGCCGCGACCCTCCCTTCGGGCCCGTTCCAGATCACTTCGGCCACGCACCCCTACGACGCCTACGACAACAGCCCGGTCCACCGCTTTTATCAAATGTGGCAGCAGGAAGACTGCAATGCCGCGAATGCCTCCCGGTCGAACCCAACGGGATGCGCCGCCGACCTCTTTCCCTGGGTCGAAACCACCATCGGCGCCGGCTCCAACGGGCTCGCTCAACCCGCCAGCTTCAACGACACGAGCACCAAAGAAGGCTCGACGTCCATGGGCTTCTACAACGTGCAGCAGGGCGACGCGCCTTACCTTAAATATCTCGCCGACCACTACGCAATGAGCGACAATTACCATCAGGCCGTCATGGGCGGCACCGGCGCCAACCACGTCATGCTCGGCATGGGAGACGCGGTCTGGTTCGCCGATAGCAACGGGAATCCCGCGGAGCCGCCTCACAACCAGGTAGTCGCGGCAGGCAGCCCTAACGCAGGCGTCGTCGACGAAATTGAGAACCCCAATCCGCTGCCAGGAACCAACAACTGGTATACGGAAGACGGTTACGGCGGCGGTTCCTACGGCTCGCCCTCTTACGGCGGCGGAACTTACAGCAACTGCTTCGACACCAGCCAACCTGGCGTCGCTCCCATTACCAGCTTCCTCGGATCGCTGCGCAGACCCATCGATCCCCACTGCCAGGAAGGCCACTACTACCTGCTGAACAACTACAACCCCGGATACTACGGTAGCGGCAAGAGCGCCTATGCCGATATCGGCAATCCCAACGAGACCGTTTTTACCATTCCGCCGTCTCCTCTTCCGACGATCGGCGACAGGCTGAGCGCAAAGCACATCTCGTGGGCCTACTACGGCGACCAGTGGAGCACCTACCTCGCCAATCCGGACAACAACTACGTGACCGCCGACAACACCTACTGCAACATCTGCAACCCGTTCCAGTACGCAACGTCCATCATGACCAGCGCTTCCGGCCGGGCTCATCTCCAGGACACCACCGCGCTATACCAGGCGATCAAGGACGGAGCCCTGCCCGCTGTCTCCTACGTGAAACCTGACGGATGGCTCGACGGTCATCCGGCTTCTTCGAAGCTCAACCTGTTCGAAGGCTTCGTGAAGAAAATCGTCGATGGAGTCCAGGCCAACAAAGAATTGTGGGAGAGCACCGCCATCGTCGTCACCTTCGACGAAGGCGGCGGCTACTACGATTCCGGCTACGTTCAGCCTCTGGACTACTTCGGTGACGGCACCAGAATCCCCGCGCTGGTAGTTTCTCCGTTTACCAAGGCCGGACACATCTCACACACCTATGCCGATCACGTTTCGGTTCTGAAGTTCATCGAAGCCAATTGGGGACTCGCTCCTGTAAGCACCCGCAGCCGCGACAACTTCCCCAATCCCGTCACCAGCAAACACAACCCCTATGTCCCATTGAACACCCCAGCCATCGGCGATCTGATGGACCTGTTCAGCTTCGACCACCATAACGATAATCACTAAAGCTTCACAAGCCGGGAACCCCACCCTTGTCGCGTTTTTACGACAGGGTGGGGCTTTTGACTTTGTGCTGAAGACGACTGAACACTCGATAACTCGGCGGGACTGTCTTTGTTTGCGGACTTTATTTGTCCTGCAGTTCGAGATCTTGTGCCTTGGCCCACTTTTCAATAGTCTTGCCGGTCTTCGTGACGTAGCGGATCAAGCACCAGCCATCTCCCATCTTACTGTTGTCAATAACCTGAACCTTGTCACCTTTGACCAGATACATCTTGCTGGCAGCCGTCAAGTCTGGAGATGTGAACAGAGGAGCTTTGTCACTCGTGACCGAAGCCATGCGGGCTGGGTTGTGGGCTTGCTGGTTCCTCGTGGCGGCCTGTTCCCGGTCGACATAGTGTGCCAGCTTCTCGCGGAGCGGAGTCCATTCGGCGGTTGCCTCTTCGGACAGAGGCGGAAGTTCTTTACCGTCGTCACTGCGAATCCTCAAACTGCCTTTCCCGGCCACGATGTAGTGGATGCGATAGCAGTAGGGATCTTTCTCAGAATTGTTCGGCTGTTTTTCTGCGATGAGCAGTTCGCCCTCGGCAGCGGCTTCGTGGTTCAGGGCCGGACACAGCGGCACGGGGCCGAATTTGTCGGGGATCCCATGGGTTTGAGCCGTGGTCAGAGCGTCGGGACGGATGAATCTCCCGCCGTCGAACTCGAATGATTTTACCGAGTGGTCGCGCCGGTCGTAGATCAAAGCCTTGTTGTCTCCCGCGGCAGGCTTGCTGCATTGGATAAGTGTCGCACCGTTGGACTTGCTGTAGGCCGCCAGCACGGAGTAGCCGGTGCAGGGCGCAGTAATCAACTTGTCGGCAACCACGTTGACGACGCACACTTCGTCGGCGCACTCTGGCGGGGAAACGTCATCATCCGCGAAGGAGGCGCAAGCGCATGCCAGCCACACGACTACCGCAATGCGCTTAGAGGCCGGTGACATATTTGTCCCCGGAATCGGCCAACAAACTGAACTGCGGATTTTTTCGCTCCGCCGTGACGTCATTTTCCTTCGACTTGTACGAAGAACCCGTCAAGATCCCCATCCTTCGGCTCAGGCAGTCGGATACCCATTTGGCGCTTGCTTTACGCGACCTTTCTGTGACCACGATCTTCATCAGGTCGAGCTGGGTGGCGGGTTTTTCGTCGGTGACTCTCTTCTTGATCTCGGTTATAGCGTTGTCGATGCCACCGTTTTGTACGCATAAGTCGAAGATCGCGCAGTAGCTGCGGACCTCGACATTCACGAGCAGGGTGGAGGTGATATCCCGGATATTCTTGATCACCTTGACCGCCAGCGGGTGATATTGGCCGGAGGCCTCCGTCCGCTGAATCTTGTTGAAGCTCTCGTTGGAGCCGATTTTAGTGAATGCCGACTCCCAGGCTTTGCGCTTGTTCTTGATACGGTCGCGAGCCCACTTCAGTTGGTCCGCCTTCTTCTTGTCCGTGATGGCTTTTTTGATCGTGTCGTAGTCTGCGTCCTCGTCGAAGCAGGCCGCGAAAGCGGTTGGGTCTTGGTCCAGCATTTTCTTGAGCAGGGGGCCCAGAGTGTCCGAACCGAAGTTCCACTGGATGAGTCCGAAGGATGTCCCCTGGCCGTCGAAGTCGTCGGCCAGCGCCTGGTAGTTCATGGACTTGCCGCCTTCGAAATAAGTGGTGATTTTGAGCGCCATCTCTTGCGCCGCCTCGAGCGCGATGAACTGGAGCGCAGGGGCTGCGGCGGCCGCCGCAGCCGGGGCCTTGAAATCGAAGCCGATCGCCAGCGCTTCGCCATCCGAATTCCTGCACATCAGGTCGGCATAGGGAGTTGTCGAAGAAAGTTGGGACAGGTTGGGGTCGGCCCAGTCGAGCAATCCGACTGAACTGGGCGTGTCCCCGAGCAGGGACGTCACGTTGGGGTCGGCTTGATCCCTGATCCCGAGGGGGCCGGGTGTTCGGGGTGGGACGCGGCAGCTATCGATGGGAGGCGTAAGTGGACCTGGCTTGCTGGACCCGGCCATAGTTGGACTCCTGTAGGGCGCAGAGGAGGAGCGTCAAAAGGGCGAATCGCGCCCGCGCAGGCAAAATGCTATCGGATTCCAGGCCGTCTCGCAATGTTAACCGTGGAGACGACTTTGCGGCCTTCGCTTTGCGGTCGGAGCCCCGACGCGCCCTCTCGAATCTCCCACGTCCTGCCCCGCATCCATTATGCTAGACGGTGCATTTACTGTAGTAACTGCACTCATATGGCTACCCCGAAAACCAAGGTTTCAAACGGCGCCACCAGCGCCGCCCTCATGGAACGATCCAACGGCTCCAATCCCGAGCGCGAACGCGTCTTCAACGCCTACCGCCAGTGGGGATATCTCGAGGGCGACCTCGACCCTCTCGGTTTTCTCCGTCCGCGCGAAACCCCGGAACTGGAGCGCGAAGGCGAGTACGCCCGCGAAGCCCGCGCCATTTATTCCAGCACCATCGGCGTCGAAATCAATCACATCTACCGCCCCGAGCGCCGCCACTGGATTTTCGACCGCATGGAATCCCCGTCTGAGGTTTCCGAAGTTACGGGTTCCGAGGTTACAGAAAAAGACCAGCAAAGAATTCTCGACCTGCTCCTCCGCGCCGACATCTTCGAGCAGGTCATGCAACAGCGCTATCTCGGCAGCAAACGCTTCTCGCTCGAAGGCGTTACCGCCCTGATTCCGCTGGTCGACGAAGTTCTCGACACCGGCTCTCGTCTCGGCGCCATCGAGTTAGTCATGGGCATGAGCCACCGCGGCCGCCTCAACGTCATGGCCCACGTGGCGAAGCGTTCCCCGCAGGAAATCTTTGCCGGATTCGAAGATGTCGACCCGCGCAGCGTTCTCGGCTCCGGCGACGTGAAATATCACATGGGCGCCACGGGTGAATACCAAACGCGCAGCGGCGGCAAGGTTCACATCCATCTGGTCTCAAATCCCAGCCATCTCGAAGCCGTCGATCCCGTCACCGTTGGCCGCACTCGCGCCAAGCAGGACCGCACCGGCGAAGGCGGACGCGAAAAATATCTGCCGCTGCTAGTTCACGGCGACGCGGCATTTGCCGGACAAGGCATCCTGGCCGAGACCATGAATTACGCCGACCTGCCCGGCTACACCGTCGGCGGCACCATCCACGTCGTGGTCAACAACCTCCTCGGCTTCACCACCAGTTATACCGAAGAACATTCCACCCGTTTCGCCGCCTGCATCGCTCGCCGCCAGTCGATTCCCATCTTTCACGTCAACGGCGAAGACGTTGACGCCGTCGTTCGCGTCGCGCGCCTCGCCACCGAGTACCGCTACAAGTTCGGCACCGACGTGGTCATCGATTTAATCGGCTACCGCCGTCACGGCCACAGCGAGGTCGACGACCCGACAATCACTCAACCGCTGCTTTACAAAAAAATCAAGGACCATCCGCCGCTCTGGGAAATTTATGCCGACGACATCGGCGCCGCCAACGCGCCAGCCCAGGCAGCGGCCATCCGCGCCGAGTTCGAAGCCGCGCAGAAACAGGCCGGCAGCATCAAGCAGAAACCTCTCATGCGCGAGCTGCCGCAATATTGGAATAATTATTATGGCGGCCTCTACAAAGCAGAATTCGAAGTTGAAACCGGAATCTCGCCCGAAGAGCTATCGGAACTTACGACTCGATTGACCGCGTATCCCGACGGCTTCCACATCCATCCGAAAGTAAAGAAGCTTCTCGAACAACGCGCTGAAATGGGAGTCGGCAAGCGCCCCGTCGATTACGGCATGGCAGAAGCTCTGGCCTTCGCGAGCCTGGTCAAATCCGGCATCCACGTGCGGATGTCGGGCCAGGACACCCGCCGCGGCACTTTCAACCAGCGCCACTCCGTCCTCACCGATATCGAAAACGAAGACGAATTCGTTCCGCTGGAAAACATCGCGCCCGGCCAGGCCCGCTGCGAAATCTACAACTCCACACTCTCAGAAGCCGGAGTCCTCGGCTTCGAATACGGCTACAGCCGCGACTATCCCGAATCGTTAGTTCTCTGGGAAGCCCAGTTCGGAGACTTCGTCAACGTCGCGCAAGCCATCATCGACCAGTTCATCAGCGCCGGCGAAGCCAAATGGAACCTGCTCTCCGGCCTCGTGCTGCTGCTGCCCCACGGCTACGAAGGTCAGGGGCCGGAGCATTCCAGCGCCAGAATCGAGCGCTTCATCCAGCTAGCCGCCAAACACAACATCCAGATCGCGCAGCCGTCCAACGCCGCGCAATATTTCCATCTCCTGCGCCGCCAGGCCGTGCGCCACTGGCGCAAGCCGCTCGTGGTCTTCACGCCAAAGAGCATGCTGCGCCACGCCGACGCCAGCTCGCCGATTGAAGATTTCACCCACAAGAATTTCCTGAACGTCATCCCCGACACCGAAGTCGGAGAGGCCGACCGCATCCTGATCTGCACCGGAAAAATCGGCCACGAACTCCAGGCCGAAAGAAAAAAACGAAAAGACACCAGCACCGCCATCGTGTTCCTCGAGCAACTCTACCCATTTCCCGAACAGGAAGTCGCCGCCGAATTCGACCGCCACGGAAAAAACGCGGACATCGTCTGGGTGCAGGAAGAGCCCGCCAACATGGGCGCCCTCTTCAACATGCTCCCGCGCCTAAAGCGAATTGCCGGCGATCGTCCGGTCTTGTCGGTGAAACGCTCCTCCAGCGCCAGCCCCGCCACCGGAAGCGCGAAGGCCCACGAAGTAGAACAAAAAACCCTGCTAACGCTAGCCTTCACCACAAAGTAAGATTTGGCACGTGTGGGGACGGGCGCCTTTGCCCGTCCCGCCAAGCGCGGCGAGGCGAGGCGAGCCGCCATATCCGAGCCTGCTGGCCATATCCGAGCCCGCTGAAGGTTGGCAGAGCGCCCGCCGGAAGATCACGGTATACTCGTCCCTCAAAGCCGGACGACCACAGCTATCCAAGGAACGAGAATCATGGGCCAAACACTTTCGACGACCGCAGCGATCATCTTTCTGAGCACATATTGCATCGGTCAAACCCCTAATCCCGCCAGCGTCACCTTCACCAAAGACGTCGCGCCCATCCTTCAAAAGCATTGCCAAACTTGCCACCGCCCCGGGGAAGCCGCGCCTTTTTCGCTTCTGACGTACGAACAAGCGCGCCCCTGGGCCGCCAGCATGAAGCGCGTAGTGCAGCAGAAGATGATGCCTCCGTGGTTCGCCGACCCCAGCTATGGACATTTTGCCAATGACCGTTCGCTCACCGAGAAGGAAATCAGCACGATCCTGGCCTGGGTGAATGCAGGCGCTCCCCGAGGCGATGCCGCGGACACGCCGCCGCCACCGAACTTCGTGGAAGGCTGGGGCATTCCCAAGCCTGACGCAATCTTCGAACTGCCGCACGCCTACCCGGTTCCCGAGTCCGGCATGGTCGAGTATCAATACGTGATTCTGCCCACCGGATTCACCGAAGACAAGTGGGTCCAGGCCGCCGAAGCGCGTCCCACCGACCGTTCGGTGGTTCACCACATCATTGCCTATGTCCGCGAGCCAGGATCGAACTACTTTAAAGGCCAGAAGACCGGCGTCTTCTTCGAGGCCCCGCCGCCCAAGCAAGATGAGAAAAACGATACCAGCGCTCTCCCCAGCGACTTCCTCGTCGGCTACGCCCCGGGTCAGAATGCGGAAATCCTGCGGCCCGGCCAGGCCAAGCTGATCAAAGCGGGCTCCGACATCGTTTTGGAAGTGCACTACACTCCTAACGGCAAAGCCACCACCGACCGCACCCGAGTGGGAATCGTCTTCGCAAAAGAGACGCCGAAAGAACGCGTGCTGACGCTCTCCGCCGTCAACGGAACTTTCAAAATTCCTCCCGGAGATCCTAACTACCGGGTCGACGCCAACTTCGAAGTCCCTCGGGAGGTGAAGCTGGTTGCCCTTCATCCCCACATGCACACCCGCGGCAAGGACTTCGAATATCGACTGGTATTCCCCAACGGTCAGACGCAGACGCTCCTGAAAGTTCCCGCCTACAACTGGCACTGGCAACTCTGGTACAACCTGGCCGAGCCCATCACCCTTCCCCAGGGGACAAAAATCGAATGCACGGCGCACTTCGACAACTCGCCCGACAACCCCGAAAATCCCGACCCCACCAAGACCGTAATCTGGGGCCAGCAAAACTCAGACGAAATGATGGTCGGCTTCTTCAACCTGGTCTTCGACGCCAAACTCCCCGCCAAAGACCTGCTCCCCCGTCCCAAATCCGGAACCAAGGAGGCTCGCAACTAGTTCAGGAGTCACCTCAACTCTATGTGGACGGGCGCCTTCGCCCGTCCCGCCAAGCCCAGCGAGGCGAGGTTGTGCACGTAGCGCCTAATGTGGAACGGGCACTCCTGCCCGCAACCGCCGAATAAAGAAGCTCAGTCACGCTGGGGTGCCCCATGTCTTGCTTCCTTTGCGAGACATGGGACATTGCGCCGGATGTTACCCTAATCCACTCCCATGCCGCCGCGCCCCCAACCCCTGCGCATCGCCATCGACACCGGCGGCACCTTCACCGACTGCGTCTGGGTCGAAGCAGGCCGGCTTCGGATGCTCAAAGTTTTTTCCACGCCCGCCGATCCCTCGCAAGCTATCGTCGAAGCCCTCCGAAAAATTTCTCCCGCCACCGACCTCATCCTCCTCCACGGCACCACCGTCGGAACGAACACGCTGCTCCAGCGCAAAGGCGCACGCACCGCGCTCGTCACCACGAAAGGCTTCGAAGACGCCATCGAAATCGGACGCCAGGCCCGGCCCAAACTCTACGATTTCTTCTTCGACCGCGTCGAGCCGCTGGTTCCAAAAGATCTCCGTTTCGGCATCAACGAACGCACCGCCAGCGACGGCGAAATCCTGACCTCACCCACGCCGGAGGAATTGGAAACTCTGAGCCATCAAATCGCGCAAGTGAATCCGCAATCCATCGCAATCTCGCTACTCTTCTCGTTTGCAAATCCCAAGAACGAAGAAGCCGTCGCCGCATCGCTGAAGCGCCTCGGCGTTCCACTCTCCATCTCGCACCAAATCCTCCCCGAATTCCGCGAATACGAACGCACCTCCACCGTAGTCATCAATGCCTACCTGCAACCAGTAATGCAGCGCTATCTGGAGAATCTAGGGACGCGTGTGGCCGCGGGCGCTTCGCCCGCAGAGGTCAGGGTGGCGGGCCCCGCGGAAGAGCGGCGCTTCAGCGCCGCGCACGAGCACGTGGAAGAGCGGCCCTTTAGGGCCGCGAAAAAGCGGTTCAGGAACGGAGCTTTAGCCCCCGTCGAGCCGCCTTCCCGCATCTTCGTCATGCAATCCAGCGGCGGCATCACCGCGCTCTCCACCGCTGCCCGTGAGCCCGTCCGCACCGTCCTCTCCGGCCCCGCCGGAGGCGTAGTCGGCGCAGCCGCCACCGCCCGCGCCAGCGGATTCGATCGCGTCATCGCCTTCGACATGGGAGGCACTTCCACCGACGTCTCTCTAGTCGAAGGCTCCATCGCCACCGCGACCGACGCCCAGGTCATCGGCCTTCCCATCAGCATCCCCATGCTCGACATTCATACCGTCGGCGCGGGCGGAGGTTCGCTCGCCCGCTTCGATGCCGCCGGCGTTCTGCGCGTCGGCCCCGAATCCGCCGGCGCCGATCCCGGCCCCATCTGCTACGGACGCGGCCTTCAGCCCACCGTCACCGACGCCAATCTTCTTCTCGGCCGTCTCCCGCCCACGCGTTTCCTCGGCGGTAACTTCACTCTCGATCTCGACCGCACCCGCGCCGTCACCAAAGAATGGCTAAGTAAGGAACGGCTGAAGAAAAACTCCTCACCGCTCTCTCTGGAAAAGTTTGCCGCCGGCGTCATCCGCGTAGTCAACGCCACCATGGAAAAAGCCATCCGCGTCGTCTCCATCGAGCGTGGCCGCGACCCGCGTCAGTTTGCCCTTGTAGCCTTCGGCGGCGCTGGAGGCCTGCACGCCTGCGCCCTGGCCGAAGCCCTCAGCATCCCTCACGTCATCGTCCCTGCATTTCCCGGGGCGCTCTCTGCGCTGGGCATTCTCGCCAGCGACGTGGTCAAAGATTATTCCCGCACAATCCTCTGGCGCGTCTCCGGCAAAGTTCCCACGCAGGAACTGAATCGCGAATTTTCCGCCCTGGAAAAAACTGCCGCGAAAGATTTTCGCCAAGAAGCCTGGCAGGGCCGTCCCCAATACAACCGCAGCGTCGACATCCGCTACCGCGGCCAGGGCTACGAACTCAACATCCCATTCACCAAGAATCTCCTCCGCGACTTCGCGCTTGAACACCGCCGCCGTTACGGCTACACCCATCCCAACCGCGACCTGGAACTAGTAACCCTCCGGCAACGCGCCGTCCTGAAATCGAAAACGACTCACGTAGCGGCGGACGCATTCGTCCGCCCAGGCCGAGCAAAACTCGGCAGGCCTTCCACGCCCAAAGCCCCAGTCCTATTCGAAAGCAAGAAACAAGAAACGAAAATCTACTCGCGCGACGACCTTCAACCCGGCAAGAAATATTCAGGCCCCGCCATCGTCACCGAATACAGCGCCACGACCGTCATCCCACCCAGGAAAAAGTTTCCACCTCGACCGGGCCGGCAACCTGATTGTGAATATTCGGTAAAAATCCAGCCCTTTCCACCACGAATGGGCAAATCCAATCACTCGGTACTAGGTACGCGCTACCGCCTTGGTTACAATAATCCCGTGAAACCCAGTCTTTTCGTCGTCGAAGACGATCCCGACATTTCCCGCCTGGTCCGCCATCATCTCGAAAACGACGGCTTCACCGTCCGCGTCTACCCTAACGGGACCAACGTTCTCGCCGACGCCGAGCGCCAGCGTCCCGCTCTTTTCGTGCTCGACATCATGGTCCCCGGCAAAGACGGCCTGGAAATCTGCCGCACTATCCGCCAGACTCCGGGCCTCTCTTCGGTTCCCGTAATTTTTCTGACGGCGAAGAGCAGCGAAGCCGACCGCGTCCTCGGCCTCGAACTCGGCGCCGACGACTACATCGCCAAGCCCTTCAGCCCGCGCGAACTTGTCGCCCGCGTGAAGGCCGTGCTGCGCCGCTTCGAGCGTCCCCTGCCGCCCAGCCCGTTGAAGGTCGGCGACATTGAAATCGATCCCTCGGCCATGACTCTTACCGTGCGCGGTAACCCAGTTTCCACCACGGCCACCGAGTTCCGCCTGCTCGACTACTTCGCGCGCCACAAGGGACGCGTCTTCAGCCGCGACCATCTCCTCGACTCCGTCTGGCGCGACACCGCCTACGTCACCCCGCGCTCCGTCGACGTTTACGTCCGCCGGATCCGCGAGAAAATCGAGCCCGACCCGGAGAACCCACGCTACCTGAAAACTGTGCGTGGCGCCGGATATCGTTTCGAGTCCCCCAAGTGAGGGAAAGTTGACGCGCTGCATTTTCGTCAAAATCCTGCCTAGCATCCACCGCCGCTCGGGTGCCCCACTTTATCCCGCCGCTCTTTGGCGAGATAGGGTGGGGACTTTGACTTTCCGTCTAGATTTTTCCGTCTATTTCGAACCGCCCCAATTGAGGAGAGCATGAAGAACCGCATCTTCTTAAAACTCCTCGCCGTCTTCCTGGTCGTGATCGCCACCACGGCCGCCATTCTCGATGTCATGATTGGCAGCGCCTGGGAAGCTTCGCTGCGTACCGAGATTGAGCGCAATCTTACGCAGAAGACACTCCTCTTTGCCCACCGCGTCGAAACTGACCGCAACCACACTCTGACTGAAATCGTCGCCCAGGAAGGTATCGCCGCTGGTGCGCGCGCCACCGTGATCGATGGCTCGGGGAAAGTTCTCGCGGATTCCGAATCCAATCCTGCCACCATGGAAAATCACGCGGGCCGCAAGGAGTTCGCCGCGGCTCTGGCTGGCCAAACCGGCGAGAACGAACGCCGTAGCGCCACCCTCGGTATTCCTTTTCTTTACGTGGCTGCTCCCATTTCCGGAGGCGCAGTGCGCCTGGCCTATCCACTCTCCGATGTTGAAGTCGTCCCGGCCATGGTCCATCGCCGCCTGCTCTGGGGATCCACCATCGCCTTTTTCGTCGCTCTGCTGATCGCCGCCTTCGCCTCGATCTGGACCTCACGCCGCCTGGAGCGCATCGTCGATGTCGCCGTCCGCATCGAGAAGGGAGACCTCGAGGCCCGCGTCCAAGACAAGCCGCTCGACGAAATCGGACGCGTGGCCGCTGCCATCGACAAAACCGCCAGCCAGGTCGAACGCAGCTTTGCCGGCGTGCGTTCCAGCCAGCATCAGCTCGAAACTCTGCTTAACAGCATGCAGGACGCAGTCATCGCCGTGAGCCGCGACGGCCTCGTGCAGTGGGCCAACCAGCCCATGGACCGCCTTGTCCCGCAACGCACCCGCCTGAATGCCCCCGTCGTCGAAACCATCCGAGACCCCGATTTCCTCGCCGCCGTCAAAGCCGCCACCACTACGAAACAGGTAAAGACCACCCGCGCTACCTCGATCGTCCACGGCCGCGCCTTCGACGTCACGGCCGCGCCCCTGCCCGACGGCGGCGCCGTCGCCGTGCTGCGCGACCTCACCGAGACTGAGCGTGTCGAAAAAACCCGCCGCGATTTTATCGCCAACGTTTCCCACGAACTCCGCACGCCATTGACTTCGATTCAGGGATACTCCGAGACTCTTCTCGACAGTTCCGACAACTCAGGTCCCACTCGTGAATTCCTCGAGATCATCCGCAAGAACGCCGCGCGCATGTCGCGCCTTACCGAGGATTTACTCACCCTGGCGCGCGTCGAATCCGGCGAAACCCGCTTCGATACAGAAGCCGTGCTGCCCATCGAACTCTTGCACGACGCCGAAGAGAGTTTTCGCGAAATCGCCCGCGGTCAGGGCGTCGACTTGCAGATCATGGGGTTACAAGAGATGGATTTGCAAGAGATGGAAACCAATGGAAGCACCCCCTCCATCGAATCCCTGCCTCCGGTGCGCGCCGACCGCGAAGCCATCCATCAGGTTTTTTCCAATCTCATCGACAATGCCATGAAGTATGGCCGCGCCGGTAGCCGCATCGTTCTCGGCGCCCGCCCCGCCCGCCGCGGTGTCGAATTCGGAATCGAGTTTTATGTCCAGGATTTCGGTGCGGGCATCGCCTCCGAGCATTTGTCCCGCCTCTTCGAACGCTTCTATCGCGTCGATAAAGCCCGCTCCCGCGAATCCGGCGGCACTGGCCTCGGCCTCGCTATCGCCAAACACATCATGCTGGCCCACGGCGGTTCCATCCGCGCCGAAAGCGAACTCACCCGCGGCAGCACCTTCCTCTTCACCCTTCCCACCGCCGAGACTCCGCCACAACTCACGTAGAGACAGCCGCCTCGGCTGTCAAGAAAACGCGAATTAACCTGGCCCCTTCCATGAGCATCCGCCTTTTCTAGAAGTCCCCTCCCGGAAAATGACACAAAATTCACAACTTATTAACCACAAGTCCCCGGCGAAATCTTATGCTCATCTATCGCGATACAATTCCGAACCAGCAGAATCGCGACGATAAACTCCAACGTAGCCCCGTGGATATCCCTATGAGCAGCGCGACCCAGGCCTCCATCTCCGAACCGGTTCATCACTATCTCGTGCGCCGCACCGTAGAGGCCTGCCGCATGGCCCAGGAAGCCGCCGGAGCAGCAGCCGAGGGTATTGCCACTGGCTCCAGCGCTTTACTCAACTCGCTGCGCCAGCGCGAACGCGAACTCGACACTCTCGACGTGGAAATCGACAGCGGAGTCACCTCCGCCATCACCGAAGTTGGCCCCGCCGAGGCCCGCGAACTATTGGCCTGCATGAAGGTGATGATCGCTCTCGAGCGCATCGGCGACCTGCTACTCAGTTTCGCCAACAGCGCCCACTCCGTCAGCGGACGCATCGACTCCGAAGATACTCGCGATCTCACCCAGATGGCGACCCTCCTCGAAAAAATGCTGACCGATTGCGGCGTCGCGTTTTCCGCCCGCGATGTCCCGAAGGCCATCGACGTCCTCCGCGCCGACGCCGAAATGGACCGCCTGCGCAACCTCATCTTCCTGCGTCACATCGAGAATCCGGAAAACATCCACCGGCAAGCCAGTCTGCAAGTCATCTTCATGACCCAGTCGCTGGAACGCGCCGGCGATCACGCCAAAAACCTCGCCGAAGAAGTTTGCCACTTCGTCAGCGGACGCCCCGTCCGCCACATCTCCATCGCCTACGACAAGCCCGTAGAGCAGATGTTCATCGACTACCTCCGCCGCCGCGACCATTCCCGCTAAACATGTGGCGCCTGCGACCCCTGAGATCCCTCGATCGCGAAGCCGATGCAGGGAACGAATCCTCCCTAAGTGCCAGCCGGTTATAAAACTATCTCCCTTTTTTCCCGAACCCGAACCAGCTACGGTTTAGTCTTTCTAATCTTTCTAATCTGGCCACGTCCCCCAAATCGGGGCCGACTGCCGTCTGAGCAATAGTGATCAGACTCGCCGCTCCCAAAATGGGAGAATGAGAACATTCTTAATTACACCATCCTTTCCTAAACAATTCTTAACCAAAACAATCGTTCATCTCTCCCAACCGCTCGCAAGGAGAAGTTATGTGGATCCATTCAAAACAGTCCAGACAACTGGCGCTCGAACATCAGGAACTTGAATCGTTAGTGGCGACACGCACGGCAGAACTGCAAAAACTTACTCAACGGCTGCTGAAAGTGCAGGATGAGGAAAGACGCAGAATCGCGCGCGACCTGCATGACAGCACCGGCCAAACCCTCGCCGCTCTGAAAATGGCGGTTGTGTTCCTGCAGCAAAGCTGCGAGCAGGATCCGACAAAGCTGGCTCTGGTTTCCCAGGTGGAAGCTCTGGCGGATCAGGCGCTCGAGGAAATCAGAACTATGTCCTACCTACTGCACCCGCCCTTGTTGGATGAGGTGGGATTTGCCTGCGCCGCTGAGTGGTATATCGAGGGCTTTTCCAAGCGCAGCGGAATTAACGTCAAAGCGGAAATCGCCAATTCCCGCGAACGGCTTCCGAGGACCCTGGAGGTAGCGTTGTTCCGCGTACTGCAGGAGAGTTTGACCAATGTGCATCGCCACTCAGGAGCGTCGGAAGCGAGCATCAACTTCAGTCGTCAAGGCGAAGCTGTGATTTTGGAAGTAAGAGATTTCGGCAAGGGTATCCCCGAGGAACGTTTGCGGTTGCTCACCGCAGTCAGTGCGGACACCGGAGTGGGATTGGCCGGTATGCGCGAGCGCCTGCGCGAACTGGACGGCAAGCTGGAAATCGAATCGGATGCTCGGGGGACCAGTATGCGAGCGACCGTACCTCTGTATAGTACGGCGCGCGCGCCCCATTTGGAAGATTGCGGCAGCATGAATCAATCCGCACAGGCCTGACCTTCGGCACTTGTCATTCTGTCTGTCTCGGCGTCTGTCCTCCTGAGCGAGGATTGGACATCGCGCGCCGAGCGCGAAATCCGACCGCAGTCGAAGGATCCCTATCAGCGCTCCGGCAAGAAAAAGTCCGGGCATCGCCGGGAAACCCCGCCGTGATAAACTGTCGCACCGTGGAGCCACCAACCCTTCCGCCGACCCCTCCGTCCTGTTCCGATTGCGCCACCAGGACACAGGCCGCCGGCGGCAGCCCGCCGACCCAATCCGCGTCGCGTATGTGGCGCTCAAGCACCGGCGCCATGCGTCTCGACACGCCCACCACCAGCGTCATTTCCGTTCCCGCCGCCCAGAAAACCATCCTGCTCGATCACTTGAAAAAAGAGGCGATTGTTATCCCCACGCCGCCCGCCGCAGCTGCACCGGCTGCCTCGGGCGCTCCAAAGCCTCCCGCTACAGCGGCCCAGCCTCCGTCCCTGCAAGTGCAGGAGTTAGGCAAAAGCACGATTGAAGGCCACGAAGTCGAAGGCAAGCGCTTTATCTTTACACCGCCGCCGATGCCGCAAGCCCCGCCAAAACCGCAGGCGCCGGCGACGCCAAAAGTCCCCGGCCTCTCCTCCTCGGCCGCGCCTCCCAAGTCGCCGCAACCACCCAAGCCACTGCGCCCACCGTCACCGAAGTTTGGACCAGCGTAAAACTAAAAACTCCGGTCCTCACAAAAATGTCGAGCCCCGCCGGCGAGCAAACCACCTATTGCAAGCCCACTTCCACCGAAGAGCCGCATCCCTCCGTCTTCGAAATCCCGCCCGGATACAAGTTGAAGAAATCCTGATCACGGTCGTCAGAAATAAATTCCAGGCGGGGATGTGCAAGAACTTCGTAAAGCTCTAGCCGCGAAGCGGCGAAAGAATGCAGCCCACAGCGCAAGCTGTGGGTGACCGGCAGGAAAATCGGCAAGTCCCGGAAGGGGCGAAAGAAAAATCTGCAGGTCCCGTGCGAATTCCCCGAAACCAATTCCCTCGAAAACAGCGCCGACGAAAAAACTCAACTCACCCCGCGCCTGAAAAGCTGCGCCTGACTCAGCACCAGCAGCGCGGTCCGCGCCAGCCGTTCCAAGACCTCCATATCGCCGTCGTCAAAAGCAAAACACCGCGGGGAAAAAACTTCCACCAGCCCCACCACCTCGCGCTCATACCGGATCGGCGCCGCCACCATCGAGCGAATCCCGAGCCGCCGGCAGATCGCGGCATCCACGCGCGAATCGTCTTCGCTGTCATCGCAGCGCAGGGATTTTCCCCTGCGAACGCACTCCCCGGAAAAGCCTGAATCAACATCCACATGGGTTCCCAGCGGCGGTCCTCCGCTGCCCACGCTCGCCCGGCACATCATCGGACCCCGCTCGCTCAGCGCGATGGCGGCGCCGCTGCCCCGCAAAAGCGTTCGCGCGCGTTCGCTGATCACCCGCAGCGCACTGTTCAAGTCCGGCCCCAGCGAGTTGAACTCGTACTGAATTGTGGACGAAACCGCGGGCGGGCCGTGCATTCCGGTGGCCGCCTCCAAACTTCCACCCTCGGCTTCCAAACTCACCGATCGTGGTTTCGCGATTCCGTCCCCAAAAAACTTGCTCCCGGCGCTCGGTTCCATGGCTCGGTCGAAGGTAAGCTTCGGCGCTTTCCGGCTGGGCGCTTTCTCGTTGTGTGCCAGCCACTTATCCAGCCGCTGCCGCGCCTCCACGGGAAGTTCCGAGAATCTGACTCCGGCGCGGCCCAGCGCGTCGGCCCACGCAACGTAACCGGTAGTTTCCAGATGAGCATCGGAGTCCGGCAGATCCAAACGCAACTGCACTCTGCGCTCAGCCTCCAGCGGGACGATCGTTTGCATGGACACACCCTGCTCGCTGAGATCGAGAATCATTCCTCCGGTAACGCCGTCAAAACTGGCAAACACCGGCCCATGCACCTTATGCCGCAGGCAACTGCGTCGCTCTGGAATCATTTACTTCTCCGCATTTTTCCGCTGACCCAGCCGGCGATTCCTTGAACGAAAAGATGTTCTCGGAAGCGCTCGCAGGAATCCGGCGCCGATTGACTGGTTCCGATGATCGGAGCAGCGGCGAGCAAAGAATAGTACACGCCAGGGTTCACCGCACGCCTTGCTGGGGCGGCGTTATCCCAGTCAAAGCCGTCAGTAAAGAAGCGTCAACCAAACCTGGGCGTCATCCCGGACTGGAACCGTTTTTCAGCGGGAGGGAAGAGCTTGCGGCGAGAATGCAGCCCACGGCGCAAGCCGTGGGTAGCAAATGAACAAGCCCCGGAAGGGGCGAAAGAAAAGTCTGCACATCCCCGCGGTGAAGTGCCCGAAATCCAAATTGCTCGAAAATATCGCCGGCGAAAAAACTCAACTCACCCCACGCCTGAAAAGCTGCGCTTTGCTCAGCACCGGCAGCGCGGTCTGTGCCAGTTGAAGGAGCAGGTGCCGATCCGTCCCAGAGGATCGGCACCCGCTTGGGGGGCGTTGTGTCGAGTAGAGACTGCAGATTATTTGGCGATTCCGAAACCCACAATACAGTCAACCATGTAGGGCCTTTAGGGAAACCCCTCACGCGACCATTATCGCCCAGTGATTGCTCGATTTCTCAGGAAAGATATGACGTTGTTTACTGCCTCCGCTGGATAGAACACGCAGTCGCAAGGCATTAGTTTTGTTCTCGCACGATAAAGCAGGTGCTCGCATGGAGCACAGAAGAGGAATCCCACAATGAGACGAATTTCTTCATTACTACCCCGATGTCTCTTGGTCCTGAGCATTTGCTCGATCATGATGGGCGTGAGTTGGGCCGCCGATAAAGATCAATCCGACATCGCCAAGCGCATCGATGAGTCGGCCAAGGTTTTAAACGAAATCATGGCCACCCCTGACAAAGCGATTCCAGACAAAGTTATGGCTAAGGCAAAATGCGTCGCCGTTATTCCCTCGATGGTGAAGATCGCCATCGGCTTCGGCGGGAATCATGGCAAAGGCGTTGCCACCTGCCGCACTGAGAACGGCTGGAGCGCTCCTGCTCCCATCACGATCACGGGCGGAAGCTGGGGTCTACAACTTGGAGGCCAGGCAGTTGACCTGGTAATGATTGTGACCAATGACGCAGGAATGCAGCATATGCTTTCCAGCAAGTTCAAGCTTGGTGCAGATGCTTCAGCGGCCGCTGGTCCGGTAGGCCGCGATGCCGCTGCTGATACCGATATCAAAATGAACGCGGAAGTATTGACTTATTCCCGCGCCCGTGGCCTGTTCGCAGGAATTGATCTCAGCGGTGCCGCGATCACTCAGGACAAGGATGAGACTCGGCTGCTGTACGGCAGTTTCGTGCCGTTCTCTGAAATCTTGAGCGGGAAAGTTCGTCCGCCCGCGGTCAGCCGGCCATTCTTAGCTGCCGTCGGGAAATACTCAGGCGAGACCCGGCAAACAAGCGAGAACATGAACCGGTAGCGATTGTGTCGCGAATTAAAAAGGTGATGCCGGCTCGTCAACCAACGGGCCGGCAACATAGCGAGCAAGTAGCCGAAAAACGAAAATTATTCTTCCGGAGGTTTTATGTACACGATTCTTTTAGTGCTGCTGGTTTTGATGTTGCTGGGTGCGCTACCCACCTGGCCGTACAGCCGCTCTTGGGGTTATTACCCGAGCGGAGGACTGGGACTGATCGTTGTGGTCGTGCTCGTCCTGCTTCTTGCCGGTCGTTTGTGAAAATGAGTTCGGGAGTCGGTGTTTGCCGGTCACAACATTTTGTGGCTGGCCCAAATGGTGGGAACAAGTTTCATCCCACCATTTGTTTTTAGAGTTGTCTGAAGTGGAAGCGAGAATTATTTGTCAGTGCCAACTATGACGCGTCGTAAACAAAAGTCGCCTGTTTCATTAATGCTGGAATATCTCCGCCATACAAACCCAGCATTGTGTTCCTGCATCTATTTGCAAGATGAACCTTGTTTCACGTTTGTGAGGTAGCGCCATGTCGAGTCATCAAAATTCTGCCCTGAGTGGGGAGTCTGCCCTGAATCTAATGCCTTCACCGCTGCCGAGAAATAATTATCGTTATGGTCCGCGTGCCACGCGAATGACCTCGAGGCCGGCCGTGAGGACTCACGCGCCCGACGAGATCTGGGGACAATACAACAACTACCGCGCCAATGGCGTTGTCGTTTCCGCCATCGTGCACGTTGCATTGATTGCACTTCTCATAAGCGGTGCATTTTTCGGCCATGAAATTGTTCAAAAAGTTGCTCCCCGGCAAACGGTGACCCTGATCGCACCCTCCCCGGAGACTTATGCCTTGCCCGTGTCCAAGAAGTTGGTGAGCGGTGGAGGTGGTGGTGGTGACCACGATCCACTTCCTGCGCCGAAGGGGCATCTACCCAAAGTTGCCATGCAGCAGATCACCCCGCCCGCGATTGTCATAAGAAATGAACACCCCAAGCTGGCGGTTGAGCCCACGGTCGTGGTTCCGCCGCAAGTGCACGTGGCGGAAAATAAAATGCTGAATCTGGGAACTTCTTCCGCGCCGGTAATGCCGGCTGCACCACCCTCGAACGGCACCGGTTCTGGCGGCGGTATTGGTTCGGGTTCCGGAGGCGGAGTAGGTCTGGGGCACGGCCCTGGCGTCGGGGTTGGAAGCGGCGGTGGCATTGGTGGCGGAGTTTACAAAGTTGGTGGCGGCATCTCAGCGCCGCAAGCCATTTCTTCGCCGGACCCGGACTATACGGAAGAGGCGCGCAGAGCCAAGAAGCAGGGCACTTGTGTTCTTTGGTTGATCGTCGACGCAGCCGGACGCCCGCGTGACATCAAGGTGGTCCGGGGTTTGGGCCTAGGCCTCGACGCCAAGGCACTGGAAGCTGTACGTCAATGGCGCTTCCAGCCCGCGCTGAAAGATGGCAAACCCGTGGATGTACAAATCAGTGTGGAGGTTGAATTTCACCTTTACTGAGGACGCGATTGTCAATCGGTAGTTCGCTTTATAAATGAAAGTTAATTCTCCACATCCGCGCTCTGCGCGGATGTTCCTTTTTGCGCGATCATCCCGCTTTTTTACGCGATTTCCCTACAGCCTTACAGCGTATCCGGCTACCGTTTACAGATGTGACCCGATAGAAGGTTGTCCGCTCTTTTTTTAATCTGTCATTGCTCATGAAGTTACCGGCGGGCGAACTTTCCCGGAACTAGAAAAAGGAGAACCACCGTGGCAACTTGTGCGATTTCCGCGACAGAAGCGAATGTCATCCCAGCGAGCACCGTCAAGGGCCGCGACGATTCCCAGATTAACTTGGTGAAGCGCGCTCAGGCAGGCGACGAGCAAGCCTTTGCAACGTTATTCCAGCAGCATAAGAATCGCGTCTACTCAGTGTGCTTGCTCATGACCAAGGACGTTGCTGAGGCAGAGGACTTGACCCAGGAGGCTTTTCTCCAGGTCTTCCGCACGGTTAGTTCGTTCCGTGGGGATGCCGCGTTTTCAACCTGGCTGTATCGGGTCGCCGTCAATACCGTGCTAATGAAGCTTCGCCGGCGCAAGTCTCCACCCACTGTTTCGCTCGACGAACCGGTCAACCCCGAGTCCCCTTCGCTGCATCGCGACTTCGGCAAGAGCGATCCGGATCTTTCCGGCGTCGTCGATCGCATTGCTCTGCGCCGCGCGCTCCAGGAGCTCCCGGAGGGCTGCCGTACGATTTTTTCCTTGCACGAGGTCGAAGGATATCAACACCACGAAATCGCCCAACTGCTCGATTGCTCCATTGGAAACTCAAAGTCACAGCTGCATAAAGCTAAGCTGAAAATGCGCGCGCTGTTGTTTCCCAAGACGAAAATACGGCGCCGCTCGGCGAAAGGCCAGGGCGCGGGGCAAAGAACGGGGCTGCTGAGCCTTGCCCGTTAGAGCCAAGATGTCCGCCCATTAGAGAGGGCATGTTGCTCGGCCAAAGTTAGACTGAGCCTTCCGGAAGTTCGGATGTTCGCGCAGGACTTCAGGCCGCTTCTGGAATCGGATCATCCACGGATTCGTGTTCGATTGCTCCCGCTTATGTCACATTGATCAAGCGGGCGGCGAAATGATGGTTTGTTGCCACGGAGGAAAGTCCAGTAGGGAACTGTTGTTTCGCAGGGGTGGGATTCAATCCTACTCTGCAATCCCACGCGGAAATGGAGGCCTTCCTTAATAAGCGAGTGCACATCCCAGCAACTTCTCAGCAAGAAGTGGTTAGCCAGGTTACGGTTTCCGGTGGTGTTACTCAACGCACATGGATACGCGATTAACGTTCAGACGAAGCGATCTTCGGCCTGGCTTCTGGTCGCAAAACAGAGGGTTTCACGTTAAGGCCATGTAAAAAGAGCAGCCCTCTCTTAATCAATGAGAGAGGGCCGCGATTGGAGCAAGAGGCTCTGTGGAGTTCACTGATAGGTGAAGGTCAGCTTATCGAGCCAGATCGAGTATGGCGTCTGCGCGTAGTTCCCGTCCTGCTGATAATTGATTGTCACGCCATACCATGTTGTCGGAGTCGGACTTTCGTAGTAGTTGAGAGTCGAAGTCACGCCGTTGAGCGTGATGGATTGGAATAGCAGATGATTGTCCGAAGTCCGTTGAACCTGAATCACGACGTGGTTCCAGGCATTCGGTAACGGATTGCAGGGAATTCCGGTCGGGTGCCACTTCTGACCGGGATTGTCCCAGATGTCCCACTGATGGCCACCAGCGATGCGGCATTCATGCCCCCAAATATAGGAGTAGCCATTGACGAACTGGTTGATATCGAACTCGAGCGCCTGGGAAGCCTCGATATCGTTGCCGTAGAAATAGACATCGTAGGTAAAGCTGTGGAGGCTGGGGACGATTGTACGGTTAGTGTCGGGCATACCCTGCGTGGAGAAGTCCCCGATCAGGTGGTTGTTCCAAAACCCGTCTGCATATTTCGTGTCTCCGCCAACGTCGGTGCGCGTTGAGGATCCGCTCACTGACGGGGACGAAATATCCCGAGTCATCGACCAGGTCACCTGCGGCGAGCAGTTAGTACACATCGCGTACACCGGGGGAAGAAGGCCGGCGCTGTTCCATCCAGCGTTCAAATGAAGATTGCTAAAGACCTTGCCGCCCGAAGTTGAGCCGCCACCGACCGTGATCGTGATCGGAGTTGTAGAGGATCCGCCGCAGTTATCCCATTCCTGAACGACCGTGTGGTAGACGCCCGGGCTAAAGGTAAGCAGGCTGTTGAGCTGGGAGCCTTGTACGGTGTACACGAGCTGACCCGGAGCCGCATAGACCCCCATCGCGGAAACCCCGCTGGTGCAGGAGGAACTCGCGGATGCCACATATTGCACCGTCGTGCTCACTGTGCTGTTGGTTTTCGGGGAGCTTACGGTTACCTGCCCACCGGCAGCTCCAGAAACGTGAATTGTGACCGGCGTCGCGGTCGAACCACCGCAATTGTCCCACTCCTGGACGACGGTCTGATAGGTTCCGGGGTTGAAAAACAATTCGGTATTCAGCTTATTCCCCGGGACGCTGTAAACTAAGGCACCGGGCGCGGAATAGATTCCCATGGCAGAGACTCCAGCGCCGCAGCCGGTGGCGGCGGTGGCAACGAACTGAACCGTGGTGGCCACGGAGCTTCCGTTGGCTGGCGCGGACACCGAGACGCTGGCTAGGGCCAACGGCCCCAAACTCAGTAGTAATAGTAAAAGGGCAAACTTTCTCATAAGCTTCACTCCGATCATAAGGTATTTTTGGCGCGCGCCTACAGGATTTACTGGATGGATTATGCGGTATTCTACCTACATCAAAGGTTTTGCTCAAGACGTTTCAGCCTTAAATTTTAAGTGAGAGGTATTAAGACCTGCCGGGCCTGCCCTGAGGCCTGCCCCCGCCCTCGCTAAGTCAAAGAGCCTGTTGAACCTAAAGGGTTCCCCTGATTTAACCCACCCTGATGCTGCAGTAGCATCTTCTGGAGGCATCTTCCAAGGATGTCCTCACATCTCATTGTCACTTCAATTGCGCTGACGACAGCCGCAATGAGGAGCAGGAGAGAAGGCTTTCAGCCCTCGGGCCAGAAAGATATTGAAAAGGGAGTAAGAACGTGGAATTGGGCGCTTTTGTGGTAGTTCCGGGAGGGGAAGACCTCACAGCGATCCATGAGGCTGGGCCCCGTGATTTAGCGGCTTTCCATAAGGCGCGACCGCCGTATTCGTCGCGCATGCCGATCGTAGGGAATGACGTATTACAGTCTTGGATGGACCGTATCCGCAAGCTTGGAGTGCAGAGTCTCTGGCTCACTTCCGGTCCTCGCGATGGGACCGTCACCCGTTCGGAACTAGCTGAGTTCGCCCGACAGGGAGTCGAGCGGCTACTGGTGATTAAGCTGAATTCATATGCAGAAATGGATCTCGCGGATTTGCTTCGCTTCCATTGCCAGACTGAGAATCCGGTAACCGAGGCCCATGATGCCCGAGGTCAACTGGGAGTTTGTCTTTTAGATCAGCTCGCCCTTCAGAAAAGCGAGCTTTCTTTCCTTCCCGCTGACAGCGCGAAGAGACCTTATCAATTTAGTGGGTATGCCAAGCGCATCTTAGCGGCGCGCGAAAGGCAGGAACTGGTCGGAGACGCACTGACAGGAGCCTGCGCCCTGCGACCCTTCGGGAAGGAGATTGACGAGCAGGTCTGGATTGGCGAAGGCGTACATCTCGCGAGTTCGGTACGGATAATCGGGCCAACTTATATCGGCGCAAACACCATTATCCGGGCAGGCGCGACAATTGGGCCCTTCGCCTCGGTGGAGCGCGATTGCGTGGTGGACTGTGGAACCACGGTGGAGCGATCTACAATTCTGCCCCATACTTACCTGGCGCCAGGCATTCTGATTCGAGACGGTATTGTGGATGGCGGATATTTAGAACATCTCGGTTGGGGGGCAGTCGCAGATCTGCAACCAGCGGGGTTGGGACGCCGGCTTCCACAGCGTGCGCCGAAACCAGCACCGAGAAAGACTGGGATCGATGCCAGCTCGCCGGCGGGCACCGCCCCGGCGTGGAACTTTGGATCATGCTCTGCTGCCGCATCGTGGCTCCAGGTACAGCTGTGAACATCCTGCCGTTTCCCTGCGCGTCGCGTTCTACGCGCTCAGCTCGGCGAAAGGGCCTGTTGAGCGCGTTGCGCGTTGCCGCTTCCCCCGTGGTTGTGGACCTATCTGGCTGTCCCACGTTGAATCACGAAGATATCGACTTGCTGCTGGAGTGTATGGCGCAAGTGGCAGGTCGAGATACGCAGGTCCTGTTTGTCGCTGGCTCGCCCGCCAACCGAGTCCTCCTGGAAGTGACACGGATTCCTTCGCTTGTGCCGGTTTTCAATTCGGTAAAAGACGCGCTGGCTTATCCTGGGATTGCGTCCAACAACGACGTTTACGATCAAGAGATGAACCAATCTCAAGAATTTGGGAGTGCTGCATAAATGAATGATACGGATCGGAGATATTCAAAGTGCATCTCGATTGCCGTGTTGGCAAGTGCATTCCTGATATCGAGTGAGATGCCGCTATTGGCTGCCTCTCCTCAGCAAGCTAATACTTCCACCCAGAAGCAGGGTGACCCGCTGCCGGATGCGCCGCAGGCACAGCCTCCACAGAGCCAAGAGCCCGCAGCTGTTCCCTCCGGAGCTGCGGGAGCGAAGGCTGCCACGGTAAAGGGAGCTCCTGTGGCCCAGCCCGCCGGCGCGGCCGTCGCGCCTCCCCGTCAGCGCGGTCATCGCTCACTTCTGATCAAACTGGGTTTGGTGGCCGGGGCGGGAATAGCCGTCGGTTCAGTAGTCGCCTTATCTGAGCGAAGTCCTGCCCGGCCACCTGGCGCTTCATCATCTACATCTACTCATCCATGATCCCCGGAGTCGTGACACCTATGGCGCGGTCTAATTCCAAAACGGAGTCCCCTCTGACTCGTCCGTTCGTAATTACGTTCTCAGGAATCGACGGGGCAGGGAAGACCACCCAAATTGAGTACCTTTCGTCGTACCTGGAAAAGCATGGCCTTCGCGTATTATTGTTGAGCTTTTGGGATCATATTGCAGTCTGGTCGAGAGTTCGGGGCGGAGTCGGCCAACGAACAATCACCTCGTCGCGGCGCACGGATCAGACTCCACGTTCATTCGTCCCTAAGAATAACAAACACATTCGAAAGTGGTATTTGACGACAGCCCGCGTGGGATTTTACGTGCTGGATGTTGCCCGATTGCACCGGCTGCTCGCCGATCAACACCTGAAAAACGTCGACGTCGTAATCTTCGATCGCTACATTTACGACCAAATCGCCAACATCAATTCAAAATCCTCAGTAGCTCGCCTCTACGTCAAGGCTCTGTTGAAGCGGGCCCCCACTCCCGACCTGGCTTTCGTGATTGACGAGTCGCCGGCCGCGGCGTTTGCGAGGAAGCCGGAATTCCCTCTGGAATTCGTGCGTCGGAATCGCGAAGACTTTCTGCAGCTTCGGGAACTTGTTCCGCAGCTCATCGTCACTTCGCCAGGCGAACCGGAGGATGTAAGAAACGAAATTTGCCATCACGTCAGTCGGTCACGGATCCTAAATTTCGCTTCCACTCAGGAAAACACTGAAACCGCCGTGGGGAGCACCGTAGTCCGGCGACAGACTTCCTGTAGCGCGCAAAATCACCCAACTGCCAGTATCTAGTTGTCATCCAAGGGCTTGCAAGACCGAAAGAGGCCCTGAATGATACCTGGAGTTTCCGACAATACTTTCGCTATCGTCGTTCCTACCCTGAACGAAACGGGAAACATCGACAAAATACTGACCGCACTTACGGACACATTGAGTGAGACGCAATACGAATATGAGATCGTGGTTGTCGACGACGGCAGTACTGACGGAACGGTAGAACAGGTTCGGGACTGGACGAAACGAGATCCGCGCGTTCGCCTTCTCCTGCGGGCGGGAGAACGAGGTTTAGCTGGCGCAGTGTTGTACGGTTGGAGTCAATCCCGGGCGAACCTGCTCGGCGTTATCGACGCCGACATGCAACATCCCCCAGAATTGCTGCCCGAACTGCTGAAGGCGGCAGAACAAGCCGATATAGCCATTGCCAGCCGCTACGCGCGGAATAAAGGAGTAAAAGGGTGGAATCCCGTGCGCGCCGCCGTTTCGCGGTTGAGTACGCTGGCGGCGGCTCCTCTCATTTCCAAGAGAAAGCTTGGGGTGACTGACCCAATGTCGGGCTTTTTCATCATTCATCGGCGTTGCATCGAAGGGCTAACCTTCCAGACCAGCGGTTTCAAACTCCTGCTTGAGATCTTGGTTCGCGGGCGGCTCCATACGGCCAAGGAAGTTTCTTACAATTTCGGTCTTCGCTACGCAGGCAGAAGCAAAGCCAATGCGACGGTCGCCCTTCACTATCTGCATCTTCTGGGTCGCCTTTCGCGGGACCTGGTGCTGCGCTCGAGTGAGCCATGAAGATTGCGCTCATCACGGCATTTCCGCCCAGTCGTCATGCGCTCAATGAGTATGGTTTCCACATCGCGAATCAACTTCGGCAGGAGAGTTGTATCGATCTGACCGTATTGGGGGATTATCTCCCAACCCTGGCGGAGGAACTGCCGGGTTTCAAGGTGAATCGCTGCTGGGGATTTGGCAAAAACGGCAACCTGACGAGCCTTCTGCGCGCCATCCGCAAGGTGAAGCCTGACGTGGCCTGGTTCAACCTGGGCTTCGCCAGCTTCGGCGACCGCCCTCTGTCGGCGATGCTAGGGTTAGTGGCGCCCTCCGCCGCACGGCTGCTCGGAGTAAGCTCGCACGTCACGTTGCACCAGTTGTTCGAGACGGTGGACCTGGAGGATGCCGCTGTTTCCTCGCAACGCCTTTACCGCGCCGGAGGCTGGCTGGCTACGCATCTGCTTTTGAGCGCGAACTCGCTTTCTGTCCTCATGCCAGCGTATCGGCGAACTCTGGATGAGAAATATCAGCGCGGCCAAGTCAGCGTGCGCTCGCATGGGATCTTTGCCGAGCGGCCGGAGCCTCCAGACTTCACCCGGCGAGGCAATCCCGTTCATCGCATTCTCGCGTTTGGCAAGTGGGGGACTTATAAGCGCCTCGAGTTGTTGATCGAGGCGTTCAATCGGATCACCATTAAATTTCCGAATGCAGAATTGGTAATCGGTGGGGGAGATCACCCAAAAACACCCGGCTATGTGCAATCGATAGCGCAGCGCCATGCCAGTGATCGCATTCGCTTTCTGGGCTATGTACCAGAAGAGGCAATTGCTGATTTATTCAGTGAGACCAGCTTAGCGGTCATGCCATACACCTCCTCCGCGGGTTCCAGCGGGGTGGCGCACCTCGCGGCACAATATGGCGTCCCGGTTATTGCTTCTGGCATCAAGGACTTTCGGGAGCTTGCGGAACACGAGCGTATAGCCATTCGTTTTTTTACCCCTGGTGATCTGGACAGCCTGGTTGAGCAGATGCTGCTGGCCTTGAATTCTCCGGATGATCTGAAAGCGATGGCCTGGCAGAGTTACGCGGCAGGTGTGGCCATGAGCATGCCGCAAGTGGTGCGGGAATATATTCGGTCTTTCCGCCAGCAGCAGCGCATCAAGACTCTGCAATTGGCGGCCGATCTGCGCCGCGAAGGTGAATTCCGAAGATCTGATAGCCTTGCTCGTACTGTAGGCGAGAGAATTCAACAATGGAAAGACGAAGACGAGATTGTCACCCCATCTGCCTAGTCCAATCTAGTTAGCGAACCGCGTCCCGCTGACAGTCCTCCGCCTACGCTGCCCCGATGCCAATCCGGTTCCCTACACAGCCGCTTCGAGCACGGAGCAGTGCGCGAGAATACACCTTCTACTTTTGTTGCGGATTAGGAGCCTGCGAGTTCTGCGGCTGGCTTGGCGTCGTATTTCGATCTTGCGGAGAGCTCGGAAGCGGCAGGGCCGGCAGAGCCGGGGCACGCATCCCAATCGGTGGCACGGGCGTTGCATCCGGCTGATTGCTCTTGGAGACGGGGGCGCGACGCTGAAGTTGGACGGGCCCTGGTTCGCGGCGCCTCGCCTCTTGAGTCGCCTTGATCGTCGCTTCCACGTCGAGTTGGTTCCCGTCCGCCAACTTATCGATTTTCTGGCCCTCGGCCTCGCGGCGCGTGGAGTAACTCACCTTAGCATTCGCATCTCGGCCGGTACGCGCTGCCTCGTAATACATTTCCGCACTTTCCTGATCGCCAGCCAACTCGGAGACGTAGCCTAGATTATTCAGTGTGAAGGCATTGCGGGCGTCCTGTTGATACGCCTCCAGGAAAAACTGCCGCGCCACCGACGGGTGGTTGTCGTTCAGGGCGGCCACTCCACGGAGGTTCAGGCGAGCGGTTATTGCCTCGACTCCTTCGCCTCGGGCAATTTGCTCGCTGAGAGCGGCTGCGTTTCCCGCGGCCACTTCGCTGATTGGCTTGCCGCGCCACTTGGCCCTTGGTGTCACGATTACACGCTTCGTCGAATGCAGGCTGGCCGCCGCGGAATATGATCGCAGAGCCCCCTCGTTGTCGCCAAGGGACTCCAGCGTGTAACCCAGATTGTTGAGTAAGAACGGATCGTTCGGATATTTCGGAAGGGCAGATTGCAGCAAGTTCCTGGCTTCCAGCACTTGGCCCTCTTGCAGCAGAACAATCGCCTGCTCGTTGACCTTGCTGACCTGCCGATCGGTATCTTGCATCTGCCGAAACGCCTCGTCCAAGGGTTTGCCCTTTAGAGCCGCGGCATTGGACTGATCGATTACCGCATCCGTATGCTGCCGCGCTGCCAGTGCATAGTAGCGCAGTGCCCGATTGGCATCGCCCTCCAATTCAGCGACATATCCCAGATTATTCAGAGTGAACGGATCTTCCGGATCCAGCAGGTACGCCTTGTAGAACAGCTGCTTGGCTTTTTTTTCATGCCCGTGCTTGAGTTGGGCAACACCCTCCCGGTTGAGCTTCTGACTGGGTGTAGATATACTGCGCTGGGGAATGGGGACTTTCAGATCACTCGCGAATGCGGAGCTTGTCCCCGCGAGAATTTGCATCGCTAGCAGAGCAGGCACCGCAATGAGTGTTCGCACCGTATTCAATTCAGTCCTCGACGGCATTAGGATGCCTGAAAGCAGTGCCCGGTTGGTCTACAGTAAACACCTTACGCCTACACGCCATTCGCGTTCTGCGGTAATGGCATCAAAGCGGCAATGATAAGACACCTCGGGTCAATCATCTTAATAATTGGCTACTTAATCGTTGGCCTCGCATCGGCACAGGTTGCGGCTCCTGCCAAGGATCCTGGTCCGCAGCAAGGCCCAGTGCCTGCGGATAGCCATCCCGCACCCCGTAAACCCGAAGAGAAAGTAGGTCTGGTGCGCGGCGTCCTGAAACGTGTAGACCCGATTCACGATCAACTCCTGGTTCGTGCATTCGGAGGCCGCGATATTCGGATCGCTTTCGATCCGCAAACCCAACTTCTTCCCGCAAATCCCAGCGCGTCTTTAGCCAGCATTCCGGCGGGATCGGTGGTGTCAGTTGACACTGTAGTGGACGGTGGGAAGCTGCTCGCGCTCACCGTACGAACAGGTTCTTCCGGTGCGGCTGAAATGAATGGGCAGGTAGTGCGGTACGACGCAGCCAAATCCCGGCTGATCCTCCGCGATCCTTTGAGCCCGGGAAGCGTGGTGCTGCGTATCATTCCCAGCACAGCAATCGTGAACCGGGGCAAGCCCGCCTCCGCGCAGACTCTGTCCGCCGGCATGCTGGTGCAGGTATGGTTCACTCCGGCACAGAATGCCGCGAGTAGAGTTGAGATTCTTGCCGAACGGGGGAACTCATTTACATTTCAGGGGCGAATCGTCGCGATGGACTTGCGTTCCCGTGTCGTGGCCCTGTCCAATGATTCCGACCAAAGTGTGCACGAGCTCGCCATCGGCTCGCTCGACCCCAATAGTCTCGGTCTTTTGCGAGAAGGGGCGGACGTCAGTATTCAGGCGGAATTCGATGGAGAGCGTTATAACGCTCGCGCGGTCACACTCGTACCGCGCAAACCATGAGTCTGTCGCGGCTTCCTGCCGGACATTTTCGCTGGCCGCTCAGGACATTTCGATTCCGGAGCGCTTCTCCCGCAGGGTCCGCGCCACTAGGAAATCGCGGAACATGTAGCGCACAGTGTGTCGAGCATAACGGGTGAGGCTCCGCAGGTCAGTGTTGTACCAACAACACAAGTTCATGTTCGGAGACAAACCGCAATAGAATCGAAAACGTCGGTGGGCAGACTCCGGCATCGCCAGCATGGCAGCAGCCATGCGGTGATTTCCCTCGATGATGGTCAGCGGGTAATCCTCTTCGATGCCGATCAGCAATACAGCATTTGGAACAGGTCTCTCTTGGAGATCGGTGGCGATCTCCTGAAGCTTTTTCAGGAACCGGCTCGGCTGTCCGCCAGTCAGTTCCGCTTGAATACGCCCAATCATTTCGGATAAATAGAAACCGCCCCCTGCAAAGCGTCTCCAGTCGTTGCGCGGAAATGAGCGCAGGCGCGCCAAGTCGCTCGCGGTCAGTTCCACCTCCCACCACTGCATGCCGGGAGGCAGTTCACGCCAGAGGCGTCCCCGTCGGCGGAACAGCAGTGCGCGCCGGATGAAGTTCTCCTGAGGGTCGTCAAGATCGGCTTGCTCCACAAGATGCTTGAAATCTTGGCGATATGCATCAAACTCGCGGTGATAGAACTCGCCCCGTAAGAATTCCGCGACTATCTCCTCCTCTGGCACGGATCGCAGGCGCTTTAGAGGCTCCACCATTGTTGGAAGGGGCAACGATTCAGCCTGATCGCGAAAGAGCGCCATGGTGACCGTCACCAGTAGTCCGCCCATCACGAACACTTGCACCAGAATCACCTGCGACAAGGAATCGTGATATCGCCAGATTGCCAAGGCCAGCAAGACGCTGGCGGCCAATTGCACCCAGGCAGCTGTGCCGGTTCGCCGGGAGATCTCGTACATCATGATCACAACTGCAATGGAATAAATGCCGGTCATCAGCGCATATTGTGTCAAGAGTGTAGAAAATGCAGCTCCCGTCCCCAGCAGGAACCGCGCGCCTAGCAAATGACTCCATACCGTTTCCGGTACCAGGGCTACTGCCGCGATGAATACGGAAGTGATCCCTCCTACAAGCAGCAAGCCGGTGTATAGCATGGGCCGCCCAGCATGGCGATGCTCATGGCTGGCTGTCACCGGGAACATGCTGCTCACTACCGACCAGCACAACATGAAGACTACGCGTCCCACCAACGCCACAGCCGCATAGATTCCCGCTTCCCGCAGCGGGAAGAAATGTTTCACCAGCAAAATGTCGAGGTTGCTGAGAATCACCTGCCCAACGAAGTACAGCACGGCTTGCATGCCTTCGCCAAAAGGCGCGACTGCAATCCGACCCTGTTCCGTCCGGTATTCTGCGGCGGGCGTACCCGCCAGGTAGGCGGCGATGATGGAGAGCAGTATTGCCGTCATCACTCCCGTCACGCCCAGTCCGAAATGTAGAAACAGCAGGGCTGCTCCGAACTTCACCGCCACTTCGACTATCACATTCAGAGCCATGCCGCGGAAGTCATAACAACCTTGCATTTTTCCGCGACGCACTCCGAGCGGGATGTACACCCCAGTCGCGATCGCCAATAACACCAGGTCGTGCTGCGCGGGCAAATTGAAGTACGATTTAAGGTAGGCGCCGCCCGCGGCAAGCAGAAGGGCGATCCCCAAGCCCACCTGCCAGCCCCGGCGCAACATAGTGCTGTAGATTTGGGCCCGGATAAGGATCTCCGGATTCCGGGCGATGAATTTTGACGTTACGATCTGGAACGATAGGGTGACGGCCGCGAACAGCATCAGCAGCGTATATAAAGCGGAGGCATCACCGAAGCCCGCCGCCCCTAACATTCGTGCAATGATGATGTTGTAAAGAAGATTGGTCGCGGCGACCAGTCCGGTGCTGAATAGTAGAATAGCGCTGCCCTTCAGTATCCGCTCGCGCAAGGCGTTGACGTGGCCCGGCCTGGTCATCACTTGCGTTCCCGAAGGTGTCGTCATAACGAATTTGCGGTCACTGCCTCAAAAAGTGAATTGCGCCGCTGGAACGATTTTGTTGCCACCGTTTCCGGAAAAATCGTAAAAACTCTGCTGCGCCAAGCCAAAAGAAAATCTCAAAGGATAACCGACGGAGGCTGTCTCCGACCCTATGCTCCGATTCACGTTCCGTTCATGCGTGTAGGAGAACATGATGCTGGAGGTTACGTTGTCGTAAGCGTGAAAGCCGCGTCCCGACGACCATGCGCCTGAAGCAGACATTGTCCAATGCTCCTTGAACTGCAGGTCGACCCCGAAACGTGGGCGAAGGGTTTGAGCGATCGCGTATAGATTGTTTTGGACCCGCCAGGCGCGCAGAAACTCGACTGTCGCCGACGCACGAAGCCGCGAACCGAAACCATGCTGCAGGCCCGCATAGGAAACCGTCTGGTAGTACTCATAGACGGCGGGTCCGAAGAGCAGATCGCGCCCGCTATACCCGGTCAACAGCGCGTTTCTGCTCCAGGGCCGACCCAGGCGAAAGTCAATCGCACCGGAGAAGTCCCGAGAGTGCAAATTCTCGTCGGTGAACGGACCCGCTTCCCGAATCACGTCGCCGGAGAACGAGAGCCAATTGTCGATCGGGCTGCTGGCCACGTAAACGAATTGACGAAACAGATTTTGGTTCATGAAACGCGGAGAAAGGGTGTCGCGCCGGACTGTGTACTGTATTCCGGGCATAATGTTCAGCTTCACGCTGCCGATCCGCACCATGGGCGCCACGGAAATGTTGAAGATGGTGTCGAAGGTGTTGCGATTCTGAATCAGCAGCTGGCTCGGAAATGAAAGGGCGCCCTGCGCGTTACGTTCAGCGATGAAACCCTGAATCGGAGGCAACGAATCCGGCCGGAATTGGAAGCGCGAATCGGCAAAGGTTTCGATCGAACGCCGCGGGGGTGGTAACAAAGCTGCGTTGTTTTGCACGCCGAGCAGACGAGCGTCCAATTGATAGATGTTTTCGTCCTCGAACACCGGATTGACGCGCACCCCAGAACCGACGCCGAGACGGTCGGTGATGATTGGCCGGCCTTCTTCTTCGGCTAATTCCATTTCTGCAGCGCGGGTTCCTGGGTCCTGAGGGTCCAACTGATTGGCGCGCACGAAATCAGCGAGCGCGCGATCAACCTGCCCGAGTTGCCGGTAGACGTTCCCCTGCGCGACCAGGTACTCGTAATTGCTCTTGAGGTCCGAATCTGCGGTGAGGCTGGCCAGTTGCAACTGTGCGCTGCGCGTGTCTCCCAGTGCGAGCGACGCATTTGCCATGCCGACCGCCACCGCAGTCTCGTCTGCGCCTAGTGCCTGGGCACGCCCATACATGCGCTCGGCCAGCGGATATTCGTGAATGCTCATCAAAATATCCGCTGCGTTCAAGTAATCTTCGGCCGAGGTTATGTCAGTGGGCGCGACTCTTGCTTCCGCAAAGCCGAGCGCTATCTGCTGTTGTGCCTCGGCAGTGTGCCCTTCTGCCGCAAACAGTCGTCCCAGGGCGAGCCGGACCTGGAGACGATTTTCGTCGGAACTTTCCATCGCCCGTTCATACCTGGTCATAGCCTGATTGGAATGGCCGAGCGTGCGCAGCACGTCCGCAGTCACGAGCAAAATCTTGTAATCTTTTCCGCCGAGGCGCTCTGCGGATTCGATCGCCTGCATGGCTTCGGATGTCCGACCGAGCTTCGCGTCGGACCTTGCCAGCTGCGCCAGAATCATGGGGTCGTTGGGCGCGACCGTCAGCGCATGGTGCAAAGTTTCAGCCGATTTCTCGTACTTATGCTGCCGGTACTGCACATCTGCCAGCGCAATGTAGGTAATGGGAGCATTCGGATTCAGCTTCAAAGCTTCCGTGTACTCTCCTTCCGCGCGGGTTAGCATGGCTCGCTGGCGGTAGCCCTCGGCTTTGACCAGATGCAAACTTTCCGACTCGGGAAGCAAACGGCTGGCAACGTCCGCCTCTTTCAACGCCGCCGTGGAACGCCGTAACTGGAGCAAAGCGTACGCCAGTCCGAGGTGGGCTTCGCCATACTGCGGATTCAGCGCTAACGCTTTGCGGAAATCCTGCTCGGCCTTTGAGGCCAGGCGCATGTCGTTGTAAACATACCCGCGGTTCATGTAACCCACCGCCATCTGGGGATCGATCTGCAGGGCGTGTGTGAAGTCCTCGACGGCCTTTTCCTTTTCGCCATGGTCCGCGTGCACGTACCCGGCAATCAGATACAAGATCGCGATCGTCTTTCAGGATCGGCTGATAGCGCTGCACGATCTTCATTGCTTCGTCCAGCCGCTTTAGGAAAAGAAGGTCATAAGCCAGATAGTCGGCCGCCTCCCGATCCTTCGGAAGCTTTTCGATCACCTGATATCCCAGGTCGGCCGATTCCGCATAGTTGCCGGTCATGGTTAAGTAGCGCTCATGTTCGCGCATGACCTGTGGATTCTGTCGCACCGCGTCCGACGCTTGCGCCAGCCAATCCTTGGCCTGCTCCGGATGGTGCGCTTCAAGCGCCGCATTCATGGCACCGGAAACAATCAGGGGATTGGCCGGCGCCCTCTTGAAGGCCTGCTCGTAACTCTGTTGCGCTTCCGGAAACTGGCGCGTCGAGCTATACAAATCACCCATGGCCAAATAGGGCACATAGTTGTCGGGATGTTTCTTCTCCAATTCCAGGAAGTAGTTACGGGCGGCCGCATTGTCGCCCATCTCGCGCGACACGAAGCCCAGCGACCCCAATGCGCTGGCATTCGATGGATCGATGGCCAGCGCCTCACTGTACGTCTTCCGCGCTTCCTCCTGTCGATTCATCTTCCAAAGGCAGATTCGCGTAGTTGAGCAGCAACACGGCATTACGAGGCTCAAGTCGGAGAGCCTCTTTTAAATCTCTCTCCGCGGAATCGTCGTTGCCTTGTGCCACTTCCGTGGCCGCTCGAAGGCGCAGGAACTCGGGCCGCGTAGGGCCCGTTACATCGATAGCACTGATCTCCTTTACTGCGTCGTTGGTTACTCGGTCTGCGTTCGTATCATCGCCGGCGTCGCGGTAAATCTGGGCGAGATCAACACGTAACGAGACCGGATAGAGAACACCCTCCGGCACCGCGGCGGGCAGGTGCTGCAACGCCGCTTCATACTCGCGTATGGCATCCTCGTTCCGGCGCTCGGCCGCATCCAGCCTTCCGCGAAGCGCAAACAGGCGATAATGGTCGGGATTCAGTGTTTTTGCCTGATTCAGAAAAGCCGTGGCCTTGTCGAACTGACCAGCGTTGAGTGCGGCTTGCGCGGCATTGAGTTGGATCTCAATGTCGCGGGGCGCTCGGCTCGCCGCCACGGCATAAATGTCGGCGGCCGCGCGGGCGTTGCCGGCCAGCGAGTAGGAATAACCAAGTTCCGCGAGCGTGCTCGGGTCTTTCGAGTGTAAGTTTTCCAGGGCGTGTACCGCCTCCTGGTACTGACCGGTATCGCGGTAGTAAGAAGCCACGGCTCGTACTACGTCGGGATTGTTGGGAGCCGACCGGCGGGCTTTTTCCAGCATTTTGTGCGCAGCCTCGCCGTCTCCGGTTCGCTCGTAGGCTCGAGCCAGAAGAAGTTCAGTTCGCGGATTCGCCTTGACCGATTCCGAACGTTGCAGATATTCCACGGCCCGTTTAGGATCGGTGGAGAGCAGCAGTTCGCCCGCCAGTTGAAGGTCCAGATCGCTTCTGGGATTCGCGGCTAAAACCAGTTGCAGCGTCTGCTGCGCCTCATCGCTTTTCCCCATTCGAGCATAGGTTTGTGCCAAGCCTGAAAGGCCTTCCACTGAAGATGGCTTCAGAGCGAGACCGCGATGGTAAGCATCGACCGACAGCGAATACTGTCCGCTCAATCGAGCTGCATAGGCGAGAGTAAACCAGAGATCAGGATTCTGCGGAGCGGCCTTCACGGCGCGCTGGGCATGCAACGCCGCATCGCCCGCGTCTCCATGTTGCAGCGCGGTCTGCGCGGCGCGTGCCTCGCGCGCCACCTCGATACTCGCACCCCAGCCCATTCCGGTTCCGTTATTGTTGGCCGGCTTATTGGATCGCGGGCCCTGTTTTTTCGTAGGCGCAGTCGGAGGGGTCTGGCCGTTCACGTCAAAGGTTTGGGCAGCGCCGAGAGTGGCCAGAAACAGGACTGCAAGCCGCACTGATCCCCTCAACAATGATCCCACCGTTCTCCCCCTTGGTCTCCTGGCTGACAACCCGGCTGGTGACGCCAGGGCACACTTGCCCTTCGTCGTCGCTGAGATGCAGGATACTCCCGCCGTGGTTGCGCCCCTTTGCACGCCGATGCCCATACTCTAAAATACCTACCAACCTTTGCCCGGCTTCCGGGAATCAAAGGCTGCAATTCGAATACCCGATTCCGGAAAATAGGCTGCGATTCGAAGATTCCGACCTCAAAATGAAAGACAGCCAGGAAAGACTTGCGCTCCCGCCTGCCACCAGCATTTGGCGACGTCCCATTCCCGTCGCTGCCATTATCTTGCTGGCGCTCGCAATTCACGCTCCTTTGCTCCTGATGGAGATGCCGGCGACAACGTCTTATGACGCCAACTTACACATCTTTTTTGCGTCACACTACGCACATCACTGGTTCAATCCCTGGAACGAAAAGTGGTTTGGTGGCTTTTCCCAAACTACTTATCCTCCGCTGACTCATCAATGGATCGCGCTGCTTTCGAATGTTGTCGGCCTCACCGAGGCCTTCATGCTGGTGCAGTTGGCTGCCGTGGTCTTGTTTGCGGTGGGTGCGTACCGGTTCGCGCAGCTGTGGGTAGATGACCGCGCAGCCAGCTACGCCGGGGTTCTTGCCGTGTTCGCCGGCAGTCTCGCATTTCTTGTTTATTCCGCGGGGCAGTTGCCCACCACGATGTCGGCGCCTTTGTATTTTCTGAGCCTGCCTTACTTATACGCGTGGTGCAGGTCGGGAAGTTGGCGATCACTACTGAAAGGTGTTGCTCTCACGCTGGCTGCCGCATCGGCCCATCACGTGACGCTCATCTTCGGCTCAGTTCTGTTTGCCCTTCCGGTTTTGTGGTTGGCGTGGTACGACGGCCGCAAGGTGGATCAATCCGGTACTGCAATCGTTGGGCGCGCTTTCGTATTCGCTGCGATTGCGGCGGTAGGAGTCGGGATAGTCTTATTGCCTTATTGGATTGCGATTATCCGGCATCCCATTGAACAGATGCCCATTCCTCATGCGAGCCGTTCGAACCTCATGATGAATTGGGTGTACGGCATGAATTACTTCATCGTGCCCTATGGCGCCTTGATTCTGGCATTGCCTTTCATCGTGATCAAGGGAGCTTCGAATCCTCGCCTACGAATACTGCTGCTGGCATTCTGGGTCACGTTCCTGATTGCGCTGGGCGGGACGACGCCAGTTCCGCGCTGGATCTTCGGCCGCGCCTTCGAAATTCTCACCTACGAGCGCTTTACTCTCTGGGCAACGGTGCTGGCGCTGCCGATTGTGGGATTGTTAGTGGAGCAAGTCATCGACCGTTCCCCGCGCTGGGGTGCCATAGGTGTGGGTGCGGCTGCGGTCGCCAGCCTGAGCCTGGCGATGGGCTGGCTGACCTGGAGCCCGTTTCGGACCTACAGTTCGCTCAACGTAGATTCGGTGATATCTTTCCTGAATCGCGACGGCCACGATCAGTACCGTTTTCTCACGCTCGGATTCGGTAACGCTCTCTCCAAGGTTTCGACCTATGCGACCGCGAACAGCATCGACGGCGAGTACAACTCGGCTCGCCTGCTGCCGGAGATGACCCGTTACGGGGCAGCGCAATTGACCAATGCGAAGTTCTTTGGTGTCGCCGGAATGGATTCGCTTCGTGCCATGCTCCAGCATGCCAATCACTACGGCCTGAAGTTCATCTTTGTGCACGACCCTTTTTATGAGCCTCTTCTAGTCTTCGGCGGATGGCGGCAGGTCGAGAGCTATGAGTCCGGCGCCATCACCGTCTGGTCCAAGGATGACGCCCCTCCCGCGCGAGCGATCCCGTCCGATGCCGTGCCAGCTCCGTGGGAAGGCTTGATTTGGGGCATCCTGCCCATTGGCAGCAGCGTTCTGGCAATTCTGTTTGTGTTGTTCCTGGTAGAACCGCGACGCTTAGCCGAGCAGATTACGATTCCCAGGGAAACGCCGGAAGACGTCTATGACCATGGGGTGCGCTTATGAGGTGGATATTGGCTGCTTTTCTAACCATTGCTACCGTAGTTCTGGTGGCGATTGCCTGGGTGCAATCGGGGGGAATGAAGCAGCATGCCATATTCTCGGCGGAAACGCCTGAAGCGGCGGTGCAGGCCCTCATGAGCGATATTCAGGCCCGCAATTACCGGCAGGCCTATGATTCGCTCGATCACAGCGGCGGTACCGATCTCGCGTCCTTTATTCGCGATGTCGCCGGAAGCGACGGCAGCCTGCGCACCTACTCCTCGCTGCAGACCGCGGATGTTTCCCCTTTGCACGCCGATCAGGACCAAGCTTTGGTTCGCGTGCGGATGAATTGGTCCAGCGCGGTGGGCTCCCTCGATGATGTGCGGGATTTGCGCGTGCGTCGCGATGGTTCCGTGTGGCGCGTGGTCTGGCCGAAGCCGTCGTTCCCCACCATTCCCCCACAAGTGGTCTCGGTGAACTATTTACGTTGGGAAGTGATCGGCCGGAACAACTCGCAGAACTGGGGCTCGCAAGACGTGGACTCGCCAAAGGTACGCATAACCTCGATGAACGCCATCGCGCGTCCGGGCCGGGTGGTGATTCTTGGGGAAGTCGAAAATGAGGACACCGTTCCCGCATATTTGAACGTGAATGCAACCCTGCTGAAAGCGGACGGTTCTGCTCTCGATGAAGAAGGCAGCTTCGATCTGATCTCACACGTTCTGCTGCCCAAGCAGGTTTCGCCATATCGCATCGATTTTCCGGGCGTGCGCATGGATGCGGTCAAAAGTGTGCGCATGGACGCACGCGCTCTTTTAGTCCCGGCCAGTGCGGATCCGGTAATTGCGGTTACCGATCAGGCGCTGAGCAAGGACGGATTGAACCGAAACGTATTGAAGGGTGAATTGGTCAATCAAAGCGGCCGCCCCGTCAATATCGCGCAGGTTCTGGCAGCCTACTACGACGACTCTGGGAAGGTAATTTGGGTCTCGGATGGTTATGTAGATCAGGCGCTCATGCCGCAGGTGCCCATACCCTTTGCGGTCGACATCCCGAATGACATCGCAGGACGGCTAAAAAGTTATCGGGTTATCGTGAATCACTACTCGCGGACGAGCAGCTAGCATGAAGCGCAGGCCATGTAGCGATTTCGAATCGTTCCAGCGCATGGCGGTATGGGTCTTGCTATGCCTGTTGCCCGGTTTGGCAAGGGCCGTCGAACTACAACCGCCCCCCGTCGTGGAGGCAGGCCAGGCGTTTTCGGTTCCCCTCCCAGGTTCCGGGCAGGCCACCTTCTATCTGGTAGGACCCGACCATGTTGTGAAGCGCAGGGTCAAGCTGGGAAGCGATCTGCAGATTCAGTCCAGCGACGTCCGCGCCGCCGGCCGCTACCAGGCAATCCTATGCGACTCGGCATGCACGTCTTCCGCGTTCGAGGTAAGGGCTACGCAACCCGCGCACCTGAGTTTCTTTCTCCATCCTTCCCGAGTTCCCGTTCACACTCCGAATTCGATTGATGCCACTGCGTTTGTATTTGACCAGTACTTCAACCTCGACCTGGCGCCGCAAGCCGTGGACTTTCGGATCACTCCGGCCAGCGGGGCCAGCTTCTCACGGCGAGTTTCCACTCGGCGCGGTGTGGCATGGATGCGCACGGACTCGACGCCGCATGAGGGACGGGTTCAGGTGACGGCAGTCTCAGGCAACGTGGAAGAAGCACGAGTTGTCCAGCAGGTCGCAGCCGAGGCGTGCTCGTTGCGCGTGAAAGCCGTGGCGAACGGAAATATGGTAGTCATTGAAACCGATCCGGTGCGGGATTGCAGCGGCAACTCGCTTCCCGATGGTACCGTCGTCTCTTTCACTGCGATTGACCGCGAAGGCAAGAGTACGGTGGACACTCCGATCAAGAAAGGTGTAGCTCGAACCCAACTCAGCATCCACGGACGAGCGCAGATCAGCGTCGCGTGCGGGGTTGTAGAGGGCAATGAAGTTGCCACTAACGGAAAACTATGAACAGCATGGCCCACCCTGCGCTAGCTTTGAAGAGAATTTCGCTTCGCTTCTTCAAAACGGCGAACATCGTTCTGGCGGCTTGTGTAATGGCGATGGGGCAGTCGTCGCCCCAGGTCCACCTCGATGCTGACGGGCTTGCTCCGCGCCCCATCGAAGAACTTACGGGAACGACGATTGTGCGCTATTACGCACTGGCATGGCGTGATATGGCGAGCGCCTTGGACTCTAATAATTCGGGAGGACTCGGCGAAGAGTTCGTGGGGTTGGCAAAAGATCGTCTCACGCGAAGAATCGCCGAGCAAAAGCAGACCGGCGTACACGTTCGGATTGTGGATCATGGCCATCGTCTGAAGGCAGTCTTTTATTCCACGGATGGGGCGGCCATGCAGCTGGTCGACCAAGCCGACTTGGAGATCCAGACGTTTGACGGAAATAAGCTGCTCGATACGCAGAATGCGCCCCACGAATACATGATTCTTATGACGCCCGGCGCAGATCGCTGGTACGTTCGTGATCTGGAGGAAGTCCCTGCCAAATCCTTCTGAGGTCCCCGTTCCAGGGCCTGCTCCGAACCAACCCGCCGCAGCCCGGCTTCATCGTATCGAGATAGGAATTCGTCGATGAAAGCTTACCAGTGTGCCTTTTTGGCCTATGTCCTGATCGTGAGTTTGGTTCCGAACGCGTGTACTCGCGCGCATTCGCGGAACCTCGTCTCGCTCAAGGATATCCCTACGTTGCCGGGCAATCCCAAGGTTCTCGCGGACTACCAACCCTGGTTCGGCGACCCGGACCACATTGACGTGGGATATAACAGCCTGGACCCGAATGTCCTGCGCAAGCAAATCGAGAGTGCCCGCAATATGGGCATCTATGCCTTCGCGGTCGATTGGTACGGCCCACGGCGCCCCTTTCTGGATCGAAGCACAGCGCTTCTTCAGCGAATCGCCAGTGAGCAACACTTTCACGTCGCACTCATGTACGACGAAACCCAGGACGACAACGGGCATGCTACCGAAGATGCCATGGAAGCGATGGATTTGGCTTACAAGAAATACATCGGCCCCGGAGCGGCTGGACGCGATGCGTACCTGATGTACCACGGGCGGCCGGTGGTCTTCGTATTTCCCAAGGCCGGCCACACCGACTGGAACCAGGTGCGCCAGCAGGTGAATCAGTGGGAATCGCCGCCAATCTTTCTTTATCAGAACGATCCGCCGCCGCAGTTCGCCAAAGCGTTCGACGGGGAGTACGCGTGGGTACATCCCGGGCACGCAGGGTGGAAGCCGGATGGCCAGGCGTGGGGCGAGGATTACCTGAAGGAGTTTTACGCGAAGATGCGCAAACTTCCGGATCAGGTTACGGTGGGTGGAATTTGGCCCGGCTTCAACGATGCAAAGGCCTCCTGGAGTTTGAACCGGCACATCGATGCGCGGTGTGGAAAGACATTCGAGGATACCCAACTTTTGTTTCAGGAGAATGATGAACCATCGCATCCCATCCCGTTCGTTCTGATTGCCACCTGGAACGATTACGAAGAAGGAACGGCGATTGAGCGCGGACTGCCTCATTGTGCCGAGGCGAAAGGGGATAACACGCAGGGAGGACATCCGTGAGTAGGGAACAGGGAGGCGCGGCTGTGATGTTCGAGATGCTGGCGACTTTACATCTCCAGGCGCCTCCATCGCCGGGCCAGCCGGAAGAAGCTAATCCCCAGATTGCAGAAGTGCTTTCCGGATTGCAGCGTATGTCCAAGGAGCAGTGGTCTGAATTTCTGCGGTTTGCGGAATTGCAACGCGTATATCTTCGCACCTTACAGCTCCTGCAAAAATGGTCGGCAGCTGGCGCATTCGTGCCGCCGTTTGACGACCTTCGGGAGCTGGAGCAAGCCGAAAAACAGCAGGTCGAAGACGCGCTTGCCTCTTTGCATAAAATTGTGTGCGCTCTCGAATTGACCGGACACACCCCGCTGGCGATCAAGACCCTTGATCACTGGCCTGACATAGGCAGCGATCTTGATCTGTTCATCTCCGCCTCGGAGCGCGATACCGTGCGCGCCATGCAGAGCGAACTTCAGGCCGAGCCGCAGCCGCAAAGCTGGGGCGACAAATTAGCGCACAAATGGAATTTCCGGGTTCCGGGTCTGAGCAGATTCGTGGAGATCCACGTGGGCTGTCTCGGACAAACCGGCGAACAAGACGAACTGCCTGCTTATCTCGAAGAAACCAGCGTGATGCGGGATGCAGGTCCCTTTCGTTTTCGCGTTCCGGCTCCGGAGGAGCAGGTCACGCTCGCGACACTGCAAAGAATGTATCGCCACTTCTACATTCGTTTCACCGACCTTCTGAATCTTACGGGCCTGGTGCGGTCAGGCCATCTTGATTTCAACCGGCTGCAGGCGTCCACTCAGCGATGGTCGATCTGGCCGGGAGTAGCGACCCTGCTGAAGATTACTTCGGACTACAACCAGCGCGCTGGCCTTGGCCCGCTACCGCTGCCGGCCTTTGTGGTGGGCTCGGCCCGTTTCGGGGCCGAGGTGACGTACGTAGGGAAGCAGTTCTTGCGAGTGCCCATGCTGCCGCACGGTTCCCAACTGTTTCTGCAGCAACTCATCGGAACGGGAGCGGCGCGACACTTTCGCTCTGCGGCTCGCTTGTCGCTCTTGCCAGCTCTGGCTGCCGCCGCATTTGTCAATCTACGGATTACCGGAGACGACAAGGGAATTTGGTAAGTTGCCTTGGCGCGCGGGTTCAGCAGGTGGGCTGACCGGGCAGCAATTGCCCCGATGTCAGTTGATCCATATAATCCCAAGAATCAACTGAATTCCAATTCCCGCTTCCCCAGGTTTGATGTGTCCAAGCAACCCAGCCATAGGTCTGGTCGTAATAAAACACTTCTTTGCTCTGGTACTGCCCGTTTTGCAAGTCATAGCGGTACACCAGCGCCATCAGGGCGTGATTCCCGATGTCCTCATTTCCGTACATTGGAGGATTGAACGTATAAGTAACAGGCGGCCAAAGCTGGAACTCGGCACCCCCGAGTGAATCCGTCGTAGATGAGCAATTCGTAACGACTTTATACTGCGTGTCGTTCGGGTTGCTCGCACTCAGAATGATCGTTGAGTTGGAGTACGGCTGGCCTTGTGTTGGACTTGCGGTGACGCAGCGAGGTGCTGCCGGGTAAAAATAGCCACCAGATGATTCGTCCGGATCGTAATACTGCCTGTAGTAATTGGGGTCGTTACCTGCGCCCGCGTTGGTATATGCGAAGTAGATGTAATTGGAGTCGAATGCGGAGACATCCCAGGCATATCCAGTTCCAGCACTGTCTTCGTATCTGCTCCACCACATCTTTCCCTGCCCAGACCCTTGCGGCCATAGGTAGGGGTACACATTCGTGCCCGTGAACCCATTTTCATTTGGCGTGTAGCTCGGGTCGGAGGCCATATGGTCGGTCGGGTTGTTGAGAAAATAGGTTCCTGACATCCAGGACAATACATCAACCTGACCCGATGGGCAGGGGCACACCCCTTGTGGACAACTCGCGAATGCGCTTCCTAGAAGTAGAAAAACAGCAGCGCAGATGGCGATCATGCGCGGTAGGGCATTTTGGGGGGTCATAGTGAAATTCTGGGCCGGAAACGCAGAGTACGCAATCGGTGTTTTCCCCTAAGGTAACGACAGCACTAAACGGTTGCTGTTGCCGCTTCTCGTCGGGGATTCGACAGCTTCCACTTCCATGCATTTTAGGCGGACTGCCGACTCTTAGCTCGCGCATAGGAAGGAATTCCGTGTAATACAATGAGACACCGCATTGGACCCCCCCGGCCAAGATCGAGCGAAAAATGCCGGGCAGAAATCAGGTGGTGCCCAATACAAAACAGATGTAAGGAAAAGACATATGGTAGAACGTCGGCGCGCAAAACTCCGCTCTCGACATTCCTAATATTCCACAGCGCGACCATGATTACCCGCATCCAAAAACGTTCAACCGAGCGCCAACCGGACTCGTGTCCCTATTGATGGAAAAGACCGTGATAGCGTCTTCCCCGAGCCTGCGAACCCGCGTACTGAGCGGCAGCATGATCATGCTATTCAGCTCTGCACTCGTAGGAGGCCTGAACCTTCTCTACAATCTGGCGATCGTTCATAAGTTGGGCGCCGGGGCTTTTGGCCAAGCCAGCGCAGTCTACACCGTGCTGATGCTGCTCTCCGCAGTACACCTGGCTTTTCAGCTTTTGTGTTCAAAGTTCGTCGCCAGGAACGATTCGATACCGGAAAAATTGGCCATCTACCGTCATCTTCATCGACGGGCGTGGATTTATGGTCTCGGTGTCGGGCTGGCTTTGTTCTGTGGCCGATCTGTAATTTCCACGTATCTGAATTTACCGACGCGAAATTACATTGTTATGCTGGCTGTGGCCACCGTCTTCTTCATCCCGCTGGGCCCCCGGCGAGGCTTGATGCAAGGGATGTATGACTTTCGCCGTCTAGCTTCTAATTTCGTTCTGGAAGCTGTGGTCAAGGTCGGTGGCACCTTCTTTGTTCTGGCATGGGGTTGGGGAGTGGGCGGCGTCATTGGGGCGATCGCCGCCTCGGTTGTGCTGGCGTACATTTTTTCCCAGCCGCGGCGAGGCCTGGGCGATCCGCAAACCGATTCGCCGTTGCAGGCGACGCTGGGTGAAGGCCTGCAAGCCTCGCTTTTTTTTATCGGGCAAGTGATCATCAACAATCTGGACATCATCCTGGTAAAACATTTCTTCCCTCCCATCGAGGCGGGTGTGTACGCGGCAGTGGCGCTGGTGGGGCGAGTTGTTTATATGCTTTCGTGGTCTGTGGTGAGCAGTATGTTTCCATTCTCTGCTGGTGTCCGCTCCGAGGAACGCGACGGCCGCGCGGTCTTGGGAACCGCGTTTATCCTGGTTATTCTAATTTCCGGGCTCTTCACCGCTGCTGTGTGGGGAGCGCCAGCGCGCGTCTGGCACATTCTACTGGGCAGTGGTTTTCCGCTGAACCAAGGGGGATCTTACCGGGCTCTATTGGTCCTCTACGCGGCCACCACCGGGATTTACTCTCTCGGCGTCGTTTTGATGAGTTACGAGATATCGCGCAAGATTGGCAACGTCAGCTGGGTGCAACTCGGCTTCAGCGGAGCCATTGTCGGAGGCATCTACCTTTTTCACAACACACTGCATGACGTCATCATGGTCCAGACGATGTTGATGATGGCGCTTCTGGTCTGGGTGTCGGTGCCGTTCCTGCGAGTTGAGATTTCCAACCGGCCCCAGCCGCTATTAGCCCCGCAAGTCACGGGCAGCTTGAAGAAGGTGCGTCGCGTAACCGAGGACGAAGCCATCTCGGAGTTCCTGAAGAGCGAATTTTATCAACCAGAGTTCGACGCTTATCGCGAGCCGTTCGCTGACATTGTGGCTCATCCGGATCTCGGCAACGAGGCTGACAACAGGCTGCGGCGCGCCCTCCTGTACCGGCGCCGTGGCAGACTCTGGCGCGAGATCCCGGTCGACACGGAGTGGTGGGAAGTGGAACTCCAAAATAGTGATTTACAACGGGTTCGAGTGTTTCCGCGCAACCAGTGGCGAACACATTCAGGCCGCGGCTACTCTCTACTGGATACTGCGGAACGCATCGGCGGGAGGATTTCCCGATCGTCGGACGCTTTCGTCGCGAAGCTGCGCTCACTCAGCGCCGAACTGGCGCATGCAGAGGCCGCCGAAAATGGGAAACGAGGCACGGTCTTGCTAATTGGATTGACCGAAACCAGCCCTTTGACCATTATCGAGGGCAACCACCGGATGACTGCGGCGGCCTTAGTGTCGCCGCATAATGTTCATCTGAACTTTCGTTTTCTATGCGGTTTCTCTCCTCACATGACGGACTGCTGCTGGTACCAGACGAACCTTTCCACGCTGGTTCGTTATGCGAAGAATTGGGTCACCTGGTTGTTTGATGATTATCAAGTCGTTATTAATCACGAATTACAGAACAAGCTTGACCGCCCGGCCTCGGCAACCCCGAACTCTTCGTCTTTTTGACAAAATGGGCGCGATCTCCCTTTGTTTACAACAAACAACCCTGCAGTACTCGGCTTCATCAAACCTGGGTCTCTGTCGAATCTTGCACTCTATCAAATCTCGGACTCTAGAGGAGTAGCTCGTTCAATGAAGTCTCGATATATCTCAGGGTTAGCTCTGTTGTCAGGCCTGAATTCCCTTCTCCTGGTCGGGTGCGTCGGGTTGCGAAATCAGTTGGCCACTCCTGGAAGTCTGCAAAGCATTAACCACATTATTATCTTCGCTCAAGAGAATCGTTCGTTGGATCACTATTTCGGCACCATGCGCCAATACTGGGCTCAGAACGGCTATCCGGATCAATCCTTCGATGGTTTGCCGCAGTTCAATCCGGCCAGCGGGATTGCTCCGCTGCAAGGAGCCGTCCCCTCCAATGCCGGTTGTGATCCGACCCAGCCCTATCCGGCTTACACTTCGTGTGCGATCGACCCCAACGTGATGGTTCCCTCGTTCCACTTCACATCCATGTGCCAAGAAGAGCAGAGTCCTTTCTGGGACGAGAGTCATGTGGATTGGGACTATAACGCCCCGACAGGCACCGGTCCGGCCGCACTCAACGGGTTCGTCCTCACTGCCGCGAATGACGCACGTCAGCAATCGCCCACTTTGATGGATACGAATGGTATTCGGGCGATGGGATATTTTGACGGGAGCGACCTGAATTACTACTACTTCATGGCCTCCAATTTCGCCACCTCGGATCGATGGTTCTCTCCGGTGATGGACCGCACGCAGATCAACCGCATGTATCTTCTGGCTGCGACTTCCGCCGGTCACGCGGTTCCCCTGGCGCCGCCTGAAACGCCGCTCACAGCTACTACTATTTTTCAAGAGCTGCAGAACGCAGGCATCACCTGGAAGATCTATGTCGATCCCGACGGCACAACTTGCGGGAGCTCTCCTACCGCAGCGTGTCTCTACAACTATTCCTACATCAACGAGTTTACTTACGGACAGACCATAGTAAACAGCCCGACCTTGTCGCAAAATCTGGTTCCTATCTCTCAATTTACGACCGACCTGCAAAACGGAACTCTGCCCCAGGTAGCGCTGATTGAGCCTCCCTCCCTGGCAGGACTGGATGAGCACCCTAATGATATTGATACTTCCACTCCGGCCAGCGTCCAGGCCGGTGCCCAGTTCGCCTCAGGCCTGATCAATGGCCTGATGAATAGCTCCAGTTGGAAAGACTCCGTACTAATCTTCACCTACGACGAAGCCGGCGGTTTCTACGATCACGTTCCGCCGCAGCCGATGCCGAGTCCCGACGGCATACAGCCGATGGATCTGGTGGCAGGCGACATCTGTGACGCCCCCGGACAGATCGGAACCGGGACCTGTGATTTCACCTATACGGGATATCGCGTGCCGATGATCGTCATCTCGCCGTACGCGAAGAAGAATTACGTTTCTCACACGGTTTTTGACTACACCGCGATGCTGAAGCTGATTGAGACCCGATTCAATGTGCCTGCGCTGACGCGACGCGACGCTGCCCAGGCCGACATGAGCGAGTTCTTTGATTTTGTAAACGTGCCTTGGGCTACGCCTCCTCTCCACCGGCCCAGGCCACAGGCGGTCAATGTACTCTAACGCCGCCGACTCCGTGATGGATTGCGGATACGCAAACTCGAAAGGATCTTACTGGTAAGTGAAGGTTAGGTTGTCAAGGTAAACCGAGTACGGCGTTTGTTCATAGTTTCCGTCCATCTGGTAGTTGATGGTTACTCCATACCAGCCCGGCGTTGTGCCCGGATTGTAGTATTGGTTGACTGCGCTGGTCACGCCGTTCAGAGTGATGGACTGATACAGCAACCGATTATCTGAGGTTCTCTGCACCTGAATGGTCAGATGATTCCACGAATTGCTATTCGGGTGGCAAGCAATTCCGGTAGGAACCCAGTGCTGATTGACGTTGTCCCAGATGTCCCATTCATTTCCCCCGACGATGCGGCACTCGTGGCCCCAGATGAACCCTAAATTGTCGAAGAACTGATTGATATCAAACTCAACCGCCTGTGAAATATTGAGGCCGCTGCTATAGAAGTACACATCGTAGGTAAAATTGTGGTACGTGGGCGTTAAGGTATGGTTGCTGTCGGGCATGCCCTGAGAGGAGAAGTCGCCGATCAGGTGATTGTTAAACAGTGCATCCGCATAGACAGTGGTTCCGGCAAGATTAAACTGAGTGGAATCTCCACTCATGGAGGGGGAGTTCATCCCTTGAGTCATCGAATAACTGATTCCACCGCAGGGCGAGGGCGAACAGGTGTCGTAGCTCGGTGGAGTCAGTCCATACCCCTGCCATCCGCCGCTCTGCTGAAGGTTTGAGAATGAATTGCCTGCACTCGTCACTGGAGCATTAGAGACTGCTATTTGTAAGGACTGCTGTTTGGATAGTCCTTTGGAATCTGATGCCGAGATGGCAAAGGTGAAGCTTCCAGCGGCCGTTGGTGTTCCGGAGATGTTCCCGCTGGTAGCGCCCAGGAGCAGGCCACCCGGCAGTTGACCTGAAGCAATTGAAAAACTGTAGGGCTCCGTTCCTCCGCTTACGTTTAATGTGCCCAGGTAACCCGCGCCGACTGTGGCGGAGGGCAGAGTTGAGGAGATCGTGAGACTCGGAGTTGGTGGCGTTACCGAGGGGTTGCCTGCGACCGAGACGCCTGAACATGCGTTAAGCAATAATAGCGCCAGCAAAATTGCGCTGAGCGCCGCGCATTGGAGAAAAACAGGTGAACGCGTTTTATTCGCCGAACCGGCCAAGGCGCAAGACATCTGTTTACACCTCTCGAAGGGGTTGTCAGGAGGACGATCGCCTGTCTAGCCTTTACGGAATGTATCGGCGGGGATGCTTGCGAAACAGATAACCAAAGACCAAGAATGGTATTAGGACTTGCGGGTACAGTCGCCGTCGCGATGGAGTCACCCTCAGATCTGCAGGGCTGTGTTTGTCGACAGAGCGGGGTATGTATACGGTGCGGCGGGCAGGAGTGTCAGGTCTTCAGTCGTGGGATTGATGGAGAACCGAAATTTGGATCGCAACCTTTACCTGCATGTTTCGTATCTAAGCTAAGCAAAGCACGGCCAGAAAATGTGACGCTCTCCCGTTCATGGAGACAACTCCCCTTAGTAGCTAGCATTTAGAGTGTGATCCTTCAGGAGCGCAGCGCCATGGGTTTTCGTTATCGGGTTTGGTGGACGTCGTTGTCTGTGCTAGCCTCTCTCCTTCTAGCCGGTTGCGGAGGAGGTTCGGGAATGCAGCCACCACCCCCTTCGTACACGTTAACCGTTACCGCTCCCGCAACGGGTGCGGGAACCGTGACCAGCAGTCCCGCGGGAATTAACTGTCCAACCGCTTGCACCGCCAGCTTCGCGGCGAATACCCAAGTCACTCTCACCGCTACGCCGGGCACGAACTATTCTTTCGGCGGCTGGAGCGGAAGTTGTTCCGGCACCGGCAGCTGCAGCTTAATGATAACGGCGGCGGCGAGCGTGACTGCGGTGTTTAATGCCGTTGCCCAGTATGGAGTGACCGTGGCGGAGGCGGGGACAGGCACGGGAACGGTCACCAGCACCCCGGCCGGAATCAGCTGTCCGACTACATGCTCTGCGAGTTTTGCGCAGAATACCCAGGTCACGCTGAACGAAACTCCCGCAGCCAATAGTACTTTTACCGGTTGGTCCGGCGCATGCACGGGAGTGGCAACCTGCAGCGTCACCGTGAGCGCAGCGGAGTCCGTCACCGCGACCTTCAGCGGCCCGGGCCCCAGTTACGCAGTCACCGTGATGGAGGCGGGGACCGGCACGGGAACGGTCACCAGCACCCCGGCCGGAATCAACTGTCCGACTACATGCTCTGCGAGTTTTGCGCAGAATACCCAGGTCACGCTGAACGAAACTCCCGCAGCCAATAACACTTTTACCGGTTGGTCCGGCGCGTGTACGGGAGCGGCAACATGCACCGTCACCGTAAGCGCAGCGGAGTCCGTCACCGCGACCTTCAGCGGCCCGGCCCCCAGTTACGCAGTCAGCGTGATGGAGGCGGGGTCAGGCACGGGAACTGTGACCAGCACCCCAGCCGGAATCAACTGCCCGACTACCTGCTCTGCGAGTTTTTCGCAGAATACCCAGGTCACGCTGAACGAAACTCCCGCAGCCAATAACACTTTTACCGGTTGGTCCGGCGCGTGCACGGGAGTGGGAACCTGCAGCATCACCGTGACCGCAGCGGAGTCCGTCACCGCGACCTTCGGCCTCGGAAACATGTACGCTGCCTTAAATCACATCATTCTCTTCGCCCAGGAGAACCGGTCTTTGGATTCTTACTTTGGCGCCATGATGGGATACTGGTCGGCCAATGGATATGGCACCAACGGTCAGACCTTCAATGGGTTGCCGCAGTTTAATCCGCCGGTCAACGGTGTAACACCAGCAGCACCTACGAACCCGGGCTGCGATCCGGCTGTCACCGATCAGTGCAGTCCGAGCGCCAGCTATCCCGTTGCGTCTTTTCATTTCGAATCCGAGTGTACGGAAGAGCCGAGCCCCTTCTGGAACGAAGCGCATAACGATTGGGACTACACCAACCAAGGGGATCAACCCGCAGAAAATCCGCCCCCGCTGAACGGATTCGTGTACACCGCCGCGTATGATGCCCAATCGCAATCGCCTCCGCTAATGGACGTCAACGGGGTACGAGCCATGGGTTATTTTGACTGGACGGACCTGAATTACTACTACTTCATGGCCTCCAATTTTGGAACGTCGGACACGTGGTTTGCTCCGCTGATGGATCGAACTCAGAACAACCGAATGTACATGCTCGCGGCAACGTCCCAAGGCCTCGCCTATCCCATCGGCCAAGGGAACAATAACGGGCAGCAACTCACCGCAACCACTATTTTTGAGGCGTTGCAGAAAGCGGGAATCTCGTGGAAGATTTATGTAAACTCCGAGGCCGTCGTCAATAAGGCAGGCGTTGCCTGTAACAACGATCTTACGGATGATAACGCTAAGTGCCTGATCCAAAGCTCCTACATCAACATGTTCCAGTACGAAAATACCATCATCAATAGCGAGGGCCATAACCCGGATTTGCTGCAAAACATAGTCCCGGCGACGCAATTTGCAGTCGACGCGGCGAATGGAACATTGCCGCAATTCGCGCTCATTGAGCCGCCCTCCGCTTCTTCACTCGATGAGCATCCCAACGATATCGATACTTCTAACCCGGCCGATGTCCAGGCTGGAGCTAACTACGCAGCCGGTCTGATCAATGCCCTCATGACTAGCCCCAGTTGGACGGATTCGGCCATGATTTTCACCTACGACGAATGGGGTGGTTTTTACGACCACGTGCCGCCACAACCGGCGACACCGCCCGGAGATTATCTCTCGCCCTTCGATTTGCTGCCTGGCGATATTTGCGACAAAGCTGGACAGTCCCTAGGGGTAGGGACGTGTGATTTCGCATGGACCGGATATCGGGTACCGCTGATCGTGATTTCGCCTTATTCCGTGAAAAACTTCGTCTCTCACAATGTGCGCGACACCACGGCGGTGCTCAAAATGGTTGAAACCCGCTTTGGCCTGCCCGCGCTCACCGCGCGCGACGGCTCTCAAACGGACATGACCGAGTTTTTTGATTTTGTGAACAAGCCCTGGGCTACACCTCCAACGCCGCCCACTCAAGTACAGGGCGGTCAGTGTAGCCTCGTTCCGCCGCCTAGTTGGAACGATCCCCCCACTTTGGTCGTCACAATTTCGGGAGCTACAGGCTCCGGGACGGTCGCGGGCAATCCTGGTAACATCACCCAGTGCAAGCCCGGCGGGGACGGGTGTTTTGGCTCATTTGCCTATGGCACCGACGTGACCCTTACGGCCACACCGAACAGCGGCTACACTTTTACGGGATGGAGCGGCGCGGGTTGCACCGGTACTAGCACTTGTTCCATCACGGTTACGTCGAACACGTCGGTTACCGCGACCTTCACGCAGTAACAGCCGCGCCCGCTAAATGCGATAATGGACTCCGTGAGAATGCAGCGCGTGTTGGTGCTGTGCTTTGTGTTTTTTTCGGCTTCCTCTTGCCTGGCGGCGACTCGGCACTACTACATCGCTGCTGAAGACGTCACCTGGAACTACGCCCCCAGCGGCCACGATCTGCTCACGGCCACGCCTATCCGGCAACCCTGGATCAAGCTGCAATGGCCGAAGACACGCTTTGTCGAATACACGGACGGTACCTTCACCACTCCAAAGGCGCAACCCGAATGGCTGGGGATTCTCGGTCCCGTCATTCGTGCGGCAGTTGGGGATGAAGTGGTTGTGGATTTTCTGAATCGCAGCCATCGCGGTCACGATATGCATCCTCACGGCTTGCGTTACGACAAGATCAACGAAGGGTCTCTATATCTACCGGTGGCCAAAGGAGGCTTTGTCGCCCCCGGCGCCCGATATACGTATCACTGGTTTGCCAATGCGGCCAGCGGGCCGGGGCCGGGGCAGCCGAGCTCGATTGTGTGGTGGTACCACGCCCACGTCGACGCTGCAATTGAGATCAACGCCGGTTTGCTTGGGCCGATCATTGTTACCGCTAAAGGCAAAGCGAATCCCGACGGATCTCCCAAAGATGTGGACCGGGAATTTGTCGCTTCCTTCATGATCTTCGACGAAATGGGCGGCAAACCTGCCGGCCTGTTTTATGCCATCAACGGTTTCGTCTTCGGCAATCTTCCCGGCTTGACTATGAAGCAGGGGGAGAAAGTGCGCTGGTATTTGCTGGGAATGGGAAACGAGATCGATCTTCACACCCCGCACTGGCACGGCGAAACCGTCAGCGAAGGCGGCAGGAACACCGATGTGATCGAACTGCTTCCTGGAAGTATGAAGACGGTTGACATGATCGCAGACAATCCCGGAACCTGGATGTTTCACTGCCACGTGGAAGATCATATGGAGTCTGGGATGATGGCGGTCTATACCATCTACGCGCCGCCCAAACGCGCCTGCCCGCTGGCTATTGTGGGAGGAGATTTCTGGAAGAATCCGGAGAAGTTCACGCTGACAGTGAAGAACACCGGCGGCAAAACAATTACAGGTTTGCGGCTCATGCCCGAGATGTTTTTGGCGCCCCAGGATTTGCGGCGACCGTTTAATGCCGAGTGGTCTTCGGCCAAGCCTATTTCGCCCGGCGAGGAGCAAACTCTTGAAAAGCCCGGCATCCGCGCCGAGAGCGCCCAGTCCGTTCTGGGCTGGGTCTTTTTCCCAACCTTAGTGAAATATCAGGACGGAACTACCTGGCGCTCTCAAAGCGAGGGCGAATGTTTCGGCGTGATATGGCGGGACCAGCAGCATCCCGATCTGCCGGCTTTACCACCGCGGCAGATCGAGATGAATGCAGACTAACGAGTATTCAGAAGAACTAATTCCAACTGGTCTAGAAGCATTGGAAGTTGGGGCTGATCTGTCCGGCCATCAACTGGTCAGAGGTTGATGTATTATTCAACACCCAGACGGGGGTAACATTTGCTTTTCCTCCGGTTGCGTTAACGTAAAACCGCCAGCGTACCCATCCATAGGTGTGCTTGATCTTGTCCACGGGATTGACGTCTGTATCCACACCGTACTCAAAAACCTCACGAGACTTGCATGAGTTGACGTTTCCCGCAACGGTGCAGCTGTACGTATACTGCAGGGGCAAAGTTGTAATCGAAAACGGTTTCGGCGGTACGGCGCGGTGGTCGGCGATGGCGATCGTACCTGGAGCCTTTAGTTCCAGCAAAGAATAATCGAGATTCTGCGCCGGAGTCTCTTGTTTCTGTCCCACATAGGTGTAGTAGTTCGTGTTGTGAGGCTGAATGGAAGGCGGGCCATTCCAAAATGCGCTATTGGCGCCTCCCGGAACTGCGCACCGCGCAGCCCAGCGCATGGAACGGTCGCCCGTGTTGCTCTCGCTGCCATTGTTGAATTTCTTACAGCTCGTGGGATCGTTCCAGTGGTTTACGCCCTTAAACGTCCCCAGTTCGGTGACCCATTGGTAGATATAATTGGAGTCGTAAAGATTGATGTCCCAGGGATTACCCTGCGGATTCTTTATGTAATACACCTTAGACTCGCTCGGCTCCCATTTGGTATAGATGTACGCTGACGGCACGCCTTTGGTGAGGCCCTCCATGTGGTAGCCTGAGGCCAGTCCCGGGTCCATCATCATCACACTCAAGACATCCCAATAGCCGCGTCCTGCCGGACAAGAGATAGTTGACTCAGCCTGGCCAAAAGCGCTGGGTGCCAGTGGCGGAACTGCGCACACGGCTAGCAGCCCAAAGATGAAGACATATTTGCCCATTCTTGCCAGATGACCAACCCGATTGCTTTCCTCGCGATGGCCGCCGAAGTTGTCGGTGCTGAAGTGCTGACAAAAATCCCTGGAATACGCCATTATTTCCTTCCTGAAATGGGATGGGTGGAGTTCCTGAATAACATAATTCACAGAATGTCAATACACTAGGTTACGGAGGTACATAAAAAAGATCCTGTACCATCTCGGGAACTATTCGAGCCGGCGTCGGCCGTTTTCGTGTGGTCAATGTGAAGGAGCCGGCATCTCCAACCTAGGAAGGAGCGACGAGGGAAGAGATCAAAAAGTCAGAAGGGGAATTTGATCAAGGAAGGGGCCTACCATCACTTGCTAAGCAAAGTAGATTAATTACTTAGTAACGGCTACAGGCTTCGCCGGATTGCCGCCCTTCCAACCATTCCCTATGTTAACTAGACACAGAAGAATCGCTTGTGAAGGAGAGAGAAGGGTCACAGGCTGGATAGTTTCAGAAATTCGACACGGGTATTTTCGTGCGGAAGCCCTGTTCCGACCGGATGGAGCGCGTAATTCGTAAGTGAATTTGAGGCCCGAAAGGCTTTCGCATGGTTCGTATTCTCTTAGTCGATGATAATCCCGCGGTTCGGCGCTATCTGCGTGCGATTCTTGAGCAGCAGGAATCGTGGCATGTGTGCGGCGAGGCGCGTACCGGCGCCGAGGCGCTCCAACAGGTGTTGGAGTCGCCACCCGACCTGATCCTGCTTGACTATCAAATGCCTGATCTCAACGGAGTCGACGTCGCCAAACAAATCTCCCAGCTCTTCCCCAAAATTCCCATCCTGATGGTCACGCTACATCTTTCGAACCAACTGGCTGAAGCGGCTCGTGAGGCAGGGGTTCGCGGGGCCTGCGCTAAGCAGGACATTGGGTCGGTCGTGGAAGCAGTGAATGTTTTATTGCACGACAAAACTTATTTCCCTGGCATTTCCGCCGCCCACAACGCTTAGGTCGGCCACTGTTTTTCAGTGTCTGCACTGCTTTTAGGCTTCGGCCTGCCGCGCTCACATTCTCAATGAATGAATCGTCAACAAAACGGCAGCGGCGTCTGTTTGAGACGCCGCTGCCGTTAGTTCTTATGCGCCCGGTTACAGGCCGCGGCCCAGCATGTAGTTGTTTGTACGCATGAACCAGCCCGCCTCGGCGTTATAGAACGGCCAGGGGAAGTTGGAATTCACGTACTTACTCTGCACGGTGTTGAGGTAGGTAGCGACGCGGCTCTTGTCCCCCATGGCTGCGGCACCCTGGGCTATCAGAACCCAGGGAAATGGATCCTGGGAATTGAATGAGAGCGCCGGCCATCCCGGCCAGGCGGCATTTAAGGCCGCATAAGCTTGCTGCGCGCGCGGGTCTGAGGAGTTCACCACGCCCATCAGCGCGGGAAAGACCTGGGCGCTGGCGTCAGCGTACCAAGTGTTTAGGTGGGGCGCCGCGAGTCTGCCAAGTGCATCTTTGTAGACGGCCCACGTTCCGTTCATCCACATTCCGAGAATGCCTTTCAGCATGGAATCTGCGGCGGCGTTGTAGTATGCCGCCTTGGTGGTGTCGCCGAACGCATATTGGAACGTCGATGCAAGGTCCCTGAGGCCGCGGTAAGCTTCGCAATTATCCATCAGGTACTTAATCTGATAGTCAGGCTTGGCCCAGGTGAGGCCATCGCTCTGCTGCGTCTGGATGATCACTCCGCCAATCACATCGAGTTGGTACGAAAGACCCAGAATGGTCGACCGCGCGCTCGCGTTGCCACTTCCCCACGCATTCCACACGAGCGACAGGAAGGTCGCCGCGTAGGAGTCGGTGGAGTCGGCATTGTTGGTCGCCGTCCCCACCCCGTTGTTCACGGTGTAGTCGTAGGTTGTGCCGTAGAGGCCCCACTTGTCCGGCCAGTTGAGGTGATTCACATACCAATTGATCCAGTTCACCACCTGAGGCATGCGATTTGGATCCTTGGTCATGCCAATGGCGGCAATGTTGGCGTAATACGGATTAATCGCCTGCGGGGTATAGAGCAGGGCACCATCCCCCTGAGCGAACTCGGAAACCCACTTTGAGGCCGCATTGAGATTATTCTGGTATTGCGAAGTCGACGGCGAATTGCTCGGCGATGAGCCGACTGTAATGCTAATGGTCTTAACATAGACCGCGCCAGTATTATCCCAAGCCTGCATATTGATTTTGTGGGCGCCAGCTGCCAGCTGTAGCAAGGTATTGAGATTCGGGGCCGAAACAGTATAAGCGTTGGTGCTATCCACGTAGATTCGCATAGCCACAATTGTGCGCCCGCTGGGCGCTGCCCCGTAGCCGACAAACTGCACGGTGGGCGCAACCGTAGCCCCCGCCGACGGTGCCTGGATCGTAACGCCGGGAGCGCCGACGGGGCCGACGTTAATGTAGAGCGATTTCTGCACGACCTGGCCGATGGAGTCCCAGGCATTACTAACCACGTGGTGCGATCCAGGGGTTAGCGATACATAAGTATTCACCGAAGCGGCCGCGGTCTTGTACACGGGACGGTCGTCTACGTAAACGATAATGCCGGTAACGGAATGGGTGCCGCCATTTGCCATCGCAGTGACGTGGACTGGCGATGCCACGGTGGCGCCGTTGGCAGGTGAACTCACGATGACGCTCTGTGCCCATGCAAGCGTCGCCAAAATTGTTGCAGCAATGGTTAAACGTAACAGGGCCTTAAAAGTTGATTTCAGCTGGGGGGAAGAAAGTGCGGAAATTAGAGAAGATTTCGAAGAACCGATAAGCAAACTGTCTGAAAGCAAATAGGCATACGTATTTTGCAAAACCAACCTCCCAAGTGAATCGTGGAATAACCCAAAAAGAAACGGCTGGTGACGTAAAGGACATCAGGAGTTCTACTGGGATTGCGAACTAAAATACACGAATCCCTGTATTGACACAAAATCGAAGGTTCATGGTCTTTTGAGTTGATGGAAGAATGGAAGGTTCAAAGCGGCTGAGGCGACCCTTCTAAGTGACAGATGGGCAAAGGGTTAACGAACGTCCACGCTGTATCATTAGCGTGGTAGTCGGGAATGTACATCAGCTGCATGTAAAGACGCAAAATAGGAAGTACCGGTTAAGAACCGTCTACGCTTGGGAACATCAGCAACAGGGCAGTTTGTTGCGCTTCCTGCCGGTGGAAGCGGCGCGCAGGTCCACGTGCGCAGCCTGCTGGAGTGGCGCAGCAAGCGTCGCCGCCTGATGATGCGGAAACGCGCAAAACGACAAGGTGGCGATGGGCCCGCCCAGACGCACCGGCCGGCAGCAGGTTTCGGAAAGTGTCAGCTAGCCCGGGGCGTAAGATGCCGGAGACTCTGGTAAACGCGGACGAGAAGTTGGCGGCTCTCGTGCGTGGTCTACTGGATTTTCTCCGGCAGGAATGGAGACACCTGCAGCTTCAAAATCGAGAAGATCTCACACTCACCTGTGCACAAAACTAATACAGCATCCGGGGTATTGATCGGCGCAGATGCGGGACATACTTTCGAAAAGACCCCGGTGATGGCACTCCGCTTCATCGCTGGAATTCAACAGGAGGAGGAAAATAATGCCAAAGGAATCATTACGGGAGCTATACGTCAATGAATTAAAAGATCTCTACAACGCGGAGACTCAGCTGGTAAAAGCCCTGCCTAAGATGGCGAAAGGCTCAACCAATTCCGAATTGCGGCAGGGTTTTGAAGAGCACCTGCGCCAGACTTCGGAGCACGTTTCCCGGCTGGAACAGATCTTCGAGATGCTGGGCGAAAAGCCCGGCGGCAAGAAATGCGTGGGGATGGAAGGGATCGTCAAAGAAGGCGCCGAGACACTGTCGGAGGACTACGAGGACGCATTAATGGATGCCGCGATTATCGGCGCCGCTCAACGAGTAGAGCACTATGAAATCGCCGCGTATGGAACGGTAAAGGCCTTCGCGGAACAGCTAGGCGAAAATGAGCATGTTTCTTTGCTGGAGCAGACGCTGGAAGAAGAGAAAGAGACAGACGAGAAACTGACCCAGCTGGCGGAGCAGATCAATCCGCAGGCGGCAGAAGGCGAGGACGTGAAGGCTGATGTGGAGAGCCGGCAGCCGTCCAAGTCGAAGTCCAAGCGGGCGGCTTAGTTTACAGGTGGAAGGGCGCCATGCGTCCTTCCACAGCTTTTCCTCTTGCTTGTGCAAACTACCGGATTTACCCGATAGGCCCCGCGTCCTCTCTACATTATTGTGCTGAGTCGATTGTGCTGAATCGGTCAAGATTCAGACGAACGCCAGAGACCGCTACCTGGACGAGCCGTACCCACTCCAAGGATTAGATTATGAGCGCTGGAATGTCCTGCCCCCCTCCTCGACTTGCCTGGCACGTTCTGTATCATGCCGCACTGTTTGAAAACGACCGCAACAAGGTTCCGCAGCGGATTGAAGAGGCCGAGCAGGCAATTCTTTCCCGGATCAAGGAATTATTTGTCAGCCCCACTGACCATATCGAAGAAGACGTAGTTCTGGACGATGCCTTGTACGCCTTGCGTGCTCTCCGGAGTTGCGTCCAGACCGGAGCAGCGGCCGCCTAGAAGCATATTTCCCTCCTCGCAGCAGCCGTGCATCCGCACGGCTGTTTATCCGAGTTGGTAAACCCCGGTGAGAAAACAGCTCAAGGGCCCCACCTTAGATAACTTCTGATAATTGTGTTGCAGTGCTAGGAAAGGCAGCCATCGTACTTGCGTGCAACGCTGTATTGCTGAGCGCGATTGCTCGTTTTACATTGCTGAAAACGGCAGAAAGCGAGTGGCTTCTCATGACCAACAAAAGCGCAGCGCAGGCTCTTCCGGCGGCCAAGAACTTAAAGCGTAGTTTTGAGTGCGCAGTACGTGACATTTATGAAGTGGGCTTGACGGGCAAGGTCTCCCAGTATCGAACTCCTATAGTGCAGCGTGCTGGAACTGGAGTCGGAGCGTCTTCCCTGGAGGCAGAAAAACGTGCCTTGACCGATGCAGCCCGAGCGCTGGCGCAGTTGTGGAAAGTCTCTCCTACCCGGTAATTCAGAGCGGGATCAGCGCGAAGGTGGAGGGATGCAGAGGCACTACTTTCACGGGATCTGTCTTCTTTCGCGCGGCAATGAAAGCCGTGCTCATTACAATCAACACGACGAGGAGGACCGCGCAAGCGGCCAAGGTTCTGCACGACTTTGGATTGCCCACAATCACTCGGCAAAGTAAGATGCGGATTGCGCGAAGTCCGGTCGCGTATTTTCTAGGACAGCTTGTGGCTTGCGCCGTTGAAACGCCAGCTATTTACGATTTATGTACTAGGAGGCGGGATTCGGAGTTAGGCGATCGAACCGGAATCGAATGAGGCACCCCATTGGGGTGCCTCTGAGTTCAAACATCTCTTCTCACGCTGCGATCCTATATTTCTAGACTGCCTTGCGCAGCGTGTCGACACTTTCGGAGCCCCGTTTAACGGCGGACTCGCCGGAGCAAGTGCTGCATCCCGTGACCGCTTCTTTGCGGCGTTCGCGCAAACGGCTCTGGAAAGTATCCCAGCGGCCACCAATGCCGACAGCGCTGTTGCTGATAACGACGGAATCGGTTCCCGCAGGAACCGCGCGGTCGCTGGTGGAGGCGGCCGAGTTGATATCGGCGCGGCTCGCTCCTGTGGAAACCGGGCGGTTGAAGCTCGTCTGCCCGTGGGCTTGAGCTGCGGCCTGCTCGGAAGCGAGATTCCCGGAAGTCTGCTGTGCGGTCGGAGTGATGTTGCGGTCGGTTTCCGCACGATGCAGAACGGGATCGGCTACCCACTTCGAACGATAGCGTCCTTCGTAGCCTGCCCATTTACTTTCGGACTCAAGGTCGGATTCGTTGTAGGGCGGAAAACCTTCGATTTGCCGCTTATCGAGATTGGCCTCGAAGTCGTCGTCATGCTTGGTTGAGGCCCGCAGGCCTTCCGCCGGAACCAGAAATTTCTTGCTGGAAAGCCAGCCGCCGGTGTCGACCACGACGTAACGGATGTTTCCGGTCGAATGGTCGAAAATAACATCATCAATCTTGCCCAACTTCTCGTCGTTCAATCCGTACAGATGAGCGCCGCGAATATCCTCAGTCGCGAAGCGAACGTCCTTGAGAGTGCCGTAGTGTGCCATTTCTTCCTCCTAATTTTTGCTGTGATTTCAGGTTTGTTTGGGATGAGCGCATCCCTAAGAGTTTGGAAGCACATTTCAATTAATTATGGAATTCAAGGATGCGAGAGACAATCCGCCGTTCACTGTAGGACGAATCGTGACCAAGCCCTTCGTCATTCGTCGTTTTATGGAGCGGCTGCAATCGTGGTCCGAAGGTTTCTGGTCAGATCTGGCCTGGATCTTCCGGGTCGGGCTCGCGGACAGGCATGTCGGGGTTCTCGGGAGGATCTGGAGGTTCCTTGATTGGGAAAGGCTCGGGCTCGCTGGGAATTCGGAGACGATAATCGAACGACGGATCGTTTGATTGCATGGCATTCTGATGCTGGAAGGAGATGAACGGAAGCCGAGCTTTTTCTAGTAGAGCCAAGCGACGTTGGATTCGTGTCGGCAGCATTGGTCGTGTCCCTCACAATATAGAGAAAAAAAACGGGCCCCAGGGGCCCGCGAAGACAATAGACGTAGCAATTTTTCTAAGCGTGCGGCGACGTCGTGGTGCTGGCAGCTGGTGGACAGGGCGTGCCGGGCGACGGTGTCATCCCTGGGGACGAACTAGTGTTGCCCTGACTTCCAGGAGTTGGCGGATTGGGGCTCGATGTGTTCGGAGTCGATCCAGCCGCGCCGTCCGCAGTGCCGGGCAAGGTGCCGCAGGGTGCGCTATTTGATGGTGCGGTGTTAGGTGAAGTGCCGGGAGTGGTTGTGCTGTTGGGATTTCCCGTTCGAGGCTGCGTAGTACCGGGTGTGGTGGCATTTGGTGAGCTCGATCCTGGAGCAGCAGGTTTCGGAGTTCCACCGGGGGAGGTCGATCCAGGTGTGGTTTGTCCCGCTTGGGGCGTCGTACCGGTGGGCGGCGGGGTTGCGCTGCCGGTAGGCGGAGCCACCGGCGAACCCGGAGTCGAAGAACCCGGAGTCGAAGAACCCGGAGTCGAACTCTGCCCCGCACTGCTCGAACCACCTGCAGGTGCCGCTCCGCCTGGCGCCGCCTGGGCTACCGCCCAAGAGGCACAACACAATACGACAGATAGCAATGTAAGTTTCCGTGATGACATTGTTCAAGACCTCCCGCGCATTTTTGAATCCTATCTTCGGCAAGTATGAGCACGCTTGAATGCGGAGAGTATCCGGCAGATGCCTTAGGTTGTCGGCGTGAATATTGCGACTCTGTCAGCCCGTTGCAGCCGCGCGTGGATGTGGAGAGCAGATGTGGGGAGCAGTCGTGAACACGGCTCAAGCAGTGCAGGTTCGGAGAGAGTGAAGTCGATCCGACTGTTCTTCTAGCGGGCGGCGCTCAAAGCGATGTACGTCAAGCCGGTGACGGAAACCACGATGAAGACGTAAGGCCACCAGTCGAATGCTCGCTTGAGAACGGAATATTCTGGGTTGGTCCGGGGTTCAGGCATGGGGAACAGCGGAGCTTTCTGAAGGTTAATGCCCATCAGGCACGATTGAGACCCAAAACACAACTCTGATTTAACAAATCAACCACTTCGAGTGACAATACGTTAAATCCTGTATCGAGCAGTGTTTTGTCAGCGGCCTGCCGATCAAGTTCCCGACATGATGGAAGAAATCCGAATGGTGTTTCCATTCAACTCGCCCGCGATGCGGGCGCGCCGGCCCGCAATCCGTCCGAGGACGCCAACGTCGCCTTCGAGGATGTAGGTCGCATCGCCTTCCACTAGAGTGAAGTTCGCCCCTGCGCGGACACAACGCCGAGTACAGTCGGCGGCCGTTTGGTCGAGGGTGGCGGAATGCCTGGCACCGCAGCGGGAGCATGTGATGATGCCTTCGTAGGTTTGCACCGCCGGCGATTGCGTTTCCTGCCGTGCCGCTTCCTCACCTGAGGCTGCGCCTGTGGCGGCACCCAGCGTCGCAATCGTAAGCGCGAGCGCGCAGGCCACCGCAGTGCCAAGCCATAAGATCTCAATCCAGATTCGGTTCGTTTTATTCATTATGACCTTATTCATCGTGAAAGTGACTCGCCCTCGAGGGTAGCCAATGGATGCCTCGCAATTTCGCGGAGAGTTGACTCCCAGGAACTGATGCAACTGAGGGGCCAGCAACCTGCCGCAGAGCTAAGTTAGTGATAGAAAGGCGTTCTCTGGCGGCGCCGATATGCATTCCAGAGTCAGACAGGGCAGAAATTTCACTGGGCAAGGGATGAGATCGCTATCCTGAATGAGGATCTAAGCGGCGGCGGCTCGTGCGGCCGGAGCAATTCCGAGGCCGGCGGCTTCTTTCGCTCCCGCTCGGCGCAGCAACTCGATCGCCCAGTCCGCTTTAGCGCCCTCCTTACAGGAAACATATACCAGCGCTCCAACGTCGCAGAGTTGATGGCCCAGTCTCTTTGCTTCGTCTGTGGAGAAGCCGAGACCGAGTAGGGTCCGCGCTCCGCGGGAAAGCGCTGGAACATTCTGGTCCGCCAATAGAGCCTGGAAAAACGGCTGCGAGCGAATGAAAAAGCCAACTGTGGGAATGACAACCGCGCCGAACTTTGAAAACCAGGCAATCATGCGGGCACTGCTGGCATTTTCCTCTCGCTCGCCGCCCGCAATCCTGGCATCGCCCACACCTGTGGCCACCGGATGAGCGGGAGACAGCACCATGCAGATGTCTTCATTGTGAAATCCCGCCTGGTTTAAGGCCGACACAACCTCAGGCAGAGGAACACTGCGAGGATACATCCCGTAGGCAGCTCTTTCGTTTACGCTCATGTCTGTCTCCAAGCCGCAGTCGCGGAGGAAGGGGCTAGAGTCCTTCGATAGCACTACCAGGGTGATGGTTGACCTTACAAAGTTAACGGTCTAGATGCACTAGGGTGAATTCCGTAGAGACACAAAAAACGCCGCGAGTGGTATATGGCGGCCAAACCACAGGCTCTTCTGCGATCGCTCAAGAGAGTAGTTCGATCTTAACCACTCGAATGGTATTGCTGCCGGTGTCAAGGCTTCCGATCACTTTTACTGTCTGATTTTCGTATTGGCCTATGTCGCCCTCGTCCTGAAGTTCGTAAGTCGTGTTACTGGCTACTTTCAGAACGTACTTACTGCCGTCCTTCAGAATTTTCCCTGTGAAAGATTGCGCAGTTGGGGTTTGTTGCGACGGACCGTTCGGGTCGGCCGGTTGCTTCCCCTGTTTGTCCTGTTGATCGGGTTGTGGTACAGGAGTGTCCCTTGGCGGCAGCGGCTGCGGAGCCGGTTGCGGCTTTTGAAATCGGGTCCACGCGACTAGCTGTTGAGTTACGAACGCATCTTCAGGAACCTGCGGAGCCGTTTGCGGCTCCTGCGCAAACGCCAGGGGAAATATTGTCAGTAAGAAGCCAGCGAACAGATTCGTCGTTCGATTCATAAATGCACCTCCGAAAGACGAAGCAGTCTGGAACGGCTCAATTCAGATGCCAGCCTGAGTGCCGCAAAGCCTGCCCAAAGAGTCTAGATAGTTCTATAGCACTTGTACGCTCCCTAACCTCCAATGGTCCATAAAGCGTTTCCTGTATTAGGTTTGGCCCTGTTTGGCAGGCTCTCCCGGGCACGAATCGCGCGCAAGTCCGCTCACATGCGATGGTTTGGGTACGCGGTAAAGGCGAAGACAGCCAAAGGATCGGTTATGGCATCGAAGTAGGGCTCGAAGGGTTCTTGCGGCTAAGATTTACGGGGAGAGGCCTGCGAGGTTACGGGGGATCGGTTAGCCGAATACCTTAGGTTCAACTATGCGATTGCTTAGCGTCCGACTTATCGTCTCCCTCATTGTGGGCGTGATGTTGGTGTCGCTCTGCTCGTCTGAATACGAGGTGTGGGCCGGGAAACGTAGTCTGCGGCGGGATTTGCAAAGGCGCTCCGAAGTGCTGGCTGAGAGCCTGGCAGGAAGTGTCGAGCGGGACATTGAAAGGGGCACGGTGCAAACCTTGCGCAAAACCGTGCAGCGCTTCGCCAATCGGGAGAACCTGATGGGCATGGCTGTCTACGATCCCGAAGGCCACATTATTGCCATTACGAACGATTTGGCCCCGAAGATGGCCACGGCGCCGCCAGTCGTTCTGGATACGCTCAAGGAAAACAAGGAAGCGGATGCCTTTCAGAGATTGGCAGACGAACCGGTACACATCTGCGTGCTGCCGCTCTACAGCCCGGACAAATTCCTGGGGGCCCTGGCGATCGTTCATGACGCGGGGTACATTCGGGCGCAAAGTATGCACATCTGGCGCGACACGTTTCTAAGCGGCATGGTGCAGGTCGTCCTGATCGCCTTGATCACTCTGCTGATCGTTCGCTGGAGTATCGAAGGGCCCATTGCGCGGACCGCTCATTGGATGAGAGCGCTGCGAACGGGGCGACTGCCCTCTTCGCGCATCGGAGTTCCCGACGCGGAGCTCTATCCACCGCTGGCTCGGGAAGTGGCGACGCTGGCTCAGAGTCTCAATTCGGCACGCACGGCTGCGGAACGAGAAGCGAGGCTGCGGGTGGAAGGGCAATCCCAGTGGACTGCAGAAAGGCTGACCGCAGACCTGCGGACGCGCCTGGGCGGGGGACGGCTCTTTGTAGTCTCAAACCGTGAGCCTTACATTCACATGCGGCGTGGTAAATCGGTGGAAGTGACTGTGCCTCCCAGTGGACTAGTTACCGCTCTTGAGCCGGTGCTCTGCGCTTGCGAGGGAACGTGGCTTGCGCATGGCAGCGGCAGCGCCGATAAGGAGACCGCGGACCGGCAAGGCCGGCTGCCGGTGCCTCCAGACGATCCGCGATATACGCTCCGCCGAATTTGGCTGACCAAGGAAGAGGAAGAAGGCTATTACTACGGCTTCGCGAATGAAGGACTTTGGCCGCTGTGCCATATAGCGCACACTCGTCCGATTTTTCGGGCTGCCGATTGGAAGCAATATCAGGCGGTCAATCGCAAATTCGCCGATGCCCTGCTGGACGAAATGAAAGATTGCGAGAAGCCGGTAGTTCTGGTGCAGGATTATCACTTCGCGTTGTTGCCCAGAATGATCAAACAGAAAAGGCCGGACGCCAGACTCGCAATTTTCTGGCACATCCCCTGGCCTAATCCCGAAGCGTTCGGAATTTGTCCATGGCAGCGGGAACTGGTCGAAGGATTGCTTGGAGCCGACCTGGTTGGGTTTCACATTCAATCCCATTGCAACAATTTTCTGCAGACCGCCGACCGGGTGATGGAATCGAGAATCGACTGGGAGCACTTTACAGTGCAACGCCTGGGTCACAATACGGCTGTGCATCCCTTCCCGATCAGCGTTGAAGTGGCGGACTCACCCTCCGAACCTTCCTTGGAGTCTGCTTCCGAAGGACGCTCCGCGCTGCTCAAGAACCTGGATGTAGAGGCGCTTTTCTTGGGAGTGGGCGTGGATCGGCTGGACTATACGAAGGGAATCCTGGAGCGGTTTCTGGCGGTGGAACGCTTTCTTGAAAAGTATCCGCGATATCAAGCGCAGTTCACCTTCGTGCAAATCGGCGCGCCAAGCCGCAGTCATCTTAAGCGATATCACGATCTGGAAGCGGAGATTGAGGCCGAGGCTGGTCGGATCAACTGGCGTTTCCAGAAAGACAAATGGAGACCGATCGTTTTGCTCAACCGGCAGCATAGTCACAAAGAGATTGATCCTTACTACAAAGGCGCCGATTTATGTCTGGTAACTTCCCTGCACGATGGCATGAATCTGGTCGCGAAAGAATTCGTGGCTGCGCGTAGTGATGAAAATGGAGTGTTGATCCTGAGTATTTTTACGGGCGCTGCGCGCGAATTGCGCGATGCGCTGCAGGTAAATCCTTATGACCTGGACCAGACGGCGGAGGCCATCCGCGTCGCTCTGGAAATGGATCCTGACGAAAGACAAGCCCGCATGCAGCACATGCGGCGGGCAATTCGCGAACACAATATTTATCAATGGGCAGGAAGTCTGATTACCGAGCTATGTGAGTTGCGTCTGGACAACCTGGAGAGAAACGACGGCAAGACCCAATTGGGAGCGAGTGCAGCCTGAACAATGAAGCCTGAACGATGTAAAAGTGTCCTCTGCCAGCCTTCAGCCGAATCAGGCGAGCGGTTTGTCGGGCATCCGGGAAGACTGAGGAGTTCTGGCGAACTGGGCCACCAGGACGTCAATGGCCAACAAAAGAACTGCGGCCATGCCAAATACGCTGCTCAGCGCGTCCAACTGCACGACCAGGCTGAAGATCGAAAACAGCGCCAGAAAAGCGACCAGCACTCGTAACATAGCGGACCCTCCTCAATGTCTCGTCGACGCCCTTTGGCTGCAGACACTATCATTTGAACGCAATAGATGGGGCATTGAAATACGGTGAGACACTCATTTTCCAGTCGGCTTATCCGCCGGTGCGAATCGGGAAAAAGAGGGTGTTTCGGAAGAAAGTGCAGGGTGGACAGCTCTTGAGCAGCTGGCACCCTGCTGTGGGGCAGTGCGGGGGATCGCACTATCTTCTGCAAACAAACTAATTCTCAAACCGGCCTTGCGCAATCCAGCCGTTGCTGTATTGCCGCACTAGGGAATCCCTAGTTACGACTGAAGTTACGACTAACCGCGACGGCTCGCACGCCTCGAATTCGACTCTTCGACGTCCGTTTCCCGCTCCGGTGGTTTGGAGCTGGCATTGACATTGTCAGCAGTCTGCTTGGCTGTATCCTTAGCCTTTCCCCAGGCATTCTGCACTTTGCCTTCGGCCTGTTTCGCTGCACCTTTTACTTGCAGTTTAGGATCGTCTGTCCATTCGCCTGCCTGACGCTCGACGCGTCCCGCCACGTCCTTAACTTTACCCTCAACACGGTCCTTGTTCATTTGTGTTCTCCTTTTTAAATAGTGGAACTAATTCAGTTCGGGCATAGCCGGCAAATATGGCTTATGCAATTCTGCGATGGTTCGGCTTATCTTGTTCGATGTCGTAATTGGACTGCCGTTCACCTGATTCGTTCAGTCCATGAGCATCACTTTGGTGAATCTGCAATTCCTGCTCTGAATCGAACGGTTGTTGACAAACGTCGCAGGTTTTTTGATCGGTCGGATCTTGATTCATCATGGACCCCCTCGCTCGTGATTTGAGTTCTGCACGTTCTCTTGCGCTGGCCAATTAATCAGATGTCGAAGGAGAGAGAATGTTTGGTGGTCTTTTTTGACGATGGCGGGATTAAACGGCGGCGATTGCTAAAAGAGACTCAAGGGGTTCTGAGCGGCAGTTTCGGGAGACCTGAAACAACCCCTTTTAAACTGGACTACGGCCTTGAATGATTCGCACGAGGACAGCAATGATGGCCAAGATTAGTAAGATGTGGATGAAACCGCCCAAGGTATAGGAGCTAACCATTCCCAGCAACCAGAGAATCAGCAGAATGGCCGCGATAGTGAAGAGCATGTGAGCGTCCTCCCGAAAAGGCGGTTAATGACGGGGTCGATACTACGCACCAATAAAAATGGGGTCCATCCGGTAAAGCATGTATTCCGACGGCTCTTTCTTGAATGAATGAAGAGTGAAACTGCGCGGCTCAGAAAACCTGGACGATCCCGTTTCGTACAGCGTACCGCGTCAAGTCGGCGAGCGAGTGGAGGCCGAGTTTACGCATGAGATTAGTACGATGAGTCTCTGCGGTTTTGACGCTCAGATGAAGAGCTACAGCGACCTCCTTGCTGGTTTTTCCCTCGGCCAGCAGTTGAATTACCTCGCGCTCCCGGCCGGTGAGAACGGGGGCGGACTCATCCTCTTTCTTCTCGTTTTTGTCTTCTCCGCCGTCAGGATGGTCGCGATCCAGATAACCATCCAACACCATCTGGCTTACTTTTGTAGTAAAGAACGTTCTGCGCAGTTGCAAAGCCTCGATAGCGGCCACCAAGTCGCGGCCCGCATCGGACTTGAGCAGAAAACCGCGCGCTCCCGCACGAAGCACCTCGCGCACCACGTGATCGGAATCGAGCATGGTGAGGATCAGAATGGGAACATCGGGTGACGAAGCCAGAATCTGTCGGGCGGCCTCAAGGCCATTCAAGTTAGGCATGCCCACGTCGAGCAGAATCACGTGCGGGTTCATGCTGCTTGCGAGCTCGACAGCCTCGCGCCCATCCTTCGCTTCCGCACAAACCTCCCACCCTGGATGGGCTTCCAGGAGCGAGCGGATGCCGTGGCGCGCGACTTCATGATCATCTGCAATCAGGATTCGAAGCATTCTTCCCCTCCCAGTGAAGTTGAGCGGTCGAAATGTCGGACCCCGCGCAAGCCTCCTGGCACGCGGGCGTGCAGTCCCTGGCAACAAAGTAGCCCTATTTCAAAGCATTAATCTTGCCAAACGCGTATTGGATGCATCTAAACCCGCTTTACTCATTGAAATCGTTGCACGCGAGTAAGTTTTTCAAACCGCCGAGAAACGCTGAATTGTCAGAACAATAGCCAGAACTATGGTGAGAGCGAATATTTTTTGCGGGCAATACAGTGTTTGCCGTAAACAGGGGAGGATTGCGCGGGATGTCTCGTCAAGGTTGCGTCAACAAAACGACTCACGGCAGCGCTGAGTTTGGCATCTAAAAACACGCACGGAGGCTTGCGCAAATGCACCTTGGTAGCACTATGTTTCTCCGCTCAGGACTCAAGACTGTCATATTGGTTGGCATTACGTGCGCCTTGGCGTGCGCGCAAGGTAACTCGGCGCCTCAAAGCAGTCCGCCTTCGACGCCTCCCGCGGCATGGGACCCAGACTACGGCCCGCCGCGGACGGCGATGCCGGCGACTGTCCCCGAACCGTCCAGCCAACCACCGAGTGACCAAGAACCAACGCGGCAGAATCAGCACTCACCGATCACAGCAGATAAGTCGGATGACTCAGGCCGGTTCGTTTTCAAAAAGCAAGTGCAAGAAGTGGTCCTGCACGCCACGGTCGCCGACGAGACGGGGCGTCTGGTGACGTCATTGGATCGCGGGGCCTTCTCCGTTTATGTGAACAATGTGCCGGAACCGATTACCTCCTTCCGGCGCGAGGATGTCCCTGTTGCTTTGGGAATTGTCATCGACAATTCTGGTTCTATGCGTGACAAGCGCGAAAAAGTGAACCAGGCCGTGATCAACCTCATCCGCGCAAGCAATCCCCAGGACGAGGTGTTTGTTGTCAATTTCAATGACACCCCCTACTTGGATCAGGATTTCACTTCTGACGTCGCACTCCTGCAGACTGCCTTGCACCAGGTATCCAGCCGTGGAAGTACGGCGCTTTATGATGCCGTGGTGGCTTCGGCGGTGCATCTGCGAGAGAATCCGAGGTTGAGCAAGAAAGTGCTACTGGTGATTACCGACGGGCAAGACAACATGAGCCGCGAGACGCTACAAGAGGCTACCCGAAAGTTACAGCCCAACGAGGGGGCTACACTCTATGCCATTGGGCTTACCAATGGAGGGATGACGCGATCCGGGCGCGACGCGCTTCAGAGCTTGGCCAAGAGTACTGGTGGCGTCGCGTTCTTTCCGCACAGCCTTGATGAAGTGGACGAAATTACGCGGACAGTGGCGCAAGATATTCGCAGCCAGTATACGATCGCATTCAAGCCAGAGTCGGGAAAGACCGGATACCAAGCTCTTCGGGTTGAAGCCAGGGGGCCAAATCGCTCGCGGCTTATCGTCCGCACCCAAAGCGGATACTATCCCGGAGAAAGCGTTCGCTAGGGACACGGGTCGAGTGCTGGAACGAGCCTCGGCAACTCCGAATACGGGGTTCGACCGACGAACCGCGGGACCAAAACGATCTAAGCCGCAGTAGGCCCGGGGCCCGGGGGAGTTTTGGGGGGCGGGGGGGGCAACTCAATCTGAATCAGGTTGTTCTTGATGGCATAAACAACCAAATCCCGAATGGAGTGGAAACTCAGTTTCCGCATGATATTGCTGCGGTGCGTTTCGACAGTCTTGGTGCTCAAATTCAAAAGCGATGCGACTTCCTTGGAGCTATTGCCTTCTGCCAACAACTGAGTAATCTCGCGTTCCCGCGCAGTTAGAGTCGGCAGCTTGGGCGCCTCGTTTCTGGAAACTGTCTGGCCCTTTTCCAGGAAGCCGGCCAACACCAAATCGTTGACCCGGGGCGTGAAAAACATGCGTTTGTTCTGGAGAGCTTCGACGGCAGACACAAGGTCGCGCGCTGCATCAGACTTCAAGACGAAACCACGAGCGCCAGCGTCGAGGGCCTCGCGGATGACCTGATCCGAGTCCGTAATGGTGAGCACAATCACCTTGAAATGCGGATCGTGCTGCAAGAGTTGGCGGGTGGTATCCAAGCCATTCAGGTTGGGCATTCCAATATCGACGATGACGACGTCGGGATTCAACTGCAAGGCCTTTTCGACGGCCTCGCGGCCATCGCTGGCCTCGCCGCAGACTTCCCAGCCTTCATGCTTTTCCAGAAGAGCTCGCAACCCGCGACGCACGATTTCATGATCATCGGCCAACAGGATCCTCAGCTTCATAGTCCCCTCTTTCCCCTCCAAATGGAGCTGCAGCGTCAGTCGTCCTTCAACTAAAAACCTCAGCGTAACTCCGCAACATTACGGCCATTCAACGCAGTAAAGACCCGATGCTGGCTTACCGCATCGACGGCCGCCAATAGATCGCGGGCGGCGTTGGACTTTACTACGTATCCCCTGGCTCCAGCCTCCAGGGCCTCCCGCATCATTTGTGGAGAATCGTGCTGGGTAACAAACAGAATTTCAAGTCCGGGACACTCTTGCCGCAATAGACGGCAGGCCTCCAACCCATTCATCCTGGGCATGGTCACGTCGAGCACCATCACATCGGGGGTCAAATCCTTGGCCTTCTCCACGGCTTCAGCTCCGTCCGATGCTTCCCCAATAACTTCCCATCCCGCGTGCCCTTCCAAAAGCGTCTTCAAACCCTGCCTAACAATTGGGTGATCATCAACCAGCAATATGCGAATTGTCATTCGGCTTCAGTCCTTTGGGGAGACCAGACGATCCGCCACATTCTATCTTCCGTCTGTGACAAGCCTGACCGAAAATTTCTAATTTAATTGAACACCACAAAATCCGGGGGAGGGCCCCTTAACCCACTGAGGCTAACGTTCTGCTGGACACCGTCCAATACAGGGAATCCTGTATTTAGACTAAGACGCTGGAAGGGGGCTTTCTTCCGGCACGTGATTCTGCTTGGGATGATCTCCTCGGGAATGATTGTCTTTGGAATGATCGTCTTTGTGATGGAAGTCAAGTCCGAAGCGGGGAGCTTCGCGTGTCCCGCTGACCCGGAAAGGAAGTTCCGTGCCAGCCCCGTGCTTCTGAAAGAAGGGATCGACTGGCTTCAGCAGAATCGACTTCCAGCCGGTCGTCATCTGCGACAGCTTCGCGTTCAGTTTCAGCAGGCCGTGAAAGTCGAAAGTGTCTCCATCAAGGCTGTACTGGCCTGTCATGTCTGCGTGCGTTCCTGGAACCAGAAAATGCAGACGGGAAAAAGACAGCACTCCGTGACTGAGGGCAAATGTGCCTTCCAGATCCGAGGTCACCACCGGTTGGCTCCCCTGCGTCGGTTCATTTGTTCCGCGACTCCGCTGGCTGAGCCAGTCGATCCGGTCCTGAAGTTTCTCGTTAGTAAAATGAGCCGCGGGAATGTGGAAGTTGCCCTCAAGTTTCAGGCGCTTCGCCAGGTCCTCGGCGCCGGCCGGAAGACTCAACTTGGTCCTCATCGCGACCTCGCCCGTCATGACCGGCGGCTCCGTCTTAACCCCCAGGCGCAAGAGATCCTCGATGCGCGACCGGCCCAGAACTACGTCGAGCTCAATATCGTGACCGCGCGGACTCTTCATGCGCACAATTTTGCCTCGCGCCGTAAAGGTAGAATGCAGCACCGTCGCCTTCACCGGATCAAGATAGGTATCACCGTCCGTCCCATCCACAATCGCGTGAAAGTCGGTGTGCAGCGGAACGGGATGACCGCTGACCGCAATCTGGAAGTTGGGGGTATCGGTCTGCCCCGTCACTTCAATTCGTCCCAGCGTTCCTCCATACTTTCCCGTGGACGACAGAAGTCCTCCAATCCCCGGAAGTGTCCCTAGATCAGCCTGAGTGAAGGAATACGCTCCCATAACCGCGGTGTCGCGCGGACTTTTCTCGTTCAGAGGCCCGAACTGCCCGGTCGAATGGATAGCCCCTACCGGCTTGGGATTGATGAGCGTCGCATCAAAGCGCAGCGGCTGTCCCGGGCCGATATCGATCATCCGCAGATCGCCGATATCGAATTCGAGCGGCGGCTTGCCTGGCCGGTCGGTGTTGACAATGAGTCTCGTGTTGGCGCACACAAAGCGCTCCACGACAATGCCCATTTTCATTTTTCGGCTGCGCTGCCGCAGGTCTCGCATCTCCTGGCGATTGTTTCGAGACGGTACATTCACCACCAGTCCGTCCACGTAGACGATGTCCACATGCATGGGTTCGCGAAACAAGCTGCGCAGCGCGGTCTGGAAACGGAAATCTCCAATCTCCAGCAGCGGCTGCACGCCGGCCTCCCACGGATTCGGATCCGTGGCCCCATAAATTCTCAGCCCTTTGCCTTCCACGTGCACCCCATCCGCAATCCACACGCTCAGTTCGCCGAGTTCAACCCGGCTTTTGAAGCGTGCCGACAGCGTCTCAATGACTCTTGTCCGTAAGATGGGCTGCGCCTGTGCGATTACCATGCGAAAGCAGATGGCCGCAGCCGCGAGACTGATGATGACGCTTCCGACAATCCAGCGCCATCTGCGGGCCCGCGGCGGTGTTTGCATAGGCAGAAAACGGTGAAGGCAGGAGCACACTCCACCCCAATATATTTTATTAGGCAGCTAGCCAGAAAATGGAATCAGGGGTTTCCTGCAGGACCTCCAAACAAGGTGATATTGCCCACGGACGGCGGAACCTACCATGTCGTCTTTAACAATGAGTTTTCGATGGACGGGTGGCCCAGCCTTCCGTATTTTTCGTTCCCGTTCCGGAACTGTGGGTGCCCCGCTCTTGCGTTCTGTGCAAGGGCGGGTACGACGCTGCCGGTACCATGGGGTTGGTCATGCCCAGCGGACTGCATCGCACCTATGGCGCTCATCACCTGCACTTTATCACCTGCTCCTGCTACCGGCGATTGCCTTTTCTGAGCACCGCGCGCAGTCGCGACCTCTTCCTCTCGATTCTGGAACAGACGCCGCCAGCGCTACCGGTTCGTGGTCGTCGGATATGTCGTCATGCCGGAACACATCCACCTTCTTTTGACTGAACCCGAGGTCGGAACTCCCTCGACGGTGATGCAAGTGTTGAAGCAGCGCACGGCCCGCGCTTTGTTGCCCAAGCGCAAACGGAGGAACCCGCGCCAACGCAACCTATTTGAAGACGAGCCGAAGCGCAGAGCATTCTGGCAGGCGCGTTTCTTTGACTTCAACGAATGGGACTTCAACGTATGGACGACGAAGAAGCGCGTGGAGAAACTCAGGTATATGCATCGCAACCCGGTAAAGCGCGGACTGGTGGAAACGCCCGAGCAGTGGCGCTGGAGCAGTTATCGTTTCTATTTTCTCGAAGAGTCCGGGCTGGTACGGCTGAATCAGGGATGGCCCGTGATTTCGTTCCGGGATCGGGTGGCGTAGCTTCGCAGCCGCAGGCCTTCGTGGTACCCGCCCTTCGCAAAAAAAAACCCGCGAAGGACGGGGCACCCACTGATATGCTGATGCGAAAGCCTGGGCCACCCGCCCGGGCTACAAGACCTAGAATCGTCGACAAAGAGCCTTCAGGCAGCCCACGTAAACCACGCCCCCACAATCGTCCACTGCTCACCCTCCCGCTGGAGCACAATGTCGTACCCTTCAGGATTCCCATTCTTGGCACGAACTTCCACTGAAACTAACGCACGCCTCTGATCTCTTGTAAATGAGATCTCATCAAACGATGTGTTCTCAGGTTCGTTCACCCCGAGGAACAGGCGTCGCATAATCGTTTGCTTAATCCGGTCAGAGTCCGATCCCTGATCGGTCGAGGTCGGTTCCGAGGAGGTCTTTTTGTTGCTCCATCGAATAGCTTGCTCTGCTGTTTCTATCGTGTCGTTGGTGGAAGGAGACTTCTGCGCCTGAGACACGAGCGCTTGAAGCATTTGAAGCGCCTGGGGCGTCCCATTCATCCCGAGCGCCAACGCCGCCGACAAAGAGGCATAGTTCTTGCTCTCATCCTTGTATCCCACGACGCAAGAGCGCAGGAACTCCCAGTCTTCACGAGACGCAGGTTCCACGAGTGCTCCCGCGAGGAAACCTGCCATCACCCACTTCTTCTCAGGGTCCTTTTCGGTCGCAATTGAGCCGCGAAGAACTTTCCGCTCTTCGGGACCTCCCAAGTACGCCAACGCACGCGATGCACGTTCTACATATAGGTCCTTGCGCAGCTCCTCGACCAGAGTTGGTACTGCTTGACGCCCCAACTCGAAGACCTGTCTGACTGCATCTGCATCCTCTGTTCGATTGTCGGACAGAAGACGTCGCACTTTATCGCTGGCCCCCTGACTGCTATCACTGTTGGAACGAATCTGGGCATAGCCCTCGTTCCCCAAGAAACTCGGCACTGCCAAAACAGTTGCAAGTAACAAAGCGCGTCCGCTATTAATACGGAGTACTGCCATGATGCCTCCTTGCAACCTTTGATCCTGCTATTCGCACTGTCCTGAAGGAAAGGCTTGGTTTGCTGCGTCGTCAGCTACACCCTCACGGTGATGGCAGGTGTGAGCAAATTCGTGAATCATCGTGCACGGAGTCGTGATGTCAGTCGAAAATGCGAAACTGCAGAGATGGATGGTGTTTCCCCACGGCAGAGCCCAACCGTAAAGTACTCTCCCCTGCTTGTCGGGTTTGGACCCCTTGTCGCATTTCTTGCCGCCGCACATCACCACGCCATTGTCTAGCTTATTGAGGATGCAATCTCTAAGGCCGGGATCCGTGATTCTGGATGCTGCAGCAATCGCAAGTGGGGTAGCCCACGTGATTTGTTTTGTGTTTGAGCAAGCGCAGCTACCTGACCTGCTCCCCGATTTCCGAACAAGTCCGAGTATGATTTCGGACGAAGGAAAGGGGAAGAGGTATGTCGAAGAGCAGGCACACGGAGGCGCAGATGATCGGGGCGCTGAAACAACTGGAGGCGGGGCGCAAAGCGGAGGACGTGGCGCGTGAAGTAGGGGTGTCGAAGCACACGATCTACACCTGGAAGGCGAAGTATGGCGGGATGGATGTAAGCGAGGCGCAGGAAGCCAAGCAGCTGCGCGATGAGAACACGAAGTTGAAAAAGCTGGTGGTGGATCTGAGCCTGGACAAAGAGATGCTGAAGGCGCTGATCGCAAAAAACGGATGGAGCTCGTAAACCAGCGGGCGGACGCGGACTGGCTGCGCAGCGAATACGCAGCGAGCGAGCGCCGGGTTTGCGGGCTGACGGGGATAGCGGTGGCGAGTTATCGCTACCGGAGCCGACGCAGCGACGAGACGCTGCGCACGCAACTGGTGGATCTAGCGCGGTCGAAGCCGCGTTTTGGGTATCGGCGGCTGCATATTTTGCTGGGCCGCTTGGGAGAGCACGTGAACCACAAGCGCGTGCATCGGGTGTACCGGGAGGCGGGATTGATGATCCGGCGGAAGAAGCGCAAGCACTGCGTGCGTGAGGGCAAGCCGCTACTGGCGCGGACTTCGGCGAACCAGGAGTGGGCGTTGGACTTTGTGCACGATGCGGTGGAGTGCGGGCGAGCGATCCGGGTGCTGAGCGTGGTGGATGCGTACACGCGAGAGTGTTTGGCGTTGGAAGTGGACACGAGCTTTGCCAGTCGGAGAGTGACACGAGCGCTGGAGCAGATCGTGAGCGAGCGTGGGGCGCCACAGGCGATCCGCTGCGACAACGGACCGGAACTGACGAGCCGGCATTTTCTGGCGTGGTGCGTGGAGAGAAAAATCGAGTTGATCCACATTCAGCCGGGCAAACCGACGCAGAACGGGCGGGTGGAAAGCTTTCACGGACGGTTGCGGGATGAATGTTTGACCGTGAGTTGGTTTCAGAACTTGTTCGACGCGCGGCGCAAGATCGCGGTGTGGAGGATTGAGTACAACGAGGAGCGACCGCACAGCAGTCTGGGATACAAAACCCCGAGTGAGTTTGCGAAGATGCAAGCAGCGGGCTTCTACACAGCTGAGCGAGGGGCACGGGATTCAAACGCCATCCCTTGCCCCTCGCGCTCCCCCATCCCGGCTCAAACCCAAGATGGAAGAGCAGAAAGTTGTCGTATTCTTACGTGAACGAAAACAGGGGGCAGGTCACCACGGATCGTACTTGAACGTCGTGGTTCCGCCGTTGGTGCCGGGCACCACCGCTTGAGTCAGCCGGTTCTCGAAGTCCCAGGTGTAGTGCTTTGCCGGAGGGATCGGAGAGGGTATTGCCGTTTGCGTCGTAGGCGTAGCTTCCCGACGAATTCGATGTCAGCTCATTTCCCGAATTGTAGGTGTAGGTGGGCACTCCAGATGACGACAGTCTATTCCCAACCGGGTCGTAGCTGTAGCTCTCCGTGGTACTCGACCCTTGGGTTACTTGCGTCAGCTGATAGAGCGGATCGTAGGTGTAGTTCGACGTGATCCCGTTCAGGTAGTTTCCTTTGCTTGTGCGGTTCCCAGCGGGATCGTAGGTATAGCTTGCGCCGTCCAGCGTGTTCGTCCCCACCTGATGCAGCACCGAGAGCAGGTGCGACAGCGAATCGTAGCTGTAGTTCGTGGTGATGCCGTTCGGCCGCGTTAGCTGCGTTCTACGGCTCAGCGCGTCATAGCCGAAACCGAACGAGCCTGCCCACGAGTTGGCCATGCCGTTCAGCCGGTTCAGCGTGTCGTAGCCGTAGGTGCTGATGCTGGTGTCCGGCGCGGTCAGCGACGTGCGGTTCGAAGCCGCATCGTAGGTGTAGGCATTCTGGAAGTTGTGTCCGGGCAGGAACGAGTATGTCGTTGTCGTCCCGATCAGCCGTCCCATGTTGTCGTAGGCGAAGCTGTAAGTGCCGCTGGGGTCGCTCACCTGCTTGATCTTGCCCACCAGATCGTAGACATATTCGACATTGGTTGTGTCGGGATAGTTCTTCTGCGAGAGACGGTAGAGCGCGTCGTAGACGTACTGAATCGTGTTTCCGTCGCGATGTGAGAACGCGTTAGTTCCCTGGACGTGCGCTGCCAACCAAAGGCCCGGGAGAAAGGAGCCGAACGATGCTCGCATCTCCGCGTATAAAACGATTCCAACTTTACCGCCTATTCTCGCATCCATATGTAGCTGTTTGGCGCACTACCGCCACTCGCCATCCCCATGCACGGAGGAATTTTGACATGAAGCTATCGCTGGCATTCCTGTTCATCAGCGTTTTTGCCCTTTGCTTCGCGGCAGGGCAGAGTAAACCTGGCAGCACGGTTGGCCAGAATTCGGCTGTGTCCACTCACGGTCAGCAAGGTCAGGATCAGCAGATCAGCAACGGGCCCGTGGCTGAGTACGTCTCCGATTCGAACTGTACGATCGGATGGTCAACCCGCGTGTCCGGGACTATGACCGTGCGGTACGGCACCGATCCTGCCAAGATGACTCAAACGAAAGAGGCGGTCGAGGACAAGGATGGGCGCAATCATCATGTGCGACTCGATGGCTTAACGCCCGACACTCGATATTACTTTCGCGTGGTTAACGACGGCGAAGCGATCAGCGGCGTCGGAACCTTTCAGACCGTAGCAGCCGGCGAGCCGCCGATCAAGAGCAAGGCGATCATTCCGCAGTAAATGAACCGGTCGCCGGTCAGTCGGTGCGTCGCGCGCTGCCCCACTTGGTGGCATACGGCAGCACGAACAAGTACAGACCGGTGAAAAACTGCAAGGCGAGCGTGAACACCGCCAACAGGCCCAGCGAGTTAGTGTACTTCTTCTCTGCCACGGCGACGCCGTTGACGATGACGGCTACCGTAAAAGCGATGGTCAACCAGCGATGGATCTGCCGAACCCATTTGTTCCAGTTCATTGAGACCTCCTCTGAAGGCGACGTACGTTACACATCGATTCACGACTTTTTGACCGCCTGAGGCGGCCAATTGGGCGTTTCGATACCGAACTGCTTGGCGTACTCCGCGTTCAATTGTTGCCAACCACCGAACTTGATCGCCTCGGGGCCGACGAGGCGTCCGATAGGAGTTCCGCTGAGAAGCCGGTCCAGAACATCGAAACAAATGTGCCAGCCCGCAGCGCCCATTGCGATGAAGCGGTGACCGATGTTGGTCCACAGCGTCAGGCGCGTGCCGCCACCAAGATCATCTTCGAGCCGAAGATCTTCGAGTTCCCACCGCATATCGAAGCCGCCCCATTTGTACTCAAGCACCTCAGGAGCGTCGGCTCGGGTCACTGTTGTTTCGGTAACGCGCTGTGTGGGCGCTCCCACCGTGGTGAGCTTCACCGTGGTTCCGACCGTACCCAGGTTCCCATCGGCGTCGAAGGGAGCCCACTCGCGGAGATGCGCTGGGTCGGTAAGCGCCTCCCAGACTTTATCCGGCGAATGGCGCAGTTCACGGACGAGAATGAGCGTCCACTTGTCTTCGCCGTTTTGTCCCCGGTTTTTCTGTATCCGCGCCCCACGGGCTGGACCCGGCGTGTACAGCTCGCGATCTGTCATCTTCTTCTTGTCTTCCTTTCGCTAGTGTGGATTGATCCACTCGCGGGACTAGCGTGCCACCTGGGTAAGGTGAATGAAGTTGCCGCGGAAGCCATCCTTGATCGGCATCGACTGTTTGATGTCCGGCCTACAACATTTAGACTCTTAGCGAGCCACGGAATGCCCTACCCGCATAATAAGATTCCGCACCGTTGTGATACACGAAAACAGTGTTGTAGCGGCGATCACAAAAGAGGCCGCCACCGAGTTTTCTGATATCGGAAGGTGTTTTCACCCAGCTCGACGTTTTCGTATCGAAATTTCCAACTTTCTGCAACGCTCGATACTGTTCTTCGGTTAAAAGCTCAATGCCCATGGCAGCCGCCATATCCATAGCGTTGTCTTTTGGTTTATTTTCTTTTCTTGACTCCAGTGCTTCACGGTCGTAGCAAAGACTTCTGCGGCCTTTGGGACTTTCCGCGGCACAATCATAAAAAATGTATGCGCCCGTCTTTTTATCATGACTCACAACGTCGGGTTCGCCGCCAGTTCTTTCCATTTCATTGAGTGACCACAGTTTTTCAGCATTCGCTTCGAGCTTTGCTTGTACTTGAGCCCATGTAAGAGCGTTATGGCGGTTCATGTTTTTCTCAAAGCGGGCTTTCAATGCGATGAGTAGTTCGTTACGTCGTTCTGATGACAAAGCTTTCTTGCTGTTCATACTTTTATGTTGACCTTTTTTAATAGGTGGCCGGCATAGCTGCATTCATACACGATCGGTCACTTTCTTCTCTTAGCGTGAGTAGCGTGCCAGCTGCGTGATCTGAATAAGGTTGCCGCAGGTGTCGTTCAGCATCGCGATAATCGAGGCGGTAACGTCGGTGGGGGGCATCGTGAACACGGCGCCGCAGGCCTTGATCCGCTCGTAGTCGCCATTGATATCGTCGGTGAAAAACATAGACGCGGGCTGGCGCTGTTGAAACATCGCCTGCTGATACGCTTTGGCTGCGGGGTTGTTGTTCAGCGCCAGCTGCAACTCAGTGCCGTCGGGCTCCTCGGGCGAGGCCACGGTCAGCCAGCGATATGGGCCGTTACTGAAATCGCTCTTTTTGGCAAAGCCCAGTACCTCCGTATAGAAGCGCAGGGCTTTGTCCTGGTCGTCCACGTATACGCTTGTCACTTTGATTTTCATTTCGTTTCTCCTTTATCACGTTCGCGGTTTGGGCCGCGTCGTCTTCTCCTTAGTCTTCCTTTTCGTTGTTGTTGACTGATCCGGTCTTGTTTGCCCCATGCGGTCGTGCCCCATGCGATCAAGGTGGCGTTCGAGAGCATCCAAGTGAGCGGACCAGAACCGGCGGAACTGAGCCAGCCAGGCATCCACCTGCTGAAGTGGTTCAGGTTTCAGCCGGTAGAGACGGCGCTGTGCGTCCACCGTGGATTCCACGAAACCGGCCTCGCGCAGCACTCGCAGGTGCTTTGACACGGTCGGCTGCGGCATACGAAGCTGACGCTCGATCTCTCCCACCGACTGCTGGGACGAGACCAGGAGACTTAATATCGCGCGACGGTTCGGCTCCGCAATGACTTCGAACGATTCCACTCTCTTAATATACTCCAATCAGCATATACGTGTCAAGGTATATTAAGCAGCCGACTTGATCGTGCCACGTACGCGGCGAATACGATGCTTGTGATCTTGAAGTGGACATGACGCAAGCGGGGATGCCGACGATGCGCCACGACACCGGTCGCAGCAGGTGTCGTTTAATGTGTATTTTCTTGTATATCGTGCCGATCTTCCAAGCGTGGACTAACTTGTTGAAAGATGGCGGGGACGACGGGACTCGAACCCGCGGCCTCTGCCGTGACAGGGCAGCGTTCTAACCAACTGAACTACGTCCCCACTCGCCAAATCAAGGAGATGCGAAACCGCCAGCGTTTATGCGGATTTGCGCGATTTGCATACCGTGCATGGGATTACCTTCGTTGCACAAAAGAGCGCCATTCCTGTCCGAACCGCCCCCAAACCGCCACCAAATTTCGGCTTCCCCTGCACCTGTGCCATGTGCAAATCGATTTGCACAGACTGCTCCGGGCGGCCAGATTGTAGCCAACCTCGACGGAACCGCCGATAAAACTGTAGCAGATGTTTAGCACCAAAATATCCTAACAGCTTCTCGCAGAACACGAAAGACCTCGGGTCCGCGTGCTACTTCTTCAGAGTCCTTTATTGCCGCGCGGACAAAGACCGGATTTGAAATGCTTGACTGCTGGACGTGTTGCCCGATTTCCGTTACTGTTTCGGCCAGATATGCCCTCGATCAAGAGCGTCGGGAAGAAGAGGAGTGGCCATGGAAATTCCGTTCAAGTAACAGCGATATTCTAAGCTACCACGCAGCATCCAAAAGGACAGGTTTTGTTCCAGCTTTTTACGTCTTCAGCCGAGGAAAAGCCGTAATGCGAAGCTTCGCCGAAGCATAGGGAACCAATGTAATCGTCTCTTCAGGTTGGTCGCTGGTCACCGGACTCTGTGGCACGGGATAGGCAACTCCGTCTTCGGCCTGCCAGCCTGGTAGCTTACGTCCCTTCACCAGCGTTCTAAGCAACTGAACTACGTCCCCACTCGCCAAATCAACGAGATGCGAAATGAGAAGTGTTCATGCGGCTCTGCACAATTTGCATATTTTGCACAGATTGCACAAGATGACCTGAAATGATCCTAGTCCGGCATGAACCGCCATTAAAGAAATCTAGGAGGCTGGCCAAAGTCTATGTACTCAAGCGGCTGCGACTGCGCGGAGGCAATGATAGGTGTGCTCAAAGCACCGGTAAGCGCTAACAGCACACCATAGAACGCAGCAATCCACCGCTGCGCTCGGACCTTCGATCGAAAACTAATCACTGATTCACTCGCCCAAATCTCTAGCCTCCGCGCCATAAATACCTCCAGTGCCAAAAGCCACCACGAGCTCATTCACAGAAGCCCTGGATCAATGTCGCGCGTCCGCCTCCACGGGCGGCGGCGCCGACATCAGCGGACCAGCAAGCAGATTTGGAGCCTGGTACTCCCAAAAAACGATACGGTAACGGTAGATCATGCCGTGCGGACCGATGACGTAGGCGCGGTCGCGTCGCGGGAAGGCGAACTTCAACTGAGCGTACCGCGGTCCCACTGGGAACTTTATATTCTGTGACAACTTCCAGTGCTGGCCGCCATCGGTGGAAAAGGAAACTCGGAAAGTGTCACTGTTATCCGGGCTGGGGCCCAGAACCCAACCGACCTCCGCATCGGCAAATCGCATTGGGCCAACAACCGAGATCTTGCCGGAGAGCAGCTCGCGCCAGCTCCTGCCGGCATCGCTTGTGCTGTAGGTCTCTTGGTCGTCATCAAAGAACAGAGTCCCGTGATTCAGGTCGGTGAAGAACATATCGGCATAGCGAGAGTGGCGTACCTCAGGTACAACATAACTCCAACGCCCCCCCGTATCGGCCGTACGAAAAATCACAAGCATGTCCGGCCCCGGCCCACTGGACCAAGCCAGCGCTAACCCAGAATCGGCCGAAAGCATTTGCAGCTTAGAAAAGTGGCAGCCTTGAGTTTGCGCGAGCCCCTGAATACTGGCGGTGAAGCGACACGGAGCGACAGTCCGCCAGTTCCGCCCGCCGTCGTCGGTGACATAAAAGGCGTCACCGTTTCCACCTAGCAGAATGCCGTGCTGGACGGAAGTGAAGGCATAGTCGACCACGGGCACTCCAGGAGGGAACTTGCCGTTCACCTTCTCCCAGTTCTGACCGTCGAGAGTGCGCAAAAGTCCGACGCCCTCCTGGATGGCCCAGCCGTGATTCTGATCGAGGAAACGTAGTTGTCCGATGGGCTTGTCGTCATTATTAGGGTCGCCCCCGACTTGCGCGGTCCACGTATTGCCGCCGTTGGTGGTTTTCAGAATGGTCGCGTGCTCGCCGGAAACCCAACCGACCTCGGAGCTGACGAAGAAGACATCGGTGAGGTTAATGTCCTGCCTGTAGTTGACCGGCTCGAAGATACCTTTATATGCCGGATGGGTTGCAGTTTTTTCGGCGTCGGGTAGCTTCCGCGCATCGGATGGGGCGCCCGACCGTCTCGTTGTTTGCTGCGCGAACACCGGCAAAGAGGACAGGAGAAACATCAGAAACAATGATGCCGATGATCGAATCGTATTCCACATATTTGCCTCCTGAGAAAAATAATTGCAGCGATCAGACCTGACTACCGATCTTCAACTCCAAGGGTGTTCCCGTTCTCCTCAGGATGATTCGCACAGGTTCAGCCCTGCTCCTGTTTGAATCCTCCGGCTCCTCTGGTCAGAAGTGAACGGTCCAAACGGCGATGCCCTGATATTGCTTATTGGACTCCTGTACCTTGAGAGCAAAATCGCCATGTGCGGTCCGTACGCTGGCATTCACGTTGGCCTTGCTTACTTTGCTGTCCGTGAATATCGCTCCAACTCCGATATTTAAGGGCTTTAACGGACCGTTGCGAAAACCGAGACTCACCGCCAAATTAGTTGTCGTTGTTGTCGATGTAACGGTGTCCGTGGGCTCCAAAATACGAGCTGGAGTTGCTACAACGGTATAACCATTAATCTGCTGGACAGAGGAGGTCGTCGCGATTACTCCGACGTTAAGGGAAACGTTGACCTGCTCGAATCTTTCTGTAGCAATGAGCGCTCCACCTATTTTTTGCTTATCGGGTTGAAAAGCAAGCAGCTGTCCCCGCAGCACAAACTTACCGACCTTCAAGACGTCAACACGGTTATGTGTGATCTGATCAACGACCAGATTGTTGACCGGTCCACCCGTTTTCGTGACATAGAGGGCAATGGCGCCTCCCACCACCAGCATCAGCCCGGCAACGAAGACCATGGTCCGATTCGTATTGACCCACACGCCCATCGGCGAGATTTTGGCAGAATTTTGAAAATCCGCTACCGCACGTTCAAGCCTCGCATAAGAGGCAGTGTCTTTGACTTGTTTCAACGCGGAAGCCTGGAACTTGCCACGACCTGAGCTGTAGATGGCTTTTACAATGTCATTGCCATCTTTCCCGGTCAGATCGCTCATTCCCAAGCCAGAAGCGGTTCGATCGATAAGAAAATCATCCAGTGCAGATCGGATCCCGTCCTGCACAGGTTTGTCCATGAAGCTGCTCTGCAGGAGGCGCGGCCAATTTTGAATTTCATCGCCGGGTAAGTCAAACGCGATCACTACAAGTCTCGTGAATGTGTCGCCGACAGATTTGTCAACGGGAAGGTGCCGTGGCATGGGCGTGAACACAAGTCGCCTCCTATGGGTCGACTTTACACAAGAACTACTGGAGCACGGGCCTGATATTGGCACTTCTGAGAACCACGGAAAACCGGGCGCGTCGCACTACCAAGCGCAGGGCGGCGTCAACATTCTCTTTAACTTCACCTTCAAAGCTCCTTCCTCTCGCGGCGAGCGCGACGTTTTCACGACATCCAATTTGTGCAAGAACGGACTTGTTTCCACCTTCCGTATAATTTCTGAAGTACGACCGTGTCCCCCTGCCCACACAAAATCCCACAGTAATAGTCGAAACGTAGAACAGCGTGCTGATGAGGAACATCAAAAACGATCTCGGACAAACGAAGCAGATTGTGGTGGTGGGCTATGGAGGACTTCAACTCAGTGTCTACAATTCGAAAACGCTCGTTTTCGCCTATGATATTGCTGGGAAGTAAGTGCGTCTCGCGGCTGCTTTCGGGCCTTACCTCAAGGATCAGTCCCTGAGTGCACGAATCTGTAGGAGCGTCGTCAAACACGGCGGTGTTTCTCGGGATGTCGATAACGCCCGCCTTTGAGGGATAGGAATTAAGAAAATCCTTGTAGACCTGAATTTGTTCTTTTGAGAGCAATGGGTTTTCAGCTGATGCGCGGGAGTTGGGAGACAAAACCACCGCGAATACCAGCGTGAATTTCGCCAGCCATAGGGAACACTTCGCGGGGCGCACTTTGGAAATCATGATTTCCCCTTGGCGCTCGCCGTCGTTTGCGGTGCGGCTTCTGTAATGGTCCGTGTCCCGCTCAATCACAAACTGCTGGCCCCTTCGCACTACTTTTATTTCGGTATTTCCGCCCAGAGTCACGGTGGCGGTACTCTGTTGGTAACTGGTCGCCCGGCCTGCACAACAACCTTCTATGTAAGATCGGTGCAATAAAGACACGCTGGTCGGGAAAACGTCAAATGCTCCGGTCGTGCTCTGTTTATGCTCAGACAAGCCCCTGAGGATCAGCAACTTGCAGCCTTTCATTCCCTCGGAAACGCTTCTTTTCCATTTCCGATATCAGTGCTAAACTCTTCGGCGTCTTCCTTCGCTGGGGTGCGGTGCCATGCCTGCTTCTGGCAAATTGGCTTGTTCACTATTGCGGTTCGGAATTTTTGAGGTCGATCTCGCCACGAATGAACTGCGAAAGAGAGGCACTAAGGTAAAACTGCAGGAACAACCATTTCAACTACTCCTCGCCCTAGTCGAACATCCGCAGCAACTCGTCACACGAAGCGAACTGAAGAGTCGCCTATGGCCAGCAGATACGTATGTCGATTTCGACCAAGGATTGAACCGTGCTGTTGCGAAGTTACGCGATGCCCTTGACGATACCGCCGAGCAGCCGGTCTACATTCAAACAATTGCTCGCAAAGGGTATCGCTTCCTGGCACCTGTCGAGCAAATAGAAGTGCCAGTTGGCCGAAACACCCAGATGCTCCGAGGGAGTGGTTGGGCGGTTGCTGGTGCCATGGTGCTCTTCGTCGCAGTCCTTGCGGTTCTGTCATCGCGGTTTGGGGAGTCGAACGCGCGCGCGCAGACGCGGATTCGCTCTATTGCAGTGCTGCCGTTCGAAAATACTTCCGGCGATCCGCAGCAAGAGTTCCTGGCCAATGGCATCACCGATGCGCTCATCACCGAGTTGGCTCAAATGAGGGGAGTCTCAGTACTGTCCCGGAGTTCGGTGATGAGCTACAAGGCGCGGCAGGTATCCTTGCCCCAAATCGCTCGAACACTCAAGGTAGATGCGGTTGTCGAGGGCACGACCCTACGTTCCGACGATACGGTGCGGATCACCGTGCAACTCATTAGTGCGTCGACGGGCCAGCATTTGTGGGCACAAACTTACGAACAATCGTTCAATAGCATCATTGCGCTACAAGACAATGTTGCAAAAGACGTTGCCGAGCAGATCCACGCCGATCTCCAGCTGGGGCACGCTTCAAACCTCGAAACGAACGGGATCGCCTATGAAGCGTATTTGCGTGGCCGTTCGTATACTTTCGCGGGGTTCGATACTCCGCAAACTCTAAGACGAGCACAGAACTATTTCGAACAGGCCATTCACGCCGATCCCAATTTTGCTCCGGCGTATGCCGGGCTGGCAAACTCCTACGTGCTCCTTAGCGAGTTTCGATGGGTGTCTCCCAACGATGCTTATCGTCCTGCAAGAGAAGCCATACGGAAAGCTTTGCAATTGAACCCGACGATTGGGGAAGCCCACACAGCATTAGGTTGGCTCAGCTGGCGACATGACTGGGATTGGCAAACCGCGGAAAACGAGTATCGGTACGGTTGTGAGCTCAGTCCCAACGATGTCGATGCTCATCAAGCATTGACCTGGTTCTTGGCTTGGCGTGGCCGCACCGCCGAAGCTCTGGCCCAGATTGCAAGAATCCGGCAAATTGATCCTGTACAAGCGTTACCTCTCGATGAGGCCGGCATCTACTATCACCAGCGCAATTACAAGTCCCTGGTTGACGTAGGGGAAAAGTCCGTCGCGCTGAGGCCAGACTTTTGGGTCAGCCATTACTTTCTGGGTGTCGGTTATGAGGGTTCGGGGCAGATGTCGGCAGCTATTGCGGAGTACAGGAAGGCCGTCGAGATGTCACAAGGAGACACCGATCCTACCGCTCAACTTGCGCATGGATACGCTGTTGCAGGGCAAAGAGCGGCCGCCGAACAAATCTTAGATCGCCTGCAGGAAGACGCGAAAACCAGATATATCTCACCATATATGATTGCCACCATATACGCCGGATTGAACGATAAAGAAAAGGCCTTCGAGTTTCTGGAAAAGGCCTACGCTGAAAGATCCACTGACATTCCTTATTTCATTAAGGCCGATCTCAGACTCGACCAAATCCGCTCTGATCCGCGATTTGAGGATCTCTTTCGACGCGTGGGGTTACCCAACTAAAGTCTCGGCAATGCTTTCTTCCCCGGATGCAACGGGCTTTGGATTGGGCTATCCAGCAATGAAATAGGAACCGTGTGTTTGCTCTGAGACTTACACTCAAGGCTTGGTGACAGTGCGACGTAAGCACTATCCGCGTAACTGACTGAAATAAATGGAGATATTACTTAGATGGGACGCCAGGGCAGCGTTCTAACCAACTGAACTACGTCCCCACTCGCCAAATCGACGCGATGCGCAATCGCTAGTGTTTATGTGGCTTTGCACGATTTGCAGACCGTGCACCGGTGTCCCGGATTGCCAAAAAGAGCGCGATCTCTGGCTGAACTGCCCACAAACCGCCTACAAATCATGGCCTTCTATGCGCCTTAGCGATGTGCAAAAAGCCTGCGCGGTCCAACCCAGACGATCCAAGTTGTCACCCCTTTGGATCCTACCGCCAGCAAAATTTGAACAAACTTTCAGCAGAGAAATATCCTAACAGCTTCTCTCAGAACGCGAAAGAGCGGGGCAAGCAAGTAACGATTTCGGAAGAAAGACCGCTATCATAGCGACCGCGGCGGCGCTCCGAGCGCGCACATTCGGAAACCCCGGTTGAACGTTTCGCGGGCGTCGTTTTCAATAAAGGCACGGGACGGAGTGGCGGCCTGGCAGACAGCCCAGATCCCCTTGCCGTCTCCGTTAGGACACCTCTGCCGTGGCTAGCGAAGCCGAGGCTTTCGTTTCAGGACGCCAGGCCTCGGAGTCGAAGTGGCTGGAGGTTCGCTCCGCGCTGCGGATCGCCGCATTGCTGGGTATTGTCATTCCGGATCGCCGGTTCGCATCGCGAAAAAGACTACTCTGAAATGGGTTCAGTCTCTGAGAATGCCGTCAGATTCCGGGTACGCTGCAGTCCGACCCTGAACCTGGCGTCCTCTGCCGACTCATCCGCAGCCTCATCCGGCTCCGCTCTTGGTCGTGGAACGTCACGGGTACCCGTCACGGCCAAACTCTGCTGGAGTTTTGAGTTCGCATCTTGGAAGTCATTCCTATCTTTCAATTGGAAGGCACCGCGAAGCAGCAGCGGAGTCACTAGGGTCGTAAGAAGCACCACTGCCACCATCACCGCGACGTCAGAACGGCCAAAAATACCGGTGCTAGCGCCCATTGCAGTGACGATCAAGCCAACCTCACCGCGGGAGATCATTCCGCAGCCGACACGAATGCTGCGTACCCAGCCCATCCCCGAGCCCAGCGCGGCGAGCCCGCAACCTACCAACTTACTGATGATCGCAACCGCGAAAATTGCGAGCAGCAAGGCCCAGTGTCCCGACAAGGCACGGTAATCGCTCGACAAGCCAATCGAAACAAAGAACAGAGGAATCAGAAGTCCGTGGCCGATCGCATAAAAGCTGCGTTCGACGTCCGCCTTGAGTTCAGATCCGGCAAATACATATCCCAGCAGATATGCGCCGGTGATGCCAGCCACGCTCCCAAGCCACTCGGCGGAGATGGCGTAGATTAGAACCAGCGCGAGGACGCAACTCGGAACTGCCTCATTGGCGGAGAGTCTACGCAGTTGGAGGACGAGCGGATCTAGCCACCGTTGCGCCGCCCCATACCCCACCAAGAAAAATATCAGCACGCACACGCTGATGAGCGTCATCAGAACCAGTAAAGGATGGCTTCCCGCCAACGGAACCCGTTGTTGCAGCCAGGCGCTGGCCATCGGGGCCAGTCCAAAACTCGCACCCTTTGTGGTAGAGCCCGCGGCAAGGAGGGCCAGCACAAATAAACCCATTACGTCGTCGATTACAGCTGCACCCAGGATTACCGTGGCCTCAGGAGAGGACATTTTCCCTGCGTCCATGAGTGTCCGAGCGGAAATCGAGACGCTGGTCGCGGTTAGGGCGCCACCCAAGAAGAATGCAGTTTGCCAGGAAAGACCGAGGAGATGGCCGATGGCGGCTCCAAGAAAAAAGGGCCATATGACACCGGAGAGTGCGACGAGAAAAGCGGTCACGCTGGCTTCGCGCATGCGGTCGATGTCGGTTTCAATCCCCGCAACGAACATCAACACGAACCCCCCGAGCTGTGCCAGAAGCATCAGAGCCCCAGTTGCCTGTCCTCCGTCGAACAGCCGCAGATGCAACAGGTTGATGGCCCCGGGACCCAGAACGACGCCCACCAGCAGTTCACCCAAAATGGGGGGAATTCCCAGACGACTAAACAGCGAGGCGGCAATTTTGCATGCCGGCAGTAGGATAGCCAGCAACAGCGCAAGCTGAAGAGCTGGTTGCATGGTTTAGCTGACGTCCAACGCTACGGAAGGCTCGCTTCGGTTCCGGCTCCACAGGCGTCGCAGCGGACGCGCGATGAACGACCACGGACTCTTATAGCCGCCGCGCTCGATTCCTTCGCGCCGCATCGTACGTATGGTCGCGGCCTGGCGGCGTGCCAGCTCAGACTGGGCCAGACTCTGGGCCAACAGACCAGCCAATCGCGTGTGCTCCTCAGCTTTCTCCATCGCTCGAAGCCGCATCCACAATTCGCCGAGCTTCAGCTGCGCAATAAAACTATTTGGCGCCAACCTCACAGACGCCTCAAGTTGTCCGATTGCGGCTTGAGCATCCAGGTTGACGCACAGCGCCATCCCCAAGAGGACCCGCAACTCCGAGACGTGCGGGTGTTGCGCCACACATTCCCGCAGCTGTTCGACCAAGCTTCCACGATCCTCTTTTTCAAGCAGGTAAGGGTCCGCAAACATACGGAGCAACAGACTCTGGGTTTTGGACGGAATCGAGGTCATCGCAAGAGCCGACACGCGCCCGCTCAAACCGGAATCGGCCTTTGGCCAAAGAAGTGACATTTCGTTGGACGAGGTATTGTTCATATGAATGTGCATGGTCGCAGGTATCGTCTACTGAGTAAGGCAAGGCGCGAACTCACGTTTGCGCCTTGCCAATAGTTCCAACATTGACTACACGAGTTCTAGGCGACAGCAAACTCTTGTGGAGTCTGAACAAACACCGTTGATTCTTCACGGAAGACAAACTCCGGATAGCCGAGCTGTCCCATTTCCGGAAGATCCAGGCCCGCCACCTCCGTTTCCGCTGAAACTCGTTGTCCGAGGAAAAATTCGAGCCCCAGGTTCAGAACGAAACTGAAGGTAAAGACGAAACCGAGTAAAGTGGCGATGCCCACTAATTGGGCTGCCAGCTGGCTTGCGTCGCCATAGAAAAGGCCAGTCACGGAACCGGTGACGCCGTTCCAGGCACCCCCGTAGTTACTGGTACCGTCCGCGAACAGACCCACGGACAATACGCCCCACAAGCCATTCGTGCCGTGTACTGAAATGGCGCCGACGGGATCGTCGACCTTCATCACGTTTTCTATAAAGGAAACACTCAAGCAGACCAGGACTCCGGCAACCAGACCGATGATGGCGGCGCCCACTGTGTTAACAAAGCCGCTCGGTGCCGTGATGGCCACTAGCCCGGCCAGCAATCCATTACCGCTCATGGAAGCATCCGGCTTGCCTTTGAAACACCACATATAAAGGAGCGCTCCAAATGTGCCGGTGCAGCCAGCGAGCATGGTATTTACCGCGATGGACCCGATACGAAGGTTGCCATTGGCAGAGGCTCCCAGCGTGCTTCCGGGATTGAAACCAAACCATCCGAAGGCGAGGATGAAGCAGCCGATCAGCACGGCTGAGATATCGTGGCCGATGATCGCATTGCTGGAACCGTCCTTGTTGAACTTGCCAATCCGCGGACCGATGATCAGCGCAACTGCCAGGCCAGTCAGCCCCCCCACGGCGTGTACCACACCGGAGCCGGCAAAGTCACAATAGCCCTTGCCCAAGCCAACATTGGTACCGAGCTGTGAGAGCCATCCACCGCCCCACGCCCAATTGGCGAACAGTGGGTAAGTGAAGGCTCCCATGAGCACTGACGACAGGGCGAAGGTCACAAACTTCCAGCGTTCCGCACACGCGCCCGTGACAATGGTCAGTGCGGTATCCATAAACACCATCTGGAACAGGAAGATGACCATCACGCCCACATCATAGGTGTGGCCCGACAAAAACATCCCGGAACCGCCGAAGAGGCCCCACGTCTTTCCAAATAACGTGATCGGATGTTCGACGGATAGAGTTTGGAGACCGCCCAAGTTTCCGTTGCCGGCGGCCCCCCCCATCTGGATGGCGAAACCGATCAGCCAGTAGGCCAAGAGACCACAACCATACACAAAGAAATTCATCATGTAGGTGTGGTTCGCATTCTTGACCCGGCAGAGCCCCGCCTCGACCATGGCGAACCCCGCTTGCATGAACATGACCAAGAAGCCTGTGATCAACGTCCAGGCGAAATTGATGGCGATCTTATTCTGGCCCGCTATGTTGGCAACATCCGGGAGCGTCACTCCAGCCTTGGGGTCGGCTGCGGGCACATCGTTGATGGTGCCGGTAAGAGTTCCGCCAGGATCGCCTTTCTGCAGGTCAGCCGTGGTGGGTGCCTTGGCCGCAGCGTCTTTCAGTTCGGTCGCCGAGGCTGAAGGCGGAGGTGCAGCCGGAGCCGGCGCGGAAGCCGGAGCTGACGACTGAGCATTAGCGACTGCGCCGATCAGCAGGCCGATCGCTAAGACACAAGCACTGAGACATCCACGTCGAAATAGCTTCATTTTTGATCGCTCCATGTTCATTTTTAGCTGCCGGGCGAAGCCGGCGCGTCTAGCTCTTCCAGATCGCGTTCTTGTTGAAAGCCGCGGGCAGCACGTAGATGATCCCGAACAGGGACACGCCAATGCCCACTACGCCAAGGACGATGCGGCCACCCGTCCCGGTGACCACGTGCAAACCGACGAGAATGAGCAACCAGCCAAACGCGGAGGTGAAAGCTCCAATCAGCTTCATCCCTCCTGCTCCGGCTCTCTGTGCAGGCTTTCCTTCAAGGGGTTTAATCTTGAGAAATGCGGTCAAGCTCATCACCACGACGAATGCTCCGGCAATGGCGATGAACTTACCCAGTCCCGTAGAAAAATACGCGATCCCAGCACATAGTCCGGTCAATCCCACAATAAATGTAGTGAATGAACGTCCTTGCCCTGTCGTTGCCGCCATAGAACTGCCTCCTCGACCCAATTGGGTCATTCCATCGAGATAGTGAATTCCACTTGCAGCCTCAAAGCTACCGTCGCATTCCGTTGGTCGAAATTGCCAATCTGATGCCTAGGGATCCGCCGGCCTTCATTTTCTTCTCAGGTTTTTCGCCGCGGCCCTCGTGGGCAAAGCAAGAAACAATGCGAACTGCGCAACCGCCACGATTTCCAACGCCGGTGGCAACCGTTGCTCCAGTCGAAGTACGAGCATCAACGCCACCATTGAGAACCACTGCCATCGCGAGCGTTTCAGTCTGTCCAGGCGATCCGAAAAACGGAATAAGTGACCAAGCGTCATACTTTGGCCAGGAGTGACCGGCACTTGCGCCCGAAAACAAGCAATCGCGAAGAAGCCGCCCAGTAGCAATGCGGCCAGAATCATCGTCCCGCTTATCCCAAACATCCCAAGCTCCCTCAACAGCGAAAATGTCGCGAGCTCATGAATACAAACACACCCGTAGCTATCGATCACCGTGCTATCGATCGGCTTGCAGCATGTACCCCAATCAAGAATGAGAACCCAGGAACCGCCGCTCCTCAAAATCGGAGAGGAAGACTTGAGTTTCTTAGGCGGCGATGCTCTCATCGGGTATCAACAAAGTCAAATTCGTATTTTTTATAGTGAGCATTACTTCAATTTCTGATATCGAGACGCGAGAACTCAACGCGGGTGGAAGCGCGACTGTATTGTCACGTGTGAAAGCACAGTTTAGTCGGTCGCTTTTTAGCGTCGCGCGAAGTAGAGCAGCAAACTGAAAACGAGAATGGGGACCAATGCCATGGCGACGTAACCGAGGATTTTTGTGAACCGAATCTTGCGCTGTTTCTTCCATTCGCGCAGTTCCAAGCGATCGGCAACGCCGACTCGGTCAAGTTGATCGAGATCTCTGGCGAAGTCGCGGGCATTCGCGTATCGGTTCTTTGGCTCCCGTTCGAGCGCACGGTAGATCACTTCCTGCAGCTCAGGCGAGATCGAGGGATCGATTTCACGCGGCGGGATGGGATGCCTCAGTATCCGCTCGAACGGATCAACCCCTGGGAATGGTGTCCTGCCAGTCAGCATCTCGTACAGCATCACTCCCAGAGCATAGATGTCGCTGCGTGCGTCGCCCCGTTTTCCTTTTAGTTCCTCGGGGGAGACGTATTCGGAGGTGCCTACGACTTGCGAAAGGTTCGTAAACGTAATTCGCCGCGCTCCGGCCTGTGTGGCGGCACCGAACCCGATCAGCTTGACGCGGCCCAATCCATCGACCATGACGTTCTGCGGTTTGAGGTCACGGTGAACGACTCCGTGATTTTGAATGTAGTCAAGTACCTCGCAGATGCTGAGGGCGATCCGTACTGCGCGTTCTGGAGAAAGCTTTCGCTCCCGGTCAAGCAATCCGCGGAGCGTTTCCCCATCAAACCACTCCATGACGATGTAGTTCTGAGAGCGATCGTCCTCAGCAAAGACCTTCATGATGCCGGGATGATCGAGGGACTTGACGATTTCTTCCTCGCGCCGGAAGCGACTGAAAAAAGTCGGGTCGCTTTCCATTTCAGGATGCGGGATCTTAATGGCCACCTGGCGGTTTGTGTCGAGATCGGTTCCACGAAAAACAGAAACCGTGCCGCTGCGCGCAACCACTTCCTTCACCAGGTAGTGATCGAGTTTGTCGCCGGAGTCGACTGGAGTTCGCATCAGAGTGCTTTGGCAAAGACCGGCATGGGCTTGATCGTCGTGGAATCGCGGTATAGTCCGTCCGCGGTGTCCCGCAACCCCGAGGGCTTTCAATGGGGATCGAACGGCCTGATCTTATCACTGTCCTACAGCCCAGGTGCGACATTCGGCATCTACGCCGTGTCGTTCTTCGTCTAGCAAGGATCAGAAAAATCCATTTGACGGGCTGTAGTCCGGTTCGTAGGCTTGAAGTGTCTACCGTTTGCTCCTAAGAATGGAGTTGGCGGACTTTCAAGTCTAAGGCGGCCGCAAGATCGGCCATTGTTCTGTTTCCGCGCGATTTTGAGGAAGGTCGGGATGAGGCTTGCCAGTCTTCTGCTGTTGGTTGCAGGGTGGGGGATCGTTATATCCGCCGTTGCCTTGCTGCCTTCCCCAATGGGACGCGCCGGATTCGTCCTAGCTGGTATGGCAGTGGAATTACTCGGCCTGACTCTCCTGGTCTACTCTCATCTTCTTCTGAGCACGAGAGAAGGGTGACCATTCAGCCGCTGTCATCCCTCTCAGACGCCTCGGCAGGGCTCTGTACAGTGCTCGTTTTCATGATTCCAATGGCGTGTGCGGGTTTGGCCCTTGTGAATACGGGTCTCAGCCGGTCCCGCAGTGCCGCACACGCTATGCTGTCATCTCTGTGCGTGCTCTCCATCGCCGCGACTGTATATGTGGTCTTCGGATTCTCTTTCCAAGGAGCATATGGGAGATCGGCTCACGTGCTTGTCGTCGGAGGGAAGCCCTGGAACTGGATCGCTGCAGAGCCGATTTTTCTCCGAGGTTTGCGTTTCGATTTTTCCCCGGTATCGCTGACTGTCCTGCTGCAGATTTTCAGCGTTGGGTTGGCGGCGCTAATTCCTCTCAGTTCCGGGGCGGAGCGCTGGCGATTGGGCGCGACGTGCGGCTCCACTGCTTTGCTGGCGGGGTGGACCTATCCGCTGTTTGCGCACTGGGTGTGGGGCGGTGGCTGGCTGGCGCAACTAGGTGCTAACTACGGGTTGGGTTCGGGCTTCGTGGATGGCGGAGGCTCGGGCACCATACAGGTTGTCGGCGGGCTGACCGCATTGTCGATTGCGTGGATTCTAGGTCCACGCTCCGGGAAGTATTCGCCGAACGGAACCTCCGCGGCCATTCCCGCCCACAACGTAGTCCTGGTTCTGCTGGGCTGCCTGCTCGCATGGCTGGGATGGCTGGGACTGAATTCTGCTGGGGCCATTCTTCTCATTGGTGTTGAACCTTCACGGGTAATCCTTATCGCGATTAACACCACGCTTTCCGCAGCGGCTTCGGGGCTGACGGCAACGGCCGTTACGCGAATCCGGTTCGGCCAGCCGGACTCTTCCCTGGTCGCGAACGCGTGGATGGCGGGTTTGGTCGCCAGCAGCGCAGGGGCCGCCTTCCTGAAACCTGCTGCAGCAATTCTGGTGGGGGCCGTTGCCGGCATATTGGTTCCTTTCGCCATCGATGCATTGGAAACCAGGCTGGGAGTCGATGACCCAGGTGGCGCAGTTTCGGTCCATGCCGTCGCCGGACTCTGGGGCCTGTGTGCGGTAGCAGCGTTGTCGGATGTGGGTACTCAGAGCGGATCTCACGGACAGTGGCTAGCCCAACTTGTGGGTATCGCGACACTGCTGGGTTTTGTCCTGCCTCTGACGTACGGCCTGAATTGGATCTTGAACGCTGTCTACCGCCAGCGTGTGGAGGTGGAAGGGGAATGGCGAGGAATGGATCTCCACGAACTGGGCGCCGGCGCCTACCCTGAATTTGTCGTTCACAGCGACGATTTCATTCAAAGTTGATTCGTGCCGTTCCCGGTACGCAAATCTTTCATAGGGGATCAGCTGTGTCGAGCTACGTAGAGCAGCAGCGCGAAAATCACAAGCGGAATTAGAACCAGCATCCCATAGAATAGGATTTTCTTCCGCCAAGGTGCACGGCGTTCCTTCCAGTTGTGCAGTTCGGGACGCTCGGCAATTCCGACCCGGTCCGGATGCTTCAGGTCCCAGGCAAAGTCATGTGCGCTCGGATAACGTTTCCTGGGATCACGCTCCAGAGCGCGATAGATGACCTCCTGTAACTGAGGCGGAATTGTGGCATCGATTTCGCGCGGTGGTACGGGGCTATTCAGCAGACGATCATTCATGACCAGGAGTGGATTCGCGCCCGAAAAAGGCACCTTCGCAGTCAGCATTTCATAGAGCATCACACCCAGGGCGTATAGGTCGCTACGGGCATCGCCGCGTTTCCCCTTCACCTGTTCGGGCGAGATGTAGTCGGGCGTTCCCATCTGGGAAAACTTCGCGAAAGTGAGGCGGCGCGACTTGGCATTCGCCGCGATCCCGAAGTCAATGAGTTTGATATTATCGTGCTCGTCAACGATGATGTTTTCCGGCTTCAAGTCGCGGTGCACGACTCCGTGGGAGTGAATATAGTCTAACGCGTCCAGGACGCGCAGGGTCAGGCGAACCGTGCGCTCCTGCCCTAAACTATGCTGCTCATCAAGAATTTTGCGGAGCGAGCGCCCTTCCACCCACTCCATGACCATGTAGTCCTGACTGCGATCCTCGTCGGCAAAAACTTTCACTACGCCGGAGTGATCCATCGTTTTGCCGATCTCTTCTTCACGACGGAAGCGATCGAATAAGGCGGCGTCACTTTTCACCTCGGGATGAGGAACTTTGATGGCAACTGCGCGTTCGTCTCGCAAGTCAGTGCCTCGGAAGATGTTGGCCATGCCGCTATTGGAGACCAACCTATCGATGCGGTAATGGTCGAGTTGATCGCCAGCATTAAGTAAAGTCATCGGTAGGAGTTCGGGTAGAACACTGACAGCGCGCGGCGAAACCACTCTCCAGTGTGCATTCCATCATGCCAGAATCTTCATAAACAAAGCGTAAAGAATTCGCACCAATGGTATCAATCTCGGACTGACCTCAACGGAGCCTATAGGGCCTGCCGCGATACATTCCCATGCGCTCCACACTTCGGATTCGAATAATCTGCACACTGATATTGTCGCTGCCATCCTGCTGGTTTGCTCTTGCGACCAAATCCCGAGCCACTGCCTTCAGGTCATGTCCGTCGCTCACTGTGTGCGAAATCTCGGCGGCGCTGACAGCCCCATGCAGACCATCGGAGCACAGCAATAGCACATCGCCGGAGAGTAACGGTATCTGCTTGATGTCTACCTCTACAAAGCGGCGGGTACCCAGAGAACGACTGAGCACATGTCGTGTGCTGACTTCGGCAGCTTCCTCGGCCGAGAGTATGCCAAGACGCTCCTGTTCGCTGGCAATAGTGTGGTCGCGGGTAATAGACCGCGCCTCACCCTTGCGAATCAGGTAACAACGGGAATCGCCGACATGAGCCACGGTGGCACTATCGAAACGCAGAGCGCAAACGAACGATCGTGCTTGCCATCCCTGATCCACTGGTATCGGAAAGAGCGCCAGTTTCAAACACTCGCGCATTCGCCGACTGCACGATATCCATTACTAACAACCGTTGCGATGCCACGGCGGCCGCGCGTCGGAAGCCGCCGAGTACTTCCTCGATTGCTGCACGCGAAGCCACTTCTCCCTGACGCTGGCCACCGACGCCGTCCGCCAGGGCAAACAACCAGCCGTGGGAACGAGCCTCGGCGGGAGAACGGGGCAGCACATAGCCCAGATAGTCTTCGTTGCGCGGACGAACGCTCCCAGGATCAGAGAGCTGCGCAAACTCAACGTCCAGCATAAGGATGCACACCAACGCGAACATTTAGTCACGGCGTCGTCTCCCACCTGAACAGCGTTGGCGTTTAGATTCCTTTTGCGCGCCGCGCGGAAGAAGCCTCCGCCTGCGAGCCTTGGTGGGCGCGTCCCGGGGGCCAACCAGACGTCATTGGGCTAGTGTAGTCTATGAAGGGCCCGACGATTAGGAAGCCAGCATCGATCCGGCTGGCAATCAAGCCAAAATCCCGCATCGGAGATAGAGATAGAGCATGTTCCTCCGAATGTGGCTGGGAATGCCAGCTTTGCAAGAACAGATGGTGTCCGTCTTCTTGCCGCGCTGTGAGTACATCTGCTCTTATATTCCAAGATTCTCGAACAACAGTTTTCGTGCGGAGTGCGGCGACACTCTTGCGTCGTTCTCGACATCCACTTCACTTGGCGCCGCCTTGTGCCCCGCAAAGACTCGCTACTGACCTCGGGAGCAGGGCTATAGAACCGAGCGCCAGCAAGACGCCAGCGAACGGATAGGCCGCCAACAGAAGTAAGCCCCCCAGAAGGCCACCATACGCCGCCAGTATCTCCAGGAGATTCCTTAGGTGAAGCGAGTCGGTCATTTGGTCCGTCCTGGCCCGTGGGCTTTTTTCCCAGTCGTCTACCTTACATGCGCGCCGCTAAAGGCGCATAGCGACCGCAAAAGCAGGAGACCACGAAGATGTTCCGCTCCTCTTGCGTCAGAACATGAAGCCTGCTTCAAGAACACCGCGCGGCTGGTTCGCGCTCAGGCCGGCGGTTCCGAACGCGGCACCAGGCGTCATATTGGTTGCGTGAACAATCGCGAAGTCTCCCCGAAGGAAAAACGCGTCTTTGCGATAGGTCGGCGTCACGGTGAACCCAAAGGCCCCGCTGCCCGGACCGTAAAGCAAGTTGATAGCACCGGTGCTGACGCTGCCTGTACTCTTTATGTATTCAGGGCGAGCTGCCAGCGAAAATCCGCGCTTGAAATTGTAAGTGAGCAGGACTGCCCCAGCTTTTGTGCCCGCGCCTTGCGCTATTCCAATCTTCGCATTTGTGCGCACGTCGCTGTACTGAAAGTAAGGCTGAACCACCCAGCTTCCCTTGGTATAGCTGTAGATCAAGTTGTATATCTGTTCGTTGTTGAGATATAGAGGTGTCGCAAGCGTGTTCTTCGCGTACGCGCCGGCATTCCCGCCGCCCACAAAGGACAAGCTGTTCGCAGAATTGAAGGCGTATGTCAGGGAGCCCGACACCCATGTGTAGCGATTAGAGTAAAAGCCGTCGTTCCAGCTCAGTGCCGCAGTCCACTTCTTGTAGGTCTCATTGAGTTGTATGCCTCGGTTGACTGCGTTCTCCTGATTCCAGAGCAGGCCGCGCTCGATGTTCATGTTTTGAAAACTGAACGTGTACTCGGCCCCGATCAGGGTCGGCAGCGCGCCGATTTCTACGTTGAAATTTCCTTTGACTAGTTTCAGATAGCCTTGTGGGAAAGGCCCGTAGATGTTTTTGACCGTATCTGCGGTCGAGAGGAAGGGCACTCCGATAGCCGGCAAGTTGTAAGCGCCGCCCTGCAAATAAAATTGCCACCAGCCCGTGGTCTTCTGCACGAAGACCTGGGCGTTGCTGACATCCCAGTGCGTCGATGAGTCGCCAGAAAGGTGATTTCCTTCCGTCAACATCATGCCGCTCAAAATGCCTGTAACTTTCAGACTGCCGCCTTCCATCTCACGAGGTGGAGCAGTTTGTAGCGGCCCTGACATCGAAGGCATAGGCAAAGGTTGCGGATCAGGAGGCTTGGCCTCGGCGGCAGGACTAGCCGCTGGAGTGGAAGTCGGCGCGCTTGGAGAGTCCGCAGGTGCACTCTGCCCGAAGGACGGAAGCGCCCTCAACGCTACAAGAAAGAACAGAACAACGAAAGACATCAATCGTATGCGCACAGGTGATCTCCTTGTCGAAAGCTTAGTCATTTCGTGACCTTATGCGGCGTGTTAGCGCGGGAGTGCTTCTGGCAAACTGAATTTTCGCCCCGATCCCGCGTGTGTCACTTGACCAGTAGGCTGCAAAAGTATTGGGAACCAAGGTGCGTGTCCAATTCATTTTTTGTTTTGCTTCAATCAGAGAAATTGCGCAGAGAGAAATCTGTGAGACAAATAACCAACCAGTATTCGCCGGGCAACGTGCAGCTGCGTCACCAGACTCACCTGGAGTTGGATTTGCGTAAAGGATAAAACGCATGGTCGCTCCGGTTTATTCAGTATCCATAGGCTGAATCGACGAACTCATCGGAAACGCTGGAGATAATATTGATGACTGCTCGGAAGACTTCTTCCATCGTACCATTGATCTTTGATGTAACTCGAGCACGGTTGATCTGGTCACTTCATCGGACCGCCTTCAATAGGGTCGATAAATATTTTCTATAAGTGCCCGTGTGCCCGGCACTGTACTCTGTTCGCGAGTCATCGCGTCTTGAGCTTCACTGTCAGTCCCAATCCAAACTACTTCAAGGAGAGACATGCCCAACGAATTGCGTAATTTCCTCGCGCTCTCATACGACGAACTGGAAGAACTGAACCTGAAGGCGAAGGAACAGCGCAGGAACCGCGTTGCAATCGACAAAGTCCGCGAAGAGCGACTCAAGTATTTGACTGACGAAAAACGGATCAAAGCCGTGACGGTGCTTTTCAGCGATCTCGAAGGCCGGCTTCACATGCTCGACTACGACAAGAAGTTCCTGCTCAAGAGCTGGGACAATCTGACCTTCGACGGCTCTTCGATCCGCGGTTTTACTGCGCAACGCGAGAGCGACCTGCGCCTTGGCATAGATTGGGCAGCGTTCTACTGGGCTCCCGCGGACGTCTTCGGTTCCGGTAAGGTGTTGGTCTTTGGCGAAGTCATCGACAAGGGCGGCACGCCTTACAACGCCGACATTCGTGGGGTATTGAAGGGCTATGCCGATGATCTGCATAAGAAGAAGGGGTATACCCTCAACGCGGCCAACGAGATTGAAGGCTTCCTGTTCAAGGGGCCCGATGCCGAGCGACACTATCACGAGAGTGGAAAATTCGAATACGTCAATACGGGCGGGTATTACCACTCGCTGCCCGGCGACTCGCTGCGCACGTTCATTGATACTACTGCCGAAGTGCAGCGGGCGATGGGATTCCAGAATGAGAAAGACCATCCCGAGGTTGCGCCGTCGCAGTTCGAGATCAACTACGGTTACGGCGAAGTCGTGGCCGCCGCCGACCAGATCCAACTCTACAAGCTGATCTGCCGCCAGGTTGCGACAAACATGGGATTGACCGCGTCATTTCTGCCCAAGCCCGTGGTGGGCGTGAATGGTAGTGGCATGCATACCAATGTTTCGATCAGCGAGAATGGAAAGAACTTGTTTTGGGATGCCAAGGGCGAAGAGAAACTCAGCAAGATGGGTTGGGCGTTTCTGGATCGCATCCTCAGCCACGGAAATGATATCTGCCTCCTGCTGAATCCCAGCGTGAATGCCTACCGGCGCTTGGATCCCCACTTTGAGGCGCCCAATCAGATCAAGGCATCACCGGTGGATCGCGGCTCCATGATCCGAATTCCCATCGGCAATGAGAAGAGCATGCGTGTCGAGGTACGCTCGGTCGCACCTGACGCAAATCCTTACCTCGTGATGCTCTCGATCTTCAAGACGGGGATCGACGGTGAGACTGCGAAGATCAAGAATCTTCGCCAAGCCGAGCGCTACTTGCCGGACAATATCTACGACGCTTTGGCGAATTTCCGCAAAGCGGAGTGGACAACAGCGCTTCTAGGTGATGACGTCAAAGGGCGCTATGCGGACTTGAAGCAGGCGGCCGCCGATCGTTGTCCGCGCCTACTGGGAACATTTGTGAAGGCGCCCGAAGTACAGTATCACCACGACGTTTACAACCAGTTCCTCTGGAACTTGTTCTAGAGATAAGAGGGATGTGCGTTCAACCGTGCACGCGTCCCTTTTACCGGCTAATCCGTCGTGAGGAAGAAGTTGTTTGGCAGGAAACCAGCACCTGAAGCGTTGCAACCCACCTCCGAAACGGAGCTGCCCTTAGGATCATTTCAGGCCCGATTGTTTTCCTGGACGCGTTGGTTTCGAGGGTATAATTGGCCGCCCGGAACGACGGGAGGTTGAGGTGTTCATGTTCGGGAACCCGCTATGGAAACTTCTGAAGGGTCCGCTGAAAAAGATTCTGGCGGATCGGTTTTCCGTTCTCGGCGGACGATTCAAAGGCATACTGTCATCCACCGAAAACGACCTCATTGCCGTGCTCAAAGAGCAATTCTTCGTTCCGGGGTTTCCCAGTCATTTCAGTTATGCCGACATCGGCAAGAGAGGGAAGAAAGCGATTAACTTCGACTATTTCGCGATCGATGCGCTCCCCGGATCGTTAAAGCTAAGGGACGAACTTGCGGCCCGTCTAAAAAACAATATTGACCTGGGTGCTGCGCGGACTCAGGCTGGAATCAACGCCGCCGACTGGGACAAGATAGTTCAGCAGTACTCCGAAGCCGTTTTGAGTTTTGGTCTGCCTCTCGCAGTCAAGAAACTTGCCGATGACGACACTGCTTTTGCCCTCGGGTATTTTGTGATTGACCTGGCAAAAGGTGAACCAATCAGAATTGTGAAAAACGGGAAACAGGAGGACGCAACGCGCGATCTTGTTGTGCTTTATCGACCTACCGGTGTCGCCCCGCCAGGCGTATCCGACGCCAGGAAAGCCTGGAAGAAAAGGCACGATAGCTCTTACGAATACAAACGAGCCTCGAAGGGATACACCGATTTTAAGGTACCGTAGCCATAAAGCCGTCTCTGAGTTGTTGATTGGAAACAGGTGGTGGGCAGTGCAGGACTCGAACCTGCGACCTCCTGCTTGTAAGGCAGGCGCTCTAACCAGCTGAGCTAACCGCCCCTCGACTCTCGCGCGACCAGACCAGGCGCACCGGTCGGAATTCGATCTGAGGGGAATCCGCGCGAACCGCGCCTTTGCGAGTATACGCGACCCCTGAAAAACCGGTCAAACGAACGGGCAGCTTAATACGTAGTTAAATCAGACAGTCAAATCGGACGGCGATCGGCAATCTCCGCTCTCAACTCTCTGCCCTGCTAGACTGAAGTGCGTGCGGCGTTTGATCGTCAACGCAGATGACTTTGGCTTTACTTCGGGCGTAAACCGGGCGATTGTCGAGGCTCACTCGCGCGGCGTGGTGACTTCTTCCACTCTCATGGCCAGCGGGCCGGCTTTCGCGGAGGCCGCTCAACTGGCCAAGACGATCCCGACTCTCAGTGTCGGTTGCCATGTATTGTTGATCGATGGGCGGCCGGTCCTCGATCCCAAACAACTTCCCTCGCTTACCATCGGCCCGCATTTCCGCAATAACCTGATGACATTTGCGGCTCGCGCCATTGCCGGCCGCATCGACGCCGACGAAATTGCCGCCGAAGTTATCGCACAGATCCGGAAGATTCAATCTGCGGGAATTGCCGTTTCTCACCTCGACACCCACAAACATACTCATTTGTTTCCCAGGATTCTTCGCCCGCTGCTGCGGGCGGCCGCGGCCTGCGGGATTCGGGCTCTGCGCAATCCCTTTGGACCTCGTCTGCCGCTGCGATCCAGCAGAGTTCTGTCACGCCCCGGCCTCTGGACTCGCTACGCCGAACTCCGCGTCCTGGGCGGCTTCGCCGGCAAATTTCGCGAGACTGTCGATCGCGACGGCTTCACCACTCCCGATGGGACGCTCGGTATTGTCGTTACCGGAGCACTCGACGAAAACCTGTTCCTCGCGATTGCCCGCAGCATCCCGCCGGGCACCTGGGAGTTCGTTTGCCATCCCGGCTACAACGACGCGGATTTGCAGCGGGCCGGGACACGCCTGCGCGCGGCGCGGGAGACCGAACTCCGTGTGCTGACTCTGCCGGCCTCCCGCGAGGTGCTCTTGCAGGAGGGCATTGAGCTGATATCGTATCGTGACCTTCAGGCGCAACCTGCTTCAAGCTAGCCCAGGCCGCCGAAAATATCTATGTGGGGATAGCCGCCCCGGCTGTCCGTCGAGCGAAGCTCGACCGCCTGCCGATCAGAATCCGGCAAGATCGAGTCAAGCCGGGGGTACTCTGGTAACCTGCCGAGTCACATCCCGGTAAAGTATGATTCTCTACAGACTACCTTTTTTCAGGTGGAGGTACTCCGCTCATGACGGCCCAAGGGGCAGCGCCGCGCGCCACGCTGGACCTAAAGGTCCGGGTATGGGGCATGGGCGCCAATAACCAGCCTTTTTTTCAGAATGCCATGGCGCAGAATGTCAGCGCCACGGGCGCCTGCATCTACGGCGTTGAACCCGAGTTAAAGGTGGGGGATGTCATTGGCATACAGTACGAGGGCAAGAAAGCACGCTGTAAAGTGGTCTGGGTGGTGAATGCTGGAGCATTGAAGAAAAACCAGGTCGGCGTGGCACTCGTGGCCGACCAGGATTGCCCCTGGCTGGCAGTCCTTCCCGCCGATTTGAAGACCGACGAACGCAGGTCGGAGCGCCACGACAACCGCAGAAAATTTGTCCGCCATAAGATTTCTTACCCCTTGGAGCTGCGCGATGAGCGCGTGAATACTCCGCTCCGCGTGAACGCCACTGACATTAGTGGGAATGGATGTTATGTGGAGACCGTGATGCCGCTGGCGGTTGCTACCGCGCTTCGGGTGGAGTTATGGATCGAGGACGAACACCTGACTCACACCGCTGTGGTTCGCACGCGTGATCCTGGAGTGGGGATGGGAATCGAGTTTACCGGACTGCCGGAAGAATCCAAGAAGCGATTCCAGTCTCACCTCGACCAGCTTGATCCGGGAATGTCACTCGCGTCCAAAGGAGGCGAGTAACCAGCCCTCTCGGCCTCCTCGCCGTCCCGCTCGTGTAAAATCTGCAACTACTTCCCATTCGAGCCATCGAATCACAGAGGCCACAGAAGGCGGCCCCTCGCACATGAAGATTGGAATTACCTGTTATCCCACCTACGGCGGCAGCGGAGTTGTAGCCACGGAACTGGGCCTGGAACTGGCTCAGCGCGGGCACGAAATCCATTTCATTTCCTACGCCCAGCCCATCCGCCTGCGGGGCGAGGAACCGAACATTCACTACCACGAAGTGGAAGTGTCGCGTTATCCGCTGTTCGATTATCCTCCGTACGATTTGGCTCTGGCCACCCGCATGGCGGAAGTCGCGCAGCTTTACGACCTCGACCTGCTGCATGTGCACTACGCCATTCCACATTCGGTGAGCGCGCTGCTGGCGCGGCAGATGCTCGCAGAGGGACCGCGCGGACGCCGCCTGCCCTTTGTCACGACCCTGCACGGCACCGACATTACGCTGGTCGGCCTCGACCGTTCTTACCTCCCGATCACGCGTTACTCGATTGAGCAAAGCGACGGTGTGACCGCAATCTCGAACTATCTGCGGGACCGCACGCAGCGTGTCTTTGACGTGAAGAACAGCATTGAAGTGATTTATAACTCGGTGAATTGCGACGTCTACTCGCGCAATCAGGAAACCAACTCCCAGATGCGTGCGGAATACGCGCCCAACGGAGAACGCGTCCTGGTGCATCTCTCAAACTTCCGTCCGGTAAAACGTCTTACCGACGTGATTGAAATTTTCGACCGCGTGCACAAGCAATTTCCCTCAAAGCTGCTGCTCATCGGCGATGGCCCCGACCGTTCTGTCGCGGAATGGCTGGCCGTACAGAAGGGCATTCACAAGGATGTTTTGTTTCTCGGCAAGCAGGATCAGATTCAGGAGAAGCTGGCCATTGCCGATATCATGCTGCTTCCAAGCGAACTGGAATCGTTTGGACTCGCCGCGCTCGAGGCCATGGCGTGCGAAGCGGTTCCCATTTCGACTCGGGCGGGCGGCATGCCAGAAGTCGTGGACCACGGCAAGTCAGGATATCTCGCCGACGTGGGCGACGTGGAAACCATGGCGCGATATGCCATCGAATTGCTCAGCAACGAGCTGCAACTGCGCGAAATGGGAAGGCAGGCGCGAGCGATGGCGATGGAGCGTTTCTGTTCTACAAAAATTGTGAAGCAGTACGAAGATTTCTACCGTCGCGTGCTCGATCGCTCGGCGTAGAAGCCCTCGGGAACGGAACTCGCCGCCTGAATCAGCGGTAGCCGAATCCGAATCAAAGTTCCCTTGCCTTCGTGGCTGTCGATGGTCATGCGCGCGGTGTCGCCGTAGAGCACCTGCAACCGCTCGGAGATATTCGCCATACCAATCCCCATGCCCGCCCAACTGCTGCTCTCTTCCAGTTGCGCGCCACCCATTCCTACGCCGTCGTCTTCAACTTCAATGATGAGCCGCGAATCGACTACCCGGCTGCGCAGGTAGACGCTGCCGCCCTCGACCTTGGGCGCTAATCCGTGTTTTATGGAGTTCTCAACCAGCGGCTGCAGCAACATGCTGGGGACCACCACGTCCAGTGAGGCCGGATCGAATTCCTTGACCACTCGCAGTTTGTCCCGCCCAAACCGAACCACTTCAATGTCGAGATAGTTGTCGATGAATTCGAATTCTTCCCTGAGCGGCGCGAATGCCTCCCCGGTATTGAGCAGGCGCCGCAAAATCGTCGCCAGCTTGAAGATCACGTCCCGCGCCATGTCCGGGTCGAAGCGCACCAGCGATGAAATCGAGTTCAGAGTGTTAAACAGGAAGTGTGGATTGATCTGATTCTGCAGCGCCTCCATGCGCGCGTGCAGCAGCAACCGCTCCTGTTCCTCCAGCTTGATCTGGATGCGGACACTATTAAAAATCTTGAGCTCGATGCCCACCGCCGCTACACTTGCGGCGTAGATTGCGCTATATACCCAGTAGTTGTCCGGGCTCTCGATGCTGAAAATGGAACGCGGCGAGTATTGGGCCAATTCCGTTTGCAGAAAACGCAATCCAATCACGGTCCAAAAAAACATGATCTGCCAGTCGAATAGCCGGGGGCGCGGCAGATTGCGCCGGATGATGCGAATGATGCTCTGATCCACGAAAGGCGAGAACGACCAGATGTCGTCCTTATTGGCCGCAATGGTTCGCAGCTGGCCCGCAAGAAAACCGGAAAGAACGTCGAAGGGCATCGCGGCCCACTCGCCGTGCAGCAGCGCGGGAAGCCCCATCAGTACTCCGCCCAGAGACCCTGCCAGCCGTCCACCGATCACGCCCAGCAGCAGCGCAGTTTCGAAGCTCAGGTCCCCAGCCAGAAAATTCTTCTGAGAAATTCTGATTCCGACCCCGATCATGATTGGCAGCCCAAACCAAAGCACCAGATAGAGTTTCTGGCGGAACGTGCGCTCCTCGCGAAACAACAACGACTTGAATTCCTTGGCGCGCACCAGGCTGCTGGACACAGCCGCGGCTACGCCCAGCCTGACCAGCAAGTTGATGAGGATAAGCCGTGCTTCCATTCGATTCGTCTTCGTGTAGATTCGTCTTCGTGAACTGCCAGCGTAAGTCTGCGACGACAAGCGGGCGACTCGAAAACTGTAGCACGAAGCCGGGCCTTCAATATCCCTTCTGCTTGTCGACCACAAAGCGCAAAGGCTGCCCCGCCCGGTAGCGCCGAAGATTGTCGGAGAAAAGCTCGTAGTGCCGCTGCCAGACTTTCTCAGTGAGGCTGCCGGTATGCGGGGTGATCAACAGGTTCTCGACACTCCACAGCGGAGAATCCGCCGGCAGCGGCTCGCGCTCAAACACGTCGAGCGCGGCCCCGGCGATGCGCCGGCTGCGCAGTGCCTCAATCAATGCGGCTTCATCCACCTGCGGCCCGCGTCCTACATTGATGAGGCAAGCTTCCGGTTTCATCGCCGCCAGGCGCTCGGCATTGATCAGCCCCCGAGTCGCGACGATCAGCGGCGCAGCCAGCACGACGTAATCGCATTGCCTGAGCATCTCATCGAGCGCCGAAGCAGCGAAAACAGCCTCCACCCCTGGCGGCTTCTCTTTTTCTACATGCTCGCGAACCGCAAGCACGCGCATGCCCAGGGCTGAAGCCATCTGCGCCACCCGCCGTCCGATACTTCCCACGCCGATCAGACCCAGGGTCGCGCCGGCAACTTCGCGCGGCCGCGCTCCCTCGTTCCACATCGCTTCCTGGCCCCAGATGTGTTTTTCCTGCAGCAACGCCGCCTGCGGAATCTTTTTCGCCAGCGCAAAGATCAATGCCATCACATGTTCGGCCACCACTGGCCCGTGGACCTCCCGCGAGTTCGTCAGCTGCACGTCGCTTTTCGCCAGTTCCGCGAACAGCAGCTGATGTACGGCCGCCGTAGCCGCGTGAATCCATCGCAGCTTCCGGGCCGCGGCAAATTGTTGCGGCCGCAGCGAGATCGTGAGCAGGATTTCCGCATCGCGCAAGTCTTCTTCAATGCCGTCATAGCCGTCGCGCTGCGTGATCTGCAGTTGCGGAAACTCTCGCGACAAGCGTTCCCCAAACCACCCCGGCACATTCCATAAGTCGAAGCGATGGTGCACAACGATCAGCAACTTCATAGTTGAAGAGATTTAATCACAGAGTAGGAAAAGCCACCGGGCGTGGCTTTTCCTGATGGCGTCATCCTGAGCGGAGCCGTTTTTCAGGCGCAGCGAAGTGCCTGCCCTGAGCGAAGTCGAAGGGATCTCGCGCGTGCAACGATGATCCTTGAGAGGCAAGAAGGCTTTCTCCAGTCGCGTCAACGCTACGAACGCGGCGGAGACTGAACCGAACCAGTGAATCGATTCCCTACCCGTACGCCAGCTCCTTCGCGCGCTGCGCCGCTTTTACCACTGCTTTGATCAGCGTGACGCGCAACTTGCCCTCCTCCAATTCCATGATCGCGTCAATCGTGCAGCCCGCCGGAGTGGTCACCGCGTCCTTGAGCAACGCCGGATGATCTCCCGTCTCGAGCACTACCCGCGCCGCCCCCAGCGTGGTCTGCGCCGCCAGCAGTGTCGCGATATCCCGCGGCAACCCCACCTTCACGCCCGCCTCCGCCAGCGATTCGAGAATGATATAGATATACGCGGGGCCGCTGGCCGAAAGCGCCGTCACCGCGTCCATGTGTTTCTCGTCGACCACCACGGTTCGCCCCACCACATCGAACATGTGGCAGGTCATGGCCACGTCTTCCGCACTGGCGTGCTTGCCTTTACAAATCGCCGTCATCCCCGCTCCCTGTTGACATGGAGTGTTGGGCATGGCCCGAATTACGGGAACGTTCGGCGGCAAACTTCTTTCGATCATGGAAGTTGGCACCGACGCCGCCACCGACACGATCAACTGCTTCGGCGTGACGTGCCCGCTGATCTCCCGCACGACTTCCTCTACCACCTGCGGCTTCACCGCGATCACAATGATGTCCGCGCCCTTTACCGCCGCAACATTGTCGGTTCCAACTCTTACCTTCAGTTTCGCGGCCAGCGCCTTCGCCCGTTCCTCATGCGCGACCGTGGCAGAGGTGAACTTCGTAGAAAGCGACCCATTTTTCAGCAAGGCCTGCAGAATAATGCCGCCCATTTTGCCCGCTCCCAGAAACGCCACTTTCTTTCCCGCCAGATCACTCGCCATAATTTTCCTCGGAACTTACATAAATTACGAAAGGCTTGAACCGCAGAGGACACAGAGTGTCACGGAGGAATAAAAAGCGATTTCCTCTTTGATCCTTATCTCCTTCAGACTCAGCGCACGCTCTGTTTGACGCCGCTCGCCGCTCGCCGCTCCATCCAGTTCCACGCGGTTGTGACCACATCGCGCAACCCGCGCTCGGCCTTCCACTGCAAAAGCGCCTGCGCCCTGGCCGGATTCGCCACCAGCCGCGGAGGATCTCCCGGTCGCCGCGGTCCCATCTTCCGAGGCACACGCTTTCCCGTCACCTCTTCAACCGCCGAGATCACCTCCTGCACCGACGCTCCCTCGCCCGTTCCAACATTGACAGCAAAACTTTCCCTCCCCGCCCCCAGATGATCCAGCGCCTTGATATGCGCGCTCGCCAGATCGTTCACGTGAATGTAATCGCGAATACAGGTTCCATCCGGCGTCGGATAGTCCGACCCAAACACATTCAGCTCGGGACCCAGCCCGGCCACCGCTCGCAGGGCTACGGGAATCAAGTGCGTCTCGGGATCATGCAATTCGCCGATTTCGCCGCTGTCATCCGCCCCTGCCGCATTGAAATAACGCAAACTGCCATAACGGAAACCGTAGGCGCGGTCATAACCCTCCAGCGCCTGCTCAAGAAATAACTTCGAAACGCCATACGGATTCACCGGCTGCCGCGGCGTGTTCTCCTCAATCGGAACCTTCGCCGGCTCGCCATAGACGGCGCACGAGGAAGAAAAAATAATCTTCTTAACACCCGCATCCAGAGCCGAATTCAGCAAAGACAGTCCGCCTTCCACATTATTATGGAAGTACTTTCTCGGATTCGTCACCGACTCCCCGACGTAGGCGTGCGCCGCAAAGTGCATGATAGCGTCGGCACGCGGCAGCACTCGCCCCAGTGCGGCCGCGTCCAGCATGTCGCCCTTGATCAGTTCAAATCCAGCGGCCAGAAATTCGTACCCGGTGCTCAGATTGTCGAAAATGATCACTTCGTGCCCGGCGCGCTTCAGGGCCCGAGCCGTGTGACTTCCGATATATCCGGCCCCGCCAATCACCAGAACCACCATTTTCATCACCCTTTCCATCCACCGCTTCGAACGACTTCGTGATAGGCTTAGCGCCCGGAGCGTCTCAAGCGGCATCCGCCCGAATTCCAATGCCTTTCATGGTTGCCGGAATGATCACCAGAAACTTGGCGAGGAATACAAACTAACTCTGTACACAGGCGAAGTACATAGGCGAAATTATACGGGCTCCCGCCTCGCGCAGGTGGTCCGGTTCGCTCGGAACTCTTCCATTCGCCTTTCCCGAACCTTCATTCCCAGCGGCCTGCTAAGATGTCCCGATCCTTCTGGGAGGTCTTGTGCAAACCGAACTGCCGCCCGATCGCGGACCAGATTCCGGTGCGAATTTCGAAGCAGATTTCGGACGAGACTTCGGAAGAACGTCCGACCGGGTGCCAGAACAAGCACCCGAACCAGCGCTGCCTGTCCCGGCTTTCGTTCCCGTTGTCAGCGCTCCTCCGATTTCACAGCCGCCTGCCTATCACGACCGCGGCACAGTCCTGGTTGTCTTCGGCGTGTTCCAGATCATCCTGGGATTGCTGGCCGCGCTGATGGTGCCGTTTGCCGCATTCGGCGCATTCATGTCCCGTCTCGCACCCGGCGGCGGCGCCATGCGTCCCGGCCAATTCATCGCCGGCGTGGCCAGCTACGCATTCCTTGCGGCGGCGCTCATTGGACTGGGGATCGGATCGGTGCAAATGAAGCGCTGGGCGCGAGCCTTGACGCTGGTCACCTCATGGTATGGCTTGATCACGGGTTCGCTCATCACTGTCCTGCTGACCGCGATGCTGCCGGTAGCCATGAGAAGTGTCTTGACCCAGGCTCAGCGGAATGTCGGAGCCGCGGCGCCAACCATATCCACCGGCGTAATGGCCGTTGTCCTGACCCTGATTATTATTTTTGCCGCATTCTTTCTGGTGGCCGTGCCCATCGCTTTCGTCGTGTTCTACAGCCGCCAGGATGTCCTTGAGACGGTTCGCCGTCGCGATCCCATCGAGCGCTGGACCGACCTGACGCCCTTGCCCGTGCTCGGCGCCAGCCTTGTATTTGCCATCGCGGCTTTCTATGCTTTACTGGCGGGCGTCAGCACTCCGCTATTCCCTTTCTTCGGGCGATATCTCACGGGAATCCCGGGATCAGCCTGCTTTGTCGTTGTCGCTGTGCTCGATTCTTACCTCGCCGGCGCGTTGTTCCGTCGGGAAGTTTCCGGTTGGTGGCTGGCCATTGTGTTGGTGCCCCTCCGCGTGCTCTCCATGGCGCTCACTTATAGGAAGGCCGATACCATGCAGGCCTATTCGAAAATGGGTATGTCGGATGCGCAGATACAAATGCTCAGCGCGAATCCCATGTTTCGCGGCCACGTTCTGCAGTGGTGGGGCATGATCTCGATGCTGTTGCTGTTCGGCTATCTATTGTGGCTAAAACGGTATTTCAAAACACCCGAGTCCTCGCGTACGGATGCGCTTCCCGCGCCGGCGGGTTGAACGGATTGTCGCCAGGGATTTTCGCTGTGGCTGACTAATTTATTTCGCTCGATTTTTATTTCGCTCGATGGGGGACCTTATGACTGAACAACTCGCCGACAAAACCTGCGTACCCTGCCGCGGCGGCGTACCGCCGCTCAAGGGAAAAGAACTGGAGACTCTGCAACAGCGTGTCCCCAAATGGATGGTTTACGATGAACATCACCTTCACCGCGAGTTCAAGTTCCCCGATTTCAAGCAGGCGCTGGAGTTCGTCAATCGAGTGGGCGCCGTGGCCGAGGCGCAGGGACATCATCCCGATATTCTTCTGGCCTGGGGCAAGGCCGGGATCACGCTGTGGACCCACAAAATTGATGGCCTGACCGAGAGCGACTTCATCATGGCGGCGAAGATTGACCGGCTGGACGCGGCGTAGATTCCGTCCAGCCGCCCGTTACCGCCGTAATCTCCGTTCCATCCTCTTCCGCGGCGCCTTCATTTATGATTGCTTTTAGGCGCTAAGCGCCCTCAACCTCCCGGGAGAGTCTTTTCGCAACCACCTCAGTCGTGCCGTCAGATTCGTTGAGAGATCCGGCTTCATAGCCGCTGAAGTCAGAGCGGAAGCGATGTGCTGCCGGTTTGAAGAACTCCCGAGTTGCTGCGAATTGCTAAGAAGCTCCCCTTGACAGTTACGAAATTCGCTCTGCGTCCGGCAGCTGAGTAAAATGGGAGCGCAATAAGCCGGACCAATCGCAGCACACTTTTGGAGGACCCCATGAAACGTACGATCTGTACTGTTCTTCTTTTTGCGGCATCTGCAGTCTTCGCTCAGAACAAGAATCCGGTCACCTCGGTGGTGAAGGAAATCCTGCCGCGCCAGCAGAAAAACCTGGTAGGCGCCGTCGAAGAAATGCCCGCCGACAAATTCAGCTACAAGCCCACCGAGCCGCAGACCACGTTCGGCCATCTGGTCCTGCACATGATCGGCGCCAACAACCACCTCTGCTCCACGATCGGAGACATACCCGAGATCAAGCCGGCGGTTGCTTTGACGGAATCCGACAGCAAAGACAAGCTGGTCGCGGCCCTGCAGGCGAGCTTCGATTTCTGCAACACCGCGCTAACCAAAGTAGATGATTCGAAACTCGGCGACGAAGTCGAACTATTCGGTGGCCGCAAAGGCCCGCGCGCCTTCGCCCTGATCGCCCTCACCAATGATTGGGCCGACCACTATAGCTCCGCCGCCATGTACCTTCGCCTGAACGGCCTGCTGCCGCCGACAGCGCAGCCAAAGAAGTAGCGCGAGGCTTCTGGCTTTTGGCACCAGTATTCAGCCCTGGGGTCGCCGCGAAGCGGCGTCAGAATGCATCCCGCAGCCTGCCCTGAGCTTGTCGAAGGGGCGCAATCCGTGGGCAAGGCCGGTCTAATCCCACAGAGCTCCAACGGGGCCAAAGAAAAGCAGGTTGCTTACTGGAAGGGAACTATTCGATCTGCACGAGCTCATCCGCAACCGCCGCCCCCGGCGACACATGCTGCGGCCCGCGCCACGAATCAAAAATCGAAACCTGATGCACGCACGATACCGTGCAATGCGGCGCGCAAGATTTCTCCGTCAAATATTCCCGCCGCAAATCGTCACGCGTATACGTCGCCAGCGGCACTCCCGGATACCCGCGCTGTTGCGAACAATAATGCACCAGCCCGTTCTCGCAAATGTAGAGATACCGCCCGCCCGCCCGACACCGCCACTCGTTCGGTAAGCCCTTAGCGATATTATCCTGAAACGAGTTGATCCGCGTGAAGCTGCTCTTCTCCAGCGCCTGCATCTCGTGATAAATGCGGCGCTCTTCATCCCCCAGCGGCTGCAATTGCCCGCTGCCATCGTGAATAATGCCGATGGTCGAAGTAAACCCCAACTCAATCGCGCGCTTGCCAATCACCAGTGCATCCTGCGGATGATTAATTCCACCGCCAACGACAGAATTAATGTTCACGTGAAAATCGGCGTGCTCGGCCAGCAACTGCAATTTCTTGTCGAGTACCTTCAGACTTTTCTTTGACACTTCGTCGGGATTCACATTGTCAATGGAAATCTGCAGCCACTCCAGGCCCGCGCGGTTGAGCCGCTGAATCCGTTCGGCCACCAGCAAGTACCCATTCGTGATGAGTCCTGCGATCATCCCGTTGGCCCGAATGCGCCGGATCACATCGTCGAGCTCGGGATGCATCAATGGCTCGCCGCCGGAAATGGTCACCACGGCGGTTCCCAATGACCCCAGCTTGTCGATTCGCAGATACATCTCGTCGATCGGCACCGGCTTCGAAAAATCGTCGAACTCGTTGCAATAAGTGCACGCCAGATTACAGCGCCGCATCGGAATGATGTGCGCCAGCAAGGGATGGTCCGTCGAGGCGAGCGCTCGAATCGCCATATTCGCCCCGCGCACATTCCGGTGCAGAGCTTTAGCGCGCCGTCGCAATTTTGTGAGCACAGATGTCATGAGAAATTAGCTTCCTTCTATTACAACACAGCCCGTAGCCAAGGGCACACGCCCAACAGCATTCGGTAAATTCGCCACGTTAAACGGTCACGTAGCGACGGTCGCCTCGGCTGTGCACCCCGCCCTAATGCACACGTAGCGGCAGCCGCCTCGGCTGTTCGTCGAAGCGCAACCCGCGGCGCACATGTGGGGACAGCCGCCCCGGCTGTCCAGCCGCGAAGCGGCCAAAGAGTGCAGCCCACGCCGCAAGGCGTCGGGGAACTCGTACGAAGAACAAGCCCGGAGGCGCGAAAGAAGCGGAGCGACGCGCTCCTTACCGCCTACGCAATTCGCTCCGAAACGCATTACACTAATAAGTTGCGATCCGCGCAGCGATATCCGCCTGTGCGAATTCATCACGCGAGGAAGCCATCATGTCTGTGAATACTTTCAATTCTCGCTCCTCTCTCAAAGTCGGCGACAAAGAATACGAAATCTACCGCCTCGACGCCCTCGACAAACAGGGAATCTCCACCAAGCATCTGCCTTTCTCTCTGCGCATCCTGCTCGAAAACCTGCTTCGCACCGAAGATGGCCGCAACGTAACCAAAGAAGAAATCCGCGCCCTGGCGAGTTGGAACGGCAAGTCCAAGCCCGAAAAAGAAATCGCCTTCACTCCCAGCCGCGTCCTCCTTCAGGATTTCACCGGCGTCCCCTGCATAGTCGACCTGGCCGCAATGCGCGACGCTATGCAGACCCTGGGCGGCGATCCTGCTCTGATCAATCCTCTGCAGCCGGTCGAGCTGGTCATCGATCACTCCGTGCAAGTCGACGAGTTCGGCACCGCCAACGCTTTCGAACTGAATGCGCTTCTGGAATTTCAACGCAATAAAGAGCGTTATTCTTTCCTCCGCTGGGGCCAAACCGGATTCCGCAATCTCGCCATCGTCCCGCCCGACACCGGCATCGTCCACCAGGTAAACCTCGAATATCTCGCCCGCGTAGTCTTCATTCATGAAGCCCCCAGCAAACGCACCGTGTATCCGGACACGCTAGTAGGCACAGACAGTCACACGACTATGGTGAACTCGTTGGGAGTGCTCGGATGGGGCGTGGGGGGGATTGAGGCGGAGGCGGCGATGCTGGGGCAGCCTGTTTCTATGCTGATTCCGCTGGTGGTCGGAGTGAAGTTGACGGGACGTTTGCGCGAGGGCGCTACCGCTACTGATCTTGTACTCACGGTTACCGAGATGTTGCGGAAGCATGGAGTGGTTGGAAAGTTTGTGGAGTTCTTCGGACCCGGGTTGCGCGACTTGCCATTGGCCGATCGTGCGACGATTGCGAACATGGCTCCAGAATATGGCGCGACTTGCGGAATTTTTCCGATCGACAAAGAGACGCTGAAATATTTAGGGCTCACCGGGCGCGGCGAGGCGCAGATCGCTCTGGTCGAGGCTTACGGACGCGAGCAGGGATTGTTTCACGACGAGAAGACTCCGGAGGCGGAATACTCGGAGCTGCTCGCGCTCGATCTGGCATCGGTAGAACCCAGTCTCGCCGGCCCCAAGCGGCCACAGGATCGCGTGGTGCTGTCGCAGGCGGGAGAGTCGTTTCAGAAGGCGCTGCCGTCGTTGCTCAAACCAAAATCCGCGGCCAAGGCTGCCGCGGCTTCCGCAGTGCCCGCTGCGAATAATGCGCGATGGGAGCAGGAAGGCGGAAGTCCCACTGCGATCGGCGTCGAAGATCCAGAAGTTCACGAGCATGTGCCGGCATCGGTAAAGAAATCGCTGCAGCACGGCAGCGTTGTGATCGCCGCGATCACTTCGTGTACGAATACTTCGAATCCCTCGGTGCTGATTGCGGCCGGACTGCTCGCCAAGAAGGCGGTCGAGAAGGGACTGCAGGTGCCGCCGTGGGTGAAAACATCGCTGGCTCCGGGATCGAAAGTCGTCACCGACTATCTGGCGAAGGCCGGCTTGACGCCCTATCTCGAGAAGCTGAAATTTCATCTGGTCGGCTACGGATGCACCACTTGCATCGGCAACTCGGGGCCGCTGCCCACGGAAGTTTCGCAGGCGATCGATGAGAAAGAACTCGTAGTCGCGTCGGTGCTTTCGGGGAACCGGAACTTTGAGGGACGCATCAATTCCGAAGTGCGTGCCAATTACCTGATGTCGCCGCCGCTGGTAGTGGCGTTTGCCCTGGCGGGTCGCATCGACATCGACTTGCGCAAGGACGCCATCGGCAAGGGAAGAGATGGCCAGCCGGTTTACATGGCCGACATCTGGCCATCGCAGCGCGAGATTGAAGAGACCATGCAGCAATCGATTACCTCCGAGATGTTTTCGAAATCCTACGCCGATGTTTTTCAGGGCGACGAGCGCTGGCGTGGCCTGTCCGTGCCCAAAGGGCAGACCTACGCGTGGGACGAAGATTCCACCTACATCCGGCGCGCTCCGTACTTCGACGAAATGTCGGTGAAGCCCTCGCCGGTACGCGACATCAAGAAGGCCCGCGTGCTCGCCGTCCTGGGTGACAGCGTCACCACCGACCACATCTCTCCCGCCGGGTCGATCAAGAAAGATGGTCCCGCCGGAAAATACTTGCAGGAACATGGCGTGAAACCGGCCGATTTCAACTCCTACGGATCGCGGCGCGGCAATCACGAAGTGATGGTGCGCGGTACCTTCGCCAACGTGCGCCTGCGCAACAAGCTGGTCGCGGTCGAAGGCGGATACACGCGCCACCTGCCGACTAACACGGAAATGTCGATTTTCGACGCGTCGGAAAAATATCGCGCCGCCGGCACGCCGCTCATCGTTCTCGCGGGCAAGGAATACGGCTCAGGCTCGTCGCGCGACTGGGCCGCCAAGGGACCGGCCCTGCTGGGCGTGCGCGCCGTGATCGCCGAAAGCTACGAACGTATTCACCGCTCCAACCTGGTGGGCATGGGCGTCCTCCCGCTGCAGTTCTCCGCGGGCCAGACCACCGAATCGTTGAAGCTGACCGGAGAAGAAGTGTTCGAGATCAGCGGCATCCGCGACATAGTCGACCACTTCGCCGCCGGCCGAGAAGTAAAAGTCCGCGCCACCACGAAAGGCAAGCCGGACATCGAGTTCAACGCCCTGGTCCGTATCGACACGCCGCAGGAAGCGTTGTACTACGCCAACGGCGGGATTCTGCAGTATGTGTTGCGGCAGTTGTTGGCGACGAAGCCGCAGCCGGTGGGGGTGTAAGGACTCTGCCACCGCTTTGGACAAGATACGCCGAGACCTCGTCGCCGACCTTTTCCATCCTCTGGACGGCCATTTCTGGTAGCATCCTTGAAGTTGGTGCCCTTGTGCACACAGCTAAATTGGCGGCATCGTCCGCTCAAAGAGAAAAAGGAGTTCGGCCATGGGCAAGCAGGTCCATCGCATTTCCGCATACGAAGCTCGCAAAGTCTCCCATCCGATTTTCAATCGCATCGAAAAGTATTGGCTAACCGTTAAGGCTGCCGATTTTCCATCCGGTATCAGCACTGCGGCCAACGCCCGCGAACCTGTAGGTCTGAACCGACTCGTCTACCGAGACGTTCGCGAGAGTCTTGAAGGCACTGGCGCAAAGCCGGGAAGCTTTGACCTCATGAACAAGGGCATCACGATTCTAGCGCTGAGCGTCCGGATGGTGGAAAAGGACAGGCAAGTATACGAAATAGTCGTGGACGACGAGGAGGGCGGAATCGTAGACGGAGCACACACTGCGAAAATAATTGAGCAGTGTAACTCCGAGAAAAGCACTCACCAGGACCAGTACGTCGAGGTCTACATTCGCACGGGTGTTGAAGATGAGCTGATTACCGACATTGCTCGAGGTTTGAACACTGGGATGCAGGTAGCGCCTAAGTCGATCTACAACATCGACGGTGTTTTCGAGTGGTTAAAGAAAGAAGTTTCAGGTAGGTCGTACGAAACTCTGATCGCTTGGCGGGAATCTGATAGCACCGCCTACGACGTCCGCGATCTTATCAGCATCATGGAGTTGTTCAATATCTTTGATTTTCCGAACGACGGTGGGAAACACCCGATATCGGGGTATGAAAAGTGGAGCATCCCGTTGAAGAAATTCGCAGACGACTTCGAAGAAAATCGGAACCGGTCGAAGAGTAGCAAGTACCACCGGCTTCGCCCATTGTTACACGAGGCTTTGATGCTTTACGACCACATCCGCCATGACTTTCGTGATATTCACAACGAATCTGGCGGTAGCGCAGGGAAGATGAACATCGTGGAGGAGGCGACGGGCAACCGCATGCTGGAGTTTCCATTCGCCCAACTGGTTCCCAGTAAGTATCGGCTCACAAAGGGGGCTTCTTATCCGATGCTCGCGGCTTTTCGAAACATGGTGGAACTAGATCAGGCCGGGAATGCGCAGTGGCACGGCGGGTTTCGCTCCGTGCTTCGACTCTGGAAGGACGCCGGAGCTGAACTCGTCGAGGAAACCTACAATGCGACAAAGGAGATTGGCCGGACCCCAGATCATCTAGGGAAAAACCGCAAACACTGGGATAATCTTCATATGAAACTTCAATTGCGTTTGCTCCGAGCCCAGCTGGAGGCGCAACGGACGCGAAAAAGTTCGGGCTAACGCGTAGGTAATGGTGGGTCGTTAGTAGGCGAACAAATGGAGAATACCTTCATATAGTCGAGTTGACTCTCTCGTTGACGTAGGGTATCCTAGGTTAGGTCGGGTTGCGCTGATCATCTTTGCGGCGCGTGGGGTTTTATAGCCCCCCTGGCCAACCTTCTGAGGGGCTGCTTTGGCAGCCCCTTTTTAATTTGAGATTACAGTGCATCTCTTATACGCAGACGAGTCAGGAAGTATTACTGATCCGAGCCAGCGCCATTTTGTACTTGCAGGGGTTTCTGCGTTTGAACGCGAGACTCATTGGGTCGAACAAGTATTGGACAAGATCGCCGCGCGATTTGTCCCCAATCAGCCTCATTCAATAGAACTTCATGGCTCGCCAATGAGAACCGGGCGCTGCGGATGGGACCAACATCCCAGAGCAGACCGCGAACAAGCGATGCTCGACTCTCTGAAATTCGGAATCGACGACAGGCATCCTCGAAATATTCGGCTCTTCGGAGTAGTACTCGAAAAGAAAAATTTTTCCGGCCAAGACATCGCTAAAGTGGCTTTTGAGCAACTTTGCAGTCGCTTCGATCAGTTTCTGGGCAGACTTCACAGCCTGAAAGGCGATACGCAGAGAGGCTTAATTGTTTTCGACAAGTCATCTACAGAACAACGAATTCAGACCCTGGCGCGCGAGTTCAAATACGCCGGACACTCGTTTGGGGTAACACGCAATTACGCTGAGGTCCCTGTTTTTGTCGATTCAAAGGCATCGCGCCTTATCCAATTGGCGGACTTGATTGCCTACGCTTTATTCCGTCATTTCGAGCATGCAGATTCGAAATATTACCAGGTCATTGCGCATCGATTCGATGCAGAGGGTGGCGTCGTGCATGGTCTGTATCATCGTTAGGCTGAGGCTCGCGAACGCACGACTTCTCTGATCGTACGTATATCCAATCGGTGAACTGATGTGCGCGCCGAGTTGTCGCGTCCCTCGGTTCCCTCCGAGAGTTCCTGTCACTTCTTCTGTCTACCCGGACTTACGTTCGAGGCCATCCTGTGCCGCCGCTTCGCGGCTGGAGTTTGGTAGCTTCGGGTTGCGCGCTCGGCTTCGAGCTTTCTTCACTGGCAAGTTCAACGGTCAGATCAACGGCAACTCCAACAGCAGCGGTCGGGGCGTCCGCTCCACATGGCATCACCAGTGGGTGGCCGCGGCGGTTCAGGGAGCGGCGGGTTTCGGTCAGGAGGGGCCAGGCTTCTTTGTAGGATTCGTAGCGGTAACGGTTTTTGAGGAGGTGGTCGACGGGGAACAGCATCACGCCCACTTTGCGGGTTGGTCTTAGGATCACGGAGGCGGGGATCAGGTACCAGGCTTTGACGGGGATGACGTAGGTTGCGAAGAGGTCGAGCTCATCGAGAGTGTAGGGACGTTTTGAGAGATAGTTGCGGCGGAACTGGCAGAAGTATCCGGTGCCACTGCGCACGCTACTGGATTTAACCTGCACTCTAACGAGACTGCCATGGTGATCGATGCCGACGTCGTAGGCCAAAGAGTCGCCGTACGGTTTCAGAACGTGATAGCCGTGCGAAGCGGCCGCAGCCATGAATTGAAGTTCGACCCATTCGCCTCGCTCTTTGAGAGTGCTGAATTTTCCCCACCGCTTCATCGATCCCGCCCTATATTCGTCCCGAAAAAGCTCCTCCCGCAAAGGGGTAGTCCCAGAAATTCCGTCCGAAAGAGGCTCTTCCCGAAAACACGAAAGGCGCGACCGGTGGCCGCGCCTTTCTCACTTTTTTGTCTATATATCCAGAATAGCAAATTCGCCGGGGTCAACCGGAAAAATTTGGAACTTTATATCTGGAATGCTTTCATCGGGTTAGGCGGAATCGTGTGGTTTTTCCCTATTGACAAGATTCGGGAGAAATCGTGCCCTTCTCCAAAGCCTAGCTGTGCGTTAACGAGGGCGATTTAGGGGCCATGTTTATTTCGAGTTGGGCAGCGGCAGGGTCTCTTGCTTTTCCAGGCGCTCGACCATTGGTTTGGGCAGGCCGTGCAGTAGTTCGAGGAAGGCGGCGTTGGTCCAGCCGAAACCGACTACATTCATTTCATAGCCCAGTTCGACGTGGGCTTCGGAGGACTTGGTCACAACGTTGTACTTTTCCTTGATGATGCCGTCGCGGCGGAAATTTTCGGCTACCGTCGACAGGAACTCGTAGGAGACGCGATCGGCGTCGGCGTTGAAACCGTAGCGTCGCAGGCCGTCGATGGCCAGCATTTCGATGTTGCCCCATCCGTAGGGCAGATCCCACTGCGCGCCGCTTTCGTAAGTGCTCATGGGAAGTCCGCCGGGACGATCAAATATTCTCAGGTTGCCAGCAACGGCTTTTGCCTGCTCTTGCGTCGCCAGGCCGGCCCACAAGGGATAGAAAGTGGAGGCATACTGGTAATTCGACATCCGATTCGTCTGAAAGTTGTAGTCAAAAAACAGGCCTTGTTCCTGATTCCACAAGTAGCGCGTGATCAGTGTCTTGCGTGCCTCGGCCCGCTGACTCCACTTTTTCGCATCTTCGGCGTGGCCCAGCCACAGGCTAATCTGCTCCAGATCTTTTTCGGTTTTGTACAAGAGGCTGTTCAAACACACGGGCGCGTAGTGATGCGTCGCGGCGCCGAAGGGTCCGAAGCGGAAGCTGACGTCGAAGCCGGATTCGCGCATGGAGCGGTCGCCTTTGTAGTAATCCGCGCTCAGCTTGAACTGCCTTCCTTTTTCGCACTCCGCGCGCGGCGTCGTCATGTCGCCGGCCATCGAGACGCCGGTCATGGAGACGTCGCAGACCTGCAGAGAATAGGGCGAGCCCGCGACTGCCTGGGTTGAGCCCGCATTGATCTCGACGATATAGTCGTCAGCCTGAGTGGGATGCAAGAAAAAATATTGCGCCACTTTGCGGTAGAAGCCGGTTTCGTCCTGCACGGCCTCGGCGGGCGGGCCTTCGCCGAAATCGTAATAACGCGACAATCCGGTCTGTCCCGCCAGATGCGGATCGCGGGTCCACATGCCATAGTCTTTATCGAGGTCGGTGTAGGCGCGCTCCAGCCAGGCCTTGTCAACCACGGCGTCGGTCTTGTGAACCTGCTGGATGGAACGATAGACATCTACGAACATCGAGCTCACGAATGGAGGCTGCGAACGCGTGAGGTAATAGGTGCGATTCGCATTGAGCATGGCGCCGTAATGCTCGATCTCGAAGAAGAAGTTATCGACCATGCCCCGCGCCAGATCGATGCGACCGGCGCGCAGCAGGCCGCGAATGATGAAGTAGCTGTCCCAGCCGTACATTTCGTTGAAGCGTCCGCCGGGAACGACGTATTTATCCGGGAGATAAAGCAAGCCGTGCGGCTGGATCTTCGCGGTATCGATCTCGCCCAGGCGATGAATCTGGACCGGCAAATGTTCGATGCGCACGTTGCAGTCGGCCGCCAGTTGGTGAACGGCTGCGGGCTCGGCGACTTCCGCCGGCAAATACAGCACGGGCGCCACCTTGATTTTGGGATCCACGATGCTGACGCATTCGGTCATGGAGCGGGTCAGCGTGTCCCAGGCTGAGGAGATGTAGGTGAGGATGGGATTGAGTCCCTCGCCGGGGGGAACGCTTGCCGGGGCGGGGGCGGACTGCGCAATTGCCGCGCCGCAAAACAACGCAAAACAAAGGAAACAGTGAAGAACGAAGCGGAAAGAAGTGCGTCGCAGATCGAAACTTTGAATGCTCATGGCGTTTGAAAGCCTCGCCATCATAACCGCCGCGCGAGGCAGCGGCCAACTAATTCCGCCGGCGTCTCCGAATTGTTTCTCAGTTTGCTGAAGACTTCGGGGGGCCGAGGATTGGATGGTCTGCTCGCGAGATCCCTCCCTTCGCCTGAAAGACGGCACCGGAGATAAGGCCGTTGGGAACGCGACAGTGTTGCGATCAGAATCGGGGATTCTTTTGCGTCATGCGCGCAGCTGTTTTTTGGTTTATTCTTGGTGGTTTGCCGTGGGCCGTTTGAGGGGGAGCAAGTGAACCGATCGCATGCAGTTCTTCGTCTGCTGGGGTGCTTCTGTGTTTTTCTAATGGGAACTGCAAGCTGGACGCAGGTTCCCGAAAACCTTTACCAGGATTTGCACTGGCGCATGATCGGGCCGTTTCGTGGAGGGCGCACGCGCGCCGCCGCCGGAGTTCCCGGCCAGCCGAATGTGTTTTACGTCGGGCAGGTGAATGGCGGCGTCTGGAAGACGGACGACTACGGGCGCACCTGGAATCCTATCTTCGATCATGAGTCGACGCAGTCCATTGGCGCGATCGCTGTTGCCCCTTCCGATCCCAACATCATTTATGTCGGCAGCGGCGAGGGATTGCATCGGCCCGATCTTTCTGTGGGCAACGGCATTTACAAATCCACCGACGCCGGGAAAACCTGGACGCATCTCGGACTGCGTGAGGGGCAGCAAATTCCCGCATTGGTTGTTGACCCGCGCGATCCCAATCGTGTTTTTGCCGCCGTGCTCGGGCATCCTTACGGGCCAAGCCAGGAGCGTGGAATTTATCGCTCGACCGACGGCGGTCAAAACTGGCAGCGGGTTATCTCCAAGGACGAAAATACCGGCGGCTCCGATGTTGAGATCGATCCTTCGAATCCCGATGTGGTTTATGCCTCGATGTGGGAAGTGCGCGAAGGTCCGTGGGAGGACGGCAACGAATTCAACGGCGCCGGTGGCGGACTTTTCAAATCGACTGACGGCGGCAGCACCTGGCATGGGCTGACGGGCGGCCTGCCGAAGGACCTTTCACAGATTTACGTGGCCATCGCGCCCAGCGATTCGCGCCGGCTCTATGCGACTCTGGCCACGGCTGGGGGAAAACTTGGCGTGTATCGTTCGGACGATGCGGGCGATTCCTGGGTTCAGATTACGGAGGATCCGCGGCCAGCAGGACGAATCGGCGGCGGCGATCTTCCTATTGCGAAAGTTGATCCAAAGAATCCCGACCTGCTTTATGTGGTTAGCACGGTCACGATGCGCTCCGCCGACGGCGGCAAAACGTGGTCGGGATTTCGCGGCGCACCGGGCGGAGACGACTACCAGAATCTTTGGATCGATCCCCACGACGGCAATATTATTCTGATCGTCAGCGATCAGGGGGCGATCATTACCGTGAACGGCGGCGCGAGCTGGAGTTCCTGGTACAACCAGCCGACGGCGCAGTTCTACCACGCGATTACGACGAACACGTTTCCTTATCGTGTCTGCGGGGGACAGCAGGAAAGCGGTTCGGCCTGCACGTTGAGCCGGGGGAACGATGGGGCGATTACCTTCCGCGACTGGCATCCCGTGGGCGTGATCGAGTATGGGTATGTCGCACCGGACCCGCTCGATCCTGACGTGATTTACGGTGGCGGCAGAACCGAAGTTTCCAGGTTCCATTTTTCCACGGGGCAGGTGCAGAACGTCACACCCATCCCAGTACGCACCTCGAAATATCGCACGGACCGCACCGAGCCGCTGATGTTTTCTCCGGTGGATCCGCACGTTCTGTTTTTCGCGAGCAATGTGCTCTTCAAGACGACCGATGGCGGCAATTCCTGGCAGACCATCAGCCCGGACCTGACGCGCGAGGATCCCGGTGTGCCCGCAAGCGTGGGCACGCTGGTTCCCAAGGGCGCCGACAAACTGCGCGGCGTCATCTACGCGCTGGCTCCGTCTTTTAAAACCGTAGACGGTCTCTGGGCCGGGACCGACGATGGCAAACTTTGGATCACTCGCGACGGCGGCAAGAATTGGGCCGACATCACGCCCCAAGAACTGACAGCGTGGAGCAAGGTCACGCAAATCTCGGCGTCGCATTTCGACGAGCAGACCGCGTATGTTTCGGTGAGCCGATTCCGCATTGACGATGTTCATCCTTACATCTATCGCACACATGATGGTGGGAAGAGCTGGAAGCTGATTACCGCGGGACTGCCTGAGTTTGGGCCGGTGGACACGGTGCGCGAGGATCCCGTCCGCAAAGGTTTGCTATTTGCTGGTACCGAAAATGCGGTGTGGGTTTCGTTCGATGACGGCGATCACTGGCAATCGCTGCAACTGAATCTGCCGCACACTTCCATGCGCGATCTCTGGATTCACGAAAGCGATCTGATCGTGGCCACCCACGGGCGGTCTTTCTGGGTTCTGGATGACATTGCGCCGCTGCGCGAAGCGTCGGCGGAGATTGCGAACGCAGTACATCTGTTCACGCCCGCGCCAGCCTACCGCATTCAGCGCGATACGAATACTGACACGCCGCTGCCGCCGGACGAACCGGCCGCGGCCAATCCGCCCGACGGCGCAATTCTTGATTACTATTTGCCATCCGCGCCGTCTGCGGTAACCCTCGAAATTCTGGATGCGCAAGGACATCTGGTGCGGCGTTTCTCCAGTGCTGACAAACCGGACATTACCGAGGAACAATTACAGAAGCAGTTGATCCCGTTGTATTGGGTCCGCGAGCCGCGAAAACTTTCGACGGATGCCGGCATGCACCGCTGGGTGTGGGACCTGCATTATCCGGCCCCGATTTCCACACGTCATGACTATCCCATCGCAGCGATTCCGCATGACACACCTCGATTTCCACTGGGACCGACAGTGCTCCCCGGGAGCTACACGGTTCGGCTGACGGTTGACGGAAAAACCTCCACCGCGCCACTGACCATCAAGATGGATCCTCGCATCAAGATTTCCGCGGCAGGCCTGCAAAAAAAATTCCAGGTGGAAATTCGCCTGACGGCCATGATGACCGAATCCGCGCAAGCGCTTCGGCAAGGCGGCTCGATTCGCGCGCAACTCGACAAAGTCAGCGGGCAGGCGAAGGGCTCGACTAAAGATGCCATTGAAGCTTTCGAGAAGAAGTTGACCACAGTGCTGGGCGCCGCGGGGGGATTTTTCGCTCCGCCGTCTCAAGAGGCCACTCTCAGCCGGGTGAACGGGCAAGCTGGCACGCTCTACTCGCAAGTCTGGGGGCCCGATGCCGAACCAACCTCTTCGCAAATGGAGGCGCTTTCGGCAACTGAGAGCGACCGCGTCGATGTATTCAAGCGCTGGAATGAATTCAAGAACACGGACTTGCCGGCGCTCAATCGTCTGTTGCGGGAATCGAATGTTCCCGAAGTTCAGTTGGAAGCGAACTTGCATCAGGAAGAGCCGCAGGCGGACGAAGAATAGCGGGAACTGTAGCGGCGTCCTGCCGCCTGTCGCGAGGGCATCTTGCCCCTCGTCCTCGCAGGCGCCTAGGATGCGCGGGCGGGACGCTCCCGCGAGAGCCGCCGGGTCGGCGGCGATACTTGTTCTCTGCATTCTTCGCGGGCGATTCAGAGGGCTTCTATAGATTGCTGCAGCTTTGCGGCAATCTCCTGCGGATCGGAACCCTGCGGAAATCTTATCGGCTCGCCGATGCGTACGCCGATGGTGTACGGCTTGGCGAACTTCTTGCCTGCCTGCTTCACTTCGAACAGGCCGTCGATCCGCATGGGCAGAACCGGAATGCCGAGATTCGCCGCCAGCAGGCCGATGCCGGCGCGGAACGGGTGCATCTTGCCGTCCATCGTGTGACGGCCCTCGGGAAAGACGAGCACGCTGTAGCCGCGATCCACAGCTTCTCCGGCGTAGGAAAAGCTGCGGCGGAAACCAGCTTCGCGCGGCAGCGGAAATAAATTCAGCAGCGCGACCCCTAGAATCCACTGGACGCGGTCGTAAATGCGTGCAAAAAATCCGCGGTCTGGGTTTGGCGATCGCAACGCCTCCAGAGCTTCTCCGCCGGTAGCGGTTGCCAGCCGATGCCGAAAGCGCGCCGGCAAGGCAGCCAGAATAAATCCGGGATCGACATCTCCAACGTGATTTGAGACCACCAGCAACGGACCTTTGACCCCGCGCAGGTGTTCGCGGCCTGCAATTCGCGGCCAGCCTAACAGCAGAATCGCGGGCCGCATTAACAGGTAATGGGTAAGAAGGCGCAACCAGGTTACGGGCCAGCGCAACGTCCAACCGGGATAGTGATAGCGGGCGGGCGGCGCCGTCTGAGCGCGCAGCATCCCTTCAAGATCGCCCACCGTTTGGACCGCGCTGAAGCGCGTTTCGCTGAGATCCACCTGATAGCGGTCCTCCAGGGTGCTCAGCAATTCCACGCGATCGAGCGAACTGAGGCCAAGATCGGAATCGAGATTCGCGTCCTGGCGCAGACCAGAGAGAGATCGCCCCGTGACACGTGCAATCAATTCAGCCAGTGGCCGGTTCTCGCCGCTTTCGGCATGTTGCTCGACCAATTGCGCCTGTGCCGCTTCCCGAATTACATTTCGCCGCGGCTTCTGTGTGCTGGTGCGAGGAAAATCCTCCTGTGGCCATTGGACCCACAAACGAATTCGTTGATATTCCGCCAGCGACTCATTCGTACGGCGCACTACTTCTTCAAGCTGGGCGTCTTCAAGTCGGGTATCGTTGCGCGGAATCACAACCGCGCAGGGCTCCGCATTCCCGCCCCGATCAATCCCCACCACCACACAATCTTTCACCTCCGGTTGCCGGCGTAACGCCGCTTCCAGATCTTCGGGATAAACGTTTGTTCCACCGGGTGTGACGATCACTTCTTTCTTGCGTCCCTTGAAATAGAGATTGCCGGCCTGGTCAAGCGCGCCGATGTCGCCGGTGCGGTACCAGCCTCTCGGGTCGGCAATATTCGGGTCGACAATGTGTTCGGCAATATTCTGTCCGGAAATCTTCTGTGCACTAGCACTATGCCAGTAGCGTGACGCCACGCCACCCCCGCGTACCAGAATTTCGCCGTCTTCCGCCAGCTTCACCTCGCGCCCGGGCAACACTTTTCCAATCGATCCCTTGCCTAAGCGGAACGGATGATTCACGCTGATCAGCGACGTGGTCTCGGTCAGTCCATAGCCCTGGATCACGGCGTATCCCAACCGTTCCCAGAATTCTTCGGTATTGCCGTCGAGGGTGGCGCCGCCAGAGATGAATGCCCAGAACTTCCAGCCGAACTGGCGGCGAATCGCCCGAAACGTCCACCAACGGCGCAGGAAGTGCTGGCCTTCCGCCGACTGAAACCGCCGTCGGAACGTATCCCTTTCTCCGCGGTCCTCCAGATCGCCTTCGATTTTCTGTTTCAGCGATTGCAGCACTCGAGGCACGCTGACCACAACGGACACGCGCTCGCGGCGGATGGTGTTGATGATTTCGGATGGCTTCAACTCGTCCTGAAAAATAACCGTCCCCCCCAGCAGCGGAGGCAGGAACATACCGAGGAATTGACCAAATACATGGCTGAGCGGCAGAAGGTTCAGAAAGCGCAGTGGATGGACGAGGCGCTCGTACTTGAGATAGGCGCGCATCTCCTGTTCCAGGGGAGCGATGTTCGCCAGAACGTTGCCGTGGGTAATGACTACGCCTTTGGGTTCAGCCGTTGTGCCCGAGGTGAAAACAATTTGCAGGATGTCGCCGCGACCCAGCGAGACCGTTGGAGCGACTTGTGGCGTGGGAGACGATGCAGGATTCTGTGCCAAATCCTCCAGACTTAACGTTGCAATCGAAGACTCCGCCCCCGCCGCCCACTCGTGCCGATGACGCCGCGAGGCCACTACGAGTTTGGCGGAGACTTGCTGGGACACTCGCGCGGCGAAATCGGCGGAAGAGCCATCATCCATGGGCACAACGATTATGCCGCGGATGGCGCAACCCAAGAATGCCGCTACCCATTGCGCGCAGTTCTCGCCCCAAAGCATGACGCGATCGCCTCTGGCGATTCCCCGCGCCTCCAGTTCGCATGAGAATCCCATGGCCATTTCCAGAACTTCACCGTAGGTGAGCGATTCGGTCCTGTATCCGCGGCGCTGCCGATAGGCGCACTCGCGCCGGTGCGCCTGAAAATGTTCCAGGAAAAACTCTGCGATCGATTCGGCCATAGCGAGGAACGCGCGGACGCAGGGGTCGGCGTTTCAGGCACAAGTTTAGCGAAGTCGTTCGCCGGGCGGATGAGTGGTGGGACAGTTTTCAAACTGCCCTATCCGCCTAAAACTGTATCGTAATGAGCGGAAGGTGCCTCAGGGCCAGAGGCCGCATCAGTTCCGACTGCGAGCGGCACGGCTGGAGAGGTTGCGGAAAAACTTACTTTTTCGTGCTGCTATTCTCCACCACGTGCTTTCGTGCTCGTTATTTGCGTACCTCACTCTTGGATTTGCCGTTCGGGAGTGCTTTTTAAACATTCCGGCAATCGGAATCTGCGCCCGCAGCCGTTGCTCCGGCGGAATCGACGGCCGTCCCGTCTGCCCATATAACTGATCGAACCGGGGTAACAGCTCCTGCAGCGCCCGATCCGTCATCTCCCGCCCCCGTCGCAAGGGATGATCCTGTGGCCCTCGCTTCTTCAGCGGAATGTAGCTGAAAACTTCCTCTTGCTCGTCCTGATTTCCTCGCATTCTTGCTTGTAACTCATCTCGCGCAAGAAACCAGTGAGTTTTTCCGCAACCTCTGAAGCCGTGCCCCTCCCAAAACTCACAAGCGCATTGCTGCTTTCAAGCTCATTCCCGCACCGGTGCCGCCGTTAAGATGCGATCTTGAAAATGAGGAACCGCGAGGCTGCCGCAGGGGCGGTCTGTTAATCTGTCTTCTTCCGCATGAGACGCTCTACGGCGAAGTTTTTACTGGTTGTGGGAGCGCCGTTGATGTTTACGGCGTGCGCGACGGTTGGGCCGCCGCAGCCTCCGTCGCTGGAGTTGCCGAAGCCGCCTTTGGATCTGCGGGCTGCGCGCAAGGGCAATCATGTTACGCTGACCTGGACTGCTCCCAGCCTTACCACCGATCGGCAGACGATTCGAAGTGCCGGTTCGGCACGGATCTGCCGAGGACTTGCAAGAGAGTTAACGCAGTGCGGTATTCCGGTGGGTGAAGTCGCTCCGCAACCCGGCCCCGACACATCCCGAACTTCCAAGCAGAAAATTGCCAGATCGTATTCCGACTCGCTCCCCGAGCAACTTGAGAGAGACGACCCTTCTGCGCTCGTGACTTACGCTGTCGAAGAGCTCAACCCGGAAGGTCGCGGGGCGGGACTCTCGAATCAGGCGCGGGTTTCGCTGGTCCGTACTCTTCCGCCACCCCGGAACTTCGCGGCGCGCGTCACGGGTCAGGGAGTCATGCTCAACTGGACGGGCGACTCCCCGGCAGGGGGTTCCGCGGCATCGATCCACTACGTCTATCGCGTGTATCGGCGGACGGAGGAAAGCGCGCAGAGGATTCTTGCAGGCGAAGTCGCAGCGGGTAGCGAACGCACTTACAGTCTCACTGATTCCGGCGTTGAATGGGAAAAGACCTACGAATATCGTGCGGAGACAGTGACCGTGATCGCCCAGGAAAACAAGCCCGAGCTACAAATCGAAGGCGACGACACGCCCGAAATCAAAGTGTTCGCGCATGATGTTTTTCCGCCAGCCGTTCCTTCCGGGTTGCAGGCGGTGTCTTCTGGGCCGGGACAGAAGACATTTGTCGATCTGTTGTGGGCCCCGGTTGCCGATATCGATTTCGACGGCTACAACGTTTATCGTCACGAAGAAGGAACGGCTGCCGAGAAACTGAATATGTCCCCGGTGAAAATTCCGGTGTATCGGGACGCCAACGTTGCGGCGGGAAAGCGTTATTTTTATTCGGTCTCTGCGGTAGATGTTCGCGGGAATGAGAGTGGCCGGTCGGAGGAAGCCAGTGAATTGGTGCCGTAGCAGGTTGCTAAACAGGCTCGTTGTACCGATCAAAACCGGCGGCTAAAGCGGCTGCTAATTTTGCGGCACTTATGGCGCGGCTCGAGACCGGTCCTTCAAAGCTGAGTCCCAGCGCGAGTTTTTCTAGCAGCCCGCGGGCTCGAAGCGATCTTCCGGCAACATAGGGGATTTTTCTTATCGGTTCGCCGTAGCCGCAAGACGTGCGTGGTAGCCCTTCCGGGCCCGCACCTGCAGGCGCTTGCCGTCTTTCTCGGCGACGACCGTGATGGCTCGGAAGTTTCCGTTGGGCTGAAAATCGGCGGGTGTATAGGCGATAAAGTAGCGGCTGCGAATCAAGTCGTGCAGCTTGTCGAAAGACTTGCCCAAGGTCAGGATGTCCCCGGGAAACATTGCCTCGCCGCCGGTGCGCTCCGCCAATAGCTCTAATACGCGATCGGCGTCCGTTTTATCGCCGCGATCTTCGCGCGTGCTGACGGTGTAAATCGCCACGCCGGTCCGCTCGGCAATCTGGATGCTCTGCTTCAGGCTGGTGTGGCTGGAGTTGTCTTCACCGTCGCTGAGAATCACCAGAACTCTCGCCACACGCTCGCTCTCGGGATACGCTGCCAGCTTTCGACAGGCGAGTGACACCGCGTCGAACAGCGCGGTTCCTCCGCCGTTTGCGAGTTTCTCAATTCCCTTTCCCAGTTCGGCTGGGTCTCCAATGAAATCTTGAGTCACGATAGTATCTTCGGAAAAGCCGGCGATGAAACCGAGATCGGAGGCGCCGCTCAGCATTTTTTCCACGAATTTTGTGGCAGCGCGTTTTTCGAAGGAGAACCGGTCGACCACCGAACCGCTGGTATCGACGAGCAGCGCCAATCGCAGGGGAAGCTTCGACTGAGGGGCAAATTGCTCTATTCTTTCCGGCAGCTTATTGTCATCCAGGATGCGGATATTGGACTGATTTAAATCGTTGACTGTATGCCCATGACTGGTGACTGTGAAAAATAGAGTGACCTGATCCACGTTGGTGCGAATGGTCCAGGCGGTGGCGGGAGATGGAATACTTGGCTGCGCTGCCGTGACGTTACCGCCGCCTGCCGCAGCCGAATTGCTCTCGGCCAGGGTGCCGCATTCTTCACAAGTCCCAGAGTCAGATTCGTTCCCTACTGCGCTCACCTGCGATTTCAGGCGTTCGCTGTTCGGGAGGGTCTGCGTGCGTAGTGACGCGACGAGAGTAGTTCCTTGTGAGGAAGGGCCCGTCGCCCGAACAGCCCTGTTATGCGCAAGAGTTGCCAGGTTCTGGCGGGCCACAGGAGCGAACGCATTGGTTGGGTCTTCGCTGACGAAAAAATTAAGCTCGCGCTCCACGGCATCGAAATCCTTCAGAGACATCGCGGCCGACGCGGCGACGTAATGCACGTTCGCCATTCCTTTGTGATTGAGAGTGTGAACCAGTTCGGCCGTTTCGAGGGCTTCCCGGTACTGGTGGGTCCCGTTTCGCGCGTACGCCAGGGCGCAGAGAATCTTGGCGTCCCGGGGACGCAGGGAAGCTGCTTTTTCCAGTTCTGGCCGGGCCGTTTCGAAATCGTTCATCGACAATGCGACCATACCGAGATTCAGGAATGCACCCGGAAACTTTGGGTCCAGCTTCGCCGCTGTTTCAAATTCGCCGGTGGCGCGGGGCCTGTCTTCCTGATCGAGATAGGCAAGTCCAAGGGCAATGTGAGCTGCGACAAACTTGGGATAGGCATCGATGGCCCTCTGCAGGTGCTTGATCGCCTCTTTCGAATGCTGCGCTTTCATCAGGGCCGTGGCGCCGTTGAACTCCACCACGGCTTTATTGGGAGCTTCCAGATCGAGAGCGGATACGGCACCGGAATCGATCAACTCTTTATCTTGCTTGCGTTGCTGTTCGGTTTTCTTGGCGCGTCGATTGATCTGGTCGAGATACATCTGCGCAAAGTCCATTTGCGCGAAGCCGGAATCCGGGCCCATATTTATATTCGGCACTTGCCCGAGCGCAGAGATTTGGCTGCATAGCCACAGGGCAACGGCGCAGGCGAGCATCCGCGGCATACCTTTGCCTGAGGATTGGCGCGGCGCAGAGGGCACGGAATTACTCCTGCGAGGACGTGGATTACCCCCACATGTCCAGGGCGGCCCGCGTGAATTTCGGGGGGGACTCGGCTTTCTAACCCTGAACGCCCCGGGGGCACCACTATACCAGATACGCGCGCCAGCGCTGATACCACGTGCCGGCAAGTACCCGCCGCGGGCCGCAGGAGGTCGCAACTGGAATCGAGAAAATATTTCCCCTCTCTCCGCGCCTCAGTTACCACGAATATGGTTAGATAGATGACGATGAAATATTGCCGATTTCAATTCAATGGGCAGGTGCAATACGGGCTGGTTGAGTCCGTGGGGGGGCGTGATTCGATTGTCCGAGTGTTGCTAACTCCGCCCGAGGAAGCCGACGGGGACATGGAAAGTCTGCGCACGCGAAAGATCGAAGCCATTCCCCTCGAGGAAGCGTCGCTGCTGCCTCCGGTACGTCCGTCGAAGATTGTGTGCGTGGGCCGCAATTATCGCGAGCATGCGGCGGAACTGGGGCACGATGTGCCGCAGGAGCCGCTGATTTTTCTGAAAGCTACGTCGGCGCTGTTGCCGCCGGGCGGGACGGTGCGGCGTCCGAGGATTTCGCAGCGCGTCGATCACGAGGGCGAGTTGGGCGTGGTGATTGGAAAGACTTGCTATCAGCCGGCGGCGAATGCGGACATCCGGCAATACATTCTCGGTTACACCTGTGTGAATGACGTAACGGCTCGCGACCTGCAGAATAAAGATGGGCAGTGGACCCGTGCCAAGGGCTTCGACACGTTTTGTCCAGTGGGGCCGGTGGTCACCGATGAGATCGATCCGTGGGCAGGGATTGGAGTGGAAACCCGCGTCAACGGCGAGTTGCGGCAGCAGGGGAACACGCGGGATTTTATCTTTGCGCTGGATGTGGTGATCCGCCACATCGCGCAGGCCATGACTTTGTTTCCTGGGGACTTGATTCCCACGGGGACGCCTGCCGGCGTGGGACCGCTGGTGGCGGGGGATGTGGTGGAGATTAGCGTCGAAGGCGTGGGAACTCTGCGGAATTCGGTGGTGGACGAGTAGGAGGAATTGTTGATTGGTGATTGTTGATTGAAAAACAAGTAGCTCCGGACTTGTTCGAGAATCAACCATCAAAAATCAGCAATCAACAATGCCTTACTGCAGCCGGAAGCGCTCCTTCATTAGCCGTTGCAGGCGGGGCTTGTACAGCAGGTCGTAGGCGAGTTCTTTGTCGGGGAACATGGCGAGGGCGGCGCGCTTGGCTCCGGCGGCCAGTTCTGAGGCTTCTTCTACGGTGAGGTTCGGGTCCTGGCCAATCACGGACATCACCATGCTGATCATCACTTGCAGGCGACGGATTTTTCGGGCTTCCTCTTCGCGTTCGCGCAGAGTCTGCTGCTCCGCCATTGGAAAATTTGTTTCCCGCCCGTCTCGTCCGTTCTGGTGATGGATGTTCATGGTGCCCCCTTTGCTCGTCCCTCAAATTTGGATGACTCTACGCGCTTTAGCGTTGCGCGATGGGTTAATGCCATTCTGCCGTAGATATGGGGGAAAGCAATAACACAAAGGTGTCGTTTGGGGGTAATGCTGTAGGTTGCTGCTAAACGGAGGCGCGTAGCATCTACAAATGCGAAGGGATCTGGTGACGGCGGCTCCTCAGCGGCTAAAGCCGGCATTCGGGGCATGTTTGGCGGCACGAGTGAACTCGTGCCCTTCCCGATTTCGTGCCTTCCCGATCCGAGCTGCCGATTCGATTTCTTCGCAATTCTGGTGAAAGCAATTCGCGCCCTCCCAGTTCGTGCTCTTGAATGGGAGTAAAATCGCTGTTTGCGGATTCGACCACTTGAGGCCGATTCCAGATTGGAGATGTCATGGTTGAACCTGGCAATTCGGCCGCTGAGGCGCAGCGGCGTCCCGATCCTAACGAGAAACTGGTCAAGGTGTTCGAGACCGAGCAGGAATCGGAGGCGCTGGTGGTAAAAGGATTGCTCGATTCGGAGGGCATCGAGAGCGATCTTACTTCGGCGTCGATGGTGCAGGACGCGTTCCCCGGTCTAGGCGGGATGATCCTGCTGGTGCGGGAAGAGGATGCGCCCGAGGCGCGGCGCGTGATTGCGGAAGGTCGCCGATCGTCACACAGCGATGACGACACGGCGGAAATTTCGACCATTAAAGATTCGACTACTGAAGAGCCGCCACAGAAGGCGTGACCGAGTGGCGGTCGAGATAAAAAGTGACAGCTCCGTGGATATCGGTGCGGTAGACGCGGGCTCCCGCGTCCGCCAGGCGCCGGAGAACTTCACTTCTCGGCAGGCCGAAAGAATTGCCTGAGCCGACTGAAATAATCGCAAATTGCGGCTTGGCCGAAGCGACCAGTTCGGGGGTGGTGGCGTTGGCGCTGCCGTGGTGGCCCACCTTGACCAGGTTCACGCGGGGATGATGCAGCGCGGCCACGCGCCGTTCTACTTGCTTTTCCGCATCTCCTTCCAACAGCACCGACGAATCGCCGTAGCTGACGCGCAACACCATCGAATCACTATTCTGGGGCTTTGGGCCGACGGGCCAATCGCGTGGCGGGAACAGCACGTTCACCGTCGCGCCGCCGAGGTCGAACTGGTCTCCTTCCCAATGGCGCACGACTTTCACGCCAAGTGCTTCCGCCGTGGTGATTACGTTTTCGAGGGCCTCGCTTGGGGGGAGCAAACCTACCCATAGCTCCGCTGGACGGAAATTCTTCAGCACGGCGATCATTCCGCCAATGTGGTCGGAGTGGCCGTGCGTGATGGCAACGGCGTCGAGGCGCGAGAGCCCGCGCGTCCAAAGATAGGGAGAGACGACGTCTTCGCCGAAGTCGAGTTGCGAGCCGCCCGGACCAATGGGACCACCGGCGTCGATGAGTAACGTGCGGCCTTGCGGAGTGACCAGGAGGATGGAATCGCCTTCGCCTACATCGATGGATGTCACCTCCAAGACGCCGGGATGCGTTCGCGTAGCCGCCGGGACAAATGCGAAAACGAAAGCGGCCAGAAGAATGGCCGAAAGTCCGGCCAATGCAATACTTGCGCGTCGACGAGCTGCAAACATCGCTAAGACAAGCGCCGCTGCGGCTAGCATTATTACAAGGATCGATGGCATGGCAACGCGCAGGTCCGCCACTCTTAGAGTGCCCAATCCGTGCACGGTTCCTGTGATCCCATGGAGAGCGAACGTTGTAAGAAGCACAGGGACTTTGGCCAGCCATGTCGAAACGTATCCCAGGGCGAGCGCCGCCACGGCTGCGGGCATCATCAATTGGGTCAAGGGCACGACGATAAAGTTGGAGGGCAATCCGATGGTGGTTGCGCGATGGAAGTAGTACGCCATGGGCAATGCCAGTCCCATCTGCATAACCGCGGAGATGAAGAGCAATTCAAATACAGCCAGGAAGAATGCTGCCGTGGCGCGGACCAGCCGGCTCGCCCACTTTAATCCCATGAAGCGCGCGGCTCGGGCGGCGATGAATTGCAAGTCCACGCGGAACTGCGCGACTCGCGGCGGCAGGAGTGCGGCATAATTCGAGGAGTCCCAATTGGACAGCGCCTGCTTCTGGAGTTGCGAGGTGCGCTGAAGAATCGGAATGCCGATGGCGGCCACGATGAGCACGCAGACAAAGGTCATTTGAAAGCTGGCGGTAAATAGCTGGCCCGGGTCGAAGACCAGCAATCCCAAAGCGGCCGCGCCCAGCGCGTTCACCATGGCGCGATCGCGATAGAGCAGGCGAGTGCCCAGATAAATGGCGCACATCAGGGTGGCGCGCCAGACTGGCGCTCCGACCTCAGTGGTGAAGGCATAGGCGGCACAGAACCCGACTGTCAGCAGGGTCGCCGGCACGTCGCCCAGCCGAAGACGGCGCAGGGTCCAGAAAACGACGAAAGCCAGAATGCTGACATTCATCCCGGAGACGACCAGGACGTGATAGGTGCCCGAGCGCTGGAAGTCAGCGCGGGTGTCGCGGTCGATGAACGCCTCTTCGCCGATGACCATGGCATCGATCAGGGCGGCTTCGCGCGTAGGCCAGAGTTCGTGCACCTTTGCGATCACACTGCGGTGCACGCGGCTGCGCCAGAAGGCGATCCGGCTGCCGGCGAAGCCCGGAAGCCGCTCGACATTTTCTATTTTCGTCGAGCCCAGGGCGGCGATGTTGCGGTCGGCCAGATAGCCTCGATAGTCGAACGCACCCGGATTGCGAAAATTTCGCGGCAACTTGAGCTTGGCGGAAAAGCGGATGCGGTCGCCGTAGTGAAAGACCAGCATCGGTGCGTTTGAAAATAACCTGCCGCCTTCGGCATCCTCTGGTGAAGCGCCGTCACGCGGACGTGCACGATAAATGCTCAGACGGATGCCGGAATGGATCGCTTCGGTCTTTCCTGCTGCCGGCCCTGTTTCCGGCTGGCTTGCTGCTGGCTGGACTTCTTCGGTTTCCAGGTCAACCGTCTGCCTGGTTTCATTGAAGCCGCCGGCCTGCAGCCGGCCATCGTGCGTGACATGGGCGACGATCTGCAACTCCTCGCGGTCTGCGTACGGTTGGATACGGGTGTCGAAGTGAGTGGATCGCCCGCGTGTCTCGATGTGCAGAGCGCCCGAGAGAAAAACTGCTCCCAGAGCAAGCAACCAGCCGAAGGTGGAACGCCGTCCGGCGAAATAGGCCGCGGCTGCTGCGAAGGCCGCTGCGGCAACGGTCCACCACAGAACGGGCCTCCACAGGTAGACACCGGCGACCACGCCCAGGGAGTAAGCGACCGCCGCCCACAGCATGGGTTGGCGACTTGCCTTGAAGCGGAAGGCCGGAGGGCTGGCGGCGGTGGAAGGCGAGGTCATAAGAGCGGGCGGACGCTTTATTTCTCTCTTTGCTTTTTACTTTTTACATTTTGCGCACAGGGCCGTCGGGCAGCGCCCGGTCGGACAGCCGGGGGGCGAGTCTCACCTAGCCAGGTGCACAACGCTTTCCAGGTGGTAGGTCTGGGGAAACAAATCCACCAGGTGCACCTGTTCGACGCGGTAGCCGCCGGCGAGCAGAGTAACCAGATCGCGCGCCAGCGTCGCCGGATCACACGACACATAGATGATGCGTGTCGCTCCCAGCATCGCCAGCCGTCGCGCAACGCGTTCTCCCAGCCCGCTGCGAGGCGGGTCCACGACTACAAGATCGGGCTTGGCAGCGATGTGAGGAAGAACCGCGCCCTTCCCGGCTCGCCCTGGATGCTCCGTACGGGCATTCTCCGTTCGAGCATTCTCCGTACGGGCCAGGTACTCCTCTGTTGTGGCACGCACTACCTTTCCATTCGAGGGCTGATTGTAGGAGAGATCGGCTGCGGAAGTCTGTGACATCTCTACAGAAACTATGTGATGAAAGTCACAGGCCATGGCTGTGGAAAACAATCCCACGCCGGCGTAGAGGTCGAGAGCGAGTTGGCCGGACTGACCCTTCGTGACAATCTCAACCAGCTTATCGGTCAGGTGACGATTGGTTTGGAAGAAAGAACCCGCGCTGACCCGATACGCTGCGCGCTGGGTTTGGTAGGTCTGGGCTTGGCAGGTCTGGGTCTGATAGGTAAGGTGCGGAGCGCCCACGGTAACCAGAATCTCCTGCGCCCCCGCCTTCCGGTCGCCCGGATTCGGTTCGCGAAAGGCCACGACTCCGGCAATCTCGGGCAAGGCGGCGCGAAAATCCTCCGCCCACATGCGCATGGCGGAGCGCCGGGCGGCGCCGGCGCATCGAACGTCGATCAGCAACTGACTGTCGTCGGCGTTGGCGAAGAATTCGACTTCACGCACACCTTCGGGAACTTTTCCGGCGCGTCCGCTCTGCCAGAGCGCGGCAATGCCGCGGTTAATTAGCGGCGAACTGATAGGACACTCCTCGACAGGCAGCAGTTCATGCGAGGCTAACTTGAAATATCCGGCGGCGAATTCCGGGCTGGCCCTTACTTGCAGGCGGGAACGGTTGCGGTAGTTCCACGCAGGAGACGAATGCGCCTCGATATCGAAGCTCAAGTCCAGTTTCGCGGTGCGCCGCAGGCTCTCGCGCAGAATTTCTTTCTTGATTTCGAGTTGATACTGGTAACTGGCGTGCTGATAGTGGCAGCCGCCGCAGCGGGCAAAATATCGGCAGCTGGGCTGGACGCGGTATGGGGAGGGCTCGACGACGGTTTCCACTTTCGCACGAGCAAATCCAGGCTTCTGTTCGGAGAGTGAAGCCTCGATCTTTTCTCCGGCCAGGACAAAAGGGACAAACACGGCTTTGCCGCGTCCTGGCGCTTCCTCTGCAGGCAGAAGAACCGGGGGAGGTGGGGCCGGGACAAGTCCGGCTGTCGGAGGTTCGGCGGGCATTCGGGCCAAACCGTCGCCGCCATAGATCAGCTTTTCGATTGTAAGGAGCAAGAGTTGATTCTACGGCATGGCGGAAAGCGATCGGCATAGTGCACCGATTCCGTGCGGCACCTTCGCGTTCATGGTTTCGGCCATGAATTCGGCTTCAGCGGGAGGATTGCACGATCAGGATCATGCCGGGGCGGATGACGGCGACGTTGCGGTTGTCGCGCTTGAGGCGAGCAACGGTGGTTCGGTAGGCATTGGCAATCGAGTAGAGGGTCTCGCCGTGCTTCACTCTGTGGTGGACGACCGCGGCCTGTACGGGTAGGTGTTCGATTTGCGCCGACTTGGTGGCCGGAGGCTTGGTGGTGGCGGTCTCAGTGGGCTTCGGATGCTTGGCCTTCGATCGCGACGACGCCACTTCGGCGTCATGCGCGCCCGGCGAGATCGGCAGGTGGAGCGCCAGCACTCTACGTCCGCGGAGGCTGTCTCCGTGGATGCCGTTCCACCGCCGCAACATCTGCGGAGAAATGCCGAAGTTGTCGGCGACGGTCTCGACGGTATCTCCGGAACGAACGTGATAACGGGTTATGCGGCGGGCGTAAGTCGCGGTATCGCTCAGCGGATGCTTGCCCGGCGTCACGGGAACCACCAGCTTCGCATCGACTTCCAGTTCCGTCCCTTCCAGATGGTTGGCGGCCACAATGGACTTGGCGGTAGTGTGATAATTCCGTGCCAGGGATGCCAGCGTGTCGCTAGGCTGAACCGTGTGGTAGCGCCACCACAGCCGCATATCGGTGGGAATCGTCGCGATCGCGGTTTCGTACTGATCTTTCGTGCCGGCCGGCAGGTGCAGTTCGAATTTTCCCACGCGCGGCGTAGTCATTCGCAGCAGGCTGGGATTCAAATCCTGCAATTCGCTGGAAGTTGAGCCGACGCATTCCGCTACCAGCCGCAAGTCCACGGGATAGTTGATGTCGACGCTGTCGTAGTCCGCCGGACGATCCATCGCGACATCATTCAATCCGTACTGCGACGGATTTTTGGTCATAATGGTGACAGCCAGAATGATCGGCACATAATTGCGTGTTTCTTTGGGCAGAACGTTCCGGCGATACAGTTCCCAGAAATCGGCATAGCCGGTGCGCCTCACCGCAGCTTGCACCGTGCCGGGGCCGGAGTTGTAGGCGGCCATGGCGAGATACCAGTCGCCAAACTGGTTGTAGAGATCTTTCAGATGGCGGGCGGCGGCGCGTGTTGATTTTTCCGGATCCTGGCGATCATCGACCCACATATTGTGCGAGAGGCCGTATCCCCGGGCGCGGCTGCCCATGAACTGCCAGATGCCGCGTGCTCCCACTCGCGACACAGCCAATGGGTGGAATCCCGACTCAGCTTGCGCGAGATAGATCAGATCCTGCGGAACGCCTTCCTGCTTCAGGGTAGAGACGATCATGTCATGGTAGCGACCCGAGCGGGCAAAGGCGCGCTCAAAGGTGCCGCGTCCACGGCCGGAGAAGTAGGTAATGTAGCCCGCGACCTGGTCGGTCATCATCAGGGGCAGGTCAGAGCGCGTGTTCTTGATCTCCGCCTGCGCTTTGGCTTTCACGCCGGCATCGGGCGCTGGAGTAAGACCGTTGGTCTCGTCGATCGGCGCCGGCTCTGATTTTTGCTGCGCGTCTGCGTCCGCTGCCGGGCCGCCCGGATAAAGCTGGTTGACGCCGGCAACAATGCGGTCGAACTCGGCCTGCAGGCGATCGTCGGAACGGATGTCAAGGTTGCTGCCGAGCAGGGCATTGAGGGCGTTGTCGAAATTCTGCTTGGCCTCATCGACCTTGCCGGCCTGATGATTTGCCAGTCCCGCCTGGTATTCCTTTTCCGCCCGGGCAATAAGATCGGAAACCGCATCCTTCACTGGAGCGGGCGCTGAGTCAAGGTCAGTAGCGGGCTCCGCAGCAGCAGGCTTTTGTGGCGGAGCGTCGTCCGCCTGAGCAGGAACTGCCGCTGAAGTGGTGGTTGGCGCTTGAGTGTTAGCCGTAGCCGGCTTGAGTGCCGGCGCCTTTCCTGGCGGCAGGAGAGCGACCGGCTTCTGCGCCGTTTGGCACGCGCCAGCTCCCAAGGCTAACAACGCCAGCGCAGCGGTCCGGACATAGAGGTTTGCTAATCGCATATTTCTCTATGAGATACGTACTTCTCCTGGGCTGAGGTCCGGTAGATTCAAATCGTACTCGGTGGCTTCCGCCGGGTCAACGCTGAAAAAGCGTCCGCCCGGTTACTTTAGATATCGGTCCCGAAGGTTACTCCCAAAGTCTGCGTCAGAACTCCCTAAGTTGGATGACTCGCCGTTTGCCGCGGTTGTCGCGCCCGCAGACTGATCGCAGCCCAAACCCTGCAATTCGATTTGCCCCCTTCCGGACTTGGGCCAAATTTCGCCGCCGTCATGTCTCAGCTCTGCAACGGCAACAGGTATCCGGGATTGCTCGCCAGAACGCCGCCGAAGAATTGGCGGTCTGCTTCGCGCATGTCCCAGGCGATCACCGACTGCGGAGTGATCTGGATCGTGACGTCGTCCCATGCGGCGAATACCGGGCCCACCCTCGCGTCCGCTAGAGCAGCATGGCTGAGATACTTGCCATGGATCTCGGCATTCCGTTTTCGCGATAAGTCACCGGTCAATATCTGTGCGCTTCCAGCGATGGTGATGCCGCAGGATGCCGCCGGGTCGCGAGAGTCGACCATTAACGAAGCCTGGGGGTTTGCCGTGAGGTTTCTGGCCTTGCGGCTGCGCGAGGACGTCGCTACAAACACGTGCCCACCGTCGAACCGGTACCACACAGCAACCATGTGGGTCGAGCCGTCAGGGTTCTGAGTCGCGAACGACGCGATGTATCGGCCGTCCAAAAACTGCCTGACCAAAGCATCTGTAAGGGAAGCCATGGAGAAGTCTCCTCTATTCCTCGGCCGTCTGTCGACTATCTAGACGATTATGCGGCGCCTTCTTTGAGTGCCTTCCTGGCGATCAGAACCTCTAGGGGCTCGGGTCCGAGGTTGGAGTTCAAACCCGCCAGTAATCGGGACGCCAGTTCTGGATCGCCTTCTTGATGTCGGCCCGGGACAGCTTCTCGTTCATCGCGCGCTCCGCCAATTTCGCGACTTCGGCGTCGGATGCGAAACGCAGAGCGCACAGCTGGCTTTCCGTCAGCTCAGGAATGCGCGACCGCAAAGGCTCGGGCAGCAGCCGCATAAGTCGCAACTGCTCTTCCAGGCGAATGACGCGATCCTGCACCCTAATCGCGTAGAACCGCGTTTTGGTCGCCCATGTTAGCAAGGCTAGCGCCAGCAAAATCAGCAGGACGGCGTGAATCTGATCGTGCATATCGCCGTGGGTGATATGGGCGAAAAAATGGATCAGTGTCAGGAGCAGCCCCAGCAGAAGAATCGGAAGCACGAAAAAGTGAAAAGGCGGGTCCCAGCGCGTGTGATTCGCCAAAGTCTGCGGTTTCTTTTCGCTCATCTGGATCTCCTTGCGGAAAAGACGTGCCAGTGTAGCAGAGTCGGAATCGTGTATAGCGACGTAATCCGAAGCGACGATCGCATGTAAAATCACCTATCGACGGATATTCGTACACGAGCGCGATTGAACCTTCCATGAAAGCCATTCAAGTGAAACAACCCGGTGGCCCGGAGGCGATGGAACTAGTCGACTTGTCCGTTCCGCAGCCCAAGGCGAACGAGGCGATCGTGAAGCTGTCCGCTTCGGGCGTGAACTTTATCGATGTATACGTCCGCGAAGGGCGTTATAAGGCTCTGCCGCCATTCATTCTGGGGCAGGAGGGCGCGGGCGTCGTCAACGCTGTCGGCACGGACGTCACGTCGGTTAAAAATGGCGATCGTGTCGCTTGGGCTGGCGTGTTGGGATCATACGCGGAGTATGCGGCTGTGCCCGCGGACCGTCTGGTGCCTGTTCCTGACGGCGTTACCGACCAGCAAGCGGCAGCGGCCATGTTGCAAGGAATGACGGCGCACTATCTCTCGCATGACACCTATCCCTTGAAGCGCGGCGAAACGGCGCTAGTGCACGCCGCCGCCGGCGGCGTGGGGCTGCTGCTGGTGCAGATGGCGCACAATATTGGCGCACGAGTGATAGCCACCGTCTCCACCGACGAGAAAGCGAAGCTGGCGCGCGATGCGGGGGCGGACGAGATCATTCTGTACACAAAATCCGATTTCGAAGCCGAAACCAAACGACTGACTGGCAGCAAAGGCGTCGACGTAGTTTACGATTCGGTGGGGAAGACAACTTTTGAAAAGGGACTGAACGCTCTGCGGCCACGGGGCATGATGGCCTTGTTCGGCGGCTCGAGCGGTGCGGTGCCTCCATTTGATCTGATGGCGCTGGCGCAGAAGGGATCGCTTTACGTGACGCGGCCCACGCTGGTGGCCTACATCGCCACGCGGGAGGAATTGGTCGCGCGATCGCGCGCTGTGTTCGCAATGATTGCGGCCGGCAAGCTTAAGCTACGGATCGAGCACATCTATCCGCTGGCCGAAGTACAGCAGGCGCATCGCGATCTGGAAGGGCGAAAGACGACAGGGAAGTTGCTGCTGATACCTTAGGACGGTGTTAGGTCTCAGGTCTCAGGTCTCAAGACTTGTGACCAATGCCCAGCGCGAAAATCCTAGACCTAAGATCCAAGATCTAGCACCTCCCATTTAAAAAACAAGACTAAAAACATGAAGGCCATTCGCGTACCGCACACCGGCGGCCCAGAAGTCATGGAACTGGTCGAGGTTCCGATGCCGCAACCCACGCCCACGGAAGCGGTGGTGAAGATTTCGGTGGCTGGTGTGAATACGATTGACGGCCACTTTCGGGATGGAAGTTTGCGCACTCCGCTGCCGTTCATTCCCGGGCAGGAAGGCGCGGGTGTGGTGACAGCGGTGGGCACGCAGACGGCAGTGTACCAGGCTGTCTGCGGCCGCAGCCACGTATTCGGCGCAGGAGCCCAGCACTCCGCTCCACGCCACCCGGTCACCAACCTTCACGGGATCCGGCCTTTACTGCTGATTGTGCTGGAGTTTTTCATCTTTACTTTAATTCCTTACAGTAAGGATCACGGTCCTTACCAAGACCGTCAGTGCTTTTTCAGCATTCACGTCTCCATAAATAGCTGTTGGCGCGCTGTCTACCGCCGCGTTGCGTATCGCCTTACGTAGGCGGGGACTTCCTGCGCCGGATCTAGCCGCGCATCATCGATCGGAGCGCCAGCGACCATCTCCAGCGGCACCACTCCTGCCCACGTCGGAAACGAGTAGTCTTCCTCGTCGTCGATGGGAGGGCCGACGCGCACTTTCGCCGAGAATTCTTCGATGGGCACGCGCAGCACCGACGTCTGTTTCAGTTCGCGTTCGTTGGGCTGGCGGGCGTCATCCCATCGGCCCGGCAGAATGTGCTCCGACAGAATTCGCAGAGCCGCAAGCTTCTCTTGCGGATCATCGACCAGCGTTGCCTTGCCCAGAATCACCACCGAGCGGTAGTTCATGGAGTGATTGAAGACGGAGCGCGCGAGTACAAGGCCATCGAGCAATGTGACCGTGATGCAGACGGGAATCCCATCTTTCAACTGGCGCAGCATGCGGCTGGCAGCCGAGCCGTGAATGTAGAGACTGGCGTCCTTGCGTCCGTAAGAAGTTGGAATCACGAAGGGCTGGCCGTTCACAGCGAAGCCGGCATGGCAGAGAAATCCTTCGTCGAGGATGCGGTAAACCGTCTCGCGATCGTAAACGCCACGGTGGGCTTCGCGGACCACGCGAGTACGCGCAGTCGGCATTTGCGTTTCAGACATTGGAGAGTGAACTCCGGCAAGCGCCAAGGATGGGTGAATGAAAAGTGTAACAGGGCTTCGGACTTCGGACCTCGGACCTCGGACATGAGACCTCAGAGCTCAAGGCTGCTCAGTTCTCGTTTCAGGCGAGATTACATAGTCCCGGACGCAGTCGTCCGGGGTCCTGGCACGCCTTCAGGCGGACGAATGCGTCCGCCGCCACGTTGTCCTGGTCTGGCTGATGTCCGACTCACCAGTTCAGCTTCATGGCGAACTGAAACTGACGAGGGTCGTAGGCGGCGGTGGGCAGTCCGGCATTGGTGTACAGCGGGCTGACCGCGGCCACATTCATCTTATTTGCGATGTTAAACATATCGGCGATCAGGTCCACACTGAAGCGCTCGCCGAGATAGATGCGCTTTGAAACACGCATATCGTCGAACACGGTCCAGGGCGTGATGCCGGCGTTGCGCCCGAGATTGCCGTCGAGTTGCAACAGGGTCGGCGTGGTCAGAGTCGCCACGAAGCCGTTGATGCATGGCTCCTGCAACACTTTCGTCGGCGAATACTTGGATTGATAAACCGTGCCGCATGCCGGATCGACCGTCGTATTCGGCCGCCCGGTCAGAGACGAGAGCTGGAGATTGTCCCCGTTGCCGGTGATGATATTGAATGGCCGGCCGGAAGCAATATCGAGCAACGGGGCGACCGTCCAGTAACTGAAGACTTTGCTGGCAAAGCCATTGCCGCCAAGCTTTCCGGTCTGATAGACGCCGCTGAACACGAAGCGATGACGCTGGTCAAACAGCGACGTGGAGCGATCGAGGCCAGGGAAGAAACTGTCCTGCGGCGTGAGGGTCGCTTGCAGATCCGTCGAGTCGTCAATGGTGTGCGACCAGGTATAGGACGCGAGAAATTCATAGTGCTGGTTGAAGCGCTTCCGCAAGTTGGTGGTGAAGCCGTGATAAATCGAGCTGCCGTTGGAGTAGTTAGCGTCCATGTCGCCGAAGGGTACGCAGCCGGTGAAGGTGGCTGGATCGCAGTTCGCATTAAATCCTGGGATGGTATGCACCAAGGCTACAGCCTGCGCAATGCAGCCGAGCGGGTCGCCGACGGAGGCGTACGCTCCGATGATCGACGGATTCAAGCCGCCGGGACGAAAGAAATTCATTAGAGACGCATCCTCGTAAGGAAACGGGCTGCCTGCAGTCCCCCCAGGGTTGCAGCCACTAACCGTAAAGGGACTTGCGGGAGGAGTTTGATGCGCGATGGTTGCATCGGCGTAAGCGGCCTCGAAGTTTGCGACCATTAAATCGCCGCGAATCGTGTTGGCGTTGATGGGGCGATTCAGGTGGCGACCACCGTTGTAGTTGTAGGCCAGGCTGAGAGCGAATCCGCCACCCAGATCCCGTTCCACCGTCACGTTCGCCTGTTGCGAATACGCGTAGACGAAATTCTTGGACTGTGGATAGCCGAAGGGCTGGAAGCCGAGCGGCAGGAACGTGGACGGGTTCAGATAATTCTGATTGAGAAAGACGGACTGCGGAAAGTTCAAGGCCTGAAACTGCTGCTGGTCGGGAAGATATCCCAGCGCGCTGGCCGTGGCCGGACTCAAAGTGGCTGCACAAGGATTGGCAGGACTGGGTTGATTGATCGGCAAACCTTGAAAAATTGTAATCGCGTTCAGATTGCTGGGATTGCCCGGCCCCGAACAGACTGACGTGCCGGCAAAAGCCAACTGTCCGCTGGACGAACCGTCGGAAGCATCACCAAGGAAGTAGAGGCCGAGCAGCGGGTGGTCATAGAAAATGCCATACGACATACGCACCACGGTTTTGCCGTCTCCCTTGGGATCCCAGGCTAATCCAATGCGCGGCTGAATGTTGTTCTTGTCGGTCTGAATTCCTTTCTGCAATCCCAGCAACTGGTAGGCGGGAAGCGCCAGTCCCTGAGGCGGCTTGAACTTGGGCGGAATTTCAACGTCATAGCGGACGCCATAGTTGAGAGTCACGTTGGGGCTGACACGCCACGAATCCTGCCAGAACGCGCCGATTGGAATGTTCTTGAATGAATCGCTGGGACTGCCCAGACCTTGAATGAAGTCTCCGGGCAAGCCGGCGCCGTAGGATTGCACCGGCGAGAGGTCGGGGAAGGGAGTGCCGGGAATCGGCGAAGTGAAGCCCAAGGCGGCGGAACTGAAGCTGCCGAAGTCGTACACGCCGCCGTAATTGACGGTGAAGGTTGCGGTCAGCGGCAGATAGTTGACGTCCGCGCCAAACTTCGTATTGTGGCGGCCGATGGTCCAGGAGAAGTTGTCGGTAAATTGATAGCGCTGCTCCACGCGTTGAATGTAGGAATACGGCTCGCGGCCAAAATAGGCGAAGCCGGGAATGTTTACCGCGGGATCAGAGCCTCCGGGAATCTTCGTATTGTAAAAATAAGAAAGTCCGCGGCGGGCATACTGAAAGCGAAACTCGTTGACCTTGTTGTTCCCAATCGTCCAGGTGTCCTGAAAAACTCCGGCCACGTCGCGATACGTCTGCTGCGAAGTGCGCGAGTAGGCGTTCTGCCCGACCGGTTGGTCCTGCCCGCTGACTTCAATTCCGGTGACCGTGCTCGGGCTGACGTTCGCGCGAAACGTCAGGCGATGGCTGTTTCCGATGTTCTGATCAAGACGAAGTGAGTAGAGACTCGTTCCCTCAAAAACGGGAAAATTTCCTTCCTGCGAAGCCAATGTCTGGTAGGAACCGGGCACGAAGCAGGGCGGCGAACTGCAACTGGTGGGAAAACCTGCGATCCCGGGAAAACCGCCGGTCAAGCCGAGAGGCCACGCGCCATTTACGGCCATCCCCGAAGACGCGCCGACAAGGCCCAGATACTTTCCCACTTCCCCTGCGAATGCCGGACTGGCTGCCACGGTAGCGTCGACAGCCGGGTTGGCGACGAACGCGATTTGCTCGGGCGTGAGCTGCAGGTTCACACTGCCGGCAGGTGCGCCGAAAAATGCCGACGCATCGAATGGAGCCAGCCCGAAATTTCCTTGTCCAATGCTGGAGAAACCTGTTTCATGCCGGCGCGTTATCTCATACGCGAAGTAATAATAAGTTTTGTCCTTCTTGATCGGCCCGCCAAAAGCTACTCCGCCCTGCACGCGCGTATACGCCGGATTGGGAACCGTGCTGAAAGGATTCACCGCCTGGAAATTCCGGTTGCGCAGGTAGCCGAATACATCTCCGTGAAAGTCGTTCGAACCCGACCGCGTAATGATGTTGACTACGCCACCAGCCGCGCGCCCGTACTCCGCCGCGTAATTATTAGTAATGATCTGAAATTCCTGCACGGCTTCCTGCGACACCGTGGAGCGCACGCCATTCACCGAGTTATCCGTGGCGTCGGCGCCGTCAACGTTGACCAGATTCGAGCGCGCGCGTTGGCCGCTCATGTTCAGGCCGGAGGTGGGTGCGGCTCCGAGGTTGGGCGCGTTGTCGCGCACGACCTGCGAGTCTGTCAGGGTGAAGTTGATGTAGTTGCGGCCGTTGATGGGAAGATTGTCGATGCGCCGCTGGCCGATAGTATCGGTCGTCGAACTGCGCGAGGTCTCCACCAGTTCCGCCTGCGAACTGACTTCCACAATTTCTTTGCCACCTGCAACCGAGAGCGTGACCGGTAGTTCCACGAGTCCGCCGACGGTGACCACTACGCCGGTATTTTCGACTTTGGTAAAGCCCCTGGTCTCGACGGTAACCGCGTAGGAGCCCGGCGGCAGTTGGCGAATACTGTAGCCGCCCTGCCCGTCCCCGGTCGCGGTGCGCTCCAGCCCCTTGGCCAGATCCCGCGCCGTTACGGTCGCGTTCGTGACCAGGTTCCCGCTGGGATCCTTGACGGTAACGTGCAAATCGCCGGTGGCCACGCCTCCCTGACCCAACACCAGAGCGGAGAGCAGCAGAACAGAGAAAGCCAGGACGGCAGTTTTGGCGACGCGGATCATGAGGTTCTCCCTTGAACTCGCGCAGGCGAGTGGACGGCGGGAACGATTCTCCCGGCAGACTGCCGACGTAGTCACGAAAAGATCTGGGACGATTGAATCCCGGTGGTTTTATATCAGAAAGGTGTCGGAAAACAAGTGAGGAGTCAGGAACGTTCACTTCCCAGGTCACTCGTGTCAGATCTCTCGAAACCGTCTGGCTGCGCTTTGCGAGCGCAACAAAACGGTCACACGATGTCAGCCGCTCGATCGGAATCAAACAGTTGGGATGAAAATCACAACGTCGCCGAAATGCGTACCGGGGCGGCGGGATTCTGCAACCTGCCCAGCAGCATCGCCGAACCATTCAATCGCTCGTACCCATGAAGGACGCGAGTGGCCGCCAGGCCTGAGCTCGGCCAAGCCAGTGCGATGTAGATTCGAATCAGTGCGAAAGCAGCATTGCGGCGCAGCAGAAGCGCATTGTCCAACAGCCGCCGCGCCGCCTCGGCAGTCGGAACATCTCCCGCGCTCAACGCGGCCTGTCCCATGTTTACCAGAACCAGGGCATTTCTTCCCGCCACTTGAATGTAGGCGGCCGCAGCTCGCAGGCGCTTGCGCTGGACCATGCGAAACTGGGAAGCAGGCAAGCGGCAGCGCAAATAATCGTCTTCCGCGGGATCGACTAGATTGCGGAAGGCCTCGACATCAATCGGCCGAATTTGTGTTGTCGGGCTAGAGCCCGCGGAAATCAGCAGGCTTCGGGAAAGCGTGACGCTCAGAATGAAAACCAATGCCAGCGCGGCAGCAATAACCAGAATGATCGCAATCGTCATAGGTGCACCAAACGCTCCAGTTCCCGGTTCCATACGTCAAGATTGTTCTCCGGCAGAGGAACCGAAGACTTCGTAACAACTTTTTCTGGAACCAGCAGATAGTAAAACCAGATCAGCACGCACACGTGGTACGTGGCCATGTTCACGAAAACAAGGATGAGGCGCGTGGAGCGCAGCAGTCCAACGTTGTCGATCAACGCCCAGGTCGCTAGGTGTACGCAGGCTGAGATGCTCAGGCCTAAGGCAATCCCGAAAACTTGCCGGGGCCAGGAAAGATGGAAATAAGCGGAAAAAATAAAGATGGAAACCAAGACGCCACACTCGATGAGATATGTGGTCTGTTCCAAGAGATTAGCTCCGGAAATGATGCCAAAGAGCTCGTCTTTGGGGGCATACGCGGCCGCCAAGAGCGGCTGCAAAGACTAGAACAATCCCCGCGCCGCGAATAAGAGTTTTTCCCAGCTGTGCCAAAGATTCATACGAGCCAAAAACCAAAGCAAAAACTTCTCCGATCAGGGCAAACTTCAACACTCCCTCGAGTACTAAGTCTGCCCAATCCGCGCGCCAGAATGTCCAAGGCAGACGACCGATGGCAGAACATCGGCCGCATAGACGGCCAACTGACCAATGGAGCTGAGTATTGCGAATGCGAAAAACGCTGGGAAGCGGCGGGCAGTTCCGCGTCTCCAGAGGAGGACCGCTAGAACCGGCAGAAGGAGGTTAGGCGCGACCCAGAGATAGTGCCAAAGGAATGAGTGCGCCTGCAGCATAGCCGTGATTTTGAACTATACAGCGGCCGGCTGCAGGCGACAATATCGTAGTAATTCTTGTTCGGTTTTTGTAAGATCGGCGGCCCCGCCGTCAAAACTATTGTTTTGTTGTTTAGTGTTAGGGTTTGCACAAAGTGTTTCCGCAGCCGGTGCCAGTCCCGCCGCCGTCGGCATGCGCGACCGTTGGAATCACTAAAGTGTTGACGAAGAGGACTGCGGCTGCGAGGACAAGTAGGGCACGTTTCACGGTTGTTTTCTCCTTGTGACTGCGAGTTGGACCGTGATAATTTCACGGGCGCAGGGCGCGGCGCAAAGGGATTAAGAAACCTCTGTCTGTTCGGAATTCGTAACAAGATGACTCTCAAATCGGCGCTGCAGGACGTCAAAGAAACCACGCTGGCGGCAGTCTCGGGGCTGCTGGGCAAGTTGACCTATCTCGCCTCCTTGAGGCGCGGTCCGGGCCGCTATGAGCATTGGGGAATGGAACTCATCCACGGGCCCGAATCTTCGGAGCGGGCTTTGAAGGCGGCTCATACTGAAATCGTCGCCGGAATTTTACGAGCGCCGCTGAAATCCCTGGAAGAGGATCTGGACGCATCGACCCGCAATAGCGGAGTTGCAGCCCAATCTTATATTGAAGGAATGCGCGAGCACGTCAACGAACTGCTGCCGGGCGAGCGCCCGGAATCTCCCGCCGCCATGCACCTTAATTCAGTGCTGGTGGCGCTTTCGAGCCTGGAGAAGCATCGAGCGCGTGCCACTCGGTCAACTTCATAGCTACTCCTACGATCTGACCGAGGACCTCCGCCTCTTGCGGGTGGCGCAGGATTCGAACCGGAACCGGAGACAGCGGATGCGATTGCAGAATGATTTCCTCGCGCCGCATACTGCACCAGCAGCAAGTATGGCCGTCGCGGGTTTCCACGAAATAAATCGGACGCTCGTATTCCGAGCGCCAGGAACCTTCCACAACTTTATTCTTGGATTCGTCCACCTGAATGAAGCTGCCGGGCGGCAGGATTGGATACATGGTGAAATCCTGCGTGCCCACATAACCATAAGTGAAATCCGTGTTGGCAAACTGCGCCAGGTAGGCGATCGGCACCAGCCCCCACTGCTCGACCATCCGGCCCAGATTGGTAGTGCGGCGCTCGTCAAAGCCTGGATCCATGCGCACCGGAACCTGTACCGAAGTGAGTCCCGCAAGGGCGTCGGAAACGTGCGATTTGGGAGGGGACACCAATCCCAAGTCGGCGGCCATGTTGTTCAAGTCGACGCCGTACCATGACATTAGTTCGCGAAGATCGCGCCGGTAAATTACCGACAGCGTGTAAAGGCGATAAATGCTGGGTAAAATACCTTTGGTCTCGATGTCGGACAGACGGCTTGGCGGAATAGAAAATTCTTCGTTGCGATACTTGTCGGCAACACGCGCGCTCGAGTTTTCGACGTCACGCATGGTGAGGCCAAGTTTCTCGCGCAGCGTACGAAGGCTTTTCCCCACCGGTAGCATCGGTCCGCCTCCACAGAAAGTCTGCAAATCATATCAAACGTAGAACCATCGTGGCGTGAATTGTGCAAGAATTTGGTACAGCCGTATCTTGTTACGAATTCCGAACGAGCTTTGAAGCTTGCCAGTCGCGCGAAATCGCGCCTTCCCCTGCTCAAGCGGGCGGACTCAGCGTCCGCTCTGGTTTTGTGGATTTCCAGGGATTGTCCGGAATTCGTAACAAGCGCGAAGTGCATTTCATTATTTTCCCCTCTAAGCCGTCAAGTTCATTCCTCCCGAAGCCCCAGTCGTACGCCAGAAGACAAAAATCAGGGATGACATTTGTCACGGCCACCGCGTGATGGATGGCACTGTTGCGCCCGTTCCTTTTCCGCGATGATGCATTCATGGACGGGAATAAAAATCAAGTCCCGCTCGTGCCAAACCCGCAAGAGGTCCCGCACCCGAGGTTCTGAAGATGATAGCAACATTAGAGCAAGCTGAGCAGGCCAATTCTTCAAGTGCAGACGTAATCGTCGCCAGTCTCGAAGGCGTGAACAAGAATTACGGTAGTGTGCGCGCGCTGCGCGAGGTGGATTTCCGCGTACGAGCCGGGGAGGTCGTCGCATTGCTCGGTCCGAACGGGGCGGGCAAAACTACGGCCGTGAAATTACTTCTCGGATTGGCGCAGCCGAACTCGGGGCGTGTACGAGTTTTTGGCGGCGACCCTACGAATCCCGAAAACCGGATGCGCACCGGCGCCATGCTGCAAGTGGGACGTGTTCCGGAAACCTTGCGCGTCCGGGAACACATCGATCTGTTTTCCAGCTACTACCAGAAACCCATGGCATCCGCGGAAGTCCTGGCGGCGGCCGGGCTGGAGAAGTTAACAGAACGCAAGTTCGGCGATCTTTCCGGAGGCCAGAAGCAGCGCGTGCTGTTTGCACTAGCCATTTGCGGTGATCCCGACTTGCTGTTTCTCGACGAGCCTACCGTCGGACTCGACGTGGAAGCGCGGCGCATGTTGTGGGATGAAATTCGCCGGATGGTTGCGCGCGGCAAGACTGTTCTGCTCACCACCCATTATTTACAGGAAGCTGACGCGCTTGCCGACCGCGTGGCCGTCATCAATCGCGGCGAAATCATTGCCCAGGGAACGCCTTCGGAGATCAAGGCGAAAACCGCAGGCAAACGAATTCGCTGCATCACGGGGCTGAGCGTAAGCGCTCTGCGCCAGATTGCGGGCGTCACCGAAGTGAAGGAAGATCGCGAAGCGGTCGAACTGCACGCCGTCGAAGCCGAGCCGATCGTCCGCGAACTGCTGGCGCGCGATGCCCAATTATCCGGCCTCGAGGTGACCAGCGCGGGCCTGGAAGAAGCTTTCCTGGCCCTGACCCACGACACCGCAGGCACAGAAGATCATTCCAACTGAGCGAACGATCTACAACACCACGGTCCACAGGCACCAGAGGAGACGCAATGAGCACCCCAAGCATGGCCCTGAACAAGGCACTGAACAACTCGCAAACTTATCGTTCGCAAATCCAGCGTTCACCACGCCAGACGGCGGCGATTTATCTGAAAGAAGCGAAGTATGAATTTCTCAAGAACCTTCGTCTCCGCATGTATACGGCATCGGTGCTTAGCTTCCCGATCATGTTTTACGTCTTGTTCGGTTTGGTGTTGAATTCGAAACAGGCGATTGGCGGCACCAGCGTTCCCACCTATCTGATCGCGACCTACGGCACGTTTGGGGTGATGGGCGCTTCGCTGTTTGGAACGGCTGCGGGTCTGGCGTCCGACCGTGGGTTGGGCTGGCTGCAGGTCAAGCGCGCGAGTCCCATGCCGCCCTTTGCCTACTTCGCCGCCAAAGTGATCACCAGTATGATTTTCAGCGCGGTCATCGTGCTCGCGCTCTTTGTGCTCGGATTCACGCTGGGGGGCGTGCGCATGCCTCTGGCCGAGTTTGCCCGCTTGATGGGAACTTTGGTAGCGGGTTCGCTGCCGTTCTCCGCCCTGGGACTGGCTCTCGGTTATTTCACCGGACCGAATTCCGCGCCTGCGACCATCAACCTTATCTATCTGCCGATGTCGTTCTGTAGTGGATTGTGGGTGCCTTTCATGTTCCTGCCCAAGGTGGTGCGCCAGATTGCGCTGGCTCTTCCTCCCTATCACTTGTCGCAACTGGCGCTGGGAATAGTCGGAGCGGGAGGCCATGAATCGAATGCCACTCACTGGGAAGTTCTGCTGGCTTTCACCATGATCTGCCTGGGCGTGGCCCGCATCGGGTTCCAGCGCGATCAGGAAAAGATGTACGGTTAGGGCAAGGTTTCAGAGTTTCAAGGTTTCACAACAGACCTTCAGATCTCAGACCCTGGAAACCTGTGACTTTGAAACCTTGAAACTGTGAAACGTTGAAACAGGATTTTAGCCATGAGCATAAATTCGAAGAAATCGATGGGCTGGACGGTTGTCCTCATTTGCCTGGGGATGGCGGCTCTCTACGGCGGATCAAAGTGGCTGAGCCTGCTGATTCCCGCTGCTCTCCTTGTTTGGTACGCAGCTCGGCCCATGTTTAGAACTGGCCGGAATTGATGGGAGGGTCGACAATAGAAGACATGCCTTATCTTGGTTCCAGACAACTCGACGAAGGCTCGCAGACCGGCACGCGTGGATTCAAGCTCAGGCCGTTCCGGTCTGTCCTCAAGGACAAGGATCATGGATGGGGTCCTCTGCTTTGGGTGCTCTATCTCGGTTTCTTCTTCGTTCAACCGGTCGTCGAGCACGCCAGCTCCAAACAATGGTTTTTCGATGGTCTTGGAGCCGCCATATTCCTCGTCCTTTACTGGGGAATATTCTTGCTGGAGAGGCCTCGAGCCCTGTTGCACGTTGGTGGCATCGTGCTGCTCGGAGTCTTGTATCTTCCTTTCAACGCGGGAGGCTGCACCTTCTTCATCTTCGCGGCAGCCATGATCCCCTTCATGGTCGACACGCAAGCGCGGGCCATCGCGGGCCTGGGGACTATTTCGGCCGTTGCCGCAGTCGAAGGATTGTACCTGCATTTGAACGTTTGGGAACTCTTCTGGGCGGCCCTCTTTCCAGTGTTCATCGGCGCGGGCAACATTTTCTTTGCCGAGCGGAACCGCATGAACCGTAAGCTGCACAAGGCCAACGAAGAGATCGAAAACCTGGCCAAGGTGGCCGAGCGCGAGCGCATTGCGCGCGACTTGCACGATGTGCTCGGGCACACGCTGTCGGTCATCACGCTGAAGTCGGAACTCGCCGGTAAATTGGTCGACCGCGATCCGGAACGTGCCGGAAGAGAAATCCGCGAAGTGGAACAAATCTCGCGACAGGCGTTGTCCGATGTACGTGACGCCATTCGCGGATACCGTTCGCAGGGATTGGTGGCCGAACTCGCACAGGCCAAGACCACGCTGGAAACCGCCGGACTGAGTGTGCAGTGCGATGCCGCGACCACGGTAAAACTTCCCGCGGTGCAGGAAAGCGTGCTCTCCCTGGCGGTGCGCGAAGCCGTGACCAACGTCGTGCGCCATGCGCAGGCCCGCACTTGCCGCATGCGCCTCGAGCAGCACAACGGCACCTGCCAACTGGAAATTAAAGACGATGGCTGCGGCGCGTCCAATGGTGAAGGCAACGGTTTGCGCGGCATGCGGGAACGCGTCGAAATGCTGGGGGGCACGCTGAATCGCAGCACGGAAGCCGGCACGACGCTCACCATTACGCTACCTCTCAAAGAAGTGATGCCGAAACGCGAAGGCTTCCACAATTGAATCCCTCAGCAAAAGAGCACGCACGGGAATCCACTAAAGAAGGCCGCAAGACCATCCGCGTAGTTCTGGCCGAAGATCAGGGGATGGTGTTGGGCGCGCTCGCAGCCCTGCTCGATATCGAGGGCGACATTTCCGTGGTAGCGCAGGCACGCAACGGCAAAGAAGCGCTCGAAGCCGTACTCGCGCAAAAGCCCGACGTGTTCATCACCGATATCGAAATGCCGCACATGAGCGGCCTCGACGTAGCGGCGGAATTGAAACGCCGGCGAACCGGGACGCGTGTCGTCATTGTTACGACATTCGCGCGCTCTGGATACTTGCGCCGCGCGCTTGATGCGGGAGCATTGGGATATCTGCTCAAAGACATGCGCGCCGAAGAACTCGCCGACGCCGTGCGCCGGGTGCATCAGGGGTTACGAGTCATCCATCCCGAACTCGCAACCGAAGCCTGGGGCGAAATGGATCCGCTCACCGACCGCGAACGCCAGGTGTTGAGACTGGCCGGCGAAGGCATGGCCAGCGGCGATATCGCAGGCGAGTTGGGCCTTTCCGACGGCACGGTGCGAAATTATCTTTCCGAAGCCATCAGCAAGATGGGCGCCAGCAATCGCGTGGAAGCGGCTCGCATCGCGCGCACCAAGGGTTGGCTGTAGCGTGCCACTTCGAGCATCCGCCTTAAAATAATCGCTAAGATAGTCGCTAGAGAGCATCGCGCTCAATTCCCGCCTCTTCTTTATGGACCGTCTTACACGCCCATGCCATGCGTGGGGTGTTGTGGGCGATGCCGATGTGGCCTTCGGGATCGAGCACGATGATTCCGCCGTGGCCGTTGAGGCGCTGCTTCAGATAGTTCATCGCTTCCTGCGCGGACCATTCCGGCAGATTGCCTGCCTGAATGCGGTCGGCAGTCCACTTGGCCAGCACCAGCTTCATGATGGGCTCGCCCCATCCGGTGGTGGAGACGGCGGCGCTCTCGTCGTTGGCGTAACAGCCGCAACCGATGAGCGACGAATCGCCGAGGCGGCCGGGCGCTTTGTTCAACGTGCCTCCTGTTGACGTAGCGGCGGCGATGTTGCCGTTGCGGTCGAGCGCGACGGCGCCGACCGTGTCGTGCGAGATCGTCATGTCGTCAGCATCTTCGTCAGAATCGGGCGCGAATAAATCGTTGCCGTCCGGCGACGACTTTTCTGATTTACGCCGCGCGGCATCGGCTTGATATTCGCGCAGACGCTCGACTTCACGTGGGATGATCAAATCTTTGTTGTCGCAGAGCGCGATGCCGTGTTCGGCGGCGAATTTTTCGGCGCCTTCGCCGACGAAATAAACGTGGGGGCTTTCGCTCAAAACTTTTCTCGCGGCGCGCACGGGATTGCGCAGGCGCTCGACGCATCCCACGCCTCCAGCGCGAAGCGTGGCGCCGTCCATGATGAGCGCATCGAGTTGTACTTTTCCATCACGATTCAGAAAGCTGCCACGGCCGGCGTCGAAGGTCTCGTCGTCTTCCATGATGACGACAGCTTCCTCGACGGCGTCAAGCGCCGCGCATCCTCCGGACCCAGCGCGCTCGAGCACCCGCCATCCCGCAGCCAGCGCGCGACTGACGCCACGGATGTGGGCCTCGACCATGTCGTCGGGTATGGCCCATGCGCCGCCGTGAATGACAAGAACTGGATCAGTCGGCAAGAAGTGTCCTTCGATGTGTTTTGCGCAAAATCAGTGGTGCGACCGGATAGTCTAGCAGGAGCGAGTTGCGAGTGTTCCGGCGACTGGAAGAGGTATCGATACTCAACATTTTTTTCATACCTGGGAGCTAAAATCCTTGCTCCTGCGGAGTTACGGGAAGTCGATATGGGTGGAGCGGGGCAAAATATTGAGCGCGTACGACTTAGGGATAAAATATTGCGGAATAAGGAGTTAACTTTGACGCGCGACGCGGGCTTTTCTGTCTCTGGGGCGGATCGTTCCGACTTCTCGCGGCTGAACACTGAATATTTATTTTAACATCCGTTGGCGGCTTGGGCTGTGGATTGGAGATGGTATGAGGCGGGGGGAATAGGGGTTAGAAATATTTTGTGGGGGCTTGACAGGTGTGAGAATGCGTGGCGGAAAAGCTCTCAGGCCTTCGACATTTCTGCGCTTTGGAGTTTCGGGAGACCGGCTACGATTTTTACGGTCTCCAGGCTCACGGTGATCACCTGACCGATCAGGCGGAGGATGTATTGCGGGTCGTCGGCACGGTTGGGGTCGTTGGTGATGCGCTGCGTTTGTCGGTCGAGACTTGATATTGGTCGATGACCCATTCCAGGGCGGAGCGGTTGCCGAGACGGTAGTCGTAGGTTTCTTTCGGGATGCCGCTGAGGGTTAGGAACTGGTTGAAGATGAGCGTGGTTTTGTCTTTGCTCAACTTCATTTTGGTGACGCGGTAGTCGAGTTTTTCGCCGGCTTTTTCTACTTTGGTGAGTTTGGATTCGGGTTGTTGTTCATAGTGGACGTGGATTTTGGCGAGGCGTTGGCCGGCTTTGACGAATGCACGGAAGATTTCCGCGTCGGAGGCCACAGGCGCTAAAGCGCGGGAATCTTTCTTGCCTGCGGACGCGGCGCTTAAGCGCCGCTCTTCCACGTCACTGCCGGAGTTCGATGGCGCTGCTTTGCTACCGCCGGAGACCTGTGAAGATACCGTGGAAGAGCCGGGCTTCAGCCCGGCGTCAGGCGTTCCGTCATTGTGGGCTTCAGCCCCTGTAGCGCTCGCGAAGGGGATGCGAGGGAGTTCGCGGCGAAGGTTGGCGGCGTAGCGCTCGCGGTAGTCTGGGTGGTGAAGGACGGCGTAGATGTAGTGGAAGATGTCCCACTTGGTGATGGAGGGGTCGCGGTAGTGGGCGCGGAACTGTTCGAGAGCCCAATCGGTGATGTTTTCGCGGCGGTCGCGGCGGTGGGTATCTATTGCTTTCCTGCGAAGATAGCAAAGCCCCGGTTATCAGCCGGGGCTTGAGTCGATACTGGAACGCGGTCCGCGAAACAACTCTAGAATAACTCTGGTGGCGGCGATGTCAAGCGGAATTGGTTTTGTCGAGTGATCCTCGGAGGGCGAGGGAGTCGAACCCTAATGGCTGGTAAGCCACTCGACGGTTTCGCGGACCGCGTCCAGTACCCACTGGCAACACCCTCCAAACGCTGTCTGCGTAAGAAAATTCTAAGCTTCGTTGTTGAATCGAGATGGGATTGGGAGCGAATAATTTTGGCCATGGTGTCGATTTGGGAATCCTTACTCGCAGGAAAATTAGCGTTAGCGTCTGGGAAGCAGATTCCTCACTTCGTTCGGAATGACAGGGGTTATTTTTTTGATGCTTGTCGGCACGACTGAAGTCGCGCTCCCGATCATCGCGCTTCGCGGAGCACTCACTGCACTAGGGTGGACAACGGTTGAGGGCGGTGCCTATCGAGATCGCGTTTTTAGCAAATCGGAGATTAGAATTCGACGGCTAAATGCGCTGCCGCGACAGAAGGCGTCGCGGCCTGGACGGGCCAGAGGACCCGTTCCCACACGAGCAACACCCGGATGAGCATCGTTCCCCACGCGAGCATCGTGCCCACATTAGCATCATCTTCAGACGCGCAGCGCTTAATGGGCGGCGTTTTTTCCCGGGCCCATCAAGGCTTGTCCGGGGAAAACGTTCTCCACTAGCTTTTCTTCGGCGATGACTGGCGTTCCTGCTACCAACAGGTAGTGAACGCCGACGCTTGGTTCCATTGGCTTTTGGAAAGTCGAGCGGTCGGCGATGGTTTGGGGATCGAAGACTACGATGTCGGCGTCGGCGCCTTCCTGCAGTCTTCCCTTGCGGTGCGCTGCCGGAGTGGAACGCTCCAGCATTTGCGCGGGCATGAGCGTCATTTTGTTGAGGGCTTCCATCAGGGTCAGCGTTTTTTTCTCGCGCACATATTGGGCGATCACCCGCGAGTAGGTTCCGGCGTTGCGGGGATGGCCTTCAGCGCCGTCGCTGGCGATCATGATCAGCGGATTGGGGATGGTGGCGTCGACCATCTGCTGAGTGTTGGCGAAGATCAGCACCCATTGGGGCTGGCTGGCGTTGTGCAACTCGTCGAAGCGCTCTTTGGTGAGGTGCTCGCCGGTGTCGGGTATGACCAGATTGCCGTAGTCGATGCCCTGTTTCTCGCGCCATCCGGGATTGAAAACGGCGGAGTTGATGGCGGTCATGCCGGCGATGTAGGGATAGGCTTCGGTGGTGATGTCGAGGTTGCGGGCGCGGGCTCCGGCGATGAGCGAGATGCATTCGAGCGTGTCGCGCAGGCAGGTGCTGTTGATGTGAACAATGTGCAGAGGCGCGCCGGTGATCGCCGCGGCGCCGATGACTTCTTCCACGGCCTCGATGGCGGAGCCGGGTTCGAGGCGACCGGCATTGCGCACGTGAGTATAGACCGGGAGTTTGCGCTCGGCGGCGACGCGGAACATGTCGATGACTTCGAGCCGCGTGGCTCCGGGAGTGTATGCAATACCCATGCCGACGCCGAGGGCTCCGGCGTCGATTTGGTCGCGCAGGCGCTGCTGAATTTGTTGGATCTGCTCGGGCGTTGCAGGCTGGTCGGTGGCAGGTCCGCTCTTCGGCAGGATCGTTCCGTCCGGTAGAGGCGCACCGAAGATCAGGGAGCGGGCGGCTACGTGGCTGGCGGTGGTGCCGTAGTGGATGAGCGAGTGTCCCTGCTTGGAGTTCAGGAATTGGCTGACGTCGGGAGCGCCGATTTCCATTTCCAGAGCGGTGGTTACGCCGTCGAATGCTTTTACGCGCTGGCTGGCGGGGTCCTGAGCGTGCTGGTGCAGGTCGATGAAGCCTGGGGCGACCACCAGGCCGGTCGCATTGATTATGTGGCGTCCGCTGAGCGGGGTGGTGGTTATGCTTGCGATTTTTCCGTTGGTGATACCGACGTTGCGGACGGCGTCGAGGCGGGTCTCGGGATCGATGACGCGGCCGCCTTCCAGGACCAGGTCGTATTGCTGGGCGGTGGCGAGCGTGGCTGCGAACGCGAGACAAACTACGACAAGAAGATTACGCATGGTAGCTCCGGCGGTAGGGATGATAGCAGGAGTGGGGTCAGGGTATGGGAGGGCTAGCCGCGACGGAAGACGTCGCGGCTGGACAGCCGAGGACGGCTGTCGCTACGTGATTCGATCTTGATCACGTACACTAGCTGCTCTTGAAATCGATTGGGCACATGCTGGCGCGGTATACGGCGTGGATTCTGGGGCTGATGAAGGTGCTCGGGATCTGGGGGCCTTTTGTGATTGCGTTCGCCGACAGTGCGCTGCTGGGCATGCCGGTGGATTTTGTAGTGGCGACGTATGTGTATCAGGATCGGCGGCGGCTGCTGGTTTACATTGCGATGGCGTCGCTGGGATCGGCGCTGGGCAGCATTCCGCTCTATATCGTGGGATATCTGGGCGGGGAGAAGGTTCTGCGCAAGCGGATTTCGGAGGAACGCTTTTTGAAAATTCACCGTTCGTTTGAACGGCACGAATTTTGGGCACTGATGTTTCCCGGGATGCTGCCGCCGCCGACGCCGTTCAAGATTTTTGTGCTGGGCGCGGCGGTGTTTGAAATGCGGTTTCGGGATTTTCTGGTGGCGATTTTTCTGGGAAGGTTTGTAAGGTTCCTGGTGCTTTCGGTGCTGGTGCTCTGGTTTGGGCCGCAGATTGTGGAACTGTTTGGCGGAGTCTTGAAGCGGCACTGGATTGCGGTGGTGGGAGTGGCGGCGTTCGGCGTTTGCGTGTGGCTCGGGTTGCGGCTCTGGCAGCGAGCACGCGAAGTCGAACAGGAGTGAGGTGTGCACAGCAGGTCCCGCGATATTCTGAAAATTCCTGATCGCGCGCGAGGTTTTGAGGGTTTGACCCTTCTTTTCTTTCACCTGTAAGATCGAATTTCATCGGCATTTGGGCAAAAACCTTTCACCACAGAGGGCACGGGGCTGCACAGAGAGAGCGCAACCATCTCTGTGATTCTTTGCCGTCTGTGTTCGGATTTTACCGACTGCCGACTTTCTCCATGGCACACGAATTGTCCAAAGCTTACGAGCCGGGCGCGATTGAGACGCGGTGGGCCGAATACTGGGTGCAGGAAAAACTGTTTTCGGTGAAGACGCCTCCGGCCTCCGAAAAAAAGATTCGGCCTGTATTCACGCTGTTGCTGCCGCCGCCCAACGTAACGGGACGGCTGCACATGGGACACATGTTGAACCAGACGCAGATGGACATTGTTGTGCGCTGGCATCGCATGCGCGGCTTTGTAACTTTGTGGCTGCCTGGAACTGATCATGCCGGAATTGCAACTCAAATGATGGTGGAGCGGCAGCTTGCGAAAGAAGGCAAGCAGCGCAGCGCACTCGGCCGCGAAAAATTTATTGAGCGCGTTTGGGAGTGGAAGAAGCTTTACGGGGGAGCGATTCTCGATCAGATGAAGCGGCTGGGCGCGTCAGTCGACTGGGACCGCGAGTACTTCACCATGGACGAGAATCTTTCGCACGCGGTACGCGAGGTGTTCGTCCGGCTGTATGAGGAAGGGCTGATTTATCGCGGGAAATATATTGTGAACTGGTGCCCACGTTGCGAGACCGCGATCTCCGATCTCGAGGTGAAGCACGAAGAAGTGACGGGGAAGTTGTGGGAGATTCGCTATCCCGTGATCGGAACCAACGAGTTCATTACCGTGGCGACCACGCGGCCGGAGACCATGCTGGGCGATACCGCTATCGCCGTGAATGCGAAAGACGAGCGCTACACACACTTGCACGGAAAGCGGGTGCTGCTGCCGCTGATGAAGCGCGAGATTCCGATCATAACCGACGAACTGGCGCAGCCGGAGTTTGGCACGGGCGCGGTGAAGGTGACGCCGGCGCATGATCCCAACGACTTTCAGGCAGGCCTGCGCCACAATCTGCCGCAAATCGATGTGATGGATGAGCACGCCCGCATGAACGCCAACGCGGGCATTTATGTCGGCCTTGACCGGTTCGAGGCACGCAAACGTGTGCTGGCCGATTTGCAGGAGCAGGGATTTCTGGTTGGCGAAAAGGATCACACACTCTCGATCGGAAAATGCGACCGGTGCGGAACAATTGTCGAGCCGCGACTTTCGGAGCAGTGGTTCATCAAGATCAAGCCGCTGGCCGATCGCGCGATCGAGGCTGTGGAGAGTGGCGAGATCACGATCGTTCCGGACAATTATCGCCAGATTTACTTGAACTGGATGAAGAACATTTATGACTGGTGCATTTCGCGCCAGTTGTGGTGGGGGCACCGGATTCCGGCCTGGACCTGTGCGGGCTGCAAGGAATTGATTGTCGCTCGCGAAGCTCCGACAAAATGTACGAAGTGCGGCGGCTCGAAGCTGGAGCAGGTTTCCGATGTGCTCGATACCTGGTTTTCTTCGGGGCTTTTGCCGTTCACAACCTTAGGCTGGCCCGAGAAGACTCGCGATCTCGAAGTCTTTTATCCCACGACGCTGCTGATCACGGCGTACGAAATTCTATTCTTCTGGGTGGCCCGCATGATCATGTTCGGCTGCCACTTTATGCAGGGACATACGCAGGATGCTGCAATCAAGCAGGCCAATGGCTGGGCCGACAAGAAGGATGACAGCGTGCCTTTCCGGCACGTGTACATCCACGCACTGGTGCGCGATGCTGAGCGGCAGAAAATGTCGAAGACCAAGGGTAATGTGATCGATCCGCTGGAGATCATCGAACGGTTCGGTACGGATGCGACGCGATTTACGCTGGCGGCCATGGCTGCGCCGGGTACGGACATTGCTTTTTCGGAAAGCCGGACGGATGGGTATCGTGCGTTCGCGAATAAAATCTGGAATGCGGCGCGGTTCATGTTCATGAATGTGGATAGAGTCGAGCCGGGCCTGCGGCCCGGGCGGACAGCCGAGGGCGGCTGTCCCCACATCGGTGTTGCAGGGTTTCAGACTTTGACTCTTGAAGATCGGTGGATTCTTTCGCGGTTTAATCGCGCTGTGGGGGATGTCAATAATGCGCTTACTACGTATCGCTTCCACGAGGCGGCGAATCGAATCTATGATTTTTTCTGGGGCGAGTTTTGCGACTGGTATCTGGAACTGATCAAGCCGCGCTTGAATTTCGAAGAAGGTAGCGACAAGACTGCTGCGCAGGTGGCTTGTGCGAACCTGGTGAACCTGTTCGATGGCTCGCTGCGACTGCTGCATCCGGTGATGCCGTTCATTACGGAAGAGATCTGGCAGGCGATGTATGAAGGCAAAGCTCCGTTCAAGTCAATCGCACTGGCAGCATATCCGCAAGCGGATGAGAAACAAGTTGATCTCGCGGCTGAGACGGAGATGGCGATCCTGCAGGATTTGATTGTCAGCGTGCGAAACCTGCGGGCGGAACTGAAAGTCGAACCCAAGGTAAGGGTGCCGATCGAGGTGTTCGCGCCGGATGCGGGGATCCGCAAGATGGTCGAGCAGAACCGGGGCGCGGTCGAACGGCTCGGCCACGTGGAGAAGATCACATTCGTGGAAAACTCTCTCGCGAACCGGGCCGGAGCTCGCGGCACGGCGCGGTTCGATGTGCATGTCATCTACGAGAGAAAGATCGACGTGGGTGTGGAATGTGACCGGCTGAAGAAGGAATTGGAGAAGATCGAGAAAGGGATTACGAGCGGGCAACGTCAATTGGGCAATGAACAGTTTCTGGCGAAGGCGCCGGCGGCGGTGGTGGAGAATCTGCGCAAGCAACAGCAGGAGCTTGCGGTGATGATGACGAAGACGCAGAGTAAGTTGAGGGAGTTGGGCTGCGGATGACGCGAAGGCGGCGGGGCTTCGCGAAGAGCCGAGGGCGGCTGTCCCCGCATGGTTCTTGCTGGCAACTGCTTCCGGCGATTGACTTATGGACTGGAATTCAAGACGGCTTACGGCGTTGCTGGAGAACGCGCTCGTTGAAGATCGCGCTACCAGCGACGCGACCAGCTACGCCTGCATCGATCCGAGCCAGCGCGCGTCGGCGACGATCGTATCGAAGCAGGATTGCATTCTGGCCGGCATCGGTTGCGTGGCGCGCATTCTCGATGTGTATGCGGCACTGGATGGCGCGGTTACGGCTCATTACGAAGTCACCACGCATCCGGAGATTTTCGACGGCGTACGCCTGCACAAGGGGCAGTCCGTCGCGGTGATCCGCCACAATGCGCGCGTGATTCTTTCCTGTGAACGCGTGATCCTCAATTTTTTGCAGCGCATGAGCGGGATCGCGACTTTGACCCGCAAGTTTGTCGAAGCGGTGTCGGGAACGAAAGCGCGGATTCTCGATACCCGAAAGACCGCGCCGGGACTGCGGGTGATCGACAAGAATGCCGTGCGTTGCGGCGGCGGACAGAATCATCGGCTCGATCTCTCCGACGGCGTGCTCATCAAGAACAACCACATCGCGCTGGCGGGCGGCATTGTGCCTGCACTGGAGCGCGCCGTGCGCAATCGCCGAGGCTCGCAGATTATCGAGGTGGAAGTACGTTCACTCGAGGAACTGGAACTGGCGCTGGCTCACGGCGGCGAAGCGATTCTGCTGGATAACATGTCGGTCGAGGATGTGCGCCGTGCCGTCCAGCGCTGTGCGCAACCCGATGTGCGAAAAGACGGGCGCCACATCCCGGTGGAGTGCTCCGGCGGAATTCGCCTGGAGAATGTTCGCGCCTACGCGGAGACTGGCGTGGACTTTATTTCAGTGGGGTTGCTGACACACTCGCCGCAAGCTGCGGATATGAGCATGCGGGTGGTTCCGGCCTGAAGGAACAATTGTCGTTTGGCAATAATTCACGCATAATCTCGGCATCCCTAAGACCGGCACAATTCGTAAGAAGCCTTCGCAAGCGAAAATCTCCGCAGGGCACCTACCCCAGTCTACCGATGTTCGACTCGGGCACATCGTGCGTTTGCTGATGGAAAATGCGACTGTTGTAGTGAGTGGAACCAAGATCGCCCAGGAAATTTCTTCCAACCGCTCCGAAGTGTGGCGACTGATTCAGCAATTGCGCGGTCTGGGTGTGGATGTGGCGGGGCATCCGGCAACCGGATATCAGTTACGGTCGGTGCCTGATCTGCTTGTGCCGGAAATTTTGCGGCCGCTGCTGCGTGGGACGATCTTCGACGCGCATCTTCATCATTTCTACAAAATTGGATCGACCAATACGGCGGCCATGGCCGCCGCGGCGGAAGGCGCTCCGGAAGGCAGCGTCTTTCTTGCGGAAGAACAGACGGCGGGCCGCGGGCGTGGCGCGAATGCCTGGCAGTCGCCGCAGTCGAGTGGAATTTATTGTTCGGCGGTGCTCCGGCCCGCCCTGCCTCCGGCGGAGGTGCTGGTGCTCTCACTGGCCGTAGGTCTCGCAGTGGTGGCGGCTATTCAGTATGTCGATCCGCGGGTCACTCTCGAGTTGAAGTGGCCGAACGATGTTCTGATCGACGGGAAGAAAGTCAGCGGAATTCTTACTGAAATGAACGCCGAGGCCACACGCGTGCGGTATATCGTGGTGGGCATCGGCATCAACGTGAATCAGAAGAGCCTTCCTTCGGAGTTGCACGCGACCTCGCTGCGGCTCGCGACTGGAAGCGAGTGGTCGCGAGTGGAACTGGTTACTGCTTTGCTAAAATCAGTCGATCGGGAGTATCGGCAACTGCTGGAAGATCCCGAGGCGCGGGCGTCGATTCTGCGGCGATTTTCGGAGAACTCGTCGTGGGTGCTGGGAAAAGCGGTTCGTATTGAGGAGAGCGGGATCGCTTTCGAGGGAACCACCGAGGGACTCGATCCGCGCGGTTTCTTGCAGGTGCGAACGGCGAAGGGATTGCAGACCGTACTGAGCGGCACGGTAAGGGAAAATCGGGGGCAGTGATATAGGCCGGAGGTCATTGGGCATTATTATTCATTGGTTCCGGCGCGGCGGGCGTGACCTCCGCCGGACAGCCGCCGGGACGGCGGCGCTACTTTAAATATGCTTCTTGTCATCGATGTCGGCAATACGAATACCGTGCTCGGCGTTTTTGCCCGTGAGAGTAAGGCGCAACCCGCCGACGAGCGCGACGAAGCTCCGCGCTACGAGCGGCTGGTGGCCAACTGGCGCGTTGCTACTTCGCGGACCAGCACGGTGGACGAGTATGGAGTGTTGTTCCGTAATCTGTTTTCGATGGCCGGATTGGAATCGAAGGGCATTGGTGGGATCGTTATCTCGTCGGTGGTTCCGCCGCTCGATCCGGTGCTGCGGCAGGTATGCGAGCGCTATTTCAATCTGCGGCCGCTCTACATTGAACCCGGAATAAAGACTGGGATGCCGGTGCACTATGACAATCCTGCGGAGGTAGGCGCCGACCGAATCGTAAACGGCGTGGCGGCATTTGCGAAGTATGGAGGGCCGTGCGTGATCGTCGATTTCGGAACAGCGACGACGTTCGATTGCGTTTCGGTGAAGGGGGAATATCTCGGTGGAGTGATTTGCCCTGGGATCGGCATTTCCGCGGATGCGCTGTTCGAGCGGACGGCGCGGCTGCCGCGGGTTGAGATCCGCAAGCCTGCGCGTGTGATCGGCTCAAATACGGTTGGCAGCCTGCAGTCGGGACTTTATTACGGTTATCTCGGACTGGTGGATGGCATTCTTGAACTGCTGCTGGCGGAGTTGGGCCGAGAGACGCACGTGATTGCCACCGGTGGACTGGGGCCCATGATTGGGACGGGATCGAAATACATCAAATATGTGGACGACTTCCTAACCCTGGAAGGCTTGCGCATCATCTGGGAACGGAATGGGCCGGCGCGTAAGGATGCGGCTTCGGCGAACGTGGCGCCGAAGGCCGCGCCGAAGATCCCGACAAAAGCCGGACAGACAAAGGCAGAACAGAAGTCCAACAATGGCGACCGCGCTCCCGCAACTCCGAACTCGCGCTCTGCCCGCTGATCTGCCGTGGAGAATTACTTCAACTACTTTACAGAAATTGAGGAGCACTTCCAGCGCCGATGGGGGGGCATCTTGCGGCTATCACCGCTCGACTGGGTGCTGATGGAGACTTGGAGGGAGGCGGGAATTCCGCTGGAGGCGGTGCTGCGGGGAATTGACGTGACTTTCGAACACTACGAAAGACGTCCTTCCAAGACACGAAAGGTAAATGGCCTGGGATTCTGTTCGCAGGAAGTGCTGGCCGCGGCAGAGGACATGAAAGAAGCTGCGGTAGGCGCGCATGCGACGGAGCCTCCTGGGAAAACCAGCGCCGGGCAAGGCTTTGAGCCGGAGATCGTCGCGCCCTTCCTGCGCCGCAACGCGGAGCTGCTGGAAATTGCGAAGTTGCCGTCAGGAAGCGGAATCTCGGCCCGATCGGTCGCGCTCGACGCGGCAAAAACTTTGCGCGAGCTTGCGCAAGGAATAGAAAAGAAGGCCGCGGGGCGTTTGGAAGATTTGGAGCGCCGCCTGACTGTATTGGAAGAAAAGCTGTTCGCTGTATTGCTGGCGTCCACCCCGGATGAAGAGATCGTTATGGTAAGGGCAGAGGCGGACCACGATCTTGCTTCCTATCGCCGGAAGATGACGGGGCCGCAGATCGACCAATTGCAGAAGCAGTACGTGCACAAACGACTGCTGGAAAAGTACGGCCTTCCGCGGCTCAGTCTGTTTTACATGTGACGGACGTGCCCCATTCATTCGACGCGTTGATTCTCGGTGGTGGCGCGGCCGGCTTGATGTGCGCCATTGAGGCGGGAAGGCGCGGACGACGCGTGGGCGTCCTTGATCATGGGGATCGTCTGGGGAAAAAGATTCTGATCTCAGGCGGAGGACGCTGTAATTTCACCAACATTCACTGCCAGCCGGAAAATTTTCTGTCCGCGAATCCGCATTTTCCCAAGTCGGCGCTGGCCCGGTACACGCCCGCGGATTTCATCGCGCTCGTGGAGAAGCATGGAATTCCGTATCACGAAAAGACGCTCGGGCAGTTATTTTGCGACCGTTCGGCGCGCGACATCATGGGAATGCTCGAGGAAGAGTGCCGGTCCGCCGGGGTGAGTATTTTCCTGAATGCAAAGATTCGCGAAGTGATCCGGACCACGGAGTTTGTAGTGAAAACGGCGAATGCGGAATTCCATGCGCCCGCGCTGGTCGTCGCCACTGGGGGCTTGTCCATACCAAAGATGGGAGCGACTTCATTTGGCTACGAGCTGGCACGGCAGTTCGGCTTGAAAATCCGCGAACCCTGGCCAGGGCTGGTGCCGCTGCTGTTGGGAGAAGAGGATCGCGGCGGCTACGGCGATTTGACCGGAGTCTCGGCGGAGGTGATTGCAGGATGCAATGGCCAGCAATTTCGCGAAAAGATGCTCATCACCCATCGCGGCCTGAGTGGCCCCGCGATTCTGCAAATTTCCTCTTACTGGAAGAAGCCGCAGGAAGTTCAGATCGACCTTGCTCCAGACAGCGAGTTGACGGCGACGTTCCGCGATCCGAAAACGCCGCGGACGGTCGCGGCGCTTCGATCAGAGTTCCGCAAGATATTGCCGGCTCGTCTTGCGGATCGCTGGCTGGACCGGCATCTGCCTGCCTCATGGACGAAGACTGCGCTGGCTGATTTTGAGAACCAGGTGCATGCATGGACCCTCGCGCCTGCCGGTACGGAAGGTTACGAAAAGGCCGAAGTGACCGCGGGCGGCGTCGACACCGAGGAACTTTCAGCCCAGGCGATGGAGAGCCGAAAGGTTCCCGGGCTGTTTTTCATCGGCGAAGTGGTGGACGTGACGGGACAGCTTGGCGGTTTCAACTTTCAGTGGGCGTGGGCCTCGGGCGCGGCCGCGGGCAGAGCGTTGTAAACTGTTCGCCAAGAATCACAGAGGAAAACATGAGCGGAATTAGAAAGTTCCTTCGAGACATTGGCCGAATCGTCGCGGTGGCAGCCGTTACGAGCGCCGCATTGGGGCAGTCGCTATCATCCACGCTGCTGGTGTTGGCGAAGAGCGATAACACCGTCGCCATTGTTGACCCTGCGACGCTGCAGGTTCTGGCGCGCGTCGCTGCCGGTCCTGATCCGCACGAGATTGTTGCGTCGGACGACGGCAGATTTGCTTACATCTCAAACTACGGCGGTTCAGACAGCGATCTGCACACAATTTCTGTCGTGGATCTGATTGCGCGGAAGGCGCTCACTCCTATCGATCTCGGAGCATTGCGCTCCACCCACGGGCTGGCGTTTGAGGGCGGCAAGCTTTACTTCACGGCGGAGACGAACAAAGTCATCGGGCGCTACGATCCCGCCACTAAGCGCGTGGATTGGATACTCGGCACAGGGCAAGATCGCACGCACATGATCTTCGTTGCGAAAAGCCTGGACCGGATAGTCACGTCAAACGTGAACTCGGGCACCATCAGCATCATTGAACATGTTGCGCAGCAAAATGGTGGTTATGGTCCGCCCACTGGCGGTCCTGCAGCCGCTGGCGGCGCGCCTCCTCAAGGGCCTGGGCCGCCTCCCGGTAGTCCCCGTCAAACCTGGGAAGTTACGAACGTGGTTTCAGGCCACGGGTCAGAAGGATTTGACGTGTCGCCGGATGGAAAGGAAATCTGGGTGGCCAATGCGAGGGACGCGACGGTCACGATTATTGATGTTGCCGGCAAGAAGGCAATTCAAACTTTTTCGATTCCTGTGAAGGGCGCCAACCGATTGAAATTCACGCCGGATGGCGCGAGGGTGTTGATCTCCGGACTGGGGGCGGGACCAGGTGCTGGCGGCGTCAGCCTTGCGGTGATGGACGCGTCCACTCGCAGAGAGGTGAAGCAGTTGAGCCTTGGAGGTGGCGCGGCGGGTATTCTGATTCCCCCCGATGGGTCACGCGCTTATGTTGCGGTCAGCACGGCGGATAAGGTTGTGGTCGTGGACTTGAAAACTTTAGAGGTAGTCGGGCAAATCTCCGCAGGCAAACAGCCAGATGGACTGGCTTGGGCAGTTCGCAAGTAGGAACCAGACCCTTGAAGTGTGGCTGGGCCGTGTTACGAGCCGGTGTAAAGCTGGAACGGCGCCCAATAAAAAGGATTATGGAAGACGCTGCGGTGGAGCAATGAGAGTTTCGCTGTGCGCAAAGCAGTATCCGGGGTCGATCCCTTGTCCAGTTCGTCGTAGAACCGGTCCATCAGTTGCTCGGTCGAAGCGTCGGTCACTTCCCAGAGGCTGGCGATTACATTGTGGGCGCCGGCTCGCAGGAACGCCCAGGCGAGTCCGACCAGGCCTTCGCCGGAGTAGGCGCGTGAGCCGGCGCCGTAACATGCCGAGATGGTCACCAGGTCGGCGTGCAACGGGTGCTGAACAATATCGCGAGCGTAGAGTTTGAACGAGGCGGTTTGGATGGGGCCTTTTGACAGCACAATTGCCGAGTCGAGCGGACTCAGGCGGCTGGCTGTGCCGTGCGCGACAAAATGAATATACGAAAAGTTCTCGGGATTACTGGTTAGATAGGCTGCAGGCGTGGCTTGCTCGCGCTGGTAAACCTGCTGCATACCGGGAAAGTGTCGCGCGACGCTGGCCATCTGCTCGCCGGCCCGGGACAGTTCCGGGTATTCCTTACTCGGAGCGACGCTGTTGCCAATAAGAAGGAGGTAGCGTCGGCGATTTGCGCGGGTCGTCTTGCGGATATCTTCGGTGGCGCTTTTACGCACGATAGAGGCGGCGAGCACGCGGAGCGAACTGGCGCTCACCACGTCGGCATCTTCGATCCAGTAATGCGGGCTCGGGTCGGGGACGACGAGCGTCTCGAAGTTCAGATTGTTCAGGCTGCCGTCGGGAATAATAAATACTTTCGCATTGTTCGCCAGCATGCGTCTGTGCCGGCGCAATGAGCGTGCGATAGAGGGCGCGTCCATTTTCGGATGCGAGAACATCTTGCGGACCAGTGAGGGCGGCGCGATAACGCTGCACCAGGGAATCGATCTCCGCGCCAGGAGGCAGCGGGAACAATTTGACCTGTTGGGGCGTGATCGCCCACAGATAGGATTGCTTTTCCCCCAGCCAGTAAAAGAGAAGAGTTCCGTGGGCTCGGCGGGAGATCTCGCGAGGATTCAGGGGTGGAGGGCCGGCGTGGGCATCTCTTCCTTTTGTCAGGAGGCCCAGGCCGTCGGCCAGAGTTCGAGCGCGGCTGTAGTCGGCCCAGCGGAGTGCGTCCTCGGCTTTTCCATGCACAACCAGAAAATGCATGTAATCGTCGTAGATGCGGGCAGCGTTGGTCAGAAACGAGAGTTGAAAATCTTCGTGCTGCACCGTGGACCGGGCGGCTTCGAACGTAGCCAGTGCTGCGCGATACTCGCGGTCGGCGACATCCGGTTGCTTCTCATCCTCACCGAGCCGCGCCAGCGAGTGTTGTGCTTCCCACTTCAAAAAATCTGGACAGGCCGGATCGCGTTCGACTGCTATGAAAATTCCTCGCGCCTGCCGAGCATCACCGCGGCGGGCGGCAACTTGCCCTTCGACAAGCTTAGGATAGAGTTCGTTTAGATGATTGTTGCTCTCGTGGGCGATACTGAATGCCTGCGTGGCGTAAGAACTAGCTCTTTCCAAATCGCCTGTTTGCACCGCCAGTCGCGCCAGCGCACGTTGAACGTTGTAAATCTCTTCCCTGCTGTTCACTTGCTGCTCAGTTTTTAAGGACTGCAGAAATGACCGCTCCGCAAGGTCTGAGTTGTGAGTTCCCAAATACACATACCCGATATCGGTCAACCAGGCCCCTTGATCCACCAGATCACCGAGTTCACCCGCTTGTTTTTCCGCTTGGAGAAACAATTGGAGCGCCTTGTCTGAATCACCGAGCCTGTAGCAGGCCCAGCCGATATTACCCTGAGCCACAAGTCGAACGATCCTAGCATCGGCGACTGCGGCAGCCGAATCTGCTGCTTCGGACCAATCGATCGCTTCACCGAAATGGCCCTGGGCCAGAGATATTGCTCCCAGATTGAGTAGAGACGTCGACTCCAGGAACCTATCTGCATGAGCGCGCGCAAATACCAGGCCGAGTCCAAAGAACTTCTCCGCCGAAGCGAATTCGCCTTGCTGATTGGCCAACAAACCTCGCGCTTGAATGAGGTCACCACAATGCGAATTTGGTGACACTTCACAAAATTGCTCAGCCTGTTTAAGGTTTTCGTCGGCTTCGGAGAATCGGTGCAGATAGGCGTCAGCGACGCCCGAAAGAGTGAAGACAGCAATGGCCAAGCCGGGCTCTTTACCAGGAGAAATAACTTTCAGCGAAGTCAGTGAATCTTCGTAGCGTCCTTGCCACAAAGTTGCCTCGGCTTCCAAGGTTTTGAACTTCCAAGCCCATTCCGGGTTGGAGTGTAGGAAACGCTGATATGACTTCGCGGCTTCGTCTTGACTCCGGCGAAGATTGCCGTGCACAAAATCCTGGCGGGCCTGGTTAAACTCGGCTTGCGGCTCTTTATCATGAATACAACCGGCCGTTATATCCAGAGCCAAGAGAAGCAAGACAACTTTTATGGTTTTGTGCGCCCGTTGGCGGTTACTGCTGCGGCGGACGCGGCTCCGTCTCCGACACAGCCCAGCTTCATCTTGATGCTCGTCAGTTCGAAGGAGACGCAGGGTCTTTCGGACTTTTCGTATATCTTTTCGCTCACTTCGATTTCGCCCAGCGCAACGGTGCCGAATTCCGGAATCACCAGGATGTGGCCGAAGGTCTGCACTCCGGGAATCGGGATTTCGCCGATGCTCTGGACCAGGGAACATGTGATGGGTTCGTGGCTGCCTGCTTCACCGGCAGCTTTGTCGCCTGCGTCGCCGGCGCTGATGAGCTTTTTCAGGTAAGCAAGCTTCTCATCGTACTGTTCCTTTAACTCTTTGGGAAGGCCACTGGCCTTGGCGATCTTTTCGGTCTGATCTTTCACTCCGCGAAGGAAGGTGGGATCCTGGAAATAAGATTTGCCACCTGTGGGCCGGTCTCCGCAGATGCCGAGATTCAGTTTCAGCACTGGCTCAAAGCCGCCGACTCGCAGATTCTTGAACTGCGTCCCCAGAAAAGTCACATGCGGCACATGGCCGTCTTTGTAGGGATGGTCGGTGGAAACCTGCGACACCAGACGATCGGCGGTGATGATCTCGAAGACCTTCAGATCTTCCACGATCGATGTGGAGAGCGTGACCCATCCATTATTTTTCAGGCTGCGCGCGCCCGAGACCCTGGTCTCGCCCTTGGTGAAGGAGATCAGTCCTTCGATGCTGACGAAGTCGGCGCGGCGGGAGAAGTGACCGCCCCGGCGGTCGTTCAATGTAATCGGCGCCTGGGGCTCGATCTTTTGATTGATCGGACGCTGCAAGTGTCCGCTGAGCACGTGCGCCTCGGCGTGAAAATCATGGGTCGGAGTGACTGCGCTGACTGTTTCCGGAGTGTCCGTCATAATCGCCATAGTGTACCTCCGCCCGATCGCGAACTCATCTCTGAATTTGTAATTCGAAAGATGTGTTGCCCAGCTCTTTGCCTGCCCCTCCAGCGGTGAACCCGTGCACGGTCATGGTGTAGGTTCCTGCTTCCCGATGAATGCCGGGGAGTATTACCGACCACTGATCCTGCCCTGCGGTGGGCACGATGGTGAAAGAACCATCCAGCTTTCCGGCCGGGCTATAGAGATCTGCGGTGTAGCGTGCGTAGGCGCCGTCCGGCGGGATGCGCACAAACAGAAGCAGGCCCTTACCCTCGGGAACAGTGGTCGCCGGCCCGCCGGCGCCCCAGGTTCCGAAGTTCACCGAGGCGGTCGGCAGAACCTGAGGTTGGTTGAGTTCGGATTGAATGCGCGGATAGGTCACCAGATTCTGATATCCGACCACCGCCAACAGGAGAGCGAGCGCCGGGGCGGCATACGCCGGACGGAGCCAGGCAAACCAGCCGACGGGGCTGCGATTTGGAATGGCACGAACCGGGGCCGGTTCCGAGTTCTCGGCTAAAACCGTCTTCGTGTGCGCGACAAACTCGGCTCCCGTGCGAATATCTTGGGCGCATTCGGGACAGTCGAAATAGTGCTCTTCGAACTCATCACGCACTTCGGGATCGAGCTCGTCGAGCAAATATCTCTCCGTCATTTTTTGTCGAACCACCGCTGTGTGGTCCATGGTTTTGTTCCCCCTCATCAAACAGTAAGTGCCTGGCAGCTTCGCAACGATCTCTTCTTAACGTCTTCTTCTATTCAGTTCTCAGGCCGGAGCAAAATCTGGGGGATTCCCTCCTGCATGTTTCAGATACGAAGACTTAAACAATTGCTTGGCACGGTATAACAGCACGCGCAAATATTCGCGATCGACGCCGAAATCCCTGCAGACGTCGTCTTTGTCCCGCTCTTCGAGGAAAACTTCACGCAGCAGCCGCCGGTCGCGTTCCGGAAGTTTTTCCAGGATCTCGCGAACCTTCTTTTCTCTTTTTTCGCGCCCAGAGCGCCGACCATATCAAATTCCTGGGCCGGGAAATTCTTCTCTTCGTCTTCATCCAATGGAGTGTTTCGCGCGGCCGAGCGGTAGTGCTCGAGCAGGACGTTGTTGCAGATGGAATTTACGAATGGTCCCAGGCGGTCGGGTTGAAGAATCTTTCCCTCGCGCAGGGCCACAAAAAATCGGGCAAAGGTTTCCTGACGAATGTCCTCAATTGCCTCGGGCGATTTCAGCCGCGACCCTAATTTAATCTTGATCAGCGCGCCGAAGTAGGCCGAGAAGTTTTCCTGGGTTCGAAAGTCTCCGGTCCGCAAGCGGCTGAGGTAGGACTCGTCAAAAGATTGAAACTGCAAGCACTTGCCCCGCAGACTCGGAAGTGTCAGAAAGTGTAGCACTGGAGGTGGCCCACCGTTGCCGTTTTGGGGACTTGGCGCAGACGAGACGGGATGTTTCGGAATGGAGTGAATACTCCGACGGCAAACGGTGGGTGTGGTAGGCCGAGTACTGTGCAGCGGCACGATCAAGCTCCTATGAAACTCGGATCGGACGGAAAGGGCCTGCGCCGTCCCGCGGAAGTCCAAATTCAGAAGCGCCGGAGCCGGTTCCCCCCGGACGGCCCCGGCACTTACGAGAGCTCAACCTGGTGGTTGCCGGGCTGAGCTCCTGAACTGTGGCTCATCGCTTTGTTAGCCGATGTCCTCCACTTATTGGGATAGTGCTGAAGACTCGAATTTCGTTTCAGAGAAAATGGGCGCCGAGTAAAATCTCTGAAAGACAAGAAGCGGGTTCAGCAATCGGCGACTGTCCGATCATGGACAGTTGGTTCCTCATTCGGACAATCCTCGCCTTTCGAGAGGCCCGAGGTGCCATGTCATTGTGTTCCATTTCAATGACTTGCCGGCCGGGTCCGAATGGCGCGGGACTTGCCACTACACACGGTGATGGATATCGCTCGTCCCGAATTTAAAGCACAGAAACGTAAACGGCAGATTGTGGTGTCCGCAGTGGTCGTCGTTGCGGTCGCTATTTTGACGGTCGCGGTGTATCGGCTGCGGCCGGCGGCGCCTACGGTGGAGCGCGGCACAGTGTGGCCCGACACCGTGAAGCGCGGTTCAATGTTGCGCCAGGTGCGCGGCGTGGGATCTCTGGTTCCCTCGCAGGAGGCTGTTCTGCAGATTCCAGCGGAAACTGACGCCACCGTAGTGAGGATTCGAATGCTCCCAGGTTCGCTGGTCAAGGCGGACACCGTCATCCTGGAGATGAGCAATCCGCAAGTGGAACAAGCTGCGATTGACGCCGATCTTCAGTTGAAGGCGGCCGAGGCCGAGTACCAGAGCCAGCGCATGACGCTCGAAAGCTCTCTGATGAATCAGAAGGCCGGCGCGGCCACGGTGCAGGCAGACTACACGCAGGCACAATTGCAGGCGCAGACAGATAAGGCGCTCTACGATCTCGGCGTGATATCGGGCCTTGCCTACAAGGCTTCCAAAGGTAAGTCCGATGAACTCACCACCCGCAACGGCCTGGAAGGGCAAAGGCTGACCAGCACGCAAAAAGCGATCGATTCGCAGCTGGCGGAGCAGCAGGCCAAAGTCGAGCAGATGCGGGTTTTGGCGGAGCTTAAGAAAAAACAGCTGAACGCGCTGAAAGTGCGTGCCGGAATCGATGGCGTGCTGGTGGAGTTGCCGCTGCATGTGGGCGAGCATGTTTCTCCGGGCACGATGCTGGCGAAAGTTATTCAGCCAAATCACCTGATGGCCGAACTGAAGGTGGCGGAGACGCAGGCGCGCGACGTGCAGATCGGGGAACCGGCCTCGGTCGATACGCATAACGGGATTATTGCCGGAGAAGTGATGCGAGTGGATCCCGCCGTACAAAACGGAACGGTGACGGTCGACGTCAAACTAACAGGCGAACTGCCCAAGGGTGCCCGGCCCGATCTGAGTGTGGACGGCACGGTCGACCTGGAACGGCTGGACAATGTTTTGTATGTGGGACGCCCCGCGTTCGGGCAGGAGAACAGCACGATCAGTCTCTTCAAAGTTGGGCCCGATGGGCACGAAGCCACCAGAGTAGCGGTGAAAGTCGGGCGGGCATCGGTGAATTCGATCCAGATCGTCGATGGCTTGCATGAGGGCGACACGGTCATTCTCTCCGACATGTCGCGATGGGACAATACGGACCGCATTCGGCTCCAGGACTAAGAATCGGGATTAAGAAATCAAGACTTCAGAATCGAGGAACAGCATCCATGGCAGAAGCGAACCTACCTCTGATCCAAATCACAGATCTGACCAAGGTTTTCTATACCGACGAAATTGAGACCCACGCGCTCTCGGGCGTACACCTTTCCATCGCCAAGGGCGAGTACGTAGCCATGTCGGGACCGTCGGGCTGCGGCAAGTCGACGCTGCTATCCATTATCGGATTGCTTGATACGCCGACCGCCGGACACTACCAGCTCAATACCAAGCCCGTCGAGAACCTCGATTTCGCCGAACGGGCACGCATTCGCAACCAGGAAATCGGTTTCATCTTTCAGAGTTTCAACCTGATCGGCGATCTCACGGTTTATGAGAACGTGGAACTGCCATTGACCTACCGGCAGAGAATGCCCTCCGCCGACCGCAAGAAGCGAGTGATGGAGGCGTTGGAGCGCGTGGGCATGGCGCATCGCCTCAGGCATTATCCATCGCAACTTTCTGGCGGCCAACAGCAGCGCGTGGCGGTCGCTCGCGCGCTGGCTGGAAAACCCTCGATCCTGCTGGCGGATGAGCCCACCGGAAATCTGGACTCGCGCAACGGCGAAGCCGTTATGGAGCTTTTGTCGGACCTGCATCGCGAAGGCGCGACCATCTGCATGGTGACGCACGATCCGCGCTTCGCCAAACATGCACAACGCGAGGTGCATCTGTTCGACGGGAAAGTCGTCGCCGAAGAAGAACTGCATAAGCTTATGCAGGAATCGCAAGCGTGAACGGCCTGATCCAGGACGTGCGCTATGCGTTGCGCCAGTTGCGCAAGAGCCCGGGATTTCTCACCGTAGTGGTTCTTTCTCTGGGCTTGGGAATCGGCGCCAACAGCACGATCTTCAGTGTACTCAATGCCGTGCTGTATCGCCCAATGCCCTATGAGCATCCGGAGAGGCTGGTAGCGATCTGGGAGACCGAACCTGGCCACCCGGAATCGGCGCAACCGCCGCCCATCGCGGAGTTGAATGACTGGAAGAAACAGAATCACGTCTTCGAAGACATTGCGCTGACCAGCGAAAACGAGCGCTCTACTTTATCCGGCCTGGGCGAGCCGGAACCGATTCGCGTGCAGGATGTTACGCCCAATTTCTTCAGCCTGCTGGGCGTGAAGCCGGTCATGGGACGGATTTTCTCTCCGGAAGAGATGCAGGACACCACACAGTCAGTGGTCATCAGCGGTTCTTTCTGGAAGCGCCATTTCAACAACGATCCCAACGTATTGGGAAAAACCTTCAACATTCAAGGCCTGGTCTCGACGGTTGTTGGAGTCATGCCTCCCGGATTTGCTCCCTTCTACGGCCAACCAATCGATCTCTGGCAGCCGATCAATCCCGAAAGCGGCCGCTATACGGAGCGAAGCGACCACTGGCTGATGCCGGTCGGGCGACTAAAGGCGGGGGTAACGCTGGCACAGGCACAGGTTGAAATGGATGTCATCGCGCACCGACTGGAGCAGTCCTATCCGGCGACCAACAAGGGCGTAGGCAAGAAAATCGTGCCGTTACACAAAGAGCTTTTTGGGTGGGCCGGGAGAGACCTCTATCCACTTTTCGGGGCGGTGGCGTTTGTTCTGCTCATAGCCTGCGTCAATGTCGCGAATCTTCTGCAATCGCGAACCGAAGTGCGGCGCAAGGAATATGCGCTACGAGCATCACTGGGAGCAGGCCGAAGACGGCTGATCCAGCAATTGCTCACGGAGGGTGCGGTGCTGGCCTTGCTGGGAGGAAGTCTCGGCATCGCCATCACCTATGCAGGGATTGGATTATTTCGAAAGCTCGCCGGAGATTTTCCAAGTGCCGCACAAATCACGGTTGATAGCCAAGTGCTCATATTCACGATTGGCGTTTCAATCTTGACGGCAATTCTCTTTGGATTGGCGCCGGCAATCCAGGCATCTCGTGCCGATCTGAACCTTGTACTGCGGGAGGGTGAGGGCAGAACATCCACCTCGCGGGGGTACGTGCGTCATCTGCTTGCGGTCTCGGAAATCGCTCTGGCAATGGTGTTGCTGATCGGGGCCGGCCTCATGATCAATACGATGCTCCGTCTGCACCGAGTCGATCCGGGATTCGATCCGGAGAATGTTACGACCATGACGATTCAGCTTCCAGAGGGAGGAGTGTACTTGGAGCGGGTGCCGGGCGGGGACATGGAAAGACCCCTGCCACGAGTCACGACGTTTTATCAACAGCTCCTTGAAAAAGTCGTAGCTTTGCCGGGGATCCAGTCGGCCGGATTAATGAGCGGCGGGCCTACGGAGGGCCTGAGCTTTTCGATCCTTGGCCGTCCCGCACCGTTGCCGGACAAGAGACCCCAGGCAATACGCTGCGTCGTGAGTGCGAACCTATTCCACACCCTGAAGATTCCGCTCAAAAAGGGACGCTATCTGGATGAGCATGACACGCAAAGTTCGCCTTGGGCCGTCGTCGTCAATGAGGCCTTCGTGCATCGCTATTTCCGCAACGAGGAGCCGATCGGTCAGCAGGTGCTGTTGAGATATGACCCTTATCCAGTGAACGAGGCCAGGCCCCGGCAGATCGTGGGCGTTGTGGGCGACGTGAAACATTTTGGCTTGGAACAACCTACTCCCCCATTCGTCTACCTTTCGTATCTCCAGCAACCGGCCGTGTTTCCCGGCGGCAGCGTCGTGCCTTTCCTGATCCAGATGCTAGTGGTCCGTACTACTCCAGGCGCGGCCAGGCACGAAGCCACTCTGGTCCCCGCGGTGAAAAAGGCTGTGGCGGAACTCGATCCCGATCAGCCGGTCACAGATGTTATGACGATGGACCAGGCCTTGGACGAGTCCCTTGGCGAAGCGCGATTCTACCTGAGCCTATTCGGGACTTTCGCCGGGATCGCCGTGTTGTTGGCTTTGGTCGGAATCTATGGCGTCATGTCGTACTTCGTCAGTGAGCGTACTCATGAGATCGGCGTCCGCGTGGCTCTGGGAGCGCTTCCTTCCGACGTACTTACTCTGGTTGGCAAACTGGGACTTCAGTTGACATTGATTGGAATTGTGATCGGAGTTTGCGTGGCATTTGGGCTCACGCGATTGATCTCGAATTTCTTGTTCGGCGTCAAGCCAACCGATCCAGCAACCTATGGAGCCGTCGCTGTATTGCTAACGGTGGTTGCGCTGTTCGCTTGTTACATTCCTGCTCGCCGCGCGGCGAAGGTCGATCCCATGGTGGCATTGCGGTACGAGTAAAGCTTGGAAGCCGAATATGGAAACTCTGCTTCAGGATGTGCGTTATGGCTTTCGCATGCTGGTGAAGAGTCCCGGCTTCACGGCGGTGGCGATCGTGACTCTGGCTTTGGGGATCGGCGCCAATTCGGCGCTTTTCTCGGTGATCAATGGCGTGTTGCTGAGTCCGCTTCCTTTTCCTGAGCCGGATCAGTTGGTCACGCTGCACGAGAACAAGCCTAATTTTGAGGGGGGATCAGTTTCCTATCCCAATTTTCGTGACTGGCAGCGCGATAACCACACTTTCTCGGCACTCGGATTGGCGCGCACCTACGCCTTTAGCCTGACTGGCACCGGCGAAGCGGAACAGGTGAAGGGAGAGTTCGTCTCTTCGGATTTTTTCCCGGTGCTGGGTTTGAAGCCGGTGATTGGCCGCACATTCACCCAAGATGAGGAGCCGGTTGGCTCCGGTCCCGTGGCGCTTATCAGCGCGGGATTGTGGCAGCGCAAGTTCAGTTCGGCACCTGACATTTTGGGGAAAAGCATCACTCTGGATGGCAGGGACTACACCATCGTGGGGGTGATTCCCGCAAACTTCCACCTGCTGATTCCGGGCTTCCGCGATGCTGACGTCTATGCGCCGATTGGGCAGTGGAGCAATCCGCTGCTGCTGCAGCGCGGCGCTGGGCTGGGATTTCATGGCATTGGCCGTCTTAAACCTGGAGTAACGATTGAACAGGCGCGGGCCGACATGAATGGAGTTACGCGCAATCTGGCGAATGCATTTCCGGATGTCGACAAAGGCATCACCGCCAAGGTCATGCCGCTAAAAGAGCAGATGGTTGGGCATGTCCGGCCTTTACTGCTTGTGCTTCTGGCCGCGGTTGGCTTCGTGCTCCTGATTGCGTGCGTGAATGTCGCCAACCTGTTGCTGGCTCGTTCGACTGCCCGGACGCGAGAGTTCGCGGTTCGCGCGGCGCTGGGAGCAAGCCAGGGGCGCGTCATTCGCCAGTTGCTCACGGAGAGCCTTTTGCTCGCGCTCGCAGGCGGCGGGTTGGGGCTGCTGCTGGCCGCATGGGGAACACGCGCGGCCCTCGGAGTTTTGCCGGCTGCTTTGCCCCGCGCTGAACAAATCGGACTTGATCCCCACGTGCTGTTTTTTACGGTCGGCCTGTCGTTGCTGGTGGGAATTCTTTTCGGTTTGACGCCAGCACTAAAGACGACTCAGCCGGACTTGCACGAAACTCTGAAACAGGGCGGCCGGGGAGCGAGCGGAACCAGAAATCGCACGCAGGATGTATTCGTGGTCGTCGAGATGGCGCTGGCGCTGGTGCTGCTGGTTGGAGCGGGGCTGACCATCCGCAGCCTGATGAAGTTGTGGAATGTGGATCCGGGTTTCGATCCGAACCATGCGCTTACCTTCGGGCTCTCGCTTCCGCCCACCATGGTAAACGCAAGTCCGGATGCGATCCGGGCTGCCTTTCGCGAGTTCGATGAAAAGATAGGCGCCATCCCGGGAGTCGAGGCGGTTTCCCAGACATGGGGAGCGATTCCCCTCAGCGGTGACGACGAAAAACTCTTTTGGCTTGAGGGCCAGGCAAAACCGACGAATGAAAACGAAATGAACTGGGCCATCGACTACATCGTCGAACCGGACTATCTGAAGGCGATGGGCATTCCGCTGCTGCGCGGCCGGTTCTTTACCGCTCAGGACAACGAGCACTCTCCGCTTGTCGTTGTGGTCGATGAAGTCTTTGCCGAGAAATATTTTCCCAACCAGAATGCCCTCGGCAAGCGAATCCATATCAAAGGATCCACTCAACTGGCGGAGATCGTAGGCGTTGTCGGTCATGTCAGGCAGTGGGGCTTGGCCGGCGACAACCAACAGTCGCTGCGCTCCGATCTCTACATTCCATGCTTGCAGATGCCTAACGACTTCATTGCCATGGCTCCCTCTGGCTCCGCCGTGGTAGTGCGGGCCAGCGGTACTGCAGCGGGACTTACGGCTTCCATCCGCCACGTCAGTGCGCAGATGAGCAACCAGCAGGTCATCTTCGGCGTGCAAACCATGGACTCTTTGATCTCCGATTCCGTGGCTTCACAGCGTTTCTCAATGATTCTGCTCGTGGCGTTCGCGGCTGTTGCCCTGTTGCTCGCAGCGGTCGGAATTTACGGTGTCATTTCTTATGTGGTAGGGCAACGTGGGCGCGAGATCGGCATCCGCATCGCGATGGGAGCACGGCCGCAGGATATTTTGCGTTTGGTTCTGGGCCGTGGAGGAAAGCTGACCGGGTTTGGCATCGCGTTGGGACTGACTGCAGCTTTCGGCCTCACCCGGCTCATGGCCAGTCTGCTCTACGGAGTGGGCGCGAGCGATCCGCTTACTTTTGCCGGCGTCGCTTTGCTGCTGGCGCTGGTGGCACTGGCCGCTGCCTACGTGCCGGCACGGCGTGCGGCGAAACTCGATCCGATGGTGGCGCTCAGAGACGAATAGGGCTAAGAGGGAAACGGAGCATGACCGGATTGCTGCAAGATCTTCGCTACGCGTTGCGCCAGTTGCGCAAGAGTCCAGGCTTCGCCGCTGTCACGGTAATCACGCTGGCACTCGGCATCGGCGCCAATACAGCGATCTTCTCGGTCGTGAACGGAGTATTGCTGAACCCTTTACCGTTCCACAATGCCAGCCGCCTCGTCTCCATGTTCGAGGCGACGCCGAACTTTTTCAAAGGCTCGATTTCTTATCCCAACTTTCTTGATTGGCAGCGCGACAATCGTTCCTTTGAGGCAATGGCCGCATACCGCCATACAGATGGCAGCATTACGGGCGTGGAGCAGCCGGAGAATGTGCAGGCAGAACGCGTTTCTGCAAACTTCTTTCCGATTCTCGGAGTGAACCCAATCCTGGGACGCAATTTCACTTCCGAAGAAGACCGGCGCGGCGCCAGCCCGACGGCCCTCATTTCGGAAGGGTTGTGGAAGCGCAAGTTCGCTTCGGACCGGAACGTGATTGGCCAACGGCTCATCGTGGCGGGGAAGCCGCGCACGATCATCGGCGTCATCCCAGCTTCGTTTCGATTGCATGTCTTCAACTTCAGAACCGCCGATGTGTACGAAGCCATCGGGGAAGAGACCGATCCGACCTTCTACCTGCGGGATTCGTATCGGGGCATGGATGCTATTGGCTTGTTGAAGTCGGGGGTCACGCTCGCGCAGGCGCGCGACGATATGAAGCGAGTGAATGCCGGCCTCGCTGATGCCTATCCCAACGTTGACGGCAATATCAAGGCCAACATCATTCCTTTGAAAGACAATATCGTTGGTGACATGCGGCCGGCGCTGCTGGTGCTGCTGGGGGCGGTGGGATTCGTTTTACTGATCGCCTGCGTGAATGTCGCCAATCTGCTGCTTGCCCGGTCAACCGCGCGTCAGCGCGAGTTCTCGGTTCGCGCCGCGCTGGGTGCGGGGCAGATACGGATTCTGCGGCAGCTGCTTACCGAAAGCGTTCTGCTCTCGGCGCTGGGCGGCATGTTCGGGCTCATTCTCGCGAAGTGGGGAACGACCGCGGCGCTTGTGGCTGTCCCGGAAACCGTCCCGCGCGCCGAGGAAATCGGGCTCGATTTTCCGGTGCTGCTTTTCACTATCTTTGTTTCTCTTCTTACCGGAATCATATTTGGCTTGCTGCCTGCTATAAGGATGTCGCGGGCGGACATTAGCGGAAGACTCAAGGACAGCGGGCGCGCCATCTCCGGCTACCGTGCGCGCATGCAGTCTGTACTCGTAATGGGTGAAATGGCCATGGCACTGGTGCTGCTGGTGGGCGCCGGACTGATGTGCCGCACCTTAATGCAATTGTGGAAAGTCGACCCCGGGTTCGATCCGCGCAATTTGACGTATTTCCAAGTGACGCCGTCCCCCTCTTTAGTCAATCAACCCCCGGATGCGATCCGCGCCGCGCTTCGGCAAATCAGCGCGACCCTCCACGATGTGCCAGGAGTTGAGGCCGTGTCCTTGCATGACGGCTCGGTTCCCATGGGAAGCGACAATGAGAGAGGGTTTTTGCTCGAAGGGCAAGAGACGCCCACGCAGGGAAATAAGAATCTTCAGCAGACTTTCGAGTACACAGTAGAGCCGGAGTATCTGAAAACCATGCGCATTCCCCTCCTTCGGGGCCGCTTCCTAAGCGACGAGGACAATGAGAACGCTCGGCGCGTGGTGGTGATTGACGCGAGCTTCGCGCAACAATATTTCGCCGGCCAAGACCCGATCGGAAAACAGGTCCGCATTTTTGAATTCGACAGCGATTCCAACCAACGCCTCCTTATACCGCTGGTAATTGTTGGTGTCGTTGGGCATGTGAATCAGTGGGGACTGGCAGAAGACGCCAGCCATCCGCTGCAAGCCCAGATGTACCGGTCAATCATGCAAAACGGGGCCGTCTACATGAAGGGTCTCGCTCAGGGATTCAATGTATTTGTTCGCTCCAAAACGCCGCTCGCCCCTGAAGCTTTTTTCGAGGCGATTCGCCAGAAACTCCTGGCGAGCGATCGGGACATGATCGTTTACGACAAGGAATCGGAGGAGGATGTGGTGGCGCAGTCGATCGCCAGCCAGCGTTTCTCTCTATCCTGCTGGGCGTATTTGCGGGGCTGGCCCTGTTGCTGGCCGGCATTGGAATCTATGGCGTGCTGTCGTACCTGGTGGGGCTGCGGACACGGGAAATCGGTGTGCGCATGGCTCTTGGAGCCCAGCGCCTTGATGTACTGCGCATGGTCCTGAGAGATGGCGCGCGCATGACGATGCTGGGAGCATTCATCGGTCTGGTGGCAGCCTTGGCCCTGACACGATTAATGGCGAGCATGCTGTTCGGCGTCCGCCCGACCGATCCCGTCACATTCGCTGCCGTGGCCGTGCTTCTCTGCGGCATCGCGCTGTTCGCGTGCTACCTCCCGGCCCGGCGTGCGGCAAAAGTCGATCCCGTGGTGGCGTTGCGATACGAGTGAGAAAGAAGGTGGAACTATGGCTGGAATCCTACAAGATCTTCGCTACGCGCTGCGACAGTTGCGCAAGAGTCCGGGATTCGCCACCGTCGCTGTAGTTACGCTGGCGCTCGGAATCGGGGCGAACACCGCCATCTTCAGCGTGGTGAATGGAGTTTTGCTGCGGCCTCTGCAGTTCAAAGATCCCGGCCGGCTGGTTCGGGTGTGGCATGTTCCTCCGCCGAAAAGTTTTCCGGGAATGACGACGTTCTCCGTTTCCGCAGCCAATTATCTGGATTGGGAGCGGCAGAACCATGTCTTTGAACGGATGGCGATCTATACATTTCGCGGGTTCACCTTGACGGGCGGCGACAAGCCGGAGCAGGTCGATGGGTGTGCTGCGACATCCGGCTTTTTCTCGACTCTGGGAGTCCAACCTGCGCTGGGGCGTGTTTTTCTTCCCGAGGAAGATCAGCCCGGCCACTCCAATGTCGTGGTGCTCAGCCATCGCCTGTGGCAGGAGCACTTTGGATCGAATCCCGGCATCGTCGGCCAGAACATAAGAATGGACGGCCAGAGCTATCTGGTGGCCGGGGTGATGCCCGCAAGTTTCCGGTTTCCGGACTTTGCGCAGATGTGGACGCCCATGGCCTGGACGGACCAGGAAAAAGCCGTTCGGGGAGAGCATCACTCCGTGGTTATCGCGCGCTTGAAGCCGGGAATTGACTTAAGGCAGGCTCAGGCGGAGATGAACACGATCTCCAGCCGGCTGGAGCAGCAGTATCCGGAGGACGACAAAGGATGGGGCGCCCTAGTCGTGCCCCTGCACGATGACATGGTCAGCGATGTGCGTCCGGCGCTGCGGGTGCTGCTGGGAGCGGTGGCCTTCGTTCTTCTCATCGCCAGCGTGAATGTGGCCAATCTTGCACTGGCCAGAACGATCAGCCGGCAGAAGGAAATTGCGATTCGAACCGCGCTGGGTGCGACTTCGATCCGTGTGCTTCGGCAAATTCTGACTGAGTCAATCCTGCTCGCGCTCGCCGGCGGCGCGCTGGGACTCACCTACGCTCAGGGCGGCATCCGCCTCATCATGGCCTTTCTGGCCGACAAGCTTCCTCATTCGATTGAAGTGGGATTGGATTCGAAGGTCCTCCTCTTTACCGCGGTCGTTTCAATCGCCGCAGGAATTTTGGCCGGAGTTCTGCCTGCTGTGCGCTTGACTCGGAGCGACGTGAATCAGGCACTGAAACAAGGACTGGGGCGCACCGATGCGGATTCAAGCGGGCATCGGACGCGCAGCATTCTGGTCGTGTCGGAGGTCGCGCTTTCACTGATGCTGCTGGTGGGGGCGGGGTTGATGATTCGCAGTTTTCAGATGCTTCATGGCGTGAATCCCGGGTTTAATTCGCGCAACGTTCTGACGATGACCACAATGGTGTCGCGTGCAAAATTTTCCTTGCCGTCGCAGGAGATCAACTTTTTCAAACAAACGCTGCAGCGGATACGAGCGTTACCTGGGGTCGAATCCGCGGGCGTGGTGGACGATATTCCCCTCGACAATGGAGGTTCGCATCAGCCCATCGCGATCGAGGGACGGCCTACCCTGCCGATGTCGGAGCAGCCGGAAGTTGATGTCCGTCTCATCAGCACCGGTTACATGAGCACGCTGCACATTCCGGTCCTGCGCGGACGCGACATCAGCGATACGGACATCGTGGGAAGGCCGGCAGTGATTCTGATCAGCGAATCCATGGCGCGGCAATTTTGGCCGGGAGAAGACGCGCTGGGCAAGCGGCTTACTTTGACTTTTTCTCCGGAGGCGGTCCGCGAAGTAGTTGGAATTGTGGGCGATGTAAAGATCGACGGTCTCGATCAGACCCGCCCGAGTGCAACTCTTTATTTCCCGCTGGACCAGGTTGTTGTGCCTGCGACGGGAGGATGGAACTCGTTTCCCATGACGCTGGTGGTGCGGTCGACCTCCAGTTCGGAAGGATTGGTCTCTGCCGTGTCGAATGCCGTGCACGATGTCGATCATGAGATGCCTTTGCGCGACATCCGGACCATGGACGACTTCGTTGCGAATTCTATCTCGCAGCAAAGATTCAACATGCTGCTGCTGGGGGCATTCGCCGGGCTCGCGCTGCTGCTGGCCGCAGTGGGAATTTACAGCGTGCTGTCCTATAGCGTGAAACGGAGCGTGCGCGAAATTGGAATCCGCCTGGCTCTGGGGGCCTCGCTTGGCGAGGTGCTGCGCCTGGTTGTGTTCGAGGGAATGAAACCAACGCTGATGGGCGTCGCAATTGGAGTTTCTGCAGCGCTCGCTTTGGGGCGCCTTTTGTCGGGCCTCATTTACGGGGTCAAAGCGACCGATCCAATCACTTTCGTAGCCGTGGCAGTGCTGCTGACCGTGATTGCCTTGGTAGCCAGCATAATCCCGGCGTACCGCGCGACCAAAGTCGATCCCATGGTGGCTCTGCGCTACGAATAACGCTCTACGAGTAGTGCGCGACGAATAAGAAGGAGGCGAATTATGACCGGGCTGCTTCAGGATCTGCGCTACGCTCTGCGCCAACTCAGCAAGAGTCCTGGCTTTACCGCGGTTGCGGTGATAACGCTCGCGCTGGGGATCGGCGCGAACACTGCTGTCTTCAGCGTGATCGATGCCGTGATGCTGCGCCCGCTGCCTTACTATCAGCCGGAGCGATTGATCGAAGCACAATCCATAAATTCACGCAATCCGCAGTCCAACGACATCAGTTACCCCGACTTCTTTGACTGGCGTTCGCAGAATCGCACACTCGAACATCTGGTTTGTTATCACGACAACGCATTTACTCTTACCGGCCTGGAGCGGCCGGTCCAGCTGGATGCGGAGATTGTATCGTGGGATCTGTTGCCCGCGCTCGGCATTCGCCCGGAGTTGGGCCGAGGCTTTACGGCGGACGAGGAGAAGGCCGGCACGCGAGTGATTTTGATCAGCCACGCGCTGTGGACATCGCAATTCGCCGCCGATCCAACAATCGTAGGCCGCGGCGTTCGCCTGAGCGGCGATCTCTACACAGTCATCGGTGTGATGCCGCCTTCCTTTCGCTTCCCGGTCAATAAACCGCGGAATAGTGTCTGGACTACGCTGGCCGTCGACAATAACCCATCCGACCCTCAGCCCAACATCAGCAATCGCGGCGCCCATTTTCTGAACGCTTTTGGCCGACTAAAGGCGGGCTCTACAGTGTCACAGGCGGACCAGGACCTGCGGACGATTGCGGCGAATCTGGCGAAACAATATCCCAACACCAACACACGGCATGACTCGGCTCGCGTAGAAACAGAAATCGGAGCGTTGATTGGCGACACGCGAATCGCACTGCTGGTCGTGCTGGGCGCCGTTGCCGTAGTGCTGTTGATTGCCTGTGGCAACATCGCGAACCTGTTGCTGGCGCGCATGCGCGAGCGGCAGCGTGAGATCGCGGTGCGCTCGGCTCTGGGCGCGGGGAGAAAGCGGCTTGTACGCCAGTTGTTGGCGGAAAGCCTGATGCTGAGCGCACTCGGTGGACTCGCCGGTTGCGCTCTGGCCTTTGTTTGTACGCCTGCCATTCTTTCTCTGATCGGCGACAGCGTGCCGCGCGCTGCGGACGCGGGGGTCGACTTGCGCGTGCTTTCCTTCGCCGTGTTCGTGTCTTTCGTCGCGGGCTTGATTTTCGGAATTGTTCCCGCGATCGCCGCTTCGAAGACCGACTTGGTCTCCACTTTGAAAGAAGGCGGCAGAAGCGAAATCATGGGCCGCGACTGGCTGCGGTCCTCGCTGATCGTAGGAGAAGTAGCTTTGGGGCTTGTCCTCACTGCCGGGGCAGGCTTGCTGATGACGAGCTTTGCGCATCTTACCCACACCAATCAGGGATTTAATCCGGACCACCTTACGACGCTGCTTTTTGAAACGCCGGACGCGCACTACAAAGACACTCGTCCACAGTTCTATCGAGAGTATTTCGACAAAGTCCGCAGCTTGCCGGGAGTGCAGGCCGCGGCCGGTTCCATGATTATTCCGATGACGAGCGACGGCATCGTGATGAGCTTCGAAGATCCTGAACACCCCGTTCCGGAATCGCAACATCCCAGCGCTGATCTCACCCTGATCTCGCCGGACTATTTCCTTACGCTACAGGTCTCCGATTCTTGAGGGACGTGATTTTTCGGAGCGGGACGACGCGAAGTCCCTGCAAGTCATGATCGTCAATCACGCCTTCGCACAGAAATTCTTTCCCGGCGAGGAAGTTCTGGGCAAAAAACTAAAACCCGGGGCTGGCAATGGGGCCCCAGGCGGGCCACCATGGCGTGAAATCGTCGGCGTGGTTGGCGATATCCGGCTGGAGGCGACGCAACGCGCGATGCGGCCTGCGATGTATCTGCCGGCCAGCCAATTGAGCAATTGGTGCTGCGTGTATTCGGTGTTGCGCTCGTCGCTCGATCCGCAAAGTCTTCAGGCGAGCGTTCAGAGGGTCCTCGCCACCATGGACAAAGACATTCCTGTCACCCAGGTTCGCACCATGAACGAGCTCATGTTCAGCGAGCTTGCGCAGCCGCGATTCGCCACGGTCTTGCTGGGCACGTTCGCCGGCCTCGCCATTGTGCTGACGATTGTTGGCCTCTACGGCGTGATGACCTATACGGTTTCCCGCCGCACTCGCGAAATAGGCGTTCGCATGGCGTTGGGGGCGCAACGTACCGCGGTACTGAAAATGATTTTGCGGGATGCTTCGATCTTGCTCGCCATTGGAATTGCGATTGGCACGGTGGCTGCCCTGGCCTCAGCTTCAATTCTGCAAAGCATGCTCTACGGGACCGGTTCGAGAAACCCGATCGTGCTGGTTGCGGTCTGTAGTGCGGTGGCAGTGGCGGGGCTCCTGGCAGCCTATGTGCCGGCGTTCCGTGCCGCCAGAGTCGATCCCATGGTGGCGCTGCGTTACGAATAGGGGAAGAACAATATGAATGGATTTTTCCAGGATCTTCGTTATGCAGTGCGGCAGTTGCGCAAGAGTCCAGGATTTACAGCGGTGGCCGTGGTTACTCTCGCGCTTGGCATCGGTGCGAACACGGGAATCTTCAGCGTCGTGGAAGCCGTGGTGCTGGCCCCCTTGCGCTACTTCCAACCCGATCGGCTCGTCATGGTATGGGAAACCAATCCACGCTTTCCGCGCGCCTGGGACTCATATCCAAATTTTCAGGATTGGCAACGCATCGCTCACTCTTTTCAGCAGATGGCCGCGTTTCGGCAGCAAGGGGTGGACCTGGCATCCCCCGGCGTGCCTTCGCACGTTAACTCCAGTCAAGTCTCGGCGGGATTTTTCAGCACTCTGGGCATGGGACTTGCATTGGGACGGGAATTTATTCCTCGGGAAGATCAGCACCGCGGAGCGCCGGTGGCTGTCATCAGCGACCATTTGTGGAGAGAGCGATTTGCTGGCAGTCGTGAAGTATTAGGGAAGAGCATCATCGTGGATGGAGTGAGTTACTCGATCGTGGGAGTTGCTCCCGCCAAATTCCGACTTGAAGCAGAAGCTGATGTTTACACGCCACTCGGACAGCTTGATCCGTTAATTCTGAATAATCGGGCAAGTCACGACGGCGTTTTCACTCTCGCACGTCTGAAACCTGGTGTGAGTATCTCTCAAAGTCAGGCGGAGATGAGTGCGATCCAGAATAGTCTTGATCGCCTGTACCGGGACGACAATCGAGATCTGGGAGTCTTTGTCGAACCGCTCAAGCGCGTGATCGTTGGGGACGCGGCGCAAACCCTCGGGCTGCTGCTAGGCGCGGTTGGCCTGGTTCTGCTGATCGGCTGCGCGAACGTTGCCAATCTGCTGCTGGCGCGTTCAGCGGCGCGCAGTCGAGAGTTTGCGATTCGCTCGGCGCTCGGTGCGAGTGGCGCACGCCTGGTCCGGCAATTGTTGACCGAAAGCGTGATTCTTTCGTTCGCCGGGGCCAGCCTCGGGATCGTGATTGCCTTTCTCGGACTCAGGTTCGTTCTGGCGGCGATGCCTGGAACTTTGCCACGCGGCCAGGATGTGGGCCTGAATGGGCCTGTCCTGCTTTACACATTGACGGTTTCGCTTGTAGTTGGAATTCTGTTCGGGCTCGCGCCTGCCCTCCGGCGTTGGAGTCCCGACTTGCAAGCATCGCTGAAAGAGGGCGGCCGCGGTTCAACGGTCGTCCACCGGCGCGCTCAGAGCAGCTTCGTGGTCATGCAAGTGGCGTTAACGCTCGTTCTGCTGGTGGGCGCCGGCCTGTTGTTCCGGACAATACTTCATTTACGCAATGTGAATCCGGGCTTCGATACGAAGAACGTCATCACCCTGAAGGTAGGAGTCTCGCACTCGCTGACCAGGACGCCGTCAGAAACTCGCATCGCTTACCAACAATTGATCGAACGCATTCGCCAGATTCCCGGCGTACAAGCGGCGGACTTTAGCAGCGCCGTTCCCCTCACTGGGCTGGGAGGGTACCTGCCATTTTGGCTCGACTCGCAAAAACCTGAGTCGTTGCAAGGTGCGCCACGACTGCAGCCGTTTCTCACCGGACCTGATTACCTTCGAGCCATGGACATACCGCTGCTGCAAGGGCGTTTTCTTACGGAAGAGGACACGTTAAAGTCGCCGTGCGTCGCCGTCGTCGACAGCAATTTCGCGCATCAGTTCTTTCCCGATGGAAAACCTGTCGGGCACACGATTACGGCGGGATTCGCCGCCTTCGGCCCTTGCACAATTGTGGGTGTGGTGGGTCATGTGAAGGACGGCGGTCTGAATGACGCGAGCCTTGCCAATCAATATCAAACGTACTATTCGCTCCATCAGGATCCGGACCAGTGGGTGCCGGTCAATTATCCGGATGCAAGCATCATCGTTCGCACGCCACTTAACATTGCCGAGGTACTTCCTGCGATCGAGGCTTCTGTTTACCGGGTAGGTAATGACCAGCCTATTTACAATGTGCAAACGATGCGGCAGATCGTTGCTGATTCCATGTCGGAACAACGCTTCCCCATGATTCTTTTAGGAGCGTTTGCTTCACTGGCGCTGGTGCTGGCAGCGGTTGGAATCTACGGCACGATTTCATACTCGGTTGCGCAGCGGGTGCAGGAGATTGGCATTCGCATGGCCCTGGGCGCCGATAAAAGAAATGTTCTTCGTCTGTTTATTGGGCGAGAGTTGAGATTGGTTCTTACTGGCATCGCCGTTGGGGCCGTCGGAGCGCTGATACTCACGCGAATGCTCTCAAGCTTGTCGCACTTGCTCTATGGGGTCGGATCGAGCGACCCGCTGACCTTTGCTACCGTGTCGGTTCTTCTGATTGGCGTAGCCGCTTTGGCTTGTTACATTCCGGCCCGGTGCGCGACGAGGGTCGACCCGATCGTAGCGTTACGGTACGAGTGAGGAAAATCGTATGAATGGATTTTTCCAGGATCTTCGTTTCGCAGTGCGGCAGTTGCGCAAGAGTCCAGGATTTACGGCTGTGGCCGTGGTTACTCTCGCGCTTGGCATCGGTGCGAACACGGCCATTTTCACTGTGGTGAACGGTCTTTTGCTGAAAATGCTGCCGGTGCGAGAGCCGCAACAGTTAGTCGTGGTGGGTGATCCGGCACGTGTCGGTTCCCGCTCCAACGGAACGCCGCGCACGGATGTTTTCTCTTACCCGCTGTACAAGGAATTTCGCGACCGCAACTCGGTTTTTACCGGCATATGCGCGGCGGCAAGCGACCACCACATTGAAGTCGACGCCGGCCAGGGCGAAGCTCCGGACGAAAAAATTACCGGACGCATGGTCAGCGGAAATTATTTCAGCGTGCTCGGTCTCGAACCGGCCGCGGGACGCTTGTTCTCCGACGCCGACGACACGGCTGAGGGCGCCAATCCGGTCGTCATACTGGGCTATGAATATTGGCAACGTAAGTTCGCACTGGCTCCGGCGATTATCGGAAAGGATATTCGGTTGAATGGGTTTCCTTTCACCGTGGTCGGAGTCGCGCCGGCTGGATTCGACGGCGATATTGTGGGCGAGCGGATGGCTTTGTTTGTGCCCCTGAGCATGCAACCGCAAATCATACGGGGACGCCACTGGCGCAATTCGGGAAACAATTCCTGGCTGTCGCTCATTGGGCGCTTGAAATCAAACATCAGTCCGGCTCAGGCGGAAGCCAATCTGAATATCGTGTTTCAGCAGGCGCTGAAAGGAGATTACGGAGCCGCGCTTTCCTCCGATGACAGGAGCTCCATTCACGATGCTCACATCGCGGTGGTTGCCGGCGGCAGCGGCATCTCCGGAATGCGCGCCGACTACCGGATTCCACTGCTGCTGTTGATGGGCATTGTGGGTCTGGTGCTGCTGATTGCCTGTGTCAATGTCGCCAATCTGCTGCTTGCCCGGGCCTCAAGCCGTCATCGCGAAATTGCGCTCCGGTTGGCTATTGGCGCCAATCAGCGGCGACTATTACAACAACTCTTGACTGAGAGCTTGCTCCTGGGACTGCTGGGCGGAATCATCGGTTCCCTGCTGGCGATTTGGGGAGTAAGGATGCTGGTCCAACTTTTCGGCTCCGACGCGAGTCTTCCGCTCTCGCCCGACTGGCGCGTGCTTGGGTTCACGATCGTAATTTCTCTGCTGACCGGAATCGTCTTCGGATTGGTGCCTGCATTACAAACATTGAAAGTGCGAGTCACTCCCGCCTTGAAAAACGCGACGCGTACAACTGCGGAGCCGGGCTCCCGATTCACCTGGGGAAAAGGATTGATCGTCGGACAAGTCGCGCTCTCGTTATTGGTGCTGTTTGCTGCCGGCCTGCTGGTGCGCAGCCTGCAAAAATTGATGGCGCAGAATTTTGGCTATGAGCGCGATCATCTGATTATCGCGCGGCTGGATCCTACCGGGGCCGGCTACAGTAAGGAAAACATGAAAGTGCTGGCCCAACAACTGGTCTTGCGGCTGGCGAGCGCGCCTGGAGTGCGCGGTGTCACGTATTCGACCAATGGATTGTTCGGCGGGAGCGAATCGGCCGATGCGATTATCGTTCCGGGCTTCAGCGCAGGCACTCCCCGCGATCGTCTAGCGCTGGAAGACTATGTCGGACCGAACTACTTCGGAGCGGTGGGCATTCCCATTCTCGCCGGGCGCGGAATTGAGGGACAGGACACGGTTACGTCGACGCGCGTTGCCGTCATAAACGAAGCGATGGTCAAACACTTCTTCCCGGGACAGAACCCGATCGGCCGACAGTTCAGGATCGACGACCCGGATTGGGTCGACAAACCGTTTACGATCGTGGGCATTTCTCACGACGCCAAAGACCATGGCAGCGGTATTCGCGAAGCGGTCCGGCCACGGTTCTACCAGGCTTTTCAACAGACGCCCGATCCGGACCAGATCATGATCGAGGCTCAAGTCAGCGGCGCACCATCTGGCGCCGTGACGAACGTGTCAGGCCAAATCAAAGCTGTCGATCCGCGCCTACCCATCTCATTCATCGAGACGCTCGACACATTGGTGGCCGACAGCGCGGGCAACCAGATCGCGCTAGCCAAGCTCTCTACCTTCTTCGCCGGACTGGCGTTGCTTCTCGCATGCGTGGGGCTTTACGGAGTGATCTCGTACACGGTGGCCAATCGCACACGCGAAATCGGCGTGCGCATGGCGCTCGGGGCGCGGCGTGGCGACGTGATGCAATTGGTACTTCGCGAAGGCATGCTGCTGGTTGCAATCGGTCTTGTGGTCGGGATTCCCCTGGCGCTGGCCAGCACTCGCCTACTGCACAGCTTCCTGTTTGGATTGAACAGTGCAGATCCACTGTCATTGACCGCCGTTATTTTGCTGCTGGGAATTGTTGCGGCCGTCGCGGGGTTCATCCCGGCACGGCGCGCAGCCAGAATCGATCCCATGGTGGCGCTGCGCTACGAGTAAGAACGACTTTGCTGCATCGGGAGTGAACATGATCCAACTGAAAAATATCGAACGCAGTTACAAAGCCGGGTCCGGTCAAACCTGGGTGCTTCGCCGCGTCAACCTCGAGATTCGGGAAGGGGAATTCATCACCATCATGGGCCCTTCGGGCGCCGGCAAGTCTTCGTTGTTAAATGTCCTGGCGCTGCTCGACGACGCCTGGCAAGGCGAGTACTGGTTTCGCGAAGAGGCCATTCATCAAATGAAGCGCAAACAGCGTGCTGAACTGGCGAAGCGAAACATCGGAATGGTATTTCAGAGCTACCACTTGCTGGACGACCTGACGGTGGCGGAAAACATCGACCTTCCGCTTTCCTATAAAGACATTCCGCGCCGCGAGCGGCAGAGTCTGGTCGCGGACACGCTCGATCGCTTTCAGATTGTCGCCAAAAAGGATCTGTATCCCAGCCAGCTCTCTGGAGGACAGCAGCAACTGGTGGGAATTGCTCGTGCCGTGATTCACAAACCTCCACTCTTGCTGGCCGATGAACCGACCGGCAACCTTCATTCGGGACAGGCCAAGGAGATTATGGAACTCTTTAGCACATTGAACCAACAGGGAACGACCATCGTGCAGGTTACCCACTCCGAGACGAATGCCGGTTACGGAAATCGCACTATACAGTTGCGGGACGGATGGCTGGTGGGAGACACAGCGAATCCTGCACTGAGCCAGCCGACGGAGGTCAGCGCATCGTGAGCTTATTCGCCTTCGGACTCTTGAAACGAGCGGTCACGATACTGTGTGCGTGCGGTACTCTCGCTGGGGGCCTGGCGGGGCAGAACGCAACTCCGCCAAGCTCCGCGAGAATCGCCGCGTCCCCAGCGGAGGCTCCAGCTCCTCTGCAATACGAAATGCCTAAATCGCGCAATCCGCTCAATGCCTATGAGGCTGACCAGGTTCCGGAACCGGTTCTGGCGAACTCGCCGCTTCTCGATCGACTCATTCGCGACGGACAACTCTACCTTTCGCTCAAAGACGCAATCGATCTGGCGCTCGAGAACAATCTGGATTTGGCTATTGCCCGCTACAATCTGCCGATTGCGAACACTGACATTTTGCGCACCGAAGCGGGAGGATTTTTCCGCGGGGTAAACACCGGCGTTGTCCAGGGAACGCCAGGCGGGGGAATTGGCGGGTTCGGCACCGGCGCCCCCGGCGCAGGGGCAGGTGGTACGAGCGGCGGCGCGGGCGGGGCCGGAGCGGGCGCTTCAGGCCTGGTGCAATCTACACTCGGCACCGGAACCACCGTGTCTTCCTACGACCCATTCATCAGCGTCAACGGTGGTGAAGAGCATCAAACGTCTCCTGTAGCAAACTTTCAGATTTACGGAGTGCCATCCCTCCAGCTCAATTCCGGACAAGTGAATGCTCTTTTCACTCAGGCTTTCGCCACCGGAACCAGCATCACTTTCTCTTACGCGAATTCACGACAAACCACCAATAGCCCGTATTTCAACCTGTCTCCTACGCTTAGCTCCACATTTCGTTTTGAATTTCAGCAGCAATTACTCGCGGGGTTCGGGTTCGGCCCCAACCTGCGCTATTTGCGCATCGCGCGAAACAACAAGAAGATTTCCGATATCGCTTTTAAAGATCAGGTGATCGCCACCGTCACTCAAATCGAAAACATTTATTGGGACCTGGTCAGCGCGTATGAGCAGACGCAGGTCAATGAGCAGTCCTTTTCGTTCGCGCAGCAGACCCTCGACAATACCAAGAAACAGTTGCAACTGGAAAGCGTTCCGGCCATGGACGTAATGCGCGCCGAGGCGGAGGTTTCAAAACGCGATCAGGATTTAACTGTCGCCCGCACCAGCCTCCAGCTTCAGGAGACTCTTATGAAGAATGCGATCACAAAAAGTCTGGACGACCCGGTTCTGGAAGCCATGCGGGTGATTCCAACCGACCGGATGCAGACCGTGGAAACGCAGGCGACCGCGCCCATCGCGGACTTGATCTCCGCCGCCTTGCACGCGCGACCCGAGCTCGCCGAATCTGACATCGACTTGGTGAACCGGCAAATCAGCCGGCGCGCCGCGCGCAATGCCTTGCTGCCGTCGCTCTCGCTAGTGGGCTTTTACGGAGGCTCAGGTCTGGCGGGGCCCTTGAATCCCACTTACAACCTTGGGCAAAATGTTTCGACGGTGCCCGTCGACTTCGGCGGCGCCGTGGTAAACGCCTTCAACAACTCTTCCCCAGATTATTACCTCGGACTCAACCTGAACCTTCCCATCAGAAATCGAGTCGCCAAGGCCGACCAGTACCGGTCCGAGCTTGAGTATCGTCAATCCGAGCTGCGCATGGAACAGTTGAAGAAACAGGTTCGCATCGAAGTGCGCAACGCGCAGTATGCCCTGGAACAGACCGGTGCACGAGTGCAGGCGGCGCGTAAGGCGCGGGATCTGGCCCGGCGCACGTTCGATATCACGAAAAAAGAACAGGAACTGGGCTCGGGATCGAGTTATCAGACGCTCTCGGCGCAGCACGACCTGGCACTGGCGGAACTGGACCTGGTCAGCGCAGTGACCACTTACGAAAAGGCCAAAGTTGAACTGGACCGTACGACCGGCGCGACTTTGGAACATAATGGCATACTGTTGCAGAACGCCATCACAGGCGTGGTGCCTCGCCCGTCGCCATAAATTTGTATGCCAAGTTCGACTAAATCCGGAGAACTCGAATTATCCGCTCTCAAGCACGAGTCCGGCGCACCGCCCCGGGTTCTGGCAGCCGATGATCAGGAGCATATCCTTGAAGCGCTGGAACTCCTGCTTCGTCCGCAAGGTTACAAAGTGGACAAAGTCCGCTCGCCTGTGCTGGTACGCGAAGCTCTTGCCAGTAGTTCCTACGATGCGGTCCTGATCGATCTCAATTACACGCGCGATACTACTTCTGGGCAGGAAGGGCTCGATCTGCTCTCGCAAATCGTCTCGCTGGATGCGACCATTCCGGTCATCGTGATGACAGCGTGGGCGAATGTTGAGTTGGCAGTAGAAGCGATGCGGCGCGGCGCGCGAGATTTTGTGCAGAAACCATGGGAGAACGAGCGGCTGCTCTCTATTCTCCGCACCCAGGTCGAACTGCATCGTGCACTGCAGCGTGCGGCACGATTGGAAGCGGAAAACCGGCTGCTTCGTGCCGAAGGCCGGCCGGAGTTCATTGCGACCGCTCCGGCCATGCAGCCGGTGCTCGAAACTCTTGCCCGCGTAGGTCCCTCCGATGCGAATGTCTTGATTACCGGCGAGCATGGGACTGGAAAAGAAATCGTGGCGCAAACGCTGCATGCGCTGTCTGCGCGAGCACCACGTCCCCTAGTTGCGGTGAACACGGGAGCGATTCCCGACGGTGTGTTTGAAAGCGAATTGTTTGGCCACGTGAAAGGCGCATTTACCGACGCGCGCACCGACCGCATTGGACGTTTCGAACTGGCGGACGGCGGGACGATTTTTCTCGACGAGATTGGCAATGTCCCTCTTCGCCAACAGGCGAAGTTGTTGCGGGTTCTGGAATCCGGCGAAATCGAGCGTGTGGGATCGTCGCGCTCCCGTCGCGTGAATGTCCGCGTTCTCTCGGCTACCAATAGCGATCTTTCCGCTGCCTGCGCTTCCGGACAATTTCGCGAAGATCTGCTGTTTCGACTGAATACGGTCGAGATCCATCTGCCCGCCCTGCGTGAGCGCCGCGAAGATATTCCCACCCTGGCCGCGCATTTTCTCGCTCGTTACGCCGCCCGTTACCGGCGGCCGGTGCAGGGCTTCGACTCCGCCGCTCTGCAGACTTTGCTGCAATACTCATGGCCGGGCAATGTGCGGGAGCTGGAACACACCATCGAACGGGCCGTGCTGATGTGCCGTACGGAAGAAATACAGGCGGCCGATTTGGCTCTGAATACGCAACGCGCCTCGAGCCAGGGTCTTGAGGACCTGAGTCTGGAGGCGGTTGAGGCGATGTTGGTGCGCAAAGCTCTTCAGCGTTATCAGGGCAACGTCAGCCAAACGGCCGAAGCGCTCGGGCTGAGCCGTGGCGCGCTGTATCGACGGATGGAGAAGTATGGCCTCTAGCTCGCCGGCTCCGAGACCTTCCTCTCGGCCGCGAAAACGAGCTCGACTCTCCTACGAACATCGAGTCAACCTCTACTGTTTTCTGGTCGCGCTCCCCGGACTCCTCGTGAGCACCGTGCTGGTCTGGATACAGCCGTGGGCCCTCGAATCGCGACTCGGGCTGATCACCCTTGAACTGTTCGCGTGGTGGCTCTTGGCCCTGGCGCTTCAGGAGCAGACTACGCGGCCGCTGCAAACTCTCTCGAACGTGATTGGTGCGCTGCGGGAAGAGGATTATTCCTTTCGCGCGCGCAATGCCATCGCCGAGGACGCGCTTGGAGAGCTTTCTCTGGAAGTGAATGCGCTGGCCGATATGCTCTCCGATGAGAAGATCCGCACTATTGAAGCGACAGCCTTGCTGCAGCGCGTGGTCGACGAAATCGATGCGCCGCTATTTGCTTTCGATCCCGCGTCAATCTTGCGTCTCGTGAACCCCGCCGGCGAACATCTGCTGCGGCAGTCGAGGGCGCGAATGCTGGGCCGCAGCGCTTCGGACCTGAACCTGGAGAAGTGCCTGGTGGCCGATAACGAGAGCATCGTGGAACTCGAGCTCAGGGACTCGCAGGCACGCTGGCTGCTGCGCCGCAGCTCCTTTCGTCAGAATGGCGTGCCGCACACATTGGTCGTTTTGTCCGACGTGAGCCGCGCCTTGCGCGAAGAAGAGCGGCGGGCCTGGCAGCGGTTGATTCGTGTCCTGGGACACGAACTCAGCAACTCGCTGGCGCCCATTAAATCGATTGCCGGAAGTCTCAATTCGCGCGTCTCCGCCACGGCCATGGACGCCGACGTACGCAACGACCTGCAGCACGGGTTGGAAATTATTGAGGCGCGCTCCGCTTCTCTGCACCGTTTTTTGGAAGCGTATCGGCGGCTGGCGCAGATGCCTGCCCCGGTTCTGCGCGATGTCGAACTGTCCAAGCTGGTGGCGCGAGTCGCCAGTCTTGAAACCCGAATCAAAGTATGCGTGCATGCGGGTCCAGACCTCGTGTTCACTGCCGATCCTGACCAACTCGAACAAATGCTGATCAATCTCGTTCGCAATGCCGCGGATGCTGTTCTCGAACTCACACCTGCCGCAGCCCACGCGAAGCCCAATAGTTCGGACTCTGATTCAAAGGTCGGTGTGCGATGGGACGCGACGGATGAAGATGTGAACTTGCTGATCGAAGACAATGGCCCGGGCCTGCTGAATCCGGCGAACGTCTTCACTCCGTTCTACACGACAAAACCAAGTGGCAGCGGAGTGGGCCTGGTTCTGTCGCGGCAGATTGCGGAAGCCCACGGAGGGAGGATCGAAATCGCCAACCGCATCGGCGGTCGAGGCTGCCTGGTGACAGTTGTTTTGCCGCGAGCGCCTCATGCACAGCGCTGAATCACGCTGCTGTAAGCGACTCCGGTAAGGGAACCGTAGAATGAAAAGATTGACAACCGAGGATAAACCTCGCGCCTGCCAACCGCATCCTATGCTGCCACTACACTAAGAAGAGGTATTGAAATGGCGAAGTGTGAAGTTTGCGGCAATGACTACGATAAGACTTTTGAAATTATTTCTGCCGGTTCGAAACATACATTCGACAGCTTTGAATGTGCCATCCAAGCGCTTGCCCCGGCCTGCGAACACTGCAACTGCAAAGTAATCGGTCACGGAATCGAAGTGAGCGGGAAGTATTTTTGCTGCGCACATTGCGCCAAAGCGGCAACATCCGCGGATGTCAAAGATCGCGCCGCATAAACCGCGGTTAAGATGCTCCGCGGGTTAGTGTTAATCCGTGGCGCATTTCGGAGTGAATGAAACTCGTCTCCCCAGCATCGAAGCCGTCAGCGGACCAGAAGAATGGTTCCGGGAATCTTGCAGTAGTCACGTCCGGTCTTACGACGATCGCGGAACTTCGCACCGCCGCGCGTGACTGCAGGGCCTGCGATCTTTATAAAATGGCAACGCAGATGGTTTTTGGGGAAGGTCCTTCCAAGGCGCAGATCATGTTTGTCGGCGAGCAGCCGGGCGATCAGGAAGATCGAGCAGGACATCCTTTCGTTGGGCCGGCGGGAAAGCTTCTCGATGAGGCCCTCGAACAAGTCGGAATCGGGCGTTCAAGGGTATATGTGACCAATGTGGTGAAACATTTCAAGTGGGAGGCGGCGGCGCGGGGAAAGAAGCGCATTCACAAAAAGCCCCGCTACTCTGAGATTCATGCCTGCCGTCCCTGGCTCGACGCCGAATTACGCGTGGTGAAGCCGCGGATTCTTGTGTGCCTGGGCTCCACTGCTGCACAATCACTCTTAGGACGGACTTTTAGCGTGACACGCCAGCGTGGACAGCTGATCGATTCGCCGCTCGCACCTTCTGTGATCGCTACGGTGCATCCGTCATCTATTCTGCGGGCGCCCGACTCAAACGCGCGTCAGCTACAGATGGAGGCGTTCGTCAACGACTTAAGAATCGTGGCCAACCTGGCCAGAAAGGCGGAAGCCGCCTGAGGGCTGCAGCCATGCGACGATCAACGCGACAGCCATCCCCTCGCAATGAAAAAGTCTCCCCAGTCCGATCAGAACGGTAACCTCGCAGGTCAGGATCGTTTTGACGTGATCATAGTCGGCGCCGGTGTGGCTGGACTGGCCGCAGCCGCGGAGCTAGCCGAGAAAGGTCTGTCCGTCGTCATCCTGGAGGCGCGTGACCGCATCGGCGGCCGAATCTACACACTGAAGGATCTGGGGCAACAATTTCCCGTCGAGTTGGGAGCCGAGTTCATTCACGGGCGACCCCCGGAAATTGTGGATGCACTCCGGCACAGCAAAATTCCGATCAGGGAGGTCGACGGCGATAATTGGTGTTTCCAGAATGGGCGGCTCTGTTCCTGTGACTTTTTTTCTGAGGTCGATGAAATCTTGCAGAAGATGAATGATGACGGCCCGGACGAGTCGTTCGCCACTTTCTTGAGGCGTTGTTGTCCCGAGGCATCGGCCGATGCCAGAAAACATGCGCTGAGCTACGTCGCCGGTTTTAATGCCGCCGATCCAGCAAAGGTCAGCGTTCACTGGCTGGTTCGTCAGATGAAGGCCGAGGAAAAGATCGAGGGCGACCGTGCGTTCCACGCGCGCGGCGGCTACCAGGCCTTTCTCGAGCTATTGCAGCAGCGAGTGAGGAAGGCGGGCGTTAGCATCCGCACGAATGCAGTTGTGCGTCGTATTGCATGGCGACCAGGGAACGTTTCGCTCGATGCGGTTTGCGGCGAACAGGCGGCTTCGCTTGACGCCGCCCGAGCCCTCGTGACCGTTCCCCTCGGAGTGTTGCAGGCGAATCTGGATGAACCCGGGGCAATTGCATTTGCTCCGGCTCTTCCGCAGGAGAAGCTGGATTCAATTTCTGGAATGGAGATGGGAAAAGTCCTGCGCGTCGTGCTTCACTTCAAAGAGCGCTTCTGGGATCGAATTCGTCCAAAAGACAGTCAGAAAAAGACTCTGAAGCGCATGAGCTTCCTTTTTTCGCAAGATGATTGGTTTCCCACCTGGTGGACCGCGATGCCCGATCGATTTCCCATCATTACTGGCTGGGCTCCCTGGCGGTCTGCCGAAAGACTGGAGTCCCAAGACCTGCCTGTCGTGACGCGAGCCTTGCAGACGCTCGGCGGCTTGCTGGGCGCGGATCAATCCGAATTGGAGCGTCTCTTGGAAATCGCTTATTTCCATGACTGGCAAACCGATCCGTATTCGCGCGGCGCTTACAGTTATGTGAAGGCTGGAGCCGCCGATGCGCCGGAAATGTTAGGCCGTCCGGTGAACGACACGTTGTACTTTGCCGGAGAGGCGGCGGACGTCACCGGAAATAACGGGACCGTACACGGCGCCATCGCCAGTGCGCGGCGCGCAGTTGCAGAGATCACGAAGTCTGGCAAAGCTTCGGCGGCCGACTGATTCGGCTGCCGATTGATTCAGGATTAGTCAAAGCAGATTCAAAGCAGACCGATTCTCCCGCTTAACTTGTTTGATCGTGCATTCCAGGGGTTTCTTGTCGGGGCGCCAGCGCAGAAACTTCGTTCCGTGCCGAAAGCGCCCGCCCGTGAAATGATCGAACTGCACTTCGGCTACAAGCCTGGGCCGGAGTGGTTGCCACTCTGTCGAGCGCTTGGTGCTCCATCGACTCGGCCCGCCCGGAGCCTTGCCGGTGAAGCCCGGCGGCTGGATCAGCTTCTTCAGTTTTTGTGTAAGGGCGGCCCGGTCTTTCGCGCTGATGGAAGAAGTGAACCCTACGTGATCGAGTTCGCCGGCATTGTTGTAGAGTCCCAAAAGCAGCGATCCGACAAGTGGTTCTTTCTCGAGATAACGGAAGCCGCCGACCACGCAGTCTGCGGTTCGCATCTTCTTGATCTTTTCCATGCCAGTCCGCGTCCCGCTCTGATACGGCAGATCGCGGCGTTTCGCCACGACCCCGTCGACCGCGGTACCCATTTGGAACCATTTCCGGGCGACGGCAATTTCGAGGGTGAAAGGTGAGAGGCGCACCGTTTGGTCGCCCTTCAGATATTTCGCCGCGAAGCGATCCAGATCCCGCCGCCGTTTTTCCAACCGGAGATCAGCCAGCGAATTCCCATCCGCGTCTACCAGCAAGTCAAAAATGATGAACACACAGGGAGTTTCCCGGCTTAACTTTTCCACTCGTGTCGCGGAAGGGTGGATCCTCATCAGCAATTGATCGAACGAGAGATCGCCGTCGACCGGAATCACAATCTCGCCGTCAAGAACGAATTGCGCAGCGCGCACATGACTGAGGGCGGAGGCCAGTTCAGGAAAATATCGGGTGAGGGGTTTGCCGGACTTGGACTGCAGATCAATCTTATTTTTGTCGCGAAAAGCCAAGCAGCGAAATCCGTCCCATTTGGGCTCGTATTGCCATTGCGTACCTGCCGGTAGGGTCGTGGCGGGCGTTGCCTCCATCGGCGGATACGTTCTTGGAATCGGCAACGTCACTCAGTGCCCTCGCGCCATGCCTCGCTCAATGCGCTTCGCGATTTGCTCTCAAATTGACGTTCTTCATCTTTTGGATGGAAGGCTCCAGACCGCTGTTGCTTTCGAAATCTTTGCGCCCAACCCTCTCGCGCGTGAGGGAGTCTAAGGCCTAGAAGCTTCATATTGAATCCGCCGGCAGTTCCCATCCCGCTCGATTCGGAATTCCGCGACGAATAGATGTGAATACTTACTAACGATTCAGGAGTGTCCATTTATGAAGGCAGTGAGCTATCAAGGTGTCAAGCAGATGAAAGTGGCTGACCATCCGAAACCGAAGCTTAAGTCGCCATCCGATGCAATCCTAAGAGTGACCACCAGTGGAATTTGCGGCAGCGATCTTCACATGTACGACGGCCGCACCCCGCTCGATTCCGGAACCGTTGTGGGTCACGAGATCATGGGAGTAATCGAAGAAGTTGGCGATGCAGTCGAAAGCATCAAGAAAGGAGACCGAGTCGTCCTGCCCTTCAACATCGCCTGCGGTTACTGCTTTAATTGTCATCGCGGCCACACTGAGGCTTGTCTCACCATGAATCCCGAGGAGCCACATGCTGCCTATGGCTACGCCGGCATGGGGCCGTATCAGGGCGGACAGGCAGAATTTGTTTTAGTCCCGCATGCCGATTTCAATTGCCTGAAGTTGCCAGGCAAGCCCGGAGACGAGTGGGAAGATGATTTCCTTCTGTTGTCGGATGTGTTCCCCACGGCATTTCATGCTACGGAACTCGCTTGTGTGGCGCCGGGGAAAACGGTTGCCGTTTTCGGAGCGGGGCCTGTCGGATTGCTTTCGGCGTACTGCTCTGTATTGAAGGGAGCGTCAGAAATCTACGTCGTCGACAGCATCCCTGAACGCCTGAAGAAGGCCGAAGAACTCGGAGCTACCGCAGTTGACTTCACCAAAGGCGATCCGGTTGAACAAATCTTCAAACTCCGGAAGAAGAACAAGGGAATCCAGCAGAGCCTGCGACCGGGTGAAGAAAAAATCAAAGGCGTGGACTGCGCGATCGATGCCGTAGGCTACCAGGCGCGCAGTGACGATGATCCTAACCGGGAAAAGGCAACGCAGGTTCTGGAAAATTGCGTTCGCGTAGTCAATGCGACCGGGAGCATCGGAGTAATCGGCGTATATATCGCGCCCGATCCCGGTGCGAACAGTGAGCACGCCAAGCAGGGCATTTTCCCTTTTTCGATCGCAGAATTCTTCGACAAGGGAATCACCATGGGCAGCGGGCAAGCTCCAGTAAAGAAATACAACGAGCACTTGCGCGATCTGATCGTTAACGGCCGCGCCAAGCCCAGCAAAATCATCAGCCATCACATCCAGATCGATCAGGCGCCCGAGGCGTATGACAAGTTCGACCGCAGAATTGATGGCTACACCAAGGTCGTGATCCGCTTCGACAAACAGAAGGCAGCCTAGAGAATTTCGACGACCAGTCAGTGAGACCGGCGCAGAAGGGTTCGCCGGTCTTTTTTATTGCCAGGCAGGTTATCGCCAATCAGGCCGGCAGAACATGATCCAGAGTTGAATATGTGCGATGGAATCAAACGCCAACCTCTTGAACTTTTGTGCACTCTAAGTTTGAAGGAGGCTCACTATGGCACAACGCAAATCTTCTGGCGGACGAAAATACGGGAAAGCGGCGGGCAAAGCCGTAAAGAGCGCGATGCATCGAAAGAAGAAGGGCACGCTGAAGTCAGGACGAGGCGGAAAAGGTGGAACGGTGAAAAGCCGCAAGCAGGCAATCGCGATCGGTCTTTCCGAAGCCCGCAAGAAGGGCGCGAAGGTCCCGCGGAAGAAAGCTGCGTAAGGAACGACTTCTCGGGGGTGAAAGACTTCCTGCAAGTGGCCCCTGGTCAGGCAAATCATGACCGGAAGCGACCGAACAGGCGCTGAGCCGATGACCGACAAGACTCTGCGCCCGCGGGCCGTTATTCACGACACGCAACGTATTGGCAAGCGATCGGCTGGCTGTTCATCCGGCCCCCTTTTCCGTCTGAGCTCGCAATCCGACCGTAATAGCGCACTCTAATCGGCATCCTTCCGCGCGTTCTCAACATTTTGAGCAGGCGCCGGCCACTATTCCAACAGGCGGACCTGCAACTATCATTCTGTAAGTCTCAGGGCCACCACTGCGCATCCAAAATTCTAGCGTTTTAAGGGAGAGGACACTTTCCGTTATGATCTCATCTTCGATGGTCGGGGAACATCCAACGCCTGCCAAAGCCTCGTCCTCTTCACCTCTCACACCTGAAGAACTGCGCAAGATGGATGCTTACTGGCGTGCTTGCAATTATCTCGCGGTGGGAATGATCTACCTTCGCGAGAATCCACTTCTTCGCCAACCGCTAAAGCCGGAGCATATCAAGAATCGGCTTCTCGGCCATTGGGGCTCCGATCCCGGACAGTCTTTCATCTGGGTGCACCTGAATCGACTGATTAAGAAGTACGACTTGAATGTGATGTATATCTCCGGCCCCGGCCACGGCGCTCCGGCGACACTCGCTAATTGCTACCTTGAGGGACACTATTCCGAGATTTATCCGGACAAGAGTCGCGATGAAGCGGGCTTGCTCAAATTTTTCCGGCAATTCTCGTTTCCTGGAGGTATTGGCTCACACTGCACGCCCGAGACGCCCGGTTCCATCCATGAAGGCGGCGAGCTCGGCTACTCCATCTCGCATGCTTTCGGAGCGGCATTTGACAATCCTGATCTCATCGTCACCGTCGCCATCGGCGATGGCGAGGCAGAGACTGGGCCGCTCGCGACTTCCTGGCATTCGAATAAATTTCTGAATCCGATTCGCGACGGCGCCGTCCTACCGGTGCTTCACCTCAACGGCTACAAGATCGCGAATCCCACGATCCTGGCGCGCATTCCTCACGAAGAACTTGAGTCCCTCATGATCGGATACGGTTACAAACCGTATTTCGTCGAAGGCGACGATCCCGATGCAATGCATCAGAAAATGGCCTCCACCCTGGAGCAATGCATCCTCGATATTCGTTCTCTGCAAGAACACGCCCGCTCAACTGGCGAGGCCACGCGCCCGCGCTGGCCCATGATCGTATTGCGCTCGCCAAAGGGATGGACTGGGCCGAAGGAAGTAGGCGGCCACAAAGTGGAAGGCTCCTGGCGCGCGCATCAGGTTCCGATTCTCGATGCGACCACGAATAAGCAGAGCCTGCGCCAGGTGGAAAGCTGGATGCGCAGCTACAAACCGGAAGAACTGTTTGACGAAAACGGAACACTCATCCCTGAATTGCAGGAACTGTCTCCAGTCGGAGAACGTCGCATCTCCGCGAATCCCCACGCCAATGGCGGACTTCTGCGGAAGGAACTCGAGCTGCCCGACTTTCGCACCTTCGCAATCGAAGTGAAAGCGCCTGCCACAGCCTACCTTTCTCCCACGGATGTCCTTGGGCACTTTCTTGCCGAAGTCATGCGCCGCAACATGAATACGTTCCGAGTCTTTGGCCCCGATGAAACCGCCTCCAACAAACTCACAGCCATTTACGCCGCTTCGAAAAAGACGTGGCTCGCCGAATACAAGCCGGAAGACGCCGACGGCGGTGAACTCGATGTCGCCGGACGCGTGATGGAAATGTTGAGCGAGCACACGCTGGAAGGATGGTTTGAGGGTTACGTTCTCACCGGCCGCCACGGCCTATTTTCCAGCTACGAAGCCTTCATCCATATCATCGATTCCATGTTCAACCAGCACGCCAAATGGCTGGAGAAGTCAAAAAAGGAGCTTTCCTGGCGCGCGCCTGTCCCGTCGATCAACATTCTTATCACATCGCTGGTGTGGCGGCAGGATCATAACGGCTTTACCCATCAGGATCCTGGATTCCTGGATGTGGTCACGAACAAAAGCCCGGATGTAGTGCGCATCTACTTACCACCAGACGCGAACTGTTTGCTGAGCGTAGCCGATCATTGCCTGCGCTCGCGCGACTACGTCAACGTGATCGTGGCCGATAAGCAGGAGCATCTCCAATACTTATCAATGGATGACGCGGTAAAACACTGCACCAAGGGAATCGGCATCTGGGACTGGGCCTCCACCGACGACGGCGACGTTCCTGATGTGGTGATGGCCTGTGCCGGCGATATCGCCACCATGGAATCCCTGGCGGCAGTCGCAATTCTGAAAGAACACTTCCGTGATTTGAAAATTCGCTTCGTGAATGTCGTCGATCTATTCCGGCTCCTGCCCTCAACCGAACATCCGCACGGACTCTCCGACCGCGATTTCGATTCGCTCTTCACCACTGACAAGCCGGTCATCTTCAATTTCCATTCCTACGCTTCGCTCATTCACAAACTCAGCTACCGCCGCAAGAATCACGACAACATCCATGTGCGCGGCTACAAAGAAAAAGGCAACATTAATACTCCTCTTGAACTTGCCATTCTGAATCAGATCGACCGCTTCGATCTGGCGATCGATGTCATCGATCGGGTTCCGCGCCTGAGTTCCATTGGAGCTCATGTCAAGGAATGGCTGAAGGGCCAGATCATCGAGAGCGTTAACTACGCCCACGCGGAAGGCATCGATAAAGAAGAAATTCGAAACTGGAAGTGGCCGGGATAGGAATGGCGAAAGAGTCAGATCAGAAAGAGACAACTGAAAACGACGGGCCCATTCTCGTCCTCAACAGCGGCTCGTCGTCGCTGAAGTTCGGTATCTACCGCCGCACCTCCAACGACAACGACGAAAGGCCGCTGCTAACGGGAAGCGCCGAGGGCATTGGCCGGGACAATGGAACCTTGCACATTCGTTCCTCGGATGGAACATCGCTTCTTGAGCAGAAAGGCATTCATGAATCTCAGAGCGATGCACTGAACTCCCTCGCCCGGGCAATCCGCGAACATATGCAGACTACACCGGTTGCTGTTGGTCACCGCGTGGTGCATGGCGGTCCTAAGGTGCGCCAGCATCAGATCATCACGCCACAAGTCTTGGAACAGTTGCGCGCAGCAACCCACTTCGCACCATTACACATTCCTCAGGCTCTGTCGCTCATCGCGGCCGCTCAATCGATTTTCCCCGCGGCCACGCAATTCGCCTGCTTCGACGATGCTTTTCATCAGACGATTCCGGAAGTCGCCTCGCACTTCGCGCTCCCGCAACGTTACTTCGATGCAGGAATCCGCCGCTACGGCTTTCACGGCATTTCTTACGAGTCCCTGGTGCATCACTTCGGCGCCGAGCTTCCCGAGCGGGCTATCTTCGCGCATTTAGGGAACGGATCGAGCCTGTGTGCCGTGCGAAATGGGAAATCCATCGACACTACGATGGGCCTCACCCCCACCGGTGGCGTTCCCATGGCTACGCGCTCCGGAGACCTCGATCCCGGCGTCATCATTTATCTTCTGCGACAAGAAAAGGTCGACGCCGACAGTCTTGAGGATCTGCTCAACCATCAGTCGGGCTTGTTCGCGCTCTCGTCCGGCGAGGGCGATGTAAAAGCGCTGACGGAGCGCGCCGACCGCAATGATGCGAAGGCGGGCCTTGCTCTGGACGTCTTCGCCGTGTCAGTACGAAAAGCAATCGGGGCTTACATGGCCCTGCTCGGCGGCGTCGATCTACTCGTCTTCACCGGCGGGATCGGAGAGCACAGCGCTCGTATTCGATCTGTGGCGACGCACGGCCTTGAGGCTTTAGGCCTTAGTCAGGACAAGATCCAAGTTGTTGCGACACAGGAAGAACTGCAGATTGCGCGCCACTGCCGCGCGATGATGGCCAGCCGTCGCCAATAAAACCAGCCGATGTCAGGGAGGGGCTTCATCACTCGGGATGTGCCCCATAATCGCAAAGTTAAGCGAATCCCCTCCGTTTAGCCGACCAACCACCCCTCGATACCGACGTCTAACTGGTACCAACCCATAGAACGACTGTCCAGTTTCGGACGGCACCAGCCGATCTCGGACAATTTGCATTTCGAGAGATTCCTTAAATAGAAGAAAAACATAGCTGTTGGTTGAGCAAAACATTGGCTACCGAGGTGCTACTTTTCTCGATTATTAACGGATTCGCCCCGGAGGACTAATCTGTGGGCACATTTACCGATTGAGCCTGATAGGCTCGTCTGGTAAGACGTGTCCGGCGAGTGAGGACGAATGATAACGTCGTTAAGCCAAAGATCTTCGTCACAGTATGCCACAGTGGCGCTACGGTACAGGTGAGCAACACAATCATGTATCGACTGACGCAAGACATTCGCTATTCGTTACGGCAAATGCGCAAAGGCCCAGGATTTACTGCCGTTGTCGTGATCACGCTTGCACTCGCCATCGGCGGAAATACAGCCATTTTCAGTCTGATTAATGCGATTATGCTCCGTACGCTGCGGGTCAAAGATCCAGAGCGTCTGGTTTTACTACAATGGAAGGCCAAGAGCATACCCAAGACCAAAGCTTCTGCTAGCTATGCGAATTGCCCGCCAGGCAGCGGATCCGCTCTCCAAGGCGGAGACATCATTTCCGATGCGCCTTTGGACTCTGGAGGGTGCTCATTTTCCGTGCCATTTTTCGAGCAGCTTCAGCTCGAGCAAAATCTTTTTTCTGATGTGTCAGCGTTCGTGCCAGCCGAACTGAGCGTGAACTCTGAAGGCCGGACTGGCCGAGTGCGGGGACTATTTGTTTCCGGCGAGTTTTTTTCGACCCTTGGTGTGAAACCGGCAATGGGTCGTCTTTTCGATCAGCGAGACGACTCCGAAGGCGCGGCTCCCAGCATCGTAGTCAGTTACCGTTTTTGGCAGAGCAAGTTAGGTGGCGACGGCGCGGTGCTCGGTAAACAAATTTTGATCGGCAGAACCCTATTCGCCGTACGCGGCGTTACCGCCCCGGAATTCGCGCAACTTGATCCCGGCCTGACCTGCGATCTATGGGTACCTCTTGCGTTCAAAGCGAAAGTGCCGCCCTACTCTCCTAATCAAGCTAAGGCCGATGCCTTGTGGATGGAACTGATCGGCCGTCTGAAACCAGGAATCAGCTACGGTCAAGCCACCTCCGCAGTTAGTACAGCGTTTGCGGCGAGCACGACGAGTGGTCCAGAGGCAATTTTCAAGCGCGATGATGCACCCCAAATCGAACTCGCAAGCGCGGCGCGCGGATTAGCGACCCTTCGCCGGTATTTTTCACAAGCGCTATTTGCCCTGCTTGCGGCTCTTGCGCTGGTGCTATTGATTTCCTGCGTCAATATCGCCGGATTAATGTTGGCGCGATCAGCTGCCCGAAGAAAAGAACTAGGCATGCGGGTGGCCCTGGGTGCAACGCGCGGCAGAATCATTTCGCAACTACTTACGGAGAGTCTGCTCCTCTCCTTTGCGGGCGGCACCGTCGGAATGGGACTGGGAGTTTTTGGGGCGCGTATCCTCGCATCGTTCTTCTCGCGAAATTGGTCGATGCCGCTCCAACTCGAAGTTCACCCTGATGCACGCGTGTTTGCCTTTACGCTGCTGGTTTCAGCGGCGGTTGGAGTTGCCTTCGGACTTATCCCAGCGTTTTCCAGCAGCCGGCCGGATTTAGTTTCGATGCTCAAAGCTGAAAGTGGCAGCGCGATGGGCAGAGTCGGCCGGAGTGTGGCGTTCGGCAGCTTGATTGTGATTACTCAAATCGCACTCGCTATGCCCATTCTCGCGGCTGCTGGGCTTGTCACGCGGACACTGGCCAATCTGAGAGCCGAGGAGGTTGGGTTCAACCCACAGCATCTGTTGGTGTTCCGGATCGACTCGACCTACAGTCGAAAGAATCCCGACACTGTCTACCGAGATCTTCAGCAACAGCTCCGATCCCTGCCGGGTGTCGTCTCAGTCAGCCGCTCCGGGGTCGCTTTATTAAGTGATGAAGGCATGGCTGCCCCGATTTTTTCAGATGATCAACCAGCGCTACAGGTGCGAGCGCATGGTCTCCCCATGTCTAGCGATTTCCTGATAACAATGGGCATTCCTCTGCGAGAAGGACGAATGTTCGGTGACGAGGATTCAGAACGAGCCCGCGCCAAGGACGTTCCAATTCAGGTAGTCGTGAACGAATCTCTGGTCCGGCAGCTGTTTGGTTTCCGGGATGCACTCGGGAAATATTTCCACTTCGGAGACGCGTCTGGTCCTGCCTTTGAGATTATTGGCGTTGTCGGAGACGCAAAGTATGGCAATGTACGAGACACCATATGGCCCACTGTTTACATGCCGATTGGCGATTGGAATGGCCCCATGTACTTCGAAGCCCGCACCGGGATGGAATCACTCGCGGTCATACCGGAGATCCAGTCAGCGGTCAGACGCTTTGACAGCAATCTCCTGATTGTTGGCATGAAGACCGAGACTGAGCAGATCGATGAGGATCTCTATCAGGAACGGCTAATGTCTGTCTTGTCGGGCCTGTTTGCGGCGCTAGCAGTCGTTGTCGCTTCTGTAGGACGCAGCGTAACTCATAGCTACTCTAAAGGCCGCTATTTCTGGGAGTGAGAATCCAAGTCACATTCACCACCCCGTTAAGAACGCGGCAAGAGTAGGACACCTCCGACCTAAGATTCAATCGCAGTGGCCGGGGTCCGAATTCTGAAGAATTCTCCTTAGCTTTCTTCCTTTTCTTCTTCCCTTTACCCACTCCGCTGTGATAACAGGATAGCGAGCGGCCTTGGTTGGCAGTCCTTGCAGGCAACACGGAATATCGTGCTATAATCGCCCGCCGTTCCAGCAGAGGTTTCCGGTGGTCTTTTAAATTTTTCGTGCCCGCAGCCGGGAGCCTTTCCGCATCCGGCCGCCACTGAAATCAGGAGGAGCAATGACGTTCTACGATCTCACGCTGTACGCACGTGATGAAGAGGAAGAATTCGGCGACAGCGGCGCCTACAGCGAGTCGCTGGAAGAAGATTTCGAAGAGGAAGAGGAGGAAGAAGAATCGGGTACGCCGTCTCCTGAAACCAGTGAGCCGGCCTCCATCGCCGTCCCGCCGCCTCCTGCCCCTAAGCCCAAACCCGCACCGTCCGCGCCCGGTGGTGGAGGTGGCAGCAGCAAGCCCAAAGCCAAAAAGAAAGCAGCCAAGAAACCCGCTCCCAAGAAGGCCGCGAAGAAGCCGGCGAAAAAGAAGGCTGCCAAAAAGACCGCTAAGAAGAAAGCTGCGAAGAAAAAGGCCGCGAAGAAGCCAGCGAAAAAGAAAGGCAAGAAGCGACGTTAAGAGTTTGCTTCGCCTCGAGCGCCTCCCGTAGCCGTGAACATCAAACCGCACCCTTTCGGGGGTGCGGTTTTTCGTTGGTAATCCGCTGAAACTGTTAGGGATGGTGGAGACCAGCACGGACGCGGCCAAGCGTGCTCAAGCACCGTGCATCTCCGGATCGCAGCCTTCACCCAGCGTCCCGAAACTGTTTCACGCGGTGGTTTCGTACGTGGGAATCTACTCCGCGTCGAACTCGACCCCAACGGAGCTTTCAACGTAACGAGTTGGAACCGCGAAAGATCCCGAGCAGTTCAAGGCGCTCTACGCCTACTCGCCCTATCACCGCGTAAAAGATGGCACTGCGTATCCGGCGATTCGTATGCCCACCGGTGAAAACGATCACCGCGTCAACCCGATGCAATCCCGCAAGATTGATCGGCCGCCTGCAGGCGGCCGACAGCTCCGGCCATCCCATCCTGTTGCGTAGCTCGTCCGAGTGCCGGGCACGGGATCGGAACATCTCCGGATGAGGCGATCGAACAGAACGCCGACAGTCCTCAACTTTTTGTTGGATCAGTTGGGAATGGAATACAAAACCGGACCCGCACAGTGACATGGACAACTTTGAATCGGCGCCAATGTCTGCGACCAAGAACTGCCTGATGGCGCTGCTACTTCTTTCCGCCCACCGCGCCCAGGCATTTTCCGTACAGTTCCAGCAAATGAGCGGCGTAATCTTCCGGCTTGGAGGCCGAACCGGTCCCTTGAAACCCAACGCCCGATGAGGCGGTTCGCCCGTACCCGGTAGTCATGGCAATAAACTTCATTAAATCCAGGGCGATATCTTCATTGCGGCGTGCGTGGCCCGAGCCTGTGGCGGGAACTTCGTCCATGAATCCTTCTCCTCTTCCGGAAATAATAGGTATTTCTTCGTCTTCGAAATCCTGCATGATGCGAAACCAACTCTACCGGCGATGATAGCAGAGCCTAGCTACCCGGCTTCCGGTGGTCGGCTGCCGGCTTCCGGTCACAAGTTCTGAGCTTGTTGGCCAAAAGGTGTGATATTGAAAGTCGGATTCTTTGCGGAAGCCGGAAGGCGAGCGCCGGGAGCCGGCCCTACTTCCGCACCTCGCTCATCAATCCCATCAAATTTCCTTCCGTGTCGCGGAAGAATACCATCCACAAGTCATGATCGGGCATTCTGGCAATCAGGTGAGGCTCGTCTTCAAAATGCACGCCCTTGTTTTTCATCCTGGCGTGCGCGGTCCGAATGTCGGGCACGGCGAAGTACAGGATCGATCCTGGATGATCGAACTCCGGTTTCTCCGGGCGCGTCACCATCAGGCGGACTCCGCCGCAATCGAAAAACGCGAGCCCCGGGCCGGCTTTGAACAGCAGCTTCAGCCCCAGCATGTCCTGATAAAACGTTGACGCGCGCTCCACATCGTGAGCATTAATGGCAATCTGTCCGATGCGCGAGATTCCGACTTCCGTAGCAACCGTCATGGCTTGACCTCGTCGTTAACTTTAGTTAGCATAGCTAACTATATTTGCGAGGCCCCGTCAAGCGAAAAAAACGAAAAATATCAAAAATGAAAAATGAAGAGTGGAGACGAATGCCCGAGCCTGAGCCCTCTTCCGATCACCATCCCCACGGTCAAGCCGACGTGCTGGCCGTAGCGGATAGGTTGCATTCCGCCGCCATCCATCTGCTGCGTCGGGTGCGTAAGCACGACATCGCCACCGGCGAAGGCCCGGCCCGGCTTTCGGCGCTGTCTGTGCTGGTCTTCAGTGGCCCTAAGACCCTGGGCGAACTCGCCGTCGCCGAGCAGGTGAAGCCGCCCACCATGAGCCGGATTGTGGCTGGCTTAGCCCGCAGCCGCCTGATCGAAATCGCCAGCGATCCGAAGGATGCCCGGCGGGTGCGTATTCGGGCCACCAACAAAGGTGTCCTTCTCCTTCAGAAGGGACGCCAGCTGCGCATCACATCCCTAGCCGCCAATATGGGTGCTCTGGCTCCGGATGAGCTCACCAGGCTCGGAGAAGCGGCGGAAATTCTGCAAAGGCTGCTCGAAAACTGGCGTTGATGTCGTGACTGCAGTCCCCGGTTCGACCCGAGCGCTCGGAACGCCCGTGTCTGTCAATTTCACGTCCCCTTAGCCACGGTGCTTCGCAGTCATACTGTAGATAGGCCTGAAAAAGCCTTGAGATAGCAACTTAGCCTGCCGGTTCGACAACCAACTCTAAAGCGAGAGATGTGAGCTAGGTAGCTCAGAAGAATGGCACATGAAGTGCTAGTTTCAGAGTCTAGAGGCCGCGGAATCGCGCTGACGCGCGAAGCGAAAAGCGGCTTGCCGCCGGGCAAAGTGCACTTATAGTGAAACGAATTGCACCAATCCGGGTCATTTGTTTTTGCCTGCTTTGCGCTTGCGGAGCGCTATGTCAAAGCGGACACGTTGCGTCCGCTCAGCCTCACAGAATGCATTCAAAGACCCCGCACGCGCGGAGCCAGCCAAGATTTGTTTCAAAATCATTGCCCGATGCTCCCTCGACACGGATTCCAAACCCGGGCAACTTTGTAGCCGTCGGCAACCGCCCGGAAATTCCGTTCCCTGCCGGCTCGGCAGCGATCAAGCCAGTCTTATTGCGCGAGACACATCCTGGAGTTGTCCTTCCTGAAGCGCCCAGCGCAACGGCGGTGTATGAATCCGTCCCGGTTCAAAAAAAGCCCGATGCGTTCTTTGGCAAGTATCTAAACCCATCCTTGCTGAATCACGCTCCGCGATATCAGCCATCGTCCAATGAAAAATTCATGGGGCGGGCCACGGACGCGGCTTCGAGCATGTTTGTCACGCGGGACGAGTCCGGAAATCGGCACGTGAATACCGCCTATTTCCTGCGAGTGCTGACTTCGGTCGCAGCAGGGAGCGCCTCCCGCCGCTATCGTGCGCGCTCTAGCGTGGCGCCGCTCAGTGATTTCGGAGCGACAATCGGGAACGACGCGGGAATGAACCTGTTACACGAGTTTGGCCCTGGCCTGCGGCAAGCGGTGGCCAGCCACCTGCCACAGTTCGTCTTCCGCATCCAGGACCGGGTCATCCGCGAGCAAGGTCCGAAGCCGGCTCCTCACCGATAAATGAACTGTCGTTCGTCCGGGAGCTGCCCGCAAGTAGGGCTCCGCCCCGATACTATATTGGGGGTTGCGAATCGTAGACTAGCGACGAGGTGATAGCGATGCTTCGCAAATCAAATCTTCTTTCGAATACATCAGAGTCAATCCTTGGTAACGATCCGGGGCTTCGCCTCGCCTGCGGGTCGATCGTCGCAGCCCTGGCTCTAGCCGTGCTGTCGGGGACGTTCGCCTTTGGGCAGGGCCAGAAATCTCAGTCTCGCCGCGAGGCCGCCGGCGCAGGTTCTGCGGCGCGCGGAAAATATATTGTGGAGGACGTGGCCAGGTGCGGAGATTGCCACACGCCCAGTGACACGGATGGACGTCCCGACCGGGCTCATTGGCTGCAGGGCGCGCCCGTGCCTTGGACACCTAACAAACCGGACTCGAATTGGCCGCTCACCGCTCCCAGGATAGGAGGCACTCCCCTGCCCGCCAGCGATGCCGACATGGTCAAGCTCCTGACTACCGGCATCTGGACCACGGGCAATCGGCTGCGCCCTCCCATGCCCCAATTCCGCTTGAGCCGTAGTGATGCCGAGGCCGTGGTTGCGTATCTAAAGTCGGTGACTGCTCAGCAATAGATTCGCCGAAGCCAGATCTAGCTGTAAGAATGTTTGGGATGTACAGGAACTCTGAGTTCAGTCGGTCGCCAGGCTCTGCAGCCCAATCTGCCCCGCTTGCGGCGTGTCCGGCTCGCCGACCCAAATGATAAGAAACCTTGCGTCGCCGCCATCCGACACCAAATTCACAACTTCACCGGGTTTGAGTTGGAAGGCAATGCCGCTAACCCGTGCGCCGCGGTGACTGACATCGATTAAATGCGTTGTCTTTAGAGCGCCGTCCTGGAGAGAACCCGCCTCGCCGTCCTGAGATTGATGTTCATGAGCCCGCACCTCAACCGGAAGGGACACGGCGAGCCTTGGTTCACGGCGTTGATAAGCCAGCGGTTCAGTGAGATTCAGTTCCAAACCGTCGCCGGAAATCACCGCCTCCTCGTGCTTTTCGAGTTCCGCAAGAAGCTCGCTTTTGGTGAGCGAGGCTCCGGCATGGAACAACTCCAGCAGGGGATCGGGCTCGGAGTCATCGTCTCGCGTGCCGCCGCTCATTGCCGGCGAAGAGGCCGAAGCCTGATCCCAATCCATTCCTTCCGGCTCGACCAGCACCTCGCAGACGATCTCCGGATTGGAACCTATCTGCTGCATTAGCTGTTGCAGCCGCTCCCGAAGCTCCGGCGTTCGGGGCAGGAACTCAATTCCCATGCCCAGTTCGGGGTCCATGAGAAGTACTTTCCCCTGCGCCTTGATCGAACAATCCGCGGCCCGCAGCAGCATCTCAACCCGCGTCTGGGAAGGAAAAGGCGACTGAGTGCGCAGGAAGCATCCCCCTAAACTCAGATTCATGAGGGTGCAGCGGATGGGAGGATCGTGCTTCTCGCCCGATTGCAACCGCAACCATTCTTTCAGGCTTTGGAGGGAGGACTCGGAGAGCGCCGCAAACTGGATGCCGGCATGATGGCGCGCATCTTGCCAGGCAATCGTCCCCGTCGCTTCGATCACGGTAGTAGTATCCGGCAACGCAAAGCTGAAAGCGATGGCTCCGGATCTCTTGCCGGGCGCTCCGGAAAATCGCACCGCCATTCCGCCCTCGCTCAAGCTGGAAATGGAAACCTGCTCGCCATCTCCATTCTGGAATCTGAAATAGGCGGCAATATTCACGTTCAATCGCACCGACCGGCGGCGCTCTCGTTTCATCAGCGCGCGGGCTGCTCGAAAACTCGACTTCGCCTTTTCCGTCGAGATCGGCTTGAAGACCACGAAATTCGCCCCCAGCTTGAATGCGGCCTGCAGGTTGGTGCGGGCTTCGATAATCGCGATTGCCATGGATTTGCTGTTATGTTTCCCGGAACGGAGGCTGCTGAGGAGGCCGAAGCTGCGGTCGTCCTTGCAATCGATGATGACGGCCCCGTAGCTGCGCTGGGCCAGCTCTTTGGCGGCGATAGCGTCGTCCGCGCAATGCTCGACGTCGATTTCCAATTCTCCCAGAACGCTGCGCAAAACACGGAGGGCGCGGTCGTCCGAGCAAACTAACAATGACGTTAAATTCATGACAGCCTAATCATAGGAAAAACGTAACAAGGTCTAAAGGTTACGGGGGTAACGTCAATTTGTAAGGTCTTATTCGAGCCTGGATCGCTTTCGCGATATTTCCGCTCTCCCGTCCTGCACAACTCAGCTACAACCCACGATAAACCAGAGGACCTGGCAGAGCACAACCACTTTCATACCGGAGACATCGAGCCGCAATTATCGGACCCTAGCTTTTCGCCATCACGCGGACGGTATCCGCGAACAAAATCTGCGGCGGAGGTGCGCTTTTTCCCTGCCAGTTGAACCTCCAGCAGTTCGAGCGAGGTGTTGTGGCCGCAGCCGACCAGAAGTTGATCGGATTGTACGTGCAATTCGGCTGCTGGGAGGGCGTCTGGTGCCAGGCGTGCTCTGACGATCTGAAAGGTCTTGCCGCGAAACTTTGTGTAAGCTCCGGGCCAGGGTTGGAAGCCGCGGATGCGATTGAGAATTTCGAGGGCAGCGCGCGAAAAATCGACGAGACCGTCTTCTTTTTTCAGGATCGGGGCAAGGCTGGCTTGCGAGTTGTCCTGGGGGCGGGGCTGAACGCTCCCCGTTTGCAGCCGGCGCAAAGTTTCGACTACGAGATCGGCACCGATCACGGCAAGCCGCTGAGCTAACGTTTCGGCGGTATCGTCGGGCGCGATGGAGACTTCTTGCTGAAGGAGGATGTCGCCAGTGTCGAGCCCGGCGTCGATGCGCATCGCAGTGACGCCGGTTACAGTTTCCCCGTTTGCGATGGCCCACTGAATCGGCGCTGCACCGCGGTATTTGGGGAGCAGCGAGGCGTGCAGGTTGATGTTGCCGAGTGGAGGAAGGTCGAGCATCCACTGCGGAATGATGCGGCCATAGCCGACGATTATGATGGCGTCGGGATTAAGGGCGGTGAGTTGGGCGCGGAATTCGTCGTTAGTCCTGATGCGGTCGGGCTGGGTGATGGGCAGATGCAGTTTAAGCGCCGACTGCTTCACGGGCGGTGCGACGAGTTCGAGACCGCGTCCCTTGGGACGGTCGGGCTGAGTGGCGACGAGATGCACGCGAAAGCCTCCGCCGACTAACTTCTCAAGCGTAGGAACGGCAAAGCGCGGCGTGCCGCAGAAAACTAGATCGAGAGACATTGGGAGAATATGTAATTGGGTAATTTGGTAATTGAAACTTCCCCTTTGGCAAAACTTGTCAATTACCCAATTACAAAATTACGGCAACTTCTCAATCCCTCTACCATTCTCCCGCCTTCATCAGCTTGCGGATTTTGCGTTTCATCAAGTCGCGCTTGAGGGCGCTGATGTGGCTGATGTAGAGCTTACCGTTCAGGTGATCGGTCTCGTGCAGGAAGGCGCGAGCCAGTAATTCCTCCCCGGTTTTTTCGAAGACCTTCCCTTGAGCGTCCTGAGCGCGGATGGTGACTTTGCTAGGACGGGCCACGTTCTCGCGGAAATCGGGGATGCTGAGACAGCCCTCACTCTGGGTGTGGCGGCCTTCGGTGTGAATAATTTCGGGATTGATGAGCACAATCTTGGCGTCCGGATTTTCTTTGAAGGTCACATCGACGACTGCAATTCGTCGCCCGATGCCGATTTGCGGAGCGGCAAGGCCGACGCCGTGGGCGGCGTACATCGACTCGAACATGTCCTCCACCAGCTTCTGCAACTCTTCGTTGAAGACCGTAACCGTTTCCGATGGCTTCTCCAGAATGGGATTGCCGAATTTTACGATGGGGTAAATCATCAGTAATTTTTCAATTGCTGGCAGTAGCCCTGGAAATTTCTTAAGGTTTCAGTCATGGAGTCGCCGCCGAATTTTTCCAGAGCGGCGCGCGCCAGCGTGAGAGCCACCATTGCCTCGCCAGCAACACCGGCGGCAGGGACCACGCAGACATCGGAACGTTCATAGGCTGCCTTGACCGGCTCGCGGGTGGAAAAGTCAACCGATTGCAGCGGACGGCGAAGCGTCGAAATTGGCTTCAAATAGCCGCGCACGCGAACTTCCTGTCCGTTGGAAACTCCACCTTCAATGCCTCCGGCATTGTTTCTGGTGCGCGAGAAAGCTGTGTAACCGGACGTGGCCGTGTAGCCGATTTCGTCGTGCACGGCGGAGCCGGGAGCGAAAGCGGCTGCGATGCCCGAACCGATTTCTACGGCTTTGACTGCCTGCAGCGACATGACGGCGGCAGCGAGCATGGCGTCGAGCCGTTCGTCCCACTGCGCGTAAGTACCCAGTCCCGGGGGAACCTGGTGGGCCACGACCTCGAAAACTCCGCCGAGAGAATCGCCGGTCCTGAGAACCCTATCGACTTCGTCTTTCATACGCTGCTCGGCTTCGGGGTCGGCGCAATTGAGAAGAACATCTTCACGTGAGTGGAGAGCGCGAATTCTCTCCCAAGGCACCTCATCCGCGAGCGTGACGCCGCCGGTCGTGATCACGTGACTGAGAACCTCGATGCCCAGTTCGCGCAGGAAAAGTTTGGCGATGGCGCCAATGGCGACTCGGGCGGCCGATTCGCGGGCAGAGGCGCGCTCGAGTACGTAGCGGGCTTCGGGGAAGTTGTATTTCAGGGCGCCGGCAAGGTCAGCGTGGCCGGGCCGCGGAGAAGCCACGCGTTTGTGTTTCGAGATATCCCCTTCACCAACCGGCAGAGATTCCTGCCAGTTTTTCCAATCTCTGTTTTCAAGTTGAACGGAGACAGGTGAGCCGATGGTCATTCCCTGGCGCACACCAGAAAGAATGTGGGCGGTGTCGCGCTCGATCTTCATTCGGCCGCCGCGCCCGTACCCCTGCTGGCGCCGCCAGAGTTCGCGATCCACGAAGGCCTGATCGACTTTCAATCCGGCGGGCATGCCGGAAAGAAAGGCGACCAGAGCTTCGCCGTGGGACTCTCCCGCTGTGAAGTAGCGCAGCATAAATTTTCGATTGTACCTGATGCGACGCGGGATACGGGGCTGAACACGAGCGTCGATCGCGAAAAAGAAAAACGACGAAACTTGCATTTGATGAGAAAAAGGCGGCACTAGCGGTTACAATGAAACACAACTTTTCCACTTGGGTTCAAATCGAATCCGTCCGCGCCACTCGCAAGTTTCTCTGGCCAAGAGTAAGGAGCTGCTTTTGTTCCCTCATGCCTCGACTGAACGCGAAGAATTTTTTGGCGACAGAGAGATTCGTTGTCTTTTAGTGCACGACCATATCCTGTTGCGGCAGGGACTGCGGCGTTTGCTGCAAGATGAACCTGACATCGAAGTGGTCGCGGAGGCGGGAAATGCTGCCGAGGCTCTCCGGAGGGTGTTCGAGACCCGCCCCGAGGTGGTGATCACCGACCCGCATATTTTCGAATGCGCATCCGATCAAACCCAGCGCCTGATTCAACACGAGTCTCCACACACCAAGGTATTGTTCCTGGCGACACAGCGGGACGAAACACAGCAGGAATCGATAGGAAATGGGACGAGATGTGCAGCCTGGCAGACCTCCGCGGAAGAATTAGTGGAGATGGTGAGAAGGGCGCACGCTGGTCAGCAATCCGGCGTACGGCGGATGCCGGAACGCCGCCGCGGCGAGTGGTTGCCCCAGGAACTGCTTCCACGAAAGCGCGTTTTGACAGAACGAGAGCGTGAAGTGTTGAAGTTGCTGGCCGAAGGCAGGACGGTGCGCTCTGCCGCAGTTATTTTGGGGCTCAGCATCAAGACGGTCGATGCTCACAAGTTCAATTTGATGCGGAAGCTGGGGATTCACAACAAGGCGGAGCTAGTGATGTGGGCGATTCAGAAAAAGGTTGTGAAGGTACCGGTGAACTTGTAATCAGCGACGATCGAGCGGGATACGCTGTTTCGCATCATTCGTTATTCATGGCTTTACTCTCTGGGCGGCACCCTTCTCGCCGCGAAGCCGCGCGCGCCGTTTGGCGGAGTTTCTTGCTGACTTTGAATAGACTCCTGCACCCCTACTCTTGCGCCTCTAATCCTGAACAGCCGCCGCGGCGAGTTCCGCGAGGCTTGAGACTGTCAGATCAGCCGTTGCCTGGGCGGCTTTAACTGCACCGACTCCACGGCGAGCCGAAGGACGGTTTACCCAAACGGTCGCGAGGCCGAGCGACTGCGCAGGGACGACATCGTGGTAAACGCTTTGGGCTACGTGCAACACGCGATGTGGCGGGACATTGATTCGACCGAGGGCCAGTTCGAAGAGTTTCAGCGAGGGTTTGTAGGCCTGGGCTTGCTGAGCGGTGACGACTTCGTCGAATTCAACCCGGAGTTGCGGGCGGGTGCCGGCGAACAGGTCGTCGTCCACGTTAGAGAAAATCGCGAGCCGAAAACGGGTCTGGAGTTGACGAAGAGCGGCAACGGTGTCGGGCCAGGGCTTCCAGGCGGGAAGCGAGTCGGGGAGAGAGCGCACTTCCTCAGGGCTCGGGGTGAAGTGAAGCTCCTCTGCGAACTGGCGGACAACCGACTCCAGGACTTCGCGATAAGGACGAAATGCGCTCTGTTCGGAACGCTGCTCAAAATCTCCATAGAGTTTGAGGATCGTTGCGTCGTCGATCTTTTTTCCGTGGGCGGAGAGAATGCGATGAAGCGCCGAGAGAATCCCGGTCTCCCAATCGATCAGCGTGCCATAGCAATCGAAGGTCAGGATTTCGAAGCGGGAGAAGTCGAGCGCAGGCACCGATGTCATAGAGATTTGAGTGGAGTCACCTCCGGGTCGGGCTAGAGGTGACCGAATGTTTTAGGCTTGAATTCTACTGTCGTATTTCGAGCGAATGCGTAAGCTCGAAGCCGATCACGGACTCGGCCGGCAGGACAATATCTTTGTTTCCGGTGAACGCTGAGCCACCGGCGCCGGCGCCTCCGCCTGCCGCCAACCCAATGGCGGCGCCTTTGCCCCCGCCAGCCAACCCTCCGATAATGCCGCCGAGCGCAGCGCCTCCGCCGGTCATCACAGCTGTACGCTTGCCTTTGCCCTTTGCCGAGAAAGTTTGCACGGCGGTTCGGGCTGGGACCGCGGAGCCGTTCAAATCGATGGAGTCGAGGCGCACCTGAAGTTCCGCGCCACCGGCGAATCTCCCCAGGGGCTTGGCGTCGGTGACTGTGCCGGTTACTCTCGTCCCTCGAGGAATCGCGACTGCATCCCCAACCCGAACATCTTTGGCAATCGATCCGCTGAAAGTTTGGCCGGACTGGCTCAACTTCGAACCAATTGCGGACTCCAGCCTCACCGTTACCGTTGTTCTTGCGGGCACGACGAGCGGCTCTCTCGGGGCCTCCTGGGGTTGAGCCGGCTGCGCGGCATTTTGAGTGTTGGCATTGCTTGCGTCCGTGTTGGTGTCGGTGGAAGGCTTGTGGCTGCATCCCGACACAGCAAACGCAAGATAGACCGCAAGGACAGACAGAAGACAGGGTGAGCGCATAAAGACCTCGTTGGCAGTTGCGAATGTGAGTTACGAATCTTTTGTGGCGTTGTTGCCAATCTACCGGAATCCGACGAGCATGGGCAACCCCATACTGAGGATGCGGTGAATCAAAAGTGCTTGCGTCCTCTATCACCCGCGGCAGGCTCTACTCACGGCTTGACGTTAGAAAGTTCACAAAGAGTGGCGTTGTTCGGAAAATCTTTGCCTTACCGCTGACTTTCGATGCCGGGCAAGGCCGGCGTTGCGTCGGTGGATTCGTCGAGTTCGTTGTCGCCGGTCACTGTGGGATCTTCCGGGGGCGAAACTTTCTTTGGCGTGAGAAACTTCTCGGTGTTCAGAAGCGGGCGGCCGAGGGAGGCGTTGTAACTGGTCCAGGGGCTGTCGAAACCGGCTTCGCGCTCAAAATGCGCCCGCATCGCCTCCATCTTGGAATCGAGGTCGTCGAGGTAGTGCAGCATCAGGGCTTCCGGAAACATCGGCAGTTTAGGGGAGCCGAAGTCGTACTGGCCGTGGTGGCTGATGATGAGGTGCTCGATCATCGTCTTGAGTTCGTCGGGAAAATCGGGCTGAAGCGCGAGTTTAGCCTGCAACATTTCGAGCTCGATGATCATGTGGCCGAGAAGCTGCCCCTTCGTGGTGTAGGAAAATGAGCGGTTGTAAGTGAGTTCGTGAATCTTGCCGATGTCGTGCAGAAATGCGCCAGTAAGAAGCAAGTCGCGATTAATCTGGGGATAATTGCTGCACATCAGCTCGCACGAACGAAATAGAGAAACCACATGGTCGAGCAGGCCTCCGATATAGGCGTGATGCAGACTCTTGGCTGCTGGAGCGTTGCGATAGGCCATGGCGATTTCAGGGTCTGCCATAAAGGCCTGGACGAGCGATCTAAGATGCGGGTTCTGGAATGACGACACAAGAGTCGTCAGAGTTTGCCAGAGTTCATCTACGTTTTTCGTGGTCTTGGGAAGGTAGTCGGCGAAGTCGATCTCGCTTTCCCCCAGCTTGCGCAGTTTGTGAACGGTGAGCTGAAACCGGTTCTTGTATTTGTTGATCAGGCCCTTGATCTTGAGGAAGTCATCCTGCTCGAAGGCTTCGAGGACTTCCTCGACGTTATCCCACATTTTAGCTTCGAGCTGACCACTACGGTCGCCGAGAACGAGCGCCAGATAAGGCTCCCCAGACTTTTTTGGCTTGATCTGCTTGCCGACGACAACGAAGGTCGAAGTGATGACTTTGTTTTCTTGCCGCGAGCAATCGCAGATGTAGAAGTCTTTCATCGGTGGCTTGAGTATCGTGGCTTGAGTATAAAGAACGCGTCACGAGAACTAGATCAGAGGATGCCCAACTTCCTATGTTTCTTTTTTCCCAGTTTCTTGGCGTCGGATTCCTTGGCGGCAGCCGTCTCAACAGGTTGAGTCTGGTTGGGACTCATCCCGGTATCAACGTAGCCATCCGCGTATTTGATGTAAGCGTCCTCGCGCAATTTGGTTAGGTAGGCGCGGAGAGCCGGCTGCAATTTCTGGTAATAAAGCGCGTCCTGGATTTTCGGAAGTATGTCCTTCATGGGAGGAACGCCGGCTTGCTGGTGATCGACCACCTTGAGGATCACGTAGCCCTGCTTGGTGTGAATTACGCCGGTCAGGTCGCCGGCCTTCATGGCGAATGTCTGGTCTTCAAGTTCCTTCGCCAGTTGGCCGCGCTTGAACATGCCAAGAGCGCCGCCGTCGCTGGCAGAGGGACCGTCCGAATATTTCTTGGCAATGTCCTCAAAATTGGCTCCCGCTTGAATCTGTTTCAGCAGGTCATTGGCCTTGGCTTCGGCTGCGCTCAGAGCTGCAGCATCGGCGGCTTGTTTCGCGGCCTCATCGACGGGCGGTTGCGCCCCGGGAGCTGCAGCGGCCGCGCCTGGGTCAGGAGCAAGGGTGATGGAGGGAGTGACAGTTTTTGGGGCAACCAGAATTTCGCTCAGGCGAATGTACTCTGGCTGTTCCATCTCGCTTTTGTGATCGTCGTAAAACTTCTGTTCTTCGTCTTTACTGATAGAAAGGTGGCCACCGACTTCCTCGCCAATGACTCTCTGGGTGATGATCTGGTTGCGCATGTTCTGCTTGAAATCTTCCCACGAGACGCCCTGCTTGGTGGCTTCCTTTTCCAGGTCTTCCATGGTCTCGAGCTTCATGTCTTTGCGCATCTGATCGAGCTTCTTGATCAGCTCAGTGTCGCCGGTAATTCCCAGGTCTTTCCCTTTGTCGAGTAGAAGCTGCTGATCGATGAGATCGCGCAGAATGTCTTTTTCACGCTCGGCGTAAGCTTTGTCCGGATCCTTGGGATCCTGCTGCTTGACCTCATCCTTGAGCTGATCTTTGCTGCGCTCAAACTCCGAACGCGTGATGATCTGGTTGTTGACGCGGGTAATGACCTCTTCGACGACTTGTCCGCCTGAGGTCGAGCTGGCCGGTACCACCGGAGTCGCTTTTGCCGTCTGCGCGTCTGCCAGCGCGGGCAGACATGCCAAAACTATGGGAACCAGGGTAAGTTTCTTCATAAAATCGATGGACCGCCTCGCTTCCTGGGCTTTCTGGGGCAAGACTGGGCCGGTCCCCAGTATTTTACTCCTTGGGGCGGAGATCGCGGGAGTCTTCTTGGGTTTCACCGCCAGCCGTTCCTACCTCACTCTTTCGAGGATGTGAAAAAGTGACGCATCGTCTCCCGTCCCTTGGGGCGGTGCACATCGTAATGTATGGCACGATTTGTTATCCTGCAGGCAGAGATGGCCCGCCCCCGTCAATTCGTGGCCGCGCCTCTGCCTGCCTGGGCCCGGCGGATTCGAACTCTGCGCGAGAGCCTTTTCTTTTTTCTAGGGCAGCGGGGAAGTGCAACAGGTTGTACTGGGAGATGTTCTCGACCTCATAGATGAGAGCTGTTAGCGCGGACTTGAGTTCCGCGAAGGCTTTATCCTGTTCTGCCCCTGTGGTTGCAGCCACCAGAGCGCAGAGTTCTCTTACGCGTTCTTCCAAGGGAGAGGGCACGACAAGTCCTGATCCAATTTAACCGAAGACTGGCAGAAATCCACACTGAAGGATGCACAGCATTGACCGTAGGTTGCAGTGAGCGGCCTAGGGTTTCCGTTTGAGAAACCTCAAATTGGTAGGTTCGTGCGGGTCTTTGGGATTCGGCTGGGGAGTAAGGCTCGGATTGTGCAGCACTTTATGAAGCTCCAGTACCAGGGCGTGGAACTTCGCGCAGCTTTGTTCAACCGCGGCCTTGGCTGCCAGAGCCACCAGGCGCTCTCGTTGTTCCCCTTACACGGATAGACCTCCGAGATTTTGCGGAGATTACATTTACCATAAATTGTAAATCGTGATCAAGGAGTCTTAGAGGTCATTGTTAGAGACAGGCAAACGGAATCTGGAATTCTTTCCGCTAACTACCGTAGGCCGGGATTGTTGACTTGTTTACCCAAAGTGGTAAACTGTGGCCGAGCCGCGGGGCGGAGACAGTGGAAGTCTTCTTGGCCTCCACCCAGCGGTTCCTACTCTCACCCTGTCGAGGATCTGAGGAAGTGACGCATCGTCTCCCGTGACTGGGGCGGACGGGGTGGTGTGCACATCGTAATATATGGCGCGATTTGTTATCCTGCAGGCAGGAATGGCCCGCCCCCGTCAATTCGTGGCCGCGCCTCTGCCTGCCTGGGCGCGGCGGATTCGATCTCTGCGCGAGAGCCTTGGGCTCAATCAGTTTGACTTTGGAAAACGGCTCAAGTGCTCCTCTATGGTGATTTCCCGCTGGGAGCGGGGGCTGCAGAAGCCGCCGGCTGACTGTTTGATTGCCATGGGAAAGATCGCGGGCCCGCCTTCCGGATGGTTCTTCTGGAAACTGGCGGGGATCTCGCCCAATGACGCGAAACAGATGTTGAAGCAAGTCTAGGCTCGCTCGCCGCAGAAAGCACGGTTGGCAGCGCATTCGCCTGAAATCAACTTCTGCCTCTCAGGCCGAGAGTTCCCGCCGTTCATCGTCGACGTTCATCCGGGTGCGTTTCTCTCCGCGGTTCGGAGATTCGGGCACGGAAAAGAAGATTGGACGGTAGTGACGGAGTTCGCACTGGTAACACCTGACGAGTTGGAGCAGGAAGAACCGGCAGACCCGATCCAGTCGCGTCAAGGGCTCCGTCCGCGAACGGTAGGCTTCGTGATCGCCGCAGTAAGGGCAGCCTCTCCAGCCAATTTTGAGCATGGCAGCTATTCCGCGTTAAGCGGAGCGCCTCCATTTTCCGTCCTGGGAATCGTCCAAAGGTTGTTCGTTCTGCTTAGGTTTTTTCTGCTGGCGAAGCGATTCCACGAAGTCCTCGGCTTCTTCATCGCTGCTATGGGTACGGTCAACCACGACCTTTTTGGCCTGGTTCGGGGTTAACTTCGTTACGCTGGGAGGAAAATATGGTTTTTTCTTCTTGTCTTCGATCTCGAATCCCATGTTTCGTTCACTCTCCGGAAGAGAGAGAGTTTTGCAGGTTCCGATCCGGTTCGCGGCATTCGGTAATTTTTTGTTACGAATTCCGAACAGAGGTACAGAATTCACTGTATTGATTATGTTCGGGATCCTACGCAATACCACCGAGCCGTCTTTGAAACATTCAGCTTAACAATCCCTCAGAACTTGGTTCGGATTTTCAGTTGAACTGCCCGGAATATGTTATCGGGATGAACCGCGGCTTCTCCCTGCCGGGACTATTGAACTGCACTTGAACCGATGCTGCTGCGCCGGGTTCGAGCCGCGTAACCCGCGGGATCGTGATGTAAGGATTCCCCAGGTACGTTCCAGTTGCGTTGGCCAAGGTGACACCGCGGGACAGTTCGGTCAGAACAACCTGCAATGGACCGTAGATGGTTCTCCTCGAAGTATTCCTGACTATCAGGGTGCCGCTGGCGTCTTTGCCGAATTGATAATGGACGTCTACGTCAACGCTGCGCGAAACATCGGCGACGACGTCGTAGGTGACGGCCACGGGCGGTGCAAGGTTTCCTGCGTTGTCAATCGCGCCTTGGCAAGTAGCAGTGAACTGGCCTTCGCCATGGCCGTTGCCGCCGGTGATGATTACGCTTGCCTTGGTGGCGATGCCGGAGAGCGCGTCGGTCGTGGTGCAGACGGGGGCAGGAACGGAACCGAGTTTGTAGATGGCTCCCTGCGTTACGCCGGTCAGCATGACTGCCGGTGGAGTGATGTCAATTCCAAACTTGAGCGTGGCCAGCGGGCTGATGTTGCCGGCGTTGTCCAGGGCGCGAAGGCCGACTGCGTATAATCCTTCTCCGCTGACGCTGGTGGAGGCGGTGTTGGCGGCTACCGCAATGACTTGCCCGTTGTTGATCCAGTAGCGAAGTTGCTGGACGCCACTGCCGGAATCGGTGGCGCTCAGGTTTACGGTCGCGGGGCTGTGGTTGATCCAGCCTTTGGCATTTGCTGAAGGGGTCGTGGTAATGGAAGCTTGCGGTGGAATCAAATCTACTGTTACCGGCGAGGGCAGTAAGACCACGCCGGTTAGCGAGGCTAGAGTGATGGAGATATTTCCGCCGGCGACGGTGTAGCTTGCTTTGCTGATCGCGTCCTGGAGTTGAGTGCCATCGGAGATCAGGGCGCTCACCGGAATTGTGGCGGCGTTGCTGGTTGAACCGTTGTTCATGGCTACGACGGCGATATTGTTGCCGCTTCCCACTCTGGCGTACGCATAGGTGTTGGACGCAGTGCCGGACTGCTGAGTATCGCCGGTGAGAAGCGTCACGAAAGATCCGTCGCGCAGAACCGGGTATTGCTTGCGCAAATGCGACAGCGTTGCGTAGTAAGACTCGATACTGGTGTCGGGGGGCCCGTAGATAGTGGGATCGCCAGGTTGATCGGTCCAAGGGTACGGCGGACGCGTGTAGGGATCGCCGATGGGGCCGTTGCCGCTGCTGGACAGGGACGGCGAGTTTACGGCTACTTCATCGCCGTAATAGACCATGGGCGCGCCGATGTAGGTGAACTGAAACAGCGCTGCCAGCTTAAGTCGCTGCTTGGCCTGGGTGAGACCCGTGTCGCCGGTTTCGGTCATCACGTATAGAGCGCGATTCACGTCGTGGGAATCGAGCAGGTTGAGCATGGCCGCGGTTGCCTGCGGGGGATAGTCGTCGCGTACGGCGCGAATGGCGTTGTCGAACTGGCTGGGGGTGAGGCCGGGAATGTCGTTAGTACCGTTGTTATTGTCGTCGTGCCATTCGGCGTTGCGCACGAAGCCGGTGATGTTTTTGCGGAAGCGGTAGTTCATGACGGCGTCCATCTGATCGCCGGCCAGCCACTGGCTGGCGTTCGGCCAGATTTCGCCGATGAGCGGACCGTTGCCGTTGTAGGTTTTGGCGTGCGCGCGATAGTCGACCCACCAGGAGTGCGGGAAGTTGCCGTCGTCGGCGACGTCGAAGCGCCATCCGGACGCGCCCTGGCTGTACCAATATTGCGTGACGTTGCCGGGGGCGCGGTAGAAGAAATCTTTCACCGCATCGACGCCGTGGTTCCACGTGGGCAGGCTGTCGAGACCGAACCAGCCGACGTAATCCGCGCTCGAGCAGGGAACGTTGTTATCGGTGAAGTTGAACCAGGTTCTCCACATGGATTGGAGCGACAGGCAGGCGCCTATGTTGGGGGCGATGCCGCCTAGGCGGTTGTAGCGGTCGAAGTACATGCCGTCGGAAGAGGCGTGATTAAAGACGCCGTCGAGGATTACTTGCATGCCCCGCCGGTTCAGTTCGGTGGAGAGCGCGGCGAAGGCTGCGTCGCCGCCGAGCGCGGGATCGATGTGGAGATAGTTGTCGGTATCGTAGCGGTGATAGGAGCGGGCGGAGAAGATCGGGTTCATGTAGATGGTGTCCATGCCTAACGACTGGATGTAATCCAATTCGTTCTGCACGCCCTTCAGATCGCCGCCGTAGAACTGATTGCTGAACTGGTTGTAGCAGGGAGAGCCGGAGTTCCGGGGATCGCAGATCTGCGTGTTCCAGACGTTGTAGGTGAAGGCTTGCTGGCTTCCGTAGTAAACGGGACATCCGGTCGTCGCGCCCTGGCGGCAGTAGTCGTTGGTCTGGTCGCCGTTGCGGAAGCGATCCGGCATGATGTGATAGACGTTGGCGCCTTGCAGCCACGCTGGGGTTTGAAAATTGGGATCGTAGACCGTGAACTGGAACGACGGGAAGGGTTCGCCGTCGCTGGCGACGCCGGTACCGTCTTTGTGAACGTTGTCGTTGTCGTCGAGGTAATCGTCACTGTACCAGCCATTGGTGGTGTCGCGATTGATCCTGAATTTGTAGTAGTAGACCGTGGGCGTCGATGGCATGGTCAGAGTAGTTTTCCAGACGTCGTATTCCGTGCCGTTGATGGTGATGTTCTGATCGAACGGCATTCCCGTATCGACTGGACCTGTGGTTGTGCCCGAGCCTGTGTCAAATAAATACCCACGCGTGGTGACGCCCCAGATGCCGCTGGAATGCAGGGTGCGGAAGCGCAGGGTCACGGTCGTGCTTTCGGGCACTGCGCCTTCCTGATCGCGATAGAAGGGATCGAAGGTGTTGTGGTAGAAGCCGGCTTTGTCGGTGGCCGCGAAGCCTCCCGGCTGCTCGAGCGAGAAAGGCGGGGTGCTGGTGCCGTTTCCGGTGTTCGTGATTGCGTAGTACTGGGTGTAAGTTGCGCTGGTCCCGATGAAGGCGCCGGGATTATCAGAGGGAGCTTCGCCGTAGACGTAGCCGCCGCTGGAGGTGAGATATCCAAAAAAATTGAACGATGAGGGGATGCCGCCGCCGGTGATGGCCGCCCAGGGGATGGCCACTTCGCGCGTGTTCTGATTCGACCCATTGCTGGCGTAGGCCGCGTAGTTGGCGGTAGGGCCCGACCACGCGCCGCCGTTCGAGGTACGGTACTCGTTGTATCCGTCTTTGAAATACGTGACGAACTGCGCTGGAAAGGGCAAGGACGAGAAACTGGTGCCGTCATAATTGTTGCCGCTGGTGGCGCCGCTGCCGCCTGTGCCCACATAAATGACCGCGCCCTCGGAGAGATTGGCGTTTACGATCCCAACGTAGAGGTTGGTGGCGTCCCAGGTCATGTACCAGGTTTGGCCTGTGTTGCCGGCGTTCTGCAGGGAGTTGTTGGTGCCGTATTCACCGGTTCCGATGGAGCCGTCGATGGTGGGCGTGTTCCACTGGGCCGCAGCCGGCAAGGTGAAGAAGACGAGGATGGTGGCGATGAGGGCGAAGTTCAGCAGGATGAAGTTCGGCAGGGTGAAGTTCAGCAGGGAGGTACGGCGCATGGGAGTCCTCGAAAAATCTTTGAAATTCTAGCCGCCCGCGAGCGCTGACTATATTGTGGTCTGCCGTTGTGATCGGCCGAAATCGCAAGTAGCGCAACTGGAACGTCTTCTAGCAGGTTCCAAAAAACGGGAATGATCATACACCGTCCCAGGGTTGGGCGACACTGCGAAAGTGTTGCCGGGTGGGACCGTGGATCTGTGGGATCGCTAAGGGAAGAATCGGAGGTTGTGATACTGGAGCCGACGAGCGGACTTGAACCGCTGACCTGCCGATTACGAATCGGCTGCTCTACCAACTGAGCTACGTCGGCTTGCCCTCGATTTTAAATGGGAGATCAGAAAGCGTAAAGGACCGATGCTGTAGCTGCGCACTCGATGCTCGGCGCTGCACGCTCAACGCAACGCGCGTGCGGCGAGCACCATGCCTTAGATTTTTCAGAGTGAATTTTCAGAGGACAACACTCCTACGCTACCGCTCCCGCGGCCAGCGCCGGGCCCAGCGAAACCACCTTTCCGGACCCCTGTGACATGGCCTGTCCCAGGGCGTGCTCCGCACGATTGATCACTTCCGTGACTACATCGAGTGGATCGTATTCCGAGCGAATTACCGCCTGCGCCAGTCCCGCGGAGAACAGGGCCGCTGGACCAACGGCATCTTCCTTCCCCGGCAGCCGCACTTCTCCTACAATTTTTCTCAGCTTTTCCACCGCCAACAGGGCTTCTTTCTCCGCCGTTTCGCCCAGCAAGATTGCGATCGTAGTCGTGTCATAGCGGAATGCCAGATCGTTCGAGCGGATGTTGTCGGAAACGAGCTGTCCTGCCTTCACCATCATCGCCTGGACCGCCGCCTCGCCATGTTCCTTGACCATGGTCCCGCTCTTGCCGAACTGCAGCAACAGCACCGAAAGTGCTGACGCATTCTGAATGGCGCGTTTGCTCTCCGCCAGCAACAGATCGATATAGGACGCACGCTTCAGAAGCCCCGATTTCTCGTCGGTCACCGAAAGATTCTTCACCAGGCGCCGCAACCCCGCGTTATTCAGCGCAATTACCATCTGCTCCGCCAGGGTCTTCAGCACAACCATGTCGGCCTGCTGCCAAACCCGGGCCCGGTTGTGCATGAGCACCAGCATGCCGACAATTTCTTCCCCGTCGCTCAGCGGAATCGCCAGCATCGCCGCGGCACCCATATCCATGACCACTTTCCGCGCCGGTTGCAGGGCCGCCGCTTTCGGCGCGTCCTCGATCGCCAGCGGATCATGGCCATTTACCGCCTGATGCAGACATCCGACCAGTTCGGCAATCGCCGATCCACCCGCTTTCTTGAATCCCTCCGCGCAAAACTCTTCCAGCGCGGTCGGAAACGAACCGGCCTTGCCCATGGCGGCAATGCAGCGGGTCGCTTCCCAATGCGTGCCGATTTCCCGCACCGCGGTGCTCAGCACTGCAGGCGCCGTGCCCTGGTGATACAACTTCCGGGAAATTTCGGCCACCCGGGTAAAGCTCCGCACATCGGTTGAGGGATCCGGCGCATGTGGGATGGCCGGGGTAGCCGCCGCCGCACCACCAATGGATGCACCGCCCGCCGCCGATGGAGGCAGCGGCGCCGATCCCGCGTAGCGCGGAGTCACGCCAGCCGACAAATACAGGCGCTGTAAGTCTTCGTTTCGTTCTTCTTCCCGCGGGAACAATTCCTGAATTCTTTGCAGGCGTTCCACAGCCTTGTTGCGCATTCCGTACTGGACCAGAATTTCAGCCTGCAGCATCAGGTCCTGCAGTGTGGAAGCCCCCAGGGTCGGCCCTTCCTCCTGCACAGGTTCCGCAACCACGCTGCCGGCGGCGGAAAATCTCGCGGTCAGCGACCGGAAGCGCGCGTCATCCAACTTTCCCTTGAGCATTTCCAGGCGCTTCATGTGACCCGGTTCGTAGGGATCCACGTCCGCGGCGCGGTCCAGGCATTCGGCGGCCTTCTCGAACTCGCCATTCGCGCAAAGAAGATCGAACAACTTCAACAATGTCTGGCAGTAATCGCTTTCCCGGTTGGCGGCGTTATACAACTCGCTCAAGAACTCCAGGATTTGCGGCGACGATCGATGCGCCGCGGTCAGATCTTCCATGATGGCGATGAACTGACGCCGTTCCCCACGCCGCCGCTGGAATTGTTCCAGCTTGCGCGCCAGGGCGACCGCGGCATCGTGTTGCTCGGCATCGAGGAAACTTCCCACTAATCCAATGACCTGCTGCACCCGCGCCGGATTCGCCTCAAACAGTTGCCACACCAGCGGTTCGGCGTCTGTGTTGCGCCCCGCCGCCACCAGCGCGTCCGCGTAGGCCTCACGCAGAGCAGGGGTCACGTCTGCCGCATTCATTTGTGGTTCAAGAATAAAGATCGCCGCGCCCATCTGCCCCTTCGCCAGCAGGCTCTTGGCATAGGCCAAGGCGATTTCCTGATCCGAAGCATCTTCCTGATAGGCGCGCTCGTACCATTGGGTGGGGTCGCCGCCCTCGGCGGCCGCCAACTGCGCGACCCGCTGGTAGGCGGACGCTGCCGCTTTGCGGTTTCCCAGTTCCGACGTGAGTTCCGCCATCCGCAGCAGGTTGGCTTGCGTCGGTTCCAGCGAGACAATGCGGTCCATGATCTGGACCGATTCCTTTTTCTTGGTGAGTTTTCCTAAATCCGAGAGCGCCGCTTCGTAGGTACTCACGGCCAGCTTTTTATTCGATCCTTCCAGCAACTGCCCAAAGCGGAATTTCTGCTGCCACGTCGGACTTCCATGCCGCGCCAGCTTTTTGTAAGTCAGACTGGCGCGGGTCGCATCCCCCGCACCCACCTGGCGTTCAAAAAGTTCGCCCAGAAGGCGGACGGCGTCAGGGTTGCGGTTCAACGAAAGGCACAGGTCCGCCGACAACTGCCGCACCACATCGTTGTCCGGATCGTCCCGCAAGACCAGCAGATATTCTTCCAGAGCCTCCGCAGTCTTGCCCTTCTGCAGAAGTTTCTCCGCGCGCTCCACGCGCCTTCCTAGTTCGGCTCGGTCCAGTCGCTTTGTGATTTCAGGCATGCGAAGTCAGGCGGAGTAAGCCCTGCTCCGATTCTAGGATCGCTCTCCAGCCCCAGCAATGCGGTAACGCCGCCACCCGATTACGAAGGTCACTACTATCCAGTGTTGATTAGGGACGTCAAGTCCGCTGAACGCTTCGTTGGGACTTCTGCGCCCCAGAAGTCTGAGTGCAAAAAAATGCCTGGGCCAGAAAAGCTGATCCGGCCCAGGATTCGAGTATCCGAAATTAGCATCTCGAGCAGCTTAGGCTATTGAGTCACCACCAAGCCATCCTCGCCCCCAGCGTTGTCTGGCGTCGGCGAAGGAAATGGAGAACCCGGCAGCGGAGTCAACGCACCGTTCGACTGATTTACCGAATATCCTAAAATCGCGCCCGGCGACGCGCCGCAGACTCCGTTTCCCGTAGTATTGCCCAGCGCGTAAACGAACTTCCCGGAAGGATCGGCACGAACCAGGTCACCGCACTGTTGTCCCGTCCTTTCGGCGGTATCTTGCGGCGTCAGGGTCGCTAGGTCACCGCCTGCTATTTCCTCGGGAATGCTTTCGTACAGATACCACCAGCGATTCTGTGGATCGACAGCGATCGAAGTAATGTCCACAGGCACTTGGGGAACCTGGCGTGGGTCGACGAAAGGAGAATATGGGGCGTTGCTCAACGCTCCAGTGCTGGAATTGATGTCGAACACGGCAACCTGTCCGGCACACTCCTCTGGCGCCAGCAGACGCTTGCCGCCTGGTTCAATTGCCAGGTCGAAAGCACCACACTGACCCTCGTTCGTGTCGTCAGGCAGAAGAAACGGCTCGCCCGGCACCGGAGTCAATGTTCCGTTACTCCTGTTAATGCGGTAAGCGTCCACATACGTAGCCTGAACAGGGGCCACATACAAGAAGTTGCCGGTTGGATCAATGGCTTCTGCTGACGGATTATCCTGTGTCGGGACGGGCGAACCCGCCACGGGAAGCAAACTCCCATTACTTTGAACGGCAAATGTATAAATGTAGTTTTCAGTGGAGCTCACAGTCGAGGCCACAAAAATATAGTCTCCCGACGGATGCACTACCACCGCAATCGGGATCCCCGCGACCACACCCGGCGCATCCGGCACCGGCTGCAGACTGCCATCCGAGCGGTTAATAAAGTAACCCTCGACATCCTTGGATCCGATGTTGACCACGTACAGGCGATAGCCTCCCAGGTCGGTTGCGATTCGTCCGGGCTGTGAGCCCGTAACCACCGAACCTTGCGTGGTCGGGGTGATTACTCCGGTAGAGGGATCAATGTTGTACTCATAGATTCGGTTTCCGCTGGAATCCGAGGAATATAAAAATCTCGGCGGCGGCAAAGAGCTTCCCTTGACCGTGATATTGACCGGCGTCTTACCCACCCCTCCGCAGTTATCCCACGCCTGCACCACGGTGTTATAAGTGCCTGCAGCTAGGGTCAGGTTTACGTCCAATTTATCAGAGTAGGTGGTGTACGCGCCTTGGCCGGGCGCCGTGTAAATCCGCAGGGCTGCAATGCCCGCCGAACAATCCGGGCTGCTGGCCGAGGCTGTGAAGTTGACGGGAGAGCTGTCTTGCGAGCCATTCGCGGGGGATGTAACTGTAACGACCGGGGTAGTGGCAGACGCAACCTTGCTGAAACCAGCGAGTCCAGACACAAGAAGAAGTGGGAGCGCAAACGGGAGAGACTTCATGGGGGAAAGTAACCTCGTAAAGCGGCATTACCGCTGAAATGTGCCCCTAATATGTAGTTATCCCTACAATCGAACTATCGGGTCGATACCCTAAGAAATTTTGCGCAAAACCGTAGCCGCCAGGCTTCCCACGCGCAATTCCCTGTTCCGCCTACTCCCGTACCGGCGGTTACCGATCCCAATCCGCACCCCGGTACTTGCCCAACCGCATGTCTTGTTAACGACAGTTCAATCCCCAGAGTGCAAGCCAAAAGCGACCAACGTAACCTGAAGTTAAGGAAAACTAAAGGTAGGCTTTTAGCGGCGATACGGTTTCACACCAACTGCTCCCCCAAAAAATCGTCAGGGCACCCCGGGCACTCTGTCGCGAGCCGCCGCGGGGTGAACCTGACACCCACTGGAGTTAAGAACTATGCGAAGAGCATTTGCTTGCATTTTCTTGTTCGTTGCGCCGCTGTTGGCGCAATCTCGATTCGACAGCAGGGAAGCGGCGGCTGCTACGGCCACGGGTCCCTCGCTTGAGGTCAGTCTCGGTTACGTTTACTTCAGCATGCCCCTGCCGTCGCAACGTGTGGGCCTCGCCGGCGTGGACGCCAGCGCTCTGGTGAAGTTCGGCTCTCATTCATCTTGGGCCGCCCAGGCGGACTCCACTTATGCCCGCACCGGCAACGTTTTTGATACGGGCCACAGCGCCAATGTCCTAAGCTTCCTGGCCGGTCCTGTGTTCTATCCTCCTGTGTTCAGGAGGGCTGGGATTTTCGTTCACACATTAGTCGGCGCCTCGCGGGTGGAAAGCGCGGCACCTGTTAGCGGAGCTTACTACCTGCAGGGGTGGGTAGCTCGTCCCTCGTACGCAGTTGGCGGAGGAGTGGAACACGCGCTCCTTGCGTCGCTGGCCGTCCGCCTCCAAGGCGACTATCAGCACACAACGTTTGGCGACTCGGCCGGAGCAATTCAGGGCCAAAACGATTTTCGCTTGACCACGAGTATGGTCTACCGCTTTGGCAACCGTGAATAACAACGTTCTAAAGAGGTGATGGCTAGTTGTTCGAGACTCTAATCCGAGGGCAGCGATCATTCAGGGCGAGGCTTGATCGTTAGTCGGCGATCGCTATTCTCTGAATCGTTAGTCAATGGCCAGCGGTAAGCAGCAGTTTTCCGAGAACCAGCACGTACGCACCGATGGCAATGATGCCGTTGACGCGAATCGCCCGATAACTTGCCGGCCACGGAAACATCAACAGGCCAAAAAACGGCTTTAATCTGTCGGGCCAGATGAGTCCGGCCACTCCGAATATCAGATTGAGTTGGGCAATAAGGCAAAACGCCAAATTTTCCATGCCAATGATTCCAGCGCGAAAGCGCAGTTTATTAAAAACAAAACTGGGACTGGGAAGGAAATTACGAAGGTAACATAGCGCGGGAAACCTTGCCTATGGCTCCGAAGGGTAGTCTCTAACTTGTCCGAATCGCGAGATGTAGTTCGCTCGCTCCTTACTCGCGGCGTGCTCCCCGAATGTGCCAAGCCGCCGAATAGTCAGTAAGGCGATCTGTACAAGGCGATCTGTACAAGGCGATCAGTCCAAGGCGATCGTCCCGGGCAATCCCTTCCGCTTTTTGCTATCGTGCTCCATGCCATTGTCGGCGCCCAGTCACGAAGAAGGCCTCCGCCACCAACTCAGCGCTGGACAGATGGCCATGGTTGCCGTCGGCGGTTCCATCGGCACAGGCCTCCTCCTCGGTTCCGGCGCGGCCATGGAAGTCGCCGGCCCCGCCGCAATACTCAGCTTCCTGATCGCCGCCTTCATCAACTGGACCGTCGCCATGGCACTTGGAGAACTGGCCTGCGCTCATCCCGCGGCCGGCAGCTTTGGCGTTTACGGCGATCTCTACCTCAATTCCTTCGCCGGATTCATCGCTCGCGCCGGCTACTGGATCGGTCTGGCCCTCGCCATCGGAGCTGAAATGGTCGCCGCCGCCACCTACATGTCCGCCTGGTTTCCCGGCGTGCGTGCCTACCTATGGATCGTGGTCTTTGCCACTGTGCTGCTCATCATCAACTTGCGCAGTGTCGGCTCCTACGGACGCGTCGAATTCTGGCTCTCCATGATCAAGCTTGCCACCATCGCAGCCTTCATCGCGATCGGCGCAACCTTGCTGCTCAGCGGACGCGTTACCCCGCAATACAGCGCGCAGGGCGGATTCTTTCCCAAAGGTCTCTGGTCGCCGCTGGTAGCGATGACCTTCGCCGTTTACAGTTTCGGCGGAGTAGAAATGGTCGCAGTCACCACCGGCGAATCGCTTTCGCCCAGAGAAACGCCCCGCGCCATCTGGCTAACCTTTCTCACTCTCACCTTCGTCTACGTCGGCGCCATCGTCATCCTGCTCGGGGTCATGCCCTGGAACCACGCAGGCGTCACCGAGAGCCCGTTTGTCACTACATTTCGCACGGTAAAAATTCCTCACGCTTCCGGTGTCATGAACTTCGTCGTGCTAACTGCCGCTCTCTCCGGCGCCAATGCCACCCTCTACGTCGCCTCCCGCATGATGTTCTCGTTGGCCCGTACCGGATGGGCCCCCTCCCGTCTCGGCCGCCTCAACCGCGAAGGCTCTCCGCAATACGCCGTCCTGCTCTCATCCTTCGGCATTCTGTTCGCGCTAGCCCTGGTACTCTGGGCGCCGCAGAATGCTTTCCGCTATATCGTCGGCGCCGCCTTTACCGGAATGATCCTTTCGTGGCTTGTGTCGCTGGCGGCCCACATCAGCTTCCGCCGCCGCCGCTCCCGCGCAGACCTGGCCGCGCTCGCGCTCCGCTCCCCACTAGGGAAATGGGGATCAATCCTCGGCTTGATCCTGGTGACCATCGCCCTCATTCAAACCTGGCTTTTTCCTCTGACAAACCTTTGGAGCGGCCTCGGCTGCCTGGGAATATTGACGCTGTCCTACATGGTTATGAGGCCTGGCTACAAACCAGAACGCTGAAAGTTTCCTCGCTCATTCGTACTAATGTCCATACGGGGAGCCGCAACTCAATCCCGCTTGACACTCCCTCGGCAGCTGACTAAAAAGGAACGCGAGTCCCCCGGCAAGAAATCTTCTAGCCTGGAAAACATATGGCAAATTGGACGGAGGTCGAGAACAAACTCGCCCTCATTCTGAGCGATAGCTATTACCGTCAGAAGCACGCGATTACCTCACCGGATAGTTCTGCGCAGGGGTTTGTGCGGCGCGCACAGGGCGATGCATTGCCCGCGTTTTCAGGTGAGATCACGGTAGTGGAATTGAAGCACCCGGGTTCGCATGATCGTCCGAGCTAAACTCATACGAGGCTGCGACAGCACTCGCGAGGATTCGCTTTTCGGTGGCTGGTGGATTGATTCTGCATTGTTCGACCGCTTTCGTAGTGCAACCTCAGGGTTGCCGGCCGGGCAGCGCGAGGCGAAAATCAAAGCATTCATGCGGGCGCGCTCTGCGGTCTCCGAAGATTGGAGCAATATGGCTGCGATTGCAGAATTGCGGTTACCGTCAGATTCGCGAACGCCAGCTCTGGTCGGAAAAGCCCATTACCAGCGCCTTATCACCGATCCAAAACATCCCGATTACGTGCCTAACGTGTTTCTGATGGGCGGAGACCTTCAGTTTTACATTTGCATACGCGAACGCGGCTGGATAAAACCCATGCCCGTAATTCGTGAGCCCTGGCGCCATCGCTCGGACTTGCGGCCAGTTAACCAGAGATTCCGCTTCACGGCCGGCACTGCACCGGTTCCTCCCCCAAATGCGCCAGCAACTGTTTCCCTTTCAAATAATCCGGATTGAACTCCAGCACCCGCTGCACATACCTCCGCGCCTCTTCCTTCTGCCCCGCCACACAAAACGCCATCGCCAGATCCATCCCAATGGCACTGCGATACGGAACTCTTTTGAACGCTCCCTGCCACAACTGCACCGCGCGCTGCAAATGCCCCGCTCGTGCCTCCAGAATCCCCAAGTCCGTTGCGGCCCCGCTGGCCAGCGGATCGATCTGCAACGCCCGCTCGTAGAGTTCTCTCGCTTCTTTTTCGTGCCCCTGCTTCTGCTCTGCGAATCCCAGAGCTGCCAGCAGCACCGGGTCGTCCGGCCGCTCCGTCACAGCCTTGCCCAAATATTCTTGCGCGCGTTGCGCAGCTCCTTCGACATTGCGCTGGGCTAGCGTCTCCCAGGCTAAAGCGAAATCCCGTGTGGTGGCGAGCGGCGCATCGCTTCCGGGAAATGAAACCAGCGGCGCTCCTTCCGTCCCTCGCACCTGCAGCCGCGGCAGGGGTGGAGTATTGGGATACAGCAAAATGCGGTGGTCTGTGCCCTGCGTGTGCGTCACATTCTTACTCGGCAACGCCGGCATATGGCACTTCGTACAGTCGGGTTTGTCCCGATGGTGCTTCGCCGCGAACGCATCCCCATGGCAGTTCAAACACTTGCCTCGGTAGTAAGCCGCCTTCTCCTCAGCCGCCGGCTGGGCATGCGGATCATGACAGCTCCCGCACCACATCTTATCCCCGGACTTCCGCTTGCACTCGCTGAGCGCCAGCGCCTCCACCTGGCTGAGGGCGCGCGCCGTTTCCGGCTCGTTTCCACTCAGCAGAAAATAATGGATGTAATCCGAAAGCCGCTGGCCGGGCTGAAACTGATAAAGATGCCTTCCCGGCTGATCCACAGCCACATTCCCCTCAAAGTGACATTCCATGCAAATAACGTCGCGGCGGTCGGGCGGCAACTTTGCAGGATTCACGATCGTAGAAACGAAGCCCGGCGAATATACGGTCGATGCAGGACGGTTCGTCGCATGGATACTTGACGAATTCGAGTTCGAGGCTCCGTGCCCTTCCCCCGCGCCATGACATCGCTGGCACGTAATTCCCCCGTGCAGAAACGGCGCCCCCGTGAACTTATTGTCGGTTCCGGCGAGGGGCGGCTGCAGCCCGCTGCCGTGACAGTTCATGCAATCCATAAATGCCGGCAGATTCATCGGAATCTGTCGCGCCTCCGCATAAGCCGGCGTCATTCCCCATCGCCCCTCCGGCGAATACCAGTTAATCGGAGCCTCAAACAAAAATCCCTGCACCGAGAACAGATAGCTTCGTCCTTTTTGCCCCGACCCAATGAAGTAGAGTAGTTCGTCCTGACCGCGAAATTTCTCGCTCTCGCGTTCATAACTCATCCAAACATGTTCATCCTGCCTGAAGACCCGGTAGCGCACGCCCGACGCCTTGTCATCGAACTCCCCGGTGATCACTCCATCGGCCGCCGCCCCGCTGGCCTTCGCCATCGCCGTCTTGCTGTATGACTGGTAAATTTCGGAGTGACAACTCGAGCACGCTTCGCTACCCGCTGCGCCCGTCTCCGGCTGCATACTCGTCATACTCGTCTGCGAAGAAGTCGTGCCGCCCACGACAGCAGTAAGCACCAACCCGGCCAATATCCTCCCGCTGCGCATGATCGATGTGATTTTATTCGATACGCATCCAAGCCCAAAAAAGGGGAACCAGAACCAGTGACCACCTCGTCGCATTTGTCCAGTAAAGGGGGCAGGCGCCTGTCGAATGGACGTAGGAACTTGACTGCGAGGCCTTTAATGCTCATTCTTTTCAAGGAGTTGCCCACATCTACTGGCACCCACCACGTTCGTGCCATACATGGCACAGGGGAGCCATTTACCGGGTATGGGCACAGAGTTAGAGTGTTCTTGAGCAGCACTTGGGGGAGGGCTGATCAACAGACGCCTCGGGGACTCTTTATTGAGTCCGGGGCGTTTTGTTTTGCCCTAAAAACCTTCCTTTTTTCCCTCTTCCGTTTTTCCGTCTTCTGCTCTTTTCCTTTCCTCCTTGATTGCATGCCTGGAAGCGCTGCTGGATGCAGACCGCCCGCGGGCTGCTACCGCAGCTATTTCGAGAGTGGTAGATTGGTTTGCGGAATTCGAATTTTGGTCAGAGAGTTAAGGAGCAGGTTATGCCGATTCAGTTTGCGCGGCGGGAATTTCTCGCGGGAATGGTTGCCATGACAGCGGCTAAAGCGGCATCCCGATTTGCAGCGAATGATGCCGGTTCGCCGTTCCGTGTTTCCGTGATCAACGACGAAATTTCTCAGGACTTCGGGCACGCCTGCGAAGTGGCCTCGCAGGATTTTGGCATGAAATGGATCGAACTGCGGGGAATGTGGAAAAAGAACATTGTCAGCCTCGACGAAAAAGAGGTGGCGGAGGCGCGGCGGATTCTGCAGAAATTTCAACTTGAAGTTACCGACATTGCCAGCCCGCTGTTTAAGGTCGACTGGCCGGGCGCTCCGAAATCGAAGTTCAGCGAAGCTAAAAGTTTTGGGGCGAACTTCACGCTGGAACAGCAGGACGAAGTTCTGGAGCGTGCGATCGCAATGGCGAAGGCGTTTGAGACAGATCGCGTGCGTTGCTTCGACTTTTGGAGGCTGGAAGATCAGGCGCCGTATCGCGCGGCCATCAATGACAAGTTGCGGAATGCGGCGGAAAAAGCGGAGAAGAAAGGCATCATTCTTGTGCTGGAAAATGAAATGGCCTGCAATACGGCCACTGGAGCTGAAGCTGCCAAGGTTTTGGGGGCGGTGCAGACTCCGTCGCTGATGTTGAACTGGGATCCGGGTAATGCCGCCGCCAGCGGCGAGACCCCCTATCCGGATGGCTACAATTTGCTGCCCAAGGATCGCATTGGGCATTGCCACTGTAAAGACGCAGTTAGGAAAGGGAAGAAATATGACTGGGCGCCGATGGGCGGAGGGATGATCGACTGGGCGGGGCAGTTCAAAGCGCTGAAGCGCGACGGATACCACTATGCGGTGAGTTTAGAAACGCATTGGAACGGCGGAGGGTCGCCCGAGGAGTGCTCGCGCAAAAGTTGGGCGGGAATGAAAAAGCTCTTGCAGCAGGCGGACGCGTTGTAGGCGCGCGTTGCGCAGCGACTGAAGCCGGAGCTCACGTCATGCTTACGCGGCCCTAAAGTGCCGCTCTTCGATGGAGAAGTCCTCAATTCGACCAAATAAGGTCTGTCGACCAAATGAAGGAGGGTCCCGATGACCGATCAGGCGACCAATCAGACCAGGCGCACTTTTCTAAAGCAGGCTGCATTGGGAACGGCAGCGATGCTGGCATTTCCGACATCGAGGGTGTTGGGCGCGAACGACCGCATTCGTGTGGGCATGATTGGCGTGGGGGATCGCGGGAATGATTTGTTGGGGCAGATTCTCTCGGTGCACGGGGTCGAAGTGGTGGCGATGGCGGATGTTTACAGCCGCCGGCGCGATCGGGCGAAGAGTCGAGTGCCCGGCATTCGGACGGTGGACGATCACCGGCGTCTGCTGGACATGAAGGATATCGACGGCGTAATCGTAGCCAGTCCACTGCATACTCATGCGCGGCATTTTGTGGATACCCTGGCGGCGGGGAAAGATCTTTATGCGGAGAAGACGATGACGTGGTCGATTCCAGAGGCGGATCAATGTCTTGCGGCGGCGAAAGCGTCGAATCGCGTGGTGCAGATTGGATTGCAGTACCAGAGTTCGGGCGCGCTGATCGACGCAAAGCGGTGGATTCAGGATGGGTGGATCGGCAAAGTTACGCAGGTGGAATCCTGGATGAGCCGCAACACGCCGCACGGCAAGGGACAGTGGGTGCGGGCGGTGCCCTCGGATTGCAATCCCCAGAATGTGAACTGGGGCGCGTTTCTGAATGGCCGCCCGGGGCGCCCGTTCGATGGCTTCCGCTTCATCAACTGGCGCTTGTTCTGGGAATTTTCCGGAGGCAATTGCGCCGAGAACATGGTGCACCAGATTGCGTGGATCATGAGCGCGCTGGATTTGCCGCTGCCGTCGGCGGCTTACATGTCGGGCGGAGTGTTCTCGGAAAAAGATGGTCGCGAGGTGCCGGACACAATCGCGGTCACTCTTGAATTCCCCAGGGATGTTGTGGTGACCTGGCAATCCACTTTCAGCAACAAGCATTACGAACTGGGAGATCGCATTCTCGGCAGCGACGGCACGTTGGAACATCATTTCGATGAGCCGCTGCAGTACTGGCCGGAAAAGACGAACCGTCAAGACGGGGAATCCACACGCGGCAAGACGCACGACCAGAAGCACATGCAAAATTGGATTGACTGCTTGCGCAGCCGCGCCATTCCGAACGCGCCGCCGGAAATTGGATATCGATCGGCGATTGCCGTGCATTTGTCGAACTCGTCCTACAAAAACAAGCGGCGCGTTACGCTGGAGGAAGCGAAAGCGATGACGCCGGAATATTCATGATCGGCGCCGTCGATATCGGAGGCACAAAGATCGCGGTCGGCATGGTCGATGACAACGGCAACGTGCTTTCGCGGATGGAAGCACCGACCGACCCGAACCGCTACTCCGACGCGATCGAACTAATCGCGCACATGCTCCGCAAAACTGCGCAAAGAGCCGGCGTCGAGCTTACCGGCGTCGGCATCGGATCGACGGGCCCGGTCGATCCCATGCGCGGTGAGTTCGGGGACGTCGATTTTCTTCCTGGCTGGCGCGGAAAAAGTCCAGTCAAAGATCTCGTTCAGATATTTAACCTGCGGGTCGCTCTGGAAAATGATGGCGACGCTGCCGCCTTGGCCGAGGCCGGGTGGGGTGCGGGACGGAATCGCTCCCGCCTGATCTACGTGACCGTCGGCACGGGAATTGGTGGTGGAATCGTTCTCGATGGGCAACTCTACCGTGGCGTTGACGGCGCTCATCCGGAAGTTGGGCACCACGTCGTCGATCCCACGGGTCCCGAGTGTTCGTGCGGATTCCACGGATGCTGGGAATCGCTGGCAGCGGGTCCGGCGATGGCGGCGTGGTTTGAGGCGCACACGCCTGCTAAGGATCCGCATCGCGACGGCATCACTGCCAAAAGAATCTGCGAGCTTGCGAAGCAGGGCGAGGCTCTCGCTCTGCAGGCGGTGGAACATGAGGCTTATTATCTGGGTCTGGGGCTTGCCAATCTGATTAATTTATTTACGCCGGACGCTATCGTGCTGAGCGGGAGCGTCATGAAGAGTGCGGAACTGTTTCTCGGTCGAATCCGCGCAGTCATCCGCGGTGGCTGCCGGTTTGTTCCAGCAGAAAAGACGCAACTCACGCTTGCTTCTCTCGGGGAAGACACAAATCTGATCGGCGCTGCGCGAGTGTGGCACTATCGTTTTGGCACGTACAAGTAGAGGATCGGCCAGTAGCGCCGCGGTCCCGGCGGCTCTCGTAGTGGTGTCCGCCACGTGCGGCAATCGGCAAGACGTGACGGTTGCAGGCTGTTCTCTGTCAGTATCGCGCAGCGTTGCATCGCTCCCGCAACTTCCAGTTCCTCCCACGATCTGTTAGTGTTTCCAGTTTGGTTTTTCTTCGGTGACGTGGGAAAGGATTCGAGCCGCGTGATTGTTGGAGTTCCGAAAGAGAGCTATCCCGGGGAACGGCGGGTTGCGCTCGTTCCCGTAGCGATTCCCAATCTGGTGAAGGCCGGACTTGAAGTCATTGTCGAAACTGGAGCGGGCGAGCAGGCTGGCTATCCGGACGCAATCTATGCCGAAAAGGGTGCGAAGATTGTGGCCAATCGCGCCGCCATATTTGCCGCCGCTGACGTCGTGTTGCAGGTGTTGTGCTACGGCTCGAACGACGTTACCGGCAAAGCCGACCTCCCGCTCATGCGCCGCGGGCAAGCCATCATTGGATTTCTGCGGCCGCTCGGATCCGCGGAAATTATTCAGGAGATCGCCCAGGCGGGCGTCACCGCTTTTTCCGTGGAACTAATGCCTCGCACCACGCGCGCGCAGAGCATGGACGCACTTTCTTCAATGGGCACCATTTGCGGTTACAAAGCCACCCTGCTGGCGGCTGAAACCTCGCCGCGAATTTTTCCCATGATGACCACTGCCGCCGGCACCATCACGCCCGCCCGAGTGTTCGTGATCGGCGCAGGTGTGGCCGGACTGCAAGCCATCTCGACGGCGCGGCGCCTGGGCGCCGTGGCCTCTGCCTACGACATGCGGCCCGCCGCCAAAGAGCAAGTGCAGAGCCTCGGCGGGCGTTTCGTCGAACTTCCCATTGAGGCGCAAAACGCCCAGGACGCCCGCGGTTACGGCACGGCGCAGGACGAAACCTTTTACGCGCGCCAGCGTGAATTGCTGACTCGTGTGGTCGCAGAAAGTGATGTCGTGATTACAGCCGCGGTCATCCCAGGGAAAAAGTCGCCCGTGCTGATTACCGCAGAGATGGTGAAAGGCATGGCGCCGGGTTCGGTCATCGTCGATCTTGCGGCGGAGCGCGGCGGGAATTGTGAGCTGACACGCACCGGCGAAACGGTGGTGGTCGACGGAGTCACGATTATCGGCGCCATCAACCTGGCCACCAGCGTTCCCTACCACGCCAGCCAGATGTACGCGCGGAACGTTACCACCTTTCTGCTTTATATGGTGAAAGAAGGCAAGCTGCAATTGAATCTGCAGGATGAAATTATTCGCGAGACGATGATCACCAACGGCGGCGAAGTGGTGAACGCCCGCGTGCGAGAATTTTTCAAGATGCCGGCCCTGGCGAGTGTTGGATAGTGAATTGTCATCCCGATGAGTTGTCATTAATGATGGATTGTCATCCTGAGCGCAGCGCGAGTTCGCAAAGCGAACTCTCGCGTAGTCGAAGGATCCCTGCAATCTTTCGTGTATTCGCCAGGCTGCGGGAAGTTCTCACAGTGCGCAGCGGACGGCACGGTGACAGCGCCTTTTGACTGTCGAGTTCTGCCGAGTGGCTGGGGATCCTTCGACTCCGTGCTCAGGACGACAATTTTGAGAAGCGGAAATTGGAATACACATGAACAACAATCTAATCGACGCACTCTTCGTTTTCATGCTGGCGGCCTTCATTGGATTCGAAGTCATCCGCCACGTTTCCCCCTTGCTGCATACTCCGCTCATGTCACTGACCAATGCGCTGGACGCCATCGCCGTGGTCGGCGCCATTGTTCTCGTGGGCGAGAAAAAAAGCACATTCGCATTGGTGCTGGGCGTGATCGCCATCGTCGCTGCCACCAGCAACGTGGTCGGCGGATTCCTCATCACCGACCGCATGCTCAGAATGTTCAAAACCAGCCGTCCTGGCAAGCCGCAAGTGACAAAGCCATAATATGACCGAGTTTGCCGGAAGCCAGTACGTCATCGAGATCATCTACCTCGTCGCCAGCGCGCTTTTCATTCTCTCGCTGAAGTGGATGAGTTCGCCCGCCACCGCCCGGCATGGCATCTTGGCGGGCGAAGTCGGCATGGTGCTGGCCATCGCCGGCACGTTGCTGCACCACGGGATCGTCGACTACAAGTGGATCGTCATCGCGCTCGTGCTGGGCTCCGGCATTGGCATCCCGCTGGGCATGGTGCAGATGACTGCCGTTCCCCAGCGGACGGCTCTGAGCCATGCCTTCGGAGCATTGTGCGTCACCCTGGTGGGCACTGCCGAGTTTTATCTGCGCTCGCCCGACGTGCCCAAGTTCATGATGTCGGTGTTGTCGATGGAAGTGATTCTGGGTTCTCTTACCTTCACTGGCAGCCTAATGGCCGCAGGCAAGCTGCAGGAAGTCTTGCCTCAGCGTCCCATTACCTATAAAGGGCAAAACCTCGTTAACTTGGGACTGCTCGGCATCTCCATCGCTGTTGCGGTTTATCTGGTGCTCCATCCCGGCGCCAAACAGTTCTTCCCGGTGATGGTCATCATCCCGCTCATCTTCGGTGTGTTCATGGTAATCCCGATCGGCGGCGCAGACATGCCGACGGTGATCTCTCTGCTGAACTCTTATGCCGGTCTCTCCGCCGCCGCCATGGGATTCGTGCTCGATTCGAAACTTCTGATCATCGCGGGTGCGCTCGATGGATCTTCCGGTCTCATCCTCTCCATCATCATGTCGAAGGCGATGAATCGTTCGTTCACCAACGTGCTGTTCGGAGCCTTTGGCCAGGTGCAGGCTGCCGCGGCCGCCGGAGAAGAAGCGAAGCCGGTGCGCAGCGCCACGCCGGAAGAAGCGGCGGCGATTCTGCTGGCGGCGAATAAAGTGGTGATTGTCCCTGGCTACGGAATGGCAGTGGCGCAGGCGCAGCACAAAGTTCGCGAGCTTTATGATGCGCTCACCAAGAAGGGAGTCGAGGTCCGCTTCGCCATCCATCCGGTTGCCGGACGCATGCCCGGCCACATGAATGTGCTGCTGGCGGAAGCCGACATTCCCTACGACCGGCTCATCGAGATGGACGAGATTAACGGCGACTTTGCGCAGACCGACGTTGCGCTGATCATCGGAGCCAATGACGTGACCAATCCCGCCGCGCGCACCGACCAATCCAGCCCGATCTACGGCATGCCGATTCTTGACGTGGACAAAGCCCACACTGTGATGGTGATCAAGCGCGGCATGAGCCCCGGCTTCGCCGGCATCGACAACCCGCTTTACTATCTCGACCGAACCCTCATGTTGTTTGGCGACGCGAAGCAGTTCGTAGGCGGGATTGTGCGGGAGTTGAGCGGCGGACACTAGGCCCAGAAAAAACTGGCGAGACATGGGAAGAGATCCGAGATGCGAGGAGTGCGGAGGAGACGCATGTCGACAACGCGCTTTTCGTCGACGCCGTCAACCTTGGATTGGCGGCAGACGAGCGCGGAGACCTCGTAGAGCACGAGGAAGCAGCCGAGAACCTGAAGAAAATCCTGCGATCGTAACCCATCTGCTGTGAACCAACCGCCAGCCTTCCAAAGTGTTACATTTCATACGACCATGCGAACCCTACTCATCGCTACCACAGTTTTTCTTTTTATCCCCTTCGTTACGGCTCAATCTCAACCGCAACTCAACCTGATGCCCATGCCGGCCTCGGTTCAACCGGGCAGCGGGCAACTATCGATCAATCAATCGTTTTCCGTCGCCAACACTGGGTTTCACGATGCTTCGCTCGATGAAGAGGGGCAGCGCTTTGTGGCTCAACTCTCCAGGCAGACTGGGATTCCGTTTCGGCCTAAGGCTGGCGCCGCGGCGACGCTGCAGATCCACGCCGACCACGGCCGCGAGTCTGTGCAGAAACTTGGCGAGGACGAATCCTACGAACTTACTGTCGCGGATTCCGGCGCGAAGCTTACGGCGCCGACTGCGCTGGGCGCCATCCGCGGGCTGCAGACATTTCTTCAACTGGTGCAAATCACCCCCACCGGATTCGCCGCCCCTGCCGTCACCATCAAAGATCAGCCCCGCTTTCCGTGGCGCGGTTTGCTGATCGACGTCAGCCGCCATTTCATTCCGATCGACGTGCTCAAACGCAACATCGACGGAATGGCTGCGGTAAAGATGAATGTGCTCCACTGGCATCTTTCCGACGATCAGGGATTCCGCGTGGAGAGCAAAAAGTTTCCCAAGCTGACCGGGATGGGCTCCGACGGCATGTTTTATACGCAGTCCGAGATTCGCGAACTCATCGCCTACGCCCATGATCGCGGCGTTCGTGTGATGCCGGAGTTTGACATCCCCGGCCACAGCCGCTCCTGGGTCATCGGATATCCGGAACTGGCCAGCGGTCCGGGACCATATACGCTGGAAAACGGCGACCCGATCCTGGATCCGACTCGTGACTCGACCTACAAGTTCCTCGAGAAATTCATTGCGGAAATGTCCATGCTATTTCCCGACGCTTACTTCCACATCGGAGGGGACGAAGTCGACGGCAAGCAGTGGGATGCCAATCCGAAGATTCAGGAATTCATTCATGCTCACAACATGAAGAACAATCAGGATCTGCAGGCCTATTTCAACCAGCGCCTCGAGAAGATCGTGGCCAAGCACCACAAAACCATGGTGGGCTGGGACGAAATTCTGCATCCTGACCTGCCCAAGACGATCGTCGTTCAATCGTGGCGGGGGCAGCAATCGCTGGCTGCGGCGGTGAAGCTGGGTTATCGCGGCCTGCTGTCGTACGGATACTATCTCGATCTGATGTGGCCGGCGGCTCGGCACTACGCAGTCGATCCGATGGCGGATGCTGCGGCAACTCTAACCCCGGAACAGAAGAGTCTTATTCTCGGCGGCGAATCCTGCCAGTGGGCGGAGTGGGTCACTCCGGAAAATATCGACTCGCACATCTGGCCGCGCAACGCCGTGATTGCTGAACGGCTGTGGTCGCCGCAGGAAGTGAAGGATGTAGCTTCGATGTATCGCAGAATGAACGCTGTGAGTTATGACCTGGAATGGCTGGGCCTGACTCATAATTCGGCGCGCACGGAGATGCTGCAACGCATGGTGGGAAGCACCGACGTGGATGCGTTGCGGGTTTTGGCCGATGTCGTCGAACCGGTCAAAGACTATAACCGCTGGGATGACGCGAAAGGCCCCATCGACTTCCATTCACCTTTGACCCGGATGATCGACGCGGTGAGTCCGGAGAGCGATGCGGCGCGCGAGTTTGGCGATCTGGTCCAGACCTTCATCCAGAGCGGCTACAAAGATCAGGCAGCCGAAGCGCACATTCGTGCTTATCTCACCACCTGGCGCGACAACGATGCCCGGCTGCATCCTGTACTCGAACAGTCCTTCTTTCTGCAGGAAGATGTGCCCCTGTCTCAGAATCTGTCAGCGCTGGGCGCGGCCGGTCTGCAGGCGCTCGACTATCTCGACAAAGGCCAGGCGGCGCCGGATTCGTGGAAGACGCAGCAGATGGCCGTGATCGATCAAGCCAAGACGCGCCAGGCCGATATGCTGCTGGCGGTAGTTGCGCCGGTGCAGCAGTTGGTGGAAGCGAGCGCGGGACAGGGCCCGCAGAAATAAGCTCGATCACGATCAGGCGGAAAATGCCTCAGTTTGCCGGTCTGACCGACAAAGGCTCGAGCTGAGCCCGACGAACAGCCGAGGGCGGCTGTCTCCACACTTCGAAGATGCGGCGGCGGCGTGATATTCTATTAACTCCAGCTGCGCACCGTTTCATAGCGGAATTCCTCGCAGGTCCTGAAGAAGTTACAACGAAAACATGCTTTCAGTCAGCAATGTCTCCATGCGCTACGGCGCCAAAATTCTGTTCGATGAAGTCTCCACGGCATTCACGCCGGGCAAACGCTATGGCCTGACCGGGCCCAACGGCGCGGGTAAATCCACGTTCATGAAATTGCTCAGCGGCGAACTCGAGCCGCAAAAAGGGACGGTGGTCCGTCCGCGCAAACTGGGAGTGCTCAGCCAGGATCAGTTCGCCTTTGACGCGTACTCGGCGATCGATACGGTGATCATGGGCAACAAGCGCCTGTGGGCCGCGATGCAGGAGCGGGACGCTATTTATGAGAAGCCGGAGATTACCGACGCCGATGGCATGAAGCTGGGCGAACTCGAAGGCATTGTCGGCGAAGAAGACGGCTACACAGCCGAAAGCGACGCCGCAATCCTGCTGCAAGGGCTCGACATTCCCGACGAGTTGCACGCGCGCAAAATGGGCGAGTTGCAGGGCGGACAGAAAGTGCGCGTTTTGCTGGCGCAGGCGTCTGTTTGGTCATCCGCAGGCGCTGTTGCTCGACGAGCCTACGAACCATCTGGACTTGGATTCGATCCACTGGCTGCAGGGATTTCTCAATGTTTACGATGGAGTCGTGATCGCGATCTCGCACGATCGGCACTTTCTGAACAGCATCTGCACCCACATCGCCGACATCGACTACGAGACCATCATTACTTACACCGGCAGCTATGACGATATGGTCGTAGCCAAAACGCAAGTCCGGTCGCAGATCGAGTCGCAGAATGCGCAGCGCGAAAAGAAAATCTCGCAGTTGAACGAATTCATTGCGCGCTTCGCGGCCGGTACGCGGTCAAGCCAGGTGCAGTCGCGCCGCAAGGAAGTGGAACGGCTGCAGGTAACGGAACTGGCGAAGTCGAATATTCAGCGGCCGTATATCAAGTTTGAGCAGAAGCGTCCGTCGGGCAAACACATTCTGGAAGTCGAGCACCTCTCCAAGGCATACGGCGACAAGCCAGTGATCAAGAATTTCACGGCCAGCATCACCCGCGGCGAGAGAATCGCACTCATGGGGCGCAACGGTGCAGGGAAGACCACGCTGCTGAATGCGCTGCTGGCGAACTCTCCGACCACGCCGGACGCTGAACTGCGCAAGACCAGCGGCTACGATGGGCCGTTCGTCGACTCTGGCAAAGTTATCTGGGGACACGAAGCCTCGATCGGTTACTTCGCGCAGGATCATCGCAGCCTCATCGAGGGTGGGATGACCGCGATCGAGTGGCTGCATCAATGGGATGGAGCGGCCGTCACCGAGGAGTTGCGCGGGATTCTAGGGCAGATGTTGTTCGCCCGCGAGGAAGCCACGAAGTCCACAAGCGTTCTTTCCGGTGGCGAAGCGGCGCGGCTGCTGTTCTGCAAGCTGATGCTGCAGAAGCCGAACGTCCTGGTGCTCGACGAACCCACCAACCACTTGGACCTCGAGTCCATCAATGCTCTGAATATTTCCTTGCAGCGCTATCACGGAACGGTCTTCCTGGTCACCCACGATCATGATTTGATCGACGAGGTCGCGACCCGCATCTGGCATTTCGAGAGCGACCACAAGATCACCGACTTCAAGGGAACCTACGAGGACTATCAGGCGGCGGTCGCGGTTTAGAACCCGCCAAACCGGGAAAGCGCATTGCACCATTTTCGCTGCATGTAAATCAACCAGGTTCTCCACAGCCTTTCACAGCATTTCCAGTTGCGTTTACCGTGCAAATACGCCGATAATGTCGCCAGCGTCGTTGCAAGGCGTTGAGTTTTCTTGTGTACAGTCGAGCTGACTTACTTAGAATTCTGCACATCACACCCCGCCAGTTGATCAACTGGGAGCGGGTCGGACTAGTATCGTTCGCCGAAGCGTATTCTTTTTCCGATCTGCTGGAAATTAAAAAGGTTCGCGACTTGTGCGCCATGAGCGTGCGCCCCGCAGTGATTCGGCAGTCACTCGATGCCATGCGTAAGCAGGCTTCCGGCGTGGAGAAGCCGCTGCTCGAAGCCGGCGCATGGTCGACCGCAAAACATCGTGTCGCGTTCCGGCACGACGGCAAATTGCTGGAGCCAATCGCGGGGCAGTTTCTGATGGATTTTTCCGAGCGCGAGAAGGTCCTGACCACCACGCCCGTGCCAAAGTCCGAGCCTACTCCGCGCGAGAACGAGGTTGCGGCATGGTTTGCCCGCGGGATCGCTCTGGAAGAGGATCCCAACACGCAGCCGGAAGCCATCTCCGCCTATCATCACGTGCTCGAAATCGAACCGGCGCATGCGGCCGCTCACATTAATCTCGGCACGCTTTACTACAACCGCCAGGAGTTCGGCTTCGCCGAGAAGCATTACCGTCAGGCCATCCAGGCCGATCCGCGCTACTCGCTGGCGTACTTCGATCTGGGCAACGTGCTCGACGAAACCGGACGCGTGCAGGAAGCTATTTCCACCTACAAGACCGCATTGCAACTCGCTCCCACCTACGCCGACGCCCATTACAATCTGGCGCTGGCCTACGAAAAAATCCGCGAGCCGCGCAAGGCGCTGAAACACTGGCAGGCCTATACCAGGCTCGACACCGCCGGCCCGTGGTCCGTGCACGCCCGCAGCCAGATCAAGCGCATCCTGCAGGCGGACACGCTGAAGCTGGTTCATTCCCGCCCTCGCTAAGCACTCCCTCATCATCCCTATGTCGGCGTCATCCTGAACGTAGGCGTTCTTCAGGCGGAGCGAAGAGCCTGCCCTGAGCGAAGTCGAAGGGATCTCGCGTGATGCCAAAATGGGGCCTGAGTGATCGGGGTATCCCCCCTCCCCCCCAAATCTTTGGAATCTTCGGGTTAGCAAGAAATTCCCCGTAAAATCCGTTTGTCAAAGAACTTAGATACTAAAATCCGCGAAATAAAAGAGTTGCGGCCTGATTCTTCGCCGAGATCGCCCTTTGTCGCTCTCGCTCGATTTACTGCCCTTGCTTGGGCAATCATGAACGAATCGAAAGCTGGGCGCAAGGTCAGATGTCACACAAGGGGGCTGTGGATTTCTTTGAGGCCGCTGTTGCGTCGGAAAAATTGAGGAACGTCCTGTCCAGATTTTGTCTGTCCCCAGATTTTTCCCAATGCTGTCACACCATGCCGGCAAGTGTGTCACATCCGTTATCAATTGTCGTCGCGAGGTCGGAGTCTTCAACACTGCTCCTCATGCGAACAGCATTTGTGACGTCAAAGTAAACGACATCATGCGGCTGGACTTGGTACTCAGCGTTGGCAGCCTGATACATCACGCGGAGCATGATCCTGAAACCAAGGACTGGCCCCGCTTTTTCGTAGTTCCCAGTTTGACCAACTTCAGTCTGCCGTCTTCCTGTACCGCTAAATCGGGACTCGCGGAGAGACGCACGTTTCCGTGCGTGTAATAGTCCCTCGGGCGCGGAACTATCTTTCTTTTCCTAAGTCCGTAGATGTCCATGTAGCTGCGGATCGCACGAAGGTTGTTCCTAAGCCCCGCACGGGCTTGGTTGGTGGTGGCCGCCTCTAGCTTTTTCTCCAGACCGTGGATCTCTCGTTTCAAATATTTGCGGTCATTCCCCTTGATATGGTAGAGCCGGATGATGCGGATCGCTCGCGCATAGTAGAGACAATGACCTGAGCCTCAGTCGATTTCGGTTTGAGAATATTGCGAACAATTGTGGCCTTCTTGCTGGTCCGGCCAAGACGAACTCCGCGAATCCCTTCGCGGAAAGCGGAATCGTTTTCATAGCATTTACCTCGTCGAAACATTGCGAATTGGTCGGCGCCGTTAGGGAACTGTAAAATCCCCCGCCTGTGTCCAATCCGTTCCTTGCTTGTCTACCTTGCAGCCAAGACTCTCTAGCCGATTTGCGAGATCGTTGCGCTTGGCGTAATCATTTGACAGTCGGACAACGATGGCGGCCGCAATGTCGCTGAACTTTCGCAACTTGCCTACTTCAACCAATATCGTTTTGTTCGGATGTCTGCCTAATGCTAGGCCTGCTTCGAACAGTACGTTCGGTCGTGGCTGACCTCGGAGGTTCTTCTCGCTGGCACCGTCGGCTCGCGTAATGAATTCCGCACGCAGTTTGGCTTCGTCATCAGGCGAAAACAAAACAACGACAGCCTGTACCTTCGCCATCGTGTTATCCAGAATGTCGCCGATGTACGGATTCGTTTTCTTGGTCATGAGCACGACCTTCTCCCACTCGAGCGGCTTGAGTCCGAGGGCGCGCAGAAAATCAAAGAGCGATCGCCGGAGCTTGTCGTTTCGTCCGTGCACCACGAAGACGGAATTGTCTTTAGCCTTTGCCACCTTCTGATTCCCTTTCGGCTTCGCTCGCTTCCTGACCTGTTGTACTGACGAAGCTGCGGGAGAGACTTGCTGCGGCGGGTTCGCCGCGCCGCCAGGACGTAGACTGCCTCTGATCTGCGCCCTTTCCTCAGTCGTCGCGTACTTCTGAACGTTGATCCCGTTCTCGGACGCGACCACTAAAGCAGCGAGATGACGATCCAGCAGAGTGTCGGACGCTTTGTCAGCGATGACCTGATAAACTCTCGCCCCGTTCACTCCCAGCGTCGATTTCAATCTTCCTATTAGCTGCGGATTGATTCTCGGCATAGGTCAGTGCTTCTTGGCTGCTTTGCTAGTCTTATTCTTGGCGCGCAGACGGAAGTTGATCAAGTCGATCGCGTTCCGTGTGATGCCGAGCATTGACGAATTTCCGCCGTTCCGAACCCGGCTCCCTGCAACATAACCACCTTGTCAGCCGAATCTGTCTTATCTTTCACTGCAAGAATGCCAAGCAACCGCGCAATCTTGTCATGGGCCGGGAGTGGCTCGGTTGCAGCCGACGAATTACCGCGCTTTTCGCTTGGCATTCTTCTTGCCTCCTTTCTTTCCCCGTTTCGCTTTGCTCAGCATTTCACTGATAGACCCGTAAGTCGTCCCAAGCATCGCCGCGACGTCTTTGCGGTCAACTCCCGCCGCCTCCAGGAATGCCGCTTGCTCTGTGAGACTCTTGTCTTTTAGCTCTCCCACCTGAACGCAAAGGTAGGCGAGGGAGCGGGCGATGACAGGAATCCACTTTTGGTACGTCTCCTGATCAGACACTGAAGACCTCCCTTGTTCACTTGAAATCTCGCCTCCGACTAGTCCGCGTCTCTTTCCTGATTTCCGCCAGCCGAACACTCACGGCTCCCGGAGTTGATCCAACACATCGCGCGATCTCTGAGGGACCAAATCCCGCTTTGTCTAACAATGCAATCTGCTCACGCTGTTTCATAGAATCCATCTTGATCAACAGGAGCGCCCGCAGAGTCTTCTCCAATGCGCTCTCTTTAGGGTTTTCTGCCATGTAGCACTCCTTGCTTACGGAGATTCGAGATCTCAACACTCACAGCACCGGGCGAAGTTGCAAGCAGCGCTGCAATTTCGTGGCGCCCTAAACCAGCTGACGCCAATAATCTGATTTGTTCTTTTCGCTTTTCTTCCCTTCAATCAACGACAGCGCCAATAGCCTGCGAATGAAACCCAATTCATCTATGAGTGCCTTGTCTAATTCGTGATTCACCGTAGTCTCCGTTCCCAGTTCTGGCCCGTTTACCCGACATTATATCACTATCGTTAGGAAGTGGAGCCATGTATTTAGCTCATGATTTAAAATGACTCCTTTTGTTCGCCCATATGTCATATTGTTTACAATAAGTTACCTTTCGCGTATGTATTCAAGTCTGTATATCGTTAACCACAGTCTTTCCACAGATTATCAACAGATAGTATTCAACAATCTTGTTTTCAGTTATTTACGACTACATAATTAGCGATTATGTGGGATGCATTAGCTACTATGCAATTGTTCCTGCGCAGACATTGGTATTCATTGTGTGTGTTGCTAATGCGCACCGTCGTTCGTATAACCTTATTCGCCATGCATTTGCCATAGAACAGGCCGAACCTTGGATAGGAACCCACGGTGAATCACGAATCGGATAAGGCCTGTACAGGCAAACCGGGAGCTCGCCAGCCGAACCACCTGTTGCAGCAATGCTAAAATCAACAGTTTGCATCCCGACGATTGAAGGCCCTCTCATGCCCGAAGCCATTCTGCAAGTCGCCCCGCCCGCCCCGCTGACCACGCTCACCGAAGACGAAATTCTTTTCCGCGACAACATCCGGCAGTTTGCCGACGAGAAAATTCGTCCTCTGGTGAAAGAGATGGACGAGAAGGGCATGTTCGACAAAGACCTGATCCACGATTTCTTCCAGCTCGGCCTGATGGGCATCGAGATTCCTGAGCAGTACGGCGGAGGCGGCGCCAAGTTTTTCGAAGCGATTCTGGCGGTGGAGGAGCTCTCGCGCGTGGACGCTTCTTCCGGCGTGATCGTCGACGTGCAGAATACGCTGGTCAACAACGCCCTGCTGCGCTGGGGCAATGACGAGCAGAAGAAGCGCTACCTGCCCAGGATGGCCACTGAAACAGTGGGCGCTTACGCCTTGAGCGAAGCGGGATCCGGTTCCGATGCGTTTGCCTTGCAGACTCGCGCCGCGCTCAAGGGCAGCGAGTACGTGCTCAACGGCCGCAAGCTGTGGATCACGAACGGCAAAGAGGCGGGATTATTCGTGCTCTTCGCTTCGATCGATCCCAGCGCCGGATACAAAGGCATCACGGCGTTTTTGATCGAGAAAGAGTTTCCCGGATTCACCGTCGGCAAGAAGGAAGACAAGCTCGGCATTCGCGCGTCGTCTACCTGCGAACTGCTTCTGGAAGATTGCCGCGTACCCAAGGAGAATGTACTGGGCGAGCCCGGCAAGGGATACAAGATTGCCATCGAGACCTTGAACGAAGGCCGCATCGGCATTGGCGCGCAGATGATTGGCCTGGCTCGCGGGGCCTGGGAATTCGCCTGCAAATATGCGGTGGAGCGCAAGCAATTCGGCAAGGCGATCTCAGAGTTTCAGGGCATCCAGTTTCAGATCGCGCAGATGGCCACGGAGATCGAGGCCGCCCGCCTGATGGTCTACAACTGCGCGCGCATGAAGGATGCGGGCGTGAACTTCGTCAAAGAAGCGGCCATGACCAAGCTCTTTGCCTCGCAAGTTGCCGAGCGCGTGACCTCTCTGGCCATCGAAATCTACGGCGGGTACGGCTTCACGAAAGATTATCCCGTGGAGAAATATTGGCGCGACGCCAAGATCGGGAAGATCTACGAGGGCACGTCCAACATGCAGCTGGCGACCATTGCCAAGCTGGTGCTGGGGAAATAGAAGGCGCTCTTGCGCAGCAACCGGCTCGCGCGAGATCCCTTCGACTTTGGGCTCTGACCAATCTCTTAATGTGCACCTACTTGCACATCCGTTGCCTCTGAATTCGAGTCGGACGACAGGTAAGCACTCTCATTTCATTCGTTTATCTGGAATCGAGCGGATGGTGGGTGAGATGCAATTCGGTCAATGCCTGTGAGTTACGGGCAGGACCGGGGTGCCATTTGACGACGTTATTCGGGGACCACGCCGTATCGATCGTGTCTGCCGCAGACACCTCCGCTGCTCCCAAAAAGCACGGCTGGTTGCCGCTGTTGACCGTGCTGTTTTTGATCTCCTACGGTCTAATGACCATGTTGATTGTGGAGCAGGGCCAAACCATCGAGTCGCAGCGCGCCCTGATTCGCGAGCTCTTCCGTGACAGCACGGAGTTGTCGGCCATAAAGATGAGGGCACAGCGGCAGTTCGCGCAGATACCGTCGGCCAAGACCCAGGCTCCTGTGGCCAATGCTCCAGGAAACCAGCTCCCGTCAACCCAGCTCCCGTCAACCCAGACTCCGTCAACCCAGGCTCCAAACAGTCAGGCCCCGTCTTCCCAGGCAGGACCACAACGTCGTTCGCCGAACGCGGCAGCGACGCAGAAACCGCAGTTCCGGATGCCGTCGAAACCAGCGCAAGACTTGGTGGATGACGTCCGGACACTGATTGCAATATGAAGGATTGCAATATGAAGACCGAGGCAAATTGAGGCCCTGAAGACTGCAACACTTAGTTCGGTAGGTAAGTTCGGCAGGGAGCACGAGCAAGAAGCGGTAGGAAGAGCAGCAGGAAAGAATGAAGGTTCTGACCCTAGCCTTGTTGTTTAGTTTGCCGGTATCCCCATGGGCGCCGCAGAAACCTCTGCGCCAGCCCACCAGCCAGATCGCGAAGCACGCGAAAGGCGGACGGTGGTATTTTGCGGCCTCGGGCCACGCGGTGTATTGTTACGGCCCGGTGATGACTTTGCCGCGGGCCAATGGCGACCTGCAAAGAGTCGCCACGCTCTGCCGCGACGGCAGCGCGGTCGTCCCTCTCAAAGACTAGAATCGGGTCTCTGATGCGGGCTCCGGTCATGCCTGCGTCGCGCGCGGCATGCCGCGCATCCAATCTCCACGTCAACTTTAAATTAGGCGCGCGACCCGCAGCCAGAGCATTCATACCCTCATGCCAGAACTTCCAGAGGTCGAAACGATTGCGCGCGGCCTCGCCCAGCGAGTTACAGGGGAGATCGTGGAATCCGTGTGGCTGGGGCAGAAAAAGGAGCCTTTAAAGTCTCCCGCTTCTGAGATTGCGGCGACCCTCGAACGCAGCCGCATCGCGGCCGTTCGCCGCATGGGCAAACACATTGTCTTCGACCTATATCGAAGGGATGGCGTGGGGCGGACACTCGTGTCCGCCAAAGGACAAAAACCAAAGTCAAGGGATTCCGGATCCAAAGTAAAGCCGACGCAGATTTCAGCGACTCCGCATGCACTGGCGGACAAGAGTGTCCGCCCCACACAGAGAAAAGCTCAGTTTATCGTTCACCTTGGGATGACGGGGCGACTGCAGGTTTGTGAGCCTCAGGCTGAAATCGCGAAGCACACCCACGCTATTCTCAAGCTTTCGTCGGGCCGGGAGTTGCGCTTTGTGGATCCTCGGCGCTTCGGCCGGCTCAGCGTGGCTCAGGCGGGAGACTTTGACGCCTCCGGCATCGAGCCGCTGGAGATCGAACTCGACCGGTTCCTGGCATTGTTTCGCGGCCGCAAGACTCCCATCAAGAGCGCGTTGCTCAATCAGAAACTGCTGCGCGGGGTGGGCAACATTTATGCCGATGAATCTTTGTTCCGCGCGGGCATTCGCCCACGGCGGCGGGCTGCTGCCATTCCTCGAGATCAACTGGGTAAGCTCCTGCTGGCTGTGAAAGAAGTGCTGCGTGAAGCGATCGCATTGGGAGGTTCTTCCATCTCAGATTATGTGAACTCGGACGGCGAGGAAGGATTTTTTCAACTTCAGCATCGGGTCTACGGCCGCGAAGCCGACGCGTGCCTGGTGTGCGACACTCCCATTAAGCGAGTTGTGATCGGGGGCCGCAGCAGCCACTATTGCCCGAAGTGCCAGAAGTAAAACAATTTTTGATTGTTGATTTCTGATTGTTGATTGAAAACCTTTAGCCTGCGACGTACCTGCTGCTCGCTTTAATTAACAATCAGCAATCATCAATCAACAATAGATTCTGATACCCTTCTGCCCATGCCTGACTTTTCCATTGGAGTCGATCTCGGCGGTACAAATCTCCGCATTGCGGCCATCAGTACGGAGGGCCAGCTTCTGGAGAAAATTACGCTCGGGGTCAAAGTTGCATTGGGACGCGATCATGTGATCGGCGAGATGTGTGACGCAATCAAGCGGTTGTCCGACCAATACCGTGGCAGCGGCAGGTTTGTGGGTGCGGGCATTGGGGTGCCCGGTATTATCGACATGGAAGCCGGCATGATGCGCAAGTCCGCCAACCTTCCCGGCTGGGCTGATTATCCGGTGCGCGATGAAATCGAGCGCCGTCTGGGCGCCCGGGTTTTTCTGGAGAACGACGCCAATGTTGCGGCGCTGGGCGAAAAATGGCTCGGTGCAGCCCGCGATGTCGAAAATATGGCGATGGTGACGCTGGGCACGGGTATCGGCGGCGCAATCATTTTGAATGGGAAAATATTCTATGGCATGAATGGCATGGCGGGCGAATTCGGGCATGTCACCGTCGAACCGGATGGCGTCCCTTGCGGATGCGGCAATCACGGTTGCGCCGAGCGCTACGCGTCGGCGACCGCGGTGGTGCGCATGGCCCGCGAGGCGATTGAATCCGGACAAGCTCCCGCGCTCGCCAAAGCCGCCAGTTCTGACGCCGAGTTCAGCGCACGGTCAATTTACAATCTCGCGATTCAGGGAAATGAAGACGCGCAGCGCATCTTCCGCCGCTTCGGCGCAGCGTTAGGGATGCTGCTGGCCGACCTGGTCAATATCCTCAACCTGGATATGTTCGTGATTGGCGGAGGCGTGGTGAGCGCGTGGGATGCCTTCGCGCCATCTATGTTCAGGGAGCTGCGCGAGCGCTCGCTGGTGTATGCCGCCACCGCTCCGGACGATCCTGTCGAAAAAGATCATCTCGAAAAAAATCATCTTAAAAAACAAGGCGCATCGGCTCAAATCGCGGCTTATACGCGCAAGAAGACAATCATTACGCAAGCTCTGTTGGGAAGCGATGCGGGCTTGTTCGGGGCGGCACGAATTCCTGTGTCTTAATTTTCGAACTATCCACCCTGGGTGGCGAGAAACGTACCCGAACGCCTAAATAAAAAAGAAGAGCGACAACGGGTGAAACTCAGGAGTACCGCCCGCTGCCGCCCTATACTGTTCAGGTCTTGTTCAGGCCAATTATTGACAGGACTCGCCGATCATGCGGACATCGGTGACCTTCAGATGGCCATGTTCGGTCGAGTTCTTCTTCATGCCGCTGTCTTTCGCTGCATCTTTTGCATCTTCCTTCATGTTGTGCATCTTGGTATGCGAAACTACACCCTTGGCCTCAATGGTGTGGCCCACGTGATTTGCGAGGTCGACTGAATTGTTGGAGTGCACCTCCCAGGTGCTTCCGTCATTCGCAGTCAACAGGAACTCGTTGGCGCTATCGCCCTTGCTCAGGCATCCGGTGATGCTTCTCACCTCGCCCTTCGACTTGGTGTCTGTGTCTTGCGCGATGGCCCACGCCGATGTTAGACCTGCGAGAACCACGCACAACATCCAGCGACTCCATTTGTTAGTCATTCAGTTGCTCCTTTTCTAGCGCCCCGTTCTATCGAGGGACAAACGAAACGTTCTTGCGACAGATTAGGTTGCACTTAGCCGGGGCGGAGTTGCCGCTAATAAGAAAAGCGAAGGATCTCGCGCGCAGTCCACCCTTAGGGTTGGGGATGGATGAGGTGGATCAGCAGGAACGTGCCGGCGGCGACTATGGCCGAGGCGGGAATGGTGACGATCCATGGCCACACGATGCGTCCCGCGACGCTCCAGCGGACGGCGGACAAACGGTGCAGGGGTCCGACGCCGACGATGGCGCCGGCGATGGTGTGCGTCGTGCCCAACCCGGTTTGACGGGGTGGAAGGAAGGAACGGCAAAACTGCCACACCCCCTCCGGCTGCCGCAGAGGAATCCGGTTTTGACTTGGCCGGGGCCCGCCCGCGCGCGGGGCAGGGCGCGTGCGTGCGCTCGTGCGAGCGACCGCGGGGGAGCGAGCCCTAACTGCGATACACTTGTCCCCCGAATGTTGGTGTGCCATGACGAAACCTCGTTTCAAGCACGAAAAGGGAGTCCTTTACTGCGCGACCTGCGGCAGTTTCGGCGTCGATGAGCAAGGACTCGCAATCGGTACACCTTTTCAATGCCCGAACGACAGCACTCATTTCGCTGAGGTCGTCAAGTCGCCTTCTGGAGAATTCTGGCTGCGTGTCGAGCAGAAAATCTGGAAGCTGGAACAGTTCTCACCTTTGAATCTATTCCGTTTCAGCGGTCGGGCTGGGCTTTACCATCTGGCCCGCTCCCTCGCGTTTGTTCTGATGGTGTTGGTTGGAAATCCACACGGGACATGGATAACCCATTATCTGCCGGTTGTCATTGGTGTTTATCTCCTTTACGACACGATTCTCCTCAGTACCTTTGCGACGTTTGTGAGTAGATACCCCGCCCATCCCTTGCGCTCGCTCGTTTTGAACCTCTCCGCCTTCTTTCAATGCGGCCTCGGATATGGCGTGATTTTCAAAACAATCGGGGACGTATTCTCACATTCGCTAACGTGGATTGATGCAATCTATTTCAGCATTGTGACGATTGCTACAGTTGGTTTTGGAGATATTGCAGTGTTGCAGTCATTGTCTAATCGTTGGTACGTCGAACTTATCATCATTTCGGAAATAGGTATTGGGCTGTTCATGCTTGCTGGTTTGATAGCAGTAGTTGCGAGTTGGGCAAATCAGCGGCCAGATGCTAGGTATCCACGAGTCTTGGACGCACTTCGTGTCTCACCCCTGCACGAAAAGCTAGAGGGCAAGTCGGGAAACACCAGGCAGCTCACGATAGCCGTCGATTTTGATGGCGTAATCGCGGACTACGACGGCTGGGAGGGTACTGGCACCCTCGGCACGCCCAGAAGGGATGTGATTGAGGCCCTCGAACTGCTGAGGGAAGAAGGTTGGAAGATTGTTGTCTACAGTTGCCGTTCGTCTGATGAAATTACGCCTTATCTCTTGGGCAACGGCATTCCGTTCGACGAAGTAAACAAAAACTCGTCACGCCAATGCACAGGGCCCCAAGCCAGCGGCAACCGTCTACTGGGACGACCGAGCGTGCTGGTATTCGGGTGACGCGCTCAAGGACCTGGATAAGATTCGTAATTTTCGCACGTGGAACGGACGCCAATAATCGCTTTATCCCTGAGTAAACAACTTGGGCTCTGGTTTTCCCCTCGTCTGGACTAATTCAGGCCAGAAATGCGCAACGATGAATTGTGACCAGTCCCCCATCTCGTCGTAGATTTCCCGAAGTTCACCGATGTCTATGAGTTTGCCACTCATCGATGTGCCTCTCGTTGACCGAAATTCCTTTTGGTTCAACGCTAGGGCTACATCCCCGCTCTTCAATGTGATTTCATACAACACACCAATGTGGCGAGAAGCGCGAGCATCCTCGTTCGTTCGAATAAGGCCTATCGGCTTTGGATTCAGTTCAAAGGACTCCTTAATAAACAATTCTTCGGTTAACTCTCGATTTAAGGTATTGAGCAGGATTTTGGGTCCATCATCACCTTTGACAACATGTCCTCCGGCCCAAACCGCGTAAGTATCATGCAGGGGATGTCCCGGCTTTTTCCTCTTCAAAACGAGGATTTTGTTTTCGTATCGAAGAACGGCGCAGGGAATCGGTTGGAGGTAATTCGCGTTCTGCTCGGCCTGAGATCGAGCAGCGAAAATTTTCTTGTTTTTAAATGTTTCAACGAAACCAGTTATTGTTCCAGAGTCCGACACGAACCCTGTGTCGGGGAGCGCCGTTTTCAAGTCAACTATTGGAAGGACACCAATTGATTCATCCAAAAAACCGCTAAGTACGTTCAGCGTTTCGTCGACTATCCTTGCGGCACCTTCTCGGGTTGTGGTCGTTGTTGTGTCGATCGGGACTATGCGCTTAAATTTTCCTGCGAATTTTGCCATTGTATTCTCGGTCGCTTGCTTAAACTGTTTCAGTGTGCCTTCCTCCATTATTGTGCCCCGCTTTGTCGTCAACTGATCCGCAAATTCCCGTTCTATTGAAACCGCTGGGTCGCAAGTGAGAACAAATACCAGATCGACGAGTTCGGTCCAGCGATCCATCAGGAAAAACTGCGCAACTTGGTCCGCTTCTTGCGGGGTGATTTTCCCAGTCATTTTCAGCCACTCGTTCCAGACAAGGGCATCGAACATACCCCGATCTAAAATGAATACGTCCAAGTCTCGATACAATGCCTCCAACATTCCTTGTAGGCTTGCGCATGAGACCCAAACATTGAAATTCAGATGACCCTTCGATCTGATGGGCGCAATTGAAGCGCGTTCGGTGAAGACTTCAACCTTGATCCCATTCCTCTTAAGGAAGAGTTCCAAGATGCTAATGGATCGAGTTTTCCCAGCTTTAGGTGCACCGCTGAATTCAATGATGAGTGGTCTGTCCGCTCTCTCGAAAGAGCGTTTGTCGAGCAAATTTCTCAGTTGGGCGGCTCTAGCTTCGAGTCCCTTGATCTGTTCGAGGTCCGTATGGGGCTCCGGAGTTTTTATCTGAAGAAGTGTTTCAGTTTAACAGAATAATGCGGGGCGAGTTTTTCTGATGCCGAGGACCGAATGTGGTCACAAATGCGATCACTTTTCCCGCTGACACGACCTGGAGAATCACCGAAGCAGACGCCAAAATTGACCCTCGCTACGCGAACTGCTTGAACGGGATTACCTCTGGTGCTTTCACGTTCGTAGTGGGAATTGCTACGCCAGTCACATCAAGAAACGTTTCCGGTTTGAAGTTCAGATCGGCGCACAGTTGTTGCAGTGTCAAGGTGACCTTATTTCCAAGCCCGGCTAGAGCCGATGAAAGCCAGCTCGGCTCTTGAAACACTGGCTCTTGCGGCTCCGCCCTGTTCCAACCTTGTGCGGAACGATATTGAAATGCTCTGCGATAGTCAACGGCGCTAATTAGTCCCAAATCATATGCACGGCGCACGATAGAGGCGGCACTGGTTTGCCAGCGTGCCTTGAGCTTAAACACATGATTCCAGGAAAACGGAGCAAGTTTGAATTCTCGGCTAAAAGCCGTTTTCGGCATCAAGAACGCACTTGCAAATCGGTTAGCTTCTTCTTCCGTTTCGATGCTTCCAGTAGGGATGCCACGATGCAAAACCAAATGTCCGCACTCATGGGCAATGTCGTAGTGCCATCGCGAGGGACTAGGGATAGAACGGTTCAGAAAAATCACAGATGTTTTTCCGTAACGCGAAAACGCATCAACCTTCGTGGACTTAACTAGATGGTTCACGATAATGACGCCATGCCACTCCAAGAGGTGACCGATTGGAGTAATGGGACCGTCTAAGCTGATCCCCCAATACTTCCGGCATTCTTCCGCTGCTTTTTCGATTTCGGCAATTGAACGCGCTGGAATGTGTGGCATATCCACAGCTGGAAGTTTAAAGAATGAGCGCAGCTTATCAATAACCATCCCGATGAGAGTGGCATGTGCCCGAACCTGATTTTTTAGGCGTTCTGGCGCGGACCGCCGATGTCGAAAGCTGCACTCATCTTCACGAAAAACCTCTTCAAGTGGACCGTGAAAAAAATCCGGTTCAAAACCGAGCACGTCGGCACATGCCTCAACCAGATCACGGGCGGGTTCCTGCTTTTTGCCGTTCTCACAAAGCGAGATCAAGGCGCACGACGCCGCAACCTTGGCGGCGAGTTGAGTTTGCGTCAACCCTCGAAACTCTCGCGCCAATTGGAGACGTTCACCAAAAAAAATCTGGTTAGGAAACAGAACCGATCCCATGTCCCCTTTCGCGCTTCTTCTCCTTCTCTTTCTTTTCCTCTTCGGTTTCCAGCGGTTCAGCAATGGCCGGAGGCATGACAACCGGCGGCGGTGCCTCGATTGAAACTACGTTGGTGCCGCCCTCATCGAACGGTATTGCGTAGGAGTTAACCGGCTTGCCGTCGCTGTCCACCTCCACCAACGTAACCATCGAAACTTCCAAATCGCTTATTTCCACGGCAAGGCGAAGTACACCGTCGAGTGCCGTGAAATCACCGCCTAAGTCGAGGGCTAGAACGAGTTGAACGTGCTGATTCTCCCCGTAGCTCTTGGCTTGGTAGTGGAAAGGTGGTTCTTCAGGGTTACCACGGTAGAATCGAAACGGAATGTTGCCGATTGCGAAGCTAAATGCCAGAGCGCTTTTCTCTGGCAGGGTCTTTAGCCAGTTGTAAGTTACAGTCGCCTTACGTATCGCAAAACCGATGCGCTCGTAGGCACGACAGCCTAACGACCAAGGGCCGTCACCCTCATCCGGTTCGTGTAGCATGACGCAGCCGTGCCGCACGTCGCGGATTATGGTCGCAATGACTGAAAGACGATCTCTGGTGAGATCGGGATACTTCCGCCACGGTTCAAAGATATCCATGAACGGCACTATACATGAAATCTGACATTGGTGTGTAGATTTTTACGGCTTGGTGATTTTTTAGGCACCCCTCAAGTTTTTACGGGGCTAAAATTTTTAGGGCCAATGTCAGATTCCTTTGGCGTCGGCTACCAATTCAGCCAGAGCTTGCCAGTGTCTTGGGTGCGGACGCCGTCTTCCCTTACGGATGTCGGAAGCGTAAGGAATTGACACTTCAATGGCTGATGCAATCTCCCCAAGCGTAGCGCTGACTAGCCGAGGCTGAATCTGCTGTATGTATAGTTCGTCAGTGAGCCAATATGGTTGGCTGGATGCCTGCCAGTTCCACCGAGCCGTTTGTTGCCTGCGCTGCGTAGCCGAGACTCGCGTTCTGGACTGAGAAGATTTTGAGGCGATGCGACCGCGTCGTGCCACTTCCAGCATCCTTTCTCTTGAAACTTCGACCGCACAGTTAGCGCAGCGAGTACTAGCTTTAGCAACAGGCTTCCCGCATGTAAGACAAACATTCTGCTGATGAGGTGCAGGTGAACTGGATGGAATTGTCGTGGCTTTCGCTTGGCGCTTGTTGGCCTGAGTCAGCCTCGTTGTGAACGGAGTGTCGGGTCTGCGTATCGTTGACCAGAAGGCACGAGCCACCCACTCTGCGATTGGAGCCACAGCGCGACCCCAGGTCGGGGCCGTTTCCGACAAGCGCACGGCGAACGATGCCGCTAGTCGGCAGTTGCCGTCTCCCTTCTCGAAAAGCCATTCACGCCTCAGCGGCTGCCGCGTGATCCAATCAAGCAGGTAGGCGTCCACCAGAGGACGCGTAGGCTCCATAAGGTCACATGCAAGGCTGTCACGAGCCGACGTATCAACATGCAACACACCGAGACCCGGATCAAGCCCCAGAGCAGCGGCGGCTAGACGGGCTTCAGACTCTAGCACCGAATAAAGATAATTAAGGATTGCGTTTGGCGGATTTGCAGCAAGCCGGGGTGAGCCCGTGAGCGGCGAGACGCGCGCTCCAAAATTGAGCCAGTGATCGGGGATGCGGCTTAGGTCATTTTTCGGGTAGGTGATGGGCAGTGTGCTCCACGCCGACCAGTACGCTCGTGCGGCTTGTGACTCAATGAGCCGGATCGTGCTGATGCTGTCGGCGCTAGGCAATTCAGCCCTGAATCGGGCAATTGTGTCCGCTGTTCTCGAATCGAGTAGCTTGTGACGAGCAACCCGTTCCTGTCCGGCGAGCTTTTGGCTAATCAATTCACGTGTGATGCGCAAGGCAGCGCCGGATGAGTGCGCGAGGGCTTGAGCACGACGGAGTTTGGCATCCGAGGGACGAACTGGGCCCGTCGTTGCGAGCACCGACCCATCGCGTTCCAGCATGACGAAGCTGGCATCTTGGTCGGCGAGCCAGCGGAGCGCTGCAAGCGAAACCATCCCGTCCGAACCGATCACAACTAATCGTTTTAGACCGTGACCGACACGCGGGAGACGGTATCGACGACGGTCAGCCCCGATGCCATCCTCAAGAAGGAGATGCCCTCGATCCAGGCGGACCTGGATGCCGTAGCCGTAGAGCGTGACTACGCCATGTCGCGGAACGAGCAATTCAACGGCGGAATTGTGGGATTGCGGAACTTGGGGTACGGTCTTGGTGGCTGCCATTGGAGCACTCTCCGATGGTGGTTAGGGACTTGTCGGCTGCTGAAACAGTCGGAAGGCCCGCTTGCTGCTTAACTGATTATATATCAAGAAGATACGAGCTGATTCCTTTTTGCGACCTCAGCTTCAGCGGGTGTTTTAGAACCTTCCATATTTGCGAAGTATCTCCCCATGATCTTGTACGGCAGATCGGCACGTTTGATGCCTTTGCCCCGACACTGAGCAAACGCCTGTTTCATATAGGCCCAATTCGGCGAAACAAACGCCCTAAGCATTGGATCGCAACTGTCCTTGAGCAGTTCCTTCTGAAATCTCAACTCAGTCTTCCTAACGTCGACACTCCGCATGCTTTGCACAATTCTTCTCAGGATCTCAAACAATTGGAAATTGAAGCTTGTGGCGTTGAGCGACTCGTTATGTAATGCACGACATTTCCGAAATGAATGAAGCCACGAATACTCAGGCAGCCCCGCTGTCGCTCTGGCATAGTTCAGCGCACTCTTCTCCTCTCGCTCATTCCGCGCGAATTTGACGAGTTCATTTCGTGCATACCATGCTTCTTGGCGGGTGAGCCGTTCTTTCAGCTCCACCTTCCTTTTCTGTGCTGCATGAACAGCGTTGTCGGCCTGAGCAAACTTCGCAGTTAGGTCCCAAACGCCCAACTCTTCGGCCACGCCAACAGCGATGCAAAAGAAAGGAAACAATGTAATAGCCGACTCGCAGTAGTCGACAAAAGACTTCAACGCCGCGCAGGCTGTCCGTGCCTCCTGGTATGAACTCTGCTGCTCCGACCACAGACGGCTTTCGGTATCTTCTGCTTCCTTGTGTTGACGCCTCGTCTGGCGAAGCTCTTTGAGTTCGACTTTCTCGCTTTCCTCTGCGATTAAGCAGGCTGCCCGGTGGTCGCGAAATGGGGCACACCACTTGATATTGGGGACGCACATCAGAACTCTTCTGACGCCCTCAGGGTCCCGAACTCTTCGAAGATCCAAGCCGATACGGCCCCACTCGTTCTCAAAGAACCGTTTATGGGCCACATACCTGTCGAGCAGATCCCTAGACTTGATTGCTTCGCGCGGACCGCGTTTTTTCGAGTTAGAAGACTTACGGGCCATAGCCTCAAATTCCTGTCAAATCGCGAACCAACCTAAATTGCAACTCCCGTTGAGCGGTCCGATCACGTTATCGCACCAAAATTTGTACTAATTCTCTTACAAAAACGCCTTATCGCACCGAATTGTTTAGCGTCCCCTAATTTGCTCGAAACCCCATGCGAGACTGCGTCAGAAAAGGGGACACAGATGACAAAGCCGAACAGGGGAAAACCAAAGAGTGCACGAGCCACAAAATCATCAAGTGGTGCAATGGAGGCTCGGACTCGCTCCAAACTTACATTAGCGAAACTATCCGCTCGAAGTCTCGAAGCGAGAAACCGAGCCTTGCACGCATTAACGGCGATTCGCCACGGAGCCTCGCTCGCGGACGCTGCTAAAGCCGAGGGCGTCAGTCAGCGAACCATTCGGAAATACGTAGGCTCCGCTCTCCGACAGGATCACACTGGCGGTCGCATCCGAGCGGTTCCACGCGACAGATTCACGCGTTATCTCCAAATCCCAGGTCAGGACGCAGGCGGTCTGACTCAGGTCGCAGCGAAGGGGAACAGAGAAGCGACCAAACTTGCCGCCTATGTGAATGCTAGAGCCGCTTTTCTTCGCTCGGGAGATGAATCGGTGCTCCGTCCCTTTCAGGGCAAGAAGATCGGTGGGCACACGCTGATCACTGATCCCAAGCTCCTGACCGCCCTGGCCGAGCAGGGTGAGTCCTTCGATCAGCTCTATTCCTCGTTGGTGGCCTGATGACCAACGGGTGCAACCTGCGACTTTCCGAGGAGAAGCCCACGAGGCCTGTTCGGCTCGACGCCGGTCGGGCTTCAGGAAAGTTGCGTTGCACCATTTGCGGCAGTACCGACCAAGTGGAGAAACACCATGCTGGAGGAAGAAACCATGTGGTCTGGTTCACGATTCCGCTCTGCCGCGATCACCACGTACGACTGACGCGTTACATCGAAGGGGCAGGCATTGACATGCGTTACACGCCAGATCGGCTCACGCGCATTCGTCGAGCAAGACAAGCCGTCTGCATGCTCCTGTGGTTCTTGGACATGCAAGAAGAAGAGTTTACGTTGCAAAACAGAAAGAAAAGGAGTCTCACACTATGACAACTCAAGATATTTATCTTCGCGCACACACCGTTACCGCTTCTCGAAGTGAACGGAAAAACAAGAAGCGGAAACTTTCGACGTGGCCTGAACAAGTTCTCGTCTTCGACACGGAGACCACAACGGACACAAAACAAGACTTGTTGTTCGGTGTGTACCGGTTGTGCGAACGAAATGGCGACGAGTACCTTTGCTCAGAAGAAGGCTTGTTCTATGCCGACGATCTTGACGCAGATCAGCTCGAAGTCCTAAAGCGCTACGCTCATTCCGAAATTGCGGGCAGTGAGATAAACGCGTTCCCGCCTAAATTGAAGTTGGCACTCTACTCCCGCTCGATGTTCTTGAAGAAAGTATTTTGGAAAGCCGTCCAGCGTGGAGCTTTAATCGTGGCATTCAATGCACCGTTTGACCTGAGCCAACTCGCCGTCGATTGGGGAAGAGCATTTGACGGAGGATGGTCTCTCACCCTCTCCCAGTGGTTGAATCCCGAAACAGGTCAGCTTCAGGAAAACACGTATTTCCCGAGGATCGTTATTAAATCGCTAAACAGCAAGACGGCATTTATCAGTTTACGTTTCCCACGCCCCCAGGAGCGGCAGTGGCCCACTGGCCGCTTTCTCGACCTCCGCACGCTTGGTTGGGCGCTGCACAATCGGTCGTATTCGCTTAAAAAAGCGTGCAAGAAGTTTAATGCAACCGAACAAAAGAAGAACCACACACCGAGCGGACGAGTCACAAAGGAAGACGTTGACTACGCTCGCCAGGACGTGAAGTGTACGACAGCCCTGCTCAACGCGATGAAGCGGGAATTTGAGCGGCATCCCATCGACCTGCTTCCCGAGAAGGCCTATTCACCTGCAACCATTGCCAAAGGATACTTAGAAGCAATGGGCATAGTTCCGGCCCTCCAGAAGTTCGATATACCGGAGAAAATTCAAGGTATCGCGATGCAGGCATACTACGGCGGACGTGCAGAATGTCGCGTTCGCTGTACCGAAGTGCCGGTCGTTCCTGTGGATTTTGTTTCGCAGTATGCCACGGTCTGCTCTTTGCTCGGCAACTCAGATCTTATTACTGCCAAGCGGCTGTCGTTCGAAGAAGCAACGAATGACATTCGGGAGCTAGTTCACAGCATCACGCTCGACGGCGCTTTCGAAGCTGACAAGTGGAGAGGGTTCAAGTTCTTTGCGCTGGTCCGACCGGACACGAACATATTGCCAGTTCGCTCCGTTTACGACGGAGAACACAGAACATCGGTTCGAATTACCTGACATCGGAAGAGCCAATTTGGTTTGCTGGCCCTGACGTTATCGCTTCAGTTCTCGAAACTGGCAAGGCTCCTCAAATCGAAAAAGCTATCCGCGTGGTTCCGCATGGCAAACAGGCTGGACTAAGACCAACAAACTTGCGAGGTATGGTGCAGATTGATCCCAGGAAGGAAGACTTCTTTCGTCGGGTCGTAGAAGAGCGCAAGAAGTTTCCCAAAGACGATCCAATGGAGTACTTCCTCAAAATCTTCGCCAGTTCCGGCTCATACGGTCTCTTTGTGGAAGTGAATCAAAAAGAACTGGATGAATCGACCGCAATAGGAGTCTTTTCGGGAGAACACTCGCACGAAGAAGTCTCCAAAGAAATCGAAGAGGCAGGAAGATGGTACAGCCCGATCTTAGGTTCGCTCATCGCAGCCGGGGGGCGGTTGTTGCTAGCTATGCTCGAACGCTGCGTTGCCGATGCCAAGGGAACTTACTTGTTCTGCGACACTGACAGCCTTTGCGTCATCAGTTCACAGAAGAGCGAACCTCTCAGCATTCCCGGAGCCGAAGGCCTCAGAACGTTGTTCTGGGATGAGGTACAAAGCATCGTCGACAGATTCGAACGCTTAAATCCGTATGATCGGCGTTACATCAAAGGCTCAATTTTGAGCCTTGTAAAGGCCAACCACGTTGACAGCGATTCCAGCAAGCCACGACGGCAGCTTTACGGCTACTCGGTATCGTCCAAGCGCTATGCCATCTACGAGAAAACGGATCACGATGACATCAAAGTCATTGAGCCAAAGGCCCACGGACTTGGTTATCTTGCTGCGCCTAAAGAGGAGAAAGAAGGCGAAGAAGGAAACTGGATCGTTGAAACTTGGGATTGGCTCTTGCGCTCTGAGCTAGGCCTGAAATGCACAGCACCGTCATGGTTGGATATTCCGGCCATGATGCCCATTGTGATCAGTACTCCAAACATTTTGCAGCGACTTGATCCACGCCCGTTCAGCTTTCTCTTGCTTCCTCAAGTTGACAGTGGTGGAGGACATCCGGCAGATGTTGACAACAGCCAATTCACGCTCGTCACGCCCTTCACATCCAAGAGGAGTGAATGGCTCAAATCAGAGTGCATCAACATCTTCGACGGAAAGGTCTATAAGCTCGCCCTGGAACAAACCCCAAAACTGGACAAGTAATTCCGAGAACCTACGCACACGTGCTCTACCTGTACACCAAGCATCCCGAAGCTAAGTCTTTAGCGCCTGATGGAACGCCTTGCACTTGTGACACTCAGGATTATTGCGACGTCATCGTAATAGCTGCATCACGCCGATACGTAGCAAAGAAACCACCGCCTGGGAGCAAGGCGAAGGCTCGTGTCTCGTTGAATTCACGTCGCTCGATATCAACAGTCGAAACAGGTAGTTGCAGGCGAAGACATCAAAGAAAGCATTCTCAAGACGGGAATTCGCAAGCTTGAACGCACCACTGGCGTTAGCCATCATACACTTCAGAGGATTCTGCGAGGCGAATCTGTTCGACGTAAGACGCTCGCGAAAATAATAGCAGCGTCACCACCACGGAACCAAAGGGATATGAACGGCAAGCAATGCGTCTCAACCCTCGTTATTCTTTCAAACTAGCTGCTGATGCTGTAGAATTCGTGTTCCTATTGAGTACCCATGAGCACGATCATTCCGACGGACTCGTTGGACGGATTCGACCCGCTTGCAACTGACGAGAGCATCGAAGGCTCCTCCATTTCTGCGGTGCTAGAGGAGGCCAGCAAGCGTATCGTCCACAACATTCTAAAAAGTTACACTGGATACTTCGATTTGTTCTCTGAGTTATTTCAAAATGCGTTGGATGCTGTTGAGCTAAGAAAACAACGGGAGCGGGACGGTTATTCCCCAAAAATCTGGGTCACTCTTGACATATCCGATGGAAGCGTGAGGATCGTGGACAACGGCATCGGAATGAGCGAACGCGAATTCAAGTTTTGTCTCCGACCTAGCGTCAGCTTCAAGAGACAAGCGGAGCTCCGAGGTCATAAGGGTGTCGGTGCGACGTTCGTAGCCTACGGATTCTCTTTGCTAAAGCTTCAGAGCAAACAACGAGGTTCATCACTTGCAGCAATCCTCCGGCAGGGGCGTCAGTGGGCCGAGGACGGTAGCGGAACGGTTCCCCTATCCGAAGTTCCAGGCGGTCGAATTTAACGTCCCGGAGCTTTTATCTGAAGAAAGCGGTACCGCAGCTGAGATCTTCGTGGGGCAGTCATCTGGGGAACGCCCAAAGCATCTGGCTTGGTTAGGTGCGCAAACCGCAGAGCAGTGGTACACGTTGCTCAGCTTAAGCTTCCCTCGGGTGGAGTCTATTTGAAGACACCTCCATTCAAACCTCATGTTTGCATAAAAGTTCGTTCGTCTGACAGGAGCGAAACTCTGTACGAAACGGACAGGCGGAATATTTCTATCCCCATGAAATCCCAAATCTAAAAGTGCAATCCGTGCATGATGTAGCGAAATCGCTCAACTCAATAACCGGCGACTCAGCGACCAAGTTCATGAAACTCGCACCGGAATACAAGCGTCTTGACTGCATTTGGGATATCTGGGACAAGGAAGAACTTCTCGACGAGAATTCCTACTTTGCATCGGCCATCGATGAGGAACAGAGAGTTCTTATCGAGAGGCACGCGGTAATCGTCTATGGCTGCTTCCTAAGATCTGCCAAAATCTGGGGCGAGCTTAATGATGACATTTTTCGCCTGAGAAAAGGTCAGCGAGTTATCCAGGGTGGACTGCAACTTGCAACCGACTTCATGGTGCAGGGAGACCTATCGATCATTCCTCTCACAAGTACAATCGGGTATCAGGCCAATTCACACGTCGTCGTTCATTTTTCTGACGGCAATCCGGATATGGGCAGAAAGGTGTTTCAGCCTGAACTGAAGGACTTAGCCGAGACCCTTGCAGTTCGTGCTGTCAACACGTTCAAACGGTACCTTCAGCACCTCAAACCCGACACTGGGGCACAAACCATTACCCCAGATAAGGAACTGCACGACTGGAAACGATTACAAGAGGATCATCGCGATCGTAAACCATTGGCATTCAGCACGGGTGGCCGACAGATTGGTCTGATATCAACACCACAGCAAGAGCAAGACGTGGTAGCCCTTTTTCACGAACTGCAAGGGGCTGGAGTCTTGCGCGGATTTAGATTTTTCGGAACCAACCAGAGTGAGAGGTATGACTCGCTTTTCTTCATGGAGTACACCAACGACGACGACGTTCTTTTCCAGAGCACCTCCCAGAAGCTTGGCGTCACACGCTCTTTCGAATTACCTTACACCACTGAACCAAAAGTTCTTGAATACAAGTACAGTTTCGACAGCCTTGTCGACGACTTCGACAAGGAGGAAAAGTTTGCCAAGCAGATTGACTTGGTAGTGTGTTGGACCGCCGGATCCCGTTATAAATCGAAATTCTATCTGCATCCTCTTTTAGTTGGTGATGAGGGATCGTCTCGCCAAATGTTCGGTGCTACACACCAGGCCTTCGCAACGGGGGCACAGGGCAGCCCTGCCTTTGAGGTGTTAATCCTTGAGGATCTACTGAACTCGATTCAGGACGAGGCGGGAGAAGAGGCCCGCCAGAAACGCACATATCGCGACGCCTAAAAACAGACGGAATTCCTACTCATGATTGGTCTGCTTGGTCCGCAACGGTCTTATTCACCAACCATCGTTTCTGGATGCCGAGGTCCAGGGGACGGGGTGTGGCACTTTTGCCGTTCCTTCCTTCCACCCCCCAACCCGGTTTGACCCTCTGCTGGCAAGCCCTTAAACTGAAGGATGTTCTCCGCCTATCTTCATCTTTGTACTTTGTCGGGCTTATTCCGGTGGGCTTCGAGTGGCCATCCTGCGGGAGGGATTCCTGAGTCGTTTCCTGAGTTGTGGGCTTCAATGTTTGGCGGTGGTCGCCCTGTTCGGGCTGCTGGCGCCGCTGTGTGCCGCCGACAGTAATCGGATCACGCTGGATACCAACGAGACGCTGTTTGCCGTGCTGACCGCAATGAATACCTGCGGTTATAACGTAGATCTGAACATTTCCGATGCGCAGCGGCTCAACATCCGAGCTGAGGTGGAAAGGAATCTCCGTAACTCGGAGGACGCGCAGACCACCATGACTACGATGTGCGAGTGGTATCTGGCGCACCGGGGAAGGGATGCGGCGCATGATTTGTCGCAGTACGTGTCGCTGGCGCTGTACCTGCAAGGGCCTCCGCATTTTCTTCCGCGGGTGAAGGAAGAAGACTTGCCTCCAGATGCCGTTCCGCTGGCGCAGTTCGGGACCCTGCTGGAGCGCTTCTACGACAAGGCTGAGTTGCACACGATCTGGGAGCGGCACCGCGCGAACTATGCGGCCTTGGTCGAGCGCTATCACATACCGCTGGCCAAGATGGTGTTCGATACGGATATCTACCTGAAGCTGCAGTCCGGAGGATATCTGGGGCGTTCATTTACGATTTACCTGGATTTCATGGGCGATCCCAGCCAGGCGAACGCCCGCAATTACGGCAGCGACTATTATGTGGTAATTTTTCCCTCGCCGGATCCAGAGTCAGTCGATCCCCTGAAAATGCCGCAGATCCGGCATACTTATCTCCACTATCTGCTGGATCCGTTAGCGGAAAAACATTTCACTGCGATCAAGCGGCTGGACCCGCTGCTGCAGTCAGTGAAGCGCGCTCCGCTCGAAGAAAGTTTCAGGAGCGACATTTCTTTGCTGGTAACGGAATGCCTGGTGCGGGCCATTGAGATTCGCACGACTGGTAGCAAGCAAACGGCTGAGGCGATGCGGCTTCAGGCGGTGGATGACGCCGTGAAACAAGGTTACATCCTCACAAAATATTTCTATACCGCACTGCTGACTTTCGAAAAAGATCCGGCCGGATTGCGCAGCGCCTATTTGGACATGCTGGAAAACATTGACGTGAAAGCGCAGCAGAAGGCGGCGAACGACATTCAGTTTGCCCAGGTCGCGGCGCCCGAGTTAGTGCAGCTTTCGCGCATGGAGGACCGGCGAATGCTGGTGACGGCCGAAAAGCGGCTGGCGGCAAACGATCCCAAGGGAGCGCAGGAGTTGGCGCAGCAGGCGCTGGACCGCAAGATCGGAGATCAGGGGCGGGCGCTGTTTATTCTGGCGCAGGTGGCCGTCGCCAATAAAAATCGCGAAGGGGCGCTGGACAATTTTCAGAAGGCCATTCAGGCAACCAAGGATCCCAAAGTGGTGGCGTGGTCGCACGTTTACCTGGGAAGGATTCTGGACATGAAAGAGGAGCGCGAGGCGGCGATGAATGAGTACCGCGCGGCTTTGACGGTGGGCGCGGAACTGCCGGAGGTTAAGGCGGCGGCCGAGCGCGGGCTGCAACAGGCGTATGAGCCTCCGGCGAAGCCGCAGTAAGCTATCAGCTCTCAGCGGTCAGCCAGTCTGCCGCTACGCTAAAATGCATGGTTGCATGCTTTACGGGTGGACTTAAAATCAAAAGAGTTGGGGTTTGAGGAGAAAGCATGAAGCGAGCGGGTATGGTGATCGCAGTGCTGGGTGCAGTGCTGGGGGCGTGCGCCGGGAGTTTCGGTCAAGGAAAGACCCAGCCGGCAACGCAGAATGCGCCGGCTGGACAAAACACGCAACCCGCGCAACCGGCGGGACAAGCGGCGCCGGCCGGCAAGCGTCCACCCAAAGTGAACAGCCAAGAGGAGTTCGCGGCCTACAAAACGGCTGCCGCATTGACCGATGCGGCGGGGCTGGAAAAGGCGGCAGATGACTTCGCCGCGAAATATCCCGACAGCGAGTTGCGACCGTTGCTGTACCGCTCGGCGATGCAGCGCTATCAATTGGCCAACAACGCCGACAAGATGTTGGAGATGGCGAAGAAGGTGCTCGGCATCGACCCCGACGACCCGGAGGCGCTGGTAGGAACGGCGCAGGTGCTGGCGGAACGGACGCGTGACACGGACCTGGATCGCGACCAGCGCCTTGCCGAAGCGCGAAAAGATGCGGAACGTTCCCTGCTGACCGTTGAAACCGATATTCCAACTTCCGGTTACCCTCCCGAGCAATTGTCCGCCTACAAGGGCTACTTGAAGTCGGAGGCCTACGCCGTGCTGGGGAAGCTGTCGTCCGATTCCAAAAACTGGCCGGATGCCGAAGCCAATTTACGGAAGTCGATCGATGCATTCCCGCAGCAGGTGGACTCGATCGCGGTGCTGCGGCTGGCGGTCGCTCTCGACATGCAGAACAAGATTCCAGAGGCCTTGAAATATGCCGATCAGGCGGTGGACCTGACCAAGGACCGGCCGGATTCTGGCGCCGGCAAAGCGGCGCGCGACGAAAAGGATCGCCTGACCAAGCTGAACGTGGGCGCGGCTCCGGCACAGGCCCCGACGCCGCCGAAGAACTAGATTGCGAGCGGCCCGGAGATCCTGGTCGGCTACGTCCTTGCTATGAAGGAACGGGAAATCACGGCGTTGGAAGAAGGTCTTGGCTACCATTTCCGGCGGCGGGCCGTGATCGAGCAGGCAGTCACGCACAGCTCGCAGGCACGAGAGCAGGAAGCACAGCAGATTGGCGAAAGCAAATACCGGGTCAGCGATAACGAGCAGCTGGAATTTCTGGGAGACGCGGTACTTCAGCTGGTGACCAGCGAGGAACTGTTCCAGCGCTTCCCGCATTTTCGAGAGGGAGAGCTTTCGAAACTGCGGGCGCATCTGGTCAGCGAGCGCCATTTGATCCGAGTCGCGCAGCAATTGGAATTGGGTCACTATCTCCGTCTCGGGCGAGGCGAAGAAAAGAGTGGAGGGCGGGGCAAGAAGGCGTTGCTGGTGGACGCGCTCGAGGCGATTTTGGCCGCGATTTATCTGGATGGCGGGCTGGAGGTTGCGCGAAGCTTTGTGCTGCGCAACGTAGTCGCGCCGGAGTTGGAGCGGATGGAGCGCGGAGGCGGCACGCTCCCGGTTACGGATTTTAAATCCGCACTGCAGGAAGCGGTGCAGAGCCTGGGCCTGCCTCAACCGGCGTACGTGCTAGTCGAAGAGGCTGGTCCGGAACACAGCAAGACGTTTACCGTGGAGGCGCGTCTACACACTAAGAACGGCAAGGACGCAGAGTTTGTCGGACGTGCTCAGGGTTCGACCAAGAAGACCGCCGAACAGGATGCTGCCCGGCAGTTGCTGACGTTCCTGGCTTCCCAGCCCAAAGCCGCGGAAGCGAAGATGATCCGCTAGTCTCGTGGCCGCAGGATGCTGAACAAGGAGCCAGATCGTTGCCGACGGTGATGGATCAGTAGATTTCATGGATTTGTCAAATCAGCCCATTGTTTCGCCCGACCGACCTCTGGTTGCGCCGGAAGCTCCTGCCGATCCGCTAAGCGTCCCGGTCGCCAAGCCGAACTTCCCTGTCGCGGCGCACCAGCGCCGCGTGGTGACCACGCTCGGCGCCGACATGATCAGCTCTACGCAGTCTCTGCTCGGCACCGTGGTGATTGCGATCTTCGTGATTACCTTCATCGTTCAGGCGTTCCAGATTCCTTCGGAGTCGATGGAGAATACGCTGCTGGTCGGCGACTACTTGCTGGTGAATAAGCTCTGTTATGGCCGACCGGGGCTGGGCGATCACCTGATGCCGTACGAGAAGATCGCGCGTGGAGATATCGTCGTGTTTCACTACCCGGTGGACCCGGCGCAGCATTTCGTGAAGCGGGTGATTGGAATTCCGGGCGACCATCTGCGCATGATCAGCAAGCGGGTGTGGATCAACGGCAAACTTCTGGACGAACCTTACGTGCGATTCCAGGAACCGCCGAATAACGCGTTCCGCGATAACTTTCCGCGCACCGATATCCCGGCATTTGGCCTGGAAGGGAAGTGGTGGCTGGAGATGCGCAAACTGGTGGAGGACGGCCAGTTGATCGTTCCGCAAGGCGACTACTTTGTGATGGGCGACAACCGCGATGACAGCCAGGACAGCCGTTATTGGGGTTTCGTGCCGCGAGAGAATATTATCGGGAAACCCCTGGTCATTTACTGGTCGGTGCGCGACTGGGACCGGAACCCGTCGGGTTCCGTGCAGGGGCGGCTGTATCACCTGGCATACGCCATTACTCATATCTTTCAGCTCACTCGATGGAACCGCACTCTCCGGCTGGTACACTGAATACTTCCAGTGGCGGGCAATCCGGATTGATTCCACACTTCAGATCAGCTTCAGTAGTTCAGCACTTCAGTTCAGCTCGAAAGTTGAAAGTGATTACAGAAAAGAAATTGGCGAAAAAGGAAGTGGTAATCGCACAAGGCGTCCCCGCGGCGGAAGAGAAGCCCAAGGAATCGACTGTCGAATTTCTCTCGTCGCTGGCGGCGGTCCTGGTGACCGGGTTGTTCATCATCACCTTCGTGGTCCAGGCGTTTGAGATTCCATCCAGTTCCATGGAGAACACGCTGCTCATCGGCGACCACGTTTTCGTGAACCGCATCCAGTTTGCGCCACGAAGTTCATGGATTGGACCGCTCCTGCCTTATCGGGACGTGCGTTTTCGAGATATCGTAGTGTTTCTGCACCCGGCGGAGCCGGGACTCTACGTGGTGAAGAGAGTGATTGGGCTGCCGGGAGATCGAATCCATCTGCGGAATGGGGTGGTATATCGCAACGGCGAGCCCCTGGACGAACCCTATGTGTTGCACGACCGCGACACGACGGACCCTTACCGCAATGATTTTCCGGCCGTGGCGCCCGACGATGATCCCAACATCACGGCGAACTGGATGACGGATCTGCCGTCCTACATTCACGGCGAAGATATTGTCGTTCCGCCGAACCACTACTTTGCCATGGGCGATCATCGCGGCGTGAGCCTGGATAGCCGCTACTGGGGATTTATCCCGAAGGAAAATGTCATTGGCCGCCCCATGTTTATCTATTGGTCGTTTGAAACGCCGGATGATCAGTATCGCAAGACTGCATGGGGAGATCGCATTTTGTTTCTGGGCAACGTTGTACTGCACTTTTTCGATAAGACCCGGTGGAAACGCACGTTTCAGTTCGTTAGATAATGAGGTTCCTCGAAACTTCAGTAAGGGCGCGGTGAAGCTCTTCTCCTCCAAGCGGCGAATGGTTGTGGCGGCAGCATTGATTGTGCTGGCGCTTTTTCTGCTACGGCCCGGCGGTTCGCGCCTGAAATCGCGGATTACTTTTTCCATGAGCGCGGCTTTGGGCCGTGCCGTCGACATCGGCTCGGTGCACCTGCGGCTGCTGCCCTGGCCGGGCTTCGATCTCCAGAACCTGGTGGTGTACGACGATCCGGAGTTCGGGGCCGAGCCCATGCTGCGGGCCAGCCAGGTGATTGCCACTCTTCGTTTGACTTCCTTGCTGCGCGGGCGGTTGGAAATCTCGCGCCTGGATTTAACCGAGCCTAGTCTGAATCTGGTACATACGGTGGGCGGCCGCTGGAACCTGGAAGCGCTGCTTGAGCGCACCGCCCACATCCCGCTGGCACCGACCGGAAAAGCGAAATCCGAACCCCGCCCCGGCTTTCCTTATATTGAAGCTTCCTCGGCGCGCATAAATTTAAAAAACGGTCCCGAGAAAGAACCCTACGCGCTCACCAACGCGGACTTTTCTTTGTGGCAGGATTCGGAGAACAGCTGGGGCGTGCGCCTGAAGGCGCAGCCCTTCCGCACCGATTTGAATTTGAATGACATGGGAGTGCTGCAGCTGAGCGGCACCTGGCAGCGGGCGGGAGCAGTGCGCGATACTCCACTGCAGCTCAGCCTCGAGTGGAGCCGCGCGCAACTTGGCCAGTTCACGAAATTCTTCACCGGGAACGATCAAGGCTGGCGGGGAGAAATTCTGCTGGATGTGTCTCTGACCGGAACACCAGCGCACCTGCTCATAAGCAGCAACGGCTCGATTCAGGATTTCCGGCGCTACGACATTGCCGGCGGCCGAGCTCTGCGCCTGGCAGCCCACTGTAACGGTGAATACAGTTCGCTCGACCATGAGTTTCACGAGTTGCTCTGCGGTTCGCCGGTGGGCAGCGGACTCATTAGCGTGACGGGAAACCTGGGCTTTCCCGGCAGCCACGCCTATGATCTCCTGCTGACAGCGGAGGACGTGCCCGCGAGTGCGGCTGCCGTGTTGGCGCAGAGAGCAAAAAGTAATCTGCCCGAAGATCTGGTCGCGGGGGGGACAATACGCGGCACTCTGAGGATGGAGCAGAAGGCCGGAGCTGCAGCGCCTCAATTTGAGGGACGAGGAGAGGTCGCCAATTTTCGTCTCGCCTCGGCTGGGAATCAGACTGACTTCGCCGCGGAGACGGTTCCCTTTCTCTTTGCACGCGGCAATCCATCCGGTACTACCGTGCAACCCCTGGCGATTCGCAAGAATGCCACCGCGATGCGGGTTGCGGAAGGTCCGCATGTCGAGTTCGGGCCTTTCGCCGTTGCGATCGGACGGATAACGCCTGCCACGGCTCGCGGATGGATCGACCGCAGCGCTTACAACATTTCGCTGGCCGGAGAAGCCGTGATTCCGAAGGCCTTGCGCCTGGCACGGACGGTCGGCCTTCCCGCCTTGCAGTCGGCTACTACGGAAGGCAGCGCGCAGGTGGATTTGCAAATCGGCGGATCGTGGGCGGGGCGCGGCAATGGCGCTGCATCGGGCTTTTCCGCGCCGCAGGTAACCGGGATGGCGAAGTTGCACAATGTTCGCATTGCGGTTCATGGCGCCGGCGATCCGGTGGAGATTGTCTCGGCGGACGTGCAGCTCTTACCGCAGGAAGTCCATGTCGCGAAGCTCAGCGCGACCGCGGCGGGCACCTTGTGGACAGGTTCGCTGACCATGCCGCGCGGCTGTGGTACGCCCGGAGCATGTCAGGTGCGATTCGTGCTGAACGCGAATCAGATTCTGCTTGGCGAACTCAAAGAGTGGGTGAACCCGAGTCCGAGGGCGCGCCCCTGGTATCTGGTGCTGGAGCCGAATGCGAAACCCGGACCGTCGTTCCTGGCCAATGTGCATGCTTCTGGGGAAGTGACTGCGGATCGATTGCAGCTGCAGCTTCTGGAGGCGACCCGTGTGTCCGCGAAGGTAAGCCTCGACAGAGGGAAATTGCAGGTCTCGGGCCTGACTGCAGATTTTCTCGCGGGCGAACATCGTGGCGAATGGCAGGCAGACTTCAGCGCCAAGGCGCCAGTTTGTAAAGGCAGCGGTCGAATAACCGGAATGTCGCTTGCGCCCCTTGCGGAGGCTATGAAAGACACGTGGATCGCAGGAACCGCGAACGCGAATTACGAAGTGAAAGGACCGTGCCCGGCGGAGTTCTGGACCTCAGCCGAGGGCACGCTACAGTTTGACATCAGGGAGGGGATGTTGCCGCATGTGTCCCTCGCAGACGACGCCGAGCCGTTCAAGGTGACGCGGTTCATGGGGCAGGCACGATTGCATGCTGGCCAGATCGAAATGAAAGATGCCGCCCTGGACTCTCCAGGTGGAAGATTTCAGTTGACCGGTACGTCGTCTCTGAAGGGCGAACTCGATTTCAGTCTGACGAAAATTCCAAACAGCCCCGCGCTCGTAAGCTATACGATCACCGGGACGCTGGCTGAGCCGCATGTGGCTCGTTTCACTCCCCCAGAAACCCAGGCAAAGCTGAAACCCTAGAATTACGGCAAATACCCCGGACCACGCAGCACTTTCCCCGGAAGCGCCCCCGTCATTCTTCCCTGGTCGATCACCGGAACACCGTTAACCAGCACGTATTCCATTCCTTCCGAAAGTTGATTAGGGTTATCGAACGTGGCTCGATCGCGCACCGTGCCTGGGTCGAAAATCACAACGTCGGCCCACATGCCCGCTTTGAGAACGCCGCGATCTGTCAGCCGCATGCGCTGCGCGGGCAGCGCGGAAAACTTCCGGATCGCGTCTTCCAGGGTCAAAACCTTTTCTTCGCGGACATACTTTGCCAGAATGCGCGGGAATGTTCCGTAGGCGCGAGGATGAGGATGCGCCCGCCCCAGAATTCCCTCTGGCGAGGTACCTTCGGAATCGTTGTCGATGGCGACCCAGGGCTGTTCCAGCGCCAGGGTCACATCGGGTTGTGACATTCCGAACACTGCGACCCCCGTGGATGGATCCTGGATGAGAAAGTCGAATAGCGCGTCCATGGGATCTTTGTTCCACAGCTTGGCGATCTCTGAAAGGCGTTTGCCCTGCATCGAGAGCAGAGTTGGATTCTCGACCGCGCCGATCATGATGGCTTCGGGTCCGGGAATTTCCTGCCATTCGTTGTCCCAATCTTTCGATGCAGTCAGCATATCTTTGCGGATTTTTTCGCGCGTAGCCGGATCCTTCAGCCGTTCGACGAGTTTTGCAGTGCCGCCATCGTGCGCCCACGGCGGAATGAAGGCGGAGAAATCGTTGTACCAGGCGGTGTAGGCGTAGGTGTCAGCGCTGACATCGGCGCCAGCGGCGCGGGCCGCATTGATCTTGGCCACAACCTCCGGCATGCGTCCCCAGTTGTTCTTGCCGGCAACCTTGATGTGCCAAATTTCGACGGGAATTTGAGCTTCGCGGCCGATGCGCAGCGCTTCGTCAATCGCTTGCAGAACCGAGTCTCCCTCGTTGCGCATGTGAGTCGAGTAAATTCCGCCGGCCTTGCTGGCCTCGCTGGCCAGCGCGATCAGTTCTTCCGTCTTGGCATAGGGTGCGGGCGGATACTGAAGGGCAGTCGACACACCCACAGCGCCGTCCTTCATCGCTTCGTGTACGAATGCTTCCATTTGTTCCAACTGCGCCGGAGTCGGTTGCTTATCGTCGTCGCCAAGTACCATTCGTCGGACTTGCGTCGCTCCTACGTAGCTCGCCAGATTGATGCCCATGCCTTGCCTCTCGAGCCTTGCAAAATATTGGCGGAAGGTGCGCCAGTCGGGAGTGATCTTGTAGTGCTCGTAACCGGAACGGTCCGACTGAATAATTGCATCGTTGAGTGGTGCGATCGAATTGCCTTCGCCGGTAATTTCGGAAGTGATTCCCTGATAGATCTTTGAGGGCAGCCGTGGATCGACCAGAATCGTCAGCTCCGATTGGCCTAGCATGTCGATGAAGCCCGGAGCAACTACCTTTCCGGCCGCGTCAATCGTCCGCTTGCGCGACAAAGCAGAGAGGTTGCCAATGGCCGCGATTTTTCGATCGCGAATGCCGACGTCTCCGGAATACCAGGGCGAGCCGGTGCCGTCGATGATGTGGCCGTGGGTGATAACGAGATCGAAGGACGCCGGTTGGGTTTGAGCCGGCAGTTCTGGCAAAGCGCTCATCGTCACCAGTATCAGTATCAGTGCAAGCAGAACTTGACCGAGTCGGAATAGCGCTTTCGTTAGTTTCGTTTCCATAATGTCGGAGGAATACGATTTGAGACGAGTGGCGCGAATTATAAAACATCGTCCGGCTTCGGGCTTCCGCCATCCGGCTTCCGGTACTCATCGATCTGAGGTTCCGGCAGCCGGAAGCCGAAAGCCGAGAGCCGAGCATGTTAGTATCGAATTCAGTCCCGCATGACACTTCAATGCTCGATCCATACCGGCAGTTGGTTATCTTCAGGCCGGTTGTCGGGACTCAGAACATCGAAATCCTCCGTGTTTCTCTGTGTCCTCTGTGGTTGCGCATGTTTTTTGTAGATAAATGACACCGTCCTCCCAATCTCGCAAACGCGTGCTCAGCGGCATGCGCTCGACCGGGAGGCTGCACCTGGGTAATTACGTCGGTGCGCTGCAGAATTGGGTTCGCATGCAGGACGAGTATGAATGCTTCTTCATGGTGGCCGACTGGCACGCCCTGACTACCGATTATGCCGACACGTCCCGCATAAAAGAAAATTCTCTCGAAGTCGCGCTCGACTGGCTGGCCGCCGGCCTTGATCCCGAGAAGTCGGTCATCTTCATCCAGTCGCACGTTCCGGCGCACGCGGAGTTGCACCTGCTGTTTTCCATGATCACGCCTCTGGGCTGGCTGGAACGCGTGCCGACTTATAAAGAGCAGCGGGAAAATATTAAAGACAAAGATCTGGGAACGTACGGATTCTTGGGATATCCCGTGCTGCAGGCGGCTGACATTCTGGTTTATAAGGCCGATTGCGTTCCCGTGGGCGAGGATCAAGTGGCGCACGTGGAGCTGACCCGGGAGATTGCGCGAAGGTTCAATCAGTTCTACCCGATAAAAGTTGAAAGCGAAAAACTAACTCCGGCTCAACGAGAATGGTGTACAGCGAGGTATGGCGAAATTCTTGTTAATACCGTCTACGTGGTCGGAGCCGCCTTCCCTGAGCCTCAGTCGCTCCTGACTCCGGCGGCGAAATTGCCGGGCACCGACGGTCGCAAGATGTCGAAATCGTACGGGAACACGATCATGCTCACCGATCCGGAGCCGGTGGTGCGGCAGAAGCTGAAGACGATGGTCACCGATCCGGCGCGGGTGCGGCGGTCCGATCCCGGGAACCCTGACGTATGTCCAGTAGGCGATCTGCATAAAATCTTCAGCAGCGAAGAAACGATGGCCAAAGTGAACGAGGGCTGCCGGTCGGCTGGCATCGGCTGCATCGAGTGCAAGGGCTGGGCCGCGGATGCCCTGGTCGAGCTGCTGAATCCGATGCAGCAACGGCGCAAAAAATTCGAGGAGAATCCGCGCCTCGCCTGGGATATTCTGGAAGCAGGCACGGAGCGCGCGCGCCAGGTGGCGGATGAAACCATGAACGATGTGCGCGCGGCGATGGGCATGTCGCTCGAGTATGAGGCGCCAAAGTAATGTGGCGGGACGCGGCGAATGCACAGATCCTTTGCTTCGCTCAAGATGGCAAGGCGAGATAAGAATGATGGAAAATGCAAAGCTTGTTTCCCGCGATGTTGCAGGGGCGCCGCCCTCTCCGCTGATCGCCGGAAGTCCGGCTGCGATCAAGCCCGGCAACGATGCGCAACAGAAAGATGCGCAGAAGAAGGAAGAAAGCGATTCGCCGTTCGCGGTGGCAGTCACCGATGTTTACGAAGGCCCGCTCGACCTGCTGCTGGACCTCATCCGCAAGCAGGATATCGATATTTATGACATTCCCATCGCGCGCATCACGGCGCAGTATCTCGGGTATGTGGAGAAGATTCGGGAACTCGATGTAAACGTGGCCGCCGAATTTATTTATATGGCGGCGGTGCTGATTCACATCAAATCGAAAATGCTGCTGCCGCGCGATCCGGATGCGGCGGCGGAGGAGCAGGAAGATCCCCGAAGCGAACTGGTCAGCCGGCTGCTGGAGCATGAGAAGTTCAAATCGGCGGCGCAGATGCTTTTGCAAAAGCAGCAGATTGAAGATGCCGTGCTCTCCAATCCGTCGCTGAAGGAATTCATGGAGGCGGAAGGCGCCGAGCCGGAAATTGCCGCCGATGTGATCGACCTGGTCAAGACGTTTCAGCAAGTGCTGGAGCGGGTGCGAACACGTCCCGTGCTCAATGTGGACGAGGAAACGGTGACCGTGGGACAGATGATCGACTATCTGCGACGCCGCCTCTCGCTGGAAGACCGGCCGATTCGCTTGAAGCAACTGCTCATGCGGATTCCGTCGCGACACTCTCTTGTGTGCATGTTCCTGGCGCTCCTTGAAATGGTGCGCTTGCAGGCAATCCAGGTGCGGCAGGAGAAAATGTTTGGCGAGATCGCGATCCGCAAGCACACGCACTTTGACGAAATCATGAACGAGCAGTCGGCAGTACGCGACGACTGGAGATAAGGCAGTTCCCAGTTCTCAGTTGCCGGTTGTCAGTAAGACGCCGACGAAACTGACTACTGAGAACTGGCAACTGATTTTCTATGTCCCTGAAAGCTGAACTCGAAGCCATCATTTATGCGGCGGAGACTCCGATCACTCTGGAGCAGATGACCCAACTCGTCAAGGAGACGGTCATTGCCGAGGGCGCGGCGGACGAGGCTGAGATGAAGTCGCGAGTGCGTTCGTGCCTGGAAGAACTGGTCGGTCAATTTGCCGGACCCGATCACGGGATTGAGATCCGCCAGGTCGCCGGTGGCTATCGCATGTCGACCAAGCCCGAGCACCATGAAGTGGTGCGGTCATTCGCGAAGAGTTTGAAGCCGCCGATTCGTTTGTCGCTGCCGGCGCTGGAAACCCTGGCCGTAATTGCCTACAAGCAGCCGGTCACTGTGCCGGAGATCAACGATATTCGCGGCGTCGATTCCGGCGGCGTGATTGGAACTCTGCTCGACCGTAAGTTAATTACCACAGCGGGCCGCAAGCAGGTCATCGGGCGTCCAATTCTTTACAAGACGACGAAAGAATTCCTGATGCGCTTTGGGCTGAAGGACGTGAATGAGCTGCCCAGCATGGAGGAATTCGAGAAACTGGTGGCGGAAACGTTCCAGTCGGAGCTGATTCCCGCCGAGAGCGCGACATCATCAGACGAAGTTGCACGGTCCGTCGACAATGGTGAGTCGAGCGACAGGTTGCCAGAAGCAGAAAAGGCGGGCTGACCGAATCCGTTTGCCGGGATTTTATCGCCGCAAACCGGCGCAACAATGCAGCCCACAGCCGGCCCTGTCGAATCGGCGCAAGGCGATGGGTGTTCGCAATCGAAAACGAACGAGCCCCGGAAAGGCGCAAGAACCCACACCCGGAGATTTTTCGGCACTGCCGGTTCGGAATTCCCTATGCCACTGGAACGCCTGCAAAAAATTATCGCTGCTGCCGGAGTCGCTTCCCGTCGCAAGGCTGAGCAACTGATCTCGTCCGGCCACGTGCAGGTCAATGGCACGGTTGTCACTGAACTGGGCAGCAAGGCCGATGCGGAGACCGATCACGTGCGGGTGAACGGAAAACTTCTTCACGGCGCCCAGCGGCACATTTACCTCCTGCTGAACAAGCCCAAAGGTTATGTCACAACCATGAGTGACCCGGAAAAGCGCCCGACAGTCATGGACCTGATCCACGGCGTCAAGGGCCGGGTATACCCGATTGGCCGCCTGGATTACGCCAGCGAAGGGTTGCTGCTGCTCAGCAACGACGGCGAACTGGCGCACAGCTTGATGAAAGCCGCCTCGCACGTAGCCAAAACCTATGTCGTCAAAGTGGCGGGCGTGCCCAAGGAAGAAGCGATCACACGGCTGCGCGCGGGAGTTTCCATTGCCACCGACGACGGCAAGCGCGTGAAGACCGGCCCCGCTCTAGTGCGCGTGGTCAAACAATCCGCGAACCCCTGGTATGAGATCACGCTGATTGAGGGCCGGAATCGCCAGATTCGGCGCATGTTTGAGGCGGTGGGCCATCACGTTGAGAAAATCAAGCGCGTCAAATATGGGCCGCTCACGCTTGACGTACCGCCGGGAAAGTTTCGGTCGCTCACCTTGAAGGAAGTGGAACGGCTGAAATCGGCCAGCAGAACAGGCGCCCCGGCTGTCAGCAAGAAATCCACGTGATCCTGTGCGGCGAGCATGAGCCGATTTTTTGATCTGGTTTCGAAGACCTCGCGCGACATGGCTGCCAGTTTTCCGGCACAGGCTCCCCACCATTCTGCCGCGGATGCACAAGCGCTTGTCAGGCTCGACTCCAACGAGAATCCTTTTGGGCCGTCGCCGCTTGCGATTGAAGCCGTGCAATCGGCGCTCGCGGCCGCGAATTTCTATCCTGACGATGACTGCCGCGTACTACGTAACAAGTTGGCCGAACTCCATGCCTTACCCTCGGAGCAAGTTCTGGTCACCTCGGGTTCCACCGAGATGCTGGTTTTGCTTTGCCAGACGATGTTGACGCCTGGACTCAACGCGGTGACCAGCGAACGCTCGTTCATCGTTTATGGAATGGCGGTGCGTGCCACGGGAGCTCAGTTGATCCAGGTTCCCATGCGCAGGAATGCCGAAACCTTCGATTTAAGCGCGATCCTGGCTGCGATTACTGTGGACACGCGCCTCGTCTTCCTGGCGAATCCCAACAATCCCACAGGCACGATGATTGACGCCGTGGCGGTTGATCAATTTCTCGCGGCGGTTCCCGGGCATGTCGTGGTGGTTCTGGACGAGGCATACTATGAGTTCGCGCTGCCCTTCGCCGCAATGCGCAAGGCGGAGTATTCACGTGCGCTCGAATACCTGCGGCGGGGCGCCAATGTGGTCGTGCTGCGTACGTTTTCGAAGGCGCATGGGCTGGCTGGCCTGCGCGTGGGATATGGCTTGGGCCCGGAGGAATTGCTGGCTTATTGTGCGCGCATGCGCAGTCTGTTCTCGGTTTCGTCCGTCGCCCAGGTTGCAGCCTTGGCCGCTGTCGACGATCATCGCCATATCGCACAAGCCGTTTCTAACAACACGGAACAGGCATCTGTTCTGGCCGAGGGACTATCGATACTAGGCTTTCGACCCGTGCCCACGTCGGCTAATTTTGTTTATTGTGACGTTGGCGAAGACGCTACAGTCCTGGCGGATCGCCTGCGCGGCGAAGGAGTCAGTGTGCGTCCGCTCAAAGCCTGGGGCGCTCCGAGCTGCATCCGAGTGAGCATTGGAACACCGGAGCAGAACCGGTTCTTCCTCGACGCAATGCGCAAATTATCCGGGATCTCCCGTTAACTTGTGCCCCCGGCTCTAGCCGTCTCCCGGGCAACAATTGCTTTCGCGGAATTCCGGGGGATTTAAGTCGTCCCTTGTCCTGCCCAGGGCTTAACGGTGGCGGCTAGTTCGCAATGGGGATTTCCGAACCAACCTCTTTTCCGAGAAGGCATCCAAGTGAGTGGCAGAACTGCAGCACCCTTCCCTCCGGCCTCACTGAGCGGAGAGGGGTTGGAGGGCGGGGTCGCCGCGGTGACTGCCGATCGGATCCGGGTAGCCGCGTCCCCTGTAAGGACGTGACCAGCAAACCACTCTGCCACGCTCTCGCCCGAAATTCGCTAAACTAGACGTATGAAATTGGCATTTGTCCGTCTGCTTTTCTGCGTGACCTTGCTGTCCGGTCTCCTGGCTTTGCCCGCGCGCGCGCAGGAGGGCCCGCTCGAAAACACCCCTCCCGCAGGTACGACCCCGGAGGACATCATCAAGCGCTTCGCTGCAAAAGAAACCGAGTTTGCCAAGGCGCGCGACCAGTACACCTACCGCCAGGATGTAAAGGTTGAAACCCTCGACGGCGAAACCGTCGACGGCCAGTATCACGAAGTTTTCGACGTGATGTTCAACGACAAGGGCCAACGCATCGAGAACGTCGTATTCGCTCCGCAGTCGAATCTGAGCAAGATTTACATGTCGCAGGAAGACTTCGAAGACATTCGCCACCGCCTGCCGTTTGTGCTCACCACCGCCGACCTGCCCGAGTACAACATCCTCTACGTGGGTCAGCAGAAGGAAGACGAACTGGATTGCTACGTGTTCGATATTGCGCCTAAGAAGATCGAAGGCAAAAAGCGCTACTTCCAGGGACGCGTCTGGGTCGACAATCGCGATTTCCAGATCGTGAAGACCTACGGCAAAACCGTCCCCGACATCCGCGAGAAACACGGCAACCAGGAGAACTTGTTTCCCAAATTCACCACCTGGCGGCAACAGATCGACGGCCAGTACTGGTTCCCCGTCTACACCAAGGCGGACGACGAACTGCACTTCAAAATGGAAGACGTGCACATCAAGGAAATCGTGAAGTACGAGGATTACAAGCGCTTTGGGGCCAATTCGAAGATTCTCTACGAAGGCAAGGAAATTCCGAAGGACGCGAAACCGCCAGAGCAGAAGAAGCCGGACGACAATAAGCCGCAGTAGGGCAAAGTTTCAGAGTTTCAAGGGTTTCTTGCGCAGGGATTCGATCAGGCGATTCAAGAGACCCAGGACTTGATAGGCATCATGGTCCAGGATTTCGTGTTGGTCTGGTTGGAGGTAGCTCAGATCCAGCGCGATTTGGGAGGTTAAGCCGTAGAGTTCAGCCCTCGGGATTGTTCGGTGGCCTGATAAATCTGCACCGCAAAAGCTTTAGCTTTCTGCCACACCAGAAGTTCACGGTAGGAGGCGCGCCAGGGAATAAGACTAGATTTCAAAGTGCCAAAGTTTCAAGGTTTCAAGGCAAGATTGTGTGTGCTATTCCCACTTTGAAACCTTGAAACTTTGCCACCTTGAAACCTTAATAAAACAGATACTTCCTCCACTTGTCATCCGACCGTCCCATCAATCGCATGATGTGGCGGCTGGTGTGCAAGTTGAAGGCGCGGGGTTCACGCATCAGCTTCATGCCCGCTTCGGCGGGGTGTTGATTGCCTTTGCGGCGGTTGCAGGAGTGGCAGCAGGCGACGAGATTCTCCCAAGTGGACGAACCTCCGCGCGAGCGCGGAATCACGTGGTCGAGCGTGAGTTCACTCGAGGGCAGCACCGTGCTGCAATACTGGCAGGTATTGCGGTCGCGCAGCAGGATGTTCTTGCGCGAGAGCGCACGGCTCTGGTGCGGAATGCGGCGATACTCCAGCAACCGGATCACCGACGGCAGGCGCATGGCAACGCGGGCCGAATGCAGGAAGTGTCCGTTCTCCTCTTCGGTCATCGCTACGCCCTTGAGCACGAGAACCAGCGCCCGCCGTGCCGCACAAACATTGATGGGCTCGTAAGACGCGTTTAGCACCAGGACGGGCGCGAGCAGAGCATGGCCGTCGCCCGGCCTGTGCGTGGCCGCCGGCGAGAACAGGCCGGCGGCATGCCGGGAGCCTGCATCGTAATCCATCCGGTGCGACATAATTTTCAATGTTTCAAGGTTTCAAAGTTTCAGGGTTTCAAGATCGTTCAGTTCAGGTCTGAAACGTTGAAACCTTGAAACGTCGAAACCTGTTATTTCGCGGCTTTCGCCAAAAGTTCCTCGCGCTCCTCAACGTCCATATCGGCAGGATTGTTATTCGCGTCCCGCTCAAAGTCCGGATAGTTAGATGCCAGTTTCAAGGTGCGCGCCACCGTCGCGACCACCACTTGCGAGGCCCCCGCGCGGCGCAGCACCTTCGCGCATTCCATGGCGGTTGCGCCCGTGGTATACACATCATCCACCAGAATGACATCCCGGCCAGTGACTTCCGCGGCACGCCTTAGGGCGAACGCTCCTCGCAGATTGGCGCGGCGCTGGTGGTTGCTTAGCCCAATCTGAGACGCCGTGTCGCGGGTGCGCCAAAGAAGGTCGGGAACAAGCTGTAAACGCGCAACTGCAGGATAGACTTTCAGAGCCGCACGCGCGATCATCTCCGCCTGATTGAAACCGCGCTGCCGCCGCTTGGTCTTGTAAAGCGGCACGGGAATCACCAGGATCGGCGCCTGCTCAAATGTCAAGCGCTCAAAGGCCGGCTCCAGTCCGGTGAAAGCCTCCGCCAGCATGCCTCCGAGGACATTCGCCGCCGGCCGTACGCCGTTATATTTAAGCAGGTGAATCAGTTCGCGCAGCGCCCCCTCATAACCGCTATACGCCACCGCACGTCCAAAGGGACGGCGAACGCGCCGGCACACCGGACATCGCCTCAAACCATCGGCATCCCTTTCCCCATAAGCGGAAAGGACACGGTCTCCGCAAATCGAGCAGACCTTGCCGCGGATGGGCTCAATACTGGCGAGACAGGGGAGGCATACCGGAAGCCGGGATACATTCAGCAGAGGCTCGCCGCAAATTCGGCAGTCGGAAGGAAATAGAACCGAGAAGAGGCTTTCAGCTACCCGGTCGGCGAACCCAGCGGTCCGGCGTAGGCCGCGACCAGCAACTGTCTGTTGGGAAACAAAAGAGTGCCCTGCGGCTAAAACCCTGGCTTGCCTGGTCCGGATTCGGTCCTCGCTACTGCTGAAGACGGCCTCCTTAGATTCCCGCGGGCAAATACACCGCAGCCCATCTGGTTGCAATGTGTGCTGCAACCCCAGCAGTATAGCGGCGATGGCCGCCGCTAGGCAACGTTCCGGGTGGAGGTCGGATTCACTTTTCCGGGCGTAATCTTCGGAGTATCCGCCATCCGCTCGCGCACTGGAGTGAAAATCAGCCGGTAGTCCCGCCGAAAACATTCCCCGCAGCGTACCGGCTGCAGAAGGAACAGTGGCAGGATAAATCGCTCGCTCAAGCTGCGACGGCGCGAGCGAAATCCTACCTCGCTGCCGCAATCGCGGCAAACGTACGGCGGACTCCACACTCGATCGGGAGAGTACTTCATGCTTGCACCTCGGACTTGCACCTCAGAAAACCCTGACGAAGGGGCGACCGATTGCTCCATTTTACACCAAAGTCCCCTGCCAAACCCTGGTCTTCATAGCATCGCTTGGCGGCGACACATCGGACGCGAAGCGCAAGTCTGCACCCGACCGAGATGCCGACGATGGCGGGACTTCGGATTGAGCGGTTCAAGACTCTCGCCAGCCTAGGCGCTCGGCGGCGCCAGATTTTGCACGGCCGGCACGTCTCCGCCCAGCCAGTCCGGATGCTTCGCCGTCGAATCGAAGTGCGATGACGTCTTGAACAACTCATACTTTCCGGCCATTGCCACTTCTTTCGTCTTCGCCAGCAGCTGGGCAATCTGCTCCCGATTCATGGGGTGAAACGTTTTCGCCGCCTCGAACGCCTGGTCTAGAATCTCTGGCTTATCAATCCCCGTAATTACCACCGACGTGGGCAGGCTCAGCGCGTAGTGCAGGCATTCGATGGGCGTTACCGTCTTGCTCTTCAAAATCACGCCATCGCCCATCGACTTCATTCCCAGCACTCCGATTTCCTGTTTCACCAACTCGGGCAAAACCATTTGCCCGAAGCTGCGGAAGTGAGCATCCATCACGTTCAGCGGCATCTGCGCCGTGTCGAAGTGGAAGCCGTGGTCGGCGGCCACTTTCAACATATACAAATGAATGTGCGGATCTTTGTGCCCGGTGAATCCGATGTAGCGAATCTTGCCGGCTTTTTTAGCGGCCACCACCGCTTCATTGGCCCCGCCCTCGGCAAAGATTCGGTCAGGATCGTCGAAGCGAATGACTTCGTGATGCTGCACCAGATCGATGTGATCGGTCTGCAGCCGCTCCAGACAAGTCTCGATCTGCCGCTCCGCGGCCTCTTTCGTGCGGCCATCGATTTTCGTCATCAGAAATACTTTCTGACGATATCCATCTTTCAAGGCCTTCCCCATCCGCACTTCGCTCTGGCCTTCGTTGTAGTCCCAACTGTTATCCATGAACGTGATGCCGCGATCGATCGCCGAGCGCACCAGGCGGATGCTCTCGTCTTCGGTAAGTCCGTGCTGCGCAATATGAAACCCGCCCATCCCAATCGCCGAGACCTTTTCTCCGGTGCGGCCCAGCGTTCGGTAAAGCATGTCGCCTTTTCGAGTTCCTGCCGAGGAGGTGAGTGGAATCTGATTCATGGAACCGTTCTCCGGGTTTGTGTTGGATTTTTCTTGAGCCAAGGCGGAAGGAAGCGTGCTTGCGGCGCCGCAAATGGCGGCAGCTTTAAAAAATTCACGGCGTTTCACGATCAAGCCTTCATTTAGCTGGGAGTCTAATCACGACTGAGATGACGGCCCGGACCTCAGCGTTGCCGGCCATTCTTGCAGATGGAGTTCTCTTGGACACGTCTCTTTCCACAGAGAACCTTCGCGGAGAAAGCCGTCGTCGCGATTTGCCGGAGGGCCCAGCGGTGTGGCGATTGCGCTATACTAAGCCCGGCGTACAGGACGCCGTCCGTCCGCGGACAGGACTGAGTCCACCTGAGCGACATTGCTGATCAAGGTTCTTACGAACCTCCTTTTCGCCCGCTGCAGCGGACCCCGGGCATGACTCGAAGGAGGTCCGTCCATGGCTCGTGAATCGGCTCGCAAATCTTCTCGCAAGTTCACCGACCGCCACTTCCCGGTTCGTCCCGACCTCGACCAACTCAGGCGCCAGGCCAAAGATTTGCTGCGTGCCATCCGGCGGGGAGATGCCACCGCAATCTCGGAACTGCGCAAGCATCATCCCCAAAAAATCGACCCCTCCGACGCCAAACTCGCCGATGTGCAAGCCACGCTGGCCCGCAGCTATGGGATTCCGAGTTGGCCGCGACTGGTCACCGCATGCCGCATGACCGACGCAATCTGGCGTGGCGACGTCGACGCTGTCCGCAAACTGGTGCAGAAAAATGCGCGGCTGTTGCACGAAAGCGCGCGCGGCGTGGCCGACAGTAACTGGGGTCCGCCCATGTCCTACGCCGCCAACGTTGGGCAGGATGCGATCATCGCAATGCTGCGCGAGCTGGGCGCCAAAGATTTGCAGCATGCCTTCGATCGAGCGTGCCTGCAAGGCCAACTCGAAACCGCGCGGCGATTGCACGCCATGGGCGCGCTGGTGGTTCCGGGACTGGTCATGGGCCCATGTGAAACGCTGAATGCCGACGGCCTCGCACTGCTGTTCGAACTGGGTGCCGAGCTGGCCGATGCGGAGGGAGATCGCCTGGCACCCATTGCCTTGCTTCTTCAAACCTATAGCCGTTGGCCGGAGGGAAAACATCGCTGCCTCGCTCTGATCGCCGAGCGCGGCATTACCCTTCCCGATACGCCCCCGATGGCGATGCATTGCGGCCGTATCGATTTACTGCAAGCGCATCAGCGCCGCGACCCGAAATTACTCAATAGAACTTTTCCGCATGAAGAAATCTATCCGCCTGAATTGGGCTGCCACGCCGACCATTCTCTCGCTTTGCACGGCACACCGCTTGCAGGTACAACGCTGCTGCACATGTGCGTCGACTTCGACGAGATCGAAATCGCTCGCTGGCTGATCGAGCAGGGCGCAGATGTCAACGCTCGGGCAGAAATTGATTCTGACGGTTTCGGCGGCCACACACCGCTGTTCGGCTGTGTCGTCTCGCAAAGTTATCGCTGCGGCCGGCAACGCAACGCCGAATTCGCCCGCCTCTTGCTCGATCATGGCGCCGATCCCAACGCCCGCGCGTCATTGCGCAAGCGCCTGCGCTTTGTCCCCGACGAATCCATGCACGAATACCGCGACGTCACCCCGCTCTCCTGGGGCGAGCGCTTCCACGGTCCCGGCTCCCACGGTCACACCTGGGTAAGCGAACCGGCGATGCGCCTAATCGCAGAACGTGGAGGTCGAATGTGAATTGTGGTCCCTGTTGCGTCGGATTTTGATCTCGATGAACAATCCAGGTCGTACTTGCATCGCATCCGACAGCGCGTCGCAGACGCGGAATCAGATCGCGCCTGCGCACTTGTCATGCAAGCACGCCGCGTGCTAAGGTGCGCCGTTCCTTCATTTCGTATGAGTTCTATAAAAACCACGCAGCCGAAGTTGCGTTCATCCCCGCCAGTAAAAGGATTCCGCTCATGAGCAGCCCCATGACCAACCTGCCCGGCAACAAGAAGCACGTGCCGTTCGTTCCCGAAGGGATGGAGATGAAAGAGTTCACCCTGCGTGCGATATTGCTGGGACTCTTTCTGACAATTGTGCTGGGCGCTGCGAACGCCTACTTAGGATTGCGCGCCGGTATCACGATTGCGGCCACTTATCCTGCTGCGGTGATTGCGATGGCGGCCATGCGAGCCTGGAAGGGATCGCTGTTGGAAGAAAATATTGCCCGAACCGCAGGCTCGATCGGCGAATCGGTCGCCGCCGGCGCAATCTTCACGCTGCCTGCTTTCCTGCTGGCTAAAGCGTGGCCATCATTTCGTCCGGCCGACGCTTACTGGAAATCGACAGCGCTGATCATGGTGGGAAGCATTCTGGGTGTTCTATTCATTTCTCTGGTTCGACGCGGGATGGTGGAAGATCCCGAGCTGCCTTTTCCCGAATCCCTCGCCGCATCGGAGATCCATAAGGCGGGACAGCGCGGCGCACAGGCCGCGAAATATCTTTTCTGGAATATCGGCGTTGGCGGCGTGGTGTACATCCTGGGAAAATTCGGCCTGTTCGCGGCCGACACCGACCTGCACGTTGGCGTCGGCAGTCTGGGGCACAGTCAGGTTCGTCTCGGCACCACGGGCACCACGCAGGTGGTCGCCACCGGAGGAACCACGGTCTTTGCCGCGCCGAGCGTGAGTCCTGCCTACCTTGGCGTCGGCTACATCATTGGCGTCAAGCTGGCATCGATTCAGTTTGCGGGCAGTGTGCTGGCCTGGGGACTGCTCGTGCCCATGCTCATCTTTTTTCTGGGACCGCAACTCAAGGGATACATTCCCGCGGACACGCCCGACAACTGGTCCACCATGGCGGATGCAGTCTGGCGATACATCGTGCGTCCGATTGCGGTCGGCGGAATGCTGGTCGGAGCCGCGTACACGCTGTTCAAAATGCGCCAGAGCCTCACTGCTGGGCTAGGCAAGGCATTCGCCGACTTGCGCCAGACCGCCGCCGAGCAGGCGAAGCTGGCTCGAACGGAGCGTTACATGAGCTCGAAAATAGTCTTCAGCTTAATCGCCGGAATGTTTGTTCTGATGTGCCTGCTCTACATCAAAATTTCGGGATTGTTTTGGCCCGCGATTCTGGCGGCCGTGGTAATGGTTCTGGTGGGATTTTTCTTTGCCACGGTGTCGGGCAATCTGGTGGGATTCATTGGATCGTCGAACAATCCGATTTCCGGCCTGACGTTGTCGACCTTGCTGATCGCCGCGCTGCTCATGGTTGCGCTCGGAGTCTCCGGCACGTCAGGAGTGGCCGCAGTTCTGGGAGTGGCGACAGTCGTCTGCGTCTCCTCGGCGGTGGCGGGCGAACTTTTACAGGACTTCAAGGTGGGCTACATTCTAGGTGGCACGCCGCAGAAAATTCAGACTGCAGAGCTGATCGCTGTGGTGGTGGCGAGCCTGGTCATGTACTGGCCGTTGATGCTGCTCCATGAAGGCAGCATTAAGGCGGGCGGCGTTGGCTTTGGCGGTCCGGAGCTTCCGGCACCGCAAGCCGGTCTGATGGCAACTTTGGCATTAGGCATCGTGGGCCACGATATGGCATGGCCGCTGGTCGTGGTAGGAATCCTGTTCGGGATCGCAATGATCATGATGCAGGTGAAGAGTCCCATGTTGGTGGCGGTCGGAATGTACCTGCCATTCGGGACGACATTTGCAATTTTTGTCGGCGGCGTGATTCGCTCACTCGGCGACTGGCTCGCCAACCGCCGCGGCTTCAACAGCGCCCAGAAAGCCCGCGTGGAAAATGCCGGTGTGCTGGTCGCGTCCGGCCTCATCGCAGGAGAAGCCTTACTAGGCCTGGTATGGGCCGGACTGCAGTTCGTCCCCAGTTGGGGAGCGCCCAACCACCCCCCACAAATCTTCAGCAATCCGTCCTACCTGGTGGGAGGAATGATCGTACTCGCAGGCTTGGCAGCGTTAATGATGTTTCTCCCGGTATCGGCCGCTGGAGATCCCAGCGAGCCGGCACCCCCCACGGCGATCATGTAACAGCCTTGCGTCTACCAGTCTGGGTGGCGCGGGCGCCCCCGCCCGCGCTTGCCAGGAACTCTCATCCCTGCATAAATCCCGCTGCAAGAAATAGTTAGCTCCCAAATCCGAACTACAAACCGCTGAACCGCCAGTTGAGCCCATCCACCCATCCAATTCAGCTATTGAATCCACGCCCTTGCATCTAGGGCAAAAATCGTTGCGTGCCCGAAGACCCTCTGATAGCCTTAGATAGGACTTCTTCTCGATGTGTCGCCCCGCAGCGACCCCGTGGATTTCCGGTCCCCCCTTGTAAACGAGTCACAGCTTTTCATAGCTTTTCTGCATTAGACGTACACGAAGGAGACACACAACTTGGCGTCAAAAAACCGTTATTTATTCACCTCCGAATCCGTCACCGAAGGCCATCCCGATAAAATCGCCGACCAGATTTCAGACGCAATCCTCGACGCCTGCCTGGCCGAAGATTCCTTCAGCCGCGTCGCCTGCGAAACTCTGACCGCCACTGGACTGGTCGTCATCGCCGGTGAAATCACCACCAAGGCCTACGTTGATTTCCAATCCGTAGTCCGCGGCACAGTTCAGTCCATTGGATATGACAATGCCCTTCACGGCTTCGACTGCAACACCTGCGCCGTCATCTCCAGCATCAACAAACAGTCCGGCGACATCGCCATGGGCGTAGACACCGGCGGCGCCGGCGACCAGGGAATGATGTTTGGCTATGCCGTCGACGAGAACGCGGAGTTGATGCCGACACCCATCTCTTTAGCGCACAAGCTGACCATGCGGCTCTCGCAGGTCCGCAAGAATGGAACGCTTCCTTTCCTTCGTCCCGATGGAAAATCCCAAGTTACAGTTGAATATGACGCCAAGGGCAAGGTGCTTCGCGTCGATGCAGTCGTGATCTCGACGCAGCATTCGGAAACGGTCGCCAACGAAGAATTGCGCGCAGGTATTCTGAAGCACGTGATTCAGGCGGTAATCCCCGCACATTTGTTGGACGAGGACACCAAGTATCACATCAATCCTACGGGACGTTTTGTGATCGGCGGGCCCATGGGCGACACCGGGCTGACTGGGCGCAAGATTATCGTCGATACGTATGGAGGCATGGGGCGGCACGGCGGCGGGGCCTTCAGCGGAAAAGATCCGACGAAGGTCGACCGGTCGGCGGCTTACATGGCGCGCCACATTGCCAAGAACGTGGTCGCGGGAGGTTTGGCTGGGCGCTGCGAAGTGCAACTGGCGTATGCGATTGGCGTGGCCGATCCGGTCAGCGTTCTGGTCGAAACATTCGGCACGGCAAAGGTCGATCCGGAGATCATCCCGGATTTGATTCGCTCACACTTTAAGCTGACGCCGCGCGGCATTATCGATTCGCTGAATCTGCGGCGGCCCATTTACAAGAAGACCGCCGCATACGGTCACTTCGGGCGCACCGATTCCGACTTCACCTGGGAAGCGACCGACAAAGCGGCCAAACTGGCCAGCGATGCCGGGTTGCGGGAACCGGTCGGAGCAGTTCGCAAATAAGCATCGACAAATCCCCACTTCTCGCAAAAGAGGCGAGAAATGGGGCACCCAGCCAAGAGTGGGGCACCAGGCTTTAGCGTTTTATCGGTGATCAATTTTTTTCTGCGCTTCGCGCGCCACACAGGAGAAGCATGTCAACAGCAGCAGTGAATTGCGATGTCAAGAATCTTGAACTGGCCGATCTGGGCAAGAAGCGCATTGAGTGGGCCAATCAGTCCATGAAAGTGCTGCAGATCATCCGCAAGGAGTTCATCAAGAATCAGCCGCTGAAGGGCGTTCGCATTTCGGCGTGCCTGCACGTGACCGCCGAGACGGCGAACCTGGGGATCTGTCTGCGCGATGGCGGCGCAGAGGTGGTGCTGTGCGCCTCCAATCCTCTTTCCACCCAGGATGACGTCGCCGCCAGCCTGGTGCGCGACCACAACATTCCCGTCTTCGCCATCAAAGGCGAGGACAACGACACCTACTACAACCACATCCTGGCCGCAATTGACCACAAGCCGCACATCACGATGGACGATGGCGCCGACCTGGTCACGATTCTGCATACTAAGCGCACCGACGCGCTCGACGATGTAATCGGCGGAACCGAAGAGACGACGACCGGCGTCATTCGCCTGCGGGCCATGGCGAAGGAAGGCGTACTGAAGTTCCCCATCGTCGCGGTCAATGATGCGGACACCAAGCACCTGTTCGACAACCGATATGGCACGGGACAGTCGACCATCGACGGAATTATCCGCGCCACCAATTTTCTGCTGGCGGGCTCGAAGTTCGTTGTGGCCGGCTACGGCTGGTGCGGCCGTGGACTGGCCAGCCGCGCCCGCGGCAACGGCGCGGAAGTGATCATCACCGAGGTCGATCCCACCAAGGCGCTCGAAGCCGTGATGGACGGCTTCCGCGTGATGTCGATGACCGAAGCGGCGAAACTCGGCGACGTCTTCTGCACCGTCACCGGCAACAAGAGCGTGCTCACTAAAGAACACTTCGACCTCATGAAGGACGGCGCAATCATCTCGAACTCGGGCCACTTCAACGTGGAGATCGACATCCCGGCGCTCGACAAGATGTCATCGTCAAAGCGCACCACACGCACCTTCGTGGAAGAGTATTCGCTGAAAGATGGCCGCAAGATCAATCTGCTGGGCGAAGGCCGCCTCATCAACCTGGCTGCGGCGGAAGGCCATCCCGCTTCAGTAATGGATATGAGCTTTGCCGACCAGGCACTCTCCGTCGAATACATGGTGAAGAACAGCAAGAAACTGGAGAAGACGGTCTACAAAGTTCCCGACGAACTCGATAAACGCGTAGCCAAGCTGAAGCTGGAGTCGATGGGAATTAAAATCGACCGCCTGACGCCGGAGCAGGAAGAGTATCTGGCGGGTTGGAGCGAGGGTACGTAGGGCGACCGTTGGTCTTTCGTCCCTGTCCTTAAGCGGGGCGGCGCAAAGCCGCCCCGTTTATTTTGGGAGTCTGACGCGACACTCTGTCTCGGACGACGTGTGGCGGACGTAGAGCCAGGGGCGGCTGTCCACATGAGTTGTGACGGCGTATCGGCAGGTATTTCCCAAAATGGGAATTTGTTGGGATTTATTTTGCGCTGACGCTTCCCTTTGGCTCTGTGAGTGTGCCATAGTCCAAATGGTGGTAGAAACAGGCGCGGCCCTTGCGGGCCGCGTTTTTATTTGGGCGCGAAAAGGGCGTTGCACTTTGACAGAAAAGCAGATTCCTCACCAGCGAAGAGCGCTGGTTCGGAATGACAAAACTTCTGCGGAGCCGAGTCGAGAGAGAGTCGAGAGAGAGGAATGAGGACGGGATGAAAAATCGGGGAATGGAGATTAAGCATCCGAAGTTGCGGGGAGAGTGGGCGGAGTTGCAGTTTATGTTGCGGGCGGTGGAGAAGGAATTGCATTTGAACAAGCCTTGGGGAGAGGTGATGCCGTATGACTTTGTGGTGGAGCATGAGGGACTGTTTGCGCGGGTGCAGGTGAAGTCGACGATGTTTAAGGATCGCGGAGGATATTCGTGCACGGTCCGGGGGAGCGATGGGCCGTACGAGGGGGATCCGTTTGAATATCTGGCGGCTTATATTTTTCAGGAGGACCTGTGGTACATCATCCCGGGCGAGATGGTAGTAGGGCAGGGGAGCATTGCGCTGTATCCGAAGCTGAAGGGCGCGAAGTACGGGCCTTACAGGGAGGCGTGGCATTTGCTGCGGCAGGGACCGCCGAAACCGGCGCGGGTAGCCTGGATTGAGGCGTCGGTGGAGGAAGCGCCCTGGGAGCGCATATCGCTGGGGCAGAGGATTTGGAGAGTGTTATGGGGCGGAGCTTAGCCGCTCCTTCTTCATTTATGGCGCGGCGGCGAAAGCTTTTGGGAAGCGAAAGCCGCCGCGAAAATCTGAGAAAACTATCATCTGCTTTCATTCCTTCTGATTCCGACTGGTTCGTTCGGGAAATCTGCCGATAAGAAAAGGGAAGGCGTGTCGACACGAGGGTTCGGTTCTGCGGTAACGATAGCCGAGGTGGGTTCGGCTCGATTTGGAGGTCGTAGCGAGAATGACCAAGATTTTGCTGGTAGACGACAGCAAGTTTCTGCGGCTGGCAACGGAGCGGGCACTGGCCCGGGCCGGCTATGAGGTAAGCACCGCGATGGATGGCGAAGATGCGCTGAAGATTGCGCGGGAACAAAATCCGGACGTGATCCTGTTGGATATGCTGTTGCCGAAGATGACCGGGCCGGATGTGTTGAAGGCGCTCAAGAAAGATCCGGCGACCGCAGGAATCGCGGTGGTGGCCTTCACGGGACTGTCGCAGAAAAACGCAATCCGTCTTGAGCAGGACGGAGCTTGCGCTTTTCTGGACAAGGCGGCATTGGGGCTGGACAAGGGATCGGAAGCTTTGCTGGCGGCTCTGGCAGGCATCATGCGGAAGCTGAAGCTGGAGGTTCCATCGGGGGGCGCTAACGAAATAAAAGTCCGGTCTGAAAAGGCCGCAACATCTTCTGCCCCTGCTAGCGAAGCGATTACGCTGATACGAAACTGAATCTCACTGACTTTCTCCTGCGAAAATGCATCCTAAGAACCGTCCCGGCGCGAGCGAGAAATCTCGCCCTTGGGGCCAAAGGGTTGCAACGGGGAAAGTCACGATGAGCCTTGAAATTGATGTGGAGAAGATTTCAGAAGTTCTGCTCGCCGACGGTTGGCACAAAGTTTCTCCGGTGGGAGATGGACGGTCTTCGTTCGGATTGGACGTCTACGAGTTCCATAATGTCCTCTCTCAAGAGAAGGCCGATTCTCAAGAAAACGCCGGCCGTCGCGCAAAGGAAGGCAAAGATGGCAAGGAAGGCAACGAAAGCCGCCAGGCAGGCCAACAACGCCAAGACCAGGCCGGCGCCCGCAGCGGCGCACGCTGGACCGAATCGGATGGCTCGCGAGTGTTCTGTCCCGTGACATCGATTCTGGCGGTGAAGTATGCAGGACAAAACAAGTCGGAATAAATCGGGTTGCCGCTGCCTGCGGCTTATTTCCCGCGCGGAAATTCCGCGAATACCTCTTCGGCGGCGTCCACGTATGCGTCGTAAGTCCGGTCATCGAAAAGTACCCAACGCACGAGTTCGAGCGGGCCGGGTGCGAGCAGGCTGGGTGTGAGCAGGCTGGGTGTGACCAGGAAATCGCGCGCGGTCCGAAGCGCGATGCGGGCTGCTTCGTCTGTTGGATAGTGGAAGACTCCGGTGGAGATCGAAGGGAAAGCGATACTGCGGCACCCCTGCCGGGCCGCCAGTTGAAGTGAACTTCGATAGGCTTGGGCCAGCCGCTCGGCGCACCACTGTTGTTCCTGGGGAATGAAACTTGGCCCAACCGCGTGGATCACGAACCTGGCCCGCAACTTGCCAGCGCCGGTTGCCACGGCGTCGCCGATGGAACAACCGGCAGGGAACCGGCGACTCAACTCCTCCATGATGGCAGGCCCTCCCGCAGTGTGGACCGCTCCATCGACGCCGCCTCCGCCGGCCAGGCGCCTGTTGGCGGCAGTCACAATGGCGTCTACCTCTTGACGGGTAATATCTCCCTTAACGAGCTCAAGGGTTGCGTGGCTTAGCGTTACCTTCATGAGCGGGCGTTTCCGGCTTCGACACAAAATGGCCGGCGCCTTTATACGGCATTTCGGATGAAAGAAAAAGAGACGTTGCGAGCAACGTCTCTCCGAGAGGATATTGCAGGGCTAGCCACGCACGCTGATTTTCGAGAACGACAGCACCGCGCGGCTCGGCGTGGGCCGGCCCATCGAGAGTGCTGGACGGAACGTGGTGAAGATCAGCATGCGCTTGACCTGGGGCAATACTTCTTTGGAATCCTGCGTGTCGGAAAGAATCCGGTAATCCTGCACGCGTCCGTTCGCGTCGACGTAAGCCTCAATGACCAGAGAGTCCGAGTCGATCGTGTCCAGGGTCATGCCAAAGGCGCTCTGCTCCAGTTGGGGCGCGGTATTGACCATGACCAGCGGCACGTCGTTGCCCGCCTGCACGGAGGAGGGCGCCACGAAATACACCATCGCGATTCCGAAAATAATCAGCGCGCTCAGAAATCCCGCCGTTGCTGGAACCATGAAGGCGTGGAACGCATTCTCCAAACGTACCTGCAGCGCTTCGAACGAGGGACGCCGGGCGCGGGCCGCTTCGCGCGAGATCGCCAGCCGCAACTTCAGCCCCAGATCCGCCGGAACCTTTGGGCGAGGCATGCTCCCCAGCAACTCCTGAGTCCGGCGCAAGCCTTGATACTCGCTGTTGCAAGCCGGGCAATCTGCCAGGTGTTGTTGCAGCGCGAGCATTTCCGTCCCCGTTACCGCACCATCCAGATACGGCGAGAACAACCGCTTCGCCTGGGGGCACTGCAATCCCAGAATTTTCCCTGTGCCCTTCATGGCATCACCTCGACTCTTCTACCCCCTCCAGCCACCTGCGACCGCAAACTCCGCTCTTCTTTACTTTTATTTTGACTATATTCTTTGTTGTCCGATAGCGGAGCGGTCAATCCCAATTCGTTCCCAACCTCGCGGACATAAGATGCCAGCCGTTGCCGAAGTGCGTCCCTGCCGCGTGTCAGCCGCGATTTCACCGTTCCCAGCGAAATCTCCAGCACCTCGGCAATCTCTTCGTAGGACATTTCTTCCAGATCGCGCAAAATCAGCGTGGTGCGGTAGGGCTCCGGAACGTGCATCAGTTCCTCTTCCACTCGATGCCGTACTTCGTGATGCGCGAAACTTTCAAAAGGAGAATCCGCATGATCGGTCAATGCCACTTGCAGCGCATTCTCGCCCGCGCTGGGCCCGTCGGACTCCGCCGGTTCGATCGAGGTCTCCCGCGCCTTGTGGCGGAACCACCATCGCCGCCGGTTGGCCGCTTCGTGCAACGCGATGCGGTAAATCCAGGTCTTCAGGCTCGACCCGCCGTGAAAATGCTTCATGCCACGAAACACTTTCAGAAAGACGTCCTGCGTAGTATCGGCCGCGTCCGCCGGATCGTTCACGATGCGGTAGACCAGTCCATAGACCGGCTGCTGGAACTCGCCGATCAGCCAGACGTAGGCCGCTTCGGAGCCGGCCTTCAGTTCCGCAACGATCGCCGCTTCTTCATGCGAGCGCGCTCCGATGGCACTTGCCAGATCACCCAAGGTGGTTGCTCCCGCCATAATGGCGTCCCCTGATTATAGGATTTTCCACCCTACCGCGCCCTTAAAAAATTTAGCGTCTGCTCAATCCCGGCTCATGTGAGAAGCCACAACTCGTTACACCCATAGACTCCGCGGGCATGCCCAGAGTTCCCGCCGGTAAGTAATCTCTTTTCAACAGGGCAGGCGTCCCAGAGGGCGCTGGGCACAGAAATGGGCAGTCGGAAGTCACCTTCAGGGCGTTACCTCGGACGGCCCGACCCTTAGCGGACCGCCCCGACTCTTAGCCGCAAAGCGGCGAAAGAATACAGCCCACGGCGCAAGCCGTGGTTGACAAGCTGAAAAAATGGGCGAGCCCTGAAGGGGCGAAAGAAAAGCTACGACAGGGCTGTTCAGTCTCGATGCTAGAAGCTCTCCCGTCGCCCTGCTACACTCATCGGTTTGTCAAGGAGGAGTGGTTTATGCGGCGTTTTTTTCTTTCGCTTCTCGTTCTGGTTTTCGCTCTTCCCATTTTTGCCCAGGCCAGGCATCCCTTTACCTTCGAAGACATGATGAAGCTGAAGCGTGTGGGCGAGCCTGAAGTCTCACCGGATGGCAAGTGGGTAATTTTCAGCGCGGTGGATGTGGATCTCGACGCGAACACGAAGACGCCGCATATCTGGATCGTGCCGCTTGCCGCGGGACAGGAAAAAGCAGATTCCTCCGCTTCGCGGGAGGTTTCGCCTTCGGCGAATCATCCCGCTCCGGTCGGAATGACAGAGAGCGGGGAGCGCGAGATCATCGCCGACCAGGATGCGGATCGCCCGCGCTGGGCGCCGGATGGGAAGCGCTTCGCGTTTATGTCGACGAAAGAGGGCGGATCGCAGGTCTGGGTTGCGGATTTCGACGACGCCGCGGGAACGGTCACAGGAAAACGTAAGCTAACTTCGATTGCGACCGAGGCCGGAGGAGATCTCTGGTCGCCGGACGGCAAGAATATTCTGTTTACCTCGGATGTGTATCCCGAATGCGACGGAGCCCCAGCCGAAGAAACTGCTTGCAACGCAAAAAAATTGAAAGAAGCAGAGCAATCGAAAGTTAAAGCACAGATTTTTACCCATCTGCTCTATCGCCATTGGAACGCATACAAACAGGGCAAGCGCAGCCACATCTTCGTAGTCGAAGTGGTCGGCGCGCCTACGGTCCGCCGTGATGCCGCGGGGAAAGAGTACGACAACCTCGGCTTCGCATCTCCGCCGGCGATTCCCCGCGACCTCACGCCCGGCGACTACGACGCGCCTGTGTTTTCGCTCGGCGGGCAGGATGACTACGCCTTCTCGCCCGACGGACAGGAAATTTGCTACACCTCGAACCACGACAAGAATCCGGCGGCTTCCACCAATAACGATTTGTGGATCGTCCCGGTCAACGTAGGGACAGGCGCTTCGCCCGTCCAGGTTTTGGCGCAAACCAAGAACATCACCGCCGACAATCCTGCCAGTGACTCGACGCCGCTCTATTCGCCCGATGGCCGCTACATCGCCTACCGCGCCCAGCAGCGTCCGGGATACGAGAGCGACCGCTTCCGCTTGATGCTGTACGACCGCAAGACGGGAGAGAAGAAGAATCTAACCGAAGATTTCGATCATTGGGTTGGATCATTTGCCTGGGCGCCTGATTCATCTACGCTGTACTTCTCTGCAGAGCAACTGGGCGAAAACCCGATTTTCAGGCTTGGGATTTCGGAATCCGAACCGGTCACTGTTATCGGGGGATTCAACGACGATGTGTCAGTGGGCGCGGACGGGAAAAGAATATTCTTCTCGCAGATGTCTCTCAGAGCGCCGAGTGAAATTCTCGGCGCAGAGCTCGTCGATGAAGTTCACTTGGTGCCGGCGGATTCCAAAGGAGAGTGTAACTCCATCCCAGGAGGTAAAAGAGCTTGCGCCGTATCACATCGCCTTACTTATTTGAATGACGTTGTCCGCTCGGAAATCACAATGTCCGCTTACAATCCTTTTTGGTTCACCGGCGCGAACGGCGACAAGGTCGAAGGTTTTATCGTTAAGCCGCCAGATATTGATTACTCCAAGAAGTATCCCGTGAAGTTCCTCGTCCACGGCGGGCCGCAGGGGGCGTGGGGAGACGACTGGAGCTATCGCTGGAATCCCGAACTATTCGCGGCGCCAACTTCGTCGACACCCAGCGGCTACGTTGTGATCATGATCAACTTCCACGGCTCGACCGGCTACGGACAGAAGTTTATCGACGCCATCAACGGCGACTGGGGCGGCGCTCCGTTTGAAGACCTGATGAAGGGGCTCGACTACGCGGAAGCAGCATTATGCTTTTATTGATAAGTCCCGGGAGTGCGCGCTGGGCGCCAGCTACGGCGGATACATGACGAATTGGATTCTCGGGCACACGGATCGCTTCAAGTGCATCGTTACGCACGACGGCATGTTCAACGCTGAGTCGGCCTGGGGTACCACAGAAGAGCTCTGGTTCAACGACTGGGAGTTCAAGGGCACTCCTTATGACAATCGCGCGGGGTATCAGAAGTGGTCGCCGCACCAGTACGCTAAGAATTTCAAGACGCCCACGCTGGTTATCCACGGCCAGCGCGATTACCGGCTCGATGTGAGCGAGGGCTTCCAGCTTTTCACCACGCTACAGATGGAGGGCGTCCCGTCGAAGATGCTGTATTTTCCGGACGAAGGCCACTGGGTGCTGAAGCCGCAGAATTCGCGGCTGTGGTATCAGACAGTGAATGCCTGGGTCGATCAGTGGACGAAGAAGTAGCGGGGAAGGACTGCAGACCTCAGACCTCAAATTCGGGCCTCGGACTTCAGCTTCCGGCTTCCGGACAGCTCATGTGGTTATGTGGGGACAGCCGCCCTCGGCTGTCCGCCGAGCGCCGCTCGGCAGGTTTTCGCTCCTAAGGACCTTAGGACTGCGTTTACTCTGTCCTGTTTTCCTCGATTCTGATCGGACGGACGATTCGTACCGGAAGTCTTCCGGTCGGAGGCGGGGCTGTTCCTATCATTGGGGCGGGCAGCAGTTCCAGCGGATAATCGAGAAACCCGCTGCTTCCCGCCGCGACCGCAACATCGACTTCCACCGGGGCGCTGAAGCCGCCGGCGGAGGGCACGATGCTGGCCAGGCCATTCATGTCGGTAAGGGCGCTGCTTTGGCTTACCTGGAGTATCACGGGCATCGCCGGATTGCCGGGATTAGTTTCGCCATCACCGCCGGTGGAAGATGTTCCACCCGGGCGCAGGACCGTGCTCAGAAACGACACGTTGGCGGCGATCACGGAATTTGGGGGCGAAGAGAAATCCGTTACGCGCACGATAACCGGCTGAAATGCCTGGCCGGTCGATATTTGCCCGCTTCCCGCCACGGGCTGCAAACGCTGGTTGGCAACCGGCACCGGGCTGGCATAAATGGTCTGGCAGGGGACGTTCCCCGGAGCCACGCAGGCCGTCAGTTGTGCTGGCGCTGCAATTTGCGTAACCGTCAGATTGACGGTGGCGTATCCGTTGGAGTTGCTGGAGGCGCTTCCGGCGCTGAGCGTCCCAGAACCGCCGACCAAGGTGAAGTTCACTTTGACATTGTTCTGCGGGGCGCCGTTGCTGAGAACGCGCGCTGTCAGCGGAAGACTGACGGTGGCTCCCTGGGAAATCCAGAGAAACGGCGTGGAGACCCCAATGTCGGAGGCGGACTCGACCGCATTAAGCGTCGCGCTCACCGCTTTCGAAGAACCATACGCCGCTGGCGCCAGCGTCGCAGTGACAGTGGCTACACCGGTGGCGGCCGGTGTGAGCCACGTGACGGCGTTCCCACTTTGATCGCTGATTACTGAGCAGGATATCGCCCCGGCGCAGGCCGAAAGCTGCACTCCATTCGTGGAACTCCACGCGATAGTCGCGCCGCTGACCGGCGTAACACCATCGGCTGCCAGAACCCGCACGGTTACCGGATTCACCGCCTGCGTGCCCACGGCAGTAGATGGATTCAATCCGTTGCCAAGGAGAACGATATTGTCGGTTGCGGCGGCGCCGTACATCAGCACGCTGCCCATGGTGGAAGAGGAACCGCTGACCGGATCGGCAATGGTGATGTTCTGCGGCCCGTCTCCCTGGGGAGGTGCGGCCAGGATCATCTGGCTGGCGCTGGCTGCGAACTGCGCGGCCCTCGTGCTGCCCACGGATGTGGTCAGTCCCTGAGCGAACCCGGTGCCTTGCACCGTGACCACGCCGCCCTTTACGCCGATGCGCACGGGAGAGACCGAGTCGGCATAGAGGAGATGCGCGTGGTAATGATAGTCGGGGCGTCCGTCGCCGCGCACATCCGAAATCGCGATCAGGAAGTTGGTGGAGGTGGCGATCTGTGCATCCAGCCGCGTCATGCCGGGAACGACCTGGTTAAATGGAGAAGTTGTGTACGCCGGAGGCGGAGTGCCTTCCGGATCGGACGCCGCCCACATGCCAATCACCGGCTGAGTTTTGAGTTGACTTGCGCTTCCGGTCTCATCGAGCGCAGTCACGGCCACCGACAACGTGCGATTGGCTTGCGCCGGCAGAATCAGGTAAGACATGTCTCCATAGCCACTCAGCGATCTGACCCAGTCGCCTCCGCGAGGGACCGCGGCGGGCTGGGACCATGTGGACTGCGCCTGCGGCACGGGTTGCGCGCTGCTCGACATCAGAATGTCTTGCTCGGCATCATTGCCACGGCTGAGGGTCACTGTGATGGGCTGCGCCGAAATGGATGGCGCAACCGGCCCCGGGGAATACGGGCCGACGCCAGCGGACCACGTGGGATTCAGCATTTCCTCGCTCAACTGATACTGCGCTGGGAGGCCATTGGGTAATTGCAGTCCGGCGAGATCGAAGAAGCCTTCAACGGTTTGGCTGGACGACCCCCACTCAGCAAAAGGGTTTCCCAAGGCGTCGTCGAAGCCAGTGACGGGATTTCCGGCGCTGCCCGTGAACAAAAAACCGGAGACCGCAGCGGCGGCATACCTGCGCGAGGGCAAACCGGTTGCGGGATCGATCCAACGGGCCACGACGTTGACGCCCTGCATGGGCTGCGTCCGGTTACCGTGAGAATCGGTGAACCATACTGAACCGTGAATGCGTGCCGTGGCGGTTGAAAAAATCTGTTTGCCGGGAAAATTCGATTGATTCTGCGTCGTGACCGGGTAGAGTCGCGAGAGGGCGGCGGCATCGTCCATTGCCAGCTGATAGGGATTGGGATAGCAGAGCGTGATGGGCACGCAATTCATGGGATCGGTGAAGTGCATCACCGGGAATCCTGCGTAATCGTCGGACGTCGGATGGGGCGCGCCGGTGAGCACGTTAGGATTGAGCTGCGACCATCCCAGGCCCAGCACGCTGCCGATGACCCGCACCAGACGATATTCCACGTCGGTGAGTTGCGACGATTGCAGGGCGCACCGTCCGTTAATCACGATCAGAGCATGCTGGTAACTGGCGAATGTGCCGTAGTTATCGTCGCCTCCAAATACGGCGTTGAAGAAGCATTGGCTGGAAGCGCCTGCCCCACTGCCCATCAATGCGTCGGTCACGGAGCCGTCATAATCGTAAACAATGCCCACAGGCGTTCCGATGGCTGTAGGTTGAATGTCGGTGGGCACGGAGAGGGAACCGTCCGCGTTTACCATGACGTTGCTGCCGTTCACATCTTCAGCGAGTTGGCCACCCCGAGTGGCAGCAATCGCCGCGGTTGCGACCGAAGTCCACGGGCTGAACGCGCTGGCGACGAAGGTGTTTGCCGTGGCGTTGGGCAGGATTGGGCTGAGGTCACCCTGGTCGGTGTAGTAAGTGATCAGTCCCTGCGGCCAAGTCAGGGGTTGACCAGTAGTGGTCGGATCGAAGTACACGGTGCCGGCCACCAGCTTGGGGCCACCGGCGTGGGACATCACGGTGAAGCACAGAATGATCGCCGCCGCCAGGAGCAGCCTGAGCAGAAATGAGCGGGCAAACGCCCTCCGAGCTGGCATCGTCGACTCTTCGGATTGCACTTACTCCTCCCCGCTGGCCCGGCGCACCGCCCTGGCGAAGTCGCTGAGAGCGGCACGAGACTTCCCGCCCAGCACGGGATCCGCACGAAAAGCTGAAAGATGTTGTGGCGAGAGCAAGACTCGGCCCAAGGGATCGATGGTGAAGCGTCCCATCCCGCCCCCGATGCTGCTGGTCAGGCCGAGCTTGCTCGGGGGATAGAGGAAAAGGAGCACCCGTTCGCCGATGCGATAGCGCTGTCCGCCGGACCACAGTCCAATCCATTGCGAGATGGTTAAGTATTCGCCCGGAGTGGCGCCGCGGATGGCATTTTCAACGCGAAAGGTGATTGCGACCGTCTCTACCGAATGCCCGCTTGCCGCGGGACGCCGTGCGACCGCAGTGACCGTGCCCGCAAATATAGCGCCGGCGGCGCGAGCGATCACGGGGAAGCTAACCGGTCCCGGCGGCGCTATGGGGAAGCCGGGACGAAACGGGCCGACCTTCGGAGGTTGAATCGGAAGTTGAATCGGAGGTTGACCGTCGCGCTGCGGAAGCGGCAGCGCGAAGTCGGGCGCATGATCGCCGCGATCAGACTGGCTGTTCAGAATGACAGGCGCCAGAATCGAAATCGAAAGTGCGAGCAGACACAAGGAACCACTCCCATACATGGGAAAACCTCAAGGTGACGTCTGCTCGGAGGAAACCGGGAAACAAGCCAGCGTAATCCCAGGGGTACGGCAAAAGCTGTGACGGATGTCACAAAAAGCCTGTGAATTTTCCGGACGAATATATCGGGAATCGAGACACGCGCCGGAAACTCCGTGGATTAGCCCTGCCCAACCATGCGCGGTGGAGAGCCGCAAAAAAGACTTGACACATAAACTACACATGTAGTAGTAATGCAGACATCGATAGGAGATGCGATGGCTGGACCCAAACTGGCGAAGCTTGAACTCCAGATCATGGAAACGTTGTGGACTCGGGGCAGCGCCTCCATCCGCGAGATTCAGGAAGCTTTTCCGGAAAAGGGCAGGCCAGCTTATACGACGATCCAGACCACGGTGTACCGGTTGGAAGGCAAGAAAGCTGTACGCCGGGTCAGGAAGGTGGGCAACTTTCATATTTTCGAAGCTGCGGTTTCGCGCGATGCGGCACAGCGGAAGCTGATCGACGATCTGCTGGCGCTGTTCGGCGGCCGCACTCAACCGGTGATGGCGCATCTGATCGAATCCGGCCAGCTTACCCTCGAGGATGTGCAGGAAGCCGAGAAAACTCTCCGCAAACTGGAGAGAAAGGACAAAGCGAAATGACATTGGCACACTTGTCCGCGATGTGGGCCGCCATCGCACCGGCGTTGGGGAATCATCTTTGGCAGTCGACGCTATTCGCTGCGGCGGCGGGGTTACTGACGTTGATTTTGCGGAGGGATCAGGCTCGAGTGCGCTACTGGATCTGGCTGGCGGCGTCGGTGAAATTTCTGATTCCTTTTTCGTTGCTGGTCAGCATCGGCAACCGCGTGCCCTGGTCCCACGGCTCCGTGCAAGCAGGAACAGGGCTGTATTTTGCGGTCCAGGAAATAAACCAGCCATTCGCCTCGGCCACCATGCCGGCGATCATCGTGTCTCCGGCAGCGCCGGTTGCGCCGAGCTTTATACATCTGCTTCCGGCGCTGCTATTGCCCTTGTGGCTGGGCGGGGTCTTGTTGGTGCTGTCTTTGTGGTGGGTGCGCTGGCGGCGGGTTTCGCGGGCGATGCTGGCAAGTGCGCCGTTGCGCGAAGGCCGCGAGGTGGAAGCGCTGCGTCGACTGAGACGTATCGCGGGTTTGCGGCGTCCCATCGAATTGGTGCTGTCGCCGGTTTCGCTGGAACCCGGGATTTTCGGCATTGCACGCCCGGTTCTGATCTGGCCCCAGGGAATTTCCGAACGACTGGAAAATGCGCACCTCGAAGCGATTGTCGCGCACGAAGTGTGGCACGTGAGGCGTCACGACAATATGGCGGCAGCGATTCATATGGTGGTGGAGGCGCTGTTCTGGTTTCACCCGCTGGTGTGGTGGCTGGGAGCGCGGCTGGTCGAGGAGCGCGAGCGCGCTTGCGACGAAGAAGTCTTGGAACTGGGCAGCGAGCGGCAGGTTTATGCCGAAAGCATTTTGAAAGTTTGCGAATTCTGTGTGGGCTCGCCGCTGGCTTGCGTGGCTGGCGTCACTGGGGCCGATCTCAAGAAAAGGATGGCGAGTATTATGACCGAGCGTATTGCACGAAAACTGGATTTCGGTAGAAAACTGCTGCTCAGCGCCGCAGTAACGATAGCCCTGGCGCTGCCGATAGGATTTGGCGTGATGAATGCCACACAAGGCCGGTCCGTGGCACAGGAAGAAAGTGTAACGAGCGGAGCGGCGTACAAATCGGCGTCGATCAAGCCGCACCAATCGGTGAACGGGGTGGTCGAGCACGTCGGCGTATTCTTCTCGCCTCACGGGTTCAGCGCCCGCGGCGCTACGCTGCAGACGGTTCTTGGAGCGGCATACGGAGTCCAAGCGGACTTGATTTCGGGAGCTCCGGAATGGGTTAACTCGGAAAAATATGATATCGATGTCAATCTGCCGGACTCGGCGGTCGAAGATGCGTCCCCATCAAACCCGGAGGGTATTGGCATGCAACTTCGGTCGGCGTTGCAGGCCGTTTTGGCGGACCGCTTCAAATTGGCGCTCCATCAGCAGACCAAAGATCTTCAAGTCTACGAGTTAGTCATGGCCGAAGGTGGTCCCAAAATGCAGGAGGCGAAACCTGAGTATATGAATCCCAACGGAATTAATGGTCCTGAGGGTCGCCTGCCACAACGAGGCATGATGAAGATGGGGCCCGGCGAACTGATCGACCAGGGAACGACGTTGAAGCCATTGGTAGAACAGCTGTCCTGGCAACTCGGACGCACGGTGGTCGATAAGACCGGGCTTACCGGGAACTATGATTTCACTTTGCGCTGGACACCCGATGGAACCGAAACCGGGATGGCGAAATTGATGGGCGATAATCCAGCGCCCAACGGCGCGCTAACCTCGGACGCCGCCCGATCTTCGCTCTTCACGGCGCTGCAGGAGCAGCTAGGATTGAAATTGGAACCAGTAACCAGCCCTATGAAAGTTCTCGTCGTCGATCACGTGGAGAGGCCGGTGGAGAATCAGCGGGCGAGCATTGGATCAAAATAAGAAAATCGGCGATTCGCGAGTGCAGCTTCCGAGGCGCGTCTAAAATCCGCGCCTCGGGCTGCTTTGTCCTCGCTGATTTGTCCCCGCTGGTTTGCCCCCGGGACATTTTTCCGGAGGAAGCTATTCTTGCCGCAAGGCTTGCATGGGGTCTGCTCTAGAAGCGCGATAGGCGGGAAAGAGCGCCGCCAGGAGTGCTACCAGGAGTAGCAGGCCAATGCTGAGTCCGATGGCGGCAGGGTCTGCAGCGGTCGTTTCGTAGAGCAAGCTGCGAATCCAGCGTGTCGATCCGATAGCCGCAAGAGCGCCGAAGGTCAGACCCCCCAGAACCGGAACCGACGATTCCAGCATCACCAGCCGCATCAGGGCATATCTGGTCGATCCGAAGGCAACGCGCACCCCGAACTCCTGCCCACGCAATGAAACGGAGTAGGAGAGTACGCCGTACACGCCCAGCACTGCCAGCAGCAAAGCAGCCACACCGAAACACGATAAGACGATCGTCTGGAATCGTTCGGTCGCAACCGATTCATCGATCTGACCGTTGAGGGACTTAATTACAGGAATGGCTACTTCCGGATCGATATCCCACAGGTCGCGCCGAATGGTCGAAGCAAGCCCGTCGAGAGGCTGCGGCGAACGAACAACAAACAAGACGGAAGCTGGCGGATCGTGCCAGTAGGGAAGGTAAACGACTGGGGCATCGATTTTCAGGTCGGCAATGCGGGCGTCGGCGGCGATGCCAGTCACGGTATACGTGCGGCCATTCATGCGAAATGTCCGCCCTAGCGGATTTTCCCCCGGCCACGCAACCTTTGCAGCTCTTTCGGAGATAATCGCGTCGTCGGGATGCTCCCGTTCTTTTTCTTCGAACTCCTGACCGGCAAACAGCGGGATGCGCATGGCGGCGAAGTATTGCGGGCTGATGTTGCGCAGATTTGCGGTAGGAGCCTCGTCCTCCGGCAGGGGATGGTCTTCCCGATGAATTCCATACACATTGCTTTCGCCGGTGAGCGGCATGGCGCTGGTGACCGCGGCGAATTGCACATTCGCGTTGGCTCGAAGGCGATCCAGGGCGCGATCCACGAAGGCGGAGCGAACGGAAGCGCCGGAATCTCCGCCATACCTGGGGCTTAACAGGTCAGCCTGCGCAACGATTACTTGATTTGAATCGAAGTCGCGATCCTGATTGAGAATTCGGGAAAAGCTTCTCGCCACCAAACCCGTGAAAATGAGTAGTACTACAGTCGAGGCAACCTCAAACCCGACTAACCAGCGATGCGTCGCGGTTGCCTCACGTGCGCTGAAGATCCGCGTGGAACCGGACTGAAGACCTTGTTGAGGATCGGTTCGCAGCGAACGCAGCGCCGGCAGGCTGCCGAACACAAGTGCGGTCAGCACGGAGAGGCTACCCGCGAAAAGCAGCACCGGCCAGCTTACATGTACCTCACTCAACCGGGGAAGATTGGCGGGAGCGATTGCAACAAAGCTGCGGACACCAAGAAATGCAAGCAGAGTTCCGGCGACGCCGCCGATTGCCGAAAGGACCAGGCTCTCGGCTACGGTCGCCTGAAGCAAATCCCGGCACCCGGCTCCCAATGCCGCGCGCAGCGCGTTATCGCGATCGCGAGCCACACTGCGAGCCAGCTGCAAGCTGGCAAGATTGATGCAGGCGATCAGCAGTACGCCCATGACCGCTCCCAGCAACAACCATAAAGCTTTACTCACGCCGCCGGTTACTTCCTGGGCCAGCGGTTCAGCCAACAGGCCCAGATGTACCGGCAAATGATTGCTCAGGGAATAGGCCTTCTGCATGCCATCGAGTTCACCGGTGGCAGCCCTTGCGGATATCCCTGGCTTCAGTCGAGAGGCCGGGCGATGGTGCTGGGCTTTAGCCGCTAACTTCTAGCTTCCAGCTCCCACTCTTTCGAAAGAGCCAGGAGCTGGAAGCCTTCTCTTTTCTACCTCGGTGCCTGCCGCATTCCAGTCGATCTTCATCGGCGCAGGTTCTCAGTTACTGAGCTTGCGGCCCGGGATATCGTCGCGAACCGTTTCACGGAACCCCATAAGGCTGTTCGAGCGCTGTGAATTCTGACCGTCGCAGACGCTACAATTCTGGCGGAGGATTCATGGCGAAATCGCGTCGACAATTCCTGGGGGACACATCTCTGACAGTGTTGGGTATGGCTGGGCTGCTAGGGGCTATAGCCGCGGGGCGGGGGCAGGGCCAAAACCAAAGCCCGGCAGGGCAAAATTCCTCTGATCTGCCGCCGGGGGCGCCGCCTGCGTTCGGAACGGGGCCGGCGGTGGGGCCGGAGGTGTCGGCGACAACTTTCGCGGAGGCGGAGAAGCTGGTGCAGTTTGAGATGGCTGCCGACGAACGCGACGTTGCCGCCCGGAGTTGGCGCAAGACGATGGCGGCGCTGTATGAGCGGCGCACCGGACCGCGCAAGCTGGAACTGGAGTCGACGGTTGCGCCGGCTTCGCGGTGGAATCCAGTGTTGCCGGGGCAAAAAGCCGGGCCGCAGCGCGAGCGTTTCGTGCGTAGCCGGGCCGATGCCGGTGCTCTGCCCACGAGAGATGAAGATATTGCGTTCGCGCCGGTCACGCACCTCTCGCGCTGGATGGAGACGCGGCAACTCAGTTCGCAGCGGCTCACGGGGATTTATCTGAAACGGCTGGAGCAGTTCGATCCCAGGCTGCATTGCGTGATTACGCTCACGCGCGAGTTGGCGCTGCGGCAGGCGAAGCAGGCCGACGACGAAATTGCCAGCGGAAAATATCGCGGACCGCTGCACGGCATTCCGTGGGGCGCCAAAGACTTGCTGGACACGGCGGGGATTCCGACCACGTACGGAGCAGAGCCTTTTCGGAATCGCATTCCGGCGGAAGACGCTGTGGTGGTAAAGCGTCTGCAAGATGCTGGAGCGGTGCTGGTAGCGAAGCTAAGTCTGGGAGCGCTGGCACTGAACGATATTTGGTTTGGGGGGCAGACGATGAATCCATGGTTGCTGGAAGAAGCATCGTCGGGATCGAGCGCGGGCCCAGGTGCGGCTACGGCTGCGGGACTCGTGGGCTTCGCAATTGGCAGCGAGACCGGAGGCAGCATCGTGAGCCCGTCGATGCGCTGCGGAATTACCGGTCTGCGGCCAACCTACGGACGCGTGGCGCGGACCGGCGCGATGACGCTCTGCTGGTCGCTCGACAAGCTTGGGCCTATGACCCGCAGCGTTGAGGATGCCATGCTGGTGCTGCATGCGATCAGTGGTTCGGATGCTGGCGATGTGGCCAGCGTGCCCAGCAGGTTGGACTTTGACGCGGGCGCGAGCGTTGCCGGCCTGCGCGTGGGATATTTTCCTAAGTGGTTGAACGAAAATCCTGCCACTGCCGTGGATCGCGCGGCGGTGGACGTCGTGCGGAAAGTCGGAATGCTTCCGGTGGAGGTGTCGATTCCCGATTGGCCGTATGACTCGCTCAATCTGATTCTGTTTGCCGAAGGCGCTGCGGCGTTCGAGGAACTGACGCTCAGCGGCGGGCTGCGCCAATTGAAGGCGCAGGTGCCGGACGCGTGGCCCAACATTTTTCGCCAGGCGCGTTTTCTTTCCGCTGTGGATTTTGTGCAGGCGGACCGCTTGCGGCGCAAAGTAGCGGAGATGATGGCGCGTCTGTTTTCGGAAGTGGATGTGCTGCTGGTGCCGGCGCTGCGCGACGAAATGCTGACCATCACCAATTTCACGGGGCATCCCGCGCTTGTGGTGCGGGCGGGATTCGTCGAAGTTGCCAAGGCGCGCAGCGATTGGGCGCCCGACCCGAATTATCCGCTGCCGGCTTTTTCGCCAGCACGGCGGGTGCCGCATGGGGTGGCGCTCATCGGGCGACTGTTCGATGAAGGCACGATGGTGCGTGCGGGTCTCGCCTTGGAGCGCGCATTCGGCGTGGTGAGCGAGCGTCCGCCGGGATTTTGAGCGGAAGGTCAGTCTCAAACAGGGAACACTGGAACAATAGAACAATGGAACAGAGCATGAGTCTGAAAGCGCGCGCCGTGCGGCGTTTGCTTACGGTTCTGATTTTCTCTGGCGTCCTGTTGCTGGTTCCGGCAGGCTCGCTGCGCTTCTGGCCGGGGTGGCTCCTTCTGAGCCTAACCGCGGCATTCTGGATTTTCTTTCTTGTCCATTTCTTGAAACATGATCCCCAGTTGTTGGAGCGGCGGTTACAGGACAAGGAAGCGGAGCCGGAACAAGGCCTGTTTCGAAAGCTCTTCGTCGCGATTATGTTTTCGGCGTTTATCCTGGCGGGATTCGATTTTCGCTTCGGCTGGTCGCCGCGGTGGCTGGGCCCGGTTCCGCTTGCGGTGGTCGCCGTCGCGCAGGTTGTCGTCGTGGCGGGATACTGGATTGTCTTCTGGGTGATGAAGACGAACAGCTTCGCAGGCAGCGCAATCCAGGTAGAAGCTGAGCAGACGGTTATTCACGGCGGACCGTACGCATTTGTGCGGCATCCGATGTATAGCGGCATGGCCGTGACGATGCTGGCAGTGCCGCTGGCGTTAGGCTCGTACGCCGCCCTCCCCGTATTCGCGCTGACGGTCCCGATACTGATCTATCGTTTGATTCACGAGGAGAGAACTCTGCGGCGCGAATTGCCGGGCTATGCGGAGTACTGCGAGCGAACTCGCTTTCGGCTGGTCCCAGGAGTCTGGTAAAGATCGCCCTGCGGCGCTAATGAACAGGAAATGCGGCGAGTCGCCCGCACCACATCGACTATAATTTTGGCCTCACATGCCACTTCCTTCCGGAACGAAACTCGGGCCGTATGAAATTCAATCTCCGATCGGGGCAGGCGGGATGGGCGAAGTCTATCGTGCCCGCGATGCGCGGCTGAACCGCGACGTTGCGATCAAAGTTCTGCCCGCATCATTTTCGAGCGATCCCGAACGGCTGCAACGCTTCGCGCAGGAATCCCGCGCAGCGGCTGCTCTGAACCATCCCAACATTCTTTCCATTTTTGATATTGGAAACCATAACGGCGCCCCTTACGTCGTATCGGAGCTTCTGGAGGGCGAGACCCTCCGCGACCGGTTACGGAACGGACCACTGTCATCGCGCAAAGCGATCGACTACGGGCGGCAGATCGCGAGCGGGCTGGCGGCGGCGCACGAGAAGGGCATTGTGCACCGCGACCTGAAGCCGGAAAACATTTTCGTCACCGCCGACGGACGAGTGAAGATTCTGGACTTCGGTCTGGCGAAGCTGATCCGGTCTGAGGCGGATTTGTCAGGGGACGCGCCGACGCAGCAGGTCGGCACCGAAGCCGGTGTAGTGATGGGCACGGCGGGATACATGTCGCCGGAGCAGGTTCGCGGCAAGGCTACCGACTCGCGCACCGACATTTTTTCTTTCGGCGCCGTGCTCTACGAAATGATTTCCGGTAAGCGCGCGTTTCACGGCGACTCCGCCGTCGATACCATGAGCGCGATTCTGAAAGAGGAACCGCCCGACCTGGCCGAGACCAACCGCAATGTTTCTCCGGCACTGGAGCGCGTTGTCCGCCATTGCCTGGAGAAGAATCCGGCTGAGCGTTTTCAATCGGTGCGGGACGTGGCCTTCAATCTGGAGGCTCTCACCGATATATCGACTTCCAGCCGGGGCGGGGTGCGGGCGTTCACGGAGGAAAAGCAGACGCGTCGATGGCTCTTGCCGGCGCTCGCGGTCTTGCTCTTGCTGGCGTCGTGGGCCGGCGTTTATGGCTACGCTCGCCGGGGAAGCGCCGAGGCGAATCCAACGTTCCACAAAGTAACTTTCCGCAACGGCACGATTTGGGCCGCGCGCTTTGCTCCGGACGGTCAGACCATCGTTTATGGCGCTGCCTGGGACGGCGCACCACAAGAGGTTTTCTCGACGCGATTTGACAGTACCGACTCACGGTCGATCGGCCTTCCGACCTCCCAGATTTTGGCCATCTCGTCGAAGGGGGAGCTGGCGATCTCCCTGCATCCCGGGAATTTTTCTCCGTTCACGCAGTCGGGTACCCTGGCGCGGGTTCCGCTGGCCGGGGGCGCGCCGCGCGAGGTGTTCGACAATGTCCTTTGGGCAGACTGGACGCCCGATGGTACTTCCCTGGCAGTGATCCAGGGCACTCTCAACAGAAATTCTCAGCTCGAATTTCCTGCCGGAAATGTGCTCTATGAGCCCAAGGGATGGGTCAGCCACGTGCGCTTCTCACCCACCGGGAATTTGCTTGCTGTCGCCGATCACATCCCGAACGGCGACGATGGCCGGGTTGTGATCCTCGATTTGCATGGACAACGCAAGGCGAGTTCATCGTTCTATTCGAGCGTGGAGGGTTTGGCCTGGGCTCCGAGCGGCAAGGAGCTGTGGTTCTCAGCCGTGCCATCGGGCTCAGCACGTTCTATTTATGGGTTGGACTTGTCCGGCAAAGAACGGCTCATTTATCGTGCGCCCGGCGGATTGACAATCCACGATATCAGCCGCAATGGTCTGGTTTTGATGACTGCGGATAAGGCCCGCCTGAGCTTGTCCGCGCTTGCTCCGGGCGAAACGCGCGAGCGCAGCCTCTCATGGTTTGACTGGTCTCTGCTCGGGGATATATCGGCCGACGGCAAGACCATTGTATTTTCCGAGACGGGTGAAGCCGAGGGCGCGAACTACAGCATCTTTCTGCGTAAGACGGATGGTTCCCCTGCGGTACGACTCGGCGATGGCGCCTTTGCTGCCCTATCTCCGGATGGTCAATCGGTACTGTCCGCGGTGGGGGCGCCGGCCAAGCTGGTGCTTCTTCCCACCGGAGTCGGGGAGGCCCGGGCACTCACCGATGACAAGGTCGATCACTTCAATTTCGCATGGATGCCGGATAGCAAGTCAATCGTATATGCGGCCGCGGAACCGGGCCACGGCCCGCGCTCTTATTTGCTCGATCTCCAGGGCGGTGCGCCGCGAGCGCTCACGCCCGAGGGCACGGTCGGCCTATACGTTTCGCCTGACGGCAAGTTCCTCCTGGCTACGGACTCTAAACATCAGTCCTGGCTCTATCCCATCGCTGGCGGGGAGCCGCAAAAACTTAATGTTATTCCGCAGCCCAATGAACGTGTCATGGGTTTCTTCGACGGCGGTAAGAGTGTGCTGCTGCGTACCAGCACGGTCCCGGTGCAAATCACTCGCGTCGACATCGCTACTGGCCGGCGACAGTTGTGGAAGGAAATTGTGCCGGCTGATACAGCGGGCGTGCAAAGCATTCCGATCATCAGGTTCAGCGCGGATGGAAAGTCGTACGCCTACTCCATGGGCCGCCTTCTGTCTGATCTTTACGTGGTCGATGGCCTGAAATAAGTTCTCCGAACAGCGTTTCTTAGAAATTGTTTCCGCTTGCCGTGGTTTGCTCATCTCTCGCATGCAATGGGACAATACCAACATATGCAAAAATCTCTAGCTCTTGTTCTTCGACTATCAGCGGCCGGAACCATGCTGCTGGGCTATGCCCTGGCTCAGCAGACACCGGCAGCCCCAGCTCAACCCAGTCAGCCGGCATCCGGGCAAGCGACTCCGGCGAAGAAACCGGCTTCAACAGCCAAGAAGGCGCCAGTGACCGCTAGAAGCGCTACTGGTTTAGCTCTCAAAACCAAGAAGGAAAAGGCGAGTTACGCGCTGGGAATGAAAATTGGCGGGGATCTTCACAAACAGCACGTGAATGAGTCCGTGGATCCGGCGCTTGCGGCGCGCGGATTCAGAGATGCACTGGCGGGCACCAAACCGCTGTTGACCGAAGACGAGGAGCGCGCCCTGCTGATGCAACTGCAGACCGAAGTTCGGGGAAAGCAGGAAGCGCAAGCGCATGAGGCGGGAGGGGCGGCGAGGAAAGCCGGCGAAGAGTTTCTGGCGGCCAACAAGAGCAAAGAGGGAGTGGTTACCACGCCCAGTGGCTTGCAGTACAAAGTCTTGACCGAGGGGACGGGACCGAAGCCCACGGCAACCGATACGGTGACCTGCAATTATCGCGGGACCCTGCTCAACGGCAAGGAATTCGACAGCTCCTATAAACGCGGGCATCCGGAATCGTTTCCCGTCGGCGGTGTGATCAAAGGCTGGACCGAAGCGCTGCAACTGATGCCGGTGGGATCGAAGTGGCAGTTGTTCATCCCAGCGGACCTGGCGTATGGAGACCGCGGCGCGGGAAGCGATATCGGCCCAGGAGAAACTCTGATTTTTGAAGTCGAGTTGCTCTCGATTGGGGAGCAGAAGAAGTAGGACGCTTTCAGCTGTCAACTTTCAGTTCTCAGTTCGTTGGAATCAGCTCCGTGGCCGTCTGTTAATCGCAGACGGCCCTTTATTAGTTTGGACCGGTGGCTTGCCTTCCTGCGCGCGACCTTCCACTTCATCGCTCCGCCTGAAGAAAGGCTGCGCTCTGCATGATGCCCTTAGCGGGACGGAAGCTCAGCCAAAACGTGATCTTCGGCCGAGAGATTGGCTCCCGCCAGCAGCAGCAATCCCGAGAGGAATGCCCAGAACATCAGGCTCACGGAGAGCGCGAAGGGGCCGTAGACTTCCTGAAAATTCAGCCAGGGCAGAGCCACGATATAGGCATACTTCAGGACTTCCGAAAGCAATCCCATGATGATGGCGGCGGGCAGGACGGCGCGTGCCGGAACTTTGCCGTTGGGCAGCAGCCAGTAGATGAGGAAGAAAATGGCGATGCTGGCGGCGATGGCGAACACTTTCATCATTAAAAACCCAACCAGGCGCACGATCCCCGTTCCGTAGCCGTGCACTAAGACTTCCATAAACGCAACCGGCCCCGCAGTGAGAGCGATCGAGAGCAAGGCCAGGATGCCGCAGGCGAATGCCAGCCCGAGCGAGATCAATTGATTTCCCAGGTAGGAGCGATTGGTTTCGAAGTGCCAGATGCGGTTGAGCGCAACTTCCAGGGGCACAAAAACGCCGGTCGAGGTCACCAGCAAAATGATCAGCGAAGCCACCTGCACGCGCTGCCGGGAATTAACCATGGCGTTGAGGTTGCGGATGACGAAGTCCTGACCGGCAGGCAGGTAGTCGCGCAGGAGTTGCAGAACCACTTCGTACATCACCTGCGAATGAAAGACGCGGCGGATAATGGTCATCAGCAGGACGACGAAAGGAAAGAACGACAGAATCGAATTCGCCGCGACCGAGAACGCGAAGGTATGGACATCGGTCCGTGTCAGATATTTGACGGTGGAGACGATCAGGCTTGGAGCACGGCGCGGAGCGAGGCGGACAGTACGCTGCGGTACCGTATCGTCCTGGGGAAGGGTCGGAATGGGCGGATTGGCCACGTCGGCAACTCATGGTACCAGAGGAACGCCGGGGTAGGCCCGGAACGAAGAAAACCAAAGGTACCGGGTCGTTTTCGAGCTATTTCTTTATCTTTGTTAAATTTATCGGAATTCGGGACTCGCTGGCCCGGGGGGCCGATTGCGATTTCTTTCTAATTCTTCTTGCGAATCGTTTTAATAGCCCTTATTATCGGGTGCTCAATACCGGGGAGTGGTCCGGTGGTGAGGCCAAGTAGGGCGGTAAACGTTTGCCGGTGTGGTGGAATACGCCAAATTGTCGGGACTCCGGAAGTTCGCGCTGCGGAATCAGACCGCAGCGAGGACTGAGGGAGTCTTTTCCTTTTTGGAGTACTTCTGCCGCACAGCGTAGACGTGACCGAAATTTCTACCGGCGTCATTGAGGGGGGCCTCCAGTTTACCGGGGCGACGATCGAGAACGCCGGAGAATAATTCTTCACGATTGTGAAAGGAGTACTTGCCGTGAGAGAGAAAGGTACAGTGAAGTGGTTTAACGGGGCGAAGGGATATGGATTCATCCAGCGCTCCACGGGAGAAGATGTATTCGTGCACTTCTCCGCCATCCAGGAGAACGGTTACCGCACGCTCAACGAAGGTGAGACCGTGGAGTTTGATCTGCTGAAGGGCCCCAAAGGCTTCCAGGCGGCAAACGTCGTCCGCGCATAGACTGCGAATTTTTTTTCGAACCTCCCGTCCCCCAGCGGGAGGTTTTTTGCTGCTCGGTCTCAGGAGCGGGATGGTCGCGAAGCCGATCGCGGGCGCTGTATTTTCCTTCCCCGCCAACCCCCCTGCCAAACCCTTCCCCGCCAAACCTCCAGACCGAAGGTGCATCTCATATCGGGACACTTTTCCGGGACCCGGGGCAACCCTCGTGATCTGTCCTGCCTTATGAAGGCGCGATATAAGGAGGACTATGGAGTTCCCTGGCCAACGCGGCCTGGTATTTTTCCTGTTTTGCCTGGTCGTATTGCCGGCGGCTGCGGGACAAGAAAAGCGGACGGGTTCGAACGCCTCGACTCGGGTCACGCGTGAGAATGCCGGCCGGTCGACATCGAACCGCGTTCGGCCGGTGACTCCCGCCGAAGGTTTGCGAATTGCTCGGGTGGCTATGAATTCTCGCCACCATTTGAGTTCCCGGTACGATTGCACTCACTTCGTGCACGGACTCTATCAGAGCGCTGGTTTTCCGTATGAATACGCTCCTTCTTCGGGACTCTATGCCGGGGTTCCGGAATTTCGGCGCGTCGTCAGTCCGCAACCGGGCGATTTGGCGGTGTGGCCCGGACATGCCGGAATCGTAATTAGTCCCGCTCATCATTCTTTTTTGAGCGTGTTGCATGCGGGACCTGGCGTCAACAAATATGACTCCCCATACTGGAAGCGCCGGGGACGCCCCCACTTTCTGCGCTACGTCGAAGCGGTTCCCAGACCACTCAGGACTACCGGCTGATGAGAAAGCCGTGTTTCCGAACCCAGGGGGGGCGGATCGCCCTGCTGGGTATGCATTATGCGAAAATTGGAAGGCATCTCAGCGCTTCTCGATGACAAGAGCTGAACGCTGATAGCTGATAGCTGAGAGCTGCGATTTCGCGAGGTTTCCACACTCATGTGCAGAAATATCAAAACTCTTTTCAACTTCGATCCGCCGGTGTCGGACGAAGAAGTTCGTGCGGCTTCGCTGCAGTTTGTTCGCAAGATCACTGGATTCAATAAACCGTCAAAGGCCAACGAAGCCTCGTTCCTCGGCGCTGTGGAGGACGTGGCTGCGATTTCGACTCGCCTGTTGCGTTCGCTCGAAACCACCGCCCCGGCCAAGAATCGTGAGGAAGAGGCTGCCAAAGCGAAAGCCCGCGCCGCCCAAAGATTCGGCAGTTAGGGTAAGCCCTAATGCGAAATATATCTCGGCGTGCTCCATCTACAGTATGTAGGGTATCGCACTCCCGCGAGAAAAGGGGCACCATCGTACAGCGCTACCTGCGCTTCTGCACTTTTCTGAATGCCTTCGCGCCGCGTTGATGACCGGATCCGTAACCTGAGCGATCAGTTAATCGACGCGCCGCAGGAAGAACTCGAAACCCTCCTCCAAAGACTGCTGGCCGCCATCCACGAGAAGATGGAACGGCTCAGAGGCTTGGCCGCAAACCGGCTGCTCGGCGGCCGGCATCCTGCGGAACGCCGAACCCTGCGTCCCTAGGGCGAGAAGACTCAAACTCGTACCGCCGTGCAGATCCCTTTCTTTCATGGGCTTGCAGCGGCTTCGGTAACATACCCTACAAACATTCAAGGCGGCACTGGTTGACGCCGATATAACAGATGCGATAAACCTTCTTCCGGCGAAGTCAGTTCCCGCGAGGCCGAATGACCCCTGACGAACGAGAACGTATGCAGATGCTTTGTGAGCGAATCGCAAAGGAACAGAATCACGACAAATTTGTAAAACTGGTGCAGGAGCTTAACGATCTTCTGGAACACAAGGAACGGCGACTGGACGATACTTCGAAGGACTCATAACCCGTTTCGGCCGGAGCAACGCGAAATCTTGTCAAGGGGGCAAAACCACCCGATTCCTTCCATCACGTTGCAGGGGCGGGAAATATAAAGTCACTAAATTTGCCGGTTGGCCTGGGCGAAATTGATAAAATAAATATAGAGATAAAATTTGAAGGAACAGGGGGCGCAACCTGAGGGCTTGCGCTTTTTGTATTTTTTACGGCCTGAACATGGAAAGTCAGAAAATCGTCGGCTCGTCAGCAACAAAATTCTCACTTCACGACGCGCATATATCACTAGGACCTCCGCCACCGTGGAAGAGCGGCCCTTGCACGGCCGCGTGAGAAATAAATCAATAGATTCGCCCGGGAGGATCTTAAGGGGAGAGCGCGGTGCGCGCTCTCCCCATAAGCCTTACGCCCTAAAGTGCGGCGAGGATTGAGTTCAGGTCAGCCACCAATGTGTCCAACACCCCGGTGAGACCGCCGCCATTCAGCAGGTTCGCTACAGCGCACAGCAGGTTGCCCAACAGATTCCCCGCACCCGGAACAGCCGTAATGTTCAGTACGATCGGATTGGGAACCGTAACTACCAAGCCCAAAATGTCCAGATGGATCGGGCCTAGCGTCAGACTCAGAATAGGACAACTCGCCGAAGCGCTCGCTAGCAGCGCTGTGATCGCCTGGTTCGTCAGCGTCGTAACCGCTCCCGCCGCGTTGGTAAATGTGCCGTTAAAAACGCCCTGCGCCACCACTTGACCGTTGTGCACAACGAAATTCGTGATCGTCACCACACCGCTCAATACGCCGCCGGCAACATTGGTTTGCAGAAGTGCGCTGTTCTGCCCTGCCGCAGTCTTCGGTGCGGCCATGGCGCCCGTGCTCGCCATCATCATGGTGCAGAAAGTGAAAAGAACCGCTAACGTGGTCATCCGGAATTTCGTGCTGATTTGAGTCATTGAACTCTCTCCTTAGATAAATTTGATTTTTTCGAACAGCTGGATCGTGCGTTACTGAGGAGTTCTGTACACCTGGCAGGTGGGTACGAACTAGGAAGCCGACTCGAAGCGGGAGGGCCGTAAAAGTTGAACCTTAGATGTCCACCTGAATTACGAAGGTTGCAGACGAAGGGCTCCGTAGAAAAAAATTTAACTAAACCGTTAAACGCCTACGCAGTATTAAGCCCGCCAAACACCGGCAGTTCCGGTATTAAGCCCACAATGAGACCGGCTTCGCGCCTGCACAATTTTTTCCAGTGTAATGCCGGAGGTTGGGCCCATCGGCCGCGGTGTGCGGGTTGCACTGAATTTTCCGGCGAGGGATAACTATGCAATGAACTCGCGAAGACTCGACAGTTGTAAATCTGGAGTAGGCGAAGTGTTGTATCCGATCAGGACTCCGTCGATTACGTTTTCAACTTGCACGCGCAGCCACTGGTTTGGGGCGTGGTGGCCGTGGAGGCGGAGCTTCAGGTAATTGTCGGTTAAGGCTTCGGTGGAGATGGATTCCTTCTCCGTTTGACTTGCTAGCTCTGTGGCACTGGCTTCGCGGGCAGGAGTGCCCGCGCCACACGAGCTCGCGCTATACGAGTTAAGCGTGATCGTTTCTACTGTCTTGCCGATGAAGCTGCGCATGAATGCATGCTTCTTCTCGGCTGCTAACTCGCGCAGGATGCGGTTGCGGTCGCGGGCTATGGGCACTGGAACCTGATTGGGCATCGACGCGGCGGGAGTGCCGGGGCGCGCGGAGTAGGTGAAGACGTGGAGGTAGGTGAAGGGCAGGTCTTCGATCATGCGGCGGGTCGCTTCGAACTCGGCGTCGGTTTCGCCGGGGAATCCGACCATGACGTCGGCGCCGATGGCGGCGGTGGGCATGGCGGCGCGGATCTTTTCGATCTTCTCGCGATAGTGCCACGGACGATATTTGCGATGCATGCGGCGCAGCACGGCGTCGGTGCCGGATTGCAGCGGGACGTGGGCGTGCTTGGCGATCCGCCCGGAAGAGGCGACAAGAGAAATTAATTCGTCAGTCCAGTCCATGGGCTCGACGGAAGAGATGCGGAGTTTTTCGAGAGTGGTTTCGGCGAGGATGGCGCGGATGAGGGATGGGAGACTCGGCCTTTCAAAAGCGACCTCGGACCTCAGACTTTGGACCTCAGACAGACCTCGTAAGTCAGACGTTAGGCTTTGGCCGAGGTCTGAGGTCTGAGGTCTGACGTCCAGATCTCGTCCCCATCGGCCGAGATTGATTCCGCTGATGACGACTTCGCGGTAGCCGGAGTCGACCAGCACGTTCACTTCGCTCAGGATTCGGTCCAGGGGCAGCGAACGGCTTTGGCCGCGGACGTAGGGGATCACGCAGAAGGAGCAGCGGTTGTCACAGCCGTCCTGGACTTTGAGGTTGGGGCGGGTGCGGGCATTTTCATTGCTGTCGGCGGCGTCGAAGGCCGGGGCGGCCTGCAGTTCGGTGTGGGCGAAAATGTCGGAGACGAAAATCGGTCGTTGGTCGTTGGCCGTTGGCCGCAGAGAAATTAGGGGAACGAAAGCAGATTGCGCCCGAGCGGCAGGCTCGCTCGTCAGTGCGATTTCTGCGAGCTGGTGTTTGTGGGAGTTGCCGACTACTACGCTTACGCCCGGGAGCGCGGCGATTTCTTCTGGGGCGCGTTGGGCGTAGCATCCCGTTACTACGATTTGGGCTTCGGGATTTTGGCGGCGGACGCGGCGGATGGCGGCGCGGGCGTCTTGATCGGCGGCCGCAGTGACGGTGCAAGTGTTCAGGACTACGACTGTGGCTTGCGCGGGCGTGCTTGCGCGGGAGAGGCCGCGCTGTTCGAACTGGCGTTCGAGGGCGGCGCCGTCGGCCTGAGTGGCACGGCAGCCGAAGTTCTCTACGTAGTAGGTGGACACATGGTTATGTTAGCGCACCGAGGTATGGTTCGTGAGATTCTCCGCGACAAGGTCGCATCCCTTCAATAGGAATGACGACGACAGGGGGAATCCCACTTCTTGCAGGCGGCGAGAAGTGGAGCACCCGGCATCGCACCCCGGCGCCGTTTGAGACCCGAGTCAAAGTCAAAGGCCGCGGGCAAGAGTGCCCGCGCCACACTTGCTCGCGTCACACCTGCTCGCGTCACACTTGCTCAGGCCGTTGCCGCGGTTCTACGCGATTGGAAACATTCCCGGCAGAAGACTGGACGGCCTTGCGTGGGGCGGAAGGGGACGGTGGTTTGTTTTCCGCAGCCCGAGCAGGTGGCCTGAGTCTCGACCTTGGTGTAGCGGTAGGCTTGTCCGGATGCGGGGGGCGCGCCGAGAACCGAGACCCGCTTGGTCTTGCAAGCTTTGCAACGCTTGGGTTCGTTCTTGAATTGTTTGTCGTGAAAAAAAAGCTGTTCCCCGGCGGTGAAAATGAAATCACTTCCACAGTCGATACACTTCAGCACCTTGTCCTGAAATTCCATTGAGGATGGCTCCCTTCAGCCCGTTTCCGCGCGCCCACCCGCGGGGAAAGAACTGCGGTGGTACACCGAAAAAACAGGTCGTGAACAACTCCCCCTAATTGCGATCCCTTGGACTCGGCCCGCCACGCACCCAGGAGGGGCATGGGTACAAACTATCGTGCTTTTATGCCGGAAGAATGATCAGTACGAAATCCCAGGTGCAACTCGAGATGGTGGGGGGCCAGATCGAGCAGAGCCGCCCCGGGAAGGAGCGGCCCTTTGCTGCGTTAGTCCTGTTCTTTACGCGTCTTCTTGCGAGCACGCTTGCGAGCGAGAGCGGCTTTGACACGCTTTTTCTCGCCGGGCTTCAGGTAAAAGGAGTGGCGCTTGACCTCCTTGATAATGTCTTCCTGTTGCACCTTGCGTTTGAAACGGCGCAGAGCGTTCTCGAGGGACTCGCCCTCTTGAAGTCGTACTTCTGCCAAACTAACACACCCCCAAACCCGTCCGGATGGACCGAATAGTTATTACAAGGAATTGGCAGCAAGTCAAGGGGAAGAGCGTGAAATTTGCCTGATATTGTTGGTCGGAGTGGGAATGAATCATTTTGAGACGTTTTCTTTGGATTGGCTTGGCGCGAGGAAAGCTGGTCTCTCCACTTCGCTTGATCCTCCGTTCCGGAGGAGCTGGCTTCGGTCGAGATGACAGGGTTCTGAATGTCAAAGACCCGAGGTCTAAAGTTCCTGGATCAAAGTCCCTTAGTCAAAATCCCCACCCTAACCGCAAAGAACGCGGTTAGGATGGGCCTTCCGGCGCGGTTAGGGCTGGCTCGAGGAGAATCATGGGTAAATATGAAATTCAGAGTACGCGCGGCGCGCCGCCGCGGGGGGCTTATTCGCAGGGATGGCGGGCTGGCGATTTTATTTTTGTGACCGGGACTGGGCCCAGCGATCCGCTCAGCGGTGAATTGGTGGGGGAGACGATTGAGCGGCAGACGGAGCAGACGATCGACAACATGCTCGCCATTCTGGAGGCGGATGGGGCGTCGCTGCGCGATGTGGTGAAAGTTACGGTGCATTTGAGCGACACTGCGCTGTTTGCGCGGTACAACGCGGTGTATGCGCGGCGGTTTGCGAAGCCTTATCCCGTGCGGACAACTGTAGGCAGCGATTTGGGACATTCGCCGGGGATGCTGGTGGAGATGGATTGCGTGGCTTTTGTGGAGAGGAAGGCGGGGAAGACGGCGGCAAAGAAGAAACGATAGTTGGAAGTGCGCGACCGGCTATCGCTCTGCGCGCGAGATCCCTCCCTTCGCCTGAAGAACGGCTCCGCACGGGATGACGCCATCCGATTTATCTGGATTTACCTGCACGCAGGAAAGACGCTTCGTCTTGCAAATGAAGCAAGGGGGCTTCGCGGCCGCGGGCTGAGACCTGTTCTGCGGATTGGATGATGCCGCTGCGCACCAGCAGGGCGTCGTTGAAATTATTTACTGTGGGGCAGATGTGGCGGGGTAGGAGATAAAGGGCGTCGCCGATTCGAGGTGGTCGCGCCGCTTCTTTTACTGCCATCGGGAGATGCTCTTCGCTGGGGGAGAGTGGAGTGAGTTCGGGATGGCCCAGGACGATACAAGTGGGGACGCCGGCGTCGGCGGATACGGTTTTGTGGCCGGCGTCGCAGGTGATGATGCCGGGATGCGGATGGCTGACGACGCGGGTTAAGACCAGGGCCGCGGGCCGGTAACCGTATTCCGCGGGCAGTTGCGCGAGACTGCTTGCGTCGCAGTAAACGATGGTGCCGGGTGAGACGCGGTGAAGGAAGTTGCCGCTGCGGAAGGCTTCGTAGCTCAGCGAGCAGGGAAATGTGGGCGTGCCCGCGGTAATGATTTCCGGGACGGTGAGGCCGGAGCCATGGAGGCCGCTTGCGACCTTCAGTAATTGGTCATAGCCGCGATGCGCTGCTTGCGTGCGTTCGGGCTCGGCCAGATTTCCGTATTGCCCGTCGTAGTAGTGGAGGCCGCGGAACTCGATGCCGGCTGCGGCGACTGCTTGCGCCAGGGCGATAATTTTTTGCGTGTCGCTCTGGTCGATGCCGGTGCGGTTCATGCCCGGATTGATGTCGAGAAAGACTCCTACCCGGGTGGATCGCCATTGCCTGATCTGTTCTTCGTTTTCGGCTAGAACCGAAATGCGGACTTCGGGGAATTCCTGCGCGATTTCCTGCGCGCGGCGGGCGTTTGCGGCCATTGCGGGATAGGCGAGGAGAACATCGGCTGCGCCGGTGCGGCAGGCTGTCAGCAGTTCGAGGGTGGTGGCGCATTTGAAATTTTGGACACCGTGGTCGAGCAGAATTCGCAGCGTGTGGGCGAGCTTGGCGGTTTTGATGTGAACGCGCCAGCGGTTGGCGTCGCCGGAGAGCAGGGCCAGAGTGCGGTCAATGTTGGCGGCGATTTCCTGAGGATAGAGGATTAATGCTGGGGTCAGGACGTCTTCGATTCCGGAGACGGCGTAGCGCTGATCCCAGTTTAGTTCGGGCAGCATGGATTTTTGGCTGGCCATTGCGATGTGATGATAACGCGTAGGTGTGTACGCGGACAAAGAACTCGAGCTGCGCTCGAGGGACAGCCGAGAGCGGTTGTCCCCACCATTTGCTATCTCTCGCGCGGGTTGACGTAGTATTTCGCTCAGAGTAGGCTCACGGGACTTCGTGTGCGTTGAGGTGATATCTGGCGGAGATTAGAGAGCGGGCCGAGTTGGTGCGGGGGTTGGGATTGTGGTCCGCGATTGCGGTTGTGATCGGGGACACGATTGGGACCGGAGTTTTTTTGGTTACCAGCGATATGGCGCGAGCGGTGGGATCGGCTACGCTCGTTTTTGTGGCCTGGATCGCCGGCGGATTTATTGTGCTGTGCGGAGCTTTTTGCTACGCGGAGCTGGGGGCGGCGTTTCCCAAGGCGGGCGGGCCTTATGTTTATCTGAGCCGCGGGCTGGGGCCGGTATGGGGGTTTCTGTTTGGCTGGATGAGTTCGTTTCTCGATCGACCGGTGGCGATGGCAGGACTGGCCGCCGGATTTCTGCGCTTCGCGGGATTTCTGTTTCCGGTAGTGGCGACGGAATTGTTTCGAGGACATGTGGGAAGTTATGAGTTTGTGTTTACTGCGGCTCAGCCGCTGGCGGCGTTGCTGGTGCTGGTGGTGACCGGAATCAATTATTTGAGCGTGCAGATGGGCGGGTCGATTCAGGTTCTGCTCACTGGTTTGAAGATGGGAACGATTGTGGCGATCGTGATTGCGGGGATTTTGTTGGGACGGCCGCACGTGGCGGATGTCGCTCCCGTTGCCGCGCATTGGGGATGGGGAACGATCGCGGCGGTTTTGACCGCGCTGGTTCCGGCGATGTGGGCCTACAACGGGTTCAATGATCTGGGCGATCTGGGTGAGGAGATTGTGCATCCGCAGAAGAACATTCCGCTGGCGATTATTTTGGGGCTGCTTACGGTTGGCGGATTGTATTTGCTGGTCAACATAATTTACTTCCGCAGTTTGCCGATAAACGAGATCGCTGGGTCGCAGCATGTGGCGTCGGATGTGGTGCGGTCGTTCGCCGGGTCGCGCGGGGCGGTTTGGCTGACTGTGGCGATGGCCGTGTCCGCATTGGGGGCGCTGCATGTGGTGGTGATGACAGGGGCGCGGATTCCTTATGCGATGGCGCGGGATGGCGTTTTCTTTTCGTTTGCGAAGCGGATTCAGCCGCGGTTTCATACGCCGAGCGGGTCGCTGATTTTTCTGGGATGCGTGGCGGCGCTGCTGGCATTGACCGGGACGTTCGAGGAACTGTATTCGTTGTTTGTGTTTTCGGTGTGGATTTTCTTCGCGTTGACGGCGATTGCGGTGCTTCGGCTGCGCTGGACCGAGCCGGAGCTGGTGCGGCCTTATCGGGCGTGGGGTTATCCATGGACGGTGCTGATTTTTCTAGTTGCGGCGGTTGCTTTGACCATTAATTTGTGGATGGTGCGGCCGGTGCGGTCGTCGCTGGGGCTGCTGGTGATTGCGGCGGGGGTGCCGTTTTTTTACCGGTGGCGGAAGTTGGGACGTGGTGCGATTAGTGCGGACTATTCTGCTCCAGAATAATTTCTTCTTCGCGTAACTTCGTAGCATAAAAGTTCCCACCTAAGCGCAAAGGACGCGGTTGGGATGGGGCGTTCAATTCTGTGAACCGTCCCGGGTCGAGCTGCGCTCGACGGACAGCCGGGGGCGGTCGACCCCCCATACGAACTTAGAACACTAATTTTACCGACAACTGGACTTGCCTTGGGGCGTAGGCGGCGGTGGGTTTCATGAAATTTATGGGGAGCTGGTAGTAGCCGGGGTAGGGGGCGATGTTGGCTACGACGGAGTTCGTCACGAATGTTGTGGCGTTGTTGATGAGGCCGTTGGAGGTGATGGTGACTCGCTGGTTGTCCCGGTTGAGGAGGTTGAAGGATTCGGCGATGAAGTTGAGTTTGTAGCGTTCGCCGAGGCGCAGGAGTTTGGTGAGGCGTAGGTCGGTTGTGGCATAGTCGGGGCCGGTGAAGGCATTGCGGGTGTAGCCGGGGAGGCGGTCATTGAGGTCGTTGCCGTCCTGGTTGGGGTCGCCGGCGACGGTGGCGCTGAAGGGGCGTCCGCTGCCGTAGTTGACCACGCTGGAAATCTTCCAGTCGTTGAAGAGGTGGCCGAGAAATTCCCGGCCGCGATGGAAGGGATGAATGTCGGCGGAGACAGCAGCGACCAGGCGCTGGCGCTGATCGGTGACGCTGGGTCCGCGCTCGGCGCTGGGGGAATAGGAGTTCTGCACGGTGGCGGGTTGGCCGGCGACCAGGGCATCCTGGCCATCGTCGATGGCGTGGGCATAGGTGTAGGCGAGGCGAAGATAGGTTCCGCGGGAGACGCGGCGATTGATGGAGAGCGTGGCGCCGTTGTAGTAGCTGGAGGCGGCGCTTTGAAATTCATTGATGGCGCCGAGTTGTGCAATGGGGCGGCCGAGAGGATTGATGCATGGCGGAAAGGGACAGGTGAGCGAGCGGGTGAATTGCCAGGTGGCGAAGGAATCGACGGTGTAGTAGCCGCCCTGAAAGATCGAGCCCGTGGAATCGAAGATGGGATAGGTCAGCGCCATCGGTTGCGCGAGATTTACATCGAGGGCGCGGATCAGGTGTTCGCCGTGAACCGTGAGCACTGACAATGCGACCGTGGTGTGCTCGACCACTTCTTTTTCCAGCGTGAGACTGGCTTGCTGGACGCGCGGCGTGACGAAGTTGGGGGCGAAGGCGGAGAGATCATGGGTTACGCCCTGGGTAAATCCCGCGGGTAGCGCGCACGTGGTGAACGTGAGCGGGCAACTGACCAGCGCATTGGGATAATTGGGGAATACCTGGTGGTCGAAGTAATTCGTGTTGTTGAGGAAGACCTGGGAGTCGGTGATGCCGTTGTTGGTCTGAATGACCGAGTTGTAGATCTGAGGAATGCGGACGAAGAAGATGCCGTATCCGGCGCGGGCAACCAGCGGGCGTGTTTTTCCGAAGGAGTAAGCGAATCCGGCGCGCGGGGCGAAGTTGTAGGGCTTGAAGGGGACTTTGCCGGCGGGGGGGAACAGAGGATTCGAAAGGAGCCCGGCGGTTGAGAACGTCTGCAGATCCCAGCGAACGCCGAGATTCACGGCGAGGTGGTCGGTGACGCGAATGGTGTCCTGGGCGAAAGCCGCGTATTCGTTGGTGTTGGGGTTGGAGGAGGCTCCTCCGAAGTTTTGCAGATAGTAATGCGGAACTTCGTGAGCGTAGGCGCGCAGCGGGCTGAGCGGGAGTCCGGCTTCCTGGGGTTCGAAGGTGAAGGGGTTCACCTTGAGGGGATAGAAAAGATATTCGCCGCTTTGCTGGCTGGGAAAAAAGTCATAGATCTTCGTGAGAAGCGCGTCACCGCCAAACTTCCAGGAGTTACGGCTGCCTTCCAGGCTGATGGTTTCTGCCAGGTGCAGGCGGTGCTCATTGGTTTGGCGTGGAAGAAGGTTGGAGCGTCCGATGCCGTCGAGGATGTTGGGAATCTTAATCAGGACGTTGGCGGTGTTGCTGTAGGACTGCTGCAGATCGCGGGAGAACTGGGCGCGGAGATGGCTGATCCAGCGTGAGGTCAGGCTGGAGGTCAGGGAAAGCGATGCGGTCTCGGTGGAAACCTGTTCCTGACCGTTGTCGCTGATGGAGTTGTAAGTGACGGGGCTGGCAGGATCGAGGAAGACGTTGTTGGCTCCCCAGTAGCGCGTGGTGTTCAGGCGCAAAGCGAGTTGATGATGCGGAGTGAGATTGATATCGAGCTTGGCGTAGGCGGTGTTGCCAATTTGCGCGGCGGGATATTCTCCGGCGAGCGAAGTGAGTTGGGCGGCGGCGGCGAAGACCAGGGCTTGGTCGGAAGCTTCGTAGTCTCCCGGCGTATACGGCCCGGTACCGGCGGCGGGGATGACTTGCGAAGTGCCGTCGAGGAATTCGACTACGTTGGGGGAGTGGAAAATGTGTTGATCGAAGCCGGCGAAGAAGAAAATCTTGTTGCGCCTGAGGGGGCCCCCGACGGTGCCTCCAAACTGCTGCTGGCGATTGTGAGGCTTGAATGCGAGGAATGCGTCGGCGGCGCCCAGCGAACTGTCACGGAAGTGATAGAACGCGGTGCCGTGCGGGTGATTACTGCCGGATTTGGTGACTACGTTGATGACGGCTCCGGCGGAGCGGCCTTGTTCGGCGCCGAAGGTGTTGGTGGAGACGCGAAATTCCTGCACGACTTCGGTGGAAAGCTGGAAGGGGGCGCGATAGCGTCCGCGAGCTTGGGAGAAGAAGGCATTGTTGTAGTCGCCGCCATCGACCAGGGTGGTGGTCTGGAATCCGCGAATGCCGCCGAAGGAAAGATCGCCGTTGGTGGAGGACGTCAGGCTGCGCGGGTCCTGGGTGACGTTGGGGGAAAATAACGCGAGGTCGGAGAAGCGACGGCCGTTCAGGGGCATGTCGTTGAGGGCGCGCTCGTCGAGGAGCGTGGATATGGCTGTCGGTTGGGTTTCGACCAGGGTCGGCGCGGCGGAGACGGTGATAATTTCGTGTGCCCCTGCGATGGCGAGGTGGAATTCCAGATTTGTGACGGCGCCGATCTCGACGCGCAGCTGTGGCGTGACCTGGGGGGACATGCCCTGGGCTACCGCGCGGGCAGAGTACTCGCCGGGCGGGAGCGCGTCGACGGCGAACCTTCCTTCGGCGTCGGTGGTCGCAGTGAAGCGGGCGGCAGTCGCGGTGTTTACGATTACGATTGAGGCTTGCGCGATGCGGCTGTAGGAGGCGTCGAGAACTGTGCCGCGGATGGAGCCGGTTGCGTCCTGGGCGGATGCGGGAACTGCCATTAGAAAGAGGATCACAATAGAAAGAATGCGCGTTGCGGACATGAGGTCGCCTCGGAGTGCCGGATGCTACTCGGAGGAATGGGACCGAGACGCGTTAACCGGACGCGAGACGAAAGGAAACCAAGGCCTGTATAACATGTGGCGAGCTTGGTTTGTTCGGCGTCCCGCATGCTTTTTTGAAATTGTTCCCGCAATGGGAACGGAAAGGCTTAACCACAGAGGGCGCTGAGTCGCACAGAGGCGACCTTGATCGAGCTACGCTTGACCGGACAGACGAGGCGGCTGTCCCTACGTGGCTCTCTCGTGATACTTTCAATTTCCTTTCCAAATCATGATTCGATCTTATAAGGGAGTGCGGCCGACGATTCCGGCGACTTGTTTTGTGGACGAGTCGGCGCAGATTATCGGCGACGTTGTGTTGGGCGAGCATGCTTCGATTTGGATGAATGCGGTGATTCGCGGGGACGTGCATGAGATACGGATTGGGGCATACTCCAACATTCAGGACAACAGCGTGCTGCATGGGATGAAGCAGCAGTGGGGCGTTTATCTGGGCGAGTATGTGACGGTAGGGCATTCGGTGACGCTGCACGGGTGCGTGATTGGAGATCGCTGCTTGATTGGGATGGGCTCCATTATTTTGAACGGTGCGCGAATTGGGGCGGGATCGATTATTGCGGCGGGAACGTTGATTCCGGAGAAGACGGTAGTGGAGCCGGGATCGTTGTGGATGGGATCTCCGGGAAAGTTTCGGCGGAAGTTGGAGGTTGCGGATGAGGAATCGATCATGCGGTATGCGCGGAATTATCTTGGGTATAAGGATGAGTATTTGAGGGAGAGATGAGTGCTGAGACATCGAATACTAAGAGTTGTCATCCTGAGCGGAGCTGGACGGTGAGCAAAGCGAACCGGCTGGCGGAGTCGAAGGATCCCTATCGGACGTACTGATCGGATGTCAAGGCGTTCCAGCGCGCAGTCGCAGAGTGTACCGAGAGCAGGGATCCTTCGACTGCGGTTGGTCTTTGCGCTAAGGCGCAAAGGCCGATCCTCGCTCAGCATGACAATTCTTGAAATGAAGGGAAGCTTGGGAACGAAGATTGGGAGCTGAATGATTAAAGCGGTGCGAGGGACGCGGGATTTGCTGCCGCCGGAAACGGCGCTGTGGAATTTTGTGGAGGCGGGGGTGCGGGATGTGTTTCGCGCTTACAACTTTCAGGAAATTCGCACGCCGATTTTCGAGGCGACGGAGTTGTTTGCGCGCGGGGTGGGGGAAGAGACCGATATTGTCGCGAAAGAAATGTACACCTGGGAGGATCGGTCGCGGGCGGCTAGCGAAAAGGGACAGTCGCTTACGTTGCGTCCGGAGAATACTGCCGGCGTGGTACGGGCTTACATCGAGCACAAACTTTGGGATCGCGGACTGAACAAGCTCTATTACATTGGGCCGCAGTTTCGGCGGGAGCGTCCGCAGAAGGGGCGGTACCGGCAGTTTTATCAGATTGGGGCGGAAGTGATTGGTCCGGCGTCGGCGGGGAGTGAGAAGCCGATTCGCGATGCGGAAGTGTTGGAAATGCTGGACACCTTGTTGCGCCGGCTGGGAATTACCGACTTCAGTCTTTACATCAATTCGGTCGGCGATGCTCAGGATCGGGCCGCTTATAATGACGCGCTGCGCGCGGCGCTGCAACCGGTCGTGGGACAGATGTGCGCGGATTGCCAGCGGCGGGCAGTGACCAATCCGCTGCGGGTGTTTGACTGCAAGGTGCCGGAGGATCAGCCGGTGATTGCGACGCTGCCGGTGATCGGCGATTATTTGGGCGATGCGAGCCGCGAGCATTTTCAGAATGTGCAGGCTTTGCTGAAAGAGGCGGGAGTGGTGTTCGAGGTGAATTCACGGCTGGTTCGAGGGCTGGATTATTACACGCGCACTGCGTTTGAGTTTACGCACGGGGCGCTCGGGGCGCAGAACGCGATTCTGGGTGGCGGACGGTATGACGGGTTGGCGGAACTGCTGGGAAGCCCGCAGCCGGCGCCGGGCATTGGATTTGCGATTGGAGAAGACCGGTTGGTGATGGCACTGCAGGCGCGAGCGACCGAGGCGACGGCGGGTGGTGTGGATGTCTATGTCGCGCCGGTTGGAGAAGGAATGAATCGCAGGGCGCTGCGCCTGGCGGGAGATTTGCGGCGCGAAGCATTGGCGGTCGAGTTGGGCGACGAGGGATTTCGTCTGAAGAAGATGTTTGAGGCGGCGACGAAGGCGGGAGCGAAGTTCATTCTTATCGTGGGTGAGAATGAAGTGAAGGCGGATGGGTTTTCGTTGAAGAATCTGGCGACGGGGGAGCAGGTTTCGGTGCCGCGGGCGGAGCTCGCGCAAAGGATTCGTCAGTGAAGCATGCAATTGTTGACTTCTGATTTTTGATTGTTGATTGCTAAATCGGCTCCATTCCGCGGGAAAAACCTCAGATTGCTTGTCGCGGGTGACCGTTCGAATGACCAAGATATTCGGAGAGACTGGAATGAAATATGACTTCGTCGGGTTCGTGGTTCTGCTTTGTTGCGCGTTGCCTGTGTTCGTTATGGGACAGGCGAATGCTCCTGCCAAGCCGCTGACTCCCTTGGAGCAGATTTTGATGAGCGCGGAGATGAGTTTCGTGGACGCGGCGAAGAAGGGAGACATCGCATTCTTCAAACGAACATTGACGGACGACTTTTCTTTTGTGGCGTTTGACGGGCAATTGTATGAGCGGCAGGACATGCTCGATCAGTTTGCGGACGGAGGGTTGAATTTGCAGCCTTACGATATGAAGGTGGTGATTGCCGGCGAGGGCGTGGGGATTGTGACCTACGACGTGGTGCTGCGCGTTCCTCCGGCTCAGGATCAGGGGCCGCCGCCGCGGTATCAGCACTTCAGCACGGTTTGGGTGAAGCAGGGCGAGGTGTGGAAGATGAAGTTCCAGCAGATGACGGCGTCGCATTGGGGAGACTGGTAGGGCGATTGTTGATGGCTGATTCTTGATGGTTGCTTGAAAATCGTGTGTAAACGATGGTTGACGAGCTTCGGGGAGTGAGACTACTATTTCGCGGCATCCTGGCTGGTTCTTCGATCAGAAATCAACAATCAACAATCAACAATGCATTACGTGAGGGGCGCATGAAAACCATAACAATGATCTTTGCGGCGTGGATGGTGTTGGCGGCAGCGGCGGTGGCGCAAATGGAGTTGCCAAAGCCGGGGCCGGAACTGAAGAAGCTCGACATGTTCGCCGGTTCATGGACGTTGGATGGCGACATGAAGCCCAGTCCGATGGGGCCGGGGGGGAAGATGACAGAAAACGAGAAGTGCGAATGGATGGAAGGCGGATTCTTCGTCGTCTGCCACGCGGATTTCAAGAGCTCGATGGGCAATGGATCGGGACTTACGGTCATGGGATATGCCGCGGACGACAAGGCTTATACGTATCGCGAATTCAACAGTTGGGGCGAGTTCACGGACTCGAAAGGCTCGGTGGATGGCGATACCTGGAACTGGACGAATGACGAAAAGATGGGCGGCATGACGATGAAGGGGCGGTTCATCATGAAGATCATTTCGCCGACCTCGTATAACTTCAGCTACGAAATGTCGCAGGATGGTACGAAGTGGACGATGGTGATGGACGGCAAGGCAACTAAGGGAAAATGATGGGGCGTGCTTTTAGCTCTTGGCTCTCAGCTTTTAGCTTTTAGCTAAAAACAACGGGCCCGTGACAATTGTCATGGGCTGTGCCTGACGAATCGCACTGGGCACGTGGGCTCGGATGCTGATAACTTTTTGCTTAGCTAGAAGCCAATAGCGAATAGCCAATAGCGAAAAACTAAGAGCCAACAAGCTTTCGAACCGAGGAGCACTTTTCGTGGATTTGAAAACAATTCTGCTTTCTATTCTTGTTTTATTTTCGGCCACCGCCTGGGCGCAGATGGCGGCTACGCCCGGCTCTGAAGTCAAGAAGCTGGACTATTTCGTAGGAGCCTGGACGATCGATGGGACGATTGGGCAAGGCCCATGGGGGATGGGCGGAAAATTCAGTTCGACGGACACGAACACGTGGATGGCGGGGAATTTCTTCGTGGAGATTCATTCCGACTTCAAGATGCCGGCCGAAGTGGGCGGCGAGGGCAAAGCAATCGCATTCATGGGATACGACACGGACGCGAACACCTACACCTATGACGAGTTCAACAGCCAGGGCCGGCGCGAGGCGTCGAAGGGCACGGTGAGCGGCGATACCTGGACATGGACCAGCACGCAGAACTATGCCGGGACGGAGGTAAAGCAGAAGATGACGATGAGAGTATTGTCGCCGGCGAGTTACAGTCTGAAGTTTGAGGTGTCGCTGGATGGGACGAGTTGGATGACGTTCATGGATGCGAAGGCTACGAAGAAGTAGGGCATTGGCGATACAGATTCGGCTTCAGCCGTGGGCTGGAGCCTTTTTATTTGGGTGACGGTATCGAAGGGTGTCGGCTTGTGGGGCGGATCGCCCCCCACGACTGCGGCCGGGAGGCAGCGCTGCCGCGTTTCGCTACTGCGCTTAGAGTACGATGTAAACGGGCGGTGTTATGAAAAAAATCTGCTTCATATTTATTGCTGCGTTGATGGCCGGTTCGGGAATGCTGTGTGCGCAAGACGCGAAACCTTCGGGTGATGCGGCGGCGGCAAAGATCAAAGCAGAGAAGATCAAAGCAGAGAAGACCGAAGCAGAGGCGAGCGGGCAGCAGTATTCGGGAATGTACTCGTTCCTGAAAGATGGTGAATTTGTGCAGATCACGGTCGAAGAGGCGGGACATGTCTCGGGATTTGTTTCGCGGTTCGGCGATGGAGAAAGCGATAAGGGAGCGTTCCTGGATCAATTCTTCAAGAGCGGCAAACTCGAGGGGAACAAGTTAAGCTTCACAACCGAGACTGTTCACGGGATCGCGTTCGACTTTCAGGGAACGGTCGAGCGAGGGGAAGGAAAGAACTTGGGGGATGAGGGTTATTTCGTGCTGAAGGGCACGCTGACCGAGAACGCCAGCGACGTGAACAAGAAAGTGACTTCGCACTCGCGGGAAGTGGCGTTCAAGATTTTTCCGCAGAATGAAGCGCCGGTTCGGAATAAGGGTGCGGGAGCTAGCGATTGAGTTTGTTCAGGTTGAAGCCCGGGGGATTTTATGCGGTTCACGCGCCCCCTCTTCGACGAGCTCAGGGCAGGCTCTGAATCGCCGCTCTGCCACGGCGAGCCATTTATAAGTTTTTCCACAGCCTATTTCATTAATGTCCGGCGCGGAGTGGGGAGAGATTCAGGCGGCCTGGGGCCTTCTGGGGCGCGGCTTCGGGGCCGTAGACCAGATCAGGTCCGCCGTCGGACTTCGAGGACGCCTCCGCCAGGGTTGCGGCCAGAGCGCGATAGGAGCGGCTGATCTCGGGACCTTCCTGCAGCACGATTGGCGTGCCGTGATCGATGGCGGGTGAAACGGACTGGAAGGCGTTGGGAACCTTCCACAGAACTTTGCAGTTGGTGGCCTGTTCGACGTCGGCTTCGCTGAAGCCGGGAATCTTTTTATAGCGGTTCAACACCATTCGCAAGCGGTCGCGGCCGGTACCTTCTTCGAGAAAGGTGTGAATGCGTCCGGCGCTCCAGAGCGAAACCACATCGGTCTGCGCGACTACCAGGACGGCATTGGAGAGATCGGAGAGCAGGTGCGTGGTGGCATCCAGACGGCTGGAGGCGTCGACGATCACGAAGCGGTAGTGATTGACCAGCAGATCGAACAATCGGGCCAACTCGCCCGGAGTGGGCTCGGTGGGATACGGCTGCTGCGGTCCGGCCAGGACTCGAAGGCCTTCCTTGGTTGGAGTCATGAGGCCATCGAGTAGAGAGACGTCGAGGCGGTGGAGATTCTGCAGGGCATCGAGCACCCCGAACTGTGGCCGCAGATTGAGATGAAGCGAGGCGTGACCGATGGGAGCGAAGTCGACGAGAACCACGTCTCCATGAGACTGCTGCAAGGCCACGGCGGTGTTGACGGCGGCCGTGGTGCATCCCGCGCCTCCCTTGGCGCCGAGGAACGTAAATACTTTGGCTTTGCCTACGCCGCCGAGACTTCGGGTGCGGGAGGAACTGAAGCGGGTCAGAGCCTCGAGCAGAGGTTCGGAACCGGCCGCGTGATCGAGATATTCGCTGGCGCCGGCGCGCATGCTGGCAACGATGCTGGCGGGCTTCGTCATTTCGCCATTGGCGAAGATGGCAATCTGCAGAGTGGTGGCGCGAATCAGTTCGATGGCGTGGACAGCGCGTTGCGGGTCCTGCGCGGGGATGTCGACGATGACGACTTCGGCGCGCGAATCCTGGAGCTGGCGAAGGATGGTGTCGGTGGGTACGGCGGGAAACCCGACGTGACTAAAAATAGCCTTTCCCAGGCGCGTCGCTTCCAGACGATTTTGCAGTGCGGATAAGTGGTCCTCGTTCTCGGTCAGGACGGCGACGGAGATACCATGCATGACGCGGCTCTCGCTGATCTCTCTGGGTGTTTGCATGTTAGAAAGAGAACCTACTCCCCGCCAAGTGACCTAGGTAATGGCACAAAAGTGTGCAGGCACGCAACCCGCGCGAAGACTGTGGCAACGCATACCCATGGTGAACGTCCGGGAGGAAGTACACAAGGTCAAAAAACTTGGGACTCTACCGCCCCTGTTGGCAATGATTGTATGCCAAGAATGCGAAGTTGAAAAGATACTTTTGCGAGAAAAAAATTCTTTCCGGATCGGGCGGGAAGGTTCCGGGAATGGCTTTAAACCTGCGACTTGGGGACTTCAGCCCACGACAGGGGGTGCGGACGAGTGCGGCGCCGGCTGCTTTTCGTCATGCTGTGGACGCGGGCAGGAGACTCTGGGGAAAGTGGCGGAAGACTGGGTGGATTCGGCCAGATATTCGTAGCCTTCAAGGCGAACCGCGACTCCGATCTTAGCCTCGGCGATCTTAGCCTCGTCCCCGGAGCGGTCCGAAGAGGCAGCGGCGGGCCGGACCACGCGCAAAATGCGGCCCCGGCAACGTACAGGCATGCTTTCGCCGAGAGTGATTTCGGAGGGCATCCGGAGCGTGATTTCGATTTCCGCTCCCTCGGTGAGGGGGGCGTCGGTAAAAAAGAAGACTCCGCGGGAACTCAAGTCCTGCGTGAATCCCGCGCCTTCCAGGGAGGTTGCGGGTTGGCGGAGAGACAGAGAAAGAAGATACGGAAAGCGTTGCCCGGCACGGCGCTCAACTCCAATTGGAGGAGTGGTCATAAGTGGCGTCCCATCCTTTGCCGAATCGCCCAAAAGCGCAGGCGCTACTTTAGCTCAGGGCGGCGCAGAAGAGAAGCGCCAAGTTCGTCGAAAATGCTGACGACATTTCCCAGGCCGTGCATAATTCTAACGTTAGAGATCGGAATCACGGGCGGAAGTTGGCTGCAAAATGGAAACACGCGGCGATCGAGATACAGGTCGCTCTGGCGGCGACCCAGGCAGTGATCAGGATAGGGAGCGAGCAGGATATAGTATTGCTCAAGATGGCCCTTCGTCATCCAAAGTGCCGTGGCTGACCCAAAAATTTCCATCCAAGAAAACGCAGCTGAGAACGGCGAAGCTATGCCCGAGAGTCCCAGATTGCGTTGGCAGGCGGCAGGACGGGCGCTGCGGCATCGCAACTTCCAGCTTTTTTTCAGCGGACAACTGATCTCCCTGATCGGCACGTGGATGCAGACCGTGGCCCAGTCGTGGCTGGTCTACCGGCTGACTGGCTCGGGGCTGAAGCTGGGCGCGGTGGGATTTGCCAGCCAGATCCCAGTGTTCCTGTTTGCTCCCATCGGCGGAATTGTCGCCGATCGCAGCAATCGCAAGCATGTAGTGATTGCGACCCAAGTGGCGTCGATGCTGTTGGCGTTCGCGCTGGCGGCGCTCACACTGACGAACCGAATTACGGTGGGAGAAATTTTCGTGCTGGCGGCGCTGTTGGGAGTGGTGAATGCTTTCGATATCCCGGGGCGGCAGTCGTTTCTGGTGGACATGGTAGGCAAGGAAGATTTGATGAATGCCATCGCGCTGAATTCTTCCATGTTCAACGGGGCGCGCGTGATTGGGCCGGCGGTGGCGGGCATTCTGGTGGCGAGGCTGGGCGAGGGCTGGTGCTTTTTTGTCAACGGCGTCAGCTACGTTGCGGTGATAGCTGGATTGATGTTGATGAAGGTGCGTGCTCCGGCGCGGGTTTCAGCAAAGACTTCTCCGTGGGAGCACATGCTTGAGGGATTTCAGTTCGTGAACCGCACGGCGCCGATTCGAGCCCTGATGATTCTGCTTGGGCTGGTGAGCGTCACAGGCATGCCGTACGTGGTGCTGATGCCAATTTTTGCCGACAAAATTCTGCGTGGTGGCGGGCAGCAGTTCGCTGCGCTGATCGGGTCACACGATTTAGGGGCGGTCCGGCTGGGGATTCTGATGGGCGCGGCGGGCGTAGGGGCGTTGCTGGGAGCGCTTACCTTGGCCGTGCGCTCGGGGGTAAAGGGATTGGGAACGTGGGTGTCGGTATGCTGCGCGGGGTTTGGGGTAAGCCTGATGCTGTTTGCATTCTCGAAATCGTTTTGGCTGTCGGTGTTGCTGCTGTTGCCGGTGGGATATTTCGTCATGCTGCAGATGGCGTCGTCGAATACGTTGATTCAGGTAATGGTGCCGGACGCCCTGCGCGGGCGAACCATGGCGGTTTATTCGATGATGTTCATGGGGATGGCGCCGATTGGAGCGTTGCTGGGCGGGGCGTTGTCGGACCGGCTGGGCGCGCCGTTGACGGTGGCCATCGGCGGGCTGGCGGCGGTAGCGGGCGCATGGTGGTTTGGGGTGCAGTTGCCGAAGATTCGCGTGGAGGCACGGCAGTTGATCATCGCGCAGGCGATGGCGGGCGGGGAACCGGCGGAGGAAACGACGGGGCCGGTGGAGTAGGCTTCCGGCGTTCGGCTTCCGGCTTCGGGTGTGTCCGGTAGGAAGAGCTCAATTCAACGTCCAACTTCTCAGGGGCTAAAGCCGGGGGATCGTGGACGCATTACGCGGCCCTAAAGTGCGGCTCTTCCAAGTTACGCATCCTTTAAATCGGTTACCCGTCTGACAGCCGCAAGCCGCAAGCCGGAAGCCGAGAGCCGGAAGCCTTATTTGCTTGCCGCGCTGCGGCCGAGGGCTACCAGGAAGATTGCGCTTTTTCCCCGCGCATGGGGAGAAAAGAAGCTGACTACATCGTCGTCATAGAACGTCAGGCCGCTGGCGCCAAGGCGCTGCGCATACGCGGCTAGATATAGCTTGCCGCCTAGTATCCCCGCTTCCAATTGCACGGCGCGATACCCGCGGTTTCCGTAGCGCTCCAGAATCTTCTTTAAGTCGGCCAGAAAGAACACGTCGACGGCGGCGTCGGCGGGGAGTTGTTGCTCGAGTCCCAGGTAGCCCGCTCTCTCCCGGAAGTCTCCGGGTTTCAGGAGTTCAAGTTGCTTTTCTTCCCAGTGGTAGGCATAGGCTCCGGCTTGCAGGCCCAGCACACTGTTCACGATCAGATACAGATCATTGAGATGGCTTCCGAGTGGATCGAGGAAGTCGGCGGGAATTCCGCGCGTCGAACGGTCGAGAATGGTGGAAAGCTGGGGCAGAGTGAGGGGATCGCGGGCAAACTTCCGGGTCGAGCCACGGCGCGAGATGACTTGCTCGATGGAGTCAGGAGGAATGTGCAAGTCGTCGAGCGGGTGCAGAGAGTTCGGAATTTCCTTCGGGGCGGGGAATTGCGACGACGGCGTTTTTTTGCGCCACGATGAAACGTCGCCGGCGTTCTCGAGAGATGAGGCTTCGTGCACTTTGCGCATGGCGGGATATGCCACTTCTTCCTGGGAGTAGGGCACGATCGGCAGTTCAAGCGGGTCGATCGATGGGGGAGTCGGCGGGGTGGCCTGCGTGTGGCCGATGGGCACGAGAGAAAATGCGACTTCGCGCTTAGTATCGACACCGAGCAAGGCGTTCACTTGAGAGTCCACGAAACCGGCGATCACTTTCGCAGGCAGGTTCGACGCGGCGGACATCGCCAGAAGATTGGCCAGGATGGTGCCGTTGTCCCAGCCGAAGTGGCGGTAGGCGCGGGAGCGGTATTTCCAGGCGTTGCGCCAGTAGGTGCCGGTGCAGAGGAGGGTCACGGGGGCGTGCCCCACGGATGTGTCGCTGCCGGTGGCGTCCGCAAGAGCCTGGCGGAAATCGCCGGAGCGAAGCTGGCGCAGACCGAATTCGGCGGCGCCGAAATGGTAGACGCCCGCGGCAAGGCCCGGGGGATTCTTGACGCCGGGAACCGGACGGCCGGGAAGATCGGTGCAGACGATGTAGAGTTCGATTTCGTAGAGAGCCCCGGTGCAGGCGGCGGCGCGAAAAAAAGTTTCTCCCTGCGGATGTTTTTTGCTGCGAATAACTCCGGCGGAGAAAAACAGAAGTTGCGCGAGAGTTTCAAGATCGGGGATCGCTTCGGCCTGCGTCGGTGCGCCCGCATCCGCAATCGCGGAGAGCGCGGAGCGGCCGGTATCCTGGAAATCGCGCGGCAGGCGCGTTACTTCGAGTGTGGGATAGATCTTGAACAGGAGCGGCTTGTTCTCCCAGTCGAGGGAGTGGGGATTCATGCGCAGGCTCTGATAGGAGTGCTTGGTGCCGCTGTGATATTGCAGGGCAGCGTCGAGGTTTTCGTTCTGGTACTTCTCGCTCAAAGAAGCGCTCCTCAAAATAAGTACGGTCAGCGATAAGCGCTGGGTGGCAGGCCGGTGATGCGGATGCCGGCATGGCCCTTGTGGCGGAAGTTCATGCCGATGAGCAGGGCAGTGATCTGCTCGATGATACGGGCGTTTTCGAGCTTGCCGCCGTCGATGCCGCGCACGCCGGGAATTTTTGCCGCCAGCTCGCGCGTGAGTTGGGCGGCGTCGGGGTCGTCACTGCACACGATGACGTCGCAATCGAGCGGAGTGTCGGTGCCGAGCAGTTCGGCGGAAACATTGTGGAAGGCCGCGACCACGCTGACGCCGTCGGGCACGAGTTCGGCGGCCTGCTGTGCCGCGGAGCCTTGCCAGACGCCAATGGTGCGCGAGGCGCGTCCGCCCACGGCCACAGCCAGGGGCACGGTGGCGTCGATGAGGATGCTGCCCTCGGTGATTGCGGTTTTTAGTTTCTTGAGCAGGGAGGCTTGGCCCTCGAAGGGAACGGTCAACATCAGAATGTCGGCGGCGGCGCAGGCGGCGGCATTTTCCATGCCCGATATTTTGGCTCCGCCCCCAATCCGTTTCTGGATGGACGCGGCGGCCTGTTGCGCGCGCTGTTCTTCGCGCGAGCCGATGATGATGGTTTCTCCGGCGCGCGCCCAGCGCAGGGCGAGTCCCATGCCGGCGGGGCCGGTACCGCCGATGAGGGCGATGGGGCGCGCTCCTACGAGGCTGGTGTTCATGCAAATTCAGCCTCGAACGATTGTTCGGCGATGCACTCGTTCAGCGGCAGCTTGATGTTGAGGCGAGAGTAGGTGGTGTTGCGCTCGGCAGGAATCCGTCCCATCTCCAGTATCAGCGATTGAAAATCTTCCGGGCTGGTGTACTGGCCTGCGGTCGCTCCGGCTTCGCGGGAAATATTCTCCTCCATCAGAGTCCCGCCGTAATCGTTGGCGCCCGCGTGCAGGCAGAGTTGCGACAGACGGCGATTCAGCTTTACCCAGGAAACCTGAATATTGTTGATGGAGCCGGCGAGCAGCAGTCGGGCGATCGCGTGAACCTTCAGATGCTCGGCTAGGGTTGGGCCGGTGCGCGCCAGACCTTGATGGAAGAGCAGCGTGTTCTGATGAACGAAACCGAGTGGAACGAATTCGGTGAAGCCGCCGGTTTCGGATTGAATGTCGCGCAGCAGCCGCATCTGGCGCACCCAGTGCGCCGGGGTTTCAGTGTGGCCGTACATGAGCGTGGAAGTGGTGCGGATGCCGCGGCGATGCGCGGTGCGGATGACTTCGATCCATTGCGCGGTGGAAAGTTTGTTGGCGGAGAGGATGTGGCGAATCTCGTCGTCGAGAATCTCCGCGGCCGTGCCGGGGAGCGTTCCCAATCCGTTATCGCGCAGCATGGAAAGATAGTCGGGCAGCGGCATGCCGGTGAGTTCGACGCCGTAGACAATTTCCATCGGCGAGAACGCGTGGATGTGCATGCCGGGGACGGCGTTCTTGATGGCGCGGAGAATGTCGCGGTAGTGGAATTTCGGAAGATCGTGCGGCAATCCGCCCTGAATGCAGACTTCGGTGGCGCCCAGTTGCCAGGCTTCGATTGCCTTTTGCGCCATCTGATCGAGCGTGAGGAAGTAGGTGTCGGACTCGCGCGGGCCGCGGCTGAAGGCGCAGAATTTGCATCCCACGAAACAGATGTTGGTGAAATTGATGTTGCGGTTGACCACATAGGTGACGATGTTGCCGGTGAGTTCGGTGCGCAGCAGGTTGGCGGCGACCAGTAGGCCGAGGAGATCGTCGCCTTCGGAGTTGGCCAGCGCGTAGGATTCTTCCAGCGAGAGATCAGCGCCGTTTTGCGTCTCCAGGACTCTTTCGATAGACGACCGGAGCGTGGGAGTCAGGCGCGGTGCTATGTCAGACCAATCGAGCGAAGGGAAAGCTTCCAGTTCCGGGCGTTTAAGTTCTTGCATGAGACGCTCCGTAGAGACGCAGCTTGCTACGTCTGTGCTCGCCAGGTCGGGACTGCCGGCGCCGGCAAGAGACGTTGCGAGCAACGTCTCTACAGTGTAGCGGAAGTTTCAGCGGAATAGGTCGGTGGAGGCTGGGCGCAGCAGATCGCTTGCTTTTCCCAGGCCGGGGTCGTAGCGGAATCCGCGAACGATGCAGGCGGGGGCGCGGTTGAGTTTGCCGCAGACCAGCCCGGCGACGCAGGCCAGTTCGTCGGCGACGGCCTGGACGCTGGCTTTGAGCTTGTAGCCGTGCGAATCGCGGCGGCCGCGATCGTCGCGCAGAGGTTTCATCCCGGCGATGCCGATTGCGAATTCCGTCAGGCCTTCGCGCCAGGGACGGCCGAAGCTGTCGGTAATGATCACTGGGATGTCGATGCCGGTGAGTCGTTTGAGAGCGCGTCTCAGATTGGCTGCGGAGCGATCTGGATCTTCGGGAAGCAGCAGGGCGTGAGTTCCTCCGTCGACGTTGGAGACGTCGACGCCGCTGTTGGCACAGAGAAAACCGTGGCGGGTCTCGGTGATGAGCACGCCGTTTTTGCGGCGAATGACGGCGCGGCTTTCGCGAAGGGCCAGTTCGATGACGCGGGCGTCGAGCGAGTATTGTTTCGCCCAGGCAATGGATTCTTCCGAGGGATCGATGGTGGCGAGATCGACGAGGCGACCTTCGGATTTGGAAACGACTTTGTGTTTGATGATGAGGATGTCGCCGGTTTTGAGACGGAGGCGCCGCCGGCGGGGGGACGCGAGTAGTTTGTCGGCGAGGGAGTCGCCGGGTTGGATTTCGTCGGCTAGCGTAATTGGGATTAGGCGAAGTTCATTGGACGATGCCGATGCGAGTTTCTTTCGCCCCTCCGGGGCTGGCCGCGACGCGGCCGCTGACCCACGGCTTGCGCCGTGGGCTGCATTCTTTCGCCGCTTCGCGGCTGATTGCTTCTCGCTTGTTCGCTTTCTCATTCACCAATCATATCCATGAGGCGGGTGTTGCGCAGACAGAGACGTTGCCAGCAACGCCTCTACGACCTCGCGCCGCTGCGCGGCTGGACGGGCGGGGCGCTCGTCCCCGCACGATTCGTGGTGGCGCGGGAGAATCTGCGGGCTAGCACTTGAGCGCGGGTTTCGCCGGGCAGCTCTGCGAGTCGTTGCATGTCCTCGGGATTGTCTACGTCTACGGCAATCCCCGGGAGCTCCAGCACTACGCATGGTTTGCCAGTCGCTTGCGCGGCGGCGTGATGCGGCTTGAAGCTGTCGTTGCCGAATCGGAGGGGAAAAAGATTGGCGGGGCGGCGGAAAGCGGCGTTAGTACCGCGCCCGTCAGCGGCCGGGACAAGGACACTGCCTTCCGCCGGGGCGTGCTTCAGGATTTCTTCGAGCTCCCACGACTGAATCAACGGAATGTCGGCGGGGATTACCAGCGTGCTGTCAGCGCCGCGCTCGACACAGATTTGTGTGGCCATCTCGATCGCTCCGGTTTCTCCAGGGTTGGCGGGGTCGGGGATGATCTCGAATTTGTATTCCTCGGCTAGTTTTACGGCGTAGGGATCGCTGGTGACGAGCGCTACTTGCGGGCGATCTTTCCAGTTGTGCAGGGCGGTGAGCACGTCATGCAGCATGGCTTGGGCCAGCGCGGTACGCGATGGTTGATCGAGAACGGCCGCCAGGCGCTGCTTCGCGGAAGACAGGTTCTTTACGGGAATGAGAATCACGGCTGATGGTCCAAACGTCGAAAGGCGGAGCCGCGGGCTCTGGGCTCATCTCCCGCTCCTGGACCTTCTGCAACGTACGAGAGCACATCGCGTGCGAGAGCCGCTTTATCTTCGGCAGTGCGCATGATGGTTTGCGTGCACTGGACGGTCAAGCCATTGGCGCGGAGGAGATCGGCGGCGCGGGTGTCACGGTGGTCGCAGACCAGGACGTCGATGAATTCTTCATACGCATGGGCCACTCCGACGATCGAGCAGGGCAGTCCTTGCGCAGCCATCAGAATACCGGCTGGACCCGCGACGGGGGCACTGCCGACGATGGGGCTGATGGCGGCAATTTTTCCCCGGCAACGCAGCATGGCTTCGCGAATGCCGGGCACCGCCAGAATCGGACCGATGCTGGTGATGGGATTGCTGGGGGCGACAATGACTGCGTCGGCAGCTTCGATGGCCTCGATGACTCCGGGCGCGGGCTCGGCATCGGACGCGCCGGCGAAGCGCACGGAGTTCACTGGATCCTGGTACCAGCGCTGCACGAAATACTCTTCGAAGCTCAACTCGCCGGCCGGAGTATCGATGCGGGTTTCGACGCGCGAGTCGCTCATGGGAAGAACGCGCGCCCTGACCCCGAGTTTTTCGGAGATAACCGCGGTGGCGTCGGAGAGCGTCTTGCCCTCGGCCAGCAGACGCGAACGCAGCAAATGCATGGCGAGGTCGCGGTCGCCAGTGTGAAACCATGTGGGCTCGCCGAGTTGCCCCATGGCCTGCAGGCAGAGGAACGTGTCGCCTTTCACGCCCCATCCACGTTCGCGGCTCAGCATGCCGGAGAGAACGTAGGTGATGGAATCGATGTCGGGGGAAACGTAAAGCCCCCACCAGAGCAGGTCATCGCCGGTGTTGACGACCACGGTGATTTCTTCCGCGGGCATGACCTGCTTGAGTCCATCGATGAACTTGGCGCCGCCGGTCCCGCCGCTGAGGACGCAGATCATGCAGCCCTCTCCGTTCTTGTCTTTGCCAGACCGACATCGTCTGTGGCGGCGCGCAGTTTTTCCGACAGAAGACCGGGCTTGAAAGTCACAGCAGGAAGAAATTCCGGATAGACCGGCAGACGCTGGCGGAGGGAGAATCCCCTGGCCTCGGTGCGCAGGCGCAATTGATCCAGGTGCGGCCAGGGTTTTTCGGGATTGATGAAGTCTGGGGTCAGCGGCGAAATTCCTCCCCAATCGTTAATGCCGGCTTCGAGTAAGTCTTCATAGTAAGGCGCGGAGAGATTGGGCGGGGCTTGAATATTGACGTTCGGGAGTAGCAACCGAGCTACAGCTATGGTGCGGAGCATTTCGCCGTGAGTAGGCTCAGGCCAATGGGCCATGGGGATTGCAGGCTTGACGCGGAAGTTTTGTACGATTACTTCCTGGATGTGGCTGTAGAGGTCATTCATATCGCGAAGCGCAAGCAGTGTGTCGACGCGGTCTTCGAGAGACTCGCCGATTCCGATCAGCAAGCCGGTGGTGAACGGGACGCTCTGCTTGCCGGCCTCTTCGATGGTGCGCAGGCGTTTGGCCGGCACTTTGTCGGGAGCATTGTCGTGAGCGGCGCCGGGAGCGAGCAGCGCGGCATTCGTGGTCTCGAGCATAAGGCCCATGCTCGGCGAGACGGCGGCCAGTCGGGCGATCCACTCCGCGCTGAGCAGCCCGGGATTCGGATGCGGCAGCAGGCTGGTCTCGCGCAGCACCAGTTCGCACATGGCTTCAAGGTAGTGCAGCGTTGACTTGTAGCCGAGGTGGCGCAACGTCTCGCGCATCTCGGGGAAAAGCAGCTCGGGCTTGTCGCCTAAAGAGAAGAGGGCTTCGGTGCAGCCAAGTTTTTCGCCGGCGCGGGCGACTGCAAGAACTTCCTCGGGAGTCATGGTGTGCGCGCCGGGATCGCCGGGATCGCGGCGGAAGGTGCAGTATCCGCAGTAGTCGCGGCAGAGATTGGTCAGCGGCAGGAAGACTTTTCTCGAGTAAGTGATGACGCCGGGCTTGAAGCGCTCCTTGGCAGCACGGGCGGCGGCGAGAAGTTCGGGAAGATCGTCGTGGGGGCAGCGAATCAACTCGAGGGCGGCCTCCCCCGAAATGGGGACGCCAGGGCACACCTGGGCGAGAGCGGCGGCGCATGCGGAGCGCGGCGTGATTGCGGACAAGGTCACTTGAAACGAATGATACAACGGCAGGCCGTGGTAATGTAGGCGGTTGCGTGTGGCCCGGACGCATTCGTCCGGTTAGGGGGCCTCGGCGTTTGCCTTGGATGCGTGGCGCTCGCTTCGCTCGCTGGGCGGACCCTTCGACTGCGCTCAGGGCAGGCTGCGTCCGCCCCTACGTCTATGAGCTTGAATTCTTCCGAGTTTCGACGAGCGATGGGGCGCTTCGCCACCGGGGTGACGATCGTCACGGTGGACCTGGACGGCGAAGTGCACGGCATGACCGCCAACGCATTTGCCTCAGTGTCGCTCGATCCCATGCTGGTGCTGGTCTGCGTGGATCACACCACGCGGACGCACGCGCATCTGCACGCCAAGAAACGGTTCGGGATCAATGTGCTCTGCGAGGATCAGCGGGCGATCTCGGAATATTATGCGCGCCCGGAGCGCACGCATGAACATGCCGAGGAAGAAGCCGGGGCGCGCTTTGACCGGACCAGGCATGGCACTCCGATGCTGCAGGGTTCGCTGGCGTATCTGGAGTGCCGGCTGCATTCGGCGCAAGAGGCGGGAGACCATACCATCTTTATTGCCGAGGTCGAAGATGTTGTCGTGCGGGAGGGGGAGCCCCTGCTGTTTTTTCGGGGTAAGTATCGAAAGGTGGGGGAGGATGTGCAGTGACACTTTTGACGCGCTGAAACATCTAATCCTTGTCAAACAAATTATCCAAAAATGGAGTGATTATGGCCGAAAAGACGGCGAGAAAATTACCAAGACCGAAGCCGAGTGGAAGAAGCAGCTTAGCGACGAGCAGTATCACGTGACGCGTGAAGCGGGCACGGAGTGTGCCTTTACCGGAAAGTACTGGGACACGAAAGAGCCGGGGATGTATCACTGCGTGTGCTGCGGGACTCCGCTATTCGACTCGCAGACGAAATTTAATTCCGGAACCGGCTGGCCGAGCTTCTACAAGCCTGGCGAGGCCAGCAACGTGGTCGAGCATCGGGATACGAAATACGGCATGGTGCGAACCGAAGTTCGGTGCGCCAAGTGCGACGCGCATCTGGGGCACGTGTTTGAGGACGGTCCGGCGCCGACGGGGCTACGGTATTGCATGAATTCGGCGGCCTTGGATTTACGGCCGGCGAAGGAATAGAAACGTAGCTTGCTACGTCTGGCCGGCGGCGACGCGAATCGCGGTGAGAGAGACGTTGCCAGCAACGTCTCTACGGCAAAGATAAGGGGCACGCGCGAGCGTGCCCCTTTATTTCTATCGGGGAATCTTTCGGCCAATTATGCGCTGGCGGCGGCAGCGTGAGCCTTGGGGGCCTCGGCTGGTTTGGATTGATTCTGCGGCTGCGAGTCTTTATGTTTTCCCTCGCTGCTGCGGACCTGAATTCCGCCCTTCAGCGCCGCGCCATCTTCCACGCTGATGCGCGTAGTGGAGATGTCGCCGTGTACCGAGCCCTCGGCGCGGATATCCACGCGATCGCTGCACTCGATGTTGCCAGTCACCTTGCCCATGACTACAACTTCACGGGCCTGGATGCTGGCGTCGACCTTGCCGTTGCGTCCGATGGTGACACGGCTCTCAGGCATGGTGATTTTGCCTTCGATGCGGCCATCGATGTAGAGCGCTTCGGAGCCGCTCACTTCGCCCTTAATGTAGAGCGTGCGGCCAATAGTGGCCTGATCCACCGGAGCAGTGACCGTCTTGATCGGGTTGTAAGCGTTGGGGTTGGAAGCCGGCGATGCGGCCTTGGGATTGAACGAGTCCGACGACTGAAGCATGTGACCTTCCTTGGGTCTCCGCGCGGCGCCTCGCCACTTGCTGCGTACAAAAGCGCCTGACACCTGGGTCATGCGGGTGGTTGAAATTTGGTGGCCTTCGGCAGTTGCTGGCCTATTGGCCAACCTGAATATCGCACACACGTAAGTAGGGGGGAGAGATTACGGAAGACGTTGTACGGGTGCGGCGGACGGCGACAATCATGTTGCAAGATCCGAAGCCGTATCGCGCAATGATTTTAGGGCGGCGAGCATGCCCAGTCCCGGAGGGACCTCTGAAAATAGTCCGTGTTTCACGCCGGGGTGTGAGGCGAAAAGGGAGCCGCGTCTCTCCGTAGGGACGCAGCGAAGGGACACCGCTCTCGCTTAGGGCGTCAGATCGCTCTACTCAGCCCCCTGCAGACTCGCCGCGAGTCCTTCCCACTCCTTGATGAGCGCAGCGTGTCCGGCTTTGTGCTGGTCGAGTTCCTGCGACTGGCGCTGGCTCTCGTCGGCGCTGACGAAATTCTGCATCGCGGTTTCCAGGTGCGCGATCGCGTTTTCGGTTCGGCTGATTTCTTCTTCCAACTGTTCAACGCGGTCTTCCATTTGTTTGCGTTTGATGGGATTCAGGCGTTTCTTGGGAGCTTCGGTTCCGCCATCATTCTCCGCGGTGCGGTCGCCGTTGGCGGGTGTAGTTTCTGAAAACCCGCTTCTTGTCACGGAAGCGAGGGGTAGGGCGCCTCCAGCCTTAACCCCCGGTACATCGTCCAGCGTGGGCGCGACGTGCTGTCCGCCCTGTTTGCGCCAGAGATAATCTTCGTAATTCCCGGGAAATACTTCGACCTTGCCGTCGCCGACTTCGAAGACGCGCGTTGCGAGCTTGTCGATGAAATAACGATCGTGCGACACGAAAACTACCGTGCCGGTATATTTCACCAGGGCGTCCAGCAGCACGTCCTTGGCGCGCAGGTCGAGGTGGTTCGTGGGTTCGTCCAGCAGCAGAAAGTTGGCGGGGTGCAGCAGTAGGCGCAAAAGCGCGTAGCGGCCGCGCTCCCCGCCGGAGAGCACGCCGATTGTTTTGAACACATCATCTTCGGAAAACAGGAAACAGCCGAGCAGGCTGCGCAATTCGGTTTCGCCCGATCGCGGAGACGCTTCTGCAAGGTCGTCGATCATGCGGGCGCCGGCGTCGAGTTCCTTGTATTGATCCTGCGCGAAGTAATCAGCTTCCACGTTGTGCCCAAGGCGGTATTCGCCACGCGTAGTTTTTTCAGTGCCAGCTAGAAGTTTGATCAGCGTGGATTTGCCCGCGCCGTTGACGCCGACCAGAGCGATGCGGTCTCCGCGCTCGATCATGAAATTGACATTGCGGAAGACTTCTTTGTCAGCGCTTCCGTTTTTTCCCGGATAACTTTTGGCCACGCCTTCGAACTCGGCTACGATCCGGCCGCTGGGCTTGGGCTGCGGAAAAGAAAAATGGATGGTCTTTTCCTCCGGCGGAACTTCGATGCGCTCGATCTTTTCCAGTTCCTTGATGCGGCTCTGCACCTGCTTGGCCTTCGTAGCCTGGTAGCGAAAGCGGTTGATGAAGACTTCGAGCTGCTCGATGCGGTCGCGCTGGTTGCGGTAGGCGGCCTGCAGTTGCTCGTTGCGCTGCGTTTTCTGGGCAAGGAACTTGTCGTAATTGCCGGTATAGAACCAGAAACGCTTGTTCCAGATTTCGGTGATTTTGTTGACCGTGACGTCGAGAAAATACCGGTCGTGCGAAATCAGTACGAACGCGTGCGGATAGTTCTGTAGATAGTCTTCCAGCCAATTGCGGGCTTCGAGATCGAGATGGTTGGTGGGCTCGTCGAGCAGAAGGAGGTTGGGTTTTTGCAAAAGAAGTTTGGCGAGGGCCAGCCGCATCTGCCATCCGCCGGAAAATTCATCGGTCAGGCGCGGCCAGTCTTCCTTACTGAACCCCAAACCCATCAGCACTCTTCCTACTTCGGCCTCGATGGAGTATCCGTCGCGCGTCCGGAACTCGTGTTCCACGCGGTGGTAACGGTCGGCGACGGCATCGTATTCGGCGCTGGTGTGGTCGAGTTCCGCCATGCTGTGAGTGAGCGATTCCAGTTCGGTCTCCATGGCGCGCAGGTCGTCGAATACCGATATGCACTCGGCGAAGACGCTGCGGCCGGAAAGCGTGAGGCCGTCTTGCGGGAGATATCCGGCGGACGTGCCTTTGGCGATGGTCAGAGTGCCATAGTCGAACGTGTCCATGCCCGCGAGAATCTTCATCAGCGTGGATTTGCCGGTGCCGTTCCCGCCCACCAGGCCGATGCGGTCGCGGGGCGTGATCAGCCAGTCCGCGTTTTCGAAGAGCAGTTTGTGGCCGAAACGTTTTCCGGCGCCGGAAAGCTGAATCATGGGACTGGAGTTATCGTCTCATAAAACCGTCCGGGACTTCATTCGCTGTCTTCCTGAGCGAAGTCAGAGCGATTGGCATTTGGGAATCGCTACGCGAAGTCGAAGGATCCCTTCCCGCATCGCGCAGCTTCGGTCGTGCAGGGAATTTTCCTGACAGAGGGAGACACTTCGCCGAAGGATGCTCAGTGGCAATTCAAGTAAAAACACCTGGATTTGACCAAGAGTTGCCCTTGGTGCATAGGGATCCTTCGACTGTGTTTTCCTGCGCGTTCGCGCACGAAAACTTCTCTCAGGATGACAGACTAAGGAAGTAATCCGATCACGGCCAGACGACGTTGGCGATGGGATCTTTAGAAGTCGTGGGGCGGGCATTGCGCGGTCCCGGATAAGCTCCCGAGAGTTCAGGATTGAACTGGATGCGTTCCATCGCGCGATCGATTACTGCTTCAAGTTCGCGGGAGTATTTCACTTCGCGGCCTTTAGCCAGGCGGCGCTTCGCTTCTTCGGCGCTTACCCACGTGGGGCGGCGATTGCCTTCGTCGGGGCGGCGCAGTTGATGAACTTCCATCAGAAAGGCCTTGACCACGAATTCCTGCACGCCTCCGGGCTGCCAGAACACGCCCTTGGAATGAATGTAGAGATGGAAGTGGCGCGGCTCAATCGTGCCCAGTGCGCCGGCCTCCTCGGCGGCCTCGCGTTCGGCGGCCTGGCTGTGCGACAGGCGCGGCTCGGTCGATCCCTTGGGGAAGGTCCACTTACTGCCGCCGTTGGTGTTGACCAGAAGGAACTCCACGGCCGTGCCGCGCCTGCGATAACAGATCGCAGCCACCTGCAACGGCAAGGACTTCGCTGCGCGGGCTGAACCCATGCGCTTCTCCTCTTTAAATTAGATGCTATCTGCACCATATTGCAGCAGTGTTAAAGTGCAACAAGAAATGTGCAACAGGGAGGGTTACGAAAGGGTTACTCCCGTCACAACCCTCGGCCATACACGGGAATCGCCGCGCCAGTCACGTCTTTCCCGGCATCTCCAGCGAGCCACATGATCAGGCTGGCGATGGAAGCGGGTTGCACCCACGTGGGCGTGTCGGCGCCGGGCATGGCTTTGCGGTTGGCGGGAGTGTCGATGGTGCCGGGGAGAATGACGTTCGCGGTGATGCCGGCGCCTTTGTTTTCGAGCGCGACGGTGCGGATCAGCGATACCAGCGCCGCCTTCGACGCGCTGTACGCTCCGACGGCGGGGCCGGGATCTTCGGCGGCGCGGCTGCCGATGGCAATGATGCGTCCCGCTTGCGCTTTGCGCATGTGCGGGATCACCGCGCGCAACATATGGAAAGCGCTGTTGAGATTCATGTCGAACATGCGCTGAAACGTTGCGTCGTCAGTGTCGGCGACAGTCTGGCCTCCGTCAAAGCCGCCGACCAGGTGGGCGAGAACGTCGATCTTTCCGAAGCGGGCGATCACCGTGTCGGCTGCCTTCTTCGCGGCCGCGAGACTGTCGAGCTTCGTGGGAAGTGCTGTGAAGTTTGGGTGGTCGACGTCGGACTGCCGGATTTTAGGCGAAAGGCCGACAACAGCGAAACCCGCATCCAGCAAGGCTTTCGTGACGTGCGTTCCGAGGCCGCCGTTGGCTCCGGTGACGAGGGCAGCTTTTTCAGGCATCGGGCGTAAGGATCGAAGTGAAAACATCATAATGCACTAGCCGTATGTTATGGCGAAAATCGCGGGCCGGGGATGCCGACCTCCATACTCGGCGAGTCAAAAAGTTTTTGAGTGGCGTTGCGGGGGATGGTGGTGAAGGTAGTCGCTGCGTCGAATTTAACTGGTTAAGCGGAATCTCGTAAACGGCGCCGATGCCTATCCAAGAGAACAGTGCAATCACAAAGGCCGGAACACCCATGAGGGAGAAGCCGACAAGGCTGGGCGGTAGCCGATTAAAGGCCCGCTTTATTTCCCCTGGTGAGAAATTTACATTTCTAATTCGCCGGCGGCAGCAGGGTTTTCAGCAACCAGGGAATGCCAAGCAGCCGTTGCATTTGTCGGAGTGGGAATCCTTCGTATTACTGGTCCGACAGCCATACCACGCATATGTCGACAGGATTAATAGGTCATACCACTATACCAATAAACCGCATGTCATCTACCGATTAAACGCCTTACAACCCGCATTGGATGTGCGGTATAGTAGCCAGACCATAGTCGGCTCCCCGCCGGCTGCTTCTCGCGTGCGGAGGCATTGTGGTCTACAAGCTAGTCCGAACCTCGCGGCTCTACGAGCAAATCGTTCAGCAAATTGAAGAATCCATTGTTAAAGGGGCTCTAAAAGCGGGTGATCAACTGCCCGCGGAACGCGATCTGGCACAACGTTTCGGTGTGAGCCGCACCGCCGTTCGGGAAGCGGTAAAAGCGTTGCGCGAAAAGGGACTGGTCGAAGCGTACTCAGGACGCGGCACTTTCATTACGGATGGGACAACGCAGGCCGTCCGTCAATCGCTCGACCTGATGGTAAAGATTGGGCAGCCCGAGGGATCGACTCACCTAGCCGAAATGCGCGCCATCCTTGAGCCGGAGATTGCTGCCTTGGCCGCCGCGCGGATCCAGGAGCCGGAATTGGCCACCATGCGGGAGGCGGTTGCCGCGATGGATCGCGCCGGACAGATTCCGGAAATTTATATCGAAGCGGATCTTGATTTTCATCTGGCGTTGGCCGAGGGCGCGGCCAACCCTCTAATCCTTTCGCTGCTCGATTCTATCGTCGGACTTCTCCGCGAACAGCGCCTGCGGATCTTTTGTGTTCCCGGCGGACCGGAACGCGGGCAGATTCACCACAAACGAATTCTGGACGCGGTCGAGAAACATGACTCGGAGAAGGCGCGCGACGCGATGCGAGCCCACCTGTACCAGGTGCGGAACGATAGTCAGGGGGCGCCGGCAAAACGTGCTCCGGGCAAACACGGCTCCAACTAGAATTTGTCTGCGGCGATTGGAGGCGGTCGCGAATGGCGAACGCAGGGTTTATCGGCTTGGGCGCGATGGGCAGCCAGATGGTAAATCGGCTGCTGAGCAAGGGCCACACGGTCACCGGCTACAACCGCACTCGCGCCAAGGCGGAGTGGCTGCTGCAGAAGGGAATGAAGTGGGCGGAGTCGCCGCGGGCTGTGGCCAGCGCGTCAGACGTTATCTTTGCCATGGTCACCAACTCCGCGGCGATCCAGGCGATCACCGAAGGTCCCGCCGGGCTGCTGGCTGGCCTGCATACGGGGAAAATTCTTATCGATATGAGCACGATCAGTCCGGCGGCGAGCCGCGCGCTGGCTGCGCAAGTACGTGCCGCCGGAGCGGACATGGTCGACGCGCCGGTGTCGGGTAGCGTGATTACTTTGCAGCAAGGAAAGTTGTCGGTGATGGTCGGCGGGCGGAAAGAAACCTTCGAAGCAATCAAGCCGCTGTTACACGACATCGGGCCGAAGGTCACTTACGTGGGCGACAACGGCCTGGCCCTCTGCATGAAGATCGCCACAAATTTGAGTCTCGCGGTGCAGATGCTCGCATTTTCCGAGGGCGTGCTGCTGGCGGAAAAGAGCGGCATCGCCCGGGAAGTTGCCGTAGATGTGCTCACCCACAGCGCCGTAGCGTCGCCCATGATTCAGTACCGCGGACCGTTCGTATTGCAGCAGCCGGAAGAAGCCTGGTTCGACGTCAACATGATGCAGAAAGATATGGTGCTGGCGCTGGACTTGGGGCGGCAGCTCAACGTGCCGCTGCCCACCACGGCTGTGAGCAACGAAATTCTTACTGCAGCCCGTGGCATGGGCTTGACGAAGTACGATTTCGCCTGCATGTTCGACGTGCTCGCTGCCATGTCAGGTGTGAGCAGCACACCCGTCACCGCAGCAAGCAAGAAGTGAATACGGTTCCGTCCAAGCCGGACCCGGACGCACGGTCGACGCCGCGGCATTTCGGCTGTTCAGATGAACGTCACCAGCGCACGCCGACAGTGATCGGCCGTAAGTCGGTAGTGATGCCGCTGTGCGTTCCATGCAGATAGCGGAATTCGCCATAGATCTCGATATTTGGGCGAATCTTGCGGGCCACGCCCGCGCCGAAATTCTCCCCCCACTGATTCTGGCTGGTGGAAATGAAATTCCTGTTCAGAGGAAGGCTGGAGTTGAAACAATTTCCCCACCACGTGAAGAACGCATTGCACGCCGATCCCGGAATGGCGGTCGAGGAATCCAGCTTCCCCGATCGATGAAAGAAGCTGCCGCCCACTACGATGTATCCACTCCACACTTTTGTAACGGGAATATTAATAATGGGATCGAACAGGAAAGAGTAGACCTGACTGGTCGCGCTCAGCGCCTGTGCCTGTTCCAGGGCCGAAGTGCGCAAAGGCAAGTTGTCGAACTGGAAATCGAAGCGCAATCCGAGATACTTGCTGTAGTTGCGAGCCACGCCGGCCGCAGCAACGCCTCCTCCTCCGCGCACAAATTTTGTCGTCTCGCCGTTGGTCAGGCTGCCGCCGCCGCCGACGTTGAACGACCAGTTCTTGTACTCCTTTACTTTTGGTTTCCGCCCGGGCAATTCTTCGGGCGACGCTTCCTGATTGCCGCTCTGCGGATTACTGCTCGACGCGTTACCGGTCGGCGGGTTGCTGGGCTGCGGATTGCTGGGCTGCTGCTGAGCTGCCGGCGGCTGTTCTTGCGCTGGAGTTTGTTGGGCTTGGACCGTTGCGGCTCCCCCCAGAATCGTCAGCGTTATCGTTATCCACGCCGGAACGACTCTGAATCCGGAAACCCTCGCGAACTTTCGACTCATTCATTCTCCTCCCGCTGCCGGGCGTGGTGGCGGACCGTCGCGCTCGGCCCATACCTCGGCAACCAGAGGCGCTTCTAAAAGAACTGTCCGCGATGCTCCCGCCGGGATTGCACTCGCAGCAGGCAGGCACCATATTACCAACTTTGATGCGGAGAATGCCTCTGCCGCCGCCCGCAGGTCATGGTTTGCATTTCCGAGAAGAGCGAGTCGCACGTATGATAAGGACTTCCTTTTGACTGAAACTGATTCTCTTGCCGAAGCATAGCGCAAAACCCGCGGCGAAGGCCGGCGCAGCCCAGCGCCGGCAACCGAGATCCGTCTGCCGGGTTGCTCTGATCGGCTTCGGAACGGTTGGGCGCTCGGTGGCGAAAATTCTTAGCGAGAATCGCAGCACCTCTCTACGCCTCACCCACATTTGCAATCGTAACGTCGACAGAAAAAAGCAGCCTTGGGTTTCCAGCGATGTGATGTGGACCGACGACGTTGAGTCAGTGTTGAAGTCAGATGTCGATATCGTGATCGAACTCATCGGAGGCCTCAATCCAGCCGAGAAAATCGTGCGCAGCGCGCTCGAGTCCGGAAAGTCAGTGGTCACTGCGAATAAGCAACTGATCGCCCGCTACGGCTCCGACCTTCTGCAACTGGCCCAGAGCGTGGGATGCCAGATCGAGTTCGGCGCCTCGGTCGCCGGAGGAGTTCCCGTGCTTCCGGCGTTGCGCACCGGGCTATGCGGAGACCGGCTGCACGGCATCGCAGGAATTCTGAACGGAACGTGCAACTACATTCTGAGCCGCATCGAGAGCGCCAGGATCCCGTTCAGCGAAGCGCTGGAAGAGGCGCAGGCTCGCGGATACGCGGAGGCCGATGCCTCGGAAGACTTGGATGGCGGCGACGCCCGCGCCAAACTGGCCATTCTTGCGCTTGCCGGATTGCATGCCCGGATTGCAACCGAGTCCATTCGAGCCCGCACCATTCGCCCGATTGATGCGGTTGACTTCGATTACGCAGCGGAACTGGGCTGCACCATCCGCCAGATTTCGCGTGCTGAACTGAAACCGGGAACTCTGTTTGCGGACGTCGGTCCATGTCTGGTCCCGACTGACTCACCCTTCGGGAGGGTGCAAAGAAATCTCAACCTCGTCCTGACGTCGGGGCAATACGGCGGCGACATGGCATTTCTCGGCGCGGGCGCCGGCGGAGATCCAACAGCGGTCGCCGTAGTTTCAGATTTGATGTTTGTGGCGCAAAATCTGGCTGCGCGTGCGGGCACGAGCGCAGAAGCTGAGAAAAGAGGCGTAGCAAGCCCCGTCCCTGCGCCAGTAATTAGCAGTGACTTTGAGACGCCCTGGTACCTGCGTTTTTTTGTGCGCGATCAACCCGGGATCGTGGCGCGGCTGGCGCAAATTATGGCGGCCCATCATTTGAACATCGATTCTTTGCTGCAAAAGCCCGGTTTCGACAAGGCCGCCTTGCCGTTTGTGATCACCCTCGAACCTTGCCGCGATTCGTTGCTGCATCCTGCTTTGGAAGAGATGGCGGGGCTGGAATTCTCGATTCGACCGTGCCTGTGCCTGCCGATTCTGCGCTAGCCTTGGTGGAAAAAAATCAGCGCCGGACGCCGCGACATTTCTGCGCTGCAACGATCCGGCGCTAGCCGAGATCAGTTCCAGAAGGGATTGTTGAGACCGGCCGGCGCGAGTGCGCTGTCGGACTTGGTTTCCGCACCCGACTCATCCGAGATTTTCTCGTCGATAAAACGCGAGGGCGCCGGTGCGCTCAGATCGTCATCCTTTCGAGCTGGTGGATTGCGGAGCGGATTATAAAGATATTCGGATTTCATCTGCTACCTCCATCGTTATGATCTGGCTTCATTACACACCGTGAGCCCTTGACCCGAGACCGCAAAATTTGAATGACTCCTATCGAAAAACCAGCACGCAGCGCGAAAACGATCTTTTGGCGGGGTCGTCCTGACCGGGGCCGGTTTTCAGGCGAGGGGAAGAGCCTGCCCGGAGCGATGTCGAAGGGATTCGCGCGCAGACCCATGAAGCAGATGCACGGGTTGGCTTGGGGCGGAAACCCAAACTTCGATATATGCTGATGAGTCCCCTCCACGATCGAGTGGACCGACATCGCCTCATGAAAGGACCCCATCATGAAATACCGCAAGCTTGGCCGCACCGGTTTTGAAGTCAGTGATATTGCTCACGGACTGTGGGGGATGAGCGGCTGGAGCGGCTCGGACGACCAGGAATCGCTGGCCGCGATGCAACTCGCGGTGGACCTCGGCTGCAACTTTTTCGACACCGCATGGGCCTATGGCGAGGGCAAAAGTGATGGTCTGCTCGGCGAGATCATGTCTCGCAATTCGAAGAAGCGGCTCTATGCTGCTTCGAAGATTCCTCCGGGCAATGAACGATGGCCGGCTTTGCCCGAATACAAATTCAGCGACGTGTTTTCGCCGCAGCACGTTTTCAAATACGCTGACCTGATCCGCAAGAAACTGCGAGTCGATACAATCGATCTGCTGCAGTTTCATGTATGGGACGATACCTGGACAAGCGAGCCTGAGTTTCGCTCGACCGTCGAAAAACTGAAACGCGACAAGACGATTCGTTTCTTCGGACTCAGCATCAATCGCTGGCAGCCGGAGAACGGCATCAAGGCCTTGCACACCGGACTGGTCGACACCGTGCAGGTAATCTACAACATCTTCGACCAGGCGCCGGAAGACGAGCTATTTCCCGTGTGCCGGGAACTCAACGTAGGGGTGATTGCCCGCGTCCCGCTCGACGAAGGCAGCCTCGGAGGCAAGATGACGCTCGCAACCACCTTTCCTAAGAACGATTGGCGCGCGGGATATTTCGGTCCGGAGAATTTGGCCAAGACGATCAAGCGCGTCGACAAGCTCAAGGAAATTCTGCCCGCCGGAATGACTCTGCCGGAGATGGCGATGCGCTTCATCTTGTCGCATCCTGCCGTGAGCACGACCATTGCCGGCATGCGCAAGCCCGACCACGTTCGCCAGAACATTGCTGCCAGTGATGCCGGGCCGCTCCACAAAAATTTGCTGACGGAACTGAAAAAGCACCGCTGGGACCGCACCCCGCAGCGCTGGTCCGACTAGAAGCGATCTCACAGCCCCCTTTTCGCGGAGTCGCGTCGTCCGCACATGATGTCGTCCTGAGCAAGCATGATCGTCTGAAAAGACGGTCCTGAGCAGTCGAAATCCCTATCGCCATCACAACCTTCTACCATCTCTGGTAGTAGGGCGCGTGCTCCAGCTAACCTTTTCCCCGAGCACCCGATGGCCTCGAAGTTCCCCTTCTGCTGACCGCTCGACGGAAAGGAAATACTTGTTCCAAAAATTGCTTCTTGCCGCGCTAATTGCATCGGCGGCCCTTCTGCACGCTCAGAACCCCCGCGGCTCTCTGCGTGGCGCAGTGCAGGACGCAACCGGCGCCCGCATTCCATCGGCGAGCATCGTTTTGCAGGCGGTCGATTCGCCGCTGCAACGCACCGCCACAAGCGAAGATCGCGGCGAATTTCGAGTGGACGATCTCCTTCCGGGCGCATACCGCATCACCGTGAGCGCAGCAGGATTCGCGCCGGCTCAGGCCAATGTATCGATCGCGGTCAGTTCCGTGCGCGAAGTCACGGTTACTCTGAAGCCTGCGACTAGTTCAGAAACTGTCTCCGTGCACGGACAGAATTCGTCCGTCACAACGCAGCCGATGGATTTGGTCAGCGTGGTGCATCAAGGAGTAATCGGCAGCCAGGACCTGCAGAATCTTCCTCTCGCCGCCCGCAGCTTCGCAAATATCGCCTATCTCGTGCCTGGGACGGAGCCGGTGGAACCGTCCGATCCCACCAAGGCACGCATCACCGCCGTTTCCACCGGAGGAAGTTCAGGACTGAATAATGATCTTTCCGTCGACGGCGGCGACAATTCCGACGACTGGATTGGGGGATTCCTGCAAAACTTTTCTCCCGATGCGATTCAGGAGTTCGCCATGCGCACCGCGAACGAAGACGCCGACACCGGTGGAACTACGGCGGGCTCGGTGGTCATCACCACCAAGCGCGGCACTAACGAATGGCACGGCACCGGAGCGTTCTACGACCGCGCCGCAGCCCTGAATGCGCGCTTTCCGATTGAGAATCCCGCGCCCAATCCCAAACAGCCGTTCTCGCGGCAAAATTACGTGGGAACCCTGGGCGGTCCGATCGCGCTCGATAGGGTCTGGTTCTTCACTTCATTCGAATATGTCCATGAAGATGCCAGCATCGCCTATAGCCCTGATAGTCTGGCGCAGTTTAACGCGCTGGGCCAGATCGCAGCCGACGGCTTAATTCCGGGAGTACCCTCGATCACGGTTCCGCAAAGCGTGCCGATTCCATTTCGCGACTACATCGGCTCGCTGCGGTTCGATTGGACACAATCGGCGAAATCGCAATGGTTCTTGCGCACCTCGGAAGACAGTTATCGGACGCACAACGCTCTTGTAGCCCAGGCCACCCTGCCTTCGACCGGACTGACAACGCACAACAATTATTGGAACAGCGTAATCAGCAACACCTATGCCTTCAGCCCGGCGTGGCCGGGCACCTTTGTGTTCGACGCCAGCTTGCTGCATCTGACTCAGACGCGCAATTCCATGTTAGGCTTCGCATTGGCCTTTCCGTTCAGCTCGACGACCCTGACCGTTTCCGGCTTTGAGACCTACGGCGACAATCAGTTTGCCACGCCCATCACCTTATTTCCTTCGCTGCGCAATCAGGAAAAATATCAGGTCCGCTACGACATTGGGCATGCCACCGGCGATCATTCGTTCAAGTTCGGAGTGAATTTCATCCACGAACCGGTGCTCGCCGGAGCTTTTCCGGGAAATCAGGAAACGCTGTATTCATTTCCCAACGATCCCACTTTCTACACGTTGAATGCCACGAATCTCGCGCAGTTCCCCATCGATTACGCAGACGGAGCCTCGACCACTCCTGCCGGCGATGGTTCCTTTTCGCAAAATGTGCAGCGCCTCGGCCTCTACGCGCAGGATTCCTGGCGGCTCTCGCGACTCACGTTGAACTATGGACTGCGTTATCAGGCCACGTTTGGTTTGCTGACCGCGTCGGGCCGCAGCCAGGCACAGAATGCCGCGTTTCCCACGCTGCAAGGCCTGCAGATTCCGCTGGAGCCGGACGTTCCGCACGACTATCGCAAGCAATTCGCCCCGCGCCTGGGAATCGCATATTCACCGGGCAACAGCGGTAAAACCGTGCTGCGCACCGGTTTCGGCCTCTTCTATAACGACCTGGCGCAGAATGGATGGGCTACGGCGTTCCAGGGAGTCAATTCTTCGAGTTTCGTGACCGGCGGATGCAATCTCGTCCGCACGGACGGAGCTTACACGCTCACCGGTCCTGGCTGCCTCCAGGGCGGCGCCGGAGCGACCGGCAACATCGTCGACTCGGATTACAAGACGCCTTATGCCATCCACATCACCGGCGGCGTGCAGCACGCCTTCAATCAGAATTGGACATTGAGCGCCGACTACACGCATGAGCAGGGCAATCACGGCTACCGCGCCTACAGTTACACCAGTGACGCCAATCTTTTCACTCCGCTGATCCCCACTTCCGATCCCACCTACGATGCCGATCAGCAAAGCGTCGTACCCAACCTGAACATCTTCAAGTCCGACAATCGCTCCAGCTACAACGCTCTAATGCTTCACCTGCAAGGCAACGTCTCGAAGCGTTTCAATCTGGTCGCGAACTACACTTTTTCCAAAGCGCAGACCTGGGGATGCGTGCTAGGAGAATTGTTTGACTACGTAAACGGCGTCTGTGATCCCCTCGACCCGTTCGGCCCCGGCGACTACGGCCCGTCTGGCGAAGATGTCCGCCATCGTCTCGCCCTCGCGGGCACCGCTTACATCCCCGGCGGCTTTGAACTGAGCGCACTGTTTCAGGCCGAGGCCGCCCGGCCGTTCACCATCACGACGGCCGACAATAGCGGGCGCATCGCGGTGAACGGCACGCCGACGGCTCTGGACGCCTTCCGCGGTACGCCCTATATCCAGATGGATTTGCGTGTGACTCGTCCCTTCAAATTCGGCGAACGTCTTGAGGTTCGCCCCTTCGCCGAATTCTTCAACCTGTTCAACCGCAATAATCCCGGCGCAAATTTCGTAGGCACGATCGCCGCGCTGCCGGTTCCGCAGAGTGACGTAGCTTCCGGCAACGCCGCGAATATTTGCCTCGACTTCCCCACCTGCGCTCAACTCCAGCCCATCACCAGCCTCAAGCAACTGGAAATTCCCGCCGGAGGCCTGGGCGATTTTTTTGGTCCGGGGACGACGGTTGGAATCCCATTCGCCGCGCAGTTTGGCGTGCGGGTGAATTTTTAGTCAACGGATGAATAATGCCGACCAGCGATTCATTGTCTATCCGATCTCGGTCTATCCGATCTCGCAGTTGCGATGCCCGCCACAAGTCTTCGACAAGCTGCCAACTCAGCAGGCCCTATGATTGACTTGCCTGTTGCGCATCCGTAAGATTCGCGTTTGTGATCGACAATGCGGTCTGGCGCTTCCGGAACCTATTCTTAATCTCGATCGTTGCAATAACGACCGCCGCGCTCGGCAGTTTGTGCCCAGCCCAGTCCTTGGCTGTCCCTCACTCTCCGAAGCATCTCCTGGTAATTGGCGAGGAGAAAGGCTACCGGCACGAGGCAGTTTCCCATGCCATGGCTACGATTGAGCGCCTGGGCAAAGAGACCGGTCTGTGGAACACCACGCTTCGCACCGACACTGAAGTGCTCACCAAGAGAAAGCTGGAATACAACGCCAAGAACCTGAACGATTTCGACGCCGTGCTTTTCTTCACCGGAGGCGATCCGGAAATGGACGCCCAGCAGAAGGCCGATTTCATCTCGTTCATCCACGACGACGGCAAGGGTTTTATTGGTGTGCATAGCGCCGCCATTACTTTCGTGGACTGGCCGGATTACGGCGACATGATCGGCGGCTACTACGACGAGCACCCGTGGTTAACCTTCGATGCCCCCATCATCGTGGAAGACCCGAGTTTTCCGGGCATGCGGCAATTCCCGCATTCGTTCGTCCTGCGCGACGAGATTTATCAGATGAAAAACTATTCGCGGGAGAAAGTTCGCGTGCTGATGCGCCTCGACGTGAGCAAGCTCGACATGAAGAACAAGAATGTCCACCGCACCGACGGCGACTTCGCGGTGACCTGGGCAAAAATGTACGGCAAGGGACGGGTTTATTACACGACACTGGGCCACGTGGAAGAGAACTGGGACAAGCCGGAATTTCAGCAGATGATCACCGAGGCCATCAAATGGGCCATGGGCCTGGAGAATGCGGATGTCACACCCCGTCCATTGCCAAAAAATTAATTGCGATCTCCCATGTGGGGACCACCGCCCTCGGCTGTCCGGTCCAGCGAAAGCTCGACGACTGCAGGTGCCGCGATCCAGTTGATGGGGGACGACTCGATGGGAAGATTGCGATCCCGAGCGGAGCGAACTAAGAACCCGAACTAAGAAGCTGGAACGACCGCAAAGAACCCAAATGCAACCAACTCTGATCACGCGAAGAACTTTCGTAAACACGCTTTCGGCCTGTCTGGCCGCAACCGCAATTCCCGTGCAGGCCTCCACCAGGCTGAACGTCGGCATCGGCACCTACAGCTATCACAATCTCTCCATGGACCAGATGATCGTCCAACTGAACGCTCTTGGCGTGCGGGAAATAGAAATGTCCCGCGGTGAATTCATGCTGATGAACCATCCCACCGACGATCTTTTCCACACGGCTCGGGCAAAGTTCGATCAGGCGGGAATACGCTGCGTATCCTACTATTCGGCGACCGTCAAAGAAGATGCCGAGCTCGAAAACGCAATCCGCTTCGCCACGATACTTGGTGCGCGCAATATTACGGGCGATGCCACGGGCAGCATTCTGAATCGAATTGACCGGCGCTGTACTCAGGAAAAATTGACTTTTGGAATCCATAACCATTACTTCAAAGGCGAGAAGTTCGCCTACGAAAGTCCCGAGGACGTGCTGAATGCCCTCAACGGACTCTCCCAGACGGTGGGCGCTACCGCCGATGTAGGGCACTTCGCCTCCTGCGGCCACGATCCCGTGGATGCAGTCCGCAGACTAGGGCCCCGCCTGAAGCTGGTACATCTCAAAGACATTCAAGCCGCGGACGGGGAGGTGAATGTGCTGCTCGGAAAAGGAATTTCGAAGATTCCTGACGTAATGAAGGAACTCCGCAGGCAGAAGTTTGCCGGGCTCGTGGCCGTGGAATACGAAAAAGAAGGCGAAGTAAGCGAAGACATGCGTCGGGACATGGAATTCGCCCGCAGCCTGGCCTAACGGTGGCTTGGCCGAAGCCTTTATGAAATGGCTACGTTTAACTGTTAAGCTCGGGCTCTAGTTCTTCTTTCCCAAAGCTTGACTGACAAGGGTAGAATGCCTGAGCCTTTACATTTCCTCCGCACCTGGAGAGAGCTACCACATGAACGTTCAATTCTTGCTGTTCGTAATCGCGATTCTCCTTGTCATGATCTTCTGGGAGCTGAGCAAGATTAACAGCTTCCTCAAAAAGACTCTCGTTGCCCGCAAGGACATCGAGACCGAGAACAAACATAAAGAACCCTGAAAAACAGGAAGCAGGAGCGATCCCTGCGATTTGTGAAGTTCAACGCAAAGAATGAGGACGAACACCCATGAACTGGAAAAGCAGATTGATGCTTGGAATATTCACGGCTCTTGCCATGTTGCTGGCGACGTTTGCTCTGCCCAGAGGAAATGCGCTGCGGGACGCCTCTTTGGTGCAGTTTCCCCTGACGGTTGGCGTCTGGGCGATTTTCGTCCTGCTTTTCGTGAAGCTGAAATAACCTGCCGCCACGCCTTCCGGAGTGCCTGCTACCTCACCAGCCACTCCGTTGCAGCATGCACCCGCGCCAGCAAGGTCCCGTAGGTGACCACAAACATCGCAACGGCGGTGCAGGCCGCACCCAGTCGATACCATGCAGAAAATCTTCGCGGCGATGCCACCCGCTCACTAGTCCACGCGATCAGTCGCTCGACGCGTGCGTGCATGATAAAAGCAGAACCGTGCACCAGCGCTGCCGTCAAATCCGCTGCAGATTCTGGCGGCGCCAGCCGCGCCAGTTTGATCAGCGCCGCCGCCAGGTCGAGAGCTTCACTGCTGTTTGAAACCGCGGCGTCATCCGCCGCCATCTCGGTGGCTTGGAGCCATGCGGCATCCAGGTCGGCCATTCCCGGAAATGTCACAAAGCGCAGCAGCAACTTCTTCAGATTGTCCCGCCGCCGCACATGCGCCACTTCATGATGCAACGCGGTCTTCAATTCGTTGGCGGTCAGCATCATTGCAGCCGCTCCCGAGAGCAGCACCCTTGGCCGCACAATTCCCACGGTGGTCATGGCCGGAACAGTCATCTCCGAAACGCTGCACGCAACCCGCAGCACGGGGACCGCCGCGCAAGATTCGACCGGCCTTGCCGTTCTTGTCCATCGCGAAATGGTACGGGAAGCGGTGCGGAGAGCAATCGCAGCGTTCACCAAGCCAAAAATTCCCAGCCCCGCGCCGCAACTGCCCAGGATCAGCGGAATTGCGCCCATGGGCTCATCGATCGCCCGCGGCTCCAGCAGCAGAAAGGAAGGCACGGTGAACCCGGCCGTGATCGCCACCGCGGTCGCCAGCGGAAACATGCGCAAGCCGAAGAGCAAATTCGCGAGGCGGCGAACCGGACGCCGCCGGCAGCGTGACGAGACCGCCGGCCAGGCAAAGCACACCGCAAACGACAGCACGCAGTACACCATCGTGAAGACGGACAACGAGACGGCAATGCCACGTACGGCAAACATCAGGCTTTGTCCTTGGATTTGGATTCGTTGCGCACTTCGCTGTCTCGCGATCCGTCTCGCAATCCGTCTCGCGATCCCGCGCGCAATTCGCGGCGTTTCGCTTCCACCACGCGGCGAAGATCATCGAGCAAGTCCGCATCCCGCTCCGTCAGGATCTCCACCAGATACGAGAGTGGCAAAGACGACGCCGCGCTGGCGTCCATCAGTTGCCGGAAAGCCTCGCCCGCGACTTGCCGGTGCAGTTCTTCGCGGCTGAATCGCGGCTCGTAACGGAACGCCCGGCCTTCCGCCTGGCGCGACAACAACTTCTTTTTAAAGAGACGGTCCAGGGTGGTCATCACCGTGGTGTAGGCCAAATCGTGACAGGAGCCGTCCACCAGATCGCGCACCGTCGCATTCCCGCGCTCCCAAAGAGCATCCAGCAGACGCTTTTCCAGCGGGCCCAGCGGAGACGAAGTGGTAGCGAAATGAAAGAAACGTTTCATCGAAAGCTGCGTCGAATTCTAACGCAAGAAGAAGCCGCTAGCTATCCGTGTTCCCCATGGACAGCCGAGGGCTGACTGTCCCCATGAGCAATTACGGAAATCCAGAGCGGAGCGAAGGACCTGCACAATATGGCGACCCCGGAGGGGCTCGAACCCCCAACCCTCAGTTCCGAAGACTGATGCTCTATCCAGTTGAGCTACGGGGCCACTTTTACAAATTTACACCAGTTCTTCTCAAATCGCTGGTGAACTTGGGGGATGTAGACGCCTGCGGTTTACTTCGGGCCCGGATCACAACTTCGCTTTGCGGACCGGTTTCTTGTGCCGGACAAAAGACAGTCCGCGCTTCAACTCTGCGGTTAAATCTGTATCCTCCGTTGCGACATGCACCGGCTTCCCCGATTCTTTCCCCAACCAGGCGTTCAGTTCAGCGGGAGTAGTCTCAACGTAGCGGCCCTGCCTGCGCACCGGCATTCCTTCCGTCGCCCATCGTTGGACAACCGAAGCTGGCTCCCCCAGAAACGCCGCGATCTGCTGCCAGCCCTTCAACGTCTCTGGCTCCGCTGTCGGGGTTTGTTTCGATCGCTTCCTCGAAGCAGCTTCGTTTCCACCGTTCGCCTTCGGATTGGTGCGCTTCATGGGTTATCTCGATTATGGGTTAACTCGATTATGGTTTAGGTCGGATTGATCAGGTCATCCTGCACGGAGCCGCTCTTCAGGCAGAGTGAAGAGCCTGCCCTGAGCAAAGTTCGAAGTCGAAGGGATCCCGCGTGCAGATCATTCCGCGTGCAGATCATTCCGCCTGCAGATCATTCCGCCTGCAGATCATTCCGCCTGCAGATCATTGGAAGGAATCATGGCACGGCCGGCGTCGGCCCGTGAAGTCGTTCAAAAATCTGGGGTGGGAAACGGGAATCGAACCCGCAACCGTCGGAGCCACAGTCCGGTGCTCTGCCAGTTGAGCTATTCCCACCACCGCATCGATTATAGCAATTGCGCTCGGACGCTGTCAGAGCGTGTCCCGGCGACAAAAGTCGAATCGATCCCCACGTTTTCCAGAGATAAAATTCGCCGATGTGACGAATAACCGTGACTGAGAAATCTATTTCCTCTAGGGTCGGAAGTGCAGGCCGAGATGTTCAGCCGCGCAGTTCTAGACACCTCGCGGACCCGTGTACGCACCTTCGGGAGTGACGATGCGGGACATCGTGTGCGGGCGCTTACCAGTTAGGTCACCCTGGATGACCCAGGGCTGGCGCCCGTGGTGGGAGTGATCGCTCCCCAGCTATTAATCACCACGCAAGGCCGAGGAGACAGCGATGCAGAAGAAGGCAGGCGCAAGCACAAAGAGATTGAAGAGAAACCCCAAGGAGAAGTGAAAGGGGTATGGAGTAAAACAAAAATCAACAACACGATAAGGGCAAAACAAGCGAGCTCTACTTCGATTTCTCTCCTTTCAGGAACTCGATTCCTCGAGCCTCGGCTTTACCCAGTTCGGACAAAGGGACGGAAACATCGCTCTTATACACGGCGATTGCCGACTCTAGTTCCCAGCTGGCAAGCTCAAGCTGTCTTGCGCGTGCCTGTGCGCCCATCGTCGTCACCAGAAACGACAGCCCGGCTGCCGACGAGGCTATCGCAAGCGCTGACGTGCTACTGAGGAAGGATGTTTTGGTGTTGATTGCTACAACAGTAGCAAGAGCCGCCGACAAGAATCCAGAAACATAATGGGCGGCCTTCCAACCCATAGAAGAGTTTCGCCAGGTCCGCCACTTCTTGTAAGTTAGAGGAGGAACGGTACGAGTGTCATCGCCAAGCATAATTTTCAGGGGGCTTTCTTTCCCGCTGTCGGCGATATTATTGCCCGGATCGGGCTAGAGATCAAAGGCAGAATCAGACCTTATCGGTCGGCGAGCCACACCGCCCGTGACCGCGGCAGTGCCGCTACCCGCGCCCCACTCCCACGTACTCAAATCCCAGCGCACGCAGCCGTGTCGAATCCAGCAGATTCTTGGTGTCGACAATCACCGGCTTCTTCAGCAAATGCTTGATGCGGTCGAAGTCGAGCGCCCGAAACTCCGGCCAACCGGTGCCCACGACCAACGCGTCGGAACCTTCCGCGGCCGCATAGGCCGAGTCGCAATAACGCACCGACCCGTTGAGCCGCACTTTGGCTTCGGGAATCGCCACCGGATCATAGGCGCGAACGTGTGCGCCTTTCGACACCAGAGTCTCAGCCAGCCGCACCGACGACGATCCCGCCACGGAATTCGTATTCGGCTTGAACGCCAGCCCAAGAATGCCGACTTCTTTGTTCTCCACTGAATTCAACACCAGGGAAATTTTGTCGAACAGACGATCCGCCTGGTTATGGTTCACGTCGCGCGCGGCGCTCAGCACCTTCAGCGGCACGCCATGCGACTTCGCCAGCTCCACCAGGGAGTCCATGTCCGATTCGGCGAATACGCCGCCCATGCCCGCCCCAGGTTGCAGGCAGCGCGGCGCGATCTTCTTGTCCAGGCCGAGAGCCAGCGCCAGATTCACCGCGTCCGCATCCACGCGTTCGCAGAGCGCCGCGACTTCGTTGATAAAGGAAATCTTTGTCGCCACGAACGCCGTCGCAGCTTCTCGCACCAACTCCGCCGTCGCCTGGTTGGTCACGATCACGGGGACGCCGCGCATCACTAGCGGGTGAAAAATCTGTTTCAGCACGTGTACCGCTTCGAGCGATGTCGATCCCAGAATAATCCGGTCGGGCCAGTTGAAATCCTCGACCGCGCACCCATCGGTGAAGAACATCGGCTGCGACACGATCGTGGCCTGCAGTCCCGCGTCCTTGATGCTCTTTTCCAGCCGGTTCGCTGTGCCCACGGAAACGGGCGTCACAATCGTCAAGATCGGAGGCTTGGACGACAGCCGCGTGATGCGCAACGCGATATCGACCAAGCTCTCCCCCTTGTCTTCGGCCAGGAAAATCACTTGGGTTCTGCGGGCAAACGTTTCAATATCGGTGGAATAGGACAGCCGGCCCGCCCGGACATTGCGCCGGATGATTTCTTTCAGATTTTTTTCGAAGAAGGGAACGTTGCCCTGCGCCATCTCCACCATGCGCGTGCGATCGGGATGGCAACAGGAAACCGGAGTCCCAAAATCCGCCAGACAGGCCGAAATTACCGTGCCGAGGTACCCCGAACCATAAACACCGATCTGCATTTGTTCTCCCCGTTGGAACCGGAAACCCGCGTCGGAGGTGTTGTTTGACGGGATTGGCCGATGCTCGAACTACTCTTTATCTACAGCTCTGTCCGGGCATTTTCAACACACGGGAGGGCGATGTACTTAAAGCCGCGCGAGCCGACCGGAGTAACTGAAGGGAGTAACCACGGTGGCGGTTACGAGAAGTTCTGGCGAGACGCTATCGCGTTCAGGCGGCGACCCAACGGAATGAGGGCTAGATCAACCCAGCAGTTCTCCTCGTCTTCGCGCACAAATGTCAGCCTTTCCAACAGGATGCGGCGGCTTCCCGAATAGCGGGTCCAGCGTTCATGCGCCATCTGAAAGGCAGCCTCCGCAGGCTGTGCGGCACTCATTTTTGCGATCGTCAGATGTGGAATGTAGGGCCATTCTTCTTTGTAGGCCAGCGCTTCGGTATTCAGCTTGCTATGCAGTTCGCTCATACGAGCCGCCGCCCCTTCTACACGGATGTACACCGTCGGGGTTACCGGGATAAACGTCTCCACGTCCCCCAGAGTCACCTCGAACGGCTCTTCATTCCCGCAGATGCGTTCCAGAAGTTCCAGCGCCGAATCCTCGCTGCCCTGTAAAGGACGCGGCGGCAGAATGCTGAGGTGAGCCGGCAGATGCGGAAGATCAGGATGCAGTTCGCGGCGAAGGTTCTCCACGAACCCTCCAGCGGGATTCTTGAGATAGGCCACCAGCGCGTAACGGGGTTTCCGCATCCTCAAGCAAAATTATACGCCGGGCCGCTCCAGTGGGCGTCGCTTCGTGACGTTGGGAGAGAACCGGCTCATCCTCGACTGGCTCATCCTCGACCGGTTCATCCTCGAAAGAGGCGCGCCACACTTACCGGAGTTTTTCAGCCGTGGGGCCGTTTTGGATCTATTCCAGCGCGAGCTCCATTCGTCCCCAGACACCGACCGCAATTTTGATGCGTGATGTGGATCATTTAAAGAAGATTCAAGAAGATTCTTACTTAAAAACGCCGTTCCACTCAAACTGAAAGTGGACCATAACCCGCAGAATCAATCAGGCAAATACTGTACGCGCGCGTGAGCGCTGGATCGCTTTCTTGCGTAATCCCATCTTGCTGTGCGATTAAGCGTATACTTTTGATTCAGCGCAAAGGTCAAGCTGGGGCGGTGTTCTGTGTCGGTACGTGTTCTCGTCGGCGACAGCGAAGTCGTGGTGGGCGAACTCCGCTCCCTATTGTCTTAACCCCCGGGTGGCTTGTGCGGAGGGAGGGAAAACGGTGTTGAAGCCGTTGAGAAGGCGAGGTGCCTGCGGCCTTGATCTCGTTCTGACGGACATCGCCATGCCTCAAAGGAATGGGCGTCGACGCAACCCGAATCATCCGCCGGGGAGTTCCTGAATCTGCGGTTATCCTGATCTGCCAGAATGATCCGATAATTATTGCTCGGCAAGCGGCGGAAGCGGCGCGAGCGGATATCTCGCCAAGGCGGATCTCGCCTTAATTTGGTGACCTATGAATAGAGTAGTTAAAAGCCAAAGATCTGAGAATCGAATCACGTCGGGGGCGACGACAGAGGCTTCATTGAGACCTGACTACCGCGGGCCGCTGGAGTCGGTGATCAGCACGCCCGAATTGAGAAAACGTCCATCGCGATTGCCGGACTACCAGGCAGAGAACCGAGCGCTTTCGCTACTCGCGCAAGAGATGGCCAATTCGCCCCAGAACGTGCTGCAAAGGCTCGTCGATGTCGCATTGGAGCTGTCTCGGGCTCAGTCGGCGGGCGTCAGCATTCTTGAAGAGGAAGAAGGACGAAAGATCTTCAGGTGGCACGCCGTTGCCGGGCAATGGGCGGGGTATCTCGGCGGCACAATGCCGCGCGAGGCCAGCCCCTGTGGTACGGTGTTGGATCGAAACTCCAGCCTGCTTCTGTCCCACCCTGAGCGGTGTTATCCGATTCCTTCTACCATCGCACCGCCAATTGTCGAAGTGTTGCTCATCCCGTTCCACGTGGCCGATGAACCGATAGGAACGATCTGGGCCATCGCTCACGATGAGAGCCTAAAGTTTGATGCTGAGGATGAGCGAATCATGGGTTCCCTGGGCAAATTCGCCTCCACGGCATATCAAACGTTGAAGCGGGTGGAGGCCCTGAAGACCGAAGTTGCAGAGCGCCAAGAAGCGGAAGAGGCTCTCAGAAGGAGCGAATCAAACCTTCGTGATTTTCTTGAGAATGCGACCATTGGCATGCACTGGGTGGGGCACGATGGCAGAATCGTTTGGGCCAATCAGACCGAACTGGATCTTCTCGGCTACACAGCGGAGGAGTATGTCGGCCATCATATCTCGGAATTTCACGTGGATGCGCCGGTGATTGAGGACATTCTCCACCGCTTGGCCGGAGGAGAAGTTTTGCGCGAGTACGAGGCCCGGCTGCGGCGCAAGGACGGCTCAGTTCGCCACCTAATCATCGATTCGAGCGCGCTATTCGAGGAGGGAAAGTTCGTCCATACCCGGTGCTTCACCCGTGACATCAGCGATCGTAGGAAAATGGAAGACCGATTGCGCGAGAGTGAGCGACGCTTCCGCGAGATGATTGACCTGCTCCCCGCCGCTATCTATACGACTGATGCCGAAGGCTGCCTCACGCACTTCAACCCGGCGGCTGTCGAATTCTCCGGTCGCGTGCCTGAGCTAGGCACAGACCATTGGTGTGTTAGTTGGAAGATGTTCCTGCCAGATGGAACCCCTTTGCCGCATGACCAGTGCCCGATGGCGGTCGCGGTCAAGGAGGGCCGCATCATTGACGGTGCAGAATGCATTGCCGAAAGACCCGACGGGGGGCGTGTCTGGTTCACGCCGTATCCTAGGCCTTTACGCGATGCAGAAGGCAGGATCGTCGGCGGCGTCAACATGTTGTTGGATATCACCGAACGAAAGGCAGCCGAGCGAGCAAGCGGGCTACTGGCTTCGATCGTGGATTCATCCGATGAGGCGATCATCAGTATGAGTCTCGATGGCATTATTACCAGTTGGAATCGAAGTGCAGAGCGGTTGTTCGGCCACAAAGCTGAAGAAGCTATCGGAAGGAACGTAGCCCTAATCATTCCGCCGGACCGCCGGGAGGAGGAGGCAACGATTCTCGAACGCCTCAAACGGGGAGAACAAGTCGAGCACTTTGAGACTGTCCGCGTTCGCAAAGACGGCTCGACGTTCGACGTATCGTTAACAATTTCGCCAGTGAAGGACACTGCAGGGAATATTATCGGGGCATCCAGGATGCCGCGGGACATCACTCAACGTAAGGAGGCGGAGCGCACCACCGGGTTGCTGGCTGCGATCGTGGACAGCTCGGACGACGCAATCATCAGCAAGAGTCTCGACGGCGTGATCAGTAGTTGGAACAAGGGTGCGGAGCGGACGTTCGGATACGCTGCCGATGAAGCGATTGGACAACACATCACTCTAATCATTCCGCCGGACCGCCAGCAGGAAGAGGCCATGATTATTGAGCGGCTCAAACGAGGCGAGCGAGTCGACCATTTCGAAACTGTGCGCGTGCGCAAAGATGGCACGCCACTCGATATCTCGCTGACAATTTCACCGGTGAGAGATGGCGAAGGCCGAGTAATCGGAGCCTCGAAAGTAGCGCGGGACATTACCGAGCAAAAACGGGCCGAGCAAGCGTTGCGGGAAAGCAAGGAGCGGCTGCGCTCGTTTGCGGAAGGGCTTGAAAGCGAAGTGCGCCTCCGGACCCGGGAACTGGAGCGAAGAAACGCGGAAGTGCTGGACCAGTCGGAGCAACTGCGAGACCTTTCAAACCGGCTATTGCGATCCCAGGACGACGAACGCAGACGCATCGCCCGCGAACTGCATGACAGTGCAGGCCAAATTCTAACGGCCCTGGGCATGAGTCTTGGTAACATCGGTCAGCGTGTAAGACATGATCCACAGCTTGCAGAAGGGGTTGAAGACAGCCGGCAACTTGTTCAGCAGTTGAGCAAAGAGATACGGACAACGTCTTATCTGCTGCATCCTCCTCTGCTTGACGAGAATGGCCTGCCCGAAGCGATTCGTTGGTACGTACGCGGATTGGAAGGGCGCAGCGATCTGAAGATCGAGCTGTGCATCTCCGACACCTTTGGCAGACTTCCCTGCGAAGTGGAAATGGCGTTGTTTCGCATTGTGCAGGAGTGTCTCACCAATATTCACCGCCATTCCGGCAGCAAGAAAGCGACAATCCGGATTACGCGCAAGGCCGAGACTGTTTCCTTGGATATTCAGGACGAAGGCAAGGGAATATCAGCAGAAAAACTGGTTAGCATTCAGGGGCAGAGCGCAGGCGTGGGAATTGCCGGAATACGCGAGCGAGTCCGCCATCTAAGAGGAACTGTGAACATTCAATCGAACCCCTCAGGCACATTGATCTCGGTCACGTTGCCGGTTCCTATGGATGTTGTTTTCCAACGTGAGAGTATGGTTTCATAAACTAGGGCTGCCGGTTGAGTTTCTTCGCGGAGGTCGGCGTCATGCGTATTCTCATCGCCGATGATAGCAGTGTTGTTCGTTGTGGTATCTGTGGAATTTTGTCCTCTGAGAAGGATTTGGAAGTCTGCGGGGAAGCCAAGGATGGATTGGAGACACTGCAGAAAGCTCGGGAACTTTTGCCCGACCTGATCCTGCTGGACATAAGTATGCCGGGGATGAATGGGCTGGAAGTCGCGCGGCGTCTCCGCGCAGAGGTGCGGCAGGCAAAGATTTTAGTAATCAGCCAGCATGATCCACTTCAACTGCTGCCCAGCGTAACAGCCGCAGGCGCGGACGGCTGCATAGACAAGAGTCGTCTTAGCCAGGATTTGGTGGCGAGTATCAAGAAAATCAGGTGAGCCTGAAGCCGCACCGAAAAGATGGGTTTCACGGACGGTCTCGTCCGCCTTTATCTGTTCGAATAATTCACAGCAGGGCCCCTCGGCTCCCTCCTCCGTGAAGCTGAAACGGCAGGCGAACGAACAGAACCTTGTTTGGCATCAGTTTTGACACAGTTTGCTACAAGAATGAAGCAAAACGAAACCTTCCGTGGTGACGTTTTTGGAAGTGGTTTAGAATTAGCGAGGCAATAAGAGTCGGGGCGTAGCGCAGCCTGGTAGCGCACCTGCCTTGGGCGCAGGGGGTCGTAGGTTCAAATCCTATCGCCCCGACCAATCCATCAAAATGCGGGAGCGGCCCCGCCGAGGAAGTCCGACCAGCGGCCACGTAGGGACAGCCGCCTCGGCTGTCCGTGGAGCGAAGCTCGACTCTTGCGAACGTCACTCAGGGCACAAATCATGTGTAGGGCACCATGCAGACATGGCTTTAACATATGTGTTAGTTTCTAGACGCTAGACGTGCCCCGTCGTCCTAACGAGGTGCTTTATGAGTTCCGCTCCGTTAGAAATCAGTTGCTCAGTATGCAACAAGCCTGTCGATCTTCAAACGGCGAAGATTGACGATAAAGGTAAAGCCGTGCATGCTGAATGCTACCTCCTCACGGTGGTGAAACAACACCCCACGCAGCAACCGGTAAGCCGCCCGCCGGCATCGTGAGGACCTGGCGCTTTTCTTCTTGGCCCACGTAGCGGTTACGAGAATCCGCGAGCCGGAGCACCGAGCCCGAGGGTTGCACATGTTCCGCTCCGGGCAGCCCGCCAGAGGGAATGCCTAATCTGGATCGGAATGTTTCTTGAGCATGAGCGTTTGAGCGGCGAGCTTCCGCAAGCCGTCCGCGTGTTCGCGAAGCGATTCTCTGAGGTCCCGCAATATCGGGCGAAGCTCCGCTTCATTAGCGGCAACAGCTCTTGCGCAAAGGTCCCTGATGCGGTCTTCCAAGCTACGGGAGGGCACCCGACAGACTACAACTACCCCGAGTAGCAACGAAAATACAGCAAATCCTGTATGCAGGATGAACCACCGAGCGATTTAACTGGGGAGGTGCGTGGGGCTTGAATTTGGTTCGGGTTCCGTAACAAAGGCAAAATTGCTTTCAGAGCCTTTGACGGGCTGTGATAACGTTGCGCTCCCCTCTGGCCGGGGCCAATGATAAACG
>CAVPWO010000007.1:0-59698 GCA_963709305.1 uncultured Acidobacteriaceae bacterium | reverse complement strand
GTAGCATAGAGATTCAGGCCGGCGGCGAAGCCGATTGCAAGGCGAGCAGGAGAAAAGTTGGCGGGCGGGATTTGCAGGACGTTAAGCATCGGGAATGTGAGTTGAGGGAATGATAGCGCTTCGCCAGCGGATCAGCGAGTGAGATTCGGGGGTCCAGGATTGTGGTCTACCAATGCGGTCTAACAATGTGGTCAGCGACGTGCGGTGTCGGGCTTCGCCCGGCCGGACAGCCGGGGGCGGCTATCCGCATGAACTCATGAGTCCCATACGCGACCTAAACCAAATACAAAGGGTCGCTCCGGATTTTCAGAGCGACCCTAGAAACCACTCTTACACTTCTAAGGTTACAGCGTGGATTCGATTTCGAAGCCCCAGGCTTCCAAAAGAGGTTCAGGGATGTACTTGGAATTCTTGTTGCGCCGCGCCCACTCGCGCAGGCGAGTGGAACGCAAATATTGATCGGGGGAGAGCTTGTACTCGCGCACAACTTGTTCGAATTCGGTGATGGTCGGGGTTATCGGCCCGATCGGTTCGGGCTTGCCCCAGTTCGGATTTCCGCGTCGCTTGGCCATGAAAAATGCCTTTCCACTAAAGGGGATGAAACCGCAAATTTCTTATAACTATATGATTCTCCGCGTCGCCCACAGGATGCAACTGGAACGCGGGCCTTGCGTGAACGAAATTGGACCCTTGACTGATCCGAAACGCAAAGCTAATCGGAGACTCAGCATGCTATAGCCAATCGGAGGTAAAGTCAATCGGAAAATTGCTGCCCAAAACACGAAGGAATGTATGTAAGCGTATGAATATTCAGGAATTAAGACGCCCAATTTGATCCTTGTAGGCCCCGGCCAGCCCATATTGGGGAAGGTGGTCGCTCGACTCGCGGCCAGCCTAATCCTCCAACGGTCCTCCGCCATTGCCGATTGTACTGCTTCGAACGAATTGCCCATCTTCAATCCGACAAACCCATCTTCAATAATCCGACAAAATAGTAGGGCATTACGATCGTAACTGCGGAATCGCCGCAGGCATTGCCTGTCCCGGTCGATAGCCATAGAGTGCATACAGGGATTCCTGTAGGACGGTCCCTCGATGCGGCGCGCCGCGGAAAGACGTTCTTGCCCCTGCAAGGTTCCCCGCTTTCACTGCGTAAGACAGGCCCAGCATGAGTCTTAAATCATTGTTGCTTTGTTCCGATGAAAAAATAGTGCGAGTGCTGCGCCGCGTTCTGGGGGATCTTGATATTGCGGTGGAATTGTGCGCGGACGCCGGCGTGGCACTGCGCAAGCTGACCCGGGAGCGGTTTGAGGCGATCATTGTGGACTGCGCCGAGGACGGGGCGAATGATGTGCTGCGCAGTGCCCGCAATGCTCCCTGTAACAAGCAAGCGGTCGCGGTCGCCATTGTGGAACCCATTATTGGACTCAAAGCCGTATTTGAGGTGGGAGCGCATTTCGTACTCTACAAACCGGTATCCAGCGAACGTGCCAAATCGAGCTTTCGCGCTGCGCGGGCGCTGATGAAGAGCGAGCGGCGGCACAATATACGGGTGGCGGTGCAAATCCCCGTGGTCATGCGTAATTCAGGAGCGGGCAACAACATGAAGGTGACCACCATTGACTTGAGCGAAGGAGGGATGGCGGTCAACCTCCAGCGCGGACGGCGTCCCAGCGGGCACTGGCAAATCGCCTTCACCTTGCCGGGAATGCAGACTTCATTTGAGATTCCGGCTGAGTTTGCCTGGGAAGGAACGTCCGACCAGGCCGGCCTGCGCTTTCAGCAAGTTCCGCCGGAAACGGCGCGGCAGTTGCGGGAATGGCTCAAACAGAATTCCCCGGAAATGGAACAGGACGACCCGCCGATTCGATGCCAGCTTACCGATTTGAGTCTGGGTGCATGCTATCTGGAAATTTCGTCGCCCTTTCCAGCTTCGAGTCGTGTGGCCTTGTCGATGCGCGCCGGCGGGGTGGAGGTGCGGGCTCAGGGCGTGGTGAGAATTATGCATCCGGAGAAAGGGATGGGAATCGAATTCACACTTGCGACGCCGGAACATCGCGCGGCTGTGGAAAAATTCCTGGGCGTGTTGAACGAGAACCGCACGTTGTTGCCGGAGTTGCTGGTGGAGCCGGAGGGACTGGACTCGGAGTCCGGCGCGGCGAAAGAGGCCTGGGCCGCGTCGGAGGATCCCTTGCTGCAGTTGTTCTATGGAGAACGGCTGACGGCCGAACAATTTCACGAAGCATTGCGCAAGCAGCGAGCGCTGCCGGCCGCGGTTACGGGCAGTGAAGCTGTTGCAGCCAACAACTAGGATTCGGTTATCGGCTCTTGCTGGTCGGAGAGTTGTTTGGATTCGGGAGAAGAGAAAAGCAGATTTCTCACCGAGCTTTTTAGCGCGGTTCGGAATAACAAATGGTGTGGATAGCTTCAAGTCAGACGTTCGGTGGTTGAGACGAACGGTTCGTGGCGACATCCCTAGGCTAAAATGGACGGGCAGCCGGGATGGCGAAATTGGCAGACGCAGCGGACTTAAAATCCGCAGGTCCGAAAGGACTGTGGGGGTTCGATTCCCCCTCCCGGCACCAGTATCCGGCACTAGCGAACGGCTGCAGCAAGTCTGATCGTCTTTGAATCCCAGACCGTGGAGCACTGCACGGGCTTGCGATTCGAACGCGTAACCGCCTAAGTGCTCGTACTCCTCCTGAACGTGTCCGAAGCGATCAAGGATACGCTCCATGTCATCGGCCTTGTCGGGGTCGGACATTTCCCGCTGCAAGGCTTCGAGTTCGTGGTTCAGATCGCCGACGCGTCCGCTGCCTGCGATCGCTTCATCCAGGACCGAACGGCCCTTCATTTCCTCGACGTCCTGGCGAAAGTAGCCGATCGTCAACTTCTTGGGGAAGAGACCGCGCCCTCGTCGGGAGTTTCCTCGCCAACCACCATCCGGAATGCGTTGTCTTGCCCGCCCCATTAGGACCGACCAGCCCAACTTTTTCGCCGGGATTCAACTGAAACGAAGCATCCACGAAGAGCAACTGCTTGCCGTACTGCTTATTGATGTTTGAGAACGAGATCATTTTGAAGGGGCAAGTCGCGGCACAGTGCCTCTTCCAGTGTAGCGTGGCTGGAAAATTGGCGACCAATTCTGGCACGTTGGGGATCAGTGAACAGAAATCAGGGATCGCAAAATTCACACTTGACATTGACAAATAATCCACTACCATATGGTTGTGGATAGATTGGGTACAACATTTGCGGCTTTGTCTGATCCAACCCGGCGGGCGATGATCGAACGACTCTCGCATGGGCCTGCCTCTGTGCATGGATTGACGGAACCGTTCGCACTCTCGCAGCAGATGATTTCAAAACATATTGCCTACCTGGTGCGGGCGCGGATTGTGATCAAGACGAAGCGTGGACGAGAGAGTGTGTGCACGCTTAGGCCAAAGGCGATTAAAACAGTCAGCGACTGGGCATTCAGCTATCGCCGATTCTGGGAAGAAAGCTTCGACAAACTGGATGTAGTCATAAATCAAATGAAGAAAGAGAAAGAGGAGGCCAGAGATGACAAAAAGCACGGTGAACGAGGTAGAGCGGATGGTTGTGACAAGAGTTTTTGATGCCCCACGCGAGTTGGTGTGGAAGGCGTGGACAGACCCGAAGTATGTGATGCAGTGGTGGGGGCCGAAGGGTTTTAGCGCGCCGGTTTGTAAGATGGATTTTCGCGTGGGAGGAAAATCTCTCTTCTGCATGAAAGCGCCGGATGGGCAGGAGTGCTGGAATGCGGTTGAATACCACGAGATTGTTCCCCAGGAAAAGATCGTTTCCTTGATGTACTTTTCCGACTCGAAGGGGAACAAGATTGAGCCTGCGGAATTAGGAATCGAACATGAGGCCATCGACGGTGCGTACGACGTGACCATCTTCGAGGATCTCGGGAACGGCCGGACGAAACTCACCTTCATTGGAAACGAACCCATGGAGAGCGCGAAAAACAGCGGTCAGATGGAAGGCTGGAACCAGATACTCGATAAAGTTGCTGAAGTTGTTGCGAAGCTGGCGCAGGCGAAATAAGAAGCTGAAGCTTTGATTGCGAAATTCAATCGCGGAGAAAGACATGAAAAGAATACCGTTCCTCGTTATCGTCCTGCTGGCATTCGCATTTCCCACCCATGCCCAGGATGCGATGAAGAAAGATGCAGCCGTCAAGCCTGCCGACCCCGAACTGAAGGTTGTGCTGAATTCCTGGAACGAGGTTGGCCGCAAACTCATCGCCATGGCCGAGGATTTTCCTGAGGACAAATATGACTTCAAGCCGACGCCCGCGCAGCGCAGTTTCGCAGAGCAATTGCTGCATGCTGCGGGTTCAATGTATTACTTCACCAATCCCGCGATGGGGCAGAAGCCTCCCGCGGCAGAAGACCCGAAGCGCGACCAGTACAAAACAAAGGCCGACATCGTCACATTCGTAAAGAAATCCGTTGCCGACGGAGCCGCCGCCATCCAATCGAAAGGCGAAAAAGGCCTGACGACGGAGGTCGTTTATTTCCCTGGCCAGAAAGCGCGCGTTCTCGACATAGCATACGGCCTCATCGAACACAGCGGTGAACACTACGGCCAGCTCGTTGTGTACTACCGCCTTGCAGGCCTTGTGCCGCCGGAGTCGCGGCCCAAGAAGTGAAGCTGAAGAGATCAGGACCCCGTCCTTAATCGCGCGCCGTTTGAGCGAATGAGTGGGATTTTGGGCGGGCAAATGCGGGGACAGACGGGTGGAGTGCACCCCTAGCGTAAGACAAGGAAACTAGGGACAGTTGGAAAAACCGGTGACGGAAAAGACCGGGACCAGACGGGCCCGAGGCGCATAAGGCTAGCCAAACAGCGACTGCATGGTGTGGTGCCAGGTCGGGCTACCGAGCAGGAAGACGCGCACCGCGACGCCCAGCACGAACAGTGCCAGGCCCCACCAGTACACTGGGTGGACGCGCCCGCGAGACCACCGGTCGTACACCGCGCCGGCGATGGGGAACAGCAGCGCGAGGCCGTAGGAGGCCAGTGCTCCCACGGCCAGGACGCCGGGCCAGCGCACCAGCGCCGCCGGCATCAGGCAGGCTGATGCCAGGATCATCAGCCGCTTGTGCTTGTCCTTGTGGTTGCGCCAGAGGACGGCGCCGAGGAAGAAGATTCCGAAGGTCGCGATGTCGCCGAAGGGGATGGCGATAAAGTTCCACGGTTTTTCGCCCGGAGGGACCGCGCCGAGCCGCGCCGCTTCGACCGCGGTGCGGCCGCCGACCACGATCATTGCCGCCGCCAGAGCCACCCCGAAGTAGCCGAGCTTGCGATGCACCTTCACGCGGTGCGTCGCGATCAATCTCGTCTGCACGATGAACAGCACCAGCCACGACATGAACAACAGCGCGTGCAGGTGCACGGTCGCGTTCGGAACGCGGCCAGTGACGGTCGTCGCATGCCCGGAGATCAGGCCGAGGAAGTACGTCCGCGAGAAGCCGATCAGAGCGGTGAACAGCATCACGATGGCGATGCCGGTGTAGAACGTGCGGTCGCGAGCCGCGGGGGAGACGAGCGGATGGGCATAAGCAGCGTTAGCCATGGGCGCGGCCAACGATACTAGCACAGCGGGGCGGCGTCCTCCAGCCCCCGCCACGCAGTCTGAAGTACAGAGAAATTCCGGGCCGCCGCGCTCGCCCAGGAGAGCCGCATTGAGCGCTTCCCGGACGCCAGTTGGTGGATAACTTCCGAACAGCCTGTTAATCAGAACTTGTGCGCACTCAAAGAAAGTTCGCGGTAAGGCGCCGCGAGATATAATCCCCGCGTGCAACAGCCTAGGCGGCACGTCATGGCGCTTCGCGCTTCCAAAGCAGTGCTCGTTTTTGCAATCGCACTTTTCTACACGATTCTGGTCCTCAACAACGTTACGGATTACGGCTCCAACTATGAGTTTGTCCGCCACGTCCTGATGATGGACTCAACCTTTCCGGGGAATCACGTCATGTGGCGCTCCGTCAATTCGCCGCTGGTACATACGGCCTTCTACATCGGCATCATCGCCTGGGAATCAGTCACGATGCTTCTATGCTGGTGGGCTGGTATTCGTTTGCTGAAATCGTATGGTGCGGACAGGGCGCAATTCGCCGCTGCACTGAACGTCGCCGTGATTGCGCTGACGACGAGCCTGCTGATGTGGTTGGTGGCATTCCTCGACGTCGGGGGCGAATGGTTTCTGATGTGGCAGTCGCATATTTGGAATGGGCAGGAAGAGGCATTCCGAATGTTTACCATTGTCGGTGTGGTGTTTTTGGTTGTGATGCAACGAGAGCCAAATCCCGATTAGTCGGCAACCCGGGCGCTGCCTGCTGGTCGTCAATTGATGTTAAATCCTTTTCTCACCAACCACGTCGTGATGGACGTTACTCGTTTGGCATTGCTCGGATAGCTCCCTCTTCCCCCGCAAGTTGCTGAAGGAGTTTCGGTTGACAGCCACTTCATCTCGGTTCATACTCCTCACCCAGTAGTGCAGATCTTGCGGCCGGAGCTTCTCTTCCTTCCCCTATGATCTCCGGTCCTGCACTGATTCTCAGCGGTCATCAGTAACATTCTGGTGTTGTGGCAGGCGTGTGGTTCGAGAGTGCGCGCGGACGGCAATCAAACGCGCAGCGCTGGAGGCAAACTGTCATGTCAGGAGCCATCACAGACACAGTCATTCGATCGCAAGCGCAAAATGCGGCTTTGCGAGCCCTGGTGTCCGAACGACTTTTCTATGTCATCGCTGGAAGCCTAATGCTGGTTGCGACTGGCGTGGGATTCCGCGCATTTCTTGCGCATGGGAAAGGTTTCGGAGGAGGCGAAATCACCCGGCAGATTGTTCCCTTGGTCGTGGTTCACGGCCTAGCCATGTTGAGTTGGATCGTCCTATTTCTGGTGCAGAGCGTCTTCATTCTGAAAGGCAATCCGCGTCTTCATATGCGCATCGGCGTAGGCGGCGCTGTGCTCGCCAGTGTCATGGTCCCCCTCGGATCGATCTCAGCAATCTTGTCGGCCCGCTACAACCCTGAACTGTATCAGTTTTTTGGCGGCCCCAGATTTTTCCTGGCAATCATGCTCGGCGAGATGCTCTCCTTCGGCGTGCTGGTGGGGGTTGCAATCATCTATCGTCGCCGCCCAGAAATCCACCGGCCTATGATGCTCCTGGCGTCATTGATGATCATCTCAGGCTCCCTGGCCCGCTGCCCTTACATTGGACAGTTTGCCATCATGCCGCCGTTGTACGTACTTGGTCCAGCGCTGGCGCTCGGGGCGTTGTTTCTGGTTCTCCAGTGGGGAATGACTCGCACGCTTAATCGATGGTATGCAGTCGGCTATTCCGTCATGGTGACCGCCTCGTGCATTTTTATCGTGATCGGACACAGCGCCATGTGGAATCAGATCGCCGGAGCGATTCTCGGTTCATAAGCTCCCTTGGCATGACTGACGAAAACGGCCCAGCGCAGGATTCTGTGAAGTCTTTACCTCAGCATTTCGGACTCCCACCCTTCGCAAAGTGCGCGAAGGATAGGGCACCCATTTGTGTTAGTGCTGCAAACGGATCAAAAGCCCAGGCCACCCGCCCCAGCGTCTCTTCCGTTTCTGGGTTGCTTAACGGAGAGGGAGTTGGTTCGCTTAGTCGATGATGGTGGTGCCTGCCGTCCCGGCTCGATCGACATTGTCCCTCATGCGCTTCAGCTGTTCGGAAGAGTGCCCCTGCCACTTCGTCACCTCTCCGACGACGCGCAGCGGATCGCGGGAGCGGTAGGAGAGGGTTGGATTTCCGGGGAATCGCTTGTCCGTCAAATTGGGATCGTCAACCACGAGGCCGGTCGGCTCAACGAGGTAAATACGCTCCGCCCCTTCGCCAGCGGCCAGTTCAGCGCCCCAAATTGCGGCATCGAGCGTGCCCGTGAAGTATACCTAGGACAGCGGCTTCCCTTCGCCATAGTTGGATGTGTAGCCAGCGACTATGAGATCTCCGTGTGCGAGATCGGCACGCGTTCCGTGGAAGAATTGCCTAACAAACATGCTCCCGCTTGATGACATAGACCTGCTGCTCCATCTCAGAAATTGCAACGCAGTTCGCACGGTAATAAATGACACGGGCTTGCTGCAAGACCAGGCTGCTCTGGTATTCTGAGGTCAGGAAACGTTGTATCCTCATTCCACCCTCGCGCTTCCTGTTTGGCTGCTCATCCTCCGATCAATCATTTCAATAAATCTCATGACCTTTGGGCAATTGCAGATTCATCAGACAGCTTCTCTATCTGTTAATTCGCTCTCAGATTCTACGAACACGGCAATGCACTGATTGAACGGCGCCTGGGTCCGTTTGGATCATTAGTCCTGCTAAACGCGCTTGTTGTCAGTGAATAATCGCAGGCGATAAGCCGACTTCCCAGTACTAATGCGGCGTCGGTGAGTGCATTGGCGATTTTTCACTCGTTGACGCCTTTTCAACTTTCGGGCATGTACGCCGGTCTATTCAGTTCGTAGTGCCTGAATTGGATCGATGCGCGATGCCCTCCACGCCGGGATCAAGCAGGCCAGCACTGCGACAGCCATCAGCATCGCCGCTGCGCCCGCAAACGCCGCCGGATCGAGCGGCTGGGTTCCATAGAGCATTGATCGCAGCAGTTGCGTGGCCAGAGCGCTGGCAGCGATGCCAAAAATCAGTCCGATAAGCGCAGGCCGCAGCCCTTCGAAAAGAACAAGTCGCAGGATCTGTGATCGCTGCGCGCCAACCGCAATGCGAAGACCGATATCCGCCGTCCGCTGCGTGGTCAGATAGGAGAGCACTCCATAGAGGCCGACCGCCGCCAAAAGAAGCGACAGGGCGGCAAAGGCCAACACCAGATTGGCCGCGAAACCCTGGCTGGCTGAGGTCTTGCCAAGAATCTGATCCATTGTCAATGCGTTATAGACGGGCAACTCCGGCTCGAGCGCCGAGATCTGTCGCTGGATGGGCATGGACATCGTCAGCGGATCGGCGGAAGTGTAGGCCACGATCGTCGCCTCCGAAGTCCGATCGGGAATGCCCGACAGGATAGGGAAGTACATCGTCGGCTGAATCGGCTTGGTAGTGTCACTGACCGTGTCGCCGACTTCGCCAAGGATCTCGTAGATTTCCGGCTTGGTATCCCAGTCCACGCGGACATGCTTGCCGACCGGGTCGTCGCCCGGGAGGTACTGATCGACGAACGTCTTGCTCACAACAATGTAGTGATCGTTGCTGAGCCGCTCGTGTTCCGTGAAGACGCGGCCGCGCAGCAGTGGAATCTGCATCACGCTGAAGTACTGCGGATCGGCAGTGAAAATGACGGCTTCGTACTGAAGGCTGTAGCTGGGTGCGGGCCGCTCCAGGATGCTGAATACCCGGCCAAATGAGAAGCCCGCCCCCGGTGGAACGGAAACCAATCCCGCGCCGCGCACGCCAGGCAGGCGTCGCAGTCGCTCGAGCAACGCCTCGTGGAAGCGCACGACCTTTTCGCGCGTATCGTACTGGATTTCGGGCAGGCCGAATTTCATAGTGATCACGTGGTCGATGCGGCACCCGAGATCGGTTGTGCGTAGATGCAGGAAGCTCTTGAAGAGCAGGCCGGCCGAGATCAACAGGGCAACCGTAAGGGCGATTTCCACTGTCAGCATCGTCTTGCGCAGCCGCGCCCGGGAGGCGCTGCCGCCCATCGTTCGCGAGGAATCTCGCAGCCCGGAAAGCAGCCCTTTTCCGGTGGACGAAATTGCGGGCACAAGGCCGGCCAGGAGTGCCGCGGCTGCTACGAGCGCCAGCGTAAACGTGAGGACCCATCCATCGACATGCACGGACTCGGCGCGGGGTAGATTACGCCAGTGCGCCGCGAGCCAGTAAGTGGAAGCCAGCGACAGCAGCAGGCCTAGTGCTCCGCCGGCCAGACAGATGAGCAAACTCTCTGTCATCTGCTCGCAGATGAGAACAACACGGCTGCCGCCCAGCGCACCGCGCACCGCAACCTCCCTGCGCCGGGTAGCCGACCTCGCCACCAGCAGATTGGTGAGGTTCAGGCAGGCAATCAGGAGCATGCAGCCCACCGCGCCCAGCAGCACCAGCAGAGGCGTGCGCACATTCTTCGCGAGGTCGTCGATCATTGGCCGGGACCACACGTCTTCAGCTACAGGCTTCGACGCATTGGCGAGGTGGATCTGATACTGCAGCGCACTCACCTCGCGGGTCGCCGCCGCTGCGCTCACACCCGGCTTGAGTCGTGCCACCACCATGCTCTGGTGGTCGGCATGCCCGTAGTTGCCCGGCGAGTACGAGAAGGTCTGCGCATACGGCAGCCAGAATTGAATCTTGGCATCGGGATACGTAAACCAGCTCGGCAGTACGCCAATGACTGTAGTTGGTTTCGTGTCCAGATGAACCTGCTTGCCGATGATCGACGGATCGCCGGCAAAGCGGCGCTGAAAGATGCTCCAGGTCAGCAGCACAACGGGCTGCCCTTCCGGCTGGTCTTCAGCGTCAGTAAAGGTCCGCCCCAAAACCGGCGACACGCCGAGCAGGGGAAAGAGATTGGCCGAACCTGCGGCGCTCTGCACAACTTCAGGTAGCTCACTCTGCACGCCGGAGATGATGCCTCCGTATGCGCGCATGGCGGCCATGTCTTCAAAGCCGTGGCTCTGCGCGCGCCAGTCGCGGTAGTCGCCGGCGGCGACGGTACTAAACCCATCCCCGCGTTCGTCGTGGCGAAAATGATCGTAGAGCATCACCAGCCTGCCGGGATCGCGAAACGGCAGGGGCCGCAGAAGCACAGTACGCACAATGGTGAACAGCGATGTGGTTGCGCCGATACCGAGCGCCATCACGAGCACCGATACGATCGAGAAACTCGGCGAGCGCCACAACGTGCGCACGCCATATTTAAGGTCGCGCAGCAATCGCTCGAGCCAGTTCCAGGTCCACACGGCCCGCGTCTGCTCACGTATCACAGTAGGGTTTCCGAAAGCGCGCACGGCGGCAAAACGGGCCTCTTCCGCGGACAACCCGAACTCCTGTTGTTCCTCTTCCTCCAGTTCGAGGTCAGACTGGAGTTCTCGCGCCAGGTCCTCATCCCGATTCTTCCACGGCCACCATCGCATTTCAGCTCTCCTCGGCCGCAGGCCACATCACGCGACCCACCGCGTCCGCCATCTGCTTCCACTGCGATTCTTCGACCACAAGCTGCTTCTTGCCTTTATCCGTCAACCGGTAGTACTTGAACTCGCGGTTGCGGTCCGGCGCCGTCTCCCATTTGGACACCACCCACCCTCTCTTCTCAAGCCGATGCAAGGCGGGATAAAGAGAACCATGCTGCATCTGCAGAAACTCATTCGTGGCCCTCTGAATATGCTTGCCGATCTGATGTCCGTGCGCCGGCCCATACAGAAGCGTTTTCAGGATCATCATGTCCAGCGTTCCCTGCAGAACGGCACTGCGTTGCTTCGACTCTTTCGGCATGGGAGACACTCTACCTTCAATAACGCCGATGGTAGTCATTCGACTATCAAATCGTCAAGGTATGTGTTGTGAAATGACGAGAACAGGCCAATGCACTCATTGAGACCGCATTCGTCCTCATAAACGCGCTTGTGTTGACTGATCGGACGAACTTCCGGACAACCCTTCTTTTGGGGGTACTACCACTTGCCCGTCATCCACGAGTTTCGAATCGATTCACAAAAGCCAGCTTATCAGTACTGATCTCCCAAGCATGCCTTCGCCGACACTGGTTCGACGTGATGGCTAGGATAGCTTGGGGGCTGCAAGATGTGAAAAAATCAGCTAGGGGCGCAGATGAACTCCCATAAACGCGGATAAACCTGCAGTGTTTTTTATCCGCATTCATCCGCGTTCATCGGGTGCACCCACTGGATTCGGCGCTGGAAAGACTTCGAGATGCGAAAAGGGTTTACGAGAAAACCACAACCGGACACTCCCGCGACGCATATCAAGAACTACATCACGCCGAGCGGGCTGGAGCGCCTTAAAGATGAGCACCGGTTTCTGCTCACCAGGGAACGTCCGGCCGTGACGGAGGTGGTGGCGTGGGCCGCCAGCAATGGCGATCGCAGTGAAAACGCCGACTATCAGTACGGCAAGCGGCGGCTGCGGCAGATCGATGGGCGGATTCGTTTTCTCACCAAGCGAATCGAAGCCGCGGAAGTGGTGGACCCGGAAGCTCCGAGAGCGGGGCAGGCGGCGACGAGGGCATTCTTCGGAGCGACCGTGCGCTATGCCAATGCCGCGGGAGTGGAGCGAGTGGTGAGCATCGTGGGCACAGACGAAATCGATCTCAACCGCAACCACATCAGTTGGGTGTCACCTCTGGGGCGCGCGTTGATGAAGTCGGCAGCGGGTGACAGCGTAGTCCTTCAATTGCCGGGCGGCACAGAATCGCTGACCGTGCTGGAAGTGCGTTATGAGGGCATTGATGTGGAACCGTTCCGTGAACCACCTGGTTCCGAGGCTGGATCCGAGGCCTCGGCGAAGGGACTCACTCGCCGACGCTAATTCACCTGACGAAAAAGAAACGAAACGGCACAGGTGGTGAAAGAGCGACGACCGTAACAGCGCGTTATTCTTGCGACTTGCGAGCAGTGGAAAATCTTCAAACCGACACATTTACTTACACATTCTGACGCTTCATACGATATAAGTGCTTTAATATCATGGCGAAACTGGCAGACGCACGGGACTTAAAATCCGCAGGTCCGAAAGGACTGTGGGGGTTCGATTCCCTCTCCCGGCACCATTATCCGGCACTAGCGAACGGTGCAGCAAAAGCCGGCATCAGCAATACGAAGGTCCAACGGGCGTTCGCAATGGACGCTGTAACATTCCGTTTTCGACATCAGTTTTGGAACCTGAAATCAGCATCATCGGGCGGTGACCTTTCGGCGGTTTGAGCATGAACCTTCGAAACCTGTTCGAATCGCGTTCCGAAGAGGAGACTGAGTAGGTTCACGAATCGAAGGAAAAACTGCGCGCGGTTGCTTTGACGGATTCCATTATGAGCAGATCGTTTGCTACACCTCGTGCCGCGAAAATCAGCAGAGCGAGCGAACTGGGGATCGTCCTGGTTTGCGTGGCGATTATGGTGGGCTGCCAAGGATTCAGCTCCGGCAACTCCGCCACATCTCAGCAGGGGTCATCGGGTACGTTGACCCTGAGCGGAACCACCGTGGATTTTGGCAACGTCACCGTGGGCACGAGTGTAACGCTGACCATGAGTGTGACGAATACCGGCACTACCTCGATTACGGTCAGTGGAGTGTCGATCTCCAGTCAGTATTTTTCGTTAAGCGCGCCAAGTTTACCGGTCACAGTTGCTGCGGGCGAGGGCACCCGGATCACTCTGGTCTTCAGTCCCAATGCGCCGGGAGTCTTCAATGCGACGGCTACCATCACCAGCGACGCTTCGCCCAGCACGGCGACAGTCGCGCTTACCGGAACAGGGATAGCGACGGGGCAGCTGGCAAGTAATCCAGGCAACGAGAGTTTTGGCAATGTGGCGGTGGGAAGCCAGAGCAGCCAGACAGTCACGCTCACCAACAATACGGCGTCGACAGTCAACATTTCGCAGGCCGCGGTAAGCGGAACAGGATTCACCCTGAGCGGCATTACTACGCCACGCGCGGTCAATGCTTCTCAAAGCACCACCTTCACCGTTACGTTTGCGCCGAAAGCGGCCGGAAGTGCGAGCGGCAGCGTAACCATCACTTCGGACGCTCCGAATCCCTCGCTGTCTGTGCCCTTATCAGGTACTGGAGTCTCACAGGGAGTGCTGGGAGCTAGTCCCGCAAGTTTAAATTTCGGAACGGTGCGGGTCGGGAGCAACCAGGCCTTGTCGGAGACGGTAACCAATAACGGCGGTTCGAGTGTCACCATTTCTCAGGCGGCCGTGAGCGGCACAGGATTCACACTGAGCGGCATTTCTACACCTGCGACCGTTGCGGCTGGAAAAAGCGTCAGCTTCACCGTGACCTTTACTCCGGCATCCGCGGCCACGGCCAGCGGCAGCGTGACCGTGACCTCGAATGGATCCAATCCAACTTTGACCATTCCTCTCGCCGGGACAGGATCGACCGCGGCAGGACAACTGAGCGCGACCCCGGCTCCTGTGGCCGTGGGCAGCGTATTCACAGGAACGAGCGGTACGGCTACGGGAACTCTCAGTGCGACGGGAGCGAACGTTACCGTTACGGCCGCCGGCAGCAGCAACTCGCGCTTCGCGATCAGCGGCTTGGCGTTGCCGGCGATCATCCCGGCGGGACAAAGCGTACCGTTTACGGTGACCTATAGCCCGCTGGTGGCCGGCGCCGACACTTCCACGCTGAGCTTTACCAGCAACGCCCAGGTTGCCACTACTACCGATACGACTACGGGAACCGGAGTGGCGGCTCCTGCTCACAGCGTCAGCTTGTCGTGGAACGCCAGCACTTCCCCGAACATTTCGGGATACAACATTTACCGTGCGATCTACGTCAGCTCCTGCGGCGCTTTCACGAAGATCAATGGGAACACGCTGGATACCAATACACCGTATACGGATTCTGTCGTGACTAGATGGCACGAACTACTGCTACGCCACTACTGCCGTGGATTCCACGAATGCGGAAAGCGGATACTCTAACATCGTCTCTGACGTGCAGATCCCTCTAATTGCCGGAGGTAAGTGGCGCCGCGTCTAACTGAACTGCGATTCCCCTTCGCGACTTTGCATTAATCCCATTACTGGTCATTGTTGACCGCGGGCTGAGGCAAGGTCTGCCTGCATTTTCGTAACGATCTTCGTCGCATTGACGGCAATCGGTGAGCGAAGCAACGACCCGCACATCTGGTCCTAGGTTTCATCATTTGTTGCTCATTCTTGTCCATTCATCATATTGAGCGCGCTGATTCGTTGGTTCTTGGCCCATGGCTGGGCCTGCTTGGCGTGTCTTCGTCACCGACACCAGAAGGCTTAATACCCGCGCCCCTGCTGGCCTTTGGCCGGTCACGCATGCCCTATCGAGACCTATTCAATTCCACTTCATGAATTGCTCAAACTGGTTGCATGCGACTCCCCCAGTCCTTTTCGCGTCCGTTTTCTGCCCGTGTCTTTTCGCCCGCTGCCATCACCCTCCTCGCCGATGATTACGTTGTGCGCAGGGGCGGCAGCTCAGCAATTGACATGCACGCCACATACTCTGACTCTTTGGCAGCGTCGTCATCGGACACAGTGAGAGTCAAGTTGTCGTTCTCACAAATAGCGGACAGACGCAGCGTGACCGTGTCGGCCATGAAAACCACCGGAACGATGTTCAAAGCGTCCGGACTGGCCTTGCCCCTGACTCTACCCGCGGGACAGAGCGTCCCACTCAAGGTAACGTTTTCTCCGACGAGCGCTGGATGGATGCAAGCGGGAATCGCATTCACCACCAACGCCGCCGAACCCCTCGCTTCAATTGGTGCTCGGCGGAACGGGCGCAAGCAGCAACAGCCTGGGTGCCAGTCCTGCCAGCGTTTCCTTTGGCCAGGTGGCGGTAGGAGCAAAGTCGACGCTGCCGGTGGTGCTGACCAACACGCGTACTTGGAAGACAACCATTTACGCCCTGCAGACGACGGGAACTGCATTTTCGGTCAGCGGGCCGACGTTGCCTATGACTCTGAACGCAGGTCAGAGCGTCACGGTGAATCTTAGCTTTGCGCCCAAATCAGCCGGACCCAGTGGGGGATCCATTTTCGTCTCCGGTCCCAACGTGAACGTACCGATGAGCGGCACGGGAACGAACACGAGCACGGCTGGGCAGTTGACGATTGCGCCAACGTCGCTGAATTTCGGAAATGTCAATGTTGGATCGAGTGGGACCCAGACCATCACCATGAGCGCTACCGGCGCCAGTGTCACAGTCTCCGCCGACTCCAGCAGCAGTCCGCAGTTTGCTCTGACGGGAATTTCTTTACCCTTCACGATTGCCGCAGGAAAGAGCTCATCGTTCAACGCGGCATTTAAACCGACCAGCAGCGGGGCGGTTACGGGATCGTTGTCATTTACGAGCAATGCCTCGAATGGTCCGGGTCTCAGCTTGTCTGTAAGTGGCACGGGCACAACGACGACTACGACCGGGCAGCTGACCATTGCGCCGGCCTCGTTGAATTTCGGCAATGTCAATGTGGGCGCGACCGGCACCCAAGCCATCACGATGAGCGCCAGCGGCGCAAGTGTGACGGTGTCTTCAGACGCCAGCAGCAGCTCGCAGTTTGTTCTGAAGGGAGCTTCTTTACCATTCACCATTCCCGCGGGACAGAGTTCGTCGTTCAACGTGGCCTTTACCCCAACCGGCAGCGGAGCAGTTTCTGGATCGCTGTCGTTTACCAGCAATGCGTCCAACTCGAAAACGGTCGAGGCGCTTAGCGGCACTGGCACTACGCCGCAGTACAGCGTCAGCCTCTCATGGAATGCAAGCACGGGCGTGGTCGGCTACAACATTTACCGCAGCACCAGCGCCAGCGGGACATACGCCAAGATTAATTCCGCACTGGACGCGAACACCGCATTCACCGACAACAGCGTGACAGCCGGGCAGACCTACTACTACGAAGCCACGGCGGTGAATTCCGCGGGACAAGAAAGTGCGCGTTCTACCCCGCCGGTGCAGGCTGCCATCCCGTAGCTGGATAAGCGGTTGAAGTCTGCGGAATAGCCGATGCCGCTTCAGTGAACACCCCTCGTATGCGGCATCGAATGCGGAAAGGCGACGGAGCACCCGTCGCCTTCTCGCATTTTCAGTCAGTACGCTCGCAGGGTCACTCCAGTAACCATTCCTTTTACTCCCATGGGCGATTGAGTAGCACGGAGGGGCCATTCTCCATGCCCCGGCATTGCGTTAGTACTAGTACGAGTGGACAAATAGAACACTCACTAACGTTATGCTGACAATCTCACTTAGCAGAATTCTTAAGCCTAAAGCCGCCATACTCCTTGTGTTTCTGGGCCTTTGCGGACCGGTAATGGCGCAGGAAGTTTCTTTCGCGCTGTTGCAGCCGGCTTCGATCGAACCGGCGCCGATGGTCCGACCCACGGAACCGGTATCGTTACCTGAGGCTCCGAGCCATCGCTTTTGGGACCGTGAAAACACTTTTCTGTTCGCGACGAGTGCGGCGTTCAGCAGCGCCGACTTTATTGTTACTCGCAATAATCTCCGCAATGGAGGCCAGGAGCTGAACCCTGTAACGCGGATGTTTTCCGGAAGCACGGCGGGGTTGGCGGTGAATTTCGCCGGCGAGGCGGTCGGAGTTGTCGGCCTCAGCTACGTGTTCCACAAAACCGGTCATCACCGGCTCGAGCGTGCGGTTTCCGTTCTGAACATCGGGTCATCGGCCACCGCTGTGACCTTTGATCTGCTTCATCACTAGTTCAATAGTCTCCATACAACGCCAGCTCGAACCATGCATTTTCTCTCTTAAGGGGACGGAATGCGTGTTCCATCTACCGTTCAGCCTGAAAAGCTGTCCCCTGTTGGCGGTATAATGTCGCAAGAGTTCTGACGCCGGCTGCTTCTTCCCTGTCCTACCTGTTTGCATCCCGTGTTGCATCACGTTCGAAACCGGACGGACGAGCGAACTGCGAGCCCAAAGTGGTCTTGCGGCGAGGGGCTGGAAAGTGGCATTCATGCGCGACGAAATAGGAGACCATGAAGGATTACCGCAAGTTTTACATTGACGGCAACTGGGTTGATCCCGCTACGGAGCACGACTTCGCTGTCATCAACCCAGCGAATGAAGAGCCCATCGCGACAATCTCGTTCGGGAATGCGGCGGATGTTGACCGAGCCGTCGCGGCAGCGAAGCGCGCCTTCGAGTCGTATTCGGAAATAAGCGCCGAGGATCGGGTCGCGCTGCTGCGCCGAATCACTGACGTTTACAAGTCAAAGATGGAGGAAATGGCTGCGACTATTTCGCAGGAAATGGGATCTCCGATTTCGCTGGCGCGAAAAGCGCAGGCTCCCGCCGGTCTCGCGCACTTGTTGGAAATCGTGAAGGTGTTGGAGCATTTCAAGTTCGAAGAGCTCAAGGGATCAAGCCTGATGCGATGGGAGCCGGTGGGAGTGTGTGGCCTGATCACTCCCTGGAACTGGCCGATGAATCAGGTGGTGGCCAAGGTGGCGCCCGCGCTTGCTGCAGGGTGCGCGATGATTCTCAAGCCGAGTGAATTTGCGCCGCTTTCTTCTTATTTGTTTGCGCAGATTCTCCACGAAGCCGGTGTGCCGGCTGGTGTATTCAACCTGGTGAGTGGCGACGGGCCAACCGTGGGAGCCGCAATCTCAGCGCATCCGGATGTGGCGATGGTGTCGTTCACAGGGTCGACGCGCGCCGGTGTGGCTGTAGCGCAAGCCGCGGCACCCACGGTGAAGCGAGTGACGCAGGAACTGGGGGGTAAGTCGGCCAATATTATTCTGGATGACGCTGACCTCGAGAAGGCGGTCAAGCAGGGCGTGCGCGAATGCTTTCTCAACACCGGGCAATCCTGCAACGCGCCAACGCGGATGCTGATTCCGCGGTTCAAAATGGCTGAAGCTGTCGCGGCGGCGAAGAAAGCCGCAGAAGGTACTGCGGTGGGCGATCCTGGCGCAGACGCTACCGGCATTGGACCTCTCGCGAACAGAGCGCAATTCGACAAGGTGCAGCGCCTGATTCAGAAGGGGATGGAAGAGGGAGCGACGTTGGTCGCGGGTGGGCCTGGACGCCCGGATGGATTCAGCAAGGGTTACTTCGTTAAACCGACGGTGTTCGCCGATGTCACGAACGACATGACCATCGCACGGGAGGAGATCTTCGGACCGGTGCTATGCATGATCCCCTACGAAGACGATAGTGACGCGGTTCGAATTGCGAATGACTCGCCGTATGGGCTTTCTGGATTTGTGACGTCGGGAAATCTGGAGCGCGCCCATCGGATTGCAAAACGAATTCGAGCGGGGAATGTGCACATCAACGGCGCTAGAGTCGACGTTTCCGGATGCTTTGGTGGCTACAAGCAGTCGGGCAACGGTCGGGAATGGGGTGAGGCCGGGTTGGAGGAATTCCTGGAGCGGAAGACGATTTTTGGTTATGCCAGTCTTGCCAAATAGTTGCGATTTGAGTTGCGAGCTTCCTGCAATTAACAGATTTAGCGTGTTCTCGATCTGTTAAGCTGAGTCGCGCAACTGCATGAAGGAATCCCTTTCGTAATGACCCAATGAAGCAAAAGAGCAGACTTCAGGTTCCTCAGAGGCTAAAGCCCGCATCGTTTGCGTTTCCTGGTGGCACGGCTGAAGCCGCGCCCTTTCGATAACCATTTATAGAATAACTTCAAGGGGATCTTAACGTGGAAGTCGTGGCTGGCGTGGATCTGGGCGGAACTGCCATTAACTATACGTTGGTGGACCGGGACGAAAAATTTCTCATCGAAGGGCTGTGCGAGCATCCGGCACTTTCGAAACATGGGCCGGAGGTCTGTCTACAGCAGATCGCAAACGGGCTTAAGATCGCCACTGATTTAGCGGGCATTTCGCTGGACGACCTGGTCGCCATCGGCCTCGACACTCCCGGGCCGTCGAGCGCAGCCGGCCGGCTCAGCGCGCGAGGTTCTACCAACTTCGTGCATCCCCGGTGGGCGGGATTCGATATCCGCGAAGGCTTAGCGCATAAGCTGGGCAAGCCGGTGTCCTATTTGAACGACGCCAACGCGGCCGCGTTGTGGGGACACTATGCGATCTTCGGAGCCGACAGCCGCGAAACGTCGATTTCCGACGTCGTCGGAACTGGAAATGGCGGCGGCATCATTCTCGACGGTAACGTCGTGAAGGGCAAGAACGGGTTCGGGGGAGAGCTCGGGCACGTGCTGATTCCTTACCGGACAATTGCGGAGATTGAGGGCATTCAGCCGCACTGCAATTGCGGACGAACCGGCGACCTGGAATCGCTGTGCTCTCTAACCGCGATCGAGAGGACGCTCCTGCCCTTTTTTTTGCGTCGCAATGCAAGCCATGAACTGGCGAAACAGGAGCCGCACCAGGCGGCAAAAGCTGTTCGCGGACTGGCGGACAAGGGCGATCCCATGTGCAAAGAAATTTTCCGGGTGCAGGCGCACGCCCTGGGACTGTTTTTCGACGAAATGATCAATACTTTTGATCCCGATGCCCTTATCGTCGGTGGCGGTGTTCTGGAGACGAGTAAACCATTCCAGCAGTGGTTTCTGTCGGAGATCCGCGCCGGGATGCCGGCCCAGCGCGAGGAGCAGGCCAACATTCCCATCCACGTGATGCCCAACGGCGATACCGCGGGGGCGCGAGGGGCCGCGCTGGAAGCGCTGAAACTGGCGAGGCAAAGCGGCCTCGCATAATAGCGAGCGGGCGGAATAAAGAATAACTATGCCAGATTCAAGCCTGGATTTTATGGCACTCCGTTCGATGCTCGACAGAGGGGATAGGAGATCCCCGTGACCGAACCCGGTTTTTGGGTAGAAGGAATTGGTGCAGGCGCTTGGTTCGAGAATGAGCTGGTAACTCTCCCCAGAGTAATCGCCTCTACCACGTAGTAGTAGACCACGCCGTCCTGTACCAGGTCATCGACACAAGCGGTGCCGGGGATTGCTCGCTTGTTGATCCACTCACAGTCTCGGCATGGGGGATTCTCACTTGCCGGATTGGGCGTCGTGCTTCGATACAAACAATAGCCCGCGGCTTGCCGGTTCGGATCGGAAGATGGAAGACTCGCTTTCCAGGTTAGCGTCACTTTGTGGTGACCGGTATGCGATGACGATTGCAGGATGGGAGTAGTCGTGTTCGGGCAAAGCGGCAGGTTGGGTGGCGGTGCAGGCTGCGCCGCTGCCAAACGTAATTTCTCCTGGTTGGAAGCTGGTCTCGACGCCAGATTGGCGCTCGGACTAACCCGTCCTGCGGTTGCAAGCAGTCGCAATGCGTATGCAATCAGCAATACCAGCACGATTACCGCGCAAATAAAGACGATCTGCCGCGGCTGCCAGGTGACTTTGGAGCGACTGCGAAGCATGGATTCAGGTTGCGGCGCGTACAGCCAAGTATCAGCCATTTCTACCGATCTGTCATCGCGGTTCTCGGCGCCGCGTCGCCGCGGCGAGCAATCCAGATAAGCATTCCGATACATGCCAGGGCAATAAGAAAGTAAATGATTCCGCCCTGGTGATGGAGTTTGCCGGTCATGAAACTGCGATCGACCCGCGTGGCCAGCATTGCGAGGACGAAGACGCGAAGCCCATTCTTAGCCACCGAGAGAGGAATCGCGACCGCGATCAACAGGACTTTTCGCCAGACGGGGCGCAAAAGAATCTGCGCAAGCACCATTGTCGTGACCACCAACATCAAGCTGGAGCGGATACTGCTGCATTCCGCTGCAATCTCGACCGTTAACCCTGGAATGGTAATTTGAGTTCCTTCCTGAGCTGACGGCACACCAGCGAGTGCGAAAAACAGGCGGGCCGACACAACCGAGCCTTCCTGTAACAGTCTGACGATCGGGTTCAGCACGGATTGGGGAATGGGAACGATCCAGAGCAAGAAGCAGAGAGGGAAGAGAGCCCGCCGGAAGGCGTGAGTACCGAATGAAAAGATAAAAGCACCGATCCACCAGACGACAAGGGCGAGCATATTCATGGAAAGTTGCTCGTCGGGTTGCAGTTGCAAGATGTGCAATCTCGCAGCGACGCTGGTAACGATCGCGGCGGCCAGCAAAACCAGGCCGACGCCTGAGCCTGACCCGTCGGCCCGGGGCAATGTCCAATCCAGATATATCAAAGCGATGCTGACGGGAAGAATCAGCAAGATGTGGGTGTACTGACTGTCGTGCCAAGCCAGCGCAAAAGATAAGACGAGAGGACGCCACCAGATCAGCAAAGAAATCGCGACCAAAATAAGAAAAAGAAACGGCGGCGACAACTTCGAAATAGATTCCCGAGTCGTGGCAGTCAGCGTCATGGGATCATCCGCGAGCGACTACAGTAACGTTTTATCATCCCGCATCGAATCACAACATCCGAGCGCAGGACTTCGAGAGCAAGATTGGGTCGATCAGTCCTGAAACTTCTTGCGCCCGCCGTGCCCCTTCCGCCTCGCAAACATACGAGGATCGTAGTTCAACGGCACTATGTCGCGAGTGTCGATGTTTTTGAAGTCGGCATGCCCCGGATTAATCAGCCAGTTATTTTCGGCGGGAGCGAGAACGGAGGGCAACAGTAGCACGCAGTGTTGTGCTCGTTGAACAAATTCGTCGCCCAAATGTTTGAGCTCAGAAGGGGCTGCGGGCTCTCGCCAGTTCGCGGGCATGTTGCCGACGTCGACGCGCTCCCGGGCCAAATCGTCCGGAACTTCCGCGACAGCGAGGACCAGGTCGGTCGGGGGATCTTCTTTATCAAGATGTACGAAATATTCCAGCATGGCGAGGGATTGGTGTTCAGAAGTGTAAGCAAGGCGCGTTCCCGGACTCGACCAGCGGCCGCCATAACGGTAGGCGCCTTCACCGTCGAAGGGCGCGCGAGCGAACGCCCGGCGTAGAATCCGATACACGAGGGTCAACTAATTCCGCCGTAGGCGATGCGGCCCAGAATGCTCTCGACCTGGCGGGCTCCCAACTCGGTGTCGATCATGGCAACGGGAGCAAGGCCGCCCAGCGTGCGGTTTGGACGTTTGAGCCAGCGAATTGCACGCTCGTGGTCGCCGAGGTATACATCCGCAATCGCGACAATCCGCGCCAAGCGGTAAAGCCGGTCGGATTCGTAAGGCGCCAGCCTTCCGCTGCGCCGTCGCCGCTGCAAGCTGCGGGACGAAAGATCGAGCGCGCTGGCGAGTTCTTTCAGGGTCAAACCGGAAGCCTGCATCAGCTGCTCCACCACAGCCGGGGCAAAGCCTTCCCGGATCGCGTCGCGCAGATCGTGGTCGCTGGAGAGGACTCGTCCCAGCGCGCGTTTGCCACCCAGTTCGCGGACTACGGCTCTCAGCTCATTTACCATTCTGTCGCTTATCATAGCGCCAAATGGCGCGACGGTCAACAAGTCCGCCGCTTGGCAAAGCGTTTATGACTTCAATTCCGAAAGCTGCTTTTTAGCCTCTGCCGCGTCGCTGGAATTGGGATTGAGTTTCAGCGCCTGCTGTAATTGCTGGCGGGCGAGCGAGTCTTGCCCGCTTTTCGCATAAGCCATTCCGAGATGGTAGTGAAAGGCCGGATTGTCCCCGGAATTGCTCTCCTGGCCGAGCTTTAACGCCTCCCGCAACAAGCCCACGGCGAGGCGGTAGGCGCCTTTCTGATAGTAAATCCATCCCAGGGTGTCGGCCACATTGGGGGAATCCGGCAGGCCGCGCCGAGCGGTTTGCGCCAGCGAGAGCGCCACGTCGAGGTTCCCACCGGTTTGCAACATGACGGAGGCAAGATAATTCGATGCCTGGGGATTCTCGGGTCGAATGGCGAGGGCTTTCTGATATGCCTCGGTAGCACCATTCCAATCCTGCCGTGACTGCAGAAGCTGACCGAGAAGAACATAGAAAGAGGCTTCCTGAGGATCGATCTTGACGCCTTGCCGGTAAGTATTGATGGCGTCGTCGATGTGCGCGGCAGCCGCTTGGGCTTGACCAAGTTTAATGCGAGCATCGGTGTTGTTCTTATCGGCCTCCAGGGCTTTGGAGAGGGCGGCTACCGCTCCATTCAGGTCCTTTTTCTGCTGCAGTAACAAGGTTCCGAGCAGATCGTAAAATCCGCTGTTCGCGGGCACTTTGGCGATCTGGAGTTCCGCAGCGGCAACCGCGGCATCGATTTGCTTTTGAGCCACGTACGTATTTATGAGGCCGCGGAGCGCATCGTTCGACTTCGGTTCTCGCTCAAGCGCCTGACGGTAGGCAGTCTCGGCTTCGTGGAACCGCTTCTGAGCGAAATTTACGTTTCCCAGCTGAACGTAGCCGGCGGAGTTTCCGGGAGCGACTTCAATTGCCTTGCGTGCATCTTTGTCGGCGTCGAGGAATTGCTTTCGATTGATTTCAGAAACCGCGCGAAGAGCATATCCGTCGACGGCGGCCGGTCGCAGAGTAATCATTTGAGTGGAAGTCTGTGCGAGCGTGCCCATGTCGCCTCGCCGCATCGCCAATATGGCGAGATCGCGCTGCGCATCGGCCAGATCGGGACGCAGACGGACCGCGATCCGCCATTCACTTTCCGCTCCCTCGAGGTTCGCCGTCTTCTGGAATGCGACACCCAAATGATAATGAGCCAATCCGTTGTTGGGATCGTTTTTAACGACGGTTTGCAGTGTCGAAACCGCGCCCTTGGCGTCTCCCCCCCGAACTTGCAATTCGCCCCGGTAGATCAGGGCTTCGTTATCGCTGGGATTGGCCTTCAGAATTTCGTCATCCAGTTCGCGGGCCTGCTGCAACTGGTTGGTAAGGATTAAAAGCTCCGTGTAGGTCTTTTCGACTTGCAGGTCTTTGGGATGCTGTTGATACAAAGCCCGGTATTCGGCTGTGGCTTTGTCCAAGTCATTGTCGAGCCACATAGAGCTCGCCAAGCAGGCGATAGCCAGCGGGGTTGTCGGGAAAAGTCTGTTTGGCCTGACGGAGAAGATTTTCGGCTTCAGGCTTCTTGCCCTGAACCATGTACAAATGCGCCAGGGCGGCTACCGGGTCGGGATTATTGAGGATCCGCTTGAATGCCCGCGCGGAGTTGCTGCTCTGCTTCGGGGAGCCGGTTGCGCATCTGATAGTAGTTGGCCAGCATCAGGCGCGCCTCGATTGACTTGGGATTAAGCTCGATTGCCTTCTTGAAGTTAGGTTCGGCTGCCTCGGCTTGATTGTTTTTCAGTTGCATCAGCGCCAGGTTCAGATAGGAATCCCAAGCGCCCGGATCGAGTGCGATCGCCTTCTGCATTTCCTGGATAGCGGCCGGGAAGTGGGATTGTGCGGCCAGCAGATTTGCCGCAATGAAATGAGACTTGGCATCGTCTGGCCGCTCCCGCAGTAGCAGCTCCGCTTGTTCCTGCGCCGGCTGGAAATTTCTGGCAGCAATTAGCAGTTTGGCTAATTCAGCCCGAGCCGGATAATTTGTGGGTTGCAGCTCAACGGTGCGCGCGAGTTCCTGATTTGCCCGCGACCACTGCTGCATCTCGAGATAAGCCAGCCCCAATTGGTAATGCGCCGCCGCAAAGGTGGGATCGACACCGATGGCATTGCGGAACTCGATCGCAGCTTCCTCAAACTTCCCCTTTTCGAAATAAGCTTGGCCGCTCTCAAGATATTTTTGCCTGCGGATGTTGGGGTCGCGGGAGCAGGAGGTAAAAAGTGCGGCAATTAGAGCCAGCAGTAAAATCAGACGGAAAATGGTAGAACTCCTCACTAAGAGACCTCCCGAAACCAGCCCAAGTCGTGCTGTCCGGCCATTACAGAATATAAGGGAGCGATTGGGGCACCACAAGAAACTGTAGTACCCGCCCCTTTTCTGTCATTCAACCTGCCAAACAGGCACCCTGCCGAAACATTCAGGGATTTCTTCGCCTCGATTTCGCCCCGTGGAGAGTTCTGAAATGGAATCGGTGAGCATGAGGACGCCTGCGAATTGAATAGGTTGCAAGGGTTTGCAACGTGTTGCAGAAATTATCAGTCTTGACAGTTATTTAATTCGCGCTAGAGTGACAGAGTGCAGAGCCCCATAGGACTCGCACGAGGTGTCTCCCCCACCTGTGAAATTACCGAGGAATAGGGATGACAATGAATAGGGCAATTCGAATCTCTCTGTGGGTGGGAATAGCGGCGCTGTCCCTCGGGACTTGGGCCGTTGCTCAAACTTCTGTAACTCTGACCGGTCCCCCCCCGGGCTATGTCTACGACAACATCTATGTGAGCCCGTACTACGCTACGGTGGGCGGAGTCATGAATACGCCGGTTGTCTGCGATGACTTCGGCGATGACAGCACACTGTCAACGTGGAAAGCTACCATTACCCCTTTTTCCAGCATTTCGGGCACAAACACGTCGTGGGGCTTGGCGGGCAAGACCTTAGCGCAGTATGACGCGGTAGGATGGCTGACTCTGCAGGTGCTTCAACAGACACCCGGTACGACGGGCCAGATCATTTACTCTTTCGCCGACTGGGCGCTGTTCGACCCGACTGGAGTCGCTAGCTACCTAACCAGTAATCCCATCAACAGTGGCGCATTGACCACCGGTGCCCTTTGCAACGATATTTTCGGTTCGGGTGCGTTTAATTCTGGAACCGGCGTATGTACCTCCGGAATCGGCGGTTTGCTGGCGTCAGCATACGGCGCTGCCGTTCCCAGCGGTGGATACAATCTGGAGATAATCTCTCCTGACGTAAACGGTGCCATCTGCAAGGCGGAAAGTGGCTGTCCTGCCCAGGAGTTCGTTGCGGTGGTTCCCGAGGGCGGAGCGGCTGTGGGGTATCTCTTCCTGGCTGGGTTGTGCTGCTTCGGCGCCATGTTTCTTCGGTCTCGGCGGCAAGTTGGCACGGTTTCAGCTGCCTAGAGAGAGTCACCCTTCCCTAAATTAGCAAAAGGCGTGCCGAACTTGGCACGCCCTTTGCTTTTGTCTGGGTAACTATAGCGGCATGGCTCGCAAGGGGGCCCTGGGGAATCACTCAAAAATCGCTGCCAGCTTCTGTTTCCGGCTGCGAAAGCTTCGCGCTGGCCTCCTTATGCGCTTCCTCGATCTGCCCCGGAGTCAGCATCTTGGTGAGAAGACTCTTTGCTTGGGACGCACGTTCGAGTGCCACAAGGTACCAGCTATACGCGCGAACTGCATCCTGCGGCCCGGTTCGGCGTGCTAGATAGATTTGCGCCAGGGCTAGTTGAGCCGCCGGCAGCCCAGCGTCGGCCGCCTTCTGAAGCAGGACAAATTCGTTTCGGAAGGCAACGCGATCCGCCGCATTGGCGGAACCGTCCAGATTCATCTGGCCGCCTCCCGCATGGCTTAAGGTCATGTTGAGGAGCTCGATGCGGCTGGAAACACCCAGCTTATCGAAGATGCGAAACAAGTGATTCTTGACGGTGTGTTGACTCAACTCCAGGCGGTCGGCGATCTCGCGATTGCTCAGACCCTCAGCCAGGCAACGAACCACTTGAACCTCACGTTTCGAAAGCACGCTCAGGCCGCGCGCATTGACCGTCCTCAGGGTAGGAGCGCTGGCCAACGCTTCCACGGCGAGCGATATCTCCCGACTGCTCGCCCATATTTGTCCCTGATGCACGCAGCGAATGGATTTGCGAAGCTCATCGATAGGCTCGCTCTTGCCGAAGATACCTTTTGCCCCCGCGCGAAACGCGCTCAAAATCATCTCGTCGTTCAAGGAATCCATCAAGACAATGGCCTTGACGTTCGGGGCTGCGGCGCGCAATTCGCGCAAGACTTCGAAACCACGAGAGGGGCGCTCATCCAGATTGGCGCTGATTACCAGGACATCAGTATCCAGTCCGGTAACCGCGGAGACTAAACGGCGAGATTCTGAATCGAAAGGAATTACTTCAAACTGGAGGTCGAGTTTCAAGGCCTCGGCCAGCAGGCTGGTATGGATGCGAGAACTTTCGGCAACCAGCACTCGAATCTTGGTGGTTCGGGTCTTCGTATCGCTCAAAATAGTCACCCCTTCACGCGGGCCGGAGGGCGGGCCCCAATTGCATACCGCCAACCTGTTTGTTTTCAATAAACCCCGGGAAAACTGGGGAGTTCGGTTCCTAGCGCTTTTCTTGCAAAATACACCCCTGGGTAACGGGAGTTGCAATGGTTTTCACCACTCATTTAACTCTGTCGAAGCGCAATCCGAACCGCTTTCTCTGCCGTCCAGCAGCTTTCGATCGAACTCAGTTACGAATGAGTTAAAACATTTGCAATCAGTCTGTTGCATCGCAGCATCCAATTCCCGGCAGCGCCAAGTCATCGGGCCGAAACTCCCTCCCGGTTTAGGCCCTTCGTCTCAATCGATAGGTAGATCTCACTATGGATGTTAGAGAATATCATACCGGGGTATTTTTAGCCATTGCAGAGATCTGCAATTGCCTTTAGTTTTCTATTTGCGTTGTGGTTCCTCCCCCCTTGAGCAGAACCTGTCGTTCCTTTTTCGGAGGCGGCGGCAAAGAAAGTTCGTAACGCTTCACAATCTTGAATCACAATTACATACGACGTTCCACGAAGCCAGGCGAGCGCTTTGAACGGTATAATTGCGATAGACATGATAGAGATTATTGGCCCGCCTATAGCACTTTAGTGGACTGGGAAACGGTAATCGCATCGAGTACATTGAGTAACGATCCATCGAGACGAAAACGCATTTGATGTAGCGGGAAGCCAGATCTCCCCCGGCAACCTGACCGTTGGTGTCTCCCCCCGGAAATCTCGTCGCTGAGATTTCAAAACAATTGGCAAGGTGTGTCTGATTTTCGGGTCACTCGAGAGATGTGACTTAGAGGGCGAAGCTATGGCCGTCAGCAGTGTAGCGTTGGATTTCTCGCAAGCAATTCCTCCAGTCGAAGTCGCGGCCGAGTGCTGGTATGGCCTGCAAACGCGGCCCCGGCACGAAAAGATTGTGGCGCAGCGGCTGGAAGAGCGAGGCGTGACGGCCTTTCTGCCTCTGATTACGGAAACCCATCGCTGGAGCGATCGCAAGAAGACTGTGGAGTTGCCGCTGTTCAGTTGTTACGTGTTCGCGAAATTCACGCCGAACCGGACGGAACGCTTACGCGCGCTTCGCGTTGAAGGAGTATTCAGTCTGGTGGGTGCCGGAGGCGAAGGTACGCCGATTCCGGATACACAAATCGAGGCGGTTCGCAATCTGGTCGAAACCGAATTGCCGTGGTCCGCTCACCCTTTTCTCAAGATCGGTCAGCGAGTGCGCATTCGCAGCGGCGCTCTCGATGGCATGGAAGGCATTCTCCTCTCGCGCAATGGTGACCAAACTCTGGTGATTTCCATCGATGCGATCCAACGATCGCTGGCGGTACGCGTCGAAGGATATGAAGTCGAACCGGCCTGATCGTTTCCGAAATACCGTTTCCCAGCAGTGCAAACCTTACCTCCCATGGCTCCCAATACAATTGAAACCCTCCGCTTGCTCATAGTAAGCAGCGAAGTTTCGGTTCTTCGTCTGCTGGGCTCGACCGCGCAGTCCAACTCCTGGCGTCTGGAAACCTCGGCAAGCGGTTGGGACGCGATGGAGCGAGTGCAATCCGATACTGCGCCCCATCTCCTACTGTTGGATCTTCCGCGGGGCGACGGCGATGGTCTTCACCTGTTGCCGTGGCTGCGCAGGCTGCGGCCCGAGCTTCCAATTTGCGTGCTGTGCGACCACGAGGACGCAGGCCGGCAAAAGGAAGCGACCCGCATGGGCGCGAAGGAAGTGCTGACTCGTCCGGTCACGCGAGAACAGATCGAATCTCTGGTGAACCGGCACCTGTGTACGTCGAACGATTGCGGCGAAGCGGAAATCGCGAGCGAGGACATTGAATCCGTGGGCGAGGACGAATTTTTCCTCAGTATCACTCCTGTCATGCAACAGCTTCGCGCCCAGGCAGAATTACTGGCGCAGGCAGATGTTCCGGTGCTGATTCTGGGCGAGCCTGGGAGTGGCAAAGGCACCGTGGCCCGCATGATTCACCAGATGTCGGTTTACTCGGGCTTTAATTTCTTGAGAGTGAATTGCGCCGAAATGCCGGGAGATCTGCTGGAGATTGAACTTTTTGGCCGCGAAAACGGTTATTCAGGATCTTCACAAGGCGCTCGAAAGCCGAGTCTGGGAAAACTCGAAATCGGCCAAAAGGGCACGCTTCTACTCGATGAAATCACGCAGATGCCGCTGGCTCTGCAAACCAGGTTGCTCAAGGTGCTGCAGGACAAGAGATTTCTACGATCGGGCGATCCCAAGCCGGTCGAAGTGGATGTTCGTATTCTTGCGGCCAGCAGCGATCAGTTAGACCGCGCTCTGGCGGAGAAGCGACTCGACACCGACCTGTATTACCGGCTCAGCGCATTCACGGTTCATGTCCCTGCTTTGCGGCAGCGTAAAGAGGAGATCAAACTTCTTCTGCGCTATACGATGCACAAGATGGCGAAGCACTACGGCTTGCCTCCGCGAGAATTCACGCAATCGGCATTGACCGCCTGCCAGAACCACTCCTGGCCGGGAAATTTGAGAGAATTGGAGAGCTACGTAAAGCGTTATCTGGTGGCTGGCGATGAAGAGTTCTACAGCGCCGGCGGGGAACTGCCTGCTCGAAGCAACGGAAACCGCTCCCTCCTGGAAGTGAAGGCCGGCGATGCGACGCCGACAACGTTGAAGTCCATGATTCAAAGCGTGCGGTCGGAGACCGAAAGAAATGCCATCGCCGCAGCTCTTCAGAAAACTGGGTGGAACCGAAAAGCCGCCGCCCGATTGTTGGGTGTAAGCTATCGTTCTATTCTGTACAAGATTGACCAATACCAGATGAGCGCTCCGGAATCATATATTTCGTCTTTGTCGGAAACCAGATCAGATGTTTCCATTGAGGCCAAAGGGAGCGGAAAAGCAAGTTGAGTCGAGAGACGATCAGCATGGGCGCGGAAAATAAAGACGGCATGACGATGCAGCGGGGAAGCTCGCGAACGGTCGTGCTGTTCGGTGTGCTGATTTTTCTTTTTGCGTCCGCAGCAGTCTTCGCGCAAGCGGGTTCAGAAGCCCCAGCGCCCGACACGGCAAGCCCTGCGGCTTCAGCCACCCAGACCGTTGACGCCCTGGCAACGAAGGCGCACGACGACAGTTTCGTCATCGGCAACGACGATGTCTTGGCGATCAATGTGTGGAAGGAGCCGGATGTATCGAAATCCGTCCCGGTGCGGTCGGACGGGAAGATCTCGTTGCCCCTGGTTGGAGAGGTGCAGGCGGCGGGGCGCACCCCGCTGAAACTGGAGCAGGAAATTGCCGCGCGCCTGAAAAACTACATCGCGGAACCGGAAGTCACCGTAATTGTTCAGCAAATCAACAGCCAGAAGTTCAATATTTTGGGAATGGTGAACAAGCCGGGGTCGTACCCGATTAGCAACTCGGCAACTGTGCTTGATGCGATTGCATTGGCCGGCGGCTTCCGTGACTTTGCGAAACAAAAAGCTATTTACGTGCTGCGTCAGAATCCCGGGGGCGGGCAGACGCGACTACCTTTCAACTACAAGGAAGTCGTTAAAGGTCGGAATCCGGCCCAGAATGTCAAGCTTCAACCTCGCGACACGATCGTCGTTCCGTAAACGTGAAATTGTCCTCAAAAATCTGCGTCGGGTTGATGTTCTGCCGCCTGCGGTGTCTGTGGTCGCAAGTGGATAACGCACGCCACACAACCTGGCGATCGCCGATCACTGCGGACAATCCCAATAGCATCCGGACAGCAATGACAGCCGAATGCTGACTCCTCCTCCGGTAAGCGGTCAATAGTATCCGACCGTCGTTTGCCGCCAGCGAGCAATCGAACTTCCTGCGCGGAGGACTGGCATTTACTAGCGCATACACGGACAACGCGGTGGGTTCGGTTAACGGCAACCCTGTAAGCGATGTGAGCTATTCAGTAGCGCCCTTCATCGCGCTCGACGAGACGACTTCGCGGCTGCATTGGGTTCTGAACTACGCGCCCGGATTCACCTTCTATCAGCGACTGAGTTCAAGGAATCGAGACAGACCAAAACGCTTCCATCGACCTGCAGTACCGCCTGAGCCCGCACGTGACTTTCACCGCAAAAGATGGCTTTCATGAAAAGCTCCAATGTATTTAACCAACCAGACCTGGCAGCGGAGCCGCAGCGGTTTCCGGAGGAACGCAAGAGCCAAACTTTTCGGTGATTGCGCCGATTGCCGATCAACTCTATCAGCAATGCTGGGAATGTGGGCCTCAACTACCAATTCGCCGTCAATGGAATGATCGGAGCCAGCGGAACGTTTTCGAATCTGCACTATCCAGAATCAAGCCCAGGTTCCGGGCCTGTTTGACTCCAGCTCTCAGGGCGGCATCGGCTTTTATTCGCTTCGAGTTTCGAAGATGCACTACATCGGCGCGACCTATCAATATCAGCGATTGGTATCGTCCCAGCGCTAGGAGAGAGCGAAACCCAGACCCATGCGCTTCTCCTCTTCTACACGCTTTACGCCACGCCGAGATTCTCACTCTCGCTTTTCGGAGGGCCGCAACATTCGGATACCGTGCAGCCACCGTTGGCCTGCCCTGATGCTTCAGTTGCCTGAGGCGCGGGCCTGGACTCCCAGCGGCCGGAGGCAGTGTGAGTTGGCAAGGCCGCTGACCAATGTTGCGCATGAGCTACTCTCACATCATTTCCGGCGGCGGAGGATTGATCGGAGCGGTAAAGATGGATAGTGCGACCGCGTCGATACGGCGACAAATTGCGCGCAGATTGAGCGGTTCGATGGCAGGTATGTACGCGCAGAACGATCTTCTGGGCTCCGTCAGTCGACGGGAGCAACGAATGGACATACGTCTCGGGAACCGCTTCGCTGCAGCAAGATTTCGGTCAGCATCTTAACGTCGCAACTCGGCTATACGCGACTGCACCAGGATTACAGCGGCGTCGCCGTTCTGGCCGCGACTCCCAATACCAATCGCGAATTTGTTTCAATTTCCTATCAGTTTTCCAGACCGCTGGGAAGATGAATTCTATGGTTGACGATCTCGACGAGAAAAGCTCAGAAGGCTTCGATCTTCAGCACTACCTGGGATAGTTCGGCGCCGCCACCTGCACTTTCTGATTCCACTTTTCGCTGGGGTGGGCGCGTGGTGTGGGGAGCCAGTTGGGTGCTTGCCTCCGCGCTATCAATCGACCACGCTGATCCTGGTGGAACAGCCCACCATGCCGAAGGACTACGTCACGCCCAACGTGAATGATGATCTGCAGGATCGGATGCAGAGCATTACGCAGCAGATTCTGAGTCGCACACGGCTTTTGCATATCATCAATCAATTAAATCTCTATGCGGGGCGGCACTCACAGCCGTCACCCGATCAAAAGGTCGACCGCATGCGCAAAGATATCGACATCGAACTCGTACGAGATGCGCGCAATCAGATCACTGCATTCAATGTTTCCTATTCGTCGAGCGATCCGCATCTGGCCCAACAGGTCACCAGCGAACTGACCAATCTGTTCATCAACGAAAACCTGGAAGACTCGGCAGCAGCAGTCGGAAGACACTACGAAGTTTCTCGAGAGCCAACTCGGAGACTGCGCGCAAGATTCTGTCCGACCAGGAAGATAAGATTCGCCAGTTCAAAGCGCAACATCCCGGGCGAGTTGCCGGCGCAGGTCGGAAGCAACCTCCAGATTTTGGCCGGACTGCAGTCTCAGTTGCAAACGGAAGAAGGACGCGCTGAATGCGGCGAAACAACAGCGCGTGTATCTGGAAACATTAGTGAATCAATATCGTTCGCTGCAGGATACGCCGAAGACTGCGGGCGGCGCGCCAGGGAGGTTTGCCGACAGTGAATGCGGAATTGGAAAAGTTCAGAGCGCAACTGGCGGATCTCAGTTCCCATTACACGGACCGTCATCCCGATGTTCGAAAGCTCAAGCAGCAGATCGCCGAAACCGAAAAGACGAGAGACCGGATCATCGCGAATCTGAAGGCTAAGGCCTCGAGCTCGGCCGACTTAAACGCGGCCATTGCCGCCAACGATGCTCCCGAGATGACGGACCCGGCGTCCCCGATGTCGCAGTTGCAAGGGCAACTGCAGTCCAACCGCGTAGAGATTGCCAACCGGGAGCGCGCGGTCGCGGATCTGAAGACAAAAGTTGTCGACTATCAGGCGCGCTTGAATCAGGAACCAATACGCGAGCAGCAACTTTCGGACTTGACGCGCGGATACGAGCAGTCCAAGGCAAACTACGACGGACTTCTGAAGAAGAAGAACGAATCCGCCATGGCCACCAGCATGGAATTGCTGCAACAGGGCGAGCGCTTCCGCATCATCGATCCGCCGAGCCTGCCGGTAAAGCCCGAGTTTCCCAATCGGCTGAAGTTCTGCGGTATTGGGCTGGGAATCGGATTGGCTCTGGGTGCGGTTGTAGTCGGCGGCCTGGAAATGATGGACGACCGGATCTACGACGAGAAAGAGTTGAAGAAACTGTTGCCGGTCGCGGTGATCTCGGAAATTCCAGCGATCGCCGCTCCTGCGGACGAGCGACGGGAGCGCCGGACCTTATGGATAGGATGGGCGACGGCGGCAGTGGTATCTGTTACGATTTTGGCCGGAACCGCATTCAGTTACCTGCGCGGCTAGGGAATTCCCCATGTATAAATCCTTTTACAGCCTGAAGCGCAATCCCTTTGACATCACGCCAGATCCTTCGTTCCTGTTTCCCACGAACAGGCATAACGAAGCCTTGGCGGCGCTTTATTACGGCGTGCGGCGGCATAAAGGGTTCGTGGTGCTGACGGGAGAGGTGGGGACGGGCAAGACTGTTCTGCTGCATTACGTGCTGCAACTTTTCAAGCAGAGCAAAGATGTCGCATACGCCTACATTTTTAACGGGCGTCTTTCTCCGGTGGAGTTTTTGCAGTACTTCGCCAGCGATCTGGGACTGCCAGCCACCAGCAAGAACAAAGGTGAATTGCTGCTGCAGATCGCTCATTACGTCATCGGGCGCAGCCAGAGAAACCTGACGACCGCCCTGGTGGTAGACGAAGCGCATCACCTTTCCGCGGAGATTCTGGAGGAGATCCGGCTCCTGAGCAATCTGGAAACTCCCCAGGAGAAGTTGCTGCAGATTCTGCTGGTGGGACAGCCCGAACTGGATGAAAAACTCGACTCCGTGAGCTTGCGCCAATTGAAGCAGAGAATTGCGCTGCGTTCTCATCTTCTGCCGCTGAATTCAGAGGAGACGAAGGGCTATATGGAACGACGGCTTCAGCTTGCCGGTTGCCCCTATCCCTCGGCCTTGTTTCCCCCGGAAACCGTCGCAGCCGTGTATCAGCACTCCCAAGGACTTCCGAGATTGATCAATACGATCTGCGAAAATGCGCTGATCGCGGCTTATGCAAGACAGATGCGAAGTGTGAGCCCGGACATCATCGACGATATCGCGACCGACTTCCGTCTTGGAATTCAAACTCCCGCGCTGGAGGCAAGCAGGTCCGACGAACTCGACGCGCGGAAAGCAGCCCAGACATTGCTGCAACTCTATGCCCATTTGCAGGCTGAGCAAAAGCGGGAAGAAGACGGAAGAACGCGCGTGCGCTTACGGGTTGCCGAATAATGAGCAATATATTTGACGCGTTACAGAGGGCCGAGGCGGAGAACGCCGGAAGCGAAGGTTCGGGGCTTGCACTGGCCACGGAACTGCTGCGCTCCGCCGAACAGAAGATGCGCGAGTCCGGGCTGAATGTTGAACAGCAGCCCCGCGTGGATGCGTTCGATGCTGATCCTCCGGCTCCGGCCACCGAGGAGATAGAGCGCTGCCCGGTGCTGACGGTCTCCATCCGGCAAGAGAGCCGGCTAGTCTCGGTGGCAGAGGAAGGAAGTTTGGGCGCAGAGAAATTCCGCTTTCTTGCTGTCCGCTTGCGCCAGCTTCGGCAGAATCGTCCTCTGAAAAAGATCCTGATTACCAGCACCATTCCGCAGGAGGGCAAGAGCACGATTTCCGCGAATCTCGCTTGCACGCTGGCGCGCAGAAAAAACCAGAAAACGCTGCTACTGGAAGGCGATCTGCGCCGGCCGAATATTGCGAACCAGTTCGGGATTGGCAAGCACCCCGGGCTTTGCGAATGGCTGGGTGGGCAAACGGAAAATATCAATATCTACAAATTGGAAAGTCTCGGACTCTGGGTGTTGCCCGCCGGCGCTACGCCGCAAAACCCTCTGGAATTGATGCAGTCGGGAAAACTATCGCTCCTGATGGAACAACTGGAATCGTGGTTCGACTGGATCGTCATCGATTCTCCACCAGTACTGCCACTGGCGGACGCCAGCCTGTGGTCCCGCCTGGCAGACGGAATTCTGTTGGTTACGCGAAAAGGTACGACAGAAAAACAGCAGCTGAAGCAGGGTCTCGAGGCCATTGAGAAATCGAAGTTGTTAGGAGCGTTAGTGAACAGCAGCGCCAACGTGGCCCACAGTGATTATTACGAACGGTACAGTACGACTGCAGCCGATACCCCCAAGGAATAAGCAGACCTCGGCAAGCGTCCGAATATTCTTGATCCAACCCCCCGTAATCCCCTAGCAATCGCAAGCTTCTGGGCCCTATCCCAAGCAGCAAATCAGCGGAGGACATTGTGCACGCACGACGCTCTGGCAGTGACGGCATAACTTTGGGCGCGCTCTCCGAAGCCGCATCCAGCGGGGAACGCGCTGTCTTAAATCCGGAAACCTTCAGGCGGATGATTGCTCTGGAAAGAAAGAGAAGCGAGCGTTCGCGGAAGCCGTTCGTACTCTTGCTTCTGGATATGGGCGACCGCCCGTCCAATAAGAACGGGAAAATTCTCGGAAAGATTTCGTCGGTGCTATCGGCGTTAACCCGCGATACTGACGTGACTGGCTGGTACTCCGAGGAAAGCGTAGTAGGAGTGATGTTTACCGAGATCGCCGCCGAGGATTCCACTTCCATCCCGAGCACCATCATCACGCGGGTGACAGATACGTTACGCGGCAATTTGAGTCTCGAACAATTCAACCGCGTGAGAATCTCGTTCCACGTTTTTCCCGACCAGTGGGATCACGAAGATCAGGACGGAACGAGCAATCCGACGCTGTACCCGGATCTGTCGCAGCGCGAAGATGGCAGGAAAGTGTTCCGCGTCCTGAAGCGGACGATGGATGTAGTGGGCAGTGCGATGGCCCTGATTTTTCTGCTACCGGCGTTCCTGGTGATTGCCGGGGTAGTCAAAGGAACATCAAAGGGACCGATCTTCTTTCGGCAGCGGCGGATTGGCCAGCACGGCAAGTCGTTTGTGTTTCTGAAATTCAGATCCATGCATGTGAACAACGACGCTGCGATTCACAAAGCGTATGTTCAAAAACTGATTGCCGGAAAAGCCGAGAAACAGCCATCGAACGGAAGCGGGGAAGGGGTTTACAAACTAACCCACGATCCCCGGATCACCAGAATCGGAGCGTTCTTGCGCAAGACCAGCTTGGACGAGCTTCCTCAGTTCATCAATGTCTTGAAGGGTGAAATGTCGCTAGTCGGGCCCCGGCCGCCGGTTCCATACGAGGTCGAGGCATATGACATCTGGCATCGGCGCCGTTTGCTCGAAGCCAAGCCTGGGATTACCGGACTTTGGCAAGTGAGTGGACGCAGCCGCGTGAAATTCGACGACATGGTTCGCCTCGACCTGCACTATGCGCGCACCTGGTCTCCCTGGACAGATGTGAAGATCCTTTGGCGTACTCCTGGAGCCGTCGTTCTGGGAAGCGGCGCTCACTAAAGAAACTCCGTCACCCTACTTTGTTCGCCTCCGGTGAAAACAATGATCACTATCGATAAAGTTTCCGAAGAAACTGCGATACACGCGCAAGAAAATTCAGCCCTGATCAGGTTTGGAGTTGTAGGTTATGGCTATTGGGGCCCGAACGTTGTCCGCAATCTCGACCGGCTGGACACAACCAAGGTGGTGGCCGTATGCGACAAGAGCACCGCTGCCCGCAGGAAAGTGGCAAAAGCGTATCCGGATGTCCTGGTGACGGACGACTCGGCAGTATTGATGTCTTCTCCGGACATCGATGCCATCGCTGTAGTAACGCCGGTGTGGACGCACTACGCGCTTGGCTAAGGCAGCTCTTGAAAACGGCAAACATGTTTTTGTGGAAAAGCCCTTCACCAGCAACGCGGCTCAAGCTCAGGAACTAATCGAATTAGCAGCGCGCAAGAACCTGAAAATCATGGTCGACCATACCTTCTTGTTCACGGGGGCGGTCCAAAAGATTAAGCAACTCCTGCAAGACGACGCACTCGGCAAGCTGTATTACTACGATTCAACTCGAGTAAATCTCGGCCTCTTTCAGCACGATGTCAACGTCGTTTGGGATCTTGCTCCTCACGATCTGTCGATTATCGACCACTTGATCCAGAAGACTCCAGAAGCCATTTCTGCCACGGGCCAGACTCATCTGAACGGTCACGAAGACGTAGCCTTCATCACTCTGTATTTTCCCGACAAGGTGATCGCCCACATCAACGTAAACTGGCTGTCGCCCGTGAAGGTTCGAACAACCTTAATCGGCGGCGAGAAAAAAATGTTGGTGTGGAACGATCTTGAAGCCGATGAAAAAATCAAGATCTACGACAAGGGCGTAAATGTCACCAGCCGCGAAGGGCTTTACAACCTGCTGGTGAACTATCGGTCGGGTGACATGTGGGCGCCACAGATCGAACAGATCGAAGCGCTGACCAGGGAATTGTCGTACTTCGTCGATTGCATTATGTATGACAAGAGTCCTATGAACGACGGCAACGCGGGACTCCGGGTAGTCAAGATGCTGGAAGCGGCAAGCACCTCCTTGAAGCTGCGGGGCCAGTTGGTTTATCTTTCGCCCGACGCCCCCGCTACAAGACCCGTCATTGCGACCCCGGCCAGCGGCGATGCAGCAATTGAAGCGTAACAGCAAGCGCAGCAAGTTCGGGAACTTCGTCGCGCCAAAGGAAAGGGTCAATGAATGCACATTAAGGTCGAATCGAGATGGCTAGGGGACGTCGTTGTAATCGTTCCAGAAATATTTCAGGACAGTCGCGGTTTCTTCACAGAGACATTTCGTGCCGATCAATTCAAGTCACTTCGTTTGCCAACGGAGTTTGTGCAGGACAACCACTCGCGCTCGGCAAAAGGAGTGGTACGAGGATTGCATTTCCAGTGGGATCCCCCGATGGGCAAACTTATGCGTGTGACCGCCGGAAGTGCGTTTCTGGTTGCAGTCGACATTCGCAAAGGATCGCCATCCCTGGGTAAATGGGTAGGCATTGAGGCCTCGACCGAGAATCGACGCCAAGTCTGGGCACCGGCCGGCTTTGCCCGCGGTTTCTGTGCACTCACAGATGGTACCGAGATTCAGTACAAGTGTACCGGAATCTATAACAACAAAGCCGAATCGGCCATCCGATGGAATGACCCTGCGATTGGTATTCAATGGCCACTCGCCGATGTCTTTGTCTCCGACAAAGACCGCAACGCGGCAACGCTGGCAGAATGGCTTCGCTCGTCTAGTTCCGACAACTTCCGACATTCCGATCAGGAAGCTGAACTCTCGTTGAGGGGCAATCGATGATGATCTCCATTTCAGTCCGCCCGTGTACGGGGGGAGCATGAAGATTGCGGTGATCGGGGCCAAGGGCCAACTGGGCCATGACTTGGTCCGCACTTTTGCAGATCAGGCGGACGAGGTTCGTGCTCTCACGCACGAAGACATTGAACTTTCCAGTTTGGAATCGGTAAAGGAGTGTCTACGCACGACGCAGGCTGAGGTTGTGATCAATACTGCCGCAATGCATCACGTAGAGAACTGCGAGCAGCAACCGGACAGGGCACACGAAGTGAATGTAATGGGTGCTCGGAATCTTGCTACCGCAACGCGCGATCTGGGATCGGTACTGATTCATATCAGTACAGATTATGTATTTGATGGCACAAAGGGCGAGCCCTACGTCGAAAGTGACCAGCCACATCCACTGAACGTTTACGGCAGAACGAAGTTGGAAGGCGAGCAGTTCGTGCGGGACATCAATCCCAAGCACTACGTTCTACGCACGGCTGCTCTATATGGCAACCACCCTTGTCGCGCCAAGGGAGGACTCAATTTCGTCGACCTGATGCTCCGGCTTGCCCGTGAACGCGGACGAGTCCGAGTGGTAGACAATGAGTTCACCAGTCCCACCGCGACGGCCGACCTGGCTCGTCAGATTGCCGCACTGAGCCGATCCGACTTGTATGGCCTTTATCACGCCACAGCGGAAGGTAGCTGCTCCTGGCACGCGTTTGCCGGCGAAATCTTCCGTGTCGCCGATATTTCGGTGACTCTGGAAGTTGCGTCGCCTAGCGAATTCCCAGCCAAAGTGCCTCGTCCCGCTTATTCGGTGCTGGAAAACCGCGGGCTAAAGTCTCAAAATCTGAACCGCTTTCGTCCTTGGCAAGACGGGTTGCACACGTACCTCTCTGAGAAGCAGTTGATTCCCGTCAGCCCGCAAACCTAGAAATCCAACACCCAACGCAAAACTTAAAGGTAGGGAGAGAAATCATGAAGATTCTGATCGCGGGTGGGGCCGGTTATTTGGGTTCCGTACTGGTTCCCAAGCTGTTGGAACGCGGCTATGAAGTGGATGTGGTAGACCTGTTCTGGTTCGGCAACCACCTTCCTCCACAAACCGGAATCATCAGGAAGGACATCTTTGATATTACGGTGGAAGACTTGCAGTGCTACCAGCAAGTAGTGTTCCTGGCCGGCTTGTCGAACGATCCCATGGCGGAGTATTCGCCCAGCCAGAACTTCATTTTCAACGCCGCGGCTCCCGCCTACCTTGCCTATGTGGCCAAGAAGGCGAACGTAAAACGCTATGTGTACGCCAGTTCGTGCTCAGTCTATGGATACACGGACAATGAGTTGTTTGACGAGACCCGGCCGGTGTCTTCGTCGTACCCCTATGGGATTTCGAAGTTGCAGGGCGAGCAAGCGGTCATGAACCTGATGGACGACAGTTTTTCCGTAATCTCTTTGCGGAAGGGAACGGTCTCTGGTTACAGCCCGCGCATGAGGCTCGATTTGATCGTGAACACCATGTTCAAGAATGGTGTGCGGAACCGGGAGATTACGGTGAACAATCCGTCGATTTGGAGGCCCATCCTCAGCATTGAGGACGCCACCAATGCCTATATCCGGGCGATCGAAGCCAGCGAGCGGATTTCCGGAATCTTCAACGTGGCTTCCGGCAATTACACCGTGGGCGAAGTCGGCGACCTCGTGAAGATGGCGATTGAGGAGCAACTCGGCATTTCTGTTCGTCTCACAATCCATCACAAGAAGGATTTCCGGAACTACAAAGTGAGCATCGAGAAGGCCGAGAACACACTTAGCTTTCATCCGAACCACAGCGTCAAGTGCATCGTGAAAAACCTGATTGGGCACATGGAAAAATTCAGCGATTGGGATAATCCTCAGTATTACAACCTCGAGACTCTGAAACTGCTCTCTGCGAGTGGCGACCAGCTGCGCACTCTGGTGGAAGTGGCCTAAACGAATGTGCGCGATAGAGGTCTTTCCTTTATGAACCCGTATGTTTGTATTAGTGCGGATGTAAAGCTTGGGCCGGATGTTAAGTTGTCCAGGTTTATCAACCTGTATGGATGCGAAGTGGGCGACGAAACCAAGATCGGGGCTTTCGTGGAAATCCAAAAAAACGCCAAAGTTGGGAAGCGTTGCAAGATATCGAGCCATACTTTTATTTGCGAGGGCGTGACCATTGAGGACAATGTCTTCATCGGTCACAGCGTCACCTTCATCAACGACAGCTATCCGCGGGCCACGACTCCTAATGGCGGACTCCAGACCGAGCAAGACTGGAGTGTCGAAGGCACATTAGTTAAGCGCGGCGCTTCGATCGGCTCGGGAACAACCATTCTCTGCAACGTAGTAGTCGGGGAAAATGCCATCGTTGGCGCGGGAAGCGTGGTCACTAAAGATGTCCCCCCCAACTGCATCGTGGCCGGAAATCCGGCCAAAATTCTGCGTTATATCGAACAGACTGCGGAGGTCACAAAGTGAGCAGCTTTAATAGCTTTTCTAAAGGCATTCCTTTTCTTGATTTAGTCACTCCTCACGTAGAACTCGAGCACGAACTCACCGAGGTTTTTCATAAGGCTTTGCACACGGCAGGCTTCATTGGCGGCCCCATGGTGGAGGAATTTGAGAAGGCATTCGCAACCTTCTGCGACGTGAGCCATTCCATCGCCGTGAGCAGCGGCACCGATGCGTTACGCTTCGCGATCATGGCTAGCGGCGTAAAGCCGGGCGACGCGGTAGTGACCGTGCCTCACACTTTCATTGCCACCACGGAAGCAATTTCGCAAGCCGGAGCTTATCCCGAATTCGTCGACATCGATGAACGCACTTATAATTTAGATCCCGAAAAGCTTCGCGAATATTTAGAGAAGCAATGCAAGAAGGATGAGTCCGGCAAGCTCATCAGCAGGCGCAGTGGTCGACCCGTTACTGCGATTGTGCCGGTTCATCTCTACGGACAGATGGCCAACATGGATGCGATCCTGGACCTTGCTGCTCGCTTTGGTTTGGTCGTGATTGAAGATGCCTGCCAGGCGCATGGCGCCGAGTACTTTTCCAGGAAGCAAAACCGATGGACGAAAGCTGGTTCGATGGGCCGTGCCGCAGCATTTAGCTTTTATCCCGGCAAGAACTTGGGTGCTTGTGGCGAAGCTGGCGCGGTGACCACCAACGACCCCGCCCTTGCAAAAAGCATCAGCATGTTACGCGATCACGGCCAGGCCCAAAAGTACTACCACGATATCGAGGGCTACAATGGCAGGCTCGACGCAATTCAGGCCGGACTGCTACACACGAAACTTCATCGTCTGGCAAAATGGAACACGCAGCGACGTGACCGCGCCGCCGAATACAATTTGGTCTTAGCCACGAATGACGCTGTCAGCGTTCCGTATGAGCCTTCCTGGTCTCGCGCCGTCTATCACCTCTATGTCATTCGCGCTGACGACCGCGAAGGTATGATGAACCATTTGAAGAAGGCCGGAATTGGAACCGGGATTCACTATCCGATTCCGCTGCATTTGCAGAAAGCCTACGCGTCGCTGAATTACGTTCGGGGAGACTTCCCAGTAGCGGAACGTGCGGCTGCCGAGATTCTCTCCTTGCCAATGTTTCCGCAGCTTACCGCAGAACAGCAAGGTCGGGTCGCGGAAGAACTTTTGGCCTTTACCTTCAACGCGAGGCAGGCCGAAGCTGAACAGAACGCTTTGGTAACCGCCGAGCCAACCGCCTAAGACCGAGGCGGCGCTCTAACACCTCGGACGAATCGCGTCAGATGTCCCGGATCACCGTAGAGCGCCCGCTCGTCGTATCCGAGGTGTTATCCAGTTTTCTGACTCCCAAGTACACCAAACTCTTAGATTTTGTGACCACAATGGCCGTGTCAGCTCCAACACTAGAAGCCGAGATCGAACAAGTGCAGGACGTCCGCCTGGCATTCCGCACCGCTAGACATCGAGGCAAAGGGACGAAGATTTGGATCGATCTTGATAATTCTCCTCACGTTCCGTTCTTCGCGCCTATCATTGACGAGCTCGAAAAATCGGGCTATTCGGTTCTGGTCACCGCGCGCGATTGCTTTCAGGTTTGTGAACTGGCCGACCTACTGCATCTCAAATATCACCTCGTCGGGCGTCACTATGGTAAACACACGATTTTGAAGCTCGCGGGACTTTGCCGGCGTGCACTGCAACTGATGCCAGAGATGTTGCGGTTCAGACCGCAGTTGGCTTTGTCGCACGGGTCACGCTCCCAGTTGGTCGTGGCAAACCTGCTTCGCATTCCTTCCGTTACCATTGCTGATTACGAATTCGCGAAGATCTGGATGCTGGTGCGGCCAACGTGGGTCATCACTCCCGAAATCATTCCGAGTGAAAAAGTGCAGTGTTCGAAAGATCGGATATTGAAGTATCCCGGAATCAAAGAAGACGTATACGTTCCACGATTCAAGCCCGATTCCGCGACTCTTACGACCCTGGGGCTGGAACGATCGAGCGATGTCATCGTAGTGATTCGGCCGCCCGCAACGGAAGCTCACTATCACCGGCCGGAAACCGATGTGCTTTTCACCGAAGTGCTGAATTTTCTGGGAAGCAAAGCAGACGTCAAAATTGTGCTTCTCCCGCGGAATGAGCAGCAGGCTGCCGAAATACGTGCCAAATGGGCAGTACTGTTCGCGAACGGCCGCATCTTGATTCCCAGTCGCGTGACAGATGGTCTAAATCTTATCTGGCATTCCGATCTGGTGATCAGCGGTGGTGGAACCATGAACCGAGAAGCAGCCGCTTTGGGCGTCCCCGTCTACAGTATCTTTCGAGGGGAGATCGGGGCAGTAGATCGATATCTGGCCTCGAACGGACGACTGATTCTGATCGAGGGTTCGCAAGAGGTCGCAGAAAAACTGGTTCTAGCGAAACGCGATCGAAGCCACCAGGCCGCCCATCAACCGAGCAATACTCTAAACGCGATCGTTGCACACGTTAAAACCATCCTCGGCAGAGCTAACTGACCAACATGCAAGATACTTTTTCTGTCGCAACGCCACCGCAGATTGCTAACTTGCTGCCAATGGCCATGCGAGGAATCGAGTCGATGTACGAATCCGAAAAAGCTCTTTTTTGCCACCGGCTGAGCAGGACCTCGCAGGGCCTGCTACGCGAAGGCATCTCGCAGCGCTACACGATCATGACGCTACTTGGTCTGCTGCGTGCGCGCGCTGTGGGTTTGCGGAGCTCCGTGAACATCGAGGCTACAATCGACCGACTCTTTGCCGATACGGCATGGATCGACAATGTCGGCGATCTTGGGCTTTTGCTTTGGCTGTGTGCGTCCGTTTCCAAGGAGCGCTTGCAGCAGTTCCAGCATAACTTCAAGCTTGCAGGAGCTCTGGAACGCTTCCCGGATGGCCGTCGCCGGCTCACCATGGAACTTTCCTGGTTTCTCACTGGGCTTGTGAACGCCAGCAAGATGGAACGAACCGCCGAGCTGGAGAGGCTGGCTCTGGGGACTTATGCCTTGGTCTGCTGCAATCAAGGCGAGTCTGGGTTGTTTGGGCACATGGGAAAATGGCATTCCATGGCGGGAGTGGTTCGCGGACGTGTGGGTAGCTTTGCGGACCAGGTTTATCCAATTTTTGCGATGGCTCACTTTTCCCAAGTCTTTGGTCGTCAGGAAGCGCGCGACAATGCGTTGCGATGCGCCGGTGCGATTTGCCACCTGCAGGGCTCACTGGGCCAGTGGTGGTGGCACTATGATTCAGTGACGGGCCGGGTGGTGGAACATTTTCCGGTGTATTCGGTGCATCAGCATGGTATGGCTCCGATGGCGCTGCTTGCCCTCGAGGAGACATGCGGAGCGGATTTCGACGCGCATATCAATCGGGGCTTGGGCTGGATTAGTGGGGCGAATGAATTGCATCAGGACCTACAGGACAGCGACGCGGGCGTCGCGTGGAGATGCATCCAGCCGCCAAAATCGAATCCGTACGCCGCCGGTGTACGTGTTTTGATGGGTAAAGAGCCGTCCCGAGGTCCGCTGCATATCTTGTACGAGTGCAGGCCGTATGAACTGGGCTGGCTACTTTACGCTCTCGCGCCGGCAAGCGCCGCGGTACTACAGCGCTAAATCAGCAACGGATTTCCCATCGCAATTATGGGCGACGAAGTCAAATATCTGGTCATCACTCCGGTACGGGATGAGGAGAAGCACGTCGAGGCTACCATCCAGGCGGTTTCCTCCCAAACGATCTTGCCGTGGGAGTGGATCATTGTAGACGACGGTTCTACCGATAAGACGACCGAGATTGTCAGACAGTATGCCCGCCTGTTTCCATGGATTCACTTGGTCTCCAGGCCGAACCGAGGAGCCCGCAAATCCGGCGGCGGCGTCGTCGAAGCCTTTTATGATGGCTACAGGGCAGTTCAACATAATGATTGGGACTTCATCGTAAAGCTCGACGGCGATTTGACCTTCTCTTCCAATTACTTTGAAAAGTGCTTCGCGCACTTTGAGTCGGATGCGAATCTTGGGGTTGGAGGCGGAGATATTTATCACGATCTTGAGGGCGCTTCCAAAGTGGAAGTAAATCCAAAGTTCCACGTCAGAGGAGCGACTAAGATTTACCGCAAAGCGTGCTGGGAAGCCATCGGCGGTCTATGTCAGGCGCCGGGATGGGACACGATTGATGAAGTGAAGGCCAATATGCTGGGATGGAAGAGCTGCAGTTTCAGCGAGCTCCATGTCGCTCATCACCGTCTCACCGGAACTGCCGATGGCGTACTGCGGGACCGGATCAAACATGGCCTGGCGTGCTACTTTTCTGGATACCATCCTCTTTTTCTGGCTGCGAGTTGCGTGTCACGCCTGGTTCAGAAGCCTTACGTTGCCGGTTCGGCTGCGATTGGCTACGGCTTCGTAAAAGGCTATTGGACCCGAATGCCTCGAGTAAACGATACGCAACTCATCAAGTATTTGCGAAGGCAGCAGCTCCGGCGCTTATGCGGCCTTGAAACGATCTGGCGCTAATCTCCTGGCGGAGAGCGCAAAAGCAACCATTATGTGTGGGATTTGTGGAAAACTCGGGTTTGAACAGAATGCGAGTATCAGTCGCAGCCTGATTGGGAGCATGCTGGATACGATCCGGCATCGCGGGCCCGACGATCAGGGAATTTATCTTTCGCCCGGGCTAGGATTAGGTCACGCGCGTCTCTCCATTATCGATCTGGCGAGCGGTCATCAGCCGCTCTCGAACGAAAACGATTCGATATGGATCGTATTCAACGGCGAAATCTACAACTACCAGGAGTTGCGTCGTTTCCTGCGGGAAAAAGGTCATGTTTTCAAGACGCAATCCGATACTGAAGTGATTGTGCACCTGTATGAGGAATTTGGCCCACAATGCGTTGAGAAGTTGCGCGGCATGTTCGCCTTTGCTTTGTGGGATCAGAACAAGAAAACTCTGGTACTGGCCCGGGACCGCGTTGGAATCAAGCCTCTGTATTACTCGCTGACCCAGAAAGCCGTTGTTTTTGCTTCCGAAATCAAAGCAATCCTGGCTGATCCTGATATCAGCCGAGACCTTGCCCCGGAGATCATCGATCGCTTCCTCACGTTCTTATACGTGCCCGGGCAAGAAACGCTTCTGCGAGGGATTGAAAAGGTCGCGCCCGGCCATTATCTGGTGGTGAAAAACGGCGCCGCGGAAGTTCGGTGCTACTGGGATCTTCATTTTTCCAAGCCTGCCCAATTCCCGACGCTGAAAGATGCGGAACAGGAGTTGTTGAGGCTGCTCGCGGAATCCGTTGAACTGCACATGATTGCTGATGTCCCTGTTGGCGTACTGCTGAGCGGAGGGGTCGACTCGACCGCGGTATTGAGCTACGTCGCGGAAAGAACGGACAAGGAAATCAGCAGTTATACGGTGGGATTCTCGGATCCCAGCGTTGCCGACGAAAGACCTTATGCCAAGCTGGCATCGGACACTTTCAAGAGCCATCATCACGACATGACGATATCTGCGAGAGATTTCGCCGAATTCCTCCCGCGCTATGTCTGGCACATGGAGGAGCCGGTTTGCGAGCCTCCCGCGATTGCGATGTACTACGTTTCGAAGCTAGCCAGAAACTACGTAAAGGTTCTTCTGTCCGGAGAAGGCGGGGACGAGGCGTTTGCCGGCTATAACAACTATCGCAGCATTCTTTGGCTCGAACGTCTCAAACAGATCTGGCCTGCGCTGAATAGTTCCGCATCTTGGGGCATCTCGCAGCTCAATTCATGGATGCATTCCACGCGGGTCGCCAAATACGCTCCATTAATCAATGCGACATTTCCTCAGTACTATTACAGCCGCACGTCGACTCCGTACCGCTATTCCGGAAACGGACTTGGCGAGCTCTACTCGACAGACTTCAGAAACTCGATTGACAGGGAATTTACGATCGAGCCGGTTCGCAAGTTATTCTCGGCCGTGAAAGACGAAAACGTTCTCGATCAAATGCTCTACATTGATACCAAAACCTGGTTGCCGGATGACCTGCTGGTGAAAGCCGACAAGATGACAATGGCCAACTCGGTGGAGCTGCGGGTGCCTTTGCTCGACCATCGGCTGCTGGAATTCGCTGCGGCACTGCCTCCGCAATACAAACTGAACGGGTTCACGCTGAAATATATCTGGAAAAAAGCGCTCTCGAAACGGGTCCCGGACTCGATCTTGAATCGAAAAAAAGCCGGCTTTCCCGTTCCCTATGAAAAGTGGTTGCGGCACGATTTGAAAGACACGGTTCATGACGTTTTGACCGACCGACACACGATCCAGAGAGGATATTTTAAGAAGGCGACCGTGGAGAAGCTCATTCAAGACAATCAGGAGCGTGGCGCCTATTCGAAGGAGCTTTTTTCTCTGGTGACACTGGAATTGTGGCATCGCATGTTCCTGGATGGCGCTCCGGTGACTTTGCGTTAGAACGTAGACCGTCTTCAGTAATGACCGTTTCTTCATCAGAGACCGGGACCCAAGTCGACCGCCGGCGAGCTGCGATGAATCTCGCCGCTGGGACCTTGTGGTATGCTCCTGGGGCTTTTAACATTGTTCGCGCATTGGGCGCTGATTACTCGTTGCGCTCCGTACTGTTTCATGATGTATGCGAAACGGAAACCCCCTTCACGCGCGGACTGGGCGGCACCATTACCAGCAAAGATTTTGAGGCGGCACTGCAGTTTCTTACTAAGCACTATACGCCAGTTTCACTGGCGGAGGTGCTCGCCAGCTTCGACGGAAACCCGCTTCCACCGCGTCCAGTGTTAGTGACCTTCGACGATGCCTACGCATCGGTCAGGGGCGTCGCCGCGCCATTGTGCTTGAAGTATGGAGTGCCGGCTCTCTTTTTCGTGAATGCCTCTTGTCTCGATAACAGACAGCTCGCGCTGGATAATTTGCTTTGCTATGTGGCCAACATCTACGGACTGGGGCCGATCGATGCTGCCATAAGAGCGGTCGACAGCGCAGCAGAGTTCGAGGTTCGTTCGTTAACCCAGGTGTTCGCGGATTTTCTGCCGAGCATCTTTCTGTCGAGCCGAGAAGCCTTTCGGCAGAGCCTGATTGAACTCACGGGTGTGAATGACGCAAAATTGGCTGCCGACGCCAGCCTCTATCTGAGCAGCCAGCAGCTGCGCGAACTCATGAAGTTCAATTTTGAGCTCGGGAATCATACCTACACTCACGCAAACTGCCGGGTCTTGACGACCGCGGAGTTCGCTGCAGAAATCGACAGAAACAAGGCGGTCTTAGAGGAAATTTCAGACACACAAGTTAGATCGTTCAGCGTGCCTTACGGATCTTCCGTCGACCTGACCACCGAATTAGCACAACACCTTCAGAAGTCTGGATATAGGGCAGCTTTCCTGGCGGAAGGACGAGCCAACTCAACCGCTACTCTGCAACTTCATCTTGATCGTGTCAGTATTAAGGCCAGTCGGGATGCTGCGTTTTTCTCTGAGATTGAAGTCCTGCCCCGACTCCGCCGTATCAGGGCCGGAATTTCAACAGAGAATCGTAAAGTGCAGTAATAAATTTTCGTTGTTGCTCGAGCTTTGAAAGAAATGCCTTAAAGGACTAAATATAAATGACTCGTAACGAATTTCTTCTAGAAATGGACGAGACTTTGGGACTACCTGCTGGCACGCTTCGAGGACATGAAAAACTGGATGAGTTGGAGAATTGGGATTCCACCTCGCTAATCACGTTTATCTCGCTAGCTGATGCCACAAGCGGAGTCTCGATCTCTCCCGCGCAGATCGTGAACTGCTCCACCGTGGCTGATCTTCTTCGTCTCGCTCAGGTTTCCTAGTTCCTCACCGGATCTACCGCCGTCGTATTGAGACTCAAATGGTATCCGAAACAACAATTGTGCAATCGGATGTTCTGAAAGCTCTGAGGGCCCCCATGGCAGTGGGCGATATCTTGCGCAAGCGGCAAGCGATCAAAAGGGAACTGCTGAAGCGGAAGAATCTCACGCCCGTGCGGATTGCGATTCTCGGGGGATCCACGACGACCGAGATCAAGAGCATGCTGGAAATATTTCTTCTGGCACAGGGAATTGAACCGGTTTTCTACGAATCTGGATATAACCGGTATTTCGAGGACGTACTCTTCGAAAATCCAGCACTGTGGAATTTCAAACCGGACATTATTTTTATCCATACTACCTGGCACAACATATCGGAATTTCCCGCAATGCTGGAATCCGACGTCGAGGTTGAAGGCCGCGTCCGCCGTGAAATGGCGCGGTTCGAGTCCTTGTGGGAAAAGGTTCACCAGGAATTGGGCGCGATCATAATCCAGAACAACTTCGACCTTCCGCGCCTCAGGCCGCTCGGCAATCTGGAGGCTTCAGAAACATTTGGCAGCGTGAACTTTGTGATGCGATTGAATGCCGAGTTCGCGAGCTATGCGCGCAAGCACTCGCGCCTTCTGATCAATGACATCCTCTATCTTTCCTCGCAAGTCGGCCAGGCTGCGTGGTTCCGACCAAGCTATTGGTACAACTTTCATATGGCACTCAGCCCGACGGCGAGCGCCGCGCTGGGACACAGCGTCGCTAGAATCGTCAAGGCCGCGTATGGGAAATCGAAGAAATGCCTGGTACTGGATCTGGACAATACGCTCTGGGGCGGTGTGATTGGCGACGACGGTCTGCAGAATCTGATTCTTGGCAAAGACCATCCTGTCGGAGAAGCCTACCTCGATTTCCAGCGTTACATCAAAAACCTGCGGCACAGGGGAGTCATTCTCGCGGTGTGTTCTAAAAACGACGAGGAAAATGCCAAAGAGGGTTTCTCGCATCCTGACGGTGTCTTGAGGTTGGAGGATTTCAGCGCTTTCAAAGCCAACTGGAATACGAAGCCTGAGAACATCCGAGAGATCGCTGCCGAGCTCAACATTGGTCTCGACAGCATCGTGTTTGTTGACGACAATCCAGCGGAGAGGGCGATCGTAGAGGAGCAACTGCCGGAAGTAGCGGTGCCGAATGTGGGCGCGGACGTTTCTATTTTCGCGGAAGTTCTCGAACAAGAGGGTTACTTCGACGTGGAGAAGATCGTTCAGGACGATCTGAGCCGGTCAGCCTTCTACAGATCCAACGCGGAGCGAAGCGCCTGCCAATCGCAGTTCTCCGACTACGGCGACTTTTTGTCCTCACTTCAAATGACTGCGGAGATCGGGTCTTTTCGTTCGGTCTATCTGGAGCGCATCACGCAGTTGATCAACAAGACCAATCAATTCAATCTCACCACGCGACGCTATACGAGTGGCCAGGTTGAGGCCATTGCTCATGATCCGACCTTTCTCACCCTGTACGGACGGTTGACGGACAAATTCGGTGACAACGGCTTGGTCTCGGTCCTTGTGGGACAGATTGTTGACGAGGTCCTGAAAATCGACCTCTGGCTGATGAGTTGCCGCGTGCTGAAGCGTGAGATGGAATTCGCCATGTTCGATGCTCTGGTGGAAGAATGCCAGCTGCGCGGGATTCGCAAAATCGTAGGCGTCTATATCCGATCGAAGAAGAACAGCATGGTTGCAGGGCACTACGCCAGCCTTGGATTTAACACCATGAGCGGGACATCCGAGGGTGGGGAGTGGTGGAGCTATGAAGTTCCTTCAACTTACTCGCCCAGAACGCGCCATATTCACCGGACTGCGGAGCCGCTGCAGTCCGCCCCCCTTGCGGACGACGCATCTGTACCGTCGGAGGTTTAAGTGGAATACGTTTGCGAACGAAGTGCGGCTGTGAGTGAAGCGTTGGCGGTCCAGCCCATGCGAGATCCGGCTTGGCAGGTTGAAGTCGATCGAGCCACGCCCCCGGAATGGTCCCGGATGCTCAATCTGTTCGAGGACGCCAACATCTACCAGGCATGGTCGTATGGCGAAGTCCGCTGGGGAAAAAAGAATCTCAGCCATTTGGTGTTGAAGCGCAATGATGAAATTGTGGGGATGGCACAACTTAGGATTATCCGGCCAACAAAACTTAACTTCGGCATGGCCTACTTACGCTGGGGGCCCATTTGCCACTGGCGCGGAAGAGCGCTTGACGAAGAAGCCGTAGTGGGCATGGCTCAAGCTTTGCATCAGGAATACGTCTGTAAACGCCGACTCTTGCTGCAGATTTTGCCAAATGCATTCGTAGGATCGTCGCGCGGCCAGCTGTTTCAATCGGCTTTTTCCAGGTTTACCCAAGAGACTTCCACCTCCGCAAACTTGTACAGAACATTCATCCTGGACCTGACACCTTCTGTTGAGGAATTGCGCCGCAATCTGGACGCGAAATGGCGAAACAAGCTTACTCAATCCGAAAAAAAGGGACTGACGGTCAGCGCAGGAAATGGGAGCGATGAATACCGAACCTTTTGCCGGATGTATCAACAGATGTGGAAGCGAAAAGCCTTCGAGACGACGGTGGACGTTGAGGAGTTTGGTCGAATCCAGGAGAGTTTGCCAGAAACACAACGTATGCGGGTGCTGATTTGTGAGCAAGGCGGAGTTCCGGTGGCGGGAATCGTTATCTCGGCAATGGGGGACTCAGCGATTTATCTGCTAGGGGCCACGAGCGACGACGGTCTAAACGCAAAAGGCGCGTATCTACTGCAATGGACCATGATCCAGTGGCTCAAAGATAACGGTTTTAAGAGGTATGACCTGGGAGGCATTGATCCAGAACGCAATCCCGGCGTTTTCTCTTTCAAGAGAGGAATGTCTGGTTGCGACGTATCTCAGTTAACCCCGATCGTAGACTGCGCCAACGTCGTTTCCTCTGCGGTGGTCAGGGCCAGCTTGATTGCGAGCCGGATAGTACGAAAATTCAAGGGGTAGTCTGAGATTATGGCGGAAGTGATGACAAAGGCAAACGAGCGGGGGTCAGACGAAGCAGGGCTAGCAAGTTCTATGCTGGCCGAGCGACCGAGTTTCCTGCTCAGTGGCAACGGTGTTCTGCATCATCTGGGTCTTGTCGTGAAGTCTATTTCCGACGTTGCCGAGGAATTTGCTGCTTCCATTTCGGCGAGCTGGGATGGTGAGATTACCCATGATCCCATCCAGCGGGTTCGAGTATCCTTCTTTGATCCCGTCGATCCGCGGAATCCGGTCTTCGAACTTGTGGAACCGGCCAGTGATGATTCTCCAGTGAGCAACTTCCTCAAAAAGGGCGGAGGCTTGCACCACGTCTGCTATGAGATCGACGACTTAGAATCGGGATTAGAGGAGGCGCGTCGTGCGGGCCTGATAACAGTAGCTCTTCCAGCGCCAGCGGTAGCCTTTGGCGGCCGAAGGATCGCCTGGATCTGTTCCAAAAGACGGTTGTTGATGGAATTGCTGGAGCGTAACGACAAATAGAGCAAGGCACGTATGGACATCTCAGTTGTCATCGTTGGTTGGAATGCCAAGCACTATCTGGAACTCTGCTTGGAAAGCTTAGCAGCGGAGCCGCCACGCCGCAGCATGGAAATCATTGTGGTGGACAATGCCTCTGCCGATGGCTCTGCGGAGATGATTGAATCTCGATTTCCCCATGTCAAAGTCATCCGGAGCAGTGAGAATCTGGGTTTCTCCAAGGGCAATAATGTGGGGATCAGGCAGTGTCAAGGGCGCTATATCGCGCTGGTCAATCCGGACGTAATTGTTTTCCCAGACTGTCTGGATAATCTGGCGGATTTTCTCGACCAGAATCCCAAGGTGGGCAATGTCGGACCCCGCGTTCTGAACCCGGACATGTCGCTACAGAGCAGTTGCCGTCGATTTCCGACGCTCTGGAATAATTTTTGTTCGGCAGCCGGCCTGGCGACAGCTTTGAAGGACTCCAGGTTCTTCGCCGGCGAACACATGTTCTATTTCCCCCACGACCGGACGCTGCCGGTGAACGTTCTGGTGGGTTGCTTCTCCATGATCCGCCGCGAAGCCTTTGATGACGTGGGCCTTCTCGACGAAGATCTGTTCATGTATGGCGATGACGTGGATTGGTGCCGGCGTTGCTGGAATGCGGGATGGCAGGTTGTCTTCTTTCCGGGGGCAAAGGCAATTCATGACCGAGGCAAGATCACGGCGCCGTATCCCGTCCGCTTCGCAGTTGCCCAACAAAAGTCAGTTTTGCACTACTGGCGGAAACATCACGGTTTCTGGGGCGAGATGGGAATAAAAGGCATCATGTTTTCCCACCATCTGATTCGCTACGCCGTCACCGTGGTTGCAGGATTGGCGCGCGGGAAGGGAACTGCAGAAGGCGAAGTGAGGAAACAGGTGAGCGGCGCCTGCCTGCGGGAACTGTTCTCGGGCACTTTTCGGACCAGCCTTAGGGGGCAGACTGCACTCTAAAATGGCGATATCTGCCTCAATTTCGCGGCTGACTGCGTATTACAAACGGCACGGTGTCGGTGGGACACTCCGCCGTATCAACCTGGCGGCAAGACGGACGCTGTTTTCGAACCGAATGGTACTCTTTTATTGTGACCTCTCGACGCTTCGCTCTCCTGCCCCGGAGATGCCCACTCGTTTGAAGGTGGAGCGGCATCAAAGTCAATCCGATCTTAGTCCACAAGACCTGCAAGAGATCACCAGTTTCTGGAATCCCGATTTGGCCCGCCGCAACATTTGTGAACGTTTTGGGCTTGGGGCGTCGCTCTGGTTGATTCGATTTGGAGAGAAGCTGGCGGGGTATGGATGGACCTTGCAGGGTCGGACAGTCGAACCCCACTATTTTCCTTTGGGAGAGAACGACGTGCAGTTTCTGGATTTCCACGTCTTCCCCAAGTATCGAGGACGCGCTCTGGATTGGTTCCTCATGACTCATATCCTGCACCGAATGGCTGCGGAGGGCAAAGCTCGGGCATTTGGGGAGGCGGCGGAATGGAATAAAGCATCATTGTCCTCATTCGGCATGACAGCTTTTCGCCGCTTGGGATTGGCCAAGAAGTTCGGCATCTTCGGTCGCACCATGGTGTGCTGGGAAGAGGACGATATCGTGGAAGGGCAGCAAAACGCCGATTTTCAGAACTCACGAATTGCTGCGGCGAATAGAAAAGACATTAAAATTCCGAGTTTCCGATTTTGAGGGATTAGAACCTCTTAATTAGCGTTACGAAAGGTCTATGATTTGTTAAGCGTCGAGCCCATTAACGCACTGGGTGCCCTATCGAGTAGTACCGGGCCTTCCGGCACCTGTTCTCTATCCGACACCCTTGGCTACACTGACACCAGTAGCCTCCCCCTCGTTTTCGAGCAGGCTGCAATGTTTTGCATCCCGAATCGGAGAATCGAAAATGGTGTCAGCAAGCACGGTGTCTTGGAAAGCCACATCGCGAACTAAGGTTCATCCCGCAATCCTCTGTGTTTCTCTTTTTCTAATGATTCAATTGCTTGGGCTAGGAAGCGCGGCAGCGGCCACGACCCATTACATTGCTGCCAACGGCTCCGATGCGAACAACGGCACAAGCACCGCAGCTCCATGGCTCCATGCTCCGGGAATGCCGAGCTGTTCTGGAAGTTGCGCCTCCTATACTCCTAAGCCTGGAGATAAATTCATTTTTCGAGGTGGTGATACCTGGCATTTCGGCAACAGCAACTCCAGTCCGTACACGGGTGGAACGTGGGACGTGAGCAACTGGTTCGGCGGTTCAGCATCCACTTGCATGTATGAAGGCACGCAAACGGGGTGCATTTACTACGGCGTCGATCTAACGTGGTTCTCGGGAGCATCTTGGGTCCGTCCAATCTTCACCGGAGACAACTCTACCACTACCTCGTACGTCGGCAGTTGTTCATTCCAAACGGGAGCCAACAATCGGTTGCTCACTATTACTACCAACTATGTGATCGTGGATAATTTCGAACTGACGGGAATCTGCACGCAACGCACTTCCGGTGACACCAATGCGGGCTCGGATGACTTCATCTACATTGGCAACTCCGGAATCGCCGGCACAGGAATGGCGTTTCTTGAGAATCTCTATCTTCACGGGTGGACGAGCACCTCTGGCGCGGGTACTGGAAACAATACGATTGCTTGCAGCGTGTTCGGAGGGGCAGGCTACAACTCCCTTCAAACCATCGACCACGTCGTGATCGACGGTTCCGACTCAAAGCCGGGGGCGTGTGGGTGGGGGGTATTCCCTAGTTTCTATCACTTCCGGGACTCGATGATCCGCTACATAACTCAAGGGGTCGGACAGTGGTGCCATGACATCCACGACAACATCTTCGAGCACATCTTCAACCCGGATGTGCCGACTCACGGAAATGTTCTAGAGTGCAATGCCGAGTCAGACGGAACTGCGGCTGGGCAGCCTGCGAACACTCCGAACGTTTTCTACAACAACATCATGCGCCATCTGGACCCGGCGTTCGCGTCCGCCGGGCAGGTGGGATGGTGGTTCTGCCCGAATACGATGACCGACTACTGGTTCAACAACCTGCAATATGACACCGGTGGATACGCCGATGGCAACATGTGGGCTATCGCCGGAACCCTGCAATACTCTGGATGTACAGGCACCGGCACGCAGAAGATGTTCAACAACACCTTGTCTGGAACTATACAGCCTTGCTATGAAAGCGGCAGTAGCAACAACCAGGGTGGGTACCTGACGGTCTACAACGAGCATTTGCTGAACACGCCATTCGACGGTTCCCAATCCGGCCACAGCACGCCTTGCGTTGGAGTGAATGATTCTAGCAACGTGTCCCAGACATGGGCTCAGGGCAATACACAAGGATACATCAGCGGTAGCCCAGGAACCGCTGACTCTAATACCTGCGCCAACGAGTCGACGACGCCGTGCGGCCCTACGCTTGCCAGCGATGCGACCGTTGCAGCGGGCAAAAATGAGCAGGCCTATTGCACCACGCTGGCTGGTTACTCTGCGGAGACCGCAATCTCAACCGATGCTGCCAATGCCTGCAAATACGGAACCACGGACGGGTGTACCTATGACACCAGTTCACACGCAATGGTTTGTCCGGCACACACCGCAGTACCCCGGCCTGTAAGCACAGCGTGGGATGCAGGAGTATACGCCTTTATTGGCCAGAGCTCCTCGCCAAACCCCCCGACTGGTCTGTCGGCGTTAGTTCAATAGCACCGCGGCTGCGAATGAAATAGATCCGCGGCGAACACCGGGCAGGATAATCAGTCTCGCGTCTGTTTGAGCTGCCTGAGCTAAGCCGGCGCGAGGCGGTGTTCCGCCGTATTCTTGTCCAAGAGATGGAACCCACAAACCTTAGATTTGGCGGTGGCGTAGCAAACACGGTCTTGCACCCGCTGGTTGCGGTGCAGATGCTGATTGCCATCGTCTTCCTTCTGTGCCTTCCTCGCAAATATGCAATTGTGCCCTTTATTCTCGCAGTCTTTACGATTTCCTTGGGGCAAGTAGTGGTGGTTGCCGGAATCCACTTCACCGTATTCCGCATCCTCGTTCTGTCCGGATTGCTACGATTACTGGCATCCAAGCAAACTGTGTTTGCCGGCGGTTTCACTATGATCGACCGTCTGGTTACACTTTGGGCCCTTTCATCCCTAATCGTAGTCTCGATTCAGTTGGGTCAGATGCAGGCTGTTATCGCGGACCTGGGCGACTTTCTCGATCTGCTGGGCGGATATTACGTTGTCAGATTCTTGATTCGAGACTTGCAGGATGTGAAGCTCGCTACCAAGGCTTTGGCGGCGGTCGCCATTGTGATGGCCCTGTGCATGATCAACGAGCAGATCACTCACAAAAATATATTTGGCTTTTTTGGTGGCGCTCCAATCACGCCGCAGATTAGGGATGGAAAGCTACGGTCCCAGGGTGCATTCGATGTTTACATCGATGCCGGCGTATTTGGCGCCTTGCTCGTCCCCATGTTGGTTTGGCTTTGGTCAGACAGGAAATCCAGGTTCGCGATGTACCTGGGACTAATGGGAGCGGTCACCATGATCCTCACGTGTAACTCCAGTACACCGATCTTGGCCTTGGCCGGGGGAGCCTTCGCGTTGTGCCTTTGGCGTTTTCGAGGAAGAATGCGCATTTTGCGCTGGGCGCTAGCGCTTACCCTGGTGGCGCTACACTTGGTTATGAAGCGCGAGATGCTGCCCAACAACGCGGTCGAGTACTTCGTCTCCTACTACGACTACTACCAGCCCGAAGCGTACGTCCCGCAGACCGACACCTACATCGAGAAGGACTCCTCGATCAACGACGAGGTCGAGCGGCTGCGGCACTCGGCGACCAACTCGCTGCTCACCCGGCGGGACGCGATCGTGGTCGCGTCCGTCTCCTGCATCTACGGCCTGGGCACGCCGCAGGAGTACGTGGACCGGATGGTCGCAGCTCAAGGTCGGCGACACGATCGACCGGGACACGCTGCTGCGCAAGCTCGTCGGCATGCAGTACACCCGCAACGACGTCGCCTTCACCCGCGGCACCTTCCGGGTGCGCGGCGACACGATCGAGATCATCCCGGTCTACGAGGAACTCGCCGTCCGGATCGAGATGTTCGGCGACGAGATCGAGCGGCTGATGACGCTGCACCCGCTCACCGGCGAGGTGATGACCGAGGACGAGGAGCTGCACGTCTTCCCGGCCTCGCACTACGTCGCCGGGCCGGAGCGGATGGAGCGCGCGATCGCCGGCATCGAGGCCGAGCTCGCCGACGCGCCTCGCCGAGCTCGAGCGGACCGGCAAGCTGCTCGAGGCGCAGCGGCTGCGCATGCGCACCACCTACGACATCGAGATGCTGCGCCAGATCGGCAGCTACGCGGGGTCGAGAACTACTCGCGGCACATCGACGGCCGTGAGGCGGGCAGCCCGCCCAACACGCTGCTCGACTACTTCCCCGAGGACTTCCTGCTCGTGATCGACGAGTCACACAACACGGTGCCGCAGATCGGCGCGCATGTACGAGGGTGACGTGTCGCGCAAGCGGGCCCTGGTCGAGCACGGCTTCCGGCTGCCGAGCGCGATCGACAACCGCCCGCTGACCTGGGCGGAGTTCGGCGAGCGGATCGGGCAGACGATCTACCTGTCGCGCCACGCCCGGCCCGTACGAGCTGCAGCAGGTCGGTGGTGACGTGGTCGAGCAGGTGATCAGGCCGACCGGCCTGATCGACCCCGAGGTGATCGTCAAGCAGACCAAGGGACAGATCGACGACCTCGTGCACGAGATCCGGCTGCGGGCCGAGCGGAACGAGCGGGTGCTGGTCACCACGCTGACCAAGAAGATGGCCGAGGACCTCACCGACTACCTGCTCGAGCTCGGCATCAGGGCCCGCTACCTGCACAGCGAGGTGGACACGCTGCGCCGGGTGGAGCTGCTCCGCGAGCTGCGGATCGGCCAGTACGACGTGCTGGTCGGCATCAACCTGCTCCGGGAGGGGCTCGACCTGCCCGAGGTGTCGCTGGTGTCGATCCTGGACGCGGACAAGGAGGGCTTCCTGCGCTCGGGCACCTCACTCATCCAGACGATCGGCCGGGCCGCGCGGAACGTCTCCGGTCAGGTGCACATGTACGCCGACGTCGTCACCCCGTCGATGCAGCGGGCGATCGACGAGACGAACCGGCGGCGGGAGAAGCAGGTCGCCTACAACACCGCCCACGGCATCGACCCGACGCCGCTGCGCAAGCGGATCGCCGACATCCTCGACCAGCTGATGCGGGAGGACGCGGACACCGAGCAGCTGCTCGGCGGCGGCGGCCGCCAGCAGAGCCGCGGCAAGAGCCCGGTGCCCGGACTGTCGTCCCGGACCCGGATGCGGACCAGCGGCGGCCGTCCGGAGTCCGGCCCGGGCGGCAGCGCGCGGGAGCCGACCCAGCCCCGCCAGGACGTGGCTGACCTCATCGGCCAGCTCACCGAC
>CAVPWO010000006.1:615000-807536 GCA_963709305.1 uncultured Acidobacteriaceae bacterium | reverse complement strand
CGACGGCACCATCACCGGCATCTTCACGGTGCTTGTCGATGGTGACGACCATGACGAACCGATCGCCGATGCGGTTCGCGGCATCCTGATGGCCATGTGGTGATGGAGCGGGCGATTGCCGAGCGCGGCCGTTCCCGGCGATCAACGTCCTCAATCGGTCTCCCGGACCATGCCGAAATCAGCCGATCCGCAATTCCTGCGAACCATTACCAGGGGCCTCCAGGTCATGGCGACCTATGCGACATGGAGGAGCTGACCCGCCTCGGGGCCTACCGGGCGGGGTCGAGCACCGAGGTCGACGAGGCGATCCGGCTGAATGAGCCGCTCGAGGCTTTCCTGGCCAGGGCAAGGACGAGGTCAGCGGCCTTAACGAAGGTTACCAGCAGCTCGAGCAAATCCTTGGGAGTTTGGAAACGGAACGCTAACTTTGTCAGGCCATCATCCGTGCCACGCAAGTAGAGAAGCCGGTGGGGCCCCTCGGGAGCCGGTACTGTTCCGCGTACAGATTGGGATTCTGGGGAGTATCGAGTCGATGAAGTCACGTGAAACGCTAATCCGCCTGAAGAAGTTTCAGGTCGATGAGAAGCGGCGAAGGGTTACCCAGATTGAGGGCATGATCACCGATTTCCAGCGTATGTCGGTCGACCTCGAGCGTGAAATCCAACCCGAACAGGACCGCGCCGGGATCAACGATCCCTCGCATTCGCCTATCGACCTATGCAAGGCAGCGATCCAGCGCCGGGAGAATATGACCCGGTCCGCCGACGAACTGCGGATCCAGCTTGAAGACGCCGGGCCTGCTTGCCGAGGCGTTTCGAGGAACTCAAGAAACTCGAACTGCTTGACGAGCGCGATCAGGCGCGCGACGCGCCGAAGAAAACGCGCGCGAACAGGCCGACCTCGACAGTATCGGCCTGATGCGCGCGCGCATCGGGCGATCGCCTGAGCCGTCGGCCCTTCATCTCACATCGCTGGAACCCGGGCCGCGAGGTCCGGGTTTTTGGTTGATGTCCACAGGGACGCCGCTGACTTGGTGGACCTTTCTGGCGCAGGGTATGGTACCACAGCGCTGGATGCTGGCCGGGTTGGTGCGAACCGGCGATGAGATTGGGACTTCCGAGGATGCCGAATGTTGACCCCGGCTGAGTTGGTCTGGCTGCTTGCCGCCGTTGCCAAAGGGGATGAGGCCGCCTTTGAGCGCCTCTACGCCGCGACGCGGGCGAACTCTTTGGTGTGGTGCTCCGTATCTTGCGCCGACAGGATCTCGCGGAGGAAGTCATCCAGGAGGCCTATGTCAAGATCTGGAACAGCGCCGGACAGTTCAATCCCGGCCTGGCATCGCCAATCACCTGGATGGCTTCGATCGCCCGGAACCGGGCCATCGACGTCGTTCGCAAGCGGAGCGAAGTTTCGATTGAAGAGGAGCCTGCAGCGATGGAAGTGGCTGCCGACGCCCCCGATCCGCTGGCGCGCGCGCGAGATGACGGAAGAGTTGAAGCGATTGCTGGAGTGCGTCGGCCGTCTGGAGCCGGATCGGCAAAAGCTCGTGCTGCTGGCCTATTACAACGGCTGGAGCCGCGAGCAGTTGGCGGCCAAGTTCGAGACGCCGGTGAATACGGTGAAGACATGGCTGCGCCGCAGCATGATGGACATCCGGGAGTGCCTTGGGCTGGGGTAATGGCTTACAGCGAAGACCATATCGCGCTGGCCGCGGATATGCGCTCGGCACCCTTGATGCCGATGAGCGGGCGTTGGTCGAGACCATGATGGCCGGTGACCAGGACTTCACGACGCTGGTAACGGCGTGGGAGCAAAAGCTCGGTGTCCTGAACCAGATGGTCGGATCGGTCGAGCCGCGGCCCGAAGTCTGGCAGAAGATCAGAGTCGCGGCAGGACTGTCCGAAACGCAGGCGCCGATGCTGCTTCCCGAGGCGCCGCCACCGATTGTTGTCGCCGCTGCAGCGATGCCGCTGCCGCGGCCGCCGACAGCTCCAACGTGATTCGGCTGTCCAACCGGGCCCGGCGCTGGCGCCAGGTTGCGACGCTCACGACGGCAATCGCCGCCGCACTGGTCGCCATGATTGCGGTCGGAGTTTACCGGCCGGACATGCTCCCGATCAGCTTCGCCCCCAACCTCGGACGCAGGTGGTCGCGATCAAGACCCGGCGGCGCCGGCGACGCCGGATGCGCAATATGTCGCCGTGCTGCAGAAGGACGGTGGAGCGCCGGCCTTCATTCTCACGGTGGATGGGGTGACCAAGAATTTCACGGTCCGCCGTATCGGCGCCGCCGCCGAGCCCGGCAAGAGCTTCGAGCTGTGGCTGATCTCGGACAAGCTGCCGCAACCGCGTTCGCTGGGCGTGATCGGCACCGGCGATTTCACCGCGCGGCCGGTGCTCGCGTCATATGATGCCGACACCATCAAGGCCGCGACCTATGCGGTGACTATCGAGCAGACCGGTGGCTCGCCGGATGGCAAACCGACGTCGGCGCCTGTGTTTGCCGGCAAGCTGATCGAGACCGTGCCGCCGGCCGCAGCTCCCGCGCCGTCGCCGCCGCGATAGAAACGGTCGCGCGAAGCGCAGCCGCTCGCGCGCAGGTCTCCGTCCTGCGACCGGCGAAAAGCGCAGGCGATCGCCCAAAAAGAAAACGCCCGTGGGGGAGCGGGCGTTTTCGGTCGTCCTGTAGTCAACTTGGGGGTCTTCTACATACTCACGTGGCGACTTTGGGGGGCTGGTAAAGAGCCGCGTGAATTCACAAAATCATCAGCGAACGGTGGATGTGTCCGAACTCGTCAACGTCACCGCCTTGCCGGCCTTGATGACGCGCGCGGTCTGATATCCGTCGTTCGAAAAGCTGCGAGCCGAGATGCCGAAACCCGCCACCGCGATACCGGCGACAAGCGCCACGACCACGATCTTCAGATGGGTGCGCCGATCAGCGCTGTAGATCGAATGGTTCATGGAAGTCTCCTGCCGTCTTCCTGTACCTTGCCGATTGGTCTGCCCGGCCCGCCGACCGGTTCAACATCTCATGGCAAGAAACGTGGGGATTCGGCTTCTAGTTCCGAAGAGGCGATCACAAGGCAGTGAAAAGACTTGAACCCGCGCGATCCGCCGAACCCGGACCAGCGGCTCAGATTTCATGAATAATGATTATTACAATATGTTGTGGATAGATTGGTCGCCGGTCGCGAAACGGGTGCAAGCTCGCGCAGCCGACAAATCATTTGCCTGTGGCGGGAAAGCCTCTCGGACAGTGCTTCGCGGCCAGGCGCCGCGCTAGACGCTTCCGACCGTTTTCAGCCGCGCCCGCGGATGGATTTCCGCCTGCGACAGCACGGTCGTCTGCGACCTGAACCGCTCCACCAGCGAACGCACGAACGGGCGGATCGCCGCCGAGGTCACCAGCACCGGCGCCTCGCCGTCGCGCGCCGCCCGCTCGAAGCTGTCACGCACGACGGTCATGAACTCCGACAGTTTGGACGGCTGCATCGCCAGGCTGCGCTCCTCGCCCTGTCCGATCAGCGACTCGGCAAAGGCCTGCTCCCATTTGGCCGACAGCGCGATCAGCGGCAGGTAGCCGTGGCCGAGGTGTGCTGCGCGCAAATCTGCCGCGCCAGCCGGGCGCGAACATGTTCGACCATCGTCGCCGGGTTGCGCGAAAACGCCAGCGCGTCGGCGATGCCTTCGAGAATGGTCGACAGATCGCGGATCGAGATGCGCTCGGCGAGCAGCAATTGCAGCACGCGCTGAATGCCCGATATGGTGACCAGGCTCGGCACGATATCCTTGACCAGTTCGCCTGCTCCTTCGGCAGGTCCTTCAGGAGCTTCTGTACCTCGCCGTAGGACAACAGGTCGACATGTTGTTCTTGAGCAGTTCGGTGAGATGGGTCGAGAGCACGGTCGCAGCGTCGACCACCGTATAGCCCTTCAGCGAGGCCTCCTCCTTCAGGCTGGCGTCGACCCAGGTCGCGGGCAGTCCGAAGGTCGGTTCGACGGTGTGGATGCCGGGTACCGCGACCTGGTTTCCGGCGGGGTCCATCACCATGAACTGGTTCGGCCAGATCCGGCCGGTGCCCGCGTCCACCTCCTTGATCTTGATGACATAGGTGTTCGCCTCGAGTTGCACGTTGTCGAGGATACGCACCGCCGGCATCACGAAGCCCATCTCGATCGCAAGCGAGCGGCGCAGTGCCTTGATCTGCTCGGTCAGGCGGTCGGTGCCGTCGGGGCCGTTGACCAGCGGCAGCAGCGCATAGCCGAGCTCGATCTTGAGATCGTCGATCTTCAGCGCTGTTGCGATCGGCTCGTCCGCGGCTGCGGCCGCGGCGGCGGCCGCCGCCGGCGCGGCTGCCGCGCGGGCCGCGGCCGCCGTGGCGGCGCGATTGCTCTTGCGCGCGTGGAACGCCAGCGCCGCCGCCCCGCCGCCGAGCAGCAGGAAGGAAATCATCGGGATGCCCGGCAGCGTCGCCAGCACCAGCATCACGCCGGCCGACATGCCGAGTGCCTGCGGATAGCCCGAGAGCTGCTTCATCAGCGCCTTGTCGGCGGCGCCGCTGACGCCGGCCTTGGAGACCAGCAGGCCCGCCGCGGTGGAGACGATCAATGCCGGTATCTGCGTCACCAGACCGTCGCCGACGGTCAGCAGCGTGTAGGTTTGCGCGGCTTCGCCGAAGCTGAGGCCTTGCTGGGCCACGCCGATGATGATTCCGCCGATGATGTTGATGAAGACGACCAGCAGGCCGGCGACGGCGTCGCCGCGCACGAATTTCGAAGCGCCGTCCATCGCGCCGAAGAAGCCGCTTTCGTCTTCCAGCGCCTTGCGGCGCTCTTTGGCCGCCTTCTCGTCGATCAGGCCCGCGGACAGATCGGCGTCGATCGCCATTTGCTTGCCCGGCATGGCGTCGAGATGGAAGCGCGCCGCGACCTCGGCGATGCGTCCCGAACCCTTGGTGATGACGACGAAATTCACGATCACGAGAATCGCGAAGACGATAATTCCAATGACGAAATTGCCGCCCATCACGAAGTTGCCGAATGCCTGGATGACGTGGCCGGCGGCGTCGGTTCCCTCGTGGCCGCGCGACAGGATCAACCGGGTGGAGGCGAGGTTGAGCGAGAGCCGCAGCATTGTCGAGATCAGGAGGATAGTCGGGAACGAGGAGAATTCCAGCGGGGCCTGGATGAACAGCGACGTCATCAGGATCAGGATCGACAGCGTGATCGAGATCGCCAGGAACAGGTCGAGCACCACCGAGGGCAGTGGCAGGATCAGCACCACCAGGATGGTGAGGACGCCGAATGCCAGCGCCAGATCGCCGCGCTTCAGGATTTTTACGATCTCGCCGAGGCGGAACCCGCTCCTCGACGCTCCTACGCCCGCACCCGCCGTGACATCGACCATGGTTGCTGTTTCCCCGCGCGCATGACGCCCGCCGGCCCCAAACGCCTGAGCGGCGGCCGGAAGGCCGCCGTTTCGAAAGTGAGGTACCGCACTGGCGTCCACGGGAGCTCCCCGTTCTACGCGGTCGACGACACTCGACTTCACCCGGCAATTTTTGCCCGGTTTATGGTTAGGAAAGGGTTAACGGCATCATCATTGGGATGCGCTGCCAGCGCGGGCACGGATCGACGCTACGGGCTTCGCGCAGAGCCACCCTGGAAAGACGACACCAAGCGGCGCTTTGCCCCACCCCGGGCGCATGCCTAATATCGCGCCATACTGCTTGACCCTGGGGCGGCGGGCGAGGAAGTTGCCCGCCGTGCACGCTCGCAGCAGATTCAGCGCCAACTTCGACGACATTCACCCCGGATTCCGGTCAGGCATGGGTGAGGCTTGCGCTTGCGCTTCTGATCGGCTCGATCGGCAGCGTCGGGATGTGGTCGGTGGTGGTGGTATTGCCGGTGGTGCAGGCCGAGTTCGCGGCCACCCGGGGCGCGGTTTCGCTGGCCTATGCCATGACCATGCTCGGCTTCGGCTTGGGCGGTGTCGTCACCGGCCGGATCACCGATCGCTTCGGCATCGTGACGGCAATGGCGGTCAGCATCGGCCTGATCGGGCTCGCCTATGTCAGCGCCGGACTTTCGACCACGTTATCGCAATTCATCGCGATTTATTTTCTGATCGGGCTCGGGACAGCGGCGACCTTTGCGCCGCTGATGGCTGAGGTGTCGCACTGGTTCGAACGCTTTCGCGGGCTCGCCGTCGCCATCGTCGCCAGCGGGAACTACGTCGGCGGCACGATCTGGCCGCCGCTGGTCAACTGGGGTGTGCAGTCGGCCGGCTGGCGCAGCACGCATATCGCCATCGGCATTTTCTGCACCGTCAGCATGGCGCTGGTGCTGCTGGTATTGCGCGCCCAGATCGGCGAAGCTGCGCGGCGACTCACGGAACGCACCACCGCCGCGGGTCGATCTGCAAATCAGTACCAATGCGCTGACGGTGATATTGTGCATTGCCAGCATCTCCTGCTGCGTGGCAATGGCGATGCCGCAGGTCCACATCGTCGCCTATTGCGGCGATCTCGGCTATGGCGTGGCTCGCGGCGCCGAGATGCTGTCGCTGATGATGGCGTTCGGCATCGTCAGCCGCATCGGCTCGGGCTTTCTGGCGGACAGATCGGCGGTATGCGCACGCTGCTGATCGGCTCGGCGGCGCAGGGCTTTGCGCTGTTGTTCTATTTGTTCTTCGACAGCCTCAATTCGCTCTACGTCATTTCCGCGATGTTCGGCCTGTTCCAGGGCGGCATCGTGCCGAGCTATGCCATCATCGTGCGCGAGGCGATGCCGGCGCGCGAGGCCGCCACCCGGGTCGGCATCGTGATTTTCGCCTCGGTGTTCGGCATGTCGTTCGGCGGCTGGGTATCCGGCGTGATCTTCGATGCCACCGGTTCCTACGCGCGCCGCATTCCTCAACGGCCTTGGCTGGAACGCGCTTAACGTCACCATCATGGTGTCGCTCTTGATCCGGGCGCGGCAGCGGCTGGCGATGGCGTGAGCGCGCCGGTTTAAACGTCCTGGCCCGCCTTCAGCAGCACGCAACCGACGATCTTGAGGCTGCCGTCGGGCTCGTGCTCCAGCGTATACAGCGCCTCCCACGGCTCACCGGTGGCATCGAGGATATGAACATGCTGGGCGATCTGGCCGCCCGATACACTGGCCTCGCCGAACTCGAAGCTCTTGTGGCGGTACACCGGTGCGTAACTTCGTTGCACCATCCCGAGGAAGAAATCGGCTTTCGGGAATATGCGCTGGATTTCGGGCGCCGCATAGGAATAGGCCGCGGCGGCATCGTCACGGCTGAACGCTTCCACCTGCGAGCGGATGACGCCTTGCGCGGCGGCAACATCATCGGCCCCCTGAGCGGGCAAAACCAGGCCAAGCCACAATGCAGCGAACAAAGTGAAGACACGCATGACAATGCTCCGGTGCTTGCTCGCGGCTACTTTAATCCGATCGTGGCGGACCTGCCAGACCAGCTATCACCGTTAGGCGCGGAGGAGCGCGAGCCTGGAGCGACGTTGATCGCGCCTCATCTAGCTCGGCGTGGTATTCGCAAGCGAGCCTCGCGTGATCAGGACCTCGGGAATTTCGGATACGCGATCTCTTGCCTTCCGCAGAACAATTTGATCGCCTTTGGGAAGCGAAGCGAGGTCGCCGTCCTTGAAGAACCCGATCGCTTTGAGCGCAAGGCTGGGGTCCTTGCCGTACATGTTGGCAAACGCACCCAAAGCCTTTTCGAGGGAAACGCCTGCCGAAAGCATCACAGAAAGGTCCCGATAATCCTTCGCTTCGGCACGGTCCAGGATTGTCTTCAGTTTTGTAGCTAGAAGGTCCTCGAGGGAGGCAACGAGAAGCGTCCCGTCTTTGGTCCGCAGTGGCTCGTTGATTCTGCCGATGCCGAGGCCGCCGAAAAACGCAATCTTGACCGGACCGGACGGCATCGGCGCGATTGCAACGAGCAGCGTGTTCTTGTCTTCCTGGATCGTCCGGGAATCTCGCATGAAGGCGAAGGAGGTTTCGATTTCCCTCTTTCCCGAACGGCTCAGTTCTGAGAAAGTCAAAATCGACGGAAACGCGGTGGCCAAGATGAAGCGCTACCGCGGTTCCTCCGTACAAAACGAACGACAATCCCGGAGCGGGCGCAAGCTGGGGCCAGATCTCCTGCTGAGCCTTGGGCAAGACCTCCGTCCTGGGCTCAAAACTGACCGGCATCGAACGTTCTCCGGGGAGGTGCATCCGGAATCGCCCGGCCGGTCGCGAGCGTCAGGCGTCCGCGCCAGAACTCCCACGACCGTTCGCTGATCCATCCGGCTCCGCCGCGAGCATCGCTTCGGCCAATAGCCCAGCACCCAGTGTCTTTTCAAGTCGCCGCACATCGTCGAATGGTGCCAGGTTCATCGCCTGCGCGAGAATTCGCTCCGGCGATCGGGGCTGTGAGCCAATTGGCTCCCACCAGAAGAATTTGCTCTCCAGTTCAGACGCCAAGTCTGCAGGCAGGCTGTCTGTGTCGAATGCGCTCATGGCGCGAATATAGCATGGCATACCACGCCCAGCCAGCCATGCGCGTGAGGCACCTGGAAATCTCTTTGCTTTATCAATGTATTACGCCGAAACTCGGATGTTCGTAAGCGGCCAGGGCGCGCCCCTAAATCCCGAGAATCCAGATGGCGATAATGGTGCCGAGCACGGCGAGGCCTGAAATCGTCCAGCCGGTCATGTACGCAGCCTCATCGGCTGCCGGTCGCTCCACCATGGTATCGCGCCACTCTGACATGATCGCCTCCTGCAATGCTTTGGAAAACAATGTCGAGACCGGCGACGAGTTCCGCCCGTCCAACCGGTCACGCATTAATTAGTGGGCGCCGGGGCGCCGGCGGTGCGGACCAACCTGTCCGCCTTTTGCAAGACATAGGTATTGGCAGGCTGCTCGCGGGCCAGGAAACTGATCGCCACGAACAGCGCGCAGCACATCAGGCCGACCAGCATGACCTTGCGGTGCGTTCGCCGGTCGGCGTTGTGAAATGACGAGGACATCGATTAGCCGTACAACTTGCGGCTCGGGGCGCAATCTGACTCGATTTTTAACCTAACTTTTGAAGGTTATTCGCCGGCGCGAGCTTGAATAAAACTGAATCGAAGGAGCGCCGGGTGGTTCACGCCAGAGCCGATAGCGCTCCGGCTGCCGCCAGCAGCACCACTACAATCCAGGGTGGCACCTTCCAGACGGTGAGCAGCAGAAATCCGCTGAGGGCGAGCGCAAAATCGCGCGCCGTCAGGACCGCGCTGGTCCAGACCGGATTGTAGAGGGCGGCGCCGAGAATGCCGACCACGGCTGCGTTGGTGCCGCGCATCGCGGCCTGAGCGGCGGGACTTGCGCGCAGCCCATTCCAGAATGGCAACATGCCGTAGACCAGCAGCAGGCCCGGCAGAAAGATCGCGACGAGCGCCATTGCCGATCCGGCCAAGCCGCTCGGCGGCGGGCCCATCACAGCACCAAGATAGGCGGCAAAGCTGAAAAGCGGTCCCGGCACCGCCTGGGCCAGCCCATAACCTGCCAGGAATGCCTCATTGCCGACCCATCCCGGCGTGACAATCTGGGCCTGAAGCAGCGGCAAGACGACGTGGCCGCCGCCGAAGACCAGGGCTCCCGACCGGTAGAACGCGTTGAACAGAGCGAGCCCCTGAGACCCAGCCCCGGCGGCCAGGGCCGGAGGTATCAACAGAAGGGCCGCCAACAGCGCGAGCGCGATCCCGCCGCCCAGCCGGGTGATCGGAAAATTCAGATCGAGCCGTCGCGAACTCGGCACGGCTTGTTCCCGGCAGAACCAAAGGCCCGCGCAGGCGCCGAGCGCGATTGCCGAGATTTGCGCAAAGGATCCGGCGAACAGGACAACAACCACAACAGCGGCAAGCGCGATACCGGCGCGGGCCCGATCGGATGTGAGGGTCTGCGCCATTCCCCAGATGGCCTGTGCGACCACCGCAACAGCGACGAGCTTGAGCCCGTGCAGGAAACCTTCGGCCACCGGACCGGTGAATGCGGCTGCGCTGGTCGCAAAGGCAAACATGATCAGAGCCGATGGCATCGTGAATGCGAACCACGCCGTCAGTCCGCCAAGAAGTCCGTGACCGCGCAGGATTCCGATGGAAAACCCGACCTGACTGGAGGCAGGTCCTGGGAGGAACTGACAGAGTGCGACGAGGTCGGCAAAGACGGCCTCGTCGATCCATTTGCGACGCTCAACGAATTCGTGGCGGAAATAGCCGAGATGGGCGATCGGACCGCCAAATGAGGTCACGCCGAGCTTGAGAAAAGCCCGAAACACCTCGCCGAGCGAACCGTGGCGATCGCGACCGTCCACTTCCGGGTTGGCGGGCGAAGCAACCTCCATCCAGTCACCTTGCGGGCCGCTTCTTCGCTCATGCTCTCAGGCGAGATCGAAGCGATCGAGGTTCATCACCTTGGTCCACGCCGCGACGAAGTCGTTCACAAACTTCTCCTGCGAGTCGGCGCACGCATAGACTTCGGCGAGGGCGCGGAGCTGCGAGTGCGAACCGAAGATCAGGTCGGCACGGGTGCCGGTCCACTTGACCTCGTTGGTCTTGCGGTCGCGCCCCTCGATACACGCTTTCAGAGCCAGCGGACGGCTGCCATTGCGTGGTCATGTCGAGCAGGTTGATGAAGAAGTCGTTGGTCAGCGTCTCCGGCCGCTTGGTGAAGACGCCGTGCGCGGACTTCCCGACATTGGCACCGAGGACGCGCAGGCCACCGACCAGAACCGTCATCTCGGGTGCCGTCAGCGTCAGCAATTGTGCCCGGTCCACCAACAGCTCCTCGGGGGACAGGCGCTGCGTGCCGCGGAGATAGTTGCGGAACCCTTCGGCGGCCGGTTCGAGAGGCGCAAACGAGTCGACCTCGGTTTGCTGCTGCGACGCGTCCATGCGGCCTGGCGTGAACGGCACCTTCACGTCATGGCCGGCATTTTTGGCGGCCTTCTCGACCGCGGCGGTGCCGCCGAGAACGATCAGGTCAGCGAGCGAGACCTTCTTTTCGCCGGATTGCGAAGCGTTGAACTCCTTCTGGATCGCTTCGAGTTTCTGCAGGACCTTCGCGAGTTCGAGCGGCTGGTTGACCTCCCAGTCCTTTTGCGGCGCGAGGCGAATGCGCGCGCCATTGGCTCCGCCGCGCTTGTCGGAGCCGCGGAACGTCGATGCCGACGCCCAGGCGGTCGCGACCAACTGGGAAATGGAAACGCCGGAGGCGAGAATTTTCGCCTTCAGAGCGGCAATGTCCTGCTCCCCGATCAGTTCATGATCGATTGCGGGAATGGGGTCTTGCCACGGCAGCTCCTCCTTCGGAACGAGCGGCCCGAGATAGCGCACGATCGGGCCCATGTCGCGGTGCGTCAGCTTGAACCACGCCCGGGCAAACGCGTCTGCTAACTGATCGGGATTCTCGTGGAAGCGCCTTGAGATCTTCTCGTAGGCCGGGTCGATCCGCAAGGCGAGGTCGGTGGTCAGCATCGTCGGTGCGTGATGCTTCGACGGGTCGTGCGCATCCGGCACCGTGCCGGCGCCCGCGCCATCCTTCGGCGTCCATTGATGCGCGCCGGCTGGGCTCTTGGTCAGTTCCCATTCGTAGCCGAACAGGTTTTCGAAGAAGTTGTTGCTCCACTTCGTCGGGGTCGTGGTCCAGATCACCTCGATGCCGCTGGTGATCGCGTCACCCGCCTTGCCCGAGCCATATTTGCTGGCCCAGCCGAGGCCCTGTTGCTCGATGTCGCCGCCTTCAGGCTCTGGACCGACCAGGGTGGCATCGCCGGCGCCGTGGGTTTTGCCGAAGGTGTGACCGCCGGCAATGAGCGCGACGGTCTCTTCGTCGTTCATCGCCATGCGCGCGAAGGTCTCGCGAATATCGCGGGCCGCCGCGAGGGGATCCGGCTTGCCATTCGGCCCTTCCGGATTGACGTAGATCAGACCCATTTGCACGGCGGCGAGGGGATTCTGAGAGATCGCGATCGCCGCTGTATCGCTCGTCCGCCAGCCACTTGCCTTCGGGGCCCCAGTAGATGTCGTTTTCGGGCTCCCAGACGTCCGCGCGTCCACCGCCGAAACCGAAGGTCTTGAAGCCCATCGACTCCAGCGCGACGTTGCCCGCGAGAATCGATAAGGTCAGCCCAGGAGATTTTCCGGCCGTATTTCTGCTTGATCGGCCACAACAGCCGGCGCGCCTTGTCGAGGTTGGCGTTGTCCGGCCAGCTGTTGAGGGGCGCGAAGCGCTGCTGTCCGGCGCCGGCGCCGCCGCGGCCGTCGCCGATGCGGTAGGTGCCGGCGCTGTGCCATGCCATCCGGATGAACAACGGCCCGTAATGGCCATAATCGGCCGGCCACCAATCCTGCGAGTCCGTCATCAGGGCATGCAGGTCCTTGATCACGGCCTCCAGGTCGAGGCTCTTGAATTCCTTGGCGTAGTCGAACGCCTTGCCCATCGGATCGGACAGGGTGGAGTGCTGGTGGAGGACCTGAAGGTTGAGTTGGTTCGGCCACCAGTCACGGTTCGCGTGTGCGCGGTTGCCGCCCGTGAACGGGCACTTGGTTGTCTCGTCCATGATTGCCTCCTGTCGCGGTGGTCTTGATGCTGTCCACCCTGTGCCCTGTTTCTAAGCAACGCAAGCCATCAGGTGAAATTGACTCTATTGATCGTTGCGATAAGATATTCTGATGAATTCGTGTGACCCTCAGGCAGCTTCGCTATTTCGACGCGCTGGCCCGTCATTGCCACTTCGGACGCGCGGCAGAAGCATGTGCGATCTCGCAGCCGGCCTTGTCGATGCAGATCAAGGAAATGGAGGAAGCTCTGGGCGGTGTGCTGCTCGAGCGAGGCGCGCGACAAGTCGGGCTTACGAACTTCGGAGAAGAGGCCGCCCAACGCGTCCGCAACATCCTGCGTTCGGTTGATGAACTCGGAGATTTCGCGCGGGCGTCGCGGGACCGGCTTGTGGGGCGGCTGCGCATCGGCATGATTCCAACGATTGCGCCCTATCTGCTGCCTGCGGTCATCGGGAACCTCACCCGAACGCATCCCGAGCTTGACATTCACGTCCGCGAGACGCTGACGCCGAAGCTGATACAGGAACTCGCGGAAGGCCGGCTTGACGCCGCCATTGTGGCTCTGCCGGTGTCCGAGCCTTCGCTTGCCGAGGTCGCGTTGTTTGCGGAAACCTTTCTGCTGGTGCGGCCGGGCAAGGATGAGGGAACGCCGGTGCCCAGTGGCGAAGCGCTGCGCGAAATGCGATTGCTGCTGCTGGAAGAAGGGCACTGTTTTCGCGATCAGGCCCTGGCGTTCTGCAAGATGCGATCGTCGCCGCCGCGCGAGGTGCTGGACGCGAGCTCCCCCTGTCTACGCTTGTTCAAATGGTAAGCGCCGGTATCGGTGTCACCTTGATCCCGGAAATCGCCGTCGCGGTCGAGACACGCTCGGCATCGGTGTCTGTCGCCCGCTTCAAGAACCCGCAACCCTCGCGAACCATCGGCATGGTCTGGCGCAAGACTAATCCTCTGGCGAGACAGCTTCTGCAAATTTCCGAAGTTGTTTGTCGCTCGGCCGACGCCGCGCGCAAACCGCCTGCCCGCGGGTCCGCATCGCGCAATCCCGAACCTGAACCACACGCCTCGCGCCTCGCGCCGAAGCGCTTCAGCGATTTGTTCGTCCGGTAATAACGGACCGGGTATAATACTCGGCATAGTCGACCATGGCCTTGGCGGCGTCGGCGGCGGCAACCTCGTCGCCGGAAGCGATCGCCTTAAGTACAGCCGCGTGCAGCGCAGCCGCTCTGGCAACGTCCTTGGTTTCACGCTGGTACACAAAATAAAATCGCCGCGTCAGCGCATTGATGGGTGCAAACGCGTTGGCGACGAAAGGATTGCGCGCGCAGGCAATGATGAACCGCTTGGACTCGAAATGCACGCGAAGGAATTTCATGACGTCGACCGTCACGCCGGCTTCCATGAAGGAATTGGCGATTTTGGACAGATAGCGCCGTTCATCGACTGTGGCGCGGCGGGCCGCGCGCGAGGCGACCAGCGGTTCGAACTCCCGGCGCAACTCCAGCACCAGCATCTGCTCGTGCGGATCGATATCGGATATTCGAATGCCATGCCGGCGGATGATCGTGACCAGCCGCTCCCACGCCAGCCGCTGCAGCGCTTCCCGCACCGGCGTCCGGCCGATCCCGATGCGGTCGCTCAGCATCGCTTCGGACCACAGGCTCCCCGGCGGCAGTTCCAACGTGACGATCAGCTCTTCGAGTTTGCCATGCGCGATGTCGGCCAGCCGGTCCGGACGCGCTTTCGATCCGCGCGAGGCCGTTGGCGGTACCATGTCAGGCATCCACGGCGCAGCGATGGGAGGGTTGCCCTTGGCCATGCCGCGATTGTTCGCGCTACGCATAACGTGTCCGTCCTTAAAATTCGGAAAGGTCTCGCGCAATAACAAGCCGCTGAATTCGCTGGTTCCCTCGACCAGGGTCAGAACCTTGGCCTCGCCGAGCAGCCCGGAAACATCATATTCTTCGAAGACCCCGTAGCCGCCGTGGATCTGAATGGCGAGAGTGGCCGCCTCGACCGCGAGCTCCGAGGCGAACAGCTTGACCATCGAGGTCTCGCTCCGGAACGATCGCGCCTCATCGACGAGCTTCGCCGCGTCCTGAATCATGAGCTCGGCGGCATAGCATTTGGTCAGGATGTCAGCGAGCGGGAAGGACAAGCCCTGGTTCTCAAGGATATCGTGCCCGAACAGCTTTCTGTTCGAACCATAGGCGATCGCCAGCCGCGTTGCCTTGCGTGCGAGCCCCAGCGCCGTTGCCGCAACCAGCACCCGGCCGATCGCAAGAGTGGTAAGGATCTGCTTCAGGCCGTCACCGCGATTGCCGATCATCGAGCTTTTGGGCAGCCGGCATCCGTCGAAGAACAACTCGCAGGAAGGAGCAATCCGCCAGCCGATCTTGCGGCCCGGCTTGCCGATCGAGAACCCCGGTGTACCGACCGGCACGGCGAACGTCGACAATCCCTTGGGGCCCTTGTCTGGATCGGTTACCGCGACAACCGTCGTCAATCCATGGAGCGGCGTGCCGGCATTTGTGGAAAACACCTTCGATCCGTCCAGCACGAAGTCATGGCCGTCCTGGCGAGCGCTGGTCTTGATTTGCGCCACGTCTGAACCGCCGTGCGGTTCGGTAACGCCGAAGGATGCCAGTGTTTCGCCGCGGCACAGCGGACCAAGCCATTGTTGTTTGATCTGGTCGGAGCCGAACCGGGCAAGCACTGTCATTGGCGCACTGTTGCAGAGAAAGATGGCGGCGAAGCCCGGCTCGGTTTCCGCCAGCCGGGCACTCAATAGCGCGGCGCCGCGTGCGCCCAACCCGCCTCCGTCGAAAGCCGGATCGTAAGCGACGCCCATGAATCCTGCATTGGCGAAGGCCCGCACAATCGGTGTGGGGAACTGGTGCTCGCGCACATAGGCGCCGATCGAGGGCTTCATCTCTCGCTCAATGAAGCGGTCGGCGGCAGCGAGCAGCGCGGTTTCATCTTCGGTCAGTTCGATCGGCATTCGTTCATCCAAGGTATCGCAATAATATATCAGTGCCTTTCAACTTTATCAAAACGCGGCAGATAAGGACGTAGCTCGCCGGCATATCGGTGTTTTCCGCCTCGAAAGCAGGCAAGTTGACAGCGGATCAGAAATATCTGTAACATATTACGATCAACAAATCGAGCAGACCAGTGGCAGAAAATTTGGACCGGCGGGCGCGTCTCAGCCTCGACACGGACGTTCTGGTTGTCGGCGGCGGCGCGGCCGGCGTGGCGGCGGCATTCACCGCAGCCAAGGCGGGCGCCCGCGTTCTGCTGCTGGAGAAATACGGCTTCTGCGGCGGGGCTGCCGTTGCCGGATTGTCCGGAACGGTCTGTGGTCTGTACGCGGCGACCGAGGGTGCAGCGAAACCTCCCGAGCAGGTGGTATTCGGCTTTGCCGACCGGTTCGTCGACCTGATGAAGGCCAAAGGCGGCATCACCGCGCCGCAACGATACGGTAATACCTATACGCTGACGCACGATCCCCTGGTCTGGCGCGAAGCCGGTGATCACTTCCTTGAGGAAGCGGGCGTTCGGGTCCTATTCCACACCACGGTCATTGACGTGCTGACCGAAGGCGAGCAGGTCCGCGGCGTGCTGGCCTGGACCAAGCAGGGGCGGGCGGAGATCCGGGCCCGGCTGACCATCGATGCGAGCGGGGACGCGGATGTCGCCGCACTCGCCGGCTTCGAGACCTTTATGGGCCAGGACGGCAGGGTTCAAAATCCGACCATGCTGTTTCGCCTGATGGGCGTCGATATCGAGCGCCTTCGCGCGCAATACGGCAACGACACCATCATGGGCGATGAAGTTTCGCAGATGATCCGCAATCTGCATAACAGCAGGGAGTATGACCTTCCGCGCTCCAAGATTTTCCTGTTCTCGACGCCTCGCCCGAACGAACTGCTCTGCAATTGCACGCGTATCATCGGCCGGGATGGCCGGGAGCTCAATCCGATACTGGTCGAGGATATCACGGAAGCGGAGATCCAGGGCCGCAAACAGGTCCGTGAATACGCAAGGTTCTTCAAAGCCCGCCTGGTGGGTTGCGAAGAGTCGTTCGTCAACGACACCGGCGTGCAGGTCGGTGTGCGCCAGACCCGGCAGATCAGGGGCGTCACAACCCTCAACAACGAAGACGTCGTGGCCGGCGCCAAGAGCAAGCACGCCATCGCGCGGTCGGCATGGCCGATCGAGCTGCATTCCGGCGAAAAACCACAGCTCAAATGGCTGCTCGATGACTATTACGACATCTCCTACGAAAGCTTCGTTCCGGTCGCGGGCGAGGGGTTCCTGGTTGCTGGGCGCTGTCTTTCGGCCGAGCACGAGGCGATGGCCTCAGCGCGGGTCACGGCGCAATGTTTTTCCTATGGCCAGGCCATCGGCATGGCGGCGGCGATGTCGCTGCGCGACGGGACGCTCGCCCCGGAAGCTTTCGGTCTCCGACCTCCGCGACGCGTTGCGCAAGGACGGCGCGGTCATCTGAGATCAATCGATATGCGACGGCCCAACAGCGGTGACGGGCTGGACATCGAACAAAACATAGCCGCCAGAGGGGTCAAGGAAATGAAGAACATCTTCAGGGGTTGTTTGGCGGCCGGTCTGCTGGCGACGGCAATTCCCAATGTTGCCATTGCGCAAACCGGCACTGTGAAGCTGGGGCAGATCGAGGCTCAGACCGGGCCGAACGCCATCTACGGCTACATGTCATCCCAAGGCGTCCCGATCGCCGTCGACGAGATCAACAAGGCCGGCGGCTTCAAAGTAGGCGATACCACCTACAAACTGGACCTGATCGCGCTCGACACGCGCGGCGACCCGAAAGAGGCGACGATCGAGCTCAAGAAGCTGCTCGAGCAGGACAAGGTCAAGTTCGTCTTCGGGCCGTTTCTGTCCAATGTCTTTGTCACGATCTTTCCCTATGCCAAGCAGTTCAACGGGAAATTCCTGATGCTCGGCGGCGGTACGCGCATTCACGATTACGCCGGGCAACCCGGCAACGACTTCGTCATCCGAACCTGGAACTGGGACGCCGGACCGAAGGGCTTTGGCGAGAGGATGGTCGACTACCTGATCAAGACGGCGCATCCCAAGAAAGTGGCGATGCTGTTCCAGAACGATTTCGGCGGCAAGGTGCTCGGCGACATCTACGAGCCGATCTTCAAGGCCCACGGTATCGAGACCATGACCGAATATTTCGAACCGGGCACCAAGGACTTCTCGCCTGTACTGGCCAAGATCGCCGAATTCCACCCGGACTATCTCTTCCCCGGTTATTCCGACGCCGCGCTGTACGACATCGTGCGGCAGTCGATCGAAGGCAACTATTCCAAGAAGTTCTTTCTGGTGCGCGGATCCACCGGACCGGGCCTGAAGAACAAGGACGGTCTGGAAGACTACATCGTCTATGTACCAAAGGACTTCGAAGAGGCCGAGAAGAAGGAGCCCAAGGTCAAGCATTTCATCGACGCCTATAAGGCCTTCTACAAGCGCGACTTCCCGTACGATCAGGCGCCGCTCTGCTCGTCGTCCTGCTACGATCACGTCTATATGCTGGTCGCGGCGATGCAGAAGGCCGGCACGGTCGACGACGTCGAAAAAATCCGCGCCGCGCTTCTCTCCACGACCTATCAGGGCATGTGGAAGATCAGCTTCGATGATCACGCCGAACAGGTATTCGACTTCGACATCGTTCATTTGAGAAAAGGCGGCGCCAAGGAAGTGGTGCACGTCGAGCCATAAGCATGACGCAGGTCGTCGTCGGGCAGATCCTCAATGGCATTATCCTCGGCTCGCTTTACGGAATTATCGCGCTCGGCGTGACAATGACGTTCGGCATAACCGGTATCGTGAATTTCGCACTTGGTCAGTTCATGATGATCGGCGCCTATGCGACCTGGTATTTCACCGATCTGGCGATGTTGCCTTTTCCGGTTGCGGTGATGTTCGCGGTGGCGCTCGCCGCCGTGGCCGGGCTGGTCGCCGACCAGACGATGTTTCGGTTCACGCGAAACAATCTGGTCAACGGCCTGCTGGTCTCGATTGGCTTGATTTCCGTGATGGAGAGCGGCGCCTTGTTGCTGTTCACGACAACGCCGAAGAACATGGACGTGGTCATTGCGGGATCGCTGAGTTTCGGATCGATCACATTGCCGCGCATGAAAGTGGTGGCGTTCCTGCTGCTGGTGGCGGTGATCGGGTTGACCTGGCTCGGGCTGTCGCGCGCCTGGCTCGGCCGTGCGACCCGTGCCTACGCGCAAAATCCCGAGGCCGCCATGCTGATGGGGGTTCCCACCAAAGCGCTGCAGACCGCTGTCGTGGTCTATTCCTGCGCCCTGGCGGGCTTCGGCGGCGCGCTCTACGCCTGTCTGTTCTCGCTCGAGCCGTCGTTGGGTGGCTTGTTTATCCTCAAGGGGGTTGAAGCGGCGATCCTTGCCGGCGTCGGCAATCTGCTCGGGGCGCTCGCCGGCGGCGTGATTCTGGGAGTGACCGAATTGGTTGGCTCGCTCTATCTGCCGTCGGCGTTCCGCGATGCCTATGGTCTCGTGTTTCTGGTCGCGATCCTGTTGTTTCGGCCGGCTGGCCTGTTCGGGAGCCAGAAGTGAAGACGCTGCTGTTCCTGGTTCCTCTGTACCTGTTGCCGCTGGTGGTGCGAAGCGATGTGGTTCTGACGGTCCTGATCTTCACCTTCGTGCTGAGCATTTTGGCGATCGGATTTAACGTCGTGTTCGGCGGCGCCGGACAATTGACGATGTTCCATGCCGCCGCTTTCGGCATCGGCAGCTACGTCACGTTTCTCTCGATGCTGCGATTGGGCGTTTCGTTCTGGCTCGGCTATCTCGTGGCGGTGCTGGTCGTGGTGGTGATTTCGATCGTGATCGGCTGGATATGCTTCAAGTTCCGGCTGAAGGAATTCTACTTTGCCGTTGTAACGCTCGCTTTCGCCGAACTGTGCCGGCTGGTGGTGATGAACTGGACCAGCGTGACCAATGGAACGCTGGGCATGCTGGTCCTGGAAAAGCCGACGGTCTGGCTCCCTGGAAGCGGCGTCGTCCGGATCGAGCAAACCGTTCCCTGGTATTTTCTCACACTGCTTTGCCTGACCGGAGTTCTGTTTTTTTCGGTGCTCCTGATGCGGTCGTGGATCGGCCGCAATTTTTCGGCGATACGTCTCAATGAGGACCTGGCGCAGACGCTTGGAATAGACACCTTTCGCTACAAGTTGCTGGCATTCACGATATCGAACGTGATCGCTTCCTTGGCCGGCGCGCTTTACGGCTTCTACACCGGCTATATCGAACCGGCCTATCTTGCCGTGACCCAGTCGCTCGACGCCATCGCCATGGTGCTGCTTGGCGGGGTGTCCACGATACTGGGGCCGGTCGTCGGTGCGCTGGTCCTGACCTCGCTGCCGCATTTGATCGAGCTGCCGGCAGAAATACGCGTCGCGGTCTATGGCATGATCCTCATCCTCGTAATCCTGCTGATGCCGCGTGGAATCGTCGGTCTCGCCGCGGGGCTGTCCAAGGGGCGGGTTCATGCTGCTTAAGGTCGAAAATCTCACCAAACGCTTTGGCGGCCTGGTCGCGGTGTCGGACGTGTCATTCGCGATCAACAAAGGCGAGATCATCGGGATATTTGGACCGAACGGATCGGGAAAGACCACGCTGCTCAGCCTGCTGGCGGGGTTGCTGCCGCCCAGCGCGGGCCGCGTTTTCTGGAAGGGCCGGGATATTGCCGGCGCACGGCCTAATGTCATTGCGTCGCTGGGCGTGATCAAGACCTTTCAGAATCCGCAGTTGTTTTCCGAACTTTCGGTCCTGGAGCACGTCATGATCGCGAGTTTCCTCGCTTTCACGCGGATGAAGGGCCACGGCCGCCTGCGCAGCTTGCTGTCGCCACGCAAGGGCGAGGCGATCTTGCGCGCGCGGGCAGAAAAGGCGCTGACACTCTGCCGCCTGCAGGATTCTTCCAGCAAGCCGGCCGCCGAATTATCTTATGGCGAGGAAAAGATGCTCGGCGTCGCAATGGCGATGATGTGCGAGCCGGAGCTGTTGCTGCTCGATGAACCGGCATCCGGGCTCGGAAACGATGAAATTCACAATCTGGAGAGCGTGCTCCGGGATCTGCGGACGCACGGAACCACGTTGTGCATCATCGACCACAAGGTGGCGTTTCTGGCCAAGTTTGCCGACCAGGCGATTGCACTCCAGCAGGGCTGCAAGATTGCCGAAGGCCTTCCGCACGATGTGCTGGCTGATCCCGACGTAGTTAAGGCCTATCTCGGACGAAGCCATCATGCTTGAGCTTTCAGCCATATCCGCGCACTACGCCAAGAACCAGGTCTTGCGCTCGGTCGATCTCTCGGTTGCGGCCGGCGAGGTTGTGGCACTGATCGGAGCCAATGCGGCCGGCAAATCGACGACGATGCGCCTGATCGCCGGGCTGAAGCGCGCCACCTCCGGCTCGATCAAGCTGGACGGTGTCGAAATCGAATTCGATGTCGACGCCCCGGCGCGTCAGCCTTGGCATTGCATTGGTGCCCGAGGGCCGCCAGGTCTTTGCCCAATCCACCGTTCTCGAAAACCTGACGATGGGGGCCTATCACCGCCCTGACCGCAACGACATCCAGCGCGATCTCGACGCGATGTTCGCAATGTTTCCGACGCTTGGCGAGCGTCGCAACCAGCGGGCGGGCTCGATGTCCGGCGGCGAGCAGCAGATGGTGGCGATCGCGCGGGGCCTGATGGCGAAGCCGAAGTGCCTGCTGCTTGATGAACCCACGCTTGGCCTCGCCCCGGTCATTGTCGACGAAATATCGCTCACCATCGTGAAACTGGCGCGGGACGGCATGACGATTTTGCTCGCTGAGCAGAATGCGGCGATGGCGCTCGAAGTCGCAAGCCGGGCCTACGTGCTCGCCGCCGGTGCGATCTCAGCCGAAGGCACCCCGGAACAGTTGAAAGCGTCACCGCTCGTCGCGCAATTGTACTTCGGCGCTGCGCCAGCGGAGGCGTTCCATGCTTGATGTCAGCAGCCGCGGTCGCATCGGTGTCGTTTCGTTGAACCGGCCGGAGCGGCGCAATGCGATGGATCGCGAACTGGTCATGGCGTTGGCCGGGTCGGTTCGACGCCTGGATGCGGATCCGCTGATCGCCGCCATTGTTCTCAGGGGCGAACCACCCGGTTTTTGCGCCGGCAGCGACCTGAAATTCATCGGTCGACTTGCGCTCGAGGATATCCGCAGGTTCGAAGCCGAGACCGGCGACATGGCGCGGCTCCTCGGCTTTCTCGGGAAGCCGGTGATTGCTTCGGTCGAGGGATTCGCGCTCGGCGGTGGATTTATCCTCGCCGCGTCCTGTGACCTCGTGGTTTCCGCCGGTACCGCGCGGTGGCATCTGCCGGAAGTTCCGATCGGCTGGCTGACGCCGTGGGGACTTGGAGGCCTGATTTCGAGGGTAGGTGCGGTCTCCGCGCGAAAGCTCTGTTTCGCCAGCGAAGAGTTTGACGGGTACGAGGCGAAACGCCTCGGTCTTGTCGATCATCTCGCGGAACCCGGCCACGCCGACGAAATGGCAATGGCGCTGGCGGACCGGCTGGCGGTTCTGCCGGCGGCGGCGGTCGTCGCCACCAAACGCTTCTTCATGCCTGACATTATCAGGGGCGCCGAAGCCCTTGATGTCCAGGCGAACCAGGCGTTTGCCGACAATTGCCGTCACTCCGTTGCACGCGCGACGCTTGAGCGATTTGGCAAGAGATGACGATGAGGCAGCGAAAGGTCGCCCGATGTTGAAACGCAGGCAACAAGGTCAAGTCGCAATTCTGACTATCGATCGCTCGAACCGGCGCAACGCGCTGGGCACCGAGTTGATGCAGGCTTTCAGCGACGCCTTCGCGGAAATCGATCGCGACGACGGGGTCGCCGCCGTCGTCATTTCAGCCACCCCTCCCGGCTTCTGCGCAGGCAGCGATCTCAAGGAACTGGCGACCATGGACATCGCACAGATGTGCGCGCACGAGGCCGAGACGGCGCGGGTGGTGCGCGCCATCGGATTTATGGAAAAGCCCGCTGTCGCCGCTGTCAGCGGTTTTGCGTTGGGCGGCGGCGTCGGTCTCGCGGCAGGCTGCGATTTGATCGTGACGCATTCCGAATGCCGCTGGCATATGCCCGAGGTACCGAACGGGTGGCTGCCGCCATGGGCGCTTGCGTCGCTGAGCGTGCGGATTGGACCGGTTGCGGCCCGGCGTCTGGTGTGGGCGAGCGAGCCGATCACGGGAGCCGAAGCCTACCATCTGAAGCTCGCCGACTATCTGGTGCCGCTGTCCGACGTCGAGCGTGAAGCAATCGCCCTCGCAGAGCGGCTCGCGGCGCTGCCCCGGGTCGCCGTGGCGAGCACGAAACGCTTCTTTACGCCCCTGATCAACGGCAATGCCGAGGCCAGCGACATGCTTGCAAACCGGATTTTTGCAGAGAACTGCCAGGACGACGCATCGAAGGCGACGCTGCGAAAATTCGGCATGAAAATCTAAGCCCGGAGGAATATCCGATGAACAAGTTCTGTTCGGCAGAAACTGCAGTTGCAAATATCAAGAATGGCCAGACGGTTGCCAGCGTCGGCGTGATCGGCTGGATCACGCCGGATTTGATCCTCAAGAGCCTCGCCGCGCGCTTTCTCAGCGAAGGCAGTCCGCGCGATCTGACGTTTTACTTTCCGTGCGGGACCGGAGACGGCGTCGGTATTCGCGGCATGGATCACGTCGCCATCGAAGGTTTGATGAAGCGGATCGTGTCCGGCTCCTATATCAATCCGGTGAACCCCGCGACCGGCAAGCGTCCCGAACTGATGCGGCTGATCCGCGAGAATGCGATCGAGGCCTATAGCTGGCCGATCGGCGCCAGCATGCACTGGCTGCGGGAGGTTGCGCGCCGGAGTCCAGGCTATATGACCGAAATCGGGCTTGGCTGCTATATCGATCCGGATCAGACCGGTGGTCGTCTGACCGCGCGTTCCAAGGACAATCTGGTCGACAAGATCGAATTCCGCGGCAAGCCATATCTGTTTTATCCAACCTGGAACATCGACGTCGCCATCATCCGGGCGGGGGAGGCTGATGCGGCCGGCAATCTGTCGTTCGAGAGCGAAGCATTGCTGTCCTCCTCGCTGGCGCTGGCACTGGCGACGAAGGCCTGCGGCGGGCTGGTGATCGCGCAGGTATCGCGGCGTGTGGAGCGTGGAACCCGACGCGCGCAGTCGGTTAGAAATCCCGGGGGCGCTGGTCGACCATGTCGTGCTCGATCCGGCGCAGATGATGACAACGGAAGTCGCGCATGATGCCGCCTATCTCGGCGGACAACCCTTCGATTTGTCCAAGATCCCGGCGGTGCCGTTCGGTCCGGACAAGATCATCGCCCGCCGTGCGGCACAGGAGATCAAGCCAGGCGTCGTCAGCATTTTCGGCTTTGGCGCGTCCTCCGATACCCCTCTGGTGATGGCGGAGCAGGGCGCCTTCGACAATGGCAGGATCGCGGATTATGCCTTCACGACCGAGCACGGTCCGTTCGGCGGCCTCGTGATGAGCAACTGGCAGTTTTCGGCAAACCGCCATCCGGAAGCACTGCTCGACGGTCTGTCGCAGTTCGATTTCATCGATGGCGGCAACTGCGAGTTTGCGGCGCTGGCATTCGCGCAATTCGATTCAGCCGGGAACGTCAACGTAAGCAAGTTTGGCAGCTTCAATCCCGGCGCCGGCGGATTTATCGACATCGCCCACAATGCCCGCCAGTTGCTGTTCGCGGGCACCTTCACCACAGCGGGGCTACAGATCGAAACCGATGAAAACGGGCTGAACATTCGCAAGGAGGGCAAAGTCCGGAAATTCGTCAACGACGCCGAGCAGATCACCTACCCCGTGCGTCACGGGGTCATCAATCGCGGTCAGCGCGCCCAAATCATTACCGAGCGTGCCGTCTTCGAAGTGACGGCTCAAGGTCTGGTGCTAACGGAACTGGCAAAGGGCGTCGACGTCAGGAGGCACATCATCGAGCAGATGGAGTTTCCCCCGGCGCATATTGAAGATCCGCCCAAGCCAATGGATGACGCATTGTTTGCGCACTGAGAGCCATCGATCAACTTGCAAAGCTGCGGCGTCTCCGCCGTGCCTGTCGCCGCATGGAAATCGACCGAGTGGATCATGGCGGCGTCAGCATCATGCGCCCCTACCAAACAGTGAACAGGAAAAAGCTGCAATCCACAGTAATGCGGAAACCTGAATCAGCGTGAGAAACGATCCGCCGATCGCCGCCACCACGCGCATCATGGCGGCCAGGACCACAAGCAGATAGATGAGAACCGTAATCCGATCCGCCCTGAGTGCGCGGGCGCTGTGGCCGAGCGAAACCCGGGTCATGACTCCAAGCACCATGGTGCCGATGGCATGCTGCGCAATTGGTTCGGCCATGATCCGGCCCGCTGGCAGAAATTTCGACGGCGCTACACGGATGAGATTCTACAGACATCGAGAACAGCTCGACGAGCTGCGCGCTCGCGCCGAGTTAGGCCGGATTACGCCCGTCTTTGCTGCCCACGACAAGGTTCATAACCATGCCATCGTCTTGAGGGCTGTTCTTCCGGGTCGAACCGAAGCTCGATCTCCCCGCTCCACATCGACTTGGATTGTCGTTTTCGGTCTGTAATCGCAGTTCCGGGCACAGTCCCTGTCCGTAGTCAAACCGGCCGGTCCTGTCCGTCAAGACAGTTTGGCCGGTCGCGCCGTCGACCGGCCATTCCGCGATCGACTCCTCAATCTGCCGATGTTCCGATGACATCCAGCATCAACGTCGAATGGGCGAAGGCGGCGCCAGCTTTCATTTCCGTGGCGACCCAGACCGCTTCCATCAGCTCTTGCGCTGTCGCGCCGGACCGCAGCGCTAGCTTCGTGTGGCCCTGGATGCAGTAGGGGCACTGCGTTACGTGCGCCACAGCCACTGCGATCAACTGCTTTGTCTTGCCCGAAAGAGCGCCATCTGCAAACACCGCCTGGCTGAACGCCTGGAAAGCGGCCTCGGGCTTGGGCGCCAGGTCGCGTCGCTTTTGCGCTATTTCACGTGTGGCCTTTGGATACATCTCGTTGCTCATCATTCGTCTCCTGGCTTGAAACAAGATTTGATGCCGTCGGACGGCGAACACATCATGACCGAGCCAGACGCGATAAGGAAACTTAAATATCTACCGACCCCGGCGGCGGTCTGCTGGCGATCGAATCAATGTCGGACTTGACCGCCGCCTCGTGGAGAGACCGGCGGCGATGAATTTGCGCGCGACGACCGATGAATAGGTTGACCTGGCCGAGTTTGTGGCATAACATGTACGGAAGATACATGTTATGTGGCATTGATGCGGCAGTAGGGATTTCCAGACCCGGCCGCGCTGTAAAGAGGTGGCGCCCGATTTCGTAGGCGGTGCGTGAATTGCCTACCTGCTGTAAACGCTGGGAGGGGGTTATGATTCAAGAAGTCGTCTGGGGCGTCTCGATCGTGCTCATGGGGACGCTCGCCGTCGTGTTTGCCTGGGTCGCGATAGGCGCCAATGTCGCGCTCGCTGATTACGGGCCCGTCATCGCGTCGGCATACCGACTGCGCACGTGGCTGTTCGGCCTCGCCGTCATCGTTCTGATCGGTGCCAATTATGACACCCTTGGCAAACTCCCCTATGTATCGAGTATGTCTGCGCCATCGTCCGGCGCAGCGACGCAGCCCGTCGAGGCCGTCGCCGAGCAGTGGTCGTGGAGCATCAAACCAGACGCGTTTCGGGTCGGAGAGACGGTGGAATTTCACGTCACCAGCAAGGACGTGAATCACGGTTTTGCGCTCTACAATCCCGACATGCGCATCGTTGCCCAGACCCAGGCGATGCCCGGATACATCAACGTGCTGCGCTACACCTTCAATGAACCCGGCGTTTATCGGGTTTTGTGCCTCGAATATTGCGGCGTCGGGCATCACGAGATGACGGCGGAAATCAAAGTGGCCGCGCGTTGAGCGGCGCAGCCGGGAGGACGCCATGACCATCCAAGCCGTGCAAAGCCGGAGCCGGATCAGCGCGCGCGCCGCCGTTCTCGCCTACATCATCGTGTCTGGACTTGTTCTGTTGCTGATGATGCTGCTCGGACTGACGATGCGCCTGGCGCAAGCGCAATGGATCACTATCCAGCCTGATTTCTTCTACGTAATCATGACCATGCATGGTGCCGGCATGGTCGGCATCGCCGGCTTGAGCGGCGCTTCGGTGATGTGGTATTTTGTGCGTCGCCACGTGCCGGTGTCGACGGCGGTGTTCGTCGCCAATCTGGTGTTCTTCCTCATCGGTGCCGTGCTCATTCTCGGTTCCGGTTTCATCGGCGGGTTCGCCGCCGCCTGGACCTTCCTGTTCCCGCTGCCCGCACATTCCGGCGAGCTTTGGTCGGTCAATGCAGCAGCTTCCTACATGGTGGGCTTGCTGTTCATCGGCGTCGGCTTTCTGCTGCTGCATCTCGACATCGCCCGCGGCATTCTTTCCGTCTATGGCGGGCTGGGCGCGGCGCTCGGTGTCAAACAGGCCTTTGGTCTGGCGCCGGAAGATGAAGGGCCGCCGCCGGCCGTTACCGCATCGACGATGGTGCTGATCGTCAACATCCTCGGCATCCTGCTCGGCGCCGCGGTGCTCGTCGTTTCGCTGGTCAATCTGTACGTGCCAAGTTTCACCTTCAACGCGTTGGCGGCGAAGAACATGACCTATTTCTTCGGGCACGTCTTTATCAACGCCACGATCTACATGGCGGTGATCGCGGTCTACGAGATCTTGCCCGTCTATACCCATCGCGACTGGAAGACGAACCGCGCATTCTATTTTGCCTGGGTGCTCTCGACCGTGATGGTGCTGACCGTCTACCCGCATCACTTGCTGATGGACTTTGCCATGCCGACCTGGGCGCTGATCGCCGGCCAGATCATCTCCTGGCTGAGTGGCCTGCCGGTGCTGCTGGTGACCGCCTTCGGCGCGCTCACCAATGTCTATCGTTCCGGGATCAAGTGGACCGTAGCGGCGGGCCTTGTCTTCGTCGGCGTGGCCGGCTGGGCGATCGGTGTCATCCCGGCGATCGCCGATGGAACCATCGAGGTGAACAGCTTCATGCACAACACGCAATGGGTGCCCGGCCACTTCCATACCTATCTGCTGCTTGGCATGGTGGCGATGTTCTTCGGCTTCATGACGTATATTGGCCCAAGGACGACTGGCGCTTTTCTGCCATTCGGCTTCTGGCTCTACGTCGTCGGCGGCTCGATATTTGTTCTTTCCTTCCTCGCCGCCGGAAGCGTCAGCGTTCCGCGCCGCTACGCGGTGCATCTGCCGCAGTGGTTGCCTTATGACCGGGTGGCTTCGGTCGGCGCGGCGCTAACGGTGTTGGGGGCATTGATCCTGGTGCTGAATTTCGTTATCGGCTTGCCCTCGGCAATGCGCGAGGACGCCGCAGCATGATGACTCGCGGCTTTCTTCCGCTGCTTGCGATCGTCGCTGCGACGGGAATCGCGACGCTCGCCTGGGAGACCGATGGATTTCGCGTCGTCACCAGCGCCGGCGCGCGGCAATTGTCCATTGAACGCACGCCACGTCTCCTCCCGGACGTGCGACTGGTCGATCAGGACGGTCACGCCTTCTCGTTGAGTTCGTACGAGGGCAGGCCCGTCCTGGTCGACTTCATTTACACGCGTTGCCCGACGCTGTGCGGCGTGCTCGGCGATGATTTTCATGGCGTGCTGCAGCTCATGAGCGGCGCGGGAGCCGGTGCTCCGATCGACCTCATCAGCATCAGCTTCGATCCGCAGAACGACGATCGGAAGGCGTTGCAGCTCTACGGCGACCGCTATGGCGCGAAGGCGCCCCGCTGGCGGATCGCCGCGCCCGCCGACGAGCGCAGCCTCGCTCAGTTGATGCAAAGCTTCGGCGTCGTCGTTATCCCGGACGGCATGGGCGGCTTCATTCACAACAGCGCCGTCTATCTCGTCGACGCACGAGGGCGCGTGGCCCGCATCCTCGATCCCGATTCGCCTCCACAGCTCCTCGCGGCCGCGTTGCGCGTGTCGTTGCCATGAGCCCCCGCGTGCGTTTCGTGGCCGCCATCGGATCATGGCTCACCCTGTGGCTGTGGCCGGCGCGCATCGCGCTTGAGAGCGACATGGCCGTGCATATGACGTTACAGTTGCCGCTGCTGATCGGCATCGGCGTATTCCTTGCGGCCGCTGTCCGCTCGCATGAGCCGCACTGGCTCGCCGATGCCGACTGGCTCGGTATCCCCGGCATTGTGATGGTAGTGTTGGGCACTTCTTTCTGGATGCTGCCGCGCGCCCTCGATGGCGCGGTCGCCGATCCATTGGTTGATGCAGCCAAGTTCCTGAGCCTGCCGCTGCTGGTGGGGTTACCCCTGGGCCTGTCCTGGCGCCGCATGCCGCCACTCGGCCGCGCGTTCATCTGGGCCAATTTCATTCCCAAGCTTGGCGCGATCGGCGGCCTTTACCTGGCGGCGCCAACGCGGCTTTGCGCCTATTATCGGCTCGACCAGCAGGCCGTGGCCGGCTGGACGCTGATCGTCCTCGCTGTCGTGCTGGGCACGCTATCCTTCATCGTCGCGTTCGTCGGCTGGCCGGCGCGTGGGCTGCGACAGCTCTCGCCGGCTGCGCCCCTCTGAATTCTGGAGGGCAGGTGATGACAAAAAGCTCGGGCACATTCGTGCCGCGGGATCGCGCCGTCACATCCGAGCGCCGTCATTCCGGGGCGATGCAAAAGCATCGAACCCGGAATTCGGCATTTCGGGTTCGCGCTGACGCGCGCCCCGGAATGACCGATCCCCCGCCATTGCCTACATGAGTTTCAAAAGGGTAATCAGGCTGCCGAAACCGAGGATCAGCCCGATGGTGACGCAAACTACAACTATGGCCGCCTCTCCAAACGAATTTGAAGAATGAAGGAGACCAACATGGCGAGGAAGAAGAAAGTAATCCGTTCCACCGCCAAACTCACCACGCTCGACGATTTCCTCGGCGAGGAAGGCAAGCGTGACGAATTCGAGGCCATCGCGGTCAAGGAAGTTCTCGCGTGGCAGATCGTGCGGGCGATGAAGGAGCAGAACATATCGCGCAACAACCTGGCCCAGCGCATGAAGACCTCGCGCAGCCAGATTGGGCGCCTGCTCGACCCAAAGGACGGCAATGTCACGCTAACCACGCTTCAGCGCGCCGCGCGCATGGTCGGGCGGTCGCTCCGGCTAGAGCTGGTTTGAGAGGAAGACGGCGCGCATGACACGGATGCGCAAAATCTCTTGTGAAGGAATTGGCGAGGTTCAGCGTTCATCGTGGCTCCAGGTTTCTGCGAAACCGGATCATTTCATCGCTTGCAAAAACTTCCGCGCTTCGCCCAACAGGGCCTGAATTTGCTTGCGCTCGGCGATCGCTTGCCTGGTGAACAGACCGTGCTTGCGCGCGTTGCGGTTGCCCCTTGGCGGGCCGGATCCCGGCGCGCCACCGTGCATGCGGCAACGCTTTTTGCCGCGCACCGCCGGCGAGCGGCAGGCGCCGCCGGAACGGATTTTGGCGCCGCACCGCGGGCTCGCCCGCATCGGTCCGGTATTGCGGGCGTGATCGCTCATGTCTTCGCTTTCCGCCTGGCGTCCATGCCGTCGTGCTTCCGCTCGGAAAGCTCGGGCGCCGGGTCCCTCCGCGCCGGCGTCGCCGCCGCGGGCGCCAGGTCTTTGTCCGAGACGATCACGCTCGCATGCTGCGTGACGTTGCCGACAATGGCGTTGCCGCCATCCCCGACCGACACGTTCTGCACGGTGATGGCAGGTTCGCCATGGCTCCGATAGCGGTTGAGCGCCTCGATCTGGGCCGGAAAGGTGCGGGCCAGCCTGCCCAATGCCCGCCCGGCACTGTCCTGCTGAGCGAGGTCTTCCGCATTGGCGAGGTGATGGGCACATCGCATCGCCATCACATGAACGGAAACCATCTGCGCCACCAGCATGGCCTCGACGGCGTCCCTCGGCTTGATGCTCCTCACCATCGAAATCATGAAGGCAAGAGTGACCTCGTCAGGCCTCTCGCCCTTCACGCTGGCCTTCACCAACTGCCCGAGCATGCCATGCATGGCGTCACGATCGGCGACCCCCAATGCGTCCGCCATGAGCTGATCGCCAAGCTCCGGATCCGGATGCTCGATGTAAAATCCGTGTGACAAGAGCTTTATCCGCGGGGCTGCAACAGTCTTGGGGACGGCAGCCTTGGGGACGGCAGTGCATTGGGTTGACCGGTTGCGGCCAGTGCCGTTGCTTTGTTGGGGTCTGGACCTGTATTCACGTCGATATCTCCTCGGGCACGCGCATCGGAAGCGCGCGGCCCGGCAACGCGGGAGGCGCCCCTTCGCTTGCGGCGAGCCGGTGCAACTTCAATTGTGGGTAAGGATGTTTGCCTGCAATCGCGCCGAAGAGCCCATTGTCGGGCAGGGCCATGGGCGTTTTACAAATTGCGCGATGATCGAATAGTGCCCTTGATTTGCCCGACGTGTCAAAATGTTTTCGCGGGATCGCTCAGGCATCGATGCCGATGACCACCATGCGACTTTGCATGGGGTTGTTTTCGATATTTTGGTTGGGAGCCCGCCGCGGCAAGTCGAGTGACGTCGGCGCCTGCGGGACAGCGAACCCGGTAATTGGTATAAGTCCGCGGATCATCCAATGACATGCGTTTCAGTCCTTCCAAGCCGGCAGAATGTTCAAGCGCGTGCACTCAGCTCTACCTCACGCCGCAGCCGGCGAGTTCTCCACGTCCAGTGGCCATCCCGGCCTACGTTTGCCCCCGCGCTGCGCAACCTGTGCCAATTCAACGATGCGTCGCTATCCTCCGGCACTTGTTTATTCTGTTACTTGCACCTCAACAGAGCCGATCTCCTCGAGGTCAAAACGGTAAGTTGTGTCTTCGACCGGAAATACGGTTTTCATAACGCTGCCAGTCATCACGATCTGGCCCGTTTTCAAAATCACGTGGCGCGCAGCCAGTTGCGTGGCAAGCCACCCGACTGAATTGAAGGGATGGCCGAGGATGTCGCGTCCGTAGCCATCGCCAATCGCAACCTGATCTTGCGCTGCACGTCCGAGGACGCCCTCCAAATTAGGCCATTTAGTTGCAAATTCTGACAGGACGATACCACCGTTCCAAGAATTGTCCGCAATAAGGGAAAGCACATCGAGGTTGGCATAGTCCGCGCTTCGATCGTCCACGAGTTCGATGGCGGCGCAAACGCTGTCGATGTGAGGCTCGATCATGTCAGCAGTCCATGGCCCGCCGGTGATCGGAACATCTGACTTGATACGGACGGCGATTTCAAATTCCAGGCCGAGTCGTCCGAAATCTGAACGCCGGACGATTGCCCCAGATTGGTGCAGGCGTTTTGCGAGCACGACACCCGCGATGGGATGATCGATCCGCAAAACGCCTGCATCGGAGCCGACGTAAGTCCGACCTTATAGCCCACAGCGTTGCCGAACGTACCCCGGAGCAGCGCCACATACCTCTCCTGGATATCGTAGGCGTCCGAGATCGTAGCAGGCCCGTCTGGCGGACCAAGCGGCTTGAACTGTACGTTAGCTCTGTGTTCCTCGAACAGCGCTTGGGCTGCACGCCGCGCCGCGATATCCTCCATGGATGCTCTCCGTTTTTCGCAGGCAGCGTTCAACGATTTGGGTGGTTCACTGGCATCGATCAGGAGGCTTTGCCGAAATGGCTAAAGTCGTCTTCGAGCCAGCGCCTACGCATGGGCACATACTCCTGTGGCCATTATGGCGCAAAAATTAAATGTAACAACCTGGTCGGTGGCCTCGTTTGAATTTTCCGGGAGGCGCATATATTTTAGATGCTGCGCCGGAAGACCTTTATGGGAGCCGCCATGTTTCCTGTGATTATTGCAACCGTCCTCTATCTCAGCCTGGGATATGTATGCGGACGCTATACTGCGAAGTACGCGGCAGAGCGAGGACGCTCAGCGGCGATCTGGTTTGTCTTGGGTGGGCTGTTTTATCCCTTGCCCTATATTGTCCTTGCGCTTTTACCGCCCCGCAGCAAACAGATGGCAGTCTAACGCCGCCTGGCGCTCGCAAGCTCGCAGGTTGACGTCGTCATCGTCCTGCAGACCGGGCTGTTGTTGAGCGTGGGACGACAGATTGCCGAATTCGCGGCGGCGAAGCGGGTGCCGACGGTCTACGGCTATCGCGAGCACGTATTGGACGGCGGGCTAATAAGCTATGGCGTCTGGTGCTATCGTCGCGCCGCCTCTTTCGTGGACAAGATTCTGCACGGCACGCCGCCCGGCGAGTTGCCGGTGGAATTCCCGACCAAGATGATGCTGTCCATCAAATCTCAGAACGGCAAAGGCGCTCGGCATCGCGCTCGCGCCAGCGCTGTTGGGCGTCGCCGATGAGGTGATCGAGTGACGCGGCAATACCATCGGATCAACACGACCAGCCTCAAGCATCGCTAGCTTTCGCCGTATCAGCAGCGAGCGATATCCGTGATCATTACGTCCTTCAAGGCCATCTTGTTACGCTCCTCGAAATCTTTTTTCACGACGTCGGTGACACCCATGCCTCTTCCGGGTGCGATCTCTGATGCCGTAGCCAACGGGCAGCACTTGCCCGCTGTCGAGGAGAGCGCTACCAATGACCGGCAACGGCGTGACGAGGTCTGTCTGGTGATGGCGGTCAACGACGGCGGGGTCCCGCCCATCCTCGCGCAAAAACATTACGCGCAGCCGTCAGCATTTGCGCCGGAAAATCTGCTGCGCGAAGCGCGCAGGCAAAAGCAGATTGCGAACTCCAGCATCCCTGATATCTGCGTGCTCGACCCTGACGGCGACATCCTGCGCAGCCTGCTCGCCGGCGGCGAGGCCCGGCTTGAACCGGGATGGGCCTGCTATCACACACAGCTCTACTCATTCCGCCGCGGCGGGATTGAGTTCGGAATTGTCGGCTGCGCCGTCGGCGCCCCTTACGCGGTGCTGATCGCCGAGGAAATGTTCGCCTCAGGCTGCAAGCTCTTGATCAGCGTCACCTCCTCCGGGCAGATCGTACCGGTGCGCCCGCCGCCTTATTTCATCATCATCGAACGCGCGCTGCGCGACGAAGGCACCAGCTACCACTACATGGCGCCATCCGATTATTCGGATGCCGATGCCGGATTGATCGCGGCGCTCGACGGCGCATTCGGCGAATTTCCCGTGCCGGTGCTTGCGGGCTCGACCTGGACAACCGATGCACCGTTCCGTGAAACCCAGTCGGCGATCGACGCAATGTGCAAGAGGAACCTGATGGCAGTCGAGATGGAAGCCGCCGCGCTTTACGCATTCGCGCAAGCCCGACAAAAGCCTGTCTTGTGTTTTGCCCATGTCACAAATCAAATGGGACGCATCGACGGCGATTTTGAAAAGGGCGAAGCGGACGGCAGCCATGACGCGCTGCAATTGATCGCGATCGCCGGCGATCGCCTGCGGTCCCGGCTGCTGCGGTGAGCGGCGCCGCGATCGGCATCATATGCAAGGCGCCGCAGCCCGGCCGCTCAAAGACGCGGCTTGCCTCGGCCATTGGTGTCGCTGCCGCTTCGGAATTATCCGCCTGCTTTCTGCGCGACGTCGCCGCGGCCATCGAGGCGGTACCGGAGGCGCTCGGCAGGCGCGGCTATGGCGTCTATGCGCCGGCAGGCGCCGAGCACATCATGCGGCAACTGCTTCCGGCGGAGTTCGGATTGTTGCTGCAGACCGGCGACGATCTCGGACAGGTGCTGATTGGCGCGGCGCGCGCCCTGCTGCTTGCCGGACATGACTGCGTCCTGCTTGTCAATGGCGACAGCCCGACTTTGCCGGCCCGTTTGCTGGCGCAGGCGATCGACGCCTTGCGCGAGCCCGGCGACTGGATGGTGCTTGGGCCGGCGAGCGACGGCGGCTACTACCTCATCGGCCTGAAATACCCGCATCAGCAACTGTTCACGCGCATCGCATGGGGAACAGAAACCGTGGCGCGCACCACATGTGAGCGTGCCGCCGAAATCGGGCTTGCCACGACGCTGCTTCCGGAATGGTACGATGTCGACGACATCCAAACGTTGCGTTGGCTGCAGGACGAATTGTTCGGCCATGCGACCCGCTTTCGTGGCGGCGGGTTTGCCGCGGCGAGCCGAGCCTTCCTCAAGGACGCACCGCAGGTAAACCCTTAGAGCCAATGCCCGGGGCTGTCGCAAATCAATTCGGTCGACTGGCGCGCTCCGCCACCAACGTGGCTCCGCTTCATCTGTTGGCCGGCATTGGTGTTTTCATCGTCGGTTTGACGCTGGTGACCCCCTTTGCCTTCGAGTCTTTCGGTGACAATGCTTTCATGGCTCTGACCATCCCCGCGGGTCTGCTGACGATCGGTAGCGACTTACCTCGCCGAGCGTGCTCCCCCAAGCGCGCACTCTGGCTTATCTTGGACTCGCGATCGTCCTGAGAGCCTATGTGCTGCTCTTCGATCCGCTTCTCTCCAGTGACATCTATCGCTATGTCTGGGATGGCAGGGTGCAGGCCGCCGGCATCAATCCCTATCGCTATTTCCCGGCCGATGAGGCGCTGGCGTTTCTGCGCGACGGGACGATCTTTCCCCACATCAACCGGGCCGATACCGCCGTCACCATTTATCCTCCAGTGGCGCAATTCTTCTTCCTGATTGTTACGCGGATCGGTGAAAGCGTAACCGTGATGCGTCTCGCACTGGTGGGCTGCGAGGCCGTTACCGTGACCATGATCGTGCTCCTGCTGCGGCGTATGAACCGCCCGGTGACGCGCGTGACCGCCTATCTCTGGCACCCGCTGCCCTTGTGGGAGATTGCCAACAGCGGCCATGTCGACGCGCTGATGGTTGCGCTGATGCTGCTGGGCCTGTGGATTGCGCTGGCAGGTCACGCGCTCCGCGGCGCGGTCTGGTCGCGTTTTCGGTGCTGGTGAAACCCTATGTTGCGCCGGTGCTGGCCGGGATCTGGCGCCCGTGGGACCTTAAAATGCCGCTGGTTGTGATCGCCACGGTCGCGCTTTGCTATTTCCCCTATTTATCTGTCGGTTGGGGTGTTCTCGGATTCCTCACCAAAGGCTATCTGACGGAGGAGGGGATCAGCGCTGGCTATGAGCTCTGGCCATTGTCGCTTTGGCGGCTCGTGCTCGGCGAGCATCGCGGAGATGTTGTCGGCTACGCCGTGCTGGCCGTGCTGGTCCTCCTGTTCAAGGGACTCTCGGTGGCCCGAAACTCTGATCGCACGATCGCCGCCAGCCTTGCCGACATCAACATACTGTTACTCCTCATTCTCCTGTTGTTGTCGCCCAACTACCCCTGGTATTTTCTGGTCATCATGCCGTTCACAGCGCTTTGTGGCACCTTGCCCAATTGGGTCGTTTCGATCGGGGCACTCTTGCTTTCCGAACAGCTCGACTGGGATTTCTACATTCCAAGAATGGTGACAAAATCAATTCTGTTCGGAGGTCTTTTGCTGGCTTGGGCCTTGGTGGCCTGGAGGGCCCGTATGCAGCGAACCGCAGACGCAGAGTTATCACCATGAGCCTTTCCGGCGAAGCGCCACGCGCTCGAGCGCCCTTCGATCCGCGCCGTTATCACGAGTCGGTCACGGGCGAACGCACCGAGGTCGCCCGGCATCCGCCGGTCTGCCTCTATCTGGAAGTGACCAATCGCTGCAATCTGCTGTGCACCACCTGTCCGCGCACTTATGAAGAGCTCGAGCCGCCGGCAGACATGAGCTGGGACCTGTTCACGACGATTGTCGACCAGGCGTCAGATCTCGCGAGAGCGGTTCTGCACGGCGTTGGCGAGCCGATGCTGGTCGCGAACCTGCCCCGGATGGTCAGATACCTGAAGGACCGCAGCGTCTACGTCCTGTTCAACACCAATGGAACGGTCCTCAGTGAACGCAACGGCCGTGCGCTGATCGACGCCGGCCTTGATGAATTGCGTGTGTCGCTCGACGCATCAACCCGCGAGAGTTTTAAGGCGATCCGCGGCAGGGATTATTTCGGCCGCATCCTCCGCAACGTGCGCGCGTTTCGCGAGCTGCAGGAGCGGGAGGGACACACCAAGCCGCAGGTTTCCGTTTGGCTTACAGGCCTGAAAGAGACCATCGAAGAACTTCCGGCGTTTGTGAAAGTTGCAGCCGAGATCGGTGTCAAGGAGGTCTATCTGCAACGACTCGTGTTCTTCGATAAATCGGCCATTGGCAAGGCACGCCCGGATCAGGCCCTGTTCGAGCGCCTGACGCAGGAAGAAGCAGTCTATCTGAAACAGGCCGAGGAGCTGGCGCGTTCCCACGGCGTGACCTTTAGTGCGTCGGGCGCAGCGAGCGAGCCGGGGTTAAGTCTGAAGGGTAGCGCCGACGGGTCGCCGTGGTCGCTGTGCCGGCGGCCGTGGTCATTGATGTATTTCACGGCCAATGGCCGCGCTTTGCCGTGCTGTATCGCGCCGTTTTCGATGCATGGCTACGACAACTATACGCTTGGCCATGCCGGGCAGCAGCCCTTGCGAGACATCTGGAACGGGCCCGCGTATCGGCACTTTCGTGCGGCGCTGCTTTCGGACAAGCCGCCCAAGAGCTGCGCCAATTGCGGCCTGTGCTGGAGCCTATGAAGGACGATGCGGAGGCCGGTCTCGCACCGCCCAGCCGTGGTTTCGGCGATCATTCCATGCCTCGACGAGGAAGCGGCGATTGGCCAGGTCGTAGCGGCGGTGCTGGCCCAGAGTGTGAGCGAAGTTATCGTTGTCGACGGGGGCTCGTGCGACCGGACGGCCGAGCAGGCAGAGGCCGCCGGGGCTCGCGTGATTGTCGAGCCGCGACGTGGCTACGGTCGCGCTGTCCAGGCAGGCATCGCCGCTGTGCGCGATGATGCCGACATTCTGGTCTTTCTCGACGGCGACGGCAGCGATCCTCCGGAATTTATCTCTGATCTGGTGTCGCCGATTGTCGCTGCACAGGCCGCCTTCGTTCTCGGCTCGCGCGTTCGCGGTTGGCGCGAACCTGGCAGCCTGGCACCCCAGCAACTCCTCGCCGCCTATGTCGGCAGGCTGCTCCTGCGGATCGGCTATGGCGCAAGCTTCACCGACCTGTCGCCGTTTCGTGCCATCCGGCGGGATGAACTCAGCCGTCTCGGCATGAAGGAGAAGACATATGGCTGGAACCTGGAAATGCTGATGCGGGTCGCGGCCGCCCGTTTGCCGGCACTGGAGATCGCGGTCGGGCAGCGGTGCCGAATCGGTGGCGCGTCGAAGGTCTCCGGCAATCTCGTCGCTGGCATCAAGGCGGCCTGGTCGATTTCGGCGACGTTCGTTCGCCTCGCGCTTGAGCTGCGACGCCAGAAACTCCTCGACGAAAATAGTAGCCAGCAGCCCTGATCAGCGAGTGCCGGCGCGATCCTCACAAGCAACGATATCCCGGGGAGATTTTCGACCGGCATGGTCCGGTGGAGAGAACGCCGCCAGGTATCCGCCACCGCCCGCGAGCTGATGTGTTGCGATCTCGCGATAGCGACTGCGACTAACCCGCGATGTTGAAGAACCAGCCAATAAAACCCTTCCCGTCGCGTACGGCTGGGACTTTGCGGCGCAGCCACGCATCAAGGCCGAGGCTGCGGCCGGCGCCATCCAGCACAAACAGCAACATCAGCATGGCCAGGCACATGTAAGTCCACGGCCACTCGGAGGGATTATCATAGAGGCCGAGCCAGAGTTGCAGAGTATAAGCGATGGCCAACACGCCCACGAAACGCACGGCAAGCCCGAGGAGCATCGATCCAGCGAAGACCAGCTCGGCAAGAAAAACAATCGGTCCAAACACGCTCATGTGAGGCAACACGAAATCCTTCAAGAAGGCGCGGTGAAATTCAAATGCCGCGTTGGTCGATTCCTGTTCGGTCCAGTATTGCAAACCGTCGGACACCGGTAGCGGCAATTTCCACAACATGCCCTGGAACCACAAGCAGCCGATCAGGACCCGCACCAGCCAGATTCCCAGGTGTCGGCCGGTCCGTTGCGCCGGATCCTCCCGCCAATTCCGGATGGCCACGGCAGTGCTGGCGAACAACAGCGCCCAGAACAGCGCCAGGATCACATAGCGCCAGTTTCCCTGATGGAGATAATCACCCGTGCTCCCGGTTAGGAATTGCCAGACATCGGTGAAGATTTTGGGCATCGGCGCGTGCTCCAAAGAAGCCAATAGCTGCTCATCGAACAGTTATTCTACGTATCGGTTGATTGAAATGTTACTGTGCGTATCGGTTAACTGACAAGGTGCACCGCCGGCGCTGGCGATCGAGCGTTGCGCCTCAGCCTTCATTGTCAGCAGCCCGAACGAACCTTCCGACGGTTATTGCGCGTTGATCCAGTTTTCGGATCCCGTCAGCTTGGCCGATAAATCCGAAATCGAAATCGAAAAGGGCTTTCCGTCCACCGTGCCGCGGTGAGACGAATTGAGGCCGTAAGTCTTGGCGATCTGTTCGGCAATCGGCGGGTTCTGCTGCGCCTCGGAAGTCGCAGGGAAAATCAACAGCATGCCGAACGCCAAGAGGCGGATCACATTGAGTCTCACTTTGCTGCGCGCCTGAGTACGAATACCGGTCATATCGGCTCCTTGGATTTGAGTGCAATTTCATTGGCCGAGCGAATGCACAGTTCCCGATCACGTTGGCGCAGAAGCCAGGAAATTGCCGGTTATGTGGTTGTTAGAGGCCGTTAGCCGTTGCTAGCTTTATGCTAAATTATTGCGGACGCCAACGCTGAGATTCGAGGACGCATGCGACGTCGCGAGTTTATGACATTTTTGAGCAGCGCGGCGGTCGTATGGCCACTGACAGTGCGAGGGCAGCAGCCTTCGCGGCCCTTGATTGGTGTCCTCAGCAGCGGACCCGCCAAATTGCGTGAAGATCAGTCGGACGGTCTCCGGCGTGGGCTGAAGGAGGCAGGCTTCGCTGAAGGCGAGAACTTGAACATCTTGTACCGTGGCGCGGATGATCACTATGACCGCTTACCGGCACTGGCCGCTGAGCTTGTTAGCCGGTCAGTTGCGGTAATCGCCACCGCCGGCGGACCAGTGGCGGCGCTTGCGGCCAAGTCAGCGACGACCACGATCCCGATCGTATTTGCCGCTGTGTCTGACCCGGTAAAGAGCGGCTTGGTTGCGAGCCTCAATCGCCCCGGCGGGAATGTCACCGGAAACGCAGGGCTGACCATAGAACTCGACGCCAAGCGGCTTGAACTGCTGAGCGAACTTACGCCGACCACGGCGGCCATTGGTGCGTTGGTAAACACCAATCGGCCTGGGGTCGAAGTCGAAGAGCGCGATTTGCTTGCAGCGGCAGGAAAATTGGGCCGCGAACTCGTGGTACTTCGCACCGATGATGGCCCTTCAATTGAAGCGGCGTTCGCTTCGTTAGCCAAACGCAGGATTATCGGGGTCCTGGTGGGCGCGGATGCGCTATTCAATGATCACCGGCAGCAGGTCGTCTCGCTCGCCGCACGCTACGCCATGGCAAGTATCTATCCGTGGCGCGAGTATGTGACCGCTGGGGGCCTCATGAGTTATGGGCCAAACCTGTCGGAAGGCTATCGCTTGTCGGGACTTTATGTCGGTCGCATCCTCAAGGGAGAAAAGCCAGACGATTTGCCAGTCATTCAACCGGCAAAATTTGAACTCGCGATCAACCTCAAGACGGCTAAGACGCTCGGTATTGATGTCCCGCCAACTTTAATCGCCCGCGCCGACGAGGTGATCGAATGAAGCAGCTAATTGCTGCACTGCATGAGCCCCGAAATGGCGGCATTAACGGACATGCCAGGATTATCCCCTGGAATAGTCTCATTGGATTTGCACCCGTCCTTTTTGCCCACGCGGGCATATTCAGGGGAATGGCAGTATCGTCAATCCGGCCGCTCGGGCCCGCTCCAGATAGACGTCAGCTTCATAGTCTGGAACGGTCAGCTCGGGTCCGCCAAGAAATTCCTCTCCGGCTGGCAACTCAGCGACAAAGTTCGACTCCTTCCCGTCGGTCGCATAAGTGATATCGGCCATCTCAATCTCCTTATCCCCAGCGGGCATCTTGCACGAAACTCAACCTATGGGACAAGACGTTTACGTTTGCCAAACCCGCCATGTGGTTGCGATCTCATCGTTGCCGGCCACAATCGTTACAACAGTTAGAAAACCAAAGTCAGGACGAATCTTGTTGGCGAGCCGGACGTACGCTCGTTGAAAGATGGCCCGAAGTCGAGCAATCAGCTTCGGGATTCCGCTAGTGGGTCGCAACGGCAGCCTTGCATTTTCGCTTTCGAGCCTAAGGTAGACGCTCGCTGATCAAGTCCTGGGAACAGCCGCCTCCGGCGTCACAGCGTCAGCAACCGATCCAGCACGCTACGGTCGGACCTCAGGGCGGCGGAGGAGCCGGAAAAACGCACCGCGCCCTTCTCCAGAATGTAGACGCGGTCGGCAATTGCGAGCGAGAATTCGATGCCCTGCTCCGCCAGGAGAATGGTCAGGCCCTGCGCCTTCAGTTCGCTGACCTTGGCGAGCAGAGCCTCGACCACGAGCGGCGCGAGCCCCTCTGACGGCTCGTCCAGCAGCAGCAACTCGGGATTGCCCATGAGGGTGCGGGCGATGGTCAGCATCTGCTGTTCGCCTCCCGAGAGAAAGCCGCCTTGCCGGTCGCGCAGCTTGCCGAGCACGGGGAATAGGTCGATGATCGTCTCGATCGTCCAGCGTCCGGGCCGCGCAGCGGCTCGCCGGGCTACGTCGAGGTTCTCCCACACCGATAGCTCGGCAAAGATGCGGCGATCTTCCGGCACGAAGCCAATGCCGACACGGGCGACGCGGTGTGGTGGCCAGCCGGTGATGTCGCGTGACCTGAAGCGGACATGGCCGGCACTGGGCGGTGTCAGCCCCATGACGGAACGCATCGTGGTGGTCTTGCCGACGCCGTTACGGCCGAGCAGGCAGACGCATTCGCCCTCGTTGACCTCGATCGAAATGCCGAACAGTACACGGCTCAGCCCGTATGCGGCATGCACGTCCTGGAGCTCGAGCACTGCACTCATGACCGCGAGCCCATCGGCTGGTCACCAAGATAGACGCGGCGGACTTGCGCATCGGCGCGCACCGCCGCCGGGTCACCGTGCGCTATGACACGCCCCTGATGCAATACCGCGATCCTGTGCGCGATCGAGAACACCACGGCCATATCGTGCTCGGTGAAGAGCAGCGTGAGCCGCCGCTCGCGTGCGATGCGCTGGATCAGCGCGATTGTCTCATGCGTTTCGCTCGCCGACATGCCTGCGGTTGGCTCGTCGAGCAGAAGAATCTTCGGATCGCTCGCCAGCGCGATGCCGAGCTCGAGCTGCTTCTGGTTGCCGTAGGACAGCGTACCGGCGATCGCCGGCGCCTGTTCGGCGAGACCGATCGAGCCGAGCAGCGCCTCGGCTTCGCCGTGACAGAGCCGGTTCGAGCGGGACCAGAAGTTCGGTCCCTGACCGCGATGGGCAAGAAGAGCTGCGCGCACGTTCTCGAGCACCGTAAGCTTCGGAAAGATATTGGTGCGTTGGAACGAGCGCCCGAGCCCCATACCGCAGATCTTGTGCGGCGCCACGCCGGTGACGTCGCGTCCATTGACGAGCACACGGCCGGCGGTCGGCTGCAGGTGGCCCGTCATCAGGTTGAACAGCGTCGATTTGCCGGCGCCGTTGGGTCCGATGACCGCGGCAATCTCGCCCTCGGCCACGGCCAGGTCAACGTCGGACACGGCGCGGAAGCCGCCAAAGGACTTGGAGAGGCCGCGCACTTCAAGCACCGGCACGCCCCCCGCCTTGCGGCGAAGCCACGCCAGGCCGGTCGTCAGACCGCCGACAATTCCGCCGGGGAACACGAACAGCAGCATCAGCAGTATGGCCCCGAGCACGAACGGCCAGTACTCGGTGTAAGACGTGATCTCCTGGTTGAGCAGCACGAGCGTCGCGGCGCCCACGACCGGTCCCCAGAAATAGTCGATGCCGCCGAGAATGGTCATGATCATCACTTCGGCTGATTTCGGCCAATAGACGAAGTCGGCAAAGACGCCGCGATTGAAGATGCCGAACAGGGCCCCGGCGATGCCGGCGAAGCCGCCGGCGATCACGAAGGCGGCGAGCTCATAGCCGCGGACGTTGAGACCGATCGAGGCTGCGCGCTCCGGATTCTCCCGTATTGTCGTCAGCATGAGGCCGAACGGCGAGGCGATGATCCGCTGTATCGCCGCCAGCGACAGCACGACCACAACGAGCGTCAGCAGGTAAAACTGCTCGGCGATGCGCAGGTCGCTGAGGAACGGAATCGATGACATCCAGCCCAGATCCGGATAGGGTACGTTGGGTAGTCCTTGATCGCCACCAGTGACATCATTCCATTTGAAGCAAATCGCCCAGACGATTTGGGAGAAAGCGAGCGTCAGCATGGCGAAGTAGATTTTGGTGAGGCGCACGCAGAAGAAGCCGAACACCAGCGCGCCGAGGGCGCCGCCGGCCGCCGCGGCCGGCAGCGCAATCGCGAACGGCACCGCATAGGTCTTCATCAGGATGCCGCAGACATAGGAGCCGATGCCGAAATAGGCGACGTGACCGAACGAAACGAGGCCGGTGGTGCCGAGCAACAAATTGAGGCTCATGGCAAACAGTGCGCTGATCGCGATTTGCGTTGCAAGAAAGCTATCGTAACGGCTACCGAGCCACGGGATGGTCAGCGCCGCGACGAAGACGACGAGCACCCACGGGATGCGCCGGACGAGAGTGGTAGCAGGCTTCTTCATCATCGCAGCGGCCGCCCGAACAGGCCCCAGGGGCGAACGATCAAGATGACGGCCATCAGCGCGAACACCGAGAACAGCGAGAAGCCCGGCAAGATCAGGATGCCGAACGAGAGCACCTGGCCGTAGATGACCGAGCCCCAAAACGTGCCCCAGAACGAGCCGAGGCCGCCGATCACCACGACGATAAACGCCTCGACGATGATCTCGACGTCCATTCCCGGCACGATACTCTGGATCGGCGTGACCAGAGCGCCGGACAGGCCCGCCAGGAAGGAGCTGACGACGAACATGCCGGTATAGAGCGCGCCGACGTTGGCGCCGAGGGCGCCGAGCATCTCGCGATCGAGCGCCGCGGCGCGCACCATCCGTCCGGCAGGGCTGCGCGTGAGCGCAAACCAGCCGGCGACGGCGATCACAACGCCGGTCAACATGATGAATAGATTGTAGGTCGGCAGGATGGTACCGAGGATCTCGATGCCGCCGGAGAGGATCGGCGGTCGCGACACCGAGAGCTGCTGGGTTCCCCAGATGATCTTGGCGGCATCACCCAGAATCAGGACCAGCGCGTAGGTAAGGAGCAATTGGTAGAGTTCTTCGCGCCCATAGATATGCCGCAACAACAGGCGTTCGATCAGCCCGCCGAGCAGCGCGACGCCCGCCGCCGCGGCAAGCGCCGCGAGCCAGAAGCTGTGCAATGCGGGTGCGAGCCACTGGACGGCCTGCCAGGCGAGATACGCACCGATCATGTAGAATGAGCCGTGCGCAAAGTTGAGCACGCGCATCACGCCGAACACGAGCGACAGTCCCGATGCGATCAGGAACAGAAACATCGCGGTGGTGAGACCACCGAGAAATTGCCCGAACAGGAACGACACCTCGAACATGGCCCAGCCCCTCGCACAGTTCGCGCCGCGGCGCGGAGACATCGAGCGGGCGAGCGCGCCGCGCGTGCTGCTTGCGCCCTTTGTCTCCGCTGGTGCGTGCCGTCAGTTCGTGTACGGCCCCTGAGAGAGATACTTGGGGTCCTTCATGACGGCGAAGGGGTAGTGGTCGTCCTTGACCATCAGGCCCCAGAACTCGCCCATGTCGGTCTCATGGGTCTTTTCGTTGAAGGTGAGCTTGCCGATCGGCGTATCGAAGCTCAGCCCGAGCAGCGCCTTTGCTACCTTGTCTGAATTGGTGCTGCCGGCCTTCTTGATCCCCTCGGTCAGCGCGAAGATGGATGCGTAGCCCATGATCGCCCAGCCGGAGGCGTATTTTTCATTGGTGTACGCCTTGAGGCGCTCGATGAAAGCCTTGTGCGCGGCGGGTTCGTTTCCGGGCCAGATGACGGGATCATAGGCGTCGGACCAGATCCCGTAGGGATAGTCGTTGCCCAGCGCCTTTGCTTCATCAGTGGTCCCGACCTCGCCCGCGTCGGCCAGTCGATTGTTGATCGCCTTGAAGTAGCCGAGCGGGCCCGCCTGCTTGGCGAAGGTCACGAAGTCGCCGCCGTAGACGTCGCAGAACACCGCATCAGGCTTCTTGGCCATCTGCGCCGAGATGAACGGCGTGAAGTCGCTCTGGCCGAGCTTCGGCCATTGCTGGTCGACGATCTCGATGTCGGGCCGCGCCTTCTTGATGAAGTCGACAAAGGCGGTGACGGCGTCGCGGCCGTAGGCATAGTCGGGCGCGATGGTCGCGACCCGCTTCACGTCCTTCCAGCCGGCAATGATCGCGGCGCCGGTACGGCCATCAATGTCGGTGTTGGAAGCGAGACGGAAAATGTAGGGATGCAGGTTGGCCGGCGAGGTGAGCTGGACGGTCTTCGAAGTCGGAGCCAGGAAGACGATCTTGTTTTCCTTGGCGATGGTCGATACCGCCGGCGCTTCGGCGGAGGTCAGTGTCCCCGACAGGAAGTCGACACTATCCTTGATGATCAGCTCGCGCGCGAGCCGTACCGCCTCATCGGCACTGGCCTTGCTGTCGCGCGTCAGCAGTTCAAGTTTGCGGCCGAGCACGCCGCCGCTTGCATTGATTTCTTTTACGGCCATTTCGGCGCCCTTGACGACCGGCACGCCATAAACCGAAGCGGGGCCGGACAGGGGCATCGGATAACCGATCTTGATCGTATTCTCGGCGGCCGCGGCAGCCGCGGGGACAAGACTGGCGGCAAAAATTCCCAACAGAAGGCGCTGCAACGTCATAGACATCCTCCCTTGTTTGGCGATTTGTCGTTTGCATCAACCCCGTTTTGTTCTGCGGCATAGCGCCAAGGCGTTAGTCCGCACGGATATTGCTCCCGCCGGGCGGGCTCCGCGAGCCCGCGCGACCGGGTTGAGTGCGTAACGCGATCATGATCCCAAGGTCAGGGCGGGTCAATCCGATCGTGGATGTTTGGGCTCGAGCGCCACAAGCGCCAACTCTGCGTTGTCCCGGGATCACGCAGCTCCGGGAAGGGCAGGACCATGCAGCGACAGGTGATCGGCCGCGATCTCACGACGCGTAGCTATTGGGATCTTGATGGGTTTTGGCGTCAGGTCTGCCTAAAGGCAATTTGCGGTAAGGACCATCGTTCAGTTCGCCGGCCCGAAGAATGCAGTCAAGTCCCTCCCGGATCATGTCCAGCGGTTGGTGCGCTTCGCTGAAGTGCAGCCGGATATCGGGATAATGCTGCCGGAATCGAGGCAGGCCCGGTAACAGGAAATACCGCGCCTCGGTGCCGTGAACGTCGACACGAACCAGACCCGAAAAATAAATCGCAACACATCCGTCATGGTGGGCGCCGCGCCAGGTTTAAGTTCCAGGCCTTGTCGAGATTGCGGGCCTCCGCGAGCGCGGCCGCGCTCGGCAGGAGGGTCGAATCGAGGTCGGCCTCGGTTAAATCGGCGCCGGCGAGATTGGCGTTGGATAGGTCAGCTCCCGCAAGATCCGCGTGGTTGAGGTTGCAGTTCGTCAGATTGGCGTTCTGCAGCTTCGCGAATTCGAGATTGGCGCGCGAGAGATTGGCGCCGCTCAGATCCGCATTCCTGAGATCGGCGGACTTGAGCACGCCACGCATCAGGCCCATCGATTGGTTGCGCATGTCCGCGCTCAGATCGGCGCCCGCAAGCTTGGCCCCGATCAGGCTGGCACCGGAAAGATCTCCGGTTATGCGCGCGCCGCTCAAATCGGCACCGCCAAGCTTCGCGCGTTGCATCTGCGTGCTGAGCAGGGATGCCTTGACGAAGGACGCCTCCGTCAAATCCGCGTCGATCAGCCAGGCCTGGCTCAGGATGGCCCGATCGAGGCGCGCGCCTTTCAGATCTGTCCGATTGAGCTTTGCCAGGCGAAGATTGCTGCCGGAGAAGTCGAGGCCCGAGAGATCGAGGTGCGACAGCCGCTTTCCCTCCAAATCTGCAGAGCGTTGGTCCCCGGGGCCTTGAGGCGCCGCCTTGAGAAGCGCGTCGACCTCGGTGCGCGTCATCTCCGATGTCGACATTTCCGGACTGTTGAGGTCGACATAGCGCAACAGATCCTGCGACACGGCGCCATAGGGATGCACCAGCAGCGCCGCCATCGACACAAGGGCAAATGCGAAACGAAACAGCATCGCGTCTCTCGGCCTGCCCAGCTTTAACTGTAGCATGAAAAATCCGCACCGTCTCCCGCAAGATATCGGGTTGGCTTCACTGTCACGTTGACCCGTCGTGAGATGGTGACGCGCCAACGCGAACGGGGGGAAGGTCGAGTGCGTATTATCTGCCGGAACGATCGAGGAGGACACCGACAAGCTGTGGCAAGCCCTCACAAACGTCGCCAACCGGTTAGTTGGGCGGAAAGCAGTTCGAGATTCGGTGGGAATTTCTGATGGCGCAGAAAAAAATAGAAATCGATAAGTATCTGATTTCATTGGTGGGCCTGGGAGGACTCGAACCTCCAACCAGACCGTTATGAGCGGCCGGCTCTAACCATTGAGCTACAGGCCCCGCCGCAGGCGGCCGCGGAATGCAGCTCGGCAACGGTGCCGACACCCCTTACAATGTGGCCGGCGATCCGGCAATGCCGCGTTGCCGCAATGGCCTAATCCACCGAAACACCGGCGAATTCGACGACCTTGCGCCATTTCTCGGTTTCGTCGGAAACCAGCTTGCCGAATTCGGCGGGCGTCATCGGCTTCGGACTACATTGCGCTTCGGCAAATGATTTGGCGTCGGTCGAGGCCGTCGCGGCGCGGCGCCGGTGCCGGCGTCTGGAGGTGAGAGATGAACATCGCCGCATTCGCCGGCGTCGCGATGCTGCTGCTGGCGGCCGGCGCAGCGGCACAACAGGGAGGCAAGGCCATTCAAACGACACCGATCAGCCTTGGCACGGCAACGCCGGGCGGCGGCTTTCCGCTGTACGGCAACGCCTTCGCTGAAATCATCATGCCGCCGATCCGACGCTGTCGATCGAGCCGCGCAACACCAAAGGCAGCAACGAGAACATTCCGCTGCTGGAAAAAGGCCAGCTCGATCTCGCGCTGGTCGCCGGCGAACCCGCCTATGAGGCCTTCATGGGAATTGGACGGCCACGCACCGCATTGAAAATCCTGACGGCAATCGATCGAACCCGGGCATGTTCGTGGTGCGCGCCGACAGCCCCTACAGAACCATTCGCGATCTCGTCGGCCATCCGGTCGCGTTCGGTGCCAGGGGTTCCGGCCTGCCGATCCTGTCGCGTTACGTGCTCGATGGTCTCGGCCTGAAGCAGGATGAGGATTTTCAGGCGGTCTATCTCGATCATGCCGGCGACGGCCCGGCCATGGTGCTCGACGGACGGGTCGCGGCATTGTGGGGCGCCGGCATCGGCTGGCCGGCTTCACCGCCCTCGCAACCAGCCCCGGCGGTGCGCGCTTCATCGCACCGGATGCCGACGAGATCGCGCGGATCCGCGCCAAGCACGCGTTCCTCAAGCCGCTGACCGTGCCGGCCGGCAGCTATCCGAACCAGAACGCTCCGATCCACGCGCTGGGATCCTGGAGTTTTATCCTGGTCCGCGAGACCCTGCCGGACGACCTCGCCTATCATCTGGCGCGGACCCTGCACGGCGCCGAAGCCCGCGCTCTGCCGGAAACTCGCGCAGGCCTGTGAAACCACCGCCGTGAACACGTTGGCCGCGGCGCCAAGTCCCGACCTGATCCATCCCGGTGTGCTGCGTTACCTCCGCGGAATCGGGGTGGCGAAGTAGAACAGGGTGGTCCCCATTGGTCATGATCTCGCCCAGCGCCTGCCGGCTTCGCTCACTCCGCTCGACGTGGCGCTCGCGTCGTTGCTGCATCGGCTTCGAGCCGGTCGCGCCAATAGCGCTTCCGCTTGCCGAGGCGCTGGGCTGCGTCGGCGCCGATATGCCCGCCCTGCGGCGTTTCCGCCGCGCGACATCGCCGCCGGCGATGGCTGGGCGTTGCGCGCCCGCGACCTCGTCGGCGCGTCGTCCTATTCGCCGCTGCCATTGGCCAAACCCCCGGCCTGGGTCGAAGCCGGCGACCCCATGCCGGATGCTTGCGACTGCGTCGTCGATGCCGATTTGGTCGATCAGAGCGGCCCGATGGTTCAGGTGCTGGCGGAGGCGATACCGGGGCAGGGCGTTCGCCGGCCGGGCGGCGATATCGCGGAAGCTGGTTCCGTGATCCCCCCCGGGCGCCGCGTTCGTCCGCTCGATCTCCTGATCGCGCGCACGGCGGGTTTGGAAGACTGAACGTCCGCCGCCCGCGCCTGCGCGTCGTCAATATTCCGGCGGCTACAGGCAACGCGGCGACGGCAAAACTGATTGCGGAAAATGCGCGCGCGGCCGGCGCCGATGTCGTCCGCAGCCGAGGCCGCAGGGCGCGATGCGGCCTCGATCGCCGGGGCGATCGATGGCCGGCGGCGTGCGACGTGCTGGTCACGACAGGCGGAACCGGTGTCGGCCGCACTGACGCGATGATCGCCGCCTTGGCGCAGCGCGGCGAGTTGTCGCGCATGGCATCGCGGTGCAGCCGGGCCGGACTTCCGCCGTCGGCAGGATCGGAACCATTACCGTCATTGCGCTGCCGGGCGCGCCGGATCAGGCGCTGGCGGCGTGGTGGACGCTGGTGCTTCCCGTGCTCGACCGATTGTCCGGGCTTCGGCCGCGGCGGGTGGTCACCCGGCCGCTGGCGCGCAAGATCGCATCGAGGGTCGGCATCGCCGAAATCGTCCTGCTCGAAAGAACCGAAGATGCCTGGACTGCCGCTTGCGGTTGGGGGATCTGTCGCTCGAGGCCATCGCCCGCGCCGACGCATGGCTGGCTGTTCCGGCGGCAGCGAGGGGTTTGCTGCGGGCGCGCCGGTCGATGCCTATATGCTACGGGACTGACATATGAGTTCCGACATGACCACTATGCCCCTGCCGAAAGACCGCGACGGCGTCGATCAAGACCAGTTCCTGACCATCCTGTCGCGCGAAGATGCGCTGGCGCGGTTCGAGGCCGCGCTGTTTCCGCGCCCGATCCCGAGCGAGCAACGCCGCTTGCCGACGCGCTCGGCTGCGCGCTGGCCGCGATGTCGTGGCGCCGATCGACGTGCCGCCGTTCGATCGCTCCAATGTCGACGGCTTTGCGGTTCGCGCGGCCGATCTGCTGCGGGCGGCGAAGCGTCGCCGGTCCGCGTTCTGCTCAACGACGAAGTGATTGCCTGCGGCACCGCGCCGACGCGGCCGGTGCTGTCGGGGACGGCCACGTCGATCGCGACCGGCGGGCCGGTGCCGCGCGGCGCCGATGCCATCGTCATGGTCGAGCATACCCAGCCTGCTGGCCCGCGCGCGATCGAGATCCGCCGCGCCGCCTCGCCGGGGCAATTCGTTTCCTATGCCGGTTCCGACATTGCGCGCGGCGAGGCGCTGCTGCGCGCCGGCACCGTGATCGGTTCGCGCGAGATCGGCATGCTGGCGGCGTGCGGGATCGCGCAGGTCGAGGTCGTGCGCCGGCCGCGCGTCGCGGTGATGTCCACCGGCGACGAGCTGGTGCAGCCGGGCCTGCCGCTGCGGCCGGCCGCGATCTACGACACCAACGGCGCGATCGTCGCGGCGGCGGTGAACGAGAATGGCGGCGAGGCGATTTTTCTCGGCGCCATTGCCGATGATGAAGAAAAGCTCGAAGCCGCGATGCGCCAGGCGCTCGCGACGAGCGACATGCTGGTGGTGTCGGGCGGCACCTCGAAAGGCGCCGGCGACGTCTCCCACCGCATCATCGCCCGGCTGGGAAAGCCCGGCATCATCGCCCATGGCGTCGCGCTGAAGCCGGGCAAGCCGCTGTGTCTTGCGGTCTGCGACGGCAAGCCGGTGATGATCCTGCCGGGATTTCCGACCTCGGCGATGTTCACCTTCCACGACATGATCGTGCCGGTGCTGCGGCGGATGGCCGGGCTGCCGCCGCGCTCCGATGCCAAGGTGACGGCAAAGGTGCCGGTGCGGATCGGCTCGGAACTCGGCCGTACCGAATTCGTCATGGTGTCGCTGGTCGAAGCCGCCGACGGGCTGATCGCCTATCCCTCCGGCAAGGGATCGGGGGCGATCACGTCCTTCGCCCAGGCTGACGGATTCCTGAAAATCGACGCGCTCGCCGATCAGATGCCGGCGGGCACCGAGGTCGAGGTGACGCTGTTCACGCCGCATGTGCGGGTGCCGGATCTGGTGATTGTCGGCAGCCACTGCACCGGGCTTGATCTCGTCACCGCGCCGCTGGCGCGCGCGGGCCTCATGGTGCGTTCGATCGCGGTCGGCAGCCTCGGCGGGCTCGCGGCGGCAAAACGCGGCGAGTGCGATCTCGCGCCGATCCATTTGTTCGACGAAAAATCCGAGACCTACAACACGCCGTTTCTCGGCGAAGGGCTCGAACTGGTTCCGGGCTGGCGGCGGATGCAGGGCATCGTGTTTCGCAAGGGCGACACGCGGTTCGAAGGATTGAGCGCCGAGGCCGCGGTGCGCGCGGCGCTCGCCGACCCGGCCTGCATCATGGTCAATCGCAACCAGGGTGCGGGCACCCGCATCCTGATCGACCGGCTGCTCGGCGAGGCGCGGCCCGACGGCTACTGGAACCAGCCGCGCTCGCATAACGCCGTCGCCGCCGCGGTGGCGCAGCACCGCGCCGACTGGGGCATGACCATCGCGCCGGTGGCCCATGCCGCCGGCCTCGGCTTCATTCCGCTGGCGGAAGAGCATTATGATTTCGCGCTGGTGACGGCGAGAAAACAGCGGCCGGCGGTGCAGGCGTTCCTCGACGCGCTGGCGTCGGCGGAAAGCCGCAGCGCGCTGACCCAGGCCGGATTCCGACCGGCAAACTGAACGCGCGCACCTTCGGGGTCGTCCCTGCGAACGCGGGGAGATGGATTCAAGTTTGAAGTGCAACGGATTTGAGGAGTGAGAATGCCTCGGCAGGGGTTTTGAAGTCGAGGCATTTTCGCGGCGTATCATTGTAGATTCGGACTATGCTGGCGATTTGGCGACTAGAGAGGCTTGCCAGGTTGGTTTTGCGGGGTAACCGTCGTCTGAGACGCCCGATAGCATTCTCGACGCCACCCTTCTGCCAGGGTGAGTGGAAATCGCAGAAGTAGGTCTGCACGGCAAGCTTTTCGGTCAGTCGGTAGTGGAGCGCAAACTCTGTTCCATTGTCGATGGTAAGAGTTTTGCGTAGCGGCGGCGGGATCGGTTCGAACAGCTTGGCAAGACGACTGGCTGTGCGCTCGGCTTTGCGATCGGGCGGATTGTCGAGGATGGTATAGCGCGATTGTCGCTCATGAGCGATGAGCAGGCCTTGGCCGTATTTGGCGAACAGCATGAAGTCGGCTTCCCAATGGCCTGGGGTGGCACGATCGGCGACATCGACAGATCGTTCGCTGATCGAGCGGCGGAACTTGATGGCGCTGGCAGCGCTGCCGCCGCGCTTGCTGAGGCGTCCGCGCCGGAATTTGCGACGGGGCAGCAGGCGATGCCAATAGTCCTTTTGCGCCGAGCGATGATAGGCGAAGCGGTAGATTGACTCGTGGCTGATGACGGTGTGACCGTGTTCGAGCGCCAGTCGGCCAGCGATCTGCTCGGGAGAGTGTCCCATCGCAAGGCGGTCTTTCACCAGATCTTGCAGGTCCGGCTGGCGTGCCAACTTGAAGCGGCCATCCCAGTGCCTTCGGCGCTCAGCCAGTTTCTGGGCTCTCGCCGGCGCATATCCGCCCGGCCACACTTTGGTGGCCAAGCCGTTACGGTCGATCTCCCGGCTGATCGTCGAAACATTCCGTTTGAGGCTGCGGGCGATCATGTGCATCAATTCACCGGCTGCATGCAGACGATAAATCTCGATCCGCTCTTCAAGGCTGAGCTGGCAATAACATTGTCCCATCGCGACAACACCATAGCAGGTGTTGCACTTGTTCTGTGAACCAAGGGTATGCATCCGGCCTCAGCCTTCAAACCAGCTGATCAATCCGGGTTCCCTGACCGGGCGGGAAGCGGTGCCGGGGCGGCCGGCTGGGCGGCGCCGGCGTCGTCGGCATTGTTGTCATTGCCGGGGTCGGGCGGATTGGCCCGGAGGGGTACTGTTAGCCGGTTGCACGGCGGCCGGCGCTGCGACACTCGAAACACTCATCGACAGGATCCTTCTGAACTCACTGCGTCCGACTGTGGCAAGGGGAGGCCAACGGCTGATGAATTGAAACGCTAAAAGGCGCGCGATCGGGGTCGATCCCGGCCGGATGGTGAACGGGAGGCTTCGAATTCAAGGGGATTTTCCCCGGACCCGCTCGATCCGGGGCCGGATCGCAGGGCCGCTTTATTGGTCGATCCCCCGCGAAATCGTGATCGAGGCTTCGGTTTTCGTCCGGGAGCAGCGCATGTCGAGGCGGCGGTACCGGGTCAAGACATCGTCGCCGTGAAACAGCCCCATTCGCTTGATGCAGCGCGTCGCACCTTTCAGCATGTCGTCCTTCGGCAGCGTGAAGATGATGGCGGCGGCGCTCGCGACCAGATTGAGAAAGGCCGGCGGCGGTTTGCGGCTGCCGGCTCTCGCGAACAGCTGATTGCTGACGTTGCGGCCGGAACAGCCGAGCGTAATCTGCCTGGCCTGCGGGTGCGACAGATAGATCAGATTGGCCGCGGTCCTGCCCACCGCGAGGCCGTCGATCTGGGCCTTGAGCTGGGCGGCGAGATCATCGCAGCGATCGGCACGGGCCGGGGATATCATCAGGAACATCGCCGTCAATACCGAAAGCCCGGCTCCGAGCAGGCTCGATCCCGCGGGATATGATTGCAATGTCATTGTCGAATGCCCCCCTGCGCCATTGAAGCGTCCGCCAGGGGTTAGCGCAAGGAGGCTTCGCGCCGTATCATGGACCTCACCTGCAGGGTCAGCCTGCCTCTTCTGGCGGCTTGACGTGCCGGAACGAAACCAACAGCGCGAGGTCGTAGGCGATCTTGAGCACGCCGCAGACGACGAGCGGCAGCCCGGGAAAGCCGGTGGTCAGCAGCGCGCCGGATAGGGCCGGGCTGATCGCGGACGCAAGGCTGCGCGGTACGGCGGTGACACTTGCGGCGGCGGGACGCTCCGCGGGGGTGACAACCGCCATGACGTAGGATGTGCGGGTCGGGACATCCATCTGCGACAACGCCGAGCGCAGCAGCAAAAGCCCGAGCGCGACGTACAGGTTGGGCGAGAACGCCGCAAGTATCAGGAATATGCTGGACGGAATGTGGGTAAACACCATGGTGTTGACGAGGCCGACGCGCTTCGCGATCCAGGCCGCGACCGGATAGGAAAAGGCACTCAGCGTGCTCGACCAGAAGAAAAACAATCCCGCCGCGGATAGCGACAGGTCAAAACGCTCGAACAGCCAGAGCACCAGCAGGGACTGGGCAACGAATCCGCCGGCGAAGGCATCGACGCTGAACAGCGTGGCGAGCTTGTAGACCGTTGCGCGCGAAGGTCCCAGCGGCGCCGGCCGGACGTTTTCTTCGGCACGTACGTGCGGGACCGACGATAGAGTAGCGCGCTGCAAACGCCGAGCGCAGCATAGGCATAGAACATGATCCGGAACGCGCCGAGCTTCGTGGTGCCGTGCGAAACGAGGAAATCAGGCGCTGATGCTGCAAGCGATCCGGCTGCGGTGCAAAGCGCCCCGATCAGGCTATAGCGCGCAAACACCTGCGTGCGCCGCTCGTCGGACGCGTTGCGCGCCAGCACCGCGTGCTCGAGGGACAAGGCGCCGAGATCGCCACCCGACGGGTTGATGGTGCCAATAAACGCGACCAGCAAGATCATGACGAGATGCTCTGCGCCAGGAAACGCAAGGCCGGTTGCCGCCATCAGCATGGCGCCAAAGATCAGCAGTGCCCGCAGGTCGTGGCGGGGCGCGATCCAGCCGACGATCAAGGTCAGCATTGCCGTTCCAAGCAAGGAAGCGGTGGCAACGATGCCGACCGCGACGGCGCCGTAACCGAGCGCCGTCAGATAGGCGGGCAGGATAATGATGGCAAAGCCGTCGCCAAATCCGCGCAGCCCGCGCGCCGCGTAGAGCAGCGCGATCAACGACGCACCGGTTGGTGCCCGTGGCTCGGTCGTAACGCTCGTCATCCCTCGGCCGCTGCCGTCCACGCGCAATCCCCCGAACACGTCGAGTGGTGCGAGAGCTTGGAGGAGGCCGCCTGATGGGAGTTTGCTTCATCCCCGTGTGTTTGTAAGGCTAGTCCGAGACGCGACCTTCCGCAAGCACCCTTGCGGGGGGAATCCGGCGGCCACACTCTTCGGAACCTTTCCTTTATCCGAAAAGTGCTTAGAACGAGGTCGACCGCCGGCGCCTCGCGGGCGGCCCCCAATCCTGCGAGCCAAGCCATGAACGCCCCCACCGCCTTTCCCGACCCCAAGCCCGTTCCGCCCTACAAGCACACCCCGCTGTTTCCGCTTGGGCCCGACACCACGCCCTACAAGAAGATCACCGACCGACGGCGTGCGGGTCGAGAAGGTGCTGGGCAAGGACATGCTGGTGGTGTCGCGCGAGGCGCTGCGGGCGCTGTCGGAGGCCGCGTTCGGCGACATCAACCATTATCTGCGGCCCGGCCATCTGAAGCAGTTGCGCAGCATCCTCGACGACAAGGAGGCGAGCGACAACGACAAGTTCGTCGCCTTCGATTTTCTGAAGAACGCCAATATCGCCGCCGGCGGCGTCTTGCCGATGTGCCAGGACACCGGCACCGCGATCATCATGGGCAAGAAGGGCTGCTAGCGTCATCACCGATGGCGACGACGAGGCGGCCTTGAGCGAAGGCGCGCGCGACGCCTATCTGCGCCGCAACCTGCGCTATTCGCAGGTGGCGCCACTGTCGATGTATGAGGAGAAAAACACCGCCAACAACATGCCGGCGCAGTGCGAGATCTATGCCGAAGGCGATGACGCCTACAAGTTCATGTTCATGGCCAAGGGCGGCGGCTCCGCCAACAAGAGCTTCCTGTTCCAGGCGACGCCCTCGGTGCTGACCAGGACCGCCTGCTGGCGTTCCTGAAAGAGAAGGTGCTGACCCTGGGCACCGCGGCGTGCCCGCCCTATCATCTGGCGATCGTGATCGGCGGCACCTCGGCCGAACTCTGCATGAAGACCGTGAAACTCGCCTCCGCGCGCTATCTCGACGCGCTGCCGACCCATGGCTCGGCCGACGGCAACGCCTTCCGCGATCTCGAGATGGAGCAGGAAATCCTGAAGATGACGCAGTCGCTCGGCGTCGGCGCGCAGTTCGGCGGCAAGTATTTCTGCCACGACGTGCGGGTGATCCGGCTGCCGCGCCACGGCGCCTCGCTGCCGATCGGTCTCGGCGTGTCCTGCTCGGCGGACCGCCAGGTGCTCGGCAAGATCACCAAAGACGGCGTCTATCTCGAGGAGCTCGAGCATAACCCCGCGCAATATCTGCCCGCGGTGGAGCAGGCGCTCGGCGGCGAGGTCGTCAAGATCGATCTCAACCAGCCGATGAAGGATATTCTGGCGACGCTTGTCGAAGCACCCGATCAAGACCCGGCTGTCGCTGACCGGCACCATGATCGTGGCGCGGGATTCCGCGCATGCCAAATTGCGCGAGCGGCTGGAGAAGGGCGAACCGCTGCCGGATTATTTCAAGAACCATCCGATCTATTACGCCGGCCCCGCCAAGACGCCGGATGGCTACGCCTCCGGCGCGTTCGGGCCGACCACCGCGGGCCGGATGGATTCCTTCGTCGACCAGTTCCAGGCGGCGGGCGGATCGATGGTGATGGTGGCCAAGGGCAACCGCGCGGTCGCGGTGCGCGAGGCCTGCAAGAAGCACGGCGGATTCTATCTCGGCTCGATCGGCGGTGCCGCGGCCAATCTCGCCGAACACTGCATCAAGAAGGTCGAGGTGGTGGAATATCCCGAACTCGGCATGGAAGCGATCTGGCGCATCGAGGTCGAGGATTTCCCGGCCTTCATCATCATCGACGACAAGGGCAATGACTTCTTCAAGGAATTGAATTTGGGGTGAGGGTGGCCGCGCCCTTGCGAGCGGTCGTCCGCGGCGAACGCCGGGACCCATGACCCTCCGCGAGTTGCGGCAGAGAGGCCTCGCCTCAGCGCTAAAACGAGCTTCGGCGTCTGGGCCCGGCGTTGCGCCGGGACGACCGATGCGAGCGTTCGTGCTTACGCCCTCGTCCCCTTGAACGGAAAACTGCCCATCGGGCCGATGCCCATTTCGCCGGACATGCTGTCGCCGGAAACCTTGCCGGTGAACTCCAGCGTCAGCGGCATCGGGTTGGTGATGGAGACTTTCCAGGCGACGTCGTCGCCGTTGGCGGTGCCGTCGAAGATCTCGGCCGAATTGCCGTCGGCGGCCTGCGTCCCCGTCAGCGTGCCGCCGGCATTCTTCAGGCTCAGCGTCGCGTTGCGCTCGCCCATCGGCGTGCTCATGGTGATGTTCCAGTTTCCGTCCACGGCCATCTAAGTCTCCTCAGCGTTTTCTTCGCAAAACCGGAATGGTTCTGGGATCTAGGCTAGGCTTCCGCGGCGGTATAGCGCATCTCGCCGCGCAAGCCCAATGGTCTTCATGGCGCGCTCGATCAGGCGCGGGTGGCGCGAATCCGGCTGGTGACGAGCACCCGAAACGCGACATATTGCACGGCGAAGGCCGCGACCTTCGCTCCGATCGCGACCACCGACACATAGATCGCCCACAGCTTCATGTCGCCGGTCAGCGCCACCGCGATGGTGCCGGCGCCGAGCGCGAACATCAGCGCCGCCCAGGCGTAGCCGGCGATGGTGACATATTCCGGAATGGTCTCGGTCACGATCGGCGGCATGTAGCGCAGCATCCAGCCGCGCTTGAGCATGATCGCGCCGATCGCGAAATGCGCGATCGAGGGCTTGGCCAGCACGAAGCGGGGATCGCTGGTCAACAGCGTCGCGCTGCCGAGCACGATCACCAGCGCCAGGCTGGCATAGGTCATGAAGCTGAGCGGCTGGCGCTTGATGCGGGCGTAGATCACCTGGGCGACGGCGCCCGCGATCGCCACGCCGTCGCCAGCACCACGTTGCCGGTGAGCCAGTACATTGCGAGGAACACGATGGTGGAGAGGAAGTCGGTGGCGAGCTTGGCGAATACGTCTTTCATCGCTGTGTCCTGCTTTCTGTCATTGCGAGGAGCAAAGCGACGAAGCAATCCCGCTTTTCTTGCGCCGCTGGATTGCTTCGCGGAGGCTGTCAGGGCGCGCATCTGCGCGACCCGTTGGCTCGCTGACGACGAACTACGCCGCCCCGACCCAGTTGCCGTGAAAGCCGTCGGGCACCCGATGCGCCAATTGCACCAGCGCGACCGGACCAGCTTCGACGTCGGTGGCGTTGAACACCGCGAGGTCGCTGCGGTTTTCGCGGCCACGCCAAACCACGGCCAGCAGCCAGCCGTCGCCCTCGGCGGCTTCGTCGCCGCGGGCGACGAACACCGGTTCGGAGATGGTGTCGCCGGCGGGCAGTAGATATTGGCCGAGGCGCGATCCTTTGCCGTCGACATGCATGATGCCCGAGAAGGCGCCGAACATCGGCACATCAGGATTGGAGCAGGCGTACCAGCCATGGCTGCTGGTAAATCCGGCGCGGCGATCGTCGATGCGCGGGAACTCTCCCGTGATGTCGTCGAGATAGGTTTGGGTGAAGCGATCGGTGTTGCCCGAGAGATCGAAAGTCCAGCGGCACAGCCGGGCGCGGGATTTCTTCGGATCGGTCGGCGAGCCATCGGGATGGTGAAGAGCGGCGCCTCGTCGCATTGCATGACGTCGGCGATGATGCGGTCGCCATCTTCCCAGGCGTTCATGACATGGAAGACGTAGCAGTTTTCGGCGCGAAACCAGACGATGTCGCTTGGCAGTACCATTGCGCTTCATGACGCCGACATAGGCGCCCTTGTCCGGCTCCCAGGCATAAGGCGGGCCGGCCGCTCATCGCGCGCTCCATGCTGCCGGTGATCGGGAGTACCGGAAACAGCAGATGATTTTCGGTGACGATGAAATCATGCACCATGCTGGCATAGGGCGCCTCAAAACGATCGAACCGCGTCACCGCGCCTGAGGCATTGACGGATCCAAAGGAGAGGGCAGGGGTGAACGGTCCGGCGGCGTTGTAGCCGAAGAACACCATCTCGCCGGTGACCGGATCGATTTTGGGATGTGCGGTGAAGGGGCCGGCGATGCCGCCGTCATAATTGCAATAGCCGCGCCGTTCGAGCGTGCCGGGCTCGATCTCGGTCGGCAGATGGCCTTCCTCCAGCGCGAGCAGGCGTCCGCCGTGGAAGATGATGTTGGTGTTGGCGACGCCGCTGTCCTGGCTGGTTGATGGCCGGCGCATCCGGCAGCTTGCGGCCGAAGCCGCCGAACAGCGCGCGGCCGGCGTCATGCTCGGCCTGCCATTTCGGGGTGCGGACCCAGCGGTTGCGGTAACTGGCGCGGCCATTTTCGAGATGGAAGGCGTGCAGCATGCCGTCGCCGACAAACCAGTGCGCGCCTGGTGCTTCGAACTGCGGATTGGGGCCGTTGCGATAGAGCGTGCCGTTGAGCTCGCGCGGCAATTCGCCGACGATCTTGAGAAACGGCGCGTCGCATTCCATCGGAATCGGCGCCGGTTGGATCCGGCTCGGGCTTGGCCGCTGACTTGCTGCTGCATCGTCGCTCCCTCGGTTTATCTTTACATCGTAAAGATATGATATCGCGCCAACGGCGCGACCGTCAAGTGAAATCTTTACAGTGTAAAAATCGCGACCTATAAGGCCGCAATGACGAAAAAAATCCCATCGACCCCAGCCCGCAGTCCGGCCGCGCCGCGAACACGGCCGCGCCGGCGCGGAGCGTCCACGGAACTCAAGCGCGGCCGGCCGACGGTGGCGCCAGGCGACGCGCTCGCTATCATCATGGCGCGCTGCGCGATGCCCTGCTGGAGGCGGCCGAGCGGGTGCTGGAGCGCGACGGGCTGCCGGGGCTGACGTTGCGCGCGGTGGCGCGCGAGGCCGGCGTCTCGCATGCCGCGCCGACCCACCACTTTCGGCGACCTCACGGGTCTTGTCAGCGAACTCGCCGCGATCGGCTTCCGGCAATTCAACGCCGCGATGGCGGCAGGCCAGTGCGGCCATGGTGCCCCGACGATGGAGCAGGCATGGCGCGGGCCAAAGCCTATGTCGGTTATGCGCAAGCCCATCCCGGCCTGTACGGGCTGATGTTCCGCACCGAACGGCTCGATATGTAGAGGCCTTCGCTGCATGAGGCCGCCAATGCCTCGTTCGCCGAGTTGGCCGGCGCGATCGGCGCCAGCCGCCACGAGCAGATTTCCGAAGCAGGCGCTGTCGCTCGATCAGGGCGCTGCCATTGCGCGCGCCTGGTCGCTGGTTCACGGCTTCACCATGCTGCTGCTCGATGGCCGGCTTTCCGATATTCTCAGGCGGCTGCCCAAGGGCGACGGACGTGGAAACCCTGCTGGCCATGCAATGGCTGCGATCAGCCTGGGGCCGGCTTCGCCGGGGCCAGATCCGCGCCCGTCCAAATCTGGGGGAAGGTTTGGCGCGAGACGGCTGCGAAACACCTGACATTGGCGCGGAATTGTCTAGAACAACCTTCGCGATCCCTCGTTCACTAGCGTGTCAGTTCCAATCGATCATGCCTGCCATTCCGTCGAATAAACCCTATCGCGTCGGCCGTTCCCGCACCGGACTTGGCCTCTTCGCCACCAAACCGATCAAGAAGGCGCCAAAATCGTTCGCTATTTTGGGCCGCTGCTGGATTCCCGGAAGAAGAAAGACGACGCGATCGAGAACAAGTATCTGTTCGAGCTGAACGGCCGCTGGACCATTGACGGCTCGGTGCGCAAGAACATCGCGCGCTACATCAATCACGCCTGCAAGCCGAACGCGGAATCGACGTCAACCCGCGCAAGCGCAAGGTCGTGATCCGCGCGATCAAGAACATCGAGCCCGGCGAGGAGATCAACTACGATTACGGCACCGATTACTTCAAGGCGTATCTGAAGCCGATCGGCTGCAAATGCGACGCCTGCGAAGAAGCGCAAGAAGAAGCGCGCCGAGGCGAGGGCCGAGAGGCTGCGCCTGAAAGCCAAGGACCAGTAGGAGAGGCCGCTGAAGCAGGCTGCCAAGGCAGAAAGCCAAGACTAAAAGCCCAGGCAAAAGCGGCCAACGGCAGCAAGAATGCCGCGACGCCAAGTCGCTGCACACCGACGAATCGCAGGCGCTTTAACGGACATCGACCATCTGAATGGCTACGCCCGGCCAAGGTGGCCAGCAACAAATCCGGCCGCCGGCAAAGGCGACTTTCCGCGAAGTCCAGAACTTTCGCGAAGACTTCCCAGCACATGCCGAGATTTCCTCGCCTGGCCGTGGGGTCGGCTCCGCAGCCGCTAGCCACTTCGCCCGCTCGTTACCGCGTCGCTGCTCCTGCGCCAGCCCGGCATATTGCAGTTCGCCGAGATGCGCCACCGCGATCGCCTGCAGCCGCGACGAAGGCTTCGCCCAGCAGGTTGGGCGTCACCGCGCCGCTGAACAACAGTGTCGACGTCCGCCGATGGCCCACGCCGCATTGCCCGCGATCACGATGACGTACCAGCGCCTGTCGGCATCGCCCGGCGTGTGCCGAGCCAGCCGACCAGCGCGGTGTAGGCGATCAGGAACAGCCCGGTCTCGCGCAGCAACGCTTCGGCAGGTTGAACAGCGGCGTCAGCGCGCCGGCGCCGAACGTGAGCAGCACGGCGATGCGCCGCTGAAGATGGCGTCGGCAGGATGGCGCGGCGCAGAAACACGGATGGATGTGATCATGGTCGTTCTCCTTTCCGGTTGAGGGTGGATGGGTTAGCGCGCCAGTCGCGGCGCCAGGCCCGGAGCTGGCGCAGCGAGGCGGATCGGGCAGAGCGTCTTGCCGACGCTGTTCTCGACGGCCTGCACCTGCGCGAAGACGAAAACGCCGGTGTGGTGCACCAGCGGCTCCGGCATGTTGAGCGTGCGCGCCAGCATTCGGGTCGCCAGATCTGAGCAGCCACGGGCATGATGTCGGCGGCTGAGGGGCGGTTCTGCGGAATCGGCGTGCTCATGGTCATCTCCTGTATCGCGAAGATGGCCCGGCCGATAGCCAGTTCGATTACCTCGGACGTAATGGAATGGCTGAAATTCGCATGCTAGGTTTTCCACCATGAACACACAGTACCGCCACGGCGCGAGCCGACGCAACCAGCCCGTCCATATCGGCGATCACCTGCGGGAATGGCGGCAGCGCCGCCATCTCAGCCAGCTCGATCTCGCCGGCGACGCCGAGATTTCGGCGCGGCATCTCAGCTTTGTGGAAACCGGCCGCGCCGCGCCGTCGCGCGACATGGTGCTGAACTTGCCGAGCGGCTCGACGTGCCCTTGCGCGAGCGCAACGTGCTGCTGGTGGCGGCGGGCTTTGCGCCGGCGTTTCCGCAGCGCTCGCTCGACGATCCCGCGCTGAAATCGGCGCGGGCCGCGATCGATCTGGTGCTGAAAGCGCATGAGCCCAATCCGGCGCTGGCCGTCGACCGGCACTGGAATTCTGGTCTCGGCCAACCGCATGGTGATGCCGCTGCTTGGAGGGCATCCCGGCAGCGCCTGCTCGGCCAGCCCTTCAACGTGCTGCGGCTGAGCTTTCACCCCGAGGCGCTGGCGGCGCGCACCGTCAACCTCGCCGAATGGTGCGGGCATCTGCTGGAGCGGCTGCATCGCCAGTGCGAGGCGACCGCCGATCCCGAACTGATCAAGCTCTATCACGAGCTCAAGGCGCTATCCGATCCCGGCGCGTCCGGGCCGCTGTCGGCCGACAATGTCGCGATCCCCTTCAAGATGCGGCTCGACGGCGACGTCCTGAGCTTTTTCTCCACCACCATGATTTTCGGCACGCCGGTCGATATCACGCTGTCGGAGCTGGCGCTGGAGACCTTCTTTCCGGCCGACGATCTGACCGCCGAGCGGATGCGGAACATGGCGGCCGATCTCGAAATAGCTCCCTTGCCTCGCGCCCGTTGATGGCTGACTATCTTCGGGACTTCCGCGAAAGCAGAGGACGCCCGATGAGCACCCTGAAACCGCTTCAGATCGACATCGTCTCCGACGTGGTGTGCCCGTGGTGCTATATCGGCAAGCGCCGCATCGAGAACGCGCTGGCGCTGACGCCGGACGTTCCGGTGGAGATTCACTGGCGGCCGTTCTTCCTCAATTCCTGGGTGCCGCGCGAGGGCATCAGCCGCGACGAATATCTCACCGCGAAATTCGGCTCGCCCGAAGCCTACAAGGGCATCGCCGGCCGCGTCGTCGCGGCCGCCGGCGAAGAGGGGCTGCACCTACCGGCCCGATCTGGTCAAGCGCCAGCCCAACACCATCGATTGCCATCGCCTGATTCACTGGGCCGAGGCGCACGGCAAATCCGCCGAGATGAAGCAGCGGCTGATGGAATTGTATTTCAGGGACGGCGGCGATCTCACCGACATCGACGTGCTGGTGCAGGCGGCGGCCGATTGCGGGCTTGACGCCGACGACGTGCGCCGGCGGCTTGCGACCGACGAGGACGTGGCGCTGATCTCGGCGCAGGCGCAGGAGGCCTCCGACAAGGGCATCTCCGGCGTGCCGACCTTCGTGTTCGCCGAGAAATACGCGGTGTCCGGCGCGCAGCCGGCCGAGCAACTCGCCCGCGCCATCCGCCAGGTGTCGGCGGAAGTGAACGCGCAGGCGGCGGAGTAGGGTGCGGCGTGTCAGGGTTTCGGCGATCGTATCGCATGATGATTATGATCTCGCGGATCAAGTGAACCATGCGGCGCGCGAATTCGCGGACTAGCCTGCGCAGTCGCCAGCGCCGCATGGATCAGCGAGACCACGGGATCGCCTCGGCCGCAGCGGAATCAGCACGTCGCCGATCGTCAAACCGTCCGCGCCAGATCGGATTGATCATCGGATGATCTGCGCTGGCGGTGGAATTGGCCGTTGCGATGGCGGGATCGGCGCACAGATGCCGGGTCAGATCGAGCGTCAGCTGCACGCCGGGCGAATATTTCGCGAAGCGCTCGTCGACGCCGAGCTTGAAGTAGAAGGCGCGATCCTGATGCCGCAGCACGATCGCGGCGGCGACCGGCGTATCGCCGGCGCGCAGCGTCACGATCTCGCATTGGCCGGTCCCGGCAAGCGCCGGCGTGGCGCGCCGGATGAAATCGGCATCGCCGTCGTCCTGCATCAGCGCGGTGCCGCGCTTGGCTTTCCAGCCGCTGGCTTCCAGCGCGCAGGAATGTCTCGAGCGCGGCCGCGACCTCTTCGGGCCTGCGCGCGACGTCGAAACGGATGGCGCCATGCTCGGCCAGTCGATGGCGCTGACGGCGCAATTCCTTCAGTTTTTTGCGCGCCAGCGCGTTACGCAGCAGTTCTCGGCATCGCTGCGTCGCGTCAAGGCAGGCGCGGAGATGGGATTGCAGGATACGCGGATGCATGCCGTCTCGCCGCAGCACGTCGCGTGACGGTCTTCATCGCCGCGCCGTCCAGCGACGACGTCGCGCAGGATCAGCGCATGGGCGCCGGCGTTGCGCGCCGCGCCAGCAATTGCGGTCGACGGCATCGCCGGCCGTCTCGCGATCGAGCAGCGGCGTGCATAGCGTGCCGTAGGGATCGGCGCTGGCCAGCGCAGGCAACGGAATTTTGCAGGCGCGCCACAACGAGATTACCGGCATCAGGCCGGTCAGCCGCGTCGCGCCGTCCGGCGCGAGCATCGCTCCATGCGGTCAGCGCGGAGACGCCGGTGCGGCCGGTTGCGGAGGCATTCACCGCGAATTCCCAGTCGGGCAGGTAATAGCCGTTCGGCTCGACTGCGCGTTCGGCCAGCGCGCGCCATGGCGCCACGGCGACCGCCGCGAGCGGCATCAGCGCAGCTGTCATGCGAGCGCAATGCCATCCGGCCAGCGGCGCGCGCCGGCTGGCCGGATGCATCGTCTTTGCCGATGGGCGGTGGGCACGACCGCTGGTTCAGCAATTTCGACCACGTCCCGTTTCCCCGTTCGCGGGATTGCGGAGCGCGCGTACCCCGCCCTCCACCGCGTTATCGGGAAAGGCTAGCGGAAAGATCGGGAAATGCCGTGGATGCGGGTGGGTGTAAGGCTTCAATTCAAGCGGTAATGTTAATGCGCCGTTTATCAGCGCAGGCCCGTCAGATCGGCTGGTAGCTTTCGGTGGCGCACGTGTCCTCGGCTTCGATACGTTGCCGGTCGATAACGACGCCGCTGCTGATCGTGATGCGATAGGTTTCACTGCCCAGCGGTTTGCCCACGGCGTTGGTCAGTTCAGCCTTGACGCATGCCGTCCAGCCGAGGCCACGTAGCTCGTGGCGCGGCGGCGAAACCTGCACCTGGCGCGGGTTCGAGCCGGACAAACACCGAATCCAGTTTTTCACGGACCAGTTGTTTGACATCGGGCGGCGCTTCGGGCGGCGGCGGGTCGCTGGCTTTCGCGCGCATGAATTCAGGGACCGGCGAACGGCTGTCGGCAATGCCACAGCCCGCCAGCATCAGTGCCCCGCCCGTCATCAATACGGTATAGATTATGACCCGCCACATTCGCTGATTTTATCCCGAGCCGGTTAAGATTGCGCGGGAACTCGCTGGTCAATTCGCGAGCTCGAGCCATCAACAATTGCTGAAAATAGGGCAGCGGTGTGGGAGGACGGCAGCTCACAGCATCGCAAACGCGCTGGATACCATCGCAACGGGCTTGCTGTCGGCTGCACTGGACAGGGTGACGCGGCCGAAGCTCATGGTCCGTCCGAGCCGCACTACCCGGGCATCGGCCAGCACGTCCGATTGTGCCACGGCGCGCATGAAATGCGTGGTTTGATCGACGGTCGTCATCGGACGGTATCCCCGGTTCGCGGCAAGAATTGCGATCACCATCGAGGTGTCGGCCAGCGCCATCAGCGCCTGTCCGCAGACGATGCCGCCATGCCGGCACAGCCGTTCCGAGAATGCCATCCGCAGCACCGCGCCCGGCTGCCAGTCGGCGGCAGCGCCCGGCGGCGGAGCATATTCGACGCTGCCGATCGACAGCCCGAGATCCTGCACCCAGGGTGCGAATACGTCGCCGAGAACGCGCCTGGCCTCCTCGATATCGAAATTCTCAGCTTTTTGTTCGTATGCATTTGGCTCGCGTGGCATGAACGGTGTTTCCTCGCACGGAATTGCAAATAATGCTTATTCCAGAGCGTATCCTGTGCAAAGAGATCCTGGCGGGACGGCTTGAAAATGCCTGACTTGAGGTCATAAGGTCCCGGGAAACAGGATCCTGGGGAAGCAGGGCCTTGGGGCGTAAAGTTGTGTGCGTGGGGAGTGGGTTGATGGCGTTCCGGCGATTGGCATTGATTTTCAGCGTTATCGCCATGGGCCTCGCCCTCAACGGCTGCACCAAATGCGGTCCAATCGGGACGATTGGATGCAGAAATCCTGCAAATCGGACCATTTTTAGCGGGCTAATCGCGGTGCGCGTCGCATGACCCGGCACGCGTCGCGGGCCGGGTGCGTTTACCTCGCGGGCGCGTTACGTCACCCGGCGCACTTGGCCCAGCTGCCGAAGCGATGATATATTGCCGGGAAGAGACAGGGAGCACTCCATGAAAGTTTTCTGCATGGCGGCGGTTATCATGTTGGTGGCCTCGCCGGCTTTTGCCCAGAGCAGCACCCCCAGCTTGAACTTGCTGATGGACAACAAGCCGGCCAAGTCGCAAGACGAAAAGGATGCCGAGGCGGCGAGAGACAAGGCTTACCAGGATTTTCGCCGAAGAAATACCGGACGCCAAGGCGCCTGCTTGATCCCTGGGGCAACGTACGCAGTACGGACGCGCCCAAGACCGTGAGCAAAGCCTCCGCCAAGCCGAAGACCAGAACCGGCAGTAGCGCGAATTGAAGCGCGAGGCGTGAACGCGTCGCAATGCGTGCGCTGGTCAGGCCAGCGCGGCCGATTGCTCCAGCAAGGTTTCGTAGCACTCGCAGGACATCCGTAGCAGTGCGGGCCGATCCAGGATCCGGATCACGCCGCGTGAATAGGTAATTACGCCGGCGCTTTGCACCTTGCTGGCGACTTCGGTCACCGAAGTGCGCCTCACCCCGAGCATCTCGGCGAGAAATTCCTGCGTCAGCGGCACGGTGTCGCTGGCCGAGCGATCGGCGCTTTGCAGCAGCCAGCGGCAAAATCGCGCCTCGATCTGGTGCAGTGCGTTGCAGGCGGCCGTCACCCGCGCCTGCGAGAGCAGCACCTCGTTGTAGCGGATGCAGAGATTTCGAACGACATCGCTGGCGCTGACAACCGGCCTGAAATGCGTAGCCGAGATCCTGCTGACAGGTCATCGGCATTTGCACGACGACGCGCACCAGCGATCTGTAGAGGCCTAGTCCAGCCATCGCGCCGACAACGCCTTCGCGACCCGACGGTCGCGGTCTCGATCGCCTTGCCGTCGCGCAGCACGGCGAGCAGCGACAACATGCCGTCGTGGGGGAAGTAGATTTGATCGACTTCGTCGCCGGCCTCGAACAGCACGGATCCCTGTTGCAGGGAGACCGTCGACAAATGTGGCGCAACCGGTCGAAATGATCGCGGGGCAGCGAGGCAATAAGCTTGTTGTCCAATGGCAGGCCGGCGCTTGAATTAGGCAATGCAAAATCCCGCCCGGTCGGTCGGGCCGTTTTACCGCAGGGTGATGGTAGAACGCTCCGAGAGGGCGAGCCGCGGGAAAGCCCAATATAAGAAGCATGCAAGCTGCAATGTCGGTCCGGTATCCGTCATAGCGGTAAGAATCCATCAACAACGCATGCGCAGGCTCCGCGGGTGATGGGGCATTACTCATTTACCAAGAGTACGCCAGGACAAAGGGTACCGCCGGACAAAGTTTCTTTGTCGGAAGGCAAACAATGGCTGCCACCGCCGCCTCCGGGGGAAGGTCGCCTTCTGACCGGCCCGCACATGGACTGGGTTTGGCTCCCGCAAGCGCTATATTGAATAGGTCGTTATCTGTTGGAGTTGCGACATGGCCTCTCGTCCGCGCGATCTCGCAGACCGGATGGCCGGCCGGCGCAAGCTGGACGATGGCTATTTGCGCGAGACGTTCACCATGCCGCGCGAGAAGGCGCGGACAAGGGCACGCGATTTCCTCGCGCGCTATCCCAAGGCCGCCTATATGAGCGGCGTCGAAAGCTGGCGCGAACTGCCCAATGGCGACATCGAATTCACGATGCGGCGGCTGCGCAGCGCAGATTAGTGCGCTCTCATAGAGGGCGTTTTTTGATGGCTTTTCCATAACCATCTATAGTTGTTAACTTTTTCGATAACCGCCGGTCAGCTATTTTCGCCTGGGCATCGCCCCGGGGGAGTTCCATCGCGAGACACCGCGAAGACCTCGAAGCACTTCCGGATCGATCTGCACCAGCCGGGATTCCCTGATTCCTGCGCCCGATGCGCCATGGATCGAGTGCACCATTATCGACGTATCCGAAAACGGCGGTTGCCTGGATGTCGGCGCTATGGCGGTGCCGAAGAGCTTCGGCCTTGCGTTCACCGGGGCGGTGAGGTGCTTCGGGTATGCATGCTGATCTGCTGCCAGGGCGGGGCGGCTCGGTGCCCGCTTTGTTACGGCCAAAGAGCTGAAACCGGGCTTTGCGCCTGGACCGAGAGCCGGGTCGCTTCTGATTGAAGCGAAACCGCGGCTCTCCTTTTCCTGGATGCTTTAATCCGGCGTCTCCGCGACGAGACGGATTTGAAAAACCGGTCGCTTGGCTTCGTCCAGAAGCTCCATTTCCCATTCGGAGTTCTGCTGGAGCTTTCGGGAAATGCCGCCGACGATACCGGCGCAAACACTGGTCAACTCTTTCCAGGCGGCATCGTGATCGGCAAATTCCTTGCCTTGATCGGAAGCGCCGGAAAGGCTGCCGTTTCGAATGCGAAAAAAGTAGAGCGGCATGGCGTGACCCGATGCAATGAAGGCCGCTCCAGGCCTGTGAAATCCAGAAAATCTTGCGTCAGTGGATTCCGGAATGCGGGACAGATCAATCCGGGAATTTACGGAGTAGAGGCTGGTCACGCCGCTTCAGCGCCCTCACTCGCTCCCGGTGATCCGGATCAGTCCATCGCCGGTGACGACAGGACCTTTGGTGGTTACCGCGACGTAGCCAAGGCTGATCAGCTTTGCCAGATGAGACGCCGGGATGGCGGGGGTGGGCGAAGTAATCGCGACCTCGATCAACGAGGCGAACTCTTCAGGCGTCAAAAGCATTGGCGTATGTACGCTCATCGGTGAACTCGCGATCAGGCGTGGGGAATAGTTCGCTTGACAAATCACTGGCAAATTTATGGGCCGATTCCGGATCGGAAGCGAGGGCTCTCGGTATTATTACGGATCGGCTGCCGCGCTCTGTTTCTGTTTCAATAAAACAGATCGGCCGGGTCTGCGCATCAGGGGGACGATGAGATTGTTTAGCTGCCGCTGAAGGCCAGCCGATCGCGGCACCAGCTTCAACGGGCGGACTGGTCAAGCTGGTGGCGCTACGCTACGTCCGCGATGACGCGGGGCGGTCCGGTCGTGACCGGGGAGGGGGTGATACGGCTGGCGCAAAGTGAGTCCGACGGATCGGAAACTCCGGCCTGATCGAGATTATCAGCGGCAGAGGTTGTCTGGCGGAACTGTTTTCGTGCTGGCGCGTTATTTGAAGCGTGTCATCCCCCCATGACACTCCCACAAAACGGCCTCAGCTCTTCCCCCGTGCTGGGGTCGTTTCTTTTGGCGATGGCGTGATGCCGGGGCACAAGCAATCCTGGCTACTTAGGCGGCTGTAGATCGTTGTCCAGCCACCCGGTCGCGTTTGATCCGAGCGGGTCAGATGCCAGAATCTTCTCCTCTGTGTGTTTGCACTTTGGACACTCGAATAGGCGGTGTTCGAAACCTTCCGGCCCGGTCGAGACGCCGATCGCCAGCATCCGCACTTGGCACCGAGGGCAGCGCGGGCGGTGCATCGGTAAAAGTTCTGGATCAGGTCTTTTCCAGATCTCCATGATACTAAAGAATAATCAACCGTTGGATATCTGTCGGTCCGGTAACGGACGTCAACAATCAAAATAGCGCATGCGATTTAACAGGCCGGTGAAGGTCAGCACTAACCCAACCACACAACCTCGTGAGAACGGTTGAGATCGGAATCCATTCCCGAGCTTCGCGGGCATCGTCTGCACGGAAGCTCATATCGGCGAGATACGCCGATACCGGATCGGGTTCATATTTTGTTGACGTGCTTCCTGCGCAACGACAACGGTCTGATGCCGCGGCGTCCAGAGTGACCGAGGGAAAGCCGCCACCGGCGTTCTGCCGATGACGGCTTGAAATTCCGCTCGCGAGCTGAACCTAGCGGGACATGGTTTACGAATGGTTTCCGATTTCGTAAAAATACGGAATTCGGGAAGGTCTTGAGTACGAGCACCGACTAGCGGGCGAAACACGAGGCCGGGCAGTGCGGGCTGGCGCCGAAGCTGTCGGCAACGAAAAACCCCGCCCAATGGGGGTCGGGCGAGGTTCCTCTAGGGGGTACCGATGATGGCAACGGCACCGCAATGCGATATTGGCTTATTCCGCGTGGGAAACGATTAAATAATTTTTCAGAGATCGAGTGGCTTTCCTCGCGGCCTGCTCTTCACGACGGGGTAGTTTGGGGCTGCTGCGCATACGGCGTCGCTGCACAAAAGGCTGTTTCGGCCAGTGAAATCGCGCATGAACGCTCACGCCGTCACGGAAGACATTGTTGCCGGTGCATCTTGATCTCGAGGGTCGACGGCCCGGCTGCGTTCCCCCCTTCAGAGCTCGCGCCGGGTCTCACCAGTCGAGTTCATGCGTCTGATACGACCGGCTGAGTGATTTATGAGGCAACGACATCAGTTTGAAAACCATCTGTCCCCGTTTTCCCTGAGCTTTGAGGGGCTGAACGGTAAGACGGATGGCAACCTCGCGAGGTCATCGAAAAGCTCAAGACGTGGTCGCAGACCAGGCAGCAAAACTCGCCTCGCTTTCCCGGTCTTGTCGTTAGAACTCGATCCGTCGATAGCCGGTGCCGCACTCGTGACATCGGACGTTCGCATCTCCGCTACGATTGCGTCGCCAGGCACGTAGTTCTACGGGGGAGACCAAACACATTTTGCACGAGAACGCATTAGGACCCCCGTCGGAGCGCCGGCTGGACGAGGAGGCTTCGGACCTTTCCCCTTCGCTGTGCGTCGGCCCCGGCAAGGAGCGGAGCGCCCATGTTTATCGATGATAATGATGATGATCGTCGGCATCCCGATTGGGAAATGAGCCGATCTGTTCAGCGCAAATCAGCATCGGGTAACCACCGTGTTTGCCGCGGTTGCGCTGCTGAACTTGATCGGTGGCCCGCCGACCAGTATTTGGGCTGAAAAGCCGGATGCCGAAACCGTATTGGCTTCGAAGTAACCGGGTTGCGTCCCAACGGGCGACTTGCCTGATCAAATCCGGCCACTTCAAACTGGTCGTTAACTTCGTGTTAACCAAGCTGCATCAGCATTGCCGACAGATGCGGCGGAACCGGGCAGTGCCGGGCCGGCAGTCGCATGAGAAAGCCGTCCGGGCGTCGCGCCCGGGCGGCTTTTTTCTTCGGGTTCCAGCGCATCGCTTGCCCGGAAGGGGGCTGTCAACAAACCGGTTTCGCAATGAGGCCACTCGCCCTTTCCAGGCAGGCCACGGTCAGGATTGTCGCCGCTGATGTGGACGGGTTAAATACCATCCTTACGGGGCAACGGCGCCATGTTCGAGGGATTGACGAGACGGGAAATGGTGATCGTCTTGATCGTCCTGATCGCAGTCGTCGCGCTGACGATCGAAGGCACCTATTATGGCCTTCACCGGTTTATACTCGATAATCCGAACGACCCTCTGGCCAGGCAGGGTGGCCTGAAGCACGATCAGCAGAGCAAATAAATTGGGCTGACGCTTTCTCAGCCTCGGATGCCCAACATGATCATGCGCTTGTCGCACATGATGCAGCGTGCTCTGCCGTCAACTTGAATTTTGAAAGTGCGCAATAATGTTGGGCATGCACAGGGTGTAATGCGCCGCGGCATTTGGTAAATCCGGGCAAGCGCGGTCCGGGGTTTTAGGGAAATGAGACGCGGGTTAGGCCGCGCGCCTCGGGCCCGAATGCACAACGCCACCAAGCGGAGTATAATCGCTTGGCGGCGCCGGCCCACGTGGCCGGGTCTTTAAATCCCGGCAGTTATAAGTCTCAACAAAACGGCCATGGTTCAATCCGTAGTCCTGCGGGGCTATGTTAGAGGTTTTCCAAAAGGAACCACTCCCGCGCATTGGCCGAAACAAGCCCCCAAGCGAAAAGCCCGGGGGAAAGGCCCCCGGGGGCTGATCGCCAGTATCAGCTAACGTGAGTGAATGCAGGCAATGAAAACGGAAGCCGTGGGTGCCGTCTGTTCAAAAAGTAACACTGGAGGATGACCCGTTATCCACTCGTGCCGTTATCCGTGGCACCGGGGAAACAGCCACTTGCCAGACTTGGCCACTCGCCTGGGGGCGGCGGTGCGATCTTGATGGTTTCGGAAACAGGATCGGGGCCAGATTGGATCATGCCATCCGGCCTGCCAAAGAGTTCGGAATGAGGATCGACGGCGAGCCGATCAAACAACGCTTGCAGTTCGGGCCGAAGGCCGCCGCACTAAGCGGCGTTGCACTGGAACTGGAAATTGCAATCCTCCAGTCTCGATGGGCAGTTTCCACATGGTTGAGGGAAAAAGGATTGCAGGTCAATTCATCGGCGGAAAGGTATCAGCGGGAGCTGGCCTACCTGCTTAGCATTCTATGAAAAGAAAGAGGCCGCCAACTGATGGGGTGGATGGCCCCCTGACGGCATCGATGTGCCAAGATGGTGGTCGTCAAAGATCACCAGCAACGGGAGCCATCCATGGGCGATATTACAACAATTGGTCTTGATCTGGCAAAAGTGTCTTCCAGGTTCATGCGGTCGACGAGGCAGGCAAAGTAATGCTGCGCAAGCGGCTGCGACGCAGCCAGGTCCTGGCATTCTTTTCTGGGATTCCGCCGTGCCTTGTCGGCCTCGAAGCCTGCGCGACGGCGCACCATTGGGCGCGTGAGTTGATTGCGCTTGGCCATGAGGCTCGCCTCATGCCGCCTAGCTATGTGAAAGCTTATGTAAAACGCAACAAGCACGACGTGGCCGATGCCGAGGCGATCTGCGAGGCGGTTCGGCGTCCATCGATGCGCTTCGTACCGGTAAAAATGGCGGACCAACAGTCGGCACTGATGATGCATCGGGCTCGGGATTTGCTGATCCGCCAGCGCACCATGCTCGTCAATGCTTTGCGTGGGCACTTGGCCGAGTTCGGTCTGATCGAGGGTCAGGGCCTGCACAAAGTGACAAGACTGATTGCGATTGTCATGGACGAGAAGGACGGGCGCGTACCGGATATTGCCCGTCAGGTGCTGAAGGTAATCGTCGACCAGATCGAAGATACTCAGACGCGGATCGCTGGGCTCGAGACGCAGGTTATCGCGTGGCACAAGAGCAACCCGGTCAGCCAACGTCTGGCTACCATTCCGGGGATCGGACCGATCATCGCCACGGCGATCGCAGCAACGGTTGCAGATCCGAACATATTTCGTAGCGGCAGAGAGTTTGCCGCGTGGCTCGGGCTAGTACCGAGACAAAACTCTACCGGTGGAAAGGCGCGTCTCGGAGGAATTAGCAAACGAGGAGACAGTTATCTCCGTCGCCTGCTCGTCAACAGCGCACACACGGTGCTCCTTTGTTCGAAGCAAGCCAGAAACGACCCCTGGTTAACATCCTTGTTGAGTCGAAAACCACGGCTTGTCGTCGCAGTCGCCTTAGCCAATAAGACGGCGCGTGTGGCTTGGGCCGTCATGAGCAGACAGGACACCTATCGACACGCAGCAGTGGCAGCATAAACTGCTAAACCGCGGCGTGCCGCAAGCTTGCGAGAGTAAAACACGTGATGGCACGGTCGGTCACCCGACGGATCGAGAGAAACCTGACCGCCTCAGCGGGATTCAAATCCCGACCAACTGATAAGGCCTCGACCCGCGGAATCCATCAAGGCCAGCGGTCATGTGAGACCGCACTGAAAGGCCGGACACATGACTGCAAGCGACCACTGTTCATCACGCGAAAAAACTCTTGCAAGTCGGGGGCCATCCACACATGAGGCGGCCGTAGCGGCAGGTTTGAAACCTCATGTTCAAACGCGCAATTCTCGGACTAGTCCCGCCGACTGCGGCCATTGCGGCATGCGCGCTCGTCGCGATGGCCGGTATTGGGAAGGTGTGGATTCCGTTAGCGGCGAAGCACCCCACCGACCCTAGCATTTTTGACACCGTGGCTTGGGTGATCGTATTTGCCGCCCCTTTTTGGATTCCCGTTCTCCTGGTTGTCTTCGTGATCACATGGGCGGTCGCCTTCTTTATTGTTCGTCGCCATCTTTGATCGGGACGGGCGCGAATTAGGACACTCCAAGATTCAAATTAGGACACAAGGGCTTAAATACGGACAGTACCCAAGGGTCGCCGAGACACAAAATTAAAACAGGCCACTGCGAATATCAAACTAGGCCACTAGGGGTCGAAACAGGCCAGTACCCACCGCCACAAAAAGAACATATTGCGAACCGAGAACAAATAGGGTACATTGTTCCATCAGTCGCTCATTCGATCCGTTATCGCCGTCCGTTTGTCCCGCTCGCGAATCCCCGCCATAAGGAGCACGACCTATGTCCGCCACTGCCCTGCGTATCGTCGAAGGATCCTCCATGGACAAGACCAAGGCCCTGTCCGCCGCGCTTTCCCAGATCGAGCGCCAGTTCGGCAAGGGCTCGGTGATGAAGCTCGGCAAGAACGACCGCTCGATGGATGTCGAGACCATTTCCTCGGGCTCGCTCGGGCTCGATATCGCGCTCGGCGTCGGCGGCCTGCCGAGGGGCCGGGTGGTGGAAATCTACGGGCCGGAATCCTCGGGCAAGACCACGCTGGCGCTGCATACGGTGGCCGAAGGCCAGAAGAAGGGCGGCATCTGCGCCTTCATCGATGCCGAACACGCGCTCGATCCGGTCTATGCCCGCAAGCTCGGCGTCAATATCGACGAACTCCTGATTTCGCAGCCCGACACCGGCGAGCAGGCGCTGGAAATCTGCGACACGCTGGTGCGCTCCGGCGCGGTCGACGTGCTGGTGGTGGATTCGGTGGCGGCGCTGGTGCCGCACGCCGAACTCGAGGGCGAGATGGGCGATGCGCTGCCCGGCCTGCAGGCGCGGCTGATGAGCCAGGCGCTGCGCAAGCTCACCGCCTCGATCAACAAATCCAACACCATGGTGATCTTCATCAACCAGATCCGGATGAAGATCGGCGTGATGTACGGCTCGCCGGAAACCACCACCGGCGGCAATGCGCTGAAATTCTATGCCTCGGTGCGGCTCGACATCCGCCGCATCGGCGCGATCAAGGAGCGCGACGAGGTGGTCGGCAACCAGACCCGCGTCAAGGTGGTGAAGAACAAGCTGGCGCCGCCGTTCAAGCAGGTCGAATTCGACATCATGTATGGCGAGGGCGTCTCCAAGATGGGCGAAATCCTCGATCTCGGCGTCAAGGCCGGCATCGTCGAGAAATCCGGCGCCTGGTTCTCCTATGACAGCCAGCGGCTCGGCCAGGGCCGCGAGAACTCAAAGGCGTTCCTCAAGGCCAATCCCGACATGACCGCCAAGATCGAGGCCGCGATCCGCCAGAACTCCGGCCTGATCGCCGAGCAGATTCTCGCAGGCTCCCCCGAGCGCGACGCCGAAAGCGAAGAGGAGCCCGCGGAGGATTGAGATTTTCCTGGACTTGGGCTCGCGTGATCCGGGTTTCGACATAAGCGGGCGCTGAGGACGTTGAGTTGCCGACGTTTTCGGCGCCCGTTTTGTTTTGCGTAAAGCGGGTGGACCATGAAGCGTCTGATCCTGACCGGTCATTTGAGGCCGGAACTTGATCGGTCGGATTTTGCCGATCTCGCGGTTGAATTCTTCTTTCGTTTCGTTTGGGGGCCGTTGCCGCCCTTGGATGAACTCGCCACAACCTTCTTCGGCGCTCGCACAGCAATGGACCCTTCGCTCTATCATTGGTCTGACTGCGCCAAAAAATGGGGACGGAGCAAAAATAACGACAGCAAGAATTGTCGTTGGCGGACTTCTGTCTGCAATACGAGACCGTGGAACTATGGTTCGATTCGGACCCGAATGCCCAACTGCGATTGGTCTGGCTGCTCGACTATTTTCGATTTCATCGGGAGATTTTCCCGAGGTTCAAGTTGCGTCATTTCGATCATGATTTACCAGGGAGTGATCGACCGGACAAAGAACTGCCGCCAGCAGTCGAGGTCGACGTGCTCGAAATGGCAAGCGCGGCTTGGCAGGCTTATCAGGCGACCACGCCGCGAGCCTGCGTCGATCTGCTTGGCCAGGATTTGAGCGCGTTGCCGATGCTTGGGCCCGCCTTGAAAGAACTCTTGAATGAACTTCCGTCGCGTTGGACGGGGCTCGGCGCGACCGAAATGCGAATGCTGGAGCTGATATCGGAAGGTAATGCGCGCCCGCCCGATCTTTTTCCTGGTCATGAGAAGCGCAACAAACAGCGCGTATTCGACTATTGGGAAGTCGGCTTCCTCTTGGACGGTTTGGCGAGTGGTCCCGCACCCGCAGTGTCGGGGCTTGACGAGGGACCTTTCACGCTGGAGATGCACGACGATCGTCGGCGTCACGCGCGCTATAAACAAAGCAAGCTGTCACTCACCGAACTAGGTCGGGCCGTCTGGCCGGTCGCGAAGACTTCTGTCAGCACAACCCGATCGAGCGCTGGTGGGGCGGAACGAGATTGATCAACGACCATCTCTGGCGTTGGGATCCGGCGAACGGTTTCTTGATCGCGTACTGGTGACCCGCCGGGGTTGGGACGAGAAGCGGGTCATACCGGGCGCGCTTTCGCGCGACCCGTTGGTGTCGCGGAGCATGCCGCATCGCGTCCGAGTACGCTTGCCGCCGCTACTCCGCCGCCTGCGCGTAGTCCTCGATCGGCGGGCACGAGCACACCAGATTGCGGTCGCCATAGACGTTGTCGACCCGTCCCGACCGGACACCAGTATTTGTCCGTCCGCGAGGTGCCCGCCGGGAAACAGCCCTCGGCGCGGGCATAGGCACGCGTCCAGGCGTCGTCGGCGATGTCGTGCACGGTGTGCGGCGCGTGGCGCAGCGGCGAGGCTTCGATCTTCCAGCGGCCGGATTCGATCTCGGAAATTTCCCGCCGGATCGCGATCATGGCATCGCAGAACCGATCCAGCTCGGCTTTGGATTCGGATTCCGTCGGCTCGATCATTAGCGTCCCCGGTACCGGAAAGCTCATGGTCGGCGCATGGAAGCCGTAATCGATCAACCGCTTGGCGATGTCGTCGACGGTGACGCCGGTTGAGGTTTTCAGCGGGCGCGGATCGACGATGCATTCATGCGCGACCCGGCCTTTTGCATTCTTGTACAGCACCGGAAAATGCGGATCGAGTTTGCTCGCGATGTAGTTGGCGTTGAGGATCGCGATCTCGGTGGCGCGCGTCAGGCCTTCGCCGCCCATCATCAGGATATAGATGTAGGAGATGGTGAGGATCGACGCCGAGCCAAAGGGTGCGGCCGACACCGGCCCGATCGGAGCTGCCTTTGCACCTTCTGCCGCGGCGTGTCCGGGCAGGAACGGCGCAAGATGGGCCTTGACGCCGATCGGTCCCATGCCCGGGCCGCCGCCGCCATGCGGAATGCAGAACGTCTTGTGCAGATTGAGATGGCTGACATCGGCGCCGTAATCGCCGGGCCGCGACAGCCCGACCTGCGCATTCATGTTGGCGCCGTCGAGATAGACCTGTCCGCCATGGCCATGCACGATGTCGCAGATTTCGCGGATGTGCTCCTCGAACACGCCGTGCGTGGAGGGATAGGTGATCATCACGGCGGCGAGGTTGTTGGCATGCTTGGCGGCCTTGGCGCGCAGATCGTCGACATCGACGTCGCCGCGCTTATCGCACGCCACCACCACGACTTCCATGCCGACCATGCTGGCGGAGGCCGGGTTGGTGCCGTGCGCGGAGGAGGGGATCAGGCAGACATTGCGATGCGGCTCGCCGCGCGCGGTGTGATAGCCGCGGATCGCCAGCAGGCCGGCGTATTCGCCCTGCGCGCCGGAATTCGGCTGCAGCGAGATCGCGTCATAGCCGGTCATGTCGCACAGCCACTGTTCCAGCCGCTCGAACAGCGCGTGATAGCCGGCCGCCTGCGCATGCGGCGCAAACGGATGCAAATTGCCGAATTCGGGCCAGGTCAGCGGGATCATCTCCGCGGTGGCGTTCAGCTTCATGGTGCAGGAGCCCAGCGGAATCATCGCGCGGTCGAGCGCCAGATCGCGGTCGGACAGTTTGCGCATATAACGCAACAGCTCGGTCTCCGAGCGGTGCGCATGAAATACCGGATGGGTCAGGAACGCGCGGTTGCGTTTCAGTTCAGGAGGCAACGCCTCGCGGCTGCCGGCTTCGACCTCCGCATACTCAAGCCCGCCGCCGAACGCGCGCCACACCGCTTCGACCTGCGCCGCCGTGGTAGTCTCGTCGAGCGCGATGCCGAGCGTGCCTTTACCGGAAGTATCCTGGCCGATCCGCAGGTTGATCCTCTCAGCCAAAGCGCGGGCGACGATGTCATGCGCCACCTGCGCGCTGAACGGGGTCATGTAGGTGTGCTGCGCGCCGCCGACCGCCGCGTAGAGGGCCTTGAGCGTGTTCGGGGTAGCCGCCTGCCGGGGTGAACGTGTTGCTGCTCGCCTCGAAGCCGGCATCACAGAGCACCTGCTGGCCCTGGTTGCTGAACACGAAGTCCAGGAACAGCTTCGCCGAGTCGGGGCTGGCCGCGCCCGCGGTGATCCCGATGCCCCGGGGGATCAGCGGAGTGAAGTCCTTGGTGTACTCCCATCCCAGCAGCTTGAGGTCGGCCGGAACGGTCTCGATCGGGCCGCGGGCGAGGCCGGACTCGAACACTCCGACTCCGGAAAGCCTGCGAGTGCAGGACGGACAGATCCAGCTGACATTCGAAGGCGCATGGGCCGAAACCACCATGTGGGAACTGTACGCACTGGCCATTCTGGATGAACTGAAGACGCGGGCGAATCTAAAGACGCTGAGCGAGTTCGGGCTCGACATTTTGTATGCCCGGGCGAAAACAAAGCTGTGGAGCAAGATTGAGCGGCTGCGCGGCGTTCCCGAACTGAGTGTAGCCGACTTTGGCACGCGCCGCCGGCACAGCTTTTTGTGGCAGGAATATGTGGTCGAAGCCATGGCCGCCAATCTGGGAAACAATTTCATTGGGACCTCGAATGCCTTCCTGGCGCACAAGCACGATCTGGAAGCGATTGGAACGAATGCCCACGAGATCCCGATGGTAATGGCCGCGCTCGCGCCCGATGACGTGGCGCTGAAGGAATCGCAGTACCGCGTGCTTGAGTTATGGCAGCAGACCTATGAAGGCGCGCTGCGCGTGCTGCTGCCCGATACGTTTGGCACGACGCAATTCTTGACCCACGCGCCCGACTGGGTGGCCGATTGGACCGGGCAGCGCGTGGACAGCAAAGATCCGTACATAGCCGGGGATGAATACATTGCGTGGCTTAAGACAAAGGGAAAAGATCCCGCGGAGAAACTTCTGATCGCGTCGGATACGCTGGACGTAGACCAGATTCTGGGTCTGCATGCCCACTTTGGGGGGCGTGCGGCGAGCGGCTCAACCCCGGGGGACTTTTTCAGCGCCGCGGATTTTGAGGATCGAAAAAAGTGGACGCCGGGTCGCCGCATCCGGTTCAGCGCCGGGTGGGGAACGCTGCTGACCAATGATTTTCGGGGATGCAATCCCAATGCCGGCGGGGGTTTTGACCCTATTAGCCTGATCTGCAAGGTTTCGAGCGTTGAAGGGCGGCCGGCCGTGAAACTTTCCGACAATTATTCCAAGGCCCTGGGGCCGCAGTCGGAGATCGAGCGCTACCGCAGAGTGTTTGGAACTGCGGGAATCGCGAACGCGCCTGTAGTCGCGTGAGGGGATCACAAGATCCTGAAAATTGTTGTTAACCATTTCCCCTTCCCGTTCGTTGTGCGCGTAGAGATGCTTTCAAGGCGCTCTGCTCACGGAGGGAACATCGAAATGCGAAAGCAGCCTTTGGGAATGGTGCTGTCGATCGTAGCGGTTCTAGTATTGTTCGCTGCTGTCAGCGTTGCACAGTCTTCGCGCGTCGCCCAGCCGGCGGTGCCCGCCAACCCTCCGCAGATGAGCGAAAAGGATCTGGCCGCGCTCCAGGACCAGCTTCTTCAGGTGTTGCGCGTGAGCCCAACCTTGGCTGAAGTGGTGGCGAGAGATCCTTCGCTGCTCTCGAATCCTGAATATGTGAACCGTTACAATCCCGAACTGGGGCGCTTCTTGCAGGCTCATCCTGAGATCGCACACAATCCTGACTTTTATCTCTTTAATAATCTGCACGGCGAAAATGAGCCCAGCCAGGCGCTGGAGCGCAAGCTCTGGCCGCAAATGTCGGAACGCCGGCCTTCGGGAATGGACGCTGAATTGATCAACTCAGGCGTTCCGTTCCTGGTTTTCGTCTGCATTCTTGGCGCGCTGCTCTGGCTGACGCATGTTCTGCTCGAGAACCGGCGTTGGAATCGCATCTTCAAGCTGCAGACGGATGTGCACGGCAAGCTGATCGAGAGATTCGGCACCTCGCAGGAAGTACTCACATACATGAGCACCGACGCCGGCAAGCGATTCCTGGAAGCGACCCCGATTGCGGTCGGCTTCGAGCGGAGGCCGCCGGTTCCAAGTCCAGTCGCCCGAGTGCTCACGCCTCTTCAGATCGGAGTCGTGATGACGCTGCTCGGCATCGGCCTGCTCTCTTTGCGCCACAGTCTTGCAGACGGCAGCGGAGCTTTACTCGTGATCGGCACGGTCGTGCTGATGCCGGGTCTTGGATTTATGATCTCGGCGGGAATCACGTGGGTGCTGGCCCGGCATCTCGGCTTGATGCCGGATCGCGGAGCGCACGAATAGAATCAAGTTGCTGCCTGATCCGCAGCAGCCGGAGTCCGCGCTGCTCGCGAATGCAGCCATGAGGAAAACGAATACGACCGGGGAATATGCCATCCCGAATGTCCGGACTCGCGAGGCATCGCGAACTGACGAACTGCCCATGGACAGCGATGCCTTTGCCGGCTTCTATCAGCGCTCGGCGCCCGCGTTGCGAGCTTATCTGGTGCGTGTCTCGGGAAACTCTGCGCTGGCTGACGACCTGATGCAGGAAAGCTATCTCCGCTTCCTGTGTGCCTCATGCCCCGACGGTGGCGAAGTCAACTACAGGCGTTATTTGTACCGAATTGCGACCAATCTCTTGCGCGACCACTGGAGACGGCCGCGCGCCGCGTGCATTGAAGATGTTCCTGAGCGGCTGCTGGCGGCTCGCGACGGATTGTCGCGCATCGACTCGCAGGCCATTCTCGATCCGGCGATGGCGCGTATGCGTCCCCGTGAGCGGCAACTTCTTTGGCTGGCCCACGCCGAAGGCTACTCTCACCGGGAGATCTCCGAGATCACCGGCTTGAGCGCGCCTGGCATTCGTCTGTTGCTTTTCCGGGCGCGGCGAAAAATTGCCCGCCTGCTCCGGAAAATTGACGGAGGGAAGAGTGGCACGGATCGGAGGCAAGTATGACGTTTCGTGCTTGCTTCTACGAAAAAGAGCTTACTCAGGCGCTGAAGGATGGTCATTGGCCCGAGGGCTGCGGTCCGGAATTGCGCGCCCATGTCGATGCCTGCGACAACTGCCGCGACCTCGTTCTAGTGACGCAGACCTTTCAACTCGCGCGGAGTGAATCGGAGCACACTGCGGCGTGCGGCTCACCGAGCCTGTTGTGGTGGCGAGCGCAGCTGCGCCGCCGGTACGCAGCGACCGAGCGCGTCAGCCGACCCATCACGATCGCGCAAACTTTCGCATGGCTCATCACTGTGTTGGTGGGCATGGTCTTTGTTGCGTCGCAATACCGCCACGCTCTGCGTTGGGCTTCGTGGTGGTCGGAGCTCGTGCCTCCACGAATCTTTCATATTCTCTCCATTGCTCCCGCCGGGTCTGCGCAAGTCGACCCGAATCTTTTGCTGTTCATTTCCGGCTTCGGAGTGCTGCTGCTATTCAGCGCACTGGTGGTGTATCTCGCGTCCGAGAAATTCTGAACCCATTTTCAACGGTTCATTTTGCAAAATGCACCTTCAATCGGCACATTCTGTGTCAGATTAGTAGTTCATGCCTGCCACCTCCGACGCCAGCGCCGGACGCGCCGCTTTCACGCATCCCGGATTCGTGCTGTTCCAGATCGCACGGTTTCTGATTGTATCGGCGGTCGAGATGCAAGCGGTTGCGGTCGGCTGGCAGGTGTACGAGATTACGAAGCGGCCGCTCGATCTTGGTTACGTGGGTTTGGCGCAGTTTCTGCCCGGAATTCTGCTCTTTCCAATCTCCGGGCATGCGTCTGACCGATTCGAGCGCCGCCACGTGCTCTCGGCCTGCTACGGTGGATACGCGGTCTGCTTTGCCTTGCTGCTCGCTCTCGCCCAGCGCGGCGCCCACTCGGTCCATTCGATTTACATGGTGTTGATCCTGCTTGGCGTGGTGCGATCGTTTAACAGCACCGCGAGCCGTTCCATTTTGCCGCAGCTTGTTTCCGAGCAGCACTTCCCCAACGCAGTGGCGTGGAACGCCAGCATTTTTCAGGCGGCCACGATTCTCGGGCCATCGTTCGGCGGGATTCTCTATGCGGCGTTCCGCGGGCCTTCCGTGGTATACGTTGTCGCGCTGCTGACCGCAATCGGCGCGACAGTTTCCTCGTTTCGCATTAAGACGGAAGGAACAGCTCGTCCGCGCGAATCTTCGTCTAAAACCATGACGCTGAAGACCGTCTTCGCGGGCCTCCATTACATATGGAACAAGAAGCTGATCCTGGGGGCGATTTCTCTGGATTTGTTCGCCGTGTTGCTGGGCGGAGCGGTCGCGCTTCTCCCGGTGTATGCCCGGGAAATTCTCCATACAGGACCGTGGGGGCTGGGGCTTTTGCGTACCGCACCGGGAGTTGGGGCAGCGATCATGGCGGTCTTGTTGGCGCATCGGCCGTTGCGCGGGCGATCGGGACCGACACTGCTCTGGTCGGTTGCGGGTTTCGGAATCTTCACGATTATTTTCGGCGTCTCGCGCAGCCTCACCATCTCGCTGATCGCACTGTTGTTGCTGGGAGCTAGCGACATGATCAGCGTGATTATCCGCGCCACGCTCACGCAACTGGCCACGCCCGACGAAATGCGCGGACGCGTGACCGCAGTGGACATGATTTTCATTGGGGCTTCCAACGAATTCGGGCAGTTCGAATCGGGCGTCACGGCACAGTGGTTTGGGACTGTCCCCGCGGTAGTGCTGGGAGGAATTGGGACGCTGGTCGTCATCGTGATATGGGCCTGGCTCTTTCCGGAATTGCGGCACGCGGGGGAACTGAGTGCGATCCGCAGCGAGGAATTGCCTGCTCAGGCCGAGACTCCTGTTCCTCGCTAGACAAAGAAATCGAATGATCGTCAAAAGTCCTCCACATTGCCCGGGATGGCCGGACTTCGTCCCTTCGACTCGCTTCGCTCACTCAGGGCAGGCTCTGGCCATACTGCCGAGGCGACTGTAGCTACATGTGTGTAGAATGTCGGTCTTATTTCATGGCAGCCATTCCACACAGCCAAGGACTCGATTGATCGAACGCTACTTTGGTCTTGCGGAACATCAGACTACGGTACGCCGGGAATTTCTCGGCGGCCTGACCACGTTCATCACCATGGCCTACATCGTCGTGGTGAATCCGCAGATTCTGGCGCAGGCGGGCATGCCGGTCGATGGCGTGTTATTCGCCACGTGCGTATCTGCGGCCGCAGCCACCCTCGTGATGGGCCTCTACGCGAACTATCCCATTGCGCTCGCGCCGGGTATGTCGCTGAACGCGTACTTCACCTATGTAGTTTGTCTGGGCATGCGCGTTCCGTGGCGAACCGCCCTGGGCGTTATCTTTTTTTCCGGCGTGTTCTTTCTGATTCTGACCGTCACACGCGTGCGGGAGCAGATCGTCAACGGAATCCCGGAGTGCCTGAAATATTCTACGGCCGGCGGCATTGGGATGTTCATCGCGTTTGTCGGGCTGCGCAATGCCAGGTTGGTGGTGGCGAATGCGGCCACGTTCGTGGGCCTGGGCAGCTTTGCCAATCGCGAAACGCAACTGGCATGCGTGGGGCTTGCGATCATGCTCATTCTGATGACGCGCAAGATCAGTGGAGCGATCCTGATCGGCGTTTTCGCCACCGCGGTGCTGGGAATCCTTCGCGGGATGTCCAGCTGGCCGACAGCGATCTTCTCCTGGCCGCATCCTTCTTCCACGTGGCTACAACTGGACTTGCGAGGCGCGGTTCATCTGGGGTTGCTGGAAATTGTTTTTGTGTTTCTCTTTGTCGATCTTTTCGACAATGTGGGCACCCTGGTTGGAGTCTGCGAGCAAGGCGGGTTCGTGAAAGACGGCAAGATTCCGCGAGTGGGACGGGCACTGGTGTCGGACGCCGTCGGGACGATCTTCGGCGCGCTGACTGGTACGTCTACGGTAACGAGTTACATCGAAAGCGCGGCGGGCGTGGCCGCGGGTGCACGGACGGGACTCAGCAACGTCTTCGTCGCAGGATTTTTTCTGTTGGCAACATTCTGCGCGCCGCTGGCGGCGGCGATTCCGGGGTATGCGACGGCGCCTGCGCTGATGCTGGTGGGGGCGCTGATGACGGAATCGATTGGCCGTGTCGAGTGGAGCGATTTTACCGAGGCAATTCCCGCCTTCGTAACCCTGGTGGCGACCCCGCTCACCTTCAGCATTGCGACCGGTCTCAGTTTTGGGCTGATCTCGTACACGCTGGTGAAGGTCGCCGCAGGGAAGTTTCGGGAAGTGAGCGCCGTGATTTGGATTCTGACGGTGCTGTTTATACTTCGTTATGTCTATCTGGCAGCCGGATGACGTGGAGCGGGCACTCTTGCCCGCTGCTTTCTGCCGCCGCAGGCACGCGGGCAGGAGTGCCCGCTCCACACAGGACAGGCCAAACCACTTTCCACATTAGAGCCTTAGAGCCCTTACTTCCCTTTTAACAATGTCTTGGCTGCGCCCATGTTTTCGTATTTGTCGTAGATCCGCACCACGACCACATGCTCGGACCCGGTGTCTTTGGCAGCGTCCAGGGCAGCTATGAAATCGTAGTCTTCGATTTTCGCGTCGGAGAGCTGGCCCACAGGCTCGACATATTTCCAGTCTCCCGCGTCGATGGAATATTCCGCGCGCTTGATGTTGGAGAATCCGTCTTCGGCCCGGAATCGCACGTGGATCTGATTCGCTTCGGTGGCTGCAGTCAAGTTCTCGACGCGGGGAGGCGTGGTGTCGACTTCGAAGCGGTGACTCTCCTTGGTCGCGGTGAGCGCTTCACCGGGCGAGTGCGACGGCGCATCGGAGGCGACCACCTTGACGGTATAGCCTCCGTCGGGCAGCAGGCTGGCGTCGAACGAATATGCTTTGTCGGTTAAATTATCTTTCAACAGGAGCCACCGAGTTTCTCCGTCGCCGCGGTAGTAAACGGAATACACAAGCTGATCGTCGTTGTCGTCGTGCGCATTCCACTTCACGCCGATCGAATCGCGATCATGAGTGCTGGGAACGGGCGACTCGAATCGGCTGCCCGAGGAGCCGCCTACATCGGTTCCCAGGCCGAGCCCGGCCGATTTCGAGAGCGGCTGATAACGCAGCCCCATCTGCACGGATATGTCATCGATTTCAGGGGCCACATTTTTGGGCAGATAATTCAAGGTGACGGTATCGACAACCGGCTTCGTGTTTCCCGCGTGCAGCACGGTTTTCCACTGAGCATAGCGGGCCGGAGGTACTCCCGTTTCAGAATCTTGAGCAAGATCCACCTGCTTCCAGGGACTCCAGTTGCGGTCGGGATTGTCGACGTTGCCGCTGCGCGCCAGCAACTCGACATTGCCGGCGCCGCGAAATTCGGCGCGCCCCCAACGCGAAAAGACCTTGGCATCGAACACATCGCTCTCGTAAGTGCCTTCTCTTTCCGGACCCGGGCCCAGCAGGAAGATCTTCCCCAGGTTGCTGGAGGCGGCGTAGAGTCCGCCTCCCGGCGCTTTGGCAAAGCCAGTGACCTGAGAGGCCGGTGCCTTCAGCAAATCGGAAAATTCATCCTGCCCGTCGATGGCGAAAACATGGCCGCGGTTCCCGGTGCCCGCGAGCAGCTTGTCATGGGAATCGAATGCGAGGGCATACACGATATCTTCATGCGAAGTCCATATTCGTGATGGAGAGCCGTCGGAGGCAATGCGATAAATGTCGGAGCCACCGTTCGAACTCCCGCCGGGAAACGGGAAGGGGCCAACGTGCGAGGTGCTGGGGGTTGGGCTGAGACTCGTCCCCGGCGTTGCAGAACCGGAGGGTTCTGCCGATCCTGATCCCACCGTAAGGACGGGCGAAGAAGGGCCGGACGAGGTTGAACTGCCCGCGCGCCTCTCCCCAACCCCGGCGGCGTAAATGTTGCCTTCGCGATCGAGCGCCAGCGCCGTGATCTCTTTCTTGGGAGCGCTGTAGAGTACGAATCCATCGCCCGCCGGCGAGATGCGGTATACCAGTCCGCTGCCGTCGGTGCCGGCGATCAGGTTTCCCTTGGCATCGAGCGCGAGCACGCGAATATGCGTGTCGTCGCTCTTGAAGAAAAGCGAGTGTTCGCCCTTCGGAGTGACTTTATAGATTTCTCCGTGATCTCCGGTGGCAACAAAAAGATTGCCAGCCTTGTCGAGAATAAGGTCCCAGATATACTTCGTGCCCGGCGCGAAATATTCGGAGGAATTCCACGAGGGATCAAGGGCGGGCTTCGCCGTATCCCTGGTGGCATTTTGCGGCGCTTCTTTCGGCACTTCTTTCTCGGAGATCTTGCTACCCTTGGACGATTTGCCTTTTTCCTGGGGTTTGGGTTCGATCTTGTAGACCTTGCCGTCGGGCGCAGTCGCGGCGTATATCACGCCCTTTGGCCCGACTTCTAGGGTCTGCACCTGCAATTCCTGCGGCTGAAAAATGATGGACGCGGTGCCGTCGGGCGTAATTCGATAGACGCGTGCCGGAGATCCGGTCGCGGCATAGACATTTCCGGATTCGTCGGCAGCAACGGCCCAGATATAGGTCGATGGCGTCGCGTAGAGCAATTTGAATGAGGGCGCCAACTCCAGGCCGCCGGAACTGCGGATCGCCACTCCGGTGGCCGCGCCCTTGGTGAGGTCCTCGAATTTCGACTGCTCCCAGGTGCGCGTTCCATCGGCGAAGATGCGGCCGCTCATGGCAAATACGGAAAGAAAAAAGCCGACAAAAATAAGAAAGGGAATTCTACGAAAACATTGCAAAATCACACCTCGATTCAAAATCAACTGGAGACGCCGGTCGCTACGTCTCATCCCACAGAGCGGAAGAATGGAAGATTTTAGGTTAACACGCAAAGCGCCCCAGTCGCGCGTGGAGCGCCTAGGAATGGAACGCAAGATCCTTCGTCCCCCTGAAAGAGGCTCCGTCAGGACGATGCCGTGCGGGAGGAAAATCCGGGACATGTTATCGTAGATTTTGATGCAGTCTTCTCGTCAACAACTGCTGACTACGCTGGCTCACAAGTCGTTTCGCCTGGGAGAGTTTAAACTTTCTTCGGGCGGGACCAGCGACTACTACATCGACTGTCGTACGACTACACTCGATGCGAAAGGCTCCCGGCTCACCGGGGAAGCATTTCTCGACGAGATTCAACAGCGGGGATGGAAGCCGAGAGCCATCGGCGGACTGACCATGGGAGCGGACCCGATTGTGGTGGCCGTCGCGGTGGTGAGCGGCGAGGTGGACGGTTTCCTGGTGCGCAAGGCCGAGAAGCAGCATGGCACGGGACAGCGCATTGAAGGTTTCCGCGAGAAGGGCGCGCGGGTTGTAATTGTGGATGACGTTTGCACGACTGGAGCATCGACGGTGCAGGCCATTGAAGCGGCGCGCAAGTTCGGATTCGAGATTGTTGGCGTGATGTGCCTCGTGGAGCGGGAAGAGGCCAAGGGGCGCGCGAACGTGGAGAAGGCCGCGGCCGGGGTGCCATTCGTTTCCATTTTCACCGCGAATGACGTGCGGCAGGAACACATGTTGCGGAACGACAAGCCAAAGACAAACGACTGACGACTAGCGACTAACGACTGAATCATGATTCAAACACTTGAATGGACCGAACACGGCGTACGCTTCATCGACCAGACGAAGCTGCCAACGGAAGAAGTATATGTTACCTGCAAAACGCATCAGCAGGTTGCCGACGTCATCCGCAATATGGTGGTGCGCGGTGCGCCGGCAATCGGCGTTGCCGCTGCCATGGGCATTGCGCTGGGCGTGAAAAATTCAAAGGCGGAGTCGACGGGAGACCTGAAGCGCGAATTTGACGAGATCTGCGATCTCATCGGCAAAACTCGGCCCACCGCCGTGAACCTTTTCTGGGCGATTCGCCGCATGCAGGAGAAATTCGAGCGCATTCGCATCCGGCCCATTCCACAAATCAAGCAGGACCTGATTGAAGAAGCGCAACGCATGCACGCGGAGGACATCGCGGCCAACCAGGCTATGGGACGCCACGGCGCCACGCTGATGCCGAGCGCGGGCGGAGTGCTGACTCACTGCAACGCCGGCGCGCTGGCCACGGCGGGATATGGAACCGCGCTAGGAGTGATTCGCGCCGCGGTCGAGCAAGGCAAGAAAATTCACGTGTATGCCGACGAGACCCGGCCGTTCTTACAAGGCTCGCGGCTCACGGCGTGGGAACTGATGAAAGATGGCATCCCGACCACCGTCATCTCCGACAACATGGCCGGCGTGATGATGAAGCAAGGAAAAATCGGAGCCATCGTGGTTGGCGCCGACCGGATTGCCGCCAACGGCGACGTCGCCAACAAGATTGGGACGTACACGGTGGCGATTCTGGCAAGGGAGCACAACATTCCGTTCTATGTGGCCGCGCCGATTTCGACCGTCGATCTGGCTTGTCCCGACGGCAGCCGGATTCCGATCGAGCAAAGAAACGCACGGGAGATAACACACATCGCTGGAAAACAGATGGTTCCCGACGGCGTGGAAGTGGAGAATCCTGCGTTCGATGTAACTCCCTCCAAGTACGTGGCCGCGATCATTACGGAAAAGGGAATTGCGCGCGCCCCTTACGAAGACTCTTTGCTGAGACTTTCGGGCCAAGAGGTTACGGCGCATCCGTAGTTGGCTCCGCACTTTTGTCTCGCCAACTTGTTTCCCCAACGTAAAGAGATGTAAAGTCTCAAAATATTCTGCCGCCGTGGCGCTACTTATTTTCAAAACAGGGGTTGAATCTAGCGGCAACTCAACTTGCTAACCTGAGTTCCAGAGGCCCAACTCTGCGCCAAGACCTTTCCTAGGGGGTGTTATGTCGTCACGCAATCGTCTAGTCCTTCCCATTATTCTCTCCGGTTTGGCTGTGCTTGCAGGTTGCGGCAGCAATTCAGTCACCGCCACTCCGCCCCCGAGTGGCAGCTTCAGCAACAGCAACCTCAGCGGAACTTATGTGTTTTCCGCCCAGGGATCCGATTCTTCGGGAGTGTTCTTCACTCTGGTGGGCACACTTACCGCCAATGGGAGCGGAGGCATCACCGGGGGGACGCTGGATCTGAATGATCCTGAGGTTGGAGTGGCTTCGAACACGGCGATCTCCGGCGGGAGCTATAAGATTACAACTGACGGGCGGGGGGCCGCGACCCTGAACACTTCCCTGGGAGCCTTCGGCCTTGATTTTGTCCTGCTCTCAAGTTCTCATGGATTGGTCACCGAGTACGACAACAGCGCAAGCGGGAGCGGCTCTCTCGATTTGCAGTCGGAGCCTACTCAGGGTCAGATCGCAGGCTCTTATGCTTTTAACCTGGCCGGAATCTCCAGTCTCAACCCAACCACTGGGGCTCAGCCGCCATTCGCCACCGCGGGTGCATTCACCCTCGATGCCAGCGGCAACATCACTTCCGGCGTCGAGGATTTCAACAATAGCGGCAGCTCCTCCGGCCTGACCAGTCTTCCTCTCAGCGGCTCCGTCAGCCTGGGCTCGGTCCCTGGCGTTGCCACTCTTATCAGCGCGGCGGGAACGTACACTTTCGACGTCTATCCCATCGACTCCGCCCATTTGAAGTTCATCGAACGCGACCCGGCCCCGATTCTGATCGGAGATGCCTTCACGCAAACGTCGTCCATCGCCACAGGGGCTAACGTCTTCACGATGTCAGGCCTAGACACCATCGTGGGAGGGCCGTTTACGGCTGCCGGGATCATCGTCACCAATGGCAGCGGTACGATCACCAGTGGGTCCGAGGACATCAACGACTCCGGCACAGCATCTGAACTGACGAGTCTCACCGGCTCATATACCGCGTTGAGCGGCGGACGTTCCGTCCTCACTCTTACCGGCTTCAACAATGGAGCCAACGGAGTTCTCGGCACCTACCAGTTCGCCGCCTTTCCTTCGAGTGGCGGCCTGCAGTTACTCGAGATCGATAACGCGGGAATCACGGCCGGTGTTGCCTTTGCGCAGAGCGCTACTTCGATCTCTTCCGCGCAGGGCTACGGGTTAAATCTGACGGGAGTCAACACCAACGGCGAAGAAGATGACATCGCCGAATTCACGAACAACAATGGCACCCTCACGGGAGTTGCCGACTTTAACGACATGGGCGTCCTCACTCCCAACCAGAAGTTCTCGGGTACCTACACAGCTGATACGACGATCAACGGACGCGGCACCATTGCGTCGACTTCCTTCAACCTTGTTTCCTACGTGGTTGACAGCGCGACGACCTTGTTCATCGAGGTAGACAGCAGCCAAGTGGCGACCGGATCGTTTGTGTTGCAAACGCCCGCTGCCAAATCGAGCATGGCCGCCGCTCATTTGGCCGTAGTCGGTCTGAAGTCAGGGCCGCACAAAGCGCTGAAACAGCGGTAGTCGATTCAGGAGAAGCAAAAGGGCGCGGATCGCCGATTCCAGGCGACCGCCCCTCGCGTTTACGACTCAGCTTTCCTATGTGGTTACCTTCGAGGTAGCCGGAGTGCGCGATCCGGCCCACACGATCAGCCGGTACAGTATGAGCACCGCTAACACCGAGGCGTACTCTAAAGGCCTTTTCAAATCCGCCTTGACCAGCCAGATGTAGTGAATCACTCCCGCTGCAGCACTGAAATAAATCAGGCGGTGCAGTGCCTGCCAACGTTTCCCGCCCAATTTGCGGATCGACCATTTGGTCGAGGTCAGCGCCAATGGAATCATCAGGGCGTAGGCCGTCATGCCCGCGGTAATGAAGCGGCGCTTGGCGATGTCGGCCAGCATTTCGTGAACGTCAAAGAACTTGTCGAGCCAGACATAGGTCATTAGGTGGAGCGTGCCATAGAAGAATGCAAACAGACCGAGCATGCGCCGCAGGCCGATCAGCCAATATTGCCGGGTGAGTTTTCGCAGCGGCGTGACGGAAAGCGTGATCAGCAGAAACGTGAGGGTGCAATCGCCGGTGCGGTGAGTGATTGCCTCAATGGGATTGGCGCCCAGTTGCGCGTGCAAGCCTCTCCAAACAAGCTCGGCCAGCGGCGCCAGGCACGCCAGAAAAATCACGGGTTTGAGCCAGCGGGGCATCTTTATCTAAATTTTGGAAGTTTGCTCAAGATCGGCTTCCTTCGTTTGGCTTCCGGCTCTGGGCTTCCGGCTCTGGGCTTCCGGCCAGAACCTCAGTCCAACGGCAAAGACTGGCTTCCGTACGTTAGAGTTGGCGGAAGCCGAAAGCCGAACGGCGGGAGCCGATTAGAAATTCTTCTTCAGATCCATGCCGCTGTACAGGCTGGCGACTTGGTCATAGCCATTGAACATCAATGTCGGACGCTTGGAGAATTCCCCGAGCCTTCGCTCCCTCGCCTGGCTCCAGCGGGGATGGTCCACGTGCGGATTCACGTTGGAATAGAAGCCGTACTCTTGAGGAGCGGAGATGTTCCAGGTATTCAGCGGCTGCTTGTCGGTGAAGCGAATGCGGACGATTGCTTTCGCGCTTTTGAAACCATATTTCCACGGCACCACGATGCGGATCGGCGCTCCGTCCTGATTGGGAAGGTCCTCGCCGTACATGCCAAAACAGAGCAGCGCAAGCGGATGCATAGCTTCGTCCATGCGCAGACCCTCGACGTAGGGCCAATCGAGCACCTGGCGGCGCTGGCCCGGCATCTGGTTGGGATCAAGAATCGTAGTGAACTCCACAAACTTCGCTTTGTTCGTGGGATTCACGCGTTTAATCAGTTCACTCAACGAAAAGCCAATCCACGGAACAACAATTGACCACCCTTCCACACAGCGGTGTCGATAGATACGCTCCTCGGGAGGGGCCATTTTTATGATGGTATCCACATCGAGTTCCTGTTTCTTGTCGACCTGGCCCTCGATCTTGACCCTCCAGGGACGTGTGCGGAAGTCCTTGGCGAGCTTTGCGGGTCCGTCCTTGTCGGTAGAGAATTCGTAGTAATTGTTGTAGGTGGTGACGTCCTGATAGGGCGTAATCGATTCCGTGGTGCTGAGCGGGCTCTTCTGGATGCCGCTGATTTTATTCCCCGCCAGCGCGGTCATCGACGGCGAAACCGTCCTGCGCAGCCCAAAGGTGGCGATTGCCGCCGCACCAGTGATCGCTGCGCCCGCCAGAAACTTGCGGCGGTTCAAATACAATCCTTTCGGAGTAATTTCCGACGAATGTATATCTTCCGCTTTCTTGATAAGCAAGTGAATCCCTCTTCTTTTTGCCGTCATCCGCCGTGAACGGATTCGCCTACCTCTATCTTCCACCAGATAGGACGCCCGCGGCAGAAAAAAGTTTCAACAATGAATTCCGAGGTCTGAGGTCTCAAGGACGAGGTTTGAAGTTCGCCGGAAAATTCTTCTAGCCCAGCACTTCCCTGACCTTGCGTGAAAGGCTCTGCAGCGTGAAAGGCTTCTGCAAGAACGCGGCGCCGCTCTCGATGGTGCCGTCATTGACGATGGCATCCTCGGTATATCCGGAAAGATAAAGCACTTTCGTGTCCGGGCGCCTTTGCGCCAATTGTTTGACTAATTCGCGGCCGCCCATCCCAGGCATGACAACGTCGGTGATCACCAGATCAATCTTACCATCGTGCCTGGCGGCAGCGGCCATGCCCGATTCCCCGTTTTCCGCTTCCATGACCCGATATCCCTTGGCGGTCAACGTTTCACGCACCAGTTGACGAACTGATTCCTCGTCCTCCACCAGCAATACAGTTTCGGTGCCGCCTAAGGCTGTGGGTGCCACCGGCGCGCTGTGCTTCTCTGCGGCGCCTTCAGCGCGAGGCAGATAGATCTGGAATGTGGTGCCGCGTCCCGGCTCGCTCTGCACCATCACGTAACCGCCGGTCTGCTTCACGATGCCGTAGACGGTCGATAGGCCCAGCCCTGTGCCTTTGCCTTTTTCCTTCGTCGTAAAAAACGGCTCGAAGATCCGCGACTGCGTTTCTTTGTCCATGCCCGTGCCGGTATCGCTGACCGAGAGCATGACGTAGTGGCCGGGACGGATAAACGTCGGGCCGCGGCGATGACTATCATCCACCACAATCTTCTCGGTTTGCAGAATAAGCGTTCCCCCGCTTGTCATCGCATCCCTGGCATTGACCACCAGATTCATCAGCACCTGTTCCAGCTGGCCGGCATCCGCCCGAGTGTGTGCCGCTTCGGGAGTCAGGTTGGTGACAAACTCGATGGCTTCGCCAATCAAAGGCCGGAGCAAACGTTCCATGTCCACGACGATCGCGTTGACGTCGACAACTTTCAGTTCCAGCAATTGCTTGCGGCTGAAGGCCAGCAACTGCCGGGTCAAGGTGGTCGCCCGGTCTGAGGCTTGTTGAATGGCCAGCGCTTTTTCGCGCAGCGGATGGCCGGAATCGAGTGCCGCCAGCATGACCTCCGCATAGCCGCTAATCACCATCAGCAGGTTGTTAAAGTCGTGCGCTACGCCTCCGGCGAGCCGTCCGACAGCTTCCATCTTTTGCGCCTGGCGGAACTGATCCTCCAGCACGCGGCGGTCGGTGACGTCCTCGGCGATCGCTTCCAGGACATCTGCCGGCTCGTCAGCGCTGCTCACCGCCCGGCCGCTGATGCGCACCGTGATTGCCTTGCCGTCGTGGCGTTTCCACTTCACTTCCATCCCATCGAGCCGCCCAGTGCGACGGAATTCGTCGATCAGCCGGGTGTGCTCCTCGGAGTGAACGAACACATCTTTCTCAGGATCGAGCAGCAGCACTTCCTCCGCTGATCCGTATCCCAGCATGGTGATCAGCGCGGGATTCACGTCGAGGAACCTTCCTTGCAGACTCGACCGGTAAATTCCGTAGACAGAACTTTGCACCAGGGAGCGGTAACGCGCTTCGGAGCGGCGCAGCGCCTGTTCGTTTCTTTTGATCTCAACCGCGCTGGCCAGCTGCCGCGCCACAAACGTCAGGATTTCTTTGTCGCGCTCACCGTAGCGAATGTTCTTCGAGTAGGTCTGGACTACCAGCGCCCCAAAAGTGTGATTGTTGACTTTCAGCGGAACGCCCATCCAGTCCAGAGAATGCAGCCCATTGCGGGTAACCTCGCCGCGTTCCTCCATGGCCTGCAGCACTTCGGGAGTAGCCAGCAGCGGTTGTCCGGCGCGGATCAAGTAATCGGTAAGACCGCGACCCAGTTTTTTGGGCGACGGCGCTGTGTCCTGCTCATCGACGAAATACGGGAAACTAAGCAGGTCGGATGCCGGATCGTACAGCGCAATATAGAAATTTCGCGCGTACATCAACTCATCGACAATGCCGTGCACAGCGGCGAAAAACTGTTGCAGATCGTGAGCGCTGCTGCTCTTCTCGGCGACGCGGTAAAGAGCCGAACTCAGGGTTTCCACTCGCTTGCGATCGGAAATGTCGTGATAGCCCGCGTAGAAGCCCGCCATCTTCCCGTTCAACAGCAGGGGCGCGCACGACATGGAAACATCGAGCAGGGTGCCATCTTTTTTTCTGCGCTGAGTTTCCAGTGTAATGCGCTGGCCATTGGCCAGAGCCTCACTCACCCAGTGCGACTCGGCCAGCCGGTCCGGAGGCACAACCAAATTTTCCAGCGTCTGACCAATTACCTCGGCCGCTTCGTATTCGAACATGCGCACGAAAGTCTCATTGGCCAGTAGGACAACATGGCTGCTGTCGGCGATGCTCAATCCGTCGGGCGACGCTTGAAACATCTGTTCCAAGAATTGCAGCCGGGTCTCGTCGGCTTGCTGATTTTTGCTGTGGGGTTCGACCAGTGGAGGCAGCGGGCAGGAGTATTCGGAACACTCACCATTCGCCGGCGCGGCGCCGTTTCCAGGCCGGACGTTTCCCGTCTGAACGCTTCCCGCCTGCACAAACGCAGGTGGAGCTCCGCTGTCCAGCGCTCTTTTCAGCCGGCGGGCGCGAGCGAGCTCCGCCCGTCCTGACTGGGTGACACGTTCCCCCATCCGCGAATTCCCCCTCCGAATGCGCAGTCCAAGGGCATGGTAGAACGCGGAATACTAGGTCGAAAGGTTACGGGGGTAATCCCAGAACGAAAGAGTCCATAACGGCACGCACTGGTGAGCGACGTGCAACCGGCTTCTCCACTTTTATGAACACGCCGCGTGCAAAAAGTTGCGGTGAATGCCGCCCTCGCAACTGACTCGTCCAGCTCTCACCAAATGCATCTCACCTCTGCAGCTTTGCATCGAATGAATTAACCGTACAGTTAATTCGTAAAGATTCGTCAAGGTACGTCGGAGGGACTTCAATGACAGTAGCAAGTGGAAAAAGGAGATCGTTAAGAATTGCGCTGGCGGCGCTTGCCGTGGGAGTCTTGGGCGCAACGCTGATGGCTGAAACCAGCGCGGCCTCGCGTTATGACAATCAGATTCAGAGCACGGTAACGCAGAAACTGGCGGCCAAGCGCGAGTTCAGCAATGTGAGGGCGAGCGTCCAGGAAGGCATCGTGACTCTGACGGGCACCGTCGATCTTTATCAGGGAAAACTGGACGCTGCGAAACTGGCTCGGAAAGCCGGACACACTCAGGGCGTGCGCAATTTGCTGAACGTGGCCGGTCCAAATATCACAGACGCGGAGCTTGAGCAGAAACTGGCCAGGAAGCTGCGTTACGTGCGCGTCGGCTACGACATCACGTTCGACTACTTCGCGCTGGGAGTGAAGGACGGAGTGGTAACGCTAGAGGGTCAGGATCGAACTGGCCTGGGCCGCGATGAAGCGCTCGCGGATATATCGAGCACGCCGGGAGTGAAGGACGTCATTGAGAATGTTTCGCTCGAACCGGTTTCGCGATTCGACGATGGGCTGCGGTTCCGGGCGATGCGGGTTATCTATGGCGATTCCGTGTTAAGCAAGTATGCGATGGATCCGGCGCGTCCGATTCGCATCATCGTGGACAACGGGCACCTGACGCTGTACGGCTCGGTCGACAACAAGATGGACAAGGAGGTCGCCGGAATCAGAGCCAACCAGCTCTTCGGCGCCTTCAGCGTGGACAATAAGCTGCAGATCGAAGGAAAGCCGGGCCAGCAAGGATTGTAAAGTTGAGGTAGGCGGCGACAGAGAGGGCGCGGCCGAGTGCGGCGTCCTTTTTGTCTAGACATGAGTACGGAAACGCCATTTTGTAAGCGCTACCATTTTTCCGCACACCCGGGCGCGCCTTGATTTGACGATCTCACTTAACAACCTGAGGTTCAGCAACTCTCCTCAAGTAAAACCTAAAAAAATCCTCCGCATTGGAATCCAGACAAACCTGCGCGTTAGCCGCCCCCGGTTCTTCCCGTGTGAATCCTTTCCCGTCCACACGAACGTGCATCGCCGTGAACCGGACACAAATCCGGACGCAACAGAAACACAATCGTCATGGGATCAAACAACGTCGGCGTCTCCTGCCCCCATAGGTGATACAGCACCGCGAGTTGGTCCGTAACCGCCGTCGCCTGGCTGAATAGAAAAGCCCGCTTCACTTCATCCATTTTCAGCTGTGTGGAATCCAGCGGCATAACAAACAACGGCACTCCCGCCCCAAACAATTTCTGCGCCGAAGCCACATCATTCAAAATGTTCCACTCAGGCATAGGAGGAACCGGCGCCGTATACCCCAAGTCTCCATATCCTCTCCGAATCGATCCACCCATCAGCACTACTCGCCTCAACTTCCGGAACGTCGGCGCATCTTCATCAATGGCTGCTCCCACATTCATCAACGGACCGATCGCAACCAGCGTAATCTCCCCTGGATATTTCCGAATCTGCTCCAGCAAGAACTCCACCGCGTCTCGGTGCGAAGCCTTGGAAAAATGCCCGCCCCCGGCGTAGCGCCACTGGGACATCGAATTCTTCGTAACCGTTGCCTTCCCCGCCAGCACGGGAATCTCCGCTCGCCCTACCTCTTCCAGAAACCGGTCCACTATCTTAGCCCTGGTCTCAGTATCGCCGAACGTAGTCATCACTCCCAGAATTTGCAGCTCCGGACTCTTCACCGCTAGCGCCAGCGCAAACGCATCATCCACGTCATCGCCGATATCGGTATCAATGATGATCTTCTGGGGTGCGCTCGCCACGCCTTGTCCCCAGCTCAGTCCAACGCAAATTGCAAACCCCAAGATGCATTTCAAAAACCGGATACATCCGCCCATGGCGCCTCCGTTCTGCTCTCAATTGAGCCAGCTACGATATCCGAAACGAGGCCTGTGCAAAAGCGTCCACGAAAGAGAAAAACGAGGCCCCGTCCTTCTCGCGTCCTCGGCGGGAGAGGTTGGGGATTTGACCTCTTGCGCCCGGAACCAAAGTCTGGAGTTTGCTGGAAGACATATACACAATGGCCGGCGCGTCCAGGCGCCCACAGCGTATCCCGCGCCCCACGCGGCGTTTCCAGCACTCAACGCGCTAACTCCCGCCAAATCAATGGCCGTTCCGTTGGCGCGCGCCGTGCATCACCCAGGATGCCGCTCGCCGGCAGGAGGCAACCAACATGACCCGCATCAACGAAATTCGCAGTATCGCAAAAAATTGGGGCAACAACGTCAGCACGCTCTTCTTCGCTGCCGTGCTGATCGTCTGCTCCGTAACCGTCGGCTGCTCCAGCGACAAACCGAAACCTGTAACCGCTAACAATCAGACCCCCGTCGCGCAGCCAGAAAGCCCGCTGCCCACCGTGCCCGCACCCACCGTGCAAGCCGCGGCCAAGCCGGTTCCAAAGAAAGTCGTACACAAGAGACCCGCAACCGTCAGCTACACCGACAAAAACTCAGGGGTGACCTTCGAATATCCGCGCCGCTACGCCATCGAAACCGGTGAAGCCGCCACGAGTCTTCTGGCATCCAATCCGATCGCCATGAATTTCGTGCAGCCAGGCGGAGTCGCTCTAGCCGCCGTCGAGTTGCCCGAGACCAGCTTCGCCAACACGGATTTCTCGTCCGCATTCTTTAACGTGAGCGTCCACAAAACTCTTACGGCCGATCAATGCACCGAATTCGCCGTGCCCCAGCCGAAGGTCGCGCCGCAAGCCCCGACTACCGGCGCGGTATCCACGCCACCCACAACCGAACCCACAACTGAGGTGGCAACTCAGTCCCCAAATCAGTCAACTATCGCTGTATCCGATTCTCAGACCGCCTCAAGCTCGAAGCTGATGCTCGGCGACCTCGAGCTTCGCGCCACCGAAGCCGTTACGGGCGAAGGCACTCGCCAGAGCGACTCGAAGTACTTCCATGTGTTCCAGAATGGAGCCTGCTACGAGTTCGCCCTGAACGTCACCACCGTCGCATCCGAGGACGGCGTGATGAAGCACGTTGACCGCGACAAGGTCTTCGACCGCCTGGAAAAAATCCTGGCCACGGTCAAGATCAATCCGGTAACGGCTCCGGAAGTAACCGCCGAAGTCCCCGCTCCCGCTCCCATAACTCCGGCGCAATAGCCCCGGTTGCCCCACCCTTCTCGCGTTCTTGCGAGAGGGTGGGGACTTTGATTTCCAAGATAAGTAAGAATGGTCGTTCCGGCGTTAATGCTCAGTTTTCCCGCTCAGCAATTCAATCGCATGCGGAATCAACTCAGCCACAGCCTCCAACGATTGCACTGCTCCCGCGGGACTCCCCGGCAGATTGAGAATCAGCGCATGTCCGCGCACCCCGCACTCTGCCCGGCTGAGCGCGGCAAATGGAGTTTTCTTCATACCCTCGCTGCGCATCCGCTCCGCCACGCCGTACAGCAATCGGTCACACACAGCGGCGGTGGCCTCCGGAGTAACATCGCGCGAAGCGATCCCAGTTCCGCCAGTCGTCACGATGAACCGGACCTCGCGTGCCAGCCGAATTAGCAAGTTTTGAATTTGAACGGAGTCATCCGAAACAATTTCGCGGGCCGTCACCGAGAACTGGAGTTGCTGCAGAAGTTTCGCTACCGCCGGCCCCGACACATCCTCGCGCTCCCCACGAGCGCAGGAGTCGCTGACCGTCACCACGGCAGCCGTCAGACCACGGGGGTCAGCCGTCGAGGAGGACATCTTCCTCTTCTTCCCTTGAGCCCCCACGGGCGCTGCTGACCGACGCACGCGGAGTTGGCTGAGACGTGGTCTCAGCAGGCGCGGGGGTTGACTCCGTTTCCGCGCCCCCCTCGCGCGCCGATTCGTCCAGCAACCGCAGCCCCTCCATCAGTAATCCCTGAGTATTGAGTTGCGTAGTCTCCTTGTCGGTCTTGCCTTCGAAGTCGAGCTGGAAATTTCCCCCGGTCCATCGCAGTACCTTGAACACAGCTTCGTCGCCTACCAGCGCTCCGTAGGTCGCGTGCTTGACCTGACCTTCCACAAAGAAGACCTCGCACTTATCGCCTGCGTTGCTGAGCGAAAGCTGGCAGCTCTTCCGCCCCATTTCGAGCGACTGCATCAGGTCGATCACGTTCATCTGCGAAAGACTTCCGCGCACAACTCCATCTTTCGGCGCAGTCTTGGCCATTTTCTCCAGCGCGATGCGGTCAATTGTGCGCTTGATGCGGCGCGTGGCATCTTTCAGAAAAAACGGCTTTTCCAGATAATCATCCGCCGCATCCTGCGGTGAAAGCCGCTCGGCAATGTCCACCTTGCTCGCCATTAACACGGTCGAAAAATTTGCGGTCGCGGGCCGGCTCTTCAGTTTCTCGACCAATTGCCGCCCATCCATCCCCGGCATCTTGTAGTCGCAGACCAATAAATCCGGGACATCGTCTACGGCCTTCAGCAGCGCGTCCGCCGCGTCTGTCGCGGTCGTAACCACTGCCAGCGGAGTCAGCGCCTGCTGGAGCATGGCCAGCACCATCGGATTGTCGTCCACCACCAGGAGTTTGACGTTATTCGCCATGTTTGAAGCCGATGTGAAGTTTGAACTCGTTACTTCGCCCGCCGATACTCTCCACTTTTCCCACCGCTCTTCCGCTCCAGCACAATCTCCCGAATCTCAATGCTCTTGTCCGCGCCCTTGCACATGTCATAAACGGTCAGCGCCGATACGCTGACGGCGACCAGCGCTTCCATTTCAACACCGGTCTCGGCGACAGTAGCAACTTTCGAGGTGATAGCGACGCCATTTTCGCACACGCGCACATCGACATCAACGAGGGCCAGGGGAAGCGGATGGCACATCGGGATCAGTTCGGCGGTACGCTTGGCTGCCATGATGCCGGCGATACGCGCCACTTCCAAAGGATCGCCTTTGGGATTTTTGGGAAGAGCCCCGAGTATTTCAGGCTTGATCGCGACAAAAGCGCTGGCCTCGGCTTCGCGCCGGGTGGCAGATTTACCAGAAACATCGACCATCCGGGCGCGCCCCCCGCGGTCGTAATGGGAAAGTTTCTTTCTCATGCCGTGGCTCTATCTTACATCCAGAGGCAGTCGTCGAGACGCTGCCTGACACCAGCGACGATCACAGAGATTTCTGATTGTTGATTTCTGATGTTGTTAAAAGGCGAAGGCATGTTGCAGCTGATTTTTCAATCAGCAATCAGCAATTGTTTTTCATGACCGCGACCCATTGGCCAGCCGGAATGCATTCACGATCCGCGGGAATGACGATGTAGCAATTCGCACGCACGGTCGCAGCGATGTCTCCGGAGCCTTGCCAGGCAACCAACTCGACCACCGACTCCTGGAACTTGCCGGAAAGTATTGCTGGGAGAAAGCGCGTGAGGCCGGTCTTGACTCGGATTTCCCTCTTCAGCCGCGCATGAAGAAATATCAAATTCAGCGGAGACTCGCCGGCTAATCCCTCCACTATGGGCCGTGCGAACAGTTCGAAGGTCACCATGGTTGAAATTGGATTTCCGGGAAGGCCGAAGAAATAAGTGCCCGGCTCGTCGCGGGTCGCGTCCGGGATGCACTTGCCGAACACAACCGGCCGCCCCGGCTGAATCTTCGCGCCAGTGAAGAAAAACTCCGCGCTCAATTCTGCCAATGCCTGCTCGACCAGATCGTAACGCCCCATGGAAACCCCGCCGGTCATCAGTAGCAGGTCGGCCTTCAGGCCTTCTTCGATCAATCCGCGCAGCCTTTTCAATTCGTCAGGCGCCACCGGCAGCAGCAGCGGTTCACCGCCTGCGCGCCGAATCTGCGCGGCCAGGGAGTAGCTATTCGAATTTCGAATTTGAGTGGGGCCAGGAATGGCTGCGACGTCCACAATCTCGTCCCCGGTTGCAAGCACGGCAACTCGCGGACGCTTGTACACCTGCAAGCGAAACTTGCCGACCGATGCTGCAAGAGCGACGGCTGCCGTATTGAGGCGCAGACCACAATCCAGCAACGGCGCGCCTTCTCGGGCTTCGGCGCCACGGGCAACGATATTCTCTCCCGTCACAACGCTCCGCGTGATTTCGACCTGTTGGCCATGCGGCGATGTGTACTCGACCATGACGACTGCATCCGCACCGGCAGGGACTGGAGCCCCGGTCATGATGGAAACGCTCTGTCCCATTCCGATATTGGCCGGAATCCCGTCGAGCGTCGCGCCCGCTTTAATCTCCCCGATCACATTGAGCACCGCCGGTAGCTGGGATAAATCCGCGGACCGAACCGCATAGCCATCGCGGGTGGATCGCGGAAAGGGCGGGAGGTCGCGATCGGCCACCACCGCCTCGGAAAGGACGCGGCCTGCAGCGGCTGGCAAATCCACCGATTCCACACGACCGGCTGGCATGTTGCTGCGAATCAACGCAGCTTGATCCTCGACCACGCGGCGAGCGTCTTCAAAGCTCAAGACGGTCTCTAAGGGCGTGGGGGGCATGATAGAGATGATACGACACGGGAAACGGAAGACCGCGAGAGTGAATCTGACAATCAGGGAAGTACGGGTCAAGGGAATCCCGTTACTTAGCGCGCCAATTCCTGTCCAAGTGCCGCTGGGTTGCTGGCATAGGAGAGGCCGGTTTCGAGGTCGATCAGGCGGTCTTGCACCAATTGCGCAATCTGGCCGTCGAAATGCTGCATTCCTTCGGCGGCGCCGCCCTTGATCGCGTCCAGAATACTTTTGTTCTCCCGCTCCCCTTTTTCCACGCATTCACGGGTCCGTGCATTGGCTTTGAGGATTTCGAAGGCCGGAACCCGCCCGCTGCGATCCGACATCGAGATCAGCCGCTGGCAGATGATGTAGCGGAACGACTTGGCGAAACGCTCCCGCACCGATTGCTGCTCAGCAGGCGAGAACGTGCTGACCACGCGCTCCACTGTCTTCGAAGCGTCCATCGTATTCAAACTGGAGAATACGAGATGCCCGGTCTCAGCCGCTTCGAGCACAATTTCAATCGTCTCCCGGTCGCGCATGTCGCCGACCAGAATGACTTTCGGCGCCTGGCGCATCGCCGAACGCAGCGCCAGCCCAAAGCTCGGTGTGTCGCTGTGCAGCTCCCGTTGATGAATCGTGGAGCATTTGTGATTGTGTAGAAACTCAATGGGATCTTCGATCGTAATGATGTGGTAGTACTTCTCGCGGTTGATGGCATCCAGCAGCACCGCCAGCGTCGACGATTTGCCGGAGCCCGGGGGCCCGGCGACCAGCACGATTCCATCTTTGAGCTTGGCGACGTCCGACAACTGCTTGGGCAGACGTAGTGAGGCAAAGTCTGGAATGGCCGTGGGAATGACCCGCATTACGACAGCACAACTGCCTCGCTGAATAAAAATGTTGACGCGGAAACGGGCCAAGCCCGGCAGCCCGAAGGAAATGTCGCAAGCTCCATGCTCGCGAAGAGTCGTGATCGCCTGCTTATTGTCGCCAATCAGATCGGCGGCGATGCGGCGCGTGTCGTCGGCCGTAAGGAATGTGAGCCCCGGCACCTGCACCGGTATCATCTGGTCATAGACCTGCACTTGCGGCGGACGCCCAGGAGAAAAAATCAGGTCGCTGATCTTTTCCGAGGCACGCAACATCGCGCCCAGCAACGCCGGCGTAGCGACTCGGCCGCTTCCAGAAAAACCTTCTAATGAAACGGAAATCGGAGCAATGGTTGGCGCTGCCATTCGTCCTCACACTCGGGAATCGCACGCACCACAGAATTGGAGATAGTTCACTGTACCGCGCCGGATGCCGGACGCGATAGGACACTAAGTGCATAGTCCTTCGTAACCTCACGGCGCTGAAAAACTAAAAAAGGCGGCGCTTGAGCCGCCCTTTACCTGCAACTGCGTGTATCGAAAGAAGATCTACGACGATTGTTCCCTTCACACAGTACAATTCCAGAAGTTGACCAAACGGTCAAAAGCGGTCGGGGTTCTTTGAGAAAATCCGATTCGAGAAGTGGGTGCCGCGTCACCGAGGTGCGTTTTTGGAAGTTTTCCGAAAACGGTTTATCGCGTAGTCCGATTTTGTCAAGCGAAAGTTTGGCGCGTCAACAGAAATAGTTACCGCGTCAGACGGGTGTCCGACGATTTTCCGTTGACATGTGTGTCACGTATGCGATTCACTAGTAATCGGTAGTAGCGGTAGTAGCGGTACCTGTGCAGCGTAAGGGTTTGAAAGCGCGGAGGCTGGGTGAGTTGAACACCATTCCGGCTAGGGAATTGCGGGGTATAAATCCCGCTTCTGGTACCGACCAGTCAGCCTCCACAAATGTAAAGGGCCTCAGGTAGTGAGCTTGGACCTCACAGCACCTGAGGGGTGCGAGGGCTTCGGGTTTGGACATTCCGAGGCCCTTTGCTATTTCGCATAGTAGCTCAACGAGTCAAAGAATCCAACAGATTTACAAACACTTCTCTTTACGCATAGCCGCCCAAACCAAATGTGCCGTTTTTGAACTAGCATTTTCACAGGCTGTTGTGCTAGGGAGTAGAATGGTTTTATGCCGAAAGTAGACAAGCAGAAATTCGACGCCTTGCTCACCCGTTTACTGAGGGCAAAGCCTGCGCCTAAATCCTCAATAGAAACCAGTCGTAAGACCAAAGCCGGAAAGATAATTCCCGCCCCGCGTTAGAATGCTGAGAATTCATCACAGGTCTGTAGGCTTTAAGCCAGTTTTCTTAGCTATGCGCGACAGCATCGGCGGTCCGATCTCTTCTCCGTCATCAAAAGACCAAATGTAGTTTGGGTAATTCGGATGAGAAAGTTTGCGATGGGAACCCACTTGCCGAAGGAACCGCCATCCAATTTTAAGAAGGGCTTTATAGACGATGCGCGCCTTGGTGCTCGGCCATTGGCTCACGCGACATTTCGGTCTATGCTTATAGAGTTTGGCGGAGATTCGGTAGAATGCTCCACGTCATCCGCAATTGAGCGAAGTGCAATGGCATAGGCTTTATTAACTGCTTCATCTTTAGTTTTCCCGTAAGCCATGGCTCCAGGGACTTGTGCGATTTCAGCAATCCAACGTTCACCTTCCTGCTCAGTTTCAATGATGAATCGCAAGTCTTGGCTCCTAGTGCCTTGCGGCGGTTTGCGATCGGGACTCATACACGTAAGGATGCCTGACAGGGTAATGAGGTTTCACCTTACGAAGGTAACGTGAAACGACTGAAAAGCATATCTCATCAGAAGAAATTTGCAAGCGTTTAGAACGGTTCCGATTCCTGCTTAGGCTTATCAATCAGCGTTTCGAACGGCATCGGCTTTGCCTTGGCCATCCGCTTGAGCGTATCTGTAAAGATGTCCGGTTTCGCTTCTCCCTTGCGTTCTCTGCGATTGAAACGATACTCAAACTCCGACAAGTAGCGGGGCAGATGCTTTATCGAGACCTGATGGAAGCTACCCATGATCCCGCGTTTGAGTAGTGAAAATGCGCTTTCAATCGTGTTCGTGTACACGTCGCCGCGCACATACGTTACCTTGTGTGGAATCGTCTCGTGCTTGCCATCGAAGTATCCAGCGAATGCGAAGGGGTAAATCACTGCCTCGTCTGTCATGATGCGCTCAACGTGAGGGGAAACGTGTTCGCGTACCAGAGGGCCTACCGTAGCGGCCTTTGCGCTGCCCTTCCCGAGGTACCGAAAGCGCAGTTGACCCCCGCGCTCAATCATGCCGAGAACCGCGTCTTTATCGGCGTACTTGCGATTGCCCCGATCCTTGCGGCGTATCGTCTTTCCACCAACGTAGGTCTCATCAATCTCGACGGTCCCTGTCAGTAAAGGGCTTCCGGTCTCCTCCATCGCCTTGCGGATGCGATGTGCCAGATACCATGCCGTCTTGTAACCTACGGCGAGATGCCGCTGAATCTGTTTCGCGGAGATTCCCTTCTTTGCGTCCACGATCAGCGCCAGCGCCATGAACCATTTCGTGAGCGGAAGGTGTGTATCGTGGAAGATTGTGCCAGCAGTCGCGGTAAACTGCTGGCTACAGGTTGGTTCTTGGCACTGGTAGATTTTGCGGTTAGGCTGCTTCGCCGTGGGAGAAGCATACTGCTTTACCTTGTCCGATCCGCATACGACGCAGCGCACACCGTCTGGCCATCGCAAACTCGCCAGATGTTCAATACACGCATCGTCATGTTTGAAGGTTTTTTGAACGTCTATCAGGTTCATGGCAGCCCCCCAAGCTGCCATTATTATCCCCTAGACGCAGTTCTGTGTCAAGGGAATAATCGTGGATCTACTTCTTGGCTGCCTTCTTCCTGCCGTAATTGGTCTCTACGGAAGACCCTATGCTGGCCAGCATCTGCTTGGCAGCATCCGCATACGTGCCTGTGGGCTGCAGTTCCAGATATTTCTGGAACGATTCCGCAGTTCCCGGGGGGGCCACCATTTTGTCTCCCTGCAAAGTAGCCTTGCCAATCATGTTCACGCCCTTCCAATAATAGGCGTCGGCGCGGTTTGGGTCGGCGGCGATCACTTTGTTGAAGGCTGCGAGTGCCTCATCCACCTTGCCCGCATTGGTGAGTACAGCGCCCTCGTTGAAGTAGTACTGTGCACCATTGGTCGGATCGGCCTGCGCCGCCAATTCATAGGTCTTGACCGCATCATCCACTTTGTTGGACTTGGCATACGCTTCGGCCAAATTATTGTAGTAAGCCGCGAGATTCTTCGCCGCATTCGGATCCTTGTCATTAGTTGCTGCCTTCTTCAGGTCGATCGCTTTCTGATAGTCTTCGACCGCCGAAGCCAGGCGCTTCTGCTTTTCCGCCGGATCCGTCTGCTTGGTCGCCGAGAGCCGGTAATAATCTGCCAGCTTGAACCAGAGCAGATCGCGGGTTGCATCCACCTGAGTAGCTTCGTTCAGGGAAGCTATGGCGGTATCGAAGTCACCCGCGTCGGCCGCCGTCTTAGCCGCATTCAGCTTCTCGTTGAGAGATTTGACAGTATTGTTTTCCTTCGCCGCCTTGGCCTGCTGTTCCTGCATCTGCTTCAACTGCTCGGGAGAGAGCCCCTGCCCCTTGGCGGCGCTTTCCATTTCCTTCTTCACGTCCATATCCAAAGTGTTCTCGTCGAGCTGAACCCTGAATCCTTTGACGTGATCCATTTCCTTCCCGGCCTTCATGTCATCCGCGTTCTTGTAGAGAGTGACCAGGTAGGTGCCGGGGGAAAGTCCCAGCGAAAAGTATTCGCCTTTCTTGTTGGTCTTGAGAGTGTATTTCTGGCCATTGTCGGTGTTCGTCCACACGACGATTGCGTCGGCAACGGGGTTGCCCTGCGCGTCTTTGCATACGCCCTTGACCGTTCCTGAAGCCTGGGCAAAGGCTGGAGGCACGCACAGTCCCAGCCCCAGTGCTACGAATAAAAGAATTGCCAAACGTTTTTTCATTTTGCCTCCCGGCAAATCCGGATTTTTCTGGCTGATGCTCAACTGGCCAATGCTCAAGAGTCGATTGACGAATACAGAGATCAAAAGTCACTCCTTCGCGAGATGCGCATCTGCGTACGGAATCGGATCCGGCACTCCCGCGGCTTGGAAAGCCCGCAGCCGCAAGACACAGCTGTCGCAAATGCCGCAAGCCTGATCCTCGCGACTGTAACATGACCACGTTAAATCGAAGGGTGCACCCAGTTCAAGGCCAAGGCGCACAATCTCGTTTTTTCGCATGGCAATCAACGGGGTGACGATCTCGATATTCCCCTCTTTCGTGCCCGTCTTTACAACCTGGTTGAACGCCTCGTAATAAGCCGGGCGGCAATCCGGATAGCCCGAACTGTCAGGCTCGACCGCGCCAATGTATACCTTCGCAGCGCCGAGCACTTCAGCCCAGCTCACGGCCACGGCCAAGAAATGCGCATTGCGGAAAGGAACGTAGGTCACGGGGATTTCCCGGCCGACCTCTTCAGCTTCGGGAACGGCGATCCTGCTGTCAGTCAACGCCGACCCGCCAATCGCACGCAATGCCTCGTTACGAACCATAAGCGTCTCGCGGATTTGCAACTGGCGGCAAATTGCCAGAAATGATTGCCGCTCGCGCCCCTCGGTACGCTGCCCGTAACTGACGTGCACCGCGGCAACATCGTGATCGCGCACCGCCAATGCCGCGCAAACGCAAGAATCCATTCCGCCGCTCAACAACACGACAGCCCGCGATTGCTTCGAAGATCCCATCAAGAACGATTTCTGATTGCTGATTTTAGATTTCAGATTGAAATGCAAAGACCAACGCTTTTCTGAGGGTTTCAATCTACAATCTAAAATCAATAATCATCAATTTTCCTAAACTCCCTTCACCGCGGGATCCCAAATGAACTTGTGCAACTGCAGCCCCAGCCGCGCGGCAACGTTGTCGGCAATCATCCACTCCGCTAGTTCTTGGGGATCAAGAAGGCAGTGCGAGCTGTCGCGGGCGCCGGTCGCGTCTTTGCGGAATGCAGGCGAAAACAGGACGGCGTTTACCAGCTGTGCCAGATTGTGCCGCAGGGTGAACTCACGGGCAAATTCATAGTCCGCACGGCTGCTCAGCACAAACTTAATCTCATCATCAGCAGTCAACACCTCCAGATTCTCAAGGCAAAACGTGTCGCCCTCGCCCGAGTCTGGACACTTCACGTCGACGATCTTGATGACCCCCGGGGGTACCCGCTCTAACAGCCGCTCCCCGCTAGTCTCCAGCAGCACGGTGTAACCTTCGACCAAAAGACGCTGCATCAGCGGCACGACATCGCGCTCCTGCAGCATGGGCTCGCCACCGGTAATCTCGACCAAACCGCCGCCCGGACTCAGCCGTGAAACTTCGTTCAGCGCTTCTTCCACCGCCATCCTATGGCCGCCCTGGAATGTGTACTCACTGTCGCACCACGAGCACCGCAGATTGCAGCCCGTCAGCCGGACGAACACACACGGCAGCCCCGCATAAGTCGACTCGCCCTGCAACGATTTGTAGATTTCAGTAATCTGCATGGAGAACAGAGTTTTGAAAGGGCACGGCTGAAGCCGCGCCGTAAAGCGTTTGCAAAATCAACACGGCTCTTTAGCCGCCAGCTCGAATTCGGTCTGAAACAGAATTCTTAGCAGCCGACGACGGCCGGCAACTACCTATTCACTGTATTTGGCGGTAGTCGTATCCGTCTCAAAGACGGTCACGTCCTTCACCCGCACGCGCCCATTGGTCGCGCCCTTCAGCTTCGTATTCGACTCATCGTAAAAATACTTCGCCAGATTCTCCGCCGAGGGATTGATCACGGTAAACGGCTCGATCTCGTTGATCATCTGGTGGTCCAGGCGCTCGATCACGTGCTTCATCACTTCTCGCAAATCTTTGAAATCGAGCAGCAGGCCTGCCTTGTCCAGTTCGGCCCCCGCCAGCGTTACCCGAATCTTATAGTTGTGCCCATGCGGATTCTCGCACTTGCCCTTATAGTTGCGCAGGTAGTGCCCCGCCGCAAAAGTGTCTTCCACAGTAACTTCGAACATGATCCCTCAGGGCGGACGGCGTTCACCGACGATCCGACAGGCACGGCGCTCCGCGCGTAACTCTCTATTCTACAGCGGGGGGGACCTTCGTGCGGCGGGTTACCTCTCGCAGCGTGCCGCTAAACCGCGCTACAATCTTTGCATTCTTTCGCGCGATTTCGTTCCGACCCTGCGGAGTTCACTCAAGACGTAAGGAGAACTCTCATGAATGTCCTGCTGCTCTCGATGCCAGATTCGTTCGAGCACATGCCCTCTCTGGCGATCCGAATGCCCAATGGCGGCCTCACCTCGATTGCCGGCAATGTGGATGCTCACCATCGCGTGGCGGTGGCTGACCTCATCCTGGTTCAGCGGCGCGTGCGGGAGACCGTGACTCGTCTGGTACGCGACCTGGACCCCGAGGTCGTCGGCCTCTCCATCATGACGTTCCAGCGCCGTACAGCCGCCGGCATTATGGACCTCGTGCGCTCCCTCAAGCCCGGCGCGAAGATCGTGGTTGGCGGATACGATCCCAGCCTGGCCCCCGAAGCCTACGAAACGATGAGTGTCGACTATCTGATCCGTGGCGAAGGCGAAGTGACGTTTCGCGAATTGCTGCGTGCGATCGAGCGCGGCTCCGGGTTTGAAAACATCTCCGGCCTGACCTATCGCACCGCCAATGGCTGGGTTCACAATCCGGTTCGACCTCCGCACCGCCTGGAGAGCGGCGAAATCGGCTTACCGCGCCGCGACGCGCGCGTGCTCAAGGGCTACACCTTTCTCGGCCGCCAGGTTGACGTGATCGAAACCTCTCGCGGCTGCACCTACGATTGCAGCTTCTGCTCCATCATCGAAATGCGCGGCCGCAATTTCTTCACCTATTCCTTCGATCGCGTGCTGGCCGACATTCGCGACGCCCGCGACCACGGCGCCCGCACCATCTTCCTGGTCGACGATAACATCATGCTCAATGTACGGCGCTTCGAGGCTTTGTGCGAAGCCATCATCGCGGCCAAACTTAACGACATCGACTACTTCGTGCAGGCCATGACTTCGTCCATTGCCAACCATGGCGAAAGTCTCGCTCCCCTGATGAAGCGCGCTGGATTTCGCTATGTCTTTCTCGGGATTGAGAACATCCTGGAAGGCGATCTTGACTTTCTGCATGCTTCGGCGAAGAACACGGCTCGCGACAACGGCCGCAGCGCGGGCAATGCGACGTTGCAGGCCATTGACTATCTGCATCGCAATAACATGTACGTGGTCGGCGGACTCATTGTCGGCAATCCCAGCGACACCCGTGAATCCATCGAAGCCAACCTCGAATTCGCCCGCCGCTACGTCGATTGGCCATACATCCAGCATCCCACGCCTTATCCGCGGACGCCGATGACCCAGGACTTCCGCGACCAGGGCTTGATCCAGAATGAGCGCGTCGAAGAATACGATGGCACCACCGCTGTGGTGCGCACCCGGCACCTGCCCGCCGACGAAGTCGAGTTCCTGCGCTGGAAAGCGGAGCGCTGGATGAAGACTCATCACGTGCCGGCTGTCTTTCGCCACGATCCCTGGTTCGTCCTGACGCACAGCCCGAAGATGCTGGCGCACACGTTCCGGGGCAGTTCCATCCGCTCCGCACTGGGCCTGGAAGACGACCGAAAAGTATTCGAACGCTACCGAGCCATCCGCAAAGCCGAACGTGAATACGTCTGATATTCATGTGGGGACAGCCCCCCTTCCGCTGTCCAGCGAGCGTACCGGTTTAACGTCGTCTGAAGAATAGAATAGGCGAGACGCCCAGCCGCGAAGCGGCGAAAGAATACAGCCCACGGCGCAAGCCGTGGGTGCCCGCATGAGAAAAATAACCAAACCCCGGAAGGGCGAAAGAAAAGCGCCTCGTCCCGAGACTCGCCGCCGCGCTCCGCTTGACTCGCTTCCCCCTCCGAATGTAGCTTGCCTATTCGCCGTTCCATCCCAAGGAGCACGCATGCTGCATCGGAAATCCTCGCCCGTCTTGCTGTTTATTCTGATCTCGACTGCCTTTTTCGCTCAGAGCCGCCCCGATCAGCCGGACTTCGACGCCAAAGAGCACTACACCAAATACGAATATCGCATCCCCATGCGCGACGGCGTTCACCTCTTCACTTCCGTCTATGTGCCGAAAGACAGTTCGCACTCCTATCCGTTCCTTATCGACCGCACTCCGTACAGCGTCGCTCCCTACGGCGTCGACCTCTACCGAACGCAACTCGGTCCTTCGCCCGACTTCGACAAGGCCGGATACATCTTCGTATTCCAGGACGTCCGCGGCCGCTACATGTCGGAGGGACAATTCATCGAAATGCGTCCCCACATCGACAACAAAAAATCAAAGCAGGACGTCGACGACAGCACCGATCTCTACGACACCATCGACTGGCTACTGAAGAATGTTCCCAACAACAACGGCAACGCCGGAATCTGGGGAATCTCGTATCCGGGATTTTTCACATCCGCCAGTATCATTGACTCGCATCCCGCATTGAAGGCCGCCTCTCCGCAGGCTCCCATGACCGACCTCTTCATGGGCGACGATGCCTACCACGGCGGCGCGTTCATGCTGGCCGCGAACTTCGGCTTTTACAGTTCCTTCAAGCCGCAGGAAAATCCCCAACTCCCACCAAAGACTTTCGTCCCCTTCGACTGGGGAACCAAAGACGCCTACGAGTTTTATCTAAACGTCGGGCCGCTATCGAATTTGAGCAAGTATTTGGAAGGCAAAAGCGCGCTATGGGATGACCAGGTCAAGCACGATACTTACGACGACTACTGGAAAGCGCGCAACCTCGCGCCTGCACATGAAAAATATCCATTGCGCCGTGCTCACCGTGGGCGGATGGTTCGACGCCGAAGACCTGCAAGGCCCCTTCAGCACATTTCACGCCATCGACAAAAATAATTCCGGAATCTTCAACGCTCTCGTGATCGGACCGTGGGTGCACGGCGGTTGGGCCCGCTATGACGGCGAGCACCTGGGACGCGTCAACTTCGCCGCGAACACGGGAGAATATTACCGGAAAAACATTCTCTTCCCCTTCTTTGAGCAGTACCTTAAAGGCAATGGCGACGCCAAGCTTCCGAAAGCATATGTCTTCGAAACCGGAACCAATGTGTGGCGCCAGTATTCCGCGTGGCCGCCGAAAAATGTCGAGTCCAGGACTTTGTACTTCCACGCCAACGGCGAACTCTCCTTCGACGCACCGGCCGCGGAGTCCCTGGAATTCGATGAATATGTGAGCGACCCGGCCAAGCCCGTGCCCTTTGTGAATTATGCGGCTCTGAATGTGCCGCAAGAATATATGCTCTCAGACCAGCGCTTCGCCGACAGTCGCACTGATGTGCTCGTCTATAAGACGCCGGTGCTGCAGGAAGACGTAACCATTGCCGGCCCGCTCTCGCCGAAGCTTTTCGTGTCGACCAGTGGCACGGATTCAGATTGGGACGTGAAGTTGATCGACGTGTATCCGCCCGACTACCCCGACAGTAAACAGGACGCGCCCAGGTCCGAGGACCGCGACAAGCCCCGAAAAGACGTGTCCGCACCCGCGTTCGTGATGGGCGGATATCAGCAACTAGTCCGCGGCGAACCCTTCCGCGGAAAATTCCGCCACAGCTTCGAGAAGCCGGAGCCGTTCCCTCCCGGCAAAGTCGAAGAAATCAAGTTCACCATGCAGGATATCAACCACACCTTCCGCCGCGGACACCGCATTATGGTGCAGGTGCAGAGTTCATGGTTCCCGCTAACCGACCGCAACCCGCAAACTTTCGTCAACGTCCCCGACGCCAAGCCCGCCGACTTCGTCAAAGCGACCGAACGGGTCTACCACACGACAACGCAGCCGTCGGGAATTGTGGTGGGAGTGCTGCCGGGGTCGTCAAGGGGTCAATGACGCTACTCGCCCGCACCGCTTGACACTGGCAATTTGACGCCCTGTACTTCCCTTACTATAATGTAAGGAAACTAACGAGAAGTAAGGACGCCATGGCTTCCGCAACCGTCACTTCTAAAGGGCAAGTTACAATTCCGGTCGAGGTTCGCAACGCACTTGGCCTGGATCCAGGCGACCGGATTGAATTCGTTGAGATCGGAAAAAGAGAGTTCTCCATCGTGCCAGCCACGGGTTCCTTACGAGAACTGAAGGGAATCTTTAAGGTCAAGCGATCAAGGCCGGTATCGCTTGACGACATGGATCGGGCCATTGCGAAAGGCGCGTCGCGCTCGCGATGATCGGCCTCGACACCAATATTCTGGTCCGCTACGTGACCCAGGACCATGCAGCGCAATCCGCGGCGGCGGTGAAAGTTGTGGACTCATTGTCTTCCGAGTCGCCCGGGTTTCTGTCCCTCGTGGTCGTCGCGGAACTAGTTTGGGTGTTGCAGTTCTCCTACAGTTTCAAGAAACATCAAATCGAGCACGTAATTGAAAGATTGTTGCGGAGCCAGGAACTGGTTATTGAACGGGCGGACCTCGTCTCGCAGGCACTGCGCAAGTTTCGCGTCAGCCGTGCAAATTTCGCCGACTGTCTAATTGAACGCTGTGGCAACGCCGCAGAATGCCAGTACGTCATTACCTTCGACAAAGATGCGGCAGCGGCTGGTATGAGACTGTTGACGAGTTGACATTCGTCAGGCGTAAGGCGAGTTTCGCGGATTACATTCCCCTCCCAAAGAACTCCTCCACCACGCGCATCTCAGTCGTCTTCTTATAATTCGGCAGGCTCTCGATAAACACTCGCCCGTACTGCTTCTTGAGAATCCGATTGTCAAGCAGCACCAGCAGTCCCCGATCGTGCAGCGACCGAATCAATCGCCCAAACCCCTGCTTCAGCGTAATCACCGCAGCCGGCACCTGATATTGAAAGAACGCATTTCCCCCGTCCGCGTCAATCGCCTTCACCCGCGCCGCCACCACCGGATCGCTCGGCACCGCAAACGGCAACCGGTCGATAATCACGCAACTCAATTGTTCGCCCTGCACGTCCACTCCTTGCCAGAATGACGACGTGGCAAACAGCACCGCGTTGGGCGTCAGCCGGAACTCCTCCAGCAGCGCGCTCTTCGGTGCGTCGCCTTGCCGCAGGATCGGGAACTCCACTTCCCCCAGCAGCCGCTGATAAACGTCGTTCATCTGCGCATAGCTGGTAAAAAGCACAAACGCACGCCCCCGCGTGATCTCCAGCAATCTGCGGATGCGGTCCGACGCCTTCGCGGTAAATTGCGGAGTACGCGGATCGGGTAAGTCCGGCGGCACATACAGCAGCGCCTGACTTTCATAGTCAAAGTGCGAGGGCAGAACCGACTCCCGCGCATGCTCCATCCCCAGCCGTTGACGGATATATTCAAACCCGCCACCCACCGCCAGCGTAGCCGAGGTCAGCACCGCGCATTCCAGCTTCGACCACAAACACTCGCGCAGAATCGGACCCACATCAATCGGCGTCGCCTGCAGGAAAACGTTCTGCCTCCCCCGACCCGATATCTCGCCACCCCTATTTGACCCACCCCGCGAACCAAACCGCCCACCCCGCCGCTCGATCCAAAAGACGGTATTGCGATCCTCCGACTCCATGGCAAACTGAAGTTGCACTTGAATCTCCTGCGCCCGCCGCACGAAGTTGAATATTTCTTCCGGCTTCTGGGGCAAGCCTTCGAGCTCCCCTGCCAGCCGCGCGAGAGCCTGATTGAGCGCCCCAAACTCGTCTCCATTTTCTTCCAGAAATTCCCGGCGGTTCTCGAACGCAAACCGTCCGTCCCCCGGCGGCAGCAACGAAAAAAAGAATTGCGCCCGTTCCCGCAAACTTCCCAGCGCCCCGGAAAGTGACGCCGACATCATCTTGTTGTGCTGCAGGGAATTCTCTACATCCCTCGCCAGCTCCTCCATGCGCAGATTGCTAACCGAGATCCCAAAATAATTTCCCGCCACATCTTCCAGTTCGTGCGCCTCATCGAAAATCACGGCGCCTACTTCCGGCAGAATCCCGGCATCCGGCGCCCCATCCGCCTGCAACTTGATGGCAAGATCGGCAAAAAACAAATGATGGTTCACGATGATGATGTCGCTCTCCATCGCCTTGCGCCGCATTTCGGTAATGAAGCACCGCTCCCACTCGCTGCACTTCTGCCCAATACAAGCGTCCGCGCGCGCATCCAGCTTGTGCCAAAGCAGGCTAGCCTCGGGCAGTTCCGCCAACTCTGCGCGGTCCCCGGTCGAAGTCGTCTTCTCCCACGCAGCGATCGCCCCATACTGCTCAATCTCCTCCAGCCCGCTCAACACCGGCTGATTCGTCAGTTCGTACAATTTCTTACGGCACAAATAATTGTTGCGTCCCTTCATATAACAAACCGAAAGCCGGGAGCCGGAAGCCGCAAGCCCATACAACGCCTGTTCCAGAAATGGCACATCCTTATAGAAAAGCTGCTCCTGCAGATTCTTCGTCCCCGTCGAAATGATCACGCGCTTTCCCGAACGAATTACCGGCATCAGATAAGCCAGCGTCTTCCCCGTGCCCGTTCCCGCCTCCACAATCAAGTGCCGCTTCGCTTCTAGTGCCTGCTCAACCGCCTGCGCCATCTGTAATTGTCCGCGCCGGAATTCATACGCCGGATGCGTGCGCGACAAAACTCCGCCCGGCCCGAAGAACTGATACAGCGAAGCGTCCTTGCCGTTGGGAGCAGAACGGCTAGGCGAAGCCGAAGAGGCTGGATGGGGACTTAAATTCACAGGAGCCTCTATAATAGCTAGTTCTGGCCGCACGCATCGGATCGCCTCATGTGGAGACCGCCGCCCTCGGCTGTTCGACTCGAGAGTCGGCGGAGTCACCACAAATGCAAACCCTTGGACCTTGCGACCCAAGGACAGCCGAGGGCGGCTGTCCCCACATAAAGCCTCACGACTCAACTTTGACCCAGCCCACCTACAATTCGACCAGCACCCTTGCCACTACCGCCGCCGGCATTCCCACCATCGCCATCGTGGGACGCCCCAACGTCGGCAAGTCCACGCTCTTCAACCGCATCGTAGGCTCGCGCCGCGCCATCGTCGGAGACGAACCCGGCATCACCCGCGATCGCCTATACGGCGATGCCGAATGGGAAGGCCGCCGCCTGCGCATCGTCGACACCGGCGGCATCATTGCCGACGACAATGACTTCATCCCCGCCGAAATCTTCCGGCAGGCGCGGGTCGCCTTCGACCAGGCTGCCGCCATTGTCATGGTTGTCGACGGGCGCGCCGAACTGGCCGCGCCCGATTTCGAACTTGTCAGCCTACTGCGCAAAACCGGACGCCCGCTCTTCCTCGCCGTCAACAAGGTCGACACCATCAAACAGCAATCTCTGCCCGACGAATTTCACCGCCTGGGAATCAGAAACATTTTCCCCATCTCCGCCGAACATGGCCGCGGCGTCGACGACTTACTCGACGCAGTCCTGGAGACCCTGCCTCCCGAATCTGCGAAATCCAACGCCGATGCATTTGCCAACGACGAACGACCAACGACCAACGACGATTCTCCGACAGCCGAAGAAGAAGCAAGCCATGAAATCAAGGTGGCCATCATCGGCCATCCTAACGTCGGCAAGTCAACCCTGCTAAACTGCCTCACTTCTTCCGACCGCGCGATCGTCTCCCCCATTCCCGGCACCACGCGAGACGCCGTCGACGAAATCGTCGAGCACAACGGCCGCACCTTCCGCTTCATCGACACCGCCGGCATCCGCCGCAAAGGCAAAACGCGCCTCATGGCCGAAAAGCTTTCCGTCGTGATGGCCCGCAAGCATCTCGAAGCCGCGGACATCGCGTTGCTCGTGATCGACGCCACCGAAGGCGTCAGCCAGCTCGACGCCTCCATCGCCGGATACGCCCATGAAAGCGGGCGCTCCATCATCATCGTTGTCAACAAATGGGATCTGATGATTCATCCTGAGAAGACCAGCGGGAAAGAAAATCCAACCCGGCCCACCAAAGCCGAGCGCATGCGCGAGAGCAAGCGTCCCGGCGACCGCGATGCCTACGAGCAGCGGCTGCGTTACGAACTAAAATTTCTGAACTACGCCCCTATCGTCTTCGTCTCCGCGCAGAGCGGCAAAGACACCGAGAAGATCTTCCCGCTGCTGGAAGAAGTCGCCACCGAACGCCGCAAGCGCGTCACCACCTCGCAAATGAACCGCTTCATCGAACGCGTCGACTTCGAACGCGCCTCCGTCCCCATGCGCCAGCGCGTGAAAATTCTCTACATGACGCAGGCCTCCGTCGCCCCACCAACCTTCGTTCTCTTCACCAACCGCGCCGTAAAGCTTCACTTCTCCTACCAGCGCTTCCTGGAGAATCAAATCCGCGAAGCTTTCGGCTTCCTCGGCACGCCGATCTGGATCAAAAACCGCGCGAGGAATTCGTAACAAACGACCGCCTTAGCCTCATTACCTGAATGGGATATCTATGAGACGACTTTCGGAATATGCGGGAACGAGAGGCACACTTAGGAAAGAACACCTATCTCCCGAGTCCGGCCAGCCCGCAGAGCGAACGCCAGGATCGCCGCCGGAATCAGCATCAGCACACCAGTGCCGGTGGCCAGCGTGCGCGCGGAAAATCCCACATCCAACAGGCGGCCGCATAAGTATGCGGTGGTAGCGAACGTAAGACTCCCCAGTCCAAGGTCTGCCGAGAATACGCGTCCCCGGAAGCGGTCTTCAGTATGAAACTGCAGCAAGGTGGTGGAGAAGACCCAGACCGTCGAGCCTCCAGCGTGCGCCACCATGGCGCAGGCAGCAGCCATCCAAACACTACGGCTGGCGCCCAGTATGCCGTAACCCACGGCGATCGTGAGATACCCGAAAAGAATGCCGAGGCGCAGGCGACCGTCGCTGCGGCCCGCCCAACGCGCCGCAACCAGTGGGCCCATCATCGCACCCAAGCCGCGTCCCCCGAGCAGAATGCTCATCCCGAGCATGGCTCCCCCCGCGGCATTGATGCCTCGCCCGTGCACGGCAAACTCGCCCGCGCCCATCACCGTAAAGATGACCCAGCTCGGTCCTACCATTAACTCTCCTGCTTTGGCGAAAACCGCCGGAAACAAAGTCGGATGGCTGCGGATGTAGCGAATACCTTCCAACACTGGAGAATAGTCGAGAAGATCGCGCGGACGAAGCGGAGCGGCACGTTCCGCATGGGGCTCGGCGAAACGCATACCGCTGATCAGTAGCGCGGACGTGAGAAAAGAAAGCGCGTTGAGGATGAAGACCGTGTCGCGTCCGAAGAAAGCAGCCACGACTCCGCCCACGGCCGCTCCAATCAGCAGGTTCACCGACCACGTCGCCGACGATAGAGTGTTGGCGACTAGAATTTCATCCTCGGCCGCGATGTTAGGAATCACCGAACTGCGCGCCGGTTCGAAGAACGCGGCCATGGTGGTTTCCGCCAGCAGCAAGGGATACACCAGCCATACCATGGAGCGAGAGCGAACAAAGAGCATCGCCAGCACTATCCCGAAGCGGACGATGTCGGCGGCGATCATTACGTGCTTACGGCGCAAACGATCGTTCACCACTCCTGCGGTGGGACCGATCAGCGTCTGCGGCAGAACCTGCAGCACCAAGGCCAATGCGACCGAGCTGGCGTGCCCGGTCAACTGCAGCAACAGGGTATAGATCGAAAGCGTATAGAACCAATCCCCAATCTCGCTGACGATCTGCGCCAGCCAAAGACGCCGGAAATTGGGGTTACCACCTAGCAACCGGATATAGGACGCAAGCGAAATGGTTGGGACGATGCGCTGCGGTTGCGGTTCCATGCGGGGTTCAAGTGTAACCGTAGCTTTCGCATTCGGCGGGAGGCCCGGCCTGCGTGATAACAAGAAAAGTGAGAGCGAAGCTTAGCGCGGAAGTGTGAAACTGTTTTCACCCCTGTTGCAGGAACGGGTTCTCCCCAATTCGGCAAAATGCGCTAACCCATCTATTTTCAGCAGAATACAGGGGAAAATATCTGGGCTCGCCACGAGTGTCTATGGCAATGATCGTGCAACCAAGCATGTGGGATGGAGTCCCATATTTTTATGTGTCGATCTTCGAGACTTTTGGCAATTTCGCTTTCTTTACTGCTGATGCTTACGGGAGCCGCCTTAGCGAACACCTGCCGCGATTTCGCTTCTTCCCAATGGGGAACGACATCAGAGATAGCCCGTTTCGACGGCGCCAGCGGCCGCTCTACTCAGATTCTTTTTCATAGCGATAACTTTGACGCTTTCAGCGGTCACAGTCGAGCCGACCGGGAAGATATCCGCGACTTTTTCTCCGCGGGAGTCCCTCACGGAAAAGGCATCTCCAATCTCTTCACCGATCACAAAATCTCCCACTTCATCGCCAAGCCAGAAGCTGTGAGAGTGGTCCCCGAACCGGGAACACTGGCCTTAATGGGCACTGGATTGATTGCTATTGCTTCACGCATCCGGCGCAAACTGCGCGCATAGCCGGCTCACGATTTTTCCCCCGACCTCGGGCGAACCTGCCCGAGGTTTTGTTTTGTTCGTTTCGCTAGACTGGGAGATTCGACGGACACTTCAGACTGAGTTCTCTTAGAATCTATTGCGGGGAAGCGAGGCTTTCCCGCCGACCCGGCCGCAGAGTTTTCTTCAGATCTTCGGCAATTTGTTTGCCGTGGAAGCGGCCATTTTCGATGAAAATTTCATTTGTCCGCGACCCGGCCACGATTACTCCTGCAACATAAATTCCGGGAACGTTGCTTTCGAGCGAAACCGGATCGCAAACCGGACGGCATTGCTCGTCCGATAGTTCAATCCCCATGCTGCGCAGGAAATCGTAGTCGGGATGGTATCCGATCAACGCTAGCACAAAGTCGTTCTTCAACCGTATCGCGCCGCTGGGAGTATTGATCAGCGCGTAGTCGATGCCAATTTCTTGCACCGAGCTGTTGAAATAAGCCTCAATCTCTCCGTTCTTGATGCGGTTCTCGATATCGGGTTTGATCCAGTACTTCACGTGATGGTGTATTTGCGCTTCGCGGTGAACCAGCGTGACGCGGGCTCCGTGCCGCCACAAATCGAGAGAGGCAATCGCAGCGGAATTTTTCCCTCCAATCACCAGCACGTCGGTGTCGTAGTAAGGGTGAGGCTCGCCGTAGTAGTGCGAAACCTTAGGCAGATCTTCTCCCGGGATGCACAGCTGATTCGCCAAATCGTAATAGCCTGTGGAAACTATGACTTTCTTTGTACGGTAATCATGCGGCCGGCCCGAGCGGTCGGTCGCCGTGATGGCAAAGTTTCCGTCTTTGCCCATCACCGTTTTCACCCACTCGTACTGGCGCAGATCGAGATGGTAGTGTTCGGCGACCTTGCGGTAATACTCCAGCGCCTCTTCACGCGTAGGCTTCTGCTGCGCGGTGGTGAACGGAATATCACCGATCTCCAGCAACTCCGGCGTGGTGAAAAAAGACATGTTCACGGGATAGTGGAACAACGAGTTTACGAGGCACCCTTTGTCGAGAACGACGACCTTGAGGCCAATCTTCTGCGCTTCGATGGCACAAGCCAATCCAGTAGGTCCCGCCCCAATGACAAGAACATCGGTCCTCATCTCCGGACCAGCCTTGGCCTTCGCTTTCGGTAGAGTAACGAGTTCTTCGCCAACAAGTGAATGAGGCATGGGATTGACGGCAGAGCCGGTCGAGGCAACGAGGGTTCGAGCGCAACTCGGAAACCGAGATTCTAGCACGTGGAAATTACAAAACGCCCACCCGAAAGCCGTCAGTTCGGGAAGTTGCATTCGCGGCCTGTTTAGAGTTTCAGCATCCAGCGCTGTGCACTAAGGGCGACGGTCCGCAGGCTGCGCAAGTAAAGGCTATAATTTTTGGTTCCGTTCCGCTGCTCAACCCAGGAGCCTTCATGTCCACGGTTACCGAACCCGCCGCCACGGTCCCCATAAAGACCCGCATTGAATCCGACAGCATGGGAAAGGTCGAGGTCCCGGCGAATGTCTACTGGGGCGCGCAGACGCAGCGTTCTCTCCTGCACTTCAACATCGGCCGTGACACCATGCCGCCCGAGCTGATCCGAGCCTTCGGCACACTCAAAAAAGCCTGCGCGCTGGTGAATCAGGACTTAGGGAAACTTCCGGCAGACAAGGCGAAGCTGATTGTGCAAGCCGCCGACGAGGTGATTGCCGGCAAATTGAAGGACCAGTTTCCGCTGCGCGTCTGGCAGACCGGCAGCGGTACCCAGACGAACATGAATGTGAACGAGGTCATCTCGAACCGCGCCATCGAAATCGCGGGCGGCCCCAAGGGTCGAGAAATGATGGGATCGAAGAAGCCGATTCATCCCAACGACGACGTCAACATGTCGCAGTCGTCGAATGACACGTTTCCGGCGGCGATGCACATCGCGGCTGCGGATCGCGTCAAGAATGCGCTGATTCCCGCGATCAAAACCGTGCGCGACGCGATCGCCACGAAGGCAAAGGAATTCGATAAAGTGGTAAAAATCGGCCGCACTCACTTGCAGGACGCGGTCCCCTTGACCGTCGGACAGGAATTCGGCGGCTGGGCCAGCCTGCTCGATCGCGATATCCACCGTCTGGAGCAGGCTCTGGAGGGGCTTTACGATCTGGCCATCGGCGGCTCCGCGGTCGGCACCGGACTGAATACGCATCCGGAATTTGCCGAGCGCGCGGCGAAGAAAATCGCCGAACTCACGGGTCTTCCATTTCGCTCTCATGGCAACAAATTCGCCGCGCTCTCGGCGCACGACGAAATCGTCTTCGCCCAGGGCGCAATGGAGACTCTGGCCGCCTCGCTCATGAAGATTTCCAACGACATTCGCTGGCTGGCTTCCGGACCGCGTTGTGGGCTGGGCGAACTGTCGATTCCCGAAAATGAGCCCGGATCGTCCATCATGCCCGGCAAAGTAAATCCGACGCAGTGCGAGGCCATGACTATGGTCTGCGTGCAAGTTCACGGTGCAACCGCTGCGGTAGGATTCGCCGGATCGCAAGGCAACTTCGAGCTTAACGTCTACAAGCCGGTCATCATCTACAACTTCCTGCATTCGGTCACGCTCATCACAGACGCCTGCCACGGCTATGTCGAGTACATGCTTAAAGGCATCGAAGTCGACCGCGCCAAAGTGGACTGGTATGTGAAGAATTCCCTGATGCTGGTCACAGCGTTGGCCCCAAAAGTGGGCTATGACAAGGCAGCCCAGATCGCGCACACCGCGCACATGGAACACAGCAGCCTGCGCGAGGCGGCGTTAAAACTGGGCTACCTCACAGGCGAGGAATTCGATCAGCTGATGAAGCCAGAAAAGATGACCCACCCGTAAGCTTTCCTTTGCGCGCAATCTCGCGACGGAGTCATGCCGAAGACCCGCGTTTTCTCCAGCGGGGCGAGATCCCTCACTCGCCTGAAATGCGCCGAGTTGCGGGAAGAAGCATTTTGGTGTGGTGAATTATGCGTCGACTTCTCCCACCAAAGGGTTGAGTTCCACTTTTTTCTTCGGCATGGTCGTGATCACGACCACACTCACCAGCACCAGCAGCGTCCCCACGATGGTGCGCGGACCGATCGCCTCTCCACCCAGGAAGTATCCCAATACAACCGCAACCACCGGATTCACATACGCGTACGTACCCACTTTGGTCGGTGATTCATGATGAAGGAGCCAGACATACGCCGTGAAGGCGACGATCGATCCCGCCACGATTAAATATGCCAAGGCTAACCACGCCCCGCGCGAAACCGCCTGCACATGAAAGCCGCGGAATTCTCCCAACAGCGCCGCGGTCAGCAAGAGCAATACGCCTCCCGCCAGCATCTGGGCTCCGGAGCTCATGGCTTTGGCCGCCGGTAGCGGCAGCTTGCGCGTCAGAAACGCCGCCGCCGACCAACTGATGGCGGCAACGATCAAAGCGCAAGCGCCGGCAGTATCCACGGGAGCCTCGCCCAGCCTTCTTGAGTGTCCGACAAGAACGGCTACGCCGCCGAGCCCGACCAGAAGCGCAAGCCCAAGCCGGAACGTGAGCCGTTGGGTTCGGAGGAAGATAATTTCCCCCAGAGCTATGAACACGGGGATGGTCGCTAACATCACGGCCGCGATGCCGGAAGGCACGCGGCGCTCAGCCCAGAAGAGCAACCCATAGTCGAGAACAAAAATCAGGATGGCAAGAAGCGACGCAGCTCCCCACTCGCGCGCGGTCGGTGAAGGTGTGCCCCCGCCTCGCATCCATCCGTAGAGCACAATTCCGGCAACCAGGAAGCGCATGCCCGCCAACAGAAACGGCGGCACCTCGCGCACTCCGACGCGAATCGCCAGGTACGTCGAACCCCAGACAAAATAAATAATCGCGAAGGCCAGCAACAGCTTCCATGTCTGAGGTCGGATCACCGCGTCCATAAGATATCGTTGCGACGTTAGGAGAAAACTAAGGCCCGACAAGCTAGATCGAAAGCAGGGAGCCGTTGCCAAGACCTCGCGCCCAAAGCTTGAGACCCGATTAGATCACCGACGCCGGTTCCGGACGCAAATTACGGCATAAAAAGATTTTATGGAGGTAAAACGAACAGCGCGAAGGGAACTACTTTTTCAGCAGACTGGTATGGCTGGCAACGCACTGCCATTTGCCCATGTCTTGAACCCAGGTATCGGTGAAGCGTCCGACGTGATCATATGGCTTGCCCTGATACGTGCCCTGAGTGTGGTAGATGCCCGTCACTACGGCGGTATCTCCAAAGAAGTTCATCTGCACGTCCCGGATGTTGAGGGTAGTGGGTTTGAAACGAGGATCTTTGATATCGGCAAGAAATTTCTGCTTGTTGGTGATCTCGCCATCCCATTCGGTGTTTACAAACCGGCTCGAAACCAAGGCATTCAGGGCAGGTGCATCCCGGTTGACCTGAGCCTCATTCCACATGTGCTCCAGGACAAGCAATTTGCTCTCGCGTGGATCGGGCTGTTGGGCGGCCACTGCGACCGAACCCAAGGCGAGCAGAACACAACAGCACAAAGTACGAATCATTTCTTACACGCTCGCCGGCATCCCTACGTGGGGCGATCGTACTGGAAACATAACAGCAGCAACCAGCGGCTCCTATCGAAATGAAGGGGGGTGAGTTACGAACGTCACGGAACGAATGCCGGCGTGGGACTGTCGGTTCCAGGGCGAGCGCCGCAAGCCTCACGCCTGGAGGCTGATGTCGGACGTCTGAACGTGCACCCTCAGAATGCCCAGCGCAGCAAGGCCGCACCCACCGTAAAGCCGGCGCCCACCGAGGCCAGCATCACCAGGCTTCCTTTCTTGAGCTTGCCTTGCTCCAGCGCGGTATTCATGGCCAACGGAATCGTCCCGGCGGTTGTATTGCCATAGCGCTCAATGTTGATGATGACAGCCTCGGGCCGCAGGCCCAAGCGATCGGCAGTGGCATTGATGATGCGCAGGTTGGCTTGATGCGGAATGAACGCGTCAATGTCCGAGCCCTTCAGGCCATTGCGTTCCAGTAACTTCTGGCAAAGCTCGGTCTGTTTGCGGACGGCAAATTTGAAGACCTGCTGGCCATCCTGGTGAACGTAATGCATTCTCTTTGCGACCGTCTCTTTGCTCGTCGGGTTAAGGCTGCCGCCGCCGGGCATGTAGAGAAACTGGCCTCCGGAACCATCAACCTCATGAATGAAATCGATCAGGCCAACGGAGTCATCCTCGGCGGGCTCCAGTATCACCGCGCCGGCGCCATCCCCGAAGATCACACAAGTGGCCCGGTCCGCGTAGTCGATGATCGACGACATCACATCGCCGCCAATCACCAGCACTCGCTTCTGAACACCGCTGGCGATGAATTGAGCTCCCACCTGCATGGAGTAAAGAAAAGCCGAACAGGCGGCGGAAAGATCGAATCCCCAGGCTCCCTTGGCGCCCAATTTGTCCTGCACAATGCAGGCTGTCGAGGGAAAGAACATGTCGGGCGTCACGGTGCCGACAATGATGGCATCGATGTCGGTGGCAGCCAGACCGCGCTGCTCTAACGCCTTCTTAGCGGCTGCAACCGCGAGATCGCTCGTCGCGACGCCCTTGTCCACAATGTGGCGCTCCCGGATGCCCACCCGTGCCATGATCCATTCGTTGTTGGTGTCGACCATTTTTTCCAGGTCGGCATTGGTGAGCAGGCGAGGCGGCACATATGTGCCCAGAGCGCTGATTTTGGCGCGGATCGGTTTGGTCAACAAGAGCTCCTATGCTAAAGGCTCAATTATTCTGAAGGATTGGAGGAAGAATGTCTAACGGCAGGACTTCCAGACCTCGGACTTCAGACTTCCGACGATGCAGAATCGCCCGAGTCGAGGGCAAGGTCTGACGTCTACCCTTTTCAGACGGCCGGAGCCTCTTTCGCGCGGATCGGAAGTGCGCCCCGGAAGCCCTCGGTTTCAGCCGCGAGAGATGAGCATTGTCCTCCGGGGTGAACCGGGATTCGATCCGCATAAACCCAGATTCGACGCACCCGATTCTAGACGTACGCCGGCGAGATATGTAATCGGACTCTGCCGCAGAGTTCAGGCCGCAGTCCGGCGGCTCTCGTGGGTCATCCACTCGCGAATGAAACTCGGGCAGGAGACAATTCCGAAGTCACGGTTCTCGCCGCTCAGCAGATAGAAAAGAGCGGCGCGGTCCAACTCTTCTAAGTTCGACAGATTGAGCTCAGGCCACAACTGGCATTCGGATGCGGAGTTTACCAACTGGTCTAGATACGCCAGATGTCCCTGGAATAATTTTCCGGAGACCCGGATGGTGATTTGAGGAACAAGTTTGGGGGAAACACCCTGATTCTTCATTTCTCTCCTCGCGGGCAGGCCTGGTGGCCGCGCTTACTCCTTGTTGATGCGCGAGATGAGCGATTCTTGCGAAAAGAGTCGTAAAGAGTATGTAAAACCTGGTAATGAGAAGAACAGCAACCACTCTGCCTGGCAGAAAAACAAGCCAGGCACCGGGGACTCACTGCACACGCAAGAGCCCGTTACCGTTGCTTCCTTCCGGACCTGGCGGGGTTGGCGGGAGTACGTCGCGTGAGACCGATGCCTGACCTGAATCATTTTAGCATTCGCGAATTGGACTCAATACTTCCCACCAACCGCATGTGACTTTCGGTGCAGGAATAATGCAGCAAACCCTTCCCTTCTGCGGACGGTTGTCGAACAATAGTGATCTAAGCCTAAAACAATGCGGAAGTTGCCTTCCGCCTGAGACCAAATGTCGTCCAACTCTCCACTAGCCGGCGTGATCTCCATGTCGCGCGCCATCGATCAGTACTTCGAACTTGCTCTCTATCTTCTCGTTTTTACCGGATTTGGAACCCTCGCCAGCACCGGGGGCCTTGACCTGACGTCAATTGTTTTGGTGGGAGCCGCGCTCGCGATCCGAGGATATCTGCTCGCAAAGCGCCGCCAGTTCGTGATTTCCGAGCGCTGGACGACGCCGCTCTCCATTGCTTACTTTGTTTTTTTCGCTGCGGATTATTTTCTTTTCTCGCGAGGCTTCCTTCCCGCCACGGTGCACTTGGCGCTGTTCGGCGTGGTGGTGCGGATGTTCTCGCTGCGCCGCGAGCGCGACTACATCACGCTCGCCATCCTCGCTTTCCTGATGGTACTGGCGGCGGCCGTGCTTACGGTCGACAGCATTTTCCTGTTCACTTTCGCCGCCTTCATGATCATGGCGGTCGGAACGTTTGTCTTGATGGAAATGCGGCGTTCCGGCCATGCCGCCACCATTCAGGCGAGACATTCCAACGATCCCCAGGAACACCGGCATCTCGCCTTCTCCCTGGTGCGTGTCGCCCCCGTATTAATGCTGATGATCCTGATTGGCGGCGCGGCGGTGTTTTTCGTGATGCCGCGCATGTCGGCGGGCTACATGGGTGGCTATTCGTTCGGCACCGACTTCTCTTCCGGATTCAGCGATCACGTCCGGTTGGGTCAAATTGGGCAGATCCAGCAGTCGGATGCCGTCGTCATGCACATCCAGATCGACGGCGACACGATCGGCCGTTACTCTCTCCGTTGGCGCGGTGTGGCCTTATCAAATTTTGACGGCACTACCTGGTCGACTCCCCCGGACCAGTTCGTCTTGCAGCGGCAACCAGACCGCAGCTATCGCGTACCCCAAATCAACGCAGCGTTGCGGTCCTACGTCACGCTGAATCAGACCCGCGAGCACATCATCCACTACCGGGTCGTGATGGAGCCGATTGGCACGAACGTATTTTTCCTGGCGCCCTGGGCCCGCAGCGTCAGCGGCGACTATCGGATGTTGGCAGCCGATTCGTCCGGGGCGGTGTACAACTTCGATACCCAGCGTGGGATCACTCGTTACGAGGCGGAATCCGATATTGCCACGCCCACTCCGGTCGAACTCCGCACGGCATCAGGGAACTATCCAGTGCGTATCCAGGCCGCGTATCTGCGCCTCCCAAAGCTGGATCCGCGAGTTCCCCGCCTGGCAGCTCAAATCACCAGTTCGGCGGGCACTGATTTCGATAAGGCGGCCACCCTCGAGAATTATCTGAGAACGCACTTCGGCTATACCCTGCAGTTGCCGCGTACCCAGGTAAAGGATCCAATTGCAAATTTTCTTTTCGAACGCAAGCAAGGACATTGCGAGTACTTCGCTTCCGCCATGGCGGTCATGTTGCGCACGCTGGGGATCCCTTCTCGCGTGGTCAATGGATTTCGCAGCGACGAGTTTAACGACCTCAGCGGAAACTACGTGGTGCGCGCTAAAGACGCACATGCCTGGGTAGAGGCGTACTTTCCCGACTACGGTTGGCAAACTTTCGATCCTACTCCTGCCGGAAATAGCGGAAGCCCTCAGGGCTGGGGCCGCCTCGCCCTCTACCTGGATGCGATGGCCTCATTCTGGCGCGATTGGGTGGTCAGCTACGACAGCTCGCATCAGTATGCACTCGGCCAAAGCGCGGTCGGCCACAGCCGTGCCATCTGGGAAGGCGCGCGCAACTGGGCACGTATTCACTATGAGTCCATACTGCAATGGGCACGGCGCAGCCAGGCTCGGGTAGAACATTCGCCCGCACGGTGGGCAATTTTCGGAGCGGCAACGTTCCTCGCGCTTGTGCTGCTGGGGAACCTGGGACGAATTGCGCGCGTGCTGCACGAAAAGTGGTTGCAGGCACATCCCGAGCGATCTCCGGAACAGGCGGCGGCTATGTGGTACCGGCGAATGGCTCGCGCGCTCGCGCGCCACGGTGTCGAAAAACCTGCGGCGCAAACGCCACAAGAGTTCGTGAAGAAAATTGAGGACCACCGCCTTCGTGAACCCGTCGCGCGATTTACCGAGGTCTACGAGTCCGCGCGCTTTGGAAATTCTACCGACGATGCACTCCGTTTGCCCGAGCTATACGAAGAGGTCGAGTCCGCCACGCGTAGCCGCTGACGTCACCGCCACTCTAATGGGGCCATCCTGGAGCGTAGCCGTTCTTCAGGCGGAGCGCAGAGCCTGCCCTGAGCGAAGTCGAGGGGATCTCGCGCGAAGTACGGCGATCGGATGCTAAAATAGAAAGATTGCATGCCCCTAAGAGACCTCACTGTTAGCGGTTCCCCTGATCTCAAGCCTGCTCGTAAGGAAGAGAAATCTCCGGAGAATCCGCAGCTTGAACGCCCGCAGAAGGTGGGCTTCGTCAGCCTCGGCTGCCCAAAGAATTTAGTGGATAGCGAAGTCATGATGGGCCTGCTCGCCCGGGCCGGAGCGGAGCTAACCCGGCGCGCCGAAGACGCCGACGTGATCGTAGTCAATACTTGCTCGTTCATTGAAAGCGCGCAGCAGGAATCGGTCAATACGATCCTCGAGATGGCCGCGCACAAAACCGACGGCAAAGCGAAGAAGTTAGTCGTAGCCGGATGCCTGGTCGAGCGCTTCCGCGACCAGATTCAGCGCGATATTCCTGAAGTCGATGCCGTGGTGGGAACCGGTGAGTTAGAAAGGATTCTTTCGGCAACGGGTCTGACGCCCGCGCCGGTAATGGGTAATTCCCCGTTTGTGGTTTTACCTTCGCGTCCCGAAGGAGATGCCCGCGCCGCAAAGGGCCGCTTCTCACGCGAATCCTGGGCTCGCGAATCGTGGGATGGCGCCATCGGCGACCTTCCGAACTATCTTTACGACGACTCCACGCCGCGCATTCTAGCGACTCCACGGCATATGGCGTATATCAAGATCGCCGAGGGCTGCGACCATCCCTGCACGTTCTGCATTATTCCCCAGTTGCGCGGCAAGTTCCGCTCGCGGCGCTTTGAGTCAGTGATCGCTGAGGCCGAACACCTGGCCCGACGCGGAGTCCGCGAGATTACCCTCATCGGCCAGGACACCACGTGCTACGGCGAAGACTTCGGCCTGAAGGATGGCTTGGCCCTGTTGCTGGAAAAACTTGCCGCCATCGAAGATTTGCGCTGGGTGCGTTTTCTCTACGCTTATCCCAACAAGATTACTGGCAAACTGCTGGATACCATCGCGAAGCACGAAAAAATCTGCTCCTACATGGATGTCCCCCTGCAGCACGCCTCGGCATCCGTACTGAAGCGCATGAAGCGCGGAGGCGGAGCCGACATCTTCCTGCGTTCGATCGCTAAGATGCGGCGAACGGTGCCTGACCTGACCCTGCGCACATCTTTCATCGTCGGCTTTCCGGGCGAGACCGAAAAAGAATTCGAAGAACTCTGCGACTTCGTCCGCGAAGCGCAGTTTGATTGGATGGGCGCCTTCGCCTATTCCGACCAGGATGGCGCCGGAGCGTATGCTTTGGACAAGAAAATCTCCCCCGGCGAAATTGAGCGCCGCCGCAAGCATGTCATGGGAATTCAGCGCCAGATGAGCAAGAAAAAAAGAAGGCATTGGTCGGTCATGAATTCGATTTGTTGCTCGAAGGCGAGTCCGAAGAAACCGAGTTACTGCTCGAAGGCCGAACTTCCATGCACGCTCCCGAAATCGACGGCAAAGTTTTCATCAACGATTTTCCCGGCGACGTGCAGCCGCAGCCCGGCCAGTTTTATCGCTGCCAAATCACCGAAGCGCACGATTACGATCTGGTGGCAAAGATCCTGTAGCGATGTTTCCGCTACCGATCTGGTAACAAACGCATCGTATGCCGCGCAAGCACACCGTCAAGCTCCGTTGCCCGATCTGCAAGAAATCAGTCAAGAGCACTGACTCAGACTTCCCTTTCTGCAGCGACCGCTGCCGCCTCATCGATCTAGGCAAGTGGGCCAGCGGCGGGTATGTGATCTCGTCCCCGGTACCGGACAGCGAAGAAGCAATCAGAGACCGCAACCCGGAAGACCCCGAGGACGAATCGTGAAGCCGGATCTGATCTCTACAGCCGGAAGCGCCGGCGTCCCGCCGGCTGTCGCGGGAGCCTGCCCTGAGCTTGCCGAAGGGGCGTCTTGCCCGCGCGCCCCCCAGTGGGCAACTCTGGTCGCGACTTTCTTCGGAATCGGCCGTTTGCGCCCCGGCCCGGGCACTTGGGCATCGGCCGTCACGGTGGCGATTTGGGCCGCACTCGCGCGCCTCCTTGAGCCCGCCTTTCGCACTCCGCTGGCCATTAGCTTGGCCCTTCTGGTGACACTAATCGGCATTCCCGCTGCCACCCGCGTCGCGCGGGACTCGGCCACAAAAGATCCTCAGTTCGTCGTGATCGACGAAGTCGCCGGACAACTAATCGCCCTGATCGCCGTTCCCCTGGCGTGGAAAACTTTTCTCGCGAGTTTTATACTTTTCAGAGCGTTCGATATCATCAAGCCACCCCCAGTCCGGCAGTTGGAGAGACTTTCAGAGGGAACCGGGATCGTTCTGGATGATGTGGCGGCAGGAGTTTTCGCTTTGCTTGGGATGCATCTATTACTTCATTTCGGGCTACTAAGTTAGTACAGGATTGCGAGCACTGAACGAATGTCCGCGTTCAGCGCCGCAACTTGGTACTCGGTACTTTCTGAATCTTCATGGGATTTCCCAATCGCATCCTCGGAAAGAAGACTGTTAACGGCGGACCCCGCATTGACACGGTAGCACCCTCGCTGGCGCTGCCCGGAGGCGAACTCCGCATCAGCGGTGCCGGTCTCCGGCCGCAGGAACTTCAACGGCCGAAAGTAAAGTTTGGCGACTTCGAAGGCTCGATCGTCGTCAGTTCCGACGGTTTTCTGCTGGCCCGCGTTCCCGAAGGCGCAACCTCCGGTCCGGTGGTTGTGGCGACCAACGGCCATATCAGCAACCCCCACACCGTGAAGGTAGCCGTACCCATCGCCGATAATCTTCATCCCGTGACCAGCCCTGCCCTCGACCCTGAAGGCAACATCTACGCCACAGTCTCCGGTTCCCGCGGCCAGAAGGTTCCGGTGGCGATCTACAAGATCGACACCAATTACACGGTCAAGCCGTTCGTCTCCGAGATGATGAATGCCACCGCCATCGCGTTCGACCGCGAGGGTCAGATGTACGTCTCTTCGCGTTACGATGGCGCGGTCTATCGCGTAGCTCCCAACGGAACCATGACGACCTATGCCGAGGGCATGGGCGTGGCCACGGGAATCGCGTTCGACCGTGAGCAGAGTCTTTATGTCGGCGATCGCAACGGCACCATCTTCAAGATCGCTCGCGACCAGCAAGTTTTTGTGTTTGCCACGCTCGAGGTCAGCGTTTCGGCCTATCACCTGGCGTTCAGCCCGCAAGGCGATCTGTTCGTAACCGGCCCCACTGACCGCGTCTACAAAATCGATCCCAACGGAGCCGTGAGCACTTTCTATAAGGGACTGGGACGCCCACAGGGACTCGCCTTCGATGTGAATGGCAATCTCTACGTTGCAGCATCTCTCTCCGGCACGCGAGGCATTGTAAAGATCGCGCCCGACGGTCTGGCCAATCTGGAAGTCGCCGGCCAGGGTTTAGTAGGCCTGGCATTCGCCCCGGGACGTTCCGTGATTCTTGCCACCACGAACAGCGTGCATCATCTTTCGTGGAACCTTCAGGGCCTGCCGCTGCCGCCGGAGTAATCCGTAGTCCTCGGAATTCGGCATTGTCGTTCCGAACGCTCTCTTTGTCACTCTGAACGATTCTCTTTGTCATTCCGAACGAAGTGAGGAATCTGCTTTTTGTCTACGCCATCTCGTTCGCCCGCACTTTTCATTTAAACTTCTAGCGAGTGAATGCCGAAATCATCGCGGTGGGTTCCGAGATGCTCACCCCCTTCCGCATGGACACCAATTCGCTGTATCTCACCGAACAGCTCAACCTGCTCGGCGTCGACGTAATTTTCAAGAGCATCGTAGGCGACGATCGCCGGCGCCTGGTAGCCGCCGCGCAGCACGGCCTGTTTCGTTCCGACATTCTCATCTTCAGCGGCGGCCTGGGCCCCACAGAAGACGATTTGACGCGAGAGGCCGTGGCCGAAGCTCTGGGCGTAGGCCTGCAACGCAATCCGGAAATTCTGGCTCGCCTGGAGCAGCGCTTCGCCGATCGCGGCTGGAAAATGTCTCTCAACAACTCCAAACAGGCCGACGTTCTTGACGGCGCCACGGTCCTTCCAAATCCCAATGGCACCGCTCCCGGACAGTGGCTCAGCGGCGAGTTCGACGGACGCGAGCACATTGTCGTGCTGCTGCCCGGCCCTCCGCACGAACTCAAAGCCCTGTTCGAGAGCGAAGTGCGCGAACGCCTGCGCGCAAAAGTTCCTCCAGCGTCCCTCGCCGCCCGCACTCTGAAGATTGCCATGCTGGGGGAATCCGCGGTCGACGCCCGGGTCGCGCCCATTTACAAACGCTATCCCGACGTCGAGACCACCATCCTCGCAGGCGCAGGGGAAATCGAATTGCACTTCAAAAGCCGCGCCGCTACACTCGACGCCGCGCAACGCCGTGTCGATGAAGTGGCGGGCGTAGTGGAAGACGAATTCGATGACGCAGTCTTCTCTCGCAACGGCGAATCGCTCGAGCAAATCGTCGGCTACTGGCTCCAGATGCGCAACGCCACGGTGGCAGTAGCGGAGTCCTGCACCGGCGGTTTGCTGGCGGAACGCCTCACCTCGATCAGCGGCAGCTCCCGTTATTTTCTTGGCGGCGCGGTCGTCTACTCGAACGCATTAAAGACCGAACTCGCCGGCGTGCCCACGGAAATGATTGACCGCCACGGAGCCGTCAGCCGCGAAGTGGCCGCAGCCCTTGCCGAGGGCATTCGTTACCGCTGCGAGTCAACGCTAGGCGTAGGCGTCACGGGCGTGGCCGGCCCCAATGGAGGAACGCCGGAAAAACCGGTGGGCCTAGTGTTTCACGCCGTAGCCAGCGACCGTGGAACCGAAGTGGTACAACGCAATTTTCCCGGCGACCGCAAACGTATCCGCCGCTTCGCCTCCACCATGGCGCTGGATATGTTGAGAAAGAGATTGATGTGAAGAGGAGCTTTTAGCTCGCAGCTCTTAGCTCTTTAGTTTTTGTCTCTTAAACCCTTGGCTATTGGCTAGGTCGCGAACAGTACGGGAAGGGCACGGCTTCAGCCGTGGCACTACGCTGAGTTTGGAGTTCGGGCTTTAGCCCCTGAGCATCGCTTTGGAGCTTTGAGGGAAATCGAACAGACGTACAGCCGGCACGAACAGATTCAAGCCAAGAGCTAATAGTTAAGAGCCAACGGCTACCATGCGCCTCTTCATCGCACTCGACATCGACGACCCCATCCGCGAGCGTATAGCCCGCTTCGTGGAAGGCGTGAACGGATTCGCCCCCGACGCGCGCTGGGCAAAACCGGAGTCGCTGCACGTAACTCTGAAGTTTATCGGCGAGCAACCCGAACCGGCAGTCGCGCAGATCAGGCACGCATTGCATACGCTCGCGGCCAGCCACACGGAAATTCACCTCTGCGGCTACGGATTTTTTCCTACAGCAAAATCGGCGCGCGTCTTCTGGATCGGCATGGAAGCCGACCCGCAACTGGCGGCCTTGGCAACAGCGGTCGACGAAAAGATGGCGCTACTCGGAATTCCGAGAGAAGATCGCGCCTTCAGCCCGCACTTAACGCTGGCGCGCGGCCGAGGCGGCTCCGCTTCGCCGCGGCGCCCTAAGAGCGATGGCCCAAATAGTGTTTTCCAGCACCTTCAGGAAAAACTAGCCGCCCTCCCCACTCCGGAGTTTGGTACCATGACCGCCCGCTCGTTCTTTTTGTACCAAAGTCAGCTGTCGCCGAAAGGATCGAAATACACAAAGCTCGGGAGGTTTGATTTAAAGTAGCGCCGGCGTCCCGCCGGTTGTCGCGTGGGCGTCCTCGCCCGCGCCGCCGGCACCATGGCAAAAGGTTCGAACGATTTAAATATGCCCAGACTCCTACTCATCGCCGCCGCAGCCTATCTCCTGGGCTCCATCCCGTTCGGCTACCTGCTCGTGCGCCTTTTCCGCGGTGAGGACGTGCGCCGCGCCGGCAGCGGCAACATCGGAGCCACCAACGTAGCCCGCATGTCTCCGCTCCTCGGTATCCTGACCCTGCTGCTGGACGCACTGAAAGGATCAGCCGCCGTCGCGGTCGGCATCATCTTGAGCCCAGCGATCTTTCAGCGCATCTCGCTGTTCCAGATTCCGTGGATAACGATTCTCCCGGGATCGTCAGCAGACTTCGTCATCGGCGCGGCCCTAGCCGCGTTATTCGCCGTCGCCGGACACATGTTTCCAGTCTGGCTAAACTTTCGAGGCGGCAAAGGAGTTGCGACGGGCCTTGGCGCATTCGTTATGATCGCTCCCAAAGCTGTGCTCGTCTCCGCTGGCATCTTTCTGATTTTCGTGTTGATTTTCCGATACGTTTCTCTGGGGTCCATCGCAGCAGCCGCCGCCTTCCCCAATCTCGCGCTGGTTCTACGCGAATATGGCAACAATGCCGTGGCCCTCATGTTAATGGCGACGGCATCGATGCTCATCGTCACCAAGCACCACGCAAACATCCGTCGCCTGCTGGCGGGCACCGAAAACCGCATTGGATCGAGGCACGCATGAGCAAGATCGCCGTGATCGGCGCGGGCGCTTGGGGCACTGGCATCGCCATCGTGCTGGGACGCAAAGGCACGCACAGCGTCCGCCTGTGGGCGCACGAAGACGATGTCTGCCAATCGATCACTCAGAGCCGCGTCAACGAGAAATTTCTTCCCGGCCGCAACATCCCCGATTCCGTCACCGCCAGCAACGATCTGGCGGCAACTCTACGGGACGCGCAGATCGTGGTGAGCGTGATGCCTTCACAACATTGCCGCGCGCTGTTCGAGCGCATGCACCCGCTGATCTCGCCGCAAACCTTGATCGTTAGCGCAACCAAGGGATTGGAAGAAGGCTCCTTGCAACGCATGACCGAAGTGATCGCGCAGGTGCTGAAGCGCGAGAGCGGCTCTGCTCCCGCGGTGGGAGCGCTCAGCGGTCCCTCCTTCGCACAGGAGGTTGCGCGCGGCGACCCCACGGCTATTACGATCGCTTCCCGGGATGCCGAGCTCTTGCGCACAGTACAGCAGGAATTCAGCGATTCGAGTTTTCGCATTTACACTAACAGCGACGTGATCGGGGTCGAGCTGGGCGGCGCCTTGAAAAACATTGTCGCCATCGCAGCCGGAATTTGCGACGGCCTGGGCTTCGGTCACAACTCAGTCGCAGCCCTGATTACGCGCGGCTTGGCGGAGATGACTCGCCTGGTCGTAGCTTGCGGCGGCCGCGCCGAGACTATGGCCGGACTGGCTGGCCTCGGCGACCTGGTGCTGACCTGCACCGGTGGCTTGTCCAGAAATCGCAGCGTCGGCGTCGAACTCGGCCGCGGACGAAAGCTCCCCGACATCATCGCCGGCATGCACGGCATGGTCGCCGAAGGAGTCTTCACCACCACCGCTGCCGTTGGCCTGGCACACGCCCGCGGCGTGGAGATGCCCATCACCGAACAGATGCACGCCATCCTGCACCACGACAAGTCTCCGCGCGAAGCCATCCAGGATCTCATGTCGCGCACCGGGAAGAGCGAGGCCGGCATCGCTTCCTAATGCCGACCAATCAGTCGTGGTACGCTGTGGCCTTCACGGTAATCTCGGGAGTCGTTATGCGCACCGTTGACTTCGTCCTCGCCTTCATGGTTCTAGCCTTGGCCTTGAACAATGCGGCGGCACAAACCAAAACCATCGCCGAGAGCCTGGGCTATCCGCCCGACTCCAAACTCCTCATCATCCACGCCGACGATCTCGCTGTCGCCCACTCCGAAGATGCCGCGAGCTTCGACGCGCTGGACAAACACGCGGTCACCTCCGCCAGCATTATGGTCCCGTGTCCGTGGCTGACTGAGGTCGCGGCCTACGCCAAAGACCATCCTGACGCCGACCTCGGTTTGCACTTGACTCTCACCAGCGAGTGGAAAACCTATCGCTGGGGCCCGATCGAATCCAAAGACAAGGTCCCGAGCCTCCTCGATCCTTCCGGATATCTTTGGCCCGAGACCGATCAGGCCTCGCCCAATCTGAAACCCGAAGAAGTAGACCGCGAAATTCGCGCCCAGATCGAGCATGCAATGGCGATGGGGATTCATCCTACTCACCTCGACAGCCACATGGGCGTGCTTTTCTCGCGGCCCGAACTTTTCGCCGTCTACGTAAAAATCGCTCATGAATACAAGCTGCCGTTCCTTGCAGTCCGTTCTCCTCAGGCCCCCAAAGAACTCCTGTCCATGCTTTCGGATAAAGACCCTATTCTCGACTCGATAATCATGGCGGATCCCAAGGTCGACTCCGCGAATTGGAAGAGTTTTTACTTGAACGCCATCAAAAATCTAAAACCCGGCGTCACTGAAATCATCGTTCACCTGGGGCATGACGATGCCGAACTGCAATCCGTCATGGTCGACCATCCTGACTACGGCGCCGCGTGGCGCCAGCGCGACTATGACGTGATAACCAGCCCCCAATTCAAAAAGGCTCTGCAAGACAATCACGTAGTACTAATCAAATGGCGGGATTTGAAGAAACTCCTAAATTAGATGTCGGGAGTTAATCTGCCTTTCCAAGCCCCACGCGTACTGCCTCCCGAGTACTTTGGTAACGCGGATCAACCAGCTTTTCCGCCAGCCGAGAAACATCCCCGATAGAATTTTAAGGACACCTTTGGAAGCTGCCGCCACTTCGCCTTCGGCGACTGCGATGAGTGAAGGGAGAGACTTGTCCTCCAGCGCCCCGAAACCCGCCCGCATCCCGATCCTCTATGTAATCCTCGGTGTGCTGCTCGTCATCAGCATCGTCCCAATGTATTTCTACTCGACACAGGTGGAAGCCATTAATCGCGAGCGTCTGAAGACCAACGAGATGCTGCTGCAAAACGCGGTGGCACGATCTCTCGCCGACGATCTTTCCCAGCAGGAACGTTCTCTGCACATGATGTTGGCCAACTTATCGTCTGCGATTCAGGTTGCCAGCGGCGGCGACATCGGGGAAACCAATATCCAGTCCCCTGAACTGCGCGCCCTGCTCGAAAACTTTGTATCTTCATCCGATGACATTGCCTACGCGACCCTGCTGAACTCCGACGGCAAAGGCATTTCCGCCGGGCGCATCGCCCCCGACGCCTTTCTGAATCGCGAACTGGAACGCGCCTACGCCGCCGCGCGCGACGGGCGCGCCTATAACGGTCAGGCGCTCGTCGTGGGCGAAGGAAAGGCCGCGCGTACCGTCTTCCTCGTCAGTTATCCGGTGAACTATGGACAGCGTTTCCTGGGCATGATCGGGTCCGTTGTCGATCTCCAATTCCTGATCCGCCGTTTGCAGGAAGTAAGTGGCGGCGGCCTGACTCCTTATGTGGTCGATGCCCAAGGTCGCCTGGTCGCGGCCGCCACGCCCGAGTTTGCCACCGGCCAGGATATGAAAAATCTCGATATCGTGCGCAACTTCGTCGATGGCGGCAACAAGGCGCAATTAGTTCCGACCATGGAATTTACTGTTCGCGAGGGCAACAGTAGCCAGGAAATGCTCGGCACCTACAGTCCCGTCATGTCGCTGGACTGGGCGGTTGTCGTGCAAAAGCCGCGGCTCGAAGCCTATCGTGGAATTCTTGAGATGCAACGTACCGGGCGTCTGCTGGCTTTGCTGGCGGTGCTGTTAAGCGTCGGCGTCAGCATCTTCGCCGCCCGCCGCATTACCAATCCCCTGCAGGTGCTCACCCAATCCAGCCGGGCGCTGGCGCGCGGCGACTTCTCCCAGCGTGTTAATCTGTTCAGCCGCACGGAAATCGGCGAACTCGCCCACACGTTCAATACGATGTCTGATGAACTCGAACGATTCGTCGCAGACTTGAAGCGCGCCGCGGAAGAGAATCGCGAGCTGTTCATGGGCTCGATCCAGATGCTGGCCGGAGCCGTCGACGAAAAAGATCCCTACACTCGCGGCCACTCCGACCGCGTCACCCGCTATTCCTTGCTCATTGCCAGGGAAATGAAGATGGATGATGAGTTTCTCGAGATCTTGCGCATCTCCGCCCAACTCCACGACGTGGGCAAGATCGGCATCGAAGATCACATCCTGAAAAAGCCCGGTGCGCTCACCGAAGAAGAATTCGAAGTCATGAAGACGCACACCACCAAGGGCGCCAATATTTTGCGGCCAGTGACACAGCTGGCGGAAATGCTCCCCGGTATCGAACTGCATCACGAGGCGCTCAACGGCAGCGGATATCCCTATGGCCTGCAGGGGGACCAGATTCCGCTGCTGGCCCGTGTTATCGCCGTGGCCGACACTTTTGACGCACTCACTACCACCCGTCCTTACCAGCACGCCCATACACCGGACCAAACCTTCCAGATTATTAAGAATCTCGCAGGCAAGCGTCTCGATCCGCAGGCGGTGAAGGCTCTGCTCGCGGTTTACGGCCGTGGCGAAATCAAGATTCAGCGCTTTACCATCAAGCGCCCTATCGCGCCCCAACCCACGGAGACTTCCACAGCCGCAGCAGGTGCGACCGCTTCCGCCGAAATTACCACGCTGGAAAGAACCCGAGTCTAGAGAATGAGCTCCTAAATCCTCATTCCGTTTATCAAATCTAGCATGGCAAAGCCTTTGTGGATCACGTCGAGAGTATCTTCGGCAAGGTTCAGTCGAGGCAGTTGCTCCGCTGTGAACCAGCGGACTTCGGCAGCGTCGTCGGCGGCCAGAAGTTCGCCTCCAACCCGGCGGCACAGAAAATCAATCAAAACATAGTGATACTGCACGCGCTGCCCGGAGTTGCGAAGGATGCGCTCGTACACGCCTAGAAGTTCACCGGGTTGGACGATGAGCCCCGTTTCCTCGCGCACCTCGCGGATGGCGGCTTCGCGGATCAGTTCGCCGATTTCCAGCACACCGCCGGGAATGGACCATTGCGCCTGCAGCGGCGGGTGTGCGCGCTTTACAAGTAGGACGCAGGATTCCTCAATGATAATGGCGCCGACGCCGACCACAGGGACTTCGGGAAATTCGCGTTGCATGGTGCGAGGATTTTAAAGCATGACGTCGGTAGCGCTTCTAAGTCTTATCCAACGACTTCCCTCAATTCGGCGGCTCCTGGGCGGAGCCGTTCTTCAGGCGGAGCGAAGAGCCTGCCCTGAGCGAAGTCGAAGGGATCTCGCGCGAACCATTAGCAAATTCGCATATGCTCCCTGCGAGATTCCTCCCTCGGCTGAAACTGCGGCGAGCCTCAGGCCGAGCTTCAGAATGACGCATCTTAAATTTGGAACTCCGTGACACTGTGGTTAAATGGTCAATCTATGGCGCTCGAAGAATACAAGCGGAAACGGCGGTTTGAAGAGACCCCGGAGCCTCCCCCAAAGGTCGCGGCGAAGGCCGGAAATCGCTTTGTCGTGCAGAAACATGATGCGACACGGCTGCACTATGATTTCCGGCTCGAGATGGAAGGCGTGCTGAAATCATGGGCCGTCCCCAAGGGGCCTTCGCTCGATCCCGCCGACAAACGGCTGGCCATGCAGGTTGAGGATCATCCTGTTTCGTACTTCGATTTTGAGGGCAACATTCCGGAGAACAATTATGGCGCCGGGACCGTGATTGTGTGGGATGTGGGGACGTGGCAACCGCTCTCGCCGATGCCGGTGAATGGGAAGTATGTGCCGGGCACGGAAGCGGAAGCAGCCGCAATGCTGGCCAAGGGAGACCTGAAATTTCGCTTGAACGGGAAACGCCTGAAAGGAGACTTCGCGCTCATCAAGATGCGCGGGCGGCGCCCCGGAAGCAAGGGCAATGAGTGGCTGCTGATCAAGAAGCACGATGATCATGCCGAGGACGGATACGACATCGAGTCGATTGACCAGTCGGTGCTAAGCGGGCGGAACCTCGAACAGGTGGCCGGAGACGCGGGTTCGCGGGAGTGGAAGAGCCGGCCATCTTCCGGACGAGGCAAGTTGAAGGCGGCCTGGCTGGCGGATGCGGTGGCGAAGTTGGACAAGAAGAATCTCGCCAAAAAGACGACTGCTAAAAAAAAACAAAAGAAATAACCACAGAGGGCGATTGGGGAACACAGGGTAAACCTCGGTGAGAGTTCCAGGAATTTAGCGAGTTCCGGTCGATCCAAACACGACGCTCACCGTGAGTCCACTGTGGTCTCAGTAGGAAAAGCCTCTCCTGCCCCGGAAGACTGTGCGGGTAGCCCGTTGAAGCGGCCAATGCCCGCGGCGATCCATCCCATGCTGGCCGAGTCTATCGCGCAACCATTCGACGGAGCGGAGTGGCTCTTCGAAATCAAGTGGGACGGGTACCGGGCGATCGCGTTCATCGAAAACGGCAAAGTGCGGCTGGTTTCGCGGAATCAGAATGAGTTGACGGCGCGCTATCCGGAATTGAAAGAAATGGCAAAGCTCATCCAGGCGAAGACGGCGATTCTGGATGGCGAGGTAGTAGCGCTCGATGAGGAGGGAAAAGCGTCGTTCAGTCTGATGCAGCAGCGCACGGGATTCCGTCCCGGCGGACATCGCGCAGCGGGAAATGCCGATGTGCCCGTGCTGTACTACGCATTCGATCTGTTGTATCTCGATGGCTATGACTGGCGGCGCGTGCCGCTGGAGCAGCGCAAACGCAAGCTGCAAACACTCGTTGTTGCGGGACATGCCGTGCGCTATTCCGATCACTACGAGGAACGTGGCAAGGCGCTATTTGAGATCGCGAAGAAAAAGGGACTAGAGGGCATCGTCGCGAAGCGGCGAGCCAGTTGTTACCAAGAACGCCGCAGCAGCGAGTGGCTCAAGATCAAGATTCGACACCGGCTGGAAGCCCTCATTGGCGGATACACGGAAACCAAGGGGAGCCGCACGCATTTTGGTTCCCTTGTGCTCGGACTCTATGACAAGCAGGGACGATTGATTCACGTAGGGCAGGCCGGCAGCGGGTTCAATCAAAAATCGCTTGGCCAGATTTTCAAGGTGCTGGAAAAATTGGAGACAAAGAAAAATCCGTTCTTCGGCGACGTCGACGCACTGCGCAAAGTAAGTTTCGTAAAGCCGGAGTTGGTGGCCGAAATTGAATATGCGGAATGGACGGGCGGGACTAACGCAGGCAGCGGACCCAAGCTGCGCGCTCCCGTCTTCTTGGGCCTACGCGACGACAAAGATCCGAAGGAATGCCTTCTGGATCAGAATGAGCATGGGTAACCGGGAACTCACAACCGAGAACCGGGAACTGTTCTCCTACTTGATATCTTTCATCGCCAGCAATGTGCCGTAATCCCGCCCGGTCGGATCCACAGCGCGGGCCACGATGGCGGCGAATGCATCTCTTACCTCAGGATACTTGGCGGCGACGGCCTTGATTACCGCAATATTGCCCTGGTAGGCCTGGTTGGTATTTGAAATGTCGGCAGCCTGATATTTCACGATCAGATCCAGATCGTTCCCCACAATCTGCGGAAACATCGAAATAAGCTTATAGGTCGCCGTTCCTGCCGGAAGATCGATGGTCTTCCCCACTGGGAGGTCTGTAGGCTGTATCGCTTGCGCTTCGTCAGCGATCTTATCCGTGGCCAATGTGCCCATAAATATCAACGGGGAAGTAAGAAGACGAGCCTGCGTATAGAAAAGCCACGCGTTATGCATTTGGCCCTTGGTCTTGTATTCGCGCGCACGCGCCAGGAACCAGTCGCTATCGTGGCCGGCAACTTGGGCGGCCTTGACGTAAAGGCCACCTAATTTCCAGTCGGTTCCTTCCTGCTGAAGAATCACGGAAAACATGGTTTTCCCCTTCGCGGAATTCGCGTCGAGAAGAACCACGGCGTATTTGCCGGCCGGCAGATTATCGAGATAGAAAACCGCGCTGTTGGCGGTTTGGCCGCTCTTGCCGAACACTCCGCAGTCAAACTCGGCGTGCGGCGAAGGAGTCGATCCGTCGAGCAGAAAGACGCCCTTCACTGTCCCCTGGGCGCTCGCCAGATCCTGTTGGTGGTCTTTGATTGTGGCCTCGATTCCCGAGAAATCGGACGCGAGGCTAGGAATCGAACTCTGCCGCAGGGCTGCAACGTCACCCTTCGCCGCCATTCCGAAATCGCGTTGCGCCGCCGCCGTGATGGCGGACCGCGTCGCGTCGTCGAGATCGCTCGACGTCTGGCAGATCTGGGCCCGGGCGCCCAAAGGCCAGAAAGCTATTCCTAGCACAGCAATCCAAAGAGCGGGGAGGAGGCTGCGGACCAGATTCATTTGAACTCCGCCTTTACTTTCATTGAGTTGGAAAAGGCTGGGTTCAGTTTACGCTGCTTCAGCCTTACCCTGTTAAGATTTAGCGCCAAAGGAAATGGTTGACTGCAATCGACTTCGAGATGGTGCTAGGAAGTCCTCAAACTATTGCAAGAATGCACGGTTGAGACGTTCCCTTCCATGGGCGTCAAGCGCACCGCCAAACCCCGCCGGTGATAAAATGGCAATGGTACAGGTTGGCCTTGCCGTGTCCCAGAATCGAGTGGATGGGAGGAATCGCGTGAGTTCCGGGCGAAAATTCAACAGGATCGCAACGGTTGTCATCCTGTGCCTCGTTGTCTCCTGCCTCGGGTTCGTTTCCCCTGTTCATGGCGCGTCCGCGCTAAGCGAAGCTCAGGCCCAGCCGAAAACGAGAACCGCGACGAGCAAAACAACGACAAGGAAGAACAAGAAGCCGCAAAAAACGCCATTACCTCCCCTGGCCTCCGGTCCGACGGGTCCGGTACAGCCAATTCCGCTCGATTCGATTGCACCGGTGGCGCCGCAAGTCAGTTATCAAAATGCACAGTTAACCATTGTTGCGGCCAATTCGACTTTGGGCGACATTTTGCGAGCCGTCCGTAAACAAACCGGAGCGGAGATCGAAATTCCCGTGGCGACAGAGCGGGTCGTGACCCATCTGGGACCAGGCTCGGCACGTGATGTAATAGCCGAATTGCTGAATGGTTCGCGGTTCAATTACGTCCTGCTGGGTTCTCCGGCGGACAGCGCGGTGCTCACCCGCGTGGTGCTGGTAGCAAAAACCGGGCCCGACAATGCTATTTCCAACAATCCGAACCCGTCCGTCGCGGAACAGGCGCAACCTGGAATGGTGCAACGTCCCGGTGGTCCAGGGGCAGCGACGCTGCCCGCCGTTGCAGGTGAGGCAAATGACGCAGACGCGATTGACAATAACACCGACGATGCCGCAGACCAGGCGGCGGCGGAGGCCGAACAACCGCCAGCCTCTCCCGATCAGCCAGCCGTGAAGACGCCGCAGCAGATGCTGCAGGAGATGCAGCAACGACAGCTACAGCTTCAACAACAACAGCAACAAACCGGGCAGCCGCCATACTCCAACCGCGCGGGAGTGCCGCCGCAGCCTCCACCACAGCAACAATAAGTCTTTCGCTTCGGCGCGGGCACGCGAGTTTCCCTTGACCGCGTTTCAGCAAATGATCTGATTCTTGGGACTGCTGGAGTTTAGGGCCTGTTTCCACGGACAGTTTCAACGCGCGGCGCCTGGCGGATTAAAGTTGTCGAATCGCTCTCCGCTGTTGTTTTCTGTAGGAGTTCCCAGTCGCGCGCTACTTCGAGTTCGGAGATTCGCGGCTTCGATTTTTCTAACTCCACCCGCAGGCGAGCCGCAAGCATCTGCTGCTCGATCTGGGCAGGAGCGGTTCCACTTAGAAAATTGTCGGGGGTCACGCCGATCCTGACCAGACCATCTCCCAATGGCACTTCAAGCACCGGGCGGCCCTGGTTGTCGAGTCCGGCCTTGGCCTTGGATTGCAACCGGGCCCACATCTTTTCGGACTTGCGTTCCGATTTCTCGGGATAGGCTCCGGCCATGAAATGTTTCAGTTGCTGTTGGTACGCTCGACGATCTTCCGCGCCCAGGGGTCGCTCGGGATCGCCGCCTGCCACGAAGATCATGGCGTTTCGTCCCGGTTCAAAGCGACCCGCGCCAGTTCCCACATAGACCGCAGCCACGCATCCAGCGAATATGGGGCTCACCACCACGCTGGGTACAATGTACTTCTTCGCCTTAAAGAACGATTCCACCACTCCATGCACGTTCGTGCTGCGCGGCATGCTTCCCGGGACTTGCGAAATCATGATCCGCGAAAACTCGAGTTCAGGATGCCGTGCGCTGAATTTCGTAAGCATTTTCGCAAGCTGCTTCGGCGTGGTCATGCCCGCATCCGCCACCAGACTGCGGTGCAGCGATTTTGGGTAATAGAAGTTGAGTACATGCTTGGCGAAATCGGCGCAATTGTTGAAGGCCAGGTGGAAATGCGACTGGTTGGGCGAGGTGTTGTACTGGCGGATCAGGGCATCGTCCTGCTCCGGTGTGGTCTCAATCTCGAAGCCATAGATGGCGCGATCGTAGGAAGACCCTACCAGTTGGTACCAATTCCCTCCGGGCGTCTCGCCATTCTTTACATCGGGGGCGATTTCTTCCAGGTATTTTCGCCGATAGCGGTCACGCAGGAACGCCGCCATCTTGGCATTGGCAAATAGCGGCACATCTTCCGGGCGTTCCACCGCGTACAGGTAAGGAATCAGAGGAATCGCGACCCAATCGTATCCTCCCACTCCATCGTAACGGCTTAAGACGATCCCAGTTTCGCCAGGCTCACAACGACGCAGAACCAGGGGAGTGTCAGCACAAACCCCGGAAAGATAGACGGCGGCATGACCGGTCGCGGTAAAGAACCCCATCTTGCCGTAAGGCTCTTCCAAAAGAAGGGTAGCCGAGGCGCCCGCCAGCGAAACACACATCAGCACCATTACGGCTAACTTGATGAAAATGCGCCGCATTGACTGAATGTGGCGTGGCAACATACGACCCCCGGCGAGCTTAATCTAAGCCTATTGGTAAGAACCCTTTAGGCAAAGTTTAGTTGCTGGTAATCGCCCAACGCCAGTTACGGAAGGTCCTGTAAATTGGCATCAGGAAGTCTCATAGATGAGGCGAATGTAATGCGAAGATGCGCGGTTTTCTATTTTTGACTCTATTTGGTGGGCGTCGTTAACCGGGTTCTGGCCCAGCCGGCGCTTTGACTGACTGATTCATCTTCGTCGGCGATCATTTGGTCGAGCATGGGCAGAAATTCTCTGTTTCCGCTGTTTCCCATCGCAATGGCAGCGTTGCGGCGGAGGCCCGAGCGCTTCGTTCGCCGGATGGGCGACCCGCGGAAGACCTCGCGAAATTCTTCCGTGGACATTTCGGCAAGCCAGGCAAGCGCCGGATTCACCAGGCCGGGACGAGCTTCGAATTCAGGGGCGGTCGAGGACGGCGCCTTGCGGTTCCACGGGCAGACGTCCTGGCAAATGTCGCAGCCGAACACGTGTTGGCCCATGCCCGCGCGAAGATCTTCGGGAATCGAGCCGCGTTTTTCAATCGTGAGATAGGCAATGCATTTGTTCGAGTCGAGCTCGTAAGGCGCCAGAATTGCATCCGTCGGGCAGGCCTCGATGCAGCGGGTGCAGGTCCCGCACCGGTCCGGCGCGGGGGTGTCAGGCATAAGTTCGAAGGAAGTTAGAATTACGCCCAGAAAAAGCCACGAGCCTTTTTTCTGATTGATGATGCAAGTGTTCTTGCCGATCCAGCCCACGCCCGCATACTTCGCATACACGCGTTCGACGATAGGTCCGGTATCCACATAGCTGCGAGTAATGAGTGCGGGCTGTAAATCCGTCGCCACAGTCTGGCGCAAAGCCGATTCCACCCGCTTCAGGCGATGAAGGACCACGTCGTGATAATCTTCGCGGCTCCACGCGTAGCGGGAAACCCATCCCCGGCTGGGGTCATGAACTTCGGTCGAATAGGGATGATCGGTGTTGTAGTTGATGGCACAAACGATTACGCTGCGCGTCCAGGGCGCGACTCGAGCCAGGGAGCCCCGCTTGAGGTCGCCGCGATCGTCAGTCGCCGCCAGGTACGTCATTTCGCCGGCCCGGCCGGCTGCAATCCACTCGGGAAAGTGTTGGAGTTCGACGGAATCGGCGGCAGGCGCGATGCCCGCCACGTCGAAACCCGCCTCCTCGGCGGCGCGCTTGACGATGGCCTTTACCTGATCGATCGAACCAGTCACCGCTCCTCCTTCCGTGTTGCCAATAGTATGGTATCGGCTTTCCCTTATCACGATCCAATCGGATTTTCGCTGGCCGATTTGAAGTCCATGTCCCACCTCAGCGTAGTCTTCCACAGCACGCATACGAATGCCGACGAAACTGATTCGGGAGTTCGCCTGGCCGATCTGCTCGCAAGAGTCGGAGCGCCGCTAGGCAGCGAGCTTCGCGGTGAGGCGCTCGCGAACTTCGTTGTCGCCCCGGGGTGCGGACGGATATCAAGCCGTTCTGGCTCTGGCCGAGGTCGATCCTCAGTTCCATCCCGGAGAAGTTGTCGTCGCCGACACCATGAACGGCCAGACCTTGGACGCACACTCGGGCCCGTTGGAACTCGTAGTGACCGAGGACAAACATTGAATTGAAATTGTTTCTAGCGCCGGCCAGCCTAGACACCCAACTTCTTAACTTCCTCGTTGTAATATTTGCGATAGAGGATGTCCCACTCCTGCGAACCTTCGAGGATGGTCCGTTTCTGGCTCTCGATCTTCTGCCGGGCGGCGAGATCGATTTTGGCTTCGTGATTCAGCAGTTCTTCGAGAATCTTCCGGGTTTCCTGGCGGATAGTATTGGGATCTTCGATGAACTCGACCTCATCCATCTGCTTGAGCACATCCGAAACGGCCCGGGCCAGCACGTTGACCTTGTCGCGGCTGAGTCTCACAACACCGCCTTGTACTTGCGCACTAGTTCGGTCTTGACCTTGCGAAACATTTCCTGATAGTTTGCGCCGCTATTGCGCATCTCGTCGGAATAGGCTTCAAGGATGACACGCACTTCGTCGTTGATGCGGTCCTCCAACGAGAGTTCGTCGACCAAGGCGGCGTTCACGCGCTCATTCACCGCGGGAACAGCGGACGTCTCAATGAACTTGCCGGCAATTAGTTTCTTGGTGACTTCACGGGCCAGATAGCCCACATATTCTTTGGAAAGAAGCATCGGTGGATTGGGCGTCCTGCGTCCAACAGTGTTTGTCAGTATGAATCAAAAAGTGTAACACAGCCGGGAACAGGTGAGAGTGGGGCCGAGGCCCACGCGGCGCTTAGCCCTAGCGGACTAGTGGACTTGAGATGGAGGCTGGTCGCGCAGAACATAGACAAATTGCTTGATTTCGTGGCGTTCTCGCTCGCCTTCCTGCGCTAACTCCTTGGCAATTTCTTCGCAGCGCCGCAACTCAGCCTCGGCCTTACCCGCATCTCCAACCTGCCGGTAAGCTTGAGCCAGCCGATAATGCGCCTCTTCCATGTTCGGATCCGACTGAATGGCTCGCTGATATTCGGAAATCGCCATCGGATAATCTTTCTGCTCGGAATGAAAAATGCCCAGCTGGAGGTAGGCGGCAGCAAACTTTGCATCGAGGCGAATCGCATTTCGCAGCAGGGATTCAATCTCCGTCGAGCGAGCCGTGTCCGCCGATCCCCCGCCCGTCTTCCAAAGGCTGACTGCGTAGTAGTAATTCGCCTGGGGATTGTCCGGTTGCTGCGCAACGAAGCGGCGCAGCCTTTCGACAATTTTCTCTGCTGGCGCACTCTCCGCACTCTGCATCTTTCCGAGGAACAAGTAAGGAATCGAATCGCTGGGATCCAGGTCGGACGCTTCGCAAATTCGCTCCACGGCCTCGTCGTAGGAGCCGCGGGCAAACCAGGCTGCACCCAGTCCGATCAGCATGCGGATGGAATGCGGATAAAGGCGGTTGCCCTTGGTGAAGACCTCCACGGCTGGTTCCGGTGCGTGATGCAGCAGCAGTTCCGATCCCCAATCAAACAAGTAAGCTTCGCGCGGATCAGACTCCGCGGCACGCTGATACTCGCGCACCGCCTCGAGGGAATGACCCAGCTTCTCCTGCACATTGCCAAGTAAGTGATGAAGTTCAGCCGTGTCATGATGCGCCGCTAGGGCCTCGGCTTGGTCGCCTGCCCGCTCATAATTGCCGGCGTGCGCCATGGCCAGCGCCAGCCCGTAGGAATTGTCGAAGTCGCCCGGCTTCAGTTCCTCGGCGCGCTCCAGGTAGGGGATCGCCTCCCGCGCTTTGCCGTTTTCATCCAATACTTTGCCCAGGAGATGATTCGCCTCAAAGCTGCGAGGTTCGCCTTCGACCCTCTCTCGCAACGACTTCTCTCTTTCGGATGCAGCAGCGGGCGAAGCAGGCGTTTTGCTCAGGGAGACAGTTTCTTTGGCTATCTTGTCCCGGGTTCGAACCATCGTGTCGGAGCCATGACCGCCGAGATTCGTGGTATCCGTTACTCCGGCGACCGCGAAGTGGGGTTCGTCAAAAAACTGCGGTCCTTGCCCTGAAGCGGACCGCGATTCCGGAGTCCTTGTTGGCAGCAAAATGAGGTCAACGGTCCTGGCATCCTTCGGTCCGAAGAAGAGTGGCGGGATTTCCGTGATGCTGTATCCGGCCATCTCGGCTCGCAAAATATAAACTCCGCCACCAAGGACGGCAAAACTGTAGGTCCCTTGCGAATCTGTAAGCACGGTCTGTGTCTGCGTTGAATCCTTGGCCTGCAAGTGAACCGTTACGCCTTCCACAGTTTTCCCTTGCGAGTTGCGAACTGTGCCGCGCAATGATGCCGACCTTCCCGGCTCTTGAGCCTGCATGCGCATCGAAAGCGACACGCAGATCAGGACCAGAGCCAGGCCGCAGCCTGTAACCCGTGCGGATCTGAAGTACAGTGACAAAGCGTGAAAGCCCCTGAAAAGTGGCGCTGACGTGCTCTCGCGCCTAGGGAGGAATTTTATCTTCCGCCATCGTGAGCCGCAACGGGCAACTTTTGTGCACACAAGAAAATCGCTGGCGGATTTCACTCGTCACAAAATAGTAGAATGCAAGTTCTTGCCGCGAGTCTAGCGTCACGATCTTCTAATTTTCTTCATACTTGTCGTTCATCGAGGAGGAATGAGATGAAAGTAGTCCGTCTGTGGAGGATGGTAGCAGCGTTGGTTTTGCTCACGTGTCTTCCAGGCTGGAGCCAGCAGTCTTCGGGAAAGCGCAAGATCGTCATCGATCAGGACGCTGCGGGGCCCGGCGGTTCCGATCAACAGGCGATCTTGTCGCTGGTCCAGTCCCCGCAGACTGAGGTACTCGGCATTACAGTGGTGACCGGCGATGCCTGGCTCAAGGAAGAAGTTGCGCATACCTTGCGCACACTCGAGATCGTCGGACGCACCGACATTCCCGTGGTCGCCGGAGCCGGCCATCCGCTCATAAGGCGCAAAGAGGAGACCGAACTTTGGGAGCAGCTTTACGGCTCCATACTGTGGCTTGGCGCGTGGACCCCGCAGCGATACCACCCTGCGGATCAGCTGGGCGAAATGGCGGAGGGCAAGCCCGCTACCCAGCCACTGGACGAAGACGCCGCGCATTTTCTGCTGCGCATGGTTCGAAAATATCCCCACGAAGTCACCATCTACGAAGGCGGGCCCATGACCAACCTGGCGCTTGCCATCTCAATTGATCCTGAATTCGCCGGCCTTGCGAAAGAGCTGGTATTCATGGGTGGCAGTCTGAATCCGAAAACCAATGATCCTGAGTTTCTGAATACTCCAAGGCACGAATTTAATCTTTGGTTTGATCCTGAAGCAGCCCACATCGTGTTGACGGCGCCGTGGAAGAAAATCGTCTGCACCACCGTGGACATTTCCGTGAAGACGCGGCTTACTCAGGACTTGCTCAATCGCATAAAGGCAGGCAACACGCCCGCGGCGCGCTATGTCGGTACGTATTCGCATCTGTACGGTGAATACAATTATTTATGGGACGAACTCGCGGCATTAGCGTGGCTCGACCCGACGCTGATCACCGCGAAAGAGACGCGTTATCTGGACGTGGATCTCAGCCGCGGCGCCAGTTACGGAAACACTCTTAGCTGGACCGAGCAAGGGAAACCAGTGGTTGTAGGATCGCCCGTTGAAGTGCAGGTCGACCTCGACATGGAACGCTTTTACAAGATGCTCGTCGATTTGCTGACGGCTCCCACGCCAAAGCCGTAGAGATTCGCACACGATCTACTGTTGCAACTGCTCGAGCATCGCTTTTCCCTGCGCGTGGTCTGGATGCTGCTTGAACAGATCAAGCAGGACGCCGCGCGCCTTGTCCCGCGAGCCCTCCAGGGCATACAGTCGCGCTAAATTCAGATATGCCTGATCGAACCCCGGGGCCACGCGGATGCACTCTTCGAAACTGGCCACGGCCTGATCGCGCCGCTGGGTGACCAAATAGAGGACTCCGAGATTGTTCAGCGCCTCGGGATAGGCGGGACGAGCCCTCAGGGCGCGCTGCAAATATTCGTAAGCCTTTCCGGTGTCGTCAGTCTGCGCAAAGACCATTCCCAGACTGTAATTCGCCTCCGCATCCTGGGGTGCAACTTCCAACGCGCGCTCCAGCACCTTATGAGCCTCGTCCCAGCGCTTTTGCAACCGATAGGCATTGCCCAGGTTGTCGAGCGACAGAAGATGATGAGGGTTCAACTCCAGAGCTTTTTGAAAACACCGTACCGAATCGTCCACGCGGCCTTCTCGCGTGGCAATCACGCCGAGATTATTCCAGGCATCAGGCAGAGTGTCCGGATAATTGCCTGGGAGTTTCACCGCGCGTTCGAAAGTCTCGCGCGCCGCCGCGTTCTTATTTTGATTCAGATAAACGCTTCCAATGCCGTACAGCGCCTCGGCGCTGGAGGGATCGTCCTGCAAAGCCTGCTGGAAAGAAGCTTCCGCCTGTTCCAGATATCCCCGCTGGTAAAACTGAGCGCCCCAGGAAAGATAGTTGCGGCCGAATTCCAGGCTGCACGTCGCACTCGGGAAGGGCAGCGCCCGCGCCAGTCGTTCTACGTCCGTTTCCGGAATGCTCTGGACATCGCGCTCAACGTGCTCGGGAACGATCGGGCCTTGATATACCTTGACGATTGCGCCTTTGCTGTCGATGAGAAAAGATGTTGGAAGGCTGAGATCGCGATGCCGATCGAACATCTGGCGAAAGAGAATGTTATAGATCGCCGCGACGTCGTCCGATCCGCGCAGGATCGGAAAGGACAAATCCTTACCCCAGGCCAGAACTCCTTCGTCTGCTGAATCATCCACGTTGACCGCGATCAGTTGCAGTCCTTTCCTCGCCCAGTCGGCATGCACTTTCTGGAGCACTCTCATCTCTTCTCGAGACTCGGGCGACTTTGTCGTACAGAAGTTCAGAAGCATTGGCTTGCCTTGAAACGCAGAAAGTGTCAGAACCCGACCTGAAGACGCCGGTAGCGAAAAATCCGGCGCGGCAACCGGAGCCAAAAGCCAGGTTTCAACATTGTCAGGAATTTGCTCGACGACTTGAGCGGCCTCCCGAGAAATAGAAGCATGCTGTTTCGCGTGGTTCTGGAACGGCTCGCTGCGCGAAGGCCCACCGCCTTCCTCGACCCAAATTTTGCAATTGCCCGGAAGATTGTGGAGTTCCTGGACAAGGCCGCTGGGCCAGCGAATCGACGCCTTCACCGGTCCCGCTGTATTCCCCAGGCCGAAGAAGATATCTTTACTGTGCTGGGAAAGAAAACCGGATCCGGCCTGAAGCGTGCGCATCTGCCGGCAAGAGCCGGCCTGAATCGTGACTGAGGCTCCGATGGCGTCGCGGTTGCTCTTCGTCCCTCGAAGGCGAAACGCAATCGACGGCGGTAGATCGTCGATCACGTTCTTCAGCAGCCGCACCTGCGGAGCATTGCGATTCTTGAGAAAGACTTCGAGCCTGCCATCGTGATCGAAATCGGCCAGGGCGAATGCTCTCCCGTCCTCCACGAAATCCAGACCGGTCACGCCCGAGATGTCGGAGAAAGTTCCATCTCCATTATTGGCGTAGAACACATTTCTTTCGTAACCGCTCCACGTCGCATCCGAACGAATGAGTTCGTTGATAGCATTCCAGCCCTGCTCGTATTCGTGAGAGGCGCGGGCATCGTCGGGAGAGCGAGCCACCACCTGGCGCCAGAAAAAGCTGTTGAGATCCTGCCGCGAAGCATCGGGCCGCGACGGGCCCGAGACCATTCCGTTGGCAATATAAAGATCGGCGAAGCCGTCATGATCGAAATCGAACGCGTCGCAGGACCAAGCCCACCGGCCCGTTCCGACGCCCGCGACAGTCGTCTTGTCGTCGAAGCTCGCTTCGTCAAAAGTCGCGCCTCGATTACGAAGCAGCGAGTTCCCCATCGCGTGTTTTCGATAGAGGGAACGGACGCTCTCGGACGATTTCTTCTTGAAGACTTCCTGATCCGCGATCCGTTGACCGGCTGCCGTCCACATGTTGCCGACGTAAAGATCCGCCGCTCCGTCATCGTCATAGTCGAACCACGAAACGCTCATCCCCGCGCCAATGTCTTCCGCCGCCGCTTCCGCGGCAACATCGGTGAATGTTCCATCGCTATTGTTTCGGTAAAGATTCTTTCGCCCAAAATCATTCGCCACATAAAGATCGGGCCAGCCGTCGCGATTGTAGTCATTCCATCCGCAGCAGAAGCTGTAACGCGTATTGTTCTGATTCAGGCCCGACGCGGCGGTCACGTCCTGGAACGTCCCGTCGCCCTGGTTGCGCATCATGAAGTTCGGCGGGCCGTTCTGCGCGTCGTGATACGGAGACGGATATTTGTATTGTCCCGTGCCCTGATAGTAGGCGTACAAGCAGAAGTAGACGTCGAGCCAACCATCGCGATCATAGTCCGCGGCCGCCGCTCCAGTAAATGTTCCTTGTGGCGTCGCCGCAAACTGGAACGCATCGCTTTTCTGGCGAAACTTGCCGCCGCCTTCGTTCACGAACAATAACGGCCCACTGGCGCGCACCACAATCACGTCCTGGCGTCCGCGATTGCTGAAGTCTGCGAACAGAGCACATGCCGTGTTCTCCAGCACCCCAAGGCCCGACGATTCCGTGATGTCTTCGAACGTTCCGTCACCGCGATTGCGATAGAGACGATTCGGCAACCCGGCAGGCTGGCAAACGTAGAGATCGTCGAAACCATCGTCGTCAATGTCCGCAACTGAGATTCCGTTATGTCCATAAACGTCGATGCCCGAAGCTCCGTCAAGAATCGTGCGCCAGTAATCGGTTCCATGCAGCATTTGGGCCGAGTAAGAGGGATTGCTCGCGAGCGCGGCGGACGTGACGTCCACATACATGGGTGAAGTGGCACGGGCGTGTGTTTCGTCCAGCGCCCGCCAACTTCGAATGCGAGACTCTCCAGAAGCAGAAAGCCCCCAGTTCAACTCCCAGTTGCCGACGCGCTGCTCGCGATAGAAACCTTGGCCAGTCCCGACAATCTCATAACGAATGCGAGTCTGTAATCTTCCCGGCAATTTCGAAGAGGAGGTCGCGCTGCCCGACGCCTCAATGCCTGTGATCTGAAATTCCGCAGTCACGATTTCGGAGAATGCGCTGAACATCGACTGCCATTCCCGAAGGAAGGCCTCGCCACTGAGCGTGCGCAGACCGGCAAATTTGTTCCGGCGTACGCTAAGCGCCGAATTCGCACGCACCACTCTCGACTCGGCGGGCTTGAGCGGTCCTCCTGCGAACTCGGCAGCGAGGAACTTGGCGATGGCCGGCGTTTCGCGCGGAGAACGCAACAGCGCACCAGACCACTCCGCAAGGGTCGCCGCAATCTGGTCGGCATATTTTTCTGTGAGGAACTCGTCGAGACCTGCCTGCACGTTTTGGAGAGTCGCATCGAGCGGCCGCTCGTTTCGATAATGAGGGCGCAGATGGAATTCAGGATCCGCCCGGGGGCCGCGCAGTGCGAACGATCTGCAGGTTGCGGATGCAAAACCCCACAATTTCGCCGGAATCAGCGCCGCTCCAGCGCCCTGACAGAAGCCAATAAGAAATTGGCGTCGGCAAAGACCAGCAGGGTAAAGATCAACAGAGCGACGGTCGACAGAGCAAAGATCGACGCATTCAAGATCGACGCATTCAAGATCGACGGATTGAGGCAACTTGCCTGCCCAGCTCAGAATGATTTCCCTCGGAGAGTCCCGTCCTAAGCGGGTTCACGCTCGCAGTTCCGCCTGCGCCCTGGCTCTGCGCTCGGCATAAAGCGGGAACGCCTCGCAAAGTTCAAGCACTTCTTTGCGGACTCGCGACAGCACGCCCGCATCGCTCCGATTGAGAAGTCCTTCGGCGATCCAACGGCCAATCTGGCTCATCTCCGGTTCTTTCATGCCGCGAGTGGTCAAGGCGGGCGTCCCGATGCGGATGCCGCTCGGCTTCATCGGCGGATTGGTGTCGAATGGAATCGCGTTCTTATTGACCGTGATTCCGGCTTCGCCCAGCGCCCTTTCCGCCTCGCTCCCCAGCATGCCCTTCGAGAACACATCGACCAGCATGAGGTGCGTATCGGTGCCGCCGGAAATAATGCGGAAGCCTTCATCGGCCAGCGACTGCGCCAATACTTTGGCGTTCGCAACAATCTGACGTGCGTAGTCGCGAAATTCGGGCTGCATCGCCTCCTGAAAGCACACCGCCTTCGCCGCCATGATGTGGACCAGCGGACCGCCCTGCATTCCGGGGAACACAACCTTGTCGATTGCCTGAGCGAATTCGGATTTGGAAAGAATCATCCCCGAGCGTGGGCCGCGCAAAGTCTTGTGCGTGGTTGACGTGACGATGTGCGCGTGCGGCACGGGCGAAGGATGCGCGCCCCCAGCCACCAGGCCCGCGAAGTGCGCCATGTCGACCAGATAAAGCGCGCCCACCTTATCCGCAATCTGGCGCATGCGGGCGAAGTCAATGATTCTGGGATACGCGCTGCCACCGCCGATGATCAGCTTCGGGCGCTCCTGCCCGGCAAGCTTCTCTAGCGCATCGTAATCGATAGTTTCGGTTTCCTGGGTCACGCCATAAGGAACAATCTTGTACGTCTTGCCGGAAAAGTTCAGGTGATGCCCGTGCGTTAGATGCCCGCCATGCGCCAGGTTCAATCCCAGAATCGTATCGCCCGGTTGCAGCACGGCGGCATACGCTTCCATGTTCGCCTGCGACCCGGCGTGCGGCTGGACATTCGCGTGCTCCGCCCCGAACAGTTGCTTCGCACGGTCCCGCGCCAGGTTCTCGACGACATCCGCAAACTCGCAGCCGCCGTAATAACGCTTGCCCGGATATCCCTCGGCATACTTGTTCGTGAACACCGAGCCTGCAGCTTCCAGCACTGCCTCGCTGACGAAATTTTCCGAGGCTATCAGTTCCAGACCCTCATGCTGCCGGCGAGTTTCATTGTCGATGGCAGCCGCAATCTGCGGATCATTCTCCGAGAGTGGGCGGTCCATTTTCGATACTGAATTTTTCATGTCGTTTCCCTGATCTCGTAAATATCGGGCCGGTGCAGTTCCATAAAGCGTTCAGGGGACTTCACCGGGGTGAAGCCGACTCGCGCATAAAGCCCGTGCGCGTCGCGTGTGGTAAGAATCCAGCGCCGCAAATTCTGCAACGCGGGATGCTGCGTAATCGACTCCATCAGCCACTTCCCCAACCCTCGACCGCGGTGCGTGTCGAGCACAAACACGTCGCCGACGTACGCGATGGTAGCGAAATCGCTGATGACCCGGGCAAAACCCGCTTGCCGGTCACTACCATCATAAACGCCGAAGCACAGCGAATGCTTGATCGAGCGCTCGACAACCTCCCGTGGAATTCCTTTCGCCCAGTAGCAATGAGTGAGAAATCTGTAAACCATGTCGAGGTCGATACGCGCGCGGTCGGTACTGATCACAAACTCTCCCCGCCGGAACTCGACGATTGCGTCGGGAGCAACCACCTCGCCAGATTTCATCGCTACATTCTAAACCGTGATTAGCCCGCGGCTTGCCTCATTGACTTCGCGCCGCCATCCCTTTGCCACCATTGGATCGAGTGAACTCCTGCCCTTCCCCATCGCCCGCACGGCTGAAAGCTGAGAGCCGGCAGCTGAAAGCTTTCTCAAAACGCCGTCCGCAGGAATGAAGCCAAATGCCAGCCGTCCATATAGCTGTACGGCGTTTCACCCATGGTGTAATGCCCGCAGGGCAGCACCACGACTTTGTGATCCAGCCCATACCGCTCGAACTCCTCGACAACCTGATGCGACAACTCTGGCAGAAACGTTAGATCGTACTTCGCATAGACGATGAGCGACTTCCGTGGCCAGCGCGCGAATTGCCTGAAGTATGACATCGGGCTGACCGCCAGCCACGCCTGCCGCAAGCGCTCAAGATCGATCTGCTGTTCAATTCCCTGGCGGATGTGCCGTGTCGACTGCCCATGCCACACTACATCGGCCACGTATGTGGACGCGTGATTGAACGCAGCCACTCGAACCCGCGGTTCATGCGCTGCTGCAATAAAGGCGTAGCATGAGCCGAGGCTCGTGCCCACAATGCCAAGCTGGCTATAGCCCTCTTGCTCGAGCCAGTCAAAACAACTTCGAATATCGGTCACTCCCTGGCGCACAGCGTCAAGCGTCCGGCCAATGTTGGCGGACACCGCATAGTCAGCGCGGATGGTCTCGGCCGGCATTCGAATGTCGTGATATGGCATCGTCAACCGCAACACGGCGATCCCCATCATGTTCATCACCCGGCATAGGCTACCGTAAGCGATCGCGTCGGCATTCCAGTGGGGCAGAAGCACAATGGCGCGCCGTCCCCGCGCCGGAAACCAGCGGGCATTGACCAGATTATTTTCCGCATACGGCGTCTTCACCGGCGACGTGAATCGCAGGAATTCTGCAAACGTCCCTTTCACCTTGGCCTCAAGCTTCGGGTCCGGCACAGCGCGTGTAGAAAAAACCTGCACCTCGCGAGTCTCCAACCGGAAATCGCTTGGCCGCGTGTAGGAATAAAATTCGTCGCTAGCCGCAACAATGCGCCGGTTGTAGTCGAGAATGAATTTTTCAGGATTGTCCGGCGCGTGGCCCAGGCGGAATCCATTGCGGCAAGGCCAGTCCCGCGTCCATTCAACGCCCCACTCCAGCGGACGCACCACGCGGTTATCGTCCACCGACGTCAGCCGGTGTTCCCAGTCGTACATCCACTGTGCGTAGCGCGAAGGCATGGTCCATCTTTAAGTGTAACAAGGCACCTCGTGGGGATCAGGCGACGGTCACTGAACAGCCGCTAGAAGCGGTCAGCCTGCGGCGTGGGAGGTTATGTGGGGACACTCGCCCGGGCTGTCCGCGGAGCGCAACTTCGCGCTTTTGATTCTAGAGTCCATTCACATCCAGGGTCTGGGTTCTCCAGCCGTTCGAAAGGAAGTGTTCCAGGTTGGAATTTACTCGCCGGAGAAAAAAACAAGCCGAGCTTCGCTCGCCCGGACAGCCGAGGGCGGCTGTCCCCACATAAACCTATCTCATAAACCCAGTATCACATGCGCCTAGCTGCCATACCTCCGCGGAACGCGCTTCGAAATATTGCACAAAATTTCGTACGGAGTGCTATTCGCCAACTCGGCATGCTCCAAAGCATCCACGCTCAGACCTTCGCCCGCGCCTAGCAGAACAACTTCATCCCCCACGGCGACGCCCGGAATACCGGTAACGTCCGCCAGCGTAAGGTCCATCGAGATGCGGCCAACGATCGGAGCGTAATGCTCGCGCACAATCACGCGTCCGCGATTAGAAAGCTGGCGATTGTAGCCGTCAGCGTAGCCCACCGGCAGCACCGCCACGTGCGCGGGCGCTTTGGTCACGTAAGTCGCGCCATAACCTAGCGCCTGGTTCGCACCAAAGTCGCGCAGCGAGAGGATGCGCGTCTTCCAGGTCAGTACCGGCTTTACCGGCAATCGCAGCGTTCCGCCGCTCACTTCGCGTCCCGCGCGCTGAAAAGGCAGGTAATAACCGTAAAGCGCAACTCCAGGCCGCACCATGTTATTCCACGTTTCCCGCCGCGAGATCACCGCTCCAGTGTTAGCCATGTGCACGAACGCCGGATCCAAGCCCGCCTCGCGCACCATGCGGCGGGCAGTGTCGAAGTTCCGTTCCTGTTCGGCGACCGAAGGAGCATCCATAATTTCGGAGGACGCCAGATGGGTCGACAGTCCTTCGAGAACAAGATGTTCGGCCGCCTTGAGTCCGGCAAGCACCCCACCCAGTTCGTTGAGGCCTACTCCCAGTCGCCCCATCCCGGTATCGACTTTCAAATGCACCGGATGTCTCGCCATGCCCAGCGCTGCGGCTGCCTGATCCAGAGATTCGATATGCCACGGTTCCCAGACAGTCGGAGTCAGGCGCAGCCGGACAATCTCGCTCTCCTCGCCCCGCCAGAATCCAGTCATCAAGAGAATGTTGGCGCGAACGCCAGCCTCGCGCAACGGGATCGCCTCATCCAGCGAAGTCACGCCCAGCCATTTCGCGCCTTCGGCCTCAAGCGCGCGCGAGCACTCCACCGCGCCGTGACCGTAAGCATCGGCCTTCACCACGGCGCACACAGTCACACTCGCTCCCACATGCTTCTGCACCGTGCGAAAGTTTTGCCGCAACGTGGTCAGGGAGACTTCCGCCCAGGTGGGACGCGTCGCCACGCGGCTCAGGATTTCTGCTGTGCTAGCCACTTCGCGATTATAGCGGCAGCAGCCTGCACACCCACGTTACGCCGGGACTACTCCCAGCCGTAGAGGTAGCACCGGCAACAATCCAAGCCGGCACCGTTCCAACTAGTTCCCCGACAGAAGAAAATTCACCGTAATCTGCGTCTCCACCTCAATAGGCTCGCTGTTGAGAATGTACGGACGGTAGCGCCACTGCCGGACGGCCGCGATCGCCGCGGGTACAAGCAGGGGATGTCCCGAGACAACACGCAGGTTGTCGATGGTGCCAGCCTTGCTGATCACGGCAAACAATACCACCGGCCCCTGAATCCGAGCGCTCCTGGCCAACGCAGGATAGGACGGCTGCACACGCCGAATCAGGCTCCCCTCAAGCATATTCGACGTTCGGAATGTGCGGATCATCGGCGCGGGAGCGGCCGGCAGTACAGTTCTGGTTCCGTTGAACAGCGACTCGGGCAAGCCGGTGGGCGACCCTGCAAGTCCAACGCCCTCAACTCCCGTGCCGGCCCCGCCCGTCGACGGCGGTGACGGTTCTTCGCCTGTCATTGAGATCACAATCGGAATGTGTGACGGCTGCAAAAACCGGCTGGCATGAAAATTAGTTTGCCCGGCGGAAGCTGATGAGGTCTGCGCCGTTCGCGGCGGTGGCTCCGCGGTAGTTCTGCCCAGGCTTATGGGCGTCGACAATGTCCGGGAAGTTGGCACACCCACCGTCTTCCACAGCGGCAACAGCAACAGCAGACCAATCACCAACGCCTGCAGTCCGAACGAAGATAGCGTCATCCAGCTCCGGCGACTCCGTTCAGCCCATGAGGTTTCCAGCATGCTCTCGGCAAACATGGTGTGTTCGCACATAGTGTCCTCCAGCGTGAAATCTGTTTGCTGGTATGGACACCACGAACATTGCCGCGGACGATGCCGACAGAAAAAGAGAGGCCGCGTTTTCACGCGGCCTGCTGGAACTTTCTCGACACCAAAGGTGTCCGCTTCTACTTTTTTGGCGGCTCACTCGGCTTGGGCGCGGGCTTCGCAGCTCCCGTGCCGGTTGGGGGCTTCGGAGCGGCCGGCTTTGCGGTTCCCGTCGCTGCTGGCGCGGGCACGCCCGACTGCACGTTGTACGCGTCGACCACGGCCTTGGTAATGTCGACAGCCTGTCCCCACCACAGCACGTTGCTCTGGGGCCACGGCTTCGATGTGTCAACAATCATTCCGAAGCCATTCTCCTCGGAATATTTCACAATCATGGGAGCCATCTTCTGCAGGACGCGGCTCGCGATCTCCTGCTGCTGGTTGCCGGTCTCTTCCTGGAAATCCTGCACGGCACGATCGAAAAGCTTTTGTTTGCTCTCAATCTGCTTTTTCAGGGTAGCGAGAGCATCGTCATTCAGCTTGCCTTCCTGCGTGGTCATCTGCTTCTTCAAACCATCGAGTTCGTCGTTCTGGCCCTTCAGTTCGTTCTGCTTGGGATCGAACTTCTTTTGCAGAGCTTCGACGTCGCGGCGGCCTTCGTTGCTGCCGAAGATGGCTTCCGTGATGTTGATGGTTCCGACTTTCGTGCCCGTGCTCGGGCCAGTCGTCGTAGGCGTCGCCGAAGCAGCCGGATTGGCAGGCGTAGTGGCCGGGGTCGCGGCGCTGCCGGTTTGTGCCAATGCGGAAAACGTGAATGTAACCGCTATGGCCAGAAGAACTCGCAGAAAATTACTTTTCATTGGATCGGTTGTACTCCTTGGAATCTGGGTTCCGGAATCTGGTTCCGGGAACGAACTTCAATCTCGTTTTTAAGATCGTCTTCGTCAGTCAACGCTGGGCCGCACTGAAAGAGGTCTTCGCCGCACTGGCGACCGCCATCGGAAAAGGCGTCACTCGACTACCGCATCACACACCGGGCTGGGGTGCACCTTTCACTCTCATCGCTCACTCGGTGGCGTGGATCGCTAATAGTATGATCACTAATATTATAGAGACCTCACTCTAAGCCCGTCAAACCAACAGCAACGCCAAATTCAGAGCCCCGCTAGAACGTAGTCGCCACCGTGAACCGGAAAGTCTTCCGCGGCTCCCGCAACAAGAAACTGGGAGCAAAAGAATTCACCGCCAGGTGGTAGCTGTAATCGCCCGCGGCTCCGGACGGGAACATGGCCCGCGTAATCGGAATCGGAGGGCTCGCCTGCTCGTCCAGCCGCAGCGGATTATAGGCCCAGTAGATACGGAAGGGCGCGTTGACCACCGGCAGGAACATTTGCAGCTCGAGTCCGGTGGACATGCGCGGCCTCCAGTTCGTCGATCCCAGAATCTGGAGGTTCTGCGGAGGCTTCGGGTTCAGAATGCTTCCGCCCTGGCAGTTGTAGCCGGCATCCAGCGTGGGACATCCAAAATATGTTCCCAACACCTGGTCATACTGCACCTGCGCGATCTGCAGCTGAGAAGGCCGAATCACGGGGTCGATGCCGGTATCCACGAAGGGAACGATCGCCACCGGTCCGGCAATCGTGATGCGGTATTCCAGATTCGTGAACACACTCAAGTCGCCGCCAGGAAACACGATCTGATCTACCGGGATGGGAATGGTCCAGTTTCCCAGCCGCGGGTTCGCCGGATTCTTGGGCACCGGCGTACCGTCCGGATTGGTCAGCGTAATCTGGCTGGAACTCGGCAAGAACGCAACTGGAGAGATGGACCGGATATCAAAGCCACGAATGTCGTTCTCACCGCCCATGAAGAAGCGCTGGAACGGCGGGGCCACCAGGCCGGCGTAACCGCTGATAAACGATCCCTGCACATTGAAGCCGATCGCATTGCGGCGATTCTGTACCGGGATGAACCGCTTATACTGAATAATTGGCCGGATCGAACGGACCGTGCCGCCCAGCCCTGCCAATTCCATTCCCAACGTCATCTGGTGCCCGGAGTGCGGCGAGATTCCACTGTCCAGAGTATTGAATGAGAAGTTGGGAAATATTTTGCTGGTGATGATTCCATTTACGGCATTCGGTCCGGAAATACCGCGAAAAGCGATGTAATCGAAAAGACTCTTCGACGCCGTACTGAGGGGGATCAACGTCGACCGGTCCAGCGAATACGTCATCCCAACCCTTTTGAACGACCGTTTATTATGCAACGGATAACTCGCGGAACTGGTGAAGCCCACGCTCGACTGCGAATAGTTCTGCAAGTTCTGTAGCACGGCGCTCGGCAGATTCAGAGTCTGTCCGCTGAAAATAGAAAGTTGACGCGCCTGGTTGTAGCTGATCTTGTTGCCGAACACCGTGAAACCAAACTGTAAGGGGCGATCGAACATGTAGGGCTGGGTGAAACCAAACATCACGCTCCGCGCCAGGTTCCCCAGATTGATCTGCATTTGCAGCGTCTCGCCGCGTCCCAGGAAGTTATTCGTGGCATAATTCAGTCCCACAAATGCTCCTTCCAGGCCGCTCACGCCCCCATTCAGTCCGATGCTGTTCTTGCCCTTTTCATGCACCTTCAACGTCAGGTCCACCTGGCCATTTTTCTCGTCCAGTTTCTTGTCGGTAACGTTGGGATCATCCGGCTTCAGTTGGTCGAAATAGGAGAGCTGATTCAACCGCAGCAGGCTCAGTTCCCAGAGACGGGAGTTGTAAACTCCGCCTTCTTCGAGTGCCAGTTCGCGCCGGATCACTTTATCGCGCGTCGTCGTGTTGCCGACGAACTCGATACGGCGCACATAGAACTGCTTGCCTTCGTCGATGTCGATTTCCAGGTTCGCCAGTTTCTTGTCGTCGTCAAAAGTTGTGGAGGGTACGCCCGTGTAATTGATATACCCATACTCGCCGTAAGCCTTCCGCAGAGCCTCGATGCCCTTGGCGATCTTCTCGCGGCTGAAGACATCTCCGTCCTTGAGCGGGAACAGCGAACGCAACGCGGCCGTATTGGAGATCGCCTTGTTGTTCTTAAAAGTGATCTTGCCCAGCCGGTACTTGTCGCCTTCCTCGATGGGCATCGTAATGTCGACAGCCTTGCCCGGCCCGGCCTGCAGCACTCTGATATGGAAGCCCTTGTGCCCGGTGTCGTGAATCTCCGTCTTAGGGTCGCTCACTGCGGCCTTAAAGTAGCCGCGGTTCTGATATTCCGCACGCACCCTCTCCGTGTCTTCTTCCAGCTTGGTGGCGTCATACGTCTTGGCGAAGATATTTTCCAGGAAGATGGAATGCGGAATGCCAATCGGCTTCAGGTTCTTCATGGCCGCCCGCAGAACTCGCGACTTGATCGCCTTGTTGCCTTCAAACTTGATCTTGCCGACTTTTACCTTCGGCCCTTCCTTGACCACAAAGGTGATGCCGACCGCAGCCGGAGGAATCTGCCGCACTTCCGTTCGGATCGTGGCGAACTGCCGGCCGTGTTCGGCAAGCAGGTTCCTGATGGAAACTTCCGCCTTCTTGATGCGGGTAGGATCGTACTGACTTTCGACCACCAGGCCGACTTTATCCTGCTTGAAACGGTCGAGTACATCACTGTTGGAAACCGAACTCAGGCCAACATAGAGAATTTCACGGATCGTCGGCTTTTCCTTCACCTGGAAGATAATTCGCCAGCCCTTGGGGGTTTGCTCGCGGAGAATCTTGATATCTTCAAAGTATCCCGTATTCCATACGGAGTTGAAATCGCGCTCCAGCGCCGCGGCGTCGTAAATGTCTCCGGGCTTGGTGAAGACGCGGGCCTTAATCGTGTCGGCGGGGATGCGGCGGTTGCCGGTGACGCTGATTTCCGAAATTACGTCCGTCTGCGCCCAGGTCAGGCTTGCGCTCGCCAGCAAGAGAGCAGCCAGCAGCCAGAAAGAGCGGGACATACCTCGCTTCCCCTTCAGCCAAATCCGTTGAAATGAAGAAGATGGCACCGTCACGGCCCTGGTAACGCGGGGGCCCTTGGGCACAACAAGGTTCTCCGAATGAAAGCGAAAAGGAATCGCTACAACCTCAGCCTCTGGGATGTGAGAAAACTGTCATTATACGGTAGAGCATTGGAAAGCGTCCAAGCGGCAACTCTTTCTGATCTAATCTTGCAGTTCCGACCCGATCGGCAAGACCTGCGGTTGCTTCATGGGGATGGCTTGGAATAACTCTACCTCAACCAAGACGGAATAAAACGTGGCCGAGTTGCCCATGTCGGTAAGTTTTTCTGAGGTGAGGACATTGATGCTCTGGAAACCGGACGTCATCTTTGCCCAATTGAGTTTCGCGGAGACAACTCCCGGTTGCACTTTGCCATCAACCCGCGCCTTCAGCAGGATGTCTCCTCGACGATTGAAGACGCGAACCGTGTCGCCCTCGCCAATCCCACGGGCCCCTGCGTCGGCCCGAGAAATTTCCAACAACCCGGTCTCTTCCATCTCCTGAACCGAAGGCAAGTTGGAAAATGTGGAGTTCAAAAAGTTGTCAGCCTTGCGGGCCAGCAATTCGAGGGGGAATGTACTCTCTTTCTTACCATGCCGCGATTCAGTCGGAGGCGTAAATTCGGCCACAGGATCGAGTCCCAGTCCCTTCACCGCCTCACTATAAAGCTCCGCTTTCCCCGAAGCCGTCCGAAACCCGCCAAAAGCAAACGGCAAGAACGGTTCCGGTTGCATGGGACTTGCTTGTGTGGCTTCTGCTTGTGTGGGGATAGCCGCCCAAGCCTGCCCTGAGCGAAGTCGAAGGGGCTGTCCAGCGGAGCCAAGCTCCGCCGCGGAAGCCGAAAGCCGAGAACCGGAAGCTGCGAAATTCAGCCGCGCCTGTCCCTGCTCCAACCGCTCCCGACTAATCCCCTCCATCCAGGGATCATCCGACTCCAGCGCGAGATCAATCATCTCATCCACGCTCTCGCCGAAGCACTCTTCATCAAATCCCATGCGGTCCGCCAGCCCGCGAAACACTTCCACATTCGACCGGCACTCCCCCAACGGCGCGATCGCCTGATTGGAAACCTGCAAATAGTAATGCCCGTACGCCTTCTGCAGATCTTTGTGCTCAAAAAATGTCGTCGCCGGCAAAACGATGTCCGCATAGTCCGTCGTATCGGTAAAGAACTGCTCGTGCACAACCGTAAAAAGATCCGGCCGAAGCAGCCCGCGAACCACCTCATTGTGCTCCGGACAAACCGCCGCCGGATTCGAGTTGTAAACGAATAAAGCCTTCACCGGCGGATCATTCTGCGTGTTGAGCACCCGCCCTAACTCCACCATGTTGATGGTTCGGGCTTCGCGTCCCAGCGCGGTCTGCATCAGGTCAGGCCGCTTCAGAACTTCCGTATTAAGATCCACCGCTCCGCTAACAGACATCTGCAACCCACCGCCAACTTCTTTCCACGATCCCAAGATGCAGGGCAGCATCGCGATGGCGCGTGTCGCCATCCCGCCGCCCTCTGAACGCTGCACGCCATAGTTCAATCGGATCACCGAAGGTCGCACCGTCGCATACTCCCGCGCCAGCTTGCGAATGTCTTCGGCGGCAATCCCTGTCCATCGCGCCACCCTCTCCGGCGGATACTCTTTCACCTTCTCCCGCAGTTGCTCGAAACCTAGCGTGTGCTTCGCAACATAATCGGCATCGTGCAACTTCTCGCCGATGATGACATGCATCATGCCCAACGCCAGCGCAGCATCAGTCCCCGGATTGATCGGCAAATACCAGTCAGCACACTCCGCCGTCCGCGTGCGGTAAGGGTCGATCACTACCAGCTTCGCCCCCTTGCGGCGTGCCTCGGCAATAAACGGCCACAAATGAACATTGTTCCCGTGAATATTTGACGCCCACGCAATGATGTATTTGGAATGCCGGAACTGCTCCGGCTCGGTGCCCATCTTCACGCCCAGAACCGACTTCAGCCCCGCCTCTCCGGCCGCCGAGCAGATCGTCCGATCCAGCTGCGAAGCACCCAGGCGATGGAAAAACCTGCGATCCATGGACGCGCCATTCAGCGCTCCCAAAGTTCCGCCATACGAATAAGGCAGAATAGCCTCGCTCCCAAACTCCGCACAGATCGCGCGAAAGCGCAAAGCAATCTGATCCAGAGCCTCATCCCAAGAAATCCGCTCCCAATTTTGTGTGGCGCGGGCACTCTTGCCCGCGGCCCCAGCCACCGGCCCCTTAGCGGCAATCCGCTGCATCGGATACAACACCCGGTCCGGCGAATACACCCGATCCAGATACTTCGCGACTTTCGCGCACAAAAACCCGCGCGTAACCGGATGCTCCGGATCCCCCTGAATCCTCGTAGCTCTGCCGTCCTGCACAGTAATCAGCACCCCACAAGCATCGGGACAGTCGTGCGGACAAGCGGCATGGACAACCTGCTTCATGACCCTCGATTATATGGGAAACACGTAGAGACAGCCGCTTCGGCTGTCAGCCCGAAACAATTCGAAGCATTTGGGCCGCAAGCCAGGCGCTGTTCGATTGGAGAACTCCGAAATCCAACCTCGCCGAATTCGATTTGAATGAACTCTACTTGAGTTCCAGAACTTCCTTTTCCTTCGCCTTGCTCATCTCTTCCATCTTCTTGATTTCGCCGTCGGTCAGCTTCTGAATCTCCTCAAGCGAGCGCTTCTCTTCGTCTTCGGTAATTTTCTTATCCTTCAGCGCCTTCTTGATCGCGTCGTTCCCATCGCGGCGAATATTGCGCACCGCTGTGCGATGCTCTTCCAGCACCCGGTGCAGGTGCTTCACCATATCCTGCCGCCGTTCCTGAGTCAGCGGCGGCACCGGCACGCGGATCAGCTTCCCATCGTTCATCGGATTCAATCCCATATCGCCCGAGCGGATGGCTTTTTCAATCGCACCCAGCTGCGACGGATCGAAGGGCTGCACCGTAATCAACTGCGCCTCCGCCGCGTGCACCTGCGCAATCTGATTCAAAGGCATCTGAGAACCGTAATAATCCACGCTCACGCCATCCAGCATATGCACGTTCGCGCGCCCCGTCCGCACACCCGCCATCGCCTTACGGAAATCTTCCACGGCCTTGTCCATACGCGTCTTCAGTTGTGTGTAGGTTTCCTTTAACCCGGCTATCCCCGCCATGGTCGCTTGCGCCATATAATTAGCCCCGCATCATTGCAGAATCAAAACGTTGCATTATAAACCGAACAAGAAAGTTGGCCACGGATTTACCAGGATCACCACGGATATAGAAATGCAAAATAATCCGTGTGAATCCGTGAAAAACCCGTGGCCGATCTTAGTTCCTAATCGCCTACGCTTGCCGCTTGCGCACTTACCCTCGATCCAATCTTCTCCCCGAGCACCACTCGGCGAATGTTGCCGTGCTGGTTTAGGTTGAAGACGATGATGGGCAGGTTATTGTCCTTGCACAGACTGATGGCGGTGGAGTCCATCACTTTCAGCCCCAGCCTCAGCACGTCCATGTACGAGATGTGATTGAACTTCTTGGCCCCGTCCACCTTCAGCGGATCGGCATCGTAGATGCCGTCCACGCGAGTCGCTTTGAGAATTGCCTCCGCCTTGATCTCCATGGCACGTAGCGAAGCCGCAGTATCGGTCGAGAAATACGGATTGCCCGTGCCGCCCGCAAAGATCACAACGCGGCCCTTCTCCAGATGACGAATCGCCCGGCGCCGGATGAACGGCTCGGCCACCTGGTTCATCTCGATCGCAGTCTGCACGCGTGTATAAACACCCTGCTTCTCCAGCGCATCCTGCAACGCCAGCGCGTTGATGACCGTGGCCAGCATGCCCATGTGATCGGCGGACACGCGATCCATATCCTTGGCCTGCTGGGCCACGCCCCGGAAAAAATTCCCTCCGCCCACGACAATGGCTAGCTGCACGCCCAGTTTATGCACATCGGCCAATTCCGCCGCGACCTCGTGAATGCGCGCCGACTCCACGCCAAAGCCCTGGTTCGCCGCCAGCGCCTCACCCGAAAGCTTGAGCAAAATGCGTTTAAAGGCAGGCGTTGTAGAAGTCATGAAAGAGTCCAGTAGCGCTGGCGTTGTAATGTAGCGCCGGCGTCCCGCCGGCTGTCGCGGGGGCGTCTCGCCCGCGCAGTCTAGAAACTCAAAAAAAGGGCGCCCCATCGGGCGCCCGGAAATCATTCGCCTTTCGGCTCTGTAGGCTTCGTGACGGCAACAGTCTCGCCGGCATCCCCCACTTTAAATCGAGCAAATCGACGAACCGCAATGTTCTCGCCCAGCTTGCCAATCTTGGCGGCGATCAACTGCGAGATCGAAATGGTCTGGTCCTTGATGAAGGGCTGCTCCAGCAGGCAAACCTCTTCATAGAACTTTTCCATCTTGCCGGTAACCATCTTCTCGGCAATGTGCGCGGGCTTGCCGCTCTTAATCGCTTGATCCAGGAAGATGTCCTTCTCGCGGTCGAAGTCGGCCTTGGTCACGTCTTCCTTGCGGACGTACTTGGGATCGCTGGCCGCGATGTGCATGGCAATGTCATGCACCAGTTCCTTGAAGTCGTCGGTGCGCGCTACGAAATCGCTCTCGCAGTTCACCTCGACCAGCACACCAATCTTGCCGCCGGCGTGAATGTATTGGGCTACCGATCCTTCGCTGGTCACGCGCGCCGCCTTCTTGGCCGCAACCGATACGCCTTTCTTGCGCAGAATCACAACCGCCTGCTCCATATCGCCCTTGGCTTCGGTCAGTGCCTGCTTGCAATCCATCATCGGAGCCCCGGTCTTTTCCCGGAGATCTTTCACTTGTGTCGCGGAAATATTCACTGTAGTAGTACCCATAACTCCTCGTGTTCAATGTTTCAAAGTTGCAACGTTTCAAGATCGGTCAAGCGCTTCTGGTATTTGAAACCTTGAAACTCTGCAACTTTGAAACCTATAAAACTAAACCCGCGCCGGGCGATCTCTCAACAACGACCCGCGCGGGTCTGATATCAAATGCCCGATTTTGACTGGCAACAGCGGCCAGGGACGAACGACCAACGACCGCCCTTAAACCGTCTGGCTCTCCACCTTCGGCAATTCCTCTTCGTTCGCCACCGGCTTCTTGTGCGTTCCCGGACCCAGCACTTCTTCCATGCTGATGTCCTCGCTCGCATCAATGCCTGATTCTTCCACCGGAGCCTCAGTAGCAGCCTGCGCCGCGTCGGCAGCAGCCTGCATGTCGGCGACTTGCTTGTCGGTCATCAACTGCGCGCCCTCGGCAATCGACTCTGAAATCTTCGACGTAAACAACCGGATCGCCCGCAACGCGTCATCGTTGCCGGGGATCACATAATCCACCTCGCTGGGATCGCAATTCGTATCGACCACCGCAACCACCGGAATGCCCAGCTTGCGCGCCTCGCGCACCGCGATCTGTTCCTTGTTGGAGTCGATTACAAAGATCGCGTCGGGCAAGCGGCTCATATTCTTGATGCCGGCCAGGTTGGCCTGCAAATGCTTGCGCTCGCGTTCCAGCTTGATGACTTCTTTCTTGGGAAGCAGCTCGTAGCGGCCATCCGTGGCCATCTCGTCGAGCTCCTTCAACCGCTTCACCGACTTCTGCACCGTGACCCAGTTGGTGAGCAGTCCTCCCAGCCAGCGCTGGTTGATATAAAACATCCCGCACTTCTGCGCTTCTTCGGCAATCGCGTCCTGCGCCTGGCGCTTGGTGCCGACGAACAACACAATGCGGCCGTCATTCGCCAGATCCTGCACGAACTTCGACGCCTCTTTGAACATCTTCAGCGTCTTCTGCAGGTCGATGATGTAAATCCCGTTGCGCTCTCCGAAGATGTATTCCTTCATCTTGGGATTCCAGCGCTTGGTCTGGTGCCCGAAGTGGACGCCCGCTTCGAGCAATTCCTTCATGGTAATGGTCGCCAATGAACCTCCTTTTTAGTCTGCATCGGAAATTCAAGGTTTCAGAGTTCAAGGTTTCAAGATCTTTGAAACCTTGAAACTCTGCAATAATGAAGCCTTCTTTCCGATTGCCATTCCCGCCCCGCACGCGAGGCACGGGAAGAATTGAACCCCTGGAACAAGCTGTCAGCTTTCAGCCGTCAGCTCTCAGCCAAAACAAAATCTCTTGTCATTCCGACCCCCGAGCGAACACGAGGGGCGGAGGAATCTCGGGTTCACTCGCACCAGCACCCTTAAACCTACCGCTTCGAGAACTGGAACCGCTTGCGAGCGCCCTTCTGCCCGTACTTCTTGCGCTCTTTCCCGCGCGAATCCCGGCTGACCAAACCTTCGGCCTTCAGCTTCTTCCGCAGTTCCGAATTAAACTGCATTAGACGCGCGCGCGATGCCCAACTTCACCGCATCCGCCTGGCCGCGCACGCCGCCGCCGAGTACGCTGGCAATGACGTTGAACGTAGCCGCGGTATCCGAAGACGCCAGCGGCGCCTTCGCCGCCGAGCGCTGCGCCGGAGTCACGAAATATTCTTCGAACGCGCGCCCGTTCACACTGAACTCTCCGCTGCCCGGCCGCAAATAAACACGCGCAATTGCCCGTTTGCGGCGTCCCGTTCCGTAGTATTGAACTAATTCTGCCATTTTGAGCTGCGAGCTTCGAGTCGTGAGCTTTGAGCAAAACACCTGCCCGAAACTCTCGCTTTTGACTCTTTAACCTTTCAAAATATTTCAACTTCGCTCGTAGCTCAGAGCTTATAGCTCGGAACTCGTAGCCGTTCTTACGACACCACAGCCTTGCGCGCAGGATACTCCCGCACTTCCAGCTTCAAATCCTGCGGCTTCTGCGCCTGATGCGGGTGCTTATCGCCCTTATATACATTCAGCTTCGAAAGCATGTGCGCCGCCAATTTATTCTTCGGCAACATGCGCTTTACCGCTGACTCAATCACCATCTCCGGCTTGCGCACTAACCGCTTGTTGTAATCCTCGGTCCGCAGGCCGCCCGGATACCCGGTGTAATGGTGATACTGCTTCTGCTCAGCCTTCACACCGGTCGTTCGAATCTTCTCGGCATTGATCACGATCACGTGATCGCCGGTGTCGAGAAACGGCGTATATTGCGGATTTTCTTTGCCCATGAGGATGCGCGCCACCTGCGACGCCAGGCGCCCGAGCGTCTGCCCGTCCGCATCCACGACGTACCACTTGCGCACAATTTCCCCCGCTTTGGGGAAATAGGTTGACATCAGGGTTCTCCCAGATTGAATAAGTGCTGCGAAAGAAGACCGCTCGTTGATTCCCCGGCGAGGACGCCAGGCCATCAGGCGGGCAACCACACGACTGCCAAAGTCTTAACGATAGCGTAATCCGCAAAGAATTGTCAACGATCTGTTCCTGCCAGAGCCGCAATGGTAAGGTAACTCGTGGAGGTATTCATGAGATTACTCCCCTCAGTTCTTGCTGTATCTCTGCTCCTTTCCGTTTCCGCCTTTGCGCAACACAATAACCATCAACCCAGCAGCCATGCCGTAGGTGGCGGCTACATTCCGAAACATGGCCCGCCGCCTTCGCACGGCACAATGGCTCGAGCTCCGCAGAGAGAAGCCGCGCCACGCCCGGAAGCCGCGCCGCACCAGGAAGCTGCGCCGCACCCGGAAGCCGCGCCACGAGCCTCCTATCGTGATCAACCCAGCCACCCCGAAGCCCCCCACGTTCACCACGACGGCCAATGGATTGGACACGACGCCGGGCGGGATGACGCTCGCTACCATCTCGACCGCCCCTTCGAACACGGACGCTTCACCGGCGGCTTCGGTCGCGGCCACGTCTGGCGCATTGGCGGAGGCGGTCCCAACCGCTTTTGGTTTAACGGCTTCTACTTCGCCGTTGCTCCGTTCGATCTCGGCTACGCAGGGGATTGGGATTGGAATAGCGACCAGGTCGTAATCTACGACGACCCCGACCACCCGGGCTGGTATCTCGCCTACAACGTGAGACTAGGCACCTATGTCCACGTGCAATACCTGGGCGGCCAGTAGAACAACAAATCGGATCAGAAAGCTTCGCAGGCGCTGGGAGTTACTCCGGCGCCTGTGTTATGTGGCAGCGCCGGCATCCTGCCGGCTGTCGCGAGGGCGACCCGCCGCCGGCGCCAAGTTAGAAAGTAGTTTCACTCATACGCCAGCGCGTCAATCGGATCTCTCTGCGCCGCCTTGAACGCCGGATACAACGCTCCCGCCACCGCCCCAACGATCGCAATCACCGTAGCCCGCAGCACCCACTGGTTGCTCCAAAATAGCCGCAGCACCGGCCTTTCGAACATAATTACCCGCCGCGTGAGCATACTGATGACGATCCCAGCCACAATCCCCACCACCGCCAGCAGCAAAGTTTCCCGCAGCACCACATTCACGATGTACCACTTCGAAGCGCCCAGCGATTTCAGAATCCCAATCTCGCGCGTCCGCTCCATAACCGCCGTATACATCGACTGAAAAATCACCAGAAATCCCACCACCACCGCCACGCCGATCACGATCTTGATCGCCAGATCAAACCCCGGAAGATTGTCGGGAGTCATCATCGACAAATATTCTTGCATCGAGCGAACCGAGTACTTTTCCATGCCTGGCGTCTGCTCAATCGCCTTTTCGACCTGGTCGGCATTCGCAATATCGTCGAGCTTCACGTAGAACACCGACGCCCTCCCCTCAGCCCCTACAAGGTCCTGCATTGTCGCCAGCGGCAGAAACTTGCGCCCTCCCTTGCCGTGGGGAACAATCCCGGAGATGCGGAACTGATTGTTCAGAATCTCAATCTTGTCTCCGACTTTCTTATGGTTCATGCCGGAGAAGTAGTCATCCACGATCACATCGTATGGCCCCTGGAACGGGCCGCCGGAAAGATAAATAAATTTTGGAGGGAGGGTGTCGTAGCTCGCGAGGTCGATACCATAAATAATCTCGACGGGCTTTTGCGTGAACCACCAGATCACCGGCACAGCCGTAACCACGTGCGGCACTTTACGCAGAACATCTCCCACCTTAACCGAGATCGGCGCGCCCGACATTCCAATCAAACCCGCTGACCCCGGCGGCATCACCATCAAGTCCGCCCCCACCCCCAGCTGACTCTCCTTCGACCCATTCAGCAGCCCGTAGAACAATGCCACCACCATCAGAATCATGATCACTTCGAGCGCAATCGCACTCGTCGCAATAAAAGATCGCGTAGGCCGGTGCACCAGATTGGCAACCACCATTTTATTCATCATGGTTTTTCATTATAGGGAAGCTGGTCAAAGAAAAAGCGGGCTGCACCACCCTTCTCGCGAAGTTCGAGAGGGTGAGGATTTTGACTCTCTCACAAGGCATCGAATGCCCCAACTACCTTTGGCCCAGCGGCGTAACCAAACTCGACTGCGGACGATCCAGATTCACCACCACCGCTCCCGGCGGCTGCGCCAGCACGAACTGCTCATCCTTCAGCGGCTGGTTAATCTCCACTTTCAGCATGTTCAGCGTAATGTCGAACTCTTCCTGCGGGCGGTAGATTTCGATGCGCGAAGGAAAATTGAATCCGTTATAGTCTTTGTATTCGGCATATTTCGCGTCGGTAGCCACTTTGCCGTCTTCGCTATAAATCAATTGCTGGTGCGGCTTCAGATCGGTGCGCCCGAAGATGATCTTGCGCCCCAGCTTCCACCCCTTGTCGTATTTCTTAATAATGGTCAGCATATAATCTTCCTGCAGGATGCGATGCCCCTTGGCATCATGCAGCGTCTCATAGCCGTTCTCCAGCACCGCAATCTCGGACTCCGGATCAATGGGCCGGATCAACAGCGCCTCGTAAATATTCTGCGGACGGATATTCTCCATCGGCTGGTCCAGGTTCGTCGTCTGCACCTCGTTCTTGCCCATCACGAAGCGATTCTTCGGAGGAATCCACAGCTTGAACTCCTTCCCGTCGCTCACCATGTCAAAAGCCGTGGTGCGAACAATCGGCATTAACCCGATCATATGCAGCTCATCCGGCTTGCGGGCCAGGATATAACCGCGTATTTCCTTGTAGTCGGTGTAATGCCCCTTCTTCACCCCACCGGACGACGAATCGATATCGACCGTCGCCTTCAGCGAATGGGTCGACTCCGCCTGCTGATTTATGCTGTCGATCAATCCCTGTTGCGTCGACTCTTTGAGCGGAGCTTTTGAGTACTGCTCTTCCACCGGACGCGTGCGGAACACGCATCCCGAGGTGGCGAGGACGGCAAGGAACAAGGGAAGAACCAGAAAAGAAGGGCGACGTCTCATCAAGATATAAAAAGACCTCTCAACATTTGAGTATACCGCGCCCCAAAGGTTGCAATAAGAATGGGTGCGGCTCCTCTCAATCCGAAGCCAAATCAAGCACTTACTAAAGTAAACCACAGTCAAAGTTCGTCAGCTGCGCCGATTCCCCAATCGTCTAAACTGTGGTTATTGTGCGCAAAATCCTCTGGCTCATCTTGATCGCAATCCTCGGAGCCGTGGGCTGGTTCGCCTGGGCCGTGCTGATGCCCGTCCAACCTTCGGCGCAGACCTTCGTAATGCTGCGCACCGGATTCTCCACTCGCCGCATCGCCACCGAACTCAAAGCCGCCGGAATCATTCGCAGCGAACAAGCGTTCGTGCTGTGGCACTACCTTCACCCCCGCCGCTCCCTCAAGGCTGGAGAATATCTTTTCGAAAACCCGGCAAACATGCTCCAGGTTCAGAAGCGCCTCCGCCACGGCGACGTCTACTTCCACACCGTTGTCGTCCCCGAGGGCTTCACCATGTTCGATATCGCCCGCGCCATCGAAGCAGCCGGACTCGGTCCCGCCCAGGATTTCCTCAAAGTAGCGAAAACCGACACCGCCCTGATCGCCGATATCGCTCCCGGAGCATCGTCGCTGGAAGGATATCTTTTCCCCGATACTTACGAATTCTCCCGCATGATGACCATGCAGGAAATGGCTGCCAGCATGGTTTGTCAATTCCGGGTAGTGGCAAGACAGATCGGACTAATCCCAGCACAACCGGAAGCGGCAACCAGGGGCACCAACCACTCGGGACACTTGTGCGGAGCGATGACCAACCAAATCCACGAGACCGGCAATCCCGCGATCACTCCCAGTATTACGGAGGAAGCGCCGGATGTAGAGCGCATAGTCACCCTGGGCTCGATCGTCGAAAAAGAAACAGCTGTACCCGAGGAACGTCCCCTGGTAGCCAGCGTCTACTACAACCGCCTGAACAAGAACATCGCCCTTGATGCCGACCCCAGCATCATTTACGCAGAACTTCTGGCCGGAACCTATCAAGGCGCTCTGCATCACGCCGACATGCAGTTTGACTCTCCCTACAACACCTACCGACACGCCGGCCTGCCACCAGGCCCCATCGCCAACCCGGGACGCAGCGCCCTCGAAGCCGCCATGCACCCCGCCCAAAGCGACTACTACTACTTCGTAGCCGATGCCCAAGGCCATCACCGCTTCGCCCGCACCATCGAAGAACACAATAAGAATGTCGTGGCTTATCGAGAGGCCATGCGCGGAAGGTAGTCGGCTCCCGGCTTTCGGCATCCGGCTTCCGGAAATTCCCTCATCAGGCAGCCGATGCCGGGCGAACCGATCGAATCAATCCGTTGATCACCTGACCAATTCGAGCAGCTTCTCGTCGGAGCGCGTTGCACTCCTCCGTCGTCGAATAGCCCAACCGCTCTCCGATTGCAATCTGGGTTTCGATCTCGACGAGCGACCCACGGGAGTGGCACAAAAACTGGAGGAGCTCTTTGTCGAACGAACGGCCTTTGCCTTCCGCGATATTGCTGGGAACGGAAACGGCAGCCCGCATCTGGCTCGTCAAACCGTATCTCTCCTCTTTGGGAAACACCGCAGTGATCCGATAAACCTGCACCGCAAATTCCATCGCCGCTTGCCACACCTCTAAATCCTTAGAGGTGCCGCTCATGTGCAACCTCCGTGCCGCCCATTCAGACAATGAGGTTGCCACCGATGACTCACTAAACTTTGTGACGAATGTCACAATGACCCAAAGAAATTCACCCCGAAGTTCATTCTGAAACCAAACCGAGCACTTTAAGCCGGAAGCCGAAAGCCGGAAGCCTATTCCAAACCGGAAGCCGGAAGCCGGAAGCCGGAAGCCGCCGCGGACCGCCCTTCCATCCATCCTTGCAGGATCAACACCGCCGCCATCCGATCCACCGCCTTCCCTCTCTTCTCGATCGACAATTCCGTCTCACGCAGCAACCGGTTGGCCTCAGCGGAAGTGAGTCGTTCATCCCACAAGTGCACCGGCAGTCGAAATCGATTCCGCAAGTCTTCAGCGAACGCCTGCATCTTGTCGGACTGTATCCCCTCAGCACCACTCATCCGCAGAGGCAATCCAACCACAATTTCTCTCACGTCGTACTCTTGAATCACCCGCTGCAGATATTCAAAGTCGTACCGTTTATTTCTGCGCTGCAACGTGTCCAGACCTTGCGCCGTAATCCCAAGCGGATCCGACACCGCAACCCCAATCCTCCGCGAGCCCACGTCGAGCCCAAGAATCCGGCCGACAGGCAGCTCCCGACGGGTTCCGCTTTGAGAACCGTCTTCTGGATCCTTCTCGGGAATCGGGTCTTCCTGCTCAGATTTCACGATCCGATTATATGTCCCAATTGTGATGAGCGATTTAGCCGCACGCCTCAAGTCATTTAAGTAGTTCTTTTTCAATCACTTCATTCGACAGTTGAGTTCGGGGCCCTAGCTTCTCGCCTTGCTTTCGTTTAACCCGGAGAGTAGCATGAATATAGGCTTATTTAGCGGCCTCTCCCTCGACTTATCGCCTCTTCTGGTGCCTAAACATGAGCGGTACGGACTTGAATTTCCACATCGGCGACAAGGTCGTATATCCCAATCACGGCGTCGGGATCATCGAACAAATCAGCAGCCGCTCCATTGGCAGTACTATTGAAAAGTTCTACCTCCTGCACATCAAGGCGAGCAGCCTCAAAGTAATGGTGCCCTGCCAGAACGCAGGCAGCGTCGGCCTGCGCCGCGTGGTTCGCAACGGCGAAATCCAAAAGGTACTGGACGCTTTATCCGTTAGCGAAAACGGAAGCAATGGCGACTGGAAAGACCGCTTCAAGGAAAACTCCGACCGCATGCGCACCGGTTCGCTGCTCGAAGTAGCTAGCGTCCTGAAGAGCCTCATCACTCTGCACCAGGCCAAGCCTCTTTCCTTCCGCGAGAAAAAAATGCTGGAGCGCGCCCGCTATCTGCTGGTCAGCGAATTGGCTATGGCCCGCAACTGCGAAGAATCCAAGGTGGAAGAGATTCTCACCATCGCCCTGGCCAAGTGCAAGCTGCGTTTCCCCGAAGCATCCGAACTCCAGGCATAACCTACCTCTTTCCAATCCGCGCTCGAAACAATTTATCGATGAAGTCCGTCCTCAACCCCAACGATCCGGGCAATGACATCTCATTAATCGGTGCAAAGTCGAGAGGTGCCTGAGGCGCTTTCCTCTGTGCTCTCTGTGTCCTCTGTGGTTAGGCCTTTTCGATCCAGTGAAAAAATATTCCGCTCACCCACCACAACTCCGGGCCCGCTCCAGCAACAGATTCTGCTCCCGTGAATTGCGCGTAATAGACGCAGCCCGCTCGAATTCCGCGCGAGCCTCCTCCATCCGTCCAAGCTTCTTGAGCAAGTCGCCGCGCACGCTGGGCAGCAGATGATAGCCCCGCAGGGCAGGATCGTTCTGCAGCGGATTCACCACCTCCAGCCCCGCCGCTGGACCTGCCGCCATTCCGACCGCCACGGCGCGGTTCAATTCCACCACCGGCGACGGTGCGACTTCCGCGAGTTCGCTATATAAAGCCGCGATGCGCGCCCAATCGGTTTCCTCGCCTGTCCTGGCCCGGGCGTGGCACGCAGCAATGGCCGCCTGAATCGCATACGAACCCCGCATCCCGCCAAGCTTCTCCGCCCGCTCCAGCGCCGCCAGCCCTCGGTTGATCAGCAATCGATCCCACAGCGCGCGATTTTGATCCAGCAGCAGGATCGGCTCTCCCGACGGGTCTACGCGCGCCTTGGCACGCGACGCCTGAATCTCCATCAGCGCGACCAGGCCATGCACCTCAGCCTCGTTGGGAACAAGCTCAGCAAGAATCCGTCCCAGACGCAGCGCATCGTCACATAGCGCAGGCCTCAGCCAGTCGTCTCCCGCAGTCGCTGAGTAACCTTCATTGAAAATTAAGTAGATGACCTGCAGCACGGAAGACAGCCGCGCCGTAAATTCAGCCCCGCGCGGCACCTCGAAGGGGATCTGAGCCTCAGTAAGAGTTCGCTTGGCGCGGACAATCCGCTGGGCTATCGTCGGTTCCGCCACCAAGTAAGCGCGCGCAATCTCGTCCGTAGTCAGCCCGCCAAGCAGCCGCAGAGTGAGAGCCACTCGCGCCTCAGTCGCGAGCACCGGATGGCAGGCGATGAACACCAGCCGCAGCATATCGTCGCCAATGTGGTCATCCATGGCAGCCGCCAGATCCGGCACCGCCATCTCCCGCTCGGCCATCTCGCGGCCCAGAACTTCGTGCTTGCTGTCGATGAGGGTTTCGCGGCGCAGGCAATCAATCGCCCGATGTTTCGCAGTTGCCATCAGCCAGGCCCCCGGATTCTCCGGAATTCCCGACTCCGGCCACTGCTCAAGAGCTGCCACCAGCGCGTCCTGTGCCAGTTCTTCCGCAACGCCAATATCGCGCACGATGCGAGTCAGCCCGGCAATTACCCGAGCCGACTCGATCTTCCAAACTGCCTCGATTGTGCGATGTGTCTCGGTAGCACCCACGCTACCGATCACACCACGTTCATGCCTTCAACGCAACCTCAGCCCGGTCGCTGCTCTGGGGGCAGTCGTGCTCACCGCCATGGGGCTCGTAGATCTGTCGCAACTCACACTCGCCTTCTCCGGCGATTTGAAGGAACTGTCTGGCCAGCTCGATCGCCTCTTCCTTGGAGTTGGCCTTCAGAATTGCGAATCCGCCCACCACCTCTTTGGACTCCGCGAAGGGACCATCGGTCACGCTGATCTTGTTACTGGATCGCCGCACCCGCGCGCCCAGTGCCGTCGGCAGGCACCCTTCCGTCGCCAGCAGCCAGCCCGCCTTCATGCCCTCTTCAATCAGCTTGCCCATCGCGGCCATTTCCTGTTGGGTTGGAGGTGTATTCCGTTCAACCGACTTGTAGATACTTAGAAATCGCATTGCTCTCTCCTTTATTGATTTAGCTTGGAAGCGCGGCGTAGTCTGCCTTTGCCCCGTCTCTATGAATGCGTCGAATCGGGGTTCGCAGATTCGACACCAGGAATTCAAACCACGCTTATTTTTTCGCGGCCAGTTCTTTGCGCAACCGCTCGCCCCGTTCCTTCGCCTCAGGCGTCAGGTTCTCCCCGAAATCGCTCGCTTCAAACACCGGACGAATCTCCACCTCAGTTCCGCCATCGAACGGAGCCCGCTTCAGCCACTCCACCGCCTCATCCATCGACCGCACCTGCCACATCCAATACCCGGCAATAAGCTCTTTCGTCTCCGTGAAGGGCCCGTCGATAACCGTGCGCTTCTCGCCCGAGAACTTAACCCGCTTCCCCTTCGAACTCGCCTGCAGCCCATCTCCCGCCAACATCACGCCCGCTTTCACCAACTGCTCATTGTATTTCCCCATCTTGGTAAGAAGCTCGGTGTCCGGAAGAACGCCGGCCTCTGACTCCTTGCTCGCCTTTACGATGACCATGACTCTCATATTGATATCTCCTGTTCTTAGGTTTTGAGCGGGCGCCACCCGATTCAAATCCCGCCTCTATTTATACGTCGAATGAAGAACGCGAGGATCGACACGCGAGAAGCTCTATTTTGGCCGAACCCGAATCCGAGTCGTAATTCAAAACAGCCCACCGGAAGCCCGAAGCCGGAAGGCTGAAGCCGGGTTTATAATGTCCAAAGCCCGGCCGGTAATTCTTTGTTCATCAAATCATGACTGATGCAATCAAACGAAAGCTGCAGGAAGAAATCAACGCGCTCGAACACGAGTTGATCCATGAGCTTCCGAAGGAAATCAAAAAGGCCGCCGCCCTCGGCGACCTCAGCGAGAACGCCGAATATCACATGGCCAAGCAGCGCCAGGAGTTCGTCAAGGCGCGCGTCCGCCAACTCGGCAAGCGCCTCGCCGATCTGTCCATGGTCAACATGAACAACATTCCCCACGACAAGGTAGGCCTGGGGTCCACCGTTAAGGTTTTCGACAATACGAAAAACGAAGAGCTGGAATACAAGATCGTGACCAGCGAGGAATCCGACTTCGCGACCGGAAGAATTTCCACCACCTCGCCGATCGGCCGCGCCCTGCTGAATAAAAAAGTTGGCGACGAAGTGATCGTAGTTTCGCCCAACGGCAAACGCGAACTGGAGATCCTCAGCCTGATTACCATCCACGACCAGGTCGAACCAGAAGAGGCAGGCGCCTAAATGGCCGCTCGCCGAGCCACAAGTATCCCACGCCCGAATCGAGGGCATCATCCTGAGCGTAGCCTCTTTATTCTTCGGCGTCATCCCGAGCGGAGCCGCTTTTCAGGCGAAGAGAGGGATCTCCCGCGCCTCGCTGCCGGGGCGCTTCGGTGAGCCCGTCCTGGACCAGCGCCTTCGGTCGCGCCTGCGGAGTCCTGCTCGACACCATCGTCCGCTGGCTCGCTCTCTCCCGCATCAACCCCAACGTCCTAACCTTCATGGGACTCGTCGTCAACACCTGGGCCGCCATCCTGTTCGGCTCCGCCAACGCCTCCAACCAGAAGCGCATGTTCATCTACGCCGGCCTGGTCATCATCTTCTCCGGCTTCTTCGATCTCGTGGACGGCCAGGTCGCCCGCGCCACCAACCGCGTCACCCGTTTCGGAGCCTTCTTCGACTCGGTCGTCGACCGCTATAGCGACGCCTCCCAATTCCTCGGCCTGCTAGTCTTCTACGCCCGCGGCGGACGTTTTTTCTACGTGGTGCTTACCGCCTTCGTCATGATCAGCGCCATCATGGTCAGCTACACCCGCGCCCGCGCCGAAAGCCTGATCGGCTCCTGCCGCGTCGGCTTCATGGAACGCCCCGAGCGCCTGGTCCTGGTAATCCTCGGAGCCCTCTTCAACCGCATGGCGCCAGTGTTATGGGTCATCGCAGTCCTCAGCACCATCACCGTAATCCACCGCATGCGCTACACCTGGACCCGTACCCAAGACCCACCAACTACCGTAAAGGCCGGCCAAGCCGCGTAACGACTCATGTGGCGAAGCAAAGCGAGCGTTAGTGTGGGGCGGACACTCCTGTCCGCCAACCGCCGACATCAAGAAATCTCGCCGCAAACAAATTGCTTTCTCGTTCTGAGCGAAGCGAGGAATCTCGGTCTCGGCTGCGAAAAGGGTGCCAACTCTTCGAACCTTCCGCAAGATCACCAGCGTAAACTAAACCTGCCCCAGGGACGCTCCCCATGCTGAAAACCGCAGTCATAATCTTCTTCCTATTTCTGATCCCGCCGCTTCTACTCCGCTTCCGCCCCCGCTGGGTAGCCGCCTTCAATCTCAAAGTGACCAACCGCCTCACCGCTCCCTTCGTGACTTGGCTCCCCGGATTCGGCGTCATCACCCACATCGGACGCAAGTCCCGTCGCGTCTTCCGCACTCCGGTGAATATCTTCCGCGCTCCCGAAGGATTCCTGATCGCCCTCACCTACGGCCCCAACAGCCAATGGGTCCAAAACGTCCTGGCCGCCGGCACTGCCGAACTAGAAACCCGTCGCACCAGATTTCATCTCTCCGCTCCCACTGTGATCCACGACCCCACTCGCCGCCGCTTCCCCCTCATAGTCCGAATCGCCCTCCGAATCCTGGGCGCCACGGACTTCCTGCAAGTTGCCAGCGCCCAGGCTTAATCCATCGGTTCGATGCCGAGTCCAATCCGCAGCCTCCGGCATCCAAGCCAGGAATGGAGGTAACTTATGTACGTTGTACTGGGAGCAAGCGGCAACACCGGACATGTCGTAGCGAACAATCTTCTTGCCCGCGGGCAGAAGGTTCGCGTCGTCGGCAGAAATGCAGCCCACTTACAGGCGCTCACGGCGAAGGGTGCTGAGCCGTTCATCGCGGACGTCAGCGATACCGGCGCTCTCGCCAAAGCCTTCCACCAGGCCGATTCGGCCTATGTAATGATTCCACCCAACCCCGCCAGCAACGACCCGCTCGGTTATTCGAGCCGGGTCGGCGACGCGATCGCGGCCACCGTGCAAAATGCGGGGATCAAAAATGTCGTCGCACTCAGCAGCATCGGAGCCGATAAGACGACCGGCACCGGCCCTGTGCTCGGCCTCTACAATCTCGAACAAAAGCTCAACCAGGTCAGCGGTGCCAATGTGCTCCACCTGCGTCCGGGCTACTTCATGGAAAATACGCTTCCCCAGGTGAACGCGATCCGCCAGATGGGCGTCGTGGTTACACCTCTTCGCGCCGATCTGAAACTTGCCATGATCGCCACTCGCGACATCGGAGCCGCAGCCGCCGACGCGCTTTTGAAGCCTGACTTTCAGGGCAAACAAACCCGTGAACTGCTGGGACAACGCGATCTCACCTATAGCGAAGTCGCAGCGATTGTCGGCAAGGCTATCGGCAAGCCAGATCTCAAATACGTTCAGGCGCCCGACGATCAGTTTCGGGCTGTCCTGGTTCAAATGGGAATGTCCGAACAATTTGCCAAGCTGCTCCTGGAGATGATCGCTGCACTCAACTCCGGATACATGCGCGCCCTCGAACCTCGCGCATCGCAGAACACTACGCCAACGACCTTCGAAACCTTCGCAGCCGAGTCGTTTGCGCCGGCATATCAACAACAAGCCGCCGCATAACCAGTGGGACTTCACAAGAGTGGGGGCCCCATCCTAACGTCGTGCATTTTGCGACGTTAGGGTGGGGATTTTGGCTTGAAGATACTGAGCAGTAAAAGTCAAAGTCCCCCACTCGCCTTTTGTTTTGGTACCTTCGTAATCCTCTCCTCGCGAATTCGCTAGGGTACGCGCCTGGACCCAGCCAATACTTCTACTATGAGGAACCTTTCGATTTTTGCCACGCTGCTGTTCTGCGCTCTGGCCACGAACTCATTTGCGCAAAATCCCGTAGTCTGGACTGCCGCGGACAACGCGACCATCCCGTTGGAGCCCGCCAGCCTGCACGCCGGCCGCGTCTACTCTCCCGCGGTCGGGGGCGGCGACATGCATGTGCAAATCGACTCCAGATATCCGGTCACCGTGGCTATGGCCTGGGCCGACGAATGGAACGCCGCCATGCGCCCCGGAGCCGCTGCGCATTTCAGCTTCCTCTGCGTGAAGGAGCATGTCACCAGTGCGATTTACGAGTGTCATCTTCCTTCCGATCGGCCCATGATCATCACCTTCCACGATGAGCGCAGGCCCGAGAGGCCCGTCATCACTACGATTGGCACCATCCTCGGACCCGGAGCGCGGCAATTCATGTCCCCCAATGATCTCCACATCCAGTATTACAATTGCGTGCAGCCGGAGTTCCGCTGGCGCCGCATCCTCGACGAAAAATACCAGATCACGCCGGTACCCAAGATCTACAGTCTGATGACTCCAGACCACGACGGCCAGGAACTCAGCGTGAAGATCAAGTCGCCCATCCCGCTGACGGTCGCTCTGCTGCCGTCGCATCTCGCCGACCAGGTTTATGACAAGAGCGTAACCCTCACCGATGCCCTCGACCAGACCGGCTGCAAGGAACGCGGCGTCCAGTCGATGAGCTTCAACTGCACGTTTAACGTCGCCAACGGCACGCAAACCCTGCTCATCCTCCCCGACATCGATTTTCGCGGCAACAAGAAAGCCACTGTCGAGGCCAACACGGTAAAGTGCGTCGAGCATTGTGAGTTATTGCCACCTCCTCCGAATCCGTAGAGGCCCAGCGACGCGGCTATGATGGCTTCCCGTCGGTTGGTAGAATGACGAGGTGAGGTGCACATGGCGCAGATGACGCCAGAGGTTTCGAAGCTGTTAGAGCGCGCGCTCACGCTCTCGGTGGAAGAGCAGGAGGCGCTGGCGGATTCGCTCCTCTCCAACCTCGGCGGGAAAGTCGATGAGGGCGTGATGGCTGCCTGGGAAGCCGAGATCGGCAAGCGCATCCAGGAACTTGATTCGGGCGAGGCACGGACTGTTCCCTGGGAAGAAGTACGCAAGCGAAATTTAGCGAAGCTGCCGCGTGCCCACTAGGCGCGTTGAGTTCCACGACGAAGCCGCCGCCGAATACGACGCTGCATTCGATTGGTATTTGGAACGCAGCCCGGACCCTGCAGTTCGATTCGACGCTGAAGTAGATCGCGCTCTGACGCAGATCGCTGCTGCCCCACAACGTTGGGCTTCCGGCCCGTTCTCGACGCGCAGATTTCTCCTGCGCGGATTTCCCTTTATTTTGGTATATCGCGAGCAGGCAGCCGGGAAGATCCAGATCGTAGCGGTCGCTCACACTAGCCGCAGGCCCGGATACTGGAAAAAGCGTCTGTAATCTCCCCGAAATTTGTTTCATTGCGATTCTTTCGGCGCGTGGGGGAGAAGTGTGGGATTGGCTGCGAGCAGGGCTGGCGCGGCTTGGATGACTTGTTGGCGAATCTGCTCGCGGACTTCGGCGGTGCTGAGTTCGCGCGCGGGGGATTTCTTGGTTTTGGGATCGGGCTGCGTTTTAGGAGCCACGGTGTTTGGGATCGGGCTTCGCTTTGAGATCCGGCGCTGAAACCGGTTTGGGCGCGAAGCCTCGGATGCCGCCGGCTTTGCGGTCGAGTTCGTAGAGGTATTCCGCGGCCTTCATGATGCCGGCGCGGCGGGCGGGATCGATTCCGTCGTCCGCTTTGGCGGCGACTTCGTTTTCGTCGTCTTCTTCGCCGGCGAAGTCGGAATCGTCCCAGGCGTGGGCGCCGAGGGCGATTTCGGCGACACTGGCGGGATCGAGAATCACGTCGCGCATGTTGGGCTCGAAGCGAGTGCGGTGAAGATTGCTGCTGGCGGTTTGCAGAGCGTAGAGAATGAGTCCGGCAGTCTTGGCGTCGAGGTCGCCGGCGATGAGCAGACGCGTGATCTGCATGAGCGAGACCTGGATGGAGTTGGCGTCCTCGAAGACTGGCAGGTCGATGGCGATGGTGCGGCGGCGAGCGCGGGCCTTTTTCTGGCGATCGGCATTGAGCTCGATGCGCTCGTCATGATGGCGCTTGTGGAAGTAACACAAACGGTTGCGGCGCAGGGCGGGCGATCCGCACTGCGTGCCGTTGACCTTGATGTGCTGGCAACGATTTGGGTAAGCTCGGCATTGGACTCCTTCTGGCCTCTCAGCTTTCCATGCTTCAGCTTTCAATGTTTTCGATGTTTCAAAGACGTTACACCGTGTCTGAAACTTTGCGACCTCTGAATCCTTGAAACCTGATATCCCCCTCCCCCCTCGATCTATTGGAATCTTTGGGTTGGCGGGAAATTGGCATTTGATCCCTGGGCTGCAATCAGTTGCGGGCAAAATCTTGAGCGCGAGCAACTTAGTGCGGCCTCGTGCGCTGACTTTGCTTGTGTACGCGGGAAGTATGGAAGGTTTGAAAATCTCAGTCACGGTTATGTGAACATTGCGGGAAATAAATCTGTGGAAAAGCGATGAAGGGACTGGGAATTCAACGCGGACCAATCGTGAGGCGTCACTACCCATAAATATGGTAATATGGGAAGGTGAAGACAACCTTGGAAATCCCCGATTTCCTTTTTCGCCGAGCGAAATCTCTGGCGGCTGAACGTGGGATCCCTCTCCGCCAGTTCGTTACCGAGGCGGTGCAGGAAAAACTGAAGACCACATCTCAGGACAAGCCATGGATGAAGCACATGGGAAAGCTCAAACACCTGCACAAGGAGAGAAAGCAAATCGAAAAGCGGGTGGAAGAAGCGTTCGAGCAGATCGATCGGGAAGTCTGGCAATGATTTTCTGGAAATGACTCTCTGGAAATGATTCTCTGGAAATGATCCTCTAAAAATGATCCTTGATACCAACGCCCTGTCGGCCGCGGCGGACGATGACCCTGGAGTGGTTGCCCATCTCGCCCGCGCCGACCAGATGGTGCTCCCCGTGATTGTGCTCGGCGAGTATCGCCATGGCATCGCCCAGTCGCGCCATCGGGCCAGCTACGAAAGCTGGCTGGCGGAACTGCTCCCTGACTGTGTGGTGCTGGACATTCAGGAACCGACCACACATTATTATGCGGAAATCAGTCTTGAACTGAAGCGCAAGGGCAAGCCGATTCCAACCAATGACCTCTGGATTGCCGCACTGTGCCGGCAGCATTCTCTCCCCCTCTTGAGCCGCGATCGCCATTTCGATTTGGTGGCCGGAACCAAGCGGATCGACTGGTAACTAGAACGGGACCAGGAGCTTGTCCGGGCCTTCGATTTCGTCTTTGGCCTCCAGGAATTCGTCGCTCCATGGTTTGCCGGCGCACTCGGGGCACCCGTCGATCATGTTGCCAACAGCGAAACAGTGATAGCAGGATCCTTCGGAGCTGGCGCCAGGAAATTTCTTACATCTTTTGCAGGGCTTGAAGAACTCGCGTTCCAGCGCTCGGTGCTCGCCCCATAGTTCTCGCTCACAGATGATGCACATAAATCTCCTCACGGACTGCTCATCTCTTGCGTCCGAGCGAGTCCTTCATGGGGATATTCGTCTTAGGCGTCAATATAACTCCATCGCCTTCTTCCACGCTCTCTAAATGAGAGTCGATAGCACTTTATTGCAAGCATCCGTCCCAAAACGGAAAAGGCCACGCGCATTCTTGAATGGCCTTTATTTATGCCGGCAACTTGAGGCGCTTAGAAGGCGTGAGCGCGCCTCCTTTGCGCGCGGGAGCCTTCTGCCGAAATCCTGAGCGTTCTTCGCGAAGGATCGGTTTCCGTGTTCGGAGCGCCATTCAATTGCCTTTGACACTGCCCATCAGCCTCTCTAGACTAGCAACCATGGAAGTAAACCTCCGTCCCGAAACCGAGTCGCGCCTGCAGGAGCTCGCCCAAAAAACAGGCCGCGCACCCGCGGAGTTGGTTGAGGACGCGATGGCCGGCTACTTGAAAGAATTGGGGGATGTCCGCGAGATGCTCGACAGCCGCTACGACGACCTGAAGAGCGGACGCGTAAAAGCCGTCGACGGCGAAACAGCATTCGCCGAACTTAGGCGAAGAGGCGAAAAGCGTCGCGCTCGTTCATGACGTAAGAGCAGCATGAGCGAGTTTGTTCTACACCCTGACGCCCTCAAAGACTTGGAAGAAATCTGGGAGTACATCGCTGCGGATAATCCGGATTCAGCCGATCTTGTGCGCGAGGAAATCTACGACACAATCAAGTCGCTCGTTCCGTTCCCTTACGTCGGCCACAACCGCCTTGATCTCACAACACGGCCACTGCGATTCCAAACCGTGCGCGAATTTGTGATCGCGTACGCGCCGGACGAAAAACCCCTGACGGTCGTTGCCGTACTGCACGGACGACGTAATCCGCGCGTGATCGCGGCCATTCTGCGCACAAGAACGTGAAACTGCTCTCCAAGGAAAAGGCCGTCGAGAATCCTCTGAACGGCTTCTAACCTAATTTCTCCGACTGGCCTTTACTCAATGGCCGGCAACGACCGCGGTTTATCCCAGCTTGCCTAAGGCTTCACTCGCCGTGCAGCACCATCGGCATTGCTTATTCCCTAAACCTCACACGGCGATCCAATATCCTGAGGACAGCCACGAGACACGAGGCTACGAACCACACCCTGAACTGGGCATCATCCCGGGCAACTCTGGGACGGACAGATTCCCACACGATCATGCAAACCGCACAGATGCGAACGAACACGGCAATGTAGGCAACCAGCAGCGAGGCGAGGCTCTTCTCATCACCAGGCTTGAAATTCCCGCGCAGGGCAATCACACAAGCTGCCAGCATAACCAAGACCTGCACGACGGCCGGCAAGAAAGGGAAAACCGCCCATAGGAGAGCCCCGACGATAGCGGCTGCAATCGCCAGGAGCAAGAGACGTACATAAGCGGGCAGGCCGTCGCGCGGGTTCGGGGCCATGGCAATCCCATGCTATCGCCGTGGTCTCCGACCCTACGAGTACCGAAAGTAACTGGGATTGTCAGCAGAAAAGGAAAAGGCCACCAACATTTCTGTTGATAGCCTTTATTTAATGCCGGCAACGACCTACTCTCCCACACACTTTCGCGTGCAGTACAATCGGCCCGGCGGGGCTTAACTTCCGTGTTCGGGATGGGAACGGGTGGATCCCCCGCGGTATGATTACCGACAACTTGGAGCTGCTTCTAGCTACCAGCCGTCTAGCTACTCAGCTTATTCTCCCGGGCTAACGTTTCATGCTGATCTCGGAAAGATCCTCGCTGCAAACTTGATTGTGCTCAGCTTCTCGCCCCACAACTCTGAGCCCATTGACGAGCTAGAAGCTGATAGCTGAGAGCTGAATTTTCAAAGATCGTGAGGACGATGCCTCACAACTGAATAGATTGGGTGTGGCTTACTTTCATCTTGCTTATTTCCGATTTCTGCCACGTATTACATCGGCTTGCTTTTTTCTTCCATAGAATCGAAAAGCGTCGGCGCACAGTTGTCAGCGTCTTTCTTTCTCTACGCCCAATTTCTGGCGGATGAGAGAAACTCGCTTTCGCCCAGCTCAGTTTCTAGCTGACGGCTGAAAGCTGAGTGCTGGCAACTGTTTTCTGCACCGAGTAAATTTTATGGTCAAGCCGAACGGGCGATTAGTACTGGTAAGCTACACGCATTGCTGCGCTTCCACCTCCAGCCTATCAACCAGGTAGTCTTCCTGGGCCCTTCTTATCCCTTACGGGTTGGGAGATCTCATCTTGAGGAGTGCTTCCCGCTTATATGCATTCAGCGGTTATCACAACCGAACTTCGCTACCGAGCGGTGCCATTGGCATGACAGCTCGAACACAAGAGGTTCGTCCATCCCGGTCCTCTCGTACTAAGGACAGGTCCTCTCAAATCTCCTGCGCCCACAACAGATAGGGACCGAACTGTCTCGCGACGTTCTGAACCCAGCTCACGTACCGCTTTAATAGGCGAACAGCCTAACCCTTGGAACCTTCTACAGCTCCAGGATGCGATGAGCCGACATCGAGGTGCCAAACCGGAGCGTCGATATGAACTCTTGGCTCCGATCAGCCTGTTATCCCCGGCGTACCTTTTATCCGTTGAGCGATGGCCCTTCCATGCAGAACCACCGGATCACTAAAGCCTACTTTCGTACCTGCTCGTCTTGTAGGACTCGCAGTCAACCACGCTTATGCTTTTGCACTCGTCGGCTGATTTCCAAACAGCCTGAGCGTAGCTTCGCGCGCCTCCGTTACCGTTTAGGAGGCGACCGCCCCAGTCAAACTACCCGCCTTACCATGTCCCTCTCCCGGTTCACGGGAGTAAGTTAGAACCACAGATCTCGCAGGGTGGTATCTCACCGTTGGCTCCTCCAAGCCCGAGAGCCTGGAATCAAAGCCTCCCACCTATCCTGCGCAGCAAGGGCCATAGTTCATGGTAAAGGTATAGTAAAGGTGCACGGGGTCTTTCCGTCTAGTTGCGGGCAACCGGCATCTTCACCGGCACTACAAGTTCGCCGTGTCAGTCGGCAAGACAGTCGCACTTTCGTTACGCCATTCGTGCAGGTCGGAACTTACCCGACAAGGAATTTCGCTCAACTTTGTTACAGCTTCACTCGTCATCAAGTGGTTTTGGGAAGGGCACGACTTCGAGTCGTGCCGTTAGAAGCCGCCCTCGGATTCGGCTTTAGCCGCTGAGGGTTGCTCTCCTTAAACTTGATCGATGACCTTGCGAAGGGAAGTGGACATTTCTGCCACTCTCTGCATGTCGCCATGCAGTTCGGACTATATCTTTTCCAATGTGAATTGGAATCTGGCATATAGTCTCTGAGGATTCCAGCAGGATCCGGAAGCGCAACCTCAGGGGCTAAAGCCCTCGAGATTATGCCGCGGTTACGGCACGACTGAAGTCGTGCCCTTCCACAAACCTCGCGCTTGCGCGTCAGATCCCTGGCGTTTGCACGCCAGATCTTCTTGCGCTTTCGCGGAGGATTGTCTCCCACTGGCCTTTCCTGCTGATTGTCTGCACCCATCGCATTTTCACGTGAAGTTGCCTTCGCGTAGCGTGGGATACTCAGATTTTCCAGCATATAGCCAGATTTTACTAAGGCTAGCGAATTGTTAACCTTAGGACCGTTATAGTTACGGCCGCCGTTCACTGGGGCTTCAGTTCGAAGCTTCGCCTTGCGGCTGACCTCTCCCTTTAACCTTCCAGCACCGGGCAGGCGTCAGCCCCTATACGTCGTTTTCGACTTTGCAGAGACCTGTGTTTTTGTTAAACAGTCGCAGTGCGCATTTCGCTGCGGCCCCCTCGAGCTTTGAGCGATTAAACTCTCACTCTACCGGGGCACCCCTTCTCCCGAAGTTACGGGGTTATATTGCCGAGTTCCTTACCAACTGTTCTCACGAGCGCCTTTGGATATTCTCCTCGTCTACCTGTGTCGGTTTGAGGTACGGTTCCCTTTTGTTCTCCTTAGAGGTTTTTCTTGGCAGTGTGGAATCGGCAGCTTTCCTCCATACGGAGTACTGCTTTGCGTCTCAGTGATAGCTTCCCCGCGGATTTGCCTACGAGAAACACCTTGCACGCATCGACCGTTATAGCCATAGAACGGCCTGCTTATCCTACTGCGTCACCCCATCGTATAACGAACACAAGGGAGGTCCGGAATATTAACCGGATGTCCATCGGCTACGCCTGTCGGCCTCGCCTTAGGGACCGCCTGACCCTGAGCGGATTAACCTTTCTCAGGAAACCTTAGACTTTCGGCGCGGAGGGTTCCCACCTCCGTTATCGCTACTTATGCCGGCAGGGTCTCTTCTCAACCGTCCACCAGTCTTTTCAGTCTGGCTTCAAACTGTTGGGAATGCTCTCCTACCACGCATGGCTGTTACACCATGCATTCGCTGCTTCGGTAACAAGCTTAAGCCCCGTTAAATTGTCGGCACCGGACCGCTTGACCAGTGAGCTATTACGCTTTCTTTAAAGGATGGCTGCTTCTAAGCCAACCTCCTGGCTGTCTGGGCGTTCCGACTTCCTTTCCCACTTAGCTTGTATTTTGGGACCTTAGCAGGCGATCTGGACTGTTTTCCTCTCGACGACGAAGCTTAGCCCCCGCCGTCTGACTCCCGGATTGGTTGTTCTATGGCATTCGAAGTTTGATTGGATTCTGTAAGCTGGAAAGCCCCATAGTCCATTCAGTTCTCTACCACCACGACAAATCATCCGAGGCTAGCCCTAAAGCTATTTCGGAGAGAACGAGCTATCACGGAATTTGATTAGCCTTTCACCCCTACCCTCAGCTCATCGGAGCTTTTTTCAACAAACACCCGTTCGGCCCTCCAGTGGGTGTTACCCCACTTTCAGCCTGGCCAAGGGTAGATCATCCCGCTTCGCGTCTATTCCTGCCAACTGGATCGCCCTATTCGGACTCGCTTTCGCTACGGCTCGCTTTCGCTTAACCTTGCTGACAAGAATAACTAGCCGGCTCATTATGCAATAGGCACGCGGTCAGACTTTCGGCTCGCGCCGCATAGTCCTCCCACCGTTTGTAGGCACACGGTTTCAGGTACTATTTCACTCCCCTCGCTGGGGTTCTTTTCGCCTTTCCCTC
>CAVPWO010000006.1:0-610000 GCA_963709305.1 uncultured Acidobacteriaceae bacterium | reverse complement strand
CCGTCTTCAGCGTCAGCGAATCGAATGTCGCGGACGTAACAAAATATATCGCTGGGCAAGAAGAACATCATCGGAAACATACGTTTCAGGAGGAGCTTGTCACCTTCCTTAAGAAAAACCATGTGGCTTATGACGAGAAATATATTTGGGATTAGTTTCTTTCGCCCCTCCGGGGCTGGCTGGCGTCCCCTCACGCTAACCCACGGCTTGCGCCGTGGGCTGCAACCTTGCGCCGCTTCGCGGCTTCGTCGGTCAGTATGACACTCAGGAGGAGATCAGCGTTTTAGCAGGTGCCAGGCTTCCTGGTATTTCCAGTATTTGGATTTTGGGCGGTGCGGGGTTAGGAGGATGTCGGGCTGGTTGTGGGTGGCTTTGAGGGGGAGGATGTACCAGGTGTTGGTGGGGATTATCCTTCGGCTTCGCTCAGGACAGGCTACGGCGGCGAAGAAGTCGATTTGGGTGGGGCGGTAGGGGATGCCGTTGGAGTCGAGGTGGCATTTGTAGGAGTGTCCGCGGTGGAAGATGGTGCATTTGACCTGGACGCGGGTAAAGCGGCCGCGGTGTTCGAGGGCGAGGTCGAAGGGGGCCATGTCTCCCCAGGGCTTGGTGACGCAGAATCCGAGTTCGGTGGCGCGGAGCATGAAACGCAGTTCGGCCCACTCGCCCCGCGCCTTGGGGTGGCGGATGTTCATGCCTGGATTTTTCATTGAGTCCCTGGAAGACGATTGGATCAATAAAAAACGCGGCCTGGGTGGGCCGCGTTGGCTATTTTGTCTCTAGTTCTATTTTTATCAAGTTGGCGGGGGTGAACCGGAAAGGATTTTGACTTTATATCTGGATTAGAAGGTTGGGGTTAGGGGGAATTGGGTGTGTTTGGGGGCTTGACAGGAAATCGGTCATGCTGCTCGGGCGGACAGCAGAGCCGGCTGTCCCCATATGGATCCTGACTCGACAGCCGAGGCGGCTGTCGCTACACGTGTTGATTCGCGGCGAAGTACTTGTCTTCCAGGATCTTGCGGTGGTGCAGTTCGTGGCCGGCGATGATGTAGGCCAGTGCTCGGACCGTGACTTCATTCTTGTTGGCTATGCCGCGGCGGGTCCAGGCTTGCTCGTCGAGGTTGCGGAGCAGGGTTAGAGTGGCGCGGCGGACGGCGATGTAGTCCTCGATGAGTTCGGGCAAGGGGGATTGGGCGAAGGGGCCGTTGCGGACGTAGTCGTCCTGCTCGTAGCCTTCGATGGGGGTACGGTCGCCGCGGGCGATGCGCAGGGCGCGGTAGGCGAAGATGCGCTCGGTATCGCAGACATGGCCCAGCACTTCTTTCACGCTCCATTTGCCGGGGGCATAGCGAAAATCGCCGCCGGCTTCGTCGCGGCCGCAAAGCAGGGTCATCGTATCGCGCCTCTGGGCGTCGAGCGCTGCCAGAATGTCGGAGCCTGGGACCAGCGCGATGTAGCGGTCATAATAGGGCGCGTATTCGCCCGGTTCCGGGCGGGCGACGGTCAAGGCTGCGGGGGTGACGACGGCTGCTTCTAGCATGTTTTGGCTCCAACTCCAAAAAAGGTCCTTACCGGCCCGAATTCGGGGATTTCTAAACGCGGACCGATCTGATCGCGTACCGATCGGATGTCCTTACACTCTATAACTCGTCAAGGATTAGACGAGTTACGCCGAATTCCGTTTTCGATGTCTTCAGTTCGAGAATCTGGACGACTTCTCGATGCCGGCAAGCATACTCCGAGATAGTCTGGAACGGAAGGATCCGGGCTATTTTTCCGGGAATCGTTACACGCCGGCAGGCAGAAAGTATGCAGCCCGGAGATGGCAACCCTCGCTTCCGGATTCGTGTTGGGCGTACCGCCGGAGGAACTCTCGATTGAAAATAAAGGATTTTCCACAGCCCTTCCTCAGGAGGCGGGAGTACAATTCTTTTTGGTCACGAACGTGCGGCGAGTGACCCCTAATCCCAACAAGGAAAGGATCTTTTACCCCATGTGGAAGCCGACCAATCAACCTCAGACCCCAGCCCGTCCCGGCGAGCCGGAACGCCCGACTCCGTCCACGCCGAGCGCGCCAACCATGACTTCAACGACGAGTGAGCCAGCGGCTCCCCGGCCTTTGAGCACCACCACCGCCGACCAGGCCACCATTGGCAAGTCGCTTGTCATTAAGGGCGAAGTGACGGGGTCCGAGTCGCTCTACATTGACGGGCGCGTGGAGGGGTCGATCAACCTCTCCGGCAATCGCGTGACCGTGGGGCGCAATGGCGTGGTTTCCGCCAACATTAATGCGCGAGAGATCGTGGTGCTGGGCAAGGTTCGCGGGAATTTGACCGCCAGCGACCGCGTGGACATTCGCAGCGATGGTTCGCTTACGGGCGACGTGATCGCGGCGCGCATCTCGATCGAAGATGGCGCGTTCTTCAAAGGCGGCATCGACATCCGCAAGGGCGGGCAGCCGCAAGCGCAGCAGCCAAAGGCGAACGGCGAAGACAAGTCTGTGCCGACGCCGGAACCAGCAGCAGTTGGCGCGCGGGCGTAGATTTCGCTGCGTAGTTTCGCTGAGCGTGGTTGGCTGAGCGCAAGTTTCGCTTAGAATTTGGCCGGTATTCAGAGCGGGCATCCGTAAGGGATGCCCGTTTCGCTTTTTGGGGAAGAATCGCGGAATCTTAAGCCGTACGCGATCCTGCAGCTCGATCCCTCATCCCTGAAGAATTCATCCACGTTATTGCGGGGGCTTGATACTCGCTCCGATTTTTCTCGACTTAGCAGCGCTGGAAGATCACCCTTAGCCGTGAGGTTCACCCGCCGCTTTCCCGCATTGAGTGTCGCCCGAATCGAGTGTCGGCCGATGATAATCTTGACTGATAATCTTTGATTGATAATCTTTGATTGATAATCTTTGATTGCTACCTCGCCTCAAATTCCTTTGAGACCGTCCATATTTCCTGTGTGCAGGTGGCCATGAATAGCGGGGACAACCAGGGTCCGGGTCGCGATGTGCGCGAAAGGATCGTGAACCTGATGCAGTCGATCGGGAAAGGACCAAAGAAGCAGATACCAGATGAGGAACTGCGGAAACTCAAGGGCGCGGCCAGCCGCCTCGATCACATGTTGAAAGCTGCTGCGAACGCCGATCAGCAAGCATTCGATCGCAAGCTAAAGAGCGCGGCGGCAAGGCTCGACCAGTTGCTGTCCGACATCCGCGCGGGAAAAGACGTCACCAGCAACCTCAAGCGCAGAGAGAATTCTGGAACCTGAGATGTATTTGATTCCTTTCGCGCGCCAGGGCCTACTCGCGACGTGACTTGGGTCAGGAGTTGACACCAAATTTGTCGTTGAGCAGATAGCGAACAGCTACGCTCAGATTTTGAGGCAGAAGGGCAATCCGCTGCGATAATGGCTCAATGCAAAGCGCGCGCGCTCAATAGCTCTGCGGATTAGCGACGTGGACACCTGGTGTGTCGATTAGCTGCTAGCAGGAGATCGGAAAATCTGCGTGGTCGTGCAATCCTCAAGCCTGTGTCAGGAGAAATCATGGGTCAACAGAGGTTTATTCCGGTTGAAACGAATGCCAGGTCGCGAAACGACCTGGTCGAGCGCGGGTTTACTCGTCAGCCGCTCAGAGTTGACCTGGAGGTAGCGCGCACACTGGAAGAGTTAGCCCATGCTGCCTGGTCCATTCCCAGAGACCAATATTATGACGGGGGAGACAGGTATCGCTCCTTGAATCGTCTTCGGGCGGAGATTGTTGAGGGCGGTGTGAAAGTTTGGTCGACGGATGAGAGCACGCCGTATGTACAGTTGGAAAAATACAACACGACAATAGGCGGCCAGCCGCGAGAATACGCTCCACTGCCCCAGGCGATCGCCGATACCGTAGGCGTTCACGAGATGATTGCTTACCACCTTCGATACCTGCCGCTCTCGGCGGTGGGCACAAAGTATTTGGTTAACATGCACGTGATCCGGTTCACGGCTACGCCGGGCCGGCCCTGTGACACAAGCCCACCGGGCTTACATAAAGACGGGGAAAAGTATATCGCCACGCATCTACTGGGCCGTTGCGGTGCTCAGGGCGGCGAAGTCGTTATAACGGACAATGACAAACACGAAATAGATCGCTTCACGATGCGCGAATCGGGTGAATGTTACGTCTTCGATGATGACCGCATCTGGCATATGTTGACTCCGGTGGCAGTGCAGGACGGCAATCAGTACGCCCACCGTGACACGCTGGCATTCGATATGCTGCCCGAAGGCTGGGAACCCGCGAAGTGAGCTGGGAAGCTACAGGGTGGTGCCCGTGCGCCGACATTGTTAGAGATGGCGATTTATCACCAATTGACAAGTGCCAGGTTGGTTTCCGGATTGCCGACAAACCACCCGGAACGCAATAACAGCTCGTGCAGTTCTCAATGAGTGACTCCGCGGTTAACGACAATCGCGAACGATTACGCGACAGTGTTGTCTTTCGTTAGAAATCCAGACTACAACGTGAATTAGCTGCGCGGAATTCCGATGCGGCGAACGAGATCCTTGAACCTGGGATCGCTTCGCAACGGGTTCAGTCGGGGATCCACCCCGATCCATGGTATTCAAGTTGATCGCTGCAGGAAGGCTTGCTGCAGGGAATCCAACGCCTTTTCGTTGTCGCCCAGCTCGGTGTAAGCCGTTGCGACGATGAAGCGGCAGACGTACTGTCGCTTTGCCTGTTCCAATGCTCGATCGAGGATTTGCTGGGCCTTCATTTTCTCGCCCACCTGGGCCAGTGCCGAAGCCGTAGTGGCGTTGCCGCTCGGGAAATCTGCGAAGCGGGTAGCATCTTCGGCAGCCCGTAGCGTTTCGGCGTGTTTCCCAATTTGCGCATAAGCCATGGCGAGAACAATGTAAGGCGTGCCCGCCCCAGGCTCGAGCTCTATCGTCCGATGACATTGATCTATTGTTTCCGGCATTCGACCGGAGAAGTAATAAATCCAAAGCGCTTCGTTGCGACTTTCGACCGCCAGTGGATCGTAAAGATACGCCTGTTGCACACGGGAAAGCGCCTCGTCAAAACGCCCCAATGTGCCCAGGTAATTGGCATATCCCAGCTGCGCTTCTGGAGAACTCGGATTAATCTCAAGGGCTCGGCGATATTCTCTTTCCGCCGCTGGCCAGTCCCAATCAAAGAACAAGTGAACATAGCCAAGCTTGACGTGAGCGCTGGCAAGATTGGGGTCGAGCTCGACCGCTTTGAGCGCAGCTTCTTTCGCGCGCGGCATCACGTCAACAGGTGAACTGTAGTACGTAGTTGCGGCATCGTAGGCTTGGGACAATGCGGAATAGAGGCGCGCGTCTTTGGGATTTTTCTCGATTGCTTCCTGGAAATACTGAATCGCCTTCGTGACACTGCCTTTGGTGCCTTGCCCGAGTTCGTGCAGGCCGAGAAGGTATTTGTCGTAGCTCTCCAGATTGATATGCGCGTTCGCATCCGACTGCGCTTCGGCAGGCAGTAGTTCAATCGACAGCGAGTCCGTTATTTTTTGTGCGATTTCCCTCTGAATGGTCAAAACGTCATCGAGGGGACGTTCATAGGTCTCGGCCCACACATGCGTTTGCTGGGCTGCTTGAATGAGCTGAGCGGTAATGCGCACGCGTCCGCCAGCGCGGCGAACGCTCCCCTCCATCACGTAACCCACCCCTAATTCCCGGCCAATTTGCGCGATCGACTCCTTGGTGTTTTTGTAGTGCACTATCGACGTCCGCGCGATTACGCCCAGTCTCGAAGGCTGTAGTTGTCCCAACTGAGCAATCATCTCCTCCGTGAGACCATCGGAGAAGTAATCCTCGTTAGCATCGCCGCTTAAATTTTCAAACGGAAGAACGGCCAGCATAACCCTCTGAGGAGAGGCGTTCCCCGCCCGCCAAAAACGTTGCGCGAGCAGACTTGCTGCCACGACCAGAGCGGCTGCGAGCGCCCATACCCACAGAATTTTCCGGCGCTTAAGACGCGGGGCAGGCTGCGGCGAATCGATTGGCGGCGGTGCTGGCACCGAAGACTCTGAGCTATCGTCCCGCTCCTGCACGGATCCGATAAACCGGTACCCGCGCTTTGGGACGGTCTCGATGTACTTGCGTCCATCCGGGGCATCACCCAGCACCTGTCGCAGGTTGAAGACTCGTCGTGCAAGATTGTTTTCCTCGATGAAAACGCCTGGCCAGACCTTTTCCAGTAGCTCTTCTTTCTCGACGATGTGTCCCGCCCTTTCGACCAGCACAACGAGCGTTTCCAGATCCTTCGGTGGAAGGGCAACAGGCTGTCCCTCGCGAACCAGGACCTTTTCCTCGGTGTCGAGGCGGTAAGCGCCGAATCGGTAAATGTGCTTTGTTTTCAAGGAAGTGCCCACAGGAAGAAATTCTCCATAACTTCTTCAGAACTCCTTAAAGACATTTCAGGCACGTTGTCGGCACCTTGCTCAGAACACAGCAAGTGGCTCTGGCCTTCAACCCACAAGAATGTCGGCGATTCTAGCGCATTCCGGCGGGTTTAGGAACGAGCTTCGTGGATGGCTGAATTTAGATCTCGCACCGGAGGTTTGAACAATGAAGATCGCAAGGATTCCAGCACAGTATTTTCTCGTGGCTCTGATTCTGGGCATTATGGCTCCCGGACACGCCACGGCGCAATCTACACATAACCACGCAGCAACTTCGAAAGCTCAACCACTTTCAGCCGCGCAAGGCGCGCTCCTTCAAGCCGTGCGCGAGTCAACAGCAAGGTTCAAAGATGTCTCGGTGGCGGAGGCCGAAGGGTACTCCCTGCTGTTCGGTTGCGTCACTGGCCCCGATTCAGGCGCGATGGGCCTTCACTACGTGAACATGGCTCTGGTGGGCAGCGGTGTCGTCGATGCCACCAGGCCCCAAATCGTGATTTACGAACCGCAACCTGACGGTCATCTCCAATTGATTGGCGCGGATTTTCTGGTCCTGGCTGATCAGTGGGACAAAACCCATCCCGGGCAAGGCGCGCCACAGCTGATGGGCCAGCTATATCACTACTTCGAAAGTCCCAACCGCTTCGGCCTTCCGCCCTTCTACACCTTGCACGTCTGGGCATGGAAGCCAAACCCAAACGGCGCGTTCGTCAACTGGCACCCAAACGTCTCCTGCGCGGCATTTTCGGGCCAAGCCCCGTAAACCAGCTCGAAAGATCACGAAAAACGAAGACGGAGGAAGCACAATGATGCGACATTTAGTGGTTCTGACCACAATTGCTTTGCTGGGAATCTCTGCCGGGCATACAGCTCCATCAGACTGGGCGATCAATGCCACAGCGATTGAGGCCTGCAGCTGTCCACACTTCTGCATGTGCTATTTCAACTCGCATCCGGCGGCACACCACGACCACGGCAAAATGGAACACTACTGCCGGTTCAACATCGCCTACAAGATAAACAAGGGAAATTACGGCAGAACAGATCTCGCAGGAGCCAAACTTTGGCTGAGCGGGGATCTTGGTGCCGATTTCTCAACGGGACAGATGGATTGGGTAGTCGTCACCTTCGACAAATCGGTCACGTCGGAACAACGGCAGGGAATCAGTGAGATCCTGCCGCATGTCTTTCCGGTTAAATGGAAATCGTTCCAAGTAGCCGAAGGCAACATTGACGCGTGGACATTCGACAAAGACCAGGCTCACGCGACCTTGAACGGCGGCAAAACCGCGGAAGTCAAACTCAAGAGCTTCCACGGAATGACCGACGAGCCCGTCGTACTTAAGAACGTGAGGTACTGGGCAACGCCGCGCAATGACGGCTTCATCATGATGCCGAACGAGGTTGAGGCTTACCGTCAGGGCCCGAAAGCCTTCGAGTACAAGGGCACGAATGGCTTCATGCTCACCTTCGACATGACGTCAACTGATGTCGCGAACTCAACAACAGCCGCAAAGTACTGAGGGTTGCGTTTGTTGAACTGGTGACGGGTGGCCCGAGAAGGATTAACCTATCGGGCCACCTACCGGTGCTTGGAGACAACTCGCCGATGCAGTCAGCAAATACGCTAGCCAGAGAAGTTTCTTGAGTTCGGCGTTCTGGGCGGGTAACGGGCAAACCGGAAGCTAGAGTCAGTTGATGAAATCAGGCCATTACACTCAAAATCGCAATTGGCACTGAAAGCGCTGTCCGTATAGTGTTCGCGTCGCTAGCTGGTGCGGCCCCCGAGATGCTGCTCTTTTTTAGCCCGCGCAAGCCTCAGTTGCTCGATTGCGGATGCGATGAGCGGGCCGGACGTGCTGAGAGTCTTGAAGAACGATCCTGCGAAGGCAGCGATTCCGGTGATGATGTTGACCGGACTCTCGCAGAAGAATGCGAAGCAAATGGAGAAAGACGGAGCCTGCGGTTTCTTCGAAAAGTCGGATTCTATGCTGGGGAAAGGACCCCATTCGCTTCTAGCCTCGGTTGATCGAATCCTCAGGAAAACGCATCCGGGTCAATGAGCGTAATGGAGATTGATCAGTCTGCATGCCCTTTTGGCGCACCATGTTTCATGAAATGGGTGTGGAACGAACGAATCCGTAGTGTCACAGGACCCGCGCAGACCGAAACATAAGTTTCATGGCAGTTTAGGTCACTGCGCCACAACGAAGTCATCTTTTTCTGCCCGGTTTCGGTGTCTTCTACAAGCGGAATTGACATGTGGGGCGGAAAAGGCATTTCGATCTTGTTTTCATACGAGACATGTGCACCATTAGCGTGATATCGTTCTCCAGCCGTCCGCGAAGCGCCTCTACGCGACGCGTCCACGCGGGAGAGCGCCTATGGTTTTATATCTCAGCTTTCCGAAAGATTCGGGAATCGACAAAAGCAGATTCTTCTATCGTCCCATCATGGAGTACCTCGGAAAGTGGCTGAATTCCTGCTGCAAAGCGGCCGGGCAGGTAAACGTCAACGTGGTTAACCGGGCTATGCCGGAGATGACGCGTGGTGACGCGCTGATCTATCTCGTCGGCGATCCGGTCTTCAGCGTGATCGCGCGCGTTGGAGCACCCGCATCGCAGTGCCTCGCAATGGGACGGACCTCCGGCTGGCAAGGCCAGTTGATCACCGAGGTGTACGTGAATAACCGACCCAGCTTCCCTATCGCAGCAACTATCTATCACGAACTGCTGCACAACAGGCTTAACCTTGCCGTCGACATCCACCGTACACCCAACGGAAACTTCACCCAGGCTCAGGTACCTTTTGATCCGAGTGGGCCCAACGACGCCGACCAACGGGTGATGTGCCAGGCCCTGCAAGCGGTGCCGCTGGCGAGGCAGTTCCAGGGCGGATTTTCGCTTCCCAGGGCCGCGTAAGAGTTTCTCAACCAGGCTGCCTGCCGGAGCTTAAGGGAACTCTAAAATGCGGAGCTTGGTCGCTTTCTGCACATCCAGAATATTAGCGTAGCTGAGGTACTTGTTGTAACCAAGGCGATAGCACTCAAAACCCAGTCATGAGTGTAAAGGGGATTTATCGCCAAAAACCCCCAGAAAGAGGGGATCGCACCAACGTCGGCTAGCAGATCAAAATAGCTGTCGGGCAATCAGTACCGCTCCTATCAGGAACAGCACACCCAGCACGCGACCGATGGCCTTAATCTTTCTTGTGGCTACTCCGTCTGCGGGAGTAAGAACGATTCGTTCCTGCGAGAGCCTTGTTATAACAGCCACGGGAAATAGGGAAAGGGCGATGCCGGTCCCCGAAACACAAAGCAGTCCGATCCACGCTCCTATGCCCATTTCCGCACCGCGTGGTGTGACATGCGCAGGCATCTCCGATACTGGCCTCGACCGATGGAGGAGATTCAGCCCAAAGCGCACCGCAAAGAGAACCATACCGGCTAAGATCACTAAGGCCACGGCTCTCGAAGAGCGCGACGGTATTGGCCGGGTAGTGTCTCGCAAAACGTATCTGTCGTAAATGTGCGGAGCAGCAACTTTCAGCACCGCGAGTATCAAGAGAGTGACGATTGCAACCAGTAAAATCGCGTTGAAACCCACCATAGGCTCTCCAACACCTTCTTCATTGTGCCAATCAGAACTGCCAAGAACAGGCGATTACACTCAAAATCGCAATTGGCACTGAAAGCGCTGTCCGTATAGTGTTCGCGTCGCTAGCTGGTGCGGCCCCCGAGATGCTGCTCTTTTTTAGCGCGTGCGAGGTTCAGCTGCTCGATTGCGGATGCGATGCTGTTGCGAGCATCCTTCGCATAGTTTTTCAAGAGATCATCCGTCTGGAGCGGTAGAACCTCGCCGAGACACTCTTCCAATCGTCCCACCAACCAGTCAATCAGTTGTATTGAACGGTCACCTTGCTGGACCGTGGGATCATCATTAGGAAATGCCATTCTCTGTCCTCCGCTGCAACAATAGCACTCTAGACCTACCTTTTGCCCAAGGACAGCGCTAAAGAGTCGCAGGAGCGAGGATCAGCAGGGAGGTAGCCGTGTGGATGGCGCACCACTGATACTGGCGCTCATCTGATGTTGTAATCAGGGACTGTTTACTCAGTTGCGGTTTGCTGCCAGTGCGAGGCGCGGTAAAGTAAGTCAATGACCGTTACCTTCACGTTTAGGGATGTCCGCAATTTGGTCTCTATTCTAGCGGTTCTCACTATTCTGGGTTCTGCAGCGGATGAGCCGGCGCCGAAGCCATTCAGCCGGGCTAAAGCGACCGTGATCATAGCCGATGCGCGAAAGATTGTGACGCCCAATGGTGTCGAGCGGCTGGAGAAGGTTCGGATCGGCGGGATAGAGCAGTGGGTCTCGATACGAGGAGCGGACAAGCGCAACCCGGTGCTGCTGCTGATCCACGGCGGACCGGGTTATGTCTCCATGCCCATGAGCTGGTGGTTCACTCGTGGATGGGAAGAATACTTCACGGTAGTGCAATGGGACCAGCGGGGAGCGGGAAAAACGTACTTGCTCAATGACCCAGCAGCGATTGGCCCGACCATGACCCTTGAGCGCATGGTTGCTGATGCTGAAGAGATGACTGCATGGATTCGCAAGGAACTAGGCAAACAAAAGATCTTCGTGATTGGCCACTCTTGGGGCAGCTATCTGGGCCTTGAATTAGCCAAGCGCCATCCCGAATCGTTGTACGCATACATTGGAGTGGGCCAAGTGACCGACGGACCGGAGAGCGAACGCCGCGGATGGGCTTTCGCCATCGATGCCGCCCGGCAAGCGGGAAACTCACAGGCTGTGGAGCAACTCGAATCGATTGCCCCTTACTTTGCGCCCGGTCACCCAGCCCCTCTCAAAAACATCTACACGCAGCGCAGGTGGGTGGATTTCTACGGTGGCGTTATGGCCCACCGGCGGAGTAACGACAGTGAGAGCGATGTGGCCTTACTATCCCCCGACTACACGGACGATGAGATACGTCATATCTGGGACGGCAACGATTTTTCCGAGTCTTACCTGCTGGCGAAGCTTCTCAGCCTCGATCTCACGGAAATCAAAGAACTGAGATGCCCTTTGATCGTCTTCGCTGGCCGCTACGATTTCGACGTCAACGCGCAGATTGCGGCCGAATGGTTCAGGAAAGTGAAAGCCCCATCGAAGCGGTTTGTTTGGTTCGAGAACTCGGCGCATCTGCCGATGACGGAGGAACCAGGAAAATTCCTGATGTCTCTGGTACGCTACGCCCGGCCACTCGCAGAGATAGCCGGCGACCCACCTCTTCTCAAGCCCTGACCAAAACAAGAGATTTCGTTTAATCAAAATCCAGAAGTGAAAGGCAATCGGAGGCTAACGTCAACTGACGCTATCGGGCGTTTACGTTCGTCTCACCCTTACTCCACAAACATGCAATCCCCATAGGAATAAAACCGGTAGCGTTCCCGTACGGCATGCTCGTACGCCCGCATCACATTCTCTTTTCCGCCCAGGGCACAGACCAGCATGAGCAGCGTGGATTGCGGCAAATGGAAATTGGTGAGCAATGCCTGCACCACCTGGAACTTGTAGCCGGGATAGATGAAGAGATTCGCTTCGCCCGAAGCGGCCTGGATTTCGCCCGTCCCTTGCAGGGCCGCATATTCCAAAGTACGCACAGTTGTAGTCCCCACCGCAACGATCCGCCGCGATTCACTGCGCGCGCGGTTGATCTTTTCGGCGGCTTCCTCCGAGATTGAATAAGCCTCGGAGTGCAGGTGATGATCTTCGACGAGCTCGGTGCGCACGGGCTGGAAAGTTCCGAGGCCGACGTGCAGCGTGACTTCGGCGGTTTCGATTCCCCGGGCACGCATCTTTGTGAGGATCTCCGGAGTGAAATGCAGGCCTGCGGTGGGAGCTGCGACCGATCCGCGCTCTTCCTTTTTTGCGTAGACCGTCTGATAGCGTTCGCGATCGAAGCGGAGGAATCCTCGCGGGCAATGTAAGGCGGCAACGGGATGTGGCCGATCTTTTCTATGAGTTCGAAAAACTTCTCTACCGGAGCGAAGCGGATGCGGCGCTCGCCAAAATTGCCGCGCGCGATGACTTCGGCCTGGAGTTCGTCGTGATCTTCGTCGTGATCTCCGAAGAACAGACTTTCACCGACGCCGATTTTGCGTCCGGGGCGCACCAGGCATTCCCATTCGTTGGGTTCGGATTGCAGCTGCCGGGTGAGGAGGACTTCTACTCGTCCGTGGAGAAAATCCCGGGCCGCAGGATTGCGCGGGCTCACTGCTTGCGATCGCAGCCCGCCGCGGCGTCCGTAGAGGCGCGCGGGAAAGACGCGGGTGTTGTTGAAGACGACCAGATCGGTTGGCCGCAGGAGTTCGGGGAAATCACCGAACTGGAGATCGTTGAACTGGCAAGGCAGTGAGTGTTCCGCCGAACAATCCACATGCAGCAGGCGCGAGGCCGCACGGTCGGCCAGCGGTTCCTGGGCGATCAATTCTGGCGGAAGATTGTAGTCGAAGTCGGAGACGCGCACGGCTTTTGATTATAGGGATACAAAGTGCGTGCGGATGCAGGTCGAGAGCTTGAGTTTATTCTTGCGGGATCGCGAATTCCGGTGACAGACTGAGAGAGCCTTCATCTTCCACCTCTGCTTGACTGTCTTCTTTCGCCTCTTTGGGGTTTGCTGATTTTCTCATCTTGCCTCGCACGGCTTACGCCCCTTCGACAAGCTCAGGACAGGGGGGTGCGTTCTTTCGCGCTCGCGGCTTTGATCTTCGCGGCTTTGATCATGTGCGATTCGCCGGCCCTGATCGGGCGAGGGAGCGCGGCTGGTTTTGGTCCCATTGTGAAATTCTTGCGCAAAATGCATGCCCTTTAGTGTCTGATTTTTCTCGAAATTTGGATTGTTTCTGCAAGGGGAGTGCTGGTAGTATGCGGGTTGCTCGTTTGCGCCCTGCTTTTTATCTTCTCTCCCCAGGGTAACCATACAAGGGTAGACATGCCTACGGAACGCAAATACAGGGAAGAAATCGTTCATTACGGACGCATGCTCCACGAAAAAGGGTTTGTGGCCGCCATGGACGGGAATCTTTCGGTCCGGCTGGAGGACGACCGCATCCTGGTGACGCCCACGTGCGTCAGCAAAGGCGCGATGCGGGCTGGCGACATGGTGATCGTCGACCTAGACGGGCAGCGGGTAGCGGGGCGGCGCAACGTGACCAGCGAACTGGGGATGCACCTGTTGATTTATCGCACGCGTCCGGATATTCAGGCGATTGTGCACGCCCATCCGCCGACTGCGACCGGCTTTGCCGCTGCCGGCCTTCCCCTAACCGAGCCATTGGTTTGCGAAGTGGTGATGGGGCTGGGAGGCATACCGCTGGCCCGGTACGGCACGCCTGGGACTTCAGAACTGGCGCAGACGCTGGAGCCTTACGTTCCCGGGTATGACGCGATTCTCATGTCGAATCATGGCGTCGTCACTTACGGCGATACGCTTGAGCATGCCTACATGAAGATGGAAACGGTGGAGCATTTTGCGCAGATCGCCCTGGTCACGCATTTGCTGGGACGACAGCAGCCGCTGAAGGAAGTGGAGATCGAGAAGCTGCTCATGGCTCGCACCAAATATTTTGGAGCGAAGATCGCCGCGGGCATACCTTTGCCGCGGTCGCCGCAAAAAATCAGCTAGTTTCGGGTCGCTATTCAGAAAGAGCCTGGAAGTCAAAGTCCCCTTTTGTTGCTTCTCCCGTTCGGATTTATCTCCGCCATCGCCCTACCACATACAGCACAAGGGAGAGCACCACGCTTACCAGAAGCGAAGTTGCCAGGGGAAAATAAAATGTTGTGTTCTTTCCGCGGTACACAATATCTCCGGGTAAACGCCCCAGGGGCAGGTTTGACTTTGCGAGGAGCGTGAGAACGACTCCCGCCACCAGCAGGACTACTCCGAGGACAATCAACAGTTTGGCGATGTCTGACATACTCCTCCAGCACTTCCGGTGGAAGCGCGGGCCAGGATTAGATCGTAGCGCTGATGTTCCGCTTTCCTCCCGGATTTTTAAAAAAATCAGAACAAAAAATTGACCGCAATTTCGGTTTGCCGTAATTTCGGTTTGGTTCGGGGCTGCTCGACAAAAATCAAAGGCCGGCGTTCTGTTTACCTTTACATTGCAAAGTACTTGACTGGCTTTGGAAGGGTCTGTACTATGTCTTAATGTTTGAGCCGCGGCCGCATCGTATCCGGCGCTTTCATGGTTCGCCGCGCGAGAGTTCCGTGCGGCCTGTGCCCCCGCGCACCGCCCCTGAAGTCTTCGAGGATCTGCGGTTTATTCGTGACACGATGGAACGCTCCGCCGCGTTTACCGCGGTTTCAGGGTGGGGCCAGGTGCTTCTGGGCGTCACGGCAGCAGGGGCGGCGAGGCTGGCTGCCGATCAAGATTCGTCTTTTGGCTGGCTGTGCGTTTGGTTAGCCGAGGGCCTGCTGGCTGCCGCCATCGCACTGCTGGCGTGCACGTGGAAGGCAAACCGCCGCGGACTTCCGTTATTTTCCGGACCAGCTCGCAAAGTTGCGCTTGGGCTGGCACCGCCGCTGGTCGCGGGCGCATTCCTGACATTTCTGTTGTTCCGCGCCGGCTTGCAATCCGCGCTGCCCGCGACCTGGTTGTTGCTTTACGGCGCCGGAATTATGACGGGAGGCGCGTTCTCGGTCCCGATCGTGCCGGTGATGGGCCTGAGCTTTATGCTGCTGGGCGGCCTTGCCGTGCTCGGCCCGGCGGCGTGGGGCAACTGGTTTCTGGGGGCAGGTTTCGGCGGGCTGCACATCATTTTTGGGCTGCTGATCGCGAGGAGGCATGGTGGCTAGAGTACTTCCATCGCATCGCAAGCCTGCCAAGGCGGAGGGGCAACTCCGGGAGAATCCCAGGGAACAATCGCGCGGGCAAGCGCATGAGCGGGGGGTTCCCCACGCTCCAGAACTTCCCGAACTTGATCGTCTGATTCACGAGCGGATCCGGCTGGGCATTGTGAGCGCGCTCGCGATTAATGATTCTCTGAGTTTCAGCGACTTGAAGCGGGTGCTCAAGACCACAGATGGGAACCTCAGCGTGCACGCCCGCAAACTGGAGGAAGCCCAGTACATTTCCTGCGTGAAGTTTTTCGAGGGGCGGGTACCACGCACCGAATACCGCCTGACTGCGTCCGGGCGCCGCGCTTTAGCGGAGTATCTCGATCAAATGGAGGAATGGATTCGCGTGACCCGCGAAGAGTAGGTTCCTTTAAGATGGATGATGTGCCTTACTCGACCGCTTCAATCACGGGATGTACCGGCGCAGCCGCGGCATTGCCCAGAGCCGCCCGCCAGTGCTCCAACGATTCGAGCAAGGAGCTGACGCCAATTCCGCCAAAACTCGTGGGGCATGCCGCCAGATTCTTGTGAGCACGCTCCATCAGCGAGCGGGCGCCGACGACATTGCCAGTGGAATGATGATGAAATGCGACGGCAGTCTGGATCAGTCCCTGCAGAAATCTTTTTTCCAGGCCGTGCGATTCCCGCCAAGCGTCTTCCCAAACTTCATGGGCGTCGTAGAACTCGCGTGCATTAAAATGGCGAATCCCCCGATGATAGGCGTCGGAGTGCAGGGTCATGGTTAATTTATAGTACCCGGTGAGAGATTCCTGCGGCCTGTTTTCGCTCCCTTTCGGGGCTTGCCATTTCTCGCCGCTTTGCGGCTGGATCGCCGGTCAATTGGGGGAAAAGTCGGCTTGTTGTTCAGTGGTTAGGCCTGGGCTTCGTTACGCCAGGCTTGGGATTGGCGATTAATGATGGCGTAGCATTCACAGGATGCTTCTTCCAGCTTTCTTCGGTTCGCGATGGTCACGGAGCCGCGGGCGTATTTGATCAGTCCCGCTTTCTGAAGGACCCCAGCGGCCACCGTCACACTAGCGCGTCGCGTTCCCAGCATGTGGGAAAGAAACTCCTGGGTCAGAGGCACAATATTTCCGCCAACCCGGTCTTGACTCATCAGTAACCAGCGGGCCAGGCGCTGCTCGACGTTGTGAACGCGGTTGCAGGCGGCTACCTGAGTGGCCTGCATCCCCAGTTCCTGCGCGTAGCGATTCAACTTCTTCCCCAGTTGCGGACACTTGGCCAAGGCTTCCAGAAGCTTTGCCGCGCTAATGCGAAACGCGCTGCCGGTAATCTGCACGATGGCGCGGGTGGCGCTGGTTTTTAAACCTACGATCAAGGGCAGACCAATGAATCCTTCTTTTCCGGTCAGTCCGACCTCGACTCCTTTGCCATCGCCCATAATGGTGAGGATGGAGGTCATCCCGCTGTTCATGAAGTAGCAGAACTCAATTGTTTCTCCCATTTCATTCAACAGGTCGTAGGCGGCCATTTCCACATGTTCCAACTCCGCTAAGACAGCTGCACATTCCTTTGACGGGAGCGCGAGGAGAATCTCATTGCGAACCGAGCGGGGATCAATGGCCTTGGAAGTCGATTTAGCCGAGACTTTCTCGGAGACACTCAATTGAGTTTTTGCCACACTGCTCCTTAGCCGGACTGAATGCATCGGCTAACTTCCAATACTAGCGTAAGTCGTTACATTATCCTGAGCGATTTAGACCAGACGGTAAGGGGTACGTTAGCGTACAATAGTCTTACGGGGTGGCAAGGCTGACCCTCCGATTGGCCCGGTGATGTTCCCCTCAGCCTCGAATTCCGTTGTGGTGACAGGCCGTGCGTCGAAAATCCGATATCGTGGTTCCCGAGTGGTCGCGCAAGATTGAGGACATGCGCCAGACTCGCAAGCTGAGCCAGGAAGGCTTCGGCAACCGCGTGGGCGTGTCGGCCATGGCGGTCTCGCGGTGGGAACGCGGAGTGGCTGAACCCACGGGCGAAACCTACATTCGACTGGGCAATCTGGCCGAAGCACCGCTATGCTGGTTCTTCTGGAAGCGGGCGGGCCTCCGCCTTTCCGACGTAACCCGAGTGCTGCCTGAAGCGAATCGCCGCTTCGCCGAAAATAGAATCTTCGATGTGCAGTTTGTGAATGCAGGCAGTGAGAAAAAGCATTCGCTGGCCAAGGCTGACCTGGTTGCGATCCCGCTTCTTCCCGTGCACGCCGGCACTCCCGGCGCTCAGGGAGATACCACGGATCTCACAGACATTTCCCCTGAATCCGTGTTGGCGGCTCCGCGAGACTGGTGTCCCAACCCGGTTTCCACCGTCTGTCTGCGCGTGAAGGGGAATTCGATGTCTCCGTTAATTCTGGACGGTTACATCATCGCGGTCGATACGTCTGCGACGGAAAACGATCGTCTCGTGGGACAAATCGTCGTGGCCTGGCACCGGGAGCAGGGACTTCTGGTCTCGCGCATGATTCGCTTTGATCACATGGATGCGCTGGTGTCCGACCGCCGCGAGTATGAAGCAGTGTCTATTACCGCCGGGTCCGACTGGCGAATCGTGGGGAAGGTCTTGTGGTGGACCGGGCGAGCTCGATGAGCTTTTTAGGATGCTGTCCGGTAAATGCTGCCCGGCTTTTACGCGATCTTTTTGCCGGAACTGTTCGTGAGGTACAGATGCTCGAGGGCTCTCAGGGCGCGGTGCGCATTACGCAGAGCTATCATTTCTCCCGCCTGAAAACGCTCTTTCTTGCGGGCGCAAGTCACGTCCTCCAGGCGATCTAAAATCGCATGCTTTGCCAATTCAATGCGGTGAGGCATTTTTCGCACATCCGATTCGAAGAGCGCATCTTTATACAGAGATTCCCATCGTTGAAAAAGCCAAGGTTCTCCGCGGCCAGTTTTCATGCCCTCTCCTCTAACGCGGGGGACTAGCATAGAAGTTAGCAGGACTTTACTGCCCTCTCATGGCGTGCGGGAATACGGTAAAACCCTTACGTTGAACCCGTGCAAAGTAAAGAGATCGTCACTTCGGGGTTGTCTGGCTCACCAGTCGCTAATGCCCGGTGTGTCTTTTCTGAAACGCAGGTCTCAGAAGATACATGTTAGATACTTTGGGTTCATTTTCTGCCCGTTCATTTTCTGCCCCAGGTGCGACCCCGAGTTTGACCAAGTAGCAAGCTTCGTGAATCGCATTGCCATCTTCATCTGTTTTCGCATGAATCAACGGCACAGCCCTACGGCAAATTGGGCAGATAGGACTTTGAAGGGAGAACAACTCGTCGTTGTACATCTGGAACCTTCTGGGACCGCGCAGACCTTCGATCTGTCAAATTATTTAACGCGCGCGATTTGTTTGTCGGTACGCTATCGTACAAAAACACAGCTTTTTCTCTAAGTCAGGGCTGCCCTTTTCCTTCGCCCGGCCTGGCGACCTCTGACCTGTATGCCCTGTGAGGTATGCTGAAAGTCTGGCAGCCGCCTCCTATGATTACCGATTCAACCATCCTGAAACATATTGCGAGACAGCCGAAGCAGGAGGCGGGATTCAAGCAACTGGTACGCGAACTGGGTCTGCACGGCGAGGAGCGCCGGGAACTCGACGAGCGCCTACAGAAACTGGTGGCTGGCGGAGCGTTGATTCGGAGCGACTCCGACCATTATGCGCTGCCAAACCCCGCCGCGAACAAGAACCTGGTAGCGGGTCGGCTAACCATGCACCGCGATGGATTCGGGTTCGTCATTCCAGATAGCAAGTCGCTGAGCCCTGCCCTGCGCGCGCGGATCACCGGCGATATCTTTATCGCGCCGCATCTGATAGGCAACGCCATGCACGGGGATCTGGTGCTGGTTGACATCAGTAATGTGCGGCCAGACGGGCGCGCGGAAGGGCGAATTGTGCGGCCGGTGATGCGCGCGCATCCGACTGTGGTAGGAACTTTTCACTATGGGAAGCAGCGCAACTATGTGACGCCCATCGATTCGAAAATCACGCAGGAGATCGTGATTCCGGCGGGGATGGAAGTGCCGGACGGTGGGTCGAACTCACAAGGGCCGGTAAACGCAAAATCTCAACCACAGAGAGCACTGGGGACACCGAGGAGAAAATCTGTGGATCGGGTGCTGGGGGAGGAAGTGGCGCGGCGGACCGCGTGGGACGATCTTGACGGGCTCGTGGTTGACGTCGAGATCACGGATTGGCCTTCGCCAACGCAGAATCCGCGGGGGCGTGTGATCGAAATTCTGGGGCGCGAGGACGATTTCGGGGTCGATGTCGAAATCACAATCCGCAAGTTTCATCTGCCGCATCATTTTCCGGGGCCGGCGCTCGCGGAGGCGCAAGATGCATCGTCGGTTATTCCGGCGCCAGAGCTTTCGCGGAGGCGCGACTTTCGCGGTCTGCCGATTGTCACGATTGACGGCGAGACGGCACGCGACTTCGACGACGCCGTTTACGTCCACAAACTGGCCAATGGCAACTTCGAATTGCAGGTGCACATCGCCGACGTGGCGCAGTACGTGACGCCGGGGTCCGCGCTCGATCAGGAAGCGCGCCTGCGCGGCACCAGCGTTTATTTTCCAGACCGCGCCGTGCCCATGTTGCCGCTCGAACTCTCCACGGATATTTGCAGTTTGCGGCCGCAGGTGGAACGCCTGGTGCTGTCGTGCGTAATGGAGATGGATCATCGCGGAGAGATCGTGAGTTATGAGTTGAGCGAGGGCGTGATCCGCTCGGCAGAGCGCATGACCTATACCGCAGTGAACGCGGTGCTGGAAGGCGATGCGGCGATGCGTGAGCGCTATGCGACGCTGGTGGCCACTTTTGAGCTGATGCGCGACCTGGCACTGATTTTGAACCGCAAGCGCCAGCGGCGGGGATCGATTGATTTCGACCTGCCGGAACCGGTGATCGAGTTCGACGAGTTTGGACTCATGAAGAGTATTGCGCGTTCGGAGCGCAACATGGCGCACCGGCTGATCGAAGAGTTCATGCTGTCGGCGAACGAGTGCGTAGCCCATCACCTGGAATCGAATCGCATTGCGTCGCTGTACCGCGTTCATGAGAAGCCGGATGCGAAACGGGTTTATGACTTCGAGGTGATTGCGGCCACTTTTGGATATTCGCTGGGAGTTGGGCCGCTGCCGATTCACCGGGTGCAGATGAAAACGGATCGGCGCGCGGCTTATGGTACGGGTAAGCGGGTGCGCGAGGTGGAGGTGCCGAAGGAGGTGCACATCACGCCGCGGATGTATCAGAAACTGACCGAGAAGATTGCCGGCAAACCGGAGGAACGCATTTTGAGTTATCTGATGCTGCGTTCGCTGAAGCAGGCCCGGTATTCGGAGGAGAATCTGGGACACTTTGCACTGGCGGCGACCAGCTATACGCACTTCACGTCGCCGATCCGGCGGTATCCGGATTTGATTGTGCATAGAATTTTGAAGAGTGTGCTGCAGCAGGATCAAACTCAGAATCGAAGTCCCTACTCCTACGACAAGCTCAGGGCAGATTCTGTCGCAAAGGGCGCGACAAGGGTGGGGCACCCGCACGATGATGAGGCGCCTTCACCATGGTCAAAGCGGCGCGATCATGCCGCTCATCGGGAGACTGTGGAACCTTTGGGCGGGCCGATTGCGCTGGAGGAGTTACACGAGATTGCGGAGGAGTCGAGCCAGTCGGAGCGGCGAGCGGACGATGCCGAGCGCGACCTGATGGAGTGGAAGAAAGTGAAGTTCATGCAGGATCGCGTGGGCGAAGATTTCGATGGACTCGTCACCAGCGTCACCAAGTTTGGGTTCTTCGTGGAACTTACCGATATGTTCGTCGAAGGACTGGTTCCGCTGAACACTTTGACGGACGACCGATATACGTTTCACGAGAACACGCGGGAGATTATCGGGCAGCGGTCGCGGAAGACTTATCGTCTGGGGCAGAAGATTCGAGTGCTCGTCGACCGCATTGATCCGGTGGAGAAGAAGATTCAGTTTGCGGTATTGGAGGAAGCGCCGGTGCGCGCGGTGGGGAAGAGGCGGAAGCGGTAGGCCAGAACCGGGGGTATGGGAATACACCGCCGGGCTTCGCCCAGGCTGGACGGGCGAAGGCGCCCGTCCCCACACAAGCTTCCACCCGTGCGGGTTTACACTCCCAGCGCTTTCTGAATCTCTGTTGCAATTGCCGCGGTCAGGGAGCGCATCTTTTCCTCCGATTCGGCTTCGACCATGACACGCGCCAGCGCCTCGGTCCCGGAGTAGCGCACAACTACGCGGCCATTGCCGTTGAGGTCACGTTCGGCGGCATCGATAGCCGAAAGTACCGCGGGAATCTGAGCAAAAGGAATTTTTTCGCGCACGCGGATATTCTGAATTTTCTGAGGAAATACTTTCAGGTCGCCGACCAACTCCGCCAGCGGCTTGGCGGAGCGGACGATAATATCCATCAGGCGCAGGGCGGTGAGCAAACCGTCGCCAGTGGTCGCGTCGCCGTCCCGGAAAATAATGTGGCCGGACTGCTCACCGCCGAGAGTGGCGCCGGTTTTGAGCATTTCCTCGAGCACATATTTATCGCCGACGTTGGCGCGCAGCATGCGGATGCCGGACTTCTTCAGCGCTATTTCCAGGCCCATGTTTGACATGGTGGTTGAGATCACGGTGTCGGCCTTCAACTTTCCTTGCGCATGCATGTCGCGGGCGGCGGCCAACAGCACGGCATCGCCGTTGACCACGCGACCGCCGGCATCACAGAACAGGGCGCGGTCGGCGTCGCCGTCGAAGGTTACGCCGAGATCGAACCTGCCCGCGGACTCCGCTACAACTTTCCCTAGAGTCTCCGGATGGAGCGCGCCACAGCCTTCGTTGATATTCCTGCCATCGGGTGAGATATGGACGAAGGTCGCCTGGATTCCAAGGCTGCGAAACAGTTCCGGCGCTTCGGCGGTGGCGGCGCCGTTGGCGCAATCCACCAGCACGCGTAGTTTGCTCAGATCGGAGGACAGGTCATCGCGCAGTGACTTCACATAGGCGTGGCGCAGTTCGGCCTCGCCGGGCAGAGAAGGTTTAGGAATCTTGAGCGCGGTGTCATCGGGGGCGGCAGCATTCTGAATTAGCGCGAAGATTTCTTTTTCGATGGCGAGTTCGCGCTCGTCGGTTAGCTTGAAACCGTCGCCCGAAAAGACTTTGATTCCGTTATCGGTCCAGGGATTGTGCGATGCGGAGATCACCACGCCTGCCGCCAAAGCTCGCGAGCGCGCCAGGTACGCGACTCCCGGAGTCGTGATTACGCCGGCGCTGTGGACCTCGACGCCCACCGCCGCCAGGCCTTCAGCGACTCGGTCCGCGATCCACGCGCTGGATTCGCGGGTATCCTGGCCAATCACGGCCCGCGCCTTCGGCGTGGTACGCATCAGGTCGTGGCCCAGGGCGCGGCCGATCAAGTACGTGCTTTGTTTTGTGAGCGGAAATTCTCCCGCCACACCGCGGATACCGTCGGTCCCGAATAGCTGCCTTTGCTGGCTCATAGAATTATTCACGAAAGTCCACGCAAGAAGAGAACAGGAAATGATAAATGAGAGCGCGAAAAGAACGCGATCCGCGAAGGACTTTGACCCCAGGGCTCAAGCCCGCTCCCATTTCTAGCGCCTGACGCGGCCCTGACAGAGCCGCTCTTCCACGGCGACGAGACTCAATGCGGCGAGGCGCTTCCTACCTTCTGGATCAACACCGTCACACGAATCGAAGCTGGTTGCAGGACTTGCACCAGCGGGTCGGACACGTATACGTTCGTATTGAAAACCGCGCTACCGCGCGTGCCGGTCGCGTCGATGGGATCGGTCGTCGCCGTGTCGATTTTTTCCACGCGATGCCGGGGACCGGTAATTGTGACGCGGGGAGGATCGGCGTCAACTTTGACGATTTGTTCTCCGCCGGGAAAGTTCCCCGTGACCCGGGGATGAATCTCGACGTCACGAGTCAGCCGCGTGTCGAACGCAAGATGCAACTGGCTGGGTACGACCTGCACAACTTCTACGCCGCGGGGATGATGCACTTGCCGGGACGTCAGATCAAACGTGCGCTCACCCGGTGTAGCATCCCCGAGTTCGATCTCCGGCTGGATTTCATTTGCCTGTAATTGGCGGATAATGCCCTCCGGACCACGTACCCGGATCTGCGCTTCTGGAATGAGCTCGGAACTGATTTCGAGGTGCGCTGGCACATGCTGGAAGACGATCGGTGCACGCACGGCGACTTCCGCCGGCTGCTCGCGTGGTGAAATCAGAAACCATAGACCGGCAGCCAGCAGCAACGACAAGAATTTCAGTCCGAAATTGTGCATTACGTAACGTTGAAAGAATCCGATCATGATTGCTCCGATTCCGCACCGGATTCGGATTTCCGCTGCGGGGCGGGTTCGCGCAGGGGAGACTCCAAGAACGCATCGGACTCGTCGTCTGCCTGCGCGATGGTAGTGGGCAGGGTTACGGGAGCCATGAAGCGGCGTAGTTCGCTGCCCAGACGTTCCCGCAGTTGCTCGACCGTCATATCGCGTTCGATCTGGCCGCCGATGGCGAGGCTGATCGCCCCCGTTTCTTCGGAGCATATGACGGCAATGGCGTCGGTCTCTTCGGTGATGCCGATGCCCGCACGGTGGCGTGTGCCGAGCTGGGTGGAAAGCAGAGGATTCATGGACAGCGGAAGAAAGCACGCGGCGGCGGCGATGCGGTCTTTTTGCACGATGACGGCGCCATCGTGCAGCGGAGCGCTGGGACGAAAGATGGTGGCCAGCAGATCGTAGGAGAGGCGCGCATCAAGGGGGACGCCGCTCTCGATGTGGGTGCGCAATCCGATTTCGCGCTCGATCACAATCAGGGCACCGGTCTGGTGCTGCGAAAAGAGGTTAGCGGCCAGCACGATGTCGTCGTAGGAATCGCTCTCTGAGGAAGAGCCGCCGATGAATGTCAATCGCCTGCCGAGATCGGCGAGTACATGGCGGATCTCCGACTGAAAAACTACGATGAGCGCAAACACCAGGTAAGGGAGCACATGGCTGACCACCCAGTTTAGCGTGGTAAGTTCGCCGATGCGCGCCAGATAAAAGATCACCGAGACGACGACCAACCCCACCAGCATGGGAGCGGCGCGGGTGCCGCGGATCATTACCAGGACCTGATAGATGATCAGAGCGACAAGGAGAATGTCGAGCGCCACCCACGCGCCTTGCGTCCATGACGTGATGACTGGCATCCCGCGAGTCGCTCCTGGGGAAGTCTGATCCTGCGAATCCATTGTAATGCAGGGATTTCCGCGCCTGGCATGGTTACGAACTTTTACACTGCGCTCGCAAATGGGCAGCTTGAGGGCTCAGTCCTGCTTCTTGGTTACGGCCGCGTTAATTTCGCCATGCGCCAGGCGCGCAGAAATCTCATCCCCAAGCTGGAGGCCGCTTACGTCTTTCAAAAGGTTGCCGTGGGAATCAAAGACGAGCGCATATCCGCGTTCCAGAATGGCCAGAGGAGACAGAGACTGCAGAGCGGTGTGCAGGCGCTCGCTGCGCACTCGATGCTGGAGCAGGACGTTGCGCATGATCGCGAGCAGCGCGGAGGTTCGGCTATCGAGTTCGCCGCGGACGCCGGAGAGAACCCGGCGCAGATCGTAATGGCGGACGGCGGCAGAAATCATTTCCCAGCGGCGGTGCATCTGCTCGAGCAACTGGCGTTCGGCGAGTTCCATGCGGTGAGTAAGATCGTCGAGCTTCTGCTGCCGCTGGCGGATTACTTCCATCATGCGGGCGAAGGCGCCGTGTTGCGCGAGTTCGGTCAGCGCCTGCCGGCCCATCAGCAGGCGATAGCGCATGGCGCGGCTGAGGCGATCGTGCAATGCGGCCGCGTGATCCTCAACTTCCTGGCGCGAGCGGATGACAAGTTCCGCCGCCGCCGAAGGCGTTGGGGCGCGCAGGTCGGCGACAAAATCGATGATGGTGAAATCGGTTTCGTGCCCGACCGCGGAGATGACTGGGATTTCGGACGCGGACACGGTCCGGGCGAGCGCTTCATTGTTGAAAGACGCCAGGTCTTCGGCCGAGCCGCCGCCGCGAGCGACGATGATGACATCCACGCTATCGTGCTGGTTAAAAAAGCGAACGCCGGCCGCGACCTCGTGGGAAGCCGCGTCGCCCTGCACCTGAGCCGGATAGATCAATACATTTACGGAATGATGGCGGCGCTCGAGCACGTTGAGAATGTCGCGGAGCGCGGCCGCCTGTGCCGACGTCACAATACCAATGCGCGCCGGCAGGGACGGGATCGGCTTCCTGCGCTCGGCCGCAAATAATCCTTCGGCTTCGAGCTTGGCCTTAAGTTCTTCGAAAGCCAGTTGCAGCGAGCCGGCGCCCTTGGGCTCGATGTGTTCGGCGGAAATCTGCAGCTCGCCGCGGTCTTCGTACACGGTGATGCGCCCACGCACGGTCACCTGCAAGCCGTCTGCCGGACGGAAGCGCAGCAGACGCGCGGCAGACCGAAACATCACTACGCGGATTTGCGCGTTGCCATCTTTCAGGGTGAAGTAAAGATGACCCGAATCGGGGGCGCGGAAGTTAGAAATTTCGCCTTCCACCCACGCGTCGGAATATTCGCGCTCGATGTGCGAACGCACGGCGGCGACCAGGGCGCGAACTTTCCATACCCGGCGCTCGGGCGGGCGGAAGTTGAATCCCATCTGGTCGGCAAGCGAAGACATTGTGGGCAGTGTACCGCAGGAGGCGGGAATTTCGTTCGTGACCTTCCTGACCACTGTGGCCCCGTGGTGACGCTATAATCTTTGCCCATGAATCTCGAACAAAAAGTTGAAGAGTTGAAAAGGCGGAACCAACTTGCCGAGGATGGCGGGGGCGCCAAGCGCCGGGAGCGCCAGCATAAGGAAGGCAAGATGTCGGCCCGCGAGCGACTCGAATTTCTGCTCGACGAGGGCACATTCGAAGAAACCGACAAGTTGGTCACGCACCGCTGTAACGATTTTGGAATGGCCGAGCAAAAGATTTACGGCGACGGATTTATTACCGGTTACGGCCGGATCGAAGGGCGGCTGGTCTACGTGTTTGCTCAGGACTTCACCGTGTTCGGAGGGTCGCTGTCGGAGACTAACGCCGCGAAGATCGTGAAGATCATGGACCTGGCGGCAAAGATGGGCGCGCCGGTGATTGGGCTGAACGATTCGGGAGGAGCGCGGATTCAGGAAGGCGTGATGTCGCTGGCGGGGTACGCGGACATTTTTCTGCGCAACACGTTGTATAGCGGCGTGGTGCCGCAGATTTCGGCAATCATGGGACCGTGCGCCGGAGGGGCTGTGTACTCGCCTGCGATTACGGACTTCGTGCTGATGGTCGAGAAGACTTCCTACATGTTCATTACCGGGCCGGATGTCATCAAGACGGTGACGCACGAAGAAGTCACCAAGGACCAACTCGGCGGCGCCATGACGCACAACGAAACCTCAGGCGTGGCGCACTTTCTGGCGCATGACGACGCGGAATGCCTTTCGATGGTGCGCGAGCTGTTGAGCTTTGTGCCGTCGAATAACCTGGATGATCCTCCGCGCAAAGTGTGCACCGATCCGATTGACCGCGCCGACGCGGCGCTCGACACCATCGTTCCGGCGCAGTCGAACCAGCCTTACGACATCAAAGATGTGATTCACGCGGTGGTCGACGATGCTTATTTTTTTGAAGTGCACGAACACTATGCCAAAAATATTGTTGTAGGATTCGCGCGGTTCGACGGACGTCCGGTCGGCATTGTTGCGAACCAGCCATCGGTACTGGCGGGAACGCTGGACATCAACGCGTCGGTGAAAGGTGCGCGCTTCGTTCGCTTCTGCGATTGTTTCAACATACCGCTGGTTACGTTTGAAGATGTTCCGGGATTTCTCCCGGGGACTGCGCAAGAGTATGGAGGGATCATCAAGCACGGCGCCAAATTGCTCTTTGCATTTGCCGAGGCGACGGTGCCCAAGGTCACGGTGATCACCCGCAAGGCGTATGGCGGGGCTTATTGCGTGATGGCGTCGAAACACATCCGCACGGATGTAAATTACGCGTGGCCCACAGCTGAGATTGCGGTCATGGGGCCGGAGGGGGCGGTCGACATCGTCTATAAACGCGAATTGGACGCCGCGGCGAACCGGGAGCAAGTCCGCCGTGAAAAAATCGAGGAGTTTCGCGACCGCTTTGCCAATCCGTATGTCGCGGCCGACCGCGGATTTGTCGACGCGATCATTCAGCCGCGAGACACGCGGAGGAAGTTGATCCAGGCGCTGGCCATGCTGGAGACCAAGCGGGATAAGAATCCGCCGAAGAAGCATGGGAATATACCGCTGTAAGCATTTCGCCCAAACTGAGGAACCCCGATGAAGAGGCTGCTCGCGCTATTGTCTTTTTGTCTCTTGGCACTTCCACTCCTTTCACAAGACTCGGCTGGTTGGCTCTCCACGCTTCCGCTTGCTAAGGACTATGTTCAGAAGCGAGCTTCCAGCTACGATCGCAGCGGCGCGAATGCGGATTTCCGTACTCTTGCGGCTGGAGAAACTCTCACCCTACTCGACGATGCCGGACCAGGCATGATCAGCCACGTCTGGTTCACCATTGCCAGCGGCGATCCGAATCATCTGAAAGCGCTGGTTCTGCGCATGTACTGGGACGGCGAATCGACTCCCAGCGTGGAAACGCCGGTAGGCGATTTCTTTGGCCTCGGGCTGGGAGAGTATCACTTGTATCAGTCGTTGCCTCTAGCGGTTGGCTCCGACAAAGCTCTCAACAGCTTTTTCCCGATGCCTTTCCAGAAACATGCGCGCATCACGGTCACGAACGAGGGCTCGCGGAAAGTTGACGCGTTCTATTTCAACATCGACTACCGTGCGTACAACAAGCCTCTGCCGGTGGATCTGCTTTATTTCCACGCCCAGTACCGGCAGGCCTCGCCGGCTCATGGCTGGACCAATGACTGGCATTCGAACGGCGATCCGCTGGTAGATGGGAAGAAGAATCTGAACGGGGAGGGTAATTACGTCTGGATGGAAGCGACCGGGCGCGGACACTTCGTGGGCGTGACGATGTCTGTGCTGCAGAATCAGGATGGCTGGTGGGGCGAAGGCGATGACATGTTTTTCGTCGACGGAGAGAGCACGCCCTCTATCAACGGGACCGGTTCGGAGGATTATTTTCTAGGCGCATGGGATTTTGGTGGACACGCGTTTTCCTACGGCTTATTTGGAGCGCCAGTGGTGGGAGAGGAACACGCGGGCGGACGCTGGTCGCTTTATCGGTTTCACCTGGATTCGCCGATTCCGTTTACGAAGTCGCTGCGGGCCACCATCGAGCACGGACACGCGAACCATCGTTCGGATAATTATTTCTCGGTCGCGTACTGGTATCAGACGGAGCCGCACGCGGCGTTTCCGGCACTGCCGCCACTGGAGCAGCGGATTCCGAAGATCTATTCGGTTGGTGGACCCGGGAATGCGGGAAAGTGAGAGGTCAAGAAACGGGGCTGAAGCCCGACAAATTTGGCGCTTAACGCGGCCCTGAAAGAGCCGATCTTCCACCAAAACGCCGCTCTTCGACCAAAACAAAGAGAGTTCCGAGGTGGTGTAGGGTCCATTCGTCTCGGCCAGTAGCTCGCGTTTGACCCTTGCTCGACCTGCTCTCGCCGCTTCCCTTGCGGGGCGCTGCGCGCGATCTTCGCTTGGGCTCCGGGCTCACCGCCAACCGGATAAACCTACCCTACGCCTCGGAACTCTATCCTGCCTTCAACATTTCTTCTTCGTTCTCCTCAACCAGCGCTTTGCTATAGACCCTCGCTCACCCTCCTTCCCAATCTTGCGATCAGGAAAGTGACTCCGCTTGAGCCCCGGACGCCGCACCAACCGGAAAAACTTAAGAAGCTGTCAAAGAACGATCTTGTTCTACTCCTTCTATTAATCCAGTCAATGGAAAATCGCGCGTTGTAACTATGTGTGTTTTCAATCGAGTGCAGGCCGTCCACAAGGGCATGACCGGATTTGGTGCAGGCCCAAATTCAGTTTTTGCGAAACCCGCGCCGGACGCGGGTTGTGGCGCTAGCACTGAAGTAAGTGATTGCGAATGCCCGCAACGGCTTGGGTTCGGCAACTGTGAAAATCGCGCGCTTCCCACGCCAGTCAAGGAGTTTGAATTCTTAAGTATTCGCAGAAGAGATATTTCAAAGCGCAGCGGACAACACGAGGCGACAGATCTATTGATGCATTCTTTCGCCGCTTCCCGGCTTTAGCGAACCCTGGCCGAGCTGCACTCGGCGGACAGTCAGGGGCGGCTGTCCCCACATAACCTTAAGGGTCGACTTCTATTGGCTCGTCCTGCAGGCGTTTGTCGCTTTCGTCTGTGCCGATGAGTTCGAACGAGTTCGTCAGAGCTGCCTTTCCTTTTTCGACGCTGGTGATTACGTAGGAACAGCCGAACCAGTGGGCCTCGGCGAGGTCGGTAGACGACCAGCGCGCGGGATGGTCAGGGTGGGAATGGTAGAAGCCGACGATGTCTTCGCCGCGCTCGCGGCCTTCACGCTGGATGCGGACGAGTTCTTTGGGATCGATGTTGTAGCGGTTGTGAGCGGAGTCCGTGCGGGTGTTCCCGCAGCGGGCGGTCGAGGTGACTACGCGGGTTCCATCGTCGTCGGCTCGACCAAGCAGGATGCCGCAGCATTCGTGAGGGTAAGTCTCTTCGCCGTGGCAGCGGAGGGAGTCGTAATCGGGACGGGTTAGTTTCAGCATGTTGGAGTTGTGCCTATGAAGACTCAAGTCAAAATCCCCACCCTCTCGCGAAAGGCGTGAGAAGGGTGGGGCAGCCGACTGAGAACCTCTTCAGCCTTCCGTCCAGAATCTCTCGCTCAGATACTTGTCGCCGGAGTCGCAGAGAATGGTCACGATCACTGCCTCGCGGCCTTTCTGAAGCGGCAACTCGCGGGCAATTTTCAAGCAGCCGACAACGGCAGCGGCGGAGGAGATGCCCACCAGCAATCCGGCGTTGCGCGAGAGATGGCGCGCCATCGCGTAGGCGTCTTCGGTAGCGATTTCGAGATTTTGGTCGGCCAGGTCAGGATCGTAAATCTTCGGGACGATAGCGCTGGCCATGTGCTTGGCGCCTTCGATTCCGTGAAACGAGGAGTCGGGCTGCAGCGAGATGCATTGCACGGCGGGATTCAGTTCCTTCAGCCGGCGCGTCGTGCCTACGAACGTCCCGCTGGTGCCGAGCATGGAAACAAAATGGGTGACTCGTCCCAGAGTCTGCTGCCAGATTTCGTTGGCCGTGCCGTGGTAATGAGCTTTCCAATTGGCATCGTTCGAATACTGGTCGGCGTAAAAATATTGATCGGGATGGTTCCGCGCCAGTTCACGGGCCGTGCGAATGGCGCCGTCGGAACCATCGCCTGGATCCGTGTAAATGATGTTGGCGCCATAACCCTGGAGAATCTGCTTGCGCTCGCGCGAAACATTTTCCGGCATGCAGAGCGTGACGGGGAATCCCTCGGCCGCTCCCAGCATCGCGTAGGCGATGCCGGTGTTGCCACTTGTGGAATCGAGCAGATGCTGGCCGGGACGCATTTTACCTGAGCGGTTGGCTTCGGCAACGATGCTGGCTGCGGCGCGATCCTTGACCGATCCGCCCGGGTTATACCACTCCGCCTTACCCAGAAGTGCTATGCCCGGCAGATCGCGGGTGAGCGCGTCGAGCCGCAGCAACGGAGTGTTCCCGATGCGCTCGACGAGGCTGTGGCCGAGCGTTTTCCCCAATTCTGGGGCCGCCTGGCGCAGTTTCTCGGGTTTTGCCTGAGTCGACAATGCCGACATTCTTGTAGATCCCTGTGCCATAACTGAACTGCAACACCGTGACCAACGTAATGTGCTATATGGCGTGAAACAAGATATGTAGTAGCTTGTTTAGATGAGCCAGTTTCGCCCGGCGATGCAGCTCGTGTAAAGTTACGCTCGATCTTATTAACGTTCGATCTCATAGAGTATGCATCTAATCTTACGAGCACGGGCCGGGCAAGGAAGGGTTGAATCAAAAAGCGATGGCCAAAACAATTGAAGCACGAACCTACGAGGGAGCGTTAGCCTGGGTGCGCGATCACGGGTTCGACGTGACCGACGCTCCCGGTACCAATGGCCGCGTATTCCTGCGCAAATACAACGTCTCGGCCGCCATCCAGAAGGGGCCTGATGATACGGTGAAGATTTTCGCGTATCCCGGATATTTGATAGGCAGCGAGATTTCAAAACTCGTCAATCGCGGATACCAGCAGTTTCTCAAGACTTCCAAAACAGAAATTCCAGCGACCGCGGATCACCTGAAGGCGCTGCAGTCCTTTTCCGAAGAACTGAAAGAAGCGCTGGGATTGCCCAGCCTGTATAACGAGTCGCTGGGAACAGTGAGCGAGTCTTATCAGTATGACCGCATTGAGGATCGCGACAAAGCGCCCGTGGACCGTCCGAAGCGACCCTGGGAAGTCGCGGGCAAGCCGGCAGCAAAGAAGGGCCGGGCATTAGGCAGGGGCTGAAGCCCAGATGCTTGCCGCTTGTAACGCGGCGCTGAAGCGCCGCTCTTCTACTACCCCTCATCTACTACCCCATCATCCCTCACTAACCCATCCCTGCATTGAAGCGCCGTTCTTCCAGTTGAAGATCCAGTTGAAGATCCAGTTGAAGATCCAGCTGAACATCGCTGTTGCACTGCTTTCTCTCCGCCGTTAACGAACTCCCAGCAAGATGTCGACCGTTAGCTGGTCCAGCTTTTCGTAGGGCAGGCGCTTTTGCATGATCGTGTCTTTGTTGAAGACGTGGGACAACAGAGACGCTGATCCCTTTTCTGAATAACCGCTTGCCTTCGGAGTGCCCGAAACCGCAGCGGAGATTTCCTCGAGAATGCCTTGAATCTCTTCGTCGGCGTTCCAGCGCGCCGCCTTTTCTTTAAGAATCAAATAAGTCCGCATGCAGCCGCGAGCGAAGTCTTTGACCCCGTCGTAGTCTTCGGTGCGGTAGGCGTGGGCGTCGAAATGGCGCGGGCCGCCGTAGCCGACGTCTTCCAGGAATTTCACCAGCCAGAAGGCGGATTTCGGATTGTTCGATCCAAAGCGCAAATCCTGATCGTAGCGTCCGGGCGCTTGATCGTTCAAATCGATGTGAAAGAGCTTGCCGGACTCCCAGGCTTGGGCAACACCGTGCATGAAGTTGAGTCCCGCCATTTGCTCATGCGCGACCTCAGGATTGACGCCGACCATATCGGGGTGATCGAGCGTGGGAATGAAGCCCAGGTAGTGGCCGGTGGTAGCCATGTAGATATCGCCGCGGGGCTCGTTGGGCTTAGCTTCGAGGGCGAAGCGATAGCCGTAACCGCGGGCGATGTTGTACTCGCAAAGATAGTTGACGGCCTCCCGCAGGTGTTTGATGGCCTGATCGGCGCGGCGGCAGGCATCGGTTTCAACGCCTTCGCGACCGCCCCACAATACAAAGATTTTCGCGCCCAGTTCCGCGCCCAGATCCATGGCGCGCAGAGTCTTCTGCAGGGCGTAGGCGCGCACCTCGGGATCGTTGGCAGTGAAGGCTCCATCGCGAAAGACAGGATGAAAAAACAGAGAGACGGTCGCCATGGGCACGACGATTCCGCTTTCCTGACAGGCTTTGCGGAATTCGCGGACGATGCGGTCGCGATCCGCGGGAGTGGCGTCAATGGGGACGAGATCGTTGTCGTGCAGGTTGACGCCCCATGCGCCGATCTCGCCCAGAACGGACGCGATCTCAGTCGGCGGCATAGTGCGGCGCACCGCGTCGCCGAAGGGATCGCGGCCGCGATTGCCGAGCGTCCACAAACCGAAGGTGAATTTATGTTCCGGCCTGGGCTGGTAGGTCCCGTTCGCTTTGCTCACAGAATTCGGCCTGGCTTTTGCTTTTGCAGTCACGTTATCTAGCCTCCGATGGATTCAACGCTGGGGGAGAAGAGGAAATCTTTCCCACCAGATTATCCTCTGCTTTCTTGTGCAATTCCTGTACTTTGTGCAGTTCCTTCTCGGCGTTGGAGGAATCGCCACGGGCCTGATACAAACGTCCGAGCTGGTAGTGAGCATCTGGCACCGTTGGATCGAGTTCCACGGCGCGGAGAAGAGCTGCCTGCGCATCTTTATAGTCTTTTTGCTGCATGTAAATAGCGCCGAGATCGACATAAACGATGCGCAGATCCTTCTTGGCTGCCATCGAGCGCTTGAGTAGGGCCAGCGCCTCGTCGGGATGATTGTTTTTCCATTCGATATCGCCGAGATACGCCAAAGCCTGGGCATGATTGGGGTCAAGAGTTAACTCCCGGTCGAACTCTTGCCTGGCCTCGTCGTACTGTTGCGATTTCCAGTAAAGATAGCCTAGCCCGAAATGGACATTGGGCTCCCGAGGAGAAATTTTTGCAGCGGTTTCGAACTCGGTAATAGCCTCTGAAGTCCTTCCCAAACCGTCGAGAGCTTCACCAGTAAGAACGTGGGCCGGGGCAGAGTTCGGATTCTGTTCCTGGATTCGGCGAAACTCCGCTTGCGCGCAAGAGAATTTCCGGGCCCACAAGCAGCTTTGCGCCAGGACCTGACTCAGTTCGACATTAGTGGGATCGGCCTTGGCAGCCGGGTCGAGATATTGCGACGCCAGATCAAATTTTCGATTTCCGTAGTAGCTCAGGCCAAGCAGAGTTTTGGCTTGCGAGTTGGAGGGGTCGGCTGCGAGCGCGGAGTGAAGCGCAGGAGCCGCCGCAGAAAAATGTCCCTGCTTGAATTCCGCCAGTCCGAGGTTGAGTTCGACTCCAGGCAGCCGGGGGTTGAGTTTGAGAGCTTTGCGGTATGCGGACGCGGCCTCGGGATACTTCTCTTCCCTGGATAGGACTATACCCAGACTGGCGAAAGCCGCAGCATCGGTTGGATCGCGCTGAATCACTGCGCGCCACGCGCGCGCCGCCTCCGGGAATTTGCCCTGGCGTTCGAGAGCCATCGCGTCAGCCGGTGTAGGGGCCTGCGCTGATGCCCCTGGAAAAACGATGGCCGGGAAGAGCAGCGCGAGGACGAGTTCGAATTTCGTATTTTTCATGCCCGTTCTGCCGCGTCAGCAGGGTTGCAGATCACGGGGGACCAGACTGCTGGTAACCAGACCGAAATTCATTTATAGAACAATGCGGCGGTGCTTACCACCATCGCCTCCGGTTAGACGAGTCGACGCTGGATCCAGTGGGATCCAGCCGGCCCCTCAAAAAACGAAGGCCCCGCTCACAGCGGTGATTGCCGCGAGCGGGGCCGGATTGTTTGCCATCCTGGATTAGAAGTACAGCTTCAATCCAAGCTGAATCTCTCGCGGGTCATGAGCCGAGGTGATGGCGCCAAAGTTACCCGATGAGAATGTGGTGCTTACGTTGTTGAACTCCGTGTGGTTGAAGGCGTTGAAGAACTCCGCTCGGAATTCAAGTTTGCTGCCACGTGATTCGCTGAACAGGAAGCTCTTGAAGAGCGAGAGATTCCAGTTCTGGCGGCCCGGTCCACGCAATGCGTTGAACGGTTCATTGCCCCAGGTTCCGGCGACAGTTGGACCGAACACCGATCCGTTGAACCAGTTCGCGACCGTCTTCGGGTAGCTCACGCTACCGCTGACATCGGGCCGGTTGTTGGAGTTCGGGATGATGTTGCTGATATTGCCTGTACCAATCAGCGCACCAGTGCAACTGGGCGGGTTGTTTGCTCCTTGGGCGCAGTTCGTGATGCCGCCCTCGGTGATATTCAGCGGCTCACCTGAGGTCAGGGTTACGATTCCTGAAACCTGCCACCCTCCGACAGTCGATCTCAAGAGTTTATTAGAGCTGTCTCTCAAGAATGGGATGTCGTAGATGAAGTTCACGAACGCGATGTGCAACCGGTCCAAACCGGACGGGCCGTAGTCGTAGGCGTGATTGTAGGGATCGGAAACGTTATTCAAATCGCCCACGCCGTTTGCGCCGGTCGCCGGATCATAAGCCCTGGAGAGCGTGTAGGCGGCTTGCAGGTTAAGGTCATGCCTGATCTGGCTGTGAATCTCCATCTGCAGACCGTTGTAGTGGGAGTTCTGCACGTCTTCCGACATCTTGATGGAATTGAAACCAAGATAAGGGACTCGCAGGTTGTAGTCCGAGTTGTTGTTTGCGAATAACGCGGCGAACTGGCCGGGATCCGGGAGGTTGGTTTCGCGATAGTCATTCTGATGGCGGTTCTGGTTTCCGACGTAAGACACCGAGAACATCGAACGCTCGGAGAGCGCATGCTGCACGCCGAAGCTGTACTGATAGCTCACCGGCAACTTGTTTTGGATCTTATCGACGCCGGTGATGCCGGCAACAGTGATGGGCGCCACCAAAGCAGCGTTGGTAGCCAGGCCGGTGGACGGATTCTCCAGTTCGACGTTGTTGAAGTTCACATTCGTGCTGAAGGGAACGTTGGGGCCGGCATTGTACATGTCGTTGCCCTGAATGCGTTCGTACATAGTGCCGAAGCCGCCGCGCAGCACGGTCTTGCCAGACCCGGTTAGATCATAAGCGAAGCCGACGCGCGGGCCGAATGCCGCCCAGTGATTGTCGACGAGCCCTTTTGGAACACCGGGGGTCGTACCCGGAATGCCAATACCGTTGAGATAAAACTGGTATCCCGCCAGAATGGGATTAGGACTCGTCCCCAGTCCCGGGCTGCTTGGCGAGATGGAGTTGCCGTTTGAGCCAGCGACGAAGATCGGCGCATCGGCTGGATTGTAGAGATTGGGATAGAAGTTGCCCATGCGGTTGTTGGCTTCGTAAGTGTGCGGAACGCCATCCCAACGCAGCCCAAGGTTTAGGGTCAGGCGGTGGTTGACGCGCCAGTTGTCTTGCACATAGGCAGCCCAGGAGACGTTGTTCCAGAAGCCGTGGTCCTGCACGGCGAGCTCGTTATAGGACGAAGCCGTGCCGAGCAGGAAGTCGGCAAAGTCATTTCCAGTGAAGTTATTCTTGAAGTTGAAGGATCCCTGAGTATTACCGAACAGGTCCTGAACCTTCTTGTAAATGGCCCAACTCCCGCCCATCTTGAGTTGGTGCGCGCCTTTTGTCCAAGAGATGTCGTCGCGGATCTGGTAATCGTCTGCCTTGTTGCGCCATGGCCAACTAGCGGTCGTGTAGTCAGTCCCGTTATAGCCGGAGAGGTTGATCTCAGGGATGCGGTTATCGTTGTTCGGCCCGCTAAAGATCCGGTTGGAAGTGAACCCACTCGGCCGCGTAATGTTGCCCGTGGGCAGAATGGCGATGCGGTTACCGTTGTAGTTGAAGGCCACTTCATTGAGCAAGGTCGGGCTGATGACGTACGTGGTGTGGATCACGCCGCTGTAAGAAGGGTTGCCGAAGGTGTTAGCGGCGGTGGGAACGTTGTCGCCGCTCCACATGGCAGTGCCGAAGTTCTGCGCAATCTGCTCGTCGAGGAAGTGCCCGAACACGGAGAACTTGCTGCTGAAGTTGTGATCGATGCGGACGATCTCTTCTCTTACGTGGGTCGGAACATTATTGCCGCCCAGGAAAGTGGGCTGCCCTTTGCCATTCACGGAATTGTTTGCAGGGAAAATACCGGCCTGCAGCAGGGCTGTCGAGTTCGGGTCGATCATGCATGACGGAATCGTGTTGCCAGGGAATGGCTGGCCCGCGACGATTCCAGCGGGTGCAACGCCTCCGGGGCAGTTCCTGTAAAGGAACGACGACGCGACGTTGCTGGGTACGTTAATCGGAAGATTACTTGGTAACGCGCCGCTGTACCAGGCGGTGCTGGGAACGGTCTGGTTCAGCGTCTGGCCCTGAATCAAGCTGCGCCATTCCATGTTGTAGAAGAAGAAAGTCTTGTGGTCGCTCTTCCAAAAGTCGACCGGACCGCCGCCATTGAAGCCATAGGTATTGAATCTCAACTCGGCAACCTTTTGCGGGGCTGGGTTGAAATAGTTGCGGGCGTCAAGGGCGTCGTTGCGCAGGAACTCCCATGCCGAAGCATGGTAGCGTTTCGTTCCGGACTTGATGACAGCCGTCATGGTTGCGGACGAAGACAGGCCGAATTCGGCGCTGTAGTTCGAGGTCATTTCGCGGAACTCAGCGATGGCGTCCATGGAAGGCATGACGTCGGAACCGCCTGCGCCGCCGCGGTCATCGCTCTCGCCGCCGTCCAGCAGGTAAAGATTGTGGCTTTCGCGCATGCCGTTGAAGCTCACATTGGCGTCGCCACCCACCGGGGTGGGGATCTGAAAGTCACCCTGACCGCTGGAGGCTCCGGGCGTTAATGAGATTAGCGAATACATGCTGCGACCGTTGGTCGAGAGCTGAGAAAGTTGCTGGCCAGTGATCACGTCACTGACTTCGCCATTGTCCGCCTGTACCGCGATGGCGGCCGCTTCCACGGTGATCTGCTCTGTGGTGCTGCCGACTTGCAGTTTGAAGTCGACACGAGCCCGGTCATTGACGTTGAGCACGATATTCTTTTGCTCGACGACCTTAAACCCTGCTCCCTGGGCCCGAACGTTATAGCGGCCGATATGGAGATCGGGGACGACGTACTGCCCGTCGCTGCTGCTGGTTAAGTTCCGAACCTGGCCGGTCTCGATGTTGGTAACGGAGATGGTCGCGTTGGGAACGGCCGCGCCGGAGGGATCGGTCACGGTACCGACGATGGTTGCTTCCTGCGCCATGGCATGAGCGGCGAACATTACGAAGAAAGCCGCAAGGAGAACGGTAAGGCGAGAGCCGCAGCGTTTCATGGCTGGGCCAAAACTCCCGGCAAACGTAGGCGAGAGGGAATTCATGTGAGACCTCCAAAAGTAGTCGGTCGCGACGACTGAGTCGCAGATGTCTGGGAACAGCACCGCCCCGCAAAATGCAAGCGACACGGTGTTACATCCATCCGCTCACCGTTGTCAAGTAGAAAATCGATATCCTAGCGGGGAATCCTACTGCTTTTCGAACAAACTGTGTATGCCGGACGACAACGTTGTTCGGCTACATGCCCAAAAGCCACAGTTTGAGAGTCCCGACTGGCAAGAAGGTACTCGACGTCACAGGAGAGTGAGGAGTGGCAAACTTGGTGCGAGATTGTCTTAGCAAGTACAGATAGGGCTGCGAGTAGGGCTACGAGCGGGTGCGTTCAGGTCGCGAATATATCGAAGGTCTCGTGGACCGAGCCCATTAAGTGGTGATGATTCATGGGTTCGTATCCTTGACCGGAAGATTGCGCTGTGCTACAAGCGACGGTCGACCGTAATCGTTAACGAATCAACATCAGTCAGAAACCAGCGCTCTCGCCGGCAAATTGTTCGCGCGGCCGGCGTAGGAGAAAGTTCCATGCAGATAAGTCCGAGAGTCAGTGTGCCGGCTTCTTTTATTGCCCTTGTTTTTGTTCTTCTCCAGTCGTCTGTTCACTCAACTGCTCAGACCGCCAGTAGCAGGGTCTATCTTGATCCTTCCCAGCCGGTCGATGTGCGCGTGGATGACCTGATCAAGCAGATGACTCTGGAAGAAAAAGCCTCGCAGTTAGTAAATCAGGCGCGGGCCATTCCGCGGCTGCAAGTGCCGGCCTATGACTGGTGGAGTGAAGCCTTGCACGGGGTCGCGAACGCCGGAACAGCCACGGTTTTTCCCGAGCCCATTGGACTAGCGGCCACATTTGACGACGCGGCGATCCACCAGATGGCGATTGTAATCGGCACCGAGGCTCGGGCCAAACATAATCAGGCGGTCAAAGCCGGACGCCGCGACATTATGGAGGGCCTCGACTTCTGGTCGCCGAATATCAACATCTTCCGCGATCCGCGCTGGGGGCGCGGCCAGGAGACGTACGGAGAAGATCCGTTTCTTACCGGGCGCATGGGCGTGGCGTTCGTAACCGGATTGCAGGGAGATGATCCGAAATATTTTCGCGTGATTTCGACGCCCAAACATTTTGCCGTGCACAGCGGCCCGGAACCGTCGCGGCATACGATCGACATCCAGGTTTCGAAGCACGATATGGAGGACACGTACCTGCCGGCGTTTCGCGCGGCAGTTACCGAAGGCAAAGCGGAATCGGTGATGTGCGCCTATAACCGCGTCAATGGCGAGCCTGCCTGCGCGAATACTTTCCTGCTGCAGGATCAGTTGCGCAAGGCATGGAAGTTCAACGGGTATGTAGTGTCCGACTGCGACGCCGTGGTTGACATTTACCAGGGACATCACTTCAAAAAGAGTCAGGCGGAGGCTACCGCAATATCACTGAAGACGGGGATGGACAATGAATGCGCGGACTTCTTCACCGTCGCCAAGGACAGCCATGACTATCAGCCCTATCTGGATGCAGTGAAACAGGGTTTTCTTACCGAGGCCGACATCGATGTTGCCTTGAAACGGCTGTTCACCGCGCGCATGCGGCTGGGCATGTTCGATCCTCCGGAGAAAGTTCCATATGCGCAGACCCCGGAATCAGAAATTGACAGCGCGCCGCATCGCGAACTCGCACTGAAAATAGCGCGGGAATCAATGGTGCTGTTGAAAAATGACGGCGTGCTTCCCCTCGCGCCGGGTGTCAAGAAGATTTTAGTGGTGGGTCCGCTGGCCGATTCTGTCGAGGTGCTGCACGGCAACTATGCCGGCACCGCTTCACATGCGGTCACAGCGCTGGAGGGCATCCGCAAGCAATTTCCATCCGCCCAGGTAACGTACCTTGCCGGAACTAATTTCCTGCGGCAGGAATCTGTGATCCCCACTGCGGCGCTCTCGACCGATGACGGGAAGCCGGGGCTGAAGGGTGAATATTTCGCGGGCAGCGACGTCGCCGGAACGCCGCAAGTTGTTCGGACCGACGCGGTGCTGGATCTGCAACTGTTTCATCCCAGGGGGCATGCGATCGTTGCGCCAGAGGGCATGAAGGATTTTTCCGCGCGCTGGACGGGCTTTCTGACTCCGGCGGAGTCCGGCCTGTATCGGGTTGGCCTGATCGGTTCGATGAACCGCATGTGGCTGGACGGCAGGCTGATCGTGGACGATGCGGTGTTGCATGATCCGAACTCCCAGGAAGTTACCATTCCGCTGGAAAAGGGACATCGCTACGCGGTGAAGGTCGAGTTTCTGCGTGGAGGGTTTGGCACGAAGCTGGTGTGGTTGCCGGTAAGCGCCGATCCTAGTTTCGAAGCAGCTTCTGCGGCACGGCAGGCCGATGTGCTGGTCGCCGTGGTCGGCATCACTTCCAGGCTTGAGGGCGAGGAGATGAAAGTTGATCTGCCCGGCTTCAGGGGTGGAGATCGCACCAGCCTGAACCTGCCGGCGGAAGAGGAGGCGCTGCTGGGAGCGTTAAAAGGGGCCGGCAAGCCTTTAGTCGTAGTGCTGATGAATGGAAGCGCATTGGCGGTGAATTGGGCCAACGATCATGCCAACGCGATTCTGGAAGCGTGGTATTCGGGAGAAGAAGGGGGAACGGCAATCGCCCAGACCCTGGCGGGAACTAACAATCCCGGCGGGCGTTTGCCCGTGACCTTCTACAAGGGCATTGAGCAGTTGCCGGAGTTCGAAGATTATGCGATGAAGAACCGGACGTATCGTTACTTTGAGGGGCAACCGCTGTATCCGTTCGGCTACGGACTGAGTTATTCGAAATTCGAATACAGCAATCTGAAACTGTCGAGTGCTGAACTCGACGCGGGAAGCCCCCTCACGGTTGACGTTGACGTGAAGAATGCCAGTGCGAAGGCGGGGGATGAGGTCGTGGAACTCTACGTGAATTTCCCGAAGTTGGCAGGCGCTCCTCATCGGGCACTACGCGGCTTTACCCGAGTTCACGTGGAACCTGGCCAGGTGCAGCCTGTGAAGCTTACTCTGCAGCCGCGCGACTTGAGTTATGTAAACGAGTCGGGGGATCGCATGGTCTCGACCGGAGACTACACGATCTCAGCCGGCGGCGGACAGCCGGGAACGGGCGCTGCGCAGGCGGCCGCTCAACTTTCGATTCGCGGTGAACAAAAATTTCCGGAGTAAAATGAGAGCAGGACCGCAGGTGATGCTCCGGACATGAAACGTTGTAACTTGCCCCGCTCGCTGATTGCGATCGTGTTGGTCGCATTTTTGAGCGCGCCGGTGGCGGCGCGTTCGCAGGCGGGAAGTCAGGTTCAGAAAAAATCTTCTGAACCCGCCGCCAACCCTGGCGATGCGCCGATCCGTTTCGCCTTTCAGCCGATTGACTTCAAGCTGGACAGTTGCGAGACGCCCGAGCGCCACGCTCCCGAAACCATGGCCGGCGGCGTGGCCGTCTTCGACTACAACAACGACGGCAAGCTCGACATTTTCTTCACCAACGGAGCGGATATCAAGTCGCTCCACAAGACCTCCGCGAAATATTCCAACCGGCTGTTCGAGAATGACGGCCACGGACACTTCACCGACGTAACCGAAAAAGCCGGGCTGGCTGGAACCGGTTACGACGTGGGCGTCGCCATCGGCGACTACGACAACGACGGATACGAGGATATTTTTGTGGCGGGCGTGTATCGCAACACGCTCTACCATAACAACGGGAATGGCACGTTCACCGATGTTACAGCGAAAGCCGGGCTGAACAAGCCCGATCCAGAGTACGGGCCGCTGTGGTCGGTTGCCGCTGCCTGGGTTGACGTGAACAATGACGGGTTGCTCGACCTCATTGTCATCAACTATCTGAAATGGGATTTCGATCACGAGCCGGTCTGCCAGGGCTACGGCCATCGTGACTACTGTCATCCCAAGATGTATAAGCCCACGCCGAACCAGCTATTCCTCAACAACGGGGATGGGACTTTTCGCGATGCCTCGGTCGAAGCTGGCTTCCGTTCGCACCCAGGCAAGGGCATGGGCGTCGCGGCGGCGGATTTCGATTTGTCGGGCAAGATGGATCTCTTCGTTCCGAACGACAAACTGATGAACTGGTTCTTTCGCAACAAAGGCGGCGGGCGTTTTGAGGAAGTTGGCTTTGATGTGAACGTCGCCCTGCGGGAAGATGGAACTTTCATCTCCGGGATGGGAACTGATTTTCGCGATCTGGATAACGACGGCTATCCCGACATCATCGTCGTTGCCCTCGATGGCGAGACGTTTCCCCTTTACCGCAACACCGGGAAAGGCAGCTTCGTGGAGGTGACTCGCGAGAGCAACCTGACGAAGTTAAGCTTGCCCATGGCGGGATATTCTCCGACGATCGCGGATTTTGATAACGACGGTTGGAAAGATATTTTTGTCTCGCGCGGGCATGTTCAATCTTTGCTGGCGCAACCGAATTTGACCGTGGAGCAGCCCAATACCGTATTCCGCAATCTTGGCGGGATGAAGTTTTCAGCTTTGACCGCGGAGGCTGGACTGACCTCGCAACCGCCGTCGCGGCACCGGGGATCCGCCATCGGAGATTTGAATGGAGACGGCCGGCTCGATGTAGTGGTCACGGCAATCAATGCCCCTGCGGAGATCTGGATCAATCAGAGTCCGGGCAACAATCATTGGCTGGAGTTCAAACTGCAGGGCACAAAGAGCAATCGTGACGGCATCGGAGCGAGAATTAAGCTCGTCACCAAATCGTTTGCGCAATATAACCACATGACAACCAGCGCGGGTTACGCCTCGTCGAGCGCCGGGCCGGTACATTTCGGGCTGGGAGCGGATGCTTCAGCCGATTTGGTGGAAATTCGATGGCCTTCGGGCATTGTGCAGCAGATGCGGAATGTGGCGGGGGACAGGGTCGTCCTCGTGAAGGAGCCAGTGAAGTAGTCCCGCAGAGACGGCTCGGCGAGGACGCCCGCCGGACATCCGCCGGGGCGGCGGCGCTACTCTGCGGGCTGCTCTAGCGCCTGACGCAGCGCGGGGTAGATTTTGCGGTAGGTGTGATAAGCCTGCTGCATGGTCTTTGAAGCTGCCGGGTCGGGAGCGATGCGTGCGGCTATGCGAACTACCGTTTCGCAGGCTTCTTCAACGGAATTCCACGCCCCCGCTCCAACACCAGCGAGAATTGCGGCGCCATATGCCGCGCCTTCCTCGGCCGCCACAATCCCTACTTCGTGCGCATAAACATCCGCCTGAATCTGTCTCCACAGCGGCGATCTCGCGCCGCCGCCACCCAGCCGAATCGAAGTCACGGGAATCTGCATCTCTTCGAAGATGGTGAACGAATCTTTCAGGCTGTAGGCCACGCCTTCCATGACGGCACGAATCACGTGGCCTCGTGTGTGTGACGCGGTCAGCCCCACCAACGCCGCGCGCGCACTTGGATCGAGGTGAGGCGTGCGCTCGCCCATTAGATAGGGAAGCCAGTAAGCGCCTTCTGAACCAACTGGTGCCGCACTCGCTTCGTCGGCGAGAACGTCGTAGGGATCACGTCCTGCGTCCGGTCTCGCCGAAACTCCGAAACGATCTCGAAACCAACGCAGAGACAATCCCGCAGCCTGCGTGACGCCCATCACGTGCCAGCGTCCCGGGATGGCGTGGCAAAAAGTGTGCAGCCGTCCTTGAGGATCGAGCGCCGGGCGATCGGTGGCGGCAAAGACGACGCCGGACGTTCCAATGGTGGCGCTCACCGCGCCTGCGCGCGCAATGCCCATGCCAATCGCACCGGCGGCCTGATCTCCTGCTCCCGCAACCACCGGAGTTCCGATTTTCAAGCCGGTGGCTTGCGCCCCGGCGGCGGACACCTTTCCACAAACTTGCGGCGATTCGTAGAGAGGCGGAAGCAAATTCTTATCGATGCCGGACGTGCTCAGAACTTCCGCTGACCATCGCCGGTTGGCCACGTCGAGCAGAAGGGTCCCTGACGCGTCGGCGACATCGATGGCGCGATCTCCGGTGAGGCGGAATCGCACATAATCTTTGGGCAACATTACGTGCGCGACTCTGGCCCAGTTTTTTGGCTCGGTCTCGCGCACCCAGAGCAATTTGGTAAGAGTGAAATTTGTGAGCGGAGGATTACAAGTCAGCCGGATGAGGACATCGCGGCCGAACAAATCGGAAAGTTCGTCGCTTTGCGCTTCGCTGCGCTGATCGCACCAGATAATCGCGCTGCGGACGACCTGGTCGGCAGAATCGAGCAGGACGGCGCCGTGCATCTGGCCGGAGAAGCCGACGCAGGCAATCTCATCGGCACGCACACGGGAAGAATGCAGCGCCTCACGCACCGCCGCTCCGCAGGCACGCCACCAGTCCCGCGGATCCTGCTCCGCCCAGCCCGGCCGCGGACTGGCGAAGGCCTCATGCTCAGCGGATCCGGAGGCGATAACCTTGCCCGCATCATCCATGACGAGCGCCCGGGTACCGCTTGTGCCTACGTCAATCCCCAGGTAAACGATTTTTCTTCCTCCATTCGCGTTCAGCTGTGTGGTGCTGGCGCGCGCGGCTAAGCGAATTCTCCCGCCAGGTCGCCTGCTGTCTCCCGTTGTCGCTCCACTTTTTCTCTTTCTCTTTTTTCATTGCCAATTGCCTCGAGCTGTCGCAGAAAGAATTCCAGATTTCCGCGCATCACCAAGTGCGGAGCCAGCGCAACCTGATGGGAGCGACTCTCGCCTTCGGCCAGAAACTCGTGCAACATACGGAACGCCATCTGGCCCTGTGCGCGGGGCCGCTGGTAAATGGTCGCGGCTACGGCGCCGGATCGAATATGCGGAACCAGACCGGGGAATAGATCCGTGGTGATAATGGTCAGCCGTTCCAGCAAGTTCGCGTCCCGGGCCGCGTTGAGCACCGGAATCGAGGCTTCGGTGGTCACGTAGACTCCTGCCAGGTTGGAACATTCTTCAAATAATTTGCGGCACTTGCCGTAGGCTTCTGCCTCCACATCGTGGTCTTCAATCGGCTTGAGGAGACGCAGGTTGGGATAAAACGACCGCAAGGTATTTTCAAAAGCGGCGCACTTCTCGGCATGCTCCGTAATCGCCACGTCAAACAGGGTGATGGCAATCGACCCTTCCTGACCCCGAAGAAATCGTCCCATGAGGTCGGCCGCAATCGATCCGCTGGCCAATGTGTCAACCGACACAATGCCGAGCCGCCCGCTATGGGGAGCATCGGTCGCCACACACACGACAGGAATCCGAAGGTGAGCCGCGCGTCGTATCCAGGGCCGTAAAACCTGCGGACGGCTGGGAAAGGTGATGATCCCATCCACCTGATCGCCAATGGCCGATTCGAAAGCTTCTGCCTCTCCCTCCCCAAGACGCGGGTAGGTTCGAAACTCGAGTTCGACGTTCTCCAGGGAGATCGACGCGGCTTCTTCGCGAATACCGGCGCGCACCTCATCCCAGAAGGATGTCGTCCCCTGTAGTGTGTTGACCGAAATGCGCAGCGTCTTTTTGGAGGACAGGAATCTGGCGGCAAGGTTGGGCCGGTATCCCATGGCTCTCGCTGTCTCCAGAACCCGGGCCTTGGTCATCGGACTGACGCCCGGATTATCGTGCAACGCGCGATGCACCGAACCGATCGAGGTTCCCAATGCTTTCGCAATGTCACGAAGCGTGGTGGGAGATTTGCCCATTTTCCCTGCGCGGATGTTCGACAGTGACCGGTGCGCCTGGTTAGTCTGGGAGGCGATCGCCGGAAGCGTAAACGTTAACGGAACTCGGTTAAATGCGCAAGGCGCGGGTACTCAACCTTGTTTTTGAGGACTTGCTATTGAGAGTGAAGAGAATCTCGTCCCTTGTCATCCGCAATGCCCGACAGCCGGTAAATCCACTCGCAGATTGCATCCCGCCATACGACGGCTTCTTTAGCCTGGTATTCCAGGCGGGTCAGAATATCGCGGAAGCGTTCCTCATCGATGTGGCCCTGCACCGCTTTCCATTGCGAAACAAAGTCGCGGGCACGATCGGCGCCATCGTAGTGCGAGTCGTAGATGTGCTGAATTACCGTCTTCCCGGAATGGAGAACGAAAGTGTAAGGCACATGGTGGAAAAACAGGAGTAACTCGTCCGGACAGCGGGCCAGCGATTCATACAGCGCTTGCACCTCCGGCGGGTATTGGCCAATAAATCCGGTGCCGGTTGCCATGGTGCGATCCATGCCAATGCCCTGACGATCGGCGCGGTGCCACTGTCCCCACCCATTCTCCTCCGAAGACTCAGGGCCCGGATCGTAGTGATTTCCGAGAATATTAGTGAGCGTTCCTGCGCCCAGCGGTCCGGTATAGCTCTCATAGACGTGCCACGAGCTGAGCTGCATGGCGCTGATGGTCTTGATCACGAGAGGGTCGCTGCCGAAGGTGAGGCGCGTCCATTCATCGACGATCTCTTCAGCGCTGAGACTTGGATTCCATGCCAGGCGCCCAAAACCATAGAGGTTCGCCATGGCTAATGGGCTGCCTAGCCAGTTGGCATCCATGCCTACATTGGCCACTCCCACAAATCCGCCGGTGGGACGATGGAAAACGCGGCCCGCGACCAGATCCTTTACCGGCGTGGCCTTTCCGTCGACGCGCATATCGTCGATGTGCATATCGTCGATGTGCATATCGTCGATGTGCATATTGAAGTCCAGCACTTCTTTCCACATGGGCACGAGGAAACACAACTGGCGCTGCTGGCCGGTATATTCTTGCGTGATCTGGAGTTCCACGGCTTCATTAGTGCGGCGCAGGCCGGCGAAAAGCGGCGACGCCGGCTCGCGCACCTGAAAATCGATAGGACCATTCTTGATCTGAATCATGACGTTGTCGATCGAATGCGCCGTCCAGGGGATGGAAGTTGTCGTAGGCGGCCTTGGCGCGATCATTTTTCAAATTGTGCCAATCGAGATGATGGTTGTAGACGAAGGCGCGATAGAAGACGATCCCACCGTGCGGCTTGAGAGCACGTGCAATCACGTTGGCCGCGTCAGCCGGAGTTCGTCCATAAGTGGAAGGGCCGAGCCGCCCCTCCGAGTCCGCCTTCACCACGAAGCCGCCGAAGTCTGGAATGTTCCTGTAGATCTCGTCGACTTTCTTACGCCACCACTCCCCGACCCGCGGATCGAGAGGATCAAACGTGTTGAGGCCGCCGATCACTTTAGGACTGCTCAGATCGACCGAGAGAGAGAGTTGAACGCCCCAGGGACGGAACGCATCGGCGATGCGGCTGACTTGCGCGAGGAAGCTGTCTTCGAGAACGCCGGGCGCGGCATTGACGTTGTTAATCGTACAGCCGTTGATTCCGATGGAGGCCAGCATACGAGCGTACTGCCCGGATCGAGTCAAATCGCTGCGAACCTTTCCATCGGTGAAGAATATGGAAGGTCCGCCGTACCCGCGTTCGATGCGGCCATCGAGATTATCCCATTGATTGACCCAACGGATCGGGGCATAGGGCTGCTGAACTTCATCGATGGCGCTGACGCTTTCAGCGAGAGCGATCTTGCGCAATAAGCCGAAAACCCCATAAAGCACGCCGCGGTCTGTGGCCGCGGTGATCAGTAAACATTTAGAACCTTGAATGTTCGTACTCTTCAACCAGTAGCCATCGGCGTTCAATTCCTGCGGAGGATGCAACGTGGGAGAAAGCTCGTGCAGGTCCGTCAGCGTTCCCAAAATAATGGCACCTCGAACTGGCGCCGTAACGGCCGAGCGCAACGTCTTGCCCAGCATTTGTAAAACGCCCTGACCGAGCTCCTGCTCCGCCGTCTTTAGGACCAATCGATCGCTGAGCGCGACAACGTTGCGCGGCAGGCCCTCGTAACTCTGGGCCGCCTGCGGACTCAATGCAGAGTATCGCAGCCACGCTTCGGCTCCGGTTTCGGCTTCGATCGCAGCGGGAAACGCGACCACGCAGCGCAGAGCCGCGGCGGCCAGGACGCAGCGAAGTAAACAGTTCATGATCCTTGATAGCGTCATTCCATTCTTGGCCTGCGAACCATCACTACGTGAATCATCGAGTATAAGAGCAGATTACAGGGATTCCCTCCAACTGCTTCGTGAGATCAGGTTCGAGACCGGCCACAATCCCCATTGCATTTGCCGCGCGAAAGGCCTACCATTCGCGGGTATGGAGGCCCATGATGACTTCCTCCGCCCCGATTTTTAGCCGGCTTCTGAAACTTGCGGCTCTCGCTCTTTTGGCTGCCTCCGCTTTTGCTCAGGCCCCTAAATACGATCCTGCCACAGAAGCAAAATTCAAGGGAACGATAGAAGAGTTGAAGATGGTTCCGCCATCGGGCGGGAAGCCCGTTGCCTACCTAGTGCTTAAGAGCGGCCCCGATGCCATGCAAATTTTTCTCTGTCCAAAGAAATTTCTCGACGACATGGGCGTGGAGTTCAAAGCGAACGATGAAATCGAGGTCATCGGTTCCAAGATCAAGCAGGACGGCGCGGACCTGACTCTCGCACGCGAAGTGATCAAAGGCGGCGACACGCTAACGCTGCGCTTCAAAGACGGCAAACCCGCCTGGTAAAGGGACGTCCGGCCGCGAGCCACGTACCGACAGCCGCCTCGGCTGTCCCGCGATGGCGAAGCTGAGCGGCGCCACAGCGAACATCGAAACGACCAAACGTGCCCCCGGCCGCGTTGTGCTTCCTGATAATCTCAAGACAGATCTTCGGGAGACTTCTGATCATTGCCGCCGCTGATTAATGTTCGTAGCATCGCGAAGTCCTTCGGAGCCGATCCGCTTTTTCAGAACGTCTCCTTCACCGTCTCCGAGGGGGATCGCATCGGGCTAATCGGCCCGAATGGCTCGGGAAAATCTACACTGCTGCGAATTCTCGCGGGCACGGAAGATACCGATGATGGGGAAATCGCCGTGCGCAAGCGATTGCGTCTGAGTTACGTAGAACAAGAATCAGAATTTCGGCCCGGAGACACGGTGCGGTCGGTGATTGATTCTGCCTTGAAAACTTCCGCTGTTCCGGAATCGGAGAGGGGAACGCGCTTTGCCGAAACTCTGGGGCGTGCGGGCTTCGTGGACCTCGAGAAGGAAGCCGCTGCTTTGTCTGGAGGCTGGCAGAAGCGTCTTGCGATCGTGCAGGCATTGGTGCAGGCGCCGGACATTCTGCTCCTGGACGAACCTACGAATCACCTGGACCTGGCGGGCATCGATTGGCTCGAAGGGGTGCTGGAGCAAGCCGGCTTCGCCTGTGTGGTCATCAGCCATGACCGTTATTTTTTGGAGAATGTGGCCACCGAGATGGCGGAACTCAGCCGCGTCTATCCCGACGGATTGCTGCGTGTAAAGGGACGCTACAGCACGTTCTTAGAGAAGAAAGAAGAATTTCTGCACGCGCAATCGAAGCGGCAGGAGGCGCTGGAAAATTTAGTCCATTCGGAGATCGAATGGCTGCGCCGGGGGGCGAAGGCGCGCACCAGAAAATCGAAAGCGCGGATCGATAAAGCCGGCGACCTGATGGAGGAGCTTGCGGACCTGAATACACGAAGCCGCAGCGAGACCGCGCAAATCGATTTCTCCGCGACCGATCGCAAGACCAAGCGGTTGATCGAACTGCAGAACGTGGCCTACGAAATCGGAGGGCGGCCACTATTCCAGGGATTGAACTTCATTGTTACGGCGGGCCTTAGGGTGGGTTTAGTTGGTCCAAACGGCAGCGGCAAGACGACTCTGCTCCGCCTGCTGCGCGGAGAGGTCGCGGCAACCACAGGGGAGATTCGCCGCGCGGAAAAGTTGCGCATCGTGTATTTCGACCAGCGCCGCGAACTCGACCCGAATGTGACGTTGCGCCGGGCTTTGGCTCCGGAGGGCGATTCGGTGATCTATCAGGATCGCGTGACCCATGTGGCATCGTGGGCGGCGAAATTTCTGTTCAAGAGCGAACAGCTTAATCAGCCGGTCGAGCGATTGTCAGGGGGCGAGCGGGCGCGAGTTCTCATCGCGCAACTCATGCTTCAGCCGGCCGACGTACTTTTGCTGGACGAACCCACCAACGATCTCGACATTCCGACCCTCGAAATCCTGGAGGAGAGTTTGCTCGAGTTTCGCGGCTCGCTGGTGCTGGTTACGCACGACCGCTACATGCTCGATCGCGTGTCGACCATCGTGCTTGGCCTGGATGGCCGGGGCAGCGCCGAACGTTTTGCCGACTATTCGCAATGGGAGGCCTGGCAGGCGGAACGCCGGCAAGCAGCGCACACCAGCTCCCGAGGCTCGACTCGTGCCGTGGCGGCGGAATCATCGCCGCCGCCCAAGAAGAAGCTTTCCTATCTCGAAGCCCGCGAATATGCCAGCATTGAGGAACGCGTCGCCGCCGCTGAAGGGAAGCTGGAGTTGAAGCGCACAGCCGCCGAGGATCCGGCAATTGCCCGCGACGCCGCGCGCCTTGTCAACGCTCACACGGAACTGGCGGAAGCGCAGAAAGAAGTAGATGCACTTTATGCCCGATGGGCAGAACTGGAAAAGAAGCAGGCCTGATCGAATGTAGTCAGGAGGCCAGGCAGAAGGCGATGACCGTATTTCCGTGCGTCCCGGTATTTCCTTCTAGTTCCTCAAGCAGCTGCGATTCAATATCGTCTGGATCAGGCTTCATCTCGCATGAAGCGATCTCTTCATCGGAAGCACCGCGAAAACAAAGCTCACAAACACATAACCCCTGCTCCGACTGCACCGGAGGACCAAACACGCGGCAAGTCATGGGACGCGATTCGTACAACTCACAGTTCCCCGACCCCGGGTCCAACACCGGACAAGGCTCATCGTTGGCAAAGTCCACAAATCGTTGCGCGGCCTCCTCGCCTTCGTCCAAAATGCCACTGATCGGATCTCCGGGGAACTGCGGCGCCAGGCGCTCGACCGATTCGCGAGCGCGCCGACGTATTCTCTCCGCCCGTTCAGGCTGGCTCTTTGCGAGGTCGGCGAGGCCCCGCCGCAAGCGCGCCGCATCGAGCTGATTGATGGAGAATGCCCCGATACAGCATTGCGTGCAGCCGGGGCGGCAGGCCAGCCATTCTCCGCTTCTGCGGGTCACATCGGCCAATGCGGAGTCCACGATCTGGATCAGCTTCTGATCTCCCGAGGATGGAAAGCGCGTCTCCACCTTATGAGGATAACGCAGCTGGGAATTTCTGGATCAATGCTGATTGAACAGTTCAGAACGCTCGACGCGCTCGCCTTTGAACACAACCAGCGAGATTCGTTCAGTGGCGCTGATATCGTCGAGAGGATTTCCGTCGACCACGAGCAAATCAGCATCGTTACCCGGCTGGATGGAACCAATTCGCTGCTCGGCGCGCAACAGACGGGCGGCATTGAACGTGGCGGCCTGCAGTGCGACGGCGGGCGGAATGCCGGCTTGCACCCAGAGTTGAATTTCGTGCTGCACAGTGGGCCCGTGGATTACGAGAAAGTTTCCCGCGTCGCTGCCCGTGACCAGCGAAACACCGTGCTGCAGAGCGCGCTTGAGGTTATCAATGGCGATTTCATGTCGATTGGATATCGGGCGAGCGCGGCGCGCATCGACGTCCGTATCCTTGGAGCCGAGTGCTTCTTCGGTTCCCTGCAGGAGTTCCGGCGGTCCCACTTGCTGCACGAGGGAGCGCTTCAGCAGTCTTGCGTTGCCGGCGGCGAAATCCTTGAATGCCTCGCCCACACTCAAGGTCGGATCGTAAAACGTTCCCTGACCGGCCATCCGTGCGAACAACGCGTCCGGAATCGCTTCGCGGAACGATCCGTGCTCGATGGAGTTGGCCTGAGCCGCTACCGCGTCGGCGACATCGCGAGCGTCTCCAGTATGGACCGCAAGCGGCAAGTCGTCCGCATGAGCTGCGTGAGCGACGGCGTCAAACAGTCCGGTGTCGAGACGGTTAAAAACGCGTCCGCCAGCGCCCGCTTCGAGGATTGCCTTGATACAGTCGACGCCCTGCTTCTTTAGGTTATCCACTTGGCGCCGGGCTTCATCGGGCGAAGCCGGAACGCGCGTGAATTGCTTTTCAGCACTGGCACGAATATTAGGCGGCAAGTCTTTGAAATATTCTGTGCCATGCCCTCCAGGGGCTGTAAACAGCGGGCCGCAGGTGAACAGCTCCGCGCCCAGGGCTTCTCCGCCGTTGACGCTGGAGCGCACTTTCAGAATGCCATCCAGCCCGTCGCCCACGCTGCGCACCGTGGTCACGCCGCTGTAGAGATAAGCGGACAATTCACGCAGCATGCTTTTCTGCGGATCGAACTTGCTCATGTCCGGATAAAAGCCCCCGGGCGCGCCCAGATGAACATGCACGTCGATCAGGCCGGGAAGAATAGTTTTGCCGACGGCCTCGACGACTTCAGCATTCACCGACTTCGGATCGGGGCCGGCTCCCTCATAGACTTCAGCAATTTTGCCGCTGCGCACCAGCACGGTCCCATTTTCGATCACTTTGCCGTTGCCGACGAAGATGCGGGCTCCGCGAATCAGATAAGTATCGCCGCGGGCGAGTTCGCGGTGCAGAACTCTTGTCTTCGAGATGGCGCTTTGCGTATGCATCTGCCACGCGCCCAGGAGTAGGAACGGAGCCAGTACAGCCAGCAGCCATAGCTTCGCCGACGCCCGAATCTTTTCTTCTTTTTCCCAGCGGAATAACTTGTAAGCGATGAAAAGGCCGACGCACGCAGTCAGCACCAGCGCCAGCAGGGACTCCCGGTTCGCCCACAGGCCTTCCTGCCGCAAAAGCATTCCCTGAATCCCAGTTACCATATAGCTCGCAGGGACGAATTGCGTGATCACCAGCAGCCATGGCGGGAACATGGAAAGAGGAAATGTTGCGCCGCTGAGGAACAGCATGGGAAGGTAGATCAGCTGCACGATCAGCTGACTTTCCTGCATCGAGTTCACCACCGAAGCGAGGATTAAGCCGATGGCGCGAAAGCCGGCGATGGCTACCGAAATGAAAATCAGAATCGCGCCGATCGACCGAGGCCACGGCATCCCGTAAAGAAAATGTGCCAGCGTGAGAATCAGAATCACGTTCGGCATATACAGAATCCAGCCGGTCACAACGGAGGCGACGAGCAGAGGAGCGGGCGAAATGGGCGTAACTTTATAGCGGCGAAGGATGTTAGCTTCGCGTTCCTGCACCGCGCGAATGCCCGCCCCCATCAGTCCATTGCCGAGGATGCCGATGATCAGAACCATGGCGATGACCATGGTGATGGCCGCGCCGCGCTCGGCGTGCATGGCCTGACCGAAAATAAAAAAGAAAATCAGGGGAAAGAGATAGTTGAAGAAAATGACAGACCGGTTGCGCAGAGCCAGCTTCAGGTCGATGGCAATCAGAGCCTTGTAGCTTTTCATTGGCGCAGACTCTTTCCTGTCATCTCAATAAATACATCTTCGAGACTGGGTTGCTTCAGGCGAACGTCGGTAAGCTCAAGCCCTTGCTGATCGATCCACTTCACCAGATCGACGAGAGTGGCGGCGGGACGGCGAGAGCGCACGGTCAGCGTATGGCCGGTGGGATCGAGCATGCTCTCGGTGGCTTCGGCCCATGCCGGACGCAATTCCGGGAACGGCGTAGCGCAGGTTACGATAATGCTCGAGGCATTTCGGCTCTGCTGTTGCAGCCGGCTCGGCGAGTCCAGCGCAATGATGCGGCCTTCATCAACGATTGCAACTCGGTCGCACAGCCGCTCGGCTTCTTCGATGTAATGCGTGGTGAGCAAAATCGTGCGCTGCTCCCGCTTCAACTCTTCAAGCAAGGTATGGATCTCAGCTCGCACCTGCGGATCAAGCCCAGTCGTAGGTTCGTCGAGGAAGATGAGTTGGGGATCGTTGACCAGCGCGAGAGCCAGAGCGAGCCGCTGCTTTTGGCCGCCGGACAACGTTTCGTAAAAGGCGTTCTTCTTCTCCTCAAGCTGCAAACGTTTCAGCAGTTGGTCAAGATTTACGTTCCGGCTGTATAACGACGCGAATACATCCATCGCCTCATGGACGCGGATTTTTCCCGGCAAATTCGTAGCCTGCAGGCACACGCCGATGCGGTCTTTAAGCCGCCTGCGCTGTTTGTCGGGATCGAAACCGAGAACGGTGACTTGACCGCCGCTGCGCGCTCGCAAGCCTTCCAGAATCTCCACAGTCGTCGTCTTGCCCGCGCCGTTTGGGCCGAGGAGTCCGAAGACTTCTCCCGGCTGGATTTCAAAGTCGACGCCCTTGACGGCTTCTACCGGGCCGTAGGACTTCTTGAGGCCGTGCACCGAAATCGCGGGCGAACTCATAGGGAACCGCTAGGCTACTGAAGAAGGGGATAGTAGTCAAAAAGGGCGGGGCAGAAGAGTAAGCAGCACCTCGCCGGCGGGCGTCATGCCGAACGCCTGCACTCTTCAGTCGGCGGAGCGATCTCGCGTGGACGTTGACTGCAATTCTGCACGCGAGATTCTTCGCTCCTAGCGGCGGCTGCGCTCAGTATGGCGCAGAGAAATGGGCCCAAAAATCTAACTGCATTACATTCCCATCAAGTTACATTGCAGCTTGGCGTAGCCGTGCTCGCGCGCCCAGAGATCGAGCGGAGCGGAGGCCAGTTCGTCGACCAGTGGTTCGGCGCGCCCATTTTTTGTAAGGTTGACGCTTTTGATGTAGGTTTTGCAGACGTCGCAGCACTCCACGCGAATATAGTCGAATTCGCCGGCGGTGAAGACTGGAAGGTTTTTATCGTTCTCCTCGCCGCATCCCGGACACACGATTCGGCGAAAGTCCCATTCGGCAAGGCAAAAAGAACAGACCATGGAACGCGCGCCGCCGTCGCCCATCTGACGCAACAGGCCAAAGCCGGGCTTGCGATTGCAGAAGGGACAGAGCGCATGCGCAGTGCTACTTGGGCGCACCTGCGCGTGAGAACGCAACAGCTCGGCGTAGGGCTGAAGAAACGCTGAGGCTAGCAGTCCTGGCGCGTCGGAACACGAGAGCGTGGTCCATGCATTTTGCAGCAATTCCGAATAAACAACCGAGCCGCGAGTGTGCAATTCGGCGCTCAGTTGGGACAACGCCCTCGGGCCATGCTCCTCGGCCATGGACAGAAACGACTCAAATGTGGAGCTGAGATTTTCCAGTTCATCCCGGCGCAGTTCGGCGAAGTTATTGACAATTTGCGATTGGCGAGAGAATGTCTTACTCACCCGCTTGTGCAGATCTTCCTGAAAGCGGGCTACGTGGATGTAAAAATCGAGAATCTCCGCGGCGAAGGTATGCTCGCGGGCAAGTTCTTGCGCGCGATGAATACGACGCTGCCAGGGTGCGACCGCCATCTGGCGATTATCGACTCCTTAACAGTCTCGGAGCAACCAGCCATCGTGCACGCGATCCGGCACGCAATATTCACGCAATATTAATATTAAAGACCAGCCTTTCTTCCTTCCTCGCATTGACTCTTTTCCGCTTACGGCGTTATAGTCTCGGAAATAAGTCTGGTTGCGACTTGGTCGTCAGGCGTGGGAAGGACAACGACCGCAATTTAAGCTCTGTCTCACCGGTCTCCTCTGCGTTCCGCATAGCATTTGAATGCGGGTAGATTGCTGGAGGTTTCAATGGAATTCTCCCGCAGGACGTTTCTTAAGGGCAGCATCCTCGGCGGAGCAGGCCTCTCCGTCCTGGGATTCGATCTCAGCCCCGTCTATGCGCAAACTCAGAACCTGAAAATTGCGCGAGCCAGCGAAACGCGCAGCACGTGCCCGTATTGTTCTGTGAGCTGCGGCGTCATTATTTACACGCTCGGCGATAAGGCCAAAAATGCCATCCCGCAGGTAGTGCACGTCGAGGGCGATCCCGACCATCCCATTAATCGCGGAACGCTCTGTCCCAAGGGCTCGTCGCTCGAACAGGACATCATGAATGATCGGCGGCTGCTGAAACCCCAAGTGCGGCGGCCGGGTGCCACCGAATGGGAGGATATTTCCTGGGACCAGGCATATGCCGAGATCGCGCAGAAGGTAAAGAAGACTCGCGACGACACTTTCACGGAGAAGGACGCGAACGGCCACAGCGTGAACCGCTGCGAAGGCATAGCCTTCACCGGCGGCTGCACCGATACCAACGAATTCAATTATCTCGTCGTAAAAAGCATGCGCAGCCTGGGGGTCTGCTACCTGGAAAACCAGGCCCGCGTTTGACACGGCCCTACGGTCTCCAGTTTGGGGCCAACATTCGGACGCGGAGCAATGACCAACGGTTGGATCGACATCAAGAACACCGACATGATGTTGATCATGGGCGGGAACCCAGCCGAAAACCACCCCTGTGGCTTCAAGTGGGCGATTGAAGCCAAGGTTCACCGCAACGCGAAGACCATTGTGGTCGATCCGCGCCTCACGCGGACCGCCGCGACTGCGGACATGTATTTACAGATTCGCGCGGGAGCTGACATTGCCTTTCTCGGCGGCGTGATCAATTATGCAATTCAGAACAACCGCATTGCCCACGACTATCTGGTCAACTACACCAATGCGGCGTTCATCATCAAAGACGGATTCAAACTTCCGGATGACGGTCTTTACTCGGGCTTCGATCCCGAGAAACAGGTCTACGACAAGGCAACCTGGAACTATGAAGAAGGCGGCGACCTGACCGGAAAGCCGGTGATGCCGACCCCAGCGATGCAACAACCGCCTCCCGCGCGCGTCAATGGGAACGACCATGGCGCCGTCAAACAGGAAGGACAGGGATATCAAGGAGCGAGTCCTGCTGGGGCGAAAGGCGGAGCGGCGCCGGTTCCCCTGTTGCCGCCGAAAATTGCATTTGATCTTTCTCTGCAGCATCCGCGCTGCGTGTTCCAACTTCTCAAAAAGCAATATGAACGCTACACGCCCGCGATGGTCGAGCGCATCACCGGAATTCCGCAAGACCAGTTCCTGAGGGCGGCCGATCTGTACACGTCGGTCCGCAAAGACGGGGACATGAAAAAAGTATCGACCATCATCTATGCGGTGGGATGGACCCAGCATAGTTTCGGGACCCAGATCATCCGCACCGCGGCGATGCTGCAGTTGCTGATGGGCAACGTTGGCCGCGCCGGCGGCGGCGTGAACGCGCTACGCGGACACTCCAATATTCAGGGCGCCACGGACATGGCTGGCATCTTCGACGTGCTGCCGGGATATCTGAAGATGCCCAACCCCGCCGACGTTGATCTCGCGACGTATGTGAAGCGGATCACTCCGACATCGTCAAAACCCGATCCGTGGGATTCGTATAACTACTGGTCAAACACCTCGAAGTTCGCCGTCTCGTTCCTCAAAGCGATGTACGGGCCCGCGGCGACCAAAGAAAACGACTTCGCATTTCACTATTTGCCGAAAATCGACCGCAACTATTCCTGGGTGAATATCTGGAACGACATGTACGAAGGCAAAGTGAAAGGCCTCTTCGCCTTCGGCATGAATGGAGTGATGATCGGTCCTGATTCCGAGAAAAACATTAATGCTCTGAAGAAGGCTGATTGGCTGGTGGTGTGCGAAATCTATCCCGACGAGACCAGCGAATTCTGGCGCGCTCCCGGCATCACGACCGACGAGATGAAGCAGATCAACACGACTGTGTATCGCCTGCCGGGTGCGGGTTTCGCCGAAAAAGATGGGACATTCGTAAATTCCGCTCGCTGGCTGCAATGGAAAAACGTTGCGCTGCCGCCGCCGGGTCAGGCGCGGCTCGATCAGGAAATTCTGGCAACGATATTCCTGAAGGTTCGCGAACTCTATCAGAGGGAGGGCGGCAAATTCCCCGACCCGATTCTGAATGCGTCGTTTACGTACACGAATCCGTACAATCCCTCGCTGTCGGAGGTCGCGAAAGAGATCAACGGCAAGGCAACCGCCGACATTACCGATCCCAAAACGAATGTAACAATCAAAGCCGGGCAGCAGTTGCCCAGCTTCGCCTGGCTCAAGGATGACGGCACAACTCTCTCCGGCAACTGGCTGTACTGCGGTTCCTGGACGGAGGCCGGCGCGATGACGCAGCGCCGCGGGACGGAGGATCCTTCCGGTCTCGGCATTTATCCGAACTGGGCATGGTCGTGGCCGTTGAACCGGCGCGTGCTCTACAACCGCGCGTCGTGTGACCTCGGCGGCAAGCCTTGGGACGCGGCTCGCCGCCAGGTTTGGTGGGACGAGTCGAAACAATCATGGGCTGGAGTCGACGTGCCCGACTTTAAAGCCGATTCACCACCGAAAGATCACATGGGACCGTTCATTATGAACCCTGAGGGCATCGGCCGATTGTTCGTACCGCTGGCAGGCATGGCAGACGGGCCATTTCCAGAATTCTATGAGCCCATCGAGAGCCCAATCGCGAACCCGCTGCATCCGAATCAGTCCAGCAATCCGGTAGTGAAAAAGTACAAGACCGACATGGACAAGTATGGGACCGTGGAGCAGGGTTTCAACGTGATCTGCACCACCTACCGATTGACCGAGCACTATCACTACTGGACCAAGAACAATCCCATGAACGTAGAGCTTGTGCCGGAGCCTTTCGTGGAAGTTCCCGCGGAACTCGCCGATCGCATGGGCATATCGGGGGGAGAGAGAGTCAAAGTCACCAGCGCGCGAAGTCACTACATCGCGAAAGCCATGGTCACGCGCCGCATCCGTCCCATGAAAATCGATGGCAAGGAAATGTTTCAGATCGGCATTCCGATTCATTGGGGATTCCGTGGCATTGCTGAAGATGAAGGCAAGACGGCGAAGACTCTGACCAATCAGTTGACTCCGACGGTGATCGACCCGAATGCGTTCACTCCGGAGTTCAAAGGGTTTCTGGTGAAGATCGAAAAGGCATAAAGGCAAAGAGCGCAACCGAGAGCACCGAATGAGCGACCGCAAGACACTTCAGATCAAACAAATCTCGGGACATTCCGGGCCGTCACCCGGTTTCGACATGCAACGCGATGCCGAAGTCTGCAAGCTCATCGACACCACAATCTGCATCGGCTGCAAGGCCTGCGAAGTCGCGTGTGTCGAGTGGAACGACATGCCGTTCAGTCCTACCACATTCGACAACACTTACCAGACAATGCCGGCTACGCGCTGGAATTTCTGGAACCTGATCAAATTCAACGAACATCAGCGCGAAGACGGCACCATCCAGTGGCTCATGCGCAAGGACCAGTGCATGCACTGCGCTGATCCCGGCTGCTTGCGTGCCTGTCCCGCCGACGGCGCCATTGTGCAATACACGAACGGCATCGTCGATTTCCAGCAGGAAAATTGTATCGGCTGCGAGTACTGCGTTTCGGGATGTCCCTATGACATTCCCAAGTTCAATCCCGCAACGAAAAAAGTCTACAAGTGCACGCTATGCTCGGACCGTGTCGGCGGAGGCCTGGAGCCGGCCTGCATCAAGGCTTGCCCCACCGGGTGCCTGAAGTTCGGAACCAAAGATGACATGAAATACATCGCGGAAGAGAGAGCCAAACAACTCCGCGAGAATTTCGGATTCGACAAAGCCGGCGTCTACGATCCGCAATCAATCGGCGGCACGCACGTGGTTTATGTCTTGCACGACGCCGAGGATCCGGAGCGCTACGGGGGCCTGCCAAAAAATCCAGTGATCCCGTGGAGCTACACGGTCTGGAAATGGTTGTTCAAGCCGGTGCTGGGTGCATTTGCGATGTTCGGCCTGGCGGGAGTTCTGCTTCACTACGTGACCGTCGGCCCGCGTGTACCTCAGCCGGAACCGCCGAAGAAGGAGGGCCCAGATGTCCACCGCGGTTGAACGTTTTGACGACAAAGCGCGCGATGCTTTCGACCGCATCGGGCAGAACGAAGTCTACGAAGGCGAGTTGCTGCGTCATCGCGTGTATACGCGATTCCTTCATTGGATGGTTGCCCTCTTCTTTTTTCTCGCCTTATTCACCGGGTTTGGAATTTACATGCCTTGGCTCTTCCGCTGGTTCACCCCCATCTTCGGAGGCGGCCCGCTCGCTCGCGCCATGCATCCCTGGTTTGGTGTAGGGTTTGTCGTTTTCTTTGCCCTGCAAGTGCTGAATTGGATTGAACCCATGAGGTGGACCGCGGCTGATACGCGCTGGATTCGCAACTTGAAGAAAACGGTCGGAGGCTCTGAAAAACTCGAACCTCCCGATACGGGATTCTTCAACGGCGGACAGAAAGCTCAGTTCTGGGAGATCGTCGTCGGCTCCATAGTTTTTGTTATCACCGGCATCATCCTCTGGAAGGGTGCGCGCACCTTTGGACGCTGGCCTGTCGCCATCAGCTACATCCTGCACGACATTTCCGCGATTGTCATGCTGGGAGGAATCTTCATCCACATTTACCTCAGCACCATCGGCGAGCCGGGCACGTTTCGGGCGATGATTCGCGGGGCGGTCAGTGAAGCGTGGGCGTGGACCTTTCATCCTGCCTGGTACAAAGAAGTCACCGGGCGCGATCCCGTTGAGGCCTGTGAAGAAGCGCGCCGGCGCGGCCAGATCGCAAAGCGCTAAATCGCGGCGGTTGCCGTTCTGCTTGCAAGATCCTTCCCTTCGCCTGAAAAGCGGCTGCTCCGTTGCACACTCACGCACTGGCGATACTCCTTTGCCAGATTAATCCTAAGGATGGATTTTTTGAGTTGGACTCGCTGACCTGCTCTGCTCCAAAGTAGTTGAACATCTTCTGCACTGTCGCAGAAGGCTCCAAACTTTTAAAGTTTGGCGTCCCATGAATGGATGGTCCGCTCCGCACCTGACTTCGGCGACGTAGGACCAGCGCCTGCTACCGAGAAAATTTACGAAATCCTGAGCGAACAGGATAAGGGGGAAATTTGTCTCACACCAACAATGCTGTCAGCCTGCGAACTGTCGCCGAGAGAGTCGGACTGGCGGCATGCTCGGTTTCGGCAATTCTGAATAACACGCCCGCGTCGAAGGCGATTCCGCAGCGAACCAAAGATCGAGTCTTTCGCGCGGTCGCGGAGTTGAACTATCGTCCGAATCTATGGGCTCGATCTTTGCGAACCAAGCGGACCCGTCTGGTGGCAGCAGTCCCATCCGATATCGGACTCGCTGCCGTTGCCCGCGTATTGGCCGGCGTGCAACGTCTGTTGCAACGCAGAGGGTATCTGCTGGTTCTCGAAAGTTTTGATTGCACTTCCGAATGGCGCACCATTTCGGTTGCACTCCAACAACGAGGGATTGAAGGCGTGGTTGCGATTGACGTCAGGCTTCCGCCGGACCTGAGGTTTCCGGTGGCTTCTATCGATCTCGATTCCGTGACTCTTCTGCAACCGCTCTCCGCGAACACGGAGGCTTGGCTGTCGGAACTGGGCGAATCCGCCGCGGAAACGGTGCTTCGGCAGATTGAGAAGAAAACTACTTCGCGCAGAATGACCGTCGTACCCAGAGTTCCCCGAACTTATTTCGGTCTCCGCAATGCAGAGATGGGAGCCGCTGTAATCCCTAGCCAAGGCGCTTGAAGAATGATCGTAGCGCGCCGTTCCCGGCGGCGCTTCTCGCCGCGACGGCGAGGGGCAGGATGCCCGCGTGACAGCCGGCAGGATGCCGGCGTTACATTATCGTACCGCTCCGCGCGCCTTTGCTTCTTCCAGGATTCGGAACAGCAACAGCCAGCGTTTCACGTTGGTAGTCATCAGGAAGTTTTCTTTGACATGCTCTCGTCCGCTGGCGCCGATGTGGCGCGCGAAGTCGGGATGCGTCAGCAAGTAGCGGATCTGAAACGCGCAGCCTTCGACTGAGTGCACGAGAACTCCCGTGAGTTTGTGAATGATCTGGTTGGGGATGCCGCCCACGGCGCCGGCAATCGTCGGCTTCCCTTTCCACAATGCCTCGGTCACGGTAAGGCCGAAACCTTCTTTGAGAGACTTCTGCACGACGATCGTCGAAGCGCGCTGAATGGCGTTGATCTCGAAGGCGCACCAGGGCGGCAAATCCAGAATAATGATGTCGGGATCGTTCCCCGCGGCCTCTTTCACTTCCTGCAATACTGCCGCGCCTTCGGGATCGTCCGACGCTCCGCCGCCGGCCAGGACCAGCTGGCAATCCACATACTTTTTGGCGAGCTTATAGGCGTGGACCACGCCGACAGGGTCTTTTAGCCGGTCGAATCGCGAAACCTGAGTCACGATGGGACGCGAACGGTCGATCCCAAATTCATCGCAAACCTTTTGGACCACCGAGTCCGGCAGTTCCTTATTCTTCTCGGAAAGAGGATCGATGCACGGGTAAAAAAGATATTGCGGAATGGGAAGCTGCCGCGCGAAAGACTGCGACGAGAATATCGCGGCGTCGTATTGCTCGACAAACGGCCGCAGGAATTCCCAAACGCGCGCATCGGGGTTCGATAGATCGATGTGACAGCGCCACACCCAACTGGCTGGCGTTTTGTCGCGCGAGCGGATCAGCCCAACCGGTTGCGGATCGTGGATCACCACCATCTCCTCTTCGAACTGGAGCCGCTCCCGATTCTGCTCGTTGTACATCAGAAAGATTTCTTGCGCGGCTTTGGTCAGGTCGTAGCTGCTGCCGTGTAGCGCATTGTGAAAGGCCTTGGTGACCTCGAAGAAGTCATTGCCTCCGGTGATCACGTCCCAGTGAGTGGGAACTTCCAGCTCCGAAAGCAATGGGACGAGCCGATTCAGCATCTCGGCCACGCCACCGCCAACCGCGGTGGAGTTGACCATTTTGATGGACTTGCCCTTCAGATCGCGAGCCAGAAACCGCAATGCGTCCACTTGCGCCTGGCCAATAATGTCGCGATAGTCATCCAGTCGAGAAGACGGAGCAGGCGGTGGCGGGGTTAAAACACTTGCGGGAAGCGGCCGCGGTTTTGCTCGACGTTCCGTTGGAACTGATTCAGGCGAGACGATCCCTCCCCTGTTTTCGGCAGCCGGGGCTTCCGTTTGCGAGCCGGTGGTGGAACTTGCAATGGTGGCACGCTGTTCTTCAGTCTTCATCTTGATCTTTTCTCGGTTCTCAGTCCTGGTTCAAAGCTTGTTCGACGATGGTTGCAATCTGCTGGCGTGCGCCTTCCATCGTGTTGGTGTAAATGTCGATGCGCTCAATCGATTCGGCTGCGTGGCTTAGACCTACTTCCTCCTCCAGCCAATTCGAGAAATCGTTGGACATTCGGTGCAGACGCAGTCTGGCCTCAATAAAGTGATGATGAATCGAATGCAAGCTGACATGCCTGAGGCCGTCGACAAACCCGGGCAGTGTGTCCGGCGCGAACTGGGTGGGTAGCACCACAATGGAGGAGGCGCAAAAGTAAAACGGCTCATGTGCCGGTTTTGCGCCCGATTGAGGATGTTGCTGAAGAAATTCATCCACGAGGGCAACCATTCTCCGCCGCAACCCGTCGACTTCGGTGAATTCCCGCACGTCCACGCTAGCCAGTTGCTCGGCTAAGACCGGCTCGTTGCAGGCCGACAAACACCAATGAGCGAAGTCATTGGAAAATCCCTGGCGGATAAAATGATGTTCCTGCAGCGTCCGGAAGGTGTGCTGGAAGATCGAATCGTCGGGACAAGTTTGCAGCGACTGCCACAACTCGGAGACATTGGTGGCCTTCTGCCTTCCGATTCGCAGGAGATTCTCCGAGGTATTGAAATAGAAAGGCTTACCCGGTTTTCGGGCAACGTGCGTGTTAGCATCCGGCATTGTCTTTATAGGTAGCATTCCGGAGCAGTGAGGTTGTCTCGGTCGCGTTCGCCAGCTGAATAATTTTTTGGAGTCGGCTGGACTTCGTATTTCCTAGGCCAGCGAGGTGCCCGTCCGGATTTTTTTTTCTCGGCCTTCCGCTATATCCAGGCGCACCTCACAAAGCTCCCCGATCAGACTTCCTGCCCAACGGTACACGTTGTGTTCCCGCACGGTCTTTCTCATTCGCTGCATGCGCATCTGCTTTTCGTCGGGTTGCATTTCGAGCGCCGCCCGAATCGCCTCGGCGGTCTGGTCGATGTCATAGGGATTGATCTGAAGAGCGTCTCGCAACTCCCGCGCCGCACCGGTAAAACAACTGAGAATCAGCACTCCGCGTTCGTCGTTTCGGGTGGCGACAAATTCCTTTGCCACTAGGTTCATACCGTCGTGCAAAGAGGTCACCAGGCACAAGTCCGCGGCCCGGTAATAGGGCTGGATCTGTTCATGACTGTGCTGCCGGTTCAACAGGACGATGGGCTTCCATTGACTCGCCTGGAATCGCCAGTTGATACGGTCGGCTTCCGCCTCCACTTCGGCCTGCAAATCGTGATAACGCTTGATGTGGGTTCGGCTGGGCGCTCCAATCTGGACAAACGTAAAGACCCCCTGGTAGCTCGGATACTTTTCCAGGAAGCGCTCCACCGCCAGGAACCGTTCCAAAATGCCTTTTGTATAGTCCAGCCGGTCGACGCCGATTCCCATGAGGACGGCCTCGACCCCGAGGGCCTTCAGAAGTGCCGAGCGTTCTTCGTAGGCGGATTCGCGCGAGGGATTCTGCGCCGCGTCGGCGAATTCCACGCTGATGGGGAACGGGCGCACCGCAGTGTGATGGTCCAGGCGTTGCACCGAGAAATGTTCCCAGTCGATGCGCGATTCGACGATCCGGTCGACAGTCTGCACGAAATTAGTGCAATGCGCCTGAATGTGGAAGCCAATCAGGTCGGCTCCCAATAACCCGTCCACCAGTTCGCGCTGCCAGGGACAAATTCCGAAAGCTTCCGGATTCGGCCACGGGATGTGCCAAAAAATGGCGACGCGGGCGTCGGGCCTGCTCTGCTTGATCATTCGCGGTAACAGGGCAAAGTGGTAGTCCTGCACCAGCACAATAGGACGGCTGACACTCTTCATTTCTTCCAGCAGCGCGTCCGCGAACTTCCGGTTCACTTCCTGATAATGCTTCCAGTCGGCGGCGCGGAAAAGCGGGCGAGTGTGGGCGATGTGGCAGAGGGGCCACAGCCCCTCATTGGCAAATCCATAATAATATCCTTGCTCCTCTTCTTTGGTCAGCCACACCCTCCGCAAAACATATCGGGGATCATCCGGAGGAACCAGCAAGCGGTCGTGCGCATCCACCGTTTCCAGGTCGGCGTCACCTGATCCATGAGCCACCCATGTACCATCGCAAGCGCGCAGAACCGGCTCCATGGCGGTGACCAAACCGCTGGCCGGAACATTCACTTCCACGGATTTTCCGCGCCGGACGTGCATGCAGGGCTCACGATTGGAGACCACGAACAGGCGGCCATCCTCCAATCGAGCGCGAACGTGCACGGCGAGCCGGTCGGCCGTCCACATCGACTCCCCGGTTTGGCGCAGCCGAGCTTCGAGTTCGGCAGCCGAGCGGGCGACGTTCAGACTCTCGGCAAAGGTCGCCACCTCGCGGGCAAGCGGACGAAACATCTCCAGATCCGGCACTTTTATTCGCACCACGCCGCGCCCGGTGCGCAAAGCTTTCATCCAGTTGGCGGTTCGGGCGATCGGTCCCGTGATGCTCCAGCGCACGATCAGCAATGTAATCAGCACGATCAGAAAAACATGCGCCAAGGCACTCAGGAAGGTTTCCCGCCATATGCGGAGGCTTTCACCCCGGATGTAGCCCGAGTCGTGCACGATGGCCAAACTACCGAGAAGCTCATTCCCACGGTGCAAGGGCAGCGCATAGATGTGGATCGAAGCGAACCCCATCCGGAGAAAAGCGTCGGCATCGTGATTCTCCCGCAAGGATTGCATCACGATTGCCGGCGCGGTCGAGATCAGCGGCTGAAGATTGGTGGTAACGGCAATGGGATGGCCTTGCGGATCGTAGACTGCAAGTCCCGCCAGATGCTCCCGGTTAGCGAACTGCTGCACTGTGCGCTGCAGCGTATTGGCTGCGCCCCGTTCCAGATCGCGTTCTACATTCCTCGCCAGACTCTCACCCAGCACCTCGGCTCGCCGCTGCAAATCCCGCTGCATCCCGCGGCTCTGCATCAGCACCTGGTAGTACGAAGAGCAGAGCGATACCAGTGTGACGCCAACGATGAGCGAGACGATCAGTCGAGCGCTCAGCAATCGCATCTGGCACGTCCTCCGAGGCCCGCGATTCAGCGGGGATGTGGGTCAGCTAAGTTTAGGAGCAGTGCACTGCTCCGGGATTCCGACTACGGATAACCCAGGCCTTTGATAACCAGACCTTTAGAGATTCCGACGCGCTCTCGAGATCGACCTCAGAAGCTCGACCTCATGAGATGCGGGCATTGGATGAGCGCCCATGCAACAGGCTGACTCGAAGGGCTGGACACCTTCGCGCCCGTCGCTTTTTTCGGGCCGAAGCAAACCACGAGCATTCATCCGAGGACAGGATCATACAAAAGGGCTGCACAGCACGTGCCAATCCTAAGAGCTTGATTCTTAGATGCTTGGCAGCCAAGCCGGGTTTTAAACACAATGTAATTCTTTCCCGCGAATCGCGATCTGATCCGGGACGCGATAACCGGTGGAATGCTCTCGTCAACTCCACAGTAAGGTAGTCAAGGAATCGGCCGGCAAAGAGACATCCGCGATCCTACTCCCCAGTTTCAACGTTGCCGTTCGCGCCTGCCCTGAGTTGGTCACCACCAGAACTTTCTGCCCGTCGGGATTCTCGAAAGCAACTTGCTCCAGACCCGTCATTTGAGAAACGGAATCGAATCTCTTCGCCCCGCGCCGCACGTTCCGTGAAAAATGCGCAAAAGCCCAATACTGACCGCTGCGCGTGATTTCCTTGGTTTGCGAATGGATCGTGACCATGCCTCCGCAGGGAAACGGCCCGATGTTCGGCCGGCCTTTTTCATCCAGCGCCAGATTCCATCCCGTCAGCGCCTTGCACCAATGACGAGTTGCCTGCGTAAACGTCTTTCCCCAGTTCGCCCAATCCGTTGCGTAGTCGGGAGCCGTATAGTCGGGGCCACCTTCCGTCCAGTACAGTTGGGCGTCGGGATGGGCCTCATGCACCTTGTCCATCATTTCCGGCGTCCCGACGTATCCATGAAATGCGATCGCATTGCAATACTTGCGCAGTCCCTCGTCATCCAGTTCGCAGATAGCGCGGCCCCATAAATTGTAGTTATGATCGAGGATCCAAATCTTCGTGGAAATACTATTCTGCTGCAGCAACGGGCCGAGATGGTTCTTCACGAATCCAATCTCGTATTCCTGCGGAAACAGGCATGCCGGCATTCGGCCGTCCTGATCAGTATCCACTTCGTTCTGCACCGTGACGGCCTGCACCGGCACGCCCGCCGCGGCATAATCGCGCAGAAACTTTAGAAAGTATTGTGCGTAGGGACCGAAATAGCGCTGGCGAATGGAACCGCCCAGCATCGATCCTCCCACCTTCATCCATCCCGGCGGACTCCACGGCGACGAGAACAAAAACAGGTCTGGATTTGCCTTCCGCGCCAGCCGCAGCATCGGCAGAACATACGCCTCGTCGTGCGCGATCGAAAACCTCTTCATTTCAGGATCAGGGTCGCCTTCGTCGTAACTGAAGACTTCGGTGGAATAGTCGCTCGACCCAATGCAGGTGCGGCAAACGCTGAGCCCCATCTCGGACGGATGAAACAGCTCATGAAACAATTCGTCTCGAGCCGGCCCGGAAAGCTGGTTGAACGTATAGCAGGCGGCGTCGGTAAAAGCCGCACCGAACCCAAGCATCTCCTGAAACTTCCTGCTGGGGTCCAGCACAATCGCGTTCTCCGCTGTCCCACCGGCAGGCCTCCAGGTCAAACTTTCCGCCGCAGCGTAGCGCAGCTTGCCGCTGGTGACACGCACCGCGATGTCTCCGGCGGGCGGCATGGCCGACGGCGTTAACGCCGATGCGAGATCGGCAGTCACCGTCGCGGTCAAGCCCGCGGCAGATAATTTTAAGAAGGTTCGTCGAGTCTGTGCGTTCGGCATGGGCTCTCCTGGCGCAAATCGCGCCATTGTGAGTATAGTGCGTGAGTATAGGCCAAGTTTGGATGCGCGGATCTTTTTTGAAGGCGTCGTCCCGAGACCGGGCGCACTTCAGCCGGGTGAGGGATCTCGCGGAGTAGCCTGTCCGCCCGCGTCGTCGTCTCGCTCAAACTGCACCACGATAAGTTTCATAGGAGCATCATGCGATTCACATGGCGACGTGTTGTTTTGTTAGAAATAATTCTGTTGCTGGGAGCATGTGTTTTCGGGGTCCCCGCAGCTGCGCAGGCCGCGACACTTGCCGCGCCGTCATGGAAACTGGTTTGGAGTGACGAGTTCAACGGCCCCAACGGCTCCGCGGTGGACTCGTCGAAGTGGACATCCGAAACCGGCGGAGGCGGCTGGGGCAACAACGAGCTAGAGTATTACACCAGCCGTCTGGAAAACGCGTCACAGCAGAATGGGAACCTTGTGATCAAGGTGCTGCAAGAAAAATACACCGGTTCGGACGGTGTCGCTCGAAATTACACTTCGGCGCGCCTGAAGACTCAAGGTAAATTCTCGCAAGCGTACGGACGCTTCGAGGCCCGCATCAAGATTCCTCGCGGACAAGGGATCTGGCCTGCTTTCTGGATGCTGGGCAACGACATCGACAAGCCCGGCTGGCCTGATTGCGGCGAGATCGACATCATGGAAAATATTGGCAAAGAGCCCGGGCTGGTTCACGGCACCATCCACGGGCCTGGATATTCCGGCGCGAACGGCATCGGCTCACCCGATGCCCTTCCCAGCGGTCAGAGCTTCGCCGACGATTTCCACATCTTCGCAGTCGAATGGGAACCGAACGTGATTCGTTTTTATGTCGACGACCATCTCTACGCCACTCGCACTCCCGCCGACCTGCCCAAGGGAACGAAGTGGGTCTATGACCATCCTTTCTTTCTGTTGCTCAACGTAGCGGTGGGAGGCTATTGGCCGGGGAATCCCGACGCATCCACCGCCTTCCCGCAAACCATGCTCGTAGATTATGTCCGCGTCTACGCCCGCACCAATTTCACACCGGCGCACCCTTAACGTTGTGGTCTATGCTGGGCAGGAGTCCGCTGCTTCTGGCCGAGCCCAAATCGGCGGGCACGCTGCCACAGCCGCGAAGCGGCGCAAGAATGCAGCCCACGGCGCGGCAATGCGAAATGGAACAACCCCGAAGGGGCGAAAGAAGTAGTACCCAAACCCGAAGAGACGGCACCTCTCTCTCACTTCGAATCTAATATCCTTCGGGCGACGCGGTTGACTCGCACATCGTTTCCTCAGATAAAATCGAAGGCTTACTAAACGAAAAGCAAGGAGTCACGCATGAGCAAAGTACGAGTGCTCGCAGGCACGCGCAAAGGCGCATTCATTCTTTCTTCGGACGGTAAACGCCAAAACTGGGAAGTCAGCGGCCCGCACTTTGCCGGCTGGGAACTGTATCACCTCAAAGGTTCTCCAGCCGATCCCAATCGCATCTACGCCTCGCAGACCAGCGGCTGGTTCGGACAGATAATTCAACGCTCCGACGACGGCGGCAAAACCTGGCACCAGCCCGGGACGCCTCCCGGTGAGGAGCCCGCTCCCGGCCCGCCCAAGGCCGTGAGCAACAAATTTATCTACGACACGTCCCCGGAGACCGGCGCGCCTCTGACGACGCACCAGTTTTATGATGGCACGCAGCATCCCTGGGAGTTCAAGCGCGTCTGGCACCTGGAGCCGTCGCTCACCGATCCCGACACCGTCTACGCCGGAGTCGAAGACGCCGCTCTGTTCCGCTCCACCGACGGCGGCGAGAACTGGAAGGAACTCCCTGGCCTCCGCGGCCACGGCACCGGCCCCAAGTGGCAACCCGGCGCCGGAGGCATGTGCCTGCACACCATCATTCTCGATCCCAGCAATCCGGACCGAATTTACATTGCGATCTCCGCCGCGGGCGCTTTCCGGACCGACGACGGCGGCAAGAGCTGGAAGCCCATCAACAAAGGCTTGTATTCGAAATACATTCCGAATCCGACGGCCGAGATCGGCCACTGTGTTCACCACGTCGCCATGAACCCGTCGCGCCCCGGAGTGTTGTTCATGCAGAAACATTGGGACGTCATGCGCTCCGACGACGCCGGCGACCAATGGACCAAAATCAGCGGAAATCTTCCTACTGATTTCGGCTTCGTCATCGACATTCATTCACACGAGCCGGAGACGGTTTACGTCGTCCCCATCAAGAGCGACGGCGAGCACTACGTCCACGAAGGCAAGCTGCGCGTCTTCCGCAGCCGCAGCGGCGGCAACGAATGGGAGCCGCTCACCAAAGGCCTGCCGCAAAAAGACTGCTACGTCAACGTGCTGCGCGACGCCATGGCCGTCGATACGCTCGACAAGTGCGGCATCTATTTCGGCACCACCGGCGGCCAGGTGTATTGTTCCGCCGACGCCGGAGACAGCTGGAATCCGATTGTCCGCGACCTGCCGGCTGTGCTGTCGGTAGAAGTTCAGACGCTCGCATGAGCTTGAAAACAAGAATCGGAAAAGACACTTTTGCGGATGTCAGCGCAGACAAGTTTCAACAGGAGAAAAATGAAAATAATGGTGATGGCAGTTGCGTGCTTATTGTCGCTGACAAGTATCGCCCCAGCGCAGGAAAAGCAGGCGGAAAAATCAACCTCAACTGCCTCCATTCTTGAAGCGAAGGTGCGCAAAGTTTGGGAAGATTTCAAAAACAAAGACAAAGAGTCTCTCGGAGCCGCACTCGCCGACGACTTCCGGATGTTTGAAGAGGGCACAAGCGGATTCGGTGACAAGAAGACCGACCTCGCCTCGGTGGACGAGTTAGAGCTCATCAGTTACACCCTTAAGGATTTCACCGTGAAATCGCTCGGACCCCACGCCGCTCTGGTCACTTATGTGGCGCACTATGAAAGTAAATCCGGCGGCCAGATCGCAAAGGCAGACAGTGTCTTCGGCGAAGTCTGGACTCACGAGGGCAATGACTGGAAGGCGCTCTACCTCCAGGAAACCTACATGCAAGGAACCACGGCGAAGTGAACGGTTGACGGGACGATGCGGGCCGCAACAATCTTCGGCGTCCCATCGAAATGAATGCACATGATTCGAGTCGAGCTGCCGCAACATCTTCGAACGCTGGCGCACGTCGGCCGCGAAGTAACCCTGGAAATCGACGGCCCGGTCACACAGCGTTCGGTCCTCGACGCAATCGAGGCCCGCTATCCCATGCTGCGGGGGACTATCCGCGACCACGGCACACAACAACGCCGCGCCTTTTTGCGTTTTTTCGCCTGCGAGGAAGATCTATCCCACGAGTCGCCGGACGCCCCGCTGCCCGACGCGGTTGCGTCGGGAAAGGAGCCTTTTCTGATTATTGGAGCCATTGCCGGCGGCTAGGCGCAAATCACGTGCGTGGGGAGCGGGCACTTCTGCCCGCTCTTGCGGTGACACAAACCCTAGAGGGCAAGAGTGTCCGCTCCAGAACTACGGCAGAGTTCGATCAAGCCGGCATCGCCTGTGCTTACCGATTCGTTCGCCAGCACCCATATGGCGTCCCGCGGTCAACCCAAGACATCGGCTTGGTCGTTGAAGCAACCGCTCAGTTGCGAACCTTCGTTCAAAATCTTCGCCTCCTCCTCGGAAGTCAGATCAACGATCTGCTTCCGCCCTTGCCAGTACGGTCGCCGAATGTTCTGCCGCCGTTTCGTAGTAGCCGACAAATCGCTGCGGTTCCATCGCCTTGTACAGTGCGAGATTATGAGCCCAGCGGAAACCGATCGGCTGATAGCAGAGTTCCGCTTCCACGTGAAAAGGACCTACCGCATCGCCCGACTTGATCACATAGCGGGTAAGCGCACCTTTATCGCTAAAGCCGGGATCGGAGGCGGCCTCGCCAACAACAGAGATATCCGGCTCAGCCGTTTTCTTATCGAAGCCTCTGGGCAGGATGCGGCTGTCTTTCAGATATCCGATCGCCGACAAGAGTCCCGTGGTCACTTTTCCCTGTGCGTCTTTCAGGATCGGCTCGAAAATCTGCACCTGCTGCGGACTATCGATCTCGCGGTAGTACGGCTCGAATTGCAAGGGGTCCGCATCGTTGTGATTGCCGACGATAGAGCCGTCGGCATTGAGCGCACCCGATTCGAAAACCACGTGTCCACCGGTGTCGCGTACCACCACGTGCAACCAGGCGCGGCGCGATGGATACGCTGTCGGAAGTTTATGTCCGGCGAGGTTCTCCACCAACACGTCCATCGAAAGCCCGGAGGCGGTGGTCTGCAGATTGTGAATGCTAACCCGTGCCGATTGCGTCTGCAGAAAATTGGCCGTGCGGTCGGCGGCAGAGGAGAGTTCCGGCGCCAGTGCATCCACTCCGAGTTCCTCCCGGTGGCCGTTCAGAATGCGCTGCACAAAGAAATTTCCGCCAATGAACTCGTGACGATGCATGCCCATACGCGGGCTCCCGTACAAGGCGGTGATGGGTACTGCCTCTTGGACTTCGGGCATGTGGCATGATTGGCACGTGCGCTTGTCACGGTAGTCGCTATGCAACCATTCCTGATACGGCATCTGCTCGGGCAGGCTCCCGATTTCGTTTCCTCCGGGCCCCAGTGCTTTCGTTTTCAAGGTATGACAACTGCCGCACAATGCCGACTCGCGAATTTGATCGCCTTCCTCCGGTACAAAGCCGCCGGTTGAGGACTGCATTACGCGCCGATGCCCGGCATCGATGACAAAAGGCCCGTACTCGGGTCGCTGAGCGTTATTCGCCGGACTTGCGATTGCAACGTTTCCATTGAACGATTCACTGGTTCCCAATCGCGCCTTTTCGATCTGATGGCAAACGGAACACGAGACTCCGTCCGCGGCGGCACGATGCTCCTGATCCGACTCAGATATCGGAAGGTGGTCAAAAATCTTTGCCTTTTGCCCTTCCGACCTCGCCGTCAAATGGGTGATGGGCATGTGGCAGATCGAACATTCGTCTTGGATGGCCGCTAGCGATTCAGGATGATCGATCACTTCCCGGCGCACGCTTCCCTGCCAGTAGGGATCGCGCGCGGAATTGGCCATGATGCTGGCTCGCCACTGGTATCCAATGGAAATGTCTTCGCCGGAACTTGTCTTCAATTCGTTGTGACAGGCGACGCAACGGTCCGACGTGCGAAACTCCGTCTTTAGATTCTTGTCCTTCGAACCGCCCCACAGGATCGCCGGCAGCGCAAGCAGCGCGGCTGAAAGCATCAGTAACACCGGCCAGCGCAGCTTCATTTCCAGCCCTTCCACAGCTTTCCGTCCGCCCAATCCCACAGCAGGTAGAAGACCACCTGCTTGTCACGCCCGGCGGTGTTCGTGATGGGCGTGCGTACTCCAATATCGAAACGTACATGCTGCCTGGCGCTAATAGTGACTTGCATCTCCGGCAGCACGTCCCAGTTCGTCTTCGAGCCATCGACTAAATTGCGATCAGCTAGAAACTCGACCATCGGCGACCACAACCGTCCCAGCCGATGGTCGCCCGCGAATGTCTGCCCGAGTGCCCCCCGCCAAAACAGGCTCTGCGGCGTGATATCGGTGCGATGAGGCAAATCGGCCCCCAACTGAAATTGCAGGAAGGTATTCGTCGGGAAGAGCTGGTCGAATGCGGCAAAGGGCTCGAACGTCGTCGTCCCGTTGCCGAATCCATATTTGTGGCCTCCCATGGGAACGAGTACTCCTCCCTGCAAACTCAAAATGGATCCCGTGTGCAGATTCGCGAACATCACACGCTTCACCGCGAAAGTAATATCCCCTAAGCCGCTATTCCAGGCGTGGTTCTGGTCTTGTGAGTTGATCGGCACGTCAATCTCGATCTGATTGTTGATGCCGAATCGTTGCTCATGGATAACGTCGGTGGTAAAACCCGGCGCCCCAGTCGCGTTCATTGCGGTCGATATCACGACCTCATCCTCCGGATAGGCCTTCTCCGTCACCAATGCCCGCGGCAGGTTCAGTTCGCCTCGCGGCCAACGTTTGTCGGTGCAGAACCCGCGCATGTACGCGATTAAATCGTCAATCTCTTCCGACGTGAGCAACTCGCCAAAGGCCGGCATGATCTGGGAGAAACCCCGCGACGGCCCACCATGGACGATCACATCTTTGTATGCCATATTGGTTTCCGCCGTCGTCTGATCGCACCGCGTGAAATCGGGAAAAGAGTCTGGCGGCTTGAACCCGGTCCTCGTCTGCGGCGCCCCGTCCCCATTCCCCCCATGGCAGGCGATGCAGCCGTTCTTATAAAGAATTTCGCCGTTCTTTGCGTCGGGAGGCTTTGAGTACTTGAGGGTCTGCGACAGCAGCACGGAGGTACAGGTGGAAACGAGCACGGCCACGCAGAACATGAACGTTCGAGCGGGGGCAGTCGTTCTTCGGCCACAAGGAGCGCCACGCTGCCGCAAAATGCCCAACCGGACGCGTGTGGCTGATTTTTTTCTCAAGCCAACGGAAGAGGAACGATTACTGTTCCTCATCGTACTTTCCTGAGTTGCGTAAGCAGGTATTTGCCTCTGGAATGCGATAAGTTTGCTTGACAGTACACGGATGCGTCCCATGACGCTTCAGTTGCATAAAACATCAACCACTGGCGGAGGTTGGCTTCTTCGAACCTTCGTCGCGTCTATGCGGCAGGCTGGGGAAGCGGGCCAGTGGAAGGGGGCTGTGGCGGCGGATAGAGCACCAGGCTCAGCGGTCGATATCGCGCCGCGAAGAAGTAAATCGCATACGCGGGGAAGAACACAATGGCGGGGACCGCGATCAGCGATGTTAAGAAAAGAAAAACCGCCACCAGAATGCACCCCACCACGATAGCGACGGTAATGGTAAGAGCATTCCACGTCATGCCCGCGGACTTCCCGGTGATCACCGCAATAATCCCCAAGCCAGCCGCCGGAATCGCGACGATCAAACCAAGAATCAGCGACGCGATGCCGATCACGATGCCCGCGCCAATCGCCAAAACGATCTTCATTCCAACGTATACCGCATAGCCGGACTGTTCGATCTGGATCATGGGCCACAACCGACGCCAGCCTTCGACCGCGCCAATATCTTCCAATGCCATTTGCGGTACTACGAAATCCTTGGTCAGGACATGAACCACGGCCACGATCACAAAGAAAAGAAATACCAGGACGAACACCACGATCCCGCTGAGCACCAGCGGCAGGATGTGTTCGCGAGGCGAGCTAAACCATCCCATCGCCAGGGCGAAAGCAGCAGGGATGCCGAGCAATAACGCCATTGCTCCAAGAGTCGCCAGCATCAATCCCAACTGCCACAAAAAATACTTCCACGCCGGCCGTTGTCTACGGCTCCATCCCTGGCGGATGTGACATTCTTTCGCCAGCACGCTGTCGAACAGGATGAATCGCATTACGCTGCTGACGTACAACATCACAATGAAAAAGACGAAACCAGCCACCAGAAGAACCGCGATCAGCCCGCCCAGAATTGCGGGATCGATTTTCGGCCAGTCCTGTTGTAAGAAATGGCGCGAGGATCCCGTCTGATGCGGAAAGCTCATAGGGAACTTGAAGCTTCCACCGGAGCCCATCTCTCCAGCCAGCAGGCCAACGACCGCCAGTCGAATCCACTGTCCGAAACGAAACGGTTGGAGGAGTTGCCGTTTGGCGTGCTGGAATGCGAGCGTAATTGTGTCCACGGCGGAGATCGGCAAGGTTCACCTCGGCAAATGCTTCAGCCGGCAAGGTACTGCGAAGAAGGTACTGCGAAGGAAGAGGCGTAGCAAATTAATTTTTCGCTGGAGGGGCATGTGCTCGCGAATGGTTCAGCCTCGCTTCGCTGTGGCCGGACAGCCGAGGCGGCTGTCGCTACGCTTTTATTCGTAGCGCAGGGCTTCTACGGGGTCGAGTTTCGATGCCCGCAGTGCCGGCACCAGGCCGCTGAAGACCCCTACGATCAGCAAGACGGCAGTCGAGAGGATCACGGTCATCATCGAGATGCGCAGGTGAATGTCGCCCTGGCCGGAATCGTCTTCAAACAACGGCCCCATCATGGGCAGGGTGCCAACGCACCAGGCGATGAGATACGACAGGAGCACGCCAATGGCCCCGCCGATCAGCATGATGAGAAGAGTCTCCGCCAGGAATTGCAGCTTGATGTGGCGCTTGCGCGCACCCAGCGCGCGCCGCAGGCCGATCTCGCGAATGCGCTCGTCCACCGACACCAGCATGATATTCATCACGCCCACGCCGCCGATCCCGAGAGTCAACGTTCCGATGAAGGTAAGCAACACCTGTAACCCGATGGTCAGCGCGTCGATGACCGGGCGGAATTCATCGCGGCCGAACATCTGGAATGCCTTGGGGTCGGTGGGAGAAAAATTCTGCCGCGTGGCCACTGCGGCCAGAACCTGCGCCATTGCTTTCTTTTCAAACTGCGGAGCGATAGGCTCGAATACCATGACGGCGGCATAGCGCGTATTCCACAAGTCACCGGCAGCGGAATACGGAATCCACGAAGACTCGTCGTCGCTGGAAAAATAATTGCTGAGTTGAATCTTCCGCGCCATGACGCCGACCACGGTGAAGCGCACTCCAGAGACTTGCACGGTTTCGCCGACAGCTGGGCGTCCGCTGAACAACTCTTCCTTGAGCCGGCCGCCGAGGAAGATGACGCGGCGGCGCTCCAGTTCGTCCTCGGCATTAATCCAGCGGCCTTCCGATGGAACTTCGTTGCGCATCTCGCCATATTCAGGACAGACTCCGCGTACCGGGGCGGTCCCAACCATGCGGTCGCCGTAAGCAATTCCCGGACGGCGGACGGTCTCAAGGCATACATGCTTCACCAGCGGGGCGGTGGCCTTCACCATATCGAGATCGGCCTGCTCGAGGACAACTTTTTTTCCGGCGCGCTGGCCGCCGGGCTGCTCGCTGGTTTGCTGCGGCCAGCAGATGACCACGCTCTTTCCGAATGCATCAAAGCCGTGCACCAGCACGCTGCGAAAGCTGCTGCCATAGGCGATCAACAGAGTCACGGTCGCGATGCCCCAGACTATGCCCAGCATAGTCAGGAAGCTGCGAGTGAGGTTGCGCTTCAGCGCGATCCAGGCTTCGAGAATAATTTCAATCAGCATTGCTAGTGCAAAGTTTCAAGGTTTCATGGTTTCAAGGTTCAAGTTTCACGGCTCAAGCTTTAGAAAACATTGGAACCTTGAAACGTTGAAACTCTGAAACCTTTATTACTATTTTTTCTAGCCGCCCGCCTCATAGCGCAATGCCTCAATCGGATCGATTGACGCTGCTCTCCGCGCGGGATATAACGCCGCTCCTATGGCGATCAGACCCAGGAGCGCGGCCGCGATCAGGCCGGAACTCCAACTTGGAATCAATCCGGCAAAAAAGTCGGGCATGGGCAACATGTTTACCAGCGCGCAAAACCCAAAGGCCACGCCCAGGCCAACTCCGCCACTGAGCAAGGCGATGATCAGGGCTTCAATAAAGAATTGCCGCAGGATCGTGCCTGCCGGAGCGCCAATCGCTTTACGCACGCCAATCTCCCGGGTGCGCTCGCGCACCGCGACCAGCATGACATTCATCACGCCAATGCCGCCCAGGACGAGCGTCACGATGCCGACCGCTCCCAGAAAGAATTTCATGCCATCCGTCATGGTCTTGAACGCCTGCGCCTCCTGCACCGTATCCCAGATGGGACAAGCTTCCTTATCGTTGGGATCGTAGTGATGCATGCGGGCCAGTGCCACGCGCACCTCGTGCTTGCACGCAGTGTGCTGATCGACCGATTTCGGCGTCACCAGAAGTTGATCGAATGTGGAACTCGTTCCCGGAGGTTTGTCGGGAAAATCGCGGCGCATCGCAGCAAACGGGACGAACACTTTATTCACATCCCAGCCGTCATAGCTGGAGTCCTGCTTCTTTTTGGCCATCACGCCAATCACGGTGTAGGGAAAGTCATTTAAATAAATCGTATCGCCCACCGGATTGCGCCCCGGAAACAACTGCTTGGCTGCATCGGAGCCGAGAAACGCCACGCGCCTGGCCTCGCGCATGTCGTCCCAATCGTAGAAACGTCCTGCGCCCACGTCGAGGCTGCGAATGTAGCCGAACTGAGGATACGATCCCGTAACAGTGAAGGCTGCATTGTTGAAATTCGAATGCGTGCGGACGGTGTCCTGTTCAAGTTCGGGAATCGCCCACTCGCAGTCAGGCGAGTCGGATTGCACCACTGCGACATCCGCATCTTCCCAGTGCACGATGCGCCCAGCGTGCGTTCCACCGGCCTGCAGGCTGGTTCGGCCATGGAAGACGATCATCACGTCTTTGCCCAGATTTCGCGCCTGCACTTCCTGGCCCTTGCGCAAACCTTCGCCGGCCGCCACCATGAGCACGATCGACACAATGCCCCAGGCAATCCCGAACATGGTCAGAAAAGCCCGCAGCTTGTGCGACCACAGGGTTCGCAGAACATCGAAAATAAGGTCGCGCAACGTCATGACATCTGTTGGACGCAGCCCGGAGTCGAAAGTCATCCCGAGCGGGCGAGCTTAGTGTCAGATACGCATCCGGAAGCAACTTTGTTGCAGGAAAAAATCGGGAATGAAGGCAATACCGCCTGCCTGGAAGGGTTTGGGAACCTCAATCACGAAGTTGGGATTGGCGAGTTTGTGCGGAAATCCTTTTCCAGACCGGGCCTGACAAGCCTCAAACTCTGGTGACGCCGCATTCTTCCGCGCCCCAGCCGCCCTTTCGTCTGCCGATTCACGCTTTCACGCCGGGTGTCGCGACCCTGTCCATCCAAGCATCGAATTCGTTAAGCGCCGATTCACACTGCATGCGATGGCGTTCCTTGCGGTCGCGGATCTTTCTTTCCAGTGGAGGCAGCAGGTCAAACGTGATATTTGCCGGCTGAAAGTTCTTCGCATCCGCGTGCGTGACATAGTGCGTGAGCGATCCAAAGGCGGAAGCGCGGGGGGCCGGCGTCATTTCGGTTCGGGACACCAACGCGGCAGCGTGGATCGCGGCCAGCAGGCCGGTTGCGATCGACTCAACGTAACCCTCGACGCCGCAAATCTGCCCAGCAAAGAATACTTGCGGATGCGCCTTCATTTGCAGGGTCTCGCGCAACAAAGTTGGCGCGTTGATGTAGGTGTTGCGATGAATCTGTCCGTAACGCAAAAAGCTCGCATTCTCCAGGCCCGGAATCAGGCGCAATACGCGCGCCTGCTCGCCAAACTTCAGATGATTTTGAAACCCGACCAGGTTGTAGGAATCCGCCCGCAGGTTTTCCTGGCGAAGCTGCACGACCGCGTATGGCATCTTGCCGGTGCGCGGATCGACGAGTCCAACCGGCTTCATGGGGCCGAAGCGTAGCGTGTCGCGGCCGCGGCGAGCGATCTCTTCGATCGGCAAACAACTTTCGAAGTAATTCAGCTTTTCCCACTCGCGCTCTTCCACCGACTGCGCCGCCACCAGCGCATCGTAAAAGCGGGCATATTCCTCCGGCGTCATTGGACAGTTGATATAGTCCGCCGAGCCCTTGTCATAACGGGCAGCCATGTAGACGCGCGACATTTCGATGGAATCGGCTTCGACGATCGGACTGATCGAATCGTAAAAATATAAGTGCGAACCGTGTGAATCAGAATGGTGTGCAGCGCGCGCGCCCGCACGCTCGGCATTACAAGTCGCGGAACCGCTCAACCGGGCAATCTCGGAAGAGAGTGCGTCCGAAGTCAGCGGGCCAGTGGCGATGATGGTCACGTCCTGCGATTCATCGACCGAAGTTACTTCTTCGCGCCGAATGCGAATGCGAGGCTCCCGCGAGATCGCTTCGGTTACGCGCGCGGCGAACGTCACCCGGTCTACCGCCAAAGCGTGTCCCGCGGGGACGGCGCACTCCCGCGCGATCTCCAGAAGCAACGAACCGGCGCGCCGCATCTCTTCCTTCAGCAGCCACGGAGCGGTGTTCTCGCTGTCCGATTTCAGAGAGTTCGAGCAGACGAGTTCGGCGAAATCCGCGGTCTGGTGCGCCGGAGTACAGCGCATGGGACGCATCTCGAACAACTCCACGTCCAAGCCTCGCCGCGCACACTGCCAGGCGGCTTCGGACCCAGCCAACCCTGCACCAATTATTTTGATGATTGCCATTCCGTCGATTCCAGAGTCTCTTATTTTGAGGGCCGGCGGGCTTTGCGCGGCGCGTGAATTCTCTCGCGTCTTTCCAGCATCTCGACAAACTCGCGAATCTTACGAACTCTCGTCTCCGGCATTTTCACGGTTTGAATGCGAAACAGAACCGCGTAGCGATTCGCGCGATCGAGAGACTGAAAGAAATCCCGCGCTCGCGGTCGCGCATCCAACGCAGCCTGAAAGTCCGGGGATACGCTGGCGCTCTTGGGCGAGTCATAGGCAGCATTCCATCGTCCGTCTTTTTTTGCCGCCTCGACTGCTTCATACCCGGCAACCTGCATTTGGCGGCACGCGATCAGAGCATTTGCCTTATCGCGGTTGATCTTCGACCAGATGCTCTTTGGCGATCGTGGAAGGAACCGTTGCAGCCATGCCTGCTCGCTTTCCGCCTTCTTCTGTCCGTCAATCCATCCGTAACACAAGGCCACATCGAGGGCTTCATGATAAGTGACGGATCGAAGGCCCGATCCCTTTTTCGCCAGGCGCAACCAGAGACCTTTCGCGTTGCGATGATTCTTCTTGAGCCATGCCGTCCATGCGGTTCGAGTTGCGAACAAGCGAACTGGGTCGTCCGCGTCTCGGCTCTTAGTTATCACAGTGCGTTCTCACAGTGCGTGACGGTGCGGCAGGGTTCTGGCTGACTACGACAGCGGGACTGCCGCAGCGGCGACCAGCACCCAACCTCTGCCTTTTTTGTACACCCAGGTATCAATAAAGCGCCAGCGCTTCAGAGCGAAGCTTGCCTTCTCTGTCTTTGTTTCAGAATACGTGCCGACTACGATGGCGGTGCTTGCGAATGTGCGGACGGTCATTGGGCCCATGACGATCTGATCCTCTTGCGAGCTCTGGCGCTTAATCCTCGACAGATATTCCCTTTTGGTTACCAATTTGCCGTATTCAACGTAGACCAGAGCGTCATCGAAAATAAGGTCCAAAGCACCGCTGTCATTGCGCGACTGCCCCACGGTCCAGGCGCTCTCCAGGGCGCGAATGCCCGCCGCAGTGCCACCCTCGGCCAATTGCTGTCCGGCGGAGGTAAGGGACGCGGCGCAAACTACCATAACGCAGCAGAAGGCGATTTTCATAAGATGTGTTTCGATACGTCGGGAGATGAGCAATAAAATACGGAGTTGCGTGGACACTTAATTTCCGGCCAGCGTCAGCAGGCTCGCAATCGCAACCCATTGCCCGTTCCTGTCGAGCCACGTATCCACGAAACGATCCTGTCGCATGAACGGCTTTCCATGTTCCGCGCCTTTCACCCGGTAAATACCGGTGACGATTGCGGTCTCTCCGTGCAACTTCACGGTCATGTCCTCTGCAGTGAACTGCAGCGAACCGGTCGTCGCGATGTATGAGAGTACTTCCGGCTTGGTCAGAACTTTACCCTCGGGATCCACATAGACGAAGGCATCGTCCAACAGGGCCCGCAGCGTCTTTGTGTCTTTGTTCTGCAAGGCTTGCAGTTTCCTGACTTGCATTTTTTCGACTTGTTCGACCGCGACAAGCTTCGCGGCCACATCGGAATCGTTAAATGCCTGGGCACGGCTGGTCACCGAACCGAAGCACGTCAGGACCACGATCCAGGCCAGGGCTCTCATCCACGCCTCCTCCACTGACCATCGGCAGAATCGCCGTTCTACTTGACAGCGGCCTTGGCGAGCACGGAATGGCAAGGGTCTGCGATGATAAAGACGAAACCCATTGGAGGACTCGATGGCACGCATCAGCCTAATCAGCCCAGAATCGGCCACTGCCGAAGTGAAGGAAATGTACGAGAAAACGCTGCGCGGAAAACCCGGCAACGCGCAGAAAGCGCTGGCCCACCGACCGGAGATGCTTAAGTCTTTTCTGAGCTTCTACGCCAGTGTCGGGCGTTCCCTCGACCGGAAGTTGTACGAACTCATCTATCTTCGCGTGTCGCTGATCAACGGATGCCATTACTGCACGCAGCACCATGTGGCATCGTCGAAGCGAGTGGGATTCACCGCGGAAGACTGGTCGGCGCTCCGAGCGGGAGATTATTCACGCTACAGCGAAAGAGAACGCGCGGCGCTGATTTATATCGAAAAGCTGACGCGTATGCCACACGACATCAGCGACAGCGATTTCGCCCCGTTGCGCCAGTATTTCTCCGAACCGGAGATTGTGGACATTCATCTGTTGACGGGCCTGGCGAATCTTACCAACCGGTTCACCGATCCCCTGGGGTTGGAAGTGGAGTTCCCCGAGGAAAAGACCTGAGCGGATTGGGGAATTGCTGAATTGAATAATTGCGTAATTCAAGACCCGAACGCCGCGTGGACAGGTTTTCAAATTACCCAATTACTAAATTTCTCAATTACCAAATCTCTTACAGGATTTCCCGCGCATCGCCGACGCGCTTCGTGACATGCTCCCGGTCCAAATATTCAAGAAGAGGGATGGCGTACTTGCGGCTCACTCCGGTCAGTTCTTTGAACTTGGCGACGTCCATTCTTGTAGACTTGGCTTTCTGCTCCGCAACTAAGCGGCGCAATTGCTCCAGCGCGGTGCGGTGAAATACTAATTCGTCTGAAATTTTGACCAGCATCCTGTCGCGCAGCAATAGCGTGACAATCTTCTGCGCTCGCACTTTGTCCACCTTGAGTCCCGCGATCACCTCGTGGAGCGCGGGGACTTTCAATCCCGCGGATGCAAAAGCGCCATCGATTTTCTTCTTGGACTCGGCTTCCTCGTCCTTCATGACCACGCCATGGCCTGGCAGTCGTACGAGATCGCCCGCAACTTCAATATTCTTTTCGCGGGCCAGTAAATCGAGGGCGGCGGTGAATACTTCCGGTGAAGCTTTCACTTGCTCGCGCAGCGCTTCTCTGGCAATTCCGCCTACAAGCGAATTCTTCTTGTGAAACGCCGCAACGGTGGTCACGATGAATTGCTGGAGCCCAATCATTGCGGGGACGTGCATGAGCAGGTCCCCGATACGCAACACACGCAGGTCTTTCAACATCTGATCGAGTCGAGCTTCGAGCAAAACCCTGGTCCATCCCGTTTCGGAAATAAGCTGCGACATTGAGATACCCGTGTGACCGCGCCTTGCGATCCGTGCTGTGAGGACAGGTTCCGGACTGCCATCGGCCAGTATCTGCAGAAAACTTTCAAGTCCCGGCATGCGCGGGATCGGAGCGGGATCGAGCACCACGCCACCACCGATGGTGATGACCGGCGAAAACTGACGGATGATGAATCTATCCCCGGGCAATAGAAGGGCTGCCTCCGGAAGCTTCAGCCGGGCCATTGCCGCCGATCCAGGAGCAAGTTGCTTTATGCCATGTAGCGCGATCTCCGCCACCGTCTCCATTGTGTTGCAGTGGAAGTGGACTCGAGACCGGTGCTTGAGCGCGCGCGGAGCCGAGGCGAGCAATCGCAGTCGCACATCTACCCGGCGCGTTGTCGAAAATGTCCCGGGCGGCGCCAGCGTCATGCCGCGTGACAAATCTTCCGTGCTCGCGCCCGCCAGATTCAGGGCGGTGCGTTGCCCGGCAATCGCCGCCCCGGCAGCTTGCCCGTGGACTTGGACTCCGCGCACTCGAACTTTTCGGCCCGAAGGAAAAACTTCCATCTCCTCGTCGCGTCGAATAGTCCCTGACGACAGGGTTCCGGTGACGACCGTGCCAAATCCCTTCATGGTGAATACGCGATCGATGGGCAAACGGGCGAGAGCATGCGAATCGCGCGGCTGCACTTCACTCGCCGCCGCCGTCAGGGCGCGCTTCAGATCGTCCAGTCCGGCACCGGTGAGCGAACTCACAGCCACGACGGAGTTTGGTTTATCCAAATTCGGATTTTCCAAGTTCGGTTTGTCCAGGAACGTCCCCCGCAGAAACTCCTCCACTTCCAACCGAACCACGTCGAGGGTCTCCGCGTCGACTGCGTCGGACTTAGTGAGCACGGTGATACCACGCTGCACAGCGAGCAATTGCAGAATGTCGAAGTGCTCCCGAGTCTGGGGCTTGATCGATTCGTCGGCCGCGATGACCAGCAGCACCAGGTCGATGCCTCCCACTCCAGCCAACATGTTGCGGACGAAGCGCTCGTGGCCGGGGACGTCCACAAAACCGAGATGCAGCCGCTCGCCGTTCTGGCCCGGCAAATCCATGTGGGCGAAGCCCAGGTCGATGGTGATGCCGCGGCGCTTCTCTTCTTCGAGCCGGTCGGCATCGATGCCAGTCAATGCCTTTACCAGCGCCGTTTTCCCGTGGTCGATGTGCCCGGCGGTGCCTACGACGATTGATTTCATTCACCAGAATCGTAGCAGGTGAGAGGTCTCAAAAACTCTTTGCGGCGGCTCTACCCTCGGACGCCACGAAATGCGACAATAGAAGCTCTTCCCATGGCAACTTCTTTGACCTCTGCCTTTTCTCCGGAGACCCTCCGGCAGCACGGCCTCACGCCGGAGGAGTATGAAAAGATCAAGCAACTTCTCGGCCAGCGCGAACCCACACTGACTGAGCTGGGTATTTTCAGTGTGATGTGGAGCGAGCACTGCTCTTACAAGTCTTCGCGGGTGCATTTGAAACGGCTGCCGACCCGCAGCAAACTGGTGTTGCAGGGACCGGGCGAGAATGCCGGCATCATCGACATTGGCGACGGCTGGGCCTGTGCTTTCAAGATCGAATCGCACAATCATCCGTCATTCATCGAGCCGTTTCAGGGCGCGACCACCGGCGTGGGCGGAATTCTGCGCGACATTTTTACCATGGGCGCGAGACCAGTCGCGGTTATGGATTCCTTACGCTTTGGTCCGATTCGCGTGGGGCGGGCACTCTTGCCCGCCTCGGCCGAGCTTCACTCTGGCCGGACAGCCGAGGCGGCTGTCGCTACACAAGCACGACAAGCTGAGATTCGCAAGAACCATTCCATTCTCGACGGCGTAGTCAGCGGGGTTGCTTCTTACGGCAACTGTTTCGGGGTGCCGAACCTTGGCGGCGAGACCAAGTTCGAGCACTGCTACTCGGGAAATCCGCTGGTGAATGCGTTTGCTCTGGGACTTGTGCGAAAGAATGAGATTTTCTACGCCAAGGCCGCGGGCGAAGGCAATCCCGTAATTTATGTGGGGGCCAAGACCGGGCGCGACGGCATTCACGGCGCGACTATGGCGAGCGAAGAGTTCAGCGAAGCCTCGGAAGCGAAGCGGCCGAACGTGCAAGTGGGCGATCCCTTCCTGGAAAAACTTTTGCTCGAAGCGTGTCTGGAGGCGATGCAGACGGGAGCAATCGTCGGCATTCAGGATATGGGCGCGGCGGGACTGACCTGCTCGACCTGCGAAATGGGCAGCCGCGGCGGCGTGGGTATTGAAATCGAACTCGACCGCGTCCCGCAGCGTGAAACTGGCATGAGTCCTTACGAGATTATGCTGAGCGAGTCGCAGGAGCGCATGTTGCTGGTGGCGCAAAAAGGGCGCGAGCACGAGGTCTTTCGCGTTTTTGAAAAATGGGGACTCGATGCGGTCGAGGTGGGCAAGGTTACGACCGACAATAAACTGCGCGTGCTGGAGCACGGCAAGGTTGTAGCGGAGATTCCGAATCCGGCGCTGACCGATGAGGCGCCGGTGTACAAGCGTCCGCTGGCGCGATGGGAGCCGCCGGTGCCGCGCGAGATGCCGGAGGGCGTGCGGCTGAGCGGACCTCAGGGGCTAAAGTCCCCATCTTTGGAAGCGCCTGACGGCACGGCTGAAGCCGTGCCCTTTTACCAACCCACGGCTGCCGAGCCCTTCTCAAGACCTGCTTCGTCGGGGGCGGGCGTGTCGGACTTTACGGAAGATCTGAAGCGGTTGCTGGCCAGCCCGAACATCTGCGGCAAGCGGTGGGTGTGGCAGCAATATGATCACATGGTGCAGACCAACACGGTCGAAGCGCCGGGAGCGGGAGATGCGGGCGTAATTCGCATCAAGGGCTCGCGGCGCGGGCTGGCGATGGCGCTCGATGGCAACGGGCGGTGGTGCTATCTCGATCCGCGGCTGGGCGCGATGCACGCGGTCGCCGAAGCGGCGCGCAAGGTGGCATGCTCGGGTGCGACTCCGGTGGGCGCGACGAATTGCCTGAACTTCGGCAATCCCGAGAAGCCGCACATCATGTGGCAGTTTTCGCAGACGATCGATGGCATCACGAAAGCCTGCGAGGAGCTGGAAATTCCCATCACCGGCGGCAATGTCAGCTTCTATAACGAGACGCTAGGAGAAGGCATTTATCCCGACGCCGGTGCTGGGAGTGGTAGGAATTCTCGACGATGTGCACAAGACCGCGAAGATGCATTTCGCGGCACCCGGACGCACCATCGTGCTATTGCGCGCTGGCGAGAGCGGGCGATATCACCGATGCAGAGAGTGAGTTCGGGTCATCGGAATACGCGAAAGAAATTCTTGGGACGCTCTGGGGATATCCTCCGGAGCTCGACCTGGAGAAGGAAGCCGGCTTGCAGAAAGCTGTCATTGCAATCATTGATCAGGGATTGGTGGAATCGGCGCATGATTGCGCGGATGGCGGCTTGGCGGTCGCGTTGGCCGAGAAGACATTTCCGAAGGGCGTGGGGGCGCGGGTGAACCTGGCGTCTGGTGGGCTATTCGCGGAGTTTGCGCTGTTTGGCGAAGATGCCAGCCGGATCGTGATCTCTTGCGACCCGGGCAATGTGGCGGGAATCAAACATGTGGCGGGCCAATTCGGCGTGCTGGCGGAGGTTATCGGCGAGACGATTCCGGAACGGCTGGAAGTTTCGCTCGATGGGGAGGTCGTGATTTCGGCGGGGATTTCCGAGTTGAGTTCAGCTTATGAAGGGGCGTTGGAGTCGGCGTTGCGGACGGATTCGGAATTGGTGGTGGCGGGATGATTCAACTCAAAGGCTTGAACCACAGAGGACTCTGAGAGACACAGAGAGTGATCGGTCAATTTGTGAGCTAAAAGCCAGGAGCTACAATGCCTTCTTCCGACAAATTTCGTGACGAGTGCGGCGTGGTGGCGATCTTCGCCCATCCGGAGGCGGAGAAGTTGGCTTATTTGGGGCTGCATGCGTTGCAGCATCGCGGGCAGGAATCGGCGGGGATCGTCACGTCCGATGGGCTGACCTCGCGGACGCATAAAGCGATGGGCTCAGTGGCCGACATTTTCACCGAGGATGTGCTCTCGAAGATGCGAGGCACGCTGGCCATAGGGCACACGCGCTACTCGACTGCCGGAGACTCGGCACTGCTGAACGCGCAGCCGATTCTGGTGCAATCGAATAAGGGTTCGATTGCCGTGGCGCACAATGGCAACCTGGTCAACGCGCTGCAGGTGCGCGCCCGGCTGGAGAGTCAGGGCTCGATTTTTCAATCCAACAGCGATACCGAAGTCATCGTCCATCTGATCGCTCTTTCCAAGGAGCACACGCTGCCGGAAGCGGTGGCGGATGCGCTGCGGCAGGTCGAAGGGGCATTTTCGCTGGTGATGATGAGCAATGATCGAGTCTTCGCGGTGCGCGATCCGCGCGGCTTCCGGCCGCTGGCCATGGGCCGGATCGCGGCCTTGGAAGGCCAGAAGCAGGACACGATCGTCTTTGCCTCTGAGACCTGTGCGTTCGATCTGATCGGCGCCGAGTACATTCGCGATGTGAAGCCGGGCGAGTTAGTGGTGGTTGGGCCGGAAGGAGTCAGTTCGCGTTTTTATTCCACGGCTGCGCCGCAATCGAGTTGCATCTTCGAGCATGTGTACTTCTCGCGTCCCGACAGCGTCGTCTTCGGCCGCGCAGTGCAAACCAGCCGCGAGGAGCTAGGACGGCAGTTAGCCCGCGAAGCGGGCGTAGAGGCCGATCTGATCGTTCCCGTCCCCGACTCCGGCGTGACCGCGGCCGTGGGCTATGCCGCGGAAAGCGGGATTCCATTTCGTTTTGCGCTGATTCGCAACCACTACGTTGGGCGCACGTTCATTGAGCCCAGCCAGAGCGTGCGCGATTTTGGCGTGAAGCTCAAGCTGAATCCGGTGCGTTCGCTGCTGCAGGGCAAGCGGGTGGTGCTGATCGATGACTCGATCGTGCGCGGCACCACCAGCCGGAAGATTGTGCGCATGATCCGCAGCGCCGGAGCCAAGGAAGTGCACATGCGCATCTCCTGCCCGCCCACGATTTCCCCCTGCTATTACGGTGTGGACACCCCTTCAAAGAAGCAGCTCATTGCCGCCAACAAGTCTGTGGAAGAAATCCGCGACTATATTGGCGCGGATTCGCTGGCTTACCTCTCGCTGCAGGGCCTCAAGAAAGCTTGTGGCGAGGGCGAGAAAATCTCGTATTGCTCGGCGTGTTATACCGGGAACTATCCGACCGATATTATTGACGTCGAGGAGATTCTGCCGGCGGCGGTGCGACACTAGGCGCGGACGGCGGATTCCTCGCTTCGCTCGGAATGACAATAAGTCAGGGCAGCTTTAACGGCCGCCGCCCTCGTTTCGATGGGAATAATTTCAGAGGCTTTCGCGCCTGCACGACCCGGGGAATCGACTGCAAGTCGGGGATAATGCGAACGTCGTCCCAATCTTCCAGAAGTTTCTTCACCTTGCTCGCGATCGTCCCGCTGATTTCGAGAACGAGCCATCCGCCGGGACGCAATGCTTCGTTTGCCTGAGGCAGCAGGCGGGCGATGATCTCGGTCCCTGTTGGCCCACCAAATACCGCATTGCGCGGCTCATACTTCCGCACCTCTAATTGAACCTGATCTTCTTCCGAGCTGCCCACGTATGGCGGATTGGAGACGACGGCGTCCAAATCCGTTAAATTCAGGCCTGCAAGCAAGTCCGCTTGGTGGAATTGGATTCGCTTCTCGAATTGAAGCCGGGCGGCATTGGCGCGCGCCACTTCGAGCGCAGCCGCCGAAATATCGGTAGCGTGGATTTCGGCGTCAGGAAATTCCTTGGCTAAGGCCAGGCCAATGCAGCCCGATCCGGTACCGACGTCGAGCAGGCGAAGCGCATTAGACTTCGGACCTTGAACCTCGGACCTCGAACTTCTCATCGCGACGCTGGAGGACACGGCTGAAGTCCGGGGGCTGAGATCCGAGGTCCGCAACGCGAGGATTGTTTCGATGACGTGTTCGGTTTCAGGACGCGGAATGAGGACCGCCGGAGTAACGATCAGGTCCATGCCCCAGAATTCCTGATGTCCAGTGATGTACTGCGCGGGAACCCCGCGAGCGCGTTCTGCAAGCGCGGCGTCGTAGCTGGACTGCTCTTCGGCGCTGAGTTCGCGCTCGGGGTGAGCGAATAAATAGGCGCGATCGCAGTTAAGCGTAAACGTCAGGAGCAGTTCGGCGTTCAGGCGCGGGGATGGGACTTGGGACGCGGTGAGTCGGGCGATCGCAGAACCGAGAGATGCTTTTAGCTGCACGAAGAGATTTTAACCACAGGGGACACAGAGGCACACCGGGGAACGCACATCCTGCTGCCCGTATTATCAGCCTTCCAAGGGATTGCGGCGGACGATCTCGGCGTTCAGCGCTGTGGCGAAAGCCACCCAGGCGCCGTAGGGGAGGAAGGCATAGGCAGCGGCGCGATCAACTTTGCGGGCGGCGGAAATGTAAGAGGCGATAGTTCCTTCCAGCGCCAGAATGTCGGCTAGCGCGAGTTTGGGGCGATGCTTTCCGAAGAAGAGTTTCGACCAGCGGGCGTTGGCTGCGAGTTGCGAGACCCAGAGTCGAAGCGCGGCATTGCGATTCCGCGAAGGCGCGGCGCTCCAGATACGCCAACCGGACCACGCGATCAGGGCGTAGAGCGCAGTCCACACCACGGGGTAAACGGCGTCGGGCGGAGTGAAGCTCGGTTTGTCGAGGTCCTGGTACCAGGGGTCGTCGCTGCCATTATGGCTGTAGCGCGCGCCATACCAGGCGGCGCCGGCAGTGAGGGCGCCGAAGCCGGCGAGCGCAAGCAACGACCTGGAATTCGGCTGGGACAGAAGCCGGTCGGGCGCGACGCGGCTGGATCTGACTCTCGATCTGACCGTCTTGGACATGCCTCTTAGGTGTCAGACCGGAGGGCAGGGTTGCTCGCCCGATTTTGAGCCGCCGGCTTGGCGCTTCCACTCGTAGCCGAGATAGATCATCTGGCCAATGTGATGCTGCATGTGGGCGGCGCACTGGACGACCATATCGAGGCGGTTCTGCGCGGTCGCGCCTACGCCTGAATACGCTTTCGACCAGTCGTCGGGCGACTGCTCGCCGATGGTTGCCCGCACCATGGCTACGGCTTCGTCGAATCGCTTTAGAGCTTCCTCTTTTGGAGGAGGATTGGGGTCGTTGAATTCGCGCGGGCGGTCGCGGACGTAGCTGGCATTGGCGATCTGCGCGCCAATGTAATAGTTCAGGTTGCCGGTGAGGTGCAGGACTAGGTGCCCGAAGCTGTTTCCGTAGGGGAATGGCTTGCGCCAGACCTGGGAGTTGGTCAGCGGAGCGGCCAGTTCGTGGACACGGGCGGCATTCGCGGCGTAGCGATCGACGAGAACGGCGGAAAGCATGGAGGGCAAGTCGGACATGCATCACCTTCCAAAGATTGACCATTAAAGATTGACCGCTTATGGAACAGCGCTGTGGGACAGCCGAGGCGGCTGTCCCTACGTGAGATCAGACGACGCTGGCGGCTTCCTGCTTTAGTTTTTCGGCCTGGTAGTAAGTGGTGAGTGCCTCAATGAGCGGCTGCAGTTTTCCGTCCATCACGGCCTCGAGTTGGTGGATGGTGAAGCCGATGCGGTGGTCGGTGAGTCGGTTCTGCGGGAAGTTGTAGGTGCGAATCTTCTCGCTGCGATCGCCGGAGCCCACCATGGCTTTGCGTTCCTTGGCCAGGGCCTGCTGCTGCTTTTCCATTTCGATTTCGTAGAGACGCGAGCGCAGCACGCGCATGCCTTTCTCCCGGTTTTTGATTTGCGATTTTTCGTCCTGGCAACTCACGACCGTGTTGGTTGGGATGTGCGTGATGCGTACGGCAGAGTAAGTCGTATTCACCGACTGGCCACCGGGGCCCGACGAGCAGAACGTGTCGATGCGCAAATCTTTGGCTTCGATCTTGATGTCCACGTCTTCCGCTTCAGGCAATATGGCCACCGTCACAGCCGAAGTGTGCACGCGCCCTTGCTGCTCAGTGGCCGGAACGCGCTGCACACGGTGTACGCCGCTTTCATACTTCAGTTGCGAGAAGACGCGATTGCCTTCAATGATCGCGATAACTTCTTTCAAGCCCCCCGCCGAAGATTCCGACGACGAAAGAACTTCCACCTTCCAGCGCTGTGTTTCCGCGTAGCGGGTGTACATGCGGAAAATTTCGGCAGCGAAGAGTGTAGCTTCGTCCCCACCGGTGCCGGCACGGATTTCGAGGATGATGTTCTTTTCGTCGTTCGGATCTTTGGGGAGGAGGAGCACTTTCAGCTCTTCCTCTACCGCTTTCACTCGGCCTTCCAGTTGCGAGAGCTCATCCTGCGCGTAGGCGCGCATGTCGGGATCTTTTTCGTCGACGAGCATGGCCTTGCTCTCGGCAATTCCCCTGGTCAAATCTTTATATTCGCGGTACTTCTCGACCATGGGCGCAATTTCGGCGTGGGCCTTGGCGGTCTTCTGGTATCGCGCCGAGTCGTTGACGATCTCCGGCGAAGCGAGAGCGTTGGTCAGCTCTTCGTAGCGAGATTCGATTTGGTCGAGGCGTTCAAACATGAGAGTCGGCGTTGGTCGTTCGTCGTTGGTCGTTGGCCCTTTTTCTTAAGCTGCCGTTGCCCGAATCGAGTTGATTAGGCTATTCAGGCTGCGGCCGATGGAGTCCGCGGAGGTTCCCAATCGGTCCACTTCCGTGGCGCCTAGACATTGTAATTCTTTTGCAATCAACACCTGCGTTTGTACTTCCAATAAGGCCTGTTGCGTGAAGAAGGTAATTTCCAAATTCACGATCCGAACGATGGCCCTTGCCCTCGGCAATATTGCTGGGAATCGAGACAGCCGCGCGTCGCAACTGATTGCTTAGGCCATACAACTCGTGTCGCGGAAAATGTGCGGTCGCCCGCTAGACTTCAACTACAAATTTCATCGCATCCTGCCACACGCGCAAATCTTTGAATGAACCTGGCATGGTGAGACCTCCAAGAGGAACCTTACCGCTGCCGTTTATGGAGGCCAACGACCAACGACAAGCGACCAGCGACGATTTCCCAAGTCGGGACCGCTAGGCAATCACCAGTTCGCCGCCCCGCTCTTTTTCCAGTGACATGGCCTGATTAAGCGCGGCGATGGCGCACTGGGCTTGTTCGTCCGACGGAGGCTTGGTGGTGATACGCTGCAGCCAGAGGCCGGGAGCGGTCATCAGCGCGAAGAGTGATCCGCGGTGCTTGGCGGCGAAGCGGATGATCTCGTAGGAGACTCCGGCGATGATCGGCAGTAAGGCGACGCGCGATGCGAAGCGTGCCCAGAACGTGGTGAACGGGATCAGCATGTAGAAGCCGATGGAAATCAGCATCACGGTCATCAAAAAGCTGGTACCGCAGCGCGGATGGAACGTCGAATATTTCTGCACGGCCTCAGTATTGAGCGGATCTCCGTTTTCAAAGGCGAAAACCGTTTTGTGTTCGGCGCCGTGGTACTGGTAGACGCGGCGAATATCTTTCCAGAGCGAAACTCCCCAGATGAAGATCAGGAACAGTACCAGGCGAATCGCGCCATCGATAAGATTAAAAGCAATTCGGCCGCCGAGAGCGGGATCGATTTTCTTGAGTTCGGTCGCGGCCAGGAGCGGAATGTACTTGTACATGAAGATGAAGAAGGCCAGCGAGATGAGGATGTTGACGGCGGCCAGCCAGTTGCTGAGAGTGGCGGCTTTTTCGCGGGATTCGGACGGGGACGAGGACTTTTGCAGCTGATATGATTCCGCCGCGCTTTGCCCGTTCGGCAAGCTCAGGGCAGGCGTTGGCGGAACACCCAGGGCGGCTGTTGCTACATGGTTGGTTTTGATGTCGGACTTCCCGTCTTCCTGCATCATGTCTTCGATGGCGACGTTGGCGGAGAAGCGCAGGGCGCGGTAGCCTAGATTCATGGCGTAGCCGAGGGTCATCACGCCGCGCACGATGGGCCACGCCATCCATTTATGCTTTTCGGAGGGGCGATCGAGCGGCTCGCTCATGGTGACCACTTCGCCGGAAGGTTTACGGCAGGCGATCGCCCAGGCGTGCGGGGAGCGCATCATCACTCCTTCAAGCACGGCTTGCCCGCCGACCAGCGTCTCTTCGCCGCTTTCGAGGGCAGGGAGAAGTTGGATGGCAGCCAGGAATCGCAAGATAATTTCGTAGTCTACACACGAGGATTTAGATGCTCCTAACGGGAGACCAGACGCAGGCTCTAGGGTAACACAGGCGGGAGCCTTTTCGGATTGGGTTAAGTTCAAGTGTCTTCGGGAGTTAAGTGGCCGCAAGCAGCGAGAGCCAATGGCCCTGATGACAGCCGGCGGGATGCAGGCGCTACGATTTTGGGGATGCATGCAGCGGTTAGCTACGGCTGGCGAGGCAATTGCGGGCACCACGAAGAAGCTCCTGAAAACGGGGATCGTGGCCGACTATCTGAAGTCGCGTCCGACCGGCGAGGCGGCGGTGTCGGCGGTCTTCCTTTCGGGGCGGGCATTTCCGGCATGGGAAGAGACCACGTTGCAGGTCGGCGGGCGGGCGCTCTGGCGGATCGTGGCAGAACTTGCAGGCAAAGATGAAAGCGCGCTGACCGAGGCCTATCTCCGACACGGCGATTTGGGAGCGGTCGCAGGAGAGGTCCTTCCTGGACGCCATGGTCAGGGTTTGGACGTCTTGGAAGTGCAAGCGGTATTTCGTCAGATTGCGGCGGCACGAGGACCGACGGCAAAAGCGGCTATAGTGCGCGATCTGATTTCACGCGCCACTCCATTGGAAGCCAAATACATCATCAAGATCATGACCGGCGATCTGCGGATTGGATTGAAAGAAAGTCTCGTGGAAGACGCGATTGCCCGCGCTTATGTTGCGCACGCTGGCCGAAGTGCAGCGCGCTAACATGCTGCTGGGAGACATTGGCGAAACCGTACGGCTGGCCTCCGAAGGCAAGCTGTGCGAGGCGCAGATGAGGCTGTTTCATCCTCTCGGATTCATGCTGGCGAGTCCCATCGAATCGCCGGAAGAGGGACTCAGTTATTTCGCGGATGTGGCGGTGGAAGACAAATATGACGGCATCCGGGCGCAGGCGCATGTCGCGATCGGCGAGGTAAAGTTCTTTTCGCGCACGCGGGATGAGATCACGGAGTCGTTTCCGGAGTTGCCGGGTGCGCTGGCCGGCCTAGCGCAGGATGCCATTCTCGATGGAGAGATTGTGGCGTGGGAATATCCGAAGGAACTTTCCGACACGCAAGAAGTAGTGGATGAGCGGGCCTCGGAGGCGAGTGAACAAAGGGCTGTGAACCTGGGACGGGCACGGCCGTTCAGCGTATTGCAGCAGAGGCTGGGAAGAAAGAAAGTCAGCGACCGGATGTTGCGGGACATTCCCGTCGCGTTTCTGGCGTTCGACGTGTTGTACGCGGGCGGGGAACTCGTACTGGATCGTCCGCTGCGGGAGCGTGCGGGAATTCTGGACGCGTTGCTGGGGGCGCCACGCAAAAGCTTTAACCACAGAGAGCGCGGAGGTTCACAGGGGAAAGCAATACAGGAAGCCTTGGCCTTTGACTCGGACCCCGTAGACGAAATTGCGAAGGCAAGCATCATTCGCGCGCCGGTGTTTCGCGCCTCGTCGGCTGAGGAATTGGATGAGCTTTTTGCCGCAGCACAGGCGCGAGGAAACGAAGGCTTGATGATTAAGGACCTCAACTCCCCCTACACCCCCGGCAAGCGCGGGAAATCGTGGCTGAAGATGAAGCGCGAACTGGCCACGCTGGATGTGGTCGTGACCGCAGTCGAATATGGACACGGCAAGCGCATCGGCGTACTGAGCGATTACACGTTTGCCGTTTGGGATGCGAACAAAGACAAGTTGGTGAACATCGGCAAGGCGTATTCCGGACTGACCGACGTGGAGATTGCGGAGATGACGCAGTGGTTTCTCGAGCACACGGTAGAAGATCAGGGATTCCGGCGCGTGGTTGAGCCGAAGATCGTTTTGGAAGTGGCCTTCAACAACATGATGGAGTCCGACCGGCATGAGAGCGGGTATGCGCTGCGCTTTCCAAGGATCGTACGCCTGAGGCCGGATAAGTCGGCGGAAGAGGCGGACACGGTTGAGCGGGCGCGGGAAATCTTCCAACAGCAAGCGAAGTAGGTCGGTAATCAGGACTAGAGCGGTCAAGCTCGCACGTTTACCTCACCGGCTGTGGTGTTGATGATGTTCTTCACTCTCCGCCACCGGAATCACGCAGCCGTGCGCCACTTCGCAGACCACGTGCTCGAACTGGATGGTCGTATGGTCGATGCGGAAGTCATGCAGCAAGCGATCCTTCACGTCGCGCAGAATGCGTTCGCTGACTGACGGCGGGATATCGGCAATGGCTATGTGGCAGGAGAGTGCGCGGGTTTCCGATCCAATGCTCCAGCAGTGAAGATCGTGAACGTCGTTGACGCCCTCAATGGAGCGGATTGTGGTTTCGACAACCTCAAGCTTCACGCCGCGGGGCGTGCCTTCCAGCAAAATGTTGAGCGTCTCTCGCACGATGCCGAAGCCGGACCACAGAATCAGCACGCCGATGGCAACCGAGAGTACGGAATCGATCCAGTAGTTTCCCGTGACCATGATCGCCCAGGCTCCGGCAATAACAGCGGCGGTCGAAAGCGTGTCGCCGACTTCGTGCAAGAGCGCACTGCGGATGTTGACGTCGCCACCTGCGCCTCTGCTCGAACGATACAGAAGGAGCGCGATGGCTCCGTTCATCACCACGCCAGCCGCGGCAACCCACATCATCACGCCCGCCTGCACGCGCTCGGGGTGCTGCAGGCGCCGGAAAGCCTCGTAGAAGATGAAAAATGACACCGCCACCAGCGAGGTAGCGTTTACCAGCGCGGCCAGCACCCCGGCGCGATGGTAACCGTAGGTCTTGGTGGAGCTGGCGGGCCGCGACTGAAAATAAACCGCGACCAGAGACAGCAGCAAAGCGAGGAAGTCGGAAAGATTGTGTCCAGCCTCAGACAGCAGCGCCAGCGAATGCGAGCGGATTCCGGCCACCACCAACAGCACGATATAGGCCAGGGTCACGCCGAGCGATACCTTTAGAACCCGCGTGAAACCGCCCGCGCCTTGAACGTGAACGTGCATGCTTCCAGTGTAAAGACCCAGGGAGCGGGGTTCAAGGTGGCAGCGAACTCAGCTCTTGGTCAGACTGTTGAGATAGCGGTTGTTATAGAACGTGGTTGTCTTCTGCACGAACTCAAGAATTTTGAGCATCCGTTCGCGGCCTTCCCGGTTCAACTCGCGGAACTGTATCGCCAGTCCTGAGCCGGGATCGAGCCTTGCCACAACGCCCTCGGCAGACAAAGTGGCATCATCCATGGAGAATCCCAGTTTGATTTTGCTGCCCGCCGCAATAATAGTACTGGTTTCGATATAACAGCCCCCCATGCTGACGTCGGTAAGGTTGGCAAACAGCGGAGTCCCCCCCTCCGGCATTTGCATTTCTATGGTCACGCGGCACTTCAGGCGGGGATGCGAACGGCGATCCTTGTAGGAAAGCTGTTTCTGCTTTTCCAGATACATGCGGCGGTCGGCTTCGGCGAGAAGTTGCTCCGCATCTTTGCCGTCTTCCGGATAGACAGCGCGTCCCACGCTGAGGGAGAGAATATCTTCGCCGCAGACCTCGTTCCCTGCCTGTTTGGCCAAGCCACGCAGTTGCTCGGCCTTCTTTCCAGCCGCATCGGCTGCCAAGCCGGGAGCGATGACCACGAATTCGTCTCCACCCATGCGCGCAACATAGTCGTATTCGCGGCAACTGTCCTTCAGAGCCTGGGCGAAAAGTCGCAGGACGCGATTGCCCTCCAGGTGGCCAAAGCGGTCATTAATCTGTTTGAAGCCGTCCATGTCGGAGACCATGACGGTCAGTGCCAGGTTGTCGCGCTTGCAGCGCGCCAGTTCACGGTCGAGTTGCAGGAAGAGAGACCGTGCATTGGGCAACCCGGTAAGGTAATCGGTGGTCGCCGAGTCTTCCGCCTGCTGGTACTTGAGCGCGTTCTCGATGGATAGCGCCATCTTACCGCTGACCGCCAGCAGGATCCGCAGGTGATCGGAGGTAAAGGCATCTCGTTCGCCGCGATACAGCGCTAAAACGCCGATGACTCCAGAAATGCCCTCCAGCGGCACCGCCAGCGCCGAGCGCAACGTGCTGAACTTCGAAGGATCGTTCAGGTATCCGGGCTCCACCGACGGATTGCCGTTGATAATCGGCTTGCGGTTGTGCGCCACCCAGCCGGAAAGTCCCTGGCCGACGGGAATGCGCAACGAAGAAAAGAGCCGGTAGTTATCTCCATTTACGTATTCGGGGATGAGTTCGGCTTCCCGCCTGATATAGATGGCGATCGCATCGTAAGGCACCATCGGCTTGAGTTTCACCGAGAATACCGAGAGAGTTTCGGTCAAACTGAGCGAAGCGCCGAGATCCTGGCTCAGCTCGAACAGCGACTGCGCCTCCTGCCGGGCCGCCGCAATCGAAGACAGGAAGGTGTTTTCGCGTCCCGCATAGTCCTGCACGGTTGCGTTCTCGAATCCGGCAGCCGGCTCCAGGCCGCGCTCGATTTTGATGGAAGTGGAGAGCGGACCACTGGGACCGCTGGGATCGTGCCCCGTCTTGGATACCGCAAGCCGTTCGAGATATTGGTAGCGCAGTTGCAGGACATCGACCACTTTAGGATCGAACGACTTGCCCGACTCGGCGGCCAGCTTCTGCATTACATCCCGCAGAGGTAGAGCCCGCCGGTACTGGCGATCGGAGGCGAGCGCATCGAGATAATCCACGGCGGAGAGAATGCGCGCTCCAATCGGAATCTCCGCTCCCTTGAGTCCCATCGGGTAGCCAGAGCCGTCCCATTTTTCATGGTGGGCGCGCACAATCGGCACCACCGGATAGGGAAAGCGAACCCGCTCCAGAATCTCGGCGCCGACCAAAGTATGAATCTTCATCTTCTCGAATTCTTCCGGCGTGAGACGACCGGGCTTCGAGATGATGTGTTCCGGCACCGCTAGTTTGCCGATGTCGTGCAACAGCGCGGCGGCGTGCAAAGCCTCGAGTTCGGGTCCTTTTACGCCTAGTTCCTTGGCTACTTCAATGGCATAGACACGCACGCGTTGCAGGTGCTCGTGAGTGGTATGGTCCTTGGCCTCAATCGCCAGAGCCAGAGCCTCGATGGTGCGAAGATGCAGGTTCGCCATTTCCTCCACGTGACGTTTCTCGTCCTCCAACTTGCCGAGGTAGAGACGATAGGAGCGGTAGATGAGATAAACCGCAGGCACCAGCAGGAGCGACGTTTCCCAATTGAAAGTATGATTGAGCCATGCAATCGCCCCTGCGATTCCGGCTCCGACCAGATAGTACGGGAAAGACCAGAAATAGCAGTCGACCAGAATGCGGATGAAGGGCCTGCGCTCGGTCAGCGAAATCACCGCCGCGATAGAGCCTGCGTTCGCAATAAAGTAAACCGTGGCCGCCAGTCCCAGCAAAATAGGCCGGTTGGGGATCAACAGGTTAGCCAGGTGATTGTGGTAGACGACGTACGCCAGGGCTGTGGAGATAGAGCCTGCACAAATGTTAAAAGTGACCTGAATGGCCCGCGGACGCTCTGGATATAGGCACTGAGCCAGCATCGAGGCCGCGCCCAGAATCAGCGTCTCGGTGAAGCTGAGTTCGAGGACGCCAATCAGAATAAACAGAAAATTTACCGAGAGTGTGCCGGTAATTCCGGGGAGGCTCACCTTGAGCCGCGAGGCTAGAACTGCGATTCCCAAGTAACAGATGAATTCCGCAATGTTCCGGCTGCTCTGGTGAATTCCTCCGTAGAGCAGCGTGGCAAATCCCGCGATCACCACTAGACCGATGTAGAGCTTGGCGACCGCAGAGAGTCCTCTCCACGACCGCGATTGCGCGGGCAGGCCCATAGCTGTGCTGGTTGCGCCAGTCATTGAATAGTTTCGATGGCCACAGGGGGACGGCCAACCATCTATGAATATCAGCTAACACGTTTAGAAACAATGATTTGAATGATTTCCCGTAAACTTAGGTAATGTGCGGGAGATCACGAGCCGCTGGTTTGGCAATCAAATTTTCAACATGGAACTTCTTGAGACGAGGCAAGTCGAACACCCGCTAAGGGTTTACGCTTCGATGCGCATTGGGACGGGTTAGGCCCAATTCCGGAAGAGCTCCGGCTGGGCCTGCTGCTCAAACCGAGTGAGAGACGTCCTCTTCGGCCACAGCTTCGTCCGGTCCGGTGGTCGAGCCAGTGGCAGAGGATTTGCCGCGGCGCATAGCTACGATTCCCGTGCGCACCATTTCAAGAACACCGTAGGGTCGGAGCACTTCGAGGAGCCCGTCGATCTTATCTTCCGCGCCCGTTATTTCAATGGTGAGCGATTCAGGGGCGACATCCACCACGCGCGCCCGGAACACACTGGCTAGTTCCAATACGTGCGAACGGGCCTCGTGCGTGGCGGCGACTTTGATCATCGCCAGGTCGCGAACAATGGCAGGCTGGTGGGTAATGTTCTCCACCAACAACACGTTAACTAGCTTATAGAGATTCGCCTCAATGCGCCGCGCCTGATCGTGGTCGGCATCCACGGTAATGGTCATGCGCGAGACCTCGGGCTTCTCGGTGCGGCCAACCGTCAAAGAATCGATATTGAACGCGCGGCGCCGAAACAGAGAGGCCACACGGGTCAACACCCCCGGCTTATTTTCCACATACACCACGTAAGTGTTCAGCATGTTTTTCTCAAATTCGTCGTTTCTGTCTGTCGCTATTCATCGGCGGCGGTTTCGACAATCTTGCTGGGGCGCCGGATCATCTCGTGCAACGAGGCTCCCGCAGCGACCATGGGATAAACCGTGTCCTCTTGCTCAACCCGGAAATTGATCAGCACAGGTCCGTCATGCTGCCGCGCGGCGCGAACCGAGGGCACCACTTGGGAGCGCTCCGTGACCGTCATGCTGCGGATGCCATAAGCCTCGCCCAGTCTGGCAAAATCCGGATTCAGCAGCGGCGTCGCCGCATAGTTGCGCTCGTAGAAAAACTCCTGCCACTGCCGTACCATGCCAAGAAAACCGTTATTGATGATCGCGATATTCACCTTAAGCTTTTCCTGCACCAGGGTCGCAAGTTCGCATAGCGTCATCTGAAAGCCGCCATCGCCCACAACCACCCACACCTCGGCTTCAGGTCGCGCGACCTTTGCGCCAATCGCCGCGGGCAGGGCAAATCCCATGGTACCCAAGCCTCCGGAAGTAATCAGGCTTCTGGCCTTCTCGTGCTTGTAGTATTGCGCCTCCCACATCTGGTGCTGGCCCACGTCGGTTACGACAATTGTGTCGCCGTCGCGAGTCTCGCGCCATAGGTCATTGATCACATGCGCGGCATAGAGATGGCCGCTGTCGGGCAGATTCTGAATATCGCGCACCGCGGCGTCGCCTTTCAGTTTGTCGATAGAGTCCAGCCACTCGCTGCGGTCAATCGATTCCACTTTCGGCATCAGCTCGTGCAGCACTTCCCGCAGATCGCCGACCAGAGGAACATCCACTTTGACATTTTTGTTGATCTCCGCGGGATCGATCTCAATGTGAATTTTCTTGGCATTCGACGCGTAAGTCTTCAGGTTGCCCGTCACGCGGTCGTCAAAGCGCATGCCGAACGCGAGCAGCAGGTCAGCTTCCTGAATCGTGTGGTTCACCCAGGCTTCGCCGTGCATGCCCATCATTCCAAGATTCAGCGGATGCGACGCTGGAAATGCGCCTAGCCCCAGTAAGGTGAGCGCGACCGGAATTCCCGTGCGCTCCGCAAATTCGCGCACTTCGTTCATGGCTCCGGAAATGATGATGCCGTGCCCGGCCAGGATCACCGGCCGCTTCGAGTTGTGAATTAATTCCAGCGCCTGTTCGTATTCCATAGGCTCCGGCGAGAGATCGGGACGATACCCCGGCAACTGCGGCTTCGCAGCCTCCCAATCAAATTCGCAAGTCGTCTGCTGCGCATCTTTGGTGATGTCGACCAGCACCGGCCCAGGCCGGCCCGAGCGCGCCACATAAAATGCTTCCCGAATCGTCCGTGCCACCTCGCTCGCATGAATCACCAGATAATTGTGCTTGGTGATGGGAAGAGTAACGCCTGTAATGTCTGTCTCCTGGAATGCATCGGACCCGATCAGCTTACTTCCCACTTGGCCGGTGATACACACGATGGGCGAGGAATCGAGCATGGCCGTGGCGATTCCGGTCACCATGTTCGTGGCTCCAGGTCCGGAAGTGGCAATGGCAACTCCCACTTGTCCGCTGGCGCGCGCGTAGCCATCGGCCATGTGGGTCGCACCTTGCTCGTGGCGCACCAGAATATGATGGATCTTGCTGCCCTTCAGCGCGTCATATGCGGGCAGAATAGCCCCGCCGGGATATCCGAATACGCTGCTTACTCCTTCGCGCTCCAGGCACTCCCACAGAATGCTGCCGCCGCTCATATTCTTGCCAGTCATATTTTTACCGGTCATATTCTTGCCAGTCATATTCTTGCCAGTCATAGATGCCGTCCCTTCCTGCAAATCTCCGCGGCTCCCAAAAAAGCAAAACCCACCAAGCCAGCGTTTCTGGCGGGGCGGGATTCGGGAGCCTTCAAGATTTCGTGTTGCTCAGCTCACGGGTTCCCTCCACACCGTCGAGGTACAAAAACTCGTACCCCGAAAAGCCCGACACTAATTCGGTGTAGATAACGATCCATAGTGATTTCCAGGATATACAGATGGTATCGAAGCAAGAACCCGGCTGCAAGGGGAAAGTCCGCAGAGGTGCGAAAGAACACGGCCCACAGCCCTGAGCGTCACACTCGAAGAATCTGCTGCTCCACATCCCGAGCGGCTTGCGCCACATTTTCCGGCCGGCCAAGATCACGCCAATAAAACTCATCGGCGCCGAACCCCAAGATTTTCTCCCCTCGGCCAGCGAGACGCAAATAGGAAGTAATAATCGAGAAAACACCGTCTTCGCTCAACTTCTCGATCAGCCGCGGAGAAATCATATGCACCCCAGAAAAAGCCAAGGCTCGCGGCTGCTCCGAGGGTCGAACAACCTCCTCCGCCCGATCGCCCGCCCGCCGTCCGCATAACTGATCCTTGTCGTCGAACAGCAGGTATCGCGAAGTCTCCCGCTTCTGAACCGCCAGCGTGGCAAGCGCCTGATTCTCCCGGTGAAATTGCAGCATGCGGTCGAGATCAATGGTGCTAAGAACGTCCACGTTATGCAGAACAAACGGCGCGTCCAATGCCCCGCGCTCTTCAAGAAAGAACCAGCCGGCTTTCTTGAGTCCCCCGCCAGTATCGAGCAAGACTTCTTCGCGCGAGATCTCAATGCGGATCCCGAAGTTGTCATGCTCTTTCAGGTAATCGACTACCCTGTCCGCGAAATGATGTGCATTGACGATCACTTCGCGAACTCCGAAATGCTTCAGGCGCCGAAGTGTGATCTCCAGAAGGGTGTGACCCGCAACTTCCACCAACGCTTTTGGACGATTGTCGGTCAGCGGACGCAGACGCGTCCCCAGGCCGGCCGCCAGAATCATGGCCTTCATGGCTTCTCACTATCCAATCCCGGCTTGGCCCGTCTTGGCTCGCTCCACGGCGCCCGCAACTTTCTCGGGTTCGAGCCGCTCCAACTCGCGATGCCGCAAAACCACCTCAACGCCATTTCGTCCCCGCAGCCGTTTCGCCACTTGCTCGGCCAAATATACCGAGCGATGCTGGCCGCCGGTGCACCCGAACGAGACCATTAGGTTCTTGAATCCCCGGCGCTGATAATTGTTGACACTGGCGTCCACCAGCGACATTACGCTGGCCAAAAACTGATGGACGCTCTCCTGCTGGTTGAGGTAGTCGATCACCGGGGCATCCCGGCCCGTGAGCGTCTTGAAGCGCTCCTCGCGTCCGGGATTCGGCAGACTCCGTCCATCGAAAATAAACCCGCCGCCATTCCCGCTCTCATCTTTCGGCAGACCACGATGAAAAGAGAAACTGAAGATCCGCACTACAAGATTGTCGGCATCCGATGCCAGGCCCTGCAATTTCTCCGAAGCCAGCATGCTGTGAAAAGCGGCGGTGAGGGTAGGGAGCGCGATGGGCAGCGTGACATTATGCAGCAGCCAGCGCAGATTTTTCAGCGCATAGGGAACGCTTTGGAGAAAATGAACCTTGCGTTCATAAAATCCGCGAAACCCGTAGGCCCCCAGCGCCTGCATGATGCGGATATACACGTAGGCGTAGTAATGACGCATGAATGCTTCCCGCTTCAAATCAATAAAACCGGCCAGCGTGCTCAGATAATGATCGAGCAGTTGCTGTCGTAACTCCGGCGGCAGATCGGCTTTCGCGTCGTACAGCAGAGAAGCGACGTCATACTGCAGCGCGCCTTTGCGTCCGCCCTGATAGTCGAGGAAAAAGGGCTGACCGTCGCGCAGCATGATGTTTCGCGACTGAAAGTCCCGATAGAGGAAGTAATCGCGTCCTGCACTTAATAGAAACTTGGTCAGACTCCTGAAATCGTCCTCCAAGGCCTGTTCACTGAAGGAAATCCCCGCCAGCCGCAAAAAGTAGTACTTGAAATAATTCAAATCCCAGGAGATGGACAGCCGGTCAAAACTTCCGCGCGGATAACAAACCTTGTAATTCAAGTCGCGCCCCGCCTCGATCTGAAATCTGGGGAGGATCGCGATAACTTTCTTATAGGCTTCGATCGAGGAAGACTCGATCCGTTCGCCGGCGCGATGCTGCGAAAGAAACTCGAATAGCGACGTGTCCCCCAAATCCTGCTCGAGATAAGCCCCGAGATCCAGATCCTGGGCGTAAATCTCCGGAACGGGCAGCCCATGTTGATGAAAATGCCGCGAGAATTCGAGAAAAGCGGCGTTCTCTTCGCGCACGTCGTAGAGAATTCCGATGGCGCTGATTTTCCCGCCCACCAGCCGGATGATCTTGCGCCCCGAGCCGCCCAATTGTCCTTGCAAGGGCTGCACCCGCTCGACCGGCGAGTGGAAATGCTGCTCAAAAAGATTTTTTAAAACGTCCATGAAATGCGCCTGCGCCATCCCGTTTGACGATTACCACAACGATATCATCGAAGCGCGGCGGAATAACCGGATCAAAGCAGCTAACCGTAAAACCTTAGTTTCCCAGTGGGGAGCAAGTCTTGAAGAGCAAACCAATAATAGGAGAAAGCGCTTAAGAACATTGGTGGCGGCGAGTGGACTCGAACCACTGACCTACGGATTATGAGACCGTCGCTCTAACCACCTGAGCTACGCCGCCAAGATCGGGGAAACGGTGCGAAAGGAGCTTCGTGGACCGCTATGCCAATTGCCGCGCGGAGCAACGAACCCAGAGCGTTTCATCCAATGTTCAATTCTAAGAGCGGGGGCGAAATAGGTCAAACAACGGCGCATCAACCGGATATACTCTGCGGCATGTCCCGTGATTCGGCTGCAAGCGGCAAGTGAGTGCTGGATCGCCACTGAGTAAGCAGTTGAGATCTCCATGAAAGCGATCGCTGTCATTCCCGCCCGCCTGGCTTCCACTCGCTTGCCACGCAAAATGCTGCGTGAGATCGCGGGCAAGCCGCTGATTGGCATGGTGTATGAGGCGGTGCGTTCTTCGCCTCTGCTTGCGGAAGTCGTCATCGCCACGGACTCGGAAGAGATTATGGAGGTTTGCCGGCAACGGGGCTGGAACGCACAGATGACTTCGGCAAGTCATCGCAGCGGAACCGAGCGAGTGCATGAGGTCTCCGGTCGCGACACTGCCGACGTCTACATCAACGTCCAGGGGGATGAACCTCTCTCGCGGCCAGAGCATATCGCCGGTTTGCTGGAGATCATGGAAAACCCTAAAGCACAGGTTGGGACACTGATGACTCCCGCAGCCGCGGTTGACATCGCGAACCCTAACGCCGTGAAAGTGGTGACGGATATCAGTGGACGCGCTCTGTATTTCTCCCGCGCCACCATCCCTTTCGATCGTGACCGCACCCGTCCGCATTACTTTAAGCACCTCGGACTCTACGCTTACCGCAAAGCAGCATTAGATCGCTTCGTCGAACTGCCGGAGTCGTCGCTCGAAAGGAGCGAACGCCTGGAGCAACTACGATTTCTGGAAAATGGCATTCCCATCTTCGTGGGCAAAACTGATTACGACAGCATTGGGGTTGATACCGAGGAAGACCTGCAGCGGGTGATCGAAATCCTGCGAAAGCATTGACCCTCGCCGCATTCAAACCGGCAAGGTCAGGCTGTGCTTTCGGCTCCAATCCTTCGCAGCAGCCAGACGCCTTGAAATGGCGGGATGCGAATGGAAAAACCATTCCACCCACTTGGAAGGCGTTCGCTCGGCGAGGTTCTGCTCCGCCAGCTTATTCATTGAAGTAATAAACGGCTCGACGCTGGAGATGGATTCGAAAGCATACCGGTCGGCCTGGCGCTCGTTAAAGCGGGAGTAGGCATTGAGCGCGGGCATCAGCAAGAATGAAAGCACGACTGACACTAGCGCCAGCAAGGGCATGTTGGCGAAGTCTGACAACTCCTCGAACATGTGGTGGTCCACCGAGTAATGAAGAACCCAGTTCGCTGCCCAAAAGCCGAGCAGCGTGATCGCCGCCTGCACAAAAATACTTTTTAGAATGTGGCGATGCACATGGTGTCCGAGTTCGTGGGCCAGCACCGCTTCAATCTCTTCCGGGGAATAGTTGTCGAGCAACGTATCGGCCAGAATGATGCGGCGGGTCGCGCCCAGCCCGGTAAGAGCGGCATTCGCCTTCTTGCTTTTTTCCGACAGTTTCCAGCGGTACACGCCGCGCACCCGCGTCCCGGCGCGCTCGCTCAGCACCACCAACCGCCGCCGCAGGTCTTCGTTATCCAGCGGTTCGAACTTATAGAAGATAGGAAAGAGCACAACCGGAGCCAGTTGAGCCAGGAGGATGAAAAGGCCCATAAACAACGCCCAGGTCAGCATCCACCAATGCTGTGGCCATTGTCGAATGGTCAGGTACAACACCTCCACTGCCACGGTCCCCAGCACGAGTCCTACTAGAAAGCCCTTTACCTCGTCCCATGCCCAGGAGCCGAATCGCTGGTTGGAAAGCTTGAATCTGCGCTCCAGCAAAAAGCTGTAGTAATCCAAGCCAATTCCGAGCGCCTTGCCGATCACCAGCAACAGCAGCAGGTAGATGAAAAGCGACAGCGAATAAGTCTGGAATCCAAGACGATAGGCCAAATCACGGAGCCAGTTCGACCATCCGGTAAGCAGCAAAACAATGAGGAACACGAAACCAATAACAAAGTCACCGATCCCCAGCCATCGCCGGATGAGATTGTATCTGCGCGCCTTTGGGGAATCGGACTGCACCGGATTGGGATCGTCTGCCATGAAAAATACAGTTGTCGAACCTGGCCTATTGGTTTCTGACGAAGCTCTCGCCAGTGACAAGTAACTCAGCGATCAAATCCGGCGATGAAGCTTCAGTATAAAGCCGCAACAGGGGTTCTGTTCCCGACGCTCGGAATAGTACCCACGCTTCCGCTCCATTCCCATTGGTCGGCGCGTCCAGAAAGAACTTTACCCCGTCGAGATATTCTTTCTTAAGCACGCGATAGCGCCCAAGACTCTGCGTGGTCTCGGCGCGCGCCCGCTGAATAGCGCTCTGCTTCATCCCGTCGGGAATGTGCAAATCGCGGCGCCCATAATAATGCGGGCCGAACTCACGCTGCAGATCCGCGACTAACTGTCCCAGCGGCTTGCCTTCCTCCGCCATCACATTGGCCAGCAGCAAGCAGTTCAGCACGCCGTCACGTTCGGGCAGAAAGCGCGAATATCCGATACCGCCCGACTCTTCTCCCCCAATCAGGATTTCTCGTTCCATCATCAGATCGGCAATGTATTTGAAACCGATCGGGGTCTCGTGCAGCTTGCGTCCATATTTTGCGGCGATCCGGTCGAGCATGCGCGTGGTATTGAACGCCCGCACTACCTCTCCTGGCCATTTCTTGCGCACCAGCAGCCAGCGCAGCAGCACGCAAAATATCTTGTGCGAGTCGACAAAGCTGCCGTCCTCGGCGACCGCGCCGATCCTGTCCGCATCGCCGTCGGTAGCCAAGCCGGCATCGCACTTCTCCCGCAATACCGTCTGCTGCAGCATCGCCGTATGCGGTTCGATTGGTTCCGGATTGATCCCCGGAAAAAGCGGGTTCAGTTCCTGTCGAATGGCCACGCACTGCACTCCGCGCCCGGCAAATATTCCAGCCAGCACGCCACGGCCGGATCCATACATCGCATCCACGGCAAACTTGAACTTCGTTTTGGCGATCAGGTCCATGTCGACAAAATTGCATAGCGCCACGATGTAGGATTTCTTGAGATCAACTTCCTCGATGGCAGCCTTGTTTCCTTTCGGCACGGCGTTCGCAGCCAGTTCCTCCTCGATTTTTTTCATGATCGCAGGCGTTGCCGAGCCGCCGAATTTCCCCTTGAACTTAATCCCATTCCAGTTCCACGGATTATGGCTCGAGGTGACCATTACTCCGCCCGCCGCGCCTTGATGTTTCACCCCATACGAAACCGCCGGCGTCGGAGTGTAATCATTCGCCAGTTTCACAGGAATTCCGGCGGCGGCGATCGTTTCGGCCGTGATCTGCGCCGCTCGAGGAGAAGCGAAGCGCGCGTCATACCCCACGAAAACTCCACGCTGTGCCTCCTCGTATTTCAGCACATAGGAGGCGATCGCGCCCGCAACCCGCCGCACGTTGTCGAAAGTGAAATCGTCGGCGATGATTCCGCGCCAACCGTCGGTTCCGAATTTGATTGATTGCGGCATGAATGAAAAATGACGATCGATCTTACTAGAGGCCGGTCTAAGAATGGTGTTGGGAAAGACGCGGCTTCAGGTATTCCAAAATTCTCTTACACCAACTTATGAAATTTGTTTTCATCAAGATACTTCACAACCTTACCCACATCCTGCGCCTGCTGCCGGGTCGTGATCAGCAACGCATCCGAGGTCTCGACCACGACTAAATCGGTGACTCCGACGGCCGCAATGAATTTCCCGGGCGCATGAATATAATTCCCCCGCGCATTCAGCAGAAACACGTTGGAGCCTTCCACAAGATTGCCTTCGGGCGGCGTACTCTTGGCCGTTTGGTGCTCGTGCAGCGCCGTCCATGAGCCCAGGTCATTCCATCCAAAATCGGCCGGTAAGCAATAGATGTTCCCCGCTTCCTCGCCCTTGGCCGAACGCGGCTCCAGCACGGCATAATCGATACTTATGTGTTCACACTCCGGATAGAGCCGCTTGAAAGTAGCGGCAAACTTGCGCGTCCCGTAGGTCTCCGCGATTTTTTCCAGCAACGACGCGGCCTTCGGCAGGTGTTCTCTCAGGGCTTCGACCAGGGTCTGCGCGCTCCACAAAAACATTCCGCTGTTCCAGAAGTAGCTCCCCGCCGCCACAAATTCGGCGGCTCGTTCGGCATTCGGCTTTTCGGTGAAGCGACGCACATGCAGCGCATCGCCCTGAAACAATCCTCCGGTCTCGATGTAACCGTATCCGGTTTCTGCCCGATTGGGCCGGATGCCGAGCACCACAATGTTCGGTCCGGCGGCAGCCACTTCAATCCCACGGGCCAGCGTCTCACTATAGCGTTTCTCATCCCCGATCACGTGGTCGGAAGGAAACATTCCAAGGATCGCGCCGGGATCGTCGCGCAATAACAGAAACGCAGCCAGACCTATGGCAGGCGCCGTATTTCGCCCGACGGGCTCCGCCAAAATCTGCGCCTTCGGCAGCTTGGGAAGTTGCGTCGCGATCGCAGACCGCAGATCTTCGTTCGTAATGATCCAGAACTTCTTCGCGGGAGCCAGCGGCAACAGTCGCGCCACCGTCTGCTGGATCATCGTCTGTTTGCCGTCGAGCGCCAACAGCTGTTTCGCGCGCTTCTTGCGACTGAGCGGCCAGAAACGCGTGCCGCGCCCTCCGGCCAGAATCACGGGATAGAAATTTATGTTCTTCGCCAAGGCTTTTCTCAGGCACTGCTATTCGCCGCGAGGAATTCAGCGCACCATTCTGGTTTCCGGCTCAGGCAGCGGTTTTCCGGGCACGTAGGACCGCAAGAACTCCAGCGCCCACTGCGGCCTCACGCCGAACTTGCCCACACATGCTGGCACGACAACCGCGTCGCCTTTGGTGAGCGTAACCGGATCCATGCCGGCCGCCTCGATCACTCCGCAACCTTCGACGGCCACCAGAATCTGCACGGAACTCCGTCCCGAAGCGTCGCGCGTAGCCAGTTCCAGCGGCTCCCTGGCCTCGAACATGTCCACGACAAAATAGGGCGCCGCGACGAGTGGCGCACAACGGCTGTTGCCACCGCCTATCTGCCGGGGCGCGGGGCGCACTACTTTCCCTGATCTCACGTTCTCTTTCACCGCCGCCAGGCCCTCTTTCAAATGCAACTCTCGCGGACGCCCATAATCATACAGGCGATACGTCGTGTCGGACTGCTGCTGCGTCTCCACCACCACCGATCCAGGCCCTAGCGTGTGCACCGTGCCCCCGGCAACGTAGATCATGTCCCCGGCATAAACATTAATCCAGTTGAGAACTTCCTCCGCCCGTTTCTGATGGATCGCTTCTTCCAGTTGATGGATGCTGATTCCTGGTTTGAGTCCCAACGCAATCTGCGCCCCCGGTTTTGCATGCGCAATGTACCAGCATTCAGTTTTGCCCCAGGGCTGGCCCACACGCAGAGCTTGCGCATCATCCGGATGAACCTGCACTGAAAGCTTCTCGTGAGGAAAAAGAAACTTGAGCAACAAGGGAAATCGCTTGGAATCGGGGGATGCCTCGCCTACCAATTCGCGCTGATGCTCCTCGCTCAACTGTCCGAGAGTTTTCCCGGTGAGCGGACCGTTGGCCACTTTGCAATCATCTCCACTCAGCCACGCCTCGCCAATCTTCTGGTCAAATTTGTGATTGGGATAAATCGGCGACAAGTCTTGCGAGCCCCATGGACGGGGATCAAATCCAGGAAGCATCAACAACGGATAAAGGTTTCCCATACGAAGCTTTCGCCGCAGCTAGTGATCTATTCCGCTCAAATTTAAAGCGCCGCGAAAAACTTCCGCATGCGTTCCAGTCCCCGATCCAGCTCAGTCTTTGAAGTCGCATAGGACACGCGAATGTGATCGCCCGTGCCGAACCCTTCTCCGGGAACCGTTGCGACGTGGGCCTCACGTAATAGGCGGCCAGCCACGTCTGCGGCGGACCTCAGGCCGCTCCGGCCGAAGAACGAAGAGATATTCGGATAGGCATAGAACGCGCCTTCCGGCAACGTGCAAGCTATGCCCGGGATGGAGCGCAAGCCCTGCACGACGTGATCGCGCAGCTGAATATATTCCTGCCGCATCTGCTCGACGCACGCCTGCGGTCCCTTTAACGCAGCCACGGCGGCCTTCTGCACGATTGAAGTTGGATTCGACGTGGACTGGCTCTGCAGTTTCGCCATCGCGCTTACTACCGACGCCGGCGCCAGCGCATACCCTAATCGCCATCCGGTCATTGCATAGGTTTTCGACAACGAGCCCAGCACTACCATCCGTTCCTTGTATTCGCGCAACGACCCGACAGAGAAATTCCTGCCGGTGTAGTTCAAATACACGTAGCACTCATCGGACAAAACCCATATCCCGCGCTGATGCGCCAGGCGAATCACCTCGGTCATATCTTCCGTGCTCATCACCGCTCCCGAAGGATTCGACGGCGAGTTCAGGATGATCACCTTGGTGCGGGGCGTGATCAGCTGGGCGACCATTTCCGCGGTCACACGAAATCCCTGCGCCTCATCCGATTCCAGCAGAACGCAATTCCCGCCGGCATAACGGACAATATCTTTGAACGAAACCCAGTATGGGACCGGCAAGATTACTTCATCGCCGTGATCCACCAAGACCTGAATGGCATTGAAGAGGGCATGCTTGCCGCCGGTCGAGGCAATCACTTCCTCTCGCCGGTAATCGGAATCGAAGTCAACATGATGGCGGCTCGCGATGGCATCGCGCAGCTCCGCGGTCCCGGCCACGGCGGTATATTTTGTGAAGTTCCCCTGAATCGCGGCAATCGCGGCCTCTTTAATGTGCTGCGGTGTCGCGAAGTGCGGTTCACCCGCACCAAAATCGACCACGTCGATTCCCTGCGAACGCAGCTTGTCTGCTTCCGCCACCACCGCCATGGTGGCGGAGGGCTCGATGCGGTTGATTCGTTCCGTAAGTCTGAGAGCTTCCGTGGTTGCGGTAGTCATATCCTTTTCTTCCTTTTTTTCGTAACTTCTGTTCTTTGTACATTTCGAAGCTTGTACGCGGGCTCCAGTCTCGCCCGCAACCGTTGCTCTACCACTTCGGGCACGAGTCCCCGCACCGGCCCGCCGGCCTGCGCCACTTCCCGCACCAGCCGCGAACTCACATACGAATACTTGTCGGCCGGCATCATGAACACCGTCTCCAACGTGGGTTCCAGCTTACGATTCATGAGCGCCATCTGCAGTTCATATTCGTAGTCGCTGATAGCGCGAATCCCGCGCAGCACGCATTTCGCGTCGATCGACTTGGCGAATTCCACCATCAGTCCGTCGAATGTATCCAGTCGCACGTTTTTCAGGTCGGCCGTCAATTCGCGCAGCATGGCGAGGCGCTCCGCCACCGTGAACATCGGCGTCTTCTCCGAATTCCTCAGGATCGCGACCACCAGTTCTTCAAAGATCTTGCTGCCCCGCTCAATCAAATCGAGGTGCCCATTGGTGGGCGGATCAAATGAACCGGGATAAACAGCGATGCCCTTATTCAATCGTCCTCACAGGAAGGCCGCCCCTCGGAGCACTTTAGCAATTGCGAAGCAATAAGCGATTTTATGCGGGCAGGAGCAACAATGGCAATTGCGAACCGCAATTCTCAAGATTTGTCCCGGAAGGGCGTCTTCTATATCTGGTAGTCGAGATCTTCCATAATCCTTTGCAGCGACTCTGACAGTGGTTCGCCTTTAACTCCGGACCCTTCAAGTTGCTGCACGCGATCGCGCAGCTTATTCACTTCGGTCACTACTGACGCCAGCGCTTCCGACAGCGGGTCGTTGATTTGTTTGGGGTCGGTAATTACAACGCGCTTGCCTTCGCGGAAAATAATGTGTCCCGGCACGCCGACCACAGTAGAATCCTCCGGAACGTTGCGCAGCACCACGGAGCCGGCGCCGATGCGGCAATTTTTCCCCACTATGATATTGCCCAGAATCTTCGCGCCGCTGCCGGCGACTACGCCATGTTCGATGGTGGGATGCCGCTTGCCGTGCTGCTTGCCGGTGCCGCCCAGGGTCACGCCCTGATAGAGAGTCACATCGTCGCCCACGATCGCGGTCTCGCCGATCACCACGCCAAGGCCATGATCGATGAACAGACGTCGTCCAATCTGGGCTGCGGGATGGATTTCAATTCCGGTTAGGAAGCGGGCAGCCTGCGACAGGAATCGTCCCAGCAAGAACAAACGATGGTTCCACAGCCAGTGATTGATGCGATACAACCAGACAGCGTGCAGCCCTGAATAACAGAGGAAGACTTCCAGACGAGACTTCGCCGCGGGATCGTGCTCCATCACCGTGGCCACATCTTCGCGAATTAGCGACAGCAGGTGCGGCATGGATATGGATAACGTGGAAATGCATCAGGACGGGAGCGCCACGGTGGGAAGCTGCAACGCTTTATCCCGCAACTCCGAAAACAGAATGCTGCTTAAATAACGTTCGCCGAAAGATGGCAAGATCACCACGATCAGCTTACCTTTATTCTCCGCTCGCTGCGCCACTTTTAGAGCGGCGACCACCGCGGCTCCAGAAGAAATCCCCACCAGCAGTCCTTCTTCGAGTGGAAGCCGCCGCGCCATCGCGATGGCGTCGTCATTGGTCACAGTGATGACTTCATCGATGTAATCCCTACGCAGTATGCTGGGGATGAAACCGGCGCCGATGCCTTGAATTTTATGGGGAGAAGGTTTGCCGCCAGAAAGCACGGCGCTATCCGCCGGCTCGACGGCCACCGCCTTGAACGAAGGCTTCTTCGGCTTGATGTACTGGCTAATGCCGGTGATCGTCCCACCGGTACCCACACCTGAGACAAGGATGTCGACGCGTCCGTCAGTGTCGTTCCAGATTTCAGGTCCCGTGGTTTCAAAGTGAATTTTAGGATTGGCAGGGTTGTCGAATTGCTGCAGCATGTAGCCGCCGGGAGTATTCGCCAGAATCTCTTTCGCTTTGAGAATAGCGCCTGTCATTCCGCGCGGACCCGGAGTAAGAATAATTTCGGCGCCGAAGGCCAACAGGAGCACGCGCCGCTCCAGACTCATGGTTTCGGGCATCGTGAGAACCAGTTTGTAGCCTTTCACCGCAGCAACAAACGCGAGACCGATTCCCGGTATTTCCGCTGGTCGGTTCGATGAGCACAGTCTTGCCGGGATGAATTTTTCCTTCGCGCTCGGCTTCGACAATCATGCTCACGCCGATGCGATCTTTTACGCTGGCCAATGGATTCTGGCTCTCGAGCTTCGCTACCACTTCGGCAACGCAATCTACCGCGACCTTGTTCAGCCGCACCATTGGCGTGTTGCCAATTAACTCTGTGACATTATTTGCGATTTTCATGATTCGTTCTTTTGACTCCAAGCGCTGCGACTCCAAGCTCTGCGAGTTGAAGTTTCATCCAACATCCAAGTTCCGCAGTCTGTAATATTACCAATCTGCCGGCGTGCCGCAGCGAGCTTACTTCGTTTTCCGCGAACACTGATCACGTCGCCGCTTATACACGCATACAACAACGAAACATTGGCCGGCTGTTGTTGCGATGCTCACACCACAACCATAACAGCGACAACATCGGCCTTCTAAAGCGCGGCTTGGTGCCGTAAGCATGCGATATATCTATTGTGTAATCAATAGCTTACTAAGGAACTCATCTAAATACTGAATCCATACAATTAATACTTGTTTTTGTGCATTCAATGGTGTTAGTGTTCCCGACCTATCAGCGGGTTTCGCAGCTCGGAGTGCAATCTTCTTCGGACGCGACACACCCGGGGCCTCAGTAAAAGCAGTCGAAAAAGGAAAATTCCCGCGTCTTCGCGGATCACTCTCGGTGCCTGGAGGGCTTTGCAATGCGCGTCCGTCGCCAGACTTTCTCTTTCCTGTTCGCCGTCCTCACTCTCTGTTTGGCCATGCTCTGCGTGGGCAGTATTCTGCCTGCGTGGGCTCAATCGACATCCACCGGCACTCTCGTGGGAACGGTGACCGACCCATCCGGAGCTCTCGTCGCCGGGGCTACGCTCACCTTGACCGATGCCTCCACCAAGACTTCGCGCACAGTCACCACCAACGATGCCGGACGATACATCTTCGTCGATGTCACTCCTGGCGCGTACGATCTGACTATCACGAAACAAGGTTTTTCGACCACAAGAAGTCAAACCACAGTGCGGGTCGGCGACGCAACGACCGCGAATATGACGTTGCAAGTCGGAACCAGCAACGTCGTGGTCGAAGTGACTGCGGTTGGCAATGAGTTGCAGACCATGAACGCCACCGTGGGAAACACCGTCACGTCCGAAGCGATTGACAATCTGCCGAGTATCGGCCGCGACGTGAATACATTCATTGAACTGCAGCCTGGCGTCGGGCCCGATGGCAGCGTTGCCGGCGCGGTGGTCGATGAAAACTACTTCTCGCTGGATGGCGGCAACAACACCAACGACATGGACGGCGCGGGCAGCGTGTACACATCCGGCGTCTCCGCCAACACGATCGGCGACCCGACCGGAGGCGTTTCCGCACAATATACGAGCTACAACAAGCCGTCCGGAGTAATGCCCACTCCGGCGGACAGCGTGGAAGAGTTTAAGGTCAACACTGCCAACCAGACCGCCGATTTCAACAGTTCCTCGGGCGCCGAAATCAAAGTGGTTACGAAGCGCGGAACGAACTCGTTTCATGGCACGGCTTACGAGTATTACAAAGACAACAACTGGTCGGGGAATACATGGCAGAATAGCTACAATGCTGGATTAGGTCGAATAGCAAATCCCCCATATGAAACCGGCGGCCTTCCCAGCTATCACTACAGCCGTTATGGGTTCGCGGTTGGGGGCCCACTCATTCCCTGGAACGTTCTCGGCGGTAAGACTTACTTCTTTTTCAACTTTGAAGGCTTCCGATTTCCGAATGCCGAAACGTACGTCAGAAACGTCCCCTCCGCAAACTTGAAGGCAGGGCTTTTGACCGACATCAAAACGGGGCAGACATACAGTATAGCTGCTGCCGATCCGAGCGGGATTGGACTTAACCCGATCGTTTCGCAGGTCTGGAACACCTACATGCCGGCGTCGAATTCCTCTTGTGCAGCGGGATCCCAATGCGATGGAGCGAACGTTCAGGGGTTCCAAGGGACTCTGAGTCTTCCGCTAAAGAGCAAATTTGCAGTGGCGCGGTTGGATCATGACTTTGGCAGCAAAGAGCATTTCATGGCCAGCTACCGTTATTTCAACCAGCAGCAAGCTACCGATGACCAGGTGGATATCGGAGGCGCTTTCGCCGGCGATACACTAGGCAAGCCGGCATCGCTGTCCGGCGATCCAGTGGAGCCATGGTATCTGGTCGCTGGGCTGACAACCAACATTACTAACAATACGACGAACGATATTCACTACAGCTTTCTGCGAAACTGGTGGGCTTGGGGCCGCAAGGGAGACATCATCCAAGGTTGCACCCTGTGCGCGGGTCTGGGCGGGGCGCTGGAAATCGAGAGCGGGCAGTCGAAACTTCAGGATCTGGGACCGTACAACGTAAATACCCAGCAAACCCGTACCCGTTTCTGGGATGGAAAAGATCACATGTTCCGCGACGATGTTTCCATGCTGAAAGGGAATCACCTTTTTCAGTTCGGTGGCACTTATCAGCACAACTTCAACTGGCATCAGCGAACCGACAATGGCGGCGGAATCAACTATCAACCGGTGTACGAACTGGGCAACGGCTCTTCGGGTTCGGAGCTGTCCTCGAAGTTTGCGATTTGCACAAGCGCAGCTATTATGACCTCGTCCGCGAAATGCAACTCCCTTATGGCGGCGGCGCTAGGGATCGTTTCCATTTCTCCAAACCGCCTATACCCGGTCCGGGCCGAACCTGGCTTTGAACCCTCCATTAACCCCGGCTTACGATCAGAGCACGATTCCCTATTACAACGTCTATTTCAGCGATACGTGGCACATGAAGCCGACCCTCACTCTTACCTATGGTTTAGGCTACGCGCTGGAAATGCCGCCGGTCGAAAAGAGTGGGAAGCAGATCGAAGTGGTCGATGCCTCAGGTCAGCAGCTCGACGCGATTGCTTACCTGAAGTCGAGAGAACGCGCGGCGCTCCAGGGCGAGGTTTACAACCCTCAGCTTGGATTTGCCCTGGTGGGCGACACAGCCAACGGGCTGAAATATCCTTATAACCCTTTCTACGGTCAATTTAGCCCGCGCGTCGCTATTGCGTGGGCCCCCAAGGCCAGCGACGGCGTACTGGCTAACACGGTCGTTCGCGGCGGTTACGGCCGTCAATATGGCCGCCTGAACGGCGTGGACCTGGTGCTGGTGCCGCTACTGGGCACGGGCTTGATCCAGCCTGTGCAGTCGCATCTGGAGGTGCGACGAACACCGGTTGCGGCTCGAATAACTCGGCTGACGCAACCACGGCATTCCGTATCGGAACCACTGGAACGCCTTCCATTTTGCCGGCAGCGAGTCCGACACTGCCCCAACCGGACTTTCCCGGTTACAACGCAATCGCGGCTGGCGCGGGCGAAGGGTTGGATCCGCACTTCCGGCCTAACGTGATTGACTCTTTCGACTTCACCATCCAACGCCAGTTGTCCCGCAGGATGACACTGGAATTGGGTTACATCGGACGCAGAATCACCCACGAGTACCTGCCGCTGGACATCAACGCAGTTCCTTACATGATGACCCTCGGTGGGCAGACCTTTGCCAACGCTTATAAGAACGTAGTGTTGCAATATTGCGGCGGCGTCGCAGGGATGGGCGGCGGCAATTGCGCCGGGAACGCAGGCGCGGTAACCCCGCAACCGTTCTTTGAGACTGCGCTCGCTGGAACGGGTTACTGTACTTCCGGAAACTGCACTTCCACGATGGTGGCCAATGAAGGAGGAAACCTCGCTAATGCCTTGGTCTGGGACCTTTGGAGTGACCTGGACAACGGTGCTTTCAACTTCCCGCGCAGCATGCAGAACACGCCCATTGCAGCTAATTGCGGAACTGGCACGAGTAATCTCGGTTGTCAGGGCCAGCTCACGTCAGGCGTAGCGCTCAACGCCAGCGTTGGCACGGGGAATTACAATGCGGGCTTCGCATCCCTAAAGATCGCCGACTGGAAGGGATTGACGATGCAGTCGAACTTTACGTGGTCGAAAGCCCTCGGGGAAGGAGCGTTCGTGCAGGCCACCAGTGAATACACCGCTGAAGATGTCTACAATCTAAAGCAGATGTATGGTAGACAGGGCTATGATCGCAAGTACGTCTATAATGCCCTGCTGGTATACTCGCCTCCGTTTTATAAGGGACAGTCAGGATTGATGGGGCGCGTGTTGGGAGGCTGGACGTTCGCGACCATCTTCACCGCGGGATCGGGCACCCCGAATGAGGTTTACACCACGACCGGAGACAGCGAAGAGTTCGGGTCGGGCGACAATACCAATTATTTCAGCAACCAGAACGCGGTGCCGATCGGACCATATAAGAGCGGCCACGTTTACAACCAATCCCGGCCCACTGCCCCGCAACATTTTCGCCGATGGGGACAGCTCAGGCGGACAACTGGCGCAATCCGATCCTGGGATTGGACACGCGCGATGGTGGCGCTGGCGCCCTCAACGGCCTGCCGTACTGGAATATGGATTTCAGCATGAAGAAGACGATCAGGATTGCTGAAAGCATCAACCTCGAATTCCAGGGCGTCTTCGCTAACGTGTTGAACCATAACCAGTGGCTCGACCCGCAAGCCCTCGGTGATACGGGTCTATTTTCCGGAGATGCACCGGGCGGTGGCTTCGGAACCCTGGGTGGTGAGGCACAGCCGAGACAGATTGAAGTTGGAGCTCGCGTCCGCTTCTAATCATCACTTGAAGGCGCCGGTATGGCGCCCTCTCAAAACCAAAGGCCGCGCCCACGGGCGCGGCCTTTATTTGTGTCCGAAATCCCGAGCAATCGGCTGATTTGACTCCGAACTTCCCCTTACCCACCAACTCCACTTTTCCACAGCCTTCCACAGCCTAAACCTGTGAAACCTGTGACATCCGACCTTGACTGAGGATTTCAAAAAGTCCAAATTGGGAGTATGCCCAAACGCCATCCCACGTCCCCCAACCCCATTGCGGGCGTCTCCAACGAATCCCCATGTGCGCGAATCGCCAGCCCATCCGCCTCACTTCCCCACACCGCGAAGGCGCGCGCTCCCCTCAGTCCCTCAGTCCCATTAAGTCCTTAGTCTGCAATATTTTACGTACAAGTCCTTATTTTCCAAGATTATACGCGGATGTCGTCATATCCTCCACCCCTAACTCCAATGAGGTCAATATCTTATCCGGAACCACCAAAAAAATTATCGATATGACCAATCGCTCAGCGATGCATTAACCCGTAACTCACCGCGCCCGCCGAGCTTCCGATGTTGACGATTGAGACAGCCCGCTCCAGCTTGTGATGGCCGGTCTTGTGAAAGAAGTAGCTGAGACTGACCACTCCCACCGTTTCGCCGATAAAGTTCACCGCCAACCCCTGCGAGGAGCGGCCGAAGATGCGAACCACTGGATTCAGTTCCTGTCCGCCACTCTGCAGGTTGGCGCGAGTCACGGCGAAGTCGGCTCCGTTTAAAGCTGCAGCAGCGATCAATAGCGCGCAATTCTGTCTGTCCCAGAATCGGTGTTCAGCCTTGATCGAGGGCGCGATTGGGGCCGGCGTCGAAGCCTCAACGAACGGGGTTGGAGCGTCGAGATCCACGGATGCAAATGGAGCTTGGGCATATGATGCGGGACAGGCGCCGCACGCCAGCAACACCGTGGCCGTGAAGATGAAGAAGGCAAAGGATTTGCGGAATCTCATAACTGCCCGCCGAGACCGGCGTGGCACTTATGGAAGGGCAATTGGATGCCCTACCTCCCAATACGGGAATTGCAGGCAAGCTGCCTATAATCAATAGCTTAGTTTGGGCTTCTCATGAGATTGCCCGCGACTGTGCATTGTTTTGCACCTTATGGGGTCCGTCCTGGGGCGAGCGGAGTCGATCACTTCTTGTAAACCACGCCGCCTTTCATCACGAATGCGACGTTCTGCAGTACTGTAATGTCCCGCAGAGGATCCCCCGGCACCGCGATTACGTCCGCCAGATATCCCGGCTCCAGTTCCCCGATCTGGCCACCCCAGCCGAGCAGGTTGGCGCCGTTGAGCAGATCTGCCTGCAGCACAGCCAACGGCGACATGCCATATTTCACCATCAGGACAAGCTCACGGGCCTGCGTGCCGTGTGGAAACGGCCCAACGTCGGATCCCGCGGCCATGGGCACGCCTGTCGCGATCTGCTTCTTAAATTCCTTAACCTTCACATCCAGCATCTGATGTTCGCGGGCACCCTGCGCGGGGGTGGCCGCATGATCGGCGAAATATTCGAAAATGGTGAAAGTCGGCACTGCGAAAATCTGCTTTTCCTTCATCAGACGCATGGTCTCGTCGCCCAACTGATTGGCATGGTCGATCGACGCAACGCCGGCCTGCGCGGCAAAGAGCGTTCCCGGCTCACCCGTGGCGTGCACCGCTACGCGGCGGCCCAGGCGCGCCGCTTCTTTCACGGCCGTCTCCAGTTGTGCCTCGGTGTACTGATACGGAGTCGAGAACTTCCCGTCCCGGACCGAATCCGATCCAGTCTCGTAAATCTTGATGAAGTCGGCGCCTTCTTTGAATTGCTGCCGCATCACGGCGATCAGTTCGTCTGCGCTGTTGGCGTAGTCCGCGTTGGGGAGAACATGCTGTTCTGGGTTATATCCGATGGCATCCTCGTGCCCGCCGAGGATATTGATGGCGTTGCCGCTGATGCGCAACCGCGGACCCGGAATGTTGCCTTCATCAATCGCGTTGCGCACTGCCGTATCTGCGGAGCCCGCGCCCTCGGTTCCCATATCGCGTTCGGCGGTAAAACCCGCCATCAGGTCGTCTCTCGCCGCCAGCGTTGCGGTGATGGTGCGTTGCGGCACCGATTCCTGCACAGTCTGCAAGTCTTCCGCGCCGGGATGCAGAAAAAGGTGCACATGGGCATCGATGAGTCCGGGAAGCAGAGTGCGATCGCCCAGCTCGATGACTTCCGAACCGGCGGGATGCTTTACCGAGCTTGCGACCTCGACGATGCGATCGCCCTGCACCAGAATTTCTCCGGGCGTGACCATGCGCCCAGTCTTCACGTCCAGCAAGCGCGCCGCATGCAGCACAATTGGATGGGGCGGTGCGGGGTGAATTTGGCCTGCGACATGTACGGGCGGAATCAAAAGAACGATCGAGAAGGAGGCGTGAACTAAGTTCCGATTGAACATATCGCACGCGATGGTACCACCGTGAATCGTTCGATGCCAGAAGCTCTGGCTGCTCTCCGGTGTTGAAATCACGTACATTTCTTGAGGCGTCATCCCGATGAGTCACGCCTGACTGAATGAAGCCGTCGAAACTCATCCCCTCGCCCACCGCGATTCTCGCTATGATTCGCTGTGATCTTGCGCAATCCATCTTCTGATGGTGAACGAGGTGACTATGGTGCAGAAGCAGACCGCTCTTGTAACCGGCGCCAGCCGGGGAATCGGAAAGGAAATTGCCATCGAGTTGGCGCGGAACGGATACCGCGTTGCGGTGAACTACTACAATGATCCGGTTTCTCTGGTGGATGCGACTGTGGCCGAGATTCGTGCCGCGCAAGCCGGCGGGCTTCCCAGTGACGTATTGTCCGTCGAGGCCGACATCCGCTCCAGCAGCCAGGTGACGGCGATGTTCGAGCGTGTGATGGGCGCTTTCGGGAGCCTCAATCTGCTGGTCAACAATGCCGGCGTACAGACCTGGAAGCCACTTCTCGATGTGACTGAAGAAGAGTGGGACCTGGTCATTGACACCAACCTGAAAGGCTGTTTCCTTTGCACGCAACAAGCCGCCCGATATATGAAAGATCACGGAGGAGGTTCGATCGTGAATCTGGGCTCGGGTTGCAACAAACTGGCATTTCCGTCCCTGGTGGCCTACACGGCCAGCAAGGGCGGGATTGAGATGTTGACTAAAGAGGCCGCGGTTGAGCTAGGACGCTATGGCATCCGGGTGAACTGCATTGCGCCTGGATCGATTGAATCGGAGCGTACCCGAACGGAAGACCCAGATTATGCGGGAACATGGTCGAAGCTAACGCCGTTGGGCCGCGTGGGCGCCGCCGCCGACATCGCGCCAACTGTCGTTTTTCTGGCGAGCAAGAGCGCTTCCTTCATTAGCGGACAAACTATCTGGATCGACGGTGCGCTGTTCACGCAAGCCCAGTGGCCCTATAAGAAGTAATGCCTGCGTGGGGGACAGCCGCCTCGGCCGTCCAGTGGAGCGAAGCTCAAGAGGTTTTGATTACGGGATTGCAAGCTGAGCGCAGGTCGCGTCTTGTGACGGCACAAACCCGGCCCTCGTAGTACACTTTCCCGCATGATGCCAAGACAGCTCCCTACCGTATGCGTCACCCTGCTCGGTCTGATGATCGCGGGACTCATGATCGCCGGACCCGCCCTCGCCCAGGCTAGCAAGAGACACGAGCAAGCCGTTCAGCAAAAACCTTTTGGCACGCACGACGGGAGGTCGATCACCTTGTACACACTCACCAACGCAAACGGTGTCGAAGTCGACGCGATGAACTATGGCGGCATCATCGTGTCGATTCGTGTTCCCGATCGTAAAGGACAGTTCGCCGACGTCGTGCTCGGCCACGAGAATCTCGAGGGTTACATTCCGAATCCTCCTTACCTCGGCGCCATCGTTGGCCGGTATGCCAACCGTATTGCGAATGGCACATTCACGCTCGACGGCAAGACCTACACTCTGCCCAAAAATGATGGCCCCAATACACTGCATGGCGGCGTCGACAAGACGTTCAACAAGGTTGTGTGGGACGGCGAACCGCTGAAAGGCAGGGCCGGCGTCACCTTCACCTATCTCAGCAAAGACGGGGACGACGGCTGGCCTGGGAATCTGAAGGTCCGAGTGACCTACACGCTGACTAACGAAAACGAACTGGTCATCGACTACGAAGGTACCACCGATAAGGCCACGCCGATCAATCTGAGCCAGCACAGTTATTTCAATCTGGCAGGGGAAGGCAACGGCGACATTCTGAATCACGAACTCATGCTCAACGCGGACCGCTTCACTCCAGTCGATAAGAATCTCATCCCTACAGGCGAACTCCGACCCGGTCAAGGGAACGCCGATGGATTTCACCAGCTCCACTCGAGATCGGGCGACCGCATCGACGAGTAATTACGAACAACTCGTCCTCGGTCACGGCTACGATCACAACTGGGTCATCAACCGTAAAAGTAACGGCCTCGAGCTTGGCCGCGCGGATGTACGAACCCACTAGCGGTCGTGTTCTGGAAGTCTCGACTACGCAGCCGGGAGTGCAGTTCTATACGGGAAACTTTCTAGACGGCACCGTGACGGGAAAGAAAGGACACGTTTACAAGCGTCGTTTCGGCTTCTGTCTCGAGACCCAACACTTCCCGGATTCGCCAAATCATCCGGACTTCCCGAATACAATCCTGAGGCCGGGCGAAACATTCCGTCAGAAGACGGTGTTTAAGTTTTCGACAAAGTGACAGAGCCTTACCGTGTGAGTCTTCGATGAACGGTCGAATTGTGTTCGAGTCAGATCGACTATTTAGCCTCTTCGGTTACTCGATGAGTCATACTTGCTTCTGCTTAGGCGCGGGAAATCGAACGAAAACTCCATCATCTGGGGTTGACGTTCTATTCCAGGACCTGAGAGCCGTGGAGATAAGAGCATGGTTTAAGGGAATAAAGGTCGAGGAGACGGATGATTTAGGCTTGCTCGACGGTCAGCGCAGCAAGCCCACTGACATGATTGAGCCAGGAAACCGGTGGACGCTAGGCTAGGCGCGACCTTACTCCCCTCTCAATTCCTCCACCAGCGCCTTCTCTACGTTCCGGCAATGCTCCGCCTTGAGCTTTACTCCACCCGCCGTGAGATAAAACGTATCGATCGCCATCTGCCCTTCAGTGTCGATCAAAGCGATCTCTATATTGCACTTCAGATCTGAAAAGCACGACGCTATGCGATGCAGTAGCCGCGGACGATCCTGAGTAATCACCTGGACAAGAGTGCTGGTCGATGAGCATGAATCGTCAAACTCAATCTTCGTTTCGACTTTTACTTTCGCGATGGCGCCCTTCTCGGCGCGTTGACGATCGCGCAACATTTTATCCAGATCGGCCTCGCCGAGAAGGACGCTGGTGACGCTGCGCCGGAACCGGTCCCACTCCGAGAGATTCAGTTCCAGCGTGCGGAAGCGATCCGTGAAGTAAAGCGTGTCGACCACGGTGCCAGCCTCATTCGAGAAGGCGTTTGCCTTCACAATGTTCATCCCCCACGCAGCCAACACTCCAGCAAGTTTCGAAAACAGAAAGGGCCGATCTCTGGTCACCAGCGTCAGCTCATACCAGTGCCGCCCGCGCTTCAACTCAACCTGTACCGGATCTTCGCCGAGCTGGTCGGCCATGGCCAGGTGCCGCATGACTTCCTCGGCGGAGTGGACCAGTAAATATCTCCGCGGAAATCCCTCCAGAAACTCCTTGAACTTGCTGCCGGTCACCGGCGCCAGCGAACGCAGCCGCGCCAGCTTTTCGTCATTCACATCCGCGTGCACCCGCTGGTCGGCGCTGTGGTTCAAGTAATTGTCAGCTCCCATATAAAGCTGCCAAACGTTCTCCGCCTTCCACGGTGTCAATGCCTCCGGATTCACCGCCTTGATGTCTGCATACGTCAGCAGGCAGAGCATCTTCAGGCGCTCGGATGTTCCGATCTTGTCGGCAAACCCTGCCACCGTCTCCGGATTGAAAATGTCGCGGCGCAGCGCCGCCGACAGTTCCAGATGGTTGGCGATTAAAAACAGGACCTCCTCCCGCTCCTTCGGATCAACGTCCAATCGGTCCATGGCGCGGCCTGCGATTTCCAGACTGGCCTGCACGTGATCGCCGCCGGGCACGCCTTTCCCGGTGTCGTGCAGGAGTAAGGCCAGATAAAGCAATTCCGGATCCTCCAGTTCGCCGAGCAGTTCCGCGTAGCGCCTGTCCCATTCGGACTTCGACTGCTTCAGCCGATGCAGGCTTTCGATTGCGAGAAACGAATGTTCATCCACCGTGAACCGATGATAGAAATCGCGCACCACCAGCGAATCGATAACTTTCAGTTCCGGCAGCAACAGCGTCAGCAAGCGCAGCGAGTGCATGGCGCGCAACGCGTCCGCGGCATGCGGTTGCAGCAAGGTTTCCTGCAGATAGAGCCAGAGTTCCGCACCTCGCGGCGGCATCGAGGCCAGCGCGGGAAGGGCCTGCTCAATGCGATATTCGGTGGTCGCGCTCAACTTCAGCCCATGATGCGCCATGAAATGAAATAAGCGCAGCAAGATCTCCGGATCCTGCAGGGCGGACGGCTGCTGCAGAAAGATGAGCCCATCCACCACGGAAAAATCCGGCGTCGTCAGCCGCGACCGCCAGCTCTGCATCTGCCGGTAGAGCGCCGACCACGCTTCTGGAATTTCTTCCAGCAGTTGCGTGACTGTCCGTTGCACGGCGCGCGCATGGCCGAAATAAATCCGCATCCAGTCGGCGGCCGAGAGTTCCGCCGAATCGGCCGCTCCCACCTTGCGCGCCGCAGCTTCGTCCTGGGCCTCCCAGCTCAGCGTATTGTCGTCCCGCCCGTGGCGAAAGTGCAGAAAGCATCTCGCGGACATCAGAAAATCCAGCGCCGACTCCAGTTGCTTGCGTACGGGAGCTCGCAGCGAACTGGCATCCGGCCAGTCGTGGAGCTTGTCCATTGCCGAAACCAGGGCGAGCCAGCTGGCCACGTTGCAGTCGCGCAGCCCACCCGGCGCCTCCTTCAAATTTGGCTCCAGGTGATAAAGCGTTATTCCATATTTCGCGTGGCGCTCGCGGGTGACCTCGGCGAGCCCTTGCAGCAGAGGTTTGGACTCTCGCATGACCACCTTCGGAATTACTTTGTCGTGAAGCCGCCGGAACAGGTCGTGATCGCCCGCAAGGTAGCGGCAGTCGAGAAGGGAAATGGTGAACTCGGTATTGTTCGCGTCATAACGGTCGCACTCGCTCAGTGTCCGTGACGCCGGACTGAGCTTCAACCGCAGGTCCCACAATTCCTGCGAGAAGCGGCGAACCGGATCTTTGAACGCTTGCTCCGCGCTGCGATCGCCAAATAGAAAAAGCAGATCGATATCGGAATACGGAAACAACCAGCCGCGCCCAAATCCCCCTGTGGCCAGCAGGGCGAAGTTGGCAGGTTTGGCCTCGTCAGGCGAAACAATATCTCGCCACAGTCGTGCCAGAATATCTTCCACCAAGCGCGTGCGTTGCGCGACGGCCGCGCGGCCGTCCCCGGAGACCTCAAACTCCTGCTGAATGCGCGCTGATTCGTCGCTAAGGGAACCCCGTAATTCGCTGATCAATGAGGACGCCGCCATGAATGTAATCACACCTGTGACACGAGCCACTGGGGAGGGCCAACTCATTACTGCCTGTCAGTTGCCTTCCGGTCGCGTCCCAAGCCACGTAGCGACAGCCGCCTCGGCAGTCCGGCCAGCCACGCTCGCCTCCCAGCGCTGTCGAGTTTCGCTCCGGACAGCCGCCTCGGCTGTCGCTGCATCAGCTTTCTCAGCCTAGAGAGCTCCCTCGCCGCGTTCATCATTGCGAATACGGATCGCCTCGTCCACACGGGACAGAAAAATCTTCCCGTCACCAATCTTCCCTGTGCGCGCGGAACCGAGGATGGCCTGCACCGCTTTTTCCACCACCGCCTCGGCGAGTACCATCTCAATCTTCGTCTTGGGAATCAAATCCACGCTGTACTCCCGCCCGCGATAGACCTCGGTATGTCCCTTCTGCCGTCCGTGGCCTCGAACCTCAATTACAGTCATGCCCTCAACGCCGATTTCCTGCAACGCAGTCTTCACGGCTTCCAGCTTGGAATTTTGAATGACCGCCTCGATCTTCGTCATAGTGTCGTCAAGTCCTGTTCTGCGTTCTTCACGCCGCCGCTGCGTCGGAATGTTCCGGGAACTTCCGCCTGTCTCCACGCCGACCTCCAATCATATGCCTCTTCCTTGGTCTGGCGCGATCTTGGTGCGGCGCGATTTGCCGTGCTTCTTTCCCCCAATCCCAGCGACGAAGACAATCCAGGACCGCCTCAATGTAACGTTCATGGCAAGTTACACGGAAATCGAAACTATTTATCGGGCCTATCAGGTTTTGTTATTGAATCGGGCTCAGAACTTGAACTGCACGTCCAACTGCATCCGGCGCGGAGGCTGGGCCGCGACCGGCTTTCCAAACAGAGGTGAAGATTGCGTTCCGATATAGGTGACGTAATTCGGATGATTCAGGACGTTAAAGGAATTTAGCGACACCGAGAGCACGCGGGTTTCCTTCTTCCCCTTCGACAAGGGAAAGTCATGTGACAAGTTGAAGTCAAGATCGATCAGACCAGGACCGGCCATGGTATTGCGCGGGATACCCGCGGGACGATCATTGAGGATGCCGTCATGATTATCGTCGCCTCCGGTGGTAATGTCGACCGGCTTCCCCGAATAAAGAGACAGCCCGACTCCCAAGGTGAACAATTTCGTCAGTTGCGACGACGCGAGCAGGTCGAACTTGTGGAGGCGATCATTGTCGGAGCGCCCCCAGTCGGCCGCCGCGTCGTAGCTGTTGGCCGGAAAGAATGTGATGCCACTCGTGTTGTTATCGGTGCGGCTCAGCGTGTACTGGATCTGGCCGGAGAAATATTTGCTGGGTTTGCCTCGAAAGGTTAGCTCCAGAGCGTTCCCTTTTAAATATCCTTCGGATTGCATCTGCCGGACCTGGCCGAAGGCAGCATTCGGGCGCGCGTAGTTACCGCTAATCAGAACCGGGGCATTCGCGTCGATGGAGCGGAAAACGTCGATGCCGCGAGTGCCAATGTAAACGGCGGAGAACGTGCTTTTCGCGGTAACCTGGCGCTCCACTCCCGCGCTGTATTGCAAGGAGTAGGGAATACGCAGGCGGGGATCGAGTGTGACCGCGCTAACCGGAATTTGCGACAGGACCCCAGGATTAATAGGATAGGCTGCGAGGGGCGGATCGACGATGAAGCGCAGCAAATTGACGCCGTTGAAATGCAAAAGGTCGCCGATCGGGCTGGGACCAGTCCGATCATAGAATAAGCCCGCGCCTCCGCGGATCACGGTCTTGCTGGTTGCGCTGGGCGCGTATGCGAAGCTGATCCGCGGCGCGAAGTTGTGAGGCTCATCGTGGAAATAGTTCTGCCAGTAGTAGCGGACTCCCATGTAAATCGACAAATTCGGCCGCACGCGAATGTTGTCTTCCACAAAAGCGGAGATCACCTTTTCCAAAAAGGCTACGTGCCCCTGGCCGCTCTGCACGAGATAGGTTGCCGGAGCATTGGCGGCGTAATCGGCGGCGCTGGCGAAGGTATAGGTGCCGGCGCGGTTGGTAAAATCATCCAATCCGCGCCGGCTGATGTCGGGAATGTCGATGCCGAAGCTCAGTTGATGCTTACCATTGGCATAGGTGGCAAAGTCCGTTCCGTCAAAGTGATATTCCGTGCGCCTCGAATCAGCCTGCGCGCCGCCTGCCGTAAACAGTCCGGAGACTGCGACCTGAGCTTCAGGAACAACGCTGGCGACTGATGAATCGTAGTGCCCGACAAGAAATCTGGCCTGATGCAACCAGTGAGGCGAGAACTGATGCAGGTAGCTGACATTGATTTCATGTTCCAGAAATCGCGTGTCGATAGCTGCACTGGGCAGAATCGTGCCCCCTGCGTTCTGATTCTCCGCGGACCGATGTTCATAGGAGTATCCGATCCAGAACTGGTCGCCGTTGGCCAAATCGTGAAAAATGCGGCCCGATCCGAAAAAATGGTGGGTGGGGTTGGGAACGGTCTGCGCAAATGGCCCGAATCCCAGAGATTCGGCGGCGGCAAGGGTATTGGCGTCGATAATGCCCTGCTGATCCAGCAGATCTTCGTCAAGTGACAGCAGAAAACTGGTGCGCTTGCCGTGTCCTATCGGTCCCGTAACAGAGCCTTCATAGTATTGCCGGCTCTCCGGCGGCTTCACGACCGCGAAGGCATTGCTGGCATCGAAGACTGAGTCGCGAAACATGAGATTCACCGAACCATGGTAGGCAGGAGATCCACTCTTTGTGACGATTTCCAAGCGCGCGCGCCCGGGCCGCGAGAAGCGCGCGGAGTAGGGATTGTTATTGATCTTCACTTCCTGCACCGCGGAGGGCGTTACGCCGGGTCCATTGGCCTCGATCCCGTTCACCACGAGCGTGACGCCGTTGGTGCCGGTCGCATTGTCGTCCAGAAACCGTGACATTGTGGTGATGTAGTCCTGATCGAACACCGGGACGCGGTCGAGCGCGTCGCGATCGATAGCATTGGCATTCTGATTGTCGGCGGTCTCCGTACTCACGACCGGCACATTGACCCCGGTTGCTACTGTCACCGTTTCGGTCTCGACCGAAATCGGCATCACAATGCGGATCGGAGAAAGTCGTTTGCCGCTGACTGCCGCCGCAACGCGGGTGTCGCGGAAGCCTTCGGCGTGGAACTCCAGCGTGTAGGTTCCGGCTGCAATGTTATCGAAGTGGAAGGCTCCGACAGTATTGGTGGTCGTTCGAGCAAGAAGTTCGCTCTTATTTCCAATCAAAGAGACTTGCGCTTGGGCAATCGCAGCTCCCGACGGGTCGAGCAAGACTCCACTGAGAGGAGGCGTCAGCGCTCGATCTAAGGCGGCCAGAGAGCCGGAATTCTGAGCATGATCCTGCGCTTGTGCAACGGCAAGGTTGGATCGCATCATGCCGAGCAGTGCGACTAGCATCCAAAGTGGACGAGGGTTCAAGACCGAAATCCTTGACGGCGGTTCCGATCACGCATCAATGGAGAATATATGAAGAACCTGAAGCTGTTCTGAAAGCCCCCGACTTTTGGCTCGCTGGACTATTCGACGCCCAAAAGGTTGGTCACTCCGCTTAGGTTTGTCGTCGATAGGTCTGAACGCTAACGTTTGCTACAGTGTTTCCCCTATAGCGCACAGGTAGAAACACGCAGAGAATACCGTTTTCAGCATCGGTGACTCCGCATGCCGAGCCGCTGGAAGTGTGTATTGGGGCAATGGAGGTCCTCACCCGTGTCTACCGAACTATCAAAAGCAACTACTACGTTACCGGGTAAGGTCGAAAAGGTTATTCGCCCCCATCCCGCTTCCGGCGAACCGGAAAAAGCTCAGATCGCGGTCGAGGGTGCAGATCACCTTTATCGCGAGATTCGGGTTCCTAATACTTTGACCGACTCTCATGGGCAAAAAGTGAAGCTCAAAGAAGGAGCTGAGGTCGAAGTGAAAATTGAAGCCGATCCCGTGGTCACAAAAGCGGCGATTGACACTACTACTACTCACGGAGCGAATCCGCCGACCGCTTGAGTTGCGTAAGGTTGCCCTGTTTTATTTTGCTGGCCCTTTCTGCTCGTCCGCTGCAGGCTTGATAAACTTCGCGTCATCGACTGGAACGTTCTGCTTCACTTCGCTGACTTGAATGGTGAATCGTCCACTGGGCCGCGCCAGGGTCCAGCGATACGGAATCTTCACGCCATCGGTGTCGCGATAATCCGCGTAATCGATCTGGGTTGGCAGCCATCCCAGCGCAGTCTCTCCGTACCTTACCAACCGCACTAGCAGTCCAGATTGCTGGTCAAAATACAACTCAATCGGCGGCTTCGCTTCGCGCTGGCCCTCTACGACGTAAACCTCGTGATCGCCGACTTTCTCCGTACCGCGCAGCCGTACCTGGCTGAACATTGCTTTCAAGTGTGTAGCCAGATGCAGATCCGCGTCCATCGACGCTCCATCCAGATCGCTGCCGTGCATCTCCCGCAAGGGATGGCCCAGCGTTCCCAGCCAGCCCTCGCGTCCATTAAATGCCGTGACGCTGTCGCCCTCCGGCATATGTGTCAACGAAACGCGTTTCTCCGGATTCTTCGAATAAATATCGATGGGCAGCGATTTGCCTCCAAAATCGATCGTCCCTTTCATTACGCGGCTGCTGACTTTGTCAATAGCCGCGGCACCGCCCGCCGCTCGCACATATTGATCGAGCAGTTGCTCGCCCGATGGCCCGGCGCTTTCCTTCGCGTCAGACGGCTTCGGCTCTCCGACAGGTTCTTTGGGCGGATTTACTTTCGCTTCCTCAGCCATTACCGCCGGAATCGCCTCCGGGTTCGCGCTGCCGCGATGGCATGAATAACACGTCACCTCGCGGTGTCCCTCGAAGTTGTCTTTGTTGATCGCGAACATCATCTCCATCATCTTGCGAGCAGTCTGCTTGGTCTTCTTGTCGTCTTTTTCAAACGCGTTGTGCACATGACAGAACTCGCACTCCACGCCCAGCGATGCCGTAATGAATTGCATGGTGGGAAAGATCTCTTCCGCCGGAACCCCCTTGAGCACCTGGATATTCTTGAACTGTTCTTCCGCCTTCTTCGGCCCGTTTGCGTTCGTAACAGCCTGGGCGGCGGCCGGAGACCCACTCCCCGGCTGCGCCTTAACGGCGCTGGCCACAAATCCACATATCCCGATAGCGGCCATCAAGGCCAGAACTCCCGTCCGCTTTGCCTTCATCGATTCTTCCCCCAAAGAGTCCTTCGCGATTCCGAGTCGCTTCTGAGCGCTCTCAGCCGCTCAAGATTCTAAGCGATAGTTAAAAGTCTAACAGCCGGGGCCAAGCGCTTCACGGCCGGTTGCTGTAAACGTACTTCCCAGAGGTCTCGGCCACCACAAACTTGCTCGACAAAAGTGCATCCACTCTAGCTTTCAGATGCGGTGGCACAAACAGGAACACCCTTCCCTGTGCAGCCCAGTCCCGTTGTAAATCCGCGTCACTCAAATAAATCTTCGGAGCATCCGGAAACGTCGATCCAAACCACATTGAAGTTGTCCGCCCTTCCACCAGATCGATCGGCCGCTGCAAATAGAACAACAGCGACGAGCCGAACGCCTGATCCCCATAAATCATCACCTGATCCGCCGGACGCGCTCGCGCCGCAATCTCGCGCGCCAGATCTTGCGACGATAGATACGGCCCGAACCGTCCCAGAGCAATGTGAGCCGCCACCAGAAAAACCGCCATGCCCGCCGCCAGTGCCCATGTGGCGGCATAGTGTTTTCGGCGAATCCGCAGGAACAAAGAAAGCAGTGGAGCCACCATCAACGCCACCGCCGCCAGTGCCGCCGGCAGACGCAACGCGGCAAAGGACGCGTAACTCAAGTCCAGTATGTGCGACGTTGAGAGCGTATCCGTATTCATGTTGTGCTTCGCCAGCACGGTCCCAATGTCAGGCTCGAACGGCAAGTGACGCGATTGCCACAGCAACGTCAACAGAGTTGCACTCGCAACCACTCCCACCATCGCCAGGGCTCCCGCCGAAATCGTGAGTCCTCCCTTGCGAATGCCAAGATGGCAAGCACTCCATTCACAGCGCGCGATTCCGTCGGCCAGCAACATCAGCAAGGGAAAGTATGCCGGAAACGTGTAGTACTCCTGATTGGTCGAGATCGCAAAAAAGACCAGAATTAATCCCGCTAGAATCCAGCACAACAATCGCGTACGGGCGCCGAAGTCAACTCGCGGACGCGCTCTTCGTTGGTCCACAATCGTGCGGATCGCCGCCGGCAGATACAGACTCCACGGAAACAGCCACACCAGATGCAGCGACCAGTAAAGCGCCCAGGGAAGCTTGTTGTAGTCTCGCGGATAGCGCCGTCCCAGAAATCTCAGAAAATGTTCGTTGACAAAGTAGAACCAGAAAAAACCGTGTCCGTTTTGACCGCCGGTGTTTCGCAATCCCGCCAGGATGTGCCAAGGCGCGGCGACCAGCAAAAATAAAGCGAGCCCTGAGAGCAATCGGAACTCGCGCCAGCGCCGCCATTCCCCGGTTACTGCCAGATACAACAATGCCGCGCCGCCCGGAAACGCAAGGGCGATCAACCCCTTCGTCAGCACTCCGAGAGCCATGCATGCATTTGCTGCATACCAGCGCCATGCTCGCCCTCCAGGATCGAGAGCGGTCAAAAAGAAATAGAGAGAGGCAGCAATCAGCAGGCTCAGCAGCACGTCGGGAATCAGGACACGGGTGAACAAGAACACGCCCGCACTCGTGTATACGAAAAGCCCCGCGTAAATCCCTACCCGCTCCCCGAACGCCCGCTGCCCCCAGACCACACCCAGTACTCCCAGCAGTAGCACCGACAATGCCATGGGCAATCGCGAAGCAAACTCATTCACTCCAAAAATGTGATAACAGAACGCCACCAGCCAGTAAGGCAGCGGAGCCTTCTCCAGATAGCGCACTCCATTCACATGCAGCGTGACGTAATCCCCGCTGACGAACATTTCCCGCGCCGCTTCCGCATGCGTGCTGTCCGCGTCGTCGAGCAAGGCTGGCGAGAACAGCGAAGCGAAATATACCGCCACAAACACAACCGCCAATGCCCAATACGACGCCGCACGCAGCCGGTCCGGCACGCGATTCGATTCTTCAGGAATTGTTGGCGTGGAAATTGCGCTCAAGTGGCGTGAACCTATTCAAGTGTTACAGAGGACAACCCGCAGCGGCAAGTAACAACAGCATTTATTACTGCAGACGCGGCTTTACTGCTCCCTGCCGCACAAAAAACTTCCACTTATCCATCCCCGCCGCCACCGCCACATCGAAGAATCCCACCATCATCTCGTCGGACGTCTGATCTCCCCACGTCACCGTCTTCGTAGGATCAGGGTTGTGCGGATTATTCTTCGAATTGTCGTACCAGGCAATCGCCCGCAATCTGGTTCCTGCCTTCAGCGGCCGCGGCTCCGCCAGCCGGTAACTCAACTGCCAATGAAAGTGATAATTCACCCGCAACAACACTTCCACGCTGCCGTTGTCATGGACAATGTCATATTCAAATCGCTTCCCGCGCAGATGCATGTGCGGAAACAAGCTCAGGAGCGTCGCGTCATTCGGCAGCGTGCCCTGCACTTCCACCCGAAAATCTTCCGCCCCCGGCGGAATGATCAGCGCATGATTATTCAACTGCAGCGTGATCACTCTTTGCTTCGGCGCAGTCTTCGCAAATACCATACCGATGCTGGTTTGATCCTGATCTGCTGACCCGTTGGTCGTGTAGTGCATTTGAAAGACGAGGTCCGAGCCCGCTGGCACAAACTTCGCCGTCCCGTCCGGCCATTGGTCCGGCGAACTGCCAGGGGCATACACCAGCAGAAGATCGCTGGTTGTTTCGTGCGCCTCGCGCCGCTCGATCGGATCGCTCAACGTCGACGCCGTGAACGGCTCACCCAAGGGCGCGTGCCGCAACCATTGCGAATCGGGTGGACGAATGTACACGACGGCGTGATGCACGTGCGCCGGACTTCCCGGTCGAAACTCCGACATCTGCACCCATCGGTCCTCCGCGAAGTGTGTGGGCACAATCTCGTAGGTATATTCGACTTCGCCCTGCGCCGGAATCTGTATCGGCTTGGGCATCTTTACCACCAGATCAGGCTCAGGAATGTTCCATCCCACAGCCCATTTTCGAGAGGGAGGCGCGTCCTGAGCATCTCCAGCAGGCGCACCCCCCGCCGCCCAACCAGAAATCACGGCAATCTGTTGTGGGGTCAACGAAACATCATTGGCAAAGTGCCCATACCTCGGATCCGCAAACCATGGCGGCATCATCTTCATCTCAACCGCATGGGCCATCGCCCCTGCCCACGGCTGCGTCTGCTTGTAGGTCACCAGCGGCATGGGCGCGACTTCTCCCACTCGATGGCAACTCTGGCAGTGATTCTGCAAGATCGGCAGCACATCCTTGTAGAAAGTTGGAGTAGGCGCTCCGGACGGCCCGACCCCTGGCATCTGCCAACCTGCAACGAAAAACAATAGCGCGATCGCTGCCGACAGAATCCAGAATTTTCTCACGAGCGCAGAAACTCCAGCGTTAAAGCCCAGGCCTGCCGCGCCGCGATCGGTTGGTACGCCGGCCGATCGTCGCAGAAAAATGCATGATCGGCATTCGAGAATACGACATTGACATAAATCTTGCGCTGCGCATCAAGAGCCTGAGTCACAGAGCCGCGGTGCTCCCCAGTAATGTGCTTGTCCAGTCCGCCCCAAATCAGCAGCATCGGGGCATGTAGCCTCGAGGCCTGCTCCAGCAGGGCAGGAGCGATCCCTCCTCCATAAAACGAGACTGCCTTTCGCACCGGAACTACGCTGTTGGCCAGAAACGAAACGCGGCCTCCCATGCAGAATCCGATGGACGAAATCTCATCGGCCTTGACCTCGGAATTCGAACGCAACCATTCACAAGTCGCCGAAACGTCCGCCTTCGCAGCCTCATTCGTTACCGCCTGATAGTGCAGCATTACCGAGCCAAAGTCGTTGTAGTTACCCTCGAATCCCGGCGGCGCAGTGCGATGAAACAATTCCGGAGCCACCGCGACATATCCCTGCGCCGCGAATCGCTCCGTCACATTACGAATGTGTCCGTTAACCCCGAAGGCCTCCTGAAAAACCATCAGTCCGGGATGCGGCCCGCCGCTAGCAGGCCGGGCCACATAGGCCTGCATGGTTGTATTGTCAGCCACTTTCAGCTGAATGTTTTTCGTAGCAATTCCCGCATGCACCATAATCTGACGAATCCTCCGCAATTGCGCCGAACCCGAAAGTCTGACTCTTCTTCTTCTCAGTCTCGCACAAAACGCTCACCGAAAACCCGCGATCGCAGCACGCCATTTAGAAAAATGCTAAATTCAACACTTCATGTCCGCCCCAAATTCCAGCTTCGTGCGCGCCTGCAAGTCCCTGCCCGCCGAACACACGCCGGTGTGGTTCATGCGTCAGGCCGGCCGCTACATGCCGGAATATCGCGCCGTTCGCAAGCAGCACTCCCTCCTCGATATTTGCAAGACACCCGCACTCGCCGCCGAGGTCACCATCACCGCCGCCGAAATCCTCGGCATCGACGCCGCCATCATCTTCGCTGACCTTTTGCTTCCCTTCGAAGTAATGGGCCTGCCCTTTCATTTCTCCGCCGGAGAAGGTCCTGTCATCGAGAAACCCGTCCGTAGCAAGGAAGACATCGCGAACCTGCGCACCGATCGCGCCGCCGAACTTGGCTATGTCTCCGAAGCCGTGAGTCTGGTCGCAAAGCATTTCGCCGGCCGGATTCCGGTGATCGGTTTCTGCGGCGCGCCCTTTACTCTTGCCAGCTACATGATTGAAGGCGGCGGCTCGCGCCACTATATTCACACCAAGAAAATGATGTACAACTCCTCCACCGACTGGGACGCGCTGATGCGCAAATTGGTTGTGGTCACCGCATCTTACGCCGCCGATCAGGTCCGCGCCGGCGCGGACGTAATTCAGATCTTCGACAGTTGGGTGGGATGCCTCAGCGTGGAAGACTATCGCCGCTACGTGCTCCCTCATGTGACAGGCATGGTGAAGCAGTTGCAGAAGACCGGAGCGCCGATCATTTATTTCGGCACCGACAGTGCCACGTTGCTGCCTGCCATGAAAGAAACGGGAGCCGATGTCATTGGACTAGACTGGCGCATTCCACTAGACCAAGGCTGGTCCCGCCTCGATCACGAATGCGCCGTGCAGGGAAATCTGGATCCCGTATTGCTCTTCGCCGACTGGAAAGAATTGAAATCGCGCGCCGAAGACATCCTCGGCCAAGCCGCAGGACGTCCCGGCCACATCTTCAATCTAGGCCACGGCATTCTGCCGGAAACACCGGTCGATAACGTGAAAAATCTGGCGCGCTTCGTGCAAGAGTATTCGGGCTCGGCCTCCGGTTCCCGCACTCCGGCTTCCGAAAGGCGAGAGCCGAAAGCCGGAAGCCGCAGTTCATGACTCGAATTGCCATCATTGGAGGCGGCGTCTCCGGCCTCGCAGCCGCCTTCGCTCTCGAAGAACTCCGCCGGAAGGCAAGCCGCCTCATCGAATCCGTTCTTTACGAATCTTCACCACGGCTCGGGGGGGTCCTGCGCACCGAGCGCATCGATGGATGCCTGGTCGAGGCCGGGCCGGATTCCTTCATCTCTGAGAAACCGTGGGCCACCGAACTGTGCCGGGCCCTCGGCCTGGACGATCAACTCATTGGCTCGAACGATGCCGGCCGCAGGACTTATATTCTGGTTCGCGGGCGTCTCATTCCGATGCCGGACGGATTGATGTTCATGGTGCCTACGAAGATCATGCCCACCATCTTGTCACCGCTTTTTTCGTGGAAGACCAAGGTACGCATGGCAAAGGAACTATTCCACCGGAGAAATTGCGGACCAGACGAATCCGTCGCTTCATTCGTGGAGCGGCACTACGGCTCTGAGATGGTGGATCGACTCGCCGATCCGCTGCTCTCAGGGATTTACGGCGGGGAAGCTGCCAGCCTGAGTGTACGAGCCGTCCTTCCACGCTTCCATGACATGGAGGATTCGCACGGTAGTCTTGGCCGCGCCATGCTCGCTGCGCGGAGAAAAATGTCTCGAACGTCAACCAAGGTTGCGCAGCCGCTTTTCACTTCTTTGAAAAATGGGATGCAGCAACTGACCGAGGCTGCCATTTCGTGGTTGTCGCCTGCCTCGCTTTTGACCAACAGGGCAGTGCAGGCCATTCAACCAGAAGCCGGAGGTTGGGTGGTCTCCGCCGGAATGCAGTCCGATTACTTTGACGGAGTGATCCTCGCTTTACCGGCGCCTGCTGCGGCGCAAGTGCTTCGCATCGCGAGCCCCGACCTTTCCGTTGAACTCGCCGCCATTCCATACAGCTCGTCTATCACCGTGGGCCTGGGCTACGATCGAGATGTCCGCCAAGCTCTTCCACCCGGCTTCGGATTTCTAGTGCCTCGCAGTGAAGGCAAGCGTCTGCTGGCGGCAACTTTTGTACACAACAAATTCCGCTATCGCGCTCCTGAAGACCGCGCCCTGCTGCGATGCTTTTTTGCTGGATCGAATGCGGAAGATATCTGGACTCTCGCCGACGATCAGATTATTGGAATCGTGCGCGACGAACTGCAACAAATTTTGGGACTGCAAGCCGAGCCGCTCTTCGCTCGCGTCTACAAATGGAAGTCGGCCATGGCGCAATACGCTGTCGGACATCTCGATCGTCTCGACCGCATCGAGCACCTGCGCCAGCAGCTGCCCGGTCTCGCTCTCGCCGGCAACGCTTACTACGGCATCGGCATCCCCGACTGCATCCGCTCCGGCCGCGAAGCCGCAACCCAACTTACGAAAACGCTCACCTAGAGACAGCCGCCTCGGCTGTCCCGGCAGGGCAAAACCCGCCGGACGCACGCAAAAGCGGGAGCCTAGTTCGCCCAAAATAAGAACGCCATCAACATGATCAAAATGTTGATGGCTTCTTGTCTTTGTCTTGACGCCGGTAGCAATCCTAAGCGCTCATCCGCGATTCCCGCGCTGCTGCCTCGTCGTAGGCAACTTCTCCCTCCGGATTCCGCGGCCGCTCTAATCCGCGCTGGAACACCGCTTCTTTCACTAACTTGAAAATCGTCCGCCGATTCTGCGAGATCACCTTCATCCATGCCAGCTTCCCCATCATGGGGAAGTAAATTCCGCGGAAACAAAGCCGCGCCAGAAAGATGTTAATGCGATATCCCAGCGGCTGATCGTCGAGTGAGTCGACGGCGTGCGCCAACGCTTCCGGGCTGTACGCGTGCGCCCAGCCATATTTCACTTCGGCATGTGCCTCTTCGATGCTCATCTTCAGCGGAGTATGCGCCATGGCGAAGGGAATAAATTCCTGCCAGTGCTTCGGCCGGGTGAGCCGTCCCGCCACCTCCAGCCGTTTGTACAGCGGCGTTGCGGGCAGCGGAGTCAGCAGTCCAAAGATAGGCAGCCCCGGCGGCCAGGTGCGCACTTGCGATAGAGTTCGCTCGGCCACGCCCGTCGTATCATTGTCCATTCCGAAAATAAACGACGTGATCGCGTACACATTTCGTTTCGCCAGTCGCTCCAGCACCTCGGCATACTCGCCTGGTTTGTTGAACCCTTTGTTGACATCCTTCAAGTTCGCCGGGTCGATCGACTCCATGCCGATGAACACCCACTTGCCCCCCGACGCCGCAATCAAGTCGATCAGTTCCTCATCGCGCAACAAATTGGCGCTGATCTGCGCCACCCAGTGCACCTGCGCCCCGGCGGCGATAATGTCCCGCAGCAGCGACTTGGTGCGCTTCACGTTGATGGCGAAATTATCGTCGATGAAGAACACCGCCATCTGCCCTTTTTCTTTCCGGGCGCGCGCCTTCAACAGCAACAACTCGTTCACCACGCTCTCGTTAGTACGAAAGCGAATCGAGTCGCCGAAGAAACCGGTGACCGTGCAGAATTCGCAGCCATAGGGACAACCTCTCCCGGACTCGACGGGGATAATCCGAAATGTTCCCCAGCCTTCCCCGACTTTCTGCAGCATCCTGGTCGCGGCTTTGGGCACAAGGTTGAATTGCTCAAGATCAATCGACTCCCACGGAATCACCGGGTACTGTTTCAACGAAGGCTTGCGCTCTTTGCCCGTGTCGTCCACCGGTGCGTAGATTTCTTTCAGCTCGCCGCGAGCCGCGTCATTCACCATCTGCGGCCAGGTTTCGTCGGCTTCGCCCAGAGCAACCGCGTCCGCGTGGCGCGGCCCACCGTCACGCCCCAGCGCTTCATCAGCCAATTCCGTGACGTGCGGTCCGCCCATCACCACTTTCACTCCGGTCGCCCGAATCGCGTCCGCGATGCGATATGCTTTGGCGATCATGCGGGTCATGGCCCCAATGCCGACCAGGTCGATCTTCTCCTCGCGGACATATTGCGCAATCTGAGCCTCGTCCATGGGCTTGGCGTTACCGTCGATTAACAGCACCTCATGCCCTGGCGGGGTCAGCGACTGCAGCAGAAACATCCAGAGATGTGGCATGAAGTTACGAGTTACCCCATTGTCGGGGTTATAGAGCAGAATTCTCATGACTGGCTCCCTCCTCGGAGAGCGAACGTGCTTCACCGCACGGAAGGGTCACGAGCGATGCCAAGAACTGGCAACTTCTACTTATATTTCGAATGCGCTTGATGGAAAATCTAGAACCCACCGAATTGTACACCCCAAAATACGATTGTAGATTGAAGTTGGACCCCGGGGTTTAACGCCATCGACTAGCCTGATCTGTTCAAGCCTCGATGCCTGAACGCGAACATCAGGTTTCATGCGGGAATCGACGTTGTTTTCTTATTTCCTTCTCGGCGCATTTTGGCGACCACTAAACGGATTTCGTCGTACGTAATTTCCGGAGGCAGAACATCCTTTAATGTTTTGAGCCGCTCCAGACGTTCAAGGCCGAGGCTCGCACAAGCAGATTCAATCACTGCAAGTTTGTTTCGCTCGATCCATTCCGAACGAAATTCCAATTGGCCCTTCTCTACCAATCCGGCGACCGCATTGACCACCGTTCCAATTTGCCGTCCGCGAATCCGCGCAATTTCTTCAAAACTCTTTCCTTCCGCCAGAAGTTGCAGAGTCTCCAACGCCGGAGCCGTCTTCTTCTCAGGCAGCGCCGCCGCGCGAGCGCCTTCGCGATATCGCCGCAGAGCCGAAAGAATTGCCTGCCCGTATAGCTCCGCTTTGCGTTCGCCGATCCCCGTGATGTTGAGCAGGTCCGCAATCGAAGTCGGCTGCACTCGGCAAATCTCATCCAGCGAACTATCGTGCAGCACCACAAAAGCGGGCGTGCCTTGTTCCTTGGCCGTGATGCGCCGCCACTCGCGCAAATATTCCCGCAGATCCTGATGAGCCTCGGCGACAGGGGCCGCCGCAATTCGCACTCCTCCCGAACCCTCGCCCACCACGGCGCGCCGCACTGCGCCCGGTGTCATCACTTCCGTCAACCATTCGGGCGCGGCCCCGCAAACATCGCAGCCTCCGCATGACGTCCACTTCGGTGTCTCGCCAAAATGAGTGCAAATCTGGCGGTGACGGCATTTCGCGGATTCCGCAAACCCCCGAATCGTGTGATACCTCTGCCAGGCGCGGTCGCGCTCGGCCGCGTCCACAATCTGATTGGCAAAATATGCCAGCAGACTCGCATCCTGCTTGCGCCACAGAAGAATGCAGTCAGCCGGATTTCCATCGCGCCCCCCGCGTCCCGCCTCCTGATAAAACTGCTCCACCGACTTGGGCAGAGCCAGATGGATAACGGCCCGCACGGTCGCCTTGTTAATGCCCAGCCCAAACGCAATCGTACCCACAAGCACGCGCACTTCATCCGACATCCAGCGCTCCTGATTGCGCCGCCGCTCGCTGCCGTCCATCTTGGCGTGATAACCCACCGCGTCGATTCCCTGGTCTTCCAGGTAATCGACGGTCTCTTCCACCTTGCTGATAGTGGGGGAATACACGATTACGTTGCCTTCGTCATAGTGCCGCAACGCGGTCACCAGCAGCGCGGTGTGCTCCACGCTATTGCACTCGCGCACTAGATAACGCAGGTTTGGGCGATGGAAGCTGGCAATGTATTTATCTGGACTGCGCAACTGAAGTTGGGCCAGGATGTCGTGCCGCACATGACGGGTCGCGCTCGCCGTGAACGCAGCGATCGGACGATCCGGGAACTTTCCACGCAGCCGGCTCAGTTGACGATACTCCGGTCGGAACTCGTGTCCCCACTCCGAAATGCAGTGCGCCTCATCAATCGCGAAGAAGGAAATGGGGACTTGTTGCAGCCATTCCAACGTGTCGGCGCGTTGCAGACGCTCAGGCGACAAGTACAGAAGCCGGAAGGCGCCTTCCCGAGCCTGCCGCATGACCCGGTTCTGTTCTTCATTACGGACCGAACTATTGAGAACCGCAGCGGGGATTCCCATCTGTGCCAGTTGCGCCGCCTGATCCTGCATTAGCGCAATCAGGGGAGAGATCACCACCGTAGTTCGCTCCGAGACGACCGCGGGCAACTGATAGCAGAGCGATTTGCCTCCCCCGGTCGGCATCACCACGCAGGTGTCGTGTCCGGCCAGCAGGCTGCGCACAATGCGCTCCTGCAACGGGCGGAACGAACTGTACCCCCAGTAGCGACGCAAGGGGATCAGCAGGTCGGCTTCTGGGTTCATGAAGGTAGTATAGGCGTGGCGCAGGAAGGCGAATCGCACCGCATTCCTTTTAGTGCTTCAAGTCTCGAACTGAAGCCACGAATCCGCGTTGCAGTGCAACGTTCGAAGACTCTTACCCCGAACTTGTTATTCCGAGGAGCGCAGCGCCGAGGAGCCTGCTGGGTGGTCCTCTAGAGCGGCGGTCTATCCGGGATCGCGGCAGGCACTCGTTCTGGGATGCGTCCTCTCGAACGCAATCCACAACATTGCGATGACCACAAAACAGAAAATACTGCCTTCCGGTCCCACTGATCCTCCGCTCAGCCAATCCGCGCCGTGCAGAGACGAACGCAGCAGATGACCGGGAGCGACCATCCCGCTGTCGGGGACGGAGTAGAAGAAGGTCTCACCCCAATCCCAGGCAGCGTGAAAGCCGACGGCAAACCAAAGACTGCCCGTGCGCCGCAGCGTCAGACAGAAGAAGAATCCGATGAATGCCGCGGCCAGCAGGCCCATCCACTGCTCGCCTTCGTTTCGGAAATGAATCAGGCCGAAAACGGCCGACATGACCAACGCCGCGGGCCAGAAGCCAATACCGCGCGCGAGCGTGAACTGTGTATAGCCGCGCAGCAGAAACTCCTCGAACAAGCCTACCAGCAGAAACATCAGCGCCCAGAATGCAGCGAAGCGCGCAAGGCGCACTCCATGCAGCAACACCGGACCGAACGCATAGTCGTGCATGCCGTAGAGTGCAAACATCAACAGGCTGATCCCGGCAAACCCCCACAATGTCCCCACCCAGAACAATCCCCCGAACACCTGCTTGGCCGGCAATCCATACAACTTCCAGGGGCGGCGCTCGACTCGTGCCAGGATGGCCGCGGGGATAACTGCGGCAAGCAGACTACCCAACTCTTCCAGCATCATGGTCCACAGACCGCTCGGGCCGAGATCCCGCGATGACACTAATTGTTCAACCAGTTTCTGCAGCAGATAGTAAGTCGCAACGTAGAAAGCGAGTCCCCAACCTGGGCGTAACCCTTCCGGCCCCAGAAACAGCGTGCTGGCGTAGGAAGGCTGAGTGGCGACGGCGAAGCCAGGAGATGACGGCGTTGGGGATGGATTCGGCGGCGAAGCACTCTCCGTGTTGGTGTCGAGATCGCTCATGGCAGAACGTTCGCCGTGGATGTCCTCGAAACTTTGACAGCGCAAACTGCCTCCGACATGGTAAAACACTCGGCTCGACCCTATGCGGCCTTATTTCACGCGTGAACGTTTTGGGCGTGCCCAGTCTCTCGCCGGATTGCTGTTGCTGTGCTTTTTCGCACAGGCTGTGTGGCTGGTCCATGCGGAAATGAGCCAGGCTCGCGAACCTGACGGCGCGGAGGCTCTCCGCATCGGCGAAGGTTGGAAGCAGTGGCACGGACGGGGAATTGCCGGAGCGCCTTTCCTCGATCCGGCCGGCCTTCCGGGCGACCCGTTCCGCGCCGATGGCAGCGGGTTTGACGTCGAACATTCCCCACTGCTCTATCTCGCTTCGGCGACGCCGTTGCTGGCATGGCCACAGGATTTGGGAAGAGACGCGGCGACGTATTGGCGCTGGCTTCCGAGGTTGCCATTTCTGGCTTGCGGAGTTCTTCTTGGCGCGTCGTTGTGGTATGTGGCGCGGCGGCTGTGTGGGAATACCGGAGGCTTTATCGCGCTGACGCTTTATTGCTTCTCGCCTTCCATGATTCAGGCCAGTGCCGTCTGGCATACCGAACCGGAGATCGTCGTGGCTTGGGGAGCGTTTGGCACCATCTTCACGGCCATTGCGGTGGCGCACACGCTCTACGCGCCGCGCGAAGTAGTGCTGTGGAACTGGCGGCGGATCGTGCTGCTTGGGGTTTCGCTGGCAATCGCAGTGGGAGCGCAGTTCTCGATGATCGTGCTTGCGCCTATGGCTCTGGGCTTCTTACTCTACGTGGCTCCGGTGCGGAGGCGGGCAGCATTTGTCATCTGGGTTGCGGCTTGCATAGTGGGATTTGTTCTGTTGTTCGCAGTGTACTTCTTCCATCCGCAGGCGTTCGGCGAAAGCATGCGGCATGCTGCGTTCTGGGGAGCGACCGGGCGGGCATTCACGATTCTCGAAGTGTACAAGCGTGTGGCGATACAGATAGAACGCGCTTGTCCCGCCCTTGCCCTGGGGCTTCCGGTGGCTCTGGTGACGTATGCTGCGTGGCGGCGCACGCGTTACTTTGGCAACGCTGCGCCCCTGCTGGTTGCTGTGCTATTTCTGCTTCTGGGGATGGCTCATCCCCATGTTGCGGGCGCGGGCTTTTTGCTTGCCGCCATTCCATTTCTCTTCGTTTTTGTATCGGGGGTTTTAGCTGATCTGCTCGAGACCCGTTGTCGATCGCTGGCGCTGGCGTGCATTGTGGGGATGATGGCGGCTTACGTGATTTGGAGCATAGTAAACCTGGCGGGAGTTCCACAGGGCTGAGGCGCGCTTTTCTGTGAACGTTGGCTTGTGGCCCAGGCTTGTCGGCATCAGCAACACAGTGGGTGCCCCAACCTTCGCGCTCTTAGCGAAGGTCGGGAATCAGGAGTGCAGGCGCAAGTTTGTTGATCCATGTCGCGTCGTAACAAATCAAGTAGCGCATGCAGCATCGCCCGCCCACCCTTGTAAACAACGTAAGGATGGCGCACCCTCCGTTGGAAATGGTGCACAAAAAACTCGCCCAGAGGTGGGCACGCGCCCCGTTTGAATTCAGGAGGCCAGTTCCGCACCGGCTGCGCAACAGGCAGGTGGGAACTTTGCAGGTGTCGTAGACGCAGGACGAATTATCGGAGCGGATAGAGTAACTGGCGCGGCCACATCGGTTTATACGGTAATCACGGACAGCGCCAACGGTTTGGTTACAGCTTTTCCTGGCCGACCCTAAAAGGGAGACGAGATGGGACTGAGTGTTGTGGTGACAGGTTATAGTGGCAAGATCTTCGACAGGGTGGACGATCCAAGAAACCTCTCGCATAGGCTCCTCCCTCCATCCGACGAAGAATTCTGCGACCGTCCTGACCAAAATTGATTGGTTATCGCATCGAGCTGTGGGAGCCGCCGAAAACAAAGTGAATCGGCGGATTGAAAAACTTCACCGGCGAGGACGCAAAAGAAAAAACCAAGAAGTACTAACAAGAAGTACTAAGAAGTAAAGAGGGGAGAGATTCTTCGAGTTTCCCGGTGCTGAATTTTCTCGATGTTGATTTTTCTCGGCGATCTCGGGGCGTTCGGCGGTAACTGATTTGAACTCTCCCTGATCCGCCTCGTATACTTACACCCCGCCATGAAGGTGATCGTCATCATTCCCGCTGCAGGCCTCGGAACCCGCATGGCACCCATGCCTAGCGCCCTCGACGCGAAGGACAGGAAGTCGCATCCCTCCAAACAGTTCACTGAACTGGCGGGTACGCCCATCCTCATTCACACGCTCCGTAAGTTCGCCGCCGTCGACGCGGTGAATGAAATCTGGATTGCCCTGCGCGAAAATGAAATCGAAGGGTTTCGCGAACGGCTCGCCAAAGGAGCCAGCGATCTCCCCAAGAGAAAAAAAATCGAACTAGTCGCCGGTGGTGAACACCGCCAGCAGTCCGTTGAGCAGGCGCTCAATGCCGTATCCGCAGCCGCCGATGACATAGTTCTAGTGCACGACGCCGTGCGTCCCCTGGTTACGTCGGAAATCATTGAGGGCATTATCGCCGCTGCCAAGAAATATGGGGCCGCCATCGCCGGCCTGCCCGCCGTCGATACCGTCAAGCAGGTCGAACGCACCTCCGAGGGCGCCATCGTCAAAGCTACCATTCCACGCGCTGGCATTGTGCTGGCCCAGACACCGCAAGGATTTCGGTACAGCGTCATCAAGAAAGCCTTCGACGAAGCCGCCGCTGATGGATTCACCGGCACCGACGAAGCTTCGCTGGCGGAACGTTCGGGACACGAAGTGGCGGTCGTCATGGGTTCGCCGAGAAACATCAAGATCACGACTCCCGCAGACATGGAGCTTGCCGAGTTCTATTTAGGGAAATGAGCTTCGACGCACAGATTTTCGCGGATCGACAGACCCCCTGATGCCAAAGACCAACGACCGACGACCAACCACCAACGACTCACGACCCACGATCCGAATCGGCTACGGCTTCGACTCGCACGAATTTCGTCCGTCGATTCCGTTAAAGATCGGCGCGATTACACTGCCACACGACAAAGGACTCGGCGGCCACTCCGACGGCGATGTCCTGCTGCACGCCATCACCGACGCGCTGTTGGGAGCGATCGCAGCGCCCGATATTGGCGCCCTGTTCCCTCCGTCCGATCCCAAATGGAAGGGAGCGGATTCGGTCATCTTCTTGCGCGAAGCGTTGAAGCGCGTGGGGGAAGCGGGCTACCGCGTGGCCAACCTGGACTCCAGTCTGATTCTGGCCGCTCCGAAGATCGGTCCTCACACTGAGGGTATTCGCGGCCGCGTGGCGGAATTGCTTGGAATAAGCGGGGATTGTGTCGGCCTCAAGGCGAAAACGCCCGAAGGCCTGAACCTGGAAAATACCGCTATCGCCCACGTTGTGGTGTTGTTGGAGAAAAAGGCTGCTGAGCCGGGATTCCTCCGACCTAAGTCAGCGAGGAGAAAGCGATGAGCGCGTATCCCGCGCTTTGCGCGCTCGCCTCCATCTTGGTTGCCGTAGGCGGCGTATCGGCGCAGCAGGACGAGGGCTACATTTATTCAAATGTGGAGTACAACGAGGAAGGCAGGGACTTGCTTGGAGTAGAGCTGCTATTAACCCTCGATGGCAGTCACGTCAGAGGTCAACTAAAGGTCTATCAGGGTGGTTGTACCGATCCAATCGAAGTCCATGGCTCGTTGACGGGGACAGGAATGGATGTGTCCGGCAAGAGCAATCTGTACGGAAAGGTCGAACTCATCGGCACGCTCCGAGACGACGCGGTCGCGGGAGTGTTGGATTGGGAAAAGCAGATAAAACCGAGAAAGTACGGCTGAAGAAGATATCGAAAGCGCATTGCTAGAGAAGCCTCAAATCTCCTAGGTACAAATTATTCAATGATTCTTTCATCCGCAGGCCGCATCGATGAATGCCCGAAAAATCGCCCGTGAAGCCGCATCCAGCTCGACGGACCTTTCAGGATGCCATTGGACCGCCACCACAAAATGATCGGCAGCCGTTCCTTCCAATCCTTCAATGATGCCGTCATCAGGACAGCGCGCCACAATGCGCAGCCCCTCGCCAATCCTGTCCGCGGACTGATGATGAGAAGAATTCACGGGCACCACGAGCGGATCTCGGCCCCCGGACCTCGGAACTTCAATTGCGGAGCTCACAATTTCCGCCAGCCTGGAGTCCGAGTCAATCTGCACCGCATGTGCGACCGCGACCGCCCTCCCCGCCTCATGATTCACTTTCCGCCGCGTTTCTTCTGGTAGAGAGTCCGGAATGTGCTGAATCAGCGATCCCGCCCGGTACACGTTCAGACTCTGCAATCCGTAACAAATGCCCAGAACCGGCTTGCGTAACCTATAGGCGTCGGCCAGTAAAAGATCATCCACGGCATCACGCCGCGGATCGGCGACCGCGGTATGTGGAGATCTCGCGGCGCGGAACCTGGAGGGATCGACGTCGGCCTTGCTGCCGGGCAAAAGCACGCCGTCGCACTGCCCCATCACTTTTCTGACTTCCGAAGCACTTTGGTCGAGCCGAACCCGAACCGGTTCGCCCCCGGCCAGAGCGACCGCGCGCTCGTACTGCGGCATAGCCCGCTCTGCATATTCAGGATCCAGAGAGTGCGGCAGCGGAATCGCAATGCGGATTGCCATGATCTCGATTGTAGCGTCAGATTATGTGGGGACAGGCGCCCTTCGACTCCGCTCAGGGCAGGCCCTCGGCTGTCCAGGCGCGCAGCGCCGCCGTCGTTTCTCTAACCCAACTTCTCGATCGCGGCAAGCGTCTTGCCCTGCCGGTAATGCCGGATCTCCATCACCAACGCAAGCACAAAAATAATTCCTCCCGCCACCAGCGACATGGGCAGCGCTATCAGCCGGTATGCGATCCGCAGATCGGGATGCACTCCGCGCAGCGCGGAAACAATCACGATCCCCAGGAGGGCTAGCAGCAGGCTAACCGCAAAACACAGCAGCGTACCGATAAACGTCACCACGCAAACCCGCACCACTATGCCGTACCAACGGGGCGAACGCGACGAAGATGCGGCTGCCATGTTCCATCCATTCTACTGGGTGAAACGTTCTCGATTCGGCGCGACATCCGCCAAATGCGTGGATGGTTCTGGTTCCACCCTTAACTTCACCGCCATACAACACACCGCGCGGAATGCAGTATTCCTTTCCATCCATGCCGGGTATCCTCTTCGACTCGGTCCCCGTGTAGAGGTCAGCGTATAGCAGCCCCGCACCACGACCATATATTCGTCAAACTCATGCACTTAGGCCGAAGAGGCCGCCGTCTCGCGGCAAGTCCAGAACGCCATCCGGCCCCGTCCGCACCGTCAAATACATACCCCTCGACGCCCGGTGTAGCCTGGCTGCGGCTGGCGATCCGGTTAGCCGCTTGCTTCATGAATTCGGGAAACTCTTTCATGGCACTCGGAGTCCTTCTTGGCCAACCCGATCCACACTATAGCGCGCCTCCACGTGTGTGTAGAATAGGGCAGCATGTCGCAGGCCGCCCCCGCCATCACGCGTAGCCCCGCCGAAGTGGTTCGGCTCACGCCGGTTTCCCAAGCGGCGAACGGAATCTGCTATGCCGTAGCGGGCGAGGTCGCGGTTAACTCGTTTGACCTGGAGCGCATGGTCGCCGCCGTCCCAACGAAGGTCGCGGCAGCGCTTGAGCGCAAAGCGTACTACTTTGTGCCGCTTACCGTAAGCCAGGGCGAGGAAACGGTCATCGCCGACCGCTACGACGTGGCGCTGAGCGATAACGCCGTCTGCCATCGCAATCTGAATCTGGGTGACTCGCAGTGTGTGTTCATCTCCACCCGATTGATGGATGACAAATTTTCCGTCGCCTTCGAGTTTTATATCAATGTTGGTCACGCCCTTGTGGAACGCGCCGGAGTCTCGCGTGATTTCAGCGAACTGGCGTGGAGTCAAGTGGAGGCGGGGATTCGAGGTGAGACGTCTCTCGATGCCTGGGAAGCGCGCAAGCTGGCAACCGCGGATGGCCCGGATAAAGAGCGCTTCAAGAACGAATATCTCGACGCGACTTTCTCCGACACCATTTCCATCTACTTGCTGTCGCTCTATCTCGATGTCGACTACTACGATCTGCGCGAGCGCGATTATCCTCTGCTCGCTCCGTCGGCGCTGGCCGAGCGACTCCGCAAAGTAGCGGAGTTATTCCCGCCCAACACCGGATTCGAGTTCGCCGTCCTCTACAAGCGCCGCACATAGCCAAGTCTTTTGCCTCGGATTCGCGCGAATCTCCAGGAATATAGAAACAAAATCACAATCCCCACCCTAGTCGAGAGCACGCGACTTAGGATTGATTGGATAAGAGCGAAGACTCGATTGAACCCGGTAGTCTTGATTTGAGGACCAAAGACGCTGGGGAAGAAAGGAGCCTTCGCATGATGATTATAGGATGTGATTTTCATCCCAGCTGGCAACAGGTTTCCTGGCTGGACACGGAGACGGGAGAGATCGGGGAACGGAAGCTGGTGCAAGCTTCAGGCGATGCCGAGCGGTTTTATCGGCAACTGCCGGCAGCGGCGCTGATCGGGATGGAAGCGACGGGCAACTGTCACTGGCTGGTGGATTTACTGGCAGAGTTGGGCCACGAGCTGTGGGTGGGCGATGCGGCGCAGATCCGGGCCAGTTGCGTGAGGCAGCAGAAGACGGATCGGCGGGACGCGGAGCACATTCGAATCCTGCTGCAGGAGGGAAGATTTCCGCGCATCTGGATGCCGTCTTCCGAGGTGCGGGATCTGCGCCAGTTGCTGTTGCATCGCTACAAGCTGGTGACGATGCGGGCGCGGGTGAAGAATGAGTTGCAACATCTGTGTCTGAATCAGGGAGTGCAGCGCAAGCACAAGTTGTGGAGTCAGGCGGGCCAGAAAGTGCTGCGCGAGTTGCCGCTGAAGCCGTGGGCGGCGCGCCGGCGGGAGGATTTGCTGGGGTTGCTGTCCATGCTCGATGAGCAGATCGATCCGCTGGACCGGGCGGTGAAAGAAGAAGCGCAGCGAGACAAAATGGCGCTTCTCCTGCAAACCCAGCCGGGAGTGGGAGCGGTGACGGCGCTAGCCTACGTGCTGACCATGGGCGAGGTGAGCCGCTTCCAGCGTGGCAAGCAGGTGGCCAGTTATCTGGGACTGATTCCGCGCGAGCATTCCTCGGGCGGACGTCAGAAGCTGGGCGCGATCAGCAAGCAAGGCAACCGCATGCTGCGAATGCTGCTGGTGGAAGCGGCGCAGATTGCGGTGCGGTTTGATCCCGGCCTTCGCAAAGAGTATTTGCATCGCTGCCATCAGAAGCCGAAAGCGGTGGCCAAAGTGGCGGCAGCGCGTAAGTTGGCCGTACGACTGTACTGGATGCTGCGCACGCAGAAGCCGTATCCAGAAGTCGTTCGCATCGAGAGCAGCCCGCGGGTGCCCCTGGTCGGCGCAAGCTAGACCGCAGGAATTGATTGGGCGCTCTCGCATCCCGTAGAGACGGGATGTTCGCATAGAAGAATCATGGCCGACGAGCAAGGTCGAATCGATGGTTGGTGGAACGACGTTCCGCCGCAGAGTGATTTAGCGTGAGATTTCCAGAGTCTTGGTCTTCAACCTCTCTGGCAAACCAGGCGGTGCTTGCGCACCGCCCAGGACAACTATGCCCTTGACAGAGCCTTCGCTCTTATCGAGGGGCACCCTCTTCATCACTCTTTTTCTATGCTCTGACGAGGCCAGCTTTACTTGCTGGAGATCGCGAAATTGACCGTGCTGATTTGATTCCCGGTCACGGTCACCGATTTCTCCCACGTCTTCGGTTCAGTAAAGATCGGGCGCTGCACGCTGCGTTCGGTCAGCACATCGTAAGCTTGTTCTTTGCCTGCCAGGCCCCAACCTTCATGCCAGGCCACGATCTGATACGTTCCCGGTGGAACGTCGGTGAACTCGAAGCGTCCGCTCTCATCGGTGACCGCGTAGTAGGGATGCGGGACCACCATCATCTCGGCATTCATCCAGACATGGCCGCCATTGCAGCGCAGGTGGACGAGTCCGGGTGTAGACATGGTGCGCGTGGTAGGTCGGTCGACGAAAGGAAACGGCAGGTTGAAGGTGGCCGCACCGTCCATGTGAATCGTGTGCAAGGTGGCGTCGGAGCTCATCATACTGAGGTTGCCGTTTTCCGGAACGAGAAGAATGTGTGGAATGTAGCGGCAGTGTTTCTGGTCAAGATGGCGCCGCTGTTCCGGCAGGTCCATCGGCTTTCCGCCAGAAATGTTCTTGAGATAAACAACCGTGTTTGCGATGCCGCCCTGCCGTCCGATGATCAATCGTTCCAGGTCGACGGTCTTTTTCGAGTCAGGATCGCAAATCTGCGGATCCTTGGTGATGGGGAAATCGAGAGCACGCGGAACTGCTCCGGACCATTTCACAGTGCCGGAAATCGTGCCGCCGTCGGTAACCGAGACGACTCTGTAGTCGGTCTGCGAAAACGCCGCGGAGGTCGCGGCAAAGAAGAGCGCCCCCAAGAAACATTGTGAAATAAGCCGACGCATATTCGTCCCCTTAGGGCTCGTGGCTGCCGGCGACGTTGCCGGTCTCTGGCGCCCGAACATGAGATTTGGCCGTGCCATTGGCTCCCACTGAACACCGACTGACATCCCAAGCTCTCCTGAAAGGGCCTTAAATGCCGCTAAATTCCGCCCCGCACTTGTATTTTCGGGCCCTGCCTTACGTTTCAAACGGGGAAGGGAGTGGTCTTGTGGTTGAAGTCTATTCAAGAATGCTCTTGCCATCGCGGCGGGTCGAGATTACCAAAGTGTCGAGCCGGACAGTTTGCCGAGGAGATCCGAACAGTCGCGGTTGATACTTCTTACGACTTATGGTTAACCACGGCAAACTCATCAAACTAGCCGCCCAAATTAAGCCTCGAAACCTTACAATCATTCGTTCATGACCGTCACTATGCGATCGTTCGCCAAGATCAATCTTGGGCTGCGCATTGGCGCGGCGCGAGAGGACGGATTCCACGGCCTGCTGACGCTGTATCAGACAGTCGCAATGCATGATGTGATTCGTGTGAGCGTGAAGCGCGGGAGCGGAATCGAGATTCGTTGTGCCGACCCGCGCGTGCCGAAGGATGAATCGAACACCTGTTTCCGAATTATTGAGAAAGCCATGCGAGACATGCGCGCGAAGGGGCGGGTGGTTATCGACATGGAGAAGCGGCTGCCAGTGAAGGGCGGGCTAGGCGGGGCTTCGTCGAACGCAGTCGCTGCGCTGGTGGGGCTGGAGCGGGTGCTGAAGAAAACTTTACCTGCTGCTGACAGGCTGCGGATTGCCGCAGAAGTTGGGTCGGACCTGCCGTTGTTTCTGATCGGCGGGACTGTACTCGGCGTGGGGCGTGGGGAGCAGGTGTATCCGTTGCCGGATTTGCCGGGATTGGCATGCGTGGTGGTGACGCCTGAGGTGGGTGTGTCGACTCCTAAGGCGTTTGCGGCGTGGGATCGGATGGGGGAAGGGGACAAACAAAAGCCAGCCAAGCTGCGGTCGACTGAACTGCCGGGGGCGGCTGTTCCCAAGCAGGCAAAGCTCGCACGATTTTCGGCGGGCAAATTGACTGCTTCCGGGGCCTCCGATAGAATGAATGAGCTTGGTCGCGGGTTGTCGGCGTGGCTGAGTGAACCTTACTCCGGTGCTCCTTCTGATTTGTGGGCAAGGGGCCGGGCCGAGAATTACCTCCTCGAGCTCGTCCGGGCCGGGATTGAAAACGACTTCGAACGGGTCGTCTTTCCTGAATATCCCGAGCTGAGTGATGGAAAGCGTGCGCTTTTGCGCGCGGGCGCGAAATATGCGTCGCTGTCGGGCTCCGGTTCTACGCTGTATGGGCTGTTTGCTTCGCGCGCGGCCGCGGTGCGGGCGGCGGCCAGGCTGCGGAAACAGGGCTGGAGAGCGCAAGTTACGGCGACGCTTTCGCGACGGGCTTACTGGAGACGGATTGTCGCGGGGTGAGCCTTTTGTGGGTCAGGGTCTTTGGTTCGGCCGCTCGGCTTCGCCATCGCTGGACAGCCGAGGCGGCTGTCCCTACATGGCTCGTGGCGGCTTGAAATTTTTGATTGTTGATTTTTGATTGTTGATTGAAAATCTAGGTGAACTTCGTTTTGGTGTTCAATCAACAATCAGCAATTGGGCAGTCTCCAATTGGGCGATCAACAATTGCTTACTGGGCCGTCGACTAATGGTAGGTCAAGTGCCTTTGGAGCACTTTGTCTAGGTTCGAATCCTAGCGGCCCAGCCAGAAAAGCAGCTTTTAGCTGTTAGCCTTTAGCTCTGCCCCGGGCAGAAGGTGAAGGTTTGGCTAAAGGCTCAAGAAGCTAACAGCTAAAGGCTGAACCCTATGGCTACTTTAGTGACGCCGACCGACAAGGCTGTTGAGAAGAAGAGTCCGCCTTTGACTGAGGAAAAGGGTGAGCGGAAACAGCGTCCGCGGGTCGACGAGAAGTTCAAGATCTTCAGCGGCACGGCGAACGAGCCTTTAGCCGATGAGGTCTGTAATTTTCTCGGCATGCAGCGCGGGCAGGCACAGGTCATTCGCTTCCGGGATGGCGAGTGTTACGTCCAGATTCAGGAGAACGTGCGCGGGGCGGACGTATTCGTAATGCAGCCGACCTGCCGTCCGGTAGACGAGCACCTGATGGAGTTGCTGTTGATGATCGATGCGCTGAAGCGCGCTTCGGCCCGGCGCATCACGGCGGTCGTTCCGTATTTCGGGTACGCCCGGCAGGACCGCAAGGACAAGCCGCGCAGCCCGATTTCATCGAAGCTAGTGGCCGATCTGCTGACTACGGCAGGCGCGCATCGGGCGCTGATTGTGGATTTGCATACGCCGCAGTTGCAGGGTTTTTTCAATATTCCGGTGGATCACCTGTTCGCTTCACCGGTACTGGTGGATCACTTCCGGAAATTGGCGCTGCCGAATTTGACGGTGGTTTCGCCGGATGCGGGCGGCGTGGAACGGGCTCGATTTTTCGCGAAAAAGGTCGATGCGGCTCTGGCCATCGTCGACAAACGCCGCGTGGAAGTGAATGTGGCGGAAGTGATGCACGTAATCGGCGATGTCGAGGGCCGCACGTGCCTGATTATTGATGATTTGATTGACACGGCAGGAACGCTGGTTAAGACAGCAGAGGCTTTGATGGAGAACGGGGCGACGTCGGTTTACGCCTGCGCTTCGCATGCGGTGCTTTCGGGGCCGGCGGTGGAAAACATCCGGAATTCGGTGATCAAGGAAGTAGTAGTGACGAACACGATTCCGTTGACGGCCGAGGCGAACGCAGCACGAACCGAAAAGGGAGGAAAGATCAGCGTCCTCTCGATCGCGGGATTGATTGGCCGGGCAATTCAGGCTAATCACGAAGAGACTTCGGTCAGCAAGTTATTTACATAACGAGCTATGAGCTGCGAGTTCTGAGCTAAAGACGGTTGTTCGTAGCTCATGACTCAAAGCTCAACCTCGGCGCTCATAACTCAAAGCTCGTAGCTCAGAACTGATTTCTTAGATAGGAATTGAAATTTATGGCGACTGTATTGGAACAGAACACACTGGAAGCGCAACCGCGGGAATCGGGAACAAAGAACGACGCGCGCGCTGTACGGCGCGAAGGCAAGATTCCGGCGGTGGTTTATGGAGCGGGCAAGGACTCGCTTTCCATCAGCGTGGATCCGCGGCACGTGCTGCGCATTCTGAACTCGGAGACTGGCCACAACACGATTTTCGACCTTGCTCTCAGCGGCGGTGAGCGCAGCAAAGCGATGATCGTCGACTGGCAATATGAGCCCATCAAAGGCAAGCTGCTGCATATCGACCTGAAGCGCATTGCACTCGACAAAGTGCTGAAGGTGAGTGTGCCTATCATTCTCATCGGCGAATCGGCGGGCGTGAAGCAGGAGGGCGGCATCATGGAACAGATGCTGCGCGAGGTGGAGATCGAGTGCCTGCCGGGAGACATTCCCAGCCACATCGATGCCGACGTCAGCCAGCTCACGTTCGGCAAAGTGCTGCGCGTTTCAGAGTTGCCGCACTCGGACAAAATCAAGTTTATTACGGATGAGAACCAGCCGGTGGCGCACGTGACTTCAGTGAAGGAAGAAGTTGTGGCCACTCCCGATGCGGCAGCGGTGGAAGCGGCAGCGCCGGCGGAGCCCGAAGTTATCAAGAAGGGAAAGCAGGAGACTGAGGAAGAGGGTGCCGAGGCTCCGGCGGGCAAGCCTGAGAAGGCGGAAAAGGGCGAGAAGAAGGAGAAGAAATAGCTTCGTGGTGAGACGCCGGGCTTCGCCCTGGCGGGACAGCCGAGGCGGCTATCCCTACACGAACCAATTCGCGTGAAACTGATCGTCGGGCTTGGCAATCCTGGTATCGAGTATCAATTCACGCCGCATAACCTGGGCTTTCTGGCGATTGATCGAATCGCGGCGAACCTGGGAGTGGAAGTGAGAAACCGGCAGTGCCGGGCGCTGACGGCGCGGGCAGTGATCGCGGATCAGCCGGTGTTGCTGGCCAAGCCGGAGACGTTCATGAATTTGAGCGGGCTTTCGGTGCGGGAGTTGGTGGAGGAGTACGAGGCGAAGCCGGAGTCGGACCTGATTGTGATTCAGGACGAGCTGGATTTTCCGCTGGGCACCCTGCGCATCCATACGCGGCGCAGCTCAGCGGGGCATAACGGCATCGAGTCGATCATCGGGGCGTTGGGCACGCAGGATTTTCTGCGAATTCGGATTGGCGTGGCGCCGGATCGCAAGGTGAACGACGGCCAGAGTTATCTGCTGGCGCCGCTGCGGAAGGTGGAGTTGCAGGTGGCGGATGGAGTTCTGGATACCGTCGAAGAAGCGGTGAAAGTGATTTTGAAAGAAGGTCCGGCAGCGGCGATGAACCGTTTTAACCGCAAGGAACCGGAAGAAAACGATCAGTAGGCGAGCTGACGCTCGCCGGACGGCCGAGGGCGGCTGTCCCCACATTTGCGAGGCATGGCCGGGTCAGTGGCCAAGGATTTGGAGACAACGAATGAAACGTACTTATGAGCTGATGTTTATTGTTCGTCCAGATATGACGGATGAGGATCTGGACAAGCTGATTTCCACACTGCAGTCCGTGGTGCCGGCCTCGAGTGGTACGGTGCAGCGGGTTGACAAGATGGGCAAGCGGCGTCTGGCCTACATGGTGCGGCGGTTCCACGAAGGAATTTACATCTTGATGGTCGTGGAGGGTGGAGGTGCGGTCGTTCACGAACTGGAGCGGCGCCTGCGCGTGTCCGAGCCCGTCATCAAGTTCCTTACCGTGCGCATCGACGAGGAGCAGAAGCGGCTGGACAAGATCAAGCAGTTGCGCGACTCGAAGAAGAAAGTCAGCGCGCAGCCTGCTGCCCCGGCAGCGGCCGCGGAAGCGGCTGTTCCGGCGGCGGAAACTCCGGCGACAGCATAGAGCTGGCAGGAGAGGTCATGGCGGGATTTGTGCACATTTCGGTCAGAGAGCAGATTCCTCCCCTTCTCTTCGTTCAGGGTCGGGATGACAAGGCATCAGGTGTCGCTTTAAACGCGACCTAACATAGGAGAATTATGGCTGAAGAGACGAAAGCAGCAGAGCAATCGGCGCCGAGCGAGAGGCCGCGTTCCAGCGGAGACCGTCCCAGCGGAGATCGTCCGGGTGGAGACCGTCCGCGGTTTGGCGGTGGTGGGGGCGGACGCGGGCCGGGCGGGCCTCCGCGCGAAGGCGGGGGCGGGCGCAAGTTTTTCCGGCGCAAGAAAGTTTGCAAGTTCTGCGTCGAGAAAATTGAAGACATCAATTACAAGGATTACCGCATGCTGGGGCAGTTCGTCGCCGAAAGCGGCAAGATCGTGCCGCGGCGGCTGACCGGCGTGTGCGCGCCGCATCAGCACCGGCTATCGGCGGCCATCAAGAAGGCGCGGAATATCGCGCTGCTGCCGTTTGCGGGGAGAGCATCGTAGAAAACCAGCTATCAGCTTTCAGCCGTGAGCTCTCAGCTTTTCAATGCCAAGGGCGAGGGTTGGGCTGAGTGCTGAAAGCTGATAGCCAGAAGATCGGAGTCATCATGGAAGTCATTCTGAAAGAAGATGTAGCGAAGCTGGGTTCCCGCGGCGATGTGGTGAAGGTCGCGGAGGGGTATGGACGGAATTATCTGTTGCCGCGCAAGCTGGCCATTCAGGCCAATGAGGGCAACAAGGCCGTCATCGTGCAGATGAAGGCCGCTTCGGTGCGGCGCTCCGCCAAGGAGAAGACACAGGCCGAGGAGCTGGCCAAGCAGTTTGAGGGCGTGTCGGTGTCGTTCCAGCGGCGCACGGGGGAGCACGATCAGCTGTTCGGATCGGTCACGTCGAGCGACATCGGCGACGCGCTGACCAAGAAGGGCTTCAACCTGGATCGCCGCAAGATCCAGCTGCACGAGCCGCTGAAGACCGTGGGCGAGTTCAGCGTCCCGGTGAAGCTGCATAAGGACGTCACCGCGCATTTGAAGGTGGTCATCGAGAAAGAAGCAGTCGCGGAATAGTCTCCGGCCGTCCTTAGAAACGTTGCTTGCCAAGACTTCCTCCGTGGAGAGACGCTGCAGGCGACGTCCCTACCGGCGGTTTGCATAACTATCAGGGCATTTTTCATGCCAGACCGGTTACAAGTCCTGTGGACCGTTGTTCTGTTTCCCCCTAAATCTTTGCTCCTGAATCACCTAGCTCCCCAAAATTCCCCGTCCAGCCTATAATTTCTGCTCACGGTTTGGCTGACGACCCGTCTATTCCAGTGCTAGCCCAGATACGGCAAATGCTGGGCGGCAGAGGACAGGACGACACATGCCGGCAGGTGTACTGGTGGTACCACTTGCGGTTTGCGACGGGGCCCGCTCGAGAGAGAGATCTGAGAGGGAGAGAGTCAGCGTTAAGCAAGACCCCGCGCGGGGCCGCATGGCTGGGCTAGATCGTCAAACTCAAGATCGCCGCATCGATGACACGATGCTTATCCGGGAGGCCCAGCGCGGAAGCCGCGCCGCCTTCGAGGAACTCGTCCGTCATTACGATCAGGCGGTGTTGCGGCTGGCGCTCCATCTCACCGGCACGGAGCAGGACGCTCAGGACGTCTACCAGGACGCATTCCTCAAGGCTTACAAGAACATCGGCAGTTTCCGGTTCGAGTGTTCCTTCTACACCTGGATTTACCGGATCGTGACCAATCTGTGCCTCGATCATTTGCGCAAGCGGAACGTGCGCAAAGAGGACGCGCCGGTGGCAAAAGACGCCGACGGCGGGGAGTATGATCTGCTCGACCAGGTGCCGGATGTGAGGGCGGGAGCGAATCCGGAGCGCGACTTGTTGCGCCGGCAACTGGGAGCGCGCATCGCCGGAGCGCTGGAGAAGCTGACGCCGCGCGAGCGCATGGTGTTTGAGTTGAAGCATTATCACGGGCTGAAGCTGCGCACCGTCGGTGAGATTTTGCAGACTACGGAAGAGACGGCGAAGAATACTTTGTTTCGCGCTACCCAGAAATTGCGGGGGGCGCTGGCGGACATGAGATGAGGGTGTGGGGTTTTGGGGGTTAGGTGTTAGGCCTAACATCTGATGCCCAAGACCTAAAGGTGGAACGATGAAATGTGAATGGGTTCGAGAGAATATCGTGCTTCAGGCTTATGGAGAGTTGGCGGATGACGCTCGCCATGAACTGGAGCAGCATGTGGCCCGCTGCGCGGACTGCGCAGCCGAACTGCAAGCGGAGCAGGAGTTTCACGCGCTGCTGGCGCAGGATCGCGCGGCCGATCCCACGCCCAACCTGGTCGCGGCCTCCCGCATGCGATTGCAGGAAGCGCTGGAGACGGCCAAGCAGGGCAGCGCTTGGAGCCGGCTGGCGTTCGATCCGGCGATCTGGCTGCGGCAAATGCGGTTCTCCCCGGCGCTGGCATCTGCGATTTTGATTCTTGGTTTTGCCGGCGGAGTTACAGCCACCTACAAACTCTACGGATCACGGCCCACCAATACAACCGCTGTTCAAAATTCTCCGAATCCCACCGCTGTTCCCTCCGAGTCGTCGATTACCGGCATCAGTTCCATCGTGCAGCAGCCGGGGACGAATCAGATCAGCATCAAGTACAACACGGTCAGCACTCAGGAAGCGCAAGGGTCGCTGAACGACGACAAGATTCAGCAGTTGTTGCTCTATGCGGCCCGCAACAACTACAACACCGGAGTGCGGGTGGACTCGGTGGATCTACTGGCTCAAAAGAGCGGCGACATGCAGGTGCGGGAAGCTCTGATGTATGCCCTGCAAAACGACACGAATCCAGGAGTGCGGCTGAAGTCGCTGGACGCGCTGGGAAATTACGTTAAGAACGATACGAACGTACGCGACGCTGTGTTGCGTGCGCTGGTGAATGATGGAAATTCCGGGGTGCGCATTGAAGCGCTGCGGCTGATTGAACCGGTGAAGGCGGATGGCAGCGTACGCGGCGTGCTGATGGCCCTGGCGGCGAAAGATCAGAGCCAATACATCAAGTCGCAGGCGCGAACCATGCTGGCGCAGTTGCCGGAGATTGATTAGGGCATGAGCATTCCTCCGCGTTGCGGAATCAAAGTACCCGCCCTTAACGTCGCAGAAAGCGCGACGTTAAGGGCGGGGCACCCGAATCTGGCCACCCAGACCGGGGATAGTCGAGAGATGAGGAGAATATTTTGAAACGTGCGCTACAAATCGTCGGGCTGGCCGGTACGCTGGCCCTGCTTGCGCCTCTGATGCCGGCACAGGAAACACATGTATCCCGCGAAGGCGGATCCTGGGGTCAGGAGATCACAGGTTCGCTGACGGCGGTAAAGAATTTGCGAGTCAAGGTCGATATGGGCTCGGTCATCGTACGAGGCGGCCAGCAGCAAGGCATTAATTACGTGGTTCATACTCACTTCGGCAATTCTTCCGAGCAAGATGCCCGTCATCAGTTCGAGCAATACAAAGTGACCGCCTACGTGAAGGGCGACACCGCATGGATCGTCGGCGATTGGCAAGGCGGAAGACGGCCGCGCCACTTCTCCGGAGACTTCTCGGTAATGGTTCCGCGCGAGATGGCTCTGCTCAAGCTCGAAACCGAGGGTGGAAACGTGGATGCTTCGGGAATCACGGGCCGGGTGGAAGCAGAAAGCGGCGGCGGTACCATGAAGCTCGATGACATTGGCGGAGGGGCGACCGCCGAAACCGGGGGCGGCTCGATTGATATAGGGACCGTCAGCGGCGATCTTGGCCTGCACACCGGCGGGGGTCCGATCCTGGTTCGGCATGCGAATGGCAAAGTCTTAGCGGAAACCGGCGGAGGAACCGTTGAGATCCAGTCCGGGGCGCAAGGTGCGACGATTGAGACCGGAGGCGGCAGTGTGGAGGTCCGCCAATGTAATGGGAAGGTAAAGGTTTCAACCGGCGGTGGAAGCGTGGACCTGAGCGACGTGGGCGGTCCGGCTGAAATCGATACCGGTGGGGGAAGTATTCACCTGACCTCGGCCAAGGGACACGTACACGCGGAGACGGGCGGTGGCGGTATTGAGCTTTACGGGGTTCCTTCGGCACGGGCCGAAACCGGCGCGGGCGGAATTACCGTGAAACTGGTGAATACGGGCGGCGAGCGCAATGATTCCGATCTCGAAACGGGTGCGGGCGACATTACGGTGTATATTGCACCCGACGTAGCCATCAATGTGCGGGCCAGCGTGGATATGGGCAGTGGACATCGCATCACGTCCGATTTTTCCGATATTCATATCAGCAGTGAAGGCGACAAGTGGGGTCCGAAATCTCTTACCGCAGAAGGCAAGCTGAATGGCGGCGGGCCTACGCTTAAAGTGCACACCTCGACTGGCGATATCTGCTTCAGGCGCGCCAGCCATTGAAGCTTTTGAAGACGGCCACAGCCATGAGCCTGCCGGCTCGACGAAGTATTGTGGTGAGGAATGACCATGCATAAATACGTCACCAGCATCGCGCTATTGCCGTTGCTCCTCAGCTTTTCGCAGGCCGCGCAGAATTGGTCCGTGGAGGCTTCGGAACAGCCGTACGCATTCTCCAGCGAAGACAGCGGCACCAGTTCTTATCTGGGTGTCGATATCTCGGATGTGACCACCGAGCGTTTGAGCGCGCTGAAACTGAAAGAGGAAAAAGGCGTCGAGGTGACGATGGTCGACCAGGATGCTCCGGCCGGCAAGGCGGGCATTAAGGAGCACGACGTCATCCTGACCATGAACGGCACTGCGATTGAAAGCGGAGCGCAGTTGCGCCGGATGATCCACGAGACGCCACCCGGCCGCATCGTGTCCTTCGGCCTGAGCCGCGACGGGCAACCCGTGACGGTGAAAGTACAACTGGCCGACAAGCACTCGGAGTTTTCCGGGATGGGCCATGACATGAAGAACTTTCATGTGCAGATTCCCGAGATTCACATTCCGGACATCGACATTCCGTCGATCAACATGGTGATGGTCACTTCGTCGGCGCGGAGCGGATTGATGGTGGAAAACATCACTCCGCAGTTGGGGGACTTTTTCGGAGTGAAGAATGGTAATGGCGTCCTGGTACGCTCCGTGGAGAAAGGCAGCCGCGCGGAGAAGGCCGGCTTTCACGCCGGGGATGTGATCGTGAAGGTCAACGACCAGCCGGTGCATGACACGAGCGATTTCATGCACGCGGTGAAGTCGCGCAACGGCGCTGCGGTCAGCGTCGGCGTGATCCGCGACAAGAAGGAGCAGAACTTGAATTTGGCTCTGCCGGACCGCAAGGAGTCGGGCGACCTGATGGAGGAGGAATCCTCTGACGATTCGGTTATTGATGCGGAATCAACGGTCGAAGTTGGAGAACTGCAGAACGAGATCGCGCGGCTGCGGCCACAGATGGAACTGGCGGCGGAAAGCTACCGTAACTCCGTGCGAGAGCTTCGCAAATCCGCCAGCGACCAGCAGAAGAAGTTCCGCCTGGATGCCGAGAAGCAGCGGGATCTGTTTCGAAGACAGGAACAGAAACTAAGAATGCAACTGGATCAAATGCAGCGTGGACTTCGCCGAAATGTAGTCGCGCTGCGAAGCGCGATGGACATTTAATAAAAATAACAGCCTGCGCATCACTGGCCGACTGAGATGGTGCGCGCAAGGCTGGCGAGGCAGACGCGATTCCGTCCCGCCTGCTTCGCGGCATAGAGCCCGCTGTCGGCCGCCCGAACCATATCATCCCGAGTTTTGCCATGAGTTGGGAAAGCAGCGACCCCGGCGCTGATGGTAATGGTTCGAGGCACGCCCGGGAATTGAAAACTCTCGACCAGGCGGCGCAATTTTTCGGCGATAGCGACGGCTTGCTGGGTCGTGATCTGGCTCAGCAGGATGGCGAACTCTTCTCCGCCGTAACGGCACACCACGTCAATCTTTCGCAACTGCTGGTGGAATAGCGATGACACCTGCCGCAGCACTTCATCGCCGAGCAGGTGACCAAACTCGTCGTTCAGTCTCTTGAACTGATCGATATCCGCCATAATCACGGCCATGCCCGTTCCATAACGGCGGGCCCGCTCGAGTTCTTCCATGATCCGTAACTCGAAGAAGCGCCGATTGAAAATCCCGGTCAGACCATCCAAGTATGCCAGTTGCTTGACGCGCTCCACGTAGTGCGCGTTCTGAATGGAATTGGCGCAAATGTCGGCGACGGATTCCAGGGACTGCAGTTCGCTTTCGCGGAATGCATCGGGCTGCGAACTGTGGAGAGTAAGCACTCCGAGGGTCTGCCCGAAGGAAATGAGCGGGATGTGCATTCTCGAGGCAGATTCACGGAAAAGCCGGAGCGACTCCGGGGAAGCACTCAAATCCTTTTCAATGATAGTGCCGCTGGTTGAGATTACACGCGACCAGGGCTCCTCGCTGGCCGAAAAGCGTCCGCCGGCCGGCGTGCAGGGAGTGAGCATCCCTTGATGAGCCCGCATCACCAGGTCGCCTTCGTCGCGCAGGAGAAGCGATACGTGTGAAACCTGAAAGGCCTTTTGAATGATCGAACAGACGCGAACCAGAAGGTCTTCCAGTTCCATGACAGCGGTGCTCTGCTGCGCAATGGTATTGATGGCTTCCAACTGTCGCGCCCGCTGCCGTTCCAGGGAGTACAAGCGGGCGTTCTGGATCGCAATGGAGGCCTGCGTCGAGAACAGAGTCAGTAATTCTATGGTCTCGCGGTCGAAGTGATCGAGGCGGTCGCTTTGACAGTCGAGAACTCCCACGACTTCTTCCCGCACCATAAGTGGAATAGCCAGCTCGGAACGCGTGGATTGCGCGGCACAGACGTAGCGCGTATCCTGGCTCACGTCTGGAGCATAGACCGGTTGCTTCTTCAGGACCGAGGCTCCCGTAATTCCCTCGTGACATCCCAAACGAATCGCATCTTTGCCGGGATCCCATCCGATCTGCGAACGAACACACAACTGCTGGGCCTCCTTGTCAAGCAGCAGGATGGCCACGTTCGGTAAATGAAAAAAGTCGCGTGCGATCGCCAGGATCCTCTGCAACACCTCGTCCAGATCGAAGGTGGAGAGCACCGCCTGGCCCGCGTCAAATAGAACCGCGAGTTTCGGCATGGTGGAACGAATTGTACGCTGGCGACGGCGGTTACCAAGGTTCCGAAAGTAACTGGCTGTGAATCCAGGGATAAGCGAGTCTTCGAGCTAGCGCCACTTCCCTGCGGTGCGGATCAGTCCGTAGGCAACCAAACAGAACCAGAAGTCGAGGATCATGCCTAAATCAATTTGAAAGGGACGGTGCCGGGCCGCTGGCGGCAGCGACGGAACAAGCACGAAATACACCACGTTGCCCAAGATGATCGCCAGCAAAGCTTGGAGAAAGTTCATGGACACCATTGGTTTAGACACCGTGGCCCTCCGATGAGTTTCAAGTAGGGATAACTCTTCACCAAGTACCCTTCCGATCGCCGCCGTTTTCATTGCGGACATGCGAGCAGCGCTTCGCTCCTGCTACCATTCTTTTGCCACCCCACGGAATTCCTGCATGCTCGAACTGTCCACTCCGGTTCAATACGTGAAAGGCGTAGGCCCGCGCATCGGAGAGGTTCTGGCGGCCAAGGGCATTCACACAGTCGGCGATCTGCTCCATTATCTGCCTTTTCGCTATGAAGACCGGCTGAATCCGCGGGGGATTTCCGAGTTGCGCGCTGGCGAGATGGCCACGGTTGTGGGCGAAGTACGAAATTCCGGACTGTTCCGCACGCGGAGCATGCCCATTTTCCAGCTCACAGTAGGGCAGGGCCGGTCCCGCTTGCGCTGCCTTTGGTTCAACGCGACTTACTTGCAGGGCAAGTTCAAGCCCGGCCAGATGATTGCGCTTTATGGCAAAGTCGAGGAGGATCAGCGCACCCGGGAGCTGCAAATCGTGCAGCCGCACTTCGAAATTTTGGGGGACTCCGTCGGCTCCGGCGAGAACGGCGCAGAAAAGGAAGTAGCGGAATCTTTGGAGATTGGCCGCATCGTTCCTATCTACGAGGCGATCGGACGGCTTACGCCGCGCTGGTTTCGTCGCGCGATTCGCACGGCGCTGGATAATCTGACGCCCGATCTCGTGGATCCCATTCCGGTGGCGGTGCGTGATCATCTGGGTCTGATTTCGCCGCGGGCGGCGTTGTGGAACGTACACTGGCCTGAACCCGGAGAAAGTTTCGAACACTTACAGGCTTCCCGCACGCCGGCCCATATCCGCATGATTTTCGATGAACTGTTTTTTGTGGAACTGGGACTGGAATTGAAGCGCCGGCAGCAGAAGGCGCAGACCGGAATCGCATTTCGGCTGGACGATCGAGTAAGAGCGGCGATCAAGAAGATTCTGCCGTTTCATCCCACGCCGGCGCAGAAGAAAGTGCTAAAGGAAATTGCGGCAGACATGGAGAAGCCGTATCCCATGCGGCGTTTGCTGCAGGGTGACGTTGGGTCAGGCAAAACGATTGTGGGCTTCGAGGCGGCCATCATCGCAATTGAGAATGGCTGCCAGGTGGCGCTGATGGCTCCGACCGAGATTCTGGCTCAACAGCACTATTTTTCTGCAAGCCGAATTCTGGAAAATGCCGGCTACCGCATCGTGCTGCTGACCGGCTCGCTCGAAGCAGACCGTAAACGGGAGGTGCGTCGCCATATTTCCCAGGGGAACGCGCAGCTGGTGATCGGTACGCATGCCCTGCTGGAGGAGAAAGTTGAGTTTGCCAACCTGGGGCTCGTTATCGTCGACGAGCAGCATCGCTTTGGAGTTTTGCAGCGTTTGAAATTGATGAGGAAATCGGGAGACGAGGAGGGCCGCGCTGCGCTTGGCCGGACGGGCGAAGGCCCCCGTCCCCACACAACCACCGCAAACTCTCCGCCTGCTGAGCCTGACGTTCTGGTTATGACGGCTACGCCCATCCCGCGCACGCTTGCGCTTACGCTCTATGGCGATCTCGACCTCAGCGTACTTGATGAACTTCCTCCGGGGCGCACGCCGATTGCTACCCACTGCGTAGCTGATGACCAGTCGCTGAGAGTATGGGAGTTCGTTCGCAAACAGATTGCCGCCGGGCATCAGGCCTATGTGGTTTATCCCGTGATCGCCGAGAATGAGGATAGCGAACTGAAGGCTGCGATCAAAATGTACCGCGAACTCAGCGGCAAGACATTCGCCGACCTGAAAGTGGGACTTCTGCATGGCCGCCTCGACGCTAAATTGAAAGAGCAGGTCATGCGCATGTTTCAGCGCGGCGAATTGCAAATTCTGGTCGCGACCACGGTCATTGAGGTCGGTGTGGACGTCCCAAACGCGACTGTAATGGTGATTGAGCACGCCGAGCGCTTTGGCCTGGCGCAGCTTCACCAGTTGCGGGGGCGCATTGGGCGCGGCGGAGCGAAATCGTACTGCATCCTGATGACGGGGGGCAAAGTCAGCGAAGATGCCCAACGGAGGCTCGACGCGATGGTGAAAACCAACGACGGTTTCAAGATCGCAGAACTCGACTTGGAACTTCGCGGTCCCGGCGAATTCTTTGGCACACGCCAGGCGGGGCTGCCGAGTTTTCGGGTGGCTAATCTCATCCGAGACGCGCAGTTGCTCGAGGCCGCAAAGCGAGAGGCCTCGGCAGTAATTGCTGGCCCGAATGCCGAAATCTCCGCCCAGGAAATCAGCCGCGCTTTAGTGCATATGCGGGCGCGTTGGCAGCATACCTACGGATTAGCCGAGGTCGGATAAGGAACTTCAATCTGATCCGCGCCGGTACGACCGGAATAGGCCGACACCCCCTCAATCTTGTCGGCCTCGCCTTACCTGCGATCATGCCCTTCGAATTCCCGAATTTCCCTGGCGCTTCGAACCACGCCGTTGATCGGTTGGGCTCCGAAATGTGCAACTGCGTCACCGGTGAAGGTCATCTGAATGTTCGAATAGGTCACGCTGTTTCCGCCGGTGATGTCTATTTGTACGTTGGAAGATGGGCCAAAGGGCGGTGGGTAGGCTCCGTTGCCCGTAATTGTGACCGTGCCAGTCACTCGAAAACCATTGGTAAGCGGTTCCACGGTCCCATCGACCAGAGTCACGTGGTGGGTGTGCGCGTTTCGCGCCTTGGGAGTGTTCAAGTCTCCGCCTGTTACCCCAAGATCGGAGTGGACCATAGTCAGAGCTGCCGAGAACTCCACCTTGTCGGACTCTCCCTTCAACTCCAGCGACCATTCGCCGCCTACTTCCCACGGCCCAGCGACGGTCGCGGGGTTGTTTGCCGGCGTATAGTCCCTGAACAGACCACGAAATCTCATATGTTTCGGAGTTTGGGCCAGTGCGCTGATGCCTAGCGCCAGCACAAGAACTCCGATATGGGCCACCTTCCAGAAATGTCTACTCTTCATACGAACGCCTCCAAATCTGATTTACTACCGCCCCGCTTATCGCTCAACGGCGGCTGAGATGCAATGCAGGTTCTATGAAGGAGAGATCAAGTTTTAATGAATCGCTAAGTTACTGATGCAGTTGCTTCTTGGCGGATCATGAGGCATTATTTCAGCGACGCAATGTCAGGCCTGTGTGGGGATTTACGGCCCAAAAATTCCATTTCGCCGATTTCACCCTCGATCAGTCTCGCTATCAACTGCGACGCGCTGAGCGCGTCTTGCGCCTGGAAAAACGCCCGATGGAATTGCTCATCCTTCTGGTCCAGCGGCAAGGCGAATTAGTTTCGCGCGAGGAGATAGCTGGGTGCCTTTGGGGCAAAGACGTATTTCTTGATGTCGATCAGAGCATTAATACGGCGGTCCGTAAGGTCCGCATGGTACTGCGGGACGACCCGGAAAAACCTCGTTTCGTAGAAACTGTGGTGGGCAAGGGATATCGTTTTGCGGCCCCGGTGATTTGCAGTAATGGGGATTCCAACAAACAGACCCACTCCGTCGAATCCGCAACTCTGGCAGCTTCAGCGCCGGCAGTGTCGGCCTCCGTTGTTCCTGCCCCTGCGATTCCTGCCGCCGAGGAGCGAGTCGCTTCCATCCGCCTGAGGGTCTTGTTGGTTGGAGTAACGGCCCTCGTACTGTTCATCGTGGGATGGTGGCTGAACCGCAGCAATGGTAGGGGTACTACGCAACCAGCCATCAAGTCCCTGGCCGTGCTGCCCCTGAAAAACCTGTCGGGCGATCCCTCACAGGAGTATTTTGCCGATGGCATGACGGAGGCGGTGATCGGGCGCCTATCCATGATCCGTGGCCTTCGTGTCATCTCCCGCACATCGGCCATGCATTTCAAGGACACACGCATGTCCGTGCCCGAGATCGCTAAAGCGCTGCACGTGGATGCTCTGGTCGAAGGCTCTGTAATTCGGCAGGGGGGCCGTGTCCGGATCACCGCTCAGTTGATTCGCGGAACGACTGACGCTCACTTTTGGTCGGAGACCTACGATCGCGACCTGGGGGACGCTCTTGCCCTGGAGAGCGAAGTTGCACAGTCCATCGCGCGCAGAGTGGAAGTTACGGTCAACGGGGACGAGCGCACCAGGCTTATCGCTGCGCGTCCGGTTTCGGCGGATGTTTATGAGAGCTTCCTCAAAGGCCAATCCGTCAAGGGGAGCAACCAGGCTGACGTTGAAAAGAGCATTGCCTATTTTGAGGAGGCGATCAGGAAGGACCCGGCATTCGCACCAGCTTACATTGGCTTGGCGGAGGCATACGACAACCTCGGCTCGGTCTTTGTAGGGGGACGCCCCGGTGACGTGCGTCCAAAAGAGATCAGCGCAGCGCGGAAGGCGCTGGAACTGGATCCGGAACTTGCCGAAGCCCACGTCCTGCTGGCGAACATAGAGCAGAAACAGTGGCAGTGGGCTGCGGCCGAAGCTGAATACCGGCGCACCCTCGAATTGAACCCGAACAGCGCTGTTGCGCACCTCGGACTAGCTAACTGGATGTTGTGCCAAGGGCGTACGGAGGAGGCGCTGTCCTGGGCCCGGCGTGCCCGTGAGCTTGACCCGCTCGGGGATTCCGGCATTGAAATCGGGTGGATCCTATTCCAATCCCACCGGTATGAGGAGGCGTTACACGAGTATCGCATCGCGCTGGCAGTCCGACCGGATGACATAACTGCCCGCTGGTTTCTCGGATTCGCACTCATCGCTAACGGTCAACCCGAGGCGGCAATCCCGGAACTGGAGAAGGTTGTTTCTGATTCTGACCGAAGTCCCGCAACCATAGCTTTGCTGATCCGGGCATATGCCCATGCCGGCCGCCGAGCCGACGCACTTCGGCTCCTCGAAGAAATGAAAAGACGCAAGCAAACAAGTTACGTTCCGGCCGCTGCCTTTGTGAACGCCTATTTAGGACTCGACGACAAGGAGTTGGCGTTTGCCTCGCTTGAGCAGGCGTACCAGGAGCAATCCAATATTCTGCAATACCTCAAGGTACATCCCTTCTTTGATCCGTTGCGCGATGATCCTCGTTTTGCGGACCTTATACGCCGCGTCGGGCTTAACTAGATCTCAGCGTTCGGATCTGGCCTCCAACTTCGAAACTGATAGAATCGAAGCGATGGCCGGGCCCTCCCAACTGATTCAGATCGAACTTGGTGTGCCGCCGCGCATGCCTAAGCCACGATGGCTGCGAGCTCAAGCTCCCACCGGGGAGAACTTCCATAATCTGAAGAAACTGGCCCGGGGGTTGGGACTGCATACAGTCTGCGAGTCGGCGCAGTGTCCGAACATCGGAGAATGCTGGAACCATAAGACAGCGACCTTTATGTTGCTCGGAGATATCTGCACACGGCGCTGCGGTTTCTGCGCCGTACCCAAGGGACGGCCGCAACCAATCGACCTGGACGAACCCCGCCGCGTTGCTGAGGCCGTCGCTACACTGGGACTGAAACATGCAGTGGTAACCAGCGTGAACCGCGACGATGATAATCTGGGTGGTGCCAGAATCTTCGCCGAGACCATTCGCGAGATTCGTGAACTCACGCCCGATTGCCGGGTCGAAGTTCTCATCCCCGATTTTCAGGGTCTCGAAGACCCGTTGCGCATCGTACTCGATGCCAAGCCGGACGTGCTCAACCACAATACCGAGACCGTGCCTCGACTGTATCGCACCGTTCGCTCTGGAGCGCGGTACGAGCGGTCACTGACATTGCTGGAGAACGCAAAGAAATTCTCTCCCGGCATGGTGACCAAGAGCGGGGTGATGGTTGGCCTTGGCGAATCGTCGGAGGAACTGATTGAAGTTTTTCGCGATCTCGGCATGCGCGGTGTCGACATTCTCACGGTGGGGCAATATTTGCGCCCGTCGAAGGATCACTTGCCGATCGCACGTTTCTATGAGCCTGAAGAGTTCACGTATCTGCGGCAACAAGCGCTGCCCTTCGGTTTCCGCCACGTAGAGTCGGGGCCGCTGGTGCGGTCCAGTTATCATGCGCACGAGCATGCCGATGCCGCTGCGCTGCTGCGGGCGGTGTCGTAGCTTGCCGGGGCCAAGCCTCCCCGCCAAACTCCTCCTTCCGAACATTTCAACAAGCAGCGTTAGTATCCCTATGGAACAGGTTGCCATCGGGAGGTCGCGCCTCCCGTGGTGACCGCACTCCTGCTGGTGCTGGGATTTTTCGCCGGCCTGCTAGGCGCGCTGACCGGAATCGGAGGCGGCGTGCTGCTCACGCCCATTCTCGCGCTCCACTTCGGTATTCCGATTCGGCAAGCGATCGGAACCAGCCTGGTCGCGGTGATTACCACATCGGCGGCGAGCTCTTCGGTGCACTTGCAGCGACATACCACTGACATTCGTTTGGGTATGACTCTCGAATTGGCAACGGCTTTAGGCGCAGCGGTCATGGCGTATCTGGTCGGTTACTTCAACCGCAACGCTCTCGAAGGACTGTTTGCCGGGTTCCTGCTGTACAGCGCGATCACAATCCTGACGAAGGGGCGCAAAGGGGAACCAGTAGGCGACGAATCCTCTCTTGCCGCCAACGAGATATCGATCCCACCCTACGAGCCCCAGCACTATCCGCTGGGACTAGCGGCTTCGCTGGTGGCGGGCGCGCTCTCGGGGTTGCTCGGAATCGGCGGTGGCCCGATCAAAGTTCCAGTCATGTACATCTTCATGAAGGTACCTCTAATGGTTGCTACGGCGACTTCGAACTTCATGATTGGAGTGACTGCGGCCGCCAGCGCAATCGTCTACTACCGGCGCGGCGACATTCTTGTGCAATATGCCGCGCCACTTGCGGTAGGGGTTTTCGTGGGATCACTTCTGGGGGCGCGAATGGCTCCGCGCATCAACACAAAGGTCGTCGTCTATTTGCTGGTCGGAGTTATGTTCTATCTTGCCGGGCGCCTGATCATTCATTTGCTTGAGGGGTGGCTGTGAGCCAGCTACGGGAGCCCGCCTTCGACCGTACCGTTGCCCTCGTACTGCGAATCGGAGCGTTTAGTTGTTTCTTCGTCATGCTCGCCGGGTTGATCGCTGCGCTATTTGTCACTGGCCACATTTCCGGTGAGATTGAGCGCGTCGGCGTTCTCCTGATGCTGGCCACGCCGGTGGTTCGCGTAATCGTCGCCTGTTTCTTGTTCTTTTGGGAAAAAGACTGGAAGTACGGATGGATCTCATTGGGAGTGCTGGTCATCCTGATGCTGGGATCGGTGTTCGGATTGGGCGAACACTAATCGGCCGAACACCAAGTAACTGAAGCGGGAAGCGTCCTGCGAGCGGAGAAGAACGATCGCAGACAGCCAGCGAATGTTCCTCAGAAAATATGCATTTTTATAGTTAGATATTTCTTGGGATTCTCGCGGAAGGCCTTCAGCAAATCGCGCGCCTCGACCAGCATTTGATTGGCATTGTTGTATAGCGTGTCATCCTTAAAGAGCTTACCGACGGTGCCTTGGCCGGCTTCGAGTTCGGTGGTCAGCTGCGAAAGTTTGGTGATCGTGTTATCGAGTTTCTTCGCCAGTTCCTCGTCCTTGGTCAGCTTGCCCAGCGTGCCCTTGCCCGCATTGATGTCTTCGGTAAGCTTCTTCATGTTGGCGATGGTGTCGTTGGCGTTGTTGTAGAGCGTGGGATCTTTCAGGAACTTTCCGGCGGTGCCCTTGCCCTGCTGCAGATCGTCAATTACGCCATTCATCTTGTCGAGAGTGGCGATGAATTTTTCGTAGGCGTCATTGCGGCTGATCAGCCGGCCGAGGCTCCCCTCGCCGCTCCCGACTTGCTGCACGATCTGTTGGAATTCCGCAATCGTGGAGGAAAGGCGATTGTAGAGGGTGGGATCGTAGATGAGTTTGCCCATCGATCCCTTGCCGCTTTCAGCAAAGGCCAAAATACGGTCCGCACGCTTCAGCAGTGCATCCATGTTCTCGAGCGTACTCTGGCTAGCGCGCACTACCTGATTGAAGTCGGGATGCACCTGAGTTCGGAGAGTGTCACCGTCCTTAGCGGGAACGTCGAGGGCTTGAAGGCTGTCGATATCGAGAAACGTCTCTCCTAGCACGCCGGCAGTGTCGAGTGAGGTCACAGAATCGCGGTGGATGGCATAGCTGTATTTCGTGCTGACCTTCATCAATACTTCCACCGGAGTTTGCTGCTTGTCTTTGTCCGGTACGATAAGAATCTTGGTCACGTTGCCAATATCAACGCCGTTGAGACGCACGGGAGCACCCTGACGCAGACCTTGTGCGTTATCGAAATAAGATTTCAGAGTAATGCGAGAGGTGAACAGTCCGGTGGTTCCAGACATAAGGAACAGCAACAGGGCCAAGGTCAGAGTGGCAACGATCACCGTGATCCCAACACGCAGTTGCGACCACTTGAGCTGCTTCTGGCTAGGCAAATGAAATCCTCATGATGCCAGTTAAGGTGGGACTGCGGCCGCGCGGACAACTTGGGATCGCAACCGGCTCCTCGCTCGAATGATAACAAAAACCTCAGCCAGGTCTACGCCAGTTTCGTTCGCAGTGCCGGCATCAGCAAGAGCGCCAGCAAGTAGGCAGCTGCTCCACACGCTAAAGTTACCGTCAATCCGAACTGAATGGCGATGACCATGGCTAGCACCGATCCCAGCACGCTGGCTGCCGCATTCATCGCCCAGGCCCATTCGACAGCGTTATCGTGAGCGCTTTGCCCGTCGCCGGATTTCGAAGCGGGCAGAGTAGCAAGCGCGCGCAAGCCGGTAGGGAATGGCATGCCCATGACGAACCCCAACGGAATAAGAAGAATGCCGCTCACCAGCAGACGGTATCCAAATCCCATTCCCACCAGCGCTGCCAAACGCTCCGGGAGAAAAAACACGTCCACAAGAAGTGTCGCGATCACGAGCACAAGAGGCACCCATCCCAAGTGCGTGCGCCGCAGCCAGAGCCGTGAAACCAGGCTTCCCGCGCCGCTGGAGAGCATCAGCAAAAAAATCACAACGGTTAGGGCGTAGGTGGGATGGCCGAGAAAGAGCACAAAACGCTGGATAAACGCAATCTCCACGATAATATAAGCCAAACCCACCGCCACGAAGTAAAGCAAGGGTGCCGCAGAATGGCGCGTGTTACGACCTCTCAGGACGAGGGGCAGAATCAGAAATGCCATTACCGCGATCACTGAAATCACCAGCACGAGAAGAAGCACGAGCACTCCCAGGTTCACTTTCCAGTCGATGCCGCTGCGTAAGCGTTTGTCGCCGAGAATCTGTCCCAGCTTGAGCGTGAAGAAGAAGAACGGCGCGTTGTCGGTGACGGGCGCAGTGTTGTAGGCATAGCTGCGCGCAAAACCGTAAGGATCGTTGCTCGCGATTAGATCGGAAAACGGATTTCGCTGGTGGTCCGACGGAAGATATAGGGGTTCAAGAGCCGGATAGTTGTCGAGATGCGTGCTCACCGCATCCTCTTCTTCAGGCGTGAACGGAGTCTTCTTGGCCAGCACCACAACCGGGATGCCGTCTTCATCAAGGGATCCTTGCGAAACGATTATGAAATGGCGCGCCGCATTTGCTACCCCGAGGCGATGCAACGCTTCCATCGCCACCGCGACCACGCGCAGTGCTTCCCGGGGATGCCGGAATTCCCAGCGTGTGATGGCAATCATTCCGTCCGGCTTGAGATGATCGAAATATTCGCGGAAAGCCTCCACCGTATAGAGATTATTCTCGCTAAGCGCGAACGCTCCGGCCCCGGTCGATGCCCAAGTGTCAACCAGGGTCATCTGCACCACGTCGAATTGCTGTTTCGTGGAACGCAGGAACGAGCGGCCGTCGGTGACCTGAATATGGACGTCGGGCCGCTGGTAAAGATGCTGGGAATAGTCGGCGTACCGCTGGCGCATGATGGTGGTCGCGATGATGGGATTGATTTCGATTCCGGTCACACTGGGACTGCCATTGGCGACCGCGCGTAAAACATCGACTCCGCCTCCTGGTCCGATGATCGCGAACTGGCCGTGTGGACGCAAGACATTGGCCAGAGCGGGCGGAGCCGACATGAGGTCTTTTTCCCAACCTGTGTCGTGCCAGCGTGAGACGTCGGCATTCATGATATAGGTGTTGGCGTCGGCGTCGATGACTACGACTTTGGCCTGGCCCTGGCGGTCGACCTCTACGCGCGAGAGCGCGTTCCAGCGCGCGAATTCCACTTGCGCCGGGTCGCGAAATGTACCCTTCGCGTAGACCACGTCAATCAGGCGCCCCGTGTAGTTCGCACCAATCAGGGCCAGGAGCGCGAGTGTAAGCAGGGCTGCGGTTCTGCGTGATGGGCGCAGTTCAGCCCAAATCATCCCGGCAGCGGCCATGGCAACTCCCGCGGAAAGAATGACGTTCGGTCCGCCTAGCCAGTTCAGCAGGGGCACAACGGCCAGGCAAGCCAGGGCTCCGCCGCACAGGTCAGCGCCGTAGAGCCGTGGGATGCGGCGGGTCTCGCGCGCGAATACGACCGCAAAAAGAAGTCCGGTGAGGAAGAAAGGGATGGCAGCAGCCAGGTAGATCACCGTGAGGCGGGCAAAGTTTCCCCAGGAAACATGGAGCGATACCCGACCATGCAAAACGATTTCCAGCACGAAGACGACTACCACCGAATTTGTCATGCAGAGACGCGCAGCCAGCAAACGTGTGCCGGTGCTCGCGAGCCTGGTCTTCATCAGATAGGCGCACACGCCTCCCGCACCCAAACCGAGTAGAGCAACCGAAATCGCGAGAAAGGCGAAGTGATAGAACAGAACCACGGAGAATAGCCGGGTGAGCGCGAGTTCCAGCAACAGCGCCGCGAAGCTGGCGAGGGCGAGGCCCGACAGTAAAGTCTTTTCCGGAATTTCAGTCCTGCTCGACCTCAGAGTAGGAGTCGCGATGGTCACTGCCATAGATCGGAGGCGCCAGTCTAGCAGATGGTGGGCGGCGTAGAGGTGCGAGAAGGTCTCGAATAGAGCGCTTCAATTCTCGAGAATGACCTGCGCCATCGCCTGCTCCGCGGTGTGCGTGATCGACAGGGCCACATTTTTTACTCCGAGCTTTGCTGCGAATTCTCCCGCCTTGCCGTGAAATGCCATGGTCGGACGGCCTCCAGGCATTCGTGTCACCTCGCAATCGCGCCAGCGCACGCCATGATTCCAGCCTGTGCCTAGAGCTTTCATGGCAGCCTCCTTAGCCGCAAAACGCGCGGCATAGCGCTCGAAGCGATTTGCCTTGGAATCGCAATAGCGCATCTCTCCGGCGGTAAATACGCGCTGCAGGAAACGCTGCCCGAAGCGCTCGATGGATTGGCGGATGCGGGGAACTTCGGCGATGTCGATGCCGGTGCCTACGATCATGGTTCTGGATTCCTTTCGTTGATGTTACAGCAGACGATCCCCGCGATAGATTAGCCGTCCATCGATGATGCGGGCTTCCGCCATCAGCTTATGCGGTTTGACAGGGCCAGCGTCGTCGATATGGAAAACTTCGTGGCCGTGAGCGACCAGCCAATCGGAAACCAGCATGCGATGGCAGCGGAAATATACGCGCTCGGCGCACATGTAAGCAGTGCGCGAATTGTCGGCGAGCGTCACCAATTCCGACATGGCGTGCTCGAATTCCGGCGTGAGCATGTAGTCGGCGTAATTGCGGAAGCTCTGGTTTCGCAGCGCAATGTTCGGCGACTCTTCGAGAATCTTCTTGCGGTACCCACCCAGCGCCGTCATTGACAGATAGCGTATTCCCGCCGCAGGCAGGCTTTGCTCCAGCGAATCGCGATTGAATTGAGGGAGCCGCCGGGACGCGGGAAACGCGCGGATATCGACGAGAGTCTGAATCTTATGCGCCCGCAAGGCTTCGAGCAGTTCATCGAGCGGGCGGGTCGAGTGTCCGATAGTGTAGAGAACTGCCAACAGATTTTGGATGCGGAAACGCTATGAAGCGATTCGATCCAGCGCCGCAGCAATCATTGAATCCTGATCGGCGAATACCGTCCGCAAATCCAGAAGCACTCGTCCCTGCTCGACCCGGGCAACGATGGGCGGATCGGAGGCGCGCAGGCGGGCGCCCAGTTCGTCGGCGCTGAGGCCAACACAACTCACGCTGAGCAGACGGGTCGGCAGTACGGACGAGGGTGCGGCACCACCGCCGATCACCGATTCGCCATCCCTGACTTCGATGTCGAGCTTTGCCGACCGGCCCTGAGCCGCAAGCGCTTCGGCGCGCCTACCGATTTCCTCTTTCGTCACGCGCATCATCTTCAATGTTGGAACGGCATCGTGATCGCGCTCCATATAAGCAAGAAGCGTGGCCTCGAGAGCTGCATAGGTGAGCTTGTCTACGCGCAGCGCGCGGAACAATGAGTTGGCACGCATACGGGCGATCAGATCGGCCCGGCCGCTGAGCAATCCCGCTTGCGGGCCGCCCAGCAATTTGTCGCCGCTGTAAGTCACGACGTCGACGCCGGCTCGCAGGCTATCGAGCACGCTGGGCTCGCCGCTGATACCAAAATTCTGCAAGTCGACGAGCGCGCCACTGCCCAGGTCTTCCATCAAAGGAATAGCCCGATGGCGCGAGAGCCCGACCAGTTCGGCTGTCGACGCCTGCTCGGTGAAGCCGGTGATTTCAAAATTCGATCTGTGCACGCGCAGCAAGAGACGAGTACGCTCGGTGATTGCTTTTTCATAGTCGCTCACCCGAGTGCGATTGGTGGTGCCCACTTCGCGAAGCGTTGCGCCGGATTTCGTCATGACATCCGGGATGCGGAACGAACCGCCGATTTCGACCAGTTCTCCGCGAGAGACGATTACCTCTCCCCCTTCTGCCAGAGTGTTCAGCACCAATAGGACCGCAGCAGCGTTGTTGTTTACGACGATGGTCGAGATAGACGGAGGACGTTCCGCTGGGCTCCGCCCTGGCGATACAGCCGAGGCGGCTGTGCCTACGTGAGCCGTTCTCTCATCCAACAAACTTCGAAAAAGGCGATCGACGTGAACATCGCGCTTGCCGCGAGCTCCGGCCTCAATGTCGAACTCGAGATTCGAAAACCTTCCGGCAGTTTCAGCGATGTGCGCCAGCGCGGCCTCGGCGAGCGGAGCACGGCCCAAGTTCGTGTGCAGAATGACTCCCGTCGCATTGATTACTGGACGCAACGACTGTCGAAGTGCCTGACGAAGATGCTGTTCGATGGCTTCGGCCACTCCGTCCAGCGCGAGTCGCAACGTGGGCTCGTCCAGCAGCCCTGAGGCGACTTCTCCGCGCAAACGTCCTAGTACAGCGCGTGCGGCATCAGTAGCAGCGGCAGGTCCGTGGCTGGTTACCAGCGGAGCCACTTCGGGTTTGCGCAGCAGCTCATCGACCGATGGCAGCTCGCGAAAAAGCTCCGATTTCGCCGCGCTTTTCATTCCAGGATTATCTTAATGAAGCTTATCCCATGAAGCTTATCCCATGAAACTGCGCCATGCCCGCGACTCGGTCAAAGAGTATGCAGATACGCGAGCAGATCCTGGATGTCCTGTGAACTCAGCCTCTGGCCGTACCCGGGCATTTCGTTCCGGCCAACGCGGATGATGTCGGCGACGCGCTCATCGTTGGCGGGCAAGCCGCTCAGAGATAAATATTTATGCTGAAACATTGCCTTGAGGCCTGGCCCTTTCTTGCCGCGAGTCGAATACGGCTCATGGCAGCGGTCGCAATCGGAGTCGTAAATTTTGCGGCCCGCGGACTGCTGCGGAGTGAGGCCAAGTTCGGCGTCTGACTTGCGACGCTGAATGTCGCAGCCAGAAAAGCCAGCAATCGCCATGAGAACAACCAGAGCGCGAAAGGCGCGCGTGAGTCGTCCTCTTTTCAGGAATCGCTTCATCCAATATGTTCTTTCGATGGCATAAACAATCTTGGGGAAAGCGGGATGTGGCGCTGCCCGCCCACTCTGCAATCATAGAGCAAAGTACCGCATCTTCAGCCCGCAAATCTGCTTGATTTAGAATCGTGCCGCATGAGATCTGTTTTTCAATGGAATCTCGGGGAGCGTTCACTAGAACTTGGCAAGCGCACGCTGATCATGGGCGTGGTCAATGTGACTCCAGACTCGTTTTCCGACGGGGGGCGGTTTCTGGACCTTGACAACGCCATCGAACATGCGGAGCGATTGCTCGACGAAGGGGCCGACATACTGGACATTGGCGGCGAGTCCACTCGGCCGGGAGCGCGCGTTGATGCTGGCGGTTTGGAGACAAAAAAACAGCCTGCCGGGACTCTGAAACCGCCCGTGGTTGAGGTAGCGCGTCCGCTAGCCGTCAGCGCGGAAGAAGAACTCGGGCGCGTGCTTCCAGTCATCACGGCGTTAAAGAAAAAGCATCCCACTGCGGTGTTTTCGGTTGACACCTACAAGGCGGGTGTGGCCCGCGCATCAGTAGAGGCCGGAGCCGAGATCGTCAACGACGTCAGCGGATTTCGCTGGGACGCCCGCATGGCGAAGACCATCGCTGAACTCAAGTGCGGAGCGATTTTGATGCACATGCGCGGGCGTCCCGAAGAGTGGCGAACTCTGCCCCCGCCGGTAGACATCGCGCTGCTGGTGAAGCGGGAACTGAAGGAGTGGGCTGAAAAAGCGGTCATCGCGGGAGTGCGGCGCGAGCGCATCGTGCTCGATCCCGGCTTCGGATTCGGGAAGAGCTTCGGCGAGAACTATCCGTTACTAGCGCGCTTCGATGAACTGCAGGCTGCGGGATTTCCGCTGCTGGCGGGCACTTCGCGAAAATCGTTTATCGGCCGGACGCTAGGTAAAGGCGGAAAGGATGTTCCGCCGGAGGGCCGACTCTACGGAACGCTTGCGACGCAGACCGCACTGATTCTGAAGGGCGCCCACATTTTGCGAACGCACGATGTCAAGGCGTCAGTAGATGCAGCCCGCGTAGCCGATGCGATTTTGCAGACGCGCTGAACTCACAGTTCATTCGACTGAAAAGTAGCGCCGGCATCCTGCCAGCAGTAGCGGGGACGTCCCGCCCGCGATTCCCGGAACTAAAACAAAGCTGGCGATTCTACTCTGCTCGCTTCGTCGCTACTATTTTCGAAACTCCGGTCCGCCAGCGAACGGGGCTCTTGCGACTTGGGATTCTTTCCGGTAATCGAGAATGTGTGACGTTAAAGTATGCGTTCCAACCAGCCGTACTTCGGCGACGGCCTCCATGCTCTTCTGCACCCAGGTTCCTTCAAGATCGCTAAACGCGAGCGTGATGTGAACTTTCTTGAGCCACCACGAAGGCGTCTTCTCGACGTCTCCCTGAATCTGGCGAATCAGGAATGAACGCTTGTCCACCCACACTTGTCCAGAGATCAGATCCTTATCGTTTCGCTTCGGTTTTAATCCCAGGACGTAGCAGGAATTGCCGTCGAGCGACGCCTCCCCGATGTAGGTGAAGGTGTAATTATTCCGGCTGATGGCGCTGCGGTCTTTGTTGTTCTTGGAACTTACTTCAATCTCGTGGTCCAGCACGCTGCGTACAAGTTGCTGTCCCCGGCCGCTGCCCGAGTATCGTTGAATCGTGTAGCCTTCGGAGGAGGGCGGCTGGAAATTAACTTCTGCCACCACTGTGGAATCAGCTTTCGAATCTTTGGCGCCCGACAGGCGATACTCGCGGATGATCTGATAGGAGACTTGTGAGCGCGCCGCGGCTTGCGCCTTTTCCGTCGATTGAATGATAGCGTCGAGCGGCATCGTTGCCGGGGATGCAGCCTTCTGTGCAACTCCGGTTGAGGAGAGCAGCGCGACCGACGCGACTAACGTTCCGTTGATTACCCACTGGTTACCAACGCCCACTGTGCACCCCTCGCAATCCCGCGAACTAAGATGCGAGAAGCACGTCGCGGGCCAAAATAAAATGCTGTAAAAATAAGGAGTTCGCGCAGTAGGCATAGCGAAGAGTGAAAAATCTGTGGTTGGATCGAGGACATTCTGCCTACGCGGAATCCGGTAAGGGACGCGGCTTTAGACCGTAGGCGTCTTCCCGTAGGCGGACGCGGTTCACACATTCTTCGACACATAGAAAGAAAGCTCAGTCAGCGGACAAAAAATCGGACTACACTAATCCAGCACAGGGCAAATACCTGCTGGAGGGTTATGCGCTCGGATTGCTTTCTCTGTCTAGTTCTGTCGGGCGTACTGGTCACAGGCGTAGCCTTCGCTCAAACCAACGACAATGCATCCACGGCCGAGCAGAAACGCACTCGGGTTGGGATCGCCGCGATGACGAACCGCTCTCACCGCCAGGGCAATCCGATTTGGGAGCGTGATCAACTAATTCGAGACCTGCAGCGTCTGCGGATCGACCGCAAATTGCCCATCGTCCTGGAAGCAGTTGCGCTAGAGGCCAGTTCCCGAGAGGATGCCAGCGCCGAGGCCGAAGGGAAAGGTTGCCGATACTTCGTGCTCACCACACTACTGGACCCCGGCCATGGCCCAAGCATTTCGGCCGGACCCGACGGGGTTCAGCCCGCTCCCGTCGTCATCGGAAACACCCACGCCAATCAAATCCTGGCCATGAGCTATGCTCTTCTCGAAGTCGGTGGCGCAAGAACGTTAGCTGAGGGTACCACCACAGCCCGAGTGGAGGACAACAATGACATCAGGGCCGCGGACGAAGCGATGCGGTTCGTAGCTCACCGTGTTGCCAGCGAACTTCGCAAGGATCGTCTTCCAAGCCCCGACTAGCGGGGGCCATCACCTCAATTCGCGATTCGGATCGATCTGCTTCAACCATCATCAGGCGCTTGCACTGACCACCTAACTCCAAGTGAATGGAAACAATCCTAAAAAGCTTTGCCTGAATCGAGCAGAATCGTCACCGGCCCGTCATTCACCAACTCCACCTGCATCATCTCCTGGAAGCGGCCGGTTTCACAGCGCAGCCTTGCGGCTCGAATGCGCTCGACAAAAACTTCATAAAGCCGCCGGGCCTGTTCTGGCGGGGCCGCGGCATCGAAGGACGGGCGCTTGCCCCTGCGCACGTCTCCATACAGTGTGAACTGCGAGACCGCGAGCACACTGCCGCCTACTTCTTGCAGGCTGCGGCTCATCTTTCCGTCCGAGTCCTCGAAGATCCTCAGGCCGGTAATCTTTTCGGCGAGATAAGTTGCGTCGGTCTCGGTGTCGTCGCGGCCTACGCCCAGCAGGACTAGCAATCCCGTACCGATCTCGCCGGTAATTTCTTCACCGACCGTGACCTTGGCTCGGCTTACGCGCTGGACGACGGCACGCATATTTCCTCCACTCTGTTCAAGAACTTAAGAGCAACGTTCGCTAAGGGTTCGCGAAGGTCGCTGAGGAATAGTGTCTTATCCGCCCAGTCCGGTGAACGCGGGGGATCGTTTGACCCCGGCAACGGCCAGCCTTTAGGATTCAAGAGTGCCATCCCACGTCAAACGAGGCTTTGCCGGAAGTGGCCGAGCCCTTCCTTTACACTAATTCAACGTGACAATTACACTACACACTCGCCTTTTTTCGTACCGCAGTGCGTTAGAACTGACAGGCTTTGGAGAGCCAAAAGCCCGCGCCAGCAGAATTTATGAGCTGCGCGTGCGCAACTGTAGAACCCGAATTCAAATCTAATCGAGACAAGCGAGGAGACACATGGCAGCCGTGGACGAGAAGGTAAAGCAGATTATCGTGGAACAGTTGGGAGTGGATGAGGGCGAAGTCACCTCCAGCGCGTCGTTCGTCGACGACCTGGGCGCCGACTCGCTCGACACCGTTGAACTGGTCATGGCTTTCGAGGAAGCCTTCGACATCGAAATTCCCGACGAAGATGCGGAGAAGATTCGCACCGTGCAGGATGCGGTGGACTACATCGGCAAGCACGCGAAAGCGGGGAAATAGTTGGGACGCAGGGTCGTAGTTACTGGTCTGGGCCTGATCTGTGGCGTAGGCAATACCACCGATGTGGTGTGGAAGGCCCTGCTGGCTGGCAAGAGCGGGGTGGGGCGCATCACCAGTTTCGACCCTACTGCCTTCGCCTGCCAGATCGCCGCCGAGGTCAAAAACTTCGATCCACTGAATTTCATCGAGAAAAAAGAAGTCAAGAAGATGGGGCGCTTCATCCATGTGGCCATCGCCGCCGCCGATGAAGCGTTCAAAATGTCGGAACTGAAGATTACCCCGGAAAATGACGAGCGCGTCGGCGTTCACATCGGGTCGGGGATCGGAGGGTTCGACATCATCGAACGCGAACACACCGCGTTGATGGAAGGCGGCCCGCGCAAGATATCTCCCTTTTTTATTCCCGCCGCCATTATCAATCTCGCCGCCGGTCAAGTTTCCATGCGGTACGGCGCCAAGGGACCGAACGAGGCGACGGCAACAGCCTGCACCACCAGCGCGCATTCCATCGGAGACTCCTATCGGATCATCCAGCACAACGATGCGGATGTGATGATTGCCGGCGGCGCAGAGGCTGCGATCACTCCCATGGGCGTCGGCGGATTCGCCGCCATGCGGGCGCTCTCCACGCGCAACGATGCGCCGGAGAGAGCCAGCCGTCCGTGGGATCGCGACCGCGACGGCTTCGTCATCGGCGAGGGTGCCGGCATCATGATCCTGGAAGAGTTGGAACACGCCCGTAAAAGGGGCGCTCCGATTCTCGCGGAAATCTCGGGATATGGCATGAGCGGCGACGCCTATCATATGACTCAGCCTGCCCCCGAGCACGAGGGCGGCTTTCGCGTCATGCGCAACGCGGTTCGCGATGCCGGCGTTACCCCCGACGTTGTCGGATACGTCAATGCCCACGGCACGTCCACGCCGATCGGCGACACGCTTGAGGCGCATGCGATTCGCAATTTTTTTGGCGAACGCAAGATCGCCGTGAGCTCGACGAAGTCGATGACCGGGCATCTGCTGGGCGGCGCTGGAGGCCTCGAGGCCGGCATAACCGTGCTGGCGTTACGTGACCAGATTCTGCCTCCGACCATCAACCTGGAAAATCCCGATCCCGATACAGCGGGCATGGATTTGGTCCCCAACCAGGCGCGCAAGGCGGCGATCGAATACGCCATGTCGAACTCGTTCGGCTTCGGCGGGACCAACGGGGCGCTGCTCTTCCGGCGTTGGAACGAGTAGGCCTACCCTGCGACCCTAGACCTCGCGTTCAGAAGGGGGATTTAGGCCCAAGTCTCACTTCGAGGCCTGAAGTCCTCCTTCCAAGTTCTTCATTCCACATCTCTTCCGGCGCGTAATGTCCGCTCTCCGGCGTCCTCCGAAAAAGTAACGAGACTTTGGTACTTCGCGCCTTGGTCCTTTGTGTCTTTCCCGTATCGGGACCGGCCTCCACAATGGATTTGAAAGTGGAGTCTTTCCCCTCGACTATGAACAAAGCTTTCGCCACCACCTTTGCCCCAAATCCTACCGTCCGCAAAGCAGCCGCCCGCACCGCTCTCGTCGATCTGAACGAATCGTCTCGAGCCTTGCTGTCGGAATGCTTTCGACAATTCAACATTGAAACCGTGGTCATGTCTTCCAATGCCGCCGAACGTCTGCGCAAGGAAAAGTTCGAGGCTTGCGTCCTGGGATTGGGCGATGGCGCCGGCGCAGTGATGGAAGCGGCTCGCTCGTCCCCGTCGAATAGCCGTTGCGTGATCTATGGATTGGGCGGCAACGCGCAGGAATGCATGCGCTATTCGAAATTCGGCATCAACGCCATATTCAGCGAGCCTTTGGAGCGGCCCGCAGCCCTGAAACTGGTGCGAGCCACCCGGATGCTCGTTCTGCACGAGTTCCGGCGCTATGTGCGCATTCCTGTCATAACCGAGGTTTCCATCGTCGGAGATGGCCGCCGCATCAGCGCCAGCAGCATTGAATTGAGCAGCGGGGGCATGTCCGTCAAAAGTGCCGAAGACTTCTCGATCGGAACCAGCGTCGATGTTTCCTTTTCCCTGATGACTTTGCCGCGCGTCAATGTTCGCGCGTCGGTAAGCTGGCGCAAGCCTAAATCGTTCGGTGTGCGGTTCGACCTGACCGACGAACGGCGCCGGAAAGTAAAGATTTGGATCGATTCGTATTTGGAGAATTGATATCGCCCCGGCGCAAGCAAAACATTAACCGCCGAGACCGCCGAGGGAAATACTTCTCAAACTTTTTCTCCACTCTCTTTTCCAGCGACCCCGGCGGTTAATGTCTCTATCTCTGAATCCTGATCGCGAGGCCGATCCCATCGCATTAGAATAGATTTGTGCCAGAAGCCAGCACTCGCAACGCGGTGGTGCCCGCGCTACCTGCCATTGACAGCCGCCGTTTTACTCTTCGCCAGCGCATCGTCCTGCGCATCATCATTTGGCTGGGATATGGGATCATTCGCCTGATCGGTCCCACGCTTCGCATCGCAGTTTCCTATGAAGACGGTGCGCAGAAAACACTCGACCAGCGTCCGCTGATCGCCTCGTTCTGGCATTCCTGCATGATTCCGGCCACCTACATCTTTCGCAACCTGGGCATCCGGGTGATGAGCAGCAACAGTTATGACGGCGAGTACATGGGCAGGATCATCCACAAGTTCGGCTTCGTTGCGGTGAAGGGATCCAGCAGCCGCAACGCAGTGCGGGCTTTGCTCGGCCTGCGGCGCGCTCTCGAAGAGGGCTGGACGGTGGCGTTTACACTCGATGGCCCGCGCGGTCCGCGTCACAAAGTAAAAGCTGGGCCGGTCGCGCTCGCTCGATCGTCTGGCGTGGCCCTGACCATGTTCCATGCGGCCGTGGATCGGGCGTGGGTGCTCAACACGTGGGACCGCTTGATGATCCCAATGCCCTTCTCGCGGGTGTTGGTGAGAGTAGGCAAACTGATCCCCGTGCCTGAGGATGCCACGGATGAAGATGTCGAGCGCTACACGGCGGATTTGCAGGCCGCGCTCGACCGAGTGTGTCAGTTTGCCGAAGAGAACGTGGAGCGGGCTGGGTCGAGCGAATTTCCCTACTATGAGCGGAGGTAAGAGAGCCCATTGCTGATTTTTGATTAAAAAACGGCATCGCCTAAACCGCGTCGATAAACCGTCAAGAGTCAGCAGCAGGAATCAACAATCGGCACTCATTTTATTCCAGGGTTGAGCCGAGCTGCTGGTATTTGTATTTCTTGCCGTCCCAAAAGAGCACGGAAGATGTATCTTCCCCCTCGCCGGTTTCTTCCATGTAGATTCCCAGGATGGTTTTCTTCTTCATGGCAAGGCGCTTCACCGTCAGGGTCTTGAAGGGCAGATTGATGAGGAGGAACTTGGCCTTGGGCTTGTCGCTGCGCCAAGCATCTTTCTCGGCGCCATGAATGATGAGCAGAGTGACGCCGCGGCGCTGGGGTTCGTCGGAGGCGAAGGTGGAAGTAACTTTTACATCGCTGTAGCCGAGGAAAGTATCGTAAGGGTCGGTGACGACGAAGCTGTATTCGTCTTTATCCGCCATTGGGTTTTTGCATTTGGCGGCGACCACCAGGTCGTCGACGCCATCATCGTCCAGGTCGGCGACAAACTGGGGCGGTCCCGCCAGCAACGAACAATTATCGCCAAACTGTTTATGGATGAATTCGTCGGTCACCGCTGGCGATGGAGACTTCGCATGAGCCGGCGGCGGAGGCGGCTGCTTCTTCTGCGCCGAAGCAGTCAGGTTCAGCAAGAAAGCGAGAGCTGGGAGGAGGAGAAGTTTACGGGACGACATGGCCTTACTCTAGTCCGGTTTTGAGCGCAAGGGTAGAGACGGAGTAGTGACGGAGGTAACGGCAGGCTGGTTAGACCTTTTCAGCTTTCGGTATTGCGACTCCGCTGGCTTTCGCCTGAGCGGGACAGCCGTGGCGACTGTCACTACGTGAGTTGCTTAACGCTCGAAGTGTTGCCACCCTCGGGGGGGCAGTTCGGAGGCAATGTTAGGTGGGGTGCGGAGCAGGATCTTTGGTCCCCGGGTGATGTGGCCTATTTCGGTCAGGTCGACTCCGGCTATTCGGGCAGGCATGCCCCTGCCATCCCGGACCGTGAAGAGGAGCTCGTAGTCTTCGCCACCGTGCAGGGCGAGGTCAAGGTCGACTTCACGAGCAGGCTTGCCCACCGTTGCGCGAGGAATGAGTGTAGCGTCGAGTTCGGCACCCACGCCGCTTTCTTCACAGAGATGCGCTAGATCGGTCGATAAGCCGTCGCTGGTATCAATCATGGCCGAGGCCAAGCCCTTTTGGCACAGAATGCGGCCAAGTTCGATCCTCGGCTCGGGATAAAAGTGGCGAGCATAATCGCGGGGATTAAGCTTTTTCGTAGGTCTGCGGGACTTTGGCTGAACTCGCATCCGCGCGACCGCGGCCGCCGAGCCCCCCAATTCTCCACTGACGAAGATGCGATCGCCAGGCCGCGCACCGGAGCGCAGTACGGGCTTCCCTTGGGGCGCGGTGCCAACGACGATGATGTCGGCGAGGATTCCGTCAGGAGACTCGGAGGTATCTCCTCCCGCCAGGGTTACTCCGAATTTTTCCGCGAGAGTGATCAATCCGCGCGTGAACCGTCTGACCCAGGTTTGGGGCAAATCCCGAGGCAGGGCCAGTGAAAGAAAAGCGGCGACCGGCTGGCCGCCCATCGCTGCAATATCGCTGAGCCCGCGAGTAAGGCAGCGGTGGCCGACCGATTCCGGTGGGTGCCAGTCGCGCCGGAAGTGAATTCCTTCCAATGTAAAGTCGGTCGTAACCAGCGATACATGTCGCGCGCGCAGGCGCAGCACAGCGCAGTCGTCTCCGATGCCGACCACGATTTCACGGTTCGAGCCGAGGCGCCCGTGGGTCGGCGCTTTCGCCAGGCGGCGAATCTGGGCAATCAGCGCTTTTTCAGGAAGCGGCATGGCGCAATTACTATATCGCCCTCGAAACAGTCGCGCCGTCCCCGCGAGGGTTCGAATCGTCCTCCCATACCAAGTCCGAGCCGGTGCGCTTAGCCTTTGGTAACCTGTCCCTTGGGCGAGACGTGTTACCCATCTTCGGTAACTGAGAACGGCCTCATGCGTCGTTGACAGGGGGAACCCGGTTTGTTACCGTTAACCAGTCATTCATAAAACCTTTAATCGGAGCTAAGTTCTGCAAGTGGTTGGAATTGCAGACGAACACAAGTCCCAGACTCTGATCGCAGTTCCGGTTAGGCACAGGGCGCGAAAGGTTTCCATTCCAAGGTGGGAGCGTAGCCCGAAAAAGTCAGCTGTTCCGAACAGGCATTTGGCGACTAAGAAACTAGGCCTGGAATTCCGGACCTGATGTTGCGATATCTGGTGTTCCGATGATGTTCAGAATTTAGAGGAGCGAATTGCAAAAGCGCTTTTACATTCTATTCGTGGCTCGCGGGGACGACGGCCAATTGCGCAAGATCTCCATCCCCGTGCATTACCTCTACGTGTTCGTAGTGGGAGCCGCGGTCGGATTCCTCAGCCTGACGGGCATTGCAAGCTCCTACACCCGCATGCTGCTGAAAGTCTCCCGCTATAACCAATTGCGGACGGAAAAAGATCAGCTCAAGGACAACTATTCGCGCCTGGAGCAGGTGGCCAAAGAGCGTGACGTGCAGGTAGCGTCGCTGGGTTCGATTGCCGGAGAGGTCTCAGCCCTATATGGATTGAAGGCGCAACCCACGCTGGTAACCGCCACCGCTGATGAGATTCAAAACGCCGACGTAAGTTCTTCACTCGACCAGTTGCACGCATTGCGAACTTCGGCGCTGACCGGGGCAACCATGGTCGGATTGACGATGGGCCTGACTCGCAATGCCACGACCGCGGACTGGTTCAAGGCCAACTCGGCCCCCAACCTGTGGCCCGTGGAAGGTCAGGTGACGGCGAGCTTTGGGGAGCGAATTGATCCCTTCAACGGTGAAGGAGCATTTCACAGCGGCGTTGATATTGGCAGCAGTTATGGCGCTCCGGTGCTCGCACCGGCGGACGGAATCGTGACGCGCAGTGAGATCATGGGCGGTTATGGCAAAGCGATCATGATCGATCACGGTAACGGCATTAGCACTCGCTACGGGCACCTTTCCGGATATGCCGTAACGACCGGACAAGCGGTACACCGCGGCGATGTGATTGGATACGTAGGAACGAGCGGACGCTCGACCGGTCCCCATCTCCACTACGAAGTCCGCATTAATGATACTCCGGTAAATCCTTACAAGTATCTCCGCATCACCGTCGCGCACAACGACGGCTTCTCTTCGGGAAGTTAGAACCTTTCCCAGTTCCCACGGACACATTTCCAAGTCTTTCCCATGGCTGAGTACGGGCACATTACCGGGGTAATGGCTCAAACGAAACAGTGTGCGAAGGGACGGCGCGAATGGCGCTAACATGGAGGAACTCCCTCCAGTTTCGTGGCCGAATCTGACTGCACGCAAGGACTACGTGGACAATCCGGAGATAAAACGGTTTGGCCGGTACGAGATCGTGGCTGAATTAGGCCGCGGTGCCATGGGTGTAGTGTACAAGGCCCGAGACCCGCAGATCGATCGTCTGGTCGCGGTGAAGACCGTTTCCATGTGGGGGCAGGATCGGGAAGAAGAGTCGGAATTTCGGATGCGCTTTATGAATGAAGCGCAGGCCGCGGGACGTCTGCACCACGCTGGGATTGTTGCGATTTTTGATGTGGGCGAAAATCCCGAAAACCGGGACCCCTACATCGTGCTGGAGTATGTCTCGGGAGAGTCCCTCAATCGAATTCTAGCGCGCGAGAAGAAGCTTCCGCTGTCCAGAGCCTTAACAATTGCAGAAGAGATTGCCGAGGCTCTGGACTACGCGCACGCGCAAGGCGTAGTTCACCGCGATATCAAACCGGGAAACATCCTGGTGACCGAGGACGGGCGTGCCAAGATTGCCGACTTCGGCATAGCGAAGCTGAATCTGGCCCATTTCACCCTGCCCGGGCGAGTGATGGGAACTCCCGCCTACATGGCGCCGGAGCAACTGAGCGGCGAAGGAGTGGACGGGCGCTCCGATCTTTTCTCGCTCGGCGTGATTCTGTATGCCATGGTTACGGGGCATTCTCCATTTCAGGGAAATAGTGCGACGACCGTCTGTTTCAAGGTCGCCAATCGTGAGCCGGTGGCGCCCAGCGCTTTTGACCTGAACGTGCCCCAGGAATTGGATGAGGTTATCTCGCGCGCGATGGCGAAGGATCCCGAGCAGCGCTACCAGAGCGGTGCGGAGTTCGCCGAACATATCCGGCAGTTGCAACAGGTATCTGAATCGGGCGCGACCACTACATCGGTACGGGCCGCATTATTGACCGGCCCCAAATCTACCGGCACGGCCGTTCGCAGAACCGGGCAACGAACCCCCGTGACACGTCCGATGGCGGACATGAAGCGGGAAGAGTTGCTGGTCCTGAGCGCGATTCGCAAGGCGCCAATCCGGAGCGTGATATTAGGCGCGGCAGCGCTGGGACTTTTGTTCATCGCCGGGATCCAGTCCAACTTACTGGTGATCTCCCCAAAATTGGGGCTGACCGCGGCCAACACAGCCGCGAGTCCGGCCGCTCCGAATATCGAGCGGACACGGGGGAGTTCAGCATCGGCAAGCGATGCTTCCAACGCGCGGACAGCCGCCGTAACGCCAGGCTCATTACCTGGCTCATCAGCGGCGGTGTCTAAGTCAAGGTCGCGGGCACTGCGCACCACCCAGCGAGCAGTCTTAGCGCAACCGGTCGCCGCCAAGGCGCCAGAAGTTGTCGTCCCGCTTTCCAATCTGGACGTGGCGGTGCAGCACCAGTTCAAAGATGCCACTCTTTTCGTGTGGATCGATGACCATCTTGCATTGACACGTCCGTTGCACGGCGGAGCTCAAAAACGGATGGTTGTGTTCAACGGAATCCGGGGCGTGGACTCGGAGACGCTCCGAATCCCGGCAGGAAAACATGTGCTTCGCTTGCGTGCCTTATCGTCCGACGAGACGATTGATCTTTCCAAAACCGTTTCTGCCGAATTCGTAGGTGGTGGAGTGAAATCCCTTCAAGTCACTTTCGACAAGCACAATACGGCCATGCACCTCAGTTGGCAGTAGACTACTGCCGCAATCCCATCCAGTTTTCCGAGACAACCAGGGAGTTTCCAGGATTCTGCGGATCATATTTCACCGACGTAGGAAGTCCGAGCCGGCAGGAGTGGAGATTGATCCAGTGCCTCAGATAGGTGACATCCTGGGAGCATTCGTAGGACACGCCGGCCACGTCGTAGTGGTAGATCAACATTATTGCGCCGTGATGGTTGTGGGCTGCCGCCAGCTCCTGCACATCAATCACCGTACCGTCGGTGATGCGTCCTGTTCTCTCCAGCCATGTTCTGCGTTCTCGCTCAAGTTCGTCGGGCGTCTTAGACTTGCGTCGTAGCAACGCATACGTCGCTAGCAGCGCGACGCCGCCCGTAACCAGACCATAGAGTCGAAGTGAATCCATACCGAGGAAGATTGAAGGAATACCGTGCCGTCCGCTCTCTCTCAGCATAAGCCACAAAGCGAGCGACGTGGAAGTAGTTGTCAGGTTACGGAGGTGCAAAGTCCGCGAAATGTGAAAGTGGTTGGGTCCCCAGGCGATTTTGTGGCTGTTCTACAATCACACGCTGGGATATTCCGGTCTTGCTGAAAGTGGAGTAGCGAATGAAATCTGCGGCGATTTTTCTAGGCGTGTCGTTGGCCATGGCATCTGCGCTCGGTGCATCGGCGGCAGCAAGAAACGACGGCAAAAAGCAGAACCACGACTGGCAGGTTTACGGCGGGACGCCGGAGAACAATCATTTTTCCAGCCTGACGCAGATCAATCGCAAAAACGTGAAGCGGCTCAAGGTCGCCTGGACGTTTGATACGGAAGAATCCGGCGGCCTGCAGACCAGTCCGATTGTGGTTGACGGGGTTCTTTACGGGCTGAGTCCTTCCCAGAAAGTGTTCGCCTTGAACGCGGAAACCGGGAAATTGCTATGGCAGTTTGACTCCGGAATTCGCGGGACGCAACCCGATCGCGGGCTGGCGTATTGGTCCGACGGGCACAGCAGCCGGATTCTGGTCGGAGTGATGAACTTCGCCTATGCGCTGGATGCAGCCACCGGCAAGGCGATCGCGAGCTTCGGTAACGACGGGCGGATTGATCTGCGCGAGAATCTGGATCGCGATCCGGCCGCGCAATCCATTTATATGACCAGCCCGGCGGTGATTTACAAGGACTTAATGATCGTCGGCGGCCGCGAAGCGGAAACTTTACCGGCGTCTTTCGGCGATGTGCGAGCTTATGACGTGCGTAGCGGAAAGCTGCGCTGGTCATTTCATACGATTCCGCGCCCGGGCGAGTTTGGCTATGACACGTGGCCAAGGGAAGCATGGAAGACAAGCGGCGCGGCGAACAACTGGGCCGGGATGACTGTCGATGCCGGTCGCGGAACTGTTTATGTCCCGACCGGCTCGGCGGCGTTCGATTTCTACGGGGCCGACCGGGTTGGAGATGACCTGTTCGCTAATTGTCTGATCGCTTTGAACGCGGAGACGGGAGAGCGCATCTGGCACTTTCAAAGCGTGAAGCACGATCTTTGGGACCGCGATTTCCCCGCTCCGCCGGTCCTTTTGACCGTGGACCGCGGAGGAAAAAAGGTCGACGCTGTGGCTCAGACCAGCAAGCAAGGCTTCGTATTTATCTTCGACCGCAATAATGGAAAGCCGCTGTTTCCTATTGAATGCCGAAGTTATCCGGCGAGCGACGTGCCGGGAGAAGCCGCCGCCGCACAGCAATGCTTGCCCACAAAACCTGCGCCCTTTGCGCGACAGGTGCTGACGGAAGATCTTCTGAGCAATCGCACGCCAGAAGTGCATGACTGGGCTTTGCGGAGGTTTCACACCTTTCGCAGCGGAGGTCAGTTCATTCCCTTCAGCGTGGGGAAAGACACGGTAATCTTTCCTGGATTTGATGGCGGGGCCGAGTGGGGCGGGCCTGCGGTCGATCCGGAGACCGGCATTCTTTATGTCAACTCGAACGACCTGGCCTGGACCGGCGCGCTGAAGGAAAACACGTCATCGGAAAATGCTGAGAACACTCCCCAGGCCCTCTACATCAGCCAATGTGCCGTTTGCCACGGAGAGAAAATGGCGGGATCGCCACCAGCGATTCCTTCTCTCGTTGGAATCGGCGGTCGAAGCTCCGCGGCGGAAATCACTGCGACCGTCCGCAACGGCAAGGGACGGATGCCGGGCTTTTCCAATCTAGCCGACGATCAGATCGCCGGGCTGCTTTCGTATTTAACGAATCCGAGGGCAAAGGAAAATAGTTACCTGGAAAGCGGCAATCAGGAAGTCGTAACGCCGGAGCCACAACCAGCGGCAATCAAGTATCACTTCACCGGATACAACAAGTTTCTGGATCCCGACGGATATCCAGCGGTTGCGCCACCCTGGGGTATGTTGAGCGCCATTAATCTCAATACCGGCGACTATTTGTGGGAAATTCCGCTGGGAGAGTATCCCGAACTGGCGGCTCAAGGATTGAAGAACACGGGCACGGAAAACTATGGAGGCCCAATAGTGACGGCTGGCGGTCTCGTATTCATCGGAGCGACGAATTTCGACAAGAAATTCCGCGCCTTCGACAAAACAACCGGGGCGCTGCTCTGGGAAACTACGTTGCCCTTTGCAGGGAATGCCACTCCCGCTACCTATGAAGTCAACGGGCGGCAGTTCGTGGTGATTGCCGCCGGAGGAGGGAAAGATCTGAAGTCGAAGTCAGGCGGCGTGTACGTGGCGTTTGCCCTGGAAAAATGAGCTTACCTGGGCTGGCCGCACACGCTCTTGCTAACCATGGCGACGAAGCCGCCCTCCGCATTCTTCCCGAACTGATCATCGCGGGCGGCTTTCTTACTGACGACGAACCGTCCGCTGTGATCGCGAGAGTAGAACCATTCCGTCGTAGGGACGGCGGCGCCACTAGCGCAATTGAAGCGCACCCGCGCCCGCATTTCGACGAACGGTCCGCCTTGAGGCAGTTTTGGCGGCTCCTTGTATTCGACCCGAACCAGGGCAATGCGCTGATTGTTCTTGAGAATATGGACGGAGCTGACGGACACTGTATCCCCGGCTTCGGTCTGGCCAATCGTCCGCCAATCCCCGGCGGCGAACACCACCAGGCTGACAACCACCGCAGGCGCCAGCACCACGGCGGTGAGGATGATCAGGGCTTTCTTCAAAGGTTGAGTTTTCGCAAGCGCGAATGCAACGAGACACTGTCATCGAAAAAGGCGATTCTGTCAACGGGGTTCCGGAGTCTGAGGGTTGCGATGGACAGCCCGTGGTATGGTGGTGGACGCGCCCAACGGGGCGCCGCGCGTGATGTTTATGGAAACACTTCATTACACAATGGTTAACTCGCCGGTGGGGCCGCTCTTTCTGGCCGCATCCGACCGCGGTCTGGTGGCGTTGGAGTTTGATGCGCGCCTTCCGGGCCAGCAAACGATTCGCCCGAACCCGCGTGACCTGCGTGGAGAGAGCAGAACCGCGAAGCGCCGGAAAGTTCAGTTCGAGGAATCGGAGAGCCTGTTGCGGCCTTACGTACAGCAATTGCAAGAATATTTCGCGGGCCAGAGGCGCGAGTTTACTCTTGCACTGGATCTGCGCGGCACGGATTTTCAACTGGCGTGCTGGCGGGCGCTGCAGGCCATCCCTTTTGGCGAAACCCGCAACTATGCGGACATTGCTCGCGCGGTAGGGATACCGCAGGGTTTTCGCGCCGTTGGGATGGCGAACAATCGGAATCCGGTCGCGATTGTCGTTCCCTGCCATCGCGTAATGGGAGCGGACGGAACGCTCTGTGGTTACGGTGGAGGACTGGCAGTGAAACGCAAACTCCTGGAGCTGGAGGGCGCGCTGACGGGAATTCTGGCCGCTTAGAATTGTTGAATTTTGATTGTTGATTTGAAAACCCAGGGCTGCAGGCGGAGTTGTTCCTTGGTCAACCATCAACAATCAGAAATCAACAATTGCCCTGAAACGCCGCGTCTTTGACCACTTACAACAAATCTTCTGCATTACGCAAGGCGGGACTCCTCTATCTCGTTTTCGTGATGTTTTCTTATACCACCGGCGGGCCCTTCGGGCTCGAGGATATGGTCACGACCTCGGGCCCAGGAATGACGCTCGTCTACCTGCTGGTGTTGCCGTTTTTCTGGTGCATCCCCGTATCGCTGGTTTCGGCGGAACTGACCACCGCCATGCCTGTCGAGGGCGGCTTCTATCGCTGGACGCGCGCTGCCTTTGGCGACTTCTGGGGATTTCTTGCAGGCTGGTGGAACTGGTCCGCATCGTTTCTGTTAGGCGGCGCCTATGCCGTCCTGTTCACCGATTACCTGGTTTACTACCATCCCAAAATGACGTGGTGGGAACACTACCTGGTCTCGGTGACGCTCATCGCCGTGCTGACGTGGATCAATGTGCGCGGCATTCAAATGGTCGGGCGGGTCGCAACCGCCTTAGAAATTTTCATTTTTCTGCCGGTGATGGCCATGATCGTCCTCGGACTGCTGCATTGGCACCATAATCCGTTCACGCCGTGGGTGCCGCCGCAGCAGCCGACGTTCAAAGTGTTCGGCGTGGGCCTGGCCTTGGGTTTATGGCTGTACTCGGGGTACGAGCAGCTCTCGACCGTTGCGGAGGAGGTGGAAAACCCACAGCGGTCTTATCCGCGGGCTCTTGCGGTAGTGGTTCCACTGTCGATCGCAGCCTATTTCCTTCCCACGTTGGCGGGATTGGCATCCGCCGGCCATTGGGAGCGGTGGCACACAGGATTTTTTTCCGATGCCGCCGCAATCATCGGGGGCTCGTTCCGAGGACGCCCCTGGCTGGGCACATGGATGACATTGGCCGCCATGGTCGGCAACGTCGCTCTGCTCAACAGCACGATGCTGACGACGACGCGCATGCCCTTTGCGATGGCGGAAGACGGCTATCTGCCGGAAGTGCTCACGCGCAAGCATGCTCGCTACGGAACTCCCTGGCTGGCGATTGTGGTGTCCGCGGCAATCTATGCCTTGCTTGCATGGCAGAGTCTGGCGGCACTCATTTCGGTTTATATCTGGCTGCGATCGGCGACGACGGTGTTGACGGTCCTCTCGGCTTGGAAGCTGAGGATCTCGCAACCGGAGCTAAGGCGCTCGTTCAGGATTCCCGGCGGCCGTGCCGGCTTGGCTTACGTGGTAGGCGCGCCCGTGGCAATGGCCCTGGTAGCTTTGCTGGGCAGCGATCGCTTCGCGCTGACGGGGGGAGCAGCGGCGCTGGCGCTGGGGCCGGTAGTATACTGGGCGATTGGGAAGAAACGGCAGTTGGGGGATCAAGCCTGAGTACGATGCAGATGCAACACTCCAAAGAACTTTCCCCTTTCCCCCTTTCCCCTGGCGCGAGAATCACCGAACCGGAGTTCCCTCTTGACACCATTTGGAGGGACAGGTAGCATTTCCGCATACCAACCGACCGGTCGGTATGTATTGGTGGCAACGGCCTTCCATAGCAAACAGGGTTTTCGTCTATTCTCTGCGATCGAGAGGAGCACTGGTGGTTAAAATTTTCTACGAACGCGATGCCAAGCCCGAGGCACTGAAGGGTAAAACAATCGCCATCCTCGGCTACGGCAGCCAGGGACACGCGCAGGCGCAGAATCTTCGCGACAGCGGACACAAAGTCATTATCGGGCTCGACCCGAACCGGCCCAGCGCGCAACAGGCGCGGGCCGACGGCATGGTGGTTGTGGCGCCCGATGAGGCCGCCAAACGCGCCGACTGGATTCACGTGCTCACACCCGACGAGACGCAAGGCGAGCTTTACGAACAGCACATCAAGCCCTATCTGCATCCCGGCAAAGTGCTTGGTGTGTCCCACGGCTTCAGCATTCATTTCAAGACCATTGTTCCGCCGAGCGACGTTGACGTGGTAATGATTGCGCCGAAAAGTCCGGGGCACCTGGTGCGACGCGTATACAGCGAAGGACGCGGGGTGCCGTCTCTGATTGCCATTCATCAGGATGCCAGCGGCCACGCCCACGAACTGGCGCTGGCCTACGCCCACGGCATTGGCTCTACGCGCGCGGGCGTGCTGCAGACGACGTTCAAGGAAGAAACCGAGAGCGATTTGTTCGGCGAGCAAGCGGTCCTATGTGGCGGACTCACTTCGTTGATCAAGAAAGGTTTCGAAACGCTGGTCGAAGCCGGTTACGCGCCCGAGATTGCCTACTTCGAGTGCCTGCACGAGGTGAAGCTGATCGTCGACCTGATCTATGAAGGCGGATTGGCGCGAATGCGTTATTCGATTTCCAACACCGCCGAGTATGGCGATCTTACTCGGGGCGAGCAAGTCGTGGGCGATGCGACTCGGGCTGCGATGAAGAAGACGCTGGCCGACATCCAAAGCGGCGAGTTCGCCCGCGAATGGATTGCCGAGAACAAGAGCGGCGGCCATAAGTTCAACGCTCTGCGCGAAAAAGAGAAGCAGCATCCCATCGAAATTGTGGGCGCGCAACTGCGCAGCATGATGAGCTGGCTGCCGAAGGACGGCAAGAAGCCCGCGGAAGCTCCCAAGGACGCCAAACGGGTGGTGAATGCTTAAGGGAGCGGACATTGTTCTGAAGTGCCTGCGGGCCGAGGGCGTGGAACTGGTATTTGGTTATCCCGGCGGCGCGATCATGCCGCTGTATGACGCGCTCGAGGGCAGCGGGGTGCGGCACATCCTCACGCGCCATGAGCAAGGGGCGGTTTTTGCGGCGGAGGGCTACGCGCGGGTTACGGGCGAAGTGGGCGTTGCCATGGCGACCAGCGGGCCCGGCGCGACCAATCTGGTTACCGGCATTGCCGACGCGAAGATGGATTCGGTTCCTTTGGTCTGCATCACCGGCCAGGTGCGTAGTGCGTTGATCGGGACCGATGCGTTCCAGGAGACCGATGTTTTCGGAGTGACGCTCTCGCTGACGAAATGGAGCCGGCTGGTTCGCACCATTGACGAAATTCCAGATGTGATCGCCGAGGGCTTCTACTGGGCTCGCAGCGGACGTCCGGGACCGGTGGTAATCGATATTCCCACAGACATGTTGAAGGACAAGAAGGAATTTTCTGGCCCGGTGAAGTTTACTCCGCACGCCCGGCCGGCCGATGCGAAGGCTGAGGGCGGCTTCACTGACACGGGCTTAACTGACGCGGACCTACATGAAGAGATCGTGGCATTGCTGCAACGGTCTTCGAAGCCGGTCGCTTTGGTGGGCGCAGGCGCGAAATTATCGGGCGCGATCTCGGAGCTCCGCCGGCTGCTCGACGATTTGAATATTCCGACATTTACCACCGTTCACGGATTAGGCTCGGTCCCGCCGGAGTCGCCGTATTACCTCGGCATGGTTGGGATGCATGGAACGCGGGCGGCCAACATGGCGCTGCACGAGACCGACCTGCTGCTGGTGTTTGGCGCGCGGCTCGATGATCGCGTGACCGGCGATCCCACGCGGTTTGCGCCCTATGCGAAGATCGTTCACTTTGAAATCGATCCGGCGCAGCTCGACCGCGTGCGTCCCTGCGAAATACCGGTGATCGGCAACTTGGCTGACACGATTCCCGCGTTTCATGCTGGGTTGAGAAAAATCCCCACGTCCCGCAAAACCGGCCGGACGTGGGGCACCCGGTTGCCTGATTTCAGCGAATGGCGTGCGGTCGCTTGCGGTGACGAGCGGGCGGAACTCGACCCACGCGGGCTGGCACAGCCTACAATTCGCTTTCTCGACGAGCTGTTCAGCCGTTTGCCGCGGGAGAGCATAGTGCTGGCCGACGTTGGTCAACACCAGATGTGGGCGGCGCAGCGCTACCGTTCGTCTTCTCCGCGAGGATTCATCACCTCCGGCGGGCTCGGCGCGATGGGCTTCGCTCTGCCGGCCGCAGTGGGCGTGCAACTTGCAAAGCCGGACGCTTGCGTGCTCTGCGTTTCCGGCGATGGCGGATTTCAGATGAACATCCAGGAACTGGCCACGGTTCACCGGCTGGGTCTACCGGTGAAGATGGTCATCATCGACAACAAATATCTGGGCATGGTGCGGCAGTGGCAGCAGCTTTTTTATCAACGCAACTACGCCGAGACCGACCTGAGCGACAATCCGGATTTTGTGGAGATCGCCAAGGCCTACAAGATTCACAGCTTTCGTTTGAACGAAGACGCTATGCGCGAGTTTCCGGTCTCGAGCGAGACCGGGGATCAGATCGACCGGTTTCTGGGCTCGCCCGAGCCGGAGTTGCTGGTGTTCGATTGCGCTCCGGAGGCCAATGTTTTTCCGATGGTTCCGGCAGGCGCGGCGCTTTCGGAGATGTTGCTGGAAGAGGAACGGTCGCAATAGTTGTACGGGCGGCGGGCAAGGTGCCCGCCTGACGGCCGGCGAGTCGCCGGCGCTACGAGAACTGGGGGAGCAACGCAATATGCAGACTTTTCAGATTTGCTATCGCAATACGCAGGGAACGTTGATGCGCATTCTGAATGCGGCTTCGCGCCGCGCGCTTGATCTGCCGGTGGTGCAGGCTGAACCGGCGGAGCGCGATCACCGGGTCACGCTCGCGCTCGACGTAAATCAGAAACAAGTGGGACAGCTTTATCGCGAATGGTATTCGATTGCGGACGTCGTCAAGGTCACTTCCGGCGAGGCTCACGCGGCAGAGTGGAAAGTGCCGCATCCTCCGGTCGGGGTAGCGATCGAGGAGTCGCGGGCGGCAGCACGGGCTTAAATTCGAGTTGTGACTGCAACCGGGGAGCCTGCTGCCAAGCAGTTCCCCATTTTTCACCCTGATGGGTGCTCGTTTCACAACTGCATTGCCTGTCCTGTACTCTCTGACTATGGATCTCAAGCACATTAGCCGCGGAATAACTGAAGGGCGCGACCGCGCCGGCGCGCGTTCCATGTTCAAAGCCGTCGGATTCACCGATGCCGATCTCAGCCGCCCTCTGATTGGCGTGGCCAACACATGGATCGAGACGATGCCGTGCAACTTTCATCTGCGGCGTTTGTCGGCCAAGGTGAAGGAAGGAATTCGCGAAGCAGGCGGCACGCCGATGGAGTTCAACACCATCGCCATCTCCGATGGCGAGACCATGGGGACCGAGGGAATGCGGGCGTCGCTGGTGAGCCGTGAACTGATCGCGGACTCAATCGAACTGGTCTGCCGCGGGCAGATGTTTGACGCGGTAGTGTGCGTGGTCGGATGCGACAAGACGATTCCGGCGGCTGCCATGGCTCTCGCGCGCATGAACTTACCGGGCATGGTGCTTTATGGCGGAACGATTGCGCCGGGCAGCTTTCGCGGGAAAGACGTGACCATTCAGGATGTTTACGAGGCGATTGGAGCGAACGTTGCGGGAAACATCAGCGACGCCGAATTGCGCGAACTAGAAAACGTGGCGTGTCCGGGCGCGGGCGCATGCGGCGGACAGTACACGGCGAACACCATGTCGACCGTAATGGAGATGATTGGACTTTCGCCGATGGGCTTCAACAGTGTCCCCGCGATGGATCCGATGAAGGACGATGTTTCCTTCGCCTGCGGCAAGGTGGTGATGAACCTGCTGCAAAAAGAAATCAAGCCGCGCGACATTCTGACGCGAGAGGCGTTTGAGAATGCGATCGCATCAGTGGCGGCAACGGGTGGGTCGACCAATGCGGTTTTGCACCTGCTGGCGATTGCGCGCGAGGCGGGCGTGGAACTTGAGATTGACGACTTTCAAACCGTGAGCGCCCACACTCCGCTGCTCGCAGACCTGAAACCTTCGGGACGCTTTGTAGCGACGGATATGCATCGCGCCGGCGGCATTCGGCTGCTGGCGAGGCGATTGATGAACGGGAAGTATCTGCATCCCTCCGCGATGACCGTTACCGGCAACACCATTAGCGCCGAGACGGAGAGCGCGATCGAGACTCCAGGACAGGAAGTGATTGTCCCGCTGGATCGGCCTCTGAAAGCGACTGGCGGCCTCGTTATTCTGAAGGGAAACCTTGCGCCGGAAGGTTGCGTGGCCAAAATCAGCGGGCATGAACGGCTAGAGCAGCGCGGGCCGGCGCGCGTGTTCGAGTCTGAAGAAGACGCCATGGCCGCGGTCACCGCGAAGAAGATTCAGGCTGGAGATGTGGTCGTGATTCGTAATGAAGGGCCGAAGGGCGGGCCTGGAATGCGCGAGATGTTAGGTGTGACCGCGGCCATTGTGGGCGAGGGACTCGGCGATTCGGTGGCGCTGCTGACCGATGGACGCTTCAGCGGCGCGACTCGTGGACTGATGGCGGGACATGTCTCCCCGGAAGCGGCGCTGGGCGGCCCAATCGCAGGCGTGCGAGACGGAGACATGATTCGCTTCGATGTTCGCGCGCGAGTTCTGGAAGTCGAAGGTGGCGACGACGTTTTGCGCCAGAGGATGACGCAGTGGAAGGCGCCGCAGCCAAGATATCCCACAGGAGTGTTCGCGAAATATGCGGCCCTGGTGTCGTCGGCGTCGCAGGGAGCGATCACGCGACCGCGCCAGATCTAGAACCAGTCGCTGCGATACGCGATCCACCATGAGGCGAAGACTATCGGGATAGTGGCGAAGAAGGCCCACCAGAACGGAAGCAGGAAATCGGCCAGCAGGCCGAGCAGGATGAAGGTCAGCCAGAATATCTTCTTCTGCATGGGAAAAATTGTAAGCTCAAACGATTGTAGGCTAAACGGCCAGGAGCAGCAGAGGCTATCGAGCAGAGGCAATCGAGCCTCGCTTGACTGGGCTTCGCTTGACTGACAGCGTTTGACTGGACAGCCGAGGCGGTTGTCCCTACGTGAGTTTTATGGCGGCGCAGACATTATTCGAGAAGATTTGGAATGCCCATCTGGTGGCGCAGCCTGCCGGGCGTTCTCCAATCTTATATATCGACTTGCACCTGGTGCATGAGGTGACTTCGCCTCAGGCGTTCGACGGGCTGCGCGCCGCCGGGCGCAAAGTCCGGCAACCTTCTCGCACCGTGGCGACCGTAGATCACAACATACCGACCGAACCGCGCGGGACTCCGATTACGGATCTGATTGCCGCGAAGCAAATTGCGGCCTTGCAATCGAACTGCAAGGAGTTCGGCATCCGGCTGTTTGATATGGATTCGCCGGAGCAGGGGATCGTGCATGTGATTGGCCCGGAACTCGGACTGACGCGGCCGGGGATGACCATCGTGTGCGGCGATAGCCATACCAGCACGCACGGAGCATTTGGAGCGCTGGCGTTTGGGATTGGTACCTCGGAAGTCGAACACGTGCTGGCGACGCAGTGCCTGGCACAGCAGACGCCGAAGACAATGAAGATTGAGGTGCGCGGACGCCTGGCGGATGGGGTGACCGCAAAGGATCTTGCGCTGGGAATGATCGGGCAGATTGGAACCGATGGCGCGACCGGGCACGTGATCGAATACGCCGGGCCGGCGGTGCGCGCGCTCTCGATGGAAGGGCGCATGACGCTGTGCAACATGAGCATTGAGGCAGGCGCACGGGCTGGAATGGTTGCGCCCGATGAGACGACGATCGCTTATGTGAAGGGAAAGCGGTTTGCTCCGCGGGATGCGGAATGGGAGAAGTCGGTGGCGCAGTGGCGGAATCTGCCTTCCGATGATGGCGCGGCTTTCGACAAGGTTATAGAAATTGACGGGGCCCAGCTCTCACCGTTCGTGACGTGGGGAACGAATCCCGGGATGGTGGCGCCGGTGACCGGACGCGTGCCGGAGACTAAAGGCTTGGACGAATCAGACCGGCGTTCGACCGAACTCGCCTTACAGTACATGGGACTGGAGCCGGGCCGGCGAATTGAAGATATCAACATTGATCGCGTGTTCATCGGGTCATGCACGAATTCGCGGATTGAAGATTTACGGGCGGCGGCGCGGGTGGCGCGGGGCCATCATGTGAGCGCGAAAGTGCGGGCGATGGTAGTACCGGGATCGCAGACCGTGAAGCGGGCGGCGGAGCAGGAAGGACTGCATCGTATTTTCCAAGAGGCAGGGTTTGAGTGGCGAGAGTCGGGGTGCTCGATGTGCCTGGGAATGAATCCCGACATTTTGCAACCGGGAGAACGTTGCGCTTCGACCAGCAACCGAAATTTTGAAGGACGACAGGGGCGTGGGGGGCGAACGCATCTGGTGAGTCCAATGATGGCCGCCGCGGCGGCGATTGCCGGGCACTTTACCGACATTCGCAATTGGAAGTTTCTGTAGCGAGCATTTGTGGCGGTGCGCGCGAGATCCCTCCCTTCGCCTGAAGAACGGCTCCGTTCGGGATGACGCCCCCGTTTACAACGCCAGTCAGAGCATATAGAACAGGAACATGAAATGAAACCATTCACAGTGCATCGCGGGCGCGTGGCGCCACTAGATCGAATCAACGTGGACACTGATCAGATTATTCCCAAGCAGTTTCTGAAGAGGATCGAGCGTACCGGGTTTGGGCAGTTTGTGTTTTACGATTGGCGTTTTGGCGCCGACGGAACAAAGAATCCGGAGTTCGTGCTGCATGAGCCGCGCTATGAAGGTGCCAGTGTTCTGGTCGCTGGCAGGAATTTTGGCTGCGGTTCATCGCGCGAGCACGCGGTCTGGGCGTTGGCTGATTTCGGTTTCCGCGCGGTGATCTCGTCCTCCTTCGCAGACATTTTCGCCAACAACAGCTCCAAGAATGGATTCCTGACCGTGAAGTTGAGCGAGGATGAAGTTTCGGAACTGATGCAGCGGGCACACGACATCGACGGCTATCAAATCACGGTCGACCTGGAGCGCTGCGAAGTGCGCGACGATCAGGGTTTGCGCGCGACGTTCCCCATTGATGAATTCGTCCGCCACTGCCTCTTGAACGGACTAGACGACATTGGGCTCACGCTTCAGCACGAAGCGGAAATCGCGGCATATGAGGCGCAGCACCCGGCGCCGACTGCGCTGACAGCGTCCTGACAGTCGTCATTAGTCAACAGAAAGTCAAGGGGAGTAAAGATTTGTAAAACCTTCGCCCCGGTCTTGACCTGTCAAGACGCCGCAGTTGATGCTGGATAAGCACGGTTTTAGCATAGAGACCGCACTTTGGTTCCTACCTGAGCCACTCGAGGGGAGGCCCTTGCCGTTAAGAATTCCTGCCTCTCCAGGGTAATGTTCCGCAACCGAGTCTACGATGCATACGTCTAATATTTGTGCTTCCTGCTGAGCCTGGGCCAAGAAAAGCGGCGACGGACTAACCTGTGAATATGATTGAATTTTGTGAAAGAAAATTGCGTGCGACACAAGTTCTTCGTTCGCGCGTCCTCTGCCTCTTTGTTATTGCGGCCGTCTGCGCGTGTTTCATCAGCTGCAGCAGCAGCGCAGACCCCAGGCAGAAGGCGCAGGCTGCCGGGCCTCACACCGTCTCCGTGGCGACCGCACAGGTGCAGCGGCAAGACGTGCCGGTTTACCTGACCGGCCTGGGCGCGGTCACGGCCTTCAACACTGCCAACATCAAGAGTCGGGTCGATGGGCAGATCATGAAGGTGAACTTTCAAGAGGGGCAGAACGTCAAGCAGGGGGACTTGCTGATCGAGATCGACGCCCGCCCATTTCAAGCTCAACTCGAGCAGATGCAGGCCCAGTTGTTCCGCGACCAGGCGCAACTGCGCGACGCGAAGTTGAACCTGGAGCGCTATACAACACTAATTCCTTCGGGCAGCATTGCGCAGCAACAGGTCGACACGCAGAGAGCCCTGGCGGATCAACTGGAAGGCACGGTGCGCACGGATCAGGCACAGATCGATACGGCCAAACTGCAAATCGTGTATTGCCACATCACGGCGCCATTCAACGGGCGGGTTGGCCTGCGGCAAGTAGATTCGGGGAACATCGTGCACGCGTCAGATACGAATCCCATGCTGATTTTGACGCAGTTGCAGCCGATTGCCGTGATCTTCACGCTTCCCGAAGATGTGCTGCCGAATGTCGCGCGGCACATGAAGCAGTCCACGCTCGAAGTGGATGCTTTCAGCCGCGACGATCAAACCAAGCTGGCGACAGGCAAGTTGCTGACGATCGATAACCAGATTGATCCCACGACCGGCACGGCGAAGCTCAAGGCAGTCTTCAGCAACACGGACAATCAGCTCTGGCCCAACCAGTTCGTGAATGCGAACCTGCTGTTGGAGACGCGAAAAAACAGCACGGTTGTGCCGACCGCAGCAATTTTGCGTGGTCCGCAGGGTACGTTTGTGTATGCAGTAAATCCCGACAAGACCGTCCAGGACAAGCAGGTTACGGTGTCCTTGACGCAGGGAGATACCACGGTGATCACGGCCGGACTCAATCCGGGGGACATCGTCGTAACCGATGGCCAGGACAAACTGCAACGAGGCAGCCGAATTGAGCCCCGCAGTACTGGCCAGAGCGGGGGGCGGCGCTTGTCGCCTGACGTTGACGGCACAGGTTCAGATACTCCAGGTTCATGAGTCCTTCACGACTTTTTATTCTTCGGCCGGTCGCGACCACATTGCTGATGGTGGGCGTGCTGCTTGTGGGCTGGGTTGCATTCCTGCAACTGCCGGTCTCGGCCCTGCCGGAGGTCGATTATCCAACGATTCAAGTAGTAACGTTCTACCCGGGAGCCGATCCGGACGTGATGGCTTCGTCGGTGACGTCTCCGCTGGAGCGGCAGTTCGGGCAGGTGCCCGGGCTGAGCCAGATGACATCGACCAGTTCGTTTGGCAGTTCGGTGATCACGCTGCAGTTCGGACTTGATCAGAATATTGACGTGGAAGAGCAGCAAGTGCAGGCTGCGATTAACTCTGGCTCCACGTACTTGCCGACGGACCTGCCCAACCCTCCGATCTACAACAAAGTCAATCCCGCGGATGCGCCGATTCTCACGCTCGCGCTGACGGCGGATTCCCTGCCCTTATCAAAGGTGGAGGATCTTGCGGATACTTCTCTGGCGCAGAAGATTTCGCAACTGCCCGGCGTGGGGCTGGTTTCCATCAGCGGCGGTCAAAAGCCGGCGGTGCGGATTCAAGCCAATCCGACTGCGCTAGCTTCTTACGGACTCAGCCTGGAAGATTTGCGCGCGGCGCTGGTGCAGGCGAACGTGGATCAAGCCAAGGGCGTGATCGATGGCGTGCGGCAGTCCTATACCATCGGCGCCAACGATCAGCTTTTTTCCAGCGAGCAATACAAACCGATCGTCATCGCCTATCACAACGGCGCTCCGGTGCGAATCAGCGATGTGGCGAATGTGATTGACGGGACCGAGAATGACCGGTTGGCGGCATGGATGAATCTGACCCCGGCCGTGATCGTCAACATCCAGCGCCAGCCGGGCGCCAACATCATCAGCGTGGTCGACCGGATCAAGAAGCTTCTACCTCAGCTGCAGGCATCGCTGCCTTCGGCGGTGAAAGTGCAGATCCTTACCGACCGCACTACGACGATCCGGGCTTCGGTCAAGGACGTGGAATTTGAATTGATGTTGTCGATCGCGCTGGTAGTCCTGGTTGTGTTCCTGTTTCTGCGGAATCTTGCGGCCACGGTGATTCCCAGCGTGGCAGTGCCGCTCTCGCTGATTGGAACATTCGGCGTGATGTACCTGCTCGGCTACAGTCTCAATAATCTGACGTTGATGGCGCTGACCATTTCCACTGGCTTCGTGGTGGACGATGCCATCGTCATGATCGAGAACATCGATCGCTACCTGGAAGCGGGGGACTCGCCGCTGGACGCCGCTTTGAAGGGAGCGGGGCAGATAGGATTCACCATCGTTTCGCTCACGGTGTCGCTGATTGCAGTGCTAATCCCGCTGCTTTTCATGGGCGACATTGTCGGACGGCTGTTCCGGGAGTTTGCCGTCACGCTGGCAGTAACGATTCTGGTGTCGGCGGCGGTTTCGTTGTCTTTGACGCCGATGATGAGCGCCAAGCTGCTGAAGCATCGCAAAGAAGGCGAGAAGGGACGTTTCTACGAAGTCACCGAGGATTACTACAACCGGATCATTGCCTTTTATGGGCGCACGGTAAAGATCGTATTGCGACATCAGACGGCGACGCTGCTGGTGACGTTCGGAACTCTGGTGCTTACGCTCGTTTTGTACGTGATCGTGCCTAAGGGGTTTTTCCCGGTGCAGGATACGGGGGTGATTCTTGGTGTTTCGGAAGCGCCTGATTTCATTTCTTTCGATGCCCTGGCGCAGCGGCAACAGGAGCTGGCGAAAATCATTTTGCAGGATAAGGCTGTGGTCAGCTTATCGTCGTTCATTGGAGTCGATGGCACGAACACGACACCGAACGAAGGTCGAATCCAAATTAATTTGAAGCCGCGCGACGAGCGATCCGAAGACGCTTCCGCGATTATTCGACGGCTGCAGCCAGAGTTGGCGAAGGTCGACGGCATCACTCTGTACATGCAGCCGGTGCAGGATCTGACCGTGGAAGACCGCGTAAGCCGTACTCAATTCCAGTATTCCATCGAAGATGCGGACGCGCGGGAACTGGCGCAATGGACGCCCAAACTGGTGGAGAAGCTGCAAACCTTGCCAGCATTACGCGACGTGGCAACGGACCAGCTGAACAACGGGCTGGAAACAAACGTTACGATTGACCGCGACACCGCCTCCCGCCTGGGAATTTTTCCGCAGGCCATCGACAACACGCTTTACGACGCGTTCGGACAGCGGCAGGTTTCGACCATATTCACCCAATTGAATCAATATCACGTAATCCTCGAGGTGCTGCCGAACTTCGCGCTGACTCCCGATGCCCTGAAAGACATTTACATCCGTCCCAGCACCGTGACGCCGAACTCTGGCGCGCCCACGGCGAACGGAGCTGCGGTGGCGACCAGCGGAGCGCCGGTTCCAATCTCGACTTTTACGCATATGCAGTCGAGCAACGCGTCGCTGGCGGTGAACCATCAAGGACAGTTTCCGGTGGTCACACTCTCCTTCAATCTTGCTCCCGGCGCTTCGCTGGGGGATGCGACCAAGGCGATTGAGCAGGCGGAAAAAGATATTCAGCTGCCGCCCAGTATTCATGCGGCGTTTCAGGGAACGGCTGCGGCATTTCAGAATTCACTGGCATCCGAACCTTATCTGATTCTGGCCGCCGTGATTACGGTGTATATCGTGCTTGGCGTTTTGTATGAGAGCTACATCCATCCGATTACGATTCTCTCCACGCTGCCCTCAGCTGGCGTGGGCGCGATTCTGGCGCTGATGCTTACGGGCAATGACTTAACAGTGGTGGCGTTGATCGGCATCATTCTTTTGATCGGAATTGTGAAGAAGAACGCCATCATGATGATCGACTTCGCGCTGGAGGCGGAGCGGGAGGAACACAAGCCGCCAGAGGAAGCGATTTATCAGGCATGCCTGCTGCGCTTCCGCCCCATCATGATGACGACGATGGCGGCACTGCTCGGCGGCCTGCCGCTGGCGTTGGGGTCGGGAACGGGCGCGGAACTGCGCCGGCCACTGGGCATCACCATTGTCGGCGGATTGCTGCTCAGCCAGTTGCTGACGCTTTATACGACGCCGGTCGTGTATTTGTGGTTCGACCGTCTGGCGCAAAGATTTTCGCGCTACCGGATTGGCAATCAGATCTCAGAGGAGCCGATGTCGGCGGACTAGCGGATTAGAAGATGAGTATTTCGGCTCCATTTATTCGGCGTCCGATTGGCACCTCGCTGCTGGCGGCGGCGCTGCTTCTCTCGGGGATTCTCGCCTTCAATTTCCTGCCGGTGGCTTCACTGCCACGCGTGGACTTTCCTGTCATCGGAGTAGGCGCGGGCTTGCCAGGCGCGGATCCGCAGACCATGGCGTCGGCCGTTGCAACTCCTCTGGAACGCCAGTTCGGGCGCATCTCGGGCGTGAACCAGATGACTTCCTCAAGTCAGCTGGGCACGACGAGTATCACGCTGCAATTTGATTTGAACCGGGACATCAATGCCGCGGCGCGCGATGTACAAGCCTCTATCAATGCAGCCCGCAGCCAGCTGCCTGCAAACTTGCCGAGCAATCCCGGTTACCGTAAGGCCAACCCGGCGGACGCGCCCATTCTGATTCTCGCGTTGACCTCCGACACCATGACCGTGCCGCAGATGTACGACGCTGCGGATTCGATTCTGGCGCAGAAACTGGCGCAAGTGAACGGCGTGGGCCAGGTCTTTGTAGGGGGAGCGGCACAACCCGCGGTGCGCGCCGAAGTAAACCCTACGCTGCTCAACAAGCTGGGCGTGGGACTCGACACGGTGCGTAATGCGCTGAACGCCGCAAATGCGAACCGGCCCAAGGGCCAGGTCTCCAACAGCACCACGTCATACTCGTTTACCGATACAGATCAACTCTTCACCGCGGATCAATATCGCCCACTGATTGTTTCCTATCATAACGGCGCGCCGGTGCGACTGGGAGACGTGGCCGAAGTGGAGGATTCGGTTTCCGATCGGCGCAACATCGGTCTTGCCAACGGCAAGCCCGGCGTGCTCATCATCGTGTTTCGGCAGCCCGGCGCCAACATTATTGAAACGGTGGACCGGGTACGGGCCCTGATGCCATTTCTGCAGTCGTCGATTTCTCCGGCGATCGACCTGTCGATTGCAATGGACCGCACGGTGACGGTGCGGGCCTCGGTCAAGGACATCGAAACGACGCTGATCATTTCCGTCATTCTCGTGATCCTTGTCGTGTTCGCATTTCTGCGGACGGTGCGGGCCACAATTATTCCAAGTATCGCGGTGCCACTTTCTCTGGTCGGAACATTCGGCGGAATGTATTTGCTGGGCTATAGCCTCGACAACCTGTCGTTGATGGCCCTGGCGATTTCGACCGGCTTTGTAGTGGACGACGCTATCGTGGTGCTGGAGAACATTACGCGCTACGTGGAGCGCGGCATGGGCGCGGTGCAGGCGGCATTCAAAGGAGCCTCTGAAATCGGATTTACCGTAGTGTCCATGAGCACTTCGCTGGTGGCCGTGTTCATTCCGCTTCTGATGATGGGCGGCATCGTGGGGCGGCTGTTCCGCGAATTCGCAGTGACATTGAGCATTGCGATCGGCGTCTCTCTGGTAGTGTCATTGACCACAACGCCCACAATGTGCGCGAAGTTTTTGCGGCCGCCGAAGGATGAGAAGCGCAACTTGTTCTACCGCGGAAGCGAATGGGTTTTCGATAATCTCCTGCTCACCTACCGTCACGCGTTGAAGTGGGTTCTGGCGCACCAACCGGTGACGCTGGTGGTCACGATCCTTGTGGCGTGCCTGAGCGTCTTTCTCTACATCAAAGTGCCGAAAGGTTTCTTCCCCCAGCAGGACACTGGACGCATCATGGGCGGCGTGATGGCAGCGCAGGACATCTCCTTTCAGTCCATGAGCGACAAGATGCACCGCTATGTGGACATTGTGATGAAAGACCCCGCAGTCGATTCCGTGGTGGGATTTGCCGGCGGCAATACCGCCCAGAACCAGGGGCGGTTTTTCATGATGCTGAAGCCGCTGGAACAACGCAACCCGTGCCATCCGCGACATTTTTGGCAGAGCTGCCCGGTAGTGACCGCGGACGATGTGATCAACCGTCTTCGCGGCAAGCTCGCAGTAGTTCCCGGCGCCACGCTCATTTTGCAGTCCGCGCAAGACCTGACGATTGGCGGGCGTTTTGGCAATGCGCAGTACCAATACACATTGCAGAGCGCGAACCTGGATGACCTAAACACCTGGGCGCCGCGTCTGCTGCAGAAGCTGAGGACGCTGCCGGAACTGCGCGATCAGAATTCGGACCAGCAGGATAAGGGATTGCAGGCCAAACTGATCATCGATCGCGACACGGCCAGCCGTCTGGGAATTAGTCCCGCGACCCTGGACAATGCCCTCTACGACGCCTTCGGGCAGCGCCAGGTTTCGACCATGTACCGGCCGCTCAATCAGTACCACGTCGTCATGGAGGTTGCGCCGCAGTTCCAACAGACTCCCGAGGCCTTGCAGAATATCTACCTGCGGTCTGCCACCGGAACGCCCGTGCCACTGGCAGCCTTCACGCACTACGAGCCGTCGAACACTCCACTGGCGGTGAATCACCAGGGACAGGTGCCATCCGTGACGATCTCCTTCAATCTGGCGCCGGGAGTCTCCCTCGGGCAGGCGACGCAAGCGATTGAGGAGGCGGAGCGCACGATCGGTTTTCCACCGACTGTTTCGGCCAGCTTCCAGGGGACGGCGGCTGCTTTTCAGGATTCGCTTTCGAGTGAGCCGATTTTGATTCTGACCGCCTTGATCACGGTCTACATCGTGCTCGGCATGCTGTATGAAAGCTACATTCATCCCATCACAATTCTTTCGACGTTGCCTTCGGCAGGCGTTGGCGCGCTCCTGGCGCTGCTTTTGACGCACAATGAATTGAACGTGATCGGAACCATCGGCATCATTCTGCTGATCGGCCTGGTAAAAAAGAACGCCATCATGATGATCGACGTAGCTCTGGACGTGGAGCGCACTCAGGGCAAGCCGCCGGTTGAGGCGATTTTCGACGCTTGTATTCTGCGCTTCCGCCCGATCATGATGACGACCATGGCCGCGCTGCTGGGCGGACTTCCTCTGGCTCTGGGCCGGGGCACCGGGTCGGAGCTGCATCGGCCGCTGGGTATCACGATTGTCGGTGGACTGTTTGTGAGCCAGTTGCTGACGCTGTTCACGACCCCGGTGGTTTACGTATATATGGACCGCTTACGATTGGCTCTGGGCGGCGGTAGGGAGGAACCCCAGCCGCTGCCATCGTCTGCCGGCACCGTACGGCCGAGTCCCGCTCACTGAGCTGTTTCTTTTCCCCGAGCCAGCGGCGGATCCGTGGCCTCGACAGCGCCTTCAGTCCAAGCGAGCAATCGTTTAAACTAAGAGGGTTCGTGCAACCTCGCTGGAGAAATCCCGCATCGCACCAGCTAAACCAGCGTGTTGATGCGCAAGAGACACCTTGTCCCGTATGATAGGACTTAACGGTAACACCGCTTGAGAGAAAACACTCGTCCCGAGTCTGACCGGGAACCGGCGCTATTCCAGTTTTTCGTGTTCAAATTTCCCAGGAGTCACGGATGCTAAAGAAAGCAGCGGCTCTGTTCCTTGTTTGCGCGAGCATGGGCCTGTGGGTGAGTTGTGGCGCTACCAGCAGCCGTTATCTGTACGCGGCCATACCTGGGACCAACCAGATTGTTATCTACCGCGAGGATCCCAACTCCGGCATTCTTACACAACTGGCGGGAAGCCCTGTCACCGCAGGTTCCGCCGTTCAATCGATTGTCATTCACCCCTCCAATAAATTCCTGTTCACGGCAAATGCCGGTTCGGGCGACGTTTCGTTGTACACGATTGCGGCTAGTGGTGCGCTCAGCGAAGTCACGCCCCGCACCCCTGTTGGCACGGCGCCCACGCTGCTTGCCATGGATTCCGCGGGAGCATTCCTTTACGTTGGCAACTCCGGCTCCCAAAATATTTCGATATTCTCCATTAACGCGAAAAGTTCCCCGCCAAGTTTGACCGCGGTTCCCGGTTCTCCCTTCTCGATTGGAATGAGTCCAATCAATATAAAGGTGTCGCCATCGGGGAGCGTGCTTTATGTGACGGGCACCGGGTCTCCTGGATTCATCGAAGCCTTTAGTCTCAACCAGGGAGTCCCGTCTGTGGTGTCGGGCACTCCGTTCATCACGGGAAACGGTCCCTACGGTGTGGCGATTTCTTCCAGCGGAGGTTTTCTCTACACCGCAAACAAGCTGGACAATTCGATCTCGGAATTCACGGTCAATGCAGACGGTTCGCTCACCCAGTTCGCTAATTCCCCAATTGGTGAGCAGTATGCGGGGCCCATTACGCTTTTGATCGATAAGTCTGGGAAATATATGTATGTCGCCAATCAGGGTTCGGCCAACCTTGGAGCGTACTCGATTGGATCAGACGGCGCGCTCACGCTGCTGACGAATTCGCCGTTTGTCACCGGAGCGCAGCCCACCGCGCTGGCGATTGACTCTGGCGGAAAATATCTGTTTGTCGGCAACCAGACGGATCCGGCGGTTCAGTCGTTCAGCCTGGACACCGGCAGCGGCACACTAACTTCGGTTTCTACTTATAAACTCCCCGGTTCACCGACTTCGATTGCAGTAACACCATAGTTCCGGCGGCCTAAGGAAAATGGGTGCGGCCCTCCAACTCGATCAAGCGGCCAACGCTGCGCAGCGCTATGCCCAACGTGTGAATCCCGAATGGGTGCGGTTGCTCGACTTGCTGCAGATGAACGTGCGCTACGAGCGGTGCGTGGGAGTGGAACTCTTCACCGACGACGGAAAGCGCATTCTCGACTTTCTCTCCGGATACTGCGTGCACAATGTCGGCCACAATCATCCGGATGTGGTGAGCGCGCTGCAGAGGGAACTGGAACGGTGCGGGCCAGCAATGATTCAGACGCATGTTGCCGACCTTGCCGGAGAACTAGCGGAGAAGTTGTGCCAGCGTGCCGGCAGCCGTTTGACGAAGGCCTTCTTCGCTTCTTCGGGAAGCGAGGGCGTGGAAGCGGCTATTAAGTTCGCGCGGGCGCATACTCGCCGCGCAGGGGTACTCTCAGCCGAACATGCGTTCCACGGGCTAACCTGCGGGGCGCTCTCACTCATGAGCGACAAGTTCTGGAGCGAGGGCTTTGGCCCGCTTCTGGCGGACACGGCTGCCATCCCTTTCGGCCATCTGGGAGCACTGGAGCGCTCTCTGAAGACCAAGCGCTTCGCTGCCTTCATTGTGGAACCGATTCAGTCAGAGGCAGGTGTGTGCGTTCCGCCGGAAGACTATCTAAGGGCTGCAGAATCGCTTTGCCGGCGTTACGGCACGCTGTTTGTTCTGGATGAGGTGCAGACCGGAATGTATCGAACTGGACCCTTCCTGGCGGCGCACTTCTTCGGAGTTGAGCCTGACATGGTTGTCATGGCCAAGGCCATGAGCGGCGGTTTGGTGCCTTGCGGTGCGGTGCTCATGTCGGATGCTGTGTGCCGCTCGGTTTATTCGTCGTTGCCGCGCGCGTTCGTTCATACATCAACCTTCAGCGAAAACAGTCTGGCGATGCGCGCAGCACTGGCAACGCTCGAAGTTTTAGAGAACGAAAAACTGGGCCAGCGCTCAATCGAAGCCGGCAATTACTTGCAGGGGCGATTGACTGACGCGCTCCGCGACTTTGAAATGGTAAAGGAAGTCCGCGGGATGGGACTGCTGATTGGCATTGAATTTCAAGCTCCCAGCCAGCTTCGCCTTCGCCTTCCTTACCAGGCTTTCGGGGCGGTGCATCCGGCCTTGTTCGGGCAGATTGTGGTGATGCGTCTGTTTCGCGACTTCGGATTCCTAACCCAAATTTGCGGAAACAACTTTATGGTGTTGAAGGTGGCCCCGCCGCTGGTGGTAACCGACACCCAACTTGACACGTTCGTACTGGCTGTTCGAGACGTTGTAGAACTCGCCCATTCGCCTGGAGCTTTCTGGTCTGAGGCGCTGGGGCTGGCGCGCCGGGCTTTTCACAGCTAGGCGGTAAACTTCACCCGAGCGCCGCCGTTTAACAGATTTACAATCAGATGACAATTCAGTTTCGCAGCATAGCAACAAAACGCTAAGTGGCACGAAAAGCGCGGGTACAACCGCGGTCGGCGCACGATCATCTAAGTTCCTAGCCTCGATGTCCGGCAGGTGATGGCGCTGACTCCGTGCCGGAACCAGGATCCTCACAATGAAAATCGCCAGCGCCGCAAGCGCCTTCCCGAAACATTACTATCCTCAGAAATTTCTCTTGCAAAAACTTCAGGAATACTGGGGCGACCAGCTTAAAAATCCGGCGATGTTGGCCCGATTGCATCGCAACGTCGCGGTGGAGGGCCGCCATCTGGCGATGCATCCCGATAAGTATCACGAAATCACGACCTGGGGACAGGCGAATGACGTCTGGATCGAAGTCGCGCAGGAACTGGGAGAACAAGCGCTCTGCCGGGCGCTCCACCATGCCGGGCTTGAACCGAGCGAATTGGGTGCACTGTTTTTTACTTCTGTCACCGGCATATCCAGTCCATCCATCGACGCTCTCCTGATCAACCGCATGGGGCTTCCGGTAAACATCCGCCGCGTGCCAATTTTTGGATTAGGATGCGTGGCGGGGGCGGCAGGAATCGCGCGCGCGGCCGATTATGTGCGCGCCTATCCTTCGCAAGCGGCCGCTCTGGTTTCAGTCGAGCTTTGCTCTTTGACTATTCAGCGCGACGATCTCTCGGTGGCCAATCTGATTTCCTCAGGACTGTTTGCGGACGGCTCGGCAGCCGTCATTGTTACCGGCCACGAACTGAACTCCACGGGACCTGAAATTCTCGCGACCCAGTCGATCTTCTATCCGAATACCGAGCAGATGATGGGCTGGACCGTCAGCGAGAAGGGCTTCCGCATCACGCTTTCACCGGAAGTTCCGGTGCTGATTCGTGAGCATTTAGGGCAAGGCGTGGACACATTCCTCGCTGACCACGGACATAAGCGCGTCGACATCGGAAGTTGGGTGCTGCATACCGGCGGTCCGAAGGTGCTGGAGGCGACCGCGGACGCACTCGATCTGCACGACGGTCAACTCGACGCTTCCTGGGATTGCCTGAAGAGAGTCGGGAATCTCTCGTCGGCATCCGTCCTGGTGGTGCTGGAAGATGTTATGAGAAACCGGCGTCCGGAACCGGGCACGCTGGGCGTGCTGGCGGCCATGGGGCCGGGATTTTGTTCCGAGCTTGTACTCCTACAGTGGTGAGGCCCGTCCGTTGTTAAACTCGACCGATGTTTTCGTAATTGGCGGAGGCCCCGCGGGTCTGGCGGCGGCAATCGCGGCGCGTCAGCAAGGGTTCCGCGTGCTTGTGGCGGACGGCGCCCAAATGCCGATAGACAAACCTTGTGGCGAAGGCCTGATGCCCGACGGGCTCGCGGCCCTCGATAAACTCGGCATTTCGATTGACGCGGAAAATGCTTTTCCGTTTCGCGGTATTCGTTTTGTTAGCGGCGGACTTGCAGTCGACGCTGCGTTCCCTGACCGCGCCGAGGGAATGGGCGTACGTCGGACCGTGTTACATCAGCTCATCGCGAAGCGCGCCGCCGGTCTGGGAATCGATTTTCTGTGGCATGCCCCCGTGACTGGTATTTCAGGGAATGAAGTTCACCTGGGAAACGGCCACACGGTCCGCGCGCGTTGGATTGTTGGAGCCGATGGAGGTAACTCGCGAGTCCGTCGCTGGGCCGGCTTGGATGCCTACCGAAGAAAAGATTGCCGCTACGCCTTTCGGCAGCACTATCGCGTCTCGCCGTGGACTGACCGCATGGAACTCCATTGGGGCCGGCAAGGGCAAATTTACGTTACGCCGGTCGCGAACGATCAAGTGTGTATCGCGCTGATTTCCCGCAATCCGAAATTGCGGCTTGCCGAGGCGTTGCAACGATTCCCGGAATTAAAAGCTCGGATGGACAGGGCTGACGTCTCCTCTACCGAGAGAGGCGCACTCACGGCTACGTGCAGGCTGAAGCGGGTGAGCCGCGAAAATGTTGCGCTGATCGGAGACGCGTCCGGCACCGTCGATGCCATTACGGGTGAAGGGCTTTGTCTCTCGTTCAGCCAGGCGATGGTATTGGCGAAATGCCTGCGGGCTGGTGATCTGGCGCGTTACGAGCGCGAACATCGGCGCCTTGCGCTGCGGCCGTTTCTCATGGCGCGATTGATGCTCACGCTCGATGGCCGTCCGCGGCTACAGCGTCGTACGCTGCAGGCACTTCAGAAGCATCCCGAAGTCTTCCGGCGCCTGTTGGAGTTGCACGTGGGAGTGCTGTCGCCCTTGCATCTCGCATTGGATGGTCTGACTTTAGGCTGGGGACTTTTAACCGCGTAATTTCATGAAGCTCATTCGTAACATTCACACCTTCATTTCTTCGCGCGGATTTGGGTTGGCGGTTCCGGCTCTGCTGGTCGCCTTGGCCGCGACGGGCGCAGCACAGAATACGGCGTTCCAATTTGATCGCTCAAGAACGTCGGTTAAGTTTACTCTCGGCGATGTTCTTCATACCGTGAGGGGCACGTTCCAGTTGAAGCGGGGATCGCTGGAGTTCGAGCCGGCTTCGGGAAAACTATCGGGCGAGATTGTGGTCGATGCCGCAAGCGGCGACAGTGGAAGCGGCATGCGCGACCGGAAGATGAATAAGGAGGTTCTGGAGAGCACCCGCTATCCGGAAATTGTTTTTCATCCCGACAGGATTGAAGGCGCCGTCGCGAATCAGGGAAAATCTTCCGTCCGAGTCCACGGAATGTTCAACATTCACGGAGTCGACCGCGAGATCACTGTGCCAGCCGAAGTGGAAATCTCTGAGGACCACTGGAACGCGACCGTTCACTTCACCGTTCCCTACGCCAAGTGGGGAATGAAAAATCCGAGCACACTCTTTCTGAAAGTCAATGATTCGGTAGAAATCGATCTCATCGCAGCCGGAAACATCGTCAAGCCCATGGTGGCTGATTCAGAGCGATAGCCGTTGTTCAGTAACCATTCTGCGGCACAATCCCTTTTCCTTCGGTGCACTCGTAGCAGCGGCCTGCCGCAAGATTTTTATACTCCTCGGTTCGTCCGCTGGGCCAATCAATCACCGCGCGATCGATGCGATCCAGTTTTTCCAGGCCAAAGGTCAGCGGAAGTTCCGATTGCGACAAGTAACTCGATCCCCCTTTGACCAGTCGTGTTTGGGTGATGCTGCCAGAAAAGACGCGCACCCGGGCGCCGATGCCGTCTCGGTTCGACCTGGTTCCCACTAGGTGAAAACGGATGCAGCGATTGCCGTTGGTCAGATCGTTGCGGTAAAGATAGGCTGGACCGTTGTTGGTGGTGAGCAGAAGATCGAGATCGCCGTCGCGATCGAAATCGGCATAAGCCAGTCCGCGACCGACCTTTGGCTGATCGAAGCCTCCTCCCACTTCCGCCGCGACCTCCCGAAACACTCCTTTGCCTTGATTCAGAAAGAGCTGAGGCGGCTGCGCGTATCCGACATTTCCCCGTATGTTGCGGACGGTCTCGTCGATATGCCCGTTAGCGACCGCGAAGTCGAGCCAGCCATCCAGGTTTACATCCAGAAAAGCGCAACCAAATCCCAGGCTGTTTCTGGAGGCGATGCCCACTCCCGATTGCGGCGCGATGTCTTCGAAAGTCCTGCCGCTCGCGCGGTAGAGGCCAATCATTTCATTATCGAAATTCGTGATCGCGACGCCAGGGGTTCCCGAATTATCGAAATCGCCGACGTCGACCCCCATGCCCGCCCGCGCCTTCCCGTCGCTGCTGAACGCGATTCCCGCGTCTACGGCTGCATCCTTGAATGTGCCGTTACGCTGATTGCGATAAAGCTTGTTGGGCTGAGTGTCATTCGCTACGATCAGGTCGGGCCAGCCATCGTGGTCGTCATCGAATAATGCCACTCCCAGAGATTTTGAGCTGCTGTCAAAAATTCCGCTCGCCGCCGTCACATCTTCGAACGTGCTGTTGCCACGATTATGAAAGAGCCAGCAAGTAGCTCCACGATACGCTTCCGGCGTGCAGTACGATTTGTGCTTGCCGTCGAGGCTACAAAATACGTCGTGCTCGGGCGACCACTTCACATAGTTGCAGACAAAGAGATCGAGCAAGCCATCGCGATCGTAATCGAACCACAATGCGGAAGTGCTGAAGCCCTCGCGCTTTCCCAGCCCGCTACTGTTGGTCACATCTACAAACGTGCCTTTACCTGTGTTGCGGAACAGGCGGTTCTGCCCCACGCAGGTGATCAGGATATCCGGGAAGCCGTCGTTGTTGTAATCACCTACCGCCACTCCCATGCCGTACATTTCAACGTCGAGTCCCGCTCGTGCAGTCACGTCGGTGAACGTGCCATTGCCGTTGTTGTGATAAAGCTGCAGCGTCGTACGGCGTTTTTTGTGGCCCGGCCAGTCGGTGCCGTTGATTAGAAGAATGTCTTGCCAGCCGTCGCGATCGTAATCCAGGAAGGCGCAGCCCGAGCCGAGGGTTTCAGGCAAGAACTTTCCCCCGAACGCTCCGCTGTTGTGCTGGAACCGGATTCCCGCGTGGCTGGTGACATCCGTAAAGTGAAAACCCGGAGTAGCCGTGGCTGCTGTCTGCGCCGCCCGAGCCTGCAAATGAGCCAATTGCGAACTCGAGGCCAGTCCTGCCATTCCCCATAAGAACGACCTTCGATTCACGGAACGTTCACCAGTCCTGCGCGTATTGCGTAAACGACTAACTCCGCCGTCTTATGAATTCCCAGTGAGTTCATGATGTTCGCGCGGTGAACCGCAATGGTATTGGCGCTGAGATCGAGTGCCGTCGCAATCTCCTTGTTCGACTTGCCGTCGACGATCATTTGCAACACTTCCAGTTCCCGTTGGGTGAGAGCAGCGTTGCGCTCCCCTTTAAGCACTGATCGCTGCTCGATCTGCGGATCGAATACGGTTTCTCCCGCGGCAACTTTGCGGATCGCTCCACTGAGTTCCAGGTCCAACGCGTTCTTCAGAACGTAGCCCCTGGCCCCGGCTTCAATCGCCTGCCGCACCCAGGTGCTTTCGGTATGCATGCTGAGCATTAAAACCGCGGTGTCGGGGGAGTCCTCGATGATCTGTCGCGTAGCCTGCAAACCGTTCATGCCCGGCAAAGCACAGTCCATCACCACCACTTGCGGATGAAGTTTCTTGGCCAGCTTGATGGATTCTTCGCCGTTGCCGGCTTCGCCCACAACTTCCATGTCGGACTCATCTTCCAGCATGCGGCGGAAACCGCGCCGCACCAGGCTGTGGTCATCCACCAGCAACACTGTGATCTTCTTTTCCATAAGACTCTACTTTCTCCCTCGGGACATCCAGATGCACCAGCGTTCCACCTGCCGATGGATGTGAAAAAATAATTTGTCCCCCCATCAACTCCGAGCGTTCGCGCATAGCCACTAAACCAATGCCACGCCGGTTCGGATGCTCCGCGAATCCCACCCCATGATCCTCCACTTCCAGTTCCAGTGTGTCGGGCAAGAAGCGCAAACGCACCCACGCCTGCTTGGACCCGGAGTGCCGCGCTACATTGTTCAGCGCTTCCTGCAGTACGCGGTAAACATGCACGCCTGCGCCGCCATCCACCGGGAAGGGGGCGCCGTGTTTCTCATAGGATATGGCAATTCCGGTTTGTCTTTCCACGGTAGGGATGTACCAGTCGAGCGTGCTCTCGAGTCCGGCCTCGTCGAGCATCACCGGATGCAGCGCCTGCGAGAGGCTGCGTACGCTTTCCAGAGTAGTCTGCACGATCTGAAGAACTTCCTGCAAATCAGCCCGCAGCGACGACCCCTCGGGGGCGTGTGTTCCGGCACGACGGAGCATAGATCCCACCGCAGTGAGAATCTGACCAAACTCATCGTGCAGTTCTCGCGAAATGTAGCGTAACGTTGATTCCTGAGTAGCAATCAGCTTTTGCGCCAGTTCGCTGCGCCGCCCTGAAATCTCCGCCAGGCGTGCGAACAACCGCCGGTTCCAGCGAATCAGGGAAAGACCACTCAGCAGAATCGCCAGCAAAGTTGCGGCGAGAAAAACATAGACCTGCCGCTGCACCCGGTCATAGATTTGAACGATGCGCTGGCCGGCCTGTTCTTCGTTCTCGGTGTTTTGCACCAGCAATCGAGCTACGGCGGTGCTCAGCGCGGCCTGGCGCTCCTGCAGCGAAAACTCGATTTGCTCGCGTGCTTCTTTATCCTTGCCATCTTGTGCCAGTGCGAAAACGCGATCGACCGCTCCCCAGAACTGATTAAAGCTTCCTGCGAGAAAAGCGCTCTGCTCGGTGGTTCGGCTGGCTGCGGCCAGTCCCGCTTCTAAACGCATCGCATCGTCCAGATCGGTACGGATCCGCTGGAACTGCGCCGACCACGCGGTTAGCGGGTAGGGCTCATCGCTGCTGACCATGTCGCGCATGGCCACGGCGAGCAGGTTGAGATCGTTCTGAATTCTGAGCAACTGGAGTGAATCCTTGCGGTTGCGGTCGACCAGTTCGATCTGCAATTTGCGCAGCCCGGTGACCTGCCACGTGATGTAAGCCGAATACATCACAACCGCGGACAGCGTCACAAGCAGGCCCAGCAACAGGCCGAGGGTGGGCGAACGCTCCGGGGCGGAGGGGCGGGGCACGACCCGAGCATACAACGTCTGGGCGCGCCTGTCACAGGTCAGCGCTCAACCGCCGGATATGTGACAATGCAGTAATAATGAAGCAAATGGGCGCCCAACGGAGTCAAACAATAGATTGAGTTCTCCAGTCAAAGAAGCCGCGAAGCCTCCAAAGATCCAGCGACTGAAGGCCGTTTGGCCGGAAGTCTGGAAGTTGATGCGTCCGCGCCGCGGATTGCTGGCGCTTGGCTTTGTGTTGATGGTAATCAATAAGGTCGCTGGATTCGTACTGCCCTATTCCTCGAAATTCCTGATTGATAATGTAGTGGGCAAGCATCAAACAGGACTGTTGCGCCCCATTGTGTTGTCGGTCTTATTGGCGACGCTCGTCCAGGGCGTTACTTCTTTTTCTCTGACCCAGTTGCTATCCAAGGCCGCTCAGCGCCTCATCGCCGACCTTCGCAAGCAAGTGCAAGCGCATATCTCACATCTGCCTGTCGCCTTTTACGATGCCAACAAAACCGGAGCGCTGGTGTCGCGCATTATGAGCGATGTAGAGGGCGTTCGCAATTTGCTGGGAACGGGCTTGGTGGACTTTGCCGGCGGGCTCGTGGCTGCCAGCATCGCACTCGTATTGCTGCTTCGCATTAGCGCGCCCTTGACGCTCGTTGCGGTAGGATCCCTTGGCTGTTTCGCGCTCGCATTGAACAGAGCCTTCGCGACCATCCGTCCAATCTTCCGTGAGCGCGGCAAAATCAATGCCGAGGTTACAGGACGACTGACCGAATCGCTGGGCGGCGTTCGGGTCATCAAGGGATATCACGCGGAACAACGGGAAGAAAAAGTTTTTGCGGCTGGCGTGAAGCGACTGCTGGATAATGTCATGCGCACCTTGACCGCCACGTCGTTGATGGGTCTCTCCGCCAGCGTATTGTTGGGAGTGGTCGGAGCGGCCACCATGTACATCGGCGGGCGACAGATGGTGGCCCACTCTCTGACTACCGGCAGTTATTTTTCCTATAACTTTTTGCTCGTCTTTTTGATCGCTCCCGTCATGCAAGTGGTTTCCATCGGCACTCAGATCACCGAAGCGTTGGCTGGATTAGAACGGACCCAGGAAATAATGGGTGAGCGGCCGGAGGACCAGGATCCGAGACGTTCCGTGCAATTGCACGACATTGTGGGCGACGTTGAATTCGACGATGTTACTTTCAGCTATGATGGCACTCACGATGTTCTGCGCAACATTTCTTTCCGCTCGGAGCCCGGCACAGTAACTGCGCTCGTAGGTTCGTCGGGTTCGGGGAAGTCGACGACGATTGGCTTGATCTCGGCTTTCTATGTGCCTTTGAAGGGCAGAGTGCTGGTGGACGGCGTGGACTTGAGCACCGTACGCCTCGACTCCTTCCGTACGCGCCTGGGAGTTGTACTCCAGGAATCGTTCCTGTTCGATGGAACCATCCGTCAGAACGTCGCTTTTTCGCGGCCTGAGGCTAGCGAGGAAGAAATCATGCGCGCCTGCCGGATTGCACGCGTCGACGAGTTCGCTGAGTCCTTTGTCGACAAATACGACACCATAGTCGGTGAGCGGGGCGTGAAACTTTCAGGCGGGCAGCGGCAACGCATTTCGATTGCCCGGGCGATTCTGGCGGAGCCGCGCATTCTGATTCTGGATGAGGCCACGTCCAGCCTCGACTCAGAATCGGAACAGATGATCCAGCAGGGACTCACATACCTAATGCAGGGACGCACCACGTTCGTGATCGCGCACCGGCTTTCGACCATTCGTCGTGCCGACCAGATCATGGTGATGGAACAAGGACAAATCGTAGAGCGCGGAACGCACGCTCAGCTTTATGCGGCGCGTGGACGCTACTATGACCTGTACACACGCCAACACGGAGTCGAAGAAAATCTATTTCTCGCTCCGGGCGAGGGTGACACGGTTGCCGTGACTGGCAACGGCGCAGGCGCCAAGAGCGCCGAAGTAAAGACTGCAGACGCACTGCGCGTGCTGCGAGGAGAAATGCGCTAACCCGCTATGACGACAGTCCCCGCGGTTTCTGCCGCTTCCCGTACGGTTGCGATTCGTAGCGAGAATCTTTGCCGTCACTACCGCATGGGCGAGGCGCTGATCCGCGCGGTCGATGGAGTGTCCCTCGAAGTTCGGGGCGGAGAGTTTCTCGCGCTCCTCGGAACTTCCGGCTCGGGCAAGTCTTCCGTGCTGAATCTGATCGCAGGACTCGATCGTCCCACCTCGGGACGTGTTGTGGTGCAGGATCGAGATCTGGCAAAACTGTCGCGCGAGGAGCTCGCCAAATACAGGCTGCATATCGTAGGAATGGTATTTCAGTCATTCAACCTGATCCCCAGCATGACGCTGGCAGAGAACGTCGAACTTCCGCTACGTTTTGCGGAGGTCGATCGCAGCCGGCGCCAGAAACTTTCCCGCGAGGCTTTGGAGCGAGTGGGCCTGCAGGCGCGCATGCACCATCGTCCCAGCGAGTTGTCCGGAGGAGAGCAGCAGAGGGCGGCCCTGGCGCGCGCCTTGATCAATAGTCCGCAGCTTCTGCTGGCTGATGAACCCACTGGAAATCTCGACAGCCACACCGGAACGGAAATTATGGACATGGTCCGCAAATTTAACCGCGAGTTGGGAATGACGGTTGTGATGGTCACTCACGAGCGCGCTCTGGCCGAGCGGTACGCGCAACGCATGATCTTCCTGGCAGACGGGAAGTTGATCGACGACCGGCCGAACAGCCCTACTGGCGTCACGCAGGGAGACCAGTTGTGAAGATTCCAGATCTTGCCGAACTCGCCCTGCGGAATTTGCGCGAATCTGTGCTGCGCAACTCACTCACGACGATTGGCATCTCCGTGGGGGTTGCCTCACTGGTGGCGATGCTTTCGCTCGGCACCGGCCTGCAGCAACTGTTCTCCCGGCGCCTGGCGAAGTCCGGACTCTTCGACACCGTTATCGTTTCTTCGCGGCGCGACCTGCGTGGGATGGGGCGTGAGGAAGAGCGCAGGGGTCCCACCCCTGGCGAAAGCCGCATCCTCGACGAACCCGCGCGAGTGGAAATGGAGCGTTTGCCCAATGTGAGCGAGGCTTATCCCGACATTCGTTTCGTGACCGAGTTGCGGTATGAAGACAAGCCTCATCTCACCATGATTTCCGCTCTGCCCCTGTCGGCAAAGTCAAACGACGCTTTCGATGGAATGCAGGGTCAATTCTTTTCGTCCGACACCGAGGCGGGAGTGATCCTGCAAAAATCCTTTGCCGAAGAATTGCTGGGGAAGACACCGCCTCTGGGAGCGGCCGAGCCGAGCGTTGCGGAACTGGCAAAGCCGCTGCTGGGCAAGGAATTGACGATGCGATACGCGCAACGGCAGGCTGCGCCTGCCGCTCAGCCGTCCGGGGCCAAAGAATCCGCACTGGCGGATGACAGCGCCGATGGTGCGGCGTATTCCGTTGTCTCACGCGAACAGAAGCTGAAGATTATCGGGATCTCGGATCTTGATCCGGAGAGCATGCGCGGTCCAATGCGCGCCAAAGTGTTTCTGCCTTTGAAACTTGCCGAAGATCTGCACGTGATGCAGCCCACCGATTTACGAGAGATTGCGAGGGCCACGCCTGGTCAGCCCGTTTACTCCTCGCTTAGCGTACGGGTCAAGAACCCGGCTCAGGTGCAGGCCGTGGAAGACGCCATCAAGAAAATGGGCTTCAGCACGTTTTCGATTCTGGACGCGAGCAACAGCCTGCGGCAGGTTTTCAGAGTGCTGTACGCATTCCTTGGAATTTTCGGCAGCCTCGCGTTGACGGTCGCATCCATCGGAATCGTCAACACACTGGTCATGGCGATTCTCGAACGACGCCGCGAGATCGGCATCATGAAGGCGATTGGCGCCAGTGATGGGGATATCAGGAGACTCTTCTTCGCCGAGGCCGGAGCAATGGGGATTCTGGGCGGGATTGTGGGGGTGGTACTGGGCTGGGCCATCGGCCAGATCATCAACTTCGGAATCAACATTTACCTCAAAAGCCAGTCCGTCCCACCTGAACATTTCTGGGCAGTCCCATTATGGCTGGTGGTGTTCAGCATCGTCTTTGCCTTCCTGGTAAGCCTGGCGTCTGGCTTGTACCCGGCGGCACGGGCCGCCAAGCTCGATCCGGTACAGGCGCTACGTTACGAATAAATAGGCACGCATGGCTCACTTCCGGCTTCTCTTGCTCTTTCTGATCGCTGTCGCATCGGCGACTGCGCAGAGCCGCATCGATTGCAGCGCTCTCAACAGCCGCATTCTCAAAAGAGTCGCCCATTATTGCGTCTACTTACCTCCCGGCTATGATGCGGGGGCGACCCGGCATCCGCTCAAGCGATATCCGGTACTTTATTTTTTGCACGGCCTGGGCGACAACGAGCAAACCCTCTTCAACAGCGGCGGATGGACCTTGCTCGAAGATCTGCGCAACCAGCACAGCATCGGAGATTTTCTGATCGTCGCCCCCGAGGGCAGACGCAGCTTCTACATCAACTCCGCCGACGGCGCCGTGCGCTACAGCGACTTTTTTCTGCAGGAGTTCCTGCCTTATATCGAAAGCAAGTACCGGATCCGCTCCGGCCGCGCGGGACGCGCCATCAGCGGAATTTCCATGGGCGGCTACGGAGCATTGCGCTTCGCATTCGCCCATCCGGAACTGTTCTCAGCCGTCAGCGCCCAGAGCGCCGCGCTCATCACGGAGTCGCCGCGAGCGTTGGATGCCGCATCCCAGACCGGAGCGCCCCTGGCGGGGGTACTCTCCGCAGTGTTTGGCGACCCCATCAACGTCTCCCACTGGAATGACAACAGTCCTTTCATTTTGGCGAAAAGAAACGCATCAGGTCTCAAAAAGATGGCCATTTATTTCAACTGCGGCCACGATGACAATTACGGCTTCGAAAAAGGAGCGGCCGCCCTCCACGACGAACTACAAAAGGAAAATGTGCGGCACGAATATCATCCTTATCCCGGCGACCACAGTCTGACGTATTTTCTCTCGCACTTTGCCGAGGTCATGGAGTTTCATTCCCGGGCATTCGGCGTGCCCAGGCAACGAGATCGAGTCACTCGTGTTGTAAACTAACCAGAGCGACCGAATCGCGCGTCGCGTCCGGAGGACCCGCAGCACTGGAGAGGTGGCCGAGTGGTTGATGGCTCCGGTCTTGAAAACCGGCATACCCGAAAGGGTATCGGGGGTTCGAATCCCTCCCTCTCCGCCATGTTTAAATTCCGTCGGTGCCAGAAGTTCTGACATATCTGTTTCGGTCCTTCTACATCGCTTCGGTTGTACCGGCTCGGAACGCCTGCCATAAGGCGGCCTGGCCATTTGTAGCAATCCTGTGACTTCGGACGGACCAACCCCTGGTCCGATTTCTGATTTACCGGCCAAAATAGATTACTGCGGTAACTCTGAGCGGCTCGAATTGTGCCGCAGATCGATTAAGACATGTTCACCTATAAGGGAGCGCGCGCGTCTGGGGGCCGATAGTTGGCGCTCTTCGCACGAAACATTCGGGTTATTGAAACTGAGCCGGCCAGGCTCGGAAGTTCTGCCTTATGCATTCGCGACGCCTGATCCTTCGTCACGCTGTGGTTTCTGTGTCGTTCGTTCTGCTGTATCTTCTCTTGAATCGCCCGGAAGTTGTTTTCTTTTCTCGCATTGGGTTCGTTGCATGGTATCCGGCCGTGGGGCTGCTCATGGCGTTGCTGTTGGGAATTAGTCCTTAGTATGCGTTCGTTGTTTGTTTCTCCAATGCTCTGGCCGGCAGAGTTATCTACGGTCAATCCATCCTGTCCTTCGGCAATACTGTGGATGCCGCCGGAATTGGCGTCTGTTACGGCATTGCGGCATTTGTCTTGCGTGGTCCGCTGCAGATTGATCTTGGACTGCGGCGCCGCCGAGACGTGGTTCGGTACGTTTTAGTGAGTGCTACGGCCGCAACAGGAGCAACCATCATTGGGGTTGCATGTCTGATCGCAGATCACAACATTACCTGGGGGGAACACAAGTCGTCAGCAATGGGCTGGTTTTTGGGGGACGCCATCGGCTTGATCGGGATAGCGCCGTTCCTTCTAGTCCATGTGTTTCCGCATGTTCGTAAGTGGCTTTCGCCAGCGCCTGCGCAGCTTCGCCCGGATAGAGTGGTGACTCCAGGAAAGCGACCCGCTGTTGGCGCGCTGGCAGAGGTATCCGCTCAGATTCTCACGATGTTTGCGGTCCTCTGCATCATGTTCGGAACCAAGGACGGGCGTTACGACTATTTTTATCTGTGTTTCATCCCGGTCATCTGGATCGCCATGCGTCAGGGAGTCCGGCGGGTTGTCACTGGCCTGTTGGCACTAAATTTTGGAATTGTAGTCGCGATGCATTTGTTTCCTCCAACGCCAACACTGTTTGCCAAAGTCGCCCTGCTCATGCTGGTGCTGTCCGCGGTCGGGCTCATCGTGGGATCCGAGGTTAGCGAGCGACATCGCATGGCAATTGATCTGAATGAACAGACTACCTACCTGGACTCTCTAATACAGAACAGCCCCCTGGGAATCGTGGTCCTCGACCGACAAGGCAAAGTCGAAATGGCCAACCTCGCTTTCGAGAAGCTCTTTCAGTACGATCGGAGCGAACTCAGCTCGATCGACATTGCGAGCATGGGAATTCGCGACGATGAAGGTACGGAATCCGCGCAACTTCTTCCCCAGATCTTCGCCGGAAACGCATTGCACCGGACCGTGAGGCAACGGAGCAAGGACGGGAAGATTCTTGATCTAGCACTCCACGGTGTCCCGCTAATGCTGAACGGCGAGGTACGTGGCGCATACTTGATATATGAAGACATTTCGCAGCAGATCAGGGCGAACGAGGCACAGCGGCAACATGCGGAGTCGCTCGACCGGTTAGTGAGAGAGTTGGAGCTTCGCGCAAGACAGATGACCTCATTGAACGAAATGGGATCGCTGCTGGAGTGTAGCGGAAATGTTCAGGAAGCCTGTGCGGTCGTCGGTAACTCGTTGCAGAGGCTTTTTCCCGACGCTTCTTCCGGAGGGCTCTATCTGTTTAAGTCTTCCCGGGACCTTGTGGAGGCAACGGTTCGATGGGGGAAAAAGGACTGCGTGGCCCCGACCTTTCCTCCCGACGCATGCTGGTCGCTGCGACGTAGCCAGCCTCACTGGAGCGGACATCCAGATAACGGCATTACTTGTCGACATCTGAACGAGAGTTCGACTAAAGAATACCTATGTGTACCGATGGTCGCGCAGGGAAACACAGTTGGAGTCTTACATCTTGAATTCCCGTGCGGACAAGCTTCGCGCTACGATTCCAGTACAGAGAGCTTCCGCGATTCTCAGGAGCGACTTGCCACCAGCGCGGCCTCGCAGATCGCCCTTTCTCTGGCAAGCCAGCAGCTGCGCGAGACTCTTCGCGAACAGGCGATTCGAGATCCATTGACTCGTTTGTTCAACCGGCGATTCCTGGAGGAATCCCTCGAACGAGAGCTGCGAATAGCTGCTCGAAAGAAGCAGTCCATCGCGGTTCTTTTTCTCGACCTCGACCACTTCAAGAGATTCAATGACAGTTTCGGGCATGACGCAGGAGACTTGGTGCTCCAATCGCTGGCTGATCTGTTTCGCAATTTTTTTCGTGCTACCGATATATGCTGCCGTTATGGTGGCGAGGAATTCGCTATTATTCTTCCCGAATCCTCTTCACAGGACGCCGCGATCCGCGCGGATGCCCTGCGATCCGAAGTAAAGAGCCTTCGGCTGCAGTATAAGAAAGAGACTCTTGGGCAGTTCACGCTCTCGGTGGGCGTGGCGGCATTTCCAGAGCATGGTTCGTCCTGCCGCGACTTGCTTAAAATTGCGGACCAATGCCTCTACGAATCGAAAGCCCGCGGCCGGGATGTCGTGACCGTGGCTGTTTCACAGACTGCGTAATGGGTTCGCGGTATAGAGAAGTCGAGAACGCAGCTCACACTTTCTTGAGACGCACTCGAACTGGGAATTCCTATTCTGATGGTTGATCGGCGGCAAAATCCGCCAGCAGCAGCCGTAAGTTCCCTGGATTCGTTGCGTAGGCAAGGCCGGTACTGATGTCGACGAGGCCCACACGAACGAGTTTTTCGATCTCGCCGTCGAAATGCTGCATCCCCTCCGTGTCGCCGTCTGCCATGGCTTCGAGGAGCGTCTTGCCATCTTGCTCGCCCTTTTCTATGTATTCGCGGGTTCGAAGCGTTGATTTCAAGATTTCCACGATTGCCACACGTCCATTTCCATCTTTCCGCGGTATGAGGCGCTGAGAGACGATGGCCCGGAAACTCTTTCCCAAGCGATTGCGAATAATTTGCTGTTCTCCCATGGGAAACGCTCCAATGATTCGCTCCACGGTTTTGGAAGCGTCAATCGTATGGAGAGTGGAGAGAACCAGATGGCCCGTTTCCGCCGCCTCCAGTGCGATTTCAATGGTCTCCTTGTCTCGCATTTCTCCTACAAGAATGACTTTGGGCGCCTGTCTCAAGGCGGCCCGCAGAGCGAGCGCGAAGCTGGGCGTGTCACTGTGCAGCTCCCGCTGGTGAACGATCGAGCGCTTGTGCCGATGCATGAACTCGATGGGATCCTCAATGGTCAGAATGTGATAAGCGTGGCTCTCATTAATCCGGTCCAGCACCGCGGCCAGAGTTGATGATTTTCCCGATCCCGTGGGACCAGTCACCAGAACGATCCCATTTTGCAAGTCTGCGATTTCGGCGAGTTGCGGGGGCAGGTTCAGGTCACCGAGAGTAGGAATGGCCTGAGGTATTACGCGCATAACAATGGCATGGCTTCCGCGCTGTTGAAATATGTTTACCCGAAATCGGCAGCGGCCCGGCACACGATATGAGATGTCACACGACCCCAAATTCTGCAATGAGTCGGTCGCCTGTTTGTTGCCTTCGATCATTTCGTAACCAATGCGGCGAGTATCCTCGGGCGTTAACGGCGGCATTCCAGAGATTTTGACCGGAGTTAATTTGCCGGAGACTTCCACCATTGGGAAGCTGCCCGGCGACAGGATCAGGTCGCTGACTTTGGTAGAGACTCCGAGCATTGCCAGTAAAAGCGCCGGCGTCGGAATGGGCTTAGAGGCAGGCGCGACTGGTGTCAGAGCTATCTTCGCCGCTGTTTCCACACTGATCCTTTCTAAATCGAAAGCAGATTACCTTGTCCAACATAAATGGTAATCGTGCTCCGATGTCTTCCTGACGACGTTCGGGTTTCTCGGAAAGGTTATCGCGGTGTCCAGAACGTGCATTCCGTTCTCAACTCTATTTCAAGCATGACTGGAGAAAGTGACAACGGCAAGATAACCATCGTGTCGTACCCGAAGGAAGGCACCCCGCTAGAGTCTTTTAGATTCTTCAAATCTAAGGTGGAAACCTTGTTCGGATTTCGTAACAAGATCAGCATGGTAAACAGCGCCATTCGAGTATTAGGAAACACTTAGCGGTGAAACGGGACCGGGTCGGAAAGCCCTTCATTTCATGTTTCGCGTTCCGACGCTGATCGCGCCGGTGAGGCATAATCGATCAGTTGGAGTTGCGGAGATAACAACCTGCAAACGCGAAACAGAATCCAAAGCTTTATCACGTCACATCTCCGGAACAGTGTCGGGCGTGTGAAGGTGTAGATGTCTGGCAATCTGGAGCTTTGAAGCATGTTGCAGCTAAAACTACTAGTAGTGGAGGATGACGCTGCAAGCCTGGAATTGATGACTGAAGTATTCGAATCGCTGAAGGCCGACGTGCGGCCGGTCAGCGATAGCGAAGAAGCGGCTCGGCGGGTCAACCAGGAGAAATTTGACGGCATTTTTCTGGACTTGGAAATGCCGAGACTGCATGGTTTCGATCTCGCGCGCTGGATCAGGAAATCGTCATGGAACAAATCGACTCCTATCATCATTGTGACCGGCCAGGATCAGAGGGAGAGTATGCAAGAGGCGTTTGCCGTGGGAGCGACGTTCTTCTTGCAGAAGCCGATAGACCGACAGAAGTTAAGCAAGTTGTTTCGGACGGTCCGTGGCGGGATGTTGGAGAATCGGCGGCGGTACACGCGCGTTCCACTGCAGACAACCGTGACGTGTGCTGTAGGATCTCGCACGCTGAACGGGATGAGCTGGAATCTCAGCCAGGGCGGGATGGCGGTAGAAGTCGACACTTTGCGACCGAAAGATGCGGTGCGACTTTCATTTCGCCTACCTATTTCTGACCTGTTGATAGAAGCAGTTGGAACGGTGGTGTGGGGCAAAGAAAAGAGGCAGGGCATCCAGTTCACGAGCGTGGGCACCCGGAATCAGGAATCCATTCGCCAATTTATCTCAGAAGTGGACGAAATCGACGGTTAGTCCGCGGCCATGACACGGTTGCGAAGCGGTGTTATCGCAGAAGCCGGTCAAGTTCCTGGGCCAAAGAACTGGAATTAACGGGCTTCGATAAGTAGCCATCAAACCCCGAGTCCATGACTTTCTCACGGTCCCCCTGCATGGCATAAGCGGTAACCGCTACGACTGGAAGCGAAGTGAACCGAGGATTCTCGCGAAGCTTGCGCACCACGCCGAATCCATCGAGCAGCGGCATGCCGATGTCGAGCAGAAGGATGTCCGGCGGTGCCTGTTCCACCATAGCTACTGCCTCCTGTCCATTAGACGCTTCCGCTACGGAATACCCCCGGATCTCCAGCAATTCCCGAAGCAGCTCGCGGTTTACCGGATTATCCTCTGCGATCAGAACGGTCTTCATGACTGCCCCGCAGACTTGGCCATCTTGCGGCTTTGCACGACCCGGTTGATCTCAACGATGAGTTGTTGTTGCCAGGAACCGTTCTTTTGCAATAGCGCCTGGGTCTCACGTCCGAGCAGAGTCACCTCCTCGGACGTCAGGTTCTTACCGGTCATTACAAGGATGGGTAAGTCTCGCAGCGTGGTTTCCTGCCTCACATGATGAATGACTTCAAATCCGTCCATACCCGGCATCAGCAAGTCCAGCAGAACGGCGCTCACCAGCTTGGAAGAGAGTACTTCCAAAGCCCGCGTGCCGGTGCGCACGCTCTGAGTCTCGTACCCCTCTCCGCGCAGGATATCCTCCAACAGGGCCAGGGTTCCAGGGTCGTCGTCGACCAGCAGAATCGCGGCATCATCATCGGACTGATACGGCACATGCTTGCGAATAGTCTCCAACAACACCGGCTTGCGAATCGGCTTGATCAGATAGTCGGCTGCCCCTAAAGCGAACCCTACCTGCTTCTGATCGACGATGGAAACGATGATGATGGGGATATTTGCCGTCTCGGGATTTTTTCTCAACGCCATCAAGGTCTCGAAACCGCTCCCGCCCGGCATCATAACGTCCAACGTGATAGCATCGGGCCGCAGTTGTTGTGCCTTTTTCACCGCCTCGCCTCCCGATTCGGCCAAGACGGTGCGGTATTCCGAATCCAGATAGCTAGCCAGAAGCTCCCGGGCAGCAACTTCGTCGTCGACCACCAGGACGAGAGGCCTGCGGACTTCTCCCGCAGGGGAGCGCCTCTGGGTTGTCGCACTTGCCGCAGGAGTAACTACTGTCCTGGGCTTCGCACCGGCGGGAAGCGTGAAGGTAAATCGGCTACCCTTCCCCAGTTCGCTCGTCAGCGAAATTTTGCCGCCTTGTTGTTCCACCAGGCGCCTCGTGATCGCGAGCCCCAAACCTGTACCCTCCAGGGTGGCGTCCTTGCTACCTTCAACCTGGCGGAACTCCTCGAAAACCATCCCTTGATCCTCGGCGCGGATTCCGATCCCTGTATCGGTCACCGATATGCTGATGAAGTCGCCTTGCTCTACGCATTCGAGACTGATTCTGCCGCCCTTAGGTGTGAATTTCACGGCATTACTGAGAAGGTTGTACAGGATCTGTTTGAAGCGCACGCGGTCAGCGTATACGGCGAGATCGGCTTCCAGCGTGTCTTGGACTGTAATCTGTTTGGCCATGGCCAAGGGACGGATGGTGGAGAGGACCTCGGGCAGAGCATCGTTGATTTGGAACCTTTCGCTCCGAAGTTCAAGCTGCCCGGCTTCGATCTTTGACAGATCCAGGATGTCATTGATTAACTGCAATAGATGAGCCGAGCCTTGTTTAATGTGATTGACGAAACGTTTTTGCTTGTCATTGAGTGACCCTGCAGTCTGCTCTGCCAACAGGTCTGAAAAGCCCACAATCGCATTCAAGGGAGTCCGCAGCTCGTGGCTCATGCTGGCCAGGAACTTGCTTTTCAAACGGGTTGCACGTTCGACCTCACGGTTGCGAAGATCCAGTTCTTTATTGGCAGCTGCAAGCTGGGCAGTACGCTCTTGAACCCGATGCTCCAACTCACTGTGAGCCCGCTGCAAGGCCGTATCTCGCTGCTGAATCTGCTCTAGCATCTCATTGACCGATTCGATCAAGGTCGATACTTCGTCACGATTCGCCGAGGTAGCCGCTCGGATTGAATAGTTCTTCTCGTGGGACACAATACGAACAGTCTGCGCCAACTGCATTACCGGCTCGGAGATGACACGCTGAGATATTCTTGAAATCACCAGGGCCACTATCAGCGAAATCATTAACACGGCAGCAGCGATTACTGCATAGGTATTCAGGCGATCGTTAATGGCTTGCAAGTCGGACCGCATGTATACAAAGCCAGTCGGTTTGCCTTGAAAGCTGATCAACTGGACTAGCGCCATCTGCCTGTCCACCAGCCAGTGAGCCTGGGTTTGACCGTCGGGAAGGGCAAGAAGCGGCAGAGCTGCCTTCCTGCTATCATCCCGCCAGTAGCCGGCGAAAGGGTGGCCGTCCGCCGTGTAAATCGCAGCGTAAAGTATGTGCGGGGAGGCGTTCAATGCGGACAGTGTGCTCTGGGCGGCACGAGGATCGTTGAACATGAGGGCCGAAACACTGTTAGATCCGATAACCTGGGCTTCGGTGGATAGATTGTGCGCGATGACGATTCGATAGCTATAGAGGTCGTAAGCAACAAACGCGGCGCAGGCCAACAGCAGGGCCACGCCGCTCACCAGCATGTTCATCCAGGTGAGTTTCTTGGAGATCGAATAGTTTTGGATGCCGAACATGTGTGTCAGTCCCTATCCCTTCTGACCGCAGTCGCCAACTTGAGCAGCTCCGAGCTTAGCGTTAGGCCGGCATGCTGGGTTGCGGTCAGGTTGACCTCGAACCGGATTCGATTCTCTTCCAATACAAGCTGGATCATGCCCCGGTGCTGAGAAAACTGCGGGATGTCGCTGACGGTCAGGACCGCGCTGTTGTCTAAGGCGTCGATGACCTTGTTAAGCCGGTTGGCCTCCGAGGAACTTATAAACAAGATCCGGCAGTCGACTGAGTCGCGTAGACTTGAGATTCTCCTCGCCGCCACTTTCTGGTTTCCGATCATTTCGCCGGCAAGCGTCACATCCAGAGCCGGTCCAAAGGGATCTTCGCCGAGAATACAAATGGCAAAGGAGTCAGTCTTGGTAGTCGTCGCTTTGGCAGGCCATTCGACAAATCGGCCAAAGTTATAAAGATAGGCCGCCTTCACTTGATACTCATTAGGCTTTTGTTGCCCGAGCGCGGTTGATACCGCGAAGAGCAGCCACACAATCGGCGCAATTAGGCGTCGCAGCAAAACCCTGCGATCCCGCCACAACCTGCGGTGTCCTTGGAAAGCAGCGCTAGGATTTTCGCTCTTCATGGCTGTTACTTCGCTACTTCGTCCCGTATTTCGGCATGTTCTGAGGCTGGAAGAAGTTCTGTCCGACAACCGAAACTCAACGTCGTCGGCTCACGTGTTATCTGGGCTCACGGACGTCACTTTTCACCGGTTCGCCAGACGAGCTTCGCGTAAACGCTCCTCTTGGTTTCAACCAACCCGCCCGGATCGCCTCCGTACTGGGCGTAGTGCGGCTGGAACAGGTTTTGACCGCCAACCGACAATTCGAGTTCTCGAGTGATGTGCCAACCGAATCTCGCGTCCATTGTTTGGTAGCTTGCAACCGTCTGGGCCGGCAGCGCGCTGACGTAACGATAAGTCTGGTCAAACTCCAGTTTCTTTGGCAGATTCACAAAAGACTGAATCATCACTTGGTGGCGCGGGCTCGATCCCTCATAACCGGGAACACTCGTTGGATCGTTGCTTCCTGGCTTGTTTTCCAACTCCATATCCAGATAGGAATAAGAAGCTCTCAGTTCCCACCCGTTCACTGGTTTCCAATCGGGCGACACTTCGATCCCTTTCGTCGTGCCCTTGATTCCATTGCTGGTAAGCAGCGGGATGACCGCGTGGTCCGGCGCAGGCGACGTTTCGAGGAATGGCGCGCCCACCTGAAAGCTGTAGAGATCGTTGTAGTCGTTGTAAAACAGCGCAACATCTACATAACAGTGCGGCGTGACCAGTCTTCGATAGCCGGTTTCATAGGCGATTAATTCCTCCGACTGGAACTGGCGGTTGCCACTGACGCGCAAATAAATGGGCAGCGGCGTCACGGTCGCGAAGTCTGAGAGCAGGACGTCCTCATCGAGACGGGACGGAGTTCGCACCGCTCGGGTAACGGAGCCCCATACGGACTCTCGCGGTGTACGGTTCCACAGCAGTCGCCCGCTCGGCTGCACCTCGAAACCGGTGTAGTTGTTATGTTCGAGCTTCGATCCTACAGTTAGCGAGAGTCTCCGGTTGAAGAAGGAAATCTCATCCTGCACGAAGCCGCTATAGATCAGGTCCGTCAAGTGGTGCGGCAGGAAGTCGATCGTCGGGACCAGTTGCACAAGATTCCCCGGGCTTACGCGAGCCCCCAGCCCCCAGAGAAAGTCTTGCTGCCCGGGCAGGGTCAAATGGTGGAGAAAGTCAACGTCGAAGGTGTCACGAGTTTCTCCGAATTCTGGCTCGAAATGGTTTGTGCGGTCAAAGTAAGCCTGGATCTGGAAGTCCGATCCCTCGTTCAGTACCCGCTTCCAGCGGCCTAGCAGATTCCCTCCCGTCAAGTGCGACGTGCCGTAAGCGTTCACTTGAGAGGGCGGCGAATACAGTGAGTACGTGGTTGCTGCTCCGGCGCCCTCACGGTAGATATCACCTTGAAGCGTGAAGGTGTCACGAGAGTTGTGGCTCCAGTCTGTGCGGAAACCGGCCTGGCCCATTCGCCACTCATCGAAATTTGTCCCATCCGAATGAAACTCGGGACCTCGATTGAAGCCCATGCCGTACACACGATAATTGAAGCCGTGATCGTTGCCGCTTCCGTAGCGGACCGTCCCGGTGCCTTGCTCAACATTGCCGCCGACCAGCGACGCCATCGTCCCGTGCGTATCTCTTGCACTTTTCGTGATGATGTTGATAATTCCGTCGACGGCATTCGCTCCCCAGATAGTCCCGCCGGGTCCCCGGATGACCTCAATGCGCTCAATATCCTCGAGTGGAGTCGCTTGGGCTTGCCAATAGACGCCCGCGAATAGCGGTGTGTAAACGCTTCGCCCGTCGATTAGCACCAGCAGTTTGCTGGCTAACACCGACCCAAATCCGCGAATGCCGACCGACCAGTGATCAGAATCAACTTGCGCGACCTCAACCCCAGGCACCAGTCGCAAGACTTCCGGAATACTTGTGGCACCAGACCGGCGGATATTCTCCTTTGTAATGACGAAAACTGCCGCCGGCGTCTTCCAAACCTCCTCCGGCTCTTTTGACGTTGTCGTTACTTCCACGTTACCAAGCTCTGCCAGGCTCAATTGTTTGAGGGGCTCGCCATTCGTTTGGCCTTCTTGTGGATCGGCGAAACTCTGGTTGACTATCCCCATGAGGGCAACTGAGACAATCAGAACAACTCGCTGCACAGATGTCATCACGCACCACGGATGGGCTGCGGCTGCAGCGTACTTCCTAACGTCGATAACCGGGCGTAACCGCATATTCATGACTGCTCTCATCCTACGAACAGATTTCCTGCACCTAGCTTTTCCCACCTGTGCCAGCGCCGCGCGATAAGAAGTTCGCTGTACCGTTTCTGACAAACTGCTCGAAGAGGCTGAAGATGTGAGGGTCCCACCATCCCTTCGCCACTTCCAGCTTCATAGTCTGTAGTGCGTCAGTGATGGAGAAAGCAGGCTTATAGGGCCTCACTGTCGTCAGGGCATCGTACACGTCCACGATCTGCAACACTCGCGCTGTAATCGGTATGTCTTCTCCTGCCAGCCCATCCGGATAGCCGGAGCCGTCAAACTTTTCATGGTGGTGGCGGATGATGGGCAGCACTGAGCGGAAGGACTTCAAAGGGGCGCAGATTCGCTCCCCAACCACAGGATGCTCCCGTATGAGTTTCCATTCGTCTGGGGAAAGACTCGTCGGCTTCAGGATGATCGAGTCTGGTACGGCAATTTTCCCAATGTCGTGAACTACACCGGCACGGCGGAGAGCGATAATTTTGTCTTCCGACAATTTAAGGTGTTTCCCCAAAGAAGCCGAATACTCCGCCAGCCGTTCGCAATGACCGTGCGTGTAGGGGTCCTTTCCTTCAATACTCCGGGCGAGGGTGAATAGAACCGATTCCGCGCGCTCAAGCTCGTCAGTACGGAGCTTGAGCCGCAGCAGTGATCGAACGCGGGCAAGCAATTCCGTGCGGTCTACTGGGCGTGTCAGAAAGTCATCGGCGCCGGCTCGAATCCCTTCGATCCGGTCCTGTTTGTCAGAGAGCGCGGTAATCAGAATTACTGGAATCAAATAAGTATTGGGATTCGCCTTGATTTTCTCGCAGACTGCAAAGCCCGTAAGATCGGGCATCATTACGTCAAGAAGTACCACGTCGATCGGAACGACGGATAACTGCTCCAAGGCGGCCGTACCGCTCGCTACACTCGCTACCTTGTATCCTTCCGCTGCGAGCAACTCCTCCAAGAGCTCGCGATTGGAGGCTTGGTCATCCGCGACTAAAATTGTGCCCGTGACCGACTGATCTGAGTTACTTGGCATGGAAATTAATCAGCACAACGCTGGTATCGCAAGCGTGCCACACGCGATTATTAACTTCCACTTACCTAAGTCATGTTTCTGTTCTTTGTTCGGATTTCGTAACAAGCGGAAGCTACTCTTTTCTGTGGATGAAACGTGGTGACTCCTACGGTCTGGCAAGGGCTGACCTGATCCTTATTCTGGGAACTGAGAAGAAACACTTCCGCTCGGTTCGCAACTGAATTGATATCTGTCCTGCTGCAGACGGAGTCTCGACTGGTCGCGTTTTTCACAGTCCATTCAGAGTCCTGCCTGGTGGGAGCGTTTTGCAATAGGGCACTCGACTGCCACTCGTTACCTTTGTACTCGGACGGATTTTACTGGGCCGCGTTAGACTTAGGTTTCGGAAAAATAAATGCACAAACAACCTGAAAGCGTGTTAGCGCGCATCGGCCAGCAACTATCCCAGCTTGAAAGGCGCGACTGGGAACTATGGATGATCGTTTCTCTTACCGGTGTCCTGGTCGCCACCGGGCTAACATTGATCCTTTCTCCGGCAGCGTTCTTGAGCCATGAGAATGTTCACTTCGAGGCCACAGTATCCAGGCCTTTGCTTCTGGGACTTGTTGCTCTCGTAGCGTTGCTGAACACGTATCTCGTCACAAAACGCTTTGAAATTCGCCGGCTCCGCGAAAAGCTCATATCGAGCACGATCCAACAGGAGATCATTCGGCAGCAATCGTTCACCGACCCTTTGACTGAGATTTATAACCGTCGTTCCCTGGAGGATATTGCCGGAAGATTTATCAGCCACGCCAAACGCTTGAACAGCTCGCTCTCGCTTCTGTTGATCGATGTCGATGGGTTCAAGAATGTGAATACGACCTTCGGCCACCTGACGGGCGATCTAGTTCTGGCGGATACAGCCGGTTTGCTGAAGAGTTCCGTTCGCGGCTCAGACGCAGTGTTTCGCTACGGGGGAGACGAGTTCCTTATTCTCCTGGCGGATACATCCCGCGTCGGGGCCATCAGGGTGATAGAAAGAATCAGGACTTATCTGGTGGATTGGAACCGCGCCAGAAGCCTGGATGGGTTCGAATTGAGTTTGAGCATTGGCGTTTCGGAATGGTTTGATGGTGTGACGCTGGACGAATTGCTCGACGAGGCCGATCGAGGAATGTATGCGGCGAAAGCGAATCGCACGCCGGACAAAGCCCAACTGAGTCTCGTAAGAGCTGCAGTTCGGAAGATTGGATTTTGATCAACCGCAGAACTCGCCACTCCCACGCCGGAACTATACCTCAGATCCGAATGCGACCCGCCTTTAACGCGAGTGTTTCGACGTAGTGCGAAATCCCATTAGCCGTCTCAAATCGTTTGACGGCTCCGTATAGTTGAACCTGATAGTTGAACCTGGTTGTAATCGTCAGGTTTGTGGCGACGGGCGAGCTGATATAAGACCCGAGATTCCCGGTTGCGGCGGAATTACGCAGGCGTAGAACTGGCGGCTCGTGCCCGACTCGCGGCGGCTTCCCCAGCGCGGTTTTCCCTTAGGAGTTGGTCGATTCTTTCGGCGGGGACAGGCTTGGAATAAAGGTAGCCCTGACCCATTTCGCAGCCAAGTTCCTTGAGCATGTCTGCCTGGGCTACTGTTTCGACACCTTCCGCTACCACCTTCAACCGAAGACCGTGTGCAAGCATGACAATGATACGAACGATTTCGCGAGTTTCGACGTCGGTATCCATGCGCGAGACGAACGAACGGTCGATCTTCAGCGTATCCACTGGAAAGTGCTGCAGCCGGCTGAGGGAGGAGTAGCCGGTCCCGAAGTCGTCGATGTCCAGGCGAACACCCAGCGCTTTTAACTCGGACAGCACAATCGCAGACCTGTCGGCATCCCCCATCGCGATCGTCTCCGTGATTTCCAGGTTGACAGAGCGCGGATCCAGTCCCGTCTCTTGCAAGGTCCTGCCGATCTGAGAGGCCAGATCAGGCTCCGCGAACTGCCTTGGCGTGATATTTACATTGATGGTAAGAGGAGGGTCGCAGGGAAAGGCCGCTTGCCAGGAACGGAGTTGCGAGCAGGCCTCATAAAGCAGCTGCCGGTTGAGGGGCAAGATGATGCCGGTCTCATCGGCGACTGCGATGAACTCTCCAGGCATAACCAAACCCTCCGGACGCTGCCAGCGACTCAGCGTTTCGAAGCCTACAATTCTGCCATCGCGTAAGCATACGATGGGCTGGTAGTAGACGCGAAACTGCTCCAACTCGATGGCTTTCCGCAAGTCGGTTTCAAGCTGCAAACGCTTGATAGCGCCGGCATGCATGGCCTGATCGAACACTTCACAACGCGCCTTGCCTGTGCTCTTGGCACGATACATGGCGATCTCGGCGTCTCGGAGCACATCTGGGGCATCCGCCGCATTCTTTTGATTGAAAACAATGCCAATGCTGACTGAAAGCACAATCTCTTGACCATTGAAATCAAAAGGAGTGGCCAGTCTTTGCTGAATACGTTCCGCCACTCGAATGGCATCGCTGGGATCATGAAGTTCCTCAATGAGCACCGTGAACTCATCTCCACCCGGACGAGCCAACGTACTTTCGCCTATGAAGGGGTCTGCCAGTTTACCCAGGCGCGGACGCGAAACCGTGTCGACCCCGCGAAGGCTCGCGCTTAGACGCTGCGCGATCTGGATTAACAAGCCGTCACCGGCGGCGTGGCCCAGACTGTCGTTGAAGACTTTAAACTCATCGATATCGATGAATAAGACAGCGAACCTAAAATCGGAGCGCCGGCGAGAAAGAGTAATGGCCCGTTGCAAACGGTCGAGAAAAAGAGCGCGGTTCGGAAGATCGGTTAATCCGTCATGAAAAGACTGATGGGCCAGCTTTTCTTCAGCCCGTTTCCGGTCGGTGATGTCGCGGTTCACAATGACTAATCCATCAGTCTCGCCTTCCGGACTTCGAATCGCGCTGGACGTTGACTCAAAAAAACGCCATGAACCGTCTTTGTGGCGAATGCGATATTCGAGCCGTTCCCCACGCCCGGTACTGTTGGCCTTCAACGCTGCCTCCAGCACGCGCTCACGATCATCCGGATGAATCTGATCGAGCGAGGAAGTTCCTGCCAGTTCTTCCGAACCATATCCAAGAATCTTCTGATAAGCGGGGCTGTTGAAGACGCGGCGTCCGTCGCGATCTATCACCGCGATCATGTCCGCGGCATTTTCCGTAATTAGTTGAAAAAGTTGTTCGTGCTCGGCCAATCGACGCCGGATTCGTTGTAACTGCCACTGTTGGTAGAAAGTGTAGATGTCGAATAACAAGACTAGAGCGGCAAGACCGCGAACCCACTCTTTCAGATTCACGAAATAGGTATTGTCGGTGGGTTGGTGGAAGCCTGGAAAGGTTAAAGAAAGTATGCCAAGTGTCAGCACCAGAGTGACAGCTACGGCAGAGCCCCAAAGCCACCATTCCCGCCTTTCAACTTGCCGCATAGGAGCAGGAATCTTCGCTCCGCTCCCAAACAAACGCTGTCTACTCACGGAAAGGCCGCCTATTCACTCGTCGACTATCGAGATTCGGGGATAGTGAAATTCTAGAGGAGGAAAGCTGAAGGGAAAGTTACTGAAGTTTCGGACCTTTGTACTTTCTAATGTTCGTGCTTAGCGTGGGCCGAATAGGCGTTCGGATTTCGTAACAAGACAGAAAGTGTAAACAGCGCGTTCGCGAAATTAAGGCAGACTTCGGCAAAAAGAAGCGCAATCGTTAATCGTAGTGCAGACTGGGAAAAAGGAGCGCTGATGAAATACTTTGTGGTCGGGGCGGTCCTGCTCATGATTTCTGTCGTATGGGTGTGCTCGATATTTTGGAACGCCATTCAGGGAATCATGCCGTGACAGGGAGAATGAACTGGGCCAATGGGCCACAGATGGTTTTTCAAGTAGTTTCTCCCCTGTCTTTTCAAGTCCAAACTCCTACGAACCGGCTCTCATGTCGCTCGACGTGCCGCCCGCCGCGGGCACGTAGCATTTCAGGGTATAGTCCATGACCATGCGGTCGGCGTTGAAGCGCCAGCCCAGGGTGCGGATGGTACGCTTCATGCGCTTGATCCAGCCCCGAGGAAGGCCGTCCCGATCGCGCTGGTAGTACAGTGGAATCACCTCTTCGCGCAGGGTTCGCAGCAGGTCTTCGCCGTCGCGAGCGTCGTGAACGGTCAGGTTGGAGTGAGTCCGCCCGGTTCCGATTGCGAATCCGTTCATTCCGTCGAAAGCCTCCGCCCACCAGCCATCCAGGACGGAAAGATTGAGCCCGCCATTCAGCACGACCTTCTGCCCGCTCGTGCCGGATGCTTCCAGTGGCCGGCGGGGATTGTTGAGCCAGACGTCGACGCCCTGTACAAAGTGGCGCCCTACATTAATGTCGTAGTCTTCCACAAACACGAACTTGTCGCGGAACTTGGGCTCCCGCATTAACTCGGCTATCTGCTGCAGCACGCGCTTGCCCGGTTCGTCCAGTGGATGCGCCTTGCCGGCGAATACAAATTGCACGGGTCGGTTCGGATCGTTCACCATCGAAGCCAGGCGCTCGATATCGGTCAAAATCAGATTGGCTCTTTTATAGGTCGCGAACCGGCGAGCAAATCCAATGGTAAGAGCATCGGGACTGAGCACGCGCTCCAGGCGTTGCAGGACTTCCTGGGGTTCTCCGCGGCGTGCCGCTTGATCGACCGCGCGCCGGCGCACGAACTCAATCAACTGCGACTTCAAGTTCAGGTGCGTCTCCCAAAGTTCGCCGTCATCCACATTCTCGATCCCCAGCCAGATTTTCGCTTCGCTGCCGCGTTGATTCCAGTTCGTACCCAGATGGCGATCGTAGAGGCGGAACATTTGCGGGGCCAGCCATGACGGAACGTGCACCCCGTTGGTGATGTGTCCAATGGGCACGTCGTCCTCCAGCTTATTTCGAAATAGATTCGTCCACATGGCGCGCGATACTTCGGCGTGCAGGGCGGAAACAGCATTGGCGCGCCGCGAAAGCCGCAACGCCAGCACCGTCATGCAAAACAACTCTTCTCCATTAGTAGGATTCTCACGACCGAGCCCCAGCAGACTGTCCTGAGAAAGTCCCAGCGCTTCGCGCAGCGGCCCGATATGTTCTTCGACCAGACTGGCGTCGAATCGATCGTGTCCCGCCGGCACTGGAGTGTGCGTGGTAAACACCACTTCGCGCGAAATTCGCGGAACCGCGGCCTCGAACGAGATTCCTTCTTCCTCCATGCGCATGCGCACCGCTTCCAGCACCGCAAATCCGCTATGGCCTTCATTCAGATGCAGAACGCCGGGAGAAATCCCGAGAGCTTTCAGGGCCCGTAACCCGCCCACGCCCAGCAACAATTCCTGACGAATGCGAATGCGGAGGTCGCCACCGTACAAGCGCGAGGTGAGTTGCCGGTCCTCGGGAGCGTTGCCCTCCACGTCGGAATCCAAGAGCAGCAGGTCCCGGCGTCCCACCTTCACGCGCCAGACTTTCGCCCTGATGCGGCCGCTGCGCGTCTCGATTTCCACGACAACGGGCCGTCCGTCTTTCCCGATCGCCACTTCCATCGGCATCTGATTAACGTCGGTCTTGAGGTATTCTTCCCGCTGCCATCCCCCGAGATCGAGCCGCTGCCGGAAATATCCCTGGCCATAGAACAGACCAATCCCCACTAGAGGGATGTCGAGGTCCGACGCGCTCTTGATGTGATCGCCGGCCAGCACGCCCAAGCCTCCGGAATATACCGGCAACGACTCATGCAGACCGAACTCCGCCGAAAAATATGCCACTGGATGCGGCCGTAGCACGCCGGCGCGTTGCGCGCCCCAGGTTCGGTCGTCCTCCAGATATTCCAGCATCCGGCGATACGCATAATTCACGCGGCTATGGAGCATCAGCTCCGCGGCGCGGGTCTCCAGTTTGGCCAGAGGCAGCTCGTTGAGCAAAGCTACTGGATTGTGATTGAGTTCGTTCCAGCGGGCCGGATCGAGATCGAGAAACAAACTGGCGCAGTTGGGATCCCAACTCCACCACAAGTTGCGTGCGAGGGTCCACAGTCGTTCCTGCAGCGGAGCGATGAATCGATCCAGAGTCCGGGCTTCACTCACCACCGGAGCGACCTGGGTCGCAGCCTCGGTCAGCATCCGAATCTCGTTCTCGTTAAAAACCCGGGCCTCCTTGGTTTGCACCACCAGAACTCCCTGCAGAACTCCCCGATCGATCAAGGGAACCCCGAGGAACGATTGGTAGGCATCCTCGCCCGCATCCCGGAAGTATTTGAACCGGGGATGTTGTTTCACCTGTTCCACGGCAACCGGCCGCACCAATTCCGCCACCAGGCCGGTGAGCCCTTCATGAACCTCCATCCGGAGACTGCCGATGCACTCCTTGCGAAGTCCTACGGTAGCGGCCAGCACCAGATTGGCGCGATCCGGTTCCAGTAAATATGCGGAGCAAACATCAGTTCGAAACCTCTTGGCGATGAGTGCAACCACGTTCATCAGCGTTTCCGCCGGCTGGCCGCCATCCGCCGCAAGGTTTCCGACCTCTTCCGCTGTCAGGACGCTCCTGACTTCGCTCAAAGGCACATCTCGCTCCCTTTCCTCAGCTACTCCCTCGTATCCGTCCAAGCTATTTCGCTGGCCTCCCTGGGGTTCTAAACCTCGCTCCTGCCGCGCACTTGGGTCAGCCCGAGCCGGCAGGAGTTTACCTATTGTACGGTGCGGGAAAGAAATCGTGAATGAAGTTTGAATTTTGGGGATGTCTCGCGAAGCAACCCCAGATGAGACGCCGCCCTCGGCAGTCCGTCGTGCGCAGCCGACAGCTGCCGTGGCGTGACGAGCACGCACCTAACCCACTGCTTCCACCTGGCCTGCCTTCCAAGTACGCAGATACAGCCCATACATGGCGGCGCATCCGATCAACGGCACTGCCAGTCCGGCCTTCAGCGTTCCGAAATGAGTTGACGAAACGCCGACTATCCACGGCATCAACCCGCCTCCGATGTTCGACATCGTGAACATAAGCGATCCAACCCGCGATGACGCCGGCCCAAACTCGCGCGACAACAACGAGATCGTAATGGGATATACGTACGAAAGCCCCAGTCCCGCGACGCTGGCACTTACCACCACCCCACGCAGGCCATGCGATGAGACCAGTCCCGCCATGCCCACGCAGGCGATGAGCAATCCCACCTGCACCAGTCGAACTTCGTCGGTCAGTCGCAACAGCAACGGCGCCAGCCATCTCCCCAGCATGAGCGCCGCATAAAAGAATGACGGACTCATCAGCGCCATAGCCGGCGTCAGACTCCCCAAACTCTTCGCATAGGATGCGACCCATCCTCCGAAACCGTTCTCGACGCCGACATACAAAAAAAACAGCGCCGCGAGGACAAGTATGGCGCCCCGCCTCCAGTGAGTAGGAGGAATTTTGTTTTGAGCGACATCCTTCGGCGCAGACGGTTCCACAATATAGGAGGGCATGATTGCAATCCCCAGCGCGACCAGGAGCGCAAAGCCCGCCACCCCCGCCAGGAAAAGCGGAATCTGATGGCTCTTCGCCGCTGCTGCCACCAGAAACGGACAAGCCACCGAACCCGCGCTCCAGCAGAAATTGAGCAGATTGAGCGTCGCGCTTCGCCGGCGCGGATTCACCTCCGCCACCAGCAGATTCGCCGCTGGAACCGCCAGCCCCATGCCGCCTCCCGAAGCCGCGATGCACAGGATTCCCATCATCTTCGGCCCCACCAGCAGCAATCCCACGCCCGCGCTCATCAGCAGGAGTCCGGCCTTCATTGCAAAGCGAAATCCCCAGCGCGAGACAAGCACACCAGAAAGCGCCACGGCCACAGTCGAAGCCAGATATTGCGCCGTGAACAGAGCGCCCGCCTGGGAGTAATTCAGCGACCAGCGAGCCGACAACGTGGGCAGCATGGGACCCAGAAGCACGGTCGCGATTCCAATGGGCACAAACGAGGCATAAGCCGCGAAGGTAAGCGCTTGGGCGGAGACTGCTTTGGGTGGGTCGGCGGGGATGACTGGGCTGGGGCGCAACGCGGATACTATATCGGAAGCCTGCCCGCTAACGGAAATCCGGCGCTTTCGCAGTAGATTCCCGGACTACAAGTTCCGGCTCGACCGCGATCTCGGAAGGGTACTCTTTCTTTCCCTCAATTCGTTCCAAGAGACTCTGCGCTGCAACCTCTCCCATCCGGTTTAACGGCTGCCGCACCGTCGTCAGACTCGGGGTGTAAAAGGCGGCCCCCGGAATGTCGTCGAATCCGATGACCGACACGTCCTGAGGAACGCGCAGTCCGTGTTCCCCGAGAGCCCGAATCGCGCCTATCGCCGACATGTCGTTATAGGCAAACAGCGCCGTAAAGGGCTTGTTGCGAGCCAGCAATTCCTGGGCAAACGGATATCCCAACATCGGCGTCGGGTCGTCGGTGTTGATCTGCACCGTCAGGTCAGAATCGATCTTCATCCCGATCTGTTCTGCCACTTTGCAAATTGCATCCCAACGATCCTTCGCATCCGAACTCAAAGGATTTCCTTTCATAAAGGCCACTCGCTCATGCGATAGGTCCTTCAAGTGGTTCAGAGCCAGAACAGCCGCCCGTTCGTGATCGAGAGTGATGTTGGTCACGCCCTTCAGCTTCTTATGCCCGGCGATGGCGATGGTGGGCAGAAGGGGCGCCTCTTGCACGGTCGTGTCTACGGTGATAATGCCCTCGACTCCCCGCTCCGACAACATTTGCGAGTATCGAGTCAGTAATACGGGATCGTGCCGGTGCACCACCGTAAGAAAGAAATAATCGCGCTGCCGCAAATACTGCTCAATGCCGCTGATGATCGGCGAACTGTAGGAGTCGCCAATCTCTTCCGCGATCACGCCGATCGTGTACGTGCGCTTGTTGCGCAGGGTGCGCGCAAAAAAATTGGGCCGATAATTAAGCTCTTTGGCGGCCGCATGAATTCGATTCTTGGTTTCCTGCGGGATGGAACGGGCCGACGGCGAATCGTTAAGAACGGCGGACACCGTGCCTGGAGTCAGTCCTATGTGCTGGGCAACGGCCTTCAGCGTAATTACGCCGGGCTTCTGAAGCGGTGTCTTGATTTGCCCCATGATCGGTTAAATCGTTTTAGTTGGATCCTTAGCGCAGATTATCTTACCAAAAGCCATCTCCAGCCGCTGGGAACCGCAGAAATTGAACCACAGAGGCCACAGGACATCACAAGATTTCGGTTCTCTCGTGAAACTCTTTGCCCTCTGTGGTTAGGAGTTATTTCGTTCCGGCCACGAGTCTCTCCGGGCGCAGCTAGACCCGAGCGTAACGTTGACTGTTCGGTCGCGAGCCGCTCAACGCAAAAAATAAAATGTACAAATAACAAATGACTGGAAGAAAGAATGCATGATGAATGCCGATCTTATCGGCAATCGCACCCTGAGCCACCGGGATAATAGCTCCGCCCACGATCGCCATGATCATGATTCCTGAACCGTCTCCCGTGAGCGGCCCAAGTTCCGCGACTCCCAACGTGAAAATGCTCGGGAACATAATCGAATTGAAGAAGCCGACTAGGATGATGCTGTACATCGCGAAGTGCCCGGTAGTCAGCATCGAGATCGCGACCAAGCCGGCTGCGCACACGGCACACACTCCAAGCAAGCTGCGGGTACTGACCTTTTGCAGAATTGCGGAGCCGATAAAGCGGCCCACCATAGCGCCACCCCAGTAAAAAGCGACAAAGCTGGCTGCAACTTTTTCCGTCAGGCCGCCAATTTCAGGCTGTCCGAAGTAATTCACTAAAAAACTCCCAATAGCCACTTCGCCGCCGACATAAACGAAAATGGCAATGGCTCCGAAAATAAGATTTGGATGCCGCCAAATCGAATCGTTTACCTTCTCTCCAACCTTGTGTTGAGCGTGTTCGATCTTCGGCAACTTAAAACTGCCTATCGCGACCGCAAGCACAACCAGCGCAATCCCGAGGCCCACGTAGGGCGTCTTAACCGTGGCGGCTTCGTGCAAGCGATAAGCTTGTAGCGCATCGGGGGCTAGAGCGCGGATTTCTTCCATCGTTTTGGGCGCGGAACTCAGAATTAAAAGACCGCCGAAAAATGGCGCCAGAAACGTTCCCAGTGAGTTGAACGCCTGTGTCAAATTCAGCCGGCTCGAGGCCGTCTCGGGTCTTCCCAACACTGTGACATAAGGATTCGCCGCCACCTGCAGGCAAGTGATCCCCGCAGCAAGAACGATGAGCGCCCCTAGGAACAATGGATACGACGGAACGCTGGCCGCCGGGACGAACAGAAACGCGCCCAGACCCATGGTGAGCAGGCCCACCACCATCGACCGCTGATAGCCAATCCAATCAATGATCTTGGCGGAGGGAATAGAGAAGATAAAGTAAGCTCCAAAGAACGCAAACTGTATCAACATGACCCGTGCGTACGTCAGGTCAAAAATCGATTTGAGGTGTGGAACCAGAATGTCATTCAGGCAAGTAAGAAATCCCCACATGAAGAAGAGCGTGGTTACCGTAGCCAGGGGAGCGCCGTAGCTTTGCCCTGTGCCGGGCGCAGTGGCCGTGGTAGTAGTCGATGTATTGGGGGCCGCGATCGCCATAAGTCCTGAATCCACCTTCCCAAATTTAATCTGCGAACGCGGCCATCATAGCATCGCCGGACTGCGCTTTTATGGACTTTTTGTTAGCGTCAGGTTGAATTGGTACCCTACAAAATCGTTTCTCTAGCTTGACAATCCCCAGACCGCAAGCGTAGCGTCGGCACCTTGCCGGCTGTCGCGGGGGCGTCCTCGCCCGCGGACTCAAATCCAGTCCCGTCCCGGCCCCTTCACTCCGACCGCAGCGCACGCATGGGATCGATCGAAGCCGCGCGTCGTGCCGGCAGTGCCGCAGCCAAAAGCATCAGTCCCATCAATACGATCCCCGTGATGCCGAAGATCCACACCGGCGGATGCGCCAAACTCGCATCGCGGCTCGCCAGAATTCGCAGCCCAGTCCATCCTGCAAACGACCCCGTACTCAGCCCGACAAATAAAACCCAGCCCACTCGTTTCGCGACCAGCCCAAAAACGTGGTGCCGATGCGCGCCCAAAGCCATCCGGATTCCGATCTCATGGGTGCGCTGTGTCACCACAAACGCAAGCAGGCTATAAAGTCCAATTGCCGCCAGCACCAGCGCCAGCCCACCCATCACAATCGAGAGCGTGCTCACCATCTGCTGTTCGAAAATCGTCCCGTTGATGTGCTCTTCCATGGTTCCAAGTCCGCTGATCGGAAGATTGCGATCGATCTCCCGAACCAGCGAGCGCACCGTACTCACCAGTTGCGCCGGATCACCAGTCGTGCTTACGTAGAAGCTCGCCGAGTGGTGGCGCCGGTCGGAGCCGTCCGGGCTATAGGTCTGGTCATAAGGCAAATACAGGAATGGCACTCCCGGCGCGCTCGTAACGCTGGTTGCGCGAATGGTAGGAATGACGCCCACAATCTGGATATCCTGCTTGACCCGATTTCCCAAACCGAAACCGAATACACCGCGCAGCGCCTTCGTTACATCCCCGCCATAGTAGTGTTGAACGAAGGCCTGGTCGACGATCGCGACCCTTTGTGACGTAGCCGTATCTTGTTCGGAAAATTCCCGCCCCGCCAGCAGAGGAACTTTTATTGTGGAGAAGAAACCGGGGGTGACCCACTCCTGGTCTGGATTCTCCTCCTCGTTCGCACCACCGTAGCCGGTCACCGTGATGCTGTCTCCCATCGTGTCGCCAGTGATCAGGCCATCGGCCGCGTATGCCACACTGTGAACTCCTGGCTGCCTCCGAATGGCATCCACCATGCTCGCATACTCATTTCTCACTTGTGCCCCCGACTTACCCGGGGACGCATCTACGCCGAACGTCACCATGTGGTCCGTGGTGAAGCCAAGATTCGTGTTCCGCAGTTGATACAAATTCCAGCTGAAAACCGTGGCACCTGCAAGCAGCACGAGACTCAGAGCAATCTCTCCCGCCACCAGAAAGTTCCGCAGCATTCCACTCCCGCCAATCACACTGCGGCTTTCGCTGCGCAGGCCCTCAATCAGATCGGTACGCATACTGAAGATCGCCGGAGCTACGGTGAAGATCAAGCTGGTCAGCCCGCCTGCAACCGCGCACAAAGCAATCACGCGCCAATCAAGCTCCACCGCTAGAACATCGTGCAGCGAATTCGTCGCCGGCACCGTTCTCAGCAAGAGCCTCAGGCTGACCCATCCCAAAAAAAGGCCGGAGGCCGCTCCCATCAATCCCAACAGAAGACCCTCCGCCAGCACCTGCTGAAAAATCTGGCCCCGGCTGGCGCCCAGCGCCCCCCGGACCGCTAGTTCGGACTGTTTGCGGACGGCTTTGGCCAGGAGCAGGTTCGTCACGTTGCCGCAGGCAATGAGCAGAACGAGTAGTGCCATCCCCTCCAGAATCTTGATTGGCTGCCCCAGCCTGCCTTCGAGCAGAGGCATGCCACGCCCACCCTCGGTCACGGAAAGATGAGTCTCAAGCCAGCCTTTTCGGTCGGGGATATTGTGCTCTCGAATTTTGAGAACATCGCGCCGCCAATTCCACCAGAGCGTATTTAACTCCGCTTCTGCCTGTGGACGCGTCGAGCCCGGCGCCAGCCGCCCAATCAGATTCAGCCAACGGTTAAGGGGATCGCTCAGCACGTCCGCTTTCCCCGGCGTCACCGCCTCCCACCATGGCAACTGGAAGAAATACTGGCAGAGGGCGAGTCATCCATCAATCCCTCATGCCGGACAATACCTACAATCGTGAAAGCCGACCCGTTGACATGGATTTCCTGATTGAGAATCGAAGGATCACCGCCAAAGTGCGCATGCCAGTAGTTGTCGCTCAACACCGCAACCGCCCTGCCTTCGTGATAGACGTCATCCGATGGCGTCAACAGACGACCCAGCACTGGCTGCACTCCAAGCAGCGTGAAGTAATTTCCACTCACCAGCTGCATCGTCACTTTGTCGGCATCCTTGGCGGTAACGATATTGGCCGTGGAAACGGCGGATACTGCCAAACTCTCAAGCGCCCTCCCACCATCACGCAACGCCTGATACGCCGGATACGCAAAATACATCTCCGCATCCCCGCCCCACGAGTTCAACGTGCCGGTCTCATAGCGCGAGTGTTCCTTCAGCAGCACCAACTCACCCGGCGCCCGAACGGGCATGGTGCGCAGCAACACCTGGTTGAACACCGTAAAGATGGAAGTATTCACGCCCATCCCAAGCGCCAGCGTCAGAACTGCAGTGAACGTGAAGCCAGGAGAGCGGCGCAACTGCCGCAAAGCGTATCGAAGGTCGCGTAGCAGGATCTGCATGGATACTCCTTTAAGCGGACTGGCGCTGCCATCGAAAAAGCATCCGGATCGCCAACCGGGCCAACCCTTGGAAAATGAAGCGGGCGTAAAGTCAGGGCCCGGCAGGAGTGTCCAAATTCGAAAAGCAGTGGCCGGAATTGAACATCCCCGGATCTAGGTGCGAATCAATGCATCTGAAAGCCCGGCAGGGAAGTGTCGGGTCGGACTACGAAACTTCCTGTTCCCTTGGCCGCGCAAACCTCTGCCGCAGCCGCTTCCATTCTTCGGTCGAGAACAGGCGCGGCCCTACCTCGATCAGGCGCGGCGTCATATTGAAAAGCGCCACCCGGTTCCAGGGCTTGCCATTCCGCATGCGAAAACCCTTTTCATTCAGGTCGCTCACCACGCTCGAATAAGGGAAATCCTGCACCAGCAACTCCATCATCAGCATCAGCACCCTGTTTTCCGTGGGATCCACCTCCAGGCGCTGGCAGTCGTCGGAAATGCGCAGTCCGTACGGGATGTCCTCGGCGAAGGCGCCTTCGGTCGGAGCCTCCGAGTCAGGCAACTCACGCCGCCATTCGAGCGATACCAATTGCCACCCCGCCGCCGTGCGCTGCCGCATGACCTCAGAACTAAACGGCCCGGAAATCACATCGCGAATCCGTTCGAAATGCGCCATGACAAGCCTCCCAAATTGATCTTCAGGATAAAACAATACGCAAGTGACCTGCCAATCATCAGGGCCGCGCGAAGTGAATCGCGAGCGTCTGCTGCAAATAGGAATCTGCCGCTCCCGGCGGCATTGAGATTTCCAGTCTCCCGAACCGGGTCAGAACCGCTCCTTCCACGGAGGAGACCTGGCTGGGGTTCCAAACGTCGATTTCGTAGCGCGCGCCCGCCCGACCCGAGACTTCGAGCGTCAACTGCGTCTTCGAAGCGTTCCACATTTGCGACAAGACGCGAAGTCCGTGGCTCGCACTACCCAGAAGCGGCAGTTCGTTAGCCAGCGACAAGCCGAAATCGTTTCTCACGCGAATCTCAAGATTATTCGGCCCGCTCTTAACAGGGAACCTTACGGAAACATGCTGATCGTGGCTGTTGGGCTGCACCTTGAACGGCAAAGGCCGATGATTCAACGTAACGCCGACCACCTGGGTGCGCAGACTGATCGCGGGAGAAAAATCGACCCAGCAATCGACTGCGCCACTGCGTGTGGTTTCGAGCACAACGCTGTCGGCGGTCTTGCGATATTGAAAGTCCACAACGATCCCGCCGACGCGAACATTGCGCATTGCAAAATAAGTCCAGTCCGATGGAACGTGCGGGGCGAAGGCGATCGTGCGCTCCTTCGCATCGCTCTGCAACCCGAACATTCCCCGCAAGATCGGGCTGATGACCATGGCCGCGGACCAGATCTGGTGCGGCGAACTGGTTGCGAACGACTGGTAGTAGTCGCCTGAGAGCACTTCCGTGAAATGACCAATTGCACCGTCGGCGCCGAGGAGTGCATTGGCCCGAAGATTGAGGTAAGCGGGAAACTCACGATGGTAGCGGTATTCGGCCACGGACGCCCATCCGGTAAAGAGTGGCCAGACCGAGCCAAAATGATACCCCGAACCGTCATAGACTTTGGAATGGTTTGAGATAATCCGCATGCCCCAGTCGGTTTGATGATCTTCGGCTGCGAGTTTTGTAATCGTCTGGTCGGCATGGCTTACGTCGGACAAACCAAACCACATGGGAACAGTCGTCAGCACGCTTGCCTCGTTTGCACGCTGGTTGTCCGGCTTCAAGGCAAATGCGTAAGCGTTCATCTCGGGGGACCAGAAGGCTTGATCGAGCGCCGGTTCACTGCGCTCAAACTCCGCCGCAAGCTGCTTGCTGATGTCGTCTTTGCCCACGAGTCGAGCCAGATTCGATAGAGCCCGCAGTGCCTCTACTGCGAGTCCCGCCTGGTAATACTCGTTCTTGACCGGGAGCAATGGACCCCCTTCGACCCAACCGTGGCCGACTCCGGCATTCTGCGCGAAGCCTTGCGCATCTTCAGTTGAATGCAAGAATTGATAGGCACGCCAGATGTTGTCCCACTTGTCGAGGGCGAAGTCCACATCTCCGCTCTGGACTGCATAATCATTCATTGCGATGATGAACAGCGGAGTCGCATCGGCCGAAACATAAGCGTAGGGATAATCCCTGAACCACGGCACCAGGCTCGCGCTCTGCGAAATCTCATGCGGCACCTTGCCGTCCTGGCGCTGATATTCGCTGATGAAGTCGAGAGCGGTGCGAGTGGTGGAATAATCCCCCTCGGCATTGAGCGCAAACGAAGTCCACAAAGAATCCCGCCCGAAAAACCAGGCGAAACCCGGGCGTTGCCCCACGCCAGAAGTTCGATATCCCGCAACCAGTCCGGCGCCTAGGTAGGGATTATTCACGAGACCCTGAATTGTGCTGACGCGTGCCCAGTCGTAAGCCTGCTGCAAAGCTGCGTCGGGAAGCTCGATGCTCACTGTCTTGTCGAGATAAGCGCGATAGTAATCCGAAGCGTGGCGCATGGTGTCAGCGTAAGAAGCAAGTAAGTGCTGGTAAGTCTTCTCGGCGTCGGCTCGGCCGGTTATCGATGCCGCGATTATCATTACCTTGGTGTCTTTTCCTTTTTGGGTCACACCTAAGTGCAAAGAATTCTGATCGGACGATGAATAGTTGGTCTGATAGGAGAGTTGGGCGTCCGCTCCGGTGGGCGATCCAACCAACGCGGCATACTTACGCGCCTCTTCGCCGAAAACGACGGCCTGTTGTTTCGCATCCCAGTTCACGTACGTTCCGCCTAGTGCTGCGGGCCATTCCAGTTGGAAGTCGGCGATGAAAGCGGCTTCCACTTCCAAGGGTTCCTCGGTCTCGACGTCGAGCAGGATGATTGCGCCCGGTTCATTCACCGGCACGCACAGCGTTTCACGCACGCGAAAGGAATCGCCAACGTACAGAATCGAGGCTGACTCGGGACGTACCGTCAGCGTTCGTGCCAGACTCTCGGCGGGAAGCGCGCGATCGCCGACGTGAAACGTCAGATGGAACTCACGAAAAATCTTCAGCGGATAGACCCAGGCTTCAAATCGTCCCGATTCGTTGCCGAACAGTCCCGCGCGAGTACCCACGACCGGCAGGAATTCCCAGGTCCGAATCGTTCTCGACAACTCCTGCGTCACTTGTGGACCAGGGACGGATTGCTGGGGGAAGGAAACAGAGGCGCACAGCATGCATGTGGCGAACCATAGAACAGAACGCGCGATGACGGATGCAAGGCACGAACGCCGGAAACGAATCAAATGAGGATTCATTGCGATCTTCTCTTGGCAGCGGGGATTTGGCCCGGCGGAACTTGCAAAGTCGCGGTACCCTGAATATAAGAAGTAGGGGCGAATTTTAGCACGAGCCGAGTGGGCCAGGTAGCGACCTCTTGTTTTCTTCACGCCGTGTTTTTCTGAAATCTCTTAGCCGTTCAGCACTGGTGCTGTCGCTGGAAAGCGTACTGGCGATCGCGCGCCCGCGCCGTCTACGAGCCAGCGCCGGACCGCAGCAGAGAGCGACGGCGACAAAAGACGAGCCGAACGGTGGTCTCGGAGTAAGCTTCGTCAACATTGGGCGCGACTCGGGGCTAAACGTGAAAACTATCTTCGGCGGCGAGCACAAGAACAAGTATCTGCTCGAGACTACCGGCTGCGGCGTTGCGTTTTACGATTACGACAATGACGGATGGCTCGACATTTTTCTGGTGAATGGCAAGCGGCTTGAAGGTTTTCCCACGGGCAGTGAACCGACTTCACATCTTTTTCGCAATAATCGCGACGGAACGTTCACCGACGTAACCGCGAAGGCGGGAGTCGCACACTCGGGCTGGGGGCAAGGGGTTTGCGTCGGCGACTACGACAACGATGGATGGGACGATCTGTTCGTCACCTACTTTGGCAAGAACGTTCTCTACCACAATAACGGCGACGGCACTTTCACCGACGTCAGCCAGAAGGCTGGTGTTGCGGGCAAGGGCACGCGCTGGAACACGGGTTGCGCCTTCGTCGACTATGATCGCGACGGGCGACTGGATCTATTCGTCGCCAACTATATTGATCTCGACTTGGCGACTGCGCCGGTCCCTGAATCCGGTCCATGTCTCTATAAGAGCGTGATGGTCGCCTGCGGGCCGCCGGGCCTGCAGGGCGGCAAAAATATTTTGTATCACAATAATGGCGATGGAACGTTCGTCGACGTGTCCGAAGCGTCGGGGATTTTGAATGCGAATGGCACGTACGGCCTGGGCGTGCTCACCGCGGATTTCGACAACGATGGCTGGCCCGATATCTACGTGGCCAACGATTCCACCGCCAGCGCACTCTACCATAATAAAAAGAACGGGAAATTCCAGGACATCGCCATTGAAGCGGGATGCGCGCTCAGCCCCGACGGCAAGCCGCAGGCGGGCATGGGCGTCTCCGCCGCGGACTACGATCTGGACGGAAATCTCGACATCGTCAAGACTAATTTCGCCGGCGACACCCCTTCTCTCTATCACAATCAGGGCGGAGCTAATTTTGAAGATGCCACCTTCACGGCGGGTTTGGGCGCGCACACGCAATATTTGGGTTGGGGGTGCGGATTCTTCGATATGGACAACGATGGCTGGGCAGACATCCTGATCTGCAACGGCCATGTCTATCCGGAAGTCGAACAACTGAAAACGGAAGCCGGCTACGCGCAGCGCAAGTTGCTCTATCAGAACTTGCACGACGGGCACTTCGCGGACGTATCCTTTCAGGCGGGAGCCGGCATCTCAGAGCCAAGCCCGTCGCGGGGCGCCGCTTTTGGCGATTTCGATAACGACGGAGACATCGACGTGGTGGTAAACACCGTCAATGACTATCCGCAGCTGCTACGATGCGATTCGAAACTCAACTACAACTGGATCAAGATTCGCACGATTGGGACCAAATCGAATCGCAGCGGAATCGGTGCGCGCCTGTTGTGCGTGACTCATCCGCCCGGTGAAACGAAACCGCATCAACAGATCGACGAGGTGCGCAGCGGCGGCGGTTACTTCTCGCAGAATGATCTGCGAGTTCACTTTGGACTGGGAAAAGCCGAGAAAGTCGACACGCTTGAGATTCGCTGGCCCAGCGGCCAGATCGATACGCTGAAAGATATCAAGGCGAACCAAGTGGTTTTCGTTAAAGAAGGTGAAGGAATTACCCGCACGATGCAGTTCCCGAAAAATCCCAAGGCAAATAAATAAATCACTGCGGCTTCTTCGAATCCGCCGCCACCGCAGCTCCGGAGCCCTCTTTGAGCGTGTGAATCTGGTCCACCGGCAGATTCCCGAAGCGCTCGGTCAACCCGCTTGGCCAACGAATCTCAACCCATTCGACTTTCATAGCCGTGCCCAGCCCGAAGTGTACCCGCGTATCGCTGTTCGAGACGTAGCTGGAACCGCTGCGGACTTCGTCGACCAGGATGCGCGACGCCGTCTTCACGCGAATGCGCGCGCCGATTCCGTCACGATTCGCTTTCGTGCCGACGGTATGAATGGCGATCCAATGATTCGCATTGCGAACTTGATTCACCAGGAGACTGGGTTCGGCATTCATGTTGCTAACCACAATCGAAATCCTGCCATCGTTCCAAAGGTCGCCCACCGCGAGCCCGCGCGAAGACGCTGCAGTCGTAATGCCCGATCCGGCAGACGCCGAAATGTCGCTAAACGTGCCGTCGCCGTTGTTGTGATAAAGAATTCTCGGTTCTTTGTAGCTGCTGCCCAGGTGCTGGCTGTCCACCTCGGGATAGACGTGTCCGTTCACCAGAATCAGGTCGGGCCAGCCGTCATTGTCCAGATCGAAAAACATCGTTCCCCAGCCAAGGTATTGCGTGTAAAGGCCGAGGCCTGCTGCGGTAGTGGCGTCGGTAAAAGTTCCGTCGCCGTTGTTCTTGTAGAGAGTAGACGTATCGTCGGAAAAATTGGTTTTGAAAATGTCGAGGTGACCGTCGCCGTTGTAGTCGGCGACGGTCGAGCCCATGCCTGCCTGCTCACGGCCGTCTTCATTGAAGGCCGCACCGGCAGTGACGGCTACGTCGGTAAACGTGCCGTCGTGATTGTTGCGGTAGAGAATGCTGGGTGTGCTGTCGCAAGCGACGAAAATGTCGGGCCATCCGTCTTCATCGAAGTCGAGCGTGGAGACGCTAAAGGCGTAGTGGCCATCGGTGCGGTCAATGTGGGCTTTGGTGGTGACGTCTTCAAATGTGCCATCGCCACGGTTGTGATAAAGGATGTTCTTGGCTCCGGGCAAACCGCGTGGGCCGCACATGACGGGAACTCCCTTCCACATGCAGGTTGCGCGTTCGCCGGGCGCGGGCGCGGTCGCCAGATCGAAATCCACATAATTCGCCACCACGAGATCGAGACGTCCGTCGCGATCGTAATCGACGAAAGCGCAGCCTGTGCCCCAGGCTTTGCCTGAACCAGCGACGCCGGCTTTCTCGGCGACCTCGGTGAAGACTCCGTGGCCGTTATGATAGAGGCGATTCTTGCCGTAGTAGGTGATGTAGATGTCTTCCCATCCGTCGTTGTCGTAGTCGCCGACGCAAACGCCTTGGCCCCAACCGGTAGCGGTCAGGCCTGCCCTGGCCGTGACATCGGTAAAGGTGCCGTCGTGATTGTTGCGGTAAAGGCGATTGCTGGGGCCTTGTCCGGCAGGGAATTCTTCGAGCCTTGTGCCATTTACCAGAAAAATGTCGGGCCAGCCGTCGTTGTCATAGTCGAAGATGGCGACGCCGGTTCCGGTAGTTTCGATGATGTATTTTTTGGCGTCGACGCCGCCGAAAATGTTCTGCGCGGTCAGGCCGGCTTTTTGGGCGATGTCGGTAAAGGTCACAACCGGGGATGGCGTCGTCGTCGGTGGCTTGCCTGGCTGGGCACGCAGGTTTGGCGCCACGAGCAAACAAACGCCCCAAACGAGCGTACGACAACGTGAATTGATCGGGGAAAAGGGAAATCGCATGGGCCAAGTCGATGGTAGGGCGTGGCTTGGGCGGGGGTCAAGCTAAGGCGAGCGGCGGATCGAAGCTTCGGCCACGCCCACGTACTTGTCTGCGCCGCCATAGTAGAACAGATATCGATTCCTCTGCTGCACCATGCCTTCCACGAAAACTACATTCGGCACTTGACCGATCTTCTCCCAATCCTTTTCGGGAGAAAATACCGGCTGATCACTTCGCCAGAGCAACTTCCGGGGATCGTTACGATCGAAGATCGCGATTCCAGTGCGGTAGACCAGCTTGTCGTCCGCGCCGTTGTAGATCAGAACGATTCCGTTGGACGTGACAATCGGTGGCGGACCCGGTTCCGCGACTCGCGAATCGAAGCGGTCGGGTCTGACGGGCAATACGGGAACCTGCGTGGCCTCCGTCCAATGCAGCAGATTGGTAGAGAATGCTATGCCGGCTTGATCTTTGTTGTCCGCGCTCGTACCGAGAAAATACATCCAGTATTTTCCGTCGATCTTCTCGGGGACGATGGCTCCCGACTTCGTCCACTTCACATTCCAGTTCCCCTTGTTGGCTGGAATGATGACGCCTTTGCGGTCCCAGTGAATCAAGTCGGTGGAAGCGGCCAGGCACAGCTGCGCATCTTTCTTGTTGTAGCCGGTGTAGGTCAAATAATAAGTGTCGCCGAATTGGACCAGGCGCGGGTCTTCAACGCCGCCATCTTTCTCGTATTCTTCCATCGGGCTTAATACCGGCTCATCTCGGCGGCTGAAACGGATTCCATCAGCGCTCTCGGCGTATCCCAGGCGCGATGTGCCTTGCTTGTCCTGCGCGCGGTAGAGCATTACGATCTTGTCTCCTCGCACGATTGCCGCGGCATTGAAGGTGCCGGCCGACTCCCAGCCGCCACCGCGCGGGGCAATTACGGGCGTCTCCGACACCCGGCGTAACACGCCGAACGGCATGGGTGCGCTTCCTTGCGCCGTCATTACGGTCAGCAGCGCAAGCAGCGTCGGTATTTTTGTGCGAAGGAAACGGACCATCTGGACGACTCCTCGATGCCGAATTGACTCCTGCTGGCAGCAAAAAACGGCAGGGCTGCCCCTGCCGTCTTTGCGATCTTACGTTTCGATTACTTCTTGTTGACAGCTTTCTTCAATTCGGCCCCCGGGCTGAACTTCGCGACTTTGCGGGCGGCAATTTTGATGGTGGCGCCGGTTTGCGGATTGCGTCCGTTCCGAGCTTTTCGCTGCGACACCGAGAAGGTACCGAATCCTATCAAAGCTACCCTGTCTCCTTTGCGGAGTGCAGATGTAATGCTGTCCACGGCGGTATCGATGGCAGTCGTGGCCTGCGCTTTACTGATTTCACACGCGCCTGAGATCTTATCAACCAGATCGGCCTTATTCATGAGATTCTCCTCGCAGGTCTCTTTTCATGCCCAGCCAAGCCCGTCCAGCCTGCATCGGCGGGAATTCGTGGCTATGACTGAGTCGGGAAACCTGACGGCTCGTATTGTCCTCCGTCTGTGGCGAAAGTCAACTGTGAAAATCGGCGCGGGAAGCCTGTTTTGCACTGCTTGCGCCCGAATTGGGGCTACCCGAGCGGCCTCTCGGCTTCGCCGGGAGGGGTTTTCCTATGCCCTCCACAGGACACAGCGCGGGTTCACAGGATGTACACAGGTCGACAGGGTTTCCGGCTTGCGCGAAAGCGTTCCTTGGGTGCAAAGTCGAAGAGGAGATTTTGTTTGAAGATGATTGATCAGAAGACGGAACGGTCCCAAGGGATCAAGGCTCCTGCGGAAGTTTGCCCGCTATGTGAGGGCTCGGGATGGAAAGCTGTCGGCGCCAGTGACAGCACCAACGATCGGCGGGTCACGCGTTGTGATTGCCAGTTGCGGGAGCGGGGAAAATCGTTGTTGAGCGCGGCCCGCATTCCGCGCCGCTACGAGCATTGCGAACTCTCGAACTATGACACGGACTTCCCTGGGGCTCATCCGTCGCTCGAGGAAGCTCATTTCATTGCTGCCGGCTTCGCGAAAACCTGCGATCCGCGCGGCGACAAGGGCCTGCTGATTATTGGCAAGATAGGAACCGGTAAGACTCACCTGGCGGTTGGAATCATCAAAGAACTCATCGTCCACAGAGGCATCCCCTGCCTGTTTTACGATTATCGTGAGCTGCTGAAAGAAATCCAGAATTCCTACAACTCGACGGTGCAGACCACGGAACTGGACGTGCTGCGGCCGGTGTTCGAAACCGACGTACTGGTGCTAGACGAACTGGGAGCGGTGAAACCTACGGAGTGGGTGTGGGACACGGTCAGCTTAATCCTGAATACACGATATAACGACAACCGCACCACAATCATCACAACGAATTTTGACGATCAGCCGGCGGCGGGCGCTACTGGCTCCATTTCGCCTGCAAGAGCCGCAAGCCGTGGCGAGACGCTCGGCGACCGAATCGGCGAGCGCATGCGATCGCGATTGCATGAAATGTGCCGCATCGTCACTCTGGAAGGCACGGACTTCCGCCAGAAATTCCGCAGCGCCAATTTCAAGTAACGCCTGAACGCGGCGGCACGCGGGGCAAACAGAATCCACGGATGGCGAAGCTTTGCGTCCGTGCCGATCAACCTTTGCTTACAATGATTCTGTGCTGACTGAGCGCCTGGAATTCGCGCCGGAGCGAGATGCGGAGATTTTCTCCGCGCTGCCGACTGGGGCGGCGGTGTTTCTGCTGCGCGGAGCAGACGCCCAAGCGGAGCCGTACGTTACCAAAACAGCGAATCTGCGACGGCGCCTGCAGCGTTTGCTCGGGCCCGTCGAAGAGCGCACGAAAAAGCTCAACCTGCGCGACCGCGTGCGCCTGATCGAATACGCTCCGACCGGATCGGACTTTGAATCCGGTTTCCTGCTGTACAGCGTCCTGCGCGCCACGTTCCCGAAGACCTATCAGCAACGCCTACGCTTCCGCTTCGCGCCGTTGGTGAAGCTGCATCTGGAGAACGAATATCCACGAGCGTCGATCACTACGCGGCTTGGGCGACTCGGCGGACGTTCTCTCTACTACGGACCGTTTGTTTCACGAGTTGCAGCTGAGAAGTTTATAAACGATTCGCTGGACCTCTTCAAAATGCGGCGTTGCGTCGACGACCTCCATCCCGATCCAAGTTTTCCCGGCTGTATCTATTCCGAGATGAAGATGTGTCTCGCTCCCTGTTTCAAGGGCTGCAGCGATCAAGAGTATTCCACGGAAGTGAACCGCGTGCAGAGTTATTTTGATTCCGGCGGGGATTCCCTCCTCCGAGAATTTTCGCTGCAGCGTGAAGCGGCATCGGCTCAGCTGGCGTTTGAAGACGCGGCCGCGATTCACGTTCGCGTGGAAAAACTCAAGCCAATTGTCAGCCAGCTTCCCGAAATCGTTCAACGCCTCGATCGACTCGCTGCTTTGATGATTCAGCCGAGTCATCTTGCGGGTTCGGTCGCATTCTTCCGGATCGACGCGGGAAAAATCTGCGGCCCGGTTTCGTTCAGCATCCAGTCGGCGGACCACGCCAAGTCGCAATCGATGGAATCGCGGGTGCAGGCCACGCTGGATTCATTCCCGCCCGCGCAAGCCAGCGCTGCCATGGAAACCATGGAGCATCTGGCGCTGCTCAAGCGCTGGTACTACCGTGGGACCCGAAACGGCGAAATCTTTCTCGCGGACGCAAAAGGCGAATTACCCATGCGCCGCATCGTGCGCGGCATCTCGCGCGTGTTTCGAGGCGAGAAGCCTGAGAGCCCATCCCTCGGCACACCCGCAACTTCTCAAGCCGGCCAGTAGTTGATCGAAACTTACTTCGCCACCGCCGATGCCTCGGTAATCTTCCAACCAAACCAGCGAACTCCAATCCACCGCGCCATCTTCCAGCTCCCGATGATTCCCGCCAGGATCGTTCCCAACCACAACAGCACGGCGGGAAGATAGAACAAAATCGCCACCATCATCGCCGCGTAGTTCGCCACACTGTCGAGTCCGTCGCGCAGTGCCAGCTTCAACTGGTAGATCGGACGCCAGTTCAACCCGAATACTTTCGTTTCCGCTTCTGTCCTTAGGGAAATCGTGATGGCAACTGTTTCGATCTGCCGCGACAGCGCATTGAATTCCTCCTGCTGTTGCTCAATTTGTCCTCGTACCTCGCTCAACCTTTCGGCGACTGCAAGCATATCTTTCACCGTGTTTGCCTGCTTCAGGATCAAGAGATACTGCGACTCTTCCGCGCGCAGATTTCGGATGCTCGCGTCCTGGTCCACGTATTGCCGGGTCACATCCTGTGCGTCGAACTTTTCGCTCTCTGCCCGAAGTCCAAGCTTGCGGATTTCAGTCCTTGCTTGCTCGAAGCGCGCTGCGGGAACGCGAATGGTAAGCGTACCTGTGGTGGTATTTTGTCCGCCGCCCTCAGCATTCACCGGATATCCGCCCAACCTTTCGGCGAGCGCCGTAATCTTTTCCATTGTTTCCGCCGGATGCTGCACCACAATGTCCATGGAAATAGTGCGAATGATCTTCCTCCCGGTGGCGGCGTCAGGCGCTCCTGGGACTGGAACTGCAACCGCCCTGGGCGCGGTTATCACGTCGCCTTCCTGGGCTCGTGGCTTGGCCTCGATCATCGGCGCCGCAGAGAATTCCGCTACCGGCTCCGAACGCGTGGTCTGCCATGCATGCGACGCGGTGCGTGTCCGTTCTAGGTTAGGAAATGCAACTGTTCCCCAAACCAGCAAGAGGCCTCCGCCGATCGCAATCCACTGCCAGGGCTTCTTAATCTCTCCCAGAGATTCCGCCAGAGTTGACATGATTGATCCCCCGCAGGATGAACGGAGGCCGAGATTGGACTTGCGGAGAATTTTTGGGCCGGCCCGAATCTGCAGCAGCCACGGAGCTAGTCGGATAGCTCCACGCTATATAAAACACACGCATGTGGCCTGATGCGAACGCGCAGCCCGTCGGTTGAGCCAAGAGCCACATGCTGCCACACGTCACGGACCTGGGCGTTTGGAGCTTCGATCCCGAGATCCTGCCACCGCAGGTTGACGCTCTCCTTGGCATCCCCCAGATTGAATACCGCCACGAAGCGCTCGCCCGGCTTCGCTCCCTCTGCTACCCACGCCCGAATATTCCCTCGATCCAGCGCCTGATGTCCGCCGTGACTGTTTTGATCGACCTGCAAAACTTCCTCATTGGTGATCAGTTCCGTCGTCGCGGCGTCGTTGCTTGGCAGGTCGCCGCCAAACATTAGTGGCGAGCGGAAGATACTCCACAGCGTCATCACCGTCTGCTGCTCGTCCGGTGTGAACTTTGTGGGCGTGCCGCCTCCTTCTTTCTGCGTGACTCGGAGTTTTCCCAGTGGCAACATGTCGGCATCCGGCCACGTACCGTTCTTGCCCACAAGCGGCGCCCAGTCCCGCGTAAAGTCGAACTGCTGCCTCAACAGTTTCCAGTCATCCCAGAAATCATCCGAGATGCGCCACATCTGGGCGTACTTCTCGAAGAACTCGGCTTCGGAAATTGGCGCGGGCCCCGGCGATATGCTCAACACTATCGGACGACCGGTTTTGCGTATCGCTATGCTGAGAGCTTTCATTTCCGCCGGCTGATACAGATGACTCCCCATGTCGTCCGCCTTGATGAAGTCGACGCCCCACGACGCATACAATTCCGCGATCGAATCGTAGTAGGCCTGCGCCCCCGCCCTAGTCGTATCGACGCCCCACATGTCCGGATTCCAGCGGCACGCGTTGTCTTTGTCTGCGACATCGGCCGCACGGTACGGCGTCCCTTTGATCGGAAGATTGCGCTCGACTGCCTGTCGCGGAATTCCGCGCATGATGTGAATACCGAATTTCAATCCCTTGCTGTGAATGTAGTCGGCCAGCGGCTTGAATCCCGCGCCATTGGCGGAAGAAGGAAAACGATTCACCGCGGGCATCAGTCGGCCGTAATCATCCATGCTCAGCGGGGCGCCCGGCTTGTAATCGTGACCCTGCGCATTCGGCTCATACCACTCAATGTCGACGACGATATATCTCCATCCATATTTTGCGAGATGTTCCGCCATCCAGTCCGCGTTGGCCTTGACCTGCTCTTCGCGCACCGTTGTGCCGTAGGAATCCCAGCTGTTCCAGCCCATGGGAGGAGTCGGAGCCGAGGAAGGATCGACGGCGAACAATGTGGCAGTAAAAACGGCGATCGCCAGGAGAGACGATGCGAGACTCTGTCCAGTCATAGCCGGGACATTGTAAGCCGTCCTCACTACCGACAGTTCTGTGTTTCCTAGCGATGCAAACAAAACGGGCGACCCGAGGTCCGCCCTGATTTCTTGATCCGTATAAATCCGTGAAGAACCGTGGCAAAGAAAGATTTAAAAGGTTTAGATGTCCAGGTTCTTCACATCCAGCGCATTCTCTTCGATGAATTTCCGCCGCGCTTCCACGTCCTCGCCCATCAGAGTGGTGAAGATGGTTTCGCACTCGGCGATATCTTCGAGCTTGACTGACAGCAAGGTGCGCCGCTCTGGATCCATAGTCGTCTCCCACAGTTGCGGCGCGGTCATCTCGCCCAGCCCTTTGTAACGCTGGATAGTAAAATCCTTCCGCCCTTCGTTGATGACGTAGTCGCGAAGTTCGCGGACATTGGTCTTTTCCACGACTTCGATTTCGGTCTTGCGCTTGGCAGGCTTCGCGCTCTTCTTTTCGGCCTTGTCTCCGTCGGACGATGCAGCCTCGCCGTCCGCCGCTTCACCGTCGTCACCAGTGGTCGCAGCCTTGGCCAGAGTCTCGACCACGAACGGCGGCTCCATGTAGGGTTCGATCTGCTTGTACTTCGAGATCAGCTGCCGGCATTCCGCGCTCGAAGCCAGAACCCAGTTGATGACGTGTTCTGCGCCGTGCTTGTTGACGAAGCTCACTTCCCAGAGGTTGTGTTCTTCGTCGAAGCGCGCTTCGACACTCTTGAAACCTTCATCTTTTTGAAGTTTCTTGAGTTCTTTTTCCAGACGTTCAATTTTCCTGGGCGGCGTTTTCTTGTCGCCTTCAAAGTCCGAGCGCTTGGCCAGGTCGAACTTGGGAACCAGTTCGGTAACTCGCTCGTTGCGCACCCGCTTGTCGAGCTTTTCGAAAAAGCCCAGGTACTCGTCGAGCACGGTCATGAAGCGCGCCAGGTCTTTGCCTTCGATCTTGGCCGCGCCCTCGCCATAGCGCACACTCAATCCATCGGCCGCGCGCTTCACCATCACTTTCACGAATTCGCGCTCGTCCTTGATGTACTGCTGCGATTTGCCCTTTTTCAGCGAGAACAGCGGCGGCTGCGCGATATAAACATTCCCGCGCTTGATCAACTCCTGCATGTGCCGGAAGAAGAACGTCAGCAACAGCGTGCGGATGTGGCTTCCGTCCACGTCGGCGTCGGTCATCAGAATGATCTTGCCGTAGCGCACTTTTGTGGGATCGAAATCTTCCTTCGAAATGCCGGTGCCCAGCGCCGTGATCATGGCGCGAATTTCTTCGTGCGCCAGCATCTTGTCGTAACGCGCTTTCTCCACGTTGAGAATTTTGCCCTTCAGCGGAAGAATCGCCTGAAAGCGCCGGTCGCGGCCCTGTTTCGCGGTGCCACCTGCTGACTCGCCTTCGACCAGAAACAGTTCGCACCGGTTGGGATCGCGTTCCGAACAATCGGCCAGTTTGCCTGGCAGTCCGCCGGAATCGAGCGCGCCTTTACGCCGAGTCAAGTCACGGGCTTTGCGGGCGGCCTCGCGAGCGCGCGCGGCATCGACTGCCTTATTGATGATCTTGCGTCCCACGGTCGAGTTCTGCTCGAAGAATGCGCCTAGTCGTTCGTTGACGAACTGCGTGACCGTGCCGGCGATGTCAGAGTTCAGTTTGCCCTTGGTCTGGCCTTCGAACTGTGGCTGCGGCAGCTTCACGCTGATCACCGCCACCAGACCTTCACGCACATCGTCGCCAGTCAGATTTTCTTTGACGTCTTTGAATAAGCCCATTTGCTGCCCGGCATAGTTGATGGTGCGGGTCAGCGCGGTGCGGAATCCAGAAAGATGAGTGCCGCCGTCAACGGTATTGATGTTGTTGGCGAAGCTGAATACTGACTCGGAATAGGCGTCGTTGTACTGCAGTCCAATCTCCATGTGGACGCCGTTCCGGTCGTCTTCCATGTAAATGGGCTTGTCGTGCAGCACCTGTTTGCCGCGATTGAGATGCTTGATGAACTCCGCGATGCCGCCGTTGTATTTGAAATCGGTGTGCTTGGCCTCGCCGCTCTTCGTATCTGTATTCCGCTCATCGGTCAGCGTGATCAGCAATCCCTTGTTAAGAAATGCCAGTTCGCGCAGACGCTGTGCCAGCGTGTCGTAGTTATATTGAATTTCGGTAAAAATGGACCGGTCAGGCAGGAAGTGGACTCTGGTCCCGGTCTTCACTTTGGCGACACCAGTTTTGTGCAGCTTGTTGGTGGGCTCGCCCTTGGAATAATTCTGCTGCCAGGTCGTGCCGTCGCGCCAGATTTCGAGCTCCAGGTCTTCGCTCAGCGCGTTCACGCAGGAAACCCCAACGCCGTGCAATCCTCCGGAAACCTTGTATGTCGATGAATCAAATTTTCCCCCGGCGTGCAGCGTGGTCATCACCACTTGCGCCGCGGAAATTTTCTCGCCGTCGATCACCATGTCGTCAACCGGAATGCCGCGTCCATCGTCGATGACCGTTATCGAGTTGTCGAGATGAATGACGACTTCAATCTTCGTCGCGAATCCCGCCAGCGCCTCGTCGACGGAGTTGTCGACCACTTCGTAGACGAGGTGATGCAAGCCGAGTTCGCCAGTCGAGCCGATGTACATGGCCGGACGCTTGCGAACCGCTTCCATGCCACCCAACACTTTAATGGAGTCGGCATTGTAGGAGCTGTTGCTGCCGTTGCCTCCGCCGTTCGCCGAAGTGATCGGAGTTACGATTCCGTTTTTTGTCTTGGTTTCTGCGATGGGAGTATTGATCTCTTTAGTGGCCATTCCGCTCCGCGAAAATGTCCCGAATTTTTTCTCAAGAACGTGACTGCTGCTACCTGGATTTTGGCTGGAAATCTAGCTTCGACGTAAGCCCCCTCGAACTCCTCTGCAAAGACTTCAAGTTGTTGAAATTCCTAATACTTAGGGTGGTGTTCCGACTATTGAGATTGTACCACAAAATGGTCCTTTTTGAGCCGCACAAAGGGCGCTGAATCGACTGAGTAACAGGCCTGTTTTCCGAGTTGGGAAAGGGAACATCTGCGGCCGCCCGGCCGGGTCGCGCGCTGGCTTTCCGTCCCTTCTTTAAACTACTTCTTCAACCCAGCCGCGAAGTTGGTGACGACTGTTATGGATTGGTTCACCTGTTGCGCCACCCGGTTCAACAGGATTTTCTTACCGTCGGGAGTAACGTCGTAGAAAATCTGCGGAGCTGACCAGGTGCTGCTGCTGACCAGGCGTTGCGGTGCGCCGAACTGAAGGGCGCCGCCGACGTCCTTCACCGGGACCGTAAACAGATTGTAAGTCTGATCCATAAAGTAGAGCTGTTTGCCATCCCCGCTCCACTTGGGTTGCGCGCCGCCGTGGGCCGTGAGCTGCCACTTGCCTTGTCCCCCGCGAAAGGGCACGACGTACAACTCAACCACGCCGGATTCATTGGAGGAATATGCGATCCAGCGCCCGTCAGGGGAAAGCTGTGCACTGATCAGAACTGCCGCGTGCGGAATCACGAGCCACGGTTTGCGCTCTCCTTCCAGAGGCAAGGCCCATATCTCGCCATCGATTCCGCCCCCGCGCGAGTACAGCAGATACTTACCGTCCCGCGACCAATCGTTGGGAAGGACCTGGTGGTCATCGCTGAGTAAAAGTTCTTCCGCTCCACTTCCATCAGAAGGCTTGCGGAACAGGTTAGAGCGACCATTGCGGTCCGAGGCGTAGGCGATCCATTTCCCATCCGGCGACCAAACTGGAAACGTACTCGACGCATTTCCAAAGGTTAGCCTGGTGCGCACGCCACGCGCCAAATCCAGCACCCAGATGTCGTTCTGGCCCGTGTCGATCTGCAGAGCAACGCGATCGCCCTGCGGCGAGATACGTGCCCATTGCAGATTAGACAGGCTATCGGCGAGGGTGTCGAGCGGTTTTCCTTCGCGATCAAACCAGATTAACTGCAAATCTGAAGTTCCGCCAGTACCGAAAGCCAGCAGGCCGTCCGGCGACGCCGTCGCGTCCATATGCCAGGTGCTGATGTCGTTCATCACTCCTCGGGCCACACTCCGCGGCTCGTCGCGGAGGGTTCCTCTAGCGGGATCGAAGGGCTGCGCCATCAACTGGTCGCCACGAGCGAACAGGAGAAATCCATCCGCGTAAACGGGGTTCGATTGAGAGCGGAACAACGGGCGATTTTCGCGCCCGTCGAGCGAGGCATAGTACACCGTGTTATTCGATGACTTAGAAGGATCGTGATTGATCGCGAGGTAAAGAAAATGTTGGCCGTCAGGTAGGAAGCAAGGCCAACGATGGGAAGTGTGCTGGGCTGCATCGAGCTTGGTGGCGGCCGCCAAAGGCCCGCCGCTGGCACTGACACGGGTCAAAGCCGTTTGCGTGTTCGCGGAGAAAAGTATGACTCCGTCAGAACCCCATGAGCCCCCGCGACCGAACGGCGCATCCGCAATGACTGAGGGAGAGCCATTGTTCAGATCTACGGTTTTCAGTTTGGAGTCCGCGAAGAAACCGAGCGAACGGCTGTCGGGCGACCAAAAAGGGAAAATCGCACCCTCGGTACCGGCAAGCGGATGGGCATCGAGCGAATCCATCGGGCGAACCCAGAGTGCAATTTTGGATTCCCCGGCAGTCGCCGTGAACGCGATCGACGCGCCGTCCGGAGACAACACAGGCGGCCCCGCGAAATCGCCACTCAAATTGAGCGTAACTTTTTCAGGGGGATTGATGACGGTGCGTATGGCGTGGGCTGTTTGCGCGGGATGATAGAAAACATGATAGAAAGAAAGCCCGCCCGCGCCCAGGACGATCGCCGCAAGGACCGCGGCGGCCCAACTAAGCCGCTCGCGCCGGTTCGAGGATACTGGGGCTGATGCAGATTGAGCTCGAACAGACCGTCCCGATGCGATCCATTGCAGTTCCAGCTTCACGTCATGCGCCGTCTGAAATCGCTCCTCGGGATTCTTCTGCAAACAGGTGGAGAGCACGTGCTCGAAGGCAGGCGGAACGCTCGGGTTGATGGCGCTGATCGGCTCCGGGTCTTTCTCCAGAATGGACGATGCCACCGAAAGTTGACTCTTGCCCTCGAAAGGCCGCTTTCCCGCTGCCATCTCGTACAACACAGCGCCCAGCGCAAAGATGTCGGAGCGGGTATCGGCTTCCTTGCCTTCGATCTGCTCCGGCGACATGTACTGAATCGTGCCGACAATGCTGCCGACCGCCGTGAGCGGGCTTGGCAAGGTCGGACTGGCTAAGGTCGCGGATGCAGTAAATGAAGGCGGTATTCCTGAGCTTCCGCCTGCCGCCGCTGTACCGATCGCCTTCGCCAAGCCAAAGTCCATCAGCTTTGCGCCACCCGGGGTCAGCATGATATTGCCGGGTTTCAGATCGCGGTGCACAATCCCTTTGCGATGCGCGACCTCCAGTGCTTTGGCTACAGCAATTCCGATTCGGAGGATCTCGGTGAGTGGTATCGCACCCTTCGCCAGCCTCTTGGCGAGCGTTTCCCCCTCCAAAAACTCCATGACCAGGTAATCAGTGCCATTCTGCGACCCAATATCGAAGAGCTGGCAGATGTGCGGATGGTTCAGCGCGGAAATAGCTCTGGCCTCGCGCTCCATGCGCTGCTTCAAGTCAGGGGAGGAAGAAAGATGAGCAGCAAGAACTTTAACGGCGACGACTCGATCGAGGCGAGTGTCGTTCGCACGATAGACCTCACCCATGCCGCCTGCGCCGAGCGGCGACTGAATCTCATAAGGGCCAAGTTTCGCGCCAGAAGTAAGGGGCATCAGTGCGCGCAATTATAGCGTGCGACCGGGCATGTATGGAGCGAGCATGAGTGGAGCCGAGCATGTGTGGAGCGGGCACTCTTCTTGCCGCTGCAGGCAAGCGGGCAGGAGTGCCCGCTCCACACGAGCGTTACCCACAAAATCAAAGGGCGGCCGCTAGGCCGCCCATAATGTTGAAGAAGTGCCCTTATGCCGTGGCCGGCCGTTCCCCGCCCTTAGCGCGTCCCGGCTGGAGCTCCGGCTTGATGACGTGTTGCACTCCATCGTCCTTGGAGGACGGTGGAGGCTGAACCGGCGGCAGCTCCTGCCCCTCGACCAGCATCTTGATCTCGTTGGCGTCGAGAACTTCGCGCTCAATTAGCGCTCGGGCAATCCTCTCCAGCACATCGCGATTCTCGGACAGCAACTGTTTGGCCGTGTTGTATCCCTTGTTGACCAGCTTACGGACTTCCTGATCGATCTTGATCGCTGTGTCCTCGCTGTAATCGCGATGCTGGGCGATCTCGCGGCCCAGGAAGATTTGCTCTTCCTTTTTGCCAAAAGTCATCGGACCCAGGTCGCTCATGCCCCACTCGCAGACCATTTTGCGCGCCATTTCGGTGGCTCGCTCAATGTCGTTGCCCGCGCCCGTGCTCATGCAGTTCAGGAACAGCTCTTCCGCAATGCGTCCACCCATCAGGATGGCGATCTCGGTCTCCAGGTAGTTCTTGTAGTAGTTATGGCGATCATCGATCGGCAACTGCATGGTCACGCCGAGGGCCATGCCGCGCGGAATAATCGTGACCTTGTGCAGAGGATCCGAATTCGGCATCTTCGCTGCCACGAGCGCATGTCCCGCTTCGTGGTAGGCCGTATTCTTCTTTTCCTCATCGGTGAGCAGCAGCGACTTGCGCTCCACGCCCATCAGCACTTTGTCTTTGGCGAGTTCGAAGTCGTAGTGCAAAACCGCCTTGCGATTCTGCCGCGCCGCCGCCAGCGCCGCTTCATTCACCATGTTAGCCAGGTCAGCGCCGGAGAAGCCCGGAGTGCCGCGAGCCAACACGGAGAGATCGACATCTTCAGCCAGAGGAATCTTGCGCGTGTGCACGCGAAGAATTTCTTCGCGTCCGCGCACATCGGGACGGCTCACAACAACACGCCGATCAAAGCGCCCGGGCCGCAGTAGAGCCGGATCGAGCACATCCGGACGGTTGGTCGCCGCCATCAGAATGACGCCTTCATTCGATTCGAACCCGTCCATCTCGACCAACAGTTGATTTAAAGTCTGTTCGCGCTCGTCGTGTCCACCACCCAGGCCGGCGCCGCGATGACGCCCCACCGCATCGATTTCGTCGATGAAGATAATGCAGGGAGCGTTCTTCTTGCCCTGCTCGAACAAATCGCGCACCCGGCTGGCGCCTACGCCGACGAACATTTCTACGAAGTCAGAGCCGGAAATGGAAAAGAAGGGAACGTTCGCCTCACCTGCAACCGCACGGGCCAGCAGCGTTTTGCCTGTCCCGGGAGGGCCTACCAGCAGCACGCCCTTGGGAATGCGTCCGCCCAGTTTCTGAAACTTCTGAGCCTCGCGCAGGAATTCAATAATCTCGCGCAGCTCTTCCTTGGCTTCTTCCACGCCGGCCACGTCTTTGAACGTGACTTTCTTCTGCTGCATGGAGAGCAGCCGCGCCCGGCTCTTACCGAACGAAAGCGCCTTGTTTCCGCCGGTCTGCATCTGCCGGATCATGAAGAACCAGAGTGCGCCAAGCAGGATCAGCGGAGCCCACGTTCCCAGCAGTTGCAAGGGTAGGCTCCCACTGTTGACATCGCGGAAGTTTACATTCACACCCTTGTCGTGCAGGCCCTTCAGCACTTCCGGCGTAAAGTAGTTACCCGGCGCGGTGGTGTGAAAGGCGGAACCGTCGCGGTGCTTGCCGCGCACTTCCATCCCGTTGACCGTCAACTCCCGAATGTTGTTCTGGTCCACGTCAGTCATGAACTGGCTGACATTTAACTCTGCGTCTTTCTGGCCATCGCGGGCTCCCTTCACTACTTCCCAAAGCAGCAGGGCAGAGATCCCGATCAGCAACCAGAACAATACGGTTTTTACAGTTGAATTCACCTAGAAAACTCCTCAGTTCGCTACGGGTGGTTTACCTGCGCCAACCCCGAAGCTCCCACGCCATTTAGATGCCCGTCGGCGACTTTCGATTGTCGAAAATTCCTTTATGAACTTTATTCTACCTTTTCTGCGGCAAAAAGGGGTTTTTGTTGAAGCGGAACTTAAGTAATTGGTAGACCAATGGTTACTTCAGCCAAAGCGCCGCTGGTCTGAGGCCGCAGGTCTTTCGGGGCTCCCCACGCGCTGGACTATCGCACCCTTTCGCTGCATCTGGCGGATCATGAAGAACCAAAGTGCTCCCAGAAGGATTAATGGAGCCCATGTGCCCATCAACTGGAGGGGCAGTGAACCAACCGGAGCCTCTTTGAACCATACGTCAACGTCTTTGACGCGAAGGGTATCCAGATAGACGCCAGGATCGCTGGGACCAGTCAGCCGAAACGTTCCCTTACGGTCGCGATACTGGCCCTGTACGCGACTCCCTGTAATGGTAACGCTCATGACATTTCCGGCGTTCGCTTCGGACAGGAAACGCGAATAGCTTATCTCTGGCTCGCGGTCCTACGCCGGATCGGAGCGCACAATCTGGAACAGGAGTAACGCAGAAATGCCGATGAAGACCCAAAAGATAACAGTCTTGATCGTGCGGTTCAAAAAGCGACCTCGTGAGCTGTCGATTTCAGGTACCGATTCTAGATCTTCGCCTAACGGGCGGCCGCCAAGTAGGGCAAATTGCGGTTGGTCTGCTCCACCGCTCCGAGGCCATACCCCACAAGAAAGACTTCATCCACCAAAAAGCCGAAATAATCCGGCTGCAGGGGCACTCGGCGGGCCGACTGACGGTCGGCCAGCGTTACCAGTTTCACCGACGATGCCCCGCGCGCCCTCAGATCGCTCATTAGAAACTCGCTGGTGACCCCGGAATGCACCAACCCCTCCACCAGCAGGATGTGCTGCCCGCGAATGTCCGGCGCATGGCTGAAGAGGATCTCCATAACTTCGTTGGCAGACCCGCCCTGGGTCCGAGTGTACTTGGGCTTGATGAATTGGCACACCACCGGCACTTCGACAGCCCGCACCAGGTCGGCCAGAAACATGAAGGCATTTTCCAGCACCGCCAGCATGTGGATGGTCTGTCCCTTGTAATCGTCGGAGATTTGCCGGCCCAGTTCCTTCACTCGCTTCTGGATCTGTTCGGCAGTAATGACCGGTCGAAGGGGCTCGACTCGCGCAGAGCTCATCAAATTTGCGTGCCTCCCCGGCACATTGCTGCTTAGTGTTCCGTCGCCGGCCGGCCGGTCAGGGGCTCGTCCACGATCAGGATCGCCGCTCTTCCCGGATTGGCCCGGAATTTAGCCGCGCACGGAAACCCTCGCACCCACACAATCTCATCCCCGCTCACGACTACCGGCCACAGCCTGCGCTCTTCTTGTGCTACGTGACGTTCTTGCAGCAATTCCTTGATCTTCTTGGGGGACTTGGTATGGGCCGGCCAGAACCGGTCTCCGGGACGCCAGTTCCGCACCCTTAACGGTCCGGGCAGAGAGTCCGCGTCCAGCAGGTGGTCAAGATTATACCCCGGCTGCCCGTCCGCGGGAACATGGAGCACTTCCATCGAGGAGCCTGCCTCGTAAACAACGATTTGCCCGCGAACGGGAAGTTCATACTCATAATCTTGCAGCGGCGCGGGCTCGCGCAAATCGGGAGTCACAAACACCAACTGCTGAGGCTCGCGTAGCAGCTTCCAGCCCCGCGGTAGCGACAATTCCTTCTCGGAAGCGTCGTCCTCTGCTGCTACGCGCAGGATTTCTTCCACGTGTTTGAACTCCAAGGGAATCCCGGCGTTTTCCCCGATCGCTTTCACCAACCTGCGCTGCACGGCGATGGGCTCGCCCAGAAACCACATCCGGCTCACGGATGCATTCATCACCAGCCATGGCGCGCTGTCGATTTTTGTGCGCAGGTCAAGATCTTTGGAAGAATCCGAAACTTGGTTGCCCGGCAGCGCAATCTGAACCAAACTGGTCTCGCGGGATACGGCGCTGGCCCAGCCCGGCTCCGTCCATTGAACCGTAGTTCCAAGCCATCCTGAGATTTCGTTCTCCCAATAGTCTTCTTCGCCGCGGACAATCTCAGCCAACTCAGCGATACTTTCCGCGACCGCGGGATTGAACTCCTGCTCCAGCAGCGGGACCACCAGCTTGCGGACTCGGTTGCGAGTGAATCGGTCGTCCGCGTTAGTCGAATCTTCGCGCCAGCATTGGCCGATATCCTTGAGATACTGCTCCAGCTCATGGCGGCGAATACCCAGCAAAGGCCGGATGATTTCGCCGCAGATCTCTCCGACGTCATCTTCAACCGGAATCCGCGGATGAATGGCCCCCAGCCCGCGCAGTCCCGCGCCGCGAATGATCCGCATCAACACCGTCTCTGCCTGATCGTCCAGCGTGTGGCCCGTCACGATTTTGGTCAGATGTACACTAGTCGGATGCTGAAGGCCCTGAGACGCCGAGCGAAGCGAAGGCGGTTCGTGGAAGGGCACGGCTTCAGCCGTGCCGTTAGGCGCGACAAAAGAATCGGGCTTTACCCCCTGAGGGCCCGCCGTTGACTCTTCTCCGAGCAAGTGCCGAAAGAATCCATACCGCAACTCCCGTGCCGCCGTTTCCACGCTGACACGTTCTTCCGCCGCCTGCTGCGCCACGTCTTCGCTGTCGACGTGGAATTCCAAACCGTGCTCGCGTGCCAGGCTCGCCACGAATTTCTGATCGGCATCAGATTCCGCTCCGCGCAGCTTGTGATTGAAATGAACTAGAGAAAGGACGATGCCCAGTTCATGCCGCAACTCCAGCAGCAGCCGCAGAAGCGCGACCGAATCAATCCCCCCGGAGACGGCCGCGCCAACGCGATCCCCAGCCCGAAGCAGATCGTGTCGCTGAATGTGAGAGAGCACGCGCGCCGCCAGTAAATGCACGGGAAACATGGTACCGCACAGCTCAGCTACACGCCCGGGCTCTTCTCCGCAATCAGCTTTCTGATCTTCTCCACGAACTCCGCCGCCGGCATGTCTTCCGTCTTCTCTTTGCCACGCGAGCGCACGTTCACGTTGCCCGCTTCAGCCTCTTTATCCCCGACAACGAGTAAGAACGGAACTTTCTGCATGGCGTGCTCGCGGATTTTCGCGTTCATCTTCTCGTTGCGCGCATCGACTTCAACGCGGACATCAATCTGGCGAAGTTGATCGGCGATTTTGTTGGCGTACTCCGCATGGCGCTCGCTGATTGGGATCATCGCCACCTGCACCGGCGACAGCCACACCGGGAACGCGCCCGCGTAGTGCTCGATCAACACGCCAAAGAAGCGCTCGATCGACCCGAACAGTGCGCGATGTACCATCACCGGCTGTTTGCGCGAACCATCTTCCGCCACATACTCCAGGCCGAAGCGCTGCGGCAGGTTGAAATCCACCTGCACCGTCGAGAGCTGCCACAGCCGCCCGATCGCGTCCACCAGCTTGATGTCGATCTTCGGTCCGTAAAACGCCGCCTCGCCCGGCATGGTCTTGTATTCGATATTCCGGCGTTTCAGCACCTTCTCGAGGGATTCGGTGGCGTGGATCCATTGCTCTTCGCTGCCTACAAAATTCTTCCGGTCGTTAGGATCCCAGGTTGAGAGTTCGGTCTGGAATTGGTTGAAGCCAAAATCCTTCAGCACATCCAGGGCGAAGTCGAGACAGCCAGTAATTTCGTCTTCGACTTGCTCCGGCGTGCAGAAGATGTGCGAGTCATCCTGCGTAAAACCGCGCACGCGCAGCAGTCCGTGCATCACGCCCGAGCGCTCGTAGCGATACACCGTGCCCAGTTCGCCCAGGCGCACCGGCAGATCGCGATACGACTTCAGCGAGTCTTTGTAAATCAAAATATGGCCGGGACAATTCATCGGCTTCAGGCGATATTCGGCGTCGTCGAGTTCCATGGCGTCGAACATGTTTTGCGAGTAATAGCCCTCGTGCCCCGAGGTAAAGAACAACTGCCGCCGCGCCACATGCGGCGTATAGACCAGCGAATAGCCGCGCTTGATGTATTGCTCGCGCATCCAGTCTTCCATTTGTTTGCGGATAATGCCGCCCTTGGCATGCCAGAAAATCAGCCCCGGCCCGGCCAGTTCCTGAATGGAGAACAGATCGAGCTGCTTGCCCAAAACGCGATGATCGCGCTTTTTGCTTTCTTCTTGTTGCTTCAGATAATCGTCGAGGTCTTTCTTCGAGAAAAAGGAAGTCCCGTAGATGCGCTGAAGTTGCGGATTTTTTTCGTCCCCCAGCCAGTAGGCGCCGGCAACGTTGAACAGCTTGAACGCCTTGATCTTTCCAGTCGACGGAATGTGTGGCCCGCGGCAGAAGTCGATGAACTTTCCGGTGCGATAAATGGAAATCTTTTCATCGGGCTTGGTGAACTGCTCGATGAAATGGCACTTCATGAAGTCGCCTTCTTTTTTGAACTCGGCCAGCCCCTGGTCGCGTGGCAGAAACTCCCGCGCATAGGGCACGTTCTGCTGTACCAGTTCCTGCATTTTCTTTTCGATCTTTTCCAGGTCCTCGGGGGTAAACGGGGTCGGCCGGTAGAAGTCGTAAAAGAAGCCAGTCTCGGTCGGCGGGCCGTGGCCTAACTTCGTCTCAGGAAAGAGTTCGAGTACCGCCGCCGCCAGCAAATGGGCCGACGAGTGGCGATAAACTTCCAACGCCTCGGGATCGCGATCCGTGAGCAGGCGTAGGTCGGTGTCTTTTTCCAGTGGCTTGGTGAGATCGATGAGGTCGCCGTTGGTTTTAGCGACGAGCGCCGCATCCGCCAGCCGCGGGCTGATCGACTTCGCAATGTCGAGCGCCGTCGTACCTTTGGGAACTTCCTTTAAGCTCCCGTCCGGGAGCTTTACATGAATGCTATCCGCCATAGAGTTGGGGCCTGCAGTGATGTTCTGAATCTTCAGTTTATTGAACGGATTCCGGAGGGTCAAACCGAAGCCAGGGAACTGCCGCATTGCGATGGGGAATTGTTTGAAGGACTCGATTATGCCCTGTCTAACACTTCAGGAGTAAGCGGCGACGGCGCGATCCGAACTTTTGTTCGGCGCCGGTTCGATGCCAACGACTGCCAGCCGATTACCAGCGAAGGCAAGAGACATGCGGAGGCAATCACGCTCCAAACCACGGTCTCAATCCCGATCAGTCCCATTCGTTCAATTGCCGGAACAGCGTTAAGAGCGCGCGTGACCACGAAGACCATGGCGAACGGATAGCTGCGCGTCATCCACTCGCGGTGCTGCTGAATGTTTCCCGAACGGACGCAGTAGAGTCCGGTGGCAGTCGTGGCCAGCCACCCGACAGATTGGATCACCGAAGCCATAAGCAGTGTGGGAGTGGCAATGACAATCGACACAACCACGGCAGTCGGCGCAGAGATGGCGACGCAGCCCACATAAATGCGACCCATAATCCGATGCACCGGCAAATAACGCTGGCGCAGCCGGTTGGAAAACTGAAACATGCCCAGAACGAGAGCCAGAGCTCCCGGGATGCCATGCAAAAACATCAGCCATGCGAATGCCGAATAGCGCTGGCGCAGGAAGGAGTGCGAATCCAGCAGTGTTCGATCGCGCGTGAGGACGACAAACACGGTCAGCACCGCGAATACACCTAATATCGCGTGCCTGGCTTGGAATGAAGCTTTACGTGTGACCGCACTGGTCGCCAACAGTCCCTCAGTTCCGCGCCGCATTCAGACAGCGCCGTCCACGTCCGACAGACGCCGTTGCGCTGCCGTCCGACCGTAATTTCCTTTTGCCAGAAACTGCAGCAGCGTCGATGAGAGCTGCGGGAAGACCCTTGAGACCGCTCAAGACTACAGCTTATTCCCCGCGCTGTGAAGAAGAATAACGGCGGCGCTTCGATCTCCGGTGGCTGAGGAATAGTAAGGCTGGCATGTTTGTTGCGAAGCTAGAGCTGGAAGCGGTTTCTCGCATGTGCTGTTTTGCTCAGACAAAGTTGAGGCAGCCCGCTATCGTTTAAACAGTGTAAACGTGCGTCTTACTGAGGAAGAAAGAAGTGGAAGAATGCCTAGAATCTTGCTCGCAGAGGACGACGAAGCTGTCCGTGGGATGCTGCAGACAGTGTTGGAACGCGACGGATTCGAGGTAGTCTCCGTCTCAGGCGTGCGCGAAGCGCTCGGCCGCATCGCTAGTGAACATTTTGACGCACTTCTTTCTGATCTGCACATGCCGCTCGCCGGTGATGGGTTTACCGTCGTTAGCGCTATGCGACACACGCACCCTGAGGCAATAACGCTGGTGCTGAGCGGCTACCCGGAGATCGACGAGGCGCTTTCGGCCATCCGCCTGCAAGCGGACGAAGTCCTTGTAAAACCCATCGAAATGTCCGCCCTCCGGGACATTATCCACCGGAAACTCGCTAACCCCGTACCCCACAGGCCGTTGCCCACACAAAGCGTAGCGTCGATTCTGGAGGATAACCTCGATGCGACAATTCGGGACTGGATGGTGCTAGTAGAGGAAGACCGCGAGCTGACTTGTATCCCATTGAGCTTCGTGGAACGTACCGGCCATCTTCCCAGTCTCATCGCTGACCTGATTCACCGCTTACGGCTCCCTCAGGCGGAAAAAGCGGAAATTTCAATCCCAGCGCGGCAACACGGAGACCTGCGCCGTCAGCAAGGATATAGCGCCTCAATGGTGGTCGAGGAATCGCGAATCCTGCAGGTCAGCATCTTTAACACTCTTCAAAATAATCTGGACAAAGTGGATTTCAGCAAAGTGCTGCGAGACGTAATCACCATCGCAGACGAAGTGGATTCGCAATTGAAGCAAGCCGTGCTCAGCTACGTCGAACACGGCAAGGCCGCCTTATCGGCGGCTTAGAGCGAACCCATCTCACTGACCCACATCTGACCCACATCTCATTGACTCACATCCTTCACGTGAGTCGCGATCCACCACTGGTTGCCGAAGATGTCTGTAACGGCGCCGACGCGGTCGCCGTAGGGCTGCTCGGCAGGCTCTTTCATCGCTGTCGCGCCAGCCGCGATTGCCCGTCGATAGCTGGCATCCACATCGGGCACGTAGAGATAAAACATCGACTTCATCGGCTGATACGGCCCTTGCGCCTCGCCCATCTCCAGGTGCGAGTCGCCGATCGCGATCGTGGTGTGATGTATTACGCCATCCGGGGCCGTATAACGACCTAGTTCTTCCGCTCCGAAAGCTCGCTTCAGGAAACCGATCACCGGCTCGGCCCGCAAAGGATGCAGGTAGGGTTGAATGGTCGGCGCGCCCTGTGATTTGTAGCCGGGGCCTTTGAATGTCGCGATGTACCAGTGATTGCCGGCCGGATCGATCACACTTGCCGAGCGTTCGCCATATTCCTGATCGGTGGGCTCGGCGAGCGATTTGCCGCCCGCCCGCAAAGCGCGCTGGTAAGTCGCGTCACAATCGCGAACGTAAATGTGAAACGCTCCCAACATCGAGTCGCCCTTCCACGACACACCCGGCCCTCCGCCTCCGATCATCAGCATGGAGTCTTCCACTCGTACTTCACAGTGATAGCCGCCCGCCGACCCGACGGCGCGGAAGATCTCCTCGCCACCGAATGTCTGTTTCACGAAATCGATCACGAAATTCGCGTCCTGCGCCACGAGATACGGAGTGACCGTGTGGTAGCCGCGCGGAACCGGGTTCACCGCCGGCCCTTTACTCTTCTTCCCCGCTGGAAGTTCAGCACCTTCCGGCCCAGTCTGTAGTCCCTTCATCCGCCGGTGCATTTCCTCGACCGACATCTCTTCTTCCACCGTGGCGATACTCCAGGCGTAGCCAAACGGATCGACGAAGTTGCCTTCACGGTATCCATAGAATTGGTCTCTAATTGGCATCGTAACCTTCAACCCTGCGGCCACGGCACGAGCGGCAAACGAATCGAGGTCTTTCACGTGGATCCGGAAGCCCACCGGCGAATGTCCCCAGGTTTCGGCACTGAAGCGGCCACCCTCAGCCCATTCGTCGCATAAACCGAACACCGAATCTCCGATCTGGATCTCGGCATGGGGAATGTTTCCCCCAATCTCGAAACGGAAGACTTCAACCGCTCCAAAGGCTTTCTTGTAGAACTCGATCGCTTTAGAGGCATTCTTGAAAGCAAGATTTGGTATTGCGTCGGTTCGCGTGCTTCGCGAGGCGACGACCATCTCCGCTGTAGCCATCTTTTTTCTCCCTTCCATGAGTTCGTTTTTCAAGCGTGCTTTGAAACTCTCGCGTGGCAGATCGCGCAAATCGGCGGCGACGCGCAGCAGAGGCTCGATTCCGGCTTCCGCCTTGGGACGCCGGCTGTTCGTGCGAGCCAGCATTGCGTCGATTGCCTTGTTCAGCTGTTCGACTTTCTTGATATCGCTATTTCCCGGATTCAGAGAGCGCTTAGGCATCGGCACCCTCCATGCGCGCACGCAGACTGCTGAGCGCGCGGAACTGTAGTTGCTTTACAGCACCTTCGGTCTTGCGGATCTCCCGCGCCACTTCTTTGATGCTTTTCTGCTCGACAAAGCGCATTACGACTACGCGCCGTTGTTCGGCGGGCAAATTGTCCGTTAGGCGAAATAACGTGGCCCGCCGTTCTACCTGTTCAATCTCTGCAGGGCTCACTTGCAGGGAGTCGATCTTCCCTGAATCGTCCGGGATTTCCCGGCCCGAGCGCTGCCAGCGGTCTGCAATTAGATTGGCCGCAATGCGGTACAACCAGGCCGAAAACGGAATGCCGCGCCACTCAAAGCGCGTCAGGTTGGCCAGGGCATGGTGAAAAACCTCGGACGTCAGGTCCTCCGTTTCAGTCCGGTTTCCTACCCGCTTCACCACATAGGCATAGACGCGCTCGAAGTTGATCTCGTAGAGCTCGGCAAAGCAGGCAGGATCGTGCTGCGCAGCTTCGATGAGAAGCCGCTCGTCCGCTTCTTTTTTCAGAGCCTTCAACGAGTTCTCCGCGGTTTGGTGGTACATAAGGGTAACGCCGCAGCGAACAGAAAGGTTACGGGTCGATGAAAAATAGAAAATTGCACATTTTTAAGTAGCTCCGCCCACCGGTTTTTGCATCACACCATGGCTTTCGTGTGCGCAGGCTAGGTACGCCGCAAGTTCAGGCAGTAATCTATACGCGTTTGCAGTGAAACGAGCTAACGAGGTGACTTTATGGAAACGATCAGTGGAGTATTTGAAACGCGGATGGCTGCCGAGCGGGCCGTGCGGGACGCATCCCAGGCGGGCATCCCGGCTGACAAAATGACGCTCCTGACTCCGGGCAGCGTGGATCATCTCGACAAAGAGGTGAAGTCAGTGCCCGCGGATACAACCGAGCAGCCAGGCATGGGAAAAGCGATTGGGGCGCTGCTGGGCGGCGGCGTCGGCATTACCGGAGGTTCGCTGCTGATTGCTCTGATTCCTGGGGTTGGGCCGATCACAGCCATCGGGCTGCTGGGAGCGGCCATCGCGGGAGCGGCCGGCGCTACGGTTGGAGCGGCCGTGGGTGACAAAATGGAGAAGTCGAGCATTGAGGGACTTCCCGAAGATGAGATTTTCGTCTACGAAGACGCTCTGCGCAAAGGCCGCAGCGTCGTGGTCGCCCTGGCCGAGGATAAAGATTCGGCCACGCGTGTTCGTGAAATCATGAAGCGAGAGGGAGCGGAATCGGTGGATGCGGCCCGCGAACAATGGTGGATCGGCCTGAGAAGTGCCGAAGAGAGCCATTATTCACAATCGGGCAAGAAGTTTGCGAACGACGAAAAGTTCTATCGTCTTGGGTTTGAGGCTGCGTTGCATGCAAGAACGCGCTGCGTGGAATTTGATCAGGTGTCGGGCGAGATGAACGCCGCTCTGGAAGATGTTCAGCGGAAGAATCCCGGAGTGGACGTGGAAGATGCGTTCGTCCGCGGCTACCAGCGCGGCCGGGATCACTATCAACAGCTGTGCGACCAGGACAAAACAGCTGCCTGAGCGGCCTCACCCCCTCGTAGGGACGCTGTTCGCAACGTCTTGCCGGACGCGAAGTCAAGAGACGCTGCCAGCAAGAAACATTGCAAGCAACGTCTCTACGACCTGTAATACAAATCCTCTACGGCCTTCTGCACTTGCGCCGAAAGCGCCTGCAGATCATGCCCTTTCAATCCCACCGTTGAGATCGGCTCGCCCACCCGCATTTCCAGCGGACGGCTCTTGATGTGGTAGGTATTCATCGGCAGCAGCTCGTAAGTGCCGACCAGTGCGACAGGAACCACATCCACCTGCGCCTTTATGGCAAGAAAAAATGCGCCGGAAAGAAATGGCTTGATCTCGCCGTCAGGCGTGCGGCCTCCCTCGGGGAAAATCACCAGCGGAAGCCCGGCTTTCAGTCCCTTCAGCGCCGCGCGTATGCTGCTGACCGAGTGCGCTGGATTCTGCTGATCGATGCACACTTGCCCGGACCGCTTCAGTTGCCAGCCCACCACGGGGTAAGACAGCAATTCCTTTTTGAAGGCAATGCGAAACTGAAACGGCAGATTCGCGTAGAGCACGGGAATGTCGAGGGCGGATGCATGATTCACCGCATAGACGTGTGGCTTCGAGGTGTCTATCTTGTCGAGACCGGTTACGGTCACGGGGGAAAAGATCGTCTTCATGATCAGCCATGACCATGTCCGGGAAAACCAGTGAAGCCGCCCGCCACTGGAGTCGAACAGACCACCCGGCAGGGCCAGCAGCCCCATGACGATTGTGTAGAGCCAAATCAGGGGATCGTAGAAAAAGTACGAGCGCAAGCGGCTCAGCCAGCCAAATTCCATCCCCGGAATGGCGTGAGGACTGCGTCTCGAAGAGACAAGTGGAAGCGCCGCGGGAGCTCCGCTGCCCGAGCCGGCGTCCCCGCCATTTTCAACCTGATCTACCGATGACTTCAATTCCTGCACACTTCCATTCTAGGCGAAACCAATCGCATTACGACAGCTGCATTGGCCATTCGGAGGGTCGGCTTGCCACCCCATAACCGCAGAGCAAAAGATTTCCACAGTGTTCCTGCAGGAACGTTTGTCATACGGACCTGTACGTACATCGCCCCGGAGCAGGCTCAGACACTCACTCCTCGCAGACGCATCCCTTCGCCGACTAGATAAATCGAACCCGTTACTACAACTACTCCATCGGGTTCCGCCACGGCACGAGCTCGATCCAAAGCCGCCCCAATCCCGGCAACCGCTTCAATCTCAGATCCCGTGCGGCTCCCAGCCTGCTGGATTTCTTCCGGGGACGCCGACCGGGGATTCTCCGGCCGCGTGGCAATCACCCGGTCGGCCAGCGGGAACAGGATTTCTGTCATCTCTGAGATTGCCTTGTCTCGCATGGCTCCGAAAACGAAAATCAGGCGACGGTTGTCATAGCGCTCTGAAAGGGCGGAGCGGAGGGCCCACGCTCCCGCCGGATTGTGCGCCACATCGAGCACCATTTCGGGCCAACCCTTGCGCGCAGCCAGTACTTGGAAGCGCCCGGGCCAGCGCGTCTCGCGAATTCCGCGCTCAATCGATTCCGGCGTGATTGGGGCAAATGCCAGCTTGGACAACTCTTCCGCCGCAGCCACCGCCAAAGCCACGTTCCGCAACTGATGCCGTCCCATTAGAGGCGACTCAACCAGAATCTGTTTTCCCATGACCTGCAGCGGATACCGGTAAACACAACTGACCGTTCTGGAGCAGTTTTCCGGGTTCTGGGCTTGCTCGGCGGTCAAAGCATTCTTCTTAGTGCCCGGTACCAGGTACCCAGCGCTGTCCGGCGATACCGGCGGCACATACTGCACGGCGCTGACGCCCCGCGCACCCAAGTCGAGAATCGTATTGCCGATCACGTCATTGGCTTCGGGGTGCTGCGGCAGCGTCACGACCACGCCGCCAGGGCGAATGATTCCAACTTTCTCCCGCGCAATTTCTCCGACTGTGTTGCCCAGGAACTTCTGATGATCCAGGGAGATGTCGGCTATCACGCTTACGAGGGGGTCGACAACATTCGTAGCATCGAGCCGGCCGCCCATGCCGACTTCGAGGACTGCAATCTCCACTCGCTCACGCGCGAAGTGGGCAAAGGCGATCGCCGTCATCATCTCAAAGAAACTGGGATGCCAGGGCAAGGCTCCCTGCGCCACCAGGCGATCCGCCACTCGATCGACCTCGCTGTGTAGGCCGGCAAAATCATCGTCGCTGATCTGCTCTCCGTTCACCCGGATACGCTCGTTGAGCCGGATGAGATGGGGCGACGTGTAAAGGCCGGTCTTCAACCCGGAAGCGCGAAGGATCGAGGCCAGCGTCGCCGCTGTCGAGCCTTTGCCGTTTGTCCCCGCGATCAGCACAGCGGGAGAGGCATGCTCGGGATGATCCATGGCATTTAACAGCACGCGCATGTGCGCCAGATCGAATTTGTTCGACGGCGTATGGGCCAACTCGTGCCCCAGCGCGAACATGCTCGCCACTGCGGAATCGTATGACATGGGGGGAAGCTTTCAGCCTTTGGCTCTTAGCTCGTAGCTCGTAGCTCGTAGCTTCAGGCCCTTAGCTTACCAAGTCCAACGGAAATTCGAATCTAAGGGTGCGAAAAGAAAAGACAGATGTTCCACCTGATTCAAGCTAAAAACCAAGAGCTAGGAGCTAAGAGCTTCCCGCCATAAACTCCAGCGCGCGCCCGATATAGGGCTTGAGCTGCTTGCGGGGAACCACAGCGTCCAGCATGCCGTGTTCGAGCAGGAACTCGCTGCGCTGGAAACCTGGGGGCAGCTTCTGGCGGATGGTTTGTTCGATTACGCGCGGGCCGGCGAACCCGATCAGAGCTCCCGGTTCCGCGATATTCAGATCCCCCAGCATGGCAAACGAGGCGGTGACGCCGCCGGTGGTGGGGTCGGTCAGCAGCGAGATGAAAGGAACTTTGGCTTTATCCAGCTGCGTCAAGGCCGCGGAAACCTTGGCCAGCTGCATCAGGCTGATGACGCCCTCCATCATGCGTGCGCCGCCGGATGCGGACACAATAATCAGTGGCATGCGCCCGTCGGCCGCGCGCTCGACGGCGCGGGTAATCGCTTCGCCCACGACGGCGCCCATGCTGCCACCGATAAAGGAATATTCCATGGCGCTCGCGACCACAGGCCGCCCCAGCAACTTTCCCTGAGCGTTAATAATGGCGTCTTTCAGGCCCGTATCCTTTTGCGCCTGTTTTAGTCGCGACGAGTAGGGTTTCAAGTCGACAAACTTCAGCGGGTCGGTGGATGAAATATTCCCGTCGAAGGTCTCGTAGAGGTTGTCGTCGAGCAACTGGGCAAGACGGGTGCGGGCATCGATCCGGAAGTGCTTGTCGCACTTGGGACAGACGTTCATGTTGTCTTCCAGATCTTTCTTCCAGATGATCTGTCGGCAGCCCTCACACTTCACCCACAACCCCTCGGTGCGGACTTTTTTCTCGCCCGAATTGTCCAGTTCGCCGCTTTCGCGTTTAAACCAAGCCATAAAAAAGTTCTGAGGTCTCAGTTCTCCGCTCTCGGTTCTCACTTTCAGCACAAGCGATCGACGCTCTTACTGAAACTGAGAACCGAGAACTAATATTCGATGCCTCTCTGCGCCATCACGCCTTTTTCGTACGCGTGTTTGACCTGGCGCATCTCGGTGACCGTATCGGCGGCCTCGACAATTTTGGGATGAGCGTTTCGGCCCGTCAAGATGACGTGGACCATCTCCGGCTTTTGTTTCAAACTTTCGACCACCTTCGCCGGATCGAGCATGCCGTAACTGATGGCATAGTTGATCTCGTCAAGCACGATTAAGTCCCACTCCCCCGATTGAATCGCATTGTCGGCTTCGGCCCAGGCTTCTTCCACCATGCGCACGTCTTCCGGATCGGGCTTCTCCGTTCCTACTTTCACGAAGCCACGGCCCATCTGCTTCATGACAAACTTGTCGCCGAAGGCCTGCACCGCATCGAGTTCGCCATAATGCCAAGAGCCTTTCAGAAACTGCAGCATCAGAACACTCATTCCCTGGCCAACGGCCCGTAAGGCAGTTCCCATGGCGGCGGTGGTCTTGCCTTTACCCGGTCCGGTATTCACGATAATCAGACCACGACGGATATCAGCCATGCTTGGAGCAGAGAGCGGAGATTTGAATGACGGAGGTTTGATTCTACTACTAGAAGCTGCCCCCCGCCTGTCGCTGGGCCGCTGACTTATTCGATAAAGGGGAACTCCCTCGAAAGCCCGCTGTCCAATACCGGACAGTCCAGTTCCGGATTGGACAAAACAAAGTCGGAGTGGGAGAACTGTGCGCCGTCTTGTCAAGCAGTTGGGCGGTATGGTGCATGGTAGGAGAGTTGCAGTCAAGTGTGCTGGGCTGGGTCGCTGTGGGTGCGAAGTGCCTGGGCCAACCTGTCTGTAGTAGGTGTCGGGTTCAGCATTCAGAAATGCAAACAATGCACGCTTGTACACCGTCTGTATTAATGAGCAAAGAATTTCCAGCACTAATGCGTTGGCACTCGCAGGTCATCGGATCCACATAAGTAAGAGCGGTCGGGAGTTTTTTCCACGGAACTTCAGCATCCAAGGTTTCGTAGCTCGGTTAGGCGGATCTCTGTCCCCTCGCAAACTGCGGAGGTCTCATCGTGATCAACAGGTGTGCAGTGTTGTTGTTGTCTCTTGTTCTGGCGGTGCCTGCATTCTCGGGCCAGCATGTGGCGGTTCATCCCCGGACCTCCATGGAAGCAGCCGATCAATCGACGGTACGCGAGATCGTGGATATGGAACGGCAGGCGCGGGAAGCGAGTATTCGCCGCGACGCCGAATTCTCCCAGAGAACCTTGGCCGAAGACTACGTTGCCATCACTCCACTGGGACAAGTCACGACCAAACAGGATACCCTCTCGGCTCGAAAGAGTGGGCAGCTTCGCTACGAAACCATCGATGTGAGCGACATGGTGGTACGCGTCTACGGCGATACGGCGGTGGTCACGGCTCGGGCCGACGTGAAAGGCCATCAGCTCGGGGAAGACTTCAGCGGGCCTTATCGTTATACCCGGGTGTGGGTGCGGCGCACGGGACGCTGGTTGGCGGTAAGTTATCAGGCGACCGTAACGCAATAAACAGAAGACCCCGGCAATCCAGTTCCGCTTCCCGACAGACAAAGGCTGTCGAGCTGTGCTCGTCCCCACATCTTGTGGTCTTGTCCTACATCTTATGATCGGCTGGCGGCAAGTTACCTTAAAATAGAGAACTTTGTCAGAAGGAAACCTCATGACCCTGCGGGGAAAGTTCACGCAACATGTGCCTTGCGCTGTGGAATTGCTGGTTCTTGCCGTTCTTCTCTGCGGCGCCTTTGCCGCTTTTTCTGAGGCTCAGGAACATCAACTCGCGCCAGACAAGCGAAGCCAGATCGAGGCCGCCGTTTCCAGATTCATGGCTTCCACGCACGTTCCCGGAGTTTCGGTCGCGGTGGTCGAGAACGGAGAATACGAATGGGGAGGAGGCTTTGGATTGGCCGACGTGGAAAACAATGCACCCGCCAGCGAGCATACGCTCTTCCGGCTGGCGTCCATCTCCAAGTCGTTGACGGCTACTGCCGCCATGCAATTGTGGGAGCGGGGACAGCTCGATCTCGACGCGCGTGTGCAGAAATATTGCCCTGCGTTTCCCCGGAAGCCGTGGCCCATTACCACGCGCCAAGTCATGGGGCATCTGGCCGGCATTCGGCACTATAAGTCGGGCTCGCAAGAAGATCTCGAAGTCGGGAACACGAAGCACTTCGACAATCCGATCCAGGCCGGGCTGGATTTTTTCAAAGACGATGCTTTGCTCTCAGAGCCCGGCAAGCAGTTTCACTATTCGACTCAGGGTTACACATTGGTGGGATGCGTGATCGAGGGAGCATCGGGCGCGAAGTATGTGGACTTCATGCGGCAGAACGTTTTCGCGCGCGCCCACATGGAGAACACGCAGGTCGACGATCGCTTTGCCATCATCCCGTATCGCACGCGCTTCTATCAGAAGACCGAGTCGGGTGCGGTGCAGAACGCCGACTTCCTTGACTCGAGCTACAAGATTCCCGGCGGCGGCTGGTTGTCGTCGGCGGAAGACATGGCGCGGTTCGAAGTGGCCATTCTGAACGACAAGTTAGTCAAGCGCGCCACGCGCGATTTGATGTGGACTCCGCTGAAACCATCGGACGGAACGAAAGACAATTACGGTCTGGGCTGGGGTGCGAGCGATGAAGACGGCGTCGCAACCGTCGGCCATACTGGAGGGCAGCAGGGGACCAGCACAGCTTTTGTGCTGGCGCCCGCGCAGCGGGACGGAGTCGTCGTGCTTACGAATATGGAAGGCGTTGGGGCCAGGGAACTTTCGCTGGAGATTCTGAAAGTGTTAGTGGGAACGACCGAACGCACGCCGCCATGTTGACCTGGTTATGGCCGCCAACGCTGATGCCGCGGAGCATGGAGATCAGTACCGACATGATGCCGGAAGTATAGCTTTTAACGGACGACGGCGTCTCCTCGGCTTCCTGACGCGGCGTGGAACGCTGGCGGGCCAATTGCCGGGCAAGGATGCCCTACCGAGTAAGTGGAACCAAGAGAATCACTTTGACTTGGACGCTATAGACCGGGAGAATCAGTGGAAAGACCGAACCGCATCCTTGGTCAAAGCACGGTTGTTTTGTTGACTTTTCAGGTCGATCTTTTTCAAGTTGTTCTTTCCAGGTCCTAACGCTCACGACTGAGGGCTCCGAGCCCAGGGAGAAGTGCTATGTCGGGACAAGTGGTTTTGTATTTTGAGGATCAGGCAGATGCATTGCGTTTCGCCCTGGCCGCCGGTTCGGTGATGGCCGGAGAAGGCGCAAAGTTTACCAGCGATCTGGTGCAGGAAACGGCGCGCGTAACGCGCATCCGGCTGGACGCGGTGAATGCGGGCACTTCCAAGAAGGGAAATCCGGCGCGCGTGGCGTGAAGTTCGCAGCTTTCTTTCCGCGCTTCAGGACTAGCGGGCTGCGCACGACAGGACAGCCGAGAGCCTGCCCTGAGCGGGGTCGAAGGGCGATTGTCTCTACGTGAGCTTTTACGCCGTTCCAGCGTTGGTGAAAGCTTCCAGTGCTTCGGACAGCGTGGGGAACATCAGGAATAACTGTTCGACCCGGGTAATCTCGAAAACATTCAGCACGCGTTTATTTACTCCAGTGAGCGCCATGCGGCGCCCGGCCTTGGCGCAGGAAGTGCAGGCGCTGACCAGTGATCCCAGCCCGGAAGAATCGACATAGGGGACACCGCTGAAATCCAGAATCATGGTGGGAGCGTCTTCCCGCCGTACCGCATTCATAAAAGGAGATACGTTCTCCATGGTCAGCGGTCCATGGAGGCTCAGCACTCCCCGGTCCAGGCGCTCGATCTCCAGCGGTTCCGATGTCATAGGGCAGCGATTCTAGGCTACATTCAAGTCGGGTTCAAGTTCATCTGCGCGCGTGCGAGCGAAATCCACCTTCGGGCATTCTGTGTTAAGCGGCCCGAGCGCCCCGTGGAAGTCTACTTCACTTTGACACTTCTATCCCGTGCGGCGAGTCGACAGCAGGTTCAAAATTTCGCGCAGACCCTGGCGGATGTTCTGAATCTCGGGCGCCGAGTGGGTTGGGAAGGGGATCGCGCTTTGCGTCTTGTCGGACTTGGTTTCCGCGCGCAGTTGCTGGCGGGCGCCCGAGATGGTGAATCCCTGCTCGTAGAGCAGTTGCTTGATGCGCAAGACGCCCTCGACGTCGCGCTTGCGGTACATGCGCTGGCCCGTGCTGCTCTTGACCGGCTTAAGATGCGGGAACTCGGACTCCCAGAAACGCAGGACGTAAGCTGGCAGGTGACAGAGCTTAGCCACTTCGCCGATACGGAAATAGAGTTTGTCGGGGATGAGGATCTCATCCGCTTTGTGCTTCGCCGAGTTTTTTTTGCGTGCCGCCATTTCCGATCGCACGGCAAAAGCCGCGCGGTCTGCCTATTGTGACACATAGGGAGCCGAGCAATCGCACAATTTCGATGCCGCCGAACAAGGAAAAGCCCCTTAAGAGGTGCTTCTCTTAAGAGGCCAGTGAGAAATCGTGGCGTATGCGAGGTATCGTCTCGCGACGGTTAGTGTTTCTTCTTTTTTGCCTTCTTCTTGGTTGCCATGAAGGTTCCTCCGTGAACGATTTTCCCTTGCAAAGGTTTCGACTACGAGCCCTTGTGCTTGAAAGACCAACCCTACTTGTAGTAGTGGAAGATCCTATATCCCAAGATATTGCGGCAGTATTAACAAAGTGTCAACACAAATTTGCAATTCTACGCAGATTTCCAAGGGGGCCGGTCATTGGTCGTTGGTCATTCGTCGTTGGCCAAATGCATGTACTCCGCGTGACCACGCGGTTTGCGAACGACCAACGGCCAACGACCGGTAGTACACTGCGCTTCATGCGGCGCGATCCCATCGAATTGGAAATCTTCAAAAACCTCTACCACTCCATTGCAGAAGAAATGGGGGCCGCGTTGCGGCGCACGGCGTTCTCTCCCAACATTAAGGAGCGTCGCGATTACTCCTGCGCGGTTTTTGACGGCGAAGGCGAAGTGATTGCCATGGGCGATCACATGCCGGTGCATCTTGGGTCGATGCCAATGTCAGTGCGGGCGGCGATTGACGCGGGCGCGATGGAGGCCGGGGATGTGGTGATGCTGAACGATCCGTTTCGCGGCGGCACGCATCTGCCCGACATTACGCTGGTCGCGCCGGTGTTTGTGAAGAAGCGCGGGCGCGCAGTTCGCAAGCACTCCGCCAAAACGCGCGGGCGCGACGTCCGCAGCCACACGAGTCCCGATTTTTATGTGGCTTCGCGGGCGCATCATGCGGATGTCGGGGGAGCTTATCCTGGCTCAATGGGACTCTGTCACGAGATCTACCAGGAGGGAGTGCGTATTCCTCCAGTCAAATTGATGCGTTGCGGTGAAATGAATGCGGATGTGCTGGCGATGCTGCTCAACAACGTACGCACGCCCCAGGAACGCGAAGGCGACTTGGGGGCGCAGATCGCCGCCTGCCACACGGGCGCAGAGCGATTGCGTGAGGTGTGTTTGCGTTATGGTGTCGAGCTAGCGCGGCGTGCAGCGGACGATCTCCTGAATTATTCGGAGGAGCTGATGCGCGCGTTTTTGCAGCGCGTGCCGGCAGGAGAATATTGCGCTGAGGATTTCTTGGACGCAGACGGAATCAGCGATCGGCCGGTGAAGATTGCCGTAAAGGTGAAGGTAACCTCGAAGTACGGGGTTACGGTCGATTTCACCGGGAGCGATCCGCAGGTTGAGGGCAGCGTGAATGCGGTGGGGGCGATCACATACTCGGCATGCTTCTACGTATTTCGCTGCCTGCTGGCGGAAGACGTTCCGGCCGCAGCCGGGTTGATGCGGCCGATTCAAGTCATTGCGCCCGAAGGAACCATCGTAAATGCGCGGCCGCCCGCAGCCGTTGCCGGAGGGAATGTCGAGACGTCGCAGCGCATCGTCGATGTGCTGCTGCGGGCGTTAGCGCAAGCCATTCCCGATCGCATTCCAGCCGCAGCCTCCGGGACAATGAACAATTTGACCATCGGCGGCATGCATTCCAGGTCGAACGGTCCGCGAACGGGCGAACCGTTCGCCTACTACGAGACGATCGCCGGCGGAATGGGCGCACGGCCCGGCAAGGCCGGGGTTTCCGGTGTGCACACCCACATGACGAATTCGCTGAACACTCCGGCAGAGGCGCTGGAATATGGGTACCCGCTGCGCGTAAGAAAGTATTCGCTGCGGGCAGGCAGCGGCGGTACTGGAAAGTTCCGCGGCGGCGACGGGATTATTCGCGAGATTGAGGCGCTAACCGACTGCGAAGTAACGCTATTGGCCGACCGCCGTGCACGCGGACCCTGGGGACTGTCTGGAGGGGCGGATGGCGCGCCGGGAAAAACGTTCATTACTCGCTGCGACGGCGGTATCGAGCCGATGCCGGCAAAGTTCAGCACGCGTCTACGCAAGGGCGAGCGGATTACGATCGAAACGCCCGGCGGCGGGGGCTGGGGGCCGGCATAAATTTGGAGGAGGCAGAAACAATGGCGACCGATCTCGCCGCTCAATATCTCGACGAAGCGCGCCGGCAATTTCGCGGATACAAGCGCATGGGCGAAAGCGCCATGGCACAGCTTTGCGACGATGACTTTTTTATCACTCTTGATCCGGAATCGAACTCCGTTGCTATTCTTGTGAAACATCTGGCGGGGAATATGCGGTCGCGATTCACCGACTTTCTCTCCAGCGACGGCGAAAAGCCGGACCGCTTCCGCGATCGCGAGTTTGAAGTTAGTGGCGCCACCACTCGAGCCGAAGTGATAGCGTGGTGGGAAGAGGGTTGGGCATGCGTTCTCACCGCGATTGAGGCGCTCAAGCCTGAAGATTTAACGCGCACCGTAACCATTCGGGGCGAGCCGCACTTGGTCCTGCAAGCCATCAATCGGCAAATCGCGCACTACGCGGCGCATGTTGGGCAGATTGTGTTTCTGGCCAAGCATCTGCGGTCGAGCGAGTGGAAGACGCTGACCATTCCCCGGGGAAAGTCGGAAGAGTTCAAGAAGGTGCCGCCCAAGGCAAGGTCTTGAAACTCTACAGATCGCGTCGAGACAGCCGCCTCGGCTCTCTGCACTAGCTAGTTCGTTGGCGGGATACCGCTAAATTAGCGTTTCTCCGTGTTTCCAGTCTTCGGCTCCGTGGACGCCGCCTTCGGCCAGACGGGCGCCACCAGTTCAGTCCGCCATATCGGACCTCCGAGGAAAGCGATGCTTTCCGACTTGACGAATGTTGGGGACTCGCCGCCCTCAATCCAGATCTGCGAATCGGGGGGCTGTTTTCCGAGCAATGGCGCCACCAGGCCGGCAATCCCTCCGATCTCAACTTTCAGGACGAAATGCAAAGCTTCGCGGCCGGCTCCGGCAAGGGTGAAAGGATCTTTGCCCGGATTACTAATCGCGAGTTTGACCAGTCGAGGCTTGGGCGTGGCTACCAGCATTGACAGTTCGATCGGCGGTGGATCGGGCCCGAGATTCTTCAGCAACGTTAGAACCAGGCCGTTAGCCAGGTCCGCGGGCAGTTTCAGACGATCGCTCTCTGTCTTTTCTTTGCCGTCGTCGCCGGTGTAGTTGACCGTAACCCTTCCCGTGGAGGGCGCGATCGTGACTTCGGTGGCGTGCGGAAATGCGGGACCCTTCTGGACCAGGTGATAGCTGATCAGCCGGAAGTAACTGTGTTGGGAGAAAATGACAGTTTCCTCTGAGCGCGAGCCGTCTTTGAAGCGGAATGTCAGGCGGCTTGCGATCCGATTTCCATGCGGGACCTGGGTAAGATCGCCTTCCGCGATTTGAGTGCCGTCCAGCGTGCTGAGCACAAGAAAGCCATGGAGCAAGCCTTCCGTATAACGGACTCCCACCGGAGCTGCCGATGCCGACGCGTCGCAAAAAATGCCAGCGCAGATCAGAAAGATCGCCAACGAACGAGCGCGCACAAATCTAACCTCCAGCGGAATAGGTCCGGTCCTTCGATGATGTTATCAAGGCTACGGTTTTCGCGGTTATGGCCAGTCCAATAAACGACGCCCAGATAACGATGCCCAGGTGTGGACCCGCACCGGAGCAAACGCGCGCGGTGCTAAAATCATGTGTTTTGTGCCTTATTCACTTTTTGGTTCGATCCTGGACTTTATAGGTGGCAATTATGGGCGCGACAATGCTGGCGGTAGTCAAGCCAGAAGCCGCTCCGGGAGCGGAAATCCGACAGGTCAAGATTCCGGCGTTCGGGCGCAGCGACGTGCTGGTGAAAGTGAAAGTCGCGTCGATTTGCGGCACCGATCTGCACATTTACAACTGGGACCGCTGGGCTCAGAATCGCATTCATCCGCCGCTGATTCCTGGACATGAGTTTTGCGGGGAAGTGGCGGCCTTCGGCGACGAAGTGACCAGCGTTAAGGAAGGGGACTTCGTTTCCGCCGAGATGCATGTGGCGTGCGGCAAGTGCCTGCAGTGCCGTACCGGCGAAGGTCATATTTGCCAGAAAGTTAAGATTATTGGCGTGGACGCCGACGGCGCCTTTGCCGAATACGTAGTGATTCCGGAATCGAATATCTGGAAACTCGATCCCGCGATTCCACTCGAGTATGCTTCGATTCTCGATCCGCTGGGGAATGCGGTGCACTCCGTGCTGGCCGGAGAGATTGCGGCCAAGAGCGTCGCTATTACGGGCTGCGGGCCGATCGGACTATTTTCGATCGCCGTGGCTCAGGCGGTCGGCGCGACCTCGGTTTTCGCGATTGAAGTCAACGAGCACCGCGCCCGCATCGCGCGCGAGATGAAGGCCGATTATGTTCTCAATCCCGCCAAAGAAGATGTGCACGCGATCGTGATGGAGAAGACTGGCGGGCTGGGTGTGGATGTGGTGCTGGAAATGGCGGGACATCCGGACTCGATTCGCACCGCTTTTGACATCGTCAGGCGGGGCGGAAGAATTTCCTTGCTCGGACTGACTTCGAAGCCAATCGCGCTGAACTTTTCCGAGGACATCATTTTCAAGGGCATTACGGTGCAGGGCATCAACGGTCGACGCATGTACCAGACTTGGTATCAAATGACGGCCCTGCTGAAGAGCGGCAAACTCAACCTGCATCCGGTAATCACAGATCGCATCGCGATGAAGGATTTCTCCAAAGCGATGGAGAGGCTGAAAACCGGCGAAGCGAGCAAGATTCTGGTGTACCCCAACGGCGTGCGCTAAGTTCGTGTGGCGCGGGCACTCTTGCCCGCGACTGCGTCGCTGATGCAGTCTGGGCAGGACTACAGCCGAAACTAAAAATATGAGTCTCGACGCATTCGTACGTTGCACCTGCATTCGCGATGGACGGGCTAAGCCGCATCCCTTTCCAGAAAGATTTATGCGGGACGAGACGGGATCGCCTTCTCTGTCGGGCGATCCGACGGAAGAAGAATGGGAGGCGCACGACCGCTGGATGCATGAATCCTGCGAGCACGAGGGCTATCTGGTCTCCGCGAGTCTGGGCAACATTACGAGGGCGCAGCATCTGCGGGAGTTTCTGCGCGGCCTGCAGGGAGAGCCGGGACCCAAGTTTCCCATTCTGCTGAAGAAGGTGGTTTATGACGGCACGCATACCGGCGACTGGCTTCCCGTCAAACAATCCGCTGCTCTGTTGCGAGAAGTGGATCTCGTGCTTGGCTCCAGTGACATTCTTACCCAGGGCGAAAAGGAATTCTTCGACAGCATGAAGCGCCTCTGCGAGGCCAGCATCGCGACGGGCAATCCGATCATGTTTTGAACGGAAGGACCTTATTGCCACGGATTTATACGGATTTACGGGGATAACCCAATCTTGGCCACTTCTTGGGACTGTTGTGTTGTGTTCACCCGCTGTCCTAGGTATTAGACTTAAGCTTTGCCTTATCCGTAATGAGTCCGTGTTGATCCGTGGCAAGGTTTCTTATGACGACTGCATCTCGCACCAATCCCCTCTCCTATCTCACCACGCAACTCAACGAACTCAAGGCCAAGGGTACCTACTTCAAACTGCGCGTGCTCGAGGATGAGCAGGCGCCACTCTGCACGTTCGACGGGAAGAAAGTCATCAATTTGGCGTCGAACAATTACTTGGGGTTAACGACGCACCCTAAGTTGCGCGAGGCGGCACTTGAGGCGACGCGCAAATATGGCGTGGGTTCGGGCGCAGTCCGCACAATTGCCGGCACGATGAAAATTCACCTGGAGCTAGAAGAGAAAATTGCGCGCTTCAAGAACGTGGAGGCCTGCGTGGTTTTTCAGTCGGGCTTCGCGGCGAATGCGGGGACTGTGTCGGCCGTGCTGGGCAAGGACGATTTCATCATCTCCGATGCCCTGAACCACGCCTCAATCATTGACGGAGCACGGCTGTCGAAGGCGAAGATTCTGGTGTTCCGCCACAAAGACATGGCTCACGCCGAAGAACAGTTAAGCAGCATTAAGAGCGAGTCCGGCAAGAAGCTGCTAATCTCCGATGGCGTCTTCTCGATGGACGGCGACATTGGCCCGCTGCCTGCTCTCTGCGACCTTGCCGAAAAATACGGCGCCATCATGATGGTCGACGACGCGCACGCTTCCGGCGTCCTGGGGCGCAACGGGCGCGGCACGATCGATCATTTCAACGTGCACGGACGCGTGGATATTCAGGTAGGAACGTTGTCGAAGGCAATCGGTGCGCTCGGCGGATATGTGTGCGGCACCCGCGACCTAATTGATTTTCTGTATCATCGGGCGCGGCCGTTTCTCTTCTCGACCTCGCATCCACCGTCGGTGGCAGCCACCTGCATCGCGGCCTTCGACGTACTGGAGAACGAACCGGAGCGCATGGAAAAACTTTGGGAGAACACCCGCTTCTGGAAAAAGGAACTCGGTCTGCTGGGCTTCGACATCGGCGGCCGCGCCACGCCCCCAAGTGAGACTCCGATCACTCCGATCATCATCGGCGACGGCAAACTGACCATGGACTTCTCGCGAGAACTCTTCAAAGAAGGCGTGCTCGGAACCGGCATCGCGTTCCCCACGGTGCCGGAAGGAAAGGCTCGCATTCGCACCATCATGACCGCCACGCACACGAAAGAAGAGTTGGAGCAAGCGTTAGCGGTGCTAAAGGGTGCCGGAAAGCGAATGGGTATTTTGAAGTAAGTCTTATCGTGCCGCGGCGGCCAGTTCTCGCCGTACGGCCTGTTTGTTGGTCCGCCGAATTTCCTGCCTCGCCTTCCGGCTTCACGTTGAATCGCAGCTTCTTCTCTGCCAGGGCACCTCCTCGCAACCATTGGCGCTGGTAAACTTTACTTCTGTTCTAGAAAACGCGGCAACGGCAATGACGATCGGCTCGGTGAATTCAGCAAGTTCGGCCCTCGCGGTGGAACGGTCACTGATTCAGATCCCCGCAGCCTGGTTTCTAATGGGCTCCGCGGCTGGTCAGGATTGCGAACGTCCCATTCATCGAGTCTGGATCGATGCCTTCCTGCTGGCCTCTACGCAAGTGACCAACGCCGAATATGCGCGCTTTCTCACGGCAAACGGTATTTTGCCGCCGCCGTTCTGGCAAGATCCAAATTTCAACCATCCGGAACAGCCAGTCACTGGAGTTTCGTGGTTCGAAGCTGTGAAGTACTGCCAATGGCTCAGCGCGCAGACTGGTCGAGCGTTCCGCTTGCCCAGCGAAGCGGAGTGGGAGTGCGCCGCCCGCGGCGGCCTCGAACAAAAACAATTCCCCTGGGGCGACGCGCCACCGCAATTACTTCCCCACTATGCGACGCGTTGGCAAAGTGGCCCTGAACCAGTCGCCCGTTACCCTGCCAACGCGTTCGGTCTACACGATATTTGCGAGAACGTACATGAATGGTGTAGCGACTGGTACGATCCGAACTATTACGCGGTTTCGCCCGAGCGCAGTCCCCGCGGGCCCGAACCCACCAAGCGCAAATCTTCGCGCGGAGGATCATGGCGGCACCACATCAAGGTTGCCCGTTGCTCCGCCCGTTCCAGCATCCCGCCCGAGTTCCAGTACGCCGACTACGGCTTCCGCGTCGCGTGTGATTGAGAAATTGTGTAATTTGGTAATTGTGTAACTGAAGAGCTTTCCGAACCAACCGCTTTTCAATTACAAATTACCGAGTTTCAGTTACGCAATCATCCATGTTCAATACCGATCTTCTAAAGAACAAGCGCATCCTGATCACCGGGGGAGGTACCGGCCTGGGCAAAGGGATGGCCGAACGTTTCCTCGAACTTGGGGCTACGGTCTACCTCTGCGGCCGCCGCGAAGAAGTTCTTAACAACACTGCCGCCGAACTTTCTGCCAAGGGCGCGATCGAGGCTCGCGCGTGCGACGTGCGCAATCTCGACGCCGTCGAAGCCATGATCGATTCCATCTGGAATGCCGCACCTCTCGATGTGCTCGTCAACAACGCCGCCGGAAACTTCATCGCGCGCACCGAAGAGCTTTCCCCGCGCGCCTTCGAATCGGTGATTGGCATCGTGCTGATGGGAACTCTGCACTGCACCATGGCCTGCGGGCGCCGCTGGCTGAAAGCCGCACATCCCGGCACCGTGCTGAGCATCTCGGCGACCTATGCGCCGGTGGGCTCGGCTTATGTCGTTCCTTCCGCGATCTCGAAAGCTGGCGTCGAAGCCCTCACTCGTAGTCTTGCCGTCGAGTGGGGCAATCGCGGCATTCGCATGAATGCCATCGCGCCTGGCCCCATCCCGACGCAAGGCGCGTTCTCTCGAGTCCTGCCGCGCCTTGACCTTGAAACGCTCGCTCTCGATCGCAATCCGCTCCACCGTTTCGGCACGGTGGAAGAGCTTGCCAACCTCGCGGCGTTTCTGGTGAGCGACGGATCGGGTTACATCAATGGCGAGGTCATCCGCATGGACGGCGGCGAATTCCTGCAAGGCGCCGGCGAATTCAGCAACCTGGGACGCGTCCTCACAGAACAAGATTGGCAGGCGATTAAACCAAAAAAACGCTCGACTCCATAGCTCGGGCTGGATGAAGCGATTGAATCAGGGCAAGCCCACGGCAACCAATGACTAACCAACGTCCTTGCGCGGCATCACAATGGCCTTCAGCAACATGTTGACGAGACTCAATACGATTGCCCCGATAAAGGCAGCCAGAAAGCCGTGCACCTGAAATCCCGGAGCCAGAAGGGCCGAAGCAAACTCCAACATCAGGGCATTGATGACGAACCAGAACAATCCGAGCGTTAGCAGAGTCAACGGAAAGGTAATAATCTTCAGTACGAACCCGATGGTCGCGTTGATGAACCCTATGACCAGCGCCGCAATCAGCGCGTTCCTCGGACCCATGACCGAAATCCCGGGCACTAGCTGAGCCATAATCCACACCGCCAGTGCGCTCAAGAGCCAATGCAGTAGCAGTCGCAACATGGTCGCTCCTCGGCCTGCCTATAGCGCCAGACAGATTCCGCTCACGAAAACTATACCAGCATCGCTGACTGGATGCCCCATCCTTGTCGCGCACCTTGCTCGTCCTGATTTCCTCGCATACCTGCTTGTAACTCATCTCGCGCAAAAAAAAGTGAGTTTTTCCGCAACCTCTGAAGCCGTGCCCTGACACGAATCTGCCCCAATACGAATCGGAGTCTTGCCAGCCCTTGACGATATGCTCCGAGAAACAATGCGTTACGCGGCCCTGAAAAAAGACTTCTATTTCTCGGACTTCGCGATTGCGGAGTTTTCGAGTGCGGTCCCGTGTTGCAGCGACTGGACGATGCGGTTGATTTCGGCCTGCGTCACGCCGGCGGGATAGTCCTTTTGCCCGAACTTGAATTGGACGCTGCCGTCGTCGGAATACAGATTCACCAGGAGGTAATCCTGCCGAACCTTGGTATTGCCCTGTTGAAAACCTTTATAGCTGGCGTTCTGAATGTTGAAGATTCCGGTTTCAGCCGGCTTTGAGGGCAGGATGGACTTCATGATGACCATCGCTTGCTCTCGCGCCTGAGTCTCCGATGACGTGCACCAATGGTGCATTTTGTCCGGACTGAAGTCATAGATGCTCTTGGCAAAAATATAGTCGGAATTCGCCGCGCCATTTCCATAGACGGTATCTATTTCGAGAGGCGACATTTTTACGGCCATGGCGAATTCGCGGGCGAATTGCTTTGCCGGAACCGCTGTTACCGTGAGCCGCAGGCCGGAACGGAAGACAAGCACAGCTTCAGTCTTCTCAGATTTGTCCTTGGGATAGAGCGTGGTTCGGGCTGCGTCGAGATCGGTCCAGGGAACTTCAAAATCATAGCCGACGTAAGAGAGATGCAATCCGGTGGCCTGCGACACCGAGTGATCGCTCAGAACGGTCGGTGTCACGCTGGCCGCAGCCGGCATTCCTTTTGCCGCGTAATAGGAAAGTGCCATGGGGCCGACCCAGAACGCGCCCGCGAAGATGACTCCGCAGGAGATTACCAGCGTGACCACAGCGCGGCGAAGGATGCTCAACATAACCCTCCCTTGTAATTCTCCCTTAGGTTCTCGCTTTGGCTTTGAGTTTGACGTGGCCGTTGGCGAGCTCCACCGTGTACTCCACGTTCTCGCACTTGTATTGCTTGCGAATCTGTTCGGTCTTTCTCTGCACGAAAGTAGTGAAAGAGTCGAAGTTGCCGGTCACGTTCTCTCCCGCCTTCTTCTTGGCCGCGACCAGCGTGTTGTACAGACGTTCGACTTGCTCGCGATCTTCCTGATTCACCGTATGTAACGTGAAGGGCTGGGACGAGGCGGAGCCCACCGCAGCTGCGGCGGCATGACTCACGCCATACACGGGATGGTGCTGCTGCTTGTGCTCTTCTTCGGTGGCTCGAACTCCCTGCACGGAAAGTAAGGCGTCCTGCGGGCGGCGATAACCTTCTTCGCGGATGCGGGACTTCTTGCGCCATAAGTCGCTGTACACCGCGTAGCGCTGGGCCATTTCGTTATAGCGGTAGCGTTGGGAGAAGCTCATGCGCCCGCCGTCCGAGAACTTACGCAGAAGGCTTAAAACCTTCCACTCCACGTCGGTGGGAGGCCGCTTCGTCGGATTGCTGAAGTAGATCTCGTACTCGATTTTCAAGCGGCGCAGTTGCGAGTCGAGAACGTTCAGTTCCTCGTCGGTGGTCACAGATATCTCCATGCACAGTGTAGTGAGCGGCGGCGGCCGGGGCGAGGTACCCGTGGGTCACCAAGGGACATGGAACGAAAGTAATTCAGCTTCGAGCGCCGAGCTCTGAGCTGCGAGCGGGTCGAATTCCGGTGGTCTAAAGCCTGAAAATTCTGCCGGGAGTTTGTTCCAGACGCAGATCAGCCCTGAGTGCAGTGGCTCGAAGCTCGCGGCTCGTAGCTCAGAGCTTATTTCCCTGAATTCGACGCCATCTTCTTGACCATGGCGAGCACCAGCTTGCGGTCGCTGTCGTTAAGGCTGGTCGAGTAGCGGCGGATCTGGCTGAGGAAGCGGACTTCGTCATCGGAGAGCTGCGGCAATCCCTTGGAGCCGTTGCTATGGCCGGGTTCGGCGAAAAACTGCGACAGCGGAAGCTCCATGGCGCCGGCAATTTTAGAAAGCGTGTCCAGCGAAGGGATAGTGTGGCCGTTTTCCACCCGCGACAGGTAGCAGCGCAAAAGGCCGGTTCGCTTTTCGATATCGCCCTGGGACATGCCTTTTTGCAGCCGGTAGTTGCGGATGGTCTCGCCGATATTCATGGTTGGGAGCATGACAGGATGGGTCATAGTAACCAGATCGGTATCTTCTGGCAAGTGGGAAATTCGTGCCATGAACGGGACAAGAGTGCCATAAGAAAATTGCGCGGCCGATCGCCGCAAGCAATAATTATTTGTACATCGTATAAGCGATAGGCGGCGCAGTGGAATGCAGCCTCCAGCAGGCCTTTTGGGTTCCCTGGGGTCCGATAGTTATTTCTATTTCTTCAGGGTCGTTGCCAGAAAGTCGACGGTGCGATTCCACGCATCGGCGGCGTCGACGGCGCGGTATCCATCTTTATTGTTGGGATTTTCAAAGGCGTGTCCGGCATCATCGTAGATCTTGATGTCGATCTTTTTTCCCAGCTGATCCATCGTCGCACCGAACTTCTTTACGTCGTCGGGAGTGATTCCGCGGTCCTGGCCGCCGAAAAGGCCGAGGATCGAAGCATTGATTTTCTTTAAGGCTTCGGGGTCGGTGGCGAGATGGCCGTAGTTGATGACCACGGCCGCGAGATCGGGTTCTTGCAGCGCAACGTCGAGGGCATAGCCTCCGCCCATGCACCATCCGATTGCGCCGATGCGGTCCTTCTTTACGTTGGGCTGCGATTTGAGAAACTCTACGGCGGCGTGAAGGTCGCGTTTGGCGCGGTCTTCAGGGACGCCGCGCATGATCTCATGCGCCATGTCGGGCGTAGTCGCCACTTTGCCCCGGTAGAGATCGATGGCCAGCGATACATAGCCCTGATCGGCCAACTTCGACGCTTGCTCCTTCACCCAGTCGTTCAATCCCCACCATTCATGAATGACTACGAGCGCCGGGAAAGGGCCTTTGCCGGCCGGCGTGTAGAGAATGCCCTGAACAGTTTCGTCACCGCTTTTGTAGGAGACGGACTTGCCGTCAGCGGCGAAGGCGGAAGCGACGACAAGAAGGGCCAGCGCGAATGTCACGATTCTCTTCAATGTTTTTTTCCTTTGCGTAGTGAGGACGCGAATATTGTTGCCGAAGTGGCGGCGGAATTACAACTGCAGCTCCATGTACAACGCGCCCGCGATGGGATTGGAACGATAAGGCTCGATTTCCTGGAAGCCAATCACGTGGTACATGGCGACGGCATCTTTCATCACTGGTTCGACGGTATCGAGGCGCATGCGCTGGTAGCCGATCTGGCGGGCTTCGGTGATGATCCGGTCCGCGAGGGCGCGGCCCAATCCCCTGCCGCGAAATTGCGGGCGCAGGTAGAGGCGCTTCATTTCGCAGGTTCCCGGCTCAATCTTGTGCAGGGCGACGCAGCCCGCGAGTTGCCCTTGGTGCGCTGCCAGCAGAAGGCGGCCGTCCGGCGGGGCGTAGTCGCCGGGGAGGCCCGCGAGTTCTTGATCGAAGTTTTGAAAGCAGAGGCTGAAGCCGAGGGATTGCGCGTATTCGAGGAAGAGTTCACGGGCTAGCGCGATCTGAGCCGGGGATTCGGCTTGAGCGACGACAAACCCCTTTACCACAGAGGGCACAGGGGACACAGAGGAACCTGCAGGAGCTGAATGTTTGACTGTCATTTCCTCTGTGGTCCTCCGTGTCCACTGTGGTTAAAGGTTTCGGGAATCATCCCATCAGCATGCCGCCGTTCACGTTCAGGACGTGGCCGGTGATGTAGGAAGCGTCATCTGACGCGAGAAACGCCACGGCGCTGGCGACGTCTTCCGGCGATCCCACGCGGCCCAGGGGAATCTGCTTCGCGGCCGTCTGCTTGAATTCATCCCCTAAACCAGCGGTCATGGCGGTTTCGATGAAACCCGGCGCAACGGCGTTGCAGGTAATGTTGCGCGACCCGACTTCGCGGGCGATGGCCATGGTGAGTCCGATCAATCCGGCCTTCGATGCAGCGTAGTTCGCCTGCCCGGACTGTCCCATCTGGCCGAAGACGCTGGTGATGTTGATAATGCGCCCCCAGCGCTGTTTGAGCATGGAGCCGATGACTTGCTGGATGCAGAGATAAGCAGAGGTAAGATTGGTCTGGAGGACGGCGTCCCAGTCAGCCCGCTTCATGCGCATGACCAGTTGGTCGCGGGTGATGCCGGCATTGTTGACGAGGATATCGATTTTGCCGAGTTGGGCGATGGCGGATTTCACGGTGGACTTGACCTGATCTTCGTCGGTGACGTCGAGGGCGAAGGCTACCGCCTTTCCGCCCGCGGCGGCAATTTCGCTGACCAGTTCGTTTAGTTTTTCCTGATTGCGTGCGGCGACGGCTACGGTCGCGCCGTCTTTCGCTAGGCGCAGGGCGCAGGTGCGACCAATGCCTTGGGAGGCACCGGTAACGAACGCTACGCGCGTGGAAAGAGACATTTAGGATTCTCCCGATTTGCTGGGTGAACGAATGCGACGGAACGCAGAATTATACCTGTCGTGGAGGAAGGCGCTGTAGAGCTTCGCTCGACCGGACAGCCAGGGGCGGCTGTCCCCACATGATTCGTTTCGCTAAACTAGCGCGACGAATCGCATTGCTAATCCACAAGGGCGCCGAGTAACATGCGAGCACTCATGCCTCAGACTGTGACCAATAATGTGATCGTAATGCCCGAGCCTTCCAACAAGAACTCATCCCCGGCTGACGCAGGTCCCTCCGCTTCAGGACACCGGTCGACGCAGCGGGCGGCTGCGGAGCCTTTAGCCCCGAGCGATAAGTCCCTGCCCGACGCGCCTTCAACCGAGGTGTTCGCGGTGTTTGGCGTCGAGCCGGAGATTCAGGCTTATGCCATGGCCAAGTATTCGCGCTCGGCGCTGTCGATGAAAGAGTCGCTGCGGGAGATCAGCACGCAGAAGGCGGAAAAATTTCTCAACACATTTTACTTTCAGTACGGGCATCGCTCGATTGCCGACCTGGCGCACATTGCGCTGGCTGTCGAGAGGCTGTCGATTCTTGCCGCGATCGAAGTGGCCGATGAGCAGCGCTGGGACGGGCAGGAACGGTCGACGCGCTATCAGGATTTCAAGAAGAGCGGCTACTACACGCCGGATTTCGGCGCGGACGACGATGCTCACAAGCTCTATCGCGAGACCCTTGATTTTCTTTTTGCCGAGTATGAAGCGCTCTCCGCGCACATGACCGAGTATCTGATCAGCATCACGCCGAAGCCGGCCGACATGAAGCAGGAGGCCTACGAGCGCACGCTGAAGGCGCGGGCGTTCGATATTACGCGGTACCTGCTGCCGCTGGCGACCAATACTTCGCTGGGCGAAATTGTGAATGCGCGCACGCTGGAGACGCAGGTGGCGCATCTTCTTTCTCACACCCATAAAGAACTAAGAATGCTGGGCGAGTCGCTGAAGAAGGCGGCGACGGGCGCGGCGTACAACGTGAATGCGGATTCGTTGCGGGAGTTGGTTTCGCAGATTCGGGCCGTAAGTCCGGAGTTAGGGGCGCGGGCGGAGCAGGAATTGCTGAAAGAAGTTCGGGTCGCGCCGACGCTGGTGAAGTATGCCGATCCGAATGCATATGAGATGGAAACGCGTCGCGACCTGCGGCAGGCGGCGCGGGAGTTGATGGCCGCCGAGCCGCTCGCGCCGTCGAAGGCGATTGTGGATCTGCTCGATGAAGAGCCGCTGGAAGTGGAGATTGCGACTACGCTGCTCTACGAGCATTGCCATCACTCTTACCGGCAGATTCGGCAGGCGGTGCAGGTGGCGGGCGAACGGCGGCGGCGGGAGATTATCGACCTGGGGTTGCGGCATCGTGGCAAACATGATGAGATGCTGCGCGGCTTCCGCGCGGGCCAGCAGTTCCGCTTCGACATTCTCATGGATACGGGCGGCTTCCGCGACATGCACCGCCACCGGCGCTGCATCCAGGTGATGCAGGGATTCACCACGCAGCACGGCTACGAGATGCTCCTCGACGTGGAAGACGCCGGCGTGCGCGCGCGATTCGACGCGGCCATGCGCCGGGTGCAGACCGCCGTGGAGAAATTGGCCGCACGCAAGACTGCGGAGGCGGAAGAAAATTCGCAGTACGCGATCCCGCTGGCGTTCCGCAAGCGGGCGCTGTTCAAGATGGATTTTGCCGAGGCAGTTTACATCTCCGAGCTGCGCACCACGCCGGCGGGGCATGTTTCCTACCGCAACGTGGCCTATGCGATGTATGAGGCGGTGGCGCGGAAGTATCCGGCGCTGGCCAAGTATTTTCGCGTGCACGATGTGACCGCGCCCGTGGACCTGCTTCAGAGGTGATGTAGTTACATTTGCCTATACATATGAGTACCTAGTCCGCTATCATGATCTTGCAGTTCGACGGCTTTGATTGGGATCGAGGCAATAGAGCCAAGTGCCAGAAGCACGGGCTTTCCATTGCACGGATTGAAAGCTTGTTCGCCCGGCCACTTGCCATCATTCCCAGCGCGGCTGATTCGCAAGAGGAACGCCGCTTTTGCGCTGTGGGGCAAACTGGCAATGGCCGGAGAGTATTCCTTGTGTTCACGCTGCGGCGCAAAGGCGATAGGCAATTGATCAGGCCGATCAGCGCCCGTTACATGCACAAAAAGGAGATCGAATCCTATGAAAAAGAAAATCCCGGCGCTTAAGAGCGCTCGCGCGGCTGCGGCCTTTGTCGACAAAGCCAACTTGTCACACTATGACCTCTCGGGCGCACAAACGGTACGCTTCGAGATGAAGCGCAAAGACAAATCCATTAATTTGCGCCTGCCCGAAGAACTTTATGATGCTGTGCGCCAGCGCGCCACCCACGCAGGATTGCCATATCAGCGCTTCATCCGCCTGGCGCTGGAGAATGCGATTGCGACGCAGAAGTAGACTGCGTGGCGTGCGGGATGTCGCGTGGCTTATGTGGCCAGTCCATTGTTTGTAGCAATCTCTAGATTTATCTTGGTCCTGCTAGTCCGCCCGGCTAGAATTTAGCCCAGAGGCACCCATGCCGCGTTCCGTCAAGATCGCTCCGGAAATTAACGCCAAGCTTTATGAGGAGCTCGTCTCCGTGGCCAAGGAGAACGGGCAGTCGCAGCGGTTCGTGCTGGAACGGGCGCTGGAGCATTACCTGCACAATGTGGTCCCTTCGCAGAGGCTGGTCAGGCCTGAGGTGATGGCTGCCTATCGCCGCTCCAACGAAAAGCATCGTGAGTTGTACAAGAAACTGGCCAAGTGACGGCCGAGCGTGTCTATCTGACCGTAGCTGAAGTCGTCGCCATTCACCATTACCAGATTGAGGAATACGGCGGCGAGAGCGGGCTGCTCAATCAGAGCGCCCTGGAGTCTGCCGTTTTCCGCCCTCAGACGGGTTACTACAACGACTTGAGTGAGGAGGCGGCGGCGCTGCTGGAGTCGCTGGTCAATAATCATCCCTTCGTGGATGGCAATAAACCGGTGGGATTTGCGGCAGCTCACACGTTTCTGTTGATGAACGGCTTCGATCTGGACGTTTCGAGCAAGGCTGCGTTCGAGTTTCTGATCAAGGCGATCGCCGAAGGCAGGTTTCGGTTTGCTTTGCTTCACCAGTGGCTTGCAGCCCGCCTCATTCCTCTTTCTAGATAGAGTTCGCGGGCAAGAGTGCCCGCGCCACACTTTGAGTGCCTTTGATTGCCCATTTCGGAACGTTATCCACCGTTATTTACTTGATTCGCCTTTTATTCGCTTCGATCTATATGTATAATCCGGCCAGATTCATTTCATGAGGCATTTCTAAAGGAGCCACTCCCATGGCGGACGAACGGGGCAAGGCGATTGAACTGGCGGTTTCACAGATTGAAAAACAATTCGGCAAGGGCTCGATCATGCGGCTGGGGTCCAAGGAAGCCATCGTGCCCATCTCGGTGATTCCTACCGGCTCGATCTCGTTCGACGCGGCCCTGGGCGTGGGCGGGTTTCCTCGCGGGCGCGTGGTGGAGGTGTTTGGGCCGGAGTCTTCGGGCAAGACCACGATTACGTTGCAGGTGATCGCCGAGGCCCAGAAAACTGGCGGCATGGCCGCGTTTGTGGACGCTGAGCACGCGCTCGATCCGGGCTACGCCAAGAAGTTGGGCGTGGACGTCGACAACCTGCTGGTGTCGCAGCCGGATTATGGCGAGCAGGCGCTGGAAATTACCGAAGCGCTGGTGCGTTCGAACGCCATCGACGTGCTGGTGGTCGACTCGGTCGCGGCGCTGGTACCCAAGGCTGAGCTCGATGGCGAAATGGGCGACAGCCACATGGGACTGCAGGCGCGCTTGATGTCGCAGGCGCTGCGCAAGCTCACGGGAACGGTTTCCAAGTCGCGCACCTGCCTGATCTTTATCAACCAGATTCGCGAGAAGATTGGCGTGATGTTCGGCAATCCGGAGACGACGACCGGTGGACGGGCGCTGAAGTTTTATTCTTCGGTGCGGGTCGATATTCGGCGCATTGCCGCGATCAAAGAAGGCGACATAGTAACCGGTTCGCGGACCAAAGTGAAAGTCGTAAAAAATAAAGTGGCCGCGCCCTTTCGCGAAGCGGAGTTCGACATCCTCTACGGAGAAGGCATTTCCCGCGAAGGCGACCTGCTCGACATCGCCGTGAACAATAACCTTCTCGAAAAGTCAGGGTCGTGGTTCAGCTACAAGAGTGAGCGCATTGGCCAGGGGCGCGAGAATGCACGGCAGTTTCTGAAAGACAACAAGGACGTCATGGCAAAGCTCGACACTGAAGTGCGTAAGGCGTTGGGGTTGACGCAGGGTCCCGCGCAACCTTCGGCCGCTACCGCGCCGACGAATGGGTCGACAGGCCGCGTCACCACCATGCCGAGCGCTCCACCAGAGCCGGTGAAGGTGCCGATGGCAGCCAAGCGCTAACTGGAGGCCGCGGCAAACTAAGTCGCGGCAAACTATGCGTTTTAGGTTTCCCGCGCGAAATGAATGAACGATCTGGATTCGTGTTTCGCGCGAACACGTGATTCCTCCGGCCTGCGCAAACTTTTGTCCTGCCTTCGCGGAATTGCAGTGCGGCATTGGCGGGCTCGGATTGCTTGGCTCAGATTGTCTGGCGCGGAAAGTTGCGAAGCAAAGACTCAAACTGCATTCATTCCCGCCGAAAGCATCTGCGCACTCCCTCGCAACACACCCGCAATCTCTTTGACAAAGGCATGCAGGTTCGTTAATGTTCCGTGGCGTAAACGTTTACGAGGCATCCCTGCTTCCGCCGTTGATTTCGCTTTCGTAATTCTTTTCCATGCTGCTGAAGACACTGCGCGAAGAAGTGCTCGAAGCGAACCTGGAACTGGTTCGCCGCGGTCTTGTGCTTTATACCTTTGGCAATGTCAGCGGAATCGATCGCAGCCAGGCGCTGGTTGCCATCAAGCCCAGTGGCGTTCCCTATGAAGACCTGACGCCGCACCAGATTGTGATCTCCGATCTCACGGGGAAAATTGTTGACGGAACTCTGCGTCCATCCTCGGACCTGCCAACGCATCTTGAGTTGTACAAACATTTCTCGACCATCGGCGGAGTGGCGCACACCCATTCGGAGTTTGCCACCGCATGGGCTCAGGCGGAGACGCCGATTCCGTGTTTCGGTACCACGCACGCGGACTATTTTCACGGGCCCATTCCGGTGACCGAGCGGCTGAGCCCAGGCGAAATTGCGCGCGACTACGAACTTGAAACCGGCACGGCCATCTGCCGAAGATTTGCGCAGCTCGATGCCAAGACAATTCCGGCGGTGCTGGTGGCCGGGCACGCTCCTTTTTGCTGGGGGGCGAGCGCGGCAGAAGCCGCTCATCACGCGGTAATTCTGGAATATGTGGCGCGCATGGCAAGCCACACTCTCTCGATCAATGCTGAATCCCGGCCGCTGGCACAAGAACTGCACGACAAGCATTTTCTGCGCAAGCACGGCCGCAACGCCTACTACGGACAGGTCAAAGCCCAATGAATCCTGCTCTCGCGGTATTTGCTTCCAATAGCCTGGTTCATCTCGCACCGGTGGACATGGTCATCGTCGCCTTCTACTTCGTGCTCGTGCTGGCCATCGGGTTCTATCTCAAGGGCCAGGCCAATACCGGAGAAGATTTTTTTATGGCGGGGCGGGAAATGACGGCTTGGGTGGCCGGCCTCAGTTTCCTTTCAGCCAATCTGGGCGCGCTGGAATTAATGGGCTGGGCGGGTTCGGCCTATCAATATGGCATTCTGGCCACGCATTGGTATTGGATCGGCGCGATTCCGGCGATGCTGTTTCTGGCGCTGGTGATGATGCCGTTTTATTACATTTCAAAAACTCATTCGGTGCCGGGATATTTGAAGCTGCGCTTCGGCGAACCCGCCCGCGCTCTATCGGCGATCTCGTTCGCGTTCATGACCGTTCTGATGAGCGGCGTCAACATGTTTGCCATGGCGAAAGTCATGCAGATCGTGCTGGGGTGGGACATCAATTTCAGCATTTGGGTCTCGTCGTTGACAGTCGCGGTTTATGTGACTCTCGGTGGTTTGCGTTCCGCAATCTTTAATGAAGTGCTGCAATTCTTTCTCATCTGGGCGGGTGCGCTGCTGATTCCGATCTTAGGCTTGTACGAAGCCGGCGGCTGGTCCAACCTCAAAGTGCTGATTACGCAAAGAGCCTCGGAACAGTACATCCATCTCTGGGCAGGGTTGGGATCGTTCTCCGACAATCCCATGGGAATCCATTGGACCGGAATTGTGTTTGGCCTGGGTGCGGTGATTTCGATGGGCTACTGGACCACGGACTTCCTGGTGGTGCAGCGCATTCTGGCTGCGAAAGACATGCGCAGCGCGGAAATGGCGCCCATCATTGGCGCCGGTTTCAAGATGCTGGTGCCGATCATTGTGATCCTGCCGGGACTGCTCGGCCTGGGTGTGCTGCCGATGAAACTGGTTCCGGAATCGGTGGCCACGGTAACTCATGGCTACAGCTACAACGATGTTCTTCCTCTTATGCTCGCGCGCTATTGCGGTCCCGGCTTACTGGGCCTGGGAATTACCGCGCTGATTGCCGGCTTCATGTCGGGAATGGCCGGAAATGTAAGCGCATTTACCACGGTCTGGACCTACGACATCTATCGCCCATTGATCAACAGCAAAGGCAGCGACCATCACTACGTGAATATGGGACGCTGGACCACCGTCATCGGCGTCCTCATCAGCGTGGGTACGGCGTATCTGGTGATGCGGTCGGCCAGCATTATGGACTACGTGCAGGCACTGTTCAGCTTCTTCATCGCCCCATTATTTGGCACGGTCATACTGGGTATGCTGTGGAAGCGGGCCACCGGTCCTGGTGGGTTCTGGGGATTGTTGTGTGGCACGCTTTCATCGGTCAGTATGTGGGCATGGGTAAAAGTCGATCCCTCTGCTCTGCGCTATGTGGCGCTCTCGCCTCATGCAAAAGCTCTGGCCCAGGATATGTACCAGGCGCTGTGGTCGTTCTTAGTCTGCGTGGTCGTGACCGTGGTCGTGAGTCTGGCAACAAAACCCATACCGGACAGCGCCTTGGCCGGGTTGGTATACGGGCAGACGGAGATTCCTCCCATCGAGAATGTTCCTCTGTATCAGAAACCCATTTTCTGGGCGGGCGTGGCGGCGGTTGTATTTGTAATTCTGAACATAATTTTCTGGTAGGCGGTACTCATGACGACGACAAGACGTTCGGTTTCGATCTGGTTTTTCATTGGCCTGTCGCTGCTGGTAAATGGCTTGCTCATTCTGGGCGCGGGACTGTATCAGGTTGCAAATCCACCCCCTCTGGAAGCTCAGGTTGTGCTTTTTCACCTCCATGCCGGAGTCTGGTGGGGCGCGCTGCTGACGCTGGTGGGCGGCTTCTACAGTTGGCACTACGCTCCGCGACTCAAACCTTAAGTCTTTGTTTTCAATTTAGCGAGTGTTCCTGCAGGAACGCTGTGCAAAACCGTAGAATTCGTTGCCCGCAACTCGTTGAGTCTGCTGGGCGAGATTTTTGGCCACTGTCTTTTCAAAGGCTTAGGCTGTGGATAAAACATCTATTCGAGGACGTGGGAGGCCTACGAAAGTAGAATTGACTTCAGTCGTACCCGCGTTGTCCGGGCGCGCCCTTTTCCCATCCAGTTCCTAAGAGAATGCCGCCGCGAGTCCTGCGCCCAGGAGTTTGTAGGCGAGGTACCAGGCCACGACGATGGCGATCGCCGTCGAGCGCTTCACTTTGCTGGTAGAGGCAAAACCGATTCCGATGAGCACGATCGTCCAGATCGTGATCACGTCCAGCGCCGAGGCCATGCTGCGCAGAAACTTACCCGTGGTCACGGGATCCAGGTAGTAGGCGAGATTGGTGCCGACGGGATTGTTGATGTCGAAGCCCTCCGGATTGACTCCGGCAAACAATGAAATGGCGCCCAGGATGGCGCCGACAATGCCAGGCAGACTGGCGTACATGACAATGGCATAGGCCTGCCCGAATGTCGTTTCGGCCCCGGCTGCAATTTTAAAAGTAGCCCAGAGTACGACAGTCGAGACCAGGAAATAGAACAGGATCAGCACGGGAATGCCGTAGCCGAAGACACGAATGATGTTGCTGGACAGACGGATCTGCCTGGCCTGCTGGTCGGGTGGAAGTTTTTCGAACTGGTCGGCGCGTGAGGAGTGGGCTACTTGATTTCTGCTGATCTGCTCGAAGCCGACCTGCCGTCCCATGGCATAGACGAAGAGGAGCGAAAATATGGAAATCAACAGCCACGGTCCCCACCAACTGGCGCTGCGGCGCAGATCGGTGAAAGTTTTCGAAGGTGCGATGAAAGTGTTAACGATGCGTGCGCCTTCGGACAACGGCGCTGTTTCGGGCATTGGGGTGGGCGATACGGGCAGAGCCGGAACGGCGGCCATTCGTGCCTCCTCAAATATCGAGGGCATTCTAATCCGGGTCGAATTTAGACACAAGCTGTAACGAAAATTCCGCCGGCTTCACAATCAGGAGAGCGAGTAGTCCGGTGGCTGACTCGGAGCCATCGACGAGAACGCAGGTATGGCGGCGATTTTGGCTTCGGCTGTGTTCTGAGTAGGCTCGCTACGCTGGACAGCCGAAGCGGCTGTCTCCACGTGGCATCGCTAGCATCGACAAGGCGAGTGCGAAGCGCCCCTGAGCATTTCCCTCCCGCTGGCGCGTTTGCAACCGAGGCCCAACGTCCCCTGGCAAGGGCGGGCGGCGAAATAGAGTTGCCTCTGGAGGTTGGAGGGGGCTTCGGCGTTGCATTACGACGCGCTTGCCGGGCGATGGCACGACCCGGATAAGATGTTGCGCATGTCGAATGTGACGCCGGTTGTGATTGCGGTGCTGGCGGCGGAGCTGATTCCTGCCGCAGCCTTTGGATTTGCCGGTGAGCGCGTGGCGAATGCAGTCGGGCGCTTGCCGCTGGCCTTGCGGGTGGCGTTTCCGGCGCTGCTGGTGTTGCCTTATGTGGTGATCACGGCATCGCAGCATATGTTCCGCTGGCAGTGGTTTTTTTTATTCGCCGCGCTGCCTGTGTTGATGGCGTGGCTGTTGGCACGGGCGGCGGCCGCGGACCCGGAGCAGCGTGGAAACTGGCGCGACGCCTTCATTCTTCTGACTCTGGGACTGGCTGTGGATTTGCGGTGGTTCGATGCTGCGTGGCCGGCCGGTTTGCGCGGGCTAAATAACTTGCTGCTGGTCGATGCCGGTTTATATGGATTCCTGGCAATCCGCCGTTTGAGCGGGACCGGGTTTGATCTCCATTTGCGATGGAGCGACTGGAAGACTGGGTTGCGTGAGCTTTTATTTTTTGCTCCAGCAGTGCTTGTGCTGGGGCTGGCGCTTGGGTTCATTCATCCTCATGCCAACGTGCCTGCATTGGCCAAGGCCGTTCTGACCTGGCTGGGCATTTTTGTTTTTGTGGCCGTACCGGAAGAACTTTTCTTTCGCGCCTGGGTGCAGAACCTGCTGGAGCGGCGCGTGGGGAGGAGCGCCGCACTGGTCATCGCATCGGTGCTGTTCGGCCTGTCGCATTTCAATAAGCGCCTGAGCACAATGACGGCGCACTTTAACTGGCGCTACGTTTTGCTGGCCACGATCGCGGGGATTTTCTACGGCCGCGCGTGGCGCGAACATCGCCGCGTGCCCGCGTCGACGATCACGCATACCTGCGTGGACTGGTTGTGGTCGTGGTGGTTCTGAGCGAAGAGGCTGCGATGCAATCGCGATACTTCGCCAATGAGCCGCAAGGCGTAACGCACCTGTTGTTAAGTCCTATAGCTTTAATGATGCCTTTCCGATTTTCGATAAATAATCGGACGCGCCAGTTGCACTCCGCGATACTGCAAATGTCCCAAGTCTCCGCCACCTGATGATGGCGAAGCAGAGGTCGAGCAGTCCTTGGCCAGGCCGAGGGCGCAGAGGTCGTAATCGCGCCGAAAGGCCACACGAGATTGCTACCCACCAAGGGGGAGAATAAAGTTGCTGCTGCGCCGGTGATATTTCAGCAGTTGCGAAGCGGAGGATCGATCCTCCAGTGATTTGGAGCCGATGACAGTGCGCCCACAGGGACTGGCAAGTCTCGTGGAAGTCTGGGGGCCGCGCGATGCAATTCCAGGGGCAAATCGCTCAGGTGACGCACGGAACGGGTGGCCCCGCTTTGGGTGATTCTCACACTGATGAGCCCGGGAACGGCCGACTGTCCTTTGTTGGACGTTCCGGCTGACACGAGGACGGATACGGCAGTCTGCCCTTTGAATTCAAAATCGGCTTCCACGCACATTGGAGCGCCATGCTCTTGATCGAGCGCCGGGCGTCCCACCTGGACTCCGCAGTCGTTCGCTTCCCATTTGATCGGTGCGCCTCCAGCTTCGTACTTCAGGAAAAATTCCAGGCTCACATTCGGTAAGCTGCGATCGAGCGAGGAAACGATCAGGTCCTTTCCGCGCTGAACGGCGACCTTCTCCGCCTTATTGACGGACGACTGTTGCGCCCACAAACAGGCGGTGAGCAGCAGAACGCAGAGAATGAGAATCATCCGCCGCATGCCTCTATTAGACACCACACGGCACTGAGACGCGCACGCTTTTGGGGTGCCGACCGGCTGGTGATATTCACTGCAACCGGGCTGTCGAAATCGGGTTTCACACACTGACCTTGGCGCCAACGGCCTCTGCGGTTCCGCACCCTGTTACGGAATCGGCTGCGAACCGTGATATCGCAAATACCCTAATCCAACACGCAGGTGATGATGCAGAGCGTCGGGGACGCAGATGGCGAAGCACAGGCCGAGCAGTCCCTGGGCGAGGCCGAGAGCGTAGAGGTTGCGGTAGCGGCGAAAGAGCGCGCACGAGATCGCTCCCCAAGCCAGGGTAGCGGCAGTAAGGGGAAGATTCGGCAGGTGCGCTGTGGCAAACAGCACTGCGGACAGACCCACAGCCGTGCCTTCACTGGCGAGGAGGCGGGTGAGGCGCGGCATGAAATAGTCGTTCAGCAGGAATTGCTGATAGAGCGTCCACAGAACGTATCCGGTCATGTGCTTGAGGTCGCCTTTATATAACGGATGCAGAGTGCCGATTTGTTTCGCGACGAGCACGCTGGCGAGGGCGAGGGCGAGGGCGGCTGGGAGAATCCAGAGTGATGCTGCGAGGCCGCGATGGCTTATGCCGAGATCGTTTACAGTGGGGCGGCGTGCCAGCACGATTGCCAGGGTTACGATTAGTGCGACGGGAGAGAGGATGCGTTGCGGGGTTTCGGGGATCCAGAGGATGAAGAGGATCAGGCCGTAGCCGAGCAGCAGTTCGGTTAGATCGCGAAGGGAACCGGGGGCGGGTCGGAGCATTGGGAGAGTATGGCATGGAGGGTACTGTGCGGGATTTCTCGCTGGGCTCGGTCGACAGCCGACGCGGCTGTCGCGACATGAGCCGATATCGGCGCCTTGCTACGCTTGGCTGGACGGGCGAAGGCGCCGGTCCCAACATGTGTCCGTCCCCGCACGATTTCGTTAGATGAGCAGGGCTGGTGTCGCTTCCAGCAGGGTGCGGGTGTAGGGGTGGTTGGGACTCTGCGTGATTTGTTCGGTGTCGCCGACTTCGACAATTTTTCCTCGATACATGACCGCGATGCGCGTGGAGAGATACCGGACCACCGGCATGGAATGCGAGATAAACAGGTAGGTGAGGCCTAGGTCGCGTTGCAATTCCGCCAGCAGGTTGACGATCTGGGCTCCTACACTGACGTCGAGCGCGGAGACGGGTTCGTCGCATACCAGGAACCTTGGTCTGAGCGCGAGGGCGCGGGCGATGCCGATGCGCTGGCGTTGTCCTCCGGAGAATTCGTGCGGGTAGCGGGTGCGGGCGGATTCGTCGAGACCTACGGAGCGCAGGAGTTCGGCGACGCGGGTGCGGAGGTCAACCTTCGCTCGACCGGACAGCCGGGAGCCTGCCCTGAGCTTGTCGAAGGAGCGGCTGTCCTCACCTGAATCTCCGTGAATGATGAGAGGCTCGGCGAGGATGTCTTCGACGCGGAAGCGGGGATCGAGTGAAGCGAATGGATCCTGAAAAATAATTTGCAGGTCGCGGCGCAGGCGGCGCATTTCGCCGCGGCTGGCGGCGAGCAGGTCGCGACCCTCCAGGCGCACCGTTCCCGAGGTGGGATCGATCAGCCGAAGGATGAGGCGTCCCAGTGTGCTCTTGCCGGAACCGGATTCGCCGACCAGGCCAAGAGTTTCGCCGGCGTGGATGTCGAGCGAAACGTCATCGACCGCGCGAACTTCTCCGCGAGACTTCCCCCCAAAAAGCGATTCGCCGTGGGGAAATACTTTCGTCAGGTTGCGGACTTCCAGAAGAGCCACGTTGGGATGCTAGCAGTACCGAGTATAGATCGCGAGGACCGAGTCGGATTTCCCTGGCTTGTGGATCGTTCTTTACGGTTGCGGGCGACACGCCTCTGTTCGATATTTCTGTTCCATCTTCTGGAATATAGAATGACGGCTAGCCTGCCGCGATCATCGGCACCGATGCCAACGCAGCCAGCAGGCCGATGAACCTCCAGCGGCTGAAGTGTTCTTTCAGGACCAGGCGAGCCAGCAGCACAGTCACGGCGGGGTAGAGAGAGGTGAGGACTACGGCTTCATCGAGGCGTCCGCGCTGGCTGGCGAAGATGAACAGGGCGCTGGCAGTAATATCGAGGAATCCGGCTAGCATGCCCAGCGTTAGACGAGGGCGATCGAGCGACAGCGATGCGCGGGTGACCACGACTGCGATGGCCGTGGCGGTGAACGAACCGATGCGGGAGATAGTCGCAATCCACAGCGGTGAACCCGCTGCCTGGTGGATGCAGAGATAGAAGCCTGCGAATCCGACGCCGGCGAGGGCGGCCATGCCGATACCCGCGGGGCGGCTGGAAGGATCTTTTTGGTCGCTGGATTGCGATTTCCCGGATGGCGATTCCGGGCGGGTGATGAGCCAGATGGCGACGATGGCCAACACAAAGCCGCCTATCATCCAGCGGGTAGGCGCGCCTTCGATGGCGATATCGACCAGCGCGGGGATGGCTGCGCCCACCAAGGCGGCGATCGGCGCATTTACCCCCATTTGTCCGGCGGCCAGGGCGCGATAGAAGATGGCGAGTGAGAATCCTCCAGACGCCCCTGCGGCCAGGGCCCAGATGATGCTGGGGCGCGAAGGGAATGCGCCGTGGTATGCGAATGCGATTGCGAACATAAGGGCGAACGCGCAGACATGCGAGAACGCGGTGAGCACGAAGGCATTGGCGCGGCGGGAACCATATCCGCCGGCAAAGTCGGAGGTTCCCCAAAGAAATACTGCGATCACGCTGTAGACAGCGGGCGGGAATTGGGTGAGCGAGAGCACGCCCAACGAGCGTAGCACGCTGGCTTCCCGGCAGAGGGTGGGCGAGCAACCCATTCATACTTTGAAAGATAGTTTGAAAGTGTGGGATGAGATAGGCTGGTCGCGTGAACCAACCAATCCCGATGAGATATTTGCCGGCCGCGGGCCTGTGCCTGCTGCTGATTTTCGCGGTGGCGAGAATTGAGGCGCAGAAACAGATCGCAGGAACGAAACCTTCGGCGATGCGCGAACCGCCGCCGTATTGGGCTTTCGCCATCAACCCGAGCGAAGAATCCGCAGCGCCGACCCAACCGCCCGATACGACTCCGCGACACGTGCCCAATAGCGAGGCGGCATTCACGCTCGCGCAAATTGCAGATTTTTTCAATCCGCCTGATTGGCATCCCCAGGAACATCCGGCGATGCCGAAGATCGTTTCGCATGGCAGAGGGCCTGACATCTTTGCCTGCGCTTACTGCCATCTGCCAAATGGGCAGGGTCGCCCGGAGAATGCCAGCCTGGCGGGCCTGAGTGCGGCGTACATCGTGCAACAGCTGGCCGATTTCAGAAACGGTCGGCGCAAGAGCTCGGAACCCAGACACGCGCCCACCACGGCCATGATCAAGAATGAGACCAAAGCTAACGCCAGTGAGATACGGGCTGCCGCCGAATATTTCGCGGCGCTGAAACCCAGGCCGTGGGTTCGCGTGGTGGAAACCGATACTGTTCCCCAGACTCACGTGGCCGGCTGGATGCTGGTTCCATCCGACGGCGGCCAGATGGAACCGATTGGGGCGCGCATTATCGAAACGCCGGAAAATCTGGAACGCACCGAACTGCGTGATGACCACTCTGGATTCGTGGCGTACGTGCCGTCGGGCAGCATTAAAAAAGGGGCAGCGCTCGCCAGTGGTGCGTCCAGCAAGACGCTTCGTTGCGCCACTTGCCACGGCATCGGACTGAAGGGCCGCGACAACGTGCCGGCGCTCGCTGGGCGCTCGCCGAGCTATCTCGTGCGGCAACTTTATGATATCCAAAGCGGCGCGCGCGCCGGAGTGACCGTTCATGCGATGAAAGCGGTGGTGGTTCAACTGACCGTCGAGGATATGGCGGCGCTGGCCGCCTACAGTGCGTCGCTGAAACCTTGAAGATAGGCGTGGCTTCTCTTCTCTTCTCTTTAATTCTTAGTTGCAGCGGTCTGCGCGCGAGATCCTTCCCTACGCCTGAGAAACGGCTCCGGTCACGATAACTCCCTACCGGGGATGGGATTTTCGACTATTCGAATGCAGCACTCTCATTCGCAACTCCGTGCCCGGCATTGCTTTTCTGCGTGTTAGAATTTCGGTAACCGTTTCCTCGCGTTCGAGAGTCAGGTTCTGAGAGTTACGTTCTGAGAGTCCACAGTTGATCGAACTGGCACCGTCGATTCTTTCCGCTGATTTTGCCCGGCTGGGCGAGCAGGTGCGCGCCGCTGCGGACGGCGGCGCGAGTGTCATCCATGTGGACATCATGGACGGACACTTCGTTCCGAACCTCACGATCGGGCCGCCGGTGGTGAGATCGCTGCGCCGGGCGACAAAGTTGCCGCTCGACTGCCACCTGATGATCGACAATCCGGACGAATTCATCCCCGCTTTTGCCGACGCAGGAGTGGATTGGATTTCAGTGCATCAGGAGGCTTGCAGGCATTTGAATCGCACGCTGCATCTGATCAAGAGTCATAATTGCCTGGCGGGCGTGGTGATTAATCCTGCGACTCCGGTGGATACGCTGTCGGAAGTCCTCGATATCGTTGACTATGTGCTGGTTATGTCGGTAAATCCGGGGTTCGGAGCGCAGAAGTTTATTCCGTCCACGCTGCACAAAATGCGGCAGTTAGCGCAAATTCGAGGACAGCGCGGGTTGCATTACCGCATCGAGGTGGATGGCGGCGTGGCGCTGGAGACCGCTGCCGATGTGGTGCGGGCGGGAGCAGAAATTCTAGTGGCGGGCAACGCCGTGTTCGGGAATGGCGATCCAAGACAGAATGCGCAGGCATTGTTGAAGATGGCTACGGAAGCGGCGATGCTGAAGGTTTAGTTTTTGTTTGCGGGAACCCGCGCCTTCGGGCCGGTGGGCTTCGAAATAGTGAATCCCAGAAATCGTCGAGCTTTGCTCGGCGGACAGCCGAGGGCGGCTGTCACTACATGAATCGATCCGAGGTACAAATGTCACGTCGAATTCCGTTGATGATTGTGTTGGGCACGCTGTTGGTGATCACCATCGCCTGTACGAATAGGAAGTCTGCCAACCCGCTGGCCAATGTCGGGTCGAAGCAGCCGGATAAAGTCCTGTTCGACAAGGCCATGGACGCCATGAAGCACAACCGCTTCGACGTGGCGCGGTTAACGCTGCAGACTCTGATCAATACTTATCCGGATTCGGAATACATTGCGCGCGCCAAGCTGGCGGTTGGCGATTCGTGGTATGCGGAGGGGGGAACGGCTGCCCTGGCGCAGGCCGAGCAGGAATACAGCGATTTCGAAATTTTCTTTCCCAACATGCCGGAAGCGGCCGAGGCGCAGCTGAAGATCGCCAACATCCATTACCAGCAAATGGAAAAGGCTGATCGCGATTACACGCACGCCAAGCGCGCCGAGGACGAATACCGCAAGATGATTCTGCAATATCCGGACAGCAAGCTGGTGCCGGAGGCCAAGCAGCGCCTGTTGGAAGTGCAGGAAGTATTGGCGGAGCGCGAGTTTGGAATTGGGCGCTTCTACTATTTGCGCGAGTCGTATCCGGCGTCGATCGCGCGCTTGCAGTCGCTGGTGGATAAATATCCGCTGTACAGCCGAGCCGATGAGGCGCTCTTTCTGTTGGGGCAGGATTATGAAGGACAGATTGCGCGCGTCCGAACCGCGCCAACGTGTAACGAGCACGGCCTGCCGCGCGGTTGCGCGCGTGAGATAGACAAGTCGCGCTACATTGGTCAGCTGACCAAGAATGCTTCGGAGGAATATTCGAAGATCCTGACGCGGTATCCGCTGCTGGATCGTTCCGACGATGCCAAAAAGCGCCTGGCAGCTTTGCACCAGCCGATTCCGCGGCCAACCAGAAGAGCGGTCGCGCAGAACCGGGCCGAGATGGAGAGCCGCAGCGAGTCGACCGCAATACAAAAGATGATGGGAATAGTAAAGAAAGGGCCCGATGTTGCGAATGCGGCGAAGGTGGGCGATCCGTCGCTGGCCGATCCGGAGCCGGTGGCTGCGACGTCGGTGATTCGATCGGAAACATTTGCGGCTGCGGGTGTGAGCGAGAAGAGCGTAGGAGTGGAGATCGTAAAGCCGGATCAGCCTGCCGCGGGCACGGCAGCTCCGCCGGACAATACAACGCCAGGCGGCGGTTCGCCTTTTGGGCGCGCCACGACTGCGATCACGCCGCCGGGCACGGCTGATCCGAATGAGTTGAAGCCGACTGCGGCCGCCGATCCGAACGAACTGAAGCCCACCGATAGCGGAACAGGAGATCAAGCCCTGCCTCCGCCGCCGCAGGTGAACGAGATCCAGCAGGGTCAATCGTCTTCATCCGTCGCGGCGAGTGCGGACAACACGCCCGCTACTGACGCGGAGCTTTCCAGCAGCAAGAAAAAAAAGAAGGGGCTGAAGAAGATTCTGCCGTTTTGAAGAGAGCTGTCAGCTATCAGCCGTCAGTTCTCAGCTAACAACCCTCCAGCGTGCCGCTGCGAATTGTGCCGATTGGAATTCGTAGAATCGTAGGAAATCTACGAGATATGGGTGGGCGTGGTACTACTTTAGTCCTTAAGTGCTTGCGCCGTGCGGCGTGCGCACTAGGTGCTGACCACTGGTAACCGGTTACTTCCCTTCGGGATCATTGACTTAGAGTGTGGCTCGGGTTACCTTCGCGTTATCTCCCCTCATTCGAGGAAACCTTGGCCAGGAAGATACTGCTCGCCGATGACAGCGTGACCGCCCAGAATATGGGACGGAAGATCCTCGCGGATGCGGGGTACGAGGTCATTACCGTCAACAACGGTTCGGCCGCGCTCAAAAAGATTGCCGAGCAAAAACCCGATCTGATCATTCTGGACGTTTATATGCCCGGCTACAGTGGGCTCGAGGTGTGCCAGCGTCTCAAGGATGCACAGGAAACTTCGCGGGTGCCGGTGCTGTTGACCGTGGGTAAGCTGGAACCTTTCAAGCCGGAAGAAGCCAAGCGGGTGCGCGCCGATGGATTTATCGTCAAGCCTTTTGAAGCCAGCGAGTTGCTAAGCGCTCTCAGCAAGTTGGAAGATAAGATTGTGCCCCGATCCGAAGCCTCAAAACCAGGACGCTTTGCCCGGGTGACGGCTTCGCTCGATGAAGGAAAATTCGACCGCACCACCGCCCCCGCGGACGATGATTCGGGATGGAAAAATCGGATTTCGTTCCCGTCCAAGAAGAAAGAAAAATCCGCGGCTGAGGACGACAGCGCTGCGATTTCAAATGCCGCGGCGAGCGAGCGCAAACGCGCCGAGAGGCCGCGCGCGATTCGAGAGGACGAAGCTCGGGTCGATCTGGGCGCGCTGGCGCCGGAAGGCTTACCGAAGGACGTGACTCCAGAGGAGATTGCCGCTCTGGCCGCAGCGGCCGCGCAAGTCAAGGGCAAGATCGCGGAGTCGAGCGAAGCGCCTGTAGTACACGCGAGAACTGAAAGCGTGGAACCGACCAACTCCGCAGCCGGACTACCGCCGGAGGTTCCGGCGGCCGCAGTGCCGGTTGTCGAGCAGGCGTTCGATCAGAAGTTTGAGCCGAAGCTGGAAGAGCAGTCCGAAGAGAAATCCAATTCGTCCGGGGAGAAATTCAGCGAAGCGCCGGCAGAAACAGCCAGCTTGCCCGCTGCCAGCCACTCCGATCTGATGGCCGCGATTGCCGGGTTCGACCCGGGCGCACGCGCCTTACCGATTATAAGTTCGGGGAGCGAATTCCCGTCGCAGCATGCGGCTGACCAGATTGCGCCAGAGCCCATAACACAGCCTGTAACTATGGCAATCGGGGCGGGAGCTGGGCCGGTTGCGGAGACGCCACGCTGGACCGCGGTTTCGATTGCCGTGGGCAAGGAAGAAGCTACGATTTCTCTCGAGCACGAGATGCAGAAGGCCTATGCAGCCTTTGCCGCCGCTGTTGCCGGTCAGGCATCTTCCGGCGCTACGGTCCCTGCGAACGAGTCCGACGCCGTTGGATTTGCGGCCGTTACGGAATCTTCCGTCCCGCCACAGCTTACGCTGCCAGAGCCGCCATTTTCGATTCCCGCCGCACCGGTGCCGGAAACCGGGCAGACCTTGAAGGCCCTCTCTTCCGAAGCGATTCGTGCTGCGGTGAACGAACTTGAAATGGTTGCGGAACAGTATCCCGGCGAAGCGGTACCGAAGGGTCCGGAAGGGCTCGAGTCCGCCGCCGTCAGGGAGACCGAAACTGCGGCCGAGCATGGGCGCGAGACATCGCAGACTGTCGAGGCTATCGCGAAAGAAAGTCCGTCGGTGTCAGCCCAGGATCCGCAGCCGGAAGCCGAGAAACTTGACACGGCAAAACACGCCGAAACAGATTCCGAGCCCGAAGTGGCGAGAGGCCAGGAATGGAAAAGCTTAGATCAGACAAGTTTCGATCGGACAAGTTTTGATCGGACTAGCGAGGATTCGAAAAAGGATGAGCCTACCGCTGCCGCGGCCGAGCCCCAAGGTGCGGGGGCCACTGCAGAGAAGCATCAGCTTCCAGCGCCCACTTTCGTCGAGGAAGGGCATAGCGAACAAACGTCCGCCAGTCCGGTTTCTTCTGACGACGCGCCGACCGCGAGTGGACCGGCTGAACACGAGGAGATGCCGAAAAACTCCGACACTGGCGCAACCACAGCCGCCGCATGGGCCAGCTGGCGGCGAATTCGCGAGTCGGACGATTCCAGGTCTACGTCCGACGACCCGTATCCAAAGGAAGCGGGAGCGCCGCTCACGCCTCGGGATACCGCAACCATGGCAGTTGCCGCCGGGGCCGAAAAAACTCCAACGACGGAAGAATCCGATTCCGATCCGGCAGCCATTGCCAGCATCGTCGACAGCGTCCTGGCCGATTTGCGGCCGAAGATCTTCGAAGAAATCTCACGCAAGATGGGCAAGAAGAAGTAGCGAGCCGGCCTTCAAATTTCTACAGCTCCATCTTTTGGCACTCGGCATTTGTTCCCGGCCATCCCGAACTTTCCCGCTGGAATCAGAGTTTCAATGGAGTTAGGATTAACGGAGTAGGATTACAGAGTACGATCAGCACAGACGGTTGCCCTGGCAGTCCACCGCCGTTGGAGCGAGGGAATTAAAATGAGAAATTCCTTCTTGCTGAAGTCCCTTCCAAGAATCGTTTCACTCACAGTTATTTGTGCAGTCTCGCCCGCCCTCGCTCAACACGGCGGCGGTCACGGCGGAGGAGGCGGTGGTGGCTTCCACGGTGGTAGTTTTTCTGCGGGCTCCCGCGGCGGAGGTCTTGGCTACGGCGGCGGGGGACGGGGAAGCTCTATGCATAGTGGTGTTGGCTGGTCGGGAGCAATGGGCGACGGTCGGTCGGCGCGCGGTTTCGGAGCTAGAGGCTGGTCGTCAGCAGGCGGATCTCGCAATGCGCCGGCGGGATGGCATTCGTTTGGCCGAGCAGGGAGCGCCGGATTCGCTAATATGCATCCCGCAATTGCGGACGGGCAGTGGCATTCGTTTGGAGGCGCGCGCGGCGCGGTGGGAGCGGGACTGAACGCGCGCTCCGGCGCGAGTTTGATCCGGACCGACGGGTTCGGACGCGGGCCTGACTGGCGAGGCGGCTTTGGTTGGCGTGGCAGCTATTGGGGTCCCGGCTTTGCCTGGGGCGGATGTTGGGGCTGCGGTTGGGGGTTTGGCTTTGCCTGGGGCCTCGGTTGGGATCCTTTCTGGTATTGGCCGCCGTACTCGTATAGTCCGTGGTGGGAGTACGATTCTTATCCCTACTAGATTGCCCTAGACCAGATTGAAAGCCCAAGATTGCAGCCGCGAGGCATCGCAGCTGGACAGCCAAGGGCGGCAATCCCCACATGAGCCTTATTCTTCTCTAAACGGCTGCGGGGCGGTCGCTGGACTTGTGGAGCCATCCGGCAAGACTGTTCAGGAGAACCGGCGTCCCGAACATCGCAATGGAGAAAAAGAGGTCGCTCTCGGCGGTTCCGCGGAAGAATGGAATGCCGGCGGTATAAGACATCAGCAGGCCGCTGAAAGTTCTGGGATACATTTGCGGCGAGGCGGCCCAGACTGCGAAGTTGCTGATCAGGAAGAACGAGACCGAGCTGGTCACAGCCGCGCCCACGACGCGCCAGAAGCCGGCCTTTTCGCGCAAGTTGGTACCCAGCCAGAGAATTCCGGCATACCAGGCCCAGATGACCAGCTGGTCCCAAGAGAACGGGTAGACGTAGATAAACTTGGTCAGAACCACATCGGTGGCTGCCAGCAGCACCAGCGGAACCCACATCTGGCGGCGCGAGCCGCGTGCTCCGAAAAACAGCAAAGAGGCCGCTAGCGGTGTGAAGTGCCAGGCGTGCGGCAGAACGTTCAGGGGACCGGCGAACGGGAGAAAGCGGACCGCAATCGTCAGTAGAACGAATAAATAAGGCAGCATGGATCACCTCGAACGACATTCTATTCTGGGCGCTGGCGCGGCCGGCGTCAAGCGTGGACCGAATGATATTACTTCGAAAAACAAACGGCCGTCGCCCCGCTTGAGAAAGGGCGAGCCCTCGGGATGACGTATCGAACTCCTCACGGAGCCGGCTGCGCTCGCTAATCGGGTTCGGGGACGACAAGCTGCCCTTTCTTGGCGTCGTAGACATCGCCGACGACATGCAAGTGCTTGTCGATTAGCACAGCTCTGCTTAGAGCACGGCCACCCGGCCGGCCAGCGATCGTAATCCCGGCAAAGCGCAGGTCCTGAAAGCGGACGATGTAACCTTGCTGCGGAGGTTCCAGCGTTTCGGTTTCCGTGATGGGATATTTCGCCCAATCCAGAAACACGCGCCCCACATATGATTCCTTCGCGGCCAGCGTGACCGGAGTTTCTTCCGGCTTATAGCGGATCTCCAGGCGGCCTTCCGGATCGACTTCGGGAGCAAGGGAATCCACTGGCGCCAGGGCGAAGAATGCCGGCGTTTCGACGACGCCGTACCAGTGGAAGGGATCGATCCACTTGGGATAGGCGGAGGCTCTGATAGGATCGGCTCCGTTGTAGGTGCGGGCCTCGAGGGCGTTGACGGCGCGGCGATGTTCGAAATCGCGCAGGCCCCACAGCAGAACAACTCCGGTGAGCGCGAGAGTAGCGGCGACTCGTCCACGAGGAGCGCGGCGGCGGGCGCCGATTTCTTTGTCAATCAAATTGAACAGCGAGGGGACGATCAATCCGAAAAGCAAAAAGGCGAACATGACTGGTTCGAAGATGAAGACGATGTCCCAGGAATACCACTTCTCGGAAAAAGGCCAGAACGGACGCACGCCGTAGTTGTTGGTGAAGTCGAGCAGAATGTGACTGAGTCCCGCAAGGCAGGCGTAGAAGTACAGCAGTCCCCAGCGCGGAGGCAGATTCGGGTCTTGAATCTTCCGGCCGCGCAAGCTCCAGAGCAGATATATGAAGCCGACTACCACCAGGGCGTCGAGCGGAACGCCGAGGAAAGAATGGGTAAATCCGCGATGATGGGCGAAGCCGAAGGCCGGGCCCCGAATCCAGCCGCCGATGATGTCCAAGTCGGGCGCTTCGGCGGCGAGAACTAGCGTCAGCGTGGCCAGCGCCGTCTTGCGGTTAAGGCCGGCGCGTCCCATGCAGGCGCCGGTCAGGAAGTGGGTGATGGGTTCCAAGTGGTCTGCAGGATTCTAATCGGGGCACGCAGGAAGCGCCAGTCGAGGCGATGCTGTTCAACGCGGTGGCGCCAGAATTGTAAGGGCATCCGGCACCACAGTGATTTCGACGGGGAGCGTGCCCAGGAGTTCGCCGTCGGCTTCAACATAGATCTTGCGCGGCTGTGGCGTCGCGGAGGTTGCTGGATATCGGCACGACACTCTCGTGCTGTGAGAGAGGTCAATGCCCGGGATGGTCCAGGGGAGGTGCAACAGGCCTCGGGTCACATAGGCGAGATATGCCGCGCGGCTGGCCGTACGGCAGAAGACCAGCCGCAAGTCGTCGCGATCGAGAGAAGCTCCTGGTGCAAGTTCCTGAAGAACCCCGCCAAAGTTGCGGATGCGAACGGCCATCAGTTCGGTGACATCAGCCTTCTGCGAAGTGTCCGATCCGGTTGGATTGTGCTCCGCCACGAAGCGCGTCATGGGATAGCTGAGCCAGAGATTCCATGCTTTCGCGTAGTAGGCGGACATGCCCATGCGCTTCTTGGTTCCGCTGTGGAGTTTGTAGAAGAGGTGAGCATCGACGCCGATGCCGGCCGCTACCACGAAATAACGCGAACCAGGATTGCCCTTCAGGTCGATATAGTTGACGCGACCCATAGCGACTCGACGTGGCGTTGCCCGCAGGGAGGCCTTGGCCGCAGCCGCGATTTTGAGAGGAAGCTTGATGTCATGGGCGAGCGCATTGGCTGTCCCCATGGGCAGAATGGCCAGTGCGGTGGAAGTGTTTGCGAGGACTTGAACGATGTTGTGGACAGTGCCGTCGCCGCCGCAGGCGAAGACGGTGTCGCAGCCGGATTCGACGGCGCTTCGAGTCTCTTCGACCGCGTGATAGGGAGACTTCGTGGGAATAAGCTCGGCTTCAACCCCTGCAGTTCTTAGAACGGTGAGTACGGATTCCAATTCGCGCTGGCGTTGCGTACTGCCGCCGGAATCGGGATTGTAGAGCAACGCGGCCTTGCGCATAGCGGGGGCGAAAGGGGATTGTACCTGAGATGTGGGGCGCAGTTTTGCGGGGAATCGCTTGGCAAGGGCTTTGATTTGGCATAAGCTGTACCCACTTACTGGGGCGTTTTCCACGTTCGTCTCTTGATGGTTTGGGCTCGAATCTCAAAATTGAATTCAGGAGGGTTGACCAGATGAAAATTCTGGCTCACGTATTGTGCGGTGCTCTGCTCTGCCTGGGTGCGATGGCGCAGGATCATGCCGCGCATAAGCAGTCCCACTCGGTCACGCTGGTAACAGGTTTGGGCGATCTCCATCACCCTGTTTCGACGCATAATCCCGAGGCGCAACAGTTCTTTGATCAGGGACTGCGTTTTATTTATGCTTTCAACCACGATGAGGCTGCACGATCGTTTCAACGCGCCGCGGAGCTCGATCCGAAACTGGCGATGGCTTACTGGGGCGTTGCCGAGGCCGTAGGACCGAACTACAACGATCCCGCGGATCCCGAGCGTTACAAGCACGCGCATGATGCGGTGCAGAAGGCGGTCGATCTGTCGGCGGAAGCGTCGTCCAGCGAGCGAGCCTACATCCAGGCGATGGCGAAGCGGTTTCCGGCCGATCCGAATTCGGATTTGAAGAAGGCCGCCGAGGAATATCACGACGCCATGCGGCAAGTATTGGCCGAGTTTCCCGACGATCTGGACGCGGCCACGCTTTTTGCCGAGTCCGGGATGAATTTGCATCCATGGGGATTGTGGCATCAGGATGGCACGCCCGAGGCCGGCACCGAAGAAATTGTCGCGACGCTGGAATCTGTGATGAAACGCGATCCCAACCATCTGGGCGCGATCCACTATTACATTCACTCGGTGGAGGCTTCGAATAATCCTGAGCGAGCGCTGGCAGGAGCGAACAAATTGGCCGCGCTGGCACCCGGGGCGGGACACATCGTACACATGCCGGCCCACATTTACATTCGCACCGGCGACTACGAGGCGGCGGTCAAAACGAACGAGCAGGCGGCGGAAGTCGATCGCGCTTATATCAAAGCGAGTGGCGAGCAGGGCATCTATCCGATGATGTATTACAGCCACAACCTGCACTTCGTAGCCATGTGCGGCGCGATGAATGGCCGCTACGCCGAAGCGCGAAAAAATGCCGACTTGCTGGCTGCGAACGTGGGGCCGCACATAAAAGAAATGCCGCCGCTCGAAGGTTTCATGACGATCCCAATGGCGGTGGAGGTTCGCTTTCATCATTGGAACGAGATTCTGAAGATGCCCGCTCCGGATCCGGCGATGAAGATTACAACCGGGTTCTGGCATTTCTCGCGCGGGCTGGCGCTGGCCGGCACGGGCAAAGTGAGCGACGCCGAGGCTGAGTACAAAATTGTTGTCGACGCACAGGCGGCGACTCCCGCCGACGAAATTTTCAATGCGCCGATTAACAACAAGACGAAAGACATTCTGGAGATTGCCAAGGACGTCCTGGGCGCGAAAATCGCGATGGCTAAGAAGGACACCAATGGGGCGATCGCCATGCTGCGCGAAGCAGTTGCGATTCAGGACACGCTCAGATATGGCGAACCGCCTGACTGGTTCTTTCCCGTGCGGGAATCGCTGGGCGGAGCGCTGCTGCTGAGCGGCGATGCTACGGGCGCCGAGAAAGTCTTCCGCGAAGATCTCGACCGCAATCCGCGGAATCCGCGCTCGCTGTGGGGATTACGCCAGGCCCTGCTGGAGCAGAAACGCGACTACGACGCGGGCTTCGTGCAGAAACAGTTTGAAGCATCGTGGAAGGGTGGGCCAGCAGCGCTGAAGGTGGACGATTTAGTGTGAAAGATACTCACGTAAAGACAGCCGCTTGGGCTGTCCCGCCAGGGCGGAGCCCGGCGGAACTGGCAGACTGTTGCCGCACCCAAGTCCACCGATACTCGGTCCCTAGGTGAACCTTGCCCGCATATAATCTTTTGCGATGCCTGCCCCGAAAGACTCCGAAAAGAAAATTGAGGCGCTGCGCGAGAAGATTCGCCACCACGAATATCTTTACTACGTTCTTGACCATCCCGAGATCAGCGACGCGGAATTCGACAAGCTGATGCAGCAGTTGAAGGATCTGGAAAGGGAGCATCCCGCTCTCATCACGCCGGATTCGCCTACGCAGCGGGTGGGCGGCAAGCCACGCGAGGGATTCGTCAAGGTGCGGCACTCCACGCCCATGTTGTCGCTCGACAACACTTACAGCGAAGAAGAATTGAGGGCGTGGGAAAGGCGGGTGCATGAACTCACCGGGCGCAGCGAGGTCGACTACGTTTGCGAATTGAAACTCGACGGCATGTCGCTTGCGTTGGTGTATGAAGATGCCCGACTGGCGCGGGGCGTGACCCGTGGCGATGGCTCCGTGGGAGAAGATGTCACGCTCAACGTGCGCACGGTGCGCTCTGTGCCCTTGTCGATCCCGAAAGACAGATTGAAGAAAGCGGGGATTCCGCCGGAGTTCGAAGTACGCGGCGAATTGCTGATGCCTACCGCGTCCTTCAAGAAAATCAATGAAGAACGCGAACGGAACGGATTGTCAACCTTCGCGAACCCCCGCAATTTCACCGCCGGCACCGTCCGGCAGCTTGATTCCAACATTACGGCCCAGCGGCGGCTCGACTACTTCTCGTACATGCTGCTGGTCAAGGGAAGAACTTATTTCGACCGGCATTCGAAGACGCTGGACGCGCTCGATGCCGCCGGGTTCAAAGTCAATCAGGCCCGGAAGCTGGTTCACTCGATAGACGAGGTGTGGGAGTTTATCCGGGAGTGGGAGGGGAAGCGCGAATCGCTGCCTTACGAGATCGATGGAATCGTAGTGAAGGTCGATCGCATTGCATTGCAGGACGAACTTGGCTTCACGGGCAAGGCCCCGCGGTGGGCGATTGCTTACAAGTACGCGGCGCGGGCGGGGATCACGAAGCTGCAAGATATCCGGGTGCAAGTGGGGCGTACGGGGAAACTTACCCCGGTGGCTATGCTCTCGCCGGTTTTGATTGGGGGAACGACCGTGCGCAATGCCACGCTGCACAACATGGACGAGATCGAGCGGTTGGGCGTGAAGATTGGCGACTGGGTGCAGGTCGAGCGCGGCGGCGACGTGATCCCCAAGATTGCGAAGGTAATTGATGATGACCCGAAGAATCATCCGCGGGGGACAAAAGAATTCAAGATGGACGAGAACTGCCCGGTGTGCGGCACGAGAGTGGTCCGGACCGAGGGCGAAGTCGATTACCGCTGTGTGAATGCCAACTGTCCCGCCAAGCTGCTGGGTACAATTCTGCATTTCGCCTCGCGTGGGGTGATGAACATCGACGGCATGGGCGAGTCGCTCGTCACTCAATTGATCGAGCGCGGCTTGGTGAAGAACGTCGCCGACATCTACGATCTCACCAAAAAGGACCTGCTCAGCCTGGAGCGTTTTGCAGACAAGTCGGCGCAAAACATCCTGGATGAAATTGAGAACTCGAAGAAGCTGCCGCTGGAGCGGGTGATCTACGGGCTCGGAATTCGTTTCGTTGGCGCGCGCACGGCGCAGTTTCTGGCCGAGCACTTTGGATCGATGGAGGCGCTGGCTGGCGCTGGCATCGAGGAGTTGCAGAATGTGAACGAAGTGGGGCCGCGGATCGCCGAGAGCATCGTGGAGTTCTTCAGCATTGCCGCGAATCGCAAACTGGTCGAGCGTCTGGGCGAGGCGGGGCTTGCATTCAAGGGCGCGAAGAAGGAACGCGGGACGAAGCTTGCGGGGAAGACATTTGTTCTTACGGGAACGCTGGCGAAGCATACGCGAGATGAAGCTAAGAAGATGATCGAGGACGCTGGCGGCCGCGTCTCGGGCTCGGTCAGCAAAAAGACGGACTATGTGGTCGCGGGCGCAGATGCCGGGTCGAAGCTGGATAAGGCGAAGCAGCTGGGAGTGGCCGTGATTGACGAGAAAGGGATGGAAGAACTGGCGGACTGAGAGAACCACGTAGGGACAGCCGCTTCCGCTGTCCAGCCGAGCGCAGCGAGTCGACGACCTCCACCTGCAGGGTTCAGATCACAACCGAAGCGGCTGAGCTTCGCTCGCGGACAGCCGAGGCGGCTGTCTCTACGTGGTTTTCATCGCTTCCCGCATCCTCTTCCACGTCACCTCCAGCGTTTCCGGCAGAATCCGCGTCTCGCCGATGACGGAAACGAAATTCGCATCGGCGACCCACCGGGGCAGGATGTGCATGTGAATGTGTCCGGCGATGCCGGCGCCTGCGGCTTTGCCGATGTTCATCCCCAGATTGATGCCATCAGGAGTATAGAGCTGTCGCAGGACGGACTCCATCTTTTGCGACAGGGCCATCATCTCATTCGCGGCGTCAACCGGAAGCTTTTGCAGCTCGTCCAGATGCGCGTAGGGAACGATCATCACGTGGCCGGGCGTATAGGGGAACGCGTTCAGGATCACATAGCAATGTTCGCCGCGATGCACGATGTAAGTCTTCGCGTCGTCTTTCTCTTTTGGCGCGTCGCAAAAGATGCATCCGGCAGTTTTGTGCGTGCCAGAGACGTAGGCATAGCGCCACGGAGTCCAGAGGTAATCCATAGCGGGCAGGTTAGCAGATTGAGTGCGAAAGGAGGAACCTGCCTGCCACATGCGAGATCCCATGCCCCGCTTGGTGAAAGCGCGGGAATGGGGATGACGCCTTCAGCGGTCAGCCCTCCGTTTCCGTCGCCAGGACATCTGCATGCGCATTTTCGTTCCTTTGAAACCTGGCTGTAACATATTGAGGATTTGCGTTTGACACTGTTCGCGGGCCATTGCTATAGTCGAAGAGTTCCCATTGGACGCGGGTTCTCTGTTAAAACGTCCGACAGCTGGGATTGTCCAAGCTCACTCGCCAGGGTGAGCCCACCACAACCAAACGACTCATCCAGCAGTCCGCAGAGCAGGCCCCGCATCCGTCATCAGAGAGGCATAACCTTGTTCGACGAGACCACCGCTCACAACTCCGAATCCAATTCCTCTGTCGCAACCGAAACTGAACCCACGACAGAGCAGCAGCACCAGCCCGAGCAGAATCAGGCTGCCGCCACCACCGACCATTCCGGCGAGACGAATATCGAGTCCGCCGCGGACGCCTCTTCAGATGGTACCTCGGACGTTACTTCAGACGACAAGACCGCACCCGGCGAAGACTTCGCCTCTGTGCTGGAGAGTTTCACCACCGAAGCCGAAGAGGCTGTGAGCGAAGATCGCGTCATCAAGGGAACGGTGCTGAAGCTGACCGGGACGCACGTGGTTGTAGATGTCGGCGCCAAGTCGGAAGGTATGCTGCCGCTGGCGGAAGTGCTCGATCACGAGGGCAAGCCGAAGTTCAAGCCCGGCGACGAAATCGATGTAATGCGCGAGAAAGGTCCGGCCGAGGAAGGCTACATTAATCTTTCGCACCAGAAGGCGCAGCGCATCCATGCCTGGGAAGAAATCGAAAAGGCGTACAACGAGAAGAAACCGATCAAAGCAGTGGTGGTGGACCGCATCAAGGGCGGGTTGACCGTGGACATTCTCGGCGCGCACGCTTTTCTGCCGGGATCGCAAGTCGATCTGCGGCCGATCCGCAATCTGGATGGCATGAAGGGCCAGACGCTCGAAGTCGCCGTCATCAAACTAAACAAGAAGCGTGGCAACATCGTGGTCTCGCGCAAGGATTTGCTTGAAGGCGAGCAGAATGAGAAGCGCTCTAAGACGCTGGAGCATCTGGAAGAAGGATCGATACTCACCGGCGTAGTCAAGAACCTGACCGAATACGGCGCGTTCGTGGATTTGGGCGGGCTGGATGGCTTACTGCATATCACCGATATGTCGTGGGGACGGCTGACTCATCCCAAAGACCTGGTGAATGTTGGCGACCAGATTCAAGTGAAGGTCCTGAAGTACGACAAAGAGAAGCAGCGCGTGTCGCTCGGATTCAAGCAGCTGACGCCCGATCCCTGGCTCGACGCGGAGCATCGCTATCCCGAGGGCGCTCACGTGGCAGGGCGCGTGATCAGCGTGACCGACTACGGCGCGTTCGTGGAACTGGAGCAAGGCATTGAAGGGCTGGTGCATGTCAGCGAGATGACGTGGTCGAAGCGCATGAAGCATCCCTCGAAGCTGGTCAATGTCGGCGATCAGGTGGAGTGCGTGGTGCTGAATGTGAATCCGACCGAGCGTCGCATTTCGCTCGGAATGCGGCAACTGGCGGCCAATCCGTGGGATTCGCTGCATGAAAAATTTCCTGTCGGCATGACCGTGGAAGGACGCGTGCGCAACCTGACCGACTTCGGCGCCTTCATTGAAATTGAAGACGGCATCGACGGGTTGGTGCACGTCAGCAATCTGAGCTGGACCAAACGCGTAAAGCATCCTTCGGAAGTGTTGAAAAAGGGAGACCGCGTGAAGGCGGTTGTGCTCGCCATCGAACCCGACAAGCGGCGTCTGTCGCTCGGCGTGAAGCAGCTTCAGCCCGATGTTTGGGAGTCGTTTTTCCAGGCGCATCACGTGGGCGACGTGGTTCACGGCAAAGTGCTGCGGGTAGCCGCATTCGGAGCATTTGTTGAAATTGCCGAGGGCGTGGAAGGCCTGTGCCACAAGTCGGAAGCGGTCGATGAAAACGGCCAGCCGCTGCATCTTGAACCCGGCTTTGAGCACGACTTCAAGATCATCAAAATGAATCCGGAAGAGAAGAAAGTCGGCCTCAGTATTCGTGCCGTCGGCGAAGAAGCTTCGCGCTCGGAAGTGGAAGCGTACAAGCAGCCGGTTTCCAGCACCAGCTCGACCATCGGCGAGTTGATTTCGTGGAAGCGCGCCAGCAACGAAAATAACTGATCCCCATTGTCATCCTGAGCGAAGTGGCAGCTTCGCGTTCGCGAAGCTGCTACGCAGTCGAAGGATCCCTACCGTCATCCCAGGAATAATTCGTCGGCTCGTCGCGTTTATGAAACAGCCGATGCCACGCAGTAAGGACGGTCTTGGACAGCAGCCAAGTTCTTACTTCATCACGGTCGCAGAAAAGCTCATACGACTCGCACGACGTTGAGACCCTACACACGCCTATTGAATGGATTCAGTCGCAAGCTAGAGAACCATGTCGCCGCTGTAGCGCTGAATTATTTCGCCTAAAACTCTATCAGGATTCATCGTACACTTCGCACATCTCCGGCGATGGCTGCTGGCGTCACGGATCGGCGTGGAGCGTAGAAGATTTGGTGACCTCTGGGAGTCTTACGAGCAACGGAGGGCGGAAAGAGCGGCATGAGTCAGCAGAGCGTTAGGCCGAAAGTAGTCTGGGGAGTTATCCTCCTTTTCCTGACTCCGGTATTTTTGTTTGTAAAGCCTGTAAGCAAGCCCGCCCTTCTCCGTGATCTCGTCCTATTAATCTGGTGGGCCTTCATAATCTGGCTTCTGGTTACTGGATTTAGAGAATCAAAGCCGACGGATTCAAAGTAGCCCACTACCTAGGCTCCCCAGCACTTGGTGCGCTCCGCCCTGCTATTCTAGAATCTTAACTTTGCCTTTTCTCATCTCTTCTATTGAGGACGACCTTGCCCGATACGATCTACGACGTAACCATCATCGGCAGCGGACCGGCGGGATACACAGCCGCGATTCGTGCTGGCCAATATGGCCTGAAGACCGCGCTCATTGAAAAAGATGGATTCCTGGGAGGCACCTGCCTGCATGTCGGCTGCATCCCGACCAAGGCACTGCTGTTTAACGCAGAACTCTGGGATCATCTAAAAGAGGCGAAGGAGTTCGGCATCGAGGGTGTGGACTCCCGCAAACTGAACTGGGCCGCGATTCAGGATCGCAAGGGAAAGATTGTCGCCAAGCACGCCAAGGGACTCGAATTCCTGATGAAGAAGAATAAAGTGCAGACGGTGAAGGGTTACGGCAAGCTTACGGGCTCAGCGCAGAACGGAGTGCTGACGATCGAAGTCACCAACGAGGACAAGGCATCGCATCTTAAGGCGAAGAACGTAATCCTTGCGACCGGCTCCGAAGCCCGCATGCTGCCCGGCCTTGAGGCCAACGATCGCATCCTGACCAACATTGAGATTCTTAGTCTGAAAGAGCTGCCGAAATCAATTGTGATTGTCGGTGCTGGTGCGGTGGGCGTGGAGTTCGCTTCGATTTACCGGTCGTTCGATTGCGAAGTGACGATCGTCGAAATGCTGCCGCGGCTGGTTCCGGTTGAAGATGAAGAGGTTTCCAAAGAACTCGCTCGCGTGTTTCGCAAGCGCGGCATTAACTTTCATACCAGCGCGAAAGTCGACAAGGTTGAGAAAACCAAAGCCGGAATCGCAGTGACGATCACAGCCGAAGGTAAACAGCAGAAGATCGAAGCCGAGAAAATTTTGATTGCCATAGGCCGTAAGCCGCGCACACAGAACATCGGTCTGGAGCGCACCAAAATCAAGCCGGACCGCGAATTTATCAAAACCGATTCCTGGATGCAGACCGCTGAACCCGGAATCTACGCTGTCGGCGACATCGTGCTGGGGACGCCGCAACTGGCGCACGTGGGAGCCATGGAAGCCTTGGTTGCCGTCGCAAAAATCGCCGGCAAGCCGGGCAAGCCCATCAACCCCGAGCACATTCCCGGCGCAACGTATTGCCATCCCGAAATCGGCAGCGTCGGCCTCACTGAAACCAGAGCCCGGGAAGCTGGATACAACGTGAAGATCGGCAAGTTCCCCTTCACTGCAAATTCGCGCGCTTCGATCGTCGGCCAGCACGAAGGTTTCATCAAAATCGTTTCCGACGCCGACTACGGAGAGATTCTCGGAGTACACATCATTGGGCCGCAGGCGACCGAGTTGATTGCCGAAGCGGTCACTGCCATGGAACTGGAAGCGACCGTCGAAGATTTGATGTGGACGATTCATGCGCATCCGACGCTGGCCGAGGCTATGCTGGATGCGTCGAACAGCGTGTACGGGATCGCGATCAACGCCTAGTAGAATTGAGTAATTGGGAAATTGCGTAATTGGGACATTTGAAGTCTAAGGCGTTCCACGATTGATCGGGTGCGCAATTACTCAATTATAAATTTCCCAATTACTCAATGATTCATGATCTCCGTCGTCCAACTCGGCACCGTCGATTACGCCGCAGGCCTCCGCCTGCAGCGGCAGCTAGTCGCGCTGCGCAAAGAAGAAAAAATCGGCAATGTCTTGCTTCTGCTCGAACACTCGTCCGTTATCACGCTGGGCCGCAACGCGAAAGCCGCCAACGTAATCGCTTCGCCCGAACTCCTTGCCCAGCGCGGCGTGGAGCTCTTCGAATGCGACCGCGGCGGCGACGTCACCTTCCACGGTCCCGGCCAGATCGTCGGCTATCCCATCTTCGATCTGCGCGGATCCGTCGAGCCCGACGGCAAACGCAAAACTTTGGGCGTTGTGGAATTCGTCCGCCGCCTGGAAGAGGTTCTGATGCGCACCTGCGCCGATTTCGCAATTCCAACGAAGCGCGTGCCCGGCTTGACAGGCGTATGGACGGAGGCTGCCAGTAACGGTGCGCATGTGGGGACGGGCGCCTCCGCCCGTCCGGTCGAGCGAAGCTCGACAGAAAACCTGACCACTAGCAAACACCCCGAAGCCAAAATCGCTGCCATCGGCATCCACATCTCCCGCTTCGTCACGTCCCACGGCTTCGCCCTCAACGTGAATACGGATCTGAGCTTCTTCAACCTGATCATCCCTTGCGGCATCACGGCGAAACCGGTCACGTCGATGCAGCAAGAGCTCGGCAAGCCGCTCGACTGGAACGCAGTTGCGGAATCGATCTCACTCAACTTCGGTCCAGTATTCCAGAGCCAGATGCTTTGGGTCGATACTCTCGACGCGTTACTTGGTAACGCGGTAGGGGTGCCCGTGAAGCTGCCTGCCGAATTGCGCCAGTTCCACCAGAAAGACGATAGCTCGTGGGCCTGATTTCCGAATCAATTGATTTTGAATCCCTGTGCGGCTCAGTCTAATATCTATCAGCATGAGCACAATTAAGCGTCCGCAAGAAAAAAAGCGGATGAGCCTAGAACGCGATCGGCGCAACATGTACGGTGAAAACGATAAGGCGAGCCGTAAGCTTATTCCGCTCGGCAAGCAATTCAGCTACATGGGGCTGCGACGATCCGTAACCCAAATCCTGTCGGCGGCAAAGGGCGATGTCGATGAGGAAATCCGCGACTCCGTCGAGCTAAGAGCGAAGGTCAAGGCGACGGTCGCAAAGCGCAAGTCATTTCGAAAGCGACCGGATGTGCCGCTTGGAGAGGTTTTGGCGAGGACCGGCAAGCGAACTGCGAAGTTATAGAAACTAGCTCCAGTCACTCTTCTCGCGATACCATCAAGCAGCGACTCAGCTTAGCATCATGGCGATCAAGAAAAACAAATCCGCCCATAAACACAGATCCAACGGCAGCCGCTCTAGCAACGGCGCTTCATCAAAATCCCCACTTCTCGTAAAAGACGCGAGAAATGGGACACCCGCGTCTTCACCCAAGAACAACGGCACCCATCTCCGCACCTACTCCATCCCTGACATGCGCCTGGAGCATCCCGACTTTACCGTCCGCCAAGCCGTAGAAAAAGACAAAGACGGCGCCGAGCACGTCCGCTACGAAGTCGAAGGCAATCTTCGACGCACCAGTTCCGCCGATCCGCGACTCCAAATATCTAGACAAGCAGCAGTGCATCGAGATCTACCGCTACATGCTGCTCAACCGCAAAATGGAAGTCGCGCTCGAAAATCTCTACAAACAGGGCAAAGTGGTCGGCGGAGTCTATTTCGGACTCGGCCAGGAAGCCTGCTCCTGCGCCTCCGCATACGCGCTCGACAAAGATGACTGGTTCGCGCCCATGATCCGCAATCAGGGCTCGCTGCTGGTCCGCGGATTCCGCGCCGCCGACACCATGATGCAGTACATGGCCAAAGCCGATTCGCCCACGCGCGGCCGCGACGGCACATCGCATTTCGGCGACATCGAAAAGCGCAACATGGTTTCGCCCATCTCCATGCTGGGCGATCTCATTCCAGTGCTCTCCGGCGTCGCGCTGGGCGCGCGCCTGCAGGGACGCAATCTTGCCGTCATGACCTACATCGGTGACGGCGGCCAGTCCACCGGCGTCACCTACGAAGGCATCAACTTCGCCGCCGTGCAGAATCTCGGCCTCGTGCTCATCGTCGAGAGCAATCTCTGGGCGTACTCCACGCCGTCAGAAATGCAATACCGCTGCAAAGATCTCGCCGAGCGCGCCATTGGATACGGCATCCCCGGCGTGATCGTCGACGGCACCGACGCCTGCCAGGTCTATGACGCCGCCCACGAAGCCGTCGAACGCGCCCACCGCGGCGAAGGCCCGACTATGGTCGAAGCAAAAATGATGCGCATGAAAGGCCACGCCATCCACGACGCCGCCGCGTACGTGCCAAGAGAAATGTTCGACTTCTGGAAGAAGCGCGACCCCATCGCGCGGTTCGAAAATTATCTGCTGAAAGAAAAGAAGTGGCTGACAGCGAAAGAGAATGCAGAACTGATTTCAGAAGTGGACCAAGTGATCGAAGCGGAACGCGAGATCGCGGTGAACTCCCCGATGCCGACGCCGGAATCCGCCGAAGGCGGCGTCTTCTGCGAAGGTGGCTGCCATGAGATCAAGCCGAAGTATGGGATGCCGAAGGTGAAGAAGGGGACGGGTGGGTTCAAACAAACTGAAGCTGCGGTGCATCTGAGATGACATAACAAGTGAGGTGTGATGTGCAAAGTGACGAGCAGCTTACTCAGGCTCGAAACGATCTGGCCTCGATTGTTGGAGAACTCGCTAGGCGCGACGATGTGAAGCAAAGACTCGCTGAAGGCAAACTTCGCTTGGGCGAATTGAACGATCCTGAATTTGTGTGGTACGAACTCCTCCTGAGCTTCTCAACCATGGGGAACTCACGGGGAAAGCACGGGCTGATCGACAATCCAGAGAACTTCGCGAGAGTTCAATTCAAATACTTGGAACGCCTGAACTCGAGCGACGCTCGTCTCAAAGAATTGCAAGCGGTGCTCCACGCCGCCAAAGTTCGGATGCCGGATCGGAAAGCAGAGTGGTTGTCGGCGGCGTTTGACCGTATCGTCGCGATGGGTGGCCCCGCAGCCGCGAAGCTGGAATTGCAAAGTAGAGAGGGACGATCCGGGAAGATCGAATTTTGGCGCGAGTTTGACGGTATCGGTGAGAAATATTCACGTAATATCATGATGGATGTTTACCATCCGGAGTTTAGAAATTCGATCGCTGTCGACTCGCGAATCAAGAAAATTTCGAAGGCCTTGGGCTTATCCTTTAAGAATTACGATGACGCTGAACGGTTTTTCCTCAGTGTCGCTCAGCAGGTGGGAATTGAAGGCTGGGAACTCGACCGCATCATGTATCGCTTTCTTAAGGAGTTCGTCAAAGAGCCGGAACCAGGCATACAGTCGAATTAACCCCTATGCTCCTCACCTACCTCGAAGCCATCCGCCAGGGAATCTGGGAAGAAATGGACCGCGACCCCTCTGTCTTCTGCCTGGGCGAAGATATTGGCATTTACGGCGGGGCTTTTAAAGTCACCGACGGTTTCATCGACCGCTTCGGCCCCGAGCGCGTCATCGACACGCCCATCGCCGAGTCCGCCATCGTGGGCGCGGCCTTCGGAGCCTCGCTCACCGGTATGCGTCCCGTCGCCGAATTCCAGTTTATGGATTTCATCGGCTGCGCCTTCAACCAGATTTCCAACATGGTCGCGAAGACGCACTATCTATGGGGCGCTCCCGCTCCGCTTGTCCTGCGCGGACCGAGCGGCGGATACGTCCATGGCGGCCCGTTCCACTCGCAGAACCCCGAGATGTGGTTCGTCCACAATCCCGGACTCAAAGTAATTTGCCCTGCCACACCCTACGACGCCAAAGGCCTGATCAAAGCCGCCATCCGCGACAACAATCCCTGCATCTTCTTCGAGCACAAATATCTTTACCGCCGCATCAAAGGCGAAGTTCCAGCGGAAGATTACGTCGTCCCAATCGGCAAAGCGAACATCGCCCGCGAAGGCCGCGACCTCAGCATCATTACCTATGCAGCGATGGTCCACACGGCATTGGAAGCAGCCGAGGTTCTAAGTAAAGAGGGAATTGATCTCGAAATCCTCGACCTGCGCACGGTCTCGCCGCTCGACCGCGAAGCCATCGCGCAGACGGTGAAGAAGACAAACAAAGTGATCATCCTGCACGAGCACTCGCGCACCGGAGGCCTCGCCGGCGAAATCGCCGCCATCATTAATGAAGAAGTGTTCGACGATCTCGACGGCCCGATCGTCCGCATCGCCGGCCTGGATTCGGCCGTCCCGTTTTCCCCTCCGCAGGAAGAGCACTACCTGCCGAAAGTGGAAGATGTGGTCCGGGAAGCCCGCCGACTGAAATCGTATTAGATAATTGCGAGACAAGCGGAACGTGAGGGAAAGGAGGCCATGTGGGAACGGGCACCTTCGCGAGCCTGCCCTGAGCGAAGCCGAAGAATTCAGACAAAGCGCAGCGAGGCGTCGCTCTCTATGCGGACCTGTACGTAGCCCCAACTAGCGCCCCACCCCACCCATCTGCCACAATAGCCCGTCGGAGGATCCATGGGAAAATTCGCGCTGGGTGTAGTCGTCACGCTCCTCGTACTCATCCTCGGTGCCCTCGGCTTCGCCATGCTCGGATTCTTCCCTACAGCGGCAAATGTCGATCCTCCGCACTGGGAACAACGTCTTGCGATCGGCGCCGCGGACGCCTCCATGGAGCGCCACGCTCCCCGCATCACCAACCCGCTGACGCCCACCGATCCGAATCTTGAAGACGGCATGAAGCTCTACACCATGAACTGCGCACTCTGCCACGGGGGCCTCGACCGCAAGCCCTCGGCGCTGGCCCATTCGCTTTATCCGCCGCCGCCGAATCTCATCTCCGACCCGCCCGACGATCCCGAGTGGCACATCTTCTACACCATCCGCACCGGCGTGCGTTACACGGGCATGCCCGCCTGGGATAAGGCTCTGAGTGAACAAGATATGTGGAAGATCACCATGCTCCTCTCCCACCTCGATAAGCTTCCGCCCGCCGTGCAGGAATACTGGAAGACCAACTTCAATGTCGAACCCGGGATTGAGAAAAAAGAAGAAATGAAAGATCGAGATCGCCACTAGAATCTCTGGAGCAAATGGGAAGAGTACGACTTCACTGGTTGCCGAAAGAGTCCGCCTTTGTATTTGTTTTGAAGGGGCGAGGCTTCAGCGGCGCAATAAGTCGCGGAAACTGAATGACGGCTTTAGCCGCTGGTGGTTGCATCAAGGTCGCCAAATAGTTTAGCCGCAGTCTCTCCAGTCGTGCCGTACCTGACCATCACTCGGTTTTCGGCTTTAGTCGCTGGGGGCAACTCAAGGTCGATGTTATCGTCAGGCTCGGGTAATCGGCTAGGCCACGTCGCTACGCGCCAACCCTGCCAAACGCTATAATATTCGGTTGCGTCTGGCCCTTTGTTTTGAATCTGGGCGGATTGGAAGGAAATCATGCCAACTGACATCATCATGCCCCAGATGGGCGAATCCATCGTCGAGGGCACTATTACCAAGTGGTTGAAGAAGCCCGGTGACAAAGTTCAGCGCGATGAACCTCTCTTCGAGATCTCCACCGACAAGGTCGACGCCGAGATTCCCGCCCCGGCCTCCGGCGTTTTACAGGAAATTAAAGTCTCCGAAGGTACGACGGTTGGCGTGAACACGGTCGTCGGAACTATAGCCGTCGACGGCGAAGCCGCTGCGGCTCCGGCTAAATCGTCCGCTGCGAAGCCGGCCGCCGCCAAGCCCGAAGAACCAAAGCCGGAAGAAAAAAAACCTGAAGAAAAGAAAGCAGCGCCCCCCGCCCCGCAGACACCCCCCGCGACCGCTGTTCACAATGAGGAAGAGGAAGCTCGCTCCTCACCTCTAGTCCGCAAGATCGCCCGCGAACACGGAGTAAGTCTCTCCCAAATTTCCGGCTCCGGCCTCGGCGGCCGCATCACCAAACAGGACATCCTATCGTTCATCGAAAGCCAAGGATCGCAAGCGGCTAACGTGGAGACGGACGCACGCGTCCGTACCGCCGAGCGAAGCGAGGCTTCTGCAGTTGCCCCCGTTCAGACTGCAGCCGCAACCGCCGCCCCGCGCCCTGCAGCTCCCGCGCCCTACCCCGGCGATCTCGTGCCCATGTCGAACATGCGCAAACTCATCGCCAAGCACATGATCGAGTCCCGCCGCACCAGCGCTCACGTGCACTGCATGTACGAAGTGGATCTCACCCGCATTGTCAACCTGCGCAACAAGCAGAAAGCGGGATTCGAGCAGCGACACGGTGCCCGCCTCACTTTCATGCCGTTTTTCGTGCGCGCCGCCGTGATCGCCCTTCAGCAGTGGCCCATCATTAACGCCTTTATCGAAGGCGACAATATTCGCTATCATCGCCAGATCAACATGGGTATTGCAGTCGCCCTCGACTGGGGTCTGATCGTTCCCGTCTTGAAAAATGCAGGAGACCTGAACTTCCTCGGCCTGCAGCGCGGCATCTCCGATCTCGGCGAGCGCGCCCGCACCAAAAAGCTCAAGCCCGAGGACGTCGAAGGTTCCACCTTCACAATCACCAACCCCGGCCAGTTCGGCGCCGTTTTCGGACTCCCCATCATCAACCAGCCAAACTCCGCCATCATGGGCGTCGGCGGAATCACCAAGCAGCCATTGGTGATCACCGATAAAGATGGAACGGATTCGATCGCCATTCGTTCCGTCGTGCATCTCACTCTCGGCTACGATCACCGCCTCATCGACGGCGCCATCGCCGACCAATTCATGGCCCAGGTGAAAAAGAATCTCGAGACTTGGACCGAAGAAGTCGGATAAGAAAGAAGGTGTGCAATCCGCCTGAGCTCGTAAACGTACAGTACTTGCCTCTGTGTTCCTCAGTGTCCCCTGTGGTAAATGGTTTTCACGTTCGAGTCGGGAGGACAGCATCTCTCTCACGGCTGAGGGCTAACGCTAGCAGAATGAAGGTTTTCCTTCGCCCAGGTAGAAGCGTTCAAACACTCCACGGTCCCGTCGATAATTTTAGAAATTCCATCTCGGAAGCCGACGGGATCAACGATCTCCCGGGCCGCCACGGCGTCCACCGTCGCCAGCGCGCTTTCCAGAAATGATATCGCTGCGCTCTTCTTCTCAGGCCCTGATTTGCAGGCGAAAAGTCCTTCAATTCCGTTCACCAACGCCGGCACAAAAGCAATTCCTCTCAAAAGCTGACTGAGAAAGTTCATAGTGTCCTCCATGGATGTGAAATGCCCCCGCCGTTCCGTTCAAATCGAAACGGAGAAGCTCTGACTAATTTTTGTTAATTGCAGGTCGCTACCTGAGCGCTCTCGCTTGCCTGATGCCACGCTTGCAAAGCCGTTTATTTTCGCTGCGGAACCTTCCTGCTCGCACTCTCTTGCGCCACGATCAATACTTTGATCTCGGCCAGTTCATCTCGCAGTTCTCCGAGTTCCACTTCGGTGCGTATCCGGGCTTCCGTATTCGTCGTCCCGATCTGCTCCAGACTCACCACTCTCGCTTTGGTCGTCTCGATTTCACTTTCTTGTCTCGCGGTGTTGCGCGCATCTTGAATTACATAGCCGGCAACGGAAAGCGCGACCGCTCCCAAAGCGATCAGGGTCCGGCTATCGAACTTCACCAGTCGCTTCTCCGGAATGGTCTCCGCCCTGGTCAACGACTCCTCCAGCGACTCAGCCAGACTCTGCACCTCTTCTAACTTGCCGAGTACTTCAAGCTGGAAGTCTTTTGCCGTGTACGGCACCACCGGTGCCCCCTTGTCCGTGCCCGCACGTCGCGACTTCGTTCCGACGCAGTCCTCGTTCATAACGGATAGTCCACGTGCAGCGCAGCTGCGTATCGCGAATATCGCGGCGGCGACGAGTTGTCGTACAGCCGCAAGAAATAATTCTGCGTGCGCGCCAACCGCGCCAAGCTGAACGTCTGCGTGCTAAAACGTCCCAGCAGGTTTCTGTCGTTCGCGACTCCCCAACCAAAATCCTTAGCCCTGACCTCGATTCCGAATCCGGTGCCGGGTGCTATTCCCGCATCTACTTGCACAGTCGTCGAAGTCACCTGCGTGATTTGAGCGTCCGTCAAGTTCGCCAAATAGTATGTTCCAACCTGCGCTGTCGAAAGTCGCACCGGCAAATCTTGCAAGGGAATGGACGCCCCACTCGAAGCTTCCTGCAGTGCCAGCGGAACCGCCAAATCATTCGCAAACTCAATGGTGTAAATTCCCCGGTCGCTCGGGGGATCCACGACATCAATGCTGACGACTCGCACAATCGCGGTGAAGACCGCATTCTGAGAAGGCACGTTCACTGTCAGCGTATCTCCGGGGAAAATATCCGGCGCCCCGCCCGGAAGAAAATCGCTCCACGTCCGGTATGTGCCCATCCATGCCAGCCCGCCCGCATCATCGAGAAAGGCCAGCGCCGCGTTCTCGCAATCTGCCTGCGTTCGGGCGCTTGGAGTCTTCATCGTCTTCACCGTCCCTCGGACTCCGTTGTCAGCGCCGTTCTGCAGAACAGCGACGGCCGCGCTGTTCGCAACCTCCGCCACCGCCCGGCCAGCCCCTCGATAACTTGCCACGATCAGCGTATTCAATGGCGGGACATATTGCGGATAAAAGTCCAGAGAAGTCGAACTCGCAATTTCGCACTGCCCGCCACTCGACAGTGACGCCACCAGTTGCGTCACGTAACCGCCAGTCGGTACATAACTTGAATTCGCCACCGCCGTCCGCGCCTCGGCCAGTGAAATATGACTCACATATGTGTATGCAATGCTGCACTGCATGTTCGTCGCATTCACCAGGGCATATTCGCAAAATCCCGCCGCGCTCCCAATTATGCCGTCATACAAAACCGTGGCAGCCGCCACCATCGTGGCGGGACTCGTCGGATCAATGTCCTGCAATTCGAGCACGAACCTGACGTCGGCCGGCACCGCTGCCCCTCCCAAACCGCTCCCGGCGGGATGCAACGACGAGTGGTAAGTTTCGCCCGCCCGGTACACCTCCATCGAGTAAAGGTAGGTCGTCAGAACATACTGATGCCCGGCCGTAGTCGCGATAACCGGCCCCGTAGGTGATCCATTGATAAGCGCCTGAATCGTCGATCCGCTTCCGGAAGGTCCGACCTGAAAACCCGCTAAGCATCCCGCCGCGGAAATTGTCCCCGCATACAAACCGCCTAGCACTCCTGTGGAAGGTCCGGTAAATGTGACGTCCCCGTGTTGCAACACCAGTGCCCCGCCAAGTTCCACCTCCTCGATAAACTCAACTGTGGTTTGTCCATCCTGTCCCGTTCCGCCATTCACCTGCAAGGTCTGCGCAACTACTGAAACCGCGGACCCCGGATCGCTTACCAGCCAGGTCGTCGCATCGAGTACGGGTCCCACGTACTCTTCGTCGACCAAGGCCGGCTTGCTCTGCGCAAACGGTTTCTGCGATAAGTAAAATCGCAGGCTGAGTCCATCGCCTACGAAATAGTCCCGGACGTAGGCTTGCGGCTCCTCCAGTCCGATTACCGTCACGTCGTTCAATAACCGCCTCGGACAAACCAGCTGTAAATTCATCGCCGAAAAAGTCGCGTCGCTCTCGCTGAGAGCGTAGCTCGCTGCTCCAACCGGTGCCAGTAACAGTGCGCCATTCATCGCCCGGTAACTCGCCCTCGCCGCCAGTGCGATCTCAGCCGCATGAAAGGAAAAGTTCTTCTGCGGATTGACTTGGCAGGATGCCAGCGTGTCCACATCCTGCACGCCACTCGTATCAAACCATCCTGGCAGCAAATCCTGCGCCAGCTGCCGCAGAGCCGCTCCCGCGGTCCGCTCCACAAAGGGCGGTCGATTCGGCACCGCCTTCTGATCGAGTAATACCTCATCGCTCTCTGCGATCAACTGATAGCGATACATCGCTCCTTGTTGGCCCCATCCCAGATATTCGAACTGCGGCGCTTGAATCAGATATCCGGTAAACACGGGACTCCCACTCGTCTTCGCCAGAATTAATCGTGCCCCCGCGGACGGAATCACGAATCCAACCGGACTTCCCACAAGGCTGCATTGCAATCGAGCTGGCTGGTTGATCTTTCGCTCCACACGGGGCGCAACCGTCCCATCGAGCGCGGCCGTATAGTCCGCCACTCCCTGTCCCTGCAGATTGTCAATCGTAAGTTTCATAGATGTTCTTGAATTAAATCGCGTGATGTGGAGCGCGTTCTAGACATCCCTTCCTGTTCCTCTGTGTCCTCTGTGGTGAAAGCTTTCCGAAGTCCGTCGCCCGAGGTCGCAATTCAATACGCCGCCGCCATCCCCGCCGGAAAATAGCTTCGATAACACAGCACACTCTGCCCGTCATTCGTATCGATATACGGTAAAGCCAAAAAAGAAGCCTGCAGCGAAATCGCCGACACCGGCTGCACAATCGCTCTGAATTCCTCCCGCACAAACTCTCCCCCGGAACCGGACAGGTTTTTCTGTGCCCCGATCGCTCCGGTGGCCTTCGAATTCCCCTGGACGACGCCCCTCGAACCCGTGCCGGAGTCCCACTTCACTCCGCCCGATCCATTTCCGGGATTCGGACTAAGCCGCGGATAATAAAAACAAAGTCTCCCGCCAGACTCCGCTTCCGCAACAAACAGCGCCGACCACTCCTGAAAAAAAGACCCACCTTCGCGATCGACAAAAGCCACAACTACTTGTGCCGACGCTCCCGCTGCCGGCGCGCCTCCCAGAAGCGGTTGCGCCAATACAACCGAGGCAGTTGTGACCTCTGCCACTCGCCCCACATTGAACGTCACGCGCCGGACATAATTCGCATCTTGCCTCACCGCCGCCGGGCTGCTCACATAAGCTGCCGTAATTCCCGATCCCACATATCCCGTCTGTTGCTGGTAATCGAGATCCACCGCAATCAACTCACCGGCGCTGAACGCGCTCGCCACGCCCGCGCCAAAAATCAGCTCGCTCGCGGTGGATCCCGCTAGCACCGCCACCGCTGTTGCTGGCGTTCCTCCCGAAGGTGCCGGCGACGCCGTTCCCGCCGCCGGCGCCAGAACGTTCATGTGCTCCGACCCACCGGCCAGCGCCATTTGCAGCTTGCCCCACTCCCGAAACTCGAATTCAACTCGGGCCTCCTGCGGACCACGAAACTGTCCGCTCGGCAGCATCCGTGCGCCGGAGCGAACTACGTCGGTCGGCGTGTCATACCACCGCGTGAAGTTCTCGATCGACCCCAGGTCCAGCCAGGGTGTCGGCGGCAATCCCAGCGGAAACGCTCCGCTCAAACCAGGATCGAAAATTGTCGGCGTTTCCGTCGTACGATTCACCGGCGCAAAGTAAGCCCGCATCTGCCGCGTCACGGGAATCATCGCCGCGCGTAATGGAGGAGTGCTCATGAAAAGGTCACCTCCGAAAAGAAGTAAATCGTAAGCCTGGCCTTGCGCTCGACTCGCGCATCTTGAAGACTCTCCGCTGCATCGGTCGTCCCGCGCTTCATTCGTTCCGGAAACGATACCTGCCCCCAGAACAAACCTCCGCCCTTGCCCTCGGTAAACGACGGCTGGCCCCAAAAAACCGCCGTACCCAAATCAGCGCTGGGCGCTTGCGTATAATCGCGCTTCTCTGTATTCGGTGGCTGGCAAATACTCAACAGTTCGTCGTCCAGTTGGGCCAGCAACCTTCCTCGGTCCACCATGCTCTGCACCGAACCCAGCGAGTAATACGAGACCACCACATTCAGGCTCATCAGCGGCGCATTGCCCGCGTGTCCCTCGATCACATCCGCCGCTCCCCACTCGATATAAAACGTGTTGGGCTGCGGCTCCGCGGAAGATGGCGGCAAATTCTCCACCACTACCACCGCCGGAACCGTCGCCCCATTCAGCGTCACCGTCCGCGCCGGATTGAGCGCACCCAGCCTCTGCTGCAGCGCAAGAAAAAAACTGTCCTTCGCAAATTGCATATAACCAGCTTTCAGCCGTCAGCCTTCAGCCTTCGGCTCAACCAAACAAATAGAATTGTTAAGAGAGACGCAGCTACCAAACTCACCGCGCATTCGACCAGGAATTCAAAGCCGCGAAGCGCCGACACATCCAGCCACGAAGCGCCCGAGAGATCCAGCCGCGAAGCTGCGCTAGATTACAGCCCACAGCTTGCCCTGAGCTTGTCGAAGGGGCGCAAGCCGTGGGAACAGGAAACGAAACAGATCAAGCCCCGAAGGGGCGAAAGAAAAACATGTACCACCAACGTGAACGATTCTTCCGACAACCGGAAGCCGAACGCCGGAAGCCGAACCCCACCCTCACTCCACCGCCGTCACCACATAAAAATAAGCCGTCCCTGCGAAATTCTCCGGTACCACCGTCTCGATGTGAAACAATTCGCCGGAATAGCTGAGCCCAAGCACGGCGCTAAACAACTCCTCCGCCGTGCCAATGCCCAGCCCGGGCAATTGATCCGCAATCACCGAAGCCGGCAGCGTGAACTCGATCCTCCGCCGCGGACCCAGATTCCCTGTCTCCAATGGCCGAGTCACGACGGGCGCAATCAAAACTTCCAGCACTCCCGGATCGACCAATCCCAACTGTCCCGCCGCATCGCTCGCTGTTGCCCCTCCCGGCAATAGCAGGCTCACCGTGTCTCCCCCCAACGCCTTCAACAACGCATTCGCCGCCCGCATCAGCGCCGACCCGCAAATCCCGCCGCCCATAATTTCCCCCTTGTGTGGCGCGGGCACTCTTGCCCGCAAGAACCAATCGTGACCTCTTTGCTATGCGCCCTTCCGCGACACGTACGGTTCCAAAAGGCTTCGGACCGTGTCATCCAGCAGCGTGTCGCCAAAATAATCCAGCCGCATGCGGTCGAGCTTTCCCGATTTCACGTTCAAACCTGGTGTCACCTGCGCGTTCTTCACGACCTGCGCGCACGCCACCTTCACGCCCGCCGGAATTGTCGCCAGACCCGCGTTGTAAATCACATCCACCTCATTGAAGAACAGCCCCAGCGCGTTTACCGGAAACGTGAGCTCTCCGCTCTCCGCCCAAATATCAACCGTTGCCGGATCAATCGCGCTCCATGATCCCGGCAACGCGAACACCAGCGCAAACTCCAGACTCATTTCCGGAAACGGCCACTCTCCCCGTCGCGGCATTCCATACCTCCCCTGCAGCGTCACGATCGCAGTGGTCGCCGGTGCCACCGTCACCAGTGGCAAATAACTGAGCCGCACAGTATTCAGTTCCGGCGCCATCTTCAGGCGCTCTTCGTACTGGTTCACTCCCAGCGTCGCCCGCCGGCAGTGTGCATCAATGATCGCCGACGCCGCCGTTACCCACGATGGGTCCGTCGCCGCATCCAGCCCGTAAGTCAAATATTCCGTAGTGTCCAAATAGTTCATAAGAAGTTCTCGGTTCTCGGTTCTCGGTTCTCAGTTCTCAGTCGAGCCTCATCCGCGCGTCTCCAAAAAGAGGCCCGCAACTGAGAACTGACAACTGAGAACTGAGAACTGATTTCTAGTTCTGTACCTTGACCTCGTAGTGTGCGAAATTCGCTCCCTTCACCACCGGAGCGCCGAACTTCACTACGACTTGCTGTTGCGACAACCCGCTCGGCAAACCGAGTCTGAACACTCTCGGGTTCGGATCTGTCAGCCAGTGATACTCGATCAGATCCTCGCTCACGATGTAGGCCGGCAACACTGCCGATCCCGACCCGAGCGTTCCCGTGTATCCCAGTGCCCACTCCGGAATCAGCGGCAACTCGCCGGCTTGCGTGCTCAGTGCTTTCACCACTAGCCCGCCCGTCACCTCCACCGTGTTCAGCACGACGTTGAACTCGGTTTTCATTTCCTGATCGATCAGATCGAGCAGCATCGGGTTCGCGTAAATTGCGGTAGGCCGCACTTGATACGACGAGTTCGACACCATCTGAGCGATCGTGGTCTTGAACGCGTTCACGATACTGTGGCCAACCGCGACCGTCACCGTGTTCCCGCCCGCTTCGATTTGGCCGATTGCGCCAAAGTACTGCGTCGTAGTTGGTGCACTCAACGATGTGTCGGTGCCGTTCCACAACGCCACGTCGTGAGTGCGCATCAGTCCATCCACGGCATCCGCCAGATCCTTTGCCTGCAAATAGGCGAACTGGCTCTGCTGCGCCGTAACTTCCAGATCGAACAGGTTGTAGTTGATTTGCGACACCAGTGCCTTCAGCGGAACCGCCAATTCAATCCGCGTCGGCGCTTGCGTGGTCGGAGCGATGTTGCGCGGGTCCATGAACCCTTGCGCCGCAGTGGGAGCCGCAATTGCCGTCTCCTCAAAGAACCGTGACGGATGCCCGGTCGCAGGCACCTGCTTGATTCTTTGTCCGAAGACGCCCCGTCGCCGAACGATGTCGAATATCTCCGTCTGATAGCGCTCAACCTCCACGGCGCCCGGCCCAAGATAGTCCGCCGCCGCCATCAAATCCACAAATCGTCCTGCCATGTTTTCTCCTCCATGAGTTTTTGTGCTCGAAATCAATTGCTGTCAAAACTTTCTGTTGTCCCAAAGCTGTCGTTGTCCAAACCTAGCCGTCATCCTGAGCGTAGGAGTCGCTTCACGAAGTGAAGCAACTCCGCAGTCGAAGGATCCCTTTCTCTGTTCATGCAATCGCGGCTTCAACAGACATTCTCAAAGAACGCCTGCGAAGTTTCCGGGACTAACTGTCCCTTTTGCCCAAAACAAAAGGCACGACGAATGTCGTGCCATCGTTAGAGAGAAGAACGAAGGGCTAAAAGCTAGAGTCAGAAGCGGAAGCCAAACGCTCCCTACTCGATCATCCCCGCCCGCGCCAATTCCGCCTTCACCGCGATTCTCTGCTCCACACTCAAACTCTGCAGTGTCTTATCCAACACTCCCTTCTCAATCTTCTCGCTCCCGGCATCGGTCCCACTCTTCGCCAAAATCGCCGATACCATAGGCGGAAGGGTCTTCCGCACCATCCGCGCCGCCTGCGCCTTCAGATCAGTGTTCGATTTTTCCAGGTCCGCCACCCGTTCCTGAAGTTGCCGCGTCGCCTCGTTGTTCGCCAATGCATGATTCCCCGGCTCGTACGACGCATGATCATCTACCGCGGCAACAATCCGATCCACCTTCGCATTCAACGCATCCTGCTGCGAGTCCAACCGCCCCAGCACGCGATCCAACGATTCAGCCGCACTCGCCAGCCGTTCCGCCGTCGCCATCAACTGCTGCACCATTTCTTCATTCATATGTTCCCTCCCAAAAGACCTCTGTGTTCCCTTTGTCCTCTGTGGCTAAAAATTCTTTGGAGTTTGACTAAAACGTAGGAACCACTAACCGCAAAGTTCAATCCAGGTGTCCTGATATGCAGCTTTTTCTTTCCTCAAAATTGCCGCGCCGGTAAACGTAACCTTCGTCAACGTCCAGACACGCATTCGCGAATCCGCCAGTGCGACATCGGTAACCTCAAACGACATGCCCAGCCCGGCAGCACTGAACCCGCTTGCGCGAGCCTGCAACGAAGACGAAGTGGGACGAGCTTCGGTCTCCCTGCGGATCACGATCGCCAAGTTACGAATTCGCTGCACCGCGGTCGCCAACAAAGCTCTCAGCCTGGCTCCCTCGCCCTCTACCGCCGCTTGCACTACCAATGCGCCGGGCAACCCGTCCTTGAGGGATCCTTGCGCAAGGCCCGCCCTGAGCGGAGCCGTAGGGTTGGGAATTGTGACTTCTCCGTTACCCCGCCGCCCCGACTTCGCAATCTCCTCCACTATGTCGGGAAAATCCTTCGCATACAAATATCCCTCCACCTCGAGATTTCTCCCCACCACCTCCGCACCGGTAATCACCCCAACCTTACGGCGCACATCATGCCGGTCAAACGACGGCGCATAATCCACCGCCATCCCCAACAACGAAGGCAACGCCGCCTCCGCAGCGGCCTTTGTCAACACAACTCTCCGACCGTTCGACCCGGAAGGCGCCCTCTGCGAAGGCGTATCCACGACCGTCAATACTCCCCGAAACGCCGCTCGGTTCGGATGGCCCGCAACCTCCGGCATCGTTACCGCCATACTCTCCAATGCAATCGTCATCACGTCCCCATTTCCATTCTCGTCTTGTCATCCTGAGCGCAGCAGCAGGCGAGCCGACAAGGCTCGTCTGCGAAGTCGAAGGACCCCTGCACTCTCTCCGTCGCCGAACCCTCCGCAAGGCGTTCTCAAAACCAGCGAAGTTAAGTCGGTGTGCCCATCCTTGTCGCGTTCTCTGCGACAAGGATGGGATTTTGAAGTTCCGAATCCCTCTGTGTAGCCCTTTGCCCTCTGTGGTTAAGCTCCGTTCCCTTAACTCCCCAACTCCGGCAGCCCCCGCATCCGCCTCACCTCATTCACCGTCAACACTCCGTTCTGCAACAGAATCTGCTGGATCTGCACCTCCTCCAGCGGATCCGTCGTATCCACATCCGCAAACACAAATTCCAGGTCGTTCCATCCCAGCTTCTTCGCAATCGCATCCCGCGTCAGCGACTCCGCCAGCAACCGCGCCGTCGGCACAATCGCCTGCCGAAACGCCAGGTCGTTGTATTCCTCCGCGGTGGAGCGATTCACGTCCCGCTCCACCCCGAGATAAAACGGAGGAAGGTCGAAAGCATCGGCGACGACTCGCAGCAGAAATTCCTGCCACTGCAGTCGTAAGTCTGCATCGGTGCCTCCACCGAACCTCAGTACCTCCGGTTTGCTTTCGGCCGATAGGATGGGCACCTTCCCCGTGCCCTCAATCTCGTCCTGCCACCAACGAATCAACCGCTCATGATGTTCCGGCGTCAGATCCTGCAGCCACAGCGCATATTGAACTACCGTATTCGACGCCAGCCGCGACGCGTACCGGTGGGCTCCCATAAACGCATTGATGGTCTCAAACGCTACTTCCAGCCGCCCCAATCCAAACGGCGTATGCGTCCGCGGATTCAGCCGGATATAAATCAACTCGTCATCGTCCAGCTTGATCTGCGAATTCGCCCCCGATTGATCGTTCACCTGCATGTAGCGCTGCGACTGCGGCGACCCGTCCCAATTTAAATTCATCCGTATTGAAGCTCCATCGACAGGCCACAACACCAGCGGCAAGTTTTGTGTGGAGACGGGCCGTGGGTGCCCCGGGTCTCGCCGATTTTGCGAGACCTGGGGATTTCCAGTCGGCTGATGCAGGTCCGTTCGCTCCCACTCCGGCCTCAGCTGCACCTCAATCGCTCCGAACCCGCCGACAATGATGTCTTCCAACACCTGCTCCGCCAGCGACCGAAAAGAATCATCCGGATTCGGCGCCTGAAAATTGTCCGTCAAAAGTCGCACCCGTTGCGCCCCATCCGGAATCGCCTCCAGTGCATACCCCTGGCGCGGCTGAATTCTCCACCGCATTCCCGCGATCCGGTCCTTAATACAGTTGATGGCACGCCGCGCGACCGGAGTTTCCGAAAATCGCCGCAAGTTGTAAGGCGTAGGTTTGGGCATCGCATCCGTCAGCGGCCCGTAAGAATTAAAGATCGAAGGCAACGCCGAAGTCCGCCGCCTCTTCTCGATTTGCACTGAGGAGCTCCCGGAAGACACTCCCGCCACCCGGCGCCAGGCGCCGCGCACCGCCTCTGTAATTTTCATGATTATTTATTCCTGACTCAAATCACGTAGCGACGGACGCATTCGTCCGTCCCGAAAAAGATTGTGTGGCGCGGGCACTCCTGCCCACGACCTCTATCCATCAGCAACAAACCAATAGCATCCACCCTCAAGGGTACGCATCCTGGCAGCGCCGTTTGCGGCTAGGGTGGGGACTTTGACTTTCTCGGTGTTCTCCTGTGCCTCCGTCGTGTGTTGTCTGAGCCAACAAGTCTCACCGCTTCGCAACCTTGTTCCGCTCTCGGAATTGGGCGTCACATGGGACTGAACAGGTATGCAAAGCCGGCCAACATCCAAAGAAACCCAGTTGTGACAGCAACCCACAGGCTCGCATACCGCCGCATCCCTCTGCCAAACCATGCAGCGAAAAACGTCGCCGCCGAAAGCAAGAAGCCTACATCGGGAAATCGAACGTGAATCTGTCGGAAAAAACTGTCCCCGTCAAAAGACAGCAAGCCCAACGTCAACGAGCCCATCATCAACAAATAGAAGAGCTGACTCGACAAGCCAAAGAATGCCGCCACCCAACCCACTCTCTCCCGTAAATCAATCTCCCATGTGGTCTTCCTCCGGCGATAAAACGCCGACGTCACCAGCAAACAAATGTTCGCAACGGATACAATCGCAATCAGGATTTCGACTGCGGAAATATTTCCGACTTGAGTCAAACCTTCAACTCCCTCCGCGCCACTTCTGCAATTCCACTCATCTCTCCCACGGCCGCAACCCGAATCTTCTCATCATCCATCGCACTCAACGCAAACTGAATGACCTCCTGCGTCCGATCCAACCTATCATCGATGACCGCTGTCAGTCGCGGAGTCGCCGCAGTCACCTGTTCCACTGCCGAAGCAATTTTCGGATACCGTGCCGCCAAAAGCACCGCTGAATCCACATTCGCCTTCAACGAAACCGCATGAAACAACTTCATCTCGCTCCCCACCCGATAACCAAAATCAAACTCAAACGGATCCCCCGGCTTCGTGTAAGGAGCGACCGGAACCGAACTCAGAAACTTCGTCACCCCCGCAACCTCAAACGCATCCCGCATCGTCCCCAAAATCTTCTGCCGCGCGCTCGCCTCACGCGTCGCTCCGACCCGAGCCGCTTCCAAATACATCGACGCCATCGTCTCAATCTCAGCCGCCGGATCCTCCGCCAGGCATCCCTTCGCCGGCGAAATCTGAATCAAATTCGAAAACGAATCCTCCAGCCGCCGCACCAGCAACTCTCGATCATGCGTCTGCCCCAGCTGGCCCCGAATCTCCCGCTCCATCGCCTCCAGCATCTCCACATCCGCCTGCGGATCCAAACACCGCACCCGGCGCCAATCCCGCGTAAACCGCACCTCCGCGAATCCGGCCCCGTTCGCCCCGGCTTCAACCATCACCAACCCAAAGTTGACAAATTCATCCTTCACCGCGTCCGGCACATACCGCAGGAGAAAGAATTCGAGTTGCCGTCGCTCAGCCATCGGCGAGTTATTTTCCTCTGTGTCTCTGTGCCCTCTGTGGTTAAAACTCTTGCCGTTGCGTTATCGTTACGCCTGCTCAACCCATCCCGGAAACGGCTTCCGGGGCGAAGTTCGAAACGCCTCAATCAGTCCCCTCACCGCGCTCCGCCGCGAAAGCAATGTCCGCGCCAGTTTCTCCAACTCTTCCCATTCGCCCTCATACCATTCCGGAGGAATCTCTCCCGCCAGCTCCCACACCAAATCCTGTTCCATGTTCTCCACGCGCGACAACCACGGTTCAAACGACTGCCATCCCCGCACGTTCTCGTAAACTTCATTCCGCGCATACACCCCGCGCAACGGATAATCCGGAAAGGTCCACTCTCCCGCATTGAAGCAATATCCCTGATCGATAAACGACGCCGTATACTTCCTCTCTCGCGATTTCTTCCAGAACGCCGCCTGCCGCCCATTCGCGTTCCCCGTCCATTTATCCAGCACCAGCATTCCCGGAAACGCATCCAGATTCCTGACCAGCCCTAACATTTCCACCGGAAGATAATCCAACACCTGGCCCTCCAGCGGGCTCACCACAAACTGCGATCCAAATTGTAGTCCCGCCTGGCAGCGAATCGTATTGTGCGCCAGTTGAATACTCAACTCCGGCGTGTGTTCCACCAGCCACTCGTCCACCTCAACGACCTCCGTCACCGGAACCGGAAGCCCCGCCCGCTCCGCCAACCGCGTGGCCAGCATCTCGTTTGCCAGCACGCGCAAATGCTGCGGATTATTCCGAAACTTCACCACATAAAAGTGTCCATCCGAGCAGCGCATCAAGTGTCCCTGCGCCCCGCCCCGCATCCGCCGCACGTGTTGGACCGCTTCCACCATATGGCACACGTAGGGACAGCGGCCTCGGCTGTCCGGCGAGCGCAGCTCGACACTGCGCAACCACAAAGCCCGCCATCTTACCTCACTCAGCGAGTTTCCGATGTGACGAATGAACATTGTCATGCTGAGCGGAGAATGAGTTCGCGAAGGCGAACTCCTTCGGAGTCGAAGCATCCCTGCGCCCCAATCTATCCCACCTTCAAACTCCCCACCTCCACCGTTCTCCTTTGCACTCCCCGTCCCGCATCCTCGCGCCGCACTGCCAGAGCAATCGCCATCGCCATCACGCAATCATCGTGCGCCCCTTCGGCCGCTGCTCCATGTCCATCGGCATGTCGGACGAATGTCCGCAACTCACCCAGCAGCCGCGGACTATGAAACAACTCTGGCCGCGCCATCAGCACCCCCGCCAGATTCTCAATCATGGCCGGCCGCGACACCACCGACGTCAACCACCCGTCCTGCCCGCCCTGCTGAAAAATGTTTTCGTAATGCAAATCCTTCAAATGCGCCAGCACCCCATATCCATGATTATTGCGTTCCACCGCAACCAGCGCATTTCCATACTCATGTCCCAGTGCCGTCACTCGCCGTGCCAGCTCAAACGGAGGAAGATGCCCGCGTAACTCCGCACACTGCAACCCTGTGCTCCGATCAATCACCTGCACGCACCCGTAATCCCCCTCCGACCCGCCACCCGACGTGTCCACTCCAATAATGTACTGTCGCTGTCCTTCCGGATTCGGAGGAAGCCACACCAGCACCCTGCCATTGTCCCGCGATTCCACTGGATGCCCCGCATGCCCCGCTGCCGCCTCAATCGCTTCCAGGTCAAATACGCATTCCCCCGAAGCTAAAAAGCACGACACGGCATCTTCCGCATACTCCTGTCCTGCCAGGCCGCGCAATGCTTGCCACCGCGCACGCCGCCACAGGATCTGCTCCTCACTCAATCCGTGCAGCTGCTTCAGATCCTTTTCTTCATCGGTCAATAGCAGCTCTGCTGGTTTGGCCGCATCCTCTTTATAGGACGGTTCATACCACCAGGGAAAAAAGTGTTGCGTGTATCCCGTCTCCGCCGCCTTCTGCCACTCTTCGTAAAAAATTCCCGCCGCTCCGTTCGCCGTCGACTCCAGCACAATCTCCCCGTCCGGGACCACCGCCGCGCGCAGCGATGCCAGCGTTTCCCCTCCATCACGCGGCCAGCGGGAGACCTCCGAGCAATGTAAATTGTGGATGGTCAACCCGCGGCCCGCGTTGTCATCCGCCGTTTCCACCCGGTACTCGCTGTCGAGTTTTGGAAACACAATCTGGCGGACGTTGGAGCGCGACTTCACCAGCGCTCCCCGGTGCACCCGGTTGTTGGGCAGTTTTTCCCAAAACCGATGCACGATGTTAAAAATCGCTTGCGCCGATTCCTCACTGTGTGCCACCTGCACCGTCAACGTCCCCGGCCGCGTAATCGTCTGCATGAAATACCGCGCCGCAATATAAGTCGTGATCCCCAGTTGCCGTGCCTTCAACACAATGTTCCGCTTGCTGCAGCGCCGCGAATATTCCTGCTGCGCCCGGTTCAACCTCAAATATCTCAACCCGCCCTTCTTGATGCGAATCTTCAGCATCTTCCGGATCAACAGATCGCGTATCGTCTGCTCTCCTGTCCGGTGATCGAGAAACGGCCCGAATTGTTCCACCAACTGAAGATCAGTCCACACAATATTCATCCCCAATATTCGCGTGCGGGTGCCCCAGGTCTCGCCGCTTTTGCGAGACCTGGGAATTTCGAATATCCGCCCCGACTCTGACGGAGAAATTCAGCGCAGACCGAATCTCTCTCTACTTCAACACTCCCACCGTAGCCCACCGGGCAGCCTTCCCGTGCCGATGAATCTGCAATCCCGCCGTAGCCCGATCCAACTCCGCGTTCCCCGTCTTCGCCGTCAACGTCGCATTAAACGAAGTAACAAATTCGTTCGCCGTCAAAGCAAGCGGTCTCTTCATCGCCACCTTCGCCATCATCGCCGGCGAAGCATTCCCACTTACCAGCGGCACAATCGCCGCCAGCGATTGCACCTCCGACAGCACGATTCCCACCACCGCCGTGATCTTCGTCTGCGTCGCCGCATCTTGAATGTGCAGCGCCGGCAACAGCCCTTGCAGACTAGCCTGCACCGCTCCAATCGCCGCCTGAATCTGATTCAGAATTCCCGGCTGCGCTGTCGCATCCGCTTTCTGATACGCAGCGATGAGCGACTGCACCAACTGTAAGTCCGCTCCTGCCTGCGATCCCGCATTCTGAATCGTCTGCAGATCCGCCGCCGAAACGCCCTTCCCCTGCATTGCCGCCACCAGCGCGATAATGTTCGCCGCCGCCGGAATCAGGGCCGCCACCACCTGCTCGGCCTCTCCGATCCAGGCCGTCGAACACCCCGCCAGCGTAATCGTCAGGCACAGCACAACGGTCAGTGCCAGGCGTACAAAAGTATGCTTACTTTTCATATCGATTCCTCCCATGTTGTTTTTCAATCCCACTCTTCGACTCCAGGAACACACTCCAGCACCCGTGACCGCAAACCCAGTCACCTCTCCGCGCCTGAATTATTTTGGGAATCCTCTGCCGCCAACGAACCCAGCTCAGGCGGTTGCGGAACAAGTCCGCGTCGTGAGTTTGTTTTGCACGGGCGCGCGGTTTTCAGCCGCCCCGCAAGTCGTGAACTGCAAGTCGTGAAAATGGACGTCAGCCTTAGCCGCTCAGGACAGCGTCAACCTGCGAAAGAATTCTTCCGCAACTTCCTAAGGTGCCAGTCTCACAATGAATACGTCTCCGCGGCCATTGCCCGATCCTTGGCAGGTATAGACCACGCCATTGGAATCCGTCACCGAGTTTCCCGAAGTTCCGGAGTTGCACACCAACCAGCTCGGCTGCGTCGCCGAACTCGTCCCTCCAGTCGTGACTTCGTACACTCCGTAGTTCGTTCCCGCGCCGCCCGTGGCGCTAAAAGGATTCACATACTGACCGGTGCTGTAGACCGCGCCTCCAACCCACGGAGCTCCACACAGGGAAGTGCTTCCGCCCGCGGTATTGCCCAGCGTGCAGTTCCAATCCGACGTGAAAGCCAGAAACTTGCCATCCGTCGATTCCTGGCTGATAGCAAACTGCACATCGAAGAACGAATTGCCGCCACTATTAAACTCGTGAGTAAAACGCCAGGGCGCATTTTGTCCTATCGGACTGGCGCCGCTGGCCCAGGTCGGGCTGAGCGGGATACAGATCGCCTCTCCTTGCCAGGGAGCCACTGGCGGAGGCGCGAGCGTCGCGTAGTTGTACATACTGCCGCATACCGGATAGGTGTCGGTCCCGCCAGGATTGTTGGCCCCAGACATATGCGAGTCATAGGCCGACCCGAACTCGCACGGTGGCAGAGAGGCGTTAGGAACCCACGCAGTCATGCAGGGAGGCTGCCAGCTGATCCGGACGTCGGATAGAACGTTTGCGTTCGTCGACTGGTAAATGTTGGTGTAAGCCCCTGACGTATAGCCGAAAGTGTTGCTCGACTGCCCGACTTCCAATAAGTGAGTATTCAGAATGGCCCAATGATTCAGCGCTCCCAGATAGACGTTTTCCCCGCCTGACGCGTTGAACGTGAAAAACGGACTCCAGCTGGAAGAGTTTCCCACCTCGCAGCCCAAGGCTCCCGCAAGATTCGCCTGCTGGGAAATGGTGGGATAGTCCATCGTTAAACTACCCTTCATGTTGTGAATGAAGTAGCCGCAGCCACCGCTGGTGATTGCGGTATAGCTGCCCATCGGGCTCATCGCAAAGGTCCCCCCGGAGCAGTTGTAGCCTGTGCCTCCGGTGCAAGTCGTCAGCGACTGCCAACCTGTCGCCGTGTTCAGGGTTACATATTCGTTCAGCGTCGAGTTGTAGCAGACTGCCCAGATGCTTGAACCCTGACCGCCATTGTAATTAGCGTAGCTGCCGTTGTAGCCGTAGACGTTGGTCGAAGTTGCTTGACAGAAGCGCGTGCCATCGAATGAGATGCCGGCAAAATCCCGATAGGCAGGGGTGATCTCAACTCCGGTGTTGGTCCAGGTCAGCGAGCCGTCTGTCACCGTCGTCATCAAATCCGGATGGCCACTCGCTACCGGGACGAACGCCGGCGTCGACGCTCCCGTCGTGCCGCTGGCGCTGGTGAGTTGGTAGGTGAAAACTGCTGGCCCACCTAAATTCCTCCACGCCGCTGTACCGTCCGAATAGGTTCCCCACTCCGTGGTATGGCATGGATTCCCTGTGGTGCTCCAAGTCGGCGGCGACGATCCCGTCGTTCCCGTGTTCACTAACTTGAAAGCGCACCCGTCGGGATTATTCAATGCCGGTTGGATGAGGTCGCCCAGCGCGTAAGTGGATTTGCTGGCCGTCCAGTCGGGAGCCTGCGCGCCGGTGAGGGTGTAGGTGACGAACTGCCCTTGCGTGTAGGCATGACTGGGCTGCCACGCTGCCACCAGCGAACCCATGGGGAGCCCATACTGGAAGTCAGCCGCTGGAGGGCCAAATACGCCAGGGGAGAGCCGGTTCTGGATCAATGGCCGCCCAATCATCTCTACCCAGGCGTTTTGCCCCGCTGCCAGTGTCGGCGCCGGACTGTAAGATGTCGCGGATGCCGCAATCCCGGAAGCGTACAGCGTCGTCGGGCTGGAGGTTCCGGTATAAATCGAAAAACTGCCAATGGTCGAAGTGTTGGCGTAGGTCGCGTCGCTTTTGACCAGAGACCAGGATAACGTGCCGCTGGAAATCGCGGGCCGCCCTACCGTAATGCAGTTGTCGATGCCGGTCTCGACTTCGGTTCCCTCTTCGTAATCGTTCCATGTAGCCAGTTGCACGTACTGCAATTGGCTCAAAGAAGAATACCCGGCAGTCGAAATCGCGGCAGCAGTGAAACCGAACACCTGCCCGCATTGCTGGGCGATTACGCGATTCGATCCCCAGTTGGCATTGTTGTCGTCAAAACCTTTATAAAGCACACCCACCGCAATTTTCGAAGAGTGCGCCCGCGCTGTGGAGTAGAAGTCCGCTAAATAATTAAAGCTGCACGGATTGCCTTCCCAGCAGAATTGATTCGTGGAACTCCAGGCGTCCGGCTGCGGCCATGCAAATCCGCCAGCGATGCCGCTTTCGGTAAATGCCCCAGCGTCTTGGTCTACAAAGTCAACCGTCGTCGTGTACGTGCATCCCCCGCCACACGAATTGCTGGCCGTCGCGTGAGACGACACCGCGCCATAAACTGTGTTGAAGTTTGTGTCGGGCCACATCCCCGGGTTGATGAAGTACATCACGATGGGGTGGCCGTTCGTGGCGTTGGTTTCGTAATAAGACTGGTAGAGCCAGGTCGCCGCCAGATAGTCGACCTGCGTATCGATGGCCGCGATCAGGCACGCGCTTTGGTCGCCGGAAGCGGGCGGGCACTGTCCCGTACCGGAACCATCGATGGCTCCTTCATCCAGCAGAATTAGGAACTTCGGAGTCGTTGACGGGTTCGCCGCGATCGCGTTGGCCAGTGCCGTGGTGACCGTGAGGTTGTAGGCCATCGTGGAACTTTGCGGCGTGGAGCAGGAAGTCGAGCAACCGTAGTAGTCCACGTCAGTCACGTCCGCGCCAACGCTTTTCATCCACTGCGCCTGCACCAGGGCTTGCGCCGCCGTGCTCTGCTCCATTCCAATATTCTTGTGAGTATTACAGGGCGTGGAGGTATTGCAGAACCAGGGCTGATACTCCGCCATGACGCGAGTTGCTGCCCCAGAGTAGAGATAGGATTTAACACTCTGGGTTGAAACCGCCGCAGGCAGTGGGTTGAGCGTCGTGGTTTGCGCGCCGGTATCGCCCGCATTACCGGCAAATGGCATTGACCCGATTCCATTACATCCCGCCGTAGGTGCGCCATTGGCAGCGCATGCGGAACTGTTGCTCGCAAGACTTGGCGCAACGTCTATCCCTCCTACCGCGAATTGTCCGGTGGAAGGGTTGATGGTGTAAGGAACGATCTGGGTGCCGCTCACACCGTAGTAGAGACTCGGGTTCGTCCAGTCGAAATATCCGCTGCCAAAATCGAAAGCCGTGCCGCTCAATCCCGGATTGGACTGGTTCAGGTTCGCGGTGATCGCCGCACCGCACACCAGACTCGAAGGATTGAACGGGATAAGCCAATTGTCTCCGCCGCTATCATTGACGTGCAACAGAGTGTCGTTAACATTCATTAGCGGCGCGGCAGCTCCCGAGCCCCCCAGACCCGCCGACTTACTGTAGTAAGGGTTGGTCGGAGCCGTAGCCGTATCCGTGCACCGCACCACCGGGCTCGGGGTTCCGCTCGGAAACGACGTGTCATAAAACACCGTCCCATTCTTCGTCAGGCCTCCCATATTCGGCACGCTGGGCCAGTTCACGATAGCCGCTCCGGTGTACGCACAGTAATTCGGAGGCTCACACGGACTCGTCCCTTCCCCAATCGTGAAGTGCGAACTTCCCGGCGGAGTCACTCCATAGATCGCGTACCCCGCAAATGCATGCGCTCCAATCTCCCAACCACCCCCATAACTATTCTGATTCATTCCGTTGATGTCGATCTGATACGCCACGCCTAGATTCTGTCCCGCATCCACCACTGGAGACTTCGCCGTCGGCCGAAAATCAACGACCATGCTCGAAGCCGGCGATTTGTAATAAAAATTCCCGTCGGTCCCCACCTCCAACGTTCCACTCGTCAGCCAGTTCACCAGTCCAGTATTGCTCTTGACCGTGGCTCCGCTGGTTTGCAAGTCCTGCATCAGATTCGTGATCTCCGTCCCGCCCACCGGATCGTTATTCACGAGCTCATTCAAGTGCCAGAAAATTCCCCACGGCACTCCCCACAGCATCTGTTTCCATACCAGGGCCTGCACCTTCTGATTCAACGCCGCCGGCGCGATCCCCATCCAGGTCGGATTCACTCCAAAACTCGTCACATTCTCCACATCGAACCCGCTCGCATAAGTGTCTTTCACTCCAAGATCTTCTTTCAACGCTCCGCGGGCTCCGCTATAAGGCACGCCCGCCGTTATCCCCTGCATCGTCGGCGTCTCATATCCGCCGGGATACACATACACGGGCGTCGCTGGCAGTCCCGTTAAGTTTGTCGTCATCCACTGCCGCGACAAAGTGATCTCGTCCGTCGTTAGCCGCGCCACATCCAGCTGCATGTGATACACCGCGCTCTTTACATCCTGCGAACTCACATCCGCCAAATCCTGCGCCAGCAGCGCTGACTCCGTGTTGTACGAACATCCCGTCCCATACGGTCCCTGGCACACCGTAATTTCTGTCGCCGTAAACTTCCCCGTCGCCAGCAGCGCCAGCCGCAACGCCTTAATGGTTCCCTGCGCCTGAAACTGCGCAAGGTTATAAGTCACGCTGTCCGCAGCTCCGGTCACGGTAATGATCAGCGTCTTTCCACTAATGCTCATCGTCGCCGCCGTCCCTGTCCCCGTGTACTGAATATCCAGGGCGTCCGTATTTGTGTAATACGTATGCGACATCGAATGCGACGTCACATCTCGCCCCGCATTGATCCATCCCTGAAACTCCGACACCAGCGTCTGCGCTAGTGGATACCCCACCGTAATCGCCGCTCCCACCGGAACTCCCAATCCATCCGCGATCGGCAGCACCGTATTCGCGTAATATGTGTCCGCTCCCGCCGTCATTCCCGCATCGTCCACCGTCAACGTCACCTGCGCCGGATATCTCTGCCATGCCTGCACCGCGGGCGGAGTATCCGGTGCAATATTTCCCGCTCCCGCCGTCGGCCCCGTCCCGCTCGTCCATTCCACATCCGTCGATCCCGCCACCGCCAGGCTCGAAGCATAAAAATGACAGTACGAATAAGTTACAGCTCCGGTATTGTCGACCAGCGCCCCGTCCCGATTCCCATACGCCTTGTCATTCACCAGGGTGATCGCAGTCGCCGCCCCATCAAATCGGAACCCGTCATAATTCATGTGAGCTTCCGAGTTATAAATCTTGATGTCTCCCGCCCCTGGCGCGCTCTCGTTCACATAAAATCCCAGCGGCTGCGTTCCCTGCGGAATCATCGAGTCCGATTCCATGTTCGCGAACACCAGGTGATCGCTGGCTCCCTGCACGTACACCCCGTATTGATCGAACCAGCTCACGAGAAAGTGTTGGAAAGTAAGCCACGTCTTTCCGTTTACGTTGATCCCCGGCGTATTACTCAACGCCATCGGCACAATTGGCGAGTTATAGTAGCTCCCCGGATTTCCGACGGAATAAACATAGATAAAGCCGCTCGCCAGATAAAAATCCCACTGCGCCGTCAGATTCGACGTCGACGCCGCCACCTTCTGTCCCCACACCGATCCAAACAAACAAAAATTAACCGCAGAGACAACCGACGGCACCGCCGCCTTCCACGCAGTCCCACTCACCAGCACCCAGGCGGTCGAAGGCACCGCATAATATCCCGTAAAGTTAGGAGGAGCTCCAATCCCATAAGCGTCAAACGTGATTGGACTTCCCGAGGTCCCCGAACTCGGCGGCACCAGACTCTCATTCCAAACATCTCCTCGCCGAAACAGAATCGAATCCCCCGGCAAAAACGTCTGTCCATTCACCTTCGCCAAAGTCTGCCAGGCCGCCCCCGAAGATGTCCCGGCGTTCGAATCACTCCCCCCGCTCGAACTCACGTAGTAACTAGTCGCTCGCGCAGAGCAAAGAAGACACGCGAAGGTGCAAGTAATAATCCACGCCCTTGTCATCCTGAGCGAAGCGGGACCATTCGCAAGGCGAATCGCCCCGCGCAGTCGAAGGATCCCTTGCCTCTTCCCCTCACTACGATCTCGAATAAGAACTTTCACCAGTCGCTCTCCTGCCATGTTTCAGACTAGCCAACAAGAAAGCCACCGGCATCGCCGATGGCCTCCGTGAACTCTGTGTCCTCTGTGGTTAAAGCTTTTAAGACCCGCCCGACGGCACCAGAATCCGCTCACACCCCTTCCGATACCTCACCCGCGCACTCTCGCACCTCGGCGGATTGATCCGCGCATCGCAATGCAGCAAAGTAATCTCCGACGCGCAGTCCACCGGAATCGCCAGATTCGGCAGCGAACCCCGCACCACGCGCCGCTCACATCCCAAGCCACATATCAAAACCGCCAGCAAAAAAATGAAAATGAATGTACGCCCAAGCATAAGTTTCCTCGCCCAAATGAACTCCAGGAAAATGCAACAGCAGGAGTGCCCCAGGTCTCGCCGATTTTGCGAGACCTGGGAGCCTCTACTCTCCAGCCAATAAAAAAGGCCACCAGCCGCGCCGATGGCCCCCCACAATCCAACCGCCTGGTTATCGCCTCAGCGCCTCACGTGGAGACATCCGCCCTCGGCAGGCGTGCCCTCAGCGAAGCCGAAGGGTCGAGCAAAGCTCAACTCTCTCGCCAAAAATAAGCGCAGTCACTGCAACTGCCTCACCGCAATCCGCACCGCATAAGTCCCGGTCCCCGTAGTGCACGCCGTATACGAAGTCGAATAAGTAAGATTCGCTCCCCCCGCCGACCACAGAGTCACAGCCCCGCTCCCAAAGTTCGTAGTATTCCCCAGCCCGAGCGAATTCCCGCCTGAAACTCCCGTCCCGTTCAGCGGCGCCTGCAGCGTCTTCGCCCCCACCTCGTCCGTCCATCCGATCGTCACCGAGGCCGCTGCACTTCCCGCCGTAGTGCAACTCACCGTCGAGTCCACGTAGTAATTCACCTCATACTGCCCCGCTCCGCAGGTCGCACTCGCGCACACCGTTGTCGACCCAACCGCCGCTGTCAATCCAGTTGAAGAAACCGTCCCATAAACCGGCGCCAACCCCGTCCCCGCCGTGGTCTTCCCGTTATAAGTCGTCGCCGTACCGCTCATGATCAAATTCCGCGCCAGGTAAAAATCTCTCACCCGCAGCGAAGACGTTCCAATGTCCCGCGTGTTGTCGTTGAACGGCTTGAACGCCGTCGTCGTATCCACGGCCCACTTGCACGAATTATTTACTCCAAAACAAAGCCCGCGCTGCGATCCCCCTCCAGATCCCTGCTGCGTCTGCAACTCGTAATACGTATCACCCGGAACATACGCCAGCGACGCTCGCTCGTAATTCGTCGCACTCGTATAAGTTCCATACACGTTGAATGTCTGCACATTCGTTCCGTTGTACTGCTCCACCGTATTCGCGCTCGTCAAATAAACCGGTGCGGCTCCCAGACCATTCGTATTTGTCCAGTATGCGAATTGTGAAACCGCCCCGCTCCCGCCGATCGTTCCCGTCCCCGGCGGGCATCCCACCGTAGTGATTGTCAGATTCCCCGAGCCATCCGTGCACAGCGGCTGTCCGGTTCCGCTCACTGTCCCCGCCGTCATCAAATTCGCCGACGGCGTCCCAATCGCACTCGAAAGCGCACTCCCATTCAAAGTCAAACTCGGTGTAATCACTCCCGTCCCAAAATATCCATTCCTAGCGCGGAACGTCGCCGATCCAAAGTCATACAAGTTGTCGACAAACGGCTTCAGGAAATCGTTCTGATCGATGCCCCATCGCGCCGCGCTGTTCACCCAGAACGCCAACCCTCGTTTCGTCCCGGTCCCCAACGCCTGCGCATCGATCTTGAAATAGTTCGTGTTCACCGTGTCATATCCCAGGAACAGCCGTTCGTAATTGCTGGTGTCGCCGCGCGTCCCGTACACATTCAGTCCTTGCGGGCTCGTCCCGTTGTACTCTCCCAAATCATTGGCGTCTTCCTGCCACAAATTCGAAAAGTAAGAACTCGTCGCGGTCGTCGCCACCTTCACCGGCGTTCCGCCATTCGCGGAAATATAAAAGTTCCCATCATTCGAAATTCCCAGCGCCGAAGTCCCCGCCCCCGCTGCCGTCATCGCCGTCCCCGGAACCGGCGAGCTCACCATCCACGGCCCCGCCACCTGCAGTTGTCCGTTGACCGTTAAGTTCCCATTGGCGACGATCGAACTCCCGCTCCCAGGATTCAAAGTGACATTGGTCGCGGCGGAAATGTCCGTCGTCCCTCCGTGCAGCGTGGCGAATGGAATAATTCCGCCGGCCGCTTCATCCCGAATCCAAAGTGATTGATCGCCGCTCGATCCCACTGCGTAAATTTGCCACCGATTGGCGCTGCTGTAGTCAAAGATCGAAAGACCGCAATCCTGGTAGGCCGTTGATCCGCACTGTATCTGGAAAAAACCGCTGTTATTGACCGGATCAACCACAGACAGATATTGCGACGTGAGTTGATCGTTGATCGTCCACCATCGCGGCACGCCCCATGTGTAATCGAAGCTCATGTCGCCGCCCGTAACAAGGTTTGCCGAAGTCATCTTCGAAGGCGGCTGATCGGCTTCCCAGTAGGGAGTGATCCACGTATTTGCAACCGCCGTCGAACTGCTAAAGAACGGACCGTGAGAAATCCCGCCGGCATAACTCGCCATGGCATTCGTCACTGCGGTCACGCAGTTGGTCGAGAGTTGCACCGCGTATTCGTTGGTCACGGAAGAAATCGTTGTAGTCAACAACCCGCCGGAACTCCCCGCTCCGGCAATGCTGATCGCCGCTCCCGCCTGCGTATCCTTGCCAAACTGCGCCGATTGCGAACTCAGCGATGCCTGCCCCGCCGGGCAGCCGGCATCTCCCACCGTGCGCGTGGCATTGGCAAACATATGCGTGGAGCCGTCAACCCCAACCGTGCCCGAAGTCTCCGTGGCAGCGCTCGCTGCCACTCGAAGGAACGAGAAGGCAGTTGTGTTGGTATACCCCGTGACGTAATAAACCCCGTTGTAGTTGGTCGTTCCCGCAATCACAATCCAGATGCCCTTCTGAATTCCAGCCACCGCGCTGGCCGCCACAACGCTACAAGTAAAGGATGTGCAACTGATGCTCGAGATATTCGACGTCGCCTTCGCGGCAATGCCCGCGTCCCGCCCGTTCGCCGTAGTGAACGAACTGATGTGCGTGTTCCCCAGGTTGGCATCGTCTTCAATCCCCCAGCCGCCCGCGTTGTAAGCCATAAAGCGAGTCTCAATGCCCGCGCTGGAATCGCCGCCGTGTATATAAAGGTTGTTGTGCCAGTTCCCGTCGCCCTGCCCGCCCCTCACTTCCCACGAATCCGGTTGTCCCGTGAATCCATTGAGAACCACGTTCGTCCCGTCGATATGAATCCCATCGCGCGAATTGCAATTCGCTTCCACCCGTTCGATCGTGGGCTCCCCGCCATACACCAGGATCCCATCCGCTGCCCCCGTAAATGGATACACCAGCGCATTGCCCGAGCTGTAACAAGCCGCCCCGCCGTTCGGCCACGGTTTCCCGCCGCCGACTTCTTCAATGTCGCGCAGCGCACAACCCATGCACGACGGATCGATCTGAAATCCCGTCACTCCGGCGGCAAATAGAAATACCGGCGCGCCCTGCCACATTTCGTTGGCGTTCCCTTCAACCACGGTTCCGTTGTACTTCAGGTGAAACGTGCAGCTCGAATAATAATCAACCGTCGAATACGTGCCCCCGCCTTGCGTTGCCGCGGCTGCTTTTCGCACGAGAAGGCGCTTGCCCGGATTCGCGTCAATGAACGCCTGAAAACTCGTGCAGTCATCTGTCGAGCCATCCGCAACCACTGCGGGATAATCAGCCACGTCGGCAATTGCCTTCGTCTGATAAATGCCAGGCTGTCCCACTCCGTTCGAAACCAGCGCCGACCCATCCGCCACGCCCGCAGCCCCGGCTCCGCACGCACTCCATGTTCCGTTTCCGAATAAACAACTTCCCCCGGTTGCAGCCCCCGTCCCCAATTCGCTGGCCGGCACAAGTCCGGAAATCAAATCCGCCTTGACCGCAATCCCCTGATCCACGTATTGCTTCGTAGCCGCCTGCAGAGCCGAAGTAGGATTTGACGGAAGATTGATTGGCCCGGTCATCGTCCCGCCTGCGGTCGGCAAATAATTTCCCGCTCCCGCATTCGACACCGACTGGTCTACGTACGCTTTATTCGCAACCTGTCCCGTGCTCGTCGGCGCCGGAACACTGGGCGCGGCCGCAAAAGTTTTCGCGCCGCTGATCGTCTCCGCCCCGCTCAAGTGCACCACGGCACTGTCATTCGCCTTCGTCGCCAGTTCGGAATTCACATACTGCATTGAAGCCGGCTGCGCCGCCACGCCCGAACCCGGTGTCGTCCGCACCGCAGCCAGGTTCGCCGGAGAAGTTGTCGGCACCACCCAGAACTCAGTTCTCACCTCGCCCGGCCCAAGCTGATACACCACGACGTAGTACGAACCCGCCGGAGTCGCGCCCGCGTTCGGCACCAGCGCCACGCTCAGTGCTCCATTTGTTCCCAAAGTCGTGCTCGTCGTGCCGCCGGCCACAGCCGCGCCGCTCGCGGTCAAAAACGCCGGCCAGATGATAATCAGATTCCCTTGCGCCGTGCTGCCATCCGCCCGATAAACGGTATCTGCGATCGTGGTCGTGGCCGGCCCACTCTGCGGAACCGGGGCCGCTCCGAAAGCCGTCAGCCCAAAGCCGGTCATCGTCAACCCAGCCGCCAACCAACAAAAAAGCCGCCCCATTGGGCGGCGGCCCGCGTCCAACATATTTCCTCCCGGTGTGCCGCGGACACTCCTGTCCGCTGCCTTTTTCTCAAGGGCTGTATAAGATCGTCAAAAAGAAATGGGAGCCCGCCAGGGCTCCCTCGAACTTTCCCTCAGAATCGCAACAACAATTTGTCATTCCGGCAGATTGTCATTCCGACCGAAGACCGCATTCCCGAAGGGAAGGGCAAGCGCCGTGGAGAAACGTGCTGTTTCCCGCCGCCCACCAAATGCTTCCGCCTCACTCCCCCAGAAACTCTTCCACACTCCGCACATATACGTCGGCAAAATCCGCCACCGGACGCCGCCTCTCGATCAACTCCATCGCGTCGTGCAGGCTCCATCCCATCGAGCCCAAAACCGCCAGCGCCATCATCGGCGCCCGGTGCACACCGGCAGCGCAATGGATCAGTAGCTTCCCGCCCGTTCCCGCCAGCGCCGCCTGCGCGAAATTCACGCCCCGCAGAAACAGCTTCGCCGGCTTCGCTTCGAAATCGTCGTCTGTCGGATTCCACAACACTTCGATTCTGTGCTCTTCCGCCAGCGGCGTGTCATCAAACTCGATCTGCATGTCGATGATGTGCGTGATTCCCGCCTCCGCCACCTTCGCCATGTTCTCTGCGTTCCAAATCCCGCCCCCGACCGCGATCCGGTCGGTCAACCATGTGATGTCCATCCCCGTCCTATATCGTCTCTTTCGTGGAACAGTACGGCTGGAGATTTTCTTCCGGGTGCCCCACCCTTGCCGCGCCCTTTGCGGCAGGGTAGGGATTTTGATCTGAGTACCCGATCCCTCTTCCTCGCGAAGATTGAAACATTTCTCCGGGTTCGGAATCTTCCTCTTCGGTCCAACCCAGACCGCCACCGCTGACTCTTGTCGCACTGCTCCGCCTCATTCTACGGCATCGTTCCCACCATCGAGAGGAACGTTAGTACTATCTCCGCCATCCGTTCCAGCCTTTGGTTCCGAACTTTTCTCTTCAGCAATTTGCACGTTCGATTCCTTCTGGCCCGCATCTTTTCCCGAGGCGATGGCGGTCTTCGCAATTTTCACGGGCTCGTCCTCGTCGTCGCGTCCCACCGGTTCCGTTGGAAGGTCTAATCGATTCAGTAGAGTCCTCGCCAGGCAATCTTCGTCTTCCGTGGCCTGGCTACCGTCGGTTGACGCCGGAAAAATCGACGCCATCTCGAATAAGAACTTCACGGTGGCCAGTTGTCCCAGTTCTCCCCTACCGATTACGGCTTGGGCCATCGACGCCGCATGCGATTCCACCATCCGAGAAATATCCTTCCGTACCTCCTCGGGATTCAACTCTTTCTTCCTCTTCGCTCTTCCCCCGCCACTCTTCTTCGCTTTCGTGGTCTTTCCCGTTTTCGCTTTTGCCTTTTTCTTAGTCATCGCCCCATACCAGCATCTCCTTGAACGTCCTGTCCTTGGCGCCAAAAAGCAGAAGGCGCGCTATCGAAGCGCGCCCTCCGGAGAGATTTTCATTTTTTCTAACTCTCTATTTCCAGAATATCAAATTGGACAGGGCTAACCGGAAAAATTTCAAACTTTATATTTCCCATCTTCTCAAACACTTGCGAAGATTCGATCCCTTTTACCCCCTTGACAACATTTTTTCAGAATCTACTCCGCCAGTTTTCCTTGTCATTCCGACCCCCGAGCGAAGGCGAAGGGCTGAGGAATCTGCTCTTCTTTGTCAATCATCCGCGAAAATAGAATCTCGGGTGACCCGGTTTCATCAACGATGTGGGGAAGGGCACGGCTTCAGCCGTGCCTCTCGAAGCCGCAGATGATGCGGTCTTCAGCCTCTGGGGATGCGCAGTTTACCCAAAAAAGAAAGGCGCGCCGTGAACGGCGCGCCCTCCACCAAATTCTCTTCTGCCAACTCTCTATTTCCAGAATATCAAATCGCCAGGGGGTAACCGGAAAACTTTCAAACTTTATATTTCCCATCCTCACAATCACTTGAAAGGTTTTGACCGTTTTCCCCCTCTTGACAAGAATTTCTTCGCACCGACTCGGTCCGCTTCATCAACCCCACGTCGATCAGAATCTCGCTCAACAGATCCAATACGACCGGCATATAGTTTCGCACCGAGCGCTCCGTGCAGTGCAGCAGCTTTCCCGTCGCCGCCTGGTCGTGCTCCTGCAAGATGTGCCGCGCGATCAGCTGCCGCGAAAATTCATCCAGCCGATCCAGGCACTTCTCCATGTCGTGCACGAAGATGACGCGATCTTCAAACGTAACCACGGTGTACGAAGTCACCTTCGCCCGAAAAAACTCCCGCCCCAGCAGCGACGGCAGTCGCCCCGTTTCGATCGAATAGCGCATGTAGCGCCGCAACATTGCCACGGTCCGCCCCCGGTAGGTGCGCCGCTCGCGTTCCCGATCCTCTTCCGCCCGCAAGCGCTGCTGGAACGAATCCAGTTCCGCGGGTTCCGGCACCGCTTCCTCCTCTTTTGCGGGCAACTGGGGTTGCAAAGGTTGCGGCGGCGAAAATCGTTGGGCCGAGGGCCGTTCGTCCGACTGCCGTGTCCGTCGCGGGAACCCGGCACTCACCCCAATCTCCGGACGCTCCGCCTCGGCCGCCATCCATGCGATCAGGTTGCTCATGCCGCACCTCCGGCCGCCTCAAAATCCAACGGGTCGTCAATATCCATTTCGAATTCATAGTCCTCCACCGCCGCCGTCGGACGGACCGGAAGAACGATCCTGCCCCGTCTTTCTCTCGCCGGCGGCAGCTCCGCCACCTTGCCCTGGCAGTTGTTGCAATACACTCCCGCTCCGCGCTCCCGTACCCATAGACCTCCGCAGTGCTCGCAGTACTTCAATTCCACTCCCACTTCGTTCTCGACTCTGCTTTTGCGATCGTTGCTCATTACCCCTCCAGAATTTTGTTCTCTCGGTTGCGCCCCGCGCCGCCATCGATAGTTGCCTTGGGACTCCAAAACAAAAGCCCTGCGCCGGTCACCGCCGATGGCGGAACCGAACGCAGGGCTCGTTTCTCTTACGATGACCTGCTTGAGCTATTTAATTATTGAGTTCCGTGAAATGACATCCGTGAAATGAGACTGCATCGCAGCGCGTTCACAGCTCACTCCCTGGTTCACTCCCCGCTTCTAGACTTTTTGCCCGTTCTCGTCGTCACCACTCCCACCATGCCGCTGATGAAAGTAGCCCTCTTCGTAGCCGGACTTGAGCACCCGCCCGTTTTGCATCACCACACTCACTTTTCCCGTGAAGTGAAGTGACATCAGCAAGTGCTCCATGGAGGCCGATAAGACTTCGGCCGACTTAACCTTCCGCCGAAATTCGCCGAAAGTCTTTTCTTCGTTTGGGTTACCGGGTTGACTCGTCATTGCTTTCCACCAAGAGCATAGTGGCCTCTAAGATTCGGCGATCCTATAGCTCTGAATTTTCTCAGTCAAGGTTGAGATACCAATGCCGCCTGTGGAAATCTTGGGACCTAGCTAATCTGATAAACCCGTTGTTACTTCCAGCCGCTATAACACGGCTTATCGGCAGCTCGCAGGTCAACAAATTTCCAGGCAAAATAATTATGCACAAGCTAAAACTTGCAACCCATGGCGGCCGCTCCGGCCCTCGGCGCCAAAGCGTCATCCCGCTGGCCGCCGGGAAGCTTGTGTATATATCTAGGCTGTATCTGGGCTATGCCCGGGCAACCTTGTCAGTCGACCGTCATTACAACTCACTTAAGCCGTATCGCAAAGGCGAGTTCAATATGTACGCTGTTCTGAAAAGCGATAATTGCGCGGTGAGATACGGAGAAGCCGCCCGGACATCATCTAATCCTTCGGCCCTGGCAGGCTGTCCTCGTCCGCTCGAAGTTATTAGCATGGACATGGCAAACGGACGCCCGTTACCTGATCGGAGTGTTTGCCACATAGAAACGGAGATGTAGGAGAAACGGACTTCAGACCCCGGACGTCAGACCTCGGACCTTCGCCCTTCGAGGCGTCGAGTGAAACTGCGCCATACCGCTCACCTCTTTACCTTGTTGCGTTCAAAATCGTAGGCCGAGGGCCGGAGTCGTCTACTTCAAGTCCGCCAGATCCGCCTGCAGTTGTTGCAGGCTAAAGCCCTGTGGGGCCTTCTTTTTTCCATCCAGATAATCGTTGCTCAGGATGGCATAGGCTTCGTCACAGTACGTTTCCCAGAAAGACCACGTCATGACCTGCAGCGCTCCCCACGTTACGACCGTCACGCCGCGGAAATCGTAAGCCACAACAGGAACCGCGTGTCCGCCCCATGAACCCGGCTTGCCATCGCCCGTCGGGCCTCCGGGAGGCACTGACCAGGGCTGCTTGTTTTGCGTCTGGGCTTGCGCGCTGATCGGCAACTGCACTCCGATGTAGCAGCCTTCGAAGATATAAACCGAATCCATGATGTGAACGTGATTGGAAGGTTCAAGCGCAACATAGGCGCCGATCTTGTGGCTGGCAATCCCGGTCTGCCGCCAGTAGTTCAGAACGTCGATCTCCTGGGCGCCATTGTCATTGGCTCCGGTCACGGGATTGTAGCCGGTGATGGCGGAATACGCGGCCACGATCTGCTTGTCGGTGGGCGTCACCATTTTCCTGCTGGCGTTCGCCGTCCATTCCATGATCAGGTGGCCCGCGGCGGCGCAAGTGCAATCGCCAATCTGGTCGTTGTCCATCATGCCCCAGGAAGCGCCGACCTTGGCGGTGAGATCGAAACTCGCGGGCGGCGCGGGCAGCGCCGGTGTGACGTAGGAAGCAAGCAGCAGAGTGCGGGGATCGTGCCGCGCTGCGCCCTTGCCCAGCTTGAGTTTGCGCGGATCGATCCGCGTGGGGTCCGATCGCATGGTGACGCCGCTTCGCGCGTCGATTACTGCACTATCCAGTTTTCTCACAGCCATGGGAATCCTCCTTCAGAGGGATTGCAAAATTTGTTCAGAGTTCGCGCACATGCGAAATGCGAATGCGAAAAAGGACCGGCCGCTCGGAGATGTCGGTCGCGAACGGGAGTCGGTGAGGGGAAGTGGAGATGTTATCCGGGAGAACACGTCGAGTTTTCCACAGATAGAAGTTTGTTACGAAAACCGAACAAGAGAAACTCAGGCTAGGAAATCTTTTTCAGCGCACGTGTCCTTAGCGGACTTGTTTCCATTTTTCAGCCGCTTGAGTTCGGCGAGGGCGCGGCTTCAGCAGTCGTGGTGGTTCCGCCTTGCTTCGCACCGGCGGGACGGCCAAGGGCGGCCACCCCACATGAGTTTTCTCCACTGTCGTGTCTTTCGCAGCCCGCCCGCTTCCGTCATACTGGCAACTTGACCCCTCGCACTCCGCCATCGAAACCTGCTGTCTCTCCAGCCCGGGCCGCCGCCTTCGACATTCTCCTCCGCGTCGAGCGCGAATCGTCCTATGCCTCCGATCTTCTGCACTCTGCCGCCTACCAGCGCCTCTCCGCTCCTGATCACGCGCTCGCCACCGAACTGGTCATGGGCGTCCTGCGCTGGCGTTCGCGCCTCGACGCCGAGATTGCCACCGCGTCCTCGCAGCCAGTGTCGAAGCTCGACATCGAAATTCTTATCGCGCTCCGTATAGCGCTCTATCAGTTGCTCTGGCTCGATCGGATCCCGCAACACGCGGCTCTTCACGAAAGTGTCGAACTGGTGAAGCGCGCCCGTAAACGCTCGGCCGCCGCTTTCGTGAATGCCGTGCTGCGCAAGCTCTTGGCAGCTCCTCTCTCAGCAACTCCTCGAAAGCCCGCCGGCTCAGCCGAAGTTGAGCTTTCTTCACCCCAAACGCTGGCCGGCGCTCTGGCGCATCCGCGATGGCTTTTGGAACGCTGGGTTCACGAATACGGACTCTTCGCCGCCCGCCGAATCTGCCAATACGATCAGGCAATCCCCGTTACTTCAATCCGAATTCGCACGCCCGCTGCGAAAGAACAACTCGGGGAAGAACAACTCAGGCAAGAGCACATCACACTCAGTCCCGGCGGACTTCTGGCGTCTGCCCGCCGCGTCCAATCTGGAGACATCACAACGACCCGGGCATTCCGCACCGGCCAGATCGTTATCCAGGATGAGGCTTCGCAACTCGTCGCAGCCCTCGTGGGCAGCGGATCACAAATTCTTGACTGCTGTGCCGCTCCTGGAGGCAAGACGCTCGGCATCGCCGACCGCAACCCAGCGGCCGCAGTCACCGCCGTCGAACTTCATCCTCATCGTGCCCGTCTGCTCCACAAACTGTTACCTCATGAATCACAAATTAAAATCGTGAACGCCGACGCGAAGCATCTCCCGCTGTTGCTGCCATTCGACCGTGTCCTCGCCGATGTTCCCTGCTCCGGGACCGGAACGCTCGCGCACAATCCCGAGATCAAATGGCGACTCACGCTCGACGATCTGGCAGAGTTACACCATCGCCAGCTCGCAATCCTGCGCTCCGCCCTGGCCCAGGTCGCACCGGCTGATGTAGCACCTGGCGGACGCCTGATCTACTCAACTTGTTCGCTGGAAAAAGAGGAAAACGAAAATGTCGTCGAGCAGGCATTGATTGAGAATCATGGCTTTCGGCTGGTCGACTGCCGCTCCGAACTTGACCGTCTAAAATCAGCCGGCGAGCTGACCTGGCCCGACACGGTCTCGCTCACTCGCGGCCCCTATCTTCGCACGCTGCCAGGAGTCCATCCCTGTGACGGCTTCTTCGCCGCAATTCTGGAAAGAGTCTAAGACATTCTGGAGATGACCCGCGCGATCCGCGTATATCGGTAGTGGTGCAATTTGAAATCCACACAGGTAGCGATCGGCTCCCACAACAACAGGGTAGTTCCGGTGGAGGGGACTTGCCCAGCCTGCGGGAAACAAAAATTCCCTGTCACCAACCCCTGAAATATTGGACCGGATAGAGGCAAAAAGTCTCTGCGAGCGGCGGTTCAAGCTCCGCTTCGAGCAAGTACATATGCTAGAAGATGCCAGCCAAGCCGCTGCCCGGATCGTGAGGGAAGCTACCGAGGACTGACCGGAAATGGTAATTCAGGCGTTGTCGGTACGAACGGGTCAGGCACGGACTTGATGTGCTCTCGCCTCATTTTATCTACTAACGCCCTTAATTCTGGCGATCCCGTGTAGATTCTTCCTCTCCGCTCCCCGTTGGGTATAAGGAGGCCAGCACCCACAGCGGCTTTTAGATCGCGGCTTGCCATTACATCGTTTAACTCAGCCAGATTGCGATAGCTGGGCAGGTTCTACCGTACTTCAAAATTAACCGTCGCTCCGGCTAATACCTTTTGTCCAGCTGCGGGAACCTGAGACAGGATGATGCTCGCGGGCGTGGCCTGTGCTGGCGGCGCTGTTGGTGGTGGCGGCGCTGTCTGTGGTGTCGGCGCCTGGAATGAAGAACCAGCAGAGCCAGCCGAAGTCGCGGCTGGCGCACCCGAAGAACTCGGATTCCCGGCGTCGCCCGCCGGAACGCTCACCGGTTCCGCCACATTCACATTCCCCAGCCGGAATCCCGCGTCCTGCAGCGTCCGGCTTGCGTTCCCTAATGCTTGCCCCACAAAGCTTGGCATCACAAACGCCTGCGGTTCCGCGGCCGTTGTCAAGAGCAGGCTGATCTTCGGCGCCACCACCTGGGTAGCATTTGCCGTGGGACTCTGCGCCAGCACCTGATCCGGTGGAATTCCCGTGGTCTGCACCGCCGCCATGGAAGCCACGTCCAGCCCGCGGCGCCGGATGTTCAACTCCGCCGCGTGCTCGCTTTGCCCGGTCACATCCGGAATCGTCACTCGCGTTGGTCCCAGACTCGTCGCCACTCGCACCTGCCAGCCGCGCCGCACCTTCGTTCCCGGCAGCGGAAGTTGCGACATGATTCTTCCCTCCGGAATTTGCGGACTGTAGTACTGCCGCTCGATGGAAATCTGCAGTCCAAGTGCCGCCACCGCCCGCTCCGCTTCCGCCGGCGCAAGTCCGACTACCGGAGGCACCGCAACCTCCTGGCCATGAATCGCAAATCGCATGGCCGTCAGCGCCGACACCATCGCCACAATTACCAGCACTAACGCCAACAGCGCAAATCGGATCGCAGATTTCATACCGGAACTTCATCCCCCCGGGGAACGTGACGCCAGCAGAATTATAGTCCCCGCCGTTTCAGCAATCTGGCCTTCACACTTTCCACGACATACAGCCTGCACAGGCTTCCTCGCCTGGATTATGAGCATCTGGATTATGGGCATCCGGCCAATCCCGGCTGCATCTAAATGAATACGTCCGTCCTTTCGGGTGGGTCATGTCTTTCTGGTTCGAGTATCATGTTTCGGTGCGGCATTCGATTCTGGCTTCGGTGGCATTGCTCAGCCTTCTGCTGCCATTGGGTTTCATCTTAAGCGCCCACGCACAGACTAACGGTCCGCCCACGTCGGTAGTTTCTCCGCCATTGGTCGGACGCTCCGTCAATCCCCCTACAGGCGCAACTTCTCTTGGCCCCACTGCTGGCCCCAATGCACACGCTCCTGGCTTTCGCGTCCCGCTGGCGCCCTCAAACGTCCCTCGCGACGATGGCAACCGGCATCCTCACCGCCATCACGACGCCGTGTACGGCTCTCCGTGGTTTTACGCGGTTCCTGTTCCCTATACTGTCGACACCGGTGCAACGGATGCGGAGAATGACGCTGACGACAGCGCGGATGACAACTATCAGGGCGGTCCCACCGTCTTCGACCGCCGCGGTTCCGGCGCAGCTTCCTACATTCCGCCGGTGCGGGACGTTCCCACACCACACTCGGACAATTCTTTGGACGATACTATCGATGCTTCCGTTGCCGCTTCCGACCCATCTCCGCAGCCGAGCGTGCTCGTGTTCAAGGATGGCCGCAAGCTCGAAGTCGGGAACTACGCGATTCTCGGTCAGACGCTGTTCGATCTAACGCCCGGACATGCCCGCAAAATCGCGCTGGCTGACCTTGACCTCGACGCTACGCGCGAGCAGAACGAAGCCCGCGGCCTGACATTTCAAACTCCATCATCCCCTCAGGCCAACTGATTATGCGCAGGTTGCTCTCGATCACGCCGCTTCTGGTTACACTGGTTCTGGTTACACTACTTGCGGCGCCCTGCGTGAACGCGCAGCGAATGGGCTCCGCTTCTCCGCGCTTTGCCGGCCATTCCACTCGATCCGGCCATGGGCGCGCTTTCTTTTATCCACTCGCGTTCTCCGATCCGTTTTATTCCGACTATCTTTCCAGCACCGGATATCCCGTCGCATCTCAACCTCCTGTCATCATTCTGCAAACTCCTCCGTCCGACGTCACAACCAGAACGATTCTCCTCGCCGAGCCAATCGCCGACCCAGCCGCTGTTGATCGAGTTGCAGGGAGATCGCTACGTTCGGGTGAGCGGAGAAGAAATGCCGGGGACACGGTTCATCGATTCAGATTCAGAGACCATGGATGCATCGAGCGCTCGGAATCGAAAGTCGCGCGCATCCGGTTCTCTAATTGCCACGTCTGTGATTACCCGCAGTTGCACCGAAGCAACTGCCACCGGCGGTTCTCGTGTTTCGCGATGGCCGCAGTGAAGAAGTATCCGAATACACGATCGCTGACGGCGTCCTTTACACGCGCTCCGACTACTACACCACCGGATCCTGGAACAGAAAAATTGCGCTCTCGTCATTGAATCTAGCGGAGACCGTCAAGTCCAATCAGGACCGCGGCGTAAGATTCCGGCTCCCCGCCGCGCCGAATGAAGTAACAATCGGCCCGTAGAGACGTTGGTGGGAGCGTCTCTCACATCGGCAATTCAATGAGCGCGCGGTCTCAATCCGGTCAACACCCGTACACGCCCTGCGTGGTATAATGACCCCAGCTCCCAGACCAATAATGCCCTGTAGATACAAGCAGTTACAAGGTTTGACGAGCGCAGATCACTCGCTCCAAAACTGCTTCGTGGTGTGGCTAAGAGCTAGGAGCTAGAAGCGTAAGAGCAACAAACATGCCAGACGATCAAAACCCCGAACTCCCTCTCACCCCTCCTCCCGGCGGCGATGGCCCCGGTGCGTTGAACATTCAACCCGTCAACATTGAAGAGGAGATGAAGCGGTCGTATCTCGACTACTCCATGTCGGTGATCATCGGCCGCGCCCTCCCCGACGTCCGCGACGGCCTGAAGCCGGTGCACCGCCGCATACTTTTTACGATGGCCCAGATGGGGCTGCAGCCCAACCGGGCGACGCGCAAGTGCGCCCGCATCGTCGGCGAAGTCATGGGCAAGTACCATCCCCATGGCAACTTGCCGTCTACGACGCACTCGTCCGGCTGGCGCAGACCTGGAGCATGCGCTACCCGCTGATTTTTGGTCAGGGAAACTTCGGCTCGGTCGATGGCGACCCTCCCGCCGCCGACCGTTACACCGAGGCCAAGCTCGCTCAGGTTTCCACTGCACTGCTCGAAGATCTCGACAAAGAAACCGTCGATTTCCACGACAACTACGATGGCAGCGAAGTCGAGCCCGACGTTCTGCCCGCGCGCATTCCGAATCTTCTGATTAACGGTTCCGACGGCATCGCCGTCGGCATGGCCACAAAAATTCCGCCGCACAATCTCACCGAGATCGTCGACGCGACAATTTCGCTGGTCAATAATCCCAACGCTCAGCTCGCCGAGATTCTTAAATTCGTTCAGGGCCCGGACTTCCCCACCGCCGGCATCATCCACGGCCGCTCCGGAATTTTCGAGGCTTACCGCACCGGCCGCGGCCGCTTCATGATGCGAGCCAGCGCCGCGATCGAGACTTTTAACAAAGATCGCCAGGCCATCATCGTCACCGAAATTCCCTATCAGGTAAACAAGTCAGTCCTGATCAAACGCATCGCGCAGCTGGTCAACGATAAGGACATCGAAGACATCTCCGACGTGCGCGACGAAAGCGATCGCGACGGCATGCGCATCGTCGTCGAACTAAAACGCGGCGCCGAACCGCAAATCGTTCTGAACCAGCTCTTCAAGCACACCCAGATGCAGGAAAGTTTCTCCATGATCCTGCTGGCGGTTGTGAACGGACAGCCGCGCGAAATGGGGCTGATCCAGACCATCAAATATTTCATCGAGCACCGCGTCGACGTGGTTCGCCGCCGCACCGCTTACCTGCTGCAGAAAGCCAAAGACCGCGAGCACATCCTCGAAGGCTATCTGACCGCCCTCGATCATCTCGATAACGTGATCACCATCATTCGCGGCAGCGCCAACCGCGCCGATGCCCGCGAGAATCTGGTGCTCTACTTCGGCGGCAAGAAGATCGACGTCAACACCACGGGACGCGCTCCCAAGCTCGATCCCGAAAAGCCTTTCACCACGCGGCAGGCCGACGCGATTCTCGAATTGCAACTGCATCGCCTGACCAAGCTTTCGATCGACGAAATCTCCAATGAATTGAAGGATGTCCGCGGCAACATCGCCGAATACGAATCCATTCTCGGTTCCGAAAAGAAGCTGCGCAACGTCATCATCAAAGAACTGGAAGAAGTCAAAAAGTTATACGGGGATGACCGGCGCACCCGCATTGAAGACGAAGCCGCCGAGATCGTGCTCGAAGATCTCATCGCCGACGAGCAAGTAGCTGTTACCGCCAGCCACTCCGGCTACATGAAGCGCACGCCCATCTCCACCTACCGCATGCAGCGCCGCGGAGGCACGGGCCGCACCGGCATGAAGACGCGCGACGAAGATTTCGTCGAGCATCTCTTCATCGCTTCGACGCACGCCTACATTCTGATCTTCACCAACAAGGGCCGCGTCTACTGGCTGAAGGTTTACGAAATTCCGGACGTCAGCGCCGCGGGCAAGGGCAAGCACATCGGCAACCTGATCGGGCTGCAGCCCGGCGAAACCGTCAAGACAATGCTGGCCGTACGCAATCTCGAAGAAGAAAATAAGTATGTGTTCTTCGCGACGCGTAAGGGCCTGGTCAAAAAATCCGCGTTGCGCGAATTCATGCACGTACGCTCCAACGGAATCAACGCCATCGCCATCGAAGACGGCGACGAGCTGGTGGCCGCCCGCATCACTGACGGCAACCAGATCGTCTTCCTGGCCTCGCACGAAGGCATGGCCGTTCGCTTCGACGAAAGCCACGTCCGCCCCATGGGCCGCGCCGCCTACGGCGTCTGGGGCATCGACCTCGACCCGAACGACTACGTAGTAGGCATGGCCACAACCACAAAGCCGGGAGCAGAAACAGCACACGTAGGAACGGCCGCCTCGGCTGTCCCAGGCGCGCCAGCCCCCGCCGGGGCCGAACCGGAAGTGATCGACGTAACGGTGAAAGGCACCCTGATCCTCTCCGTCACCGAAAACGGCTACGGCAAGCGCACTCCCGCCGACGAATACCGCCTCACCAACCGCGGCGGCAAAGGCGTGATCAACGTGAAGACCACAGAGCGCGTAGGCAAAGTAGTTGCCATCGCGCAAGTCGACGAAACCTCCGAAGTAATGTTGATCAGCCACTACGGCAAAATCATCCGCATGGACTCGACGACAATCCGCGAATCCGGCCGCAACGCCCAAGGGGTCCGCCTGCTAAACATGGAGCCCGGCGACCGCGTAGCCGCAGCAGTGGTAATCGCCCCCGACGCGGAGCCAAACGGCGGCAACGGAGGTACGCTGATTCAGTAGCAAGCCGAATCGACGGACCGCTGCTTCATCCCCGAGATTGGGTTGAAACCCCCTCTCTCACTTCAGCGACGCCATGTCAATAACGAAGCGGTATTTGACGTCGCCCTTAACCAGGCGCTCAAAGGCTTCGTTGATTTGCTGGATGCCAATCCGTTCGACGTCGGCGGTGACTCCATGCTCGGCGCAGAAGTCCAGCATCTGTTGCGTCTCGCGAATGCCTCCGATGATGGAGCCCGCAATTTGCCGCCGGCCAAATAGCAAGCCCATCACGCCGAACGACAGAGGAGCTGCGGGCGCTCCCACCAGCGACAACGTTCCGTCCCGCTTCAGAAGATTGAGATACGCATCCAGCCCGTGATGCGCCGGAACGGTATCGAGAATGAAGTCGAAGCTGTTTACATGTTTCTGCATCTCGGCTTCATTTTTCGAGACGACGACTTCGTGCGCTCCCAGCCGCTTTGCGTCGGCAGTCTTGTTGGACGAAGTCGTGAAGAGCACAACTTCGCAACCAAACGCTGCCGCGAACTTCACGCCCATGTGACCTAGTCCGCCCAGCCCCACAACGCCCACCTTGTGCCCTTTGCGCAGGTTGCGGCGGCGCAGCGGCGAATACGTGGTAATGCCGGCGCAGAGCAGGGGCGCGGCTCCAGCCAGGTCCAATTTCTGCGGCACCCGCAGCACAAAAGCCTCGTCAACCACGATGTTCTGCGAATACCCGCCGTAGGTTACACCTCCAAGGTGCTTATCCGGGGCGTTGTAGGTGAGGACCGGCATGCTGGCGCAATACTGTTCCTCTCCTTCCCGGCAACTGGGGCAGGTACGGTCCGAATCCACCATGCAACCCACCGCCACAGTCTCGCCTTCTTTGAACTTCTTTACCGCGCTGCCTGCTTTGGTCACGCGGCCCACGATCTCGTGACCGGGCACACAGGGATAGCTGGTTGGAATGCTGTCTGAAAACTCATTTCGCACAAAGTGCACGTCGGTGTGACACACGCCGCAGAACAAAATCTCGAGCTGCACATCTTGTGGCTGCAGTGCGCGGCGCGGGATGATGGTTGCCGCCATCCCGGAAGTCGCGCTTTGCGCCGCGTAGGCTCTGGCAGTGTTGGTCGGTGATACCTTCGAAGGGATTTCTTCCTGTATCGGGAGTGATCGAGCTGCGTTACTCATGGCAAGCGACTCCTTTCTTATCCAGGCTTAGTTCTTCAGGGTAACGATCAGAAGGCGGGTGGCCCAGCCTTTGCACTTACTTGACTCCTGACACGATTCCAATAGAGGATGCCCCGTCCTTTCGCGTTTTGTACGAAAGGGTGGAAAGCACGGACCTCAATTGCATACCCTCAAGTGCAAGAAGTATAGGCCCGCCGTTCCCGCCCTTGCAAAGGACGCAAGGATGGGCACCCTCAGTCGTAATCGTCGTCAGAAAATCATAGGTGAGCCGCCCAGGCTCGTCGTGGCCTAAGAGCCTGGGAGAAAATTTTTGACGGAGATAGAAGCGTACCCCGGCGCTAAAGCGCGACTTCTTTTCGCGACTCAAGGACACGAGTGAACTCGTGCCCTTCCCCTTGAGTGGCGAGGTTTGAAGGTGGAGAAGTTTGAGGTGGGGAAGTTCGAGGTGGGGAAGTTCGAGTTTTCCGCAGCCTCTTAAAGCCGTGACCTTTCAAATTCCAGTGTAGAAGAGAGTTTTTCATGACGGCATCCGCTGGTCGGCTTTGCCATGAAAACATGAATGGGAAATGGCGGAATTTGCTTCCTTCTTATCTCTCCACCAGCGCCATCACGTGCTCCGGATACCGCTCCCCCGCCGCTGCTTGCTGCGGGAACACTTCATCGATCCGCCGCAAGTCTTCCTTGGTCAGCTTCAGCTGAAGCGCACCCACATTTTCCTCCAGATACTTCCGCCGCTTGGTTCCCGGGATCGGCACAACGTCATCTCCCTGCGCGAGCACCCATGCCAGCGCCAGCTGCGCAGGCTTGCATCCCTTCTCTTTCGCAATCTCTTCCACGCGCCGCACCAGATCCAGATTCTTCTGAAAATTTTCTCCTTGAAAGCGCGGGCTGTTGCGGCGGTAATCGTCCGCAGGCAAATCTTCAAATTGTCGAAACTGCCCGGTCAAAAATCCACGTCCTAGCGGACTATACGCTACGAATCCGATTCCCAGTTCGCGACAAGTCGCCAGAATTTCCTGCTCCGGATCGCGCGTCCACAGAGAATATTCCGTCTGCAGTGCCGCGATGGGATGCACCTTCACCGCTCGCCGCAGCGTCTGAGCCGAGGCCTCCGACAGACCGAGATATCGAACCTTTCCCTGCTTCACCAATTCCGACATCGCCCCGACCGTCTCTTCAATCGGCGTATGGGGATCGACGCGGTGCTGATAATAAAGATCGATGGTCTCCAACCCAAGCCGCCGCAAACTGGCCTCGCAAGACCGCCGCACGTAATCGGCCTTGCCGCTGACCCCGCGCGCATTCGGATTGCTGGGGTCACGCACGATCCCAAACTTCGTGGCCAGCACAACCTTATCGCGCTTGCCTTTGAGGGCTCGCCCCACTAATTCTTCATTCGTGTGCGGCCCATAGACATCCGCCGTGTCAAGAAACGTGATTCCGAGTTCCAGCGCACGATGAATCGTGGCGACAGACTCTTCGTCATTCCGACCAGAATAAAATTCCGACATCCCCATGCACCCGAGTCCGAGTGCCGAGACTTTCAAACCGCTGCGGCCAAGTTCGCGTAATTGCATAATGCCTCCTGCCTTTTATGAGTGCGAAGCGGACAGTTTTAGTAGATGCCAGGAACATGCCAACGGGTGCGTTGAAGTTTGGTAGCGCCGGCACCCTGCCGGCGGTTGTGAGGGCGCCTCGCCCTCGCTGCTAGCGCATCACTCGAATCCGCGGTTTCGAGTTCGCGACCACTTCCCCAATCTCCACCGCCGCGACCGCTGCGTTATTGAGCGCCGCGCGCAAACGTTCCCCATCCGGCGTGGAAATCAGCAGCCCGCCGGCTGTCTGCGGATCGAACAGCAGCGCCCGCACATCTTCGGGCACGCCCTGGTCGTACTCCACCAGGCACTCCGCGAATTCCCGGTTGTTGTTCAGTCCTGCAGGGACATATCCTGCGCGCACACATTCCATCGCCCCATCGAGCAGCGGAACTCTCCCCGCAAAAATGCGGACCGACACATCCGATGCCAGCACCATCTCGCGCGCATGTCCCATCAGACCAAATCCCGTCACGTCGGTCATGGCGTTCACCCTGAAATCGGCGCCTGTGATCACCTCGGCAGCCCGCTTGTTCAGCGTAGTCATTGACCGCACGGCCGCATCGATCCACGGCGCTTCGGCTTTGCCTTTCTTGATCGCGGTCGAGATCACTCCGGTCCCGATCCCCTTGCTGAACAGCAGCGAGTCTCCCGGCCTGGCTCCGGCATTCGCAAAAACCTTCTTCGGATGCACTGTACCGGTGACGGAATATCCGAACTTGGTTTCTTCGTCGCGGATGCTGTGCCCGCCGATCACCGTGCATCCCGCCTCGATCATCTTCGACAATCCGCCGGCGAGAATGCGCTCCAGAATTTCCAGATCTGCCTTCTCCGGAAAACAAACGAGAGCCAGCGCCGTCAGCGGCTTCCCGCCCATGGCATAAACATCGCTCAACGCATTCGTCGCCGCAATCTGCCCGAACGTGTAAGGATCGTCCACCACCGGCGTGAAGAAATCCACGGTCTGCACCAGAGCCTGGTCAGGCGCGATCAGATACACTCCGGCGTCGTCGGCATGATCGAAGCCGACCAGAACGTTCGGGTCGTGTTGCCGGGCTAATTTCCCAAGCACCGTGTCCAGCGCCGCTGGACTCAGCTTGCTCGCTCAACCCGCAGCTTTCACCGACTCCGTCAACCGAAATAGTTTTATATCCGTCACGACGACATTGTAGAGGATTTCGGATTGTCTATTTTCCTGGATGATCTGCGGAGACTGGCGTGGAAGAACGGCCCTTTAGGGCCGCGAAAGCGCAACCTGATTCTTGGGCTTTAGCCCATGAGCAGCAGGCTTTCGAATGAGGCGGAAATCCCGCAATTCTAAATCTGAACCTGCAATCACTTCACCGTTACATCCGTGACTCGGATGTCAGGATACTGCCGGTTCCACTGCGCCGAGATGCTGTCGAATGTGAGCCGGAAGGGTTGAGTCTGTCCGGGCACGAGTGGAGAAATGCTAAGGTCGACCGGCTCCAGGTACGCCCCATTTGTCCGAATCACCTGCAGCGGCATTTCCGGATCCTGCTGCGCAACCTGTCCCATTTCGTCTTTGAACGTAACCTCAACCACAACATGCGTGACGGTTTTGTTGCCGGAGTTGGTCACGTCTCCATCGATATAGCTGACGGTATGCCCAATAAAATTTTCCGCCGCGCTCATTTTGAAGTCAGAGAGCTTCAGATTGGCGATGTAGGGCGAGGCGGTCTTGGCAGTCTTCGGCGGTTCGCGAAGTAAGAAAGCAACGGCGAGGGCGCCCGCAATCACGATAAACACCGCAATCACGATAATCAAACGACTGGAGTCGCGTTCCTCAGCGACCGGCGTTGGTTGTCCCAGGCTGCCCATGACTGGAATTGTAGGCTGTTGTTTTTTGATTGTCGATTTTGTCCGGAGGAACGCTTCCGACTAAGCCGCGGTTCGGAAGAATGCCACGAGGAACAAAGCCCCAAGCAGCGCATCGACGCCCGCAAAGACCAGGTCCGACGGATGCAATCGCTGCTGCAAATAGAGCGCCAGCAGGGAAGCCCCATACCCGAACTTCTCTATCATGGCAGGGATCATGATTAGCCGGAAGCGCACCGGATCTCGCGCGATGACGAAAAATGCAATCTGCCATGCGAGCCCTACGCTGATGAATCCATAGTAGAAACCGGGATGGGTGATGGCCGGAGGATCCTGCCGCCCGATCAGATCAAACATGAAATAAAGAGGCGTCAGCACCAGAACACCCCAGATGCCGGCAATCCAGAAAACGATCTTGGCGAATTTCATCTGTGGAGGGATTTCTATAAATGTTTTACTCGCCGCCAACCGTGAGTGCGTCCACGCGAATCGTCGGCGCGGCCACCGAACCGCGGAACTCCAGATCATTCGCAATTTCCGAAATATTGAAAAACAATTCCTTCAAATTTCCCGCTACCGTGATCTCTTCCACCGGGTACGCAAATTCTCCACCCGAAATCCACATTCCTGAAGCCCCGCGCGAATAATCTCCCGTCACCAGGTTCACGCCCTGGCCAAGAAATTCCGTAACGTAGAGTCCTTCTTTGATTCCCGCAATCAATTCTTTCGCGGTCTTGGAGCCGGGCTGCAGAAAATAATTCCCCGGCCCAATCCCCGGCGTTCCCGCTAGTCCGCGAGACGCGTTGCCCGTAGTCTGTAATTTGAGCTTTTTCGCCGTGTACGTATTTAGTAAATACGACTTCAGCACACCGTTCTCAATCACGACCGTGCGCCGCGTCGGAATGCCTTCGCCGTCGAAGGGACTCGTTCCAAAACCACCGGCGATGGTACCGTCGTCGATGATGTTGACATTGTCGCCTGCAATCTTCTGCCCCAGCTTGCCCGCAAGAAACGACGCCCCACGGTAAACCGAATCCCCATTCACTCCCTCGAAAATGTGTTCCAGAATTGAGGTTGAAACCATGGGATCGAAAACCACCGGCACTTGTGCCGTCTTCGCCTTGCGCGCACCCAGCCGTCGCAGCGTACGTTCCGCCGCAATCCTGCCAACCTTCTCCGGCGCATCCAACTTCTTCAGCGTGCGCGCCACCGAGTACCAGTAATCGCGCTGCATGGCGCCGGCTTCCGTCTGCGCGATCGGAACCGCAGCTACCGAACAATAAGACCGGCGATACTCGCCGACAAACCCATGTGAATTGGCCAGAACCTTATGCCCGGTAGCTGCGTCGAACGATCCGCCCTCCGAATTCTTGATTCGCGGATCGAAATCGAGCGCTGCTGTTTCCGCGCGCCGCGCGTAATCGATGCGATCCGGACCAGGCAGCGAATACACGTCCTCGTGATAAAGGTCGAGATCGCCGGAGATCGAACCCAGTTGCGACGCGTCGGGAATTCCGCCAAACGGATCTTCCGAGGTGATCTTCGCCAGTTCCAGCGCCGACTTCACCATCCGGTCGAGTCCGGCGCGAGAAAAATCGCTGGAGTAAGTGCTGGCCGCCCGCTGCCCGAAGAATACCCGCACGCCAATCGACTTCGAGCCCGATTCTTTCAGGGTCTCCACTTGCCCAAGCCGCACCAGCGTCGAGAACTCGTCGCCTTCGCGGACCACGCATTCGGCAGCGCTGGCACCACCAGCCATTGCTCGGGTCACAATATCCTGGGCGAGCGTTTTGAGATCAGTGTCGAGTTTCGGGTTTCCAGTTGTGAGTTCTGCTGAAGGCATAAATTCATTATCCCACGCCCCTGATCTCGCTTGGTGAACCAACCCGAACCCATTAGGGATATCTTTGAAGAAGGCCTCATTCGAAGCCTTACTGCATGAACCCGCCGGGATCTTTCCTGGCCGTCCCGCCAACCGTGAGCCGATCAATTTTCAGTGTCGGAATCCCCACGCCAACCGGCACTGCCTGCCCATCCTTACCGCAGGTGCCCACGCCCTCGTCCAGTTTCAGATCGTTGCCTACCATCGAAACTCGCGTCAGCACATCAGGTCCGTTGCCGATCAGCGTCGCGCCCTTGATCGGAGCAGTGATCTGCCCATCTTCAATCATGTACGCCTCGGAGGCCGAGAAGACGAATTTTCCGTTCGTGATATCCACTTGCCCGCCGCCGAAATTTACCGCATAAATCCCGCGCTTCACCGAGCGAATAATATCTCCCGGATCATCCTGTCCCGCCAGCATGTAGGTGTTGGTCATGCGCGGCATGGGGATGTGCTCGTAACTTTCCCTCCGCCCGTTGCCGGTGTCAGAAATTCCCATCAGTCGAGATGAAAGCTTGTCGCTGAGATAGCCCTTCAGGATTCCATTCTCGATGAGCACGGTTTCCTGCGTAGGCTCGCCTTCGTCGTCGACGTTGAGCGATCCCCGCCGCCACGGCATGGTCCCGTTGTCGACCACCGTGCATTTTTCGCTCGCCACTCGCTTGCCGATCAGGCCAGCGAATGCAGAAGTTTTCTTTCGATTGAAATCAGCTTCCAGTCCATGTCCGACGGCCTCGTGCAAAAGAACTCCCGGCCATCCCGGGCCCAGAACCACTTCCATTTCGCCAGCGGGAGCTTCGCGTGCATCGAGTTGCAGAATGGCCTGTCGCGCCGATTCCTTGGCAAAAAATTCGGGAGTCTTCTCGCCGAAAAAGAAATCCAGCGCCACTCGTCCGCCACCGCCGGAGGAACCGCGCGCCGAATTCCCTTCAGTCTTTGCAATGCACGACACGTTCATCCGAGCCAAGGGTTGCGAGTCTTCCGCGAAAGTCCCATCCGACCCAACCACCAGAATATTCCGCAATTCGTCGGCATAGCTCGCCCGCACTTCCTGAATCCGCGGATCGTAAGCCCGCGCCGATTTATCCGCGCGCATCACGAGTTCAACCTTGGCGCTGATCTCCGCGTCCACCGAAGGCAGCGTGACCGGATACAAACTGCGCGCCGCCGCTTTCTGAAATCCGGCAACGGTCGTCTTCGCCGGTGCGCTCGCAATCAGTGCCGCCGTCCGCGCCGCATGCAGAATGCGCTCCGAAGAGAGATCGTCCGTATATGCGTAGCCGGTCCGCTCCCCTGAAACGACGCGAACCCCGCACCCCGCGGAAATTCCTTGCGACGCCGACTTGACCATGGACTCATCCACCATCAGCGACGTCGAGGAAAGATATTCGAAGTAGAGGTCAGCGTAGTCGCCGCCCGCGGAAAGCGCCGCCGACAAATACCGTTCCAGATCGTGCTCTGTCAGGCCGTAATGTTCGAAGAAAAACCGCTGTTTATCCAGACCTGGCTGAGTCAGACCTTGCCGATTCAAACCTGGTTTGTGCAAGCCTTGTTTATTCAAATTTTGATTGTCCACGTGAATTAGATGCCGGCGAGTTTGACCACGACTCGGAGGCGAGCACTCCCTTTCTTCTATTATCCCATACGAAATCCGCTCCGGTCCCCCCGGCCAACTCTTCCACAAGCAGATGCCCATAACGATGGTCACTCGTCACAGACGGCGGCACCCGCAATGTGGACAATTCCCCTGGTGACTCCAGACGCCCTCACGCGAACGGTTCAGGACTTTCTAAGCGAAGCCTCGGGCGCAGTCGTCCTCGAGGATGGCGCGGTGGCCTTCGACCTCGGCCAGGCCCGGTACTCGATTTCCGGAGACCACAACAAATGCCTGCTGCACCTGTGGTCGACGGAGCGCAACACCGTGCGCCGCGTACTCGAAGCTGAAGTCAAGAATGGCGTTTTGAAACTGGCGGTGCAGCGGCTCGGCCAGGCGCGTCCCTCTCGGCTGGAAATCTGCCGCGAGCGCGACCGGCGATCGCCATCCGCAAAAAAGGCCGCCCGGACCAGCTACGAGCAGAAGCTGCGCCGCGCTCTCGATCGTCATTTCCCCGACCTCGCGGTTACCCGCTTGACCACCGCCGTTGATCTGGAAAACTCGTTCGGCCCCATCTACGCTCGCGGCCTGATGCGCAAAGGCCAGTCCGCGTTCGCCGTGCTGGGAGTGAATGCCTCGGAAACTCAGGCCTCCATCGATGCTGCCTTAACCTTCGGCATCCTCTGGCTAGAAGCGTGCCGCCACTCTTCCGCCGGCAAGTTTCTCGTTGAGGGATTGCGATTGTTCGTTCCGAACGCTTGTTCCTCACTCGTTCGCGAGCGCATGGCCAACTTGAACCCAGCCGCGGCCAAATGGAGTTTGTTCGAACTGGACGAACGCCACGACGCGCTGGCGGAAGTCGACTGTACCGACCGAGGCAACGTCGCCACACGTTTAGTCCACGCGACCAACGAAGGGGCAGCGCTGGAAAGATTTGCGGAATCCGTCGCCAGAATCAAGATGATCCTGCCCAACTGCGAGATCGCCGTCCTTTCCGCCGCAGAGCTTGCCTTTCGCTGGCGCGGCCTGGAATTTGCTCGCGCCCGCATGGGCGCCGAGGCGGCAACGTTCCGCAGCAAGCAGGAAATCGTCTTCGGCGTCGGCGCCGAAGAGCGCGTTCTTGAGGAGCGCAGCTTCCCATTCTTCCTGCAACTTCTTACCGCCATCCGCGATACGCGCCATCCCTACGGTCCGCGCCAGCATTCCTTATTTCGCCTCCGCCCCGAGCGCTGGCTCGAGTCGCTGGTCGTCGCCGACGTCAGCGTCATCGACGAGCGCCTGGACGAGCATTCGCTCTACTCGCAGGTGCCCGCATTCTCTGCCTCAGACCGCGCCATGCTCGACGTGCTCACCATCACTCGGACCGGCCGCCTGGCGGTGGTAGAACTCAAAGCCGACGAAGATATCCATCTCCCCCTGCAAGGGCTGGATTACTGGTCAAGGGTAGCGTGGCATCACACTCGCGGAGAATTTCCCAGCTTCGGCTATTTCCCCGATCGCGAGCTATCGACGGAAAAGCCGCTTCTGTATCTGGTAGCGCCCGCCTTGCACGTTCATCCCACTACCGACGTGTTGTTGCGCTACATCTCCCCAGAAATCGAATGGGAGTTCGTCGGCATTGACGAACGCTGGCGCGAGGGAGTAAAAGTCGTCTTTCGCAAGCGCCCCGAGCATGGAACGCGACGTGGAACCGACTTACTCAATCGCGCCGCAAGCTGAAGCTGTCAGTACAGCTCGACCCGGCGTATTGCTCAAGAGCGTCTTCGCCCTTTATCGCTCCCAGTTCCCCCGCTGGTTCGGCATTACCGCACCCACCTCCCTGCTGGCTACCGCCGTGATCTGGATGGCGGACCAGCGCCTCAAAGCGATTTATCGGGGCGTTCCGATATTCGAAATGAAGAATCACTCCTGGGAGATTGCGGCTGCAATGGTATTGCGATTCGGCAGCTATTTTGTAGCTTGGCTTCTCGGCTGCTTTGCTCTAGCGGCAATTGCCGCAGTAGTGAGCGGCTTGAACGGAGACGAGGATGACGCTACATGGAGGGCGGACAGCCATCAAGCGGCGCGAGAGCACTTCGGAAAGCTTGCTCTTGCAGGCCTATTTACCTTCTGCGCATTTCTGTCGGGCATCGCGATTACCCTATTCGTCACGGAAGCAGTTGGGCGAGTGACAAGCCGCGCTTTCCTTCTTCGATTCAACGTTGGCATTGTTCTCGTAGGTTATGTAGCGGTCGCCAGCGTCGTAAGTTGGCTTGGGATGGCCATTCCCTTAATCCTCCGGAATTCGGGAGTTTGGGCCGCACTCAAAAGAAGTCTGGAGCTCAGCAACGGCTACGAAGGCGCTCTCCTTTGGTTGGTTGTGCAATCCTCGGTGGGCTCTTACCTCGCAGCTTACGGCACTTACTATGGCTTCAGATTATTCTTCCCGGTTCCCTTGCAATATACCCTTTGGTACGGCTGGCTCGTATTTATCGTTGCGGTTTTAGCGGGCGCGGCAGTCGAGCCCCCAATCTTCATCGGTTTTTCTCTCCTTGCGGATCCCGATCAATTGAAGGTATCAGCTCTTCCAGGCTCCTAACATCCGCCGAACATCCACCAACTGCGCCAGGTGATACGCGTTGTGGTCCGCCACCAGCAACGCCTCCCGCAATATCGTCTGCCCATCGCCCCACGGAATCTTCGCGAACAAATCCGTCTTCGGGTTCGCCACCAGCCGCTGCAGAGCCTTCAAGTCCCGCCGAAACTGCCGAATGCTTTTGTCCCAGGCCGCCGCGTTGGGCGGCGCCTCAGTCTTCGGCCAATATCCCGAAGGCCAGTCCGGAGAAACGTGCCTGGCATTGCGGCTGAATTCCAGAATGTCCCACTGCGCCAGCCGCAGATGTTCCAGCAGCATCCACGGAGAGTGCGGAAATTTCGCGGGCTTGGTCCCACGCAACTTTATCGGCAAATCTTTTACCGCATCTTTGAATTTGGCATGCGCCTGCCCACCCTCGAGCAGTTCGAGAAGATGCTGGCGCAAGGACTGTTCCTGATTTCTAGTCATTCGCTTTATCCCATCTCTGGTCGGTGGATTTCTACATCCGGCGAAACAGCAGTAATAAAGTGTAGCGCTCCGTCGTCCCGTCTCGGTCACAGTCAAGAGCGGCGGGAGACTACCTTTGTCGCAGGGATTCCAGCAGTACAATTGCTTTTGTCGGTGATGGAATGAAATCCGCGCTGCTGATAATCGATGTTCAGGTTGGCTTGGTGAGACTGATGGCGCAAGAACTGCAGGACAGTGTACTGTCAAAGGTTGCGGTTCTGCTGAGCAAGTCGCGCGCTTCTGGAACTCCCGTCCTGTTCATCCAGCACGATGGTCCAAGCGGGCATCCGCTGGAAGCTGAAACCCTGCCATGGCAGATACACCCTGCGATTCTTCCTCGCAGCGGGGAGCCGGTGATCAGGAAAAAAGCTTCAGACTCTTTTTTCGAAACAGAACTTGTAGAAGAACTTCAAGACCGCGAGATTCGGCATCTTATTATTGTGGGTGCTATGACCGAATACTGCGTCGATACGACCTGCCGCCGTGCCGTGACCCTTGGCTACAATGTGACGCTGGCGGCCGATGCGCACCTCACACGCGATACGCCGGATCTTAAGGCTTCGCAGATCATCGCGCATCACAACCTGCTGCTCCAGGGCTTTGCCGCGGGAAGCTGTTCGATCAAGGTCGCACCGAGCAGTGAGATTTTGGTTTGAGCCCACAGTCCGATGGTCTGACCGCAGAGCATCTAGGCCCGTTTCGCGCATTAAGATCGGCGCAACCGGCCCCGCCTATTGGCGGCTTGCCGATGATGCAGTTTGGTTCGGGCTCGCTTCGTCGATTGCGTTCCCGATTGCATCGCCGGACAGCACCAACTCCACGCGCCGGTTCTGCTGCCGCCCTTCCGCCGTATCATTCGAAGCAATCGGCTCGCTCTTGCCGAAACCCCTGAATTCGATCGCGCCGGCCGGAATCCCTTGCTGCACGAAATAATCGCGCACCGACTGCGCGCGGTGCTCCGACAATTCCTGGTTGTATTCGTCGCCGCCCACGCTGTCGGTGTGTCCCTCGACCGCCACATGCAGGCTGGGATAAGCCAGCACGATGCCGGAAACTTTGGCCAACCGCTCGCGCGCTCCGGGGGCCAGCTCATAGCTTCCGCTGCGGAACAGAACGTCAGACATGTTGGCGATCAGCCCGCGGGCAGAATCGCGCGTCGCCAGAATCGAATTGAGTTGCTGCAGCAGCCGGGCGCGCAATTCCTGCTTTTCTTTTTCTGCCTGCTGCCGCAGATTTTCCGATTGCGCGGCAGCGGCGCGGGCCTTGTCCGTTTCTGCCGACAAAACCTGCTGCTGCGCCACGGCCTCGGATTTCGCCTTCTCCGCTGCTTCTTTCTGGCGCCCTGCCTCCTGCGCGGCGGCCAGCGCTTCCTGCTTCATGCGCTCGGCTTCCGCCTTGGCCTGCTCAGCCTGGGCGCGCGCCTGTTCCGCCTGCAGACGAGCTTGTTCTGCCTGCGCCCGCGCGGTTTCCGCCTGAGCGCGAGCCGCTTCCGCATCCGCACGCCGCTTGGCTTCAGCTTCCGCATCCGCGCGAGCTTTCGCTTCACGCGCCGCAGCCGCGGCCTGCGCCTCATCTTCGGCCTTCTGCCTCACCGCCATCAGACGCGCTTCTTCCGCAGTCTCGGTGGCTTCCTTGGCGGCGACTCCGACTGTTTCCTTCTTTTGCTTCTGCCGGTAGAGTTCCTCCGCATGCAGCAGCTGCTGATTCGCCTTGGGCAAAATCGAACTTGCATACTTGTCGCCCGCCGCAATCCGCGCGATGCGCACCGCGTTGCGCGCCTCAAATAACTCCAGCGGAGTCTTGTTGTCGATCCCGAAGATTGCGTCCTGAATGTGGGTGTTGGTCGAAGAGTAAGTCCCGCGCGTCACCAGTTCGTATTTGGCATCGATGTTCTCGCCGCCGCCGCCGCTCACCGATGCACTCTCCATCACCACCATGTTCCCAGGTTGCGTCACCGCGAAATAAGGCTCCGCGGTCACGATCATTCCAAACGTCTGCAAGTCGGTATAGGCCTTCACGTGCGCGCTGCCGCTGTGGTCAAGCGTAAGTTCGCCGAGATTAACCGGCCGCCCTTGCGGCGAAACCGCCCACGCAACGTAGGTGAGGAATTCGAGCCCGAACTTCGTCGCGTCTTCCAGGCCTTGGAATTTTGCGTCAATCTCGAAATTCGTCTTCTTGCCTTCGACCTTCGCTTCGCCCGAGGCGCGCTGCAACAGATCGGTTCCTTGAAAATCCACTTTGGTGGTCCCGCCCTGCAGCCGGTAATGCACCGCCTTGGTGGTTCGCGAGACCGTGCTCACCGCCGTAGGCGCGATGCCAGGCGCGGGAACAGAATTTTGTGTCTGCGCCGCCAAGGTTGCCACCGCACAAACAAGAATGGCCAATGACAAAGAAAGGTTTTTCATGGAGTTCTCGATCTGGGGGAAACTTAAGGGCTGACTAATCTTCGCTAACAATTTTCGTTGATGCACTGCACAATGAAAAGAACAGAAAGAGATAGCCCTTTGGTAACAGCAAGGCAGCTTTCTTGGCGAAGGTTACCGAAGGGGGGCCGAACTCAGGGTCTGGGTCTCGGACTCGGACAGGCCGAGTAAAGCAGGCTGTCGGTACCATGCCTCCAACTCTCATGGAATAAATGCAATAGCGCCCTTCGGTCCTACAACCAGCGCCCCGCCCTCGGGATAAGCGCTCACCGCATTGAACTGAATCCCCGGCTTTTTCTTCCCGCCGATGCGCCGCGGATTATTCGGCGGCCGCAGGTCGAACACGAAATCCTCGCCGACAATAAATATTCGTTCTGCGGGAACCGGCTTCAGAAGCGCGTTCTTCCTGTTTCGCCCGGGCGCTTCGCGAACCGCCGCTTCATTCACTCTCCGGTCATAAGCCACGGCGGAAAAATAAGCCAGGGGATGCAGCCCAGACAGCGTCCAGGTTTTCCCTCCGTCGTGGGTAAATGCCAGATTCGGCCCATCCTCCCTGGGATGCTTGTAGTCTCCACCGGCGATCACGCCGTGCAGTGCGTCGCGAAACGCAATCGAGAAAATTCCCGCCGAGGCCGGCCCGTGCACCATGGGAGTGTCGAAAACCTGCCAGGTCTCTCCACGATCGCCAGAGTGAAAGACACGCGCGGTCTTGCCACCGGTTGCGAACCAGATATTGGAATCGGAGACGGATGGAGCGAGCGCAACGCAACTATTCGAAGCCGCGAACGCGCCCTCGCCTTCGTTCGCATCCGGTAATTCCGCGGATCGGACTCCACGCCAGTTCTGCCCATCATCGGTCCGCAAAACTTCGAACTTGAGTCTTCCGGACTCGTCTGCAATAGGATCGCCCACAACCACCCCATGCTTCGAGTCCCAGAACACCATGGAATCGAAGAACCCCTTGGGATTCGTGTTGGTGAACTGCAACTCCCAGTGCCGCCCGCTGTCGTTGGTGTGATAAATTCGCGACTGCTCTCCCGGCCCAGCAGACATCAGAAACGCTTCATCACTCGAGAAAGCGGCAACTGCACGAAAATCCAGCGCGCCGGCCTCGGGCACTTGCGCCGCAGTCCACGTCAGCCCGCCGTCGACCGTTTTCAGATAAGTCCCGTGGGTGCCGCTCGCCCATGCCACTTGTCGTGACACAGCACTCACCCCGCGCAAGCTTTCGGTGGTATGCGAAATTTGAACTCGCGGGCCGGATTGCCCCCAGGCAGGAGCGACGATCAGACATACCAGCGGCAGGCAGCGCATGAGGAATTGTCGCAGAAATCCCGGCGTGAAAACGAACGGCATGCCGCCTTGCCCGCGGCCGCTGACGGCACTACAATTCCAGGAGCGCATCATTGGGGTCCGCGGAATCTGCCCAGTCGTTACAACCATTATGAGTTCCGCGACCTCATAGCAGTAAATTAGGCGGTCTTTCGCGCGTCGAGCTCGGTCTCCAACACCGGGCGCCGGCGGCCTGACTGCAACCATCTTTGCACTTTACTCTTTGCTTTCGCCACCTTGCAGTACGAACGCTGAATTTTATTCCTTTGAGGAGCGTGTATGCGTCGGATTTTCTTGAGGCGGGCAGGTTACACGGCAGGATTGCTGCTCGCGACCGTCAGCTGGAGCTGGGGCCAAACGCTGAAGCTGCGTCCGCCTGCGGCAAAAGACACCGAGCCCGAGAAGCTGGGCGCCACCGCTCCCATCACCGAGGCTCCTCTCGTAACCTTGCCCATGAGCGTTCCTGCCGGCACCCCGATCAAAGTGGCGCTCGATTCCGAGGTTCGCATTCGCAACGTCGGGCAATCAATCCACGGCAAGACGACGGAGCCGGTTTATGCATTCGACAAACTGCTGATCCCTGTCGGCACTCCGGTCAACGGAACAATCTCGGCCATCGACGCTATCCCCAAAAAGATCAGGACTCTGCAGGCGATGGACGCGAATTTCTCGCCCGTTCGCGCCGTCCACGTGCAGTTCGATGAACTCGTATTTCCCGACGGACGCCACGTGACCATGCGAACCGTGGCGTCTCCCGCTCCCGACGGCGTCCTGCGTTTTGTCCCCGCCAACGAAAAGGCCGCAACGACAAATAAAGTGCAAGATGCGGCGGCAAAAAAAGTCAGCGCGACTCGCCAGCAAATTCGCCAGAAGTGGGCCGACTTGCAGAATCAGATTCACCAGCCGGGCAAGATGCACAAACTGAAACGTCTCGCCATCGCCCAGCTTCCCGTGCATCCGCAATATATCGACGTGGGCACCAGCTTCAACGCCGACTTGCAACAGCCTCTGGATTTTGGCACCGAATCCGTGAAGCCCGAAGCGCTCACCAACGTCGGGGCGCCGCCTCCTTCGGGGAGCTCCGTGCATGCTCGTCTGCTCACGCCTCTGAATTCTTCGATCTCGCACAAAGGCGACAAAGTTGAAGCGCTGATCACCGAACCGCTGGTCGCCTCAAATCACCTGATCCTGCCGGAAGGAAGCGTCATTCGCGGTTCTGTGATGCAGGTTCAGCCGGCACGCCGTCTGGCCCGCAACGGCCAATTGCGAATCCTGTTTCACGAGGTCGCTCCGCCTAACGGTCTCGAACAAAAAGTCGTAACCAGCCTGGAAGGCGTTGCCGTATCGAAGGGCGAGCATCTCAAGCTGGACGCCGAAGGCGGAGCCCAGGTCACCACCCCGCGCACCCGTTATTTGACCACCGGCATCCAAGTCATGCTCGCGGCGGCCTCCGCGCATCCCGATGAAGACCACGATCTGCACGGAGGCGGAGGTGGCGGCGACTTTGGCGGAGGCGCGGCGAACGGCGCATCCGGCTTCCGCTTCGTGGGCATGATTGCCGGAGTGCTGGCCCACTCGCGCGTCGTTTCCGCTGGCTTTGGCGCCTACGGAGCGGCAAGCTCGATCTATTACCACTTCCTCGCCCGGGGACGCGACGTAGTCTATCCGAAAGATATGGCGATGGTGATTGGATTAGGGGCGCGCGAAGCGAAGCCCAATTCCGCTATCGTTCCTGAGCCCGCACCCAATAAAGACGCAGTGAAGGATATACCCACCGGACAGTGACGGGAGAAGCATTTCCACAATCCTGGACGGGTTTACTTCGCCGTAAAGTCGGCGAACGCGGCAACTTTTCCCATGTAGATCCGCAGCGTGCAGCGTGAGCCGACGTGCGCGAACGCCACTTCGAGCATCTGCGAAGGCTCATCCACCTGCGCTGTCTCCATGGGCCCGCGCGCTATGTCCTGCTTCTGATCGTAGGCCGCGCCGGCGGTCACATTCTTATTTACCACCAGCGTCCAGTTGCCTTTCGCCGGAATGGCGAAGACCGAGTATGCCCCAATAGGAATCATAGAGCTCGCCAGGGAAAGTTGCGCCTCGGTGAAAAGAGTCATGGGCGTGCCGCCCGGAGCCCAGGGCTTGCCGTTGGCCGGCCGCTCTTGCTTTGCGGAAACCGCGTTGTATCGTACATACACCTGTCGCCCGTCATCCAGATTGCACGTAGTGGTAGAAGTGGGGGCGCGGCCCGATTGCGCATATAGCCCGGGTGTCCACAAGAACGATATGAGTACAGCCCTCCAGACGAGCCTAGCGGACATGGTTGGGTAATCCTCCGCGCAGAAGTGTAGCGCCAGTGGGCCTTTAGGGGAAGCTTTTTAGCGGCTCCGGCTCCGCGCCCTTTGGCATAGTTCCGTTCGGCACGCGTCTTCGGTGACGTTTCCCCACCCTCCGCCCCTTGCTACCGTCGCTCAGGTACGGGTGTGCCACGTACCGAGCGAGGACGGTTCAAGCGAGACTAATTTATGGCGAAATCAAAATTAAGAATTCTGTATGGCGAGGGCGATGACGACACTTTGAAAGCTCAGGCCGCAATCATGGAAAAGGCCGGCCACACCGTGCACCAGGCCATGGGGCGCAAGGCTGTGGACGAAGCCGTCAAGAAGGCTTCCTTTGACCTGGTCGTGCTGGGTGCAACTCTGACCCGCAACGATCGTCACCATCTTCCTTACGTGGTCAAGAAGGTCAGCACCGAAACGAAGGTTCTGGTCATGCATGCCGACGGCAGCCGCCATCCCTACGTGGACGCCTGCACCGACACCGGCGCCAGCATCGAGTCCGTGCTCAACCACATCGACGCCCTGAACATTCCAGCCGCAGCCCGGACAGCCGCAGCCGCCGCAGGCCGCTAGTTTTCGGTTGACCTGGTTTCGGTTTGACAACGAGCGATTGAGAAAAGGGTGGCAAATCAGCCCCCTTTTCGCTTTTGCGGGGTCTTGTCTCTCGAACCGGCGGTGCTACGAATCAGGCGAATCAACACGTGGGAAAAAGGCAATTCCCAAGGCCGCAATTTCTCCGCATTCAACGTAGAAATCGCAGAAAGTGGAGTAGTGGACCAGCCGCGAAGCGGCGAAAGAATGCAGCCCACAGCTTGCCCTGAGCTTGTCGAAGGGGCGCAAGCCGTGGGTAAAAAGGAGAGTCAGGAATGAACAAGCCCCGAAGGGGCGAAAGAAAGGAGAGTCGCTGGCCAGAACGAACCGATGGAGTAATAGTGGACCAATTCAACGCCGAGAGGCCCATTGAGACCTAACATCTCTGCAAAAATCCCCGCCAAGTGGGAACTCACGGCAACGTTCGCGGCGCTATCTTCCCCGCCGCCTTGTAATCCTTGGGATACACCACCAAACACCGGCGCATTCCCTCGCCTTCGCTCTCCGTGCGCAGATCGTTCTCGTCGCGCAGCGCAAGATGAACAATCCGCCGCTCCCGCGATGACATTGGACTGAACTGGTACGGCGTCCCCGTCTTGCGCACTTTCTCCGCGGCAACCGTCGCGGCCGTGCGCAATTCCTGAATGCGAAGCGACCGCTGGTTCTGGCAATCGAACGAAATCTTCTCGTGCTCGCCCGAAGGCAAGCGCAGCATCTCCAACGCCAGCAACTCCAGCGCGCGCAGCAGTTCTCCGCCACGGTCGAGCAGCAGCGCCGAGTCCGGCCCGGAGAAATCCACCAGGATCTCCGGCTTCTCCCAGTCGCGATTCTCTGGCAAAGGCGGGTCCACAATGATTCGGTACTTCAGTCGAAGCCCGCCGTGTGTAACCACAGCCTGCAGAAACTCATTAATCTTCTTTGCAGCAGCAAGTTTGTCGGGAATGGACATGGAATTCAGCTCTTAGCTGTTGGCTCTTGGCCTTTAGCTTAAATGTCTTTTCACAGAACCTCGGATTCACCGCTCTACTTCTACAACTGTGTAGATCTTCCTTATTCTTGCGCGAAAGGGGTTCAAGCTAAAAGCTAAGAGCCAATGGCTAAGAGCTTTCACTTTTCCTTCTTCCGCGCCCGCTTCTCCAGCATCTCTCGCATTTCGCGCCCCAGCGCGGTGCGGTTCATCACCGCCTGCTGCGCGATCTGAATCAAGTTCGATTCCGCATAATAAAGATTCAGTCCCGCCGGCAGCCGGAAGAAGATGAATCCCATCATCAGCGGCATCATCACCGTCATCATTTTCTGCTGGGACGGGTCCATGCCCGGCTGTGGCGTCATCTTCTGCGTGACCAGCATGCTGACAACCATGAAGATCGGCAACAGAAATAATGGATCGGCCGCCGACAAATCATGAATCCAAAGCCAGTGCGCATGCCGCAAATCGAGCGCCACCGCCAGCATCTTGTAATAGGCCCAGAGAAATGGAATCTGGATCAGCATGGGCAGGCACCCGCCTGCCGGGTTCACGCCTTCCTTTTTATAAAGCGCGCTGATCTCCTCATTCATCGGAGCCTTGCGCGGATCACGCAGGCTGTACTTCTTGTATTTTTCCTGAATCGCTTTGATCTGCGGCGCCACCCGCTGCATCTTCAGCATCGACTTCATCTGCGTGATGCGTAGCGGCAGCAGCGCCAGGCTGATGATCAGCGTCTGCAGAACAATCGCCCAGCCCCAGTTCGGGATTACGTGGCTATAAGTCCACTTCAGCCACAGAAACAGCGGCTTGGCGATAATGCCGAAGAACCCGAAATCAACCAGCCCATTGAGATCGCTGTCCGCGCCCGAGACTCCCGGCACCGGAACCTTCTCCAGCACCTCGAGTTCCTTGGGACCAACGAAGACTCGCTCCGATGTCGCGCCATGCAGGTCGCCCACGGCAGCACCCACAACGTCGACGCTGGTCATCTCTTTGGAGTCGGGCTTCTGTGGAACGGACAAAGGATTGCGCAGCGTGACCATCGACGCACTGGTTGGATCGTCGGGGACAAATACGGCCGCGAAATATTGATCGGTGGGACCGGCCCAATGGAAGGGTCCGGGAATTGTTCCACCGCCGCTAATCTTTTTTACCGGTACGCGCTCGATGTTCTTGTTGAACTGGTAATCGATCGCTCCACCGGCCCAGAACGCCGGCGTGTTCTGATCGCCGAATCCCGAAGGCCAAGCCGGCAAGGCGGCAAGCGGGCTGCTCTTGTATGTCGCGCTGGTTTCGAGCTTGACGATGTAAGTGTGATCGAAGCTGAAAGTCTTGCGAACCGTCAGCTCATGGTCCGCATATTCGAACGTGATGGTAGCCGGAGTTGTCTGACTGCCTTCGCGCGAAGCCACGTACAGCGCCGAATTCAACCGGCCGCGCAAGCCCTCGTCGTAAGTCCACAAAGAAAGCGGATAGCCGTACTGCGCAGCTGCGGCGGGATTGACCATGTCGAGCGGCCCGTTCTGCGCGTCATTGCCGAACTTTTTCAGAATCCACGATTTCACCTGCGCTCCGCGATTGGTGAATGTGATCCGGTAAAGATCGTTCTCAATGACGGTCTCGGTTTCACTCGTTGCCTGCCTGGTGACTCCAGAAGTTGCGGCGGGCGGGCTGGCGGAAGTTACGCGTGGCGCAGCCACGGAGGTTGAAGTGGCAGCTGCATTCTGCGGCTGCGCGGCCTGGCTCTGCTGAGGCGGCGTAACCGGTTGCGGAAAATACTTCTTAAGCAACGGTTGAAATGCCAGCATCACGATAAACGTCAGCAAGAAAACCAGCATCAGCCGCTTCTCGCTGCCCGGCTCGTGTTGTGGATTTTGAATGTCTGGCAAAGTGACCGTTCCCTCACGCCCCAGTTCTTACGGGTGCCCCAGTTCTCGCCTCTTTTGCGAGAACTGGGACGCTTCATAACCCACGCTCTTCACCACAGGATCGTATCCCCCACGCGCCAGCGGATGACAACGCAGCAGCCGCCACAAACCCATCAGCCCGCCCCGCACCGCGCCATACCGCTCCACCGCTTCCGTCGCATAATCCGAGCAGCTCGGGATATAGCGGCACGCCGGCAAAGACATCGGCGAGATCGTCCACTTATAAGCACGCAGTGCAAGCAGCGTAACTAGTCTGGGAATTTTTCCCATATCTTGTCGAAGGGATCGCTACCTTTCATCGAAAGTTTTTGCCGGGCCTTGCCTTGCCCGCAAGCTTCTCTTCTATAACTACGAACGCCCGCTGTACTTCGTTCACCACCTCGGCGAAATCAACCGTCAGCACGGACTTCTTTGGATTGATCACGACATCCGCACTCGCCCCCTTGAGCGGACGCGTCAGCCGCACCGCCTCCCGCAAACGCCGCTTCATGCGGTTGCGCCGCACGGCACCACCGAGCGCGCGTCCCACAGTGAATCCAACGCGAAGTCCAGAGGCCGCCGAATTCCGAACAGCGTCGCCAGTCTCCGGCCGTGATAAATAAAACACAGTCATGGACGCCGAGAAGTGCCGCCGCCCCGCCTTGTACACGTGCTCGAAATCGGCGTGGCGCAACAGCCGCGCGCTGCGGGGAAAAGTGCCGCCACCGGAGCGTGGCTCGACATCTCGCTTCGATTCTCCAGGCACACTGGCAGTCACAGTGACTCTAAATTTCCAAATCGCTATTTCCAGGCCACTCGCGCAATAGGCCATTCGCGCAACATGACGATCGCCACCTGCTTGTCGCGATAGGACTGGCACAATGGGTTGGGCGCGGGTTTCGTACGCGCCACTGGACTATTCGCGGAAACCTGGTTTCACCGAGACCCGCTTGCGCCCCTTGGCGCGCCGGCGGGAAATTACTTTCTTGCCGCCCTGGGTCTTCATGCGCGTGCGAAATCCGTGTACCTTCGATCGCTTGCGCCGGTTGGGTTGGAATGTACGCTTGGGCAAAGTAGCTCGCTCCTGATTTCTTCGACAGTGTTAGGGCAAACCGTAAGTATAAATCACTCCGCGCATTACCACCAAACCCGCAATGCCTCCCGATGCCGAAGTCATCCCGAGCGTAGCCGTTTTTCAGGCGGAGCGAAGGATCTCGCGCGTATATCCTCACCATCTCTCGGCAAGAACAATTGTTTCCAGGCAAGAACGATGTTCACTCCAGGCAAGAACGATGTTCGCGAACCTTCCTCAATTGCAATATCTTTCTGTGCTCTCCTTGCACTGTCTCCGCGGCAGTTACCATCGCGGCACTTGACAGCACCCCGCAGTCGGGTTCCGAATATTCATTCGCGAAAAAATCCCCGCGAACTTTTTTACGCAACAAAAAAATTTGTGCTACTATGCCGGACTGATCCTGCTTCAAAAATTCTTTTTGCTTTTGGGCAGCCGCGACCGTAAATCGGCCGCTTTCCGCAGTAAACTTAATGTTTCCAGCTTGGTCGTAAAACGGCAGTTTTGAACAGGCGCTCTCTCACCAGCCGCCGGGGCGCCGTGGTGAATATTTCATTTATGTCAGTTCCCAGCACAACTCTCTCCCCCAACCCGTGGGCGCGCATCCTCGATGCGCTGGAAAAGAAAATCAACCGGCACTCCTACGACACCTGGCTCAAGCCCACCCGCTACAGCCACTCTAGCGGAGGCATTCTCTTCGTTCGCGTTCCCACCGTCGAGTTCCGCCATGCCGGCGACAAATATGCCGACCTCATCCAGGAAGCCATCGACAATCTCGGCCTCGGCTTCAACGACGTGAAGTTCGTCACTCCAGAAGATGACCCCGCTTCAACGCCGGTCCGTCACGATGGCGGCCTCACTGGCCCAGGCGCATCGGCAAATCCATCGCAGTCGCGCTTCGACTGGGATGGCGCCGCGCAACTGAATCCACGCTATACGTTTGACGCCTTCGTCATCGGCAGCGGCAATCAGTTTGCCCATGCCGCCTGCCAGGCCGTCGCCGAACGCCCCTCCAAGGCTTACAACCCGCTCTTCCTTTACGGCGGCGTCGGCATGGGCAAAACCCATCTCATGCAGGCCATCGGACACGAAATCAAGCGCCGCACTCCGCAGACGGCCATCTCCTACGTATCCAGCGAGAAATTCACCAACGACATGATCAACTCGCTGCGCTACGACAAGATGACCAGCTTTCGCGACCGCTTCCGCACGGTTGACGTCCTGCTCATCGACGACATCCAGTTTCTCACCGGCAAAGAGCGCACTCAGGAAGAATTCTTCCATACCTTTAATGCTCTGCACGAATCGATGAAACAGATCGTCATTGCCAGCGATCGCTCACCGAAAGAACTGGCCGAAATCGAAGACCGTCTGCGCAGCCGCTTCGAGTGGGGATTGATCGCCGATATCCAGCCTCCCGACCTCGAAACTAAAGTTGCTATCCTGCAGAAAAAAGCCGAGCAGGAAAAGGTAACTCTGCCCACCGACGTGGCACTCTACATCGCCTCGAATATCCGCTCCAACGTCCGCGAACTCGAAGGTGCGCTGATCCGGCTCGTCGCCCACTCCTCGCTGATCGGCGCCGAGATTACACTGCCTTACGCGCAACAGGTCCTGAAGAATTTCATCGACTCCCAGGCCCGCAAGGTCACGATCGAATCCATTCAGAAAATGGTCGCCGAACAATTCGGCCTGCGCCTGGTCGAAATCAAAGCCAAAAACAATTCGCGCGCTATCGTCTACCCGCGCCAGGTTGCCATGTACCTGGCTAAACATATGACCGAGGCGTCGCTGCCGGAAATCGGCCGCCAGTTCGGCGGCAAGCATCACACCACCGTGCTGCACTCGGTGGAGAAGATCGAAGAGCTCCGCAAGAACGACAAAGATTTGAACAGGCTGATCAACAAACTGACCGAGCAATTAGGCGGATGATTGGCGTGCGTAACAGAGTTTTCCACGCACTAGTCCAGTCTTCCTTTGCGATGGCTGTGAATGCGATGTGGAACTTGTGCAAGACAATAGAGAACTCGGGGGCATCGCCGGATTACACTGGCATTTCCGAAGAGTTGGGGACCGATTTCTAACATCAAGGGTATACCGGAAACCCGGTGACAACAGGCGAGTTGCCCCGGTTTTCCACTTCTCCGAAGGTCCTACTGTTACTGCTGGTTTTATAGGTTTTGTATTTGATATAAGGTAGTAATAAAAGTAGCGGGAACGCAGTCTCGCAACTGATTGATGAAGGACGGGACCTGAACCGCTTTCGAAGATCTAAAGAAAATCGGTAAGACGGCTTTAGCCATTGAATCGTGCCGCGAAACGGGCGAAGGTTTATGAAAGGGCACGGCTTCAGCCGTGCCGCAAAGCGCGAAAAATGATTTTGGGGCTTTAGCCCCCGAGCAGGGAGACGGACTTTATGCCGGTGGAAGCCGCCGTTGCAGCGGGGACGGGGACGATGGAGATCACGGTCAGCAAGTTCGAGTTGCTGCGGGAATTGACGGCCACGCAAGGCGTGGTCGAACGCAAGACCACAATTCCAATCCTTTCCAACTATTTGTTCGAGGCCGCGGGAGACCGCCTGTCGCTCACCGCCACCGACCTCGACCTCAGCCTCCGCACCTCGTGCAGCGCAAAAGTAAAAAAAGAAGGCTCCTGCACCATCCCCGCGCGCAAACTTCACGACTACGTGAAGCTCTTGCCCGATGCCGACATCACCATCAAATTGCTCGAAAATCATTGGGTCAGCATTCGCTGCGGCCGTTCCAACACAAAAATGGTCGGCATGGCCAAATCCAACTTTCCCAGCCTGCCCGCCTTTCCCACCTCAGGTACGGTCACGATTCCAGCCCAGATTCTGCGCGGCCTGATCGCCCGCACCGGATTCGCGATTTCCAATGAAGAGTCGCGATATACGCTCAATGGCGCGCTGATGCTTCTGAAGCCTGAGTCCATCACCATGGTCGCGACCGATGGACATCGCCTCGCCCACTGCGAACGCGCCGGAGAAAAATTCGACGGCGTCTCCGGCGAACTCAAAACTCTCGTCCCGAAAAAAGCGATGGACGAACTCAAGTCCCTCCTCGATTCCACCGACGCCGAGACCATCGAATTCGCCAAAGACGACTCCACGCTCTTCTTCCGCATCGGCAACCGTCTGTTAACCTCGCGCCAACTCACCGGACAATTTCCCAACTTCGAAGCCGTCCTTCCAAAAGACAACAGCAAGATTGTTCCCCTGAATTCCGACGAATTAAATTCCGCCATCCTTCGCGTAGCCCAGTTCGCCGACGAACGTTCCCGCGCGGTTCGCCTGCGCCTGGAAAAAGGTGAACTCAAACTCTCCGCCTCTTCCACCGAAGCCGGCGAATCCGAAGATTCCATCGAAGCCCCCTACACCGGCGACCCGCTCACCATCGGCTTCAACGCCCAATATCTAGTCGATTTCCTAAAAGCCGCCGGCACCAGCGAAGTCCGCCTCGAACTCAAAGATCCGCAATCCGCCGGCCAATTCCGCCCCGCCGAAGGCGACGACTACAAATACCGCTACATCGTCATGCCGATGCGGATTTGATGAGATCGTTCCCGCCGCGTCATCCCGAACGAAGCCGTTCTTCAGGCGGAGTGAGGGATCTCCCACTTACCTGAACTCTCCATTGGAGACGTGAGACCGCGCCCCTATTGACCTCCCGTCCTCTCTGCCTTACAGTGCCTAACAATCCATTTCGGAGGCCCACCGCTATGCTAGACGGCTTCAAGAAATTCATCCTGCGCGGCAACGTTGTGGATATGGCCGTAGGCGTCGTAATCGGTGCGGCCTTCGGAGGCGTGATCGCGGGGCTCACCAAGGCCTTTCTCACTCCACTGATTGCGTTGGTTGTCGGCAAGCCTAACTATTCCAGTCTGAATTTCTACCTCCGTGGCACCGAATTCCCCGTCGGCGATCTCGTCAACGCCGGGGTATCATTCATTCTGATTGCCGCGGTTGTGTACTTCTTTGTGGTTCTTCCCGTGAATGCCCTCATCGCGCGCATGAATCGCGCCGAGAAGCCGCCCGATCCCACCACTAAGAAATGTCCCGAATGCCTCAGCGAAATTCCCATCGACGCCCGCCGCTGCGCCCACTGCACCCAACCCGTGCTAGGCAAGGCAGCCTAGGGAGAATGTGGGGACAGCCGCGCTCGGCTGTCCCTCGAGCGCAACTCGAGAGTCCCTAAGGTTATTCCGGTAACATTGAAAATATGATGTTCTGCGCTCCCAGAGCGTTCCCGTCCTCTTTGCTGTGCATCACCCTTTCGTTAGGAGCTCTGCTCGCACATACCCAAGCCCAGACTCCTCCGTCGTCCTCGTCCAATTCGGCGAAGCACATCAAGAAGGCCGCCAACTCCGATCTCGATGCCGGCACTGTCACCAACAACATCTACCGCAACAAAACCCTCGCCCTCACCTATAAAATTCCCGCAGGTTGGGTGCTCCGCACCGACGAGCTGAACCAGCGCGACCAGGAAGAACGCGACCCGCAAAAAAACAACAAGCCCGAGCCCGCATCACCCGCAGCCTCCAGCGCCGGCGCCAAAGTCTTGCTGGCAGGCTTCTCCCGCCCTCCAGAGGCGCGCGGCGAAGACGTGAATTCCTCCATCCTCATCGCCGCCGAAAGCGCATCCTCCTACCCCGGATTAAAAGACGCCGCGCAATATCTCCGCCCGCTCACCGAAGTCGCCAAGGCCCAGGGCTTCACCACGGACGAAGATCCCTACGAGATCGCCGTCGGCACAAAAACCGTGGTCCGCGGAGACTTCCACAAAGACGTAGGCACGCGCGTGATGCACCAATCCACACTAGTCATGCTCTCGCACGGCTATGCAGTCTCCATCACCATCATCGCCGGCACAGACGATGAGGTCGAAGAACTGATCGACGGCCTGGCCTTCAGTGCGGCTGGAAAGTAGAAGGGTCAGGCGAAGGAAATAATTCGAACAGGTTCCTCGCTGTCACTTCGCAATCTCCGCAAAAGACCCACGCAGCGAAGTAACGCCAGAACCTCTCAAGCGGTGATCCAATCTCGAGCGCCGGAGGCGCGCGCGAAAATAGCCCGCCAGTTCCACTGGCGGGGTAGGCAGAGAGCAAAAAGAAAAGCGTCCTGGGGGACGCCTGAAAACGCTCACACGATCCCTGGGGAACGCTCACTCCAACGGCTCCGGATGCAAACTCAAGTCTTTCTCCCCCGCAGCCTTCTTCTCCGCATACTTCTTCATCCAGGCTTCCCAACTCTTGCCCGCCGCCGTATCGCGCCCTGAAAACGCCAGCGCCCCAATCTCCGCGTACGAAACCGTAACCTTCTCCGAAGAATTCTTCGGATAAAGCCGGACAAAGGACTCTTTCAACGAAGCCCCGGTCCGCCGATCAAACAAATACCCTTCAATCTTCGACCCATCCCTGCGCGTGATCGTCACATCCCCGCGATAATCAAACGCCTTCTCTAGCGCCCCCCGCAGCTCTTCTTCGCCCGCCAATTCCGGGATCCATCCCTCCAGCCGTTCATGCGCCGTCCCCGGAGCAACCTCCAGCGCATCCGGATTCACCGCATCCGCATGCGGCGGCGTAGCTCCCGCGGCAGCATGGTCAATGTGCCCGCCCTCTTTGCCAGTCATAATTTCTTGTTGTGAAACAGGCCCTTCAAGGCCACGTATAGCATTTTTTGTTGTGGAAGAGCGGCCCTTCAGGGCCGCGACAGCGTGAAGAGAATGTTCCAGGGCTTTAGCCCCGTGACCGCTACCCTACGCCCGCGTCTCATGCAGCGACTCCGGGGCCGCAATCTGCACCAGCGGATGCACCGCCGCCTGCGGCTCTTCCAATAACCGCAAAGCCTCGTCATCGCGATACCGCGAGAACAGCGTCCCCTTTACCGTAGCCAAAAATCCGCCCAGCGAACTAAACGTAGCATTCACCGCCGAAGCCTCATACCCGCTGTGCACCATGCAATTCGCGCACGCCGGATTCCCCGACTCCGTCCCATACTTCGACCACTCGGTCGTAGCCAGCAGTTCCGAAAAAGTCTCCGCGTACCCATCCTGCAGCAGATAGCAAGGCTTCTGCCAGCCAAAGATGTTGTAAGTTGGCATCCCCCACGGCGTGCAAGGATACGTCTTCTTCCCCATCAAAAATTCCAGAAACAGCGGCGACAAATTAAACTTCCATTCCTTCTTCCGGTTCGACAAAATCGCCCGGAACATGCGCCGCGTCCGCGCCCGCCCTAGAAAATGTTTCTGATCCGGCGCCTTGTCATACGAGTATCCAGGTGAGAGCATCATGCCCTCCACTCCGAGATCCATCATCTCGTCAAAAAACGCCCGCACCGACTTCGGATTCGCCCCATCGAACAGCGTAGTATTCGTCGTTACCCGGAAGCCGCGCCGCAGCGCCTCTTTCACCGCATCGACCGCAATGTCGTATCCGCCTTCGCGGCACACGGCCAAATCATGCTCTTCTCGCTGTCCGTCGAGATGAACGCTAAAGGTCAAATACTTGCTGGGCTTGAAGAGATCGATCTTTTCTTTCAGCAGCAGCGCATTGGTACACAAGTAAATATATTTCTTCCGCGCCACCAAGCCCTCAACGATCTCACCGATCTGGGGATGCATCAGCGGCTCTCCCCCGGGAATCGAAACCATCGGCGCCCCGCACTCCTCCACCGCCCGGAAACACTCCTCCGGCGTCAAATCCTTCTTCAAAATATGCGCCGGATATTGAATCTTCCCGCATCCCGCGCAAGCCAGGTTGCAGCGGAACAGCGGTTCGAGCATTAGCACCAGCGGATATTGCTTCCGCCGCGCAAGCTTCTGCCGCAGAACATAGCTAGCCACCGTCCACATCTGTGACACAGGAACAGGCATGAATATCAGGAACCTCTTTGAGTCTCTGTCCCTTTATTTTATCAGGCTTTAGCGCCCAGAAATGTGTGGAGGCAGCCCAGTGGTAATGTAGGGACAGCCGCTCAAGCCTGCCCTAAGCGAAGCCGAAGAGGTTGTCCGCCTAGCGCAACCCGGCTGGCCTTCCTCGCCGCAATTTTCTGCAACCTCCACCACTTCCCCCTCCTCTAAAGCCCATGCACCCGCGCCGCCCCATTGGACTCTTGTCCCCCCGCCCGAAACGCTATACCCTTATCTCCGCCCACGAATATGTTTAGCCCCCACCCCAATCTCGCCGACGAAGTGAACCGCAGCATCATCCAGTCGGAAGTTGAAGGTGGTGTCTACCTCGGCGATCTTCCTCCGTCCACCGTCCTCCGAATTCAGACGATGAACCACTGCTACACCGCCGTGTTGCTTGGCGGCAGCGAAGCTCTGCTTTCCGGCCATCCCGAATTCTGCCCCCAGCCCGTGCAGGTCGCCATCGCCGGCTCGACCTGGGGAGGCTCCATGCTCAAACTTCAATATGTGGGTCGCGGCATGCATCTGGAATTCCGCCATCCCCAATATCCCACCCCCATCATTACCTCCGCCATCCAGGAAATCCGCGACTGCCAGGCCGAATAGGAAACCCGACTGTCCCAAGCACCGGGACTTTTCATTGACTTGGCCTGTTCCACAAACTACCATTCCGCTCGTATCCCCGATCATGCCCCTGAAGATCGATACCCGCGAGGTTTCCCACGTCACCATTCTCGACATCCACGGCCGCATCATCCTTGGCCCCGAGATCGGCGCTCTCCGCACCGCGGTTCACAATCTGGTCGCCGAAGGCAAAAAGAAAATTATCCTCAACCTGGCCGATGTCGACTACATTGACAGCTCCGGCGTCGGCGAGTTGGTCGCCTGCTTCACCACTGTCCGCAACGCCGGAGGCGAACTCAAACTCCTGAACCTCACCCAAAAAGTCCACGACGTTCTCCACGTCACCAAGCTCTACACCGTGTTTGACATTAAAGACGACGAATTCACCGCCGTAAAATCCTTCGACTACTTCTTCGCCAAGTGACCGCGTTTTGCGGGCGTCTGAGCCCGCAGCGGTCATCCTGAGCGTTCTTCGCGAAGGATCTCAAGCCGAGCAGTATGTGTGGAGCGGGCACTCATGCCCGCTGCCTTTGACTTTCCCAGCCCGCGAATCGGCCTCGACACATTGCACGCTTCTCTCCCGGTCAAATTCGCGGTACTATTCCGACAGAAAAATTTCCCCATGGGCCGAACAATGCGGGGGACGGTACCAGCTCATGGATCGCACCACAGACAGTCGCACCCTACCACATAAGAGCTCCAGAGAACTGATCTGGACCTCCAACCATTCTTTCCATGGCTGGACCTGCTCTCAGTGTGAATGGAATTCCCCGCTGCCCACGCTGCTCCACGATCCCGAAGCCAGGACCGCCTTCGACCGCCTGGCAGCCGGCAAATTCCGCGATCATAAATGCGCCGACCATTTAGCGCGGCTGGGCTCCGCCGACGACTCCGACAGCTTCACTCCTCGTATTCGCAAGCTGGTCACGCAAGGCTTCAAGCCCAAAGACGCCGTCGAACTTTTCCTTCAGGAAATAGCCCTCGAATACCGCAATCAACCCAAAGTCCTCGCCCAAGCCAAAGCCGACGCCGAAGACTTCCTACGCCGAGTCCGCGCCGGATTAATCTAAAAGCAGCTTGTACGTAGGGACAGCCGCGTCGGCCGTCCAGTCGAGCGAAGCTCGACCCGCTGCGCGCAGCGAAGGCCGGGTTGTCCCAAGAGTGGGGGTGCCCAGTTTCTCGCATTCTTTGCGAGAAGCGGCAGCTATCACGCCGTGTTCCTCAGATGACCGGCGCAAAGCCGCTAAGCGGCGAAAGAATGCAGCCCACGGCGCAAGCCGTGGGTACTACTGTAAACGAAATCATTAAGCCCCGGAGGGGCGAAAGAGAACTCTCCCGCTCACCACCAACCCTACTCCTCAATCCCCATCTCCCGCAAAATATAAGCGTAATCAAACGCCGCCTCATGCAGCCGGTCATATCTCCCCGAAGCCCCACCATGTCCCGCCGGACTCAAATTCGTTTTCAAGATCAAAGTATTATGATCCGTCCGTGTAGCGCGCATTTTGGCCACATACTTCGCCGGCTCCCAATACATCACCTGGCTATCATTGAACGAGGTCTTCACCAGCATGTCCGGATAATTCTTCGCCTCCACATTGTCATACGGCGAATAAGTAATCATGTAATCAAACGCCGCCTTCTGCTTCGGATTTCCCCACTCCTCAAATTCACCCACCGTTAGCGGCAACGATTCGTCCAGCATGGTATTCATAACATCCACGAACGGCACTCCCACGAGCGCCGCCTTGAACAAATCGGGACGCATGTTCAACACCGCTCCCATCAGCAATCCGCCCGCGCTGCGCCCTTCAATCACCAGGCGATCCTTCGATCCATATCCGTGTCCCACCAGATATTCCGCGCAAGAAATAAAATCGGTAAACGTAGTTTTCTTGTTCATCATGCGGCCCGCGTCGTGCCAGGTTTTTCCCATCTCGCCCCCGCCGCGGATATGCGCCACCGCCACCGTAACTCCCCGATCCACCAGGCTGAAATGATTCGGATTGAATCCCGAGTCGATCGAGATCCCATACGACCCGTACCCGTACAAATAGAGCGGCTCGTGACCGTCCAACTTCGCATCCTTCCGCCGCACCACCGAAATTGGAATCTTCACTCCGTCCGCGGCCGGCGCATAAACCTGTTCCACAACATACTTGGTCCGGTCATATTCCCCCGGCACCTCCTTCTGTTTCAGCAGAGTCGACGTCCCCTTCTCCATGTCATACGAAAACACCGACGCCGGCGTAATCGGCGACTCATACGCGTAGCGAAATTCCGAAGTGTCATACACCCGGTTCACGTAAGGCCGGGTCGCGTAGGCCGGCTCGGGAAACTCAACCCGATGCGAGCTGCCGCTCCGCAAATCCGTGACCTGAAGCTGCGGCAGCCCATGCTCCCGCTCCACCAACACATAAAAGTTCTTAAACATCCCCACATGATTCAGCATGACGTTGGGATCATGCGCCACCACTTCCTTCCAGTTCCTGCTCGAAGGATCGCCCACCGGAGCCTTCACCAGCCGGAAATTCCGCCCCGTATCGTTCACCCGAATATAAAAAAACTCACCATTGTGTTCGGGATAGTACTGCACATCCTGTCGGCGCGGCTCCATCACCTTGAACTCCGCCATCGGTCGATCCGCGTGAATGTACCGTGCCTCGCTGGTCGTATGACTCCCCGAAATTAGAAAGATATACGACTCGCTTTGCGATTTGGTCGCATCCACCTCGAACCGTTCGTCCTTCTCCTCATACACCACCGGATCCGCTCCCGTCGACCCCACCGCATGCCGGTACAGCCGGTACTGCCGCTTCGAAACCGCATCTTCCTGTGTATAGAAAATTGTCTTGTTATCGTTCGCCCAAACGACGGACCCGACTCTCTCCGCGTGATCCACCAGCGTCTTCCCTGTCCGCAGATCCTTCACCGCCAGCGTAAATTGCCGGAACCCGGTGTTGTCATACGAATAAGCCAGCAGATTTCCATCCGGACTCACCGCATATTCACTCACCGTCATGAATGCCAGCCCCTTGGCCATTTCATTCACGTCCAGCACCACCTCTTCCGCCCCATCCATGCTCCCCTTCCGCCGGCAGCGAATCGGATACTGCTTTCCCGCCTCCGTCCGCGTGTAGTAAAGATATTCCCCTTCCCTATAAGGAACTTCGACGTCCGTCTCCTTGATCCTCCCCAGCATCTCCCCATACAACTTTTTCTGGAACGCCTCCGTCGGCTTCATCACCGCATCCGTATAAGCGTTCTCCTGCTCCAGATAAGCCCGCACCTCGGGATTCGGCTTCTCCCGCAGCCAGAAATAATCGTCCGTCATCTTGTGCCCGTTGACCTCAGTCACATGCGGAACCTTCTTGGCAACCGGCGGCGACGGCAAGTTCCCAGCATCCGCCCCCGTCAGCCCGATGACCGACCCCACCACCAGTCCACCAACCTGTACATGTCGCATGATTCTCAGATTCATAATCCTCCCCATCAGTACGAATTAAATTTCCCACCCTCGAATTCCAGCAGCAAAGTATACCCGCGTTGTCGCTCGTGTGGCGGTAGGTGGCATGGCGCGGGCACTTTTGCCCGCGAGGTTTTCACGGACCACCGGCAAGCGGGCAAGAGTGCCCGCTCCACACAGGAACCCGCTCCACACAGGAAATCACGCCCATTTGACGCCCCGCAGCCGAATCCCCTATGCTGGACCGCGAGCGCGAAGGGCGCCTCCAGTCCGCGGAAAGGGCCGTGCCCACCTGATCTAAATTCTGCACCACGAATCTTCTTTCAGCCTGACTCGTGCGGACTCCAGGCAGCATTGAAAGGAGCTTCGCATGTTTCCCAACCCGCACGACGCTCTCCCACTTCCTCCGCGCCCCAACCCGAACCACTACAAGAAACGCGCCAAGGATTTACTCAAAGCCGCCGAATCCTCCGACCCCGCCGCCCTGCGCGCCTGGGCCGCCTCCTGGATCGATTCCCTCGTCCGTCTCTCCAACCTGACCCTCACTCCGCAACTCCCCGTCCGCCTCGACCACTGGACCGATCAACTCGAAAAATTCGCCCGCGAAAAATTATCCGGGACCCGCACCCTCTCCGCCGCCCACCTCATCATCGCCCGCGCGCATGGCTTCGAGAGCTGGCCGAAACTCGCGCAACATCTCGAAGCTCTCGCGCCCGCGAATTCTTCCATCCATACTTTCGAGTTAGCCGCCGACGCCATCGTCACCGGCGACATCGCGACACTCCAAAAATTGCTGCATGAAAATCCCGCCGTGATTCGCGCCCACTCCACCCGCCTCCATCAAGCCACACTCCTGCACTATATTTCCGCCAACGGCGTCGAAGGATATCGCCAAAAAACGCCGAAGAACATTCTCCCAATCGCCACGCTCCTCCTCGATGCCGGTGCCGGCGTCCACGCCTCCGCCAACCTCTACGGCGGATCCACAGCTCTCGACCTGGTCGCGACCAGCCGTCACCCCGAACGCGCCGGCGTCCAGGAAGCCTTGCTCCAACTTCTTCTCGATCGCGGAGCGCAACTGACTCCTGGAATCGTCAACGCTTGCCTGGCCAACGGTCGCATCCAGGCCGCTGAATTTCTCGCGACCCGCGGCGCAACTCTAGATCTCGAAGCCGCCGCCGGACTCGGTCGCCTCGACACAGTCAAAAGCTTTTTCGATACACGCGGCAACCTGCGTCCGCCCGCCACCAATTCGCAAATGGAGCGCGGCTTCCTCTGGGCCTGCGAATATGGCCGCACCGAAGTTGTCGAATTTCTTCTCCAGCACAAAGTCCCCCTCGACATTCAGGCCGGCACCGGTCAAACTGCCCTCCACTGGGCCGTAATCGGCGGAGCCCTGAGTACCGTCAAGCTGCTGCTGGAGCGCGGCACCCCGCTGGAAGCGAAAAATTCCTATGGCGCTTCCGCCCTCGGTCAGGCGCTCTGGTCCGCCCTTCACGCGGACAACGGAATCGACTATCTTCCGGTGATCGAAGTGCTATTAAAAGCCGGCGCCCACCTCGAAGATGGAATTCCCTCGTGGATAACCCAGCAGCCCGCTCCCTCACTCATCAAACAACGGATCGCCAAAGTTCTCCAACGCGCCGATCTCAAATCGTAGACGCGCGGCGGGTGCCCACGCGGTGGGTGCCCCATGTCTCGCCTCCTTTGCGAGACATGGTTTGGGAGACATGGTGACGACGGAAGAGCGACAAATGTGAATTCCGTTTGAGTGAGCCCCCCTTGACTTTCGATATATTCGAACCATGATGTCCACCCTTAACGAAGATCGCCGCAATTTCCTGAAAGCAGCCGGAGCTACCGCCGCCGCCCTGCTCTCGCCCTTATCCTTCGAGGCGCAATCTCCCACCGCGGCCGAAAACAAATCCGACGCTCCCGCCGACTACACCCTCGCCATCGCCACCAAGCCCCTGGAAATCGCGCCCAAACGCATCCTCTCCGTCACCACCTACAATGGCCAATTCCCCGGCCCTCTTCTCCGCCTGAAAGAAGGCAAGCAAGTCACCATCGATCTCCGCAACGAAACCGATATCCCCGAGCAAGTGCACTGGCACGGCCAGCTGGTCTCCCCCGGCGTCGACGGCGCCGCCGAAGAGGGCACTCCCTTCATCCCACCCCATGGCAGCCGCAGAATTTCCTTCGTGCCCAGACCCGCAGGTTTCCGTTTCTATCACACCCACGTCCGAGCCGGATCCAATCTGTCACTCGGCCAGTACAGCGGCCTGGTCGGCCCTGTTTACATCGAACCCAAACAGCACTCCGGCAACTACGATCGCGAAGTCTTTCTTACCCTCAAAGAATTTCAGCCCACCCTGAGCCGCGGCGGCGATATGCCGCAGCACTCTCTCGCGCCCGCGCAAACCGTTCCCGAACTAAAGGATTCCGGCGAGAGCCAGATGAAATCCTCGCTCGCCAAAGGCACGCCCCACGGATTCGAAGTCGGTTACGATTCCTTCACCATCAACGGCCGCATGCTGGGTCACGGCGAGCCGGTGCGCGTGAAACAAGGCGAGCGGATTCTATTTCACGTCCTCAACGGCAGCGCCACCGAGATTCGCAGCCTCGCTCTTCCCGGTCACACCTTCAAGGTAATTGCCATGGACGGAAATCCGCTGCCGAAACCGGTGAATGTCCCAGTCCTCTGGTTAGGCACCGCCGAAAGAATTTCCGCCATCGTTGAAATGACCCACCCCGGCGTCTGGATCATGGGCGACCTCGACGACGATGACCGCCATCACGGCATGGGCATCGTAGTCGAATACGCCGGCAGCAAAGGCAAGCCCCAGTGGCTTCCACCTACCCCGTTCAAATGGAACTACGCCCACTTCGGCCATCCCATAACAAATTCCGAGAGGCCCGACGAAGTATTCACCATGCTCTTCGAAAAACAAAACGCCGCCGTCGAAGGATTCAATCAGTGGGCCATCAACGGCACATCCTATCCCCTGAATCAAATGATGGCCGAACCCGCCTTCCACCTGAAAGAAGGCCGGCGCTACCGCCTCCGCATGCGCAACGCCAGCGACGACATCCATCCCATCCACCTCCACCGCCATTCCTTCGAACTGACAAAATTCGCCGGCCACCCGACGTCAGGAGTAATAAAAGATGTAGTAATGGTCGGCGGCTACCAGGAAGTAGAAATCGATTTCCAGGCCAACAATCCCGGCCTGACTCTCTTCCATTGCCACCAGCAGCTCCACATGGACTTCGGCTTCATGACCCTCTTCACCTACGCATAGAGCAGTCAAGCCGTCCGGCGATCCAATAGCTTTGAAAGGGCGCGGCTTCAGCCGTGCCACGCAGATCTCAAATGATATGGGCTTTCGAATATGCGTGAGAACCAGACTTTCAGCGGCATGCTGGAGCACGCCTCCGGGGTTTAGCCGCAAAGCGGCGCAAGAATGCAGCCCACGGCGCAAGCCGTGGGAAGGCAAGTAGGAAATGAGCAAGCCCCAGCCGGGCGAAAGAGCAGTTCTCATAAACGCTCTTTAGCGCTGAGGCGTAGGCACCCTCAATCTAGCTAGTTACTTAACCAGCGCCCTCTGCGACGCTGCAGCCAGCAACTTGCCATTGCGCTTCACAAAAACATCAGTGCACACATAATGCTGGCTGGAATGGCCGGAAGCGGTTCACTTCGCCCGTTCAGATTTCCATCTGTGGATTTCGGTCTATCGCGAATACTCCCTGACCTTCCCATCCACAGCCACCGCCACATACTTCTGCGTCACCAAATCGCGAAACTGCACCACCTGATGTCCCTCTCGCGCCAGCTTGCCCCACTGACTTGGCTTTTCCGGATTCTGCTCAATCGCCTGATACTCCTTGCCTCCCATCGAGAACCGCACTGTCCGGAGCCGCTGCGCCCCCGTCCGCGTCACCCGGGAGCCGCGCCCCTCCGCCACGACGTCGGCGCCGCCCATCATCTGCTCCGCGACAGATGTCAAAACAGCGTGATCCAGCAAGTCTTCCTCACAGTCGCCGGTACTCAGCGTTCACTGCTCTGTGCTCTCGCGCCATTGTGTCCCTGATACCGGGCGGCCCCGCGTCCCGATACCGCGCTGAAGGCGCACCGGAAAATAGCCCCGCGTTTCAACGCCGAGACATGCCGACCAAGAAGAAACCCGTCCCGCAGGGAACCGCTGAACAGCAGGGAACCAGGATAGTAAACACCATCCGCCAAACAGCCCGCCGACGTTCCACTTACACGCCAAGTCAACGCAATTGCGAACGCATGATTCCGAAAAACACTTCGTTCACTCCACATAATAACGAGCCTGGTTCCCCCAACCACCAAAGACGAAAGGCGGCCGCCAGGCCGCCCAGAAAATCCAATAGCTAAAAGCTGAGAGCTGAGAGCTACTTCCGTCCCCGCAGCATCTCCACCACCCGCTCATAATCATCCACCGTCGAATACTCAATCACAATCTTCCCCTTGCCCTTCCGGTCGCGGATCCGAACCCGCACTCCCAGCATCTGCTCCAGATCCACCTGCGCCGCCCGCACATTCGGATCCACCCACCGCGCTCCACTCTTCTTGCGCTCGACCGCCATCCCAGGCATTCCCGGCACTGGATCGAGCAACCCGGTCATCCGCATGATCAGCGTCTCCACCTGGTCCAGCGTCATGTGCTTCTTCACAATGTAGTCGGCCGTCTTCTGAATCAGCTCGGGATCTTCCAGCTTCAACAACTCCTTCGCCTCCGAAAATCCAATCTGCTTGTGGGCCAGCTGCTCCATCACCAGCAGCGGCAGCTTCAGCAGCCGCATGTAATTCGACACCGACTCCCGCGACAGCCCCACTCGCTCACCGATCTGCGACTGGGTGAGTGAAAATTCCTTGCTCAGCACTCGAAACGCTTCCGCCTGCTCGAGCGCGCTCAAATCCTCGCGCTGCAGGTTTTCGATGATCGTCATCTCCGCCGCTTGCTGCAGCGAAACCCGCCGCACCAGCGCCGGAATGTGCGTCTTCCCTGCCTTCTTCGAAGCCCACAGCCGCCGCTCGCCCAGAACCAGAATGTAGCGCCCCTCCTCCTCCGCCGGGCGCACCATGATCGGCTGTACCACGCCATTGGCCTTGATGGAATCCGATAACTCCTCCAGCTTGTCGTCATCCTCCACATAGCGCGTCTGAAACGGATTCTTATCAATGTCCGCAATCGCCAGATTGACCACAAGATTCCCCGGCATCCGCGACTCGGCCTGCGCGTAAATCGTAATCGTCTCCTCGCCCTCCGGCGTAGAAAATGTGGGGACAGCCGCCCCCGGCTGTCCGCCCGAGCGCAGCTCGGTGAGGCCGTGTGGCGCTGGCGCTCCCGCTCGCGAGGTTTCCTCCCCAGAATCTTCCACCTCCGCCCGAATGACCCCTGGAATCGGCTCACCCAGATTTTTGTCATTCCGGACGAAGTGAGAGCCTGCCCTGAGCGCAGCCGAGCCGGTGGGCGAAGCGGAGTCGAAGGGAACCTGCTGTTTGCCGGCAGCGCCACCGCTCTGGCCAGGAGCCACCACCCGCGGCCCCGGCAGCAACGACTCAAGCCCTCGGCCCAAAGCCCGCCGCTTCTCTACCTTGTCTTTATCTTTGTCCCCCGCCCGCCCCGCAACATTCCCCGCCGCACCAGTAGTCATTCACTTCTCCTCTTCAAACTCTTCACCCTTCAAACTTGTCATCCTGAGGCGCAGTTCTTTGGCGCCGAAGGATCCCTGCCAGCTTTCCCGACTGTCCGAATATCGATGACCATCAATCTAATATATCGATGACAATCAATATGCTCTCAAGCCGTCTTGTCCATCTCATCGGCCGCCGCCGAAATCTCTTCCGCCGGCTCTCCTCCGTGTGCCTCAGCGCCTTCTGTGGTGAAAGCCTTTTCAGAAGGCTGAGTGCTGGCACCTGCTGGCTGTCGTTCAATAATCTCCTTCGCCAGCCGTATATAGCTCTCCGCCCCCTTCGATCGCGGATCGTAGACCAGCGCCGCCTTCCCATGGCTGGGCGCCTCCGCCAGCCGTATGTTCCGCGGAATGGTGGTACGGCAAAGTTTCTCTCCAAAGTAATTCTTCAGCTCAGTCATCACCTGCTGCGCCAGGTTGGTGCGGTCATCAAACATGGTCAGCACCACGCCCTCAATCCCCAACTCAGGGTTCAGATCGACGCGGATCCGCTCGATGGTGTCGAGCAGCTCGCTCACCCCCTCAAGGGCAAAGTATTCTCCCTGCATCGGAATCAGCACCGCATCCGCAGCGACGAGCGCATTGAGTGTCAGCAGGTCCAGCGCCGGCGGACAGTCCAGCACAACAAACTGAAACCGATCACGAAGGGGGGCCAGCGCCTGGCGCATGCGATACTCGCGACCCTCAGCGTCCACCAGTTCCAGGTTGGCGCCAATTAGATTTTTGTGCGCAGGAATCAGCCACAGCTGTTCCAGTTCCGTCGTGAGGAGCGCTTCCTCAGCCGAGGCCTCGCCCATCAGGAGATGGTAGGAGTTGATGCGGTTAGGATCCTTCGCGAAGCCCAGGCCGCTGGTGGCATTCGACTGCGGATCGCAATCCACCAGCAGCGTGTTCACTTCAGCAGCCGCAAAGGACGCAGCTAGGTTGATGGCGGTCGTAGTCTTGCCCACGCCACCCTTCTGGTTGGCAACAGCGATTACGCGTCCCATTCGATTGTGAGGAGAAACTCAGAGCTACCTCGCAGCTTAATCCCGTTCGCATTTCAAAAGCAATGAGATTTGCTGTGCACATAAAGGATTCTGTGTGCAAAACGCGCAAATGTTCCTGCAGGAACACTTCAGCCGCCAAGGTGAACGCCTTTCATCTCGCAATCTGCTTAGAATTTCGCAGAAGTGTTCCTGCCAACGGGAACTCTAGCCGCATGGTTGGAGATGAACAAGATCGATCAGCCCGCTAGAAAAGTGTTCCTGCAGGAACACTTGGTGACAAAAATGTGAAAGTGTTCCTGCAGGAACACTGTGGAAAACTTCGGATTGCTGGTGCCAACGAAAAAGGCTGTGGCACCAATTTTCATATATTTTCCCACTTCTGTTTATCTCCGAGGTACAGAGGCCGCCTCCACAGCATCAGTTCTGGCCCGCAGTTCGGGTTTGGTTCCACTATTACTATCTAGGTTCTTGCCGAGACGATCTCTCCTTCAGCGTCTGTGACCGATCAGGAGAATTCTGGCGCGGGAGTGGGGGATTGGTACTGGGGTGGACCAGGCAAGCTGCGGCAGGGTTGCGACGGCTCGGTCTTGTTGGGAGGCTCCGATCAGCAGGGCGAGGCGACCGGGCGGCGCGACGAGGGCGGCGGCGATTGGGAGGGTGGATACGAAGCGCTCGACCGCGCGAAGAGTGACTAGGTGGAAGGTGTTGCCGGGCAGGGTTTCCGCGCGAGCGTTTGCTATATTGACGTCCGTCAATGTAAGAGCGCGGGTGACTTCACGCAGGAAGGCGGCCTTCTTGTGGTTGGACTCGATCAGGGTAAGCGAGACTTGCGGCGCCCAGAGTTTAATGGGGAGGCCGGGGAATCCGGCGCCCGAACCGATGTCGGCCAGGGTGGTGCGGTCGCTAGTCGCTGGTCGCTGGTCGTTGGCCAGGTCGTTGGCCACGTCCTGATGGGACTTAGATTTCTCACTGTTGCCGCCTATTCTGCCGATAGAGTCAAAGGCTTTTGCCACGGAGGGCACAGAGGGCACTGAGGAAGGCGCCGGGAACAGGCGGGAGGCGGCGAACAGGCTCTCGCCGAAGTGACGGGTTACAATTTCTTCGGGGTCGCGGATGGCGGTGAGGTTGATACGGGCATTCCAGCGGAGGAGAATATCGATGTACATCGATATATGCTGCAGTTGGGCGGGAGAGAGCGCTGCGACGAGTTTGTTTTTGGTTGGCCGCGTCGTTGGCAGCTGTCCGGTATTGGAACCGCTGGGGAATTCAGACGGACCGGCGCCCGACTCGTCCTGCTCGTGAACTGTGCTGGGCGCGGGCAGAAAACATTCCAGCAACTCGGCGATGCGCTCGGGGTTCATATCAGCTGGGGTTCATAGCGGTAGGTTCGAGATTGTAGACGGTATGTAGCAGATTTGGAAAAGGGCCGGCGCGGGATGGCCAAAAAGGGTCTTAAAGCTATAGAGTAAAAGGAGATGAAGGATGAGAAACCCGGGAGTCTCCGCCCGGGGATTCGGCATCCAATCTAATGTTATGAAGACCACTCAGGGCGCGATTTTTGACGAAAAGTATCGGGTGGTCTCGGTCGAAAGCCAGTGCCTGACCATCCGAGGAGTTCGCAGCGGCAAGGTGCTGACCATCGTAAACCCCGATCCGGACACTCCCCTTACCCCGTCCGAATATCCTCCGGGGAAGCTGATTGCCTTGAGTGACCCTTCGGCGTCTCCGTTCAATTAGCGTTCCTGTTCTGCATCTTCGAGTTGATTTTCTTCAGTCCCTGCGAACTTCGCGCCTCAGTTCGTCTGCGCCGTCCGGTGAATCTTCCTTAACCGCTCATCCAGCAGATCTGCCTCGTCCTTACGCCCCAGCCGCCGCAGCGCATTGGACTCGTTCGTCAATGACGTCGCCAGGTTCGGACTGTTTGCGCCGAATTGCGTCTCCATGATTCCTGTGGCCCGATGCCAGCAGGGTTGGGATTTTTCCGGTTTGACCCATCGATCATATAGATCGCACAGCCCCCACAACGGCACCAGCACCATATTGTCGTCTGGCCCCACAGCAGCCTCGCTCCCTTTCACCGCCCGCAACAGATACGGCTCAGCCTTCCCCCATTCACTCTGCGCCATGTACAGCCCGGCTAACGTTCTCAGGCTTTCCGAGGTCTGCGTACTGTTCTCTCCAAAGGCTTTCAAGTTGACGTCGAGTGCTCGCGTAAAGTAGCTCTCGGCGGCAGCAAAATTTTTCGTTCCCGCAGCCACGTTCCCCAAATAACGGAGCGGATCCGCTGTTCGCGGAGACCCCGCCCCAAACGTCTTCTCGATAATCGTGAGCTGCCGGTGGAACGCGACTTCCGCATCCGTATAGTCCTGCCGCATGCCGTACACATTTCCTAGGCGTCCCAGCGCCACAATCAGATTCTCGTCGCCCGGAGGCAGATGCTCCGCCAGTTCCACCGCTTCCTTATACAATTTCTCCGAGTCATCCAATCGTCTTTCCCTCATCGCCGTTTCGCCCTCTTGCATCGCCGCTTGCACTTTCTGCAACGTCCCCGCGGACATATCCAGCATCAGCACTCGCTTCTCCAGTTCCGCCGCGTCGGCTGTCTTCCCTGCCGCCTTAAGCGACGCCACATGATCGGCGAAGCGCAATTGCGCGGCGTGATACTCTTTTTGCGTATCCGGCCCCACCTCGTAAGCTTCGCCCGGCTGAACCTTGCTCTTTCGGCTGAACTCGTTCAACACCGCTTTCTTGTCTTGCTCCAGCGCGCCCACCCAATCGCCCTTCTTTTCCAGAGCCGACCCCAGTTCTAGAATCACCTGCGACTGTTTGGGATCGAGCGACACTGCCTCCTTGAACTCCGATACGGCCAACTCGTTCTGACCCGCCGCTTGCAGCGCCTGCCCATACATCTCGTGGATCTCCCACGAACTCGGCGACAAAACCTCAGCCTGCTTTAATTCCCCGAGAGCTCCTGCAAAATCTCTCTTGGCCATCAGGACTCTTGCCACATCTGCATGCGTGTGGCCTTCGTTCGGTCCTATGCTCTCGGCGTGCCGGAACTCCTCCAGGGCGGCGTCATAGTTCTTTTGTTGCTCTTGCATCTTGCCCAAGCCCGTATGCGTCTCCGGGTCCGAAGGATCCAGCTCCGCGGCCTTGCGATATTCCGCCTCCGCGCCCGCGATATCTCCCGTCCAGGCAAGTCCTTTGCCCAGGCACACGTGGCACATTTCGAAGTCAGGAAACATTTTTTCCAACTCCTGCAGCTCCCGAATCGCCTCTCGCGGCTCGCGCCCCATTAGTAACGAGCCGAGATTCTGCCGGGCCAGCGGATCTGTTGGATTGAGCCGCTTTGCCTCGCGAAACTCGAGGATTGCCGAAGTTGCGTCCCCTTTTTGGTTGTACGCGTTCCCGAGATTGTAGTGCACGTCCGCTGCGCCGTAATTAAGCGCAATGGATTTCTTGTACTCCATAATCGCTTCATCGTAGGCGTGCATGTTGTATTGGAGGATTCCCAGATCGAAGTGTACGTTTGCGTAATCCGGCTTGATGCGCAGTGCTTGCTTGTACTCGGAGATCGCCGCATCAAATTTCCGTTCATCTCCCAGGGCTAGTCCCGCATTCTTGTGGGCCTCAGCGTCGTCCGGATTCAGAGCGAGCGCTGCTTTGGCTTCACTCAGCGCCTCCTCGGAATCGCCCAGTCGGTACAAAATGAAGCTGACCTTGGTATGCAACTCAGGGAATTCCGGCTCTTCCCGCAGGACCTCAGCATAGACCGGCGCCGCCTGCTGGAACTCGTCCTGCTGGCGCAGTAATTCGCCCATCACAAACCCGGTCTCAGGACCAGCGAAGCTAGCTTTCAGAGCCTTGTTCAGCTCCGTCGCCGCTTCGTAATAGTGCTTCTCTTTTACCATGACGCCTGCGGTGCTCAGTTGCTGCAGCAATTCTTTGTCCGGTTTTACCGCGTCCGCCGACACCTTGGCGGCTTTCACTGCCGCCAATACGCTCGCGTCGGCACCGGCCTTTTTCAGTTGTGCTAGGTACTCGTCATCCGGATGGAAGTTCAATCCCCGCGCCACAATGTGATGTACCACATTTGCCTGCAGGGCTCCCCCGGCTTCGAGCGCCAGCACCTCACTGGCCCGCAATGGCTTCGGAGAACTCTGCGCCACAACGGTAAGAGAAATCGCGAGCAATAGAACAACAGCGAAGAGAGAACGACGTACAGCAAACTTCGGCATGAAGGCCCTCCGGCAGGATCATCTCGAATCCTACATTCTGCCGTCGTCGTTTCCTCGTTACCTTCGTACCATTAAAGCCTTGCGAAACCTATGTCGAAGGCCGCCGCCAGGGGAACCTAGGGTTTCCCCCCAGGCTTCCCCAGGTTTCCCTCTTTCTGGAATCGATGATTCCACAATATGCCGACAATCTTAAATCCTTGCGAGGGTTCAAGTTTGACTGGGCACGCAGCGATCCGAATCAGGATCACGTGTATTCCAATCAGGCCTTTACCCATACGCTGAACGAATTCGGAATCGCGCACGAGGCGGAAGAATACAACGGGACTTGGGGCGAGCCAAACTGGGGCGAGGATGGCCGCATCTACACGGAAGTGCTGCCATTCTTCCAGAGGCATTTAGTCTTCGACAACCAACAACGATAGCAGCGCCACATGAGGCTGCGAGCCAGCTCCAGGTGGGTACTGATCTGGGTTTCGATTCACCGATGACCCGGCGTTGGAAAAGGCAGGCTATTTTAAAACCCGTCCGATTACGCCATTTTTCCTATTCGCGGGAGAGCGGGAGCATCAGTTCCAAGCGTACCGCGAACCGCCTTGAGGACATCTTCAATGGTATCGTCGTCGATTTGTCCGTGAGCACGGTCTGGGTCTTGACGATAACGTTCGCTCAAATCCCTGTTTTCGACTTCGGTTGCGTCCTTATCGACCGCGTAGGCGGGAGCGCCGTGGGATTGGACGCGTCCTGCTGGAAATCGTTGAAAAAAATTAAGGTTCCTGCGCACACAGGGAGGGACGGTGCGGGGAACTACGGCCAAATGGGGATTGGAAAGAGGTCCGAAGGCAGCATCCACCGTGATGAGAAGATCGACACGGGGAATGCCGAGACGCCGTTTGTTGATCGTGTCGGCGGTAATGTATGCACCTGAAAACGACTTGGAGGAAAAGTCGTAAATACGCATTTCGTTCCAAACGTCCCAGGCCAAGCCCAAGGCAGAGACTCCACCGGCGCTGTATCCGTAAAAGATCCATCGCCCCAGCGGGTGGAAGTTGTCGGTAAGCACTTTCTCCGCATCGTGCATTCCGGTTGCTGTGTAAAGCGCCCCTTGATAGGCTTCGAGCACGATCGTATGGAACGGACTTGCCTTGACTTGGCTGAGCCTATCTACGAGCTTTGAGGCTCCCGTGGGAGGATTGGTATTTCGAGGCAAGGGTTGGCCTGCCTGACCGCTGCCCCATCCTCCGAACACGATGATTACATCGGTGATGGGTTGAGAGGAATTACCACTGATAAAGTCCTGAACCCCTCCCGTTGCGGGATAACTGCGAAGAGGTGCGGAATTCGTGAGGAGATCGACGGTCATTTTTTTCTCCTTCCCGGGTTTCAAGGTGATGGAGTATAAGAAATTCCATCGCAGCAGACAACCGACTTTCATGTCTTCGCCCCGGTGAAACGCTACCTGGCCCGTGGTGCTGGCGGGCAACAGCAGGTTCCTCCACTTCGCCGTCGCATTCGCTCCGGCTCCGGTCGGAATGACAATGCTCTTTCTCGTCACTGGCTCATCACTTGCGCTTGACGGCGCGCCGAATCGGTTGTCGCTTACGCGATTTTCTTGACATCGGGCTTATTATTCTGCATATTCAGTCTGTACTGAAATAAACGATATGGCCGAACTGACGGGAGTGCAGACGCAGTACATCCTTCACTGGGGGGAGATGGGGACACGGTGGGGGATTAACCGGACGGTGGCGCAGATCCATGCGCTGCTGTATTTGTCGCCCAAGGCGCTACCGGCGGAGGAGATTGCCGAGACGCTGAGCGTAGCGCGATCGAATGTGAGCACGTCGATCCGCGAGCTGGAGACGTGGGGGATCGTGCGGGCGGTACACGTGCTCGGGGACCGGCGGGAACATTATGAGTCGATGAAAGATGTGTGGGAGATGTTCCGGCTGGTGATCGAACAGAGGAAGCGGCGGGAAATCGATCCGACGCGGGAGATGTTGCGGCGTTGCCTGGCCGATCTCGATCCTAAGGAGCCGGGGGCGGATTACACGCGGGAGCGGCTGGAGGCGATGGCCGGCTTCTTCGAGGCGGTGACGGAGTTGCACGATCAGATGAAGCAGTTGCCCACGGGCACGGTGCGGAAATTGTTGCGCATGGGGATGAAGATGCGGAAGAAGGCAGGGTAGCTTTTTTGCGCCTGTTCTGTGTGTACGGAATGATCTGTTATCTCACACTAAGTCCAAGGCCTGAACCGCAGAGGACACCGAGGTTCCACAGGGGAAGCGCTGAAAAGAAACAAAGGATACGAGACTATGACAAGGGTGCAGGAAGGCGGCGGGGGCAGGGACGAAGCGCACCGGAACGCCGACAAAAAAATCTGGGTGACGCTGAAAGGATTGCCACTGAGCATTCGACTGCAGTGGCCATTTCATCAGTCGACGTCGGGGGCGGATTTCTGGGTTCTGCATGGGGACATCCAGTTGGAAGGGTCGGAGGGGCTGCACGCTCCGGTGGCGGTCAATCTTTCGCAGACGGTGCGCGAGGTGATGCCGTCGCTCGAGCCGAAGGATGCGGAAGCGCCGGTGATTAACGCTTTGCGCAAAGAAGTGGACCGGCGGCAGATTGAGTTTGTGAAGTCGGGGAAGTTGTTGCCGGTGCCGTTTTCCAGCCGCCACTATGACTTCAAGCGGCAGCAGTGGGTGTTTGGCAAAGCCACGGACGATGCGATGGCGGAGTTTATTGAGCGGAAGGTGTATTGGGAGACGAAACTTGCGGGCGACGGGCGAGTGTGGATTGGCGATCCGGCGGAGGCGCAGTATCTGCAGACGAGTCCGGCTCATATGGTGGAGATTGCGGCGCGGCTGGTAGCGGCGCAGGGTCTTTTGCGGATCGAGGGCGAGTGGGCCGAGGCGACGCAGGGTCTGCTGGGACAGGCGGAGAGATTTGAGAGCACGCGGCGCGAGGCGGTGGAAGAGTTGGAGAAGAAGCACGCGTTCGAGCGAGGGTAGGCGGTCCTGCGGCGCGGCTGGAAAGCCGCGCCCTCTCAAAACAAGTCTCGGCAACGCGATTCCACGGGGAGTGCATCGAAAAGAGCTCATCGGGGTTGCCGGTAGACGAAGGCAAGAATTCGCCATAGGCTCGCAGAGAAGGCCGCGAAGGCGCGGAAGGGTGACGGCTCTTGGGGACGGCGCGTTACGGGTGGAGCGAACCGTTCCGAGTCATGTTGTTGCTGAGTTCCTTGGCGCTGATTTCCAGGGGGGCTCTGGCGCAAGATCAAGCGCCGCAACCACCGTCCCGTTCCTCTGGTAATGCCCGGCCTGAACAGGCTTCTCGGGAGCAAGCAGCGCCCAATCAAGCTCCGCAGGAACAGCCTCCGCAGGAAGAGAAGAAAGATTCGGAACCGAATCCGGCGCAGGCCGCTGCGGAAAAAACCAAAGAGGTAACCCTCGATGCCGCGGTAGCCACGAAAAATTTGGGGGAAGCGGCGCTGGTTAAGGCGCGCGATTGGGAGAGCGGCTGGTTAACCGGCGTATATGTGGGAGAAGGTCAAACCATGGTTCCTCTGACCTTGAAGGAACGCCGCGAAATTTATCTGGACCAGACATTGGCGACTCCCGGCGCCTACATGAAACGCATGTTCGCGGCGGGAATCGATCAGGCGCGCGGAGAGCCCCGGCAGTGGCAAGGCGGTTTTGGGGGATATGGGGAGCGGTTTGCGTCGCGCGAGGGGCAGTTCATCACGGCCAACACGCTGGCGTACGTGGGAAATGTCGCGCTGAAATATGAACCGCGCTACGATCAATGCCGTTGCAGCGGATTCTGGCCGCGGACGCGGCACGCGATCCTGCGCGACTTTCTTACCTACAACGATACGGAGCGGCAACTGAGGCCGCAATGGGCGTTGTATGGCGGCTCGTTCGGTGGGGGAGAGGTTTCGACTGCCTGGAAGCCGAAGCCGCGCAATCCCGCTGCCGAGGGAGGGCGGGCCATGGCGGGGCAGGCGGGATACGGTTCGCTGCTGAACTTCTTTATTGAATTTTCGCCCGACATCAATCGCGCGATCGGGGCAACGACGAGAAGAAAAAAGAGGAAATAAGCGCGCACGCTTCGCTCCGCGCACAGCCGAGGGCGGCTGTCCCCACATAGGTCTTCATCTTTAGCGTGCCGTGTGCCTCTTTTGTTCGCGGACGCGGAAGGTTTCAGGCAGCCGACGGCTTTCGAAGCTGCGCTACAACCGTTCCCAGCGTCAGCAGCGACATCAGAGAGATGATCCCCAGGGAGATGACGCAGTAGATGCACCAGACGCCGAGGATGTGGGCTTCGATATCGGCGAGGTGGAGCGAGAAGGCGAGCCCGGCGAAACTGGGAACCAGCAGCAGCCGGTAGGAGCGCAGCCCTGCCAAGGCGGCCATGAGAATGTATCCCGCGATGCCGATTGCGGCTACGGGAATTCCGGCGAGCATGGCGTAGCGGCTGTGGTTCACGACGCCGCAGTCCCAATGTTCATTGATGCTGCAGGGAGCGTCGCCATACATGCGATAGTGTTCGCGGAGGGCGAGCGAGGAGACGATCACTCCCAACACGGCTAGAGTCACCAGCAGATATTTCATGACGTTCATTCTCAGGGGCTGAAGCCCAATCCCATTGGAAACTTTCACGCGGCGCTGAAGAACCGCTCTTCCACTAACTTTTATGAGCGCTGGCTCCATCTGCGTCTTTTATTAGATCAGATGGCTGCCAATCGCCGCCGTGATACCAGTTTACGATTTTGCCGTCGGGACCAATAACGGCCGTGCTCAAAGTGTGGGTGATCATTCCGCCTTCCGGCTTGACGGTGAGGGCGAAGAAATCGGCAATCTTCTGCAACTCCGCCGGGCTGGGAGCGGCGAACTCCCACCGACGGAAGAGCGCAGGGTCGTGAGTGTGGGCCACGAAAAAGCCGTAATCGCGGAGAACTTTGGGAGTGTCATGCGCAGGATCGAAGCTGACACTCAACAAATTCGTTTCGGCAAGAGCTGGTTTCGTGCCGAGCTGCTTGTAAATCTCGTCGAAATTGTTGCTGACGCGCGGGCAGAATTCGGGAAATGGGCAGCGCGTGTAAATGAAAGTAATGAGCAGAACTTTCCCGCGATATTGCTTCAAGGAAATACGCTTGCCGTTCTGGTTGGTGAATACGAAATCGGGAACCTCTTCTCCGGGGGCGGGCATGTGCGCCGAGTTTGTGGCGGCAGGGTGGGAAGGATCGGCGTGCGCGATGACTTTAACATTTTCAAGCCAGGAGTCGGGAGCGGCATCGTCGCTTGTCGTATCGGGGGAGACGACGACTACTACAGCGGAAATTGAATCGCCGGGAGTGAGCTGGTTCAGCGCTGCGCTTGGCTTGATTTTGTACTGCATGGCCATGGCGTCCATGAAGCCCGGAATGGCATCGCCGTCAATGATGGCGGATTGCGCCCGGGAGTCGATGGAGACCACGCGACCAGTGAAGGGGTAGCGCTTCGCCGCCGACATTTGCGCCCGATGGCACGAAGAAGAGAGCAAGGCGCCGGCGAGGATCAATGCGATCGGTAAAAGACGGCAAGAATAATTGTTCACGTTGTCATTACTTTAACTCGGAGCGAGAGGGCGCGGCCATAGCCGGCGGTCGATTGCAGTCATGATTTTGTAAAATCCTGGGGGCGATCGGACGCGATCGAGACTCTACACGGCGAGGGAATTCGATGGCATGCAATCCTGAAGTATTGAAACATGTTCCCCTCTTCGCATCGCTCGATGACGAAGAAACAGCGGTGCTGGCTGGACAGGTGCAGGTCAAGACGTTCGCACCACGGCAGCGCATCTACAAGATCGGCGATACCAACGGAAACGCGTATGTAGTGGTTTCCGGGCGGGTGCGAGTTTCGACCGTCGACCAGGAGCATCAGGAGGTTGTGGTTGACGAACCCTCGCACGGAGAATTCTTTGGATTCGCGTCGATGCTGGAGCAGACTCCGCATCAAACGGATGCGGTGGCTATCGACGAAGCAGTTTGCATCGAAGTGGATCAGGAAGACATAGCCGTGCTTCTGCAGCGCAAGCCGCTCGCCGGAATGGACATGCTGCGCGTGCTGGGCCGGCAGTTTCACGCCTCGCAGCAACTGGTCCGGCTGCGGGCGAATCGGCATCCCAATGAAATGATTGATAAGGATGCGACCTTCGGCGAGCGGATCGCGGATCGGGTCGCGGGATTTGGAGGCTCGTGGACTTTTATTCTCTCCTTCGGCTTCGCGCTCGCGGTCTATATGACAATCGACTCTGTGCTGGGGAAGAAAGCTTGGGATCCTTATCCGTTTATTCTCCTGAATCTTTTCTTGTCGATGCTGGCCGCGGTGCAAGCGCCCGTGATCATGATGAGCCAGAACCGGCAGGATACGAAGGATCGCTTGCGCGGCGAGCTGGACTACGACGTCAACCGGAGAGCGGAGGTTGAAATTCAGGGACTGGCGCGGAAGCTGAATCTGCTGGGAGAAAAAATTGGCGATGTGGAAGACATGGTGAGAAAGAATCTGGGGCGGGGATGAAGGCCGTGGGCTTCAATGAGGAGTGTCCCGCAGCAAGCGCGGGGCATCGTCCGATCTATGTTTTGCTTGTAACCGACATCGGCCGGCTGTGCAGGAAGCCGATGAGCAATGTGCTATCGATTTGCAGGCCGCCGTTGTAGCGGACGAAACCCTTCGTCCGGAAAGCATTCATAAATTTACTTACTCGTGCGCGGGTGGTACCGACCATCTCCGCCAAAGTGGATTGGCTCACCTTCAGGGGATACTCCGGCTTTGACTCCTTGCTGATTTGCCCAACCAGCAACAGAACTCGCGCCAGACGCCTTTCGCTGAAATTGAAGAACTGATCTACCAGGTCTTCCTCGATGCGCACAATCCGGGAAAGCAGGTACTCGACAAACTGCGATGCAAACTCGGGGTCTCGCTTGAGCGTGCGAGCCGTGGTGCTTTTGCGCAGGCGAACGATTTTGGACGGCCCGATCGAGGTGGCCGTGCAAATCCGCTGAGATTGCCCGGCCAGGCAGCCTTCGCCAAAGAAGCTCCCTCGCTGCAGGAAGGCGATGATCGCTTTCTTGCGACGCGAGGAGACCGCCGTGAGCTTCACGGTGCCGCTCTGGATGTAGAAAACAGCGTCTGCCGGATCTCCCTGGGAAAAGACAATGTCTTTGTCCCGGTAGTTGCGAGGAGTCTTACTGGTAAGGAATTTTTTAGCGGGATCCGTGGAACTGAAACCGAGAGAGCGCTTACTTGCCATCCGAGTCGAGACTCCCAATCAAAACCAAAAATTGGCCAGCGGTGGCAATCGTATCCACCAAGTGCCAACAGCGTCTAGATGTGCAAAATTGACCACAGCGCGGCGACTCCGGGCGAGTAGGAAAATATTGCGCATCCTTCGACCTGCGAGCTGCGGCACGCCGACGACAAATTGAGGATCGGGATGCGTACTGAGCCGCGCTTTGCGCTTGGCGGCGAACCGAGGCGGCTGTCTCTACATGGTTCTTCCCTAGTAATGGAATCGGTAGCGAAGTTCTACGTAGATTTCGCGCGGGTTGTTCCAGTGGAAGCCGCCGAAGGTGACGCTGTTGTCGAGTTCGACGCGACGGTTGGCTACGTTCATGGCATTTATGGACGCAGAGAAGTTGTCGCTGAAATCCTTGCCTACAGTTATGTCGAAGGTTGTGTGCTGGGGCAGATAGTCTCCGGGATACGGCTGGTCTGGGAACGCGTTGGTGAAACCGGAGCCGTAGTAGACATTGGTGGAGGCGTGGGCGCGCCAAGGCAACGTTAGATCGCCTCCCACATTCAGCGTGTTACGCTGGTCATGATCGAGCGGACCCCAGGGTAGATAAGAAAAATCGGTCAGACCGCCGTTGATGAATCCGCCTGCCCATGCGACCTGGTTGGAATAGGCGAGATGAAGCTGGGCGCGGTTGGCGATGCGGGGCGAGCGTAGCGTGAGCTCCCATCCGCGGACAATGGCGTTCTGGATGGTGAGCGGGAAAAAAAGATTGGATTCGCCGATGTTGTTGTGATCGAAAAAGTTCGACGCGTTGGTGCGAAACATGTCGGCGTCGAGGACCCAGCCGCGCCAGGGAATGTTCACGCCGAATTCTTCTTCTTCGTCGCGTTCTCCGTGGAGGGCGATAAATGCCAGATTATTGTTGTTGGCGAACTGCAGGAGCGGGCCCGAGGCGGTGACCAGCGGCGGCGCCTGATAGTAATGGCCGTAGGAGGCGCGGAATGTCCAGTTCAGGCGCGGCACATTGAGTGCGACGCCGAAGCGTGGGCTGATGGAGTTTTCCGAGAGGCCCCCGGAAAAGTAAGTGGGGCGAAGGCCGGCAGAGAGCGTCAACCACGAGAACGGTTTGAATTTGTCATCGAGGAAAAAGGCGGTAAGGCTGCCCGTCGGATGTTCGGTTTCCGTGAAGGGCGAGTTGCTCCCATCGTTGAAGATCGCTCCGAGAACTTCGTTGTTTTGCTGATAGAAACTATAGAGGCCCACCTGTAAATCGTTCTTCGCCGTATTCGCGCTGAAGCTCACCTGACCGCCGGCGTAGGTAGATCCGCGGTGCTGAGTGGTGACGACGGGATCGGTGAGCGCGCTGTCATAATTCGCGCGGTTGTAGTGATAAAAGGGCGAGACGGTTAACAGCATTCGCGAGTTGAAAGTGTGTACCCAGGACAAATTCACGAGCGCGTCGGCTTCGTGATCGCCGTCTCGCAGGTTGAGGCTGGGATATTGCCCGGTCAACTGGCCATTCACCAGTCCATTCTCAATGTCGTTGGGAACGGGATCGTAGGGGATCTGGTAATAATCGCGGCGTGCGGAAGTCACGAGGCGAAGCTGATTCGACGGATCGACGTTGAAAATGAGCGTACCGAAGCCGCCGTAGCCGTTCGCGGCATCATGTACGACTTGCGGGACGGGAGCTTGAATGCCGAGGTTGCTGCGGTTGCCGTTCATGCTCGCGTAATAGGCGAAGCGCTCCGTGTGGCTGCCCAGGCTGAACTGGTCATTGGTCTGATAGAAATTGCCGGCGCTCAAAACCAGCTCGGCTTCACGGTTGCGCTCGAATCCGGTGCGGGGCACGACATTGAAGACACCGTAGGTGCGGTCTCCGAATTCTGCGCCGTATCCGCCGCGGCTGACTTCAAGATAGTCGATGTCCTTTGGGTCGAACTGCGGTCCAAGATTGGAGGCGATGTTGGTGTTGGGCACGGGAACGCCGTCGACCAGCCAGCTGGTTTGATGTCCGCCGCGCATGTGAAGTTGGTCGTGGGTGATGTAGGTTCCGGGCACGAAGTCGGTGATCATGGCCAGGCTGTTGGAGCGATCGGCTCCGGGGGTGCGGGCAATCTCGAGACGATCGACGACCGTGGTGGGGGTCGAGGAATCGGTGGGAGCGGCCTCGGGAGCTCCGGAGACGTTGATGCTTTCTTTGGCTCCGGCGACGTTGAGGGCGAAATGGAGTACGGGCTCGGTGCTGGACAGGACGGCGACATCTTGCTGTCCCTGCTGAAATCCGACGGCGGCGACCGTAACCCTGTATTCTCCCAAGGGAACGGCGTTGAAAGTGAACTCACCGTTCGCATTGGAAGTTGCGGTGGCCGACCAGTCGGAGAACTTTGCCTTGAGCATGACCATGGAGTTCTGCACGGGGCGGTGCTGGGAATCGTGAATGACGCCGCGTACGGAGCCGACGGTGGCGGCGAACGCCGTGAAGGCGCAGAAAAACAATGACAGCATCAGCGAAATGCGGAGGCGCATGACATCTCCTAGGATGGTTGGGCTGCTACTGCACAGAGCGAGCCGGGCTTTGCCCCGCCGGATAGCGCCTTCGGGCCTTCGCTCAGGGCAAGCTAGGGTTGTCGCCACGCGTGTTCTGATTGCGTGGTGAGAAAGTCAGGCGATGGAGACTTGTGGAGGGGCGCGAGGGGACTGAGAGGCGAGCAGTTTCACTGCTGGAACTGCGGAGGTCGATTCGACAATCCCGGCTTCCACGTATTGAGCGAACCCTGGGGCCAACACGGGTTCCGGATGAGCCGATTGCGAGGTGGTTACGGCGCGGCAGCAGTCGTGATTGCAGCAGGCGGTGCTGCTGATTGCACGCTGACCAGATTCTGTCGATGAGCCGTGACATTGGTGGGGTGCCTTACGAAGACAGCAGGCGTGCGGTGGCGTAGCAGTGACCGCTAAGGCCAGCGGAACGAACGTTCCGACTAGCGCGAATAACAGCAGGAATCTGGCGATCAGGCGCTGCATGCTTTTCGAGAAGCAGAAGTGGAGGTCAGCATAGAACAAAATCGCGAACGGGTGCAAGCAAGGTCCGGGCTCCGAAATCCCCACTTCTCGCAAAAGAGGCGAGAAATGGGGCACCCCCGGAAGAAATGGGGAGACTCGGCGGGCAGGGGCGCCTGCCCACATCACGCTTTGCCGTTGATTTTTGCCCACCACCAGCGGACGCCGACGAAGAGGAAGCGCCAGTCGCTGAGGAATTCCGGGGGTTTGCCTTCAAAGGCGTGGCCGATGAATTGGAGAATCCATCCGATCACGAAGAGTCCTAGCGCGTAGAACCACAGGCGATGGAAGAAGAATCCGGCGAGGAAGATTACAACAGAGATCAGAATCGTGGGAATTCCCAAGGTGTGGCAGAGGCGATTGGCCGGGTGCTGGTGGCTGCCGGAGTATTGCGCGATCCACTGCTCGCTGGAGCGTCCGCCTAGCATGGGGAGATCATACACCCGTCAGAGCATCGCTTGGTACGCCCAAGGCATAAGCTATCGTTATCGATCCGCTTTGAACCGTCTTTCAACTCTTAACCATAGAGAACACTGAGGTGCACAGAGTCGAACTCGTGGAGCGGCGTGAGATTCTTCGCTCCGTCTGAAGAACGGCTCCGATCGGGATGACGGCCGTCGGGGAATAGAAACTGAAGCATTGTCCGTATGAGCCCTTATTGAGGCTGCCGCTTGCCGCGTGGTAGCATCCATAGTTTTGGCAGGGATGCTGGGCTGGCTTGTTCTGTCTTTATCTTTTTTGTGTTGGCCTTTTTATCGCGCACCTGCCGAAGGAGCCCAACTTGAAAGTCTATTCGGGAGCAAACATCAGGAATGTAGCGATGGTGGGGCATGGGCACGCGGGCAAAACCTCGCTGGTGTCGGCCATGTTGTACACGGCGGGCGCGACTCCGCGGCTGGGGCGCGTCGACGACGGCTCCGCCACCACTGACCATGATGAGGAGGAGATTGCGCGCAAGATGTCGATTTCAACCGGGCTGGCCGTGGTCGAGTGGGGGACCACCGGGGGGACGACGAAAATCAATATTCTCGACACGCCGGGATTCAGCATGTTCGTCCATGAGGCCAAGATGGCGTTGCCGGTGGTGGATGCGGCGATTGTGGTCGTGGACGGAGTAGCCGGCGTGGAAGTCGTGACCCAGCGCGTGTGGAATTACTGCGAGGAGTACAAGACGCCGCGGTTGATCGTGGTGAACCGCATGGACCGCGACCGCGCTAACGCCGAGCGCGTCCTGGAATCGCTGACCAATGCTTTTGGGCGAGATGTGATTCCGATCGAGCTGCCGATCGGCAGCGAAAAAAGTTTGAGTGGAGTGGTCGACCTGGTGCGCATGAAGGCCTATACCTACGAGTTGGGCGGAAATGGGAAAGGTAAAGAAACGGAAATTCCCGCCGGCATGCGGGCGCAGGTGCAGGAAGCGCACGAGATGCTGGTGGAGCTGGTGGCCGAGGGCGACGACAAATTGATGGAGAAGTTTTTCGATGCGGGGACGCTGGGCGAGGAGGACCTGATCCCGGCGTTGCATAACGCGATTCGCGAGGACAAGATTTTTCCGGTCATTTTCAGTTCCGGGCTGGGGAACATTGGTGCGGACCGGATCATGGATTTCATTGTCGATTACACTCCCGCGCCGTCGGAGCATGAGTGGGTGCAAGGAGAAGCTTCAGGCAACGGCGATGCTCCGAAGCGGCATGAGTCGGATGAAGAGCCGGTGTCGTTGTATGTGTTCCGCACGGTTTCCGACGCGTTTGCCGGACGGATTTCATACTTCAAGGTTTTTTCCGGGGTGTTGAAGAATGAGGCTGCGCTGCAGAACTTCAGCCGCGGCGGACAGGAAAAATTCGCGCACATCCAGACCATGCAGGGGAAGACGGCGATTCCAGTGCCGGAGTTGCATGCCGGCGATATTGGCGCGGTGGCTAAATTAAAAGACACGCTGACCGGCGATACGCTGGGCGACAAGTCGGCGCCGATTCAGTATCCACGGGTGAAGCTGCCGGAGCCGGCGATTACGTTTGCCATTGAACCGAAAAGCCGCGCCGATGAGGACAAGCTGGGGCCGGGCATCCACAAGCTGATGGAGGAAGACGGTATGCTGCGTTTCTTCCGCGATCCGCAGACCAAGGAATTTCTCATCGCGGGCACGGGGCAGCAGCACATTGAAGTCATCGTTTCAAAGCTGAAGAAGCGCTATCACACGGAAGTCGTGCTGAAAGCCCCCAAGGTGCCGTATCGCGAGACGATCCGCGCCAAGGCGGACGTGCAGGGACGGCACAAGAAGCAGACGGGCGGTCACGGTCAATATGGCGATTGCAAGATTCGGATGGAGCCGCTGCCGCGCGGCGGGGAGTTCGAATTTGTAAACGATATTTTCGGCGGCGCGATTCCAAAAAACTACATTCCGCCCGTCGAAAAGGGAATTCGCGACGCGGCGGCCCGCGGATATCTCGCGGGATTTCCAGTAGTGGATTTCCGCGTCGTGCTCTACGACGGGTCGTATCACGATGTGGATTCGAACGATCTGTCGTTTCAGATGGCGGGTCGCATCGCGTTCAAGAAAGCGATGGAAGTGGCGAAGCCCACCCTGCTGGAGCCGATCATGGCCGTTGAAATTACGGTGCCGGACGACTTCGCCGGCTCGATCATGGGCGACCTGAATAGCCGCCGGGGGCGCATCCAGGGCATGGATAACAAGGGCGGCAACACCGTGGTGAAAGCGGAAGTGCCCATGTCGGAGATGCTGACTTATGGCGTGGAGCTCACATCGATGACGCAGGGCCGCGGCAGCTTCAACATGGAAATGCATCATTACGATGTGGTCCCGGGACAGTTGCAGGAAAAGATTATCGAGAAGGCCAGGGCGGAGCGGGGCGAGGTGAAAGAAGAGGAAGAGTAGCGGCTTGGCTGCGGTTAGCATTCGACTTCATTAACTTCACTATTTATTGCCCTCCTGCTCCGCCATAGACTAAGGAAGTGCAACAGCCACGAGCGTTCACGATCTCAGGCCCTGCGCTTTCGCCAGCTTCGCCTGCCGCTCATCGAAAGTCCAAAAGCGTTCCGCTTTGAGCTCCAATGCACAGGCCACATGCAGGCTGTCGAGGGTGCGGATGCCGAGTTTGGGCCCGTAGCGGCGGGCGAGATCGGCGCAGACCCGAAATGCGGTCTCCGGCATCGGTATTTCAAGCCAAACGCCGTCCCTCAGATCACGGTTCAAATCGGCGTAAGCGGCTTCTGCCTGATCCGGCAGAATTCTGCCCTGAAACACCTGTTGTGCGACGGCATGAAAACACTCTGCCAAATGAAAGGGAGTAAAGCAGACGGCTGGGTTGGACTTCATCAACTCTCTCGCAGCCAAGGAATGACTGTCCCACACGTAGAGTGAAACAAGAACGCTGGTATCGGCGTAAGCAATCAATAGCGGCCACGATCGCGGAGAAGATCGTCAACCACCGGTATCACTCGGTCTCCGAATATTTTCCTGGCTCGGGCGGCGAAATCGGGCCACTGCACCGGCGGCTTGAGTTCTGCTCCTTCCGGAACGATGCGCGCAATGAGGCGGTCGCGCTCACGGAGTTCCACCGTTTTGCCGGCACGAAGCCAGGCTTTCAAGCGGCGAGTGTCGCGCAGCTGACGGATGTTTACAGATGGCATTCTCATATTGTGACACATCAATGTGACACAGGCAACAGCCTTTTTGTCGCGTAATGGCGTTGACACAGCGCAGCTAGTTTTCTTACATACTGCAATCAGCAGTTCGCGCATCTAGAATGGCGATGGAGCGAGGTCCAGGATGAAAACAGTTTTGATTCTCTGTTTTGTTGGTTTTGTTCTTGCCTTTGTTGTCGTACTGGCTCATGCTGCCGCGGAACCGCAGGTGTTTTCGACCTCGGCGGGGCCTGTGAAGATTACTCCGCTCTATCACGCAAGCACGTTGATCGAGGCGGGAGGGAAGACGATCTATGTCGATCCGGCCAGGCCGGCGAAACTGGACGGGCTTCCTAAAGCAGATCTCATTCTCATTTCTCACATTCATGGGGATCACATGGACCCCGATTCGATCAAGCAAATCAGCAAGGCGGAGACGGAGATTCTGGCGCCCGCGGCAGTCGTGCAGACCGTCACCAGCGCCAAGCCCATTGCTAACGGAGAAACGAGGAATTGGCAGGGATGGACGATTGAAGCCGTCCCCGCCTATAACCTGAAGCGTGGCCCTGCCGCGGGACAACTTTTTCATCCCAAGGGACGCGACAACGGTTACGTACTTACCTACGGCGGCAAGCGCTTTTATTTCTCCGGCGACACGGAAGGCGTTCCCGAGATGCGCGCGCTTAAGAATATCGACGTGGCGTTTGTTTGTATGAATCTGCCTTACACCATGCCGCCGGAAGAGGCTGCCGACGCGGTGAAAGCTTTTCATCCGAAGATTGTGATTCCGTATCACTATCGCGGTTCGGACCTGGCGGTCTTTCAAAAAGCGTTGGAGGGGACTGGGATTGAAGTGCGGTTGCTGGAGTGGTATCCGAAATAGAGCGTTTTGTTTGGGGACTTTCAAGCAAGGCTCTGTCGCTTCGCTTGACTAGACAGCCGAAACGGGGGCCGCCAGGTGGGCGCGCCTAGATAAACTGTTCTTGTGTTCGTGGTAACATCCGGCGAGTGGCTACCGCGAAGAACAATCTTAAGCTCGATCACAATCTCGATCACAACCGGGAGCGGCTGGTATCCGCGGCGCCGGTCGAGGACGATTCTTCGTTTGAGCTGAAGCTGCGTCCGCAGCGGCTGGCTGAGTTTATCGGGCAGAAAAAAGTGAAAGAGAATCTGGCGGTGGCCATCGAAGCCGCGCGATCGCGCGGCGAGGCCATGGACCACGTGCTGCTCTACGGGCCTCCGGGCCTGGGGAAGACGACGCTGGCCAACATTATTGCCAACGAATTGGGAGTGCATTTTCAGCCGACGGCGGCGCCGCTGCTGCAGATCAAAGGCGATCTGACTGCGATCATCACTAATATGCAGGACAAGCAGGTGCTCTTTATCGATGAAATTCACCGCCTGCAACCGGTGCTGGAAGAGTTGCTCTATTCGGCGCTGGAAGATTACAAGCTCGACATCATTATTGGGCAGGGTCCTTCGGCGCGCACCCACACGCTGGAAGTGAAGCCGTTTACTTTTGTAGGGGCGACCACGCGGGCAGGATTGATTTCGGCGCCCTTGCGGGCCCGGTTCGGCATTGTGCTGCGGCTGGAGTTTTATACGCCCGCGGATTTGCAGGTGATTGTGGAGCGCTCGGCCGAAATTCTCGGGGTGGAAGTCGACGATGCCGGCGCGAAAGAAATCGCCGGACGTTCGCGCGGGACGCCCCGGATTGCGAACCGTCTATTGCGGCGGGTGCGGGACTATGCCCAGGTGCGCGGCGCCGGCAAGATTGACGAACCCACCGCACAGGCGGCGCTCGAAATGCTGGAAGTCGATCCGTACGGTTTCGATGAAGTCGACCGGCGGCTGCTTCTGACGATCATCGAAAAATATCAAGGCGGACCGGTGGGCGTGAACACCCTGGCTGCCGTGCTGGCGGAAGAACCGGACGCGATTGAAGAGATCTACGAACCTTTCCTGATGCAGATTGGATTTCTGAACCGCACTCCGCGAGGCAGGGTCGCCACGCAGTTGGCGTATGAGTACTTCAAAATCACGCCGAGTCGCAGGCAGAGTTCATTGTTCTAAATTAGCATTGGTGTCCCATGTGCGAGGATGACGTAGAGACAATTAGGACCAGCTTGCTCGCCCTAGCAGCGGATTTGGAAAGGCGGCTGGCCGCGGCCCGCAGAGCCCTAGCCGAATTGGAAGAAATGACTCCGCCACGTGACGCGAGTTCTGTACCTCCTGTTAAACCCAGAGACTATCAAGCCATGCGGCCAATCGATGCGCTGGAAGGTTATCTCAAAGCCCGAAGAGGAGTCAGAATCCAGTTCTCGAAAGCGGAGCATGATCTAGTGGAGGGCGGGGTCGATCCGGGACAAGCACGGTGGAAGAACAAAGACCCAGAGGCCCTGGTCGCACAGACGTTGAAGATAGGTCCTGCCCAACAAGGCCAATCTCTTCGAGTGGACTCCGCAGGACGTCTCCAAAAAGGGGAAGATCGTAAAGAAGGGAGTCAGCAACGATCAGGTGATGGTTGGCTGACCAGGCTGATATTCCCAAGAGAAGAGTGCGCAAGAAGTTATGCTAGTTCCGAGAGGTTCTTTGACTCTTCTGGGTTAGCCATCTCAGCGCCAAGCGTTCCGTGCATTAGGCCCTAACACCGCGACGTCTCGCTGGTACCTGTTCGGGAAACCTAAAACATTACTTTGCTGTTTTGTTTGTACTGCCAATGGTGTATCGTGCTCGTTTCCCGTAGGGGGCGGGGCCAGCGGGGGCGCGTTTGTTCTTGTCTCGAATTTTTTGGGGTGAGCCTCATTTTGGCGCGAAAGCAGCAATTGTCACCATATTAGTTCTGGGTGCAACGGAACTGACGGCCTCTGCTTCATGGCCGCAAGCCCCGCTGTTGCAGAATCCGTCAACTACTCTACAAAACCCCGAAGCATCGCAATCGGGGTCCTCTCCGCAGAATCCGCAGTCCAGCCAACAGACGCCTGCTACTCAGCCTCAACAGACCAATCCAGCCGCGCCCGATCAGAAGCCGGCTCCATCGCCGCAGTATCCGACTCCGTCGGAGCAGTTGCCGGAACCGCCCATTAAGAATCCGGACGTAAAGCCTGCGCCGAAGCCGGCTGTGACGCCGCCGTCCCTGACCATTCCCCGCTTGCAGCGCGCCCCGGCATTGGAAGACTTCCTCAATATGCAGCCCGAGGGTGAAATCGCTTTACAAATGGCCAAGGTCACCGGCTTTGTCCAGCGAACGCCCCATGATGGTGCGAACGTCTCCGAACCTACCGAGGCATACCTGGGATACGACCAGAAAAATCTCTACGTCGTTTTCGTGTGCTTCGATGATCCGAAGAAGGTGCGCGCTCGCATGTCGCGTCGCGAAGATATCCACGATGATGACGAGGTCGAGATTATGCTCGACACGTTTCACGACCGGCGGCGGGCCTACGCTTTTCAGACCACGCCGCTCGGGGTGCAGTGGGATGCCATCTGGACCGAAGCTTCTCGCGAAGAGGTGAACGGGAATTTCGACACCTCGTTCGACACGGTGTGGAGCTCGCGCGGCAAAGTGACTGACCGCGGCTTCGTAGTGTGGCTGGCGATTCCGTTTAAAAGCCTGCGCTTCCCCTCGATTCAGAAGCAGGTGTGGGGAATCATTCTGTATCGCGGCATTAATCGCAAGAACGAAAACTCGTTCTGGCCGCGTATTTCCCGCGGAGTGCAGGGCCGGCTGGGGCAGGCTGCAACACTGTCGGGCCTGGAGGAAATTTCTCCCAGCCACAACATCGAATTGATTCCTTATGGTCTGATGCGCGGATATCGGGCGCTGGACACGCGCGACCCGACGAACCCGTATTTTCAACATGCCGACGTGCAGGGCCAGCCGGGGATGGATGCGAAGTTCGTGATCCACGACCACTTCGTGGTCGACATGACGGCGAACCCGGACTTCAGCCAGGTGGAGTCCGAAGATCCGCAGATTACGGTCAACCAGCGCTATGCCGTGTATTTTCCGGAGAAGCGCCCGTTCTTTTTGGAGAACGAAGATTTTTTTCGCACTCCGATGGATTTAATGTTTACCCGCAACATCGCGGATCCGTCGGCCGGGATTCGGCTCACGGGCAAAGATGGGCCTTACTCTATCGGCCTTCTGGCGGCGGACGATCGCAGTCCGGGACTCGCCGTGCCGGACTATAGCCAGTATTCCGGCATGCGTTCCTATTTCAGCGTGGCGCGGGTCAGCCGCGATATTTTTCGTCAATCGAGTATCGGCGCGATTTATAGCGACTGGGAGTGCCCCACGACTGGCGAATTCAACCGCCTGGGCGGCGTCGATACTCGCCTGACTTTCAAGTCGAATTGGACGCTCGAGGGCCAGGCCATCGCCAGTTCCAGCAAGCTGAACCTGAGCTGCGAAGCCAACCTCGACCCATTTAGTTCCGGGAACGCCGGCCGTGGGAATTATTACGCGGGCCCGGCGGAGAAGGTGGAGCTGCAGCATGAGGGGCTGCACTTAGGCTATGACGGGACTTACAAGGACATTACTCCGGGATTTGTCACGATTCCAGGATTCATCAACCGGGTGGACATTCGCGAGACGGCGCAGGACATACGATACCGGTTTCGGCCGAAAAAAGGATGGGTTTTGGCCTGGGGACCGTCACTGAATCTGCGCTACGATTTTGATCATACCGGCCTGCGACTGGACACCGACTATGTTCCCGTACGTCGCGATCTCGGCCGCGGCCAGACGATCATTTTTCTGCGTCCTTACGAAGAAACGCGGGAGCGGCTGCGCCCGAAGGATTTCTGCTTTCTTGGCTTCTCGCTGTTCTGTGCGCCGCCGAATCCAGGCAATGTGGATTATCACCAGCACACCAGCGGTGCCACCATCTCGACAGGATATTTTAAGAAGGCAACGCTTGGGGCCGGTTATTACTGGGGCGATGGGGTGAATTTTGTAGCGTCGCCCGATTCTGCCGCGCCCTACAATCGGCCTTTTGTGGCGAGCGAGGATAGCGTCCAGGCCAGAGTTACTCTCCGGCCCATGACACCGCTCAAGATTGAGAACACCTATTTGTTCGAACGCCTGCGGGCCCCGAACAACACCTATTTCTTTGCGCAGTCACAAGTTCCGGGCGCTGGCCGCGGAATTTTCAACGATCACATCCTGCGCAGCAAGTGGAACTGGCAGTTCACTCCACAGCTTTCCGCGCGGGTCATCCTGCAATACAACGCGCTGCTGGCCGGAACGCCGGGGGTGGGATCGCCTTATACCTACCTAGGGACGTCGAGACAATTCAATGCCGATTTCCTGCTTACCTATCTGGTCCATCCCGGCACGGCGATTTACGTCGGTTACAACAGCGATCTGCAGAATCTGAACGTGGAACAGAACGTAGGAGTATTCCAAAGGCCGAACGGATACCTGAACGACAGCCGGCAGTTTTTCGTAAAGGTGAGCTATTTGTTTCGATTTTGAAGAAGCTGTCAGCTGTCAGCTCTCAGCTTTCAGCTCGAAAATGATGATTCCACTTGCGTTGCTGAAAGCCGACAGCCGATAGCTGCCAGCTGTTCGGCGTTGCTGAATCCCGGTGCGGTCCGGTAGAATCTAATGATTCGAATCGAGGTCAGGAGCGCTATGAAACCAGCTATTCATCCTGCATATAACGAAGTCCGAGTGCATTGCGCGTGCGGCAACACGTTTATGACCCGCTCCACCCATAAAGGTGATATCGGAGTGGAAATTTGCTCGAACTGCCATCCATTTTTCACTGGCAAGCAGAAGCTAATGGACACTGCCGGCCGCGTGGAGCGCTTCCGGCGCAAGTACGCGAAAAAGGACGCAGCCGCGCCCGCGACTCCGGCAAAGTAACGTTTGCCACGGATTTTCTCGGATTCGCACGGATAGATGGGAAATTTAGCCCTCGCTTTGGCGGGGGCTTCGTTTTGCGCGCGCAGGTAGAATAATAAGACGGTGAAGAAGTTCTGGGACAACTCGTGCGGGGCGGGCACTCCCCTCGACAAGCTCAGGGCAGGCTTTGCCCGCCCTCTGAAGCCAGTCCCGGCAAGTCTTAACATCGGCACCGTCACGATTTCTCCCGCGACGGTTCTCGCTCCCATGGCCGGAGTCACCGACACCGTCTTCCGCCGCTTCATTCGCAACCTGGGAGGATGCGGTCTGATTATGACCGAGTTCACTTCGGCCGACGGCGTGCTCCGTAAAAAAGACCAGAAAGCCAAGCGCTATCTCCATTTCTATGAGGACGAGCACCCGATTTCTGCGCAGCTTTTCGGCAGCGATCCCTCTGTGATGGCGGAGGCGGCCCGCATGGTGGAAGGCCTGGGCTTCGACCTGGTCGACCTCAATCTGGGATGTCCGGCAAAAAAAGTCGTCAAGTGCAACGGCGGTTCCGGCCTGCTGCGCGACCTTCCCGCGATCGGAAAGATTTTTGAAGCCGTCCGCGCCGCGGTGACGATTCCTTTCACCGTAAAATTCCGCGCCGGATGGAACGACGAAGAAATCGTCTGTGTTGAACTGGCTCGCATGGCGGAATCCTGCGGTCTGGCGGCGGTTGCGTTGCACGCCCGCACCCGCGAGATGGGTTACAGCGGCAACGCACGCTGGGAGTGGATCGCCGCCATTAAGAATGCGGTGAAGATTCCGGTCATCGGCAACGGCGATATCCGCAGTCCAGAAGATGCCTGCGCCATGGTGGCGCAAACGGGGTGCGACGCTGTCATGATCGGGCGCACGGCGCCGTCGAACCCGTGGATCTTCCGGCAGATCGAACAGTATTGCGCGGGGACAAGAGGTGCTGGGGAGAGTACGACACGGGAAGGGCAGGACTTCAGGCGTGCCGCAGCCGCAGATCCCTGGTTACAGGTTGAGGGCCGTTCCCTTGATCCCAACGATGCGCCCTCAGGGGCTGAAGCCCCCGATTTGTTCGACGCCCATGGCACGGCTGAAGCCGTGCCCTTCCCCTCCGTGCCATCGCCCCGAGTCTTGCCTGCGAAGGCCTTATATGTCCAGCCAAGCGAGGCGGATCGCTACCAAATGATTCGCACTTACTTCCAGATGCTGATCCAGGAAGAACTCCCCGACGCTGTGGGCAAGATGAAGCAGTTCGCTTCGTGGTTCACGCACGGCGTCCCCGGCGGCGCGGGGCTGCGCAAGGCGATTTACGAGTCGAAGAGCGCGCTGGAGATTCTGGGGCGCGTGGAAGAATTCTTCGAAGCCAGATTGTGTATTGCGGGCGCTCTCGCCCGCGAAGTCTGAGGCTTATCTGGAGGCTGGTAAGAAGTTAGCGCGCCGCACGCGCCACTATCTTCCCCTTCTCATCCCTCTCAATGTACGCCCACGGCGTCTGGGGATCGTGGGTGAAAACTGTCAGCCACTTTTCTGGGATCGCCCGCGTGTAATATTGCTTCTTGCTCTCAATCGTCTGCAGCGGATAGAGATCGAAGCTCATGCCCCAGGTGAGATCGATGTGGGCTATCGTGGGCATCAAGTCGGAGATATAGCAGGCGGTCGCGCCCTGAGGAGCTAAAGCCCTCTCGTCATGGGCGTTCAACGGCACGACTGAAGTCGTGCCCTTCCCGTTCATGATTCTCCCGTTGTTGTCGTTCGCCAGGCCTCCGCGGATAATTATCGCTTGCATGTGTGCGGTGTGGCCGGGAAACGTTTTGACCGAAATGCCGGGGACAATTTCTTCGCCGCCTTTGAGCAGCGTCATCTGCCCGCTTTCGACCAGCGGATCGTAATTGTCCGGGAGGTAGCTGATGGCGTCGCGTTGGCTGGGATGCCGCGCATATTGCCATTCGCCCTCCGGAGCGTAGTACTTCGCGCGGGGAAAGGTGGGAACAATCTTGCCATTCCTGTCCCGCACGGTGTTCCATCCGCAATGGTCGAAGTGCAGATGCGAATTAATCACAATGTCGATGTCATCGGGAGCAATACCAGCCGCCGCGAGATTGTGAAGCAGCTTCGCCGGCTGTCCGTAGAACTTGATCATGCGGTCGGAGAGTTTGTTGCCCATCCCGGTTTCGACCAACACCGTTTTCTGGCCGGTGCGAATCAGCAACGAGTTGAGTCCGGCAGTGACGTAATTCTTGTCGTCAGCCTCAACCTTTCGAGACCACATGACCTTGGGCACAACGCCAAAAAATGCTCCGCCGTCCAGCGGATAGGTGCCGTCGGAAACGATGCCGAGTTCGAAGTCGCCAAGGGTGCGCCACTGCATTCATGTAGTGTGCCACATTTGCAAAGGCGTAAAACCCTTCCCACAGAGGGACGGAGTTGCATAGAGGACGTGTTGCCAGACTCAATCTGCTTCTACCGCATGCTAGAATTAGTACAGCTCAATGCTTCCCGACATAGAGAATCTGCTGAAACTGCAAGACACAGACAAGGAAATCCGCCGTCTGCAGGATGAAGTCGCGGAGTTTCCCAAGCGCGTGGCCGTGATTGAGCAGAGGCTGGCGGGGACCAAGGCGCAACTGGAAAAAGCCCAGACTGCGGTCAAGGCAGACGAAGCCTCCCGCCGCAAGTACGAAACTGCCATCTCCGATCTGCGCGGTAAGATTTCGAAGTATCGCGACCAGTCTCTCGACGTCAAGACTAACGACCAGTACAAGGCGCTGCTGCACGAGATCCAGTTCGCCGAAAAAGAAATTGCTGCCAACGAAGACAAGATTCTCGAGTTGATGGTCAACGCCGACGCGCGCGACAAGGAAGTAAAGGCCGCGCAGGTCGAGCTCAAAGCCGAAACTGCTGAGATCGAAAAAGAAAAAGAAGAAGCCCGGAAGCGTACCGCGGAGGACGAGAAGCTCCTCGCGGAATGGCGCGCCAAACGCGATCAGATTCGCACCGGGGTCAACGACGATCTGCTGCGTCATTACGAGCGGGTTTCAAAGTTTCGGGGCAGCGGCATTTCCGAAGTTCGGGATCAGAAATGCATGGCCTGCCGCGTCATGCTGCGGCCGCAGACTTACAACGAAGTTCGTTCCGGCCAACAGACCATCGTTTGCGACTCCTGCCAGCGCATTCTTTATTTCAATCCGGCCGACGAACTGGCCGATCAGAAGCCCTCGACGACCCGGCCCAAACGCCATCATCCCAAGATTGACGCGTCCCAAGCGTGGTACTACCGCTCGGACTTTAACGGAATCGGCGAAGTATTTCTTTGTCTCACCAATGCACGCGGCCGGGCCAGCCGGCGTGTCTATGATGTTCACACCGGACGCCTCATCGGCGACATCCTGATCCGCGAAGGCGATTACCGCCAGGCGTTTCCCGAAGACATTACCGACGCCATACGCCTGAATGGCGGCTGGACAGAAAACGAACTCGATGCCTTCGGCACCGAACTTCCCATGGTTGCCCTGGATTCGTTGCGGTTCGATCTCGACCTGGCCCGTCACGAAGCCACCACTGGCTCGCACTCCAAGCATCAGGTTCCAGCGCCCACCGAACAAGCCGCCGGCTAGTAGATTCACGTAGGAGATGGCTGGGCGGACGAATGCGTCCGCCGCTACGCAGCCACGTGGGGACAGACGCATTCGTGGCGGTCGGCTCATCCGAACCCCAGGATTTAAGATGGCAGAATGCCCAGAGCGTTCGCCGCCGCAAGTCTCCCGATAGTGAAGGTTTCCCCCCGAGGCGCCTCTCGCTTGAAAGAGGGCCACGTCTGGGTTTACCGCTCCGACATCGTTTCCGCCGAGTCCGTTTCCCCTGGATCGTTAGTGCAAGTCGCCGACCATCGAGAGAAATTTCTCGGCAGCGCTCTCTACTCCACATCGTCGCAGATTGCGATTCGCATGATCTCCTCCGACCGCGTAGCGGATTTTCGGCCTCTGCTCCGCCAGCGGATCGCAGATGCCATTGCCTACCGCAATCCTCTGGTCCGCGACAGCGAAGCCTACCGCCTAATTTTCAGCGAAGCCGATTTCCTCCCCGGACTGATCGTTGATCGCTATGGCGACATCCTCTCCCTGCAGATTCTTACTCAGGCCATGGACGCCGATCTGGTGCGGCAGGCGATTCTGGCGGAACTCACCGACCGTCTGCATCCAGCTTCGATCATCGAGCGTGTCGACCCACGGGTTCGCGAACTGGAAAGTCTTCCGGCTCGAGCATCCGGTCTGCTGCAAGGCGAAAAGTCCTCCACTATTTTCACCATGAACTCGATCCAGTTTCGCTATGACGCGGTGGAGGGCCAGAAAACCGGAGCCTTTCTCGACCAGCGCGAGAACTATGCGGCCGCCGCGCAATATGGCAAAGGAGAGGCGCTCGATGTCTTTTGCTATCAGGGCGGCTTCGCGCTTCATCTCGCGCCAAGTTGCTCTCAGGTAACCGGCGTGGACAGTTCGCGTCCCGCACTCGAAATCGCCGAGCAAAACGCCGCGCTGAATCGTTGCGAAATCGAATGGATCGAAGGCAACGCCTTCGACCTGCTCAAGGACTACTCCTCTGCCGATCGGCGCTACGACACGATCGTTCTCGATCCGCCGGCTTTCGCCAAGAGCAAACGCGATCTCGATGCTGCCTTGCGCGGCTATAAGGAGCTGAATCTTCGCGCCCTGAAGATGCTTCGGCCGGGCGGGGTTCTGGTGACTTGTTCCTGCTCTTATCACGTAAGCCAGTCCAACTTCCTCGAAATGCTGGCGGATGCGGCCCTGGATGCTCATAGGACCCTGCGTCTGATCGAAATCCGAGGACAGGCCAAGGACCACCCGGTTCTGTTGAATATACGGGAAACAGCCTATTTAAAGTGCGTGATTGCCATGGTAAGTTAATGAAAATAAAGCTAAAACATAACTTGACAACAATACGCTCAACTTTTATGCTTCTTTTACGCTAATCCAGCGTCAAATGAGGTGACTGGCCTTATTCGCAGGCCGGTTCTAAACAAATCCTGGAATTAACCAATCTCTGAAGGAGGTTTTTAGCTATGACCGTATTAACCCGTTGGGAACCATTCCGTGAGTTTTCCACCCTGCAGGACCGCATGAACCGCCTGTTCCGCGAGTCGTATGCCGGAGAGGGACGAGACGAGTCCTTGACTACATCGAGCTTTGCCCCCGCTGTCGACGTCTATGAAGACGAGCACAAAGTCACTTTGAAGATCGAGGTGCCCGGAATTGAGGAGAAAGACATCGACATCCGCGTGGAGAACCATACTTTGACCGTGCACGGCGAGCGCAAAATCGAGAAAGAGGAGAAAGAAGAGAACTACCGCCGCGTGGAGAGGCAGTACGGCAGCTTCACCCGCACCTTCACCCTGCCCAGCAGCGTAGACAGCGACAACGTTTCGGCGAACTACGACAAAGGCGTGTTGAAGGTTAATCTGCCGAAGAAGGCCGAAGCCAAGCCTAAGCAGATCAAGGTGAGCGTTGGCGGGGTCAGCGGAGGAAACGAGAAGTCCATCGAAGCCAAGACCGCGGAAAGCAAAGGGCCCAGCAAGGCCGCGTAATTTTCAGCAGGACGGACCGGGTCTCGGACCCGATCATCGAGCATGGCTCGGATCGCTCTTGCGGGAGACGGAAGAAATGTCCGCCTCCCGTTTGTTTTTGCAAATCGATAGTCATCCCTAGGGACGCTAATGCAGTCTCTCGGCGGCAGCACCTGTAGAGACTCTCGCATCATTCAGAATGACAAAAGAAAGTAGAGAGAATTACCATGCCGATCCGTTGGGATAAATTCACCGTCAAAGCGCAGGAAGCCGTCCAGCGCGCGAACGAGCTCGCCTCCGAACACGGCAATCCCGAACTGCTTCCGCTGCACCTGCTGGCGGCTTTGCTGGAAGACAAGGAAGGCATTGTCCCGCCGGTGCTGGAAAAGATCGGCATTGGGCCGCAGGCCGTGCTTAGCGATGTTTATCGCGAACTGGAAAAGCTGCCCAAGGTTTCCGGAAGCGCGGCGCAGGCTACGCTTTCGAATGAAGTTAACAAGTTGCTCGACCAGGCTTTCAAAGAAGCCTCCAACTTCAAGGACGAATACGTCTCCACCGAGCACCTGCTGCTGGGAATCACCCATCTGAAGCGGGACGTTGCGCAGCAAATCCTGGCCCGCCACGGAGCGACTTACGACGCGATTTTGAAAGCGCTGACTGTGGTTCGCGGTTCTCAAAAAGTGACCGACCAGAATCCCGAAGCCAAGTATCAGGCGCTGGAGCGCTACGCCCGCGACCTGACCGAGCAGGCGCGGCGCGGCAAACTCGATCCCGTCATTGGACGCGATGAGGAAATCCGACGCGTGGTGCAGGTTCTTTCGCGGCGCACGAAAAACAATCCCGTGCTCATCGGCGAGCCCGGCGTCGGCAAAACCGCGATTGTCGAAGGGCTGGCCCAAAGAATTATCTCCGGCGACGTTCCAGAAGTTTTGAAGAACAAGCGCGTGGTTGCGCTGGACCTTGGCGCCATGCTGGCTGGGGCGAAATATCGCGGGGAGTTCGAGGACCGGCTCAAAGCCGTGCTCAAGGAAATCGAAGACTCGCAGGGCCAGGTCATTCTCTTCATCGACGAGTTGCACACGCTGGTCGGCGCTGGGGCCGCCGAGGGCGCCATCGACGCGTCCAACATGTTGAAGCCCGCGCTGGCTCGAGGTGAACTGCGGGCTATCGGCGCCACCACGCTCAACGAATATCGCAAATACATCGAGAAAGATGCAGCGCTGGAGCGCCGATTCCAGATTGTTTTTGTTGGCGAACCCAATGTTGAAGATACGATCTCGATTCTTCGCGGCCTGAAGGAAAAGTATGAAGTCCATCACGGCGTGCGCATCAAAGACTCGGCCATCGTCGCCGCGGCAACGCTTTCGCACCGCTACATCACCGACCGCTTTTTGCCGGACAAAGCTATCGACCTGATCGATGAAGCGGCCGCCTCGTCTGCGCATCCAGATCGATTCGCTGCCTACCGATATCGATCAGTTGGAGCGCAAAGCCATGCAGCTGGAAATCGAAAAGCAGGCGCTGAAGAAGGAAGACGACGCGAACTCTCGCGAGATCGGCTGGCGGTCATCGAAAAGGAGCTGGCCGAAATTCGCGAGAAGTCCAACACGCTCAAGGCGAACTGGAAAAAAGAAAAAGATCTGATCGCGAGAGTTCGCGCGCTTGAAAGAGCAGATTGAAAAACTGAAAGTCGAAGAGCAGGCTGAAGAACGAAAGGGCAATCTGCAGCGCGTCGCCGAAATTCGCTACAGCCTGATTCGGCAGGCTGAAGAAGAGCTGGCCAAACTCAGCAAGCAGATGGAGAGTCAGGGCGGAAAGCGCATGCTCAAAGAAGAAGTCGACGAAGAAGACGTCGCGCGCATCGTCTCCAAGTGGACCGGAATTCCGGTTTCGAAGATGCTCGAAGGCGAAGTGAAAAAGCTAGTCACGATGGAAGACCGTTTGCGCCAGCGCGTCGTCGGCCAGGATGCAGCACTTGGAGCGCGTGGCCAATGCGATTCGCCGTTCGCGAGCTGGATTGAGCGATCCCAAGCGTCCCATCGGCTCATTCATCTTCCTCGGACCAACCGGTGTCGGCAAAACAGAATTGGCTCGCGCGCTTGCTGAATTTCTCTTCGACGACGAGCATGCGCTGCTGCGCATCGACATGTCCGAGTACATGGAGAAGCATTCGGTCGCACGCCTGATCGGCGCCCCTCCGGGCTATGTTGGTTACGATGAAGGCGGGCAGCTGACTGAGCAGGTGCGGCGGCGTCCCTATGCGGTTGTGCTGTTTGACGAAATCGAAAAGGCGCATCCCGACGTCTTCAACATTCTCCTGCAGATAATGGACGATGGCCGCTTGACCGACGGCAAAGGCCGCGTCGTCGATTTCAAGAACACGATCATCATCATGACGTCGAATATCGGCTCCAGCTATTTGCAGGCCGACAATGTGCGCACGCCGGAAGAGTTTGAGAAGGCCAGCGAGCAGGTGCAGTCCCTGCTGCACACGCATTTCAAGCCCGAGTTCCTGAACCGGGTCGACGACATCATTGTTTTCCGTCCGCTGGGCAAGGAGCAACTGGTCCGCATCATCGAGCTGCGCCTGGAAGACGTGCGCCGCCTGCTCGCCGACCGCAAGATCTCGCTCGAGCTGACGGACGCGGCCAAGGACTTGCTCTTCACGCAAGGATACGACCCGAACTTCGGCGCGCGCCCTTTGAAGAGAGCCATCCAAAAACTGATACAGGATCCGCTGGCGCTGAAGATTCTTGACGGCGAGATTCTTCACGGCGATCACGTCATCGTTGATGCTGACAAGAAGGCCGGGAAAATGGTGTTCGAGGTCAGCCGACGCGTGGGCGAGAAAGAACGCACCAAAGCAAAACGATGAAGAGCGAGAGCGGAGTCGTGTATGGCTCCGCTCCACGGTCGAGCTTCGCTTGACCTGTCCGGGTCTGAGACCCGTATCCACACAAGACGAATCCCCAGGGCAGAGCCGGGCTTCGCGGATGGTACACTCGTTGATTCGCATCCGTGAATCCGCTGTCACTTCTGACCTGTGAGGATCGATTCGTGAAACGTCAGATTTCTTTCATTTCCGGCTGTGCCTTGATCGCATTTATTTCCTGCCTCGCTGCTTCCGTCCCTGCGGGGGCTCAGACTGCGCCCACCAAGCCGCTCACCATTGAAACCATGTACCAACCGGGAGGACTGACCGGGCGTGCGCCGGAAACATTGGAATGGAGTCCGGATGGAACCAGGCTCACGTTTGTGCAACGCGACGAAAAGGGCGAGAAAGGCGAGTTGTGGTATGTGGACACGACCACCGGCGAGAAGAAGGTGCTGGTGAGCGCGGCCAAGCTGGCCTCGCTCGATCCGGATCTGAATAAAGTTGTGAAGAACGAGCGGGAGAAGGAACGGCGGACGCGTTATCACGTGGCAGCATATTTGTGGGCGCCGGATTCGAAGCATTTAATCTTCGACTCGCAGGGGCAGCTCTGGCTTTACGATCTGGGTTCGGAGACCGCAGTGCAGTTTACTTCCGCTTCGGATCCCAGCGGAGATCCGAAGTTTTCGCCGGACGGCGGGCATGTGGCTTATGTGCGCAAACACAATTTGTACGTGCGTCCAGTGAGCGGGAAAGATGAAAAGCAGCTGACCAGGGACACCGGCGACGACCTGTTCAACGGTGACATTGACTGGGTCTATGCCGAAGAGTTGGCGGTGCGCAGCAATTATTTCTGGTCGCCTGACAGCAAGGAAATCGTGTTTCTGCACATGGATGAGACTAAGGTGCCGATTTATCCCATCACGGACTGGCTGCCGACACATCCCAACGTGGAGAACGAAAAATATCCCAAGGTGGGCGATCCGAATCCGGTAGTGAAGCTGGGTGTGGTGGACGCGGAGAAGAGTAAAGTACGGTGGATTTCGCTCCGCAGTGATCAGGACTCGTATATCCCCCGGTTTGGGTGGGTGCGCGAAGGAGTGATTTGGGCGGAGGTGCTGAACCGCACCGAAGACAAGATGGACCTGTATTTCGTGGACGCGAAGTCGGGCAAGTCGCGGATTGTCCTGACGGAAACCACGCCGGGAGCGTGGATCGACTTCGAGCATGTGGAAGTTCGTTTTCTGAAATCGAGCGGGCAGTTTCTGTGGCCAAGCTGGCGCGATGGGAACATGCATCTCTATCTATATAGCTTTGACAGGCAGAATCCGATGGAGGCGGAGGCTAAGCTGGAGCGGCAACTGACGAATGGCGACTTCGAAGTACTGGGAATTGAGGGAGTGGATGAGGCCGCTGGAACGGTGTTTTTCTCGGCGAACAAAGATGATCCGCGGCAGATGCATATTTTTTCGGTGCAGTTGGATGGCTCGGGGCTCAAGGCGCTGACTTCGGAAGAGGGAATTCATTCTGGAAATTTCAGCGACGACGGGAAGCACTATACGCACACCTTTTTTGGTCCACAGACGGCGACGACGATTTCTCTGTGCGCGGTTGGCGGGGCATGCAATCCAGTGTGGAAGGCGCGCGACGCGATTGCGGAATACGGATTGCGGGCGCCGAAATATCTGGAGTTCAAGGCCGAGGATGGGACCGTGCTGTACGGGCGGTTATTGCTTCCTAGGGATGCGCCGGCTGGCGGTAAGATTCCGCTGATCGTGAATATCTATGGAGGTCCGGCGGCGCAAATGGTGAGGAAGGGAGCGCCCGATCCGTTCGATGAAATTCTGTCGCGGAAGGGATTCGCGATTTTTGCGGTGGATAATCGCGGCACGCCGGGGCGAGATCGAAAGTTCCAGACGGCGATCCGGCACGAATTTGGCGCTATTGAGTTGAAGGATCAGCTGACCGCGTTGGACCAGTTGTTGGCGCAGTATCCGCAGCTGGACAAAGATCGCGTGGCGATCTGGGGATGGTCAAATGGCGGATCGATGACGCTGTATGCGATGACTCATTCGGAGCGTTTTCGCGCCGGCGTGGCCGTGGCTCCGGTGACGAACCAGATCAATTACGACTCCATCTACACCGAGCGCTACATGGGTCTGCTGAAGGATGACAAGGCTGGATACGAACAGTCGGATGTGACGCGAGACGCGAACCAGTTGCACGGGGCGCTGCTGCTGGTGCATGGCACGAGCGATGACAACGTGCACTTCCAGAACAGCGTTCAGATGATTAACGCGCTAATCAATTCGGGAAAACAGTTTCGGCTTATGGTCTATCCCAACAAAACGCATAGCATTGCGGGGAAGGATGCGCGGGTGCATCTGTTCACAATGATTGTGGATCACTTTGAGCGGGAGTTGAAGTAAAATTCTTTACCACAGAGTCACAGAGACACAGAAAACACCAAGCACAAGATTCTTAGAACCTCTCTGTGACTCTGTATCTCCGTGGTGAAAAGCCTTACTGCCTGAATCCGCCGGGTAGTTGCCCATGAGTCAGGTAATGGCCGCAGCAGTTTAGTGGGCCACGCCGGCTATTTGTGCCTGCCTGAACCTTTGCGCGGACTCTCTTTGGAGGGTGCTTCTTTCGTCGAACTTTCCTTCGAGGACGTCTCCCTGGAAGAACTCTCCTTGGAGGAACTGTCTTTGAGCGCACTCTCTTTCGCGGAGCTGTCCCCCTTCGATTTGTCGTCCTTCTTGTCTTTCTCTTTCGACGAGGAATCTCCTCCGCCGGAGGCTCCCTGGGAGGAGGATTTCTTGGCGTAATCAGTGACGTACCAGCCGGTGCCCTTGAACTGGACGGCGGGCGCGGAGATCATCTGCTCGACCTGGCCGCCGCACTCGGGGCACTTCTTAACCATCTTGTCGGAAAACTTCTGGATTTTTTCGAAGCGGTGGCCGCACTTCTTGCATTCGTATTCGTAAAGAGGCATGAGTGTGAGACGGTTGTGAGGGACAACTCGATTTCATATTGATTTTAGCAGACGTTTTGGGGCAGTGTTGCGCCAGGCGGCGTGGAGGGCTTGGCGGAGCGTTTCTTTTTCCACCAGCTCCAGATGAACGAAAGTGGCACCGCGGCGTCCCCAGGCACCTTTCACGGGAACGAAAACCTCCGAGTGATCTTTGGTGAAGTTGTGCTGGTCCTCGGGAGAGAGTTTGACCATGCCGAGCGATGTGTCGTGATAGCCGAGCGTGGCGAAGATTTTCCCTGCGACGCGGAAGTCAGGGTGGTCCATGTGTGAGCGTTCTTCTGTCTCTGGCAGAGCGAGAGCAATCTTGCGGAAATCGTTGGCGGTCATGGGGCGGTCTCCTCAGGTCCATACCTTTAGGATAAACCGCAGGCGAGCCCGCAAAGTTACGAGTGGCGCAGCAGTGCACTATGGCGAAGAGCCTGCGTCGAGCTTTGCTCGAATCGGACAGCCGAGGCGGCTCTCGCCACATAGGCGGTGGTAGACTCCGGCCATGAGGGATGCGGGAAAAACTGTTCTCAGCAAAGAAGCTTCTGCCGGGACTGGGCCGGCGCTTTATCTGGTGGGGACGCCGATCGGAAATCTAGAAGATATTACGCTGCGGGCAGTGCGCGTCTTGAAGGAAGTGGATGTGATCGCTTGCGAGGACACGCGGCAGACGCAGAAGCTGCTGAATCACTATGCGATTGCGACGCGCACGACCAGTTATCACGAGCACAACGAGATGACGCGGTCGACGGAATTGGTGAAGGAGATGCAGGAGGGGGCGAGCGTCGCGCTGGTCACCGATGCGGGCATGCCGGGAATTTCGGATCCGGGATATCGGCTGATCGCGCTGGCGATCCGGCATCGGGTGCCGGTAGTGCCGATTCCCGGGGCGTCGGCATTTCTGGCAGCGCTAGTGGCGAGCGGGCTGCCCACGGATTCGTTTCGCTTCAGCGGATTTCTCCCGGCAAAGCGGGGTGAGCGGCGGGCGACGCTGGAGGCGATCAACAATTCGCCTCGCACGCAGATTTTTTATGAAGCGCCGCATCGGATTGTAGAGACTCTCATCGATGTTGTCGAAGTTCTGGGAGAAGCGCGGCATATCGTGGTAGCGCGGGAAGTGACCAAGCTGCATGAAGAATTTCTGCGCGGTCGGGCGGGCGAAGTGCTAGAGAGCCTGAAGGCGCGCGAGGTCGTAAAGGGCGAGATCACGCTGCTGATTGGAAAAGCGGACGAAGAAAATGCTCGCGTAGGGACGGAGGCAGCCTGCCCTGAGCAAAGGCGAAGGGTCCGTCCGTCGGTTCGGCAGCGAGTGGAGCAGATTATGGCGGAAGAAAAAGTGGACGAGAAAGTCGCGCTGAAGAAGGTGGCGAGGGAGCGAGGAGTTTCGAAGAGCGAGGCTTATCGGGAATTGCAGAGGGGGAAGTGAGCGCAGATCGAGGAAGCTACCCGACGGCCAACGCTTGTCGCCGCGGTATCTTCAAATTGATGCAAAGCTCTTCGAGGTTATGGGCAGAATAGACACCCCAATCCAGACCCTTGTTGTTGGGTACTTTGTTCAGTTCCTTAAGCGGGTGGCGAAGTTGGGCGAAATACTGCAACGTACCGGCAGATATTCTCGTGTTTGCGAGGAGATGTTCGTACGCGAGAAGATCGGCGGCCTGCAGGGCGGAGGATTCCTCCTTCTTGATGAGAGCGAAATTCGTCTTTTGGTCGGCCTTCAGGCGGTGAATTAGGTCGCTCTTGTCGACAGCACCGTCCTCAAACTAGGGCAACCTCGCTCTCGTCAATTCCTCCCCTTTTGGCCCAATTGTGGACCTTTGTTACGCACGTCCTAGCGGCTATCGTATAGGGTTTAAAGACTTCGTTCAGATAATAGGTCTGATCTACGCTTCGATAGTCTTCCATGAGAACTGCGTCAGCGAAGCTATGTAACGCTCTGGTGCGAATGATGTTAATAAGACGTGATAGGAACTTACGCCGCCTGTTCTCGTCCCCCTTCCATCCCCGGAATTCACCCAGGCTGTGTGCGAACTCTCTCATGTGAAGGCGAGAAACGCAAAAGTGAGAGAGCGCCTCGCTCCAATTACGCTCGAACTCAGTCCATTGCTTCTCAGAGGCCAGGAAGCCAGCCACGACGACCGCAGCCGTATCATCAGGCGAACCGCTCTCGTCGAAGTACACTTTCAGCATAGCTCAAGCCTACTTCCCCGCCAGCTCTCGCTTTACCACCTCGCTGACCATCTTTCCATCCACCCGCATGCCAGCGGCGTTGAATTTCGCCATGGCGTTCTTCATGACTGTGCCCATGTCCTTCATGGTGGGCGAGCCCAGTTCGGCGATGGCGGCTTTGACGCCTGCGATTACTTCCGCTTCGCCGGCGGCTTTGGGCAAGTAAGATTCGATCAGGACGATTTCGGCGGCTTCTTTGTCGGCCATTTCCTGGCGTCCGCCTTTGGTGAACTGCTCGACGGATTCTTTGCGCTGCTTGATCAGCGTGGCCAGCACGGCTTGAGATTCTCTCTCGTCGAGAGGGGCCATCTTTTCGACCTGCCGATGGTGCAAGGCGCTCTTCATCATGCGCAGAGCGGAGAGTCGCGCTTCGTCTTTCGCTTTCATGGCGGTGACGATGTCTTTCTGTATTTGTTCGGTGAGGCTCATAACGGGGATTATAGACGCTGGATGTGGGCGGACGAATCGTCCGTCCCCTTCCGAACCTGGTTCGGGATTCTTTTGTCAGATTCGCCACCAAACCGTTCTTTCGCGCATCTGATGCGGAGGAGGAAAATATCATGGGGAAACTTGCGATCTGGGCGCAGCTTGAGGCTAAGCCCGGCAAAGAAAAGGAAGTCGAAGAGTTTTTGAAATCGGCGCAGCCGTTAGCAGAACGCGAACCGGGGACGCTTAGCTGGTACGCGATCAAGATGGGGCCGGGGAAATACGGCATCTTCGATACGTTCGCCGACGAAAATGGACGCAACGCGCACCTTAACGGGGAAATCGCCAAAGCGCTGTTTGCGAAGGCGAAAGATCTGTTTGCGAAACCCCCGGATATCGCCAAGCCCGAAATTCTGGCATCAAAATCTAACCGCTCCTGAATTTGGCCTTGTGCCTCGTCGCCTCCCAACCTGCTCTTGCTATGAGCAGGTGGGCTGGCGTGTGCCGTAAGGCGCCGGCATCCGATAGACTGGTAGAGAAACAAATTCTTAGGAACCAGGAAATACTTCCCTATGCTGCACAAGAACCGCCTTTTTACTCCCGGGCCAACGCCGCTGCTGCCGGCGGCGCAGACGGCCATGGCTTCGTTTACGGCGCATCATCGGACCGCCGACTTTCGCGCCTTGTTTCAGCGGGTGCTGGCCGACATGAAGGAGTTTATTGGCACGAAGAACGATGTGCTGGTGCTGGCTTGTTCGGGCACGGGCGTGATGGAGGCGTCGGTGTCGAATCTGACGTCGCCGGGCGACAAAGTGCTGGTGCTGACGGCGGGGAAGTTTGGCGAGCGCTGGACGGGACTAGCCAAGGCATTCGGGTGCAATGTTGACGTGCTGAGCGTTCCTTACGGCGAGACCTTTTCGCTGGACGACATTCAGGCTCGGGTTACGCAGGATGTGCGCGCCGTGTTTGTGCAGGCGACTGAAAGTTCCACCGGTGCCAGGCATGATGTGGAGGGCATCGCGAAGATTGTGGGGGCGCGGGGCGATGGCCCCCTGCTGGTGGTGGATGCGATCACGGGGCTGGGCACGACTCATCTTGATGTGGATGCCTGGGGCGTGGATGTGATTATTGGCGGATCGCAGAAGGCGCTGATGATTCCTCCGGGACTGGCGTACTGTGGGGTCAGCGAGCGGGCATGGAAGCGGATGGATGCGACGACCTCGCCGCGGTATTACTTCGATCTGCGCAAGGAACGCAAGTCGGCGGCCAAAGGCGAGTCCGCTTATACGCCTGCGACGTCTTTATTTGCGGCGCTGGGAGCGGCTCTGGAATTCGTGCGCGGCATGGGCAATGGAGACTTGTCCCGGGGACGCAAAGAGTTGGTAAACAATGCTGAGCTTTGCGCCGAGATGACGCGAGCCGGAGCGAAGGCTTTGGGTTTGAAGTTGTATGCGGCATCTCCGGCGGCCGCGCTAACCGCGATTCGCGCGCCCGAAGGAGTCGATTCGAGCAAGATCGTAAAGGAATTTCGAGAAACCTTCGACGCAGTGGTGGCGAATGGGCAGGGCGAAATGAAAGGACAGTTGTTCCGCATCGCGCACATCGGATACTACGATTATCTCGATACGATTGGGATTCTGGGCGCGCTCGAACATGTGCTGGCGCGGGTCACTGACCGCCCTGTGGAATACGGAGCGGCGGTGCGGGCAGCGCAGGAAGTCTATGCCCGCACCCAGTCCGGGAATCGACAACTGGTCGGCGCGTGAAAGATTTCCGGGTTTAGTTGACCGTAAAATCCATGGGGCTGGAGGTTTCGGCCAGCGTCCCACCGCCTCCGTACAAACCCATGCCGGCGGTCGCGGGATTGGTGACCGTGACGGATATGGTGCCTGAGGTTGCGACGGCTGTGGCCGGAACCGCAATGGTGAGCTGACTGGCGCTGACGAAGGTAGTCGTTTGAGCGGCGCCGTTCCAGTTCACGACGGCGTTGCTGCCAAAATTGGCGCCGTTGACCGTAAGTGTGAACGCCGGGCCCCCTGAGGTCGCGCTGGAGGGACTCAAGGCCGCGATGGTCGGCATGGTTCCAGCCACCGCCGGAGCAGTCTTGGCACTGTAACCGCAGGCGAAGGTCATAGCGGTCAGAGCAGCGGTCAGAGCCGCGAGCAGTGTGATTTTGGCGGCTGGCAGTGTCTGGGATGTTTTCATGGTGTTCTCCTGGGGGGCCGTGGCCCGTGGGAAAGAGTCTAGGAAATCCCAGCGGCACGAGTGTCAGCAGCGTGTCATTTCCCCGTCATTGTTTGGTCAACATTGCGTGGTTAACGTCGTTAAATGGATGTCGGGCGGATTTTTCAAACATAAGTGTCATTCAGGGGAAATCATTCGTGAAAATCATCGTAGCGGAAAAAATCTCAGCCTCGGCCGTGGCTCAGTTGCAAGAACCGGGCTGGACCGTTCTTACAGCCGATCAACTGGATGGCGATCTGGAGCAACAGCTGGAATCGGCGGACGCGCTGATCGTGCGTTCGGCGGTGCAGGCCGATGCGAAGCTGCTGGAGCATGGGAAAAAGCTGCGCGTGATCGGGCGAGCCGGAGTCGGCGTGGACAACATCGATCTGGAAGCCGCGACCCACAAGGGCATCGCGGTGATGAACACGCCGGGAGCGAATGCGGTGGCGGTGGCGGAGCAGACGCTGGGAATGATGCTGGCGATGGCGCGACATCTGTGCCGTGCCGACGCACTCATGCACGCGGGCAAGTGGGAGAAAAAGTCCTTACAGGGGACCGAGCTGCGGGCGAAGACGCTGGGCATTATCGGGCTGGGACGTGTCGGCATGGAGGTGGCGCGACGGGCGCGAGCGTTCGGGATGGAATTGGTAGGGCATGATCCGTTTGTTTCGGTGGCGGTGGCGAAGGAGCAGGGGATTCGCCTGGCGGGGCTCGACGAACTGTATGCGGCGGCGGACTACATCACGTTGCATGTGGGACTGACACCGCAAACCACGGGAATGATCAACGAGGCCTCGATTGCAAAAATGAAGAAGGGGGTGCGGCTGGTGAATTGCGCCCGCGGCGAACTCGTGAATGAGGCTGATCTGGCTGCAGCTTTGAAAACGAAGCACGTGGCGTCGGCAGCAATCGATGTTTTTGCGGAAGAGCCCCCCAAGAACTCGCCGCTCGTAGCGCTGGAAAATGTCCTGCTCACGCCCCATGTGGGCGGATCGACAGCCGAGGCGCAGGAGGCGGTGGGGGTGCAGATTGCGCAACAAGTGAAGGAGTATCTGAAGCACGGAGTGATTCAGAACGCGGTGAATGTGCCGTCGGTTTCAGCGGAGGAGTATGCGACCATGCAACCCTATATTGTGCTGGCGGAACGCATGGGAGGATTTCTGGCGCAGGTTTCGGAGGGCAGCATCGAGGAAATTTCGATTCGGTATAGCGGGCACATTGCGGAGTGGAAGACTGAGTTGATCCGTAACGGAACGCTCAAGGGCATTCTGAATCAGGCGCTGGAGGAGAAAGCGAATCTGGTGAACGCGGCTACGATTGCCGAGGAGCGTGGATTGCGGGTGCTGGAATCGCACAAGGCGAAGGCTTCCACAGGAGGCGCCGGGAGCGTGCTTTCGATTTTTCTCAAGACTTCGTCGGAAGAACATATGGTGAAGGGCGCGGTGCTGCATGGGGATGCGCCCCGGCTGCTGCAGGTTGATGGCATCGACGTCGAGGCTCCGCTGGAGCGCAGCCTGATTTATCTCCGAAATCGAGATGTCCCGGGCGTGATCGGCAAAGTGGGAACCATCCTGGGCGAAGAGTCGATCAACATCGCGGATTTCTCACTGGGCCGGCGCGCGGTTGAGAAAGAAGTTCAGAAAGAATCTGACCAGCCGCGGGAAGCGATCGCGGTGGTTCACGTGGATGGGCGCGTGCCGGAAGAAGTGTTGGCGAAGTTGCGGACGATTCCGGCGATACAGCAGGCCAAAGCGGTGCAGCTGTTCTGAGGGCCGGGGCTAGAGCCCTGGTCGGAGGCAGCGGTTGCGCGGCGCTGAAGCGCCGCTCTTCCGCATGGAAAGGGTGAAGTGACTTCCGGCCAGGCTTCGCCCGGCCGGACAGCCGAGGCGGCTGTCGCTACGTGGTTTAAGTTACGATTCGGCTTCGTCGCGGCGGAGTTTGCGGCTTTCGGCTAACAGGGCCATGGAATGCATCAGGTTTTGCAGGGTGACAATGCCGATCAGGCGCTGATCTTCGACCACGGGAATAATGCTGGAATTGCGTGCCGTCAGTTTGCGGAAGGCCGAGCTCAAAGAATCCTGGCGCAGGGAGACTTCGAATATCTTGTTCATGACCGCCTGGACGTAGCCGTTTCCTTCCGCCCGCAGAGCGTCGAGAATGCGCTGCTTCGAAATCACCCCCACCATGTCACTGCCGCGAACCACGGGAAAATCGTCTTGCAGGGAATGAACCGCTTTTTCCAAGGCGTCCTCCAAGGTGTCTGCCGGGGATAACGTAGCGAAGTCGGTGAGCATGACTTCCTCGAGCCGAACGTTGTCGAGCACGGACTGGAATACGAGCGCGCGCTCTTCGAGTTGGGCGGCGGAGAAGACGATGACGCCGACCATGGTCAGCCAGCTGTCGCTGAACAGGCCGGCGAGCATCAGAACCATGGCTATGGCGTTGCTGATGGAAACGGCGCGCCGGGTGGCGGAGGAAGCGTCGAGAGTGCGAGTGAAGAAGGCTCGCAGGATGCGTCCGCCATCAAGCGGGTACGCAGGCATGAGATTGAAAATCGCGAGATAAAGATTCGCCCATACCACGCTTTTCGGGAGTTTGGCGGCTTGAAGAAAAGGCCATTGCCAGAGCTCAGCTCCATGCCCGGAGGCGGTTACTGTCGCAGCGGCCAGGCCGGCAAGGGCGAGGCTTACCAGCGGTCCGACCAGAGCCAGCCGCATGTCACGTTTCCATACCGGCAGGGTGGGCTGCGCTTTCTCGACCCGCGATTCGTCATAAAGCGCCACACCGGTCAGCGGCAGCAGGATCACGGCCTTAGGGATCAATCCAAAGCGGCGGGCGGCGAACATGTGAGCGGACTCGTGGGCGGCCACACAGGCTAGAACGATTCCCGAAAGTGCCAGGTCGCGTGGCCCATTGGCAGAGCCTTGACGGGCGGCCCAATCCGTCCAGAAGATGAACAGGGGGAGCACAAAAAAAGTAAAGTGGATGCGAACGTCGACCCCGAACAACCGTCCAACCGGAATGGACCAGCTTCGCATAGGGCTTCGCTACTTTTATTCTACATGCATAGATATAGTGATTGCGGCATCCAGGAGTACAGGGGCATGCGAGTGATCGCGGGAAAATATCGAAGCCGTCCGCTGCATTCGCTTCGAGGGATGGACGTGCGTCCTACCTCGGACAAGCTGCGTGAGACATTGTTCAATGTGCTGACAGCGGGGAACCCGGAAGCGCTCGAGGGCAGCACGTGGCTTGACCTCTTCGCCGGCACGGGCGCGGTCGGAATCGAAGCCCTGAGCCGGGGAGCCAAGGAAGTGTATTTCGTGGAACGCTCGACCCCGGCGGCGGATGCGATCCGCAGCAATCTGCAGAGTCTGGGAATAACCGGTGGGTTCAAGATTCTCGAGGACGAACTGCCGCGCGCGTTCTGGCGTATGGAGCGGCAGCACGTAGCAGCCGACGTGGTGTTCGTCGATCCCCCGTACCGCATGCAGGAGGCCTACGCGAAGACGCTCAGGGCCTTGGCGGACTCGTCGTTAGTTTGGGCGATGTCGGTGGTGATTGCCGAACATGAAAAGAAGTTCGATCCGGGCGAAGAATTTGGTCACCTGCGCCGGTTCCGTCATTTGGCGCAGGGCAGTGCAGCGTTGAGCTTTTACCGAATGAGTAGTGGAGCGGATCTCCATGTCTGAGCGGCGAAGTCTAAGCGGCGGGGTCGGAGCCGCGAGAGGCTTCGAGAGCGCGCCATGACGCTCCCGCCTTGTGGTCCACTTTACATGATGAAATCGTCAGTGCGCCTCACGATCGGATGCTGCATCTCTTCCAGATCGTGCTTCACCATGTTCAATCCGTATACGCATTCCTCAAAGTTTTTTGAGAGACTGGCAAACAGAGGCGCAACCTTGGCGTATTCGAAATGCTCGAACTTCGAAACTATGTAGTAACTCTCCTTGCCCGCCTTCACCCACTCGACGAAATTTTCCAGACGCTGGCGCCGCAGCCGGAGATGATTGATGCTTTCGGGAAACATTCCTGCGAAGAAGAGTGTGTAATCGCCAATGTGTTTGCGCACCTGGCGCTCGCGATCAAAAGACGGAGCGGGGCCGTAAATGGGATCCGATTCCAGCAGCATCTCGCCGACGTCGGCCAGTGGGCGGTCGCAGGCATCATGAATCTTGTGGAGTTGATTGGCTTCGCAGAATTCCGCCAGCAGATGAGAAACGTAGGCGACGATCTGAGGATCGCGAATCCCGATTTGCGCGGCGTAGTGTCGCCCTACAAGATCCTGAAATAACTCCTGCAACGGATGCGATTCCGGAATCATTTTGAACCTCCCGAACTCCGCATGGCGCGCGGTGTTTCAGCCGCCTGCGTGAGTAGATACTCTACTTTGATGCTGCAACGCAAGTGACTTTTGTTTATCGCCATGATTCGTTTTTCCAATTCCGTTAGAAGGAACAGACGGCGAATGCGTTGTGCACGGTATCCGTTAGAACGAGGGGGGGTTGCGAATGAGAAGGGCGCGGATTCTGCTGTATTTTGCTGGCACTCGGAGAAAGCGGCTGCCAATCTGCGATCTTTGCGCAGTTCCCCTTGTAGAATAAGCACCCACGGAGGAATCGAATGAGTCATCAGAAATTCGGCAATCGGAATTTGGAACGGCAGAACATTGCCAGCGGAACGCCTTGGGAACCCATCGTAGGTTACTCTCGTGCGGTGAAAGTGGGTGCGTATGTGCACGTGTCGGGGACAACAGCCACCGGGCCGGACGGAAAGATCGTGGGTGTGGGAGATTCCTACTCGCAGGCGGTGCAGACCTTGAAGAACATCGAGAGCGCACTCAAGAAGGCGGGCGTCAGCATGAAAGACGTAGTGCGCACCCGCATGTATGTGACGAACATCGGGGAGTGGGAAAAGATCGGGAAAGCGCACGGGGAATTCTTCCGCGATATTCGCCCCGCTACGTCGATGGTGCAGGTGAGCGCGCTGATCTCGCCGGAGATTCTAGTGGAGATTGAGGCGGATGCGGTGATTGGAGCGTAGATAACCGAATGCCGGGAAGAGTCGCCTGCATTTCTTAAATTGTGCCGGATTTTTCTATTCGACCTCCAAATTACGATCATTCGTAACCCTTCTGGCCTTCTCCTTGATCGTTCCCATCGCTTAGTGGAATCAACTGCGGAAATTAAGGACATCTGAACCACTGCGCGCTTCTCCCGCCCAATTTGGAACGACTCCGATGACTCCGAGCCATTTCAGTCACACGCTTGCCTGATTCGTTAGAAGTGTTCTCTTTTGCACAGTCCGTTCAAACCGCTCCCTGCCAGAGTTTGATACGCCCGGCCTGCGTCGATTCGGCGCACGCCAAGAAACGGGCAAGTCGCGGCGCTGCCGCTCACCACAAGTTACCTAATACCAAAAAATCTTGGAGGAAGAGTAATGAAAAAGTTTTTGTTGGTTATTTGCCTGTTAAGTATGGGCACTCTGGCATGGGCGCAGACCGCTCCGCCACTGGGTTCCGCGCAGAGCTTTGCCGTTTTAGGAGCTTCGACGGTAACGAATACAGGCCCGACGATCATCACCGGCGATTTGGGTGTGAGTCCTGGCACTTCTTGCACTGGATTTCCAGCGCCTTGCACTGGCGGTGTCGGAGTAGTGAACGGTACGATTTACACGGGCGCGGGTTCGCTCGCTGGCGCGGCCGAGAGTGCGGCCCTGGTTGCGTACAGTGTTCTGGTAGCAGAACCCTGCGGGACCAACTTGACCGGGAAGATTCTAGGGACGAGTCCCGGCGCGGTCACGCTATCGCCAGGCGTCTATTGTTTTCCTGCGACTTCGGCGCAGTTGACTGGAACTCTCACTCTCGACGGAAACGGGGTCTACGTTTTCCAGATTGGAAGCACGCTAACGACGGCGAGTAATTCGTCTGTCGTGCTGGCCAACGGAGCGACGGCAGGAAATGTTTTCTGGCAGGTCGGCAGCTCCGCCACTCTAGGCACGGACACGGTTTTTGCTGGAAGCATTCTCGCGCTCACCAGCGACACCGTTACCACCGGCACCAGCGTGACTGGCCGCGTATTCGCTTTGAACGGCGCTGTGACACTCGACAGCAACGCCATCACAGCGGTAGCTTCCGGCAGCGGTGGCGGCGGTGGCCAACAGTGCAAGGACTTTACGACCGGCGGCGGCTGGATCACCGGACCATCCCGTAGCAAGGCTACCTTTGGCTTTGAAGCTGGATGCAGGTGCGACAAAGACCAGGACAAAGCCAGAGATAAAGACAAAGACTTAGACAAAGACACTGACAAAAACGGAGATAAAGATCAGAACAGCATGCTGCGTGGAGAGGTTTTCTACCATGACCACGGCACCAACCTCCGGATGAAGAGCACGAGTGTTGCCGCATATCTTGAGAAGGGGCCGAACTCGCGGCGCATTCAAGGCACTGCCGAAATTAACGGGCAGGATGGCACCTATCAACTGGATGTGAGCGATAACCAGTCGGCTGGAGCCACGTTCGCCATCCGTCTGTCAATCGGCTACAGCGCCTCGGGTGAGATTAAGGGAGGACGCATCGAGATCCATGGATGCTGCTCTAATGACGATTACAACGATCATGGTGCCAAGGACTGCTGCAATCGTGACCAGGACAAAAACCATCATGACGGGAACCGTAAGGACTGACGACACGAGGGACTGAAACTGACACGACGTGTGCCAGGAGGCGCGAGCGCTTTCGCGTCCTCCCGGCGCACTCAGGAGCGCTCGGTGCGAGACCACGCCCGTATCGTCTCTCCCGGTGCATCGTTGCCGGAGACCGAGGCCGATGCTGTGTTGCCCTGAGTTTTAATCTGGGTTCGGGTCAACGGCTTCGACATTTTCACAAAATAACAAGATAGTTTCGGCTTCAGGCCGGGCGTGAAAGGCTCGGTGCCGGTTTCAACGTATCCCCGGCGATGGTAGAAGCTGGGCAGTTCCTTCCGTACATTCACCATCCTCAGGTCCATGAAATGGCTGCCTGCCCCAGTAGTCTTCGGCGGCATCCATCAGCTTGGAACCAATCCCGAACCTCTGATGTTCGGGGTCAACCGACAGCAGGCCCAGCTATGTCCGATCGCCTCGGGGTCCACGTAAACCCAGCCGTAGAAAAAAGCGTCGTCATCTGCAACCAGGAACCTGCCCGTTTGTAGCCGCGTCCGCGCCGTCTCCAGGTCGATGCGATCGCCCTCAATAAAAAGGTCTCTGCGTGCCGAAATGCGTTGATCACCGCGGGGATTGCTTGCGCGTCCTGAATTCCCGCAACGCGTATCGGCAAGCCGCCTCCTCTCCGCGTCGATATGTTGCTCTTGCGTCGCGAGGCAGATTGTCGCATGAGGGTATAGAATCCTTCCCGCCCAATCATCTTACGAGACGGGCTAACCGGCTGTCCGCGAGGCCGTGGACGGCTTGACGGAGATTCGAATGAAGCATCTGTTTTTGCTCTTATCTCTTAGCTTCACTACGTGCGCAATCGCGCAACAGTCTGTGTCGTCGCCGGCCCAGCTTACCGTCATTCGTGCCGGTACACTTATTGACGGCAGATCCGATAAGCCGCGCCGCGATCAGGTCATCATCATTCGCGGCAACCGCATCGAAAGCGTCGGGGAAGCTGCGAATGTGAAGATTCCAGCCGGCGCGATGGCGATCGATCTGTCGAAAGACACCGTGCTTCCCGGCCTGATCGATTCGCACACTCACATTTTTCTCCAGGGCGAAGACCCCGCGCAGGGCGGCTATGACGCCAACATTCTTACGGAGCCTTTAGCGATGCGGGCGGCGCGAGCGACCGTTTCGGCGCGCCGGGCGCTGGAGCAGGGCTTTACCACACTGCGCGATGTGGAAACCGAAGGAGCGGGCTACGGCGATGTCGGCATCAAACAGGCGATTGAAGGCGGCTATATCCCGGGGCCGCGGTTGCTGGTGGTGACCCGCGCCATCTCGACCACCGGGGGATATCCGCTGGAGGGGTACGCGCCTGAATTGGAGATGCCGAAAGGGGCGCAGATCGTCGATGGACCGGTGGAAGCCCGTAAAGCGGCGCGCGAACAACTCGACCACGGCGCCGACTGGATCAAGGTCTACATGACGCATCGCTCCTGGGTCGGGAAGAACGGGGAGTTGGTTTCGCAGCCTACGCTCACAGTGGAGGAGTTGCGGGCGATCGTGGACGAGGCGCACGGCTGGGGCAAGAAAGTCGCATGTCACGCCTACGGCGGAATTGGACTGCACCGGGCGCTCGATGGCGGATGCGATTCTATCGAGCATGGACTGGATCTGGACGACGCGGCAATCGCGCAGATGCTGAAGCAGGGCACCTGGTACGTCCCCACGCTCAGCGTCTACTACACCGACTGGGCGGCGGCGGATACGCCGACCGGGCAGCGCGATCGCTTGCGCGCTTCCGCTCACGAAGTCTCCTTTAAGAAGGCGCTAAAGTCAGGCGTGAAAATCGTCTTCGGAACGGATATGGGCGGAATCCCGTGGACCGAGCCAATCGCCCAGGAGTTTTCGCGCATGGTGGAGTTCGGCATGCAGCCCATGGATGCGATTCAGAGCGCGACTTCGCGCGCGGCCATGATGCTCGACATGGAGGGCAAGATCGGTGTAGTGGCTCCGGGCGCATTTGCCGACATCGTCGCCGTGAGCGCGGACCCGTTGCGCGACATCAAGGCACTGGAGAACGTCCAGTTCGTGATGAAGGATGGACAGGTCTTTAAGAAAGAGGAGCCGACAGCGGCGGGCGGGGAGAAAAGATGAACTCGGGCGGCCGATCCGGTTTTCAGGTCAAAGTCGCTTTTTCGCTCCATTTTTCTTGACATCCGCGCTGGCGTAAGCATAATGCGTCAATCCGGTTTGATCCGGTCGAATTCGGTTCCAAGGTCGGTTGAGCCGAAGGAGGTTTTTATGAGCGTGCTGGACCTTTGTGATCGGGAGATTGCGGCGGTGAGTCTGGAAGCCACCGTAGCCGACGCCATTCATAAGATGCTGGACCACCATGTGGGGGCGGTTGCGGTGGTGGACAGCGAGTTTCGAGTCGCCGGGATTTTTACGGAACGAGATGTCCTGCGCAAAATGTCGCTCAGCCATGTGGATCCAAAGTCGACTTCCGTGCGCGAACTGATGACCACGCCGGTAGAGATGGCGACGCGAGGCACGGGTGCAGGAGAGGCCCTGAGCATCATGCTGGAGCGGCACTTCCGCCATCTGCCGGTGGCCGATGACAATGGCCGACTGCTGGGAATTCTTTCCATCCGAAATCTGCTGGAGTGGCGCGTGGATGACCTGAGCCGTGAACTGGAATCGCTGGAGCAATACGTTTCCAACGACGGCCCTGGAGGCTAGGAACAACTCGCCTTTGCTCACGGCGGCTTTCAAGGTTATCTGCGCGACTACATTTCAGTACGACAATTCAATACGACAATTCAGGAAGAAGAGGAACCATGCAGAAGATGTCCGCCGCTGTGTCAGTGTTTGCGTTTTTGTGTCTGGGAACGTTGGGCCTTGCCCAGACGTCCCGCCACGTTGCGGTGCATGCCGGGCACGTACTTGACGTGAAGACCGGCAAGTTGCTGGCCGATCAGACGCTGATAATCGAAGAGGGGAAGATCGTCATCTCCGGCGCCGCCGCCGAGGCGAAGATTCCCGGGGATGCCCTTCGCATCGATTTGCCCAATGCAACGGTTCTCCCTGGATTGATCGATGCGCACACGCACCTGACCATGGACCCCAAGTTCGGTTATGAAGAGCTGGGTGTTTCGATTCCGCGCGAAACGTTGACTGGCGCCAAGAACGCGCGGCTTACTCTTCTGGCGGGATTCACCACGGTGCGCAACGTCGGCGCATCCGGATATAGCGATGTTGCGTTGCGCGACGCCATTAACGCCGGCGACGTGCCGGGGCCGAGGATGCTGGTGAGCGGGCCGCCGCTCAGCATTACCGGCGGACATGCGGACAATAATCTGCTGCCGTTCGAATATCACGCGACCTCTGACGGTGTGGCCGATGGCGTGGACGGCGTGCGCCACATGGTTCGGCAGAACATCAAGTATGGCGCGGACTTGATCAAGTTCATGGCCTCGGGTGGAGTGCTCTCGAAGGGAGACAATCCACAGGCATCGCAGTACACGCTGGAAGAAATGAAGACTATTGTCGCCGAGGCTCACCGCCTGGGTCGTAAAGTTGCTGCCCATGCCCACGGAGCGCAGGCCATTCTTTGGGCTTCTGAGGCAGGAGTGGATTCGATTGAGCATGGCTCCTACATTGACGACGCAGCCATCGCGGAGATGAAGAAGAACGGCACGTATCTTGTGCCCACGCTTTACCTGGGCGACTGGTTCCTGGAAAATGCCGAAAAAAACCACGTGCCCGACTTTCTGCTGGCCAAGGCCAAGGCGGTTATGCCGGCGGCGCGAAAAAACATTGCTCATGCTTTCGCTAGTGGAGTGAAAGTTGCTTTTGGCACCGATGCCGCTGTGTATCCTCATGGTCTGAACGCCCATGAATTTGCCGTGATGGTGAAACTGGGGTTGACGCCGTTGCAGGCGATTCAGGCAGCGACGCTGAATGCCGCGGATTTGCTGGGGTGGTCGGGCAAGGTTGGCACGTTGGAACCGGGGGCGTGGGCCGACATGGTTGCGGTGGATGGCGATCCGGTCAAGGATGTGACTGCGCTGGAACGCGTGAAATTTGTGATGAAGGGCGGCGAGGTAGTGAAGAACGAATATGCGAAGTGAGCAGGCCGGACTGGGGTGCCGTCAGCAGCGTCTTCGTTCCCAACTGCGATTGCGAGATGACCTCGCGACAGCCGGCAAGATGCCGGCGTTACGAGGTGTGACGCGCCGCCCTTTCGGTGACCCAGTCTGCCCAGAAGGACGAGGCTCCGCTGGCGAGTAACGGGGCTTTGCCCTCGACCGCATCTACAAAATTTTCCAGCATGGGATAGTGCAGGTTGGCATGCGGCGGAAGATTTTCGTGGGCGCCGGGATAGATGAGATCGGGCCCATTCAGTGGCGATAATTCCATCTCGCCGTCGGTGCCGCGGATGCGGCATTCGTCGCGGTTCACTTTCGAGTGCCAGCGAACATCCACAATGCCGCGAACCCCGCCTGCGTATTCAATCATCACGGTGGCGTTGTCTTCCACAGCGTAGTGATGCACGACATTGGAGAGTTGCGCGCTGACCCGCAGTGGCTGGCCGAAAAGAAAATTCAGAACGTCGATGCGGTGCGAGCCGATATCGAAGAGCGGCCCGCCTCCGGCCTTCGCGGGATCCACCAGCCAACTGCGGCTGCCTTTTCCGTCAAACCAGGCGTGGCTGGTGAGTTCGGCCAGCACCGGCTTGCCGATCACGCCGGCGTCGAGCAGTTGTTTCGCGCGCTGCAGCTTGGGATAAGAGCGGCGGTAGTAAGCGACTCCGAAATCTTTGCCAGTTTCATCTGCAGCAGCGAGCATTGTGCGGGCTTCGGCCTCGTTCATGGCCATCGGTTTTTCGCAGAGCACATGTTTGCCGGAGCGAAGTGACTGAATCGTTTGGGGCGCGTGAAGAAACACGGGCGTGCCGACATACACCGCGTGAATGTCAGGATCAGCGAGAGCCTGATCGAGATCTCTCCATACGCGAGCGCCGTAGGGCGCAGCTTTAGCCGGATACCGGGTGACAAGTCCATACAGGCGGCTTCGGGATTCAGTCTGGATTGCGGGGATGACGCGTCGAGTGGCGATGTCGCCAATTCCGATTACGATCCAGTTGACCATGGAAGTCCAAGTTTCAAGGTTTCAACGTTACAAGGTTTCAAAGTTCATGGCATTCGGCCGCTTCTATTTTGAAACTCTAAAACCTTGAGACTTTGAAACTTGAAGCGAAACCGGTTTCGACCCAAAAGTAAAGGCCGGCGCTGGGCCGGCCTTTCCCTGGATCCGAAACAGAAACTACTTCTTGGGGGCGATCGCGTCTTTGGCGGCCTTGGCGACGCGGAACTTTACGACGGTCTTGGCTTTGATCTGAATGGGTTCGCCGGTCTGCGGATTGCGTCCCACGCGAGCCTTACGGTGCGCCTTCACCAGGCGGCCGAGGCCGGGGACGACGAAGATGCCGTTCTTCTTGGTTTCTTTGATAGCGGTGTCCGCCAGTTGCTCCAGGAACGCCGCCGCGGTCTTATTGGGAAGCTCGGTCTTTTCGGCGAGATGCCGGATGAGCTGTGTCTTGGTTAAACCTGCTGCCATATTTTTTCTCCTCGACAAAAATCAGTTGAATACCGATAGGGGCTATCTTATACCCGTCGGGCTGTGGAAAACACCTTATTTTACGAGGCTTTTATAATTTCCGAACGCCGGAGAGCGCATTTTTACAGGGCTTCTCGTGCATCAGAGTGCTGGGATCAGCCTGTTATGCGTACCAGCGTGTTAACCTGCGGAAGGCGAGGTTGCGCCGAGGAGTCGTGATTGAGTTGCGTGATTTGTGAAATTCGCAAGGAAAAGCGTTTCTGTCCGGCTGTTCACGGACGCATTTGCCCGCAGTGCTGTGGCGAACAGCGCGAAGTGACTCTCGATTGTCCGAGTGATTGTCCGTATCTCCTGCAGGCGCGCGAACACGAAAAGCCCCGCACGTCGGACCAGATCGATCCCGCGGGTTTGTTTTTGCAGGTCGCAGTTTCCGATCAGTTCATGTACGAGAAGGAACATCTGCTCATGGGTCTGACCTATGCGTTGGCCAAGGCCGCGCGAGCCGACCGCAACGTGCACGATCAAGACTTGATTGCCGCTCTTTCGGCCTTGTCAAAGAGTTACGAACGGCGAGTGAATTCGGGATTGCACTACGAGCAGCCTTTGACCAGCGAATCGCAGCGCAGGATTGCGGCAGAGATTGAGAGCATGGTGAAGGAGTATCGCGAAGCCGAGCAGAAGCACACCGGCTACACGAGCCTGCGGGATTCCGACGTGCTGAAGGCGCTGGTGTTTCTGGCACGGCTGGCGCACGGACGGACCTCGGGACGTCCCAAATCGCGGGCCTTCGTGGAATTTCTGTTCGCCCAGTTTCCCGAGCAGGAGTCGGCGGTGCTCCCGCAAGAGGCCGGGAGCCGTATCATCCTGCCGTGAGTCGGTCCTTGGTGCTCGGTCGTTGGTCGTTTTCCTTGGCCTGTAACGGCCGAACGATTTGCCCTGCCGGCAAGGCGTCGAGCAACTCTCGAATCGTTTTCTCCAACTTCGGGTGCTTTACTTCCGGCGCGATTTCCGCCAGAGGCTCGAGCACGAACCGGCGCTCATGCATCGCAGGATGAGGGACGGTCAACTCAGCCGAGTCGATGACCTTGTCGGAGAACAGAAGGATATCGATGTCGATGAGGCGTGGGCCTTTTTTCTGAACGCGCCGCCGGCCCATCGCGTGCTCAATGTTGAGAATCGCCGCCATCAGTTGCTCCGGAGTGTGTTTCGTTTCCAGGGTCATCGCGCAGTTTAAGAACCATGCCTGGTCGGTGAACTCGACAGGCGCAGTTTCGTAGAGAGAAGAAACGGATATCGCGCGGCCCTCGGCTTGCAGGCGTCCGATCGCATCACGCAGATGGGCCTCGCGATCTCCCATGTTCGATCCCAGCGAAAGATAAGCCAGATTGCGCATTGCGTGCTCGAACCATTTGTACTCTGCAAAATCGCGCGACACAATCATTCACGGGATTTCGTAATAGCCCTCAAAGTCCTTTCCCTTCTTTCACATCCTCAGGAGCGGTGAAGGGTCCATCACCTTGGTCACTATCCCGTGCCTTGATCCCCTTCTAGAATCGCGGTATGACGTTGGACTCGCTTCTTTTGAGCAAGGACCCGGAAGTACTGCGTGTGATCCGGCCGACGCTCGAGAAATTATCGATTGACGTGGAAATATGCCATGAAGCGCGGGCCGGAGCCAAAATTCTGATCTCCGATAAGTTCGACGCGGTGATTGTGGATTGCGACGATCTAAATGGCGGACTGGAAGTGCTGCAGGGCCTGAGAAGCATTCAAAGCAACAAGAACTCCGTCACGTTTGCCATCCTGAACGGAAAGAAAACGACCACGCAGCAAGCATTTGGGATGGGCGCCAACTTCGTTCTGCAGAAACCGATCAGCGCCCTCAATGCATCGCGCTGTTTTCATGCGGCCTTGAATTTCATGATAAACGAGCGCCGCCGCTATTTCCGGCAACCGGTGAAGATGCTGGTCAAAGTCGTACTCGAAGGAAGAACTCTGAACGCGACCAGCACCAACATCAGCGAAGGCGGCATTGCCCTCATGTTGCGGGAAGCACTGCCCAGGGGATGTGCGCCGCGCCTGAAGTTTTCTCTGCCGGGCAAGAACATTCACCTGGAAGTGGAAGCCGAAGTTGCCTGGGTCGATGTCAAAGGCCTCGCCGGCTTCCGCTTTCAAAATGTTGAGAAGGCTTCCCGGCAACAGCTGGAACACTGGCTCGACGAGCAGATAGAGCAGGAATTTCCAGGAGCCAAAGAACAAATGGCGGCCGCGCAATCCCGAGGCTCGCAGTAGCGTCCACCGCAAGGAAATTCTGACTGCGAGCCCGGCATGTAGTTACCTTACATACCCAGACGCATCGGCATTCCTCCCAGCGGCTCCATCTTTCAAGATGAACTTCCCGCCAGCGCGCCCCGTCAGGGGTATCTCACTTTAGACTTGCGTGGGTCTGCGCCCGTGGCAATCTGGAAGATCACTTCTTTGGTATCGGAGAGGCCGATCATGAACCATGATTTCCGCATTGCTAGAGTGCAAAGAACGCTGCGCTGGTTCGAGAACGATATTCCGCTGCTGAATATGCGAGTGAAGGAACTATCAAAAGAGCGGCAGGAATCCGCACGGCGGTTTGCGGCCGCGGTCATTGAGCACACACGGGCTGAACTGGAACGATTGTTGCGAGAGCGCCCGCACGATCCGCGCGGTTGCGGTGAGACGCCTTGCGAGCCCGCAGACTGACTCTCTCTGCTGCAACGCTGACGCTTCGTCCCCGATCGGACACCAAGAATTCTTGATCAAGAATCACGGTTGCCGAGTATCAGAAAGAAGACCCATCACAGAGAAGACCCGGCAGCGGCCTCGGCACCATGCGCCGACCCGCTGGTTTTTTCTTCAGGAGGAAAGGTCACTTGCTCCCATAACGTCTTATCGCGCAGGATGCGCGAGACCAGCGCCGTATGCATAGCGTGACCGGCTCGATCGGCGACTACATTGCCCAGGATCTGCTTTCCCAACAACGCCAGATCACCGACCAAATCCAACACTTTGTGTCGCACGAACTCGTCCGGGAAGCGGAGAGGGCCGTTCTCGATGCCGTCGCGAGTGAGCACGATGCAATTCTCGCTGGAGGCGCCACGAATCAGTCCCATATCGCGCATGGCCTGCTCGTCCTGGCGCGAACCAAAAGTGCGCGCCCCAGCGATATGACGCAGATAACTTCCATTCGTGAGTTCCACCTGGAAGGTTTCTTTCCCGATCAGTGGATGCGGGAAATTGATCGAATAGGAAACCGAATAAGTCTCTGCGGGATAGACCGCGATGAATTTGTTTCCTTCCCGCATTTCGAGCTCGCGGCGAATCCTTAAATATTTTCGGGGACGGCGCTGTTTACGCGTGCCCGCCTTCTGAATCATCTCAACGAAGGGACGGGCGCTGCCATCGAGGATGGGCAATTCCAGGTTGTCGAGTTCGACGATCGCGTTATCGATACCCATGCCGATGAAGGCGGAGAGCACGTGCTCAGTGGTCGAGATCAGAACGCCCTTTTTCATAAGACTGGTGGCATAACTGACCCGGGCTACATTGCGGCTGATTGCCTCGATTTCAAAGCCGTCGAGATCGGTCCGCCGAAAAACGATGCCCGTTCCGGATGACGCCGGCAGGATGCGCATGGAAACAGGAGCACCGCTATGCAGGCCGATGCCGCTGCACTCCACCGCGGAGCGGATTGTTTGCTCTGGGGTCAAGAAGCGATAAATTTGAGCTAATGAATGAACCAGATTACGCCTACGAACGGCAAACTGGCTGTGGCAAAATAGCCACAGTGCAAGGATGATATATGGCCTGTCTCGAGATTGATGCGGCAAAAAAGAGACTGACGTCGAAGTACAGAGGGAGTTAGGTTCATGACGCCGTCGGGGTAGCAAAGACTCAGGCAGTTTCGGTTCTAGCGCTTGCTGTTTTGCTTGGCCGGTTTGTTGGGATTGTAGCCGGAGTGCGGGTCGAACATTGCCTCGTCAAGTCCCTGATTAATGGTGACGGAGTTGAGGAAACGCTGGCTTGCCATATCGCCATTGAAATAGCGAGTGAGGTTATAGGGCGCCATCACTCCGGAAACCGGACGGTAATTTTCGTAGACCTCTTCCTCAAGATTCTTTTGCCGATCGACGGGATCACGCCAGGAAAACGACTTCTTGACCGGCAAGTGAGTGTCGCTATCGAAGTAGAGAGTCACGCTCTCATCCTGTGCGTTGACCAGCGTCACCTGCTGCGCGGGATGTTGCGCCGCGACGGCAGCGCCCTCGAATAGAAGCACGACTTTGGGATCGTTGACCCAGCTTCGAAGGACGGTGTCGAGCGAAAAGCGGCGCCGGCGCAGGTAGTCGTCGAGATCTTTTTGCTCGATGGGATGAGCGCCCTTGTAGGTGATCTCCCATGCCTTGTTGCCCACATAGAGTTCCGCGATGTCGCGCTCTTTGGTCAGTTCGATCCGCTCTTTGTCAGGGAATTCGGTGAAACTCCAGAACACGCCGCCTCCGCCATTGGGGCGGCCGTGATGAAAGCTATAACCGCGCCCCTGTTGTTCGCGATCGCGAATGGTGAGGTATGTCTCTCCCCCGAGCGCCTGAATTCCCTTCTCGATGATGGCCTTCGCCTGGTGAGCATTCTCCTGCTCGGGAGAGAGCGCAGGCGGAGATTTGGGCGATTCTGCAGAAGATCTAGAGGAAGCCGCGGATGACTGAGAGGAAGGCTGAGGGGATGACTGCGACGGGGGTTGCGACGACGGAGGGGCCGCGTCGTTCTGAGCTTGTCCCCACAATGTATAAGCCCAGACCGAACACACAAAAAGCAGGATGGAAAGAAGTTGTTTCATTCCTGACGAGGGTGATCGCTTAAACAGAATTGTAACCTTGCTGGTGGACTTTCAGCCTGCGGCAGTAAAAGCTCCTTTCAGACTTGGATGCAGGAAACCGCTCGAATGCAAACCCCTCGCCCGCGATTTTAGGGGGTTTTACGATCACTCTTATCCCGTGAGAACCGCACCGCCATTTACGTTAAAGACCTCTCCTGTGATGAAACTGGCATGTTCGGTACACAGAAAAAGCACCGGAGCGGCGATCTCTTCCGGCCTGCCCGCCCGGCCCAGCGGGATGGTGTTGCGAATTTCTTCTCCGCTTTTCGGGTCTTCGAGAGCTGTCGCGCTCATGTCAGTATCAACCCAGCCAGGCGCAACGCAGTTCACGTAAATGCCCGCCGAGGCCAGTTCGGTCGACAATCCTTTGGTCATGCTGATCAGCGCGCCCTTGGTGGCGGAGTAGTCACAGTGGAAGGCTTCGCCGCGCTGGCCGCTGGTAGAACTGATGAGCACGATGTGCCCGGCCGCGGAATCCTTGCGCGGTTGCGCCTTCATCTGCTCTTTCATCTGTGCGACCGCATGTTTGACCAGGCCGAACACTCCGTCCAGATTGATGGACAAAGTGGATCGCCATTGCGTGTCCGTCATGCGCTCGATGGGCACATCATCCGGCGGCCATACCCCGTGATTGGCGACGAGAATATTGAGTCGGCCGAAATGCCGCACGGTCTCAGCTACGAGCGCCCGGGCTGCCTCCGGATTCTTTAGATCAGAAGCAATAGGATGGCAGTCGGAAGCGCCACATTCCTTGGCCAGACTTTCCGCCTGGGAGCGCGCGTTTCGATAGCTGAAGGCGACCTTGGCGCCGGCGGCGGCGAACATACGCACCGTAGCCGCGCCAATGCCGCGCGAACCGCCAGAAATGAGAGCCACTTTACCGGAGAGAGAAAGAGGAATGGACATAGCAGACTAGTTTCCAGGGTTCAGTCTGCCGTTGGCAAGTGGGGTGGTCAGTCGGTAGTGTCTGAAAAATCATCAACGCACTTTTCAGACACCACCGGTCAGTCTCCCGTACCCGAAGACATGCGCTCCGACTTTAGCCCGCGTAGAAGCAGGCGCACCAGCATGCCATCGAAGCGCGTACCGCTCATTTTCGATAATTCTTCGAGGGCTTGTTCCGGGGTCCGGGCCGCGGCGAACGATTGTTCGGTCACCATGTTGGCGTAAGCATCGGTCAGGCCGATGATCCGCGCCCACAGCGGAATCTCCTCGCCGCGCAAGCCATCGGGATATCCCGAGCCGTCAAAGCGCTGGTGGTGATGTTCGATGGCCTCGCGCATCATCTTGCTGTGAGGGATGGTGCCCACGATCTCCGCGCCGACATGGGCGTGCATTTTTACTTCAAGGAATTCGTCGTCGGTCAACGGGCCGGGCTTGTTGAGGATGCGCTCGGAGATAAAAATCTTGCCGACATCGTGAACCCGGGCGGCGTAAACCAGATCGGCTGTTTCCTCGGAGGAAAGGCCGAGGGCGCGCGCAACTACTTCGGTATAGCGCGCCACCAGATCGCCGTGGCCCGCGGTTTGCAGTTCGCGAGATTCGGCAGCCCGGCTGAGAGATTCAATCGCTTCCTTCAGCAGAGGTACGTTGCAGTCTTCCTCCCCCCCACAAAGCTTATACAGGGTGGAAGTCAACTCTTCGAGATGTTCGGGACCGGTGCGTTCGCGCTGCAGGAAGCCTTCAATGTACGCCGAAATCTGCTGGCGCTGCCGCGCGAAATCCTGCCCCTCGACATATTCTTGCGCCGTGGAAACGGAATTTCCTCCCGAGCGCTTGGAAACGTACATGCCGGCGTCGGCCACGCGAATAATGTCTTCGATGGAGAAACCGTGCATGGGAAAACTGGCCACTCCGAAGCTGCCGGTAATGCGATGTTCGCTCAGCATAGGGTCGCCGGCCAGCCATTGGCGCAGGCGTTCGGCCAGCACCTGGGCCTGTTCGGCGCCGGTCTCGGGCATCAGGACTATGAACTCGTCGCCGCCGTAACGCGCAACCACGTTCGACTGCCGCGATTTTTGTTCTAGGAGCCGGCCGACGCGGGCCAGCACTAAATCGCCCTCGAAGTGCCCCATGGTGTCGTTGACTTCTTTGAATTTGTCCAGGTCGATGAGCACGACGGAGAATGGCCGCCCGGAACGCGATGCGCGCTTCCACTCCGCCGACAGCGCCTCCCAGAAGAAGCGACGGGTTTTGATTCCGGTCAGGCCGTCGGTGATTGACTGCTGCTGCAGCTTTTGGAAGACAAAAGCGTTGTGCAAAGCAGTCGCGAGCAGGTCGGCCAGCGTGTTCAGAATGAGAACATCCTGCGGCGAAAACGCGTTCTCGTTGCGGCTCTCAATATTGAGCACACCAAGCAGCGATTCGCCGTATGTGATCGGAATGCAAAGAATCGCGCGAGAATCGGGAAGAATTCCGGTCAGATTGCCAGGCAATGCGTGCTGAACCAGAGCGCGTTCGCCGGTGCGCGCCACGCGGCCGAGAATTCCAGTTCCCAGCGGAATTCGTTTGCCCACCGAATGCGCCGTCGCACCAGCTTCGGCCTTGATCTCGATTTCTTTGGTGCCGTAGTCGAGCAATCCGATACCGATGTGGTCGAAACTGAAGTTCTTCTGAATCTCCGTGACGATCTGGGCTAGCATATTCACCGGATTGTCGCTGGAGATGGCGGTGCGGGAGACGTTATTCAGGAAGGCCAGTTGTCGGGAACGGCGCTGCTCGTCGGCGAATAGCCGCGCATTTTCCACGGCCACCGATACCTGCCCTGCGGCCGTCGCCAGCACGTCCAAGTCGCGCTGCTCGAATACGAATTCCCGGTCCGGATGCATCGCGACCATGACCCCGCAAGGTTTGTTGCCCATGAAAATCGGGACGGCGATCAGGCACTTGGCGGGGCGGCCTGGAATATAGTCGATGCCTAAATGCTTCCGAGTGCTCTCCAGATCGGAGCGAATGAGCAGCGGTTCGCCGGTGCGAATCACATATTCACTAAACGCATTTCTAAGTTCGCGGGTGCGTTTGGGCAGAATGCGATTGTCCCGGACTTCAAGCTCGAAGCGGAGATCTTCTGCTTCCTGGAAAGCGATGTAAAAGTTGCTGGTATCGAAAATTTGTCCCAGTTCGACGTGGATAGTACGGAGAATCTCGTCCTGGTCGAGGCGGGAACTGATCGCCTTCCCGATTTCGGTTAACAATTCGTACTCTTTGGTTCGGCGATGCGCGTCGTGACTGACCACATAATTTTCCAGGGTCAGCCCTAATTGCAGCGCTAGTCCGACCATCAGCCGCGGGCCCGACGAACCGAATGCCCTGCGTTCGGCGTGCGGGAAAAGAATCACGCCAAAATTGTGCTCGCGAGTCTGGAGACTGACCGCGGTCAGATTGCGCACTTCCGCTTCGGTGAGGATTCTCTTTAATTCGGCGAACGTTCCCATCGTTCCAACGGGGAGCGGTTCGGTCATCTCCGCCAGGTGCTGCACGGTGAAGACTCCGTTCCTCCGGTAAGCCAGTTCGCAGATGTAATCTCCAGCGCCGCTGCTTTCCAGAGCGCCCAGAAATCCAGGAGCGAAACCTCGCTGCACCGAAGGCAACAGACCGCGCCAGCGCTCGGTGATGAAGATGGCCGCGCGTTCCATCGGGAGGGCGCTGCGCAGGCGCTCCAGAGCGGCTTGCATGCTGGGAACCAGGTCTTCGGCGAACAGCAAACGCCGCGGGTCAACGCCCAGAGTCGACAAGGCCAGAGTATTTTCCTGCACGGCGTTGCGCTGGTTTTCAAACAGCACCATCACCATGGCAATGCCGAGCAGCATCTGGGGCACAGGGCCGAACAGACGGCTCGCGTTGCCAAACATCTCCGTCCAGGGATTCTGCAGTTGCCCCACGCCCATCAGCACGGCCCAGAAAGCCAGGGAAACCGCGAGCACCCAGAAGGCAAGCGACTTGCGCCGATGGCTGTTCAAATAAAAGACAGCCGAACAGTAGAGCAGGATCGCGGCCAACCCTAACCCTAGTCGCACCGCTGGTTGTACGTCCGGGCGAAACACACCGTTGACAATGTGTCCCCGTAGCGTGAGACAGGCGAGTGCGACTCCGCCCGTACCCACCGCAGCATCGTACCAGCGAAAATGGTAGGAGCCGCGCATCAGGCGCGTCGAAACGAAAATGCACAGCGCCATCGCAACTAGAAAAAGCTCGCTGGCAAAAAACGCCAGGGAAGACTTCGGAAAAGTGTCGAGGATGTAATGCAGCGAGTAAGCTGCCCAAGCTAGTTGCCACGCGCGGAAATAGGCCTGCCGGCTCTGCTCGTGGAGATAGGTAAATACGAGAAAGAGCAGAACCGAGACAAAGCCCGGGATCAAAACCGTTGTGATAACCACACTGTTCATAGGGCCGTTGAAGACGCCTCTGGCCAAAACTGCTGGCTCAGCTAAGGGGGGAAACAGTACCTTAATGTTTTCACATCACGCCGCGGAACACAATAAGATTCAAGTGCAACCTGTGTCTTCGATAGCTTTTAAAATCAAGGGGTTGCGTGCGAAATCGTTATGGCACTCAGCTTGACGGCCTTTTTCGCTTGCCCGTACCATCGGAGGTTACACCATCGACAATAACGGCGCCTGTGCCGAAAGTCTGACCTCGGCTTGCAGGTCCCAGTGCGAGCTTCTGCGTAATCGACCCGACTATGCCCGAAATTCCGAGCTCACCTTCGCAAGACCGGCCCAGAGTGCGCTTTGCGCCCTCACCCACCGGATTCCTTCATGTCGGAAGTGCCCGTACCTTCATCTTTAACTGGCTGTACGCCCGCCGGAACGGCGGAACCATGATTTTGCGGCTCGACGATACGGATGTGGGACGCAATACTGAAGCGTCCGTCAATTCTATTTTTGAGGGCCTGAAATGGCTGGGTTTGAATTGGGACGAAGAATACAAGCAGTCCGAGCGCGGAGAACTGCACCGTCAGACGGCAGAGGCTCTCTTTCAGAAGGGCCTTGCCTACCGCGACTTTACCCCCGCGCACGCCGGGGACAGTGAGCGATCGGGCGTGCAAGGGACCTGGTTGTTCAATCCCGGAATGCGGGAACTTTCACGGGAAGAGAGCGATCGGCGCGCCGCCGCCGGAGAGCCGTTTGCGTTGCGCTTTCGTGTGCCGCGCGAGGCCGGGCAACTTGTACGCTTCAACGACGCCGTCTATGGCGAACAGATAAAGGCCGGCGCCGACATCGAGGACTTCGCTCTGCTGCGATCCGATGGCATGCCGACCTATCACCTCGCATCCTGCGCCGACGACGCTGACTTGCGGATCAGCCACATCATTCGCGGCCAGGACCATCTTTCGAACACCTACAAGCATGTGTTGATTTTCGAAGCTGCCGGCGTCACGCCACCGCAGTTCGCGCATCTTCCGCTGCTGGTGGCGCCCGACGGAACCAAACTCTCGAAGCGTCGCCACGGGCCGGTTGTGAGTGTGACCACATACCGCGACGCGGGATTCCTGCCCGAGGCGTTTATCAACTTCTTGTGCCTGCTGGGCTGGTCGCCAAAAAACGATCGCGAGCAGATGAGCGTGCAAGAACTGGTTGATGCCTTCTCGCTAGAAGGCATCAATCGCGCCAACGCAGTGGTGAACTTCAAGGAGTCCGGGGATGGGAGGCGGGCACTCTTGCGCGCCAACTCCGTCTCCGAAGATACTTTCGATCCCAAGGCACTCTGGCTCAACGCCGAACACATTCGCAGCCTTCCCATCGAAGACCTGAGCCAGCGTCTGCTGCCGATCGTCCGCGAAGCCGGCTTCAACGTCACGCCGGAAAAGATGCTGCGCATCACGCCGCTCATTCGCGAGCGCATCAAATTGCTGCGCGATGTGCTTACCGCAGCCGATTTTTTCTTCGTCGATCAGCTGCCGCCTTACGATCTGGCCGAACTCATCCCGCAAAAAGGGGATGCCGCCGTGGCGAAGAAGGTCTTGCAGCGCGCAAAAGAGGTCTTGGCGAATGTCGAATTCAAACATGATCCGCTGGATCAAAGTCTGCGCGCCGCGGCGCAGGAGTTCGGCATCAAGGCGGGACAAATGTTTCAGCCGATCCGCGTGGCGGTCTGCGGTCGCAAGAACGCTCCGCCGCTGTTTGAGACTCTGGAAGTGCTGGGCCGGGAAACGACATTGGCGCGGATCGAGCAGGCAATTTCGCGGATCGGCTAGAGACTCCATCCAAATTTTTTCTGAAATTGTTGCATCTTCAGCCATTCGCTCCTGATCTATAGTTTGCAGTGTCCTTCTGCGCGGACAGGAAATCCTGCCGCACTATCCGCAGCTTCTTGCCAGCCACGAAACGAGGCCCCCCATGAAAGCAGTGCAAATTAGCAAGCCAGGCGGAAACTTTGAGGTTGTCGAGCGGCCTATCCCCAATCCGAGCCGCGGTCAAGTACGCATCAAAGTCGAGGCTTGCGGCATTTGCCATAGCGACGTTCTGGTGAAGGAAGGCGTGTGGCCGGGAATTCAATACCCGCGCGTGCCGGGCCACGAAATTGCCGGCCGCATCGACGCCATCGGCTCCGACGTCACTCTATGGAAGCCGGGCCAGCGGGTCGGCGTGGGTTGGCACGGCGGACACTGCTTTCAGTGCGACCCCTGCCGCCGCGGTGACTTTATCAACTGCAAGTTTGAAAAAATTACTGCGATTCACTTTGATGGCGGATATCAGGAGTACATGCTCGTGCCCGCCGAGGCCGTTGCGCTCATCCCCGATGACTTGCGCGCCGACGAAGCCGCTCCTTTGCTCTGTGCTGGAGTCACCGTGTTCAACGCGCTGCGGAACTCCGGCGCCCGCGCCGGGGAATTGGTCGCGGTGCAGGGTATCGGCGGCCTGGGACATCTCGGAATTCAATACGCCCGTCAGATGGGCTTCCGCACCGTCGCGATCGGGCGCGGCGGCGACAAGCAGGCTTTGGCCAGGAAGCTCGGCGCTTTCGAATATATCGACATCGACGCAGGATCCGCTGCCGCAGTTCTACAGAAATTAGGGGGAGCACGAGTGATTCTGGCCACCGCGCCGGATTCAAAATCGGCGTCTGCTTTGGTCGACGGCCTGGCTGCGAACGGCACGCTGATGGTCATTGGAGCCGGAACCGAACCGCTCACCGTGACTCCGATTCAGATGATTGGCGGACGCACGACCCTCCGCGGCTGGGCGTCAGGAACTGCGCGAGATTCGCAGGATACGATGGAGTTCAGCGCATTCAGCGGGGTTCGTCCGATGATCGAGCGCTATCCGCTGGAGAAAGCCGCGGAGGCTTACCAGCAGATGATGAGTGGCAAAGCGAGATTCCGCGTCGTGCTCACCATGGGCGCATAAGCCAGGATCCGAAAACCGGGAGAAGTAAAATTTCATCTTCAGCCCTGAATGCGTCGGCGTCTGTTTTATAATGATTCTTGTCCAATAATCATTTGTAACACCGTCGGGGGGGGGACGATCATGCGCATTACCCACGAACGATTTCGGGAACTGGCCTGGAAATGCGGCCTTGCGGCCACGCATCAGCGCCGTGTCGTCTACGAAGCTGTCGTGGCCTCTCATGGTCATCATTCTCCGGAAAAGATTTATGCCACGGTTCGGCGAAAGATTCCGTCCATTTCGTTAGCCACCGTTTACAACAATCTCCGGCTTTTTGTGGAGCACGGCCTGCTGCGCGAGGTCACGCCCCACGCGTCCACGCTGCTCGTGGATGGCAATCTCGAACCCCATCACCACCTCGTATGTTCGCGTTGCAAGTCGGTGCAGGACATCGAAGGCGACTTCATTGATCTCGAACGCATCTCGCGGCAAGTCCCGGCGGGCTTTGACCTGACTCATCCAGTGGTCGAGGTCTTCGGCCTTTGCTCCTGCTGCCGCGCAAAGTTTCCCAACAGAGTTTCATAGAAGGAAAAAAGGAGAAGGAGAAGGAGAAGAAATTATGGAAAATACACTCGCGACTTCATCGGGAAGCGTTTCGCCCGAAACTAAAGACAAGAGCACCCTACCCGAAGCGAAATGCCCGTTCAATCACGGTGCTTCCGCGCCCACGAACCGTGACTGGTGGCCGCAGCAGGTGAACCTGAAGGTCCTGCATCAGCACTCGAACCTGTCCGATCCGATGGGAGAGGATTTCGACTACGCCAAGGAATTCAAGAGTCTTGATCTGAATGCCGTGATCAAAGACCTTCATGCCCTGATGACCGACTCGCAGGATTGGTGGCCGGCGGACTTTGGGCACTACGGAGGCCTGTTCATCCGCATGGCGTGGCACAGCGCAGGCACGTATCGCATCGGCGATGGCCGCGGCGGTGGCGGAGCCGGGCAGCAGCGCTTCGCACCTCTCAATAGCTGGCCCGATAACGTGAACCTCGACAAAGCGCGTCGGCTGCTGTGGCCGATCAAGCAGAAATATGGCCGCAAAATTTCGTGGGCCGATCTGATGATCCTCGCCGGCAACGTCGCGCTGGAAGATATGGGATTCAAGACCTTCGGTTTCGGCGGCGGACGCGCCGATGTTTGGGAACCCGAAGAGGAAATCTACTGGGGGCCAGAAGGCACATGGCTGGCAGACGAGCGCTACAGTGGGGATCGCGATCTGCAGAGGCCTCTCGGCGCGGTTCAGATGGGCTTGATCTATGTGAACCCCGAAGGGCCGAACGGCAAGCCGGATCCAATCGCCGCGGCCCGCGACATTCGCGAAACCTTTCACCGCATGGCCATGAACGATGAAGAAACAGTCGCGCTGATTGCCGGCGGGCACACGTTCGGCAAAACTCACGGTGCGGCCGTTCCTGCTGACTATGTCGGCCCAGAACCAGAGGGCGGCGAAATCGAAGACCAGGGCTTCGGATGGAAGAATAAATTTGGCAAAGGTTTTGGCGCCGACACAATCGGCAGCGGCCTGGAAGTTACCTGGACCCAGACGCCGACGAAATGGAGCAATAACTTCTTTACGAATCTGTTCAGCTACGAATGGGAACTGACAAAGAGCCCGGCCGGCGCGCATCAGTGGACACCGAAGAACGGGGCGGGTGCCGGTACGATTCCGGACGCCCACAATCCCTCCAAGCGTCATGCGCCGACCATGCTGACCACGGATCTTTCTCTGCGCTTCGACCCGGCTTACGAAAAAATTTCGCGGCGCTTCTACGAACATCCGGATCAGTTTGCGGATGCCTTCGCCCGCGCGTGGTACAAGCTGACGCACCGCGACATGGGCCCGATCGTTCGTTATCTCGGGCCACTCGTTCCCAAGGAGCAGTTGCCGTGGCAGGATCCGATTCCAGCGGTGAATCATCCGCTGATTAACGAGCAGGACGTTGCGGCGCTGAAGTCGAAGATTCTCGCGTCTGGCCTGACCGTTTCTCAGTTGGTGTCGACGGCCTGGGCGTCGGCTTCCACGTTCCGCGGCTCTGATAAGCGCGGTGGAGCGAACGGTGCACGGGTTCGGCTCTCACCACAAAAGTTCTGGGAAGTGAATCAGCCGGTTGAACTGGCGAAGGTGTTGGACAAGCTGGAAGCAATCCAGAAAGAGTTCAACTCATCGGCATCCGACGGAAAGAAAGTCTCGCTGGCCGACCTGATCGTTCTCGGCGGAGATGCCGCGATTGAGAAGGCCGCAAAGGATGGCGGAACCGACGTGAAAATCCCCTTCAAACCTGGGCGCATGGACGCGTCGCAAGAGCAGACTGACGTCGATTCCTTTGAACCGCTGGAACCGATTGCTGATGGGTTCCGCAACTATCGCCGTGGCAACGGGCGGCTGTCGGCTGAGGAACAATTGGTCGACAAGGCCCAATTGCTGAGGCTGACTGCGCCTGAGATGACAGTACTCGTCGGCGGCCTGCGCGTGCTTGGTGCCAACGCCGGCAACTCAAAACATGGCGTTTTCACCAGGAAGCCCGGCACGCTGACCAACGACTTCTTCGTCAACCTGCTCGATATGAGCACGCAATGGGAACGTTCTAAGAGTTCCAATGGCGCTGGAGACATCTATGAAGGCCGCGACCGGAAGACGAATCAGGTCAAATGGACTGGCACTCGTGTCGATCTGATCTTCGGTTCGCACTCGCAGTTGCGTGCACTCGCAGAGGTCTACGGGTCTTCAGACGCGAAAGAGAAGTTTGCGAAAGACTTCGCGGCGGCCTGGAGCAAGGTAATGAACCACGATCGCTTCGAAGTCGCCTGAGCGGGCGGAGAAGATTACGATGATGACCGACTGACACGACGGCCAGGACGTCCGCTCTTTTAGATATGCGCCACTTGGACTGGAGAGGCACACGCCTTCCAGTCCATTTTTTATGGATCCGTGCCGGCAGGTCGGAGGCGGCGAGCTCGACTCGCCCCTCCACAAGTTTCAGATTCTCTGCCTTCCACGCGTGCAAACTGGGTTAAATGTTTGACGTAATGAGTACTTTGTAATATAAAGTAAGGATGACGATCGACTCCGACGAGCCCTTCCTTCGCCCTGTCTCCAAGCGCTGGACTCCACGCGAGATGACTATTGCTCCCAAGCTTCATTTCGAGGAATGCGGCGGAGCAGTCGAGCCGCACTACGCGCTGCTGATCAATCCGTTCTATCCGAAAGATGCGAATGCCAGTTTCGGCAAGCACGTCCTTACTCCCACGCTGGCGCTGACCAGTTTCGCCGCCACCACGCCGGAACATTGGCGTGTGGACTACTGGGACGAAAATCTGCTCGATGGACGGCCGCCGTTTCGTCCCATGCCGCAGGTGATCGGCATCACCGTGCATCTGACCTTTGCTCGGCGCGCTTATGAACTAGCGGATTGGTATCGTTCGCGAGGCGCGAAGGTGATTTTCGGCGGGCTGCACGTTCTCTCCTGTCCCGAAGAATGCGCGCCGCACGCAGATGCGCTCGCCATCGGCGATGGCGTGCAGCTCTGGCCGAGGATTCTTCACGACGTGGAAGCCGGAACGCTTCAACCGCGCTATGTTGCGACCTACGAGAACGACTACCGCGAGGATCCGCCACCGCGGCGATCTCTTCTTCCGCGCCGCAGCTTTCTGACGACTACCAGCCTGATTGCCACCCGCGGATGCCACAACCGCTGCGGCTTTTGTTATCTCGCCACCGACGGCTTGCGCATGCCTTACCGCATGCGGCATCCCCAGCAGGTGGCGGACGAATTCAAAGCTGACGATCAGCCCTATGCGGTCTTTATCGACAACAATCTGGGCTCGCGCCGCGATTATTTACATTCCCTGTGTGCCGCCCTGCGTCCGCTCGACAAAATCTGGAGCGCCGCCGTCACCATTGACGTCACTGACGATCCCAGCCTGATCCGCGACATGGCACAGGCGGGATGCACCGGCGTCTTCATCGGCTTCGAATCGCTGTCCGACGACAACCTCGCCGACTCGCACAAGAAAACACCAAAGACCAACGAGTATGCGCGTCGCGTGCGCATTCTGCACGATTACGGCATTCAGGTAAACGGATCCTTCGTCCTCGGCTTCGATCACGATCATAAAGACGTATTCGCGCGCACCGCAGAATGGATCGAAGAAAATCGCCTGGAGTGTGCGACTTTTCACATTCTCACACCCTACCCGGCCACGCCGCTGTTTCGTCAGATGGAAGCGCAAGGCCGCGTCCTCCATCGTGACTGGGATCTATACGACACGGGCCACGCCGTTTTTCAGCCGAAGCACATGACCCCGCAAGAACTCGAGCAGGGATATGCCTGGATCTATCAGCGCCTGTTCTCACACGCATCGATCTGGCGGCGGCGGCCGGAACAGTTTCAGGCAATTCTTCTCTACCTCGCGATGTCTTACCTCTACAAGCGCTCCAACCGCTTCTGGCACCTATTGATCAAGAACGACCTGGTGAACCCAGTATGGAAGCCGCTAGTCGAGATGACCCGCTGGCGGCATGTGCGTTACCGGCGCCAACTGGAGCGACGCGAGTTACTTTGCACGGCTCCAGGACAAATCGTGTCGGCAGGGGTTTAACAAAACAAGGGGAGCCCCGGACGCCCTCGTCCGCGGGGACAGCGCCACAGAAGCGCCCCTAGGGAACCGTTCCACTCTGCGGACGGATGAGGGCGTCCGCCTCTCCAACCCGATCCCCGAGACTTTTCGCTCGACAACTTGTACTGTGTATAATACAGTGTGTGTCACATACTATATGACGAATGGTATACGCAGCCCGGAAGTCCTTGAAAATCTGAAGCTAGAGCTTCGCCGCGGCTGCCTGATCGTCGCGGTCCTCGCTCAGTTGCGGGCCGAGCAGTATGGGTACACGCTGCGAAAGGCGCTGGCAGACGACGGGCTGGCCATCGATGAAGGCACGCTTTATCCCCTTCTGCGGCGCCTGGAGACACAGGGCCTGCTGACGAGTCAATGGCGCGAAGAGGACAAGCGCAACAAGCGGTTCTACCGCCTGTCGCCGGACGGAGAAGTGATTCTGAGCCAGTTGCTTGAAGAGTGGGAAAGTATCAATCGCTCGCTAAACAAAATTCTTGAAGAGGCGTCGCTATGAGCACAACATCCAGCCGCATTTCGTCAAGCAGGAGTTCCAATGACTTGATCGATCGCTACCTGCAAGCCGTCCGTTTCTGGCTGCCCAACTCGCATCGGCAAGAGGACTTGCTCGCCGAATTAGGGGAAGATCTGCGCTCGCAGATTGAGGAGAAAGAGTCGGAACTCGGCCACCCGCTTCAGAAAGACGACACGGCGGCGATTCTGAAGCGCTGTGGCAGTCCCATGATGGTGGCCGGCCGCCTGGGGCCGCAGCGGCATTTGATCGGGCCCGCTCTGTTTCCCATCTACGAGTTCGTCCTGAAGATGGTGCTCTTTTGGATTCTGGTTCCCGTGTTCATCTTTATCGTCGGCCCGGTGAACGTGGCCACTGCGGGTAGTTGGGGGATCGGCGTAGCAGTCACGTTCGCCCACCTGTGGTCGGGACTCTTTATTGCGGCTGGCATCATTACGCTTGTATTCGCCATTATCGAGCGCACGAGCGCGCAGATCGGAGCGGAGGTTACATGGGACCCGCTGAAGCTGCCTCCCGTGCGAACTGAAGCGCGCAAACCGTCGGCGTTGAAAGCGGTGTGCGAATTGGGATTTGGCTGCTTCGGTCTAATTTGGCTGTTGCTGGTGCCGCATTATCCCTTCCTGATCTTTGGTCCGGCTGCCGGGTTCCTCAAGGCAGCGCCTTTGTGGCGCACGTTCTACGTTCCGATCGTTTTGCTGAGCACGCTCGGCTTAGGGCGGCCTGCCGTCACGCTGGCGCGCCCGCAGTGGACGTGGTTTCCTCTTCTGAGCCAACTGCTGCAGTCCGCGCTAACGCTGATTCTGCTGCACTACATGCTTCAGGCAGTGACCCGTGCGCCGAGCGGGTACGCGTTTGTAATGTTGAAGGATGCGGTGCGTGATTCCCGGCACTATATCCAGGTCGCTGCCATTGTGAATGTGTCTATTTTTCTGAGTGTTGCGGGCACATGGCTGGGACTCTGTATCGCCACAATCGTACAGACCTGGGTATTTCTCAAATATCTTGGCAACCGAACTTCTCGTGCGCAGCATGCGGCGTCCGCCAGCGTGTAGCAGGAATGCGATAAGATCAAAGCTCTATGAAAACGTCTGATACCGAGGCGGAGCCTGGCGAAAAGACCGTGCCAGAGTCCCGGCCTTCCAATTTCATACGCGACATCATTCTCGACGACCTGAAGACCAATAAGTACGACGGACGGGTGCAGACGCGGTTTCCTCCTGAGCCCAACGGATATCTGCACATCGGGCACGCCAAAGCGATCTGCCTCGATTTTGGACTCGCCGACGAATTTGGTGGACACACGAATCTCCGCTTCGACGACACCAATCCCGAAAAAGAAGAAACCGAATACGTCGAGTCCATCCAGGCGGATGTGAAATGGCTGGGTTTTCACTGGGACGGTCTCTTTTACGCGTCAGATTACTTCGATCAGCTGTATGAGTGGGCAGTGAAGCTGGTGAAGGATGGCAAGGCCTACGTCGATGATCTCTCGGCGGACGAAATTCGCCAGTACCGCGGCACGCTTACTGAACCGGGTAAAGACAGCCCGCACCGCAATCGCTCGGCGGAAGAAAATCTGAATCTATTTCAGCGCATGAAGGCCGGAGAATTTCCGCGACGGCTCCCGGGTTTTACGGGCAAAGATCGACATGGCTTCGCCGAATCTTGAATATGCGTGATCCGGTCATGTATCGAATCCTCCATGCCGAGCATCACCGAACCGGCAATAAGTGGTGCATCTACCCGATGTACGACTTCGCTCACGGACAGTCGGATTCGATCGAACGGGTCACGCACTCCATGTGCACGCTGGAGTTTGAGGATCATCGCCCTCTCTACAACTGGTTTATTCAGCAACTGGGAATTTTCCCGTCGCAGCAAATCGAATTCGACCGCCTCAATCTTACGCACACACTGCTGAGCAAGCGCAAGCTGCTGCAACTGGTGCAGGAGGGTCGCGTGAGCGGCTGGGATGATCCGCGTATGCCTACGCTGAGCGGCATCCGCCGCCGTGGCTACACGCCGGAGGCGATCCGCAATTTCATCGCGTCCATTGGAGTATCAAAGACCACAGGCTCGATCGAGCTGGCCATGCTCGAACATTTCGTACGCGAGGATTTGAATAAGCGCGTCCCTCGCGTGATGGCGGTGCTGCGGCCTTTGAAAGTCGTGATCGATAACTATCCGGAGAATCAAGTCGAAGAGATGGACGCGGTCAACAATCCGGAAGACGAGAGCGCCGGGTCGCGCAAAGTCCCGTTCGCGCGCGTGCTCTACATCGAGCAGGATGATTTCCGCGAAGTACCTCCGCCCAAGTATTACCGTCTGTCGCCAGGGCGCGAGGTTCGCCTGCGCTACGGCTACTTCGTCACATGCAAGAGCGTCGTGAAAAACGAGAAGGGCGAGGTCGTCGAAGTGCACTGCACCTACGACCCTGCAACCCGCGGCGGAAATGCTCCCGATGGCCGGAAGGTGAAGGCGACCATCCATTGGGTTGCAGCGTCGAGCGCCGTCGATGCCGAGGTCCGCATCTATGAGAACTTATTCCTGAAAGAAAATCCCAGCACCATGGAGGAGGGCCATGATGTCCTGGACAACCTCAACCCGAATTCACTGGAAGTGATCGCCGACGCGAAGCTGGAGCCGTCGCTAGCCAATGCCGCGCCCGGGAGCCGGTATCAATTCGAGCGCCTGGGATATTTCTGCGTCGATCTTGACTCAAAACCCGGGAAGCGGGTATTCAATCGGACGATCGCGTTGAAAGATACTTGGGCAAAATTGGAGAAGAAGCAAGGCGGGAAGGCCTAGGGGTACTAACTTTTGTCATGCTGAGCGAGGAACGGCATTCGCGAAGCGAAGGTCGTCCGCAGTCGAAGCATCCCTGCCCTCATGAAAACGCCGGCGTCTCGTCATATCGATTCCGGAACCACCCGTCCGTAGTGTTATAGGGATGCTTCGACTCTGCAGTCAGGATCGCATCGCGATCCTGACTTCTCCGCTCAGCATGACAGACGGCGATGTTGCTGGATGCGAGCCGAGATGCTCGCGGCGCGCAAAGCCCGGAGCGCGAATTCAACCCAGGGCCGATAGCCTCTCAAGCTCAATACGATTATGAAGATGTTACGAATCAGAGGTCTATGTTACTTGGGGAGTCCGCCTGCTGATCAGAATTCCCCTACGGAACCAGGGAATGCTTTTTGCCCGGGTTGACATAAACCTGCGCTTTTGAGCTTGACAGCCGAATATGCTACCAGTTACACCTCCTCTTCAGTTTTTGAGGTTAAAGCGCTGTCTGCACCAGGGAAAATTGCCCCGAATTGAGCACCGACCTACGTTGGCACTCACATGCACTCTCCCATTCTCGCCGCATTTTTCGAGATCTCTCGCACACCGGTTTCGATGTGCAGCGCCGGCGTCCTGGTTTTCCTGATTGCGCTGTGGGCTGCGAAGAGCGATATCGGGCGGGCCCGCAGCCTGGACAAGATCGTAGCCTTGAGCAATTTGTGTTTCGCCGTCCCCTTGGCGGTCTTCGGCGCCCTGCATCTCTCTGCCGCTCACGGCGTCATGTCCATGGTGCCCTCATATATGCCCTGGCCATTGTTTTGGGCGTATTTCTTCGGCTTTGCGCTGCTCGCCGCATCTTTGAGCATTGCCACAAAAATTCAGGTGCGCTGGTCGGGCCTGCTGTTCGGGATCGCGATGTTTCTTTTTGTGGCGATGTTAATCATCCCGGGAGTTCTCGCCCACCCCAAAGACAGGTTTCCATGGACTTTTGTCTTCCGCGAAAGCTCATTCGGCGGCGGAGGCTGGATCTTAGCGGGAAGCTCGATTCTCGCGGCAAGCGCCCTGCGCGAACAAGGTCACGAGAAAGGCCGCGGACAAGGTGGGAGCACGCTCATAACCGTAGGCCGTGTGTTGATCGGGATCGCCGCCATATTTTATGGCATTGAGCATTTTCTGCACCCAGTGAACGTTCCCGGAGTCCCGCTCGAAAAATTGATGCCCACGTGGATTCCCGGGCGCGTGCTTATTAGCTATCTGACGGGCGCAATTCTTCTCGTTGCCGGGACCGCGATTCTGCTGGCCAAGAAGACGCGGATTGCGGCAACTTATCTCGGGACCTGGATTGTGCTGCTGGTCTTGTTCATCTATGGGCCAATCCTGACTGCGTCGCTGGCCGACCCCAGCACCGCGGTCAAAGTTGAGGGGATCAATTACTTTGCGGACACGCTGCTGTTTGCCGGAGCGATCCTTGCGCTGGCCAGCGCGTCGCCACGCACCGATTAGAAGGCCGGCTGCCAACCTGTTCCGAAACTAGGCCATAGCGGCTTTGTTCTGGAGCCTGGCAGCTAATTGTGCACGTGCGGGCTCTGTGCGGGATTGTGGTGGGGGCCGGGCGGTTCCTTCGTCACTTTTACTTCAAAACTTACGGGCAGAGTCTTCGGCGGGAAGCACTGGGCGTTGTCACAGGCCTGGTAGCGCAGCACGCCGTGCATCACATATTTCCCCGGCACCACGGCATGCAATGGGTGCACGGCTACCGCGATGGTGAAATCTCCGCTATAGACATTTAACTTCTCGTCCGGCGAGAACGGGAAGCTCAAGTCTTTCCCGGCGGGATACTCAATCTTTCCCAGGATGATGTCGGTCGGTAGATCCATCCTAAGATTGGTGGGAATCAAGAACTCGGATTTCGGCGTGTTGGAATTGATGTGAAACCCTTTGGCCACACGGAAATTCAGATCCACCATAGTCTGCGCGGCGCGCGGAGCGGAGACCAGTGGAATGGGAGCGACCGATACCGAGGGCGCCTTCCCGGACTGCGCCCAGGCTGCGCCCGCAAGCAGCACCAACGGAAAAAACAATCTCGATTTGTGCTGACTTAGGTTCATCCGGACACACCCTGGATAGTAAAGCGATCGCGGCCCCACTTCTATTGTCAGTTCTGAGGCTGCTGTGTGGCGAAGGCCTGGGAGTTCGCCGGCTGCGTGTCGAGAGCCTTTTTGATGGAATCCTCGATTTCAGCCTTGCCCTTCAAACCAATAATCTTGTCCACAATTTTTCCGTCGCGGCCGATGAAAAAAGTCTCCGGCAAGGCCGGGACTCCGCCGTAAGCGTCGCCCACTTCCTCCTTGCCGAGCAGCACGGGATAATTCACTCCCATATCCTTGGCGAACTTGGCGATGTCTTCCTTGCTGGAGTCATCCATGGCGACGCCGACGATCTGAAGGCCCTGCGCGCCGTATTGCTTCTGCAATTCGATGAACCACGGCATCTCGATCTTGCACGGACTGCACCAGGTAGCCCAGAAATTCAGCAACACGGCTTTGCCGCGCAAGTCGGACAGGCGCATGCTGGTGCCGTCGAGCGACTGGAGCATGAAGTCGGGCGCGGGCCCAGACTTGGTGATCGGCGGTGGCGCGGGTCCAGAGCGGCGAGCCATATGAAAGCCGAAATACAGCATGGCGGCGGCGACGACGGCAACAACCACCAACGCCAGCGGATTGCGATTTCCTCCTGTCGCTGGAGGCGCTGCACCGAGGCCGTTCTCTCCGAAGTTGTCACTGCCAGCGTTCGCCAGCGATAAATCCGCGCCGCAGGACTGGCAAATCACGCCCTCTCCATTGCTACTGAGATTGCCCGAATTTTCTAACGATTCGCCACACCTCGGGCACTGCTGCGACTTCTCTTTTCGCGGGTTCAGCGAATTTTCAACCGTGGACATAGATCAGATCCTCCAACTACAAAGCAAAACGATTCAGAAACGAGAGCCAGCTTGAGATCAGGGTAAAACGCCCGATCACCAGCAGCACGCCCAGCGCGATCAGCAGACCGCCGCTGGCCACTTCCAGCATATGCATCTTGGAGCGAAAGCGACTATAGAATTTCAGAAAACGCTCCATCAGCAGGGATGTCAACAAGAAAGGTACTGCGAGTCCCAGTGAGTAGACCGCCAGCAAGAAAATTCCCTTTACTACCGTATCCTGCTCGCCGGCCAGCGTTAGGATTGCGGTCAAGATAGGCCCCAGGCACGGAGTCCAACCGAAGGCAAAGGCGAATCCGATCACAAATGCGCCAATCGGCGTGCTGCTGCCTTTCACGCTGTGCAGCCGAGCATCAGTATAGAGCGCCTTGATCTTGAAGATTCCGGTCAGGTGCAGTCCAAAGATGATGATGACCACTCCGGCCACGATCGACAGCGTGTGTTTGTAGCGCGCCGCGATCTGCCCAATCTCGGTCGAGATCGCACCCAGCGTGATAAACACGACGCTGAAACCCAGAATGAATCCAACTGAATTCACCATAACGCGGCGCATCAATTGGCCTTGCCGCGATTTCAGCTCTTCCACGCCCACGCCTGAAATCAGCGAAACGTATCCCGGAACCAACGGCAGCACGCAGGGCGAGAGAAAAGAAATCAGGCCTGCGAAGAACGCGGCGATGGGGAGTGGAAGACTGTGCATCAGATTCTTATTGTAGCTGCTTAGGGCTACTCCATTGGATGAGACGCTGGCCGCGAGATTTAGTTGCAAGAGCTGGCGAAGCGATTGAATGGCCGTTAGTGTGACGCGTGCGGCTGCGCCGACGCTGGCGGCGTTCCTAAATCAATCTGTTCCTGCGATTCACTTAACTTGCGCAGAACCGGACCTGGCAGAACCGCCGCGAGGACGGCATGGTTGCCCTCCTGGCGCACTTGCAGGCTGTCAAAAAGAGCTCTCACATCGGCGTCGGTGCCCGCCGAACCGACCGAGAACTCGGCGCTGCGAAACATGGCCAGAAACACATTCGCCTTGTCGGCAATCTCGCGGGCGTCTGCGTCGCTGCCCGCCCATGCTTCTGCCCGCAGGTGCAACGCGTCGACGCGCAGAGGGAGATGCAGCGGGCTGTAGCTGGCGGAAATTACCAGGTCGGCAGGCTTGGGAAAAATTGTCGCCCAAGCCGCGGATTGCTGAGCCAATGGCTCAACCCGCGCCACCATCCAAAACGGGCTGGCCAACTGCACCCGCTTGTAATACTTCCGCAGAAGGGCCGGGCCGCCAAACGGCGATGCCAACCGCCGGGAACGGTCGACAATGCCTCGGATTACGGCCGGGTCGTCGTGATTGGAAGCCGCGACAATGTCCACTCCCAGAATCGCGATGCGGAAGGACCGTCCGTAGAGCGGAATGGTGAAGATGTCGATTGAATTGTAGTTTTCGACGGACTTCGCCGTCCGCTTCAGATAGGCGAGACATCTGGTTCCATCAAACCTTCCGGTAAAAACTTCAGAGAAACGCGGCTCGGACGCCGCGCCTCCCGTCCCACCCCCGGGCCAGTTCTGCGGATAGTGGATGGCAAATGCCGCCGCGTTCAGGTCGCGCTCGAAGTCAAAGCCGGTTTCCTGAATGAAGCGTTCATATTCCGGATCGTGCGCCACCGGCAGAAGGAGCTTGCCGCCGTTGGCCTTGCGCGCCCATGCGAAGTTGCCATAAACAAAAGCGTCAGCTCCAGGCAACAGCCGCGCCGCTTCCGGCGGAGCATGTTTTCGCAGCTGGACAGCGAGGACAAGCGCCGCCGCCACAATCACAACGGCCAGGGTAATAGGAAAGACGCGTCTAGTTCGCATGCAATGCGGTCAGGAATGAAATGATAGCACCCGGAGCCGGTGCGGCAAGCTTCCGAGCCTACTTAGGCCAGGGCTGCCCGAGGTGGGCAATCTGCTCTGCCAGCGTCGCGTCGAACTTGAATGGCACGGTCGATTCTGATGCGCACTCATTGTATTTCGTCAAAAGCAGACGCGGATCGGCCATCACACTAATGACTCCGGCTAACCCCCGCTTCTTCTCAATCGCTGCTAGCAGAATTGCCCCGGTCGCGTGGTATCCCATATCGAGAAAGGGAGTGGACGCATCATCGTAGCTTTCCTGAAGCATTGGTCCCTGCAAGGCGCTGCGAAGGATATTCTGCATCTGCGGGAGCAACTCGGGAACCTTGGCGAGATACGCTCTGACATCGGGCTGTTTTTCGAGGTCGGATAGCTTTTCGTGGCCGTTGATCAGCAATGTGGCGCTACCCTCCATCATGGTAGCGACCAGAAAGTTCCAGGCTTGGGATTCCGCCGGGCTCAACATTAAAGAGTTTCGTTTGCGATCCAGAATTTCTCCGTAACCGAGGTGATGCGTTTCATGCGCGAAGAACTCGACCACTTGTTGCGCTGACATCGGAGACGCTCCGCGGGAAGCACGCCATGCGGTAATGAGGAGGTCGAAATAAAGTTTGTCATCGATGGCGGCTGCTCCAGCGCGGCCGCCCATCACAACATAGAGTTTCGGCGCGAGCGGAACCGGTTCCGCCGGTGGATCTTGCAAAGGAAGATATTTGCGCGCCATCGGAATCGCATCGCCAATCGATTGATTTCGACGCAGTTCTGCAAGCTGAGAGTCGAGCAGAGGAACGTTGTCACGCCCCCAGACCAGTGACGGCCCGACGTCCTGCGTTAGGCCGGTCACTCCTTTGGCCGCTCGCGCCCCCGCTTCAGCTGGTTCTACATGGGCGATCTTGCCGGCGCAGGCGGCTTCCAGAACATATCTGTATTGCTGCACAGTGACACGGCGAGAGATATTCTGTTGCTGGACCACCAGCGCGGATCCCGGCAGGCTAACGATGCGCTCAATTTCCTCCCTGCGGACGGGACCATCATGGCAGGACCGAAGCAGATCCAGCATGGCTTGCGCCTGAGAGAAATCCGGAGTAGTTTGTGCATCCGCATCGTCTACGAGCACCACGAAGCAGAATAGGAATGGCAGCAAAATCAGCCGAAGCCAACGATTTCGACGGGTTCGCATACACTGCAGTACGGGCAATCTGCCACGCTGGTTCCGCGACTCGGCGTTCACCACAGCACAGATATGAGACGATGCCTTGCGTGCCGAATTCCCCTTGTGATACCTTAAATAATTGTCCCGGACATCTGGAAGGGATCAGAGGGATAAGTTCGCGCGAAGGCGCGTCTTTCCCGAATTGCTGGCGTAGCTCAGTCGGTAGAGCATCTGATTTGTAATCAGAGGGTCAGGGGTTCAAATCCCTTCGCCAGCTCCAGAGAATGAAGCAACGTAGTTCCGGCAGACGGCGGACTCGGTAGCGGCGCAACAGGTTTTTCCAACGCACTCCATTCGGCACTTTTCCGGCGTGCAGTGATCAAGTTTCATCGCGGTGTCTCGCTTGAGCCTTGGTTTCCCTGCTTTGCGAATGAAAGCGTGACTTGTGCTGCGTTCGTCTGCGGGTTGGCGTAATGCTTTCCGGCGGCCGAACATCAGAGGTCTGCCGATGGCGCGACAGCCGCATCGCCCGAGAATTTTGCACAGGTGGGTGAGTGGTTAAAGCCAACAGACTGTAAATCTGTCCCTCCTAGCGAGGTACGAAGGTTCGAATCCTTCCCTGTGCACCATGATTCACGTGAATCGCTGATTGTGAACAGATTGTCCATTGCGCTGATCTGTTACCTGGTGTTGGCAGCGCTGACGTGGGCCACGATCACCGACCCAAAGTTTCGGGCGGGAACGCTGCTGGTCCTGGCGCTGTTGGCGGTGAAGTCGGTGCTGCGTCGCGATGACGTGTTGCGCGCCGACAAGGGAAGCGATCAGGAGTGAGCGGGTTTGGCGGTAGCTGAAGGCTGATAGCTGACAGCTGAGTTCAGGGCCGATGTAGCTCAGTTGGTAGAGCACTCCCTTGGTAAGGGAGAGGTCACCAGTTCAATCCTGGTCATCGGCTCCAGATAGTTTGGCTGCGACGGGAAGGGTTCAGAAGAACGCGGCAGCCGCGCGAACAGGATTAAGTATCGCGCTTCGACCGGGCGCACGATTTGGGAAGGGCGCGGCTTCAGCCGTGGCGCCAGGAGTCGGAATAAAACGCGGCTTTAAGCCGCTGAGGTTTAGCTGACAGCTGATAGCTGACGGCTGGGTTTCAGGCGGGAGTAACTCAGTGGTAGAGTCACAGCCTTCCAAGCTGTTGGTCGCGGGTTCGATTCCCGTCTCCCGCTCCAGAATTGAGGCGTTTTGCGGGCGTGACCCTGAGCGGAGTCGAAGGGGGCGAGCCCGCAGCCGAAATCCCGAGCGCAGTTTGCGAGGGATCTTTTGTCAGGTGCGATGAGGGACTTCGAGCAGGCTGCGATCAAGATCGAGAAGGCGCAGGAATTCGCCAAGCTGCAAGCGGCGGTCGAGCAGGCGTTCTTGCCCGAAAAAGCTGAGCAGTTCCTGAAGCAGCTGGATCGCAAAGGAATTCGCGTCCGGGCTTTTGACGCAATCCTGGCGCAGCAGGTGCTGGAATCGGTCGGAGAGGCGGGGCTGAACGCACGGCAGTTGTATGAGTCGCTGCCGGTTTCCGACCAGGCGCAGATGCGTGAGTTTTATCTCTCGAAGTTAGAGAAGATTGACGTTGCGCTGCGGCATAAGTTTAGAAAGCTGTATCAGTATTACTAAGCAGCGCCGGCGTCTCGCCGGCCCGAGGGCGGGCGGAGCCCGCGGCAACGCAAGTTTGGGATCTCATTGAAAGTGGGATTCTAGAAGAATACGCGGGCGAGACGTCCGCACGACAGCCGGCGGGACGCCGGCGCTACAAAGGAAAAGGAAATGGCGAAAGAGAAATTTGATCGTAATAAGCCGCACTGCAACGTGGGGACGATTGGTCACATCGACCATGGCAAGACCACGTTGACGGCGGCCATCACCAAGGTTTTGGCGAAGCATAATCCGAAGAACACGTTCCGGTCGTTTGATTCGATCGACAACGCGCCGGAAGAAAAGGCTCGCGGAATCACGATTGCCACGGCGCACGTCGAGTACGAGACGGCGAACCGGCACTATGCGCACGTGGATTGCCCGGGCCACGCCGACTACATCAAGAATATGATTACCGGCGCGGCGCAGATGGATGGCGCGATTCTGGTAGTGGCGGCGACCGATGGTCCGATGCCGCAGACGCGCGAGCATGTGCTGCTGGCGCGGCAAGTGGGCGTGCCCTATATCGTTGTGGCTTTGAATAAGTGTGACGCGGTGGACGATCCTGAGCTGCTCGATCTGGTCGAGCTAGAAGTGCGCGAGCTGCTGAAGAGCTACAAGTTTCCCGGCGACGACGTTCCGGTCGTGCGTTTGTCCGCTCTGGGCGCATTGAACGGGGAAGCCAAGTGGGAGAAGCAGATTGATGCGCTGATGGAAGCGGTAGACAAGAGCGTGCCGCAGCCGGCGCGCGAGTTGGACAAGCCGTTCCTGATGCCGATCGAAGATATTTTTTCGATTCAGGGACGCGGCACGGTGGTCACCGGACGCATCGAGCGTGGCAAGGTGAAGGTGGGCGAGGAAGTGGAAATCGTCGGCTTCCGCGAAACCCGCAAGACGGTAGTGACGGGCGTCGAAATGTTCAAAAAGCAGTTGGACGAAGGAATGGCAGGCGACAACGCCGGCCTGCTGCTGCGCAGCATTGCGAAAGAAGATGTGGAGCGCGGCATGGTGCTGGCCAAGGGTGGATCGATTACTCCGCATACCAAGTTCAAGGCCGAAGTCTACATTCTGACCAAAGAAGAAGGCGGACGGCACACGCCCTTCTTCAAGGGATATCGTCCGCAGTTTTATCTGCGAACGACGGACGTGACGGGCGTGGCGGAACTTCCGGCAGGCACCGAAATGGTGATGCCGGGGGACAATGTCAGCTTGGTCATTGAGCTGATCACGCCGGTGGCCATGGAAAAAGGCTTGCGCTTCGCGATTCGTGAAGGCGGGCATACGGTAGGCGCAGGAACGATTGCGGAGATTGTGCAGTAGCAGAAATACTTGTGTGGCGCGGGCACTTTTGCCCGCGAGGCTTTAGGCGCTGCCGGCCAGCGGGCAAGAGTGCCCGCTCCACAGAGGCGATGCGTAAGAAGGTTAGGTTAGCAGCTAGAAGCTGAGTTTGGAGTGAGCAATGCCCCGAGAAATCGTGACGTTACAATGCGGTGATTGCAAAGAGCGGAACTATTCGACCACCAAGAATCGGAAGACGACGACGGAACGACTTGAGTTCAAGAAGTTCTGCAACCGTTGCCGAAAGCATACGCCGCACAAAGAAGTGAAATGACGCCATTTAGCGGGCTTGACCCTGAACCAAGTGAAGGGGCGAGCCCGCTGGCGTCATCCTGAGCGTTCTTTGCGAAGGATCTCAGGCAGGTTCAGGGGCGTAAGCTCAACGGTTAAACTGTCGGTCTCCAAAACCGAACTTGGGGGTTCGAATCCCTCCGCCCCTGCCAGACTTTTTGGAGAAGCAGCGAAGGAAAGCGAAGAGAAACACGAGCCAGGAGTAAAGATGGCGGTCGAGACGAAGAAAATGGCAAATTCAATTGCAGCAGCCGGGGGCAGTTTTGGGGACCGGGTGAAAGCCTGGCCCGAGCGCACCCGCACGTTTTACAACGATGTGCGTACTGAAATGCGCAAGGTGACCGCGCCTTCGTGGAAAGAAGTTCAGGCCACGACCACGGTCGTCGTGATCACGGTTGCGATTTTCGCGCTGTACTTTTTCGTGATTGACTTCATCATTCAGCACGGGGTGACTGCTTTGTTCAACTTTTTCAGGAGTCACTGACGAGATTGCGGTCGAGCGCTACCTAGCACAGATAATCAGGTACAGAAAATCAGCTGGCCGAGAAGAAGCATTTCATTATGCAGGACCAAGAAAAACACGAAGCGGTAACAACCACGGCAGGCGAGCCGCAGGCCGCCGCGTCCGACGGCTCTGCGCCCACTGAAGCGCCTCGCAATCCGAACATGAAGTGGTACATCATCCACTCCTACTCGGGCTTTGAGCGCAAGGTGAAAGAGTCTCTCGAGTCGCGGGTCGCGGCGTTCGGGCTGCAAGACAAGATCGGCAAAGTGCTGATCCCGACCGAGTCCGTCACCGAAGTGCGCGGCGGCAAGAAATATACCTCCGAGCGCATGTTCTATCCCGGCTACGTGCTGGTGGAAATGGACATGGATGATCACGTCTGGCATGTGGTGAAGTCCACGCCGCGCGTCACCGGATTCGTCGGCACTGGCCAGCAACCGACGCCGCTTTCCGAAGAGGAAGTGCAGCACATCGTCTACAAGGTTGCCGACAGCCGCGAGAAGCCGAAGCTCAAGGTCAAGTTCGAGAAGAATGAATCGGTCCGGATCAGCGAGGGACCGTTCGCCAGCTTCACTGGCATCGTCGACGAAGTGAACGAAGATCGCGAGACCCTGAAAGTGATGGTCACGATTTTCGGCCGCTCCACTCCGGTGGAATTGGAGTTCAACCAGGTGGAGAAGGTCGCATAGATAGATCGTGTGGGCGGGCGAGTGGCCCGGGCCCAATAGGGATGAACTAAATGGCAAAAAAAGTCACAGGTTACGTGAAATTGCAGATCGCCGCCGGCAAGGCGACTCCGGCGCCCCCGGTGGGCCCGGCGCTGGGGCAGGCGCAGATCAACATCATGGAGTTCTGCAAGCAATTCAATGCCCGGACTAATCAGAAAGAAATGGAAGGGCTGATCATTCCGGTCGTGGTGTCGGTGTATAACGATCGCTCGTTCACCTTCATCACCAAGACGCCCCCGGCGTCGATTCTGTTGAAGCGCGCCGCCGGCATCGCCAAGGGATCGGGCACGCCAAATAAAGATAAAGTCGGCAAAGTCACCGCCAAGCAAGTCGAGGACATCGCGAAACAAAAAATGCCCGACCTGAACGCGGCCTCGGTCGACAGCGCCATCAAAAGCGTCCGCGGCACGGCCAGATCGATGGGCATTGAAGTAGTTGGGTAGGTTCACGTGAGCGCAGGTTTTGCGAGGCGGATGGCAAGATTTCGCGGGCAAGAGCGCCCGCGCCACACAAGTCAACAACACCACGGCTCAGCCGAATAACGCCGAGCGGTGGGAGACATGGAAAAGTAATGAAAAAAGAAGGAAAGAATATCGCCAAGGCGCACGCTGCAGTCGAGAAGCGCCCCTACGTTCTACAGGATGCGGTTCCGCTTCTGCAGAAAGTGAAATTCGCCAAGTTTGACGAGACCGTCGAGCTCACGCTGCGCCTGGGAGTCGATCCCAAGCATGCCGACCAGATGGTCCGCGGCACGGTCGTTCTGCCGCATGGACTGGGGAAATCGAAGAAGGTTCTGGTCATCGCCTCTGGCGACAAGATCAAAGAAGCGGAAGCGGCGGGCGCGGATTTCGCCGGCGGCGAAGATATGGTGGAGAAGATCACCAAGGAAAACTGGACTGACTTCGATGCCCTGATCGCCACGCCTGACGTCATGAAATCCGTGGGACGACTAGGCAAGATTCTCGGGCCTAAGGGACTGATGCCCAATCCGAAGACTGGCACAGTCACCTTCGACGTGGCCAAAGCGGTGCAGGAAGTGAAGGCGGGCAAAGTCGAATTCCGCACCGACAAGACAGCGCTCGTGCATTGCCCGGTGGGGAAGATTTCGTTCTCGCCTGACAAGTTGATTGACAACGCCACGGTGCTGATCACCAGCGTGATCAAGGCCAAGCCATCGGTCGCTAAGGGCAAGTACATCAAGGGCTGCACTTTGAGTTCGACGATGGGGCCGGGGATTTTGCTGGATGTCGCGCCTATTGAGGCGGCGGCGAAGTCTTAACGCGTCGCTGAGGCGCCTGGACGGACAAATGCGTCCGTCCCTACATGAACATTGCGAGGAATTGAATCATGGCGGTTACTAAAGCGAAGAAGACCGAGCAGGTCGAGAAGCTGAGCAAAGACCTGAAGAATGTTTCGAACGTCGTCGTGGCCACTTACACCAAGATGACCGTGGCCCAGGATTACGAGCTGCGCAAAGCTCTGCGCGGCGCGGGCGCGAAGTATCAGGTGGTCAAGAATACGCTGGCCGAGCGCGCTGCCAAGGGAACCAAAGTCGAAGGCGCTCTCAAGGATCTGGCGGGCGTGACCTCGATCGCCTACACCACCGGCGATCCGGTCGCGATGGCCAAGGCTCTGACCAAGTATGCCAAGGACGCGCCGGAGTTCACCTTCAAGGTCGGCGTGGTCGAAGGCCGCGTGGTCACGATCAAAGAGATCGAAGCGCTGGCTACGATGCCGTCGAAAGAAGAGCTTTATTCGAAGTTGCTGTTCCTGATCAACGCGCCGGCGCAACGTCTAGTCACGGTGATGAACGCGGTGGGCCGTAACCTGGCGGTGGTCGTGGATCAGGGCGTGCAGCAGAAGAAGTTCAAAGAGGCCTGAAGTTGCAGGTCCACAGCTGAAGGGGCTTTGGATTCCAGTCGTCGCGGTCGCGGCAATCGTGCGTTGGGTCGAAAGCAGTCGGGCCAAACGACGGAAACATGATTAGCATCGCGGGTAAGATACCCGCGCCGCATAAAAGGAGTTTGGTTATCCGCAAGGCAGGGGTTGCGCGGTTCGTTCCGAGCGTTGTCTGGCGCAAGGATATCGGACCTGCCGCACTGGAAACCGTGGCTTGCGGATGGCGAAAAACGAGACGTAGCAAGCTTATTTCGGCAAGCTACGTCTCTACGGAGAGACTAAATTACTGGAGAAATAACATGGCAGATTTAGCGCAGTTGGAAGAATCAATCGTAGGCTTGTCGCTGCTCGACGCGGCGGAGCTCGTGAAGAAGCTGGAAGCGCGTCTGGGCGTGTCGGCGGCGGCAGCGGCCCCGGTCGCGGTGGCCGGTGGCGGCGGAGCGGCGGCGGCGGCTCCGGCGGAAGAGAAGACCGAGTTCACCGTCGTCCTGAAAGAAGTGGGCGCCAACAAGATCAACGTGATCAAGGCCGTACGCGAAGTCACCAGCCTGGGCTTGAAAGAAGCCAAGGAACTGGTGGATGGAGCTCCTAAAAACGTGAAAGAGGGAGTCTCCAAGGAAGAGGCGGAGACAATTAAGAAGAAGTTTACCGACGCGGGCGCGGTGGTCGAAGTAAAGTGACCGCGCTTTGCAAGGAGTGAAGAGCGGCGCGGAGCCTTACTGCGGTCATCCCGAGCGTTTTTCGCGAGGGATCTCTGGCTTCACGAAGCTACGGGTCAACGGCTGGCGAATGCGTCCGCCACTACGCGAGCCGAAACGCACCGCGAACGGTGCAAAATCGTTATTATTGCACGTTCTCCACTTGTGAACCTTCGGCGGCGATGTTAGCATCTAAACTAACGTCGCTTCCCTTAGGTTCCACTCGAGCGCGAGCGAGGCTCGCGAGGGAAGTTTAGGGCAAGCTGCTCCGCGGGCAGGCGGGGCGGAAGACAGGCCGAGGAACTGGCGCGAAAGAATTCAAATCAAGAAGGGCGAAACGCCTTGGTTGGCGTCTGCGGGAACAACTGTCCCTGCAGGCGCCCCGCTGTCTTTTAAGGTTGTCTTTCAGGTTCCAGGTTGTCCTTGTTCTACACAACGCAAGTCCCGCGGCGCGGTAAGCGCCCCACATTCCGCGGTTAGAGCGCGGCCTTCGGTCGCGCGTGAGATTGGGAGTTTCTGACGATGAAAAATGCCTTCCGTAAACGATTCGACTTTTCCAAAATTCCGGCCACCATCCAGATCCCGAACCTGATCGAGGTTCAGAAGCGTTCCTATGATCGCTTTCTGCAGATGGACAAACTGCCCAGCGAGCGCGAAGACGGCGGCTTGCAGGCCGTGTTTCAGTCCGTGTTTCCGATCACCGACTTTCGCAACGTATCACAACTGGAGTTCGTCGATTACGCCATTGGTAACTGGGAGTGCAAGTGCGGGCACCTAAAAGGCCTGCACCACCTCCGCACTACTTGTAAGAATTGCGGATCGACGGTCATTACCGATCCATTTCATCCCGGCGAAGTGCTGTGCGGCAAGTGCGGCACCTACAACGCCAACACGCCTGACTTCTGCAACAAGTGCGGCGATCCAGTGGGACTGCAACTGAAGTATGACGTGGCCGAGTGCGAAGAGCGAGGCATGACCTATTCCGCTCCTCTCAAAGTCACCATGCGGTTGACCATTTTCGACAAGGACGCCGAGACCGGCAACCGTTCCATTCGCGATATTAAAGAGCAGGAAGTTTTCTTCGGTGATGTTCCGCTGATGACGCAGAACGGGACTTTCATCATCAACGGCACCGAGCGCGTGATCGTCAGCCAGTTGCATCGTTCGCCGGGCGTGTTCTTCGAGACTGCCAACAACCGCACCTACTTCCTGGGAAAGATTATTCCCTATCGCGGTTCGTGGGTCGAATTTGAATACGACCAGAAGAACGTGCTCTACGTCCGCATCGATCGCAAGCGCAAGTTCCTGGGAACGATTTTTCTGCGCGCCCTGGGCCTGCGGTCCGGCGAAGACATTCTGCGCGCGTTCTACACCACGGACCGACTCGTGGTCCGCGACAAGAAGCTTTACTGGACGCTCGACCCGGCCAGCGAGAAGCCGACGAACCTGCTGGGCATGAAACTTGCCCACAGCATCAAGAACAAGTCGGGCGACGAGATCGCGCACTCCGGCCGCAAGATCAACGCCCAGATCTTGAAAGACATTCAGAAGGCGAAGGTCACGGAAATCGAAGTCGACATTACCGACCTCGAAGGCGCCTGGACTGCCGGCGACATCGTCGACACCACCACCGGCGAAGTTATGCTCGAAGCCAACTCTGAGCTCACATCCGACAAGGTTTCGAAGATTCTCGATTCGGGCGTAGTCGAGATGAGCCTGTTCTTCCCCGAGCGCGACGACGTAGGGACCGTAATCAGCCAGACCCTGAAGCGCGACGCGGTGAAGACGCCGCAGGAAGCGCTGATCGAAATCTACCGCAAGCTGCGTCCCGGCGATCCGCCGACCCTCGATACGGCGACGGCTCTGTTTCACGGCATGTTCTTCGACCCGCGCAAGTATGACTTTTCGCGCGTGGGCCGTTTGAAGTTCAATATCAAGCTGCATGAGAACCAGGACTTCACCTCGCTCGACAAACGCACCCTCGATCCTGACGATTTCTACGCGACCATCGCGTACCTGCTGAAGCTCCGTAAGAGCATTGGCGCGGTCGACGACATCGATCACCTCGGCAACCGCCGCGTTCGCGCGGTCGGCGAGTTGATGGAGAACCAGTTCCGCATCGGCCTGGTTCGCATGGAGCGGGCGATCAAAGAAAAAATGTCGGTTTACCAGGAAATGTCGACGGCTATGCCGCACGACCTGGTCAATGCGAAGCCGGTGATGGCCGCGATCCGCGAATTCTTCGGATCGTCGCAGCTCTCGCAGTTCATGGATCAGACCAACCCGCTCTCCGAGATCACGCATAAGCGGCGTCTCTCGGCCCTTGGGCCGGGCGGTTTGTCGCGTGAACGTGCTGGATTCGAAGTCCGCGACGTTCATCCCACCCACTACGGCCGCATCTGCCCGATCGAGACGCCGGAAGGGCCGAACATCGGACTGATCTCGTCGTTGAGCTGTTACGCGCGCATCAACGACTACGGCTTCATCGAATCGCCCTATCGCAAGATCAAGGGTGGACGCGTGATCGACTACGTCACCATCGTCAACGTTGGCGACAGCGACCACAAAGTCGGCGATCACATGGAGAAGCACGAGATCGAGAAGATTAACGCCGAGTTGAAAGAGAAGCGCAAGAAGCCGGCGGCGATCGAACCGTTCTCGTTCTATCTTTCGGCCTGGGAAGAAGATCGTCACACCATCGCGCAGGCCAACGTGGAGCTTGACGACAAGGGCCGCATCGTCGCCGAACTGGTCAATGCCCGCAAGGCCGGCAACTTCGTGCTGGTCAGCCGCGAGGAAGTGGACTACGTCGACGTCAGCCCGAAGCAACTTGTCTCAGTCGCCGCGTCGCTGGTTCCGTTCCTGGAACACGATGACGCGAACCGCGCGCTGATGGGTGCGAACATGCAACGTCAGTCTGTGCCCCTGCTCCGCGCGCAAGCGCCGATCGTGGGTACGGGAATGGAAGGGGTCACGGCTCGCGACTCGGGCGCTGTCGTTCTCGCCCGCCGCAACGGCATCATCGATTCGGTCGACTCCGAGCGGATCATTGTGCGTGTTGAAGGCGAACACCATCCAACGCAGCTGTCGCGTGAGGTGGGCAGCGACATTTATCAGCTCACCAAATTCAAGCGTTCGAACCAGAACACCTGCATCAATCAAAAGCCGGTGGTGAAAAAAGGCGAACGCGTACTAAAGGGCCAGATCATCGCTGACGGTCCCTGCACCGATCACGGCGAGCTGGCGCTGGGCCGCAACGTCCTGGTCGCGTTCATGCCATGGCGCGGTTACAACTTCGAGGACGCAATTCTCGTTTCCGAGAAGATGGTGAAGGAGGATTACTACACCTCGCTCCACATCGAGGAGTACGAGATCGAAGCCCGCGACACCAAGCTCGGCCCAGAAGAAGTCACGCGCGACATTCCAAACGTTAGCGAGTCTATGCTGCGCAACCTGGACGAAGCGGGCGTGATTCGCATCGGCGCCAGCATCAAGCAGGGCGACATCCTCGTCGGCAAGGTAACGCCCAAGGGCGAAACCCAGCTGACGCCGGAAGAAAAACTGTTGCGCGCGATCTTCGGCGAAAAGGCCGGTGACGTGCGCGACGCCTCGCTCTACTGCCCGCCAGGCATCGAGGGCGTGATCGTCGACGTGAAAATCTTCTCGCGCAAGGGCCAGGAGAAGGACGAGCGCGCGAAGTCCATTGAAGCCACGCAGATCGCGAAGTTGGAAAAGAACCTCTCGGACGAAATCCGAATTCTGACCGACGAGCGCCTGAAGCGCCTGGAAAACATCCTGGGCGGCAAGGAAGTGCAGGCCGACCTGCACGATGAGCGCACCAACAAGCGCCTGCTGGTCAAGGGCAATGTGCTCAATCGCGACGAGATCGAGCGCATCTCTACCCGCAACTTGAAACGCATCAAGTATGCCGACAAGGATCCGCGAGTGAACGAGCAGATCGACGAGATCGAAGAGATGACCTCTCGCCAGATCGACGTGCTCAAGAAGATCGTCAACGAGAAGAAAGAAAAACTTACCAAGGGCGACGAACTGCCGCCGGGCGTGATCAAGCTGGTCAAAGTCTATATCGCCATGAAGCGCAAGCTGAGTGTCGGCGACAAGATGGCCGGCCGTCACGGCAACAAGGGCGTGATTGCCCGCATTCTGCCGGAAGAGGATATGCCGTACCTCGAAGACGGAACGCCGGTGGAAATCGTGCTCAACCCGCTCGGCGTGCCGTCTCGTATGAACGTCGGCCAGATTCTCGAGACTCACCTGGGATGGGCCGGCTTCGTGCTTGGCGAGAAAATCACGCAATTGCTCAAAGAAAACACGCGGACTGAGGCCATCCGGCGCGAGCTGAAGGTGTTGTTCAAAGACTCGCAGCTGGCTGACATCATCTCCGACATGAGCGAGGAAGAGCTGGAATCCGTGGCGCCAACCTTGGCAAAGGGCGTTTTCATGGGCTCGCCGGTGTTCGATGGCGCGAAGGAAGGCGAGATCAAGGCGCTGCTCGAACACGCTGGTCTGCCGACTTCGGGCAAGACGACTCTTCACGACGGCATGACCGGAGACAAGTTCGAACAGCCGGTCACCGTCGGCTACATCTACATGCTGAAGCTGTCGCACTTGGTGGACGACAAGATTCACGCGCGCTCCATCGGACCGTACTCGCTGATCACCCAGCAGCCGCTGGGCGGCAAGGCGCAGTTCGGCGGACAGCGCTTCGGAGAAATGGAAGTCTGGGCGCTGGAAGCTTATGGGGCAGCGTTCATCCTGCAGGAGCTGCTGACGGCGAAGTCCGATGACGTATACGGCCGCACCAAGATTTACGAGGCCATCGTCAAGGGCGAAGCCGCCATGGAGCCCGGCGTACCGGAATCGTTCAACGTGCTGATCCGCGAGCTACAGTCGCTCTGCCTGGATGTGGAATTGATCAAGGCGGGCGAGAAAAAGCCGACGGCCAGCGCAGCGGCAGACTAAGAACTTGGTCGTTGGTCGCTGGCCGTTAGTCGTTGGCGGCCAGCGACGGACTTCAAGACTTTTGAAGAACAAGACCTGTAAATCTTGCTCTTGGATTCGCGGGTCAGAGATTTCGCTAGCGGCTAACGACCAACGACTAGCGACCCTTCAAGAGCCGCAAGCGGCGGCGTAACAGCCGAGGAAAGCGGAGGAACACCTTGTTTCGTTCGAGCCCATTCGAAATGGCAAATGTGATCGCGGACTTCGACGCCATTCGCATCAGTCTGGCCTCTCCGGAAAAGATCCGGAGCTGGTCGCACGGCGAAGTCACCAAGCCCGAGACCATCAACTACCGAACCTTCAAGCCGGAGCGCGACGGCCTGTTCTGCGCGCGCATTTTTGGCCCGGTAACGGACTGGGAGTGTTTGTGCGGCAAGTACAAGCGCATGAAGCACCGGGGCGTGATCTGCGACAAGTGCGGCGTGGAAGTCACGCTGTCGAAAGTTCGCCGAGAGCGCCTGGGCCACATTGAGCTGGCCTCACCCTGCTCGCACGTGTGGTTCTTCAAGGGACTGCCCAGCCGCATCGGTCACTTGCTCGATATTTCCCTGCGCGATCTTGAGTCCGTGCTCTATTTCGAGGCCTACGTCGTGGTCGAACCCGGCGACGCTCCGGTAAAAGAGCGCGAAGTCATTAAAGACGAAGCTAAGTTCCGCGAACTCGACCAGCAATACCGTCCCGCCGGATTCAAGGCCATGATGGGCGCTGAGGCGATCAAGGAACTGCTAAAGCGCGTCGACACCGACGGGCTTTCGGTCGAACTGCGCGAAAAGATGAAGAACGAGAGCTCGCTGCAGAAGCGGCTCAAGTATGCCAAGCGCCTGAAAGTGGTCGAGGCCTTCCGCAAAAGCGGCAACAAACCGCACTGGATGATTCTCGACGTGATCCCGGTGATTCCGCCGGAGCTGCGTCCGCTGGTTCCACTCGATGGCGGCCGTTTCGCGACATCCGACTTGAACGATCTGTATCGCCGCGTCATCAACCGCAACAACCGGTTGAAGAAGCTGATGGACCTGCACGCTCCCGAAGTCATCGTGCGCAACGAAAAGCGCATGCTGCAGGAAGCCGTCGACGCCCTGTTTGACAACGGACGCCGTGGCCGCGTACTGCGTGGCGCCAACAACCGTCCGCTGAAGTCGCTCTCTGACACTCTGAAGGGCAAGCAGGGTCGGTTCCGTCAGAACCTGCTCGGCAAGCGCGTGGACTACTCCGGACGTTCCGTCATTGTGGTCGGCCCCGAACTCAAGCTGCACCAGTGCGGTCTGCCGAAGAAGATGGCACTGGAATTGTTCAAGCCGTTCATCTACCACCGGCTCGAACAGACGGGCAACGTCACCACCATCAAGCAAGCCAAAGAGATGGTCGAGCAGCAGGAACCGATCGTCTGGGACATTCTTGAAGAAGTCATCAAGGACCACCCGGTGCTGCTGAACCGCGCTCCTACGCTTCACCGCCTGGGCATTCAGGCATTCGAGCCGGTGCTGGTGGAAGGCAAGGCCATCAAGATTCACCCGCTTGTTTGCACGGCGTTCAACGCCGACTTCGACGGCGACCAGATGGCGGTTCACATCCCGCTGTCTCCGGAAGCTCAGGTTGAAGCCAGCGTGCTGATGCTGGCCTCGCACAATATTCTTTCGCCGGCTTCAGGCCAGCCCATCACCGTGCCCACGCAGGACATGGTGCTCGGACTCTATTACCTGACCAAGGGCAAGCCGGGCGCCAAGGGCGAAGGCCGAGCCTTCGCCAACGTTGAAGAAGTGTTGATGGCTCTCGACGCCGGTGCAGTGGAAACGTTGAGTCCGATTCGCCTCCGCTACTCGGGCGAACTGATCGACCTCACCACGGCATACGACGATCAGGACATCATTCACACCGAGCCAGTACAGGTGGAGCGCGCCTTCATCAATACAACGGTAGGCCGCGCGATTCTGAACGACCAACTGCCCGAAGGCATGCCTTACATCAACGGGCTGCTCAAGAAAAAAGGCATTGGCGCGCTGGTCAACTACGGTTATCTCCGCTTCGGACTCGAGACCACGGTCAAGATGCTCGATGAAGTCAAAACCCTGGGTTTCAAGTTCGCGACCAAAGCTGGCTTGTCCATCGGCATCGACGACATGGTTATCCCGGACAGCAAGAAGGTCCTGGTCAAAGATGCCGAGAAACAGGTAGTCGCCGTGCAGCAGCAGTATCTGGACGGAGCCATCACCAACGGCGAGCGCTATAACAAGGTCATCGAAATCTGGTCGGCGATCACGGAAAAAGTGGCCGACGAAATGTTCGGTGAAATGCAACGGCGCGACAAGGAAGGCGAACTCAATCCGATTTACGTCATGGCCGACTCCGGCGCTCGAGGATCGAAACAGCAGATCCGCCAGCTCTCCGGCATGCGTGGATTGATGGCCAAGCCCTCCGGCGAAATCATCGAGTCGCCCATCACGGCCAACTTCCGTGAAGGGTTGACGGTGCTGGAATACTTCGTCTCGACCCACGGCGCCCGCAAGGGACTGGCCGATACGGCGCTCAAGACGGCGGATTCCGGCTACCTGACTCGCCGCCTGGTCGATGTGGCGCAGGACGTAATCATCAGCGAATACGATTGCGGCACGGTCGACGGCATCTACGTGCAAGGCATCGTGGAAGCCGGCGAGATCATCGAGCCGTTACGTGACCGCATCGTGGGCCGCGTGTCGCTGGAGAAGATTAAAGACTATGACGGCAACGTTATCGTCGACATCAACCAGGAAATCTCCGAAGACCTCGCGGTGGCGATTCAGGCTGCTGGTATCGAACGAGTGAAAATCCGCTCGGTGCTGACCTGCGAATCGAAACGCGGAGTCTGCGTGATGTGCTACGGCCGCAACCTGGCTTCCGGACGCCTCGTCGAACTTGGCGAAGCAACCGGCGTCATCGCGGCGCAGTCCATCGGCGAACCTGGAACTCAGCTCACGATGCGCACCTTCCACATCGGCGGTACGGCGTCGCGAGTCTCCGAGCAGTCGCGGCTCGATGCCAAGAACAACGGCAACGTGCGCTTCATCGGATTGCAGACCGTCAAGGCTAAGTCTGGCGATCTGGTCGTCATGAACCGCCAGGGTTCGATCGCGGTGGTCGACGAAAAGAATCGCGAGCGCGAGCGTTACTCGGTCGTGTACGGCGCCAAGCTGAAGGTCAACGACGGCGATCCGGTGAAGCTCGGCCAGGTGATGGTCGAGTGGGATCCGTATACCTTCGCCATCCTGACCGAAATCGGCGGCACCGTCCAGTTCAAAGATCTTCAAGAAGGTGTGACTCTTCATGAAGAAGTAGACGAAGTCACTGGACTGTCGCGTCACGTGGTCGGCGATTCGCCCGACGAGAAGCGCCAGCCTGCCATTGTCATCAAAGGCAAGGCGAGCAAGCGCTATCTCATGCCTTCGCGGGCTCATCTGATGATTCAGGACGGCGACACGGTGACCCCGGGAGACGTGCTGGCGAAGATTCCGCGCGAGACAACGAAGACGAAAGACATCACCGGTGGTCTGCCGCGCGTAGTCGAGTTGTTCGAAGCCCGCAAGCCGCATGAGACCGCGGTCATCAGCGAAATCGATGGCACCGTGAAATTCGGCGAGGTTTCGAAAGGCCAGCGCAAAATCTACGTGGTCGCCGACAACGGCACCGAGAAGGAATACTCGGTCCCCCGCGGCGTTCACATCAACGTGCAGGAAGGCGAGCGCGTCAAGGCGGGCGAACCGCTGATGGACGGCCCGCTCAACCCGCACGACATCCTAGCCGTGCTCGGCGAGAAGGAACTGCAGGCTTACCTGGTGAACGAAATCCAGGAAGTCTATCGCCTGCAGGGCGTCAACATCTCGGACAAGCACATTGAAGTGATTGTTCGGCAGATGATGCGCTGGGTGAAGGTCGAGGACGTGGGCGATACGCGGTTCCTGCTGGAAGAGCAGACCGATAAGTTCGCCTTCCGCGAAGAGAACGAGCGCGTGATCGCGCAGGGCGGCAAGCCGGCCACTGGACGGCCTCTGCTTCTGGGCATCACCAAGGCATCGCTCTCGACGGACTCGTTCATTTCGGCGGCGTCGTTCCAGGAGACCACGCGCGTGCTCACCGAAGCCAGCATCAACGGCAAGGTGGACCACCTGCGCGGCCTGAAAGAAAACGTTATTGTCGGACGCCTCATCCCTGCCGGAACCGGCATGGAGTATTACCGCAACGTGCGTCTCTCGCCAGAAATGGAAGAGGCTGCGGCCAAGGTACAGGCGGAAGTCTCGGCTGCATACGAAGAAGCCGAGCGCGCTCTCGAAATGATGCGTCACGAGGGCGAGACCGACGATCTACCCGCGGAACTTCCAGCGGCCGAGTAGCCGAAGACTGAAGCAGTTTCGGGGGCGAGAATCCAATTCGCCCCCGAATTTGCTTCTACGATGGTTCTAATACCGATGCACGCCAACTCCCAGCGATTGCCCTTGGAAGAACTCGGCCAACTTCCTTGTTTGCGCCCGGCGCCTCCCGGCCCTAAGCTAGGGACGGCCATGCTCCGATTCCTGCGACTCCTGCGACTGGCGTTCTGGCGTGCTTTTGATCATGACGCCTTTGCAACCGCCAAGGCTTCGGCCTATTCCTCGATACTTACTTTTTTCCCGGTTCTGCTGATTATCGGGTCGGCTCTGGCGAGTTGGCGTAAGGGCCAGCCTTACTTGCGGGAAATCTCTTACGCCCTGGGCAGCATTCTGCCGACGGGTGGGAACACCGCGCTCGGCTATTTGAAAGGCACTGTGAAACACCCAGTCAGCATGTTGATTACGACTTCCGTGATTACTTTATGGACTGCATCCGGCGTCATGATTTCCTGGATGGACGGGTTTCGCCGCTGTTACGAATTGCCAAAAACCTGGGGCCTGGTCAAAGAGCGCCTGATCGCATTTCTGCTGGTCGTTTTCGCTCTGGTTCCCATGACCTTCGCCACGCTGCTGGTAGCCGTGGGCAGCAAGTTCGAGACTCGCCTCCTGCCCTTTCTCGATCCGGATTTCAGCCTTTACGTTCTGCTGCTCTGGGGTGCGATGCGGTGGCTGATCGCCACTCTCACCAGCATCGCCGTGATAGCCTTGATCTACCACAACGCGGTACCGCGCACCCAACCCTGGCACAGCGTAATCCCCGGGGCCATGCTGGCAACCATCCTGTGGTTCTCGGTGACCGTAGGATTTCGCGCTTACCTCCAGCACTTTGGCGACTTCGCGACGATTTACGGATCGCTCGGAGCCGCCATGGCGCTGCTGGTATGGATGTACATGATTTCGCTGGTGGTATTGGTAGGCGCGGAATTCAATGCCTTGCTCTTCCCTCGAGCCATGCTGGGAAAAGAGCTCACGGCGATCAGCGGTCCCAAAGCGGCCGACTAGTGGAGACGTTGCTCGCAACGTCTCTGCGATTATCGTTCTAGAGAGAAGAGTTGAAAGACATTCTCAATACCAGCGTCCGCCGCGCGAAAATCATCTGCACCATCGGTCCGGCCTGCAACACCGAAGCGGCCATGCGCGATCTACTGCGCCTCGGCATGGACATTGCGCGCCTAAATTTTTCGCACGGCACCCACGAAGATCACGCGCAAAACATTCAACGCCTGCGGCGCGCCGCCAAGCGCGAGGGCCGCACTCTCTGCATTCTCCAAGACTTGCAAGGCCCGAAAATCCGCACCGGGCCCTTGGAACGCCGCGAGCCCGTTCTGTTGAAGACTGGCTCCGTCGTGACCATTACGCCGCAAGATGTGCCCGGCACAGCCACGCGTATTTCCACGACGTTCCGTGATCTTGCCCGCGAACTTACACCTGGTGCCCCAATCCTGCTGAGTGACGGTTTGATCGAATTGAGGGTGCGCGGAATACGCGGTAACGATGTGCTCTGCGACGTTCTCAACGGCGGCATGCTGGGAGAGCACAAGGGCATCAATCTCCCGGGCGTCGCCTTGTCGATTCCCGCTCTTACCGAAAAAGATCGCAAGGATCTGGAATTCGGACTCAGGCACGGCATTGACGCAGTCGCGATTTCCTTCGTCCGCACCGCCGCCGATGTCAGCATGGTCAAACAGATTATCGCCGCGCACCACAGCGACGTTCCTGTGATCGCCAAGCTCGAAAAGCCGCAGGCAGTGGATCATCTGGAAGAAATTCTGCAAGCCGCCGACGGAGTCATGGTCGCCCGGGGTGATCTCGGTGTTGAAATGGCGCCGGAAAAAGTCCCGGTCATTCAGAAGCACGTGATCCGTCGGGCTTCAGCCTTGCGCAAACCCGTCATCACCGCGACCCAGATGCTGGAGTCAATGATCGAAAACCCGCGTCCCACCCGGGCCGAAGCCAGCGACGTGGCTAACGCCATCTTTGACGGCACCGACGCGGTCATGCTCTCGGCTGAAACCGCCAGCGGCCAATATCCCCGCGAATCGGTATCCATCATGTCGCGCATCGTAGTCGAAGCCGAACGTAATATGGGCGAGTTTGTCCAGTTGCGCCGCCGCCGCGAACACCGGGGGCTTTCCGTGGCCGAGACCATCTGCGAATCGATCGCGCACTCCGCCGAAGACTTGCCCATGGGCGCCATTGCCGTCTTCACCGAAACCGGCAACACCGCCCGCATGATTTCGAAGTACCGGCCGAAAGCGGCCATCTACGCATTCACCCACATCGAACCCGTGGTACAGCGCATGAATCTATATTGGGGAGTGCATCCGGTGCGTTGCAGCCAGGCGCGATCCGCGGAACAGATGGTGACAATGGCCGAGAAAGATCTGGTTCGCCGCGGCCTCTTGAAACCTGGGGACGTTCTGGGAGTGGTCGCGGGTACTCGCCGGGCCTCCGGTTCCACCAACCTGATGCGGCTGCACGTGGTGACCGATGAAGAGGCCGCACGTATCGCTGGCCCGGAAAAGCCGCATTCTAAGACTCGACACGTAGAGAAACCGCGCTCGGCCCGCCGCCGCAAGCTATAATCCCGTATGCCGCAGGAAATACTGTCGGTAGCCATCTGGGAGCCTATCCCCGACATGGAAGGTGCTTCGCTCGCGACCATTCGCGAACTAAGTTCCATCGTAGGCGCCAAGGGATACGGACACGATCAGCTTTACCGCGACCGCGAATCGCATTACATTTTGGTCCGTCATTGGAAATCTGAAGACGCGCGCCGTTTCGCCCAGGAAGATCCTGATATGCTGCGCTGCTGGGCCCGCCTGGGAAATGAAATTCAAATCGTAAAAGTCTACGAAACCCTCTCGGAAGTGCCGTTGGAAGTGAAGGGACTCACGTAGCGACAGCCGCCTCGGCTGTCGGGCGTGGTTGGCCGAATCCGAAACTGCTCTAAAATGCGTTCATGCCCATCCGCGAATTCTTCGACACCTCCGTCGACCCCAAAGTACGCGGCTACCTCCATCTCCCCGGCACTCCCAACGGCGACGGCTTAGTCCTGACCCACGGCGCCGGCTCCAGTTCCGCCGCCCCACTTCTTGTAGCAGTCGCAGAAACATTCAGCGAGAACGGCTTCACCGTGCTGCGCTGCGATCTTCCGTATCGCCAATCCAGATCGTTCGGCCCACCCGGCCCCGGCGATGCCGCTCGCGACCGCGCCGGTTTGAGGAATGCTCTCGGCGCATTGCGCAAAATGCTTTCCGGCCGTCTCCTCCTCGGAGGTCACTCCTACGGCGGACGTCAATCCAGCATGCTTTGCGCGGAGCCTGCAGAGGAAAATTCAACCCCGGTTTCCGCTCTACTTCTACTCTCCTACCCGCTGCATCCACCACGCAAGCCCGAGCAACAGCGCACCCAGCACCTGCCTGACCTGCGCACGACAACCCTGTTCGTTCAGGGCACGCGCGACCCCTTCGGCTCAATCGCGGAAATGGAACGAGCTTTGAAGATGATTCCCGCAAAAACAAAGTTATTGATAGTAGAAGGCGCCGGTCACGATCTGGGATTTAAAGGAAAGGCAAAGCACGAAGAACTACCGAAACAAATATTGTCAGAACTAACAGAACTCTTATCGTAGAGAACCTTGTTCGCAACTTCTCTCTCACCATCGTTCGAAATGCCGCAAGCAAGACGTGGCAAGCTGCCTCTCTACGATTTATCCGCGTGATCCGTGAGAATCCGTGGCGACAACTTAATTCACCCACCCCGACTTCGATCCGCCGTTCCCCTTATGTGTATCGTCATCCGGCGGAATGTAATTGCCCTGTTCATCGAAATGGACCTGGCGGTCGTGCTTGGACATATACACTTCAAACTTCTTCGCCGCACGCCGCCGCTTCCAGCGGTAGTAGGAATTGCGCGCGCCGTAGTATCGCTCCGCGAAACCAACGTTCACGAGCGCAGGCTTTATTCCCCTTCTCACATAGAGCCAGCCAAAGAGCAGTCCGCCCAAGTGCGCTACATAGGCCACACCGCCGCTGCCGGACATGGCAAACGCCAGCGTGACCACAATCAGGATGCCCACAAAATATTTGGCCTTGATGAGAAAGGGGAACGGAAACATCATGATTTCCTGGTCCCCAAACAACATTCCGAATGCAATCAGGATGGCGAAGACTCCGCCGGAAGCGCCCAACGTCCGCGTTCCGGGGTTGCCCAGAATGTGCGCATACGAAGCCGCAATCGTCGTAATCGCTGCCCCGACCACTCCGAAGGAGAACAGTTCCAGGAAGCGCCGCGTGCCCCACGCTCCCTCAAAAGCGGAGCCAAACATCCACAGGCCGAGCATATTGCCAAACCAATGCCAAAACTCGAAATGCAGAAAACCGTAGGTCACCAGCTGCCAGATCGCGCCGTGGATTACCGCTTGGGGTTGAAGGGAGAGATGATCGAGAACAAATACTGGTACGTCGGGCTGCACACGCATGAACAACAGGAGCAGCAGGTAGACGCCCGTGTTGATGCCCAGCAGCCAGGTCACCGCCTTGGTGAACGGAGGCAGGCTCAACGTCATCGGTTCGCCAGTTCGCCGCACAGACTTTACCTCGACTTTACCTATTGTCCAATTCTACTCGTTTGAAGCAGAGCGCAAAGCCTCAGCGCGCCGGTATCGGCACCACGGGCAGGCTTCGGTGCCCAGCATTGTCGACCGCCCGCACCGCGAAGATGACATTATCCTTCGAAAGCTTCAACGTGGCGCGGGTCACGTTGCCGAATTTCTGCGCGTGTTCCCATTCCGGACTGGTCGTCGCGCGCCATAATACTTCGTATTCCGCAGCTAGACCGCCCGGCGAAGCTTCCCACGTCAGCGTGGTGTCATTTTCCAAATCTGCAGTCACTATGTGTACGTTTGCCGGAGGCGCCGGAGCCGCAGCCAACGATGCCAGGGTCGCCGCGTTCAATCGCGCCACGTGAGCCACGTAGTCATAGTCCACGAACTTGAGCAAATCGCCATATTCGACGCCGTTTTCCGTGCGTACGTTCTGGTGCTGATGATGAAAGTCTTCGCGAAATTCAGTGAAGCGAACGGCTGCGAATCCCTGCTGGTTAAACGAATAATGATCGCCACCTCGTAGAAATCGATCCAACCGAAAAACCAGCATCGGCTTTACGCCTGCGTCATAGGCTCGGCCAACATCCGTGACATACCGCGCCAGTTCCCGCGATCCAGAATCGCTTTCTCCGCCCAGACTTCGAATCCGCCGCACATCCTGCTCGCTCGCCGCCACCGGAACTCCCTCGGAGAAAACTCTCACGACGGAGTGATCCTGTTCCGCACTCCTGTCACCTCCCACAATGTCGTTGTTGAGGACGGCTTCCAGGTCCAAGCCCTGATTTTTCGCCATCTTCGCGAAGTGTTTACTGCCGTTCAGTCCCTGCTCTTCCCCTGCGACCGTGAGAAAAATGATCGTTGCGGGGAATTTCATCTTACTCAACACGCGTGCGCATTCCAGGCTGACGGCGCTTCCGCTGGCATCATCATTAGCGCCAGGCGCATCGCCTTTTACGTCCAGAATGTCGGTATTGCGCGAGTCGTAGTGTCCAGTCACCAGCACTATGCGCTTCGCAGTTTCCTCGTCCGTACCCTTCAGGACCGCGTAAACGTTGGTGATTTCCGTTGCCTTCGGAATACGCTCGGTGGGCTCTTCGGTGAAGCTGTCGGTCTTCACTTCCAGGCATCCGCCGCAGTCTTTCGAATAGCGCTCGAATTCCGATTTGATCCATTCCCGCGCCGCGCCAATCCCGTGACCGGCGGCAATCGATGCCGGATCCTGCGCCGAAAGTGTCAATCGCGTTCCGAAGCTGACCAGTTTCTCGATGTTCGCCTGAATACGTTGCGCCGAAATCTGCCGTAATGCTGCCGTGATCTGCGGATCGGCGGCGAAGGTTGGCTGAGGCACAGACTGCCCCACGACGGTGATCTTCACTAGAAAAATCATCGCTGGAAGAAATGCGGCGAGCGTTACTGTACGGTAGACGACTTTACGGAAATGGGGCATGCTGACTTTCTCTCTGCACCTGAAATTCGGCTGCGGGAAGGCGATTCCCAATGGCCAAGAAATAATGTCTGATCTGCAGTCCCTTCCTCTTGACCTACAGCCGGGGAGAATCTAAATATTATCAGGAGGCTCTAATAGGCGACGGAGGCTTTATGGTTCTTTGTCCCGAGTGCGAAACCAATCTGGACGTCGACGAGGAAGAGGTCGACGAGGGGGAAGTGATCTCGTGTCCCGAATGTGGCACGGATTTTGAAGTCGTCACCACTAGCCCGCTCGAGTTGAAAGCCGTGGAAGCCGGTTACGAAGAGGAAGACGACGACGAGGCGGAGGAAAGCGACGACGGTGACTATTCTTAAATTCCGCTCGGGCCGGTTTTGTGCAAGATTGTTTTATTTGATTTTCCTGGTAGTGCTTCTCTCGCCCACGTTGAACCCGCGGTTGTTTGCCACCCCGAAGGCCAAGGACAAAAGCAAGCCTTACGCGCTTATTGCCGGCACAGTCTGGGGTCCGGACGATCATCCTGTGTATGGCGTGACGGTGAAAATCCGCCGCGCCACCGACAAGAAAGCGAAGTGGGAAGTCTATTCCGACCACATGGGGGAATTCGCCCAGCGTGTGCCCGCCGGCGAATCCGACTACATCCTCTGGACCGATCTGAAGGGTTTCAAATCGGCTGACGGCAAACCGGTTCATTTGGTCCAACAAGTAACCGTTCATATTTATAACGACGAACGGGAAGACACTGGACTGCATCTAGCTCACTAGCCAGTCGGAGCCCGAAGCCATGAGACAATAGCGGCAGCATGAATCGCAAGCGATCTGTGATCAAGACTGTCAGTGTGGTTTGCGCATTGCTGGTGGCGTTGAGCGCGGTGTCCAGTGCCGCTCCCGACAAAAAAGATCGGGCCGTTGGACGCCTGCTATTTGGCAAGGTTCTCGATCCGCAGGACAACCCTCTTCCCGATGCGATCGTCTATGTGACCAATACCCGCACACGCGCTGTGAAGACCTATATCGTGGGCAAGGACGGCACTTATCGATTCCCCGCGCTCTCCACCGCCGTGGATTACGAGGTTTATGCCCAATATAATGGCCACAAAAGCGACACCAAATCAGTCAGCCAGTTCGACGACCGTTCCCAGGTATACGTGGACTTGAAGGTCAATACCCGGTAATTCCCCGGGCCGACTCTTTTCGGCGCAACTTTTTGGCGCCTTTCCGGGTTCAACGTAATAGAGATATCTGTCTGGAGGGAAAACTGTGAACGATCCGCATTCTTTTCACAAACCCAATCGCAAAGGCTTGGTTGTCAAAGCCGTGTTGGCGTGCGTGACGCTGCTTTGCGCGGCATCTGCCTTCGCTCAGGGCGGTGCCATGAGCCCTTATCAAGATGAGAAAGACGGGATCAGCGCGGGCGGCAGATGGATGGAGTTTCAATCGGAAGACAAGATGACCGGCGCCCACAAAGTTCGCTTCGAACTCGTGGCCAACAATTACTTTCGCGAAGATCCCAACTACGCCCCCAGAATCGATCTATTTTGCGAAAACGGCAAGCTCAAGTTGGCCGACTTCAACCCCGGAGTCCGGCTCCCTCCACCGAATCGTCCCGGTTTCTGGGGTCAGCCTCAGTTGGAGGTGATGGTTCGAATCGACGACTATCACGGCTATCATGGCTGGAACTGGGAGCGCGGCCACTTCCTTTCCATGGACAAGGGCACCGTGCGCGGTCTCATGGGTGCGCAGGTGTTTAATATTGAACTTCCGACCAGGAGCGGGCGACAGATCGCGGAGTTCTCCCCGGCAGGGGTGAACTTGGATGAAGTCCGGAAGGCATGTGATTTGACACCTAAGAAACCGAGCAAAGACTAATTCAATCTCATGTGGGGCGGCCGCCTTCGGCCGTCCGTGAAGGCGAAGCCGAGCGTACGCTAAGCATCGTTCCCTATTTGCGCATCTCTGCTTCTTGCAGTAGCATTTGCCGAACCTCTAGCGGCATATGCGTGGCCATTCCGATCCTTCCGGTGCTCTACTCCTCGGTTGTGGCGTTGGACTCTGGACCTTTGTTAAAGGATTCCGTGTCATGCGCGAATACCGAGTCGTCGAAGATACTCCGCGCATTCCCATTCGCAGCGTGCCCATGGGGTTCGTTCACATCCGCGGCAGGGCCGAAAGTGGCGAAGTCCTTCCGAGTCCGGTAAGCCGCACGCCGTGCTGCTTTTACAAGATCGAGATCGACGAATGGAAGACCCAGGGCAGGAGCAAGACTTGGGTTCGGTGTTGCGTCGACATGAATGGCTACCGCTTCCATCTGTCCGACGAAACCGGCAAGATTTTGATTGATGCTCACGCGGCCGAGTACGATTTGCCGTTGGCGACTGTGCGCGAAGTGAGTTCGCACGCCACGCCCGGTCCGAACGCCGACGACGATGAGCTACTCAAGTACGTGAGTTATGCCCGGATGCACAGCATGACGGACCGCGCCGGGCAGTGGATCGACAAGCGATTTGAAAAGTTGGGCGGGACCGATAATCCACAGCTGCTGGAAAAACGGGAGGCACTGAAAGGATTGTTCGCCGCCATTCCCGCCGCGGCGCACGGCGGCAAGGCGCCGATTGAAGCGCTGGAGAGACTGGCCAACACTGCAGGTCCGCTGAACGATCCGGAGAAGGAGCAGAATCGGCAAATGCTGCTCGATCGTCTGCGGCTGGCGGAAGCCGCCAGTGAGAGTGGACTTCTTGCCGGGTTCATGCCGTCCGCAAAAACGGCGGAGGGACGCTTCCGTCTGCGCGAATTCGTTGTGATTCCCGGGCAGGAATACCTGATCGAGGGAACCTGTGTCGAGAATTCGGCGGAGGGTGATGAGCGCTGCGTGATCGCGAAGGGCCGTAATGAGCCTACGTTCTTGATCTCAGCCAAAAGCGACGCGCAACTTGATCACGATCTGAAAAAGCGGGCGCTGCTGATGATTTTCGGCGGAGCCGCCATGGCACTTGCGTGTGCGGCGGGTCTACTGGTCCACTTGGGATTGTTCTAGCTGATCTTAGCTGATCCAGCGAGGTAACAATGGGCAGCAGCATCATTTCGGGGCTCGCTTTGTTTCTGTTTGTAGCCGGCGCACTTATTTACACCGTCATCCTCTTCAACGGCCTGGTGCGGTTGCGCAATGAGAACGATCGCGCCTGGGCCAACATCGACGTACTGCTTAAGCAGCGGCACGACGAAATCCCCAATCTGGTCGAGACCGTCAAGGGATACATGCAGCACGAGCAGCAGACCCTGCTCGCGGTGACGCAGGCACGAGCAGCGTCTGTGAGCGCGGCCAGCATCGGGCAGAAAGCTGTGGCCGATCTGCAAATGGCGAGCGCACTCCGCGGCCTGTTCGCCGTGGCCGAGAATTACCCGCAGCTCAGGGCCAACGAGAACTTCCTCAAGTTGCAGAACCGGATTACCGACCTCGAAGAGCGCATCGCCGACCGACGCGAGTTTTTCAACGACGACGTTAACACCTACAACACACGGATCGGCCAAATCCCTGACGTATTTATAGCCAGCTTCATGAACTTGAAGCCGCGCCAGATGTTCAAAGTGTCCGAGGAAGACCGCAAGCTGGTGGAAGTCAGTTTTCAGGGCCAGGGTACTACCGGCGCCTGAACCGGGACGGCGGCACGGGCATTGTCAGTGGCCTGCGCTACTGGAACATGGATTTCAGCATCAAGAAGAACTTCCGGGTGACGGAGAGCGTTAGCCTGGAATTCCAAGGCGTGTTCGCTAACGTTTTGAACCATAATCAATGGCCGGATCCGGATGCCAACGCCGAGGCGGCTCTCTTCGAAGGCCGGTCCGGTTTCGGCGCGCTGAATAACGGCTCAGCGCAGGAGCAACCCGGCGGCAACCGGCAGCTTCCCCTCCGGTCGCACCGCCCAGGTGCGAAGCGGAAGATATTCCCCATGTCATAGGAGATCGCGTGCAATTGCAGCAGGTGCTGATGAACCTCGTCCTGAATGGCATCGATGCGATGCACGACGTGGATGGGCCGCGCGAGCTAATCGTCAAGTCGCAGCCGCCGAAAACAACGAACTGCGGCTGTTCTCAGCGACACGGGCGTGGGACTGCACCGGCACCAGGCAGACCAGATCTTTAACGCCTTCTTTAGCACCAAGAATCACGGCACCGGCATGGGACTTCGCATCAGCCGCTCAATTATCGAATCGCATGGTGGCCGCTTGTGGGCTGCTGACAACTCTCCGCGCGGCGCAAGTTTTTGTTTCACCCTACCCACCAAAGCCGTGGCAGATGAATGACACACGAAAGTCGCTCCCGCAGTGTCCGCCATTCATGAGGTTGCCGCTGCGGGGGCCATGCTAAACTTTCTTCCATGCAAGTCTTCCGCCGGAGTGTCGGAGGCGTGCCGCCGATGCTCACTGATGCCTCCCCCTCAGCCTTGCCTCCGCTCTGGTATACGCACTGTTATGGCGGCTTCCGCATTACGCAGTTTCCGTGGCACGTTTCGGCGGCTTTTATTCCGCCCTCATTCATTTTTCGGAGGATCAGGGACAGAACCAAATGAGAGCGAGAAAGTTGATTTCGTTCACAGTGATGGTGGCGTGTCTCATTGACGCCGCCAAATCCATCGCCCAGGATTCACCCGACCAATCGTCGCTAGACCGCCCCTTCTATGGCACAGTTCGGTCCCCTAAACCCGACTTCAACAGAGAAATTTATTACAAGAACAGAATCGACTTCTCCTTTGAATCGGGATGGCTTCCCAAGAATATCCCTTTTGTTTTCGATTTTCTCCTGGGCGATGGCTATAACATGACTCCGCTGAAGTACACCTTGGTGCCCAACATCGCTTCTCTGCGGTGGCAGATGGACAGCGTAAGAGGGCCGTGGATGCTGCGAGGCAATTGGGATCTTTCATTCAGCGCGGCTCTGGTTGTGATCCCTCGCGGACCTGAAACCCATTACGGCGCGTACATCATGGGCATCCGGCGGAATTTTGTTCAGCCTCGCTGGAGAATTGCTCCTTACGTTGACGGACGCCTCGGCCTTGGCGGCATCGACGCTAAGGAACCCCTAGGAGTGTACTTTGCGCAAGGACAGGACTTTACCTTTACTCTCAATCTCGGCAGCGGCATTCGATATAACCTCAATCCGCGTTATTCCATCTCTGCCGGCATGCATTACATGCATATATCGAATCTTTATTTGTCCGAGCCGAAGTACTTGAACTACGGCATTAATGTGTATGGGCCTATCGCTGGGATAGAAGTCCGCTTGGGCAAGCCCCACCACGGCGCTTCCCGATAGCGGTTTCCTGCTTATGATGGCTTCATTATGATGGAGGCCCTGCAAATCAATGCCTGACGGCGCCTTGCCGTAGGCAATGGAGGATGAAGTAGTCCAGGTGAACTCAGGTTTCGCAGCCTTGGGCGCGCGATTTCCAGGTGACGCCCATCTCAGACGAGGCAACGCTCCACAATGGAGTGTACTGGCCGCGTTGCGCCTATGCGCATTCGGTGCGGCAGGATTACTCACGTTCGGCTGCGGCACATACGCGACCCTTCACCTTGCCGCTCCATCCAGTGCAGTAACTGGTTCCGCTTTCACCATTACCGTGAGCGCGACGATTGGCACAAGCCCTGACAAGGTTATCAACAGCCCTATACGTTTCACCAGTTCCGATCCCGCCGCCGTCCTTCCACCCCTCTACTATTTTATTGCGAATGATGCAGGTTCCCATACCTTTACGAACGGCGTTACTTTGATGACTGCCGGCAGCCAGAGCGTCACAGCGACTATCATCGGGTCGCCGGGCTTAACCGCAACCGCGAACGTCACAGTTTCTGCCACGACCACCGCTATGCAATTCAAAGTAGAAGTGCCCTCCGACCGGGACGCGGAACGAGTTTTCAGGACGAAGGCCGCCGTGGAAGGCGCCAACTGAAAGGCCGTGACCGTGGCTCCATTTGGGTGTTCTTCGCTAGTTCAGACAAGACTGCTGTCGTTCCGGCCGACTACATCTTTACCTTGGGCGGACAATGGCAGGCGCGTTCGACTCACGGCCTCGAAGAGATCATCTCGGATCCTGATTTTCTGATGGTGCTGGGTTTCACCAGAAGTCAGCCTGACAACTACCCCGTAGGCCTCCTATCAATACTTTCCCACTCGCACCGCTCGACGATCGCTAGGCGATCTGGTGCTCCGATCTTTCGCATAATGCGGTGTACGTGGTTTTTCACCGTTTGCTCAGCGAGATACAACCGTGCCGCAATCTCCTTGTTCGTGAGCCGCTCACGCAGCAGTCCCACCAGTTCCTGCTCCCTTCGGCTGAGCGCTCGACTTGGTCCTATTGACGCTCCGGGCAAGAGATGGCGCTGGACCACATTGAACAGAGCCATGGAGAAAGAAGGCGGGCACACTGCCTCTCCCGCCGAGACCGCCCGGATCGTAGCTGCCACTTCCGCGGCCGAAGCATCTTTTAGGACGTATCCAACCACTCCCTCGGCGACGGCTCTCAAGAAGGTACGTTCATCCAATTCCATGTCTACCACCACGATCCGCACACCGGGAATCGCAGTGTGAAGCGTCGCAATGAGTTTGGTTTCGGAAAAAATGAGATCTAGGGAATCGAGAAGAACGATACCGGGGCGGACGGCGATCAGTTGTTCCAGCGTATCCAGGGAATACGCGGCAGCCCCAACTACGCAAATATCACATTTCTTGGTTAATATCCGTATTAATGCTTCGCGCAGCAGTCGATTTTCAGCAAGCAGGAAAACATCCGCAACTGGTTGTGATTCCATCAGGTACTCCCTTGGTCATCGTGATGGCTCGTGAATAAGAAGACCTGAGTGTGCCCCCTGTCACCCCCATGCCCAACTCCCATTAGATTCGTTGGACTGCGATATCGTCAGCTTCCAAATTGAACGGCTTTGAAATCATATGCATTCTCCAAGCTGATCTACCTCCCGTCCGAGAATCAAACTCCCGGGTCTCGAAATCAAAACGGTACCAAAAGTCAGGATGCCAATAGGGATCCGACCATCTGACGTTTAAGGGACCGGGGAATACATAGTTTACACCGTCAGTAGGCCGTGTCAAACAATAGTATCGATCTACCTAGCCTGATGAAAGCGCTTCCGAAATGAGATGGTATCGCAGGAAGATTGGTACTAGCGGGTACCTATTTTTGGTGCCAACTTGGTACTGGGGTCCTAGTCCGTTCCGTGTAAGGGCGTTGTCGATGTAGATTCCTGCGTAGATACCTTTTGAACCTTGTCGTTCGCGGCCCTCTAGACGATACTTTGCTCATCGCTTGTTCGCAGGGGAGAACTATGTGAAGCGAGTCCGTGTGCTTATCGCAAATCGACCGCGCCTGATGCGGGAACTCGTAATAGCCACCATCTCCGACCAACCGGACATCGAAGTTGTTGGCGAGGTGGCGGACGAGGACAACCTTACCGAAGTGGTTGAACAAGTTCAACCCGACGTGCTCATTCTGGCGATGGATGAGCCCGTGAAACGTATGGGCCAATGCGGATTTCTCTTGGGTCGTTATCCCCAGATGAGGATTCTGGCATTGGCGCCGGAGCAGAACCTCGGCATCTTTTACTGGGCCATCGTCGACATTCGAACCAAGCCGCTGGAGAGTTCCGAGGCGGGCATTTTGAACGCGGTTCGTGAGAGTCCCGTGCTCGTGGGAGTCGCGCAAAACTAGAACCAGGGATCCGTGGCGTTTTGCGGAATATGTCGGTGTATCAGCTTGCGCCATCCCCGGTTTATATCGAACGAAGGGCTCGGCCTGAAAAGCGGATTTTGGCTGTATTGCATTGAAAAAAAACGCTTAACAATTTGCTGCTCCTGTAAGGGAGGGGGCGAAGCTGCATCGACAGCCCGACGGATGCTCCAATGACAACTGCGGACGTAGTCTTTAAACCAGCACATGTTGAAACCCCTGCTAACCGCAACTGGTACGCCCTGTACACCTGTCCGCGCCATGAGAAGCGCGTCGCTGAACAGATTAAGCAGCGCAGCATCGCCTGCTTCCTACCTGTCTATCGCTCCATCAGGCGCTGGAAGGACCGTCGCAAGGAGCTGGAACTGGCTCTGTTCCCGGGTTATGTTTTCGTCCATATCGCCCTCAAGGATCGCTTGAGAGTGTTGCAACTGGCCGGCGTAGTCCGATTTGTGAGCTTTAACGGGCATCCGGTGCCGCTGCCTGACAGCGAAGTGGAGTCGCTCATAAATGGGTTGGCGAGAGGAGTTTGCGTCGAGCCGCATCCCTATTTGACGGTCGGGCGTCGCGTACGCGTAAGGTACGGTCCCTTGGCAGGAATGCGAGGCATTCTAGTCCGCCGGAAGAAAAGCTCCCGCCTCGTGCTTTCGATCGATCTTATTATGCGTTCGGTGATGCTCGAGGTCGATGAAGCGGAGGTTGAACCGTCTTACGCAGCACCCTTTCGCCTGGGAGAGGACAAGAACTCTTGACTGCTTCCCGTTACGGATTGTGAATGAATCGATCTAGGGGACCCCATTGGAATAAAATGATCTGCCTCCTGGCAACAACGGCGATCGCGTTTGGGCAGTCCACCCGGCCAGTCGCTCCGACTGACGTCGATGGGCGCGCCGGGCATCCAGCTCAGCAGCAGACTGGACAAACAGGCACTGTCGCGTCTGATCCCCCGGACGCCCCGCAGCCCAGTGAGACCCAGAATAAAGTCTTCAATCTACCGAATGCCCTTCTGCACGACCAGATCGGCATGTGGACGAGCCCCGCCAAGGCCCGTTTTTCCGATGCTACCTGGCTAGTTCCCCTCGGAGGATTGACCGCGGGACTGCTGGTGACCGACAGCGACTTTAGTCGTCATCTCTCCAATCAGCCGAGTACGCTTACGCGCTACCGTCACCTTTCAGACTACGGTCTATACTCCATGGTCGGAGGTGCCGCTGGAACCTACTTTTTGGGAGTAATGACGCATAACGAGCACCAGCGCGAAACGGGCTTTCTCAGTGGCGAAGCGGCTATCGACAGTCTGATTGCAGTAGAAGCGGTCAAAGTTGCGACCCAGCGCCAACGTCCCTTACAAGGGGACGGGACTGGTCCGTTCTGGAAGAGCGGTTCCTCTCTTCCCTCCGAACATTCCGCGGCGGCTTGGGCGGTCGCTGGAGTCGTAGCCGACGAGTATCCAAGTCCTGTCATGAAGTTTCTGGCTTATGGCATGGCCGGCGTCGTCAGCGTGTCGCGGATCACCGCGAAGGAGCACTTTCCTTCGGACGTTTTGATAGGCGCCGCCATCGGATATTTGACCAGCCAGTACGTTTACCGGCAACATCACAATCCCGAATTGCCGGGCGGGTCCTGGGAACTGCCGGCGATTCGTCCGGATCGTCCCTCGCATTGGCAGGCTAAATATTTGGGTTCGCCGTACGTGCCACTGGACAGTTGGGTGTATCCCGCGATCGAGCGTCTTACCGCGATGGGCTTTATCGGTAGCAGTTTTTTGGGGATGCGCCCTTGGACTCGTCTGGAGTGCGCACGCCTCGTGTCAGAATCGCAGGACGTGATTTTCGACGATGACGATAGCGAGGCGTCGAGACTACACCATGACCTGCAGCGAGAATTTGGTGCCGAGATGAACCTGCTCGGCGGCGGAGACAACGCTGAATTGCGACTCGAATCCATCTATGCGCGAACCATGGAAATTGCCGGGCGTCCAGTGACTGACGGCTATCATTTCGGGCAGACAATCACCAATGACTATGGACGGCCTTACGAACAGGGGTTCAACAACGTCACCGGCGTGTCGGGATGGAGCGCAATTGGCCCGTTTGTAGCGTACGTCCGCGGAGAATTTCAGCACGCTCCGTCAGCGTCGGCTCTTCCTGACCCGGCACGGCTGGCTATCCAGAAAGCTGATTTCTTGCCAAACGAGCCACCCGCCACGCCAATCTCTAGCACAAACAGAATAGACGGCGTTGAAGCCTACGTCGGGATGAATTTGGGCAATTGGCAAGTTTCTTTTGGAAAACAAGCCCAGTGGTGGGGCCCGGACGCGTCGGGGCCGATGTTACTGAGCAACAACGCCGAGCCAGTGATGATGTTCAAGATAGACCGAGTTTCTCCGTTTAAACTGCCTTGGGCGTTGGGCCTGATGGGGCCGATTCGCATGGAGTTCTTTCTTGGTCAGCTTCAAGGGCATCATTTTCTGGATGGCCCAAACGGGTTAATTGGAGATTTTGAGCACACGATAAGTCCTCAACCAATGGTTGTCGGAGAAAAGCTGAGCTTTAAGCCAACGCCGAACGTGGAATTTGGAATATCGGCATCCCGGGTTTTTGCGGGGAAAGGAGTTCCGCTTACCTGGCACAGGTTTCTGCAGGCGGCCTTCTCGCGCGGGAATGGGGCTCCGGGAAGTTCATCGGATCCGGGAGATGGCCGGACTGGATTCGACCTTTCGTACCGGTTGCCCGGAATGAGGAAGTGGGCTACTTTTTACGCGGATGGTTTCTCGGAAGATCAGATTTCTCCTTTAGCCTACTGGGATCGTTCGGCCTGGGTTTCGGGAATTTACGTCCCTCAGCTTCCTATGATCCCGAAGCTGGATTTTCGGGCGGAGGGGGGCTATACCGATTTGCCGATTGGCGGTGTATTTGGCACGATTGGTGGTGCTGTTGGCCCGGGTTATTTTTACTTCAACACCCGCTATCGCGGGGGATACACGAATTGGGGAAATATCCTTGGGAACTGGATGGGGCGTGGGGCACAGGCCGCGCAGGTGTCGGCCAACTACTGGTTCACACCCCGCAATAAGCTAGAGTTCACGTATCGCCATCAGAAAGTCAGTCATGAGTTCATTCCCAATGGTGGCACATTGGCAGACGGGAGCGTCCGCGCAGATTTCTGGCTGCGGTCGACGTTCAGCGTTTCTGCTGCGGTGCAGTACGAAGCTTGGACGTTTCCGGTGATTGCGGCGACCAGACAGTCAAATGTCAGCTCGTCGTTGCAGTTGACATTCTGGCCCAAAGGTCTTTCGCGAAAAAACGGGTCAGAGTAGTGATTCGGGCGAAAGCGCCGGGCGCTGGCTAGCGAGAAATGGCGAGAAGAGAAATCAATGCTTTATTCGGCTTCGTCGCTTCTTGGCCGTTGCGAGCTGCATCTCAACTTGTACCGGCGGGTTGCTGTCGCAGCAATTCTCGGACGACAAATAGATAGAAATAATATGCATTCCTCCATCAATTTGACAACGTCGCCGAAAGTTCACCCCAGCGCCGCTTCGCAGCTGGCTGTCGAGACGCCTTTCGTGCGGCGCACGCCCGCTGGACGATTTCAAAGTTACCTGACCAAACTGGAGGTGCTCGCCGATTTTGTAACAATCGTTGTCGCGGTTATGTCAAGTTACGCGGCATACTACTTTCTCGGGTTGGGCAAGCAGGTTTACTATCCCCCTTCGGTCGTTTTTGGCGCCGCGACGACGTTTGCAGCCGTAGTCGTCCTAATGCTGGACCGGGTTGGCGCGTACTCCCGCGGAACGAGCCTTTTACGGGTGCGGGAAACAGAGCGCGTGCTGCGGGTGTCCGTACAGGCTCTGGCTTTTATGCTGTGCGTCAGTTTTTTCACTAGTTTACTGTTTTCACGGTGGCTGTTGGTAATCGTATTGGGATTGGTGCCACTGTCTCTGTTTCTCGAAAAGTACCTCGTTTACTTGCTGGTGCAGCACTTGCACGCCAAGGGCTACGGTATTGAACGCGTTCTAATCTACGGCTCGGGATCCACCGGACGGCGCGTCTACTCGGTCCTACGCCGCTCTCCGAAACTCGGACTGGAACCGGTGGCATTTGTAGATGATAATGCCGCGAAAGTCGGCTGTGCCATTTTTGAGTTGGGCTACGAGCATCGGCGGTCGGCATCCGTAATACGCGGTCCACTGACCCGGAACTTGGTATCGGAGTGCGCCGCCGACTTAATCGTGATTGCCATCCCCTCCCTGCAGCATGAGAAATTCCACCACACAGTCGAGGAGGCAATGGCGGCGCATGCGCGCGTATCCTTTGTTCCCAGCCACTTCGTCCATTCCGATCCGCTGGTCGACTTTCAGGACATTGACGGTGTTCTGTTGGCTTCGTTTAGCCGCGACCCCATGAGAGTTACTTACGAGTGGGCAAAACGGATTTTTGACGTAAGTTGCGCGGCCGCTCTACTGACAATCGGTTCGCCGATCTTCCTGCTGCTCACCCTTCTGATCCGACTCGATTCGAGGGGTCCCGCGTTATTTCGGCAGGAAAGGGTTGGCCTAAACGGGCGAAGTTTTCGTATGTTCAAGTTCCGCACGATGTGCGCGGATGCTGCGACCTATGCTTATTCTCCGAAAGAATCAGGCGATGCCCGCGTTACGCGGCTGGGTCGCTTCCTGCGACGCACCAGTCTGGACGAGCTTCCTCAATTGCTGAATGTGCTTCTGGGCAATATGTCTTTGGTTGGGCCTCGTCCGGAGATGCCCTTCATTGTGGAGACCTACACCGAACGTCATTCTCAGCGTCTGCAAGTGAAGCCAGGCATCACCGGACTCTGGCAACTCAGTGGTGACCGCAATTACCTCATTCACGAAAATATTGAATACGACCTTTACTACATTAAGCATCGAAATTTCTTCATGGATATTGCTATCCTCTTGCATACGTCTCTTTTCGCGATGCGGGGGGTCTGAGCGGGTGATATTGCGAGCCTCATACCCCAGATGCGGGAACATGCCGATTCCGATAGTGGAGCATTCCAGTGCGCGATGTTAGGGAAGCCCTAATCACAGAAATCGATCGATCGCCAACTCCGGACTCGTCTGCAAGCGTATTCGGCGACGACGAGAATCAGGCGAGGTCGAATAGTCTTTCTCTCCTCACCGTCATCGATTTAATGTGGGTAGAAAGGTCCTTCCTTTTTCGGAGTATGTTAGCTGCCCTTTTGGTCTCTGCCATTGTCGCATTCCTTTTGCCTAAACAATACACCGCAACAACTCGTCTTATGCCACCGGGATACGGTGCCAATTCGGCCATGGCTCTCGCACTGCCTGCGCTCTCCGAACGGGCTGGAGCGGGGGGCGGCGAAGGGAATGTAATGGGATTGGCCAGTCAGTTGTTGGGTATGAACACTTCAGGGGAACTCTATGTGGGCGTCATTCAGAGTCAGTCTGTGGAAGATCGAGTCATTCAAAAACTTGGACTGATGAGCGTTTATTGGGACAAGTACCTTGAGGATGCCAGGAAGCATCTGGAAACCAATACGAATATTTCAGTCAGCTCCAGAACTGGCATCATCAGCATCTCGGTTACGGACAAAAAGCCAGAAAGAGCGGCCGCGATTGCCAAGGCGTACGTGAGCGAACTGAACGAAGTACTGTCTGAGGTAAATTCCTCATCGGCGCATCGGGAGCGCGTCTTTCTGGAGGAACGCCTACAGGAGATCAAACAGCGATCGGAAGCGGATGCTAAAGAGTTCGCTCTCTTTGCCAGCCAGAATGCGGCCGTCGACATCCCCAATCAAGCCAAGGCCATGGTAACGGCGGAAGCTGAACTTCAATCGCAGTTGATCGTTGCACAGTCCGAACTGAATGGGCTGAGACAGATATATGCGGTCGGCAACGCGAGGGTGAGAGCTGCGCAAGCACGTCTTGATGAACTGCGCCGGCAAGCGGACAAGTTCGGCGGAAAGAATGTGGATCCGGTGAAAGACGCATCTCTCGCCAACGACGAACTTTATCCCTCACTGCGGCAGTTGCCGCTTTTGGGAGTCAAATACTTGGATTTGTACCGTCGCGCAAAGATTGACGATGCGGTTTTTGAATTGCTCACAAAAGAGTACGAAATCGCCAAGATTCAGGAAGCAAGGGAGATCCCAACTGCGTCGGTCCTAGACGCCCCAGCCGTACCGGAAAAAAAATCGTCTCCACATCGCGTCCTCTTAACACTAGCGGGAGCACTCGTGGGATTGTTATTTGCCAGCGCTTACCTCATCGGCTTCACGGTTTGGGAATACACGGACGTGAGCGATCCCAGGAAGGTGCTTGCTCAAGAAGTATTCTCCACAGTTAAGGCTTGGATTGAACGAACGCCTTTTCTTAGAAAGATCAAGGAAGGGGTTCAGCGCATTGCAATCTTGCTTCCTCGGCCTTCAAATCGGAGATGTGCGTAGCCCGCTGATCTCGTGCCAAATGTGGACAGACTGAGATGATTCCCGTAAAGCAGTTTCTGACGGGGAGTGTTCTGGCTCGAAATACGCTGTGGATGTTCGGGGGGCACGGTGTCCGTCTCTTCCTCCAAGCTATTTACTTTATCCTCATCGCCCATACCCTGGGAGCGGGGGAGTACGGTGCGTTCGTAGGAGCTGTTTCGCTGGTGGCACTGGTGGCCCCATTTTCGAGTTGGGGAATGGGTTTTATTCTCATCAGGGAAGTTGCCCGCGACCGCACTACTTTCGGCCGGTATTGGGGGGCTGCACTCGGAGTCACTGCCCTTTTTGGCTGCATCCTACTTTGTCTTGTGCTTTTGGTTTCGCGCGCAATATGGGGAACGACTGTGCCACTCCGAGCTCTCCTTTGGGTGGGGATTTCTGACATAATCGTCGTCCGCATTATTGAGCTCGCGGTTCAGGCTTTCATAGCAGTCGAGGTTCTCCGAAAGAGCGCCGAATTGTACATCATCCTGACCGCCGCACGGACCGCCGCCGCCCTATACTTGAGCTTCGTCCTGCACTCACACACCGTCGTATCATGGGCCTTGCTCTATCTACTGAGCACAGCGGCGGCTACAGTTTACGGGATAGTGGCGGTCACTCGGATCCTCGGCCCTCCTAGCCTACAAGTGCGCGTTCCACGCGCAGAATTCCGGGAGGGATTCTATTTTGCGGTGAGTCAGGCTTCGGCAACTGTCTACAATGACATAGATAAGACGATGCTCGTCCGCTTCGGAGGATTGGAGGCAACCGGGATCTATGGCGCTGCGTATCGGATTGTCGATGTTTCCTTTGCCCCGGTGAGCGCTTTGGTGGGTGCGGCGGCTGCCAGCTTTTTCCGTCACGGAAAGAGTGGTATTACGGGGAGCATCCGCTTTGCCAAGAAACTTCTACCTTATACTGTCAGCTATGGCTTGCTGGCGGCGGCGTTCCTCTTTGTTGTTTCGCCCGTATTACCTGTGCTCCTGGGAAAAGGCTTCGCCACGGCAAGTCTCGCGTTGCAGTGGCTATCGCCGTTGGTCCTGCTTAAATCAATTCATTATTTCTTTGCGGATTCGCTGTCAGCCGCGGGCCATCAGGGTTTGCGCGCATCAGTGCAGCTTGGAATTGTTGGATTCAACGTGCTCTTGAACCTGTGGTTGATCCCGGCCTATTCATGGCGGGGCGCGGCTTGGGCAAGTCTTGCTTCCGATGCAGCCTTGGCTGTGGGTTTGTTCGCGGCGATCTTGAGTTTGCGACGGAAAGAGGCCATGTCAGAAGCTGCCTGCACCGTCGCGCCAAAGGCGATTTTGTGAAATCCGTGAGAGCAGGGTCCCTGCAAGTTTCAGCCGCCCCCGGGAACGCCGAGAAGGCTTTCGTGGTCTTTGTTCTGCTTCTGTTACTGGGAGCATTCCAGAACCTCAGCGCAACCGGCCCGATCGAAGCGATCACAATATGGGATCTTTGAAGATGCAGACTTCTTTGGTCCCTTATTTACTTGGTGACGCTTGCACTGTATTTCCGCAGTTGCGCGAGGCCCCTGCGCACTATTCTTTCTGTGTTCCCCACTTATCTGCGGTCGTCTCATTTGCGCGGCATCTCGTTCTTTTGGTCACAGGATCCTCAATTATCGCTGCGCCGTTCGATAGCTCTTAGCCTGACTCTCGTTTTCGGAGTTTATCTGCATCTCGTTTCGAGATCAAGAGAGCATTTTCGACTTCTCGCCTGGATCTTCTCTGTTTGTATTGTCTTCAGCTTTCTATTTGAGTTATTGGGTTGAATCCGACTCAAGAGTACGCGGGCTGGTACGGAGTCTTTGATCATAAGAATCAGTTCGGGCCAGGACATGGTCTTAAGCTCTTTAGTCTTCTTGTTTTGGAAGAAAGTGGAGCCGGAACACAGGCAGCTCGCAATAGCCGGCTCTTAGCCTCTGCGGCGCTCATTGTGCCTTTCCTCGCGATGACTACTTCGTTCAGTGTTCTCCTCTGATGTTGATTATATTATTCCGTATCTGCGTTGGACTATGAGGAGGAGCGTTGCTGGGTAGTTGGCGGGTATCGCACTCTTATTAGCCAGCGGGAGCCATTTCCGTTTTCATATCTCTCTGACCCATATTGATGGGTCACCGGACTTCTTAGGCAAAGATCCCATGCTGACCGGGCGCCTGCCGCTTTGGATTGTTTCTGTGGTGATGGCGTTCGCCGGCCTTGGCTGGGCTATGGCTACAACGCCTTCTGGCTTCCAGATGAGGGCTACACCCAGAGGATCTGGCATCTCTTGGGTGGGTACCCCCGCATGCGCACAATGGATTGCTTGAGCTCTGGTTGGAACTGGGACTCGTTGGAACTGCCATCTTTCTCGTAGTATTCGCCTATTATGTCGTGCGGGCCTCTGGATTAGTTCGCCGTAACTCCGAACCTGCGGCTGCTTGGCCGCTCATATTTCTGATGTTCCTTTTCTTCGAAAATCTGACCGAATCTGCCTTGCTCTCGGAAAATAGCATCTATTTTGTGCTTTACGCTACGGTCGCCGCCGGCATGTATTCAAAGGGAACCGAGCGATCTGTTTTCACAAATTTGGCACTTCGGCGCTAGCGCGATCTGGGGAAACTCTGCGGCGACCTAGATAGTAGCGATATAGTGAAGCGTCTTTTTGATACGTATATGAACGTTAAACCGATAGTCTCCCCTTCCACTGAAGAAGATTTCGTCCCTAAGGTGTATTGGGAGAATCGCTTGAGCAACAATTTTTCTTTAGGAGGGGTCGGACACGGGCTCTTGGGATATCAGTACAACCGCTGGGCGTATAGATTGCGTGATCGCGTGCTTCGCCGCCATCTGGCCTGGCTCGACGTCCGTCTATCGGATGCCAAAATACTGGACGTAGGTTCTGGTACGGGATTTTATATCGATTTCTGGCGAAAGGTGGGCGCAGGTCTCATTTTCGGGTCGGACCTCACACAGGTTTCCGTTCAACATCTTCGAGAGCGCTTTCCTGACCAGACCTTCTATCAGCTGGACATCGGTGACGTCTTAACATCCGATCTTTCGTCGCCGTTTGATGTTGTCTCGGCTTTCGATATCCTATTTCATATCGTTGATGATGCTCTATTTGATAGAGCTATCCATAACATTTCTTGTCTGCTGAGGCCAGGTGGATTGTTCGTTTTTAGTGACCTATTCCTGCACGGAGAACGAGAGGCGAGTAGCCATATCGTCCGCCGCCCACTCGCGCGTATTGAACGAGTGCTGGCAGAATCAGGTTTTGAGATTATTCTTCGGAGACCTGTGTTCGTGGTATTGATGGAGCCTGGCGACACGCAGAGCATGCTTCCAGAATTTGCTTGGAGGCTACTGACTTATCCGGTACGTTGGAGCGAGTCTGTGGGTTGGGTCTTGGGGGCTCTGCTTTATCCAATCGATCTTATTCTCACTAAGGTACTCAGGGAGAGTCCTACCACGGAAATGATGATCTGTCGAAAAGTTCAGTGAGATCGTCGAAGATGGATTCCGACGACGATCGGGTCGTTTTATTGTGTACTTTGTCCGAGTTGCGGACATCTTCGTTCGTGCCAAGTGCCTTGCCAAAGCCATCGGTGCTGATTTACGTTGAGCCTCTGCTGGGAGGGTCGATGACATTCGTTCGCGCCCAGGCGGAGGCTCTCACTTCCTTTTGTCCCTACTACATCAGTCCGCAATATTTTCGTGATGGCTTGTCGTTACCCACAGACCGAGTGCTCGTTATGCGTCGGGGAGAGGGCCGCTTATCAGCGCTGACGGCAATACCATTCAAGATGTTTGGCGTTGCCCCTCTGTTCGTCCGTCGACTCCAGAAGCTTTGTCCGTCATTGCTTCACGCACACTTCGGGCATATGGGAATCAGGGCCCTACCCTTGGCTCGTAAACTTGGTATTCCCCTTGTGGTGACATTCCATGGCGGCGATGCCACAGTTTACGACGAATTTGCTCGGGCCTCTGATAGTTACGCTCTTCGGGTCTACACTAGGCAACGCAAAGTGCTTGGCAATGAAGCCGCTTTGCTAATAGCTGTCTCCAACTTCATTCGAGCGGAGATGATCACTCAAGGATTTTCGCCGAGCAACATAGTAGTGCACTATATTGGTGTGGACATTGAAGAGTTTAGTCCCGATTCAGACGTCAGGCGACAGTCAGTGGTATTGTTCACCGGAAGACTCGAGGAAAAAAAAGGCTGCGAATACTTAATTCGTGCTATGGCAAAAGTGCAGAGCAATCTACCCAATGTTGAATTGGTGGTAATTGGGGATGGTAGTCTTCGGATAGGTCTCGAGCGAACTGCTGCTGAGACTCTAGGCAAGTATAGATTTTTGGGGTCTCAGCCCCCCGATGTTGTGAGATATTGGATGAATCGAGCCCGAGTATTCGCTGCACCCAGCATCCGAGCGCGATCCGGCGACGCCGAGGGTTTCGGGATTGTCTTTGCGGAGGCGCAAGCCATGAAGCTTCCCGTTGTAAGTTTTGCTTCGGGGGGGATTCCGGAAGCTGTCGCACATGGGGATACCGGTTTCCTAGCCGCCGAGCGCGACTGGGAGGGACTCGCTCACTATCTACAAAAGCTTTGCACGGACGACGCACTTTGCGCCCGAATGGGAGAGGCGGCAAGAGTACACGTATGCGAGCACTTCAACCTCCGAACTCAAACCAGAAAACTGGAAAAGCTTTATTCGCACGCTTTGGGCAACAAAGCAGGCCCGATAGATTGGAAGGGACGTATGGAGGGAGAAGCTGGTGATTTTTTCAAGGCACTGGGCGCCCAAGGGTGACGGCAAACTTTTGTATGAATTCCTGCCCGAAGATACTTCCCGTCAGAGTCACAGCTTGCGCGAAGCTATTTGGCTGCTCGATCGCATGTCGGTGGACGATACCCCGGTGACTCTTCTTGACCTAGGCTGCGGCGAGGGCGATAGCCATGATATATTTTTAGCGCGGAACCGCAAGACTCGCTGGGTAGGATTGGATATCATGGACTCCGTAGAAGTGATTTCCCGTCCCTCAAGAAAACTGCCCTTCTGTAGTTATGATGGGGTCCAGATTCCCCTGGGGGACCGCGATATTGACATAGCATACTCGCATCAGGTTTTTGAGCATGTGAGGCACCCTCAACTTGTGATTGGCGAGGTACATAGAGTTTTGAAATCAGACGGCGTTTTCGTGGGTTCGACCTCGCACCTCGAGCCGTTCCACTCCCGCAGCTATTGGAACTACACGCCATACGGTTTTTGCATTCTGCTGCGTGACGCTGGCTTCAGGTCCATTCTGGTGCGGCCAGGAATTGATGCGCTAACGCTTATCGGTCGCCGCTATTTCAGCTACCTAAAACTTTCAAGACTCTTCGATCCTTTCTTCACTTTCGAATCGCCGGCGAATGCACTTTTGGAAGTCGGCCTTCGTATGTTATGCCAGCCTACAAAAAGAAGAAATGCCATCAAGCTGCTCTTTGCCGGCCAGTTTTGCTTTCTCGCGCGGAAGTGAAAGCGGCTGGGGCCGATAGGTCGACAAAAACCAGGAACGCGGTCTCCTCTGGATAGATACGGCATGAAGGTCGGTTATATTTGCCCATGAATGCAAGTCCTGATCTCGATCGCGCAGGGGAAAGCAACCGTAGTATGAAGCGAGTGCTCATTATAGAAGAACAAATCAAACACTACCGTCTGCCGTTCTATCAACAGTTGAGCAACTTGTTATGTTCTAGAAATATAGAGCTGCGGGTCGGCTATAGTGAGCCGTCTCGGCTTGAGGCTAGCAGGAACGATGCCTGCGATCTACCCGCCACCTACGGCATCAAAGTCAATCCATACAGGTTTCTGAACGAGAAGCTTCTACTGCAGCCACTATTGCGGACGGCGTTGACAGCCGACTTAGTGGTGATTGACCAAGGAAATAGATTCCTGTTGAACCATTTCCTGTTACCTCTGTCACGAGCCCGACTTCGGCGGGTAGCATTTTGGGGGGCCGGATGGAACCGACAGCAGAGTCATAGGCGACTCTCCGAATGGTACCGTCGCAAGACGCTGACCTGGGTTTCGTGGTGGTTCGCCTATACCAAGGGTACCGCGAGATATCTGATGGCAAATGGCGTACCGGAATCGCGAAATCACTGCCGTCGACAATGCCGTAGATACGAGCGAAATCCGGGAGCACGTTCGGAGCATTTCCGCCGCCGAAAGGTGCGATCTGCGTCGGCGACTAGGGATACGCTCGTCAGCTCCTGTCGGAATCTTCTGTGGCACGCTGGGCAAAATCAAGGGCCTTTTGTTTCTTATCGAGTCCGCCAGAATGATCAGGGCTCGTGTGCCTAATTTTCATCTGATCCTCGTCGGCGGTGGTCCCGAACAATCGTCGGTTGGCTCGGCCGTCCAGGGGGTTCCCTGGATTCACCTTACTGGCCCGCGCTTCGCAAAGGAAAAGGCTGCGCTCTTTGCGATCTCAGACGCTTTTCTACTGCCGGGCGCGGTCGGGTTGGCGATCTTGGATGCTTTCGCTGGTGGCTTGCCTTTGATGAGCACGCGGTTGGAGATACATGGTCCCGAGATGGAGTATTTGGAAGAGGGAATCAATGGCTTGATATCGGAGCCAACGATTCCAGCATTCGCAGACATGGCGACATGTCTTTTCTCTGATCGCGATGCCTTGGGCAAGTTGCAAGCCGGAGCTCGCGAGTCGGGAACGAAATACACGATCGAGAATATGGTCGCGAACTTCGTGGAGGGGATTCAGAGTTGCATAGCCTCCTCCGCTCCGTTGTCGGCTTCTTGTAGGCTTGATGAAAAGGAATCGATACGTCAGGCCCGAGGCTCTGATACGGCGAAGACCTAGGATCGTAAGTGCTCTCTATTTCTCGATTCCCTAGGGATTCCATTGAGAACGGCTGCTCGGTTTACTGGTTATGAACTGTTCAATCAGTAGCAAGCTTCTTGAAAACTATGATAACTATTACGACGCTGAATCTGAATGGCGCAGCCTGGGTGCTGTCGATAAAGCGGCGAACATTGTAGAGATGTGTGGGAGTCATCCCCACAGTACTGTTGTGGAAATCGGTTGCGGTGAAGGCGCGATTCTAGAGCGCCTGTCCCGTCTGAAGTTTGGTGACAGCTTGTTTGCCCTGGAGATCTCGCGCACCGGGGTTGAGGCTACTCGAAAACGGGCAATCCCGCAGCTGGTCAACTGCAAACTATTCGACGGCTGTTCGATCCCTTATCCTGACGGCCAATTCGACCTTGCAATCCTAAGCCACGTGGTCGAGCATCTCGAACATCCTCGTACGATGATCTACGAGGCGGCTCGAGTCGCGAAGACCGTGTTTGTCGAAGTCCCTCTGGAAGACACGATACGGATGACGAAAGATTACGTGTTTGATACTGTTGGACATATCAATTTCTATTCGCCGAAGACAATCCGCTGGCTGGTTCAAACTTGCGATTTAGAAGTGGTCAAACAACGTATAACGAGTGGATCGAGGCCTTCCTATCAATATAGGCTGGGCCCAGTTCGAGGGTTGCTTACTCACTTCATAAAGGACTCGCTTTTGCGCTGCTCTCGGTCCGTAGCAACCCGGTTGTTTACTTATAACTGTGCTCTCCTCTGCACGAAAGCGCAAGCCGGTCCAGGTATTACCGGACACTAACATGGCGAAGCCGTTCTTACTGACAACTAGTTGGGATGACGGGTCTATCCATGATCTCAAACTTGCGGAAATGCTCGCCAAATATGAATTGCCTGCAACCTTTTACGTGGCCAGAAATTCCGGATTCCGGGGATTGTCCGACAATGACATTAAAACAGTGGGACGCTCTTTTGAACTGGGTTCGCACACGGTGAATCATGTCTTGCTGAACTCGCTCGCTGACGACGCAGCCTTAGCGGAGATCGCAGACTCCAAGACGTGGACAGAACAACTGTCGGGCCGGGCTTGCCGCATGTTCTGCTTCCCAAGCGGAAAGTTCAGGCGATCGCAACTTCGGTTTGTTGAGAAAGCGGGATTTTGGGGCGCCCGCACTACCGAGCTTATGTCAGTGGCTTTCCCGAGCCGGAGTCTTGGCGTCATGGTGGTGCCCACGACCGTGCAGGCGTTCCATCATCCTCCCTCGGCGTATCTGCGGAATATCGGACGCCGGCTCGCCATCCGGAATATCTGGAACTTCGTTTCATATGGCCTAGACAGGAACTGGGTCACAACGGCGAAGGCGTTGCTTCGACATGTGTCGATCCACGGTGGAGTCTTTCATCTCTGGGGTCATTCCTGGGAAGTCGAGGCGAATGATTCGTGGCCGGAACTTGAGACTGTGCTGCGCTCGATGGCTGCATATCGGAACTCGGCTACGTACCTCACCAATGGGGAAATCTCGGAACTGATCTCCCGGCAGAGTAGCCTTCCGCTGAAGGTTTAGTTTATGCTGTCACCTCAGTTGCGCATGCACTTTTATCAAGCCCATGTTCGTCGCAAAGATGATCGCTGAGTCGCCGCCGCGAAAGCCCAAGGACCGGGTATTGCGGAGGATCGGAGCGCAGAGCGGAGGCATGCGGAAATTGAGACCGTCGGTTTGCCGGCTGATTTTCCGTTATAACCCGAGGTAGGACGGCTAAGTTAACCTCAACAGCCATTATGCGTGTGCTCATTGCTCACAATGCTTACCAGCAACCGGGGGGTGAAGATTCGGCGGTGCGTGCGGAAAAAGCTCTTCTCATCCGAATGGGAAACGAAGTTAGCGAATACACTCGAGACAATCGCGAAATTAGCCCCGGGAGTCCTTATTCCAATATTGCTTTGGGGTTGCGAACGATCTGGTCCGCAAGCTCTCGAGGTGAACTGTACCAAGTTCTAAAAGATGAGCGGCCAGACGTCGTTCAATTCCACAATACCTTCCCACTCATCTCTCCGTCAGCGTATTATGCCTGCCGGGACTTGGGTGTTCCGGTAATCCAAACTCTCCACAACTACCGACTTTTCTGTGTGGCAGCTACATTCTTTCGTGAGGGCAAGGTCTGTGAAGATTGCCTCGGCAAGAGCCCGTGGCAAGCAGTACGCCACGCCTGCTACCGACAATCGCGCAGCGCCAGTGCGGCGCTAGCGGCCATGATCTCGTTTCATCGGTGGTACGGTACCTGGGCAAATCTTGTCGACCGCTACATTGCACTGTCCGAATTTTCGCGCGCCAAGTTCGTGGAAGCCGGTCTTCCTCCCGAGAAGATTGTTGTGAAGCCCAACTTTGTTTTGCCGGACCCGGGAGTTGGGTGTGGACCCAGGGAGTATGCCGTTTTTCTCGGACGGTTGTCAGAAGAGAAGGGGTTGCCCACTCTGCTGCAGGCGTGGACCCAAGTGCATCGGAGCCACACGCTCCGCATAATCGGTGATGGACCACTGCAAAACGAGATTGGCTCGGAAATTAGTAGCGCAAGTCTTTCGAATGTTTATCTCGACGGACGCTTGTCCCGCAAGGAATCACTAGTCGCTTTGCAAGGTGCCAAGATCCTCATCCTGCCCAGCACTTGCTACGAGAATTTTCCTATGACGATAGCCGAGGCTTACGCGTGTGGTACGCCTGTCATTGCATCGCGACTTGGAGCTATGCAGGAAATTGTTCAGGACGGCCGCACCGGTTTGCACTTTACTCCTGGGGATGCTGGCGATCTGGCCAAGAAAATAGAGTGGGCGTGGGCGCATCCGGAAGAGATGCGCGAGATGGGGCGAAATGCTCGCGCGGAATATGAAACGAAATACACCGCCGAGCGTAATTACAAGATACTCCTGGGCATCTACGAACAGGTCATCGAAGGAGCACGAACGCCGTTGCCACTCTACGATAGGAACCTTTTGCGTGGCACGGACTAAAATCAGCCGTTCGTTTACTCGAGAACAATCGTGAGGAAATGAATTCCCAACCCGACTCGGAACAATCAGCTTTCAACCAGGAGCCTCGCGGATGGCAGAGCGATCCCCAATCGGTTCCTGTCTTGCCTCAATTGTCGAAACAACTTAATTCCTTCCGGGTTCTTCGCAGCAGCATTCACGCCGTGGAGATCGACGACGTGATCAAGATCTTTGAGCAGTGGATCTCGATCCGCGCACGTAGCCACTATGTTGCTCTTTGTAACGTGCATATGGTAATGGAGGCCTACAACAACCAATACCTTCACGGCGCGCTTGCCTCAGCCGATCTCGTAGCGCCCGATGGAATGCCCCTGATCTGGGTCGGTCGACGGCGCGGCTTTCAATTGCGCAGACGAGTCTACGGACCCGATTTGTTTCTGGAATTCTGTCAAACCACCGCGGCGAAAGGTTACCGGCATTTCCTGTTCGGTGGACATCCGGGTGTTCCGAGAACGGTTGCCGCGAGGCTGAGAGAATCCTGTCCCGGAATTCAGATAGCGGGGACCTACTCTCCGCCATTTCGCAACCATACACCGGCGGAGCTCAGCGAAATGATCGCTAGAATCAACGACGCCGGCGCTGAAGTACTCTGGGTAGCCCTCGGGTGTCCGAAGCAGGAACTTTGGATGTACGAAAATCGGGATCGTCTCAACGTGCCGGTCGTTGTAGGCGTTGGACAAGCATTCGATCTTTTCGCCGGGCGCGTGCGGCAAGCCCCGCGATGGACTCGGAATATGGGGTTAGAGTGGGCTTTTCGCTTAATAACGAATCCGCGGCGATTGTGGCGGCGGTACCTTTTTTACAACACGCAGTTTCTCTACTGCCTCGCACTGGACGGATTGGGCTTACTCGAAGACAGGCAGCATTTAGACAACTGATCGGCGTCAATGATCGGTTTCTGTAGTCCATGCCTGGTGCGGTACAGGGTTGTATCAACATAGCCGGACAGGTGAAAAATTGAAGCGGGCTTTGATCACAGGCATTACTGGACAGGACGGCTCTTATCTGGCCGAGTTCTTGCTGTCAAAAGGGTACGAGGTTCACGGTATTATTCGCCGGGCCAGTACCTTCAACACTCAGAGACTCGACCATATCTATGTAGACCCGCACGCGCCCAACGCTCGTTTATTCCTGCATTATGGCGATTTAGTTGCTGCCGGCGAGCTGAGCCATCTCATTTACAGCGTCCAGCCCGATGAAGTGTACCACTTGGGCGCTCAGAGCCATGTTATGGTGAGCTTTGAGTCTCCCGAATACACGGGCCAGACGACTGGGTTAGGGACGACGCGCGTACTGGATGCCATTCGACGCAGCGGCATTAAGGCGCGTTTCTACCAGGCTAGTTCGTCTGAAATGTTTGGAGCTGCGCCGGCGCCCCAGAACGAAGAGACTAAGTTCCATCCACGTAGTCCTTATGGCGCGGCAAAGGTATATGGCTACTGGATGGCCGTCAATTACCGTGAGGCCTACGGCCTTTATGCTTGCAATGGCATTCTCTTCAACCACGAGAGCCCGCGTCGTGGCGAAACGTTCGTAACGCGTAAGATCACACGTGCTGTAGCGCATATTCTGGCGGGACGGCAGGAAAAGTTGTATCTCGGAAACCTGAAATCCTCGCGCGATTGGGGATACGCCCCAGAGTATGTGGAGGGCATGTGGCGCATCTTGCAGCAGGACTTGGCTGAAGATTTCGTATTAGGCACGGGCGAGTGCCACACCATCCAGGAATTCGCTGCGGTAGCGTTCGGCTACGTGGGTCTCGATTGGCAACAGTTTGTCGAGACTGATCCACGCTATATAAGGCCCTCCGAGGTGGATATCCTAATAGCAGATGCCAGCAAAGCCCGCAGCCGACTGGGATGGGAGACGAAGATTAAATTTCATGAATTGGTTCGTATCATGGTCGATGCTGACATGGAATCTGTCGGCTTAAAGCCAACTGGAGAAGGCTTCCGCATTCTCCAAGAAAGATTTGGCACTTGGCACCGATGGAGCAATTCTGTGTCTGCCAACCTGCAAGCCCGAGCGGGATCGGCGATCCGTTAGCCGCGCAATAGGACTTGGATATGGACTCTTTCCCTCAAGCAATGTCGCCAGCCGCCAGGATTTATGTCGCCGGTCATCGTGGATTGGTCGGTTCAGCCCTCGTACGTACCTTGCAGGCGAATGGTTATCGCAACCTCATCCTGCATAGTCATGCCGAACTCGACTTGGCCGACGGATCAGCGGTCGCTCGGTTCTTCGCCTCGGAGCGTCCCGAATACGTGCTCCTAGCCGCCGCGAAAGTGGGCGGCATCCTCGCCAACAGCACCTACCCTGCGGACTTTATTCGCGAGAATCTAGTAATCCAGGCCAATATCATTCAGCACGCTTACACCGCGGGTGTAAAACGGCTGCTTTTCCTGGGCTCTAGTTGCATCTATCCCAGGCTCGCTCCACAACCGCTTAAGGAGAAGTATTTGCTGTCGGGCCCGCTTGAACCTACGAATCGCCCCTATGCCATAGCCAAGATTGCAGGCATCGAGATGTGCTGGTCCTATAACCGGCAGTATGGGACTCACTATCTAGCGGCCATGCCAACCAACCTATATGGTCCCGGCGATAACTACGATTTGAACAATTCGCACGTTATTCCGGCCCTCATCCGAAAGATCGCCGAAGCCCGTGAACAAGGTCACAGTTCCGTTACTCTCTGGGGCACTGGGACACCCCGGCGTGAGTTTTTGTACAGCGAAGACATGGCTAAGGCGTGCTTGTTTCTTCTTAATCTTCCGGACGAACAATTTGCGCCAATAGCACACAGCCAGCAGGAGCCGCCGCTCGTGAATGTGGGTTGTGGGGAAGACGTGAGCATTCGCGAACTGGCGACAATGATTGCGGACGTAGTTGGCTTCAAGGGCGCCCTTGCTTTCGACACAAGCAAACCGGACGGTACGCCGCGAAAGTTACTGGACGTCTCGCGGTTGACACGCCTGGGCTGGAAACCGTCGGTATCGCTGCGCCACGGCCTCGAGCTAGCCTACGGAGCATTCCGCCAGGAACGCGAAGCTCTCTTGCCGGGCTAGGCTCAACGATGCAGGCCTCTACTGGGCGCACAGAGTCTTCCGGGAGCCAGGGCGTCGCCCTTGGAGTGCGAGCTGCTTTTTGCACTTAGTTTGCAACGGACGGGCGCTATCCTCCTCGCCTTGACCGCCCCGAAAATCCGCCTACCAATTCGTTGCCTCTCGACGTTTCTGGGCAGCTACGGATTTGCTTTACCGCCCGAAATCTCTTGTCGCTGGCATATTAGTTCCGAAGCCGTAAAAGAGACCCGGCCCCTTGCACGTTTACCCCGCGCGTTCCCGTCTCGCGTGCTTCCTCTGTGCGCCTGTTCACGCCATCCATCGTACTCTCTTTTCAGCCGTAGATTTATCTTCCCGCCCACCTCCTCCTTTGCCCAGCGTCCGCTTTCAGCGCCCATCTGAGGCCTCTTTGTGCCTTCTTTTCGAGATATACCCTTCTCCTTTCGTTCCAAGAAATCGCATTTAAGGCGGACCTCGGATATACTCAACCGGTTGAAGCCTTCTCGCTACGTTCCTTTCTTCCCGCCTTCCCCTTCGACACACTCCGAGCCGTTGCGGTCATAGGGGAGCCCAGTGCCTACCAGCCGCTTTCCCAGAGCAGCAATACTCGCATCGTTAACGGTGCTGCTCGCATCGATCGTGGCGCCAGCCTTCGGCCAGACGCCTCCGCCGGTCTCTTTTATCGCGAGCGCTGACTACGTCGTGGGCTCGAGCAGCTTTGACCTCGCGACCGGCGACTTTAGAACCGATGGCAACCTGGACTTCGTGACGCTCACCGGTTCCGGTGAAATCTCGGTGCTCTTAGGCAAAGGGGATGGAACCTTTCAGCCCGCTGTCAGTTACCCGGTCGCCCCGAATTCCATAATGATCCGGTTGGGGGATTTCAACGGCGATGGCAAGCTAGATATTCTTGTGGCAAACGAATCCAATACTGCGGTTGCAATCGTCTCGGTTTCAGTCCTGCTGGGCAATGGCGATGGGACATTTCAGCCTCAGAAGGTGACGAATGTTGCCAATAGCAATTGCCGATGTCTGGCCGTAGGTGCTTTCAATGGGCGCGGAAAGCTTGATCTGCTCATCCCCGTGAGCGTTCCACAGCAAGGCGACTCCGCGCTGAACGTCATGGTGGGAAACGGAGACGGCACTTTTCAAGCAGCGGGCGTCGCAAGCCCAGGCCCGGTTCCCACGCCATTACAGCTGAACGTGGCGGACTTTAATGGCGACGGAAAACCGGACCTCGTATCCGGGAATGTCGGGAGCTCCAATCCAGGTTTTCAAGTGTTCTTGGGCAAGGGATGGCCGTTTCATCAGCCTGTCACTACGCCAGAACCTGCTGCTTTGCAGGCCTTTGTAGAAGCGGACTTCAGCGTGCGCCGCAAACTCGGACTTGGCCTTCGTATCTACCGTCAGTGTTTTGGTCCTCCTAGGCAACGGTGATGCGACATTCCAGTCCCCAATTTCTACGAACAACGTCTTCGTTGAGTTCATTCCGATGTCATCCGCTGACGTCAACGGCGACGGAACAGAAGACATGCTGGCCGTCGGTGACGTGTCCGGTTCAGTCGTGGTCTTGCTTGGCAATGGCGATGGCACTTTCAAGACAGCAGCGCTGCTCACGAATTTGCCCGGAGCGGGTTTGGTACCTGGAGACTTCAATAAGGATGGAAAGATCGACATCGCGAGCTATTCGGACGCCAGTCCCGGCGTGGTGTCCGTTGCTCTCGGCAATGGAGACGGAACCTACCAGATTGATTCTTTCCTCCAAGTCGGATTATTTGACACAATCATCCCACAGGACGTCACTGGCGATGGAATAGTCGATCTCCTGGCCTCCAGCAGTGGCCGCAGCGGATCCACTATCGGCGTCATTCCTGGGAACGGAAACGGAAGTTTCCAGGCTCTAATAGAGACCTTTGTGAACTCCGCTTGTGGAGTTGTCTTGTCGGGGCACCCCCCTTGTGTGACTGCTGCAGGCGATCTGAATGCGGATGGCAAGCTTGACGTCGTCGCAACTTCGACGAACTCGTACACAAATTCTGTTGGGGTCTTCTTGGGAAAAGGGGACGGAACCTTCGCTTCCGAAGTGGACTACTCGGGAGGCGGTGGTTCGATCGCCTTGGGGCACTTCACCGGCAACGGCGCGCTAGATATTGTTACCGGCGGCGGCAGTACGAACGGCGTCTCGATTCTGCTCGGCAACGGCGACGGAACATTTGGTTTTCCCTCAACTATCCCCATTGGCGCTCCCGCGAATTTTGTCGCAGTCGGTGATTTCAATAATGACGGTAACCCTGACTTGCGGTTGCAACCGGATCGGGCGTGGCGATTCTGCTGGGGAACGGGGATGGAACCTTCGGGGCACCGTCAGATTACCCGGTTCCAGGTTGCGTCTTTATTGCGGTCGGAGACCTGAGAGGGAAGGGAAAACTGGATATTGCCACCGCGAACTCTACCTTCAACAATGTGTCCGTGCTGCTGGGTAATGGTGATGGCACTTTTGGCTCCGCAACGAACTACCCTGTCCTTGCAACGGCCACTTCGGTCGCTATAGGTGATCTCAATGGCGACGGAAAGGCCGACTTGGCCGCACTCACCGGCCCTACGCTATTCGTAGCCCATTATCACGTATCGGTCCTCGCTGGAAATGGAGACGGCACCTTCCAGCCGGCTGCAAACTTTGGCACAAGTGGCCAGGGTGCCCTCACCATAGCAGACCTCAACGGCGATGGCAGTCCCGATATCGCGGTGGGCGGCATCTCGCTGTTGTTTAACCGCAATCCGGCAGGCTCGGTTGCCCAGCTAACGCCTGGTTTCGTGGGCTTCGGAAGCGTTGCTGTGGCTTCCGCTCCAACCAAGACTGTCACCCTGTCGAATCCTGGTAATGCCGTGCTGAGCATCAGTAGCATCGCTCTAACTGGGCCCCAGAGCAGCGATTTCAAACAGACCAACACTTGCGGAACCGCCGTCGTCCCCGGTTCCAGTTGCACATTTACCCTCACGTTCACGCCCTCGGCCCTCGGGTTGCGAACTGCATCGATTCACATTACGGATAATGCGTTCGGTACTCCGCAGGTCCTGAACCTCGGCGGCACGGGCGTTGTCGCGGCACCGAGCGCGGCGCTCGCTCCCGGAAGCGTGAGCTTTGGAAATCAAGTGATGGGTGTGCCGAGCGCGTCGCAAGGCGTTACGCTGACGAACAGCGGCAATGCCGCATTGACCATTAGTGGCATTACCCTAACGGGCGGTCAAGCCAGCGACTTCCAACAGACCAATACGTGCGGAAGCAGCGTGGCGGCGGGTGGCAAATGCACAATTAGCGTCACCTTTACTCCGGCCGCAACCGGGCCGCGGAGCGGTGCGGTCAGCATTACCGATAACGCCGCGACCAGCCCGCAAGCGGTGGCGCTATCGGGCACTGGTACAAGCGATAGTTTGGGTTTCGGCATCGCCACGGGCAGTTCCAGTTCCGCCACGGTTGCGGCGGGAAATCCTGCCAGTTACATTCTTTCCATCGGAGGCCAAGGGATCGGTGGTATCGGCCAAACTGACTGTACGGGCGCACCAAAGGGTGCGGACTGTTCCGTGCCTTCAACTGTAGCCGTGAGTGCGACCACAGCCTCAACGTTCACGGTTAGTACTCGACTTCGCGAACGATGGCCGCGTTCTCCCGGCGGTTCCGCGCCTTCACGCTGGCTTTGGGTTGCAGTCATCGTGAGTGTGGCAGTTTTGCCCACGGTGCATATTAGAAACCGGTCCCCGCGGTGGGTGCGAACCGTGCCGGTGATGTTGCTCTTGTTTTTTTGCTCGTGCGGTGGCGGCGGTTCCGCCGGTCCGAAACCGAATCCGAATGGGACTCCTTCAGGCACGTACCCCATTAGTGTAACGGCGACAGTCGGCTCCACGAGCCAATCGACATCTCTTACGCTAACCGTGCAATAGGAAACGCCGATATTCCCGTTGCTCGAAACGTGCGGTACTGCAGCGGGTTCGATTCCCATCTGACATTGCACCGTCTCCTGTGGTCTTGCGTTAATTCCCACGCTCCCCATGGCGTCGAGCGCATCGACACTCCTTGATGAATGGCCCGCGAGTGGCTGGCTCGAGCATTTATTTTGCGAAACAGTGGTAATTGATCCAGTAGGCGGTTGAAGTTGAAAGTGAGCTCGGGACTATGCCATTGTTCCATCCCATCACATCGCTGGTGGTCGAAGGCACTGCATCGTGCATTACGGCAAGGGCGTTCCAGGCGTCCGTCCCGCCATTGTTTGCCATGTAAATACAGGAGGGCTTGTGGGTGCCAAAGGCCGAGGAGAAGGTCAGCGTGATCGTACCCAGTCCAGCTGGGGAGCCTGTCCCGGTTGTGGCGATGATGGTTCCTGCGGTATCGGTCGAACCTGTGTCAAGTGCACAGGATGGAGCAGTGCCTCCGCCGCTGGTGAAGGTGCAGGTTGGCGCCGCTCCACTGACAATTACACGCTTAACTGTTAGTAGATTGGCGACGGATGGGGATGTGGTGTAGAACGGAACTAGACCAGTTCCATCCGCCGCCGCCCAGACTATAACGCCCGCCTGGTGATCGTTGATGGCGTTATAGGGCGACGGAGACGAACAACTCATACCAAAGACCCCGATCGCGTTCCCAGTATTTGCCGTCACATCAAAGCAGTAAGCGGCATCGGATGGACCCTCCACCCTGACCTGACCGCCATAAAAATTAACCCCACCCTGAGACGAAGTAATCTGAACGTGACTCGTGCCCCGGCAAGCTACGCTTGTCTCGACGTAAGTATTGTAAAAATTGATTGCCCCCGTAGCCCCGCCACCCTTTATCTCTATTTCATGTTTCCCACAACCAGCGTGGTCAGCGGAAAGGCTTTCGAACATAATGCCAACCGTACCGATAGGTGAACCGCCATCCACGACAACGGGAATCGCTCCGCTTTCACTGCCTCCATTTGATGTGATTTTCTTGAACAGTGTTCCACAGCAAGAGCCTTTTACGTATAGGCCAACTCCGTTGTAATTTGCGATTGTGATGTTTTCAAAGGCCGAATTGTCATAGGTCCACTCAACATCCATCGCGGCCACGGCCATCGTCGCCCCGACCGGATTGTAGAGTTGGAATCCCTCGGCGCGGATATAGGAACCAAGACCGGTGGGGGCAGGATCGGTACAGTACAAAGCTCTCAGGTTCGTGGATGCGCCGTTCGGCTCAACGACGAGCTGCCCTAAGCCACCATTGAGACCGATCAAGGAGGCAGTGCTGAATTGTTTGATTGCACATGAGGTCCCATCGGTAATTGTGACCAGCCAGGTGCCACCAGAGGGAAGCAAGACGGTAACGGGTTGTTGCGCTGTATTGCCTACATTAACTTGCGCGGCGATGGTTTGTGACCCTCCCAAACCTCGGGCATCACAAATGCCAGACGCGGAGGCAATTGCTGCGGCTATGCATCCATTCAGCTTTACATCGGCCGTAGCACCCACGAACTGATCGGCAAATTGAACGCCATTTAGGGAAGGAAGCGATAGTGCGCCACCACCGCTCACCAACGCATGAGGGATGTACGGGTTGCTTTCTATTCCCGGAGGCGAGTTCACGGTTCCGTGAGGAACGTTCAGGCGAGTCTGGGCCATAGCCACTATATTAAGGGCCGCCACCGCGATGGCAATTAGGGCGTTCCTCACGGAAAGATGACGCCTCCCGCAATTGTATTGGCGAAGGTTAGCGAAAGGGAGCAAAAACTCGCTGCCGTTGGCGACAGGATCCCACAAGTCGATTCACGAGCCGTCTCTTCAGTAGTGTGCGGCCAGAATTACACTGGTCGTGATCGAACTCAGAATCTGAGCATTCTGGAATAGTGTCTTCCAAATCGGCGGACCACCAAGGGCCTTCTCTGGAACAACTACCATATCACCGGGTTGCAAGGCGACACTCAAGGCGTCGCCCAAAACCCATGAAGCACTGTGCCCGACAACGGTCCCGTCAGCGCGGATCACAAAAGTGGCTCTCTTGTTTGCCAAGTTTGTCGTGCCACCCGCCTGCAGTAAATACCACTTAGCGCTCTTGCCCGGCCTATATGCCACGGCCGTCGGGCCATATACCTGCCCCTGCACCAGAACGTAGCTCGCACGTTTCGGCACTACTAGAACATCGCCGGATCGCACCGAGACGTCGCGAGAAGTGTCCGCCCAAGTCTTGATGTTGGACGAAACCTGGATGGTTACGCGGCCCGAAGGGGGACTGTTCATCAAGTTGTCGAGCGCAGTCTGCCACTGCACCATGGCTGACTCTGCCGAAAGTCTTTGGTCCGCATCGGTGGTATTGGTCGCCGTCAGTTTCAGACTAGCTTGCTGTTCTCGTACCCTTTGGACCAGTTCACCGTAGGATCTCTGTTCAAGCTTCTGCACTTCCGTTCGAAGCAGCACCGCACCGTAAGGGTATGCTGCCGGTGCGAAACCACCCGCGCGCAACAATACAGAGCTCAGCCTCTCTCCTGGGCGAATTCCATACGTGCCGGGATGCACTACTTCTCCGCGTATCAAGACTGAGGCTCCCAGATCATTCCAACCCGGCACTTGTTTGACCGTCAGTACGTCCCCGTTGTTCAAAACGGGATTTCCATCCGAGTTGGTAAGGAGCGCGTCAGCAAGCAATATCTCTTCTTGTTTTCCCGTGACCTGCTTGTCATCTTTCCAATAGTAATGAGTGAGATCGGCCGTCTTGGTGTCGGCGCTCGGCTTTAGACCGCCGGCGGCGCGAATCAAATCAGGAATTCGCATCTCTGTTGTTAGCGGATAACGTCCGGGCCGAGCCACCTCGCCTTTCACGTAGACGGTTGCAGGATCCGTGGCGGCGGGATTCTTGTGCACCAGCACTCGGTCGCGCGAGTTCAAGACGATGTCATCCGTCGGGTTGCCGTCCAACGCGCTGCTTAGCTTGACATTGAAAATCTTCAGGGTACTATCCGACATATAACGGAATACCTGGGCATCCCCGGTCGCAGCATCGGGCGCAAGGCCCCCCGCCAGATGGATTGCGTCGCTTAAGTGAATGTCACCCGCAGTTTGGTACGTGCCCGGCGCGCGCACGTCGCCCCAAACTGACACGTCAGGAGGATTCTCAAAATCGTAGCGTCCAAAAAACTGCACCGTGTCCAGCGGCTTCAGCTCCGGAGCTTTCGCGGGATTGGCCAGCGCATCGGCAACGCTGAAGCTCTGCACGGTGGGACGGTAATCCGGCAAGCTTAGCCGGATGATCTCGCCGTATTGCAGGGCTGGTTCAGGTAGCAGTTCCTTATAGGAGCTGATCAGGTCCGTGACCCGCATTCCCTCGCGGTACGAATATTTTCCGGGACGAACCACATGTCCTTCCAAATAAACTGCGTTCTGGGTATAAGGGGCAATAGGGAAAATGCGGATCTTATCGCCATCCTGAATCTGAAACGATTCCAAGCGCTTCGTAGATTCAGCCGACGGCTCATCTGACGAAACGTCCAAGGTCAGCATCGTATGCTTTTCGTGCGCAATAGTCCGCTGGACTTCTATGTGTCGCAAGGTCGCCGAGGGTAGCAAGCCTCCCGCTAGCGCGATCGCATCCGCCAGAGATTTTTCGTCCTTCTGTTCGTAGATGGCCGGACGACGCACCATGCCCTCAATCGTGATCTCGGGTCCCAACGGAGGGACCATCACGGTGTCGCCGTTTTCCAGTCGCTTTATGTCGCCCTTGACTCCGTGCAGGAGCAGATCATAGACGTCCACATCCTGCACCAACTGGTTTCCTCGAGAGTGTCTCAAAATCCGCAATGAACCACGGCCTGTGGGTCCTCCCGCGGCAAATAGAGCATTCAGTGGCGTCGACAGAGAACCAATGTCATATGCGCCCGGCCGTACCACATCCCCCACTACATACACGCGGATCGCTCGCAGTCTCGACAGAGACACATCGGCAGAAACATCCCGGAACTGCGTGCGCAGCGTTTTCTGCACGGACTCCTGCACTTCAGCGAGCGACTTCCCCGCCACCAGCAGCGGCCCTACCTCCGGTAGACTGAGCCGGCCCTCTCTGTCCACGACCCGGTAGAATCGGCGGGACACGCCACCCCACAGATCGACCGACACGCCGTCGCCGGGTCCAAGCACGTAGTCGGGTCCAACCGGAAGATCCATGGGAACCATTTGAAGATCGCGCGTACCGTTTTCGAATACTTGCATGCCGAATCGCTCGACTGCGGGTGGCCGCGCTGCAGCCTGTAGATACATGTCATACAACGACGGAATTTCTTCGTATGGATTCGGCCGTCGCACCATCCGCTGAGTCGGACTGATAGACTCGCGCGCACGACGTGCGTTCCACAGTGCCGCAGGATTGTTTCCCAGGTCATAGCTCGATGCACCGCTTGCGGAGAGGTAAGAGCCGCCGCCGTAGGAACCTCCACCGTTGGCGCCAGCGCTTCCGTACAAGCCCTGGCTCAAGCCCTCTGCAGCGAAGTCGGAATTCATCGATAAATCTTCAAGTTGACTTCCCCCCATTGCCTGACGTTGCGCCTGCAAGGCGGCCATGGACGCTTGTGATTGGCCGCCCTCCTCGCCTGTCCCTGAACTCTGCCCGTACAGAGATGAGCCACGGAAGGCGTTTCCGGGCTGCATTTGTTCCATCAGCAAGGGATCGCCGCTAGTTCTAAGCAGTTCGGTTACGTCGTTGGAAGGCGCTGCGCGCTGGGGCGGAGCGTACGGAATCGTTGGTGGAATCGTAAGCGGGTTCTGCAGGCCGGGTAGTCCTGTCGGAAGAGAATTCGTTCCCGGTTGCTGTTGCGGCAATGGCTGAATCAAAGGATTATTGTCTTGCGCCGGGCAAACACGGCTGTGTGGGTCGCAGTACTGCGTTTGGTATAGCTCCTGCTGCTGTAACTGGCGCGCTTTGGCCCGTTCCGCGTCCTCATCCTGAGCGATCCACTTGATCCGCTCCTGCATGAGAAACTCCTGCTGCTTTGCCAAGGCCGATTCGGGATTTACTGTCGGCTGCAAGTAGCCGTATTTCTGAACCAGGGCGGTGGCTACTGACCGAAAGCTTATGTCGTTCTCAAGCCGATCGAAGATCGCTTCGTCCGTAAGGTCGGAGTCGGAAAGCAGCTGACCATGGTCGGTAGCGTCTTTCGCAATCCAACTCTTCAGTTGCACCGTGAGACCGGCGTCTCGGTGAAGGATGGCGACAAGCTGGCCCACCGTAGCGGCAACGTGTGCCATATTCTGGCGACCGAGATCGGACTTTGAAATAGGAGCCTGCGGAGACGTCTGAGCAACGATGGGCAAGCAGGCACCACCAAGGCAAACCACAGCTACGAATAACGCTCTGCGGCTTGAGCTAAGGGGCGCAAACAAACTACCTAATCTGGAAGAAAGCATTCCGTAAAGTTTAACCAACCCTGAAGCCCACCTCCCTAGGGCTCGATTAACTCTGATTTGCAGGCTGTCGTTAGCGTCGCCTAGTTAAAGCTGGTTCCGCCACTCCGCTGACTCCAATGACTTGCCAGCCGGGCTACTGAAATTCTTCCCGAAGGCTCCTCAGGACGGACACGGTGGACTACCGTTGGGTCTCTAGCTTAACCTATTCACTGGGGAAGTTCCTTTTTCCAACCATTTGTTAGCTTCCCTACCCCTGTTTGCCGCAACGTCGGCAAAAAGAATAACTTTCGATTGAACCCTTACCGTTACTGATGATACTTCACCACGAAGGGGTGGACCTCCAAAAGACCGTTTCCAGGTTAAGTTCGATCCATCCCGTCGATTCCCCTTCACTCGTATTCTAACCTCTGGACGCAGATGTTCAAGTGAGCGTCTTTCGTTCCGCGCCTGATCCGCGAGATATGGCGGCCTTCTGGCAACGAGAAAACTGGGGTCCGCTACATGTAGCGAGGGCGGGACCCCGAGGCTGTGACCAGGAAGATTTCATGCTCAGGCACTGCCGCGAACTCGATAGACGAGGCGTGTTGGGGGAAGCGCCCTCGAACAAAGCTTCCCAAGCCGGCTACCAGAATCGAACTCTTGCACAAAATGGAAGGGTGTGGCTTCCGAGAAAGCAGCTTCGTAGAGAAGTTTCTGGGTTTCCAACCGACTATAACTTCTGTTGCTCTGAAAGTTATCTGGTAGGAAGCCGATACGGCGCAGCGGATTGTGCCACCAGTTGTGGAAGTCAATGACCGCTCTTCCCGTAGGCTTTAAACAACCTGCTATCGATTTCAGCAGCATAGAATCGTGCCCCTCACCGCGGATGAGCGTGTCTAGGCACAGAACGCGATCCAGGGAGTGCCGGAAAGGCGGCTGGAAATAGTCAATGCGCAAAAAGAAGATATTTTCTAGATTTCGTTCGCGGGCCTTGCGCCACGCGTAACTTAGATTATGGACTGACAAATCGCAATGGAGAATGACACGAAAAAGCGACTGGTAAGCGAACGTATAATGCCCGGCGCCGGCCGCTATGTCGCAAAGCACCGAGACACCCGGTTCGACACCATCAGTCACCACCGGGCGCACGGCAATCACCTGCCGTCGTCGCTTTCGTATCCAGGACGCCGTGGCCGCCTCTTCGGCGCCCCAAGCAGGGGAAGTGTTGTTCTCTTGAAAGTGCTCTTCAAACAAAGTCAAATAGGCGATGCGGTATTGCTCGTTAGCGGACTCGGGTAGTCGCGCAGGCCGACTGGGAAGAATCTCCGCAAAGTCCTCTCCATGCAGCGGAAAGACCCGGCCGCATCCGCTGCAAAGAAGTTGCTCGCCGGCAAGCCGGAGAGTCTGTCCGTCATCGGGACACGAGAGCAGGTCCACGATCGTCCTCAGCTTTTCCGACATCATTGCAAAGCTCCCTATTCTTCAGAAGAGAATCGGCTTGCGCGTATTCCAGAATAGCTGCGAGCGTTTGCCAAAGCTTGCCATTGTCGGTCTCTTCGATTTCCCGAGGCCCCAAAGCCGGAATACTTCACCATTGTACAACCGCGAGCAGAGGGCAGCTTCTGGGGATCATTGAGGACTTGCAATCGCGGGTGCAAACGCGTTACCGATGTGTTCCCGGAGTTCGTCGGGTGACGCCTGCGGTTCGGTCATTGCGATGCGACCGACCGTTCGATTGCCAGCCTCGAACTTGCGGGCGATACCTTCCTGACGAGCACGGACCGATTCTGCGCTGACGTAAGCCCCTGTACGTTGAATAACGATCGGCTGGCCCGGCGCTTCAGGTGGCCGTCGGACAAATTTGGTCAAAATCTTTCTCGTCGCCTGTTGCACGGCAGGATTAGCCGTCCGCCCGCAATCATCTAGTCCCCAGTTCCATCGCAAAGAACCGGTTGCAACAACGGCACTGCCGGATAGCAAGTCATGTCCGAATAGCGAATCTCGTTGCCAACAACGTAGGGAGAATGCGCAATGGAATATTGTGTTCTTCGGGGCATCCCCGAACATGCGGGTTGCCCAGCAGACCAGCCAAGTGATCTCCGTTCTGCAATCCCGTGCTCGCGAACGGATCACGATGTCTGAATTCACAGGATACCAGTCATATGTGACCCCAATCAGCCCGTCTTCTGGTTTGTTCACAAGAGACGAGCGGAATCGGATGGTTGGGAGAAATCTGCGAGTTGGATCCCCATAGACGGGATCTTTAGCTGCATCCTTTATAACAACCATAGTTCGATCGAAACCTCCTATAACTGCACTCGGTTCCAACGGAATTTGCTAACAGGCCGGGTTAATGCCGAAGAAGCCTAGGTTAAGTCCCATGTCCCTCGCACGTTCCACACTCGTACGCATATCCCAAGACCAATACTTGTGGCGACCGACGGACAGAAAACCCCGATGGGGAGCCAGGAGATAACCTCGGCGGTGGGCACCTTCACGAAGCCGTCGCAATCCGCTGTCAATCCAGGATCTGGCTTTGGCGTACATGAACGGAATCGAACACGGAAACACCAAGCTTGGACTACATTCGCTTTCGAATTTGCCACAGGAGCAGTGAAACGGCCAGCCATATCCCGGTGGCGCCTATTAGGACGAGCCAGGCCGGGTGCGTAGACAAGAATTGCTTGACTACCCAGGCGAAGGCCAGAAGGCCGAGGCCCCCTATTGTGGCGCCGGCTGCATCCGCACTGGCCGCTTTTCTTCCGCGGACGGAATCGTGGAATCCCGCGCGTTCTTTTTTTTGCTTCTCGTGCTTTTCGATCAGGGTCGCGCTTGCGGGGAAGATCGCCGGAAAGGCTAAGAAGAGTCCGCCAATACCCGCGCCGCACTCCTTCGCGATCATGCCCGCCGCCGCTGTGATCAATCCACCAAAAAGGAAACGAACCGCCAACTCGTACCAGCGGGTTTTTTGCACAGCGGAGGCGTCGATTTTAATTCGCATCTTTAATTCGCATCTTTAATTCGCATCGGTTCGCCGCTTTGCTACTTTAGCCAAAAGTCCCAAAGCCCGAAGGCCACCAAAGCCCACAAGGGGAGCGAGAAGAGCGTGGCCCAAATTGCGGCAAAGCGGCCGCGCATCAACACCCAACTCACACAACACGCGTATGCGAAAAATCCTAGCGCGCCGGCCATCATGGAACGGGCTTCAGCGGAAGCGTAGCCGTTACCGTCACTTGCGACAGTGAGTCCCAAAGTGGCGAGTGCGACCGAGGGCGCTGCGCCAAACAGGCCTGCAAAACTTTTGGGCTTAAAGAGATCGCCTAAGAGGGAAAAAAAGGAAACCGCGACACCCCCGATGACGAACCGAATAAAAATGACTTTCATGTCACGTAACCGCCAGGGCAAGAGTTTTCCTTCCTCATAGATCCGACGAATATTTCTTTTTCGCTTTTGCCAACGTCCCTTACCTTCCCCTTGGAGAAGAGGAAGACCGAAATAGTTGTTAACAATCTGTGAACGAAATGGCCCTCTCGACGAGGAAGTCACTTCCGACAATCCAGTTGGACGGGGAGGCGACGAAATACAGGGAACACCCGATGATTTACGCGCAGGCTCCAGGGTTATAACGCTCAAGACAACGGGGAGAATATATGCGAAACCATGTTCGAAGTTCTGGGGATGAACGCGCACCGGAAAGAAAAAGCGACCTCGAGGCGCAGTTAGACGAGTTGGGCAACGATCCCGGACAAGTTGGCGAGGACAGTGCGGGACAAAGCGGCGATTCGCAGGGTCTGTCGTCGGTGGAAGACGCCAGCGACGAGTCCGTGGAAGAGCTGGCCGAGACTGAACAAGCGCTGGAAGCGGCGGCTGTGGATGGGGTAGAAGATGCCGGGGATCATCCTGAGCGTCCGGTTCATACTCATGAAGAATACGGGCGCCCGGATGACGCGCCTCCGCGAAAACGAAACAGCGACGCCGCGTAGCGCCAGAGGACTGCGGCAACGGCTGTACCATCGATGTCGAGAACATCGGGAAAACACTTAGCTATATCCGGGAAGCGCTGTATTGGTACTACTGACCGGAAGGATGAGAATTCTGGTGTCGAATTAATCGCGCTCAAAGAATTGGTGTGCATTCCAGTCTGAGAGCTATGTGAATACGACAACAAAGCTCACTTTGGAGGTTGCATATGCGAAAACTGTTATTGCTCGTTTCGGTACTATTGCTCGGAGCGTGTTGGGCCGCGGCCCAAGATAGCCCTAACGCAAATTCCAGCCAATCCAACCCGACATCGGCAAGTTCGGGCCAAACCGGTTCAACGTCCGCCAATGGCGCCACCACTGTGCAGGGTTGCTTGAGTGGTTCCAGCGGAAGCTACACACTGACGGCCAAGGATGGCACCTCGTATCAGTTGACGGGAGACACCGCTAAGCTGAGCGAGCACGTCGGCCACCAGGTAAAGATTACTGGAACCCCAAGTTCGGCATCGGCCACTGGTACGGCAGGGGCGAACGGCAGCGCGCAAACTCTGGAAGTCAGTTCCGTGAAACACATTTCCAAAACCTGCCAGAATGGCGGCATGTCGAAATAGTCTGGTCTCGTCTCCTGATCAACTGGCCCGGCCAAACGGCCGGGCTTCTTTTTGCGTATGTGTTCGAATCGCGCGAACAGCTGAAATTCCGAAAAGCTTTCCAGATTACGCGGCTTCGCGGGAAGGCGGTTTCGCTTGAATGACTTCCGGCTTTCCGTGAGCCGGCCGATGAATCTCCTGGCTCATGCCCGGCCTCCGTTTCGCCGGCAATTCGGGGACCCGAACCGGTTTTCTGGTTCGCGCTGATTCGTAGATTGCTTCTACGATTTGCACGTCGGCTAAACCTTCCAGCCCGGAGGGTTCGGGTTCTTTATCTTTCAGGATGCAATCCGAGAAGTACACGAGTTCGGCGGCGAACTGGTCGCGTTTGGGAAACGTCTTTGTCTTGGTTTTTTCATGCCGCGTAACTTGTTGCCTGAGCGGCATGGCGTACTCATAGGCCGGATCGAATCGAAGTACGCCCTTGGTCCCAATCAATGAATATCGGCCTATATCCGCGGCGCCAAAGCTGCAAGTAAACGAAGCCAGGCGTTCTTTAGGAAAGCGCATCACCACCGATGCCATTTCCTCCACCCGATGGAATCTCTTGTCGCCATTGTTCGCAGTCACGGCCGAGACATGGGTGGGTTCCGCACCGAACAGATAGCGCGCGGCATTAATGCAATAAACCCCCATGTCGTAGACCGGCCCGCCTCCGCGCGCAACCGGTTCGCTGACACGAACATTGTTGTCGGCTACCTGTTGTGCAAACTCCGACGAGAAAAACCGGACTTCCCCCAGTTTTCCACTTTTTGCCAGGCGAATGGCTTCGAGATTCCCAGCTTCAAAATGAAGGCGATAGGCAATCATTAACTTCGCGTGGTTTTGATTCGCAGCTTCGATCATGGCTTTGCAGTCTTCACAGGTAACGGCCATGGGCTTCTCACAGAGCACATGAACTCCCGCCGCAGCCGCGCGAACCGCATACTCCCGATGTAAATGATTGGGAACTGCCAGATAAACGGCATCGACGTTGGACAAGGCCCGGCTGTAGTCCTCATACGAGTACAGGTGCTCAAGCGAATATTTCTTGCCTACTTTGTCGAGTTTTTCCGCATCGCCGGATACCAGGGCGAAGAGTTCCGAATTGGGTGCGTTCCTGAATGCGGGCAGGACGGCGACCTGCGAGATGTGTCCAAGACCGACTACAGCGTAACGAACCTTGCGCCTCGATATACCGCGACGTGTCATTCGGCCCTCCCGGAATTATTTCCTTTGCGACCTATTCATGTTTGCGTCCACGCCGCCGATGAAGCAAATAGGGCGCTGCTGCAGGCGACTGTATGACTTGGATGCATTTTCTAAATGCAGAGTGGGGTCCAATTGCGAACTGGACAGGCTCATGACCTTGGACCTAGCACTTCGGGCCTAGGGCGTCCACCTTAGCGCCATAAAGGAAACCGTCGGGTTTTGTGCAGGAAAGTCTTGGCAGGCTCTACAGATTCGAAACGATGGTTTCGTCGGATCAATTGTCCTAAGAAAGAAGTGGCGCGCATGCAAGCTAAAGCCGCGCGGTGACGAGCTGGCTTGCCAGGCGGTGGAAGATGCCAACCTTACGGGTAATGGCAGCTGTATCGAAGGTCATGGTTTTTGTGCCCTTTCTCTTTAACCTGCTGGGCACGGCAGGATTTTCCCAAACCAGCGTGAACGATGTCCATGTCGTTCCCCGGCAAATAGCGCCGACCATGGCGAGCGCGGTCGCCTCCAGCAAGCTGCTGGATGGATCACTCCTTCACGTATTGAAGACCGACGTGAAACTGGTTCTTGTACCGGTCAGCGTAACCGACCCTAAGCAACGGCTCGTGACCGGCCTTACAGCAGAAAACTTTCAACTCTTTGAAGGGAAGAAAGCGCAGGAGATCCGGAATTTCTCCAGCGAAGATGTGCCGGTTTCGATTGGCATCGTCCTGGACGCCAGTGGCAGCATGCGCGACAAAATGGGCCGAGTCCGCGACGCCGTGACCCAGTTCTGTGAAGAAGCCAATCCGCAGGACGAGTTTTTCATGGTCGTGTTCTCCGATCAACCGCGCCTGGCAACGGACTTTACGACCGCTCCCGAGAACCTCGAAAAGGAACTCCTTTTCACCCAGCCGAAGGGACGAACGGCGCTACTCGACGCTATTTACATGGGTCTCCACAAGATGAAGCAGGCGAGGTACGCGAAAAAAGCCTTGCTCATTATTTCCGACGGAGGGGACAACCACAGTCTCTACGCGGAAAAAGAAGTGAAGGCCGCCGCCAAGGAATCGGATGTAATGATTTATGCCATAGGAACGTTCGACCGCTATGTCCCCACACCGGAAGAAATGCGCGGGCCGGGCTTATTGTCGGAACTTTCCGAGCCCACCGGCGGACAGGCTTACACTTTGGAAAACGAAATCGAACTACCAGCGGTCGCTCGCCACATCGGACGGGCGCTGCGGACTCAGTACGTGCTCGGCTACCGTCCGGAGGAGATGCCGAAAGATGGGAAGTGGCACAAGATTCAAGTGAAGCTGAGATTGCCCAAGAAATTCGCATTCTTGCGAGCACGCGCCAAGACCGGGTATTACGCACCGGCGGAGTGAATCCATGCCAGTATCGCGATAAGGAGACAGCCCGCGGCGTTGCCGGCCCAGTATAAGTGTTGATAAATCGCACTGGCGCGAAGGCTCAGCCTCATTTGTTCGGCGCTGCGTGCCCTATATGAATCGCTCAAATTCAAAGACCCGCGCGCCTACGTGCAGAGCGGCAACGTTATCTTTCGAACAAAAAGAGAAGATATCGCCTGCGCTGGCGAAGAAGATCCAGACTGCGAGAGAGCGCGAGTTCGGATGTGGTCCCGAAATCATCCTGCGCACCACGGACGAACTGAGAAAGGCGATCGCCGCCACCCCATTCGCAAGCCGGCGCGACTTGGATCCCGGTAAGATTCTGGTCACGTTTCTCACCGCCGAACCCCCACCCTACTCGGCCTGAAGTCCCATCCGGAAGAATTGCATCTGAAGGGTCGAGAACTCTACATCTACCTTCCCGACGGCGCCGGCAAGTCAAAGCTGGCCTGGTCGTCCCTGGCAAAAGTTCTAAAGACCACAGGCACCGACCGCAACTGGAACAGCGTCACTAAGATGCTCGCGATCGCAGAAAGATGGGAAGCGGCAAAGTGACATGGCGCGGCGAGGTAAATGCCTTCGCTGATAGCGGACGTTTGCCGGCTGAGAGCTTAACTCGTTGCCCTAGTGGCTGATTTTCGACCTCCCTGGGCATTTAGAATGGTCTTACATGTTTGCGCGGAGAACATTTTCCTGGCTTGGCTCAACTCTGTTCGAGCTTCTGGTGGTTGGGCTGATCGCAGGTCAGAACGCTGTTCCCGCGGTTCCGTCTCGAAATCCAACCCCGTCGGCGCCGTCTGTTGTTTCGCATTCTGTCGCGTTTGACGTCCTTGTGGACTCGGCCATCCGGCAGGAACGCCGCTTGATCGTTCTGATGCGAAACTTTAAGCCGATCGTCGAGACCTACATCCAGCAATATTCCGGCAAGTCTCCTAAGGGCGACGAGTATTTCTTGAGCCGGCTCGACCTGACCGGCAATGCTCCGGCCACTCTAGCGTTTGTAGACGCGGAGCACGAAAAGGAGGCTTGGGAAAGGAGATTGCTCAATAGTCCGCAACCTTTCGCGGCGGCCGGCTTCGCGCAGGCGATATTCCCCGACCTGGATCACTTCGACCGCCGGAACTACACTTTCGAATTTGTCCGCTGGGAGATTCTTGGAGAAGTACGTTGCGGCGTCGTCGACGTGAAGCCTCGCGAGAACTCGGAGAATCGCGGCTTCCTCGGCCGTATTTGGATCGAGGATCAGTACTTCAATATCGTCCGCTTCACAGGAGCGTACACGTCAAAGGCATTATCCAGGCGCGCGTTTCACTTTGACAGCTGGCGGCTGAACACTCTGGGCATCACGTGGATGCCGGCATATATTTACACTGAGGAGTCGACTTCGCAGGATCCCTCGAACCACGACATCTGGTTTAAGGCTCAAACCCGCATCTGGGGCTATGACCTGCAACACGCGGGCGACCACCGGGAGTATGCCAAACCGCTGAGCGACGTCCCGGTCTGGGTCGATCCTAAGCGCCACGAAGCGTCCCAGGATCTCAGTCCGGCTAATACCCTGGGCGAAGAAACCTATACATCGGAAGACAATGTCGTGGAGCGGTTGCAGGTCGCTGGACTCATGGCTCCAGACGGCGAGGTTGACCGGGTATTGCAGACTGTGGTCAATAATCTGTTGGTCACCAACAATCTCGACCTCCCCGCCGTTCGTTGCCGGGTGCTGCTTACAACGCCGCTGGAATCGTTCGTCGTAGGCCGAACCATCATTCTGAGCCGCGGGCTTCTCGACGTGCTACCCGATGAGGCCACCCTGGCCGCCGTATTAGCGCACGAACTGGCCCATATTGTTTTGCATCACTCCGTCAACGGCGGACTCTTGTCGGGCCACACTGTGCCGTTCTCGGATCTGGAAATCTTTACCCACTTCGATTTTCATTTCGATCCCGCAGAGGAAGCGGACGCCGACAAAAAGGGCCAGGATATCTTTTCGAACTCGCCGTATGAAGGCCAGCTCGCGAATGTAGGACTCTTTCTGGAAGCTCTCGAAGCGCGCTCCGCGCAATTGCCCAACCTGCTTCGCGGGCGCTTCAGCAACGACTTTGGAAGCAGTCACCTGGTTCAAATGCAGGCGATCGCCAAACTCCCCAAGCGTCTGCAAATGGATCGCCTGGATCAGACCGCTGCCTTGCCGTTGGGCTCGCGAATCGCGGTCGATCCCTGGTCGGATCGGATCGAAATGCTAAAGCGCCAACCCGTGCGCCCTCTGTCGGCCGCCGAGAAGATGCCGCTCGAAGTGTCCCCGTTCTTTCCGTATCTCAAGCGGTTGGATGGAAACGAAAAGGCTCAGGCCGGAAGCCTCCCCTAGTAGACGCTGTGGAAGTTAGGCAGAAGAGCGCGAGCAAGAAAACCAGCGGAAGGGGAAACATTACTCTACATCATTCGTACCTCAGTGCCTTTTGGAATTACAACTTTGATCGCAGTCCCGTGCTTATCCGAGTCAATCTCGAAGCGCCCGCCCAATTCATTCACTCGCTGTCGCATTCCAGCGAGGCCGACGCCTACTTGCGACCCTGTTTCCTGGAACTTTTTGAGCACATCCGCCTTCATGCCGCTGCCATGGTCTTTGACCTCAAGATAAACGTCGGCTCCCTCGATGCGCAGCTTTATTTCAACTGTTTTGCTCCCCGAGTGCCGATGTACATTCGTCAGACTCTCCTGTAACACACGGAAGATCGTCAATTCGACGGCTTTGGCCAGTCGCGGAAGTTCAGGCGAGATGTCTAGGCTGGCCTTGATCCCGCTCCGCTCCGAAAAGCCTTCGACATACCATTTGGCGGCCAGCATCAGTCCGGCATCGTCTAACATCGGGGGATGCAGCAAATACGAGATGGTGCGCGTCTCCGCTATACACTGCTCTAATATCTCCTGCGATTCTGCCCAAATCTTGCCCTGACTGTTCCTTTGCAGTCCGAGCATGTCGAAATTCAGTTTCAAAGCGACGAGGTACTGGCCCAGGCCGTCGTGCAATTCTCTCGCGATTCGCCGGCGTTCCTGGTCCTGCAATTGAAACAACGTCGCTGACAGTCTTTGAAAGGCTTCGGTGCGCTCCCGCAGCGCTTCTTCCGTTCGTTTGAGTTCAGTGATATCGAATCCGACTCCGAGAACGAACCAGGGACGGCCATCGTCGTGCCTCATCATCTTCACTTCGCAGCGAAACCACACCACATTTCCATCGCGAGCGAGTACACGATACGAGGACTTGAGATGCTTTCCCTGGGCGAACATTTCCGCCGCCTCGACGCTCCATCGTTCCCTGTCGTCCGGGTGAATTTGCTGATACCAACGAATGGGATCATCAAGCCATTCTTCTTGAGAAAAACCTAGTGCGGCCTCGATCTGCGGGCTAACGTACGCTTCGCTGATTCCTCTATCAAGGTAGGCGACGAAAATGACAGCCGGAATCTGTTCCACCAAGGCCCGGTACATCGGCTGTTCCGGATTCTGCGGTTGTGGGAGCGATGGGGGCTGTTCGGGTCCGCTTTCCGTTCGGGTCACTTCCCTTCGCCGAAGAAAGGCTGCTGCCAATTCCGCGATGAGGGTTTGTGCTTGAACAGCGCCCGAGGACTTATCCACCGAATTCGTGGGTGTGATGGGGTTATCCGAATCGAGCAAACTCTCAGACATGGCGCTTCAACCCGACAACCCGCTTCGGTGACTGGACCGGCATCTGCAGTCTGCGACACCAGTGGGATGCCATTACTTTTGTTTGCGTCGCCAGGTTGGCTCCTTATTCAACGAACTCTGGGTGAACCGCCGCAGCGCATGAATTGCCGCGCCATATGTCGCGATCGCGTGCGACGAGAGCAAAGAGCCTGGCGGCTGATTCATAAACGGCATGAACTTATCCGGGAAACCCGGCATCGTACATCCGATGCAAATGCCACCGATATTGGGACAGCCTCCAATCCCGCCCATCCAACCGCGCTTTCCCACATTGCACTGAACCACCGGCCCCCAACATCCGAGCTTTACAATGCAGAGCCGTGATCCATACTCCTCGGCAAACTCGCCCTGCTCGTAGTAACCTCCTCGGTCGCAGCCTTCGTGGACCGTAGCGCCGAACAACCAGGTAGGTCGAAGGGCTTCATCGAGTGGGATCATAGGCGCCCGGCCAGCGGCCATATACAAAAGGTAGAGCAGCGTCTCCATAAAGTTGTCGGGCTGCACCGGACACCCTGGCACGCAGACAATCGGGATGCCTGCTTCTGATTTCCACCCCCATCCCAAATAGTCGGGAAGTCCCATACAACCGGTTGGGTTCCCTTCCATTGCATGGATACCACCGTACGTCGCACACGTTCCGGCTGCCAGCACCGCCCAGGCTCGGGGCGCGAGCCGATCGATCCACTCGCAAGTGGTGATTGGTTGTCCGGTTTTCCGATCGGTGCCCATGGAAGCCCAGTAACCTTCCGCCTTGTTGTGCTCGTTTGGAATTGACCCTTCAATCACCAGAATGAAAGGACCTCGCCTGCCTTCGGCAGCGAGATGGAAATGTCTTAGAAAATCATCTCCATTGTCTTGAGCGAGAAAGGGATTGTGGAAATGAACCTTGGGAATCCAGGGTATTCCTCCCCGCACGATGTCTTCGATGCTCGGTTGCGTCGCCCCGGTCATGGCAATGGTGTCGCCATCACACCCGAGACCTGCGGTTATCCACAACACATCGATCTCGGTTATCGGCTCGGTATGTCCGAAAGTTGTCATGCCGCAAGAATATCCCAGCAAGGATTTCTCGCCACGAGCGATATTCTAAACTGAGTTTGGGGAGAAAGCTGGCCCGTCATTTCCCGAGTGCGAATACAGAATTAACCTGATTGACGAAGGTAGGGGCGCCTTGAAAAGAAAAACCGAGAAATTGAATTGGTCGGGACGGGCAGATTTGAACTGCCGACCCCTCGCACCCCAAGCGAGTGCTCTACCAGGCTGAGCCACGTCCCGACATGGAAAGATTCCACGGATGCGCCGGTCGCAAACACTAACCGTCAGCCTCCAGCGGAGGGGTTCACTCGACAAGTTTACACTACAACCGCTTCTTTGAGCGCGTCGGCAGGGCCCAGGGCTTCAGACTTGCCGTGCGGCTTTTAGCCTCACGCTTTCAGCACGACAGCAAGGGCGGGATTTGTCCACAAGCTTTCAGCCGTGCCGTAGACGCAAAAACAGACCTGGCTTTGGCCTCTGAGGTGCCCTGCTACTCCAGATCTCTCCAGTTCGGCCCCACGCCTATCTCCACCAGCAGCGGCACAGCCAGCGCATGGACTTTCTCCATTTGCTCGCGAACCAGCGACTGCATAACCTCGACCTCGTTCTCGGGAACTTCGAAGACGAGTTCGTCATGAACCTGCAGCGTCATTCTGGATTTCAGTCCCCGCTCGCGCAAAGCCTTATCGATACGGATCATGGCGATCTTGATGAGATCCGCCGCTGTTCCCTGCAAAGGGGTGTTCACCGCCGTGCGCTCGGCAAATCCACGCTGGTTGGCGTTTTTGCTGTTGATGTCGGGAATCGGCCGCACGCGTCCAAAGAGTGTTTTCACCTTCATGTCGCGCCGCGCTTCGTCCAAAATCTTATCGATGAAGGCGCGCACGCCGCTGTACTTTTCAAAATAGGCGGCGATGAATTGCTTGGCCTCGCTGGGCTCGATGCTCAGGTTCTGCGAAAGTCCAAAAGGCGAAAGCCCATAAACGATGCCGAAATTCACCACCTTGGCCTGCCGGCGGTGGTCGGGCGTCACCATCAGCGGCGGCACTCCGAACACTTGCGAAGCGGTCAACGTATGCACATCGTCGCCGCGCCGGTAGGCCTCGACCAGAAGCGAATCGTGCGAAAAGTGCGCCAGCAGCCGCAACTCAATCTGCGAGTAATCGGCAGTCAACAACACGTGGCCGGGTTCCGCAATGAAAGCGGCGCGAATTCCGCGGCCGAGTTCGGTCCGGATCGGAATATTTTGCAGATTCGGATTAGCCGAAGACAGCCGTCCGGTCGCGGTTCCCGTCTGCCCAAACGTAGTATGCAACCGACCGCTCGCGGGATGGATGAGCGCGGGCAACGCGTCCACGTATGTGGACTTGAGCTTCGTCAGTTGCCGATAATCCAGCACCATGCGAGCGACGGGGTGATTCTCGGCCAGTTCCTCGAGTACATCGACCGCTGTTGATATGGTCCGCCCCTTGCCGTATTTCACCGGCTTGGGCAGATTCATGCGATTGAAAAGGACATCGCCCAGCTGCTTCGGCGAGCCGACGTTGAATTCCATGCCCGCAACTTCGTAAATTTCCTTCGCCTTGGCGGCGCTCTCGCGCTCCAGTTCGCCCGACATCCGCGAGAGCGCAGCGGTGTCAATCTTGACTCCCGCCTGCTCCATTCGCGCCAGCACCGGCACCAACGGCAGATCGATCTCTTCATAAAGCTTGTCCAGTTCGGCCTGCTCCACTTCGCTGCGCAGTGTCCCAACCAGCCGTCCGGTGATGTCGGCGGACTCGGCTAGCTCGTCTGCCAACTTCAGATTGAACCGCCGGAGAGCCACGTCCGCCAGCCGGTGCGAAGAATAAGTCGGATCGAGCAGATAGGAATACAACATGGAGTCGTGCCGCACACCGGCAAGAGCAATCCCAACGGCGTCCAGGGTATGAATCGCCGCCTTGTAATCGTGCACAGACTTGGGCACGGCGGAGTCCGTCAGGACAGCGCGCAACCTTTCGCCCGCGGCGCCGGAATCAAGTCTTACGATCATGGCCGATCCCGCCGCAGCTGAGATGGCTACGCAGCACGTCGCAGATGCGGCCGCCGGCCGGATCATCAGCTCTCCCCAAGCTCCCATCGATCCATCCAAGCCACCGCCCATTGCTCCTTCCGCGAAGGAGAGCTGGGCGGTTTGCACTTCCTCCTCCTTCTCTTGCTCCTCCGCGACCGCGACGGGTGCCTCTTTCTGCTCAACGGCCACCGCGATAGCGCCTCCAACAGGGGACCGCACCGAGCGCACTCTCCACCTCCGCCGCCGACTTCGCCTCCGTATAGTGAGTTCCGCTTACTTCAACCACAGGCAGGAGCTCTTTGAGCAGCGAAGTAAATTCCAGTTCGGTGAAAAGCGCCCGAAGGTCATCAACGTTAGGATCGCCGGCGCGCATTGACTCCACATCCAGCTCAATCGGGACATTCGTATCGATGGTCGCCATACTCTTGCTGAACAAAATGGTCTCACGATTGTTCAGCAGCGATTCGCGGTACGTTTTCCTCTCCACTTCCGCCGCGCGCTCGAGCGCCTGCTCGACTGTTCCGAACCGCTTGATGATCTCGACCGAGCCTTTATCGCCGATGCCGGGTGCTCCGGGAATGTTGTCGATGGAGTCTCCCCGGAGCGCCATCACATCGATGACTCGCTCGGGAGGCACGCCCAGAATTTCTTCCACCTTCGCCGCATCGCAAATCAGATTATCTTTTGGCGGATTCAGAATCTGCACTTTGTCGTTGACCAGCTGCATCATGTCTTTGTCGCTGGAAACCACATAGACGGGATGCGAAGCCTCGGCGGCTTTACGAGCCAGAGTGCCAATCACGTCGTCGGCCTCGAAGCGCACCACCTCAAGAATCGGGATCCGGTACGCCTCCAAAGCCCGCCGAATGTAGGGGACCTGCTGCGCCAAATCCTCCGGCATGGCGACGCGGTTGGCTTTATAGCCTTTGTATTCGATTTCCCTAAAAGTCTGCGTCTTGATGTCAAACTTCCGAATACTGGTCACCGCATCCGCCTGCTCGTCGCGAAACGTCGGTCCGGCAACATCGAAGACGGCGGCCAGATATTGGGGAGAAAAATCATCGCGCAGTTTGCGCAGCATATTCACGAACACGTAAATCGCGGCGGTGGGCAACCCGGTCTTGGTCGACATAGGCCGTTGCCGCGCCATCGCGTGGTAGGCGCGGAAGATGAAAGACATGGTGTCGATCAGGTAAATGCGGCCGTGGGCCGGTGCAGGGCCTTTGGCTCCGCTGGGCGCGGGTTCCCCATTCACAGCAGCTTTTCCGGTCGCAGGTGCCGCCGGAGGGATTTGGGTCGGCGATTTCTTACGCGAGGGCAACTTATTCAGTGTAGCAGCAGAAAAGCCCCTAAAAATCCACACGGAAGTTTGCTTCCACCACTTTGCCGGCTTTGCTTCCGCCTGGGTTGCGGAAGACCAGGTAGTACTTGACGGCCTGGTTCAGCGAAGGAGGAAGGTCGAAGTTGACTGCCTGGTTGTGGGCGCCCTCGACAGAGAAAAGAGCCTCGCTGGCGCGCTTGCCGGCGGAGTCTGCCTGTTGCTCCTGGTTCAGAATAAGGAAGTCGATATTCGCGCTCTCATCGGACGCTCCATGTAGTTGACCGGCGAAGGACTCGAAGACTCCGTGGAGATGCGGTTGGGCCGCATGGGCGGGAATTTCGAAAGGGAATGTGGCCAGGACCTTGAGGTTGAATGTTTTCTGCAGAACGCTTTGAGATGTGCCAACCGGCGAGGATCCCACGCGAGCCAGCGGCGCGACGGTTTTTGCTGGATGGATCGGCTTCTCTTTCGTGCATCCTTCGTTCAGCAACAAAATCGCGATCAGCGCGCCGAGATATCTGCGTTGGAGCATCGGAAATCAGTGCGCCGTTGTCTTGCCGTATTCGGTATTGAAGCGAAGCTGAATTTCCCCGCATGTCCCTTGTTCCGGCGAGTACACGACGCAGGTGTCGAACGGCTTCGAATAAACATGCAGGCTGACCGCGCGCATATTGAATGCTCGAGGATTCACCACGCGATGAACGGGATCAGCCGGATTCACCGCGCACGGTTGCGAAACATTCATCTCGACTACGTTGGAAGGTTCGAGACGGCAACGCCCTTGTTGCAAATCCTGGTGAACCAGGTGAAAATTCTCCACCTGCAAGCGTCCGATCGGCACCGCCATCCAGCAATTCTGGTCGCGATGATTGTGTACAGAACTCGCCTGCCCGGGCTCCCAGCAAATGGCCATCAATTCGTACAGAGGGGTCCGGTCGATGAGATTCCGCGTATAGTGCTGGCGATCCCAAGTCAGATAAGAAGCAAGCGAATCAGCGCTGACCGGCGTCTCCCGCAGAAAGCGCCGCACCGGTTCGGTTGGGCCGAAGGCGGCCTCCGGCAACTGGCGAAGTCCTGCGATGAGACTTTGGATGGAGACGGGCTTTACGGCAGTCCTCATCGATTTTCCGCAGAGAAAAATGCTCCGCAAATAAAAGTATAGCGCGGCCTTCGGCTCCGCTCACGACAGGCTCTGTCCGCCGCCCTGATCGTAGACCTTGACCAAAGCGATTCCGGCGTCCCTTGCGGCGCGACGCAGTCTGTCGTCGAACGTGGCGAGTGGCAGGCTCTCGCGTAGGGCAAGCTCGAGATAGGCGGCGTCGTATTCTGTTAGCTGCTGATGCCGCGCAAAGGACAGCACCTGCTCGAACGCACGACCGACTCGAACGGGATCGACGGAAATCGGGAGTTCCGCGATGCGCTGCAGCACCGCCGTAGCTTGTGCGACCGTTACCCGTCTTCGTCGCTCTCCAACAAGCAGGGCGTTTGCTACTTCAAACGGCCAGATCGGAGGCGCCATCGCTTCGGCACCATTTGCCAGTAAATCGAGGATTCCCTCGGTTTGGGGCGTGCTCTCGTCCGGGAAACACCACGCCAGGGTCACCGAGGCATCGAGCACAAACCGTTTAGTAGCGCCGCCCTTCATCGATTAGCTCGCGAATCGTAAGCTTTCCCAGGCTTGCTCCTTGCCGGATTTCGCGAATTTCGCGAACGATCTTTTTCAAATCTTTAGGCTCGCCTTCCTCACTGGGAACCAACCTGGCCACCGGAACCCCCCGGCGCGTGATCCTAATGGTCTCGCCCTTTGAAACTCTCTTCAATAGCTCATTCAAGTGCGTTTTGGCTTCAAATGTTCCTACGCTCTTCATCGGACTAGTCTATCAACTAGTCTGTTGACGGAGCAAGAATATTCGCCTCTCATCTCCGGCGGTTACCTTCCCGCCCCAAAGATCTCTTTGCTTTCCACCTGAGCCACGTCGGGATATACCGCGCCACGACGTCGCCGTAAATCTCCGGGCAGTTCCGAGCGCATCAGCCACAATCCCATCGCCACGGCCGCCGCCCAGGTCAGCGAAACCAGCGCCAATTGCGCGAGGTCCGACAACCGGCTGCCATGTCCGACCTTCGCCAGTGGCACGATCTTGGCCACTTCAAAGCTGATCCCGCCCGCGGCCACGGCCGTAAGCGCCGCCTTACTCAACTCTCCCCAACGCATCTCATTCAGCGGGACCAGTTTCCGGAAGTGCAGCAGGCAGGCCAGCGCCAGCAGATTCATGCCAATCCCAACGTCCGATGCCCACGCCAGTCCCACCACTCCGAAGCTATGAAACAAAATGGAGTAGACCGGCAGCGACGCCGCCGTAATAATGGTGACCGCCACCATCGGGGTCAGCGTATCCCCGGCGGCGTAAAACGCGCGCGCATAAAGCCCCTGGGCCGACCACAATGCCAAGGAAAGCGAGAACCAGAAAAAATAGATCGCGCTCGTCTGCGTGTCGCCGAAAAGAAATCTTCCCCGCCGGTATACCAGATCGATCAGTGGAAGTGCCGCCACCATCATCCATCCGCTGGCCAGCAATGAAGCCGCCGCCACGCGGTACACCGAATCATTCACCGTTCCGGCGAATTCTTTCAGCTTCTTTTCGTTGAACAAGCGCGCAAAAAACGGAAGCGACGCCTGGCCGGTCGCCTGCCCCAGCACTGCAATCGGCACCGCGAACAATCGTTTCGCAAACGTGAGCCGCGTAATGTCGCCTACGCCGCTGGACGCGTAGTGCCGCAGAATCCAGTCGTCCGCTGTTACCAGCGATACGCCCAGCATCAGCGGCACCGACAATTTCACCCATTCCCGAAATGCTGGATTCCCCACATCAAACGAAGGTTTGTATCCCGTGCCAATCCGCACCGCTCCAATGACGCTTGCCAGAAACGGCCCGGCTACGCTGCCGACTAAAGCACCATAGGCCAAGGAGGCGATTCCGAAATGTCTTCCGCCGAGCACTCCGCCAAGAATAATGAACACGTTGTAGATCAATGGCCCAAACGCGGGGAACAGAAACAATCGGTGTGAAAGCAGTACTGCCGAAACCACTCCGCCCACATAAAAAAAGATTTGCGCCGGCAGCAGAATCCTTGTCAGGTGAATGCACAGTTCGATCTTGTCGGGCGAGAAACCTTTCACGAACCAGCGCACAAACTGCGGAGCGAAAATCTCCGTCACGATCGTTCCCACGATCAATACCGCGGTCATTACCGTGATGATGATGGAAAACGTCTTCTGCGCATCAGCGTCGCGTTTCTCCGCCAGAAATCGCGTATAGATCGAAATGAATGTGATCGAGGCGGCGCCCCCGGCCACAATGTAATTGAGAAAATCCGGCAGCGTGAAGGCCGCGACGTAGGCGTCCGTCGGCCCGCCCGCTCCATAGGCCCACGCAATGTATGCATCCCGCGCATATCCGATTACGCGCGACAACATCACTGCCGAAATCAGCAGCAACGTCGCCGAAAATGCCGTGTGCTGGTGCGATGGCTGGAAAAAGCGCAGGAGTTTCGTCATTGAGAGCCGGGACGTTCAATCTTATCGGAATCTCAAGCGATCAGACAGCGGTGGCTACACCTGTGGAGTGGGCACTCCTATCGGTTGTTCTTAACGCAACGCTGACCATCATCGGTACAGGAAGTTCCAGCCCTTCATTGTTGGAGCTCAATCGGAACCCACACCTTATCCGCCGACACGAGATCCACATTCGGCACTTCAGTCCTGACTCTGACTTTCTGCCATCCCGCCTTCTTCGGCGGCTTGGCCAGAAACGTCAGCAGATATTGATGACTCAGCCGGTGCGCCAGATCTTCCAGATAAGGAGCGAACGATACGGGTGGCCCATTGAACCCGATGTAATACGATTCCCCTCCGGTCTGGTCCGCAACCGCCGCGAGATAGAGTTGTCCCCAATAGGTCTGCCAATAACTATGACCAAAATGGCCAACTCCCGGAGTGTAGATCGCAGACACGATGATTCCGGCGCGTTGAACATCGTCAATCGCCTCGTTCAGATACGGATCCGATAAGTCGCCGCCACCGTAGTATCGATCGATTCCATCCGACACCATGAGAACCTCTCGGCGGGCGCTGCTTTCTGGCCAGTGTTTGACCAGATCGCTGAGAGAAAAATACGGGCTGCCATTGCTGCCGCCTGTTCCCATGGGAAGGCGCAAGGCCTTCGCCGCCTGATCATGATCCGCTGTCAGATTCTGTACAATCCTGCCCGTGCCATTCTGCATGTAGGCGATCCCAATCTTCGTCGAAGCCGGCTGTGCGCTGATAAATTGCCGGAGGTCCTGCAGTTGCGAGCCCAGGCTCGAACTCGATCCGTCGTCCAACAGAATGAAGAATTCGAGATCTGCATGCTCGCCCTGCGCCGGAACCCATTCTGTCACCCGGTCGCGATCTTTTCCTTCATACACCATCACGTCCTCGCGGTGAATTTCCGGCACTTGGGAGCCGTGATGCGACTCTGCAGTCACCACCATGTGTACCGGCACCCCATTGACCGCCGGAGCCTGCTGCGCCAAAACACTCGCGCCCGCGCACGCCCACACTGCCAATCCCAACGCTGCGTTAAACCCGAAACTAAATTGATTCACGGTTGCTCCTCCGGTAGACGTGCCGCGCCATCGACATGCTTCTCAAAACAGTTTCCAAAGCGACACACGCTAGAGTTGATCCTCGACCACCGCAGCCGTTCTTCAGGCGGAGGTCTGCCCTGAGCGAAGTCGAAGGGATCTCGCGTGCAGCCCCGCAGCGCGTCCAGCGATTTCCGTCCACCCTGAACTTTTCTCGAACTGCAGGGATCTATTCGCAGAGACCACGGTGCACCCCCCGCATTCTGTTATTTAGATGTTCCGAGCCGACAAAAGGTGGGGATATTCTGCCACTCCCCTTCTTCCACGATTGATCTCCGTCACCAGCCCCAATGTTTTCAAGCGATTGTCGCTTGACTTTCGTTTAATGCCGGCTTGACTCCCAGTGCATTGCCGTCCGCTGCCCGCAGCGAGAAAGTGCGAGCGAGCACGGAGGCCGTGATGGCAAACCTAAGTTCTCGATCCATGACAGAATTTTGCGGGCAGGCAAAGCCGCGCCGGCTGGCGGAGATGCGCCGCGCCCGTCCCCTTCCAGACATGCGGCGTTTACAGGAAAGCTGGCTCGCCGCGGCAGAGAAACGCGCACTGCTGTGGCTGGCGGCGCACACCGCGAAAAACATCGGTCCCGACCACCTGACGGTATTGGGCTTTGCGTCGCAGATCGGCGCAGGCGTTTGTTACGCGCTTGCGTCCCGCAATCGCTTTGCGCTCCTTGGGGTGACCGTCTTCCTGGCCCTGAATTGGCTAGGCGACTCACTCGACGGCACCCTCGCGCGCGTGCGCCAATGCCAGCGTCCCCGCTACGGCTTCTACGTCGACCACATGGTCGATACTTTCGGCGCGCTCGCTCTGCTGGGCGGCTTAGCCCTCTCTGGATACATGCATCCGCGGATCGCTATTGGCCTGCTGGTCGCGTTTCTGATGCTCTCCATCCAGACCTATCTTGCAACCCACGCCCTGGGTGAGTTTCGCATCTCGTTTTGGCGCTTCGGCCCCACGGAGTTGCGCATCCTGCTGGCGGCCGGAAGTCTGGCCTTGTTCTGGAAGCCGGTAGTCCATGTATTCGGACGCTACCGCCTGTTCGATGTCGGCGGGGCCATCGGTCTCGCAGGCATGAGCCTGATGCTTGTCGTCTTCACGATGCAGAACACGATCCGCCTCTATCGCGAAGAGAGGATGCGGACATGATCACTACACCTGCTTCGCGCGCCGATAATCTCCCTACTTCCATCCTCGTGCGATGGTGCATCGTGCGATGGTGCAAGTTCAACCTTGTTGGCGGAATCGGAATCGCCGTGCAGTTCGCTGCGTTATTCCTATTGGAGAGCATTCTGCACTTGAATTACCTCACCGCAACCGCGATCGCGGTGGAAGCCGCGGTAGTCCACAACTTCGTCTGGCACGAGAAGTTCACCTGGGCTGATCGAATAACGAAATCTGACGCCATGATCGTCGGCCGAGTCAGCTCGGCTGGCGTGAAGACCCGGCTGCGCCGACTCCTGCGCTTCCATCTCAGCAACGGAGCGGTTTCCATTATCGGCAACCTGGTGCTGATGAAAGTGATGGTCGGCGAAGGCCACATAAACTACCTGCTCGCCAATGCAATCGCCATCGCTTTGTGCTCGCTGGCGAATTTTCTGCTGAGCGAAACGTGGGTATTCGAGCGAGGCTGATCGCCCAAGTCGCACGGCACAGATTGAGGGTTCGCCGGCCTCTGGAAGATCGTGGCATCTTTGAAGAAGACAAATTCGCCCCAGCCGCGAAGGGGGCGAAAGAACGCAGCCCACGGCGCAAGCCGTGGGTGGTAATTAGGAGGCGGTGAGTAAGCCCCCGGAGGGGCGAAAGAAAAACCGCGCGAGTAACTCCTCACCCGATTTGCAGCACAACCTTTCCATAATTCTTCCCATCCTGTAGCAGCTTATAAGCCTCAATCGCCCGTTCCAGCGGAAACACGTGCCCAACCTGCGGAGTCAGCTTGCCTTGTGCAATCCAGGAAGAAAGCTGCTGCCATGCCGGTTCCATGATCTCGCGCTTCTGCGAGAGATACGTCAGCCACAGGCCCTGCACGCTGGCGGACTTCGCATACATCGCGCGCAAATCGATTTGCGGCTGTTTGCCGGTCGCGGTGCCATACTGAATCACGCATCCGAAGTCGCGCAGGCAGCGCAAGCTCTTGGCGGTGTGCTCCCCGCCGAGCATTTCAAAAACCGCATCGACGCCTTCGCCGTGGGTAAGATTCTTCACTATCTCTTCATAGTCGTGCTGCTTGTAGTTAATGCCATGCTGCAGGCCCAGTTCTTTCACGCGCGCAAGTTTAGCCTCAGACGACGATGTCCCATACATGTCCACACCCAACAGTCGGCCGGTCTGCACAGCGGCCGTGCCCACGCCCCCGGCAACGGCATGAATCAGCACACGATGCCTCTTCCCACCGGCGGCCGGTTGCGTCATGCCCGCCTGCCAGTATCCCAAATAGGCGGTGAAATAGTTGACGGGAAAAGCGGCGGCTTGTTCATCGGTCCAACGATCGGGGACCGGCCAGATCATGTGGGGGAACACGGAAGTCTTTTCTGCGAAAGCGGCTGACTGTGCATATCCCATGACGCGCCGACCGCTGCTCTCTTCGACGCCGGCGAACTCACGTCCCACCACCAACGGCGGAGGCGGAGTGCCGGGGTAGCCGCCGCGGGTAGTCATGATGTCAGCGAAATTCAGCCCGCCAACGCTGACCCGCACCACCGTCTGCCCGGCCTTTGCCGCAGGCTCCGCTACGTCTTGAATCGCGAGCGCATCGGGTCCGGACAGGTTGGTGAGAACCAGGGCCTTCATGTAGAAAGTCTAGCAGGGAGATGCGGACAGTCAGTGATTTGGTATTAGCCGTCGGGTTTTAGGTGTTCGGTCTTAGGTCTTAGCTATTATTCCGACCCTCGGCTGTTTTTCCGAAGAACGGCCACCTAAGACCCAAGACCTTGACCTAAGCCGTTTCTACATCACCACGGTCAGAGCGAGTCGCACTCCGGGATGGCGCAGGTTAAACAGGAAATACTCGCCGTCGACGTAATCGATGTAGCAGTCGTCGCTGTAAGCCCAGTCGGGCGGCCAGGCATCGACCAGCACGAAATTGTATCCGCCATATTGAAACTGCGGACGGCCGCTCACGACTTCAGGACGGTGCATTGCGAAGTGATGCTCTCGGCCGAATTGGGCGCGGAAGCGATCATCCGGGATGCGTCCACCGTTCCCGGCGGGACGTGCATGCTCCTCTGGCCGGGCCTCTTGCCGCGCGGGCTCCTGTCGTGCGGGCTCCTGCTGGGCTGGGCGCGCTTCTTCACGGGGCTGCATTTCGCCTTGTCGCTGTTCCGGCTGCTCAGGTCGCGCAGGCTTGGCCTCGTCCTGTCGAGGAGCCTTCATTTCGTCCTGTTTGGACTCGGGTTTCGCTTTATCCGTCTGCTTCGGTGCTTCCTGCCGCTTGGGTTCTTCCTGTCGCGGCTTGTCTTCCTGTTGTTTTTCGTCTTGGGCGTAAAGAACCGCAGAACTCGCAATCAATGCCGCGAGGATACTTAAATTCAAGAATCTCAAAGCTCGCATCTGATCCTCCAAGTAATTTTCAATAGACTACGGGCCGGCGAATCGCTTCGTGTCGCAGTTCGCAGAATTGCCAAGGTCAGATGCTCTGCCGCGTTGTAACAGCTTCCGGCTTTTGCTGTAATCCCGACAACATAAGCCTGTAGGCCGGGCACACAACATGACGAAGAAACTCGGGGCGAAGACCTCCGATGCCCGAAGTCTTCCCGGCCGGTATATACTCTTGGCGTAGCTTACTGACCCCGGCCGTGCCCCACGATGCCGGGACGGGGCGCACATTCATCCCCTAATTCATGCGTGCCCCGCATGCGAAGCGAAAGGCTGGTTCCGGTCGGGGGCGGCGGGAACTGGCACGGGATGCATCGCCTTAGTGGTATGGGCATATGGGCAAGCGCATCCGCGGGGAGGTCTACCGTGGATATCATTTTTGTACGTCTTCTTTTTGTCATCGTTGTAGCATTCACCTGCTTTGAAATCGGCCCGTTCGGGCTGGCTCCGCTGCGTGCTGCGGGGGCGGGAGCATTGATCGGAGCGGCCATTGTCCTGTTTGAGTGGAAGCTCCGCACCATAAGCCTGAAGCGGCTGATCGGCGCCGGCATCGGCAGCTTGCTCGGCATCTGTGGCGCTTACCTTTTCGCTCTGGTCATCCGCAACAGCATTCCCCAGGGTCACACTCAAAGCTTCCTGCAGATTCTGGTCATGTTGCTGATGGCCTATGTCGGTCTGATCGTCGGCGCCAACAAGGGCGATCTGCTGAATCTGGCAGCATTAGGCGGAATCTTCGGCGGAGAGAAGACAGGCAAGAAGAGCTACAAGATTCTAGACACCAGCGTGATCATCGACGGCAGAATCGCCGATATCGCCGAGACGGGCTTTCTCGACGGCATCATCGTCACCCCGCAGTTCGTGTTGCGCGAGCTGCAACTGGTTGCCGACTCCGCCGACTCGCTCAAGCGCAACCGTGGCCGCCGTGGCCTGGACATTCTCCAGCGCCTGCAAAAGGTCGCCAACCTTCAGATTCAGATCGTGGAAGACGATTTTCCAGCCGTGCGCGAAGTCGACCTGAAACTGATCGAACTGGCCAAGGTTTACGAAGGCAAGATCATCACCAACGACTTCAACCTGAACAAAGTCGCGCAGCTCCAGGGAGTCGAAGTCCTGAACATCAACGAACTGGCCAACTCGCTCAAGCCGATCGTGCTCCCCGGCGAGACCATGCGCGTCTTCATTTTGAAAGAGGGCAAGGAATACAACCAGGGCGTGGCTTATTTGGATGACGGCACAATGGTGGTGGTCGACAACGCTCGAAAGATGATTGGCAAAACCATCGACGTGTCGGTCACGTCTGTGCTGCAGACCACTGCCGGAAAAATGATCTTCGGCAAGTGGGACGAGCGTTCCGCTTACTTGCGGCAGGCCGTGCCGGCGTCGGCTCCGCCCGTCGCCCCATCCGGTCCGACGGCGGTTCCTGTTCCCAATTCGTTGGAGACGAAACAGGGCACGTCGTAGCTGGGTACAGATCCAGGCTCGTACGTCCATGAAGTGCCGTCATCCGGAGAGTCATGAAGCGTGTGACAGGGATTGGTTGAATTTTCTTCAAGTCGGAAAATCCTCAGCAGCTCCACGACTGGTACGAGAAACAGGGCGCGTCCTTTGAATGGCGACGGGTTCCGATGGCAGCGAGCCCGGCAAAAGCGATGACCGCCTGGTCGATTTTTCCCCGGACCACGAAGTACTTCGGCGACAGCAAGGCCGCCTTCATGGTCAACTACCGCCTCGATAATCTCGACGCGTTGCTCGAAGGGTTGAAGAAAGCGGGAGTCGAAATCGCAATATGCCGCAAAAGACTAGGGCGCAGGCCGGATCGGCATCCGGTTAATAATTCCCTTGGTCTACGGCGAACTGCGCCGAATTGCGGCAGCGTATGGCGCTGGCCACGCAACTGGTGGAATCGGGCGCTTACACCTACCCCAACGGGTGAACCAATGCCCAGTAATTGCGCTGCGAGAAGACGGTTGCCTCCGCAGTGATCGAGCGCTTCTGCAACTGCCCTACGTTTCACCTCGCTCCACGGAACAACAACCTCGTGGGGCATCTGTTTCCTCCTTGAGAAGCTACGCATAGAACTATTCTCCTAAGGTATCTGTTAAGTATCGGTTTCCGATCCTTGATCAATGAATGGCCACAGACAATCCGGGGGCCAGTGGAACACGGCTTTGGATTTGTGTCTCAGGTCTTTGGGTTCCGAATCATCAGGAAGTTGGTCGGATTCGTAAGTTGGTACTTCTGTTATCATGCAAGGGCTCCACCAAGAGAGTGATGGCGCAGTATCTCCCTCGACTGCGCCATCGGGGGAAACAGCGGACGACGGAGGGAGGCCGCGTGTGTTTTTTCCCTTTAGTTCACCACTCCTTGAAATCAACTTACAACCCTGTAATGTTTGGAAGTGTTCACCATTGCATAGGTGTGTGAAATAACGTTGATAGTTTCCCGATTTAGGAATGAGTTACAGGAAGCCCAAATCGGCGGCAGGGCCGACCTGTCTACAATGCAACGAGCGGTGCAGCCTAGACGCCTCCCACGCTCAACCGCTACCCTCACCGCCCGCAAAGCGGACATATCACGTGCTATCTCAACCGGACATATCATGTGCTACCGACACTACTCTTGTCGTACCACATCGCAGCGGTTGCTTGCATCGGAGAAATGACTGGCTTCTGGAAGATAGAACTGGACCCTCAGAAGCCTCAATGCAGAAGAACGTCGGAACACGTAAGGTCTAATATGAGCTTGAATGATATCGTGAGAATGTCTCACATGTTCAACGGCCATGACGCGTGTGAAGCGGGACGGGAAGAAGGGAAGAGGACGGAAGTCTCCCAGGTAGCTGGAGATTGGCGTGAGTCGAGAGCGGATTTGATGGTGCTGTGCCAAGCCTGAGTAATCTAGTCATCTTCTGGACTTTTCTCACGGCTTCGTCGACGCCGAGGACTTGGCAGTCGGCGGACCCTTTACTCTTCAGCCTTCGACCTTCCCCTAGTCCCTCTCCGGATTTGCTCCCAGGATCTAAATGTCTAGTCGACGGAAATGTACAACCACTTTCACCTATTTTGATTTAGCTTGCAAGTCGCTCAGCTGAGCGTAAAGGGTGGATTGCAGCCCGACCTAAATACGCAGAGCAGAGTTCTGGAACTGTAATTCGCGCCTCCTAAGGCCGCAAAGGTCGGACGAAAGGTACAGATCAAGGGTGATGGTCAAGGCAACTGGAATCGATTCTCTGCTTGGTGAATTGTATCTTCCTTGATTCACATGTGGAATTGTGCATGTGAGGAGTGAGGACTTGACCTCTGAGAGCTAATGTAAGATACCGCCTGTAAGGGCCCGAGAAAGTATAAATAGACACTTGTGTATCCACAACAAAACTCGACAGAAAATATATCTTCCGGATGATAAAACAAGGGAGTTTAAATGAAAAAGTGAAGAGATGAAGAAAATCAAGCTAGCAAAGCAGAAACAGAGCACGGCTGCAGTAAAGTAGCGGTAGGGAAAAGAAAAGAAATTGCCCCTTTCTCTTATCGCGCTCTTATCGGCCGCTGAGTCAGCAATATTTATTCACTGGCTCAAAGTTTCCGCAGAGAATGCAAAGGCGACAAAGAGCCAAAGCCGACCACAAGGCCATGTTCTCCCTCCCCACCCTCACTCGCAGTCCTCTTTTGCGCAACATTCTCACCATCACCATGCAGCAATCCAGGAGAACTCCTGCCAAACGGCACCAGAATAGAGGCAAGAAGGCATTCGCAACAAATACAACAAATGCTTCAAATGCTTCACCTCAACAACATGCGACTCCGATTCCACGAGTCTCGACTCCTCCCTTGTCGGAAGCAGTCCCTCTCGACACACCACGATTTGCAGACCTTGGAAAGGAGAATCTCGCTTCATCCCATCCTCCTCCAAACGATCATCGAAGATCTCAAGTTCGACCACATGATGCCAGTTCAGGCGGCCACTCTTCACGATCTGCTAGCGAAGAGGATTGATTGTTTGGCACAAGCAAAGACTGGTACTGGCAAGACGATTGCCTTTCTCTTGCCTGCTATCCAAACCCTCATCAATCGCAACAGACAGCCAGGATCTGGTGTCTCTCTCCTCGTCATCTCCCCGACTCGAGAATTGGCCATGCAGATTGCGAAGGAGGCGACAGCATTGCTGAAAAGACTACCAAAATACAAGGTTGCTTTTGCGATTGGAGGAACGAACAAGAATACAGAGGAGGCCCAGATTCTCAACGGCTGTGATATCCTCATTGCAACACCTGGAAGATTGCTCGATCATCTCAGCGATGAGCGGGTCAAGTGGAACTTCCGTAACCTTGATACCCTCGTCCTCGATGAAGCTGATCGGCTCCTGGATATGGGTTTCATGCCTGCCCTCAAAGACATCGTCAAGGCCCTCCCCAACAAAGAAGAGTCCAAGAGACAAGGCATGCTCTTCTCTGCCACCATAGCCCCTCACGTCCAGACCGTAGCCCATTTGATCCTCTCCAAAGGCTACAAATTCATATCTACAATCCCAGAAGGAGAACTCAACACCCACGAACGAGTCCCCCAACACCTGGTTACGGTCCCAACATTCTCAGATGTTGCAGCAGCCTTGGTAGGCAGCATCCGCTCCGAAGAAAAGGTCAGTGGACCAGAGACCTTCAAAGCCATCGTCTTCGCCCCAACTGCCGCGCTCGTCGACTTTTACGGAGATATCCTCCAAGCACTGCCTGGCATGCCACCTACCAGCGTCCTGCACTCCCGCGTCAGCCAGTCGAAGCGTACAAAGGTCACCAACGATTTCCGAAATGCCAAGAATGGGGTCCTCGTCGCCACAGACGTCGTAGCCCGAGGCATGGACTTCCCGCTCGTCACGAACGTCTTCCAAGTCGGTATCCCGTCTGACAAAGAATCCTACGTCCATCGTCTTGGCCGAACAGCTCGTGCAGGTGCCGAAGGCCGCGGAACATTCATCGTCACGGAAGCCGAGATGTTCTTTCCCAAATGGACTTTGAAGGAAATCACTTTCGAGCCAGCCCAGGCGGATATCAGCGCAAAGCCCGAGATTTTGGCTATTTCAGAGAAGTTTGAGACGACGGACCATGCGAAGACTTATCAAGGCTGGTTAGGGTATTATAAGAATCACTTGAAAGGGTTGCAGTGGGATAATAGGGAGTTGGTTAGGCAGGGTAATCGGTTTGCTTTGGAGGGTCTTGGTGCGCCTGAAGTTCCGAGTCTGAAGAAGAGTACTGTTGGAAAGATGGGACTCAAGGGTGTGGCTGGCCTGACTGTTGTGCCTGATCCTCCTAGAGTTCCAGGAGGTCACAGAGGTGGCGGTGGAGAAGGCAGATCAAAAGGGAGTGGCGGGAAGGGCAATGTGCAGAGTAGTGAAGGTAGATCAGCTGGAAACGGAGGGAAAGGAAAAGTCCAGAAAGCTACTGCTGGCTTGAGCTGGTAGAATGCTGTTACTGGTCGCACTGTAATGTGCTTCATGAGGAATGTACTTGTTTGTATGATTAGATAGATTGTTTGTATTGCTTTTTGGGATGTGGATATGGCTAGACGGATACCCATAGCGACGGCGCTTTAGAGTCGGGTCAATAGATTCTTCACTACACTTCACTCTCAACTGACGATACATCTCAAACATTACCTACCTAAGTAGAAATTGATGTCTCGAAAACAAGCGATGAAAAAAGGGGATGTCCCACTAACCTTAAATTACCCCACCCAATCCCGAACTTTCCCCTATCCGAAACTAGCCCCACCACAGATCCATCCACGAAGTACTACTTCCCTCAACCTCACTTCCTCTCCTTGCCTCACACCACACTCAACTTACAGGCTTGGGAAGATTAAGAATGGAGAACATGCAAAGCTTCAAGACGAACGATAATGTCACGTTGAAGTACTTTGATAGCGGGGCTGCGGAGGAGGGAGAGGATGAGAAGCCTTGGTTGATTTTGGTGAGTGCTAGACTCTAGATAGCGAATTATCTCGTTTCTGCTTCGTTTTGTTTCAATTTGCGCGAATAATTCATGTTTTACATGGAGATGTTGGTTGGTGTTTGAGGAGTAGTGTCCTGATAATCTGGCTGTGCATGCTATTTTCGGAAGAGGTACATTGAGTCCGATTTATGATCGTTCAAGATGAGGGGTCATCTAGCTTCACTTCATACTGTTCATTTCTTACTCTTATAATCACATATTTTTTCTTCCATTCTAATATTGCCTCTCATTCTATCCTTTTGCTATCAATCTAATACCCCTAGATCCACGGCTTCACAGGCTCCTCTCAAGTCTGGAAAAAGAACATCCCAAGCTTCTCCTCCGAGCACCGCGTAATCGTCCCTGACCTGCGCGGCCACGGGGAGAGCGACAAGCCAAAACACGGCTACCACGTCAGTCGTCTCGCAATGGATCTCCGAGAACTCCTCATCCATCTCGAGCCGTCAATTCAGAACGGCAAATCAGAGGGTTGGAGAGCCATTGGTGGAAGTTTGGGGTGTTCGATCCTCTGGTGCGTACTTTCCTTCTTGCCTCGAATTTATCCTCGGTCTTATTTTGGAAACTGATGTACTGTACTGATTTGTTCAGGTGCTATGCTGAGTTATTCACAACGAAGCCCTTCGAGAGCATGATATTCGTCGATCAGTCACCGCTCCAGAACTCCACCCTTGACGGCTGGGATTCCCGCTTCTGCAACCGGGGCATGAACAATGCATCCGCGCTCTCGGCTTTGCAAACTACACTCCTGCTCTCTCCTGAAAAAGCACATAAGGGAACCATTGCTGCCTGTCTTTCTTATCGCTCTCATCCTTTACCCACTGACAACATTTCTCCTGAAGCATTTAAAGAAGATGAGGATTTCTTTTTAAGGGAAGCGATGAAGGGAAATGGTGAATGGCTAGGCAAGTTAATGGCTGATCATACTTCCCTGGACTGGAGGGACAGCATCGCTGCCACTTTTGGGAAGGGGAGTGGGTCAAAGACGGTTGTGCTTGTGGTGGCGAGTAGTAGGAGTGGATGTTTCCCGGCCGCTGGACCACTGAAGGTTGTAGATTTTGTGAATGAGGGAGAGAAGGAATATTATGGGTTGGCTCAGGCGTTACGGTGGATTGGGGTGGGCATTGGTGTTATTGGGAGGATCCGGTGAGGTTTGGGAGGTTGTGTAAGAGGTGGTGGAATGATGGGAGTATAGACTAGGAATCTTTGAGTTGCAGAGCTGAGAATTAGAGTTCAAAAGGAATCTTTCAAAAAGAATTGTATCGGGGAAAAATGGTTGTGAGGGAGGCAGAAACGAGGGCCAGATCGGGCCGGATTCGGATTAGTTCCCGGCGAGAGCTCATTTCGCTTGACTTGAATTGAAGAGCTTTCTTTCCTCTCCACGGGTTCCTTCTCCGCTTTCCATCATTCCTACTCTTCGTAGTTATTATGTATCAGATCTTTCGTGCCAATTAGAATCCAGTGGAGGCAAGTGGCTCAGGATCGCGGTCACGGACAACTCTCTTTCCCGATAAAGGCCAATTTTCACCTCGTTACCCAATGGCATTCTAGATATAGAGGCATCAGGAGTCACTCTTGAACTTCAAAGTTGAGGCAAAGAACTATCGATTATACACATACACATGAAGTTGTGGCTGATCATAAGTCCTGCATATACCAGTCTTGACTAACACAGTCACCAACATCGGAAAGCTTCGGTGAACCATTTCATATACTCAAGCGAGACTTCACAGCCTCAGATTTCATCACTTTTCACTTTCATGGCGCAGCTTCAAACGGGTTTGTCCTTTCAGGAATTTTCATTGGTGCTGCTGCCTATCTGCAGCCTTGGTACATCATGCAGATGAGTCAGCGGATACCTACGCAGCCTCACCCCACATGCTATCAAACCACTTCACTTTACTTTACCTTTTTCTACCCTTATCTCCTTCTTAATTAAATTCGCTCTCATTCCCATTCTCCTTTTCATTTCAGAGGCAGCAAGACCATCACCCCTCATCTCACAATCTCACATCCACTCCAGCTTATCGGGGAACGGCCAGCCAGCCGTCCAGCAGCCCAGCCTCGCCGTACCATGGCCCCCTCAGACCCCTTCACCCAACTTCTCATAACCCTAACCCAAGAAAACAACCTCCCCCTCATAAAATCGCACTTCCCAACCCTCCCCCCAGCACCCCAATCCTGCACGCCATCGCCCTCCAAGCCATCAAATCCGCACACCCAGATATCCTCTCCTGGTGCCTCGCCCAAGGCCTCCGCCTCCCAGATTCCTCTATAAACAACGATCTCTACTTCGCAGCCTGCTCCTCCCAATCCATCCCCATATTCCAAGTCCTGGTCGATCATGGGTTCGACCTCAACGCCCACACGAGCGAAGTCATAGGCTGCGGCACCGCGCTCGTCGCTGCTGCTTTCCACCAGAACCTCGAGTTCGCCAGCTGGTTGCTAGAGCACGGGCAAGACCCCAACGGAGGCTTCAGCTGTGAAGCAATCGTCTTCGCCGCGAGCGACGATAACGGGAGTCTAGCAATGGTTCAACTGCTGCTGAAGCACGGACTTCAATTGCAAGGAACCGGGGCCGCCGATCGGCGCAGCGGAGAAAAACGACGTGGCGATGCTGAAACTGTGTTTGGAGAACGGGAGCGGGATTGAGGAGAGCGAGATCTGGTGGTTGGTGCCGCAGGATGCGGGGGATGTGGAGGGCACGGCGTTGTATAGGGCGTGTAGGGCGGGGGCGCTGGGGAGTGTGGAGTTCTTGGTGGGCAGGGGCGCGAATTTGGGGTGGAGGGATGAGAGGGGGAGGGATTGTGTGGCGATTGCGAGGGAGATGGGGAGGGGGGAGGTGGTGGAGTGGTTGAAGGGCAGAGGTTTGATTAAGGAGGTCGAGGGGTTTAGGGTGAGAGAGTTGAGGATGGTGGATGAGAAGAATTGGGCTTGGCAGGGACAGTTGCCGGATGTGTTTTGTGTTGATTGAAAGATTTTGAGTTCATGCTTGGAATCTGTTGTGTAAATGAGAGGTCTGGGAACATAAGATTGGGAGTTTTCCTTGAGATCGGATCTTAGGAGTCTGGGTCTACTTTATGGGGTTTGCAGTGATGTTACATGCACTCGCTCAAGTCAAGAGATACGACTGAGACATTAGATAGATTTAGGTGTCAGGACCTAGATGAAGGCGCAGAATGGTAGAACTAAGGGTTTGAGGAGCAGCGCATCTAAATATACGTTTGGTAGCATAGTAGTCCCGGGCATTACACATTCAAACCAGATCATATAACGAATATTGTATGTTGACCAATTTGTCTCCTTTTCATTCTATGAGCTCTGCTAAAGACCGTAAGCCAGGAATCTCCTACTCTACATTGTTCTAGTCTGTTGTTGTTGTTCTTCTCTAGCTACCTTATTCCTCGCCGCCGCTTTCCGGGTCTCTCTTCACCGGATGAGTTGGCATTTTCGCTGGAGCTAGACGCGTCACGTTTTCGATCGTTCTTTACCCGGTCGAAGTGTTCTCTCCCATAAATGCTGTCTTCGAAGTCCTCTCCTTCCCGGACATCGAAGACCTCAGAATCGGAGTTGCTTGAAGATCTCGCTACTCCATCGAGATCTGCTTCCATTTTCTCAGGGTAGATTCCATCGGGAGGATAATCCTCCATCCGCTCGTCAGGGGGAGGTTGGAATGGCACCGGTGACGACGATGATCTTGGCAGAAAGTGAGAAGTTGGGTCTTTGTTTGGGATTACGGACTCGCCATCCGGTAAGTCCCAACCACCAGACTCCGATGAAGGTTGCAGCATCGGGGTTTGATTTAGCTCTGAGTCCGCTGATGTAATTGAGTGTTCAGTATTGATTCTCAGATGCTTTGCGAGCTTCCACACGTTGGCGATGCGCCGGCGTTTGTAAATGGATCTCGAAGCGCTCCACATCAGATTTGTCCCTCTGCTGGAAAGTGACCTTTTCTCCACAATCGTCACATGAGATTTGATGTATCAAGCTTCCATTTGGGGCCTATGTGCGTAGGGCAAGTTCGTATCTACGGTACCTATGCACTGGTCAGAGTCATAGATGGTTTTGACTTCCATCAAAACGTGAAATCTGTCTTCGGGATATCGGAGCCGTAGACTATCGAGAGGTCTGCTCAACCAGAATGGTACCATCGGCGGAGGTAGTCTAAGGAAGACAGAAATTTGATTCTCTTGCGTCGGAAGCAAGACAGATCTGGACTTCTTTTCGCCCTTTGTGCAGTGAGTATACTATGGAGAAACGCTACGAGGGGGTTGTATCTGACCATGCAGCTAGAAGATATTCTTCGAACTTGGGTGTCAGTTTTGGGTCAGGGGCAACTTTGTAGAATGTACCGCATTTGGACTAAAAGCTATGGCTTGAGTAATTGTATTTCCCGAGCATGGAAAGGCAATACTACCAGGTGTTTACTTCCTTGAGCCCAGGCTCATTGATGGAAGCCCACAGTTAGGGCACTTATACAGTGAACCCCCATAGTTCAGACCAAAGCTGTAGACGATGTCCATGGCTACTCTCATTCCTGGGTAGAATTGTGTGGGCCATTGGTCATTCAGTGATAGTCGGCGCTTCGTCTTCAAATCTTGCAAAGCAAACTCTCCACGCTCGATCTTTTCTTTGTCTTTGCAGAATCGTCTGAGCAACCAATCGTGAAGGATCTTTCCATGCCAACTATCAGTACACAAATTCGTATGCATACTTGAGTGCTTTATAGCATACCTCAGAAGAATACACGAACTCCAGATGGAAAGGCACTTCAAGCCCATATGCATCTGTGAAATAAACAGGCTGCTCTCGAAGAACCTGAGCTGGGAGGGTTGTCGACGAACTTCTGGATTTCAATCACAGCGCGGAATATCTGCAGATTTGTTTGGCTGTCGTAAATATTAGCAGAAACCGGTTCCGCGGGGAGGTTGATGAGCACTTACACGATGTTTTTGCTTGTGGCGAGAAGTTCTTGACCTTGCCGAAGACAACTGAAATATTATTTGAGAGTTCATCAATCTCTATTTGGATCACTTACGATGCAATGCTATCTTTGAGTGAGTTCATGGCTGCTGTTGGCCAAGACGTAAGGGTTGCCAATACTGTTGAACTCTCCTGGCTCTCTCTATGGAACTGCTCAGAACGTTGACTGATCAAGGTCGTCGCATTGCTTTATAAGATCTGTCAGCATCTTGGAATCATCAAGAAAAATGGGGACCGACAATTGAGCAGTGGCTACCAACAAGTTGATTGCGACAGCGTGCCCACTGATCTCAGCCTTGAAGGTCGCAATATCCTCCTTCTTACACAAAGCCCACTGTATCTTTCTCAGACCGTCTCTCCATCGTGAGCCACTTCCCTGAGCAGTCAGGCTTGACTGAAACTTCTGTATCTTAGTCATGAAGCGGTCGATGGTGTGTTGGCACTGGCTCGCTGCACACTTCAACGCCTCCAATTTCTCCGGCTGACTATCCAGACTCTTCAGCGCCTTAACTTCGAGCAACGCGCGTTCAAGAGAAAACAATTCCATGGCCAGAGCTTGATATTCGGAAGAAGACCCACCGCTGGCTTGCAGCGACGTGATGACATCTCGGACAAGCTGTATCCCAGTGATGAAGTCCCCGACGGAGAAACCGAACCCTGCCGACATTTCGATGGACGGGCTTCTGACTTGCGTCGAGAGAGGCAAATGTTGATGTTGGAACCAAACTAAAAGGTCCAAAAATTTTGGTCAGCCTCGAGGTGTAGAAGATGCCTCCCCAGTCTGCCTTGCGAATGCTGCATGCGAAGTTGCCCCAGGCGCAAGGCAGATCTGCTCAGCCCGACTCACTTCACACCAATGAGGTGAAAAGTCACTCAAGTTCCATCAGCACATTGGACGAGGTGCTTAATCTTCTCGAACTCATCGATGGGTCAATTTGCCAGTCCGTTGAAGTGCGATTCGGTATATCGAATTCCTGTGTCGGAAACATGTGTGCTTCATTGTCGCGATGTGAGCCATTTGTGTTCCTAACATCTTCGCAGATAGCATCGAAGGATAGAACCTTCGTGAGGTCCAGAATGGATAGTAGTTGAGAAGAGAAGAGGACCTTCTCAGCGAAGAGAAATAATTCCTCGATTTCCAAGCCAAATGAGCTCTCACTTCATCGGTACTAATCCCGATTCGGCTCTATCAGGCCCCCCTTTTCCACGCCCCTGTTCTGCCTCGTTCCTCCCCATTTGATTACAAAAAAGCGAGAATATACAATAAACTATTAAATCCTCATAGTTACACAGCCTGCCTGATTTCGCACCACTGGGGAAGACTCACTCACGTTTCATCAGCACATCGGAAGTATAAATTCTCCTTTCTAACTCTTCATCGTATTTTCTTGCGCAGTCTTGCAAGTGAGAAATTTCCCATAGACCTCCATTCAAGGGACATCGTGTAGGGGATATCGTAATCTTGTCTCAACTCGACCTTCATACATCACTACGTTGCGCAATATCCCACGCTGCCCTTCGATGCTCGCCTCATCCACCTAAATAACAGCTTCCCCACCACAACAAGTCTTTAGTTGGCGGTTCAGCGCTGCCACCTTTCCCCAAATTCCGGACAATACTAAAGATGAGGATCAATGGCCACCACCCCTCAAACTCAAACCCAAACGCCAAAAGTCCCTCCACTTCCACTTCCACTTCCACCACTCCACCTCCAGGGCACAAAAATAACTATGACTCGGCGACAAAAAAGTCCCTCCACCTCCTCCTCCAGGGCACAAAAGAAGTAAACCAGCCATCCTAAAGGAAAGGTACCTGAAAGGATAAATAGGTTTCTTCTCCCCCAAAGGGGGAGTGGGGTTCTTCTTTTGCCATTTCCATTTTCAACCAAGTTCTACAACCCAAAAAAATTTCTTACTCCACTTCCACTTTCCAAAATTTCTACTTTTTCCTCCACTTCCACCTCCACCTCGAATCTTTTCTCTCTCGGATTATCCATAATCTTGAGTGACTTACTATCTAGAAGGACTTTGCTTAACGATAATTATTTTTGGGGATGTTTATATACTGGGAGTTGTTTTTGTCGAGTTTTAACCGAGCGATCGCTGGCAGGATCAACCCCCTTTCCCGCCCCTTTCCTCAACACCAAAGCTCTCGCTTAACGGAAACACTCACAACTCCTTGTTAAGTCCATGATATAACATTTTTGGAATAGGTATGCAAGTCCTGTGTTAATTACCTACTTGTTGTTAGCGAAACAGATCTTATACAGCTACGCTGGTTTGAGGAGATGGAAGATAGTGTTAGGTGGGTGGGTGTGAGAGTTTGGTTTTGTTGTGTTTTATTATTAGGAGTTGAATTGGGTAGGGAAGAAAGGGTGGAAGGGTGGAAGGGGAAGAGTGAAGCCTGCATAGGAGGAGAAACGAGGTTAGTGGGCGGTTAAATGATAAGAGATGAGATGAGATGAGATTAAGGAGATGGAATAAGATCTCGATGTAACCAGACACTTTGGATTAATGGCTTGGTAAAAAAAATACAAGAAAGCGTAAATTGGTAGCTAAAGGGTATATTAAATGCTTCAAATGACTTTTAGATGTATACTTCAGGAGAACATGAGTGGAAGGTACTGTATACCCCTCCTCCTCAGATACTATTCTCGTCCCCGTTCGATACCAGACCGAGCGCCGTCCGTCTATGCACACCAATCCCAATCCTAATCCATGCCCACGCATCCAATGCAATATGCCGCCAAACAAAACATATGCCCTCCCTATCATATATGCAAAAGAAAGCAAGAAATAATGAAAGAAAAATGTTTCCCATCGCGAATAATGCAGATCAATGGGTGGAATACGGCGTCACGAGATCGATACTCCGCGGTCGATGTCCGTACCCACTCGGTCCACTCCTAGGCGGAAGCGGACGATCCATGCCCATGCCCCCGGTATTCCCATACCCTCCTACCGCCCCATGACTCTTCGCATACGAATACAGATCTTCTCGACTCCGGCCCGCATACCCATTGGTCGCATAGTAACCATTCCCGTAGCTCTGCGATGCGGTGTGCGCATGCGTCCCGCCCGAGTACGAACTTCCCGGCGTCGCGCTCGGAGTGGGGGTGGTCGCGGTCTTCGAACTGGCAAAGGGGATGTAGTTCCAGACTCCGCTACCTGGACGATTTATCGAGCTCGCGCTGCTCTTCGGAGGGGATTCTGGGTCGCGGCGGTTGGAGGAGCTCGTTCGCGGTAATGCGGTTGCGAGCTCGCGAAGTGATGCCAGCGCGGTGCTGGACCCTGAATGCGCGTATGCTTGGGGAGGCGAGGTGGAATAGGCTGGGGCTTGGTAGGGTTGCGCGTATGGCTCTGAGTTGAAGTAGGATCGTGGTTGCGATTGAGTGGGCGAGAAGCGGGGGACGATGTCTGGTCCTTCCTCGTGTGACGGGGTCGCTTGTGCGGACCACGAAGTGTATTGTCTTGTGTAGGGTGTAAGTGGTGGAGAACTCGGCGAGTATGAAGCGGGGTAGGAAATTGATCGCATTGGTTGTGGGGGTACTTGATCGTGGAGGCGGCAACTGCGGACAGAGATAAGTTAGTTGGACGCGTTTCCATGTGAGTGTGGTGGGGTATAAAGATAGACCCCCATGAATGGTGAAGTAAGAAACAGGGGAGCTTACGCCTCAGAACAGTAAAGGTAGGTATTGTTGGCAGGCAAGAATTGCTTTTCGCAGGTCATGCTGTATCATTCGTCAGCGCAGATTCCAAATATGCACTTGTTGTGGGGGTCTCAATTCTTGGGTATGGGGTTCCTGGGGATATCTCCACGATTTGCTGCCAATCTCTCCTAGCTGCATGGAAAAAGAAAAGAGTCTTGACTTACCAGTACTGCGGAAAAGACTCTCCACTGTCCCGTGCACTGTGATCGTCATCACGTTCTCGCTCCCGTTCCCGTTCTCGTTCTCTGTGACGGCTGGAACTCCTCCCACTGCTGTGACCATGCCCGGCTTTGGTCGTGTACTCATGGGTACTTCTTCGAGGTGCTGCTGGTCTGGACGAGGGCTTCCTCTCCGGAATGATCACGAATTCCCTTCCTGATTTCCTCCTCGAGTGATGTCTTTTCTCCTTCTCGGAATGGGTACGCGGTGACAACGGTGGTGGTGACGTTCCCGCATGGTGGGTACGAACAGGTGGGGGGCGTGACTGAGCCAGCTTGGCGAGTTGGTTATATCAATCCTTTTCAATTGATTTCTGGAGAAGCAATTGAGAATGAATTGAAGAGAATAGAATAGAATAGCTGGAGGGGCAGCTGGATTGAAGTAGAAATGTGTGAGACCGTAATCGGGGTCAGCAGGGTCTGGGTCTTGTGATGCCTGTCGCGGATGCGAGAAATGACAAGAAATCTTCAGATAAGGGGTGACTCCTCGGCTAGCGCGCAGATGCGATAACGGCTGACACCCCTAACAGAGTGATACAGCTACCACTGGCAGATAAATGCAGAGTGTTTGGATAGCCGGTCTATCCTGGCCGTTGCTATATATTGCACGCCCGAGGCCGAGAGCGGAGAGGCGAGCGAAATTATCGTGAGTTGTTGTGAAGACAAAGAGGTCTTGGTTGGCTGTGAGGCTTGGAGGGAGCGCTTTCGTTATCAGGGCAAACCTCGGGGATTTTTTGTCTAGTCTAGCGGTAAAGTAAAGATACGGCAAAATCTCTAGCTGAACGACTACGACTAATCAATCAGACGTGACTGTTGACTGCGAAGAAAACTCTTGCTAGAAGCGAATCCTGAGGTGGCTGAGGGTCTTCTTTTGAAGGCTTTTCACGTCTCACTCAGACCCTTCTCTCAGCCTTGTGCAGAGGTATTGCCGTGCTGACCGCTGATGCGTGATCGATGGCGCGATGCGGCCGAAGAGAAAGATTCAGGGACGGTGTCGATGTCGTGCTTGCGGGGCGAGAGGCACTTTGCAAATGATGTTATTCAGGGTCGAATTGCGTTCTGTGCTAGCACTGCAACCAGAGAGGGGAATGGCGATATATTATACAAGTCCCACGTCTGCCTTCGCATTGCACCACCGCAGCGGGTAATAAGTTAATGGATCTGTGTCTCCACACGTCTCAGCTCTGGCTCCAACACGTTCTCCATCCTCTCGGCCATCGTTGCATCGTATTCCTCTGCGGTGTGCTCTAAGCTCTAGTTCTAACGCAACCGGCAAGGTGCTCATTATTGCGCGTATCCGGATCACACTTCAACCCCCACACACTCTCATCTTCGCTCCTCCAGCTCCACCACGCGCTGCTCCAAGAGGCCAAGTTTGGCGACTCAGCCAGGCCGGATCAGCCAGTCAAGCCAGCCATGTGCCTGCCCAGCTGCCAATCACAGCTTTAATCACTTCCACAACTACGACGCAGAAATGATCAGAAAAACTGGAACGGTTCATAGAAGAATGAGGCCCCGTTCGTCAGCCAGCTTCCTCTCCCTCTCCCACTCCCCTCGCTCACGATGTTCACTTCCTCGTGCTCTGCACGTTGGCCGACGAACCCTGTCGTAACTCCCTGTCTGACGGCGCCCCCCACGCCCACATGCAGGCACAACTCTCTCAAAGCGGTATTCCGAGAACGCCACGCCGTCACCCTGGGATACTTCAGTATATCTCCCCTCTGCAGCAGGGCGTCTACGCTTTTGCTTACAGTCGGCTTGTTGCGGCATTCCTCAATCGAGGTAGGAGATAAAGTATGGGTATGTATATTTTTGGGGGTCCCATCCGCTGCAGTGATACCTTGAGAGGCGCAACCCTTGCTAGCTACCGTAGGTAGTTCCTCCCGCCCTCCATTGGCCGCTTCACGAGCCGGCATCGCCAGCATAGGAAATGCGAAGATCATAACCGGAGAATGCATATATTAACCCTCGAATCAAGACCCACCCCCCCTCTTCCAGAATATCACTTAATATATATCTTAGCGACATGCGTATTATTGTGTACTCCCGTGGGGTGGGTTTAGTTTCCCGTTCTCACCACGATTCTGCCGGACAATGGAGCTGAGATGCGAGGGTTTCAAACACAGCCATACTGCTTGTATCCGTCTCATTTGCAGGCAAACGAGAGCTCGAGATGCGCTTGATGCACGAATTTGGCGGGAGCGATCCAAGTGGCTCACCGGTCGTCCTTCCTGACGTCCGAATAAGCTCGAATGGATGCTCCTCGTTGAAAAAAAAACGTTCGGTCTGATTCAGAAGCTCTTGGATGCGTGGGAGCCGTCGAGCAGATGGTTATACCCGTTATTACCGCTTAGGATCTACCTTTCGTTGGTTTCACGGCAGACTGGAATGTTGCGTTCGATGAATCAACAGAAGACAAGTTTCGAGGTTGCCGCTTGGCCTACCCGCGCCGTGAAACATGACATATCGTCATCGGAAGCTACTTCCCATCCCACGAGGCAGCAAAACCTGAGAAATGATACGAGGTATTTGAGAAGAAAAGAAGTTAGAGACATGTGAAAGTGGGTAAGGATCAAAAGTTTTCATTTCGTAAAATCGTTTATCTTTTGTGAAACATGCGCTCTGCCTTGATGCTTCTCTTTTCTGCCTATGAGTTAAGTCTGCATGAGGCTGTTTATGGCGTTTTCTCTTTTTTTTTTTACTCCCTTTTTTTTCTAGATTTGCGACTTATTCGCTATTGAGGCTATTAAGACGAGCTTCGTATATGCGAAGAAAGTTCAGGCTTATGTGTTGCCGCTTTCGGCTATTGCAATATACCTACCCCACAAGGTTCTCATTACTCAAATAAACGTATTCGCACTTTCGCCAATAAACTCATTACGCTCAATATCCTCACCGCTTTTTCTTTCTAGCTCAAAGTTCCACGTTCCCGTGTTTTTTTCTTTTGGTTCGACACGTGAAAAATCGCTAAAATAGATCATTTACCTTACTTCCCCCAAACCAAACGCATAAGACGTGAACTCACCACTGTCACATTTCCCGTTTCGAATACACCGTCTATCTTCTTAATAATCACTCCATGTCTGAAGAATAATTGAAGCGCTATCACAGGGGATTTATCAACCAAGTGATTTTTTTCTTTTCATACACGCATTCTGCCACACGCATTCTACCGCGATTCTCTTGTCGTTTACAACGAGGGCAGGTGCGAGTAGCTGGGCTGCTTATATTTCAGGCGATAGTGATGCTACAGGCTTATCTTATTTTACGGGGGCTAAGGCCTGTAAGTAGCCAGCCGTGATAAAACATTCGTCCGTTCCCAAATTAAACTTTGATATATTTGCGAGGACAGGCCTTGTTGCGGGTAAAGGGAGCCCGGTGAGGTTTAGGGGAGTGGTTGGGGATGCTGGAGGGCGGTGTGCTTATTGGGCGTTACGGTTGCTTCTCGAGGTCTTGTTCTGGCGATCCTGTTACCGGCGTTGTCGTTCCTGGCGTAGTTGTTCCTGGCGATTTTGTTCCTGGCGTTCTTGTTCCTGTCGTTCCTGTTACCGGCGTTGCGGGTACTAGGAGCCCTGGGTAGTCCCGGCAGTTGTCGACCGCCCTGCCTCGGCTTCCCTTATTTGCGAGTTGCAGAGTCACATAATAAATTAAGGATAAATAAGTTTAGATGACTTACCTATCACGTGACCATCAATAAGCCGAGAGCCTGGAAGTCACGTGGATAAAAAAAAATACAAAAATTATATTTTTCGTTCGAGTATATAAATAATTTTAAATCAAATAATATTAACTAAATACAAAAATTTAGTTGCTAGAGTCTAGTCCCGAAAAAAGGAAAGTACTTTTTTATTATTTAAGGGCGGTATCTTTTTACCAAAACACCGGGTACTCTTTTACCTTTTGTCGTTTCGGGTGCAGGAAATAAAATGTCCGTCCAGGTACTCAAATACACTAAACACGGCAAGCTTCGTTAAATATTCTCGAGAGGCTAAGGACAAAGGATAATATCTCTATTCCCTAGTCCTCTTACTATCTAAACTCCATCCCATCCCAATCCCCTAACCCAAAGCCATGCAACATCAACTCCCTTCCTCTCCTCCTCTCTCCCCCTTTCCCCTTCCCCCTACTCACCAAAGCGGATACCTACACCCCCTACTCCCACCACCCCCTCTACCCTCCCTCGGGTGTCCATTCATATCATACCCGGGCTGCAACCCGTTCAGCCACCACTGCATCCTTGCATCCGGATTATTAAACCTGTGAACATGTTGGCGGTCGTAGCGGGGGTTGGCCCATACTGGGGGACCTGGCCTGGAGTAGTCAGGTTTACAGTCCGGGCAGCCGTACAAGGAGGACACCCAGTTGCGGCACCCGGGACAGGGTTGTACCATTTCGTATTGGGGTTTTGGCTTTTGTTTAGAGAGGTTGTGGAAGTGAGTAAGGCTTAGTTAGTATATTAGATTTTGGAGTGTGGTGATGTTACTTAAGGAAGGAAGAAGGAAGGAAATATAATGATTATGCAGGACGACGGATTTATATACTTTATAGAAATTTCTGTGATATTCGAGAAAAGTCTTTTATTCTTTATATGTGTTTAATCTTATGTCTGGCTCGTTTTTATAAGAGACGTGAATAATGAATGGAAGACTTAATGATTTTAGTTTGCTCTTAATCGTGAGTAGAGTCCATATCGTAATTTAGTGGATAAGAATCACTTGCTTTTCAACTTTCTCGATTTTCTCTTTACTTCGAGAATTCTTGCAGCCCGTGTAATTTTACCCGAGCTTTCCAGCAACAACGCAACACACACTCTCGCTTCCCAGTAGTAAGACAATCAGACGTTATCTACTAAGAGCATTAATCTAGCATCGGGTACTGTTATTCCCATGTCCCGAGTTTTAAGCATTTAAGGAAGAAACACACTTCCAACCTTCTAAGTACTCAAGTACACTAAACGAGCCACTTCCAGCTAATAGTTCGTCCAAGGCCAAAAAGGATTAATTGCACGCGAGACAAAATCCTATTCACTAGATTCACTGTCATCATCCTGATTCTTCACATTTTGTGTATCATCGAAGGACTTCACGATAGAAAGCTATCCATTCCTTTACTATCTAAAAAGCCATGCACAACAACTTCCCCCCTCGCCCCACTCATCCCCTACCCCAACCAGTCAACCTTCCCCCCTTCCCACCTCTCACCAAAGTGGATACCTACACCCCCTATTCCCACTTCCACCCCTCCTATCCCTCCCCTCCAGCGGGTTACCATATTGATCATACCCCGTCTGCAACCCATTCAACCAACCCTGCATCCTCTCATTCGGATTACTAAACCCCCGACTCAGCTTAAGCTGCTGAAGACAGGGTCTGGGTTTGCGAATCGGGGGGCACCGAACCTCGAGCGGTTGGCGGAACCTGGTGCACAGTTCGGGCAGCTGAAGTTAACGAATTCGCCGCACCCGGGACAGATGCGTACCATTTTGTGTTGGGTTTTTGTTTTCGTTTAGAGAACGGCGTGTGTAAAGGAGTATAGGGTTAGTTTATTATAGCTGAGGAATATCTAATGTTGTTGAGCGGAAGGAAGAACGTAAAATATAAAGGAGGTCCGAATTTATATTCCACGGAAGTTTCTGTGATATTCGAGGGAAGTCTTTCTATTCTCCGTATATGTGATTAAACCTCTTGCTAGGGCTCGATTATTATAGCATATTATGAATCTGGAAGTATAGACAGTGAGTGATGACTTGATATTAAGTGAGTGAGGAGTGAATAAGGGATGAAAGACTTGCTTTTCAAGAGGGTTATTCATAGTAGAGTTGAATATATCACGAGTGGATGAGAATCATTTGCCTTTCTACTTTCTCTTCATTTCCAAAATTCTAGCTATGTTTACTTTGCACGTTAGATAGGAATCAGGCATCTGTTCCGACCCATACATGAATAGGCTCCTACTCGTGAATAGCGTATCTGCTTCAGGGGCATATCTAACTCCTAAATGAGAGGGGTTATTCAATAATAGAAGGGGTTCTAGCTAGGAACAAGTCCCATATCTGAATGGCATATGCCAGTTAAGGAGGTAGAAATGTACCGAACTAGTACTGTACATATGGTTCCTGGATCTTCGGGAGAGGGAAAGTGAAGGAGGCGAGTTACACTCTTTTAAACGAAACTTATGACACGTAATTAAGAAGTTATTATGCAGTGCGCAAAAGGTATATGCCCTTCTGAAATGGGGGCAAACCATTTCCGGACTCAGACGTTCGTGTATGGGCTGGAACAGATATTTTCAGTGCCAGGCAATAGGTAAGATGAATATCATAGTTTTATTAAATATATCTACTCCTGTCCCTCCCCATAAAGTCAAGCAAACCCTCCCTCTTCCCCAACTCTCCTCCTCTGTGCTCAAACTCACCTACCAAATTACCACATCGGTGGATAACGACATCCCCTTCCACCCTGTCTATCACCCTCATACCTATTTTCTGAACCAGAGCACGGCGGCCAAGTACGCGATCATGTCAATTCCAACACTGATACTTTTCAAAGACGGTCAGCCGGCGACGCGTCAGGTGGGAATACCGGCGGGCAGCCCTAAGGCAAACTCGAGCAGTGGATCACCGGCGGATGTGAGGCCGGCCAGTTTCAGCGCAAGCTGTCATCTCGCCGGGCTTGTCCCGGCGATCTTCGTTTTGGGGCACCGCCGTGCCTTAGTTGAGGAGGCCGCCGACAAGCCCGGTGATGACACCGAGCTGCCTCATCAAGCGCCGCTTCGGGTGGCGCGCTGCACCTGATCGAACACGCTGCGGGCATCCTCGATGGCGATGAATTGCGGCGTGGGATCGAGCGACGGTGTCCAGGAGGCAAAACTGTTGCGGCGCCCCCACAGCGGAGCCGGCTCGCCGAACCGGATGGTGCCGCGCCCGCCGGCGTTTTCGGTGATGCTCGCATCGGGCAAGCGGTCGAGGCTCACGGCGGTGAACTTGGCAAACGGCCCGGAACGGGAGATCAGGATGCGCTTGTTGGTGACGGCATAGTACATGCCGCTGCGGATCCAGGCATCGAGCAGGAAACGACCGACCATGAGATAAAGACCGATCAGCACGAACGGCATGCCCCAAAGGGCGAAGAGGGGGTGCTTCGGTTGGGTCAGCACCGTGGTCTCCCAAAAGACCGCAAAGCCGCCCCACAACAGGCTCATAGGAATCAGCAGCGCATCCCGCCGGTGAACAGGAAACCCTGCGCCGGCCGGCCCGACCAGAGGATCCGCTCGCCCGGCAACAGGCGCCCTGACAGATCGTTTGTGCTCATGAGTGTATCCGGTCCTTTTCAATCCGGCGGCGTGCCGTTGAGGGCGAGCGCGGCGCCGGCCAGATAGAGCGAGCCGGTGATGAGGATGCGCGGGGGCTGATCGAGGTCGAAGCGCCCGATGGCGGCCAGCGCCGTCTCGAGGTCGGGACTTTCCTGCGCCGGCAACCCGATGGCGCGGGCCGCTTCCGCCAGCGCGGCGGCCGGCAAGCTGTTTTTCTGCTGCGGGACCGGCACCGTCACGACGCGGCGCGCCAAGCCGGTGAAGTTGCGCAGGAAACCGGCGCCGTCCTTGTTGGCGAGCATGCCGACGATCAGCACCAGCGGCCGCGAGACCCGCTCCTCGAGATCCGCGAGCGCGCTCGCGATGACGCGTCCGCCGTCCGGATTGTGGCCGCCGTCGAGCCACAGCTCGCCGCCCGGCGGCACCAGCGCGGCGAGCGCGCCGCTCGCCAGGCGCTGCATGCGGGCCGGCCATTCCGCCTTGGCGACGCCCTCGAAGGCGGCGGGCGCAAGCTCGAGGGTGTCGACCGCCCGCAGCGCCGCGATGGCGAGGCCGGCATTCTCGAACTGATGGCGGCCATAGAGCTTGGGGGCCGGCAGATCGATCAGCCCGGCATCGTCCTGATAGACCAGCCGGCCGCGCTCCTCGGTGGCGGTCCAGTCCTCGCCCGCGATCCGGATCGGAGCGTGCAGCCGCGCCGCCTGCCGCTCGATCACCGGCAGCGCCTCGCGCGGCTGCGCCGCCACGATCGCCGGCACATCCGGCTTGAAGATGCCGGCTTTCTCGGCCGCGATCTGGCGACGGTGTCGCCGAGGAATTCCGCATGGTCGAGCGCGACCGGCGTCACCACGGTGGCGAGCGGACGCTCGATCACATTGGTGGCATCGAGCCGGCCGCCGAGCCCGACCTCGAGCAGCAGAATGTCGGCCGCATGGCGCGCGAACAGCAGCAATCCGGCCGCGGTGGTGATCTCGAACACCGTGATGGGGGCGCCGGCGTTGACGCGCTCGCATTCGCTCAAGGTTTCGGCGAGCTCGGCGTCGCTCGCGACCCGCCCGCCGCCGCACCGCGCCGAGCCGGAACCGCTCGTTGAAGCGCACCAGATGCGGCGAGGTATAGACGTGCACCCGCAAGCCCGCCGCCTCCAGGATCGCCCGCATGAACGCGATGGTCGAGCCCTTGCCGTTGGTGCCGGCGACGTGGATGACTGGCGGCAGGCCGCGTTCCGGATGGCCGAGCGCGTCCAGGATGCGCCACATGCGATCGAGCGTGAGATCGATCAGCTTGGGATGCAGCCCCAAGAGCCGCGTGACGATGGAATCGATCTGGGTCATGCGATGGGAACGCGTGCAGGATCGCATGTACGGAAGTCTCCACCGGGTATCATTCGGCGCGGCCTTCCGCCGCTCAAGCGTGCGCCGGCACCGGCAGATTGCTGGTGACCTCGGGGGCCGCCGACTTGGTCAAGAGCCGGCACAGATTGGCGAGCGTGGCGCGCAACTCATGGCGATGCACCACCATGTCCACCATGCCGTGCTCCTTGAGATATTCGGCGCGCTGAAAGCCTTCCGGCAGCTTCTCGCGGATGGTCTGCTCGATGACGCGCGGTCCGGCGAAGCCGATGAGGGCGCCGGGCTCGGCGATATGGACGTCGCCCAGCATGGCGTAGGACGCGGTGACGCCGCCGGTGGTCGGATTGGTGAGCACCACCAGATAGGGCTTGCGGGCCTCGCGCAGCATCTGCACCGCCACGGTGGTGCGCGGCAACTGCATCAAGGCCAGGATGCCCTCCTGCATCCGGGCGCCGCCGGAGGCCGCGAACATGATGAAGGGCGTGCTCTTGTCGACCGCGGTCTGCAGACCCTTGACCACCGCCTCGCCGGCCGCCATGCCGAGCGAGCCGCCCATGAAATCGAAATCCTGCACCGCGATCACCACCGGCAGGCCGTCGAGCTTGCCGTAGCCGAGCTTGATGGCATCGGTGGTGCCGGTCTTGGCGCGCGCATCCTTGAGCCGATCGGTGTAGCGGCGCTCGTCGCGGAACTTGAGCGGATCGACCGGCACGTCCGGGACCGCGATGTCGAACCAGGTCTCGCCGTCGAACATGGATTTGAGGCGCGCGGCGGCGCCCATGCGCATGTGATAGTTCGAGCCCGGAATGACGAACTGGTTGGACTCCACGTCCTTGTAGAACACCAGCTGCCCGGTCTCCGGACATTTGATCCACAGATTCTCCGGCGATTCGCGCCGGTTGAGAAAGCTGCGGATCTTCGGCCGCACGACGTTGGAGATCCAGTTCATGGCGTTCCTCGGCAGACCATTGCCTCAATGTAGGCCGCATGGAGCGTAGCGCAATGCGGGATAGGCCTCGCCTGGGGCGAGGTCCCGGATTTCGCCATCGGGCGGCGCTTCGCGCCGACACGATCGGCTTCATCCGGGCTACAAAAGTCCGCGCAGCAAATCACTCCGCCGCCATGCGGCGGACCGCGCGCACGCCTTGCGCCAGGCCGGCGACCAAGTCGGTGACCGCTGTGACGCTCGATTTCGTCGCCTTCATGTCCGCCGTCAGGCTTTGCTTGAGCGCGTCGACCAGGGCCGAGCCGACCACGACGCCGTCGGCGACCGCCGCGATGGCGCGCGCCTGGGCGGGCGTCCGCACCCCGAAGCCGACCGCGACCGGCAGCGCGGTGTGGCGCTTGATGCGGGCCACCGCGGCCGCGACCTCCCCGGTGTCGGGCGCCGCCGCCCCGGTGATGCCGGTGATGGAGACGTAATAGACGAAGCCCGAAGTATTGGCGAGCACGGCCGGCAGGCGCTTGTCGTCGGTGGTGGGGGTGGCGAGGCGGATGAAATTGAGCCCGGCCTTGAGCGCCGGCAGGCACAGCTCCTCGTCCTCCTCGGGCGGCAGATCGACCACGATCAGGCCGTCCACGCCGGCCGCCGGGCGTCGACGAGAAAGCGCGCGACCCCGTAGATGTAGATCGGATTGTAGTAGCCCATCAGGACGATCGGGGTTAAGGCATCGCCCTGGCGGAATCCGCCACCATGGCGAGCGTCTTGTTCATGTCCTGGCCGGCCTTGAGGGCCCGCAGCGAGGAGGCCTGGATGGCGGGCCCGTCCGCCATCGGATCGGTGAACGGCATGCCGAGCTCGATCACGTCGGCGCCGGCCCGCGGCAGCGCGCGCAGGATCGTCGAGCGAGGTCGCATAGTCGGGATCGCCGGCGGTCACGAAGGTGACCAGGGCGGCGCGGCCTTCGCGCTTGAGCGCGGCGAAGCGCTGCTCCATTCGCTTGCTCATGATCGCGTGCCGTTTCAGGTATTCGTCGACGCTGGCCAGATCCTTGTCGCCGCGCCCCGATATGTTCACCACCATCAGATGGTCGGCCGGCTTGGCGGGCGCGATATCCAGCACCCGGGCGAGCGCATGCGCGGGCTCGAGCGCCGGGATGATGCCTTCGAGCCGCGCGCACAGCCCGAATGCCGCCACCGCCTCGTCGTCGGTGGCGGACAGATATTTCACCCGCTTGATGTCGTTGAGCCAGGCGTGCTCGGGCCCGATGCCGGGATAATCGAGGCCGGCCGAGATCGAATGGGCCTCGTCGATCTGCCCGTCTTGGTCCATGAGAAGATAGGTGCGGTTGCCGTGCAGCACGCCGGGCCGGCCGCCCGCGATCGAAGCCGCATGCAGCCCGGTGAGGCCATGGCCGGCGGCTTCGACGCCATAGATCTCGACCTGCGGGTCGTCGAGAAATGGGTGAAACAGCCCCATGGCATTGGAGCCGCCGCCAATGCAGGCGATGAGCGAATCCGGCAGCCGGCCCTC
>CAVPWO010000005.1:0-142492 GCA_963709305.1 uncultured Acidobacteriaceae bacterium | reverse complement strand
ACTACTCTTGATTTCGGTTGACAAAGCTGCTGGCCAGTGCGAAAATCCGCGCTCAAAAACCTTCCCCACAGCTGCCTAACGAAGCAAAGGAGGCGGGCCACGCATTACGCGCTCCGCAAGGCTACGTTCGTCGTGTGTTCGAGTGCGCCCAGGGCGCTCACGCAGCGAAAGCGATTCAGATTGCCGTCGGCGTCCCGCGCGCCATACTGCCTGCTGGCGTTAATCGTTGGGCTCGGCATCGCAGTCCGCGCCCAGAATTCCCCGGCAGGCCGCCAGCAAGTGCTCGTCTCGCCATTCGAGGCAGGAGCGACGCACGTTGCCGGAAAATATGGCTTCACGAACGGCAATTTCCTGCTGGAAGGCGCCAACGCTATCAGGCAGCTGGGCTCGCCGGCGATCTTCATCTATTTGTCGCCAGATTTTCGCGTCCTCTATCCGGACCGCGGCGACCATTTGTGGCCCGACCAGAACCCCACCAGTCTGGTCCAGCTGGCGCAGTCAGCTCCGTTTCAAAGCGTCCTCAAGATGCCCTTTCGGACTTTCGTCATCACCGCCTTCAGCTTCGCCAATGCAGATCAAATCAACCGATTCGCTACCGACACGAACGCCGCAGCCGCCGAGGAACTAGAATTCTACGACTTGACGAAGTATTTGTACGCGACCTTCGCTGGTTCCGGTAAGACATTCATCCTCAAACACTGGGAGGGTGACTGGGCTGGCTTGCAAGGGTCCGATAGCGCGGCCGACATTTCTCCTACTATGATCTCGGCCATGACCAACTGGCTCGTCGCCCGGCAAAAAGGCGTGTCGCGGGGGCGGAGCGAATCGGGCAACGTGCAAGGCGTGGCGGTATTGAATGCGGTCGAGGTGAACCGCATCTTCGATTATTCGCAGCACGGGCTTAGGCGAGTCATCAACAAGGTGGTTCCATTTGTTCAGGCCGACATGGTGACCTACTCCTCGTACGATTCGAGCTTGAGCGGCACGGACTCGACCAGCGAGGCAAGTGCGATGGAACAAGCCTTGAGCGTGATCAACTCTCTGACGCCCGACCCACTGGCTTTGGGCAGCCGTCGTATGTTGATCTCCGAATATGGCCTGTATGAAAACGAACTGCCGACAGAAACGATTTGGCGAACGCAGACCATTCTTTCAACTGCAAAATCGGCAGGGCTCCTCGGAGCTTTCACTTGGCAGGTATTTGATAACGAGTGCAGAGATGCGGACCTCAATTATTTCCCTACTGGCTCAGTACTAAATACCGCCATCCAACCCGATAATAGTCAATGCCGTGGGTTGTGGCTGGTTCGGCCGGACGGATCGGAAAGTACCGTGGTTTCTCTGCTCTCGCCGTATTGGAGTGATGCTTCTGCACCCCCGCCCCCACCGGCACCGGCGACGGGCGTTACTGTCCTGAGCCCCCAAAACGGCGCGACCGTACCCACCAATCTCCGCGTAGTGGCTTTCGGCACTTCGGCATATCCGATCATCGCCTCCGCCGTCTACGTTGACGACGTTCTGTTCCTGAAGAATTACACCAACAGCGTGGACACATATGTACCTCTCAGCGCAGGGGGGCACAACCTGGTGCTGCAAGCGTGGGACAGTGCCGGAACGGTTTTCAAGACACCTGTCAACGTCAACGCCATACTCTCGCCCCTCTCCGGATTCATACCCGTCCTCACAGTGACGCCTAAGGTGGGACTGGCTCCGCTGACCGTCACAGCCTCCACTGCGCAGTCGTCGGGCTCGGGCCTTGTTTCGAGTATCAATTTTGGCGACGGCACAGTAGTGAGCGGCCCAACCGCCTCCCACACTTACAAGTCGATTGGCAACTACAGGGTGATCGCCACCGTGAGCGACAGCTCGGGTAATTCCGGGACTACCGCAGGGGCGGTCAATGTGACTGGCCCCCCGCCGCCGCCGCCCTCTCCTAGCACATTCGTAAACATCAATTCCCCCAGCGGTGGGCAGGTCAGCTCGCCCGTCCACGTATCTGCTAGCACCAGTTCTTCCGCCAGCTACGTGGCCATGGTCCTTTACGTCGATGGGAGTCCGATTTACAGCACTTCGGGACTGAACTTGGACACCTACGCCAGCATGTCGGCCGGGACACATAGTCTGCTGGTCCAAGCGTGGGGAAGACCAAATTCGGGCGATGAACTGGCCTTCCTTGCCAGCGCGGCCGTGAGCGTGAGCTATCCAGCCACCCCCGCCCCTGTCTTCTCTCTTGCGTCCGGCACTTACTCGGGCACGCAGAGCCTGACAATCACTGACTCGCTGACGGGAGCAACCATCTACTACACGACCGATGGCTCGACGCCGAGTACTTCTTCGACCGAATACAAAGGGCCAATCACCGTGAGCAGCACAGAGACAATTAAAGCCATTGCTGCGGCGAGCGGCTATTCGCCCAGCGCAATAACAACCGCAACTTACACGATCAATCCCCCTGCTGGTTTCACGCTTTCCGCTTCTCCCGTAAGCGTATCGGTGCCTCGAGGCGGCAGCGGAACAAGTACAATTTCCGCCACCGATGTCGGAGGGTTTACCGGAACGGTTACGCTCGCCGCCACCGGCCTACCCAGTGGCGTTTCAGCGAGTTTTGCTCCCGGATCCGCAGCCGGAACTCAGGTACTGACGCTCACGGCCAGCACCTCGGCTCCAATCACATCCAGCGCGGTAACGGTAACCATCACTGGAACCTCCGGCTCGCTGAGCGCGACAACCACCGTTGGCCTCAACATCACTGTAGAACCAGGCACCCCCCCGCCTGTCTTCTCTCTTGCGTCCGGCACTTACTCGGGCACGCAGAGCCTGACAATCACCGACTCGTTGACGGGAGCAATCATCTACTACACGGCCGATGGGACGACGCCGACTACTTCTTTGACGGAATACACGGGGCCAATCACCGTGAGCAGCACAGAGACAATTAAAGCCATTGCTGCGGCGAGCGACTATTCGACCAGCGCAGTAACAATCGCAGCTTACACGATCAATATATCCGCTCCAGGTTTCACGCTTTACGTTTCTCCCGTAAGCGTATCGGTGCCTCAAGGCGGCAGCGGAACAAGCACAATTTCCGCCACCGATGTCGGAGGGTTTACCGGAACGGTTACGCTCGCCGCCACTGGCCTACCCAGTGGCGTTTCAGCGAGTTTTGCTCCCGGATCCGCAGCCGGAACTCAGGTACTGACGCTCACGGCCAGCACCTCGGCCCCAATCACATCCAGCGCGGTAACGGTAACTATCACTGGAACCTCCGGCTCGCTGAGCGCGACAACCACCGTTGACCTCAGCATCACCGCAGAACCGGGCGTCGCGCCGGGATCTGGCGGAACCACGTCCTTGACGGTCACCCCGGGCGCGACCACCGGGAATACCGGGCCGATTAGCGTGGCGGGGACGAACGGGTTCACCGGAATAGTGGATCTGACTTGCAGCGTCAGTACGACACTAACCGGCGTCAATGACATGCCGACGTGCAGTCTGAACCCAACCTCCGTCACGATCAGCGGTGCTGCCGCAGAAACCTCGACACTCACTGTCAATACGACCGCGGCATCGAGTGCCGAGAATCAAAAGAGAATCTTTTTCTGGCCCTCGTCCAGCGGAGCCACTTTCGCGTTAGTGTTGCTCTTTGTGAGGCCACGGAAACGGAAAGACTGCGTCGCGATTATTGGACTCCTGCTCGTGTTTGTTTCCACAGGGCTCATTGCCTGCGGCGGAGGCATCAATGGAAGCGGCGGAAGTGGCGGTGGAAACACCGGCACTACGCCAGGAGCCTATACGATCACTGTCACTGGCACATCAGGTTCGGTAAGCGCGAAGGTTGGCACCGTTGCTTTGACAGTCCAATAGTAGAGCTCTTCGTGACCGGCTAAATGCATCTCCATCTGTCCGACATCGAGACAGGGAAGCGCGAAGTCGGAATTACGCTCCAGGTCATCGCCCCTGGCCTCGACACCACAATGGCCAAGCTGCTCCGGAAACTTTACCGATTTACGTCCCCTCGACCACCTTCGGGAGTACCGTATCGCCACGCAGAATAGGCGATCCTTTTCAGGACGGCGATGGATGCCGCAGCGTAAAATCAACTCATAGTCTATGAAGTCTGCCAATCTACCATCGCGTGAATAGCGCTCAAGACCAGCGGGTTTTACGCTCCTGGACATTTCTGCAATCGGCTATGCGAGTTTCTTCAGCGCCGCCAAATGCGGCGTTCAGCATATCGTCGTTCATTTTTGCTTCCTCCTCTTCGTTGTTCTTCTGCTCGATCTCTGCTTTGTTTCCCATGTTCAGTCTCGCGGATCCGACGTAGTCGCGCTCAAACTATCGACAGAGGCGTCCGAAGCACGCACGCCTTTCCCGCTCATTGTAGGGCGGGCGCCGCCCGAGGACGCACTAGGACACAAAACTGATTGTTTGGAATCAGAAACTTGCGGAAACCGCGAGAATTGAGTCAACCGAATCAACTAGATATGGTCGGGGAGAGAGGATTTGAACCTCCGACCCCCTGGTCCCGAACCAGATTCTAGCCCTTATTGAACTCTACGGAAATTTGGAGATTCCAAGTGATTTGTTTTGTTTTCGTTGCGGGCTCGTTTTGAAGGCTGTTGAATCTTGTTGAACGAGAGTGCTTTGACCGCTACAAAATCGTCTACACGTTAGGATTTTCATCTGTGCAAGCGACGCGAGAAAACCAAGCGAATCGCGAAGAGACAACAGAGCGAATTGCTTGGCTATGCGATCGGTGATGAGGGCACGAGGACGCAGCAAGAATCCGAGCTAATCACTCTTTCGATATTTTTTGGCGGAGAGGGAGGGATTCGAATCCGCCTAAGAACGTAAACTCAACGACATGCAGGGGCACGGAATGGCACAGCGGTACAGGGAAAGCTACGATAGGCCGACAAACGGATGGCGGAACGGATTGCGTTTTGCCGAGTGCGGCATTACGCGCGTTCGCGATAAGATAAATGAAAACTGTTATGGGGATGAACATCTACCATCGTCAGGACCGCGTGTTGCGCCAGAACGGTTTTACGCTTCTGGAGTTAATCGTCGCGGCTACTATTCTGTCCATTCTTACGATGATGGCGCTGCCGCTGGCACGAGTGACTATTCAGCGCGAGAAAGAAAGGCAGCTGCGTCGGGCTCTCTGGGAGATGCGCGATGCCATTGACAGATATGAGATGGCAGGCGAGCGGGGTGCGTTCCAGATTAAGGCCGACAGCGGTGGCTACCCGCCTGATCTAGAAACTCTGGTGAAGGGTGTTGAGGCCCAAGGCGGCAAGAAGATGCGTTTCCTGCGCTCGCTTCCCATCGACCCCATGACCAAGACCACCGAATGGGGTTTGCGGTCTATGCAGGACGATCCTGATTCCGATTCCTGGGGGGGACAGAACGTGTTTGATGTCTACACCAAGTCCCAAGGTGAGGGACTGGACGGCACGAAGTACAAAGACTGGTAGATAGCGCGTGCTTCGAGTTCCCTAGCCGTCCGTGTTCTTCTTCTCTTTCGCGATCAGATTGGTCATCTAGAAATGAAGAGCGGCTCAAAAGTTGAGCGCCACGAAGTCCCGCCACCGAATCGTAAAAGGAACCCTGCCCGCCGGTCGATGCCGTCGCTACGCCTAACTTATCACGTACGAGTTAGGAGGCAGCGGTGGTGCGTTCACAGCTGCCGGTGCCGGGTCCGTTGCTTGCGGCTACTGCTTGAGTTTTTCCCACCACTTTAATGGCCTAACGAACAGAACTACTTGTCCGGGATGAGGCGAGATTGTCACTTTACCGCACGTGTTTGGCGAAACATATCCGTGATGAAGTATCTTTCGTGGAGAAGTTTTCTAACCCGAGCCACGAATAATTTGATTCCCCTGATCCACACAATACGTAAGGAAGGACTTAACTCCCCAAAACCTCTAACTTGGTTTGTGACAGAAAATGGGAGCGGTTCATATGAAAGTTGTCGTATTCTTACGTGAACGAAAGTGACCTGCCCCCTGTTTTCGTTCACGTAAGAATACGACAACTTTCTGCTCTTCCATCTTGGGTTTGAGCCGGGATGGGGGAGCGCGAGGGGCAAGGGATGGCGTTTGAATCCCTTGCCCCTCGCTCAGCTGTGTAGAAGCCCGCTGCTTGCATCTTCGCAAACTCACTCGGGGTTTTGTATCCCAGACTGCTGTGCGGTCGCTCCTCGTTGTACTCAATCCTCCACACCGCGATCTTGCGCCGCGCGTCGAACAAGTTCTGAAACCAACTCACGGTCAAACATTCATCCCGCAACCGTCCGTGAAAGCTTTCCACCCGCCCGTTCTGCGTCGGTTTGCCCGGCTGAATGTGGATCAACTCGATTTTTCTCTCCACGCACCACGCCAGAAAATGCCGGCTCGTCAGTTCCGGTCCGTTGTCGCAGCGGATCGCCTGTGGCGCCCCACGCTCGCTCACGATCTGCTCCAGCGCTCGTGTCACTCTCCGACTGGCAAAGCTCGTGTCCACTTCCAACGCCAAACACTCTCGCGTGTACGCATCCACCACGCTCAGCACCCGGATCGCTCGCCCGCACTCCACCGCATCGTGCACAAAGTCCAACGCCCACTCCTGGTTCGCCGAAGTCCGCGCCAGTAGCGGCTTGCCCTCACGCACGCAGTGCTTGCGCTTCTTCCGCCGGATCATCAATCCCGCCTCCCGGTACACCCGATGCACGCGCTTGTGGTTCACGTGCTCTCCCAAGCGGCCCAGCAAAATATGCAGCCGCCGATACCCAAAACGCGGCTTCGACCGCGCTAGATCCACCAGTTGCGTGCGCAGCGTCTCGTCGCTGCGTCGGCTCCGGTAGCGATAACTCGCCACCGCTATCCCCGTCAGCCCGCAAACCCGGCGCTCGCTCGCTGCGTATTCGCTGCGCAGCCAGTCCGCGTCCGCCCGCTGGTTTACGAGCTCCATCCGTTTTTTGCGATCAGCGCCTTCAGCATCTCTTTGTCCAGGCTCAGATCCACCACCAGCTTTTTCAACTTCGTGTTCTCATCGCGCAGCTGCTTGGCTTCCTGCGCCTCGCTTACATCCATCCCGCCATACTTCGCCTTCCAGGCGTAGATCGTGTGCTTCGACACCCCTACTTCACGCGCCACGTCCTCCGCTTTGCGCCCCGCCTCCAGTTGTTTCAGCGCCCCGATCATCTGCGCCTCCGTGTGCCTGCTCTTCGACATACCTCTTCCCCTTTCCTTCGTCCGAAATCATACTCGGACTTGTTCGGAAATCGGGGAGCAGGTCAAGCCCACCCCCAAATGGGCCGAGAGAACCACATCCGACGAAGTCACCGCACTGCGTACCCGGAGACAATCCGAATAGGCTACTCAAGTTTAACGGCGAATTTCCCAAGCCGCTTGGCAGTCCAAGCGTCTGGTTGTTCGGCCATTTGCCGCCTCCACCCCCACCGCCGCCTCCAGCAATTCTTGCTCTAGTACGATCACTACAAACTGTCTTCTTCGCACCACCGACACATGCTACAACGGCAACGGCATCGGTACTCCTTCAAGTTGTGCAACGACTGCAGTGGCATCGCCAATATTGCGTACAACCGTATTTTCCTGCCTGCCGACTTCGAGCGGACTAGAGGCGGAAACCGACACTACAATTAACGGGTATGGACTAACCAGTGAGGTCGACGAATACAACTATGGCAACGGCGCGGTGGGCACGCTGATTCGCAAGACGATAACGGCCTACACGACTTTGTCGAACGGCATCGTAGATCGCCCATCCAGTGTCACAATTAAGGACAGCGGCGGTACTGTTCGAGCGTATACGGCGTATGGGTATGATTCTGGTACTCCAACGCAAACCAGCGGTACCCCGCAGCATGTGTCGATTACCGGATCGCGAGGGCTGTTAACGGATCTTTGGCGGCTTTCAGATGTGCCAAATCGTGATCGAGAGCTTGTTCCTGCTTACCAGAGAGCACATCTTCATCAGTTCGATTGGGAACGACGACTTATCGGCCGTCAGTCGTGAAGAACGGTCCCGGACATAGGCAACGGCATTGATGTTTTACTTGGAAGACCAAGGCGAGTTCTTGCAGGAAGAACGGATTGTAATTCTCGATGGAAACCTAGCGGAAAATTCAGAAAACACAACCGTCTACAAAATCGACACCATCGATGTAGACGGAAAACCAGAAGTGCAGTTTAAGTGCTTGAAAGAATTGGTCGGGGAGAGAGGATTTGAACCTCCGACCCCCTGGTCCCGAACCAGGTGCTCTACCAGGCTGAGCCACTCCCCGACTTGTCCAAGAGCGCGGAGGACTTGCTGCGCGCCTTTGCAGGAATTACTGGACAAGCGATTATAACACTCCACTTCAGGCCTCCATCATCTGCGAAGATGGCGTTGACCTGTGCACGTGCATCGATCGTGCTCCTGCATCGACCGTACACCAGCATCGAATCGGCTTCGTCGATTTCGCCACGTCGGCGAAGCGTCGGCAACGCGCCGGCAACGCGAAAACCGCGATAAGGCGATGTTGTCGGAAGCCTCGCATACCGCTACCATAGACTTTCATTCACCACGAACATAATCACGACCGTCATGAAGACCGCATTTACGGCCAGCCGACTCTACACCCCAATCGACGAGATTAAGAACCCGCTGCTGGTGGTGGAAAATGGGCTGATTTCGGAAGTCTTCCCGCGATCGGTAAAAGAAGTCCCCGGGAACTCTACGCTGGTCGACTTCGGGGACGCGGTGCTGGTCCCGGGTTTTGTCGATATCCATATGCACGGCGGAGCGGGACTCGATGCGATGCGCGCCAGCCCGTCCGATCTGCCGCGTCTCGGCAAGTTCCTGATCACGCACGGAGTGACGGGATATTTTCCCACTACCGTCGCCGCTCCCCTGGACGCGACGTGCGCCGCGCTGGAGCGATTGGCGGACGCGATCGAAGCTGCGTCGTCCGCGGCCAATGGCGATTCTGTGCAGGCCCGGCCGCTGGGCATTCATCTGGAGGGGCCGTTCCTCAGCCACAAGCGGCGTGGCGTGCATCCGCCGGAAAATCTGGTCACACCTACGGTTGAAATCTTCGAGCGCCTTTGGCAGGCGGCGCGGGGGCACGTTCGCATGCTCACCATTGCGCCGGAACTTCCGGGAGCGATGGAAGTGATTGCGGAGGCGGCACGGCGGAAGGTCTGCGTGAGCATTGGGCACTCAGATGCTGAGATGCCGATCGCTCAGGATGCCGTGGAAGCCGGAGCGCGGCACGCTACGCATACTTTCAACGCCATGCGTCCGCTGGACCATCGCGATCCCGGCATTATCGGCGAAGTGCTGAGCGATGATCGGATCACCGCCGATATTATCGTCGATGGAATTCACGTGGCGCCGCCCGTGGTGAAACTTTTTCTCGCAGCGAAGGGACACGAACGCGCCGTTCTGATCACCGACGCGATTTCAGCGACCGGAATGCCCGATGGGCGCTACCAGCTAGGTCCCATCGAGGTGGATGTGAAAGACGGAAAGTGCACCTCGAATGGAAGTCTCGCCGGCAGCGTGCTCACCATGGATCGCGCGGTACGCAATGTGACGCAGTTTTCCAATTGGAGTTTGCGGGATGCCGTACGGGCGGCCACGCTGAATCCGGCACGGGCTGCGGGATTGGCGAAGCATGGAGTTCTGGGCCAAGGCGCCAACGCGGACTTCATCGTAATGAATCCGGCCGGCGAAGTGCTGAAAACGATCATGGGTGGGCGGGGCTTCTAAGAAAAGCGGCAGCGATTGTGGTTAGAGAGACATAGCAAGCTAGGTCTCTACGGCTTGTGCAGAATTAATTTGGCTTGCGCCGTCTCGATTCCGCCAGGTGATGGAGCAGCATGGCCTCATCGGCGCGGGACAGCCGATCGAGAAAAGAACCTCCCGACTTGGGCGGCTCATCGGTCGCGGTTTTCGCAGCACTGGCCTGCCGAAGCTTATCTCCGAGTTCCGGCTCATTATTCATCACCTGCGAATAGAACCAGAGAAAGTGGCGCATCTGGTCGAGCGCCGAGCGCAAGATCTCGATAGGTTCCGTTTCCGACAGCGAGTTCAGCGTCTCCATGAGTTCGGGATCACTGGGAGCCTGCATGGCGGCGCAGTTCAGTTCCTGCTGGATGGTCCGCAGATCTTCGGTGACGCGCGCGATTCGGAGGTGAAGGTCTTCCATGTCGTGGATGCCCATTCTGTTTGCCTGTCAAACATCTCATCGGCACGGTGCAGCGAACAGATGTCCCACGGCCATGCACCTTTCGTAATTCTGCATTACTTTGGACCGAGAAAAGGTCACTGCGTCCAGAACCCTTTATTGGCGTGGCTTTTCACGCGCGCGCCGCGCGGATGTCAGGCACCGTCATGACGCGTATTCCTGATATGGGATGTTCCACCGCGACCGTTAGTGCACTGATCATCTGTTCCAAGGTCACCAGACCAAGTCGTTGTGCCCCGGCGCGCGTCGAGGGTAACAGTTCTGAGAGTTTGTAAATGGGAAGCAGAAGATATGGCCACCGGTGGCCGGGACCGAGCACATACCACGGCCGCAGGATGGTGGCATTCAGGCTCGCGGACTCGATCGCTGCCTCGCATTCGGTGCGTACGGCGATATAAGCCTGCATCATGGGCGCGGGATGGGCCACGCTTAAGTAAACGAAATGGCGAATCCCCGCCGATTTCGCTGCCGCAACGGCTCCCAAACCGGCGGGAAGATCCACCTGGCGAAACTGCGCTGCCTTCGCGGGACTTGGATGTGCTACTCCCACCAATTGCACGAAGGTGTCGGCGGGAGAGACATCCTTGACGTAGCTGGCGCCATTGAGAGCGTTGCCGAAAACGGGTGTGCACCCTGCGGGAAGCTTCTTCTCTGATCCGTGGCGAACCGATCCGTGGCGAACCAGGGCCCGCACCTCGTGCCCACGCTCCAGCAGGCGCGGGATCAAGCGCTGCCCCATGTAGCCGGTTCCGCCCGCAATAAACACGGAGCGCTTTTCTTTGGCTATGGTCATCGTCATTGAATGCCGCCTCACTCCGAGAGTCAATTCGCAGAAGAAGGCGCCGTTCGGATTGGCGGATTTTAGAGGACACGATTCGTCATTGCCAGCGAATCTTCGATTTGTGATACAAACTCGCGGTGACTGAAACCAGCCAGGAAAGCCTGTCCCACGAAACCAAATCGAGTCTGGTTCGGGCGATCGGCCGCTGGAGCCTGACTGCGCTGGTCGTGAACTCGATCATCGGCAGCGGCGTGTTCGGGCTGCCGTCGACCGTGGCCGGCCTGATTGGAAAGTTCAGCCCGCTGGCCGTGCTTCTGGCCGGGGCCGGAATGGGTGTGATCTTCGGCTGCTTTGCCGAGGTCGCTTCCCGGTTTCAGCAGGCCGGTGGTCCTTACCTGTACGCTCGCACGGCCTTCGGTCGCGGCATGGGCATCCAGATGGCCTGGATGCTGTGCCTCGGACAGGTGGCCGCCCCCGCCGCCAATGCCAATCTCTTCGTCATTTATCTTGGCGAGTTCTGGCCGCACGCAAAAGATCCTCTGCCTCGCGCTTTGATTCTTACTCTCCTGGTCGGCGTGCTGGCCTTGATCAATGTGCGCGGGGTGCGGGCGGGAACGCAGGTCAGCAACTTTTTCACCGCCGCGAAATTGTTGCCCCTATTCGCCGTCATTGTCATGGGCTTATTCGTATTGCACTCGCATCCTGCAGCTAACTCGTCCGTGGCGCCGCTTGCGATCACGACCAGCCAGTGGCTGAAGGCCGTGTTGCTGCTCGTTTTTGCTTATGGAGGATTTGAAACTGCGCTGGTTCCCATGGGCGAAGCCAAGGCTCCCCGCCGCGACGCACCCTTTGCGCTGCTCGCCGCCCTGTTAGTTTGCACGCTCATCTATGTGCTCATTCAGTGGGTAGTGGTTGGCGTGCTTCCAGATGCCGCGGCCAGCACACGCCCGCTGGCCGATGTGGCGCGGATCGCGATCGGCTCTTTCGGCGCCGCTCTGGTCGCCATTGGCGCTCTGATTTCGTTTTATGGATATCTCAGCGCAAAAATTCTCGCCATGCCGCGGGTGACATTCGCTTTGGCGGAGCAGGGAGATTTTCCGAAAATGTTCGCCGCGATTCACCCGCGCTTCCAGACACCGTACGTTTCGATTCTGATATTCGCTGCTTTCGTCTGGGCTTTCGCTCTAAGCGGCGAATTCAAGTGGAATGTCACGCTCTCCGCTGTCGCACGCCTTCTCTACTACAGCGTGTGCTGCGCCGCGCTTCCGGTGCTCCGGCGAAGGCAGCCGGAAAGCGCGGGATTTCGCCTGCCTGCCGGAACTTTTCTCGCCGGGCTCGCGGTGCTCATGTGTGCTGTGCTGGTGACGCAGGTAGACTTCGGCCAGTCCATCATCGTCATGGCGACGATTGTGCTGGCGCTGCTCAACTGGGCCGCGGTGGCCGGCAAGAGCGGAGCCTCATGATGCCTGCGCAGCCGTACTGCTTCGAGGCGCAATTAGTTCGTGTACACCCGCACGTAGTCCACCAACATCTCAGACGGGAATGGAGTGGATGAATCGGGCGGTCCCGGCCAACTCCCGCCGATGGCCAGGTTCAAAATGATGAAATTGCTCTGTCCCGCATCGAACGGCCAAACGGCGCCGTCGTTGAGCGGCGTCAGACTCGCGGTCGTGTAAGTCGCGTATGGATGCGTGGGATCGTCGACGTAGTACGCCACGCTGTCTTTGGACCAGATCATGCCGTAAGTGTGCCACTGGGCCGCCGTCTGCCCCGCGGGAAAGTTGTAGGTTGTGCCCAATCCCGTCCCGCCGGTGAAACCGGTCCCGTGAATGGAGCCCTCATTCCAATCGGGTGTGCCGGCGGCATCGACGCGCTCCAGCACGTCCTGTTCGCCGCAGGCCGGCCAGTTTATATTAGCGATGTTGTTGCCCAGCAGCCAGGCCGCCGGCCAGAAGCCTTGCGCCTCCGGCACCTGGGCGCGCACCTCAAACCGGCCATATTGAAAGCTGAACAGCCCTTGCGTCTTCAACCGCGCCGATGTGTAGGTTCCGGCCGAAGGCTGCTGTGCCACGATATGCAAATAGCCATCCGTCCCCACATACTCGCTGGGGTTCGCCGTGCTGCACGGAGTGGCGGACGAGCCCCATGCACAGTAATTCTCCAGTTCATTGTTGCCAAACCCGCTATTGCCGGTGTCGTAGGTCCAGACTGCAGCATTGGGTTGCGCGGCCGCGCCGGTGGTGTTCGTGAACTCTTCACTCCAGACCAGCGTTCCCGAAGGAATGTTGGGCGAGAAGCTTTGGCTCGCAACCGTGCTGATCGTAAGAACGCGCGATGCTCCGGATATAGCAATCGCACTAACCGTGAGATTCGAAGCCACGAGAAAGGGCGCCTGGTATTGCTGCGAAGATGGAGTGGGCGTGCTCCCATCGACGGTGTAATTGATGACAGCGCCTGCGGTCGCCGAAGCCAGGCTCACGATCACGGCGCCGTTCTGGGCCGCCGCAGTGGAAAAAGTCGGCGCCGCCGGCGGATTGCCTCCTCCGCCGCCACCATTCATATTCATCCCGCTCCCCGCGCCGCAGCCGCACATCACAGCGCTCGACAGAAAGATCGCCGCCAGCATCGCCACTTCTGCCCGCATAGCTAACGCCCTCGCGAGGGAATCAAAGAGTCTCGCTGCCGTTTACTATTTAACGTCACCATTTAACGACCGGCGAATCTTTGCGTCAACAGAATGCGGCGTGCGACACCGTACTTAGCGTAAAGACGTTGCTTGCAACGTCTCTGCCTTATGCGCCACGAATCGTGCCGAGACAGACGTAGCAAGCTGCATCTCTACGACTGCTGCCGTTCCGCCGCCAGCAGCGCCTTCTTGCGGCCGATGCCCCAGCGATAACCGCCCATGCTGCCGTCCTCGCGCACTACGCGATGGCATGGAATCGCGATCGCTACCGGGTTGGTGGCGCAAGCGCGGGCAACAGCGCGGCAGGCGCTAGGCTTGCCAATGGCCTTGGCGACTTGGCTGTAGGAGCGCGTGGTTCCGAATGGAATCGATTGCAAATACGCCCACACGCGGCGCTGAAAGGCTGTCGCGCGGATGTCGAGCGGCAGCGAGGAATCAAGACTCTTCCCACGCATGTGTTCGAGCAGCGCACCGGCCCACCACTGCATTCCGGCTTCATCCGCTTTGCGAGCGGCAAACGGAAATTCCCGCTTCAAGCCTTCCAGCAGTTCGCCGTCGGAGTCGGCGAACTGGATGGAGCAGATGCCGCGATCGGTGACGGCGATCAACATCCGCCCCAGCGGCGAATCGGTACAGATATATCGAATGGCTGCGGCAATGGCGCCGCGGCGGTACTTGTCGGGAGTCATGCCCAGTTGCGAGGCGGTGCGTTCATAGAGCCGGCTGCTGGAACCGTATCCCGCGTCATACATCGCGCGCGTCACCGAATCCCCGGCTTGCAAGTTGCGCTTCAGCATACGCAGGCGGCAGGAGTCGGCGTACTCGCGCGGCGTGATGCTGAGAACCGCCTTGAAGCGGCGCTGGAGGTGAAACGGGCTCTGATGGAATTCCCGGCCCAGCCGATGCAGAGTGAGTGGCTCGTCCAGATGCTGCTCGATGTACCGGCAGATCGCCTTCACGCCATCGGATTCCACGTTCCCGCTGAATGCCTTGGGCCGGCAACGCAGACAGGCGCGATATCCGGCTTGCTCGGCCTGTTCGGGTGTCAGGAAGAACTGAACGTTTTCCCGGCGGGGATGGCGCGCCCCACACGACGCCCGGCAAAACACACCGGTACTCGAGACGGCGAAGACAAATTCTCCGTCACGCGCCGCATCGCGCGCCAGAACGGCATTCCAGCGCAGGTCGTCGGCTGTTGTGCCCGACGAGGTTGACGGTTTGGGTTGAGAGGCGCGCATCGACTCCAAGCTTTCCGTTGTGAGTATGGCATTGGTGGTCATAGTAAGAAAAGAGTAAGGCGACGGGAGCAAACGGCCTATCCGAATCTTGCGGGCAAAGCGAAATAGGAATTCCTCATCTCCGATTGTGCACTGGGATGTCTCGGCTTCTTATGACAGGGGCGTCATCCCCGGAGCCCCGCGTAGTTACTGGGCGAGGAATCTCGGGCGGGACCTGATAGACGCATTTCTCTGAGCGCGAAAAGGGCTACGGTCAGGACGGACTTTCGCAGGAATGGTGAGTTTTCGAAATTTAACGTGCACTGATTTGCGCCTGAGTCCCGGAACAGTTACAGTTCCCCCGAAGCACTTTTCAATCCCCATTGAAGGATCAAATCTCATGAAGAATAGTCGCCTGGCACTTCTGGCTACGATCATCTTCGTCATGTTCGCTTCGGCCGAGGCGCAGCAGGCCTCGAAGCACGTACTCAGCAGCGACGAATTGAAGAAGGCGGTCCCGGCGGAATATTTCTTTCGCGGGCAGAAAGCTCCGGTGCAACTGCGCAACGCCGTCGGCTTTCAACTGGCGGATGGCAAGATGACATTAGCGGCCCTGGTCGACGCCTCGGGTTATTCAACTGCGATTCAGCAGAAATATCAGGGCATGCTCATCACCGAGACGAAACTGAATATTGGAGGCTCCGATTTGAAGCCGGGCGAATATGGCTTCGGGTTTTCCGCCGACGGCAAGTTTGTGGTGATGGACGTTGCCAACACCGACGTGCTCAGCGCGTCCTCGCAAACCGAACAGGCTTTACCACATGCCGTCCCTCTGAAATTGGTCGAGGATGGCGCGAACTACAAACTCTACGCCGGAAAAAAGTGGGTGGGGATCAAGGCGGAGTAGCGGAAGGAGCGGCGGAAAAATACTCTGCGAACCGGTTGGTCGCCGAAGACCTTCCACCAGAAACCTAAGACCCGCCCTAGTGCGACAGCGGCTGAAACGGACCCAGCACCGTGGCCATCCCCGCGCGCTTGCGCAACTCGGTCAGCAGGGCGCTGGCGGCATTCTGATAGGTCTTGCTGGGATCGGACGCATCCGCCCAGACCGCATCGTAGACGATTTGCGCGGCTTCTTTCAGGTCCAGATGCAGGGCAGCTTCGAAAATGTCGGCTTTCTCCTGCAGGCGCTCGTAGCAAGCCTGACAGACTTCAGCGCGCACCGGGGCTCCCGAATGCTGCTCTCCGAATTTGCAGACAGATTCCGGACCGTTGGCCACTTCAGCGTGCGCCTCTAAAAGCTGCGACTTGAATTGGCGAAGAAATTCCTCGCGCTCCTGCTCGACGATCGAGGTATCAGGAATCGGCTCGGCGGCTGATTGCGCGACTCTCAGGGGCACTTTGGCCACGACTGGCGGAACGCGTTCATTGTGCTTGCAGGTGGGACAGACATCCAGATCGGCAGGATAGTACAAGTGGCATTTCGCGCAGGGCAAGCCGTATCCAGAAATCGTGCGGCCGGATGTCAGCCCGGATGCGGATGACGACTCGGTGCGCCCGCCGGTTTCCTTGGCCACCGCGGCCCGTGCTCCGGTGTTGCCGGCTCCTTGCTGGGATTGAGGTCCGCTGGTCGCCATGTAGGTTCCTCCCTCGTTTGCGCGCGAGCCGCTTCGACTTAGCGCCCGCACTTAGCCTGACACTCTGTCGCCTGACACTCCCTGGCCTGACTTTCTGTGGCCCGATAGACCGTGGCCATTCCGCCAGGGCTTCGACCTGGCGGGACAGCCGAGGCGGCTGTCGCTACGTGAGTCGTTCAGCGCGCGTTCGTATCCTTCATCAGCTTCAGTAGCTCTTCACGGCGCGCGCGATATAGCGTGCGCTCCGGATCCAGCCGCGAAGCCGATTCCAATTCTGTCAATGCTTCTGCGTTCCGATCCATGCTCATCAGGCAGGCCGCCAGAGAGAAGTGATTGTCCGCCGAGGCATTCAGGCGAAGCGCTTCGCGGAACTCTTTTTCGGCGGCGTGCAGCTGTTGCTGCTGAAACAAAACTGTACCCAGCAGATGATGCGCCATCTCAGAATCGGGATTGAGAGTGATCGCGACCTGTAATTCGTGCATCGCCTCTTCCGGTTTGTTATTGAGCAGCAGGACCTGCCCCAGGATGCGGTGTTCATTGGCTCCCGTCGGATTCTGCAACAGAGCCACGCGTAATTCCTCCACCGCCCGGTCGTAGTTTTTCTTTGCCATATAGGCACTGGCCAGACAGGCGTGTCCCTGCTGCCACTCGGGATGCTGTTTGTAGAGCGAGTCCAGTTCCTCGATGGCCGCGTCGTAATTTCCCTGGTCGCAGTACGTGTTGCCCAGATTGTTGCGAACGGAAGCTTCGCCGGGTGCGATCCGTTTGGCCTCGCGATATTCGCTGGCGGCCTGAGCCAGATTCCCCTGTTCGTGCAGAATTAAGCCCAGATTGGAGTGCGCCTCCCAGAACATCGGCCTGAGGCGGATGGCCTGCTGATAAGCGGCGATGGCGGCGGCTTGCTTCCCGTCCGCATGCAGCGCGATTCCGGTGTCGTAGTAGGTATCGGCGTTGTCGGGATCGTGAGCCAGCGCCTCGGCATAGGCATGAACCGCAGCCCCGTATTGACCATTGGAATACAGACCGAGGCCCAGGTATTGATAGGCCTCGGCATTCTTGGGATCAATGCTCAGCGCGGTTCGCGCCTCAGCAATGGCATTCGGTCCATCATCCAGACGATAAAAGAGGTAGGCCAGGGCGCCATGGTTCTCCGCCAGATCGGGCATGATGCGCGTGGCCCGGGCGAGTTCATCGAACGCCGCATCCCATTGTTCTTGCTGCCGGTAGATGACACCCAGAGCGAAGTGCAGCGCGGCATCCTCCCCGTGGGAGGCTACAAGCTCGCAAAGGTCGGTCTCCGCCTCGTGGAAATGTTGTTGGTGTACTGCGGCGGCAGCGTTCAGTAAGGCAGCCGGAATGGCAGGTCCCACACGGGCGGATTCGGCATTCCCCGAACTGACAACGCGCAACAGGTCTTTGCCGGCTCCCGCCGACTCGAGTTGTCTCAGCTCATTATTCGTAGGCAAAGTAGAAAGCCCGCGTTCGGTGACCAGCCGGGCCAGTCGTTTACTGGATACTCCTCCGGTGAGCCAGGCGACCAACTGAGTTGTGTCCACAGCTTTATGAGCAGGAACCGGAACTGCGCCCTGCGGATTGGCAGCGGATTGGGCGGCAACGGCAGTGGTCAGACTCAGAACCAGCAGGCGCAGGACAAACGGAACTCTCACCGGACTCCCCAAGGGATGGATTGGCTTACAGGGCATCCTTGGGGGGAATGCAGCCGCAAACGCCCCTCAGAAACCCCTGCGGAAAACATAGCCTGTCCGCGAACATGCCGGTAAGATCACGGAGGTAACCGAGTGGGTGCGCGCATCCGTTCATGTGAGGAAAAGTCACAACTGGCCGCGGGTGGTTCACCGAGGGCTCGATGGAATGGGCAAAACGAAGTGGTCGGAGCCGGACGCAAAAGGTTTACAAAACACCATGGCCAGACGGTCGACCTCTAGCGTATGATTGGGAGTTGTAGTTGCCCCTTGGAGGCTCCCATGTTGGAAGGTCTATTTCAACCGATGCACCTGCTGGTGATCTTCTTCATCGCTTTGCTGGTGTTCGGTCCCAAGAAATTGCCTGAGCTCGGCAAAGGTTTGGGCGAGGGGATACGCGCCCTGAAAGACGGCATGAAAGACGGCATCAAAGACAATCCCTCAACGCAAGCCTCGAACGACTCAATCAAGAAGACTGAAACCAAGAGCTAGGCCCAGTCCTTTTCGCGGCGGCAATTCTTCCCCGCAGCCGCATGTTCCTATTTACGTTCAAGGCAACCCCTTTTGCCTTTTACTTCTCCAATGTCTGCCACTTTGGAGGTTGGAGAACGTGTGTAAATTTGAAAGACTCGTGCTGATTACGCTGTTAGGAATCTCGTCGGCTCTGTTTGCCGATCAAGTCACGCTGAAAAATGGCGATCGCTTGTCCGGGACGATCGTGAAGTCGGACGGCAAGACGCTGTTGTTGCACACCGACGCCGCGGGAGACGTGACCTTCAAGTTCGACGACATTCAGGGAATCACCAGCGACAAGGACCTGCACGTTGCGCTGAAAGGCGACAAAACGGCAGTTGGCCCGGTCACCACAACTGACGGAAAGCTTGAAATCGCCACCAAGACCGCGGGAACCGTGGAAGCGCGCAAAGAAGACGTGAAGTTAATCCGCGATGAACAGGCTTATGAACAATCCGTGCATCCCGGCCTGATGCACGGCTGGAACGGTGGCGTCGATGTAGGTTTTTCGGTCGCACGTGGAAACGCCCAGACGGAAAACCTGGCGCTGGCCTTCAACGCGATCCACCCCACGCTCAACGACAAAATCACGCTCTACGCCAGCTCCATCAACACCAAAAATGACCTCGCCATCCCCAGCGATGTTGCCAGCCTGGAACAAGGCGGAATCCGCTACGACCGCAATCTCAATCCACGGTTATTTGCCTTCGCGGGCGCCGACTTCATGGCCAACGCTCTGCAGTTCCTCGATTTGCGGGCAGTGTATACCGGCGGTTTCGGTTTCCATGTCATCCAGTCGGAGACAACACTTTTGAACATTTTGGGTGGCGTCAACTACACCCACGAAACCTACTCGAACGGTCCGTTAGTGGTGGGAAGCATCCCACCGGTCTACGCATCCTATGGCGTGACCCACAAATTCGTGGCTCTTACGCTCGGAGAGGAACTGAACCACAAAATCGGCAAGGGAACGGTGATCACGCAGAATATGTATTTCTACCCCGATTTACAGGACACCAGCGAATACCGCTGGACTTTCAATTTGGGTACGGTCACAAAGATCAGCAAGTGGTTTGGCTGGCAAAATCAGTTTGGCGACATTTACGTGACCAATCCGCCGGTCAGCGCAAAAAAGAACGATCTGGTCTTTACCACAGGCCTGAATATTGCGTTTACCCACAGCACAGCAGATTAGTAACAGCGCAAAACGGCGAGCTTGCGGGGCGGGCGACGTTCAATCGGGACGTCGCCGTTCCATTTCATGACGTTCTATTTCTTGGGCAGGGCTAACACGCGCGCCGAGATCGCCTGATTCTTCAGCATGCCGCCAAGTATTAACGGGCCCAGAGGAGTGGACACAATCCCTCGCCCATCGGTACGCACGTCAAATGTATCCTCGGTGATGGTTTCCCACCGGTTGCCATGCAGTTCGAAGGCAAACGTTACCGGTGAGATTTCCGCGGGTTTGCCGTCGTAACCGATACCTTTGAAGTTGTGCGGAGTAGTCGTTCCGCCCGAAAAAAGAATCCGATGCTCTCTTTCGACTCCGCCCGCCACAATGCCAAAGCGTCCCTGCCCGGGATGCGGAGGCAGCTTGCTCCATTCAATCTTGTTCGGATCCTTGCGGTCGATCTTTCCCATCCAGCACTCGTCGGATGCCACGTAGGGATCTCCGCCCGCCGTGTTTTTCTTGGCCCCATCGACGAAGACAATGGCATCGTCCGCTAAACCGCCGGCATGACCGAACACCGGCGTTCCGGGAAAGGGCGTGGCCTGGGTCCAGGTGTTCTTCTCCGGGTCATAAACTTGCACGTTATTGACCGGCCCGTTCTTGGATCGTCCGCCGATCAGATAGATGTAGCGATCCTTATGCATGCCAATGACTGCACTGTCCACGGCAACCGGGATGTCAGCCGCGCGATACCAGCGATGGGCGTCGGGCACATAGGAGTTCACGTCGCCGACCGTGATTTCGTTACCTTGCCCGTCCACTACGTATCCTCCAAACACAAATACTTGCCCCCGGGCGCCCATCCCCGAAGAACCCAGGCGCCCGGCAACTCCCGGCACCGCGCGGCCCTCGGTCCACTTCCCCGACGCCAGACGCAGGACATACATCTTGTTCGTGATGTCGTCCCAGGTTTTCTTCGTGCCGACTCCCATGACCGAGTACACTTCAATTCCATTCTTGAGCGAAGCGACCGCATTGTTGGCCACTGCGCCGGGCATGGGAGGGATTTTCGGTTGATCGGCCGCCAGCAGGAAAAAAGCGCACAGCAGCGAAACAGAAAGAAAAAAGGCAGGCAGTTTTTTCATCGCTCAGATATTACGTCTTCAAGAGGGGCAACGGCAAAAACCGAAGCCGCGAAGCATTGCAGGGAGCCACCGCAGAAATCGCAACGAATCTCTGTAGCTTTGCTTCGCGTCCTCTGCGGTCCAGGGCTTTGAAATACAAGATGCTCCCTAAGGGGATCACATCACTTAATCAGCCCCTGTCGTACTCCGTGAATGAAGTCCGTGTAGGCGGGAGTCTGACCGTTGGCGCGCATGTGGGTGGCAATCTGTCCGCGGTGATAGGCAGAGTGCATCACGACGTGAGTCAAGACGTCCACGATCGTGCTCGTCCACTCCTCTCCCTTGCTGTTGCGGTAAGAGATGGACTGCGAGACGTCCCCTGCCGTGATCAGATCGAGAAATTCGAGCCACATCCCGCCCAGTTTGGCCGCCTGGGCTTCGCACTGCGCCAAGTCGGGTTCCGGCCACACCGGCACGCTTTGCGGCTGGTGTTTCAGCCGCTCCAGCCAGACCAGTTCAGCGGCAAGAATATGGGACATCAGTTGCAGCGATCGCTGGTTCGCCCCGCCCGCGGCTCGGATTGCATTCAAAACCTCATGGTTCGCCCATTCATCGTAAGCGAACTGACGGCGCAGATAGTCGGCCAGGTTCAAGAAAATGTCCTCCGTCGCGTGCTTTCCGCGGCTTCGCCTAATGTAACGGGTGGTGCTCCCCCAAGCAACGTTGTAACCATCCTTTCACATTTCAGGATTAGACTGCTTGCTGGAGTGGCGCCGCAATCGGCCGTGGCCGTCACGATTTCCTTTCTTCCCATGCCCCGGAAGCTGCCTACGCCCCGAAACGAGGAAGTGGAGGAGGCCGGGACAACCCCGCGTACCGCCAAGCCGGCGGACTTTAGACTTCGCGGAGCTGACGATCTGGCGGGCCTCGCTCTGAAGGCCTGCCTCATCGCACGCGATGCCGCGTTCAACGTTCGCGATCTGCTCACCCAGTCGTCCCGGATGGCTTTCCTGGCCATCAAAGATTGCGAAAAAGAACTCGACCAGATCGAGCGCCAGATCGACGAGCGCCTGCCCGCTGCCATTACCCGCGTGAATGAAGCGCGCGCCCGCCAGTTGCTTTCCAGCCTGAAATCCACGACCGACCTGGAGCGCATCGGCGACCTGGTGATGAGCGTGGCGATGCGCGCGCAGTCCAGAACTTCAAAAATGGCCGCAGCTGATGTGGCCAAACTCGTGGAAATGTCGGTCGTGTTGCGCGACATGCTTGACCTGGTTCATCAAGGCTTCTCCACTCTGGATCTGGAATGCGCCCGCAAGGTCTTACAGATGGATAAAGAGATCGACCAGATCTGTCATGCACTGTTCCAAAAGCATCTTGCGGAAACCGTAGTGCAAGGCGACACTACAGGTTTCGACGTGCTACTCATGGCCCAGGCCCTGGAGCGAGCCGGAGACCACACCACGAATCTCGCAGAAGACCTTTACAACCTGATCGAAGGCCGCAGCCTGCGTCATGTTCCTAAGAAGAAGGCAGCGAATTAGAGGTGCCACCTTCAGCTGTCAGCTCTCAGCCGTCAGCTTTCGGTGCTGCGTGCGCAGGCCTTGGCTGCTGGCAGTCTCAGCACTCTGGCCAAGAGCCTATTCAGCGATCTCGAATCGCGAGCCCGATCGGCTTCTCAACGACAAAGACCGAGCCACTGAGCGCGAATGCCTGTGGATGTTTGAGAAACTCACTCACCAGACAACACTCGAAAAAACTTTGCTTAGCTATGGCACGGTAAGGGCTATGCCGAAGAGAGCGGTTCTGGCTACAGTCCCAAAAACGTTACCGATTTCCTCCTGGTAGATCTTTTCGAAGAAATCTGCTCAAGCTGACGAGAAATCCTTCGATTGTGAGTGCGAGAGGGGTTGCCCGTTATCCGCTCACGATCAGAAAGCACTATGCAACACATCCTTACTGTCTGGCGGTTCATATCCGCATCGGCATCCCCAGCCGTTCCTCGGAGCTAGCCGTGTTCAACGCGTGCCTTTATATCCCAGTACGCCGCATCGATGAGCCTGCTTAGCGCTGCGGCGTTCGTAGCCGATCCCGGTCTCAGCTTCACGTGGCGCATGAACTTGCCGGTGCCTTGGAGCAAGCGGGCCGGATCCGGTAGCGCTGCGCCGTGAAAGAATCCCACGTTTACGTGGGAAGTGAATACATTGACGTAGCCGAAGGGTGCGTCTCCCAAACATGCCACCGGACAGCCGTCATGCAAAAGCTCCCGAACTTCGTCCCCGCATTTCCGCATCACCTCAAACCACTGATGCGCGATGGCTCCCAATTCACCTGCATGCTCTTTCATCCAGGCATCGATGTCGGGATCCCGCTCGACAGCGCCATTGAATCGCAGCAATTCTGTTCTCATCCTCATGGCATTTTGAGAGCTACCCGCTGGTTCCAGGGTGCCACACACTCCTCATACTCCATGGGATCGCCGAAACCTTCGGTGGGGACGCCGAGTTGGCGTAGAGCGTCCAAGGCCATCAAGCGGCGATGCGCGTTGAATGTCATGATATGGGCGAAGACGCCGCCGAACGTGAAGGTCTCCGCCGGTTCGCACAGAGCGTCGACGAACGTATCATCCCAGCCGGAGCGATTTCGAATGTCACCGAGAATACGATGCAGTTCGGCATCCGTCTTTTCGAGCCTTTGCAGCAGCGCTTGCGGGGAGCGCTGCGATTTTGGGGGGCCGTTCATATCCATATCGGCTCCGGACAGCGCGGCGGTCCAGACTTCCTTAGTGAAGATAATGTTTTCTAACAGCTGCCTTAGAGTCTTATTCGACTCTCGCCAGGGTAGCAGCTCTACGATGGTGGGCAGCGGCCGATCCAATTGTTCCTCTGTCAAAGTAGCCGCATATTCCAGCAAACGCCGCGTGTGCCAGGAGTCGTTGCCTGCAAAACGATCGAATAAATCCATGCCTTTCCCTCCTTTTGTTGACGAACCAGATGTTGACGAACCAGATGTTGATGAACCAAGTGCAAAAAAGTGGATTTTGTTGGACGCCGGCAAATGAAAGTGTGGATCACGCATGCGCCGGTAGACGCTAGGGGAAGTCCGAAAAGCTTTTCGGAAAGCGCGAGTAAACGCCTCCAACGAACCGTAGTTGGCGTCCAGGCCAATGTCCGTGACCGACATTCCGGTATGCCCCAGTTGATATGCTGCTCTTTCCAACAATAGCCGCCGTCGCATGGCTCCGGGAGTTTCTTCGACCACGGTTCGGAACAACCTGTGGAACTGCGTCCGGCTTTGGTACGCCTGGCGCGCCAGATCCTGCGTTTTCGCCCGAGTGTCCAGGGAGTTCGCCACAATTCCAGAGAGGCGGTCTGCCGTGTCCTGACCATCCGCTTTATTCATGCGTCCGGATCCTCATCTTGAGCGAATCATATTTGAACGAATCATCTTGAACGAAATCATAGACAAAAGATGACGCCTCCCGCCTGATCGTACGTACCAATCTTCTATCTCAAAAGCCGGGTACCTCAAAAGCCGGAACAAGGCGAATGAACACATGGATACTCGACACCGCGATTGCACGATTACTCTCCACAAACGCCGTTATGTTGACCGAACAGCCCAACTCCCTGATGGCCGTCGACTCGGAAGCAATCCTGGAATTTGTTCAGGCTTCATCCGTGTGGGCGGAGCTTCGATATGGCGGCGAATCAATGTTCGATGCCTCCGGGGCCGGATCACGAAGGAGTTGTCTGGTGAGGAAGGCCAATTCTTCGTGCCGCCTCTTGGAATCTGCGATCTGAGCGCAAATTCTCGAACGCGGGGTCGATGGCGAGCAGGAGGCAGGAGTTCGAATGCTGATCAAGCGCTCGATCAAGCCATTCAAATGCTGCTTCCTTGTCACCCAACGCAGCATAGATGTCGGCAATGTAATAGAAAGGCACATATTGGCCAGTGGTTGGCTTCCGCATCTTTGTGATCATCTGCAGCGCGCGGGCTCTGTCGCCCGCATGGGCATAGGCCACGCCCAATTTCATCAAAGCGTCGGGATCCTGTCCGGAGACTTCCAGATATATGCCAATTTCCTGCTCCGCCATCTTGAACTGCCCCTGTTTCTCCTGAGCCATCCCCAGTAAAAGGTGGGCATCGGCGAAATCCGCATCATGAGCGAGAATCCGATGGGCCTCTTCGCTCGCTTTGTCCTGCTGTCCGGAATAGTAATAAACCACTCCCTTATCGGTGCTCAAAATGAGCGAGAGCGGGTCGAGATCTTGCGCCAAGTTGAATTGGCGCAATGATTCAGCAAACCGTTGCTGCAGCATCAGTGTTAGCCCAAACCACTGGTGGGCGGTGGCATAATTTGGAGAGAGTTGGAGGGCCCGCCGGAACTCTTGCTCGGCGAGCGCAGAATTCCAGCCATCAAGGAATGTGACCCACGCGAATACGGCGTGAGCTTCACCTAAGGCATCGTCCCAACGCAAGGCCTGCTGCGCGGCGGCACGCGCTTTGGGGAGAACCTCCCGTGGGGATGCCTGATCATTGGCTCCGAGCGTTGAGTAAGCTTCAGCCAAACCGAGGTACGCCTGCGCGTAGGCTGGATCCTTTTCCAGGGCTTGGTTGAAATACGCGATGGCCTTCCATAGATCGGGTGGAGTTCTCCGATTCAGCCAATAGCGGCCACGCAAGTTCAGTTCATGAGCTTCCGCATCAGTTCGGCGCAGTGCCTCAACCTGCGGCCCCTGCGCCAAACGGATGCGCAAGGTGGCTGCAATCGTTTGTGTAATTTCATCTTCGACGGCAAATGCATCCCCGCTGTTGCGGTCGTACGTCTGTGACCAGACGTGGTAGCCATCTGCTGCGCGAATCAGCTGAACGGTGATCCTGAGTCGCTCTCCACTCTTTTGTAGGCTCCCTTCGAGTATGGAAGTGACATTCAACTGCTCCCCGATAGACCGAACATCTTCGGGTTTGTTCTTGAACCTGAACGCCGACGTACGAGCCACGACGCGCACTCCGGGCAGCTTGCTCAAAGCACTTGTGAGTTCGTCGGTCACTCCATCGCAGAGGTATTCATTGTCAGTGCTCCCCGTCAAATTCAGGAGCGGAAGTACTGCAAGAGAGGGATGCTGTGCCGGAGCCGCACTTTGCAATTGACGATCCCGAATTCGGTAAACCGCAGTGCCCACAACTGCCGCAAACAACAACACTAGTCCAATTCCGGCGAGCCACGCGTACTTCCTGGATCGCGAGGGCTTAACAACACCCACTATCGAGAGTTGCTTCGATGCGTTGCGGCTAAACGCTGCCGCATAGCTTCCCTTGGGAACATCAATCCAGATCGGATCTTGAATGCCCTCGGACTCGTAGTACTGCTTGAGCTTGGAACGCAGCCGGCGGGCTGTCATGCGCACCACAGGATCCACTCGCGGATCGAAGGATGAGTCTCGGTTGAATACTTCAACCCCCAACCGATATTCCTTAAGCTGGCTTCCTTCGCCGTGGAGGGTGTGTTCTACCGTGTAGCGCAGGAATCGTTTAAGGCCTTCGGCGTCGCGGAACCCTTCGCTGGAGAGAATCTTCTCCAACTCCTTCCCCACTTCGGGCTCGGCGAGAGTATCCCTACGTCCTTGCGGGACCGTTGGCCCGGCTGCACTTTGGGCGAGCGATGGTTCCATCGCCGACTCCGCACTGAAATTCCGAACGCCACCAGGGAGGGAATGATCCTCGGGGCGCTAAATGGCGCCAGTTTACCGTAACTTTACCCCAACGTGCTTGTTTTCCTGGCCACACCCAAAGAGAATGCGGGCCGACGTGGACAGCTGTTATCGCCGTTGCGGGAGCAAGACGCCATGAGGAAACCGCCCAAGTGTTTGGTGTGCCTCGGATTGATCAGTCTCATCCTCGTTGTGCAGGGCTGCATGATCGGGGGTCACCAGGGTGGCGGTGGGGGGGGAGGAAAGGGTATTCCAGGCGCTACCCTGATCTCGCTTTCGCCTTCGAGTATTCCCGCTGGCAGCCCTCCATTCACTCTGACGATCAATGGCTCGGGTTTCGTTGCGGGAGGATCGCTCAGTTGGAATGGCGCCACATCTCTCGGCCAATACACGTTTGTTTCTTCGACCCAGGTTACCATCCAGATCAACGCCAGCCTCATTGCGAATCCCGGCAGCGGCTCGATCGTAGCCACAATTCCAACTCCGATGACCAACCCGTCCAATGCTCTGACACTTAATGTACCGCCCTTCACTTCGTCTTCATGCGTTCTCTTTGGCTTGTACGGTTTCTTCTTCACCGGCTTTGACAGCGCTGGCCCAGTCACCATTGGGGGATCGTTTGGGGTGGATTCAAACGGCAGCGTCAGCGGCGAAGAAGACTTCAAAGACCTGGCAGGCACTCGCGCCGCGCAGCCCATTACTGGAGGCTCGTGCACAAACAGTTCCACCACCAACGAGGGAACGCTCGCCGTCACCACGGCCGCCGGAACTTCGACCTACTCGTTTGCCACACAAGCTCTTCCCGCACCGGGCGTACGCGGCCAAATGGCAGAGTCGGGAGATTCCAACGGGGTTTCGGGATCGGGAAGGTTCGTGTTCGCTCCGCCCGGTGGCTTCTTAAGCGGGGACTATGTCCTTGCACTCGTGGGCGAAGACTCCAGTGGAAGGCGAATGGGCGTCGTAGGCCGGGTTACTGACACTAACAATTGTTCGGCCTGTCCCGGCGCTCTCGGTTCCGGGATGGGCGACATAAACGACAACGGAGCCCTCACATCAAGAGTGTCAATCACCGGCAACGTCAGTGTTCCAGATTCGTACTCCCGTTCTGCTGTGAGCTTAAACCTCGGTGCGCAGACCCTGCAGCTCGCCGTCTACGTCGTTTCGTCTCAGCTAGCGTTTGCTGTAGACGTCGATTCGGGCGGCTCCAGTCCGCTGCTAGCAGGATTCGTCAACGTGCAGAACAGCCCCGGAACCTACAGCAATGGTTTCCTAAGCGCTCCGGTAGTGTTCAGCACGTGGGGAATGATTCCAGGCACGACCGCCTCCGCGGACACCATTGTTGGCATCGCTTCCGGTTTCAAAAGCAGCTCTGGAACTTTCAACCTCCAACTGGACTCAGTTGCGGATGGCGTTGCCAGCCTGAATCAGACAATTGACGGGGCCACGTATGGCATCGCCAGCAATGGACGGGGGACAGTTTCCTACACCTTGGGCGCAGCGGTGCACAACTCGGTCCTCTATCTGGACGCCATGAACGACGGCTACGTTTTGGACAGCTCCGGCAGTGTTGGTTTCGGTTTTTTCGAAGCGCAAGCAACAGGGCCGTTTACCGACGCCTCGATCAACGGGACCTTCCAAGGCGGAACCTGGTTTACTCCGGTCTCCACATCGCCGAATACGGTTGCCGCTATCACTCTGAATAACGGTGTCATCTCCGGAGCCCTGGCCGGGACTTATTCCGTCGACTCGTCCGGAAGGGGAACTGGGACCGTCAACGTTCCCATATTTGGAAGTAATGACGTCGTGTTCTACATCGTCGGACCCAACAATTTCTACATTATGGGGAGCGACGCAGTGACTGACGACACGATTGGGTTCCTGCACATCTAAGGGCGGACCTGGCCGGCTCTCACTTTTGAACGCGAAGTCGTAGCCAGGATGGGAAAAATGCGGACTAATGCGCCGATGAGTACCTACAAACGCCCTTGCCGTCAGTTTACTCCTGGCTGGTCGGCAAACAGGATGTATCCGAACCGCCACCGCTAGGGTTGTCTCAAGTGGCGAAACATCCCCGTAGCACTCATTGACTGGATCCACAAGCGCCTCTGGTCTGCTCGCCGATGTCTCCCGGTAGCGTCGAACGCGCGTAAAATGAGGGAAGATGCGTAGAGAATCGAACACACAATGGAGCGAGGGGCCATGGAAAAACCGAATGAACGAAATCCCGAGTCAAGTCAAGCCGATGCGGAGGGGCATATCAGAAGTGCTCACCAAATTTTAAGAGCTTTGCAAGAGAAGATCGGCGAGCATCCGGAAATCGGCGCGGCAATTACGAAGCTGGAGATGGCTTTGAATGATCTGGCCATACAGACCGGTGGGTTGCTGTAGGCCGGACAGCCCGCCCTCCGCCGGTAACCGCTACCCGCCCGATCGTGCTAGCGAAAAGCGCGTGAAGTTGACGTTTCGGTCTGTTAAAGCGGATCGCATGATACAGATTTTTTCCCAAACTGCATCATTACAAAAACGACCCTCCTGTAAATTCATCGTTCTTTAACACTCCCTAAACACTCCCGCAACATTCCCACCATAGAGTTCAGTCAGGGTCTGGATGCTGGAAGTTCCGCGGGCTTCCTGCGTAGTCCCCAGGAAAAATGCACCTTCCCCTGGATTCTTACGAGCGTCCCCATTCCGAGGTTGTCTCCGGAGCGCCCCGCTCGCTCATTTTCGTGGTAGAGGATGACGCAGATATTGCTCGTCTCATCGCGCATAATTTACGCGCGACCGGATTCGAGGTGCAAACCTTCCTTAGTGGAACCTCGGTCATCTCCGAAGCCCTCCGCGAAATCCCAGTATTGTTTGTGCTGGATGTGATGTTGCCGGGAACCGACGGCTTCGAACTCTGCCGCCACATTCGTCAGACTCCGGCCCTTTCCGCAACTCCCATCATTTTTCTCACGGCCAAGACCGCGGAGGCCGACCGCGTCAAGGGACTGGAACTCGGCGGTGACGATTACATCACCAAGCCCTTCAGCCCGCGGGAACTGGTGGCCCGCATTCGCAGTGTCCTGCGCGGGTTGGGCCAGGAAGCCGCCGCCAATGAAGTGCTGCGATTTGGCGATCTGGAAATTAACGTCGGTTCGATGACGGTGCAGGTACAAGGGCGCAACGTCCTCACTACCGTCCGCGAATTCCGTCTGCTGGAATATCTGGCGATGCATCGTGGCCGCGTACTGACGCGCGATCAACTGCTCGACGCGGTATGGAAGGAGACTCCGTTCGTCACGCCGCGTTCCATTGACGTTTACGTCCGGCGCCTGCGCGAAAAAATTGAACTCGACCCGCGCCATCCGCAATACCTCAAAACCCTTCGCGGTATCGGCTACCGCTTCGAAGTTCCCAAATAAAGCAAGCACCCGGTTTGCGTCACCCTAAGCGCACTCGAAGGACCCCTACGTTCTGGATTCGATTCTGGAAGTCTCTTAAATCGAAAATCAAACGAGAACGCCCTTGTTCGGCACGGGAAACGGTCCAGGTGAATCCAATCATTCAGTCTTTTCATAGCACGCTTCCGCCGCGTCGTTTATTCTTTCCCCATCCTTCTCATGGCTCCGAATAAATCCAAGCCGCTCTGGAACGCCGATGACCAGCAAGCTCGGCTGGCCGAACTCACGGCGCCTTCGGACGAACCGGCGAAGGATCATCCGCTGCGGCGCGACGTTCGGTCGCTGGGCGCGATCCTCGGACAAGTGCTGGTCGAGCAGTCCGGTCAAGACTTGCTCGAATCCGTGGAAGAATTGCGAAAATTGCTGATCGAGCATCGGAAAACGGTGCGTCGCAATCCAGATCGGTCTTCCTCGCCCGCACTCATGCTGAAAGCCCGGGAGATTGTCTCGCGGATGGACTTGACCCGCGCCCACCAGGTCACGAAAGCCTTCGCCACATATTTCGAACTCACCAATCTGGCCGAGACGAACCACCGCAAGCGCCGTCGCCGCGCCGGGAAACTGGACCACGAGCATCCGGCTCTGCCCGGTTCTTTTCGGGGAACATTGTTGCGCATGAAAGAATCTGGCATTTCGGCAGAGAAAGCCATGGCAGCGCTCGGCCAAGTCGCGATCATTCCAGTCTTCACCGCTCATCCCACCGAGGTCGCGCGGCAAACCGTCCTGCTGAAGCGCCGGCGCATCGCGCACCAACTGGAACGTCTCGACCGCCTTCCCCTTACCGCGGAAGAAGCGGAAGACAGCGAAAGCAATATCCGCGCCGAAGTCACCTCACTCTGGCAGACTGACGAAGTGCGCCTGGCCAAACCCACGGTTGACGATGAAATTCGCATGGGACTGCGCTACTTCCGTCTCTCCCTGTTCAACGCGCTTCCGAAAATCTATGCCGAGATCGTGGAATCCTTTCGCCAAGTCTACGGTCTCGATCTCGACGAAAACACCTTGCCCAATCTGCTGCATTTCGGCTCGTGGATTGGCGGAGACCGCGACGGCAACCCGCTCGTCAAACCGGATCACATTCGCGGCGCGCTGGAGATGGCGCGCGCCCTCATCTTGCGCGAATATCTCAACGATGTCGAGGCCCTTAGCGACCGGCTTAGCTCCTCCCGCCGGCAAACCGGGGTTTCGAAAGACTTGCTGTCGCGCCTGCAACATTACGAACGCACGATTGCCGGAGTTCATCTGGCGTGGGGGCCGCACAATACCAGCGAAAGTTATCGCCGATTTCTCTCCTACATGTTTCACCGGCTTCAGCAAAGCCGCGAAGCCGCCGGGGCTCCGGCCGCCTACCAGCAAGTTGCCGAGTTTGAGGACGATCTCTTGCTGATAGAGAGCAGTCTGCATTCCAACCGCGGAGAACGCCTGGCGCGAACCCACGTCGACTCCCTGCTGCGGAAGGTCCGCACCTTCGGCTTTCATCTTTACACCCTCGACATCCGCCAACACGCCCGGGTTCACGCCCATGCCATCAAGGAACTAGGAGCGGGTCTCCAGGGCGAAGGTCTGTCGTCCGAAACCCGGGAATTGCTTGACACGTTCCGCGCTATCGCAGAACTCAAGCGTATCTATCCTGCTCGCTCGATTCGCCAATACATCATCAGTGGCGCGGAGACGGAGAACGACGTGCTCTCGGTGGTCCGGCTAGCTACAGGGGCCGGGGTTCAACTTGCCGGATCACCCGCCGACATTCCCGCCGACATTCGTCCTCGCTTTCATCCGAATGATCCCGGGTTGATGCCGGTTCCCTTGTTCGAGTCAATCGATTCGTTGCGCGCCGCCGGCAATGTGATGCGCCGCCTGTGGAGCGATCCCGAGTATCAGCCGCTGCTCGATTCCTGGGGCCGCTGGCAGGAAGTCATGCTCGGCTATTCCGACTCCAACAAAGATGGGGGCATGCTCACCAGCATTTGGGAGCTTTATAAAGCTCATCGCGAACTGCATCGTGCGGCGCAGGAACACGGGGTGAAGCTTCGCCTGTTCCATGGTCGCGGTGGCACCGTCGGCCGTGGCGGCGGGCCCACGCATGCGGCGATACTCGCGCAGCCACCGGGCTGTTTTTCCGGCCACATTCGCATCACCGAGCAAGGCGAAGTGCTTAACTGGAAATATGCCGACCCCGTCCTCGCGGAATGGAATCTCGAGCTGATGATGGCGGCGAGTCTGGAAACGCTGACCCGCCATGGGGAACCGCATCCGCAGCGCTGGGAAGAAGCGGTCGAAGAAATGTCGCAGCAGGCGTACTGCATCTACCGCCGTGAAATCGCCGACAATCCCGAGGTTCTGGAATATTTTGAACAGGCGACTCCGGTCAATGAGTTGGACACGGCGCGCATCGGATCGCGTCCTTCGCGTCGCGCCAAAGGCCGAAGACTTGAGGACTTGCGCGCCATCCCCTGGGTCTTCGGATGGATGCAGAGTCGCCACGCCGTCCCCGCCTGGTTTGGCGTCGGCCATGCGCTCGAACAATTCGCCAAAGGCGGACCCGGGGACGAGCAGCTTCTGCGCCAGATTGCGCGGGGCTTTCCGGTGTTCGCCGAACTTCTCCGCAACGTGGAACTGGGGATGGCCAAGGCGGATCTCGGAATCGCGCGCGATTATTCCGGGCTGGTAAAAAACACGGCGCTCCGCAAGCGCGTGTTCTCCATGCTGGAAGAAGAATTTCTGCGATCGCGGCGCATGATTCTTCGCGTCACCGGCCAGCGCGAATTGTTGGGCCGCAATCGCGTCCTCGCCCGCTCCATCCGCCTGCGCAATCCCTACGTCGATCCCATGAGCCTGATTCAGGTGGAACTGCTGCGGCGCAAACAGCAGGGACAGCAGAGTTCGGAGCTGGACTATGCTCTGGGCGCAACCATCAACGGAATCGCCGCCGGGCTGCATAACACCGGCTAGGAAGTGGACTCCGCGCCACTATTTCTTTGTAGCTTCCTTCGTAGGGCTCACCGCGGATTGATTCGTCTCCTCGCGAACAGTCTTCTTACGGACAGGCTGCCTCGCGGCTTCAGCGCGCTTCCGCTCCTGATAGCGGCGGTCGTGAAATTGTTGATCGGACGCTTGTTTCTTCATATTCCTATCATGTCACAGATTGCCGCCGTTTGCGGCTAACCTCACGCGGTAGCGCCCGTCTGTAGTATGTTGTTTGGTCGTGACCCGAACATCTTTGAGCTCTTGTACGGGACCTGCTTTCCCTTATATGCGTAACCTCTACCAGCCCATTCGTTTCAATCCAACATCAGCACGTTTCCTGAAAAGGGGTGACATGTTTATTCTCCGCTATGCTGTGACGTTCCTAATCGCGTCTGGATTTTTTGCCCAAAGCACCTTGGCTCAGAGCACGCCGGCCCAAATGTCCCCTTCTAGTTCCGCCATGGTCTCAGGCAGCGCGGCCGCTGAAGAAACAAAGGAACCCAAACTTGAGCACTTCGATCCCAATCTGGTCGACAAGAGCCTCGACCCCTGCAACGACTTTTATAAATACGCTTGCACGAAGTGGCTGACTGCCAACCCGATTCCTCCCGATCAGGTCTACTGGAGCACGGGCAGCGGCCTCGAGTTATGGAACGAAAACTTGTTGCGCGAAACTCTTGAAGCGGCCAGCAAGAATGATTCCAGCCGCAATGCCGTTCGGCAGAAGATTGGCGACTATTGGGCTGCCTGCATGGACGAGAGTGGAATTGAAACGGCCGGGTTCAAACCAGTGCAGCCGGAACTCGACCGGATCGCGGCTTTGAAATCCAAGAAGGAAATCACGCTGGAGATTGTGCATCTTCACCATCTGTTCCCGGGAGCGTGGGAACAATCCGACAATCAAACCAATGCGCCATTCTTCGGCTTTACCGGCCAACAGGATTACGACGACGCCTCGAAGGTTGTCGCGCAAATCGACCAGGGCGGCCTGAGCCTGCCCAACCGCGACTACTACCTGAAAAATGACGACAAGTCGAAGGAACTCCTCGGTAAATATCGTACCCATGTTCAGAAAATGTTCGTTCTCGCGGGCGAATCAGAAACTCAGGCCGCAGCCGATGCCGGCACCGTAATCGACCTCGAAACCGCGATGGCCGAGGCCCAGATGGATAACGTAAAACGCCGCAACCCCAAGAACATCAACAACAAAATGACCCTGGCGCAGGTGCGCGAACTCACTCCTTCCATCGACTGGGACGCGTATCTCCGAGCGGTAAAGGCGCCCGCCAGCGACCACTACATTGTTACCTCTCCCGACTTTTTCCGCGCCGAAGAAAAACTTCTGGCAGCCCATCCCCTCGAGCACTGGCAAACTTATATGCGCTGGCAGGTGATTCACCGCGCGGCGCCCTATTTGAACAAGGCGGTGGTCGATGAGAATTTTGATTTCTTCGCCCACACCCTGGCCGGCGCCGAACAACAGCAACCGCGCTGGCGACGTTGCGTCCGCGCCGCCGACCGCGATCTGGGTGAAGCCCTCGGCCAGGCCTACGTCGACCGCGCCTTTCCCCCCGATAGCAAAGCCCGCACCCTCCAGATGGTGCACTCCATCGAGGCCGCGCTGGGCGCCGACATTCAGAGCCTCAGTTGGATGTCGGCTGCCACCAAGCAGCAGGCCATGGTCAAGCTGAAAGGGATCGAAGACAAAATCGGCTACCCTTCTCACTGGCGCGATTATTCCAACGTAAAGATCGGGCGCGACAGCTATCTGAACAATGTCTCGCACGCCTCCTCCTTTGAGTTCGAGCGCTGGGTGGCGAAGATCGGCAAGCCCGTCGACCGCTCCGAGTGGACCATGACTCCGCCCACGATTAACGCTTATTACGATCCGCAATTAAACACCATCAATTTCCCAGCCGGCATCCTGCAGCCGCCGTTCTTCGATCCCACGAAAGATGACGCTGTGAATTTCGGCGCCATCGGCATGGTCATCGGCCACGAAATCATCCATGGCTTCGACGATCAGGGACGCAAGTTCGACGCTCACGGCAACCTGCGCGACTGGTGGACCGCCGAAGACGGCAAACAATATGACGAGCGCGGCAAGTGCATCTCCGACGAGTACACCCAGGACGTTCCCGACGCGGGCGCCGGAGTCAAACAAAATGGCCTGCTTACCCAGGGAGAAGATACTGCCGACAACGGCGGCATTCATCTCGCTCTGAACGCTCTTGAAGCCTCACTGAAGCAGCAAGGCAAATCGCTCGACGATAAAGGTGCCGACGGCTGGACTTATCGCCAGCGCTTTTTCCTGTCGAACGCCTATTCGTGGTGTGCGAACGTGAGGCCCGAAGTCGCGCGCATGATCGTCACGACAGATCCGCACTCGCTGCCGATTTTCCGTATCGACAACGTGCTTGGGAACATGCCCGAGTTCGACCATGCCTTCGGCTGCAAGCCTGGACAGCACATGGTAAGGGCTAACGCCTGCCGCGTATGGTGATCGCAAACGAAAAGGAATGGGCCAGCCCCAAGAGCTGGCCCGTTTTATTGTTCGCGATAGAAAGGGACAACTACCGGTTAATATCGTCCTTTGCCTGCAACCGCTTCACATAACCTTCCAAAGTGTTCCTATTAGCATCCGGCGCTCCGGTCAGAGACATCTTCAATTCCTTCACTGCATTGTCAAAGTCTCCCTGAGCGCTGTAAACCCGGGCCAAGCCTAGATGCGTCGTCCAGTAATCGGGAAATTTTTTGGCGGTTGACCGATAGATGACAAGCGCTTCGTCCTGTTTCTTATCGGCCTGCAACTGGCGGGCGTATACGTAGAGTTGTAGCGCATTGGCCATTTCCAGTGCTTTGGCGCGGAGCACGTCCGCATCCTGCTTGCGCCCCATAGCGTCCAGAATATGCGACTTGTTCATCACGTTGTCGTAGCGTTCCTCCGCCTGAATCGACTGCTCTTCATCCTTCAGCGCTTCGTCGAGATTGATCTTGTTGGCCAGGAAGTATCCGGCCGCATCGTCCCAGCCTTCCCAGTAATATTGGTTGAGCCCGTGCAACTGGCGGTGAATGCTGGCGGTGACTAGTTCGTTCACCTTGACCTCGACTTTGAAGGGCACCGCAACTTTATCCCAGCGCATGGTGACGACGGTAGAAGCCGGCTTCACCTCATCGAAATCGTAAGCTAGCGCATCATGGGCCTCGGCCGTCTGCGGCTTCACGTTCACTCGCAATGCATCGTCCTCTTGCTTGTAGGAGAAGCTTCCCCAGTCCTTCGAATCCTTCGAGAAGATCACCGTCCACTGGCTCTCGCTCGGAATCATGTGCAAGCCATAGGTCCCTTTGTCGAGCGGCTGCCCTTCAACAGTGACCGGATCGCTGAACGTAATCGTCGTATTTTCGTTAGCCCCAGCGCGCCACACTTGCCCGTAAGGTACAAGCTTGCCCCAGATCTGGCGGCCATTCGCCCGTGGCCGGTGATAGTTGACGGTGATATCGGTGATGCCGATGCGCTGCATGATCAGTGCATGCTGGCTGGCACGCGGCAGATCGAGCATTAAGGTTTCGCCTGTGGCCGTTTGAGCAGGACTAAAACTTGTGATCAACAAAACACTTGAAAACAAAGTCAGCAGATGGACTTTTTGCATGGCAAAGCTCCTCTTTGCTGCCTGGGATCGAGCAGCGATTGACAACTACATGGAAGATTCGGTTCGGCACGTGTGTAAATTGACGCGACGCTTGGCTTAGACGTGGCGCTGTCACCGAAGTGAGCAGTCTATGACCACCCTACGGAAATGAAGGACGACTGTCCGGCTTTCCGTGACATGATTTCTATTGGGGTATTCGGGAGTTCTCCAAAAAAGTGGACCGGAAACGAAAAAAGATACTGCGCTTGACAAGCGACACTAGAAAGCGCACAATTTTAAAAGGCGAATAAAAAGCGAATACAGCCTCCGCGGCGCTAATCTCAGAACAGCAGCCCCGGCGTTCCCTGAAATCTTCCGAGGATCGTATGTCTTCCGCAGTGGTTTCCACTTCGGCGGCCCTGGGCCGCCCTTTTCTATTTGAGACCCAAGCAATTCCAGACGTGTCCCTGCCCTCCGAACCGGCCGAGGAAGTTCTAGGCCAAGCTCGTCCGCCCCAGCGTCTCCGCCGGATAGATATTTCTGCCGAACTTGCCTCCTTAGACCCCCGACTGGCGCACATAACCTCCGCTTCGCGGCTCGCTATTCGTCCCGCGCCGGAAATGGTTTCCAGCGGCGTTCCTGCCATCGACGCCGTGACCGGGGGGCTGCCCCGCGGATGCCTCACCGAAATCTGCGGCCCGGCCTCCTCCGGCCGCACCACCTTACTCTTGTCTGCTGTAGCCGCCGCCACCTGCCGTGGAGAATTCTGTGTCGTGATCGACGCCAGCGACGCCCTCGATCCTTATTCCGCAGCAGCGGCCGGCGTTGATCTGGGCCGGCTGCTGTGGGTCCGTTGCGGCGAGAGTTCCCCACAAAGAGAGCGTCTACCACAGAGGCACCCTTCGACTTCGCTCAGAGCTTGCCCTGAGCTTGCCGAAGGGGCAGGCTCCGACACCGAGAAAAAATCTCTGAAAAATCAAATTCAATCACGAAGCAAAAATCAGGCAGAACATCGTCTTGAGCAAGTGCTACGCGCCACCGATCTGCTGCTCGAAAGCGGTGGTTTCGGCCTGATCGTCCTCGACCTCGCTGACCTCCCGCCCCAGGCCGCCCGGCGCATCCCGCTCACTACATGGTTCCGTTTCCGCCGCGCCGTCGAGAACAAGCCCACGATCTTGTTAGCGATCGAGCAACACCCTATCGCCGGCAGTTGCTCGTCCGTACTGCTGCGGTTGGGAGCACCAGATCAAACAACCGCGAAGCGGCGCAAGAATGCCCACGGCGCAAGCCGTGGGGCAGCCGTGGAAAATGAGCAAGGCCCGGAGGGGCGAAAGAAAATTTGCATAGGCGGAGATTCCGCCCCTACCCATGCGCAACTACTCACCGGGCTGGAAATTACCGCGGAACTCATTCTCTCCCGCCTGCACCGTAAACCTGCACACTCCGTCACGTTCGCAACCAAAACCGCCTGGGCCGGATGAACAAATGAAACCAAATTACTCAATTACCAAATTATCTAATTACTAAATGATTCGCTCCCATGCCGTTTGCCTGCATCTACGTGCCGAATTTTCCTCTGGCAGCCGCACTCCGCGCCGAACCAGAACTGCAGGCCCATGCCGTCGCCATTTTCGAAGGCAAGCCTCCTCTGGAAAGAGTTATCGCGGTGAATGAAAAAGCCGTGGGCATCGCGCCAGGCATGACCAAAGCCCAGGCCGAATTGTGCTCCGAACTTGCCCTGCGCCCGCGATCTCCACTGCAGGAATCCGCCACGCATGCCGCTTTGCTCGATTGTGCGCAGTCCTTCTCACCTTGTGTGGAAGACGCTGCCTGCGATACCGCCCTGCTCGATCTCGCAGGCATGGAATCCCTTTTCGGATCGCAGCCGGAAATTTCTCGCGCCATCTATAACCGCGCCGCCGCGCTAGGACTCACAGCCAACATCGCCATAGCTTCCAATCCTGACGCGGCCGTTCTCGCCGCTCGCGGGTTTCCCGGCGTTACTGTGATTCCTCCAGGCAAGGAAGCAGAGCGCTTGGGATCTCTGCCGTTGGAGGTATTGTTTCCAAACCGAACCGAAAAAAATGATGGGGATCGAAAAACCGCTGACCGTCTTCTCGAAACCCTCGCCCGCTGGGGCATACGCAACCTGCACGCGCTAGCCGCACTGCCGGAGATTGCATTGAGCGAACGTCTCGGACAGGAGGGTCTGCGTTTGCAGCAGTTGGCGCGCGGAACGTCTTCACGCACTCTGATGCCCGTGGAAGCGCCTCTGATATTCGAAGAAGCCGTCGAACTGGAACATCACATTGTCTTGCTCGAGCCTCTAGCCTTCCTGCTGAATCGCCTGCTTGAACAACTCTGCGCTCGTTTAGGTTCGCGCGCCCTGGCTACGCAAGAACTGCGCCTTACACTGGAACTCGAAAACTTCTCTTTCCGTAATCAACCATCAAAAAACAACAATCAACAATTTCTTCGCACCCTGCGCCTGCCCCAACCCATGCTCGACGCCAAAGTTTTTCTCAAATTACTGCAACTGGATTTAAATGCGCATCCCCCCGGAGCGCCCATTCGTGAAGATCCATCTGGCCGCCGAACCGGCTCGCCCGCGTTCCGCGCAAGGCGGCTTGTTCCTGCCTCCATCGCCGGAGCCAGAAAAACTGGCACTCACCCTGGCCCGCATCGCCAGCATGGTCGGCGAAAACAACGTGGGAGCGGTGGAGTTGCTCGACACGCATCGTCCCGAAGGATTTCGCATGCTGCGCTTTGTATCTGAGGCTCCACGAAAAAGTGAGCATGAAAAAACTCCTGACTTGTCAGAAGAAAAATCCGCAGTCACAGCTCTGCGCCGCTTTCGTCCTCCGCTGCGCGTAAATGTGACCCTGGAAAACGCTCAGCCTGTGCGTGTGGTGTGTCCAAAGAAAAAAGAAGTGCAAGGCGACGTGCTCTGGAAGGCCGGCCCCTGGCGCACCTCCGGCGATTGGTGGGAGCGGAAAGCCTGGTCCCGCGACGAGTGGGACCTCGCCGTACGAAACGGAGAAGCAATTTCTTTCTACCGCCTGGTTCACGACCTGCTGGGCGGCGGCTGGTTTGTGGAAGGAACCTATGACTGAAAATACGAGTTCTCAGTTCCCAGTTCTCAGTTCTAAGTAAAAGCCAAGAGGTTTGAACTGGGAACTGAGAACTGATGTATGTGGAACTTCACGCCCGCTCTGCTTTCAGCTTTCTCGAAGGCGCATCCCTGCCCGAGGAATTAATCGGGGTGTGCGCCCATCTCGGCATGCCCGGCATGGCTTTGCTCGACACCGACGGCCTGTACGGCGCTCCACGTTTTCATCTGGCCGCCAATAAAATTAATCTCAAAGCTCACATCGGCGCGGAAGTCGCGTGCGGCCCTTTCGACTCTGTCATCACTCCTCTCCCTGTCATCGCCACTCCCCACTCTGTCATCCTGAGCGGAGCAAGTGCTTCACAAAGTGAAGCGCTCGCGGAGTCGAAGAGCCTGCCCCGAGCTTGCCGAGGGGATCCCTACGCCCATCAAGTGGCGCAGAGGGTAGGGATTCCTCGCTTCGCTCGGAATGACAATGGAAATGACAAAGCCTTCCGCCTTCCTCTCCTTGTCTCCTCTCGCGCCGGCTACCAAAACCTTTGCCGTCTAATCACCAAGATGAAGTTGCGCGCTAAAAAAGGCGAAGGCGCAGTCTGCGCAGAAGAACTCCAGCAGCACGCCCACGGCCTGATCTGCCTCACCGGCGGAGCCGACGGTCCCCTCGCCGCAGCCCTGCAGCAAGGGGGCCTTGACGAAGCCCGACGCCACGTTGATCAACTGATCGGCATCTTCGGTCCCAAAAATGTCTACGTCGAACTGCAACGCCACTTCCAGCGCGAGGAAGAATCCCGCAACCGCACCGCCATTGATATCGCCCGTTCGCTGAATCTTCCGTTGCTCGCTACCAATGGCGTCTGCTATGCCATCCCGCAGGGTCGCGAACTTTGTGATGCCTTCACCGCTATCCACAACCATCGCACTCTCTCCACTGCTGGATGTCTGCTTACCCGCAACGCCGAGCGCTTCCTGAAATCTCCGCAGGAGATGCAGCAACTCTTTGCCGACCTTCCGGAGGCCATCGCCAACACGTGCGAACTTTCCGATCGCCTGGAATTCACACTCAACGATCTCGGCTACGAATTTCCGCGCTATCCCGTCCCCGAAGGCGAGACCATGAATTCCTTTTTGCGCGATCGCGCCTGGGCAGGATTTCGCGAGCGCTATGGCCGCGCCTCGCACGAAATGCAAACCAAAGCCCGCTGCCAGATTGAGAAAGAATTAAAACTCATCGAGAAACTGAAACTCGCAGGATATTTCCTGATCGTCTGGGACCTGGTCCGCTACTGCCACGAGCAAAACATCCTTGTGCAAGGCCGCGGTTCCGCCGCCAACAGCGCCGTCTGCTACTCGCTCGGCATCACCGCGGTCGATGCTGTCAGCATGGAATTGCTCTTCGAGCGCTTTCTTTCCGAAGAACGCGGCGAGTGGCCCGACATCGATCTCGACCTGCCCAGCGGCGACGAACGCGAAAAAGTTATTCAGTATGTCTACCAGCGTTACGGCGCACGGGGCGCCGCCATGACCGCCAACGTCATCACTTACCGCAACCGCATGGCCGCGCGCGAAATGGGCAAGGCTTTAGGCTTCGATCCGGAAACGCTGCAGAAGATTTCCGCCGCCGTCGCCACCTGGGAATTTCGCGACGAAAACGATGCCCTCGACCGCCGCTTTCGTGACGCCGGGCTCGATCTCAACCATCCCCGCCTGCGCAAATATTACGAACTCTGCATTGCCGTGCAGGACATGCCGCGCCATCTCGGCCAGCACTCCGGCGGCATGGTCATCTGCCAGGGACAACTCGACTCCGTCGTCCCGCTCGAGCCCGCCTCCATGCCGGGCCGCGTCGTCGTGCAGTGGGACAAAGAAGATTGCGCCGACATGGGCATCGTTAAAGTCGATTTGCTTGGCCTCGGCATGATGGCCGTGCTCAAAGATTCCATCGAACTGATCCGCGACGACTATCACGAAGAAGTTGACTTGGCGCATCTTCCATCCGATGACCCGGAAGTCTATTCCGCTTTGCAGCAGGCCGACACGGTGGGATTGTTCCAGGTGGAGAGCCGCGCGCAAATGGCGTCTCTGCCACGTCTGCTTCCCAAGCGCTTCTACGATATTGTGGTGCAGGTCGCGATCATCCGTCCTGGTCCCATCGTTGGTCAGATGGTGAATCCCTTCATCCTCCGCCGCCAGAAACGTGAAGAAGTGACGTATCCTCATCCCTCGCTTGAACCCGTGCTCAAGCGCACGCTCGGCGTCCCGCTTTTTCAGGAACAACTGCTGCGCATCGCCATGATCGCCGCCAACTTCAGCGGAGGAGAAGCGGAAGAACTGCGCCGCGCCATGGGTTTCAAACGTTCGCAGGCGCGCATGCGCGAAATCGAAGCTAAACTGCGCGCCGGCATGACGCAAAACGGCATCGCGTCGAAAGCGCAGGAAGAAATTATTCTCTCCATCACTTCCTTCGCGCTCTACGGATTCCCTGAATCGCACGCCGCCAGTTTCGCCCTGCTCGCCTACGCCAGCGCCTATCTGAAATGCCGCTACCTGGCCGCCTTCACCGCCGCCCTGCTCAACAATCAGCCCATGGGATTTTATTCTCCCGCGACCATCGTCAAAGACGCGCAGCGCCACGGCCTAAAAGTGCTGCCCGTGGATGTGACGTGTTCAGATTGGAAATGCACGTTGGAAACAGTTGCCAGTTGTCAGTTGCCAGTTGGCAGTGAAGTCGTTGTTCGTTGTTCGTTGGCCGTTGGCCAAAACGATGCAGCCGCGGAGCGGCGAAAGAATGCAGCCCACGGCGCCAGCCGTGGGTCAGGCGCCGAAAATGAACCAGCCCCGGAGGGGCGAAAGAAGATCGCCCTCCGTATGGGGCTGCGCTATGTCCGCGGTCTGCGCGAAGAGGCCGCCCAGGCTCTGCTCCGCGAACGCATACGTACTCCCTTCGCCTCTATCCACGATCTCACTCGCCGCGTCCCCGAACTGCGCACAGACGAACTCACCACGCTGGCAGAAATCGGTGCGCTAAACGCAATCGGACATTCACCACAGAGTCACCCTTCGGCTTCGCTCAGAGCTTGCCCTGAGCCTGTCGAAGGGGCAGGCTCCGACACGGAGAATCAAGAAGGCCACGGATATTCACAGATTCGCACGGATTCAATCAACGATCAAAAATCAACAATAAAAAATTCTTCCGTCTCCTCGCTTCACCGCCGCGATGCCCTTTGGCAAGTCGAACGCGCTGTCCGCGCCGCCGGCCCGCTGCTCGAAACTCAGCCCGAACCCGACTCCCCTTCCCCGCTGCAGCGGATGAACCATGAAGAGCGTCTGGTCGCTGACTTTCACGGCACCGGCTTGACCGTCGGTCCGCATCCCATGGCCTACCGCCGCGAATGGCTCACGGCCATGGGCATTCGCCGCGCCAGCGAACTGCGCGACATTCCCAGCGGCAAACGTCTGCGCATCGGAGGCTGCGTCATTACACGCCAGCGTCCGGGAACTGCTAAAGGATTTGTATTTTTAAGTCTGGAAGATGAAACCGGAGTCGCCAACGCCATCGTCACGCCCGACTTGTTTCATCGGAATCGACTGCTGCTCACCAGCGAGCGCTTCCTTGCCGTGGAAGGAATTCTCCAAAATCAGGACAATGTCATCTCCGTCAAAGCCGAACGTGTGATCCCGCTGTTCGTTACGAAAGCCGAAACTGCTTCGCACGACTTTCATTGAGAATCAAATCCCTGCTATATTCCCTCCCACAAAAGAGGAACTGCCATGGCCGAGAACCCCCTCAACGCCGGAGCCAACCTCGCCCGCGTCGAGCAAACCAGGCTGCAGCGGCAACAAATCAACCAGGAGCGCCTCCAACGAATCGCGCGCCATAAGCAGGCCGTCGCGGCCCGCAAGGTCGCGCGTGCTGCCACTCCAGATGCCGCCAGGCCCCTGAATCTGTTCGCCGACGGCGATTCCTGGTTCGATTACCCGCTCCCTCTTCTCAAGCCGAATGATGTGATTTGTTCCGTCACCAATCACGGAACTCCGCAGCCCCTCGTCCTTAACCTCGCGCATTACGGCGACGAGGCCCGTGACGACCTCGGAGTTCAACAACGGCAGCGCATCATCGGCAATCTCACCGACCCCGGCAACGGCACGTTTGACGCAATCCTGTTTTCCGGCGGAGGTAACGATACCGTTGGCAATCAATTCTGCCTGTGGCTGCGCGATTACGAAACCGGCATGACGCCAAGTCAAGGCATCAACGTGCCGCGTCTGGGCGCGGTGCTCGGGGTCGTTGGCAGCGCCTATGACGATCTCATTTCTATTCGTGATCAGGTTGCGCCGCAATGCCCGCTCTTTATTCACGCTTACGACTTCGCCATTCCTGACGGCCGCGGGGTTTGCGACGACACCATTGGTCCGTGGCTAAAACCATCCCTCGATTATCGTGGCTGGAAGGATTCAGCTACCGCCGGCCAGGTTGTAAAAGAGTTTCTGCTGCAATTCCGAGCGACGCTGGTGCAGATCGCGGCCGCTAACAAAAATGTGATCTATGTAGAAACCCAGGGCACGCTCGGCCCGAATGACTGGGCCAACGAATTGCACCCATCGCCGGAAGGCTTTGACAAGATATCGGCTAAATTCCTTGGCGCGCTCAGGACAGTCTTTCCCGGACGAATCTAGCGCTGCCTGCTCTACTTCCCCGTACACCTCACTCGCCAAAAGGAACTCTCGTACCCTTGCGTCGCCGCCGCCCAGTACTAAACTTCTCAATATGCGCAGTACTTTGATAATGCTCCTTTTGATATCGCCTGTAGCTTGCCACGCCGACACCACTATAAAAACCCATACTGTCATCACTGATACTGGATCGCCCTCGAATGTACAGAATCCTAGTGAGCGGCGGGGAGTTCGCTATCGAAAAGGAACAATGAGAAGAAAAGACAGCCTCGGAAGTGGGACCACAACTTCTATTTCCAACATCGCAAATTGCGATACAAGGACCGGCTTTTTCATCGACCTCAATACACACGAGTATCAAACCTACAAAGTCGTCAAGTTCTGGTCGATCGCGGACTTAAACAACTACCTACAGAAGAACCCTCAAGACGCGATTGAAATTGAGAGCAAAACGGTAGATATCGGGGAACGAAAGATGTTTTTCGGTCATTCAGCAAACCATTTCATCACCACAATCACACGAGCCCCCGACAAGAACAATGCTGGTGGCGAAGAAACGATCGATGCCTGGTACATTGACCACGAGGTTCCGGATAACAACTGCGCCCCTGATTATGTGCGAACGGAACCCTATTATGTCGTCGGAACGTCACTCGTCTCACTACCTCAGATCGCGCGGATTCATCATGTAGGACCGGTGCCCATTGGACTGGCGGTCAAAACGACTCACATCCTTAAAACTCCAGGCAGCAAAAACAGCCCAGAACGAACCTTCACGTTTGAAGAAACCGTCGACGATCTTTCCGACTCGCCTCTCAGCCCGTCCTTATTTGAACTCCCCCCGGGACTTCACGAAAATCCGCATCTGCTCGGAGCTAAATAAATCGCCGGCGCTCTACTTCCCCGTATAACTCACCCTCCAAATCGAGTTCGATCCGTCATCACTCACCAGCAGCGAACCGTCATGCGCTACCGTAATCCCCACCGGACGCCCCCACACCTGCCCATCCGGCAACACGAATCCAGTCAGAAAATCCTGATACTCGCCCGTGGCATGCCCCGTCTGATGCAGCGGCACACGAATCACTTCATACCCTACCCGCACCGCCTTATTCCACGATCCATGCTCGGAGGCGAAAATATCTCCGTCATACTCGTTGGGAAACTTATCGCCCTGATAAAACGTGATTTCCAAAGAGGCATTATGCGGCTGCAGCAGGACGTCAGGAACAATCGTCTTATCTTTCAATTCGGGATGCTTCCCCTTCTGCCGCGGATCCTGATGCGCCCCGATGTACCACCACGGCCAGCCATAGAATCCGCCGTCCTCAACGTGCGTAATGTAGTCGGGAACCAGGTTGTCGCCCAGCGCGTCGCGTTCGTTGACCGAGCACCACAACTCACCGGTCTTCGGATTCACCTCGATCCCGCCTCCCGCATTGCGAATGCCATAGGCATACACCTTCAACTGGCAATTCGCAGGATCGCACGCCAGAATATCAGCGCGATCTTTCTCCGCGGGATGCGTGTCTGTATCGTCATCGTTCGACGCCGAACCTACTCCCACAAACATTTTCTTGCCATCCGGAGAAAACGCAATCGCGCGAGTCCAATGTCCGCCACCCGCCGGTAGATCGGCGACGTGCTGCGATTCTCCGCTCGCTTTCAAATCTCCATTGTGATACGGGAAGCGAATCACTTCGTTCGTGTTGCCAATGTAGATCCACTGCGGATCCGGTCCCGGCGGATAAAACGCAATCCCATATGGCCGTTTGAGGCCCTGAGCAAAGACCTGCGTTTGTTCCGGCTTCCCGTCGGCGGTCATTCCGCGATATACGCGAATACGCCCCGGATCGCTCTCTGCCAGAAAGATGTCGCCGTTGGGAGCAGTCTTCAACAATCGCGGATTATCGAGATCCGACGCAAATAACCCTACCTTGAACCCCGCGGGCGCCACCGGCCACGCATTCTGCGGACGCGCCACCACTTGAGCGCCATTCTGCGCCGAATCCGTCGCATACGGCTGCGGCAGATCCTTCACTGTAATCTTGCGTGTCGTCCCCGGCTTCTCATAGCGGAAGTCGGTGAATGGCGCGTTCGGCGCCGCACTCCTCACCTTCGTCCCAGCAACTTCCGGCTCCGGGGCAGACGTTGGACCGGCGCCCGCCTTGCCCAAATCGTTCGCCTTGCCGGAAGCCATGGCTTCTACATAGCTCACAACCTGCCAGCGCTTTTCTTCCGGCAGCGCCGCCCACGACGGCATCCCGTTCTCTTTGTCTCCTTTGGTGATGAACCAGAAGAGCTCGCCCGAGCTCACTCCATTCAGCTTTCCATCCACCAAAGAGGGAACATTGCCCGTACCCTGTCCCACTTTTCCGTGACAGGCAAGACAGTTCCGCGCATAAACCTGCTTCCCGGCATCCACCGCCGCTGGCTGTCGGGCATAAGGATTCTTCATGGCTTTCGCTGATGCCGGCGCATCATGAAAAGCCTGATCCACCGCGGAGAATGCGACCATGGGAAGAAGAAAAAAAAGAACGGCCGGGGCGATCCTGTTCGAACCGAAGCGCATAAGTGTCCTCACGGGTAACTTTCCTTCTAGATTAGGCCTTCCGGAGAAAAGTTGCGAATCCAAACGACTTACAAACTGAAAGGAACAAGAATGCGCCCAGAAATTCAGGATGAAGAATCTCAGTCCAAGCTTGGTAGCGCTACCGGGAATCGAACCCGGGTTTGAAGATTGAGAATCTTCCGTCCTAACCCCTAGACGATAGCGCCACAGGAACGAGGCTAAATTATAGCAAAGCATCATTTTCAGTTCGGCCGACTGCCGTCGTCCATCTCGCCCCTCCAGCGGTTCTTTTTTCTTTATCTGATTCTCGGAATTTCGCTCGGCTTCATCGCATTTTTTTATGCAACTTGCTCCCTTCCACAGGCCGTTAAGCGATATAGTAGAAGCAACTCAGCAACTTCCTAACTGGCAGCAACGACTTTGCAGGGTAACGTGTATGTTGTTCATTCATCAACAAAATCCAATCATTCCTAAATTTAGGAGTATGTAAGGAGTATCCCATATGGCGAAACCCAAAGTCCCGAAAAACAGTAGCGACGCGAAAGGACCTATTTCCTCCACCAACGGCCTCCCGTCCTTGTCGGACATCAGGTCCGACACCAGCGTCGGACTGGCCGAAGTTCCGCCGGCAAGTGCCGTGGCCGAGAGCAAAAAAACAGAAACCAGAAAGCTCACCAGAAAGCCGGAAATCGTTAAGACGGAAGTTCGTGCCAACCTCGTTCCCATCAATGTGGAGGATGAAATTCGCCGCTTCGCTTACCTGCTCGCGGAGCGACGTGGATTCGAACCCGGCCACGAAGCCGAAGACTGGCTGGCTGCCGAGCGGGAAATTAGACAACGCTACCGCCAGCAGAGCGCGTAGAATTCACGGACGGAAAATTCGCATGGCGGCCGAAACCCCGGCCGCCACTTGGCGGCGAAAACACCTGCCGCGAACGCGCCTGTTCGTGACTCCCTGGTTCTCGTTCTTTCTTCCTCCAGTCTCAGTTTCATTCCAACCTCCAGGTGAGCCCCTCGTCCCAACGCTGCCCACGTCTTTCGAACGCTACGTTTTTTCTGAGCGACGGTTGCCTGCCCCCGCGGTTTCTGAAAAAATACATTAGGGATCTCCCACATGGCGCAAATCGGTAGTTATGCCTTGCTCCTCGCATTGGCACTGAGCATCTATTCGTTCGCTGCCGGACTCGTCGCTCTCGTGTTTCCAGGCGACTCAAGCTGGGAGCGCCTTGGAGAGACCGCGCGTCGCGCCGGCATCGTTGTTTTTGGATTCGTCGTTCTCGCCGCCATCGCCCTCGTCATCGCCGCCTTCCGCGACGACTTCACCATTGCCTACATTTTTCATCACAGTAACCGCGACCTTCCCGCTCCTTACAAGTTCGCCACGTTGTGGTCGGGACAGGAAGGCTCATTGCTCTTCTGGTCGCTGCTGCTCGCCGGATACGGCTTCGTCCTTCGCCTGCGCTACAAAACCGATCCGCGGCTGTTCGCCTATGCCTCCGTCGTCCTCGCGGGCGTTCAGATTTTCTTTCTCGCGCTGGTGAATTTTGCCGCGAATCCGTTCGGCCTGCTCGAAGGTCCGCTGCGCGCCGACGGCAGCGGCCTGAATCCTTTGCTGCAATATCCCGAGATGGTGATCCATCCGCCCATGCTCTACCTGGGCTACGTCGGATTCACCGTCCCCTTCGCCTTCGCCCTGGGCGCGCTGATCATGAAGTATCCCGGCGAAAAGTGGATTCACATCACCCGCCGCTGGACTATGGTCACCTGGGGATTCCTCACCTGCGGAATTTTCCTCGGCGCTCACTGGGCCTACGCCGTGCTCGGCTGGGGCGGATATTGGGGATGGGACCCCGTCGAAAACGCGTCGCTCATGCCCTGGCTCGTCGGCACCGCGTTCCTGCATTCCGTCATGATGCAGGAAAAGCGCGGCATGCTGAAAGTCTGGAACATGTGGCTGGTCTTTGGCACCTTCTGGCTCGCGATTTGGGGAACGTTCCTCACGCGCAGCGGCATGATCCAGTCCGTCCACGCCTTCGCGCAATCGTCGATCGGACCGTGGTTCGCGTGGTTCCTCGCCATCAGTTTCGCAATCTTCGTCTTTTTCTTTTTCAAGAACAAAGATCACCTGCGCAGTGAACACAAACTCGAGTCTCTGATCTCCCGCGAGTCGAGCTTCCTCTTCAACAACCTTCTCTTCGTGTTGCTCTGCTTCACCGTTGCGTGGGGGACGTGGTTCCCAAAAATTTCTGAATTCGTTCAAGGTAACAAGGTCACCGTAGGAGCGCCTTTCTATAACCGCGTCGCGATCCCGGTAGCTCTGCTGCTCCTTATCCTCACCGCCATTGGCCCATTGCTGGCCTGGCGCAAGACATCGTTCGAAAGCCTGAAGCGCAATTTCATGTGGCCCGCCATCGGCGCAGTCGTCGTCATGACATTCCTCATGATCACACCTCAATCCTGGGGATCGCCCTTCGGCCTGCGTCCCTGGCAAGACGTCGCCTACTTCTATTCGCTGATGGCAATCGGACTCTCGGTTCTGGTGGCGCTCACTATCGCCAGCGAATACTACCGCGGCGGCAAAGTCATCGCTGGGCACACCGGCCAGGGCATGTTCGCGTCGATGGTCCAGCTCACTCACCGCAACACGCGCCGGTACGGCGGCTACATTGTCCACTTCGGAGTCGTTGTCGTCATTATTGGATTCGCCGGCTCCGCCTTCAATCAAGACAAAGAACAAGAAATGGGCTACGGCGACAAGATGACTATCGGCAGCTACACCCTGGTCTGCCGGTCTTACACAGATGAAGATTTTCCCAACTATGCCGGCGAATGGGCCGTCCTCGACGTCTTCAAGGGAGGCAAGCAGATCGACACTCTGACGCCCGAGCGCCGTTTCTACAAAGCGAGCCGCCAGACCTCGACCATGCCCTTTATTCGCTCGACATTGAGTGAGGATCTCTATGTAGTGTACGAAGGCCTGAACCAGGACACGGGCCGCCCCATTCTGAAAGCGCATCTGAACCCATTAGTGATGTGGATCTGGCTGGGAGTCTGGATCATCCTGGGCGGCACAGTGCTGGCTCTGATCCCGAACGCTCCAGCCCCAATCCGCGTCGCATCGGCAAGACCGGTAGAACATGCAGTACCAGCAGTCGTCGGCGATTAACGAACGAACGTAGCGACAGCCGCCTCGGCTGTCCGTCAAGCGCAGCGAGGCGACATCGAGCCGCAGCCGCGCAGCGGGCGTAAGAACGCAGCCCACAGCCTGCCCTGAGCTTGTCGAAGGGGCGCAAGCTGTGAATGGACGAATAGAAATAAATAAGCCCCGGAGGGGCGAGAGAGATTGGCCAGCGCTTCCAGCGAGGAGCCGAGTCCCGCGGTGACGGCACCGCGAACCGGGAATAACGAATGACAACCAGAGCGACCCAAGTCCTCCGCCGCTTGCTGCACTGCGTCCTGCTCTCTCTCGCGGTCTTCGCCCTCTCTGCCGCCGGCGATCCCGCCACGCGCTTCAACGAACTCGGCCACCAGATGATGTGCATTTGCGGTTGCGGCCAGATCCTCCTCGAATGCAATCACGTCGGCTGCCCCGACTCCGACGGCATGCGCAACGAACTGATGACTGCCGTCAATCGCGGCGACAGCGACAGTCTGGTCGAACAATCCTTCGTGCAAAAATACGGACCGACCGTGCTCGCCGCCCCCACCACAAAAGGCTTCGATCGCACCGCCTGGATTGTGCCCTTCGTCGCATTGGGGCTGGGACTCAGCATCGTGGTCCTGGTGATCCGCGCCTGGAAGAATCGCCCTGCCCCCGCGCTCGCCGACGGCCTGCGCCCGGTCCGCGGCGCCGAACTCGAACAATTCCGCGATCAGGCGCGCAAGGAAACTGACCTATGAGCTTCGAACTAGCCTGTTGCCTTCTGGCGACCGTGGCCGCGCTGTTTTACATTTTCTCTCCCGGCTCTTTCCTGGTTGGACGAGAGAAGACTCGCGCCTCATACCTGCGCGAGCGCAAAGACGCCGTCTACGAAAATCTTCGCGACCTGAACTTCGAATTCAAAGCCGGCAAAATGCCCGACTCCGACTATCAGTCCCTGAAAACATCCCTGCAAGATGAAGCGGCCGCGCTTCTGGCCGAAATCGCGCGCCTGGAAGGTAAAGCAGTGAACTCAAGAAAAGCGAGATTATGAAAGGACGTCCTACTTTGCAATGCCTTGTCATCCTGAGCGTGGCGGGAAGCGCGCCACGCGCGCTTCCCGCGAAGTCGAAGCACCCCTCTGCTCTTAGCAACGCCTTGCAGCAAAAGGCCCTCTCACACCGGTCACGCCACGCTTGCATAACAAGCGTCATCTCCCTCCTTCTCCTCTGCACCTTCGCCGCCGCCCAGACTCTAACCGGCACCGTGAAAAACTCAACCACCGGCAAGCCCGCCGCCGGCGACGACGTTGTCCTGCTCAGCCTCGGTCAAGGCATGGAAGAAGCCGGCCGCACTAAGACCGACGCCAAAGGCAATTTCGCTTTCAAACTCGACAATGCTCAGGGACCGCATCTGGTCCGGGTGATCCACCAGGAAGTCACCTATCACCGCATGGCCCCTCCCGGAACCACTTCGGTTGCGGTGGAGGTCTTTGACGTCAGCAAGAAACTGGAAGGCATCACCGTGGTCGCCGACATCATGCGATTCCAGGCCTCTCAAGGACAGCTTCAGGTCGAGCGCACCTTCGCCGTGACCAACAACTCCAAGCCGCCCCGCACCCAGATGAACGAGCACAACCTGGAGTTCTACGTTCCCGACGGCGCCACGGTGACCGAAGGCGAGGCCATGACCGCCGGCGGCCAGCCGGTTAAGTCCGCTCCGGTTCCCGAGGACAACGCGAAAAATCGCTATGCCTTCCTGTTCCCGCTTCGCCCAGGCGAGACGCGCTTCAGTGTCGTCTATACCATTCCTTACACCGGCAGCGCGAATATCGATCCCAAGAGCGTCTATCCTCTGGAACATTTTGTCGCCATCGCGCCCAAGTCGATGCAATTCTCCGCCGCTCCGGGGACGAATTATCAAGTCGCTCCCTTCCCCGGTCAACCCGACGCCAGCATCGAAGTGGCTTCCAATTCACAACCGGGCCAGCCCATGGCGTTCAAACTCTCCGGTGAAGGCACCCTGGCTTCGCCGGCCGATGAGGATGGCCAGCAAAGCCAGGCTCCGCCCTCCGCTCAAAACGAGAATCGTCCCGGCGGCGGCCTTGGCCCACCCATCGACGCTCCCGACCCTCTGCAAAAATATCGTTGGTACATCCTCGGTGGATTTGCCCTGGTCCTTATTGTGGGCGGGGTCTACGTAGCTTCGCGCCAGCAAGCCTCCAACCGCGCCGCCCGTACCGCAGGAAGAGCACTGCCTTCATTGGAAGATGATGAAGACTATGAAACCGCGGCCCTTGCGACGCGCGAGGCGCGTCCCAAGCCCGGTGCTCGCAATTCTTCCAAACTGCTGGAAGCCCTGAAGGAAGAACTCTTCGAGCTGGAAGTGGAGCACAAACAAGGCCTCATCTCACAGCCGGAATACGAAAGCGCCAAGGCCGCTCTGGACCAGACGCTACAGCGCGCCCTGAGACGTGAAGCGCAAAAGGCTTGACCAAGCGCCAGAAAAAGACCAGGAAGGGCGCAACTTCCGTTAGAGAGCCGGCCCGAGACGTAGCACTTAAGCTTCAAATAACGAGCTTTTTGATGTAGCCTTAGGCCGTTTCGCAAGGAGGCCTCTATGGCGCAGAACGCTCCGCTCGAGATGGTCCGGCAGGCTTCGGGGGGTTCGATTTTGTGGGGAGTTCTACTTATCATCCTCGGCGCGGCGGCGATCGCTTCGCCGTTTCTGGCCGCAGTCGCGGTGAACGCGGCCGTCGCCTGGCTGATTCTTTTGGCCGGTGCAGTCCACCTGGTGCTAGCCTTTCGCGCGCACGGGGCCGGGAGCATGGTTTGGAAACTCCTGGTAGGGATCGCCTATCTGTGCTTCGGCGTATACGTGATCGCGCATCCCGTACTCGGTGTGGTGACGCTCACGTTGCTGCTGGCATCGCTCTTCGTGATTGAAGGCATCCTCGACGTCGTCCTGTTTGTGAAGATGCGTCCAATCCACGGATCGACCTGGGTGCTGCTGGACGGAATCGTTTCCCTCCTGCTGGGGGTGATGATCTACATGCAATGGCCGTCGAGTTCCGCCTGGGCAATCGGCACTCTGGTAGGCGTGAGCCTGATCTTCAGCGGCGTTGCCAGGGTGATGATGTCCTCGGCGGTCCGCAAGGCATCGGACACGATATCGCCACCGTCGTCGCTGGCAGCTTAGTGAGTAGCTGCCTGGCGTTGGCGAGCCGTGGAATAGATTCGAGGCTTCGGGAAAGGTGTGCCCATGAGGCCTGACCTGCGGGAATGGAGGAGGAAATGGGCGGACTAATCCCGTTAGGCGACGCATCCCGCCGCCCCACGCGTATCCCCGTCGTCACCATCCTGATCATCCTGGTGAATGCCTTCGTTTTTGTACGCGAGCTGATGGGTGGCGAGGCCTTCGTCACCCAGTGGTCGGCGATCCCTGCCCAAATTTTCTCCGGCCACGGCTGGATCACGATTCTGACCGCGATGTTCATGCACGCCAGTTGGTCGCACATCATCGGCAACATGATTTTTTTATGGGCGTTTGGTCCCGAAATCGAAGACGCCATGGGCCGGGGTCGCTACCTGGCTTTCTATCTGGTTGGCGGGATCGTAGCCATGCTTGCTCAAGTTGCGGCCAGCCCGCATTCGACCGTCCCCAACCTGGGCGCGAGTGGAGCGATTGCCGCCGTGATGGGCGCATTTCTCGTCACCTATCCAGGGGACCGGATTCGCTCGATTCTGTTGATCTTTATATTCGTGAGAGTCACATTCATCCCGGCCGCGCTGTTAATTGGCTTCTGGTTTCTAACCCAGCTCTTGAATGCCGGCCAGGTAGCGCACTCCCAGACCGGAGGAGTAGCCTACCTGGCCCATGTCGGCGGCTTTCTCTTCGGCGCGATTACAGCCCGCTTGTTCGAGAGCGCAAACCGGCGGTCGGCAGTTCACGAAGGATCGCTCGGGGACGGATAAATAGTTTGCTCAAGATGTGATGTCCAACCTTGACTTCGACAGCGGAAAACGCCGATGATCAGCGCGAGACCCGGAGCTGCGGGCTGCGGGGCTAGCCCCTTATTTATCAATATTTTACCCGCAACTCATTGAGCACTATGGATTCCTAATCGATTTCCCGCTAAGTCGATGATTCCAAGAGATCGCTGGGGGAGGGGGAGGGGTATCCCCCAAAGCCCGATTTCCTAAATCGACCCCTCATGCATCTCCACCGTCCGCCTAACATCCAATGGACTAGCTCCACAAAATTATGGGAAACACTTTTAAGACCGCGTTCCTGCTGACCGCGCTCACGCTGCTTCTGATGTTCTTCGGCCGCTACTTCGGAGGCCAGAATGGAATGTTCCTCGCGCTGGCCTTCGCGGCCGTGATGAACTTCGTCTCGTATTTTTATTCCGACAAGATCGCGCTGGCCATGTATCGCGCCCAGCCGGTTACGCGCGAAGAATTGCCTCGTGCCTACGCGGCTGTTGAACGCCTCACCCAGAAAATTGGCATTCCCATGCCGAAGATTTACGTGATTCCCTCGGAATCGCCCAACGCCTTTGCCACCGGACGCAATCCCAGCCACGCCTCCGTCGCCGTGACGCACGGGATTTTGGGCTTACTCAACGACGAAGAACTCGAGGGCGTCCTGGCGCACGAACTCGGCCACGTCAACAACCGCGACATCCTGATCAGTTCCGTGGCCGCGACTATCGCGGGCGCCATTACCATGCTCGCCAGCATGGGCCGTTGGGCCATGCTCTTCGGCGGCTTCGGAGGCGGCGACCGCGACCGTCGTGACGGGGGAGGCCTGGGCGCGCTCCTTATGCTGATCGTAGCTCCGATCGCCGCCAGCCTGATTCAGCTCGCCGTCTCGCGCTCGCGCGAATATCAGGCCGATGCCACCGGCGCCCACTTCACCGGGAATCCCTACGCCCTGGCCAGCGCACTGCAAAAACTCGATGCCTACTCCCGCCGCGTGCCCATGCAGGCGAGCCCTTCGACCGCGCACCTGTTCATCATCCAGCCGCTCCTGGGAATAAACTTCGGTGGCCTCTTCTCGACGCATCCCCCGATCGCCAAGCGCATCGAGCGCCTGACCGGCAGGCCCGCGGAGTTTATGCAGTAAATGCAGCTCCGAGTTATGAGCTAGGAGTTGCGAGCTATCCGATAGATTTCAAGCCCAAGGCGCGATTCGAGAAACCGCAAGCGTTAGCGGCCAGGCATCGCTGAGCTTCCTGCTGAGTCGCCGGATCATTGCCGAAGCCCTTAAGCCACCGCACATCTGGCTCGCGACGGAACCACGTCATCTGGCGCTTCGCATAGTTCCGATGGCCCTGCTGCGCGGCTTGGATTGCCTGCTCGCGAGTCAACTCCCCGCTTAGAAACTGAACTGCTTGTTTGTAGCCGAGCGAGGTAAGTGGCCGCGCCGTTGCTCCATATTTCTCCTGCAGCCGCTTGGTCTCTTCGATCAATCCGGTTTCGAACATGCGGCGGGCACGCTCGTTGATCCGGTTGTAAAGGGCGGCACGATCGGGATCGAGGCCAAGTCGAACAATGTTGAAGCCATGTAGAGGATCCCGGCCCTGCCGCCAGAGTTCCGACATTTTCTGTCGCGACGCCAGGCAGACTTCGATCGCCCGAATCAGTTTGGGCGTATCGTGGGCGTGGACTCTTTCAGACGCCGCACGGTCGAGACGCCGGAGGATGCGGTGGAGATGATCGGAGCCGCGGTTTGCGGCGCTTTCGCGCAGCCGTTCGCGCAACTCTTCCAAGCGCTGCGGTCCGGAAAAGAGTCCTTCCAGCAGAGCGCGCAAATAGAGCCCAGTGCCGCCGACCACGATGGGCAGGTGGCCACGCAGCTTAATTTCGGCGAGCGCTTGCCGCGCCTGGCGGGCATATTCGCCGGCAGTAATGGATTGCGTGGGATCGACAACGTCGAAAAGGTGGTGGGGTGCGCGTTCGCGGTCGGCGGCGTCTGGCTTGGCGGTACCGATATCGAACTCCCGCACCATTGCGACTGAATCGCAGTTGACAATCTCGCCGTGGAAATTCTGCGCCAGAGCCAGAGACAACTCCGTCTTGCCGCTGGCGGTGGGGCCGAGGATCACCACCAGCAGCGGTTCTGGTCCGGCGATTTCGCGCGCTGCAGAGCCCACGTTCAGCGCAGGCTCCAATGGATGTCGTGCCAGTAGCGAACCAGAGTGAGAACGAGCAGCAGAAGCGCAATCAGCAGCAGGCCTGTGGCTTCCGAGGCGTACACCGCATGCCGATGACGGGCGGGCGAGTCAGGCTGGGACTCGCGTGACGGCACGGGCATCTCCGGCAAGGGCACGCCGGTATTGTAGCGCTGGCAGGTGCCTCTTGGGTGCGCAGGCCTTGGTTTCAAGGCCAAAGACGAAAAAACCACGACCTTCCTGCTACACTACGGCTTCGTCCATCCGGCGTCGTCCATGCCTCCGCCGCAAAACAACGCGAAAGTCGCGCGGTTTGGTACGTTTGAACTCGATCTTAGCGCGGGCGAACTGCGCAAGAATGGCGTGAAGCTCCGCCTGCAGGAGCAACCGTTCCAACTGTTGGTTTTGCTCCTGCAGCGGCCGGGAGAAGTGGTGACGCGGGAAGAGTTGCGGCAGAAGCTCTGGCCCTCTGACACCTTCGTCGACTTTGATCACAGCCTGAACACTGCCGTCAACAAAGTACGCGAAGCCCTGGGAGATTCTGCTTCCGGCCCCCGTTATGTAGAAACTCTGGCGCGTCGAGGTTATCGCTTTATCGCTCCAGTTCAAACCCTCCCTCACCCGTCGGGCAACGGGAAAGCTGCAGACGGGAAAGCTTATGTTGGCGTCACGGCCACATCCGCGGTCGACCCGAATCCGTCGCCGGCGGCATTGCATCCCGAACTCGATATTCCCATCCCGCGTCGAGCGATCACGCGCGGATTGTTCGGGCTGATTCAGCTGATGTATCTGATCTTTTATCTAACGGCCTTGTTTCGCCTGCATGATGTTCAAGCGGTGGCCGATTCGTTTCTTTCTTTACGGGCCGCTACGTTCCTTGCCGGGGCAGTGATGGTGACCGCTGGCGTAGGGATTCCACTGCGACTCTATCTGATTTCGGCGGTGGGATTTGATTACCAGCGCCTGGGCGACAAGTTCCGTCGAATGTTCCCGTTCGTACTGGCACTCGACCAATTCTGGGCAGTGGCGCCGTTCCTGCTGCTCCAGGAAATTGGTTTGGGCGCGGCGTTCGCGGCAAGTGCCGCGCTCTTATATCTGCCTTTTTCCGAGCGAACGCTGATTCGCCTGGCATATATCGAGTCGCGCAAGGGTTAGCCGAGCGATTTCGATGGAACCGAACTCACCATTGATTCGTAACCACGTCTAACAGGCGGGATAAAGTGTGCCCGCCGGAGGATCTCATGAAACCTGCTGCAATAAAACGCCTGTCACTTGCCATCTTCGCTGCCAGCGTCATTGCGGTTCTACCCGCCCACGCCGACGAGTGGTCGAAGACTTACAACCTCAGCGGCAAGCCGGAGCTGCGGATTGAGACTTCCGACGCCAATATCCGCGTGACGACCTGGGACCAACGCACGATTGAAGCAAAGGTCATTACCGCGCACTATAAGATCGGCGAGGGCGGCATCCGCGTCGAAGAGCGCCAGACCGGGGATTCGGTCGAAATCGACGTGCATTACCCGCATCACAACTTCACCGTCGATTGGGGCAACCATCGCGTAGACGTCATTATCCAGATGCCGCGCGAGGGCCGCGTCAACTTGAGAACTGGCGACGGCAAAATCGACATCGCAGGATTGAAGGGGGAGATGGATCTGCACACCGGCGATGGTTCCGAAAACCTGGAAGGGGTCGATGGCAAGCTCCACGCTACAACCGGCGACGGCCACATCACGGCCCAAGGCCGCTTCGATGAACTCGAACTCAAGACCGGCGATGGACACGTCGAAGTGCGCGCCGCGGGCGGATCGTCCCTGGCCGCGGGCTGGCGGCTCGAAACCGGCGACGGCAACGTTTCCCTTGAGGTACCAGGCGAACTCGCCGCCGACGTGGACCTGCATACCAGCGACGGCCACATCGATCTCGATATGCCCATCACCACCGAAGGTAAGATTCGGCAAAACGAAGTCCGCGGGAAGTTGAACGGAGGTGGCAGCCTGCTGACCATCCGCACCGGAGATGGATCGATTCATTTGCGGAAAGGCTGAGAGGACTCGGAGCCCGGCTAGTATTTGTGCCATACTGTCTGGCACACTTATGGCTTCCTACCGTATTACAGTCCGCATCCCGAAGACTCTTGAGACTCTCCTGCGCGAACGCTTTCGTTCCGAAGGACTGACGCTCGGAGTTAGTGTGCTTTGCGCTGCAAACTTATCTTCGCCGCGAGAACAGCTCGCATTCGGCTTATGAAGCAGCGGTGGCGGCCGGATTAATTGGCTGCCTGCGTGGTGCACCGAAAAACCTGTGAGTAAAGATTTTCGTTCCTTTGAAGGTATGGGGAAACAGTAGCCGAAACTGAACAGTTCCAACTAACGGAAGGATACTCCATGAAAATGAGGTGCATCGGCATTCTTGCCTTCATATTGATTTCATTCCTCGGTCTCGCCGCCGCTCAACAGGCAGCCGTCGAAAAGGCGGAGCCCGCGCTGGATGTCACCTCCATGGATCGCAGCGTCGATCCCTGCGTGGACTTCTTCGCTTATTCCTGCGGAGGGTGGATCAAGAGAAATCCCATCCCTCCCGATCAATCCTCTTGGGACACCTATTCCAAAATGCAGGATGAAAACCTCGGCCGACTGCGCGGAATTCTCGAGGCCGCAGCGGCGCCCGACCCGAAGCGCAATGCCGTCAATCAAAAGATTGGCGACTACTACGCTTCCTGCTCCGACGAGAAGACCATTGATGCCAGGGCGGCAGAGCCGCTCGGTCCGGCTCAAGAAAAAATTGCGAAGATTAGCTCTAAATCTCAAATCGCCGACGTCGCCGCGTCCATGATCGCGGACAACGTTCTCTTCCGCTTCGATTCAATCCAGGATTTCCGCGACGCGAATCAAGTGATTGCCAACGCCGATCAGGGCGGACTCGGCCTGCCCGATCGCGACTATTACACAAAGGACGATGCGAAGTCAGTCGAACTACGCAAGCAGTATCTCTCACACGTGCAGAAAATGTTCGAGCTGCTCGGCGACAAGCCGGAAGCCGCAGCGTCCGAGGCTCAAACCGTGATGCGCATCGAAACCGCACTGGCTAAGGGCTCGATGACGCGAGTCGAACGGCGCAATCCGAAAGCCCTGGACCACAAAATGACCAGTGTCGAGCTGGAAAAGATTTCTCCCGAATTTCACTGGCCGGTTTATTTTGCCAAGGTCGGATTGTCTTCGCTGTCGTCGTTGAATGTCACCTCCCCGAACTTCTTCAACGCGATGAACGAGGAACTGAAAAAGGAAAGCCTGGCGGACTGGAAGATTTATCTGCGGTGGCATCTGGTGCATGCCGACGCGCCGAATCTGTCGGCGGCGTTCGTGAACGAAAATTTTGCATTCTATGGCAAGACACTGCGTGGGCAGCAGGAACTTCAGCCACGTTGGAAACGGTGCACCCGCGCCGTCGATAGCGACCTCGGCGAAGCCTTGGGCCAGGCATATGTGGACAAATATTTCAGTCCTGAGGCCAAGCAGAAGGCGCTGAAAATCGTAAAAGAGATTCAGGCCGCGATGCAGCAGGACATCAACGGGTTGTCGTGGATGTCGCCACAGACCAAACAACAGGCTCTGGCCAAGCTGCATGGCATGGCCAACAAAATTGGATATCCCGACAAATGGCGGGACTACAGCAAACTTGAAATTGTGCGTGGCGACGAACTGGGCAACGTGGAGCGCGCGCGAAAATTCGAATTCGACCGGCAGTTGGCCAAAATCGGCAAGCCCGTCGACCGCGGCGAATGGGACATGACGCCACCGACCGTGAACGCCTATTACGATCCGCAGATGAATGACATCAACTTTCCCGCCGGCGTGCTGCAGCCTCCAGCCTTCGATCCCAACTCCGACGCGGCGCCCAACTACGGCGACACTGGCGGCACCATCGGGCACGAACTCACGCATGGCTTTGACGATGAAGGCCGCCAGTTCGATGCCCAAGGCAACCTTCGCGACTGGTGGACTGCAGAAGATGGCAAAGAATTCGTGAAGCGCGCCAGTTGCATCTCCGATCAGTATTCGACGTACACAATCATCGACGACATCAAGATCAATGGAAAGCTGACGCTGGGCGAAGATGTCGCCGACCTGGGTGGACTAATTCTCGCGTACATGGCGTGGAAAGATGACACCAAGGGCCAAACGCTGGACCCGATCGACGGCCTAACGCCCGACCAGCGCTTCTTCGTCGGTTACGGGCAGAGTTGGTGCGGCCAGACTCGCGACGAAACGAAGCGCCTGCGCGCCACCGTCGATCCGCATTCTCCCGAAAAATATCGGACCAATGGCGTGGTTTCAAACATGCCACAATTTCAGGAAGCCTTTCACTGCAAGGCCGGATCGCCCATGGTGAATCAGAATCGTTGCAGCGTTTGGTAGAAACCTAAACGAAGGCGTCATCCCGAAGTCCCGGCGCGTTTCAGCCGGGCGAGGGATCTCGCGTGCAGCTTGGCCTCTTGCGTCCGGCGCTTCTCGCGAAGCCTTGGATTTCGCGCCAGCCCTCTACTGCAGATCGGCTTTATCGGGGTTGTAGTAAAAGCGGAAGCGTAACGCGAGATAAGGCCCGGTGAATTCGCTGGGCAGCGGCGGAAATGGATTAGACGCGGTGATGCTGCCCCAAGCCGGGCGGTCGAGCGCAACGTCGCCAGACGTGGCTATGAGACGCATATCCGCAACCTTGCCCTCTTTCGTGATGGCAAACTCAATGGCGAGTTTCCCCTTTTTCATTTCGGCGGATTCCGGAATCAGGTGATACCAGTTCTGTCGCACGTCCTCCAGGATACGCTGCAGATAAGGCCCAAAATCCACACCTTGCGTGTCGCTAAGAATTTCGAAGGGACCCATTTTGGCGCCATGAGCGCCAGTCCCCAGCCCGAAGTCGCCTCCCTGACCAACACCGGCCGCGCGGTTGGCTGCTACTCCTTGCGTCGCCTGCTGAATCGCTTGGCCCGCACTGATACCATTCGCATACTTGCTGAACGAGTTGTTGGGACGAGCGGGCATCTGCAGCTGCGCTTGCTGGTCGCTTTGAAATTGCGGACGAGGTTGCGCTTGCCCCTGCTGCGGAGTAGGAGGCTGATTCTGGGCAGTTGGCGGAGCCGGTTGCGATGCGCGCGGACCTGTCATACCAGGCGCGCCCGGCGGAGGCGTCGCCAGAATCTTCCGCAATTCCTTGGGATCAAGCTCGGGACGGCGCGACGTCGCAATCCGGTCTTTATCGGACGCGATGTTCGTGTTGGGCCGGCGTGTCGGCTTCTGCAAGTCCGGCGGCAACGCGAGGAATGTGACATTCTTGTCTTTGCTGGCGTCCATCGGCACCACGACGGCGGTGTGCCACCCAACGAACCTCTCGATCACGTTCAAGTTCCACAGGACAATCGTGAGCAACAGGTGCACGATGATCGAAATCCAAATCGCTTCGCGCCAGCGCGATCGCTCCAGATCGTCCTGCAACTGGATGAGCAGGTGCGGCACATGCGCATCGAGATCACGGTAAGCAGTTTCCCAGTTTTGCGTATCGTAGAGGCCGAGCTGCTCCGGCTGAGGCTTTTCGGGCGGGGCCACCGGATCCTGGAATGGAATTTGTGTGATCGGCATGCGCTGGGGTGAACTAGAACGCTGAACTCAAAGCTTAACTGTAAAAGCTTCGCTGTATCCGCTTATCGTTAGACAGCGAATACACTCGCGGCGTTGCATCCCGGCCCTATGGGAAGTAATGCAATGTTCGCGCGGCACTCTACAACCAAGTTCCCTATATTTTCGCATCTTTCGGGTCATTCTGCCCATCGGCAAATGGGCCGCGACTTCGGCGTGTAAACATATGTAAATACACTCCGAAGTGGCAAAAGAGACGAATGCGCGTGTGGCGCGGGCACTCCCGTCGACAAGCTCAGGGCAGGCTCGGCCCGCGAGGACTCGGCCCCTCCGCATGCAGCGCGGGCGAGAACGGCCCGCGCCCCATGGCCGTTAATGTCTCGCTTTGCCGATTCCTGCGAGGTCAACTTTGTTCCCGTGGTCGCGAATGGCGTCCACAATGTCGAGCGCCAGTGCTAGCGCCCGGCGGCCATCTTCCAGCGGTACCACTGGCGTGGACCGCTCCCGCACGGCGCGAAGAAATGATTTGATCTCCGCGTGCAGGGGCTCTTCCGAGGCGACCGGAGGTTTGCTGACGCCAATCTGAGGGTTCACCGAGGGCGCTCCGGATGCCGCTCCCTCGTGACCGACGGTAAACACCAGCACCTCCTGCCGTCCGTAGTCAAGCGAAACATACTGCCGCGGCTGAAAAAAGCGCAGCTTCCGCACCCGCTCGGTGGAAACGCGGCTGGCGGTAAAGTTCGCGATGCATCCCGATTCGAACTCCAGACGCACATTCGCAATGTCGACTTTCCCCGACAAGATAGGCAGGCCGACCGCACGAACCTCCTTGACCGGCGACTTGGCAAACGCCAGCACAATGTCGAGATCGTGAATCATCAGATCGAGGACAACGTCCACGTCGAGCGAGCGCGGAGTAAACACGCTGAGCCGGTGCACCTCGAAGAACATCGGCTGCGTCAATAAAGGGACCGTGGCGCGAACCGCCGGATTGAAGCGTTCAAGGTGCCCAACCTGTGCGACTCTTTGATTCTGAGCCGCGAGAGCAACCATCTGTTCCGCCTCGGCCCGCGTTGCCGCCAGCGGTTTTTCGATCAGCACATCGACTCCCGCCGTCATTAACTCCCGCGCAACCTGCAGGTGATGCACAGTCGGAACGGCCACGGACACGGCTTGCAGCTCACGATGTTTCGTCAACATCGCCCCCACCGACGTGAAGCCGGCGCAGCCAAACTCGCGGGCCACGGCGTCGGCACGGGCCGCGTCAGCATCGACCAGCCCCACCAGACGCACCGCTTCCCCTTGCTGTTCAAGTTCCCTGTAAACTCGGGCATGATTGCGCCCAAAGACGCCCACGCCGACGACGGCGACGGATATCGGATTTTGCGCTGGCAGGGAGAATTCTCGAAGGCCGGTTGCCGGAAGGAAATTGTAAACGGAATCCTGGCAAAGAGCATCTGGATCAGCTCCGGGTTGGGGCGTACGCGCGTCAGAGAAACAGATCAAACCACGGAAAGGACTGAAATCGCCCCATGAGGACGATCGCGCTGCTGACTATTTCCAACATCTTCATGACTTTTGCCTGGTATGGACATCTGAAGTATCGCGAGGTACCGCTCTACAAAGTAATTGTCGTGAGCTGGCTGATCGCGTTCTTCGAATATTGCTTCCAAGTCCCGGCAAACCGCATCGGCTCCTATGAATTCACCGCGGCGCAACTCAAGACGATCCAGGAAGTCATCACGCTGACCGTCTTCGCGGCTTTCTCCGTGCTGTACCTGAAGCAACCGCTGCGCTGGAATTACCTGGCCGGCTTCGCCCTGATCGTCGCCGCTGTGGCAGTGATCTTCAAGAAATGATTTTCAAGAAATGGCGATCGCAAGGCGAAGGAATTAGTTTCGACTCGAAAAAGCCGCGGCTTTACGGGCTGCAGAAACAATCAGAACGCATACTTCGTCGTGGAAGAGCGGTCCTTTTAGGGCCACATAAGGCGGGTTGAAATGATAGCGGGCTTTAGCCCCTGCGGGCCTGGGCCTTCTTCAAAATCGCTATCTGCCCGGCATGATAAAGCTCATGCTGAACGACTCCGTGCAGCATATGATAAAAGTCATACCGCTTGCCGGGAACTCGATCGCTGAGCCGCGAGTCGGGCAAACCAGCGACGGTCTTCACTAAAGCATCGTGCGTGCGCCTGGTTTCAGAAATGGTCCTGCGCCACCCCGCTTCTGTCGCCACGGACACGGGCGGAAAGTTCGCCAAACCGGTAGGCTGACATTTCTCTCCGCCCAGTCTCTGGAGAGCCGCGCCGTCCCAAACCGCAACATGCAATACGAGCTCCCAAATGCTGTGAACCTTGGGCAGCGGCTGGGCGGCAGCAGCCGGAGCGTCAATGTCTTCCAGCAATTCCATCAGCGCCGGCCCGTGCCACGCGCTGCCGTCGAAATGCACGACGAAGTTGGTCAGCGATTCTTGTGGCTTCGGATTGGGTTCCCGCGTGTTTCGCCTTCATCGGATCTAAACCTCAGTTGCCCTGCGCAACAATCGCGATTCCCGCCGCGTTCGCGGCATCGATAACCTTCTGTCCATCCAGCAGCAGACACTTCCCCGTGTCGAGTGCGAGACACGACGCCCCCGCCGCCCGCATCACCTCGATGGTCTTCACGCCGACCACCGGCACGTCAAACCGCATATCCTGATTCGGCTTGGCAATCTTAACCACAGTCAACGCGCGGCTCAGGGTGGAAGCGTCTCCATGCAACGACCGCATGATCTGTCCCGCCCGCTCGATGGTTGCGTCGGTGCCCTCCATGGCTTCGACCGCGACGCACGCGCATTCGGCGATCACTACCGTCTGCCCAATGTCATGCTGCGCCAGCTGCCGCGCTACCGTGCGGCCATACTCGATGTTCTTGCGCTCCTGCTCTGTGGGTTCGCGCTGTGTCAAAATCCCAGCCTTCACCAGCAGGGGCTCCAGCAGCCAGGTAGATTTTTCCAGCGTGATGCCTTCATCGGCTAACACCTTCGCCACCGCTCCCAGCAACGAGTCGGTATTGCGTGTGGTGAGCGAGAGCAAAAGCTTGGCCAGCCGCCAGTCCGGCCGGATGCTGGAAAAAATCTGCTTGTGCCGCACTTGCCCTGCCATGATGGCGCGTCGCACGCCCTCGCGCTGAAAAGTCTCGATCAACTTCGACAATTCCCCCAGTGAGAGCCAATGCACCGCCGCAGCCCCATGCGATTCGATCTCCGGAAAAGCTTCTTCCCGGATCGCAGCCACGACTACCTCGTATCCCTGCGCCCGCGCCGCATCCAGCACGAGAAACGGAAACGTGCCGTTACCGGCGATCAGGCCGATCTTTTCGGTTTGCAAAGGCATGAGGTCGACGCCAGGCGCCAAAAGAAAGAAAGACCGGCTCGGAGTCAGTCTAGCATTTGGCGTTGTAGAAGGAATGTTGCTACCGGCACTGCGGAGTACAGGAGCGGTCAATGAGAGCTTAGTCAACTAAGAGCTACAATCTTGTGGTGCGGGCCTATCGAGCCGTCTTCGCAATGGCGAATCCAGCGAAGCGTGAGGAGTTAACGGTATGGCTATCTCAGTAAATCCGTCTGTAATAGCCTTGGTCGGAACGGGATGGAAATCGGTGGGGGGCCAATTGCTGGCTTCGGGAGTGCTCCTGCTGAGCGGTTATCAAGATATAGGGTTGCGCGCCCGCATGGGCGCAGCCTTCTCGTCTTTTATGGCCATAGGTTTCGGCATCTCCGCTTTGATTACTGCGCTCCGGGCGAACGTTTCGTATGCTGCCGCGATCTGCGCTGTGGTTCTTTGCTCCGAAGCCTTTTTGATTTTTCGCTGGTGGCTTCGGAGGACCCCCGCTTAGGCACATGAGTGAACGCGGTGGAGCTGTTGCCTTCAGTCGTGAAAAATCCCCGTTGCACCCACCGACCCTGGTCGGCCGTTTCCTAACTCCTTCAAGAGTCACGAAGATTCTCTTGCAAATCCTGCACCAACCAGCGCCCGAGGGAAAGCGCCAGTACGCCCAGCCATCAGTCTATCCCTGCGAAGCTGCGGATCAGTTCTTGCCACCTTTCTTGGCTTTCTTCTTGCCCACCGAAGACGGATAGCCCTGCCAAACATACTGCAGCCCCTCGGGCAGCGTCTGTTGTCTCACCGCCCGGTCCACGTGCCCAGCGTCGCGGGCAAAGACGAATTGGTAGTGATATCCCCTGGCCGCGAGTACCTTCGCCATCCGCTCGTTGGCCAGAACCCAGTCGTGCATGTTGTCACGCATCACGTTCGGATTGAGCAAATCCCGGTCGCCAACTTCGATCCACAGTCGTATCGGCTTCACCGGGCTTTCCGGAATAAGACGCTCGTGAAACTCCCACGCCCCATGCGGCGTTTGCGGATTGTAAGGCCACTGCTGGTTTACAAATGTTCCCGAATAAGTGAGAACACGGTGATACCACTCCGTGTGATACCACGCCATGATCAATGCGCAGGAACCTCCCGAGCTGCCACCCATGGTTGCCCGGCCATCGGGATCCTTCGTCAGTTTCACATGTGCCTGAGACTCCACCAGAGGCAAGACTTCCTTTCTCCACAAACTCGGCATAGACTCCCGACATGGTGTCGTACTCCAGACCGCGTTCACTCCCTTGCGCGTCCCCGCTTCCGTTGCCGATCGAAATCGCAATCATCGCCGGGACCTTGTGTTGGGCAATCAACGTGTCCAGGGTCGAGAAGAGCAACAGGTCAGGCCCGTCCGCCCCCACAATAAAAGGCGCGACACTGCCCGCGACGTACTGCCTGGGAACATAGACGGCCACCTTCCGCGTGTAAGCCGCGGGATGGCTTGTCGTCACCACCAGCTTTGCAGGGTCTGTAGGATCTGGAGTCCCGAACGTGCCCGCGTCCCGCGCAATGCCGGGATAGATTTTGCTGTCCGCCGAGTTCATCGTGAACTCGATCACGCTGCCCTTAGGGATGCCATCTTTTCCGGCCACATCGGGGGCAGACGCATCGGGCGCAACCTCATGTGTAGGTGCGAGAATGAAATTCCCGTCCACATTCACCGGCGGGTTTGTGCCGTCGGGCAATTCCTTCGCCGTGACATAGCCGGCAGTGTGAGGGTCCCGCGTCGGCGGCACGGGGCGTTCCGTTGGTCGCGCCGGCGGTGGGGTCTGCCCGGAGACTGAATTGACAATCAGCATTAGGCCAATCAGAAGCCAAATACTCAGGCAACGCGATGAAGTCATACTGTCATTCTGCCGCATTTCGAAATTCTGGGAAGGGAAAACTGCGGGCCTGGGGCTGTGCGGGCTAGAAACGCTATTTGTGTGTGAGCACTTCCGTCCGGGCTTGCCCCACCCGTCGTGAACCCGCAATGCGGGTTCTGAGTGCGAACGGCATGGATTCGTCAATTGACCCCTGTGGTATGTTGAGCTCGTCCGACCGAGACCATAGGTATGGCCCAATCACAACCAGCACGACTACTCACGACTCGCTGGAGGACGGGAGTGGCGGTCGCTCTCACCGCATCTGTGTTTGTACTCGCAATTAGAGATGTATTGTTTCTTAGCCACAGACGGGGATTGTTGTTGCCATTGGATTTTCTGTTCTACGGTTGGCCTCTCGTAGCCGCGAACGTCGTGTTCTACGGTTATCTATGCTGGCTTGCATTCTGTTTTATTCGCGGCACCCATGGGCGAGAGCGGGCCTTTATAATCGGATGGTTCTCAACCGTTCTGCTTCCGCCATTGGAAACCTTGCAGCATCGTTTCACCATGGAAATCAGGTACATCTGCGCGGTCGGACTTGCAGTTTCGTTGTGTGCAGCAGTGTCACTTCTTTTGCGTCCCATGGGCATCGACGATTCCACAGTCCGAACCGCCTAGCGTAACTGTCGACACATCGGCATTTCACTCTGGCCCGGATCGGCCAAACTGATCACTTGATAATCCCGCGCTCCGACGCTTCAATAAACCGGATCAGCATGTCCACGTCGCCGCCGCGATTCGTCTCTGCCTTCAGCTTTTCCAGCGCCTGCGACGTATTCATCTTCGAGGCCAGCAGAATTTTGTAGGCATGATGAATCTTCGCAATCCGCTCCTTCGAAAAGCCGCGCCGTTCAAGCCCGACTTTATTCATTCGGTAGGCGTGCGTGTCGCGGGCCGCCGAGGTCATCGAGTAGGGCAGAACATCTTGCGTGATCGTAGTGCCGCCGCCGATGTAGGAGTGCGCGCCGATGCGCACGAACTGGTGAACCGGGCACAGCGCTCCCACTACGGCCCATTCTTCGACCGTCACGTGCCCGCCGAGCGTTGCGCCATTCACCAGCATGGCGTGATCTTCAATCACGCAATCGTGCCCGATGTGCGTGTAAGCCATGATGAGCAGATGGCTGCCAACTTTGGTCAGGCCTCCACCCTTCACCGTCCCGCGATTAATGGTCACGCACTCGCGGATCTCATTGTGATCGCCAATCTCAAGCCGCGTCGACTCGCCTTTGTAGGTAACATCCTGCGGCGCCATGCCGATGGCGCCGAAAGGAAAAAAAATATTGTCCGATCCAATTTTCGTCGGCCCGTCAATCGCCACATGCGATAACAGACGGCAATCCTCGCCCAGTTCCACGTCCGCGCCAATCACGCAATACGGCCCAATCTTGCACGACGCAGGAATCTTCGCAGTCGGATCGATCATCGCGGTGGAATGTACGTTCCCGGAAACTGAGGGCTTGAGCGATGGATTCATGGAGTGGGCAGAGTTATGGGCATCCTTTGCGATTACTATTCCGCATTGCCGTCCCCGCTGCTCGCTCCGCGCCCGCGAGAGCTGTCCACCAACTGGCACGAAACGATCGCCTCGGCCACGCGCTTGTCTCCCACGTAAGCGTAGCCTTGCATCTTGGCCGCGGTCATGCCTGGCACCGAGCGCCAGCCGGTCACTTCCACTTCCAGACGCAACTGATCGCCGGGGCTCACCGGTTTGCGGAACTTGGCGCGATCAATCCCGGTAAACATCATCACCTTGTCGCTCCGGTCTTCAACCTCGGTCAGCAGCAGCGCGCCCCCGGCCTGCGCAATAGCTTCCACAATCAACACTCCCGGCATGATGGGCAGGCCAGGGAAGTGCCCATTGAAAAATGGCTCGTTGATGGTTACGTTCTTGATGGCGACGATGCGCCTCTTCCGCTCCAGATCCAAAACGCGGTCGATCAGCAAAAACGGATACCGATGCGGCAGAATCTTCAGAATGTCGTGGATATCGAGCCCGGCCTTCGCAGAATCTTGCGAAGATTCCGTCACAGGGATGCTCTTATTCATGGTTGTCTCAAAGCTGGTTGTCTCAAAAACACTTCGTCTCAAAACGGCTTGAAGATTATACTGTACGGCTTGCGCCCGAAGGTCCTTCCTCGGCCCCGATTATCGGCACGAAGAAGTAATCCAAAGAAGATCCGCACAAATGGCGACTAAGAAAATACAGCATCCGAAACGATCCGGAGAAGTTCCCTCCAATTCAATATGGAGAGAAAGGCTGCGTTACTTCGAAGCGCGGCAGGAAGAGATGGTCGAGACGATCCGGGAGTTCGTCTCGATCGAATCTCCCAGCGACAACAAAGTGGCCGCCGACCGCATGGGGGCGCTGCTTGGCGCTCGCTTCGAAACCCTCGGTGGACACGCACGTGTGCACCGCTCTGAAGATTTCGCCGACAGCGTGCAAATCGATTTTCCCGGACGCGAAGAGACGAAGATCAAGCCCGTCCTGTTGCTCGGCCACTTCGATACGGTCTACCCGCTGGGAACGCACGCCACCATGCCTTGCCAGCTTGTCGATGGACGTCTGCACGGTCCCGGCGTGCTCGACATGAAGTCGGGCATCGCGCTCATGCTTTACGCGATTCAGGCGCTGCAATCGGAGCCCGGAGGTCTGCCGCGACCGGTCACGGTTTTTCTGGTTTCGGACGAAGAGGTCGGCAGCCGTTCTTCCCGCAAGATTACCGAGGCATTGGCCCGTGAATCCGCGGCTGTGCTCGTCCTCGAGCCAGCGGCGCCGCGCGGAGCTGTGAAAACGGCGCGCAAAGGTGTGGGCGAATATCTTCTCCGCGTGAAAGGGGTTGCCGCGCACGCCGGGCTCGATCCCGGCAAGGGACACAGCGCGATCGTCGAACTTGCGCGCCAGATCACCGCTATCTCAAAGATGAACGATCTGCGGCGAGGTCTCTCCGTGAACCCAGGCGTGATTCGCGGCGGAACTCGTACCAACGTAATCGCAGCCGAAGCCGCCGTGGAAATAGATGTTCGCATTAAGGAACGAAAACAGGCTGTCGCGCTCGATCGACAGTTTCGGTCCCTGAAGCCTTTTGACCAACACTGCCGGCTCAGCATCGAGGGCGGCATCAACCGCATGCCCATGGAGCGCAATGCCGGCGTGGTCGCGCTCTACAAAAAAGCGGTTGCAATCGCAAAGCACGTGAACTGGAAACTCGAAGAGGCCGCAGTCGGCGGAGGCTCCGACGGAAACTTTACCGCTGGCATGGGCATTCCCACGCTCGACGGCATGGGCGGCGCAGGCGGAGGAGCCCACGCCGTTCACGAACATATCGTTATCTCCGAGTTGCCGCGCCGCGCCGTGCTTCTGGCGGGAATGATCGCGAATGCCTGACCGGAATATCGCGCACCTGGCTCGGATGCCGACCTTCCTTTGTTCGCCGACCTCGCCCGCACAACCTGGTCGGCGGTGGAAGAGATTACTGTTCTTTCGTAAACACCAGGAAGTAGTCCATCTTGTCGCCCTTCACAAAATCATATTGGTCGACCAGTTTGTAGCCCGCTTCTTTCGCCTCGCGAATCACCACATCGCGTCCCACTCCGTGATCTTCACCGTTACCGTTGCGGTCGATGACGCCCACCTTGGCGCCCGGACGCAGCGCCGCTCGCAGGTTTCGCAGCAACACCACGGGCTGCGCGACCTCGTGGTAAGTCTTCAGCAACAACACAGCGTCCACTGAATCTGCGGGAAGCTGCGGGTTGTCGGGCGTGCTTAGGATTGTTTTCACGTTCTGCAATTGCTCTTTCTGAGCACGTTTACCGATGTAACGAATCGCCTCGGGATTGATGTCGACCGCATAAACCAGCCCACTCGCGGTCACTCGCTTTGCGGCACGCACCGTGAACCATCCCGACCCGGCGCCGACATCGGCCACAGCCTTTCCCGGCGTGATGCCCAGTACATCCATCACGCGATGAATCTGAAGCCGATCTTCGCGGCCCGGAGAATCGAAAATAGAGAGATCGCCAGTGTAGGGTTCGCTGGTTTTGCGCTGTTCGGCCGGCGGCGAAGCTGGCGCCGGCCTCGTGCTTTGGGCCGAACCTATCGCAACATTGAAGACAAAGAGTAACGACAAGAACCACAGCAGTCGCATCCCGCGAACCGTGAACATGCGATTGAACCTCCGCAACAGCCAGACTCATGATACCCCTGCCGGTGAGCGTCGAAACAAAAGCGAGGGTTCGGCTCGGCTTTTGACTCCCCGCATGCGGTAGCCTACACTTTTCTCAGGAGCATCAGGGAGCGTAAGCACGCTCGAAGACCGCTCTAGCGGAGGAATTATGGGTGAAGGTCTTTTTCAGCCTTTGCACTTGCTGTTGATCATCGGGATCGCGCTTCTGGTGTTTGGCACCAGCAAGTTCGCTGCTCTGGGCAAAGGTCTGGGCGAAGGCATCCGCAACTTCAAAACGTCCATGAAAGATCCCGAAGTCGAAAAGCAGGAAGCGCTTAAAAAGGAAGAAGCGAAGCAACAAGAAGCGGTGAAAAAAGAGGAAGAAAAGAAAGTATAAGCCTTTCCCTTGCTTCGCGGACCAATGATTCGCAGGCCGAGTGGCTTTTGCACCGCTTCGCTAGATAGCCGATCGCGCCCAACACTCCGGCGGCATTTCAAATCTCTGAATCTTCGCGCAGCATCCGGTAAACCAGCGCTACCGGCAGCCCCACCACATTGCTGTAGTCGCCTTCAATGCGTGGAATCCATCGCGAGGCCAGTCCCTGAATTGCATAGGCTCCCGCCTTATCCATGGGCTCTCCCGTCGCGACATACTCGCGAATCTCATCGTCGGATAACTGAGTCATCGTCACCAGCGTAGTTGCCGAAGCACTTCTCACGTGTCCATTCTCAGTGTTCACTATTTCTTCAGGACGCGCTTCTTTCTCACCGGAAACTGGCAGCCGTTTTCTGGCAGCTGTCGCAACCACACACACACCGGTAATCACTCGATGGACGCGACCTGAAAGCAAATGCAACATGCGAACTGCGTCGGCGGCGTCAACCGGTTTCCCCAAAATGGTCTCATCGACAATGACAATCGTGTCCGCTCCCAGCACCAAATCTTGCGGCCGCGTGTGCCACACGGCGAGCGCCTTTTCGCGCGCCAGCCGCACGGCACAATCGCCGGGAGATTCTCCCGCTCGCGGCGTTTCGTCGATATTCGCCGGCTGAACAGCGAATGAAATACCCGCGTTGCGCAGGAGTTCCTGCCGTCGCGGCGAAGCGGAAGCGAGAACAAGCATGGGCTTACTCGAAAGACTTACTCGGAACTATCGACTCCCCACAATGCCACGCACCGATTCAATCAGCTTGGCCGAATCATAGCCAATGCCGTCTTTGAAAACCGTTTCCACATTTTCGATGTCTTCGATTCTTGTCGAGGGATCGCCCTTGATCACAACCAGGTCCGCCTGTTTGCCCGGGGCAATGGTTCCGATGCGGTCCGCCTCTCCCAGAAACTGTGCTCCATTCGCGGTCGCAACGTGAATCGCTTCCAGCGGTGTGAATCCCGCCTCCACCAGCAACTCCACTTCACGCTGGTCGCCGAAGCCCGCAATTACGCCGCCCATCCCCGTGGGATCAAGGCCAGCAAGTAACAATCCACCAGCCTTGGCGAATGCGTATTCGAAATCCAATTCTTTCTTGAACGCGGCGGGCCACGGAGACACGTCGCTGCCATACAAGTGGCGCGTCCGCGCTGAATCGCTGGAGCGTACTCTTCGCTCCAGTACCGCACTGCGAGCGTCCGGCGAAAGTGCGTCCAGCACGCGTTCCTGCATCGCCGGCCTGCCCGGGAAACTTCCCATCTCAAATACCGGAAGAGTCGAAGTGACAGCGACATGATGCTGCACCAGATACAAAATCATGTCGTGCAACGGACCAGCATTCGTATCGAGCTTCGACATCAGAATGGGATTTTCGGGCTCCTCCGGGCATTCTCCCGCTTTTTTTCCAGGAAGGAATTCGGTATCCACGAACAGGCCGTGCTCCAAATCGTCGATCCCGAGATCGGCCGCCTCGCGAAAGCCGATCGAACACAGATGCCCGGTAACCTTCGCTCCGCGCTTGTGGGCTGCAGTAATCGCGGCGCCAAGCTCCGCTGGAGTAATGAACATATATGCCTTGAAGCTGTCCACTCCTTGGTCAAGCCAGAAATTTACAGTTCGGGTCGCGTCCTCGGGCCCGGTGAGCTGGTGCATTTGAATCGCCCAAGAGCCCTTGCCCTCCAGATACGGGCCCGTAACGTGCATTTTCGGTCCGGGCATTTGTCCCGCATCGATGGACTTCTTGAGTTCCAGATCCGTGTACGGTTCGAGTGCCCCCGTGGTGCGAATCGTGGTCACACCACCGGCAAGATACAGGCGCGGAAAACTAAACGCCATCTCCCCGAAAACCCCGTTTCCCATGGGATAAAACATGTGGTCGTGCATCCCGACCAAGCCGGGAATTACGCTGTAGCCATGCAGGTCAAGGACTTGCGCGTTCTGCGGCACGCTGTCCGAACCGGCGCCGACCGACTCAATCTTTCCCTTGCTGAGAATGATCGTCTGATCTTGGCGTGCCGCCGCCCCCGTGCCATCGATCACGCGCGCATGCGTAAGAACCACAACCGGCGCATTCACCTTCACAAACGGCTGCACCTTAGCCGAAAGAGTTTGACCCAGGAACATGACTCGGCAAGCCAGTATCGATAAAACCACGACGGTCAGTCTACGCATTGTTCTTTTCCTTTCGTCTTCAACAGAGCAGGATTCTACCCGAGAGCAGAAGCGTTGCACGAATGGATAGAGTTCTCTCCACCACCAACGCAACTGAGAACTAAGAACTGGGCAACTGAGAACTGTTTTCCCCCTGCTAGAATCAAGAGTTATCCACTCGCTCATGGACGCCGCTTTCATTCGCAACTTCGCGATTATCGCGCATATCGATCACGGCAAATCGACGCTGGCCGATCGCCTGCTCGAGCTGACTGGATCCCTTACCGCGCGCGAAATGCAGGCCCAGGTGCTCGATTCCATGGACCTGGAACGCGAACGCGGCATCACCATTAAAGCCCACGCGGTCCGCATGGCCTACACCGCGCAAGATGGCCAAACTTATCAGCTGAATCTAATCGATACGCCCGGCCACGTGGATTTTTCCTATGAAGTCTCGCGCTCTCTGGCGTCCTGCGAGGGAGCTTTGCTTGTCGTCGATGCGTCGCAGGGAGTCGAGGCCCAGACGCTCGCGAATTCGTATCTCGCCATCAATCACGGCCTCGAAATTATTCCCGTTATCAACAAAATCGATTTGCAAAGCGCCGACATCCCGCGTACCAAAGAGATGATTGAAGGCGCTGTCGGCCTCGATGCATCCGACGCCGTTCTCATCAGCGCCAAGACCGGCCAGGGCGTTCCCGAAGTTCTCGAAGCCATCGTGAAGCGCGTGCCTGCTCCCAAGGGCTCGCCCGACAACCGGCTCCAGGCGCTGGTTTTCGACTCCTGGTTCGACGCTTACCGCGGCGTCGTCGTGCTGACCCGCGTATTTCAGGGCACTCTGCGCAAGGGCGACCGCATTCGGCTGTGGTGGAACGGCACCACCTTCGACGCGGAAACTCTCGGCGTGCTCACGCCTAAGCCGGTTGAGATCGACCAACTTGTGGCGGGCGAAGTCGGCTTCATCATCGCCAACATCAAGAATGTCGCGGACACCAAGATCGGCGATACCATCACCCACGACGCCAATCCCGCCCTCGAGGCCTTGCCCGGCTTCGAAGAAATCAAGCCTATGGTCTTCGCCGGCCTCTACACCGTCGACGCCCACGAGCACACCCAGCTGCGCGAGGCTCTCGAAAAATTGCGGCTGAACGATTCGTCGTTTTTCTTCGAGCCGGAAAGTTCCGTCGCACTCGGCTTCGGCTTCCGCTGCGGCTTTCTGGGCCTGCTTCACATGGAAATCATTCAGGAACGCCTGGAGCGCGAATTCAATCTCGACCTGATCACCACCGCTCCCGGCGTGCGCTACAAAATCTACAAAACCGACGGCACCATGGTCGAAATCGACAATCCTTCCCGCTGGCTCGATCCCAGCGAAATTGCCAAGGTCGAAGAACCGGTCATCCTGGCCACAATTCTTACCAACGAAGAATACGTCGGCGGAATTCTCAAGTTGGTCGAAGAGAAGCGCGGCAAGCAAAAAACTTTTGAGTACGTAAGTTCTTCGCGCGTGATGCTGCACTACGAATTGCCGCTGAACGAAATTGTTCTCGACTTTTACGATCGCCTCAAATCCGTCTCGCGCGGCTATGCGTCTCTCGACTACCACCTGGCCGACTATTGGGACTCGCCGATGGTGAAGCTCGACATTCTGGTTGCGGGCGAGCCGGTGGATGCGCTCTCCATCATCGTGCACCGCGACTTCGCTTATGAACGCGGGAAACTCCTGGTTTCCAAAATGAGAGAGCTCATTCCCCGCCAGATGTTCGAGGTGGCGATTCAGGCCTCGATCGGCGCCAAAATCATCGCCCGCGAAACAGTACATGCCATCCGCAAGAACGTTATTGCGAAATGTTATGGCGGCGACATTTCGCGCAAGCGCAAGCTGCTGGAGAAGCAGAAAGAAGGCAAAAAACGCATGAAGCGTATCGGCCGTGTCGACATTCCACAAGAGGCATTTCTCGCCGTCCTGAAGGTTGGCGAGGACAGCAACTGAGAAGCGGACCTTTTCCGGGGATGACAGGTGTTCTATCCAGGAATACGATTGCTTTCATCAACGATTTCGCAAGGGAATCCGCGCGGACCCGCCTTGCCGGAAGATCGCAAAAAGCTGGCCGAAAACCAAAGTGCTGGAACCTCAAATTGTGCAAATCTCAAAACCGGAAAGAGATCGATCTGGTTCGGCCTGCGCTCATGTTAATGCTTCATGAATTGCATAACTGGTTACTGTGCATGCTCTTAACGGCATAAGAACTTGTTCCCGAAACCGACCGGGCGGTCGCTGCGAAAACAATTTTTGAAAAGGGTTTTCAATTCCACAAGCTTTTCCACAGGCAGGCTCGGAATTTTCGGCCCCCTGCAAACCCAAGTTGCTAAGGGACTTACTGAGGCACTTCTAGGGTCTTTCCTGTACTCACGCGATCACTGGTCGGAGCCGTCCCCTCCCTCTGCCAATGACTCAAATCTGGTGCTATTTTTCAAGAAGGCCATCCTGACCTTTCCGATGGGACCGTTTCGTTGCTTGGCGATAATGATCTCCGCCTTGCCTTGTAGTTCGGGATCGTCCTGCTTATAGATTTCTTCCCTGAAGATGAACATTACCAAGTCGGCATCCTGCTCGATCGATCCCGACTCTCGCAGATCGGCCAGTTGCGGGCGATGATCTCCGCCACGGCTCTCCGGAGCGCGGCTCAACTGCGAAAGCGCAATCACCGGCACGGCAAGTTCCTTCGCCAGGGCCTTCAGACCCCGAGAGATTGCGGAAACTTCCTGGGTACGATTCTCGAATCGCTTGCCCGCCGCCTGACATCAATTGCAAGTAATCCACGATGATCAGATCGAGCTTGCCGCCCTGTGCCTGCTTCAACCGCCGGGACTTCGCCCGCATCTCGCTCAGAGAAATGCCCGGAGTATCGTCGATAAAAATCGGAGCATGCGCCAGTTGCTCCATTGCCCGCACAACTTTTTTCGTGTCATCCTGCCACAATGAACCGGTGCGCATCTTGTGGGCATCGACTCGCGCCTGCGAACACAACAAGCGCATCAGCAACGCCTCACGCGACATTTCAAGCGAGAACACGCCCACCACCTGCTGATCCTCGATCGCCGCATTCTCCGCGATGTTCATCACGAACGCCGTCTTGCCCATGGAAGGCCGCGCCGCAATGATCACCAGATCGGAACGCTGCAACCCCGACGTCATCTCGTCCAGATCGGTGTAGTGCGTCGCCAGTCCCGTGATCCGCTGGCCGCGCTGCAACAACGCATCGACCGAGCCAAACGATTCGCGGACGATCTCCTGCACGCCCATGAAACCGCGCCCAATGCGCTTGTCCGAGAGCTGAAAGATCGCGGCCTCGGCGTCGCTCAAAACATCTTCGGCGGCGTCTCCCTGGTCCGATGCTCGCGCGATCGCCGTGTTGGCCGCGGAAATCAGCCCGCGCAGCAGAGCCTTGTCGCGCACAATCTTGACGTAGTGCTCAATGCTAGGCCGGTCGGGAACGCCATCGACCAGGCTCGATACATAGGCCACGTCACCAATCGGTTGCAGATCCTTGTGCCGGTCGAGTTCTTCGATCAGCGTGATCATGTCGATCGGCCGCGACGACTCCGCCAGATCGACCATGCGCGAATAAATGCGGCGATGCGAGTCGAGGGAAAAATCCTCGATCCGCAAATGCTCGGCAGCCTGGTTATAGGCAAAGTTGTCGAGGAGGATCGCGCCCAGAATCGAGCGTTCGGCCTCGACGTTCGCCGGAAGAGTGCTGATGCTGTAGTCGGTGGTAGCCATGGACGTATACCGCACTCTGCTCTGTTCTTATGCTCCAGCATAGCGAATACAAAGCGAAACTCCAAATCAATTGTGAAGAAGCTGTGCAGGTCCGCGATATGTTGTGGAAACTGTTAGAAAAGAAGTCCGTTACTGGGAACGGTTCTCCAGATCGACTGGCAGTGCGACGAAACGCCGTAGCTAAAAGCTGATAGCAGAAAATAAAAATGCGGCCCGGGCCAGCCACCCGAGCCGCATCGAACGTGGATTCCTGCTCTCGCTTGTCACCGCATGACGGTGGAATGACCGCTTCGGCCCGACAGCGCTCCAAAGGAGTGCCGCATTTGCCAAAGCCAGTTGCGGATGCGTCACCTCGCGATCACGATCCTACAACCCCACGGTTAGCCAGCGGCCCAGTTCCCGCCCCGAAGAGCGGAGTGGGGGAGGAGAGCCGCAACGCCCGGGCAACCAGTTCGCGCTCGCGCGCGTTTTCTGGATTCCCCCCGGCGATTCACCCTCGAGAATCACCGGCTGCCGCTGGCTTGCCGCAATCATCCGGCAAGTTCAGAAACTCTCACGTTTCACTGCCTCCACTCTCAGGTAGATCGCCGCGCCCCGCAATACAAAAAAGCCACCCCGTTGTGAAGAAGCTGTGGACGATGAGACTTATTTGTGGAAACCGGAGGAAAACGAAGAACTAATCTCGCCGGGGCATTTACTCCAATAACTCGCAATGCTCAGGAAGGGACAGCCGCCTCGGCTATCCAGCAACGGCGAACCCGAGCGGGTAAGCGCCGAAGGACCTCGTTCGGCAGAACTCCGGCGATCCGCGCCGCCACCAGTTCGAGAAAAGTGCGGTGGCTATGATCGAAGGGTTAGCGCGGACTGAGGCCTAAAACAAGAATCGCCGCGCCGGCGACGCGAGCATTCGCAGCGGCAACAAGTAGGCCTGTGTCACCGGCTCCGGCCAGGGCGGAAAGACGAAATTGCCGAAGCGCCGTTGCAGATCTCCCATCAGTAAAGTGGACTCCGATTTAACGATTTCCGCGCCCAACCGAAGCTGCGCCCTTTCTTCCGTTTTCTCTCTGTGTCTTTGTGACTCAGTGGCGAATGCTGTCTAGTCCCGCACTCCGTCCATAAACGCCCGCAGCTTCCGCGAACGGGAGGGATGCCGCAACTTGCGCAGCGCCTTGGCTTCGATCTGGCGGATGCGTTCGCGAGTGACCGCGAACGACTGCCCGACCTCTTCCAGCGTGTGCTCGCTGCCGTCTTCCAGGCCAAAGCGCATCTTGATGACTTTTTCTTCGCGCGGGGTCAGCGTCCGCAGGACCTGTCCCGTCTGGTCCTTCAGGTTCACGTTGATCACCGCCTCGGCCGGAGAAACCACGGCGCGATCTTCGATGAAGTCGCCGAGATGCGAATCTTCTTCCTCGCCGATCGGCGTTTCAAGAGAGATCGGCTCCTGCGCGATCTTCAGCACCTTACGCACTTTCGCCACCGGAATATCCATGCGCTTGGCAATCTCTTCCGACGTGGGCTCACGCCCCAACTCCTGCACCAGCTGCCGCGAAGTGCGGATCAGCTTGTTGATGGTCTCGATCATGTGCACCGGGATGCGAATCGTGCGCGCCTGGTCGGCAATCGCGCGGGTGATGGCCTGCCGAATCCACCACGTGGCATACGTGGAAAACTTGTAGCCACGGCGGTATTCGAATTTGTCGACTGCCTTCATCAGGCCGATGTTGCCTTCCTGAATCAGGTCGAGAAACTGCAGTCCCCGGTTCGTATATTTCTTGGCAATCGAAACTACCAGGCGGAGGTTGGCCTCAATCAGCTCACGCTTGGCGTGCTCCGCGTCCATGTCGCCCTGGATAATCTCGCGCTGCGTGCGCTTGAGCTCCGGAAACGACACGCCGGTTTCGAGTTCCAGTTTTTCGACTTCGCCGCGAATCGCACGCGCCTGCCGGCGATATTCTTTTTTCTGCTCTTCGCTGCGAGTGGCGTCGGCCTTGCGCTCCAGGTTTTGCGTCTGGCGGTCGAGCGAACGCATGCCGTCGACTGTTTTGTTAAGGCGTTCAATAAGACGCTTGCGTTCGGCGTTGGTGAAACCCAGTTTGCGCACCGCCTGCGACACCGCAACAATGCCGCGCGCCAACCGGCGGCGAGCCCGGCGATGATCCTTCGGCTTCTTCTTCAGCGAAACTTCGGCGTATTTCTCTTCGAGCAGCGCGGCCTTCTTGTACAGCTTGGCCATGTCGTCGATTTTGCCGGTGAACTCGTTCAGGCGATTCTGCAGGATCTCATCGGTGATCTCTTCTTCATCGAAGGTCACCACTTCCTTGATCGAGCGGACGCCTTTCTTGAGATCCTCGCCCATCGCCAGCAGTTCACGAATCACGATGGGAGATCGCGACAAAGCTTTCAGCACGCGCAGTTGTCCGCGCTCAATGCGCTTGGCGATTTCCACTTCGCCTTCGCGCGTAAGCAGCGGCACAGTTCCCATCTCGCGCAAATACATGCGGACGGGATCGTTGGTTTTTTCCAGAGCTCCAGGAGTCAGGTCGAGCTCAACGTCTTCCCCTTCTTCGGATTCGTCAAATTTTTTATCGAGCGTGGCCGAAGGCAGCTTTGGGCCTTCCAGCACGTCGATTCCCTGCGTACCGATCGTGGTCAGCAGATCATCCAGGTCTTCGGGACTGTGCACATCGTGCGGGATCAGGTCATTGACCTGGTCGTAGGTGAGATATCCCTTCTCTTTGCCCGTATCGATCAGTTTTTTAATGTCATCGAACTTGTCGTCAAGAGCCAAAAGGTGTGTCCTTAAACTTCGTTATTCCGCTCCACAGGAGCGTGTGATACAGTTCCTTCAAAGGTGGGAATGTGGGTAGTTCGGGATTGCGCGCCTAGCACAAACTTACAGATTTTAGCACATAAGTGCTGTACCGTCTAACAGTTGCCCGCGCCCTATCTCTCCCATACCTGCCGCTATCTGCAATTCTCTTAAATACTTAGATGGCTTCCAGCGGCTTTTTGTTTCACGCTGTTTTTTTTGTTCCCGCCGCTTTCGAACCATCTTCCGCCAGGCTGCTTTCGGCCAAACCCGGATCTCGCAGTGCCCGGCTGATTCGCTCCAATTCTGTGAGCAGTTGACGCAACCGCTCCTTGTCTGTAGCCAGACCGGGCTTCTTGAGTTCACGCTGGACATCTTCCTGCCGCCGGCGCAAATGAATGCGGCGCAAGGCTCGCACTGAAGCCTCCAGCACCTCGGCCGTCAGTTCCTCGTCTTCCTTCAGCAAAATCGACGCCAGCATCCGGCGATCGCTCTCCGTGGCTGGTACCTCAAGCACATCGGCATAACCGCGCCCCGCAGTTAACCGGAAATCGGCGAGGAGGGACTCCGCCAGCGATTCGGTCGCCAGCCCGTGATGCAGCCCTTCATTCTGCAGGACAAACTGCGCCTGCCGCGCCGGATTGAACTCCTCGTCTTTGCCACCTCGGGCGTCGTCGCGCGTGGAAACATGCTCCTCTCCGGGCTGCATTTGCCGCACAGAGGCCAGGGCGCGGATCAAAACTTTTTCCGCATCCGTGACCTGCGCCTCGGCAGTGGCCTTGACGACAGATGTCGAGCGCGTCCCCGCCGCATGCCGCAACTCCTGCCGCAAGACCGCGGAATCGATCCCAAGCTTCTGCGCCATCTCCTGCGCCAGTTCGTCGCGCACAATCCGGCTGGGCACACGCTGAATATGCGGCAATAGATAATTCAACGCCTTGTGTTTGCCCTCGGCGCTGCGCACGGCAAACTGCATGCGCGCCCGCTCGATCAGGTACTCAAAATATTCTTGCGAATGCTTCAGCGCCTCGCCATACGCTTCCTTGCCCTTGCGGCGGATATAGAGATCGGGATCGAATCCCTGTTCCAGCGTCAGTACCTTGACTGTGAATTCTTCCTCAACCAGCAGGCCCAGTGTCCGCTCCGTCGCCTTCGCTCCTGCCGTGTCGGGATCGAAATTCACCACGACATTCTTACTGAATCGCCCCAGCAGCTTGGCCTGCAGCTCGGTGAAGGCGGTCCCCGAGCTGGCGATCACGTTGTGAAATCCTGCGGCATAAACCGAGATGCAATCCATCTGCCCTTCGACCAGAATCGCATAATCAAACTTCTTCACCCATTCCTTGGCCACATCGAGATTGAACAGCACGCGGCTCTTGGAATAGATCGCGGTCTCCGGCGAATTCAAATACTTAGGCCCAGACTTCTCGTCCGTCGCTAGCGTGCGCCCGGTAAATGCGATGACTTTCCCCGCCTCGCTCGCGATGGGGAACATGACGCGGTTGCGAAATTTGGAGTACATGGCGGCGGCTTCCGGCTTCCGGCTTTCGGCTTCCGGTCTCGGGGTCGAGTCAAAGTCCCCGCCCTGTCCGTCCAAAGAACGGACGGACAAGGACGGGGCACCCGCGTCGTTGTTCACGCCGTTTTCCGGAAGCCGAGAGCCGGAAGCCGGAAGCCGGTCCTCCTGCTTCCACGAAAACAACCCGCTCTCCCGCAACACCTCTTCGCTGAATTCCGCTTTCAGACGATCGCGCAGAAGAAATCCCGAATCCGGCGCGTAGCCGATGCGAAAACGCGCAATCATTTCCTGATCGAGCCCGCGCCCCGCCAGATATTCCCGGGCCCGCGCGCCTTCGGGACGCCGGAGGCACTCCTGAAAGAAGGAGACTGCCCGCTCATGCACTTCGAGCAATTGCCCGCGCAGCCGCGCTTCTTTGGCTTCTCCAGGAGTTGAGTACGCCGCCTTGGGCAGCGGAATCCCCAGCTTCTGCGCCACCATCCGCACCGCTTCGGGAAACGTGATGTTCTCGATTTTCTGCACGAAGCTGAAGACGTCCCCCGACACGCCGCACCCAAAGCAGTGATAAAACTGCCGCGTGGCATGCACCGAAAACGACGCCGTCTTCTCCCCATGAAACGGACATAGCCCCGAATAATTCTGCGCCCCCGCCTTCTTCAGCTTGATGTAGTCGCCAATGATGCGGACAATGTCCGCCTGCTGCTTGACCGTGTACGCGAAATCGCCAGGGTTCGCCATTTTCGTTTGGTTAAGTCCGGACAGAGCTCTCCGTAGGAATTGTCAGGGAAAAGGCCGCCGATTGAAATATACAGGCGCAGGATTGCTGTGGAGAATCTGTGGGAATCCCATGTTAACGGTTGAAGGACTCGGAAAAGCTAGCGCTTAAAGGCTTCCGGAAAATTACCTCGCTCCCGATGTAACGCAAGCGCGGACATCCCCAAAGCTCTCTGCCGAGTGATACCTAGATTGAGCATCTGTTGCTATCAGTCATATCTTCATCCAGCACCAACGCAACCACGACCCTCAGCGGCTATGAAGCCGTGATTGATTTCGCACGAATTGCGGCGCGGCTCGAAGCCGCGCCCTTTCAAGACAACCGCAAAGGCAGGCTTTTTCCGCGGCCACTCTAGTCGTTGACACACGCCGCGTCGGCTGAATAGACTCGGCGTTCCACAAAGTTACGCAATGGCGGCAGGACCATGGCACATCGCCCGAAGATCGCGGTAGTTGGCAGCGCCAACATCGACCTCACAACTTTTACCGATCAGTTTCCGAAGCCGGGTGAAACCATCTTCGGGCAGAGATTCGATCTTGGCTTCGGCGGTAAAGGCGCGAATCAGGCGGTCGCGGCGCGCCTCTGCGGCGCAGAAGTATTCATGGTCGCCCGCGTGGGCAGCGACCTCTTTGGTCCGGCTACTATCGAAAACTTCAAGAAGCAGGGCATTGACACCTCGCACGTGAAGCAGGTCGAGGGACTGTCGAGCGGCGTTGCGCCCATCTTCGTGGAACCCAACGGGCAGAACCGCATTCTGGTGGTCAAGGGAGCGAATGATGCGCTCAAACCGGCCGACGTGGACGCCGCCGCCGAGACGTTGAAGGCCGCCGATTGCATCGTGTTGCAATTCGAAATTCCGGTCGAGACTGTTTATTACACGGTCGCGTTCGCCCGGAAGCATGGGATCCGCTGCATTCTCAATCCCGCGCCCGCGCAGCCCGTCGACCTGAACGCGTTGGAGGATCTTGACTACTTCGTTCCCAACGAAAGCGAAGCTGAGTCGATCGCGCGTCAGCCCGTGAAAAACGTGGAAGATGCGAGGAAGTGTGCCGAGAAGCTAGTGGCAGGCGGCATTCGCCGCGTCATCATAACTTTGGGAGCCAATGGATCCCTTCTCTCCGGAGCCAGCGCAAGCGAACACATGCTTCCTTTCAAAGTGAACAGCGTCGACAGCAGTGGCGCCGGGGACGCGTTCATTGGTAGTTTTGCCGTATTTCTGGCCGAGGGTATTCCCGAAAAGGAGGCCGTTCGGCGCGCTAATCTTTATGCCGCGTTATCCACAACCGGCTTTGGAACGCAGAAGTCTTTTTATGACCGCGCAGGCTTGGACGCCGAGCTGGCCGCAAGAATCTAAGCCAGTTGCCTCGTCCCGTTTCCGGATAGCTTTTCCGCATGAGACGATCCTAAAGAATGGCCCCAAAGACCACCGTTTGCGATTCGAAAATTCTTGACTTGAAGGTAAGCGGCAATTTATAAGCGCTGTCTGCGGTCCCAGCGCCCTAACTTCCCCAGCCGGAGGTAAAGGGTCTTTTCTTCCACGCACTACCACCGAAAGGGGTTCGAGAAATGTCGAGCCAGAAGACGCGTGTCGCAGTGTATCTCGGTTCGTTGCTCTGTTTGTTGAGCCCGTTTCTGCACGGTCAGGCAACCGGGAGCTTTTCGGGCACGGTGTCCGATAAGGCAGGCGCGGTGATCGCCGCTGCAAGCGTGAGAATTACGTCACAAGGCACGGGACTTACGCGCGAGGTCAAGACGGACGATTCCGGACACTATCTCATTCCCTTGCTTCCTGTTGCTTTCTATACCATTCGCGTTGAAGCCCCGGGTTTCGGAGTCGTGGAACAAAAAGACGTGCGGCTGCAGGTGGACGAGCAGCGCGAATTGAACTTCAGCCTTCAGCCAGCATCGGTCAGCGCCAGTGTGGAAGTGAATGCGACTGAAGTCGCGGTAGAGACCACTACGCCAACGCTTGGGCAGGTCATCACGGCCGAGGAAGTTGCCGAACTCCCTTTGAACGGGCGTAACTTCGTGCAACTCGCGACACTGACCCCGGGCACCACGCAGTCGACGAATCCGAACAGCTTCTTTACGAGCGCGGCTAGCAGTGAAGCGGCCACTCGTGGAGCGTTCTCGCTCTCAGTAGGTGGTTCTCGCGAACAGAGCACCGACTGGCTGCTCGACGGAAACGACAACAACCAACTGGACGAAGGCGGAATCGCAATCTTCTCCGACATTGACGATATCCAGGAATTCAAAGTACTGACCTATAACTATTCCGCAGAATATGGCGAGCGCGCCGGGCCAACTGTATTGGTGACCACGAAGTCGGGAACGAATCTATATCACGGTTCGTTGTTTGAATTTTTCCGCAACACGAAACTGGACGCCCGCAGCTACTTCGCAACTTCGGTTGAGAAATTCAATCTGAACCAGTTTGGCGGATCCTTCGGAGGCCCAATCAAGAAGGACAAGACGTTCTTCTTTGTGGATTACCAGGCGAAGATGCAGCGCCGCGGCGTGCCATTCACTGGCTTCGTTCCAACTACCGGAATGACGACAGCCGATGCCAATGGCAACTATGACTTCACTGGTGCGCCGACGGTAGCTGGAGGCAAGTTTCTCAATAATCCATTCGGAGGCGTTCCGTTCGCGTGCGTGCCTGGCACATCGAACCCCGAACCGGTGAATCCTGATGGAAGCCAGACAGGTGGCGATCCCTGCAACATCATTCCGGCTGCCGTGGTGAATCCTGTGGGAGCGAAAGTACTTCAGCTCTATCCGACTCCCGATGCAAGTGGTGCCGGGTTCAACTACATAAACGAGCCCGTGCGGAAGCTGAACGAAGGCACCTTCGACATCCGCCTGGACCATAACATCTCCAGCAGGGATTCCATTTTTGCCCGCTTCAGCTACGATCAGGCGACCAATTTTGTCCCGGGCGGCTCGCCCACCTGGACTGAACAAAACGCCTTTGGCAGCAATCAGTACATCGACAATCACGGTCGTAATGCAGCCATTTCGGAAACGCACGTGTTCTCTGCGAACATGATTAACCAGGTTACTGTCGGCTACAATCGCATCTTCAATCACATCCTTTCTTTTGGCACCGGCACTTGTGAAGCTGCCAATATCGGAATTCCCGGTGCAGATCTCGGAGCGAAGTGCGATCCGGTCACGGGTTATCCCCCCAGCCTGAACCAGTCCAACAAGGACTGCATCAGCTGCGGCATGACGTCGTTCCTGATGTCGAACTATTTCGCAATCGGCGATCGCGGCTACGCGCCCTATCAAGGTGGGACCAACGTGTATTCGGTTTCTGACACCCTCGATCTCATCCGCGGCAGGCACAACATCCGGTTCGGCGGTACTTTCCGCGCTAGTCAGATGAACGTGAGAAACAATGCGTTTCAGGACGGGTTTGTCGTCGAGAATGCGGCGCTGACGGGGGATGATGCGGCGGACGTGCTGCTGGGCAGCACGGGTATCTTCGCGGCCCACGATCAGACGTTCCTGGGTGGCACGACAGGGCGCCGATGGAAGTTATTTCGTCCTTTCGTGCAGGACGACTGGCGCGTGACCAACAACTTAACCGTGAATCTCGGGGTGGCATGGGCTTTGGCGACCCCCACCACCGAAGTGCAGAACCGTCAGTCGAACTTCGATATTCAGACGCTGAAGTGGTACGTGCCGAAGGGAAGCCCCACATTGGCCAGTTGCACCATCTGTGTGCCAACTGACGGGCGGGTCGGTATTCAATTCGACAAGACAGCGATTGAGCCGCGTATTGGATTGTCGTGGAAGGTGATGGGCAGCGACAAGACTGTAATCCGCGCTGGCTACGGAATCCTGCATGATTCGTCCTGGAATCAAGGTGGACAAGGCCTGTGGCAGAATCCTCCGTACTATGCTGAGGTCGATCCCTGCCCGAGCGACTTCTGTTTTGCGTTTGGCAGCACGCTCTCCGGAGGCTTCCTCGTTCCCGCAGGCACCCAATCGAGCACTGCGGTCGCCGGCGGCGCCGTCTTGTCAGCTCCTGTCAACCCTGCGAATTACACGGGCACCATTCAATCCATGAACCGAAATTTCCGGCAGGGTTTGGTGCAACAGTTTAATTTGAACGTAGAACGCCAGTTACCCGGCAACGTCGTGCTGACCGCTGGCTATGCGGGTACCCGCAGCACGCGCATTCTGGTCGGTCAGTCGAATGAGAATTTGACTTCGCCGAGTATTTGTTATCCAACCGCAACCGACGTCTCCGGAAATCAGCAGACTAACCCGCTATATGGGACCGTTTCAGTGGGATGCGGGTTCCCAGTCTACCCGTATGCTGCAGCCTTCCAACAAGTCGTAGCGAACAACAGCGTTGGCAGAGCCCGTTACGATTCGTTTGAGGCAAAAGCGGAAACAAAGAGTACACGCAAAGGCTTGTACGCGTTGCTGAGCTATACTTGGTCGCGCACATTCGATTCCGGCATGCCCGATGGTTTGGGCACGAACCCAGGGGCCATCTATTACCCGCTACCCGGTTTCCAGAAGCTGGATTGGGGTCTGTCGCAATTGAACCTCAACGATAACTTCACAGCTAGCGTGTTGTACGATCTGCCCTTTGGAAAAGGCAAACACTTTGGAAGCAACTGGAGTGGTGCGACAAATGCAGTCTTCGGAAACTGGCAAGTGAACGTTATTGAACACGCCACCTCTGGATTCCCATTGTTTGTCGTCGATAGCGGCGATGGGTCGGGTGTGTTTTTCTCCTACAACGGCAACACTTTCCAGCGTCCGAACCAGATTGGCGACCCCAACAAGGCAGGTGCAGTTGCTGGCAATCCCGGTTGCACCGCTCCTACAAAGATCCACACAATTCAGAACTGGTTCAATCCTTGTGCTTTCGAGCAGGCTCCGACATTTACGTTCAATGCGGGAACTCCCCAGCAATTTACGGTGGGCGAATTGGGAACTGCCGCCCGCGCTCCCGTCTACGGCCCGCGTTTCGTAAACACTGACTTCTCGGTCGTCAAGGACTTGCCGCTCTCCTTCCGAGAGGGCATGAGTCTGCAATTCCGCGCCGAGTTCTTCAACCTGTTCAACCATCCTGAGTTCTATCTTGGAGGCGCAGGAGGCACCGGCGAACAGGACATCAATGCTCCAGTCACCTTTGGAGTCATCAACAATACCGTGAACAATGCGCGCCTGGTTCAGTTTGCACTCAAGCTGAGATTCTAGAACGATACGCGAAACGTGTTTCGGGCAGACTGGCAGCCAACAATCTGCCCGCTTTGTGTCCCCGGGTGCAGACCCTGTGATCGCCTGCTCGCGCTGGCACCGAAGTTGCCAACGGCATACAATGTTAAGCTGCGACTTCGCACAAATATGTCTCCCACTCCAGACGATCTCACCACCGTAAAAGATGACATGGTGGCCTTCATCGAAGGCCATGGCATGCGCCGTTTCCACGGCTATGTGGACTATGACGAGGTGCAATGCGTCATGTGGGAAATGGGCGGCAATCCGGACGGTTGGAAAGATTTCGTTGAATTGGCCAAGGCGTCGGCCGCTCCTTTCCTCACCATGCACTCCTGGACGCTGGAGCGCACCGAACTGGATGAAATGGTGCAGCGCCTGACCAACTCGGAATTCACCGATGGGGAAGACGTAGAAGACGCACGTTGGCTGCGGGCCCACGTCGGCCGCGTAGGATTTCTGCAGTTGGGCTGGGCCTACCAGGGATCGATGTTTCTGTGCGAGGTCAGCACCGAGTGGTACGAACGCTACCAGCACCTGCTGGAGGTCTCTGACGAATTCGGCGGCCTGACCCTGGACGAACCCGACCAGGACGAAGAGAACTAGAGAGCTCTGGTACCACTAGCTTGTACTGCTAGAAGGTATCGGATTACGGTTGTGGAAGTTATCAACTAGAGCTGTCCGTTCAAAGTTTTGGGAAGGGCACGGCTCAGCCGTGCAGCAAGAAATCTCAATGACGGGGCTTTAGCCACTGAGGATTTGCCTCTATCCTCAAAGGCCGAGAAACTCGACTGGGCTTTCGAATCTGGCGATTCTGCACACCCTCCGGTAGTAAACTGCTTCATCACCCATGCAGTGGAATCAAAAAGCAACCGACCACGATCAGGCCGCGCATCTGATCGCAGGACTCCGCTCCGACCCCGCTCTTCGCGCTGTCTCCCACGCAGCCCATGTTCTCGCGCCCCTTCTGATCCGCCGCGGCATTACTGACCAGGAAGCAGCCGCTAGCTTTCTTTCCCCTTCACTTTCTCATCTGCACGCTCCCGAAAGCATGACCGGCTTGCGCGCCGCTATCGATCGCATCGAAGCCGCCATCGAGCGCAAAGAGACAATCCTCATCTATGGCGACTACGACGTCGACGGCACCATGGCCGTCATCATCCTGAAGACCGCGATCGAGCTCTGCGGCGGTACTGCCGACTTCCACGTTCCGCACCGCATTCGCGAAGGCTACGACATGCGCGACGACGTCATCGAACGCGCCGCAGCGGCAGGTATTCGGCTGATTGTCAGCGTCGACATGGGAATCCGGGCCTTCGCTCCCGCCGAAACCGCGCACCGTCTCGGCGTCGACCTGATCGTCACCGACCATCACCTGCCCGGCCCGGACGGCGTGCCCAACGCGCTGGCCGTCATCAATCCAAATCAGCAAGGCTGCGCCTATCCCTACAAACAACTCTGTGGCGCCGGCGTGGCTTTCAAGCTGGCACAGGGATTAATGCAGCGCCGCCTGGATGCCGGCCTTCAAAACAAGTTGCTGATGTCGTTCATGAAGGTGGTTGCGATTGCTACCATCGCCGATGCCGTCCCGTTAACCGGCGAGAATCGGGTCTTCGCGTCGTTGGGACTAGACGCGCTGCGCCGCGCCGTGAATCCCGGGCTCAAGGCCCTGCTCGAAGTTGCGCAAATTTCCGCCAAACGTCCGCCAACATCCGGCGAAGTAGGTTTCCGTATCGCGCCGCGCATCAATGCCGCCGGACGCATGGACGTGGCTCGTGACGTAATCGAGCTGTTCAGCGTGAAGGATGCTGCACACGCGCGGGAACTGGCAGCCAAACTCGATAGCCTCAACACCGACCGCCAGGAGGAAGAGCGGAAAATCCTGCGTGCCGTGGAAGAGCGCTTCACCGGCGATCCCGCGTTATGCGATGCCTATTGCATCGTAATCGATGGCGAAGGCTGGCACCGCGGCGTGATCGGCATCACGGCCACGCGAATCGTGGAACGCTACAATCGTCCCACGGTAGTCATCTCGCGCGACGGAGCGGAAGCCTTCGGTTCCGGCCGCTCGATTCGTGCCTTTCACCTGCTTGAAGCAATCGAATCGTGCCGCACACTTTTTTCGCGCTACGGCGGCCACTCCCACGCCTGCGGATTCGCCATGCCCTCCGCGAATGTCGCAGATCTGCGCACCCAGCTCGATGCCTTCGCCCGAGCCCGCCTAAAGCCCGCGGATTTCGATCCGATCCTCGATCTGGATGCGGAACTTGATCTCACTGAAGTCACGCCCGAGCTTTTTTGGGCACTTCAACTGCTGGAACCCTACGGGATGGGAAATCCCGAGCCCATCTTCGCCGCCCGCGCCGTACAGCTGACCGCCCCTCCGCGAATTCTGAAAGACAAGCACGTCAAGCTCAAGGTGAGAGGCACAAATAGAAACGGAGTGGCCCCGTTCGTAGAGACGTTGGTGGAAACGTCTCTGCCCGTTGAATCAGAAGAACTTTCCGCAGCCGCCGTCCTGACAACTCCCCGCTGCCATCCCGACGGCGCCGCCATCCGCCGCAGTGACAAAACCGCAGCCATAGCGGAAGGCTACGCAAGCGCCGTTCAACGGAGAAGCGAGAATCGAGAACTGAGAACTAAGATCACCTTCGACGCCCTGGGCTGGCACATGGCCGAACGCGTGCAGCAGACGCCGCTCCTGGCAGGCGATTCGATCGACATCGCCTTCACTATCGGGAATAATGATCATCCCGAATACGGCGGCCTGGAACTGTCGTTGCGAGATTTCAAAATACCTACGCGCTAAGCCAGAGTGGGAATTAGAAACTGACTTTTCATGGCGGCTGCGAGCCGCGCTTGTTCTCAAAATACATATACAGTGAAAGCCCTATGTCTACCTGTTTAGAAAGTGATAACCTTTGCAGTCCAGAGGGTCAGCCCCATGCTACCGAAGACTCTGGCCCTAACCTTCGCCTTTTTCTTGGCCCTAGGCACACTCGCTTCCGCCGACAGCATCGCAATTACTGGCACGGGTTTCGATGGTTTTGACACTTCGAGCGGGGACTTCACCGTGAACGGGCCGGGTCTCAGCTTGTTTCAATCTTCACCGGGCGGACCGAGTTTCATTGGTCTTTGTAACCTGGGGTCGCTTTGTAATTTCACTTTTTCCTCGGCAAATTTAGGCAGTTTTTGTGGCTACTGCTCGCTCTACTCATCGGGCACATTCGGCAGTGCAGTCGCCCAATGGTTTGACGGCACGATAACTTTCAGCACTCCGCCTGTTGTCTGGAACGGACAGTCAGTCATGAACCTACCGCTAACGATTTCAGGCGAAATTAAGGGATTCGAGCTGAATTGTGTCCAGGGTACGAACTGCACTCTGGGATCGCAGGTCTTCGACTTGAAAATCGTGGGCCAGGGAACAGGTCAATTTCAGATAGAGCAGATAGATCAGAGTGGTCAAATAATCGGCGCCAGCGCCGACTTTGCCGGCACAGCGACTCCGGTCTCCACAATCCCAGAGCCCGCCTCGCTTGTGCTGATGAGTTCCGGAGTTGTGGGAATCGCGCTCGCGAGAAAAAGATTCCTCAAGGTGCAAAGCAGGTGCGGGTAGACTGATGTTTCAATCTTCCCGAGCGCGTGCATCGGTTGGACGGATGCCAGCGTCGCTTCGCTCCGAAATGCCGTTCGGCTTCATTCCTGAATCAACCTTCACGGGCCACGGATATACCCCTTTTCTCTTTGATGGGGCGAACCGCCTCAGCAGCGGCGAGGGCTTGTACTTTCACCCGGTTTAAGCGCCAGGTTCGGTTGCGCAGCCGGCACGCGTTCTTGCTGACAAGAAACGTGACGAAGATTTCCGCTCGTTGTAGGGCGGAGAGGCGCTCTGGCTTCCACGCTTCTGCGTAATCCTTTAGGACCGGGCATGAGGTCAGACGTCCCAGCACTTCAAGCAATATGCGGTTCTGCCAGTGATAGGCTGGCGGACACAAGTAGCCGGACGAGCCGTACCAACTCCAGCGCTTACGATAATCCCAAGCTGGGAGCATCGCTCGTAAGCCCTGGATTCCGTCTGCGAATAACTTGCCCGTTGCCGGATCCTCCATTTCTAGGTACAAGTCATATAAACCAAGCAGCGAAGTCATGAAACCGTCCTGGATCACAGGAATTCCTTCGCCGGGTAACTCGCTATAAACCACGCCCGAGGGTGCCGGCTCCCGCACCCCGCCTTGGCGAACATCGACCGCGAAAATCTGTGTTGTGCCTTGCAGAAGTTGCAACAGGTGCGGACGCCGCGTGAGCCGATAGCCGCGCACTAGCGCGCTGATCACGAGGCCTTGGTCGTAAGCCGAGATCCACGGGGACCTGAGAAGGGTCTTACCGTGGAGGATATCGAAATTGTTGGTCCAAACAACCGAACCATCGGCGCGGACGACCGCGTGGGACTCCAGCCAATTCACCTGCTTGAGAAACGACTCCCGGCTGGCTTCGTCGTGGTGGCGCAGGAAGTGCCCGAGTTGGACCAGTCCCCACCACGCGATGTAGGCGGGCTTGTAAACCACTCCGGCTAGCCGGATTCGGGCTCTCGGAACTCCTGTGGGATCCATGCTCATCATGTCCCAGGAGAGATTGTCGCTATAGAGATAGTAGTGAAGAGATTCCTTCGGTCCAGCATCGGAATCAATCTCCAGCGGGTAGTCGAAGCGGAACTGCAATATCTCGCTACGCAGCGCTCTCAGGGCATAGCGTAGCGATTCCAAGGAGTTGAGAGTGCCGTTCACAATGCTCGGCTCTTTAAATTCGAAATTCCTTCTCGGCCCCGAAAACGCACATAATACACTCAATCTACCCCAGACTGAAAGAAATGAGCAGCACGAAATAGGCAATGAGAATGTTGAGATCAGGCCATATAGCGCTGATTGACCCTCGCGTTGTCGAGGCGGTATGGCACTGGTTTCGAGTGAAACTGCGTCCGCTTCGATTCCCGGCGAATCCAGTAAAGTAGCTCCATGACGCCAAGCCGGAAGTCGCAGCCGTTCCTTCGCAAGCATTCCCTCAGTCTCGTGGCCCTGGGAGTGGTTCTCCTGTTGATCGTGCTCTATCGCCTGTCCAACCCTTCGACCCATCTCGGCTCATTTTTCGGGAATGCGATCGCCGATTGGACTGGTGTCTTAGTCACCATCGTCATGACGAAGTTTCTGTACGAAAAGGGCTCGGCCGAGAGCAAACAGCCGAGGGGAATCCTACCATCGGCGGTTCTCGAATTCCTTCGCGAGCACTCGCTCACTTTATTTCTAGTCGTGACCGGCATCGGGTGGGTCGTCGCTTTCCGCGCCATGGATCCAGACAGCAAGTGGGGACAGGTCGTGGGCAACATCGTTTCGGAATGGACCCAGATCCTCGGACTCGTCCTGATGACCAAGCGCCTCATGGAAGTCGGCTCAAAAGAGCAGTGACTGCCGGGAGCCGACGGTGCCTACCACAAATGGTAGTGCCCGTCGCGGCGCGCCATCTCCACATTGACACCGAACAACGCGGCTAAGCGTTCGACCTGCAGAATCTCCTCTTTAGGTCCGTCGGCGACCACCCGACCGCGGTTCATCAGCACTACACGCTGAATCTCCGGTACGATGTCCGCAAGTTCATGGGTGACAAGAATGATCGCCGTTCCAGAGTTCGCCAGGGTCCGCATCGTCTGGCGCAAACTCTGCTGTGCCGAGAGATCGAGCGAATTGCACGGTTCGTCGAACAGCAGCGCGCCCGGTTTGTGTACTAAGGCCCTGGCAATCAGCACCCTCCGCGCCTCTCCCGAGGACATCTCACAAACTGGACGCTCCGCGAGATGCTCAATTTTCAACGCCGCCAATGCAGAGTCGGCCAACTCGCGCTGTTTCGCATTGACAGTGTGATTGGAGAAAATGCCGGTGCTGCTGAAGAAGCCCGACAGCACAACTTCCCGTCCAGAGGCGTCCCCGGTGCAGGAAAGCATCAGGTCATTCGAAACGATTCCCAGCCGCGCACGCAGCGCGAACACATCCCAACTTTCCTCTCCCAGAATGGAGATTGACGACTCCGGCTGCGCTACCGGATAACACTCCCGAGTAATGGTCTTGATCAGCGACGACTTGCCGCAGCCGTTGGGGCCGAGGATGGCAACGTGCTCGTCCGGCCCAATGCGAAGGCTGAAGTCATCCAGCGCGATCTTCTGTCCACGCATCACCCGTATGTTGCGCAGGTCCAATAATGGCGGCCTTGATTCGACGTGCAGTTTCATTGCATCCAAGTGCAGATGAGGTCTCAGCGACCTAAACTGAGAACTGAGAACTGAGAACTGGTTTTGGCGCCACACTGACCATTACACTGATCATTACGCTAACCCCATATGCCGCTCCAAGTGTATCGTCTGCGCCGCCTGCTGGCCGTGACCGCCGTGCTACTCACGCTGGTGGTCTCGGGAATGTATTTCTACGCGCGCTCGCGGGCGACGAACGTGCTAAAGCAAATTCCCGGCAAAATCGGATTTGACGTCAAGCAAACCGCCAGCGGATTCCAGTTTTCCAAGTCCGACGGCAAACGCACGCTTTTCACCGTTCAGGCCAGCGACGTCAAACAATTCAAGCTCGACGGTAACGCCGAGTTGCATAACGTCAGCATCGTGCTTTACGGCCGCGATTCCTCGCGTTTCGACCAGATTTACGGCGACGATTTCGCGTTCAATCAGAAGACTGGCGACGTCACCGCCAAGGGTGACGTCCAAATCGATCTTGTCGCCAATCCGACGGGCTTGGCCAGTCCCGACCAAACCACGCCGAAAGAACTCAAGAACCCCATCCACCTGAAGACCCACGATCTGGTCTTCAACAAAGATAGTGGCAACGCCATGACTGCCGCCCGCGTCGAGTTTCAGACCCCGCAAGCGACAGGTTGGGCCATGGGAGTGAAGTACGAGGGCAAGAGCAATAGGCTGACCTTATCTTCGCAAATTCACATTGTGCTGAATAGGCCGAATGCTGCCGTGATCGAGGCGGAGCATGGCGTCATCAGCAACGATCCACGGGAGATAAGGCTCGACCACGCTCATCTAACCCGCGTCGGCGGAGACCTGCAGTCCGATGAGGCCGTGTTTTATCTTGGCCGCGAGAATCAGGTGGAACGAGTCCTGGCCACGGGAAATGTCAAAGCCGACACGCGTACCGAAGCGCCAAAGCAATCTGCAGCGAGGTCGAAGCGCGATTCCGCCGCCGACAAGGCAGTTCAACAGCAGCCCGCCGAAATGCACAGCCGCGCCGATCAAGCCGAGTTTCTTCTCGAAGGCAGACGGAACTTACTTCGCACCGCAATCATGACCGGCCACGTTCATGTCGAGCAGTCCGGCCCTCAGCCCATGCGGGGCGAATCAGGGCGAGCAATCTTCGATTTTACCGGACAGAACCAGCTTCAGAAAGTGCACGCGCTCGATGGAGTCAGGCTAACGCAGAATGCAGTTGCCGAGAACAAGCCGGAAAACAAGCCAGAAAACAAGCCAGCGGCAAAGGCCATAGCCAACGGCCCGCAGAATTTCGAACTCACCGCACCCGCCATCGACTTCACGGTGGCGCAGGGTCACATTCTGCAGCGTGCGGTCACTTCTGGCGCCGCGAAGATTACGATTGCGCAAGCTCAGGTTGCCAATCCAAGCTTCCCACCGGCTGTCGCACCGCAGAGTACAGTGGTGACGGCGTCCAGATTTCAAGCGCAATTCGCTTCTTCCGAAGGAAGGAACCATCTCAGCGGCATCCACGGCGCCCCGAACGCCCGCATCGTCAATTTAACTCCCGGCGAGCCCGACCGAATCAGCACCAGCGATTCGGTTGACGCTGCTTTCCTGCCGCAAGGCGGCATCGGCTCCATTACGCAACAGGGCAACGTCACTTACACCGACGGCGAGCAGCCCGACAAGCGCATGCAAGCTTGGGCCAATTCTGCTCGCTACACGCCTTTAGACCAGATGCTCATCCTCACCGGCAATCCCCGCGTAGCCGACGGCGGCATGGCGACCACCGCAACCACCATCCGCATCAACCGCACCACTGGCGACGCGCTGGCCCAGGGCGACGTCAAGAGCACGTACAGCGAGCTCAAGGAGCAACCCGACGGCGCACTACTCGCCTCATCTTCGCCAATTCACGTAACCGCTCGCAGTATGACCGCAAAGGATAATCCAGGCGTGGCGTTGTACACGGGGAACGCCCGCCTCTGGCAGGATGCCAATGTCATCGAAGCGCCAACCATCCAGTTCGACCGCGACCGCCGCTTCGTCACCGCCCAAGGCACGTCGGTCCAGCCCGTGCAAACGATCCTAGTGCAGCCAGAGAAAGCCGGTTCCGAGAACAATTCTCAAGCGGAAAAAAAAAGCGATAAGAGTACCCGCAAAGAGGTTGCTTTCTCCAGATCCAGTCCCATTTCCATTACCGCAGCCAAACTCACCTATGCTGACTCCGAGCGTCGAATTCACTACGAAGGCGGAGTCGTGGCCAAGGCCATTGATTTCACCGCCTCGGCGAAGACGGTAAATGCCTATCTCTTACCCCGCAGCCAAACCTCAAGCAATCAGTCGTTTACCCGCCCCGGGCAGCTGGACCGCATGGTCGCGGAAGACAATGTTGTAGTCCAGCAACCCAATCGTCGCGCCGAGGGACATAAGTTGGTTTACACCGCCGCCGACGACAAGTTCGTTCTGACCGGCGGACCCCCTAGCATTTTTGATGCCGAACAGGGCAAGATTACCGGCGTTTCGTTGACTTTCTTCAGGGCCGATGATAGGGTGCTCGTAGAAGGCGCAGCAAGTACTCCTGTGGTGACTCAGACGCGAGTGGCCCGATGAATGGCAAGCTAAATGCGTACGCTAGCCACTGAAGAAATCGGCAAATCGTATCGTGGCCGTCGCGTCGTCAATGGTGTCAGCCTGACGGTTGAGCAGGGCGAAGTTGTTGGTTTATTAGGCCCGAACGGCGCAGGCAAGACCACCACTTTTTATGCCATTGTTGGCCTGATCCCTCCCGATACCGGCCGCGTGCTGTACGACGGTCAGGACATTACCGACGTCCCCATGTATTTGCGGGCTCGGCAGTATGGCATCAGTTATCTCCCTCAAGAGGCATCGGTCTTTCGCAAACTAACGGTCGAAGAAAACATCCTCGCGGTGCTGGAGGCGCAGCCGATGTCATGGCACGAGCGCCGCGAGAAGATGGAGAAGTTTATCGACGAACTGGGACTGGAGCACATCCGTCAGAATCGCGGTTACGCCCTGTCTGGCGGGGAACGGCGGCGCGTGGAAATTGCCCGCTGCCTGTGTATCAATCCCACATTTATTTTGCTGGACGAGCCATTTTCCGGAATCGACCCGATTGCCGTGCTCGACTTGCAGAAAATCATCAGCAGCCTGCGGGCGAGCGGCATCGGAGTCCTGATCACGGATCATAACGTCCGCGAAACGCTTTCGGTGACGGACCGGGCCTACATCATCGACGACGGAAGAATTTTCCGTCACGGCCCGCCGGAACAGTTGGCCAGCGATCCCGAAGTGAGAAGAGTGTATCTGGGAGAGAGTTTTTCTCTGGTGTGAGAAGAAGTCGTTGGTCGTTCGTCGTTTGTCCTTGGCGAAACCGACGGAATGAGCAACGACGAGCTGCAAACGACGAACGACCAACGACATGGTTTTACTACAACACAAACTCAGCGTAAGACTCTCCCAGCGCCAGATCCTCACCCCCGGCCTGGTGCAGATGGTCTCCGTCCTCGCCCTCAACAAGCTCGAGCTCAAGGACATGATCAACGCGGAGATGGTCGAGAACCCGGTTCTTGAAGAGCTGGAAGAATCCGTTCCCTTGCTCGACGAAGTCGGCAAAAAAGAAGAAGACCGCGAACGCGCCGCTGCCGCCAGTAACGAAGAAAATCCCACCACCGCCGCCGAAAAGAAAGATCCCTTCGAAGAAATTGATTTCGGGTCGTTTTTTCAGGACTATCTCGACCCGGGCTATCGCACCCACAGCGAGATGGAAGACATCGAACGCCCGTCGTTCGAGAATTTCCTTTCGAAACCGACGAATCTTACCGACCACCTTGCCTGGCAGTTAGGCGCGCTCAGCCTTCGCCGTGAAGTCCGCGAGGCCGCCGACCTGATCATTGGCAATTTGAACGAAGACGGATACCTCATCGCCAGCGACGATGAATTACTCGGCATCGCCCCGCCTGCGCCTCCGGAAGCAGACGCCGAGACCGCAAAGAATATTGTGAGCGAGGCACAGGCCCTGGGCTTGGCCAAGGCTGCAGACGCGGGTGCCGAAGATTTTGCCGGCGCCGCGGAAATCTCCGACCCAGAGGTCGAAAAGGAGGTCGAAAAGGAGATCGAAAAGGGTATCGAACTCCTCCGGAGCGAGCCAATGTACACTGAAGCTTCCGAGCTCGCGTCCGCCAGTGAGCCTCGAACGGAAGCCTCTTTAGTTGCTCGTTCCGCGGATTCCGCCGCGGCCGTGGCCCCCGCAAGACAGCCCGCCGCGCAAACAGCTCCAATCTACAAGCCAGGGTTCAAGGCGGCTGACCTGCAAGAAGCGTTAGAAGTCGTGCGTCAACTCGATCCCCCCGGCGTAGCGTGCCGCGATCTGCGCGACTGCCTGCTGCACCAGCTCCGCTATCATCAGGCGCAATTGACATTGCACAAGAACGGCAACGGCACGGAACAAGTTCTGAAAGACGCTATGGCCGTCGTCGACCAGCACCTGCGCGGCCTGCAGAACAAGCAGCACAAAGAGATTGCCAAGGCCATCAGCCGGCCGATTGAAGCCGTGCAAGCCGCCCTCGACTACATTCGCACCCTCGATCCGCGCCCCGGCCTGCGTTACAACAAAGTCCAGCCGCGTCTTATCGAGCCCGATGTCGCCTTCGTCAAGCACGGGGACGAATGGCTGGTGATCATGAACGACGAAGACCTGCCCCAGCTTCGCCTCAATCCCGCATACAAGAAGCTGGCCACGCGCGACGGTACCAACGAAAAAACCACCCGCGACTACGTCAAAGAACGCTACAAGAGCGCTATCCAGCTGATCAAGAACATCGAGCAGCGCAAGCAGACCATCACCAAGGTTTGCTATTGCATCGTCGCCCGCCAGCAGGATTTCCTCGAGCGAGGCATCGACCAGCTCAAGCCCATGATGATCAAGGAAGTGGCCGAAGAAATCGGTGTGCATCCTTCCACGGTCAGCCGCGCCGTGGCCAACAAGTACGCTCACACACCGCAAGGCGTATTCGAGCTGCGATATTTCTTCAGCGAAAGCGTCCAGGGCCCGGAGGGCGGCGGCACGTCGCTGCTGATCCTCAAGCGCCGCGTCAAAAAACTGATTGAAGAAGAAGACCCCAGCCGACCGTTGACCGACGAGCAGATCACCCGCATCCTGCAATCGCAAGGCATCCAGGTGACCCGCCGCACCGTAGCCAAATACCGCGAAGACATGCGCATCCCGAGCACGCACCAGCGCCGGGTAAAAAAATAGGGCGTAAAAGAATAAAAGAATGATGGAGGCAGCCCCTGTCTACCGATGGCGTCATCCCGATTCGGCGCCGTTCTTCAGGCGGAGTGAGGGATCTCGCGTGTATGTTCTGGCCGATTCCGTTCTAGCCCACTCCTGGCCAATCAATTTCACTTGCGCCCTTCGCCACCGTTAGCTCATCTTAGACAACGGAGCCTAACGCCCTTCGAGGATGATTGTGATGCACAAGATCAACATCGCCGAAAAATTCTCCAAGATCTCCGAGTATTGGAAGCCCTACATCGCTGCCGAGCTCAACGGCCAATATGTCAAGCTTGACAAACTGAAGGGCGAATTCGTGTTTCACCACCACGAGCACGAAGACGAATTATTTCTCGTGGTGAAAGGCCGGTTCCGCATGGAATTCCGCGACCGCCACGAATGGATCGAGGAAGGCGAATTCATCGTAGTGCCCCGCGGCGTCGAACACCGTCCGGTCGCCGACGAGGAATGCTGGCTCCTTCTGTTCGAACCAGCATCTACGCTAAACACCGGCAACGTCGTCAACGAGCGGACCCAACCCCAACTGGAGCGCGTGTAAAGAAGGTAAGAGGGAAGAGCTAAACAGCTCTAAGAGCTAAAGATCAAATGAACAACCGCCGATCACACTCTGTACCTCTAAAATGATCTCATGGACGTGACCGTCTATTCCGCCGCCTGGTGTCCCGACTGCCGCGAGGCTAAGCGCTTCCTTGCCAAGCACAACATCCCTTATACAGAGATCGATGTCGGAACCACTCCCGGGGCCGTCGAAGAAATCGTCAAACGCACCGGCAAGCGCGCCATCCCTCAATTCGTCATCGATGGAGAATGGGTCCAACCCTACCGTCCAGGCAAAGGTTTCCTCTACGAAGACATGTCCAAGCGACTGGGGATCAAGCCCACATAGTCGTCAAAACACCCAACAGAAGTTTTCACCGTGTGCCCGAGCGTGTCGCCGGTTAAGCCCTAAAGCTTTTTGACCTCCCGGCCATGACGGTCATGTTAGATGCCACACGGACATCATCTTCAGTACCGTAGTAAAGCCTTCCGGGAAGCCCGAAGATAAACACTCCAAAGTTCTCCGCGTGACTGGGGAAATGTTCCTTACACGGCTGAAATAGAAGGACTTGGAGCGCTTCGCGAGGGCACGACACTCATGGCCGAATCTCATATCCAGCAGGCACGGGTGCTCGGAGCCCCTGCCCGAATCCAGCATTGTGAGTGATAGCTGGCAGCAGACTGTCCAGGCCGTTCTAGGCGTCGTGCTGCTCGTTGTAACCTTCGCCATGGTCCATTATTACTCGCCCCGAGCCGCGCTGGCCGAGCCCCCCAGCGACCTTCAACAGCAGGTTCATGAGCTGACTGCACAGGTCGAGCAACTCAAACAGGATGAGGCGATGCCCGCGGTCGTTCTGAACCGATATCGCAATTCCATCGGCTACATTTACGGCGTCTACCAGGTCGGCTTCGCCAATCAGCGCCCCGTCGTGCGCGCACGCGTTTCCGGCACCGGATTTCTTGTCGGCAAGGGCCTCATCGCCACCAACCGCCACGTGGCCGAGCCCTGGTATGGGGACTCCGAAGCGGAGAGGCTCATTGATCGAGGAGCCACGGCGATGCTCGAGAATCTGGTGGTTTTCTTTCCCGGTTCGCCTACTCCCATAAACTTGTCGCCAGCGTCGGTTTCGAAGACGTCCGATCTCGCTGTTCTGCACATTGAAGATTCCACAGCAGTTCGCGGTCTCGCTGTTCTGCCCCTCGCCAAGTCGCCCGGTTCTCCCGGGCAACTGGTTACCGTAATTGGTTATCCCATGGGAATCGCAGGCATGGTTGCCAAGTCTCCCACTGGGATTTACGAGCGCCTGGCCTACCGCCACAATGACATCAGCGCCGCCAGCGAACTGGCGGCCTTGTCGCTGATTCGCCCCTCAACGACCTGCGGCCACCTCGGCGACGTCGTCGGCGAAAAGCTCATTTACGACGCTCCCACTGCCCACGGCGGCAGCGGCGGCCCGGTCTTCAACAACCAAGGGGAAGTTATCGGCGTCAACTCCGCCTACATGGACGGATTTTCCGGCGGTACAATCGGCGTCTCCGTCGACTCCCTCCGCCCCCTACTCGAAGCAGCTCAGAACACCTCTCAAAACTAAGTTATGTGGTACTGCCGTCCGGGCAGCGAGCTGTGACGCTAGAAATTACACTCCAAAACTCTTGTGTTCTTTCGCAAGCTACCCTTCTACCTTTGGTCCCTGCGGACAGGTCTCACATCCTCAGTTTCAGTGTGGATCCGTCCCCTCATTCGGAACGCCTCCGACATCAATCCTTCGCGCACAGTCGAAGCATCTGCCCAAAAAGATGGTCTAGCCCGCAGCCTCTTCCGCTAGAATGCCCACCGCAGCGAGAACTGAATCAGCCGCGGGTTGCCGGTGGTCTGTGCAATTTTTCCAAACGGACTGTTCGCGGGGCTCGCCAAGTAGGCCTCGATATCGGTCACCGACGGATCCCCAAAATTCGTGTGGTTCCACAAGTTGAAGAAGTCAGCCGCGAAGCGTATTTCCTGCCGTTCGCCAATCTTGAAGTGCTTGAGGAACGATACATCCCAGTTTTGCTGGAACGGTCCGTGGTAGAGGTTGCGCCCCAGGTCCCCAAACCCAGTCGTGCAGAAGTTAGAATCGGAGGCGCACTGCGCGGGATAAAGCTGTGGCGCAGGCATGAACGCGGTGGGATTCAAATATCCATTGGCCACACGCGAATGAATATCGCCGCTCGATAATCCACTGGCGATCGTCGCACCCGGCATCAGACTTGCGCCCAGGAGAGGAGTGCTCCCTTGTCCCAGAAACGCTGTCCCCGCGCTGGAATCGAAAATCGAGAACGGCAATCCCGTCTGGAAAATGGAGACGCCGCTGACCTGCCATCCGCCTAATGCAGCTCGCCGCATTCCGCTGGAGTGCGCGAAAAACGGCAGATCGTAAGCATAGCTCACCGCAAGGCGATGGGGACGATTGAAGTCGGAAATTCCGCGCGAGGCGTTGATATTGCTCTGATCGTTGTAGGCAGTGTTAAACGCGGTGTTGCCGGTTGAGGTGGCGTCAATGTTCTTCGAGAACGTATACGCCGCCTGAAAATATCCCTGTCCCCATCGCCGCGACACAGTGGTTTGCAAGGCGTGATAGATCGAATACGCATCGTTGGCGAAGATCTGATAACCGCTGTAGCCATTCAATCCCGGCGTCGGTGTGCGCGCAATTGCGTTAGCGAACGTGTTGGTCGTGATCATGTAACTGTTACCGCTGGCGTCAGTCACGGTGAACGGATTCGCCGGGCTGGCATTGACCGACTGGATCGCATCCCGGGTTTCGCGCAGATGAATTCCGCGAGCGCCCACGTAGCCAATTTCCCAGACCCAGTGCCTACCCAGTTCACGCTGCACCGTCAGGTTCCACTGCTGCGTGTTCGGCACCACGAAATGCCTCGGTACTTCCAGCACAAAGAGATTCTGCGTGGTGTTCACGCCCGGCCCGGTGCATCCGCCGTAAGTAGCCGCGCCATTCGTGTCCGGAAAACTGGTCAGTTGGGCCAGGCAGGGCAGCCACGCCGCGTTCAGCGACCCCGCGGCCGGAACAGCATTAGGATTCACCGCAGGAGTGCCGGTAAAGAAATCCGACATGGTGAACCCCGGCGTCTGTCCAAAAAACACGATCGGAATGAACGGCGACTGAAAGCTCAATTGATCTACCGCGCCCACGTCCTCGCGCACGTAGTAAATTCCATAGCCGCCGCGCACGGTCGTCGTATGGTGTCCCAGCACGTCCCATGCGAATCCAACCCGAGGTCCCCAGCCAGTCGAAACGCTATTCTTGAAAGTCGAGCCAGCCGCGTTCCCCGTCAATCCCGTGACGCCAAGCTTGTCGACGCACTTCGGATAAATAAAAGGATACGTACCCGACTTAGTCAGGTCGGATTCGATGTTGCCAATGTGGCAATCCCCATCGGTCCAGGCGCCCAGAAACTCTGTGCGCAAGCCCAGGTTCAGCGTCAGATTCGACGTAGCCTTCCAGTCGTCCTGCGCGAAGACCGCCGAATTGCTCTGCCGGTACGCGTGGTTGTAAACGCCGCCTCCGCCGAAACTGAACTCCGGCGTTCCTCCCACAAAGTTCCCGAAATCGGTCGTGGGGCCAGTATTGGTGAAGAAAAGCTGCCCGTTAAAAACCTGCGGAAACAGCTTGTCGAGGCTGACACGGGTGTACTGTCCGCCGAAGGTAAACGTATGCGCGCCCCGCACCCAGCTCAGGTTCTCCACGAAGTTGTAATTGTTCTGGTTCTGCGATTGGTTTGCCTGCGGCGTCGGACCAAACTGAAATCCCGAAGTCAGGAAGGTAAATTTGTAAATGCTGCTGGTCAGATTGTCGGTGGGCCGGTCGATCCCCGCGTCGGCAACCGTAACGGGGTTCACGTTAATTGCGCTGTTATTGATATGAACCAGTCCAAACCTGAAGTCATTCACCAGCCGCGGAGAGAATACGTGCGTCTCCGAGAGGATGAACAACCTGTCATGAATCGGAAGCAGGTAAGGGAAGTTCAAATCGGTTCCGCTGGCCGCCGCTCCCAGCGAGGCCTGCAGCCCTCCCGCGCCGAACGGAATGTCCTGCTCGGAGTTGGAATAGAAGAAGCGAGCCGCCACCGCATCCCTGGAATCGTGGAACTCGCGATCCCAATCCGCGGTGAACTGATCGTCGGTAAACTTGCCGGGCTTGCTCACCGTAAATTGCACCAGCGTGCCCGCCGCGGTCCCGGCCGGCACGTTGCTGGGCAGCGGGAACAAATATCCATTGGCCGGCGCTCCAAACTGATCGCTTTGAAACGCCAGCAGATTCACTGCCACCGGATCGGCGCTCCCCACTCCAAAGTCATTCGCCAGGTTCGCTTCCGCAGCCGGAGTCGCGCCTCGGTCAGCCGCCGGAACGTAGGGAATAAACGTGCTGATCAGCGTTCCCGGCGAATCTCCGCTGCGCTGCCGCGTGCCCTGGTAGTTCACGAAGAAAAATCCGAGCTTGCCTCCGCGTCCCACCGGCCCGCCCAGACTGCCACCAAAAATATTCTGTTGAATCACCGGTCGCGGCGACCCGCTCCCTTTCAGAAAGTATTCATTCGCGTCGAGAACCGTATTGCGGAAGAACTCGTACGCATCCCCGTGAAGCGTGTTCGTCCCTGACTTCAGAATCGCGTTGATGTTGCCCCCGCCGTTACGCCCCTGGCTGGCGTCGTAGAGCGACGTCTGCACCTTGAATTCCTGCACCACATCCGGATTCGGCAGCGGCGTGTTGGTTAATTCCGCGACGTTGTAATCGGTGGCGCTGATGCCCTCAATCAGATAATTGTTATTATCTTCCCGCTGCCCGTTGACCTGGATGCGGACTTGCCCGCGTCCTAGTTGGGCGGCGGCATTGAGCTCGCTTTGCGCCCCGGTCGAGAGCGTCAGCAACTGTTGAAAGTTTTGCGTGGCCAGCGGCAGCGCGCGGATGGTATCGCTCTCAATCGCCTGCCCCGTGGTCGCATCCGTCGTATCTACCGCCTGTACTTCCGCCTGAACTTCAATCTTCTGTTGCACCGCCTGCGTCGATAGTTTGGCGATCACGCGGGTCGTCTCGGTCACGCGCACCGCGATATTGTCGAACCGTGCCTCCGAAAACCCCGCGGCGTGTACGCCAATCCTGTAGGTCCCAACCGGCAGCAACGGCGCCGTAAACGTGCCGTCCGCGCCGGTTTGCACCGAACGCTCCAGCAGGTTCGTTTCCTGGTTCGTGATCCGCACCTCCGCGTTAGCTATGAACGCCCCACTCGGATCCTGCACCGTCCCCGTAATCGCCCCAGTCGCTCCGCCTTGACCGAATGCCTGGAGGCTCAGCGTCAGCGCCACGAGACTGAGTACAACGAACCTTATTGAGTAAGTCGGCATGCTTTCTCTCCCTGTTGCTGAACTGGAACTCATGACTTACATGCGGCGAAGGACCAAAAACCCAAGACCGTCACGGTCGCGTTGCGAATACAGCTCTGCCTGAAAACGTCGTTGCGGGAATTGTGAAAGCTTATCGAATGAGGGCAGCCATTTTCAAGAAGGAACCTGCACGGAGGTAACAATTCAGCTTCCTGCGGACGTGCAATTGAGACGTGCACTAACAGGTTGGCATTGTCTAGCTCTCGCCAAACTCGCGGTAGCGCTCCAGAACATCGCGCTGCGAAATTATGCCTTCAAGGTGGCGAAAGTCCGCCCGGCTGACCACCGGCACCAGCGGCCAGCGGTCCACATACCGCAACGCGGTCTCCAGTGGCAGGTCCGGATGCAAAGAGGGAATGTGCCGGATGGGCAACACGGAACCCAGATTCGCCCCGCCTTTTCCCTCGTCCATCAGCGTTCGGAGTTGCTGCTTGGTCACACTGTTCCAACCGATGGGACTCAATCGAACCAAGAATTCGTCGGCAGAATCCGGCTCCGCCGCCTTCAGCGCCTGGCTCACTGTCTCTTGCGCATCCAGCAGCGGGCCTTGCAACGGGCGCATCGCATCTTCCACTCGCAGGATGCCCTCTTCGCGCTGTTCTTCCATGGACGGTAATTCCAGCCCGTCCTGCCGCGTCAGAGCGTCAAAAATCGCAATCGGCTGCAGAGCACGGGAAATCACGTACGCGATGGTATTTGCGACAATCACCGGGAGAATGATCGAATAGTTTCCGCTCACCTCCAGCACCATGAACACCGACGTCATCGGCGCCCGCAGAAATCCGGCGAATAAAACTCCCATGCCGACGAGGGCATAAGTTCCCGGCGATCCGCTCAGATGTGGCAAAACCACGTGCTCTACTCCGCCCACCGAAGCTCCCAGCATCGCCCCGATAAACAATGTCGGCGCGAACATCCCTCCAGGCGTGCCGCTCACGAACGAAAGCAGTGTGGCAACAATCTTCAGCCCCGCCAGCACGGCCAAGAATTGCCACGTAAAGCGCCCGTGCATGGCCTCATCCATCGCCTCGTAGCCGGCGCCCATAATCTGCGGTGCTCCCAATACAGCGATGATCCCAATCAGCAGCCCCGCGACCGCCGGTTGAAAATATTGCGTCCACAACGGCAGCGCTTTGAACTTGGGCCGCAACGTGGCAATGCCCGTGGAAAACAAGACCGAAGCCAGCCCTCCCACAATTCCGAGGATGGCATAGGCGATTAACTCCGAAGGGCGTTCCAGTTGCACCGCCGGAATTCTGAAAAGAGATTCGGATCCCAGAAACCACCGCATCACCACCACGCTCGATACCGCCGACAATACTACCGACCCAAGAATGCCGGCAGTCCAGCGCCCAATCACTTCTTCGATCACGAAAAGCACCGCCGAAATCGGCGCGTTGAACGCCGCTGCCAGTCCGGCCGCTGCGCCCACGGGCGCAATCAGCCGCATCCGATCCCGCGACAACCGCATCTGCCTTCCCAGGACCGATGCCAGGCATGCCCCGATTTGCAGCGACGGGTCCTCGGGGCCGAGCGAATGTCCCGATCCAATCGCCAACGCTGCCGTAATGAACTTGCCGACCGCGGTACGAAACGGTATGTACCCGTTGTAGATATAGAGCGCAGCCTTCGTCTGGTTCACCCCGCTTCCGCGGGCCAGCGGAAAAACATGAATCACCAACACCGCAATCATGAATCCCGCGAGGGTAGGCGCCAGCAGAAGACGTGTGGGCGATAACACGGCGCCAGATCCCAACAAATAAAGACGGCACCATCCGATCGCGAAGCGGAAGCAGACGACCGCCAGCCCCGAATAAATCCCGATGAAAACCGAAAGGATCAGAAAGAAACGGTCTTCGCGAAACACCGCATTCAAAAGAGCGTTAGGAGAGCGCCCGTTAATTGGTCCGGCCGCCGCGGCGTGGCCGCCGTCGATAGCGATGTCCGTCACGGTCGCGGTTTGAAAATTCGATTCCATTCAGTTCCCCTCGTGCAATTTCGCGATCAGCAGCAAGGCGAGATCCGTTCCGGTCGGAGTCCCGCAAGTCGCACTGGTCTGACGCTCGATCTCGAACACAAGGTCCATGGCCTCTTCCACCAAGTCTGGATTTCGTCGCAGTTCCTGTTCGGAGATTCGCGGTTTCAGCTTTGCCCATTTGTCGGCCAAACTCGGTTGCGTCCCACTTGGCTCGGGAGAAGTCTTCGGAGTGGCGCACGAACTGAGCCGCTGTCCCGCAGCTCCGAAAGCCTCGACTACGATTCTGTTGCGGTCAGCCACCGAGATCTGCCGGCGAAACGGGTCCATTCGCAACACCAGTTCCGCGGTCTTGAGCCGTTCCGCACTCTGCGCATCGTCTGGGTTGGCGGCTACGGCCGCCTGCAGGTAATGTTCTGCCAGAGGATAACTACCCAGTTGGAATGCCGCTCGTCCCGCTCCGGCGAGCGCTTCCTCATTGTGCCGTTCTGACTTCAAGCAAAGGCGGTACGATGCCAGCGCATGTTCGTAGTCCTGCGCCCGCAAAAAAAGATCACCTACGCGTTTTTGCTGCGCCGGATCCTCCCCGAGATTTTCCTCCAACGCAATCAACTCCGATTGCGCCTGCGCATTCGCATCAATGCTCAACAGATACTCGATCAACTCCAGCCGCGTATCGCGCCGTTTCACCTCCTGATCGCCAGGCCAGACTGCATAAATCGCATTATGGTAATAGCGCTGCGCCTGCTCTGTCTGTCCTCGCTGCGCCGCGATCCGCGCAAGCTCTAGATTTATCACACCATTTTCTGGCTGCCGGTCCCAGAGATTGACCAGGTAGGAATATGCCTCGCCGGTACGCTTCTCACCAATCAAAGCCTCCGCCAGGTTGAGCTGATAGTCGTAGTTATCGCGCGAGTAAAGGAGCGCTGCCCGAAATTCGGTAACCGCGCGGCCAAAGTGTCCCGCATTCAGGTCCGCCACTCCGCGGCTGAACCAGCGGTTTCCCAGAGCGTCCCGCTGCGCGTGATAGGCGCGCGACAATCCCGCCACCGCCACGAAAAATATCACTCCCAGCCCGGCCAACAAAGCCAACATCACCGGCGGCTGCCTGATATACAGCCGCAGATCCATCCGCTGTGGCGCGGCGATCCTGTCCTCTTGCGATTGAACCATTTGTGAATACTATGCGGAAAGTCAGAGCGGATTGCAATCCATCCGACGGAGTACAACGGCGGCGGCAAGTTTTGCGTGGCCCACTCTCTAACGACACCGCGCCGCTCTCGTCTCCCCTTGCGAGTGCGTTAACCAGAACGGATACGCTCTTCCGGCGGAGTGAACGATCTCGCGCTTACGATGGATGCGACAGTATGATGGTCAAAATCAAGTGCGGGCCTTGCTTCCAGCCGCCAACCAGCCCCGTTCGCGCACATGCTCGTCGTGAAACCGAAGCAGCCGCGCTGCCAGAATTGCCGCCCGTCCCAGGTATCCAACCACCTTGCGCTCGTCGCCGCGTTCGACCACGGGCAGTCGCCCCACATCATAGCGCAAGAGCTTCGCCGCCGCTTCCGACACGAGTTCATCCTCGTACGTGACCACGAGTTTCGTGCTGCCCGCCTCCTGTACGGTCTCCGAACCGGAAGAATCTTTATCCAGCGCCCGCAAAATATCGCCGCGCGTAATGATTCCGGAAAGCTTGCCGGCGCCGTCTACAATCAGCAGGGCCTCATGCCGCGCTACTGCCGGATCATGTCGCGCAATCCGCTCCGCCAGCGCTCCCACTTTCGTGTCAGCGGCAACGAACGGGGCCTCTTTCTCCATTGTTTCGCCGACCGTAGCCTGCGTCAGCGCGTCAGCCTCGTAATCCTGATGCACGCGCAGCCCGCGCCGCAACAACTTCTCGGTCATAATCGAACTCGTAGGCATGAACAACATCGCGATCCCATCTGCAATGACCGCCACCAGCATCAGCGGCAGCACCGAGTTGTAGTCCCGTGTAATCTCAAACGCAAAAATGATGAATGAAAAAGTCGCCCGCGAAGCCGCCCCAAACACCGCTCCCATCGCAACTAGGGCAAACGCGCCCGGAGAAAGATGCGCGGAAGGAAACATGTGATTCCCCGCCATCGCAAAGAGTCCGCCCATTGCGGCGCTCCACATAAAGGTCGGAGCCAGCAACCCGCCCGACGTTCCCGATCCCAGCGAAATCACCAGCGCAGCGAACTTTGCCAGCATCACCGCCAACAAAAGTTTCCACACCAGTTGCCCGTTCAGAATGTCGCCGATCGTGTCATATCCCACGCCAAACACGCGCGGCACAAAGAACCCGATGATGCCCAGAGCCAATGCGCCAATCGCCGGCCGCCACAGTTCGTCAACCGGAAGTTTCTCGAATAAGTCCTCCACCCAATAAAGCGCTTTACTCAAGCCCACCGCGGCCAGCCCGCACAGCGGCCCCAGCACCAGGTAAAACGGCAGCGCATGGGGAACCCCGAAGTCCATGCTCCCCACCGCAAACATGGGACCGGGACCCAAGAGTTGCATATGAACCGCGGTCGCCAGCGTGCTGGCGACGACGAGCGGGATGAAAGACCGCGACTTGAATTCGAACAGCAGCAACTCAATCGCGACAATCACACCGGCGATCGGAGTGTTAAACGTCGCCGACATTCCCGCCGCCGCCCCGCAAGCCAGCAGTGTTTTGCGCTCGACGGCGGTCGTATGCAATATCTGTCCCACCAGCGACCCAATCGCGCCGCCCGTCTGAATGATCGGCCCTTCCGCGCCAAACGGCCCGCCCGTGCCAATCGCAATGGCCGCGGAAATAGGTTTCAAGATCGCAACCTTCGGCTCGATCCGGCTGCGATTCGTCAGTACCGCTTCCATCGCTTCCGGAATCCCGTGCCCTTTGATCTTCGACGACCCGTACTTCGCCATCACCCCAACGATGAGCCCGCCAATCACCGGAACCAAAATCACCCACGCCCCCAGGTGATGCGATCCCACGCTTCGGAAAGTCGTCGACCAGGAATGAAAGAAAAACAGATTCGTGAACAGTCCGATGAGCTTATAAAGCGCGTAAGCCACTACGCCGGCGATCAACCCAATTCCCGCCGCCAAAAAAGATACCAGCACAATCCGAAATTGCGCCGGCTGGATCGTTGAGGCAAGGCTTCCGGAGTCGGTCGTCGAGTTCGGAACGTCGTGCGGAGGACCCGACTTCAGTCGGGCCGACAACGTCCCCTCGTAAGAATCGGCTTTAGCGGCTGAGGGATTTTGACCATGACTCTCTTGCTTCATGATCGGATCAATTCTCTTTCGCGGCACTTCGCTTATCCTTGGCTACTGGCGTCAGCCGCCGAAGCGCCGCCACCAAATTGCGGGCTTCTCGCTGCAACTCTTCGTGATGATGGATCGCCACTTCTCCCAGCACCCTCTCGCCCTTCGGCGTCAGCGCCAGCAGTACCTCGCGCCGGTCATCCTGCCCCTGCTCCCGGCGAACATATCCGCCAGCCTCCAGCCGGTTCACCAATTCCACCGCGCTGTGATGTTGAATCTGCATCCGGTTCGCCAACTCCCGTATCCGCGGCCGCACTCCCGCCCGCATTCCCTTGATGGCGAGCATGAGCTGGTACTGCCCCGCCTCGATGCCCGCCGCCCCCACCGCGCGCTCGCTAAACCGCAAAAACTTCCGAATCTGGTACCGAAACTCCGCCAGGGCCTGATAATCCGACAAAGTCAGCTTCTTCATGCCGCCGATTGTATCGTCCCCCGATAGTATAACTTCTATTATATCGTATAACGATATATATGGATCCGTCGGGTTATGGTTTTGCCTCTCGCCCCGGCCAAGCTATCCGGCCGGCTAGCCTCTTTTCCGTCTCCCATTTAAAATCCATAGTCCTGAAATTCCGCCGCCGCACAGGAGACCCGCGTGATCCCGCGCTATACCCGTCCCGAGATGGCCCGCATCTGGAGCGACGAAAACCGCTTCCGCACCTGGCTGGCCGTCGAAGTCGCCGCCACCGAGACCCTCGCCGAGGCCGGCCTCGTCCCCAAGGACGCCGCCCGCGCCATTCGCGAACGCGCCGATTTTCGCGTCGAACGCATCCACGAGATCGAAGCCGAAGTCCGCCACGACGTCATCGCCTTCACCACCGCCGTCGCCGAAATCGTCGGCCCGCACGCCCGCTGGTTCCACTACGGACTCACCTCCAACGATGTCGTCGACACCGCGCAGGCCCTCCTCACTCGCCAGGCATCGCAAGTCATCGCGCAAGACCTGCAGCGCCTCGCCGAAGTCCTCGAACGCCGCGCCTGGGAGTTCAAAGACACGCCCATGGTCGGCCGCACGCACGGCATCCACGCCGAACCCATTACGTTCGGCTTCAAGATCGCGAACTGGTATTCAGAAACCCAGCGCAACATCGCGCGCTTCATGGCGGCGGCCGAAGATATGCGCGTTGGCAAGTTCTCTGGCGCGGTGGGAATCTTCGCCCATCTCACGCCTGAACTGGAAGAGATGATCTGCGCCCGCCTGGGCCTGAAGGCCGCGCCAGTTTCGTCGCAGGTGATCCAGCGCGATCGCCACGCGCATTATCTCGGCACGCTCGCTGTGCTCGCCAGCACGCTAGACAAGATCGCCACCGAGATTCGCCACCTGCAGCGCACTGAAGTTCGTGAGGCTGAAGAGTTCTTCAGCGAGAAACAGAAGGGATCGTCCGCCATGCCGCACAAGCGCAACCCCGTGACCAGCGAGCAGATCAGCGGCCTGGCGCGCGTAGTGCGCGGCAACGCGCAGGCTGGCCTGGAGAACGTGGCCCTGTGGCATGAGCGTGACATCTCGCACTCGTCGGCGGAGCGCGTCATCCTGCCGGACTCCACCACCCTCGTCGACTATCTTCTAAATAAGACCGCCAACCTGATCGAGAGCATGTTCGTCTACCCTGAACGCATGCGTGCCAATCTTGACAGCACGCGCGGCCTGATCTTCAGCGGACAGTTGCTGCTCGACCTGGTCGAACACGGCATCTCCCGCGAGGACGCTTATCGTCTCGTCCAATCGCACGCTATGCGCGCCTGGAAGGAAGGCCTGGACTTCCACCAACTCGTGCTGGCCGACAAAGAGATCACCAGCCGTGTCCCGCTCCGGCAGATCGAATATGCCTTCAACCTGCCACGTCAACTGAAAAATGTAGACAAGATTTTCGCCCGCGTCTTCGGTCAGAAAAAACCTGCCAAGCCGCACGAGGCCGCCAGAAAGGCGCCGCACAAGCGTTAGAACTGTAACTACGCGCCACGAATCTACCGCGAGTCCGCGGTCAAAGCTAAGCGGCGCAGGAACGTCGAAAAATCCTCTTTCGACCTTCGATTGCGAAATTCTCCAAATTCACTCAATCTTCAAAACTTCACCTGAACCGGCTCGCGTTCGATTTCCGCGATCTCGAAGAACTGCCGCGGTGTGAACCCAAACATTCCCGCCAGAAGGTTCGTCGGGAACGACTGAATCTTCGTGTTCAGGTCGCGCGCCACCGTGTTGTAATAGCGCCGCGCGTTCTGAATCGAGTCTTCCGTCTGACTCAGCGATCCCTGCAACTGGGTAAACTCTTCCGAAGCCTTGAGCTCGGGATAGTTCTCCGCCACCGCGAACAAGCTTTTCAACGCGCCGCTGAGCTGATTCTCCGCGGCCGCCTTGCCCTCCGGCGTGGTCGCCTGCATGGCCTGCGACCGCAACTTGGCGATGTTCTCAAACGTTCCCTTTTCGTGCGCGGCGTATCCCTTCACCGTCTCCACCAGGTTCGGAATCAGATCGTGCCGCCGCTTCAACTGTACGTCAATGTCAGACCAGGCCGAATCGCAGCGAATGCGCAGCTGGACCAGGCTGTTGTACATCCCGATCAGCATCACCGCGATGACCACTAGAATGACCAGGAAGATGATGCCAATCATGAGTCCCTCCTCGGCAGTCCGAAAATATAACCGATGAAGTGGAAATCTATGGGACGGTACCACACCGGCAGCGCGCCCGCAATGACGGGGCTTCCGGCTCTCGCTTCCGGCGTCGGGGAGCCCCCGATCTTCGACCTCAGCCTTCAGTCTTCAGGCCTCGGACCGACAGGTACTTAACGCTGATTGGGATTCAGATTAGTCGAAGCATCACAGTCGAGAGGCGTCCGATGGGGTGAAGGATAGAAGTGTGAGGTTGAGGTCCGAAGTCCGCGACCTGGAAGCCGGAAGCCGAAAAGCGGAAGCCGAAGTTACTGTTGCGGCGCGAAATACCCCTTGCGCGCCCGCACTTGCAGATCTTTCTTAACAGAGGAAATTTCGATCGAACGGTAACGCCCGTCTGCATCAAAATTGGCGGGCTTGTAAGAGACCACGTACTGGCTGCGCAACTCGTCTTCAATGGCGGCGAATGAATGGGTGATGTCCTTCATTTTGAAGGGGAAGAAAGCGCGTCCGCCGGTGGCCTCGGCCAGTTGCTCCAGCACCTTGTCGCCGCGCATCACCAGGCCGCTGTCGTCGGTAGAGATCGCGTAGATGATGACTTCAGACCGCTGTGCCATCTCAATGGCCTGCGCCTTGGTCAGCTCGCTTTGATTGTCTTCGCCGTCGCTGACGATCACGATCGCTTTTCGCACTGGACGATCCGGCCGGTCTTTCAAAAACTTCTCTTTGCACGCATGGTAGACAGCGTCATACAACGCGGTCCCGCCGCTATCATGTAGTTTCCGCACACCCGCGGAAAGCAGTTGCACATTATCGGTAAAATCCTGCGCCAGCAGGCTGTGACTGTTGAAACCCACCACGAACGCCTTATCGTAGCCGGCACGAAGTGTGTGCTCCAGGAAACTGGTCGCTGCATCCCGCTCGAAATCGAACCGGCTGTCCACCGATCCGCTAACGTCGATCAACAGACCCATATGCAGGGGCAGATCGGTCTCCCGGCGAAAGTTAAGGATCGCCTGCGGCGGCTTGTGATCATCGAGAATGCTAAAGTCGTTCTGGTTCAGATCGCGCACAAACTTGCCGTGTTTGTCGGTCGCAATGAACAGCACGTTCACCTCATTGACCCGGGCGTGCAGAGTGATCATCGCATTCTGAGGATCGTCCGCCGCGTCGGTGGCGACGTTCGCCGGGTTATCGGCGCTCATTCGCGGAGCGCCCGACACATAAGCCGTCTGAGCGGGCGACGCCGCTACGCCGCAAAAGGTTGCCAGGCACACCGCCGCCAGCCGAAAGATTGAGTTCGTGTACTTCATACCCATGAAGTCCAAATTTTTCACCCTAAACCGTGTCGCGGCACACTTCTAAACTATTAGATGCACGCTGGCTGCCGAATACAGTTCCCACCGCATGCCGCTATCTGATTGACTTTAGGAGTGAAACCGACAATACGCCAAGTTACAAAAGGAGCACACGTTAAGTCATGACAACAATCCTTCGCCTTTCGTTACCCCCGGCCACCGACCTTCGCGCAGAAGCTCCTATTAGCCGATCGGATTCAGGGGGGTAACATAGTGGCACAGCTGAAACATTTTTTCCTTAAAATCGCTTTGGAGGGATTCGTGAAGAAATTCGTGGCATGTTTTATCGTTACCCTGTTGTCGACCGTGGCCGCTTTTGCCGCCACTGACGACCGCGAAGAAGATCGCGTGAAGGACGCCGGGATCGTCCTCAAGGAAATTCTGAATATTCCCGACGACATTCCCCAGGATCTCCTGGACAAAGCCGAATGCCTGATCATTCTGCCTTCCGTCAAGAAGGGGGCTTTTGGGATAGGCGGCAGCTACGGCCGCGGCGTCATGGTCTGCCGCAGCGGTGAACACTACAAAGGCAAATGGGGAGCCCCGGCGCTGTACGCGCTCGAAGGCGTCAGCATCGGATTTCAGTTGGGCGGCCAGGCCACGGACTTCGTCCTTCTGGTGATGAATCCCAAAGGCGCAGGATCGCTGCTATACAGCAAAGTGAAGCTCGGAGCCGACGCCTCGGCCGCGGCCGGTCCCAAGGGACGTACCGCCGAAGGCGCAACCGATATCGTCATGAACGCCGAAATCCTCTCCTATTCGCGCAACAAAGGCCTGTTCGCCGGAATTTCTCTCGAAGGCTCCACGCTGCGCTCCGACGGCAGCGCCAACGAAAAGCTGTATGGCAAGAGGTTGACCGCCAAGGAAATCATCCGCGAAGGACGAGTCGGAATTCCGCCATGCGCTCATCAACTGGTCGCGATGCTGGATTCCAAGTCGCCGATCAACAAGTCGGACCCTAAATCGCTCGAGTAAACTGGCAAGCTCAGTGGGCATCGATACTTCGTGAAACTGAGATGGTCGCGTGGCTAAAGGTTCTGAACTGGCGATCGCAAAATCCCACAACCCACGGCTCATCCGGTGCGCCTGGGCGGTCGGCGAAATTTCCATCCGCTACCACGATGAAGAATGGGGCGTGCCGGTACACGACGACCGCACGCTCTTTGAATTCCTCATTCTCGAAGGCGCGCAAGCCGGTTTGAGCTGGAACACAATTCTTAACAAGCGCGAACAGTATCGCCGCGCTTTTTCAGGATTCGATCCGCGAAAGGTCGCACGCTACGATCGCCGAAAGGCCGAACAACTATTACGCAACCCGGGCATCGTGCGTAACAGGCTGAAGGTTGCTTCGGCCATCGCGAACGCGAAAGCGTTCTTGGCGGTGCAAAAAGAGTTTGGCAGCTTCGCCCGCTACATTTGGCAGTTCGTCGACGGCAAGCCGCGCCTGAACTTGCCCAAGTCACTGAAGGAACTCCCCGCGCGCTCGCCGGACTCCGATGCCATGAGCAAAGATCTAAAGAAGCGAGGTTTCAACTTCGTTGGAACCACCATCTGCTATGCCTTTATGCAGGCGGTGGGCCTGGTGAACGATCACTCTGCCGACTGCTTTCGCGCTCGCGCATTGCATTGATAGCACGAGCCTTTCCTCCGGTAACCGGCACGCAACTCCAAGGTTTCAATGCAAGATTCAATTTGCCTTGACGCCTCGTCCCCCAGGCACGCTATGCTGTAAATATTAGGAACCCTGAAAGACAGCCGATTGGCTCGCCATCAGGTACCTGCGCCACTATAAATTGCCTTCCAGTCGTGCGGACGCGGATGTTGCGTGGTCCGCTACTTCCTGGGCTCCGAATCACGGATTCCAGCTAGCGAATTTCAGGGAGAAATGTTTCGCCGCCTTCCCATCGCCAGTAAGTTGCGAATCATTGTCGGCGTTTTCGCCGGGATCGTGATCTGCGTCTTTTTTCTCGGCGTCCTCCGTTCCGAGATCCTTTCCGGAGTCCGGGCCTACGTGGGCGGAGAGGGTCTCTGGTCGAAAGCTGAAAAACGTGCCGTCCTCAGTCTGAACAAGTACGCCGGTAGCCGCGCGGAAGGCGACTACCAGCAATACCTCGCGGAAATCTCGGTTCCCGCCGGCGACAGACAGGCCCGTCTGGAACTGCAACTTCCCTCGCCCGACATGTCCGTCGTTCAGCATGGCTTCGTCCAGGGCCGCAATAGTCCGGAAGACGTGGAGAGTATGGCCGTTCTGTTTCGGCGCTTTGGACGCATTGGCTACATGGCGCGGGCCATCGCGATCTGGACCGAGGGCGATCGCTATATCGATCAACTACGGGCTTTGGCGGACGATCTGCATCGCGAAATCAATTCGTCGCATCCCGATGCGCGCAAAATCTCGGCGATCACCGATCAGGTGGCTGCTGTCGATGCCAGCGTCACTCCCCTCGAAGACGAATTCTCGGCTACCCTTGGACAGGGCGCGCGCTGGATCAACCGCGTACTCTCGCTCGTTACTTTGGTGGCGAGCGGATTATTGCTGCTGATCGGAATTGTCCTGTCTTCCGCCGTGCTGAAGCAAATTCGCAATTCCGAGGAAAAATACCGCAACCTGATTAATACCGCGAATGACGCCATTCTGCTCATCGATGCGGAAACCCGCCTCATTCTGGAAGCCAACAACAAAGCCGTCGAGATCCTTGGCATCCCGGAAGAACAACTCATGGGCAAACCGGAATCCCAACTGTATTTCGGCCCAGAAGATGAGAGCCGGCCGCAACTTCTGAACCCGAACAGCCCCGGGCCGGCGCGCAACCGCGAACTAAAACTCCTCCGGGCCCACGGAACGCCAGTGCCTGTCGAAGTCAGCACGAGCACCGCCGAGTTGAATGGAAGACCGGCCATCCTGGCCATCTTTCGCGATATCCGCGATCGGCTGCAAGCGGCGGCTGTCCTGCGGCGCAGCGAAGACCGCTTCAGTTACCTGATTCAAAACCTCTCGGATCTGATCACCGTGGTGGCCGTCGACGGGACCATGCTTTATCACAGCCCCTCCATCGAGAGGGTCGCGGGATATCAACCGTCCGACCTGCTGGGCAAGAGTCTTCTGGCATTCGTTCATCCCGAGGACGAGCCTGCGGTGAGGGCTGCGCTGGAGCGCGTCACATTGAAAGTCGGGAGCGCTGCACCGCCCGAATACCGCTTTCGCCGCAAGGATGGTTCCTGGGTCTGGCTGGAATCCGTTGGCAACAATCTGCTTAACGACGTTGCGGTGGGCGGCATTGTGGTGACCTCGCGCGACGTCACCGGCCGGCGCGGCCTCGAGGAACAAGTTCGGCAATCGCAGAAGATGGAAGCCGTCGGCCGACTGGCGGGCGGCATTGCGCACGACTTTAATAATTTGTTGATGGTGATTCAGGGATACGCCGAAATCGTACTGGAAGAAGAAAGCGCGACTCCCGCCGTGCGCAAGAGTGTGGAAACCATCGTTCGCACCAGCGAGAGCGCAGCCAGCTTGACTCGCCAGTTGTTGTCCTTCAGCCGCAGGCATGTATTCAGCCCGCAAGTGCTCGATCTGAACGCCCTGGTCAACCGGATGAGCGAGATGCTGCTCGGAGTGCTGCGCGACGAAATGGAATTCGTCGTCAAACTCGACCCCGATGCCTATTGCATCAGCGCCGATCCCGGACAGATCGAGCAAGTCATTATGAATCTCGTGGTCAATGCCCGCGACGCCATGCCGCAGGGCGGAAAGCTCACATTGGAGACCGCGCACGTTGCCAGGGATGCGGCTCGCGTAAACCGGCCGCCATCGTTGCCGCGCGGAGATTTTGTGATGCTGGCGGTGAGCGATACCGGGATCGGCATGGATACCGCGACGCAGAGCAAAATCTTCGAGCCGTTTTTCACCACTAAAAGCAAAGATGAGGGAACCGGTCTCGGCCTTTCGGTGGTGTACAACATCGTGCGGGCAAGCGGCGGCCATGTGCGGGTAAACAGCGAGCCAGGACGGGGAACTACCCTCCAGGTCTTTTTCCCGCGAGTCGACATACCCGCAAAACCGCATCCCGTGGAAGCTCCGGTCAAGACTGCGCGTACCGGCAGGGAGACGATCCTGGTGGCGGAAGATCAGCCCGATCTGCGCTGGATGATCTGCCAGTTTTTGCAGGAACTCGGCTACTCCGTGCTGGAAGCCAAAGATGGCGGCGATGCAGTTGCGCTCGCCGAGCAATATAAAGGCACGATCGACGTGCTCCTGACCGACGTGGTCATGCCGCACATTCGCGGCTCCGAAGTTGCGCGCCGCCTTTGCGCTTCGCGTCCCGATATGAAAGTGATTTTTATGTCGGGCTACACCGAAGGCGAATTCGGCGCGGTTCCTGGCGAAAACCTCGAGCCGGGAACGACCCTCCTGCAGAAGCCGTTCGAATTGGATTCGTTCGCGCTCAAAATCCGACAAGTGCTGGAAGCGCGAACTCGCCACTAAAAATAGCGCCGGCGTCGCTGGCTGTGGCGAGAGCCTGCGCTGAGCTTGTCGAAGGGGCGCCTCGCCCGCGCATTCGCGAGCGGAAATGCTGATGTCGTTTCTTACCGCCGGTAGAAGGCGCTTGCCGTTAGATAGACCACAACCAGACCCAGCAAAAGCACGGCGCCTTCCACTCGTGTCGACCATGCATGCAGCGTGTCGAACTGCAGGCGCGCGGGATTGTCCAGCGGGGCCATCGCGAAGTCGCTGACCGAAGCGCGCAGCGTGTCCATGCGCGGGATGATCCAGAACTGCGAAAGCAACGTCAGCCCCAGCATGAGGCAGATCAGCACGTGGCGCATGGCGAAGACATGCGCGGTGCCTTCCGTGATGCGGCTGTAAAGCAGAGAACTCGCCAGAAAGACGATTCCGGAGATGATCGCGATCCAGTGCAGTTTGCTCAGCGCGCGTCCGACTATGTTGCCAGCCAGGTGCGTGTTAGGCAGGACGCCGGGAGCGAACACCGTGGGGGCAAGAACGAATGCGAAGAACATGAGTCCGCCGATCCAGGCGACGAGCGAAAGCAGCATGAGGAAGCGCAGCAAGGACATGACGGGAGAATTATAGTCTCGGGGTGGAACGGCAAGAACTAAACCACAGAGGTCACGGAGAAGCACAGAGGAAAAACTGAAAACTGAGAACTGAGAACTGGGAACTGCTACACCGGGACCGCAACGCTCTCGATAATCTCTTTCAGAACCTGATCCGACTGCTCGGACTTTTTCAATGGCGAGGCGTAGAGGCCGTTCACAACCACGCGGTGCGCGAAGACGGGAACGACGAGCGGCTTGATATCTTCCGGCGTGCAGAAGGTGCGGCCTTCGAGGAAGGCCATAGCTTGTGCGGCGCGGTAGAGAGCTTGCGATCCGCGCGGCGAGACGCCGAGCGAGAGGAATTCCGATTCGCGCGTCTGGCGCACGATTTCGAGAGCGTAGCTCACCAGAGATTCGTCCACGCGAACCTGCTTGACCGCCTGCTGCATTTCGAGCACGTCGGCGCCGGTGAGTACGGGGCGGAGGTCGTCAAGGTGCGCGGCGCCGCCTTCGGAACGGAGAATTTGGCGTTCGGCCTGGGCGTCGGGATATCCCATGCGCACGCGCATCAGGAAGCGGTCGAGTTGCGACTCGGGCAGAGGATACGTCCCGTGATGCTCGACTGGATTCTGCGTGGCAATTACTAGAAAAGGTTGCGGCAGTTCGTAAGAATGCGCGTCGACCGTGACCTGGCCTTCGTTCATGGCCTCGAGCAGCGCGGACTGAGTCTTGGGCGTTGTGCGGTTGATCTCGTCGGCCAGCAGAACGTTGGTGAAAACCGGGCCGCGCTTGAATTCGAATTCCTGTTCGAGCGCGGAATAGACCGAGATGCCCAGAACGTCGGAGGGCAGCATGTCGCTGGTGAACTGCACGCGCTGAAAGGTGCAGTCGATAGCCCGCGCGAGCGCCTGTCCGAGCGTAGTCTTGCCCACTCCGGGAACACCTTCAATCAGCAGGTGTCCGCGCGCGAAAATGCTGACCAGCGCGAGACGGACGACGTCATCCTTGCCGCGAATCACGCGGCGGAGGGCCTTTTCCAGTTCGGCGGCCTTGTGAGAAACAGCGATAGCAGTCTCGGGCGACATTGTTTCGATTCTACTATTGGGTTCGGGCAGCGTGGGGTTACCTACGTCATAGAGCTTTGAGACAGGAGCTCCGAGCTAAGAACCTAAGAGCTGGTAGCTAAAAGCAACCCGCTGGCAGTTAGAGGGTTAATGTGGGGAAACCCTCCATCGCGGTCCGATGGGCCGAAGGCTGGATGCCTCTCATCCACATGAGAGCGTAAGCGACTGCAGTCGAGCTTCGCTCGTCGGACAGCCGAGGGCGGCTGTCCCCAGACGGAGTTGAAGCCACCCAACACCTTTCTTCTGCTATCTTTCCTTCATGCCGCGAATTCTTCGTGCCGCATTTCTTATCCTGACACTGATTCTGCCCGCGTTCGCCAGGCCCAAGCACCAGCGCCCCGCTCCTCTCAATCCGGCCCGCGGCGACAAGTGGGCCGAGAAAACGCTGCGCCACCTTTCGGTCGAAGAAAAAATCGGACAGGTCTTCATGATCTGGTGCCGCGCCAGCTTTCTGAATGTGGAAAACCCCGAGTACCTGCAGTGGCTCGAGGCCATGCAGAAATATCATGTCGGCTCGTTCACCATGTCAGTCCATGTCGACGGTCCGTTTCTTTTGCGCACTGAGCCGTACGAAGTCGCCGAGTTGCTGAACCGCCTGCAACGGGAATCCAAGCTGCCGTTGCTGTTCGCAGCGGATTTTGAGCGCGGCCTCGCCATGCGCCTGCTGGGCGCCACAAACTTTCCTCATGCCATGGCCTTTGGGGCCGATGGCAATATCGAAGATGCCGAAACCTTCGGCCTCATTACCGGCCAGGAGGCGCGCGCCATCGGCGTTCACTGGAATTTCTTTCCGGATGCCGACGTGAATTCGAATCCGGTCAATCCCATCATCAACACCCGCTCCTTCGGAGAAGATCCAAAACAAGTCGGCGACCTGGCCAGCGCTTATATCAAAGGCGCGCATCAGGCTGGAATGCTGACCACGGTGAAACATTTTCCGGGGCACGGGGACACGGCGACCGACTCGCATCTTGGCGTTGCCAGCGTGAACGGGGACCGCGCTCACCTGGATTCGATTGAACTTCCGCCATTCCGCCAAGCCATCGCTGCCGGCGTGGACGCCGTGATGGTGGCACATGTCACGGTGCCTGCGCTCGATTCCGATCCGAATCACGTCGCGACGATCTCGCCCTCCATCGTCTCAGACCTGCTCGAACAGCAACTCGGATTCAAAGGATTGGTCGTCACCGATGCCCTCGATATGGCAGGGTTGACTCATCTTTTCGCCAACGATATTGGCCGCGAGGCGGTTGAGGCCTTCAAGGCCGGCAACGATCTACTGATCATTCCTCCTGATCTCGGGGCCTGTTACGCTTCCATGCTGAAAGCTGTTCGATCAGGAGAGATTTCCAAGCAACGCCTCGACCGGTCCGTGCTGAAGATATTGAAAATAAAGGGCGAGTTGGGCCTTAACAAATCTCGCACGGTCGATCTCAATACCATTGCAAATACCGTCGGCAAGCCTGAAAACCTGGCGTTCGGGCAGCAGGTGGCCGACTCCGCTGTCACTCTCGTACGTGACAACGGCAAAGTGCTCCCCCTAAAATCCATGGGAACCACCAAGGCCGGCCTTCCGTATATGACTAGAGAGGAGACCCACAATCAGGTCGTGGCTGTCCTCTTTTCAGACGATGTGCGCACGGAGTCCGGCCGCGCCTTCGGACGCGAATTCCGTACTCGCATCCCCGACGCTCGCGTGATCTATGTGGATCCCCGGATAGCGGCGGGCATGAGCGGCGAGGTTTTGAAGGCCGTCGATGAGGCGCAAATCGTGGTAACTGCAGTCTATGTGATTCCGACTGCGGGAAAGATTGGCAACTCGGTTGCGGTCGCCGATGCCACCGGCACCCTGCTGCAGCAGATACTCGATCATGCCGCGGAAAAGACGGCCGTCGTTGCCATGGGGAATCCCTATGTGGCGAGCGACTTCCCCAAGATCGAAAATTATATGTGTACGTTTTCCAACGCGACCGTCTCGGAAGTAGCAGCGATCAAGGCGCTGTTCGGAGAAACGCCGATTCGCGGCCATCTGCCCGTCACGATTCCGAATGTGGCTCCGCGCGGCGCCGGTCTCGAACGGCCGGCGCACATCGCCCAAGGAGGATCTCCAGATGCGCAGAACTAAATTCGCAGCAGTCAGCGGCTTCGCCTTGGGGCTTGCGACCCTCGCCGCTTTGCTGCTGCCTGCCTGCAGCGTGAATGTAAAAAAAGAGCAGAATGGCGAAGATAAGCAGGTTGACATCGATACGCCCGTCGGTGGCATTCATGTAAGCAAGGGCGCCAATGTGGCCGATGTCGGCCTGGCGGTCTATCCGGGAGCGCGTCTCAAGCAAAAAGACTCCGACGGCCAAGACCAGAGCGCGAACGTCAACATCTCCGGCTTCGGCTTCGGGGTTAAAGTCGTTGCCCTGGAGTATGAGTCCGACGATTCCCCTGCCAAGCTCGTAGCCTACTACACGAACCAACTCCAAAAGTACGGTCACGTGCTCGAATGTCATACGAGCCATTTCAACGTGAATACCGATATGAAGGGCTCGGATCACAGTTCCCATGAACTAACTTGCGAGGGAACAAGTGGCAGCAACGTCGAATTGAAAGTCGGCACGAAAGAAAATCAGCACATCGTCGCGGTAAAGCCCGAGGGCAGCGGCTCGAGCTTTTCACTGGTGTATGTGCGCACGCACGGCAAGGATGCGGAAATCTAAATTCTCCGCTAAGTCTTTGCTTCGCTTAGTCTTTGAGGAGGACCACCATGTATCGTCATCTCAATCCGACGCTTGCTCTAACTTTGGCTTTTGGCCTGGCGCTGCCCCTGATGGCGCAGGATTCCGATCACCAGAACAAGAATTTCGACATCACCAGCTCGGTCGGCGACCTGCACGTCGGCAATGACGCGGACGCGCGCAAGGCGGGCTTGCCGCTCTATCCCAGAGCTCGCCTCAGGTCCGATGACAAGGATCAAGATGAAAACAGCAGTCAGGCGAATCTCAGCGTGCTGACCGAAGCCTTCGGAATGAAACTAGTAGTGGCTAAATACGATTCCGACGACAGTCCCGCAAAGATTGTCGATTTCTATCGCGACAAACTGAAGAAGTATGGAAAAGTTCTGGAGTGTCATTCGCAGAAGCATGGCGGCCACGTGGAAGCCAACGTCGAGAACAAAGACTCTCAAGAGAATAAAGAATTGAAATGCGAAGAGAATTCAGGTCCGGTCACCGAATTGAAGGTTGGCACTGAGGACAACCAGCATGTCGTGGCCGTCGAGCCCCGCGACGGGAGCAAGGGATCAACCTTCGCCATCGTCTACGTGCACACGCGTGGCAAGCGCGGAGATATTTAGGCGCGCCTCCAACTAAGAATCGATCCTAGCGGCGCTCTCGAACTTTTTGTTCTTCAACCGAAATCCAGCGGGGAGTTGCGACGCTTGCCTACACGCTGCTCGTGCGATACTTTCAGATAAGCCCTTTCTCGGTCTCTCATGCTTTGGAATCACGATGGAACAGGCCTGCTATAAGTGCGGACAAACCGTGGAAGAAGGCATTCCCTTTTGTGTGCACTGCTCGGCCCCGCAGATCCGGGTAGTGATCGCCGAGCCCGTGCCAACTTCCCAGTCATTGGTTACCGCCAGAGAATCGCAAGACTCCAGCCTTCCCGCATCGCAGACCGTCCCCGTCCTGGCGCTTCCGATGCACTGGTCTCAAGGGCTGAAGCCATGCGCACTGGCGGCGCTGGTTGCGTCGCTGCTGATGTCGATGGGACTGAACCCGTTTGTAGCCATGTTCAGCGTCGGATTTCTCGCCGTGGTTTTTTATCGTCAGGGCCGCCGGGAGATGATGATCAAAATTGGCACTGGAGCGGGACTTGGCGCACTGGGCGGGCTCCTCTGGTTCGCCATGTCGTCCATTCTCGAAGCCTTGATCGTGATCTTTCTGCATAAAGCGCCGGAACTTCGCAACGAGCTCGTCATCAGAATCCAGCAAGCCGTCTCTCAGACCAGCGACCCGCAGGTGCTGGCGGTCCTCGAACGTCTGAAAACCCCGGGCGGACTTGAGTTCCTGATGTTAGCGGGCCTGATCTTTGCCTTTCTGGCTTCGATCGTGCTCGGGGGCCTCGGTGGCACGCTGGCCAGTGCCATTTTCGGCCGCGAAAAGCGCTGATTGGGTCCACCGGTACCTTGCTGATCGCGATAGATCGACAATTCCGGCTGGAGCGCGATGTGCCCGCGACAATCGGCTGTCTCCACATGGGAAGTTCTGCGAACTGAGAAAACGACGCTCGGCATCTTGCGGTGGACATCGCTGTTGCGTATGATGCACCGTTTGCACTTTTTCCGATGAAAGCCCCCCCACGCGGTTCGCTGCTCGGGATCGAACACCTCGAGGCGAAGGAAATCCTGGGACTACTGAAGCTGGCCCGCCGCATGAATCCGTTGAAGGCCCGTCCGCTCCTGCGCGGCAAGCGGGTTGTACTTTTATTTTACGAAGCATCCACCCGCACCCGCTCATCGTTCGAATTTGCCGCGAAGTCTCTGGGCGCCATGACCACTCTCGTGCAATCCTCGGGATCGAGCATTGAAAAGGGCGAATCCTTGCTCGACACGGGATACACTCTGCGCGCTGTCGGCGCGGATTGCATCGTTATGCGCCATCCCTCGGCCGGCGCGCCGCACCTGATGGCGCAGCATCTCGACATTCCCGTGATCAATGCCGGGGACGGAATGCATGAGCATCCTTCGCAGGCGTTGCTCGATGCCTTCACGATTCTGAAACACAAGAAGTCGTTCAAGGGACTGCAAGCTACCATCATCGGCGACATCCTACACAGCCGCGTGGCTCGCAGCGCGTGTCATCTGCTGACCAAGTTTGGAGTGAAGCTGACGCTGTGCGGTCCTCCCGAGTTCGTGCCCGACGTCGCTGCCACGCTGGCCCCGGGGCTGCGCATCACGCGCCATATCGAAGACGCTCTGCGCGGCACCGACGTGATCATGCTGCTGCGCGTACAGAAAGAGCGACTGGCTGGCCAGAAAATTCGACTGCAGGACTACATCGCGCGTTATCAGATGACGACGGCGCGGCTGAAACTGGCCAAGCGCGACGCCATCGTCATGCATCCCGGCCCGATCATCCGCGGGTTGGAATTGACCGCGGAAGTCGCCGACGGCCCGCAGTCCGTGATCGTCGAGGAAGTTCACAACGGAGTCCCAACACGCATGGCAATTTTGGCGCGAGCATTGGGACGGGCCAAATGAGCCACGGATTTGCACGGCTTGCTGCAGATTTTGCATGGTTTCGGGATCAAGAATGATGCGGGCTGAATGCCGAGTGCGGAATGCTGATTGCTAAGAGCCGAAAACACGAGAATCCATCCCTCCTGATCAAGGACGGCCACCTGATCGATCCTGTGGCGAAGATCAACGCGCCGATGGATATTGTGCTGCGCGACGGCCGGGTCGCGGAGGTCGCGCTGCCCAATAAAATTCGCGGCGCAGCCGATGAAAAGTTCGACGCGCGTGGGCTGATCGTCGCGCCCGGCTTTATCGATCTCCACGTTCACTTGCGCGAACCGGGACAAAGTTACAAAGAGACCATTGCCAGCGGCACTGCAGCCGCTGCAGCGGGAGGTTTCACTTCGGTGTGCGCCATGCCCAACACCGCGCCTGTGCTCGATACCGCGGAATGGGTCACATGGCTGCGCAATCCCGAGCGCCAAGCCATGGTCAACGTTTTCCCCATTGCCGCGGCCACCCGCGGCAGCCGTGGAGGCACTGTCACCGACTTCGCTGCGCTGCAGCGCGCTGGCGCCGTCGCCGTCACGGACGATGGCAAGCCCATCCTCGAAGACGACATCATGCGCATGGCACTACGCCTGGGCGCCGAACTGAACTTGCCTGTAGTGCAGCACGCGGAAGATACACGCCTCACCGAGAACTCCTCGATGCACGCCGGCCCTACCAGCTTTCGTCTCGGCCTGCGCGCGATGCCTGCCGCCGCCGAGGCCGCCATCGTTGATCGAGATGTCACACTCGCGCAGCAGATTCGCGAATCGCGTTTGCACGTGGCGCATCTTTCCACCGCGGATGCGCTTAAGGCGGTGCGCCGAGGCAAGCGCGCGAAAGCCCGCATCACCTGTGAAGTCACGCCGCACCACTTCACCCTGATCGACGAGAATGTCGGTGAATACGACACCAACTTCAAGATGAATCCGCCGCTGCGATCCGCGACGGACCGCGAAGCCCTTCTGGTCGCCCTTGCCGACGGTACCGTCGACGCAATCGCCACCGACCACGCCCCGCACGCCGCCCACGAAAAGCAAGTTGAGTTCGAACGGGCAGCATTCGGCATCACCGGTCTCGAAACCGCCTTGGCTTTGGCGATCACGAGACTTCACCGCAAGCACAAAATTCCGCTGACGCGCATCGTTGAACTCTTCACCGCGGGTCCAGCGCGGGTCTTCGACTTACGGGGCCGCGGATCACTGGTTCGAGGCAGCCACGCCGATGTGACCATCTTCGATCCCAAGAAGCGATGGACCTTCGACGCCGCGAAGTCGCGATCGTTGTCGCACAACACGCCGTTCGATGGCTGGCAGTTTACGGGGAAGGTTGTCGCGACGATTGTGGGCGGGAAGATTGTGTACGGGGCGGCCTAAGGCATACATACATTTACATGTATATTTGCCGTTGCATGGATGCGATATCTCCTGGTGACGAATGGATTCAGGCGGCTCCCAAAGAGGCAGTAAATTGTTTGGGAAAGAAGTCATCAGCTCGTACCCGACTCGGTGAAGTACAACTTAGGATTTGTCTTGCCAAGTTGCCCTTCACTCTCAAGAAAAAGATGGCACTTTCGATTTCGGGTGCGAAGCAAGAGACGAAAAGCGGCGGCTGACGAGGGTGATGCACGTCCTCAAGACCTAATCTAAATGGACGGGCTAACCGCGCAACTGTTTCACGACGGCGGCAATGTCATTGTCCTGGAAGAGGCGGATGGCGGCGATACCCGCAGCACCGGCTGCGAGGCAGGAACCAGCGTTCTCCAGAGTGATCCCCCCTAGCGCGAGAACCGGGATGTTGGCGAGGCATGCCTTCCGCAGAAGCTCTAGCCCGGCGGGCGGCGAATCTTTTTTTTCAAAGACGGGGCCGAACACGGCGCAGGTTGCCGCGCCGGCAGCAGCTTCGATTACTTCTGCCGGTGAGTGACAGGAGACCGCGATCAGCGGTGCTGGTGGTGAGTTTGCGCAGGCGATTCGCCCGCACCCACACTCGTTTCCGCTGGCCTGCCAGATCGTCCTGACTGCTTGCGGAGAAATGTCGTCGGAGCGGAGATGGACGCCGTCGGCTTGCACGGCCAAAGCGACATCGGGGCGCGAGTTGATCAGTAGAGCAGTTGCCGGTTGCCGGTTACTGATTGCCGGTTGTGTCTCCAGGATTGCATTTACCGCTTCCCCGGCCAGGAATTCCAGATCGCGCGTGGAAAGGTCCTTCTCGCGAAGTTGGACGTAGTCGACGCCGGCCCGGACGGCCTCGCCGATTTTTTCCAGGAGGCACCGACGGCGCGAGGATTCGTCGCCCAGGAATGCCGTCCGATCGGTGATGTAATAAAGACGGCAGTTCTTCACGGCCGGGTTTTCGCGATCTCCGGCAGCGCTTCGCCTTCTTTTTTCGGCGACCCGCCGAGATGGTATTTCGCCAGGCCATCGCGCAGAAACTCAAACGCATCTTCAGGGGAATCAACAATCTTAAACTGGTTGAGGTCCTCGGGAGCGATGGTGCCGGCGTCGACGAAGGCCTGAAAGTTCAGGATGCGGTTCCAATATTCGCTGCCGTAGATGACCACCAGAATTTTCTTGGCCAGCTTGTCGGTCTGCGCCAGCGTCAGGATTTCAAAAAGCTCGTCCATGGTGCCGAAACCGCCGGGAAAAATGACGAGTGCCTTGGCGAGATAGGCGAACCAGAATTTGCGCATGAAGAAGTAATGAAACTGAAAGTTCAGCGCGGGAGTGATGTATTGGTTTGGACTCTGCTCGAATGGAAGCTGGATATTGAGGCCGATGGTTTTTCCGCCGGCTTCGTGAGCGCCGAGATTTGCGGCTTCCATAATGCCGGGACCTCCGCCGGTAGTGACCACGAAACGGCGGCGGCGGGCGGGAATCTGGATCGACCACTTGGTCAGCATGTGAGCCAGGCGGCGCGCGTCCTCGTAATAGCGGGCCATATCGACGCCGGCCTGGGCGAGTTTCAGATCTTTTTCCAGTTGAGCGGCTGGCACCGCGGACTGATTCTGCTGGACCGTGGCGAAATTCTTCGTGGCGCCTTCGTGACCCCTGAAGCGGGCGGAACCGAAAAAGACGACGGTGTCCTGAATCTGCTCCCGGCGGAAGCGCGCCAGCGGTTCCTGATATTCGGCCAGGATGCGGAGAATGCGTCCATCGGGACTGTTGAGGAACGCTGGATTTTCGTACGCCACGGGCGCCGATTTGAGGTGGTCAGTCATAGGCGAAACTCGCAATCAAAAACCCTGATGCAAAGCGCCATCAGAATACCGGAACGGTCGGGTTACAGGGATTCGAGTGACAAGCTGAGCGGCAAGCTTTGGATCACAGAGCCCGGGACTGCGCATCCCCATGTGTGCTGGCCGGGCAGAATGCTATTGCTGCTCGTGGTAGTGCAGGGCCTCCCAGAAACCAATCCAGATGTCGAGTAGCCCCAGGCCGCTGCAAAGGCCGCGGAAGAAGCCGTTAGAGATCACGGAGCGTAGAGCCGGAAACGAAAGCAGCAGGTAGTTATCGGTCCACTCCGGGGTCCAGGGCAGAATAATCAGCAGTACCCCAGCCACCGCGCTGACCAGTACAAAAAGAAACACGGAGATGCGATGCATCCACATTTGCGGAGCACTTGGACTTGGAAGGGACGGGGACGGCGCAGGAGGATCCAGCAGGGCCGTACGCGTGTCAGCCTGCGGCGCAGCCGGATCCGGCGTCTGGCCCGGAACGCGCGAAAACGGGGTGGGGTCGCTCATCGCCGGCTCCGTGAAGAGACCGCAGGGAAAGCATTGCGGGCCGCCCCAGGCCCCGGGTTAAGAAAATTGCGGAAGAAGGCCATCGCGCTATTCTACGACTTCAGGGCCTTAATGCGCTCGGCGACATCGCGATAGTCGATGTTGCTGCCGTAGACGTCCATGAAATGTCGCAGGGCGGAGGACTTGTCGCCTGCGCTTTCGTGGGCGGAAGCCAGTTCGTAGTGCAGAGCCACACGGGTTTCGCTGTCAATGGTGGGAACGTTAAGAGCCTTGTCATACCAGCGGACGGCGGCCTCGGGCACTCCTTTTTCCAGAAAACACTGTGCCAGCCAGGTATACGTCTGCATGATCTGCGGGAATGGCTTTCCGCGATCGAACGATTGGCAGGCCTTTTGCAATTCTCCGATGGCCTCATCGAGCAAGCCCATTTCGCGGAAGGCGATGCCCAGGTTGTAATGCGTCTCGGGATCTTCGTCGTTGGCGGCGACGCCGGCTTCCAGATCGTGCTTCAGTTCGCCAAACATTTCCGCCAGATCGACCCCGGCGTCGTCCCCAAATGGCGAAGCTTTGGCGCCTGCCGGGGCAGCATAAACTGGGGCAGCATGAGTTGGTGCAGCATGAGTTGGGGCAGCATGCGCGCCGGCCGCGTGAGAAACCGGCGGCTGCGGCTTGGGAGCCTGGACCACTGGAGCCTGGACCACTGGAGCGTGCCAGGCAACCGATGCCGCCGCGGCAGCGGGCGGTGCCTGCGTTGCGGGGAGATTCAGTGGGACGGAAGGCGCAGCCTGATGCGCGGACGCGGATGCGGCCGCACTGGCGGCCAATGGGGGAATGATCTTTGCTGCCACGGCCGGTGCGTCTTGGTGCGCCGGGGAAGCCGGCTGTGCGGCCTTTAGAGCAGGAGCGGCAGGCTCCGCCGTGGCCACGGGCGCTCCCTTCAGGAAGTCTTCCCCAAGGGACGCTTCGATGTCGGCAACAAACTCCCCCAGAACCGGCGCGGAGTCTCCAGTTGCAATCACAGGCTCCGCTGAGGCGGCCGGGGCCGGCACTTTCGTTGCGGCAATCGTCGCCGGGATCGTCGCAGCAGGAGGCACGCCATGCGCGGCAGGGGATGCTGCCGGCTGGGCCGCCGTGTCAGGCATAAAGCCAGCGCCCAGCGAAGTTTCCAGCTCGGAAACGAATTCCTTCAGAACAACGTGCTCGGGTTCAGTGGCAGGTTCATGAACCACCGGCGCAGGACGCGTCTCAACTCGATTTTCGGCGGCGACTCGATTTTCTTCAACGACTGGAGTCTCCGCTGCGATCGGAGCCCGTGCCGCAGGAGCGGCGACAACCGGAGCCTCCTCGACTTCCACTTCCAGCGTCGGAATATCGTCGGCCGTGAGTTCTTCAACCACGGGTTCCGCTGCGGCCAAACTTTCTTCCTCGGCTGGTTGAATGCTCGCTTCGATCTCGGCACGCAGTTCATCCAGTTTGGACTGATCGCTGGTCAGAGTCTGGAGCTTGGCCAGGGCCGCCATGGCTTGCGCGGGCATGCCATGAGCGGCATAGAAACGGATCTCGTCAATGGTTTCTTCGGCTTTGCCGGACTCCGGACCTTCAAAAGCGGCGGCGGCGTCCTGCACCTTGGCTTCGGCGGCTTCTGCTTCTTGCGCTGCGGGACTCTCAGCCTCGATCGTAATGCTGTCATCCCACTCCGAGGAGAGGTCGATCTCGGCGGCCCCAGCCGCCGATTCGTCGGATGCCTCCGCCTGCGATTGGCCAGAAACAGCGAACTCGGCATGAGCCGCAGGTTCGACATTAAATTCCTTGGCATGCGCTGCCGTCGTGGGCCATGGCGAAGTGGCTGGTGAGGCCGTACCGGCTTCTTCTGGCGTTCCTTCCTCTTCGATCGTAATCTCTTCCGCGGGCGGTTCCTCGATAGCAAACTCGGCTACGACGGTTTCCGGTTTGTGACGGTGAGAGGCCCGAACTTGCGGCGCGGCATGCGGAGAGATTACCGCATCGTTGGTGGCCGCGGCGGGCGGGGGAATCGAAGTGCGTTCCTCATACCGCGCGGCCAGTTCTCCGTATCGCGTAGCTTCATCGGGATAGTCCGCCCCGGAATAGACGCGTTGCAGGGTGCGGCAGCAGAGCGCCGCCTCGGCGAAGCGGCTGGCGCGGGTGTGTAAGGCGGCAAGACGCTGATTGATGCGTAGGTCGTCCGGCGCCAGCGGCAGCGCACCCGTTAGCGGGCCCAGTGCCTTGGCGGGCATGTTGTACGAAATGAAGAGCTCGGCGTCAGTAAGAGCGGAGCGGACGGCAAGCGAGACTTCGTCGGAGTAATGCTGGTGAATGGAAGGCGCAGTAGCCTCCAGATCTTCGACCAGGACGACTGCCTCTTCCGGCGTGATCAGTTTGTTTCCCGACGTGCCGCCGAGCTGGCTCATTACCTGCTGGTAATTCTGCAGGTGCAACGGATTCGCCGGTTCCAGCGCGGTCAACTTCTGGTAAAGATCGCGAGCCCGTGCCAGGTCGCCGGACTGCACGCTGGCATGAGCCAGCAGTTCCATGACTTCACTGATGTGGGTGGTTTCCCCCGCTTTGTGAAACAGGTCCAGCAATTTTTGCAGGGAGTCGGGATTATCGCGCACGTGCCCGATGATGGCGTGCAGGCTGTCAAGCACCTTGTCCGAGTTTTCCGCCAGCAACCGCTCGGCGTGCTGGTCGAAAACCTGGAGAGCATTTTCATATTGCCCGGCCTGCATCAGCGCGTCGGCGAAGCTGGAGATCGCCGGCAAATCGTTATGCACGGACAACAGCTTGCCGGCAATGGTTCCGGCTTCGGAAAGTTGCCCGGTCTGCAGATAAGCCTTCAGCAGATCGCGGAGTCCATCGGGATTGGAGTCGATGTCGGGAACTTTTTGCAGCGCGGCAACCGCCCGCGCCGCATCGCCCGATTCGATCATGTTCTTGCCTTGCATCAGCAAGGCATAGGTGTTGCCGGGATCGAGGGTCAGCATCCGCTGCAGAATTTCTTCGGCGGCGCTGAGCGATCCCTTGGAGCGCAGGCTCTCGGCCGCAGCCGAGAAGATTTGCCAGGCTTCCGTCTTCTTGTTCAGGCGAAGATACACTTCCGCCAGCCGAATGCGCATGCCGCTGTTTTCCGGATCCATCTCCAGAATCTTCTGGAAGATGCGGACAGCGTTGTCGAGTTCCCCCGCTTTCAGGAATTCTTCCGCGACCTGCAGATACTGGGCACGGGCGTCATTGAAAAGGCCCTGTTGCGAGTACAGTTCGGCGAGTTTCAGCAAGCTCTCCAGGGATGGCTGCAGCTTGCAGATCTTTTTGTACATCGCGATGGCCTTGACCGTGAAGCCCTGGCTGGCATAGGCATCGCCTACAGTCTTGAAGCACGCGGTTGCTTTGTCGGTCTCGCCCAGGCGGGAATACAGATCGCCAACCGTGTTGGTGACCGTCAGATCCTTGGCATCGTTCTTGAGGACCTTTTCGTATTCAGCAATGGCGTTCTGGATTTTCCCCTGCTGGACATACTTCTCCGCATTGCTGAGAACCTTCTGTTTGTTGAATCCAAACAATGCCATAAGAGTGCAAACTCCAGACCTGGTCTCGACACAGAACCCGCTGAATGCTGGGGAACTGCTCCCGGGTCCCCGCGCTCGGAGGGTCATCTCATCAATCGGCAGATGGACCTACCGGACAAGGCCAATTGTACGTCCGCACACCACGAACTGCATGGTTACCAAGGGTTACCAGAAGGGAGTGTACGAACGGGTTACCAAGGGAACCGGCAAGAAGGCGCCTGTGGCATAGGCGTAATGCTCAGTAACGTGAGTGAAAAGGCTTTGATGTAACCCGTCGCGGCGCAGTACGGACGGATAGGGCGCTTCAGACGCTTCAGACCAAGAGTATTATGCGGAGAGCGCGCCTTTGAAAAAAGCTTAACCAAGCTTCTCGCTCGGGCACATCCAATTAAGGACGAATGCCACAAGCACACAATCACCGAACCCAAACGCAAGCAGGAACAAGAACCGGAACTGCTCGACCAAAGGTCGCGCAGCGATGACCAGAGGGACTTGAAGTATTGTGAGCAGACTTAAAGTCTCCCAGAATCGATTGTGTTTCCCAACCCTGCGATAGTAAATAACAGCTGGAAAAATCAGGCTTCCCGCTGCGGTAGCAATAGAACTTGTCCAATCGTAGCCAAACCTAAGGGAGCACAAGAACGCGGCGACACCGATCCCAATTGCAATCACATGCAGCCACCAAGGTTTACGTTGCTTGGATTCGAGCCGACCCATGGGCATAGGATAGACCGTCCTCTGCTCGCTCGTGCCGACAGAATGGAGAACGTAGCGCCGGAAAGCCGACAGGGCGGCGAACGCTACTTTTTGGTACGTTCCTAGTATGAATGTGTTATGTGTCGGGTTGCCGCGGCAGTGTATTTTTTCGAGGACGAAATCTTGCAACATAAGGAAGACCATGGCTTGGATTCGAACCGTGTCACTGTCTGAGGCCGATGAAAAACTGCGTCAGGCGATTGAAGGAGAAAAGCTGCTTTACCCGAAGGAGTATGGCGACCCGGTGCACCCCGATCCCTCGGGGGCGTCGTCGATTGTGGGATCGCATACGTTGATTCCTGAGGCGCTCTATCACGCCTTCGGCACCTTCGGCGCGTTGATGTCGCCCGACCTTCCGCTGGCGCGCCGGCAGCACGAGATGATCGCGACCATGGTCTCGGTCACCAACCGGTGCGTCTATTGAATCGAATCACACGCAGAGTTTCTGCGTAGGGTGACGTTGGATAAGGAACTGGTGGAGGCGCTTCAGAGGGACTACACCACGGCGCCGATCTCAGCCCAGGACCGCGTCATGCTCGATTACGCGGTCAAACTGACCAGGGACGCGACCAAGGTTTGGAAAGGCGATATCGACGGCCTGCGGTCCGCGGGATTCGACGACCGCGGAATTCTGCAGATCACGTTGATCGCCTCCTGGTTCAACTACATTAATCGCGTGGCCGATGCGCTCGGAGTCGGGAGAGAATAGCGTTACGAGTAAACATTTACAGGAAAGCAAAAGCCATCTGGTTTTGAGAAGGGGCTTCAGTTTGAAAGGGCGCGGCTTTTAGCCGCTGAGGGCGGCATCAGCCTCCCGAAAGAGTTTTTCCGCAACGGCTTCAGCCGTGCCGCTAGCACGCTGCTAAAACTGAAGATAAAAAGATAACCACAAAGGCCACAGAGAGACACAGGGGAGTCTTTGAAGCTTCCTCTGCGCTTCTCTGTGTCCTCTGTGGTTAAAGACTTTCTACAGTATGTAGCGCGACAAATCCTGATCCTTCACGATGTCAGTCAGCATCTTGCGCACATAGTCCGCATCAATGATGACATGCTCGCCTTTCTTCTCCGGAGCTTCGAAACTCAACTCGTCGAGCACGCGTTCCATAATGGTGTGCAGCCGCCGCGCCCCAATGTTCTCCGTGCTCTCATTCACACGAAAAGCAAAATGCGCAATCTCATCCAGCGCCTCCGGCGTAAACTCCAGTTTCACGCCCTCGGTCTCGAGCAGCGCCGTGTATTGTTTCACCAGTGACGACTTCGGCTCCGTCAGTATCCTGACGAAGTCTTCCATGGTCAACGATTGCAACTCCACGCGTATGGGAAACCGTCCCTGCAGTTCGGGAATCAAATCGCTCGGCTTGGACACATGAAACGCGCCTGCCGCGATGAACAGAATGTGGTCGGTCCGCACCATGCCATAGCGCGTGTTTACCGTGGTGCCTTCGACGATCGGAAGAATATCCCGCTGCACACCTTCCCGCGAAACGTCCGGCCCATGGCCGCCTTCGCGGCCGGCGATCTTATCAATCTCATCCAGGAACACAATGCCAGAATTCTCCACGCGGTCAATCGCCATCCGCGTGACCTGGTCCATATCAATCAGCCGCTGCTCTTCTTCCTGAATCAGGTACTCGAAGGCCTCATTGACCTTCATCTTTCGCTTCTTGGTGCGCTGCCCGAAGATGTTCGGCAACATGTCTTTAATGTTGACGTCCATCTCCTCCATGCCCTGGTTGGTCATGATTTCAAACGATGGGAAGTTGCGTTCGCGCACATCGATCTCCACCATGCGTTCGTCCAGCTTTCCTTCGCGCAGCTGCTGCCGGAGTTTCTCCCGCGTCCGGTTCGAAGACTCCGTCAAAGATGTGCCGCCGTCGATCACCACGCCGCCCGAGGTCGAACTGCCGTCCGCCCGCGGCGCCGGTGACGGCGGCAGCAGAATATCCAGCAGCCGCTCTTCCGCATTCAATTCCGCCTTGTCGGCAACGTCTTCCAACTTCTCTTCCCGCACATTGTCGATCGCGATCTCCACCAGATCCCGCACCATCGATTCCACGTCGCGCCCCACGTATCCAACTTCGGTAAACTTCGAGGCCTCCACTTTCAGGAACGGCGAATTCGCCAGCTTCGCCAGCCGCCGCGCAATCTCGGTCTTGCCCACGCCGGTAGGCCCGATCATGATGATGTTCTTGGGAATAATTTCTTCAGCGAGTTCGGGCGAAAGCTTCTGCCGGCGTGTGCGGTTGCGCAGCGCAATGGCCACGGCGCGCTTGGCGTCCTTCTGGCCAATCACGTGTTTGTCGAGTTCAACTACAATCTCGCGCGGAGTCAGTTCGTCCAGCGCAAGCTGTTCTTCTTCGGCGGAAGAGGGGAGATAAATGGCCATAAATCAGTTCGTTTGGTCGTTGGTGTTAATCAGTCGCCGCTTGGGTTTAAGCCAGCGACCAGGGACGAACGACTAACGACGGAACTACAGTTCTTCAATCGTTACCTTGTCATTCGTATAGATGCACATCTTGCCCGCAATCTTCATGGATTCTTCGGCAATCTGATGGGCTGAAAGTTCCGTATGCTCCGACAGCGCTTGCGCCGCGGCCTGTGCGTAAGGACCCCCGCTGCCGATGGCCGCGACCGCACCGTCGGGTTCGATTACGTCCCCCTGCCCGCTGAGCAGATAGGTCTGTTCTTTATCCGACACCAGCAGCAACGCTTCCAAGTGCCGCAGAAATTTGTCGGTACGCCAGTCCTTGGCCAATTCCACGGCTGCGCGTCCCAAATTTCCGTGATACTGCTCCAGCTTGGCCTCGAAGCGGCTGAACAGAGTAAATGCGTCCGCAGTCGATCCCGCAAAGCCGGCCAGAATCTTCTCATTGTAAAGCCGCCGGATTTTCTTCGCCGAATGCTTGATCACCGACTCGCCCAGTGTGACCTGTCCGTCGCCGGCAAGTACGACCTTGCCATTCCTCCGCACGGACAAAACTGTAGTGGATCGAATCAGTCGCTTCGTAGTCATGAGCGCAATTCTCGATTATAACAGCGCCCTCTGACCTACCGCCCACGCGACAACAACATGCAGCATCTCAGTCCTATGTCGGGGCAGCCGCCCTCGGCTGTTCGTCGAGCGGAGCCTCGACAGTGGCGGGATTCAGCCTCATGACAACAACATCATTCTCTATCAATTACAGAGTGCTTCAGTAACCAATCCAGAGATTACCGCTGTGACATTTACCGGCCTCCCGCAAGCCCGTAATTTGTAACTCATGCGCCAGTCTGCTGCTGTGCTGTGTCACGACAAACGATCCCTTCCAACGCTCGAAGCCACGCTACAAGAGCTGGACATCGAGCACGTAAACTGCCCCTCCGGACAAGATGCACTGGAATTCGTCATGGCCGGCCGCTGCGATACCCTGATTGTGGATTTTGACTTGACGGGCGCCGAAGAAGTCATTCGCATGGCGGCGCTTTTGCCGCCCGGCCAAAAACCTGCGCTGCTGGCGGTAGCCAGCCGGGCATGGCCCGGAACTGGCCAGGCATTCCAGTCTGGCGCCAGCCGTATTCTTTACCGGCCTCTCGACGCTGAGCAGTTGAAAGACGCGCTGAAAGCCGAGAAAAAAAACGACAAAATCAACCGGCGCAAGTCCGCGCGTTACGAAGTGAAGACGCTAGTCTACCTGGACCTCGAAAGCGGAACGCTTCCCGGAGTCAGCATCGATATCGGTGAGCATGGCCTCGCCCTTCAAGCCACCGAACCTGTGCCCATGAACTCCAATTTGCCATTCCGCTGCGTGCTTCCGGGCACGGACATTACCATCCACGGACACGCCGACGTGATGTGGGCAAGCGATCAAGGCCGTGCCGGACTCTTCTTCACCAAGCTCAGTCCGGCGGCCCGCAAGCAACTCAAGCGCTGGCTCAACAAACGCTACGCTCACAACAAACAAAAAGAAACCAACGGCGTGCATGGCTTAATGCCGACCGAAGACGCCCACGTCTCCTTTTCCGTCTCCGAATAAGATTTCGCCAAGCACTAAAGTGTGCGAAGCCGGAAACTGGGCCGCAAGGACTAGGGTTCTCGCGCGTTGGCAACAGGGACGCGACAAGCCCAACGGGGGGAAAGAAAATCACCGATCATCTCTGCATTGCGCCGTCTCTGCCGTAGAATCATCCGAGCCCTTCTACTCCAAACAAACGAGGCGCCAGCTGACCACATCTTCCCAAACTGGACTGGCTTTCAACGGACACTCAATGGTTGGCCAACTTCAGCGCGTGTTGGTGTGCTCTCCTCGCACCGCCGGGTGGAATCATCCAAAACGCGTCACCACATGGCGCGACCTCGGCTTTCATCACGCCCCCGAATTCGAGCCGGCACAGGCACAACACGGCGCATTAGTAAATGAACTGAAAAATGCCGGCGCAGAAGTTGTCGAGCTCCCCCCGGCTGACCAGCTCTCGCTCGACGCCGTCTACGCCCACGATGCCTCGCTCGCCACCGACTTCGGCCTGATCCTGATGCGTCCCGGCAAGGCTAATCGCGTGGCGGAAGCCCGACATCACGGCACCTCCTGCGAAGAGCACGGCATTCCGACTTTCGGGACAATCACTTCCCCCGGAACCGCCGAAGCCGGAGACATACTCTTGCTCGACTCAAAGACGTTGCTGATTGGTCATGGCTACCGCACCAACGCAGCCGGCATCGAGCAGATGCGTGCCCTGCTCGCGCCCAAAGGAGTGGAAGTTTCTTCCGCCCCGCTGCCTTACGGTCCGGGCCCGTCAGCTTGCCTGCATCTAATGTCGTTGATCAGCCTGCTCGATGAGCACACCGCACTGGTCGACCTCCCCTGGGTCGCGGTCGAAACCATCGAACTGCTTCAATCGCGCGGCTTCAGATTCATCCGGATCGACGAAACCGAGCGCGAGACCCTGGCCTGCAATGTACTCGCGCTGGGCGGCAATCGCCTGCTGGCGATCGAAGAAAATCACAAGACCAACGCCCGCCTCCGCCACGCCGGCTTCGACGTCCGTACATTTCCCGGCAGCGAGATCTGCGTCAATGGCAGCGGCGGCCCCACCTGCCTAACGCGCCCGTTGTTGAGAACGTAAATACGCAAGGGCCAGTCGTTGGTCGTTTGTCGTTAGCAAATCGCAACGAGAACATGCAGATAATGATTTGGCCGACGACCAACGACGAACGACCAACGACCAGGCACGCCGTTCCACCGCCGCCCTTCTGCTGCAGGGCCTTGTTGGGAGTTAGTATGATGTTGCTGCCTGGAAAAATCGTTTCCGAAAAGAGTTCCTTTGATGCCAGCTTCCCGCCCCCAACGATTTAGCGTTTTGCTGTTTGGATTCGCCGTCGCTATTTCTGCGTCCGCGTATGCGCAGAATGCCGCTGCTGCACAGCCTGAAGGTACGCTCGCAGCCGTTACCAGCTCTCATCCCTTGCGGGATGGATTGGAACTTCAGGCGGACTCGGCGACCGTCCGAATCACCGCGCTTCGCGATGACATTGTTCGCGTGCGTATTGCTCCTGGCACTTTGCCGGAGGATGCATCCTGGGCAGTCCTTCCGCAGCCGCGCAGCAAGTCCGTCGATGTGCAGCAGATGCAGGACGGTGACTCCGTGGGTTTCCGCACCTCGACGCTTGAAGTCCGGGTCGAGCGCAATCCCTTCCGCATCGTCATTCGCGATCTTGTCGGCAACGTAGTCTCCGCCGACGCAGTCGGCCGCCCCATGCAATTCGCACTCGGAGGATTTTCTATCTCCAAGCAAATGCCTGCCGGCGAACATTACTTTGGCCTCGGCGACAAGGCCGGATCATTCGATCGCAGAGAGCAGGCCTACACGCTTTGGAATACTGACATTGGTCCCCAGGAATCCACCGACCCACTTTATAAAAGCATTCCCTTTTTTCTCGCGATCAACAACACTCGCAGTTATGGAATCTTCCTCGACGACACCTGGCGCACCTGGTTCGACTTCGGTAAGCAGGCGCGCGATGCGATCTCCTTCGGCGCCGAAGGCGGGCCACTCGATTATTACTTTCTCTACGGCCCCGCTCCGAAACAGGTTGTCGAAAGCTATGCCTATCTCACCGGAACGCCGCCGCTTCCTCCCCTGTGGGCGCTAGGTTTCCAGCAATCACGCTACAGCTACACGCCGGAATCCCAGATTAGGGGGATTGCCGATCGTCTGCGCGCCGACAAGATTCCTTCCGATGTCGTCTATCTCGACATCGACTATCAGATCAAGAATCGCCCCTTCACGGTTAATCCTCAAACTTTCCCCAATTTTCCCGGCCTCGTCTCCGATCTGCGCAAGCAGCATTTCCACCTGGTCAACATCACCGACCTGCACATCGCGCACCTGCCCAACCAGGGCTACGAGCCCTACGACACAGGCCATGGCGGCGATCACTTCGTTAAAAATCCCGATGGCAGCGAGTTCGTCGGCATCGTGTGGCCTGGCCCCGCGGTGTTTCCCGATTTCACCCGCGCTCAAACTCGCGAGTGGTGGGGCGGCCTCTACCACGAATTTGTTCAGGACGGCGTGGCTGGATTCTGGAACGACATGAATGAACCTTCGGTCTTTGACGGACCGGGCAAGACCATGCCGCTGGACACGGTGCATCGCATCGAAGAGCCCGGATTCGCCACGCGCACCGCCACTCACGCGGAGATTCACAACATCGTCGGCCTGGAAAATGCCCGCGGCACTTTCGAAGGCCTGCTCAAACTGCGTCCCGACGAGCGGCCGTTTGTTCTGACTCGCGCCACTTACGCGGGCGGCCAGCGTTATGGATTTACCTGGACCGGCGACAATTCCGCCACTTGGAACCATCTTCGCTTAGCCACGCAGATGGTGCTGAATCTCGGCCTCAGCGGAATCTCGTTTGTCGGCGCCGATGTTGGCGGATTCAACGGCTCGCCGTCTCCGGCGCTGCTCACGCGCTGGGTCGAGCAGGCCGCGTTCTCGCCGTTATTCCGCGATCACGCCACGAAAGGCTCGCTGCCACATGAAATCTGGAACAACGGACCCGAGCAGGAAGCCATTCGCCGCCGCTACATCGAAACCCGTTATCGTCTTCTGCCGTACATCTATGCGCTGGCCGACGAGTCCTCGCGCACCGGGCTTCCGCTCATGCGTCCAGTATTCCTCGAATTCCCTGAAATTTTCGCCACCGGCTTCGATCATCTCGACACCGAATTTCTTCTTGGGCGCAGCTTGCTGATCGCTCCGCCGCCGTTTGGCGAAATGATGGATGACTACGCCGTGTCGTTTCCCAAAGATCACGACTGGTACGACTTCTGGACCGGCCTCAAGATGGGCGCTTCGTCGCAGCCGCCTTCGATCGTCGATGTCGTTAACTCGGGCGGCAAAGCTCCCGGCCCTCGCCAAATCCATCCGCCCCTCGACACCTTGCCAGTCTATGTGCGCGGGGGAAGCATCCTGCCTTTGCAGCCGCTGATCCAGAACACCGACGAAACTCCCAGCGGCCCGTTGCAGCTTCAGGTCTATCCCGGCCGCGAGTGCAGCGGCTCGATCTATCTCGACGACGGCCACACTTTCCGTTATCAGCACGGCGAATATCTGCGCCAGATATTCACCTGCCAGTCCGACGCCACCTCCATGCGCTTGAAGTTTCACGCGCGAGAAGGCTCGTACACCCCGTGGTGGAAGTTCATCGATGTAGTGATCTACGACTGGCCGTCGGCCCACGCCGAAGCCAAATTTTCCAGCAGCACGTACCCGCTGAAAACCTCTTATGACCCGAAGCAGCACGCCCTGCACGTGACGCTGGCGGATGTGTCGGCGGATGCTGAGCTCACCGTCCGCGGCAGAGCGAATCACTGATCGGTTCCGGG
>CAVPWO010000004.1:0-130011 GCA_963709305.1 uncultured Acidobacteriaceae bacterium | reverse complement strand
ACGGGCGAAAGCTGCAGCGGCAGTGCTCCGGCAGGATCTTGCGCGATTGCCTTCGGCACGATCGGGAGCCGGACGCTGACTGCGAGTTACGGCGGCGATTCGAATTTCAACCCGAGTACGTCAGCGAGCGTTACGGAAGCCGTGAACAAGGCTGCCACAACAACCTCGGTGACCTCTTCTCTCAACCCCTCGTTCGCCGGTCAATCTGCACCTTCACCGTAACAGTCACCGGGGCGTATGGCGGAACTCCAAGTGGAAGGTGATTCAAGGATGGCAGTGCGACCCTGACCGCTTTAACGCTGCCGATGAGCGGCACTGTCACTTACTCGACTACGCAGCTCACAGTGGGCTCGCACTCCATCTCCGCATCCTATGTCGGAGATGCCAACTTCCTCGCCAGCTCCGGAGCTGTAACCCAGGTGGTCAAGAGAATCCAACCACCACCATCGTCACCTCTTCGTTGAATCCCTCAAATGTAGGGCAGCAGGTGACCTTTACCGCGAACGTATCGTCGACGGGCGGCGCCATCCCTGATGGCGAGACGATCACGTTCAAATACGGAGCCACTGTCTCGGTATGGGCACCACCAGCAGCGGCTCCGTGTCGATAAACGTCTCGACGTTGCCCGCAGGCTCAGACTCGGTGGTCGCCAGTTATCCGGGCGACGCGACCTTCTCAGCCAGCACCGGCACGGTCAGGCAAGTGGTGAATAAATTTGCCACGACCACCGCGGTCACCTCCTCGCTCAATCCGAGCAATGTCGGGCAGAGCGTGACGTTTACCGCCAACGTATCGTCGACCGGAGGGAACATTCCCGACGGCGAAACGATCACGTTCAAGTACGGCGCCACTGTTCTGGGAACTGGTACGACGAGCGGTGGTTCCGCTTCGATCAGCGCGTCCACACTTCCGGCGGGTTCAGATTCGGTCGTCGCGACTTATGCCGGCGATCCGACGTTTGCGACCAGTTCGGGATCGGTCAAACAAGTGGTGAACAAGTTCACCACTACCGCTGTCACCTCATCACTCAATCCGAGTACGGTAGGCCAGGTGGTGACCTTTACTGCGAGCGTGTCCTCGACGGGCGGCGCTATTCCTGACGGCGAGACGATCACGTTCAAGTACGGCGCAACTGTTCTGGGCACGAGTACGACGAGCGGTGGTTCCGCTTCGATCGCCGTGTCCACACTTCCGGCGAGTTCAGATTCGGTCGTCGCGACATATGCCGGCGATCCGACGTTTGCGGCGAGCACCGGGTCAGTCAAACAAGTGGTGAACAAGTTTGCCACCACTACCGCTGTCACCTCATCCCTCAATCCGAGCACGTCGGGACGATGGTGACCTTTATCGCGACCGTTTCGTCGGCTGGTGGAGCAATTCCTGACGGCGAGACAGTTACGTTCAAATACGGCGCCACCGTGCTGGGCACCAGCGCAACCAGTGGCGGCTCCGCTTCGATCAGCGTCTCCACCTTGCCGGTGGGATCCGATTCGGTGGTCGCGATCTACGCTGGCGATGCGAACTTCGTCCTAGCAGTGGAATGGTCGTGCAAAAGGTGCAGTGAACCCAACAACTCCGTGCGGCAGTTCGGCTTTGACTAAACAGCCGCACGGGGTAAAGACCGTGGCATAGTCGAGAAGGTAATTTAGATCAGAGCGGAACCTTCTGATTTGCACAAAGACGAGCTTCTCATGTTGGGGCGACACTCTCGATAACTATGTGACCCCCGTTGAACGTTTGACCGCCTGGCTCTCTTCGGAAACCGCAGCCTGTCCTGCCCAGCGAAACGTGAGGACCATTTTTGACACCGGCGCTGAATCCGCGCCGAGGAAATGTCCGCGGTTCGTCTCCAAAGATATGATGAAAGCGAAGCCTTTTATCGTCAGACGCTAGTGATCTTTGAGAGGACCTTCGGGCCGAGGTGGCGAACCTGCACAAAACTGGCGAAGTCCTTTGTGTTCGCGGCGGTCTTGAACCAGCGGAACAACTCTACCGACGAGCGCTGACGATCAAGGCGAAACTGTCAGGTGTAGAAAGTCCGGACGCGGCTCATCAAGCGTTGTTTCAACAAGCCGCCGAAGCCGACAGCCACGACGCCCTCCAGCCAGCGCGAGGCGGCGCGCAGCGGCACGGTGCTGGCCAGACAGAGAGCCCACGCTGCCAGCCACGCAATAGTCCAACCGCCCGCTGAGCGCGCCCGATCCAGGAAAGCCCAACTCGCAAACACGAGTGCGACCTCAAAGGCATGCGTACCAAGGAGTACGCCAAGGCGGGAGACCAATCGCCCCGCCCTCATCTGCTGCCAGAAGGAAGCCTCTGGCCAGAATCTGCCATCGGGAGAATCAGCGAGACCCTGCCTGGGCTGCGGCGGCAGAACCGCAATGTACGCGGCTAAGCGGCTGTCCATTCACGTGCCTCCGTCGCCTCACTGAGAATTCCACTGCTCATCTTCAAGTGCCGCCAAGTCGATCCTGACCATAACCGCTGGCGAGTAATCGTCTCCTGATCGCACAAAGCGCGGTACCGAGAATCTGTCTTCTCGTACAACTCGCGCGGCGAGCCCTGTTCGATTATCCGACCTTGCTCGACCACCAAGCGCGCTGGAAGCCGAGAGTGTCGGGAACATCGTGCGTCACGAAGATCATCGTTGCCTTCGCGAAGTGCTGCGCGCTCTTGCCAGCAAACTGCGCCGCGATTCACGATCCAGACCGCGCGCGGGTTCGTCAAGAATTGCCAGGCGAACTTCGGGCCGCGCCATGGCACGCCCTATCCGAACATTCTGCCCTTCGCCACCGGAGACCAGAGCCCCGCTTTCGCCCAACGCAGTCTGCAGACCATCGGGCAGTCGTTCTAGCACGCTCAGCAGGTCCGTGGCTTGAATGGCCAAGCCCACTCGCCCCTTCGAATCGGATCCATTGCCATAGTTGAGATTGTCCAGAAGGCTCGCCTGAAACAGATGAACCTCGGGAGCGATCCATGCAGTGTGGCGCCGCAGTTGTGCCAGTCGCTCCGCATCGAGTGGCGCTCCATCCACCGTCACGCTGCCCCGCTGGGGTTTGTGCCATCCGAGCAGAAGACTGGCCAGAGAAGATTTTCCCGCGCCCGATAAGCCAACAACTGCGATGTGCTCTCCGGGTGCGATGCTAAGGTCGACATTCTCCAAAATGACGTGACCGCCCGCGACTACCGTTACCTTCTCGATTTCCACACCGACGCCGCAAGTCTTCGCCGCCGCAGGCGCAACTTGCGAAATCTCCTCTTCGGGTGAGCCTAGAGGCTCCAGAAGGCGCCACAGCGTGTTGCGGAGGGCAGGCATGTCCCAGGCGATGGACGCCAACTCCTGACCGAGGGTGGGAATGGAAACTGCCCAATACGCAAGCAGCAGCAATCCACCGGGAGAGGAAGTGCGCAACGCTTCCCGGTAGACCAGCGCGATGACGGGTATGTAAGTCACCGCCATCTGGAGCACTTCGGCGCGCACGAATACGGACTGCAGTCGCAGTCCGGCTTCGGCCCACTGCCCAAGCTGCTCAGAATGCAGAGTGCAAAGCGCCTTTGCGCGCCCTTGTACGTATCAGTCAGCAGCGGCACTGGCGCCTACCGGAGGCCGCCATGCCTCAGACTCCGAGCACCGTTCTGGTATTTCGCTCGCACGCGGGTGTTGTGCATTTTCATAGCGCTCTTGAACGTAGATGGCTCCGAGAAACCACCCAATCGCGAACATCCACGATCCCACTACGAAGCAATCAAAGTACGTCATACAGCACCTCCTCACCCCTTAACTCGTGTTGGGAAGGACCTTCACTGCAACTGACGTTCTGTCCTCTGTCTCTAACAGCGCAAAGTCGCGGCAAAACCAATCATCGGTTGTCAAAAATGTTTTTTCGGGTGTAGAAACGTCATAACTAGCCGATCTTTCAATCATTTCCAGTTGACATCCGAAACAGCCGTGGCTACTCTGAGTTGCCAAAGCGCTTCCCCCCAAGGTGGCGTCGTGGGGCACGAATCGGCAGGAGAGATCACGCAGTTGCTACAGGGCTGGCGGGGTGGTGACCGCAAGGCTCTGGATGCCTTGTTGCCCGTGGTTTACAAGGAACTGCAACGTCTAGCCCACTTTCAGTTGCGCAAGGAACGTCCGGACCACACTCTGCAGAGCGCCGCTCTGGTAAATGAAGCCTATCTCCGCCTGGTCGGATTGCATACTCCGCAGTGGGAAGGCCGCTCCCATTTCTTTGCCATTGCTGCCCAACAGATGCGGCAGATTCTGGTCGACTATGCCCGTCAACACCGTGCCGGGAAACGCGGAGGGGGTGCAGATGCACTATCTCTGGACGACAGCGGACTGCTCCAACAAGGCAAGGGCAGAGATCTGGACGTCATCGCTCTTGATGACGCCATGAAAGCACTGGCGCAATTCGATCCGCGCAAGGCGAAGGTAGTGGAGTTGCGCTTCTTTGGAGGGTTGAACTTCGAAGAGATAGCGGAGGTGCTCAAAGTGTCGGCGATTACGGTAGCCCGCGACTGGAGCACAGCTAAGGCATGGCTGCATCGCGAGATGATTCGTGGAAGTTCCGATGGACGCTGAACGCTGGAGACGAGTGGATGAACTGCTGCAGGCGGCATTGCGGGTGCCGGTCGAGCAGCAGGAGGGGTTTCTGCGCCGGCGATGTGGCGACGATGCGGCACTGCTGGAAGAAGTCCGCTCGCTGCTTATCTCGCATCGAAAAGCGGGCAGCTTTCTGGAGTCGCCCGGGATCCACGTCGCCGAGGTCGCGGCGGAGCTTCCCACTCTCGGCGTGAGCCAATCGGGACCATCTTCGATCACGGGCCAGACCATTTCTCACTACCGCGTGCTCGGTCCGCTGGGTTCGGGCGGTATGGGGGTCGTGTACAAGGCCGAGGACACTTCTCTGGGACGACTGGTGGCGCTGAAATTTCTGCCCGAAGATACGGCGCGAGAGCCATTGGCACTGGAACGGTTTCGACGCGAAGCCCGCGCTGCCTCCGCCCTGAACCATCCCAACATCTGCACGATCTATGAGATTGGGGAACACGAAGGACAAGCGTTCATCGCCATGGAGTATCTCGATGGCCAGACTCTGCGCCAGCAGATCGCGGGTCGGCCGCTGGAACTCGAGACACTTTTGCGGCTGGCGATCGAAATTGCCGATGCGCTCGAAGCCGCCCACGCCGAAGGCATCGTACACCGCGACATCAAGCCGGCCAACATTTTTGTCACGCAACGCGGACATGCCAAGGTGCTGGACTTTGGCTTGGCGAAACTGACGGGACTGCGGAGAAAAGGAGCATCGAGCGGAAGCGGCGAGGAAGAAACGGTGTTGACGCTGGAGCCTCTGACGGGCGGAGGGGCGGCGCTCGGGACGGTGGCCTACATGTCGCCCGAGCAGGCGCGGGCGAAGGAGTTGGATAACCGGACGGACCTGTTCTCGTTCGGTGCGGTGCTGTACGAGATGGCTACGGGGCAGCAGCCGTTTCGCGGAGAGAGTGAGGCGACGATCTACGATGCCATCCTGAACCGGGATCCGGTTCCGCCAGCGGAACTGAACCGTGAGGTTCCGGTGAAGCTGGAAGAGGTCATCCACAAAGCGCTGGAGAAGGATCGTAATCTGCGCTATCAGCACGCGGCCGACATTCGCACCGATCTGCAGCGCCTAAAGCGCGACTCCGAATCCGGACGGATTTCAAGCACCAGCGTTGTGGCAGCCCCTTCTCGAGTTGCGCGAGTCTGGCTATGGGCGGCATTGGCCATGCTCGTGGTTGCAGCGAGTGTTGGCGTGAACATATACCAGCGCCGTTCCCGTCCGCGGCCATCCTCGAACAGCCGCGAACCGTTATTCGTCAGTGAGTTCGCCAATGCCACTGGCAATGCAGTCTTCGATGAGACTCTGCGAACTGTTACAGAAGGTGAGCTGGATCGTTCTCCCGCCTATAAAGTTGCCGGTGACGATCGCAAAGCGAAACTGCTGCGGGAGATGGGAAAGTCCCCTGATGTCCGCTTCGACTCCGATCTGGCGTTGCAGGTCTGTCAGAAGGGGAACGGGAGAGTCTTGGCCGAGGGTACGATCCAACCGCAAGGGAACGGCTACAGCGTGGAGTTAACGGCGTTGGATTGTACAGACAGCCATGTTCTCGCCCACGAACAAACCGAGTGCGGTAGTGCCGACGATGTACTGGCCGCGGTCAGCAGGATGGCTGCGGCTACGCGCGCGAGGCTGTCAGGTGCCTCCGGTAAAGCTGCGCTGGAGCCCGTTGTTCTCGCCACTCGATCGATCCAAGCCTTGAAATCTTACGACGCAGGAACTCGTCTTCTCTCTACCCAGCCCGTTCAGGCGTTGGCACTGCTCGACAAAGCCACGTCATTGGATCCTGATTACGCTGATGCTTGGTTTTTTAAGGCTAACGTACATGACGACCTAGGCGAATCAAAAATGGAGGTCGAAGACCTTAAGCATGCTTTTGCGGTAAGAAACAAAGACCCAGACCCAATAGTGAGACAACGCATTGAAGCCCAGTATTACATAGAGGTGACCGGGGAAGTCTATAAGGGGATGAATGTCCTGCTTGCGTGGGAGCAGGCTCAGCCAAATGACTTTCCCCCGCACAATCTGCTCGGCGGCATCTACGAAGATATGGGCATGTATCCAAAGGCGGTCGAAGAATTTCGAAGAGCGCAAGAGATCGCTCCTGCCTACCCGGTGGCCTATCTGAATTTGGAGTCTAGTCTCCGGCTCGCGGGTCAGTACGCGGAGGCGGAAGCAGTGATGGCAGCCGGCGTCGACAAGAATATCGTCAAGGGCTGGATTGTTCATCGGGAACTCTACCTGCTGGCTCTGCTTCGCTCCGATGCGGCGGGGATGAAAAAAGAGGGGGCACTGATGGCGCAGGACACGCAAGATCCACTCCTGGTCGATACCTTGGCGTTCGATGACCGATTTTTTGGAAACCTGACAAGAGCACACCAGTTGACGCAACAGGCGGTCCAGATGTACCTGGAAGCCAACCTCAAAGAATCTGCCGCGGATTCCTTGTTATCCGAGGCGTTGGGAGAAGCTCTGGTGGGCGAAACAACCGAGGCACGTGCCACCCTCGCCGCTGCGACCAAACTGGCAGACTCGAAAGATGCGAACTTGTATACGGCTCGAGTGATGGCTCTGCTCGGCCAGGGCGCTCGAGCGAAACAGATCACCGATCACTTACTACGTGAAAATCCGGCAGACACTTTCCTCACTGCGCTGGACGTGCCCCTGGTGTCGGCCATCAGCCGATTGGAGGGTGGGCACTCCGAGCAATGTTTGAATACGCTCGAATCCGCCAAGGCTTACCAATTTGGCACTCGCGCCGGCCTTCTCCCGATTTATGTTCGTGCTCTGGCGTACCTGAAATTGAATAAACCCGACGAGGCAGCCGCCGAGTTCAAGGCGATCCTTGACCATCAAGGCGTGTCCCCTACGTCCGTATCCGCCGCACTGTCACGGCTCGGTCTGGCTCGCGCATACGCCATGCAAGGCGCCATCACCAAGGCTCGCACGGCCTATCAGGATTTCTTCGCGATTTGGAAAGACGCCGATCCAGATGTCCCGATACTGCGGCAAGCCAAGACTGAGTACGCAAAGTTGTCACGGACAAGTTAGTGTTCTTCCCGAGATGTGGCGGCTAGTGTGGGGCCGCGAGATGAGTCGTTGAAGTTGCGATGGACGCTGAGCGATGGAAACGAGTGGATGAACTGCTGCAATCGGCGCTGCAGGTGACGCCGGATCAACAGGAGGAATTCCTGCGCCGCGCCTGCGACGGCGATATGGCGCTACTCGAAGAAGTCCGGTCGTTGCTGACTTCGCACCGGAGAGCAGGCAGCTTTCTGGAATCCCCCGGAGTCCCGGTTACCCAACTCGCTGCTGACATGCCCACGCTGGACGCGAATCCCTCCTCGGGCGCTTTGATCACCGCCGGCCAGACCATCTCCCATTACCGCGTGCTTGAACCGCTCGGCTCCGGAGGGATGGGCGTCGTCTATAAAGCCGAAGATGTTTCCTTGGGTCGGGCCGTCGCCCTCAAGTTCCTCCCCGAGGACACCGCTCGCGACCCATTGGCGCTAGTGCGATTCCGGCGCGAGGCGCGGGCAGCGTCAGCGCTCAATCATCCTAACATCTGCACCATTTACGAGGTCGGCGAGCATGAAGGGCGCTCCTTCATCGCCATGGAGTTTCTGGACGGCATGACGCTGCGGGAACGGATCGGAGGACGCGCGCTGGAGATAGAAGCTCTGTTTCCCCTGGCCATTGAGATTGCAGATGCGCTGGAGGCGGCGCATGCCGAAGGCATCGTGCATCGCGACATCAAGCCTGCCAACATTTTTGTCACGCAACGTGGACACGCCAAGGTGCTGGACTTCGGTCTGGCGAAACTGACGGGACCGCCGCGCAAAGGACAATCAAGCAGAATCGGCGAAGAAGAGACGGCGCTTACGCTGGAGCCGCTGACGGGCGGAGGAACCGCGCTGGGAACGGTGGCCTATATGTCGCCAGAGCAGGCGCGGGCGAAGGAACTCGATCATCGTACCGATCTGTTTTCCTTCGGAGCGGTGCTGTACGAGATGGCAACGGGACAACAACCGTTCCCTGGAGAGAGTGAAGCAACGATCTACGATGCAATTCTGAATCATCCCCCGGCCCCGCCAGCCCAATTGAATCGGGAAGTACCCCCGAAACTGGAAGAGATCATCCACAAAGCGCTCGAGAAAGATCGCAATCTTCGCTACCAGCACGCTGCCGATATTCGCACGGATTTGCAGCGGCTAAAACGCGACACTGAAAGCGCACAAGTGCGCGTAACAAGCTCAAGTCTTGCCGAGAGGGCCGCCTCCCGCCCTTCAAGCCGAAGGAAGCTCGGGAAAATTCTTATATCGGGTTTGCTGCTTGCCGCGGTCGTTGCCGCCGGGTTTTACTATCGTTCGCATCAAACCAAGCGGCTAACCGACAAAGACACCATTGTTCTCGCCGACTTTTCCAACAGCACGGGCGATGCGGTGTTCGATGACACGCTGAAGACCGCACTCATGGTTTCTCTTCGGCAGTCGCCCTTTCTGAATGTGCTCTCAGAGGAAAAGCTGGCAGCGACCTTACGGCTGATGGCGCGTCCAACGACGACTCCAGTCACCTCAGCAGTAGCCCGCGAAGTTTGCCAGCGTGCGGGCAGCAAGGCGTACGTCGCTGGCGCGATTGCTGCCCTAGGGAGCGAGTATGTGCTGGGGCTCAAGGCGGTGAATTGCCAGAGCGGAGAGCCGTTGGCCGTGGAGCAGGTGACGGCGGCGTCCAAAGAAAAGGTGCTTGACGCGCTAGGCGAGGCGGCATCCAAGCTGCGCGGCGAGTTGGGCGAATCGCTGGTTACGTTACAGAAGTTCGATGTTCCACTAGCGGAGGCCACTACGTCCTCGCTCGATGCTCTGAAAGCCTACAGCCTTGGCGGAAAAACCTATCGCGAGTCAGCTCCTTCCGCTGCTCTGCCTTACCATCAGCGTGCCATCGAACTCGATCCCAATTTTGCCATGGGGTATCTGTCAGTTGCCTACGACTACTCCAGTTTAGCGGAGGTAGGGCGTGCCGACGAATATTTCACCAAGGCATTCCAGCTGCGGGAGCATACCAGCGAGCGGGAAAAGCTGCATATCACCGCTATCTACTATGCGATGGTAACCGGGGAACTGGACAAAGCGGCACAAACCTTTCAGGAGGAAATCCGGACCTACCCGCGATGGTCCTGGGCACATCTTGAACTGGGCAACGTGTACGCCTTCCAAGGTAAGTACGAGAAGGCAAGAGAGGCATTCAGCCAAAGCCTCCGCCTCGACCCTGATGATGGCGCTCCATACGGTGATCTCGCCAACGCCCTGCTCGCCTTGCAGCGGTTTAACGAAGCACTACAGATAATGAAGGAGGCGCAAGTACGAAAGCTGGACAATTTGACACTTCGCAACGCTCTCTATGCTTTGGCTTTCCTTCGGACAGATTCTCAAGCGATGGCGGAACAACACCAGTGGTTTACGGGCAAGCCTGAAGAGAACAATTGGTTCTCACTTGAATCGGATACTGAAGCCTGTGCTGGTCACCGTCGCAGGGCACGAGAACTTACCAAGCAGTCAGTAGACTCCGCGACCCGCGCTGACAGCAAAGAAGCTGGAGCAATATGGCAGGAAATTGCCGCCCAGCGGGAAGCCGCTTTCGGTAATCCCCTGGAAGCGAAGCAGCAAGCAGCAGAAGGCTTAAAACTCTATCCCGCCAGTCCGAGTGTTGAGGTGGAAGCTGCTCTTGCCTTCGCAATGTCGGGCGATGCGGTAAAAGCAGAATCACTGGCACAAGACCTGAACAAGCGTTACCCGCTGGACACGCAGGTGCAGTCTCTCTGGCTGCCTGCGATCAAGGCGCAATTGGCGCTCAATCGCAAGAAATCCAATGAAGCCATCGATGACTTGCAAGCTGCTTCACCGATCGAGCTTGGGCTAATTCCTTTTGTCACAAATCTTTCTTGTCTCTACCCAACGTACCTTCGCGGTGAAGCGTACGTAACAGCCGAACAGGGCAGCGCTGCTGCCGCCGAGTTTCAGAAGATTCTCGACCACAGCGGCTTGGTTTGGAACTGCTGGACGGGAGCGCTGGCTCATCTGGGCGTGGCTCGCGCCCGCGCCTTGCAGGCGAGAACTTTTCAAGGACAGGGGCAGGCAGCGGATGCCGACGCCGCCCGCGTCCGAGCCCTCGCCGCCTACAAAGATTTCCTTACGCTCTGGAAAGACGCCGACCCCGACATTCCCATCCTGAAGCAAGCCAAAGCGGAATACGCGCGGTTGCAATGACCTCATTTCGGGCTTTCCCAAACAGGCGACTGGACTGCTGGACGTGTTATTCCCCGAAGGTGACTGCTAAGTCGCTAGAGGGTTCCCGTTAGGCGAGAAGGTAGGAAAGATGAGACTGGCTCGCGGTACACTGCCAAGCAAAGCATGCACGTACTCGTTTGCCATCCTCGAGGGGAAATACGGTTTCAACGGGGATGTATCTGTAACCATCGACGGGGCGCCTGTTGTCGTGCCCTCGGGCGCGACGGTGGCCGTTGCCATGGTTCTTGCAGGAGCAGTATGCCGAACGTCAGTGAGCGGTGAGCCGCGTGGCCCGCTGTGCGGTATGGGAATTCTTTGAGTGTCGCGTTGCCATCGATGGGACTCCACAGGTTCGGAGCTGTATGGTGCTGTGCCGGCACGGCATGGAAATACTTACTGAGATAGTAAAGTTGATGAACAGAGAAGCGCATCGTTTTGAGGTCCCGTGATTGGTGGAGGGCCCTTAGATTGTCGGCAGGGCGATGTCCGTGTTGACAATAGTCGTTATAACGAGTAATATTCTAAAAAGAGGAGTGGATGGTCGAGTCCGGGAAAAAACGACGGGTCGGCGGCGCCGAAGAAGCGGCGTTTCTGGATCTCCTGCGCACTACCGACATGCTGTCCCGGGGACTCGTCGAGGTTCTAAAGACCGAGGACATTTCCTCGACCCAGTACAACGTGCTCCGCATCCTGAGAGGGTCGCCCGAAGGCCTGCCTTGCGGCGAAATTGCTAATCGAATGATCACACGAGATCCGGACATTACCCGATTGCTGGACCGCCTGGAGAAACGCGGTCTGATCTCGCGCTGCCGGGAAACCAAGGACCGGCGAATGGTGATGGCCCGCATCACGCCGGAAGGGCGCAAGCTTCTGGGGCGGCTCGACCAGCCGGTACAAACCGCCCATCGCCGGCAGTTGGGCCATCTAGGGCGGGAGCAGCTTCGGACCCTGGCCGAACTCCTGCAGGCCGCCCGCGCCGCTGTAGCGTGATTTTTTAGGGCATATATATGTTGCAACGATTATCGTCGTAACGCATCAAATCCGGAAAGAAGATTGAAAGGAGAATTACAATGAGCGCACTCGCTACGCCAACCACCACCACCACCACCACCTGGAATCTCGACCCGGTCCATTCGATTGCCGAATTCAAGGTCAAGCACATGATGATTTCGAATGTGAAGGGTCAGTTCGCCAGGGTTGCCGGAGCCTTGACTCTGGACGAATCCGACCTGTCCAAGTCGAGGGTCGAGGCGTCCATCGACGCGGCCTCGATTGAAACGCGCGACGCCCAGCGCGACGCACATTTGAAGAGCGCCGACTTCCTCGACGTGGAGAAATTTCCCACGCTGTCGTTCAAATCTACAAGCATCAGCCTGGTTCGGGACGGAGAACTGGCCGCCCAGGGTGACTTGACCATTCGAGGGGTCACGCGCAAAGTGCTATTTGCGGTTGAAGGGCCAACCCCGCCTGCAAAGGATCCCTGGGGCAATACAAGAGTTGCAGTGTCAGCGACTACCAAGATCAACCGCAAAGACTTCGGACTGATCTGGAACACCGCGCTGGAAACCGGAGGAATTCTCGTAGGCGACGAAGTGACCATCACGTTGGACGTCCAGTTTGTGAAAGCGTAATCCATCGGTACGGCACAAATCGCGCGGTCGCGCGGCCATAAAAGAATAGAAAAGAGGAAACTTATGTCACTCCGCCCAGTGAGAGAGATTATTCAACCGAAGCCGACGATCGAGGGCGCCGGCGTGAAGTTGCAACGCGCGTTTGGCTTCGGCAAGACGAAGGATTTCGATCCATTCCTGCTATTGGACGATTTCCGCAACGACAATCCAAAAGACTACCTGGCAGGATTCCCCTGGCATCCGCACCGGGGCATTGAGACAATCACGTATGTGCTTGCGGGCTCGGTCGAACACGGCGACAGCCTAGGCAACCAAGGCAAAATGACCGCCGGGGACGTACAGTGGATGACTGCGGGCAGCGGCATTCTGCATCAGGAGATGCCTAGAGGTGATTCGCAAGGGCACATGCACGGCTTTCAGCTGTGGGCGAACTTGCCTTCGGCGCTGAAGATGACCGATCCCCGGTACCAGGATATTCCGTCGAGTGCGATACCAGAGGTGACAGACGATGACGGAACTCGCGTCCGGGTCATCTGTGGTGAATTCTGGGGCAAGAAGGGTCCGGTGGAGGGCGTCGCTGCCGATCCGAGTTATCTCGATGTTTCGGTCGCCCCAGGCCAGCGAAAGCGGCTCAAGATTGAGACCACGCGAAATGCCTTTGCCTACGTGTTCGCGGGCTCCGGCACGTTCCGAGACGCCTCAGACCCTCGTGCAGTTCTGACGGAGCAAGCGGCAGAGGCGAATGCAGCGGCCAAGTACGACGCGAAGAATCATTCGCTCGTGCTCTTCGACCGCGGAGACGAGTTGACGGTGCAAGCCGGACCTGAGGGAATTCGATTCCTGCTCGTGTCCGGTAAGCCGATCGAGGAGCCGGTCGCGTGGTACGGCCCAATTGTGATGAACACCCAAGAAGAGTTGCGCCAGGCGATGAGCGAATTACAGACGGGCGCTTTCATCAAGCATCGTTGAATTGCTTGAAGAGCGGCCGACGGAGATCGCTGACGCACTGCAAAAGTTCTGTGACATTCCCGCGCGGCCGTTCAACAAAAAACAAAGGAACCGATCATGTTACCGACCGGATTGCAGGGAATGCTTAATTCAGGGAACAGTACCCAATCGAGAATAACAGCCGCGCTCTGAAGATGGCGTACAATGGTGTTCTTTCTCGATGGGTAAAAAGGACATTTCTTCCTTCAACGAGTACAGTTTGCCGACGAATGGCGAGCGCAATCCAAGGAGACTCGTATGCCAACAATCACTACAAAAGACGGCACCGAAATTTACTACAAGGACTGGGGCAAAGGCCAGCCCGTAGTGTTCAGTCACGGCTGGCCTCTCACCGCGGACGACTGGGACTGCCAGATGTTGTTCTTCGGGCAGCGGGGCTATCGTGTCATCGCGCTTGACCGGCGAGGGCACGGCCGTTCCAGCCAGACGTGGGACGGAAACGACATGAATACCTACGCCGACGATCTTGCAGCCCTCACTGAGAAGCTTGATCTGAAGGACGCAATTCATGTGGGCCACTCCACCGGAGGCGGAGAAGTTGCACGTTACATTGGGCGGCATGGCTCGAAACGTGTCGGAATGGCCGTGCTCATCAGCGCGGTGCCACCGCTGATGTTGAAGACCGACAAGAATCCCGCCGGCCTTCCCCTCTCGGTTTTCGATGGGCTCCGCGACGAACTTGCGAAAAACAGGGCGCAATTTTACAAGGACATTACACTCCCGTTCTATGGATACAACCGGCCAGGCGCCAAGATTTCCGAAGGCATCCGGGAGCACTGGTGGTTGCAAGGGATGATGGGAGGGATGAAGGCGCACTATGACTGTATCAAGGCCTTCTCGGAAACGGATTTCACGGATGATCTCAAAAAGTTCGATGTGCCAACGCTCATCCTTCATGGAGAAGATGATCAGATTGTGCCGGTCGGCGCAGCCGGTCTGATGTCCGCGAAGATTGTGAAGAACGCTCAGCTGAAAGTGTATCCCGGATTTCCGCACGGCATGCCCACTACCAACGCCGAGCAGATCAATGCTGATCTCCTGGCGTTCTTTGAGCGGAGCAAACAAGCGGCTGCATAGCCGTCAACTCTTACTAAGTCGAGAAACTGTGGGGCAGGGAGTGCAGGTTAATTTCGACTAATAGTTCCCCGTTTGCGTTCGCCTCGACTTTTGGTATAGATTCAAACGAAGCTTCCATGGAGTAGCTTTCATGCGGTCGATCCCGAAGCGGATAGCGTGTCTATGCTTGTTGTTGACCTTGTGGTCAGCAATCGCATTCGCCGCGCATCAACATTCGAGCTCGACCGAGTCGGCAACTTGTACCGTTTGTATTGCCGCGCATTCCGCCTCGCCGAAGACCACAACCACCCTGGCGAAGGTGATGTTCGTTTCTCTGACCATCTTTCGGCCGGAGCCGGTTTCAGCCAAGCAACGCCTCACCGTTTTTGTTCTGTGTGTTCGCCCACCTCCCTGCGTCTGAAGATCACCTCTCTATTGGATATAGGCGCTCCTGTTAGTCCCGGGGCCGAATTTTCGATCTCTTAGACCACATTCTTTCGGAGGAATTCATGCCGGCTTTTTACAAAAAGTCGTTTCATACGGCTTTCATAACGTTTTTCTATGTGCTCCTGAGTCTTCACGCTTTCGCACAGTCTTCAGGAAGCTCTGGTTCGATCAACGGCAGCGTATCGGATCCTACGGGTGCGGTCGTTCCCAATGCCGTAGTCGAAATCCGCAATCCGGTGAGCGGTTTTGATCGCTCGACCACTACGGACGCGGCGGGGAAGTTCGCCTTCACAAACATTCCCTTCAATCCTTACCACCTGACGGTTGCCGCCACCGGCTTTGCGTCCGCTGTGCAGGACGTGGAGCCCCGCTCCAGCGTGCCGATTAGCGTTGCGATCAAACTGCAGGTGGCGAGTTCGAGCGAACAAGTAACGGTTGCGGCGGAAGGTGGAGACTTGATCGAGAACGATCCCACGTTCCACACCGACGTGGATAAGAATCTGTTCGACAAACTGCCGCTGGAAAGCGCATCTTCGTCGGTGAGTTCGCTGGTTACGCTCGCTACTCCGGGAATCTCCGCCGACTCCAACGGCCTGTTCCATGGCCTGGGCGACCACGCCGAAAACTCTTTTTCGCTGGATGGCCAACCCATTACGGATCAGCAAAGCAAGGTTTTCTCCAATCAGCTTCCGCTCGATGCGATTCAGTCGATGGAGGTGATCTCAGGCGCTCCGCCTGCGGAATACGGCGACAAGACGAGCATCGTCATCAACGTGACAACGCAATCGGGACAGGGCGTGACCACGCCCCATGGCAGCCTGACGGCCTCCTACGGTTCGTTTGGGACGTCGAATGTGGACTTCAATCTCGCCTATGGCGGTCAGAAGTGGGGCAACTTCATTTCGGCGAGCGGTTTAAATAGCGGGCGATTTCTTGATCCTCCGGAATTCGCCGTCATGCACGACAAGGGCAACGAAGAAAATCTGTTCGACCGCGTGGATTATCAGCTTACAACCGCCGACTCGATCCACGTGAACTTCGAATACACACGTTCCTGGTTCCAGACGCCGAACACTTTCGACACCCAATTTGCAACTCCATGGAATGGGGTTGTAGTCAACGACGGCGGGTTGGATCCCAGGGGAAACGTGGTTGGCGCCTCCGATCAGCGATCGCAGATTCAGACGTTCAATATTGCGCCATCCTGGACGCGGTTGGTCAACAACGCGACCGTGTTCACACTGGGCGCTTTTGTTCGGCGCGATCATTTTAATTACTATCCCAGCGGCAACCCGTTCGCCGACCTGGGTCCGACAAACCTGCAAAGAGAAACGGTGGGACAGGATCGCACCTTAACCAATGCCGGCCTGCGCGCGCAATTGTCATACGTTAAAGGGATTCACAACATGAAGGCGGGGGCGGTCTATCAACAGACATTCTTGGACGAAAATGACCGGCTTGGCATTGTCGATCCGACGTTTCTGCCGTCGCTCTCCGATGCGAATGGGACTCCCTGTTACGACCCCACAACTCACCAGGCCATCGACTCGCCGTGTACGGACCTGATCCCCTACGATTTGACGCAGCCCGGTGGGGGCAGTCTTTACGATTTCAGGGGTCATACTGACGTGAAAGAGCTGGCTCTATACGTCGAGGACAACATCACCAAGGGGCCTTGGGCGTTCAATCTTGGATTGCGCGGCGATCTTTACAATGGCCTTTCCACACATCGGGAAGGCGAACCGCGTCTGGGCGTCGCCTACAACATTAAAAAGACCAACACCGTCCTGCGGGTTTCTTATGCGCGTGTGCTCGAAACGCCCTTCAACGAGAATCTGATTCTTTCCAGCGTGGGGTGTAATGACGCTGTATTGAATCCGCTTCTGGGGTGCTTTGAAGCGGCGCAGCCAACTCCGCTGGCTCCGGGCTGGCGCAACGAATTTCATGCGGGAATCCAGCAGGCATTCGGCCGGTACGTGGTGTTTTCCGGTGAATATATCTGGAAGTACACCCACAACGGGTATGACTTCAGCATCCTGGGCAATACTCCCATCACGTTTCCGGTGGAGTGGGAACGGTCGAAAATTCCGGGATATGCGGGGCGGGTCAGTGTGCCGAACCTACACGGATTTTCCGCACTGGCGGTGTTCTCCAGCGTTGCGGCGCGCTTTTTCACGCCGCAGATCGGGGGAGCTGGCGCGGTTCCGTCCGCGGTGTTAGCCGCAGGTTCGACGCCGTTCCGAATTGACCACGACGAGAAATTCAATCTGACGACCCATATTCAGTATCAGCCGTGGAAGATGGGGCCGTGGTTTGGCTTTAACTGGCGATATGACAGCGGGCTGGTCGCTGGACAAACTCCTTGTTTCGGAGGCAACTGCGCGCAGACAACGACAGATTCCAGTGGCGCTCCTGCGATCGCGATGACCGACTCATTCGGAGCCCCGCTTACTGCAGACCAGGAATTCGAGGCCGGTCTGTTCTGCGGATCGATACGTGCGACTCCGACACGAGCTTTGCCCAATCCGTGCCCGGTATCGCAATTCGGGTCGACTCTGTTGCAGGTGCCGGCTCCAAATTCCGAGAACGACGATAAGAATCCTCCTCGGATCGGGGCGCGGAGCTTGTTCGATATCGCCATCGGGCATGACAACATTTTTAAAGGAGACAAGTACAAAGTGAGCTTGCGGCTCACGGCCATCAATGTGACCAACAAGTACGCACTCTATAACTTCCTGTCCACCTTCAGCGGTACGCACTATGTGACGCCGCGTGCGCTTACGGCGGAACTGGGGTTCCATTTCTAAGGAATGTACCGGCGATACTGATCGACAGTAGCTCGGGAGATGTTTGACGCGAAAGAGGTGGTGGAATTCTCACTCAACAACTCCGACATCTTACTCCGGAAATTCGTTACTTCGCACCGCTAAGTTGAAGGGAGCCAGGCACGATGGTGGCGTATTTTGCATGCAGAATGGCGTATTCTGCATATTGGAGCGCTGGACGAGCGTATACATTAAGTCCATGTTCAATGCGAAAGCCTTTTCTGCTGCCAGTCAGACATCGCCGCTGGCGTCCACGACGATCACGCGGCGCGACCCAACCGAGCACGACGTACAGATCGAGATTTTGTTCTGCGGCATCTGCCATTCCGATCTTCACCAGGTACGCAACGAGTGGAGCGAATTCCTGCCCACCGTCTATCCATGTGTTCCGGGGCACGAAATCGTCGGCCGCGTAACCCAGGTCGGCTCTTCGGTGACCAGGTTCAAGCCCGGCGACTTTGCGGCCGTCGGTTGCATGGTGGACTCCGATCGCACCTGCGCTGAGTGTTTGGCGGGTCTCGAGCAGTTCTGTCCGAATCCGACCTTTACTTATAACTTTCCCGATAAGCATCTGGGAGGCGTCACCTACGGCGGCTACTCCGACAGCATTGTCATAGACCAAAGGTTCGTTCTGCGCGTCCCGTCGAACCTCAATCTCGCCGGAGCCGCTCCTTTGCTTTGCGCCGGAATCACGACGTATTCCCCGATGCGCCACTGGGGCGTCAGTAAGGGCAAGAAGGTTGGCGTGGTCGGTCTCGGCGGACTTGGTCATATGGGCGTTAAGATTGCTCACGCGCTCGGAGCGCACGTTGTGGTCTTCACGACTTCTCCAAACAAGAAAGATGATGCTCTCCGCCTCGGTGCGGACGAGGTCGTCATTTCGAAGCATGCGGACGAGATGCAGAAGCATGCTGGCAGCTTCGACTTCATTCTCGACGCCGTCTCCGCCGATCACGACATCAATGTGTTCATCAATCTGTTACGCCGCGATGGCAACATCACACTGGTCGGTGCGCCGAACAAGCCGCTCCCGGTTGCCGCATTCGGCCTGATCATGGGTCGCCGCAGCCTCTCCGGTTCGCCTATCGGCGGTATACCCGAAACCCAGGAGATGCTCGATTTCTGCGGTCGGCACAACCTTACCGCCGACGTCGAAGTTATCCCGATCCAGAAGGTCAACGAAGCCTACGAGAGATTACTGAAATCGGATGTGAAGTACCGCTTTTCGATTGACATGGCCTCTCTCAAATCTGAGTAAACCGATGAATAAGCACTTTCACGTGTCAGGCAGCATATTTCAGAAGTTGGAAGAACTGGGCGTCCGCGCCGCCGTGGTCCTCCGCCGGGCGGGACTCCCCCAGGGCTACAGCAAGGAGCCGCGCGTGCTACTCAAGACGGAGGAACTCTTTGCGCTGTGGCGTGCGATTGGCGAAGTGAGCGCCAATCCTGCGATCGGCCTCCAACTCGGCTCAGAGACCAGAACTGAACGATTCCACCCTGTCGGTCTCGCCGCCCTGTCCTCGGAGAACTTCGGTGCAGCCATAGACCAGATGGCGCGTTATAAACAGCTCACTTGCCCGGAAGAGATCGTGCAGGAAAAAGACGAGGAAGAGTGGAGCATCCGGTTCCGCTGGCTTCTCGCTGCGGAGGCCGAGCCTCCGGTCCTAATCGAATGCTGCTTTGCCTGGGTACTTTCGACTGCTCGTCTTGGCGCGGGTGCGCGCCTGTCGCCGCTGCGCCTGGAGTTCGCACAACCTCGCGCCCATGTAAGAGCGATTGAGCGCCACTTCGGCTGCTCGGTGACCTGCGGAGCTCCGCGCAATGCCATTGTTTTTCGCGCCACCGATGCTGAACGGCCATTCGTAACTCGGAACGCTGAGTTGCTGGGGTTGCTGGCGCCGCAGTTTGAGGAAGAGCTGAAACAGGAGAACCGGGATGAGAATTTCGTCGAGCGAGTCCGTGTAGCGATACAACAAAAACTCACCGGCCAACGTCCGACCATCGAGGACATCGCCGATGCGTTACACGTAAGCTCTCGTACTCTGCAGCGGCGTTTGCAGGACCAAGGATCCAGTTTCCAGCGCGTCTTAGAAGAAGCTCGCCACCAGCTTGCCCGCCACTATCTCAACAACTCCGTCCTCGAGTTAAATGAAGCTGCCTACCTCTTGGGATACGAGGACGGAAACTCCTTCGTTCGCGCTTTCCGCAGTTGGGAAGGGGTTCCACCATCTCGCTGGCGCGAGCAACAACGTGCAAGGGCGGCATCGTAACCGGGTCCATCTGTATAGAGAGCAATGAAAAGGGGAAACAATGCAAAAACGCAAACTGGGAAAAAGCAATCTGGAAGTATCTGCCGTCGGCCTCGGCTGCATGGGAATGAGCTTCGGTTATGGTCCGGCTGCGGACAAGAAGGAGATGATCTCTCTGATTCGCTCTGCTGTCGAACGTGGCGTAACGTTCTTCGACACGGCTGAAGTCTACGGCCCTTTCACCAACGAGGAACTCGTTGGCGAAGCGCTGGCTCCGCTTCGTGACCAGGTGGTGATCGCCACGAAATTCGGTTTCAAACCTGATCCCGCTGGTGGACCGCGTTGGAGCAGCCTGGACAGTCGTCCAGAACACGTCAAGGAGGTCGCCGAGGCCTCGCTTAAGCGGCTCAAAACCGATGTAATCGATTTGTTCTATCAGCATCGCGTCGATTCAAGTGTTCCAATCGAGGACACTGCTGGTGCCGTGAAGGAGCTGATTCAGCAAGGTAAGGTGAAGCACTTCGGCCTCTCTGAAGCAGGCGTGCAAACAATCCGCCGTGCACACGCAGTCCAGCCGGTGACGGCACTCCAGAGCGAATATTCACTGTGGTGGAGAGAGCCGGAGAAGGAAATTTTACCGACTCTCGAGCAACTCGGCATCGGATTCGTTCCATTTAGCCCCTTAGGAAAAGGCTTTCTCACAGGCAAGATCAACGAAGAAACGAAGTTCGATAAGACCGATTTCCGTAATGTCGTCCCGCGCTTCACGCCGGAGAACCGCAGAGCGAATCAGGCCTTGGTGGATGTGCTCAGCAAGATCGCCGAACGGAAGAAGGCGACACCCGCACAGATCGCGCTCACCTGGATCCTGGCCCAGAAGCCTTGGATGGTTCCCATCCCCGGCACAACGAAGTTGCACCGGCTGGAAGAAAACATCAGCGCCGTTGCCATTGAACTAACACCCGATGACCTCCGGCAAATCGACAGCGCCACTTCGAAGATTCCGGTGCAGGGGGCCCGGTACCCGGAGAACCTACAGAAATTGGTCAATCGCTAAGTCGGCAGGTCTCGGCGGGATTAGCATGCGGATCGAGATTCTGGGTTTCGGCGGATGGGTACAAAGCCGTTCCCAAAATCCCGGGCAATGGCTGTAAGAACTCAAAGCCATGACGAAAGACATTGCGATGCCGCACGACGGCGCGGGTGGTCGTGGTGGCCCTCGGAAGTTTAATTTGCAGTTCGACCTCCTCGCCCTCATGTAATTGGAGAGGCAGAATTGCCGAGATTCCGGATTCGCTGACGTCCTGGGTCGTGCCTGGTAACAGAGCGGTGTCTGTCCGAACTAGAACTTCGACCTCCAATTCAAGCCTTTGGTGGCGACGTTTTTCTCTTGCCTCCCCTGTCTCGGTCACGGGCTCTCTCCTTGGTTGTCTACTCGTGGGCAGTTTTTACTCTTGCACTGGTGGGGTGGATATTCGGACGCAGAAAAGAAGACTGGAAGCGAGGGACGGAGCTCATGATCGCCGCACCACGGACAGTGAATCCGATTCGTCTCAATGAGGAGAGGGCCATGTGCTGTTCAATTGGTAACCGGCATTTACAGTGAGCGTTTCCGTCGTCGGTCCCCGGGGGTCGCGTGAAGGCTGTTTTCGGAACGACTCAAGGAATTTAGCGGCTTCTTCTTTGCTGCAATTCAAACGATCTGCGACGAATCCCCTGGCTTGGTTTGGAGTCAACTTTGTTAGGGTTGGAGCAGAATAAGACCTTCTTTTTCGGTCGTTCGTTCCCATTATTTTCTGGCGGCCTCCTGACCGGCGGAGTCTTTCACAGTTCCAAAACTCCTCAATAACTGCTTTCATTCTGTTACGAAATCCGAACGCGCTGCGGAAGGTGCCTGGCGACAAGTTTATTTCCAGTTCCACGAACTGGATCGCAAGTTGGAAATCTCGAAATGGACCTTCCACTCTAAAGATGCGGCGTGGCTCTCCGAGGTGCAAGGCCGCGACCACGGAGTACCGGAAGTCCTTACCAATGAGACGAATTCCTTTTCCGCTGAGCTCGGACTGGCGCAAGCGCAGGCGACGAACTCATTGCTCTAGTGCAGATCTATCGTACGTGCGGCGGTTGGCAACAGTAATGCATCCAATAGAATGGAGGGTTTTCGAATCAATGACGGCCACACTCGATCGGACTGGATCATTCGCGACTCCATCGCCGGTAAAGCAGGTTCAATCGCACGCATCGCCCAACGCACACAGAATCGCCGGGCTTGTCGTCACAATTGTCGCCATTCAGGCTATCCTCTTTCTCGCGCACTGGTTCGTGTATCAAACGTGGACACTTTTCCGCCCGGGACCACGCGCGCCCGCAACGACAAGAGTGCTGGCCGATGTGTTTGTGCTGTCAATCAGCTTTTTGGTAGCAAGCCTTCTAATCCATCGATACGCCAGCTCGTTGGTGCGTCTGTTCTACAAGATGGCGGCGGCGTGGCTGGGGATTTTCAACTTCCTTTTCCTGGCGGCATGCCTGTGCTGGTCGGTCTATCTTGGCGGGCGTTTGTTTGGCCTTCATTTGGAACGCCCGCTCATCGTAAACGCGATGTTGGGTCTGGCAATCGCCACCAGTATCTGGGGCGTTGTGAATGCACGCTGGGTTCGTGTAAACAGAATTGCAGTCAAGTTGCCGGGCCTTCCAGCATCCTGGCGCGGCAGAGTGGCCGCCCTCGTGTCCGACGTGCACCTCGGTCCCGTCAATGGTTTCGGATTCATGCGCCGTATCGTCGCGTTGCTCGGGCGGTTACGGCCGGACGTGGTGTTCATCACCGGTGACCTTTACGATGGCACGAAGGTATATCCCGATGAATTCGCTGCGCCATGGAAAGAGCTCTCGGCAAAGGTCGCTACCTACTTCGTGACTGGTAACCACGAAGAGTTTTCTGACCCAGGAGCGTATCTTGGTGACGTGAGCCGCTCTGGCATCCGCGCGCTGAATAACGAAAAGGTAGTTCTTGACGGCCTCCAGATCGTTGGAGTGCATTTCAACGATTCGACCAATCAGGATCGGTTCCGCTCGATCCTGAAAAAGGCCAACCTCAATCGCAATCAAGCAAGTATTTTGCTCTCGCATGCTCCTCACCAGTTGTCGGTGGCAGAGGAAGCCGGCATCTCCTTGCAGCTTTCAGGGCACACCCATGGGGGCCAGATGCTCCCCTTCACATGGTTCACTACGCGCATCTTCGGTGCATACGCTTACGGGTTGAAGCGGTTCGGCGAGCTCTTGGTGTATACCTCGAGCGGAGTTGGGACTTGGGGCCCCCCGATGCGGGTCGGAACAAATTCGGAGATCGTTTTGATCGAGTTCGAATGAGCGGAGTGACGAAATTTCTCCAGTTCGAATTTACTGCCGCTCAATCTGGATAAACATCTGGTATTCACCAGGGCGGTCTGAACCAGGAAAGCTCGAAAACGAGGCTGGCGAGTCTCTGAAATCAAAGAACGTCGTTGTCCAGGCGTTACTCCCCAAACGCTTCTCGATCATTTCGCGGGTCAGGACCAGTGTGGCGTTCGGCAGTATCGTGGAAGAAGTGGGGTCGGAACTGGCACTGGCCACTCCGATGGGCCTGTCATGAGTCGGGCCGGCACTGGCAAAGACTCCCACAGGAATACCGAAGGTAAGGCCAGCCGCTTGAATAGAAGTTTCAACCGCGGCCAGTGTCGCGTCGCCCGCGAGCGTCTGCGCAGCGCTACCGGAAATATTTTCGCTCGGTCCCAGAGACAAAGTACCGAGTGTTTGCGTGCTGATTTGGTTTTGTACTTTGCTGTCCAGGAATATTGAATTGGTGAGAGAGTCCTCGTTCTGATTCCATGTACTGAACATTGAATTGTCCCCGTAGGATATCCAGAGGCTCGGCGAAATCACGAGTACGTCAACGCCATCGGTCAGCGTTCCCTGCCACACCGCCATGGGGAACAAGTTAGGTTGCGGGGGCAAGCTGTCCTTAGGGCCTGGAATGAATCCGGGAGGAACAAGGTCTCCTGCCCCAATCCCTCCTGTTGGGCCGCGCGAACCCGCTTGCTTGCGTTGGTTTATCATTCCGTTAACGTCGCCATAAACCCAGGTGTTCATATTTGTGGACATCGTCCCTTGGCCACTACGACGATCATATTGCCGGACGACGGCAGCACCGTAGATTGCGTCTCCTCCGCCTGTAATTGCTCTCAGGCACATCAAACCAGTGATGGTGACGCGGTAAGTTGCGGAGGCGGGGGCGGCAGACGCCGGCGTGGAACCTGTCTTCTTCACAATCCCTGTGCCTGGATTCAGGTTGACGCCGTGGATGGCCGGCGTCGTGGTTACGGTGAAGGCGTTATTGAGACTGACCGTTTCGGTGCCGTTGGCCGTTGGCGTGGATACCGTGATGCTGTAGGTTCCAGCCGCGGCCGTCGGGTCAATGGTCAAAGGCACGCTGGCAGTTGTTTTTGAAACTACGTTCGCCGGCCCAACCTGCAACGACGGTGGCGCAGAACTGATGTTATTAAGCGTAGTTGCTACGGAAGGCACTTTCACAGTGAGAGCAGTAGAACCTGGCTGCGACGAGCGCACAAAACTTACCTTGGTTCCTCCATTCGCAAAATTCGTGTATTTCCCGGTCAGAGTAACAGTCACATTTTGTTGGCCGTTATTGGTGGCGGGAGACGCTCCCACCAGCATGCCTGCCAGGAGCACGCTGCTGCCCGAAAATCCAGAACCTGTTTCTACTCTCATCGGCGAACCAGTCGATCCCGAATTCCCTTGCTGAGCCGCCGAAGGTGTGACGGTGAGACCGCTCGGCAACCCGACCATCTCTGTCCCACTCATCAGCATCACCGGTCTCGCTCCCAAAGAAGCAGTGCCAGCGACGTTGATGGTCGCGACCGCGGACGTGCCGCTTGGGTCGGCGGTAAATGACTGGACCGTAATCTGCGGACCAAAACTCACACTAGTCTGGTTTTGCCAATGCGTGCCCTGCCCAATCAGATGTAAGGTAGATGTGCTCCCCTGGCTAACGCCGCTTGGGGATAAAGACACGAGCTGCGGAGTGGACGTAAGGCCGCTGGAGCCATTTGACCCACTCGGGCTACCTCCTGCGCCCGGATTAGTTCCAGCATTCGCAGCACCGCCAGCGTTCGGACTTCCTACATTCATGCCACCGGCCGCACTCGCACTGCCGGCAGCGGCCCCGCCACCAGCATTCGCAGCACCGCCGCCGGCGTTCGGACTTCCCGCATTCATGCCACCGGCCGCGCCCGCACTGCCGCCAGCGGCCGCGCCACCAGCATTCGCAGCACCAGCATTCGGACTTCCTCCCGAATACGGGGTACTTCCTTGCTTGCTGGTTACCTGCACGCAGCCCTGCGAGGCCGCTGCCATGTCATGCTGTTCCTGAGTGTTTAGGTTCGTTAGCAGCCGTTGCTCTTGCGATGTGAGTGAAGCGACCTGACCTGGATCGCTTGTTCCCTGGATCAGCTGGTTGAATTGGGTTTGCAGATTTGACTTCATGTTCTCGAACGACTGTTGAACACTGGCCGGCGAGTCGCAGTTCTGGCCATTGTTCTGGGAGTCGGTGTCTCCGGCCATCGAACCCTGCGGATTTTGATTCGACGGCGCGCCGTTCATCCCGAACTGATTGGAATTTGAAGGTGCCGCGCCTCCCTTGGTGAACTGCCACTGGCATCTTGCCGATGGTGGCATGCCGCCGTAATGGTGCAGTAGTTCTGCATCACCGGCATCCGCCTGTGACTGACTCGATCCGCTGACGCTCGAATTTGTCGGGGAATCTTCGATACGCGGAAATTGCCACTCCCACGCCGTGTGGCTAAAACCTGAGGGCTGCTGCGCGACGCCATTCACGAACACCTGCCGGGTGCCGATAACGGCATTGTCTACGCTCATCTGAGAGTGCCACGGTTTGATGATGAGCCGGTTATCCGAGGCACGAACGAATACGACAATCGTCGCCTGTGTCGCTGGGACATTCGTGGTCCATTGAAGATTTCTAATCTGCTCACCTTGCGTTCTCTGAAGCGCACCTTGGCCGGTAGCACTCCAACTAGCGGGATAGAGATGCATGGCCCCTTGAATCGTCGGATTTGCTCCCGTGATCATCCAGGTCTGCACTTCATGGCGCGAGTAATACTGGTCCTGATCGTCCAGCTGGCATTGCACCTGACCAGACCAGGTTGCAGCTGACTGCGCGAATGCAGTTGTGGCTGCCGCTCCCATGGAGATGCTCAAAACAGCCAGCGTCCTGCCCAGCAACCGAACAACTCGAGTTTTTCGACGCGGACTCATCACTTTTCCCTCTAAATGCCTACTGCACTGTCAACGATCCCAGCTGAAGGGCGGTGAAACGGCCGGCGCCCATGTAGATTCCAGTTTGGGTTATGGGGAATAATCCGCTGTCCCCCTGAACGCATGAGACATTAACCGTGGTGGGTACATTTAATGTGGCGATGAACTGATAGCTAATGTTCTTGAAGGTTTCACCGTTGGTGGTAATCCAATCCGCAACCGTGGTTCCCGTCGAGTCGATCGCTTGGAGAGTAGATCCGTCCGTAAATTGGCAATTCACAATGTGCAAGTTGGTCCCGCCGGTATTTTGGTCAGCGAAAAAAACAGCGAAGGACATGGCATAGTTCCCGGCAGGTAAGCTCAGAGTGAGGAGTGGTAGGACGCCGAACGGAATAGTCGGCGGGGCCACTTGAGGGCACGGCGGAGCATTGACACCGTCAAAGAAGCAGGATTTCTGTACCGTCGTATAAGCGACCGTTGAGCCGGCCGGCCCCGGAGAACCTTGTGGCCCCTGAGCTCCCACGGGGCCCTGCAGGCCGACCGGTCCCTGTGGGCCCGGCTGACCAATTCCTGCGAGTCCTCGTGGCCCCTGAGGTCCAACCGATCCTGCCGGTCCGGGCGGTCCGGGCGCGCCAACTTGCGCCATCAGAGTCCACTCCGGATTTATGTCGGGAGTATCTTCACCTCGGTTTGCCACCGTGGCAACGTAGGTTGAACCGTTGTACGTCACCACGTCGCTTACGGCATAAGTTGCGTCACCACTGAATGGGCCGCGAAAAGTAAAACCCGCGCCGGCGGGTCCTTGCGGACCCTGTGGGCCTTGAGGACCTTGCGCCCCGACGAACCCGGGAACTCCCTGAGGCCCTTGCGGGCCGGGCAGGCCCATCGATCCCGTCGTCCCTTGCGGTCCAGCTGGCCCAGGCGGCCCTTGCGGACCCTGATTAACCAATGCGATCTCCAACTCCGGTCCGTTGGCCGTGAGAAGACTCTCTTTAGAATCGAACGAGAAAGTTCCGCTTGATCCGCCGGTTAGCGCCAAGGCAACGCCATTATTGGGGGTCGTGCCGTTCACCCAGCCTTGGGCCAAGGGCGTGATATCAATTAAGAGAAACTGATTTATGGTAGCGCGCCCGACCGCGACGGGATGGTTTCCGGTGGCGGAAGTTCCCAGCTCCGGAGGCGGTGTAGCGTAGGTCAGCGCATTCTCGCTCCAGTTGCTGTTCAGCTGATACACGTCGAAGCTGCCTGGCGTCACTACTGCATCCACGTACAGTCGCAACGTCGCCTTGCTCACCGTAGCGCCCGCCGGAACGGCCGAGAGATTGAATTGCACGTAACTAGTCGTGCCAGGCGCGACGATCAGGGTAATGCCGGAGCCATAGTTCGTCCGGGGAGTAACATTGCTTACGAATGTGTCCTGGCTCGGGGGAGCTTGTGCCAAGAGCGGGCAGGCGATGCCGCTGAGCCAAAACACCGCAACTACACCCCTAAAGCAAACTTCACGCCCGATGTGACTGAACGCTCCGAACATGTTTCCTCCCTATTCGACTCACGTTTGAACTGCTTATGGCACAACCGCGGTTACGCTCCGTCGCCGCCCCTTCACTTCTTCGTTACATCTGTGAATATGTTGGTGGCTGCCTGCTGAATGAGCGGGGTTAATACATCCTCTCCGTCGGACTTGGCCTTGCCCTTCAGAGAATTTTGCAGCTTGGGCTGATCTTGTCCTGCCGGGTAGAGCTCATAGTCAACCGTGACATCGTCCTTGGATTTGATTTGCCCATTGAAGGTAGAGAGTTGGTTCAGGGCCTGTTGCTGCGCGGTCATAGCGGCAGCCTGCGCGGCAGCCTGGCCGGCGGCCTGGCTGGCAGCCATGGCGCTCACGCTTTTGGTCATCATAATCATGGGATTCATATTGGCGGCCATGCTGCCCGCCTTCATGAATTTCGCGAATCCTCCGCTACTGTGCTTCACGGTGACGTTTGAAAGCAGAATGTAGTCACACTGCTTCTGCTGCGCTTCGGCCTGGAGCTGGATGGGAATGCGGGCATCGAGTGGAGCGACTTCGATCGCCGGTCCATTCATCATGTAAAGAATGGCGTTGCGGATGGGCGTGCCGTAGTCTGCCTGCGGGTTGTTGCCTTGTCCCATTTGTGCCTGCGCCGGAGCGATGCCGATCCGAATTTTGCCGGGCGCTTTCGGACCCAGCTGCTGCGGCGCTGCAACCGCCGTGTTGGCCGCTGGCTGCATGCCTTGGCCCGCGCCGTAAGGATTGCCCAAGCCCTTGCCTCCTGCCGCCATCATTTGAGGGGCCATGGCGCTTTGTTGAAAGGCGGCCGCAGGATTGAGCATCATCGCCGCCATGCCAGGTCTTTTCACGCCATTCTGCGCCTGCGGCATTGAGGGTGGGGCGGTCGCCGCATACGCCATTGCCGGCTGCGCGACCGCAAGGGTTGGCGCGCCATTTAACTCGGCGAGAGATTTCACCTCACGATACCCGCCTGGAACCTCGAACAATTCTTTTTCCAAGGTCGGCTTGGAAATCTCCGATGCGATGAAGCTCACTGCCGTGGTGCTGCCATCGGCGTTATGCAGGATCAGGTTTTGCGACAACGGGTACCCTGGCTTCCCGCTCCCGCTCCGCTTGTGGATCACCCGATCATTACAGCCCTCAGCTTGCCGGACCACCGGAAGAGACTGCTGGCAAGAGCTGAACTCTTTGGAGACATCCGCGTACCATCCGTCGACTTCGTATTGCTGGCTCTGCTGTGAGCAAGCGTTCTTCGAAGACTCCACGGACACCTTCATCTTCAAATGGCGTGCAGGATATCCGTACATTGTCTTGCGCTCTCCGGTGTCGGTGATCGCAGTAGCCTCGGTGATGTAGCCGCCAGAATCTGCCTGCGGCATGCCCGAGAACATCGCCGCCGCCTTTAGCGCCCCATCATCCTGCGGATCATTGGCGACGAAATAAGTCTGCGCCCGTTCATTGATGGTGATGGTCCTCTTCAGATCGCACTGGCGGAGCGTAACCACGTTCCCGATCGGAGTCTGGCTTACCGTCCGCTCTCGCGCTCCCTTGATGGACGTCTCTGTGCTGGAGACCACGGTCCCTCCAACTGAAATGCTTTTCTTGATATGCAAATCTTGAGCCTGTGACGCGACGGCGATCAGCAGAACCATGGTGGGAGAGACGTAGCGTAAGTTCAGAGTAGGCATTTTCCGCTCCTTAGAAATTCGGTGGGTGGAGCACACTCGGCAGGCGCACGGCCATTTGCCAGGGTGAGTAAATGTCGCTGTGCTTGCCGTGGCGGCCTGCCGAATGCTCCCCTGTCCAAAGAGGCGGAAATCGCGCGCCATTTAGCTCATCGGTTCACGCAGATTTAATTGTTTTTGAGTTCCCAGGGGTCGAGCAATGTCTGAAAACGAAGTTGGCAACCGCCTAAATTACTTGTTTTCATTTCATTGACACATTTAGAGCGAATGGGTATGCTTCCCTGTCGCACGCACTCCCCGCGTAGCGCTTGGGGCGCGGACCTTGCAGCACAGGGTTTCCAATCAGGTTACAGAGTTGCTGGGACGTTGGCGGAGCGGAGACCGCGAGGCCCTCGATTCCCTGATCCCGCTCGTCTATGCGGAACTCAGGCATATCGCCCAGCATTACCTCCGCAATGAGCGACCCGGACATACCCTACAAAGCACTGCTTTGGTCCACGAAGCGTACGTTCGCCTGATCAGGCAGGATCTTCCGCAGTGGCAGAACCGCGCCCACTTCTTTGCCGTGGCTGGACAATTGATGCGCCAGATTCTGGTAGACCACGCGCGCGCCTATCGCGCCGACAAACGCGGAGGAGGCGTTTGCACTCTCGCCTTGGACGAAGCCGAGGAAGATGCACAGCAGGTCGATGTCGATATCGTGGCGCTCGACGATGCCCTCAAAACACTCTCTGCCATGGATCCGCAACAGGGCAAGGTCGTCGAACTCAAGTTCTTCGGCGGCCTTTCGATTGAAGACACGGCGGAAGTGCTGGGAGTCTCTTCCTCGACAGTCAAGCGCGACTGGATTACGGCACGAGCGTGGCTTCACCGCGAGCTCGACCGGAGCGCAACATTATGAACTCCGAGCGATGGCAGCAGGTCCGGGAACTCCTCAACCGCGCCATCGCTGCGCCGGAGGCCCATCGTACCGCCCTTTTAGACTCGGCTTGCTCCGACGATCTTGAACTGCGGAATGAAGTGGAATCCTTGCTTCGTTCCCATCGGCAAGCGGGCAGCGTTTTTCTCAAGAAGCCGGCGCTCGATCTGAACTTTCCAGGCATTAGCTTGGCCGACAACAGCAGTCGCCTCGGCTGGAGAGTCGGCGTGTACCACCTTAACGCATTGATCGGCCAGGGTGGGATGGGTGACGTTTACCGCGCCGAGCGCGCCGATGGCCAGTACGACAAACAAGTAGCCATCAAGTTTGTGCGCGCCGGGCTGGATACGGCCGCCATCCTGGAACGCTTCCGCAACGAACGTCAGGTCTTAGCCTCCCTGGATCATCCCAACATTGCCCGTCTGCTTGACGGTGGCACTGCCGACGATGGAATTCCCTATCTTGTAATGGAACTGATTGAAGGCACCCCCATCGATCAGTATTGTGACATCCAAAAACTGACTATCACGGAGCGCTCGCGGCTTTTCCTGCAGGTGGCGTCGGCGGTGCAGTACGCCCATCAGCATCTCGTGATTCATCGCGATATTAAGCCGGGCAATATTCTCGTGACCAAAGAGGGAGTGCCCAAGCTGCTGGATTTCGGCATTGCGAAGATTCTCGACCCATCCACCACTTCCCAGGTGACTGCCGTAAATCCGATGACACCGGAGTACGCCAGTCCGGAGCAGGTTCGCGGCGAACCCGTGACCACCGCAACGGATGTCTATTCTCTGGGAGTAGTTCTCTACCAGCTCCTCACTGGACGTTCGCCTTACGCGAAAAACACGCATGCGCGTCACGAGTTCGCTCGCGCCATCTGCGAATCGGAGCCTCCGCGACCCAGTTCCATGGTTTTGAGGCCGGTTATGAACGTGGAAGCCGCGCCGGTGGAGTCCCGCGAATTTCTCGGCAGCGTGCGCGAGTCATCAACGGCGAAGTTGCGCCGCCGCCTCGCCGGAGATCTCGACACCATTGTCCTTCGGGCGATGCATAAAGAGCCGCAGCGGCGTTATCTTTCCGTCGAGCAGTTGGCCGAAGACCTCCGCAGGCATCTCAATGGACTGCCGGTCAGTGCTCGGCGAGATTCGTGGAGGTATCGCGCCGGAAAATTCGCAATCCGCCACAAAGTGGGAGTTGCGGCCAGTGCTGTCATCATGTTGGCAGTGATGGGAGGCGTCGCCGCTACCATTCGTGAGTCGCGCATTGCCGCTGCCAACGAGCGGCGCGCCGAGCAGCGATTTAACGATGTACGCAAACTCGCTAATTCTCTGATGTTCGAGATCCACGACTCGATCCGTGACCTGCCGGGGTCTACTGCGGCTCGCAGGCTAATCGCCACTCGCGCCCTCGAATACTTGGATAGCCTGAGCACACAGTCCAAAGGCGACATTTCTCTGCAGAAGGAACTGGCGGCGGCCTATGAGAGAGTCGGTGACGTTCTTGGCTATCCCTACGCGGCCAACTTAGGAGATGCAACCGGAGCGCTGCAGAGTTATTACAAAGCTCTGGCGATTCGCGAGCCTCTGACCGTTGGCTCGCAGGATCTAACTCTCCAACGTGATCTCGTCTGGGTTTATTTCCGCGTTTCGCAGGTTCAGGAGGTCAGCGGCAATTTCAAGGAAGCAATCGCTGCCTTAGCGAAGGCACAGCCAATCGCCGAACGCTTGGCAAGGGTCAGCAAAGAGCCGGTTGACGCCGATTTGTCCGCCGGCACGCACTACTTCACTGCCAACGTTCAAAGCCAGACTGGCCAGGTCGATGCCGCGCTCGAGAATTATCGTCACGCCGCCGCGATTCGCCAGGCTGCGCTCCAATCCAGCCCTCAGAACCTGTCATTGCGAACCCATCTGGCGGCAGACTACATTGGCATTGCGCACTGCCTGGCGGAACGGCATGACCTCACACGTGCAATTGAGCTCCAGGCTCAAGCCGTCGCCATTCTGGATGCGGGATCGAAGGCTAATCCCGGCAACGCGTCGCTCATGGAGTTTCTCGGAGAAGGCACTAATCACCTGGCCGCCTTGCGGAAGGAGCACGGCGACATGGTCGACGCGCTGGAAACGTTTCGCCAGGCACACACAATCTTTAGCGCTTTGGTCGCCGCGGACCCGAAGAATTCTCTGGCTAAAGCCAACTTCGGTTTCAGCAACCTCGACATCGCCAATTACCAGCTAGCGATGGGCAAACCCGCCGTAGCGGTAAAGATTTTCCGGGAGGCCATCGCTACCTTCGAAGAGATGTCTCCCGGTTCCGCTGGCAATCGCTATCCTCGTTCCGGGCTGGCGCAAGCTTACGCGGGTTTGGCCGACGCCTATTCTCGTTTGGCAGCAGAGAAGAATGGTCAGCGAAATCAGGCACACAGGTATTGGCAGGAAGCGCATTCCTTCTGCCAGAAGAGCCTCACCGTCTGGAACGACAAAGAACGGCGCGGTGAATTGGAAAGCGGCCAGGGCGAGGCACTCAAACAGGCCGCCGAGTGCGTCGCAAACACCAAAGCGCAACTCGGCAGTTCAGCGCTCAAGGAAGCCAATCTGCGCTGAATATTGCCGGTTGATGTTAGTGGGAGGTCCCGCCGGCGTAATTGCCGTAACCCACAATCACCGTCGAACTCACTAGAACCAATAGGCTGAACGCCACCAGCAGCCAGGTTCGGCCGCTGACGCCCTTCCATTCCTTCAAGGCGATGCCCCACAGAGTGCTGAAGATGATGATGCTCGCCATGTGCAAAGTCCAACTGGAGAACTTATACCTTCCCATCTGGGTCTCGCCCATGGTGTAGAAGAAAAACTGCATGTACCAGGTGGTGCCGGCGAGCGCCGAAAACAAGTAGTTGGCGAGCATGGGGGCCCTGACAGCTTCTTCTTGCGCCACGGCCACCGCAACCGCCATTTCTTCGGCGGGAGCATCGGTGGCGGATTCAAGAATAGGTTCCTCGCCTCGTGCCGGAAGTGTGCCGCGAATTTCGGATTCGAAATACTGATAACCAGTGCGGTTGCGAATGTTGAGGATGAGACACCAGATGAAGTTGGTGGTGAAGCCTCCGGCCAGCAATACGACCAGCACGGGAAGTCCCTGCCACAAAACTGGAGTTCCGTGCTGGATGGTAATCGCCTTAATGGGATCACCCGCCGCGAGCCCGTAGGCGAAGCAGGCGCTCATCACGCCGGAAAACGTAGCCACGAGCAATCCTTTCTTCAAATCGAATTCCTTGATCGAAGCACGTTTTTGCTCGGTCGACATCTCGCGTTCTTTGGAGACTCCCGCTGCGCCTGCGATCGCGATGCCGAGGAGGCAGACGGCGACTCCGCCCAAAATGATCTGTCCGGAGTGAGTGCCGAGGACTTGGGATGCGAACACCCCACGGAAGATTGGAGGCATCAGTGTGCCAAATGCGGCTGTGTAGCCGAGCGCCACGGCCATGCCGAGCGACATTCCCAGGTATCGCATGGTTAGGCCAAACGTTAGACCGCCCAGTCCCCATAAGACTCCGAACGTATACGCCCAGAACAGGCTGCCGGCCGGAGCTTCGTGAAGCACGCGCATAAGGTCGTGCGTCATGACCAGTGCCAGGACGCATGGAGCAATGATCCAACTGAAGAATCCTCCAACCAGCCAATAGGTTTCCCACGCCCAGTTCCGTACTCCCCGATAGGGAACGTAGAAACTGGCAGACGCGAGACCGCCGAGCCAGTGAAAGAACACTCCCAGGGCAGGGTTCATGGAATCCTCGTGGAGACACGGTGCATAGTTGTCCTTAACGCAGGAAGGCCTCGGAGAGACCGCCATCGACCGGAATGACGTGTCCGGTCGTCTTCGCACTCTGATCCCCGGCCAGCCACACGATTGCGGCCGCGCAGTCTCGGGGAAGGATAGGCCGCTTCGTGAGTGTGCGCTGCGCATAAAACTCGGCGAGTTTGGCCCGCAACTCCTCGGTCGCCTCGGACTCTTTGTGGTCGATCTTGTACTTTTCGAGAGATTGAATCACGCGATCGCGAGGGAACATGGTAGAGCCGGCGACCACGGTCGCAGGTGCAATTCCGTTCACGCGCACCTGCGGGCCGAGTTTGATCGCGAGTTCACGAATTAACTGGTTGAGGGCGGTCTTGCTGGTGTCGTAGGCCTCGCTGCCTTTCTTGGGGACCACGGCGTTCGCGGAACTGGTGAGCACGATGGCAGCTGGCAGACCTTGATCTTTGAAGATCCATTCCGTCTGACGGGCAAGAAGATAATTGCCGGTGACATTGATGAGGAATGTTTGCCCCCATTGTGCCTCGGTGAGTTCGCCATCGGCGTCAGGTAAGGGATAGATTGCGGCGGTGTTGACGATGATATCGAGGCCGCCGAACTCGGAAATCGTGAAATTCGCCGCATCCGCAAGGGAAGCGGCTAAACTCAGATCGACACGAGTGTGCGCGACAAACTCAGCAGAGGAAATTGCGCCGACCTCATCGGCAACTCGCTGGGCGCCCTGCTGATCAAAATCGGCCACGACGACATGCGCGCCCTTGCGGGCCAGCAGCAGCGCTGCCTCGCGACCGATTCCGCTGGCGCCTCCAATGACGAGCGCAATTTTGCGGCTGAATTCCGCTTCGGCGGGCATGCGCTGCAACTTGGCTTCTTCCAGCGCCCAGTACTCGATGCGGAACGCCTCGGAGCGTGGAAGCGCCACGTAATTATGGAAATACTTGAACTGTTGCGACTGTCCGGCATGGCGGGCATGCGGCAACGGATGAGAAACTTCTCCGTCCTCGAGGGCATTCGCGCCTGCCATGACGTGAATGGCGTTAATGAAAAACTCAGTGGTGATGCGCGCTTCTTTTTTATTCTTGCCGAAGCCGAACAGGCCTAAGCCGGGAACAATCACGACGGAGGGATTGGAATCGCGAAGTTCAGGAGAATCGGCGTTCGCCCATGCGTCGTAATACTCTTTGTAGGCGGAGCGATATTCGACAGCCTGTCTCTGGATACGATTCTGCAGCAGGCCGATATCTTCTTTCTGAGGATCCCAGGGCAGAAATAACGGACAGACGCGGGTTCTCAGAAAATGGTCGGGACAACTGGTGCCCAGCGAACTAAGTTCCTTGGCCCACTTCGATCCCGCGAAGGCGAGAGCATCTTCGTGATCTGCGTAATGCGCCACCACGCGGCGGTTCGACGAAACGACGCCGCGCAGCGCCGGAAGAATCTGAGTTGCAAGGCTCCTGCGATTCGGAACCGGACTATGCTCCACTCCGCCGAACAGGGAACCTTGCTTCGATTGATGTTTCAGAATGAATTCGCCCATCTGGTCGATGGTGTGAATGCTGTTCACGTAGCACTCGCGTTGCGTGGTCCCCCAGGTAAATAATCCGTGGCCGCCAAGAATCAGGCCTTCAGCTGCGGGATTGTCTTTGACTGTCCGCTCAATCATCAGGGCCAATTCGAATCCCGGGCGCTGCCAGGGAACCCACACAATCTTGCGGCCGAACTCTTTGTTGAAGTCACCCAGTTTACGTTTCCCGTTGGCGCTCGCCGCCAGAGCAATGGCCCAGTCCGGGTGCAGGTGATCCACGTGGGCGAAGGGAAGAAATGCGTGTAAGGGAGTGTCGATCGACGCGGCAACGCGATTCTCGCCAAATGCGGAGAGCGGATAGTAACGGACTATTTCGTCTTCGTACTGTTCGCCGCGGTATAACTCCTTGAGTTGCTCCAGGCGATCGAGATAGAGCAGCGCAAATCCTGCATCGGTGATGGAGCCGAGGTCGCCGCCACTGCCTTTTACCGCGAGCACGCGGACGGGACGGCCGGTAAACGGATCGGGAAGCTCCATTTTTGAACTGGTATTGCCGCCGCCGAAATTGGTGATGCGCAAGTCCGCGCCCAACAAGTTCGAGCGATAGCGAAGCAGGGCCAGCTGATTGCGGCCTAATTTCTGAGCTTCGGCTTCGTTCCATAAATCCTTCAGGTGAGTCGTCTCTTTGATTTCAGTGATCTCAGGGATTTCAGGCATAAATACTCCCGCAATATTGTTCAAATCGTTCCGCGTGATGGTCCCACTTGTCGGTCTCAAGCGGCTCGAACACTTCAGTCGGAAAAGATCGGTCCACAATGGCGCGAACTTCTTTTAGCGAGCCTGCTGCTCCTGTGGCAAGAATTTGTATCGCCACATTTCCCAGCGCCGTGGCTTCAGCCGGGCCGGCAAAAACCTTTTTTCCGGTGGCGTCGGCGGTCAATTGGTTCAGCAATCGATTCTTGGATCCGCCGCCGATGATGCGAATCTGGTCGATTCGCTTCCCGCTCACGTGTTCCAGATTGCGCAGAACAAGACGGTATTTGAATGCCAGGCTCTCCAGAACAGCTCGCACGCATGCGCCCGGTTGCTGCGGGACGGGTTGGTGCGTTCGCGTGCAGAACTGGCTGATGGCCGCGGGCATGTCGGTCGAGCGCAAGAAAGATTCGTCATCGGGATCTACCAGATGGCGAAACGCGGTCTTACGGGTAGCCAGCTCAATCAGCTCACGATAGTCGTAATGGTAGCCCTGCGTGCTCCAGGATTGCCGGCAGCCTTGCAGAATCCACAAGCCCATGACGTTCTTCAACAGCCGTGTGGTTCCGTTCACGCCGCCTTCGTTGGTGAAGTTCAGGCGTAACGCTTCTGACGTGATTACTGGGGAATCCAGTTCGGTGCCCAGCAGCGACCAGGTGCCGGAACTGAGAAAGGCGGTGCCATCGCGAGCCGAGACTGCCGCCACGGCTGAGCCCGTGTCGTGGCACGCAGGGGCAATCACGGTTGTGCCTGTAAGTGCGGTATGACCTGCGACGCCTGGCAGCAGTCTACCAATGATCGAGCCTGGCTCTACAACGGGTGCTGGCAAATGGGAGGGCAGTTCCAGGCGCTGCATCAAGCTTGTGGCCCACGTTCGCTTGATGGGGTCCACCATCTGGGTGGTGGTTGCATTGGTGAATTCGCAGACCGCGTGTCCGGTCAGCCAGTAATTAAACAAATCGGGGATCGTGACCAGATATTTTGCGGCTTCAAGGATCTTTGGAGTGTGACGCCGGGCGGCGAAAAGTTGATACAGAGTGTTGATGGGCATGAACTGAATGCCAGTCGCCTGGTAAATCTCCTCCCTGCCAACTTTGCTGAGGACTTCTTCCATGACATTTTCGGTGCGTCGATCGCGGTAATGGTAAGGATTTTCGAGCAATTCGCCACGTTCTCCCAACAGGGCATAGTCCACCCCCCAGGCGTCGACGCCAATGCCTGCCAATTCCACTTCGCCCAGACCCGAAAGAGATTTGCGGACTTCGAGCCAGAGTCGAGCCACGTCCCAATGAAGCGATCCACCGTATTCGACGGGTTCGTTGCGGAATCGATGGACTTCCCCGGTGGTGAGAATTCCCGACTGAAGATGCGCGAGGACGGCCCGTCCGCTCTCGGCGCCAAAATCGAACGCAAGGTACGGCCTCCCCTGCATGCTGTTAGGCATAGGAAGAAACATTCTGTGAATTGTGCGCGGCGCGTTCTTTCGTAATGCGTTCCATGTATCCACTCTCCAGAAATGCTTTCAGGGGATCGCGGGGCAGTCCCTTGGAATCGCGCCACGCCTGAATCACCGGTCTGACGTCGCTGTTGAAAGCGTCCTGCAACATGGATTCGGCGGCAACCAGATCGCAGTGAATCTGCGCATGCGACAGTTCCTCGTGATCGACCAGCGCGGCTTTCGCAAATAACTGTTGGGCCATGGTTACGGTTTGGATCGCCTCCTCAATCTTTCCCTTTAGATTGTGGCTCTGGTCGATCATGTAGGCGATATCAGCCGGTTTGCCGGATTCCCGCTCGAAGGAATGGATTTCGTGGAAGATGCGAAACACCTGATATGGATCGATCGAACCAAGAGTCAGATCATCGTCGGCGTAACGGCGGTCGTTGAAGTGAAAGCCGCCAAGCATGTCTTCCGACAGCAGCCACGCTACAATTTGCTCAATGTTCTGCGCCGCGTAGTGATGTCCGGTATCGACCAGAACTTTCGCTTGTGGTCCGGCAGCGCGCGAGAGAAGAAGAGACATGCCCCAGTCCGCGATATCGGTGTGGTAAAAGGCGGGCTCAAAAGGCTTGTACTCAACTAGAAGCCGCTGGCCCGGAGACAAGGCGCCATGCGTTTCCTTGAGCATTTCCATGAACCATTGCTTGCGCCGCCGGATGTTCGCAGTCCCGGGATAGTTGGAGCCGTCGGCGAACCACATGGAAATGTCCCGGCTGTGCAGTCGGCGTGCAATCTCAATGCTGTCCCTGGTGTGCTGCAGCGCGTGCGCACGAACTGCCGGGTCGGGATTGCCGAACGAACCAAATTTATATTCCTGGTCCTGAAAAAGATTGGGATTTATCGCGCCCGGCAGCACTCGATAACGCTCGGCAAACTTCTTGATGCCGTCGGTGCTACGAACTCCATCCGGGCAGTCCCACAACACATGCAAAGCTATGGTCGGGCACACGCCGGTCAGCAAGTGAACCTGGCCGGCGTCGGCAAACTTCTCTTCGGTGGTAGTGGCCGCAGCAGGCTGAATAAATTTTCCGAAACGCGTGCCGGTGTTGGCAAAGCCCCAGGACGGCAGCTCGATGCGGAACGACTCGAGCGCGTTAAAAATCCTCTCGGTCTGGCGTGCGTCCATAAGGACCTCAATTCAGAATCGAAGGCTATAATCCTTGCTTCACCACATCACGAGTTTCTTTCGAGAAGTTGTAGTTTCGCATTGTAGAACCCGCAGCGTAACATGGAGTCGCGCTGGGCGACTGCTCCCTTCTAGGTTACCGCGCTTTATGACGAGAATCACAGATTTTGCCGAAGAGACCGGCAGCCGAATGTCGACAAGCCTACACCTTCACTACTGCTGGGCCGGCAGATTATTCGATCGACAACCGAGGCCTAAACTGTGCAAGGTTGTGGCGATCGCGACTCTGAATGTCAGCGAAGACAGTACGTCCTGTGAACACGGAGTGGAAATGACGGAAAGCATCGGGAAAAGGGTTCGATGGAGTTATGGCAATGGACGGCAGCGCATTGTGATTGCGGTTCTTCTTGCCGCTTTGAACGCAGCATGGACAACCGTCGCGGCGCAGAGCGCCGTACCGGCGGTCACCGGCGACGCTCGCATCGATAAACTCTTGAGCCAGATGACACTCGAGGAAAAGATGGCGCTCATCCGGGGCGCCTCGGAAGACGCGGCCACCAATCAGGGGCAGGCTGGATATCTCACGGGAGTGCCTCGACTCGGAATCCCTCCAATTCGAATGTCGGATGGTCCTCCTGGCGTGCTTACGCGCTTGCCTTCCCAGGCTGAGATCGCCACTATGGGACTCGCCGCCACGTTCAGTGTCAAGGACGCCGAGGAAAATGGCATGGTCATCGGACGCGAGGCAAAGTCCCTGGGAATCGACGTAGTACTCGAACCCTTCATCAATATGGATCGAGACATCACCTTCGAGCGCGCCTACAACACCTACGGAGAAGATCCGGTGTTAACCGGCGCCATCGGCGCGGGACTGATCAAGGGTATTCAGGAACAGGGAGTGATGTCTCAGGCCAAGCACTTTGTGGCCTACGACACCGATGCCAGCAATGTCATGGTCGACCAACAAACCCTGCACGAAATCTATGTAGCTCCTTTCATTGATGCGGTGAATGCCGGCGTCTCGTCGATTATGTGTTCTTACAATAGGGTGAACGGCACCTATGCGTGCGGAAATCGTGATACGCTGATTAAAATTTTGCGTGAGGAAGCCGGCTTTAAAGGATTTGTCACCTCCGACTGGGGCGCCACACACGCGGCGTCGTTTATCAACAATGGGCTCGATATGGAGATGCCGGGGCCAGGGCCCAAGGACAATCCACTCGGCTCGCTCCTCTTTTCATTTTTCTCAACAGAAAAGCCAGAGCCGCCAGTCGAGAAACCCGACACAAGTTTGCTGGAAGGTTTTCTCGGTGGACATTTGCCCGAAGAGCCAGCGCCGAAACCGTTTGACTTCGGATCCTTTGGAACTGCTAAAGATCCGCGTGTTAACTTCTGGACCCTGCTGCAATCGGGTGAACTCAAGGAACAGACTATTACGAAAGCCGCTGGGCATGTCTTGTATGAAATGGATAAGTTCGGCTATCTGGATCATCCTCCGGATCACCAGATTCACCCGCACGCGACCGAGGCCAACGCACGCATCATTGAGAAAACCGCCGAAGATGCGGCGGTGCTGCTGAAGAATGAAGGGAATATTTTGCCGCTCAGGGCATCTGACTTGACCTCGCTGGCCATGATTGGCCCGGGAGCGGGACAGGTGGTCGCCATCGGCATTGCGGGCGAACGTTCGCTGGGATTTCCCGAGAGACAAACCGGGCCTTATCAAGCGCTGAAGCAGTTCGCCCCAGATGCCAAAGTCACCTACGCCGTTGAAGATGACATGACGGGGGCGCCGGTCCCGACCAAAGCCCTCTCGTACAAGGGTCAAGCAGGCTTGCTGCGAACCGTCAAAGGCGGAGCTTCCGGTGTCGACCAACTCCTTGACTTCACCAGGAAAAGTGGGAGCGCTCTGCCGCCAAATACTGAAGCCAACTGGACAGGCACGCTAACGGTGCCCTCTGCCGGTTCTTATTGGATCTATCTGCAGTTGCTTGACGCTGCGGGCAGCGTCAGCATCGACGGTAAAAAAGTAGCGGGTGCGAATGGCATGCGTGGTGGCGTCCACGGGGACACCGTTCTTGGTGGCAAGGATGGTCTGATGCCTACTACCGACGGACTGGACAACCTGCGCACGGCTGTCGACCTTACGGCTGGGGCTCACACGATTTCGGTGAGTGTCGAGGGCGACACCTCGAACGACCCTGAACAAATTCGCCTTGCATGGATGACTCCCGACCAGCGGAAAGCAAATCATGAAGCTGCGATATCCGCCGCGAAGGCGGCCAAGACCGCAGTTATATTTGCCTGGACTCGCGGCAAGCCAGACTTCGCGCTGCCCGGCGAGCAGAACAAACTGATCGAGGAGATTGCAGCTGTGAATCCCAACACTATCGTTGTACTCAACGTAAGCCAGCCAGTGGCGCTCCCGTGGCTCGACCAAGTCAAAGGCGTGCTGCAGATGTGGTGGCCGGGCGACGAGGGTGGATGGGCGACCGCCAACATTCTGCTGGGCAAGGCCAGTCCTGCGGGACGTCTGCCGTTTACTTGGGGCAAGCGGCTTGAAGATTACGCCGCCACTGATCCGGCGCATCCCGAGCGCTCGTCCGCCGGAGTCAACGGGGCTACGACCTTTAGCGAAGGGGTCAACATCGGCTATCGCTGGTTCGACAAACAGAAGACTGTCCCGCTGTTTCCTTTCGGATACGGACTGTCCTACACCACTTTTGCCTATTCGGGACTCAAGACTTCCCCGGCCAGCGATGGTGGCATCGATATCAGTTTTCAACTTAAAAACAGGGGGCACGTTGCCGGCGATGAGGTCCCTCAGTTGTATTTGGCTGCACCGAGCTCACGTCCCGAAGGCGCAGACTTCGCCGTCCACGCCCTGGTTGCATTCGAGCGCGTACACCTGGAGGCTGGTCAATCTCAGGAAGTCACACTCCATGTGCCTCTGAGAAGCCTTCAGTACTGGTCCACTGCGGAGGGAAAGTGGATAAAAACTAACGGGGCGCGCGAGGTGCTGGTTGGCAGTTCATCGCGCAATCTGCCGTTGGAAGCCAGCATCTTGATTCAGTGATTAGGCGCTGGCCACGGAAAAGTGGAGATACATGACACAGAGTTTGGGGCATCCCTGCACCGTCGTGAATTGTTGTGCCAGCGTCCTTTGATGCAGCGAACTAGTTAGGAATGACGCGAATAGCGACTAGAGAGGATTTTCCAGGAACTGAGTTTTCCACCGTGGTCGTGAGCAACAACTGAAAATGTAGTGGCAGGGTCGCGTGATCGGGAGACAGATCGAGTAGCGCTTTCCGCAGCTCCGACATGCGCTCAGGGTTCGTGAGGTATTCAATGGCAGCCTGAGAACCCTGGGTGTAAATGCCATAAATCAGCAGAACGCGCTTTTCCTTTCTCTCATTGGGCAGCATGAGCACGACTGCGTAGTCCCGCGTCAACTGATTGGTGACGGGATCGAACTCAGGTTTGTATATTTCTTTTTCTCCGGGTTGAGGATTGCGATTCAGAATCACGCCGCTCTGGAATTGAAATCCCTTCACGTTGAGAAAGACTCGCCCGCTCCAGGACTGATTGCCGCCCAGCAGAATCGCATTATCCCCTTTTATTTCCTCGAAATTGACCAGGCGGGAAGGCTGCACACGGCAACCTTGGCCTACACTGGCGAACATCTTGCAAAGATTCACTACGCCCAAGGCCTCGCCGACGGAAGTGAAGTCCGTCAGACTGGGAACAAAAACAAAGCGCTTCAGTTCGCGGAAATGAATCGTGTCGCGGAATTCCGGCAGACTCTCCTTCGGGATCTCATGACCCTCGGCCAGAGTTTGCGGCGTGTCGCCATCGTGGGCGGCGCGCAGCAAGGGATGATTCGGAATCGTGATCAGAGGCGCGTCTGCGGGAGGAAGAAACGGACGCCAGAACCACTGAATCCCATCCGGCAGAGTGGTGGCTTGTGCTCTGGGCGGTGCAGCTTGCCCGCTTCTCCAGAGATAAAGAAGAAGGGCAGCAAGTGTGAGGCACAGAACTCCCAAAACCAATGTGATGGAGAGATGCAGGCGGTTATGTGTCGACGTTGGCAAACCCTCTGCAGCCACAGGCATGTCAGCGGCACACTCTTCGACCGTGCTGCGACGGAATACGGGATAGTAATGGCCAGAGGGCAGATCGAGGCGGATCAGACCCCCCCGGCCTTCTTCCTCGTAATATTTGTTGAGCAGGCGGCGAATCTCGTGCGCCTGCACGCGCACAATCGGATCCTTTTGCGCGTTGAAATCGACGCCCCGGTCGTAGACCTCCACTCCAATCAGGTACTCGTTCAACTTGTCCCCGTTGCCCATCAAGGCCTGCTCCGATACGAACTCGAGGAACCGAGTCTTCTTTGGGGAGTTGACGAAATACTTGCTTTCGAGGACCCGGCGCAGTTCTTCTCGCTTCTCGAATAGCGAGATGGAGGACGCTACCGAAGTGTGAACAGAGGCCACCTTAAAGTTCTGGCTGGAATCGCAGACAAACACGCTCCGCTAGAGCAAATCGCACGATAGCACCGGCGATTGGCGAAGGTCAATGCGGAACATCGGCGTCGGCTCAGAGTCGAAATAACCGTTATTTCAGCAGTTAATGACAGTTATTTTGCTCAGAGCTACGGCTGCTTCCGTGCCCGAATCGGTCAAATGCAGGCACAGTCGCCTTCTGACGCCGCAGCTCAGCACCGAACGCTGACTCGCAACCGATCCACTTGCGCCGGTCTCGACGGACAGGGGCCACCAAAGGCATCGCTGGGAATACTTCATGGCAAGATGGGGCAGGAAATCATTCCGGTTAACCTGCAATGTAACCTCGATTACCTTGTTTCAGAACGCCATCCAGGCGTACAACCAGCCGGTGCCCGCCACGCCGAAATTTGCGCAGGTCGTCCGCAACAGTGTGTTTCGCTCCTCCCTGTTGTGTTTTTCCCTTTTGGCGCTTAACAGTTCGGTCTTCGGGCAAACGCCGAAACTAGTGGCGACGAAGCGGTTCGAGGGCCCAGTCCTGACCTTGAAATCGACCGGCGCGGAAGGAAACAAATACGGTTTCGAAGGCGGCAGAGTCCTTAAGCTCAATGGCACCTACCATCTATTTACCTCAGAAATGATCGGCGATCCGCACTGGGTCAAGATGAGGCTGGCGCACTGGGTTAGCCAGGACCGGCTGCATTGGAAGCGGGTGGCAACTTTGGCAGAATCCAGCGGTGATTTCAGCGGGAAAGATCCGCGGGCTGCGCTGTGGTCCCCGTTGCCGGTCTACAATCCTGCTGACAGTCGCTGGAACCTGTTTTACGTCGCCTATCGATCGGCGCCGGATACGCCGCAGCAGTGGTTGACCAACCACGAAGGAAGCGTCTGGCGAGCCGTCTCCCGCACGCCGGGGATGGAGGGAATTGGCGGCCCATATACAGATGCCGGCGTGATTCTCCAGCGAGATCGGAACTCCGATTCATGGGAAGGCTTGCAGGGAACGGATTCGTTCTTTCCTTACAAAGTTGGCGGGCAGTGGTATGCCATGTATGGCAGTGCTCATACGGAGAAAATTCCCATATCTCTGTGGCAAGTCGGTTTGGCGAAGGCACCGGATCTTGCCGGACCCTGGGTACGCTGTTCGGATCGCAATCCGCTGTCCGTGGAGAAACGGTTCATCGAGAATCCGATTGTCACGAAACTGGACGACGATACCTACGTGGCTGTTTACGACACGGACGAACCCAATGCAGTTGGCTACACATTTTCGGGCGACGGCATCCACTGGTCCGCCGGCCGGCATTTAATAGTTCAGGAAGGAAAAGGAGTGTGGGCGAGCGAGGTCCGCACGCCTCTGGGACTGATTCCGGAAGGAAAGGATTTGTTTACCTTGTTCTACACCGCGAATGAAAAAGTTGCGGGCATGCAACCAGATGGAAATGGGATCAACACCACGCCCGGATCAATGGGATTGGTGGAAGTGCGGCTAGAGAAAGTGACCGCAGTACAACCGAGCAAGGATTGAGTGCTCGTGAGGTTCTGGTTAGAAATAGGAATGTGACTCGCAGATTGAGGGGAGGCAACATGTCAAGAGACAAATTCTGCAGTTTACTCTTTGTTGCAGTGCTGATCGTTGTTGCCGCAACATATGCCGGAGCCCAGGCCAACCGCGCTACGATTACCGGAACTGTGACGGATACTACAGGCGCGGTCGTGGCCGGCGCCGACGTGACTGCCACGAACCTGGAAACGAAGATTCCCGCGAAAACCGATGTCGAACCAGGACGGTATTTACGCCATTCCTAACCTGTTCCCGGGAAAGTATTCGGTTGAGTTCAACAGGGACGGATTCGAGTCTTTACGCCGTCGCTGCCATCACTCTGGAATCCACTCAGGTTGCGCGCATTGACGCCTCGCTGAATGTGGGCTCGGTAAGCCAATCCGTAACAGTCACGGCCGATGCTCCAGTCTAGATTAGGAGGACCGTCGGAGGGAACGAACATGAAGGGCAGTGTAGTGACCGACCTTCCGCTAAGTATCTATGGCGGCGGCCGCTTGGTCGAGGATTTCGCGGTTGCGATCACGCCCGGCTATTCACCCTATAGCAGCCCCTACGGGGCCGTTGTCAACGGCGGGCAATGGTTCACCAAGGACTACACGATCGATGGCACCTCTGGCACGGCCAATATTCCAGGCGATTCCATGGAGTCCGGCCCCAGCATGGAAGCGGTAGAAGAACTGCAGGCTCAAACCAGCGGCTTGGATGCGCAAAGCAGCATTACAGGTGGCGGCGTAATAGCCTTTAACTTGAAGTCAGGAACCAACAAGCTCCACGGATCCGCCTTTCTGTACGGCCATAACGAACTGCTTGATGCCAACACCTGGACGAACGACAATCTCGGCTCTCGTAAGCCCAGCAGCGCGCATGGGACTATGGCTTCAGCATCGGCGGTCCGGTTATCAAGAACAAAACATTTTTCTTCGGAGCCTTCGAGCGCTATCAGCAAATTGACTTCCGGCTGAACAGCGGATCGGCAACTGTTCCCAGTGCCGATTTCCAGAATGGGAACTTCAGCGGCCTGCTGGGAGGGACCCTGTGCAATGCGTCGGGCAGCGTGGGCCTCTGCAGCCAAAATGGGGGAACGCCAATCATGGTCCAGAATGATGCTGGGCAGTCTGTCACCGCACAGGAAAACATGATCTACGATCCTAATCCCCCATCGGCATGCACGACGCCACCCTGCCAGTTTACCGGCAATCTAATCCCTGCGAATCGCATCAGCGGAGTCGCGCAGAAGGTCAATGCCTTCTATAGCGGCTATGCTCCGCAGTTTGGCGGAATCGACAACAACAGCAGGGGGCTTCTGCAGGGAACCCCCAGCCAGACTCCCAATCAGATCGTCATCAAACTCGATCACACCCTACGGGAGAAAGACCAGCTATCTGGCTCTTGGATCTATAACCACAGACCGCGAACGTTAGACGATGGCGGAGGTCTGTGGCAGGCGGGAACTAAGAATGGCGGCCCGCTCTCGAACGGCCGCTTTCAGATCTACCGATCGCAGGAATGGCGCCTCAGCGAATCCCACGCGTTCAGCCCGAGGGTCCTGAATGTCCTGAACTTCACGTACAACTTCGACTTTAACGCCAGTTCCCCAACCGACCCTGGCAATTGGAATTCCCAACTCGGGTTCGGAAACACCGGAGCCAATACATTCCCGGTGATCAGTTTCTCGGACAATTCGTCTTATGGTCACTCAGAAACGTTTCTAGGCAACGCATGGCAGGGAAATCTTTCTGGTGTAAACGTCATCACCGGCGACAGTGTCACCTGGACCAAGGGACGGCACAACTTCACTTTCGGCGGAGATTTCAAGGCACACCAGGTCAACAGCCGCTCCGGTTCTGGTGCCCTCTCATTTAGTTTTTCCAGCAATACCACGGCGGGTGCGGGCTATCCATACGATGGATTTGCCTACGCCAGTTTTCTTCTGGGGCAAGTGAATAATGCGAGCGAAACCGTGCCCTACAACCTTTACGGTCGGCAAAAGGGCATGTTCTTGTATGCGCAGGATAGCTACAAGGTCACGCCCAAGCTCACGCTGAGTATGGGGTTGCGCTGGAACTACAACTTTCGCTTTCATGAGAAGTACGGCAATTGGGCAAACTTCGACATGAATGCCATTAGCCCTCTCTATGGCGTTCCGGGCACGCTGACGTTCGCCAAGAACGGCAGTGACAGCTTCTACAAGAACGAATACGCGAGGAATTTCGGGCCCTCATTGGGTTTTGCGTATCAGCTTCGCCCCAAGACCGTGCTCCGCGGATCGTTTGGTCTGATCTACAATCCCGTTGGGGTGACGTTCTTCGGAGGGGTTCCGGATGGTTTTGCTCCGCAGCTGGGAACTAATCACGCGAACAGCTTCAGTTGGGATGGTCCAGGCGGCACGGGCAATTATCCGGGCGTCGTTACCAAAGTGGACGCGAATACCGATCCCTCTACCATGCTGCCGTTTCCTGTTAGCGTCGACCCGCGAGCTCTCGAATTGGGCTACAGTGAAGCGTTCAACTTTGGCGTTCAGCAGGAGCTCGGACCGAACACGCGATTGGAGATCTCTTATATCGGCAACCGCGGCCACCATCTGACGGACACGGCATTGGCTTGGAACGAGGGTCCCACCTCAACTTTTCTGAGGCTCGTGAACCAGTTTCCTGGAGTCAATCTGTTTAACCCATATGTGTGCAGTCCGGCGGATGCGGCTACTTACGGCATCCAGTACCCGTACACCGCCAATGGAGGTTTCTGCGCTCCGCTACTGGCTGCAATTGCGCCGTTCCCCCAGATGGCCGCTGCTGAAGCCAACTACTGGGGTTGGTGTTGCGGCAACCTGGCCTATGTCGGCCTTCCGCTGGGCCAGAGCTACTACGACTCCATGGTCATTAACGTGGTCAAGCGCACCGGCCGTGGCCTGACCATGGATATGAGTTACACGCTTTCCCGTCAGGAAGGCGACACTTTTCCGCGCAGCAAGAGGGCAACAATTATTACACCGCATGTTCAGGACTTCAACAATATGCGGCGGGCGGCTCACGCCGTAACAGGCTACGATCTAACGCATATCGTGAAGGGATTTGTCAGCTATCAACTGCCGTTTGGGAAAGGAGAACGCTGGCTCGCTGGCCAAGGCAGAGTGGTGAACCGCATCGTCGGTGGCTGGACGCTCGCCGGGCTCTTCCTGTACACCTCGGGGCAGCCGTTCCAGGTGGGTGTGAACAATCCCTACTTCCCAATGTGGGGGAATCTCTATCCGAACTTCAACCTGAATGGTTTCACAGGGCCATCGGACCCGAGAAAGTTTGTGCCTGGCCAATCAAACATTCCGCCGCAAAACATCTATATTCCCCAGAGTGTGGCGAGTGCTCCCGCTCCGGGTACGCTGGGAATCGGCCCTCCCGATCTTTCTTCGTTGCGGTGTCCAGGCTCGGCGAACGAAAATGCGAGCATTCTGAAATATGTTCCGTTTGGCTCCGAGGGCCAGTACAAGCTATCGTTCCGAGCCGAGTTCTATAACTTGTTCAACCGCCACACCTACAACATCAATGGTTGCGGGGGCAATCGATCACTCATCCAGACCCCTGGTCCGAGCGACAACTTCGGCCAGATTTTTGGAGTCAACGATGGCCCGCGGAACGGGCAATTTGCCATCCGGTTTGATTTCTAGGAGCTTGCAGCAAAGGTTTGCGGCAGCCGAGAAAATTGAAGCACGCAATTCACTCGAGCACGCGGGATCTATAAACTGATCCAGTCCATGGAATCTAATCGCTACCCATCAGCGGTCCGTCACATCCGCGTGCAGAGCCACACACTGCGAGTAGCGGTTTGCGCATTCGTATTCGCGTGCGGCCTGCAGTGCTGGGCCGATCCCATTCTCCCTTCGCTCATCAGTAACCACATGGTCCTGCAACAGGGGCGAGAGATTCATATCTGGGGTAAGGGGGACGCGGGTGAGACGGTTACCGTGAGCATTGCCGGTCGCACTGCAACGACAACTACCGATACTCATCACCATTGGAGCGTTCATCTTGCGGCATTGCCGGCCGGAGGCCCCTTCACCCTCACCGTTCAGGGAAAGAAACTGATCGTAATAGAGGACGTAATGATCGGGGAGGTGTGGATTGCCTCCGGTCAATCGAATATGACATTCGCGCTCGACAGTGCCCAGGGCGCTGCCACTGAAGTTCCAAAGGCCGATTATCCGCAGATCCGGCTGTTCACCGTGCCCAGGAAGATCGCTCTGTCTTCGCAGGAGGATACGCGGCCGGCGCACTGGCAAGTTTGCACTCCCGACAATGCCAAGAGTTTTTCCGCGGTCGCCTATTTCTTTGCACGCGATCTGCGTCGCAAACTGAATGTTCCCGTCGGCGTGGTCGAGAGCGCTTGGCCCGGAACCACGATTGAAGACTGGATGGCTCCAGAAACGTTGCAGACCGATGCGAATTTGGCGCCGATTCTCGAAGAATGGAAACATCCGACGCCCGACGAAAAGAAGTTTGCAGAAGAGTCGCTCCCTCTGGATTTGGAATTCGACGATTTCGAATTGATTCCTTCAACCACCGACTCCGCCAGCAAATTGCTGGCGAACTTTGACGATGGAACGGCGAACATCTCGACTGGCGGATCGTTTTCTTACGGGTGGCTGGATTCGCCTGATGCTCTCTTCGAGCTCGTCTCCCCGGGCCGGGGAACGGGCGGTTTCGCAGCGCACATCTCCGGTCAACTCGACGGCACGCAAGACTCGATCCTGGCAGCCAACTATAAATTGGACGGCGCGGCGATCGACCTCAGCGCTTATGCCGGCATCCGGTTCTGGCTACGCGGAAATGGTTCATTTCGTTTTCGATCGAAGCAACCGACCATTACCGACTGGGACGATTACGCCTCGCCGGTGATGAAGGCAACCTCCGACTGGCAACCGGTCACAGTTCTATTTGGAGATCTTCGCCAGGAGGGCTGGGGAGTGACGCTGCCCTTTACGCAAGGTGCACTCTCGGGATTCACGATCGAAAGTCTTACGACGCTGGGATATGCACCGATTCCGGTATCCGGCCTTTACGAAGGAATGATTACTCCGCTGCTCCCGTCCGCATTTCGAGGAGTGCTTTGGTATCAGGGAGAGAGTAACGCACTCAAGGCTCACCAATATCGCCGCCTGCTTCCGGCTCTGATCAACGGATGGCGTGAGGGTTCGCATCAACCCGACTTGCAATTTCTGATTGTGCAGTTGCCCAATCATGGGGCCACGCCTGACGAACCCAGCGAATCCGCGTGGGCTGAGTTGCGCGAGGCGCAGCTGCTCACGCTCCAGCACGTTCCGAGGACCGGACTGGCGGTCACGATAGACGTCGGTGATCCCAAGAATGTTCATCCCCACCGCAAGCTGGAGGTTGGGCAGCGCCTCGCGCTGTGGGCGGAAGGTACGATCTACAAGCAGCCAATCGAATATTCTGGACCTCTGTACCAATCTATGAAGATTGATGGCGGTGAGATTCGAGTACGGTTTACGCACGTTGGTGCGGGATTGGAAGCACGCAATGACACAGAATTGCGCGGTTTTGCAATTGCCGGCACGGATCACAAATTCCACTGGGCTGAGGCTCGCATCGTCGGCGATGCGATCATAGTTTCCAGCCGCGATGTGCCGAACCCAGTAGCAGTGCGGTACGCATGGGCAGATAGTCCGGTCTGCAATCTGTTCAACAAAGACGGTTTGCCCGCTTCGCCGTTCCGGACGGATGATTGGCCGGGGATCACCGGGCAGTAAGCCGCACGCTAGGTTTGTGTCCTAAGAGTCATTCCGCGACGATATGCCAGACTCACGAGTCAGATCATTCCCGCGCACACGTCCGCAAGCCGCTCTGTTGCTACTTGCGCTCTGCACTGCACTCTCAGGCTCGGCGTTCCGGGCCCAGGTCGCGGCTCGCGGAAAGGCTTACTTTGTGGATTGCGCCAGCAATGCTCCGAAGAACGACGGCCAGTCGGCGGACTCACCCTGGAATAGTTTGGAGCAGGTGAACGCACATGCCTTCGCCGCAGGCGATGAAGTGCGGCTCAGACGCGGGTGCGTCTGCCATGGAAGCCTTAGGCCGAAAGGCAGTGGTTCGGAGTCCGCGCCTATTCGCTTGAGTGCCTACGGCACCGGCGTGCGCCCCAAAATAGTTGCCGACTCTACTCTCGATGCCGTGCTGAAGTTGTTCAACCAGGAATATTGGAACATCGACTCACTCGATCTTTCGGGGTCGAACAAGTTCGGCGTCTTTATCACTGGAGACAAAGGCGTTCTTCACCACATTCATCTGGCGAATCTGCTGGTCCACGATGTCGGTGGCTCCGAGATGAAGAATAAGGAGAGTGGGTTAGTGGTGATCTCTCCGGGCAGCGTCGATCAGCGTTTCGACGATGTGCTCGTGGACGGCGTGACGGCCTACAACACACGCGAATGGGTTGGCATCATGGTGGGCGGCGGCAACTTTGGATATCCTCCCGAAAGCACCTGGAGCACGAAGGTCACGATTCGCGATTCCGTGGTGCATGATGTTCAGGGAGACGGCATTGTGCTCTTTCGGGTTCGGGATGGCCGGCTGGCCTCGAACGTGGCCTGGAATACCGGAATGCAGCCCACCGAGAGCATGGGAACTCCAAATGCAATCTGGACATGGATGTGCCACGACTGTGTTGTGGAAAACAATGAAGCGTTCCTGACCGACAGTCCTGGCGTCGATGGCGGTGCCTTCGATATCGACTACGGCAATACGAATAACTCGGTGGTCGATAATTTTGGGCACGACACGCAGGGATACTGCATTGCGGTCTTCGCGGCGGGTTTTGTTACTCAGAACAGTCAGGTGCAAGGCAACACTTGCCTGAACAACGGGCGCAGTCCGCGAATGGCGCAGTTTCAGGGGGCCATCTTTATACACACCTGGAATGACGGCGCACTCGACGGCCTCGTGGTGGAAGGTAACACCGTTTACTGGAATCCTCCCGGAACGGCTCCCGCCGTTATCAATGACGCTCTGTTTAAGGGCGGGAATGGAATTTTCAGAAACAATCAGATTGATTCGACATCCCCCTGGCTGATTTCAAGCAATAGTTCGCTCCATCTCGAGGGCAATCAGTACAGCCTCTACTCTCATGACGGCGCATTGAAAGGAAGGTGGACTTACGGAGACAGCACGTTCCAGGAATTCGACGACTATCGCCGAGGTAGCGATCAGGACTCAGGAAGCACTTTTCGCCAGATCGCTACGGCAAATATAGACTTGGGGTTTCTTCCAAAAGGTAGTGCCCCTGCCCCGAAGCTGGACACAGCCGATCATGAACTGCTCTCGAAGCCGTTCATCGGGATGGATGGCCGAGTCCTGACGCCTGAGCATTGGAGAGGCCAGTGGACGCTTTATGCCCTGTTATCGGCGAAGCTGGAAGCCAGCGGTTTGTTGGATGAAGCAATTCGCAAACAGTTGGTCGTCCTGAAGAGTCTCGCTGCGCAGTTTCATGGCAATGGACTGAATACGGTGATTGCGTTTCGCCGGGGTTCACTGGACGCCGCGGCAAATGGATTTCTTGCCAACGCCATCTCCGATCTCGATTTTGATGGGGCTGCGTTTGTGGCTGCGCCGGTTGAACACGCATCGGAACCGCCGCTCCTGCTGCTCTTTTCCCCTGAAGGGAATACGATGAAAGCTTGGCCCGGTGGAGCGGGAGCGGCCGAACTCGGAATTGTTGCACGCGAGAAATTGGGCAACCCCGCATATTCGCAAATTGGCCTTCGCTCCGCTCGGGGGGATTGACAGAAAAACTGCCTTGACGACTTCGCGCAAACCGAATTCTTAGTAATCCGGGATTGAAGTGACGATCGGCAACCGTAAGCCCCACAATTAGGAACCCGGAGCGGATCTCCACCTGGTCCCGGACCTTGTCGGAGAGCGCCAGTGATAGCGATCTTGGTCCGATTGGGCTCGCCGCGCGCCAAAGGGCTCGGCAAATTTCATGCCTGGTCGGCAGTCACTTTGGCGGGCGACAACCGTACGGTAGGAATTTCACATCCAAAGTCTGATGCGCCAGCCAGCTGAGGAGCATGTTGTACCGGAAACTTCGTCGGGCCCGATCAACATTCCCGAAGAACAGCACGCTCTATTTCAGGAAATCCTCGAACTTCTCGAGAAAAAAGGCATTTTCTTTGTTGTGGCGGGCGCATTCGCGCTTCGCGAGCATACGAGCATTTGCCGCGACACGAAGGACCTTGATCTGTTTTTAACCCCAGCGAATGCCGCTCTAGCTCTGCGCTATCTCCGCGAAAAAGGATTCGAGTGCGAAGTTTGTGACCCGGTCTGGCTCTACAAGGCGCATCGCAATGGCTTTTTTGTCGACCTCATCACCGGCATGAGCAATGCCACTATCGTGGTCGACGATTCCTGGATCGAGCATGCAAAACCGGCCTCGGTGCAAGGGGTGCCGACCCGCGTGCTGGCGGCGGAAGAACTGGTGGCGTCAAAAATATTCGTCGATCGTCGCGAGCGTTTCGATGGCGCCGACATTGCCCATGTAATCTACGGAACTCGAGGGAGACTCGACTGGCAACGGGTTCTGCGGTTGGTGGGTGAACATTGGGAAATGCTTCTTTGGGCGCTCATATTGTTTCGGTATTGCTATCCGGCGCAAACCGATTACGTTCCAAAAGAAGTGTGGCGCGAACTGCTGTCACGTTTTCAGGATGTTATTTCCCATCCCGACCTGAACTCCAGATTTCGCGGCAGCCTGGTCGATGATAAGCAATTTGCCATTGACGTGAACGAGTGGGGACTGGCCAATCTGATCGAAGAATATCGGGGACGCCGTTTAATCAGCCTCCCGGCAATGGATGCAATCCCATGAGGATCGCAGCCACCGCCGACATCCACTTCTCTCCATCCCTGCATAACATATTGCACGATCAGCTAAGCCGGGTTCGTGACGAGGCGGACGTGCTGGTACTGGCAGGAGATCTGACGAATTATGGCCAGCCGGAGGAAATGGAACCGCTGCTCAATGTTATTGTCCGCTCGCGAGTCCCAATCATCGCAGTCCTTGGAAACCACGACTACGAAAGCGGCAAGCAGGCAGAACTGATGCGCATGATGACCGCGGCCGGCCTTAAAGTGCTCGATGGCACGGCCTACGAGCGCGATGGCGTGGGATTCGCCGGTACGAAGGGCTTCGTCGGCGGCTTTGGCCGTGGCCTGCTAACGGCCTTCGGCGAACCGGAAATCAAGCAGTTTGTGCAGGCCTCCATCGATGAGGCCCTCAAGCTGGAGCGCGCGATGGCGCAACTCCGAACGCCCAAGCGGGTCGTCGTAGTCCATTACTCGCCTATTTGCGCCACGGTTCAGGGCGAGGCGCCTGAAATATTCCCCTTCCTGGGTACTACGCGTCTCGCCGAGGTTGTCGATCGTCACGGGGCCGACCTGGTGCTGCACGGCCATGCTCATCACGGACAATTGGAAGGAAAAACCATTGGCGGCAGCCCCGTCTATAACGTTGCCATTACTTTATTACAATCCCAGACGCCGTCCACGGCCTATCGCGTCTTCGATATTTAGAATTTCCCAACGATCTTCGGTACTATGCGCCAGCGCATCTAACCGAAATATTTCCCGCCCATCTACTGCGTAATCCGTATATCCCTCCGCGGGGATTTTCCCACAAACTAAAAGGCTGCTGAGAAACTCGCCCTGCAACTCAGTCTGAAAGGGCGCGCCTTCCAGCGGCGCCGTAACCTCATGTTATCCACGAAACTTTTGACCAGAGAGACGCGAGTGGGCGCCAACCGGCTGCCAGACGGCAACTGGGAATTCCTTCTATGGGCTCCGCAAGCGCGCGCCGTGAGTCTGCATCTTCTGTGCGAGCGCGGTGAACTCATTCCCATGGAACCCCTCGCCGGAGGATATTATCGAGCCACGGTAGAAAGCCTCGAGCCTGGCTTTGAATATTTCTACCAGCTCGATGGTGGGCGAGACTTGCCCGATCCGGCCTCCCGTTTCCAATCTCAAGGAGTGCACGGTCCCTCCCAGGTCGTCGACCTGGATGCGTTTGCCTGGACCGATCACGACTGGAAGGGAACGCCTCTGGAGCGCAGCATCTTCTACGAACTCCACGTCGGAACCTACACACCCGACGGAACGTTCGATGTTCTGGTCCCGCATCTTCCGCAACTCGCCGAGCTCGGCATCACGACCATCGAACTAATGCCCGTCGCGCAATTTCCCGGCTCCCGAAATTGGGGCTACGACGGCGTCTATCCTTTCGCACCACACAACTCCTACGGCGGCCCCGAATCCCTCCAGCGACTGGTGAACGCAGCACATCGGCACGGTCTCTCCGTCGCGCTCGACGTGGTTTACAACCATCTAGGGCCGGAAGGCAACTACCTTAGTGCTTACGGCCCCTATTTTACCAATCGCTATCAAACTCCTTGGGGTCAAGCGATTAACTATGACGGCGAGAACAGCGACGATGTGAGGAGATTCTTCATCGAAAACGCATTGTATTGGCTCGAGGACTATCACTTTGACGCGCTGCGCTTGGATGCGATCCACGGAATCTTCGATTTCGGAGCCCGCCACTTTCTGGCAGAGCTGAAGTCTGCCGTCGACGACCTGTCGCATCGATTAGGCCGGCCACTTCATTTGATCGCCGAAAGCGATTTGAACGATTCTCGCATTCTGCGCCATCCCGAACACGGAGGCTATGGCATCGACGCCCAGTGGAGCGACGATTTCCATCACTCCGTTCATACGTTACTGACTGGGGAAGATCTCGGATACTATTCTGACTTCGAAGGTGTCCCGCCGCTCGTCTCCACACTACGTGACGGCTGGTATTACAGCGGACAACACTCCAACTACCGCAAGCGCCGCCACGGCAACTCCCCCAAGGGCCTTTCAGCGGCAAAATTTGTAGTGTGCAATCAAAACCATGACCAAGTCGGCAATCGCGCCGCGGGCGAACGCCTCTCCGCCCTTGTCGATTTCGAAGCGCTCAAGCTTGCCGCCGGAATCACCCTGCTTTCACCTTTCGTACCCATGTTGTTTATGGGCGAAGAATATGGAGAGACGGCCCCGTTCCAATACTTCACCAGCCACGGCGATCCTGCACTGATCGAAGCCGTGCGTCGCGGCCGCCGCCAGGAGTTTGCCGCATTCGGCTGGGAGAGCAGCGTGCCTGATCCGCAAGACGAACAAACGTTCTCTCGCTCGACCCTCGATCACTCCCGGAAAGAAAAAGAACCTCACCGCACGTTACTGCGCTTCTACCGCCAACTCATCCGCGTTCGCGAACAGCAAGACTTGGGTGAGCCGGGCCCGCGCAACGTTCGCGAACTCGGAAGCGGGGCGCTTCTGATCAAGCGCCAAAGCGTGTCCCGGCAAGTGGCGATGCTGTGCAACTTCGCCGAATCGACCGTCGCCCTGAAATTGCCCGACCTGGCGGGAAAGTGGACTACGGTAATCCACTCGGCCGACGCGCAGTGGAGCGGCCCTGACCCGAATGTAACGCCCGAGATAACGCTGTCGACCGCCGCTGAAGTCCGGCTGTCGCCGCATTCCTTCCTGCTCATCCAACGAATTCAACGCAACCCGGAGGCTGTGTGAAATACGTTTGCATTCATGGGCATTTCTATCAACCCCCGCGCGAAAACCCTTATCTCGAAGCCATTGAGCTTCAGGATTCCGCCTACCCGTATCACGACTGGAACGAACGTATCACAGCCGAGTGCTATGCTCCCAACGCCGCGTCGCGAATTCTCGACTCCCAAAATCGCATCGTCAAATTGCTTAATAATTACGCCCAGATCAGCTTCAACTTTGGCCCCACTCTCTTGTCGTGGATGAAGGAACAGGCTCCCTCGGTCTACCAGGCGATCATCGAAGCTGACCAGCAGAGCATCCAGAGATTTTCCGGACATGGATCGGCCATCGCGCAGGGTTACAACCACATGATTCTGCCTCTGGCCAACCGCCGCGATAAAGTGACTCAGGTCAAATGGGGGATGCGCGATTTCGAAAGCCGCTTCGGACGCAAGCCGGAAGGAATGTGGTTGCCCGAAACCGCCGCCGATACCGAAACTCTCGAGGTCCTCGCAGAAAACGGAATTCAGTTTACGATTCTCGCCCCGCGCCAGGCCCAGCGCGTTAGGCCGAAGAACAGTTCTAGATTCGAAGACGTGAGCGGCGCCCGCGTCGACCCCGCTCGCGCCTATCTTGCGGAACTGCCGTCGAAAAAGCGGATCAACTTGTTTTTTTATGACGGGCCCATCTCGCAGGGTGTCGCTTTCGAAGGATTGCTCAATGACGGCAAACGATTCGCCGATCGCCTCATGAGCGGCTTCTCCGATTCACGCCACGGTCCCCAACTCGTGCACATCGCCACCGACGGAGAAAGCTACGGCCATCATCACCACCACGGCGAAATGGCGCTAAGCTACGCCCTGGACGAAATCGAAAGACAAAACCTCGCTAAGCTTACCAACTATGGCGAATTTCTCGAAAAGCATCCGTCCAAACATTTCGTTGAGATCGTCAACAATAGTTCGTGGAGTTGCGTTCACGGGATCGAACGCTGGCGCAGCGACTGTGGATGCAACTCCGGCGGACATCCCTGGAACCAGCAGTGGCGTGCCCCGCTGCGCGCGGCCCTCGACTGGCTGCGCGACAAACTGGCCCCCATCTTCGAGTCGCGACTGAAAGAATTTGTCCGCGACCCGTGGGCCACCCGTGACGATTATATTCGCGTGATTCTCGATCGCTCCGAGGAAACTCGTAGAGCATTCTTCGCCGACCACGCCATCCGGCCTCTTGAACCGAACGAGCAGGTCACGGTCCTCAAACTTCTTGAGATGCAGCGTCACGCCATGCTCATGTACACCAGCTGCGGATGGTTTTTCGACGAACTCTCCGGTCTCGAAACCGTCCAGGTGATTCACTATGCCGGCCGCGCCTTGCAACTCGCCGAGGAATGCTGCACGGAGAAACTCGAGCCGGAATTTCTCCAGCACCTAGCCTCGGCAAAAAGCAATCTGCCGGAACACGGAGACGGCGCACAGATCTACGAAAAGTGGGTGAAGCCCGCTCTGGTCGATATCGAACGCGTCGGCGGTCACTACGCCATCAGTTCATTGTTCGAGAGCTATCCGGAGAAGACGCGTATTTACTGCTATGAGGTGGGACGCCTCCGTTATTCGGTGGAGGCCGAAGGAAAGATTCGTCTGGCCAATGGCCGCGCGCGATTTCGGTCAGCCATCACCGAGGAAACTGCGGATCTCGATTTCACTGTCCTCCATCTTGGCGATCACAACTTGACCGCCGGCATCCGCTCAGCGGACGCCGCTTCCGACGAAGACCAGCAAAAATTGGTCGCAGCTTTCTCCCAGGCAGATACCGCCGAAGTCATTCGCCTGCTCGATCAGGTTTACGGCAACAAGACATTCTCGCTGCGACAACTATTCCGCGATGAGCAGAGAAAGATTACGAGCCTCATCTTGAACGAATCGCTAAACTCAGCCGCGGCCATCTACCGCACCGTCTTCGAAGGCCAGGCGCCTCTGATTCGCTTCCTCAATGGCCTCGATATCCCGGTCCCGAACGCTCTGAAGTCAGCCGCGCAAATTGCTCTGAACAGCCAACTGGAGCAATATCTCGAACGTCCCGATCTGGACCCCGACAGCATCCACGGCCTCCTGCGTGAGGCGGCGGCCAGCAAGATTGCCCTGGATTCGACCACTCTCGAATACAAAGTCCGCAAGCGTCTCGAAAAAGAAGCTGCCGAATTCGCCGCCAATCCATCCGATCTCGCTCTCGCGGAGCGCATCATCAAATTGCTCGATCTGATCCCCGCGCTCCCTTTTCCGGTTGTGCTTTGGGAGGCGCAAAATCTCTGTTATCACCCTCTGGTCACAGCCTTCCAGCAGAATGGATGGCATTCCCCGGCCGCGGATCCAGTCGCGTTGCGCCGTCACGACGATTTGAGCCGTTTGGCCTCGCAACTGCACATTTTGTTGCCCGAGGCGGAAATTAAAAATGCCGCCTAAACGCTTGCCGTCCGCAACCTATCGGGTGCAGCTCAATAAAGACTTCCGCTTTGCCGATGCGATCAAGATCCTCGACTACCTCGACGAACTCGGCATTTCCGATCTCTACTTATCGCCGGTTCTGGCCAGCCGGAAGGGAAGCGGCCACGGATACGACGTCACCGATCCCACGCGCATCAACCCGGATCTCGGCAGCGAAGACGAATTCGCAACTCTGCAAAGCGAACTGCAAAATCGTGGTATGGGCCTGCTGCTCGACACGGTTCCGAACCATATGGCTGCAAGCGCGGAGAATCCGTGGTGGATGGATGTGCTCGAAAACGGCGCCCAGTCGGCCTTCGCCGCGTTCTTCGATATCGAATGGCATCCTCACTCCCGCAGTCTTGACGGCAAAATCCTTCTTCCGGTCCTTGGCCGCCCTTTCGGAGAGGCTCTCGACTCCGGCGAAATTAAACTTAACTTTGAGGACAGCCGTTTCTTTTTTCAGTATTTCGATTCTCTATTCCCCCTCACTCCCCGCTCTTATCATGCGATCCTCAATCATCGTCATGATCGGCTGAAAGAAGTTCTGGGCGAAGATACTCCCGCTTTCCACGAGTACTCGGGAATCTTAGCGTCTTTCGGCGAACTCTCCGGCGCAGATCGACGCACTGCCGAAACCACGGCCGATCGCCGCTTGCGATTCGAGTCGTCTCGCGACCGCCTCCGCTCCCTCCTGGCCAGCAGCCAGGAAGTCGCGAGTTTTGTGGAGGAAAATGTCGCCGATATCAATGGGAAACAGGGCGATCCCGGCAGCTTCGGCTTCCTTCAACGGCTGCTCGCGGAACAGAATTACAAACTGGCATTCTGGCAGAATTTGAATGAGAGCATCAATTATCGGCGCTTCTTCACCATCACCGAACTGGTTGGAATTCGAGTCGAAGACCCCGTCGTTTTCGAAGCGACTCACGGTTACATTCTTCGCCTGGTCTCGAAGAACCCTTATGCCGGATTGCGCGTCGATCACATCGATGGCCTTCGTGATCCGCTCGCCTATCTGAACAGGCTGCAAGAACGGCTTTGTTCCGATGAGACTACAAAAGAAACATCGTCCTACGTGCTCGTCGAGAAGATCCTGGCACGCCACGAAAGCCTGCCCGAGGAATGGCCGGTCAGCGGAACGACCGGCTATGACTACCTCAATGTAGCCAATGGGCTCTTCGTCGACCCGCAAGGCGCACCCCACATGGAGGAAATCTATTCCAGCTTTATAGGCCGCCGACAAAAGTTCTCCGACGTTGTATACCAGAAGAAAAAACTGGTCATGAATACGCTTCTCGGAGTCGAGATGCGAACCCTGGGCCGCCAATTGGCTGAACTCGCCGCTCAGGATCGCTATGCACGCGAGTTGAGCCGCGAACAGTTAATCGATGCCCTAATCGAAGTCACAGCCTGTCTCCCTATCTATCGCACTTATATCCGGAACATGGACGTGCCTGCGCACGCCGCCAAATACATTGAAGAAGCCTTAACCATGGCGCGCACCCGAGCTTCCAACTTGGACCCCGCCCATTTCAATTTTGTTCGCGAGGTTTTGCTGCTCCTCAATCCCCCTCACGTGCTGGTCGGCCAGCGCGAGGCTCGTCTTGCTTTCGTAATGCGGTGGCAGCAGTTCACCGGTCCTATCGTGGCCAAGGGCTTGGAAGACACGGCCCTTTATGTCTACCACCCGCTCTTGTCATTAAATGAAGTCGGCGGAGCACCGTGCCCGTCAGATGCACCCTCACTCGAAGAGTTCTATGCCTTCCTCGAGAACCGTCAAGAAAAATGGTCCGGCGGCCTCAACGCCAGTTCAACCCACGACACCAAACGAAGTGAAGACGTGCGCGCCCGCCTCAATGTGCTTTCCGAAATGCCTGCCGATTGGAAGCATCACCTGGAGCTGTGGGAGCAGCAGAATGCGAAGCACAAAGAACAGGTTAAGGGAGAGCCTGTGCCCGATCGCAACGAAGAATACTTCCTTTATCAAACCCTCCTCGGCGTATGGCCACTCGATCACCAGAATTGTGACACTCTGCTGAAAAGAGTGCAGGATCACATCATCAAAGCCAATCGCGAAGCCATGGTGCACACGCGTTGGACGCGTCCCAATCAGCCGCACGAAGACGCACTGCTGAAATTTGTCGCCAAGATTCTCTCGTCGCACGACAATCGCGAGTTCCTCGATGATTTCCGCCAGTTTCAAAAGAAGGTCGCATATTTCGGCATGGTTAACGGTCTCTCTCAAACGCTGCTGAAGATTGCCGCACCCGGCGTTCCGGATTTCTATCAGGGTTCCGAACTATGGGACCTGCGCCTGGTCGATCCCGACAATCGCGGTCCAGTCGACTTCAGTAAGAGAACGGCCGCCCTCGAGAGCCTTGTGCATGCTGACTCCTACGCTTTGCATACTCTCGTCGAAAATTGGCACGATGGATGCATCAAGCTATACCTGATCTGGAAAGCGATTCGCTTTCGCCGCGATCACGCTGATCTCTTCCGCGACGGAGAATTCATCCCGCTCCAGTCCGCGGGTTCTTATTCTCGCAATGTGACCGCGTTTCTTCGGAGAAAGGGAAATGCATGGGTGTTGGCCGCGGTTCCCCGATGGCTTTCGCAAGTGCCCGCAAAAGGAAAAAGAGAATTCAACTGGGGCGATACGAGTCTCACGTTGCCAGCGGACTCCCCAACCCAGTGGGACGATGTTCTCACGCAAAAGAAATTAGTATCCAGGAATGAAGCTGGCGAAGAGCATGTGATGTTGGATGAGCTATTTCAGAAATTCCCCGTCGCTCTTTTCCACGCGTAAACGAACTGAGAATTCCGCCTGAAAGCACCTGCAACCGCCGCTGCTACTTCCCAGTTAACGCGTTCAGTTTCTGCAGCATTACCCCGATCTCCGGATTCGCCATAAAGCTTTTCCAAACCAGTCCAGTTCGGTAGTTCTCGACCATCACCGTGATCGGGGCCTGGTTCAGCCCCATGTAAATCGGCGAAACCCAGTCCTGCTGCGGATTGTAAGCGTCCCGCGGTCCATAAACATCCCAGAGTTGGGCTCCCAGGTCGCGATAATAGTGCTTAAACGCCGCCATCGACGCCTCCGGTGTATACGGAAAAGAGGCGAGTGCTCCCGTCAGTGTCAGAGTTCCACGATCGTTGTTCGCGTCGGGCGCATGCGGCACGTATCCTTCCGGCCCATCGCTCGCCGTCAGACCCCACGCATTCGGCCCGTATCCGGGAAAGTGTTTCGGATCGGCAATGCAATACGCTCGATTGGTCAGCGCGATGTTGCGGTTGTTGTCGAAATATGAAGACGTGTAGCGGTCGTGCAAACGATGCGGATCGAATCCGAGGTACGAGTAATGCGTGAAGAATAGCGGCCCCCCCGTTCCCACGCCCACGTCCAGCTTGATGCCGTAATAAGCGTGTCCGTTGTAGTAATGATCTCCATCGACACTGCCCGACCAACCTGCTCGATAGCGAACCGCGAGGTCCGACTGGCTTGCCCATCCGGAGTAATACATCTCAACGGGAACGCCGTGTATCGGCGATGACATCGCCAATAGATACGTGATCATCACTTCGTTGAAACCAGTGAGCCGATGTTGAATCTGCCATCCCCACTCCGCCGACCAGTGCCAGTAGAGAAAGTCTCCAGATTCGGGACCGCGATACCAATCCCATTCCACCGTCTCCCACAGTTGGGAGATTCGCCGGTACAGATCGCGCTCCGCCTCGCTGTCGCCGCGAAAATACTGCCGGGCCGCCAGCAATCCTTCCATCAGAAACGAAGTTTCCACCAGATCTCCGCCATTGTCGAACATGCCAAACACCGGCATCGTCTTCCCTGTGTTGCCGTCCATGAAATGCGACCACGCACCATGATAGCGTTGCGCGTGTTCCAGAAAATCCACGATGCGAGTGAGTCGTTCGACGCCCTGCGCTCGCGTAATGAACTGGCGATCCACGCCCACAATCAGCGCGGCAATTCCCATCCCGCTCGCTCCGGTCGCCACGATGCGATCGTCGCCGGGAATATTTTCCCGGGTCATTCCCGAGTGAGGGTCGGCGCCCTCCCAGTAATAGTGGAAGCAAGCTTCCTGCAGCATCGTCAACAGTTCGTCGTCACTAAATTCGCGGGTCGAGGCTGTAGCCGTGTTCGAGAAAGCGGACATTCGATATTGCCAGTCGGCTGCCGCGACTTTGTATTGCGCCGTCACTCCCGGCTTTCCCAAAAAATCCGAGTATCGATGCGTTCCTGGTACCTGAATTCCAACCGGTTCGAAATCCTGGCCGGCAATCGAGCGATAGATGATGTAGCGGCCGAACAGGGAAGTGCTCGCCGAATCCCATCGCACTTCCACGTGCCGGTCGTAACCGATTGCGCGGACATTCTGAGGAATCGTCAGTGTGGCATCGCCAGCCCCCTCATCGTCTCCGACGCGAATTTCATCGACGATCAGAGTGTGGCGCATTCCGTCGGCGCGCCCCTGATGAAAAACTACATTCTGCAAATCCTGCAGCCGCAACGGATAAATCGATGCACTATGAAAATCGGAAAACGGAATCCTCACCTGAATCCACCGTCCGGCCGGAATGTTTCCCGCGACCTTTCCAAGCGCCAGCGGTTCGCTGAACGCCGCTGGAAATTCGGCGACCCCTTCGCCGCGGTTGGAAAGCAGAATCATGGGCAGATCGTCCGCCGCAATCGCCCCAGTCGCGTAGCACCAGAAATAAAGATTGTGTCCTTCAAATGCCGGGAAGCGATTGCGAAAACCCTGTACCCGGATTTCCGCTTCCCACCCTCCACCGGCCTGCGACTGCCACTGCAGGCGAAGCGCATTCGGCGGCGTCAGAAACGTCTTCGTCTCGACCGGAAGGCGGCGATCTGCCAATTCAAGAAAGCTCGACCCATTGGCCATCCCGCCACTGTAGAAGTAAGAGTCCGGCGTCAGGCTATTGTCGAAGACGACATGGCGATAATATTCTGTGCTGGCCCAGGCGGCCACGCTGAAGGAAACCATTCCCAGAAACAGGAGACCGAGCATCGCGGTCGTCCCATGAATGAATCGCCTGCAACGTGTCACGATGTGCATAACTTCAGGTGACCTCCTACTACGAAAGCGCCACTTGTCTAGGGCACGATCTCTGCTTGTGCCGGCGCTCCCTCCGCGGAATCGGGACTAATCCAGACGTTGAGTTTTGCAGTTTCAGCCGCGAACTGGTTGTGATCGTTCCAGATCGCAAAATCCTCCGGCTTTAATTCAAACCGGACATGTTTAGTTTGTCCCGGAGCTACAGAAATTGTCCTGAATCCCTTCAGCATGCGGACCGGTTCCGCAACGCTGGTCCCTTGAAGTTGAATGTATAACTGTACAACTTCTTCCCCGGGCCGCGCCCCAGTATTCGTGACGTCGGCCTCGGCAGTCATGGCCGCGGGCGCACTCTTTTCCAAATCCCTATTTAGCGATGCCGCACTCAATCGTTGCGTGCTTATCGTAGTGCTACCGTAAGAGAAACCGGTATAGGAACCGCCATAACCAAAGGGAAACTGCGGCGTGTTTTGCTCATCGATGTAGCGCGACAAATATCGGCTGGCAACGTCGCTCGGCGGATGCGTCAGGTCCATGTTCCCGGCAGGGCGCCCGGTGTTGAGATGGTTGTAATAGAGCGGTTCTTGTCCTACGCTCCGCGGCCAACTTACGACCAGTTTTCCGCTGGGATTGGCATCGCCGAGCAGCGTTCGTGCCAGCGCCGGTCCTCCGCCAGTTCCCGGCTGCCAGGCCGCAATCACGGCCGGCACATGTTCAAATGCCCACGGCACGGTCAATGGTCGCCCGCTGAACAGGATCAAAACCACTGGCTTACCCGTACGAACAATCGCTTCCAGCAATTCCTGCTGTCTTCCCGGGAGTCCCAAATGCGCCCGTGAAGCCGCCTCGCCACTCATCTCCGAACTCTCGCCGAGCGCCAGAACAATCACATCGGCTTTTTCCGCGCCCGACACGGCGGCCGCAATCTCTTCATCGGTGCCGTCTAGAATCCCCACACCCTTAAGGCTCACCACGTGGCTTTCGCCAAGTCGCCGTGCCAACGCCGCCGGCAGCGAAACTCGCGGTCCTTGCCCCTGGGGCGCTCCTCCCGCAGCCCAGGAATTGTCAGCTAGGGGTCCGATGACGGCGATTTTCTGAATCCCCGTCCCCAGCGGCAGCAGCGCTTTGCCCCCGGGGCCGTGCGCATTCTTCAGCAGCACAAACGATCGTTCCGCCGCAGTCTGCGCCAGCACAAGGTTTTCCGGATGATCGAGCGCCTTGGCCATCGCGCCCTCGTCCACGTAAGGATGTTCGAATAGACCTAAAGCGAGTTTCACGCGCAGCACATGCCGCACCGCTTCATCCAGTTCTGCCGGCGTCGCTTGCCCCGAGTCCACGATCTTCTCCAAGTGGTCGTGGTACAGGCTGCTCACCATATCCATATCGACGCCCGCCAGGAAGGCTTTGCGCGCTGCGGTCTCCCCGTCGTTCGCGATGCCATGCGGAATCAGTTCGCCAATCGCATTCCAGTCACTGACCACGAGTCCGCGAAAGCCCCACTCCTTTCGCAAAACTTGCTTCAACGTAAATGGATTGGCCGACGAAGGCACGCCGTTCAGAGAATTGAATGCGCTCATCAATGATGCCGTCCCGGCGTCGACGGCCGCGTGAAACGGCGGCATATAAAACTGCCGCAACGTGTGTTCCGAAATTTCCGTGCTGTTGTAGTCGCGCCCAGCCTCAGCCGCGCCATAACCGACATAATGCTTCACGCAAGCCGCAATGCTGTCTGGCGCGTCCAGTCGCGATCCCTGATATCCCTTCACATAAGCCGCCGCCATCGCCGAACCCAGAAACGGATCCTCTCCAGCGCCTTCCGCCATGCGTCCCCAGCGCGCATCTCGCGCAATGTCTACCATCGGCGAGAATGTCCATCGGATACCGTCAGCCGCTGCCTCCATTGCCGCCACGCGAGAGGCTTTCTCCACAATCGACGGGTCCCAGGTCGAAGCCAGTCCCAGGGGAATGGGAAACTCCGTCTTGAATCCGTGAATTACGTCGAGCCCGAACAAGATCGGAATGTGCCGCCGCGATTTCTCCATTGCAATCTTCTGATATCGATTGATCTCATGCGGATCGACCACGTTAAACAGCGACCCGATCTGCCCCTTCGCAATCATGTCTTCATAATCGCTTCTGCCCGTTCCCGGCCCGGTCGGTTGCCCGGCGGAGTATTGCACCAGCTGTCCAACCTTTTCTTCGAGCGTCAGCCCGCGCAGAATCGATTCCACCCGCGCGTCGAGACTCTTGTCCGCTACGCCTTCCGGCGCCGCCTGAGCCCAGGCAGTTCCGCTCACGCTCACACATATTCCGCCCAGCAGCAGTGCGCTTACGGTCTTCCTCGATATCGAGCGGCTTATTCCTAATATCCAGTGAGACGCACTGATACTGCGCATAAGGAATGGCATGGGGTCGCACCTTCTGTCGTAAGTTTACCGCTAGCTACTAAATCGAGTTAGTAGGGGCTTATTGCAATTGTATGAAAACCGTTTTCCTCTCTAATGTCAATCGATATTGCGCCTGAATTTCGCAAACATCCGCTTGCTAGCCCGATTCGTTTGTGCGAGACTGCGCAGCGTGCCGACAAACAAACGCGCCAAGGGCTCCGCGCGAACCGTGCGCATGGGGCCCAAACCCGTCAGCCTTAAACAACTGGCGGAGCGCCTCGCGCTTTCCCCAGCTACCGTTTCGCTCGTCATCAATCGCTCGCCCGTGGCCGACTCCATTCCCCAGGAAACCAAGGACCGCGTTCTCGCCGCCGCCCGCAAGTACAAATACCGTCCAAACTTTTTCGCCCGCTCTCTGCGCGCTCAACACAGCTTCACCATTGGCGTGATCGTCCCTGAGGTCAGCGACGGCTACTCCGCCTCGGTCATGAGCGGCGTCGAAGACTATCTTCTGCAAGAAGGATATTTCTATTTTGTGGTTAGCCACCGCCACCGCCCCGACCTGATTGACGAATATCCTCGGCTCTTCCTGGAGCGCTCGGTCGACGGCCTGATCGCAGTCGATACCCCCTGGACGCTCTTCCTCTCTATTCCGGTGGTCACTGTATCGGGACACAACCAGGTCAAAGGTGTAACCAACATCGTGCTCGACCATGTCCGCGCCGCAGAAGTCGCTCTCAAACATCTTTTTCAACTTGGACATCGCGACATAGCCTTTATCAAAGGACAGGAATTCAGTTCCGATACCGAAGTTCGCTGGGCAAACATTGAGAAGGCCGCCCGCCAACTGAACCTGCAGATTTCTCCCGCCCTCGTCGCTCAACTTAAAGGGGACTCACCTTCTCCACATCTGGGATACGAGGCAACCCGCAAGTTGCTCGCTTCACACAAAAAATTCACCGCCCTGTTTGCCTTTAACGATATTTCCGCGATGGGCGCCATCCGCGCCCTTCGCGAGGCCAGGCTCCGTGTTCCCGACGATGTTTCCGTAATCGGCTTCGACGATATCCAGAGCGCCGCTTATCAGAATCCAGCGCTGACTACGGTTCGCCAGCCACTCCGTGAAATGGGAAGAATCGCCGCCGAAACTCTGCTCCGCCGCATCCGCCGCTCCGCATCCGATCCCCAGGGGGGCGAAACCATTGTCGAACCCAAACTGATCATCCGCGAAACCACTTGCCGCGTCCCCAGTAGCGGCCGTCCCACGTAGAGGATTGGCCAGGCGCTGCGGTCCTAACATCGTTCCTAATCACTGAACTGGCTTTCGCGAAGCCCAAAGAGTAGCAACACAACAAAATCGTTAAGGCAGTCGCTCAAAAATTATTTTTCGCTGTAAGGTTTTTCCGCATCCTACACGCGGAAACAATGTACTTGACTGTGAAAATTCACCCATGCTATAAGCGCCTTTACCGCTACTAAAACGCTTTTCTAGCGTTTTAGCAAACGCAACTTCAGAAGCAGCACTTCAAGGTATGACCGGGAGAAAGTCCATGAGCCCATCCACCTCGTCCACGCTACGTACCGTTTCGATGTTTGCCTGCATCCTCCTTTCCGCGGCCGTGGCGCACGCGCAGTACCGAACTTCCATTCAGGGCGTGGTGACCGACACCACGGGCGCAGTGGTTCCCGGCGCCAACCTCACGCTGACAAATCCCGCAACCGGTGAAACGCAGGTTCGCACCAGCAACGATGCCGGTGTGTACAACTTCAATGCACTGCCCGCCGCGCCCTTCCGTTTAGAAGTGGAAAAGGACGGCTTCGAGAAGAAAGTCATCGACAATCTGCAACTGATCCCTGAACAGGCGAACGCGGTCAACGTCCAGCTCACGGTTGGAGCTGCGTCGCAGACTGTCACCGTGAATGCCGAGACCGAACCCTTATTGCAGAGCGAGACCGCTTCCATCAACGGCGTCGTCACTGACAATCAAATTCAGCACATGCCTTCCTTCGGACGCGATGTCTATCAACTGGTCCAGTTGGCGCCCGGTGTCTTCGGCGATGGCGCTCAGGGAAGCGGCGGTAACGGCCAAAACCTGCCCGGAACGCAGGGTCCCGGTGGCACCGGCGGCAGTTCCGGTATTTTTCAGACCGAAAACGGTCCTCAGGCTCTCGCCGCGGGCCAGCAATATGAGAACAACAGTTATTCGATTGATGGCATCAGCACAACCAGCGCCGTGTGGGGGGGAACTACCGTCATCACCCCATCGGAAGATTCCGTTGAGAACGTAAAAGTTCTTTCCAATGGCTACGACGCCGAAAACGGCCGCTTCAGTGGCGCCCAGGTTCAGCTCACTTCCAAGAGCGGCTCGAACAATTTCCATGGCAGCGCCTTCTTTACCATCCATCGCCCAGGACTGAACGCCTACCAGCGTTTCAATGGTTTGCACCAGAGCGTTTTGAAAGATCAAAATTTCTTCGATCAATTCGGCGGCAGCATCGGCGGCCCCATCTGGAAAAATAAGGTTTTCTTCTTCTTCGATTACGAGACGGTTCGCAGTCCAGCCCAGCAGCCCAGCACTTCCAACGGATGGTACGAGACCCCGGCCTTCGACAAATCAGCCCCTTCGGGCAGCATCGCCGCAACCTATCTCGGCTTTCCCGGTGCAGGCGTCAATAGTACAAGCATCAATCCGTCTACCTGTGCCGATGCCGGGCTGACAGAGAATGTGAACTGCCGAACAATTCCGGGTCAGGGCCTGGATATAGGCTCGCCCTTGACGACAGGCTTGGGTACGCAGGATCTCGGCTGGACCAGCACCTCGAACCCGGGTGTTGGCGGTGGCCTTGACGGCATCGCCGACATTGCGAACTACGTCACCACCGCCAACAGCACTTACTCTAAGGCTCAGTACAACGGACGCGCCGATGCCAATCTCAACGCAACCAATCGCATCGCCTTTGCCATTTATTGGGTTCCACAGTCGACGACGTCCCTGAACGGCCCCGCCCGTCAATACAATCTGTTCCATCACCAGCAAGTCAACAACGCGTACTCTGCGCTCTGGAACCACACCTTCTCGCCCAGTTTCCTGAACGAACTTCGCGTGAACGCCGCCGGATGGCGCTGGAATGAAGTCGCCGACAATCCGCAGGCGCCGGTTGGACTTCCCACCGATACCATTGGACAAGTCGGAAGCCTCGCCAATAGCACAAACATCAGTCAATTTGGACCGAATGTCGGCAGCATCCTGAACCAATGGACTTATACTTACAAGGATGTGGCCACCAAGATTATCCGAAACCACACCATCAAGTTTGGCGGCGAAGTTACGCGACTGTATTACCTGCAAGAGTGCGCGGGTTGCGGTGTACCAAACTATGCCTTTTATAACATTTGGGACTTCCTCAACGATGCACCCCATTCCGAAAATACGAATTTCAATCCGGTCAACGGTTTTCCAACCACCCTGCGTCAGGACGATCGCACCAACATCTTAGGCTTCTTTGTCCAGGACGATTTCAAAGTTCGACCGAACCTGACCCTCAATCTTGGCCTGCGCTGGTCTTATTTCAGCCCGCTCTCTTCGAAGGAGAACAATATGTTTGTCGCTACTCCCGGAGCGGGAGCCGATTTCCTGACGGGGCTTGTGGTTCACAAGGGGCAGTCCTGGACGGCGCAGAAGGACAACATTGGGCCCCAACTCGGTTTTGCCTGGAGCCCGACTCTGTTCAAAGACAGGCTCGTGATCCGCGGCGGTTACGGCCTGAACTATAACCAGGAAGAAATCGCGATTTCGTCCGGCATCGTGAATAATCCCGGCTTGGTTGTGCATCCGACGTTGGAGATGGGCTCTCCGTCTGCGGCGAATCCCGGCATCCTCTATGCCACCTCCTCCAATCTGCACTCGATCACCGGTTACCCGTCGAACCCCAATGCGGTTTCGCCAAACGCATTTGGTCCTAATGGGCTACCTGCAGGCGGAAGCTCGGTCAGCGTCGACATCTATCCCAATACGCTTCCCACGATGCGCGTCCATCACTACTCACTCGATACTCAATACGATCTGGGGCATAAGTTTGTAGCATCGTTGGGATATCAGGGGACCCTGTCGCGTAACATCTATTTCCACGAGAACCCGAACGTTGCTGCGGCTCTGGGCTATCAACTGAACCCGCAGATCGGCGGCGGCGACTACTGGACCGTTTTCGGCAAGGGCAATTACAACGCCCTGCTCGCCGAGTTGAAGCACGATTTCGGGCGCCAGTTTATGGCGGATGCGCAATTCGTCTGGGCCAAGAGTCTGGATACCAGTTCCGCGCCTTATTCGGAACAGATCTATCCCTATAACACCGATCTGAATTACGGACGCTCGGATTACAATGTGGGCAAGGCGTTCAAGCTCTTTGGCATGTGGCAGCCGGTATTCTTCCACGGCAATAAGGCCTGGGTCGAGAAGATCGTCGGTGGCTGGTCGCTCAGCGGCATCCTCAACATTCACTCTGGATTCCCCTGGACTCCGCTGGTCAGCGTGTCGAATCCCATCGACGGTGGCGGAAGCCTCTATTGTGACAATTGCGGATATACGACCTTGCAACCCTCCGCCTACCTGGGCGGCGCGGGCACCAGCACCAGCAACGACCAGTTCAAGACTGGCTCGAACTATCCGTTGGCCGCTACGAGTCCGCAGCATGCCGGCGTATATTTCGCAACGCCGACCTACACGGCCTACACTGGGATATCTACCCCAGCTTTCGGCAACGCTCTTCCTCAGTCGCCCGGTGTCGAGCGCAACTCGCTCAACGGTCCTGGATACAGGGACGTGGATATGACCATCTCCAAGGCTTTTGGCCTTCCCAACAATCGCATAACCGGTGAAAGCGCCCGGTTTGAGCTCCGGCTCGATGCCTACAACGTCTTTAACAATTTGAACTTCAATCCAACCAGCATCTCCAATAATATTGCTAACTCGAACTTCGGCGAGGCCCAGGCCGCTCTTGCTGCCCGCGTCGTCACAGTGGGGGCGCGCTTCAGCTTCTAAATTTCCCGTCGCAAGCTGGCGCGCTTCCGAAAGGAAGTGCGCCATTTTTCTTTCCGGCCAATTTCCTGCATGAATTCGCCGCGAAATGTTCCGCGCCGTGCCTCCCCGCGTACAATATCCCTTTGCACTCCGGAAGTTGGTCCGGAAAGAGGCCTGAATGACGACCACGCACCCACCCCGCCCGCAAGTCGCCACGGAAATCCCCCCAGTTCCGCTCACTACCGAAGGCTATAGCGTGCTCCATCAGATGATGCGCTTGCGCTGGCCCGTCTGGCGCGCCCTGCCACAAACCGAAAAGACGGCAATCGCCAAGGAAGCCTCCGACGCGCTCTCCGCCATGGAGAAAAACACCGCCGGTCAATCCGCCCTGTTCTCGCTCCTCGGCCACAAGGGCGACCTCATGCTCATCCACTTCCGCGAATCCTTTGCCGATCTCAATCAGGCCGAGCTCAATCTGGCGCGCCTGCGCCTCAGCGATTATCTTGAGTCCACATCTTCCTATCTTTCGATCATCGAACTCGGTCTCTACGAATCCACCATAAAGATTTACAAAGAGCTCGCCGACCAGGGCATTGAGCCCCATTCCGACCAGTGGAAAGCCGAGATTGCCTGCAAACTAGAGCGCCACAAAGAAGCCATGCGTCCGCGCCTTTATCCAGAAATCCCGCTGCACCGCTACGCCTGCTTTTATCCCATGGACCGCCGCCGCGGCGAAGACAAGAACTGGTACAAGCTTCCACTCGAAGAGCGCGCACGCCAGATGAACGATCACGGCCTGATTGGCCGCCGTTACGCCGGAGAAGTCAAACAGATCATCAGCGGCTCCATCGGATTCGACGACTGGGAGTGGGGCGTTGATCTCTTCGCCGAAGACCCGTTAGTGTTCAAGAAACTGATCTACGAAATGCGTTTCGACGAAGTCAGCGCCGTCTATGCGCTCTTCGGCCATTTCTACGTAGGTGTTAGAGTAGCAGCGGCAAACCTGGAGAAACTATTAAACGGCACCCTATCGTAGAGACGTAACTCGTTACGTCTCTGCCGCGCGCCACACTGCCAGATGCAGCTTCACCACAACAGACAAAGAGGGCTTCTTCAAGGCGCTGTCCTTCTCTGTGCTTCTGTGACTCTGTGGTGAGAAGAATTAACGATTGGAGAAAACCATGTCCATCTTCGGCCTAATCGAATACAAAGACGCTACTCCTGAAGTCCGCGCGGTCTACGACGACATCATGGCCACACGCAAGACTGACTGGATCAACAATTTCTGGAAGGCCATCGCCCACGATCCCGCCACGCTCAAGCGCACCTGGGAACATATCAAGCAGATCATGGCCCCCGGCGCCCTCGATGCTGTCACCAAAGAGATGATCTACGTAGCCGTCAGCGTTACCAATCAGTGCCATTACTGCATCGCGTCACACACTGCCTCGGCGCAAAAAAAAGGCATGACCGACGCGATGTTCAAAGAACTGATGGCCATTGTCGGCATGGCCAACGAAACCAACAAAATGGTGACCGGATACCAGGTAGAAATCGACGCCCAATTCAAAAAATAATCACGGCGCGACAATTAAATCGCATCGCGACCGCCGCCTCCGCTGTCAGCCCGCCCAGAACAGCGGAACAGGGGAACGTCCGAAGCCGCGAAGCGGCGAAAGAACGCAACCCACGGCGCAAGCCCTGGGAAATAAAGACTAATTGGAGCAAGCCCCGAAGGGGCGAAAGAATACTTGCGACGGGAGCTGAAAATAAAAGTAGCGCTCGCTTTCACGCCGGGACTTCTGTCAAACGGACCACTTTTTCGTAGACTGTCTGCTCGCCCGCCTCGCCTGAAACTTCCACTCACACGTTTTCATATCCACCAGCCGCCCGCGAAAGCGCACTCCCTCCGCTTCCAGCCGTAGCCGCTGTTCAATCGCAGAGTCGCCCGTCAATTTGATCTCTCCGCCCGCCCCCAACACCCGCTGCCACGGCAATCCAAAGCCACGCCGCAAGACCGCCGCCACCTGCCGCGCCGCGCCCGGGATTCCCGCTGCCCGCGCGATCGCGCCATAGGTCGAAACTTTACCGTGCGGAATCGCCCGAATCGCCCGCTCGATCCGCAGCCGCAACTCACCAGAGTTGTTCGGATTGATTTTCTTAGCGCGAGAAGCGCGCACTGCTAGCCTCAAAGTCCATCACTCCGTTATGAACTGGGGTTCCCATCCTTGCCGCGTTCTTTGCCGCAGGGTGGGGGCTTTGACATTGATGCAGACTGCACAGCTAGGAATCGAAGGATGAGAGGTGAGGATTTCTTACGCGGCCGTGCGAAACGACTCCAGCGCCTCATATTCCGAGTTGTACACATCAAACACCGTCAGCAGTTTAGTAACCTGCAGCAGGTCGCCCACACGCTTCGTCAGGTTCGCGAGTTTAACGCTGGCCCCGGCATTATGCGCTGTAGTATGCAACCCCACCAGCGTGCCCAGCCCTCCCGAATCGATGTAGTTTACCTCGCCCAGGTTCAGCACAATCCGCTTGATGTTATTCGCAATCGCCTTCTTTACCTCATCCCGCAACAGGGAAGACTCCTCGCCAAAAATAATCCGCCCGTTGCACTCGATGGCCAGAATTCCGTCCACTGTTCGCTTCGTCAATTTCAATTGCATAAACGCTCCCTTTTCGGCCCATGCTAGATGCGCCTCGGCGCAGTGCGGCCCACACAAAATCTCCAGGCACCAGCCTATCGCGTGCACCGCGCCTTAGCAAGCGCCATGAGTCGTTCGTCACATACTCAGCGCCAGTTCTCGGTGGTCTCCGCGGTTCGAGCTTTTGTCCTGAAACCGGCAACTGACCCGCTCCATCACGTATAATCGTCTCTTCCGCCCATGAGTTACACCGTCCTGGCCCGCAAATACCGTCCCCAGAAATTCTCCGAGGTCATCGGCCAGGAGCATGTCACCCGCACTCTTCAGAACGCCATCGAACAGGGACGCACCGCCCACGGCTACATCTTCAGCGGCCACCGCGGTATTGGCAAGACCACGGTCGCCCGAATCCTGGCCATGGCCCTGAACTGCCGCTCACAAAATAAGCCGGTTGCCGAGCCCTGCGGCGTGTGCGAGTCTTGCACCGAAATTCGCGCGGGGAATGCGGTCGACGTAATCGAGATCGATGCCGCCACCAACCGCGGCATCGATGAAATTCGCGAACTCCGCGAAGCCGCACGTTACCGCCCCGCGCGCGACCGCTTCAAGATCTACATTCTCGACGAAGCCCACCAGATCACTGACGCGGCTTTCAATGCTCTGCTCAAAACTTTGGAGGAACCGCCCGACCACATCGTCTTCATGCTCGCCACCACGCAACCCGAGGACATTCCCCAAACTATCCGCTCGCGCTGCCAGCACTTCAGCTTTCGCGCGGTCAAATTCGACGCCATCGTCGCCCAATTGCGCGACCTCGTCACCCGCGAAAAAATCGAAGCCGACGACGATGCCCTCGCCTTGCTGGCAGAAGCCGGCGACGGCTCCATGCGCGATGCGCTTTCCATTCTCGACCAAGCGATCGCCTCATCGAACGGAAAAATTACCGCCGACTCGGTGCGTAGTCTCGTCGGTGCCGCTCCAGCTCACATCCTCGAACAAGTAATGCAAGCCGTGTCCGAAGGCCGAAGCGAAGAAGTCTTGCGTCAGGTCGACCACTTAATCAGCGAAGGCCACAGCCCTACGCACTTCGCCCGCCAGATGGTCCGTTTCCTGCGCAACGCCACGGTTGCGAAAATCGCCGGCAAAGATTCTCCGCTCTTGCAGGTTTCCAGCGAAGAGCGCGAGCGCGTCGCTCGTGTCGCCGCATGGTTCGGCGAAGAAGATCTCACTCGTCACCTGCAGATCATGCTTCGCACTCATGGCGAACTGGGGTACAAACAGGAACAACGTTTCCACCTCGAACTCGGCCTCCTGAAAATGGCTCACGCGCAAAAACTGCTGCCCATCGAGCAATTGCTGAGTGAAGTAGCTTCCGCACCCAGCATGCAAAGGCCTCCGGCGAGACCGGCCATCGTTGGCAGCGCCCCGAATTCTGGAACATCGAATTCCGAGACGCGCCGCCCAGAGCCAACTTCTGCTGCTCGTCCAAATTTTGTCTCGCCCTTCGCCGCCGACTCCGCCCGCAAAGGCACCCCAAGGCAAGAAGTTCGGCTCGATTCCGCGCCCTCAAACGGCCCGCGCATCGTAGCGGCAACCATTTCTTCTCCGGAGCCGGTAATCATGGGTTCCGCAGCGCCCATGCGCGAGTCCGCTCCGGATGACAATCGCGACCGGAGAGACGTAGCTGGCGAGGTCTCTGCCGAACCGCGGCCGCAGCCAGACTCGCAATCGCAACCAACGCAGGCAGGAATCGTTGCACCGCAACCACAAATGGAACATTTGCGGAACGCCGTCCTGCAAGCGCTAACTGACGGCAACCAGCGCATCCTCGTCTCCATGCTTTCAGAAGGCGAGTGGAGCATTCACGGCAACGAGTTAGTCATTAAGATCGCCGAATCGCAAACCGTCGTCGACATGTCGCTCAGTTCCGAGGCGAAACGCCTGGCCATCGCTTCCGCCAGCGGAGTCTTGGGCCGCGCCGTGAAATTGAAAGTAGTTTCCGGCTCAACAGGTCCTTCGGAGGAAAGTAAACGCAATGGCGCCGTGCAGACCGCAGGCCCGGGTGGACGAGGCCGCGCCGAGCAGGATCCCGTGGTTCGTCGCCTGCAGGCAAAATTCGGCGCCCAAGTCAGGACCGTGATCGATTACAAGGAAAAGCGCTAGAGAGGCAGGTTTCAAAGTTTCAAGGTGGCAGAGTTTCAAACTAGACCTCGAAGCGCTGAAATCCTGAACCTTTGAAACTCTGGAACTTTGAAACGTGGACCTTATGGGTGGATTCAACCTGCAAGACCTGATGTCAAAAGCCAAATCGCAGTACGACGCCCTGCAGAAAAAAATGCAGGAGACCGTGGTCGAAGCCACATCCGGCGGCGGAACTGTCACCGCAAAAATGGACGGCCGGAAACAGTTGCTCAGCCTGCACATCGATCCCGAGGCCGTAAAATCGGGTGACGTCGAAATGCTGCAAGATATGGTTCTCGCGGCCATCAACGAAGCTGCGCGCAAAATCGATGCGCAAATGCAATCGACAGTCGGCGGCATGCTCGGTGGCCTCGGCATTCCGGGACTCTAGCGCTTCTGTATCGTTGTATTGTTGTCATCCTGAGCAAAGCGAAGGATCCCTGCAAGTCTCGTTGCCCGCAAAGTGCATCGGTTCTGTGATTCTCTCGAAATGACAAGCCGACTGAATGGCGAGACCGATCGAAAGTGAATTAATAATGTCCAAATTTGCCGAACCCATGTCGCGCCTGATCGACGAACTGAAAAAGCTTCCTGGCGTCGGGGCGAAAAGCGCGCAGCGCCTGGCTTTCTATATTCTGCGCGCCAGCGACGAAGACGCCGAAGCGCTTGCCACGGCCGTGCGCGAGGTGAAGGCCAAACTGCGACTCTGCTCAGTGTGCAACAACATCACCGACGTCGATCCCTGCGTCTACTGCACCAGCGCCACTCGCAACCAGCGCCTGGTCTGCGTTGTCGAAGAGCCCACAAACATCGCGGCCATTGAAAAGACCAAGCACTTCAACGGTGTCTTCCACGTGCTGCACGGAGCCATTTCTCCATTGCACGGAATCGGCCCTGAACAGTTGCGCATCTCGAATCTCATCAGTCGCGTCGACGTCGGGAACGTTGACGAAGTCATCGTTGCAACCAATCCCACAGTAGAAGGCGAAGCGACTGCTACTTATCTTTCACAGCAACTGAAGCGCGTTGGCGTGAAAGTGACCCGCATCGCCATGGGCATTCCTGTTGGCAGCGACATCGAATACACCGACGAGATCACCATGCTGAAAGCGATGGAAGGCCGCAGAGATATGTAGGACAAGAAACTCACGTGCAAGAGGGTACTTCCGGCTCAAGGAAAACGTTCAACTCTTCATTGGCAGTTGCCAATCCTTCCGGCAAAGTACCGCGATTGTATTCGGCCATACGATTTTTCCACTTCAGGAAGTCGGTGATGCTTTGCGGTTCGATGCGCACTTCCACGCGACGCAGGCTGGCCAGCAGCAAATTCATTTCGTAGCGGAATCCCGGAGCCGTGCGAAGATTCTTTGCCGAGGCCTGTACGACTTCGATTCTTCCGCGGCGCAATTCCAGCAGCCCCCAACCTGCCGGTAATTCTGCCAGCTTCACTAATGCTGGAGGCGTCAGATAAAAGCGCTCGCAGCCGACTCCTTGCTCGGGCTTTAGCCGGCAGGGCTTGCTGCGGTCGGCGAGAAAATCGGCGCGCGTGACCTTGCACTCCACCAGTACGGAATGGTTGGCGCGCTTCCAGCCGATGGCATCGGGCATTTCACCGCTGACGCAGGCTTGTTCGGACAGCACTACGCCGCAGCGATACCGTCGCAGCCAGCGCACGGCTCGCTCCACTAATTGTCCGTGTGTCATAATCGGCTTCCGGTTCTAGCCTTTAGGCAAACCGAGAAACAAGAACAGTTGTATCTGGAGAGTCGAAGTCGCGAAAGTGACTGGATCGTTTCCCAGCTTGCTGGTTTCGACAAGTTGAACTCTCACGCCTCATGAAGCGATTCTTCTTGATGGAGTTGCAATCCGCCGAGGGGCTGGATTTTCCATTGCCTTTATTACCACGGGGCGGCGGAGGACAGTTTCGAGTAAATACCTTTCGGCGGCGACGGCTTGCGCGGTGGAACTGTTGGGGACGAAGCCTTCGGCGGCGATGATCAGAGCCTCGTGCGGCGCCAGTTTCGCGGGCTTGCGAAGGAATCCGTTGGTTTCGGCTGGCCGCTTCGTTGGCTTGCGTGACTGCGATTTTCGATCTTTATGCGGCGGATGTGGCCGTCGTGGGCGGCATCGAGGGCATTGGCCAGTCGCAGAATCGCGGCCAACTGAATTACGTAATCTTGCTGCTCATCCGGCATGAGCTCGCGCAGAACTTTGTGACTGCGGGTGGGCAGTGCGCCGCAATGAAAACGGGCTACCACAGCGGCGCGCGCCATGTTTTCTGGTTCCCATCCTAGAGGAGTGCCGTGAGCTTTGATCAGCTCCAGGGATTCTTTGTGATGGCCTTTGTTGCCTTTTGATTTTCCGACGTCGTGCAGCAGCGCCGCGAGATACAGGCTGGCTCGCGCAGAGTCACGGGTCGGATTGCCGTTTCGCGATACGCCATCGCTTACCTGCGAACGCCCCATCCCTCGCGAATGAGGCGACACATGGGGTACTTGTTGTTTTCTGTTGAGCAAGCCGGTGGATTCGAGGCTGTCGTAGAGTTGAAGGGACAGGTGGGCTACGCGCTCAGAGTGAGGGAAGTCGGGATCGAGCGCCTTCGCCCACAACTTCATGCGGCGGGTTGCGATTTCCTGAATTTGTTTGCCTTGCAGTAATCCTGCGCGCCAGACGGTCCAGAGAGAATCGGGACCCACAGTGCGCTGGCGATATTCCTCAATCCGGTTCCTGCGTTCCTCCGTAATGCGCGCATGCCAGGTTTGGCGCGAGCTTCGTCGGTGGGAAGACATGGCAGGAAAGCGCGGTCGCCCACAGCACATCGAGGTCGTGCACTTCGCCCAGCAAGTCCTGCATGTGTTTCAGATCGTCGCTCCAGGCTTTGTGCTGATCGGGAAGAAAATTCTCGACAATGTAGCGAAAGCGCTTGATGCCAATGCGCAAAGTGTGAAAAGCAACCTGCGAGCGATTGCGCATGGCACGAGTGTGCAGTTCGCGCGCGGCGGTCCAACGTTCGAGCGCGAGATGTTTGAACACAGCGCTTCCGGGCCGAATGCGGCCGGCGCGGAGGGGCAGGGAGTGGCTCCATTGGCGCCATTGCTTTCGGTCGAATTCGTCGAGCGCCACGCGAGCTTCACGCTTCTGCTCGGATTCGCGCGCTTTTAGAATTTCGAGAAGTGAGTGGGACACGAGGTCGTGCTGGCCGTTCACCGATTCGGTTGAGGGGGAGGCATCTGCTGTGTCAGCACCACTCGATCGATCTTGCGGCAACTCGGGCGAGGGCGCCTGCGCCACCTGGGCTAACTTTTCGAGCCAGTCCATCATGATCTGGACGTCGCGCAGCGTGCCCAGGCGCTGGAAGAGGCGCTTGCCGGCCTTTTTCATCTCCTTCCAGTCAGGATCGGGATCCATCGCCATCATGCCGTCGGCCATGGAGCGGCAGCGGCGCAACGCAACTCGCAGATCGTGGACGGGGTCGGCGCTGAAATCGGCGGAGACGTGGTCGCACTCTTCAAGCACGCGTTCCGTCCAGTAGCGTAGTCCCGTAGTCTTAGTCCTCGCATTTGTGATCGTTGCCACGCGAGTATTTTACTCAAGATCGCTGATTCCACGTGGTTCCTTTTCTTGGGGAGCACGGTCAGCGGAACGATTGCGCGCATGGAAGTATGGGTTGACGGAGTCAAGCAGGGCTCAAGGTATGTCGTGAACACGTTGAAGTGCGCGGCAGCAGTGAACTTGTTCTGAAGGGCCACGACCTTCGGCTCGCGGCCTATTTTATTTGACCGTTAGGAGCGGGGTCTTGTTTCGCAGTGGTAAGATGGCGTCTGTCGGCTCTATTCACGCGGCATTCCGGCCGGCGTTGAGGCGTGTTCCGTCGTCGCTAACATTCTGTTTGTCTTTCGCCGTCTCTTTCTCCATCTCATTGTTATGCTCAGTCTTTGTGGCATGCCTTTCATTTTGCTGGTCCGGAGTCTTCGCGGCGGACGGAGTAGCGTCTCTCGCTTCGAGTTTTGCGCGCGTGGCGTCTTTCTGCTGTTGAGAATTGTCTACCCTTCCTTCTTGGCTTTCTTTTAGGGACGACGTTTCGGCGTTTCCCCTGGATTTCTCGTTCTTGTCTTTGGGTTCGGAAGTCTGCTGCTTGGCCTCGCGCTCTTCGGCCTTGAACGCGGAGGCGAGGAGATGATTGATCCGTACACGAGCAGCCCGCCATCGAACGCCGCTGGCGTTTCCAGCTTGCTCGAAGTAAGGGGCGAGGTCCTGCTCGCTGGCCAATCCTTTGTCCTTCACGAATTGCAGGAGGCCGGCGCTCCGGGTCTCTAAATTCTCAAGAGAAGAAAACAATTCATCCAGTATCTCCCGGGCAATGTTTTCGTCCACCTTCCACCTCTTCCCGAATCTGATGCAAAAGGTCGGGCATGGGTAGGCACGATTGTGGACCGAAACGCCTTATTGGGAGAAATCCCCACCCGCACGACGGGTGGGGCCACGGTTCGAGTTACAGAGGGTTTAGTCGTGGTCGTGCTCGTTCCAGTCGCGCTCGGTGTGCCAGCGGTGCTCGTGCTCGTCCCACCAGCGATGCTGGTCGCGCCAGCATCGTTCACGGGCCTCGTGCAGTTGGCGCCGCTCGTGCTCGGCTTGACGGCTATTGCGTCCATGGCGCTCGATGGCCTGATGGAGTTCATGTTCCTCATGTGCAATGCGGCGCTGGCAGCGGTCGATCTCGTCGGCGTGCAGGCGTGGCACCGCGGTGAACAGCAGGAGAGCTCCTGAAAGAACGGATACTGCTGTGGCAGACAGCTTTTGCGATTGATTCATGAGATATCCTCAGTGTGAATTTGAGAAACGGTTTGCGCAGACGAAGCTGAGAGAGACCAAGCGATCGATTCCCGGGACTAAGACGCTGCTTCGGGTCATTGCGGTTGCAGGGAAAATCCAGTGTGGCACGCACCAAAGGGAGTGGAGCAAGAAAACGGATCCTCCTGGCTCGCTGCGCTCGCGCGTCGGAATGATGAGGATTCGGATGGGAATGTCCCGCCACAGGCTTCCATTGCCCAGATGCAGCTTTAGCCCTATTACCTCCGTAACGTTTCGGGGCTTACCGTTTCGCTTTAACCTTGAGCATCAAACCTGCGTTCTAGGAGCTTGTTATCTCCGTGACAAATACATCGCAAGGCGCGCGTGCGGCTTCGGCGCGGGCGTTTGTGCATAGTCTGAACATCCTGATCAAGTATGCGCGGATGTATGGCTTTGACCACAAGCGTACGGAGGCGCAGTTCGAAACCACCTGGAATGAGTTGCAACAGGGCCTGCCGACAACAGGAGACGCGGGCTTTTTGCTGGGTGTGTCGGACAATAAATTGCTGCTCGATGGTATACCGCTCGAGACGGGAAATTCGGAGCGCAGCTTCGCGACCCTGCTGTCGACCGCCGGACTGGCCAGCCTGCACTTTTCTAAAGATGTGACGGAGGAAGATTTTGTCCGGCTGGTGCGAGCGTTCACTATCGCGGGGTCCAAGGCCCAGGACGTATCGAAGCAGATCAAAGACGCCTTGGGCGCGAACAAACCGGGAAGCACGATCCGAATCAATGAAGTGAAATTCGTGGCCGCCGATCCGCTGACCGGGGATGTGAGCATCGCGGCGCAGATTGCGGCGCAGACCCTGGGACCGGAGTTCAAGCAGTGGCTGAACGACCCGCAGAAGTTGTTGCAGTTGATTGCGGCCGCGGAAGGGGCGAATGCGAGTGGAGCTACAGCGGACGGAGGTCCGATGGTGCCGCTGGGCAGCGTGCCCAACGCTCCGAGGGGTGCGGGAAAGGGAAGATGGGTTGCAGACGACGCCGCAGGCGGAGCGGCAACGGGCGCGGCGCCTGCGTGGACAGGTGGCATGGTTCCCCTGCAGGAAGAGGAGGTTGTGCAGGCGATCCGGCTGCTGACGCGCTTTGGGCAGGTGCAGCAGGATCCCAATGTTAAGGAAGAAGACCTGCAGCGGGAGCTGACAGAGACCGATCCCAATACGCGATTAAACCTACAGCAGTTGTTGGGAAGCCTGGCGGCGAAGGCGACTACGGCGGAAGAGGAAGACACGCCGCTGCTGATGAAGGCGGCGGAGCACATGGCGATCCGCTTCGCACTGGAGCGCTATCAGAAGGGCGAGGTCAAAGTCAACGCAGTCCACCAGATGATGGAGCACATGAGTCGTCAGATGGACTCGCTGCGCCAGATTCTGAAATTGCAGGAAGAGAAGATGAGCAAGGCCGGCATTCTGGTGGAGTCGCACGCCGACATCCTGGACCGCATGTTCTGGGCGGAAGTGCCGGAGTCGGGCAAGAAGAGCGTGCTGCTTTCGCACGAAGCGCCGTGCGTGCCCCCGCGGAATTTGCGGCAGTTCGTGGAAGTGCTGCTGGACCGCGATGACAAGCAGGGCGCGACAGAGATTCTGAATAATTACTCCAGCTGCCTGGGCGCGAAAGAAATGGAGCCCCGGCGCAGAACGGCGATTGGATTGAGCCAGTTGGCTGACCTGTACTCGCGGTTGGGTGGAGAGCCGATGGGGCAGGCGATCCGAAAATTGGCCGAGCATCTGATCCATGAGAAAGACGCGGAGCTGCAAAGCCTGTTCAGCGCCGCGTTCGTGCGCCTGAGCCAGGAGGCGAGTTCGGCGAAGAACTACGGCGCGGTGAACGAAGTGTGCGCCGGAATGGAAATGATCAGTATTGAGCGCCCGGTGCTGATGAGCGATTTGCGGCCCCGGGTTGGAGTGGAGAATCGCCTGCCCGAGTTCATTGAGGAAGCGATTCACCTCGATCCGATTCCGCCGGATATGCTGTCGGTGTTGCGGCGGACCAGCCATACGGGGGCGGAGCACCTGGCCGACCGCTTTTTCCGGTGCATGCGGCGCGATGAGTGCGACCGCATGATCGAACTGGTGAAGGAACTGGGATCGCCGGTACTGCTGCAGTTGCGCGAGATTCTGCGCACCGGGCAGCCGCGGCAGGCCTCGGGCGCCGTGGGATTGGTCAGCCGGCTGGATGTGGGAACGCTGCTGGAACTGCTGCCTACGCGATTGCCGGAATGGAACCGCTTCTATCACGACATTGTGGTGCGGCAGATTGCCTATGGGGCGGCTGCGGACCGCGGGCGAACGCTGCTGGAACTGGCGGAGATTCTCGATCCTTTGGTGCTGCCGGAGGCGGTGGACGAAATTGGAATGAGCGGCGACATGACGGCCACGCCCCCCCTGATTGCCATGGCGCGGCCGGGCGAGACGGCGTCGCGCTCGCCTTTTGTGCAGCTGAAGGCGGTTGAATCGCTGGGACGATTGAAAGATCCCGATGCGGTGGCGACCCTGCGCGAGATTGTGGAGACCAAGAAGACGTTTGGATTTGTGCATCACCGGGAGTTGAGGATCGCGGCGGCGCAGGCGCTGGCCAAAACCGATCCGCGCTACAGTTCGCAAGTGCTGTCGGATAGCGGGCTGGAGCCGGCGGAGATGGCGATTGCTCCACTGGATATGGCTCCGGCATGTCCCTGGGTGCGGCAGCGACGCTACGAGCGGCTGGTGCTGGCCCGGACCGTGTATGGAATCTTGGGCAGCTCCTGGGGCAAATCGAGGATTCATATTCGCGAATTGAGTTTGGGCGGAGGCATGGGCACGAAGGAAGATAACCTGCGCATTGGGAGCGAAGCGGATTTGGAAATTTCGATCGGATTGCGCTCGAAAATTCGTGCCCACGTGCTGCTGCGCCGGGCGCGCGTGAATGAAGTGGGGTTTGAGATTGTGAGCACCGACCTGGAGAGCCGCTACCGCCTGCGCCGGCTGCTGGTGGAGGCGCTGAATCACGCCCCGCAGGGCAAGGGACAAGAGTGGGGCGGGGAGCGAAAGATCTAGGGACCAAGCTGTCAGCCTTCCGCTATCGTTGTCAGCCCTCGGCTTCTCGTGGAAAAGCGGCCCTTCAGGGCCGCGTAAAGCGCCCGAAATGATTCGGGGTTAAGCCCCTGAGGACCGAGCAGTCCGGTCCTTCGATTGATCGGAAAATTGCGCCTACTTTTCAAAACAAAAGCCTCTGGTCAGCGCAGAGGCTTTCCTGTTATTCCCGCTCTTCTATTTCACTTTGGCGAAAATGATTACTAGTGTGTAGAGGGCCAACGACTCGATCAGCGCAAGGCCCAGAATCAGCGCGAGCTGAATGCCCGGACGGGCAGCTGGGTTGCGAGCCAGCCCTTCGGCAGCCGCGGCGGTTGCCTTCCCCTGAGCCAGCGCACAGATGCCGGAGGCAAAGGCCATGGAGAAGCCGGCGGAAATCGCGACCCAGTTGACTTCGCTGGAAGCTCCGCCCTGCGCGAAGGCGGGGACGGCGAACGAAAGTACGGACAGTGCCATGAACAGCTTGCTTAGTGTACGCATCGTGTATCTCCTCGTATGAATTGCCGCCAGTGGGTGGTTGACGCCGTACCTTGCAGACGCCCTCACGCTAAACGGCCCTGCCAAAATCGAAACGGAACTCAGTGCTCGTCTGAGACTGCGCCTTGTAGATAGACCGTCGTCAAAAGAACGAAAATGTAAGTCTGTAGCAGCGATACGGCTGCGTGCAATCCCAGAAAAAGGATCGGTACGCCGATGGGCACGAGCGAAAAGAAAACAAATGTAACCATGTCGCCGGCGAACATGTTCGCGTAAAGACGGATGGTCAGAGAGAGCACGCGGGCCAGATGGCTGATCAGTTCGATGGGAATCATCAGCGGGGCGAGGGCCGGCATCGGGCCTGCAAAGTGCTTCAGGTAACTGATTCCTGCATGTTTGAACCCCTGATACTGGTAGTAGACGAAGGCGCAAAGCGCGCATCCCAAGGGTACGATCGGCACGGCGGTAGGCGACTCGAATCCTGGGATCACGCCAATCAGATTGCACAACAGAATGAAAAACGCGAGAGTCGCCAGGAATGGAGTGTAGCCTTCGCTGTGGTGGCCGATGATTTCGTCGCTCTGGTTCTGAATGAGTCCTTCTACGATCTCGAAGACGTGCTGCGTTCCTCCCGGGTTCTCAACGGAGAGGCGCGAACGCACCAGGAGAAACAGGATCAGTAGGAAAAAGAATACCAGCAATTCCATTGCGAGCGAATTTGGAATGGGGGCCGACGGATACTTCGGCGCAATAGAGAGTAGATGCAGCAGCGAAGTCACGGGACCGGCGAACAGATGGTTGAGGATTTTTGTGAACCAGAGTTGTTCAGGCATATTGCGCTTTTACTCTTTTGTCAACCGGGCCGGTATTTCCTCTACATTCCGCGGACCAATGCCGCATAGACTTCGTACGCGGCTTCGCACGCAATGGCGGCTACGGGCAAAAATAAGCCCGCAAGAAGCCCATTCAGGCTCGCGGGTGAAACAGTCAATATAACATAGGCGCCCACAGCCATCAAAACGTAGCGCAATAAGAAGCGCGAGACGATTCCATCGCTGGATGGAGAAGTCGCAGTCCCGGCCGCGCGATCGACGAAGCCGCTGATGACGCGCTTGAGCCAGTAGAAATTAATGTAGGCGATGAGACATCCGAAAGCGAGACCGGCGGCAGAACGTGCCCCGAACTTCCACCAGGTGGCGGCAATGAGCGGAACGGCGAACGCGGCCATGAAGCGGCGAATTCGATCCAGCGCGCCGGCATAGAAGCGCTCAGAGGGAACTGCTGTCGAATTCGTTAGTGGAGGGCCGGGAATCATGAGTCGAACAACACACATGGTAGCCCATGCCAAAGAAATTTTCCGAGTATTCCCTCACTTCGTGTCTCGCAGCACCGTGCGGATTAGTTCGATGAAGCCGGCGGCGATACCGAGCAGAATGCCGGCCAGGTAAATCCAGGTCGTGTGCAGCCAGCGGTCGAGAGCAGCGCCGATCAGCCACCCAACAACGAGGGCGGCAGGCAGAACAAAAGCCAACTGGCTGTATCGAGCGAATTGCAGCCAGAAGGATTTTTTCTGGTCCGAATTTTTATCGTCGGGCGGGATCGAGGCTGGCATTGGCTACTAGAGTAATCCGATCAGTGCGTCAGTTTGGCGATCGCCGGATTTTGCGCGATGCCCAGAGCCCAGTTCACCAGTTCGATAAAGCGGTTGGGCAGTATCCCGATATAGATCGTGGCCAGCGCACTTATCGTAACGGCGGCACGCATGGTCAGGCTCACGCGTAGTTTTTCTTCGCCCTTTTCTACCTGGCCCATAAACATGGCGTTCGCGATTTTCAGATAGTAATAGAGGCCGAAGACGGAATAGAGAACGCCGAGCGACGCCAGGGCATAGTGGCCGGTTTCGATCAGGCTGAGGAAGATGAAATATTTTCCCCAGAATCCCGCCAGGGGTGGGATGCCGGCCAGCGAGAGCATGAAGATCAGCATCATGACGGCTTCGACGGGAGCGCGGGAGTAGAGGCCGTTGAGGTCGTCGAGCTCATCGCCGACTACGTTGCGATGGCGCAGCGAAGTGATCACCGCGAATGCGCCCAGGTTCATGAAGGTGTAAACGAGCAGGTAAATGAGGATGCCTTTGATGCCGTCGGGGCTGAGTTGCGTGGCGGTTCCAGCGATCAGGCCGAGCAGCATGTAGCCCACATGCGCGATGGAAGAATAGGCGAGCAGCCGCTTGGTATTGGTCTGAGTCAGCGCGGCGAAGTTGGCCCCGGTCATAGTGGCGATGGAAACGAAGACCAGCAACGGCACCCAGATCGGACGCATGGGCATTAGGCCGATGACCAGAATGCGGAGCAGCATGGCCCATCCGGCGGCCTTGACGGCCACGGACATGAATCCGGTAATGCTGGTGGGCGCGCCTTCGTAGGCGTCAGGCGCCCATTGGTGGAAGGGAATGGCGGCGATTTTGAAAAGCAGTCCGGTAATCGTTGTGAGTAAGGCAACTATAGCTACTGGCTTGTAATCGCTGTGCAGAATATTTCGTGCCAGTACCTGTTGGATGACTGCGAGATTGGTGCTGCCGGTTAAACCATAGAGCAACGACAAACCGTAGGCGAAGATGCCGGAAGAAAATGCACCGAGCAGAAGATACTTCAGGGCGGCTTCGTTGGAGCGGCGGTCGCGGCGCAGGAATCCGACTAACACATAAGTGGAGATGGCCATTAATTCGAGGCCGATGAAGATGAGCACGATGTCGAAGCCAGCGGCCATGCACATCATGCCCGCAACCGAGAGCAGCATGAGTGCGTAATATTCGCCGTGATTTTCATGTTCGGTTTCCAGGTAACGGACCGACGTGAGGATGGCAATGGCCGTGCCCGCGAGAAACAAGTACCAGAAATAAATGGCGAAGCGGTCGACCAGCATGGTGCGCATCAGGCCGAAAGAGCCGGGCGAAGCGCCCATCCAGAGTTGAATCTTGTAGACGCCGGCAGCGGAGAAGAGCACCCCGATCATGGCGGACACGGCGTTTACCCATTTCATCTCGCGCGGCAGCATCAGGTCGATCAGCAGGATGCCGAGAGCGAACAGGGTCAGCAACGTGATCGGCAGCGCGAGAAGATAGTCAGTCCAGACCACTATTTCTTCCCCTTTGCTTTCGTTGGCGCGGATGCGGCCGGGGCCGGATTTGTGCTGTACGTCATGTTTGTAGGCGGAGCGACCTCGGCCGGCTGTGCGGCGGCATTGACCGCGGGCTGCGGATAATCCGGCCGCGCCAGCGCGATAGTGTGATTCACAGGTTGCTCGAGAATCTGGAAGAACGGCTTCGGATACAGGCCGATCCAGAAGGCCATGATCAGCAGCGGCACGAACGTAGCCACTTCCCGCGGAGTCAGATCATGCAATTTTTCGTTCTTGGGATTCGTTACCGTGCCGAAGAAAACGCGCTGGTAGAGCCACAGTAAATACGCCGCGGCAAGTACGACACCGGGCACCGCCCATGCGCCCCAGCGCCAGTTTTCCATGAACGTCCCTTGCAGGATCGTAAACTCGCCGACGAAGCCGTTGAGCAGCGGCAGCCCCATCGAGGAGAGGAACATGATCATCGTGATGGTGGCATAAAGGGGCATGACGTTCGAGATACCGCCGTACTCGGAGATCTCGCGGGTGTGCCGCCGTTCATAGAGAATTCCGACGATCAAGAACAATGCGCCCGTGGAAATCCCGTGATTGATCTGCTGCAGGACAGACCCGCTCACGCCAAGTGGCGTGAGCGCGAAGATTCCCAGCGTGCAGAAGCCCATGTGGCTGACGGACGAGTAAGCCACCAGCTTCTTCATGTCTTTCTGCATGAGCGAAACCAGCGCGCCGTAGAGGATGCCGACGATAGAAAGGAAAATCATCCATCCACGTACAGTCATGTGCATGAATGTGGCAGGATTCGACAAGACGTTAGGGAAGAAGGGAAGCGAGAAGCGGATGAAGCCGTAGGTTCCCATTTTCAGCAGCACCCCGGCCAGGATCACGGAGCCCGCGGTCGGAGCTTCGACGTGGGCGTCGGGCAGCCAGGTGTGAAACGGGAACATCGGCACTTTAATCGCGAAAGCGAAGAAGAAACCTAGGAATAGCAAGGTCGCGACGTGCGGGCCGTAGTCGGAGTAAATGCGCGGAGCAGTTTCGTAGAGCGCAGTCAGGCTGAAGGTGTACACCTGCGTGACGCCGTGATGGTGGAAGTAAAGGAACAGAATTCCCAGCAGCATCAGCACCGATCCGGCGAGAGTGTAGAGAAAAAATTTGATGGCGGCGTAGAGTTTGCGCGGGCCTCCCCATATCCCGATCAGCAAATACATCGGCACGAGCATCGCTTCCCAGAAGACGAAGAAGAGGAAGAAATCCAGCGCCATGAAAACGCCGAGCATACCCGTCTGGAGAACGAGAAACCAGACGTAATATTCCTTGACGCGATTCTCGATAGCAGTCCATGACGACAGGATCGAGATCCATCCCGAGAAGCGTGGTGAGCATGATCAGCAGAAATGAAATGCCGTCGATGCCCAAGACGTAACCAGCGCCAATCGAGGGGATCCAGTTACCCGGCGCGCCTTCGATAAATTTGAAGCCAGGCTCGAATCGCTGCTCCCAGAACATAGGTACCAGCGGAATCGAGACCAGGAGTCCAGCGAGCGCGAAGAAGTTCGCGATCCAGCGGATGGCGTCCTTATTCCCCTTGGGCACAAACAGCAGAATCAGCGCGCCCAGCAGCGGCGTGAAGAGAATGATGGATAGGATGTGATCTTGCATAGTCAGCTTCTTAGCTACGAGCTACGAGTCTCGAGTTGTGAGCGTCGAGTCAGCTTGATTTGCTTGCTCCCAGCTCGTAGCTCGCAGCTCTCAGTGATACACATAATAAAATGCGAACCCTACCAGCCCTGCGGTCATGACCAGCGCATACCATTGCACCAGGCCCCACTCGAACAGGCGCGCGGGATAACTTAGCATGCGGGCCAGGATCGCCGGGCCATTGACCCCAATGCCGTCGATGATCCACTTATCCCACCAACTGGAAAAAGTTGCGGTTCCGCGGGTGACGGAGCCAGCCGCGTTGACGGCGCCGTCGATGATATGTGTGTCGAACCATGAACTGGCTTCGCCCGCGCCGAGCACGCCGAGCCGTACATCACCCACTTTGCGGCGGCCGGTGAAGACATAGTCGTAACCTTCGTCGACGTAATACTTGTTGAGGAGCATGTTGTAAGCCGGCGCGGACGCTGCGGCGATGGGTTCGGTGTAACCTTTATCGGCGTTACGATAGCTGCGCCAGGCCATGGTCCAGCCCACGCCTGCGGCTGCGAGCGATAACCCCATGAGCAGCCATTCCGTGCCAGTATTGTGCCCTTCTTCTTTTTCCCCGGCAGCAAGTTGGCTCGCCCTGCCCCCTTCCGTTAACGCCTGCGCTTCGCGGGCGAAGACCGGTTCGAGAAACTTCGTGAAATGGTCGGAGCCTCCCAGGCTGTGCGGCCAACCAAGAAATCCGGCAAAAAGCGACATCACGGCCAGCACCACCAGCGGCAGTGTCATCGACATCGGAGATTCATGAACATGGTGCTCGACTTCGTGGCTCATGCGCGGGCGCCCGTGGAAGGTGAGATACATGAGCCGGAACATATAGAACGCAGTCATGAGCGCGGTCGCGTAGCCGACGTACCAGAGAATACGGTAGGCGCCGCCTTCGCGCGACCAGGTCTCCCAAAGGATAGCGTCCTTGGAAAAAAAACCGGCGAAGGGAAAGATCCCCGCGATCGCGAGGGTTGCAATGAACATGGTCCAGTGTGTGGTGGGAATGCGCTTGTGCAAGTCGCCCATGTTACGCATGTCCTGCTCGCCCGACATGGCATGAATCACAGAGCCCGCACCCAGAAACAGCAGAGCCTTAAAGAATGCATGAGTGAAGACGTGGAAGACGGCGGCGGAAAATGCTCCCACACCGAGCGCCAGAAACATGTAGCCGAGTTGCGACACCGTCGAGTAGGCGAGCACGCGCTTGATGTCGTTTTGAACCAGGCCGATCGACGCGGCGAAAATGGCTGTGAGTGCGCCGACGATCGCCACCGTCTTCATCGAAGTCGGCGCCAGCACGAACAGCGCGTTCGAGCGTGCGACCATGTAGACGCCCGCCGTGACCATCGTGGCCGCATGGATCAGCGCCGACACCGGGGTCGGGCCTTCCATCGCGTCGGGCAGCCAGACATAAAGAGGCAGCTGGGCGGACTTGCCGCAAGCTCCCACGAACAGCAGCAACGTGGCGGCGGTAATAATCGGATCGCCGATCTGGAAGTGTCCGCTCCGGGCCAGATGATTCACATCCACATAACGCAGCGATCCGAAATACCAGGCGATGAAAAACATGCCCAGGATGAATCCGGCGTCGCCAATGCGGTTCACGATGAAAGCCTTGTTAGCGGCATCGCTCGCCGACTTGCGATGAAAATAAAAACCGATCAGCAGATACGAGCACAGGCCCACGCCTTCCCAGCCAACGAACATGAGCACATAGTTGTTCGCCAGGATGAGCGTGAGCATGGAGAACATGAAGAGGTTGAGATATCCGAAGAAACGGTAGTAGCCGCCTTCATGCGCCATGTAGCCGGTGGAATAAATATGAATCAGCATGCCGACGCCGGTGACGAACAGCAGCCAGATGCTGGAGAGCGGATCGAGCAGGAATCCGGCGTCGGCCTGAAACGGAGCTTGTGTGCCGTCCGATTTTACGAAGGTCAGGTGGCCGGTATCGCTGCCGAGCCAGGTATAGAGAATTCTTTCGTAGGGGCGATGATTGTTCGCGGGCGCCCAGTTTGTGTACTGCAAAACCGCGCCGCACGACATCAGGAACGCAAGAACGACCGACCCGACGCAGACCGCGCTCACCGTAGTCTTCTGCAACTTCCGCCCAAAGAAAAACATCAGCGCCGCGCCCAGCGCAGGGAAGAGCGGGATAAGGTAGATGTGGGTGAGAAACATTCGTTATCAGTTCTTTAGCTTAGCTCTTAGCCTTTAGCTCTTAGCTCAAACTACTTGGGATTTGGCTAAAAGCTAAGAGCTAATGGCTAAGAGCTTTCGCTCTACCACTTCAACAAATTCACTTCGTCAACATTGACCGTCTCCTTATTACGGAAGAAGGCGATCAGAATGCCGAGCCCGACGGCAGCTTCTGCCGCTGCGTCGGTGATTACAAAAATTGCAAAGACCTGGCCGTGCAGGGCGCTGGGACCGTGGATCCCCTGCCAGTAGCGCGAAAAGGCGACCAGATTCAGGTTGACGGCATTCAAAATTAATTCGATCGACATCAGAACGATGACTACATTGCGGCGCGTGAGTACGCCGATCACTCCCAACAAGAAAAGAGCTGCCCCCAGAACCAGATAGTGCAGAGTCGTGATGTGGAGCATGCCATTCATTGCGCGTCAACAGGAGACGTAGCAAGCTACGTCTTTACGATCAAATCCTCTTCTTTGCCATTACCACTGCTCCGATGATCGCCACCAGCAATAGCAGCGAAGCGATTTCAAAAGCGAACATGTATTGACCATTGGTGCGGTCAAAGAGCAGTGCCGCAATTTGCTGTGTGTTTTGTGTTTCACCGTAAGTCATGCGGCCTTCGGGAAACAGCGCCTTGCCTTTTGTGGTAGTGGTGTAAACCGCGATGAACAAGCCTCCCAATGCCGCGGCGGCTACAATCCCGACCAGCCATTGCTTATTGAACTGCCGCTCTTTTTCCGCGCGCTCAATGGAGATCAACATAATCACGAATAAAAACAGCACCATAATCCCGCCGGCATAAAGGATGATCTGCACGCCGGCGACGAACGGAGCATAGAGCATCAGATAGAGCCCAGCCTGAGCCAGCAGCGTGGTGATCAGCGCCATGGCCGAATGGATGGCGTTTTTGCGGGTGATGACCATCACGCCGCCGATGATCATGATGGCGGCGAGCAGGTAAAAGAAAAATGGCGTCGCGACCGGCGGATTCGTCCCTGCGGGAATCATGGCCGCCACACTCCTTGCAATTCCGCCCACAGTTCTGTCCGCATTCCAACCAGGGCAGTCAGGATCAGGAGCGCCAGGCCAGTCGGCAGGAGAACTTTCCATCCTACTTTCATGAGTTGATCAAAGCGATATCTGGGGAACGTGCCACGATACCAGATATAGAGGTACATGAACCCGCCAACTTTGGCGCAAAACCAGAAAATGTCGGTGACCCGGATGCGGACGGCAGGAATGAAGAGAGTCAGGCCGATCAGGCCGAGGACTACGCCGAATCCAGCCAGGCCGATGGTCTGCACCCGGAACAGCGGGTGCTTGGGCATGCGGGCGGTGTTGTAAAAACACATCGCTGCCAGCAGCAGAAAAGAAATTCCGGGGAAGAGCGAGAAGACCAGGTCCCAGGCGGGGCCGCCCAGCAAGTTAGGAAACGGCCGCAGCCATCCGCCGAGCCAAAGTGTTACAGCGATTGAGGAGACAGCGATCATCGCCGAATATTCGGCCAGGAAAAATAAAGACCAGCGAAAGCCGCTGTACTCGGTGTGGAACCCGGCGGTCAATTCGGATTCGGCCTCGGGAAGATCGAAGGGCGCACGGTTGGTTTCGGCGACCATGGCGATGGCAAACATGCCGAAACCGATCAGGCCGAGCGGAAAGAATTTGAAGATGAACCATTCGCCCTGCGCCAATTGCGCCTGCACAATGCCGATCATGCTGAGCGTGCCAGTGCTTTGGTCATTGAGGCTAGTCATCATAATGACCGAGATGACGGCAAGTCCCATGGCAACTTCATACGAGACCATCTGCGCGCTGGAGCGCAGCGCGCCAATCAGCGGATAGTGCGAATTGGAGGCCCACCCGGCAAAGACGATGCCGAGCACGCTCAACGACGAAACGCCCAGCATAAAGAGGATGCCGATGTTCATGTCGGTGATAGCGTGTGTGGGGCCAAAAGGGACGACGACGAAAACGGTGAACGCCGCGAGCACGACAATGAATGGGGCGATCCAGAAGACAAAGGCGTCGGCTTCTGCGGGAATGATGTCTTCCTTGAGCAGAAGTTTAATGGCGTCGGCGATAGGCTGCAGCAGTCCGTGCGGGCCGACGCGCATGGGACCGAGGCGTACTTGCATATGCGCCAGAATTTTTCTCTCCAGCCAGTTCATCGCAATGACAGCGACCGAGAGTCCGCCGAACACCAGCAGGATGTAGACAATCGCCCAGAAAATGTTTCCCGCCCCGCCGGGCGTTTTGTTGCTGTCGAGGTAGGACTGGATGTACTGAATGAAAGCGTGGATCACCGGTCTACCTCGCCCAGGACAATATCAAGCGTGCCGATCACGGCGATGACGTCGGCCACGAGTTGGCCGCGGCACATAACGTCGAGCGCTTGCAGATTAACGAATGACGGCGGCCGCACCCGAATGCGGTAAGGCTGCGTCGAGCCGTCGCTCACAATAAAATATCCCAGCTCGCCCTTGGGCGCTTCGATCGAGTGGTAGATTTCACCGGCCGGAGGCTTCATGACTTTCGGGACCTTGGCCATGACGGGCCCTTCGGGAATGTTGTCGACCGCCTGCTCGATGATGCGCAGCGACTGGCGGAACTCGGCCATGCGCACCAGATATCGGTCGTAAGTGTCGCCGTTTTCGCCGGTCGGAATATCGAAGTCGAAATTCTTATAGTTGGCGTAAGGCATCGCCTTACGAAGGTCCCACTTGACGCCACTGGCGCGCAACACAGGCCCGGTTACGCCCAGCGCGATGGCGTCTTTGCCGGAAATCTTGCCGACGCCCTTGGTGCGTTCGAGCCAGATGCGATTGGTGGTAAGCAGTTCTTCATATTCGTCAATCTTTGGCCGCACGAACGAGACAAAAGTTCTGACTTCTTTTTCGAATCCTTCGTAGGTCTCGTATTGCAATCCGCCGATGCGGAACGCGTGGGTCGTAAGCCGCGCGCCACAGTACTTTTCGAAAATCTTCAGAATCTCTTCGCGATCGCGAAATGTATAGAACAGCGGCGTGATGGCGCCGATGTCCAGCGCATGCGTGCCCAGCCAGAGTTGGTGGCTAGCCATGCGGTTCAGTTCGGTCAGGATCACGCGCACATATTGCGCTCGGGGCGGCGCTTCCACGTTGAGAAGTTTTTCGACCGCTTCGCAGTATCCCAGCCCGTTCGAGACCGCAGCCACGTAATCCATACGGTCGACATAGGGATTGAACATCGTGTACGTGCGATTCTCGGCAATTTTCTCCACGCCCCGGTGCAGGTATCCGATCACGCACTCGAGGCCCATCACCTTCTCGCCGTCGAGCCGCAGAATCACGCGCAGCACGCCGTGGGTTGCCGGGTGCTGCGGACCCATGTTGATAACGAGCTCGTTGGCATCGAGAAACGTCTTCTCAGGCGTTTCCAGGTCCAAGGGCGAGAGTGTGTTCCGGTCAGTCATTGCCCAGATCTTGCGATGATTACGATCTCTTGTTCAGCCGCAACAAAGAAGCCCTGGCCGCGATGCGGCGATAGAACGCTGCCCGCGGCGCGAGCGGGCGAAAGAAAAACCGCGGTCCTCATGTCGCCAGGTATTCGCTTTCAACCCAGGCCCTCACTGCCCGCTCTCAATTCCCAAATTAATCTGTACCCACTCGTTATCCTGTTGCAGGATGCCGTAGTCTTTGCGCAGGGGATGCCCCTTCCAACCGTCGGGCAGCAGGATCCGCTTCATATCAGGATGCCCGTCGAACTTGATGCCGAACATATCGAAGACCTCGCGCTCCAGCCAGTTGGCGGTTGCCCAGATGGGGACCGAGCTGGGAAGGGTCTCGCCATCGGCGATCTGCGTTTTGACCCGGATGCGTTCGTTGCGCGCAAACGAGTATAGAATCCAGAGCACGTCGAACTGCTTCTCGCGCTTGGGATAGTGCACCGCGGTAATATCGACGCAATAGTCGAATTGCTCTTCGTTGTGCAGAACATGAAGGATTTCGGGAATCAGGCAGCGATCGACCGTCATGTAATTCTGCCCCAAATATGTAACGGGCTCGATTCCCGATCCGCATTTGCCTTTGAGCTTTTGCACCATCGGCGAATCCCAAGGAGTGGGTACGGGGGCGGCGGGCTTCGGCGGAGCTGCGGCCGGCCTTGCAGGAGCCGCTGGCGAGGCGGCAGCGGGTTTCGGTGGCGACGTGGGCGTCGAAGTTTCAGATGGCGGAGAAGGCTTCGCGGGCGTGGTTTTTGTTTCCGATTGAACCGAGCCGGAGGGAGTCGATTTCACGCCGCCCGGAGTCGCTGGACGATCCGCCGTCGGCTTCGGTTCATCTTCCGGCGACGGCGATGAGGGAGATTTAATTTCGTCGGGCATATCGCGAAGGCACAAACCTGCGGCGCAGTGCGTCTTGAAAAGAACGTTAACTTTTATCAGCTTGAGGAGGCGAAGTCAACGAGGGCGCGGCTGAGAAGTTGTAAAAAGCCCCGCATTCGTAACAACTCCCTTGACCGGTCATCAGCAACTCTCTCCATCTGTGATCGGCCACTCCCCCAACTGATCCTGACCAAAGTTGTCGCGAGCGGAGCGACCTTTCGCCATCGTGAAACCAGCAACCCTGAGGAGTTCCCTCCGTCTCAGCGAGACTCCCCGGGGCGCGATGAAGGTTTCTAAACGCGCGATTGCGCTTGATACGTCTCGATCAGGCTGCGGATCCGTTGGGCGTCCGCTTTGCGGTGGCCGTGGCTGGTGATCGGGTCGGTGCCGCCGGTGGACTCGATGACGATCTCGGACCAGAAAACGCCGGTATTGATGTGAACCGACGCGATCTTGGACATGGCGATGCTTTCTTCATTGCTGCCGAACAGTCGCGATTTGACGCGGGCCACGCGTTGCGGGCTGATGACCAGGCGCGTGGGGAAGAAAAAATTGCCTTGCGTCCAGCGGCTGGCGGTAAAGGTTTCAGCCGGGGAACTGTCCATGGGATTGTCGGGCAATGTGGGCATGCGATTTTTCTTGACGATGGAACTCTAACTCCCAGTCATTTCGAGATATCCCTTGCGAAGTCGAGAAACCCCTTGTTACTTCCCGGAGCCGGCGCTTTCTACACCCATTCCAGCGCGCCTTTCTTCCAGACCCAGATATAGCCCACAATCAGGATGGCCAGGAAGATCAGCATCTCCAGGAGACCGAAGAGGCCGAAGGCTTTGAATCGTACCGCCCAGGGAAACAGGAAAATTGTCTCCACGTCGAACACGACGAAGAGAATAGCAATGATGTAGTAGCGGACGGTGTAGCGTCCTCGGGCGCTGTCGATAGGGTCGATGCCGCATTCGTAGGGCATGAGTTTGGTCTTGCTCGGATTCGATGGCCGCACCAGTTTAGCCGCCAGCAGCGTGACCGGCAGCAGAGTGCCGATGATGGCGATGAAGATGAAGATGGGGACGTAGTTTTGCGGCATAGCAGGTCATAGTAGCGCCGATGGGCGCGGGCGTTCAAGAGCGAGTTCCAGAGCGACCACTCCAGCAGGAGGGTGACAAGGTAAAATTCGGCCTGCCACACGCCAGCAGGACGGAGGACGAATGAAACTGATTATGCTGCACGACCATCTGAATCCGTCCCAGGAAGTTTTGCTGGACGCGGACTCCATCACCTCAGTAACGCCGTTTGGCTCCGGTTCTTCAATTCAATGTGGCTCAGGATTAATCGGAGTTCACGAGACTCCTGAGGAGGTCGCCGAAGCGATCAGGAATGCCTCGGCGTGATTTCGCAGAATTTTTCCCACTTCTTCAGATACCCTCTTTTTCAGACGCTCCCCTTTGCGAATCCTAAGGAGATCAGGAATACACCTTGATGGGCGCGACGACTCGTGTGATCGTCCCGCTGGGACTGGGCTGATCGGGCTTGAGTCCGCTTTGCATGGACGCGAACAGCCCGATCAACTGGCCCAGCATTACATCGAGGACGGGACGATACAGATCGGGAAACTTTGCGGCGCTATTGAGAGACAAACTGTAATCGACCAGCGGTGCCACGTCTTCCGTACCGCCGGCCGTTACCACCGCGCGCACGCGACCCAACCGCTTGCGATCGATCTCCCGCAGCAGGTCGATTTCGTAGCCGCGCCGCCGCGCCTCGCTCGATAAGAACGCCACAAAAAGCGTCTGGCTGTCGATGCTCGACAATGGCCCGTGGCGCAACCCGAGCGGTGTTTCCGCCAGCGTCGTCACTTTACCCGCGCTGAGTTCCATTACCTTTAGTCCCGATTCGTCGGCCACGGCGCGCAGCACCCCCGAGCCCACAAAACAGGTGCGCGTACACCCCAGCGACGTTACCGCCGCCGCGGCATCGGCAGCCGAGGGAAGAAATCGCCGGCCGATTTCGCTCATTTCTGCGACCACATCGCCGAACTTGGCAAAGTCCTCCAGATGTCCGACGCACTGCCCCGCCAGCACCATGTTGCTGAAGGAACTGGTCATGGCCAGTCCGCGATCGTTTACGGCTTCATCCAGCACCAGCGCCATGGCGCGGTCCGCATGGCTTGAACAAAGTTGCGCCATCGGGCCCTTCGAATTGCAGGTAATCACCAGATGCCGGATCTCGCGATGCCGGTCCAGCGCCTGCTCCAGCAGCGCCACGCCCTCGGGACTCTCCCCCGAGCGCGAAAAAGAAATCCAAAGATACTCTTTGCCGGGACGATGAAACTCTTCGAATTCGGTGAGTAGGGTCGTACTGGGAATGGGCCAAACTTCACAACTCCAGCGGCGGCGGAGCAGCGGAGCGAGCGCTCTTCCCGTGTAATCCGAGGTGCCCGCGCCCACCAGATATACGGTGGGGGAAGAGGTGTTGCCGCGTCCGATTCCGGCGCGCCGCAGAGCGTCGTTCAGTTCGGCGCTGCGCTCCTGGCAGCGCATATAGGTCTGGCTCCAGGTGGCGGGCTGCTGGTGGATTTCACGCGGCGTATGCTCCAGGCCGCGCTCGGATTTTTCCTGCTCCGGCAAATCCAACAGCGTGCGCAACGCGTCGGCCAAGGTGCTCTCCACAAAGATTACTTAGTCTATTACAACATGACTCGCCGATAAATCATTCGAACGAAAGGGAAACATCGCCCGTGATCAATCAAACGGGTGCGCACTTTTGTGAAACCACGAATCGGTTTTCGGCAACTAATCAAGCGGACTAGGGTTTCCTTTTTCAAAGGAGAAAAACAAATGAGCCGTGGTTCGCATCCCATGAGTTTGCTCTTGCTGGCGGTCGCGCTGACTTCGTCGCTGGCCGGAATCGCCTGCGAGCATCATCACTACTATCGCGTGTACGATCCCTACTACACGGATTATCACGTGTGGAACAACGACGAAGTGGTTTACTACAATCGCTGGGCCGCCGAAACCCACCGCGACCCTCACCGCGACTTCCGCAGAATTCCACCTGAAGAACAAAAAGAATACTGGACCTGGCGGCACAATCATCACTAGCTGAAGGGAGGCTCTCAGCGGCCGAGCGCCCTGAGAGCCTGTTCCGTAGTCGTCAGTCGGGCGCCCAATCGCTCTAGTCCCGCTATAGCTCTTCCCCCGTCTTCCCGCTTCAGGGTTTCGATCGCATCCTGCACCACGGCCACGCGCCGTCCGCGTTCCATCAGGCCTTTTGCGGCAAAGCTCACGCAATATTCTGTCACCACCCCGAACACCACAAACTCAGCCTGATTTCCCAGCCGTTGGACCAGGGCGTCGGCGTGGCAGCTCTCGAAAATATTGAGCGTCTGCTTTTCCAACAGGATCTGCTGATACCGGTACAAGTCTTTCGGCAGTTTGGCATCCGCCTCATTCGGCACCCACGCAACTTTTTCCGTCAGCGCTTCGGGAACAAGTTCCGCTCCCGCCGTTCCCTTCACGCAATGCGGTGGAAAGATTTTGAACTCAGGATCGTCCGGTGCATGAAAGCATCCATGCGACACCAGAAACACCCGGTCCTGTCGCGCCGCATCGGTGAGCCGCCGGATATTAGGCAGCAACTTCTCAGCCCCCGGCACGTAAAGCTTCCCGTCCGGCAACATGAAATCCCGCTGCGCATCTACCTCCCAGAAGATAAAGTCCCGCGAAACCATGACTCCCTTTCCGCATCGTCCCCCAACAACGTAGCGCCGGCGTCCCCGCCGGCTGTCGCGGGGCCCTCCGGCCTTCGCCTCCAACTCCTCGGAGAATCCGTCGCTTCTGTGTTCTAATCTCCGCGTCCCAATTCTCGCACCTACTTCTCACCCGGAGAGCTGCATGTCCCACAATTGGCTGAAACCGTCCGCGATCATCGTCATCAGTTTAGCTCTAGTAAGTTTCGCGAACGCCCAAGCTCCAACCGCCCCGCCCGCCGACCTCGACGCCTATGTCGCCTCGTCCATGAAGACCTTCGACGTCCCCGGCATGGCTGTCGCCATTGTGAAAGACGGCAGGATTCTCGTCACCAAAGGTTACGGAGTCCGCAAACTCGGCGATCCCACGCCGGTCGACGGATTCACCCTCTTTGGCATCGGCTCGAACACAAAAGCGTTCACCACCGCCGCGCTCGCCACACTGGTCGATGAAGGCAAGCTCTCCTGGGACGATCCCGTCTACCAGCGCCTGCCGGGCTTCGTCATGTATGACCCTTATGTCTCGCATGAAATGACTATCCGCGATCTACTCACCCATCGCAGCGGCATGGGACTCGGCGAAGGCGACCTGCTGTTCTGGCCGCACACCACATACACGCGCGAAGAAATTATCTACAAGCTGCGCTTCATGAAGCCCGCATCGAGTTTCCGCAGCCACTACGCCTACGACAATCTTCTCTACATGACCGCCGGACAAATCATCCCCGCCGTGACCGGCACGTCCTGGGACGACTACATTCGCCAGCGAATCTTCACGCCGCTCGGCATGACCCACTCCAACGTCAGCAACGCCAACATCAAGCCCGGCGACGACGTCGCGTTTCCACACTCCCGGCTGGCTGGCAAACTGCAAGTCATTCCGTTCGAAGTGCTCGACAACGCCGGTCCGGCGGGCTCCATCAATTCCTGCGCCGCCGACATGGCAAAGTGGGTTCAGTTGCAATTGAATCGGGGCAAGTTTCCCGACCGCGATGGCCGTCTGTTCAGCGAGCAACGCTCCAGGGAAATGTGGTCGGCGCAAACCATCTTGCCCATTGGCGATCCGCCGCCCGCTCTTGCCGGATTGAAGGCTAATTTCGCCGACTACGCTCTGGGCTGGGGACTGCGCGATTATCACGGGCGCAAACTTGTCGGCCACACTGGCGGCGTCGGCGGATTCGTCTCCCGCGTAATGCTTGTGCCGGACGAAAACCTCGGCGTCGTCGTGCTGACCAATGCCGAAGAGGGCGGCGCCTTCGACTCCATCCTTTACCATGTGCTGGATTATTACTTTCAGGTGCCGCCCACCGACTGGATCGCTGCCTTCAAGTCCCGCGAAGATGCAGGGGAAAAAGACGCCGCCGAATCCATGAAGAAAGCCGAAGCCGCACGCGCCGCCGACTCCAAACCTTCCTTGCCTCTTGAAAAATACGCCGGCGCTTACACCGACGCCTGGTACGGCCCCATCACCATCCGCACTGAAAATGGCGGCCTGGTCATGACTTTCGATCACACGCCCACCATGATCGGCGACCTGCAACCCTGGCAACACGATACTTTCAAAGCCCACTGGCGCGACCGCAATATCGAAGACGCCTTCGTGACCTTCGCCTTGAATCCGGACGGCAGCATCGACCACGCAAAAATGGCCGCAGTCTCCCCGCTCGCGGACTTCAGCTTCGACTATCAAGACCTGCTGCTGAAACCAGCAGAAAAGAAATAAAGAAAATAAGAACTAAAGACGACGATGAAGACCATGAAGATCGTGTCCGACGGTTCTTGGTCTTCAACCAGCGGATGCAATTCAACTATCTAGCGCAGAAACACCTTCCCCGCATCCTCCGCCCGCACGCCGGATTTCTTTCGCGTCCCCGTCCCCACGTTATAAATCACAAGCATATGCTCTTCCACAATCAGAATTTCCTTTTCACTCATCCAACCCACCAGCGTCGCATGCGGAACATAAGCCACTCGCCGCGGCACCTTCTCCATGCTTTTTACTTCCATCGCCGGCAGTTCCAGCAACGCCTTCCGGATTCGCTGTGACTCCTCGGGATTAGCCTCTCCCTGCTCCGCCAGTTGAATGGGCTTGTTGGGCTGTGCCGTCGATACAATCGTCATCGCCACATGTCCCAGGTCCGGCGACAGCCGCGCGTTCGAAGTGAAGAAACTTACGTCGTAGTCGGCATTCTTGTACGTCGCCTGCTCATCAAACACCGTACTCTTCTTCCCATAGCTAAACACCAGCGTCTGATCGTTACTCTGATTCGACCACCCGCAGCAGCCGGTATCCGGAATCGCTTCGACAATCATCTCTCCGTCAGACGCCGCATCCAGCACGCGCTGCAGCGGCTCGGCCAGTTGCGCGGCCGTCCATGTTTCGCCCGATTCCTGATAACGCGTGCTCGCTTTGTATTCCGGTTCAGTCTGTCCCGCGACAAACTGCGTCATCAGAAAAAACTTGCCGACGCCGGTCTCCGGCGTCCACACCACGCCGGAAGGACAACTCTCCTCGCACGTCCCCGTGGCGCAACGGCAATCGGGAAATTTCGCCGTGGCCAATTCCTCGCGTCCCGCTCCCTGCAAATCCGTTTCCCAGGCTAGCCACGTCGTCGCCGTCGAAAGATCCACGCCCTCCCGCTGCAACCGCCGCGACTGGTTGGCGAACCAGAATAAACGCCGCCCCTCCGCCGAAAGAAACGGCAACGGAGCCACCTCCGTGATCCCCTGATTCGATCCCGTGGCATGAACCTCTCGCGTCACCCCCTGATCGATCGTCGTCGCGCTTTGCCCATTCCAAAACCACGCCTTGTGCGCCGCCGCGACGTCTTCCTCCCCAAGCGGAAGCGGCACTGGCGTCGCGAACAGAATCTGCCCTGCCCGATTGACCGAAATGTTTCCGGGAGATTGCAACGCCTCGGCGGGAACCTTGACCGTCTGCTTTACCGTGAAGGTCGCCGGATCGTACTCCACCATCTCCCCCGGGGCGCGCAGCACCCATAGCTTCTTCCCCTGTCCCAACAAGGACGAAGTCAGTAACAGCACACCACCGATCAATCGCCAAAATCTTCTCATGGAGTATGAACGCTGAGAGAGTCTCAACGAAACGTCCATTACAAAACGTTCGTGATGAAGCGTCCGTTACAATGGCCTCGTCGAAGCGTCCGCAAGGACGCCTGAAAATAGCTCGGTGTTTCAACGCCGGGCAAGACCATCCCGCGCGATCCGCGTCCCGAGGGACGCCTGAACCCCTCACTTCATCTCGACGATGGGCAACTCTATAAAACTCGACTGCTCGGTCGAATGAAACACCCGCTGCACCGCTTTCTTATAATCCCCGGGCTTGGCCCAGAAAATATTCGGCACAAAGGTCTGAGGATTGCGGTCATACAGCGGAAACCAGCTCGACTGCACCTGCACCATGATGCGGTGTCCCGGCAGAAAAACGTGGTTCGCCGTCGGCAAAAGGAAGTGATAGAGCAGAGGCTTGTCCGCCGCAATCGCCTTCGCCGTTTCCAGACTCTCGCGATAGCGCCCCCGGAAAATGTCCGCGGAAATCATCAGCTGATATCCGCCCATCCCGGGCTGGCTCGCGACCTCGTCGGGATAAACATCAATCACCTTCACCACCCAGTCTGAATCCGTACCGCTGGTGGACGCGATCAAATTCGCCGCCGGTTGTCCACTGATCTTCACCGGCTCCTTCAATACATCCGAAGTAAAGGCCAACACATCCGGACGCCCCGAAGCCTCCCGCTGATCGTCCACCAGCCACTCCGCCCAAGTAAATCCCTCGCCGTATCCCACGGGCTGAATCGGCCGCGAACGGAATGGCACCGGCTTCGCCGGATCCGAAGCATATTCGTCATACGCCGCATCTCCGTTCTTGGGAGGGTCAAACCCCACCTTCAGTCCCGCCTCAAGATAGAGCCGCGTCGCACGAATCGCGCATCCGCTTACACATCCCGCAGGCCACGCCTGCAAGCGCCGCCATGTATTCGTGCCCGTCTCAAACGCGGTAACAGGAGCCACATCGGCCTTCGGCGCCCCATCCTTCAAATATTGATCAAGAAAAGGCCGCAAGATGTTCTCGCGAAAATACAGCCCAGTATCGCTGTTAAATTTCAACGCTCCAAGTTTGCTGCCGTCGTCAATTTCCTGCCCGTGATGCCACGGCCCCATCACCAGCAACACTTTGTCGTTACCCGATATCCTTCGGCTTGATTGCCTTGTAGACCGCGGTTGCCCCGTAAATGTCCTCCTGGTCCCACAAGCTATCGACCAGCATCACCGGCACTTTCAACGGCTGGGCTGCCAGAATGTTATCCATCGCCTGCTGCTGCCACCACGCGTCATAGCTGGGATGCTCTAGTCAGTTTCCGCCAGAAGCCGACTTGCTCCAGCCCATGCCGCCGCCCTAGTTCTCCGGCCGACCCCGCCTCCATGTACACGTCGTAGTCGTCGAGGTGATCCGTCCACCACAACGCGCTGTTGTTCCGCGTCGCCTCCTGTTCGTAGATGTACGGCATATTCTGTTCGCGAAACGCGCCATTGTGAAACCAGTCGTCGCCCCGCCAGCCATCCACCATGGGATTCATCGGTACCGCCACTTTCAGCGCGGGATGCGGATTCACCAGCGCCATCAACGGCAGAAAGCCGTCGTACGAAATCCCCAGGATGCCCACCTTCCCATTGCACTCCGGAACATTCTTCACCAGCCAGTCGATGGTGTCATAAGTGTCGGTCGAATGATCGACCGCCGTGGGATTGAGCGGACCGTGCAGAGGACGCGTCATTACGTAATCGCCCTCCGACCCGTATTTGCCGCGCACGTCCTGCACCACGCGAATGTATCCGCCCTCGACAATCACTTCGACAGCATTGTCGTAGCCATTCAGAATCGCACCGAAGTGTGAACTCTGCGCATGGCTGAGTTGCGCGCTGGCGCTATAAGGCGTCCGCGTCAGCAGAATGGGCGCGTTCTTCGCGCCCTTCGGAATCACAATCACCGTATGCAGCTTCACCCCGTCACGCATGGGGATCATCACATCCCGCTTGACGTAGTCGAAGCTATCCGTCACCGCCTCGACCTTGTCCGGAGTTTCGCTGGGCAATGTCGCACTCGCCGAAGCTGCCTGACCCACTGAGTATCCCGAAAAAAGCGCGCCGGTCATCAGCGGCGCCAGCCAACACAGAGTTCGGACCACGGTAATTTTTTTAAGAAGTTTCATTGGAGTAACGAAATAGTAACTCGCCACCAACGGCCTTGCCAAATCGAAGGCTTTTTCCGTTTTCCGAACAAGATCGGCCAGGATGATTCACGTACGCGTTGCGGTGATACGCTACACCAACATCCGCACGGGCGTCATCCCGAATGCGGCGTAGTTCAGCCGCGTGTGAGATCCGGCGCGGAGTGCCTGGACCACGAGAAGCGAGGCTTCCTGCATGGAGGTTCAAATTTTTGAGGTTCCCTTATAATCACCGGAGCCAAAGCGCTTTCTCAGTTAGGATTTCATCGCACAAGCGTTCCAGCAAAATATGCCCGCTCCTCAGCTATGGCAGTAGACTGCAAGACATCGAAGCCCGGAATCGTAGCCGCCAGCCTGACCGACGTCGGCCGCCAGCGCAGCAACAACGAGGATTCCCATCTCTATTGGGAGCCTGACAGCGACAAGGAATTCCTCCGCAAGGGCCGCCTCGCCGTCATCGCCGACGGCATGGGGGGATACGAGGGCGGACAAGAGGCCAGCCGCCTCGCAGTCGAGACCGTGCGCCGCATTTATGGCGGCGCTTTTGCCGGCGGTCCGCAGGATGCCCTCGTCGCAGCCTTGGCCTCGGCGCACCAGAGTATTCAGCGTTACGCCACCGACCATCCGCAGTTCTACGGAATGGGCACCACTTGCACCGCGCTCGCCATCGTCGATCGTCATCTGCACTTCGCCCACGTGGGCGACAGCCGCCTCTACCACATTCGCGGAGAATCCATTTCCCGGCTTACCCGCGATCACTCTTATGTCGGCCGCTTAGTCGAGAGCGGCATCGTGCGCTCCGAAGATGCTGAGTCCCACCCGCAGCGCCACATCCTCACCGCCGCTCTGGGCACGGGCCGCGAACTTACCCCTCACGTTCCCGAGGCTCCTTTCGCCCTGGAATCGGGAGACGCGCTTGTGCTCTGTACCGATGGACTCTGGGGTCTGGTTGGCGACCAGGAGTTGGCCGGCATTGCCCAATCCGAGCTTCCCCCGGAAGCTTGCCGGCGGCTGGTAGCAATGGCGCTGGAGCGTGGTGGGCCCGACAACATCACCGTGCTGGTTCTGCAAGTTTCCGCCTGAACCGCAGTCTTCTTAATTCCGGCGGGCAAATCCGACTACGTGCAGAGACAGCAAAGCGCTACCGACCCAATGCCCGGAAGGGGGCACTACGGTAGCGCTGCCATTTTCAGAGCCCAAACTCGACAACATTAGACGAAAAATTATAAAAACCGTCTATACACTAATCACAGTATTTAACTGGATACCTCTTCCGGTTCCACCTGGAACATGTTACCCGTCTCGCTTCTCCTCCGTGGCCCCTGCGTCCTCTGTGGTTAAGCTTTTTTCCGGCCTAAGTAACGGAAACAAAATGACATCCCGAATCGTGTGTGAATCCGTCAGCAGCATGCACAGCCGGTCGACGCCGACGCCGACCCCACCCGCCGGCGGCATCCCATACGCCAGCGCCCGGATGTAATCTTCATCCATCTGGTGGGCCTCCTCGTCCCCGCGTTCGCGTTCCTGCAATTGCGCTTCGAATCGCCGCCGCTGGTCTTCGGGATCGTTGAGTTCGCTGAAGCCGTTGGAAATTTCCATCCCCCCAACAAAAATTTCCCAGCGTTCGGTCCAGTCGGGTTCGTCCGGCTTCTGCTTCGAAAGCGGCGAGATCGCTGTGGGAAATTCATAAATGATCGTGGGCTGCGTCAAATGCTCTTCTGCGACCGCCTCGAAAAGAGCCGCAATATTCTTCCCTGCCGGAGCGTTCGGATCGTAAGCCGCGTGCGCGTGCCCGGCGTTGAAGCGCTCCACCAGTCTCTTCACGCTCTCTCCGCTGGCAAAGTCGCTGATCTCCGGCTTCGCGCCCGCCGTCGTCGGCCAATAGTGAATGATCGCCTCCCGCATGGTCATGCGCCGCCAGTTGGCCCAATCGATTTCCTGGTCGCCCCATTTTGTTTTCGTCCCGCCGGTCACATCTTTCGCGGCTTGCGTGATAATTTCCTGCGTCAGATCCATCACGCCCTGATAATCGGTATAAGCCTGATAAAACTCCAGCATCGTAAACTCGGGATTCCAGCGCCATCCCAGCCCCTCGTTGCGGAAGTTGCGATTGATCTCATACACGCGATCCAGCCCGCCCACCACCAGCCGCTTCAAATAAAGCTCCGGCGCGATGCGCAGATAAAGGTCCATGTCGAGCGTGTTGTGATGAGTGATGAACGGCTTGGCCACCGCCCCGCCGGCGATGGGCTGCATCATCGGCGTCTCGACTTCGATGAATCCGTGCGCATCCAGCGTGCGCCGCATCGACTGCACCAGCCTGGTCCGCTTCAAAAAAACTTCGCGGACTTCTGGATTCATCACCAGATCGACATAGCGCTGCCGGTAGCGCAGCTCCACATCAGTTAGCCCGTGCCACTTCTCCGGCAGCGGTAGAAGATCTTTGCTGAGAAAGGTGATCTCCTCGACGTGCACGCTGAGCTCGCCGGTGCGCGTGCGAAACAGATATCCGCTCACCCCGATGTGGTCGCCCAGGTCGAGGAGCTTGTACAACTCGAAACCCTTCTCCCCGACCGCGTCTTTCTTCACATAAATCTGCAGCCTCTTCCCGTCCTGCTGCAGGTGCGCAAAGCCGGCCTTGCCCATCAGGCGAATCGCCATGAGGCGTCCGGCGACGCGGACGTTGACCCGCTCCTTCTCCAGTTCCTCGCCGGTCTTCTCCGTGTACTTGGCGAGGATCTCCTCCACCGTATGCGTGAATTCGTATTTGCTGCGGTACGTGGGCTGCCCCAGCGCCTCAATCTGCTTCAACTTCTCGCGCCGCAGCTCATAAATTTTCTCGTCGAGTGCCAATGGATTCCTTTGAAGTGCTGGCGATGGAAGGGAGATTATAAACAATGGGTCTGGCGAGAGACGGGGATTAAGTGTGAAGGAAAGTGATTCCGACCGCGTCCCTCGCAAAGCCGCAAAGCGGCGAAAGAAGACAGCCCACGGCGCAAGCCGTGGGTTCAATGCGCAGATCGTAACTAGCCCCGAAGGGGCGGAAGACGAAAGTTCCAATGCCCTTGTCCCGTTACGGACATCTGAAAATAGCCCGGCGCTTCCAGCGCCGGGTTAGCATAACGCCGTGTTGGAAACGCGTCCCGGCGGGACGCCTGAAATTCAAAACCGCCGCATCTGACACACACAACGGACGTGGACGAACGACGACCGCAACTCTCTTTCGTGGGTGGCCGCCTCGATTAGACGAGGTCCAAAGTCGCTTGGTCAGGTGCGCCGTTAAAGTATTTCTGCAAAGCGTCTATGAAAATCTGATTCTCCGCTGTAGCACTTGCAAACAAGGTCATCGAGGATCGAAACTTTAAATCGTCCGGGGATCCGAATATCTGACTGACTGATCGCCCTCTACGAGGTTTACAAGCTGAGTGCACTGTCTCATGCGAGATCCGAGAAGAGGGTGTTTGAGGTAAGCTATTGCTTCCTGTCGTGAAGAGATCGCGTACTTGACCGACATGCTGCTGTACCCAAGGCCTCTGATCTGAGGAATATAAACCACATCCAGTGCCCTCTCTTGCGCCCTTCGCGTAATTCTGTGCATACCTGGCCGAAGACTTCATCCTGTGCATCCACAAAGCGTTGTAGGTCATACCGGTCGCCCATGCTGGCCCTCCCTGTAGGGATGCTGCCCAGCGCGTAACTTTCAAAACTCGCACTTTTCCACAGCCGTCCACAGCCAAAAATCCACTTTCGTGTGACGAACAACCTTTACTGAGAAATCAGGAACGCGCAAGATCGACCTATGCGCGAAGGCTGTCCCAAAAGCCTCTCCATCGTCCACAGAGTTAGCGGTTTTCGGTCCGAAGCTAAGTCCTTATTCCGTAAGGTTTTAGCTCTAAATCCTTACGGCTCAAGATTTTGCCGAGACCTCAACATACCCAATCGCGCCAAGTTCATAGAAACAAATATTTTAGCCGAGGGGTATCAAAAAAAAATGAGACGTAGATCCCGTCATGAAGAGAACTTCTGCTTGCCTAAGACCTTCAAGCGTCCGTCCGGGACGCATTTCCAATCGGACGCGACGCTACCCGGCGCTGGAAGCGCCGGGCTATTATCTTCCGCCCCTACGGGGCTTGTTAAGCATCCCCGGTTGCGACCCACGGCTTGCGCCGTGGGCTGTATTCTTTCGCCGCTTCGCGGCTTTCGATCCGGCCTTCGGCGGATAACAGGTAGCGCGTTAGTTCCGATCTTCTGCGGTCAATCGGCGGTTGAGATGCGGGGTCACACGCGGTTGCCCGCTGTTGCGTTCACACTTCTGTCGCGGGGCGGCCCCGCAGGTCGGACATCGGACGGCGAGTATCTGTTTGGCGCTGAGTTCTCTTCTCATCAAACACCTTCCACCGCCACGAGAGCGATTTCATCGACCAGCGTCGGAATGCCCGGAAGCTCCTGTGACCTTGGGGTCCGTCTACTCTTTCGTGAGAACCGACATGGGCCGGCTTTGCAGAAAGGCCGTGATCAGTTCGCTATTTATTTGCAAGCCGCCGTTGTACTGGACGAGGCCTTTCTTCTTGAACGCATTCATGAATTTACTTACCCTGGCGCGGGTAGTACCAACCATCTCCGCTAGAGTTGCCTGGCTCACCTTCAGAGGGCTCTCCGGCTTGGATTCCTTGGTGATTTGCCCAAACAACAAGAGAGCCCGTGCCAGGCGCTTTTCGCTGAAATTGAAGAATTGGTCTGCCAGGTCTTCCTCGACTCGAATCACCCGGGAAAGCAGATATGAATTCAGCAAGCCTGCAAACTGCGGGTCGCGCTTGAGCGCGCGAAGCGTGCTCTCCTTCTGCAAGCGAGTGATATTGGCGGGCCCAATGGATCTCGCCGTGTACATCCGCGGAGATTGCCCGGCCAGACAGCCTTCGCCAAAAAAGCTACCCCGCAGCAGGACGGCGATGATCGCTTTTTTCCGGCGCGTGGCAGCGATCGTGAGCTTTACCGTACCGCTCTGGATATAGAAAACGGCATCGGCTTTGTCCCCTTGCGAAAAAATGATCTCGTTGTCCCGGTAGCTCCGCACAGTCATCGCAGAACGGAACTTCTTGCGGAAAACTGTGGGACTGAAACCGCGAGCTGGATCAGCCATCTGTCTCCTTGACTCGATCAATTCACTTAGGAGTACCGTGCTCTAGAAAAAATAAATCATAAGGCGTGGGAATCTGGCTTGGCTGGTCAATAAAGGTCATGCACAATTGCACACAGTACCTACGTGGTAAATCTTGGGCGTGAGGCCTAACCCGCGCCACGGTTGGGGTGTCGAGGGTACGATCTTGGCGAACGATGCCGGGCGGGGCGGGTTGGAAATGCCGGGCTATTGTTCAGAACTCTCTCCGCTAGTCTCCCCGGGATTGGGGTCTCGCGTTATTTGTATTGATATTGGTACCATGGTACATTGGTACACATGGTCGACGATCCCAAGCTTCTAGTCGAGCGCGTGCAGACCGGGGTGCGCATCGAGAAACGAATCCTGAAAGTCCTGAAAGCCTTTGCCGAATACCACGATATGACGCTCGGGGACGTTCTCGAAGGCATCGTGTTGCATGCATTCGACGGCAAGACTCCGTTCAGCCCAGCTTCGCTGCAGCGCATTCGTGAGTTGAAGAAGTTCTACGATCTCGATCTCGACTCGAACGCCAGCCATCGCCTGCGGGAGATTCAATCAAAGTCCCCGCGCCAGCGCGGCTCCCGGAAAACCAAAGACAAATAAAGGAAACTCCATGAGTTTCGTTAAAACCAAGATCGCTTTGACCGTCCTGCAATGGGTCCTGGGCGTGGTAATCCTGATCGAAGCCCTGTTGTTCGTCCTGCCCAGCGCCGCCCAGGGCTTTGCCGCGACTCACATGCCCGGCTTCATCCGACTGGTCCTGGGATGGGGCGAGATCCTCGGCAGCATTTTGCTGCTGATTCCGCGAACCGCAATTCGCGGCGCATGGCTGCTGGTGGCAGTCTTCGTCATGGCGATACTCATTCACCTGCTCCACGGGGCGTACAACGTCGGCAACCTCGTGATCTATGCGGCCGCGGCTTTTGCCATCGCAATGAACAAAAGTTAACTATAAAGACGACGTAGAGACAGCCGCCTCGGCTGTCCGCGCCCGACGCAGTCGGCGCTTCGCAGCGGGCAGAGTTTCCCATGAGCAACGCAGAACTCATCCACACCTTCGAAGGCGACGCGGTTCCGGAAGATCGCTTCCACCACGCCGACCACGTCCGCCTGGCTTTCGCCTATCTGTCCGAGTACCCGCCGCTGCCGGCGCTGGACAAGTTTGCCGCTGCCCTGAAGCGCTACGCGGCCGCCCGCGGCAAGCCTGAGCGCTATCATGAGACCATCACCCATGCCTACTTCTTCCTGATCCGCGAGCGCATGGCCCGGCAGCCTGCGGCCGGCTGGGAGGAATTCTCGCGCTGCAATCCCGATCTGCTCGCGGGGAACAACGGAATCCTCAAGCACTACTATCGCGAAGCCACGCTGCGCTCCGAGTTAGCCCGTTGCGTCTTTGTGTTCCCGGACAACTTCCGCTAAGCGTCGATTGCGCCGGCGCACTAAAAGAAAGCAGCCGGGCGATCGGCTGCACGGTTCCATGGGTACTGCACGCAGCGGGAATTCCCAATGCCGAACTGGGAACCGCACTTGGCGAATAAGAGAATCATGAGGATTGGCGCATGAAGAGTTTCCGATTCCTGCCGAATAGTTGGATATGGAACTGCAATTACCAGCCACAGCGGTGCGGCGGAGAAGCGAACGCGTATCGATCGCTTTTCCGGTTGAAGTTGCGGGAATTGATCTGATGGGGAAGCGTTTTGCGGAGCGAACCAAAACGACGACTGTCAGCCGGTATGGCTGTTGCCTGCCGCTGCCAAGGCTGCTGCAACCGGACCAGCCGATCCAGATGCGCCGCATTGGCACCAATGAAATTGCGGTCGCCCGGGTGGTTGCGCCGATGGGATTGCAGGCCGACGGACGCCTCTATGGAGTGGAGACACGGGACTCGTGCGAGGGGCTGTGGGGGATTCGTTTCTCGTCCGCGTTCTACGAGAAACTGCTCGACAACATGCAGGCGGACGTGTCCCGGTTGGACCGGGAACGCAAAATTTCCTATTGGAACGGCGGCGGTGGAGGGCGGGCTGAACATTGCGCCGGGGAAGCGCTGGGCCAGGAATACGGCGAGTCCATGATGGCCATGGTGGACGATGCCGGCAAAGGGCTGAGTCACGACCGATATTCGCCGGATAGCGTCATGCTGGATGTCATGCAAGATAAAGAGAAAGGGAAGGATCAAGAAAAAGAGAAAGAATCTCCAGTCACGGAATTCTACATTCGACACCAGCGCGGTCATCGGATCCCGGTATCCGTGCGAGAGCTGTCCATACGCAACAGCGCGGGCAACATTGTGGGCGCGGTGGAAGTGTTCGGCAATTCCCCGGTGCGGTTGAAATTCCAAAGGCGAGTGAGCGAACTGGAGCAACTGGCATTTCGGGATGCGCTGACGGGCTTGCCGAACCGGCGGCATATCGAACTCAGAGTCGAACAGGGACTACAGGATCACCAGCGCCAGGGACGGCTCTACGGCTTGTTGATGTTCGATATCGACTGCTTCAAGCAGGTGAACGACACTCATGGCCACGACGCGGCAGACGCGATGTTGAAGACGATTGGAGAAAGCGTGGCACGCGGCTTGAGGTCCTCGGACATTCTGGGACGTTGGGGAGGAGAAGTGTTTCTGGTCCTGGCGCCCGATGTGAATGCGGTTGCCCTGGGGGATCTGGCGGAGCGTTGCCGGATTTTGATTGCCCAGTCTTCGGTGGCAGCGGCTTCGGCACGGGTGTCGGTGACGGCGTCGATTGGCGCCACCGTGTTGATCCATTCCGACAGCGCGAATTCCGTGATCCGGCGAGCCGATGAGCTGATGTTCCAGAGCAAGCACTCGGGGGGAGACCGAACGACGGCTGGATAAGGTGGCTGGATAAGATGGGCGGATGCGGCCCGAGCAGTCAGGGCTTTGCGAAAACTGCGAGGACTTCGCGTTATGTAATGCTGACTTCGGTGTAAGTTCCGTAGACCTGCCGCAAGGCTTCGCAGATCTCCCCTACGGTGGCGTAGGCGCGTACGGCGTCGACGATATAGGGCATGGTATTGGCGCTAGAGACATTGTCGCTGGCGCCGGCACGCGGTTCCTGCGCCGCGGCTTTCTTGAGCGCCTCCAGCGTCCGCCGCACTGCCTCATTCGAACGGCGGGCCCGCAGAGTTTTCAGTTTTGCCGATTGCTGGCGGCCTACGGTTTCGTCAATATAAAGAGTGTGCGGGGATTCCTCTTCGATGACGAACTCATTGGCGCCTACGATCACCTTTTCGCGCGCCTCGACCGCGCGCTGGTACTGGTAAGAGGCTTCGGAAATTTCTTTTTGCGGATATCCGCGTTCGATGGCTTTGACCATACCGCCCATAGCGTCGAGCTTGCCGAAGTAATCCAAGGCGCCATTTTCCATTTGCAGCGTTAGGTTTTCCAAGAAATACGATCCGCCCAGCGGATCGACCGTCTGTGTCACGCCCGATTCGTAGGCGATGATCTGCTGCGTGCGCAGCGCGATGCGGGCCGCTTCTTCTGTGGGAAGGGCCAGAGCTTCGTCGTAGGAGTCGGTGTGCAGCGACTGGGTTCCGCCCAGAACGGCGGCCAGCGCCTGGATGGCGACCCGCGCAATGTTGTTCATGGGCTGCTGTGCGGGTAAAGATACTCCCGCAGTCTGGGTGTGAAAGCGCATCAGCCAGGTGCGCTGGTTCCTGGCGCCGAAACGGGTCTTCATTACTTGACCCCAAATCTTCCGGGCGGCGCGGTACTTGGCGATCTCTTCGAAGAAATCGTTGTGCGCGTTGAAGAAGAAACTCAGGCGCGGACCGAAGTCATCCACGTCGAGCCCGCGGCGGCGCGCCCACTCCACGTATTCGACGCCGTCATATAGGGTGAACGCGAGCTCTTGCAGCGCGGTTGAGCCGGCTTCGCGGATGTGATATCCGCTAATCGAAATCGTGTTGAAGCGCGGCGTAAACTTCGATCCGAACTCAAACGTATCGATGACCAGCCGCATGGATGGCGCCGGCGGATAGATATATTCCTTCTGCGCGATATATTCCTTGAGAATGTCGTTCTGAATCGTGCCGGAAATTTTCTTCCAGTCGGCGCCCTGCTTCTCCGCGACCACCAGGTACATGGCCCACAGCACCGATGCTGGCGAGTTGATGGTCATCGAAACGGTGGTCTTTTCCAGATCGATGCCGCCGAAAAGAATTTCCATGTCTTCGAGCGAATCGATGGCGACCCCGCATTTGCCGACTTCCCCTTCGCTCGCGGGATGATCGGAGTCGTAGCCCATCAACGTGGGCAGATCGAAGGCGACAGAGAGTCCGCTGCCGCCGTGCTCGAGCAAATATTTGTAACGCTGGTTGGTCTCCTCGGGCGAAGCGAAGCCGGAGAACTGGCGCATGGTGAAAAGTTTGCCGCGATATCCGGTGGCGTGAATGCCGCGCGTGTAGGGCGGTTGGCCGGGAAGACCGAGATAATGTTCTTCGCTCCAGTCTTCCGGCAAATCGGCTTAGTGTATACAGGCGGCGAATGGGCACGCCGGAGATGGTGGTGAAGCGGGCGTGGCCGTTTTCGTCAAGATTCACGCCGGTGGGTGCGCCGATAGGCCGCTCGGGATTTTTTTCGAGCGTGGGCGCAAGCGTCTTCTCGGCCCAGTTCTTTTCGGCTGCGGAGGGATGGCGGTTCTCAAAAACGTCGTCGATCGGGCTCTCGGCGACTTGCGGCTGGTTAGGCGGACGAGACGGCTTCTTTGGCATGCAAACCCCGGTGCTCTCATTCGATGATAGGGAAGTGAGGGCGCGGGAGCAAGGTGGTAACGCGCGCGGTTATAACGACCGGTCGGTCAGTTCTGATAAGCCAATTCTGTGCCGGTTGTCATTCCCGTCGTCCTGAGCGGAGCGGAAGTTCGCGCATGCGAACTTTCGCGCCGTCGAAGGATCCCTGCCCCTAGCACAGGTTTCGGTTCGTCTGTTTCACTTGCGCGAGGATAACTGCCGTGCTTCGTAAGTTCGTGATCGTCCGGCCAGGGATCCTTCGACTCCGCGACTGCTTCGCATTTGCGAAGCAGTTGCTCCGCTCAGGATGACAATTTTGAACGGGCGGTTCCTTCTGCTTGCGGGACAATTCCCATGCTTTGGCGTATTTCCACGAGACATAAACCGCATGGTAAAGGTGCAGCAGCAGGCCTTCGCGGCCGTCGAGGAAGCCGAGGCGAAAGAAATAGTTGTAGATGAACGTCGCCAGCGGGCGCAGGACGATGTTGATCACGCTGAATCGGACTTTGCCATTTCGTTTCGCGACGACCATCTCCGCGCCCAGCGAGGAGTAGTGGTTCATGTGCTCGATGTAGTCGGAGAGGGTTGGGTAGGAGTGGTGGATGATCGGAGACACCATTTGCATGGCCTCAGTGCGCCCTTAACTTCACGGTCCTCGTGGACGGCACGGTCTCGAATCGTCCGCTGCTTCTATCGAAAAAGCGCAACTTCGGATCCGGCCAGAAGCCCCCAAGTGAACCCGGACCCAAAGAGATTCTTTCGCGCAAGGAACCGTTTAAGTCCTCTTCATCGAGTGATAGACATGACGCGATCGCGTAGTTCTTTGGAGCCCGGATCATCATCGACTGGAAAACCGTGTTTGTGCCATCAGGGATGTCTTCGAGAAGCCAGCCAGTTCGCTGACAGCTCGCTCCACTTCCTCATCCGCATCGAGCTCAGAATCCAATCGCCTGTAGGCTTTGTCGATGGCCGAGTTCTTTTGCGCGGCATAGCCTTTCCATTCTTCGACGAAAACTTTCGCGCCGAATGACTTCGCGATCTCTACGGTGCGGTCGGTCGAGCCGGAGTCGACGACGATGATCTCTCCTTTGCCGTCAGCGACCAGGGGCTGCACGCTTTCCAGCGTGCGGCCGATGTTCGCTTCTTCGTTGAAGGTGATGATGACGACGGAGAGTTTCATATCGCGGATGACGGAAAGTCGAAATTGTCTCACACCGGCTCTGGTCGTAGTTGTCGCTCGCCGATCCTTCCCATGCGAAATCCTGTCTCACCGAGATCCTTCGCTCCGCCTGAAAAGCGGCTGCGCTCAGGTATTGGCCCCCTTCAATGGAGAGGCGGACCTAACCAGTGCCGCCGCCCTTCTCAGCGGCAGTTGTTCAGGCCGCTGATTTACTTCCGATAACAAGAACACGATCAGGATCAGCAATTCGGGCTCGATGGGATGGCGGTAGCGGGCGTGGGGAAATACGAAGTAGTAGACCGTGGGATAAGTCAGCACCAGGCCCGCGAAAAGCCATACCCCGGGCCGTTTTTGGCGCAATGCGCGTCCGAGTCCCCAGAGCGCCAGTACCGACGTTGCCAGGAACGCGGACGTGCGGAAGTCGAATGGGGCGACGCTATCGGTTGGCCGGGGGACGCCGTTCCAGTAATAGAAGAAGCGCTTCAGGCTGATGACCACGAAACGCGCCGGATGGGTGCGAATCCAGTCGAAGGCGAAGCGTTTGCAGGAATCGGCGTAAGCGAGTTCGCCCATGCGCTGAAATTTTTCGAGCTCCAGTTTGTTGAGGTTGGGTTGAAGATAGGCCATCAGCATGCCGTCGGCGCTGGGCCCGTTGCCCAGGCGGATCTGCAATCCGAAATCGTCGCGGAGAAAGACGAAGCGCCCGAAGACTGCATAGTTGCGAACGATCCACGGAGTCAGGACGAGAAAGAACACGACCGATGAAAGGGCGATGCCAGGGACCGAGGACAGTCCGCGCCGGTAACGCTGCCGCCAGATCCAGAGGCCACAGAATGGAAGAAACGCGAGCATCGTGGGATTGGCCAACCCGCCAACGCCGTACAGCGCGCCGAAAAGGGCCCAGCTGCGCCAATCTGGGTTGCGTAGGCCGCGCGGAGCTGAGCTGGAGTCCCGCGCGCTGTCGCTGGCTCCCCGGACCAATGGGTCGGGGGCTACGTGGGCTTCCTGTAACTTGAGCGCCAGGAGAAACAGGCACGAGAGTACGAGCGGCGTGAACGTCGTGTCCCAGATCCAGTGAACGGACCAATACCATACATAAGGATTCAGTGACCAGGCGTACGCCGACCATAGCGCGACGCGGTCGCCGAAGGTTCGGCGGGCGATAAAAAAAATTGAGATGGCGGTGAGCGTGGCGAACAGACTGTTAATACTTAGCAAGACCCAGGCAGATGCTTGCGTATAAATGCCGAAAATTTTGAACACTCCACCGATTAAATACGGATAGAGCGGCGGCTCCCAGGCGGTGGGACCGGTGTTGCCGTCGTACGGATTGCTGAAGCCTTGACCAAGCGCGATGGAGCGGCCGACGCGGCCCATCTCCCAGCCGAATTCGAAGTGATCGTCGCCGGGGCGCGTTCGATATTGATGGAAGGCCGCGATGGTTGCCAGCTGCAGCGCAAACGAGAGAGGTAAGAGCCAGAGGAAGAATCTGGGCAACGCCGGGCGCGGGGATGTCGGCATCGGGCGTAGTTTATCAGGCGTACGCATGGGCGGAGGCGATCGCGAGGAAAGCAGGTCCCTCGACTTCGCATGGCGATCGGCTTTGCCAATCGCCATGCTCCGCACGGGATGCGTGACCAACGGCGTGAAGGAGTTTGAAGGCGACGGCGGCAATCCCACGCAGTCGAGCAACGTGGCCTGCGTCGTTAATTATTACGGCCCCAGCGATTTCACGGAGTCCTATGGCCACAGTGTGGACGCAGCCGAGGTGCTGCCGTTGTTGTTAGGCGGCGATTTGGAGGAAGCGCATTCGGCGGCACATCGAGGCCAGCCCGCTCTATTGGGTGACGCCGAACGCGGCGCCGATGTTTTGCATTCAGGGAACGAAAGATAAATACGTCGCCTATGAACAAGCCACCTGGATGGTAGACAAATTAAAGGCGGCGGACGTGGAGGCGGAGTTGCTCACGATGGAAGGGGCCGGCCACGGCTTCCAGGGCAAGGACGCCGAGAAGGCCGACGCCGGCGATGATTGCGTTTTTCGATAAGCATCTGAAACCGCAGCGATAATCTTGCAGGAATTTCCGGCCCCAATGCAAGCGAGGGAATACAGGCCTAAAGCGCAAGCGGAGGATTTTGGCGAGGCCCCCTTGTGCGCTTCAGGCTTGTAAAGACGCTACTTCATTGGCTCCCCAATAGGCAACGGCGCCTGATCAGGCCCCGCCAGATAGGCGATCAGGTCGGCACCTCAACATCGCTCATCGGCGTCAGCTGGCCCTCCGGCATCATCGACTGGGCCGACTGTTTGCGGCTTTCCACATCCACTTTGTTCAGACGCACCAGTTCGTTTTGCGTCTGCACCGTCACGACCTTGTCCGTTTCCTGTTTGATAATGCCGTTTACCACGCGGCCGTCGTTGAGCGTGAAAATCATCATCTGGAAATCCTTGGCGACCACCGCGCTTGGGTCCAACACTTTGGTCAGTACGTATTCGGGGTGATTGCGCTGCGAGCCGGTCAGGTCGGGGCCGATCTTGCCGCCGTCGTCGAACAGCGTGTGGCACTTGGCGCAAGTGTGAGCGAAGAGGCGCGGCCGTGAAGACGGTCGGCTTTCTTCAAAGCGTCAGGCGGCGTTAGGGCCAGGTAACGCGGCAGCAACTTCGTCTTGTCGCCGGCAGTCGGACGGATCGACCCCCATACTTTTGTCAACTTTTCGGAGAGGTTTTTGTCATTAAAGGTCAGAAGCTGACGTGCCGTAAAGGACGAGATCGCGCGTTGGCACTTCGCCGCGGGCCATCGCTCGAGCAATGCCGCCGCATAAGCCGGCCGTGACGCCAGGGTTGCCACGGCGTCGGCTTTCTCGGCATCGGTGAACTCGTGGTAATGCTTGAGGATGAGGGCCGGCGTATCGGTATCGCTAAACGCGGCCAGCGGCCAGGGCCGGGCCGCGCATGACAAGGTCGGCCAACAGTTCGCGGAGCAGCGGTAGGCCGGCCGCCTTCGCTTCCACCAGTGTTTGCAGCGCGCGGGCGAACAGACTCGGCCGCCTTCGGGTCCGCCGTTGTCTTCCGTAGGGTCGCGGCCGCTTCGGAATCGCCGAACATGACCGAAAGCAAAAGCAATTTTTCGCGGACGCCGGGAGCGGGGCTGTCGTGCAGCTTGTCCTTTACGCGGCCCCAGTTTTCGGGGGCGAGCCGACGGCCCTGCAGCGCATCGATCATACCTTGAAGAACGTCACGCTGGACGCTGGCGTCGTTCGTCGCCAGCAAGACGTTGACGAGCGGCTTCAGGGAGCCGTGCGTCGCCGGTGGTTCGGTGCGGACGGCGACAAGGAACGTCAATACAAACGCCCGGCGGACGACACAGCGCTTCAGTTTTCCTTTCGTAAACCGGTCAATGATTCCTATTATCTATAGGAATCGCCTAAAGAAGGGCGGCGTTTTCTGGTTGTGCCGCGCCGACCTGTTAAACTTTATCGAGCAATCCGCCCGGTTCGCTGGAGGAATATCGCCATGCGTCTCATCGCGTCCTTTTTCCTCGTGACCGCCCTCCTGTTGGCAAGCCCGAGTCTGGCCCCGGCGGCCGGGCCGTACTCGCGCGACGAAGCCGGCTTTTTTCAAGCCGGAAACGATAACCGAAGCCAACAAAATCATCAGCGACATTAAACGCGATGAAAATACGGATTTGCTCGTCGAAACATTTCCTCACGTCCCGGAAGGCAAAAAAGTCGATACCACCGACTCCACAGCGGCGGGCGATTCTTCACCGAATGGGCTGACCAGCAGGCGACCGATGCGGGAATCAAAGGCGTCTATGTGCTGATCTGCAAGAACCCGCCTTACGTCAAAGTGACGATGGACAAGCAGACCGCCAAGACGTTCACCACGGCGAACCGCGATCATTTAGACCAACTGTTGTTGGCGAGTTTTAAGGACAAAAAGTACGACGACGGCTTGCTCGAAGGCGTCCGCTATGTCCAATCCGCCCTCAAGGATAAGGCCGGCGAAGCCGAAGGCCGCGTCAGCGGCGGCGTACATGACGCCGCCCACTTTTTCAAACCTGACGCCATAAGCAAGGCCAACGAGATCATCAGCGCCGTCAAGCGCGACGACAAGAAAGACCTCGTCATTGAGACGTTTCTTCATCCGCCCGAGGGCAGGGAGCAAGAGGCGGCGGACCACGACGCCCAAGAAGCCTTCTTCACCGAGTGGGCCGACCAACGCGGCCGTGAGCAGAAGGTGAACGGCGTTTACGTGCTGATCTGCCGGAACCCGACGTACCTCAAAGTCGTGGCGGACGACCGGACGGCGAAGATTTTCAACGAAGAAGAGCGCGATCATCTTAGTAAATTGCTCATCACACGATTCAAAAACAAGGATTATGACAACGGCCTGTTGGAAGGCCCTCGCTACGTCCAGTCCGCTCTTAAGGGCAAGACGACGGGCCAGCAGACGAACGGCGGCGGGAGCGCTCGTGGCCGACTCACAACGGCACAAGCCGAACGCCGGGGCCGGGCGGCGACGCCCACCATTGGCGCCGGCCCGATGGCGATTGGCGGCCTTGTCTGCTTCGGCTTGTTTCTCATCTTGGCTATCGGCGCCGTAATCATGGTGGTGTCGTCGTTGTTCCGCGTTTCACCGCGGCCCGGCCGGCTACGGACCCGGCGGCTACGGACCGTGCCCCCCGGCTACGGCGGTTATGGCGGCGGCTACGGCGGCGGCGGGGGCGGCTTCTTTTCGAGCATGTTGGGGAGCCTGTTCGGCAGCGTCGTCGGCAACTGGGGCTATGACCGCTTCTTCGGCGGCCGTCAGGGGCCGTACGGCGGATCAACGCCCCGTCAGGATGGGATGTCGTCGCAGCCGCCGCAAGACCAAGGCTATTCGAGCGGCGGCGGCGGAGACTTCACCGGCGGCGGCGATACGGGCGGCGGCGGAGACTTTGGCGGGGGCGGGGACATTGGCGGGGGCGGCGGTGATTTTGGCGGCGGCGGCGACTTCGGAGGAGGGGGCGACGCCGGCGGCGGCGGGTCGTTCTAAGGCAAAAAACCGACTGATTTGTCCCATAAATCCTATAGAACCAATCAGACCTATGGGACTTATGGGACCTATAAATCGCATGACACAGGTTCCGATAAACAAACTGCTCGCTGCTCCATGCGGAACATCCGCCGGGCGTTCGCACTGCGACCGCACTGGTTCTCGGTGAACTCGGCGTCCGCGACGCGGACACAGCCAAGGCACTGGGCGACGCCTTGGAAGACACCGACCCGTCGGTGCGTCTTGAGGTGGTCCGAACCGTCGGCAAATTGCGCATCGAACGGCACTGCCGCGTTGCTCGCTCGCATCAAAGAAGGCGGCCAAGAGGCGGACGCTGCGGCCCACGCCGCGGCCCACCTCGGCGCCAAGGGACGCGCCCTGCAAGAATTGATGCCGAAAGTCTCGCCCGGTTTGCGGCGTTACATCGCGTCCGCGCTCGCTGGCGGCGGCACCGCCAGCGCTACGGCGGCAGCCGCGGCGGTTCTTCTCGACAAAGACCCCGGCGTGGTCGAAGCGGCCGTGCGCTCGCTGGCCCAGCAGATCCCCGACCCTCGCCGCACCGCAGCGCCACGCTTGGACCGACCACCTTCTCGAACTCGCCGACGACCGCAAGACGACGCTCTCCCCGGTTAATCAGGCGGCAGTGGTCCGTCTGCTGGCGGCCCTGGACGACCCGCGTGCGCGGCTTTATGGGAAAAAGTAGGACCGCCGCATCCGCCGGAGGTGCGGGCGGCGGCGCTGCAGGCCGTTGGCAAATCGGCGGATTCCCCCACAAAAGATCAGCTAAAGCGGCTTTTTGCCGCCGCCGCCGACAAGGACTTCCGCATCGCCGCGCCGGCCCTGGTGATACTGCAACGGCTGCCCGTCAACGACCGTCTCGCGGCCGAATGGCTGGAACTGTTGAAAGCTCCGGACGCGGCGGTGCGTCGGCTGCGTTCGAAAAGGTAGGCGACCGGGACACGGCCGAAACGGCGGCCGCTTTGTGCGCGGACTGCGTCACGCCGACCGCGGCCTTCGACGCCGCCCTCGGCCGTCTGACGCGACTGAAACAGGGCCCAAGGCGCTACCGCCGCGCTGCTGGAGGCGGAATCGTCCGATCAAGCCTGGCCGATGGTGCGGCGCAAGCCCCGTTCGCCAAGGATTACCCGCCGGCGTGGCGCGACGAAGTCTTTGAAAAAACCTGTGAGTATCTGGAAGCCGCAGACCGCCGTGCCGATCCGTTGCTGTTTCTGTTGCGTGAGTCGGACGCCGCCGACCTACGCGACCGCTTGGAACAGCGGGCGTTGATCCACCGCAAGAAAAAGGACTACGCGACCGCGTTGACATACTTACGGCTCCTGGGCGCGACCCCTTCGTTTCGCCTGCGCTGGAGTTAGCGGCGTGCGGATTAAAGGAATCCGGCAAAGACTTGGCGGCGGAAGCACGCGGCGCCGATCCGTGTCTGCAACAATTCGTCGGCCTCTGTCAGCAGGACGACGGCGAATTGGTACGGCAAACGGAACCCGATGAAGTGGCTCGACCCCGACGATCTTTATTATCTCGGCTTTCATCTGGCGGAGCAGGAAGGCCGGGCGAAGAAGGCCGGCGCGGAAATTCTCACGCGGGTATTAAGTCGCTCGCCGCGAACGAAGCTGGGGCAAGCGGCCAAGAGCAAACTTCGCACGCGGGGTTGGCGTGATGAGCGAGATCGCTATTAAGCCTTGGAAACCGACGACCAAGCAACCCGCCGCCGCCCACGGCGGTCTTGTCCCGGACCTCATCGCCTCCGGCTTGCGGTATTGTTTTGCGGCATCAACCCCGGCCTCTATTCCGTGGCGATTGGCCATCACTTCGGCCGGCCGGGCAACCGCTTCTGGCCCGCGCTATACGCCGGCGGATTCACGCCGCGCTTGCTCACGCCGTTCAAGGAGCGCGAATTGCACGATTTGGGATACGGTATAACGAATATCGCTCCGCGCGGCACCGCGGGGCGGACGAACTTTCCGACGAAGAATTACGCCAGGGGGCCGGCATCCTGGAACGCAAGGTTCGCCGTTATCGTCCCCGCATGGTCGCGTTTCTCGGCGTGTCGTCGTACCGCACCGGCTTTCACCGCCCGCGAGCAAAGATTGGCTTACAGCCGGAGACATTGGCCGACGCGGGGATATGGGTGCTGCCCAGTCCCAGCGGCCGTAATGCCCATTATCACGCGGCAGACCTTGCCCGGCTGTTTAAGGGGCTGCGAGGCGACGGCCTAAAGCCAACTCAATCACCTATTTTCAGACGAGGAGAATACAATGGCCGACACCACTCAGGAACTGCTAGCACTAAACCAACGCCTGCTGGACAGCATCGCCGGCGGCGATTGGGCGACCTATCAGGAGTTATGCGATCCGTCACTGACGGCGGTTGAGCCGGAATCGCACGGCCAGGTTATCGAAGGCCTGAATTCCATCGTTTCTACTTCGACCTCGGCGGCATCCGCGGCCGCAGCCAGACAACGCAATGCGCTCCGCATGTCCGTCTCATGGGCGACACCGCTGTTATCATCTACCAGAGGCTCGTCCAGCGCGCTGACGCCGACGGGCGGCGTTCACAGCGCCACGTCGAGACGCGCGTTGGCACGCAAAGACGGGAAATGGCGGCACGTCCATTTCCACCGTACGCCGCTTGCCGGTTGAGTTGTGGCCATACTAACCCGAGGCACAAGCGAGGGGGACGGTTCAAAGCCTCGCTTGCACTCCCGGTTCGTATATCGACACTAACCCGAACCAAGCGAGGGATGCGGTCGAAAACCTCGCTCGCGCTTCGGGTTCGTATGAAGAATCGCCAAGGCGAAGCGTCCGTCCCGAGGAGTTGTTGCAGACGGTTGAGAGCGGGGCCAGCAAGACGCGCATGCCGGCGTTGGTTTCGCCCAGGCGTTCGGCGATCTCCTTGGTCGGCAAATTCTGACGTAGCGAAGTCGCAGGGCCGTCCGGCTCTCTTCCGGCAGCACGGCCATTGCCTCCATGAGCAGCCGCTGCCGTTCGTCGCGGACGACCGCCATGCTGGGCGAAGTCAGGCTGGCGATCAGCAGGTCGATCAGCAGCCGTTGTCCCGAACCCCCGGCCGGCGCGTCGAGGGCGGCTTCACGGCCGGCGTCGCGCTTCTGCGAGCCGAAAAACTTGCGGTGCAGGTCGATGATGCGCTGCTCGGCAATCTGACACAGCCAGCCGAACGGGTCGTGTTGGGACAAGTCAAGCGTGCGCGCCACGCGTCGAGCGCGGAAACCGCCGTCTCTTGGAGAACGTCCTGCGGCTCGACCTTGCGGCGAGGAGCGCGCCAACGCTCCGTTCGATAAACGCCAACAACGGCCGACGGCGTTCTTCTGGAATTCCGCGGCGCCTGGGCGTCGCCGGCCCGGAGCCGGACTATCAACGCTTCGTCACGGGGCGGCGTCATCGAAGTTTCCTTTTATGTTCATGTCCGCGAGGCGTTCGTATTGTATAGGGGGCGGCATGTCACGCGGAGGATTCGATGGACGCAACCGGTGGGGTCGTGGGAGCCGAGAAAGCCGGCGACACTTGGGACGTCCTCGCCAAGCGGGTGCAGGAGTTCCTGAAGTCCTGGGACCAACGAGCGAACCGCCGAAACTGGCCGAATTCCTGCCCGACTGCCCGCCGCCTTTGCGCGACTCGTGCTGCTGGAATTGATTAAAGTGGACCTTGATTATCGTTGGTCGAGCGGCAAATCGGTGCGCGTTGTGGACGACTACTTTGCCGCCTTCCCCGAACTGACGGCCGACGGCCCGCCTTGCGACCTGCTTTACGAAGAGTTCCACATCCGCAAACGCGCTGGCGATTCGGTCCAGCCAAGCGACTATTTGGAGCGGTATCCCAGCCGCGCCGAGGAGTTGGCCCGCCTGCTAGGACTGGAAGCGCCGCACGTGTCAACGCTCATGTGTCCCGGCCTGCCCCCCTGGATGGTCGAACCCGGCAACACGATTGACGACTTTGACTTGTTAGCCCTCCTTGGCAAGGGAGCGTTTATCGCGTTTTCCTGGCGCGGCAGTGGTCGATGCAGCGGCTGGTGGGCTCAAAGTGTCGGCCGACTCCGGCGACGAGCCGCAGACCCTGGCGCAACTCCCACCCGTACATCGTCCGCGTCTATGACCAGCATCTAATTCCCGACCGCGGCCTCCGCCTGCTGTACATGCAGTACGTCGCGGGCGGAACCCTCCAGGCGGTTCTCGAAATCATCCGCCAGATGCTGGCGGCGGAACGGAGCGGGCAGACGCTGCTAGGCGCCGTGGACAAAGCCGTGGAAGAAAGAGGCGAGTCCCTCCGGCGGAGTCGTCGCACGCGAACGGCTGGCCGGGCGCACCTGGCCTGAGACGGTCTGTTGGCTCGGCGTCTGTCTGGCCCACGCCCTCGACTACGCCCACCGCCGGGGGGTTTTGGACAGTGACGTCAAGCCGGCTAACGTCTTGCTGACGGCCGAGGCGTCGCCGAAATTAGCCGACTTTAACGTCAGCTTTAGTAGCAAAATCGACGGCGCCAACCCGGCCGCGTTCTTTGGGGGCAATCTCGCCTATATGTCGCCGGAACAATTGGAGGCTTTCAACCCGGCCTGTGGCCCGAGGCCAGTGACCTCGACGGCCGCAGCGACTTGTACTCGTTGTGTATTATTCTGTGGGAGTTATTGGCGGGCCGCCGGCCGTTTTGCGACGACAGCCTTGGCGCGAACCGGCGCATACTTTGGCCGGCATGACGGAACAACGGCGCCGGGGTAGACAAGGCGGAAATCGCCGCTCTGCCCGCGAACCGTCCACCGGGCCTGGATCAAGTGCTGCTGGCGGGCCTTGAACCCGACCCTTCGGCGCCGCAATCGGGCGACGCCCTGGGGCGGCGAGCTGGCACTTTGTTTGGACCGAGGTGGCGTATAACCTGGTCCCGCCGTGCGACGGCGATTGGCGATCCTTCGTCAGGCGCGATGGCCTCTGCGGTCGTAATGGCGGCCCTGGCGCCCAACATTCTGGCGGCCCTCTGTAATCTTGCTTATGACCGCACCGAAATCATCGCGAGAGTGCCGGGGGCCGGAGCGGCTTTTCAATCGGTCGTCACGGCGATCAATGGCGTCGCCTTTCCTATCGGCATCGCGACGATCGTATTTCTCGCTTTGCCGACGACTCGCGCCGTCCGTCGCGGGGACGCCGGCCAAACGGCGAAGCCGCGTCAGCGGTTCCTCGTCCTGGGCGACCTTGCCGCTTTCGTCATTATGATTCTGTGGCTCATCGCGGGGGCGGCGTATCCGATCACGTTGTGCGCGTTCCTCGGCTTTCAGTCCCTTACCTTTTTCTTGCATTTCATGATCTCGCTTGCCCTATGCGGATTAATCGCCGCCGTTTATCCCTTCTTCGCGGTGACGTTCTTTTGCGGTGCGCATGTCTTGCCGACTCTCATTCGGCTGACCGCCCGATGCGGCGGAACTGGCCGCGATGGAACGTCTCAAACGGCGAACCGGTTTGTATCTGCTCATGGCCGCCCTGGCGCCGATGTTGACGGTGGCCGCTTGGGCGGCGTCGGCTGGAAAGCCGCACGTCTCTGGCTGTTCTGACCGCCGTCGGCCTCGTCGGTTTCGCCAACTTTCGTTCTTTCACGGGAAATCGTTGGGGATTTAGAGGCGATGGAGCGAACGACGCCTTTGTCGAAAAGCGAGGGTTAAGACGACGCTTCCAACGCGCGAAGGCCGTGCGGAGACCATTCTCCACACGGCCTTCTTTTTGATTTGCACCGATTTCACCAGGTCACTTGCCACGGCCGTGGTTCGTCATCGTGGAGCTATGCCGCGGTCGCGATCGTGACGATCGCGGTCGTGACGGTCGCGGTCATAGCGGTCGCGGTCATAGCGGTCTTAGCGATACCGCGACGGATACGACTCATAGGAAAACGGCTCGTATTCGCGTCTCGCAGTACGTCGGTTCGCACTCGCACGGTTCGCACTCGCACGATTCGCAGTACGTCGGTTCGCAGTCGCACGGTTCCGAGTAAAACGACTCGCGGTAGCTCGGTTCCCAGTACGCCGGTGGTCGTAACGCTTGTGGTCGTCGTAGCGCGACCGGCTGTTCGTGTGCATGTCGCGTTGCGGCTGGGAATGGCTGGGTTTTTCTCCGGCATACGCCGCCCCGCTCATCGCCAGGGCCAGGCCCATCGCCGCCGCGGTCGTCAGGAAACGCTTCATCGGAATCACTCCTCGTCTTAGGTTTGGGCCGGCTCACTATCGGTCGGCCTCTACCCAGCCAAGCGTGACTCGATGCGATTTGTTACAGACAATGCAAAAGATTTTTGCTGGCTCCGAGCGCGTCGTCGTCTACTCGTGGGTACTTGGAACTCATTCGCAAGTTTGAGTGTGGCAGGGCTGTTTCCGCCATAGGTACCTACACAACTTCGTGGGGGCATGGTCTTAGCCCCGGAGGGGCGGTGGTCAATAGCCAGGCGTGTCAACGCCTGGAGGGGACGGCGTCCTTTATTGAATCCAGCCCCGGAGGGGCGGCGGTAAAGGCCTCGCTATAGATTGCCGCCCTCCGGGGCTAAAAACACCACAACCGACGGGTCTCTCTCCTTCCAGGCGTTTAACACCTGGCTATTAACCACCGCCCCTCCGGGGCTAAGACCACAGCGAAGTTGTGTAGATACCTATGGCGGAAAAGCCGTGGTACGCCCAAAGAACCTGACAACCAGTGCAATCAACCACTAGGCTCCGTCAACCTGCTTCTCCGCCGCTTCCACATACGCAAACGGCGCCGGCGCCGTTACGTCGGCGACGCGGACCAGCCGATGGCCGTCGAGGACGGCCAGCAATTCCGGCAGGATCGCGTCGGGCGCCAGCCCTGTGTCAGCGGCAGGTCAATCGGCAGCGCGGGCCGGGGAAACGCGCCCGCACCAGTCGCTTTACATCCTGATTGCTGGCGACAAGGTTCGGCGCCAGGCGAAGGCGAGTGCATAGGCGCCTAGAACCGCTGCTAGGACGCTGGCCGTCAGCAGCACTTGCGGCGGATCCTGGTTGCGCTCATCGCGGTCGGGCACTCTTCAGTGGCAACTCGCGGGTCTGCGCAACCGCCGCTACGATGGCCGCGAGATCGCGCCGCGGCAGGCCGCGCAGGGTCTCCAGGTTGCGCTCCTGCTCGGATTGCGGCGGACGATCTCGACGATCAAATCGTCGGCACGATCGTTTGCGCGGGCCGGTTGGTGCGAGCAGCGGTTTCCTCGCGCCATGGAACAGGGCGCGAACCGACGCCAGCCGCCGGCGGTCGAGCGAGCCAATGCCGCGTAATTTGCGCCATTTCTCCTTCGCCATTGGTTCTTCCGGCGACGCGGTTCGCGCCAATCGGCCGAACTCCTTGCGCGCCCATTCCGTCCGGCCCATCTTTTCGAGCGGGCCTGAAAGTTTTTCCCACGTCGGCAGGAGGTAACGCACGTCATCGAAGGCGTAGCGGATTTGTCCCGGCGTCAACGGCCGGTCGCGCCATTCCGTGGGCGCCGCCCTTGGACAGGTGGACGTCAAGAACCTGACCGACCAACGGCCCGTGGCCGAGCGGGTACGTCATGCCGACCAGGCCCGCGGCGATCTGGAGGTCAAAGAGGTTGCCGGGCGTCATGCCGATTCCGAGGCGGCACAGCCGCACTTCCTCCCGGCCGGCGTGGACGACGACGACGCGGCCGGGTCCACGACGAGACGCCAGAAGGCGTCGAGCGCCCGGTCGAAAGCGGGTCGATCAGAAAAAGTCGATCGGCGCGGCCGCTTGGACGAGACACAATCGGGGGTGATAGCTGTCTTCGCCGACGAACTCGGTGTCGAAGCCGAAGTGCGGGTGGCGGGAGAGGTGGCGCAGCCGGCGGATAGTTCTTTGGGCGTGGCGACGATCTCTTCCGGCAAATGAGACATAACCCCTCGCCAACCAAGGAAAGACTCTCCGCCGCTCTTCCGCTAAAGTAGCAAAAGCGAGTCCGAGCGTCGAGGAACCCGCATGTTGGAAGAACTGATCGGCCAAATCGTCGTCGTGGACCTTGGCGAGCGCTATGTGGTCCTTGGCACGTTGCTGAGCTCGACGACAACTCTGGAATTCGCAACGCCGATTTCCACGACCTGCGCGACGCCGACTCGACGCGAACTGTACGTCGCCGAGGCCCGATACACGGGCGTCCAGCGCAACCGCAAGGGCGTCATGGTGGTTCGCGCCGAAGTGGTGGCCGTGAGTCGGTTGGAGGACGTGGTGGACGAGTGAATCAGCGCCTCGCCCTCTTTCGTTCAGTGCTTTGCGAACTGCCTCCATCAGCTCGCCGGGCCGATACGGTTTTGCGATGAACGCACGTCCGCCGGCCGCCAGCAACGGCGA
>CAVPWO010000003.1:0-161555 GCA_963709305.1 uncultured Acidobacteriaceae bacterium | reverse complement strand
AGTTTGATATAGCTCTGCCATACACTGTTATCATCGAAATTCAGACTTGTTCATCTTCTTACAAAACGAGCAAGCAAGGCGCAATATACAACCATTTCCTTAATTTAATATATGTCGGCTTTAACCTTGCCAAAAGCTAACCACTCGGCAAATGCCGACCGCTTTCTCTGGTTGTCAATTGTTTTATTGCTCGTGAGCAGCTTATCCAATTCGAGCAAATTGACGGGACGTAGCACAACTGAAGCACGCCCTTCTTCATAGACGGGATCACGAATAATGATACGGGCATCTTCTGCATCATACGATATGGTTGGATAGAGGATGGTAGCTTCTACACCGCCTGGTTGGCTAAGTGCATACATCGCCAGTTGATACAGCATATGCTCTGGCAACCGACTCTCCCACAGGTCACGGTACTTGGCATCAGAATAGCAACCACGCTTGATTGCTGCATTACCACATAATCTGGCCGTGGCTTCGGTGAATGGCGTTTTCTGGGATTATGCGCTGGGTCATAGTACATCATCTGATGTAGCTTATACTGATCCTGCACCGTATAGCCCTGCAAATGCTCCCCTAAAAAACGGGAAAGTAGCGCCTGAAAGAAGAGGTTCATATCGAAGAGAAAGCCGGGAAGGCGCATCATTGAAGAATCATCTTCTAGAGTAATCCCTTCAGCAGCAAATAGTAGCTCAATAAGCGTCATTGCTGGTTTATAGGCTGCAGTCAGCCGATCCATTTCGCGCCGTAACGTTTTGAATGTCTGATGATTTAGCTCAATGGAAGAAACATTCTCTTGCAGTGATCGTGCAAAACGGTACAATTGGATACGGAGCATACTATCGTTGGTGAGACGAGTCGCGAGCAACAGACCTTGAAGTAACACCTGATTCACCAGACAGTCCTCAAGTCGCTGATAATAAGTACAAGGAAGTGTTGCCGAAAGCGTTCCACCCTGATTGGCGATATGCTGAATATTGATTTTGCCGCGAGGGCTGGCAAGATAATCATCGGTACGCACATATTTCCGGTGCAAACCACGTGCGAACAGTTCAGTCACTTCCGCCACCAGTTGCCGAAATCAGCAGTTCTTGAAATGCGCCTTGCTCGCTATTATACTGTGTATCAGTCAGTAGAGTAAGATCTCGCAGGTCATATGCATAGCGTAATAGACGAATAAACGGCGCACCCGTAATTTTAGGCTGAACAGTGATCTGCACGTCCCCAAGCGTTATTCGCCCAACGAAAGATGATGCCCGAATAGACAGGCCATTGCGCAATTCAGCAATTTCAAGCGTCTTTGATTGTGTCAGAGCCTGAACAATACGTTTCGTTTCCGTATCATCATTTAAAAAGACTCCGGCAAGCATTGCACCTGGACTTTCAGGAGTGCAATATTCCCACTCCCGTAATGTGACACAGTGAGGCAGAATGCTCATGCATTGCTCTCCTGCTCCAGAGCGATCTCTTCTGCTTCGAGCATATCCTTTTCGGCCTCTGAAGCAATAGCCTGCCTCGAAGTCGTGATTTCAGGCGCAATGGCTAATAGGGCAGTAATCAGTTCATCCTTATAAGCTGGCTCAAACAATTCCTGACGAAACTGCTGCTTCTTGCGGTCAATAAGTTCCGAGCCAAGTATACTCTCTAATTTTGTGTAGTCCTCGTAACAATACTCTTCCAGTAAAGGGAAAATGTCTTCCTGCACAACTCGTGCAAAGGTGGAAAAATTTTGTAAGGGACGTTCACCTTCCAATAAGTACGAATGACCCAATTGCAAATTACGAGCATCACGTCCAACAAATTCGAGAATTCGCCCGTTCAAAGCTTTGAGCCAGGGACCCAGCGGTATACCATCAACAACAGCATCTCCCAGAACGTCAATATTCGGCATCAATTCTAGAAAGCCAAAGCGCCGCCTCAAAGCCGTATCCAGCAAGGCAATCGAGCGGTCGGCGGTATTCATGGTGCCAATAACGTACACATTGTCCGGCACAGAAAATGGTTTTCCCGTCAAGGGTAGCAAGATAGCCTTCCCACGCTTATTTTTCTCTAGCACAGTCAGAAGTTCGCCAAAGATGCGTGGGATATCGCCACGATTGATTTCGTCAATGATCAGGTAAAATTTCTTATCAGGCTTCGTCTGCGCATCCTGACAAAGCTTTTTGAAGATGCCATCACGCAATACGAAATACATCTGCCCATTGACCGCTTCCGGTCGAAAACCCTCAAGAAAATCTTCATAGCCGTAAGCTGGATGAAAACTACATAAACGGACAAAACCTTGCGTTCCTGTTATCTCCACCTTTTGCTCATTGGTCAAATCATCAAAAGCCCAGTCGTAATTCGCACGTGAAGCCAATTCGTATGCCGTCTTCTCAGCCCAATATGTCTTGCCCGTTCCAGGTGGGCCATAAAGAATAACTTGCCCTTTACGTTCTAGAATTGACTAAATCTGAGCAGGAATAGGTAAAAGTGGTGGCAATGTACGAGGTGAAAGCGGAATATCCGTATCTGGATTTTTGGAGGAGTTATAGAAATCGGCTCTTGTCCATATATTCGCTTTTCAGCCTCTAGCACATTTACATCTTTCCCCATCCTATGCACCGTTGTCTGTAAACCTTCTGTATCAGGTAGCTTCCACGGCTCTAGTAACAACCATTTTACAGGAAGACGATGAGGGATAGTACTTGAGGAAACATAAGCATATGGCCCTATTACCCGCCCTATACCCAAAACTGTTGAGCCATTGCAAACCAATACAAGGTCAGCAGTGTTTATGCTCCACCTGAACGAAGCAACCTCCCTCGCTGTCACTTTTTTCAAAGAAGTGGAAATCATCATTTCGTCAGATAAAATCATCATTTCGTCAGATAAAAGAGATGTTTGATGAATTTGAGATTGATTGGAAGGGAAAAGAGCAACCTGGATTATCTCTCTGCTCGATTTATTGTGAGGAATTGCGGAAAAATCACCTATTTGTAGCCGATCAATAGTAACAAAGCCGCCATCTCGCATAGATGTCCAACTCCCATCAATGTAGTTGTCATCTAACCCAACGTACCAGTAACTGTAAGGATTGCCACCATCACGAATATTCAGCATTGATGCCAGGTTGTTCATAGGAATTCCTAATAACTGAGCAATAGCAACAAAACGACCAGCCGCGAGGTAACGTCCTTTACCTTGAGGAGGAAATTGGAGTAATTTGATCAAATGAAAACGCTCGTAATCGGATACATGAAAATCGTCCAATTTTTCGGGATAAAGAAGGCTGAAGTACTTGTGTCCCCAGGCCGAATCATTAACATCAGGAGCAACCCGTTCCATATCCGCTTGCAGGCGTTCATATACTTCATCGCTACTATCCGCAGGCAATCGCTCCAATAGTTCCGCACCTCGCACAAGCTGTTCACGATGCGATTTTGCTTTTTCTATTGCCTCATCAAGCGTTAATACCTGCTCTTTCTGTGGTGAACCTGTTACCCATTGACCAGTTTCTTTCTTATGAAAGAGGCCAAATTTATAGGCGCTACCACCAGCGATGCTGCCAAATCGCGTCGAAGGAAACTCATCATCGGTTTTGAACTCCAGCCAGTATACGAGGCTCTCTCGGGTACCATGACTGTGCATGGTTTCCAACAATTCCTGACCATCAAGGCTTTTCAGTTTGTCTGGGCCAAAGCGTCGGCGAAATGTAGTATAGTAATTTGCGAGTTGTTCGCGGGAAAGAAGATTTCCTTCTTGTAGCAGAGATTGGTATTTCGCTCTAAGTTCCTCGGCAATACGTTCGTCGAGTGCCATATATGTCCCCCTCATATTGTTATATCAAAATAGCAGCATCATGCACCGCTATTTTATATTTCTTCATGACCAACTCATTTGCGGTAATAAGTCATCTGAAGTTCTCTATTCTATTTTTCATAACGCATTGATACTCTCGCATATAACTTATGTTGCAGGTTTGGCAGCATTTATCCTATCAGCTTACTTCTCCTCAAATGCATCCCACTTCACATCGGCCTGTTTATGTTTGCCTGACTGTTTCTTTTCTTCAACATCCAGCGAAGTGAGAGCAGAATTAGCAGAGGAACAACATAGGAACTGGGTTCAAGCTCTTCATCGCTATCCCATTTCACAAGGTATTTATGTGCTTCCGCCTCTTGTTCTTCGGCAGTTTGCAATATATTTGCCGAGCGACGCAGATCAGGGTTCTCGGAGTTATAGAACCGTGCAGGGGTATAGGTACTACATGTTGGGCCTTGAGCGCCATGACTATTGCGATTTTGTTGTAGACGGGACAAGCCATAAAAGGCAAGTATAATCGGTATTGCGGTGCTGATAATAATCCACATATGACCTCCAAATTGGGCAAGAACTTTTCAGAAGGGCCACTAACGGTTGCTCCATTCTTCTCGCACAATTCATAACATAGATGCTTCATTATTCTTACTCATCACTCCTCCTCAAACTCATCCCACTTCACATCAGCTTGTTTGCTCTTGCGTTTGTCTATTTGTTTCGGCTGCTCAATATCACTGTTGCTTGCAATATTCATATCTGGTGAAGGCGCAAGAGCAGAACTTTGCTCACTCTCTTCGTCACTATCCCATTTCACAAGGTATTTGCGTGCTGCCTCTTCCTTCTCTTTGGCGCTTTGCAACGTTGTCGCTGGAAAGGTGGTCGAAGGCAAATTGGGGTCCTCATGATTATAGCTATCTGCCTTATAGAGTCGTCCGGGAATATAGCTATCTGCTCTTCGGCCGCTGGCACTTTCGGCAGGGCCATGAGCACCATGACTACTCCGAATGTGTTGTAGACGAGCCAAACCATAGACAGCAAGTACAATCGGTATTGCGGTACCAATAATAGTCCACATATGACCTCCAATGAAGTTTGGAATAACCAGAATGTAAATAGCAATCCGCTATACCAAATATAACGTACTGCTATATCGTTTGTCAAGTGGTAAAATGAGAAATTTTCATGTAATTTGCGGCACACGAAATATTCATGGTATTGTAACAGGCGAACTATTACGCTGCGCAGTACAGGAGAAGAATAAGATGTTCGATACATACAAAATTGGTCATAGTTTTCCACCGTTTTCTGTGACCATCGAGTGGACAAAAATTCGCGAACTGGCGCTTGCCATTGGAGATGATAACCCTGTGTACCAGAGCCAGCAAGCGGCAGGAAAAGCGGGATACGGGGAAGTTCCTCTACTTCCGACGCTAGCCACAGAGTTTTTATTCTGGGGAAATATGCACTTCGTAGCACAACTTACGGAGTTAGGGCTGGATGTCAATAAGCTCATGCACCGCGAAGAAGAATATGAGTATCTTGCCCCGGTTCATCCGGGCGAAACCTTGACGGGCGTGATGACTGTACTTGATGGCGCCAGTCGCCGTGGTCAGGGCAACACTTCTATAGAACTCGTCACGCTGCAAATACAGTATACTAATGCGCAAGAACAGACTGTTCTCATCGCCACGACCCGACTCATCAGCCGATAATCCAACCAGTACCTGGCTCATACGCATCCTCGCTGACGAGCCATCTACCGTTTGTCTTGACCAAGAAGGGAGTATCTGTCATGCAAGAGGCAGTGCTATCGCCATTTGCCGCCTGGCAAAACTTTTACGTCATTATTGGTTCCGCTGCAGCGACGCTGACGGGCCTACTGTTCGTAGTGGTCACATTGATCGCAGGTGTGCGGGTGCGAACATCGTCGAATGATGGGATTGCTGTATTCAGCACGCCAAATGTCGTGCATTTTTGTGCGGCGCTGCTGATCGCCGCTATACTCAGTGCGCCCTGGCAAGCACTCTGGAATGCTGCACTGCTGCTCGGCCTGGTGGGTCTCGGGGGGATGATCTACGTCGCTATCGTACTCCGGCGGGCACGTCGTCAGACGGATTATAAACCGGTGCTGGAAGACTGGCTGTGGCATACGATCTTTCCGCTGGCCTCCTACACTGCCTTCGTCGTCTCGGCGGTCCTGCTTCCAGTTCATCCAACACCAACATTATTTGTCATCGCGGCGGGAACGCTGCTGCTCCTGTTCATCGGTATACACAACGCCTGGGATAACGTGACCTATATTGCCGTCGAACTCTCCCAGCCGGAGAAGCGTCAGGACCAGTGAGCATGCCTTCGTATCTGACGTTCATCCATCTCCTGATACACTACAATTGGGTTCCACCTGTGAGTAAGCTTACTTTTAAAGAACGTCTATCCAAAAGTGCTATAAGACATCCGCTATACATTTGTTACGAGCCATTATCCCGGCTCTTTCCGTATAAAAAGCGAACGCCGGAAAAGCAAAACCGGCACGAGCCAGAGCGGGTAGAGCAGATAGGGCTGGTTTGAAGCCCAGTGGGAAACACCATTAGTGACACTTGGAAGACCGGCAAAGATATCGCCCAGAAAGAAGCCAACGATTGCATAGAAGATCATCGCGCCGGTGATAAGCCCAACAGGGATTACCCAGGGTCGTCTCAGCAAGAGACCGATGCCAGTGGCGAGGTAGAGCGGGCCAAGTAAAAACGCATCCTCGACTGCTCCCGCGAGAACGCCAGGATCCACTTTCTGATAGCTGTTGTCGCCATTCAAGATATAGCTGTACCAGACCTGGCCGAGCAGGTTGCTGTTAGGCCCAATGGTGACAAGGTGAAGCGCAAAGAGAACATAATAGAACTGGGGAATGGCGGTCACAATACCAAGCAAAAGCGAGAAACCGGCGAGGATGGAGAGCCAGAGCGGACGCCGACCTGTACGCTCTCCGCGAGCAGGCTGATCAATGTGTGCGGCCATACAGTTATCCCTCCTTAAATGGTGGTTATGGTCGTATTTCTATGGGTTAGAACCTGTTTCGATCACTCATTTTCACCCTCTGCCTGTTCCCCTGTCTCTTCCGTTTGCATAATCTCACTTGTGGGTTGCGCACTCCCTGTACTCTCCGCACCCTCTTGCCCAATCACTGCACTCTCAATGAGCATTGTATTGGGTAGTGAGATGGTGCTATTCTCCCCGGCGGCATTAGCAGTATCGAGAACAGTGTAGGCCCCGGCAGTGGAGCGAACGATGCCGCTATAGTCTCCCAGCGTAATACGCTGGCCCGGACGGAAGTTTTGACGGACATAGTGACCGGCAATGACATTACGAGCGGAGTCGCGGGAACCAAAGGCAAAGGTGAGAGCGATTGCCAGTCCGGCGGCGGCAACGATGATGGTGAAACTGGTAGTCAGGATTGTCGTGTCAATGCCGAGCGTTGAGACGGCAAGCACCATGACAAAGGCCACAATGGCGTATTCGATGATTTTACCGAGCGCCTTACCGTAGGTGATGTTCACATTGTCGGCTACGGTGGTAATAGTGTTGCCGAGGAAACGTGCCAGCATCGAGCCTAAAATGATCAGGATTGCCGCACTGATAGCTTTCGGGATAAATTGCAAGATGTCCTGTAGAAGAATCGAGACGGTCGTCAGCCCCATTAGCGAAAAGGCCGATGTAGCGAAACTGAGCAGCAGGAAGAAGAAGACGATTTGCGCCAGTATCTCAGAGATGGAGGCACGAATACCCAGACTACGCATGGCATTGGTGATACCAGCACGATCCATCAGTTGGTCGAGATGCACGCGACGAAAAATGAAGCGCAGCAACCAGCGAATCAATGCGCTAATGAGATAGCCCACGATCAGGATAATCAAGCCGTTGACAAGGCGGGGAATAAAATCGAGAATCTGGGTCACAATCTGAATCAGCGAGTTCAAAACTGGTTGCAAGCTCATAAGAGGTCCTCTTTCAACAACAGAACGTTTATGCTATCAGGCTCCGCTGGCCTGAGAGTGCGTGGCCGGAGATTGCGCAGCGGGATCAATCAGGCCGCCGATGAGGTTCAGCAATTCCACCAGCCACGCGCCGAATATTTTTGCTGACAGATCAAGCAATTCAAGATTAGTATGCTGTGCCTGCACCCGTGCAAGCAGGCGAGCCTCAAAACCAACGGGAACGCGCAAATTGGCATTTTCCGCTTGCATCCTCACCAGGAAAGCGTGAATTTGGCGTGCCATCACCAGTTCCTGTTCGCACTCCGGACACTGCGGCAATGTGGCCTCGGCGTCGGCGAGAACTTCAGGGGGCAAGGTACCATCAACCAGATCAGGTATGAGTTGGGCTAATTCTTCACAATTCATGGTAATTATCCCCTTTTTTCCTTTGCTTTTCCTTTAGCACCATTGCCAGGAGCGACCGAGATTGCCGTATAGACGCTGCCACAGAACTGACCAAACATATCCTGAAAGGCCAATCGCGCCCGGTGAATACGCATCTTGACGGCGCTTAAACTTGATGTCAGGAGCGTTGAAATCTCATCATAACTCATATCTTCAAAGTCACGCAATACAAGAACTTGCGCCTGTTCGCGGTCTAATTTCTTCAGCACCTTGTGAATACATTCCCGTAACTCTCGCTGAATACTTTGCTCCTCCGGCCCCGCCGTTGGTGAAGCGTGTAAAGAGAGCGGATCAACCTCCTCTGCACCCTCCTGTTTCTGCCCCCGATTACTGAATGGTAGTACATTGCTGCTCTGCCGCTTCATTTTATCAAGAGCATCCAGCGCGCTATTGGTCGCGATACGGTATAACCAGCTTGAAAAGGATGCCTGTTGCTCAAATTTTTTGATGCCGTTGTATACCTTCACAAACACGTCCTGCGTGATATCCTCCGCCTCTTCCCTGTTATTCACCACACGGTACACAATGCTATACACCCTGTTCATATGGCGCTGCACCAATAATTCGTAGCTGCGGGTAGTGGTCGGCAACTCAGCCTTGCAGCGCATTACTAACTCTTCGTCAGAGAGTATCGTCATCATACTACTTTCTTTCAACGGATTTGTCATAATTTAGTGGGTATTATACATGCAAGCATATCTATTGTCCAATGAGTATGCAGTTTGGATGAGCCTGTTAGGGACCGCTTGATCGCGTCCGCGTCTTTATCCTCCAGCAACATCACACATTGTTGGAAAGAGACGCGAACGCGATCAAGCGGTCCCTAACAGGCTCGGTAATTCTACTGTCGGATACGCTGTGTCACTTCTTTGTTCGCAGTCTGCTGTGCGCTGACCTGCGCGGCTGTATTGCTCACGGTGTCTTCGCCACGGGCGAGCAGGCGACGGGCTGAGTCCTGACCGCCAATACCAAAGGCCAGACCAAAGGCCAGTGCGACCGCACCAATGATAGCTGTGAACAGAATGTTCAACAACGCCGGAGCAATTTGCAACTGCTCAAGGGCAATAAGCGCCGCAAAACCGATAATCGAGAAACGGGCAATGTTGGCAAAAATGGACGGGTTGCCTACTTTCGCGCTACTGGTGAAGCCGCGCACGATATCCGCGACAAACGTAGCTGCCAACGTACCCAGGAAAAGGACGAGAATGGCGACGAAGACATTAGGAATGTACGTCACTAACGTGTTCAAAATGTTGCTGACCGCGGTCAAACCAAGCGCGTCAACGGCAGGTATCAAGAATATTAGGATGATAAACCAGTATACGATCTGGCCCAGTATGCCAGCCGGGTCCAGTTTCATACCTGAACTCTGGCTGATACGACTCAAACCAATACGCTCTGCCATACGGTCAAACCCGATTTTCCGCAAAAGGAAAACAACGGCTTTGCTGACAGCTTTCGCGACAATATATCCCACAAGCAGGATGATGAGAAAGCCAATCAATTTGGGAACAAAGGTTAGCACAAGGTTAAGGGCGTTGCTAAGGGAAGTGATGATGGCATCACCCCAATTTGTTACTACTGGCATAGATGGTCTCCTTCTGGATGCAATTCGGGCGCTATCAATTGCGCTCCTACAGATATTCGTTTTCATCGCTCTCTTGAGCTGTATGTGAGGTTAGACGCCGCCATCTAAAAAAAGTCACACTACCAGTTCCATGCATTGGCCTAAATTGTTGGCCTAAACACTTGACAGGAGTACCTCCGAGTAGGTATAGTTATTAGTAATAGTTATGTTTGTTGATAAACATTGTCAACAATCGTTTGGGGGAAATGACCTTCTGGTTTCGGCCTTTCCACAATGTCGTGAGAGTGCCATCTCAATGCGGCTCATGGCGGCTCAGGTCAATTCTTCACATTCTCGCGAAAGACATAGGTGACGCTGGCTGTCCATCGCTCCCGCTTGAGTTCGGAATGATCCGCGGGGTTGGTGTACACCTTCTCGAACTCGATGCGCGCCGAATACGGCGACTGTCGCAGGTCGTCAAGGATGACGTTCTTGATCTCCACATCGACATACGGCAAGGTGCTGTCTTTGATGTAGTTCTGAATGCTGTTGTCCTTGCGTTCCTGGTCGATCACGGCACGTTGCACGTCGCTATTGAGGAAGTAGAGCGACTGCGTTTGATCACGTTCGATCGTGAAACGATTGCGGCTGAAATACAGTTCCGCCCAGCGGGTGAGGTAATACTTGTTCTCCGCTTCCTGCGGGCGATACTGAAAGTTCCGATAGTCGATCGCTTCGGCGTGGCCCACGTCGTTGATCCGCACGATCATCGGGTGCATGTTGGCGAGCGCTTGCTGACTCTTGAATGTGAGCGCCGCCAGCGCGATACAGACGCCGGCGAGCACAAGAATGGTCACCTTCAAGTACGTATTCATCACCAACGGGTCGCCGTATTGCTCCAGGTAACGCTCTGCGGCTCGGGTAATTTCCGGGGTGGCTTTCGTTTCCACGCTCATCGTTTCTGCGCTCATTTCGACCTCCTTTGTTCTAGGGCGATTACATCGCGGCCCGTATGGCCATCACGGCCACGCCCAGGCCCCCACCGTGTCCACCAGTACCGCCAGTGAATAAGCTGTGTGTCATGGTCGGAATCTTGAAGAGGATGTAGATGTTGACGAGGACGAGCAGGACGAGAAGCGGCAACGTCTGAACTATCGTTGAAGGGTCCGACACGCTCTGGCCAAGTTGGATGTAGTAATTCGTTAGAACATGAGACAGAACATTCATCGTGGCTGCGGCGACGACCTTGTAAAAGCTGAACCCCAAATACGCCTTGAGCCATCCCCAGAACAGCCAATCAAGTTTGTCGACGACAAGGAACGGGATAAAGATCGGACCGAGCACTCCGATGATCGTGGCCGCAATCGCTCCATAAGCCACAATTGCGGACACAATCGCGGCCAGCATGGCTAATAGGAATTGGACCGCGAAGTACACGATTGCGTAGTAGGGATTCATCACGGTGTTCAGTATTGACGGGCCGGTCTTGGAGGATGCCTGGTGGATTTCGTTCAGCATGGTGTTTGAACCATCCGATCCAATTAGGTTCACGAGATTGATAGTTCCGCCGTCGATGAAGCCCTTGATGGAAAAGCCAAGTCCGGGAATGGAGCTGTCGTAGTAGTTCACCATCACGTATGCAAAGGTGAGCAGCATGAAGAGGTTCAGAAACCTCCCCATGCTGAACCCTGGGCCGCCGTGTGCCGATGCCAGAGCCTCTTGTACGCCGAACCAAACCATCATGATGGTCGCCAATGCCAAGACGATGTGAACCCCCATTGCTGTTATTGAGGGAGCCACCGTCGCAGCAAGCGTCTGGCACGCCTGAGCGATGTATTGAAAGAGACTCATATATCCTGCCCTTTAGCGTTTTGTTGCCTCAGTACGCCTGCGTTAGGAGGTTGGCGGACCCACTGCTAGTCGTGGTGATATTGGCGTTGTAATAGCTCTCGTATCCAGAAGAGTCACGAAACGTCGATTTCATCGCGTCCTGCTGCTGCTTTTGGGCAATGATCTGCTGCAGCGCAAGGTTGGAGTTGATCTGGTTTGCGTCTTGCAATGTGCGTAGTTGCAGGAGCAGGGCCTGATTGATGCGCTGCAGTTCAGCCATGATGGTCTGCTGCGACGGGTCCTGGGTTTGGGTCGCGGCCTCCAGATTCGCAATGTCCGTCTGCCTGGCGGTCTGGTTGGCACGGATCGTACCGAGAGACTGCAGGTTGTTGGTCATCACTGAGTCGCTGATGTCAACAGTGGCGCCCTGTGCTGCAATCTGGAGCTGTCCGGCCATACTCGCGGTGCCGTAGCCGGGAATCATGTTATTGGTGTTCGGAACGCTAACTTGTTGGTACGCGGATGCGGCGCCCTTCCCGGTGTTTGCCGAATTGAGCCAACCCATCGAATTGCCATAGGTATTCGAGATTTGCTGCAGCAGTAGCAAGTCAGAGGTTGGAGACAGAAACCGCGCATAGAGCATCCTGGGCGCGAGGATCATCTGGTGGGTGAGTTCGTATTGCTGCTTTGCGACGTTGTAGGCTTGCAGCGCTGTCGTGGCGATCTTCACGGTGTTGGTGAAGATCTGTTGGCCCTGCTCGATTTGCCGGACTTCGTTGGCGATGGATCTCTGTTCGTTCTCGATCTGCGTGACGGCGTGCCCCGCCTGTGTAGGATCGAAGACGATGCCGGAACCGAATTGTGCATTTGCGAACGGTTGCAACGCCGCAAACCCAACGGCGAGCACGGTAAGGGTTAGTTTCTTCATTTGTCTCGTCCCTTCGTCGCCGTTGGCCTCGTGATGCTTTACAGCGGTACGGCTTTACTGCTGTGCAGCGAGAATCTCCTTCTGGAGCTGCGCGAGACGGTCGGCCTGTGGCTTGCACCGTGCCTCGCGTTCTTTCTTCTTAGCTTCTAGGGCCGCGATCTCTTCTTGAGTCAGCTTCTTTCCTGTCAGAAGATCGGACGACCCAGCGGTCTCCGGATCGAGACAATCCTTGGCATAGGCCGGGTATTCAGCGTTGTATTGATCCTGTAACTGCTTCACTTTTGCCGCTTTGCTCTGACAGCCGGCAAGGGTGAGAGTCCACAGAACTAAGAGGGAGAGGGCAACGATTCGCATGGAAAGCCTCCTCAAAACGTCTGTGGAATAGTGTGGTTGGAGTACGCAGGAAGAAGCAAGTCCTGCGTGAAATACACTTTCACGCGGTGGCCCTCTCGGATCGTGATGGTGGGCGGTATCTGTATGAAGCGGTCAAGGATCGTGGTGGCAGACTGTGAAACACTGCCCGCCGCCCCGTTGGTGAATGCCTGGGAACCGCTCGTGGTGATGGTGCCGCCACCCTGCGTGATCTGGCTTGCTCCAGCAATCACACCCAAAGCTATCGAGGTGCCGAAGATCTGGAGGTAGTGGTTGTTGACCTTGTCTTTCAGTCCTTCCTCTCCGATCTGATCGAGGCCTTGGAACTGATCGAGATCGACGGAATAACCGTCCGGCATTATCAGGCGGTGAAAGACCACGGCCATGCGGCGCTGTTGGCCGAAGCCTGCCGCTCCAATCTTCTTTGCCTCCCCCAAAACAACCGTTCCCTCGGGAATGATGACGTGTTGATGATCGTGCGAATACAGCGGATTTGAGACCAGGACTTTAACCGGCCCTACGGCGTCTCCATCCAGACGATTCATGAGAACAGTGTCGAGAACCGAACCCTCGTAGACGAGATAGGGCTGACCGACGGCTGAATCAACATTGGCCTCTAGTGGGCGTTTATAGCCTCCGGGTGTGTCCTCCTGTTTTCCTTCGGCTGGTGGGGAGACGAGACTGCTGTTTGTCTGCCGTTCGGCAGGGCCATATTGGGCGGGCATCGTCTGGCCTTGCTGTTGTTGTTGCGGCGGATCGGCAGAGCGGGAGTACACAAGATTGGAAGCGAAACGGGAGTTGTCAGCCCGTTCGCGTTCTTTCGCAGCGATCAACTGTGCCTGCTGTTGCACAGGCGTGAGTTGCATCTGCATGTTGCCCTGCTGCGCTTGCGGGCAGGGCTGGCCCGGAATACAGGGCACGGCAACGCCGGTCGGTCCATAGGCCGCGGCTGCAGCCCGCTGCTGGGGAGTCGCAGACGCGAGCGCTGAATCTCCCATCGCAGCGGCGGCCATTGTCGCCTGCTGTTCTTTCTGACGTTCAGCCTGAAGCTGGTTCTTCAACTCCTGCACGTTGCTGTCGGTGTTGTCCTGCAAGGCTGGTTGCGGTGGTTGGCCTTTCGCGCTGGCCTGTTGCGCGGGGGTCTTCTTGCCGGACGAACTGAAGAGCGCCGCCACAATCACGAGCAATACCGCACCCAGATAAACGAAGGTCTTGAGGTTCTTCTGCAAGACACCTTTCGGCAGTTCCAGGTTGCGCCGCAACGTTGGTTCGGCCTGCGGCTCTGTGTGCGGAGTAAAGACGTTCTCGGTCATGACGGTGATCCCTTGCGCGTGAATTCCATTTTCTTTTTGCCGAGTTCTACATATCCGTTGTCCATGATCTTCGGGATGATGTACGTCCCTTCCCGGAGGTCGTAGGTGACGAGGTTGGGCTTGCCGTCCTTCATCTCGTACACGCTGAACTTTTCACGGCGCATTGGTCTTGATGTAGGTGAACCTGTCGTCGTGATAGATCGACTGAATGTCGAAGGGGGCTTCGTTCGCCTTGTAGGCATAGTCGAACTTGAGCTGTGTTGGATAGGCGCTTTTGTACTCATCCACCGCTTGTTCAACGTGCGATTGCAGAGCGGCAAGCTGCTGCCGCGACTGTTCGAGTTGGGCGGCGGGCACGAACTGCGGAGGGCCGCTCGCGGCCACAATCGCTGAGCGGTCGGCGGGCTCGACGATCACCTTCAGATCAGGCGCGGTAGAGTTGGGCCCAGATATGTCCTGGAGGGTGAAACTGTAGATGTTCCCCTTGTCCGTAATGAGATTCAGGTTGGAGTTGATGCCCTGCTTCGCCGGATGCACAAAGCAAAAGTTGCCGACCACGTCCACGATCCAGAACTCCTTGTCGCCCGTGGCGGCTTCCATGATTTTCTCGGTCGTGGGCAGTTCGATAAGGGTCGTATATTTCACCTTGGCGCGGATCGGGATGATGTCCTGCGAGTGATACTGCACAGTGCGCGCAGAGTCTTGGGCGAAAGCACCGATGGAAGAAAAAACCAAAGCGCAATTGACGACGAATTTCAGATGCCGCATAGAGCTCTCCTTAGCGGTTGTTGTTCGAAGTTGATACGGCCAGCGTGCGCGGCTGGAATGGCCACTCTTCCGCGAGATGGCGAAGGCCATCCGCAAAACCGAGGCGGTCGAAATACTCCTGCTTCTTGAGGTTGTCGCGGGCAGTTGTTGGTCGCCATCCAGTGCGAGACCGAATCGACGTTCAAATGTACTTTCTTGGAGGTCTGCGCCTTGCGAATCAGCATTTGGCCTGGCGGAACAAGGCCGTCGATAAGGTCCAGTTCGGTGTCGTTCAGATGAAACGCCTCGCGGTAAACTTCCCGGTTCATGTCCGGGTTGGCGAGGAAGATCTTTGTCGGGCAACTCTCGGCCACTATCGCCAGCATCCCCGATTCCTCAAGTTCTTTGATGGATTGCGTCGCCAGGATCATCGCGGCGTAGGTGCTTGCGCCAGGTCTTCTGCGCCTGCACCACATAATTGCGAATCGTCTCGTTCTTGATGAAGAGCCACGCCTCATCGAGCAGGAAGAACTTGGAGGTGCCGAGGTTCTTGGGGTCAGTGATCTCATTCGATGCTCGATGCAAAACATAAAACAGCAGTGGTTCCAAGACTTCCGGCGCATCGTTCCAGCCGTGGAAATTGAACGTCTGAAAGCTTTTGAACGAAAGCGTGTCCTCGGCGTTGTCGAAGAGGAAGCCGTACTGTCCACCGCGGGTCCAGCGGTGGAGGCGTTCTTTCAACTCGCCGATGATGTTCCCAAAATTCGAAATCGTGCGCTGGTTCGGCTCCAGTACGTAGATGCGCTCGATCGCGTCCCACAGTCGGCGTTCCTCCTTGAAGTCCATCCGGTAACGTTGCTCGTTACCCTCAATGAGCACGCGGAAGAAGCTGAAGAGAAACTGCAGGTTCTCTTTGGTCTGAGGCAGCGAGAAGGGGTTGATGGTGAAGTCCCGCGCTTCCTGACCCACATTGAGATACGAGCCCTTGAATATCGTCGTAAGCGACTGGAAGCTGCCGCCGATATCAAAGATGAAAGTCAGCGGCTTGTACTTCTGCGCGTTCTGCAGCAGAAAAACGCAAAGATACGACTTGCCACTGCCTGTCATCCCGAGAATCAGCGTATGGGCAACGTCGCGGGTATGCAGGTTGAGGAAGTAGGGCGTGCTGTTGTCGGTTTCGACGACTGCCAGGTACTCCGTGCCGAGATGCGCGTTCGTCTTTTCGCCGGGAAGGATCGTAAACAGAAAAGACAGGTCGGCGTAGTTCGTGTTCAGCAGATACAACTGGCGGAGGTTGAGCGCATAGTTGCCCGGCACAGTGGCGAAATAAGCGTTCAGCTGGTTGTAGGTTTCCGCAAACAGATTGCCGTCCGCGTTGGTGAAGACGCCAGTAAACTCGGCCACGAGCTGATCGAGTTCCGTTCGTGACCGGCCATACAGCACAATCGTGAGCGAGAAATCGCCAAGCGATTGACCGTCACCCAGGGCGCGAAGGCAATCGCCAAGATTTTCGATGTCGGCCTGTTTGGACTCGTCCACCAGCACGTCGCGTGGGTTCGTCTTCGTGGCGTCGTTGCCCATCTGCGAGACGAATCCTGTCTTTGACATATTGAAGTGGCGGCGGCGCTTGTTCACTTCTTTGCGGGCCTTGTCCGCGGGGAGCGGCGTCCACTCGCGTGACCACATAGAAGTTGGCGGGAATCTTCAGCAGCGCGTCGAGTACCAGGGGCCGCGTCTCGGTGATGGCCTCTTTCATCGTCAGCACGCGGACGATGTGATCGCCTACCCGCAGATGATCGCGTTCGGCTTCGATGTCGGAGTTGACCACCTGATAGTCGAGAAACTGCGTGGACTGCGGCCTGCCGGCAACACGCCAGTCGTCATAATTCAGCAAGCGGCGGAAAAACGCTGAATTGTCCCTGCTGATTCAAGATCTCGATTTGCATGAAATCCGCAAGCTGCCGAGCGAATGCCTGCACGTGCTGGTCGAGCCGTTGAAGATCGCGCTCGATATGCGTCCGCAACAACTTCTTCATGCTGTCGTTGGTGAACTGCGATTTGAGTTCGGCAATCGCGCCCTCTGGATCGCGTAACAGGCGAGCTAGCGCCGTGCCGACGCCGGTCTTCGACCGGGCGCCTTCGAGCAGGATGCAGTAGAAGATTTCAACCTGATAGAGATGGTCGCGCTTCGCTTCAAAGAACTTCCGTCGCTGGTCAATAGCTGCTTCGACAATGGGGTCATCATATGTTGCGAACGGTATGTCGGGGCGGTTCGATTTGAAGAGGTATTGGTAAACATGGAAGCCTGGGCCAAAGGCTTTCAGCGCCGCCTCCAACCGCTTCACCGCATACTCCTGTTGCGAGCGGTCAAGACTTTCGTAGTCCACGCCGGGAACGCTGAGAACCATGCCTAGATCGCCGCTTTTGGTAAGGAAGGCCGTCTCATTCCAGAAGCCGTAGAGGTTGATGTGGTCGTTGAGCGCCGCACTCTCTTTCCACGGCTTGATGACCTTGTCGAGACGCAGCATCACACTACCTCCACGCGGGGAACTTGCTGCTTCGCGGCGTCATAGCGCAGCTTGTAGCGTTCGGACTTTGCGAGGATGCGGAGGAATGCCGGATCGCTGTTCGTTACCCAATGGCCGAAGGCAAAACCGCCAATGAAGACGGCGATACCGGCGAGGATGGAATTGAAGAGATTGAAGGCCCCCACCGCGCCGACGCAGACGAAGTAGAAGAGCGTGCGTTCCACGCCCAAGTAGGTGAGTGGCTTGTGCAGGCTCTTGAAGACTCGATTTGTGCGGTGCTTCTGCTGTGCTTTGTCGGGCATAACGTCCTCTCAGCGTGCACGCACGGGATTGCAGGCAGAGCTGAGAATGGCGCTATACGCCCCAGAGCCAACTCAGGACATTCACCGCGAGAACGGCGATGCCCGTTCCGGCGGCAACGCCGGCGAGCGCCTTTTTTGCACCGGGTTCGCCGTGCGCGAAGCCGTAGCCGCCGATCACGATTGCAACCAGACTTGCAACCTTCGCGATCGTGCCGGTGAAAAGGCTTTGGATTGCGTTAAAGCCGGTGTCGAAAGGACTCCCTTGGGCATGGGCCGCAATTGGGGCGAAGATGAGAAATGCGACGAGGATCGGCGCCGATTTTGCAGACGCTAAAGTCATTGTCAAGCGAGCCCCAAAGGGATGTTTGACAGGCGTTGTGTGCGGCATGACGGCCTCCAGCAGCAACCATCAGAGTCGCTGCATTGGGCCAACATTAGTCGGGACGAATGTTTAGCGTCAGTCCAATGACTTCTCAGCCGAGCCTATTCCTTACGCTTATAGTGAGGATCTAGTGTCCAGATAATCCGTTCCATCACTGATTCATTACTGGGATTCATAAGGGTCAGCTCAAAATGAATTGGACTCCTCAGCAGTACCAAAACTAACCTCGAACTGCTCTGGCAGCTCAGAAGCTGCGAAAAACTCTCTCGGAGGCGGCTATGCCCGACCTTGTTTCCAAACCAGCCCACCGCATTGAAAACGCTGACGCGCACTTTGAGCAGCTCCTGGACACAGATGAGGCAGCCGCTCTCTTAAAAATTCATCCCAAGACTCTGCAGCAAATGGCCCGTAGCGGCCGGATTCTCGGCGTTCGGATCGGAAAGCTCTGGCGCTTTCGCGCTTCAGTTTTGAACGATTGGCTTGAACACAAAATGGCCAGTTGAGAAATGAATCGCATTGAGGCGATCTCGACAGCAGACCAAAGCTGGGCTACTCTCGTTCCAGCCATCCGTGTTGCCTCAACCGAAATGGAGGATTTGAATGAGGCGCACGAGTTATCAAAAAGGCAGTCTGAGACTGGCGGATCGCAAAAAAGGAAAGGTTTGGAAGTTCTTGTGGAGAGAAGTTCAGCTGGACGGAGCAATCCGGCGAAAACACATCGTCATTGGAACGGTCCAGGAAGACTTGCCAACCGAGTCTGCCGCCCAAGCCGCAGTAGATGCCATCCGCTTAGAGATCAACCAACAAACCCCTCAACGTCTCATCAAAAGCATCAGTTTCGAGACGCTTGTAAATCACTATCGCCAACACGAGTTGCCGGACATTTTCAACAAGACCAAGCCGACGCCCGACGCGGCGGACGAGGATCGCAAATCGTACTCGACGCAGGTGACCTACGAGGGTTATTTAAGGAAATGGATTCTCCCACGATGGCGTGTATGTCGATTGAAGGACATCAAGGCGACCGACGTGGAGAAATGGCTCAAGAGTCTCTGTTTTCCGAGAACTGGTGTTCCGCTAGCGCGGGGCAGCAGGGCGAAGATCAGAAACATTATGAGTGCGCTCTATTCTCATGCGATCAGGTGGGAGTGGACCGAGAAGAATCCAATCACGAGTGTTCGCCAGAGCGCGAAACGGCAGAAAGCACCAGACGTTCTGACCCCGGAAGAAATCATGGCATTCCTCAAGGAATTGCCAGATCCGCTCCGGACGATGATCGAGCTGGATGCTTTCACTGGGCTGCGCCGAGGAGAACTGATAGGGCTTCGGTGGCAGGACGTGGATTTCGAGAATCTCGTCTTGCATATCCGTCGATCTGTAGTGGCAATGGTAGAGGGTGCCGCCGAAAACGGAAGCGTCTCTAAAAGACGTTCCGCTGGACGCGCAAACGGCCGAATCTCTCTGGGTATGGAAGCTCCTTTCTCCATACGGAAGTCCAGGCGATTGGTTGTTTGCCTCTCCGCACATGAAAGGCCGACAGCCCTATTGGCCGCGGCACGCTGTGGCGGTATTACGGCAAGCCGGCCTTGGAACGTGCCAGGGTGACGAAGCAAGTCTCGTATCACACCTTCCGGCACACGTTTGGAACGCTTCTGAACGCGAACGGAGAAAATCCGAAGGTCGTACAGGAGTTGCTTCGCCATGCGAGTCTGAAAGTCACGACCGACGTTTACATGCAGGCAGTCGGTCCGCAGAAGCGCGAGGCACAGAGCAATTTGGTCAAATTGGTAAGGCGGGGCGCCGTTTCGGAAATCAAGCCCGCCTAAGTGGATCAAATTGGATCATGAAGAAAAACGGTGATTGTGCGGAACCCGTGTCTTTTATTTTGTTGGCGTCCCCGACGGGATTTGAACCCGTGTTACCGCCGTGAAAGGGCGATGTCCTAGGCCAGGCTAGACGACGGGGACGACTCGGAGGCAGGATTGCCGATGAACTTTCGATGGTAGCAGTCGTCTAACCGACTGTCAAAAGAGCGATCTCGGAGGGTGATGTCAAGCTGCTTGTGTAAATAGGTTGAGGGTGCGGGTTTTCCATTCCAGGTTAAATCTGTGGAAGATGGAGTAGATAATGCGGTCGACGCTTTGGACATTCACAAAGCGGACCATGGGCCGGGTGGGGCGGCGCACCTCGACAAAACAGCGCTCGATCACGTTGGTGGTGCGTAGTTTGCGCCACAGGTGCCGGGGGAAGGCGAAGAACGACAGCAGCTCAGGCAGGTCCTGTTGCAACCGCCGGACCATGGCGGGGTAAACTTGGCCTCAGCGCGAGCGGAAAGCGCAAAAGCGGCTTCGGCTTGCTTCCGCCCATCGGCCAAATAGATGGCCTGAGCTCCGGCTTTCACCTCGTCGTAATCGGGTTTGCGCGTCTTCTCTAAAATGTTCCGCATCTTGTGCACCCAGCAGCGTTAATGCCGCACCCGCGGATAGACGGTGCGAATCGCCGCCGCCAAGCCGGCGCAGCCGTCGGTGAGAATCAGGCCGAGCGATCGTTGCTCCAGACCGCGCCGGTACATATCCTGCAGCAACCCCTCCCAGTCGGCTTGGCTTTCGCCCTGGCTACGCAAAAAAGCCAGCAAGTGACGGCTGCCATCCTGCCGAATTCCGTACGCCACCAGCATCTGTACCTGCTTGCGCCCCGTCGGCCGCCGCACCCGCAAGCTCACGCCATCCAGAAACAGGTAGACATAGTCGTCGCTCAACCGTGCCTGATGAAACTGCCGCACCGCCTCGTCCAGATCCCGCGTCAGATTGAAGGGGTTGGCGCCGTCGTGGATGCTTATCGCACAACGTTGTCTTCGTCCTATACCTGCCGTCCCGATTCTTGTTAGAATGTCCGGTCACCAAAACGCCGCGGTAGTAAAATAGACGCAGAGACCCTCAGGAGACCGATACTTTTATGACCTACGTGATTGCTGAACCGTGCGTTGGCACTAAAGACACTGCATGCGTGGATGCGTGTCCGGTGGACTGCATTCATCCCAAGAAAGACGAACCCGCCTACGCGACCGAGGAGTTGCTGTATATCGATCCGGTGGAATGTATTGATTGCGGTGCCTGTGTGCCGGTGTGCCCGGTTTCGGCTATCTTCGCACTCGACGATCTGCCCGAGAAGTGGAACTCTTTCACCGAGCGGAATGCAAAGTATTTCGGGCGATAGTGCAGTTTGAAACCCGTCAGCTTTTGCCTTAGATGGGATATCGGCGCGCGTCCTTGCGGGCGCGCGCTTTGTCGCGTCTGAGCGCACTTATCTCGCTCGATTTGCCGCCCTACCGCTTATTCGCGTTTCCCAGAACTTCAGGGTCTTTGCCGGTATGCGCCTTCACGGCGTCCAGAATCCGCAAATACTCGTGCTTGTCCATCCGCAGCACGAATGACTTTGGGACATCGCCCTCGCGGTAGTCGATTTCGAGCCAATGGCTCTTCGACTTGGTCAGCATGACAATCGCGCCCACACCGACTGCGGCCGAAAAGATTGATTCCTCGTTGACGCGATGCTTCTTAGTGTATTCGTAGGAAAACTTGTAGATCTCATCGTAGGGAATGCTCACGGTGGGACCTTTCACGGGCTGCACTTCGACCGCCTTATGATCGTCGCTGAACGTGAGGATAGCTTTGATTTGCCGACCTCTCGAATCAGGTGCGGCTACGCGGTTGAAAGAAGTGTCCTCGGCGGAGCCGAGTGTCATAAGGCCGATGATCACGAGTAGAAAAAGACTGATTCTTTTCACGTTCTTGAAAGTATATCGAAAGCCAGATTGGAGTGCGGCCTCGGTTATTCTTAAAGGCGAAGCAGATAGCTGACGGGTGAAAGCGCTCTTCCACTAGAATCGATCATTCTAGTCGAACTCCCATGGCCCTGCGAGAGTCTGAAGCGATCGTGCTGCGCAGCTATCCGTTGCGCGAGGCCGATCTGCTGGTCACGTTGTTTACGCGCGCCGAGGGCAAAGTTCGTGGCGTGGCCCGGTCGGCGAAAAAGTCGAAGCGGCGATTCGGCGGGGCTCTTGAGCCGCTGACCTACGTGCGCGCCTTCTATGACGTCCGCGAGGGGCAGGAATTGACGCGGCTCGATTCCTGCGAGGTGTTGGAATCACCCATGGCTTCCGAGGTCAGTTATGCGCGGGCGGTGGCTCTGGGACACATCGCTGAACTGCTGGACGAATTGCTGCCCGATCGCGAGGCCAACGACGCCATCTTCCGGCTCACGCTTTCGGTGCTGCACGTTCTGACGGGCCCCGAGATATGGATGCCGGTCACGTATTTCGAATTGTGGCTGACGCGACTGGTCGGCTTTCTGCCGGAATTGACGGAGTGTATCGTCTGCGGCCGGAGCCTGAGCGGCAGCCGGGCCTATTTTCACGCACTGGCAGATGGGCTCATGTGCCCGGACGACAAACGCCTGGCGTCATCGGAGATTTCAAGCGAGTCGCGAGTGCTGGCGGCACAAATATTTCGCGCTCCGGTGGAGAATTTCGCGCAGATTCCCTGGCCGAAATCGCAAGCCGCCGACCTGCGCAAATTTCTAATCCAAATTCTGCAACGGCACCTGGAGAAGAAGCTGGTCACGGTGGGAATGTTGGAGAAGGGCGGGTTTTAGACATCCGCCGAATGTTAAGCTCCGATTCATTCTTGAATTGAAGAATCGCCTCACATCGGAGCCTGCGATTTTCCACTGCCATCATCGCTAAAGGAGTTTCATCGTCCGTACCCTCCGGCGTGGCTGACACGCCCGTTATCACTATTCTCGTGCCGAATTGCGACCAAATCGAAATTTACCGGTGCAAAGCTTTTCATTGCTGGCAGGGACCATAGTCGTGCTGAATCCCCGAGATTTTGAATGTGAGGTGCCCGGACTTGTCCTTCTTGCTTTTACCGCGTAGCGTCATGCGTTCCCCAGGGTTGAATCTGGATTTGCCGTTTACCAGGGTGTAGGTGCGGTTGCTTTTCTCATCGGTCAAACTACTTTCGCTATTCACGGATCGTGTGCATCCAGTGATCGACTGCCGGTGCAGGGTCGCGTAGAGAATGACTGCTGTGACCGCAACTGCCGCGCCCGCGGCCACGGCAATTCCGACGACTTCGGCGTTCGAGGGACCGATATGGCCTAAACCGGTCTGGGAGGAGGCCGGAAGGGAGACGGCCGCAAGGATGGTGATGACCGCCAGTGTTTTGCATGTTGTGTTCATTCGATACTCTCCTGTATCTGTGCGCCTGAGACAGAAACCTTCGTGAAGTTGAAGGAAAGGAAATCGCCGGGAAAACGGCCTGGCCGGATTCCCGGGCACTCGATCCTTTCTGCTTTCGTCGCCCATAAACTTGTTACGGAATGGGCACGGTGTCGCCAGGCAGCAAGTTGGCACACTGCGTCGTGGGAACGCCGGCGAGGTTCGCGCTTCCAGTAATGAGAGCTCTGGAATCGCAGAAGATATCGGTTGCATTGCCGCCGATCAGGGTCGGTGGATGCTGTGACCCCACTGCCGCGCTGGACTGGTTGACCACGACCAGGCCTCCATGCTGGCTCCCGGTGATGCTGGAACCATCAAGGTCTGCGTGTGAGTTGTTGGTTACAAGCACGCCCTGGCCCTGGCTGTTCGACACCACGAGGTTGGCTCCCGCATTCAAGAAACCGCCTCCGGAGAGCAGCACGCCACCTGTGGTTCCTCCCCATGTTTGGCCGGGACGGTTGATGCGGAGCTTCGCACTGCCCAGGTTCAGAGATGCGCCAGTAGTGACGGAGACGCCATTGAAATTCGTGCCGGCGGGGCTTTCGATCACGACATCGCTTGATAAGCCGGTGTCGAATTGGGTTACATCAATAATCGCTCCCCCACGCGCAACCATGCCGATCTGCATGTTTCGGATGGTGGTCCCAAAGATGGTCACGTGGGCGGCGCCTACATCTATACCGGTGTGCCATGATGTTCCGGTCGACTCTTCGAACAGACAATGTTCAATGTGTACATCCGAAAGGTCGTAAACACCGAGAGGTGCGAACCCTGCGTCCTTCGAGGTTACGTTGGCGAGCAATACCTGGCTGTTCTCGAAAACAATGATGCCTTCGCCTCCTCCTTGAATCTTCAAGTTGCTAAGCTCAACGTCGCTGCTGCCGTGCCCAACTGCGATCGCAGAAACCGTGGAAAGATCGGATTGGACGCTGAAGCCAGCGACAGTTACGGCCCGAGAAGACTCGATCAGCAACACCGTGTTAAAGACGCTACCCGGACCCGTTGTTGGCTGGAGCAGTGTGGCGCCCGGGAGCCCTTTCAGCGTGAGCCCGTCGAACCCGATGACGTGAACGTACTCGCTGCAGATCCCATTCACCGAAACGGTGATTGGGGTGTGCTTGTCCAGCCTGGATAGTGCGCGGTTCAATGATTGGCCCGCCGTGCAGTCCACGGTGACCTGTGCCTCGGTTAACGAACTGGCTGCGAGGGTGAGTGCTAGCAATGCAAGGATTCGTATCATGTGCGATATCTCCTTTATCGGCTGAGACCGAGTTAAGTTGCTGTTGTCATTTGCCGGACGCGGAGCATCTATTAACTCCTCGCGCCCATAGTGAATTCGAAACGTTCAGCGTTTATCCCCTTCTTCTTTTGCTTGTCTACCCGTCGTCCCCATTACAAAATCAAATTTTTTCCTGGCGGCTTTGAGGCCGGTATGATTAAACGGAGGCTGGACGGATGCCATGGTGCCGAACAGCCAATCGAAAAAGGCAAAACCGATGCCGAAATTCTTGTCCATGAGTCCCTGGTCGTTCAGAACCCGGTGATGAATATCGTGTAGATTGCGCGCCCAGCGGAACCAGCCCTTCAAGAGAGGAACGTGTTCCATCCAAAAGTCTTTGACATGCATCCGGTCGTGGAGATAGCTGAAGACGCAGACGCTCCAGGCGAGAACGATCCCGAAAAACAGAAACTGGTACTCCGCCCGAATTCTCAAAAGCCTGAAAAGACCACCGAGAATGAACAGCAGGATGCCGGCTGGAATGATCCATTCGAGGCCGATATTCCCAATCGCAACTTTACCGGTGGTCGCGTCAAGATATTCCTGACTGGGCCGCTGCTTCTGCAGGGGACCGTAAAGAACCAGATGGTGCTTCATGTGACTGGCGCTCAGGAATCGGATCCAACCGCTGTGCAGCAGCCGGTGCAGCAGGTATCCGAGAAGCTCTGAAGCCAGAATGGCAGTCAGTGTCCAAGCCGCGATTGCGATCGTTGTCCTCATGCAGGCAACCTAGCCGCAAGACTCGCGCCCGCACAAGCGGCAAAGTACGACATGGGGTGAATGTCGCACCAAGACGTACGTCGGCTACCCCAAGAGGAGCAATTCCAGTGGTTTGCATCCGCGCATTCCGGAAGACGTGAATGCGCTGGCGTGGTGGTGTCTTAACCCTGTGTTGCTGGTCCTTGGAATCATTTAAGACATGCCGCCGGCATCGGCTAGCTGACGGCTGGCAATCATTTCCATTACAATCGGGAATTACCTGCTGAGCTCCGGCTGTGCTGTAGAAGTTTCGAGTGATCGCTCGCATTCTGGGTTAAGCTAAGAGCCAAAAGCGAATAGCTTAAGAGCTGAATTCTGAATCCATCCTCGTCCAATCCGCTGACTTTTCAGGAGCTCGTCCTGCGCCTGCAGACTTTCTGGGCGGAGCGCGGTTGCGTGCTGCAACAGCCATATGATGTTGAAGTCGGCGCCGGAACCATGGCGCCGGAGACATTTCTGCGGGTGCTGGGGCCGAAGCCTTATAAAGTCGCCTATGTACAGCCGTCGCGACGTCCGGCAGACGGGCGCTATGGGGAGAATCCCAACCGGTTGTTCAAGCACATGCAGTTGCAGGTCATCCTGAAGCCTCCACCGGAAAACGTTCAGGAGTTGTACCTGGAGTCACTGGGAGCGATTGGGATTGACCTGCGCCAGCACGACATCAAGTTCGAAGAAGATAACTGGGAAGCTCCCACGCTGAGCGCGTGGGGCGTGGGTTGGCAGGTCATGCTCGATGGACTGGAGATCACGCAGTTCACCTACTTCCAGCAGTGCGGCGGAGTGGATCTGTTTCCGATTTCCGCCGAGCTGACGTATGGATTGGAGCGCATCGCCGCGTTTCTCCAGGATGCGGATTCGATCTACGACATCGTCTGGGCGCGCGATCCTGAGTCCGGGAGCGTGGTGAAATATGGCGACGTGCGCCTGGGGGACGAGCTGCAGTTTTCGGTTTACAACTTCGAGGCTGCCGACGTTGAGAAGGCCTGGAAGCATTTTGAATTATATGAGGCGGAGTGCAAGGCCTTGCTCGAAGGGTATGCGGGGTTGGCAAGAGATCACAATCCCGCTCCTGTCTCTCCAAAGGACGGAGCGACAAGAGCGGGGCACGCGGGACTGGCTTGCGATCCGGCGCGCTTTCCGGTACTCGCGGCATACGACCTGTGCTTAAAATGCTCGCATCTGTTCAATATTCTCGACGCGCGTGGTGCAATTTCAGTGACCGAGCGTGTGGGCGTGATTGCGCGCGTGCGAGCGCTGGCGGTGGGCATCGCCAAGGCCTGGGTGGGGCAGCAGAAGAGTGAATCTGCAGGTCCTGAGAAATCCGACGAGCCTGAGCCTGTGAGTACGAAGAAAACCAAGCGCGAAAAGTTAGTGCCAGCGGGGATTTGATCCTAGGTTGTGTCATCCTGAGCGGGGTGGAAAGTTCGCGAAGCGAAGTTTCCACGCAGTCGAAGGATCCCGATAAGCGTACGGCTTTCGGGGGGCGGCGATGGGCGTTCGAACGTGGGCGGGAGCGTCTTAACGGTAGGGATCCTTCGACTCCACAGAACGATTCGCTTTTCGAATCGTCCTGCTACGCTCGGGATGAAAGGTACTTTGTGATGGCGGGCACTACGGCGCACTTTGGAAATTGCGTCCATTAGAAAGTTCTTGCATGCCAGACTTCTTACTAGAAATCGGGTGCGAAGAGATTCCGGCGCGGATGATTGATGCGGCGTCCGAAGAGTTGCGCGAGCGCGTCGCTGCGCTTCTGAGCCGTGAGCGTTTGTCTGGCGGCGAAGTCACGCATTTTGATACGCCGCGGCGACTGGCGGTAATGGCGGAAGGGATCGCCGCTTCCCAAGCCGACCAGACGGAGCACATCAATGGACCGTCGGTGAACGTCGCGTATAAAGATGGTCAGCCGACACCTGCTGCGCATGCCTTTGCGAAGAAAGCTGGCGTGGATGTGACGCAACTGGAAAGAATTACCACCCCCAAGGGTGAGTACCTGGCCGCGAAGGTGACGAAGAAAGGTCGCAGCGCCGCCGAAATTCTCGCTGAGGGCTTGCCCAAAGAACTCTCCACAATCTACTGGCCCAAGAACATGTATTGGCGCAAGCCGAACGAACGCTTCGTGCGTCCGGTGCGCTGGCTGGTTGCGATGCTCGATGGGGAGACCATTCCGCTCGAGTTTGACGGCATTCGTGCTGGGAACCGTTCGCGCGGGCATCGGATTCTGACATCCGGCACCGTGACGATTCCGCGGGCCGGTTCGGCATATGTGGATTCTCTGCGGACAGCCAAAGTGTTGGGACGCGCCGAACGCGAGCACCGGATTCGAAAAGCCTTGGACGCGGCTACGCGCGCCGTTCCCGGCGCACGCTGGCGCGAGGACAAGGCACTGCTCGACACGGTGGTGAATCTCACGGAGTTTCCGTCTGCGATTCTGGGCGGTTTCGATCCGCAGTTTCTTGCGCTACCCGAAGAGGTGCTGGTGACGGTGATGCGCGACCACCAGAAATATTTCGCGGTGGAGGATGCGGACGGAAAACTGGCGCCTTATTTTCTGGCCGTGCTGAATACGGACAGCGATCCGCAGGGGCTTATCCGTCACGGAAACGAGCGTGTTTTGCGAGCGCGCTTCAATGACGCGCGCTTCTTCTGGGAGACTGATCAGAAGAAATCTCTGCTGGAGCGGTTGGAGTTGCTGAAGCATGTGACTTTCCAGAAAGATCTGGGCAGTTACTTTGACAAGACGCAGCGCGTGCAACGGTTATGCAGTTGGCTGAGCGAAATTCTCAAGCAGGGTGGGATCACGGTACGGCCGGGGGTGATACACAAGGCCACTTGCCTGTCGAAAACTGACTTGACCACCGAACTGGTGAAAGAATTCACGGAGTTGCAGGGAATTGTGGGGGGGCTCTACGCTCGGGCGCAACAACTGGATCCAACCTTGTCCGAAGCCACCCGCTTGGCTATTGCGGATGCGGTTTACGACCATTACAAGCCCGAGTCCACGGACGACAGTGTGCCCCGTTCGATCGAGGGCGCTGTGCTTTCGATTGGCGACAAGGCCGATACGATTGCCGGGATGTTTGCTCTGGGGTTGGTGCCGAGCGGATCGAAAGATCCGTTTGCGCTGCGGCGGCAGGCGAATGGGATCGTGAAAATCATCGCCGAGAAACGATTGCCGTTGCGCCTGGGCGAACTCATGCGCGATGCGCGCGCAGGGTATCAGGGTTCTGAAGCGGAAAAGAAATTCGTTGCGGACAACGAATTTTCAGAGTCGGTCGCGACATTTTTCCGTGAGCGATTGGAGTTCTACCTGAAAGACGTAAGTGGTTATGCGTACGATGTGGTGAAGGCGGTGCTTGCGGCGAATGCAGAAAATGTTGTGGATGCGGTGCAGAGGGCTGAGGCGGTGAAACAGGTTCTGCACATGCAGGAGTTTCAAGCGATTGGCTCGGCTTGCAAGCGTATGCGGAATATACTGAGGCAAGCTGCGGAAAAGGGCATTGAACCCGCTGCGCGGTTTGAGTATCTGCCAGACTCAGCCGGCGAAGAAAAGACTCTGATGGCATATATGGAGCGGACGGGTGCACGTGTGGAAGAGCATCGCAGCCGGAAAGAGTACCTGGAAGCGCTGCTGCTTCTTTCCACAGCGCGCGAACCGGTTGACAAGTTCTTCGACAAGGTCATGGTGATGGTCGAGGATCAGCGGGTGCGGGCGAATCGATTGGCCTTGCTGCGGAAGTTATTGAAAGAGTTCTCGACGATTGCTGATTTTTCCGAGATCGTGACCGAAGGGAAGGCGTGACTTCAGTCGTCCCTACGGGACTTGTTCCTGATTTTGCTGTTGTACCCACCGCTGAAGCGGTGGGCTATTTTCGCGACGTCCCTCCGGGGCTGAGCGGTGGACACACAAAGATCCGCTTGAGGCTTTGGGCGTCTGGGTATGGATCGCAGCGCCGAAGCGCTGCGCCACCCAAAATCGAAAAGGAATAACTGAATTCAATTCGCAAATCGCGAGGCAAAGGACTCATCTATGGCGACGATTACTCTCCCCGAAGTTGAAGCGCAGGACACAAAAAAGACAAGCACCAAGTACGTTTACTTTTTCGGCGGCGGCAAAGCCGACGGCAACGGCAAGATGAAGGACGTCCTCGGCGGCAAGGGCGCAGGACTGGCCGAGATGACCAATGCCGGGCTGCCTGTGCCTCCGGGCTTCACGATTCAGACCGAGGCGTGCCGCGAGTACATGAGGACCGGCGCTGCGTCAAAAGAAGTGGATCGGCAGATGGACGAGGCTTTGGCGAAGCTGGAAGCTCTGCAGGGGCAGAAGCTGGGCACGGGCGAGAACCCGCTGCTGGTGAGCGTGCGCTCAGGCGCGAAATTTTCCATGCCCGGGATGATGGACACGATTCTCAATCTCGGCTTGAACGACAAGAGCGTGGAGGCGCTGGCCAAGCGCAGCAACAATCCGCGATTCGCGGCGGACTCTTACCGGCGGCTGATTCAGATGTTCGGCAACGTGGTGCTCGACATCGAGAAGTCGGCCTTCGATGAAGTGTTCGACGCCAAGAAGAAGCAGAAGAAGACCAAGCTCGACACCGATCTCGACGCCAAGGCTCTGCAGGAAGTGATTGTCGAGTACAAGAAGGTCGTGAAGAAGCATGCCAAGCGCGACTTCCCGCAGGATCCGCGCGAGCAGCTGGTGATGGCCCGCGATGCGGTGTTCCGTTCCTGGCAGAACGATCGCGCCAAGCACTATCGCCGCATCAACAACATTGATGACATGCTGGGTACCGCAGTCAACGTCCAGGCAATGGTCTACGGGAATCTCGGCGACACGAGCGGAACGGGCGTGGGGTTTACGCGCAATCCTGCAACCGGCACGAAAGAGTTTTACGGGGAATTTCTGATGAACGCGCAGGGCGAGGATGTGGTCTCGGGCGTCCGCACGCCGGTCCCGATTCTCGAACTGCAAAAAGTGATGCCGAATGTGTACGACCAGCTTCGCGAAATCACCACGCGGCTGGAGAAGCACTACAAAGATATGCAGGATTTCGAGTTCACCATCCAGGACGGCAAGCTCTACATGCTGCAGACCCGCAACGGCAAACGCACCGGGCTGGCCGCGGTGCGGGTGGCGATTCAGATGGTGGAGGAAGGACTGATCACGAAAGAAGAAGCGATCTTCCGCGTCGAACCGAACCAGCTGTATGACTTCCTGGTACCGCGGCTGGATGAGAAGAGCACCAAGGTGGAAGTGCTTGCGACGGGATTGCCGGCATCGCCGGGCGCGGCTGTTGGGCGAATTGTTTTCACCGCCGATGAAGCTGTAAAGATGGCGGGGCATGACACGACGAAGAATCCGGTGATTCTGGTGCGCGCGGAAACGACGCCTGAAGATATTCACGGAATGGAAGTCGCGAAAGGCATTCTTACTTCCCGCGGCGGCATGACCAGTCACGCCGCAGTCGTTACTCGCGGCATGGGCAAGTGTTGCGTGGCGGGAGCGGGCGACATTGATGTCAATGAAAAAACCCGCGAGATGAAAGTAAAGGGGCAGACATTCAAAGAAGGTGACTGGATTTCACTCGACGGAACCACTGGCCGCGTGATCAAAGGAAAGCTGGGCACGCTCGATCCTTCGCCGGATGATCCCGAACTGCAGAAGTTCATGCAGTGGGCCGATCCGCATCGCAAGATGAAAGTCCGGGCCAATGCAGACATTCCTCGGGACGCGATTCAGGCGCGGGCGTTTGGAGCGGAAGGGATCGGGCTGTGCCGCACCGAGCACATGTTCTTCGGCGAAGACAAGATTCGTCACATGCGGGCGATGATTCTCGCGGATAACGAGAAAGATCGGCGCGTCGCGCTCAAGAAATTATTGCCGCTGCAGCGCAAAGACTTTGAGGGTGTTTTCAAGGCGATGGACGGTTTGCCGGTGACGATCCGCACGCTCGATCCGCCACTGCATGAATTTCTTCCTCGCCGTGAGGACTTGATGGTGGAAATTGCCACGCTGCCGCATGCCGACGCCAAAGAGAAGAAAGCGCTGGTGGAACGATATTCCGACTACGGCGCGAAGAGCGTCGGCGATCTGAAGAAGCTATTGCCCACGCTGCTGGCGCGGGTAGAGCAGTTGCACGAGTTCAATCCCATGCTGGGGCATCGTGGATGCCGGCTTGGCATCACTTATCCCGAGATCACGGAGATGCAGGCGCGCGCCATTTTTGAGGCTGCGGTCGAGGTATCGAAAAAAGGCGTGAAGGTGCTTCCAGAAGTCATGATCCCACTGGTGGCCACGGTGAAGGAAATGGCGAACCAGGCCGCCATCGTGCGGCGCGTGGCGGACGAAGTATTCAAGGAGAAAGGAACGAAGGTCGAGTACCTGGTCGGAACGATGATCGAGTTGCCGCGGGCTGCGCTGGTAGCGGACGAGATCGCGAAAGAGGCCGAATTCTTCTCCTTCGGCACGAACGATTTAACGCAGACCACGTTTGGCTTCTCGCGCGACGACGTAAACAAGGTGCTGCCTACTTATCTTGCCGAGGGCATTCTGAAGCAGGATCCGTTCGCTGCGCTGGATCAAGAGGGCGTTGGACAGCTGGTGAAGATGGCGACGGAACGCGGACGGAAAACGCGGCCTACGCTCAAAGTAGGAATCTGCGGAGAACACGGGGGCGAGCCATCATCCGTGGAGTTCTGCTATCGCACCGGTTTGAACTACGTATCGTGCTCGCCGTTCCGAGTACTGACGGCAAGGTTAGCTGCGGCCCAGGCTGCGGCTGTCGAGACGCTCAAGGTCGAGGGCGGACGGACGAAATAGGACTTTAACCACAGAGGGCACAGATGTTCACAGGGTAAGTCCAAAACTCTGTGTTCGTCTGTGCCCTCTGCTTACTGCACTTTCTGCAGGCGCGCTATTAGCTTCTGAGGGAGACTTTCTTCCGATTCTGACCACAGACGGCGCGAAGTAGCGCGCGTATTCATTTCTGCCTTCTTCGTGAACTCCACCAGTTTGGCCACGTTGTCGCGAATCTTGGCCTCGGTCTCTTCGGTCAGCTCAACGTTTTCCTGAACGAAGAGCGAGTCAAGTCCGAAATCAATTTCAATGTGTCCGGTCTCGTGAGAGGCGCCATTGTCGAATTCTTCTCCTTGCACAATGAACTTTACCAGGCTCGGACTCAGCAGCCACTCGCGGCCATTCTCGTCGGGCGTCCAAAGGTCCCAATAAGCATCGAAGACGTAGGCGTAGTCGTCGTGAATGAGATCGGCGGCGACCACGACCGCCTCTTCGGGAGTGATTCCCGGCGAGAAGCGACGTTCGAGCACACTGGCTTCATTCCACGAGACCGGCTGCACGGCCACATAGGCGACGCCGGGACGCTGGTCCGAAAAAGGGAACTGTTGCAGAACGGCGAACATGTGAGGCAGCATCGCCGGACCAGAGAAGTCAGGAAACCACAAGCTGAGATACAGGGCATCGGGCATAGGTTTGCAGCTGATCTGCTGCAGTGTCACTTCATCGCGGTCTAAGTTGGACTCTAAAAGGGAGAAACGGCCGGCAGCGTCGTGCTGCCGGCCGTTTCTCAACTTGACGCGCTCAGTCGGTTTAGCGATGTCCGCCGCCATGGCCTGTGCCACGGAAGCCACCGCCGCGCACCGCACCGCCGCCATGAAACGCTCCACTACCGGCATAAGCGTGGCCGCTATAGGCGTGGCCACTATAGGCGCGAGCATAACCACCACCGCGGACATATCCGCGACCGTAGACGCGGGGTGCATAGCCGTGTCCGTAGTACCCGTGACCCCAGTACCCAGCGCGGCCGTAGTATCCACCATGACCCCAGCCCCAATGATACCAAGGTCCGGCGCCGATAAATACTCCACCCACAAACCACTGCGGACCGTAGAAACCGTACGGCGCACAGGCGTAAGGATAATAGGAGTAATATCCGTACGAACAAACCGGCGGTGCGTTCACATAGCCCGGGCCCGGATCGTCATAGCCCTGGTCATACCCTTGCGCTTGAGTCTGTGCGGGCGGGGCCTGATCCGTTCCTACCGCAACTCCGGCTTCAACCTGTGCCTGCGAATACGCAACCGGCAACGTCAACGCCGCCAACAAAGCAACATATCTCAGATAACGCATAAAAAGACTCCGTTGGCTCCAGAACCCAATCCCAAGCTTTAATGGTTCCGGAGACCTTCTAGGACCGTGGCTTTCTACCTTCCGACCGGCCACTGGTCTCTATCTATTTGAACGCGGAAGGGGCAGAAAAGTTGCAGGCATCGGGCTGGCTCATTTCAGCCATCCCGGTTGAATTCAACCACTTACGAGGGATAGCGGGGTCCGGCTGGTTTCGGCGGGACCTGCACTAAGGACGATAAATCCAAGCCTTTGCCGTCGCTCGGGGATCGTTTGGATAACCCCCGGCCAGCAGCACGCTGCCATTGCGCAGCGCGGTCTCAGACATGAAGTGCCAGGGATCGCTCATCTGGCCCATGGCTACCAGGAACTTTCCGCTAGCCGGATCGAAGATTTCCACCTGCTTGCTTCCGCCGGCTATCAGCAGCCTTCCGGAGGGCAACTGCACAGCTTCGTCCGGCAGCTTGAAGCGGCTGTCGTTCATTGAGGGCGTGGCTGTGAACTTTCCCGTGCGCGGGTCGTAAATTTCCGCGCTGCTCAGATTTCCGTTCCAGCCGCGCGAATCCGAGCCGCCCGCTATGAGAACCCGGCCATCGGGAAGAAGCCCTGCCGTATGTTTGCAGCGAGCGGTGCCCATGCTGCCGGTTTCCACGAACGCTCCACTTTTGGGATCGAACAGTTCCGCGCTGGAGGCTATGGAGTCTCCGTAGCCGCCTGCAATCAGTACGCGGCCGTCGCTGAGCAGGGTCGCAGTATGGGATATGCGCGCCAGATGCATGGAGCCGGCCGGGTGGAACGAAAGTGTGCTGACTTGGAAAATCTCCGCCGAAGCCAATGACACATTGTTGCGTTCTTCGCCGCCCGCGATCAGCACGTCGCCGTTTGGAAGCAGGGTTGCGCTTGGCCTTCCGCGCCGGCTGGTCATCTTCGCAATCGGCGTAAACTTGCCTGTGGCTGGATCATATAACTCCGCCGAATCCGTTCCTTCGTCGCCGACCCATCCTCCGGCGATCAATACTTTCCCGGAGACTTTTCCCGACGTCAGCAGAACCGCGACGTGACCCACCCGACGCTGATTCATCTCGCCTGTCGGCTGGAATTTGCCGGTGGCCGGATCGTAGAGTTCGGCGGATTTGTAGAAGTCCTGATTTCCACGCATTCCCCCGGCGATTAGAACTCGGCCATCGGGCAGCAGAGTCGCTGTGTGTCCCGATCGCGGCTGAAGCATCGGCGCGGCAGGGCTCAGAGAACCGGCGTTCCCAGGTGCAGATACCGCGGCTGCCTGAGAGTTGGTTCGGAAAGCCGTGGCGGCTGCAGCAAAACTGAGAGCAGCAGAAACAACTAGAAGTAGGCGGGAGCGGTTCATGAGCGTTCTCCTTAAATGATCAGACGCCTCAGAGTAATTCCGGTAAGAAAAACTGTTATGCCGAAATTAACTCCTTCTTTTCGCTGGGTTCATATTCCACGATATAGCCGGCAACCGCGCTGGCTGCAACCGTGAACGGCGAGGCCAGATACATCTGCCCCGGCCCGCTGCGGCCGGGGAAGTTGCGGTTCTGGGCGCTGATCACGATCTGGTCGGGACGCGTGGAAACTCCGGGTCCGGCATTGATGCAGGCTCCGCAACTGGGCTCGATTACCTGCGCGCCCGCTTTGTGGAAAATATCGATGTAGCCTTTACGCAGGCAGTATTCTCGCGTCTCCTGCGATCCAAACTGAATATAGAACTTGACCGAGTCGGCCACGCGCTTGCCGTGCTTGAGCGCGTTGGCGAGCACCGCGGCGTACATGTCCATGTCTTCGTTCTTGCCGGCGGTGCAGGTGCCGCCGTAGGCGATCTCCACGGGCACGGGCGTGTTCAACTCGCGAACATATTTGCCATTGCCTGGATCACCGGGCGTCGCAACCATGGGCGTGATTTCGGCGGCGTCGAGTTCGATCACGTGCGCGTACTGCGCGTCTGGATCGCTGTACAGGCCTTCGATCATCGCTTCGGCCTTCTCCCGATTCATGGCGCGGCGTTCAACCAGAAAGTCCACAGCCTTTTTGTCGGGCGCGACGATGCCGGTGAAACCGCCAATTTCCGCCGCCATGTTGGTCATGGTGGCGCGCTCGTCCACGCTCAAGGCTTCAATCGCCTCGCCCGCATACTCCATTACCTTGGCCAGAGCTTTGCCGCTGCGCACGTAATCCAGGCTTAGAATTTTCAGGATGAAATCTTTCGCGGTCACGTTGGGATGCTTCTTGCCGCGAATCACAATCCTCACCGACTCGGGCACCTTCACCCGAACGTCTTTAGTGATCCACGAATTGAATACGTCGGTGGTGCCGATACCGAAGGCCACGCAGCCGATCGCGCCCACGTGCGGCGTGTGCGAGTCGGAGCCGATATTCAACTGGCCCGGAAGCGCGTAACTTTCGAGAACAATCGAATGGCAGATGCCCTCCGACCCCTTGCGGTCTTTCAGCTCTCCATGCAACTTAATTCCCTGCTTGGCCGCGAAATCTTGCTGCTTGAGTTTGAGTTGCGTTGCCAGGTCGAGCAGGCCGAGCTTTTTCTTTTCTTCGGAGATTACTTCGTCGAGAAATGTCAGGTGGTCGCGGAAAAAAATGATGCTATTCGGGTCGTTTACTTTCGCATCTTTGCCCACGTAGCGCTCGAAAAAGATCGCCGCCATAGGGGTGACGTACTCGTGGCTGAAGCGGAGATCGGCGCGCGCGAAACCGGTATCACCCGGCTTGACGGAAGGCACGCCGACCTCGCCTTCGGCATTGATCATGTGGCGCGCGAAAATCTTCTCCGCCAGGGTCATCGGAGGCACAGTGTAACGGCGGATATTCCCCGACATTTCCAATTTCACGTGGTTCTCGATTGGCGGCAGAAACACTTTCCCCTGCATGCGCGCCACATTGAAGGGAAACAGTCCGCCATATTCGATGACTTGCCGCGTGATCTCATCTTCGCCGGCGGTGAACTCGCTGAGCGCGATCTCTTCCCCGCCGCGAATCCGATCGATCAGGGAAAAGTTAGTCGAAGTCAGCAGCCCCAGATTCTGGCAATTCTGCTTGTAGATGCGTTCGATATTCTCCGCAATCACTACTTGAATGCCGGCGCACATTTCCGCGTATGGGGACTGCTCGCGGCTCGAGCCCTTGCCGCGCCGCTTGCCGCTTACCGCGCACACGAATCCCCCGCGCTTCACCTCGCTGCGCCCGATAGGCGTCACGCTGCCGCATTTCAAGCCCAGGTATGGAATTTCGCCCAGCGTCTCGTCAAAGTAAAAACAGTAGTGAGCCGGAGTGATCTCGTCAGTCGAAATGTCATCGCGCAGTTTAGGATTGTTGGCCGGATTCTTCGTGTCCCACGGCAAGTCTTCGCCCGCAAGCTGCCGCCGGATCAGTTCGGGATCTTCGGTGAGAAAAAGGATGCGTCCCTGCAGCCGGACTTTGTCCGGCCGCTTTTCAATTTTGCGTTCCAAAAGAGAGTTAATCACGGTAAACCTGAGTGGTCCAGAATTGGCCTAGCCCTGAGCGGCGGGCATTCACGCTAAGTTCATTGTAACCCCGCAACAGCAGCGAGAAGCAGGCACATAACGGGAGGTCCAGAGCAAAACGCGTCTGCGGGCCGCTCCCGGGCCCCTCTAATGACGGGCGTGGGCGGCCTTGTCAAACTTCTCTCCCGCCGGAATCGCTATAGCGAGCCGGTTCTCCTTCGGAGCCAAAGGGCACGTGGCATAGGGAGTCACGGCGCACGGAGGATTGTAGGCGCGATTGAAATCGAGAACGACGTGCCCATCGGCGATCGGATCAGTGTCCAGAAAACGCCCGCCCGGATACGTATCGCTTTTCGCAGTCAAGTCGTTGAACACGAAGAAGAGCCCGGTCTTGGCATCTCCACCCACGGCAGTCAGCTTCAAATCCTCGCCGTTCACCTTGAATGCCACGACTCCCGGGACCGGCTGCGCCGTGACGTCGCCCAGCACATTGGGAATTTCAATCGTCTGCTTGCCGTCGGCTGGAACCCACGCCGCGGTTACGCGATAATTCAGGTCCAGCGGAAAGAACGTCATTCCCTTGAAATTCCGGGCGGCCGCACTGTCTGTATCGAGCAAGCGAATTCCCACACGTTGGCCGCGCACGATCACATGAAATTGCAATGTTCCCATCTCGACCTGCGTGACCTGTTTGGAAGTATCCGGATCAAGCCTGGTAGTCGTTACCGGTTTGCCCGCGATCGTGGCCGCTGCGTCGGGTAGCGCCTTGAACGTAACGTCTTTCCCCGTCAGATCGAATTCGCCCGCGCGCGCAGGACCCTTCGGAAAGACAATCGTGTTGGAGGCATCGGTCCCGAACGAATTCGCACCAGGTTTGAGCCAGAAGAGTCCCGCCAGCGATAACCAGTTCTCTATTAGATCGGCGGTCTGCTCGGCCTTCCATTTCTCAAACGACTGCACGTAAGCTGCATCAGGCGCATCCGGTTTCGCCGCTCCGATTACCAGCAAGGCAGAGACCAACGCAAGACCGACTGCCAGCATGACCCGCCCACTCCGATTCATCTTCGTGGTTTATCCCTTCGTTTCGGCCCCTTGATTATCGTTTATATTCGCTGGGCTCAGGAAGGGGAGTCAATCCTCGTCCGGCGAAGATTTCCTGGAATTCATGCACCAGCGCCTCGTGCACCAACCCATTAGACGCCAGCGTCTCAGTGCTGTCGAGCCGAAACGCCGATCCATCGAAGCGGGTGACCTTGCCGCCGGCTTCTTCCACAATGAGCACGCCCGCGGCCGTGTCCCACGGATTGAGATTGAATTCCCAAAAGCCGTCGAAGCGCCCGCTGGCCACATTGCACAAATCGAGCGCCGCAGATCCCGCGCGCCGCACTCCGTGCGTACGCAGCGTGATCTGATGGTAGAAATAAATATTCGGATTCTTGTGCCGCTTGTGGCTGGGAAAACCGGTCGCTACCAGGCTTTCCTTCAATTGCGACGCTTTCGATACATGGATCGGCTTGCGATTGAGCTGCGCGCCTCTTCCCTGCTCGGCGGTAAACAATTCGTCGCGTGTGGGATCGTAGACTACTCCCGCGATGCGTTGCGCCTGCTGCGGCCCCCGGTGCTCCAGCGCCATGGAAACGCAGAAAACAGGGTATCCATGGGCGAAATTTGTAGTGCCGTCCAGTGGATCGACATACCAGCGGTAGTCCCCGCCCTGATCGTTCAGCCCTTGCTCTTCGCCCAGCACGTCATGCGCGGGAAACTGTTTGTCGATCCGCTCACGGATCAGCGCTTCCGATGCCCGGTCCGCCGCAGTCACGAGGTCGGCGTCGCCCTTGTACTCGATCTTGATTCCCTGGTGGAAATACTGCAGCAGTAGCGCGCCTGCCTCGCGAGCGATGGCGGACATGGCGGGGAGAAAACTGTCGGGATTGTGTGCAGAGGATGACATGGTTCAAGCGTTCTCGGCTTCCGGCTCTCGGCTTCCGGGCCTTCACCTTCAGATCACAAGCGACCTGATGAGGGAAAGATGCAACCTAAAATGGCCACGAATTCCCGGAAGCCGGCCGCCGAGAGCCGGAGGCCCGACGCCGACTCACTTTCGTCTCCCGCCAGCCTCCGCAATGTACATAATCTCGTGCTTGAAAATGAACAGATTGGGAGCATCCTCGCGAGTTAACCGCACCATGTTCTTATCGTAATATTCGATCCAGCCGTGGACGACCTGGCCATCCATGAGCTTGACCGAGACCGGCTTCTGTTTTTCCCCCAGCGTTTTGAGGAATGCAGCCTCTTCGAACGTGTCTTCCGGAGGAGGCGTGCGACTGCGCTTGGCGGCATTGGAATTCCCTTGCGGACCGCGGAACGGCATGCTCGCATTGTACACAAAGCACCAGGGCGAACCGCGCACGAAGGTTGAGAAGCCGCACACAAACGGGAGTACAATGCCCTGAAATCTTCGCCGTTTCCGGCAGGAGACTTACCGTGAAGAAGTCTGCTTTGCTCCTCTGTACGATTATGGGGTTGTTCGTTACACAAGCGATTCCGCAAACTCGAAATCATTTTCCCACTCCTCCGGAGCCGCTGGATCCCACCACCGTTGAAAAAGCGCCCGCTCCCTCCCGGCACGTGGATGTTGCGCAACTGCAGAGAGATGCCGACGACCTGGCCCGCACGGCGCAAACCATTCCGTCAGATGTAGCCAGCGTCCGTAAAGGCATCCTTCCCAAGGATGTGATCGAGAAGCTGAAGCAGATAGAAAAGCTGTCAAAGCGTCTGCGAACCGAACTTAACCCTTAACGATCAACCATCTAACGATCAACCATCGTCAGCGCGGTGTTGCGGAGGTCTTCATGAACGGATCGCAGATTTTCGGAATCCTCGCCCTCACCGTTTGCGTGGGTTTCAGTCAGGTGAGTTTCAGTCAGGATGTGCGGCAAGCCGGCGTCCCGCCCGGAGTCGTCCAGGCAGGGCAGGCGGAGGCGCAGGCTGAAAAAGACATTCCGCCTCCCATCCACTCCCAACCTGCCCTCGACCTTGCACAGCTGACCCAGCAGGCAGATGAATTAGCAAAACTCGCGCAGGCCGTTCCGTTAGACATTGCGAGTATTAAGAAGGGAATGCTGCCGAAGGATACCCTGCAGAAGCTCAAGCAAATCGAAAAACTCTCCAAGCGCCTGCGCAGTGAACTAAATCCCTAAAACCTCTAAAACAAAAATGCCACCAGTCTGTTTGGACTGGTGGCAGGTCAAAGCTGCGGTCTTGTTAGAACGTAACCTTGAAGCCGAACTCCATGGTACGCGGCGCGCCCAAACCGAAGACTCCGGTTCCGGCTCCCACGCGGAAGGCATCGGCGGCATTGTTGGTGCCGATGAGCGACCTCGGCGTGCTGTTGATCGAGCCCTCCGCTTACTCCCTGTAAGCCATCCAGTCTCCGCGCCCGGCGGCAGGTTGAAGTTGGAGAAGTTAAACAGGTTGTACATCCCGATGCTAGGCGTGATGGTGACACGGTCCTTGAAGGTATGAACCCAATCCAACTTGAAGTCAAACGCCCGGACCCAAGGGAAAACCAGCTGATTGGTTGGGGCTAGGTTGGTTATGATTGGGGCCACCAACCCGAGCGTCTGCAGCTGTCCGGTATTGAATAGACCTGCGGTAATCAGTTGCTGACCTGCCGGCGTTGGCTGGTTGCCCTGCGTGGTGTTGTATTTGCTGATGGCATTGTTCAGGCCGGTGACGCCAAAATCGCGCATGAACGAGCCGTTCGTGGTCCCGGGCAACGGCTCGCTGACTGAGCCACCACCGGTGAAGTCGGTCTGGAAAATCTGTCCGGCGCTGCCATTGCTGCCTACCACGGCCGGGCTGGACAGCGGACTGTAGAAGTGTCCGATGATCCCCAAGCGGAAGCCAAAGGGCACATCGAAGTTCCCGCCAAAGGATATCTGGTGGGTGCGATCGAGCAGGGACGGCCCCATATAGCGAAGCGGATTGTTATTGTCGGCCGCCTGGAGCACGAAGTCCTGATCGCTGGCGCTAACCGCGTTCGACGGTGCGAATGTGCCCTGGAACGCCATCGGGTTGACGAATTTCGACAACGCGTAGGAGATTTGGAAATTGGCTGTCTTCAGTCCCCGCATCGGGTTCACCACGTTCTGTACCAGTTTCATCTGTAAGCCGTTGTAAGTGGACCGGCTGATCGGAAATAAGAACGGCGTGGCGGCGTAGTTTTGGTTGATTCCCCCAAAAGCACAGGGGTGGCCAAGAGATCCCAGGCAGCCTCCGCCAGGGCCATCAGTGGGCGTGCCCAGTCCGTTTGAGAGCAGAGCGCCGGAAACCGCCGCAATACCATCTGGAGTGGTGGCGTACGTACCAACCAGGCAGTTGACTGCGCCAGCGCCCGTCATATTCTGGCAGGTCGGGAAAAGCGCAACGCCATTGCTATCTGTGGCATTGGCGGCTCCCGCCACGGCAGCCGATGCACCGGCGGAGCTGAAGTTGTTCGACGTACCGACTTTGTTGATGTCGATGCCCAGCAACCCGTGGGTCTCCACGTTCCGGAGGAAATCGGCCGTTAGCACCATGCCGTGGCGAATCTCGTGCTGAAATCCAAAGTTCATCTGGATCGAGCGCGGAGAGATATAGTTCGGAGCGAAGAGCCCCAGGGCGATCGGGGTGGAAGTGCCGGTCTGGCTGCAGCTTCCACCATTGCAAGTCACTCCCAGCAGGTTGCCAACGAAGCCGCCATTGGGTTGCTTTAGATCAAACGGGTAGGCAGCCTTGAGGTTGTTTTCCAGAGTTGCCACCGCCGTTGAGGTCTCCCAAATCGGCAAAGGTTTGCCGCTCGCGTCGCCGCACGTTCCTGCCGGGACGGGCAAAGTCGCGTTTCCCGGCAGTGACACATTCTGGGCCTGCCCACCAAGACACGCGGCGGTGTAATAGAGGAAAGCGCCGTTTCTCAAGCGCAACGGCCGATCGAAGAGCACGTTGTTGTAGATTACGTTCTCGTAGAAAAGGCCCGCGCCCGCGCGGATGACAGTTTTGCCGTTCTTTGCCGGATCCCAGGCAATTCCCAGCTGTGGAGCGAAGTTCCGGTTGGGATTGTGTACCCGGTTTCCATATCCTGGAAACGCAAAATTCAATTCTGGAATGGCGGGCAGATCACTATCCGTGCGGCCGGTATCGCGAACCCAGCGCAGGCCGGGCGAGATGGTCAGGTTCGGACGAATCTTCCAGGAGTCGCCAATGTAGAATCCAAGTCGGTTGTCAGGTCCTAATCCCCCTGCCGGAAAACCCAGTGCCGGGTTCTCGGTGGAGTAGCCTTGGCCGTTGCCAATAATAGCCTCTACCATGTCTTCATTCAGCGGGTTGCTGGTAACCTTCCCGTCGGGTCCAACAGGACAGTTGGGGATGGTGCCGTCGATGCATCGCATGTCGGTAGCTCCACCGCCGTAGACGTTCGCAGTGGTGCCGAAGAAGCCGGCGAATCCGCCGCCCTGAATGTGGTTCCAGCTCGCGCCGAAGCGAATGATGTGCTTGCCCCACGCTTTGCTGCCGTCGTATTTCAACTGGTGATCCGACTGCGGTGTGCTTTGCGGCGCCAGAAGATTCGGTCCTACCGTAAACGCGCCGTCGTTGACGCTCACCGGATAATCGGCAAACGGAACACTTGTCCCTCGGGTTCCATCGACCAGTTGATTCTGGAACTTTAAGTAAGAGAAGCGGATGGTGTGGGTAAAGCTGCCCGTATTAAAGTCTGCGCCGATCACCGTATTTCGCGTGATGTTCCGGTTGTTGTAAACCTGGAAGCTATCCGGGAAGAACGTGGCGTCAGTCGCGTTCTTATTGTAGTTATACCTTCCAAACAAGCGCGCGGTCTTGGTCAACTGATAATCCAGACGCCCCGTGAGCTCCTGATCCACAAACGGTGCGGGAAAGAATCCGGAATACAGATCGTAGGGAGCAGCTTCCAGTACCGGAGCCCCCAAATGCTGCAGCGTGCGTTCGCCGTCCGCGAAGAAAAACAACTTATCTTTCATGATCGGACCGCCCACGCTGGCGCCTTCCTGGTTGCGCTGGTAGTAGGGCGATGGCAATGTTGAGGCGTGCGGCAGACTGGCAGACCCGATCCCGTGATCGCGGAAAACGCCGAAAGCCTCGCCGTGGAACGAATTGGTTCCGGCCTTCGTGACTACGTTGACCGCGCCCGACGAGGTCAGCTCGTTGGAAAGATCGAGGTTGGATTGAGAAACGGAAAATTCCTGAATGGAGCTGGCGGGAACATCCAGCGTGGTCGTGCCGACAGTCTCATCGCTGATGTCTACTCCGTCAACCTCGATGCGAGCGGTTCGTCCGAAGCGTCCGCCGAACGAAATCGAGGAGTAACCCACCTTGGTCGGGTCGAAGTTCGCCCCGTCCTGAATTTGAACGCCCGGCTCAAGCTGCGCAAGATCAAGAAAATTTCGACCGTTGACCGGCAGGTTCTCAATCTGGTTGGCGTTCAAAACACCTTGTACGGTGGCTTGCTCCGTGTTGACCTGAACTTCGGTGGCTTGCACATCGACCACGGTGCTCTCTGCCCCGAGTTCCAGCTTCACGCTGCCGTTGGCGGTGGTCTCAACCTTTACGTCCAAAGGTAGTTGCGCCGTCTTGAATCCCTTCGCTTCGACGCGCACTGTGTAGGCTCCGGGAACCAGCGAGCCGGTAGAATATTGGCCCTGGTCGCCACTGGTTGTCTTGATCGTCTGACCCGTGGAACCGACGATGGTGATCTTGGCGCCGGGGACAACTGCGCCGGAGGCATCGGTAACGGTTCCCACGATGCTGCCGGTCGACACGGTTGTTTGGGCGAGCGCAGCGGACGACAACAGGGCAAGCGCGGCCAGCAACGCCAGCATGAAACCAACTCGCACAGCGCACCTCTGGGAGAGATTGAGGCTGAGCATCTTCGACCTACCTTTCGGAATCTTCAACAGAATGTGTTTTTTCCTCTCAACCGCAAATTTCGTCGCAGCAAACCAGTGCTTACCACGCAAAGTAGACGAGACTGGCAAACACACTCGAGTAACTAACAAACTTCTTTCGAGCGTTATGTCGCGGAAATTTGCTTCGTGTCCTACAGCACATAAGAGCAATTTTCCAACCAGCATCCGATTATTTCCAACGAAAGCAAGCAACCACATTGAGTTCAATCGTTTGCGCGCAGCTCACATAATCCAGACCAGGATGAGGCTCGCTCGGTAGTTCGCCCAGGCTTTCCAAAATACATATTCTAGATCCTGCAAAATGGACGGAAAGGAGCTTACTCTGGCGTTTACATATAGTTACAAATACCCGGACGAGCTGATTCCTACGCAAAGCTATGCTGTTATGTTGAGTGCGATGGTGTGCCAGCTTAGAAGTTCGACTTCACAGTGTAGTAGCCGGCGCGGTGCCGGACATGATACGCAGAAGCCTTCGGCACGCCCGCTACATTGACCTCAATGCGCCGGAATTCCGAGAACGACGCATGCTGCGAGGGATAATATGCCAGCAGATACTGCGTGCGCAGCTCGTCGCTGATTTTGCTGAATGCCTGGTCCAGGTCGCTTGTGGAGGTCGCGTAATAATACTTCCCGCCTGTGTCGTCTGAAAGCTGGATGAGGGCATGTTCTCCGCCGGTTTCGCGCCCAGCGCTGCTCTCAATTGGGACGATGATGATCGAATAGACAATCGCTTCCGCTTCTTCCGCCGCGCGCACCGCTTGCTTGTAATCGATTCGGCTGATCGTGTCGCCGCCGTCGGTGATCAGGACGATGACTTTTCGCCCCTGGCGGTGATCCAGGGCGCGCGATGCGAGATAAATCGCGTCGTAAAGCGCGGTGGCTGCACCCACGCGGATATGGTCAATGGCCTCGTCAATGCGCCTGAGATCTGAAGTATATCCGCGAGTGGATTCGTACACGGCTTCACTGAAACCGTAGACTGAGAGTGCGTCGACCGGGCGCAGGATGGCATGGGCGAAGCGTTTTGCTGAGGCCTGCTCCAGCGGCAAGTCGTGTCTTGTGCTCAAACTTGTGTCGATGGCCAGCGCGATCGAGAGAGGGAGCGCCGATTCCTTGTCGAAAACCGCAATTTTCTGCTCGTGATCGTCTTCAGTGAGGACAAAATTCTCCTTGGTGAGGCCGCCTACCGGAGCCCCCTTGGCGTCCGTGACCGTCACGAACACATTTACCAGATTGACGTCGACCCGCAGCGTGGTAGTCGGTTCAGACTGGCGCTCGGAATGCGCCTGAGTTTGCCCGGAAGAATTTTGCTGGGTCTGGATTTGCTGAGCCCATAGGCCGCAGAAGGCCACAAGGAAGCCGGTTATGAGCAGCAAGGTGGCGGATTTTCTCATCGAGAGATCGGATTATACCTTTGCCATACTGCATCCCAGCTGGGACGAAAGGACGATTCCGAGGACGCAGACAGCAGACCTAAACCGAGCAGTTAGATGCGCCCAGGGACGCTGAGACTGTCTCTCCTTCAGGAATTTGCCCTTGGAATCTCCGCAGGAAATGGCTCTCCGTCGGCCCAAACCGCACCGTCGGCAAAGTACTCTTTTTTCCATATCGGTACCGTTCGCTTGAGCGTGTCGATAAGCCATCGGCAGGCGTCAAACGCAGCCGCCCGATGCGCGGACGCCACCGCGATCAAAACGCTGGTCTCGCCGATTTCGAGCCGCCCCAGTCGGTGGACAATGGCCACGTCGCGAATCTGGAACTGTTGCACAGCCTGCGCTGCCAACGACTCCATCTGCGCAAGCGCCATCTCCTCGTAGGCCTCGTAGTCCAGGTAAAGAGTATTGCGTCCGCGCGTCTGGTTGCGTACCACCCCTTCAAAAACCAGGGCGGCGCCGTCCTCTCCTCGTTTGAGGCCGGCAAGAGTCCGCGGGGTGTCAATCGCCTCGCGAACGATCGAAGAATGGAGTCGACCCCCTGCCGGCCCTCCGCCTGCCGTCTCGGGCGCACCCCCGCTCACCGGCGGAAGCAACGCGATCTCATCGTTCGGCTTCAACTTGGTATCCGGCCCGGCATATTGTTGATTCACGGCGAGGGCAAGCGACGGAAGCGATTCTTTGAAATGTGGATTTCGCGATTCGTAGAGGGCGAGTGCATCGCGTACCGAAGCTCCGTCCGGCAGGTCGATCAAGTCTACCGGCTTCCCGATCATTTCTTTCAAAACGCCGAAGAAGAGGACTCGCACTTGCATCAGGCGTACAGTTTACCGCGTCCCCGCTTTAAGCTGCGTTGCGATTGATGCAGCATGTACCTAGTTCTGCGCGGTTCCCAAATAAAAATGGCCAGTCTCGGTGGAGGCTGGCCATTCCAGTTTCCTGACAGTCTTCACGCCTGCGTTAACACCTTATCGTGAACTCCTTCCGGCTCTTTCACCGGCTGCGTAGGTTTGTAATCCTGCGAAGGATCTTTCGGCGGCGTGGAAAGAATCTTCGCGGCCGGACCCTCCGCAACCTCAGGCAGCGAGACCTGGAGAGCCTCGTCGATGGTCTTGACGTAATGCACTGTAAGATTCTCGAGTTGTTCGGGCGAAAGATCTTCCTGCACATTCATCTTATTCTCCGCAGGGAGAATCACGTCGCGAACTCCAGCTCGTTTTGCTGCCAGCACTTTCTCTTTAATCCCGCCGACCGGAAGAACATTCCCGCTCAACGTAATTTCTCCAGTCATTGCGAGCAGCGGCGTGATGCGGCGCTTAGTCAGCAGCGAAACCAGGGTCGTAGCCATCGTCACTCCCGCCGAAGGTCCATCCTTCGGAATCGCTCCTGCCGGAACATGGATGTGAATATCGTGGTCGGCAAAGAAGCTTTCCTGAACTCCCAACCGGTCCGCGTTGGATCGCACCCAGGTCAGCGCGGCCTGCATGGATTCCTGCATGACCTGCCCAATCTGTCCTGTCATGGTGAATCCGCCCTTGCCTTTCATCGCGTTGGCCTCGACGAACAGCACGTCGCCGCCTGAGGGAGTCCAAGCCAGACCTACGGCCACGCCCGGCCGCTCGGTGCGTTCGGCGATTTCGCCTTCGCTGCGAATCTTGATGCCGCCAAGGAATTCCTGAATGATCTCCTTGGTGACGACAAGCTTTTCGGTCTTGCCTTCGGCTAATCGCCGCGCCTGTTTGCGGCAGATCGTGCCGATTGTGCGTTCCAGGCTCCGCACGCCCGCTTCCCGCGTGTAATGCCGGATCACGTAGCGCACGCCCTCTTCCGGATATTCAATTTGATCCCCGGTAATACCGTTCTCATCAATCTGCCGGGGGATCAGATATTTGAATGCAATGTGAACCTTCTCCTCCTCGGTGTAGCCCTGCAGTTCAATGATCTCCATACGGTCGCGCAAGGGCTCGGCAATCGGATCGAGCATATTGGCGGTCGTAATAAAGAGCACCTTCGACAGGTCGAACGTCACATCGAGATAATTGTCGCGGAAGGTGGAGTTCTGTTCCGGATCAAGCGCCTCGAGCAGCGCCGATGCCGGATCGCCGCGAAAATCGCGCCCCACCTTGTCGATTTCATCGAGCATGAATACGGGATCCTTCGTTTCTGCGCGTCGAATGCCCTGAATGATCTGCCCCGGCAGCGCGCCTATGTAGGTGCGACGATGCCCGCGAATTTCCGCCTCGTCGTGCACGCCGCCGAGCGAAAGCCGCACGAACTTGCGGCCCAAGGCACGCGCAATCGACTTGCCCAGCGAAGTCTTTCCCACGCCCGGAGGTCCAACAAAGCACAGAATCGGCCCCTTCATATTCGGCTTCAGCCGCCGAACGGAAAGATAGTCGAGAATGCGGTCTTTGACTTTCTCCAGATCGTAGTGGTCCGCATCCAGAATTTCCTTTGCCTTCGGAATCTCGATTTCCTGCCCGGAAGTCTTCGCCCACGGCAAAACCGCCAGCCATTCAATGTAGTTGCGGGTAAGCGAATAGTCGGCCGCCATCGGTGACATCCGGGAGAGCCGACCCAATTCCTTGAGCGCCTCTTTCTTCACTTCGTCAGGCATACCCGCTTCTTCGATTTTCTTTTTCAGATCCTCAACATCGCGCTGGCCTTCATCTTGTTCTCCCAGCTCTTTCTGGATGGCCTTCATCTGTTCCCGCAGGTAATATTCGCGTTGCGTCTGCTGCACGCGGTCCTGCACTTCGCTTTGAATTTTGTTGCGCAGTTGCTGGACTTCGAGTTCCTTGGCCAGATGCTGGTTGATTTTTTCCAGACGCACGTGGACCTCGAGGGTCTCCAGCGTGTCCTGCTTGTCGGGCGTCGACAACGACGGCAAGGACGAGGCGATGAAATCCACCAGACGCCCCGGCTCGTCAATGTTCATGGCTACAGTGGAAAGTTCATCCGACAAGGTGGGGGAACCGGCGACGATCTGCTGAAACAGAGTCAGCACATTGCGCTGCAGCGCTTCGATCTCCGAGGTCGCGACTGGTGTGGTCCCCTCAGGCAGCGTGGAATAGTGGGAGATCATGAAAGGTGCCAGTTGGGTGAATTCGCCGAGCTTTACCCGTTCCAGACCTTCCGCAAAAACAAACAAACTCTGGTTGGGCATCTTGACGACTTTGTGCACCACGGCGGACGTCCCCACCGTATACAGATCGCTGGGCTGCGGGGAATCCACGCGCGCCTCGCGCTGCGCCACCACAATGATGGTCTTGTCTTCGCCAAGAGAATTAATCAGCTGAACGGAGCTCTCCCTGCCCACGGTCAAAGGTAAAACGGCATGCGGGAACAGCACCGTGTCCCGCACTGGAAGCACGGGAAGAGCCTTTTGCTCGTTTGTTTCCTTATTCTTAGGAGTGCGCTCGACGGGCGGCTGCTGACTCATTATGTCTCCTTGAGTGTAACTCGCTCAAGTTTAGATGTTATTCCTCCGGCAAAGGTTTCAGGTGCCGGAAGGGATTCCCGCAAGAGCTTGAATTCTATTCGGTTACGTGCTCAGTGGAACGTACCGAAGGTACCGAGGCTAACGCCGAGGGTCCATTCTTGCCAAGCCCTAAATTGGGAACCCCACTAGTTTCTTGGGAACTCATTAGTTTCGTAGAAAGGTGCCACCAGCTTAGGCCGCCGGATAGATTCCCAGCACTTTCACGAACTCAGCAACTTCTCCAAGATGTCGCAGGGCATTGCGTGCCGGCTCATCGTCGGCGCGCAGAAAATCCACGTAGAAGACATACTCCCAAGGCCGTCCCCGCATAGGCCGGGACTCGATCTTGCTCAGGCTTATATCTCTCAAGGCAAAAACACTCAGCGACTTAAAAAGCGCGCCCGGCACATTCTTCACCTGGAAAGCGATCGACGTCTTGTTCGCGCCCCGAGGAATCAGGCGATGATAGTCCTTACTTCCCTTCTTCTGCCTGGCCCCGCCCAGCTTGCGAATCAAAAAGAAGCGAGTGAAATTATTCTTGTCGTCTTCAATGCCGGATTCAAGAATGCTGCCGGAGTATTCCCGTGCAGCTTGGCGTCCGGCAATTCCTGCAGCATCTTTCAACCCGTTAGCAATCACGTGCTTCACGCTGCCCGCCGTGTCGTAAAACGGAACCGCTTCGATTTTCGGATGCCTTTGAAAAAAGTCCCGGCACTGGTCGAGAGCCACGGGATGCGACAGTACGCGTCGCAGCGATCCAATGCGTACCCCAGGCGCGGCGATCACATTGTGCACGATGCGCAACAGATATTCTGCCTGAATAAAAACTCCGCGCGTCAGCATCAGGTCGGCGTGCTCCGCCACGGTTCCGGCCAGCGTGTTCTCGATCGGGATGACCGCAGCTCCAACCGATCCGTGCTCGACGCGATCGAAAACTTCGACGGATCGAGGGCACGGGACAACCGTGCACCGCGGCAGCATCCGTTCCGCCGCTTCGTGACTGAATGAACCGAGTTCCCCCTGGATGGCAACCTTCATGTCATTTTTCCGGGTTAGGACAAGTTATCTTCAGAAGCCATACCGCCGCTACAATTTTTTCCGCATCACCAGCGCGTCCACGCCGTTTGAATAGTAGCGCGGCCAGGTTCTGATTACGTTGTAGCCGTGTCGCTTGTAAAACGCCAGGGCACCCAGGTTGTCCACAGCGGTTTCCAGTCCCACGGCGTGCGATCCGCGAGCCCGCAGGCGATCCTCGGCGGCTCGCAGCAGCAGCGATCCTACGCCCGAGCGGCGCGCCGTCGAAATCACGTCGATGGTAATGACGTGTCCGACCGCGCCTTCGTGCATGCCCTCATGCACTACGATGAACCCCGCTATGTTCCCATTTTCAGGATCGCCGGCGACCAAGGTGAACGACCCGCGCCGGCCCATGTAAAACTTCAGTTCCTCCCTTGAGTACGAGATTCCCGGCGGGAAGCATTCCTGGTCGATGCGCCACAACGTTTCAAAGTCTTCAGCCTCGAAGGCGCGGATGACGAAAGCCACGGCGACATTGTAACGGGGCGCAACGCCCGCGTTTGCCAAGGCGTGTTGCGGGAAGCCTTAACGCGCGGGAAGTGTTTTCCACAGCCATTACAACGCATCTGGGAAAAAACTTTCATGGGCGCCGATTGCCCCTTGCCTCGGTCGCAACCTCGGACGTACCATCAGCATCAGAGGACTGTGTGAGACGTGGTGGGACGCCTGTTAGTCATCGACGTCGTCTGCGCGGTTGCGGTCCTGGGGATCTGGTATTTCCTGTTCGCCGCTTACAACCGCCGCAAAGGTACCGAGGCGTTGCGCTGGGTGCAGTCGGCGTGCGCCGGTAAAGGACGCATCCTCGATTGGCGCTGGCTCAACAGCCACCGGCTCCATGCCCGCATCCAGTTCCCTTCTCGCAGCTTCGAAAACGCCAACGTCACTATGAAGTTCCGCCCGCGCGCCTTGCCAATCCACTGGCTCCTCAGTTGCGTGCACAAACAGAAAGAGACGCTAACCTTCGAGGCCGATCTGGGCGGCTCGCCCAGCTTTCATCTCGAGGTGGTGCGCCATCGCTGGTGCGCCCACAGCCGCGGAGTCAGCGCTCTCCGCCGCGATGAACGCGAATGGGACATCTACGAACCCGGCCCCATCGTTCTCACCACCCGCACTCACTGGAAGCAGGATTCCACACCCGAACTCAACACGCTAATGACCGTGCGCCAGCAGGATGTGTTGCAAGTCCGCTTTCGTCCTGAGTCTCCACAATTTTCCGCCACCATATCCCTCGATTCGCTCTATGATCCGAAGACGGCCGCCGGGTTCCTAACCACACTGCGCGAGTTGGCCGCCGGCGCCTCAGCCCACCGCCAGTAATCTCAAGTGTCGGCATGATCGTTAACGAAACACGTAGCCCCGGACGCATTCGTCCCGCACAGCCGTGGCACGCGGACCCGCTGCAACAAAGAGGGAATGTCATTTTCGCAAGACGACCTCCGCTCACTTCATTAGAGGAATGAGGACGAATCAATTAAACTGCCCAAATGCCCAGCGCAAGCCAAGGATCGATCCGCCTGTTCCGCTTCAGCGGGATCGATGTATTCCTCCACTGGTCGTGGTTTCTGGTGGCCGCATATGAAATCCAGACGCGAAAAGGCAGTTATTCCTCCGTCGCCTGGAATGTGTTGGAGTATCTGGCGCTGTTCTTGATTGTGATGATTCATGAGTTCGGACATGCCCTGGCTTGCCGACAAGTCGGAGGAACAGCGAATCGAATTGTACTGTGGCCGCTCGGTGGCGTGGCCTATGTGGATCCTCCGCCACGGCCCGGCGCCACTCTGTGGAGCATCGCAGCCGGACCGCTGGTCAATGTAGCGCTCCTGCCAATTTCTTACGCAGTATTGATGGTGGGCCAGTCTCTAGGATGGGCGGAATCCTGGCCCGATCTATACCAGTTCGTACAGGCTGTCTTGCAGATCAATGTCTTATTGTTAGTTTTCAATATCCTGCCGATTTATCCTCTCGATGGCGGCCAGATCCTTCGCTCCCTGCTCTGGTTTGTGCTGGGGCGCGCTCGCAGCCTCATGGTGGCCGCAATCATCGGATTGATCGGCGTTGTGGGTTTCATCGGTCTAGCCCTGTGGAAGCAAGATGTCTGGTTGGGCGCGATCGCTCTTTTTATGCTGATGAGTTGTTGGGGCGGTCTCAAGCAGGCGCAAGCTCTATCACGGTTTGCAAAACTTCCGCGCCGCGATGGCTTTGCCTGCCCGGCCTGTAAGACAGCGCCGCCGGTAGGCGAGTTCTGGACGTGCGGAAAATGCGGCCAGCCATTCGACACCTTCCAAACCCGGGAGGTCTGTCCCCGCTGCGGCACACAGTTCCCTCAGACGAAGTGCCTCGACTGCGGAGCCCTGAATCCCATGAATGACTGGATGGTCGCTTCGCTAGTGACATCGAAATTCTGAAGGAGATTCAAACCCACTCCCGAATAAATCTCTTTTATGCGTCTCATCAGCTTTTTCGATTGGCGAGTACCCGTGTCCCGCGCTATTCTTTCGTGTTCCAACTCAGCGTGTTGAAACCAGCCATTTCAACTCCCTTGTACCGGCAGTACGGTTTTGCCAAATCATAAGGTTCCACGCGAAGGAGATTAAGGACATCCATGCCCACCGAACTGCGCAATTTCCTGGCGCTCTCATACGACGAACTGGAAGAACTCAACATCAAGGCCAAAGACCAGCGCAGGAACCGCGTCGCATCTCACAAGGTGCAAGAGGATCGCCTCAAGTACCTGACCGACGAGAAGCGGATTAAGGCCGTGACTGTGCTCTTCAGCGATCTCGAAGGCCGGTTACACATGCTCGACTACGACAAGAAGTTCCTGCTCAAGAGCTGGGACAACCTCACCTTCGATGGCTCCTCGATCCGCGGCTTCACCGCGCAGCGCGAAAGCGATCTTCGCCTGGGCATTGACTGGGGCGCATTCTACTGGGCTCCGGCCGATGTCTTCGGCTCCGGCAAAGTGTTGGTCTTCGGCGAGGTCATCGACAAGGGTGGAACATCTTATTCCGGCGACATTCGCGGCGTGCTCAAAAATTACGCCGAAGATCTCCACAAGAAGAAAGGCTACACCCTCAACGCCGCCAACGAGATTGAAGGATTCCTCTTTAAGGGCCCGGACGCCGAGCGCCACTATCACGAAACCAGCGAGTTCGAATATGTCAACACCGGCGGATACTACCATTCCCTTCCCGGCGATCCGCTGCGCACCTTTATCGACACGACCGCGGAAGTGCAGCGGGCCATGGGATTCCAGAACGAAAAAGACCATCCGGAGGTCGCGCCCTCGCAGTTTGAAATCAACTACGGCTACGGCGAGGTTGTAGCCGCCGCCGACCAGATTCAGCTCTACAAGCTGATCTGCCGCCAGGTCGCTACCAACATGGGACTCACTGCATCCTTCCTGCCCAAGCCCGTCATCGGCGTGAACGGCAGCGGCATGCACACCAACGTTTCCATCAGCGAAGACGGCAAGAACTTGTTTTGGGATGCCAAGGGCGAAGAAAAGCTCAGCAAGATGGGATGGGCCTTCATCGACCGCATCCTTACCCACGGCAACGACATTTGCCTGCTGCTGAATCCCAGCGTGAATGCCTATCGCCGCCTCGATCCCCACTTCGAAGCGCCCAACCAGATCAAGGCGTCCGCCGTCGATCGCGGATCCATGATTCGCATACCTATCGGCAACGAGAAGAGCATGCGCGTCGAGGTTCGCTCAGTAGCTCCGGATGCAAATCCCTACATGGTGATGCTCGCGATCTTCAAAACCGGCCTCGACGGTGACACCGCCAAGATCAAAAATCTGCGCCAAGCCGAGCGCTACCTGCCCGATAACATCTACGACGCTCTCACGAACTTCAGAAAGGCTGAGTGGATCAACACTTTGCTCGGAGAAGATGTAAAGGGCCGCTACGCCGACCTGAAGCAAGCCTCCGCCGACCGCTGCCCCCGCGCCCTGGGAACCTTGATCAAAGCGCAGGAAGTCCAGTTCCACCACGAGGTCTACAACCAGTTCCTGTGGAATTTGTTTTAGATTGCTGCAGGTCTGCCAAACGCCCCGGTCAAAAGCCGGGGTGTTTTTTCTTGCGCACTCTAAACTCGCGGAGTCCTATCTCCTCTGAACGATAAGGCAGCTTTCTGAAGAGCCTATTCGTTCGATGAGGGCGAACTACTGCAACCCGGCCTGCGTCAGCTTGACCGCGCAATAGGCGGCAGTGATTCCGCAAATGGTGGTTGACGTCGCCAGGGTACCGAAGTAGATGCTTGACGCCTGCCCGGAGGTGGAATCGTTGTCCACGGTCATGGCGCTTGTCCCGCCAGCTATATCGGCGGTGTTCGTTGCCACACTGGTAGGCGCGACGCCTTGGGCAACGAGAAGCGAGCTGGGCAAAAGGAGAGTATATACTGCGCTTGGATTTGCATTCACTCCTACGAACAGGTAATCCGGTCCGCCCGTGGCCGTTGCGCCCGTGACCGTGCAACCGGCGCCGGTAGTCGCGGTGGGTATCGTAGCGTTGAAGGTGAACTGGGTTGCGCTCGCCGTAACAACAGTCTGTAGTCCGCCATTGATGGCACTGACGTCGCTGGCGCTGCAACCATTGGCAGGATTGGCAGTTACGCCCGAGAGCGTGATCAGGTCGTTGGCAGTGAGTGTGTTAGTCGCCGTGACCGTGACTACGGTTGTAGTTGCCGTAACCCCCGTCACCCCGAATACCTGAGTGTTGAAGAACTCGGTGAGCGGCGATATGACCGAAGCGTTGGTGCCCAGTTGAGGCTTGTCGTTGTTGGGCGGCGTTACCTGCATGGTGGAACTAACGAACTGTAATTCTTTGAACTGTTGGCCGCCGGTGCCGGAGGTGGCGCCGATTATCTCTCCGTTGTTCGCCGCCGTGGCACTAGTGATGCCCAAGGCATAGTAGCGTTCGTCCGGGATGGGGGCATAGTTTGGAAAGCCAGCGGTCGTACAGCTTTGATTTGCTCCCGTGTCGAGACCTGCGTACACGGCTGCGCTCAGGGTGTTGCTGGTGAATTTGAATTGGACAAGGCCGGTGTTGCCCGTTATTCCTGTGTCGCCCTCGCCGGTGGTGTTGGGGTTACACGCGGTTACGACATACCCCACCCCGTTCGTGGAGTCAATGATGGCAGCGTCGCGAATGCCGCCGTTGATGGCACCTTGGTTCGTCGCCCCGTTGACGCCGAGAGCAAGAGCCGTCGCCGCGGTAGCCCCGGCCGGCGTCAACGCGTAGAGGTTAGAACTGCTATCGCCGACAAAAATATTGCCCGTGCCACCCACATCGACCACCGGGGCCGAGAGGAAGTTAGACCCTGGGATAGCCGTCGCGCCGCCGATCGTGCAGCCGGTGCCCGTAGTCGCGCTGGGTATCGTGGCGTTGAATTCAAACTGTGTTCCGCTTAAGCCTGCAGCAATAACGGTTTGTGTCCCATTGATGGCAGCGGCGTCAGCCGCTGTGCAGCCGTTGCCAGCGTTAGCAGTTACGCCCGCGATGGTAACCAATTCTCCGATACTAAGCGTGTTGGTCACCGTGACCGTCACTACAGTCGTGGTTGCCGTCACCCCAGTTGGGGTGAGCGACGCAGGGCTGGGGCTTACATGCACCGGAAAATTCCCTCCCGCATACGCTGGCGTCCCGTTGAATGTCGGCGTGATCGAATACAGGAAGCCATTGTTATCACCGACGTAAGTAGTATCGGTGGCGTAGTCGATGAACGGGGACGAGAAGCTATCCGCCGCGCCAGCCACTCCGGTGGCTGCATTGGCAGCAACCAAACCCAAAGGAAGCATGAAGTCCGTGGCGGTGCTTCCGGATGTGCTCCCGGGGATCACCGGGTTTGTTGCGCAGGTCGGCAAGGTGGCTCCGCCGTTGTTGTTACTGGCGCAGCTGGCGCTGGCTCCGTACTCGGTGCTACCGCTGCCGAATGTTAGAACATGGAGGATCGCTCCGATGTTCGGGTCGTTCTCGACGTAGGAGATCTTTGTGCCAGCGAGCGAGAGGCCGGGCGAGGTGGCGACCGGGCCAACCCCAGAGGCGTACGAAAAGATGAATTCCGGATTCGTGAGACCACACAGCGATGCCCCAGACCCGCTGTAGAGTTGGTTGAAGGCGACGATGTTGGCTTGCGCGCCGTTGGTCCCGGCAGTGACCGTGCCCCAGCTGAAATTGGTCAGTGTGTTTGCATCAGTCAGCGTCACGCGGGTTCCTGGCGTGAGCGCGTATACCGTAATCGTATTTCCCGACGCAACCGCCGCGACAAGGTCGACAGCGGTACTACTGAGATTACGATTGATCGCCGCCGCCAGGTTGGTGGCATTGGTGGCAACCGTACTGGAAACTTCGAAGTTTAGCCCCGTGTTCGAGATAGCCGATGAGGTCAACGTCAGAGTCACTGCGGTTCCGCCGGTCGGAGTAACGGTGATGGCCGTAGTGTTGCCAGCTGCCGGTTCGGCGCTGAAGGTGCCGACAACGTGGGCGCGCGTGTTCCGGGTCGGCGCGTTGATGGGGAATACTACGAAATCGGAACTGCAGCTCGGCGTCGCATTCACGTCGAAGGAGTACTTGGCGGGCGACATGCCTTGAGCGACGCCGCCGGCGCCCAGCGCAACGGCCCAGTCCTTTTTCATCGCGCCGCCCCGTGCCTTCCTTCGCGGCCTTCGAGGCATTGGCGGCTTGCCCACTAGGCCTGAACCTTCCGGCGCATTCCCATGCAGAAGCCACTGTGCGTAGGCCCGCGGCTCGTTCCACATCTGCGCTGCCTGCTCTGGGGTGAAGCCCCCGGTGAAGAGAACATGCTTTGCGCTCCAATCTCTCGGCACGGGGACCGAACCATCCGGCCTCGCGAAGCGCTGCCCAAACGCCGATGCGGTAAAGCCAGCCGTCAGCGCGAACGTTGTCAGCAGCGTAGCGCACCTTGCAAAAAAGGCCACATTCCACCTCCGCGGAGTTCCAAAACCGTTCGTTATCACTACGCTCCGTATCTAGCCCAGAATTTTCGATTTGAACCGTAAACTGAATCGAGACACCTAATATCCTCGGCGAATGGGTACGACGATCGTTTCGCCTTCAACGTCACAGGAAACCATCTCAGTACTCCGGGTCTCATGCGTAGGAGACAAGTAATCATCGAGCGTTGGAACTTCTGCTAGCGGCTAGCATGCTTACAGTGTAAGAAATGAATCTAGGATTGTCCCGTTTTTATAAGTAAAGTGTTCCGTATTAGTACCCTTCCTGTACGTACTAACTGTGTAAGAAACGGAGTACTAGCTTATTCGTTTAGTAAGTTTTCAGGGAGTTTCAAGTGGCTTCCAGGGAAGGATATCACTACTTTGAAAGATGCAAAGTTGCGGATCCGAGCTTTAATCTATTTATCGGAAAAGAAAGATAGTTCTCATCCGACTTACTGGTGGTCGGAATGCACCGCCTAGCTCTTCGAATGAATGCCGAAACGAGATCGACGGCTGAGCGCGGGGTGGCGTGTGTCGCCGTACCCCTCGTCTGGAGTGAAGCGTTGACTCCCGCCTGGCGTGTCCCTAAGATGACACGCTAGGTTTAAGTATCGTTAAGAAAATCGTTCTGAGGTGTCGATGTCGATCCCAAGCGAATCCTCCGCTCCACTGAATCTGTTTCGCGCCATCGCCACCGATCTCCATTTCTGGATTCCGATGATCGTTCTCGTCGGCGGTCTCCTGCTCCTGGATAAGCTCCGTTGAACTCATCTCCGGCAAGCGTGCAGGCTGCCGCGCCCCCCATTCCAACTTCCTCGCACGCCACTCGCCTGCGTTCGCTGCAAGCTCTCGGCATCTTCTGCGGCTTCGCTGCGGGAGCCTGGCTGGGCGGTGCCGAAGCTCCCATCAAGCTCGTCAACCCAGATATTTCTCCGATCACTGTCTCGCTCATCATGGTATTCGGAGTTTTCCTGGCCCGCTGGAGCGTTCCGGCTTTCATCCGCGGCACCTCGCATGTTCGCAACGACGTGCGCCAGGCCCCGCACCTGATCGTATGGGCCGTGCTCGCCGGATGCATGTGGGCCGTCGCCAACACCCTCACCATTTACGCCATCCGCAACGTCGGCCTCAGCATCGCGTTTCCCCTGTGGAACACCAACAGCCTGCTCGGCATCTTCTGGGGCTTCCTACTTTTCAAGGAACTGCACTACGCGGGATGGAAACGCTGGCTCGGCGTCTTGGGCGGCGCCGTCTGCATGTTCGCTGGAGCCACGCTGCTGGCGATTGCATCTTCCCATCAGGCCGCGCCGGGAAAAGCCGCGCTCGGCATCTACGCCGCACTGGGCGCCGGCATTCTGTGGGGAACGATGTACATTCCTTACCGCAAAGCCTATCTCACCGGCATGAATCCGCTCTCCTTCATTACATTTTTCACGGTCGGAGAACTTGCCACCATGACGGCGCTCGCGGTCACCTATCGCGGCGCGACGCCGTTGTGGCACGAGCTCATTGGCGCTAAGTCGGTTTTGTTCTGGCTGATGCTGGGCGGCTTCGTCTGGGTCATCGGAGATTTATTCCAGCAATACGCCACGAAGTACGTCGGCATCAGCCGCGGCATTCCTCTCTCCAACACCAATCAGCTCTGGGGACTGCTGTGGGGCATCCTCGTTTTTCATGAACTGCGCGGGGCAACCCAGTCCGTCTACGCGCAAGTCGCCGGAGGATCGCTGGCCATGGCCCTGGGAGCGGTGGCGATAGCTTTGTCGTCGGCGACCGAGCGCGAGCATTCCTCCTGGCAGGGCGCCGCCGACCGTGAAGGCGCGCGCTACGGCGTCGATGAGGAATACCTTCGCGCCGGCTTGGAGGGCCGGGAAATGAAGGCCGAAACACTTCACGGCGAGGCCTCGGGCAGTCCGAGTCACAGAACAATGCTAGATTGGCTGCTCATTCTCGTCACAACCGCTCTATTTATAGTGCTTGCCGTCCTCGCGAAGTTTCCTCACGTGGACCTCGCTGCAGGCTGGGCCGCTGCGCTTGCAATTGCGATGCTCGCCCTGCTGGCAACCTGCGGCACGGCTCTCTGGCGTACCACCCGATTTAGGTAAGACGAGGCCGGCCGAATCGGCTAAGAGCCAGCAACCTTCTTAAGGGGGTCATCCGAACGGAGCCGCATTTCAGGCGCGGGGAAGGATCTCGCGCGCAGAGGGGCTCCGCATCCTTCCTCTGCCGAACCGTGCCGACTGGGCCTCGGCCAACGCACACCTTCCCGTGTTTATGCTAGATTCAGAAAATTGATGGACCTCTCACCCACCATCTCCACGCAGGCCCTCACCCGCAGATTCGGAGAACTCGTTGCCGTGGACGGGATCGACCTGCGCGTCGCACCGGGACAATTCTTCGGCTTCCTCGGCCCCAATGGCGCGGGAAAATCCACCACCATCAAAATGCTGACCGGCCTGCTCGCGCCCAGTTCCGGACGTATTGAGATTCTAGGCATCGATCTCAATGCGGACCCGGTCGAGGTCAAACGCCAGATCGGGGTCGTGCCCGAAGGTATGGCGCTGTTCGGACGCCTGACCGGCGCGGAGTTCCTCAGCTTCGCGGGACGCATGTATGGTCTCGATCGCATGACAGCCGCCAAGCGCGCAGCCGAACTGCTCGAATTCATGCAACTCGCCGACCAGCCTAAAAAACTGGTTACTGACTATTCTCACGGGATGCAAAAGAAGTTGGCTCTCGCTGCCGCCGTGATTCATGGCCCCAAGGTTCTGTTTCTCGACGAACCCTTCGAAGGGGTGGATGCGATCGCCGCCGGTACTCTGAAATCCATGCTGCAAGGCATGATCGCACGCGGTGCCACGATTTTCCTCACCTCGCACGTTCTCGAGATTGTGGAGCGTTTGTGTAGCCACGTCGCCATCATTCATCAAGGAAAGCTCGTCGCCCAAGGTTCGCTCGAAGAATTGCGCGCAGGCGTAGAAGCCCAGACGCCCGCCGGCTCAGACGATGGCGCAGCCCCCTCCGGTGAGAAGCTGACGCTGGAAGAAATCTTCCTCCGCATTGTCGGCGGAACCCAGCGCTCGGAGCTTGAGCTCTCATGGCTAGGTTAGAGCCGAATCTTGAGGGACAAGGGGAGATAGAACCGAATGGCTTCTTCCATCCATCGCCGCAGCCAGCTCATAGCCATCGCCGACTTGCGCTTCCGCATGTTCCTCAATGGCCTGCGCAGCAAGCGCGGAAAAATGGAACTGGCCTCGCGCGTTTTGATCGCTTTCGTCTTCATCGTCGGCGGAATCGGCGCATTCGTCGCCGCAACAGTCTTTTCCTGGTACTTCGTCTCGCAAAACAACGCCGGATATCTGGCAATCCTGTTGTGGCCGATATTTTTGTTCTGGCAGTTCTTTCCCGTGATGTCAACCGCCTTCGCCAGCAATCCCGACTCTGGCGAACTGCTGCGGTTCCCGCTTACTTACCGTTCCTATTTTCTAGTCCGCCTCGCCTATGGATTGTTCGATCCCGCCAGTGCGATCGGGACCGTTGCCTTGCTTGGAATTTTGCTGGGCGTTACCGTCGCGCGCCCTCTCCTATTTCCCTGGGCGCTGATCGTCCTCCTGACGTTCGCCTTCTTCAACCTCGTCCTGATGCAGACTGTCTTCGCCTGGCTGGAGCGCTGGCTCGCACAGCGCCGCACCCGCGAAATCATGGGCGTTCTCTTCATTCTGGCCATGTTCAGCTTTCAACTGATCGGCCCGATGATGGGACGGTTCGGGAGAACACCGCGTCCCGGATTCAGCCGGGCAGTCGAGATCGGAAGACAAGCCCAGGCCGTATTGCCGCCCGGCCTTGCGGCGAACGCCATTGCACAGCCTGCACACGCGCAGTTTCTGCTCGGTTGGGCTTCCCTGTTTATTCTGGCACTAATTACTACCGTCATCGCCGTTCTGTTACACCTTAGGCTGCGCGCACAATTTCGCGGTGAGAATCTCAGCGAAGCGGCGGCGCGTCCCGCTGTCCCGCGCGCTCAGGGCCTGCAAGTGGGATGGAACCTGCCAGGTTTTTCACAATCGGTCGCAGCCGTGTTCGAGAAAGAAATGCGTTACCTGGCGCGGAGCGGCCCCATGCTGCTTACGCTGATCATGCCGATCTTCATGCTGCTGATCTTTCGCTTCGGGGCAATGAATGCCCTCCGCCACTCCAGTTCCTTCAGCCGCACCCCCGACATGGCGTTCCCGGGCGCGGCCGCCTACGCGATCCTCGTTCTCACTAACCTGGTGTTCAACAGTTTCGGCGGCGACGGCGGAGGCATCCAATTTTTCTACGCGTCGCCAGTCAGCTTCCGCCGAATCGTGTTGGCAAAAAACTTGACTCATGCCAGCATTCTCATCGCGAACACCGCGTTCGCGTGGATCGCCGTCTCCTATCTTTATGGCCCTCCACATGTGGCTGTTACGGTTGCGACTCTGGCCGGACTCCTATTCGCCGCTCCTTTGAACTTCGCCGCCGGCAACCTGCTGTCGATCTATACCCCCAAGAAGAGGGATTTTTCGGCCCTCGGCCGGCAGAACGCCTCACAGACCACCGTGATCGCGAGCTTCGGCGTGCAGATTATTACCGCAGGGGTGGGGCTGGCCGTCTTCATGATCGCGCGCCTGTACAAGAATCTGTGGATTGCTACGCCGATTTTTCTCGTGCTGGCAGCGATCTCAATCCCTGTGTATGTGCTTGTCCTGCGCCGCCTCGATGATATTGCAATCGAGCGCCGGGAGACGCTTGTGGCAGAACTTTGCCGCGCCTGATATTCCAATCGCAGAGTTGCCGGGGAGTTGCCGGCATTCGTCACTACCCGCTATCCTTTTTCCGGCCGCGCTAAAAAGCGGTATCCCACTCCCCGTACGGTCAGCAAGTGCCGCGGATTCGCTGGATCATCTTCGATATATCGCCGCAGCCGCACCACGAAATTGTCGATGGCCCGAGTGTCGGTATCTTCGTGCAGTCCCCACACTTCTTCCAAAATCTGCTTGCGCGATACAATCCGTCCATCGTTGCGTACCAGATGTCGCAAGAGATCCGACTCCATCAACGTCAAATGAATCGTACTCTCCCCGGATCGCAGTTCGAGCGTACCAAAGTCGATCGTCTTCCCGTTAAATGAAAATGTTCCGAAGTCTTCGCCGTCTGCCGGGTCCGCCGGCCTTTCCGTCGCAGCAGCCGGACCGCCGCGCACCCACTGGCTGCGCCGCAGCAATCCTTGCAATCGCGCCAACAAAATCGAGAGATCAAACGGCTTCGCCAGATAGTCGTCGGCCCCGGAAGCAAATCCCTTTAGCACATCCTCCGGACGCCCGCGCGCCGTCAGCATCAGAACCGGAACATAATTCCGCGCGGCACGCAACTCCGACACCACGCTGAACCCGTCTTTTCCCGGCAGCATGATATCGAGCACCACGGCATCAAAATTCTCTTTCTTCTCCAGTAGTCGATCCGTCGCAGCCTCACCATCCCCGACTACTTCCGCCGCGTACCCCTCAGCCTCCAGGTTGAACTGCAATCCCTGCGCTAGATGAGCTTCATCCTCCACCACTAGAACCCGGGTCATTCCGTCCACCTCGGCAGTTCCAACACAATCGTGGCGCCGTGCCCTTCGCCATCGCTCTCGGCAAACACTTTTCCTCCATGCTTGAGCACGATCGCCTTCACAATAAACAGGCCCAGCCCGGTCCCCTTGACGTGCGCCAGCGAGCGATGCGTAACCCGATAAAAGCGTTTGAAAATGCGCTTCACATCGTCGGCAGGAATTCCCACGCCCTGATCCTGCACGCGGAGCACGATCCGTTCCTCGTCCGTGGCTTCCAGGCGAACTCGCACATTTACACGATCGCCGGAATATTTCACGGCATTGTCGAGCACATTAAAAACCGCGGTGCGCAAATCTTCCGCGCTGCCGCGTACCCGGATTCCGCTCCCGTTGCTCGCGGCTTCCTCATAACGCAGGGCTTCGGATTGCAGATGATGCCGCGATCGGGTGGCGTCCATGCAGTCACGCACCAATTGTCCGAAATCCACTTCCGCTTTTTCGCGGCCCGTTTTCTTGTCGCCCGCCCGCCCCGCCCGTAGCACCTGCTCCACCGTTTCCGTGAGCCGGTCGGTGTCGCGCAGCATCAGCCGGTAAAATTCCTGCTTCTGCGGCTCCGCCACTTCGCGGCGCTGCAAAGTCTCCAGATGCAGCCGGATCGACGCCACCGGGGTTTTTAATTCATGGGTAACGGCGTTGATAAAGCTGTCATGCTGCTCGCTGCGCCGCAACTCGCGCACCAGAAAAATCGTGTTGACCACCATCCCCGCAATGATCAGCGCAAAGAAGATGATCCCGAAAAACAGCAGCACGCCCTCGCGCCAGTTGAGAATGATCCAGCCCACGTTCAGGGCAACAGCCAGCGCCACCAGGCCCACGCCCAGGCAGAGAAAGAAAGCGATGGTTCCGCGGCGGCTCGAGATGCGCATAGCGTTCTCGCACCGATTCTACCGCGTTAGGATTGATGCCGGAACAATCTGCGCATGCTTAAAGACAATCCGGCGGCACAAGGTATGGCTGAGAGAGCGGGCGCTGCTCTACCAAATCAGTTTCAATCCAAACTGAATTTGCCGTGATGCTGTGGAAGTGCTGGTGATTGCTCCAGCGGTACCTGAGACTCCCGAAGGCGTAAACGCAATCAAATTCGGTGTATTGAAGTTGGCCCGGTTGAGCAGGTTGAAAATCTCTGCGCGAAATTGAAGGCCAAGTCGTTCGTGCAAAGTGGTTTCCTTTAGCACAGAGAAGTCCCACGCCGCCAGGCCCGGGCCGATCAGTGTGTCTCGTCCCAAATTTCCGTAAAAGCCGGAATTGCCCGCCGTGTTGGCGGGAGCGAGAAAGGCATTGGGATTGAACCACTGACTGGGCTTACCCAGAATTATGGGACCGGTGAAATTGGGGTTCGCAAAAGGCCGCACCGGGTTACGCGTATCGCCGTTGTTCGATGGGTTATAGCTGAGCTGCGGCGTAAACGGGAATCCAGATTGAAGCGTGACGACGCTGTTGACTGACCACCCTCCTGCCAAAACATTGTGCCAGCCCTCAAGACTTCCTCCCAAAGGTTGTCCGCGCCCGAAAGGCAGTTGGTACATTCCGTTGATGACCGCGATATCCCTTGCGTCGTAAGTAGCGAGTCCGTAGTCTGCCCGCAGGTTGAAAGGATTCGAAACCAGTCCCGGCGCATTCCCTGCAGTCGTTGCATTCAGGGAATCGCCGTCATCCAGAGCCTTGGACCAGGTGTAGACGCCGCGCAGGGAAAACCCGTGACTGAAGCGCCGATTCGCATCGAGCTGCAACGCATTGTAGTTGGCGGTGCCCAGAGAAAACCATGTCCAGGTGTTCGCAATTTGAGGATTTGGTCTGACCGCGGTTGGAACATAGAAAGCGCCCGCAGGAACCGGAGTGTTCGCCAGTCCGGCGGGAAATGTGGCGGGATAATCCGCAGGGCAAGGCGAGGCCGGACAAATTACGGGAAATGGCTCGTTAGCATCGATGCCGATGAGTTCATGGTAGCCATGACTTCCAACATACCCGACAGTGAGCGATGTGTTGGGCGAAATCTCTTGCTCCACCCCCAGCGACCATGAGATCAGGGTTGGCGTCTTCATATCCGGCTGAACTCCTCCCGGCACCAGTTGCGCCCCGGTCGGTGCGGCAGCAGTTGGATCTATAGGGAGTGACGAGACGGCAAGTGACTTGATACTGTAAGTCGGATTGTAGGGTGCGTTTTGATCGGTACGGTAGCCTAACGCATCCTGCAAGTCGTTGTACATTCCAAAACCTGCGCGGACTACAGTTTTATTGGCGGTTGGACTCCAAGCCAAGCCGATCCGGGGCTGGGGTAAAAACTTTGCATTGTTGGTGGTGAACAACGAGTGTCCAATGTGCGGCTGCGTCGAGATCACGCCGTTTGTGAAGGTGTAGTTGGCGGCGCGATCGTGGGCCTCATTCCACCCGGTCGTAAACTCGTCCCTGAAACCAAGCGACAGCGTCAATCTCGGCGCGATTCGAATCACGTCTTCGGCGTACCATGCGCCAAATAACGAACGCCAGTTCATTTCAGTCGGAGCGGGATCGTACAAAAAAGTTGAGGTCGTCCCCTGCAGAAATGTCTGCAGGCTGGTAAACGTGGCCTGACCGAATTGGCTCAGGGCAATGGTCTCGTTCGACTGGAACGGCTGGAACCATGCCCCGAACGTGAGCTGATGCCGCCCGCGCGTCATGGTGACACGGTCTTCAAAGGTGAATAAATTCCGTGCGATCCGCAGATTGCTTCCGTTATTACTGCCTGCGAGGCCGATCTGCGCCTGCGGGTTCGATGCGGCACTACCGCCGACTACGACCGCACCGACAGGATGTCCAACCAGGAATCCGGGAACCCCGGCAGCCGGCGTGCCGGGCGTAGGTTCGCCGGTGAAGAAGTATCCGGCCCGCGAGAATCCGGCTCTCGTCACGTTGACCATCTCTTCCGAAAACGCGTGCGTTTCTTCCAGACTGAACACCTGCTCGCGAAGTGTAAGAATGTCGGCGCTGTAAGGATCAAGCGGAGTAGCCGTAAAATCGTTCCCGTCATCGATCGTATACACCGACGCCAGGGAATCATGCGTGGAAAAAACGTGGTCAAGTCGTACCGTGCCGAAATCCTCGCGGATCGTTTGTAAGGGACTGCTGAAGACTTGCGCAATCCCATTGAAATCCGGAGCTCCACCTGGCGCTACCGGCCATAAGTTGAGCAGAGGCTGAACGCTGGGCGCCGCGGCTGCACGCGAAGCCGCGTCCGGAACAAAAGCAACCGAGGTCTGATGCACATGCTGGCGCAATCCCTCATAGTTGCCAAACAGAAACATCTTATTGGTTCGAAGGGGCCCTCCCAGTGAACCGCCGAACTGGTTTCTCTGGAACGGCGGTGCCGAGCCCTGATCGAAATAGTTGGGAGCATCCAGTGCGCTATTGCGCAGAAATTCGTAGACACTGCCGTGCAGTTGATTGGTCCCCGACTGAGTCACAATCGCGACCTGCCCGCCGGGCCGCTTGCCGTACTCCGCGCCATAGGAGTCGCGCAGGACGTTGAATTCTCGTGCCGCGTCCACGCCCAGCAACCCCTGGCTGCTGCCCCCGGGTTGCATATTATTCTCGGCGGCTCCCGTGAATTCGACTCCATTCAATAAGAACAGATTTTGTTGGGGACGATTCCCGGAAACTGCAAAGTTATTTCCGGTGGTCGAATTCGAGACGCCAATTCCCCCAGTCTTTTCCCACGTGAAGTTGACAACCCCGGGATTCAAAGTGACCAACAAGTCATAGCTGCGCCCGTTCAGAGGCAAATCTTTCACTTGTCTTTCTTCGACTACACCCGAAATATCCTGCGTGGTCAGGTTCACAACCGGAGCATCCTCCGTCACCTTAATTTGTTGACTGACCTGTCCTATCCGCAGACTCACATCGACAGTTGCCTCTTGCCCGACTGCAAGTCGGACGCCAGATCGGATGCCTTCGGCGAATCCGTTCTTCGCAACCCTGAGTTCGTAGAACCCAACCGGCAGCGCAAACAATCGATAGCGCCCACTTTGATCTGTCGAAGTCGTGCGGGCAATTCCAGTATCGAGATTCGTCGCCGTTACTGACCCCGCCGATACTGCGGCTCCTGATGGGTCACTCACCAGACCGGACAGGCTCCCCGACACCTGGGCGGAAGACGATGGGGCGCAGAAACAGTAGAAACAAAAGAGCAGCAATGCCGAGATGAAAGGATACGGGTTCTCGATTATCGGACTGAGGAAAACACGTAAAAGGTCCAGCGACCGAAGCAGTCCGGCGAACGACCGGCTCCAACCCTCCATCTTCTGCATTTTGTCTCTCCGCAATGTAGAGTTAAGACGAACTGGAAGTGTATACAATAACCGGTTCGTACGTCGACTATGATACGGCTATGGGCACATATGAAAGAGAATAGAGGATATTGTGTTTCGCTATAGGAATCCCATATACGTTTCTGGGATTGACCGCCATCCGGGTTCACGGTACGATTTTCGAGCGTGGCTACAGAAACCAAGAGGCAACGTGGAAGACGGGCGAGCGAGCCATTGCTTAGTCCGCGAGATGCGGCCTTGGAGCTGGGAATCAGCTTTCCGACCATCAAGCAGTGGATTTACAAAAAGAAAATTCGCAGCATACCAACAGCCGGAGGACATCACCGGATTCCACAGGACGAAGTGGACAAGCTACTTTTCAGAACCCGAGGTCGCACCGAAATGGAACGGAAAGAAGTGATGCGCCGGGTCAGTGGACGCAATCAGTTGGTCGGGCGCGTCGATTCAGTTCGCATCAGCGGCCTGATGGCGGAAGTGAAGATTTCCATCGGCGGGCAGCAGATCACATCGATTATCACGGCCAGCTCCGCGCGTGAAATGAATTTGAAAAAGGGACAAACTGCGGCAGCCTTGATCAAATCCACCGAAGTGATGATCATCCGCATCTAGCGATTCGAGCGTAACCTGCCGCAATTCCGGCACGAAAAAGCCCCGGCAGAAGCCGGGGCTGACTTTATGGGACGTTTGAGAATGCGACCGCCTAATCTCCCGCGACCGAAACTTCCGGCATGGCGGCGGTGATTAAGCGCCCGTTCGGCGTCGGCACAAGTCCGCGTTCGACTTCCGCCAGTTTCACCCGCTTGACGTCCCAAGCCAAGCCCAGAGTCTTCAGCGCCCAAATCCCGTACCAGTTCATGTCGACTTCGTACCACCTGAATCCATGTTGCGCCGCCGTCGGATGCGCATGATGATTGTTGTGCCAGCCTTCGCCGAAGGTCAGCAGCGCCACCCACCAGCTGTTCGTTGAAAGATCGCGAGTCGCAAAGCGCCGCGAACCCCAGGAGTGCGTTGCCGAATTCACCAGCCACGTCGCATGCAATCCAACCACGGTACGCATGAAAATTCCCCACATCAGAAACGGTAGCCCACCGAGCGCGAACAAAATCACTCCCAAGACAATCATAGGAACATAGTGATACTTGGTGATCCAGACGTGAAATTTATCCTTGGCGAGATCGGGAACGTAGCGTGCCAGCGTGGTGGTGTCATGGTGCATCGACTTGCCCATCAGGATCCATCCCATGTGAGCCCACCATTTGCCCTCGACCGGCGAATGCGGATCGCCGTCCAGATCGGAATACTGATGATGAATGCGGTGCGTTGCCACCCAGAAAATCGGTCCACCTTCCAGAGCGAGCGTGGCACACACCGTAAGAAAATATTCCACCCACTTCGGAGTCTTATATCCGCGGTGCGTCAGCAACCGGTGATAGCTCATCCCAATGCCGAGGCTCCCCGATACCCACCACAAAAACATCGCAACGAACAATGCCTTCCAGGTAAAGAAGAAGAGTGCGACAATGGCCCCGATATGGAACGCCGCCATGAATGAGGCCGTGATCCAGTTCACTTCACCCTTTGCCGCTTGTGGTCTTTCCAAATCTCGCAGTTCCATATCCAAGGAGGTCCCCATTTCGTGGTTGTTTGAGTTCGATCAGCCCTACGTCTACCGTACCAAGGGAATGGGCATAGTGACTGTAATACTTGTGTAATAGCGGGATTTGGGGGATTACGGCGGTAATTGCGGGGTAATCTTCGGCGCTTTCTAGAGCCAATGTTTGGCGCTGTATTTCTCGACTTCAGCTCTCGTTAGTCCGCTAATTTCCACGAACAGAGCGCCATCCAGCGACCAAAAGTTGAACCGTTGAACCACGTCTTTCCGGCGCATTATCGGCAGAGACTTTCCTCGATCTTTGGACATGAATCAAAAGCAAATAAGCGATAACTTGAACATCCTAACTACGCGGCCCTGCCCTTCACCTGCACGCCTGCCCACTTCTCCAGCAGCATCAGTGTAGCGGCATAGTCCAGATCCTGATTTCCCTCTTCCGACGCCATCTCATAAATCTCTTCCACCGTCTCCAGCGCCGGCAGCTTCACTCGCGCTTCCGTGGCCGCCTCCAAAGTGAGGCGGATGTCTTTGTGCATAAGCCGCAGCGGAAAGTTTGGCGTGAAGTCGCGCTGCAGAATAAAAGGCCCTTTGTAGTCCACCACGCCCGACCGCACCATCGTGGCCTCAATCAGCGACAGGAGTTGTTGCGTATCCACTCCGAGTTTGGTGGCCAGAGTCAACGCCTCGGCGAATCCTTCAAAGATCAGCGCGATTTGCAAATTCATGGCGAGTTTCGTCGCCTGTCCCTTCCCGGTCTCACCCATGCGGAAAATCTTCTTACCCATCGCGGCAAACAGCGGCTTGAGACGTTCCACCGCGGCTTCGCTGCCTCCCACAATGAACACCAGGGTCCCGTCGCGCGCTCCAATCTTTGATCCCGTCATCGGCGCATCCACCCAGGTCACGCCCTTCGGCCCCACGCGCTCCGCGAATTTCATAGTGGCTGACGGAGAAATCGTGCTCGAATCCGCGATGATGACGCTCTCCGCCAGGGAGGCCTCCGCGCCGTCCGCCCCGAAGATCACGCTTTCGACCGCGGCGGTATCGGACACGCACATCCATACCACCTCCGCGCCCTGCGCCGCCGCCGCCGGAGTCTGCGCCACTCCCGCGCCTTCCACCAGTTTGCCCGGCGTGCGGTTCCACACCGTGACTTCGTGTCCCGCCTTCACCAGATTCGTTGCCATGGCGTGTCCCATGATTCCCAGCCCCATAAACGCGACTCGCATGCCGACTTCTCCTGTCGTCCGCAAACATCACAACAAGACGCTTTCGGATTAGATATGACCTACTCGATCAAGGTCAAGCACTGAACCTACTGAACATGGAGCAGAGCAGCGGAGTAGTCCAGGTTGGAGATCGTGGTCCTCTGACTGCCAAAAGTCGCGCGGGCTTGGGTGCTGCCTCAGTTTGTAAACAGATCCTTACCAAACAACCGGCAGATCTTTTGTATTTATTTGTAATGCTGAACACCGCGACTGGCATAACTAAAAAGCAGCAAGCACCTCTATTTTGCATCTAAGATGAATAGCCGGTAAATAAATTCGCCGCATCGCCGTAATTACTCCGCTCTGGCGGCAATCGGGACTAATATGGACAGTGCAGGCTGCTTCCGCTCCAGCCCCCAGGCTCTGGCGCAGGATGATTAAACAGACCCTTCGCAATCCGGCTCTACGCAAGCGCGCCACCCAGTTCGGACGGCTGGTGCGTCACTCCGCAGTTACTCCGCGCAGAGGGGAGACCCACAAACCGCGACTTGCCGTCAATGGAGAACTTGGTGTCACCTTCATCGGTCACGCCAGCTTCTTCGTGCAAATCGGTGGCAAGAGTGTCGTCATCGATCCTAACTTCGCGCGCTGGTTATTCGTACTAAAGCGCCTGCGCCGTCCCGGCCTTCGCATTGCAGATCTTCCGGCCATCGACGTGGTGCTGGTTTCCCACGCTCACTTCGACCACCTGCACCGGCCGTCGCTGCGCTCTCTCGTGCAGAACAATCTGCGCACGCGCGGGGTGGCGCCTTCCATCATCATTCCAGCTCATGTAGCCGACCTGGTTTCCGATCTCGGCTTTTCCGAGATCATTGAACTCGATTGGTGGAAAAGTTCACGCCTGGGCAACCTCTCCATCACGCACGTTCCTTCGCGACACTGGGGGGCGCGCATTCTGAAAGATTCGCATCGCGGTTACGGCGGCTTTGTTTTGAAAGCCGGCAAACACTCCGTCTATCACGCCGGCGATACGGCTTACTTTGCGGGCTTTAGTGAAATCGGGCGCCGTCTGGCCCCGGAACTCGCACTGCTTCCCATCGGCGCCTACAATCCGCCGCAGTTCCGCAACGTGCACACCAATCCCGCCGACGCCATGCGCGCCTTTCTCGATCTCAAGTCCCGCTGGATGGTCCCCATGCACTACGGCAGCTTCCGCCTGTCGCACGAACCGGTCGATGAGCCGCTGCAACTGCTCGAGCAGGAAGCTGGCGCCGCGGGCATTAAGGACCGCGTGGTCGTAATGGAAGAGGGCGTTACCAGATTCTTCTAGCCCCCACTTCAAGAATATTTGAAGGTCATTTGCCGGAAATATTTCGGGAAGAGTTCTTGCCGGCAATGATGTTGGGAAATAATTTTATTGAGAACACCGGGAAGGGCACGGCTTTAGAGGGTGCGGAAAGAGTCCGTTGCATTTGTTTTGAAAGAGCGCGGCTTTTTAGCCGCGCCGTAAGTCGTGCAAAATGAATGACGGCCTTAGTCGCTGGAGGTTGCATCAACCTCGCAAAATGGATTTCGCTGTTGATTTCCAAGCTGTAAGTATCGTCGGCTACCGTCGAAAAGAAATCCGTCTCGCTCTCCGGCAGCAGATCTTCTTTCGGCTCGTCAACTTCTTGCACCGAAAGATGATCGCCTTCTCGACGGACCGTTAGAGTCGCCTCTGGCAGTATCGAATAGCGGCCGGCATATCGATCCAGCAACTTCCCATCCACTGCAACCTGCTTGTGTTGTTTTAATGGCGGGCGCGCCCGCTGGATCGGTCCGTGACCCGTTCTAACGAAACAGTTGAACACGCATTGTCAATTCGACGAGACTGTATAACATATACGATTCCGCAATTAAAAAGATTCCGCAATTAAAAAGGTCGGCATAATTCCAGGCACGCAACAATTCTTTAACCACCAGCAGTGCCCTCTGGTGTAAACTTCCAGCCTCGAATTTTCTCATAGGAGGTTTCTATGTCCGCAAAACCAATTCCCGACGGGTACCACACACTCACACCATTTCTCACAGTTCGCGACGCGGTTCGCGCCATCGAGTTCTACAAGCAAGCATTCGGCGCAAAGGAGAGGGGTGTCATGAAGGGCCCAGACGGCAAAGTCATGCACGCCGAGTTAATGATCGGCGACTCTATCATTATGCTGAGCGACGAGTTTCCCGACTACGGAGCTCTCTCTCCGCTCAGCAGCGGCGGCGCTGGCATGGGCTTGCACATCTACGTCGACGGCGTCGATGCCGCGTTTGATCGTGCCGTGAAAGCTGGAGCGCAGGTCGAAATGCCGGTCACCGACCAGTTCTGGGGCGACCGCTACGGCAAGCTGAAAGATCCCTTTGGCCACAAATGGTCGATCGCTACTCACACCAAAGACATGTCGGGCGATGAAATGAAGCACGCCATGGATGAAGCCATGGAAAAAATGAAACCACAACTAGAAAAAACGGCGTAGCGATTAGCGACATCAAAGATGTGAAAATCAAAAATGCCCACGTAGAGACAGCCGCCCGGCTGTCTCGCCTGGGCGAAACCCGGTGGCGCAGTGGCGCACTTCAGTAAGCCAGCAGAATCCTCAGATCGCGCAGATTATTCCCGGTCGGTCCAATCTCGATCGCATCCTCAAGCGCCTTGAAAAATGGGAAGGCGTTAAACTCTTCCAGCGCGCTACGAATGTCCAGTCCCCGAGCCCGCGCACGCTCGAAGGTCGTACCATCCACCAGCGCTCCTGCAGCCGGGCTGTTGCCATCGATTCCGTCCGTTCCCGCGCTTAGCACTGTAATGTTTTCTTCCGCAATTTGTTCTGCGCACGCCAGCGCGAACTGTTGATTGCGTCCGCCAATTCCGCCGCTTGTGACCTTCACCGTAACTTCACCGCCAGAAATCAGACACACGGGTGAACACTGCTTCCTCAAGTCGCGCAGCCGCTGCAACAGATACTCGGCGGCTTTCTCGTAATCCCAATCGTCGCAGGAGTTATCCACATGCACGACAAAACCTGCGCGCTCAGCGCCGATACCCGCTTCTTCAATTACCGTCTGGTTTGTGAGCACGGGCCACCAGCGAGCGTGCACAAATGCCGGATCGTCGGACTTCGGCGTCTCCTGTAGGGCGCGGCGTTCAAAGATCTCCCGTGTCGATTGCGGAAATTGTTTCAAGAGTTCGTATTTCTCCGCGATGCGGTAACAATCCTCGACCGACGTCGAATCGGGCATGGTCGGACCGGAAGCGAGGGCGTCAGGCATATTGTCGGGAACATCCGACACCAGCAGCGACACCTGGTGGGCGGGAAACGCGGCCTGCGCCAAACGTCCGCCTTTCACCGCAGAAAGGTGTTTGCGCACGGCATTGATCTCCGCAATAGGCGCGCCGGAAAGCACCAGTGCCCGATAGGTGGCAATCAGATCGTCGGGAGAAATCTCGTCGTCGATGGGCTTCTCAACCATTGACGAGCCTCCACCGCTGAGCAGGTAGATCACCAGCGCCGAAGCTGGCATAGCCTGCAATGCTCGCAGTATTGCGCCAGCGGCCTGAATAGACTCCGCATTCGGCGTCGGGTGTCCGCCGCGAAAATATCGGAACCCATGCAACTGCGTGGATGGATGCGCGGAAGTTGCCAAGATTCCTTCCAGCGAGCCTCCAATCAACTCCGCCAGGGCCTCGACCATGGTGTGTCCGGCCTTGCCGATCGATACGACGAACACCCGCGAATACGAGCGCAGATCATAAAGATCGTCGCAGATGCGCACAATTCCCCGTTCGCAATGCACGTTCCGCGCAAAGCCTTTGGCAATCGACGCTTCAGCCAGCGCACTCTGGAATATCCGCCGTGCAGCCTCACGCATATTGCCGAACCTGTTTTCGCGGCCGAAGTCAGACATGGTGAGAATTATAGAGATCGCTGTCAGCTATCGGCTTTCGGTTGTCAGCGGCAAGTAAGAAATGCACCTCGGCGTCTTCACTTCGGGGTTTTAGCTGAAAGCTGACGGCTGAGAGCTGAGAGCTTCCTTCACCCATGCTTCAATCGCTTCCCGCAGTTCGCGCAAGCGCCCTTCGAAGAAATGATCCGCGCCTTCGATCAACACCAGCTTCTTCGGCTCCGGCATCGACGCAAGCAGCGCTTCCAGCTTCGCGCGCGGACCAAACTGGTCGCGAGCTCCACTGACGAAAAGTTTGGGCTTGGCGCAATCCTGCAGGAAGTCAAAGGTGTACGTGCGCGGCACGTCGCTGTCGGCAGCCACTGGACCGACAGGCGTGCCAACACCGATGACCGCACGAACTCGCGTATCCGGGCACGCAGCACGCAATCCGACCGCTGCTCCGAAGGAGAATCCGGCAAATATTAGCGGCAGGCTGATATTCGGCGTCGAGCCAGTCGAGCGCGGTACGAACATCTTCGACTTCTCCATTGCCCTGATCATGTTCTCCCTGGCTCAAGCCGGTCCCGCGGAAATTGAAGCGCAATACGGGAAAACCAAAGCTGTTTAGCGCCTTCATAGTATGGAAGACGACTTTGTTGTGCAGCGTTCCGCCAAACAGCGGATGTGGATGGCAGACCACAGCGGCGTGCGTTGCATTCGCTGTACCGGCGTTCAGGAGAGCTTCCAGGCGTCCCGCGGAACCGTCGAGAAAGAGCGATCGGATGGAAGGGTTCGAAGAAATCACAACGTCAGATTACACGCTAAGGGTGGAAGAGAAGAAACTGGCTGACATCAAAGGTCTGAGTTCGGAAGTCCAAAGTATGAAGTCCTAGGTCTGACGTCCTTTTGCTCTCTGCTATTCTCTCCTCCATGGACGCTGTAACTCTTACGCGGCAACTGGTGGACATCGAATCCATCACTGGCAACGAAGCTGCGGTGGGGAATTATCTTTACGGAGAACTTTGTCGCCTGGGCTATCAAACCAGGAAAATGCCGGTCGAGGCCGACCGATTCAATGTTTACGCGACATCAGAAGAACATCCGCATCCTGAAGTGGTGTTCTCCACGCACATGGATACGGTTCCTCCATTCATTCCATCATCGGAAGATGCGGGACGCATTTATGGGCGCGGATCCTGCGACGCCAAGGGCATTATCGCAGCGCAAATTGCGGCTGCGGAACGATTGCGACAGCAGAACATCCATGTGGGGCTTCTGTTTGTGGTCGGAGAAGAACGCGACAGCCTGGGCGCGCAGGTAGCAAATGAGTATGCGGCGAATGAATATGCCGCCAACGCAAAAGGCGCAAAATCCCGCTTTCTGATCAACGGCGAGCCGACGGAGAATCGCCTGGCCCTCGCATCGAAAGGGACGCTACGTGTTGAGGTCACTGCGACGGGACGCATGGCGCATTCGGCGTATCCGGAGTTGGGAGAGTCCGCGATTGACAAGCTGATTCCGGCGCTGACGCGGTTGCGCGCGATGCCGCTGCCTTCCGATCCGGAGGTTGGACCGTGCACGCTGAACATCGGGCTCATTGAAGGCGGACGCGCGCCCAACGTGATCCCTGATTATGCGCACGCGGACTTGCTTTACCGGCTGGTTGGTCCGTCGGATGATTTGCGGCGACAGATTGTTTCGACTGCCGGCGATGCGGTAGACGTCACCTTCCCGCTGGAGCTTCCTTTTCTTCGCTTGCGCACGGTCGACGGATTGCCGACGATGATTGCGGCGTTTACTACGGACATCCCAAAGCTCACCAACTGGGGCGAACCGCTGCTGCTCGGTCCGGGATCGATTCACGTGGCGCACACCGACGGCGAATACATCGAGAAGCAGCAACTGGCGGAGGCGATTGATTTGTACTGCCGGATCGCGAAGCAACTGCTGGGCTGATCCCTTCGATTTGCGAAAACAAAGCTCCCCGTTGTCACCGGTCGTCCAGGATACGGTCGAAAGAACTCGCCAACACGGTCATAGCTGCAGCGAACACGATAAGCAAGCTGAATCGACGCGCCACCGATTCGCAACCCCGCCGCAGTCCAATGCCCCCGTCGACCACACAGCTCCGCTACCGAGCTCAAGGGGTGCATATTCCGTCCCGTCCTGTTCTCACCCCCAAACAGGTTTGACAGTGCTTCGGTGCTTACCTAGACTGCCTGTATAGCGCTTCCGGTAGCAATCGGAGAGGGACGATCCCAATGGGCTGGCTGCAGAACAAGTTTGAAAAGAATTTCATGATCAGCACGGTTGATTATGTTTTCAACTGGGCGCGCAAGTCGGCGGTGTGGCCGATGACGTTTGGGTTGGCCTGCTGCGCGATTGAGATGATCGCCTCGTCCACGTCGCGCTTCGACATTGCGCGCTTCGGGTCGGAGGTCTTCCGCCCCAGCCCGCGGCAGAGCGACCTGATGATTGTGGCGGGCACGGTCACGCTGAAGATGGCGCCGGTGGTCAAGCGCATCTACGACCAGATGCCCGATCCGAAATGGGTGATCTCCATGGGCGCGTGTTCTTCGGTGGGCGGGCCGTTCAATACTTATGCGGTGCTGCAGGGCGTCGACAAAATCGTCCCCACGGATGTTTACGTCACTGGATGCCCGCCGCGTCCCGAGAATCTTTTCTACGCGCTGCTCAAGTTGCAGGACAAGATCGACACCATGACGCTGGCCCGGAAGCCGACAGAAGTCCGGCTCGATCCCAACATGGTGGAAAATTTCAAGCGCCAGGTGATGATCGCGCAAACCATGCAACCGAGGTAGCTGTGGAGCTGTCAGCTCTCAGCTATCCGTTGTCAGCGAAACGGCTCGGTAGAGACAGCCGCCTCGGCTGTCCGCCAGTCATCGCCAGTGGAGGAACCATTTCTGTACACTGCCGGTCGTCGCGCGAGAGGCTAAAATAAATCAGAATCGATCATGGCCTTCGTCAAAATAATTCCTCAAGCTCATTTGCCCAAAACCAACGAAGCGCAAGACTTTCCCTGCAATGGGAAAATGATCTGCATTGCCAACATCTGGGGAAAGCTCAGCGCCATGGATAACGAGTGCCGGCATCAGGGCGGCTCGCTCGGACAGGGAATGGTCGAAGACGGCAGGGTAGTCTGCCCCTGGCACGGCTGGCGATGGGACCCGAAGACTGGCGTGGCCGATGGGCATCCTGATGAGAAGCTGAAAACCTACTCCATCAAGGTCGAGAATGGCGAAGTCCTGATTGACATCGAAGCAGAATCAGCGCCATGAGTCCCGTCACCCACTTCTTCACCGGATGGGTCCTGGCAAACTGTGCCGGGTTAAATCGAAGAGATCGGGCCCTGGTGACGTTGGCCTGCGTGGTCCCCGACGTCGATGGTCTGGGAATAATTCCTGAAGTCCTCACTCGAAACTCGGCGCATCCGCTGTTGTGGTTCACGCTGTACCACCACGCACTACACAGTCTGACGTTCGCGTTGGTGGTCGCCATACTGGCGTTTGCCCTCGCCACACGAAAGTGGGCGACCGGCCTGTTCGCGCTGTTGAGCTTCCACTTGCATTTGCTCGAAGACATACTGGGTTCCCGAGGGCCGGAGGGCTATCAGTGGCCAATTCCCTATCTGCAGCCGTTCTCCTCTTCACTGCAACTCGCGTGGCGTGGGGAGTGGGGACTGAACGCGTGGCCCAATATGGCGATCACTGTTGTGCTGTTGTTGGTCACGCTGTGGTTGGCACGGCGGCGAGGTTTCTCGCCCTTGGAAATGATATCCGCTAGAGCGGACGCGGCAGTAGTGGCTGCCCTTCGTCAACGCTTTCCCGCCCAAAACAGATCCAAGGTGGAGTTAACTAGCGAAGTTTAGGATTTTTTGATGCCGGTATCAAAACGCACGACGCGTTTCCTCTGGACGGGAGTCATATTTCTGGTTGTGATCGGGGTTGCCGCCGTTACTCGCCGCACGCTGGTTCTGTTCAGGCCCGGTTCGCTTGGCGGTGGGAGCGCTTCGCCGGCTGCCGCCCTCGACGCGGGATTCGCGCGGCACATGGCGTTGACCTTGATACACATTCTTCCCGGCGGCCTATTTCTTATTCTCGCGCCCTTGCAGTTCGTGCCCAGCGTGCGACAAAGGCACTTGCAACTTCATCGCTGGATAGGAAGAGTGCTGGTGGTCTGCGGACTGATTATTGGAGTGTCAGCGCTGATCATGAGCTACACGATGAGCATCGGCGGACCCAATGAAACCGCGGCGACTACGCTGTTCGCCATTGTATTTCTTTATTGTCTGATCAAGGCTTATCGGCACATTCGGCGCAAGGAGGTGGCGCGGCATCGTGAGTGGATGATTCGCGCCTTCGGCGTCGGGCTGGGGGTGGCTACAACACGGCCCATCGTTGGGACGTTCTTTGCATTCCGGCGGCTCACGCCGCATGAGTTCTTTGGAATCGCGTTCTGGCTCGGGTTCACGACGACGTTTCTTGCCGCTGAAGCCTGGGTGGACTACACGCGGCAACGCGGCGTCCTCAATTGACGGGTTAGTTGCGGCTTGATGCCACCCTCAGCGGCTAAAGCCAACATTCCTTTTGCACAGCTTACGGCACGGCTGAAACCGTTGCCCTGATACCAATCGGATTGTGTCGGCAGGCTCTGAAGCCGTGCTCTTCGAAACAGCGCAGATGCGGAGCTTTCTAATCTTCTGAAAGCGGGCGCTTCCACGATTCTGTTAGCCGAGGTAGCGCAGGAATTTTCCTGACTGATTATCGAAGCCGGGAAAAACTGCTGCCAGATTCTTGTTCCCCATGTGGCAGGCGACGGCTTCTCCGATTACCTGGCGGAAGTCCGTGGTCAGGGCCAGGTCGCGGCCTTCGTAGAGTTGGGACTGATCGAGGCCGGGCCAGCGGCCGTAGACTTTGCCGCCTTTCACCGGACCACCCAGGACGAACATCACGTTGGCGTGGCCGTGGTCGGTGCCGCGGTTGCCGTTTTCGCGCGCGGTGCGGCCGAACTCCGACATGGTGACGACGACGGTGTCTTCGCCCAGGTCGCCGAGATCGGTCCAGAATGCCGCGAGCGATTGCGAGAAATCCGTCAGTACGTTGGCCAGCTGGCCTTCGGTCGCGCCTTCGTTGACGTGGTGGTCCCATCCCCCGATGTCGGCAAAGGCGATCCGCACGCCGAGATTGGCTTTGATCAGTTGCGCGAGTTGGCGCAGGCCGTCGGCGAAGCGGCCTTTGGGATAATTTGCGCCGGGTGCGGGCGCGTACTTTCCGGGATCGGCGGCTTTCAGCATTTTTACCGCGTCGAAAGTTTCCGCGCCGGTGCCGTGCAGCACGCTGTCGGAGGAGTGGTCGTACATGGCTTCAAAGGCGAGCGCGGCCGGGGAAGGTTTGGGATTTCTTCCGCCCACGGAGAAATCGTTGATGTTATTCATTGCCACCGCGGGCTCGGAGCCGCTTAGAATTCTCGGCAACGACGGGCCGAGAGAAATGGCGCGGAACGGAGAAGTCTGCTGAGCCGGCGGCAAATTGCGCAGCGAGCGGTTAAGCCATCCATCGTCGGTGGCCTTCACGCCGGGAGTGCCGCTCTCCATGAAATCCTGGGCGTCGAAGTGCGAGCGCGTGGTGTCGGGCGACCCCGCGGCATGCACGACGGCCAGATGTCCCTGCTGCCACAGCGGCTGAAACGCCGACAGCGCGGGATGCAGCCCGAAGCGGCCGTCGAGATCGAGGACGGCATTCCGAGGAATGTTGATGCTTGGCCGCATGGCGTAATACTGCGGCTCGGCGTGAGGGACGACGATGTTCAATCCATCGGCAGCGCCGCGCTGAAAAATGACGACGAGACGCTTGTTGCCCGTACCCGCGTCGATGGCGCCGAATGCAGCGCGGGTCAGGAAGCTTGGGACCGCAGCCGTGCCGACGACGGCGAGAGCGCTGTTGCGAAGAAAAACCCGTCGCGTGATTGTCACTTCAAACCTCGTGAGACGTAGATTGCTACACCTTTCATTGCCGCCGCCAGAGACGTAGCAAGCTACATCTCTACGGCGATCTTATCTCCGCTGAAACTCCGGCGATCCTAGCAGAAGGCCGGCGATGGTGCCTGCGTCGGGCGGACGGTTGGGTTTCGCTGGCGCTATTTGCGTCATGATCGAGTCGTGCGTCTGCTTCGACACGTCGGCGGCCAGGAGTTTCGCTTCCATGGTTGACAGGGCCAGGGTCGGATCTGACGGCGTTGGCGAAGTTCCAGTCAGCCGCGAAGTATCTACTTTCACGCCGCGGATTTTGCCGGCGGTCAAAGCTAGCGCAAAGTTCATGCGATTCAGCAGGGCGGATGAACTTACCCAGGTCTCGGCCTTCATGGAATAGCCCGTCGGCGGCTGCGCTCCGTAGAGCGGCATGCCTATGTTGGCGATCTGACGCGCGAGGGGAAGGGCGTCGTCCACATCGGCGCCGGTGGCTCGCACGGCTGAGGCCACAAACTCGAGAGGCGTTTTGATTTTGGCGCGATAGGCGCTGCCGGTCCAGAATTCCGGGGAATGGAAAAGAGTGCTGAGAACTTCGCGAATGTCCCCTTTCTTTTTCTCGAAAGTCTTGGCCATGCGGTCAACCAGCGCCGGCGGCGGATCGTCGGAAACAAAACGTTGCGCAAGTTTCAGGCAAATGAAATGCGCGGTCTGCGGGCTAGTCGCCAGCAGGTGCAGGACTTCCCTGCCCTCATCTTCCCCGTTGCTTTTAGGCTTGATGCGATGGCCCAAAACCAACTTGGGGCCGGGTTCGTGCATCCGCGGATCGTATTTGAAGCCGCCGCCATCGTTGGGTTTTTCAATTGTCCATCCGGTGAAGACTTTGGCGACCTCGGTCACGTCGCGCTGCGAATAACCTCCGTTCACGCTGAGGGTTTGCAGTTCCAGCAGTTCGCGGCCGTAGTTTTCGTTCAGGCCATTGTTCGCTTTACGCTTCGCTTTCGGATTGGGCGGCGGAAAGCGGCGCGGGCCATAACGAGCCGGATGATCGGGAATTCCGAGGGCGCGCATGGAGTTCGGGCCCACACTCAACCAGTTGTCCAGGTAGAACAACATCGCAGGACTCTTCGCCGTGGCGACTAGCAAGTCTTCGAATTTTCCGAATGCGTGTGGACGGATTACTTCCTGCTCGTAGTTGGTGAGGAACAGACGCTCCGGGCCTTTGCCGGAGAAGACGTTGAAGTGGTTGAACCAGAAATCGGTCATCACTTCTTCGAGCTGACGGTCGCTGTAGATTGCGCGCAACAGCTTGGCCTGCACGAGTTCATCGGCCACCACGGCCTGCGGATTGTTCATGGCGAGCAGCGTTTCCTTCTGCTTCGGATTCATGCCCGCGACGAAATCCTGCGCTTTGACGCCGCCACGCAGGGAATCGGCAAATGCGAGTTGCTCGTCGGCCGACATCGCCATCACTTTCTTGTAGCGCTGGTCAGGGAGCAGATCGACGAGACTGGCAACCTTTAGATCGGCGTAGAGGCGATCTTCGCGGCGGCGGGCTTCGCCGGGGTCCACGGGCATGGGCCTCGTCTCTTCCCTCATCGAGTTCAAGCTGGTTGAGCTCGCGCTCGTTGAGTTCATGCTCATTGAGTTCATGGAGTTGCTGTCTGCCGGTGCGCCCAGCGTAGCATTTCCACTACCGGCCGCGGCTGCGAGTTCTTCCGCCGTCTTCGCGGTGTCGGACGCAGACGGTTGAGAAGCAACCGGAACGACAGCTTCCGCCTTTCCGTTTTCATTCTTCCGTTGCTTCTTTTCCTTTCTCTCTTCGAGGCGCGCCATCTGCACCTGAAACACCGCGCGCTTCGCCGGATCGGAAGGCAGTGGCCGTTTGCCATCCATGACTTGCTTGACCATCTGGTTGTCGGGGAATTCCTCGGCGATCTCCTTCGAACTCATGTGCAGGGTGCGGAATTCAGCGAGGCGGGCACCGATTGCAGTATCTGGAATTTTCTCGGGATGCAATTGCAGATCGATCCAGCGGTCGACGCCCATCGCCATAACCTGCTGCACATCACCCGGGCGCGGCCCAAAGGTGAGGCGATTGAGGGCTTGCACGGCGCGCTTCTGCTCGTTCGGACCGGGCTCGGTTGCTTTCTCTTTCTTCCTGGCTAGCAATTGCGGGACGACGCAGGCGAAGCTCAGACACAGGAGAGATAGTGCCAGCTTCCGAGACTTGGATGGCATGAAGTTTCCCCGGCGGAGCGGTTCTCCTGATTATGAACCCCTGGCGGGGAAAAAGTTGCTGCCGGAGATGGTTCCTGAATAGGCCCCTAGTGATTGGAAGACAAGGTAGGCGACGTGCCCCGATGAAATTTCCCCTGTTACGACTCTGCCGATTGTTGTTATCGCATGGACGCGAATCGCCTAGAAAGGAGAATTTACGCGGTTGCATGACCGGAGTTTGTCCGGCAGGCGGGAGGGCCCGTGCTCGCCCTGTTCCCTCCGAGCTTACCTTAGCTTTTGCGAATCAGGGATGTCATACTCCGTGACTACCGTTACTTTGGCGACAGCTTTCGCGGCGGGATTTTCCTCACTAGCCGCAATGACGTGATAAAGGCCCAGGTGGCGGGGAGCTGTGTAAATTCCATCTTCGGTGATGCGCCCGCCGTTGCGCTCTTCAACTGCCCATTGTATTCCAGTGCTGTGAGTGCCTTTCACGACGGCTTCAAACGTCTGCGTTTGTCCCACATGCACAGTCGCCTCAGGCGGATTGATGGTTACGGAGGCTGGGTCCTGCTTGACACTTTGTCGCGGAGTTGCGACGAAGGGAACGCTGGAGAATGGCAACAGGAGGGCGACGGTTAGGACGGTTTGAAAGAGGCATATTGACATAGGCCGCCTTCCGCGCAGTTTACCATTCCGCGACTTGCTTCTGCGAGCGACTTTCGAGAGTGCGAGTCAGCGGCTTCCCGCTCTGGACCCGATTGGGGTGAGGAGTCTATCAGCCGTTAGGAGCCGATCTCTTTCGTCAAATACACTCTGCCGCGCGACACCTTGTGCTGCAGAGTCGCGGCCAGATGATCGATGTCGGTGGCGGCGATGTTCACGGTCATGGTATCGAGCAAGGGGGTTCGGCTGCTGCCTACCGCGTCGCGCCGTACCTGAATCAGCAAGCCTTGTACCACGTTCGGATCATATTTTTCCGGCGCCATTCTGACGAGTTCGCTGAGGGCGCTGCCGACCGAGAGCGGGGCGCGATAGGGACGCGAACTGGTCATAGCATCAAAGGAATCGGCGAGGCCGATGACGCGCACCGGCATGGGCAAGTCGTCTTGCGCGAGTTTGTCGGGATAGCCGGAGCCGTCGCTGCGTTCGTGATGCCAGCGCACAATTTCGGGAATCTTTGGCCAAGGAAATTGCACGCTGCTGACGATCTGGTGGCCGACAACGGTGTGATCGGCCATCTCGCGAAACTCTTCGGGATCGAGCGCTCCGGCTTTGCCGAAGAGGCGGCGATCGACGGCAACTTTTCCGATGTCGTGCAGATATCCGGCGCTGCGCACGGCCGCCACTTCGCTGGGCTCCATACCCATGGCTTCGCCGATCGCTGCGGCGTAGCGCCCGACGCGCAGGGAATGTCCGTGAATGTTGACGTGTTTTACGTCGATGGCGGTGGCAAAGGCTTCGAGTGCGTTGTCGTAGAAGCCGTGCAGCGAGGCCATGAGGCGCAGATTTTCGGAGACGCGTTGCGCGATGCTTTGCGTGAGAGCGTGATTCTGAACCGCCAGCGCGACGTAGCTGCACAGCAGTTGCAGAGCGTCGAGTTCGCTGTCTTCATAGAGCGCGTCGCCGGGGCGGCGACCGAGAGCGACGACTCCCGCCAGGCGGCCTCCAGCTTTCAGCGGGGCGATGCATTTGAACAGTTCCGGCGCGACGTTGCCGTTCGAACTCAGAAACTCGGGATAGGTAGACGAATTGAGAACGATGGGACCACGCGCAGCCGTGAGCGCATGTACATGTTTGGGGAGGAGAGGAATGAAGGCGGGATCGGGCATGAGCGCGAATCCCAGGGACGCGGCAGAGGTCAGCATGGCGGGCTTGTCATGGAACAGAAGGAGCACGCCTTCGCGCGCGCCCGCCGCTTCCGTGATGGCAGACAGCATGAGGCGCGAGGTCTCCGAGAAATCGCGCTCCGCCGTGAGCGCGGGGCCGAGCTCGGAGAGCGCCTCAACCGTGTGCAACAGCCGCCGTAAATTGTTGGTCTGAATCGCCACGCGAGGTGGAGTCAGATCCCAGAGCAAGATCAGCGTAGCATGCGGGAAATCGGCCTATGTTGGTTAGTTTGATGCGGTGGTAGCGAGGAGAAAATTACGGGGACGGAGATTCTCCAGCAAGATCAGAATCTTAACCACAGAGGACCAGAGTTTCACGGGGGTTTTATTCCCCTTGTGTTCCTCTGTGTCCTCTGTGGTTAAGATTCGCCTAGAAGTGATCGCGCAGTTCGGCGAAGCGGCCGACGATGAGCAATTTCTGTCGCGGGGGTGCTGGATTGACTTCCTCGTGCTCGAGGATCCAGGTGCTGCCGTGCGGCACGAAGACGGCGTTCAACCCGGCGGCGAGGGCGGGATTGATGTCGGATTTCGGGCTGTTGCCGACCATCCAGGTTGAGTCGTGCGCAAGCTCGTACTTTTCGACAACCTCGGCGTAGGCCGCGGGATCCTTCTCGGCTACAATTTCGACCGCGGCGAAATATTCTTTCAGGCCGGAGCGCTCGACTTTTCCTTTTTGTTCCACGAGCGCTCCCTTGGTCATCAGGATCAAGCGATGGCGCTCCTTTAAATATTGCAGGGTCTCCGGCACCTCGGGCAAGTGCTCGAGTGGCTGGTCGGCAATGGTGTGGGCCAAGCTGTGAATCTGGGCGTGCAACTCGGGCGTGACCGGCACGACGCTCAAACGCTCGAAAGTCTCGAGCAGCGCGTGGGCGAAGCTGTGCAGGCCGTAGCCATGTTTCAGGATGCAGTCGCGCTCCACGTCGTTGAGCACTTCGCGCACCTGCTCGGGAGAAAATTCGTGGTGATTCAGAAATGAGATGAAGCGGGCGATGGCCCGCTCGAAATAAATATTGTTCTCCCAGAGCGTGTCGTCGGCGTCGATGAGGAGGGTTTGAGGAACGGAACTTGGCATTCGATGAAACGTTTGAGCCGCAAGCTTCGAGCCACGAGCTATGAGCAAGCCGGCAGCGCGGAGATTTAGCTTTGGAATCTACCAGCAAATGCCCGGTAGTGTACGGCCGATCCCACTCGTAGCTCAAAGCTCGGGGCTCATAGCTCGTGGCTCGAAGCTCGTAGCTCGAAGCTCGTAGCTACACCCAGTCCACTCTGGCTTCTGGACCGATGATGCCGGCCTTGTGGCCCATGTCGAGGAGGCGGCGGACGGCTTCGCGGCCGTCGGGGCCGTAGTCGAGGGTGCGCTCGTTCACGTACATCCCGACGAATTTGTCGGCGGACTGCGAGTCGAGATCACGGGCGAACTGCATCGCATACGAGAGCGCTTCTTCGCGGTGGTCGAGGGCGTATTGGATGCTCTCGCGCAAGGCTGCCGAAACTGCCGAGGTCAATTCGGGACCAAGGGCGCGGCGGATCGCGTTGCCTCCCAATGGCAAAGGTAAGCCGGTCACCTTCTGCCACCAGCGGCCGAGATCGACAATGCGGTGCAGGCCCGCCTTGTCGTAAGTGAGCTGGCCTTCGTGGATGATCAGACCGGCTTCGTATTTTCCTTCCAGCACTTGGGGGATGATCTGGTCGAAGCGAACGACTTCGGTTTCGACCCCGGGAGCAAACAACTGCAACGCGAGGTACGCGGTGGTGAGAGTGCCGGGCACGGCAATGCGCTTGGTCTTGATTTCGCTCGGGGTAAAGGCGCGCGGGGAGACGATCATGGGCCCGTAGCCCTCGCCTACGCTGCCTCCGCAAGACATCAGGGCATATTTATCCTGAACGTAGGGATAGGCATGAAACGAAATCGCACTGACGTCGTAGACGCCTTCGCGCGCTTTCTGATTCAGGGTCTCAATGTCGCAGAGGGTATGTGTGAAGCGCAGGGCCGCGGCGCGAACTTTGTTTGTGGCCAGGCCGTAAAACATGAAGGCATCGTCGGAGTCCGGGCTGTGGGCCACGGTAATCTCGCGCGCCTGACCGGCGACACTGCTGCCTGGCGCTTTTGGGTTTTCGGATACTACGGTCATGGGAAACTCCAGGAAATCTACTGCTTGAGTGCGCTTCTTGTACGGCCCGGCCAGCGTGAGGCGATCCCGGCGGCCAACATGACTTTGATGACTTCGGCGGCCAGGAACCAGTAGAGGCCGAGATAGGCTGCCTTCGCCAGGGAATGCGTGAAGACATAGAGCCAGGTCAAGCCTCCGGCGAATAGCAAAATCTCAGCGAGGAATCCGGCGATTGCCGCGCGCACGAAGGTCTTGGCTCCGCGCTCAAAAATATAGCCCGCGAGGAAGGCGACGAAGGGATAAACCATTAGAAATCCGCCGGTAGGCCCGAGCAACTGCGCGATTCCGTGGAGATCCATGGCGCTCGTACTGAACACGGGCAGTCCCACGGCGCCTTCGACCAAATAAAGCGCCAACGCGGCGAAGCCGCGACGGCTGCCCAGCAACAACCCGACCAGCAGCACGCCCAGGTTCTGCACCGTGAGCGGGACGGGCGTGAGGGGCATCAAGGGAATGGTGATGCGCGCACAGAGGGCCACCACAAGACTCGCACCCACCACGAGCGCGACCTGGCGGGAGGCGTCAAGGGCGCGCTCCTGCGGAGTGGCCAGAGTTTGAATCGCAGATTTTTCCATCATTGCATTTCCGTCCATGCAAACCTATCGGTGTTCGATGCTGTCCGTCTGGCGCTGATGTTCAACTTTCGCCGGGTTTCCGTCATGCGAGGCGTGCGCCTTTTGCAGGTGATGCCTCAAGTGCACATACAGGGCGATCGCGACACACACAACCACCAGTGTGCTCCCGCCCAGTATCAGAAACCACCAGATCATCCGCACAGCAGTTTAGGATAACAGATGAGACTGCCCGACATTTCCCCGGAGTCATTTCAACTTCTGTTCCGCATAGCGCTGGCGCATGTTTTCGACGCGCTTGATCATGAACTGTAGCCGGTTCCGGCCCCACTTGGTACGGGTGACGGCCTTTTCGATGTTGAGAAAGAAGTCGGGATCGTTGAGTTTTTCGCGCAGATCTTTCACGATGGGATGGATTTTCGAATAAATTAAAAACAACTCGCCACTGAAGCCGGGCGCCAGAAACAGTTCCTCGTTCAACACGCCGGTGACCACAAACGAGCACACGATGTTCCAGTAGCCGCTGACCTGCCGCAGCCATGAGTTCTCTTGCGTACCAAGGGCCCACGCGACTTTGAGGAAGTCGTCGGCATTGCGAGGATCGAATGTCACCCACCAGACGCGCGCCTTGCGCATCTCAGCTTCGCGGCGAAGATCGTAAAGTTGAAGGATCAATTGGGCATCGGCGTGAGTCGGCTTCTTGGCCATCGAGCACCTTGGGACTGGATTTGGTAATTGGGTAATTTAGAACTTGGGTAATTGAAACCTGGCAATTGGGATTGGCCTCAGAAATTACTCAATTACAACCTTACCAAATTGCCCAATGGAATTTTACGCCGTGCCCGCAGCCGCTTCCGCTGCGGGGTTCGGCCGCTCGTAGTCGCATTCCTTATTCGGACACGCGATCACCGGGCCGGCCTTCAGAAATTTCTCGACCAGATATTCGTGGCCGCAACTCGGACATTTCTCCGGGATCGGCTTGTGGGCGGAGGTGAACTTGCAGTTGGGATAATTTCCGCAACCGTAAAAAGTGTTGCCCTTGCGGGCGCGCTTTTCGACCAGTTCACCGTCTCTACACTGAGGGCACTTCACCCCGATGAAATTCTGCTTCACATACTTGCACTCGGGATATCCGCTGCAGGTGGTGAACTCACCAAAACGCCCGTGGCGGATCATCATGTTGCGCCCACACTTGGGGCACAACTCGTCCAGCGGAATGTCGGGGACCTTCTTGCCCTGGTCCAAACGGCGCGTGGTCTTGCAGTCGGGATATCCCGTGCAGGCCATGAACTGCCCAAAGCGCCCGCGCTTCAGCACCATCACGCGGCCACAATTTTCGCAGTACTCTTCCTGCGTGGTCTCCTGCACGTCGGCGGAATCGAGGTCGGGCAGGTTGATAGGATTTTCTTTGGTGAAGGTGCAGGTGTTCGGATCTTCCTTATCGTAGGTGCTGCAGGCGTAGAACGAACCGTGCTTGCCCCATTTGATCACCAGCGGCGCGCCACACTTCTCGCACTTCTCGTCCGTGGGCTTCTCCATCCGCTTGATGTTTTCCATGTGCTTTTCGGCATACTTCAAATCTTTCTGGAATTTCTTGTAGAAATCGCCGAGGGTGTCGGTCCAGGTTTCTTTGCCCTCTTCGATCTGATCCAGTTCCTCTTCCAGATGCGCCGTGTATTGCACGTCAAAAATATCGCGGAAGTTTTCGACCAGCAGATCGGTGACGACGAGGCCGATTTCGGTGGGAGAAAATTTTCCGCCGACCTTCTGCACGTACTGCCGCTCCTGAATGGTCGAGAGAATCGCCGCGTAGGTCGATGGGCGGCCGATGCCGCGTTCTTCGAGTTCTTTCACCAGCGAGGCCTCGTTGTAGCGCGGCGGCGGTTCGGTGAAGTGCTGTTCGGGCTTCAGTTCTTTCAGCGTAAGTCTCTGTCCAGCGTCGAGCGCGGGCAGTTTGTGCTTCAATTCCTCGTCTTCTTCGTCTTTACCTTCTTTCGATTCTTCGTACACACGCAGGAAGCCGTCGAACTTGAGCACCGATCCGGTGACGCGGAACCAGTAAACGTCGTTGCCATTTTTGGCGTCGATATCGACAGTGGTCTGATCAAAGACTGCGGGATTGATCTGCGAAGCGACGAAGCGCTGCCAGATCAGCTTGTAGACCTTGAACTCATCCTCTTTTAAGTACTGCTTGACCTGGTCAGGATGGCGCACGGCCGAAGTTGGACGAATCGCCTCGTGAGCGCCCTGCGCATCTTTCTTTTCTTTATAAGCATTGGGGGTCTCCGGCAAATAAGGCGCACCGTATTCCCTGCCGACATATTCACGAACTTCCTGAATGGCTTCGGGGGCAACGCGGACCGAGTCGGTACGCATGTACGTAATGAGACCGATCGAACCTTCTTCCCCTAACTCCACGCCCTCGTACAAACGCTGGGCGATCATCATGGTGCGCTTCACGCTGAAACGCAGCTTGCGCGATGAATCCTGTTGCAACTTGCTGGTAGTGAAGGGAGGCGCGGCGTTGCGGCGGCGCTCTTTCTTGTCGACCGAGCGCACCATCCAGTCGGACTCTTCGAGGGCGGCGCGAATCTTTTCCGCGTCTTCGCCGTTTGTGACCTCAACCTTTTCCTCGCCCTTGCCCACGAAGCGCGCGTCGAAAGCGGGCGGCTTGCTGGCCGCGAGGTGTGCATCGATCGTCCAGTATTCTTTTTTCTCGAATGCTTTGATTTCGCGTTCGCGTTCGACAATCAGACGCAGGGCGACGGTCTGCACGCGGCCGGCCGAAAGTCCGCGACGAACTTTGTCCCAGAGCAGCGGAGAGACCTGATATCCCACGAGGCGGTCGAGCACACGGCGTGCTTGCTGCGCGTCCACCAGGTTCTGATCGATTGCCCGGGGATGTTCGAAAGCTGCCTGAACCGCGCGCTTGGTGATCTCGTTGAAGGTAACGCGCTGGATGCGGGGAGGAAGTTCCGGCTCGCCCTTCTTTACTTTGGCCTTCTTGGCTTTCTTCCCTTTGCCGTTGCCGTCGAGTTCGAAAGCCAGATGAAAGGCGATGGCCTCGCCTTCGCGGTCCGGATCAGGCGCCAAATAGATGGCGTCCGCCGAGGCTGCCAGCTTTTTCAGCCGGGCCACCACTTTTTCTTTGCCGGGGATGACCACGTAGTCCGTTTCGAAATCGTTCTTGATGTCGACACCCAGCGTGCTCTTGGGCAGATCCTTTACGTGGCCGAGCGAAGCCTCGACCGTGAAGCCCTTCCCCAGATATTTCTGGATGGTTTTCGCCTTACCCGGCGACTCGACAATGACTAAACCCTTTGACAATGTGTCCTCAATTTCAGTTGCGTCCGTTTTCGAAGCTAGCACGAATGGGTGGAAAGCAACAAGTTACTGGGGGAAAGCTGTCAGCTATCAGCTGTCAGCTCTCAGCTTTTGCATCAGCGATGCCAGCATTCGTTTGACCTCCACCGCCTCGGCCGAAAGTCGCTCACTCTGAGGCTTCCAGCAGATTTAAGTCGCGTGCGAGGAGCAAGTGATACTCCACTTCACTCGCCGAACCTGCAGCCATTTGCAAGAAGCGAGCAAAGTCTACGTCACCCCTTCTGCAAGCTCCCTCTGCGATGTTGGCGCCGATCGAAACCGACGCTCTCCGCATCTGACTGGTCAAGCCGTACATCTCTTCCCGGGGGAAGGATCTGCTTGCTTTATAGACGTCAAGAGTGAGAGCGTGCGCCTTTTCCCAGACCTTAAGATTTCGAAATTCCTGCAAGGAGCCTCCTTCACTGTGACCAAGCTGAAAGCTGACGGCTGATAGCTGACAGCTGATAGCTTTTCTAAAAGCTTTTCACAAAATTCTTCCCCGGCATCTGCCTGATCTTGCCGGCTAGTTCCAGTTCGAACAGGGCGGCAAAGATTTCGGAGGACGACAATTGGTTTTCCAGGCGCTCGACAATCTCGTCGATGTGAGTGGACTCGTCCGCTTTCAGCAAGCTCAGGATTCGCTTTTCGTGAGGAGGGAGCCCTTCGTCTGGAAATAGAGATGCCGACGAGGAGCCTGGGGATTCAGGCGAGGCGGGCGGAGTCAGTGCAAGTCGTACTTCTGGCGGAAGATCTTCCCACACATCTTCCCAGGTTGCCACCAGCTTGGCGCCCTGTTTGATGAGCGTGTTCGGTCCCCAGGAATTCTTGTTGGTGACGTTGCCGGGGACAGCGAAGACGTCGCGATTTTGTTCCAGGGCGCAGCGCGCGGTGATGCGCGTTCCGGAGTATTCCGCGGCTTCGACCACGAGTACGCCGACCGACATTCCGCTGATGATTCGGTTCCGGATGGGAAAATTTTGCGGCGCGGCGAAAGTTCCCAGAGGAAACTCGGAGATCAGTGCGCCATCGAGAGCCAGAATTTGTTCCGATAATCTTGAATTCTCTTTCGGATAGATCACATCCACGCCAGTGCCGAATACCGCGATGGTCTTGCCTTTGGCGGAAATTGCTCCGCGATGGCTGGCGGTGTCGACGCCGCGCGCCATACCACTAATGATGACCAGCCCTTGCGCGGCCAGATCGCAGGCCAACCGCTCGGCCATGCCGGAACCATAGGGCGTGGGATGGCGCGTGCCCACCATGGCGATGCCGGGCTTGGTGAGCACTTCGGCATTCCCGCGGACGCGAAGAATCAGTGGCGGATCGTAGATCTCTTTCAGCCGCGCCGGGTAGGACGGATCGTCCATCGAGATCATGATTACGTCGGCGGCAGCGGCACGCGCAATTTCTTCCCGAGCCAGTTCCGCGGATTTCCCGGTGGCCAACGATTGGGCGGAAACCGCCTGAATGCCGGTGCCTTCGAGTTCGGTCAACGAAGCGTGGAGGACGCCTTCAGCCGAACCGAAGTGTTCGATCAGCTTGCGCGCTTTTGTGGGCCCGAGGCCGGGGGTCAGCGAAATGGCCAGCCACTCCAGAAGATGGGTCGTGACCGGGGATACTGCAATGTTGGGCAAATGGGACTCCGAGCGCACTGTAGTGAGCGGCCGATGGGCGTGTCAAGGTCATCCGTCACAAATGGTTTGTTAAAATTGTGGAAAGATGAGACGTTTACGCATTTCCGCCATTTCCTACCTTAATACTGCCCCTCTGATGTGGGATTTCGAGCACGAGAAGGCCGGGCGGGAATTCGATATTTCCTATACTCTGCCCTCCGATTGCGCCCGCTCGCTGGCGGGCGGTACCGCCGACATCGGCATTATTCCGGCAGCGGCCTATGCCGAGATTCCTGGATTGCAGATATTGCCGGATGTCGCGATTGCGTCGCGACGGGCTGTACGCTCGATTCTGCTGGTCAGCAAAGTTCCGCTGGAGCAGGTTCGCAGCGTCGCGTTGGATACTTCATCCATGACGTCGGTGGCGCTGACGAAAGTCCTGTTTGAGAAGTGGCTCGGCGGCGGACGGACGTTCGCGCCGATGGCGCCTGATATCGGCAGCATGCTGGCTTCGTACGATGCCGGCTTGCTCATCGGAGACCCTGCACTGAAGATTGATTGCAGCCGCTACCATACGCTTGATCTCGCGGAGGAATGGATTCGGCACACCGGCAAGCCGTTTGTCTTCGCTTTTTGGGCGGTACTCAGAGATGCTTTACGGGAGGCTTCTCCGACTTTGGACTTGCCGGCGGTTTTTCAGAACTCGCGCGATCACGGCCTGGAGGCCCCGAGCCTGAACCAGATCGCCCGGCAATGGGCGCGGCGGCTGGACTTAACTGAGGCCGCTGTACGGAGCTACCTAACACAGAATATTCACTACCATCTCGACGCCGGGTGCCTGGAGGGGTTGCGGCTGTTTTATCGTTACGCAGCGGAGATTGGGGCTTTGCCTGGGGCGCCGGAGCTGCAGTTTGTGGATGCGACAAAAGAAGTCGCACTGTAGAGGCCTGCAGATTCATTCACCTTCCAGATGGGAGTCATCCTGACCGGATCCGCTTTTCGGGCGGAGGGAAGGATCTCGCGTGCGGTGAACGCGTCCGGGAAGCGCCGGCTGCGAGATCCCTCTCGCGGCTGAACTGCGGCGCGGTTGGGGATGACCCCTTCAAAAGAAGCCAGCAGAGCGCTTGAATCCTCCGCCGGCGACGCGCCGTTCGGGCGCCCTCCATCATCGAATGAGTTAAGCTGAAACTAACGCCCGTGGCGTCTCTAACGCTCATGAGTCTTTTCCAGCCCATCCCGAATGCCAGCGGCGCGGCCGATACGCCGCGGCCGCTTGCCGATCGCATGCGTCCGCGCACGCTCGACGAGTACGTCGGGCAGGAGCACTTGATTGGACCGGGCAAGCCTCTGCGCACGCAGGTCGACCGCGACGACACCGGCTCGCTTATTTTTTGGGGGCCTCCGGGGACGGGAAAGACTACGCTCGCCAAGATCATCGCGAGCATGACCAAGGCGGAGTTCATCGAGTTCTCGGCAGTGCTGGCCGGGATCAAAGAGATCAAGCAGGTGATGGCTGACGCGGAGCGGGCGCGGCAGTACGGGACTCGCACGATCGTTTTTATCGACGAGATTCATCGCTTCAACAAAGCGCAGCAGGATGCGTTTCTTCCGCACGTGGAGAAAGGGAATATCCGGCTGATCGGCGCTACGACTGAGAATCCGTCGTTTGAAATCAATTCTGCTTTGCTCTCCCGTTGTCGCGTTTATGTTTTGAAGCCGCTGACCGAAGAGCAGATCGTGCTGCTGCTCCGGCGGGCGCTCACGGATCGCGAGCGCGGTCTTGGCGAAAAGAATCTGACAGCTTCCGACGACGCGCTTAAGAAAATTGCCAGCTACACCAGCGGGGATGCGCGCAGCGCCTATAACGTTTTAGAAGTCGCGGCAGGGCTGGCACAGAAAAATGCCGGGGGCGTGCCGGAGATTACCGACGAAATCGTGCGCGATGCGCTTCAGAAGCGAGTTTTGCTCTACGACAAGTCCGGCGAAGAACATTACAACCTGATTTCCGCACTGCATAAGTCAGTTCGCAACAGCGATCCGGATGCGGCGCTGTACTGGCTGGGGCGCATGCTCGAAGCTGGAGAAGATCCGCTTTACGTTGCGCGTCGTGTGGTGCGCATGGCGGTGGAAGATATTGGGCTGGCCGATCCCAACGCCCTGTCTCTGTGCATGGCGGCGCGCGATGCTGTCGATTTCATTGGCATGCCGGAAGGCAATCTGGCGCTGGCTCAGGCCGTCGTTTATCTTTCAGTCGCGCCCAAGTCGAATGCACTGTATACCGCTTACGGCGAGGTGCAGCAGGATGTGGAACAGACTGCGGCCGACTCCGTTCCGCTTCACCTGCGCAACGCTCCCACCGCGCTGATGAAAGGACTGGGCTACGGCCAGGGATATCAATACGCGCACGATCTCGAAGCCAAGGTCGCCGACATGCAATGCCTGCCTGACAATCTGCGGGATCGCGTCTACTATCGCCCCGGAAATGAAGGCGTTGAGAAGCGCATCCGGGAGCGGATGGACGAGATAAAACGCCAGCGTTCACGGGCCAGCGAGAGTGCTTCGCCGCGCCCAAAGAAAGAATCCTAGCCCGCCCGCGAGACATCCTATTTGACATCAGTGGTTGTTTGCTCCGCGGTATTCCGTCGCTTTGTCGCAAGGAACGGTGTCATGGCTACGACTCCCAATGTCCCCTTCAGTGAGATTGTTCCCGCCCGCGCTCTGCCCGCCGACCTTGTAGAAGATTTGCAGCGGGTGCAAAAAGCGGCGCAGAAAATCACCTCGATTCTCGATCTTGACCTGCTCATCGCAAGCGTAGTGAGCGAAGTGACGGAATCCTTCGGCTGCCTCGAGACCAGTATTTATTTACACGACGAGAAACACAGCGAGATGGTGCTCGCGGGAGTTCGAGGATGCAGTCTGCACGGCAAAGGACATCGCCTGAAGATTGGGCAGGAAGGAATGGTCGGTTATGTGGCCGCCACCGGCCAAACGCGCTATGCGCCGGACGTCCGGCAGGATCAATATTACTATGCCTGCGAGGCGTCTACGCTGTCGGAAGTAGCAATTCCGCTGCGCGTCGGCGACCGGCTGGTGGGCGTGTTCACGGCATCGCATCCCGAAGTAGACGGATTTCCCCGGCAGCAGTTGAGAATTCTGCAGGCGTTATGCGACCACGTTGCCATTGCTGTGCACAACGCGCGGCGCTTCCAGTCCGAGCGCGACGAACGCGCGGTCATGGACCTTGAAGCCCAGGAGGCGCGCGCCATTCAGCAGGCGCTGCTGCCCAAGAGCTCTCCCTACATTCCCGGGTTCGTGGTTTCCGGTCTCAGCGTGCCGGCGCGTGCCGTGGGCGGCGACTGGTACGACTTCATTCCGTTCCCTGACGGACGCTGGGGAATTGTGCTGGCCGACGTCTCGGGCAAAGGAACCGCCGCGGCTCTGCTCATGTCGGCAACGCGTGGTATGTTGCGCTCGCTGGCGGAGGCCTGCTGCACGCCCGGCGAAGTGCTGACCCGATTGAACCAGTTGCTAGTGGACGATTTTCCCGCGGGAAAATTCGTGACCATGGTCTATGCGGTGCTCGACCCGTCAAAGCGCTCCGTGGTGTTTGCCAATGCAGGACACTTGCGTCCGCTGTTCATCGACAACCAGGGCGAGCACTTTCTGGATACAGAGCGCGGATTGCCACTGGGACTGGGCTGCGGAGATTATTCCGAGAGCCGGATTGCGTTGCCTGAAGGGTCGAAGCTGATCTTCTATAGCGACGGGATTACGGAAGCAGAGAACGCAAACGGAGAAGAGTACGGTCTGTGCAGTCTCGCTTCCCATGCGGCAAAGCCGGGGGCGTCAGCGGTGAGCATCGAGGATGACGTGCGATCTTTCACCAACGGCGCTGCCTTGCGCGACGATGCCAGCGTGGTGTTTGTCGGTGTCGGACGCTGAAGCCCGCAGGGGCTGAAGCCCGCTCCTGTTATGCTCGCCTTACGCGGCCCTAAAGGGCCGCTCTTCCACGACGCCGCTCTTCCACGATAAAGGCACATGTTTTAAGTTTTTCCGCAGCCTTTAAGGGCATGCTCTTCCCAAAACAGGCCGCTCACAAGCCATTGTTATTCCGCAAGTCGGTTGCGAGATGGCTTCCGGCTCAGCGCATTCGCGCGCGATGTTCCTTCAGGATGCAGCGGTCCATCACCACGAAAATCCCAGCCTGGCGGGCCTTTTCCGCCGCCTTCGGATGAATCACCTCTTCTTGCATCCAGATTGCCGGGACCTTGAGTTGGATCGACTGGTCGACTAATTCTTCCACAAACTCGGGCCGGCGGAAGATGTCTACGATGTCGATCTTAACGGGCACGTCGAGCAGCGACGCGTATGCCTTCTCGCCCAGGCACTGATCGATCTGCGGATTTACGGGGATGATGCGATATCCGTGGGTCTGCATGTAGGCCGAAACGCCGTGGCTGGGACGCAAGGGATTGCAGGAGAGTCCGACTACGGCAATGGTTTTGGAGCGCTTCAACAACTCCGCGATGGGATCGGATTGCGGCGAGGAAGCCACTGGCCCTCCGGGCTATTTTTTGGCGGCTGCGTCCAGCTTCTGCTTATACATTTTCATCGCGAGTTTACGAATGGTTTCCGAAACTTCTTTATTCGCGGAAAGGTTTTTCAAATCCGCGACCAACAGATTCTTCATCAGGCCGAGGCCGAGATCGAGGGGGGTCCGCGGATTTGCCACCAGGTTGCGCACCACCTTGTAGTTTTTCATGAAGCGGCGCTTCAGCGGAATCTGGCGCAATACCGCCTCCAGCACATTCTTCTGGCTGGCGAATTTTTCTACTTCGCCGTCGGAAAGTTTGGGGGCATCGAGTACAGCCAAGGCCACAACTTTTGTGCCGTCGCGAATCAGCAGCGAACGCTCCTCTTTATTGCCTTTCAAGGCCAGTTGGATGCGGCCCTTCACGTCGAGATGATTGATTTTCTGCAGTGCGTTTTCGCGCTTGGGCTCGGTTTGCGGCCGTTTAGCCGGCGCGGCAGTCTTTTGGCGCGGCAACAGCGGCGGGGGCAGCAGGTGTTTCAGTCGCAGGCTGCTCCGCTGGACTCACCGGAAAATAATCCTCCCCCAGCAAGTCGACAATCCCTCCAATCGCATGAAATGGCTTCTCCCCTTCGGCGGCAATGTCGTGCATGTGATCGTTGATGTACGCGGAAACAGTGCTCGTCGTCATCCGCATCATCCGCTTCAGTCGGAGGTCTCGGGAGTCGGCGTCCGGCACGGCTGCATCGCTTGCAGAACCGGACTCCTCCAACGCGGATGGTCCTTCCTCTTCGCTGGAGCTGGAAACCTCCATCGGAGCGGCCAACTTCCGAAGTTCCTCGGCCTCTTCCTTGTGCAAATACGGACTTGAGCGGATCGCTGCAAGGACGCCGGGCAGCGATCGCACCCGGGGACTCCCAAGCATCACTTCGATCGATTCCCGGGTTGCGGAGAGCGCAAGCTTGATGAGTTGACCTTCGGGGACCGAGGGATTTTCCAGCAGGACGGGCAGCAACTTCGGCCGCAAATTGTCGGGTGAGATGAAATAGTCCAGCACTTCGGGCGGGGTCGTAGGGTCGGTCGCGGCCGCCAGGGAAGCTTTTTCGTCCCACCCGGCAAGAGTCATGCGAGCGAGTTCGCCGTAAACCTTATTGTGGCGTGCCAGATGAACCAGAATCTCGATGTTCTCGGCCGCCGGCACCTGGAGCGCGCCCCGAGCAGCAAACTGCATCATGTTAGAGGGCAGCTTGGAAGCGCGGATTTGCTCGATGGTTCGCGCCATAGCCTTATGTTCCGACGACCGGTTCCGCACTTGCGCTAACTGGAACCAACTTCCCCTCGGCCAGAGATTCGAGTTCACTGACCGCTAATGCGAAATCCCGGGTGATGCGATTTTGCTGGTGCCGGAGAAAGATATCCCGCAAAGTCCGATAGTACCAAAGAGTGCCTTCGCGTCCACCGTTGAACCGTGACCACACTGATTCTCCAATGGCGCGGTAGTCGCTGACAATGGAGCGCACGTTGTTCAGTTTATCGGCAGCCGAGACCAGTCGCGTATCTCCATCCGCGGTTTTGAGGTGCCGAAGGTATATGTCTTTTCGCTCACGCCAGGGAGGCTTAGGATCGGCATCTGCATCGGTGCATCCTTCCACCAGTTTGGCGACGCGCTCGCCGAAACGGCGGCGAACTTCTTTCAGCATGGGGACTCCGCCGCAATCTTCCACCACATCGTGAAGCAGCGCGGCAATGGCCAAATCTTCATCGCCGCCGGCCTCAAGCACCAGCGATGCGACTCCCATGAGGTGCGCGATATAAGGAATGGTCGATGCCTTGCGAGTCTGCCCGGAATGCTTTTGAGCCGCGAATAGAAAAGCGCGATGGAAGCGCGGCCCGAGCTTGATCGCCTTCGCTGTTCGGCTTCTTTTCCCGGGCGCCCGCATCTTCATTACTGCTTCTCTCCACGCCGCGCCAGCAAATAAGCGCGAATGAAAGGCTGCAGGTCACCGTCGAGCACGCGATCGACGTCGCCGACTTCGGTCTTGGTGCGATGATCCTTAATCATGCGGTAGGGCTGCAGGACATAAGAACGAATCTGCGACCCGAATTCGATGTCGAGCTTGGAGTCTTCAATCTTTTTGGTGGCGGCGCGCTTCTTCTCCATTTCGAATTCGTAAAGTTTCGAGCGCAGCATGCTCATGGCGCGCTCGCGGTTCTTGTGCTGCGAGCGCTCGTTCTGGCAACTGGCGACCAGGCCGGTGGCGATGTGCGTGATGCGCACCGCGGAATCTGTCGTGTTCACGTGCTGTCCGCCCTTGCCGCTGGAGCGGTAAGTGTCGGTGCGGATGTCCTCCGGCTTGATGACGATTTCGATGCTGTCGTCAATTTCCGGCGAAACGTACACGCTGGCGAATGAAGTATGCCGCCGCTTGGCCTGATCGAAGGGCGAGATGCGCACCAGCCGGTGCACTCCAATTTCGCTCTGTAGAAGTCCGAAGGCGTATTCGCCATTGACGGCAAAGGTTGCCGACTTCAGTCCCGCCTCTTCGCCCGGCTGATAGTCATAGAGCACGGTCTCGAACCTTTGGCGCTCGGCCCAGCGTAAATACATGCGCAGCAGCATGTCAGCCCAATCCTGCGATTCGGTGCCGCCCGCGCCGGGATGAATGGTGACGATGGCATTGCGGGCGTCGTTCTCGCCGGAGAGCAGGGTTTCGGTTTCGAGGCGGTCGAGCAACTCACGCAGCGATCCGATTTCGCGCTGCAGGTCTGCGTCGACACTTTCACCTTCCTGCGAGAGATCGAAGTAGGCCTTGATGTCGTCGCCGCGGCGGGCCAGATCGGCGTCGGTTGAGAGCACGTGCTCCAACCGCTTCTTTTCGCGCATCACCTGTTGGGAGCGCTGCGGATTCGACCACAGATTCGGGTCGGCGGACTGCTTTTCAATTTCGGCTAGCTGCGGACGTACTTTCTCCGCGTCAAAGATACTCCCGAAGTTCGTGGACCTTTTTATTCAGTTTTTCGTACTCCAGTACCAGCTCCTGATTCATGAGGGCGCGTCAGCCTTTTTGAGGTTTTTCGAGAATGTGAAGCGCGCGAGCAACGCTCCTATCGAAATTATCGCACAGGCATAGGCGAACCAGTCGCCGTGGCGCGTATAGAAAGTAGTGACGGAAGTAAGGGCGTAGGGCGCGACCAGGGTTGCGCGCTGCTTGCGCGGAATGCGGGCCACCACGCGGCCCCAGGGGTCGATAGAAGCCGTGACGCCGGTATCGGTCGCGCTCAGAAGCCAGCGATTGCTTTCGACGGTGCGCATGCGTGTCTGATTCAGGTGCTGCGCGTAGGCACCGCTATCACCGTACCATCCGTCATTGGAAATATTCACGAACACCTGTGCGCCCTGGTTGGCGAACTGCCGGACTTCGTCCGGAAATATGGATTCGTAACAGATGAATACGCCGAGGCGTTGCTCTCCGCCATCTAGAGGGCTACGCGTTGTGCCGTGCTGAAATTCGCCGACTTCTTTTGTGAGGCCGCCGGCGAAGGCAAACAAAGTGGGAAACGGCAGATATTCGCCGAAGGGTACAAGATGGATCTTGTCGTAACGCGCGCTCCATTCGCCGCTGGGGCTGATTAATGCAGCGGAATTGAACACTGCAGCCGTCTGGCCAGACAGACTCGGGGCCGATGAAGTACCGATGGCGCCGGCGATGGTCCAGGTTTTTGTGTCGCGAGCCATCGCGCTGACGGCCTGGCGAAATCGCGGATCGTTGCTGAAGAAAGGCGCGGGCGACTCCGGCCAGACGACCAAGTCGATCTTCATCGGGCTGGCGGCCACGGACTTGACCGTGAGTACCGTCAACTCGTTCAACGTTCGCTGTAAAGAAGCCGGCGTCCATTCTGCCGACACCGGAATATTTTGCTGCACCAGCAGTGCCGCATGATCGGCCTTGGCTGGAGGAGCGTCCATCAGCCTGCCGGCCTGCAGAACCGCGGCTGCGGCCAATGCCGCCGCCAGCATCGCGCCGCGCTTCTCCCGCGGAACCAGAAACGCCGCCGCCAAGCGCGACATTCACCAGCGCAATCTCCAGCGAGATGCCGTACACACCGGTCCATTCCGCGATGCGGCAGAGGGCGATGTTGTCAACTTGCGCGATGCCGAGCAGATTCCAGGGAAATCCGGTAATCTGCGTGCGCGCCAACTCCACAGCGACCCATAGAAACGGAGCCACTAACCAGCGGCCATCGAAAATCGCGGCCCGAGCCCGCCAGCAGGCTCACCAGCAATCCGAAAAGACCGTGGTAGAGGCCGAGATAGCAGCAGAACAGAAATAGCGCGAGCAGGGCTTCGGGGGCGCTAAGCCCGCCGTACTGGCGCATGGTGTCGTAGATCCAGTAGCAGGTGCCTGCGTACCACAGAATTCCGCAGACGTAGCCCAGCAGAAATCCCTGGCCGGGCGTGGCGGGACGAAGGCGTACGGAGCCGGCAATCTCGAGTTCGCCCGCGGGGCGCGCGCGCAGCAGAGCGAGGATCAACGGCGTGAGCGCGAACCACGACAGAACATAAATGCCGGGGAGCGGAAAGATGATGATCTGAAGAATGGCTGAGACCACGACCAACAGCCAGGCGCTGAAATGAATTTGCCGCACGGGAAAGGATAGCAAAAGAGCAGCTTTTACCTTTTAGCTTTTAGCTTCTAGCTTGCGATGCTTCTTGAGTCAGTGCTGAACGGACAAAGTGGGCGATCTCTGGTGTTACATAGTTCGGTGGCGTGATGTGAAAGATAGGCCGGCCCGTGACCGGTTTCAACGAGACGGATTGCCACGCCGACGCACTCGGGACTTCGTGCAGGATTACCGCACTGGCGCGGTCCAGGAACCCCCGCGCCGAGTTCTTGAAATCCGGCGTCGAGGGATCGAGCACCGTGAGATATAGATCAGGGCGCATAAATTTCAGCACGCTGTTCGACTCCATGATCACGTTGCCTGCATCTCCCAGGCGTTGGCGCAGGGCTGGCATCGCTTCTGCGAGGCGCCCTTGCTCCGTTCGCACCCACAGGGCCCGCGCAGCTCCCGCCACCAGAAAGCGGGACGTATCCGATTCGCCCGAACGGTCGCGCTCTTCCAGGATTGCCCAGGAGTGGTCGCCGGTAGCGCAGTCACAGGGCTCGCCATTCGCCGAACAAATGCCATGGCCGTACTGGGTAATCTTAACCGCAGTCCAGTCGAATTCACGCAACGCCGAGATGAGGCCAGCGACCACGCTGGTCTTGCCCACGCTGCGGGAATGTCCGCCAACGACGATGATTGCCATAGATGACGGCTTCCGCTATCCGGCATCCGGCTTTCGGAAACCGCTTTCGACTTCCACTGCCGCCATGAAACAACCCCGGTCCGGAAGCCGAACGCCGGAAGCCGGCCCTTCTACTTTTTTGTCAACCGAGCCAGCGTCGCCAGTTGCTTCAGATATTCCCGCACCGGCTGCGCCGGAGTTCCCCAGAATGCCACGCCTTTGCCGCGCAGAACTTTGTTGGGCAGAACGCCGCCCTGGCCGCCCAGCATGACTCCTTCTTCTATACGCGCGTGCTCGCCGATGCCGACCTGGCCGCCCAGCACGACTCCGTTTTCGATCACGATGCTTCCCGACAATCCAGTCTGGGCCGCGATGATTACATCTTCGCCGATCTGGCAGTTGTGCCCGATGTGGACCAGGTTGTCGATCTTCGTGCCGCGGCGGATGCGGGTTTCATCGAGCGCGCCACGATCGATGGTGGCATTGGCGCCGATTTCAACGTCATCTTCGATGACCAGGCGTCCTACCTGGGGGAATTTTTCGTAGTGCCCGGTTTTGCGGTCGCGCACGTATCCGAAGCCGTCGCTGCCCAGCACTGCTCCGGCGTGCACGATTACGCGGTCGCCCAGGGTGGTGCCCGGATAGATCGTGACGTTCGGATAAATCTCACAGTCGTGCCCGATGGTCACCCCGGCACCAACGGCGCAACCGGCGCCAACCCGGGTGTACTTTCCGATCTGCGCTAGTTCGCCGACCACGGCGCGTTCTTCGACTACGACTCCAGGGCCCAGCACAACCGAAGAATGGATCACCGCGGTAGCGTGCGCACTTCCCTGCTGCGCGCGACGACGATCGGGCTGCGATCCCTCCCGCAGAAAGCGTGCGGCGCGGGCAAAAGCCAATTTGGGCTGATCGCTGAGGAGAAGAGGGCGACTGGCCGACAGTGATGACGTTACCGCCTCTGCGAACTCTCCCGCAATCACTGCTCCCGCCTGCGATTGCAGCGCGTCGGCCAGATGTTTCTCATCCTCGACGAAAACCAGATCGTCCGGCGACGCCGACGCAATGCTGGCCACCGCGCTCACTTCGACGCGGCCCTCGCCCATCAGGCGGGCTCCAACCGCCTCGGCAATCTGTTGCAGAGAGCGCTTCATGGTACTTAGTATCCGTGCTCCCACTGTATAGCAGCGAGGCACGAGGAAGGAAGAGTGGGAGAACTTGAAAGAGAGAGCACATATAGCCGGAGATGCGGCGGCTCGAGGGTCACAGCCGGGCCTCTTCTAAGGTGTGCTGCAAGTGCCGGTCCCCTGACACATGATGAAATTGCCCGAGCCCGCGCAACTGGGATCGCCGGCCGCCCCGGTCAAGGTCCAGGTGCCGACTACAACTCCGTTGCTCAGCGTGCCTGTGGTGGTAGGAGTTCCATTCGAAGTGCCGGTCAGGTTTCCGGACATCATAAGCGTGTTGCCGGCTGGCGATATCGAGGTCACTTTATAAGTCAATGTTCCAGTCACTTGATTTGCAGAACCGGTGATCAGAGTGGCGGTACCGCTCTCACTGGAACCTGGCGCGTCGATGGAGCCGATGGCAAAACACTTCCCTGTATTGAAAAACTGGAAGGCCTTAATGTCGAGGGGGCCACCGTTGGTCACATTAAATTCGGTGATGAAATTGAGCAGACTGGCCTGGTCGGTGCCTCCAGTAAGCTCAGCCTCCCAATTGCCCTGAGCTTGAGTACTCGTGGTCGTCGGTGCGATGGTGTTACTGCCGCAGCCGCAAACCGCGAGTTCCAGCGCCAGCACGAACAGGAATGCAAGCTTCTTCATGTACCGTCCTTCAAATGAGATCACTATGAGAATTCACTACGAGAATAGAGAGATGCAGGCAGGCCCGTCAATGGATGTACCGCCCCACTCCGGGTCCGCCAACTGTTGAGAGACTCGACTCGAAATTGATTCTACTTGATGAAGTATCCAGAAATTCTCCATTTGCCGTCCTTATCGAGCATTGGGACTACGGTCTCGACTGCCGCTTGTTTATGCTCAAAGCTGGTGTCGTACTGAATTTTCACATATTCTCCATCGGGGGCTCCTGGCAGCGTTTTGGTATACGTGGCGGTCTTAAGCTTTCGCGATAAGACCTTGCCGAGAGGCGTGCGAACTGTGCCCAACGAGCTTAGCCACTGATCTTTGGTGACGGCCGCCTTAAAAAATTGGGCAGCCTCATCCCAACTCTCCGCCCACTTTCCTGAGTCGACGAGAGCCAACCACGAAGTGGAGGATTGTTGGGCGAGCTGTTCTGGCGTTTGCGCAGCTTGGGCGTCTGCTGCCGCACCTAGCAGCAAGGCGACAAAAAGGGTGAAGGCCCAGCGTTCGATCCTGACTTTCATAAACATTCTCCTCTGTTTACGACGGCGGTTCGTGCGTGCGGTGCGCGATAGGGTGCCGCGGCGAGCCGAGATCGCCGAACTACGCCTCAATAAAAGACGCTGGAATAAAACCCTCACGCTCCGCGCTTGGTCTTCAACTCGGCCAGCAGTTGCTCGATGCGGTCTTCTTTGCCGAGCGCGGCCAGGCGGTCTTCGAGGTTGTCGCCGGCTATTTCCGACTTGGCCTGGCTCACCGCCTCCGAGTGCGCCACTTTGCGCTTCATCCGATCGAAGGCTGCAGTCTTTGAGCCATCGCCTGACGCCATGCGCGCGTCGCTGGCCTTGCCCACGGCGCGGGCGCGGCGATGCTGTGCAATCAGCACGTCGGCCTTGGCCTGAGCCTCGGTAAGCTTTTGTTCCAGTTGACGCAGGGCGGATTTCAGATTCTCCACTTGCGCCTTCTGGTCCGAGACCTGCTGTGTGAAATTCTCGCTGAGTTCGCGATAGCTTTCCACGCGCAGCAACGAGGCGCGCGCAAGGTCGTCTTCTTTTTTGTCGACGGCGAGTTCGGCTTTGCGCATCCACTCCGCTACTTTGTTCTCGTTTTCTTTCTGCTTTTTTTCCAGCAGGTGCTGGTCGGCAATGGCAATCGCCACCTGCGTTTTGACCTGCAATAACTGGTTCTGCATGTCGAGAATAACCTGCTTGATCATTTTTTCCGGCTCCTCGGCCTTGTCGATCAGGTCGTTGAGGTTGGCTCGGACTAGTGTGGAAACGCGCTCCAGTAATGCCATGATGAACTCCTTTTCTTTATCTAGCTATCAGCTGTCAGCTACTTTCTTGAGACCTTAAATTGCGCCTCAGACCTGCCTGTTCACTTCGTGTATGCGGTGGAGCTGGGCGCACTGCGGGCACTGCGTCTGTTTGCGGCGGAGTGTGGCGCCGAGTAACACGCCGATCGCGACGCCGATGGCCAGCCAGATGCCGACGTGCCCAGCTACAATCCCGAGAACCGCGCCCAGTGCCGCTCCCAGTACTATGCCAAATCCGTTGAGTTTCGATTTGTTAGTCATAACCTTGCTCCTGCCGCCTTCCGCTTTCCGGCTTCCGGCACCCAGAATTGATAATCCCCGGAAGTTGGCCGCCGGAAGCCGATTCACGTGCACCCCTCGCTAGTTCTTCGGCGTCTCTGCCGGCTTCAGGGCTTTGTCGCCGATCTGGCGGACCTTGCCCAGCAACTCCGATAGCGGCATGCCCGAGAGGGTCTCGAACAATGCGGGCACTTGCGCCGCCATCTTGGTGATGTCGCCCGTGATTTTGTTCATGCCTGCGGCTTCGCCGTTTCCGGTGGAGACGATGGTGATCTTGTCGACGTTGGCGAGCGGAGCCGCCAACGCCTTGACGATCTCGGGCATGCTGGCGAACAGTTTGTCGATCACTGCCGCCTGGTTGTATTCCTGATACGCCTCGGCTTTCACGTTCATCGCTTTGGCTTCGGACTCACCTTTCTTAAAGATGATTTCGGCTTCGGCCTCGCCTTGGGCGCGAATCGACGACGCCTGCCCTTCCGCTTCCGCGATCAGTCGCTGCTTCTCGGCCGCAGCGAGTGTCTCAATTCTCTGACGCTCGATTTCAGCCGGCTTCAGCACGGTTGCGATCAACTCTTTCTCCCGGCGATTGATTTCCGCTTCCTGCACCTTCACCTGCTGCTCTTTTTCGATCTGCTGCACCTTCACCTGTTCGGCGATCACTTGCTGCTGCATGATGTTGGTCTGGATGTCGTAAGCCTTGTCAGCCTGCGCCTGCTGGCGTTTGGTGACCTCCAGGTACTGCGCCTTCTTGATCTCCAGGTCGCGCTGCGATTCGGCCTGCTTGGCCAGCGACAAGGTTTCTGCGAGCACGCGCTCCTGATCAGCCTGCGCCTTGGCCACGGCCGATTCCCGCTGCGCCAGCGCACGCTTGATCGCGGTATCGCGGTCGGCTTCCGCGGTAGCGACATCGGCGTCGCGCTTGATGCGAGCCACGTCGGGCTTGCCCATGTTAGTGATGTATTCGTTCTTGTCGCGCACTTCCTTGATGGTGAACGAGATCACTTCCAGGCCCATCTTGTTCATGTCCTCGGCGCATGTCCCGCGCATGCGGTCTGAAACCATCTCCGGCTGCTTGACGATTTCTTCCACCGTGAGTTGGCCGATGATGCCGCGCAGGTGGCCTTCCATCACCAGACGGATCAGGCCTTCGCGCTCCTGGTCGCTCTTGGTGAGGAACTGTTCGGCCGCGGTCAGAACCGACTCACGATCGGACTTGACCTTGATTTGCGCCACGGCTTCGACCGTCACCGCGACGCCTTGCTTGGTGTACAAATCCTGCTGCGGCGCCACGTCGAACGACATCAATTCCAGCGACAGATCGCGGCAGATCTGCACCATGGGCAGCACCAGCGTGCCGTGTCCCTGCACCACCCGCGTCCCGCCCAGGCCGTACACGATGAGTGCCTCGTGCGGCCCTGCTTTGCGATAGAGCCGGGCCATTCCGCTCATGAGGAACAGGATGACCATCACTCCCAGCCCAACGAAAATCCAGATTTGAACGATGCTCGAGACTCCACTGAACATAAACGCCTCCTGTTACGAATGCAGTTGAAGAGCGATCAGTTTTGCGGACTGACCTCCGTGGGGAATGGTTGTGCATGGCACTGATCTTGAGGAATGCGCAGCGAGGTTGCGCTGGGCGATCCAGTTATTGACCAGATAAAGCGTCGTCAGCGTCACATAGAAAACCACCATCAACGGCCATGCGGAATTCGGTTTATTGGTTCGGACTGCGTAGGACGCGACTGTGAACAGTACGAGCATGAAGGCGACAATGCCAAGCGCGAGCAGCAGCGCGCCTTCCCGCGAGGTGTAGCCGTCGGGCTGCCAGTTGGCATCGAAGTGCACCGCCATCCGCCTCGGCAAGCGTCCCCAGACGCGCAGGTAGGTCAATGCCGTGAGGGGCAGAGTCAGCCACATCAGCCAGGTCGCCAGTGTGTAGCAACGTCGATTCATAGAGTCTCCAGGCGCACTGTTTCTACACCGTGCTCTGTTGTGGTTCAGCTTCCAACCGTGCCCGCGGTTTCGGAGTCACTTTCTCCAGACATTTCGCTCCACAGGCGGACATAAGCAATGCCCTTCTCATATCGCGTGACGACGACCTCGGTCCCCTTGGCGATGGCACTGCCGTCTTCGCTGCGAGCGCCGCAAACCCGGCGCGTGCCAGCCTGCGAATAAAGGATCTCACCCGTCCCGCCTTCGCGGATGGGAACGCATAGTCGGCCCAGCACGCCCACCATGTCGTAGTCGGCGGGGTCGATGTTCTCGTCGTCCGACATCAGAACTCGACTGAGGAAAAGAAAAATAATTCCTCCGCCGACAATTCCGCTGAGCACCGACAGCAGAAGGCCCAGGCCCACCCAGACCGACGAAAAGCGGGTGAGCAAATATCCTGTGCCCCCAAACCACGCCAGAAATGCAGCCAGGGACGGCGGGTTGAAGGGCGAAACGCTGCTGCCGTGCGCCGTTTGATGGGCGACCGGCGAATGCGATCCCGCGGGCCCGCCGGCAACCGGAAGGTGCGCCGGCGCACCAGAGTGTCCGTGAAAATGCGGCAGATGCAGTCGGCCGAAGCGCGCTCCTCCAAACACGAACGAAAAGAAGCTGAAGCAAAAACCGACCGCGAAGCAAATCAGGTAGAAATCTGACCAATCCAACCTTGTCGGCGTCATCGGATTCGCCTCCCTTCCGCGCTCGCGGAACTACGATGGTTGCCGCCCGCGCCCAACTCCGGCCGCAACGCTTCCAATAAGCGGTCGGCCAGTCCCGGCGTGTCGAGAATCGCGCCCAACAGCAACAATGCCCGCCGCGTATCTTTTTCACGCGCGGCTTTGATCAGCACATCGCTGACCTCCGGGTCGCTCGCGAATCGTTCCGAACCTTGCAACAGCCAGACATCGAGCTGGCCTTCGGTCGTACGCAGATCCGAAGTCAGCTCCGCGTGATAGCCCTCGGGGTCATCCACCAGAAAGCCGGGATGCACTTTAAAAAATTTCGCCAGCAGCGCGCGTGAGGATTGCGTCATGTGCGGACGGGCTCCGTTCTCGATCTGCGAGAGGTACGACTGGCTGATGGTCTTCGCCTGGTTAGAGCGCCCTCTGCTAGAGCGACCTTTCCCCAACTCTTCGCGGATGGCGCGCACCAGTTCCAATTGCGTCATGGGGCGGCCGAGACCGCGCAGCGATCCTTCCACTTCGCGCAGGTAGCGAATTTTCTCGCCCAGCTTCATCGGCCCGCTCTCAGGCTGTATTCCAAATCGACATAATAGTATTGCAATTTGCGATTCATGTCAAGACCGGTATTTACCTTATTATCAGCCGGTTACAGGATCTCGTGGAAAAACAAAAGCCCCCGGCTATCGCGAGGGCTTTCCAAGCATTACGCTTCCCGGCGCCGAATCCCGGCTATTGGTGACGGCCGTTGTGCTTGTCGCGATAGATCTGGCGCGACTGGCGATTCTGCTGACGGTTGACTTTGGCCTTCTCCTGTGGAGTCAGCTTGCCGCCGTTGGCTTGCCGGTCGCTGCGCACTTCCTGGTTGACCTTGGCTTCGTTTTTTTCCAGATGTGCGGTTTCACCGGCCGTCAACTGTCCACTCTTGACGCCTTGCGCGATGCGGTCTTGCTGATTTTCGGCGCGCTTTCCGACTTCGCTCTTGGGGTCGGCATTCTGCACGGCCGAGTTGTGCTTGTCCTGGTAAATCTGTTTGGAAAGCTGATTCTGCTGCTGGTTGAGCGTGGCTTTATCCTGCGTAGTCAGCTTGCCATTGTCCAGTTTGCGCATGTCACGCTCTTCCTGATTCACGCTCGACTCTTTTTTCTCCAGGTTGGCGGTTTCGCCGGCGGTAAGTTCGCCGCTTTTAACGCCGTTGGCGATGCGATCCTGCTGATTTTCCTTGCGGTCTTGAATAGATTGTCCGGTAACCGGAGTGGGAGTGGTGGTTTGGGCCACAACTGGCAAAGTGAGAAGTGCCAGCATGGTGCTGAGCAGCGTCGTCCTGGTCTTCATTGGAATCGTCTCCGTCGAATCGTTTTTTATTTTCTATTTCTGCTGCAGTGTGGCCACGTCAATCAGGAACCCGAAGTGTAAAGAAATGTTGCGCGATTTTTATGTGCTTTGGTTTGCAGCAGTTGGAAGCTTTTGGGAATCTCGCCCTGAGCTAGAGTCCGGCTTCGATGCGCGAGCGGGGGTCGAGGTAATCGCGGAGAGCGTCGCCAATAAAGTTGAGGCGTTTTGCGGGCGTGAGCGAAGCGGGAGCCCGCAGCCGAAATCCCGAGTGCGACGAGGGATCTCAGAGTCCGGCTTCGATGCGCGAGCGGGGGTCGAGGTAATCGCGCAAGGCGTCGCCAATAAAGTTGAAGCTGAGCACGGCCAGCATCACGGCGAGCGCGGGAAAGAGCACCAGATGCGGCGCGTCGAACAGATGGGCGCGACCGTCATTAAGCATGGCTCCCCAGCTGGCAGTGGGCGGTGGAACGCCCAAGCCGAGAAAACTCATGGTCGCTTCGGCCAAGATAGCGCCGGCCATGCCGATGGCGGCTTGGACCACGACAGGCTGAATAATATTCGGCAGAATGTGGCGGACGATGATGCGCAGATCGCTGGCGCCCAGGGCGCGAGCGGCTTCGACGTATTCGCGTTCGCGAGCGGCGAGAACTTGTCCACGAACCAGGCGCGCGTAGCCCACCCATCCGCCCAGCGACAGCGCGAGCACAAGATTAAAAATGCCCGGGCCGCGGAAGGCGATGAACGCGATCGCCAGCAGAATTCCCGGAAACGAAAGAAATGCATTCATTAAGACGACGTTAACGAAGCGGTCGATCCCGCCTCCGTAGTAGCCTGCGATCGAGCCGATGATCAGTCCGAGAGTCAGCGATGCCAAGACGACGCAGCTGCCGACGAGCATCGAGATGCGCGCGCCGTAAATGATCCGAGAGAAGATGTCGCGGCCCAGTTCATCGGTACCGAACCAGTGCGCGGACGATGGCCGATCGAGACGCGCGGGCAAGTTGATCGCGGCAGGATCTCGAGGCGCAATCCACGGCGCGAACAACGCGAAGATCACGAACACAACGACCAACACCGCGCCAATCGCTGCCAGTGGATTGTGACGCGCATTTCCCAGGACCCGGCGGCGAATCGAGATTGCGGCGGTAGACATTCTTAAAACACAACTAGCATATTTCGCAGAAGCTGTTGATTCGCGCTATTCTGACGCAAACTTAAGCTTGCCTGCGTTTTTCTTCATGAGATCCTGGAAACGTTGAAGCGCGACAACCTCGCTAATCACGTTAGGTGTATCCGGGATTTTGCGCCAGGCGTTTCTACGGACTTCTCGGCCGCGCCAGTATCGCAGCGAATGGTTCGTCTCTTTGCAGCCATAACGGACCTCCTGAATCTGATACTCAGTTCCTAGTGCGCGACCTCTACTGTTGCACACCTGCCCCCGCGGTTGCGATGATTAATTATGCCTCGCCTTTTACTCGCTCTTGCCGCGGTGGTTGCTCTCTCTGCCAGCCTGTTCGCCCAAAGCCCCGCGTGGCAGCCCGCCTCCGGCCACTTGACGCTGAACCTGTGGCCGCACGGCGCGCCCGGCGCTGCGGCGAATTCGGCTCCGGAGGTCGATACCACGACCGCCAAAGACAACCTGATCGCCGGCAAGCCCGTCATCCGGCTGGGAAACGTCTCGGTTCCCACACTTACCGTTTACACACCTCGGCAAAAGAACACTGGCGCCGCCGTGGTCGTCTTTCCCGGCGGCGGGTACCACATCCTGGCCATCGACCTCGAAGGCACCGAGGTTTGCGACTGGCTGAATTCTGTCGGCATCAGCTGCCTGCTGGTGAAATATCGCGTACCCGACTCCGGGCCCTATCCCAAGTCTTCCGCCGCGCTGCAGGACGCGCAACGGGCGTTGGGGATTGTCCGCTCGCACGCCAGCGACTGGCACATTGATCCGAATCGCGTCGGAGTGCTGGGATTTTCTGCTGGCGCTCATCTGGCCGCAGCGCTCAGCACGCACTTCGAGCATCGACTTTACGATCCCATCGATGCCGCCGATCAGGTCAGCTGCCGTCCCGACTTTGCGGTTATCATCTATCCCGGCTATCTGGCTCTCGCGGACCAGGACTTTGCTCCGAATCCGGAGATTCATGTCACCGGCCAGACTCCGCCCACTTTTCTTGTTCAGGCAGAAGACGATCCGGTGCATGTGGAGAACTCCACCGTGTACTTTCAAGCTTTAAAGAACGCCAAGGTACCAGCCGAGATGCACCTGTACGCCCATGGCGGCCACGGTTATGGACTGAGGCGCACCGAGCTTCCGGTTACTTCGTGGCCGAAGCTGGCCGAGATCTGGATGCAAACGATTCAGATGAGTGTTCCGGCCGCGCCTTAACGCTCTGTCCAAGCGATCCTGCCCAGATATCCGTCAACCAGGATTGATAGTGCGGTCTCGTCGGAATTACCGCAACAGCGTGAGTGTTAGCGCATTAGAAATCGTATCTGGGGTGTCTTGAGAATTGCCGATCCAATTGTGCTCTCATAAAGGACAGTGCTGGATCGCTCCCGGCGTTCCAGCATACGCGCCATCACCCTCCACCCTTAGCCTATATTTCTGAGGAGAAAAAAATCATGACCAAAGTCTCGTACATCCCAAAGGATTACAACTCCGTTACACCCTATCTAGTCATCAAGGGCGCAGCCCAGGCGATTGAGTATTACAAGAAAGTCTTCGGAGCCAAGGAAACTGTTCGCATGAATGGCCCGGACGGCAAGATTGGCCACGCCGAGTTGAAGATCGGCGACTCGCACATCATGCTGGCCGACGAGAATCCCAGCATGGGTCAGGGACACACCGGCCCCGCCACCGTCGGCGGAAGTCCGGTGAGCCTGTATGTATACCTTCCCGACGTCGATCGCGTGGTGGAGCGCGCGGCGGCCGAGGGCGCGAAAATCCTGAAGCCGGTGCAGGACCAGTTCTACGGCGACCGCAATGGCTTCATTCAAGATCCCTTCGGACATCTGTGGGGAATTGCCACGCACGTGGAAGATGTGTCGCCCAAGGATATGGAAGAACGCATGAAGAAAATGATGCAGGCAGCATAGTTGGATCGGGCAGGGAGGCGGGGCTACGCGCTCCGCCTCTCGCATTTTCGGCTGCTTCCCTCACGGCGGTTGGGACATTTTAGGTTAGGACATCTTAATTTAGGACATCTTAATTTTGAGATCCATAAGGCCGCCGTGACCGTTTTGACTATACGAACGGGCTGATTGAGCAATATTGAACAGAGTTTCTACAGGATAACCAATAGCCTCGGAACAATTAGTCTCCCTCCGACTGTGGGCTGCGAGCTCCCATAAAGCACAACGCAGCGAAACCGGCCCTTACCGGCAAGGAATCTCATGTCATTCGGAATTTACCTAACGGGTTTTGTGGTTGTTATTGCCGGGCTTATCTACGGTGCATGCTTGATGCATGTACCGACACATTGGATTGTGGTGGGCGCGCTGGTGCTAATCGGCGCCGGAATCCTCAGTGGTGTGAAAGCTACTCGCCAGAAGGACTCCGCCAACTAGGTTCAGACTTGGAGACACTTCTCAAACCCTCACCCTGCGAACTCTAAGGAGATGCACGATGAAATTGCATTTGATTTGCGGTTTGTTAGCTGCAACCGCTCTTGGCATTCCTGCCACGGCACAAGTAGGAATCTACATCGGGCGAACCCCGCCGCCATTGCGCTACGAAGAGCGCGGACCGGAGCCCGGTCCCGGCTATGCCTGGATCGATGGATATTGGGCCCCCAACGGGCGCCATTACCGTTGGGTGGCAGGCCGTTGGGACCGGCCCCCTTATGAAGGCGCCTACTGGAACCATCCTCACTACGATCACCAGCGCGAAGGCTGGCGATTGCATGAAGGCCATTGGGATCGTGAGAATCCCGATCACGGTCACTGATCGAAACTGCTATCTGCGCTGGATTTGACTAGTGAAGGCCCGCCCGCGAGGGCGGGCGCATTCCCTGCAGTTCAGGCGGCAAAGCTCTCATCCGCCAACGCCGCGAATGGCTTGGGAAGACGGTCGCTTAATTCCGCGAGGTGCGCCAACTTCGCCGCCACTTCGCTCTTCAGTTGTTGCGGCTCGAACCGCCAGCGCCAGTTGCCGCCATTGCGGCTGGGAGTGTTCATGCGGGCTTCGCTGCCCAGCCCCAGCACATCCTGCAGGGGAACGATGCAGAGGCTGGCCGCGGAGCATTGCACCGCGCGGATGAATGCCCAATGGATGCCGTCCTCGCAGCGTCCGACATAGGCCTCGGCGTTGCGGCGCTCGTGTTTGGCCGCGCCGGATTGCCACCAGCCCGCCACCGTGTCGTTGTCATGCGTGCCGGTGTAGATGACTTTGCCTTCGGCGCGGTGCGGAAGATAGATGTGAGCGCCTTCATCGCCAAAGCCGAACTGTAAGACTGCCATGCCAGGAATTTGCCACCGCTCCCGCAGCGCGTGGACTTCTGGAGTAATGTAGCCCAGGTCCTCGGCAAAAAACGGCAGGCCGCCGAGTTCCTCACGAAGCTTGCGAAACAGGTCGTCTCGCGGACCATCCACCCAGCGGCCGTTTACCGCGGTCTCTTCGCCGGCTGGAATTTCCCAGAACTGGTCGAACCCTCGGAAGTGATCGAGCCGGATGTAATCGCAGTTTTCGGTCGCCCACCGTAGCCGTTGAATCCACCATTGGTAGCCGCGTTCCTTCATCACATCCCAGCGGTAGAGTGGATTTCCCCAGCGCTGTCCGGTCTTGCTGAAAAAATCGGGAGGAACTCCGGCGACCACTTCCGCTTCGAGATTCTGATCCAGGCGAAACAACTCCGGATGCGTCCAGACATCGGCGCTGTCGTGATTCATGAAAATCGCAACATCGCCCACCACGCGGATCATGCGCTCCGAGCAATAACGCCGCAAGGCATGCCACTGCTCGTAAAAGGCGAACTGCAATGCGCTGCGAATCCGAATATCGTCGGCAAGCTCCTTGCGGGCCTTCTCCATCGCGGTGGGTTCGCGATGCGCGAGCTCACGCGGCCACCGGTTCCAGCTCTTGAGTTTCTGCTGGGCGCGCAGGGCATCGAACAGAACGAAGTCGTGCAGCCACCAATCATTCTCCGTACGGAAGGTTTCAAACCGCTGCAAGACGCCTGGCGAGGCCGAGCCGAGAAAGTGCCGCGCCGCTTCAAACAACAGCGGCATTTTCTGCGCGAAAACCTGATCGTATTCGACCGGACCGGAAGTGGATGTAGAGTAAGTCGTCTCGATCTCTGCCCGGTCGATCTTTGCCCGGTCGATCTTTTCCAGATCGATCTTTTCCAGATCGATCCAGCCATGATCCGCGAGTCGTTCCAAACTGATCAGCAGCGGATTTCCCGCGAAGGCCGAGGTCGAGGAGTAAGGCGAGTTGCCATAACCGAGAGGGCCAAGAGGCAGGACCTGCCACAGACCCTGGCGGGCGGACGATAGGAAGTCCACGAACTGATAGGCGGCTGGCCCCAAGTCGCCGATGCCGCCGGGGGAAGGCAGCGACGAGGGATGCAACAAAATGCCGGCGGCGCGCGGAAATGACATGTCAGCGCTACATTCCCTGTTCGCTGCCGGTGCGGCTCAACGCCTTGATCTCTTCTTCGTTTCTCTTGATCTTGCCCGCTCTCGTCATTTCGTCGACCAGGCTGGAAACGAAAAGACCGAAGCGCTCCTGCTGCTTGGCTAACAAGAGCTGATCGCGGATCTGATCGCGCTTAACGGCAAACTCGGCTTCCGATGGTTGCCGGTTCTCCAGCACCTGCAGGACTACTGCGTCGGCGCCGCCGCTGATGGGACCGCTGATCTCACCTGGCTTCATGGTGAAGGCAACCGCAGCTTGCCCGGACATGGCGCCGACCTCCGGTACTTGCCCGTCGGGCGCGACGAAATCGCTGGTCTTTATGGTGGCGCCCATTTCTTTCGCCGCGCGCTTCAGATCATGCGCCGCCTTGGCGCGGTCCGACAGTTCCTGAATTTTTTGAGACAGCAAAATCGAGGAGCGTTCGTTCTTGAATTCGTCTTCCACCCGGCTGCGGATTTCTTCAAACGTCGGGGTGGCGGCCGGCTTCACTCCCAGCAACTGAAATACGACGATGCCCTGCGACGCCGGAGCCACGTCCGGTGGCGAGTTCTGGGCCGCGCTGAACACCGCGTCCATGAACTGGTTCGCCGGTCCCAGTCCGGGCAGCGTGTCTTTGCGGGCGAAATAATCCGAGGTGATGACCGGAACTTTCTGCGCCGCGGCGGCTGCATCCAGGCCCTCTGCGCGAGCCTGCTTCAGCAGGGCCTCCGCCTTCTGCTGCGCGATCTGCTGGCCCTTCTGCTGCTGCAGGATCGGTTCGATCTCGGCTTTGACCTCGTCCAGCGACTTCATATGCGCTTCCTGCTTGTCGTCCACACGAATGATGTGGAAGCCGTAGCTGCTCTTGACCAGATCGCTCGTCTGCCCCTTCGGAAGCGAGAACGCCGTCTTCTCGAACTCAGGAACAGTCTGGCCCTTCCCGATCCAGCCGAGGGATCCTCCCTGCTTGGCGCTGCCCGGATCTTCGGAATATTTCTTGGCCAAATCTTCCAGCTTGGCGCCGTTCTTCAACTGCTTCAGCAGATCTTCGGCACGGCGCTGGGCCTCCGCCACGCCCTTTTCGTCCACTTTGCCATCGGGTCCCGGCAGCGGCGTCTTGATCAGAATGTGGCTGACCTTCACCTGTTCCGGCATACGGTATTGGTCGCGATGTTGATCGTAATAAGTTCGCAGATCGTCGGGCGTCACCTGAACGTCCGCCGCGGCTTTGCCGGTGTCAATCACCGCGTACTTCACTTTGCGCTTCTCCGGCACGGAGTTGGCGTAGCTCGCCTTATGGCTTTCGTAAAACGCTTTCAGCTCTTCATCCGTGGGATGCAGGCCTTTGCGCAGATCGTCCTGCTTCAATACGGCGTAGTCGAATTTTACTTTTGAATTGTCTTTCACAAACTGATCGTGAATCTCGGATTCGCTCACGCTGGCGCTGCCGGTAATAAGCGCCTGCAGTTTGGTCAGCAGAATATCGTTGCCGACGGCTTCTTCAAACTTGGTGGGCGTCAGGTTCGCCCGCTGCAGCATGTCTTCGTATTCCACCTGGCCGATGAAATTGCCGCCGGGAAAAAAAGTCGCCGCGTAGCGCCCGTGTTGCAGTTCGTCCTTCACTTCTGCTGGCGTGACCCGCAACCCCATGCGCCCAGCTTCGCTCAGCAGCGCCTGGCGGTTAATCATCTGGTCCACGGCGCGCACGGTCTCCTGCTGAACCAGAAAAGGCATGATCTTGGCGGCCATCTCGCCGTAGCGCTGTGCGTCTTGCTGGGCCATTTGGCGCGCGGTCTGGCGCACCTCGTCGGACCTGATGTCGCCGCCATCCACTTTGGCGACCACGCCCGCCCCCGGGGCGCCCGTCAGTTCAGAAGTCAAGCCGCCCGGAATGAATGCGATCACCATGGCGCCGCAAATCACGAGCAAAATGCCGCTAAGAATAATCTTCTTAGTCGGTCCTTGGGTCTGCAAGAATCGAATCATTTCTTATTACTCCAGAATGGGAAGCAGAGCTTTTTATTATAAATCAGACATTTGTGGGTACAGACGTCAAGCCCGCCCTGGGTAGTGGGCTACTTCGATTGAACCTGCTGCTCGGTGCGCGGGAGCAGCAGGACCGCTAGCAACGCGAACGGGCCAAAGAAAAGGGCGAGAAACGTCCACCTTTGTCCGGGATGGCCTCGCGAAATTGCGATCCTTATGCAGAGATAGGCAACAGCTAGCCAAATAGCAAGTGACAAGAACCCCATGGGTATCAGGGTAGTACGATCAGTGTGTGATTGCAATCGGCAGCCATTACGCCGTCCCGAAATTTAAGGTACGCCACTCCCTGCCCGGTCGAAGTCGCAGGGGTCGTGGTCGAGCGCAGCTCGACGCCTTGGCAGGGAGCAGCAAACCAAAGCACCTCGAATCACCGTCGCAAGAAGAGTCTTCCGCGCGCCAAAACTCCGCTATTGAAACGAATTAATATAAATGTTATCCATTCTGCGGGGCATTTCCAGAAACCTGTCCGACTGTTAAATTACAAACGATAAACTACAACTACGACCCCATTACAGGAGCATCATGGACTCAGGCAAGCGCCTTGCAGCTATATTCATCGTTCTGGCTCAGTTCGTTCCAGCTTGCTCGCTCTTCGCGCAAGACAAAACACACCCTGTCACACCAGCCAAAGTCCAGGGCAAGACCGAGGGAAAGACCGAAGCAATGCTCCGTGCCGCCGACGGAAGAATCGTGCTGCATGACGGGTGGTCGCTGCAAACCTCGGCCAAAGTCGAAGCCAAGGGAGAAGTCATCTCTACGCGTCAATTTTCCACCAAGGGATGGCATGCGGTGACCGTGCCGACGACGGTAGTTGCTGCGCTGGTCAAGGACAAGACGTTGCCCGATCCTCTGTTCGGCACAAACTTGCGCGACTTCGCCGGCGTCAACTATCCCATCGGGGCAAATTTTTCCAACATCGCCATGGCGCCCGACAGCCCTTATGCCCTCTCCTGGTGGTATCGCAAGCAGTTTGCCGTGCCCGCATCCTACAAAGGAAAAACCGTGTGGTTGAAATTCAACGGCATCAACTATCGCGCCAATATTTTCCTGAACGGAAAGCAGATCGCCAAGTCCGATGACGTAGCCGGCGCCTGGCGCACTTATGAATTCAACATTACCGGCGCCGCCAAGCCCGGCGCGGAGAATGTTCTCGCGGTTCAAGTCTTCGCTCCCACCGAGCACGATCTCGCCATCACGTTCGTCGACTGGAATCCTGCGCCTCCCGACAAAAATATGGGACTATGGCGCGAAGTCTACGTAACGACCAGCGGCCCGGTGGCTCTGCGCTATCCCACGGTCGTATCGAAACTGAATCTGCCGGCCAGCGACATGGCGCAGCTCACCGTGACCGCGCAACTGAAGAACGGCACAGACAAGCCGGTCAGGGGGAAGCTCAAAGGCCAGATCGAAGCGGTCAAATTTGAGCAGGATGTAGAACTCGCGCCTAACGAAAGGAAAGACGTCACCTTTTCTCCGGATCAATTTCAGCAGCTCGCCTTTGCGAATCCGCGCCTCTGGTGGCCGACGCAGATGGGAAAGCCGAACCTCTATCAGCTTCGGATGGAGTTCGAGGACCACGGCAAGGTCAGCGATCTTGCGGTCAGCGAGTTCGGCATTCGCGAAATCACTTCCGACTTCAACTCGGTCGGCGGCCGCGCCTTCCACATCAACGGGAAAAATATTCTGATCCGCGGCGGCGGCTGGACGCCCGATTTGATGCTGCGCGAAAATTCGCAGCGCCTGCACGACGAATTCCGCTACGTCCGCGACATGGGACTCAACACCATCCGACTCGAAGGCAAGCTCGAGACTCCGGAATTCTTCGACCTCGCAGATCGCCAGGGCATTCTCGTGATGGCGGGATGGTGCTGCTGCGACTTCTGGGAACGCTGGCCGCGCTGGCAGCCGCAGGATTTTGAAATCGCCAAGCAGTCCCTGCGCGATCAGATCTACCGCCTGCGCAGCCATCCCAGCCTGGTGATGTGGCTCAACGGAAGCGACAACCCGCCCCCGCCGGACGTGGAGCAGATGTATCTCGATGTCGAGAAGGAGTTGTTCTGGCCCAATCCGGTGGTCTCATCGGCTACGGGCAAGAAGACGAGCGTCACCGGCGACAGCGGCGTCAAAATGACGGGCCCGTATGAATATGTCGCGCCCGAATATTGGGAAGACGACACTCCCCAGGGTCAACCCGGACGCAAGCAGTGCAATCCCGGAGGCTGTGGCGGCGCTTACGGCTTCAACATGGAAACCAGCATGGGACCGGCGGTTCCGCCGGTGGAGAGCATTCGCGCCATGGTGGGCAAAGACCACATGTGGCCCATCGACGACGTATGGAATTATCACGCTGGCGGCGGCGAATTCAAAACGATTGGTGTATTCACCGAGGCGCTGGCCAACCGCTACGGCAAATCCGACAACGTACAGGACTTCGCCACCAAGTCGCAGATGCAGACCTACGAGGGCGTGCGCGCGATGTACGAGGCCTACAGCCGCAACAAATATCAGGCCACCGGAGTCATTCAGTGGATGTTGAATAATGCGTGGCCTTCCATGATCTGGCACCTCTACGACTACTACCTGCGTCCCGGCGGCGGATACTTCGGCGCCAAGCGCGCCATGGAGGCTCTGCATCCCATCTATGGCTACGACGATCATTCCATCTGGGTAGTCAGCAGCCAGTATGAAGACGCCAAGGGATTGAAGTTGACCACGAAAATCTACAACCTCGACATGACCGAAAAGTTCACGCAGACGAATCCAGTTGACGCCCCAGCCGACAGCACCGCCAAGATCTTTACATTCTCCGACGTCACCGATTTGAGCCCCACGTATTTCCTCGCTTTGCGGCTGGAAGATTCAACCGGCAAACTCGTCGGCTCGAATTTCTACTGGCTCTCCACCAAGCCCGAAACCATCGACTGGGCGAAGAGCACCTGGTGGATGACGCCAACCGCCACCTACGCCGACTTCACCGCGTTGTCGCAACTGCCGAAAGTGAAACTGAAAGTCACCCATCGCAGCGAACGCCAAGGCGAAGCCGAAGTCACCCACGTGATTCTGCAGAATCCGAGCAAGAGTCTCGCCTTCTTCGTCCGCCTGAAAGTCGACAAAGGCATCAAGGGCGACGAAATTCTCCCCGTAGTCTGGGAGGACAACTACATCTCCCTGATGCCCGGCGAGAAGCGCGAAGTCACGGCGACCTATCGCGCCAGCGAGTTAGGTGCATCGAAACCGGCAGTAGAAGTCACCGGCTGGAACGCAGAATAAATCTCAGCACTCTGTGGGTGGCCCACCTTGTCGCGCCTTTGCGACAGGGTGGGACCTTTGATCTTCCCAATGCACGCGCCGCTCTTGTCGGGACAGCCGCCCTCGGCTGTCCGCCGGGCGCAGCCCGGCGCTTTATCCCGCCCTTTTCCACAACTTTATTTTTCCAATGTGACGAACGACCTTTACCGAGAATTCCAGGCTGCTAATGTGGACATTGTAGGTGCCGGATGCAAAGCCGCGCAGTCCCGGGAAAGTCGCGGTCCCCGCAACCTTCCCATGCGAGCAAGGGACAGAGGGGCATCTGATCAGGGCGCTTCAGATAGGCTACCTCGGATAGCCCGAGGCTGGCGCCCAGTGTTGGGAGTGATCACTTCCTCTAGATTTTGGAGAAAGGGAAAGAGCAGAAGTAAAAGAATTTGGTAATTGTGTAATTCGGTAATTGAGAAATTTATAGGCGGCTCAACGTCAGCCCCCGGTTTTCAAATTACGAAATTACTAAATTACCAAATTACAAAATTCGCTACACGTGCTGGGACACGGAAAGAATATTCCCATCCGGATCCTTGAACCACGCCACCTTGTCTCCGGTCGGCGCGGTCCAGATCCCGAGCTCGTCCTGCTTGAAGAATCCGAAAATTTCGAAGTGCACTCCCTTCTTCTGGAGACCGCGCACCACCTCTTCGATCCCGGAAACCTGCCAGCCCAGAACCGTGAACTGCGCCGGCGTAAACTCCTTCATCTTCGCCACCCGAATCATAATCCCGTTCGCATCCAAAACCATGGCGAAGCCGTCGTCTTTGACGAAACGAAGCCCGAGCACGCCCTCGTAAAACGCTCGCGCCTTATCGGCATCCTTGGTAGGAACAAACGCAACAATGTCCATGGAACCTAGCATGACGCACCTCAGGGGAATTGCCGATTGTTGATTGTTGATTGAAAAGCAAGGTCAACATCATTGCCAATCCCAATCGATTTTCAATCAGCAATCAAAAATCAACGATCAACAATTTCTTTAACTGTCGCTGAAATCGATCATCACCGGCGCCGAGCGGAACCAGTTCGTCTTGTATCCGACATAGATTATTCCAATCGCAAACCAAATACCGCCGACCGTCTTTGCGAGGTGATTCAGATTCCACCAGATATAGCCGCAGACCAGGAAACCAATCAGCGGCAGCAGGGCATCCTGAACGATACGCCACTCGGCGCCTTTCCTGTGAGCGAGCACGGTGAATTGCCAGAAACACGCGAAATTGACGCCGGTAAATGCGAGAAAGGCGCCGAAGTTGAGTAATTCGCCGGCGTGCTCGTAGGCGTTGCCAATGTGATAGAGCAACTCGGCGCCGGCAAATGCCAGTGCACCGATTAGAAGGATGTTGTAAGTGGGAGTGCTGCTGCCGGGTTTGAGATACCCGAAGAACCTTTTGGGCAACACGCCGTCACGGCCCATGCCAAACAACAATCTCGCCGCGCCCAAGGTGCCAGTCAATCCGCTGCCGAATGCGGCCACGATCAGAATCACACCCATCGCGTTGAACAGGACAATTCCTCCCACCCGGCTGCAAATATCCATAAACGCGGTTTCGAGATTCGGGAAAGTGTGCCAATCGGGCCAGACGCGCGCTCCCAGATAAGCTTCGACCCCGCTGCACACACCGGCAAAAATACAAGTCAGCACCACCGCGAGCAGGACGTTACGCTTGGGATTCTCGACGTCTTCGGCAAGCGTAGTCACGCCGTCGAATCCGATATAGGTAAGAGCCGCGAACGAAGTGGCTGTCCTGATTTTGGTCCAGTCGAATGTCTTCGGATCGTAAATAGGCTGCATGGAAAACAGTCCCGCCCATCCCTGCCCGTCGTAGAGGAACTTAATCGCCAGCACGATGAAGAACACAACCACGACCGACATCACCGCCAGCAGAATCTTATTCGCGTTTGAAGAAGACTTCACGCCAGCCAAGTTCAATACGGTCATGATCCCGGCAATAATCGCGGCCCATACTACGAATGGAACCTGGTGGACGTAACGCTCGTGCAGGGCGGTTGAAATCCACACGGTATTGATCAGCGGCTGCAACAGATAATCGAGAATCATGGCCCACCCGGCCAGAAATCCGAGATGCGGATTGAGCCCTTTTCCGACATACGTGTACGCCGAGCCAGCCGTCGGATACAGCGTGCCCATGCGTCCATAACTCACCGCAGTGATCAGCATGGCGAACAGCGCGATCAGAATGATGGTGACAAAATGCCCGTCGGAAAGCTTCTGCGCCACGCCATACAGTGGAACCGGCGCGATCGGCTGTATGAGGACGATGCCGTAGAAAATCAAATCCCAAAGAGTTAACGTGCGGCGAAGCCGGGGCGCGGAGGAGGAGGAAGGCGGGGAGCTATTTTCCATGGGTCCGGCTATTGAATTATGGAAATGGCAAAACTGTCAATGTTAAAACGGTTCTGTAAGGACAATGCCTCCAGCGAGGGGCCCAAGCCGCGAAGCGGCGAAAGACTGCAGCCCACGGCGCAAGCCGTGGGTAACGATTGCAAAATACCAGACTCGTGGAGGGACGAAAGAAAATTACAAAGCCGGGAGACGACGCAGATAGCGATTCACTTCGCGCGATAGTCGAACCAATATCCCCTCTGCTCATTTCCTGACATCTGCCGCGTGTTGTATTCCAGCAAATAATTCACGTGCGAATCGTCGAGCGGGAAGGACTTGCGCGTTGAATAAGGATATTCGCCCATGCTGAGGAACGGCAGCGGCGCCACGTAGTTCCCTTCCGCCGCGTAGAAATCCATGTCTTTCTCATAGCCGTTGGCGGCAAAGAAATAATCGCGCACCCAACCGTGCGGAAGCACCGGCAAAGTCGAAGGATCGAAGTCCAGTTGCACTTCATCACCCGACCCAAACACGGCCAGCTTGTCGTCGGTGGCAGTCAGCAGCGGCAGCACGTCGCCATATCGCGTGTAAGTCCCCGCCGGACGGGTGTACGGTCCGGTCGCGCTGGCCTTTTCGTAAACATATTGCACGTTCCCCGGAGGCGTACCCTCGATCTTGAACGGATATCCGTGGAAGTCGAGATTCGCCCGCACCAGGGGCACTTGCGTCAGGCGAAAGTTTTGTACCGTTGCCCTTGGTCCATGATCGGTTGCGTCCTCTCCATCGGCGTCATCCCGAAGCCCCGCGTTTTTTCCAGCGGGGCGAGAGCCTGCCCTGAGCTTGCCGACGGGGATCTCGCGTGCACCGGGTTGCTTCGTCCTGTCAATCAGAATGCTATCCCAATAAATCTGCAAATTCGTCGTAATGCGAATTTTGCGCGTCCCCACGGGAAGCTTGCCCGACAAATCGGCGGTCATGGTGCGCGGACCGCCCGCAGGGAAGCCCATATCGTCGATCACCCGCTTCCACTTACCATTCGCATCTTTTCCATTTGGAAGCAGAGCTTCCACATACGGCGAAACCGCTTGCAATCCGGCTTGCGACGCCGCATACATGCTGTTTGCGGAAAAATATTCGACCTCGCCGTGCAGCAGCAGCCAGAGCGGCCCGCCGCCGTAAACCTCGCCCATATCGAGCGTAAGAGTATGCGGCTTGGCAAACCCTAAGAACTGCGTCAGCGCGAAGTCGCCAAAATACCGGTGCGCCAGCAAATCCGGCAGAACGTCGTGGCCATGCTCATCCCAAGCCGCGGCCGGAGGACGCGCGTCTTCGATTCTGCTCACCACAACTTTGAATGCGGGATAAGGCGGGTTCGAGGCGAAATACTCGTTCGGATATACTTCGACATCTGCGGGATGATCCACCGCCAGCAGTCGCACTCGATCGAGATAGACTGCTTCTTCCAAGGGCTCCATGAAGCGAAAACTCAGAGTGGTCGTTGGTCGTCGGTCGTTAGTCGTTGGCACAAGCGGGTGCCCCCCTTCTCCCCGATTTTGGGAGAAGTGGGAATTTTGACTTTCCTTCCCCCGAATCGCGTTCCGATTGATCTTGATGTACTCGACCGGCCGCGGAATGTCGCGCTGCCCCGGCCCAACCCAGTGTCCCACCACGCCGGCGCCCAGCATGTCCGCGACAAATTCGTAGCGCTCACCGTTCCACACAAACAGCGTCGGACACGAACTGCCGCGCCGGTCGATCTCGATGAAGTCCTGTTGCTTGTCGCCGACGATATTGATTTCGTCTTGCAGCACGCCGGTCGGCCACAGCATGCGCACGATGTCGGCTTCCTTGGAATCGCCCAGGCCAACGACAATGTCGGTGGAATTCTGTCCCAGATAGCCGTTCGATCCCGCAATCTCAAACTTCTGCCGGTTGCCGCCCGAAAACACTTCCACCTTGGTGCCGATGGCGGATTTGTTGTCGGCCAGTCCTTTGAGCGACAGTCGCAGCCAATGATTCTGATTCCCGCCCTCGTTGCGCAGCAGCACCGCGGGACCGTCGTTCTGCGTGATTAACAAATCGGTGGCGCCGTCATTGTCGTAGTCTCCGGTAATGATGGCGCGCGGATCTTTGAGCTGAATCTTGTCGAGGCCAACGTCGGCGGTGACGTCCTTGAAGCCGTCAGGCCCAAGATTGCGGAACAGGCGTACCTCTCCCTTGCCTTCTTTCGTTTCGCCGACAGCGACGAGGTCGACCCAGCCATCGTTGTCGTAGTCGAACGCCGCTACGCCCCATGCATGCACCCAACCCGTGACCGGCAGCGTGACGGGCTCAAACCTTCCGTGGTGATTGCGCCATACGGTGACGGCAGGTGTCCCGGCGTGGGTGAAGGCGAGGTCCATCCAGCCATCGTGATCGAAGTCGAGGGCAGCGACGCCTAAACTCATGGCCGGCACCGGCACGGACCACGGCTGCCGCGAATTGAACTTCCCCTCTCGCGGGTTCTCAAAAATTGTTGGTACCTTGGCACTGGCGACGACGAGGTCGACAGCGCGGTCATTGTTGTAGTCGGTGCCAATCGCACCGACGGCTGCACCGCTGCCAGAAAGACCGGTCGACTCCGTCACATCGGTGAATGTGCCATTGCCGTTATTCCGCCACATAACGTGGTCGCCGCCATCCTTGGCTAGGAATGACATCTCAGATTCAACATCGAGTTGATGGTTCCAATTGAAACGAGTGACATAAAGGTCCAAGTCACCATCGTGGTCGTAGTCGATGAAAGTCAGACCGACAATAAGAGCGTCCGTCTTAATCCCGGAAGCTTCGGTGGCATCCTTAAATGTTCCATTCTTCTCGTTGTGCTCCAGCAGAAGGCGTCCATCGAGTCCAATGACCAAATCGACAAAGCCGTCGTTGTCATAGTCTCCAGCGGTGCAACTGGTCGCGTGCAGTGTCGGATCCAGTCCTGTCTTCCGCGTGACATCTTCAAACCTGCCATTGCCCAGGTTGTGATAAAGCGCGAGACCGCCTTCCTTACCGCGGTCGCCAACGAAGACATCCATTCGGCCATCGCCGTCGTAGTCGAGAAAACAAGCACCAAAGCCAAACAGGTTGGGAATTGTGCCCTGCATTTCCAACGGAGACGCTGAGGGCGGTGTCGTCATAGCGAGCCCCGCCTCTTTTGTTACATCCACAAAGCGCACTTTGATCGGTGCCGGCGCCTTCAGCACCGCCTGCGGTGATTCCACCGCGCGCGAGTACTGTCCCTGTTCGCCGTACGCCAGGCTCATGGGAACGCCGATTTTATTCTGCGTAATGTACTGGAATTTCTTCAGGTGCTCGCGGGCATGATCGACGTCGGAGGATTGCTGGTACGCTCGCGACAGTCCAAACTCCGCCGATGCGTGCAGCGGATTGATTTTCAGCGCGTGCTCGAAGGCGTCAATGGCCTGGGGGAACTGTTTGGCCTGTACGTAGGCCGAGCCGAGAAAATACCAGGTGTCGGCATCGTTCGAATCGATTTCAATTACGTGCCTGAAGGCATCAATCGCCGCCGGCGCGTCACCCGTGTTCTTGGCGAGCATCCCAAGGCCGTACCACGCGTTCGGGTTCTTTGGATCCTGTTTGAGCGCATCTTCGAAAGCGGCCTTGGCCTGGTCCACTTTCTGGAGATTCAGATATGCAACACCCTGGTTCAGCCGCGCGATTGCGAGTTTGGGATTGGCCTCGGCAGCCTGCTGGAAGGATTTCAATCCCTTCTCGAAAAGCTGCTGGTTCATATAGGCTACGCCGAGGTTGTTCAAACGTGCTGCTTCGATCGGATTCGGCTGTGAGGCTGGAAGCATGCCGGCGGCGGCCAGCAGCGCGGCCAAAACAACGGCTGAAATTTTCAGATTCATTGGTTAAAGATTTAACCACAGAGGGCACGGGGAACACAGAGGATTCCGTCGGCACGCTGCTGGAGCGGCAGCCTTACATGTGGGTTGGGCGCCGGACCAACGATATCGCTCACGATTCCCGACTGGTTAGTGAATCGGTGGAACTCTCCAGGCTCCGCACTTTTTCTCCAGCGCAGCAGCCACGGCCAGCACTTGTTCTTCTTCCCAAGGACGCCCGACGATTTGTACTCCGATGGGTAACCCTTGCGATTCGCCAGTGACCGACTGGCTTACCGGCACAACAGCCGCGGGGTTTCCCAGCAGATTGAACCATTCCGTATAGCTCCAGGCATCGAGATAATTCACCGTTTTGCGTTCGACCAGCCAACTGCGTTCTCCGTGGCGGAAGGCGGGAATCGCCGCGGGCGGGCACAGAAGAATCGGATAGTCGCGCATCTGCGCTAGAAATTCGGCCCGCGAAATGTCACGGTCAATCCACGCTCCCAGTAGTGTGTCGCCACTGAGGGGCGTCTCGGCGGCCGACCATTCGAGAAATTGCCGCAGCATCGGGCTCATGTCCTGCTCGCGCCTTTCGAACATCGGGCGAATCAACATGCCGCCGGCGGTGACGAAAAATTTCTTCCAGAGCACCCGCACCGGTTCGAGACCTGTGGGACGAAATGGCTCGACCTTGAATCCGGTATCGCCTAGAGCTTTGGCTGCGGTGCGCACGGCAGCGCGAATCTCTGGTGTCACTGGGGTACGGCCGTCGTCCTCGAAATAGCCGATGCGAAGCTTGCGAGCTTCATCGTCGGTTGGCCAGCGCAAGGACACCGGCGCGGCACAGGTGTCGCCGTCGTCCGGACCCTGCATGATTTCAAACAACGCCTTTACGTCGGCGACGGTCCGGGCCATTGGGCCAACCACCCCAAGCAGCGCAAACGGGCCGCCGGACGCGGGAAAGTGACCGGTCGCGGGAACGCGTCCCGGAGTGGGTTTCAGTCCACAGATACCGCTGAAATGCGCGGGAACGCGGATCGATCCGCCGCCGTCGCTGCCTACGCCACCCGCCGACATTCCTGCCGCAATTGCGGCCGCCTCGCCGCCACTGGAACCGCCCGGCGTGCGCTCGAGATCCCAGGGACTGTTGGTTCGTGCGTATAAAAGATTATCTGTCTCCCACGCCATCAGAAGTTCCGGCGTGTTCGTCACCCCCAGCACAATCGCACCCGCGTTGCGCAGGCGCGCAACGAGCGGCGCGTCGTGCGCCGCAACGTGCCCGGCGCGCAGGCGAGTTCCCGCTTCGCAGCGCAACCCCTCCACATCAATCGAACTCTTAATGCTGATAGGAACGCCGTGCAGCGGTCCAAGAGTTTTCCCACTGCTCACGGCAGCATCGGCGGCGCGAGCCTCGCGACGAGTTCGCTCCGCGTCCACGTGCACGAACGCATTTAGCTTCGGATTCAGCCTCTCGATCTTTGCGAGATGCGCATCGATGAGGTCGATCGCAGATATTTTCTTACTGCGGATTTGATCTGCCATGGCGACGGCAGGAAGGAAAGTGAGATCACCCATGCGCACAACGAATCTCCCAGGATAGGGCCGAGTCTAGCATGGGCGGATTTCAGCTTCTCGACATACGAGGTCGGCGGTCTGCGGCCCGGAGCTGGGACTTTACTGCGCGATCCATCGCGAGCTTCTCATCCGCAGTCAGCGGACGATGCGCTCCCTTTGCCAGGTTCCCTAACTGCAGCGGACCAATAGCCACTCGCACCAGCCTCAGGACTTCCACTCCGAGAGCAGCCAGCATGCGGCGAATGTGCCGGTTCTTGCCTTCGTCGAGCACGATCTCGAGCCATGAGGTCTTCTCCCCGGAGCGCAGCAGACGCGCTTGCCGGGCGCGAAATACGTCGCCGTCTATGGTTACACCGCTCGAAATGGCCTCCATCAATTTCTCTTCGGCCACGATTCCGATTTGCACGTGATAGGTTTTCGGAAGATGAGTCTCGGGCGCTGTGATCCGCGCGCCCCACTCGGAATCATTGGTCAGCAGCAGCAATCCTTCGCTTGCCTTATCCAGCCGGCCGACCGGAGCGACCCAGGGAAGAGACTCGGCGGTCACCTTCAACACGGAATAAACCGTGTCCCGGCCCTTCTCGTCGGAGGCCGTCGTGACCAGCCCTCGCGGCTTGTTCATGATGAGATAAATTTTCGGCTGCTGATCAACACCATGCCCATCGACCAGCATGTGGTCTCGCTGGAGCCGGACCGGCGTCTCCGGATCGCGGCGCACGGTCCCGTTCAGGCGCACGCGTCCGGCGCGAATCAATTCCGCGGCTTGCGCTCGCGAACAGTGTCCGAGTTTCGAAAGCGCACGCGCCAGGCCGACGCTGCGAGCTTTTTCGTCCGACGGCACGGCTTCATGCTACTCGAAAGCGCTATTCGTTTTCCATGCACGATCCCACTACGCTTGGTACTATGTTCAGGCTGCAAGGCTGAGCGGCGAGGAACAAACGGCTCAGTGGATCTGTGCAAAGGAGTTCTCATGGCCCACCAGCATCCTCCGCGCTTTCTGAAGATCGTGGACGACGCGAAGAAACGCGTGCGCGAGACCAATGTCGACGCCGTGAAAGCCAAGCTCGACCGCGGCGACAAATTTCTGCTGGTCGACGTCCGCGAGGAAAGCGAGTACGCCAAAGATCATCTTCCCGGCGCCATTCATCTGGGCAAGGGCATCATTGAGCGCGACATAGAAGCGCGGGTGCCCGAACTCGGTGCGGAGATGGTCCTCTATTGCGGCGGCGGATTCCGCTCGGCGCTGGCCGCCGACAATCTGCAAAAAATGGGATACACCAACGTAATTTCCATGGACGGCGGCATTCGCGACTGGCGCGAGAAAGGGTATCCGCTGGTCAAGGGGTAACGAAACAGGTTTTGGGTTTTGGGTTTTGGCGTTTGGTGGTGAGCTGCATCGCAGATGTCCAGAGACCGACGATCCTGAGACCTAACACCCAAGACCCAGCACACCCACCAACACTTATGAACGGTCGCATCTTCTTCTGGTCGCTCACGTCGGCTCTTGCCGGATTTCTTTTCGGCTTTGACACCGTGGTAATTTCTGGCGCCGAAAAAACAATTCAGGCGCTGTGGGGGCTGAGCCCCGGACTGCACGGCATTGCCATGGCCTCGGCTCTTTACGGCACGGTCGTTGGCTCCCTGCTCGGCGGCTGGCCCGCGGATCGATTCGGACGCAAAGCTACCCTGCTTTGGATCGGCGTTCTTTACTTTGTCGGCGCGGTGGGCTCTGGCTTGGCGACTAATGTCGCCACGTTCATTATTGCGCGCGTAATTGGCGGCCTGGGTATCGGTATTTCCACCGTGGTCGCCCCCATGTACATTTCCGAGATCGCACCGCCTAAGTATCGCGGACGGCTCGCCGGCATGTTTCAGTTCAACATTGTTTTTGGCATTCTGATCGCATTCGTTTCGAATGCGCTGCTGGCGGGCACCGGCCCAAACGCCTGGCGCTGGATGCTGGGCGTGGCCGCGTTTCCCTCGTTGCTCTACGCTGCTTTCTGCCTGGGTCTCCCGGAAAGTCCGCGTTGGTTGCTCAGCAAGAAGGGCGACCGCGAGGCAGGCCTGCAAGTTCTGCAACGAATCGAACCTGAGGCTTCGCCTGCCGAACTCGCAGCCGAGGCCGACACAATCATCGCCGCATCGTCCGAAAAAGCGTCGTCCGGGCATTTCTGGACGATGCGCCTGCGCAAGCCCATCCTGCTGGCCATTCTGATTGCCTTCTTCAATCAACTCTCAGGCATCAATGCGATTCTCTACTTCGCGCCGCGCATCTTCGAACTGACCGGCCTTGGCGCCAAGGCCGCGCTGCTGCAGTCGATCGGAATCGGCGTCACCAATCTGGTTTTTACTTTTGTCGGATTGTGGCTGATCGACCGGCTCGGACGGCGCACGCTGCTTTATATCGGCTCGTTTGGCTACATCATTTCGTTGGGCCTGGTCGCCTGGGCGTTCTTCACGAACCATCTTTCCATGGTGCCGGTGTGCATCTTCGCCTTCATTGCCGCTCACTCCATCGGCCAGGGAGCCGTGATTTGGGTCTTTATCTCCGAAATATTTCCCAATCGCCATCGCGCGGAAGGCCAGACCCTGGGCAGCTTCACTCACTGGATCTTCGCCGCGGCGCTCACCACTTTCTTCCCCAAGATGGTCGTCCGCTTTCCCGCCCGGTTACGTTTTCTCGTTCTTTGCCGGCATGATGGTTCTGCAACTGGTTTGGGTGAAGACGATGGTTCCGGAAACAAAAGGCGTGCCGCTGGAGGAAATCCAGAAGCAGCTGGGAATTGAATGATAATCGGTCCGACCGCAATTCGCAGTACCGCAAAGCCACCGGCGCAGGAGCAGCCTTAACCAATTCCAATTTGTATTGAGCTTCTATTTGGCCGGCGCGAAGATCGCATCCAGCCGGTCAGGCGTTGTCTCGCACTCTTTCCAAATGCGGATAGCGCATTCCACCGTGATAATCCAGAGAAACGGTGACAAACTCGTCGCCACGCTTGAGCAGAAGCTTGATCGGTTCCTTACTGTTCTCTGCCGCAAGGATGGTTTCGCGCAGGCCCGCCGCCGTGTACTTCTGATCGTTAACGGCTTGCAGTTGCATATCCGGCGTATGCCGGCCTTGAAGGCCAGGCTGTCCCATCCAACGGAATCGAGGCTGCCGTGGGAGTCAGCGCTCTCCGTCCTTATCGAGAATCCCAGCGAGGTAGCAAAACTTGCGACCGCGAACGCTTTCCGATTTCTTCAGCCACTCTGGTTCGGTGTCGTTGTAAACCAATCGATAGCCTCCTTGCGTAAACCCGTTCTCCGGAACCTTCGGGTTCACCTCGTAAACCCGCGCGCGAAAGAATCCGGCCCAATCGAATGGCTGCACCGCATTCAACGCTTTCACCAGGTCCTCATAGGTATAAGTCAGGGTTATGTAGCTACCATTGTCGATCCCGAAGAAGGCCTTCGCGAAATCGTCCAGCGACTTCTTTCCATCGCTCAACTCGCGGATCTTCGTGTCGGCATCGAGCCAGATCAGATCAGACTCGGGATAATAGTCGTACCCGCGCTCCCAGCTTGCCCAAGTCTGCGGGACGGCCCCGTGAGATGAAATAATGGGCTGCTTGGTAGTGTCTTCCAAAGATCGCCAGCTGCGCCCCGGGCTGATTTCGAAGCTGGCGGCGATCTGCGCGAACACATCGCGCGCTTGTTCGGGAGTCCGCATTCCTGAACGCGCGGTGAGAACGTTGCCGTAATAGTCGGTCAAACCTTCATAAACCCATAACAGGTCATTGCCCATCGGCACGTTGAAGTTTGGCGTCCACAGGTCGGCGGGCCGGCGAAATTTGCCGTTCCACGAGTGCGTGTATTCGTGAGGCAGAAGAGCGCGGCCGGCAACGCCTGCGCCCCAATCGGTAAAGTAGTTTGCACGACTGCCGTCCTCACTCGATTGGTGGTGCTCCAGGCCCTTGCCGCTCACGATGTCGCTAACAGAAAAAAGAAAATCGTAGTGATCGTAGTGACGCGACTTGAAAAGCTTTTGCGCCTCGATCACCAGGTTCTTGTGGTATTGCAGCTCTTCCGGAGTGATTTCGAGATCGGCAGGTTTGTCGGCGAAGACATCGAGGTACACCGGATTGCCGGGTCCGGTAGAGAGGTCTAAACGCTTGAAGTTGGCGCCCGCATAGAGCGGCGAATCGACCAGCGTATTCAGCGTAGTGTCTTTGAACTGGACCAGGTTGCCATTCTGCGATTTCACGTCCAGCGCACAGGCGAATTTCCATCCCTCCGGCAAACGGAGTGCAGTCCCAAACTTGATGTCCCGCGAAAAATATCCCGCCGGGTAAAGCAGCACGCTGTTCCAGGTAACGTCGGCGAATTTCGAGGAAATACGGCCTCGTTTCGGATCGAGCGGGGCCAGGAACTGGAAATTTATATCCAGCGTGGTTGCATCCTGGGGCGCCTCGACATGGAAGGCATACACATTTACGCGGTCGCGTACCCAGGGGATGCGTTTTCCATTTGCCGTGACCACAAGGCCCGCAAGTTCAGCGACCGGGTCCGACGGAGAGTGCGTCCCCGGATGCCACTCAGGATAGAGGAGGGTAAGGTTGCGGGCCTTGATCGGAATCGTCTCATGCACATTCAGCACGCGAGTGTTGACGTCAGTGGCATCGACGGCCAGCGAAATCGTGCCGGGATAAGGCGTGTCGACCGGCGCAACAATGGGCGGAGGCGGCGCCACGGGCTGGGGGCCGGGTGAATTCTGCGCATGCACGAGCGTGATTAGAGCAACAGACACAGCCGCGAACAGCGCGGCAGCGCGTCTTCCGCTTCCAGGGTGCAGAAATGAATATGGCATCCAGATCCTCGGAAATGCGCCGCCCAGTCTTAATTAGGACGATGGACGACGCGATAGTAAGAAATCGTCTGGTTGAGACCAGAGCAGAATGCTACGACTGTGAACGGGGCAACGTCAATGAAAGGCGGGCAGGGTAGTGGCTCCCAAGAATAATAAACTGTATCGGCAGAGACGTTGCAAGCAACGTCTCTACGGAACCCAACTTGCCGTGCAGCTGAAAAGAACTTCAAGGCTGTGGCAAGGTTGGCAACGCTAACCTCTGCTGAATCCCTTTTCCCTCGGTGATCGAATAGATGTAGTCCGCCGGAACGTTACGCAGTGTCTCGGTTTCGCCATTTGGCCAGCGAATGCTCACTTCGGCCATCTTGTCGTTCGAACCCAATCCAAAATGCAGCCGCAAATCATTCTGCGAAAGGTAGCTGGCGCCTCCGCGCACTTCGTCGATCTGCACCAGAGAACCCGCCTTTACCGTCACTCGCGCCCCGATGGCCGCTCTATTACTCTTGGTTCCCGCCAGCTTGAACAGCACGCGATGATTCGAACGATGATCCGAACTCTGGTTGCGGTTCAGCAGAAGCGAGGGAGGCTCGCCCACGTTCAGAATCACCATGTCGACGTTGCCGTCGTTGTTGATGTCACCAAAAGCCACGCCCCGCCGGGATTGCAGCGGCAGCTGTTCCAGCGTCGACGACACATCCTCAAACGTTCCATCGCGATGATTGCGCAGCAGCACCAGCGGTTGACGGTATTGCGCGCCGCCGGGAATCGTATCCACCTGCGGATACACGTGGCCGCTGGCGATAAAAATGTCGAGCCAGCCGTCATTGTCCATATCGAAGAACGACGTTCCCCAGCTCACCAGCGGATACGTCGGCTTCATGATCTTCGACCGCACGCTGACGTCTGCAAAGCTTTCGTTGCCCAGATTGTGATACAGCGTCGACCCCTGTTCCACGAAATTGGTGACGACCATCGACAGTCGGCCTTGGTGCAGATAGTCCCCCCAGGCGACGCCCATGGATCCTTGCTGCATGCCGTCACCACTCAGCGCGACACCGCTGAGCAGCCCGACATCCTCGAAAGTGCCGTCGTGTTTATTGCGATAAAGAAAATTCGGTCCCGCATCATTAGCCACGTAGAGATCAGGCCAACCGTCATTGTCGTAGTCTCCCCAGGTTGCGCCCAGGCCGTAATAATGATGGGGATCGTCTACCCCGGCTTTTTTGGAAACTTCTTCAAACGTGCCGTCGCCCTTGTTGTGAAACAGCAAATCGGATTCCCCCGGCATGCCCCAGGGGCCGCACTGCACCATCACGGTCTTAAAGCGGCAGAAATGCGGATCGTTGCCGAACTCCGGTAGTTTGTCCATATCGACATGCACATAGCGCGACACGAAAAGATCGACGCGGCCGTCGCGATCGTAATCCGCCCACGCCGCTCCGGTGCTGAACCCGCCGCCGGCCACTCCGGCCTTTTCGGTCACGTCTTCGAACTTGCAGCCGCCCAGGTTGTGATAGAGCGCGTTGCCGCCGTAGCCGGTGACGTAGATGTCCTGCAACCCGTCATTGTCGTAGTCGGCGACGGCAACGCCCATGCCCCAGCCCTTGCGCGTGAGCCCGGCCGCTTTGGTGATGTCGGTGAACTTCAGGTCATTATTATTCTTGGAATCGGCATCCTGATGATAGAGCGTGATCAGCGGATCGCCGCCCTGCCGATAGCGTTCCACCGTCGACCCGTTCACGGTAATGATGTCGAGCTTGCCGTCGTTATCGCAATCGATCAGGCCAACCCCGCCGCTCATGGATTCGACAATATATTTCTTGTCGGAGGAAGAAATATGCGACACGGTGAGGCCCGCCTTCTGCGCGATGTCTTCAAATTGTGGAACCGGTATTGGCTTGCTTTGCGGCTTGGTTGGGGCGGTTTGAGCGGACGCGACCGCGGCGAGAAGAAGACCGATCCACCGGCCTTGCCGGGTTAAGATAGGCGGGAGAATTTTCCGATTATATCTGAGCTCTTGCGAGGCCGGCTCTGACCCGTCGCCATGAACGCTCAGCTGCAACTCGAAGGCGCTGTTCCACGCCCCGACTGCGGCAGGACTGTCAGAGGGTCGCGTTTCCTGAGTCTGCGAGGGCGAGACATGCATCTACCTGGGCATGCCGAGCTCAACGGAGTTCAAACTAGACGAGGCCATCGCAATTCTCACCCGCACTCCGGCAGCGCTGGATGCGCTGTTGCGCGGACTGCCCAAGCTCTGGGTTAACGCGGATGAAGGGAAAGATAGCTGGAGCGCGTTCGACATTGTGGGCCATCTGATCGTTGGCGAGCGCACCGATTGGATGCCGCGCGCGCGGATGATCCTGGACAATGGAGAAGCGCGAGCATTTGACCCCTTTGACCGCCTTGCACAGTTCAAAGAGAGTCAAGGCAAGTCGCTGGAGCAATTGTTGGACGAGTTTGGCCGCCTGCGAAGGGAGAGTCTGGCAGCGCTGCAGACATTAAATTTGCGGCCCCAAGACTTGACCCGGCGAGGCCGCCATCCAGAGTTGGGAGTGGTGACTTTGTCAGAACTGCTTGCGACCTGGGCGGTTCACGATCTCACGCATCTGCATCAACTCTCTCGCGTAATGGCCCACCAATATCGTGACATAGTCGGTCCGTGGAACGCCTATTTGGGCGTTCTACGATGTACAGGTCACAGCTCATAGGCAACGTGCGCCGCGGGTTTCAGAGCTCACTTCGAGCGGAACCGTGCGGCGACACTCGCCGCGGTGCGAGCCAGCAGACCAACATCGCTGCCGACCGCAGTGAAGTTGAATCCGAACGAAATGAGACGATCGACCGCGTCGACATTTCCCGCCAGTGTGCCTGCCGATTTTCCGGCTGCGCGAATGCGTTCCGCGGCATCTTTGAGGGCGGCCTGCACCTCGGGATGGCTAGGATTGCCCAGGTGACCGAAGTCCCCTGCAAGGTCGCTGGGACCGATGAAGAGTCCGTCTACGCCTTGGACGGCCGCGATGGCTTCGATTTCCTTCAGCGCGGCTTTGCTTTCCAACTGCACCAGAACGCAGGTGTCAAGGTGCGCATTCGCGTGATATCCCTGAATGCGGCCGTAGTCGCTGGCGCGTGTCGCTACGGCGATTCCTCGTATGCCGCGCGGAGGATAGCAGGCAGCGGCCACCGCTTTGCGCGCTTCTTCTGCGTTCTGCACGAAGGGAACGAGCAGAGAGCGGGCGCCTACGTCCAGGGCGCGCTTGATGATTACAGGATCGTTCCACGGCACGCGGAAGACGGGCTCGGCAGTGCCTCCGCGCATGGCCTGCAGTTGCGCCAGAAGAGAGGGGATGTCGTTCGGAGCATGTTCGCCGTCGATGACGATCCAATCAAAACCTGCGCCTGCGATGATCTCCGCCACGATCGGACTGCAGAGTCCGCTCCATAGCCCGATCTGACGCTGACAACCTGCGAGAGCTTGCTTGAATGCGTTACGCGGGAAATTTCCTGGCCACTCGGGCATAGTTCTTCTTTCCTCGGTTCATTTTGCTTCGGATCATTTTCGGTTCATTGAGCTTTTCTCATTCAGGCCGCTTCTCTTGCAAGCGCACCGCGATCTCAAAACTCCGAGCCAGACGCCGCGTCCGATACGCCAAACGAGGCTTAATTACATCTTCAGGCCGTGGCGCTGACGGACTGGATCAAGCCGCGAATGTAGCCATAGCAGAATGCGAAGGACTGCAGAGAGCCCAGATCGGCTTCGGCCAGCGGAACATGATCGGGCATAAGCATGTAGGGATAGCCGATCTCCTTGTAAACGTTGATGGCTTTGACAAAGTCGATATCGCCTTCGTCGGGGAAGACCTCGACAAAATTGTTGCGGTGCCCGCGAATGTTGCGGAAGTGCACGTTGAAGATTTTCTTGCGCGTACCGAAATATCGAATCACATCAAAAATCTGGACGGACGGATTTTCGAGATCTTCAGAGACGGTTCCCTGGCAGAAGTTGAGCCCGTGGTAAGCGCTCTCCTGAATGCTGACAAATCTCTTGAGCCCGTCGACCGTGCCCAGCACACGGTTTACGCCTTGATAGCCTTCCGGCGGCACACCAGGGTCTTGGGGATGGCAAGCCATTCGAATTTTGTACTCGTTGGCCACAGGAATCACGCGATCGAGAAAATATGTGATGCGCTCCCAGAAAGCGTCGGCATCCACGCGCCCAGCCGTGGTGAGCGGCGTTGCAGGATGAGCCTCGGAGAGATTCCATGCGTGGTTCATCGCATCGCCGCGCCCCGGTATGCGCCCGGTGCGAAGAATCCCGAGAATGCTCATGTTGTATTTGATGGATGGAATGCCGGCCAGCGCGCAATTCTTAATGAGGGTCTGCAACTGCTCGATGTCGCGGTCGCGCTCCGGACTCCGGGCCAACATGATCGCAGGATGCTTTTCCTGATCGATGAAACTCGAGGAAAGAAAGGGCGGCGCGATGCAGTCGATGCTGATGCCATACTTACCGGCCATGTCGATCATGCGTTTGAGTTCGTCCACGGTTGCGTAAAGACGGTCACCTTCGATCTCCGGATACCCGCAGATGTTCTGCACGCCATAACGAGCGAGGTATTTGAGATGGGCATCGTTGGTGGGGGCGGACTGGCACCCCAACTTCATGAGAACCGGCGTCGAAGTAGATTCAGCGCTCGCGGCTGTGGCGGCGTCTCCGCGAGCGGCAAGGAATCCGGCGGCGCCTCCTGCGACAATGAATTGTCTCCTATTCATTTTGTTCCCTCATCTCGAAGAGTCTCAGCTGTGGCGCAAAGTGCTCATTTTTTTGTCCAGCTGAAGGCAACAGGATGTTCCTGCAATTCCTCGAAGCGGATCAGATAGGCATTCCAATCTTCCTGCGTCGGCATATCGGCTTTGGACCAGCCCGAGCCGGCGAAGTAGGTAAAGGACTCACCCGAATGCCGCTTGAAAATCATCAGGGCATGATTCCCCGCGGTCGTTGTCATTGCATGTTCGGCGGGAAGTGACACCAGACCCGTGGCAATCCTGCCCGCGGATGGCTTCTGTGGCGTGTCCCAGACGGCGGCAATGCTTTTTCCGGCAGGCAAGGTGGCAGCGCCGCCTTCGTGAATCGCGATGCCTGCCGCCAAGTCGAGGGGCGACTCTCCATCGAAAGTGAAGGTCGAGACGATTTTGTTCAGATGAGAGCCCGCATCCAGAGTGATGTGCTTGGTTTCAGTGACCATTCTTCCACCTGCTTGCCATGGCGCGTAGGATACTTCGAATTCAAAACGGATTGGCCCCGCGGCTAGAATTTTGGCGGTCGTATAATTCTTCGAAACAATCAGCTTGCCGTCAACCCAGACGGCTGTGCCCCCGCAGCCCCGGGATGGTCCCACGTCATAGGAATCGAGTCCGATTCCGTTATCGTTGTGGTACGACAATGCGGAATTGTGCGTGACGGCGGCTTCGTGGTCCTGCTTGTAGAAACTGTCTACAACAAAATTCGGGATGCGCTTCGACCACACGTCGATGCCGGAGGAAATCTCGCCGGTCGCCTCTAACGCCGGTCCGTAGATTCGATAGGCTACAACTTTATTCTCCCAGGCAAAGTCGTCTTTGCGCTCGGGAATGGCGCGACCGAAGACTAAGGGGTCCTGCGACGGTGCCTTCGGATCTAAGTTGAACGAAGCGTTGAATACGCCTTTAGCCGGCAATTTCACCAGCAGAAGCAGAGTGTCGGGATCGGCGCCGGGGCGACTGCTGTAATACTGGCTTGGAATACGCTGTTTGGTTGCCGCGTCTGTGGCGACGAGGGACTGTAATTGCGCAGCCGTGAAGTGCAGGTGACGGGCGACTTGATCCAGCGGAATTTCTACTACTTCTTCGGTGCGGTCCAGGTTCGTCGGATTGGTGAGCCGCAGCTGCTGGGCCGGTGCGTCAGGCGGAGCAGTGAGAGCGACTGACAGACAGGTTGCGCAAGAAAGAGTGAACAGCCCACGTTGCCAATTTCGGCGACGCGAAGATAGCCTCAGCCCATCAGCCATGCGACAGTCCTCTCTGCTCACACTTCATAGACAACGCAGCATCAAGCCGGGTCCTCAATGCGAGTGAGCCTCGGCACGATCAGAAACAGAATCAGCAGCGCAAGAAGATAGGCTCCTCCCGCAAGGGAGAACAGCAGCGCGTAGCTGTGAGTGGCTTGCAGGATCCATCCCGTTGCGATTGAAAAGAGCACACCTCCAACCGAGCCCGCCGTTCCGCCGATGCCGACTACGGTTGCTACCGCTTTCTTGGGGAAAAGATCGGAAGGAATGGTAAACAGATTCGCGGAAAATCCCTGATGCGCCGCCGCAGCGACACTCAGCATGGCGACGGCGGACCACAGGGACGGCAGCCGGTTGGCAAACAGGACAGGCACGGCGAGACAAGCGCACAACAGCATGGCGGAGAAGCGCGCTTTTGCCATCGAAAAGCCGTGGCGATGCAGCATTCCCGGAAGCCAGCCCCCGCCGATGCTGCCGATGGCGGAAGCGTTATACACAATCACCAGCGGCAATCCGAGTTGCAGCAACGAGACGTGGTAGCGGGCGTCGAAAAACTTGGGCAGCCAATAGAGATAGAACCACCAGACTGGGTCCGTCAGGAACTTCGCGACGGGAAAAGCCCACATCTGACGATAGCGCAGCAGCCGTCCCAGCGGTATGGGGCGCGTGGATTCGATGGGATCGCTTTGAATGAAAGCCAACTCGGCCGGAGTCAGGCGAGGGTGCTCCGATGGCTTGCGGTAAAAGATCAGCCAAATCATGAGCCAAATGAAACTGAAGGCGCTGGTAGCGAGAAACGCATAGGGCCAGCCAAACCGCACCGTGATGAAGGGAACCAGCAATGGTGCGAGGATGGCGCCAAGGTTAGCGCCGGAGTTAAATATTCCAGCGGCCAAGGAGCGCTCTTTGCGGGGGAACCACTCTGCGATTGTCTTGAGGGCGGCGGGAAAGTTTCCGGATTCTCCAAGTCCAAGAAAAAACCGCGCGATTCCAAAGCCCAACGGAGTGCGGGCCAGCGCGTGTGAGGCCGCGGCAATGCTCCACACGGCCATTACGATGGCATAGCCCAGGCGAGTGCCGACCCTGTCGATCACTCTGCCTGCCACTAACAATCCGGCGGCGTACGCGATCTGGAAGGCAGCGATGATGTAGCCGTACTGGACCTCAGTCCATCCGATGGAGTGTTGCAACGTCGGGGACAGGATGCCCAGCACCTGGCGGTCCATGTAGTTGACCGTCGTGGCGTAAAACAACATGGCGCAAATGGACCAACGCAGGCGCCCGCCCGCACTGTTCGCATTCATTGCTTAGCCTCCCGGCCCTCTTCCTTCTGCGAGTCCTGCTGCCCGCACCGAATGCACGAATGCTAGCTTGCCAAAATGGAATTTATTATAACGTTATTCACTTCGTGCATTGCGATGTTTCTCGGACCTTAGACGAACAGGAATGATACTTAGCAAGCAGCTTGAATAGGACCTATTGGCTATTCCAGAAGTTATCGTTGACCTGGAACGCTTATGTTATCGTTATTGTTTATTTCGGCTGACACCTCGGGCTTCGAGTAGTGTGACGGGGCCCACAATGCTTGCCAGAAAGAGAGTATGCGCCCGGTGAAAATACTGCAAATGGCGGACTCGATCCGCTTTCGAAGCATGACTACGGAAGAACTGCGCGCGACGTTTCTGATCGACGATCTTTTTCGTCCGGGACAGATTGGATTGACCTATGTCGATCTGGACCGCACCGTGATCGGCTCGGCGGTACCAACCTCCGAGCCGCTGTTCTTGCCCACCGACGATGCGCTCAAGGCATTGTACTTTACCGAGCGGCGGGAACTTGGCGTCCTGAATATCGGAGGGGCAGGCGTCGTCACGGTGAACGGAATTCCATTTGAGCTGAAGAAGCTGGATGCCCTATACGTTGGGCGCGGGAATGAAGAGATTGTATTCTCCAGCGCCGATTCGGAGCATCCGGCCGAATTGTATCTGCTGAGTTATCCGGCTCATGCGACACATCCGACTCAGCTCATTCGATCTGCAGAACAGGCCAAGGTGACGATCGGCGCCGCTGAAACCGCGAATTTGCGGGAGATCACGAAACTCATTCATCTCGAGGGAACGCGCAGTTGCCAACTGGTAATGGGTTTTACCCGGCTCGCTGCCGGCAGTGTGTGGAACACTATGCCTCCGCATACGCACATGAGGCGATCGGAAGTTTACTTTTACTTCGACCTGGAACCCGGCCAAAGGGTGGTTCACCTTATGGGCCCGGGCAAGGAGACGCGCAACATCGTAATCGCCAACAAGCAAGTCGTCATTTCTCCTGGTTGGTCGATTCATGCCGGAGTGGGAACCAAGAACTATACGTTCTGCTGGGGCATGGGTGGAGAGAATCAGGTGTACAGCGATATGGATGCCTTGGCGATTGCGGGTTTGCTTTAGCCTCTAGAAGGAACGTGCCGTGATCTTGGAAAAATTCAGCCTAAAGGGTAAGAACGCGCTGGTGACAGGATCGTCGCGCGGGCTGGGCGCGGGGATTGCGATGGCACTGGCCGAAGCGGGCGCAAACGTTGCGATCCACGGCTCGCGCAAGCCACCGGAAATCACGCAACAGATGTTGAGCAAGATCGGTGCGCATCAGTTCGCGGTAGTCGGCGATGTGAGCGACGCGTCTGTTTGTTCCATGTTGATCGAACAGGTGGTCAAGCATTTTGGCACGATCGATATTCTCGTCAACAACGCCGGAACCATTCGGCGCGCGCCCGCCGTGGAACACTCTGAGGAAGACTGGCGCGCGGTGATCGACACGAATTTGACCAGCGTGTTCCGGCTAACCAAGCATGCCGGGAAGCATATGTTGGCGCAGGGTTCGGGCAAGGTCATTAATATTGCTTCCGTGTTGACGTTTCAGGGCGGAGTCTTTGTTTCTTCGTATGCCGCGGCCAAAGGCGGCGTCGGACAACTGACGAAGGCGTTTGCCAATGAATGGGCCGCAAAGGGCATCAATGTGAATGCGATTGCGCCGGGCTACATGACGACCGACAATACCGAGGCGTTGCGGGCAAACCCGGAGCGGTCCCGTCAAATCATGGAACGGATTCCTGCTGGACGATGGGGGTGCCCAGACGACGTGGCCGGGGCAGCCGTGTTTCTTGCATCGAGTGCCAGCGACTATGTGCACGGCCATGTGCTGGTGGTCGATGGCGGGTGGTTGAGCCGTTGATTAGATTTTTTCGAGGTGATTGATGAGATTGACGATCGCATCCTTAATCCTTGCAGCGTCCGCGATTCCTTTCGCCGGTGCACAAACGCTCACAGTAGATCACCTGACGCAGAGTCAATTGATCGAGAAAGCTCAGGAGCTTAAGGCGAAGGCACAAGGTCCCGAGGGCTCGGCGAGCAGCAAGCTGAGCGAGTATCCAAACTCTTTCACGATGATTGCTCTTCGCAGCAAGAATGGCGGGGCTGAGGTTCATGAGAACTATGCCGACTTTTTCTTCGTCGTGCAGGGAAGCGCAAAGCTGGTGACCGGCGGCACGGTGCAGGATGGCAAGACCGTGAGCGAAGGAGAGATCCGGGGCAAGTCTGTAGTGAACGGAGCTGAGACCGCTCTGAATCAAGGGGACATCGTCCACATTCCGGCAACTGTGCCCCACCAGCTTCTCTTGCCGCAGAGTGGAACGTTCCTCTATTTCGTCATTAAGATCAAAGAACGATGAGGGAACAGCTTTTCTACTAGGATTTTCGAACAGGTTGGATCAGATGAGCGGCGACGCCTAGTCCCTTGCAGGGCAGCCGCACGATCGCCGAATAATCAAGTCGGTGGGAAAGAGCATTTTTGCCGTTTGCGTCTCCGGTGCCGCGAACTCCTGGAGATTGGCGATTTTCGTGAAGAGACGCTCGGCGGCGGCACGCGCCATCCTGGTTGGAGTTTGACGCACGACCGTGAGGGGCGTCCCCAGCACCTCGGCGAGTTCGAAGTCGTCGAAGCCGACGACCGCGATATCTTCCGGCACTCGCAGCTTGTGAAGGTGCAGCGCTCCGATCAGATACACCGAGGAGATTCGCTTCAGAGAGAATGCAGCCGTCGGCCGATCTTTGTCCTTGTCCTTGGCGGCGGACCAGCGCTGGGCCAGAGCCTGCATCCCCTCAAGGCTGTTGATATTGGTAGAAAGAATTGGTTCGAGACCGGCGTTACGCATCGCCAGCTTGTAGCCTTCAATCCGTTCACGCACGGTATAGCTGCCAGAGTCAAAGCCCACGCAGGCAATCTTTTTGTGGCCGTGTTCGATCAAATGCCGAACGCCTTGTTCCGTGCCTTCTCGATTCTCAACCAGCATTGCATCGGCTTGCAGTCCAGCGACTGGCCGGTCGAGAGCGACAACCGGAACGCCGCTTTCCTGAATCATCTTCAGACGGCTTCCGTTACTGCCTGAACTCACAATGAGCAGTCCGGCAACTCGATTCTGGATCGATTCCAGTTGCTGCTCCTCGACCGCCACGCTTCTTCCAGTGGCAACCACCAGAGTCTGATAGTCGTGGCGTATCGCAACCTCCTGAACCGCGTGAAAGCAACTGGAAAAGAAGTCTGACAAATCGGGGACGACCAGGCCGATCGTCCGCCCCCTACGGCCCTTCAGCATCCGAGCCGCGTCATTGGGCGAATAGCCAATCCTGGCGATCGCCTTCATTACTTTGGCGCGCGTCGAATGTTTTACGCTGGGATGATTGTTAATCACGCGCGAGACCGACATGACGCCGACCTTGGCTTCTCTTGCCACGTCGATAATCGTGGGCGGTCTGCCGCGTCTTCTTGATCTTTGACTTGTCATCTTGGACTTATCATTTTTGCGCAGCCGTCTTGGGGTGCGCCGGATGCGCCTCCTGCGCGAGCGCATCGAGCTCCGACGCGGCCAAAAGAAATGCTCCGACTCCGTAGACAGAACTGGCGGAAGGTTTAAACTTGCCCGGCTGTCCGTCGATGGGCTGGATCGACCCCAGGCGGCCATCCGCATACACGTGCGACAGCATTCCCGCCCAGGCTCGAGTAACGACCGGCTCGAACTTGGTGCGGTCCAGAACCCGGTGGTTGATGCCCCACGCCAGCGAATAAGTGAAGAACGCACTGCCTGAAACTTCGGGCAGATCGTACGCCCCGGGATCGAGCAGTCCGCTGCGCCAGAGTCCGTCCTCGCCCTGAATGGCGGCGATCCGATCGGCCATCTCTTTGTATTGAGCGATGAACTTCCCGCGGCCGGGATAGTCCTTAGGCATCATCTCGAGCACCTTCGCAAAGGCGCCCATGACCCAGCCATTTCCTCGCGACCAGAAGATCTTCTGGCCATTTTTTTCCTTCTGCGTAAAGTAACGGCTGTCGCGGAAGTAAAGATGATCTGCAGGGTCGTACAAACTGGCGGAGGTTTCCCACCACTCGCGAACCATGTAGTTCAAGTAGCGCTGGTCACCGGTCGCGGCAAACATTTTGGCCAGCACCGGAGGAGCCATAAAAAGCGCATCGCACCACCACCACAGCAACTTTTCCGGATCATCGGGCCGAACGATCAGGCGATCAAGGACTGCTTTTACATCAGCCATCCTCACGGCGTCATGCGTCTCCAGATATAGATCCATGTAAGACTGACCCAACGCCATATCGTCCGCGTGGGGAAATCGCGCATCGATCAGTTTCCAGTCGAAGTGCGCCGCCATTTTCACCACCGCATCGTGGTAGCGCGGATCTCCCGTTACCTTAGAAGCCGCCAGCAGACCGTCGTACAAAGCGGCGTAGGTCCATTGCTGGTTGAAGATCGGCTCCGCACGGGCAAGCTGCCAGTCGGCCACCTTCTGGGCAGCTTTGCGCAGGGCTGCATGGGTCAATGCCGGGGAAAGATCTGTGGCCAGCGGACCGGGATCGTCCGGCGCATCTCCCGTCGCTGCTCGCTCTGCGGACAGAGGTGTCGCTCCCTGTGCTTCGCCGGTTTTTGGTTGTGCGATCTGGCCGCCCGCGGACAATGCGAGTCCCGCTACCAGCGTAAGAAAAAATAAAGCGTGCGCGATGTTCGCATTCATCGGTGCTGGCTTCGCTGTTCGGTGTCTTGTCATTTATTTACTGTTCGTGGAAAGCTTCGTTGCCTTTCAATCGATTCTTCGCAACACAATTGAGCTGGACGGATCATGATACATCAGCCAGAATCATGTACGTTATCCATTTTGGGAGCATCGAATGACCAACGGCGAAGAGGAACAATGGACCAACCAGATGGCCTCGCGAGAAGAACGTTTCTGAAGACAGCGGCAGCGGCCGCTTGTATGGCCGGCGCGAAGCTGACCTTTGGCCTGTCGAATGGTCTATCGAATGGTATGGCAAACCGCCGCGGAAAGTCCGACGCTTTCCGCCTGGTGGCCGAAACCGACCGGAAGCGGATTCTGGAAGCTGCCAACAAATATATTTCCCAAGCGCCGCTTACCATCACAGCCTTCCCTGCCCCGCGCAGCGCGGGTGGATTGCACGATTTCTATTCCCAAGCGGACTACTTCTGGCCCAATCCGAAGGATCCCAATGGGCCGTACATTAACCGCGATGGGCAGAGCAATCCGGAGAATTTCGACGAGCACCGCAAGGTGATGGTGGCGCTCTCGATTCAGATGCCCGCTCTGACGGCGGCCTGGCTGCTGACCGGGGAGCGCCGTTACGGGCAGAAGGCATGCGCGCACCTCCGCGCCTGGTTCGTTGCGCCGGAAACGCGGATGAACCCGAACCTGCTCTACGCGCAAGCCGTGCAAGGGTCTTCGACGGGCCGATCCTACGGCATCATCGACACGCTGCATCTGGTCGAGGTGGCGCGGGCCGCCAGCTTTCTGACATCTGGGTCTGGGATGCTCAGCGTGCAGGACGCTGCCGCGGTGAAGAGTTGGTTTGCCAGCTACCTTGACTGGCTCTCTCACAGCGAGCGGGGAATGAAGGAGCGCGATACGACGAACAACCACGCCTTCTGCTGGGCCCTGCAAGCTGCTGAGTTTGCCCGCCTGGCGGGCGACGATGCCGCGCGCAAAGAGGTTTATCAGCGCTACCAAAATATTCTTCTACCCAATCAGATGGAGGCGAATGGATCGTTTCCTCGGGAACTGGCGCGCACCAAGCCCTACAGCTATTCGATCTTCAACTTTGACGTGATGGCGGGCCTTTGCCAATCGCTCAAAGGGCTAGCTCCAGATCCGCCTGCTTTTCAGCTTGCGGATGGGCGCGGGCTCTGCAAGGCTGCGGAGTTCATTTATCCCTACATCAAGGACAAGGGCGCATGGAAGTGGGCAAAGGACGTTGAGCATTTCGACGCCTTGCCGGTGCGCTCGCCCGGGCTGCTGTTCTCCGGCATTGCATGTCATGAGCCGAAATACTTTGATCTTTGGAAGAGGTTGAATCCTGATCCGACCGATAAGGAGATCATTCGGAATTATCCGATACGCCAGCCGCTTCTTTGGGTGTGAAGTTTTCGCGCACTGAAGTGAAGACCCTCTGGCGCTGGAGAGTCTGCGTGAGATTTTCAGGCGTCCCTCCCGAGTCTGTGTCATAGCTTCTTACGCCCCTTCAGGGCTTACCCATTCTCCACTGCTCCACCCACGGCTTGCGCCGTGGGCTGCATTCTTTCGCCGCCTCGCGGCTGGAAGCGCCGGGCTATTATCAGACGCTCCGCTGGGCGGATATCTGTGGGATTTCAATCCACGCCATGTCGGTGGCGGCTCACTGGGCATGGACGGCCAGAAGCGAGGGAGCTCCGGTCTTTCCCTCGACGACGTTGACTTTCAACAGCGCTTCGACATTCAGGTTCGAGAAGTCTCTTCCGAGATTATCTCTGAGCAACTGCATGTAGTGCGGGCTGGTGGCAAATTGAGCGGCGGCCTCAGTTCCGTTTCGACCTATTCCAGCCAAAACCACGATCCAACTGCCAGTCGTTGCATCGCGAAAGCGCACCACTAGGGCGTAATCGTCTGCGCTTGAGTAAGGAAGAGATTTGTCGCGCGTCCAATGCGCGTCAGGATGCATCTGGTCAACAATCGAGTGCACCGGCTCCGGGGTGAATTGAAAGCGCTGCGACTGCAATAAACGCATCGCCCACTGATTGTTGTAAGCGCCCAGCAGTACGACTGGATGTTCACGAAGATCGGTCAGCGGCGTAGATGGAGAGGAGAGCAATTGCGTCGCTACTCCGGAACGCGCCACCGTGCTGGTCACCTGCGCGATCGCAGAAGCTGTCTGCATGGACACAAACGGATACTCAATATCCTTGCCGGCCGTGATCACGCCGGAAAAAGTATTGCTGCTAAAGACTACGCCTCCGGCACAAACCACAACCATGCGCTGCTCGTGCAACAGGGGCCTCCAGAACTCATCCACGGCCGTCGGAGTGACAGCCGTCGGGGTATAAGTGCTGCGAGATTTCCAACCCAGGCCTGCAAGGAAGCCAAGCACCAGCATCCCGCCCAGACCAAGCCACAAAAAGCTATTAAGGTAGGTCCTGGTTCGTGTTGTGGGCGGGCTAAGGCTCTTGTCCTGCGTCAACACAGATTGGGCTGTGCGCTTTTCCAGCGCCAGCAGTGGGATCGGTCGCAGCACGCGCGCCTCAGAGCCTATCCGCGGGAAGGCGAGACGCCGGGGAATTCGCATCGTCTCCAATATCGTCGGACTCGTCTTGTGCGTGCAGGAACTCCGGAATATAGGAACCGACCGGCAATGAGATTCGGACACTGGAGTTCCGGCGGTGCTCGGTGTAGTACAGCAGCAACCGCTTGCGCACTTCGCCCGCGGTAAAGCGCACCACCGCTTCCGCGTTGGTATCATACGTAGAAGGCCGATCGAATACTTCAATGCCCAGCGTGCGTTCCTTCAGGCGATCCGATTTGCCGGCCAATGTATTTTCGACAATGTATTGCAGCAGTGCAGGATAGCGTTTGCTGTTGCAGAAGTACGGGCTGGCGATCACCTCCTGCAACTCGTGCAGGATTGCATCCCGTTCCTGCGGCGTTTGCGGTTGCCAGGCTTCCCGGGTTGAAGTCACTCTGTGCATAGCGTCCGCGTATCATACTCGCCCTATTCCACGACTTTCAAGCACGTTTGAAACAAGAAAAACATGAACGTTAACACGTCCATTTTGAAGAACATGGCGTTTATGCCGAGATCAAACCGTTAGACACTTGCCAATCGTTGAATTATGGGCGGAACATAGCATGCCGCCCGTGGTGTCTCTTGAGACTTAGCTTAAGAAGCTTGACAGGGATCAGAACCGCCAGACAATTTTCGGAGGCTGTATGACAATACGCACATTGGCAGGATATTTCTCGACTGGCGCGAGCACCCAATTCCGCGCACTGCTCGTTCTAATTCTCTGCGCAGGTCTCAATGCGTACGCACAGCAGATCACCGGAACCCTGGCTGGAACGGTGAAAGACGAGCAAGGCGCGGTGGTGACTTCGGCGACTATCAGAGCAACCAATGTTGACACCGGACTCTCCCGGTCGACCCCAGTCACGGGGGACGGGACATATTTCATCCAGTATCTTCCGGTGGGCACTTATACCGTTGAAGTGAATGCGGCGGGCTTCAAGAGATTTGTGCAGGAGAAAATCGTCCTGACCGTCGACCAGACCCGGGCGCTAAATGTGACTCTAAGTGTGGGCGTGCAGAGCCAGACCGTCACGGTGACGGAAGCTCCGCCTCTGGTGGAGACCGACTCTGCCGAGCTGGGAAGAACTGTACAGCCCGCCGAGATCATCGGGCTGCCCCTGGTGAACCGGAACGCGTATGCCGAACTTTCCCTGACCCCCGGTGTGCAGTCCAACAGCGCCAGCCCTGCCAGCAATCCCAGCGGCACGCCCAATTTCGTCATCGGCCTGCCATCGACACAGGTCGTGGTCAATGGCGGGATCGACGGCGGCACTCCCATGGTCAGCTTTTATTTGGATGGCGGCATCAACATGACCGGTCTGCGTAACTACGGCAACCCATTACCCAACCCCGACGCACTGCAGGAGTTTCGTGTCGAGACCAGCGACTTCTCGGCGCAATATGGCCGTATGTCCGGGGCCGTGGTCACCGCGATCACCAAGTCGGGCACCAACCAAATTCATGGCTCTTTGTTTGAGTTCAACCGGAACACGGATCTCAATGCCGTTCCCTGGAATTCAAAGTTCAATCCGCCTTACCACCGCAACCAGTTTGGCGGGGTTGTCGGCGGCCCGATCAAACGCGACAAAGCTTTCTTCCTGTTCAGCTACGGAGGGCTGCGGCAAGTGGTCGGACAACAGCTCACTGGCGCTGTGGTGCCGACAGCCGCCGAGCGCGAGGGCGACTTTACGGCGGACTCTTTCAAGGTCTATATGCCCGGCACTTCCAAAACTACGAAGGTGCAGGTGGATGGAACCAACAGTTCTCCTAATTGCGCAACTCCTACACCGAATTGTGTTCCCTCCAGCTTGTTGGACCAAACGGCGGCCAACATCATGACCAAGTACGTCCCGCTGCCCACCAACCTCACAAACAACAGCTATTCGGGCTTCTTCACCGGCCCCACCAACGAAAACGAATACCTGGGCAAATACGATCAAGTCCTTTCGGATCAGGACCGTCTGGCAATCAGCTACTTTTACTTGAAGACCACGCAGAATGCATACGGCAACGGCAACATCCCTTATACGATCAACCAGTCTCGTGCCGCGCAGCAGGTAGTGAACATGAGCGACGTTCACACCATCAGTCCGACCACCGCCAACCAGGGATGGTTCACTTTCACTCGCGTAGCGGGCGGTCGCGTCAACCTGCCGGCCGGGATCGGCATGGACGATTTGGGATCGAGCTTTACTACGCAGGGACCCAAAACCTTGCCCCAGCTGGCCGTATCCGGCTACTTCAATGCCGGAGGTGCACTGGCTGGACCTGTCAGCGACACGGACTTGTATGCGCTTCGCGACATGGTCAGCATGACCAAGGGTAAGCACTCGCTCGCGTTCGGCGGCGAACTGTCGCTGGAAAAGAACATGATCGTGGGCAACCTGTACAATTTCGGAGTTTTTAATTTCGCTTCCTCCGCTCCAACCAGCACGGGCAATGCGCTTTCCGACTTTGTCACCGGCCAGGTAAGCACGATGGAGCAGGACACTCCCTACCATGGGCTGTTGAGCGACTGGTATTTTGCGGGCTTTTTGCAGGACAACTATCGGGTTGTCCCCAGACTTACGCTGAACCTGGGATTGCGCTATGACGTGCAATTGTCCCCGGTCGAGTCTTCGGACCTCACCGCAACATTTGTCCCCGGCGTGCAGTCCACCAAGGTTCCCTCTGCGCCTCTAGGGATGCTCTTCCCTGGAGACGCCGGCGTGCCGCGCGGCATCGCCGACAACCGCTTGCATCACATTTCCCCGCGCGTGGGGATCGCGTGGGATCCGTTCGGAGACGGCAAGACTGCCATCCGCGCGGGCGCGGGTGTTTTCTACGGAAGCGTCAGCGGCAACGAATGGAACCAGCCCGCCAATGCGCAGCCCTTCGCCATCCGGCAAACCTTCAATTCGATTGCGTCATTCTCCAACGTCTACGGGAATCCGGCCTCCTTCCCCAATGGAGATCCGTTCCCTTACACCTATACCCCGGCGAGCCCCCGCTTTCTGCCCGCAGCCAGCATCGAAACCATCGCGGAGAACTATCAATGGCCGGTCGTCTACCAGATGAACGCGGCGGTGCAGCGTCAATTGCCCAAGAATGTCAGCCTTACCGTCGCCTATGTCGGCACGCTCTCGCACCATCTGCCGTTCATGTTGGACAAGAACTATGCTCCTTATGCACCCGGAGCCAGCACATCGCAGGCCAGCATCAACTCCCGCCGTCCCTACGATCCAGGGGTTTTAGGACAGGTCACCTACGACGAATCGAACGAGACGGCGTCGTACCACTCGCTTCAGGTTTCGGCCAGCAGGCCTCTTACCCGCAATCTGATGATCAACGGCTTCTACGTCTTCAGCCATTCCTTCCAGAGCGTCAACGAATCGGCGATCGGTCAGGCGACCGCCCAGGATTTCGCGAATCTGTGGGAGGAACGAGGTCCTACGGACAACGACCGCCGGCATGTGGCAAGCATCTCCGGCTTGTGGAACCTCGACTACTACACCGGGTCCAGTTCTGTGTTGAGGCAGATTCTCAATGGATGGACGATCTCGCCGATCGTCTCGCTCCAAAGCGGCCAGCCTTTCAATATCTCGAGCGGCGCTAACAATAACTTCGACAGCGCCAACGCGAACCGCCCCGACCTGGTTCCGGGAGTCAGTGCATTCCTCGATCCTCACAGAAGCCGCGCCGCGGTTGTGAAGGAGTGGTTCAATACAGCAGCGTTCACTCAAAACGGCCCAGGAGTGGTCGGCGGCATCGGCCCTGGCGGAGCGGACGGCAATGCTCCGCGCGACTATCTGCGCGCGCCGGGTTACCGCGATATCGACCTGGGAGTGTTCCGCGACTTCCACTTCCTCGAACGCTTCACGTTGCAACTTCGCGGCGAGGCCACCAATGCCTTCAATCTGGTCAGCCTGAATGCGCCAACGGCCAACCTGAAGTCCGCCTTGGACGGGCAAATCACCTCTGCCGCCAGCCCTCGCCTGATCCAGATCGGCGCGCGGCTCACCTTCTAGGCTACTTGTTGCTGCGTCTTTGCGCCTGCGGACAGCAAGCAGGCGCACCTTCCGGCGCGTTTCTCTGTAGTGAAATTTCGCAGACGAACTCGCTACACGATGCCCGGACTGCGAGCACGGGAGTGCCTCAGAGTTTGAGAGGGATGAGAGGGATATGAAAGGTAATGCCGTAATCCATAAGCCCACCCATGCCGCGACCCTGTCGTCGCCCGAACCCGGAATGCAACGCCAGGTATTGGCCTATAGCCGGAACCTGATGTTAGTTCGTCATCACTTCCTGAAGGGATGGAAGGGTGCAAATCACAGCCATCCTCACGAACAACTTGTCTATGTTGTGAGAGGGCGAATCCAATTCAACACCGGCGGCAAGTCGATTGACCTTCGCCCTGGCGACAGTGTGATTGTCGAAGGCAATGTCGAGCATCAGGCAACGGCACTGGAAGACTCCGAGGTGCTCGACGTGTTTGCTCCCTATCGCGAAGACTACGCTCAGTGACATCCGAAACTTCTATCACAGCGGCGAATTCCAAGGAAGAGCGAGAGATCTCTAAGGTTTCATTCGAGAGGGCAGTACGCTTCGACAGTACTGCCTTCAGCGAAGGGCGCTTCGAACGTAGTGTCGGGCCGTCGCTTTAGATCTCATGATGCGTCGCTGATTGTCATGCACTCAGTTCCATTGTTTAGTAGTCGGCCACTCTCATTTCGCGATGGAGGCTGGGCGCTGAGTTGGTGTCAGAATCGTCAGTTCTCCGACCTGTTCCCTCTTCACGCTGCCTTTCAGGTGAGCAGCATGATCCATCATCCAAACTTCGGGAATGATCTCACCGACCAGTTGTCCATGACAGAACAGTCGCACCACCGCACTCTCAGAAACCACAATACCGACCGCCTTGGTCACAGCACTCATGTTGGCAGCGGCGATGTGACGGCTACCAAGTCCGAGCGGCACGTCCACCTGTGCGGCCACAGCATCGAGGTAGCGGCACGCGGAAAGTACGATTCCTTCGTGGCTTACCACGAACCCACCGTCCAGCTGCGCCAGTTCTTTGATCGTTCCGCGGAGATTCAGATTGTTGAGACGGCGCGAAGACTCTGGATGCCCCGATAACGGATCCAGAATCAAGGGCCGGGATCTGGCGAGCACGGCATTCTCATCCCCGAGTGTAAACAGCGTGCCAACGCGTCGGCCCTCTCGACCCTCACGAGCAATTTCGACCGCGAGACCAATCAGAGACTCGAGGACTTCAGGATCATATTCCGTTACCTGGCACAGAATGCTATCAAACATCCATCCTCTCCTCACGCCGGCGCTAACAGCACAAGAGTACCTGCATTCTGCCTTGGATGAAAGGCCCACCAAGAAGATTCAGGCACGCAACGACACAACATGCGTGTTCAGAAGATCCGTGGCATGGTCTCCGCCCAGCGCGAGCCACCCTGCAGACTTGAAGGTTTCCACCTTTGATTTCCCTTGGTTAATGCCTCACTGCGACGGGTGGTTCCCGCTCATTTGATTCCATGTCCCCCCTCCCAGCAATGCCCCTTCCCGCCGCCAGCTCCGCTATCTTGGGGGTCGCCCATTTCCCATCTCGCAGGGCGCGGGCCTTGGTTGCCAGCCCTGGTTGAACTTGGTGCCACGATGGAAGATTCTTACGCGCTAGTAGCGCAGGCGGAGGCTTGTTGGCCGGCCGCCACCCGTCGCCATCGGGACAACATCGGACAGTATCTTGCCGCGACGATGCGGAAGCTGTGCAGTTTTGCTCATCTGGAGCAGATGGAAGCGTTCTACAGAATTACTTTATCTTCGGCCAGCGGCGGATGCTTGAATGGGGAGAGGTTTGTGATAACCGCTATAAGTTTCGTCCGCTTGCGATTTCCGTGTGAAAAAGAATAGGACCTTGGCCTGCGATTTCATCGCAAAATGCTTCGGGAGCCAGATACTGTCCGTTACAGGGGCCTTCTCAAGTTCAAAGTGCGTACCCGGTTCGACTTCAGCCAGAAAACCTTCAATCGAAACCGGTCGTATGACCGTAGCTTCGACCTTTACCCATTGGAACGTCTTTTTGTCGATCCAGAGTTTGCCTTCCATGCCCGTCAACACCTTGGCCTCGTTGTTGGGAGGCTGATAGCCGGGACGAGGTGTCGCTTTGAGCACATAAACCTCATACGGCCCCAGTTTTTGTTCCCCCACCAACTTGAAGTCGAGGGCCTTTGTGAGTTGCTCCATCAGCAGGTGATCGTTTTCGCGCTCTTTTTCGTATTTCGCGATTCGCTCGCCGCGCTGCCGCCGAGATTCTTTCCGGCGTTCCACCAAGGTTGCTTCGAGCTTTTGTTGTTCCTGTGCCTGCTGTTCGGAGGACAGCGGCTTCCCGTTCACAGCCACCAGTCGCTCATAGGGAGAGCCCAAGATCATGAGCTCTTCTGATGTCTTGGTTCCTCCGACTTTTTGCCGGTCACGCTCCACGTAATCGTATTCATGTGCGGCCTTCCAGTCCGCCTCATTGGCCGCGACTGAACGTTTGATGATAGCGTCAACGTCTTGTTGAGCTAGAGAAGCAGAAGAAAGCGCTGCGAAAAGAAGGATTTGCTTCATCATGCTCTTGGTCGAACGGGTCCGGGTTCCTTGGCTCTGAGGAGCAGATGGGCAGAGTTTTGTCACGGCGATCTTCTCCGGTCAACACAGATATGGCGACGGTTGCCCGCTAATCACCGAAATATCGGGACCACGAAATCGCCAGGTTCAGCCACGCAAACTGCGATAGCGCCCGATTAGAGTATTGGTCGAGCTGTCGTGCTTTAGCCTGGGTTCAGCGGAACTCTGCAATTCGGGAATGATGCGCGTGGCAAGGACTTTGCCCAGCTCCACGCCCCACTGATCGAAGGAGTCGATGTCCCAAATCGCACCCTGCGTGAAAACGCTGTGTTCGTAGAGAGCCACGAGACAGCCTACGGCTCGTGGAGTCAGTTTTTCAGCCAGTATCAAATTGGTCGGTCGGTTGCCCTCGCAAACCCGGAATGGGGTTTGAAAGTCGGGAGAGCCTTCGGCCTTCAGTTCCTCCCCCGTTTTGCCGAAAGCCAGCGCCTCAGCCTGCGCGAACAGATTGGCCATCAGTAAATCATGATGGTCAGTAAATTCGCTAAGTGGTTTGCAAAATCCGATCAGATCGCACGGGATCAACTTGGTTCCTTGATGAATAAGCTGGTAAAACGAGTGCTGGCCGTCGGTACCCGGCTCGCCCCAGATGATCGGCCCAGTCTGGTAGCTCACAGGCTGGCGGTCGAAGTCTACGTGCTTGCCATTGCTTTCCATCTGGAGTTGTTGCAGGTAAGCCGGAAAGCGCTTCAGATTGTCCGCGTACGGCATGATGCCGATGGTTTGCGCCCCGAAAAAGTTGTTGTACCAGACGGTAAGCAATCCCATCAGGATTGGAAGATTCTTCTCCAGCGGCGCGGTCCGGAAGTGCTCGTCCATCTGGTGAAATCCGGCGAGTAGATCGTCGAATCCCTTCGGACCGATCGCGATCATCGTGGAAAGTCCGATGGCGGAGTCCATCGAATAGCGTCCTCCGACCCAGTCCCAGAATTCGAACATGTTGGCCGTATCGATTCCGAACTTGGCAACCCCTTTCGCGTTCGTCGAGACCGCCACGAAATGCTTGGCGACAGCCGCTTCGCTCTTGAGCGCATTCACGATCCACCGGCGGGCGGTCGCGGCGTTGGTCATGGTCTCCAGCGTGGTGAACGTCTTCGAGGAGAGAATGAATAACGTCTCCGCGGGATCGAGGTCGTGGGTGGCCTCGGCAAAGGCGGCGCCATCGACGTTCGCCACAAAACGGAACTTCATCGCGCGGTCGGTAAACGCGCGGAGCGCGTCATATGCCATCTCGGGACCAAGGTATGAACCGCCGATACCGACGTTGATCACGTTCTTGATGCTTTTGCCGGTGTGCCCCTTCCATTCCCCTCTGCGCACGCGGTCGGAAAACGCGGCCATCTTATCCAGCACCGCGTGTACCTCGGGCACGACATCCACACCGTCCACTTTGATCTGAGTGCCTCGCGGAGCACGCAATGCAACGTGCAGCACTGCGCGGCCTTCCGTGATATTGATCTTCTCACCGCGAAACATTGCGTCGCGGCGGTCGGTGACGCCTCGCTCCCTGGCCAACTGGACCAGCAGGCGAATGGTTTCGTCGGTGATTCTGTTCTTCGAGTAGTCGAGATAAAGGCCGGCGGCCTCGGCAGTCAATCGGTCGCCGCGACTGGAATCATCGGCAAACAACTGCCGCAGGTGGATGTCCTTGATCTTCTCGTAATGCGCTTGCAGCGCGTGCCACGATGGGGTTTCGGTCAGTCGCTGGGTCATTTTTCTAACTCTTTCTCGTTCTCTGCTTGCACCGTGGGATTAACCCAAGCAGCGTCGCTGGCGATGAGATGTTCAGCCTCGCCGGGCCCCCACGTCCCCGGCTCGTAGGGATGCACTGGCGTAACGTTGCCCAGGATCGGCCCGACCGCACGCCATTGCGCTTCCACTACGTCTTGACGGGTAAAGAGCTCGGTCAGTCCGCGCATAGCGTCGCCCAGCAGCCGTTCGTACGGTGGCGTGTCGTCCGCGGCCTGCTCGGTGAGTATGAGTTCCACGTCGCTGCCTGTCATCTGCTCGCCCGGCGTCTTCACGCGCACCCCCATTCCGATGGCGATGTCCGGACTGATACGCATCCGCAGATGTGCGGACGTGCCGGGCACGATCTCGCCAAAGGTCTCCATCGGCGGCCGTTTGAATTCAACGAACACTTCGGTCGCGGTAACCGGCAGCATTTTCCCTGCGCGGATATAGATGGGTACGCCGGCCCATCGCCACGTTTCAATGAACAGCTTGAGCGCGATGAAAGTCTCGACCGTGGAGGCCGCGTCTACGCCCGACACCGACCGATAACCGTTGTACTGGCCGCGCACCACATCCCCCGGAGCAATCGGGCGTACCGCCTTGAGCAACGCGGCCTTCTGGTCGCGCCACGCGTCGTGAGCCTCGCCAGTTGGGGGATCCATGGTCAGGGTGGCCAGGACTTGCAGCAGGTGGTTTTGGACCACATCCCGCACCGTACCCGTTTCGTCGTAGAACTTGCCGCGGTCCTCGACTCCGAACTTCTCCGCCATGTTGATCTGGATGCTTCGCACGTAGTTGCGATTCCAGATCGGTTCAAACATCGGATTAGCAAACCGGGTGTAGAGAATGTTCTGTACCGGTTCCTTTCCCAGAAAATGATCGATGCGGAAGATTCGTTCTTCAGGGAAATAACGGTGCAGAATTCGGTTGAGTTCTTGTGCCGACGCCAAGTCACGCCCGAAGGGCTTTTCCACCACGACGCGCGCGTTCTCGGCGCAGCCCGACTTAGCCAACCCCTCAGCAACAGTGCCGAACAAACTGGGTGGAATCGCAAAGTAGTGTAGCGGTTGTTTCGCCGAGCCCAATTCTTTGCGCAGTTGAGCGAAAGTGTTCGGATCGTTGTAGTCACCGTCCACGTAGCGCAAGAGGCCGGTCAGTTTGTGGTACGCATCCTGGTCGAGGCCGCCGTGTTTTTCAAGACTATCCTTGGCGCGTGCTTTAAGTTGATCAAGATTCCAGCCTGCTTTGGCCACGCCGACGATTGGTAGATTGAACCCTTCGTCGCGAATCAACCCCTGCAGCGACGGAAAGATCTGTTTGTGCGCGAGATCGCCGGTGGCGCCGAAAAACACAAAAGCGTCAGACTGGAAATCCGCCATCAGGCCGCCTCCGGTTTGCCGGCAGCTTTCTCTTTGTGGCCGCCGAATTCATAGCGCATCGCGGAAAGCAGTTTGGCGGCATACTCTTCGTTGCCGCGTGAGGCAAAGCGCGTAGAGAGCGCAGCGCTGATCACCGGCGCCGGAATGCCCTCATCGACCGCTGCCTGCACCGTCCACCGTCCCTCTCCGGAATCCGATACACGGCCCGCGAAATTCGAGAGATCCGGATTCTGCCGCAAAGCCGCCGCAGTCAGATCGAGCAGCCAGGAGCCGATAACACTACCGCGCCGCCAGACCTCCGCGACCTCGGGCATGTCCATGTCGTATTGATAGAGTTCCGGATGGCGCAGCGGGGTTGTCTCGGCGTCAACTTCGCGCTTCACCTTGCCGGCGTTGGCGTTCTTAATGATGTTCAATCCCTCGGCAAAGGCAGCCATCATCCCGTACTCGATGCCGTTGTGGACCATCTTTACGAAGTGACCTGCGCCGTTCGGGCCGCAGCGCAAGTAGCCGTTTTCTGATGTCGAAGGCTCGCCGGTCCGCCCTGGCGTCCGCGCCGCCGAGCCAACACCTGGGGCCAACGACTTGAAGATCGGATCAAGATGACTCACAATCGCTTCCTCCCCGCCGATCATCAGACAGTATCCCCGCTCCGATCCCCACACGCCCCCGCTGGTTCCGCAATCGACGTAGTGGATGCCTTTGCTCTTCAACTCACCCGCGCGCCGGATATCGTCGTGGTAGTACGAATTGCCACCATCAATTACGATGTCGCCCGCTTCCAGCACAGGGGTAAGTGAAGTCAATACCGAGTCGACGACCGCCGCCGGAACCATCATCCACACAGCTCGCGGTTTGCTGAGTTTTTTCGCAAAATCCGCGATGCCGTCGGACGACTTGGCGCCCTTCGCCACCACATCCTTCACGGCTTGCGGATGCGTGTCAGACACTACGCACTCGTGACCGGCTTTCATCAGCCGTTGCACCATGTTCGAACCCATTCGTCCCAGGCCTATCATTCCGAGTTGCATTCGTTTCCTCCTCAAACACTGGTTGGTTGGGTAGAAGAATATTCCCGCTCGCCGTGCTGACTGGAATCAGCGACGGGAGAGCCCTCCAGCGGTATGGAACTGCGGGGTTGCCGATATATGGCCTTGCTCTCAATCACCGTACGGTTCTTGCCAATAATAACCTTCCTCGCCCGCCCGAGGTCGGAAAGTTGTATGTTTTTCAGCTGGGTGTCGAGGCCTTCCATTATGGCTTTGCCGCCGGTCAGCAGAGCGATGTCCTGCAACCAACTCTTGTGTTGATCACACAACGCAGGAGCGCTTACGGCCACAACTTGCAGGGAGCCACTTAGCTTGTTCACGACGAGAGTAGCCAGTGCTTCGCCTTCAACATCCTCCGCGATTATGAGCAGAGGCTTGCTATGCTTCGTGACCTGCTCAAGTAATGGGAACAGGTCTTTCTTGGAACTGATTTTGCCGGGGTAAACGAGAACGAAGGCGTTCTCGAAGGCTACTTCCATCCGTTCGGGGTCAGTGACGAAGAACGGTGAGACGTATCCGCAGTCGAATTGCATTCCTCCAAACGGCGGTTGTTCGTTGGCTCTGGAGGAACGGATGCCGCCGTCCGGAATCGCACCCGATCCTTGCGCATTAGCCAAAATGTGTTCGTCTACCGTCGCGAGTTTTGCGGCCCCAATTGCAAACCTCCATTTTCTGCTGCTGGACTTCAATGAGTGGAGTTCGCCTTCGGTGTGGTCTTTCGTTTGAATAGCAATTATCAGACTTTGGGCCTCGGAAGACTGATCAGAATTGAGCATTTTAAAAGCTGTGGAAGGTTGCATCAGACGGTATCATCTAGACTTTAGTGCCCCACTACAATGGCAAGCACTCCGTTCAATGAATCCTGGCATGCATGGGCGATCATTCCTGGGCGAACGCTTCCGCGCCAATAGGCGAGAATCCCGAACATGGTTCCATACAGGGCGATCAAAATCATCATCCGGAAGCCCTTACGCGTGAGCAGCACCGGATGTTGCAGCAGAAAGCAGAATGCCCGCGGGAGCGCTCTTAGTCAGCGCCATGAACTGCCGTTGCAGGCGACCTCTAAAGATTGTCTTCTCGCAAATACCGGCGGAAACGGAGAGCGCTATCCAAAATGTCAGTTCGATAGCTCGCTGGGGGAGCATGGACAGATTGCTGCCCAGCGCGGCCAAAGGACCGGGTTTCCCAATATTCATTCATAGACTTCAAGCGCCCGTGTTGTTGACTCCCGGTGCGCGTTCTTTGAAACAAAAAGCTACCACACGAACAAGCGAGCACCGGAGCCCGGCGAGCGGAACCTTCCAGTTTGGACGGAAAGATCGTGGACGGGAGGCTCCTCACCCTGGTCGGCATCAGGGAGTTCAGGCCGCGATGCGCTGATTTTTTCGACCTCTACAGCGCCGTGGCGGTTCATAATCTCAGTTGCCGCCTGAGCTTTGTCACCCGAACCGGTAGCGAAGACCATCACTCCTCCCCGCCGTACTCCTTCAACGTAGTCTTCCGCGTCCGCTTCGAGGACCCCGAATGCCGTGAGATCACGAGTCAACCCCACTTCAAAATCAGTGTGTGGCGTACTCATGAGTCCGCTCCCTTCCATCTCCAGCGGCTCCTTCAAAATCCGGACGTCCTTCCGAAGAAACCCACTGGCCTCGAGGTCGCGAACGACCTCATCGGCCGATCCTGAGCTTTCAAACAAACCCACTGCAGTCTCCGCCATATTGGCCTCCAAGACTCTAATTATCACCGAAGTTTGAAATTCTAAACACAAGTCGGTTACTAAGGAACCGCTGTTGTTAAGACAGCGGCTCCTTCGATTTCATCGCCTGGCGCTGTTATTCATCCTTAGCTACACGGGCATATCCGCCAAGCTCTTCAACCAACTCTCGAGCCGATGCAGGTACCGCAACTTTGCCGTCAAGAATTTCACGGCGGTTTACCTCGTGGCCGTACATGGCCTCGTCTCCACTCTTGTCGGCTTGCATCTTGGCGCCATCCAGGCTCACCCCAGCAAAAGCGCCTTTGGAACGCGAATAAGACAGAATCTCCGCATTCAATTTAAGGTCAGTGCTCGCGGAAGCGCTTCGGCCCACCGGCCCGGCCGCCACGGAAGCGTCGGCCCCAAGCTTGAACTTGTCCTTGAGCAGGCTTTGCAGCGCGTGATCGTTCATAAACAGCATCACGATGTCGGTCGAAGAACCCCCGATCTGATAACCCACACTTCCGCCATCAATAGCCACAAACATCGGAGCGCTCCAGCCATGCTCGGTGCGACAGGCTGCTACTCCTCTGCCGTAGCTGCCACCGAATACGAAGGCGAACTTTTTGTCCCCTGGAATGATGGCTATGCACTTTGTCGATTCCAGAAGGCCCGAAGGGATGCCCTGATCCGGAGTATTCATGATCTCCCTGAAGACCTGGGCAGCTTTGTGAGTACGATTCACATCATCTTCGCGGTCTGAGGCGACAGCGGTTAGACTTGCAAGCGCCATCAGGATTGTTACGGCCAAAATACGTTTCAACATTGTTGTCTCCATTCAAGTTTGAACTCGTTAAAGAGCAAGGGCGCTCGCTCAGATACGGTGAAGAGCCGTCCGTTTGCCAAAGTGCGAGACACTACAACGCACGTCGGCGCGCACCGGATTCGACTCGTCGGTATTCTTTTCGGCTGACCAGCGGCGGCCTTAGATAAAATTCTAGGCGTTGCTTACGGGCCATTACTGATCAATAGTGAGCACTGCACCTGTTTGTGCTTTTTGGGAGGCGAGACGAACAGCTCAGGAGTGATAGGACGATGCTGGGAAAGATCAAGGGCCGATGGCACCGTAAGCGGGCGCGACCTAGACGTAAGCCCCAGGACTACGGTTTTCCAATTCGCCGCGGCCCTGCTTTTCGTTTGCCTCAAGAGACTGGTTCCCGTCCATGATGACTCTGCGTTCCTCGTCTCGGAATCCTTCATAACGAGCTCCCCGTGACTTGTGAGACACTTCTGTAAATATCCTGCCAACAGAACCGTCAGTCTGCAGTGTCTGTGCTTCTGCAGTGTCTGTGCTGAGGAAGAAGAGCGTGAGAATAAGGAATGACGCCTAGTTCCACCATTGAGTTTTTGATCTGGCTGCTGATCGCGGCTTCGATGATTGCCGTGATTGCTGCGCGTCTTCGAATTCCTTACACGGTCGCTCTGGTTCTGGGAGGACTGCTTCTCGGATCGTTTCATCTGCCGATACTACAACGGCTCTTCGCCCATCCTCCCGACTGGCTAACACCGGATGTCAGCTTGATTATTTTTCTGCCTGCCCTTTTGTTTGAGGGCAGCCTGAAGATTCAGTTTCGACACCTGCGCGAAAGTCTTGTTCCGATTTGTCTACTTGCCACCGTAGGGGTGTTGGCGGCAACTCTAATCTCAGGCTTTGCTCTGCATTGGACCCTGGGAATCCCCGTTCTCGTCGCGCTAGTCTTCGGCGCGATTGTGGCTGCCACCGACCCTATTTCTGTGCTCGCCATTTTCAAGGATATGGCCGTTGACAAGAGACTCACGATCATCGTGGAAGGAGAGAGTCTC
>CAVPWO010000002.1:0-1069395 GCA_963709305.1 uncultured Acidobacteriaceae bacterium | reverse complement strand
CAGTCCTTGCGTTCTGTGCAAGGGCGGGTACGATGTGCCGGTACCAGGGGGTTTGTCATGCCCAGCGGACTGCATCGCACTTACGGCGCTCATCACCAATGCGAATCCCTCGAGATTTTGACTTCCGTATTTCCTCCTAGGATCAAACGCTTTTCCACAGCCTTCCACAGAAAAAAATCCATTCCTTGTGACGAACAACCTTGACCGAGGATACGGAACGCTCACAATGGAATCGTGCCCAACCAAATCAGCAATGACCAGGCAGTTACGAGCGCAGGACTAGCTTGGCTGGGAAGAGCGAAGGGGGAAACGAGAAAACGACCCGCTAACTCCTTATTCCGGAAGATTTTACCCGTAAGTCCTGCGTTCGCAAGATTTTGCGAGCTTCCGACGATATCTCAGATGAGTAAGTGCCGCAGAATCAAGAATTTCGCGGTTTCTGGCCAAAAAAATGTGAACGAGGGTATCCGGCGTTTGGTCGCACCGGAAGGCCGGCGTCTTGTCTACGTGACTCGCATCACGCTCCGACCGCCGCACGGTCCGACACTCGCCTCTTGTTATAGCGCAGGGCGACGTTCATGTAGACATTCCCAAGGGAGGTCTCAAAACAAATCATGAGCGCTTCGGTGTCTTCGCTGGTCTTGTCGCCCTCCTGCGCGGTGAGCAGGAGCGGGGGATGCACGCGGAAATGGAAGCCCTGGTCGTTGAGCGAGGAAACGGCGTTGCCCACGACCTGGTTCGCCAGTTCGAAGATGGTTTCCTTGATCAGCGCATCCGACTCGGGCAGTTCGGCGCCGGCATAGTGGCTGGCCACCTTCACCGCCGTCTGCGGTTCGAGGTCAAGTATGATGCGGCCCTCGATTTCGCCCGTCAGCGCGATCATGCCCGCCACGCCTTTGCGGCGGTAGGCTTGCTCTTCCATGGTGAGGTTTCCCACCTTGGTGGTGCCCTGCAAACCTTGCGACAACACGGCGTCCGCCGCATTGATGAAAGGCTGGATCAGTTCCATCTTCATGGAATTAGACTCCCGCTCCGGCGGCGGTCGCGACCGAACCGTCTTCGCCCAGCACGTACTTGATGACTTCGTACAACACTTCCGGCTTCACCGGCTTCTGCACGAAATGACGCGCCCCCCGTTGCAGCGCCGCCACAATGTTTTCCTGGTAACCCACCGAGGAGACCATCACAATGCGCGCTTCCGGATGCTGTTGGACAATCCGTTCGGCAGCCTCGATCCCTTCCATCTGCGGCATGGTGATGTCCATGAGCACGATGTCAGGATGCGTGCGGTCGAACTCGCTGATGGCGGTCAAGCCGTCCCCGGCCTCAGCCGCCACCTGCCCGCCGAACGTTTCGATCATGCGGGCCAGATTCTTGCGGGCAAACACGGAGTCGTCCACAATCAAATAGCGGACCGGCTGACCGTCTTTGCTGCGTTTCACTGCTGCAAACTGCTCCATACCGACCTCCTCTTTCTACCTCTTTCTACTTCAAGCAACACATTTCAGATCTCGCTACTGCATATCACGCTGGCCCGTCCCAAACCAGATCACCCTGGTCACGGGTACGTGCCCTGCCCAATCCTAATTTCCGGCGCGCATGGTCCGGCCAACGGATCCAGTCTTCGAGGCCGGACCGCGTCCGCACACCGCCTGCAGCGCCGCTCCCATTCCTTCCAGACTCACGACCTGCATGGCATATCCTCGTTCGATCGCCGCTTTGGGCATGCCATAAACCACGCACGACTCTTCGCTCTGCGCGATGGTTACGCCGCCTTCTTTCTTCACCGCTCCCAAACCTTCGGCGCCATCATCGCCCATTCCGGTCATGAGCACACCGACCGTTTGCGACCGGAATTCTTCGGCGACGCTGCGCAACAGCACATCCGCGCTGGGGCGGTGCCCGTTCACGCGCGGTTCGTCCGCCAGAACTACCACATCGGCCAGGGGAAGCCGCTTCACTTTCATGTGTCGGCTGCCCGGACAGATCAGCACTCGCCCGGGTTGGAGCACGTCGCCGGACTGCGCCTCCTTCACCTGCAAGGGGCACACTTCATCCAGCCGGCGGGCAAACATATCTGTGAATCCCTCGGGCATGTGCTGCACCACGACGATGGCTCCGGGAAAATCTCCGGGCAATTGCGATAGCACCAATTCCAGTGCCTGGGGCCCTCCCGTGGAAACGCCGATGGCGATGACCTTGGACGGAGCCGCAGAAGAAGCCGGCACTTTTTCTGGTTTGGGAGGAATTCCCGAAAGCATGCGCGGCTTCAACTTGGACTCGGCTGCCGCCTTGATCTTGGCAATCAATTCCCGGGCGGTTTCCGCCATGTGCGCGGTAGCGTCTTTGGGTTTCGTAACAAAGTCGAAAGCGCCGAGCCCCAGCGCTTTCATGGTGACCGACGCACCCTCGATGCTATGAGAGCTGAACACGATCACCGGCAGCGGATGCCGCCGCATGATTTCTTTCAGCGCTTCGATTCCGTTCATGCCTGGCATTTCAAGGTCGAGCGTGACGACGCCGGGCTTCAGTTCCTCAATCTTCTTCAGGCAGAAGGAACCATCGACCGCCGTTCCGACGACTTCGATGGATTCATCGGCCGCCAGCATCTGCGGAATCAGCTTGCGCATGAGCGCCGAATCGTCGACCACCAGCACGCGTATCGGATTCTTCTTCATGCCCGGCCTCCGCTTGCCGGAGTCAGGCTAGGGGAGAGGCTCGGCGACATGGCCAGCCGCATGCGGTCGGTGGAGGTGAGCAACAAACCGGAATTGAACTGTCCGGCTTTCGCGGGCCGCCAGCGCGCCACATGCTCCACCACGGCGGGCAGGTTCAGAATCAGCACCACCCGGCCGTCGCCCAGAATTGAGGCGCCCGACACCAGATCGGTGGAAAATGTCTGGTCATCCAATGCCTTGATTACCAACTCCTCTTCGCCTTCCAGCGCATCGACAATCAAGCCGTATTTCCTCTCTCCTGCAGTAATGACGAGCACAAAAAGCTTGGAGTTTCGATCGCCCTCGGCCACCGGGCGGCCCAGCCGCAGCAGCGGCAGTACCTGGTTGCGCAGCTGCAGTACTTCATAATTGTCAACCTGGTGCACTTCGGTTTCGAAGGTACGTGAGATTTCCAGAACGGCGTTCAACGGGATGGCGTACAAGCGCTGCTCCACCCAGAACAACAGCGCCTTGATGATGGCCAGAGTGAGCGGCAGCTTCATGCGGAAGGTGGTGCCTTTTCCGGGCCGCGTCTCCACGCTGATGGAGGCCTTCAACCGGTGCAGCACGCTCTGCACTACGTCCATGCCCACGCCGCGTCCGGAGACTTCAGTCACTTCGTTCGCAGTGCTGAAACCAGGACGGAAAATAAAATCGAAAGCCTCGGCGTCGCTGAAGCGCGCGACTTCCTCGGCCGTCGCCATTCCCAATTCGATGGCCTTGGCACGGATTTTTTGCGGGTCCATACCCCGGCCATCGTCGGTGACTTCGACAATGACCTGATTGCCCTGGTGATACGCGTTTAGACGGATGACACCCTGCGGAGGCTTGCCCGCCCTGCGGCGCTCTTCGGCAGACTCTATGCCGTGACTCACCGCGTTGCGCACCAGATGGGTGAGGGGCTCGGCAATGGCGTCGAGAATTCCTTTGTCGAGATCGGTGTCCTGCCCGCTGATGTCGAGCTCGACGTCACGGCCGCATTGCAGCGCCACATCTCGCACCAGGCGCGGGAAACGGCGAAACAGCTGGTCGACCGGCACCATGCGAATCTTCATGACCGAGCGCTGCAGGTCGTTCAGCACCCGCGCCTGGAAGGCCATGGCATCGGCAAACTTGCCGCGCAACGCCTCTTTCGGAAAGCGCTTGGAAAATTCGCTGAGAACCTGCTGCAACATCGACTTACCGATAATCAGTTCCCCCACCAGGTTGAGCACGCTGTCGATGCGGCCGGCATCCACTCGCAAAATGTTTTCCTGCAAGGTCGGCGCAGCGGCTGGTTCGTCGGCAGGCATTGCAGGCGAGCCGTCGGCTGCGGCCGTTTCCGGCGCCAGCTTCTCCCCGATCAGAGCTTGAAGCGGAATTTTGTTCTCTTTGTTCTCCTGATTACTTTGCGGCTTTTTGACTGCGGTCGCATCCAGCATCAACTCAACTGTGACTTCTGCTGTGATGGTTGGAATTTTGCACTTGGCTGCGATTTGCTCCGCCGTCTGCACGCTGGCGAGCAGAAACTCTACCTGCCGGGAGGCGGCGGGCGACTTGGCGTCGGGCCGAACGGCCAGCACCGGACCCATGACGCCGATGGCGTTGTGCACCAGCTGCCGTCCCGCAATCGGCATCGCACAATGCGGATCGATTCTTACCACCACGTGATACACATCCTGGCCGCCGGCCTGAGCCTGAGTCATGGCCAACTTCTCGTATTCAGTCCAGTGCGCTCCCGTCTTATCGGAGAGCCGAGGCGCCGCTGCGGTAGCCTCCGCGGACGTCTGGCCGGCGGATTTCTTCGCGCGGCGGGTTCTTGGCGCGGCCGGCGCGGCCGTCAACTCCTGGATCTTTTTGCTTAAGGTCCTGGTCGAGGGCAGCTTCTTCCCGCGGTGATAAGCCACGATCATTTCGGTAAAGACGTCGGCTGCAGCAAACGCGATTTCCGCGACTGCCGTCTGCGTCGCCGTGCCTTCGAGCGACAGCGCATCCTCGAACTGGTGCGCCAGTTCGCTAAGCTCGCGTAGACCACAGGCCGCCGAATCACCTTTCAGGGTATGCACGGTGCGCCGGATTACGCGCACAATCTCCTCATCGCCGGGTTTTTTCTCCAGCTTGAGCGCTTCGTCATTCAGCGCCTGCAGCAATTCCTGCGAAGTCTCGAAGAAGAGCTCCCGCAGTTCCGCGCCGCGCTCATCGTGGGATTGTGTCACGCTCTTACCTCAATCCGCTGGTATGCGGTTCCGCTGTCCTTGTGCACCATCTGAAATTTCTGAGTAAGGCCGAGAAGACTTTCGGCGTGCCCCACAAACAGATATCCGCCGGGGTTCAAGCAGCGGTAGAACTTCTCGACCAGCCGCTTCTGCTCGGCCTCGTCGAAGTACATCATCACGTTGCGGCAGAAAATGACGTCGTTCCGTTGCGGCAGATATTCCGTCTTTAGATTGTGAAAGTCGAAGTGCACCATCTCTTTCAGCGGTTTCTTGATGGCATAGCGGTCACCGGTTTTGTCGAAGTAGCGCAGGCGGTAGCCGTAATCGACCATGGACATCTGATTCTCGCTGTAGGTACCGTCCTGCCCGGTGCGCAGTACGGAGTAGCTGATATCGCTGGCCAGGACTTCCAGCCGCCACGGGGGCGGCACCAGCGGCTTGGGCAGAGGCATGTCCACGGGCAGGGGATTACGCAGGTAGTAGTAGGCGAGCGCGTCGGTGACCAGCATGGCCAGCGTGTAGGCTTCCTGGCCAGTGGAGCATCCCGCGCTCCAGACGCGGATGGAGTACTCGCGCCGCGCGCTTTTGCGCTTGAATAAATCTTCCAGCACGCTTTTCTGAAATAGATCCAACTGCGCTTTGTGCCGGAAGAAGCTAGTCTCATTGACGGTGAGGTTCTCCAGCAGTTTGGCCAGTTCGTCCTTGCCGCGATCGCTGATCAGAAGGCGGTAATAGGAATAGAACGAATCGAGCCGGCATTCTTTCAAGCGGCGCAGCAGGCGATCCTGAAGAAAGTGAGTGCGCCGTTCGTCGAAGTGCATGCCGCACTCCTGGTAAACGAGCGCCTGCAATAACTTCAATTCCGCTTCCGTCAGTAGGGGAGCTGGTGCGGCTCCGGATGTGCCCATGATGTTCTCTTCAGATCCGCGGCAATCGATTCCGAAGTTTCAAAGTTGCAAGGTCTCAAAGTTTCGAAGACCAAATCTCGTGAGGCCCGGCAACCCGAAACCCTGCCACTTCGAAACCTTGAAACTCTGAAACCTTGCAACTCTGAAACCTTGAAACTTTGAACCTTTCTACTTCGCCGCGGCGCCCCGCGCCTCGGCCTTGGCGGCCACTTTTTTTTCGCTGGTTTCCGTCCTGATTTGCAGGCTGCCGGGCGCCAGCAACTTACTCATATCGAGCAGCACCACCAGGCGTCCAGCAACCTTGGCCAATCCAGTGACACAGTTCAGCCCGCCGTCCTGAAAAGCCGCCGGTGGAGGTTCCACGGCCTCGGCGGGAATCTTTAAGACCTCGGAGGCCGAGTCCACAATCAGTCCCGCGAGGCGCCCCGCGTGCTCGACCACCAGGATGCGGTTCTGTTTGCGAAGCGAGGCCTCTTTGTCTCCGAAACGCTTGCGCAGGTCCATGACGGAAACAATCTTGCCGCGCAGATTGATCACACCCTCAAGATAGTCCGGCGCATCGGGTACGGCCGTGATCTCGGGCACGCGTACGATTTCGTGCAGGGAAGTAATGGGGACTCCGTAAGTCTCCCGGCCCACCTTAAAACCCACGATATGAAGTTCACGGCTCATAGTTTTTCAAGTTCTGGTTTCAGTGCGTGAGGCTCAGAACTGGGTTCCTGCCGCGGCACGCCGCGCGTTGCGGCCGGTGTCTGTGGGAGGCTGCGCCCGCGGAGCCTCCGCCAAGGCGAAGCGGTCGATGAATTCCAGCAAGCCGCGCGACATCTTCGACATCTGCTCCGACGAGGCCGCGAGTTCGGTCGAACCGGAAGTGGATTGCTGCACCAGTTCGCGCATCCGCTCCATGGCCTTGACTACGGCCTGCGCCCCCGATGCCTGTTCTTCCACCGCCGAGTTGATTTCGTGGGTGATTTCATTCAGGCGCGTGGTAGCGCGCGCGATCTGCGATGAGCCATGGGATTGTTCGTTGGTGGCGGCCCCGATTTCCTGGGCGAACTTGTAGACCTCGGTGACTACATTCGAAATCTTGCGCAGCGCGGCGTTCAGTTCTCCACCCAGTTCCAGCCCTTCGTTGACGATAGTGGTGGAACGGTCCATGTTCTCGACCGCCTTGCGGGCTTCCTTCTGAATGCTCTGGATCAGCTCGGAGATTTCCTTGGTGGACTGCGCCGACTTCTCGGCCAGTTTCCGGACTTCGTCGGCGACCACGGCAAATCCCAGACCATGTTCACCGGCGCGGGCCGCTTCGATGGCGGCGTTCAGGGCGAGCAGGTTGGTCTGCTCGGCCAGATCGTCGATGACTTCGATGATCTTGCCAATGTCGTCAGCCCGTTGTCCCAGCGCGCCAATGATTTGGCCGGAGGAAGTGATGGTGGTGTTGATGCGGTTCAGTCCGTCGGTGGCCTTCTCCATGGTGCCGATGCCGTTGTGAACTTCTTCGCGCGAACGGTTGGAGATGTCCAGTAATACCTTAGCGGTGTCGGCGACGCGCTGAATCGAGGCCACCATCTGATCGATGGAGGCGGAAGTCTCGCTGACGCTGGAAGCCTGCACCTGCGTGCTTTTCACCATGTTCTGCACGTTGACGCTCATCTCGTGCATGGTGCTGGTGACTTCGTCGATGGCAGAGGACGCCTGCAAACCAACCTTGGCGGCGTCGTCGGATGCGCCCGCAACCTGGTTGGAGGCGCTGGCCACTTGAGAAGAGGCATCGCGTACACTGCGCACCAGCCCGGCCAGTCCTTCCACCATGCGCGCGAAGGCGTTGCCCAAAGTGTCGTGCGTGGAACGCGGCTTTACTTCGAGCGTCAGGTCGCCTCCAGCGATGGATTCGGACACGCCAGCCATCTCCTTGAGGTAAGTGACCATTTTGTGGAAGGTGCGAGCCAGTTCGCCGATCTCGTCGTCACGGTTCAGGTCGATGTTGTGTTCCAGATCGCCGGTATTGCCAATTCCGCGAGCTACGTTCATCAGGTCATTGAGCGGTTCGGTAATCGACTTGGCCGTGCGGTAAGCGATAACGATGCCCAGAGACAGCGCCGCCAACGTGCTGATGAGCGAAACGCCGATGGTCCAGTTGGCCGCGCTATCGTCCGACTTGCGTCGCTCATCCACCAGTTTGCGATTCTCACCGGCGGCGACGTCGAGGGAGTCGGTGGAATTCTTCACCCAGGAAGAGGCATCTTTTTGCAGGTAATAGATTTGCAATTCGGCCACAGTGGCGTTGCCGGAGTCGACGTCTTTACGCTTTTCAATCAGCGGCTGGGCGAATTCTTTAGCCCATGCCTGTTCCAGTTGCTGCACCTTGCCCAGAGCGGTCTTGACCTGCTCGGAATTGGCCAGACTCTTGCCCTGTTCGAGTTTCTCGTTGAGAGTGCGCATACCCTCATTCATCCGGTCGACCTCGCGGGTGTCGCCACTTAATAGGTAGTTGCTGAGGTAGAGACGGTTTTGCATCATTTGAAAGCGGACGGCATTGGTGCTGTCCTCCAGTTCGAGCGAAGCAGCGGCGGCGGCTTTGGTCGCGTGCTCCCGCAGGACGGCAGACCAATTCACCAGGAACAGCACTACGACCATGGTGAGGATGATCCCGAAATTGGTATATAACTTCTTGCCGATTGTCATCCCTAATCTCCTCCGCGGCCAGGCGGCTACCGCGGCTCAAACTTAAAGTCGATCACTCCCGAACTCTCTTGCGACGCCGGTTCAAAACGCCATTTCTTGGCAGCATCCAGCGCCGCCGTAGCCAGAACCGGGTGGCCACCCACCACGCGGGCAACTTTCACCGTGCCGTTGGGCGCCACCACTACTTCAATCTTTACCGTGCCGGCGATATTCATCTTGCGGGCCAGATCCGGGTACGACGGCTGCACTTTGCTCTTGGCCCGGCGCACCACTTCTTCGCTCTGCGCCTGTTGCGCCCCCGCATTCATGGGACCGGCCATGACTGCTGAAGTGAGAACGGCCAATACAGCCGTCGCAGTTCGTTGAGACACAATTCCTCCTCGCTCGCCAGAAGCTGGTGACCCCGAGCGTGCAATGGCTGGGCCACCTCAACCTTCCTGGAAAAACGAAAGTAATGGGCTGTATGTATTTGTAAATAAATAGGTTGGTGCTGGTGTGAGTGGACCTAGGCGGGGAGGTCTGAGTTAGAGGCGTCTCATTCCTGATCGGCAGTCCGAGGTTTCTCAGGTTGAGACGGAATCTCACAATTGCCTCGGGATTTCATACCGAGGCACCCCAACGCCCATTTCTCTTGACTCAAATTGAGATGACAGGTAGTTTCCCAATAGATTCAAGCACTTGTGAATCGAGAACATTATTCCTCCAGTTACGGCGAAGCGCTGAGCATCTCGGGGCGTGGTCCGATCATTTCCCCGGAAAAGAGCTTTGCGCCAGGGGCGGACGAAAACTTTCAGAAAGTCCTGCTCCGTATCTCCGCCAAGGCGAGCGAGCGTCCCGGGACGGAGGCGCTGATTCGATTTTTCTGCCGGGTGACGCGTGAATATTTTCGCGTGTCGGGGGTTTATTTTTGGCGCTGCCAGCTCGCCGATGAACTGGTAGGAGAGCAGGCCGACGGGAAACTGGCGGATCGATTCGCCGGCATCCGCCTGCGTCCAGACCAGAGTACTGTGACTGCGGAGGCGGTGCGGCAGCGCAGAACCATCTTCGCCAATCATATGCCCCCGGAGACTTTCCCGACTGCGATGGCATTTGAGGCGCGTTCAATTCTGGCGGCGCCATTAATGCTTTTCAACGAGGTCATCGGAGCGGTTACGTTCATGCACGATTCCCAGGACGACTTCTTCAGCGAAGAGATAGCCGCCAAGGCTACGATCTTGGGCGGTCAACTGGGAAGCTTGCTGGAAGCGGCACGTCTAAGCGATACGTCGCGGGAGGAGTATCGTCGTGCCGAAATCCTGGCGGATGTGGCGCATGTGTTGCATGGAGCGCCCGACGTCTCCGCTGTAATCGAAGCTTTGGCGGATCGTTTGCGGCTGCTGCTGCGTACCAGGCTGGTCTGCGTCTTGTTGCGACGGGAGGGACCATTTGAATTGAAGGCGGTTTCAGCGGAGACTCCGCAACTGGCGACTTCGGCTCGAGCCCGGCATGACCGGCAGACGCTGCGCTTCGCGGCGGACCTGGCGCAGCGCGCCGTCGCGGCGGGCGAGCCCATGACCCTTTCGATCGGCGCGGATGTGCATTCGCTGGGCAATCTGGTTTCTCCCGGACAATTGATCGCCGCTCCGTTTCGCACCTCGCGCACCCAGGGCGCCATCCTGATCTACCCCCGTCAAGATGGCGTATTCACGGCGGAGGAAAAATCTCTGGTCGCGGCCATCGCCGGTTTCGGCGCGGTCGCCGTGGCCCATGCCGAACTCCATGCCACGGCTCATGCGCAGGCGCACGAACTGCACCAGTTGCTTGAGATTTCTTCCGAACTCAGTTCCAGCAGCGATCTCGATCATTTTCTGCAAGCGTTCGTGATTCGGGCGTCGGATTTTCTGGGTTTTGGGCGCTGCGTGATTGCGTTACTGGAAGACGGCCGGTTCCAGGTTCGGTACGCAGTCGAAAAAGGGGAACCGCGGCGCCTGGAAGTGGCGATCCCAGAAGGCGTGGCCACACGCGCATTACGAGCCAAGGAAGTCTTCTGGACGGACGAGGCCAGCCAGACTCCCGGGATCAACCTTGACGCGGTGACAAAATACAAGGTGCACCAATTTCTTGCCGTGCCGCTGCTGGGCACCAGCGGACGGGTGCAGGGAATGTTCGGGGTTCTGGATCGTCTCGACGGCACCGGAATTTCGCAAGAGGATATTCGCCGCGCCCGTGCGCTCTCGAATCAGGCGGCGGTTGTGCTGGAAGTGGCCAGCAATTTGCATCTTTCGGAACAACACCGGCGACGAGCCGAAGCCTTGATCGAATTGGCCCGCGAAATAAATGGGGCACTGCACTTGCCCGAGTTCGCCCGCCGCTTTGTCAGCCGCACCACGGAGCTTACGGGATTCCGCGCCGGTTTGCTGGCGGTGTGGCAGGAGGCGCATTGGCAACTCGCCGCTTTGCAGAACCACGCTTTGCAGAACCATTCTTTGCAGAACCAGGAGAAAGCTCCGGTCCAGGTTTCGCGCGCTCTGGCTCCCACGGCGGTTCCCGGCAGCGCGGTTCGAACCCCTGATGCTCGAAGTCCTGAAGGTCGACCCCCTGAAGGTCGATCCCCTGAAGTTGCAAGCCTCGAAGTTCCGAGTCTGGCGCAGGAACTCAAATCACAATCCCAGGAAAAGCGAGGAATCCTGCAGCCGGAGAATTCTCCCGTAAAGGCTAATCTCAGTTCTTATCCCAGTTCGGCACTGGAGCCGGGGCTCGATCGTTCGCTGGGCGCGGCTCTGGCGGAGTTTGCGAATCGCCACACGGAAACTGTGGCGCATGGTTCGGCGGAGGAAATCCTGGGTGCGGAGACTGCGGCAAGCCTGCAGTGGTCGGACTGCACGCTGGTGCGACTGGCTGGCGCAAATGGGGAACTGGCAGGATTGCTCTGTCTTTCGGGGCGTTCGTCACCACTCGAACAGGAAGATCGCGTCTTTCTGGAAACCATGGCGGGCCATGCCGCGATGGCGCTGGGCAATGCCCGGCACTTTACCCGGATCGAGCAGGCAAATCGCCACTGGATGGAAATTTTCGACGCCATCACCGACTTCATTGTGGTGCACGACCAGACCGATAAAGTTCTACGAGTGAACCGGTCGCTGGCTGAGATGATTGGGGTGCCGGCAAGCGAATTGGTTGGCGTGAATATGCGGGCGCTGATGGCGCTGACCAGCGAGGCTGCGCCCTACTCGTGTCCGTTCTGCCGCGCCATGGCGGACGCCTCCGACGAATTCGCGCATCCCGTGTTCGATCGTACCTACCTGGTTTCGACATCGCGCGTGCATGGGCCGGCGGACGAGGGCCTGCAAACCATTCACGTGCTGAAAGATATTTCCGACCGGCGCGAGGCCGAACGCCGTTACCGCGAGCTCTTCGACAACATTCAGGAAGGGCTATTCTTCAGCACGCCAGAGGGCCGCTTTATCGAAGTCAACGACGCCATGGTGCGGATGCTGGGATATGGCAGCCGGGAGGAATTGCTGCAGATCGATATTCCCGCTCAACTCTACTTCTCTCCTGAGCAGCGGGAACAGCACGCGGATGTGATGAAAGAAAATGGCCACCTGCGCAATTTTGAAGCCACGCTCAAGCGCAAGGACGGGTCGCCGATCCACGTTCTGATCAACGCCTTTGGATTGCACGACAATGTGGGCCGGTTGCTGCAGATTCGCGGACTGATGCTCGATGTGACCGGACTGCGCACCTACCAGTCCGAACTGCATCGCGAGCGCGACTTTTCCGGAAAGATTCTCAATAACACCCAGAGCTTGATTTTGGTGGTGGACACGGCTGGCCTGATCAGTTACGCCAATCGCCGCTGGTACGATGCGGGATATGAGCAGCGGGATCTGTTAGGGCACCCCTTGCTGGACCTGGCGGCCTCGGGTTATGCCCTGGCTTTGGCGGAGGCGTTGCAGCGCACGCTGAACAGCCAGCAGGTCGACAATCTGGAGTTGCAGCTGTTGCGCGGCCACAGCGCGGCCGCAAAATTCTCGGCCAATCTCAGCCCCATGCGCGATGAGCAGGGCACGGTCACCAGCATCGTGCTGGTCCTGACTGACATCACGGACTCGGCCGTGCTTCGGGATAAATTGGTGCACACCGAGAAAATGGCGGCGGTCGGACAGCTTGTTTCCGGGGTCGCGCACGAGGTCAACAATCCGCTGACGGCGATTCTTGGGTTTGCCGACTTGCTGATGGAGAATCCCGAACTCCCGGAAACCGCTCGCAAAGACATGCGGGTGATTCTGCAGGAGGCGCAGCGCACCAAGCAGATTGTGCAGAACCTGCTCAGCTTTGCCCGCCAGATGCCGCCTCAGCGCAGCGCCGTGCAATTGAATTCGATCCTTCGCAGGACTGTGCAGTTGCGTTCGTATGACTTTAACAGTCACGGCGTCGACATTGTTGAGCATCTCGATGAGGGACTGCCCGAGGTTATGGGCGATGCGCACCAGTTGCAGCAGGTGTTTCTCAACATTCTCAACAATGCCTATGATGCCGTGCATGAGGTAGGCCGTTCGCCGCGCATTGAAATCATGTCCACCAAGACCGGAGATGCGGTCGAAGTTTCGTTTCGCGATAACGGCAACGGGATCACCGATCCGGACAAGATTTTTGACCCGTTTTTCACCACGAAAGAGATCGGAAAAGGAACCGGTCTGGGCCTCAGCATCTGCTACGGAATTCTGAAAGAGCACGGTGGCGAGATCCTTTGCCACAACAATGCCGGGGGGCAGGGCGCCACCTTCATTGTGCGCCTGCCCGCAGCTCCCCATACCGCATCCTTGAGCGTGGCCGCAGGAGTGATACAACCATGAGTCTACCCGCCCTGAAACCTCAATCTCTGCCCGTACTGCTGATCGAAGATGAGCCTGCCGTGATGGCCTACGTGCAAGCGGCTCTGGAGCGCAGCGGATATCCGGTGGTCTGCTGCGAGTCCGGCGCGGATGCTCTCTCCTTACTGGAACGCGGCGAGTTTCTGGGCGTGGTTTCTGACATGCGCACGCCCGGAGGCGTGGACGGCGGCCAGGTTCACGCCTGGGTCGCGAGCCACCGTCCCGATCTGGCCTCCCGAATCATTTTTATTACGGGCGATATTGCCAATGAGGAGACCGTGGCCACGCTGCATCAGACTGGCGCTCCCTGCGTCGAAAAACCTTTTCGCGTACAACAATTTATCGACGTAGTGGCGAAGACTTTTGGGAAGGTCGAGTGAATATTACAGGAAGTAAAGAAGATTTTCGCATTCGACTGCTGGTCGTCGACGACGAGCAGAGTATCCGCAAGCTCTGCGTGACGGTGGGCGAGGCGCTCGGCTTCATCTGCCTGGAAGCCGAAAGCGGCGAATCGGCCCTGGCGCTTTTGGAAGAGCAGTCGGTACACATTGTGCTCAGCGACATGGTGATGCCGCACATGTCGGGCCTGGAGTTCCTGGAAAAGGTAAAGAAACTTCTGCCGCGCACCGAGATCGCACTGATGACCGGGCATGGCTCCATCGAAACCGCCGTGCAAGCCATGAAGCTAGGCGCCTATGACTACATTACCAAGCCATTTTCTCCGTTAGAGGAATTGCGCCTGTTTCTGCGGCGCATGGCGGATAAAGTTCGCCTGGTGGAAGAAAACGAATTTCTGCGTCAGCGCATGGATTCGGAAACCGCGGTCCATGGCATCATCGGCTCTTCGGGACGAATCCAGGAAGTGCTGCGCATGGTGGCGCGCCTGAAGGACACGCGGACGCCGGTGCTGATTTACGGAGAAAGCGGCACCGGCAAAGAACTGGTGGCCCGCGCCATGCATTTCCGCGGCGCCTTTGCCAGCCGGCCTTTTGTCGCCGTCGACTGCGGGTCGCTGGTGCCTACGCTCATTGAAAGCGAGCTTTTCGGTTACGAAAAGGGAGCGTTTACCGGGGCGCTGAAATCGAAGCAGGGATTGTTCCAGGCAGCGGACGGCGGGACGATCTTCCTCGACGAGGTTGGCGAACTGCCGCTGGAGTTGCAGGCCAAGCTGCTGCGCGTCTTGCAGGAAAAAGAAGTTCGTCCCGTGGGCAGTAATCAGAGAACGAAAGTTGATGTCCGCGTGATTGCTGCCACGAACCGCGATCTGGAAGCGGCTTATAAGAACGGAACCTTCCGCAAAGACCTTTATTTTCGGCTTAATGTTGTGACCCTTTATGTTCCCGCGCTACGCGAGCGCCGCAGCGACACGCCCATGCTGGTGCACTGGTTCCTGGAACGCTATGCCCCCGGCTCGGAGCTGCACGTCACCAGCGCCGCGATGAACGCGCTGATGGAATACGACTGGCCGGGCAATGTACGCGAACTGGAGAACTGCGTGGAACGCGCAGTCGCTCTGGGTAATGGCCAGATCATCGATCTCAGCGACCTTCCGCCGGCGATTGCTTCCGGTATTGGCCCAACGGAAGGAACACAGGCGCCGATCGAAGGTTCAACGGTCGTGGATCGTGATCTCTCCGCTGCACGGGCCCTTTCAGAATCGTCGCGAGCTCCGCTGACTACCACCGACCTCGAAGACATCGAACGCGCCACTATCCAGCGCGTCTTCCAGCAAGTGAACGGAGACAAAGCCCTCGCCGGACGCATGCTCGGTATCAGCCGTGCCACACTGTATCGCAAGCTGAAACGCTACAACATCGGCATGGGCTCGTCAGGGTCGGGATCGTCAAGCCACACTTTGCAGTGATAATCCCGAGACGCGAAGTTCGGTGAACCGAAACGAGACTAGTGGGGCCTGACTCAACCCATTTCCTCTACTTAAGCGGAACTTCCTCTGGCACGTCAACATATTGAAGAATAGTCTTAGCTAGGGAAACCTTGGTCTTCCGCAACGAGGACTGTCGATGAATGCTTTCGCGCAACATCTCAAACTTGCCGTGCGGCAGTTATGGCGTAATCCGGGTTTCAGCATCACGGTGATTTTTACGCTGGCTCTTTCCATCGGCGCAAACACTGCGATCTTTTCCATCGTGAATGCGCTCATGTTGACCAGCCTGCCCTACGCGCATCCTGAACGAATGGGCACGATTTATACGCGGGTCACCGGTTCGCGGCCGTCCGATGAGCGGCACCATCTGAATGGTGAGCGATGGGAGTCGCTGCGCGACAATGTTCCGTCTTTGATCTCGGCTGTTTCAAGCGGAGGGACTTCGGGCGTCAACCTGCAAGCGGGATCTCATGTGCAGTATCTTCAGGCGGGACGGATCTCAGCGCATTACCTCGACGTGCTGGATATACATCCTGTTCTCGGGCGCAATTTCTTGAATGAAGAAGATCGTCCTCACGGGCCAAAGGCAACGATTCTAAGTTACCGCTTGTGGCGAAACACCCTTGGTTCGAATCCCAATATTCTGGGTCAGTCCATTCTTTTGAAAGGCGAGCCGTACACGGTGGTCGGAGTGCTCCCTGATGGTGCAACGACCCCATTGAATGCCGACCTGTATACCCCGATCCAGCCGACCCGCGAGGGCGAGGGAGGGGGAACGAACTATGACTGCATCACGCGGCTGCGCGATGGAACGACTTGGCAGGAGGCGGATGCTGAGATCAATCGCGCATGGTCCCTGACCCATCGCTTTGAATTAAAAGACCGACCGGGCGCGCACGTGACGTACTACTCCGTGCCGCTGCAAAAAGGTGAAACGGCAACGCTGCGTCCGCAGGTTTTAGCGCTGATGTTGGCGGCGGCCTTCATTCTGTTGATCGCCTGCGCCAATCTTGCCGGTCTGACGCTGGTGCGAGTTCTGCGGCGCACGCCTGAAGTGGCTACCCGGCTGGCGCTCGGGGCTTCACGTTGGCAGATCCAACAACAACTCTGGGTCGAAAATCTCCTGTTGGCATTCGTGGGCGGAGCGGCTGGCGTAGCGGTGGGTTTCGTCGCTTTACGGGGGTCACTCATGCTGCTTCCCGAACACTTTCTGCCGGTAACCGGCGTCCCCCTTGATAGCCGCGTACTGGCGTTTACACTTCTCATCTCGGTCCTGACCAGCGTGCTTTTTGGCATGCTTCCTGCAGTAGCCACGCGAAAACTTGATCTGCGCTCTGCCATTGCCAGCCGGTCCGCAACTGGTGCCGACCGTTTACACCTGCGGCAGGCATTGATTACGAGCGAGGTTGCCCTCACCGTCGTGTTGCTGGCCGGGGCGGGCCTGCTTATTCGAACTCTGATCCACCTGGAAACGCTGCCGTCGGCGTTCAATCCCAACGGAGTGATGGTCGCCAAGGCCTCGCTCGATGACGCCCGCTTCCACGATCCCGCAGCCTTCAGAAAGCTATTGGATGAAAGCACGGCCGCCATGCGACAGATTCCAGGCGTGCAGAGTGCCGCAGTCGGATTGAGCCTGCCTTACGAGCGCACTCTAAACGACGGCGTTATCCTCAGCGACGGCAAAGAGGCGGGACAGGAAGATGGAACAGACCTCGTCTACGTCACTCCTGGATATTTCGAGACGTTGCAGATGCCCGTGCTTGCGGGTCGCGACTTTACCAACGCCGATGGCCCAACTGCGCGGCACGTAGCCGTAGTGAATCGAGCATTTGCCCGAAAGTTCTATGGCGGGACCAACCCCGTTGGCCGCTTTATCAATAAAGACACGGTGATTGTGGGCGAAGTGGCGGATGTTTCCGTTTCCTCCGGTCTGTACGAGGGCGCTCCGCTCATGAGCGAGCAGGCGATGTACGTTCCCGCCGCCCAGGTCAACGCGCAGGCGCTCTCCTTGGTGCACGTGTGGTTCCAGCCGGATTGGATTGTTCGTACAGCGGCCCCCTTGGAGGGAGTGACCGCCCAAATGCAGCGCGCGCTGGCGAGTGCCGATCCCAACCTGCCTTTTTCAGGCTTCTACAGCATGCGCGACCTGCAGGCGAAGACCCTGGCGACACAGCGCGTCGAAGTGGCGCTGCTGAGCGTGATGGCAGGTCTAGCTTTGTTTCTGAGTGCTGTCGGAATCTTCGCTCTGGTAGCTAATATTGTGACGCAAAAAACGCGCGAAATCGGCATCCGTATCGCCCTGGGGTCTAACCTGCGTCAAGCCATGGTCCACATCGGAGCGCCGGGGGCACGAGCCTCGACTTTGGGAATCATCCTAGGTTTGATCCTGTGTGCCGGAGAATTGCGGGCTATGCGCAGCGTGCTGTACGGGGTAGACGTCTATGACTTGCCGACTTTCCTTACCGTCGTTCTGGTGCTCGCGTCGGTAACACTTATCGCGACAGCTGTGCCGACATTGCGAATTGCAGGAATCGATCCCGCAACGACTCTACGAGATGAATAGGTCACTGGCACCGGGGAATGCCCGCTATTTGTGAGACGCGGTCTCATCCTGAGACACTGAATTAATTAATTCCTCGTGTCCGCTCTCAAAATCTGGGCTAAGGCGCTGAAAACGCATTCACGGGAGTGCTAATCCTTCCGTTCCTAGCGATGGCTGCCATGTTGCTCCGCCTTTTCTGAACTGCGGATTCTGGCTCCCTCGAAGCTCTTCCAAACCAGGAAGAGGAGGGGGCCCAACCGCATTGCAGGCCAGCGCGGTCTGAAGTGAGGAGATTTTCATCGAGTGACGCAACAGGCCACAGCAGCGGCGCGTAGCACTCAGAATGCCAGCCCCGTAGCGGGACTGGCGCGTTTTTTCCCTGACGCGTCGCCGGTGCGGATGCGGCTTCAGGTGGCGCGAATCATTCCGGGCAGCACCTTCACGTCCGCGCCGTTCACGGAGAGCATTGTCATTGAATTTGGCACGCCACGCGAAGTCCTTTTCGAGTGCGACACGGCGTTGGAGTTCGGCGATGACCTTCGCCTGCGAAATTCCGACGGTTCCTTGGACGTCACCGTGTCTGTGGTTGCCGTGCAATATCACACTGGCAAAACCGTGGTAGCCGCGCGCTTCCGAGAAGAAGTGCCCAACTGGATCGTGAAATCATGACGCCTTCAATACCTGTACCGGATCTCGCGACGCAATGGCAAAGCGCCCGCAGGCTTTACCCCATCTATTGTGAAGTCGCGCGCGAGTTCGCCTTAGAAATGAAACCTTTCGCCGATCTTGAAGCCGGAGTCGACACTCCGGGCAAAGAGACCGTCGAGCAGGCCCAACACTGGCTGGAAGAAATGGACGAGCACATCCAGGTGCACCAGTTGCGCCAGTTCCTGCAAACCAGCTCTCTGGTGAATCAGGAAAGTTTGTTGAGCCTGCTGCAACACTTCCTGACCAGCACGGTCAAAACCGATGCCGCGCGGGACAAGATTGATTTTTTGCTGGTGCAATACTTCAGCCAGCTGGCGCCCACCGGCGTGAGTGATGCGGAGGTTGATCTCGCCTATGTAGCGCAATCGTTGGAGCTAGTGTTAGGCGAAGTGGAATTAAAGCCTCCAGTCTGGTTGAACGCGCTGGAACGCGTGTTGGAGTCGGCGCGACGCTGCCGTTCGCTCGATGAACTTTTGCATGGGGGCGTTCTCGAACAAGGCCGCAAGGCCAAGGGCCAGGCCGGCGACCTGTTCTATCTGCCGGTCGCCCTGGTGGCCTTCACCCGCTTCGGATACCTCATGCGGCGGTCTTTTTTTCGCCTCATGCTGGCCGACCTCAATACGATTCTGGAAGGTCTTACGGAACTCGAGGATAAAGGTATTGAAACGATTGACTGCCGGCGGGCGCAGTTTTCCGAGAAGGAACCGATCATTCGTCTGCGCCTGATCTGCCAGTCCTGGAAGGTAATGTTTCAAGCCGAGTATTCTTCCGGACAACCGTTGCGCATGCTGGTTGATCTGCGCGCCTCCGTGGATCAGGCTCTCGGCCGTGGCGGAGCTCCTGAACCGGGAACCGAAGCCGCGCCGAAGTCCGCATCTGCGGCAAAGCCCGCGCTGAGATCGGCACGCGCCAAGAAAACCGGATCGGCTGCGGCAAAGCCGGTTGCATCTGCCGAAATTGCGGACAGGCCGAAACCGGCCGCAAAGGCCGCGGTGGCGGCAGCCGCCGGTGCAGACCTTAACGATGAACCCGCCGACTCAAATTCGGAGCCTGCTGAGTTTGAAATCTCAAGTGAATCCAGTTGGGATCCGGACTCCGAGCCCCAGCCGGGCAATAAGAGTTGAACGGTTCGCAGGTTCAGTGGCAATCAATACTCGGTTTCGCGACGCGGATTAACAGGATCGCCACTCTTAAGCCAAAGAGGAAGTAGAAGTGGATGCACCGACCGTACTAATCATCTCCGACGAAGTGGATTTCTCCCGCCGCATCACTGCCCAGTGGCAGACCGAGCGCAGTGCTCCTGCATTTACCGTCCTGAGCGGGGAACTGTGGCCGCGGTTTGCGGTGGATGCATTTGACGTCGCGATCGTTGGCGCTTTACGGCGCGAACTTCTGTCGGTGGTCATGGAGCCCTTGCATTCAGCCGGTCAGCCGATTTTCTGCGTCTGCCAGGACGGTCCCACGGCGCAATTGGTGCGGCAGCGCTGGCCTCGAATTTCCGTACTTCGCCGCGTGGATCATTGGCTCGAAAGCCTGGTGCTGGCCGGGAGCGAGGCGATCCATCGATCAAGAGCCGAATCCCGCGCTCGCGCCGCTGAACTGGCGTGTGCGAGCCTTGATCGTCAGGCGACCCTCGGCCGTTACATGGTGGAAATGCGTCACAATTTGAACAACGCTCTCACTTCGGTATTGGGAAATTCGGATCTGCTGCTGCTGGAACCCGGCAGCCTTTCCGCCCCGACTCGCGCCCAGATAGAAACCATCCGCAACATGACGCTTCGTATCCACGAGATCATGCAGCGTTTCTCGTCACTGGAGAAGGAAATGAATGTGGTGGCTCAGCAGGCAGAACGAGATTCGGGCAGGTCGTATGCGGCCACAGCCGCCGGCGATTGATTATGAGAACTAACCCTCCCTCATACCAAGGCCGGTCAAGCAGGGGTCAGGCCATGAATGTTTGCGCGCGCTGTGAGGGAAAGAAATATGCATAGATTAATGGCGGGCGTCACGATTCTTGAGCACGAACTCTCCGAACTGCGCCTGCTGGTCGAGCGCCAGACGGGAATTCTGCTTGACTGTCCCAACAGCGCATTGGCCGCCCACCTGGCCGAGTATCTGGCAGGTCAAGAGCTGGAGTCTGCTGCCGCCTTGATGAGCCGCTTGCGGGCTTCCGATCAGGATCCCAACGCACTCCCCACGTTTCTCGATGGCGTGCTCAACGTAAATACGGGATTCTTCCGTCATCCCGGCGCCATGAACGCGCTGGGCCGCCACGTGATTCCCCAACTGTATGCGCGCAAGTCGGAAGACGGATTTTGCAATCTTCGTATTTGGAGTGCAGGTTGCGCTACCGGCGAAGAAGCTTACTCGATTGCGATGGCCCTGTGCGATGCTATCCCGGGTGGCAACGGCAACGGCTCGAGCAACGGAAACGGCTCGAGCAACGGAAGCGGGAGCCGCGAAGGTCGGGAAAAAAGCACTTCGAGCCGCACTGGAGGGATCGCGGAGAATGCTGTTCCCGCCTGCGCGGGCCAGAGCACCGCGGGTCAGAGCATGAAAGACTGGTCTATTCACATTGTCGGGAGCGATCTGCTGCCCTCCGCGATTGAAGTCGCGGAGCGCGGACTCTATCCGCAGTCCGCGCTGATGGGACTGCCTACGGCGGCGATTCGCGCCTGCTTTTCGAAAATCGGAAGCCCCGGCATGGGGCAGAACGTTTCTCAAGACGGGGTCCGCAGCCCGGCCAGTTCGGGCAATGGCTCCGGGAATGCCACACTCGGGTCAACCAGCGGCGCGCACCTGTTGGTCAAGCCCCGCCTGCGCAGCCTGGTCACCTTCAACACCATGAACCTGACCAAGCCGGTCTACATCGGCCGCTTCGACTGCATTTTCTGTATGGACGTGCTGCCCCATCTCTCTCGCGCGCAACGCACCGCGCTGCTGGAACGGTTGCATCTCTACCTTGAGCCGGGCGGATACCTTTTCCTCAGTCAAACAGAAAAGCTCAGCGCCCCGAATCTGAACTTCCGCCCGGAAACTTTCGACGGCTACACCTTCCATCGAAAACCCCTGGCCGCGAGCGCGGCCTACGGACGGTGAGGAAATAGCGAATGACTACTTCGGACGTTGCAAGTTTTGGTTTAACCTTTGGCCGGGATACCGTCAGATTCTTCAGCAGATTCCGCGTCAGGTAAGTCTAATACGCCGGCAACGAGCTTCTTCAGTTCCTCATATTCCATAAATCCGCCATAGCCATCAGTGTCTTGCCATTCGAATATTGTGGGCCCGGCTATTGCATCCGTAATCGTTGAACCAGCCCCGAACAGCAAGGGTTCCCCAGCGAAACCTGATATACACGTATCCAGATTCCGTTTTACCTTCCCATTGTGCCGGACAGGCAAAACATGTCCTTCGAATCTCAGTTACTTTCACCATGTAATCCATCATCGACACGAACCCTGTCGTCTTTAACTGGCGGTGCATCCGTTGGAATTGTGTTGCGTGCGGGCTACCTAGCCGCTGATCTGACTTGCGAAACCCACTGAACGAATTGGGATGGCGTACAAATCCTAACGGGAGTTTCAATTGGCGTGGGTATTGTGACGGCATTTATAAATGTCACATCTAAGGTGATGAATGCGTCGAGTCGATTGTGCTCTGCCTCCCACACGTGATAAAGGTCGGCTTTGTGTGCTCCCCCGGTGCGCTTGAGTAGTTTGAGATAACGGGGATGTTTGATTTGGTCAAGAAAGGCCTGCCATTGAGCCCTGGCCACGTTCGGGCTATAACCCGCGTCGATCTTGAATCCTCTGGAGAGAGGTGCGCGGGTGTGCTTAATTTGGACATCACGAAAAACATCGAATTCCCCTAAGCCGAAGCCGGGAGGGTGAAAGTTAATGAATTCTGCGAGTGTCTCATCACTTTCGTATAGCGTGACCAGCCCCTCCTTGGCCATCATCGCGATTTGTTTCAGCGACTCGAAGACCGAATTCGACTCTTTCACGGTATTCCTGATACGACGCGGTTCCGGCTTCTCTTCAATCCAAGCTGTAAATCGATCTTTACGAAGCTCGAAATGTTTCGTATAGGCCCACTTATCTGTAAATCTTGAGCGTTGAACGTCCGTGTCGAGCAGTGCGCCTATGTTTTTCACCTAAAGTCCATCTAGGCGAACAAAAATTCCTTAGTCCTTAGCTCCTTGATCGTGTCCCTCAGCTTCGCCGCTTTTTCGAACTCGAAGCGCTTGGCGGCTTCGCGCATGTCGCTTTCGAGTTTGCCGATGTAGGCGTCGACTTCCTCCTGGGTTTTGAACTCCGGCAGGCCTTCGGACTCGCCGGCGGTCAAATCGGCGTAATCGGCGGCGACGATTCCCGCCAGCGTCATATCCAGCGGACGCACGATCGATTCGGGCGTGATTCCGTTTTCTTCGTTGTAGGCCGTCTGAATCGCGCGGCGGCGCAGAGTCTCATCGATGGCCCGCTTCATCGAATCGGTCATGCGGTCGGCGTAAAGAATTGCCCGGCCATTCAAGTGCCGCGCGCAGCGGCCTATGGTCTGGATCAACGACCCTACGGACCGCAGAAACCCTTCCTTGTCTGCGTCCAGAATCGCTACCAGAGACACCTCCGGCAGATCGAGTCCCTCGCGCAGAAGATTGATGCCGATCAATACATCAAACTCGCCCTTGCGCAGGTCGCGCAGAATCTTCACTCGCTCCAAAGTTTCGATCTCCGAGTGCATGTAGCGGCACTTCACGCCGACCTCGGCATAGTACTCGGCCAGGTCTTCGGACATGCGTTTGGTGAGAGTCGTCACCAGCACCCGCTGCCCAAGTTCCACGCGCGCGCGAATTTCGTGCAGCAGGTCATCAATCTGTCCTTTCACCGGACGCACTTCCACTTCCGGATCGATCAGTCCCGTCGGCCGGATGATCTGCTCGACCACCACGCCCGCCGATTTAGTGAGCTCATACGGTCCGGGGGTGGCCGAAACGTAGACCAGTTGATTGGTGCGGTGCTCGAATTCCTCGAACGTCAGAGGACGATTGTCCAGAGCGGAGGGCATACGAAATCCGTATTCGACAAGACATTCTTTACGCGAGCGGTCGCCCGCATACATCCCGCGCAGCTGCGGAATGGTCTGGTGAGACTCGTCGATAAACATCAGAAAATCGCGGGGAAAATAATCCAACAAAGTGGGCGGAGGCTCACCCGGCAACCGCCCGGTAAAATGCCGCGAATAATTCTCGATCCCATGGCAATAGCCCATGGCCTTGATCATTTCCAGATCAAACATGGTGCGCTGATGAATGCGTTGCGCCTCCACCAGCCGCCCCTGCTTTTCCATTTCAACTTCCCACCACGCCAGTTCTTTCTTGATTGAATCCACGGCCGAGGCGCGGGTTTCTTCCTTCATTACATAATGCGTCTTGGGATAAATCGGCAGACGCATGTATTTCTGCTTCACCGTGCCGAACAGAGGATCGACCTGGGTGAGCGACGAAATCTCATCGCCCCACAACTCGATGCGGTACGCCATGTCGTCGTAAGTAGGGAAGACCTCGATGACGTCCCCGCGCACACGAAACGTTCCGCGCCGGAAATCTCCATTAGTCCGTTCGTAGAGAATATCGACCAGCCGGCGCGTGATGTCCTCGCGCTTGATCTTCTGGCCTTTTTCCAGAAACATCATCATGCCGTAATAAGCTTCGGGAGAGCCGAGACCGTAAATGCAACTCACCGAAGCCACAATCAGGGCGTCGCGGCGCTCAAATAGCGATCGCGTGGCCGAGAGCCGCAGCTTGTCGAGCTCATCGTTGATGGTCGCTTCTTTTTCAATGTAGAGATCGGCGGCGGGAACGTAAGCTTCGGGCTGATAGTAGTCATAATACGAGACGAAATATTCGACGGCATTGTGCGGAAAAAAATTCTTGAATTCGTGATACAGCTGCGCGGCCAGCGTTTTGTTATGAGCCATGACGATCGTCGGGCGGTTCGCCGCCTCGATCACCTTGGCCATGGTGTAGGTTTTGCCCGAGCCGGTGACGCCGAGCAAGACCTGATGCTGCTCTCGGTCAAACACCCCACGCAACAGTGTCTCAATCGCGCGGCCCTGGTCGCCTTGCGGCTTGTAATCGGAAACTAGTTTGAAGTCCATGGAAGAAAGCTCTTAGCTATTAGCTCTTAGCCAGTACGGTGTGAACCGGCAATGCTCGGGTGGGGACAGCCGCCTCGGCTGTCCGGCGGAGCAAAACTTGGCTTGGTTTTCGCCCCGGACCACGACAGAGCTCAGTTTCACCACCAGACAATCTCTCCATTATAAACGCACGCTCGGAGGGGCAGGCGTTTGCGATACAGAGGCAGAAGAAGACAGCACTGCGCAGGTCAGGCCAACAGCAAACAGCGTCGATATTTCATTCGACCGCCGGTCTTAAATCCACTTTCTTCGTGGCGATGTTCACGCGCACAGCCGGCAGCTTCGGAGGCGGCCAGTCTTCCGTGTAAGCTTCCACTGTAATCGTCCCTGGAATCTTGCTGCATTGCACGATCACTTGCGCCAAGCCATTGAACAAGCTTCGTTTCGGCGCCTTGTCTGACTCCTGGCAGTTGGGGTCGCCATTGCCCACGCCGATCAACGCCCCTTCGCCGCTCACTTTGAAGCTTATGAGGTTACCGGCCGTGGGAATCGCGCGCCCCTCTTTGTCGAGCACTTCTACGCGCAGGATAGCCACATCCTCGCCGTCGGCGTTAATCTCGGCGCGATCGGGGGTTAGCCGGATCGACTGCGGCTCGCCGGTGGTCTCGCGCTTCTCCACCAGCACGACCTTGCCATCTTTCGTGCCGCGCGCCTCCAGCACTCCGGGCTCGTACATCACCTCCCACTGCAAATGCGTCAGGGGCAGCACTTTTTGCGAGCCATGGCTCTTACCGTTCAGGAAGAGTTCCACCGAATCGAGATTTGAATGGACCCATACCGAGATCGGCTCGCCTTCGCGCTGCTCCCAGTTCCAGTGCGGAAAAAGATGCAGCACCGGCTCCGAGCCCCACCAAGCTTTGTAGTAATAAAAATTGTCCTTGGGGAATCCGCACATATCGACGATGCCAAACTGCGAATTGATGGAAGGCCAGCCGTAAGGTGTGGGCTCGCCGCGATAGTCGAAGCCTGTCCAGGCAAATCCTCCGGAGAGCCACTCCCGCGCAGCGTAGAACTTCCACCACTCCTCCGCCAGTTCGGACCACGAGGTATGATTCAGGTCGTAGGCGCTTACCCAGTTGCGCAACTTGTCGGTTGAATAAATGCCGCGAGTGGAAACCGTGCTGGCCGTTTCCGAACCGACGGCGGGCTTTTTAGGATGCGCCTTATGCCAGGCGTCGGGAGCGTTCAAGTTATAGTTGAAGCCCATCACATCGAGCGCGTCGGGGAAGTGAGTCTCGAAGCTTCCATTCACCGCTGAGGTACAAAGGCGCGTGGGATCAAGTTCATGCGTGCGCGCGATCATGTCGGCAATCACGCGCGGGCCCTGCGGAGTCTTTTGCAGCACCCATTCCTCGTTGCCCATCGACCACAGGATGATCGAAGGCGAATTGCGATAACGCTTGACCATCAGCTCCAGCTGCGCCATTCCTTCCGCGTTCGAACTCATCATGCGCGTTTCGCACATCATCATCATGCCCAGCTGGTCGCATGCTTCCACCCATTCCGGCGTAGGCATGTTGTGCGACGTGCGCACGGCGTTGCCGCCCATATCTTTCAGGACACCGACGCGGTACCACTGCAGGCGGTCGGGAAGCGCCGCCCCCACGCCGGCGTGATCCTGATGATTGCAGGTGCCTTTGATCTTTACTGGCCTGCCGTTGAGGAAAAATCCCTTGTCGGTATCGAATGCGATCGAGCGCACGCCAAAGCTTACGCGCTCGGCGTCGCGCGGCCTGCCCCCGGACTCAACCGTGACCACGGCTGAATACATGTTCGGAGTTTCCGGCGACCAGAGCGCCGGATTCGTCAAGTTGGCGTTCGCTGTGAAAGTCGCAGAGCCCTCTGCGGCGACGGTCTGCGAAGTGGAGTCGGCAGTGGCAACCGGCTTTCCGGCGGCGTCGAAGATCTGCCAGCGCACGCGGCAATTCTCCGGTTGCCGGCCTTCGTTTCGCACGACCGTCCCCAGAGCCAGGGAAGCTGCGCCACCCTTAACTGCGGGCCGAACGTAGCTGTCCCAGTGTCCGAGGTGCAGCGCGTCGGTCTTGGTCAGCCATACATGGCGATAGATGCCGGCGCCTTCGTAGAACCAGCCGTCGCCGAAGCTGGCGTCCATGCGCACGACCAGATAATTCTTGCTGCCATAATTCAGAAAGTCAGTCAGGTCGAAGCGAAAGGGCGCGTAGCCATTGTCATTGCGGCCCATGAAGGAGCCGTTCAGGAACACCAGCGCATCGCGGAAGGCTCCATCGAACTCCAGCACCACGCGCCGTCCGGCGTCTTCTTTGGGGATATCGAAAACGCGCCGGTACCAGCCCACGCTGGTTTCGGGATAGCGACGGCCCAATGGTTTGTAGCCGTGGTCTTCCACCTCGTCATCATGCACGAAGGGCAACTCCACCGCCCAGTCATGCGGAAGGTTTAGCGGCCGCCATTGCGAATCGTCAAACTTTTCGAGGGCAAACTTGAAGTCGCCCGTCTTGGAGAAATCTCCCTGGCCCATGCCAAATCCGAGATCGCGCCGCGGGTCGGTGGCATTTCCCTGAAAAAACTTCCAGCCAAAGTCGAACAGCAGACGCTCGCGCGGAGACACCGCGGCGAGGGCCTCGGCCGATGCTGCGCCAGGGTACGCTGCCAGCAATGCATGTGCCCGGCCGACTGATCCCGCGGCCAACGCTGTGGCGGAGAGTGCAACGCTGGAACGAAGCAAATCGCGGCGGGTGAGGGAACGACTCAGAGAATCCATTCTTTGCCTCATGGGGACATCAAACTTGGAAGCCATCCCACGCATCAGTCGGAGTCAGTTCGTCGCCGGAATCTGTGCAAAGGGGACCTCGCATTATAAGCCCAGGAGTCGAAGGGATGGCCAGACTGCGACTGCGGCCAGTTCCTTTATTCGCCAGGCTTCTATTCACCAGGCTTTGGCGTTGCCAAAATGTGGCGAGGACGTGCAAGCTGGTACTCATGCCGGAATTACCCGACATTGCCGCCTATATCACCGCGCTGGAATCACGCGTCGTGCGTCAGCCAATCGAGCACATTAGGCTAAACAGCCCTTTCCTGTTGCGAACTGTGCAACCGCCGCTGGCGAGTGCCGAGGGACGAACGGTTCGCGAACTGCGGCGCATTGGCAAACGTATCGTGTTCGGATTAGACGATGACCTTTGGCTCGCGCTTCACCTGATGATTGCGGGACGATTACACTGGCAAGCGCGCGGCGCAAAACTGGCGGGGCGAAGGAGTCTGGGGGCATTCGATTTTCCTAACGGTTCGTTGGTTCTCACTGAAGCCGGCACAAAACATCGCGCCTCGTTGCATCTGCTGCGAGGCGAGGATAGCCTGCGTGCCATCGATCCCGGCGGAATCGACATCTTCTCCAGCGACCTTGAATCGTTTCGAAGTGCGCTGTCGGCAGAAAATCACACCCTGAAGCGGGCATTGACCGATCCTCGTTTGGTGAGTGGCATCGGCAATGCGTATTCGGATGAGATTCTGCATGCGGCGCAACTGTCGCCCATCACGCTCACGCAAAAATTGAAACCCGAAGAATGGGAGAGATTATTTGCCGCGACCCGGCACACGATTGGCCACTGGGTAGACCTGCTTCGCGCCGAAGCGGAGAGCCGCCTTCCCGGAGAAAGTAACGGCGTTTCGCAAAGGAATGGCGGTTCATGGACGCTACGGCGAGCCCTGTCCGAGATGCGGCGACAAAGTGTTGCGCATTCGATATGCCGACAAAGAAACGAACTACTGCGCGCGCTGTCAGACCGGCGGCAAAGTTCTGGCCGATCGGAGTCTGTCACGCCTGTTAGGAGCAGATTGGCCACGCACGCTGGAGGCGTTGGAAGCTCTGAAGCGGCGGTAAGACGCGGTTTCCGGCTTTCGGCGCTCGGCTTCCGGAAGCCCGAAAAGCGTTTCGTCCGGAAGCCGAAAGCCGGAAGCCGTCTTTATTTCTTACTCTTTCGCCGCGATTGCCAGCGCTTTCATCTTCCGGTAAAGATGGCTGCGCTCCAGGCCCAACACTTCCGCCGTTCGGGTCACGTTGCCGTGGTTCTGGTCCAGGGTCTTGAGGATGTAGTCGCGCTCGTATGCGTTGCGAGCCTGATGCAGCGTGGAAAACTCGCTCCGGGGTGCTCGCCGGCTGCCTTCGCGGTAAACGAGCGGCGGCAGATGCTTGCTGTCGAAGCGTGTGGTCGTAGGATTCATAATTACGATGCGCTCAATCACGTTGCGCAGTTCGCGCACGTTGCCCGGCCAGGAGTAGCGCATCAGTATGTCAATGGCGTCATCGCTGATTTCGCGAGGCCGGCGTCCGTAGGTGGCCGCAAGCTCTTTCAGGAAGTGTCGCGTAAAAAGAGGAATGTCTTCCTTGCGTTCGCGCAACGGCGGGACAAAAAATGGAATCACGTTGAGCCGGTAGAAAAGATCTTCGCGAAAGTTTCCGCGCGATATTTCTTCATCCAGATCTTTGTTGGTCGACGCGATCACGCGGACATCCACGGTGATGGTTTCGTCGCTGCCCACGGGCGTGAAGCGTTGCTCTTCGAGCGTGCGTAAGACTTTCGATTGCGTCTTCAGGCTCATGTCGCCGACTTCGTCGAGGAAAAGAGTCCCGCCATGCGCTCTCTGAAATTTACCCTCTTTGTCGGTGGCCGCGCCGGGGAACGATCCCCTGTAGTGGCCAAACAGTTCGCTCTCGATCAGATCTTCGGGAATCGCGGCACAGTTGACTTCTACGAAAGTTTCTTCTTTGCGCAGGCTTTGGCCGTGAATCGCATGGGCGACGAGTTCCTTGCCCGTGCCCGATTCGCCGTAAATCAAAACCCGGCCATTCGTGGGAGCCATCAAGCCAATCTGCTGGCGCAGAGCCTTCATTGGAATGCTGTCGCCCACGATGATGCTCTTCACCTGCAGTTGCTTTTTCAAGTCCAGGTTCTCGCGCTGCAGTTTCTTGGACTCGATGGCGTTCTTCACCAGAATCAAGGTTTTTTCCAGCGAGAGAGGTTTTTCCAGAAAGTCATAAGCACCCAACTTGGTCGCCCGTACCGCCGTCTCGATGGTTCCATGGCCCGAGATCATAATGACCTCGGGAGGATTGTCGAACTCGCGAATCTTCTCGAGGGTTTCCAGGCCGTCGACCCCGGGCAGCCAGATATCGAGCAGCACTACGTCAAATGGAGATTTACGAAGCAATTCGAGACAGGCCTCGCCGTTTCCCGCCGAAGAGGTGGCATATCCTTCATCCGCCAGAATGCCGGCGAGGGAGTCGCGGATCCCGGCTTCGTCGTCAACGATGAGAATGTTATGCATGCTGGGCGGTGGAGGTTGCCGGCGTGGCTTCGAACACAACCGGAAGTTCCACGATGAAACGGGTGCCGACCGGCTGATTCTCTTCTACGCGGATCGTGCCATGATGATCTGCCACGATTCGGCTCACGATGGCGAGGCCCAGCCCGGTGCCGCGTTTCTTGGTGGAGAAGTACGGTAAGAAGAGTTTCTCCTTGAGTTCGCGAGTCACGCCGTGGCCCGAATCTGCAACCGTGATTTCCACCGCGTCGCGAGTAGCCACCAAGGCCGTGGAAATTTCAATCTCGCGTACCACCGAATCTTGCGACGCCTCGGCCGCGTTGTCCACAAGATTGGCGACCGCTCGCTTAATAGCCTCGCTGTCGGCCATCACTTTCGGCAGATCGCCGGCCAGCGACTTGTGAACATCGATTCCATCCAGTCTGCCGTTGAACATGGAGAGCGCGTTCTCGATGACTTCATTGATGTCGGCGGGTTGTGGTTTGGCCACCGGAAAGCGTGCCAGCGTGGCGAACTCGTCCACCAGGCGGCGCACCGTTTCCACCGCCCCGGCAATAGTTTCAGCGCAGGCGCGCACCACGCCGAGTGACGCGGGATCACCGGGCGTGGCACGGTCGAGGTGACGTTGAATGCGCTCCGCCGACAGGGCGATCGGCGTCAGCGGATTCTTGATTTCATGCGCCACGCGTCGAGCCACTTCCCGCCATGCAGTCTGCTTCTGGGCTTTCAGTAGATCGGAGAGATCTTCGAAGACCACGACATAGCCGGAGCCTTCGCCCTGGTGCCTCAGCGTAGCAACGGTCACGGCTACGTTCAGCGAGACCCGAGGGAGTTGTATCTGCATCTGGCTGGTCGTCATCCCCATACGGTCGGCGCGCCGCAGCAATGGTTCGAAATCTTCTAATACTTCGCCGGGAAACACATCGGCGAGGGCGGCGCCCCCAAGAATCTGTGAGCCGCCGTCGCCCCCTGCGTCGGGATGAAACATGCGCAGCAAAGCCTGATTCACGTGGGTCACGCGTCGATTGGCGTCCAAAGAAAGTACGCCGGTGGGAATGCTTTCCAGAATGGTCTCCATCTGGCGGCGGCGCTGATCAAGTTCCGCATTGGCGGCGCTCAATTCGCGGCTGGAAGTCTCGAGCTGGCGACGGCTGCCCTCGAGATCTTCGGCCATACGATTGAAAGAGCGCACCAGGTCGCCAATTTCGTCGGCGGCGCTGACCGGCACGCGATAGTCCAAGCGCCCGCGCGAGATCTCCTGCGTGGCTTCCGCCAAAGCTGACAGCGGCCGGGTCACGATCTTCGAAAGAAACAGGGCCAACCAGGTCGTGACAAAAAGCACGATCATCGTCAGCAGCAGCAACAATCCCATGTAGGTGCGGCGGACCAGCCTTCGCTCGCGGGCCAGATCGTAATAACGCTGCTGGCTGGCCTGCACCTCTCTTACCGTTTGTGAAAACTCACGAGGCAGCGGAATGGCCACTAGAATCAGGCCTCCGCCTTCGACCGGGGCGCTGGCCAGGGTGTAGTCCACCTGCTGCCAGGTAAATTCCGCGGGATGTCCGACAGCCGCTTCGGCCATTGGCAATCTGGCTTTCAGGACGGGCCACGGAGCGGGAAGATTGAAACTAGCCTCGGCGTTACCTTCCCGAAGCGCCAGTGCGAATCCGCCTTGCAAGGTCAATTCGTGATGCTGAAACTCGCCCACAACCCCCGAGAATCCGCGTCCGGCAAAACCGCGCTCGGTTTCTGGAGACGTGGCAATCGAAGCCGCTTCCGCCCGCGCGTTTTGCATGGCGTAGCCGGCCAGCAGTGTAACCATGGCGTGCGTATCGGCCCGCACTTCCTCGACCGGAGTGGAAAACCACTTGTCGATCGAACGATTCATCAAGCCGTACGCAAACCAGTACATGACCATTACCGGCAAAGAAGATAGGAGAAGCGCGCCGGCGACCATGCGGGTGCGAAACTTCGAGCCCAGCACGCCGAGGCGGCGTTCAGCAAAGAGCTTCAGCAGGTTGCGCATCAGAACAAAAGTGAGCGCGACGAAGAGTAGGAAGATCAGGGCCGACAGCGCCGCGAAGACAACAATGTCCTGGTTGTTGCCGGGACGCAGAAAAGTCAGGTCGAAGGCAGTTTGTGAAACCAGAATAACCAGCAAGAGAAATACGGAGATGGCGAGCAGAATGATGACCTGCTTGCGGTGCGAGGTCTTTTGAGACGGGATTGAGCTCGACTCTGCCACAAGAATTTCCGCGCGAGAGCGCACCCCGCAACCGCAGGACGCGCAAGTAATTATAGATGCTTCGTCGCGGAGGGAAGCTGCACGAAGCAGGCGGCGACCCAGTTCAGTTATCCGGGGTACGCATGGGTAAAAGGTTGGGATTTTCTGGGACCGGGTCGAGGCTGCCCTGAGCGAAGTCGAAGGGACCCGTTCGCTGCGCGGAGTAAGGCGCTCTTTCTGGGAGGAAAGGAAATCGTGAGGAACCGCGGCCTCGGGCCGCCGCCGAGTTAAAGACCGGGCCCACGCGATCTTGAATCACCCGAGCAGACTCAATCGCGACCGTGCACATTGGAAATCTCCTCCAGCATGGCGTCGTACGCGCGCTTGGGCTGGTAGGTGCGGTCGAATGGAAGCGCCGCACCGCGAGTGCCATGAGAATGGGATCCGGTCCACGAGTATTTGTCGGTGAATCCCCAGGTTTGGATCGCCGTGCAGCCAGGACTTTGCAGGCAGGCTCGAACCACATTCCGGTACACGGCCGCCTGGCGAAGAAGATTGCCATTGCCGGCAACGCTGCTGGATTCTAGCGGCAGAGACACATCAAGTTCCGTGATATGAACCTGCACCCCCAACGCGGTCAGGCGAGCAATATTCGCAGCGATGGCCGCGGTATCGAGATCAAGCTGCGAGATGTGCAGCTGCAAGCCGACTCCATCGATGGGGATGCCGCGACGTTTGAAGTCCTTCACCATCCCGTAAATGGCGTCGGACTTTTGGTTAAGGCCCTCCCCTCCCACGTCATTGTAAAAAAGCAGCGCGTGCGGATCAGCCTCATGCGCCCAGCGGAAAGCCTGCTCGACATAGGCCGTGCCTTTTTCAGACAGCCCGATGCCGGGCTGGTTGTACCAGATGGAATCCTTGACACGTCCCTTCTCATCCAGAACCTCATTCACCACATCCCAGGCGAATACCTGGCCCGCGTAATGTTTCATCACGGTAGCGATGTGCTGTCGCAGCAACCCGGACAATTGGGCTGCTGTGAAGTGGCCCTGCACGAGCCATTGCGGATTGTCGTGATCCCAGACCAGGCAGTGTCCGCGAACTTTCATGCCATGAGCTTGTGCAAAGTGAACGATGTCATCGCCTTCGCGGAAATCGAACGCGCCTGAATTGCGCCGCACTACCCGCCATTTCATTGCATCTTCCGGTTCGAGCATGTTGAATTCACGAGCGAGTGTGCCCGTGTATGCGGCCTCGGAGAATAGCGAGGGACGCACCGCGGCGCCCACGAGCACATGGGCATGCTCCGCGGCTTGCCGCAGCGTCAGGAGAGGACTGGCCACGAACCAGGTCAAGAATACGGGGAGAATGAGGAGTTGCGGACCTAGCATTGTCTGCACATCTCCGGCGCGTGAGGTTCGCAACGATTACTGGCTTGATCAGTTAGCATAACTACTCAGCTTAACTGCCTAACTTAACTACTTAACGACCGGCAGGAATCGATGTAAAGGACATTCGTCACATTTCGGCTGTGATTTCCCACAATAGTTCTTTCCTACTCCAACGATCAGCCCATGCATCTCGTTGTAAACCTGGACCAGCGCGGTACGCTCAGCCGTGCTCATGGCCGATGGGGGGTGCGCGGCGCCACGAAAGCCCGCTTCGAGCTGCGAGGCTTCCCTCGACGGCATTCGTTCCTGCTCGTGAACGAGCGGGACCAGCGCCCGTTGAAATAACTCTCGAATTTCCTCGTAATCAGTCTTCTCCGGCAAGATCCGGTGCCTCTCGAGGATGCGACGCGTGTACGCATCTACTACGAAGACAGGATGATTCCCCGCATACAGAAGAATCGAGTCCGCGGTCTCCGGCCCTACGCCACTCAGGCTGAGCAGTTCTGCACGAAGGCGCTCGGTCGGCTGAGCGAAAAGTTGATCGAGCGAGCTACGATATTTTTCATCGAGGAAGGAGACAAACGTCTTGAGCCTCGACGCTTTTTGCCGGAAATAACCGGAAGGACGAATCAAGCTCTCCAGTTCGTCAAGCGGCACATCTCGAATTCCCTGCACACTCAATTGCCGTGCCGCGCGCAGGTTTGCCAATGCAAGTTCAACATTGTTCCACGAGGTGTTCTGTGTCAGGTAGGCACCGACAATAACCTCAAAGCGGGTTTCGGCCGGCCACCAATGCTGGGCGCCCCATGCACGATAGAGCGCGCGATAGTACTGCAGAAGTTCAACGCTTCTTGCTTTGCGGTGCCGCGTCAAGGTTAAGAATTCCTTACCTCAAAGTTTAATTGACTGTGGGTTTGGAGGCTACGCGATCGTGGCCCAAGCACCCAAAACTTACTGAAGTGCATGTACTTCGGCAGGCAAACCGCCCGTCATTGGCTGCGAAAACAGCATTTGGCGCGGAGTTCAGCGTACACAGCCCCTTGCGACGCAAAATCCCCGGCAAGTCCAAGTACTAAAGTTACTGGTGAAGTAATGCGGTTGGGTTGACAATTTGTGTCAACGCGAATGAGCTGCGTCTCTCCCGACGATGGGCGGCCTTTTGCGCTGTGCCTGCACAAGTGCGAGGCATCGTTCCACCCGCGTGGATAGGAGATCTGGGTATGTCTCAACGGCTGGGTGACCTCCTCGTCAAAGAGAAGATCATTACCCCAGAGCAGTTGGAACAAGCGAATAAGGTGCAGAAAGAGCAGAGCTGCCGCCTGGGGTCTGCCCTGGTGAAGCTCGGCTTTCTGACGGACGAAGACGTCACAAATTTTCTTTCGCGCCAGTATGGTGTTCCTGCCATCAACCTTTCCTACTTCGAGATTGACCCTGCCGTCGTCAAACTGATTCCGTTCGAGACCGCAAAACGCTATCAAATTCTTCCGTTGAGCCGCGTGGGCGCATCGCTGACCATCGCGATGGTCGATCCCACGAACGTTTTCGCCATGGACGACATCAAGTTCATGACCGGCTTCAACATTGAGCCGGTAGTGGCCTCGGAAAGCTCAATCCTGTCGGGGATTGACAAGGCTTACGGCGGGACCAAAGAAGAAGATCTCGAAACCGTGATGCAGTCGATGTCGGAAATGGGAGACAGCGACGTCGAACTGCAATCCGAAGAACAGCAGATGGAGCTGGCCGAACTCGAAAAAGCGGCCGATGAAGCTCCTGTCGTCAAGCTGGTTAACGTGGTACTTGGCGATGCCGTGAAGCGGGGCGCCAGCGATATTCACATTGAGCCTTACGAAAAAGAATTCCGGGTTCGTTTCCGTATTGACGGCGTACTGCAGTCGATCATGTCGCCACCGTTGAAATTGAAGGATGCAATCACGTCCCGTCTAAAGATCATGTCGAAGCTCGACATCAGCGAAAAGCGTCTGCCGCAGGACGGCCGCATCATGCTGAAGATGAATATCGGCGGACGCAAGAAGCAGCTCGACTTCCGTGTCAGTACGTTGCCCACCCTGTGGGGCGAGAAAATCGTGCTCCGGTTACTCGACAAAGAGAACCTGCGTCTCGATATGACCAAGCTCGGCTTTGAAGCCGAGTCGCTGGTGAAATTCGAAAAAGCGATTCTGAAACCTTACGGCATGGTGCTGGTCACGGGACCGACGGGATCGGGCAAGACCAATACGCTCTATTCGGCGATCTCGCGACTGAACCAGCCCGACACCAACATTATGACGGCCGAAGATCCGGTCGAGTTCCAATTGGGCGGGGTCAACCAGGTGCAGATGAAAGAGCAGATCGGATTGAACTTTGCCGCTGCCCTGCGATCCTTTCTGCGACAGGATCCCAACATCATTCTGGTGGGCGAAATCCGCGACTTTGAAACCGCGGAAATTGCCATCAAGGCCGCGCTCACGGGCCACCTGGTTCTTTCCACGCTGCATACCAACGGCGCTCCGGAAACCATTACCCGCCTCATGAACATGGGTATTGAGCCGTTCCTCGTAGCTACGTCGGTCCATCTTATCTGCGCGCAGCGCCTGGTCCGGCGCATTTGCAAGGATTGCACTGAAGTGGTGGAAGTACCGCCGCAAACTCTGATCGACGCCGGCTTCACCCCCGAGGAATCGAAGACGGTAAAAATCCAGAAGGGCAAGGGCTGCGGAGTTTGCAATAACACGGGATACAAAGGCCGGTGCGGCCTGTACGAGGTCATGGAAGTGGATGACGAAATCCGCGAGTTGGTTCTGGTCGGCGCCTCAGCGGTCGAGTTGAAAAAGAAGGCGATTGAGCGCGGCATGATCACTTTGCGCCGCAGCGGATTGATCAAGGTTGCGGCGGGAATGACTACTCTCGAAGAAGTCGCGCGCGAAACCATTCATTGAGTCGTTGTTGGTCGCTGGTCGTTAGTCGTTCGCCAACGACCAACGACTAACGACCAAAGACTTGAGAAGAGACTAACAAACGTAACGGAAGGGACTTGTCATGGGTTTGTCCTTAAGCGATTTGCTCAAGAGAATGCTGGAGATGAACGGCAGCGATCTGCACATCACTACCAATTCGCCGCCTCAGATTCGTGTGCACGGCCACCTGGTGCCCCTCGATCTGCCGCAGATGACGCCGGCCGAGACCAAGCAACTGGCGTACAGCGTCATGACCGATTCCCAGAAACACCGCTTCGAGGAAAGCCTCGAGCTGGACTTCTCCTTTGGGTTGAAAGGCCTGGCCCGTTTCCGCGCCAACGTGTTCAACCAGCGCGGCGCCACGGCGGCAGTCTTTCGTGTGATCCCTTTCGAAATTAAGTCGTTCAACCAGCTCGGATTGGCCCCGGTCGTTAGCAAGCTGTGCGATAAGCCCCGTGGTTTGGTACTGGTCACGGGTCCGACGGGATCGGGCAAGTCGACTACGCTGGCGGCCATGATTGACAAGATCAACAGCGAACGCCACGACCACATCCTGACCATCGAAGACCCGATCGAGTTTGTGCACATGAACAAGAACTGCGTGGTCAACCAGCGTGAACTTCACGCCGATACCAAGAGTTTCACCGATGCCCTGCGCGCCGCGCTTCGCGAAGATCCGGACGTGGTGCTGATCGGCGAAATGCGCGATCTGGAAACCATCGAGTCGGCGCTGCGCATTGCGGAAACCGGACATTTGACCTTTGGTACCTTGCATACCAATTCGGCAACATCGACTATCAACCGCATTATCGACGTGTTCCCAGCGCACCAGCAGCCGCAGATTCGTGCTCAGCTTTCGCTGGTGCTGGAAGGCATTATGTGCCAAAGCCTGCTGCCGACAATCAACGGCAAGGGCCGGGCCATGATTATGGAGATTTTGATTCCGAACGCGGCCGTGCGCAACCTGATCCGAGAGGACAAGATTCACCAGATCTATTCCTCCATGCAATCGGGACAGGAAAAATTTGGAATGCAGACCTTCAACCAATCGCTGGCGACGGCTTATTTCCAGAAACAAATTTCGCTGGAAACCGCCATGGCGCGATCCAGCAATACGGACGAATTGCAGGAAATGATCAACCGCGGTGCCACCCTGATAAACCGGCCGACCGCGGCGGGCAGTACCTTAGCCAGAGGCGCCGCTCCGGCCAAGCACTAAAACCGGCGCGGCATAAAACATTTGCGCAAGCAGTTTACAAAGCAGATATGTCAGTGAGGAGAAGCTAAACCATGCCAGTCTTTACATTTTCCGGCAAGGACGCATCCGGACAGAAGATTTCCGGGGAGCGGATGGCGCCGAACAAACAGTCATTGGCGCAGGCGCTACGGCGCGAGCGCATCACACCCGGTGCGATCCGCGAAAAAGGCAAAGAATTTTCACTGCCGACATTCGGCTCGGGCAAGGTCGGGACAAAAGACATTGCGATCTTCTTTCGCCAGTTTTCGGTGATGATCGACGCCGGATTGCCGCTGGTGCAATGTCTGGAAATTCTGGCGGCCAACCAGGAAAATCAGGCATTCCAGAAGGTCTTGACGGGGGTGCGGACCACGGTTGAGGGCGGAGCTACGCTTGCCAATGCCATGCGTGGATATCCGGTGGTCTTCGACGACCTCACCACTAATATGATCGAAGCCGGCGAAACCGGCGGTATTCTCGACATCATTCTGCAGCGCCTTGCCACTTATGTGGAAAAGGCGGTGCGCCTGAAAGCAGCGGTGAAGTCGGCGCTCATTTATCCCGTCGCGGTCGTCAGCATGGCAGTCCTGATCGTCGGCGCCCTGCTCAAGTGGGTCGTGCCCATCTTCGCCAACCTGTTCGCCGGACTAGGCGTGAATCTGCCTCTGCCCACCCGTATCGTGGTGGGATTGAGCTCCTTTGTGCAATCGTTCTGGTGGATGTTCTTCCTGAGCATCATTGCGCTCTTCTTTGGAGTCAAGCAGATGCGCAAGCATCCCCGGGGCCGCTATTATTTCGACAAAATGTTGCTTCATATTCCGGTAATCGGCTCGCTGCTGCGCAAGATCGCGGTGGGGCGCTTTACCCGTACCCTGGGCACGTTGATTACTTCGGGCGTCCCTATTCTGGAAGGCTTGAGCATTACGGCGAAGACCTCAGGTAACGCCGTTCTGGAAGAGGCGCTAATGAAGGTGCGCAAAGCCATCGAAGAAGGACGCACCATCGTCGATCCCTTGCGGGAGTGCGGGGTATTTCCGAACATGGTCACGCAGATGATCGGAGTTGGTGAAGCCACCGGCGCCATGGACTCCATGCTGCAGAAGATTGCCGACTTCTACGAAGAGGAAGTCGACTCCGCAACCAAAGACATGTTGGCCATGCTGGAACCGTTCATCATCGGAGCCCTGGGCATCATGATTGGCGGCATCGTAATTTCACTCTACATGCCGTTGTTTGCCATGATCGCCAAGCTGGCTGGCTAAAAGACAGGTTTCAAAGTGACAAGGTTTCAAAGTTTCAAGGAGCAATCCGGGAAACTTTGAAACCTTGAAACACTGAAACTTTGAATCCTTGAAACTTTGGTCTTCACCATGCAATCCACGTTCGATGAACGCAATTGGCTGGTATGGCTGGTTCGGGTCCGCATTTTCATCCTGACCCTGCTGCTCGGCATTGAACTGGCGGTTGCCCAGTTCGCCCCAGCGCCTTTGCCCATGCGGCTCTTCGTCAGTACCATTCTTTTCTGGTACAGCCTTTCGCTGTTCTACGTGCTCTTGCTTTCCCTCTGGCAGGAACACCGGCTACAGGCTTCACTGCAGGTTCTGACCGATCTCCTTCTGGTCAGCCTCGTCATTCATGAAACCGGAGGATGGGATAGCTCCCTCAACTTCCTTTATCCGTTAGTCATCATCGTGGCCAGCGTGCTCTTGCCGCGAGTGTGGGCGCGGCTGGTGGCTGCCCTGGCCTTCATTCTTTACGGGACAGTACTCGAGCTGAACTATTTTGGAGTGGTTCCGTCCTACTGCACGACTCATCCCGGCCTCAAGGCGCTGCAGGCCATCATCTTTGTGAATCTGTTCGCCTTCCTCACGGTCGCATATCTTGCGGGACTGCTCACCGCCAAATTGCGGCAAGTAGGGGTACAGCTCAAAAACACCAGCGGCGCGCTGGAAAGCCTGCAGGCGCTGCACGAGAACATCATCCATTCCATCAGCAGCGGGCTGATTACCACCGGGCTGGACGGGCGCATCACCCTGGTGAATGGCGCGGCCCAGCGACTTCTGGAACTCACCCCGGCGGACCTGATGGGCATCCCGGTCGCCCGGCTCTTCTTGGACCCTTTGCCCACCGTGGAATCACAACAATCCCACGGTGAGGTGCGCTTCGACGCTCCTACGAAATTCCGCAAGACGGTGCGGGTGCGAGTGGCCGCGCTGACCGTGCCCGAGAGCGGGGAACTGGGCTACGTCTATGTGTTCGACGATCTTACCGAAATTCGACGGTTAGAGCGCGAGGTCAGGATGCAAGACCGTCTGGCAGCCGTGGGCCGATTGGCGGCGGCCATTGCTCATGAAATCCGCAATCCCCTTACTTCCATTGCGGGTTCGGTAAGTATGCTATCCGGCGTTCCCGAGATGAACGAGGACCATCGCCGCCTGCTCGACATTGTGACTCGTGAATCGCAGCGGCTGAACAGCATCATTACCGACTTCCTGGCCTACTCGCGCACCAAGCAATATCATTTCGACCGGGTCGACCTCATCCACCTCGTGGAAGATACCTTAACGCTGGTCGATCACCGCATGACCGCGGAGAAGACCGGCATCACGATCACGCGCAGGTTTCCTGCCGGCCAGGCTTGGACGATGGCCGATGGAGACAAGATCAAGCAGGTATTCTGGAATTTCTGCGAGAATGCGGTCCGCGCCATGAAGGGCGGAGGCACGCTCACCGTCGCCGTCGAACCCCTGGGCGAGGATTGGCAGGTTGGATTCACGGACACCGGAGCGGGCATGAGCCCGCAACAAATCGAAAAAATCTTCGAGCCCTTCCAGTCCAACTTCGAGGGCGGCACCGGGCTGGGGCTGGCAATCGTCTATCAGATTGTGCAAGCGCATGGCGGCAAGGTCTGGGCGCGATCCAAGCCCGGGCATGGAACCACGTTCGTGTTGCGATTGCATCGCCTTGAGGCCGGGCAGCCTGTTTCCAACGAGAACCCATCGAACCAGGCTCGCGTCCTGGTCGCCGCGCAATCTGCTGCGGTCGCAGCCGGAGGGGGTGGCCGTGGCTAACATCCTGGTCTGCGACGACGAACGCTCCATCTGTGAAATGCTCGATATCTCTTTGCGCCGCGAGGGACACCGCGTAGAGACGGTTCAGGCCGGCCAGGTGGCGAAAAACAAGATCGACGGCGCGCTCTACGACGTCATCATCACCGACATCAAGATGCCGAATATCGATGGCATCGAAGTCCTGCGCCACGCTCACCGGGTTTCGCCCGACTCCGCCGTCATCCTGATTACCGCGGTCGACGACTATGCGGCCGCTGTCGAAGCCGTTAAGGCGGGAGGCGCCACCGACTACATTCGCAAAAGTCCGGGGCTGGTCGACGAAATCAAGCTGGCCATCAACCGCGCGGTGGAGAAACTGAACCTCAGCAAACAAAATTTCGCGCTGCGCCGCGATGCCGCCACCCGCAACTCGCTGGACAACATTATCGGCTCCAGTTCCGCCATGGAGAAGCTTAAGCAGACGGTGCGAACGGTCGCTTCCACTGCCAGCACGGTTTTGATTCACGGCGAGAGTGGCACTGGAAAAGAACTAGTTGCGCGCGCTGTACACGTGTGTTCGCCCCGCGCGGCGGACGCCTTCGTTTCCGTCAACTGCGGAGCGTTCCCCGAGACTTTGCTGGAAAGCGAACTCTTCGGTTACCTGAAAGGCGCGTTCACCGGCGCGAATCAGAATAAGCGCGGCCTGTTCGAAGTGGCCGACGGAGGGACCATCTTCCTCGACGAAATCAGCGAAATGACGCTGGCCATGCAGGTCAAGCTGCTGCGCGTGCTGCAGGAGCGCACCGTGCGCCCGGTGGGCAGCACCAGCGAAATCGCGATCGATGTACGCGTGATCGCCGCCACCAACCGCGATCTCGACAAGGCGGTCGCCGAAAACCTGTTTCGTGAGGACCTTTACTACCGCCTGAACGTCATTCCCATCCGCGTGCCTCCTCTGAGCGAGCGCCGGGAAGATATTCCGCTGCTGGTAAACCACTTTCTGAAAAAGTACGCCGCCGCCGCGGGCCGCGGCATCCTGCGTGTGCATGCGCCCTCGCTCGATTCTCTGTGCGGTTACGAGTGGCCGGGAAATGTCCGCCAGCTGGAGAACACCGTGGAGCGCGCTGTTGCCCTTGAAACCACCGATGAGCTGCATGTTCAACTTCCTGCCGAGCGCCCCAAAGCACGGGCCGCGGCCGCCTCTGCCGGCGGAGGAATTCTGCCAGAAAATGGCGGCGATGTGACCCTGCCCGAAGGCTTGGGCATGGAGAGCTACGTGGCCGGCATCGAGCGCTCGCTGCTGCAGAATGCGCTCAACCAAAGCGGCGGGGTACAGACCAAAGCCGCAGACGTCCTCGGCATCTCTTATCGCTCATTTCGGCATTTGATGAAGAAGTACGGGTTGTAGAGACGTTCCTTGCAACGTCTCTGCTGACCACGAAGCAGCATGCTCCAGGTCTTCAAACCCAGGCCCATGATCGAGGTCGATGCGCTGCAGTCGTTCGGCTTCGTGGCGAGAGAGACGTAGCAAGCTACGTCTCTACGGTTGCTTTTTGAGTTGCTGTTTCCACCCCAGCACTCGCGCTTTCGCGCCTTCCGCTTCCGCCTCGGGAATCATCCCTTTCTTCTGATACAGCACCGACAAACTGGTATGCGCCAGCACGTCATCCGGCTCGATCTCCGCCAGCCGCTTCGCGACCGCGATCGCCTCATCGTAGCGCTGCAAATCCTGCAGCGCCCGTGCAAGTCCGTGCATAGCTTCGGTAAATGTGGGATCGGCCGCTAGCGATTCTTGATAAGCAACGACCGCTTTTTCCAGGTGTCCATCGGCCATCAGGTCGAGCGCGGCGTAGTAGTGGTCCTCGGCTCGTTGGCGGGCATTCGGTTCCGGCATGCGGGGAAGTTCCAGGCAGACCATGGATTCTAACATGGGAATGCGTGACAGCCGGCTCGACTGCCGGGTGGCGGAATGTGGGGACAACCGCCCTCGGTCCGCCGGGCGCAGCCCGGCTTTCTCTTACTTCGTATACCTCCGCGCTGTTTGTGATTATGATGTCTGCGTGCGCTACAAAATCCGCTTTCTGTGGAACGCCACCAAAGGCCATCGCCTGGCCCCATGGCGAAGCCCGTATCTGCTGTGGCGCATCGAAACCTACACCGGCGTGAAAATGACGCAGATCGGCTTCGTGGAATTCTGGGAATTCATGTGGCGCGAGCGCGCCGACCTCCGGCGTTTTCTGAAATGGACCGGCGAGATGGAACGTTACGTCCATCCCAAGCCGAAGGGTTCTTAGTAGCGCCGCCGTCCCGGCGGCCTCGCTGGAGGTGTCTCGCCCTCGCGACAGCCGGCAAGATGCCGGCGCTGCGAAAAACTTACGCCCCTTTGCCCGCCGCTCCTGCTTCGCCCAAAAAGATGCTGACTTCGGCGCCCTTGCCCGCTCCGGTGACCTGCGCCGCGGCCGCGCGGTTGGCCACGATTTCGAGATAGCCCATGCTGCCGAGAATGCCGAAAACTTCCCCCGGCGCGCCCTCGGCAAAGTTTTTGCGGACGTCGGTGATCTCGCGGCTTCCTACCACAATCTTAAAAGTAGCGGAATCGGCAAACAGAGCGGGAGCGTCTGCGGGCGTCACATTCGTGATCAGGTTTCCGAAGCGATCGACTTTCAACACTACGCCTCGCAGGCGATTCTCGCCCGCGGCTTTGGGTTTGGGAGCGGCGAAGCGCACATAGTCTTCGATCTCGTCGCCGAATTTATCCGATTCGACGAACTTGGCGAGATAGGCCGCTACCGGGGCAAAAATGTCGCGTGCGTGAAACGTGTTGCTCACCGGCTGCCGGAAGTAGTGTTCCGAAGTGATGTGCCGCACGTGAATGCGTTCTTCCTTCGCATACACCATGGACAGCACGCCATTATCGGGTGCGACGAAATGATATCCATCGCTCGAGGCCAGAATCGGCCGCCGTGCCGTGCCCACGCCGGGATCTACGACAACCATGTGGATCGTCCCGTTCGGAAAGTACGAATACGCCTGGGAAATAGCCAGCGCGCCATCGAGCACATCGAAGGCCTGCACGGCGTGAGAAATATCCACGATCTGGACGTCGGGCACGATATCGACAATGACGCCCTTCATCGCGCCTACAAAATGATCGTTAGTTCCAAAATCGGTGGTAAGAGTGATGACCGGACGATGAGGCAACTTTTTCCTCGCTGGAAGACGAAATGAGACGAAAGAATCCCTGTGCACCCGAAGTTAATTTGCGAAGAGCGTGTGCGTCAAGGCACGTAGGTAATAGTCTAATACCCCTCAGGCTCAGAGTTCCCGGAGGTACCGAGATTTTGCTCCAACCAGCAACGCTCTCCTCGATATAACCCCCAATCGGCTCTTTTACCCGGAACTTAAGCATGCCGCCCGGTGTCCAACCGGAAAAGGATAGAGGAAGGTGTCCACTCCCACCACCCGTTTCGTCGCGTTCGGTTTCATGGGAGCGGTGGTGGCGACAATCTTCGGCGCCGCAATTTCCCCGGATCGCCCATTAACCGCAATCAGCGCGTTTGCCCGGGCCACCGCTTACATATTGCTGGTTTTCGCCACGGCAGCGATTGCCACACGTGCGGGATTTCTCCTCAGTGGCGAAAGCCGAACCATCCGTGCCAGGGAAATTGCCCTTCGCACCGCGGCCACCACTCTATGGCTGCCACCGTTGCTGATGTTTTTTGTCCAGAGGTCATGGTTCGTATGTGTCATCTGGGCGATCCTTATCGTCGAGATCGCGCGTTTAACCGCATTTCTTAGAAGGAAGCCACACGACGATGCGGTCGCGTTTCCGCAAACGCCGCCCGATACACCGTTCTCGGTTCTGAAGCAGGGTTTCCCGTTCGGAGTCACCATTCTGGGCGCTCTCATGATTCAAGGCGCCATCTTCAGCGCCGTCGACGGCCACGATATTCTGGCGGGCCTGCTCTACTTTGCCGGCACTGCGGCGATCGCATACCGTACCTGGCAACTTTTTCAGGATTTGTCGGCGCACCACCTCCGTGAACTGAGGCGGCGCACTACGTCGCTACTCATTTCCGCGACGTTCCTCCTCGTGTTTGCATGGCTGCCATATATAGCCGGTTCGAGAGGTTCGGGTGTTGGCGGAGACGGTACGGCATTCTCTGGGAAGGCCCGCCGATCGGCCGAGACATCGGAAGCAAACGGACCGGCTGCGCTGGCCAAGCTTCGGGCTCTATTCGTCCCTGACAGCTCGGAGTCTCACAACAACTCCTTAGCGATCGCCAAGCGCATTCTCGACTCGACCTTCGCGCAGCCGTCCGAGGGAACCCGCACGTTGTTGAAAAGCCGGCAGAACACAAAAATAGTGAGCGCTGTCTATGTCGCAGGTCCCGTTTTCCCCGGCGTAAAACTCTATCCAGAAGCCGAGCCTCATATCCGGCTCGTGGCCCCGCCGCCTCTATCTACAACCACAAGCCGGGGCGCGGCTCGGTCCGATCCGCTCAGTATTCCTTTCGACGGCGTGTACTGGTTCTGGCGCGGCCCGTCGGATCGGCCGCCATCAAATTCAATTGTCATGCATGGCAGTCCGGCAGCGCGATTCTTCCGTTCCACCGATGGCGATGGAATGTCCATGGAAGCGCGGCAGAATCTGGGCTTTATGGTCGATCCCAAACGCTACGGCGCCATCGAACTCTTTATCCAAAATGCCGATCCTTTTCCGAATACGGTAAGCATCCTGCTGAAAATTCGCGACACGACCGTCCCAGGCAAGCCCCTCCTATCGCTCGGCATGGAGGGAGTTTCGGCAACCGCGTCCTCGGCAAGGAATGGCGTGCCTGCTACGCAGATGCTGAGATTTCGCATTCCCAGCGCAATCGCAATCGGCAGCTTTGACGAATTGACCGTTAGCTACTACCTCAAAGGCGCGCGCAGCGACAGGAGTGCCCGGATCGCGATTGAGCGGTTCCGGCTTGTGCCAAGGGGAGGATAGCTGGAGTTTCTTCCGCAGAGGAGGCGGATTACGCGGTCCTCTTGCATTTTCGACGTCATAGGATACGGCAACGTTCCCTCGCCGGAAGACGAAATAATCCCCTGTACCAGAAGTTAATTACCGGGAACCTATCCCTCGAGGCACGGAGGTAATGGCGAGTCGGACATCAAGTTACGGCGAACCACAGTTCCGTGGTGTCTAATAATCGAATGGAAACCGCTCGATCGTCTTGGGTAATGCCGTTTCTGAAAGACGCAGCGAGTTTCGCCGCCTTCGCGCTCGGCATAATCGTCGGAATTCTAGGTGTGGCAATAGTCGCAGATATGCCTGTCTTTTCTGGTTATTTCGAACCCGAATGGTTTCGAGTAGCGGGATTTGCCCTAGTCGGCTCTGTTGGGTTACTCGGATCAATTGTCGCTCTCGGGAGTCGTCGCCAGGCGGGCATTCTGTTTCTTCTCGCCGCGCCGATCGCCGCAGGCTGTTTTGCGTGGTGGCTGCGCTTCGGACGATATGATTCGAGTGTCACGTTAAGTCGGCCTTTTTTGGTGTTCGCATTGGCTTCGCTCCCGTTCGCAATTCCCGGAACATTCTGGCTTATCACTGCGCGACTTGGGTGGCCGTCTGTTCTCTCGTTGCGCTTGCTGCCGAGCAGACCCGCGCGAGTGTTCGCGGGCGCGCTACTATTTACGGGGTGCATGCTCGCCGGGCTCTTTTTATCTTTCTACGTACCCAAATCCGGCTGGGGAGACTGTCGCCAGGAGTATCCGCCGCTTTCGGTGCAACGGTTTCCTGATCAGGCTGTCTTCACTGCAGATTTGGTTTTCGTTGGGGGCTCCTTCCGACATGGCGACATTGGTGACTGGGCTGCGCTGCGTATCCGGCACGGGTTTTGGGGGCTTCCTTGGTGGGGTCCCGGTCTCGTAATTGTTCGGGGATATTTCAAGCGGGGAGAGAAGACGGAATATCTTGTTGATGGTCGTCGGAGCCAAGGATTGTTGACGCACTTCCTTCCATTCGTCGACAGTTATCCCTGCTGTCACACACAATCCATCGACCGCGCAGTAGCGGACCTCCGTGCGCTGAAGGACGGACCGCCAAAGACCGGTGTCCACATTCTCGGAACTGTCTATACGGATATGTTTGTTACGAGTGAACCGGCTCGCAATGTCGAGCTGATCGTCACCGGTCCAAGCGGGAGCATTTCAAGCACAACTGATCAACAAGGTATCTACGATGTACCTGGTTTGCCGCCTGGACATTATTCGGTGGAGGTCAAATGCAAGAATCTCCGCAGCTATCGCTACAAGGCAGAGGGTGACGTGAGCTCCGGGCAGATCTGGGGAGCAACGCTTATCGCCCGCGCAGCGGAGGCGCACGTGCGCTGATTGTGAAGCCAGTGCCGGACCTACCTTATTCGTACCGCAGCGCCTCAATCGGATTCAACCGCGACGCCTTCAGGGCAGGGAAGAATCCGGACACAATTCCGACGAGCGACAGAATCACGAAAGAAATCATCATCACGCCGAGCGAAGCATGCAGGAAGATCGCGCCTTCGTGATCGGCGGTTTTGTAAAACTCATCGTAAAGCGGCATAGGCGGGATCGCCCAGGTTAGAAACTCGGCAACTGCCATCCCGATCACCCCGCCCACAAAAGTGAGCACCAGAGCTTCGAGTAGAAATTGCACCAGAATGTGACGGGGCCGTGCTCCAATCGCCTTTCGCAAGCCGATCTCCCGCGTGCGCTCAGTGACAGAAACCAGCATGATGTTCATCACGCCAATGCCGCCTACTGCAAGCGTGCACACGCCAATCAGTCCCAGCACAGCCTGCAGTCCCAGCGAAAATGCGTTGATCATGGCGCGGTCTTCGATCGTGTCCCATTCGGGCGTGGCTTTGTCGTCTTTGGGATCGAAGTGGTGGCGGCGAGCGACTACCTCGCGTGCAGCCATCAGCGCTTTCTTGTTCAGTTCGGGCGCAGTCGGTTGGATGATGATCTCATCAGGATCGCGAATGTTTTTCAGATCGCGCATCAAGGCGAAGGGAATGAATCCATTCTCGTTGTCCGGCCCCTGATACATCGAATCCTGAATTTTGTTGCGCATGGTGCCGATCACTTCAAAGTCCAGGCCGCCAATTTCGACGTGCTGTCCCACTCCGGGCGCGCCCTGGAAGATTTTTTTCGCCGCCTCGTAGCCCAGAATGACTACGCGGCGGTGATCGGCGAAATCGCTCTCATTAAAGTAGCGTCCATCCGCGAGATCCAGTTTGCGCATCTGCCCGTACGGCATATCCACGCCGCGCACCTGAATCGACACAACTCGCGTGCCGATCTTGAAGCCGAAGTCGCGGTCGATCTCGCCGCTTACCGCGCGCACGATCGGAACCTCGTCGCGAATCGCCTCGACATCCTCCAATTCGTACTTGACGGCCTTGCCGGCCCGCTGCCCTCCGGCTTGCATGCTGGTCTGCCCCGGCCACATGACGATCACGTTGTTGCCCATGTTGAGGAACGCGTGCAGCACGCACCCGCCCAAGCCCTGACCGTAGGCCAGCAGCAACACCACCGACGCCAAGCCCCATACGATACCCAGCATGGTGAGCGTCGAGCGCATGCGATCGCGCATCAGCGATTGCCAGCCTTGCGAGATGAGTTCTTTCAAAAACATAGGAATCAAAGTTTCGACGTTTCAAAGTTTCAATGTTTCAACGTAAGAATCAAGAATCCACGAAGCCGCAAGGCGTCGCGCGGGGAAACTGAGTCCCGACCTTGAAACCTTGAAACTCTGAAACTTTGAAACCTTGCTCTCTTAGCCAATATGAATATCGCCCGATCCCGTGCGCACTTTGAGCAGCGGTCCGCCACCGCGCACCTTGCCGTGAATCTGGTGGTGGGTATCGTCCACGCGGCCCTGCACCGTCATCTCGATCGGCGAACCAACGTCGATCGAACCCGAACTCGTGGAAATATCCGCGTCAAAGGCGGCGCTTGCAGGCAGGCGCACATGCACGTTACCCGAGCCGGTACGAATCTCCCACGGACCGCTCTGCATACCCTCGGCGGTCACATCACCGCTGCCGGTCTCGCCGTGAAAACCGCCCTGCACGCCGCGCGCGGTAATGTTTCCCGAGCCGGTATGCAGATCGATGTCGCCCGAGGAGGTTTCCTCGATCTCTACATCGCCGCTTCCCGTGCCACCTTTCACTGGTCCTGAAACTTGACGCGCCCGGATATTGCCTGATCCCGTCTGCAGCCGAATCTCGCCGGTTAAATTCGTAAGCCTCACATCGCCAGACCCGGTTTGCGTGTCGACATTGCCGCGCGTTCCTTCAATCGTCTGATCTCCCGAACCGCTGCGTGTGCGGACCACCGCATCCGCGGGCACACTGATTTCGTAATTCACGGAGATATTTTTCATATCCACATAGTCAATGTGAATGCTGTTGCCATCCTGGCGGATCGGAGGATGCTGTTCGATCTCATGGACCTCGGCGTCGCGGTTGCCAGCGAGCCAGTGGTTGCCGACGTAGATCTTTCCCCGGATGAAGACCGATCCGGATGAACCGGCGCGAACCGTGACATCGCCGGAATGAGTGAGTACCTCAAGACTGACGGGACCGCTCACGGTCAGCGTTTTTTCGAATGTGCCTTGCGGCGTGGAGGCGAAAACTGCCGTGGAAGTGAAGAGCACGACCAGCACGATCGCCAACGTCGCAAGCTTCGCGCAGGTGGCAAGCTTTGCGTAGGAAGACCGGCTGGACACGGAAACGAAACGTGATGCTCGATAATTTGTCATAGCAGTGTCATTCATAGCGTAGTGACTCCACAGGTGTCATATCCGCGGCGCGCTGGGCGGGATACATGCCTGCGGTCACGGTGATTAACGAAAGTGTCAAGATCGAAGCGATAATCGAAATCCAGGAAACGATGGGATGCGGAACAAAGTCGGGCAGGGGCAAAGCTTCCATCGCAACGCACAAACCAATTCCGAAGGAGAGGCCCAGAATACCGCTGACGATGGTCAACATCGCGGACTCGGCGAAAAATTGCCGCAGGATGTCGCGCTTGGTGGCGCCCATGGCCTTGCGAGTGCCAATTTCGCGCGTGCGCTCGGTGACCGACACCAGCATGATGTTCATTACGCCGATGCCACCCAGGCACAAAGTCACAATGGCCACGCAGCCGAAGAAAATCGTCACCACGCCAAAGATTTTATCCAGCATCTTGGCGCCCTCCATCGTGTCCCAGATAAACAGAGCGTCTTTGTCGAGGGCGTCAAAGTGATGTACCCGCGCCAAAGCGTGCCGTACCTGCAGCACGGCGGCTTCATGTTCTTCCGGATCGCTCACTTCGAAGACAATGTCATCCAGATAGCCGCGCAAAATTCCGGCCCCCGGCTTGGTCGGCGGCGGAAAATCGCGCGACACAGCTGAATAAGGCGCGAACAGATAGTCATTGTCCGGCCCGCTGTAATTCGAGTTCTGTTTTTTCTCCTGCAGAACTCCGACCACTAAATACGGAACGCTCTGCACCAACACGCTGGCGCCAATCGCCGGTTGCCCGGGAAATAGTTGCCGGTAGGCCTTCGACCCCAGCACCAGCACCCGCCGGCCCTCGCGCTCGTCATCGTCGGTAATCAGCCGCCCCTCCGAAATCTGCAATGATCGGAAATCCTGGTACGAAGGCCACATTCCAACCACGCCCCGATTGGCCAGATTGTACTGGCTTACCTCGGGAATGGTGCGCCGCAGTTCCGGGCTCACGTTCTTGACTAGATAGCATTCATCGCGAATCAAATCGGCATCGTCGACGCTGAGGTGAATCTCGCGGCCCGCCGCTCGTCCTCCGACTTGAGAACTCGTGCGTCCGCCCCACATGATCACCAGATCCTTGCCCAGCGATTGCATGTGCTTTTTCTGGTCGACGCTGAATCCCCGTCCCAGTCCCACGAGGATGATCACTGACGCAATCCCCCACACGATGCCAAACATGGTGAGGAACGTCCGCATCTTGTGAGCCCGGAATGTGGAGAAGGCCTGACGGAGGATTTCGGAGAGAGTCATAACAGTCCTAAACGGCGTCCGGCTTCCGGCTCTCGGCTTCCGGTGTTCTGAAAAGTTTCGAACCGGAAGCCGAACAGCGGAAGCCGGATGCCGCTCGTTACTGCAGTACTACCTGATCGCCTTCCTTCAATCCGCTCAGTACTTCGGTCTTCGCGCCATTCGAGATCCCGATGTTGACGGCAATTTTGTCTTTGCCATCTTTGCCCTTCGGATCAGGAATCTCGACCGAGGCCTTTTTGTCCTTGTCGTAAATGATCGCGCCTTCCGGAATCTGGAGCACGTTCTTGTGCTCTTCCAGAATGATTTCCGCATTGGCAGTCATCTCAGCCTTCAGTTCGCCGCCTGGGTTCTGGATCGACACACGCACCTCGAACGTCGTCACGTTATCTTTCTCCACGCCCATGGGAGAAATCTTCGTGACTTTACCGTCGAAGGTCTTGTCCTTGAACGACTCCACCTTGATGCGTGCCCGCTGTCCCAGATAAACCTTCCCGATATCGCTCTCGTCGACCTTGCCCTTCACATACACTTCACTGGTATCACCGAGCGTCATGACCAGTGTCGCCGACGAGCCCAACACCAGGATCGAGCTCACCGCGTCGCCCATTTCCACGTCACGCGAGAGCACGATGCCATCGATGGGAGAAACGATGTCGGTATAGCTGAGTTGTTCGTCGAGCTGTTTCAGGTTCGCCTGGTCCTCCGCCACCTGCGCCTGGGACTGCGCGATCTTGGCCTTAAGCACGGTGACCTGCGCCTTCGACACATTCTGCTTGTTCAGCGCCATCTCGTAATTCTTTTCCGCATCATCCAGCGCAGACGCGGAGACCACGCCGTCCTTCGCCATCCCTACGGCCCGGTCATAAGCGCGCTTCAACAGCGGAACGTCCGGACCTTCGGCATCGACCTTGGCGCGTTCAAAGTCCGCTTGCGAGCTCTTCAGGTTGGCCTCGGCCGCATCCAGCGCCGCGCGTGACTGGGCCACCTGCGCCTCGATTTCAATTTTGTCGAGCTGGGCCAGGAGTTGTCCCTTCTTGACGCGATCGCCGTAGTCCACCAGGAGCTTCTTCACAATGCCGCTGGCCTTCGACTTGACTTCAACCTTCGTGATCGGCGTGACCTTTCCGGTCGCTACCACGCTCTTGGCCAAATCGCCCTTTTCCACCTTGGCCAGCTTCGATGGATCAATCTTGGTTCCGCCACGCGTCGCCGCGAATACTCCACCCGCGATCAACAGCACGATAACCGCGACAATGCTGCCCCATATAATCAGTTTGCGACGCCTCTTCTTCGGATTTCCGTTACCGTTCACAACGCCTCCTGTTGATTTCGCTCAGTGGAGATGGGAGCCATTCCGCTGCCCTTATTCTCTGGTACGCGATTGGACCCGCTTTAGTTCCCGAGATTTCAAAATGATGATTTCCGACCGGGGCTTCCCAAGACGTGCAGGCGGCCGGCTAAAGCATCTGCCGCCTTCCAGTTAGACAATCGACTTCTTAAAAGGATAGCGCATTTGAGAATCGAATTTCTGTGCCTGGGACAAAGTCCATGTGGGGACAGCCGCCCTCGGCTGGCCTCGCTGCAGGCCCGATGCTTTATTTTCTGGCCTTGTCAAAACCAATCGAGCTGGCGCTCGACCGGACCGCGGGGGCGGCGGTCCCCACATAGTCACACGAACGTCCCAACTGCCTTTAAAATGTTAGAATTACCGATCAATGATTGCCTTCGTGGCGCTCCGGGTGTTCTTAATCCTGCTCCTGGTGGCGGCCAATGCCTTCTTCGCGGCAGCTGAATTCGCTTTGGTGAGCGTACGCGATACCCGCATCCAGCAGCTCATTTCCGCGGGACGCATCGGCGCGCGCATCGTGCAGCGCCTGCACCAACATCTCGACGAAGTCGTCAACGGCGTTCAGCTGGGCATCACCATGGTGAGCCTTACGCTGGGCTGGATCGGCGAGCCCATGGTCGCCCGCCTGGTGGAAGGGATGGGTTTCGTCCATAGGGTCCCCCACGCCGCGGTCTATGCCCATACCATCGCCATTGCCATCGCGTTCAGCCTGATCACGTACATGCACGTGATTCTCGGCGAACTCGTCCCGAAAACTCTGGCCCTGCAGCGCTCGGAGCAAGTGGCCCTCGCCGTAGCCGCGCCCATGGAGGCCTTTCTCACCATCACGAACCCCGTGCTATTTTTCATGCGCCGGTCCGGCGGGCTCGTCTTACGCCTTTTCGGCGCGCAAGCTACTCGCCGCGGAGGCGCCGTCCACTCGCCCGACGAACTCAAGCTCATCGTGACTGCCAGCCGCCAGTTTGGCCAGATCCCCGAGTTTCAGGAAGAAATGATTCACAGCGCCATCGAACTCGACAGCATTACCGTTCGCGAGGTCATGGTCGCCCGCCCAGACATTTTTTCTCTGCCCTCCGACCTCATGCTCGAAGAAGCATTAGCCCGCGTGGTCGAGGGACAGCATTCCCGCATCCCGATCTACGATCCGCAGCGCGGCCCTGAGCATATCGTCGGCGTGCTCTACTATAAAGATCTCATGCGCTGGATGCGCCTGCGTCTCAGCAATCTCGGACAGTCGACTGCGATTCGGATTTCACGCATGCAAATCAGTCAGATCATGCACGACGTCCTGGTGGTTCCCGAAACCAAGGCTCTGGCCGAGTTGCTCTCCGAGTTCAAAGAACGTCGCCGCCATCTCGCGGTCGTAGTCGACGAATTCGGTTCGACTGCCGGCGTAATCACGGTTGAGGATATTCTTGAACAACTGGTCGGCAACATCGAAGACGAATTCGACGTCTCTCCCAGCGAGCCCGCGCTGCAGCATGAATCTGTTCTGGTGCTGGAAGGCTCGGTCAACATCCGCGATCTCGAGGCCGAGTACGCGTTGACGCTTCCACGCGACGCCGGTTTTGAAACCCTGGCGGGATTCATTCTCGCCCGTCTGCAAAAAATCCCAGACCTGCGCGACACTTTCGAATACGAAAGCCGCCGCTACACCGTAGAAGAATTGGAAGGCCACCGAATCGCGAAAGTAAGAATCGAAAAAACCGCCAAAGTAGAAGGCGAAGCCGAAGCCGCCAAGCAAGGCGGCGACTGATGGAAGGTTCTGTGTACTCAGAGGTCTGTCATCCTGAGCGAAGCACGGCGCCGAGCAAAGCGAGTCGGCGCGCGCAGTCGAAGGATCCCTACGCCGCTAACGGGCCCGCGCGAATATCGGAAAATGCGTTCCGTGCCCCTCGGATTTCGTTTGTGACGTGCAGAGAACTCCCTATCGCGCCAGCGGACACGGCTAGAAGGCAAGGGATCCTTCGACTGCGCGAACTCGTTCGAGCTCGCTTCGCTCAGGATGACATTGGTGAGGGACGGAATTATCGAGAAGCCGAGAGGCTTCAGTAGCTGCGAATGCTCTCCCGCCTCCTCCAACGCGTCCTCTACACGATCCCCGTCATCTGGCTAGTCGTAAGCCTCGTCTTCCTGATGATTCACCTGGTCCCCGGCGACCCCATCGCGCAAATGCTCGGCGAAGGCGCGCCGCCCGCCGACATCGCCGCCATTCGCCACGCCTACGGCCTCGACGTGCCGCTTGGGCGAACAATATCTCCACTACTGGAAAGGCGTTCTGCACGGCGATCTCGGCCGCTCCCTCCGCTACAACCAGACGGTCACTCGCCTCATCGCTCAGCGCTATCCCTACACACTACGGCTTACGCTGGCATCGCTGTTCGTCGCGATCGTTCTCTCGATCCCCGCCGGAGTCCGCTCCGCCCGCCGCCGCAATCGCTGGGACGACCGCTTGCTGTCCGTTGTCAGCCTGTTCGGCCTGTCATTCCCCAACTTCGCGCTGGGTCCCATCCTGATTTTGATTTTCGCCATCAAGTTCGGATGGCTTCCCGTCTCCGGAGCAGGCTCATTCGCCAATCTTGTCCTGCCCGCCCTAACGATGGGCAGCGCCCTCGCCGCGATCCTCACTCGCATGGTGCGCACGTCGATGCTCGAAGAGCTCAGCCAGGACTACATCCGCACCGCCCGCGCCAAAGGCTTGCCCGAGCGGACGGTGGTCTACCGCCATGCCCTTCGTAACGCCATGATCCCCGTCCTGACGGTGCTGGGCCTGCAGTTCGGCGCGCTGCTGGCCGGAGCCATCGTCACCGAAAAGATTTTCTCCTGGCCCGGCATCGGTCGCCTCACGGTAGATGCCATCTCAAGCCGCGATTATTTCCTGGTGCAAGGCTGCATCCTGGCAATCGGCCTGACGTACGTCGCGGTGAACTTCCTGACGGATCTGTTGTACTCGGTAGCGAACCCGAGGATCAGGCAGTGAGCGTCGATTACGCGTGCCCCTTCAATTTCTTGGTTTGGAAGCCCCTCTGAATAGAACGACGGCAAGCTGGTGGGTGTTAACCTGGACCGTAACTTTTCCAACGTGCTCGAGGGCTCGGTAGCGGGCTTACGGCAGACGGAGCCGCCGTGTTAGAGCGATTGATGGGGCGGGAAGGTGCGGAGGGCTTCCGCCAGTTCCATACGGCCCTGTCACCGCAGTTCATCACTTTCCCGGACGAAGCCGAGTCGCCTCCGTAGGCACGAAGCAAGCCGGCGCAGCATCTTTCAAGGCTTCCTCAAGATCACGGCCGAGCCGCGTGAGTTCTTCCTGGTTCATTAATTGCTGCAGGCGCTCAAAGAGGTCGCGCTCTTCCTTGCGAATGTGCACCGACATGTGCCCGCCGAACGCCGAGACCTCGGCGGCCGACATGGCCCCCGCTTCCGCCATGGCAAATTCCTCGCGCAGCATCAAATGATCAAGCAGCAGTTCCTCCACCAGCGGAGCCAACGCCGGGAACCGGCGCGCCGCCGGAAACAAGACGTTCTCTTCCGCCGCGAAATGAGTTTTGCTTTCCGCCTGAAACTGCAACGCAATTTCCGCCTGCCATGCTGGTAGATCAGCATCAGCCAGCGGCGACGCGCGAGCGATGCGGACACATAGCACCAGGGCGCGCCGGTGCTGGTGCGAGAGTGGAATCAGATTTCGGTCGCGCAGCATGTGGTCGCCTCAGGAGTTAGCGCTCGCCAATCCGGAGACGGAGGCTTCTCCCACAATCTCCACGCGATCGGCGGCGGGCCGCACCGTCAGCCAGTCGGTGCGAACACGCTGCCATTCCTGGATCAGCATTCCGTTGGCCTCGAAAAAGCTGCGAATGCGGTAACGTTCCCAGCCCGCGACTTCTTCGAGTATGGGCGCCAGCACCGCGAGTGCGCTGGTGCTCAGCACGGTCCGCTTTGCGACCTGCGAAACGTCAGGAGACTCCGAAACGGCAATCGTGAGCCCGTCGCGCGAGTTGATGTGCAGCATGACATGAATGTCGGAACTGCCGTCGCCGGTGTAAATTACGTGATCGGGGCCGACGACCTGTTGCAGAAGCAATTGATTCAGAACCGCGACCTTGCCGTACCCGGCCGTTGCGCGAATAATGGTGTCGATCTCTCCCGACGGCTTGTAACGAAATTCCGTGCCGAAGATATGATTGGTCGGAACAATATCTTCCAGCGCGGATTGAATGACCTCCACCGGAGCCGCCGATAGAACATAAAAGTCGAACTGATGGCCGTCGATGCCCGCATCGAGAAGCTGGTAAAGCAGCTTGATGTCGCCCTTGAGGCGAATGCGCTTGCCCACCTCGCGCAAATGTTCTTTCCGAACTTTGGCTTTGAACTCGGGATCATGGAGCAGCAAGTACGCGAGCTCCGCGCCTTGCTGCACCAGGTTGATCTTGGCCATGCCCTTGGCTTTGCGCTCGAACTCGTCCGTAGGAATGCCGACCAACTCAGCCAACACGTAACCGGAGTCGTTGAAGGTGAGCGTCTGGTCGAAGTCGCTGGCGAAAATGTAACGTTTGATAAGGTTATCTGCCATAACCTATTCGATTCGCGTCCGGGCCGAACGCCCCATAAAAAGAATTGATTGGAATTATATGCCTGCGTGGTTAAGTCGTTGCGAATAAACAACCAGTCTACGTGGACTCCTTGACTTCGATCGGTGCCGCGCTGAGCTCAATGAAAATAGCCGCGACCTTCGGGTGCAAGCGCCAGCCTTTACTAAAATCGTGCCCACGTTCAGAATAGAAGCTCATGCATCAGCCTGCGAACGGAAAGAGGAGCTCTCATGGCGGTAGTGACTGGTGAACTGATCCGAGCGATGAATTATGTAGAAGATATGACAACTACCCTGCGACGTATTTGTATTTACATTCCGAACATGAGTGCCGAAGAGCGCAAGCGGCTGGCGGAATCCTTGCGCGCGGCCGGCGCCTCCGTAAATGCGGCAATTGCGGATTTGGAAAAGGTGGAAAAGTAAGTGTCGCGGGTCGAGACGATCGCCGTGATCGGCGCCGGAATCATGGGGCGGGGCATTGCGCACGCCGCGGCGCTGGGTGGCTATCGCACGATCCTCGAAGACTTGCTCCCCGGCTCTCTGCGCAAAGCGGAGACAGAAATTCGCACCAACCTCGACAAGGCAGTCGAACTTGGCAAAATCACCGCGCCTGACGCGGCGTCGGCATTTCGGCGATTGGAGTATGCGGGTTCCGTCGAGGAAGCCGCGCGCGAAGCCGATCTGGTCATCGAAGCGGTGCCGGAGGAGATGGAGTCGAAGGTCGAGATATTCACGCTGCTCGACAAGATCTGCCGGCCCACGACTATGCTGGCGTCGAATACCTCGTCGCTCAGCGTCACTGAAATTGCCAGCGTGACTTATCGCGCGAAGAAGTGTGTCGGGATGCATTTCTTCAATCCGGTGCACAAGATGAAGCTGCTCGAAGTGGTGCGGGCACTGGAGACCGACAACGATACGCTGGGTACCGCGATCGAAGTAGGCAAGCGCATGGGCAAGGAAGTTGTCGTGATCAAAGAATCGCCGGGCTTCATCACCAGCCGCATCAATGCCATGATTGGGAATGAAGCGTTTTACATGCTGCAGGAAGGCGTCGCATCGGCGCCGGATATCGACAAGGCATTGAAGCTAGGGCTGAACCATCCCATGGGGCCGTTCGAGCTGGTGGATTTGGTGGGTCTCGATACCCGGCTCAACATTCTCGAGTATCTGCACAAAACCCTGGGGGAAAAATACCGGCCGGCGCCGCTGCTGGTGCAGTATGTGAAGGCTGGACGGCTGGGGCGAAAGTCGGGCCGCGGCGTGTACGAGTATTCGGAATCTGCTGCGAAATCCTGAGCCGAGCCGCGCCCGAGACAGGGATGTCCGCATGGTCATCTTCCGGAAAAAATGAAATAAGCTATCTGCCCGTGGAAATTCCTTGCTCATGCCAATTCTTGCCGATTGCCAGGCATGCGTCCCTAACCGAGTTCCCCAATAACATTGAATCGCCGGACGCAATGACGTCGCCATTTTTATTGGAAACTGCCCATCGGTTCCCCTTGCCGCCACCGTGCTGCAGAAGCAGGAAGTAGTCCCCTTTCTCTTTGGATCATGTTCTCGGAGAAAGGCAGGCACTCCTTGCGGCGCTGCAGTTCCTGATAGATCTTCGCGACTTGGGGTTCCTTACCGTTATGCGACGAATCCACAACCACCTGTGAATTATCGCCCGATCCCGGATTGGTGACCGCATTTGGCATCACGTAGATGATTGGGCGGTGTTGGGTTGGGATGGAATTGCCATTTCCGCTTTGTGCGGCTTGACTCCGCGGAAGAGCCCACAGCTCAAGCGCGACGGCCACAACGACAAGAAGGACGCTTAGGCTAGACCGTTTCATACCACCTCCCTGGCAGAATCAGCCCGACTGAGTTTTCTCTACTTTTATCGGAAGCTCTGCCGATTGTCGAAGGTTGTCCGAAGCTTCGTGTAGATTCCTGAAACGGGCCGATCTCTCTGCCCTCAGAGCCGGCCTTGTGGGATTGGTATTCGCCAGCGGTATTTAGCTTCCTGGCTTCCGATTCGCGACAACGAGTTGCTGCTCCCCGGCATCCCATAAATGCAGAGTCTCGGCGTTTCCAATTGAATGAAAATCAATAGCAAGTATCCTCGCTTGGCGCAGACGGCAAGCGGGAGGGTCTGGTGTGTCCTTCTGCTTCTATTTCCGGCCTCGGGCTGGGCGCAAAGTGGTGTCCAACCGGAACCGATATCCGCGGCTGCAGCGCAACAGGGGCAAAGTACATCCGATCCCATATCGCCGGCCCCAGCCACCACGGATCCACCTTCCGGTACGGCGACTTCCAAGCCCGAGCAGACGCGGAAAAAGCAAGAGACGCCGGAACAGACCAAACGCATGTTTTGGGTGGTTCCTAACTTTGCGGCAGTAAGCGCAAATACCGAGCTTCCACCGTTGTCCTCTCACGACAAGTTCGTGCTGGCCTGGCACGACAGCTTCGATTATTCGTCATTTATCTGGACAGGCATTCTGGCGACACAGAGTCTCCTGTTGAATTCCGACCCCGAACTGGGCCATGGGTTCAAAGGATATACGCGGTATTACTGGCGCGGATTCGTCGACGGAGTCTCGGGAACTTATTTCACCGAGGCGATCGTGCCAGCGATCACGCACGAAGATCCGCGTTACTACACTCTCGGTCATGGCGGGTTTTTTCGGCGCTCGGCATACGCGCTTTCCCGTACTTTTCTCACTAAAACCGATTCCGGAGGCACAGCGTTCAGCTGGTCCGAGGTAGGCGGAAATGCTTGTGAAGCGGCATTGTCAAATCTCTATTACCCACCTCAGGAGCGCGGTATGAATCAAACGTTGCGGGATTGGGGAACACAGATGGAATCTGCCGCTCTGAATAATATCGTGAAAGAATTCTGGCCAGACATCCATCACAAACTTCTTCGCCGCAAGTAGCTTCATGCAACGCAAGACCTCTCTCTCTTCGGCTTAAGGCAAATGACGATGAGCGATGTTCCGCCCGCAGGCTAGGCCGGCCAGCCTCTCGACTTTTTCTGTTTCAACCCCTTTGCTTGCCACCAGCACGTGAAAACTCTCGCCCATGCCGGCGGGAGTGACCAGATGTTTGAGCTGCAGCGCGACTTTGGCGCGCTCTTGCGGCAGACGGCATTCCTCAAAGGCATCGCCAAATTTATTCGCTTCGCCGATTCCTAGCAGGAACTGTGATTGAGTCACCAGCCGCTGCGTATGCAGGCCCTGTTCTTCAGCCGCAGCGGCAAGCGCCGTGAAGTTAACGTCGGCGGTGATGTCCTGCTCGCCCGGCGCCTCATACGGATTCGCGCTGACCGAATGCTGACGAATAGCCTTTAACGTTCCACGATGGTGTCCGGCAAGTTGTTGCTCGCGCGTGTAACCGTAGTCGATCACGACCACGAATCCCTGCTTCAGTTTGGCGGCGGCGCTGATGTATATCTGAGATTGCTGCGGGACTTCGATACGCTCTCCGGGTTCGGGATGGATTGAGTAGCGGTCGAGAAATTCGAGTTCTTCGGGCGACGGCGGAGCCCAACTTTCCACGAATCGTCCGCCGCGTGCGTCAACGCGGAGCGCGCCGTGTTGGCTAACGATTTCGACTGGAAGGGCGTCGAAAAATTCGTTGGCGAAGACGAGTGTGGGCCCGTTTGATCCGTCGAAGAAGGCGGACGAGATGAGTTGTGCCTTCCCCGATTGAATATGCCGGCTCAAAATCGCCTCAATTCGCTGGCGTAAGGCCGGCGAACGTTCTTCCAGAGCATAGTGCAACGCACGAAAGAAAGCCGGGAACTTTTTCTCGGACCAGTCGAGAACATCCTGCGCGAAGAGGCCGCGGCCTGGGCCGAGTTCTCTCAAAGTGATGCGATTCGGAGAGCCAAGGGCCCGCCACATCTCGTCGAACTGCCGTGCCAGCAAGCGCCCGAACACCGCGTGCACATCGCTCGATGTGTAGAAGTCGCCGGCCTTGCCAAACTGTGCGGCATTACGCGAGTAATAACCCAGTTCAGGGTCGTAGAGACATATCTCCATGAAGCGCGAGAAGGGAATCGGCCCGCATTCCCGGATCTCCTGCTCAATCTTTTCGCGGAGAGCGCTCACAGTCCCTTCTGGCGCCGGTCGGCGCGATCTTGCGGCGTGCGGATAAACATTTCCATGAAGTAGTCGTGCAATGCATCGAAGAGCTGGCGCTGGAAGCTCCACTCGAACTGCGGGTCGTCGAGATCGCGCGGATGCATGTCGAAGTAATAGGTGTGCACGGGAACGGATTCGTCTTTGAACTTGATGATGATCTCAACGCCCTCGCCCTTGCCGCGCGCGGAGAAATTCAGAAGCGGATGCTCGTAAAGCCGCAGCTGGGCGAGGACACGATCAAGTCGAACATTAGCCCGGTTCACGAAAGAAGTCTAAAACACACGTTGAATTATGTACAGCATTCCTGTACATTTAAACGGAGCTAGAAAATGACCGAAACCACCTACACAAGCTTGCGCCAAAGTCTCGCTTCCATGCTGGATCGCGTCGCCAATGATCATGAAATCGTCATTGTGCGCCGAAAGGGTGACAAGAAAGTCGCCATGGTTCCGGCGGATGAACTCGCAGGGCTTATCGAGACAGCCCACCTTTTGCGATCTCCCAAGAATGCGCAGCGGTTGATGACCGCTTTGCGGCGGGCCATAGATCGAAAAGGCAGGCCGGAATCGTTGGACAAGCTACGGCGGGAGTTGGGACTTGTCTCGCAGCGTTGAGCGGGAGCCTGTATTTCATCCCGAGTTCCGCCAAGATCTTCGTTACTGGGTCGAAACAGATCGAAAGATTGCCACTCGCGCATTCGAACTGATCGAAGGCATCTTACGCGATCCCTTTACCGGAATCGGGAAGCCTGAGCCTCTCAAGTACATATTTGCTGGATGCTGGTCGCGTCGCCTGACTCAAGAACATCGCCTGGTATACCACGTAAGCGAGCGAAGGGTCGATTTTCTGCAAGCCCGGTATCACTACTGATTCCAGCCTATTCGTAGCGCAGCGCTTCAATCGGATTCAATCGCGCGGCTTTAATTGCCGGCAGCATGCCGCTGATGATGCCGACGAAGCTGAGAATTGCGGTCGACCAGATCAGCGTGGCGGAGTCGATGTAGAGATGAATGTCGCCTTCGCTGGCGTTGTCTTCAAACGCGCTCCACAACGTGAGCGACCCGACCGACCATGAAACCAGATAAGCCAGGATCACTCCCAACAGCCCGCCCAGAGCGGTGATGACCAGAGCTTCTGCCAGGAACTGAAACAGAATATGCCAGCGATGCGCGCCCAGAGCTTTCTCTACGCCAATCTCGCGAGTGCGCTGGGTCACAGAGACCAGCATGATATTCATGAGGCCGACGCCCCCAATGCCCAGCGTAAGCAGGCCGATAAAGCCCAGCAGAATCTTGATCCCGGTGGAGATGACCTGCAAATCCATGAGATCGGCGAATACGTCGAAGACGAAGATGGCGCGTTGATCTTTAGGATTGAAATTGTGGTGGAACGCCATGGAATCGCGTACTCCCTTCACGACCTTGGCATGATCGCCTTCGTATTCCATGACGATCGAGCTCAAATAATAGGTGTTCATCAGGTCGCTCATGGCGCTGAACGGAACATAGACGTGCTCGTTGATGTTGTCGTCCCCGTTCTGCACCTGATGTTTCAGTACGCCCACGACTTGATAAGAAATCCCGTCGAGCCGGACACTCTCCCCGAGAGCGTTCTGGCCGGAAAAAAGTTTCTTTTTCGCATCGGAACCGATCACCGCGACGCGAGTGTGCGTGAAATCGTCGGCCTCGCTGAAGAACGTGCCCTCCGCGACATCCATTTTGCGCATGCGGCCGTAGGCGGCGTACACCCCGCTGACTCCATAGTTCGAGCTGCGCGTGCCAAAGGCCACCACGCAGTTCTTAAATGCCTCGGGCGAAACCCGTTTCAGCAGCGGGACTTCGGCGCGGATGGAATCGAGATCGTTGACTGTGAGCCGAACTTGGGTACCCGCCTTGGTGCCTCCGGCCTGCAACTCAGTCCGGCCGGGAAAAATGAAGACTAGATTCGTTCCGAAGGAACGGAACGCAGACCACAGTCCACGCTCGAAGCCAGTGCCGTACGCAAGCAGAAGGACGACCGTCGCGATTCCCCATGCCATACCGAGCATCGTCAGCACGCTGCGGCGCCGGTTGTGGCGTAGCGCGTTGTAAGCTTGGGTTGCGAGATCGAGGATCATGAAAAACAGCTCCTGGCTGCCAGCTACTGATTGTTGATTTAGAACCTTCGAAGCCTGGGGTTTTTCAGTCAACAATCAAGCAATCAACAATCAACAATTTCTTTCTACTCCTGCCGCAACGCCTCTACCGGCGGAAGCAACGCCGCTTTGCGTGCTGGATACAAACCGGCCGCGATTCCCGCGATCGCCAGCGAGCCGATGGCCGCAAATGCCGACGCTGGAATAATCCGCGGCGTGTCAAAGCCCTCGGGCGATGGCAACATAGCCAGCAAAGTCACGAAACCGGTGGCGATGGCCAACCCGATGCCGCCGCTGAAAGCCGTGAGGAATGCTCCTTCCACGAAGAATTGGGTCAGGATGGCGCGATAGGTCGCGCCCAGAGCCTTGCGTAGGCCGATCTCCTTGGTCCGCTCCGTCACCGAGACCAGCATGATGTTGATGATTCCGATCGCTCCCAACCCCAACGTCACCACGCCGACCACGCCCAGGAACCAGTCCATCGCGTCGAAAATCCTGCCCACGCGTTTCATATTTTCAATCGTGTCCCAATCTTCGAAGGCATCCTGAAGCTTCGGATTGAAACCGTGGCGGCGCGCCAGAATGCGATGAATCTCGTCTTTTGCCTCCGTATGCAGATCTTTGGTAATCGGCTGGTAGTTGAGGAACGAAATCGCGTCTTCGGAATTCGCTTTGGTTAAAGGGAAAAGATCGCGCATGGTTTCGACGGGGATGAAGATACGTGAATTGGTGCCGTTATTGCCGTCGCGACCCACTTTCGCAACAACCCCGACAACGTCGAAATTAATGCCATTCAACAGAATCGTAGAGCCGACCGCGGGCCGTCCCGGAAACATATTCTTAAGCAATTCCCAGCCCACAACTGCCACCCGGCGCCGCTCCAGATTGTCCTTGTCATTGAACCATCGCCCGGGCTCTACCGGGACATTTCGAATCTGGTTGTAATCGGAGGCCACGCCGAACACTTGTCCGTTCGTCGAACCATAGTCGCTCACCGCGCGAATGTCCTCACGATTGAGTACAGGCGATAACGCACCCACGAATTGAGCCTCATTGCGGATCGCCAGATAGTCTTTGTAAGTAAAGTAATAGGTCTTCCCCGACTGGGCGCTGCCTTCGACGGCAGGGATCCGTCCAGGAAACATAAACATAATGTTTTGTCCCAGGGTGGCCAGCTGCTTTTCCTGGCCACTGCGAAAGCCTTCCCCTAAGCCGACCAGCAGAAGCAATGAGCCTACTCCCCAGGCGATTCCGAACATGGTCAGGAAAGAGCGCAGCTTATGCGCCCAAAGCGTCGATAGCGACTGCCGGATGATGTCCAGAAACATGCGCATAGAGCGATGTGGAATAAATGCCCCCACACCTCCGGGGAGGGGCGCAGGGGCACCCGGGTAACGTTCAGGCGAGGGGTCTCAATCCCGCCCAACCATCTGATCAGAGATACGCAGCGGAGTTCGGTAAAGTTCCCTGCCGGTATGTAGTTCCTTAGACCCTGAAGAGTCGAAAAAGGTTAGCCGGACGCGGCACGCTGAATTCTGAATCGCGGCAGAAAAAGCAGATTCCTCTATCTCGCCGGAATGACAAAGTCCTGAATTTATTGGCTGTTCTTTTCCTTGGGGCGCTCGTAAGCCTTCTGCAGATACTTCCGGGCTTCCTCGAGGGCGCCGAAGGTGTTGTCGTTGGTCTGCAGGGCCTGGCGGTATTCGTTGACGGCGCGTTCGCGCTGGCCGGTGATGTCAAAAATCTTGCCGAGTTGGATGCGGCTCCAAACCTCAGTCCAGCGAGGCTCGCCATCGCCATTAATGCCCTCGCGGTAGGCGTTGGCCGCGGACTGATAATTTCGCTGCAGGAAGAAAACTTCGGCGATTCGATAATGGGCTAGCGAGCTGTTCTTGTTGAGGTCGAGCGCCTTGTTGAACTCCACCAGCGCGCCCGTTAGATCTCCCTGTTGCTGCATTGCCTGCCCGCGGAGAATGGAGGCGCGCAACTTCACATCGCTCGAATTGGTCAATACGTGATGGTCGGGATCCACCGAAATACGGCGAGGACGGCCGAAGGTCTCGATCGAAAATGGCGAATTTGTGCCTACTACTTCCACCCGCTGATTCTCGGTTTTTCCGTCGGTATCAATTCTCAGGTTTACGGGCATGCGGAACAGATCGAGATCCTGAGAAATTTCCCCGGTGACGCGGAAACCCGGCGCCCTTTCCTGCTGGGCCTTGGACTCCTTGGCAAAATTTCCGCCCAGCCGGTAGGTAGTGTACTTCAGCTTGAATTCGGGAGCGCCAGTTGAATCGAGCCATTGCGAGAAGAACCAGGTGAGTTGCTGCCCGTAGTTTTTCTCCGCGATTTCGCGGAAGTCGTCCGTAGTCGCCGATTTCCCGGCGAATTGCGCGGCAAATTCGCGCATTGTCTTGTTGTATTTGTCCTCGCCCAGCACCCAGCGCAGCATGTGCAGGATCATTGCGCCCTTATCGGTGGCCAGCGACTGAAATTCCGTGGAGAAAATATCGAGCTTGCTGGCGCTGGAGAGTGGCACCGTGTCGTAAGCCAGAGCGCCGACCGACATATCTTTTACCGCTTCTTCCAGCCCGGCGGCGCCGGCGGCATTCTCCACGTACATCGCTTCCGAATAGCGCGAGAAGCCATCGCTCAGCCACCAGTCGTCCTTGGTTGCGGGACTCACCGAAACCCCCCACCACTGGTGGGCAATCGCATCCGCCAGCAGGCGGTAGTTCGTCTTCTCCGTGATGGAAGGCCCCGCTAGCCCGGCGATTTCCGGCGCCCAGAGGTAGGGAAGCGTGTCGCCGGGCAATTCCACCACGTTGAGTTTCTGCGAAGGAGGCAGGCCGTACAGCGTGATGAAGTAGGTGAACTCCTGCACCGCGGTCGTTGTGTAAGCGGGAGCCAGACTCTGGTGTGTGGGCTTGAAAAAAACGTGCAGGTCCAGGCCCGCTTCGTCGCTCTTGTATTCTGGCGCAAAGACCCCGGCAACGATGGTCCCGGGAAAGCTGGGCTTGGTGGAAACAAAGGTGAAAGTCTTGGTAGGCAGGACGCTGGCATTGGGCTTCTTCGAAGCCTGAGCGTCGGTCACGCTGGACTGTCCGCTGCCGATCGCCAGCATATGCGCCGGCACGGTTACGCTGATGGTGGACGTGAAACGGTTGATCCCGTAGCCGCTGACCGGGAACCAGCGTCCGGCATAGAGCAGGTAGCTGGTGTCGTCGCCGATATAGGCCAGCTTGAGGCCGGGCACGGGGCTATTGTCCGCTGATTCAAGTTGCCCCTCGTATTCGAAGGTCAGTGTTGTGGAGGAATCTTTGGACAATCCCGCGGGCAACGGAACGCGCACGGTGGAATCTTGCGTCACACGCTCGGCCGAGAGAGGCTGGTTCTTTTCATCCGTCACCTTGGTGACCCGCAGGTCATTGTGCAGTTCGAAGACGGCGACGCTAAGATCCTGCAAGGCGGTGAATTTGACCTTGGCCCGCGCCGTGATTTGGTGAAGATGGGGCTCGAGTTCAGCGGTGATCTGATAGTCGTCTACTCGCAGGCGCGCCTTTTCTGCCGCCTGCGATGGGAGAGCGAGCAGAACTAGCAGCGATAGAGTCAGGGAACTCGTAAGGACGCTAAGAGCGCGCCGTGGGTGAATCCACATTCAGGAGAGTCTCCAGGAAATGATAACCCATTTCCTATGATGAAGATTCTGACGTAAAAGATGCTGGGAGCACAAGGTTTAGACGCGGCTTCTAGCTTCTAGCTCCTGGCTTTTAACCAAACCAGGGCGCGGAAGCCTCAGAATGATTTCAGCGGCCCGGTCCGCTGGGTGCCGGGCAGGCCCGGAATCAGATGCCGAAACACCAAGCCGGGCTTTCACTTTGGCCAGGCCTTTCAGCATACGTTCGCGAGGAGGGCCATCGGGCAGGATTTTCCGCAAGGCGGAGACGACATTTTCCGCGGTAAAGTCGTGCTGCACCAGTTCAGGGACGATTTGCTCCCCCGCGATCAGGTTCACCATGGCAAAGTGCGGCACCTTCACCCGTGGCTTGCCCAGCAGGTACGTGAGAAACGAAACGCAGTAGACCATAACGAATGGCGTGCTCATCATGGCGGCCTCAACCGTGGCGGTGCCGCTGGCCACGATGGCGGCGCGTGAGTGCCAGAGTGCCGGCAGGGCGCCGGGGACAAGCGTGACTTTCCTGTCGCCGGTGAGAGTCAGCAGGAGATCGCGATCGAGCGTAGCAGCCACCGGCAGGAGAAATTCGTAGTGGGAACCAAGCAGCGATGCCGACTCCAGAATCGTCGGCAGATTCATGCGGACTTCTTTCACGCGGCTGCCGGGCATGAGCGTAATCCATTGCTTAGACCCGTCCAGCCGAAATTCCGCCGCATAGTCGCTGCGCTCAATGGTCGGGGACGGCAGTTCTGCGAGCGGATGCCCGACGAAAGTCGCGTCCACGCCGCGCTCCCGGTAAAACTGTTCCTCGAAAGGGAAGATGACCAGCGCTTTGTCGATGTAGTCGCGCAGAAGGCGCACGCGCCCCTGGCGCCACGCCCAGAACTGCGGGGCAACGTAATAGACAGTGGGAATGCCGCGCTTCTTCATCTGGCGGGCCACTCGCCAGTTGAATGCCGGAGAGTCGATGACGATGGCGAGGTCGGGCTTGCGCCGGTCGGCTTCTGCGATCAAATGCTGGTAGAGGCCGTAGATCTTTGGCAGGTGGCTGAGAATCTCGGTGATGCCGACGACGGAGAGATCTTTCGCGTCGACGACGGTATCGCAGCCGGCAGCCCGCATGCGATCTCCGCCCACGCCGAAGAATTCAAGCCGAGCTCGTGGAGGGAGGGCTTGTGGAGGGGCGGACGCCACGTCCGTCCCTCCATGAGCATTTTGCGATGTTGCAGCACGGCGCAGCGCTTCAATCAGCTGCGCCCCATACATTTCCCCCGAAGCTTCGCCGGCTGAGATCAGAATGCGCAAGAGAGCATTGTAAAGCCGCGATGCAACTAGAGATGTTCTCGAACATCCTTCGAAACGGCCGGATTAACTTCGTCTTGCGGCAGCGGGCAATGGCGGGAAATGCGGTGTCGATTTCGATTGAACCAGCGATAACCGCGCCAAAGCAGCCAGTTAAGACCGGGCAAACGAAAGACTGCATAAAAAGGCCACGCCCACCAGATTCGCCGTGACACGAAGAGGTATGCATCGGCACCCGATTCCAATCTTCCATCGCGGGTCAAGACTCGAATGTCGTCTACCAAGTTCTCTTCCGGAATTAGTAAGGTGCCGTCGGCAAAGGCGGACTGCAAATCTTTAATCGCGAAACCCCTCGCCTCCACCACATTTTTCCAGAAGTGAACCCAGCGGAAGCAAAACCCGCAAGCGCCGTCGTAAAGTATCCATCCCTCACCAGGGAGAGCGGCTTGTGATTTGTGGTCTGCCAAGTTCATCGGATTCGTTTGCCTTTGAACACGATGACGGGCGAGCCCTCCGCTACGAACGCGCCGTCCGGCGGACGTTGAATTACTGCGCCAAGTTCAGTTCCGTAAAGAGCGCTGGCATCGCCCTCGAACGCTGCCGCGGTCGTCTTCCAAACCCGCCACGGAACATGTGAGACATGGTATTCAAGGCATCCGCTAGATGGTTGAGCAGAGTATCCCCAATAATGCTCGGTGATGAACTGTTCCAAACTTCCCTCTTGAGGATGTGTTGGAAGGCCATCGGTTTGAGCCGAGAGTTTGCACCATTTGCCGTCGACCTGCCATTCATATTCGGCTGTCATGCTGCTGTCGCTCGTACCAATCTCGTGTCTCATCGGGAGGGAAGTGTAGTTCTCGCCGAACAACGCGCGAGCGATTTTCGCAATCGCGTATCGGCGCACCACCTCCGCAATGAAAACAACTCCTCTTCGGTCTTCGCTGTCCTCTTTTCGCCGCACGTAGAAGCGTAAGTTCACTTCATCGAAATTCGCGTGAAATGGCACCGGGAAAAACCCAAGCATCTTGGTACGACAGAATCGGAAGCCCACAAGGCTGACGTATGTTTTTCCCTCGAACGAATCAAGCTGTGTGCCCGGCGGAACGTATCCGCTTAGCAGATTCGGCTCAACAGCATAGTTCAACATGACGAGATCCCGCCACTCGGCAGAAAGGAAGACTCGTTTAGCCTGAAACACATTCTCGTCGAGGCGTCCGAGGTCACTAATCATCTGCGCTGGCGGTAACTTCGGAATTCGCGGGCGAGGACGCCCGCGCCACATTCAACTCCTGGTCTTTGTATTGGAGTTGATACAGCTTGAAGTAAATGCCGCGCTGGGCCAGCAGTTCCTGATGAGTGCCCATTTCGCGCAACTGGCCTTTGTGCATGACGATGATCTTGTCGGCGCGCTGTACGGTGGAGAGGCGGTGGGCGATGATCAGCGAGGTGCGGCCTTCGACCATGCGGCTGAGGGCGTCGCGCACTTTAAATTCGGTTTCGGTGTCCACGCTCGAGGTGGCTTCGTCGAGGATCAGAATCGTTGGCTCATGGGCCAGGGCGCGCGCGAACGAGATCAGTTGTTTCTGGCCAGTCGATAACGTCGAGCCGCGCTCGCGGACTTCTTCGTTGAATCCATTGGGCAGGGCGCGGATGAAATCGCCGAGGTTCACATCTTCGGCGGCCTTGGCCACGTCCCCGTCCTGAATGCGCTCGGTGCCCAAGCGGATGTTGCCGCCGATCGTTCCGCTGAACAGGAACGGATCTTGCAGCACGACGCCGAAGCGGCTACGCAGGTCGGCGAGATCCATTTCTTTTACATCCACGCCGTCGATGCGGACTGCTCCTTTCTGGACATCATAGAAGCGCAGCAGGAGTGAAATTAAAGTGGTCTTGCCGGCGCCGGTGTGGCCCACTACCGCAACGGTTTCTCCGGGTTCGATGGCGAAGGTCACGTCGCGGAGCACCCAGTCGGGGGTCGAGTCGATTGCCGCAGCATTGCCATTCCCAGGCAAACTGCCCGCCGAGCTTTGCTCGGCTGGACGGCCGAGGGCGGCCGTCCCCACATGAGCCGATGTCCCCACATGCGCCGATATCCGCGCACGAGCCTCGCTGTCTTCGGGTACATCTCGATAGGCGAACCAGACGTGGTCGAACTCGATCCTCCCCGTGCCTTGAGGCTTTTTCGTCGCGGCGGGCGAGACAATATCCACCGGCGTATCCAGCAGCTTAAAAATGCGTTCGCTGGCGGCCATCGCGGACTGCAGAATGTTGTACTTCTCGCTGAAGTCCATGATCGGGCGGAAGAAGCGCTGCGCGTATTGCGTGAAGGCAATCAGCACGCCCAGCGAAGCCGCCGTGGCGACGAGGTGAAACGATACCAGCGACTGACGGCTGAACTCGATGGAAACGCTCCTGGCCACGATACCCCGCATCACATCCTGGCCACCGAACCAGATCACGCTGGCAATCGCAACCGCGGAAAAGAAATCGACCACAGGATAATAGACGGAATAGGCCATGATCGCGTCCTTGAACGCGTCCATGTGGCTGCGATTGATTTCCGAGAAACGCTGGTAAGCTTTGCGTTCGCGATTGAAGAGCTGCAACACGACCATGCCGCTGACATGTTCCTGCAAATAAGAGTTGATGCGGGCGATGGCGGTTCGTATGCGGCGGTAAGAATCGCGCACCTTGTCGCGGAAAATCTTAGTCGCTACCACGATAAAGGGCAGCACGGCGAATGTAATCAGCGCCAGCTTCCAGTTCATGCACAGCATGATCCCCAGAATTCCCACCAGGACGAAGAGATCTTCAAAAATGGAAACCACGCCGGAGGTGAACATCTCATTCAAAGCGTCCACGTCCGTGGTGACGCGCGTGACCAGCCGGCCGACCGGATTCTTGTCATAAAAAGCCACGTGCATGCGTTGCAGGTGGCGGAAAATCTGGCTGCGCAGGTCGAACATTACCTTCTGCCCGGTCCACTGCATGAAATACGTCTGCAGAAACTCGAACACGAAGGTGAGCAGCAGCAGGCCGAAGTAAATCGCGGAAATCTGCGCAATGCCATGCAGCGGCCGAGGGCTGAGCCAATTCCATAGGCCAGCGGCCGAACTGTTGACCGGCGCCAGGTAGCGGTCCACCGCAACTTTCACCAGATAAGGCCCCAGGACGTCGCAAAATGACTTCACAATGATCGAGACAATGGCAATCGTCACCTGCCAGCGGTAGGGACGCAGGTAGGTGAGCAGCCGCCGCATCAGGCGGCTGTCGTACGCTTTTCCTAGAACTTCCTCTTCCTGGGCCATTGTGTCCCGGATAAAACTTCTTGGACGACTTTTTGCCAGCGGCGCGGGATCCCTTATTGAACAGGTTAACCTAAAAAAGATAGCTGGGGCAGCGGGTGAGAGGCAAAAGCTTTGAGAGTGGGATAATCAGAATGTGGCTCTCGGCATCTACATCTCCGTTCCGTTCTGCCGGACGAAATGCAGCTACTGCAACTTCGCGTCTGACGTGTTTTCGCGGGCCGTTTTTGAGCGATACGTTGATCGCGTGTGCGCGGACGTTGCGAATGCCCCTCAAATTGCTCAGGAGATGGGGGGACTGATCGAACCGGAAGTGAACTCGATCTATCTCGGCGGCGGAACGCCCACGGTGCTCGATCCGGGACAGTTGCAACGACTGTTTCGTGCGGTCCGCGAAGAGTTCTCCGTAGCATCGGACGCCGAAGTTACGGTCGAATGTGCGCCCGGCACGCTTACGCCTGACGTGATTGGAGGACTGCTGCGCTGCGGCGTGAATCGCGTCAGCTTGGGCGTGCAGTCCTTCGTTGACGCCGAGGCAGCGGCGGTTGGTCGATTGCACCAGCGGTCCATCGTTCTGGAAGACGTCGCCCGCCTGCGCGCTGCGGGAATTTCCAACCTCAATATCGATCTGATCGCCGGACTTCCGCACCAGACTGCGGAAAGCTGGCGCGAATCGGTGGCGCAGACGCTTGCGGCCGAAGCGCCTCACGTCAGCGTGTACATTCTTGAGGTGGACGAAGATTCTCGGCTGGGCCGCGAATTGATCGCAGGCGGCAAACGTTATCACGCGCACTTTGTGCCGGATGAAGAGGCGACTGCCGATTTCTATTTATCGGCCTGCGAACAATTGGAAGCGGCAGGCATCCCGCAATATGAAATTTCCAACTTCGCAAAAGCCGGTTCGGAATCGCGGCACAACCTGAAGTACTGGACCCGGGAGCCGTATCTCGGCTTCGGCGTGGACGCCCATTCCATGTTGGCGTCCGCCTCGCCGGAAGCGGACGCCGTGCGCTTTGCAACTGCGGATGTCCTGGAAAAATTCATTGCCGGATCGCCTCTGCAAAGGACCGAAATCTCGCGCCAAGCCGCACTCGAAGAGACTTTCTTCCTCGGATTGCGAACGAATCGCGGCGTCAACCTGGGAAGCGTCGCCGTCACCTTCGGCCGGCAAGTTCTCGACGACTTGCAGCCAGCCATCGCCCAGCTGATCGACGATGGACTGCTGCAGCAGGACGGGCTGGTGCAGAAGGATGGGCTGGTGCGGAGGACAGACCGTAGCATTCGCCTGACATCACGGGGGCGATTGCTCTCCAATGAAGTCTTTCAGGCCTTCCTGGCCAACGACAAACTTCCAACCAGAACTTGAAGATACCGCTGCGAAACAGCTAACCATCCGGTCGGTTGGGTCGCCGGGTGAAATATCAATAATCGCTAGTGTTTATGCAGCTCTCCGCATATTCCTCTTTCCTTTCCGCCAGTAACTTTTCCCTCTTCCGGCGCTATGTTCTAATCACCATTTGCGGTCGTGGGAAAGTATCGTAAGGTGCGGACCGCACTGTCACCGCGCACCACTGTGAGGAACCTTGGATTTCCAACTGAACGAAGAGCAATTGCATTTGAAGAAAAACGTTCGCGAATTTGCCGAGCGCGAGATCAAGCCCAACGTCATGAAGTGGGATGAGGCCAGCGAGTTTCCGCTGGCCACCATCAAAGAGTTGGGAAAACTCGGAATGTTGGGAATGGTTTTTCCAGCCGAATACGGCGGCGCCGGCATGGGCTACGTGGAATATGTCACCGCCATCGAGGAACTCTCGCGCGTCGACGGGTCGGTCGGAATCATCGTAGCGGCTCACACATCTTTATGTTCGAACCATATTTTTCTTGCCGGCAACGAGGCCCAGAAAAAGAAATACATCTGCAAGCTGGCGACGGGAGAATTCATCGGCGCGTGGGGCCTGACCGAGCCCTCGTCAGGATCCGACGCGGGCAGCGCGCGCATGACGGCGGTGCGGCGAGGAAATAACTGGGTGCTGAACGGAACCAAAACCTTCTGCACCAACGGTCACTACGCCGATGTAATCGTCGTTCTCGCGGTGACCGATCGCGCCGCACATACGCACGGTATTTCCGCGTTCGTCGTCGAGAAAGACACCAAAGGATTTCGTCCCGGAAAGAAAGAAAACAAACTGGGACTCCGGGCGAGCGATACGGCCGAGCTGATTTTCGAAGATTGCGTAATCCCCGCGGAAAATCTGCTGGGCGGCGAGGGACAAGGATTTCCCGACGCCATGCGAGTACTCGACGGCGGTCGCATCTCGATTGCAGCTCTTTCGCTCGGCATGGCAGAAGGCGCCTACGAAGCGGCGTTGAAATATTCCAAACAACGCAAACAGTTCGGCAAGGCAATCAGCGACTTTCAGGCGATCCAGTGGAAGCTGGCCGACATGGCGACCGAGATCGACGCCGCCATGCTGCTCACCATGCGCGCCGCCTCGATGAAAGACGCAGGCTTCAAGACCACGCAGGAATCGTCCATGGCGAAGCTCTATGCCAGCGAAGTGGCCGTAAGGTGCGCCAACGAAGGCGTGCAGATTCACGGCGGCTACGGCTTCATCAAAGATTATCCCGCGGAAAAGTTTTACCGCGACGTGAAGCTGTGCACTATCGGCGAGGGAACGAGTGAGATTCAGCGGCTGGTGATTGCGCGGCAGCTATTGAAGGACTAGCCTCGTTTCCGCACGATTAACCCATACGTACCACCTCGATGGGGGTAACTGAAGCTGTTGAGTCCGCGCCGTGCGGTCTTGTCTTGGAACCGTGGCGGAGGTATGGTACGGTTGCATCCTTGGTGACCCCGTGTCTGACGCAGCAGGAGTCGACCCATTAGCCCCCTCGCCGGACGAGCGCACAATGGGAACGCTGGCCCATGTGCTGCAGCTCGTCGGTGGATTCATTGCGCCGCTGGTTATTTTTCTGGTCAAGCGGAACTCGCGGTTCGTCTCGTTCCATGCGCTCCAGGCTTTATTGTTGCAGGCTCTGTATTTCTTAGTCGTGATGCTAATGATGGGCGCAATTTTTGTCGCGGTGGTGGCTGGCGTTGCGTTTCACCAGCCATCGGCACAGCACGATTCGCTTCCTCCTGGATTTATCATCCTTTTCCCGGTGATCTGGTTGGGAATGATGGGCTGGTGGGTGTTTATCCTAGTCGTGGCCATCGTGTACGGAATCAAAGCTGGGCGCGGCGAATGGGCGGAATATCCCCTGCTCGGCCGGCTAGCCCGCAGGATTCTGAGGATCGGACCGGGAGGGGAATTCTTTAGCTGAGTTGTTCATCGGTTTCAGTTTATCCTCCTCCGCTTTACAGTGACCTGTTTGCAACACGACAACCAACTCTGGATCGACCAACTCCGCTCCGGCGACGTGCGCACTCTGGCGCGCGCCATTTCGGTGGTGGAAAATCGCGCGCCAGGATGGTCCGATCTTCTGAAGGCTCTGTTCCCGCACAGCGGTCACGCTCGCGTGATCGGGCTGACGGGCGCGCCGGGAGCGGGGAAGAGCACGCTGGTCGATCATCTGGCGCGCTTCTATCGCAAGCAGAATCAAAGCGTGGGAATCGTCGCCGTGGACCCGACGAGTCCCTATACCGGCGGCGCGATTCTGGGCGACCGCATCCGCATGCAGGAACATTTCGCCGATCCGGGCATTTACATTCGCAGCATGGCGACTCGCGGATCGCTCGGCGGTCTCGCGCGCACCACAGCGGACGTTACGACGGTGCTCGATGCATCGGGCCGCGACATCATTCTCGTTGAGACCGTCGGTGTTGGCCAGGACGAAATCGATATCGTGCGGCTTGCCGACATCACAGTCGTGATTCTGGTCCCCGGCATGGGCGATGATGTGCAGACAATCAAGGCGGGAATCATGGAGATCGCCGACATCTTCGTGATCAACAAGAGCGATCGCGAAGGCGCCGAGCGCGTGGAACGCGAGATTCGCGCCTTGCAGTCGCTGGCCCTGCGCCAGGATGGATGGACGCCACCGATTGTGAAAACCGTCGCGACCGAGGGCACTGGAATCGACGACCTGGCTGCGTCGATCGCCAGTTATGTCGCGTATCTACAGAAGGAAAATCTCGCGCTGAAAAAGAGAGTCCAGAACTGGCAGGAGCGCCTGGTGGAAATGCTCCGAGACGCAATGCTCGACAAAGCCCGTGCCCAACTCGGTAATGGGAACTTGGTAAAGCTGGCGGCCGAAGTAGCCGAACATAAGCGAGACCCGTATACCCTAGTAGAAGAAATTGCGGCGAAGGCAAGAACCACGTAGGCCCGGACCTCATTCGTCCGGGGAGTTGAGGCAGACCTCCGTGAGCGGGATTGGAGCGGGCGGACGAATGCGTGCGCCGCTACGTGAGCGATTGAATCAATGTTCCAGATTGATCATCTCGGAATCGCGGTGAAGTCGCTGACAGCGGCCAAAGCAATTTACGAAAAGCTGGGCCTCAGCGTCTCGCCCGAAGAAACGGTAGAGCAAGAGCGGGTGCGACTGGTGATGGTGCCGATTGGCGAGAGCCGGTTAGAACTCCTCGAGGCGACCTCGGCGGATTCAACCATCGCGAAGTTCATTGCCAAGCGCGGCGAAGGATTGCATCACGTGTGCCTCAAGGTTCCAGACTTGGCAGCGGCGGTTGAGCGCCTGAGAAAAGATGGCGTGCGCCTGGTCTCGAATGAGATCAAGACGGGCGCGGGCGGCCACAAATATGTGTTCGTCCATCCGTCAAGCACCGGCGGTGTGCTGCTGGAGCTGGTGCAGACATAAACAGCTCCCCGCCACGGATTTCACGGATTAGCACGGATGGAAAAAATCCCAATGCTTCTTCTAGTCACCGACACTTCCGGCAAGCAAGGCAGCGTCGCGCTGGCGCGTGCGGACGAACCCGATCGGAACGAGGTCGAGGTAATCGAAGTCGCCTTCCTGGCCGGAGGCATGTTCTCCGCGCAGCTGGTGCCGCAGATCGCTGCCTTGCTGGACAAGCATCGTCTTACCAAGGCCGATATCGACGCTTTCATTGTGGTCTCCGGCCCCGGTTCGTTTACCGGCCTGCGGGTCGGATTGGCCGCAATCAAAGCGCTGGCGGAAGTTCTGGAGAAGCCGATCGTCGCCGTGTCGCTGCTGGAAGTGCTCGCAATGGCCAGTCGCGCCCAGGACAAAGTCGCGGCTGCACTCGATGCCGGGCGGGGCGATGTATATTTTGGGGCCTACGAAATTGCGGGCGAGTCTGCGCAGGTTCTGCAGGAGCGACTGCTGTCGAAAGCCGAGTTCTTATCGGCTGCTCCTGGATCGACGGTCATTACCCCCGACCCGGACTGGGCGGTCGTAGCGCGGGAAGCGGGTCTTTCCGCCATTCAGGTCGAGCCTCCGAGCGCTGAGGGGATTGCCCGCTTGGGCTTACGAAAGCTGCAAGCCGGTGAAACCGTATCCCCCGATCGGTTGGAAGCGCACTACATGCGCCGCTCGGACGCCGAGATGTTTGTGAAAACCTTCTAGCTTTTTGCTTGAACAATTGAATGCGTTGAACTCCCGAAAACTGCGTGCACATCCGCCCCGCAACCTTCGAAGACATTCCGCACATGATGCGGCTGGAACGGCAATCTGCCACCGCCGGACATTGGACGGAACATCAATACCGACTACTGTTCCAGCCTGAAAGCCCTCCAAGTCTCGTGCTGGTGGCGGAAACATCGCCGCCCAGGGTATTCGGTCTCGAATCCGATGCCAGTTCCGGGATTCTGGGGTTTCTGATCGCCCGCCATCTCTCGCCCGAATGGGAATTGGAGAACATCGTTGTTGCATCCAGTTTTCAGCGGAACGGCCTCGGCTATCGGCTTCTCGACTGCCTTTTGGAGGCTGCCCGCGAAACCAATAGCTCTACGGTATTTCTCGAGGTGCGCGAATCCAACGCGGCCGCGCGTATCCTCTACGAAAAGGCCGGTTTCGAGCAAACCGGACGCCGCCATTCCTACTACACAAGTCCCTTGGAAGATGCCATCTTGTACCGCCGCACTCTTGTCTAACTTTGTTCTCATACTGAGATTGCACCACTTTTTTGGCATTGAACCCACTTTTCCCCTGTGCTAGCCTGACCTTATATCCCGGTTGGAGGTCTGCTGGATGCTGACTTCGAGAGACGAACTCCTGACCAATCACGAGCAATTCCGCAGGTTGGCCCAGGAGCACACCCAATATGCAAAGCGCCTCGATTCACTTACCCAAAAACGCTACCTCAGCGAAGATGAAAAGCTGGAAGAAGTCCGGCTTAAGAAGCTAAAACTCCGCCTGAAAGACCAGATGGAGTCGATTGAGCGGGAGTACCGGCAGCACTACGGCGTCAACGTAGCCTAAATCCTGACGAATCTGCCCGCGGCTTCGACCGTCTGGGGCGGAATGCACCTTCCACAGGGCGCTTGGGAGCGCCTTTTTTTTATTTATACTTACAGGGCCAGGGCATCAGGAGCGGCGTTCCCGCGCTGTTGCCGGATATAATTGAGCCTTCCCATGGTTCGTGACGGTTACTTCTACGCGCTGGGTTTAATCGCCGCCGCTGTTCTGCTCGGCTGGCTCACCCGGCCCGCTTGGGCGATCATCCCCTGCCTGCTGGCAGTGTTCTTTCTCTGGTTCTTTCGCGATCCCGAGCGCACCACTCCTCAAGATGCAGGCGCGGTCGTTTCGCCGGGGGACGGCAAGGTTACCGATGTTTCGATCATGACGGCTGGGAGTGAGCGGCACATGCGGGTCAGCATCTTCCTCAGCGTGTTTGATGTGCACGTAAACCGGTCTCCCATCGCGGGCGTGGTTCGCGATGTCCGCTATCAGCGCGGCCAGTTTCTAAATGCCATGAACACCGTTTCAGCCGAGAGAAATGAACAGAATGTTGTTACCGTGGAGGGCGACGGGCAGACGGTCATATTCAAGCAGATTGCCGGCTTGCTGGCGCGGCGAATCGTGTTCACCCCCAAGCTGGGGGACCGTCTGGAACGCGGCCAGCGCGTGGGACTGATTAAGTTCGGATCGCGCGTCGACGTCTTATTCGATGCGTCGGCGAGTATGAGCGTGAAAGTGGGAGATCGCGTGAAAGGCGGCGCGACCGTGCTGGCTTATGTGCAATTGCAAAACCAGCTCACAGCCGCGGCGAATGTGCCTGCAACAGCTCCTGTAACAGAAAGAGCGCGGTAATGGAGCAAATTACCCCAAGAACGCGCGGCCGGCAGAGCAAAGGGATGTACATTCTGCCCTCGCTGTTCACCACCGCGAACATGGCAATGGGTTACTACGCCATTCTGCAGGTCATGCACGCCACCCCAAATGAATACTGGCATCTCGATAATGCGGCCAAGGCCATAGGCTTTGCGGTTTTGTTCGACGGACTCGACGGCCGCATCGCGCGCATGACCGGCACCAGCAGCGATTTTGGCAAGGAGTTGGACTCTCTCGCCGACGTGATCGCCTTCGGCGTGGCTCCGGCCATGCTGGCCTGGAGTTGGGGATTTAACTTGATGCCCACGGTCGTGCTGACTGAGTGGCACATCAAGTTGGCGCAGTTGGGAGCAATCGCGAGTTTTCTGTTTCTAATGGCGGGAGCGAGCCGCCTGGCCCGGTTCAATATCACCAGCAATCCCCAACCCTCGAATCCCGGTCGTCCGGGGAAGAAATATTTTGTCGGCATGCCTATTCCGGCGGGAGCAGGCGTGATTTCCGCGGTGGTTCATTTCACGGGCGGAGATCCGCTGTTCTCGTGGTACACCGCGCTGGTCTGGCTCGCCATGGTGACGACTGTCGGCTACCTGATGGTAAGCACGTGGCGCTTTTATAGTTTCAAGGACATTGACTTCCGCTCACGCCATCCTTTTCGTCTGATTCTTTTTCTGGCTGCGCTGTTTGCCTCCATCTGGTTCTTCTCGCGCCTTATGCTTTTTGTTATCGCCTTGATCTACATGATCTCGGGCGTCTTCTGGCGATTGCAATGGATCTTTCGTCGCAGGCGTGACCGCCCTCCGCCGTCCTACAAAGAGGCTTCGCAGGCCTCATGAGCGATTCCGCCAAGTCACCGTCTGCGTCGCATCCCGTTGCAAGCCGCGGAAATCTCTATCGCGCCGCGATCGTGGGCGCAGCCTCGCTCAAGGGGAAGGAAGTCGCGGAGATGTTGAATGAACGAAATTTCCCAGCCGCCGACATTCGTCTGCTCGATGATGACGAGTCCATGGGCCAACTGGAGGCCATGGGCGACGAGATCAGTTTTATCCAGCGGGTGCGCGCCGAGCAGTTTGAGAATGTGGACTTCAGTTTTTTTGCTTCCGATCAAGAAAGTACGCGCAAGAACTGGAAAGATGCCCGCGATGCCGGGGCCGCCATCATCGATCTCTCCGCCTCTTTAGAAAATGAACCCGGAGCCAGCGTGCGGTCGCTCTGGGTCGAACGCGAACGCGGCCAGATTGCCGCTCCCGAATTGCAGCCGGGCCCCTGCGTAACCCCGCACCCCGTCGCGGTGACGCTGGCCCTGTTGCTGTTGCGCGCCCGGAAAACCGGGACGATCCGGCGGGCCGTGGCCACCATCTTTGAACCAGCGTCGGAGCACGGACAACGTGGCATGGACGAACTGCACCAGCAAACCGTGAACCTGCTTTCGTTCCAATCCCTGCCGAAAGACGTGTTCGACGTGCAGGTGGCCTTCAATATGGTGTCGCGCTACGGCCAGAAGTCGCAGCCCGCGCTCGACTCCGTGGAGGGCCGCATCCTCCGCCATTATCAGAAAATTGTCGGAACCGACGCACCGCAGCCTTCGCTCCTGCTGCTGCAAGCTCCAGTCTTCCACGCTCATGCGATGGCTATCTTCCTGGAGTTGGATCGTCCCGTGGATGTGACGGCGTTATCGCACGCATTGGCTGGCGATCATGTTGCGATTCCCGGCCCGGAGGAGGATCCGCCGAGCAATGTAAGTTCGGCTGGACAACCGGACATTCAAATCTCGCTAAAGCTTGATCCCGCGCAGCCGGACGGCGTCTGGTTGTGGGCCGCCGCCGACAATCTTCGCATCTCTGCTCTGACTGCGGTGGAATGTGCCGAGAGCATGATGGCCACCCGCCCGACGGGAAAAATTCAATGAAGACGCGTGCGACGGCGCTGGTGCTGCCTCTATTCATCTGCCTGTTCCTGCATGCGGGATGCGGCTATCACACCGCCGGTCACGCAGTCCAACTTCCCGAGAACGTAAAGACCATCGCGGTGCCCGCCTTCAAGAATGAGACGCTCACCTACCGCATCGAGCAGATGCTGACTGCCTCAGTGGTTCGTGAATTCACCACCCGCACTCGCTACCGCATCCTCAACGACGCCAGCCAAGACGCTGACGCCACCCTTCGCGGCACCGTGCTTTCCACCACTGCTTCTCCGCTCACCTATGACACCTCGACCGGACAGGCGGCCAGCATGCTGGTAGTGGTCAGCATGAAGGTGACGCTCATCGACCGGAATGGCAAAGTGCTGTATCAGAATCCGGCGTACCTGTTTCGCGAGCAATACGAAGTATCGCAGGACCTGACCAGCTTTTTTGAGGAGGATTCCCCCGCCTTCCGCAGGCTTTCGCAGGACTTCGCCCGCACCCTAGTCTCCAACATTCTGGAGGGATTCTAGATGTTAGATTCGCAGGAGGTCGTCGGTCGCTGGTCGTCGTTCGTTCGCCAATCGTTCGTTCGCCACACCTTCGTTAGCCACACGTTCGTTCGTGCATTATTTGTGGTTGGCCGACGACCAACGACTAACGACCAACGACGCAGTTCGGAGATAATCTGATGCGCGCCTTCGCCCAGGCCGAGCGCTTCGTCAACGAACTGGAATCGCGCAAGCTGCGCGCCGCCTACGTCTTCGTGGGCGATGAGGCCTTTTTCCGCAAGCGCTTTCGAGATGCCATCCTCGAGCATCTGGTCCCGCCCGACCTGAGAGACTTCGGTTTTTTTGAATTCGATCTTTCCGAAAACGATTTGGCGGAAGTTCTGGACCGCGCCCGCACTCCGTCGCTGATGGCGCCGTTCCAGGTTTTCTTCGTGCGCGGCGTGAAGAATCTTTTTGGCCGCGGATCGAACGAAGAGAAACTGACTGCGATCGAGGAATACTGCAAGAATCCGAATCCCGATGCGATCGTCATTTTTGTCGCCGACCACATCAGCATTCCAGCCGACGTCCGCCGCATGGAGATGCAGGACAAAGAGCGCTACCAGCGCATCCGCGAGACCATGGGCCAGTACTGCGGCATCGTCGAACTGGCGCGCGTGGAAGAAGGCGAGGCGGTCCGCTGGATTTCCGATTATTGCGCCGGCCGCGAAGTAAAGATCGAAGCCGACGGCGCCCGCGAGCTGGTCGACGCCCTGGGCGGCGACATGATGATGATCTCCAACGAACTGGAGAAGCTGATTCTCTACGTTGGCGAAAAAAAGCGCATCACGCTGGGCGACGTGGAAACCATGGTGCTGGCGGCCAAGCAGCGCTCGCTCTATGAATTGACCGACGCGATCTCGGCCAAAGAACGGGTGCGCGCGCTGGAAGTTCTCGACGCCATTCTGCTGTCGGGCGACGGCGAAGAAGCGGCCATCGGACACATTTACATGCTGGCGAAAACTTTCCGCCAGATGCTGGTGATTCTGGAGCGCAACGTCCGCGACCAGCGCATGCTGTGGGCCGCGCTCTGGCAGGGCTTTCGCGTGCCCCCGTTCGCCGCCGACGACATCATCAAGCAGGCTCGCCGCTACAAATCCCGCCGCGAACTGACGCGCGCCATCCGCCTGGTGGCCAAGGCCGATCTGGCTCTGCGCTCGAATCCCGTGAGTAAGCGCATGGTGCTGGAGCGGCTTGTGATGGACCTGACTTCCGAGGCGAAACCAGAGACGCCGGGGTGGATGCAGGATCAGTTGCCAGTGTAGCCATGTTTCAGCTGTCCCAGATTTCCCGTCCGGCCATGCGTCACTATCCGCCATATGTATTTTTTTTTGATACCCGTCGGCTAAAATCTTTGTTTCTATGAGATTGGCGCGATTGGGTATGCTAGGTATCGAGCAAAATATTGAGCCGTAAGGACTTAGAGCTAAAATCTTAAGGAATAAGGACTTAGCTTTTTCTGGGCAAAGCCTGGACTGAAAGCCGCTGACGGTCTGGCTGAGTGATAACTCTTTGGGAGAGCGTTCGCGCATAGGTCGATCTTGCGCTTTCAATATTTCTCAGTAAAGGTTGTTCGTCACACGAGAATTGGATTTTGGCTGTGGACGGCTGTGGAAAAGTGCGGGTTTGCTCCCAGCAGCATCGTAACCCACCCTTTGCAAGAAACGCGGCGAAAGGTGGGGCACCCGGCGTGTGCCAACCTGCAATAGAATTCGATGTATGACAGACGTTGCGACCATACTAAAGGGACTGTCAACAACTCCAGCTGACAAAGCGGCCTACGATGGTTGGCTTGAAATGAAGGACATTATTGCCTTCCTCAAGGACAACGTAAACCACAACGAGTTTATCGTGTACGCGACCTTCCAGAACACGTTTATTCATGCCCTACTCGCTCCAGTGTCGGCGCTCAATCCGCCAGACTGCGAGGATTTATTAGCCTGGGACTGCACTCCATACTCGTCCTGGGGCATAGAGATTTCCTTCGGCAATCCGAGGTCCGTTTCGATTTCTCCGCCTCTGTCTCATACAGGAAGCAAGGCTCTCGATGAAGCTGAACAATTGATCTTTGCTCGTAGTTTTGAAGGGCGGATAGGTGAAAAGCATTACTACGAAGTCCTTCAAAAGTTCGCTCAGGCCTCCGAAATTCATTTCCTACACGAAAGACAAGCCTATTGTCGGCTCGACGAGCTAGGCGACATTGAAGAAGTGCTTCGCATTGTCGAGTTTCCTAGCAAGGGAGGTGAATATGGTGGCACAGCCATTACTTGCAGGCGAAGCGTGATTGATGAATACGCCGCCCTTACAGACTCCGTGATCGTCCGAACCTTTGACTTCACGTTCTGTGACTTGTCACGTTTCGCTGGCTGGGCGGAAAGCCATAAGGTCGAACAAACCCTTGAAAGGGACCTCTTCTACAATGCCCACGTGGAGAAAGGACGCGCTGCCTTCCGACGTGGGTGTCAACTGGTCTGGCCATCCACTACGAAAGAATCAATCATCGAGCGCTTAGAGCCAGGCGCTAGGAAGAAGCGTCCGTATGCGACATTCATCGCGCACGACTGGAAACACGACGTCGTCAAGGAACTCTCTTGCAGCCCGGAGCATCTTGGGAACTACTTCACAGAGTCAGACTTGCCCTTTGAGACGACCCCCGCGTTTTTCAAGCCCGAAGTCTTATTGAAATACAAGGCGGACTCCGAAAAATATCAGATTTCGGAAAGATCCATCTCCTGTCGCGGAACATGGCATCTCCAAACTTACGATATCAACGAAGCAGGTCAAGTACATACGTATCTGGTTTATCTGAAAAATCTTCCCTATCAAGAACAACTCTACTGGAAATCGTTCAATGAGCCGCCGAAAGGGCCAATATCAAAACGCTCAATTAAAACTGACTTCGAGGGGTGTTGGCATACCGAATATGATCCGCTGAATAGTCTAAAAGCGGCCCTGCGAGAATTCGGTCAACGGCAAGTTCCTTGGTGGGAACTTCGCTCCGAAAAACTCCTCGAGCAGTTGCAGTATCCAGTCACCACGTCCGCTGACGAGTGGGCAAATGACTTGCTCCTGCTCGATCAGTTGGTGGTTGAGGGATTTCAAACAGGATGGCTTAAGGACAAAGCGCTAGAACTTGGTCGAACTCTCGACCCAAAGTTTGGCTCGATCAAGGTTACTGAGGAATGCTTGTTGGGTCTTGGATTCGCACAAGATGAGGCCGACAAGACAGTGGCTCCGCTGAGAACTGCCCACCATCTTCGCACCAAAGTGAAAGGTCACTCCTCGGAATGTGAAGCCCGGAAAATCAAGTTGGAGTCTCTTAAAACGTACGGGAGCTATAGAAACCATTTTCAGGCTCTCTGCAAGTGTTGCGATGAGTCCATTCGTCGCATCGGTGAGGCACTGAAGAGCTTGACCTAATCCCGATAGGTCGGGTGGGGAAAGCCTCAAGTTGCGATGGTCCAGGCGACAACAAGACCAGCCCCAAGGAATGCGCCGCCCGCCATTGGCAACTTTTGGTCCGGCGGGTGCCGTTGGTAACGTGGTTTCAATCCCTATCCGGGCAACAATATCCGGGAAACAATGGCTTAGGAGCAAGGTCAAGGGAGGAGTCACGATCTCTTTTTGAACGGATAGCGCTGTAGGACGAAGTTCCGGGTTCCGTGCTCGCCACGCGGCCAGCGTCTCGGCGACTCGATCACTAAGTCTATGGCTCGATCCAATTCGGTAACAAAGTTGAGAGCCGCTGTTTGGTTCTGTTCCTGATACCAGCTTACGGCTAATTTCAACTCGGCAAGCGCTTCGGGATGGATCTGGACCTTAACGGCCATTGAGAATAGCAGAGACCTGCCGACGAGCTTCTGCCCACGGAACCGGTTTTACTTTGCCGGAATCCAATTCCGCGATGCGGCGAGCAATCTCGTGGTTCCATTCCTCTTCCGCGGATACGTCCACTGCGTCATCGAGGCTATCGAGAAGCGAACCGGCTAGAGCAGCACGCGCTTCAGCCGGAAGCGAGAGCGCCTTTTTCAGTAATTCGGAAACATCCGGACTCATGGCTGCTATTTTACTCCTCCCGTCAAAACGCGAACGGCAGGCCCATGTAGGCCTGCCGTTCTAATTTTTCAAGCTAAAACCCAAAAGCCTACTTCATGGCCGTGACCCGCTTGCCCAGGCGGGACTTGTAGCGACCGGCGGTGTTCCCGTGGAGCGTCCCTTTCTGGATGGCCTTATCAAGGGCGGAGACGGTCTGACGATAGCTTTGCTCGGCGGCGGCCTTGTCGCCTTTTTCGATGGCCTCGCGCAGGACGCGCAACTGGGTGCGCAGGCTGGAAGTGTTGGCGCGATTCGTGGCCGTGCGCTTCGTGGTCTGGCGGGCGCGTTTCAACGCCGAAAGATGATTTGCCATAGCTGGTTCGTTACCTTCGTGTGTGCAGAGAGATATTCGGGTGGGTCCGAATTACTTATTATAGGGGAGCGTGTACGAGCGGTCAAACCTGTGAAGTCGGTGAGGCTAGTTGAAAAATACTGTTGTATCAGGGCATGCCTTCAGGCATGCCGTAGAGCATGAAGCTGGAAACGGATTTAGCCGCTGCGATGAACCGCGGCGGCTAAAGCTTGGTATTTGCGCTCGGCCGACGGCATCGCCGAAGCGATGCCCTGATACGAATTCTCTTCAGTCTGATATGAACTCGTAAAGTTCGGGCGAACAGACTCGACGCGCGTTACTTCTAAAAGTCGTTGGTTCTAACAAATGACAGACGGACTCGATCGCCTGAAAGTGCTCATCAACTCATCGACTCCCATCGTCGTGATGGAGACGTCGGAGGAGATGCGCGCCGTCAGCCTGGTGTGCGCGGCCTGTAGCGATCTCAAGATCGCGACCTTTGAGTGGAGCATTGCCGACGGGCTCATCCGCTCGGGAACGAAGGAATCCTCCGACGAACAAAAAGTATCCCCGCAAGCGCACAACGAGCAGAACACGATCTGGAACCAGGCTGGGCGAACGGTTGCGCAAATGCGAAGCGCGCTCAAGCCGGGCGCCGCGGACGCGGAGCGAATGGCCCGAGCCATCGCGTTGTCCCAGAATGCCGAGGGTGCGATGGCGGGCGGCAGCTCGATCTACAACACGCGCGAACCGGTGCAGGCGCTGGCCAACATGGAGTCGATGACCCTCGAAGCCGTTTTCATCCTGAAAGATTTTCACCGTCACATGGACGATCCGGTCGTGGTGCGTCGACTGCGGGATGTGGGGCAGAAATTCGCTGCTAACCGGCGGACTGTGGTCATCACGTCCCCGGAGATCGCCGTGCCCGCTGAACTCACAACGCTGGTGGAATATTTCGACCTGCCGCTGCCCGATCGCAACCGGCTGCGCGAAATCATTCACGACATATTTACGCGGCTGTCGAAGACTTACACGCTAAAGTTGCAACTCGACGCCGCTGGCGTGGATGCGATGGCGGCTAACCTGCGCGGCTTGAGCGAGGAAGAAGCGGAGCGCGCCATTTCTCAGGCCCTGGTCACGCGCTATGCGTTGTGTACCGAGAGCGTCACCGATGTACTCGATGCCAAGAAGCAACTGCTGCGGCATTCGGGCATGCTGGAGTTTGTCGACGCCTCGGACAATATGGCCGCCGTGGGTGGGTTGGAGAATTTGAAGCATTGGCTGGGACAGCGTCGTGGAGCATGGGAAGACGCGGCGCGCGAATTTGGGCTGGAGCCGCCGCGCGGGATGATCATTCTCGGCGTGCAAGGGTGCGGGAAGTCGCTGTGTGCGCGTGCCGTGGCTGGGGAGTGGAAGCTGCCGCTGGTCAAGTTCGACACCTCGGCGGTCTACGACAAATACATTGGCGAGACGGAAAAGCGTATTCGCAAAGTGTTTCAGGTGGCGGAGGGACTGGCTCCGTGCGTGCTCTGGATCGATGAGCTGGAAAAAGTCTTCGCCGGGAGCGGGCCCGATTCCGCGTCGGCCGATGCGGGCGTTTCATCACGGCTGCTGGCATCGTTTCTATCGTGGATGCAGGACCGAAAGGCAGCTGTATTTGTGGCCGCGACCTGCAACAATGTTTCGGTGCTGCCGCCGGAGTTAATCCGCAAAGGACGCTTCGATGAATTGTTTTTCGTCGATCTGCCCAACCAGGCCGAGCGGAAGCAGATCTTTTCCATTCAACTCGCGAAGCGCAAACGCAATCCGGCGGAGTTTGATTTGGAAAAAGTTGCCCGTGCGGCGAAGGGATATTCCGGAGCCGAGATCGACGCCGCCGTGCAGGGCGCGCTCTATGCGTCGTATTCCGAGAAGAAGCCGCTGGCTACGCAGTTTTTGCTCGACGCGCTGGCGCAGACGGTGCCGCTTTCGATTACGCGGGCGGAGGAGATTGGGGAGTTGCGGCAATGGGCGAAGACCCGGGCCGTGCCGGCGTCCGCGCGGGATGGCAGCGCTGCCGCAGGTTGAAGCGCTGCTGCAGGTGAGATGATCGGCGGTCAGCGCTGATCCACTGGTTCAGAGTCGCCGCCCGCGTGAACCGTCTTGAAATGATGGTCAAAGGCTCGCTGCAGTTGCTTCTGGTACTCTTCGCGGTTTGGACGATGGCCGGCCGGCGCCACCCGGAATCTTTCTAAGGCCGGGCAGGCCATGCATTCGGCTTCGACAGGAATATCGCCGAGCCATTTGGTGACGTGCAAGAAAGGCTTTTTCATATCTCAGTGTCTCACTGGAATCGCCAGAGATAATCTCCTTATGGAAAAATCCGGCACCGGAGCGAGATTAATTATTGTGTGCGGGCTGCCGGGGTCGGGTAAGACCACCCTTGCTAAGGCACTTGAAAGCAGGCTCCGCGCGGTTCGTTTTTCTCCGGATGATTGGTTCGATGCTCTTTCACTGAACCTCTGGGATGAGGAAAGGCGCGGGCGCATCGAGGCACTGCAATGGAAGTTTGGGCAGGAACTCCTGGCCCATGGTCTGACTGTGATCATCGAATGGGGGACTTGGGGAAGGTCCGAACGGGATCGTTTGCGGCTCGAAGCAAGAACTCTGGGTGCTGCCGTTGAGTTGCATTATTTGTCGGCCCCTGCGGATGTTCTCTTCGATCGAATTCAGCGCCGTGCCCTGGAGAAGCCACCCATCGACCGCGATTCACTGTCGCGATGGTTCGAGATGTTTCAGGCACCCACGTCCGAGGAGATGGCACTGTTCGACGAGCCTCTGATCGCAGATGCAGTTTTTGCGGACCCAGATTTTGCAGATCCACCTTTTGCAGACCCAGGTTCCCGTTCAGACTGATCTACTACCTTCGATCTACTGCCATTGACTCCCTCTTCGCCGCGGGGTACGCTTGAACGTAATGGTAGTGACTTGCCTCCTGGGCATGCGCATTCCGGTTGCTCCTGTTTCCAAGCGAATCCCTGCTTTGTTTCTGACGTGGAGCAGGCATAGGTGTAACTCAATGTCCGCTGCTGCCGGACTATGCCCGGCCGGACAGCCGAGGCGGCTGTCCCTACGTGGTTCGTCAAAAAACTGAATGAAGAAGAGCATCGGGGTTAGTCCCAACATCGAAACATTTTTCGGCACGCGGGATGAGAATGTTCGTCTGCTGGAAGATGGCCTGAATATCACCATCAACCTTCGGTCGAACGCCATTGAACTGGAAGGCGCAGCCCGGGACGTGGCGCGCGCCGAGCAGGTGTTCGCCGATTATGAAACCTTGCAGCGTGCCGGGCACACCTTCAATAACGGGGACCTGAACAGCATGCTGCGGGTGCTGGCTTCGGACCCAAACACCACCCTCCGCGGATTGGCGGATGCAGGGCGCCAGCGTTCGTTTGGGCGCCGCACGGTGCAGCCCAAGAGCGGCAACCAGCGCCGCTATCTCGAGGCCATCGAGGGGCACGACATGGTGTTCGGGATCGGCCCGGCAGGGACCGGCAAGACTTATCTTGCCGTGGCCATGGCGATCTCCGCGTTGTTGGCCAAGCGCGTGAACCGGATCATCCTGGCGCGTCCGGCGGTGGAAGCGGGCGAGCGTCTGGGATTCTTGCCGGGCACGTTGCAGGACAAGATCGACCCTTATCTGCGGCCCTTATACGACGCCTTGTATGACATGCTCGAACCCGAAAAAGTGGATCGCTATCTGGAGAAGAATGTCATCGAGATCGCGCCCATCGCGTTCATGCGCGGACGCACGCTGAACGATTCGTTCGTCATTCTCGACGAAGCGCAGAACACGACTTCGGAGCAGATGAAGATGTTCGTCACCCGGCTGGGATTTAACTCGAAAGCGGTAATCACCGGTGACGTCACTCAGATCGATTTGCCCAACGCGCGGCGCAGCGGGCTGCTCGAAGCGATGGACGTCCTGAAAAGCGTGAACGGCCTCGCGTTTGTGCATTTCGACGAAACCGATGTGGTCCGGCATCATCTGGTGCAACGCATCGTTCGCGCCTACGACGAGCACAAAACGCGTGTAGCTGAGCAGCAAATGCTGTTGCTGGCTGAGCCTCGGCACGCCGACGCGGCGAGCGCCGAAAGACAGGCGGCCGCCGCCAGCGAAGCGGCTGCGAGCGAACGGAGCGACATCCGCCGAGGTTAAAGAGTTGAAGTTAAAAAGTTAAAGACGGTGCCGCACAGTTCGGCGGGAGGGCCGCAACCTAGGCCCTCCTGTTTGATTTTGGGGTGAAACTGAGAGAGCACAGAAAGAGAACGAGGTTATCGAGAACCGCTTGGTGATTCTGGAAAAGAAAGTCGCGGGATTGAACGAGGACACTCTGGAACGCTTCCTGTTGCGTGCGCGGAAGGCCTTGGGCCTCGGGGGACAGGTGAATGTGCTGGTGACCAGCAGCGCGGCGGTGCGCTCGCTCAACCAGCGCTTTCGCAACGAGAACAAGGTAACGGATGTACTCTCGTTTCCCGCAACTTCCTCAATTTCGAAATCTCGCAACCGGCGAAGCCTGGCTGGCGAAATAGCCATCTCTGCCGACATCGCGCTTAAGAATTCCTTTCGACTCGGACATCCTGCGGCACAGGAAATTAAGATCCTGGCGCTGCACGGCATACTTCATCTGGCGGGCTTCGATCATGAGCGCGATAATGGTGAAATGGCGCGCAAGGAAATGAAGTTGCGCCGGGCGCTTGGGCTACCGGTTGCCTTGATCGAAAGGGTCGACGTCAAAGACTTGGCGCCCGCTCGTAAGCAATCCCCGGGAAGACTGAGCGCCACCGCGCGACCCACAGCGCGGAGGATGGCATGAATTACGCCGTCGCCGCTGCGCTCCTTCTGTTGGCGGGATTGCTGACTCTGGTCTCTTATGTGGATCTCGTTTACCAGGAGGTCGGGAAATTTCTTTCCCGCGAATTCCAGGACAACATTGACATCTTCGAGCAGAAAGTTGAACCGGTGTTGGGAGTGGCCCGCAGCCGGGCCGCGTTGTCCATGGCCGTGCTTACGCAGCTCATCATGGCGGCGCTTGCTCTGCTGATCGGTTTTCTGGTTTTCGGCGATCAGTCGTGGAGCATCTACGAGATCCTGCAGGCGGCGATCAGTCTGATCCTGATCGTCATTGTATGCAACCGTTTTCTTCCCTTCGTATTTTTCTCCCGTACCAAGGGCAATTGGCTGGTTCACTGGACCCTGGTCTTAAAGATATTGATCTACACCGTAATGCCGGTGACGATCGTGCTGGGGTTCCTGCAGTCGGTGGCTTCGCTGACCCGAGAGAACACCACCGAACAGCCGGAGACTTCGGCCGAGGCGGTCGATGCATTGATTGAAGCGGGACAGGAAGAGGGCATCATTCAGGAGGGCGACCGCGACTTGATCCAGTCAGTCGTGGAATTCAGCGGCAAGACGGTGCGCGAGGCGATGAAGCCACGTCCTCAGATGTTTGCCGTGCCCACCGACACTACGGTTGAGCACTTCATCGAATTGCTGCGGGTGAAGCATTACTCTCGCGTGCCCGTATACGAGGGCAACGTTCATAACATCAAGGGAATCGTTTACACGCAGGACGTGCTGCAAGTGCCCGACAGCGAGGCGCACGTTCGCGTTGTGGATTCGATCATGCGGCGCGACGTGTATTTCGTTCCGGAGAGCAAGCTGGGCAGCGATTTGCTGCGAGAAATGCAGAAGCAGAATATCCGCATGGCGATTGTGGTGGACGAATACGGCGGCGTAGCGGGACTCGTCACCATCGAGGATCTGGTGGAAGAGATCGTGGGCGAGATTCGCGACGACCATGAAAAGCCCGAGATCGTGCGCGAAGGCGAACGCTCGTTCATCGTCGCCGGCGGAATGGATGTGGACCGCCTCGACGAACTCTTCGGCAGCAAGCCGGAAGGAAAAGAGTCGGCCACTATAGCAGGACTAGTGAGCGAACTCGCGGGCCGAATTCCGCGCAAAGGCGAAGTCGTGCAGGAAGATGGCCTCCGCTTTGAGGTGCTGGAATCTACCGATCGTAAGGTGGAGCGCGTGAGAGTCAGCGCGGTGCAGCCGCAGCAGTTGAAATTGATATAACGGGTCGTAGGGTCAGGTATCAGGGTGGGGGAACCGACCACCTAACACCGACCACCTAACACCGAACCATGCCATTCCGTTCCGGTTTCGTTTGCATTCTCGGCCGGCCCAACGCGGGCAAGTCCACGTTGCTCAATGCGCTCGTGGGCGAGAAGCTGGCAATCATTTCGCCCAAGCCTCAAACCACGCGCAATCGCATTCAGGGCGTGGTTCACGTACCCAAGAAGAACGGCAAGGGCGGGGGGCAGATCGTGCTGGTCGATACGCCCGGAGTCCACAGGCCAGACAGCTCTCTGGGGCGCAAGATGATGGTCGAGGTTCGCGAGGCGCTGGAGGGTTGCGACCTCGTGCTGGTCATCATGGACGTGACGCGCAAGTTCGATCCCCGCGACCAGTTTGCGCTCGATTTGCTGAAGCGGCCGCGGACGAAGGCGTTCCTGCTCCTGAACAAGGTCGATCTTATTCGCGAGAAATCAAAGCTGTTGCCCCTCATCGAGCAATATCGCAAACTTTATGACTTCAAGGAAGTGGTCCCTATTTCCGCGCTCAAGCGCAAAGGTCTGGATGCGCTTCTGGAGATGGTGATCGCGGCTCTGCCTGCGGGCCCGGCATACTTTCCCGAAGATCACATCACCGACCAGCCGGCGCGGTTTATGGCGGCGGAAATCGTTCGCGAGCAAGTGCTGCTGAATACCAGCGAAGAAATTCCGTACGCGACCACGGTGATTGTCGATAACTTCGAGGAAGGGGCGAGACTGGCAAGGATCGCCGCAACCATCTATTGCGAACGGGCTGGCCAGAAGGGAATTCTGGTCGGCAAAGGCGGACAGATGCTGAAGAAGATCGGAACGTCGGCCCGTCTGCAGATTGAACGCATGCTGGGAACCAAGGTATTTCTGGAGCTGTACGTGAAGGCGGAACCGGGCTGGCGGGATTCGCGCCGCTTTGTCGAAGAACTGGACTGGCGGCGGCAATTGGAGCATCGCCTGTTCGCGAAGGCGTTAATCCCGCATACCCCGCCGGAAGGTAGAGAAAATAGCGCTCCAAAAATGCAAGAACGAGCCTCGCAGGCGATCAGAGTGAGTGACGGCGGTCAGGATTCTACAGAAGACTGAGGTTTTTGTTATGTAGGGAGCGCTTCAGAGCGTGCGGCGATTGCGGGATTTGAGTCGTGCCGCTAGAATCGAAACAGGCCGCGCTCCACAGGCGGACGAGGAGAAGCGAGCCACCATGGACTCTGAAGTTTCTTCCGAGGAACACTTTCCGGACCACGATTTCGATCCGGATAAGTTGAGCCTGCGGTTGCGAGTCACGATGGCGGCTGATCGAAAAGCCGTGGACCCGGTCGTTGCCCAGGTCATGGCGTCGGTGCGCGAAATGAAGTGCGTCGACGGCAAGGAAGAGGCCATTGAGCTGGCTCTGCAGGAGGCTCTGGCCAATGCCGTGGTGCATGGCGCCAGAGAGGATCCCACTAAGATCGTAGAGTGTCTGGTGGCCTGTGACGAGCAACGGGGAATACTCATCATCGTGCGCGACCCGGGGCCGGGGTTCGATCCCCAGGCCATTCCCAGTTGTACCCGGGGAGAGAATCTCTACTCCAATCACGGGCGCGGGATTTTCCTCATCAATCAACTGATGGATGAAGTGCAGTTCCATAAGAACGGGGCTGAGATTCATATGGTGAAAAGGTAAGTTTTCTCCGCGAGCGGCGACCTTCGCGTGCTGACCGCGAATTTTTTGAGGTGAAGGATAATTTCTGATGCGGCGGCAAGAAGGATTCTCGCTTATCGAACTGTTGATCGTGGTCGCGATTATTCTGATTATTGCCGCGATCGCCATCCCCAACCTCCTGCGCGCCAAGATGGCGGCCAACGAATCTTCTGCCGTCGGCTCGATCCGCACGATCAATACCGCCGAGATCACTTATAGCTCTTCTTATCCGACCGTCGGTTATGCCGCGACTTTGGCGAACCTTGGAGGTGCGTCCCCTTGCACTCCCGGCCCCGCCACCGGCTGCCTGATTGACAGCGTGCTCTCTGGCGGCAACAAGAGCGGTTATAACTTCACCGCCACCGGCGCCGGCGGCCCACCCGCCACATCGTATTTTGCGACGGGGGTTCCGGTAACGCAGAATCAAACCGGCATCCGCAGCTTCTGTTCCTTCGAGGATGCTGTGATTCGCGTGGACCCAACCGGCGCGGCGATGGGCAGCGAAGCTGCGTGCCAGGCCTTGCAACCACTGCCCTAAGTTTCGAGCACATCAGCGCCTCTTCTTCCCTAAAGGTCATCTGCGGAAGTAGTGCAGCTATGAATTACCGCCGCTTGCCGCCATGCGCCGGGTGATAACCTTGCAGGATGCCGCACGATCCCGATGTTCTTCCGTCTGCCAAGCCGGCTCGATCCCGCGCCTTGATTGCGTTCGCGCTCCTGCTGGGACTGTTCCTCGGCATACTGTTTGTCGGTTCGATGGGATGGCTGATGCTCTCGCGAAATTCTGGGCGAGCTGTGTTGAGCCGGATGTGGTCGGCCGTGACTGGCCGCACCCTCACGATTGATGTAAGCCAGCCCACGGTTGTCGACCGCATTCAGCGCCTGCAGCGCCTGGAAACCGTGGTTTACACCATGGACAAGATCGTCACGGGCGCGAAAGAGAATCCCATCTTTCCGGATTTTCTGGCGGGAGATCGGCTCTTGATGTTGGTGCACGGCGAAGTGGTCGCCGGCATTGATTTCTCGAATCTAAAGCCGGGCGACGTGACCGTAAACGGCAAAGAAATCCACCTGCATCTTCCCCCACCCCAGGTGTTCAGCACTCGCATCGACAGTGCGAAGACACGGGTTTATTCTCGACAGACCGGGCTGCTCGTACCCTCCGATCCGAATCTGGAAACGCAAGTGCGCCAGGAGGCGGAACGCCAGTTGCAAGAGGCCGCCATGGCAGATGGTATTCTGCGGACTGCCCAGCAGAACGCGGCTTCCACCATCAGGAGCCTGTTGCAAGGGTTGGGATTCGAGAAGATTGAGTTCTATTGATCTCGCGTGATCCGGGTTCCTGAGGTTCAGAAACAATCGCGAATGTTCGAAATCCCATTCGCCCTTATTTCACTTCACCCATTCCCACGATCTTTGACGAGGCTCGGAATTTCCTATAGTCGCGGAAGGTGCCCGCGTCTTCCTCGTTGTCACTCTTGAAGAGGGCCAATCGCACGTCGATCTTAGCCTCGTAGTGCTGCGGCAGCCAGACCTCGTCATTGATGCGAGCCTGCTCGTAGACAAAACGCGTGCCCCTGTGAATACGCGCCAGCACCCAGCCGAAGGACACCGTGTCGATCGCTTCCACATCCATTTTCGCGAGCTGCATCTCGCGCTTGTCGATCCACAGCCGGCCGTGAAATTTGGAAAGCATCTGGGCCTCTCTTAATTGCGCATGGAACTCCGAGCGCGGCTCGCCATCGATCACCCAGGTATCTCGCCCGTTCAGGATTTCGCTTCCCACCAGGCGGAAGTTGTAGGCGTCCGCCACTTCGCTTACAAACTCCCGTCCCTTCTGCCGAGCCTTCTCTTTTTCGGCTTGCCGCTTTCTCTGCTCGTCTTCCGATTCGTTTTTGCGCTTGTCGGCCAGTTTCTGAATTCGTGCCTCTTCTTTCGCGGCGTCTTTTCCGTCCAGCGGTTTGTCGTCCTTCTGAATCAGCCGTTCGACGGGTTCGCCATATAGCTCCATGATTTCGTAGGTTTTCGTTTCCGTGGACTTGACTTGACCTTTCCCATCCAGTTTGTGGGTGACTTCGCGATCGATGTAAGTGTAGTCGCGCAGTTTCTTATAGTTCTCCCGGTAATTCTGCGCCACCACGCGGGTTAACTCCCGCATTTGCTCTTGTGACAGAGCGCCATTTTTGTCTGGCGTTAAATCGGGTAAAGATTCGGACATCGCCGCAGCAGTATCGGAAGCGGAAGCCGGAACGGAACCTTGCGGATCTTGCTGGCCGAAGCCGAGAGCGCCCAACAGGACAATGAATAGACCCAGATGCGATGCTCGCATGACTTACCATAACGCATTCGCGGATGAGAAGTTTCGCTGAGATCATTTCTGCGGAGGGCAGGGGTTGTTATTTGTGACCAATGCAAAGCGATTAGCCGGACAACGGGTTCGTGGCCGGAAGGTTTCTCACCGAACGTTCTACAGAGAGCTGGCGGCAGGTCCGCCCAATCAGATCCTGAGCTGAACCGGCGCCCACGAACTGGAAGCCGTAACGAAACGCATTTCGTTGTCGCACCATCGCGAGAACTTCTACCTCTCCGAGGGGCAGTGTGAACTCCAGACGAACCAGTTCGCCGACCGGAACTTCCACACTTAGCAATACTGAGATTCCTGACTCGCTGATGTCGACGCTGTGCCCTCGAACCACGGGGAGGCCACGTGGGTAGACGCGTATCTGCACTTCCAGGTTGAACCGAGGGTGGCGTCGAGCGTCGAACGATTCGGCGGTCCACTCAGTTCCGAGTCGCCTACTTAATTGCATGTCCAGGCTCCGGGAAAGAAACGATGGATTCGCCGCGCGAGCAACACTTGGAATGCGTCCAAGTGTCCGAGGTATTACGTACGCAGCGGTCCTGTATTGGAATCGGCGGCCTATCCGCGGAACTTTAGGGACTCAGTCTCTTTTCTTGTAAGCCTTGCCCATGCACTCTGCCTGGAAAAGACGTTCGTCCACGCGATGCAACCGTTTTTCCTGTGCCTTGGTCAGTAGCGAATAGTGCTTGATATCGAACAAGTGGTAAACAATGAACCATACCGGCTGTTCGGTAATCATCCAATTCTGCGGATCGAAGCGCTTCAGGTTAACGGGAACCGAATAGCGCCGGAGGGTACGCTCTCGCCGCAGATTGAAGTAAGCATTGAAATAGCTCAGCGCCAACTCGCGCAGCGTGCGATAGACCGGTTCGCGCCAGCGGCAGCCGGCGTAATTTGACTTGGCCACCGCTCCCCAGCAGCCGTCTTCGCGGTAGATGGCGATCACGTGGTCGGTATCGTGCTCCGCTTCGAAATCCAGCAGCAGCGGAGGATATCCATTCGCCCGCAGCGCCGCCGCCGCGAAAATCGCACCTTCCAGGCAATGAGAAGTCTCTTCCGCCAGCACTTTTCGCGGGGACCACGCCGTATCTTCCAGGTGATACGGCATATCATCGAGAAACTTTTGAATACCGAATGGATTTTTCATGCTGCGCAGTTTGCGCAGTTCTTTCGCCGTGAGGTCAGACAAAGTCGGTCCGGATGTGCTCATGGGGAACGTGAAGAGTTGAGGCTCTCGGGCCTTCTCTTGTCGCAGCAGTGTAGCGTAGGTCTGCTCCGGTTCGCAGAGGCTTCTTCGCAGAGGCTTGTTCGCAGAGACGCCATTGTACGTACAGCGGTACGCAACCAGCAATGCCCAATCAGCGCAGCCGAAATATAAGATCCGGCAGCCGAAGCTGATTGATTCAAAGCATGCCCCGCGCCGTGATTTCTGGGCCAGCGCTCGCTCCGAAAGATGGAGCCCGACACCATCTGCGCAAGACAACTCACCCCAGCAGCCGGGAAGTTAAATCGGTTTAACGCTAACATTTAAATGCTTATTATCAATATCATGCATAGAATGTCTTGCACAGTGCTTGAGGCTGTAACTTCTCTGCATTCAGGCGCAAAGGGCCAACTACACCACTGACGGTGCACCGCTTATGGTGCAGAGAATACTTCCGACAATTCCGTGGGATGATCCACCAGCACGTCAGGAACTTCGTTCTCCAGCGTGTGCGTGGCAAATCCATAAGTCACGCCGACGGTCCACAATCCTGCATTGCGCCCGGTGCGGACGTCAACGTGAGAGTCGCCCACGATCGCGGCCTGCTCTGGCGTTACCCCGCCCTCCTGCAGCAATTTACGAGCGCCTTCCGGGTCGGGTTTTTTCGTGGCGAAACTGTTGCCGCCATAGACCTGCGCGAAGAACTGCCCCATCCCGAGCGCATCCACGATGGCCCGTGAAGGATTCACCGGCTTGTTGGTAAGCACAGCCAGCTTGCGTGGAGGTCCTTTCGGACTCCCGTTCGGGCTCCCGATCGAAGCGTTCTGAATCGCCGCCAGCGCCTCGCCAATTCCCGGATAGACAGTGGTGTGATCCAGTTTGTGCTCGCGATAATAAGAAAGAAAAAACTCCAGACCGCGGCGCACGAGTGCCTCATCCCCCGCTTCGGGCCCCAGCGCCCGCTGAATCAGAATCGGCGCGCCGTCCCCCACATAGCTGGCAATCACGTCATCCGGCAACTCCGGCCGCTCGATATGGCGCAGGGCAGCATTGACGGAATGCACCAGATCGAGGCGCGAATCGATCAGCGTGCCGTCCAGATCGAAGATCACGAGTCGAATTGACTGCGGATCGAACGCGCGGCGGGTTCGAATCATCAGCATCCAGAATAAAGCACTCCGCGCTCCGCCGTCAGCATGCAGCCCCGCTGAGGTTGTTTGGGTCGCGGGTCTTTGACCCGTCAGGCCGAGCAAAAGCCCGCCAGGGTTCACTGGCTTGACATAATCTATATTTCTGGTAATATGGAAATATGAAGGCCGCTCCCGGCAAGACTCCCAAAGCCAGCAAGGCCAGCGAACGCGTCGCCAAATACGCCGACATGTTCTCCGCCATGGGAACCGAGCCCCGGCTGCGCATCATGCAGTTGCTGCTCACAGCCCATCCGGAGGGGCTCGTCGTCAGCGAGATTCAAAACGAACTCGAAATTCCAAATTCGACTCTGTCCCATCATTTGGACAAACTCAGGATGGAAGGTCTAGTCGAAGTGAGGCGAGAGAGCACATTTCTTCATTACACCGCAGACACCGGCGCTCTGCAGGAGTTATTGCAATTTCTCTATGCCGAGTGCTGCACCCGAAACCAGGCGGTCAAGCCGGAACAGATCGTACAAATTTGCAAGTAGGAGAGTGGATCATGGATTCGCGAGCTGATGTCGACCCTCAGGGGCGAAAGCCCGTATCTCTATCGGCGTCTGGCCGCACGGCTGAAGCCGTGCCCTTCCCAAAGCCCGATGCACCCTTCCTTCAGACCGGCGAAGGGACTGCTGGAATCAGTGGAATGAAGATCAATGGAATGAAGATCAAGGGGAATGAAGATATCAGGGAAGTTGTCAAACAAAAATATGGCGAGGCTGCGCTGCGCGTGACGTCGGGAGGCAGTTCTTGCTGCGGTGCCGCCGCCGCGACGAGTTGCTGCGATCCCATCACCACGAATCTTTATGATGCTTCGCAGGCCGGCCAGATTCCGGAAGAGGCTCTCCTGGCCTCGCTCGGCTGCGGCAATCCCACAGCGCTGGCGCAACTAAATCCCGGTGAGATCGTTCTTGATCTCGGCTCCGGCGGCGGCATCGACGTGCTGCTCTCCGCGCGTCGCGTCGGCCCCGCCGGCAAAGCCTACGGTCTCGACATGACCGACGAAATGCTCGCTCTGGCCAACGAAAACAAACGCAAGGCGGGCACGAAGAATGTTGAATTCCTAAAGGGCGAAATCGAGAACATCCCGCTGCCCGATCATTCGGTAGATGTCATCATCTCCAACTGCGTGATTAATCTTTCCGCCGACAAAGATAAAGTTTTACGCGAAGCCTTCCGCGTCCTGAAACCCGGCGGACGCTTCGCCGTTTCCGATGTCGTGACCCGGGGAGAGATTCTGCCTGAAATTCGTCAGAGCATCCTCGCGTGGGTCGGCTGCATCGCCGGCGCGCTCGAAGAGAACGACTATCGCAGCAAGCTGGCATCGTCGGGCTTCACGCAGATTGAGATCGAGCCTACGCGCATCTACCGCACCGAGGACGCCCGCGAATTCCTCGCAGGGCAGGGAATCGACGTCGACGCCATCGCTCCGCTAGTGGACGGGAAGTTTCTGAGCGCATTCATCCGCGCCGTGAAACCCATCGCCAAGGCTCCGTGCTGCGCTCCAACGTGCTGCAACTGAGTTGCAGGAGAAGAATGGAATGCAGGCACACTACAACGTTCTGTTTCTGTGTACCGGCAACTCGGCGCGCTCCATTATGGCCGAGGCCATCATGAATCAGAAAGGCCAGCCGAACTTCATGGCTTACAGCGCGGGCAGTCATCCCACGGGCGCGGTCCGTCCCGAAACGCTCCGCCAACTCGAGTCGGCTCACCTGCCCACCACCGGTCTTCGCAGCAAGAGCTGGGACGAGTTCGCCAAGCCAGACGCTCCCCGGCTCGATTTCGTTTTCACGGTCTGTGACAATGCCGCGAACGAGATTTGTCCGGTCTGGCCCGGCCAACCGATGACCGCGCATTGGGGTGTCCCCGACCCGGCAATGGTGCAGGGAACCCCGGAACAGATTCAAAAAGCTTTTCGGGAGGCATTCTTCCTGCTGGATCGAAGGATCAGCCTATTCCTGTGCCTGCCGTTGTCAACGCTGGACAAGTTCTCCCTCAAGAAGGAAATCGACCACATCGGGCGTCAGTGAACCTTAACCACGCGCGTCGGTTCCCGACGTACCGTCGCATCGTCCAACCATATTCTGACCCAGAAAACTTCCGTGCTTTTCCAACCCTCAATTACCATTTACAATCCAACAGGTTCCAGCAGCTGCGCGGAATCCGAGCGGGGCTGAGAGGAATCTAACGAAACAGGACCCGGACCCGGATGGCCACGACAAAGACCGACCCCAAGCTGGCCGTGACGGCCAATGGCGCAAAGAAGGGCAAGCTGTATCAAGGACTTACGCGTGATCAGCTCATCCAGGCCTATCGCATCATCTACACGTCACGGCGCATTGATGACCGGGAAATCCTGCTCAAGCGCCAGCAGAAAATCTATTTCCAGATGTCTGGGGCAGGGCATGAGGGCATAGGCGCTGCCGCCGGCCTGGCGCTCAAGCCGGGCTACGACTGGTTCTATCCCTACTATCGGGATCGTGCGTTATGCCTGGCGCTCGGCGTCACACCGTACGACATGTTTCTGCAAGGCGTGGGCGCGGCCGACGACCCCAGTTCCGGCGGACGCCAGATGCCTTCGCACTGGAGCTATCCTTCGCTGCACATCGTGACCCAGTCGTCACCGACGGGTTCGCAGATTCTCCAGGCCGTTGGCTGTGCCGAAGGGGGACGGTACCTGGTGCGGCACCCCAAAGCCGCGGAAGTTCCGGACTCCAATTTCAAGGACTATCGCCAGTTCAAAAATGTCAGCTTCCAGGGCGATGAAGTCACTTACGTTTCTTTGGGCGATGGCACGTCCAGCGAAGGCGAATTCTGGGAGGCGATGAATGCCGCCGCGCTGGGCAAGCTGCCGGTAATTTTCTGCGTCGAAGACAATGGCTACGCGATTTCAGTGCCCGTCGAAGTGCAGACCGCAGGCGGAAGCATTTCCCGCCTGGTCTCGGGATTTCCCAACTTTCATTTCGAAGAAGTCGATGGCACCGATCCCGTAGCCAGCTACGCCGCATTCCAGCGCGCCGTACGCTACTGCCGCGAGGGACACGGCCCGGCGTTCGTTCACGCGCATGTGATCCGCCCCTATTCGCACTCCTTGTCCGATGATGAACGCCTGTATCGCCCTGACGCCGAACGCGAACGCGACGCGCAGCGCGATCCGGTCACGCGTACCCAAATGTTTTTATTGCGCGAAGGCATCCTCGACGAGAAGGGAATCAATCAGCTAGAGAAGGAAGTCGAGGCCGAGCTGCAGATCGCGGTTGACAAAGCCCTGGAAGCGCTTCCGCCCGTGCCCGAAAGCGTCACGAAATTTGTGTATTCGCCCGATCTCGATCCTGCCTCGTCCACATTTGATACTCAAGCAGTCGCGCCGGAAGCTCCGCCCGACGGCAAAAAGCCCGCCGGCAAAACCATGGCCGATCTGATCACCATGACGCTGCGCGATGAAATGCAGCGCGACGAGCGCATCGTGATCTTTGGCGAAGACGTCGCCGACTGCAGCCGCGAAGAATATTTGAAGCGCAAGCTGGTCAAAGGCAAGGGCGGAGTCTTCAAGCTCACCTTCGGCCTGCAATGCGAGTTCGGTAACGATCGAGTGTTCAACGCTCCACTCGCCGAAGCCGCCATCGTGGGGCGCGCCACCGGCATGGCCACGCGCGGCCTGAAGCCGGTCGTCGAGATTCAGTTCTTCGACTACATCTGGCCGGCGATGATGCAGATTCGCGACGAGCTCAGCGTGATCCGCTGGCGCTCTAATAACGGATTCTCCTGCCCGGTGGTGATTCGAGTAGCGATCGGTGGATACCTCACGGGTGGCGCCATCTATCACTCGCAATGTGGCGAGAGCATCTTCACCCACATCCCCGGACTGCGCGTGGTCTTCCCGTCAAACTCGCAAGATGCGGCGGGACTATTGCGCACCGCCATCCGCTGCGACGATCCAGTGTTGTTTCTGGAACACAAGCGCCTCTATCGCGAGTCTTTCGGCCGCGCTGCTTACCCCGGCCCCGATTACATGGTTCCTTTCGGCAAGGCGAAAGTAGTTCAACCCGGAACTGACTTGACCGTGATCACCTACGGCGCGGTCGTGCCGCGCGCTCTGCAAGCCGCGCAGAAGCTGGAGCGCGAGCAAGGCGTGAAAGTCGAGCTCATCGATCTGCGCTGCCTGAATCCCTTCGACTGGGACGCCATCGCCAGTTCGGTCGCTAAAACCAATCGCGCGCTGGTGGCTTATGAGGACACGCTAAGTTGGGGTTACGGCGCTGAAATAGCGGCGCGCATTGCCGACCAGCTTTTTGACCAACTCGACGCCCCGGTCCGCCGCGTAGCCGCCAAAGACGTGTTCGTCGCTTACCAGCCCATTCTGGAAGACGCGATTCTTCCCCAGCCCAACGATTTATTCCTGGCGATGAAGGAACTGGCCGCGTACTGAAACGCCGCGGCTAAGCCACGGATCTCACGGATTTCCACGGATCAAAAGAAGGATTTTGGATTTTGGGTTATCGGTGATGATCCGTGTGAATCCGTGGCCAAGTTCGGAATCGAGCCGTCCCGGTTACGATCGCTTGCCCCGGAGGTGAATGAAGATTGTCCCTTCCCGCGGAGGATGCTAGGCTCGAGAGAAGTGGCCGCGTACGCCAATCCGTTGAAATCCAGCCCCTCCGCGCCTGGCCGCCTGGCGCAATGGCTGCAATCCGCCTCGGCCGAAGTCTGGATCAAATTTCTGCTTGCCCTGTTGGGCCTGGGACTGGCCTTCGCCACGGCACTTTTCTCCACCGTCTCGCGTGATGCCGGCAACCTCTGGGCCACCGTGATTCTGGCCTCGACTGCGCTGGTGCTCGCGACTTTGGTTGGGCTGGTGACCGTGCCATATCTGGCGCGACGCGTGGCTGTCGAGCGCCTGCGCGAATCCTTCGATTACGACGTGACGCGAGCCGGGATCATATATGCCCTGGTGACGCTGGTCATCGGCATTGCCGCGCTGAACACCGGCAACAATCTTCTCTACATCGTAGTCGCGGCCATGCTGGCGGCGATTCTGGTTTCCGGAGTCGTCTCCGCCTGGGTGCTGCGCTGGCTGGAACTCGATGTCCGCTTGCCCGAACACGTCTTCGCCGGCCGGCCCGTGGCAGGACGCATCGTCCTCCGCAACCCGCGCCGGTTCCTGCCATCCTTTTCCATCCGCGTAGTTTCCACGCGCAAGAAGCGAAAAAAATCCTCCAGGCAATGGCGATGGGAAGCGACCACGTTTGCGTTTCCCTTTAACCGCCCGTCAGAACAGCAGTGGTTGCGGCTGCCGGACCGCCGCCTGCGCCGCGTGACCGTAGTTCCACCGCCTCCGGGAATATTTCAGGGAATGGCATACTTTCCCTTCCTTCCTCCGCAAGCGGAATTGTCCGCCGATTTGGAATTGAGATTCGATCAGCGCGGCTGCTATCGCGAAGACAGCTTCGGTCTGGCCACGCGCTTTCCCTTCGCCTTCCTCACCAAGACGCGGCATGTCTCGCTGCCCCGGGAAGTGCTGGTTTACCCGCGCGTCGAGCCAACCGACGAAGTCTTCGAAATCCTGCCGCTGGTTCGCGGCGAGTGGGAGAGCTTTGTCCGCGGCCGCGGCTCCGACCTCTACCGCATTCGGGAATATATGCCGGAAGATTCCGCCCGCCACGTCGACTGGAAGGCGACCGCCAAGTCGGGCTCCCTGAAAGTGCGCGAGTTTGCCCGAGAGGACGAGCGCAAACTTTGCATTGCCTTCGACAATCCCGAGCCTGGCTTGATCTCGGAGCGAGTCTATGAGAAGGCAGTCGATCTCGCGGCGTCCCTCGCCTGGCACTTTTCAACCCAGGAGGCGGAGTTGTCGTTTGTCGTTCCCGGACGTCCCGGCACCCGCGATCTCCACGAGTTTCTGGCGTGGCTGGCCGTGATCGAACCCGGAACGAACGAAGCCGATTCCAAGGCGCACGCAACGAAAAGGGAGAAAAGGGAGAAAAGGGAAGAGAGATCCGGAGACGCTTTGCGCGAAATGAACCTTGCCAGTTCCGATGCTTACAATATCGTGATCACGGCCCGGCCCCGCGGAAGCCTGCCCACACCTCTCTGGAACTCTTCGTATTTCATCTTCGCCGGCGAGCCCATGCCCTCGAAAGCCACGCCAAAGAAGACTTCGCGGTAGCGACTCTTCGTCCTCCCGATTCGGGCCAGATTTTCTCTGCTACCAACCTATTTCTCTTTCCTTACATCTCGTTTCCGGCATATACTCGCGCCCCGATAGATGGTTTTGGACAACTCGGAACTCTGATCGCCGGGAGGTATCAAAATGCGTATCTGCGACCTGATCAAGGATCAAAATATGTTGCAAGCGGAATTGGGCCAGACCGTGTTCGAAACTGTGCGCCTCATGGTGGAGCACAACATCGGCGCGGTGCCGGTCTTGCACAACGGCAAACTGGTCGGGATTTTTTCCGAACGCGACTTGATGAGGCGCGTCGTCGCCGAAGGCCGCGATCCCCGCAGCACCTGCATGGCGGAGGTCATGACCGACGATCCGCTTACGATCAGCATGAACGAAGATCTGGAGAACTGTATGGCCCTGATGCGTCGCCACAGTTTTCGCCACCTGCCAGTGTGCCACGAGGGACACCTCGTAGGCATGGTTTCACTGCGCGACATCCTGTTGCACGACTTGAGCGAGAAGGATGACGAAGTGCGCATGATGCGCGCCTACATCCACTCCATGCCAGACGCTTAGCCATTCCGCTAACCTCAGCGCAGCGGACCTGCCGACTTGAGCGGAGACTGCGCGCACAGGCGCGCGCCCGTTTTCTGCCTGCCCCACCCATGTTTATCGTTTCACGCCAGGCCAAAGGGTTTTCCGGGGCTTTGCCCCTCTAGCACGAAGGTAACCTTGCGCCTGAAGCATCGAAACGGTAACGTTACTGGCGATTACTTCAGTCCATTGAACATCGGGTTGGGAGCAGCTAACGTTACTCTAACAAGCCGAAGAAGTTGCCTGCGCTGATGTCGCAGACGTGGCCGTCCGACGGTAAAGGTAGCCTTGCCAACGAGCGAACAAAGATGAACGAAAAGGTCAGAGTTCTCTACTACGCGCTCTGGATCGCACATCCCGTCCTTCAGATAGGGATCGCGGCGCTTATGGTTCGGCACGGCTTATATCGCAAGTTCAAGTTCTTCTTTGGCTACGTCCTGACCCAGCTTGTCACTTTTGCCGTTGTATTTCCAGCGCACTGGCACAGCTATTCCGCTCTCTTCTACCTCTATTGGACGTGCGACGCTCTTAGCGTCGCTTTTGGCTTTGCCGTCATTCACGAAGTCTTCGTCGACGTTTTCCGCTTGTTCCATACGCTGCGCGACCTTGGGACCGTGCTTTTTAAGTGGGCGGGACTGGTGATGCTGCTGGTGGCCGGCGTCGTTTCCGTTTCCACCAATTCGGCGGAGATGGCGCCTTGGGTACAGGCCATCATCACCTCGCAAAGATGCGTGCGCATCATCCAGGTGGGAATGGTTCTCTTCCTGCTTTTCTTCGCCCACTACGTGGGCATCAGCCGTCGCCAGCAGAGCTTCGGTATCGCCTTGGGCTTTGGTTCCTTTGCGGTGATCGAGCTAGTCCTGATTTGCTCTTGGGTGGGAAATCATCTCGGCGGCCCCTGGATGAGCATCCTTAACATGGCCGCCTATAACGGAAGTCTGGCCGTCTGGCTGGGCTACGTCGCCGTAAAAAGTCCGGTGCGCGACTCGTCATTGTCTCTATTGCAACCGCAGCGCTGGGAACAGAGCTTGACCGACATTCATCATCCGATTCCAGCCGATTCCCTGATTCCCATGTTTGAAGGGATGGTTGATCGAGCTCTCTCCCGCACTCACTCAGATGCTTCCGCCAGTCGCGAACCTGTAGGCGCCGGAGCCGTTGCGCGCGGTGCCGCCGCAGGCGGCACGTTCAACCTTCCGGCCGCGCCGGTAACCTCTAAACCCTAGCGCCTTTAGCCTCGGCACCCGCCATCACTGTTCGGATATTGTAAATTCCTGACCCAGATTGCACTCCTGGCCAACGCTTCTCCATCTGTTAATGTTTAACTTGATGGAGTTAGTATAATGTACTGTAGTTAAACGACTAAATATTACGCTTGGTTCAGTGTTAGAGAGCCGCGCCAGAGAAGCAGCGGAAGTGGGATGAAAATTGTTGCACACCCAGCTTGACACGTGTCCTATAATGCGGCTCCGCGGAAAAGTTCCCTTTCGGGAAGCCTCTACGCGGATCTAGGAGACGAACCCATGAAACGCACAATCAGGATTTCGATCCTGATGGTAGGACTAGTGGGCACATTCATTGCTGCTGCCGTCCAACAGGTTCCAGCCGCTGACGGCGGTCCGCTAATTCTGTGCCCACCCAGATCAACAACTTGTCAGTCAACCCTGCCACCGCAGTAGAACCTGGGGCAGGCAGTAACGCAAGGTCACTAAAGTAACCTGACGTAACTGTAACCTGGGCCAAAAAATAGGCTAGCAATCTTTGGGCTGACGGGACTCATACTGACCCGCCAGCCCCACTTTTTTGTGCGTGAGAGTCGACGGAATTCGAACCGCAATTGTCGGTGCCAACTTCTAATTCTGTTGCAGTGCTGATCCCAGGACTCTCCGCAACTCTGCGGCATCGGCAACCGGAGGCTGGCAGGCGGATCCCGAGCACAGGACGGCGAACGATCTTCCTGAGCCTGATTTTCCTAAGCCCGATTTTCCTAAGCCCAGGTCTGGAAGCTGCGGAATCGTGGCCGCCAATGATGGCGGAAGATTCTCCGCGACTGCCTGGCTGGCCGCCAACCGCAGCGTGCTCTTATTGAAAGCGAAAGGCGCAACTGCCGCCGCATACAGATCTCCAGCCGCGTCCTCATCTCCATCTTTGGCGATCACGACCACTTGCACCGGGCTCTCCAAAAAGTGCAGCACTGCAATCCCGTAGGTGGCAGCGAAGATTCCAAATTGTTCCGCGACGCCCGCGAAACTTTCCAGGGTCAGCTCCGCTTTGTCCCGGTACCCGGCATCGCCGGTGTAATGATGCAATCGAGCCAGAGCGATCGCCGCCATAGGATTTCCGGCGGGAGTCGGCGAATCCTGCAGCGGCTTCCGTCGCGTAGCCAGCACGCCCAGGCTCTCGCCCTCGGCGACCGGCTCCGCATCGAAGAATCCCCCGGAAGTCGCATCGTAGAACCGGGCGATCATGGCATCGACAATCGCGTGCGCAAACTTGAAGTAACTCAGGTCGGCAGTCGCCTCGTAAGCGTCGAGGCAAGCTAACGCAGTGAACCCATAATCCTCGAGCAATCCGGCCACTTCGCGATGCGACGCCGCAGGATCCGAATAGGAGACCACATGCAGCAGCTGAGCCTGTGTGGCGCGGGCGCTCCCGCCCGCGTTTTTCTTCTCCTCAGAGACGCTCTTCCAGGCCTCCCCCAACACCCGATCCAGAGAACGCAACGCAAACCGCCGCGCATCCGCGAGACCCAAAACCTTCGCCGCTTCCAGATAAGCAGAAACGCACAGGCTGTTCCATCCCACATACACAGTCTTGTCCACATACGGCGTCGGCCGCTGTAAACGGGCCGCATACATCTTCTGCTTTGCAGACTCCAGCAGTTCCTTCACGTGACCCGGCGTAAGCTTCATTCGCTGCGCAATCTCATCGACGGAAGCGCGAACGTACAACACATTCTTCGCCGGATTATGATGCATCTCCCCAACTTCGTTGATGTCGTAGTGCAGGGCCGCCACCTGCGCCTCTTCTTCAGTCAATACGGCGCGGGACTCATCGAGCGTCCAGGTAAAGTAATCGCCGTCATCGTCCATGGAAATGTCGGCATCCTGGGAAGCATAGAAACCACCGCGCTGGCGGTCGCTCAGCCACTCATCCATCCAGCGAATGATGTCGCGCGCCACGTCCGCAAAAAACTCCTCACTCGTAGCCTGATAAGCGTGCACATAGTTCTTCAGCAGCTCCGAATTGTCGTAGCACATCTTCTCGAAATGCGGCACTACCCAGCGCTCGTCGACCGAATAGCGATGAAACCCACCCGCCAGTTGGTCATAAACTCCGCCCCGAGCCATGTGCTCAAGCGTAGTGACGATCAGCTCACGTAGCGGCAGCGAAGAATCCGGAGGCTCAGAAGAATCGGGAGAGTGCCCCATCCTATCGCGTACTTTGCGATAGAGCTTGCCCTGAGCTTGCCGAAGGGGTGGGGATTTAGACTCGTCATCTCCGCTGCTCTTTGCATACCGCTCAATCAACAAATCCAACGCCGACGGATGCGGAAACTTAGGCGCCGACCCAAATCCCCCATGCTGCGGATCAAACATCTTGAACGCAGATTCCTGAATCGCCGCGATGACACTCCCAGACACCCGCCCGCTCCGCCCCGCAAACGATTCCGACTGCGCAATCGCGCTCTCCACCATCTTCGCCTGCTCCACCACGTCGCCATGCTTCTCCGCAAACGCGTTGGCAATGCTCAACAGCACCCGCCGAAAGCTGGGACGCCCATATCCATCGCTCGGCGGAAAATAAGTCCCGCCATAAAACGGCTTCCCATCCGGCGTAAGAAACGCCGTCAGCGGCCACCCACCCTGCCCGCTCACTGCTTGCACCGCCGCCTGATACCGGCTGTCAATGTCCGGACGCTCGTCCCGATCCACCTTCACCGCGATGAAATGCTGATTCACAATTGCCGCAATCTCGGGATCGTCATACGACTCCCGATCCATTACATGGCACCAGTGGCACCACACCGCCCCAACGTCCAGCAGCATCGGCTTGTTGGCCGCCTGAGCCGCGGCAAACGCCTCTGCGCCCCACTCGTGCCACTGAATGGGCTGATGCATGGCAGACCGCAGATAAGCGGAAGAAGCGCGCGCGAGTGAGTTGAGGGTGGTGGTGGTCATGTTTCAAGTTTATACGGAAGAACCCACGAGAGGATGGCAGTGGCCAGGCTCATGGATCATCGAGACTTTGTCATTCCGAGCCGCTCGAAGCCGGCGAGAGCGAGCGAGGAATCTGCTTTGTCTCGACCTGCGCTACGTAACGCATTACGATTGCCACTGAAGGAGTTTTTGAATACGCCGATGAAAACCCACCGCACCCCGGCGGCTTCGTGCTGCGCCAGTCCTGCCTGCACCCAGGTTTTCATACCAAAACGTGTGATCGCCCGACTTCGATACCCTCAACTGCACAGGTCATTCTATTCCTTCTGTTCCTTCAAGCTGTCGCACGGCGCGTAGGATAGCGTTCAATGCCGGCTGTCCTTGGTATCCAATCTCTCAGCGGCCAGCTTTTCGGCGGTGGTCAAGGCGTCGGCAGCGCTGACCTTCACATCCGGTTCCACTCCTTTTCCTTCCCAGTCACCTTTCGTCACTGGGTTGATCGGCCGGCCAAAGGGGACTCCAATCGTGAAGTGATCTCCGGCCGGCATACCTCGCATAGGATGGGCGCCGCCACCTGTAGTTTCCCCCACGATGGTAGCGCGCTTCTGCGTCTTTAAATCAAAAGTAAATTCCTCCCCGCCCGAAAAGGTGTGATGTGAAGTGAGTACATAGACGGGCTGATCGACAAAGCGTGGGCCGGGAATCCAGGGCAGCGTCCAGTATTGGTGGGTCTCGTTGTCGTGTCGGTTGGTCAGATCGTTGATATGCGTTGGCTCCCGAAACAGGTACGAAACCATGAAATCAACCATGTCGGGATTGCCACCGTGATTCTCGCGCAAGTCAAAAATCAGGGCATCGGTATGCGCCACAAAATTCATCGCGGCCACGACCGTAGGCCCACAGATGTTCGGGTTCGGAAACGCGCCGAACTTGAGATAGCCAATATTGTGACCGAGAATCTCCACCTTGGAGAAAGTGCAATTGTCATGCTCCATCTCAGCGCGGAACCTTGCTTCATCAGCGGGGCTCGGCTGGTGGGGCCCGTCAAGAGCGCCGGACTCAGAGGGCAAGACGTACGGATTGTATCCGACAAAGAGATGTCGATCCTGGCTGACGGCGCGTAAATCGCGGGTGAGCGCATCAGCGAATTCGTTGCCATCCACAATGGAGCTGTAATCGCCGTGCTTCTGATGGTCACCGACAGCCTGAATCATCTTCGCCGCGACATCCGGATACACGTAATATTCGGTTAATCGCTCACTGATGGCGTCAATCGTCTTCTGGCGACGAGTTTCATCCAGCTGAATGTCATCCACTTTCGCGCCAGGGGGAATCGCACGGATATTGATCCGCTTCACTCGCGGCGGTGTCGTGGCGGAGAGCTGCAGCACCCCGTATGCATCGACGTTATCTCCCCGGCCGCGAACCGTGAACGTGAGCCTGTCTGGTTTGCTCTCCATAATCGAAAGCAGCGTAAAGCCGCCGCTCTCGCCGCTAAAAGAAGTCAGTTCGTCTGCATTGTTTTCCGGATCGTATTCCTTTACGTAGGCGGCGATCCGGTCGTGGCTCCCGCTATTAAATGCATCCAGGAACGCAGAAAGCGTCCGGCCCGCTGGAGTATCCGGAACGCTTACGTCCGCACGTGCGCCCAGCGGCATAATGCCAACTAGCAAGAGGACAAAACACAGGCTGGCTCTGACAAAAGTGCTATTTCGCTTTTCCGATGCAGGAGATTGACGGAACATTATGGCCTCCCCGGGACTGGCCTTCCTTACCGCTTTGGCGTGCTGGCATTATTACACCCTGAGGCTGCCCCACCCTTCGCGATTTTCGAGAGTCGGTATCCACCACCGTTGTGGCGACGGAGGCCTCGAGGCATGAACACGCGTGGAAGAGCGGCCCTTTCAGACTTGCCCTGAGCTTGCCGAAGGGGCGGCGTAAGTCGCTCGAAATCAGGAAGGGCTTCAGCCCCCGTGCTCGAAGCCATGAAGGCGTCAAGGCATGATTGACTTCTACCATGCGGGTAGGTGCCGCGACGAATGAACATGGAATCTGGGTTCGCAGTCACCCACCTTTCGAAAAATCGCTAAAGATGGACAAAATATAAAGGATGCCTCGGGACTTTACAGATTTTCGAAAGGTGGGTACGACCGACCTAGAAGCCATATTCACCGCTCAAACTCCGGAATTCCCGACAGCACGACCGGTTCCCGGTCGGGGAATTCGACGACCAGCGACAGCTGCCCGCCCATGGCCTGTACGTAGTCGCGCAAAGTGGAGATCAGAAGATCGCTGCGCCGTTCGATCTTCGAGACGCCTTCCTGTCCAATGCGCAGCGATTTCGCAACTTTTTGTTGAGTAAGCCGGCAGGCTTGTCGCAGTTGCCGGAGAGTCATTTCTTCAGCAGTGAGCTGAGCGGCACGAGCCTCTACCTTTTTCCGTTGTCGCGCGGGAAGGTTGCGAATAATGTCATTTACGTTTTTTGGCATGGTTACTTCCTTTCTTTCCCGTGCATTCGATTCAGATGCGCATCGAAACGCTCGTCCGCTTTCGTAATGAGCTGCTTGTAAAATCTCTTTTCACTGCCGCCTGACTTGTCTCCCGCTACCAGCAAAATTGCTTTCCGCTTTGGGTCGAAAGCGAAAGCCACTCGCCATTCTCCGTCGGCCGCGCTGAAGCGAAGCTCTTTCATGTTCGCGTGCCGGGATCCCTTGAGGGTATCAACCCGCGGCCTTCCCAGCTGTGGCCCGAATTGCTGCAGGAGTCGCGAGAGCGCCAGAATTTCAATCCGCACTTCCTCGTGCAGTTGGTCGAATTCCGGCGCAAACTCATCGCCGACTTCGACGGTCCAAGGCACGTTTATAGTATGCCTTACAGTGCATATTCAGTCAAGTGCATTATGTGAGAAAGCCGCCTGAACCTGGGAAGGGGCACGACTTCAGAGACCTTGCGGAAAAACACTCATAAACGCGCGCCTCGCCGTGGAAGAGCGGCCCTTTCAGAGTCTGCCCTGAGCCTGCCGAAGGGGCCGCGTAAAGCGCCTGAAATGAGACCGGGCTGCAGAGACCGCGTGCGAACCAGAATGTTGGGGGCGGAGATCTCTGGGACTTCATTCCACGGCCTTGACAGAAGTAGCGCCTCAAGATTCACGCTGACTCTTTGAAGGCCGCGTAAGTACCGTGGAAGAGCGGCCCTTCCAGGGCCGCGTAAAGCGCCTCAAATGAGACCGGGCTTCAGCCCCTGTGGTCGCTTTGCCTCGGTGGAAGAGTTTTTCCGCAGCCACTTCCAGTCGTGCCGTAAAGCTTACCCCAGAGCGAGGCTTCAGCCGCTGAGGACTGCGAGCTTTTGGCAGCTACCCGGCACCGTAGTGGCGATGGAGGCGTCGAGGCATGATCGACTTCTACCGTGCGCGTGAAGGTCCCCGCCGTGACGAATGAACATGGAATCTGCGTTCGCAGTGACGCACCTGCCGAAAATCACGAAAGATGCGGGCAGCCTAGAGTCATGACGCTCCCGGCAATCAACAAGACCAAAGGCGGGCCAGCCCCTGCGGAAATTCACGAACGCGTGCGTTGCCGTGGAAGAGCGGCCCTTTCAGAGCCGCGTAAAGCGCCCAGGATGGGAGGGGCTCTCAGCCCCGGTGGTCGAAGTTTCGTGGGGAATTGCGTTTTTCCGCAACCTCCGCTCGAAACCGCAGTCACGTCATCCAACGCTGGCGACGCATCGGATGGGGGTGCCCCATTTCTCGCCTCTTTTGCGAGAAGTGGGGATTTTGACCGGCTTCCAGTCGTCTTTGCCTCCGCGGAAGAGTTTTTCCGCAGCCACTTCAAGTCGTGCCATAAAGCTCACACCCAGATCGAGGCTTCAGCCGCTGAGGGCTGCGAGCTTTGGGCAGCTACCCGCCACCGTAGTGGCGACGAAGGCTTCGAGGCATGATCGACTCCTACCATGCGCGTGAAGTTCCGCCCTCTGACGAATGAACATGGAACCTGCGTTCGCAGTGGCCCACCTTTCGAAAACCGCGAAAGATGGGGGAGCCTCAAGTCGTGACGGTCCATACAAACAACAAAACCAAAGGCGGGCCAGCACCCGATTGTAACGACAGGCATCGTCCGGCTTCACCAAAGCCCGAGTCAATCTCGGGGCTTTCGCTTTTCTTTTTGACAGTTTCATTCCAGCAGGGTAATCTGTCGTTACCCCGGTTAGGGGTCCTTGCCGTCGGCGGGGAAAGCGCGTTCCGGACGGAACGCAGGTGTGAGGCTCGACTGGATAGTCGGCTGGTAAGAGTGCGCGGCAATATCCGCACGGCATTGCCTACCTTCCGACTCCTTTCGTTCTCACGGTTTTCACGTGAAACGCAAAAAGGAGATCAAATGAAAAACCAAAAAGTTGTCGTTCGTTTCGATGAAGTATGCGAACGAGATAAATATGACCTTCGGCGGATCGAGGGCACAGCAACCGCCGGTAGCATGATTCGCCTGATCGACGTGGCTGACCTTCAGGCCAACCCACGAGAGGCGAAGGTCGGTGACGTAACAGATGCAATCGAGGAATCGCTCGAAGACACTCCCGGATTATTTCCTTTCAAGACCAAGGGGATTCTTCTGGCAGCCGGCAAACGTCAGCCCCGCGAAAGAAAGCGCTATGAGTTGCACTTCGATGACGAAGACATCGAAGGAGTGCTGGATGGCGGCCATAATTTGCTGGCGATCGCACTTCACATATTGCGAAAGGCCCTCGGGGAGGACGCCGAAAAGGTCCTTAAAGGGCTGAAGAGGTGGGACTCCGTACCAGACCTTTGGAAGAGCAACCGCGATGCCATTGAGGCGGTCAAGTCCAAGCTGGATTTCTTGACCCCACTTGAAGTGATTTTCCCGCAAGGAAGCGCCTCGGGCCGAGACGATTTTGAGGACGCGGTCCTCGACGTTGCACGTGCACGGAACAACAACGCCGAACTGACCGAAGAAACGAAGGCAAACAAGGCGGGGTTCTACGATGCGATTCGAGATTCAATCGACCCTGAACTTGTGGAGCAGATCGAGTGGAAGACTAACGATGGCGGGCGCATCAAGGTTCGAGAACTCGTCGCGCTGAGTCTGGATCCCACTTTCCCGGATTGAAGAGAAAATACCGGGCAAAGATGAATTCAGCCCTGTTGCAATGTATCGCAACAAGGGGTTATGCGTCGCCGCCTATAACACGCTGATGGGATCCGACGAGATCAGCGAGAGGGCTAAGGGCGAGATCCGAGTGCTAAAGAACAAGGCTGTTAAGAGCGCCATCGCTATGGTAAGGGACATCCCTGAACTGTTTGACCTCATTTACACCGAGTTCCCAGAGGCCTACAACGAGGCTTCACCGGGATTCGGGAGGGTGAGCAGCGTCCGCATCTGGGATCCTGCCAAGGCGGAGTCGAGCGACCCAAAGTATCTGTCTCACCCGGCGCACACGAAGTTTTACAGGCGTGAGTGTAAGTACGATTTTCCGGACGGTTTCATCATGCCATTGGTTTGGGCCTTGGGCGAATTGATGGAGTACAAGGACGGCAGGGTGGCTTGGAAAGTTGATCCTGCTCGCTTCATCCGGAAGAATCTCGTCAAGACCCTCAAGGTCTACTTCGGAATGATTCAGATGGCGAACTACGACCCGCAGAAGGTTGGCAAGACCGGCGCGTGCTATTACCTTGCCGCCAACGACTTCGGGTCGCGGCTGCCATAGCCACAAATCCTGGGCGGCCCATCCTTTGCCGTCTTCTTTGCAAAGGGTGGGCCTACCACGAGACTCGCTCGCGTTTTCCACAACCAAGTTTGTGACATCCGACCTTGACCTCAAAATTCAAAAAGCAGATTATCGCCAAGGCGGAGGCGATGCACGCAGAAATCGGGGGCCAGGCGCTAACTCCTTTGTTTCACGGATTTTGACCTCTAAGCTCTTTGATATCCGGATTTTGCGGGGAATTTCTTGCTAACGGCAATAATATACTTGCCGAATCAAGCGGCAAGGAGGATGATGGGGGTGACTTGTGATCGCCCGCAGCAGTCTGGGCGAGTGCATTTCCTCTTGGCTGTGCGAAGGGAGGCATGTTCTTATCGGGCTTGAATCCTATTTCGATGGCAGCTATACGGGCAGAGGCTGGCGCAGGGGTGACTACATTTCCCTTGCTGGACAAGCAGCGGAGGATGACATCTGGAAGGAATTTGATCCCAAATGGAATGAGATTCTTGGAGGCGAAGGCAAGAGGCCGAAGACGCCCTACCTACACATGAGGGAAGCCACGAAAGGATTAGGGCCATTCTCATGGAAAAAGGGATGGAATCTAAAGAAAGTGGAAGCGCTAGTGATAGCACTGTTGCAATATTTGCAGACGCAAGACAAGAAGCGTTTCCACCAGTTTGCCTGCTCCGTTGACTTGAAGGCATATCGAAAGCTGATTGCCGACGGTTTTACGATTCCCGACCCTGTTGACATTTGCAACGGATACTGCCCAGAAAGCGTATTAGTATGGTTTCTTACCAAATACCCTGGAATCATCGCCGAGGCTCACTATTTTTTTGACATCAGTGAACCGTTCAAGGCTCCGTTTGAAGAGACTTGGAAAACGGAAAAGCAATGCAATCTCAGCGATCCATCCGCGCGTAGTCATTATTGGCAATTAATCAAAACTGTGACCACCGCAGAAATGAGGGAGAAGCCTGCTCTACAGGCCGCAGACTTGCTTGCTTGGGCTAGCAACCGCGTCCTTACTGCGCCAGACGGAGCCTTTGCAAAATATTTGGAACAGATCATGAAACAAATTATTCCGTCATTTTGGGTTGTTTTCGACGAACAGCGATTGCGGTTGGAGCTGAGCAAGCAAGAACCGTGCTGGCGGGTTACGCGCGTTTCGGAGAAGAGGCGGCAGCAAGCATGAAACGGCAAACGAATGAATTTGAAAACTTTGACCGCACGATGCGCGACCTGATGAGCGTGCCGCACGATCAGATAAAGGCCGCTCTGGATGCGGAGAAAGCAGAGAAAGCTAAAAGGAAAAAGCGGAAGGCTAAGAAATCTTCCGCTTCGGGCCGCGCTGTAAACGACGGGGGTTAGAACGGCTCTGGCGTTTGCAAGGCCGCATCCTCAGTCTTGCCAGTCAATTCGGCATAGGTCAGCCGTTTGTTAGCGAACTGAGGCAGGGCCAGTGAGAACCTTTCTGCTGGAGTGATTGGAGTTCCATCTTCGTGCTTGCGGTTGTTGTACCGAAACACTTGCTCATCGACATAACGCTCAAGATGAAAAGGCTCTACAGCAACGTAGGTTCCCTTCAGGCCGCGCTTCAGCAGCGACCAGAAGTTTTCCATGCCGTTGACGTGAACCCGACCGCGAACGTAAGTCTCGGTTTTGTTCACGAACTCATGGACAAAACGCCATTGCATTCCCTGTTCGTAAGCCACGGCATCATCGGTGTAGACCTTAGTTCCGTATTTCACTTGTTTGAGAATTTCAGACTGCAAAACTTCGCGAGTGACGTTCGGCATGACCTTAGCGCGAACCTGCCGAGCAGTGCGGTCAAGGATTCCCTGCACGATGGTTTTCCCGAATGCGCCACCCTTAGCTTCGTAACGCACCGCTTTGTCCTTGTGCATGTTCTTCTTTTGTCCGCCGACGAAGGTCTCATCAACTTCGACTTCGTTCTCGGGTCCGCCGATCTTGGTCTTAATCCCAAACCTCTTGGCATTGAGGGACAAGCCAAAACGAATGCGATGCATCATGAACCATGCCGACTTCTGGGTCACGCCAATCGCGCTGGCAACTTCGTAAGAGCTAATCCCGTTCTTGCAATTCGAGAGCAACCAAACCGCAGTAAGCCACTTGTCCGCAGGAATCGGCGAATCTTCCATGACGGTTCCGACCTTCGCCGAGAACTGGCGCTTGGGATGTACGCTCTTGCACTGCCACTTGCCCTGATTCTTGAGGAATCGCGCATCTGTCCGACCGCAGGCTGGGCAGGTCACAACGCCATTCGGCCAGCGAAGGCGAATCATATAGGCCAGAACGTTGTCGGGATTGCCGAAATACCGGATTGCCTCTTGCAAAGTCTTTGGTTGCTTTTGGTTGGCGTCCATGCAAGGAAGATAGCAAAATGCCGTTGATTTGTCAAGTATATTATTGCCTTGCTAACTCGAAGATTCCAAAGATTCGGGGGGGGAGGGGGGAGGGGGTACCCGGTTTTAGAGGGATGGAAACCAATGATTTCCCGGAATGGACTCGCCGAAAGCGCTCTCCGGCACCGTCTCGCCGGAATTTTTTTCTGCGGGCTTCTCCGCTACAATCAAAGGTTAGTTCTCTGAGCCTCATGTCCCTAACCAAACAGCAAGCGCTGGAGATGTTCAACTCCGATGACCTGATCGGCATTGGGATGGAGGCGAACGCGGTGCGCCGCAAGCTGCATCCCGAGGGCGTGGTCACTTACATCATCGACCGCAACATTAATTACACCAACTTCTGCACGGAGTACTGCACTTTCTGCGCCTTTTACCGCCCGCTGAAGGGGCCCGCGGCGAAGGAAGGGTACATTCTCGACTTCGACACGATTTACGACAAGATTCGCGAGACCGTGGAACTAGGCGGCACGGGCGTGCTGATGCAGGGCGGACTGCATCCGGACTTGAAAATTGACTGGCACGAGAAGATGCTGCGCGGCATCAAGGAGCGGTTTCCGCAAATCCATCTGCATTGCTATTCGGCGTCGGAGATTATTGCGATTGCGGAGTACAGTTCGCTCTCGATTCGCGACACTATTCTGCGGCTGCGCGATGCCGGCCTGGATTCGATTCCCGGTGGCGGGGCGGAGGTGCTGGACGATGAAGTCCGTTACAAAATTGCGCGGCTGAAGTGTTTAACCGACGACTGGCTCAACGTGCATCGCACCGCGCACCAGATCGGCATGCGGACGACTGCGACCATGATGTTTGGCGTGGGCGAGAACTACGAAAACCTGGTCAACCACTTCCAGCGGCTCGTATGAATTGCAGGAAGAAACCGGCGGATTCACCGCGTTTATCCCGTGGAGCTTTCAGCCCCACAACACCGCGCTCGGCGGACGCCACTGGGACGAGGCAACCGCGGTCGACTATTTGAAAGTGCTAGCCATCTCCCGAATTTATCTTTCCAACTTCCTAAACGTGCAATCCAGCTGGGTGACGCAGGGATTGAAAGTCTGTCAGATGGGCCTGCGCTTCGGCGGCAACGACGTAGGCTCGGTAATGCTTGAAGAAAACGTCGTACGCGCCGCGGGCGTGACCAACTGCACGACGGAAGAAGAACTGCGGCGGATTATTCGCGACGCCGGCTTCCGTCCCGCGCAGCGCGATACGTTGTATCGCCAGTACTTCCTGAATTAGAAAAAAATGTGGGGACAGCCGCCTCGGCTGTCCGCCGTGCGCAGCGCGGCCAGGTTCCCAACCCTGAACCTTACTGTGCTTCTTGTGGAATGATCTTCAACTCCAGCTTCTCAGTCCAGCGCAGGACTGTCAGAGAACAACTCACTCCCACGCGCACATCCGTAAGCACGCGATGCAAATCGTCGACACCGGCGACTGGCTGCGTGTCCAGCGCAACGATGATGTCGCCTTCGCGCAGGCCTGCGCGCTTCGCGGGACTGTTGTCTTCTACTCCCACCACGATTGCACCCATCTCTTTCGGCAGATCGTAAAAGCGAACCACGCGGCGATGCACGGGAACCGTCTGGGCGGAGACGCCGATGTAGCTGCGGCGGATGCGGCCGTCGCGCAACAAACGGCTGGCGACGAACTTGGCCGTGTTGATGCCGATGGCAAAACAGATTCCCTGCGCCGGCAAAATGGTCGCGGTATTCACGCCCACGACTCGCCCGGAAGAATCGACCAGCGGTCCTCCGGAGTTCCCGGGATTCAGCGAAGCATCGGTCTGGATTACGTCGTCGATGAGGCGACCGGAATATGAGCGCAGCGAACGTCCTAGCGCGCTGACTACGCCCGCGGTCACGGTCGACTGAAATCCGTAGGGAGCGCCGATGGCGATCACGATTTGGCCCACGCGCAACCGCTGCGAGTCTCCAAGCGCGGCTGCCGTTAGTGCCGGTCCATCGAGATGAAGTTCGTTTATGCGTATCACGGCCAAGTCGCTGGCGGGATCGTCGCCGATCAACGTTGCCGGCATGCGGCGCCCGTCGGTCAGCGTCACCGCGATCCGTACTGCGTCGTGGACTACATGGCTGTTGGTAAGGATCAGACCGTCGGGAGTGAAGATGAATCCCGAGCCTCCGCCTTGTCGTTCGCGGGGCTCACCCGAGCGCGTGCGGCCTGCGGTTTGGTGCACTTCAATATTTACGACGGACGGGCTCATGCGCTCGACTGCGCCGGTCACGGCGGTCGAGTAGGCGTCGAGCAGGATGTCGTCGTTTCTCTCCCTGGGTTCCGGTCCCGTCCAGGCGGACGATTCGGCGGGATTCTGCGACGGGGGATTTGCCGGCATTACGGTTTCTTCCAGACTCATGATGGATAGATGTTGGTCGATGTAGTTGGGATTCAGGGCGATGATTCGGGTGGATGTTTGGAACTGACAGGGATCCTTCGACTGCGCTGACGCTCGCTTCGCGAGCGTCAGCTTCGCTCAGGACGACATGGAGTTGAGAGTGGGAGTTGCGGGCGAAAAAAAAGGCCGGGACCTGAAATCGGTCCCGGCTAGTGTTGGCTGGTTGCCCGGATAAAATCGAGGTTTCAAAGTGATAAGGTTTCAATGTTTCAAAGTAAACTTCGAAACAACTTTGAAACGTTGCAACTTTGAAACATTGTTTTCTACGCGCTTCTCCTCGGCCGTATCGTCAAATCCCGCACCTGGGTTAAGATGCTCGACATTTGCATTCCGTTCAGTTGCGAAACGAAAGGCAAGAGTTCGGCGATAAACTGATCTTTCATCAGTTCGCTGACTTCTTCCTGGCGGGTGCGTTCGCCGCCGCTGAGCAGATCGGGCACGGTGACCTCCAGTGCACGCGCGAGCCGTTCCAGGGAAGACAGCGTAGGCGTGGCTTTCTCGTTTTCAATTTTAGACACGTAGGTGCGGGGCACGGACATGCGTCCCGCAAGTTGGCGTTGGCTGAGCCCGTTGCGCAGGCGCAGGGAGCGGATGGAGGTCGCCAGGTTCAAGTGTCCGCGACCGTTGTGGCCGGGCACGGGCATCATCATGGGTGGCGCTACCATGATGGGTTCGGGTTCAGGCTCCTCGTCCAAAGACGCGTGACAGCGTCGGCAATTATTATTGGATGTACGGAACTGAACCAGCAGGCAGTGATCGCATCGTACGACTTCCCTAGAATCGACCGGGGCAAGAGTCGTGGCCATCGAGTTGTGGGAGTGCCAGAGCGGGCTACTCCTTGCAACGTAATTACATGCAGCTTAAATGCAGGAACCAAATGGGGGAGAGGTTCCGACTGCAGGCTCAATCTGCGGCATATGCCCTGTGGAAGTCAAGATTAAAATGCGTAACTCACTCTAATTTGCCGGTGAAAACAGAAGCAAATACCCTGAAAAACAAGGGAAGACCGTGACCATCGCGAGTCTGTGTGGTGTTTACTAAGTATATTCAGAAGCATTTCCAAAGAGGTCAGCCCAATCGAGACCTCCGAACCGGCATTCCGCGATCATACTTTTTCCGAATGATCCTTGGTTCGAACTTCAGGTATAATCCGCGGCACTCGGAACGTGACGGGCGGATCTCGCCCGAATTTACGCAGTGCAATCGAAAAGGCGCACCGGGCGAAAAGCACGAGAACGCAGTGTGATTCTTGTCGCCGGTGTCGCTCTCTTTCTGGGAGGCTATGCCGATGACGCGAATCCATCAGCGAGCGAAAGACAGTCAGCGCCAGCGCTGGTACGAGTTTGGCATTCGATGTGGGCGAGGATCGAAGCTCCCGATTTGCGTGTTCGCAGTGTTGGTCTCGCTGACCGCATTGCTGACCGCGCAATCAACGAGCCAGTTGAATGGCAGTGTCTCCGACTCGTCTGGCGCGAGTGTTCACGATGCAAACATCACTTTGACGGATCCGGCAACGGGATTGCAGCGGACGACCACCAGCAATGAAGCAGGGCTCTACCAGTTTCTGGATGTGCCTCCGGGCAACTATCAGCTGGAGGCGATGGCAAAGGGCTTTGCACACTATTTGGCATCGAGCGTCACGCTCGTGGTGAAAACGCCCTCTACCTTAAACATTAAGTTGCAGGTTGCCGGTGTGGCAGAGTCGGTAACAGTCGAAGGGCAGGCGCCGCTCATCAATCGCACCGACGCCTCGCTCGGCAACACGATCGAAGAAAGCCAAATTGCGGAGTTGCCCATTGCCAACCGCAACGTGGTTTATCTCCTGAGCCTGCAGCCTGGAGTAGCGTACCTGGGGGGAGCTGCCGAGACGAATCAAGCGACGGACACGCGCAGCGGCGCAGTGAATGGTGTGCGCAGTGACCAATCGAATGTCACACTGGACGGCATAGGGGTCAACGACCAGAATAATGGTTACGCGTTCACCAGCGTCCTGAATACGCCGCCGGACTCGGTGGAGGAATTCCGGGTCACCACCGCCAACTCCAATGCTGATTCGGGCTACTCCAGCGGCGGGCAGGTCGCGCTGGTCACCAAGAGCGGCACCAACGCCTTTCACGGCTCGGTCTACGAGTACAACCGCAATACCATCTTCAGCGCGAATGATCCGTTCTTGAAGAATTCCCAGTTAACTAGCGGCCAATCCAACACGGCTCCGAAACTCCTGCGCAACGTATTCGGCGCCGCGGTCGGCGGGCCGATCATGAAGAACCGTCTCTTCTTCTTCGCCAACTATGAAGGGCGGCGCGACGCCGAAGGCAGCAGCACGCTGCGGACCGTCCCCAGCCCGACTCTAGCCGCAGGAGACCTCGTGTACTTGTGCCAGACTAATCCGGATGGCAGTCCGGACACAATTGATTGTCCTGGAGGTACTGTCAACGGGGTGACCGGCGTCACGCCAGGCTATTACGCGCTGGGCCCGACCCAGATCGAACAGATCGATCCCAAGGGAATCGGCAACAATCAGAATGTCCTGACCCTTCTTAACCAGTATCAACCAGCCAATGAAAATACAGCCGGAGATGGTTCGAATACATTAGGGTATCGCTTTTCCCCAAACGTGAAACGCAGTTTCAACACCTACATTACGCGTCTCGATTACCACATCACGTCGAGCGGCTCGGAGACTCTGTTTGCGCGCGGAGAGATGCAAAACTTCAAGGAGCCGGGAGTGGAACAATTTCCCGGGGAGCCGGCAACCACGAACTTACTAGACGACAGCAAGGGTATCACCATTGGACTCACCTCACTCATCACCCCCAAGCTGATCAATGATTTTCACTGGGGCTTCGTCCGCCAGGGACAACAATATGGTGGTACCTCTGTGTATCCGGGCGTTTTTCTGAGTGGGATTGACAGCCTGGTTCCATTCACTCGGCCTACGACTGCTTTTGTGCCCGTCAACCAGTTGAGCGACAATTTGAGTTGGACTCACGGAAATCACACGTTTCAGTTCGGTACCGACTTATTTCTGATTCGCAACAACCACCTCAGCTACTCGAATTCGTTCTCGGACGTTCAGACCAATGTGGTCTATCTCAACACGGGGGGAATCGCCAACACCAACAGCCCACTCGATCCGCACAACAACAAAATTCCCGGCACTAACAATTACTATCCGAAGGTGGATGGCAACTTCGGTCCGAATTACGATAACGCGATCGGCATCGTGATGGGCATTTTCTCTGAGGGGGACGGCATTTATAACTACGCGCGCGACGGCAGCGCGCTACCCCAGGGCCAAGCGATCAAGCGCCGTTACGCGATCAATGACTATGAGTTCTTTGGATCAGATAGCTGGCGAGTCAATCGCCGCTTGACCGTCTCCTATGGTCTGCGCTTGGTGCTGGAAGCTCCACCTTACGAAACCAACGGGTATCAGGTCGCCCCGTGCGTCGAGGCGGCGAGTGGCGGCTGCACTAATCAGAACGTCGCGGACTGGTTCAACCACAGTGCGGCATTGGCGACGGCTGGCCAGCCCGCCAACAATGCCGGGGAGATTGGTTTCGTCCTGGGTGGGCCCAAGAATCACGGACCTGGCATGTGGAACTGGGACCACAAGGATTTTTCACCACGCATAGCGGTGGCCTGGGCGCCCGATACGGGCGACGGCTGGGCCTCGAAGATTCTCGGCAAAAAAGACGAGTTCACGATCCGCGGCGGTTACAGCATTATGTATGACCATTTTGGCGTTGCCGTGGTGAACAGCTTTGACCAGAACGGTTCATTCGGGCTTTCCACCCGTCTCGGAAACTCTGCTGGCTCGGTGACGGCCTCCAACGCCCCCCGCTTTACCTGTCTTATTCCGGGGTCTGGCGGCCAGTCCTGCCTGCCTCCGGCATGCCCGGATTTAAACAACCCGGGGTGCTTGTTCGGGCCCCCACCAGCGGGTGGTTTCCCCAATGTGCCCAGCAACAGCGCGTTCGCAATCAACTGGGGACTCGACCAGTCGGTGAAGACGCCCTATACGCACACGTTCAATTTTTCGCTCCAGCGGCAGATTACATCCCGTTCCTCACTGCAAATTGCGTATGTGGGTAGCATCGCTCGGCGGTTGCCGATGCAGGTAGATATGGGCATGCCCACGAACTTGAACGATACGGCGAGCAACACTCGATATTTCCAGGCAGCTACCATGCTCTCGAAGCTGGCTGCCGCGGGCACGGACGTCAACTCAGTTCAGCCCGTTCCATTCTTCGAGAATCTCTTTCCCTCTTGGGCTGGGGCGGCGACGCAGAACATACTCGCAAACGAAACTGACTCGTCGGGTAACCCGTACCCGCAGACTTGCGCTCCGGGCAACTTACCCGCAAATCCGACTGCCACACAAAACGTCTATCAAATCTGGAACTGTTACCCGCATAACGAAACTCTGACTTTGAAATATCTGGATTTGCCGAACAGCGTCAACCAGTTTGGTACCGAACTGCCAATCAGCAAGCTCGGCCGGTATGCCTTCTATCACGACCAGTTCAGTTCGCTTTTTGCGTGGCGGAATATTGGGACTTCCGACTACAATGCGTTGCAAGTGACCTACAATGCCCGCTGGGGAACCAACCTGCAAGGGCAGTTCAACTACACGTTTTCGAAATCGTTAGACGAAGCGTCAGCCGCCGCACGAATCGGTCCGTATGAAGGAACCGGCGGAACGGGTAACGACTTGAACGGCGGCGGTATTGTCATCAATTCGTGGGATCCGCTGGCGTTGCGCGGGCTGTCCGATTTCAACGCCTTTCATCAGATCAACGCCAACCTCGTCTATCAGCTTCCCTTCGGAAAAGGACAGCGGTTGGTAGGGGGTGCAAGCCCGCTACTCAACGCATTAGTGGGCGGCTGGCACGTCTCCGGCATATTCCGCTTGACCAGCGGCTTCCCCATCACTATCGACAACGGCTTCACCTGGGCCACCAACTGGAACATCGAAGGTGATGCCGAGCCCAACGGGCCGCCTCCGGTGGCGTCCAACCCCAAGAACGTTGTGGTAAATGGTGTGAGCGGCCCCGACATCTTCGCCGATCCCGTCGCGGCGGAGGCAGCGTTCCGGCCGGAATGGCCGGGCGAATCTGGCGTTCGCAATAACGTCATCGGCCAGGGCATGTTCGATATCGATACCGGGGTAAGCAAGAATTTCTCGCTGGGAGAGCGGCGGCGTCTGGAGTTCAGCTGGCAAGCCTTCAACGCCACTAACTCGGTGCGTTACGACGTGCGCGGCGCACAACCCTCACTCTCCTACGACCCATCGCAGTTCGGCAGATACAACTCAACGCTAACCACGCCTCGTTTTATGCAGTTCTCATTGCGGTTAGCATTCTGAGATTTCAGGTCTTGCCAACTTTGTTAGAGGTCAGAGGCGCTGCTGGCCCAACGCCTACAAAGGATGCTGAGTGATAAACGGAGCAATTGCTCAACATGCCTAAAGTCATCACAAGAGAAGAGGCGTGGGAACTGCTGACCGAGTTCACTCAGTCAGAAAGTTTGCGCAAGCATGCGCTGGCTGTTGAGGCTTGCATGCGCGCCTGCGCCCGAAAGTTGGGGAACGGTTCCGCCGAGGATGAAAATCTGTGGGGCATCGTCGGGCTGATTCATGACTTCGATTACGAGCGCTGGCCGAGTCTTGAGGATCATCCTTACAAGGGCAACGCGATTCTGAAAGAGCGCGGGTATCCGGAAGAGATCAGCCGGGCGATTATGTCTCACGCCGAATATACCGGTGTCACGCGCGACACGCCCATGGAGAAGGCTCTATTCGCCTGCGACGAACTTGCGGGATTCATTACTGCCGTCGCGCTGATCAAGCCGGGAAAGTCGCTGGCCGAGGTGGATACCAAGTCAGTGCGCAAGAGAATGAAAGACAAAGCCTTCGCCCGCAAGGTGAACCGCGACGACATCATCGTTGGCGCGGCCGATCTCGGCGTCGATTTGGATGAGCACATCGGGTTCTGCATCGAGGCCATGAGGCCGATCGCGAAGGAGCTTGGGCTGGACGGGAGCGCGGTGAAATCAGCTGGCTGAATTTTCGTAGGGCGTATGCGCGAGACGGCCCCTCAGAGGCTAAAGCTAGCTGATCGGCGCGCGGCTGAAAGCCGCGCCCTTTCAAAGCGAGATCCGATGATCCGATATCCAACAAACCAAGATCCAAGAGAGCAATGTCCAACGGAGCAAGGTCCATCAGAGTGAGGTAAAAATAGCGTGCAAGCGTTATCGGTTTCGCAGATAATGCGTAGCTCTCCTCATGGACACGCCGCACAGCGACCTGGAAGCCATCCGGCAGATTCTGGCCGATCTGACCGCGCGGGTGTATCGCATCGAGGGCAAGCTTGCGATGGATGCCCCGTCGGTTGAGCGGCATCCTTCAACGATTGTCGAAACTCCGCTTGCTCCGCGGCCGACTGAGACGCCAGCGGTCGCGGCATCGGACGGCCCTGGGACAGCGCCACCTCCGCCTCCGCACATTCCTCCGCGTGCTCCGTACGTGGTCGCCGCGCAATCCACGATTCCGCCGCGTGCGCCGTATGCGGTGCGCGCGCAGGCCGACTCCGACCTGGAATCGCGCATTGGTTCGCATTGGCTGAACCGTATCGGCATTGCGGCGCTGCTGATTGGAATTTCCTACTTCCTGAAATTCGCCTTCGACAATAACTGGATCGGCCCCGCCGGTCGCGTCACCATCGGGCTGCTGGCCGGGATTGCGATGGTAGCGTGGAGCGAGCGCTTTCGCGCCAAGGGATATATAGCTTTTTCTTATTCGCTCAAAGCGGTTGGCATTGGCGCGCTTTATCTTTCGCTGTGGGCGGCGTTTCAGGTTTACGGCCTCATTCCCAGCAGCGCCGCGTTCGTGATGATGCTGGCTGTGACTGCCGCCACCGCGGCCATGGCCTGGGCGCAGGACGCGCAGATCCTAGCCGCCTTCGCGCTCACCGGAGGATTCAGCACGCCGCTGCTGCTCTCCACCGGTCAGAACCGCGAGATCGCGTTGTTCGCCTATGTGGCGATCCTCGATCTGGGCACGCTAGCGCTGGTCAGCCTCAAACCGTGGCGGCGCTTGCTGGTCATGAGTTATGCGGGCACGCTCTTGCTTTACGTCGGATGGTATTTGCGTTTCTATAATCGCAGCCAGCTCAACCTGACGCTGGCCTTCGCCACACTGTTCTTTGCTATCTTCGCGATAGCGCCCCTGATCACGCTGCAGCCGGAAGGCGAGATGCCGCTGTTCGCCTCCATTCCGGGCATCGTGGCATTTTTGAATGCCGGCATCTATTTCCTGCAGGCCTACGCGATGATCGAGGAGGTCGACAAGAACTACATGGCGTGGTTCGCGCTCGCGCTGGCTGCGGTCTACATCGTTCTTAGCCGCGAGGTTCTCAGCCGCCAGGTTCACGGCCGGGCGAGGGATCCCGGCGCTTCCGAGAGATTACATTTGCTACACCTCGCCGTTGCCATTGGCTTCATCACCGTCGCCATTCCTATTCGACTGGACGCCCACTGGATTACCATCGGCTGGTTTGTGGAGGCCGGAGTGCTCTTGTGGGTGGCGAATCGCGTCAAGTCCGATTTTTTGAATGTTTTCGCGCTGGGCGCGTTGATTCTCGGCGTAGTCCGGTTGCTGTTGATCGACAATTTTTACACCACGCAATTGCTCTTCAATGTGCGGATGGCTACGTACGCCGTAGCAGTAACGGTGCTGGGAGTCGTGGCCTGGTATGCCTCCAAACGCGAGGATGATTCCGCGCGCAGCGTTGCCGCGATTGCGGTGGTTGCTCTGAACGCCCTTGCCCTGATCGCTCTCAGCCGCGAAGTGGCCGATTTTTATTCGCGGCAAATGATCGAAGTCCGGTCCTGGCGATCGACCTTCTCCCTGGATTTACGCCGCATCGAAATCGAGCGCGACTTCACGTACTCCGCGCTGTGGATGGCTTACGGGACCATGCTGATGATCATTGGATTTCTGTGGCGGTCGGCTTTCATTCGCTGGCAGTCTCTGCTGCTTATCGCCGCCACAACTGTGAAGGTTTTTGTTTACGACGTCTCCCAGCTCGATCGCGGCTACCGCATTGTCAGCTTCATCGTGCTCGGAGTGCTGCTGCTGGCAATTTCGTTTGTCTACCAGCGGGATTGGCTGCAACTTTCCGCCGGAAGCAAAGAAAAGGGAGCGAGCAGCGCATGAGACTTACTGCGGCAATGTTGTTTCTCATGTATCTGGCTGCGAATGGCGCCCGTCCGCCCGAGGCTGCCATTCCTTACTTCAGCAATGCTCGGGATATTCAAATCGCGCAGCCTAACCAGCAAAATTTCTTCATCGTGGATGAAGAGGTGTGGACTCACTCGCGTCCCGATCTCGGAGATCTGCGCCTGTATGATGGCCAGTCTCCCGAGTCTCCTGAGTCGCCCGTTCAATATGCCCTTTCGGAGCAACGCGCCGGAGTGTCTTCTGAAGAGGTGGCGGCGAAGGTTCTCAATCTCGGCAGCGTTTCCGGTCACACCGAATTCGATCTCGATACTCAGGGCCTCGCCGAATACGATCGTATTCGCCTGCGTTTCGACGCTCACGACTTTGTGGCCAAGGCATCTGTCTCGGGCGGCAGCGCGCCCGGCAAGGCTACGGAAGTCGAACTTGCGCCTTCCACGCTTTATGATTTCACCAGGGAACAACTGGGCTCGAACTCGCTGCTGAAATTGCCTCCGTCCAGTTTCCGCTACCTGCACATCCGGCTTTCTCCAGGCATTCCTCCGTCACAGCTGAAAGGCGCGACCATTTTCAATTTACATGAGCAGCGGGCTTCCTGGACCAAGGTGGGATCGTGCGGCGCGGCGCAAGTCAAACGGCGCACCACCGAAATCATTTGCGATATACCGGCGAGAGTTCCACTCAACCGAATTTCGCTTCGTGTCGATCCCGCGCAAGTGAACTTCCGCCGGACGGTTAGCGTCGAAGATGCGAAGGGCGAGCAGATCGCCACGGGCGAGATCAGCCGCGTGCGGGTGAATCGGGGGGGCACGCTCGTCACCAACGAAGAGTTGGCTGTGAATGTAAGGCCCGTCGACATCGAGGAGACTTCCGGCCATCTGACTGTCTCTATCGACAACGGAGACAATCCACCGCTGGCTATCCTCGCCGCCGAGCCACTATCGCTGGAACGCCGGGTCTATTTTGATCCGCAAGGGAAGACGGCTCTGCGCCTCTATTACGGAGATGAGAAACTTTCCGCGCCGGTTTATGACTATGCCAGATTTTTTCACCTCGATGCTTCTGCTGCGCAGGCGCAACTCGGGCCGGGCGCGCACAATGCGCAGTACAGGGGGCGTCCCGATGACCGGCCATGGTCGGAGCAGCACAAGGCGATTCTGTGGGGAGCGATGATTCTGGCGGTGCTGGCGTTGGGCGCGGTGGCGCTGCGTGGATTGCGCACCGCGCAGCCTCAATAATAAGTTGTCCTCGCCGCGAAGATATCAGTGAGTACCCGACCTGTGCTAATATCTGCTGGATTTCTGCGTTTAGAAAGAGAGTCCCACGGCGCGGAATGCTCTGCAAGTCTTCCTCCTGTTTCGCGAGATTGGGTCGCACTTCAGCTTGAAGTCGGAGAGCAGTTGAGTATGCCGACAAACAGCAGTACACCGCCCGCGGCGAAAGTTATTTTGGGATGCGCCAAGTGCGGCGCGAGCCTGCCGGACGAGTCACAGTTCTGCCTGAAATGCGGCAAGCCGGTAAGCCTTCCGCCTAAATCTCCCGCTGTGGTGGAAGCTCTTCCCCCGGAAATCAGGCAGCCACGACGTACTCGGCCCATGGTTGTGGGAATACTGCTCGCTGCCCTGGCCGCGCTGATTCTGTGGGCTGGGTTGAGCGACAGTTCCACTGCGCAGCAGGTGCAGGAGTTTGTTGGGTGGAAACATGACCGGGTTATCCTTGACGCACCTTTTTCCATCGGTCCGCATACGTTTCGCTATTACAAATTCGCCTTGCCCGAAGGCTCGGTGAATGTGGCAGTGGTCGGGCAGTTCGCGTCCGCGGCGGACGGCTCTAGTGCTGGTAATCGCAGGGACACAACGAAAGCTAAGAAGGAAGACGTCGACAACGATATCGAGGTCTGCGTTCTGACCGACTCAGCGTTCACCGTTTGGCAGAACGGATATGCGACTAGTTCTATTTATGAAAGTGGCAGAGTGGCCGAGGGAACAGTGCAGGCGGATGTGCCGGCTGGGGCGGGAATTTATTATCTGGTGTTCAGCAATAAGTTCGCGCCGAAGGCGGCGAAGAATGTTCACGCTACGGTGTTGCTGCGGTACAAGAGCTGGCTGCCGGAATGGTTTCGGGTGATGAAGGGGCGTTTTCTGGATTGGATTGGCGCGTGAGCGTGCTCGAACTATAGGGATCCTTCGACTTCGCATGACGGCTCGCTCCGCTTGCCGTCTTGCTGCGCTCAGGATGACAGAGTAGGTTATGCGTGAACTTGCGGGGGATCGACGCTAGCGCGTGGTCTCTTCGATTTCTGAAATCCAATCGGGGCGCTTGAGGACTTCGCGGGGTTTAGGGCCGTCGGCGGCCCCGACGATGCCATCTTGTTCCATGAGATCGATGAGATGAGCGGCGCGTCCGTAGCCGACGCGCAAGCGGCGCTGCAGCAGGGAAGTGGAGGCCTTGCCGAACTCGACTACCAGCTTCACGGCATCGCCGTACATGGGGTCGTCTTCGGACTGGCCGTCTGGACCGGTTTCTCCGCCGCTGCTGTCTGCTCCGGCTTCGCGCTCGCCCTTGGGCGCTTCCAGGAACTGCTGCTGATATTCGGCCAGGCCTTGCGCCTTCCAGAATTCGACGACCGCGGCAATTTCTTTTTCGGTGACGAACGGAGCGTGCAAGCGATGCACGCGCGCCGAACCCGACGGCAAGTACAGCATGTCGCCTTTGCCGAGAAGGGCCTCGGCGCCGTTGGCGTCGAGAATAGTTCGCGAGTCGACCTTTGTCGCCACACGGAATGAAACGCGCGCGGGGAAATTGGCTTTGATCAATCCGGTAATCACGTCGACCGAGGGCCGCTGCGTTGCCAGCACCAGATGAATGCCGACGGCGCGCGCCATTTGCGCCAGGCGCGTGATCGACTCTTCCACGTTGCTGGAATCGAGCATCATCAGATCGGCCAACTCGTCGATGATGATGACGATGTAGGGAATCGGCTTCTCGTCGCCCTCTTCGTCGAACAGGCTGGGCGTTCCGTTCTGATCGAAGAGCTTGTTGTACTGGTCGATGTTGCGGACGCCTTTGGCGGCAAGCAGCTTTAAGCGGCGCTCCATCTCGCGGACTGCGTTGCGCAGGGCATTGGCCGCTAGCTTCGGTTCCGTGATGATCGGCGTGTAGAGATGCGGGACGCCTTCGTAGTTGCCTAGTTCGAGGCGCTTCGGATCTACCAGAATTAAGCGCACCTGATCGGGCGTCGCCTTGTACAAGATCGACATGATCATCGCGTTGATGGCGACGCTCTTGCCTGCGCCCGTGGAGCCGGCAATCAGAAGGTGCGGCATTCCGGCGAGGTCGGCGGTGACGATGCGGCCGTTAATGTCTTTGCCCATGGCGATCGTCATCTTGGATTTCGATCCCATGAACTCCTGCGACTCGATATTTTCGCGCAGCCAGATGATTTCGCGCTGCCGGTTCGGCACTTGAATGCCGACCGTGCTCTTGCCTGCCATGCGCTCGATCAGAATGCTCTCGGCCTTCAAAGCGAGGCAAAGATCGTCGCAAAGGTTGGTAATGCGGCTATATTTGATCCCGGCTTCGGGCTTGAACTCGAAGGTGGTAACGACTGGTCCGGGATTGATCTGCGTGATCTGGCCGTGGATCTCGAACTCGGCGTATTTTTCGGTGAGCACTTGCGCCAGAAGTTTGAGTTCATCGGCATCGACTGCCTGCTGTTCGTCGGGACGCTGCAGCAGGCTGCTCGAGGGCAACTTGTATCCGCCGGCGGCGATGCGGGGCATGGTGGTCTTGGCTTTGTGGGCGCTGTCGGCGCGCTCGATCACTTCGGGATCGGCGGCGGAGTCCTCGCCAACATTCATGGCTAAAGGTTCGGGCAGGATTCCGCCCACCAGTTGAACGGATTTGGGCGCTTCCTCTTCCGCCATCATGCGTTCGATGCCGGTGCGGCGTGGTTCAGTTGATGCTTGCGACGTAGAACCTGGCCGCGAGGCGATCAATTGCGTCTTTACCGAGGGGCTTCGAAATGCGGCGTTGTTCCAATTCTTTCTGCTGGCGCTTCTTGGCGCGCTCCTGTTGCCAATCTTTGTAGCGATTCCACAGCGCGGTGACAAAGGCGAGGTGGGTGGGCGCCCAGAGTTGAATGGCCGAGAACGAAAATGCCGTCGAAAGATATAAAGCTACGGCGAGTATGGTGGTGCAGACGATATATGCGCCGACGACGTTCAGATAATGAATCAGCATGTCGCCGAGAACACGGCCGAGCAGGCCTTCGATGGGGATGACGTGCTGCCAGCGCAGTTGCCCGGGAAGCAGCGCGAGCATGGCGGGAACAAACATTACCAGCCAGATTCCTCCGAGACTTTTTGCCAGCGGAGACCGCACCTTCATGGAGCGGAACCAGCGCGCGCCCAGCATCGCGGGAAAGATCACCAGCAGGAATGCGCCGACGCCGAAGAATTGCAGCATCATGTCGGCGGTGAAAGCCCCGACCACGCCGATCCAGTTGCGTGCGGCATGCGAGCCGGTTAGGACTGATGCGCTGTTCCACGACGGGTCGAGGGGAGAATAGGAGACAAGTGCGAGGAACAGGAGGAGCGCGGAGACGCACATCAGGAATCCGATCAGCTCGTTGAGCCGCCGGTTCCCGGTGGGAATGAAAATGCTTGCCAGATAATCCATGTGAGGCAGACTGAAACGCACCGAAGACACTACATTTGACAGTCTTCAGCGCCATCATCGGCCAGAGCCCTTACATTATGCCAAGAAGGTTGGGTTCCGACAATGCAGGAAACGGGAGGTAGTGTTCACCTAGCTTCCTGTCGTAGATACTTTGTTTGCAACGTTTTCTATCCGGCGCACTTCCCCTGTCGACGGCAAGAGACGTTGCGAGCAACGTTTCTACATCAGCTTTGAGGCGTACGCCAGGACCAAGGAGCCGACGACAATTCGGTAGACGGCAAAGGGAGCGAAGCCGCGCCTGCGGACGTAACCCATGAACCACGCGACTGAGCCGTAGGCGACGATGAATGAGACCACGAAGCCGATGGCGAGCACGAGCCAGCCATGAGCATTGATCTGCGAGACTCCGATTGGATTTTCCCCTTTGCCGGTGAGCGATTTGAGCAGCGTGTAGAGCGTGGCTGCGGCCATGGTCGGCATGGAGACGAAGAAGGAGAATTCGAGAGCAGCGGCCCGAGACATGCCTGCAAGCTGACCAGCCGAGATGGTCGACATGGAACGCGATGTTCCGGGGAATACGGCGGAGAAGATCTGGCAGAATCCGATCCAGATCGCCTGCGCCAGACTCATGTCTTCCATCGTCCAGGTGTGGATGCGGGTTCCGGCAGCACCGGGACCTGCGGCTTCCGACTTGGCGTTGAGGGCATCGATGAGCCACATCACGATCCCGCCAATCAGCAGCGACCAGCCGATGATCAGAATGTTTTCCAGATGTTTGCCGATTACTTTGGTGAGCAGAAACGACGGAATCGCCGTGACCAGGAATGCAACCGCGGTGAGGCCGAGAGGGTGGGTTAATGCGGTGCGCCTTCCGCTGTTGCCATGAGGGAACGTGGCGAGAAATCTTTTGATGCGGCTCCAGAAATAAACCGGCAGACAAAGGATGGCGCCGAGTTGGATGACGATGGTGTACATCTTCCAGTATCCGTCGGACAGGCTGATGTGCAGCAGCAACTCAGAGATGCGTAGGTGCGCGGTCGAACTGACGGGCAGGAACTCGGTGAGGCCTTCGACAATGCCGAGGATCAGCGACAGCAGGTAATCGTTCAAACGTCCTCCGGGAAAAAGTAATGGAACAGTATCGCAGTTTGCACAGCAGTTTGGGAGTCTTTGCCCGTGTTCTCATCAGCCTCATTCAGCCCGGTCATCCTTAGCGAAGTCGCTCTTCGCGAAGCGGCGGGCAACGCAGTCGAAGAATCTCTGAACGCCCTGTTCATTGTATGGTTGCAGGAGTTTTTACTCGCGCACTTGAGTGCATCTGTAGCGCTCCATTGACGTCCGCGTTAGCGCTTGCGCGAAAGGGATCCTTCGACTGCGTGACTGCTTCGCTTTGCGAAGCAGTCACTTCGCTCAGGATCACAGACGACGACAGGATGGCAGAATAGTTGAGCGAGATCTCAATCGCTGGCGTTGCCGTAGGTGGGGACGCCTTGCTGGATGTAGAAGATCAGCATGTGCGCGCGCGAGGACCAGTCACTCTGGGCGTATTGGGTGACGATTTTTTGCGCGAGCGCCAGGGCGCGGTTTTTCGATTCTTCCGATTTTTTCTGGTTGGCTTCGGTTTTGTAGATCTCGATCAGAGCGGAGCGGCGCCATGCCGCGTCGTACAGGGCTTCGGGGGCGGAGGGCGACTGCTCGTGCTCTTTCGCGTACTTTTCATACATGTCGGCTTCTTTGTCGGGGCACTTGGAGGCGGCCTGCCAGTCGCCGCATAGTTTGTTTTCGATGAGGTGGAAGGCGGCGAGATCGGCCCACTTGGTGCCGGGAAATTTTTTCATCACCAGCTTCATCCACTCTTCGCTGATTTGGCCGCGCATGTAAGCGTCACGCTCGCGGGCCGAGGGGCGGGTCAGCACGTCGGAGCGCTCCATCTGCCAGCGAATGTCGGCGGCGCGATAGAGTCCTTCGGCAGCGAGCGGGGAGGTGGGGAACAGATCGTAGACGCGGTAGTAGAGGCGCATGGCGTCTTGCGCGGCGTCCCGGCGTCCGCGGCGGCGGCTGGCCTGGTCTTCGGAGTCTGCGGCTTCGCCGAAGATGATCTTGTCACCGTCAGGAGTGGTCAGATTAACCAGCGCTTTGCTGGAGACCCATCCGGTGATGGTTTTGCCTTCGGACTCGGGGTCATCTTCGTCGGCGTCTTTTCTCGGTTCTCTGAGGATGGCTTCGACGTGAGTCCAGTCGTGACCGGACTCAATGATGATGAGTTCGTGTCCGCGCCCGGCTTCGCCGAGCTTGGCGGCGTCGGCGCTGGGGGAGACCCGGATGGATTCTTCGTGGACGAGCGTGCCACGTTGCGCCTGGGAGGCGGCGAACGAAGATGCGGCCACGAATGTGAGCGCGAGCAGAGTGAGTCGAAGGTTCATATCCATGATTATTGGCCGTAGAGACGTTGCTTGCAACGTCTCATAGCTGGCGGAGTTCTTGCAGCATATTGGGTTCGATGTTGCCGCCGGAGATGATAGCGACGTTGAGTTTTGTTTTGGGGAGTTGATCGGCGCGGAAGAGAAATCCCGCGGTAGCGACGGCTCCGCTGGGTTCGGCGATGGTTTCGGGATTGGCGGAGAGCAGTTTCAGGGTTCGCTGGATTTCGTCTTCGCTGACGGTGACGATGGCGTCGACGAAGCATTGCATGTGATCGAAGTTGATATTGCCGACGCTTTGGGTGCGCAGGCCGTCGGCGATGGTTTGAGAAACTTGTTCGGCAGGGAACTGGATGACTTTGCCGGCACGCAGGCTGGATTGGGCGTCGGCGGCGAGCTCCGGTTCGACACCGATTACCTGTACTTCCGGCCTCGTTAGTTTGATGGCTGCGGCTACGCCGCTGATCAGGCCTCCGCCGCCGACGGGAGCGAAAACGGCCTCGACTTCGGGCAAGTCTTCGAGGATTTCCAGGCCGATGGTGCCTTGGCCGGCAATAATTTTTTCGTCGTTGTACGGAGGAACGATTACGTAGCCGTATTGGGCGGCGAGTTCCTGTGCTTTCTGTTGGCGTTCGCTGCTGCCGGGGCCTACGAGCACGATCTCGGCGCCCAAGGCGGCGGTTGCTTCGCGTTTGATTGAGGGAGCGTTGTTGGGCATGACGATGACGGCTTTCACGCCTAGGGTGCGGGCGGCATAGGCTACGCCTTGCGCGTGATTGCCGCTGGAGTAGGAGATTACGCCGCGTTTGCGGTCTTGTTCTGAGAGGGAGGCGATTTTGTTGTAGGCTCCGCGGAGTTTGAAAGCGCCGATGGGTTGTTGGTTTTCGGGTTTGAGGAAAAGGCGGCGAGCCGGGTCGGCGGGACGGAATTCGATCAGGCGAGTGCGGGTGGTGATGCCTTGGAGACGGGCGCGGGCTTTCTCGATGTCGGGCAAGGTGATCATCGGTAATTATCCTATGTTCACGACCCGAATCAGTTTTACAGGTCCTGCCAAGCGGAAGACCGCTCCGTTCCTACCTTCGCGAACGGAGACGTTCTCCTTTTCGAAGAACCTGACTTGGACGGGATGCGTGTGTGCCTGCTGATAGTGCGCAGTGAGTTTGTCCAAAATGCGTTGTTGCGCTACGGCGTCGGTCACACCATAGACTCCTAGGTCATTGTAGTAGGAAAGAAACATTCCTCGCCTCTCCACGGCGCAGCCCACAGCCGGATGGTTTTCGCCCCACTTAGATTCCGGAATAACCTTAGAGCTCGCGGCTGCCTCGTCGAGACCGGGGCACTCCCCAAGGCGATCCGCCCCAGTCGCAATAAATTGCATGCCGAAGGCGAAGAGGGTATACAGAACGGTCAACGGGAGCGCAAGAACGAAAGCGTAGGTGAACCATCTTCGGATTGTGTCCGGACGAAGGGCTCCGCCAAGAATGAGAAAGATCCCGGTAAGAGTTAACAGCACACAAATCGGCGGGTAGAAGAAATCTGCCCATGAGATGGGAAGAGGCGAGTTTTCCCAGAGTTTGAAGATGTCGTGGCGCTCAAAGATGTAGTTCAAGGCCAGTCCTGCTATTAGCAGCAATAGACCGGCCATAACGGCCATCCGGTTGGTTTCTTGAATACCTGTCTTCGGTTCGAGCATCCCTTAATCCTGCCTTCAAAAACTCCCAGATGTCTCGGGTGGGGACTAGTGTACAGGGCTGTTGCTCAGAATAGAGAGAACGGTCGGTTTCAATTCCCGTCTCAGGTGTGCGTCCGGCACAAGGGCATCTTTATTGGAGGAGTTGCCGCCACTAGAAGTGGCGGGTTATTGTCGGAGGTCCTGCGGGACCAATGATCAACAAGCCTAACTTTGGGAATTCCGAGTGATGCGGCCGTCGTTTTGCAATGTCCGGAGAGCCGGGGTGGCTTCGCCACGAAATTGGGGTTGACATCATGATGTCTTCACGAAGAGCATCATGATGTGCGAACTACCCTTACTCTCGACGACGATGTGGCTGCTCTGCTGAACAAGGAAGTTCGGAAGTCCGGGGATCCGTTCAGGCTGGTAGTGAACCGGTACCTGCGACTGGGGTTGACCGCCTCCAAGCAGGCGGCGAAGAAGCCGTTTGTGGTTAAGCCAATGAATTTGGGACTCCCGCATGATTTTGACAAGATCGAGGAATTACTAGACTACCTCGAAGGTCCGGAACACCGGTGATCGCCTTCGTTGGACGGACGAATGCGTCCGCCGCTAGGTGAGCTGATTAGATCTCCAGGATTACTGGCATGATTAGCGGGCGTTTTTGGGTTTGCTTGGAGATGTAGCGTTTCAGGTCGGCGCGGATTTTTTCTTTGATTACGCCGTAGTCGGCTTTTTCTTCTTCGCTGGAGTGGGCCAGGGTGTCTTCGACCATTCTCTTTGCGCCTTCCATGAAGCCGTTTTCACCGACGTTGAAGCCTCTCGTCACGATTTCGGGGGCGGTCTCCACTCTTCCGGTTAGCTTGTTGATGGCGATGATGGGGAGGACGATGCCGTCTTCGCTGAGGTGGCGGCGGTCTTTGATGATTAAATCTTCAACCACATCCGTGCGCGAGCCGGAGTCGATGCAGACGCGGCCAACGTTGACTCGGCCGGCTTTGCGGGCGCCCTGGTCGTCGAATTCCAGAATGTCGCCGCTTTCGATCAGCATGACTTTTCCGACGGAGCCCTTCATGGCGGCGGCCATTTCGGCGTGCAGCTTCAGCTGGCGATATTCGCCGTGGATGGGAGTGAAGTAGCGCGGCTTGACCAGGTTGATGATGAGCTTGAGTTCGTCCTGGCTGGCGTGGCCGCTGACATGGATGGGCGGCGAGGTTCCGTCTTCGTAGATGACGTAGGCTTCGCGGCGGAAGAGGTGATCGATCATCCGGTAGATAGTTTTTTCGTTGCCGGGGATGATGCGGGAGGAGAGGACGACGGTGTCCCCCTTTTCAATTTTGCATGCTTGTGATTATCGACGGCGGCGCGAGAAAGAGCCGACATGGGCTCGCCTTGAGTTCCGCTGATGAGGACGCAAACTTTTTCCGGAGGGAAATTCTTCATCTCGCCGGGATTGATGACCAGACCCTCGGGGATTTCGATGTAGCCGAGGTCTTCGGCGATCTCGGCGGAGTTGTTCATGGAGCGGCCGAGGAAGGCGATCTTGCGGCCGTGCTCGTGCGCCAGTTCGATCGCCAGCTTGATGCGATGGATCGATGACGAGAAGCACGTGATGAAAAGACGGCGTTTGGTGTGGGCAAAAACCTCGTCGAACTTGCGTCTGACAGCGCGCTCGCTGGGTGTGTATCCCTTGCGCTCGACGTTGGTGGAATCCTGAAACAGGGCGAGGACGCCACTCTTTCCATATTCGGCGAAGGCGTGCAGATCGAAAAGTTTGTTGTCGGTGGGGGTGGGATCAACTTTGAAGTCGCCGGTATGGATGATGACGCCCAGAGGCGTATGGATGGCGAGGGCAACACAATCGACCAGGCTGTGGGTGACATGGATGGGATGGATGGTGAAGACACCGGCCTTGAAGCGCTCGTTGGGGCGCATTTCGCGCAGGTCGGCGTCGTCGAGCAGTCCGTGTTCGTCGAGTTTGTCTTCGACGTAGGCCAGCGTGAATTCGGTGCCCCAGACCGGGACCTTCAGTTCGGAGAGCATCCAGGGAAGCGCGCCGATGTGGTCTTCATGGCCGTGGGTGAGGATGATTCCGCGGATGCGCTGGCGGTTTTCGGTGAGATAGGAAATGTCGGGGACCACGATGTCGACACCGAGAAGTTCGGCTTCGGGGAACATGAGTCCGGCGTCGATGACGATGATGTCGTCGCCCCAGCGGACGGCCATGCAGTTCATACCGAACTCGCCGAGGCCCCCAAGGGGGATAATCTGCAGTTTTCCAGGTGGCATTGAGTAAGAATGATGCTAGCACAGTGAGGTGGAAGAGCGGCGCTTCAGCGCCGCGAGCGGGATGTTTAGGGGACGGGTTGTAACCCCCTATGGAGCGTCTCTCGATGCTCGAGAACACAATGCGAACATTGCCGCGAAAGCCGGGTCCATGGCGATCTCTTAACGCGGGCCCTAAAGGGCCGCTCTTCCACTTTTGCTCCTAGGAAAGTAGGGTCTTCTCCGAATAGCTTTGTCGTCTCCGGTGCGATAGGGTGGAAGGATGGCTGAGCAGGGGAAATCGTGGCTGCGGCGGCGGGTTGAATTGGGGATGGTGAAGGGGTTGACGCGCGCGTATTCGACGGTGCGTGTGGATCCGGATAAGTTTTTGTTGCAGCTGCGAACGGCTTATCGGATGCCGATCAGCGGGTATCACGGGGTGTATTCGCTGGACATTGGCGAGGTGGATGTGGTGGCGGATTCGATCATTCGCAGCGGCATGAAAGTCGCGGCCGTGGAGGGTGCCGGGTTTGGGCTGGGCGGGCTGATCACGATCGTTCCGGATCTCGGTATTCTTTCAGCGATTACCATGCGGACGATTGAGAAATTAAGTTTGGTCTACGGATTTCAGTTCAAGACCGATGACGAGATCGCGGAGTTGTGGATTGCCGCGGCCAGCGCGGCGGGCGTCGACATCAGCCGGGATCTGCTGGAAAAAGAAGTTGTCAATCGATTTGTCCCGCGCGTGATCCAACGAATTGCGGCCAAAGCCAGCGCGGAAGTGGTGGAGAAATGGGCGGGGCGGATGATTCCGCTAGCCAGTTCCGCGATTGGGGCGGGACTGAATTACTGGTTCGTGCGCGCCTGGGGGAAACGGGCCAAGGCGCACTTCCGGCAGCGGCATCTGTTGCTGCGCCAGCGGGCGCTACAGGAAGCATGGACGGCGCACGGTCAGGGCACGCTTCCGACCACCACCAGTTAGCTGGGTACTTTCGAGTGCGGCGACGCAAGACTACGCACCACTCTTCCGCGGTCACTGTGATTAAATAGTAAGAGATGCCTATCTTTACCTGCTCAGCCATTCTTTTTGACCTGGACGGAGTTCTGGTGGATTCGACTCGTGCCGTGGATCGCGAGTGGAGGGAGTGGGCGCGGCGAAAGGGCGTGGATGGCGACGCGGTCATGGCCATTGCCCATGGGGTGCGGACCATTGAGGTGATCCAGCGGGTAGCGCCGCATCTGCAGGCTGAGGCCGAAGTGCTGGAGTTGGAGAGCCGTGAGGCGGATCATCAGGAAGGGGTGCGCGTGATGCCGGGTGCGGTGGCGCTGGTGCATTCGATTCCTGAAGGACGCTGGGGCGTGGTTACGTCGGGGACACGGTTGCTGGCGAGCGCGCGGCTGCGATTCTGCGGATTACCGGTACCGAAGGTGCTGGTGACGGCGGATGATGTGGAGCAGGGGAAGCCGCATCCGGAGCCGTATTTGAAGGGGGCGCAGAGGCTGGGAGTCGAGCCGGCGGATTGCCTGGTCATCGAGGACGCGCCTGCGGGAATTCGGTCGGCACGGGCAGGTGGATTCAAAGTCGTGGGGATTGCAAGTACGTATCCAGCCTCGAAGCTAGGGGAGGCGGATGTGGTGGTGACCGGGCTTTCACAGGTTCAGGTCTCGCGAAACGGATCGTCGAAACTGAGCATCAGGGTGGCGGCGCCGAAAGCGGATTCCACTCTGGTCTCGCCGCGCTAGGCGCACGGCTGCGCCTGCGTTCGCAATGAGAAAAATTCCCGATTTGCGAGCGCTAGGTGTGCGCGAACAGCTGCTGGTACTGAGTCCAGTAACCTTCGACCTCGCGCAGGATACTCTGGAACTCCGGATCGTCGCGCAGTTTGTCCCAATTTTTGTCACGCTGGAACCAGGGATAATTGTGGTTTCCGAGCTGGACTGTTCGCCGAAACCATGCCAGGGCGGGCTGCCTGTCCCCTAACAGCGCGTACACGGCTCCGATCCATTCCGCGAGGTCGCCGTCCACGACTTCTTCGGGTTTATAACGAAAGATCCTGGGATCGATTTGGTCCCGTTGGCCGCGCGAGGCTTGCAGGAAAGCCAGCAGGATGGGAGGCTCGGGATCGGCGCCCGGGCCAGCTAATTCCACGGCGCGTTTCAGCGCAGGCTCGGCTTCATCCATTTTCCCCTGATAGTAGAGGAAGACACCAAGGAAGGACATCAGTTTGAATTGATCGGGATGCCGTGCCAATCCCCGACGCGCCTCCTCTTCGGCTTCGTGAGCCTTGCCCAGATATAGCAACATGCGTCCATGCATCCAGTAGATTCGCGGCGGGGAGGGATTGAGATCGAGGCTGTGACGGAATGCTGCCTCGGCCAGGTCGAGCAAGCCAGCATAGTGATAGGCGTAGCCGAGATACTCCAAGGCTGGAAGGGAATTGGGCGCGAGAGCCACCGCCTCGCGCAGGATGCGGATAGCATCAGTATTCTTGCCCTGTTCGCTAAACACCCCACCCAGGGCCAGGTTAGCGTCAAAGGAGTGTGGGTTCAGCGCCACAGCTTTGCGCGCGGCCTGCTCTGCGAGGGCCAGGTTGCGCGCTCCGTTGTCCTGAAAATTGGCGGCCTCGTAGGAGTAAACCTGCGCCAGCAAGGAATAGGCGTCCACAAACGATGGATCTTTATCGATGGCGAGTTGCGCCATGCGTTGGGCCTGCTGTAATTGCTCCAGGCGCGACGTGATGAAGTAGTCGTTCACATAAGCGCGGGTCTGCAGCAGAAGGTTGTAGGCTTCGGGAGAACTGGTGGAAGGCGTTTTCAGCGCCTCCTGCTCGGCGCCGGAAAGTTGCACGCTCAAGCCTTCGACCACTTTCTGGGCGACATCGTCTTCAAAACGCAACATGTCGCTGCCTTGCAGGTCGTAGCGGCCGGCCCAGCGGGTGGCGCCGTGATCGATCAACTGCACGGAAATGCGTGTAGTTTTGCCGAGGCGCTGATAGGTGCCGGCCAGAACGGAATCGACCTGCAATTCGCTGGCTGCCTGGGCGGGATCGCTTGAGCCCTTGGCATATTTCAGGACGGAGTTGGTGGGACGAACTGCCAGATTCTTCAGCGTGGCCAGACGGCTGATGATGGCGTCGGCCATACCAATGCCCCACACTTCGCTGCCGCCTTCTCCGGAAAGATCGTGCAGGGGCAGAACGGCAATGGTTCGAAGCGAGGGCGCAGGCGCCAGCGAAGCAGGAACCGGCCCAGGCCCTGCGGTGGTGATGGCCGGCTTCGATCGATAGAAGAAAACTGTCCCGACGATTGCGGACACGGCGAGGGCGGCTGCGACGAGTGCGGGAAGACGCTTCCGTCGGGGCAGGCGTGGTTGTTCGTGAGTCGCGGTTACGCGGCCGGACTCGGCGTCGCGCCGTAGGCGCTTCAGGTCGGCGCGGATATCGGCGGCATGCTGGTAGCGCGTCTCAAGATCCTTTTCCAGAGCCTTGTTGATGATCCGTTCCAAGTCGGGCGGGATCTCGGGGTTCAGCCGGATTGGAATGACTGGTGTGCGGTTCAGGATGCCGTCGAAGATCACTCCGGTAGTGTCGCCGCGGAAGGGAAGAGCGCCTGTTGCCATCTCATAGAGCACAACGCCGAACGAGAACATATCGGTGCGGGTATCCAACTCTTTTCCGCGCACTTGTTCTGGCGACATGTAGGCGATCGTGCCCAAGGTGCTGCCGGGGCTGGTGAGGTGCTCTTCGCTCATAGCGGTGGGAGCGGTGACCTCGACCGTGGGAGCATCGGTCTTGCTGCCGACGACCTTGGCCAGACCAAAGTCTAGGACCTTGACCTGGCCGCGCTTGGTAACGAAGATGTTGGCCGGCTTGATGTCTCGATGAACGATCCCTCCAGCATGAGCGGCATCCAGCGCGTCTGCGATCTGGATGCCCAGCGACAACAGGGCCTCCAAATCGAGCGGCCGGCCGGTAACGCGATGCTTGAGCGTCTCGCCATCCAGGAATTCCATGACGATGAAAGGTTGGCCTTGAGAGTTTCCGATTTCGTAGATGGTGCAAATGTTCGGATGGTTCAGGGCGGAGGCGGCGCGAGCTTCGCGGCGAAAGCGTTCCAGCGCGTTCGGGTCGTTGGAAACGTCAGTGGGGAGGAACTTGATCGCGACGAAGCGCCCGAGTTCAGTGTCTTCGGCTTTGTAGACTATACCCATCCCACCGCCGCCCAACTTCTCGGTAATGCGGTAATGCGAGATGGTTTGACCGAGCACTGGCGAATCTTACGTTTTGCGAAAGGGGCAAGTCAACGAAGAGGATGCGGTGCGGATTCCGCTTTGGTCTCGCGGCGCTAGGCGCGCGGCTGCGCCGGCGTTCGGAATAACAACGTTCTTAGTCTGGAACTCTGGTTTTGGCGCATGCCGACTGGAGCCCGTTCAGAAGATTTTCCAGACATAGTGTGCCAAAAGGGCCACCAGCAAAACTCCGCCAACGCCCGCGACCCAGAAGAGAAAATTAGCGGTCAACTTCGGAGAATTGATTTCCTTTTTGTCCATGGTGGAATTCTAAACCTGATGCCAGGATATTATTGCAGACTCAGGTCGCGGGCGATGGCGGCGCGAGACTGAGCATCGGCGTCGTGGCGGCGAAGCAGATTCCAAATGACGCCTTCCTGGTAGGTGCCGCTCGAATGGGTTCACACGAATTCGTCGAGGATCAGCACTTCTAAGTTTGTCAGCCGACGAAAAACTGAATCATTCGTGAGGAAGGCAGTTGCGTTCGCGTGCAAGGCGGTCGCGGCTTGCAACGCGTCGGGTGTTCGCAGCTTACATTGCGCGCGAATTTCCGCAGCGCGGGATGCGATTTCGAGGTGAGGCGCGATCCACTCAAGGTTCGGATAAGTCGAGAGCAAACCGAAGAGATCGTTTACCCCTGCCACATCATTGTCCCGATAAGGGTGGACCAGCAGTTCGGTCATCGTAATCGTTGAAGTAATGGCACCGAAATCAGACCGCTCCAAAGAACCAAAAACCCAGTTGGTTAATGGCGAATAACGAGGATTGGCCTCCCATTGGTAGATGAAGAAGCAGGTGTCAAGCGCGACGCGCCGGTGTTGACGAAGAAAGCTTCGGAGGCGCGCTATTTCCAACTTTGCCTTTCTTGTTTCAGGTAGTTCTTTGGATAAGCCCCACGGCCCAGTATCGCTCGATGATACGACTTGGGCTTTTCCAGGATCAGGATCTTTCCGCCGTGGGCACGGACCAGAAGTTTGTCGCCGGGCTTGAGCTGCAAAGCTTCGCGGGCCTCGCGCGGGATCACGATCTGGTTCTTCGACGATAGGGTGGCTTCTGCCATGCTTTACATTATAGCAGAAAGTAAAGCGTAATGGCGGCGTTCGAGTTTGATCTTTCTCACCTGAGCCAATCTTCCAGTTCGATTCCACGGTCGGTTTTTTCGTCGCGGTATTTCACGATCACTGGGGTATAGAGCGAAAGATTCCAGTTTGTTGCTTCGCCAGAGGCGGATTCTTTTTTTACGGCGCGCGAGCCGGGGACGACGACCGCATTTTCTGGGACTTCAAGTGGGCCGTCAGCTGTGGCGCGGTAAACTTCGCCGCGGACTAAGTCACAGAGCGGAGTGGATCGGGTCAGGATGGTTCCGGCGCCAAGCACTGCGCGTGTCCGCACCAGAGTACCTTCGTAAATTCCACAATTACCGCCCACCAGCACGTCGTCTTCGATAATCACCGGGGCGGCGTTGATGGGTTCGAGGACTCCGCCGATTTGGGCGGCGGCGCTCAGGTGCACGCGCTTGCCGATCTGGGCGCAGGAACCGACCAGGGCGTGCGAGTCGATCATGGTGCCTTCGTCGACGTAGGCTCCGATGTTGATGAACATGGGTGGCATGCAGATGACCCCAGGGGCCACATAGGCTCCGGTACGCACGGAGGAACCGCCGGGGACGACGCGCACGCGATCGGCGATGGTGAACTGGCGGGCAGGGAAGGTGTCTTTGTCGACGAAGGAGAGGCCGGCGGACATGTCGGCCAGTTCGCCTAAGCGGAATCCGAGAAGAATGCCTTGTTTGATCCAGGGGTTGACGACCCAGCCCCTATCTTTCTTTTCGGCGGCGCGGATTTTGCCTTGGGTGAGTTGCTCGCGGAATTCGAGGAAGATGCGGCGGGCATCGGGGTCGCGCTCGACTTCGCCTTGCGCGGCCAGGCGCTCAATAGAGGATTTCAGGGAAGGCATGCGGACCAAAGTATAGAGGATTTCAGATTGCTGATTGCAGATTTCAGATTGTCGGACGCGGCGGATTCAAAATTGTATATTTTCCGCCCGAGTCAGGCTTGAGATCTGCAATCTGAAATCATAAATCCGCAATTGCATTTCTAAATGCATTTGCACTCGCTGCGGATCAGAACACCGGTCATGGCGCGGGCTGTCTCGCGGGCTTGGGGGAGTGTTTCGTAGGGGCCGTGCCAGCGGGCGTGGTTGGCGTCGTGGCCGGCGGGTCGGCCTTTACCGTACGCGCATTGGCCGCAAGAGGAACGATGGACGACAATTTTGTGCGGACCGGCGGCCCAGTTCTCATAGATGAAAAATTCCTGGGCTTCGGCGGCGGGAGCAGCGGGCTTGGAAATCAGTCCAACTTCAGTGGCGACTTTTTGCAAGCGTGAGCGCGTGTCACGGCGCATGGGCAGCAACGGCAGGCGGTAGACTTCTTCGATTTTGCCCATCATCGCCAGCACTGCCTTTACCGGCAGCGGGCTCGACTCGATGAAGTTGGCTTGCATCAGCGGGAAATATTTGCGGTGCAGGCTCCGCGCGGTTGCCCAGTCGTTGGCGAGCGCGGCGCGGGTGAGCGATGACATCTCGTGCGGAATTTCATTGGAGGCAACGGAGATAATGCCGACGCCGCCCAGTGCGATGACTGGGAGCGTCACCGCGTCGTCGCCGGAGAAGACCAGAAATGTTTCGGGGACGGTGTTGATGACTTCGGCAATCTGCGTCATGTTACCGCTGGCTTCTTTCACGCCGATGATATTCGGAATCTCGGCGAGGCGCGCTAGCGTGGCGGGCTCGATATTGGCGGCGGTGCGGCCGGGAACGTTATAAAGAATGACAGGCTTGTCGCCGACCGCTTCGGCAATGGCTTTGAAGTGGCGATACTGGCCCTCTTGCGTGGGTTTGTTGTAGTAGGGCGAGGCGGTGAGGATGGCGGTGACTCCGGGGCGAGCGGCGATTTCTTTGGCCTTCTCGACGGCCTCGTGCGTGGAGTTGGAGGTGGCACCGGCGACGATCGGGACGCGTCCGGCGGCGACTTCGATGGTGGCGTCGATGACATAGAGCCATTCGTCGTGAGTGAGCGTGGGAGTCTCGCCGGTGGTGCCGCAGGGTACGAGAAAATCAATGCCGGATTCGATTTGCCATGAGACCAGGCTGCGCAGGCATGCGTCATCGATGGAGCCGTCCTGATGGAAGGGAGTGACGAGGGCGGTGCCGCAGCCGCGGAGTTGCATGGGAATAGGATAGCGCGAACGGGGAGCGAGGGAAAATCGAAGTGGGGTCAAAGACTGGCGTTTCGGTCACCTCCCTTGCACGTCCCAATGCAGTCCAATGAAATTCGACTTGATGCAACCAGTCAGGGACGATTGGCGCTGGATTTTTCGTTTGCGTTGCCCATGGTTCGGATGAGCTCATCCAACTGACTTTCAAGCGCGTTCAGCTTATCCTGTTCGTCCCGTACCTGCTGCGTTGATTCAATTTCTGCGGTCTGCTGTTGCTGCACGATGCTTCCTGTGATTTCAAGGTCAGATTTCACGTGCTTGATTCGATCTTGTAAATCAGCCTGTTGCTGAGGGTTATCCGCGCCGTTGAGTGCGTCCTCAAGCTGCTTGACATTCAGCGCCAGCTCCTTCTGACGGGAACGCGCATCAAGAAGTCTTTGGCGAGCGTCGCTGAGATGATCCGAGGCTCGCGTAACCACTCCTTCCTGCATCTGAAAACGAGCCAGCAGGATCTGCATGCTTTGACCTCGATTCAGCGACACGCGCAAGTCCTGACGAATTGCGCGCACTTCGCTCAATAAGGCTTGCAGCGTCTGAGCGTCAGGTGAAGTGGCTTGGCCAAAGCCGTACGCCGAAATTCCCAGCAGGGCAACCATCCAGAACAGCGCGCGTAGCATATGGAGTCTCCTTGGTGAATTCAGGACATACCTACAATTCTCGCCACACGTCCTTGAAATCGTAGAAACCCTTTTTCCCGGCAAGCCATTCGGCGCCGCGGACGGCACCTTCGGCGAAGGCGCGGCGGGATTTGGCGTCGTGGCAGAGATAGATTCTGTCGGCGGCGGATTCGAGGACGATCTCGTGCAGGCCTACAACTTCGCCTTCGCGGAAGGATGTGATTTCCAGGTCTTCTTTCTTGCCGCTGGACTCGCGGATTACCTGTTGGAGGGCGATCGCGGTGCCGGACGGGGCGTCTTTTTTTTGCGCGTGGTGGCGCTCGAAAATTTGGCCGGAGTAATCATGTTGCAGAGCTGCGGCGGCGGTGCGGGCGATTTCGAGAAACAGATTTACGCCGAGGGAGAAGTTGGCGGCGTAGAGGAATCCTGTCTGGTGATGCTGCACTAGATTTCGAACGTGGCCGATTTCCTGATGCCAGCCGGTGGTGCCGACGATCATGTTCTTTCCGGCTTGGACGCAGGCTTCGATGTTGGCTAAGACGCAGTGGGGAGCGGTGAAGTCGATTACGACGTCTATGTCGCGAAGCTTTTCTGCCGTCAGGGCGGCGTTGGATGCGTTTTCTTTTGCACCGACTATGGCGATATGGTGCTTGCGTTCGGCGGCTACTTCGGCGACCACTGACCCGGTTTTGCCGCGGCCTAGGAGGAGGAGATTCATGGGTGACAGTTCGATCTTATCGCATGCGTCGCTCTGGATTTTGATTCAGGAAAGTCCGATACGACTCGAAAATCACCACGTCTCGCAAAGGCGAGACGTGGGGCACCCACCTACTCTCTTTTTTAAGCGAAAACTTCTGGATCCAGGTCGGAGAAGAATGTTTTGTGCAGGCGCTGGATTACTTCGGGGACCTCGTCTTCTTCGATTACGAAGGTCAGGTTGATTTCGGAGGCGCCTTGAGAGATCATGCGGATTTTTTTGTCGGCTAGTTCGCGAAAAACCAATGCCGCGATACCGGGGGTGTTGCGTAAATTCTCGCCGACTAGGCAGACGATGGCTTTGCGGCCTTCGTATTTTACGTCGGCCAGTTTGGCGAGATCGGCGGCCAGCGCGGGAATGGCTTGATTCGAATCGACGGTGAGCGAGACGCTGACTTCGGAGGTGGAGACCACATCTACGGAAACCTTGTGGCGGTCAAAAGCTTCGAAGATGGAGCGCAGAAATCCGTGGGCCAGCAGCATGCGAGGGGCGGCCACGTCGACAATGGTGATGCGTTTCTTGGCGGCAATGGCCTTGAAAATATTTTTGCCTTGCGGGGCGCGAGTGGTGATGCGGGTGCCTTCACAGCTCGGGTTGCGTGAGTTCAAAACATAGACGGGAATATTTTTCTGGATGGCGGGCAGGACCGTCGCCGGGTGCAGAACTTTCGCGCCGAAGTAGGCGAGTTCGGCGGCTTCGTCGAAGCCGATAACCTTGATCCGGCGGGCTTCGGGACAGATTCTGGGGTCGGTGGTGAGGATGCCGTCGACGTCGGTCCAGATTTCGATGCGGTCGGCGCCCAGGCCGGCCCCGATGATGGCGGCGGAAAAGTCGGAGCCGCCACGTCCAATGGTGGTGGTGATCCCGGCGCGGTTGGCGCCGATGAAGCCGCCCATCACCGGTACTTGGCTCGCACTCAACAGCGGCTGAACTTTTTGCTGCAGCCTGGCATTCGTTTCTTCATATTGCGGGACTGCCTGCATATAGGCGCTGTCGGTGACCAGGACATCGCGGGAGTCAACGTGGACTCCGCTGAGTCCGCGAGCGGCGAAGGCGGCGGCGACGATTTTGCTGGAGAGCATTTCGCCGAAGGCGGCGACGTGATCGGTGGTGCGGGGAGTGATTTCGCCGACGGCGGAGATGCCGCGCAGGAGTTCGTCGAGGGCTTCGAAATCAGTGCCGAGCTCCGAATGGAATTCGGTGAAGCGCGCGGTACCGAGAAGTTCGCTAGCGGTGTTGTAGTGACGTTCCTGCAGCGAGCGGCAGAGTTTCAGAGCGGCTTTGCGCTCGCCTTCTCCGGCGGCCTTGGCCATCGTCAGCAACGTGTCAGTGACTTTCGCCATGGCGCTGACTACGACGACGGGCCTTTGCGCGAGGCGACCTTCGACGATGGAGGCCACGCGATCGATGGCTTTGGCGTCTTCGACGGACGTGCCGCCGAACTTCATGACGATCATGGGCGGGGGGTCCTGCGGGCTGTGATCACACCACGGGCCCAGCCAGTACGCGCGAGATTCTTCGCTTCGCCTGAAGAACGGCTCCGGTCAGAATGACGCCGTCGAAAAGAAGCGACGTGCGCGTTCATCCCAGGTAGCCTTTGGCTTTCAGAAGTTCGGCGTTGAGGACGGCGGCGCCGGCGGCTCCCCGGATGGTGTTGTGGGAGAGAACGGTGAATTTCCAGTCGAGGACGCCGCAGGGCCGGAGGCGGCCGACGGCCGTGGTCATGCCGGCTCCCATGTCGACGTCGAAGCGGGGCTGGGGACGGTCGGCGGCTTCGAGATAGATGACTGGGCGTTCGGGGGCGCTGGGCAATTTTAATTGCTGGGGCTCGGCGCTGTAGGTGTTCCACGCGGCGATGATTTCTTCCGGCTTGGCTTTCGTTTTGAGACGGATGGAGACCGATTCGGTGTGGCCGTCTTCAACTGCGACGCGATTGCATTGCGCGCTCATGGCGAATGCGGCGGGAATTATTTTGGAGCCGTTCATCTCGCCGAGCAGCTTCCTGGTTTCCTCCTCCATTTTTTCTTCTTCGTTGCGGATAAAAGGAATCACATTGCCCAGGATGTCGAGCGAGGCGACACCGGGGTATCCCGCGCCGCTGACGGCCTGCATGGTGACGGCCATCACGGTGTCGAGGCCAAATTTTTGGTGCAGCGGCGCGAGAGCGAGGACAAGCCCGATGGCCGAACAGTTGGGATTGGTGACGACGTAGCCGCCGGATTTCTTGCGCCAGGCTTGCCGGTCGATGAGCTTGATGTGTCCGCTGTTGACTTCGGGAATCACCAGCGGGACGTCTTCCTGCATGCGCAGGGCGCTGGAGTTGGATACCACGGCGCAGCCGGCATCGGCGAAGCGGGGTTCGAGTTCGGCGGCGATGGACGCGTCGAGGGCGGCGAAAATAATTTTCGGTGCGCCCTCGGGAATGGCCGGGGAAACTTTCATCGCAGCGACGGCAGAGGGAATCGGCGTCTTCAGGCGCCAGCGGGTGGCCTCGCCGTAGACCTTGCCTTCGGAACGGTCGGAAGCGGCCAGCCATGCCACTTCGAACCATGGGTGGTGCTCCAGCATCTGGATGAAGCGTTGGCCGACGACCCCGGTGGCGCCGAGGATGCCAATGGGAATTTTGCGGTTCATAGGGTAGTTGGAATTCTATAACAGGCGCGGGCTAAGGGCGCTGTCGCCGTTGTTCGACGCGTGCCTCCAGGTCAAAGTCTCCACCCTGTCGCAAACGACGCGACAAGGGTGGCACCCTCGGGTCACTGCAGAACTGGCTTCCATTTGCCGATATAAGGAGCGGGAGGGATTTCAATGCCCGAGCTGCGCCAGAACTTCTTTACCAAGGAATGGGTGATCATGGCCACTGAACGGGCCATGCGGCCGGAGGAGATGGCGACGCGTCGCCGAGTGGAACCGGTGCCGGCATTTGTGGAAAGCTGCCCGTTCTGTCCGGGCAACGAGAGCAAGACGCCGCCGGAGGTGCTGCGGGCTCCCGCCAACGGCGTGCCTTGGATGGTACGCGTGGTCCCTAACAAGTTCGCGGCGTTGTCGAGCGATGTGCAGCCCAACCGAAGCCTGCAGCATTTGTGGCGGCGCATCGATGGCTTCGGTTTTCACGAGGTGATCATCGACAGTCCGGACCATTCCCGCTGCATGGCCATGCTGCCGGATGAGCATGTCGCGAGCATTCTCCGTGTGTATAAACAGCGCTATCAAACGCTGAGCACGGACCATCGCGTAAACCACATCACAATTTTCAAGAATCATGGGACGGACGCGGGGGAGAGTCTGGCGCATCCGCATTCCCAGCTGATTGCGACGCCGATGATCCCAAGCCAGGTGCGCCACCGGTTGCAGGAGGCGCTACGCCACTATGACGACGTTGGGGAATGCATGTTCTGCCACATGGTGGAGCGCGAAGTGGAGAATCAGACGCGCATCGTTCTGAAGAGCGAGCGTTTTGTGGCGATGGAAGTGTTCGCCTCCGCCACACCATTTGCCACGCACATTTTTCCGCTGCGCCATATGGCCAGCTTCGGCGACATTTCGGAGATGGAATTGACCGATCTGGGTCGCGTTTTGCGGACCCTGTTGGCGAAGATGTACGTGGGGCTTGAAAATCCTGACTTGAACTTCATGGTGCGGAGTGGGCCGGCGGAGTACGCGGGAGCGCGGCACTTTCATTGGTATGTGAGCGTGATTCCGCGACTGACGCGCACGGCGGGTTTCGAGTTGGGATCGGGGATGTTCATCAATACGGTTCTGCCCGAGGCGGCAGCGGAATTTTTGCGGAAGGTTGAGGTGGAGAAGGTGGCGGGGGCCGGGGCGGGGTAGGGGCGGTCGCGATAAAGAGGTGAGACAGAGAAGAGAACAGTAGATTCCTCGACTCCGCATGATGTTTCACTTCGCTCTCGATCATTCTCCGCTCGGTAGTACAGGCTCGTTGCAAATACAACAGCTACGGCCGGCGGCTTTCTTGGGGCTGAAACGGATATTCGGAGAGCGGGCCAAATTTTTTCTTTTCAGCGTAGAGGCGCCAGCGGCGGAAGACGATGCGCAGGCCGGCCATCACGGGAATGGAGAGGTAGATACCGAGGATACCGGCGACTTCGCCGCCGGCCATCACGCCGAAGATAGCGGCCAGAGGATGGAGCTCCATGCTCTCGCCCATGATGCGCGGGGAAGAAACGTAGTCCTGAAGCAGGCGCCAGACTCCGAGGAAGATCACGAGAATCAGCCAGTGCTTATAACTGAGCAGCAAAGCGATGCTGACAATGACCAGGGCGGCGGCTAGCGGACCAACCACGGGAATGAATTCGAGCACGCCGCCGAGAGTTCCGAGCACCAGCCAATAGTCAAATCCCATAATGCCGAGAAATGCCGAGTACACCACCAGAGTCAGGGCGGCCAACGTGAGTTGGGCACGGATGAAATGGGCCAGCATCTGGTTGAGATCGTTGAGCACGTTTTCCAGAAATTCGCGTTGCGGGCGCGATTGGACGGCGGAGAGCAGGAAGTCGCTGAAGGAGCGCCCATCTCTCAGGAAGAAGATGGAAAGTAGCGGGACCACGAAAAAGAGCCACGCCTGCTTAGCGACATCGGCCACACGCAGCCCAGTGCGCTGTGCCAGTTCAGTGATTTGCGCACTGTGGCTGACCAGGAAGGATTGCGCCAGGTCAATCGACTTGGTATTCCAGCCGTGTTCCGCGCCGAGTTGCTGCGCGATCTGGCCTGAACTAAGTTGCGTGAGCAGGGTGGGCAGGGACTGTCCCAGCTTCGCGCCTTCGCGCGTAACCTTGGGGCCGACTACCACGAAAAACACCACTACAAGAACGAGCAGGAGGGCGTAGATTACGGCAATAGCGGCTACGCGGCTGCGCAGCAGGGTCTCGAGACGATTCACCAGCGGGCTCATCAGGTAGGCGAAGAAGATGGCGAACAGAAATGCAATCAGAGTGGCGCGGGCTACGTAGAGGAAGCCCAGCCCCAGCGCGAACAGCAGCACTGTGATCAGAACCCGCGCGGTGCGTGCATCAGTGAGCAGCAATAAATTTTCCAGGGCAATCTCGATTCTGCTGCCGGGCAGACACAGCTTAATCCCGGATCACTTCCGTGTTATCGGCAGGAATCGCCACCCTCATAAGCTTGAACTGATCGTGATCATCCAGCCAAAGGGCCCATTCAAAATCTTCTCCGGAGAGGTTGAGACGGAGCAACTCGCGCTCCGCGCCGTGAATGCTGATCTTTTCTTTGCCGATGAGTTCCATGCGGACGCTGATGGAAGTATGGTCCTGAGGCACCAGCGCGCCGAACTGCGCCGGGCCCTGCGAGCATTTCAGGTTACCGGCATCGGACTTGCAGTCGGCAGCAAGATAACGCCAGGCGAGCACTTCGCGGTGCACAAAAAAATTGTTGTCGAGGATAGCGGTCGTGCTGGGCATCAGGAATGGCTGTTCACTGGGCTTGCCGCTGCCGCCTGTGATGGTTCTCTCCATCAGAAAGTCGTTGCTGGGAGACACGTTCAGGGAACCGCCGGAGGACTGGCTCCACTCGTAGCGCACCAACTCGCCGCCGGAAGTCATATCGAGATCCGACTTCTGACTGGCCTCGTCGGTTCCGGCAGTTTCTTTGAGTTGCGACTTGATGACGCTGGCGCCGTTTTGCTGCTCGATCTTGAAGGTTTCGGTGGCGACGCGCTGCCCTTTGATGAAAACGCCGAACGAACCGGAGTCGACCATCTGGTTGAGTGCGGGTTTCGCCTTGTCTTTCTTATCGGCCGCGCTGGCGGCGGGGAAGGCTGCGAAAGCACAAGCCAAAATGAGAGCGGAGGCACCGTGCATTCGGGTTGCAAACTTCACTCGACTTCTCCTTGTTCCGTGCGCGTAGCGATTTTTTTCAGTTTGAGCGCGGCTGCAATTTCGGATGCGATCGTTTCCACGGTGCGGCTTCCCGTCTGAACCTGCAACGACGCCTTCGAGTAGTGCTGTCGCCGCGTCTGGTAGAGGTTGCGAAACTGCGCAACGGTGCCAAGCAAGGGACGCTCTGTCCGGCTCTCGCTCGCCTGTGTGCAACAGCGCTGCCATAATTCCTGCACCGGAGCGTCGAGAAAAACCGTCGGCAGGCCAGACGCCTCGAGCAGGGCTACGTTTTCCTTCTGCACAAAGGCTCCGCCCCCTAGGGCTATGATTCTGGCCACTCCACCGCGCACATCCCGAAGCACTTGTTGCAAGGCTGCCTGCTCGGCGCGGCGAAACTCGGATTCCCCCGAGTCGCGGAAAATCTCCGCCACTGTACGCCCTTCGCGTGCCTCGATGCGGTTGTCGAGATCTTCAAAAAGCCAATTCAACCGCTTCCCGAGAGCGCGGCCCACGCTGCTTTTTCCGGCACCCATGAAACCGACGAGAAAAACAGCATTGGCCGGACGAACGCAGGCGGACGACCGTTTAGTCCGCGCACGTATGCGCGGCTTCGCGTTCAACATTTTTCCAGAAGCTTTCGTCAAAAGTTAGCTGCTAGCTCCGACGTGGACAGAGAGACGTTGCAAGCAACGTTTCTACGCCAGAAGCTTCTCTGTTATTTCGCGGTGCGTTTGCTAAGGTGAATTTTACCACTGAAGCTGCGCAGGACCACGGTCGAAGAGATGGCGGCACGACCCATGGTACCCCAGAAGGCACTTCCTTCTTTGACGACGAACCAGGTGTGGGTTTTGGGTTGCAGAGGGATATCGTCGTGCACTTCGCCGCGCACAGAGCGCGCGCTGACATCCGCGGAAGTTGTTTCCGGTACTAAGGCCTCGATGTTGCCGCTATGGCTGGTGAGACGATACTCGCCGTGGTCGCCAAAGTCGCCAATGTAGTTGATGCTGCCGCTGGTGGAGATTACCTGCACTAAAGGTCCGGTGACGCCGTTGAGCGTGACTTCGCCGCTCAAAGAGTCGACTTCGATATGGCCATCCTGCACGTTGGTTAGGGTGACGGGACCGTTAAGGGTTTTAACCCGGACATGGGCTCCGGTGATGTCGCGGATTTCGACGGTGGCGGCGGCCCCTTCGAGGGTTACGTCGCCGTGCAGTCTTTCGGCGCGCAGCGGGCCGGTGCTGGAGTGCATAGTGATGCTGGCGTCGGCGGGGACGAAGACTTCGTAGTCCACGCGTCCCGACTGGGCGTCAGCGCCGGCGAGCAAATGGGACTGGATCTCAACCCGATTGCCGGCCAGATTTTTGTCGACTTCGACCTTGTCGGAATAAAGCAGAGCATTGATTACGACAACGTTGCCGGAGGAAGGTTTGACAGAGATGGAGCCGTAGGGATTCGTGACCGAAACTATGGCCCGGGGGCCTACATTGAAGCGATACTCCTTGTGGCTTTCGGCTAGAAGAGTTCCGGCCAGGAGCGCACCGATGGTGACAAGTTGGAGAGCGTTCCTGGCGCTCCCGCTCAGTACCCGTCCGGTGATGGAAACTCGCCCACTCATGCAAAACTCCCCCAATGCCCCCGGCGCAGCGCGAGCTGCCCCGGTCGAGAAATGCTTACATTACGGCAAAGACCGGTCCAAGGCCAACTCGAAAAGCAAAGCTTTTTGCTGGTAGGCGTCCATGAGCGAACGTCGCGCCTCTTCGTCATTGGGATTGGCGGCGATCACGCTTTTCGCATCCTGAATATAGTCGTTGACGCGGCGGAGATTGTCGGTATATTCCGCCTTCATGGCGGGCGACTGCAGGGCAACTTCCTGCATCAAGTCGTCGTCGTTGAGGCCGGCAATCGCGGAATCGGAAACCGGAGCGGTCGCCGCTGTGTCGCGCGCAAGTTGATGCACCAGCGAATGCTGGCGAACGTATAAGCCGGCCGTGATCAGCAGGGCGGCGGCCGCAGGAACCATCCAACGCGCCCATCCCCAGCGGCTGCCATGCGAAGGCAACAGAGACTTGCCACGCTGAGGACGAATGACTCCTTCCTCGCGCAGTGCGCTTTCAATGGATTTCCAGACGTGGGGACCGGGTTCTTCCAAGGCGCGCAGTTCGCTTGCGGCCGAGGAAATGAGGATCAGTTCGGATACCAGCGCAGAACACTCCGGGCAGTTTTTCAGATGATCCCGCTGTTCGATGCTGCGACCGTCTTCGATCTCTGCCAGGCTAGCTTGCAGCTCAACGCAATTCATACCGCTCTCCCCAAGCCTCTGTCGAACCAGTGTTTCTACTTCCAATCAGCTGGCGGATATGCCGCAGCCAAAGTCCTTACCGTGTCCAGTCTGCGCCGGATCACGCAAATCGACCGAAACTGTACCGCTAAACCTGCGACTCCCGTAAAACCTGCGACTCCGGTAAATCTTGGAGCTCGCCTGCGCTGCTCAGGATGCTTTTTCGGTCCGCTTCATCTTGAGCAGATCGCGCAGTTTCATGCGCGCCTTGTGTAGCTGCGATTTACTGTTGCCGATGGAGCAGCCGACGATGGTTGCGATCTCATTATGTTCGTAACCTTCGACGTCGTGAAGTACAAAAATCGTGCGGTAGCCGGGAGGGAGGTCATCGACCGCTTTCTGCAACTGCAGCCGGTCGATCGATCCGGCCAACGCCAAATCTTCTGCCCCGAAATCTTTCTTCGGCGTATCTTCTTCGCCCGCCTGGGTCGTCTCTTCGAGCGAAACCACCGGAAGGCTCTTTCTTCGCAGGTGCATCAGCACCACGTTCACGGACAAGCGATGAAGCCAGGTCGAAAATGCCGACTCGCCGCGAAAGGTTCCAATCTTACGATAGAGCTGCAGGAACGCTTCCTGGGTAAGATCCTCGGCCTCGGCCGTATTGGCCGTCATACGCAGACAAAGCGAATAGACGCGCCGTTTGTGCCTGTCGTAAAGCGCCTGGAACGCCTGCGCGTCCCCTTGCTTGGCCTTTTCGATCAGCTCGGCTTCGTTCGAGTCGCCGCCTTGGGTCTGGCCATGTCGCTGTATTGGGTCGGTCAAGTCACCTTTTCCGGCCGCACCCCATGAGATGCGGCTAACTATCTTTCCGTTGTATGGCTTGCAGGCCTTTCTCGGCCGAACTAAGGTAATGTCTGTATTCAGAATATCAGAGCACTTCTACCGATCTTGGGATTCTGACTCCCGCTGCTCCGCCTCCAGAAATCCTTTGATTGCTCAGGGTTAACCGAGGATGCCGTCGAGAGAATAAACCCGATTCCAAATTTAGAGTCGCGATCTTCGAGAATTGGTATGGCAGCCACCGAAAAAAGTCAATTGTGGCGGGTATTTATCGTCTCCAATCCGTGCCCGCGCGGGCCCAGTTCGCGCTGGCGAAGCAGAAACGCGAAGGTCAAACCCAAGAATCCCAGGATGGAGAAAATCCACATGCCGAGGTCATAGCCGCCAGGGTGGTCGGGGCCGGCGCGGCTGTAATCGTTGGCCCAGCCGACCAGCAGGTTGAAGCCGAACAGGCCAATATTCTGGATCATGGTCATCAGGCCATAGGCTGTGCCGAGTCTGGACTGATCCACGATATAGGCAACCGAAGGCCACATCACGGCCGGGATCAACGAGAATGCCACCCCCATGAGCGCCATGGGTACATACAAATTGACGTGAGTATAGGCCATCATCAGGTAGACGGGAATCAGAAGCAGGGAACCGAACATCATGAGCAAGGCGCGCTTGCCGATGCGGTCGACCCAGAGGCCGAAGAGCGGAGTGGCGATCATGGCAAAGAGAGTCAGCATACTGGAAAGGAATCCGCCGAACTCGCGCGAGGTGCCGTGGGCTTCGATGAAAAATTTCACTGCGAAGGTCTGGAAGGGAAAGATGGCCGAGTAGAAAGTTACGCAGAGGGCGACGATATACCAGTAGCTGACGCCAAACTTGAACAGATCGGAGAAGACGACCTTGTCGGTGGAGGCTTCGCCGAGATGAAACCGTCTTTCCGCTTGCACCTCCATCACCCAGTAAATGATTGCTCCAATCACGCAAAAGGCGGAGAAAGCCAGGGCAATCAGGAATGGCCCGCGCCAGTTGGCATAGGCTGCGCGCGCCCAGGTGGGGGAATTGAGTGCGGCGAAGGACCCGAGGCGGCAGATCGTGAGGTTGATGCCGAAAGCGAAACTGAGTTCTTTGCCTTTAAACCAGCGGGCGAGCGCGGCGACCACCGCGACATTCAGAGACTCGGCTCCCATGCCGAAGATGAGGCGTCCGGCGGCCATTACGGGAAGATGGCCTGAAGTGGCGGTAATGGCGGGGCCGATGAAGCAGAGAACCCCGAAAATCATTAAAGATTTTCGTAAGCCGAGCCGATCGATGATGAAGCCGCCGATCACGACGGTGAATATGTTTGGAAAGCTGTAGATTGCCTGCAGAAGGCCGATGTTCTCGTCCGAAAATCCCAGTTGCTGCTTTAAGACGTCTGCCAGTGGGCTGAGGGCGTCATAGGCGTAGTAGCTGCCGAACATGGCGAGGCTGAGGAAGACCAGCACCATCCAGCGATAGAGGCGGCTGGGCTCGGGGCGAAGAGTTTCGTGCATCAGCGCTCTTTTCCGAGCAGATTGAAGGTAAGGGAATTCACGAGCAGAGAAGAGTAGCAGAAGGCAGCTTCCAGCTACTAGCCGCTAGCGACTAGCTTCTGGCCAAACACAACTTACCGCGCTATTTGATACCGGATCGTTTTCCGATCGCCGACGTTTGACCTCTGATCCTCTTGATATTCGATCCCGAACTTCGATCCGTGGCCGAAAACCACCACCCTTGGTGGAACTTGGCCACCAGAGCCGCATTTGGCGGCTTGTGTAAACTGCCCGGTGTTTTCTTAACTTGGCGGAAACAATGCAATTAGGAAATCGAGAATGGCGTCTGTCTATTGGTACTTGGGCTGCACGCTGCCGAACAACGCGTTCGACCCTGGACCGGAGGTTTCTGCTCGAACCGCCGGACGGGGAACACCATCCCAAAGGAGTGTCTCCCATGCGTTTCCGCATTTGTGGTCTGTCCTTTGCGTGCCTGCTGGTTCTTGCTCTCTCGACCCTTGGTTGCAATAACACTCTCAACCCTTTATGCAGCAGTGCGAGGCCCGCGCCGCTGATCGGTTCACTCTCTCCCAGCACGGTGACATTTGCTGAAGTGCAGCAGGGCGTAACGCTGACGGTGAGTGGCAGCAACTTTGTTTCCGCATCGGAAGTGGTGATCAATACGACGCCGCTAAGTGCGACTGTGGTCAGCAATCAGCAGCTGAAAGTTACGATTACGCCCGACGTGATATCGGGGCCGGGGCAGGTGAAGGTGATGGTGCAGACTCCGAGCGGAAATACAGGAGACCTGGGTTGCACAAGCGGAGGGAAAAGCAGTGTGCTGATGCTGACGGTGAATTGAGGGATGGTCCAGCGAGCATGAAGCCTAAGGGGGCTAAAGTTCGCTGCGATTTTCAGGGGCTTTACGCGGCTGAAACGGCCGCCCTTCCACGGGAGTCTTGGGCTGTTTCACGGGAGCTCGGCCCCTCTCCCACGCTACTGGGCCGATCTTTCGCAGGCCGGGCGACGCTCTTATCCGGGGCTCGCTAGCTACCAACGTAGCGCGCATAGAGACTGCGGGCTAGGGCTGCGTCGCTGGTGCCTTTGATGATCGCGCGGCCGTCGGGAAAGAGGGTCATCTCGTACGGATCGCGCCAGAATTTCAGGACGAAGTCGTTGTGGCGGACGGTACCGTGGGGTCGGAGGCGGCGGCCCATCTCGGCGAAGTCGATGGGACGTTGGCGCTCATGGATTTGTACCGAATTTCTGCCGCACAGAGTGATGTGCGGTCGAGCTTCGCCGGCGAGATGAATGAAATCGCGCGCACTACAGGCTCGACAGCCGGGGCGGGGCTTGGCGGCGCAGATTTCGGCGTGCTCGTTGGTCCAGACGTCGAACGAAAGGAGAGTGCGCCGGAGTTGAGGGGCGTCCGGTCCGCCGATTAGAAGTTTGAGGGCCTCGGTTGCGGCGATGGAGGCTACCAGATTCACCGCCGAATTGAGGATGCCCGAGGTTTCGCAGGTCTCGATCATGCCGCGAGGCGAGTCCGGGAAAAGGCAGGCCAGACAAGCGGTCTGTCCCGGCAGGATGTTCAGGGTGACGGCGTAGCTTCCAACGGCAGCGGAATAAATCCACGGAAGCGAACGTTCTATGGCGTAGTCATTGATCAAGTAACGAGTCTCGAAATTGTCAGCGCCGTCGAGGACGAGCTGCATTCCTTCGAGCAAAACTTGAATGTTTGCGGGAATGAGATCTTCAACTCTTGGTTCAACTACGACCTGAGAGTTGAAGGCGGCGATTTTATGGGCGGCGGCAATGGCCTTGGGAACGGAGTCGGCAGCGTCTTTTTCATCGAACAGAGATTGACGTTGCAGATTGCTGGATTCCACGTAGTCGCGGTCGATGATGCGCAGAGTTCCAACACCGGCACGAGACAGGAGGCTGGCCAGGGCGGAGCCGGTAGCCCCGCATCCGACAATGGCCACGCGGGCGGCAGCGAGTTTTTGCTGGCCTTCGGCACCGATACCGCGAAACAGAATCTGGCGCGAATAACGCTCGTTCAAGGAAAGGTCGTCCGACGAACTTTCTTTGGGGGCGAAATCAGGCTGCGAAATTTCAGGAGGTTGAGGCTGCTGTGCCAAAGAGGTCACCAGTGTTGGGCTGTAAAACCTTTATTATAAGTCGCTGGCTTGCGGTGGAGGATCGCCGGGGAATGTTTTGCCAACGGCGGGCACTTCTGGATGGCCCGGGCCGCGACCGTTGGTACAACGGCTGCTGGGCGCATTCCACCGAATTTAAATAGCGCCTGGGCAAGGACACTGTTTGCTGAAACGGCACGCGACACTTCTGACTGCGATCATTTTTCTATCTACGGTCGTGGCGCCGAAGAATGCGTGGGGAGAGGACGGATCGTCTGGGTCCGCACGGAAGTCCGAGTCGAGAGGTCAGCAAGGGCCGCAGCTGCCGTCCCCGGCTGGAATTTCCCAATATGAAGGGAAGGTGGTGGAATCGATCGAAGTTTTCGGAGTGGAGGAACGAGATCGCGATCACATCCTGCAGTTGTTGCCGCAAAAAGTGGGAGAAATGTTGGATCGCGGACAGGTTCGCGACAGTATTCGTGCGCTCTATGCAACCGGGCGATTTGCCGACATTCAGGCGGAAGTTGCGCCGTCGGGTGCAGGTGTGGCGCTGACATTCTCGACTTCCCCTAATTTTTTTGTGGGCGCGGTCGAGGTGGAGGGAGCTCCGGCGCATCCCACTTCGAACCAGATCGTCAACGCCTCGAAGCTGCAGTTGGGCGAGCTTTTTGCGCAGGAGAAGTTGCAGCGCGCGCTGGAGAACGTTCGGCAACTCATGCAGGAGAACGGTTATTACCGGACACGAGTCACGGCTGAGAGCACTGCGAAAGTGGCAACGCGGCAGGTGAACATTCTTTTTCATGTGAGCCGGGGCGAGCAGGCGCATGTGGGCGAAGTGAAGGTAACTGGCACATCCGGCATGTCAACTTTAGAAGTGCAGGATATTGCGCACATGAACCGTGGGGAACGGGTCACGGCCGAGCGAGTGCGAGGCTCGCTGCAACGACTGCGCAAGAAATTCCAGAAGCAGAATCGGGCGCTGGCGCAGGTTTCGATTGCCCAACAGCTTTACCATCCCGAGAACAATCGTGTGGACTTCACGTTCCAGCTCGATCCAGGACCGGTGGTGGTGATCTACGCGCGCGGATTTCATGTCAGCCGCGGCGTGCTGCGCAGAGAAATCCCGGTTTACGAAGAGAATGCCGTGGACGACGATTTGCTGAATGAGGGCAAGCGAAACCTGCTGGACTATTTGCAGACGCGCGGCCACTTCGACGCCAAGGTGGACATTCTGAAGGAGAGCGACGCCAAGACGATGCGGGTGATCTACCAGATCGATCCCGGGGCCGTGCACAAGCTGGCGCTGGTGGAGATCACTGGCAACAAGAATTTTCTGGACACAGCGAAGCTGCGATCGTACCTGCAGATTCAGCCGGCGAGCCGCCTTGCCAGCCACGGGCGGTACAGCGAAGCCCTGCTCAAGAGCGATATCGCGACTCTGGAAAGTCTTTACCGCGCCAGCGGATTCCGCCAGGTCAAGATTCAAAGCAAAGTGGACGATAACTACGGTGGAACGGCAAACCGACTGGCGGTTCACATTTACATCGAAGAAGGAGTTCGAACCCGGGTTGGCGAGCTGCAAATTTTGGGAACGCAGAAGATCAAGGCGAATGATCTTCCCGAGCTTAGCACGCGCCTGGGACAGCCTTATTCGGAGCAGGATCTGGCGAACGATCGGGAGAGAATCCTCAATTTTTATTTCGATCATGGATTTCCCAACGCCTCGCTGGAAATCACGACTAACCCCGCGAAAAATCAGCCTGATATCGAAGACGTAACCTTCACGATTCAGGAAGGCGAACGCTTCACGGTGAACCGTGTGCTCGTGGCCGGAACCGAACATACGCGCGACTACGTCGTAAACCGCGAATTGCAAGTGCACGAGGGCGAAGCGCTGAGCCAGCAGGATCTTCTCAGCACGCAGACCCGGCTCTACGATCTGGGAATCTTCAGCCAGGTAGATACGGCCGTGCAGAATCCGGAGGGAACCGATCCGCAAAAGAATGTCCTGGTGCAGGTGCAGGAGGCCAAGCGCTATACGTTTACTTACGGAGTTGGGCTGGAGTTCCAGACAGGCCAGCCTGCGGGCACGACCGCGCCCCAAGGGACCACAGGAATAAGTCCCAGAGTTGAGTTTGATGTGACGCGGCTGAACGTTGGCGGGCGCAACCAGACACTGACTTTTCAGTCCCATGTGGGAAAGTTGCAGCAGCGTGGGCTGATTAGCTACACCATTCCGAAACTTCTCGACAGTGACAAGTTCAAGCTGATCTACACCGTTTTTTACGACAACAGTTTGGATGTCGCCACATTCACTTCGCAAAGGCTGGAAGGGAAGATCGACCTGCGGCAGCAGTTCGGAAATTCAGGCACTGAGCCGGGGACACGCCAGGGACCCGATTCGCTCACGTACCGCTTCGACTTTCGGACGGTGAAAGCCAGCCACTTTGCCGAAGGTTTTTCTCCAGGGGAAATCGCATTGTTGTCGCTTCCAGCCCGGGTTGGCGGCCCCGGCTTCACGTTCATCCACGACAAACGAGACAATCCGCTGGAGAGCACTAAGGGGGACTATTTCACGCTCGACGCTTTCGCGGCCTCCAGTTATTTTGGCTCGCGATCGGAGACGTCGCAATCGAGCCTGCCGACAAACTTCGGCAGGGCGTTGGCGCAGTATTCGACCTACTATGCGTTCGGCGGCAAAGGGAAGCGCGAACATCAGTTTGTGTTCGCCCGCTCGACCAGCATCGGGCTCGAGCAACCGTTTCAACAGACACGGATTCTGCCCCCTGGCTCTTGCCCACTCAATTCGGCGGGAGAACCGACCTGTACGGACATTGCCACGATTCCTTTGCCGGAGCAATTCTTTGCCGGAGGTGGCAATTCTCATCGCGGATTCGGGTTGAATCAGGCAGGCCCCCGCGATCCTGATTCAGGCTTTCCGGTGGGCGGAACCGCATTGTTCATCAACAACCTGGAACTGCGCTTTCCTCCGACCACTCTGCCTTACCTGGGTGAAGGGTTCGGCTTTGCCATTTTTCACGATATGGGGAACGTGTTTACTGCGCCCCACGATATGTTGAAGGGCGTGCTGCGCTGGCACCAGCCCGATCCGGCGCAGTGTCTAGCTCCCGGTGGTACACCGAACTTCCAGTGCTATACCCAATTCAATAACAGCGGCTATGATTACACTTCACATGCAGTCGGGGTTGGTTTACGGTACAAGACGCCGATTGGACCGTTGCGTTTTGACTTCGGTTACAATCTGAATCCGACCCGCTATTTCCAGACATTCGATACACAGGGACAGCCAACAACCTTCGAGGCCCAGCAACTACGGCATTTCAACGTATTTTTCAGCATAGGCCAGCCATTCTGATGGAAAGAGTCTGCACCAAGAAGACGGTCGTGGTGGTGGCGCTCGCTCTGTGGATCAGCACCTTGATCGTGGCTACCGCACAGGCCGGACAGGTCATCGACCGCATTGTCGCCACAGTCAATGGGCACATTATTCTGCAGAGCGACTGGGATGAAGCAATGTGTTATGAGGCCCTGCTTAACGGTCGCGCGCTCAACCAATTCACGGACGATGATCGCCGCGCCGTCCTCGATCGTCTGATTGATCAGGAACTGCTGGGGGAGCAGATGAAATCTGCCTCTTTCGAGCATGCCTCGCAGTCTGAAGCGGTCGCGCGCGTGGCAGAGGCGCGCAAGGCGTATCCGGAAGCGGCGACCGACGAGGGATGGAAGCTGGTGCTCAGCCGGTTCGGTCTGTTGGAAAAAGATCTGCTTGCGCATGTGCAGCAGCAAATCGATCTGATGCGGCTGGTGGATGCTCATCTTCGTCCCGCGGTGCAGATTGATTCCAAAACCATCGAAGCCTATTACCGGGACAAATTCGTTCCGCAGTTGAAGGAATCCATTGTGGCCGAGGTCCCCTCAGCCGATGTGGCGGCCAAGATTCGCGAGTTGCTCACACAAGAGAAGGTCAACCAGTTGCTGATTTCGTGGCTGCAATCCTTGCGCTCGGAGAGCAAAGTGAGCGTACCGGGCGCGAGCGGGGCCGGGGATGGAGTGCAGACGCGGTGACGTTGCCGGCCGCCAGACCTCCGCGCTGGTGGAAATTTCTGCTTCTTGTCATTGCTCTGGGCCTGGTCGCCTTGTCGGCCGCGATCTGGTACTCCACCACCGATTCGTTTCAGGCCTATGTGCGCACGCGCGTGGTTGCCGAAATCGAGCGGATCACCGGCGGGCGCGCCGAAGTGGGCAGCTTCCACGTTGTTCCCTTCCACATGCAGGTTGAAGTGCGCAACATCACCGTACACGGGAAAGAATCGTCCACTGAGGTTCCGCTGGCGCACATTGAGAGCCTGGTTGCACACTTGAAGGTTATTTCGTTTCTTCGCACCGAGTTCGGCTTCCATTCGGTGATTCTCGAACATCCGGTCATACACGTCACGGTTGGAGCGGACGGCGCCACGAATGTTCCCGCTCCGCGAGTGCGCGAGACAACGTCGAAAAGTACTCCGATCGAGCAACTGTTCGCGTTGTCCATTGATCAGCTGGCCGTTCGAAATGGCGAGATCCTATGGGCGGACCGGAAAATTCCCTTGAACTTTGCCGCTCATGATGCCGGTTTAAGGATGTATTACTCCTTTCTGCGAGGCCGCTATGAAGGCCATCTCTCGGTCGGCAAGGTGGATAGCGCGGTCGAGGATTTCCGTCCATTTGCTTGGATGACGACGGTCGATTTCAGCCTGGCGCCGGACTTTGCCGACGTCAAGTCATTGCGCTGGAGCTCCGGGAGGTCGTCGCTGGAGGTGAGCGGACGAGTGAGCGATTTCCGCGACCCCAAGCTAGATGGAAACTACGAAGCCCATGCCGATCTTGCCGAGGCGGCCGCGGTCGCGCGCCGGCACGACCTGCGCGAGGGTGTTGCCGATTTCAAAGGCAGCGGTCACTGGTCTCTGAATGAGTTCGCTACTTCGGGCGCCATGGCATTGCGGGATCTAGGCTGGCAGAACAATCAGATTGGGTTCAAGAGGGCGAGTGCAGCGTCGGACTACGCGGTGACCGATGAGCAGATCAAGCTTTGGAAGCTGCAAGGAAGAATATTGGGCGGAAGTTTCACCGGCGATGCCCAGATCGACAACTGGTTGCACAGCATTGCGCCCCCGGGCAAAGGGAAGAAAGCCCGGGACGACCTTGCGGTCATGACCGCAGTTCGTCCGCCAGCCAGGAGGGGCGAGAAAGCGAAACTGCCGGGAGTACAAAACGGTCTAGTGCACCTTCGTCTGCGAGACCTTTTGGTCACAGAGATGGCGGCAGCGCTGGATGTGCCGGCGCATCCCTTCCACGGCTTTAAGCCGGCTGGATTGGCCAACGGAACGGTGGACGCATTCTGGCGGGGATCCGTGAAGGATGCTGAGATTGGATTTAAGGCTGACGTGAACCCGCCACCGCATCCTGCAAACGGCGAACTCCCGTTGACTGCCCAGCTTCAAGGGAAATATCGGGGTGTCAGCGACTCACTGGAACTTGCTGAGTTCAACTTGTCTACGGCGGCCTCGCGGGTGCAGGCTTCTGGAATTCTGGCGGCTACTTCGACACTGCGCATTTCGGCTTCGACCTCGAACCTGGATGAATGGCGGCCACTCGTAACGGCGCTGGGTGGGCCTGCCAGCTTGCCATTCCGGGTAGACGGAAAAGTAACGTTTAACGGCGTTGCCGCAGGCACGTTTTCGGCGCCGACGGTGGCTGGAATGCTGGTAGCGGAAGACTTCGAATTCGCCATGCCGCCGACCCCGCGCACTTCGGCACAACAAGTGCATTGGGATTCCCTGACGGCCAGTATTCAACTTTCTTCCCAGGAACTCGCGCTCCGTGGAGGCTCATTACGACGGGGGGAGACGAGCGCCGATTTCGAGCTCACCGCCGTCCTGCAGGATGGGCAATTCGGCGATAACAATCCTTACAGTGCGCGGGTGAATTTGCATAATGTGGACGTGGCATCGACTGCGGTCCTGACAGGGTTTAACTATCCGGTATCGGGGACGGCAGACATATCGGTGCAGGTGGCGGGAACCCGGGCTCATCCCCGGGCGCAGGGACACATTCGCGCCGTGAACGCCTCGGCCTACGGGGAAGCGATCGAGACGTTTGACGCGGATCTGCGTATCGGCGGGAGCGAGACCGCTCTCAACAATATTCATCTTACCCATCAGGACGCTTACGTTTCCGGCAGTGCCGCTTATACGCCGGCGACGCGCAGCTTCCGGCTTGACCTGATTGGAAAGAATTTCGACATATCGCGAATTCGCCAGATCCATCTGGACCCCTTGCCGATGGAGGGCCGCGGCGAGTTTATATTGCAAGGCTCGGGTACTCTAAGCGCGCCGGTGCTGAGCGCATCCATTCACCTGAGCGACCTGCTGTTCGATCACGAGCTGGAGGGCGGACTAAATCTTGAGGCCAGGACGGAGAACGGAGAACTGCGCCTGAACGGGCACTCGGAATTTACACACGGCACGCTCACCCTGGATGGAAGCGTAGGAATGCGCGGAGATTATCCGGCGAATATTTCCGCGCAATTGGATCATGTGGATCTGGACCCGTTGTGGCGCGCATATTTGGGTAACCAGCTTACGGGACACTCTGCATTTGGCGGCAGAGTGACGATGCGCGGCCCTCTGTTTCATCCGCGGCGGTGGACGCTCGATGGAAGCGGAACCGACGTTGCAATCGAGGTGGAATATGCCAGGCTGCACAATCAGGGGCCAATGCCTTTTACATTTGCAGAGCAGACGATTCGCATTGCGCCGGCGCATTTGATAGGCGAGGGGACCGACGTCGTCGGACATGGCTCGATACATTTTGTGGGAGCGCAGGAACTCGATCTCGCGGCCGACGGGCAAATTGATATGAAGCTGCTCGGAAGTATGTCGCCGGACTTGACTGCTTCTGGTCTGACGACGATTCATATGACCTTGGGAGGCACACTGAGCGACCCGTTGCCGCAGGGCAGCATGGAAGTCAAAAACGGCGCAGCCAATTATGCCGGGTTGCCCAGCGGTCTGAGCGAGATGAATGGCTCCCTGTCATTCACCCGGGATCGCGTTCATATCGATCAGCTCACGGCTCGGACCGGCGGCGGTACGCTGGAGTTCAAGGGCGACGTTACGAATTACAACCGGCAGCTCAATTTCAACCTCACCGCCATGGGCAAAGAAGTGCGGCTGCGCTATCCGCCCGGGGTCAGCTCGACGGCTACGGCGGAGTTGCACTGGGTGGGGAGCCGCTCTGCTTCCCTCGTTTCCGGCGACGTCATGGTTACCAAGTTAGCGGTGACACCGGGTTTTGATTTCGGTTCGTACCTGGAGCGAAGCCGGCAGTCGGCGGCGATTACGCCAGCCAATTCGCCGCTTTACAACGTGAAGCTGGATGTGGCCGTACGTACGGCGCCCGAGCTTCAGATGAAGACCGCGGTGGCGCGGCTCTCGGGCGACGCCGATCTGCGCTTGCGAGGGTCGGTGGCGCGTCCCAGTGTGCTTGGTCGCGCCGACATTCTGGAAGGAGACGCGACCTTCAACGGAATCAAGTTCCGGCTGGAGCGGGGCGATATCACATTTGCGAATCCAGTGGCGATCGAACCCCAGGTGAATCTGCAAGCCACCACTCACGTACGCAATTACGATCTGGACGTCACCGTGACGGGAACGCCTGAGCGGCTGACGGTGAACTACCGTTCCGAGCCGCCATTGCCCAAATCGGACATCATTGCGCTGCTGGCACTGGGCCGTACCAGCGAGGAATCGGAGCAATTGCAGCAGCAGTCGGGCCAGGGTGTTTTCACCGACGAGGCCACCAACTTGATCATCAGCCAGGCGATCAACTCGACCGTGAGCAGCCGCGTGCAAAAGCTCTTCGGAGTCAGCCGGATCAAGATCGATCCCCAGGGGCTGACTACGGAAACCAACCCCACGGCGCGGGGGCCGCAGGTCACGATCGAGCAGCAGTTCGCCAATAATGTTTCCCTGACTTACAGCACTAACGTGTCGCAGAGCTCGCAGCAGATCATTCAGGGCGAATACTACGTCAATCGCAACATCTCCGTTGTGGGCACGCGCGATCAGAACGGCGTGGTCAGCTTCGATGTCCGCATTCGACGACGCAAGAAATAGAATTGTTCACCAGACGCAGATTCCTGACATTCCGCATGCACCTCCCTGACGATACCGCCTCATTTTCGAACCTGCGGCTGCGGATGGTCGATTCGCAATTGCGGGCGCGTGGGGTTGGCGACGAACGCGTTCTGGATGCGATGTTGCACGTGCCGCGTCACGAGTTCGCGCCGGAGCGATATCGGGATCAGGCGTATGAAGATCATCCCTTGCCGATTGGCGAAGGGCAGACCATCTCTCAACCTTATATTGTTGCCCGCATGCTGGAGGCACTGGCGCTTTCGCCCGGCGACAAAGTGCTTGAGGTCGGCACCGGGTCGGGCTATGTGACGGCATTGCTCGCGGACCTGGCAGCGCAGGTTTTTTCAGTGGAGCGCCATCCCGCGCTCGCGGATGCGGCGCGCCAGTTGCTCGCCCGGCTTGGCTGTTCGAACGTGAGAGTGATGGTGGGCGATGGAAGTCAGGGCTTTGCTGAGGGCGCGCCCTACGATGCAATCATTGTTTCGGCTGCGGCCGCCGAAGTGCCGGGGGCGCTACTCGAACAATTGGCGGAGGGTGGCCGAATGATTATCCCCGTGGGTCCGCCTGATTCTCAGCAGTTGCAGTTGATTCGCGTGGAACACGGGCAGCCGCGAACGGCGTTGCATGAACTCTGCCGGTTTGTTCCGTTGGTTTCGGACCATAGGCATTAGGTGTTGGGTGTTCGAACTTCCAAATTAAGCTCTAAAGGCTCGAAAGGCATGTTCCTTAGAGACGGCGGGCGAGGATGCCCAACGGATGGCCGCCGGGACGGCAGCGCTAATCTGACGACGCTACGCTTGACCCGATTTACAATTTACTTGTGTCCATCCTACGTAACCTGCGCGTCACGCTGGAGATGATCAAGTGGGAGCACTCTGTCTTTGCGCTGCCATTTGCGTTGTGCGGGGCGATGCTCGCGGCCGGCGGACTGCCTTCGGCGCATCAATTTGTGTGGATCGTCGTGGCCATGGTTGCGGCGCGATCCGCCGCGATGGCTTTTAACCGATGGGCCGACGCCGCGATCGATGCCGCCAACCCCCGCACCAGCACTCGCGCCTTGCCCGCCGGACAGCTTACGCCCGCTTTCGTGACTTCGTTCGTCGCCGTTTCCAGCGCCATTTTTGTTCTCGCGGCCAGCCAATTGAATCGATTGGCCCTGGAGCTTTCGCCGGTCGCGCTGGCTGTGTTGCTGCTTTACTCTTACACCAAGCGGGTAACTCGCTGGTCGCATCTGGTGCTGGGATTCGCGCTGGGCATTGCGCCTGCAGCGGCGTGGATCGCAGTGCGGGGCTCGCTCGACCCGCGGATTCTGCTGCTCACAGCGGCCGTAACTTTCTGGGTGGGAGGGTTCGATGTTCTCTACGCCTGCCAGGACCTTGATTTCGACCGGCAAAGCGGGTTGCATTCCATCCCGCGACATGTCGGGATTCGACCTGCGCTGTGGATTGCGCGCGGTTTCCACGTGGTGATGGTGGGGCTGTTGATCGCGCTATTGATCGTATTTGGGATGGGGAAACTGGCAGCCTGTGGCGTGGTTGCGGTGGTCTTACTGCTGTTCTACGAACATTCTCTGGTCCGGCCCGGCGATTTGTCCAAGCTCAATGCGGCGTTCTTTACGATGAATGGCGTTATATCGGTGCTGTTTTTTGTTTTTGTCGCGGGAGACTTACTGTTGCGGAAATAAAGGGCGCGCAATCATCCCTTCATCTCGAGCTTCACTTGACATGACAGTCGAAGCGATCGACGACGATTACTCTTGTAACCCGGCGAGCACTACTTCATCGATCTGGTGGTAGCTTTCCCATTCTCCCTGATGGTGCAGGCCCTGTGCTCCTCCAGTCTGTCGCTCGCCAGCGTGGAAAGACGGGGGGTTCCTGTTTGGAATATTTGCTACGCTGATCTGCCGTGGGCGATGACTGTTGCAACGATCGCTCCTTCCGTCTTTTTATGGCATCGCCTCCTGGCCGTCCTGGAGCAGGAACAACAACCCATCCGTGCACGAGCCGCTGCCGCAACCGCCTAGAAAGTGACACTCCGGAGGCCCTGGGCTGGCAGAGCCTCGTTTACCCTTACCACATTCTTATGGGTTCACTTTCAACAACAGCATAGTGCCGCTTTCCACCTTGACGTTGTTTTTCTCCGAACTCAGCACCGAGCCCTGGGTTGCGGTTTGCGCGGGTTCAAGCTTCAAGTTCGAAATTCCTATGACGCCCTGCGTGTTTCCGTTGATCGGAGGCCGCTCTCCACCTTGCGATGGCGCATCAGTGCCGCTGCTCGGAAGTGGCTGGGGCTGAGGTTGTGCCGCTGCGCCACTGGCTGGGCTGCGTCCGCCGCCCATCGGGGAAGAAGCCGTGCTGCCACCGGTAGCGGGCGCGCTCTGATCACCGCCGCCACCGTTGTTCGCATTGTTGGTAGGAGGGGCGATCACCGCCTGGATGGACATCGGCATCGACACTTCTCCATCCTTCAAGATGGCCCGGTCAAACGCGATACCAACCTGAGATTCTTTCTGTTCTTTATTGCGGGCCTGCGCCTCGGTCACGTGTCCCATCACTTTTGTATCTTTGGGGACAATCACTTCTCCGCTATTTGTTTTCATATCCATGGTGACTTTGGCAACGACTTCATCGCCGGCCTTGGCCTTTTTGGCGTCAATGGTCTTGGTCAACTGCACCGGAATCACGCTGCCTGGGGCTATTCGACGCGGACCGGTGGCCTGTTCCGGATTGGAGGTAGCGGCAGTGGACGGTGTAGTGCCCTGCGTGGGCTGTTGCGGGTGAGTTGCCGGCGCTGCCGCGGGCTGCTCTGGTGAGGTCGTGGAGGGTTGCGCTTCGGGCTGCGTTGGCGGAGCGCTCGGGTTTTGGGGGGATGGCGTGCTTTGCGCCAACGAAGCCCCACAAAACAGTGCTCCAGCTAGCAGTGTGGCGGAAAGAATATTTTTCATTAGCAATCTCCTTGTTTTGCAATTTCCGACAACGGCGCGCAAGAAAAGAAGCTGTTCATATAAAGGTAGATGCAGTTTCGGGACCGGGGGGAAATAGAGAATTTCTAGCTGAATCGTCGGTTCCTGGTATTGTCGAATCAGCTGATTCAATGGGGAATCGTGGTCTTCGGGGACGGCCTGCGATATCATCAAGATGATGTCTGTCACCGGCTTGATTCATCCATTCCAGACTGACGATCCGTGTCTCGCGCCGATCCACAAGAAAGTTCTTGCCGGCACGCGCCTGGACGCCGACGATGCCCTCGCTCTATACCGTACGGGCGATGTTCTCGCCTTGGGTTGGATGGCCAACTCCGTGCGCGAACGCATGCACGGCGACAAGACCTACTTTAATGTCAACCGGCATATTAATCCGACGAATGTGTGCGTGGCGGCGTGCCGGTTGTGCGCGTTTGGACGAAAGAAGGATTCGCGCGGCGCCTACACCATGGCGCTGGAGGAGGCTTTCGAGACTGCGGCTTCGGGATATTCCGAGGCAGTGACGGAATTTCACATCGTGGGAGGACTGCATCCCGACCTGCCCTTTCAATATTTTTTGGATTTGTGCTCGGGCCTGAAGCAGCGGTTTCCGCAGGTGCATCTCAAGGCCTTTACCATGGTCGAGGTCGCCTATCTTTCAAAGCGGGCTAAGCTTTCGATTCGCGAGACACTGGAACAACTGAAAGCTTCGGGCGTGGATTCGCTGCCCGGCGGCGGCGCCGAGATTTTTGCCGATCGAGTGCGGCACATCATCTGCGATCACAAAATCGACGGCAGCCAGTGGCTCGAAACCGCCAAGCTGGCGCATCAGATCGGCTTGAAGTCGAATGCCACCATGCTTTACGGGCATGTTGAGAACGATGAAGATCGCGTCGACCATTTGTTGAAACTGCGCGCGCTGCAAGATGAGACTGGAGGCTTTCAGACGTTCATTCCGCTGGCCTTCCATCCCGACAACACGCCGCTGCAGCACCTGCCGAAAACCACAGGCATGCTCGACATCAAACAGATCGCGGTGAGCCGGCTGGTGCTCGACAACTTCCCGCACATCAAATCGTACTGGCAGATGATGACCGCGAAGATCGCGCAGATTTCGCTACGTTTCGGCGCCGATGACATGGATGGCACGGTGATCGAAGAGAAGATTTACCACGACGCCGGAGCGACCACTCCTCAGGGCATGCGTCGCGAAGAGCTGGAGCGGCTGATCCGCGCTGCCGGGCGTGAACCGATCGAGCGCGATACGATGTACCGGCCAGTCACACGGACGGAGACGTCGGTAACGGTCGCTGTGTAGCCCCCCGCAGTTCTAGTGGTGCTGCTCCGCAGTTAGTGTGTGCAACTCTTCCGGCGACGAATTCAGCAGATTCCGCAGTACTGCCACTTCGGCGGCGATTCCCGCGTGCAGCGCGGGATCCACGTCCGGGGCGAACAGTGGGGAATGATTCGACGGCAGATGTGTCCCGGACGCTTTCGCCTCCGCGAACTTTTCAGGGTCGGCTCCGCCAAGGCTGAAATAGAAGCCGGGGACACCTTGCTCGATGAAATAAGAAAAATCCTCTGATGGCGTGATTGGTTCGCCAGTCACAACCTTGTCTTTGCCCAGAGCAGCTTCCAAGGGCGCTCTGAGCCGCTCCGCTAAAGGTGGATTGTTGTAGACCAGGTCGGTGCCTTCGTAGCGTTCGATTAAAGGTTCTTTCGGCGCCCCGGCCGCAGCCGCTTCCGCTTTCGCAATGCGAGCGATGGCAGCCAGAATCTGCTTGCGAACGTCCTGTTTGAAAGTCCGCACCGTAATGCCCATTTCCGCGTGATCGGGAATGATATTGTTTTTGGTTCCGGCCTGAACGTAGCCGACCGTCACCACGGCCATTTCGCCGGGTTTGACTTCCCGCGACACGATGGTTTGCAGCGCCAGAATGGTTCGGGCCGCGATTACGATCGGATCAATGGCCGTATGCGGCGCGGAGCCATGCCCGCCTTTACCGTAAATCGTGATGCGCACGGAATCCGAATTCGTGTTGTAAACCCCGGGAGTGATTGAGACCATGCCCGCGGGTAGTTCGTTGCCCACGTGCAATGCCACAGCTATGTCGGGTTTGGGAAAGCGTGTGAACAAACCATCGCGGATCATTCCATCGGCCCCGCCGATGGTCTCCTCGGCGGGCTGGCCGATCAACATAAGTGTTCCATGCCAGGTGTTCTTGCTGTGCGCCATAATTTCGGCCGTGCCGAGAATCGCCGCCATATGCAGATCGTGTCCACAGGCGTGCATCACCGGAACGTCGCGTCCGGCGTCGTCTTTGGCGTGCACTTTGCTGGCGTAGGGTAGCCCCGTTTTTTCCTCCACGGGAAGCGCATCCAGTTCCGTGCGCATCATGATGGTTGGGCCCGGTCCGTTCTTGAGGATAGCGACGACTCCGGTGCCGCCGACGTGTTCGGTGACGTCGTATCCGGCGCGACGCATGCGCTCCGCGAGCTTCGCGGCCGTTTGAGTTTCGTGCGCAGAGAGTTCGGGGTTCCGGTGCAGATCAAGGTAGAGCGCATGAGCGTCGGAATAAACGCTTTCGACTTCCTTCGAAGATGGATCCTGCGCCCATGCGACGCCGGAGAGAGATGCCAGCAACAAAAATCTGAACAAGGTCATGGTCCGGGATGATACCTGCGCACTCCGGAGTCTGCAAACCGGTCCCACGCAAAACTATTTGCTGCAACGATTTCCTGAATGAGGCCATCTTAAGGAATAAGCGGAACAATTCGAAGTTGTCCTTGTATCCATCGGGTGTACAATCGGCCTAAGGAAGCTCTTGGTTGCGCACTTCGTAGGCAAGGCCGAGGCGCTATGAACGTCCACGTCAGTTACCGTCTTCATAAAATTCCCGCCGTAGAAAAAGACATTCAACATCAAATCGAAAAACTGCAAAAACGTCTGCAGGTCTTTCGTCCGGAGCTTGTCCACTTGAGGGGAATGGTGGAGGAGACTTCGGCGCGCGAAGGAACCAGCGTTTCGCTGAACCTGCGCTTGCCCTCCGGACAAATGGCGGTACAATCCTCGGCTTCAACGGCCGCGGCTGCGGTGAAAAATGCGTTTGAGGATCTGCTGCAGCAGGTCAATAAGCATAAGGAAATTCTGCGCGCGTCACACAAGTGGCAACGCGGGAAGCGTGGAGACAGCGCGCGGCCGAGTGCAATAGTGCGGGAAGTTCCGTTTGAGCAAACCCTGGCCGCGGTGTTTCCGCCAACCATTTGCTCCGACGACATTCGCTCCTATGTGAACGTGAATCTGGCGCGGCTCGAGCGCTTTGTTGAACGTGAAATCTACTTCCGTGAAGCGCAAGAATCAATTGCTCGGGACAGTGTTTCAAAAGAAGAGGTGATTGATGAAACCATCGCCGCCGCGCTGGGCGACGGGCAGGACAAACCGGAACGGCTGGCGCTTGAACCCTGGCTGTACCGGCTGGCGCTGCGAGCTCTTGACGAACTGTCGCGCACCGATGAGAGCAATGGAAACGCCCGGCCTTTGGAAGATTCCGCGCGCCGGCGCAACGTGAAAGCCAGCGATGAAGCGGAGTTGCAATTTCATCAGCCTGACGAGTCGATCACGGGCGCGACGGTGATCGCGGATGGGCGCGTCGCGACCCCGGAGCAGATCCTGGCTTCGGACGAACTGTTGCGACTGATCGCTTCGGCGCTACGCGACCTGGGCTCGGGTCCGCGCGAGGCTTTCATTCTGCACGCGGTGGAAGGCTTTAGTGTGAGTGAGATCGCCGCAATTACCGGCCTTCCCGCCGAGAGGGTCCTTGCCTTCGTTTCTGCCGCGCGCGATCACTTGCGCAAGACGCCGGGACTCGCCAAGCAGTTTCCCGGCCGGCTCGCTCCGACGGGCGCCGCCTGAGTCAATCTTAACTTGGGGAAAATTATCCATGAGTATTACGCGCGAACAAATCCGAGAATTAGCCGAATTCCAAGATAAGAAATCCTGCGCCGTCAGTTTTTATTTTCAGCCGTCCACGCCGCGCAACAAGGCGCACAAAGAGGACATGATTTTAATTAAGGATCTGGCGCGCGAGGCCCTGCGCAGCCTGGAGAGCCAGGGCAAAAAGGAATGCGGCCGCGCCGATATCGATCGCGTCTTGCGCCTGTCGGCAGAACTGCGCAGCAATGGCACGCACGGCAAAGCCGTGTTTGCCTGCTCCGCCCAAAATCTCTGGCGCGAATATGATGTACCCGCGAATCTGCCGGGGACGCAGCTTTTTGTGGATCGCCACTTCCATCTCAAGCCGATTGCGCAACTGGTGGGCGCTTTCCCGCTGCTGGGCGTGGTGCTCGTCGACCGGCACCGGGCTCGCATTTTCGATTTTCGCCTGGGCGAGTTGACCGAGCGCGAGGATTTGTCCCATCCTCTGACGCGCAGAGGCCGCAGTGACGGGTTTGCGGGCTACGATGGAGGTCACGCGCAGCGCCGCGTGGAGGACGAAGCGCGCCAGCACTTCAAGAATGTCGCGGAGGCGCTAAAAGGTTTGCTGGAAAAAGGCGTGTTCGAGAAATGGATCCTGGCCTGCCAGGATGCTCATGTTCCGTTGCTGGAGCCGCAGCTCCATTCCTACGTGAGTCAGGCACTGATTGGCCGCTTTCATGCGGATGTCGGTCACATTAGCAAAGACGAGCTGCGCAATCACGCGCAGCAAATTGTCGAGCGATGGCAAAATGGTCGCCGGCGGGAACTTGTGCAACAGGCGCTGAGTCAGGCACGCAGCCATGGACGAGGTGTTACCGGGTTGCGCCGGGTGTTGCGCTCGCTGGAAATGGGAGAGGTGCAAACGCTTTTGCTTGGGGAGAATCTGCAGGCGCACGCGGTGGAATGTTCCGGATGTGGGCACATCGATGCCCACCTGGTCAGCAACTGTCCGGTTTGTGGCCGAGCCACCCAGGAAGTTGTCGATGTCGGAGAGGCAATTCTGCCCTGGGTGGTTCGTCGCGATATCGAGACGTATTACGTGAAAGACGATCCGGAGTTCGACAAGGTGGGCAATATTGCCGCGTTGCTGCGTTTCCGTTCGGAAAATGTGCAGTCCATCTCTACGGCGACCGCGGATCAATTGGCAAAGGCAGGGGCCGCGTATCCCGGCCGCCTGCGCAGGTTTGCCAGCCGGTAAATTTTCGAGCCGGTAAAAAAAGGCCGACCCGAAACTCACACGGGCACGACGAACCGGGGTCCGAGAAGCGATGCCGGGAAGTACCGGGATCACGGGCGACGCGAATTGAGCACGTCCATGCGAGATTCCAGTTGCTGACGATAACGCCGGCTTAGCCGTAGTCTGATCCCGCGCTCCAGCAGTACTTCGTACTCGCCATCCTGGTTGAGTTCCAGCCCTCGCACTCGGTCGAGATTCACGATGGCGGAGCGGTGAATCCGGCAAAACAGGCTTTCGCTCAACTCCTGTTCGAGTTCGGCCAGGCTGCGGCGTAACATGTGGGTTCTATTTCCGACGTGAAGGCAAGCGTAGTAGTCGGCAGCTTCAATCCAGTCAATCTCGGAAATTTTCACGAACGACATCTCGCCGGTGCCCTTGATCGCAAGGCGGTCTGCTTTTCTTGGCAGATCCCGGCTCTGCCTGATTCTTTGCTTGGCGCGATCGAGGGCACGATCGAATCGAACATTGTCGAAGGGCTTCAACAGATAATCGAGCGCTCCGGTCTCGAACGCCCGGAGCGCGTAATGATCGTAGGCCGTGACAAAGATAACGGCGGGAGGCAGCTGCTGGCCGAGCCGTTCGAGAACATCAAAGCCATCGCATTCCGGCATCTGAACGTCGAGAAACAGCAGATCCGGTTTCGCAGCGCGGATCTGGGTCAGGGCTTCGGCGCCAGAACCGCATTCGGCGACGATTTCAATCTCCGCATCCGGTCGCAACAGCACGCGAAGATTGCTGCGAGCCAGGGGCTCATCGTCGACAATGACTGTGCGGATCTTCGCGGGACACTCCTGCGGGGGCACGAATCACTCCTTCCAGGGCACGGAAAACGACACTTCCACGCCGCCCGGTTCCTGATTATGCATACTCAGTTCAAAGGTCTTCCCATACAGTCCTTGCAGGCGAGTCTGTATGTTTGAGATCCCGATTCCTGAATGAGTCTTTTCCCAGTTCTGCGGTAGTTTGGGGCCGTCGTTATAAACACTGAGCCTTAGCCGGCCGTTGGTGCGAAGGGCGGAGATCCGGATCGCGCCTCCGTGAACTCGTTTCGCTATGCCATGTTTGATCGCATTCTCCACCATTGGCTGCAGAATCAGGCTGGGCACCGGCGCGGGCAGGAGCTCCGTGGCAACGCTCACGCTTACCTGAAGGCGCTCGCCGAATCGCACCTTCTGAATGTCCAGATACTTGAGCGCAAAGTCCAATTCCTCTCCCAGCGGTACCTGTTGCCGGTTGGAATCCTCCAGCACTCGGCGGAGAAAGTCGCTCAACCCGGCAATCATGCTGACGGCCGCATCGTTTCTTTCCTCGCGTACCAGGCTCGCAATGGCATTGAGCGTATTGAACAGAAAATGCGGCTCAATTTGCCTGCGAAGGGCGTTAAGTTGAGCCTTCGAAAGCTGTTCGTTGAGACGGGCTGTCTCTGTTTGCTGCCGCGCTAGTTGTTCGCGAGAGTCCAGCGCGAGGCTGACCAGGAGAAGGACACCGTATAGAAGCACATACGAAAGAAGGCTATTGTAAAACTTCTGTGACCAAAGCTGCGCGAATGGTTCGGGACCGGGAACATGGGCCCAAGGATTCAGCAGCGCTTCCAGTGACGCGGTCCATGTGGCCGAAATCAAACCGACGATGCCGCATGCGGTCAGATGAACGCCCCAGGTGGAGACGCGCCGCCATCGGGCCAGAGGAAATTGCCGCTCTAAACCCAGCACGAGCGGAGTCGCCAGCGTCCACGGCAGCCAGGCCAGCAGCAGGCACGCAAACAGCCGGGCCCAGGCATGGTGCATCCCTTCGGCTCGCATGACAAACACGTTCTGAGTCGCGTCGAACAATCCAATGCCAGACCAGATCGCAGCAGACCAGAACCATCGTGATGACTCGAAGCGCGGACTGGGACCGTCCATACGTGGATCGTCCATACCTGGATCATACGTTGTAACTGCCGAACGAGACGAAAAATGCAGCGAATCCGCAGCCCTGTGCAGCGGGCGGCCTAGCCTTCCTAACAATCTCGAGAAATACTGCTTGCTATGCTCACCAAAATCAAAATCGTGCTGCTCACCGGAATGGTTCTGTGCTCAATGGCTGCTTTGTACTCGAAAGGAATGCCGGCAGCGTCCGGGCCGGAATATACCAGCGATGCCCAACTCAAGCTTCCCGAGCGTTACCGGGAATGGGTTTATCTGACCACGGGATTTGACATGAGCTATAACCCGGCAATGCGGTCGATGGATCATCACATGTTCGACAATGTGTTCGTAAATCCCGAGGCCTACAAGACTTTTGTTGAGACGGGCACCTGGCCCGACAAAACGATGCTCGTGCTTGAAGGACGGATGGCACAAAGCAAAGGTTCGATCAACAAGGCAGGTAACTTTCAGGACACCGGTACGATGGGGATTGAGATACACGTGAAAGACGAGGTCCGCTTTCCCGGGAAGTGGGCATTCTTTGCCTTCGGCGACAAAAAAGCTGCGGAGATGATTCCGACCGCTGCCGACTGTTATTCCTGCCACGCGGCTCATGCGGCCGTGGACACTACATTTGTGCAGTTCTATCCAACTCTGCTGCCAATCGCTCAAGCCAAGGGCACGCTCTCTTCTGCTTACCAGAAGGAGACCGCAGCCGCGGCGCCTCCGGCGAACCGTCCATGATATCCTTCCTGGTCCGCCTGCACAGCGCGCTCATCTCTTCTCAGATGTGTGAGTTCGTTTTGCGGGCGGGATGATCTGGAGGATTCGTGACCTTCTCGCGCCGTGATTTCGTGAAGACGTCCGTGTTAGGAGCTGTCGCAGCCGGAGTAGGAGCACCGGCTGCGATTCCAGAGGCTGCCGCCGCGAATGGCCAACAGAGCCGTGCGCCTCAATCGGATTCGGCAAAGCGCCCCGTCATCATCTGCGCGAACAATGGGTACAACTATGTGGAAGCCGCATACGCCTTCCTCAAAGGCGGCGGCGACACCCTGGAGGCCGGCATCCGCGTGGTGAAAGGTCCAGAGGATGATCCCAACGACGATTCAGTCGGCTTGGGCGGCTTGCCGAACGAGGAAGGCGTGGTTGAGTTGGACTCCTGCTGCATGCACGGGCCCACGAGGCGCGCGGGGTCGGTAGGCGTCGTACGCAACATCAAGAATGTGTCGATGGTGGGCAAGGCAGTGATGGAGCACACTGGCCACGTCATGCTGGTGGGCGAAGGCGCGGAACGATTTGCTGTGGCGATGGGATTTCCCCGCGAGAATCTCCTGACCGAGCACTCGCGCAAAATCTGGCTGCTGTGGAAACAATTCAATTCCGATCGCGACTGGTGGGGACCGGGGATTGCCGATCCGCATTGGCGGTCGCCCGCGCCGGAATCCAAACCGCAGGCCGAAGTTTGGCGAGAGCGCATTCAGCAATTGCAGCAGCGCGCTGCCGAACTTGGCATCGAGCCGGAGTTTCAATTGGCGGCGGTACGCCGCGTTTTATTTCCGCCCACCGGTACGATTCATTGTTCCGTGTTAAATGAGAAAGGCGAGATGTCGGGCATCACCACCACCAGCGGGCTGGCGTTCAAACTGCCCGGCCGATGCGGCGATTCGCCCATTATCGGAGCGGGCTGTTACACCGATCAGGACGTGGGCTCCGCGGGGGCTACGGGCAGCGGGGAAGAGAACATCAAGGTGGCGGGTGCTCATACTATCGTAGAGAATATGCGCCACGGCATGGCTCCCCAGGAAGCAGGGATGGACGCGCTCAAACGCATTGTGCGCAATTACAACGGCGACATGAACAAGCTGCGCTTCATGGACATGACATATTACATCCTGCGCAAAGACGGCGCGTATGCAGGCGTGTGCCTGTGGGAAGGCTATTCGGCTGGCCATCAGCACAAATTCGCAGTGCACGATGGAACGCTGCGCTCCGAGGTGGCGACGCCGCTGCTTAAAGGATATTCGCAGGAATGGCCGCCATTTCCGCCCATCCCGGAGGAGTTGAAGAAAGATTCGGAGTATTTGAAATAAAAAAGCAGCCCTGCCGTCCCGGCGGCAGTCCGGCGGGCGCCCTCGCCTGCCGCGCGAAAGCGAGCCGCCCTCGGGACAGCCGGCAGGACGGCGCTACGAGAACCTGACCTTCACATCCGGCCCCTTCTCCAGGTGAATGCTCTCCACGAACCGCACTTTACCAGTACGGAGAGTGAGAATCACCGACGACGTCCTCGTGCCTTCCCCGAAGAAGCGTACGCCTTTCATCAGCGCGCCATCGGTGACGCCGGTCGCGGCGAAGATTAATTGTTTGCCGGGGGCAAGATCTTCCGCTTCATAGATGCGATTTTTGTCTTTGATGCCCATGCGGGCCAGGCGCTCCTCTTGATCAGGCTTCACAACCAGCCGGCCGAGCATATAGCCGTTGAGGCAGCGAATGGCGGCGGCGGTAATCACGCCCTCGGGCGCGCCGCCTGAGCCCATAACCGCGTGCACTCCGGTGCCAATGACGGCTGCGGCAATTCCGGCGGAAAGATCCCCATCCCCGATCAGGCGAATGCGGGCCCCGGCTGCGCGAATGTCGGCGATGAGCTTTTCGTGGCGCGGGCGATCGAGCACCATCACGACCAGATCTTCCACGTCGCGATCCAACCGCTTGGCGATGTTTTTCAGGTTGTCGCCAACGGGCGCATCCAGTTCGACGGCATCCTTGCATGACGGTCCGACGACGATTTTTTCCATGTAGCAGTCGGGGGCGTTGAGCAAGCCTCCGCGTTCGGAGGCAGCGAGCACGGTGATTGCGCCGGGAGCGCCGGTAGCACAAAGGTTGGTGCCCTCGAGCGGATCGACGGCGATGTCGACTTCAGGAACTTCGGTGCCGTCGGGAAACTCGGCGCCTACTCTTTCGCCGATGTAGAGCATCGGTGCCTCGTCGCGCTCGCCTTCGCCGATCACAATAGTCCCGCGCATGGGAATGGAGTCCATGGTGCGTCTCATAGCCTCGGTGGCAACCTGGTCACTGAGTTTGCGCTCGCCTTGTCCCATGGTGCGGGCGGAAGCGATGGCGGCCACTTCCACGACGCGCAAGAACCGCGAAGCTAAGTCGCTTTCAATATTCTCCCCGTAAGTGCGGGCCTTGCCTTCTACGCGAGTCTGCGTACCCATTCTGATCTCCCGGCGCTTTAAGATGCGGCGGTTGCGCGCCGGGTTGAGACTATAGCGCAGTCCTGAGGAAGATTGGAAGATACGTGGACACAGGGCGCGTTACGAAAGATCACGACCGCCAATCTTGAGATATGGCGGAGTTCGCCCGGGTCACTGCAACTGTCTGGCTGCGGCCAGCAGCTCGTCGGCGCGGGCGCGCACACGGATGTCTTCGGTAAAGTTGGTCCAACGAGCGATCTTGGAAGAGTCGACCAGAAACTCTGCCGGCCGTGCGATGTTGTGTTCGCCCGGGCCGCCTGCCGGATGCAGTAAGTGATATTTGCGAATCACTGTTGCGTCCGGATCAGAGAGAACGGTGAAGGTGTACCCGGCTTTGTTGGCGAGATTACGCGAAACTTCCGGCGGATCGACACTGATCGCCACGGGCCGGATCCCGGCCGCCTCGAACTCCGGCAGGCGTTTCTCGATGCCTCGTAACTCGAGGTTGCAGAAGGGTCACCAATAGCCCCGATAGAAAACCAGCAAAACCCCTTTGGGAGCCGTGGACCCAGAGCTGGCGGCGAGAAGTTGGTCGAGCGACACGGGTTTTCCGGACGTATCCGAAAGCGTGAAGTCTGGAACTTTTTGGCCAACCTGTGGTGCCGCTGTGGAACTGGGCAGCTTACGGGCGCTGACGAAGGCGAAGACCGTTACTCCAACTGCGAGAAGCGCGACGCCGGATAGCAATATACTAAGCGCCTTGCCGCGATAGGCGGGCGTCCGGCTAAACGCTCGCCACAATCCGGTTACAAGAAAAATCAGTGCGGCTAAGGAGAACAACAGACTAAGCCAGGGAAGCGATTGCTCCAAGGGAGGACTCAAAAAGAATGCGACGTTGCAGCCTATGGCGCCGATGGCAAATAACAGTGCCCACCCGGGCGCGAGGTTTCTGCGGCGGTCGGTTGCGTCCGGCATTTCCAAGGAGTCTATCAGACCAGCCGATTGTGACCGGTTTCCGCTTCGCGTCAATGAACGTTCAGTTGGAAGAATTGAGTCTGGGGTCATCTGTCGCCGTGGTATTCTCGCAGACCTGCCAGGAAATGAACACAATGTCCGTACCGCGCCCGCTGACTTTCCTCTGCATCACGACCTATGAAAAGGGTCAGGAGTTTATGCGCGAGTGCAAGCGCCAGGGTTGCCGCGTAATCCTGCTGACTGCGGACAAATTGCGCGAGGCCGATTGGCCGCGCGAGAGTCTCGACGAGACGTTCTACCTTCCTGAAAATATCGCACTCGCTGACATCGTGCAGGCAGTCACGCACCTGGCGCGCTCACAGAAGATTGATCGCATTGTTGCTCTCGACGAATATGACATGGAAACGGCCGCCACTCTGCGCGAACATCTGCGTATCCCTGGCATGGGTCTCACGACAATGCGGTATTTCCGGGACAAACTGGCCATGCGCATGCGGGCGCTCGATCGCAACGTGCGCGTACCGGATTTTGTGCCAGTCGTCAATCACGAAGATATTCGTTACTACCTGGAGCACGTCTCGGCCCCCTGGGTGCTGAAACCGCGACAAGAGGCGTCGGCCATTGGGATTAAGAAAATTCATGTACCGCAAGACCTGTGGCCCGTCCTCGAACAACTGGGAGATAAGCAATCGTCCTTTCTGCTCGAAAAGTTTCTCCCCGGCGACGTGTACCACGTGGACTCGGTCGTATCGGAGAACGAAGTCGTGTTTGCCAACGTGAGCAAATATGGCAAGCCTCCAATGAACGTGGCGCAGGGGGGAGGAATCTTCACCACATACACGGTGCTTCGCGAGAGCGAAGAGGACGCTGCGCTTAGGTCGATCAATCGCGACCTGATTGCCGCGCTGGGGCTGTTGCGCGGAGTCGCGCATGCGGAGTTCATCCGGGCGCACACCGACGGGCACTTTTATTTTCTCGAATGTGCCGCGCGCGTGGGCGGCGCTTATATCAACGAGATGGTGGAGGCTGCGACTGGAATTAATCTCTGGCTGGAGTGGGCCCGTATCGAAGTCGCCGGCGGGGACGGCAGCTACAAATTACCGCGGGTGCGCGAGGAATATGCGGGAGTGATTCTTTCGCTGGCGCGGCAGGAGCAACCGGACACCTCCGGTTACAACGATCCGGAAGTGTGCCTGCGGATCAAGAGGCATCATCACGCAGGGCTAGTGCTGCGATCCGCAGATGCGCAGCGGATTCCGCAGTTGCTCGACGATTATGCGCGCCGCTTCGCGGAGGAATTCTTAGCGGTCGAACCGCCGCGGGACAAGCCGACAGCTTGAACAGCAGCGAACTTTCCCGACGCTGCGAGCAACGCTGTCTGCTGATTGGCCATGAGCACAACGGCCGGCGAAAATCCGCGGAAAAATCCACGCCAGAACGCCCGGAACGCTAAGAACCGACCTGTCTCTTCACTGAAAAATATGTGGCCGACAAGAGTGAAACCCCGCGCCGGTTCATCGAAACGCGAGCGCGGCTGAATGCCATCGCCTTTTTGAGCCAAGGCGGGAAATCAACTTTGTCCGTGCCCAAGTTTCACCCCTGCGACATCGCCAACGGTTCCTAAAACGCGTCGATCCCCGTGATGCTCTGCCCGATGATCAGCGAGTGCACGTCGTGCGTGCCTTCATAGGTTTTTACCGACTCCAGGTTCATCATGTGGCGCATGATGGGATAATCGTCGGCCACGCCGTTGGCGCCGAGAATGTCGCGCGAGAGGCGGGCGCATTCCAGGGCCATCCACACGTTGTTGCGCTTCGCCATCGAAATGTGCTGATGCTCGACCTTGCCCGCATCTTTCAGGCGCCCGACCTGCAACACAAGTAGCTGCGCTTTTGTGATTTCGCTGATCATCCAGGTGAGCTTGTCTTGCACCAACTGATGCGACGCGATCGGCTGGTCGCGCCATTGCTTGCGCAGCAGCGAGTACTGCAAAGCGCAGTCATAGCAGGCCATGGCAGCGCCAACGGCTCCCCATGCGATGCCATAGCGGGCCTGGTTCAGACACATGAGAGGAGATTTCAGGCCGCCGCTTTTCGGCAGCAGATTTGATTCCGGCACATGCACATCCTGCAGCGAGAGACCCGAAGTGACTGAGGCGCGCAGTGACCACTTGCCGTGAATGTCGTCGGCTTTGAATCCAGGGCGGCCGGTCTCCACCAGGAAGCCGCGAATCTTGTCATTTTCATTTTCCACTTTGGCCCAGATGACGGCGAGGTCGGCGATGCTGCCCGATGTGATCCACATCTTCTCGCCGTTGATCACATATTCGTTGCCGACTTTTTTGGCGCGAGTGCGCATGCCGCCGGGATTCGATCCGAAGTCGGGCTCGGTCAGGCCAAAGCAGCCTAGCTTTTCTCCCTTTTGCATTGCAGGCAGCCAGGTCTGCTTCTGTTCTTCGCTGCCAAATTCGTAGATTGGATACATGCATAGGGCCGACTGCACGCTTACGAAGCTACGTACGCCGGAGTCGCCGCGCTCCAGTTCCTGCGTCATCAGACCGTATTCGACATTGCCCATGCCGGCGCAGCCGTAGCCTTTGAGCGATGCGCCGAAAAATCCCAGGTCGGCCATGGGCTTGACGAGTTCGCGCGGAAAGCGGCCGGCCCGGTTGCATTCCTCAATGATGGGAATCAGATTGTCTTCGATGAACTGGCGCGTGGTGTCGCGCACCAGGCGTTCTTCGTCGGTCAGCAGGGCATCGTATTGGATGAAATCGACGCCGCGAAATTTGATGGCAGGCATGATGATCTCCTGATGAAGAGGTCGCCGAATCCTGTAACGAACGCAGGGAAAGTAGTTTGCCGCCCACAGGGCCGGGCGCGTATCGGAGGGCAAACATATGACGGTAGCAGGGCTGCAGGACGGCGGTCAACGGGCCGAACTCACGAGCTCTTTTCTAGGGAACGCAGAAGAGTTCGGTGTATGCAGTTCGCTGATTTTTGAAGTTTCGGTAAGAAGTCGACGGCAAGACAGCCGGCACAACCTTACTGTAAAATCAAGAGCGACGGAAGAGAATCCAGAATCGAGACGCAGCATCTTCCAGAGTGGATCCCGCAGCTGCGGGCAGGACCTGGTAGATTCCATCCACAAAATGTCCGCCTCGCTACAGCGGATCGCGCTGCGCAGATACAGAAATCAGGAGACATCAGACCATGGCAGTAGGCGCCAAAATCGCAAAAACAGCGGACCGCAAGAAGGTTATGGACACCACTAAGAGCACGGACTGTCCCAAGTGCGGCAAGGCCACGCGCATCGTGAAGCGGGTAAAAGACCGTGAACGCGGCGTCCCCGGCGGAGTTTACATCTCATGCTCGGCGTGTGAGTTTTTCGAGAAGCTGTAAGAGGGTTCTGTTTTGGAGATCGTGAACTGCCGGACGGTGGCGAAACCCTACCGTTTCGCGCGTTTCTTTTTGACAGGGCGATTATCTTTGTCGCCTTGGAGGTCCCAAGGAGCCTGATAGTCGAGTGCATCTTGCGCGCCGGCGTTGAGCTGATCGGCGTTCCTGCTAATGATTTCGATGTCGCGCGAATCACGCTCCGCTCGCGCGATCGATGTCTCGGCGGGTCGAGCGGAAGCCGCCAGCTCTGATCTCGCTCAAAATCGCCCGAACCTCAGCGGCGGGATCGGCAGCTTCGGTGATGGGTCGGCCGACCACGATGTGACTCGCGCCCGCGGCCATGGCTTCGGCTGGGGTGACGACGCGGGCTTGATCGCCAGCGCTGCTGCCGGCCGAACGTATGCCGGGAGTCACGATGGCGAAAGCGTCGCCAAGTTCGGTTCGTAAGGCGGAGGCTTCGCGGGCGGAGGCAACAATGCCCTGACAACCGTTGGCCAGCGCGATGCTGGCCAGGCGCACGACGCCGTCCTGAACGGTGCCGCAAAGGCCGATTTGCTCCAGGTCATGACCGTCCAGGCTGGTAAGCACGGTGACAGCGAGGACCATCAGTTCTGGATGCGTTTTCGCTGCCTCCACTGCCGCACGTAGCATCTTGCTGCCGCCAGACGAATGCACGGTCAGCATGCTGACTCCCAGCTTGGCTGCTTCAGCCACAGCCGCCCCGACGGTGTTGGGAATATCGTGATACTTCAGATCTAGAAAAACGCGGCGCCCCGAGCTGACCAGATCGCGCACTATCTGCGGACCTTCGGCGGTGTAGAGCTGCATGCCAACCTTATAGGTCAGCGCGGAGTCTTCCACCGCCGCCACAATCTTTTGTGCGGCGGCGGTGGTGGAGACATCCAAGGCCACGATGAGCCGCTGGCGCGGCTCATCGTCTTTGTCTTTCGTGCGAAAATCATGCCCCCGGTGGCTCACGCTACCGTTTGGGATGCTCGGCATCGATGCAGGCATCCCGCTCAGTCTAGAACCTTTACGGAAGTTTTGCCAGAGGGGGATGGTTGTAGGCAATGGTCTGGTAGGTAGGCTTCAGGTCTCGTGGATTGACCACGTCCAGCCGAACCCGCTGCAGACCACGCTGCTTGAATTGCAGCGCCTGAGCGGCTCCGTACGACAGGTCAATAATGCGACCTGGGACGATCGGTCCGCGGTCATTGACCCGGACCACCACGGCCCGCCCATTCCGCAGGTTCGTGACCCGCACGTAGCTTCCCATGGGAAGCTTCAGGTGAGCGGCGGTCATGTCGTACATATCGTACGGTTCGCCGCTGGCTGTGGGTTTACCATCGAAAATTTGGCCATACCAGGACGCCGTTCCCACCTGATACGGCTTCGTCTTGACCTGTTTGCGGACTTCGGGATTCTGCTGTTGTGAACTAACGGGAGCCGCTTTCGCCTCCGAGATGTTCGGTCCCTGAGCCGCCCCCAGGCAGACGATCAAGAAAGCAATCGCCAGTCCATGAGCTAAAAATCGTCGCATTCAGTTCTCCTCGCATACTCAAAAGTGCTTTTGGCCAAAGGCTTTCGTACCTGCAGTCTGTTGATGCTAGCGGCGTGCCAAACCCGTGTCAATACGAATTGGGGGGTAGAACGGTGACCGGGGAGTAATGGATCACTTACGTAACCTGCTGTCATTCTAAGGAGATGCGGGTAAAAGGCTTTGTTCTTCTGAGCTTATACATTTACCATAGAGTAAATAGCACGGAAGGGAAAGGAAGGTAGAATTTACAATACCCATGGAATCAATGGCTTACGGTTAACATTTCAGTAAACTAAGTAGAATCATGTATTTGCGCGCTCCGACTCCGGTGCCGGCAACAGAGATTTCTTTCCAGCGGTAAGTCCCGAAAGTAACGTTAATTCGGGACCGATGTGAGATGCTGAGTCCATACCGCGTTACTATCGGACTCAGTGGAACCGAAGGCCATGCCCGAAAAACCACCTATCGTGCTCACCATCGCGGGGTTCGATCCCTCGTCCGGAGCCGGGGTGACTGCGGACATCAAGACGATTGCGGCGCACGGGTGCTATGGAGTGGCGTGCATCACTGCCATGACGGTGCAATCCACCGTCGGAGTAAGACGAGTTGAGGCTCTGGACCCGGCGTTGCTATCCGAAAGCCTTGAAGAGCTGGCCTCGGACCTGGACATTGCCGCTGTGCACATCGGAATGTTGGCATCGGGGAAAATAGTCAAAGCTGTGGCTGATTTTCTGTCCCACCCGCCGGCACAAGGTGGAGACCGGCCGGCAAAGCCGCAGAGAAGGTCTCTGCTGCCCCACATCGTGCTCGATCCTATTCTTAGATCCTCGTCCGGCGCGGAACTTTTGGATGCTCCAGGCACTAGATTGCTGGTTGAGAGGCTGATTCCCTTAGCCGACGTGGTGACTCCCAATCTCGATGAAGCCGCGGCGCTTACCGGACTTCGAGTCAAGAATCTGGAAGAAATGAAAACCGCTTGCGCCAAACTGCATGAGATGGGGGCGGCGGCGGTCGTTATTACCGGCGGGCATCTGGAGAAGGCGATTGATCTGCTGAGTTTCAAAACCAAGAATGGAGTTGAGCAGGAAATATTCAAGGCCGAGCGGCAGCGTTCAAATTCGACCCACGGCACCGGATGTGCCTTCGCGACGGCGATGGCTTGCCACCTGGCCCTCGGCCGGGGTTTGGCGGAAGCCGTCCTGCTGGCGAAAACCTACGTCAGCGCCGCGATTTCGTTCGGCCACCCGGTGGGACGAGGCGTAGGACCGGTTCATCACCTTTACCGCACCAGCCAGAACAGACGCGCCGCCGGGTCGGGCAGCGAAAAGTGAGTTAAATTCAGTCAGGGTCGCGATTGCTGGGTTTCTTGAAGAGAATACCCGCTACGAACGCGGCTGTGGCTCCCAGCAGCCATTCGGCGCGGTAGAACTGAATGGCCTGCCAATCGACAAAATTTCTTGCCGTCAGCAACCCGACCAATAGGGCTCCGGCCACGCAACCTGCTCCGATTACGAATGCGATGAGCGAGGCCGTGGAAAGGCCAGTCCACTTCTTAATCTCGTGGAAGTGAAGGTAACGCAGCCAGGAAGGGAATTTGAGCCCGCTCCAGGAGAAGCGCGCGGCGAGTGCATATGCCCTGGCGGCTCCCTGTTCCCAGAGGCTGGCCAGCACGGAAGTGTCGGCACTGGCTGCCCCATGAATGGCCTGGGGACGGCCACTGCCACAAGAATGGCAGAACCGGGAACCGGGCAGAAATTCGGTGTTGCAGCGTGAACATACCTCTGCCATGGTGGGCAGGGCCTCAGCGAAGATGATCTCGTCCCTTACCATCGGGGAGGGCGGACGCCAGAATTCCTGATGGCCTTCTTGAACTACCTGTGACATAGGTTGAAACCTTTGAGCACTTAACTTAATATTCGCATTCCAAACACCAAAGTTGTCCCCGCACTAAATGCTACGACGACACATACTTGCAACTTCGGGGCGCGGCACGCAGGCCGCGACGTACGCAATAATTACGCGCGCCAGCGAGTAAAGATGCACCGGTTACGAAAGCCTAGGTACTTGCAGCAGTGACAACAAGTCTGGGTGGCTGCGCCGATTATAGGGCGGCGCGCGACGCGGAGAGGTAACACTAATGGCACCTGCATGCGTTCTAAGATTCCAGGAATCGTCTCTCAGCCCTGGGTGCTGCAGCATCAAGTTGGCAGGTTGATTTAAACTAGGTGCAATCGAACCGTGATCGCGCCGACCGAAGAACTCTCGATGAAACTGCTGCAGGGGGCTGAAATCCCCGCCGTTGTTTTCTGCTGTCTGCTGGCATTTTGCATTTCCGGTGCGAGCCAGTCGCGCCTCGCGTCGGGGCCTCGAGGGGCGCCCCACGATCCCCAGACCGAAGCCGCGTTCGACCATTTCTACAACATGGATTATGATCGCGCGACTCTGGAGTTCGAGAAGATCGTGGAAAAGCGTCCCAACGATCCCTTTGCGGTCAACCATCTGCTGACCTCGGTGTTGATGCGTGACCTTTACGACACGGGGGCGATGAATACCGGGGATTACACCAACGACAGTTTCATCGGCCGAACTCCCCGCCCCACAAAGCCGGAAGTGAAGGAACGCATCAAGGGGCTGGTTCGCCGTGCTCAGGATCTAGAGGAGCAGCAACTGAAGGCGAACTCGAAAGACGTGGACGCTCTTTATTGTCGTGGAGTCACGCGCGCCCAGTTCTCTGTCTATACCGCCTTAGTAGAGCGGGCCTGGTTCTCCGCGCTGCGCAATGCCGTTGGAGCGCGCCACGATCACGAACACGTGCTCGAACTCGATCCCAGGTATGTGGACGCAAAGTTGGTGGTGGGCACTCATAACTATGTGATCGGACATCTGCCCTGGAGCGTGAAAGTGGCAGCGGCCCTAGCCGGCTTGAATGGATCATCGGAAAAAGGTCTCGCCTATTTGCGTGAGGTTGCCGGGAGCGAGGGCGAAAACGCGGTCGATGCCAAAGTCGTGCTCACTCTGTTTCTGCGGCGGGAGCACCTGTATGACGAGGCCCTCGGCTATATGAACGAGCTATCGACGAAGTATCCGAGGAATCACTTGTTCCTCACCGAAGTGGCGAACCTGCAGCGCGCGGCGGGCCGTCTGCCGGACGCCGAGGCCACCTACCGTAAAGTATGGCAGAACGGACGGGAAGGGAAGTACGGCAACCTGCACTACGAGCTGGCAGCGTGGGGATTGGGAGAATTGCTGCGTTCCCAGAAGAATCTTGCCGCAGCGGCGGCGGCCTATGACCTGGTGAACGATGCGCCTAACCCCGACCCGGATGTTTTACAGAAGGCCAATCTGGCCGCCGGGGAAATGTACGACCTGCTGCAAAAACGTGATTTGGCGATGAAGAAGTACGAAACGGTGCTGGCTGGGAACGCGAACACAGGCCCCGCCGACCAGGCGCGGCGGTACATTAAGGAGGCATACCGGGAGTAAAGGGCGCTATGGTGGTCAGGCGATGCCCGGGTGGGGACGGCCCCTCGGCTGTCCGAGCGTTGCGAGGCGTTTTGTTGGAGGCTCTCTCCCGGCGGCGTTTACCCCTACGATGAAGGCGCCATCGGGTCTGGCTCTACCGGACAGCCGAGGCGGCTGTCTTTACATGGGGATTGCTTGCTCTTGAATGGTGGACTGGAACTTTCGGCCTAGAATTGCGTATTAGATGTACGAGGGCGGAACTATGTACTGCAATTACTGCGGAAAACTGATTCAGGACGATGCGGCTGTTTGCGCGTATTGCGGGGTGCGCGTCGGCGCCTCCCTGGCGAGGACGAAATTAGTGCGCCCGCGCGTGGGACGCAAGATCGCAGGCGTCTGCCTCGGATTCTCGGAGTATTTCGATATTGACGTCACCGTGGTGCGGATCGTGTGGCTGATCACCGCGATTATGACGTGCATCGGTTTCATTCCCTATATCATTGCGTGGATTGTGATGCCCGAAGAACCGCTACTGCTCCCGGCACCGGCTATGACGCAACAGGTGACAAACCCATAGCCCGGCGGCGACCTCGGAATCCAGACCTCAGGCGTCGGGCCCTGGAACGTTAGCGCGGACCCGTGCCGACAGCGAGCCGCAATTATGATCTAATCGCCAGCATGCAGCGCATTCCATCTCAGCGCATTAAGAGCGGCGACGCCGAAATCGTTTACTGGTCGCTGGGCGACGGTCCTCGGGTGGTTTTGCTGCATCCGTTTCCGGTCAACCATGAATTCTGGCAGCCGGTGGCTGAAGTTCTGGCCACGCGGTATCGCGTAATCATGCCTGATCTCCGCGGACATGGCGAGTCCGGTGTTGGCGAAGGTCCGGCTACGATGGAGAAACATGCCGCCGACATCGCCCGCGTGATGGACGACGCCGAGATTGGCCGTGCTCCGTTGGTCGGCGTATCGATCGGTGGCTATGCGCTTTTCGAGTTCTGGCGAAAACATCGCGGTCGCATAGCTGCGCTTGGACTGTGTAACACCAAAGCAGCAGCCGATGGCATGGAAGCGCGCGCCGGTCGTTTGCAGGCGGCGAACGATGTTCTCGAGCGTGGCACCGAGCCGTTTTTTGAATCGATGATTCCCAAGGTCCTGGCGAAAACTACGCGAGAGATGCGTCCGGACTTGGTCGATGGAGCGCTCCGCATGATGCGCACAATGTCACCGGAGAACGTGGCGCAAGTGCAACGAGGTATGGCCGTGCGCCCTGACTCCATAGAAACATTGAAGACCATCAACGTTCCCACGCTGCTGGTGACGGGCGACGAAGACGCCGTGACGGGAGTAAACGAAGCCGAGTTAATGCGTCAGCATATTCCAGGCAGCCAGTTGCGTGTGATTCCGAAGGCCGGACACTATTCACCCTGGGAGCAGCCGGAGGAGGCAGCCAAACTTCTCCGCCGGTTTCTAGACGGACTCTAGTCCGATTTTCCAGGACTCTCCAAAAACGTGTGCAGGATCTGAACGAGCCGAACCGAAAGGCCGCGCCGGGCCGACCGGGAAGCGCCAACTCGTGCAGTCGCCACTGGGAACGGAACGGCATCAGAGTTCGCGGAAAAGACTCACAGACTCGCGTATCGTCCCTGGAAGAGCTCCGAGGAAGAGCTCCGTGAAGAGCTCCGTGGAAGAGCGGCCCTTTCAAGGCCGCGTAAGGCCTGCGAAATGAATGGCGGGCTTCAGCCCCTGCGGTTCATTTGGTCTACAATCGTGGCGCCATGAAAAAGCTCGGCATCCTCGTTGCTTTCGCGGTCCTCCAAATCAACGCTAACGGTCAAAGTGTTGCTCAACGGCCGCACATCTTGGGCATCGACCACGTATCCTTTTACACTACTGCACCTGATGGAGTGAAAAATTTGTACGGCGATATTTTGGGTTTAGCGTCCGCCGCTCCGGTGGAGCCCGGCGGCACAGTACGCTACGTGGTGGGCAAGCAGTGGGTCGGCTATAGCCCCGCGCCCGATCCTAAGGCCGCCGACCGCATGGATCACGTCGCATTCGCAACCGACAATGTGGAGGCGCTGCGCGACTATCTCGTTGCGCGGGGAATCAAGGCTCCTGCGATTCAGGAACGATCCGACGGCCGCTTCTTTTTGGTCGAAGATCCGGAAGGGCATCGCATTGAGTTCGTGGAAAAAGGCAAAGCTGATCCTGCGCCTCCGGCCGCTGCTGCAGTTTCGCGCCACATGATTCATGCTGGCTTTCTGGTGTACCGCCGCAGCGCGGAAGACCACTTCTACCGCGACATTCTCGGCTTCCGACCCTACTGGCACGGTGGAATGAAGGAGGGCGAGACCGACTGGGTTGCCCTGCAGGTTCCCGACGGCACGGACTGGTTGGAATACATGTTGAACCAGCCGCAACATCCCGATCTACGCTTGACCGGCGTGATGAACCACATTTCGCTCGGCGTGGTAGACATGAAAAAGGCGCAGGCAATTCTGGAGTCGCATGGCTGGAAGCCGCACGGCGATGAGAAAGCTCAGATGGGCAAGGACGGAAAATGGCAGCTTAACATTTACGATCCGGATTTGACCCGCGTGGAACTGATGGAGTTCAAGCCGGTACAGAAGCCCTGCTGTTCGGAATTCACAGGCTCGCATCCCTCGGAATGAGAGAAAGCCGCGTAAGCCGCCAGATTTACCGGAATCGAAACGTGAATCCTGGTGCCGTCAGGACCCGAGTGCAGACGAAAATCACCGCCAACTTCGCACACGCGCTCTCGCATGCCGGCTAGACCGACGCCGGCAACACTGCCGCGATTTCCGGCGCGTTCCAGCAGTTCTTTCGGCATACCCCTGCCCTGATCGCTCACTTCGAGTACAACATTGGCGTGATTGGCCCGAAGAGCGACGTCCGCAGTGGCGCTCCCCGAATGCTTATGAATATTCGTGAGCGCCTCCTGGACCACCCGGAACAGCATGGTTTCCACCAGCGTGGGAAGGCGGTCTTGGCATTCGCTGGTGAGCGTGACCCGGATTCCGCTACGCTTGCCGAATTCTTCCACGAACCACTTCATGGCGGAATTTAATCCGATCTCGTCCAGGAGAGGGGGGTGAAGGAGATGCGAGAGAGTACGGCTCTCGCTAAGGCACAGCTGAATGATATCTTGCAGATCGTCGGAACGCTTCTTGTCGATGGAAGGAGTGTCGGAGACTAGAGCTGCCAGACTCATCGACATGGCGGCGAGGTACTGGCCCATGCTGTCATGCAACTCGCGAGCCAGTCGACGCCGTTCTTCATCCTGGGCGCGCATGAGTTTCGCCGACAGTTGCCGAAGCGCGGCGGTTCGCTTGGCTACTTCCGACTCCAGCCGCTCCTGATTCGACCTTAGGATTTCGCGTGCTTCCCGCTGGGTGTGAATGTCGGTACTGGTCCCCAGCCAGCGAGCTATTTTTCCCTGATGGTCTCGCACTGGGGTGACGCGAGTGAGGAACCAGCGAAACCGTCCTTCGGCCGAAAGTAAGGGAAACTCCATCTCGAACGGAACTCCACGCCGAATACAATCCTGCCAGTGCGTCAGAACTTCGGGAAGAATATTGGGATCATGAAGCGACTGCCATCCCGAGCCCGATAACTGCTCAAACGTCCTGCCGGTGTAGCCATACCAGCCATCGTTGAACCAGAGGATTCGACCGTCAGCGTCCGCGATCAAGGCCAGCTGAGGCATGGCATTGGCCAGTTGACGAAATTGCTCTTCCGCCCGTCGAAGGGCTTCCTCCCGAGCTTGAAGTTCAGCCAGACGATCGCGAACCTCGTACTGTTTTGCTCGGGCGCGCAGTGCCGATTGAACGGTACTGATCAAGGTGACGGCGCGCAAAGGACGTTCCTGAAGGGTCACGTTCCCCAGGGGTGTTCGCATATTGGCAAGGTGCCGACTGGCGCGGTTCGGCTCGCCGCCTCCGGTCATCACGATGATCGGCAGATCCGACCAGGTTGCCTGCGTCCCCAATGCCGATGCCAGGATCTGTATTTCTTTTCCTCCCAGGGCCTCTTCGCTGATTACGACAGCGGCTGCGCCCACGTTCAATTCTTCGGCAATCTGGGACGCAGTTTTGCAAATGTGGCAGGACACTTCCACACCGGTGAGAGCCGCGGAAACGAGATCGGCGTCGCGGCCGCTGGGAGCAAGGATCAGAACCCGCAAATCACTCTCAGTGGGCCGGGTCATGAGCGGTAATTTTGTCGCTGCCATTAATTCTCCGTCGCTTGCGGACCAATACATCGGGGACGCCGGTGAGTACACCTTTAAAATCAAAGAGTGGATCGCCAACTACGATCCCGTGATGGAGGCGAAGCTCCCGAATGGTTCGTTCATGGGAGCCACTGCGCTTCTTGATCATGGAAATCGCCTGGCGCACTTCACCGTTGGCCTCGAAAAAACGGAGGAGAAGGACGGAATCGGCCAGGTAACTCACATCTACAGGCGTTTGCATCTCGCGGCCAATCAGGCCATATTGCGCCAGAACCATAAAGCTTGCTATGCCTTTTTGATTCAGGAAAGTTGTGAGCTCATGCAGTTGCATGGGGAGAAATTTTTCTCCAGGCATTGCATTCATGAATCCATTGAGACTGTCGAGAATGACGACCTTGGCTCCATCCGTGTCCACGGCGCGGTGCACGCGGTCGACGAACTCACCGGGGGATAGCTCGGCGACGTCGACTTGATGGAGAAGAAAACGTCCATTCTTCAGGAACGGTTCGGCGTTTAGTCCCAGGCTTTTCAGGCGCGATAAGTAGGATTGGGTACCCTCATCGAATAAATAGACGGCGGCGGGCTCTCCTCTCTCCATGGCGGCGAACGCATATTTGGCCGCAATCGTGGATTTCCCCGCACCCGCGGGGCCCATGATCAGAGTGCTGGTTCCGCGATTAATTCCGCCGCCTACGAGTGCATCCAACTCCTTGATCCCGCTGGAAATCTGCTCGTGAAGGAAGCTGGTTTTATGTTCCGCAGCGACCAGCCGCGGGTAGACCGACAATCCCCCTTTCCTGATTCCGTAATCATGGAAGCCCTCGCGGAAAGACGATCCCCGCAATTTGAGCACTTCGAGCCGCCGCCGCTTGACTCCGTAATCCCTGGGCAGGTTCTCGAGTGACAGCACTCCATGAGCGATACTCTGGAGCTGCAAATCACGGTCCGTATTTGTACGGTCATCGAGTAACAGCACGGTGCATTGCTTTCCTGAAAAGTACTGTTTAAATGCCAGAATTTGGCGACGGTAACGGAGAGGGTCCTGGGCCAGCATTCGCAACTCCGACAGAGAGTCGATGACGACTCGTCTGGGATTCAGAGCCTCAACCCTGCCGACAATTGCTTTCGTCGTATCCCCAAGCTCCACTTCCGAAGGATGAAAGACGGTGTATTGTCGCTCCGGCCGCAAGGTTTCCTCATCCGGAAGTAACTCAAAGATTTGTACCTTATTGAGGGACCATCCGTGGGAGGCCGCGACGGCTTCCAGTTCTTTTGCGGATTCCGAGAGAGTCACGTACAAGACCGACTCCCCCGCGCTTGCACCGGCGAGCAGGAACTGCAAAGCCAGCGTAGTTTTGCCGGTGCCAGGGTCGCCCTCGATCAGGTAGAGATGGCCGGGGGGCAAACCGCCTTCCAAAATATCGTCCAATCCTTCAATGCCGGTTATAAGTCTTTGCTGGTCTGACATTTGCTCCTACTCTGGTTCTGGCAGCGGCCTTAGCTGAAACGACTCGCGACCCTTCCCGGTGCTACCGTCTATCGAAGTTTAGGAAACAACATTACCCGGAATTGCTCTTCTAGGGCTCGCCAATTGCGTTTGATTAGAGAGGAAAATGGTTCAGGAGGTTGGCGTTTAGCGAAGGGACTTGTACGGGAACAGAACCCGAGCGTAGAGGTGTGGAATTGATTGCCTCTTTCGCCCGAGACTGATCAACCACCAGTTCGCGATGCTAAATCCACCTTGGTTAATCACTGACGTGGGACTACCTCAATGTTTTCTATGAAGTACAAGGTTCGCCGTAATGACACCTGAATCCCTGCGCGTTTAGGCTCACGTTTATCCGCCCGAGAGGGTGGGCGTCGGCCACGCGGTTGTCAGCGTTCCGCAGCCAGACGGGAACATATCTTAGCAATGGAGGAGACGGTAATGAGCATCTGGACAATCTTGTTTGTCGTTCTGCTGATCGCCTGGTTGGGCGGTTTCACGGTGTTCCACGTGGCGGGCGGGTTGATTCACCTGTTGTTGTTATTCGCAGTGATTTCGTTGATCCTGCACTTTGTGCTTGGACCGCGTGCCGCATAAGACAGGCGGACACTTTCCGCTCGTGTCCGCTCGTTCACTCTAAGGCGAAATCAACCGCGACGGTTTCCAACCAATTGCCGGGGCCGCGTGCCCCGCTGTGTCGAAAGGATGGAATAACAATGAAATGGAATAGTGTCATGAAATCGCTTCTGAAAACCGCTGTCTACGTGATGGACCAGACCACCGATCAGGTCGATCGGGCGTCGGACCGCGCTTCTCAGATTGCGGACGACGCCAGAAGCGCTATCTTCGAGGAAGATCATACCGTGCGCAACGTACTGCTGTTCGTTGCTGGAGTGGGTGTCGGTGTCGGAGCCGGTCTTCTACTGGCGCCGGCAAGCGGAGAAGAAACCCGTAATTCCATCAGCGAAAAAGTACAGGACATCAGCGACAAAGTGAAGGGTCGCGTGTCGAATCAGAATTACGGCGCGACCGGGACCGAGTAACGTACTGCCGGCCCTGGTTTACGCGGGCGGTGTGTTCTAGGTCTAAATCGTGCAGCGTTTCGCAAACGAAAAAGGAGAATTGCGCATGAATCTACGAAACCATGTCCCAGCGCTGTTGTTGGCAATTTCAATGGCGGGCACGGCCTTAGCTGCACAAACCGTACAGCAAAAAGAACAGAGTCCAAAGCAGGACATGAAAGATGCCGGGCACGCAACTAAGAATGCCGCCAAAGATACCGGGCGGGCCACTAAGAAAACGGCGAAGACAACGGGCCACGCGGTGAAGCATACGACCAGGAAAGCCGCGAATAAGACCGCAGAAAAGACAGAGGAGGGCGCGGACAAAGTGAAAGACAAGACTGACCCGAATTAGCTTGTTGTTTTCGAGTCTTGAAAAGCACTTAGCGCTGAATGGGAATGGTAAGTTCGACCGGCGTTCCCTCGGAGCCACGTCCCGGGGGAACGCCTTTCATCTTCAGGAGTTCTGCAATGAGAAAACGACAAGCGGGCGATTTGCGAATGACACAGCTAACGAAGATCTCCATAAGCACAATCAGCCTGGCGCTGATGTGGGTTCTTTCCGGCTTTACGCTTGTGGGATGTGTTGACGATCACAAGCAGGATCCCGACGCATTGCGCGAGAAGACAGCCGAGCGCACCGCGGAACTCAAGCGAGATGCAAAGTCGGTGGCGGAAGGTGTTCGGGATGGTTGGAACCGCGATAAGGCCCGAGTGGACCTGAACACCGCTACGCGGGATGAACTGGTCGGAACCGGCCTCACCCGTACCCAGAGTGATCGGGTCATTGAACATCGTCCTTATGCCAGCTCTCGGGAATTGCTCACCAAGCGTGTCCTGTCGGAGGACGAATACAAACAAATCGAGCCGCGCGTAAAGGCTGGGGAAAAGTCGGACAAGTAACAACTTTCACTCGGCTGAGCCTTTTACGCTATTGAAATCATCGATGCTCGCTTCTCTCGCGAAGCCTGCCGCAATGCCGTCTAATAGTTCATGGCATACACCTGGTTCATTCTCCTACTCACCGTTGCCGGCAGTATTTTTCTTTTGTTGCTGTTGCATGGTACGTCACTTGGCAAGGCCCTCCATGAGCGCATTCCTGACCGCCCGCGACGGCGGCTGTTTGTTGCCTCGATAAGCTTCTTCCTGACGTTCGGGGGAGTGCGAGCAGTGGTGTACGCCGTCGTGCACCAGATTCCCCCATTTCATTTCGTGCGGATGGGAGGCCGACACATTCATCATCTTGTCTTCGGAATCCTCATTCTCCTGGCGGTGGGTTACGGATGGCTGTGTGAAATTGGCAACGGCGCGGACAATTCATCGATTTTTCTGAGCCGGCTGATGTCGATCCTCTACGGCGTGGGGGCCGCACTTACGCTCGATGAATTCGCGCTGTGGTTGAATCTGAGGGATGTGTATTGGGCCCGGGAAGGACGGGCCAGCATTGATGCCGTGATTCTTTTCGGTGCGCTTCTGGCCGCGGGAACTTGGGGCGCTCCTCTATTTGGCTGGAGCGCGAAATCGCGGACTGCTGGAAAGAAATGAGCCCAGCTTACGCCGGGCTCATTTGCCATGCGACGAGAGTATTTTTATTGTGGGTTCGCCGAAGGATAGGATGACGGAGTTTCCATGTTCTGTTTTCCGATTACATCCCCTGAAACGACCATGTCTACGCGGCGGTTGAGCTTGCGTCCCGGCGGCCGTACTGTTATCGGCGACCGGGTCGGCTTTACCGAAGCCTTCCGCCACTACGTTGTTAATTGAAACTCCCGAAGTCACCAGATAATCCCGGACGGTAGCTGCCCGCTTTTCCGACAGCGTCTGATTGTACTCGTCGCTGCCAATGCTGTCGGTGTAACCTTCGATCTGCAAATGCAGATCCGGATAAGCAAGCACGATTCCGGAAATTCGTGCCAGCCGTTCGCGGGCGTCCGGTTTCAACGTGTACTTGTTGAAGTCGAACAGAACATCGGGCATGCTCACAATCAGGCCGCGGGCAGTGTCTTTGGTTTGCAAGACCTGATTGAGCTGGGCAAGCAGGCGCGCTCGCATTTCTTCTTTTTGCTGTACAGCCTGCTGGCGGGCCTGCTCAGAGGCGGCTGCCTGCTGTTCCGCCAGTGTCTTCTGTTGATCGGCCTGTTGGGCGGCCAGGCGGGCGGCATCGGCCTCCGCCTGAGCTTGTTGTTGCGCGGCCAGAGCGGCAGCTTGCTGTTGTTGCGCTGCCGCCTCCGCAGCCTCGGCTTGGGCGCGGCGCCGCGCGTCTTGGTCGGACTGGGCTTCGGCTTCCTGTGCGCTCTGGCGGGCAGCAGCGGCATCCGCCTCGGCTTTGGCTTGCGCGGCTTCGTGGGCGCGCCGTTCGGCGTCGAGCCGTTCCTGTTCCTTCCGGCGCAGAGTCAGGACGCGAGCATCTTCCGCCATTTGAGTGGCCCCGCGGGCCGCGGTTCCAATGGGAGTGCGCCCCTGCTTGCGCTGCAAATAGTCTTCGGCGCGCTGCAACATGTCTTCCGCCTTAGTCAGGCTGTCGGGGGCGTAGTCCTGAGCTCCGGCGGCTTTGGCGATGGCGACCGCATTTCGCGCTTCGAGCAAATCAAGAGGCGCATTGGGGTTGGCCTGAGTTGAGGGCAGCTGTTCGGCCGGGACATCGATGGTGTACTGATTTCCTTCCAGCACATCGAACTTGGCGTCGATCGGTTCTTCGAATCCTTTGGTTTCCTGGCGAAGAACATTCTCCGCGACCACTTTATTGCTGGGTCGAACGACGGCGTAATAGGGCTCGGCAGTCACGATCAGGCCGAAAGCCTGCAGATCCGTGGTAACGTCAATTTTATCTTTGCCACCGTCGCTGGGCAGAATTTCGCCGAGGTTGACAGCCCGGCCCTCCGGCGTAATGGCCCACAAAACGTAAGTGAGGTATTGGCCTCCAAAGCTGGTGGCGGGCTGCAGGTGCGTGAGTTCCACGCTGATGGCGAGACGTCCGGCTTTGCCATCCACTTTGGCATGACCTCCGACGGCGGGCATCAGATCAGTGCCGCGGAAATCGACAATGGTGGAACCTCCGCGATGGCGATAGTTCACCGCTTTGGTGGTGCGAGCGAAGACGTTCACCCGGAACACAGGTATGTCCTGTCCCGTGTTCTGGTTCATCTCTTGCGGAGCGGCGTCCTGGTTCGTGGCTGGCGCCTGATCTGGATGCGGATTGGCCGGGTACATGGGGGCGGCCGAATTATCTTGCGCCCACGCCAGCGCTGAGAGCAGAACGGCAAACATCAAAATAATCGTCTTTTTCATAGGCACACTCGCAAGCGGGAGAGACCCTGCAAGCTTTGGTGCGGTAACGCGCCCTAGGGTTGGGTTGGAAATGAGTGCCGAAAATGAAGGACGGTCAGTTCAATTTGTGCCGACCTGTCTTGAGCGGTTTTAAACCGTGCGTCAGGATGGTTTGGATCAGTTCGAACGCTGTGATTGTTAGACCGGATTTCGTTTTACTCGTCAGGGTTAGTTCGACGAGAAGCAAAGAGTTGCGCCTCTGCGGACTTTGTCGCGGCCCAGACATCGCCTCCGTGCCTTCCTACAACTCTCTGCACGGTGGCAAGGTCAATGAAGTCGCCGAGAAATTTTTCTGTTTCCTTTAACCACAAAGATAAACACGGGCAGCTTGTCTGCCGCGTGGCGTTTCGAAAGAGTGAATGCCTTTCAGTGTCCCGAGGAGGTTGCAGTCTCCAGGTCGTCGGCGGCCTTGCCAATCGCCGCTGCGACGGCTTCCAGCACTTTAGCCACTGCTGGAACCTGCGCGTCAGCTTCCATCCACTTCTTCTCGTCCATGTATTCGCGCACGGCAGCGATGGGTTTGGCGCCATATCCGGTATAGGCTCCCGGAGCGTAGACCTGGTGCTTGAACCATGGACGCTCGGGAAGTCCTCGCTCGGTGAGGAAGGTGCGCTGAATCTTCAGAAGATCAATGTTGAGAGTCTCCAGCGCCTGGGGAGAGAGCGCAGCCGCATTTTCGCCCTGCGCCTTCGCCAGCGCGGATTCGTAGCGCTCAGCGCTATGCTTGATCGATTCCACTCCATTCTTCAACGGTGCAAAGTTCATATAAGGCGGCGTGTTTTCACGCGGCGGAGGAGTCGACGCTTTGTGCGGATCGGCTACGGCGCTGAATACTCCCTCCTTCAATTCCAGATTTCGCTCCGTAATCTCCTCTTGCTTATCTTTCAGCTGCTTCTCGAGTTCGGTCACGTACTTCCCGATCGTTTCAGCCATGTCCGCGTATTCGAAAGGAATGACGTCCGCATCCGCCAGTCGCAAGACGGTGGTGCCGCCGGTCTGCGCCAGAGCTCGCCCGTAGGAAAAATCAGTGTCGACGAAGCGCGAGTACCAGTAGAAATCGTCGTAGATGGAGTGATAAGCGTCCGCATCGTTTTCGCCGCCGTAGCCGATATTGAGCGCCGAGATGCCGGCATGATCCAGGAAAGAAGCGTAGTCGGAACCATCGCCCAGCGATCCTATGGCGAGATCGCCGCGTTTCCTAATTTCCGCCCGTTCTTCCTGATTCTTGGCGTTCGAGATGCGGGAGAGACGTGCCCTCTGCCAGACGGGAATGTTTTTTTCCGGGTCGTTGATTTCGCGGGCCACGTCATTGATCACTCTTTCCAGGTCGTGCGATCCCGATGCGCGAAAAAACCCCCGGCCATTGCCATCGGAATTGATGTAGGCCACGGCATGCTTCTGCAAATCGGCGCCGTGCGTTTCAACCCACTCGGTCGAGCCCAGCAATCCAGGTTCTTCGCCATCCCATGCGCAGTAGATGATGGTGCGCTTCGGGCGCCAGCCTTGTTTGTGGAGTTCGCCCAGCATGCGGGCCTCTTCCAGCACGGCCGACATTCCCGACAGAGGATCGGCGGCGCCGTTGACCCAGCCATCAAAGTGATTGCCGCGGATTACCCATTGGTCGGCGGCGCCAGAACCCTGCAGAGTCGCGATCACGTCGTTCACCGGCTTCGTGTCCCAGTTCGATGAAACTTTGAGATGAACTTTAGCTGGCCCGGGACCAATGTGATAGGTGATCGGCAGCGCCCCTCGCCATTTTTCCGGAGCCACCGGCCCTGAGAGCGCGGAGAGCAGAGGCAGGGCATCGCCCCATGAAATGGGAAGCACCGGAATTTTTGTGATGGTCTTGGCTTCAGCGATAGGCAAGCGCTTGGCATCGGCCGTCGCGCCCACTCCCGGAGTGAGCGGATCTCCCGGATAGTCGGTGTCCATGACACTGCCGCGCTGGACGCCATCCTTCGGGCGCCAGCCTCCTTTGGGGTAATCGTCGCCCTGATAGAAACCGTCATCCCTTGGGTCGGAGTAAATGATGCAGCCGATTGCGCCGTGTTCTCCGGCAACTTTCGGCTTGATCCCGCGCCAGTTTTCCCCATAGCGTGCGATGACGATCGCGCCCTTCACGGAAATTCCGAGGCGGTCGAGTTGCTCATAATCTTCGCGGCTCCCGTAATTGACGTAAACCAGCGGTGCGGTCACATCTCCGTCGATCGAATAGGCATTGTAGGTGGGCAACTGTTCTGCGGTTTGACTCGAGGTGGGATCTCCGGCAACCGGCGGTTCCTGCAGTTTGGCCCGGAACTGCGTAGGTTGCACGAGTTCTACAACGCGTTCTTTGGGCGTGGGAAATAGAACCTGAAATGTTTCGATATGCGCGTCGAATCCCCACTCTTTGAACTTCGCGAGAATCCACTCGGCATTGTCCTTATCGTATGAAGACCCGACGTGGTGTGGACGCGCGCTCATTCGCCGCATGTTCTCTCGCACATTGCCGGCGACGATGCCGTCCCGAAACTTCTTTTCCCACTCCTGTTCGGAATTCGAAGATTGAGTTGTGTAGCCGTAAAGCCGGGCCGTAACCGCCAGTTTAGTTTCGCTTGTTTGAGCGCCGTTCAGTTGTGCGATGGAAAGAACTATGCAGCAGAAAATAATTGAGCGGATCAGTTTCACGCCGGCCTCCGGGGTTTCGATTTGCATACTTCATATTTTTTCTGCGAACTGGAATTATAGAGCCTCGAACAGATTCTGCCGGATGGCGAAGATTTAGTTGAGAATTTAGCCTGTAGAAGCTTATTGTGTACGTCTCCGGAGGAATAGACCTTGCGAACGATTGCCCTCGTATTTCTGATTGCATGCAGTGTCCCCTCAGCATTGGCTCAAAAGCAGAAACCGCAACCCAAGCCGGGTAGCGAGCCCGGACAAACGCAAACCGAAGCGCAAAAGGCCGGCACTACCGCTTCGCCAACTGGCACGCCCGCTACTGACGCCGATCAGGATGAGCGCGCGGCAGAGGGCCCGTGGAAAGGTATGCAATACCGTTTAGTGGGCCCCTACCGCGGTGGCCGTGTGGTAGCCGTGTCGGGCGTCGTGGGGCAAGACGACGTCTACTATTTTGGCGCGGTCGCCGGTGGGGTCTGGAAGACAACCGATGGCGGTCTCAACTGGAAACCGATCTTCGACAAGACGAAGGACGCATCGCCTTCAATTGGCGCGATTGCGGTTTCCGAATCAGATCCGAACGTGATCTATGTTGGAACCGGCGAAGCCTGCATTCGCGGCAACATTGTGGGTGGGAACGGTGTGTGGAAGTCGCTGGACGCCGGCAAGACCTGGAAGTTCGTCGGCTTGGGCGACACCCATGCTATCGGGCGGCTGATCGTCCATCCCAGGAATCCTGACGTGGCTTTTGTTGCGGCGCTCGGACATCCCTTTGCCGACAACGAAGAGCGCGGAATCTTCCGCACGCACGACGGCGGAAAAACCTGGGAGAAGGTTCTCTACAAAGACGCCAAAAGCGGCGGCATCGACGTCGCTTTCGATCCTAACAATCCGAATATTTTGTTTGCGGCGCTGTGGCAGGCGAAGCGCACGCCGTGGAGTCTGGATAGCGGCGGCCCGGGAAGCGGCCTGTATAAATCGATCGATGGCGGCAGCACCTGGAAAGAACTGAAAGGTCACGGCCTGCCGGAAGGAATTATGGGGCGGATCGGGGTCACCGTTTCCGGCGCGAATCCCAACCGGGTGTGGGCAGTGATCGAAGCGGAAAAGGGCGGTATCTATCGCTCCGATGACGGTGGCGACTCGTGGCATCTCATGACCGACGATCACCGTTTTCGCCAGCGTGCCTGGTATTACTCTCACATTTTTGCCGATCCAAAATCGGCAGAGACGGTTTACATCCTGAACACCGGCGTCTACCGCTCGAACGATGGCGGCAAGACGTTCAACCCGATTCGCGCCCCGCATGGAGATAATCATGCGCTGTGGATCGATCCCACCAATCCCAAGCGGCTCATGAATGGGAATGATGGAGGCGGGACCATCTCCACCAACGGCGGCGAAAGCTGGACCAGTGAGAACAACCAGCCCACGGCGCAGTTCTACCACGTCACGACGGATAACCGTTTTCCCTATTACATGTATGGCGCGCAACAGGACAATTCCACCGTCGGAATTGCGAGTGCCAGCGCTGAGGGCGGAATTGATCGCCCCGACTGGTACGACGTGGGCGGCGGCGAGAGTGGTTACATCGCTCCCGACCCGACCGATCCCCTGATTGTGTATGCCGGTTCTTATGGTGGTGAGATCACGCGCCACGATCAACACACGCATCAGGAGCAGGCAATTAATCCCTGGCCAGTCAATCCTATCGGATGGGCTGCGGCCGACGTGAAGCATCGTTTTCAGTGGACGGAGCCGATTGTTTTTTCGCCGCACGATCCCAAGACGCTCTACTTCGCCGGAGAAGTTTTGTTCAAGACGACGGATGGCGGAATGAGTTGGACGATCATCAGCCCCGATTTGACGCACAACGATAAAGCGAAGCAGGCGTCCTCTGGCGGTCCGATCACTAAAGACAACACTGGCGTGGAGGTCTACGACACGATTTTTTCCGTAGTCGAGTCGCCGGTGCAGAAGGATTTAATTTGGGCCGGGACCGATGACGGATTGGTGCAACTCACCCGCGATGGCGGGCAAAAATGGGAGAACGTCACACCCAAGGCGATGCCTGAGTGGGGCACGGTCAGCATGATCGAGGCTTCTCCGAAAGATGCCGGAACCGCATATTTGGCCGTTGAGCGCCATAAGATGGATGACTTCGCGCCCTATATATTCAAGACCACGGATTTCGGTAAGAACTGGACCAAGCTGGTGAGCGGACTTCCTGCGAACGATTACGTGCATGCGGTGCGCATCGATCCCGGTCGCGCTGGCTTGCTCTTCGCAGGGACGGAACAAGGCGTATACGCGTCGTTCGATGATGGCGGGCACTGGCAGGCCATGCAGATCAACTTGCCGGTAGTCCCGGTGAATGACCTGGTCGTCAAGAAAAATAATAACAACAGCAACGATCTGGTAGTGGCGACGCACGGGCGCAGCTTCTGGGTATTGGACGACATTACTCCGCTCGAGCAATACGAGGACTCCGTGCCGCAGCAGGAGGCCCACCTGTTTACCCCCGCGGTGACCAGCCATACGGTGTTCGGCGGCGGAGGTTTTCGTTCGCAGGGAAACGTAGGAAAAAATCCTCCCGCCGGAGCGGTGATTGACTACTGGTTGAAGACTTCGCTCAAAAAACCAGAAAAACAAGAAAAGAAAGATGCGGCCAGCGCTAGTTCTGTCGATGCAAAGCCGAAGCCAGAAGAAGAAGGGAAAGGCGACGGGGAAAAGAAGGACGCAGAAAAGAAGAAAGACGAGACGCCGAAGATCACGCTCGAAATTCTGGACTCCTCCGGAAAGGTAATTCGCAAGTATCCCAAGAAAGAAGAGCCTGCCGGTGAGGAAGAGGGTTTCTTCGAGCGCGACCGCGGCGCAGAAAATCTGCCCGCCGACGCCGGATTGAACCGCTTCGTGTGGGATTTGCGTTATGAAGGGGCAACGAAAGTGCCGCGCGCTCCGCTGTGGGGCGGCAGCACAGAAGGCCCGATCGCATTGCCGGGCACGCTATCAGGTGAGGCTCACTGTGCTGGGCAAGAGCTACACGGCGCCGTTGGAAATCAAGGTTGACCCGCGCCTGAAAATCAGCCAGGACGACCTCGCCAAACAATTCGATCTTCTGCTCAAGATTCGGGACAAGGTCACCGAGACCGACGACGCAATTATTCAGATTCGCGACGTGCGGGATCAGGTGAATGCGGAGAACAAGCGGCTGAAAAACGATCCGCGCGAAAAGCCAATTGCCGACGCCGGCAAGGCTCTGGATAAAAAAATGACGGAGGTGGAAGAACAACTGATCCAGACCAAAGCCAAAAGCGGGCAAGATGTGCTGAATTTTCCCGTACGCCTCAACAATCACCTGGTGGCGCTCGGTGGCGTGGTGGGCAGCGCCGATTCGGCGCCCACGAAACAATCCTACGAAGTATTCGACATGCTCAGCAAAGACGTCGATGAACAACTGGCAAAATGGAAGGCGATCGTTTCGACCGACATCGCCGCATACAACAACCTGGTGAAACAGCAGGATGTTCCCGCGATCATGCTGACTCAGCCGGAAGCAGGCAAATAAGAAAAGTTTGGTTACGTTTCGGCGTCTCGCCTTCTTATTCGAGGGAGTTTGCACGAACGGCGGGAATGATTCGGCGACAGGTCGCCTATTTTGCCCGACGAGCTTCAGCTTCGTCCAGCCAACCACGCCTTAACGCGTTCGTTGAAATGCCGGACAGGTAGGGTTTCACATCGAGAATCGGGGTCGCATCGAGCATATCCACGCCACGAACATGCAGGGAACTGCCGTCGCGGCGCAGGAGTTCGACGACGGTAAGTCCGATCGGGTTTGGACGCCGGGGAGATCGCGTCGCGAAGACGCCATGCGGCCGGTCGTCAATGGGAGGAGTGCCGACCAACTCGAATCCTTCCGAGCGATCGAATACCCAGAGCACAAACAAATGCGAAAAGCCTTCGATGTCGGCTAGGCCGGCTTCGAACTGCGGAAGAATTTCGAGAATGCCTTCGGCGTCATGTTTGGCGCCGAAACCCTTCGGAATCTGCTTTGTATTCTTGTAAGGACTTTTCACGTACCCGATCGGCTGAGGCGAAAACATATTGGATCAATTCGTCGCGGCACGATACCTGCCGCGTTCGGAAACCGTCTGTTCTTTCAGTCTCATTCTTCTTTCTTCTCCGGTTCCCGCGGCAAAGCCTTCTCGATCGGTTTGCGGGGCAGCATTTGATCGCGCATGGCCGCGTCGTAAACGAAACTGGCGACAATCACCGAGATCTGCTTCAGATCCTCCGGTTGCAACCTGTCGTAAACGTCCATGTTGGAATGGTGCGTGCGCGTTTCGTATTCGATGGGATCCTGAATGAACTGGAAGCCGGGAATGCCGACCGCATCGAAAGACAGATGGTCGGTGCCGCCGGTGTTGCGCATCGTTAACGTGGTCATGCCTAGGTCTTTGAATGGACGCATCCAGGCCTCGAAGATGGGCGCGACGGCTTCATTCTCCTGCAGGTAAATTCCGCGAATTTTTCCGCTTCCATTATCGACGTTGAAATAGGCGGAGACTTTCGCCTGCTCCGGCTTCACCGTGACCGGACCGGCCTCGCGCCGCAGCAAAGTAGGCATCCCCCTCATGTTGGGATCGTCCATTGGTGGACGCGAGCCGAAGTGCTTCTCCACATAACCCTGCGAGCCCAGCAGCCCTTCTTCTTCGCCGCTCCACAATCCAATGCGGATAGTGCGGCGAGGATGGATGTCGAGAGCTTTCAGGATGCGAACCGCCTCCATCATCACGATCGTTCCCGCGCCATTGTCGGTGGCGCCGGTACCGGCGTGCCAGGAATCGAGATGCGCGCCCAGCATCACAACTTCATCTTTCTTGTCGGTCCCGGGGATTTCCGCGATGGTGTCGTACTGCATAGGATCGTCATCGTAAAAAGTGTTGGAAACGTTCAGTTCGAGCGTGACATCTTTTTTCTGCTGCAGCAGGCGAGCGATGCGCGACCAGTGCTCGGAGGCCATAGTCAGCTGCGGCACCGTCGTCGTTTCGCCGGGCTTGTACGAGCCGCCGGATTGAACGAATACCGTGCCGCCACCGGCCGTGCCGCGGCTGTGGTCAATCACCGCCAGTACTTTCTCGTCGGCGAAGAACTGATTCACGTCTTTGACGAACTGGCGCCGTTTTGCCATCTCTGCCATACGGAACGCCGGACGCTCGCCGGGAATTTCGTATTCTCCAATCCTGGCCAGATCATCATCAGTAAGGCGTTTAAACGGAGCTTCGCTGATCGTCTTGACTTCGGCGTCGGGCCCAGAAATCACAATCATGCCGGCTAGTTTGCCGCGGTATTTGTCGAAGTCTTTCTTGTCTTCAATGTTCACGCGAACGCACTTGCCGCTGACCACCCCGTTCGTGCCGGGAGTCCACGCCTTGGCATACGCGATGATAGGGACGATATCGGGCGCGGTCATGCGGACGTTGACGTATTGATTCGCCCATCCTCGACCGAATGGCCCCCAGGATTCCAGATGAGCGTTGCTCAGCCCCATCGCCGTGAGTTGGTCGCGGGTCCACTCGTTCGCGCGCTTCATGTTGGGAGATCCGGTGAGGCGTTCGCCAATCGAATCCATAAGACCAGAGGCAAGTTCCATCACTTTGGAATCGCGGAAGCCTTCATAACGGATGCGGGAGATGGTTTCGAGGTCAACTTTTTCCTGCGACCACAAGGTGGGAATGAAAAACAAAATCAAAACGAGAGAACAGACGAGTCGCGTAGACCTCTTCATCATGGGCTCCTGAGCGGGAATCAACGGGGGATTATACAGCCGGAGGGCGAGTGGTTTGAGGAAGGGAAATGTAAAGTTATTTCAAGAGGGATTGCACGCGTCTTGCCTAAACGTGGAGTCCATGTCTCTACGAGGGCGGTGCGGACTTGCTGACGGGTTCCTTGACCTTCTCTTGGGAGTCAACCGAGTACAACATGAAATGATCGAAGCTGTGACGGCGGTAATAACGGTGTTTGCGGAAATCAAAGTAGATTTCCGCGCTCTTCGGCAGCCAGAGTGACGTATTTTTCCTTGGAAATGGCACTGGCCCGTATTCCACGATTTGATGCTCACTCAGAAGCTGGATTTCGGGCATCGGATTGACCATCTCCGCTTCCATCCGGACGATCTGGAATTTGTCTGCGGTAATCCATGCGCGTCCCTTCAAAGCGACGCCATGCATCTGATTCCCGACCTTGTAACTGTGCATACGGTTAGGGCGGTCATTACGCTGGCGGAAGTGCACCAGCCAGGTCGCCTGTCCGTGCCAGTCCCCAAGGCCTTCGCACGTCGTCTCGAAGTTGTCTCGCATAGCTGGATGGAAAACCAGGGCTAGCGCGGCAAAGCCGGTGCTGGCAATCTGGTCGGGATATTCGCTGAGAACAGTCTTGTCGGCGCGGTATTCATCCACCGCAAGGAACCCCGGCTGGGACTCCGAAATCGAAGCCACGTAGTTGTATTTTCGAGTCTCAGTCCGCACCGGAATGCCGAACTGGTCGAGAGATTGGTGGAATAGATCTTCCACTGCGGCGAAGCGCGCCACGTCCTGCACCAACTCTTGTACGCGTTTACCGGATTCGTCCATCACTTGCGCGAACGGACAGACAACGCCGGTGGCAAGAGCGGGCTTAACATCATCGACGCCGGGCGGCTTCCACGATTTTATGGAGAGCGTTGGCGCGGTCAGCGCTTCCAGAGGTTCGACGCCAGAAAGGCGAGCCTCGCTCCGCGATATGTGTTCGCCAGAAGTGGAAGAGGTCTGATGTTGGTGTATCTCGCCGATCAGTGTGCGAACCTGCCCTGCCATGGGATGACTCGGCGATTCTTGAAGAAAGAGATTCAGGGCCCGAATGGCCTCTTCGTCATGGCCCATGCTGGCCAATGCTTGTCCCAGGACGAGTTGTGCGGGACTGGCACTGCTCTGGCCCTTGATGATTGCGATTTGTGCCTCGTCGCGAGCCTTATCGTAGTTGTGCTGGTGAAGGTAAGTATCCGCCAGCAAATTATGAGGCAGCCAGTTGTCGGCATCGGCTAACACTGCCTTCTCCAGCGCCGATCGGGCTGCAGGGTAATCCTGCCGCTCCAGGCCAGTCCGGCCAAGAAGAGTCAGGGCCTGGGCATTGTGAGGATTAAGATTCGTTGCCGTACCCAGGTAGGTGGCAGCCTGCGCGAAGTTCCTTTTCTGAAAATATAAATAGCCCAGAAGAAAATTAAGATCCGCGCTGGAGGGAAATAATCTGTAGGCGTCGTCCAGTTGCTTTTGCGCCTCTTTGAGATTTCCCGCCTTGAGCGCGGAGACGGCTCGCTTTGTTTCCTTGCGTGCTTTCGGCGGGAGTACTGCATTCCCGACGTCAAGATTGATCGCTTCAGGATCGCGATGAAGCACAATGCTGATTTCCTCGGGACGAAGGGAACTGGTTACATCTAACTCCCTATGAGCGCTGAGATAACCGACCGCACTCACTTCCACGTCGTAATTTCCGTAGGCGATGTCGGTGAAGACTCCCTTAGATTCTCCCTCCGTCGTCTGCCAGACAGCCTCATGAGTAGAGGGATTCACCAGCTTCAGTAAGGCCTGGCGATCGAGATGAGCTGCGACCCGCTCGGAACAGACGGTGAAGACAATCACTGCGGTTCCGGGAGCGGTACGGTATATCTGATGAACCTCCAGGGGCCGCGAATCCTCCATGGTGCCGTGCTGGGCGAGGGCGGTTGCCCCGCACAAAAAGACTGGAAGAAAACCGGCGCAGAAGTGCCGCGCGACGGACTGCATTACGTGGGCGCAACGGCGGGTCATGACCACTCCGGGAGCAGTTTGGCACAGTCGTTGTCGTGGGTCAAACCGCAAAGGTCAAATCCCAGCCGGAGCCGTCTTCTCTGCGATTGGAGAGCCAGATGGTTCGGGACCACAAATATTCAGTTGGTCGAGATTGTGAAGTTGACGGTAATCCTGGCTTGAGTCTCGACCGCATCGACTCCTTGATAATGGGGCTTGAAGTGCCACTGCTTTACAGCTTCCTCCGCTGCACTGGCCAGGATCGGCGGACCGCTAACCACATGTAGATTTTGGATCAAGCCGTCGCGGCCGATCAGCACCTGCAAAATCACCGAGCCCTGCACTTTCATTTGTCGCGCCAACAGAGGATAACCAGGTTTTACCGGGCGGCTGACCACCTCCGCCGTATCGGCGGACATTTGCACGCGGTCGGTGGCGTTGCTGGTTACACTCGCTGTGGTTTCAGCGGTACCGCTCGCGGCAACTGGCACAGGGACTTGCTGAGGGGGCGAGCCCGGCTGCAAGTCGACTCTCACCGAAGTCGTGCCGGGATGCACGGTCCGATGAACGTCTCCGGCCACGACTTCAACTTCAAGTGGCGGCAGCACGGTTCTGGTAGCCGTGGCGGTCATTGGTGGAGCATTCGGGTCCACCGCCGGGGCCGCTACAGAAGCCTTCTGTTGCGGCTTGCCGCTGTGAAATCTTTTATGGACGGCCGACTCCGGTTGAGCCACGGCCATGTTTGTCGGGTTTGTAGCAGCGGGAGTCGATTGCTGCGTCTGCGGTTGTTCTTCCGCCTCCTGCGTTTCCGGAAACCAGAAATCGCGATCTCGATAGAGTACGAATCCCAACGCCACCAGAAGCAGGGCCAGAGCAATCGCCATCAAGCGCCGCTGCTTTCGTTCTTCGAACGTGCGAGCCTGCGGCGCGGGAAGCAGGTAATCGCTCTTTGTAGCTGAATCCTTATGCTCGAACATGCTGGGACTTAGTCCAATCTGAAAAGATCGCGCAGCATAGTATGCCTATAAAACTGGCGAAATGCCAGCAAAAGCGGCATGTGAATGGGGCAACCGAGCCGAGGGAGGTCGATGACAAGCGAGTGAAGATTTATGGTTCGAGCGGGAAACTCATTTCTGGGAACGTCGAGTCAGCGCGGCAGGGCGCTCTCCGGAATCCGCATCGAAGTGAAGTAAGGAACTGGCGTTGAAAGTAAGACCGGGCTATCTAGATGGACTCGCCGGATCGTCGTTCTGTAGCAAAACCCAGGCTGTCCCACCCAGGATAATTCCGCCGCCGATTCCGACAGCCCAGGGAGAATCGAGAGCCGCCCCCCAGGCGGGAACTTCTGCAGCCGCTACCCTTCTATTCTTTTTCTTTCTTTTTTCCTCATCCTGTTGGGAATCATCTCGTGTGGTCTGCTGACCTTGCGCCAGCGTTGTAGTCCCACTGTCATCGCTAATGGTCAGGTCGCCCTTGCGCGCGGCGATTTGGACCTTACCGTCTACATCCCTCACCTCAAATTCGGTCCAAACAGCAGAGGACGGTGACACAGTTACGTTCCCTGCGCGAGTCGCGAGTGATTTCGAGGTCGAAACGGTAACGCCCCCATGCTCTAACTTGAGAGTGCTGCCCTCATATTGAACCATCGACTCGTTGAGAACCAGGACGCTGGAACCGGTGGCGTTGATGTTGGCCACCGAATCCGCATTCGTCTGCACCAGGTCGCCGGAAAAAATGGCGGATGATCTCGCGATATTGTTGCCATTGAGCAACGCGGCTCCATGACTGTAAAGCATAGCGGCAGGTTGGTCCGCTGCGAACAAGGCGCTCGAAAAAATAATGACCGGGAAAATAGTAACTAACAGACAGTTCAGGCTCTTCAAGTCGAAACCCCTCGTCATTGACCGCTTTCGTCGTGGATGACTTTGGATGATGGTAGTCCGAACAATTGTTGCATGCAAGTCCTCAGCGCACCTTCAATTTCCCAACCCGTTGCGACCGTAGGTCGAATGTATCCTCCTACATTGTTGATAGTCAACGCCTTTATCGTGCTAGAAAGACTTTCGGTCGAGGATTTTTTTTGCGCATATTACGACCGACTTTTCCACAGTTTGGAGAGCCAGAATTTCCTCTTAACGGCTTCCGCCATGCTTGGGCCACGAAGGCGTTGAATTCTGTATGTTAAAATCAAGACTCTCAGATGCTATCCCCCACGATTCATCCTGGAAAAATTCATGACAACTTCTTCTGCCGCCGATACCACGTTTGATCAACTGAAGACCAGAATTCAGCAGGGCAAGGCCCGCGTTGGCATTATTGGCCTGGGTTACGTGGGCCTTCCATTGGCTCTGCTATACAGCGAGCAAAAATTTTCCGTAACTGGCTTTGACATCGACGCCCGCAAAGTGGACACCTTGGCCAAAGGCGGTTCCTACATCTACAGGATTGCGCCCGAAGAAATTCAGGCAGCCAAGAGGCAAGGCTTTTCCGCGACCGCCGACTATTCGCAAATCACCGCGATGGACGCCATTATCATCTGCGTCCCCACGCCGTTGAACGAATATCACGAGCCCGATCTAAGTTTCATCACCGATACCACGCACTCCATTGCTCCTCATCTGCGTGCCGGGCAATTAGTTGTGCTCGAGAGCACAACCTATCCCGGCACCACGGAAGAAGTGATGATTCCGATCCTTGAGAAGGAGAATAAGGCCGGGCTGAAAGCGGCTCGCGATCAGGCGCTTACGGGGAAGGAATTTTTCGTGGCGTTTTCGCCCGAGCGCGAGGACCCGGGAAACACTACGGTGGCGCGCCGCGACATCCCGAAAGTCATCGGGGGCTTAAGCCCACAAGCATCGGAGCTCGCCGGCGCCCTCTATGGCGCCATCTTTAATCGCACGGTTCCGGTTTCGTCGCCGGCGGCTGCGGAAATGACAAAGTTGCTGGAGAACATTTACCGCTGCGTCAACATTGCTCTGGTGAACGAACTCAAGCTGTTGTGCCTGCGCATGGGAATCGACATTTGGGAAGTGATCGCCGCCGCTTCCACCAAGCCTTTCGGTTTTCATCCCTTTTATCCAGGACCGGGCCTGGGCGGGCACTGCATTCCGGTCGATCCCTTCTATCTCTCGTGGAAGGCTAAGGAATGGGATTTCCGCACACGCTTCATCGAACTTGCCGGCGAAATCAACACCAACATGCCGTACCACGTTCTTTCCTCGGTGGGCGGGGCGCTGAATCGCCACAAAAAGTCGGTGAATGGCGCGCGGGTCTTGGTCTTGGGTGTGGCCTATAAGAAAGACATCGACGATCTGCGGGAGTCACCTTCCCTTACCATCATCGAACTCCTGCAGAAAGACGGGGCCCAGGTCAGCTATCACGATCCCTATTTCCCATTTATTGGAAAAGGCCGCAAATACGATTTGCAGATGAAATGTGCGGAGTTGAAAGATCTCGGCCAATATGACTGCGTGGTTATTGTCACTGACCATTCCGACTACGACTATCGCAGCATTGTGCACGAGGCCAAATTGGTAGTCGACACCCGCAATGCCACGCGCGGGATCAAAAGCCCCAAAATCGTTCATTGCTGAGGGCTTAAGTGGTGGGGCCGCGAGAAATCTTTTACAACGAGAAATCTTTTACAAGAGAATGTAGGTTTGGGTGTGCTCCACCCACCGAGCTTGGCTCGTCAAAATCAAGAATCGTATAACTGATTGAGACCAATGGGGCTTGGCTCCATTCCGCGGCTCCAACGAATGGTCGTTGTCGTGCATGACCGAGGCTGAAATAGTACACTCTGTTTGGACCCCTCCTACGAGGTTTCCACCATTGAAAAGCCGTTCAGAACCTTTAGAGTCGTATGGGGCTTCGAACACTGGTCGGCGGAAGTAGGCTACTAGAATTGATCATGGCGTCCACGTCTCGCGAATCGCACCTGTTTTCATCGCTCCCGCCTTGGAAGTTGCCTTGGTCTGACTTGGGGTTGAGCTATGGCATACAGGCAGTTGTAATAACGATTCTGGTGTGGATTCCCATTCTTCATCCGCAGATTCTGGAGCGTCCCAAACCTGATTATCACGCCATCGAACTCGTTCCGACCCCGGTTCCGGTAAATCATCAGCCGCAGAGGCAGCTTCCTCGACCGATTGAAGTCGCTGAGCTCGACCCGCCCCCCGCAGCTATGCGTTTGCCCGCGCCCCAGCCTCAGCCCAAACCCAAAATGGAGGAAGCTCCCGCTCCCGATGTGAAGATCGCGACTCGGAAGCTTGATCCGGTGCCCGCATCGGCTCCGGTGATTCCAAAGGCACCAGTGCGGACGAACGTCTTTTCCTCAGGAAGCTCAGCGCCGCAAACCATTGACCGCGCTCCGCAGAAAGTGCAGACGGGTGGTTTCGGCGATCCAAACGGTGTGCCGGCCAAGGCAAGCCAGAATAAAGCCGTCAATATCGCTCAGGCAGGCGGGTTCGATATGCCTACGGGGCCGGGGTATGGGAACGGAAGCGGCGGAGCGAAAGGCGCCCGCGGCGTAGTTGCCAGTACAGGATTCGGGGACGGCGTCGCCACAGGAAACGCACGCACGTCATCGAACGCGACAGTGCGTCAGGCGGGATTCGGCGATGCCGACGTTCCCGCCCCTCCGACCGTTCAATCGCGGCCTGCAGCCCAGGCGGCGGATAAAATAGTTCCGGCGGAAATCCTTTCCAAGCCCGTTCCCATCTACACCGAAGAGGCTCGCGCTAAGAAAATCGAAGGCGAAGTGCTTCTCGAGGTCGTTCTGGAAGCTTCCGGTAAGTTGCGCGTGGTACGAGTGGTGCGTGGGCTTGGACACGGTTTGGACGATGCTGCGGTACATGCCGCCGAGCAGATTCGCTTCAAGCCGGCTCTGAGAGACGGTCAACCCTCGGATTCGACGGCCGTGTTGCACATTATTTTTCAGTTAGCCTAGTTTTCGGAAGCTTGGTCGTCGCTTAGCATGATCGTCGGTTAGCTGATCGTTAGCAGATCGTCGAAATCGATCAACTCCCAGAAGGTTCTTTATGCAAATTTGTCGTTCGGGCTCGGTGTTGGTTCTTGTATTAGGTTGTGTGTTGGGGGTGAAGGCCCAGGCTCCTCCATCCGCCCCGGCACAATCTGGGTCGGGTAGTACAGATGCTTCGGTTGAGCCGGCTCAAAGTGCGCCTTCTCTACCACAGGCGGCCGTTACGCTCAACGATGTGCTCGATCACGTCGTGGAGCGGGAGCACCTGTTCATGGCGCAAATGCGTCACATGCATCCCCTTGTCGAAACCTATCTTCAAGATCTTAAGAACGACAGCGCAGGAAAGCCAACTCCGGTGAAGGACCAGTATTTCCTCGGTCGGCTCGACATGAGTGACGGCCCGGAGGACGTTTCTTTCATGGGACAGCCCGGATTCGGCCGCCGCATGCTCAACAAAATGACCGGAGTTTACTCCCTGCACTTCCTGCCGCTTGGGTTTGCTCAGATGGTGGTGCTCGACACCGATTTCCAGAAGAGGTATTACGATTTTAACTTTGTTCGGCGCGAATTTCTTGGAGAAATCCGCTGCTTCGTGATCGACGTGCAGCCCAAGGAAGGCCAGAAAATCGCACGATTCATGGGTAGGATTTGGGTTGAAGACCAGAACTACAACATTGTCCGCTTCAACGGAACCTACTATCCCCAGCCCAAGATGAATTTCTTTTTTCACTTCGACAGCTGGCGCCTGAACGTGCGGCCCGGAATGTGGCTGCCGGCCTATGTCTACACGGAAGAATCGAACCTCAAAACCGGATTCAGCAAAACCTTGCACTTCAAAGCCCAGACCCGATTGTGGGGCTACGACTTGAAAGGATTGGGCAAGAGCGAAGAATTTACTCAGATTCTGATCGATTCGCCGCAATCGGTGAAGGACCAAAGTGATGCTGCCTCCGATGCAAGTCCGGTGGTCGCGCAGCGCATGTGGGAGCGGCAAGCGGAAGAAAATGCGGTCGAAAGATTGCAGAAAATCGGCCTGCTCGCGCCTCCGGGCGAAGTAGACAAGATTTTGGCCACCGTGGTCAACAATTTGCTGGTCACCAACAACATCGACTTGCAGGGAGATGTCCACTGTCGCGTGCTCTTGACCGCACCTCTCGAGTCTTTCACCATCGGCCACACGATTGTCATGAGCCGCGGCCTGCTTGACGTTCTTCCCGACGAAGCATCTCTGGCCATGGTTCTGGCCCATGAACTCAGCCACATCGTTTTGGGACACAGCTTCGACACCAAGCTGGCCTTCAACGACAAGCTGTTTTTCCCCGATGACGAAACTTTCCGCCGCCTCGACTTCAAACGCAGTTCCGCGGATGAAGAAGCTGCTGATGCGAAGGCGATGGAGCTCCTCAAGAACTCTCCTTACAAGGACAAACTGGGCAATGCAGGATTGTTTCTGAAGGCCCTCCAGGAAAAAGCGCCAGACTTGCCGAATCTGATTCGCCCTCACCTCGGGAACAGCTTTTCCGGCGGCAAAAGCATTCGCATGGCGAGCCTGATGGCCGCGACTCCGGCGCTCGATGATAAGCGCCTGGATCAGATCGCGGCTCTGCCCTTGGGCGGCCGCATCAAAGTCGACCCCTGGACCGATCGGGCGGAACTGTCCAAGGCCAAGCCGGTGGCCCTGACCTCGGCACGAGAGAAAATGGAATTTGAGATTACTCCCGTATTCCCCTACCTGACCCGGTTTTCAACCGGCGGAGCAGAGAAAATGGCGCTCACCACCTCATCGCCATCTGAGAATACGCCGAAGTAGTGCGGCAGACGGTCACACGCTGGCAGCCGGATGGGAGAGAGAAACCCGCCCTTGGCTGCCTGTCTCGTCACGAACTGAAAGTATCGACGGCTACTGAATGGCGCTGCCGACTTGAGAAAACACATTATTGGCATTGGAACCGATGAGCCGGATCGTGCCCACGACGATTACCAGAATCACAGCCAACATCACTGCGTATTCTGCAATGTCCTGACCACGTTCATCGTTCCATAGTTGCTGTAAACGTTTCGCCACGGGGCTCCTCATTTCTCAATGTTGCTGAATGGCCCTTACACCGGAAAATCCGGATACACCAAGCTGACGGCGGATGTCCCCAAGCTGATCTGTTTAACGATTTTAATATTTGATTCATTCCCAGCCAATAGCACCAAAGTGCCACCGCGCCCGGCGCGCTGCCGTGCATTTTCAGGCTATGCTCTTGAGGGGCAGGGCCTGATTCACCGCAAAAAGAGCGAGTTCGAGACGGGTCGAAACTCCAAGTTTGTCGAAGATGTTGCTGAGATGGTGCTTGACCGTGTCCTCGCTGATCTTGAAGTATTCGGCGATTTCCTTGTTCGAATAACCTGCCACCACCGCCGAAACGATCTCCAGTTCGCGCGGAGTCAGACCGAATTTCTTCTGCCGCGCCTCGTCATGGGACGATTGCATCAGCGTGCGGAGGTATTGCACCAGGTTGGAGACACTCTCTCGACCGACCCAGTATTCCCCGGCCATCACGGTATGAATCGCTTTCAGCAGAAGCTGTGTGGCAGAGTCTTTGAGCACCACTCCACGGGCCCCCAATTGCAGGGCTTCGACGATCTGGCTTTTTTCCGCCGCCGCGGTCAGTAGAATTACTCGCACCGGAGTCGCGTTCGCCGGCATACTGAGCTCCCGCAACGCTTCCAGCCCTGGATGCTTGGGCATCGCCAAATCGAGCAGGAGAATATCTGGCTTCAACTGCCGTGCCAGCTTTACGGCTTCGGCCCCATCCGAAGCTTCGCCCAGGACCTTCAAGTCCGCCTCCGCCTCCAGCAGGCGCCGCAAACCGTCACGGAAAATCGGATGGTCATCGGCGATGACAAGGCGCACGGACTGCGGTTTTCTAAAGTTCATGAGGCACTTCCTCGTTGCGCGGCACGGTCACTTCCAATCGGGTTCCCTGGCCGGGATTCGATTCTACCGTGAGTTCGCCGGCAATCAAACCGACGCGTTCCATAATGATCATAGGACCCTTCCCCGCCTCGTTCATTTGATCCCGGTTATAGCGTCCCGTGAAAGGAAACCCTTTGCCGTCGTCTTCGACAACCAGGTTCCATTTCTTCAGGCTAGACCCCAAACGCACCAGCACGTGGCGAGCGCCGCTATGCTTCCTCACATTGACCAATCCTTCCTGCACAATGCGCAGAATCTCACGGCACACACGTTGCGGCATGTCCAGGTTTTCCACGTCGGTGACGAACCGTGCGTTGATTCCAGTCTCTCGCTGAAATCGTTCGACGCTATCATTCAAAACCCCAAGCAGGCGTTGCGCATCGACTTCAATGGCTTTCATCTGCTGCATGAGTTCCCGTAACTTAAGCACTTCTTCGCGAAGCAGGCCCTGGATTCGACCCAATTCCGCATTGATCGGCTTCCCGGCATCGGCATGTCTCCGCAGCACATCGACTTGCATTTCGACCGCGATGAGAGATTGCACCGCGCCGTCGTGCAGCTCCCGCGCAAAGCGCGCCCGCTCCGCGGCTCCCGCCCGCCGTCGTAACCGGTGCAAGAGGTAAACGTTGTAAACCGCCGGGCCCACCTGGTGAACCAAATCGAGTAAGAAACGAAGTTCTTCCTGCTTCTCTCCCCGCCACGACGGATTAAACAGGAATATCCGGCCTCGCCATTCACTCCCGAACAGAAAAGCCACGGTAATCAGCGAGCCGAAGGTTTGAACTTCCCGCAGTCGGGAGATGGGCGCCATGCCCTCGACCGGCACTTGGTGGCCTGTCTCATCAAGCGCAAGGGTAGTCCACCGATCGCCGTCGATTGCGGCGTAATACACGTCTCCCGGGAAATCATCCAGATAGGTTTTGGCGTCCCGGGAGACGGATTCCAACCAGCGGAACTCGGACGGCACACCCCGGTGGTCCTTATTCAACTCTCCCACGAAGACCCGCTGACTGTGAGCTTCCTGAGAGGCGACCAGGACACGGGATGCCCCGTACATGGACATGGCCTCCCGGAATATCTGTTCTATGGTTCCGGTCAGGCCGGCTTCCACCCGGATTCTTGATAGTGTTCCCGTCACCACCGCCTTCTCTGCCCGCAAGTGCTTCTGTTGCTCCGCCAGATACCCGAGCAATAGTCCCATCACCAGCAGATAAACCGACAGCATGAACAAACGCTTGGGCTCGAAATCAACCGTATTCACATGGAGTCCATTCAAAATCGGCCAGGGCAGAGCTATCCGTGGCTTCGTGCTCAAGTCGAGAATCACGAAACTCTCGGCCCACAGCAACGCAACTTCGGCGGCAGCCGTGCCCAGCGTTTCCCACAGACCCCAGCGGTAGGCGGCAGCGGCCAGCACAAAAACAAAAAATAGAAAAAAAGGAGTGCGCGGGCCTTCGGAAAAAATCGAAATCAGCGCCGGCCACACGATGTCCCCGGCATGAACCATGAGCCGAAACGCCGCAGTGGACTGCTGCCGCCGTCGCAGCAACATAAGAATCAAAATGCCATTCGCCATGTAGAACACGAACAGCCCATACGCCGCCCAGGAATGGCCTAGTTCCGTCGGATCCATCTGGATCGCTACTAATGCCGAGACGGCGAGGAACAAGCGGGCAGTGGCCAGCCAGCGCTCGATTCGGCGCGTCTCGCCCGGATCGGGAGGGATTCTCAATCTCCAGGATTGCCGGTAACGTTCAATGTAAGGATTCAATCGGATGGTCTCCACGGACGGGCGGCTTCGCGGGATATTATTGAATAAAAGAAGCTTAGGGGCAAGTAAGCCTCCAATGTCCTGGTCCGAGCTTCTGCTCCACGTTACTACGGTAACCAAGAGTGCTCGGGAATTCCCATTTAAAATGAGCCGCGAGGCGTCACTTGAGCAAGCGATCCCATCTCTGGCTAGCGGCCGTTGCCGCATTGTTAGTCGCTTTGGTTGCGGCTGCGATCATCCTGCCGCGATCGTTTGGCCTGACTGCCTGCAGCGACATCGTGCAATGCATCTTGTTGTTGTCGGGAGCAGCTTCGTTCGTTCCGCGGGTGCTGCGCTCTCGCGGGCGCACGCGATTGTTCTGGTCACTCCTCACCCTGGGCATTTTTCTGTGGCTGTCGTACCAGTTGCTTTGGACTTACTACGAAGTCGTTCTTTTCCGCGATGTGCCGGTCATTTTCAGTGGCGACGTCGTTATGTTTCTGCACATCGTTCCTCTGATGGCGGCGGTTGGTTTGCGGCCGCACATTCCACGGGATGAATACGCCGCTCGCGCGGGACGGCTTGATTTTGCACTCCTGGTCGTATGGTGGATCTATCTCTATGTCTTGATCGTGATCCCCTGGCAGTACGTGCAGGCGGACGCCGAGGCCTATAACCGGAATTTGAGCGCGCTCTACGTTACCGAGGAAATCGCTTTCCTGCTCGGCGTGGTCGCCTGTTGGCTCCGGAGCGAGGGCCAATGGAGAAGCCTCTACGCGAGTCTGCTGGGCATGAGCATCTGCTACGCGGGAAGCTCTGCCGTTGCCAATTGGGCGATTGGCCGGGAGTTGTACTACAGTGGCAGCTTTTACGATGTACCGCTGGTTACGGCGATGGCCTGGCTCACCTGGATTGGCCTGCGGACCGAGGCTGAGGAGCCCACTTCGGAGGCTCGCGAAACTTCAATTCTCTACGGCGTATGGATTGCCCGCTGCAGCATGATCGCGGTATTTTCGTTGCCCTTGTTCGCCGCCTGGGCACTGTCCGATGGCGCCGTTCCCTCCCGCGTCCGCATATTCCGGCTCGCACTGACTCTGATGGCCGCCTTCTTTATGGGAGTAATGGTGCTCGTGCGGCAGCGTCTGCTCGATCGGGAACTGACGCAATTGTTGCAGCTCTCCCAGGAATCCATCGAGAATCTGAATCGCCTTCAGGCGCAGATTCTTCAGTCTGAAAAATTGGCATCCATTGGTCAGTTTGCCGGCGGCGCGGCCCATGAACTCAATAATCCGATTACCGCCATGCTGGGCTATTCCGATCTGCTGCTCAGCACCCGGCTCACGCCGGAGCAGCGGCCACCGGCGGCGAAAATCGGCCAATATGTTCGTCGCACGAAATCGCTGGTCGCCAGTCTGATCAGCTTTGCCCGGCAGGCATCCTCGCCCAAGAGTCCTATCGATCTCAACACGCTGGCGCGTACCGCGATTAAACTGACGCAACCTCAGTGGGAGACGCTCGAAATCGAAGTTCGCACCCAGTTCGATCCCGATCTGCCCAAAGTTTTGGGGGATTCCAATCAATTGCTCCAGGTATGTCTGGAATTGGTGGCGAACTGCCTGCACGTGCTCAGCGAGCGGGCCGGCCACGTCATGACCCTGAGAACGGAGCGGCGAGGGGATACTTCGATTCTTCAGATCGGTGCCGAACCGGGACCTCACACTTCACCGACCGACATGGCATTGACCGACACGGCATTGCCACCTGGCAATCCCGAACATGGCCTGGGTCTGAGCGCATGTCGAGGCATTCTGCAGGAGCATCGCGGCCAAGTGGTGCTTGAGGTGAGAGAAGATGGTGCCCTGCAGCTTCGCGTGGAACTTCCGGTTGCGGAGTCAGTCAGGGCCAGGACAAAGGAGTCTACGGCACTGTGGCCATCTCAACCGTACGCTTGAGTTGACCGCACGCCGCGTAGATATCGCGCCCGCGCGGGCGCCGCACAAACGCCGGAATGCCGGAGTCTCGCAGAATCTTTTGAAATGCCGCGATCCGCTCCGCATCTGGGGTCGTGAAGTCGATGCCGGGCCCAGGGTTCAGCGCAATGAGATTCACTTTGCAGCGCATGCCGCGCAACAACTCCGTGACTTCTTTCGCATTCTCTGGGGCGTCGTTCACCTCCCCGAGCAGAACGTACTCGAACGTAATCCACTCCCGTGAACGCAGTGGGTAAGCGCGCGCCGCCGCCATCAGCATTTCCAGATTCCATTTTTTGTTCAGCGGCATCAGACGCGTGCGCAAGGCATCGTTCGAAGCATTCAAAGAAATGGCCAGCTTCGGCCGGATCGTCTCACCGCCAAAGTCATGAATGCGCGGCACGATTCCCGCGGTCGATACCGTCATTCTGCGCTCCGCAATTCCGACTTCCTCCACCAGCAGCCGCGCCGCCTTCACGAAATTTTCGTAGTTCAGGAACGGTTCTCCCATCCCCATGAAAACTAAATTGACGCGATCCTCGGGCGGCGAAACTCTCTGGTCCTTGAGCACCGTACATACCTGGCCGACAATTTCTCCCGCGGCCAGATTGCGTTTCACTCCAAGCAGAGCCGTCAAACAGAACTGGCAGTCCACGGCACACCCGACCTGGCTGGAAATGCATATCGTGGAACGTCCCTGGTTCTGCCCTTGCTTTTGACCATCTTTCCGCTGGAGCTTTTGGGCGGCGCGGCGATCCAGCACTGCGATGGCCTCCCTTTCTGAAAGGGTTTCAGCCACCGAGGTATTCAGGGAACTCTCCGCGAAACGCTCTGCCAATTCGCCGGCCTCGCTTCCATCCCCGGCTTCTCCGCCATCGCCCTCGGGCATCCACACGGTTTCGACGCTTTGTCCGTCGGCAAACGCAATCAGATACCGCACCGTACCATCCTGTGAAACGAAACGATTTTCAATTCGAGGCAGGCCAACCGAAACACCCTGCGCCGCCAGCTTTCCCCGAAGCTCGCGCGAAAGAGTCGAGATTTCCTCCAGCGACTCCACTCGCTGCCGATAAATAGCTTCCGCTAACTGTTTCGCGCGATATGCCGGCTCGCCCAGGCTGTCGGCCAGCGAAGCCAGTTCAGCCCGATCCAGTCCGAGCAGCGAAATTTGCGGTAACCCCGTCATATTCTTCGATCTTCGGAAAGATTGTCGGCCATCCAGCGATCCCGGGAAGAGGAGCTCATTCCATGGTGGTTTTTTGAAATTCGTTTAACCCACTGATTCTAAATCACTAAACTATTCTCGCACATGCGGCGCCCCTATGTCAGAATAGTAACGAGACATCCACCAGATTCGTTCGAGCGTGTAAGTAATACTTAATGACTAAAGAAGTGCGCAACATTCGTCGTCAAAAGCTGCCCAACGGGCTCACCATCATTACGGAGCAGATGCAGCACATCCGCTCCGCCTCCATCGGCGTCTGGCTGCAAACCGGATCGCGCGACGAAGATGCCGAGTGGAATGGTATCTCCCATTTCATCGAGCACATGGTCTTCAAAGGGACCAAGCACCGCACGGCGGAAGAAATCGCGCGGCAGGTCGACTCCATTGGCGGCAACATGGACGCCTTCACCGCCAAGGAATGCATCTGCTTTAATGTCAAGGTGCTCGACGAGCACGTCCCCACCGCGCTCGATATTCTGAGCGATCTGGTTCTAAATCCTACGTTCGATACCGCCGACATCGCCCGCGAACGGGGCGTGATCATGGAAGAGATCAAGATGGACGAGGATAATCCCGATTATCTCGTCCACGAAATCTTCACTCAGAATTTCTGGAAGGACCATCCCCTGGGCAAGCCGATCCTGGGAACCAAAGAAACCGTGAAGCGCTTCGAGCGGCCGTCGGTGGTCGATGCCTACACGCACCGCTTCGCGCCCGGCAACATCATCGTGTCGGCAGCCGGAAATCTGGATCATGACAAATTCGTCGAGCTGGTTACTGGGCACTTTGAGCACATGAAGGCCTCGAAAAACGGAAACGGCTTCCATGGCCTCCATTCTGCCGCGCCGAAAATCTCTTCGCGCATCATCCTGCGCAACAAGAAAGCGCTGGAGCAGGTGCAGTTGTGCCTGGGTGTGCCGGCGCATCCCATTGCACACGAGAAGCGGCACGCCGGCTATGTTCTCAACACCTTGCTGGGCGGAGGCATGAGTTCTCGTCTGTTCCAAAACATTCGCGAGCGCCAGGGACTGGCCTACTCGATCTACAGCGATCTGAATCCTTACCGCGATACCGGATGCCTGGCGGTTTACGCCGGAACTTCTTTGGCGTCAGCTTCGAAGGTGGTGCAATCCGTAGTCAGCGAATTCCGCAAACTCAAGGCCGATCCCGTGCCCGAAGAAGAACTGAGCCGCGCCAAAGCGCAGCTCAAAGGAAGCCTGATGCTTTCGCTCGAGTCGAGCACCGCGCGGATGTCGAATCTGGCACGCCAGGAAATGTATTTCGACCGCTTCTACGGTCTCGACGAACTGATCGAAAGAATCGAGGCCGTCACCGCGGACGATCTCTCGATGCTGGCCAACGAGTTCTTCAAGACGGAGTCGGTAGCGCTAACCGCCTTAGGCAATCTCCCGGGGCTGAAAATCACGCGCGAGCAGCTGGCCTGCTGATCTCCTCTCCGGTAATGCATATTTGTACGTACAATTTAGTACGGCAGAGATACCGGCACCCAGCTTGACGCCCAAAGCGTTCCCGAGCGATCCTGGGATACCGTTTGCGGAGCCGGAAAGGCACCTGGCAGCGACGATCGTGTCGGGCGCCGAGGGGAAGATCGTTCGCAGGAAATTTCGCGCCCTGCCCGCCTGCTGACGCCGGCTACGAATTTTCAACAACTTACGAGGCGCGAAGCTGGTCTGCATCACGCAAGCTAGTGTGAGCAAAAGCGTTACGCTCGAAGGGGCGACCAGGCAAAGAGTCAAAATCCCCGCGCTCGCGCAAAGGACGCGAGAAGGGCTGGGCACCCGCAGCTGAATCCCCGCTCAGAAGCGAAAGACAACGCCGCCGCCGACAAAAATATTATGTTGCCGGCTCTTGCCGGTGTCCACATTCAGGGGCGGCGCACCCGACCAGAAGTCTCGTGCCTCGCCGCGCAGCCGGAAGTGGCCGATGATCTTTACATCGAGCCCCACGCCGGCCTGCAAAACGCCGTTGGTGGTTCCTCCTTTGCTCGGGTTTGGACTCCCATACTCTAACGTGGAACTGTTATTGAAGCGGCCGAATCCTCCCCCGAAACTGATCCAGGGAGAGACTGCCTGATCGGGAAAGACATTCACCCTGGCCGCCGGAGTGATGAAAATCGAGGAGAATTGTTTTGGGGTCACGCCGAGCGCGGTGTGCACATCCTCGTCGGGATTTCCTACGAAGGGCACTTCCAGCGCCAGGGACCAAAGGTTGGCATCCAGGACGCGGCGGGCATAATTTATTTCGTAGGTCAATCCCTTGCCGAAGTGCACGTTGGAATCGAAGGAGGCTGCGCCTGTGATCCCCTGATCGCTGATGAAAGTGCGTCCCAGCATGCCCGTCAATTCGTTCTTTTGTGCGGCGGCCGGCGCGACTAGGGTACAAACTGCCACCACAGCCCCGATGGTGAGGTATTTCAGCGACATTTCTCCTCCCGGAGTCGATGATTCGTTTTACGCAAGTTTCCGCTAGACTAGCACGGACCGGTCTTTTCCGTCGCGCACTTTCCCAGCGCAAGGCATCCCGTTGAACTGGCGGCATCCGATACGGCGTAATTGCAGTGCCCTTCGCAATCCTACGGATTCGATGTTCACGTCGATCGCTCCAACAAATCGCCATTGCCCGATCCCGAGCGCAGGCCTGCAGACCCTTCATGAATGCCCCTGGACCGGCGCCGCCTGACCTGCGTCTCGGCAGGTCTGGAAGCGGCCAGACCGCACAGCGCATAAAACAACGCGGCATTCGCCGGAATCTGCAGGTTGAAGTCCACGAAGCTATGGACAAGAATTCCCGTACACCCCAGCAATGCCGCGAAGGAGAGTGCCCAGTCCCATTGGAACTCCCATCGGCGGGAAGTCGGCAACCCGTATTGGTAGAGGCGCACCAGAAACCACATCATCAACCCGAAGCCCAGCAAACCCGTTTCCACCAGCAACTGCGCATAGTCATTATGCGCTTCGTTAATGAACAGGTTCGTATAGAAACTACGATAACCGGGGTAGACGGTCGGGAAAGTTCCCAAGCCCCACCCCAACACCGGCCTGTGGAAAAACATCCTCAAACTATCCCTGGTGATCGTGGCACGGATACCCGGAGCCAGGTCTCCGAGATGGCTCAGGGCCTGCCCCTTGTCCAGGAAAAATACTAAAGCCAGGATAAAGACGCACACGGCCATTGATCCCAGGGCGACGCGAGGGCTTCGCCTCTTCCCGAACGCCAGTGCTCCAAACAGGATCGCTTCGAAAATAAATGCAATCATTCCGCCGCGCGACCCAGAAAGAAAAATCGTGGTAGCCATCAGTGCGGCGCAGAAACCCGCCAGAGCTCGCTTCCCGCCCTTGAGCAGATGGCCCATGCTGAGAACGAAGGGAATCGGCGTGAGCATTTCCATCAGACCGGCATAGTGATTATGGTTGACGTAACTTCCGAAAATGGTCGCGCTGTTGAATTTTGGAGTATGCAGCCAGAATATCTTGCCATTCCCGCTTAGCATCTGAACGAGCGAGAACAAGGCGTAGATCGTACCGAAGACGACCATTACCTTGGCGAATAGCCTGCGACTGTCTACTTCCTTTACGCATTCTGCGGCGATGAAGAGCACAATTCCGTAGGAAACGTATTGCAGTGTCTGGTATTTCGTAACGTAGCCGTAAGCCGACCGGCGCAGCGCTATCTGCGCAAGGATGAGAAGGAAAAAAAGCACTGTCGGCAAGAAGAGCGGATTCTTTGACAGCTCGATCTGGCCGGAAAGAAGCTGTTTGGCCGCCCAGGAAAGAAAGAGTATGACAGCGCCAGCCTCAAGAACGAAAGTGGACCATTCATCGACCGCACCGAACGCCAGTACGCCGAAAATCAGAAGTGCGCAAAGGCCCAGAACAAGGGCCCAGCCAATCCCTCCGGACTCCCGGCGTCGCCGAGTTCCCAGTTCAACCGAGGTGCTGGTGTCGACAACCAGATGCGATGACATTTTCAACTTCGCGATCCTCTTTGCCGGTCCTCGACCGATCCTCGGCCGATCCTCGATTTATTGTTCCACTTATTTTCCACCAATTTGACTTCGTCGATCCACAGCTTGCCCCGGATCAAAGGTTCCGCGGGCTGGCGGACAATTTTCAACAATAGCAGTTTCGTGTCGGGGCCGGTACGGAATTGTGCCTGCTCCGGGCGCCAGGCGTTGGTGCCGAGTATGTCATCGGTGAGAACGTAAGAAGGTCCATCGTAAGGATCGGTAATGGAGAAGCGCGGACCGCTGGCAGTGTCCAATTCTTCCGCACGATATTGGGCGCTGAACTCGTAATGGGTATTTGGTTTTACTGGAATGAATTGAAAAATGCCGGCATCGGCTGCGCTTTGACCGTCGAAGGTGATCGAAAGCGACCGCGTTCCACCGGAAAATTCACTGGTATCAATGGCCAGGGCCGCGTGAGGGTTCGATTGGTACCACCAGTCAAACCCGCCGTTCAGAACATTCTCCTCAAATCCCCCATTCACCACCAGGTTGTCACGGGAGGGAAGGTAGGCTTGCAGAAAGCGGTTGAGTGCGGCCACTTGTTGCCAGGCAGTCTGGGCGGCCGCAACTTTCTGCTTCGCGAGCAGAAGCCGAAAATAAGGGAATGCGAGGTTCGGTGAAAACTCTTGGTCTAAGGAGATCAGACGGTTCCAGACATTCTCCGCCGCGGCCACGTCTTGTTTGGAAATCAGCAAACGCAGAAACGAGAGGTAAACATCCGGCCGTCGAGGTAAGACCTGGGTCACAATCTGATTCGCGTCGCCGGTGGCGCGCCAGCACAACTGGAGAGCGGCGTCGACCATCTGCGGGTCGTTTGCCATCACCAGGCCGAAATAACGCAGCGCCTTTTCTCGATCGCCTTGAACCAGAAAGAAGTTAGCAGCCTCCCACGCGACATGGGGAGTATTGGGATCTGCCTTTACCGCCTGTTCCACACTCTGTTCCTGCTCACTGGTGCGGCCCGCTACCTGATACGCCCCCGCCAAGTCCAACCAGCACCGGGCGTCATAAGGATTTAAATAAACCGCGGTTCGATAGTTGGCGATAGCTTCATCCAAATTGGCGGCAGACAGGGCGAGATTTCGACCCAGCAGTTCACGATATTCAGCGTTCGCGGGTTCCAGGCGGATGGCGCGTTGAAGATTCGTAAAGTCCGGCACCGCTGCGAGCCGGGTCGCAAGGTAAATTCGGAGAGACAATCCGAAGTACACGGCAACCAGGGTGCAGCAGGCCGCTGTGAAAGCTATCTTTCGAAGCGGGGAACGGAGTTCAATTTGCATCACGGTAACCGATGTCCAGGACCGCTGAGAATGGCTTGGTTCACGCAATCATCGCGGAAGGCCGTTCAACACGGAAATCGATGGGCATATCCCGCAACAACTGCAACACGGAATCATCCTGGCGGGCGAATGCCAGCTGCTCCAGTTCTCGCAATTCCCCGTCAATCCTTGGTACCGGCTGGCCCTCAACCGCCAGCACGCGAGCGAAGGATGTGGGCCGTACATGACAGTCTTCGTACCAAAGTTGTTCGTGCAACTTCTCGCCCGGACGCGCACCCACGAACTGAATTTTGATGTCTTTGTCGGGCCTTAATCCCGACATCTCGATTAACTTGTGCGCCAAATGGGTGATTCGCAGCGGGTCGCCGAGGTCCAGCATGTAAATGGTTCCGTCAGATTCCAGGGTGGATGCCTGCATGACCAATTGCACGGCTTCGGGAATGGTCATGAAGTAACGAGTCATCTCCTCGTGAGTGATCGTCACTGGTCCGCCGGCGGCGATCTGCCGGAGAAAGATGGGCACTACGCTGCCCCGGCTTCCGACGACATTTCCGAAACGAACGCAGGCGATTTGAGTTGCGTGGCCATTGTTCGAGACAGGCATGTTCGATGCAGGAAGGTCCGAGGTGGCCAGGCTGCGCACCAGCAGTTCGGCTACTCGCTTCGTGGCTCCCATGACGCTCGTGGGCCGCACCGCCTTGTCAGTCGAGATCATCAGGAAACGTTTTGCCTCGAACGCAAGGGCCAGTTCGGCGAGGTAGCGCGTGCCCATCACATTGTTCAGCACCGCCTCGCAGGGATTCTGTTCCATGATCCCAACATGCTTGAAGGCTGCCGCGTGGAGCACGACCTCGGGCCGGTGTTGCTCAAAGATATGCTGCAGCTGATGGCGGTCTCGAATATCGCCGACCAGAGGCACGATCTGCGACGTGGAGCCGGTCGCTGCCAGCTGGTTCTGCAGTTCGAAAATCGAATTCTCGTCTCGATCGAGCAGAATGGCTTTGTTTACCCCAAGCCTTAATACCTGCCGGCTGATCTCAGAACCGATGGATCCGCCCGCCCCGGTGATCAGGATGTCTTTTCCTTCGAAGCCGCTCACGACCTCGGGGTGCGGCTTTTCAAGAGATGCATGGCGTCCGTTGAGCACATGCTCAGGATTCAACTGCGCCGAAATTCGGACATCGCCACTCATGATGTTTGCAGCCGAAGGCAGAAGCCGGACTTCGGCGCCGAACTGAGTCGTCGTTTGCACGATTTCGCCGATATCTAGTTTTGCCTCTGCGATGAATACGATGTCCACGCAGTAGTTGACCAACACGTCCGGCAGCGAGTCGCCAAGCTCGATCACGGGAAAACCGGCGATTCTTCGCCCGCGTAAACTCTTGTCGGGCGAGAGCAGGCCGACAAGTTCAATATCGCTCTGCAGGCTGACTTGGCGGACACCCGAGGCTAATGTGTCGCCAGTGCCCAACAAGACGGCTCGATGGCGATGGGTGGTGGTGACCCTCCAATATTCGAAACCCGCCCGGCGTAAGGCCCGCAACGTTCCCACGAGGAGCAGGAATAGCCCCAGGTCGATCAGCACGATGCTGATGGGGATGGCCATGACCCGAAATGTTGTCGCCAGTGCGATACGCGCGAACAACAACACTGCGCTGGGCAGGGCGGCCGCCAGGGAGAGCGAGAACATATCCCGTAGATTGAAGTAACGCCAGATACTGGCGTAGGCGCCCAATATCCAAATGCATAAGGGGCGAACCACGATGAGTCCCGCCAGCCACACCAACATGATGGAGCGGTATCGCAGCGGCACGGCGCCATCGAAGCGCAACTGGAAGGCGACAAAAAACGCCAGTCCGGCGCAGCTGCCGTCCAACAGCACTTGGGTGATTCGGTTGAATAGCAGTCCCGGTATCCGATGATTCAGGGACGCGCAAGCACGCAAGAAATACTCGCTTTGCCTGGCGATGAAATGCTGTCCAGCGGCTTTAGCGGCTTTGGGGGAAACGCTCATCTCTGTCTGCCCGGAATGATTGCGAAAGTCGAACATGTTGCTAGTGAATGCAATACGAACTTACAGGAAATTTGGGCCGCCGCCATGGTGCGGCCAAGTTGTCAAATCGCTTTCAAGCGTCAATTTTTTCAGGAGATTCGGTCGCTTCCGTGTCATAGTAATGGCCGCCGGCCTTGGCTCCGTAATAATAGTAGTAGTGGTCGGGCGATCCCAGATCGATTCCGTTCACAACAACGCCCATTACTCGGGCATTCACCTGCCAGAGCAACTCGCCCGCTCGGCGCAGGGCATCTTTCGTCGTTTTCCCCGAACGGATGACAAGAATAATCGAATCGGCTTCCACCGATAGGATGACCGGGTCGGTGACCGACAGTGCCGGCGGGGTGTCGATAATTACGTGGTCGTAGTCTTTGCGCCACTGCGCAATCAAGGATCTCATCTTGCTTGCGTCGAGCAGTTCGGCGGGATGGGGAGGCGGTGGTCCGGCCGGCAGGATCTGCAAGTTTGAAATTGCGGGATAAGTCTTGATGACGGATTCCATCGTGGTCGTGCCTGCCAGTACGGTACTCAGTCCGCCCTTGCGATCGAAGCCGAAGGCCCGATGGACGCCGGGCCGGCGCAGATCTGCGTCCACCAGCAAGACACGCGATCCCCGTTGAGCCAGCACGATCGCGCAGTTCACGCTGGTCGTGGTTTTTCCCTCTTGCGGCAGGGGACTGGTCACCAACAACACTTTCGGCGGACTGTCCAGTGCCGACAACAGAATCGAAGTCCGCAACGATCGATAGCACTCTGCCGCTTCCGAGTTGGGACGAACGTGAGCGATCAGTTCGGCACGCCGTGTGGCAGAATCGCCATTCGCCAAACTAAGTTTGGCCGTCTGCAAATGCGCCGTATCCGCCCGCAAGAACTGAGGGACAACTCCAAGCGAAGGCAAACCGGATGCGATTTCCGCTTGCTCCGGGGTACGCACGGTATTGTCCAAAGATTCCAACAGGAAAGCTAGTCCAACTCCACCGCATAGTCCTAGAATCAGGCCGATCGCAAGATTGCGCGGAATGTCAGGCGACGAGGGTGCAATCGGGACACGCGCCGAGTCGACCACACGGATGTTGTTGGAATGCAGGCCTGCCTCCAGGCTGGCTTCCTTCAGCTTCTGCAAGAGTCCTTCATAAAGCTGACGATTTGCGTCAACATCGCGCTTTAAGATATTGAACTCTATGGCATTCTGGTTGAGCTCGTTGGCCTCGCGCTTCTGCGCTTCCATGCGGGCAATGACCATGTTTTCGCGCTGCTGTGCAGCCAGGTATTCATTTTTAATCTGAGTCGCCATTCGCCGCACTTCGGCATCGATATCGCCCTGAACTTCATCCAGCTGGTTCTTGATCTCGACTACCTTGGGATAGCCCGTGCCAAACTGAGTCTTTAGTTGCGCGTACTCCTGCTTCAGAGAACTCGCTCGTTCGCGAAGGTGACCCAGCATTTCGCTGGGCGACCGTGCCATCAACTCTGGATTGCCGGTGGCGGCGAGCTCGTAGTTCGCCTCTTTCTGGATGCGATCGGCTTCGGTCGTGGTGAGTTCCTTGCTTAATTCGTCCAATTTTGAGGTCGTGAGGTTCTGTTTCTCATCAATCCCTACGATGCCTTTTTCGCGCTGGAAGCGAATCAGTTTTTCCTGGGAAGTTTCCACTTTCAGCTTCAAATCCGCCAGCTGCCGCGAAAGCCAGTCCGAGGTCTGCATGGCGGATTCGAACTTGGTTTGATAATTCTGCTCGATGTAGGAGCTGACGATTCCGTTCACGATGTCCGCGGCCAGCCGTGGATCGGGATTCAAATAGTGAATCTCAATCAACCGGGTGTTGTTGACTGTCGCTACTTTCAGTCCGGTTCGGAAGGTGTTGATCAGCTCAGATTCCTGCCGGGTGTCGATGGTGGGAGATGTGGTGGCCAGTTCGTTGGGGTTCGCCTGGGCCTTTGGTTTTCCAGTGAAATGGGGATTGTCATCGAGTCCCAGCTTTCGAATCACCCGCATAGCAAGATTATCGCTGTGCAGAATCCGAACCTGGGTCTCCATGGCGATCGTATAGTCCTCATCGGTAATCGGGCTTGAAGCGGTGTCCTTGAAGGGCAGGGCATCCGCGCTTTCGCGATTGATCGCGATTCTTCCCACAGCGTCGTAAATTGGGGTGGTTTTGAAGGTCGCGATGGTGGTCAAAATCAAGACCACGGAAGCGAAGGCAATAATCGTCCAGCGCTGCTTGGTCAGAATGACCCAATAATCCCGAATCGTGGTCTCCCGCTGAGGCATGGAGACGTACGTTTCAGCAGGCATCGGAAGCTGAATAGGATTTTCGGCCGAACTCTTGGTGAGGCCTGTGGGTCGGAGCTGCAAGGGGGAAGATTTCATTTGTCCAAATTCGATAGACGAGGCGACGCAACTCTTAATATTAATAAATGTGTTAGCGAATTCTAACACGCAATAGTTTTTCTGAGTGCTATCGATTTTGTGGTGAGGCGAACTGGGCAACAAAGTGGTGGTGAGGCGAACTGGGGCAACAAGAATGAAGGGCCATGTCATTAATGGTGCCGCACAGTCAGGCCAGAGGGCTTCTTTCAAGAATGAGAAGTGAAGGATTATCTGCCCAGGCGATCTGCAAGATACGCTTACTGATCGATGACGCCGGGCGCCAGCGCGTAGGCGTTTGTGCCGTCAAAAATGAAGGATTGCGCGGAGCAGGCGCCAGCCTTTAATCCCAGGATGGCTCCGCCCTTCACATTCGACGGCCACGCGAAGTTCCGCCCTCCGGACGCATCCTGGCACACAATGAAACTCAAGTGCTCGCCCGCGGTTGCATTCGTCAGTCTTGAACCGGTCACATTTCCTTTCAAGGTAATCTTGAAGGTATTGGCAACTCCGCCATCGAAGGTCGGCACACTAGCGTAGGCAATCGCGGCAAAGCCGGCGAGGGCAAACGCGCTGGCGTGCTTGCCGTCCAGCGTGTCGGCGTTGAGGTTCTCGACCACCGCGTGATCGCGGATGCCCGTCAGTTTGGGCGTGCTGACGGCGACCTCGAACCTGGCGCCATTTTTCTTGTTAAACGCCGCGATTGCGGAGGCCGGCTGGGTTGTCGCGCCGGTCGTGAAACCAAGGCTTAATTCATTGGAACCAGATGCGTAGAGAACGCCATACTCTCCGCTTGTCGCGATCGTGACGGCCGGCCGGGTGCGATCACCAAACACGAAATTGCCAGTGGATTTCATGCGGGTGTTGGTTGAAGAGCTGCTGTAGAACATCAGATCGCCTGTGGAGTTTTGCTGAATGTTTAAAGGAGAGGTTGAACCAGAAGCGGTGATCGCCGTATCCGAGCCACTGGTGAAGGACAGGGGAATGATTCCCTTGTTTGCCCAATCCCGAAAAAATACCGCCCCACCCGCAGTTCGATAAATGGCAAATCCAGGCTTCGCATCGTGGCCGGAGAATTCCAATCCCGTGTCCTGATCCGCGGTTTTCCCTGCGCTAATCTGCAGAAAGTTTCGGTGGTCGCTGTGGTTCATCATCGACACTCCGGAGGAACCGAAAGTATCGAACGACAACCCTCCGTTCGCTGCGCGGATTCCGCCGTGGCTCCAGTGGGTGTCGATGCCGTCGCAGTTCCCGCCCAGAACCAAAGTCTTGCCGCCGAAGTCAGGAGTCTGTTCGTCACTCTCGCAATAGGGATTCACAACGATCGTGCTTGACGACTCGCCGCGCCCGGAGAATGGGCCGGCGACTTTCCACGTGCCAGGAACCTCGGAGCCGTTGCTTGTCATTGCGTAAACCGTATACACAGAACCGGCCGCGGCGCGCTGCACCGTCCCGCCTCGGGTTGAGCCTTCGGGGTGATTGAACGGGCAGGTGAGAGTTCTGGCCTCTAGGTTCACCACGGTCACGTGGCATGTTCCGGAAAAGGAAATGTCCGTAGCACCTCCGATCGTGATCCAGTTTCCGACCGAGGTCAGAGTCTTTCCGAGGGCAGCGGTGACCATAATGGTGGCCGCGTTGTTTCTGACGCTGACAGAACTGAGCGCTTGTGCTGGCCCAGCCGTGTCGGGAGATCGAGTGTTGCTGTGGAAGCCGGGAGCGATCCAGGTGTTGCCCAATTGGCTGTGATCGTAAATCCCGCCCAGTTGGTTTGCGCGGGCGTCGATGAATGTGATCAATCCCGCATTTGAGTCCGCACCGGTGATGAAGACGCCGTAGGCTTTGTTGTGTCCGACCTCTACGCGCTCGAAGCGAACGAAATCGGGTTGACTGTATCCGTAGGTTCGATCGTCGTAGGCGCTGCTATCGCCGAGCACGGAAATGCCGTGGCGCTTGAAGCAATTTACTTGCACGTTCACTAATTTGGGTTCGCCGCCGGCCAGCAAGATGCCGTCGTTCCCCATGCCGTTGATTTTTGGAGGAAGAGTGTACGTGGTCAAGTCCGTGGGAATCCAGCAATTGCTTCCGTAGAGCTCGACGTTCGAAATCTCGACTCCATAGGCTTTGGGTGGAACGGCGATGCCCGGACCGCTTAAAGCGGGATCGAAATCGATGCGGCAGCCTCCGGCCCACAGGGCGGGAACATCGCAATCCAGCCATTGCGCATCGCCCACCAGGGTAAGGGTTTGGCTGGAATAAATATCTTTGCTGGTGGCCTGTCCCCCGCCATAACTGGCTCCGCCCGTTTTACGCAACATGATGTGCCGGCCGGGGTGCGCGGCCAGGCAGGCATTAATCGCAGGTCCATCATCGGTAACTCCGTCTTCGGCGAGATGGCAGGTCACGAAGGGCTCCGAGGGATTGGCGGGCTGCTGGGCCGCCGCTGTCGCTGTCGTGAACAGTGCTACGGACAGCAGCCAGAAAAAAAAGAGGCAGGTGGCGAAGCGACGGTTGTCAGCGATCAAAGTTCTCATTGCTCTGCTCCCATGGTCACGCTTGACGAAACGAGGATTGTTCCAAGGAATCAACATCGGCAACTCGAAGTTTAGCGGCGGCCCAGGGAAAAGAATGCGGGTGCGGTGCGCAATAAACTGGCAATCCGAAGCAGCCGGTAAAGGCCGAACAAAGAATCGGGAAGCCGAACCGCCTGCCACTCGCGAGGCCCGGAGCCGACAGCGAAACGTGCGGCGCTGCGCGCTCCCTCCCATCGGTTGTCGGCAAGCTGCCAAAGTGTCAACCAGCGGCTACCGCTTTGTGCGGCATCGTTACTGTCTTTGTCGTCGAATAGCCTGAACGCAATTCGCTGGGCGATGGATTGCACACCAGCATCTTCCTGAATGGCGGCGGACAACTCAGAAGGAATCTGGATTTCGAAGATATCTTCGGCCAAGGCCAAGGCCAGAAACAGCATTCGTTCCGCACGCGCCTCGCGGGCCCTGGATCTGAGCGCCTGCCAATCGAGAACCTGGCGCAGGCTTTCGGCAAAGTCGGCCAGCAAACTTAATCGGTCCCACAGATGCTTGCCGCCATGTACGGCGAGAATCAACGCAGTGTCCTCGGCGGAAAAAGTGGGGATTAACTTTTGTCCGAGAATTATCGCGCGTCCCCGATCCCAGAGGTCATCGAAGCGAAAGCGTTGCGCAAGATGAGGCGCGGTAACCTGCCAGTGCAAGTCCACCATCACTTTGTGGTCAGAGGCTGTGAACTCGCATTCACAGTCGGAACGCAGGCGGGCTTTCTCCTGTTTGCGAGTGAGCGCGAACGCGGGTTGATATCCGATGCCCGCAAGCACTTCGCGGGATGCGGAGAAGCTGGCGCGATCAATCAGGATGTCCAGATCTGACATCTCTCGCAGCGCAATGTCACCGTAGAGCAGAGCGGACAGGGCTGGGCCCTTATAGGCGAGAGCGCGAATTCCCGCGGCGTGCAGCGCCTCCATGACCTTCAATAGCGCGGCCGACAGAAAGAGGTAGCGGGCGTTGTTCTCGAAGAATTGCCGGCGCCGTGACTGACTTGCGGCGGCCGCCAGCGGGAAATTCTGTTGCAGGTGCCAATCGAGCAGAGCCGAGAGGCGATGTTCCCTGGCGTTGCGATCCAACAGATCCCAAGCAAGGCCGCCGGCTATGGCGGAGCGGGCCTGTTCGAGATGCCGAGCGGTCAAGACCTTGCGCGCGCAGGACAGCAAGAGCCGGTTCTCGTTGGACAAGCCTGCGGGGATGAATTTCGATGTCGGCAAACCAGTCTGAGAAATCTTCGCATGTCGTGCAGATCTTCGCACGCATAATAATTGGGGAACAACCAGCTGAATCCGGAGCCGCGTCGAGATTTGAATTGCCGACGGGAGCGCGAGTAAGATTCTTGTCCCGTGGCGAAACTGCATTGGTCCAGAAAGGTGACTCGATGAGGGCCCTCGCTCCCCTGTTGTTAATGTTTTTGGTCGTCGGCTTCTTTTGTGAAATCGGGGTCGCGCAATCCAGCTACGAGCTGCGATCGCCAGACGGGCGAATCGAAGTCAGGATTCGCACTGCGGAAGATATCAGTTACGACGTGATTCTGAAGGGGCGTCCGGTGCTCGAGAACTCCACTCTTTCTCTTGATGTTGAGCACAAGAAACTAGGAGCGCAACCGAAAGTGATTGAGGCCAAGCCGCGCTCTTACGATCAGGTTGTAGAGCCGGTGGTCCGCCAGAAGTTCGCGAAAATTCGCGATCGCTACAACGAACTGAAGTTGAACATGGAAGGCGGATATGCCGTCGTATTCCGTGCCTACAACGAAGGGGCGGCATACCGATTCGAAAGCTCGATGCCGCGGGAGAAAGTGAAGATCTACGGCGAGGAGGCGAGCTTTAATTTTCCCTCAAATTTCCTCGTCTATTACCCGCAGGAAGAAAGCTTTTTCTCGCACAACGAACGCAAATACACTCCTCAGCACTTGAGTGAAATTGCTCCGGCATCTCTTGCGACGCTGCCGGCAGTGGTGGACGTGGGTGAGGGGGCAAAGGTAGCGATTGCTGAATCAGACCTGGAGTCTTATCCCGGCCTGTGGCTAAAGGGCACCGGCGGAAACGGGCTGGCGGCGACCTTTCCTCCGTACCCGCTAAAAGAAAGTTTGACCGGAGATCGTGACTACAAAGTGGTGGAGAGCGCCGACTACATCGCAATCACCGGTGGGGCACGTACCTTCCCATGGCGCGTGATCGGCATTGCCGACCGGGACGCGGACCTGCTCACCAATCAAATCGTCTATCTCCTGGAAAAACCCTCGCAGGTGCAGGACACTTCGTGGATCAGGCCGGGGAAAGTGGCATGGGACTGGTGGAATGCCAACAACATTGATGGCGTGGACTTTAGGGCGGGAATCAATACGGCGACTTATAAGTATTACATCGACTTCGCGGCGAAATACGGTCTCCCCTACATCATTCTCGATGAAGGATGGTACAAGCTGGGGAACGTGCTGGAAGTCGTTCCCGAAATCAACATGGAGGAACTGACGGCCTACTCCAGGCAGAAAAATGTTGGGATCATTCTTTGGGTGGTGTGGAAAACGCTGGATGACCAATTGATTCCCGCGCTCGACCAGTTTCAGAAGTGGGGCGTGAAAGGAATCAAAGTCGATTTCATGCAGCGCAGCGATCAGATCCTGATCGACTACTACCACCGGGTCAGCAGGGAATGCGCCAAGCGCAAGATGCTGGTTGACTTTCACGGCGACCAAAAGCCGGCGACCATGACTCGCACCTGGCCGAATTTGATCAGCACGGAAGGCGTGCGCGGGATGGAATGGAGTAAGTGGAGCGCGGAGACGGAGCCGAAGCACAATGTGACGCTGCCGTTTACACGAATGTTTCTTGGTCCCATGGACTACACACCGGGCGCAATGCGGAACGCCACGAAGACGACCTTCGCGCCGATTCACAACCAGCCAATGGCTCTGGGCACGCGCTGCCAGCAACTCGCGATGTATGTAGTTTTTGAAAGTCCGCTGCAGATGTTATCCGATAGCCCGTCAAACTACATGCGCGAGCCCGAAATCATGCAGTTTCTCGCCGCGGTTCCCACCGAGTGGGACGAAACCAAAGCGCTCGATGGACGTATCTCCGATTACGTGGTTGTGGCCCGAAGAAACGGCCGCGATTGGTATGTGGGAGCGATGACCGACTGGACGCCGCGCAATCTGGAAATTGATCTGTCCTTCCTACCTGAAGGAGACTTCACGATGGAAGCCTACCAGGACGGCGTGAATGCCGATCGCAATGCGAGCGACTATAAGAAAATAACCATGCGGGTGAACCGAGCAACCCAAGTGAAGCTTCCACTGGCGAGTGGCGGGGGATGGGCCGCGAGAATCCATCAGTAGGCCGGCGAGGGAGTTCGGCGGGAATGACTTCAGCACAATCCTTCAGCGTGGCTTCGGCAGCGCTCGCATCGCGCCCGTGGAAATTCCGCCATCCACCAGCAGAGTCTGCCCGGTGATGTAACGGCTCGACTCCGCAGCAAGGAACACGACCGCGGCATCAAGATCATGAGGCCCACCAGGGCGTTTGAGCGGAATGCGCTCGCAAACATATTCCACCCATTCTTTATCCTCGTAGAGAATCTTGTTCTGATCGGTACGAAACCAGCCGGGAGCTAGGCAATTGACGGTAATTCCATGTCGTCCCCAGTCGTCCGCCAAACTCATGGTGAGCTGCCGAATGCCGCCGCGGCTTGCCCCGTACGGACCGAGGCCGGCATATCCGGCAACGCTGGTGACCGAGCCGATATTGATGATGCGTCCGTAATGGCGCGAGATCATGCGGCGCGCAACAGCCTGAGCAACGAAGAAACTTCCGCGCAGGTTCGTGTCCAGAATCAGGTTCCAATCGTCCCAGGTGACGTCGAGCGCCGCTTTGCGGACGTTGCATCCCGCGTTGTTTACTAGAATATCGAGATGGCCGAAGGCGTCTTCTGCGGAGGACGTCATGCGTTCAATGCTTGTCTGATCGCGCACGTCGAGTGCGAGCGAGATTGCGTTGCGGCCCAGCGCTTTGATTTCTGCTTCGAAGGCTGAAAGGGAAGCGGGATCACGGCTGGTCAGAACCAAGTCTGCGCCAGCACTCGCGAGAGCGCGCGCGAAAGTCTGGCCAAGTCCACGGCTTGTTCCAGTCACGATCGCGACGCGCCCGGTCAAATCGAAAAGTCCAGGAGTCAGGGTCGCGCTCACAAATCACTTCCCGACGTCAGGACAACTTTCATAAGGTTAGGCTCTCGCGCATAAAGCCGTTCAAACCATCGTGGGCCTTCTTCGAGAGGTGCAACGGCCGTAATAAGAGGTTTAACACGAATGGTTCCGCTGGACACAAGCTCGATGGCTCGCGGATATTCGCCGGCCGACGCGCATGAACCTTGAAGGCGAAGCTGTCGCGTAACCACTTTCTGTAACGGCAGCGCGATCTCAGGAGAAATGTTTCCTATCAGGATGACATTGCCGCCCTTGCGGACATTGTCGATGGCAGTATTCACACTTTCGGTTTTACCCACGGCTTCGACCGCCAGGTCTACACCGTTTCCGTTGGTCAAGACGGATATTTGCTGAGCCAGATTCTCTTCTGCGCATAGGGTGGCGGTGGCTCCGAGTTCTCGACTGAGTTTGAGACGCGTCGGATCTACGTCCGACACAAAGACTCGTGAACAGCCCGCAACCCGCAGAGCTTGTTGCAGGAGCAGCCCGATGGTGCCAGCACCTACGACGAGCGCGGTACTATCGGGAGCGATAGCAACCAGCGACACGGCATGAAGCGTGACGGCAACAGCCTCCAGCAGGGCGGCTTCAGCGAAAGAAAGACTCGCTGGCAGCCGATGGATGATGAGTGCCGGAACCACGACAAACTCCGCGAATGCCCCAGCCCGACGATAGTCACCACACGAAACGCCCAGAACCTGGCGGCGATCGCAAAGATTGATATTTCCCCGTAGGCAGGGCGGGCATTCGCCACAGTAAATCGTCGAGTCAAACGTGACACGGTCCCCGTCCGACCAACCTGTCACACCTTCACCGACGGCAGCAATCGTTCCCGCTGCTTCGTGTCCCATCACAATCGGAGGAATGCGGCGCCCCGAAGAGCCATCGTAGCCATGCACATCGCTGCCGCAGATTCCGCAGGCCGCCACGCGAATCAGAACTTCGTCGCGACCCGGCTCCGGCGTGCCGAGATCCACGAGTTCCAGGTGACGATATTGCGACAACAGCAGGGCTTTCATTTCGTCGATTTTATTGGCGAGGGGGCGGGTTCGACAATCCCGCTGCCTTCGCGGATGGTGAGAACCTGATTCGCCTTCACATGCGTGAAGCGCTCCCGACCCACTCCGGCAGCAGGTCTACGGCCCGCTCCAGGCGCTCGGCGGCCTGGGTTGTATTGCCTCGGAGGACCGCGATCAATCCCATACCCCACACATTTTCCCTGAACCCGGAATTCGAGCGAGGCCTTTCTTCAGCGTGAGTTCGGCAGCGCCGAGATCATTTTGGCGAAGTTGCATCAGACTCAGGGAGAGATAGTCCTGATCGTTGTCGGGGTTTCGGCTGATGGCGCTGCGGAAAATTTCCATTGCTTTCGCGGTTTCCCCAATGTGAGCTTCGATGTCTCCCAGTCATGCCAGGAAGGCGTCATCCTGCTGGCCCGCTGGCGAAACTTTCTGCGCGGCGTTGAGTGCGTCGGCGTACAGGCCTTTGCGAAAATAGGCATCGGCCAAATCAAATTTCACGTCATCAGAGCCGGCATTCGGGCGACAATCCCTTCTCTCCGATCGGCGGAACCGGGGCACTGTGGATTCGAGCTCAGGAACAACCCGGCAAGCTCCGACTCAAAGCAATCCATCCGCGACTCGGAGGGCAGCAGGCAGAAATCGAGATTACCGCTAGCTCACACGAAATCCCGTAAGCTGGCAAGCCGCGACAGCATGTACGTCGGAGGTCGTTCGTCTTATTCAGCGACCGGAGTAATCCGCTGCGGCCTGTTGGAAGGTTTATTTCGCGGGCGCTGACCCATTACTCTCTTCGGCCACCAGATCCCAAGCAAGCGGTGTGCCTTTGAGAATATCCCGGGTAGCGGCGCGCCCCAATATAGTGGGGAGATGGCGTGGATGCAAGCCTGTAGCAGGACGAATCGAGCGCACGTTATCGTGAGTGAAAATCGCTCCCCTGTTGACGTTCTCAACGACGAACAATGAGCGGCGGAACCTCAGGGTTTTGATTTCGCGCTGAGTAGGTCCGTAGTGCGCTTGGCCCAAAGCCCGCTCTGTACTTCTGACTGCGCGAACCATTTCAGCGAACTCCTGAGGTTCCAATGAGAAGCCACTGTCAGGACCAGGGTTAGAACGGCTATCCGTCAGATGTTTTTCAATGATGCAGGCGCCAAGGGCAACGGCAGCGACCGGCGTCGCAAGTCCCATGGTGTGGTCCGAGAGGCCGACATGGACCCCGAAGCGCTGAGTGAGGTCGAGAATGGTCCTGAGGTTAGCCTCTTCCGGTAGGGCAGGGTACGCACTAGTGCACTTGAGCAAGCAAAGCTGGGTAGCGCCCTCCTGGCGCGCCGCCGCTAGGGCTTCATCGATCTCCTCCAGCGATGCCATCCCGGTTGACATCAGCAGTGGCTTGCCAGTCCGAGCCATCCTTCGTATCAAAGGAATGTCAACCAGTTCGGGAGACGCGATTTTGTGGGCGGAGACATTGATTGACTCTAAAAAATCCACCGCAGTGAAGTCGAAAGCGGAGCTAAAGAACTCGAGCCCGGCTTGCGCCGCGACGGTCTTCAGCTTCGGTTGCCATGCCCACGGAGTATGTGCTTCCCCGTACAAGTCGTGAAGAGTTTGGCCATCCCAGAGGGTGCCTCCCTGGATGAGGAACTCGTCGCGATCGGAGCGAATGGTAATAGTGTCTGCGGTATAAGTTTGAAGCTTTACAGCATCTGCCCCTGCGTGTTTGGCAAGTTGGACAAGTTCGACCGCTGTGTCGAAGCTCTGGCGATGGTTGGCCGACAGTTCCGCCACGATGAAGACCGGATGACCGGAACCAATTAGCCGCGTGCCAAATTGAATTGGAGCGCGGTCAGTTGTCATACCGATGCCCCCTGGTCCATGATCCTTCGCTTTTGCTCCGCGCTTATGTGACCCTGATGCCCCGAACGAAGTATCTCAACCGCACGTGGCCCTTCGTTAAATAGAAGATCGAGGGCGCAGGCGTACGGTATGAATGGCGGAAAACATTGCGTGTAGTGAGGGAAACGGTAATTGTGGAAGGACAAGCTTATGCGTTGTTGTGAAAACAGATCGAGGTCGGAAAGCAAATATTCGACCGAGCCGGCTGCTGCCAGGTACTCGGTAGCATTGAGTAGTTTGCAGATGTTGACAAGCAGGGAACTTCGCTTTCCTTCGCAAGGCAGGGCAGACGCACTGATCATTGAAAAATGAATTCCGAAAACTTCCAAAAACCAGTCGATCACCTCCGAGTTCAGTTCTGCCAAGCGCATTCCCTGGCCAAATCCTTGCAGCAGAGCGCTAAGGGCAGGGAAGTATTGCTCGAAATACACCGCACGCCTGTAATTCAGTTCGATGGCTCGAAGATGTTTGGCTGCGAAATCTTCACGAATTTCAACCTCATTGATGTACTGACCGAAGCGGCCCTTGAAAATTACAGGAACCGAAAGCCACTGCAGACCAGTTGGGGTCTTGATCCGATTCCGCTGCTGCCAGGACTGCTTTTCAAATTGCACGTTATCCAGAAGGACGAACGTGTCAACGGAATCGATCTGATCGAGATAGCCAATCCACGGAAGATATGTTGGTTGTGAAATCGCGATGCGCTGGTGGGTTGGGCGATGCAGAGTGTACTCGAAGCTCGGCAGCAAATGCAACAGGGTCTGGCCTGAATTCTTGAATCCGCATTTCTCGAAAGCGCGCATCGAAGATTTATTTATGTTGCGGATCTGAGCACGAATGAGCCGGACATCGCTCGTGGCGAAAAGCAGAATGGCCGACTGTCGAATAAGCCGAGTGCCAACCCCGCGGCCGCGCCACTCAGGCGCAACGCTTACAGATATGGTAGCCGCGTCTTCCTCTATTTCGTAGCGCACGTGGCCAATCGGACGATGTTGGCTGTCTATGGCTACCTGCATACGTACACTGGCTGCGTTAAGCTTTTGCCAGAACCAAGTAACGTGCTCTTCCCAGGGAACTGTCTCAGGGTGGAAGGAGACGAAGCGGGCCCTTTCTTCATTTCTCCAATCCCAAAATATCCTGCAGTCTTCTTCGCACGCCCTGCGTAACGTAATCAAAACTCAGCCTCCTTCAACATCGGCCAGAGGGCGGACTGGCGAGATTCGATTACCAACTGGATTTCGGAGGGATCGTAAATAATCTGCTTAATAGCGGCAACGACGCGGTTTACCGGCACTCGCCAGGTCAGCGGCACGTCGGTCTCGTGGCGTTCGCAAGCGGCCGCACTGGGCAGTTCCCAACTCTCGCTATACACGGTGCGTTCTTGAAAGAAGTATGACGAAGTCTTTAAGTCAATGCCGCAAAGCACGACGCGCTTATAGCCGAGCTTGACCGCGAACACTAGCAGCGAGGTAAGACTAGCGGCGTGTTTCGGCAAGTGAGAAAAGCGCCCGGTGCAATCGAAAACTCCGGTATGCTGGAGGTAGCGGAAAGCCCAAGCGAGCTCGTCTTCATTGCGCGCGGGAACTGCAACACTGTGCGCGGCAAAAAGGTTCTTCTTGAATCCGGGGTCGAGCGCCAAAACAGTTTGTGTCCCGGGCTTGTGCAGTTCCATTGCAATTTTGATGGTACCGGCATAGTCGACCGCGCGCGCGCGGGTAAGAGTCAAGTAGCATTCAAAGTGATCTGGAGCAGCCTCGCGTTCGAACGATTCGAGGAAGTAAAACTTCGGAACTAGGGGATGGTATAACCACCAATTGAATCCAACGGTGTCGTTGCGTTTGATCTCGCGCCAGCGCGCGTCGGAAATACGATTGATGGAGGGGCCGCTGCCGAGAACAAACAGCGAGTCGCTGCCCTTGAACTGCCGAAGATCGACCTCTTCGAGTAGAGGGATGCCGGCACTAAGCCGGACAGACTCGGCGCGGGGAGCGCGACAAAACCGTTCCCAAGCGTAGTATAGGCGTAAGAACACGGGGTAGGGCAGCGACTTCGCGATCGATTTAGCGGCGCTGGTCATTTCACCCCCGGGCTCAATCTCTGCGCTCATGCAAGCTGCATTAGCTTGTCATGGCCTCGACCACACGCTGCCCGCCGTACCCGTCGAGCAGGTCGCGGCCCCGAGCGCTCATACTTTGTCGAGATGCCCGGTTTTCTCCCAACTGGCACAAGGCTTGCGCTATCCCTGTTGGTGAAATTTGGTAGTGCCAACCCAAGTTGATAGCGACGCCATGACGGTGAACGTAATCGGCAGTACCGCACTGGTTGGCCGTTTGTACGAGCAGCGCTGCAGGCACCCCCATAAATGCTAATTCCCAAGTGGTGCTGCCACCGGCCGAAATCGCCAAATCGGCCCAAGCCATTTCGTCGGCCATTCGGGTGCTCTCGCTGCGGAGGTCGATACTCTGTTGCAATGATGCCGCGAGCAACCGCAGCTCGTTGTGATGAGGATTACTCGATCCTACCATTACACGGACGTTCCAACTAGGCACCAGCGACAAGGCTCGAAGAACTTTAGCCGTCACATTTTCCGAATCGCCGCCGCCGAAGGTGACCAGCACGTTAGAAACCTTGCTTGCTACCTCGCGAGCCTGACCGCGCCAAGACCAGAACTCGCGACGAAGCAGAGTGAAACGTGAACCAATCAAGAGCCTGCCGTTTCTGGGACGGCCGTTATACATCTCAGGTCCGGCATAAGCGTTCTGATTGAGGACAAGGTCGGCGCAAGCATAATCCGCGTCGCCAAGGTCGTCGAATAAAAGAAGGTTGGCTAGTTCGGGTCGAAGAGCGCGGCAATAAGCGGCGGAGAAGTGGTATCCGTCTAGCGCGAGCCATGCGGGATCTTGCCTCCGAGCTAGACTGCCGGTTTCGGCTGCGTCCCCCAGACTGCCAGGCTTAGCCTGTAGCAATTCAACCTCGAACCCTTCGGAGTAAACACGCGATGCGAGTGTTGGCACGCCGGGGGCCATTAGGAAGATCGCCCTGCCCCCGTATTCCTTCCAGGCCTGGGCCAGAGCAAGACAGCGCATAATGTGCCCGCTCCCGATCTGGGCACTGGCGTCGGCTCTAACAAGCAGCAGCCCGCCCCGGTTCATCTGACTGTCCTTTGCGCAATGTGGCGATTGATTTCCAGCCACTCGGGATGTTGTTGAACGCGCTCAAGGGCTTCCCGCCAGGAAAAATCCACGCGGCCGAAACTCTCAAAGAGAGTACGGACAAATTCCAGATCGGCGGCGGTGTCGACAGTCCAACGCATGGAAGAATAATTAGCATCAGCCTGCAACGCGCCGACCGGAAAGCGGTTAGGGTGTTGCCGAATAAATGGAGTCACGTGCTCCCGCGTACGTGGCGAACAATCCTCACGCCAGGCGGTTCGAAGCGCAGAAAAAAGAGAATATCTCTAACGAGAGTCCTAGAGGAAACGTGTTGCTGGATGCCGAATCCAAGTATTCGATCGGAGATGACGAGCAAAGAAATTGTTCCAGGGACCAATCCACAAAGGCAGCGTCTAGTAGTGGATTGTCGCCGGTAAGTCGCACGACTGTGTCGGCGTGATCCGCACGCGCGGCCTGATAGTATCGATCGAGACAATCATTCTCGGAGCCGCGGAAGCAGCCCATTCCGAGTTGGCTGGTCAATTCGGCGATCGGATCATCAATTGGTAGTACTGAAGTGGCCACCATCCATTCATCAACCCGCTGCGCTGGTTTTACTCGTTCGAGTAACACGGCGAGCATCGGCCGTCCCAGCAATAACGCCATCGATTTGCCCGGCAACCGCTTTGATCCATGCGAGCTTGAACAATCCCTACAACTTTGCGACTAGAGCGCATGGCCAAAGTTAGAGATACTGACCCGCATCGATCTTAATGATCTGACCCGTAATATGTCGTGCATCCTCACTGGCCAGGAAGGCTACGCATGGACTGATGTCCTCGGGTTGTCCAAACCGCTTGATCGCGCACTCCTTAAGTATCAGGTCACGGATCAACTCTGGCGTATGGGTCTGCGTCGTGGTTTCAATGAAGCCGGGGGCGACCAAGTTAACGTTGATATTGTATCGCCCCAACTCGGAGGCGGCAGTTTTGATAAGCCCCAGTAATCCAGCCTTGGCGGTATTATAGCTCGCCGTTCCCATGCGGCCGCGTAGACCGTTGATCGAGCCAATGCAGATGATTTTTCCGTACGCCTGCTCAACCAGTGACGGAGCAGCAGCACGAATGTAGTTGAACGCTCCCTTGAGGGAAACCGCCATAACTTCGTCCCAATCGCTCTCCGACATGCGTATGATGGGCGCTGAGCTGGCGACACCGGCGTTGCAAACAACGATGTGCAGGCTGCCGAGCTCCCTTTGGGTCTCGGCAACGATTTCTTGGGCCCGATTGTAATCGCTGACGCAGCCTTGCAGGCCGATGCAATGCCGGCCGAGGGCACGGATCTCGACTTCGAGCAGTGCGGCGGCTGCCCTGTCGCTCTTATACGTAAAGGCAACGTCGGCGCCCTGCATAGCTAGGCGCCTGACGATTGCCGCCCCCAGGCCCCTGGCGGCGCCGGTGACGAGCGCAACACGGGTTTGCAGGTTAACCAAGCACGCCGCTCCAGGCCTGAATTGCCGCCGCCCCCTTGGCGGCCAGAGCCCATTCCAGTACGCGCGCGGCTTGCTCGACATCTACCAAGGGTTGCCGCTGTTCCTGGATGCAGGCCAGAAAATCCTTCACTTCAGCCAGGTACATGTCGTTTGGGTCAAACTCGAATTGCCAGGACTGCGGTTCGGAATCGGCTAGCAGAAGCTTGACGGTTTGAGGAGTCGCGTTCTCCCAAACCGCCGTGCCAAGCTCGCCAACCAGCTTGCAGGAGCGCGAAGGAACGCGCTGTAGAAAATCGAGATGAACGTCGGCGTGCGTGCCAGAAGGAAAGTGCAGGAGGAGAGTGGCAGAATCCTCGACGTCGACTTCGAGGCGACTGACAGTGCCAGCCATGCAAAGCACACCGTCGGGCTCGCCTAGCAGCCACAGGAGATAATCCAGCTCATGCGAACCGTCGAGAATAATGCCGCCCCCGAGCTCACGGTGCGCAGTGTAGCTCTGGCGATAATCCTGCCAGGGGCGCCAGTCGGGCAAGTACTGGGCAACCTCCAGGCGAGCGAACAAGATACGACCGATCGCATTTTCATTCACAATCTGCTTCATCTTACGGATGGCCGGGTGGAAACGAAGATTGTAGCCGACCTGGACAATGCACTCCGTGTCGCGGATGTCCGCGCGTAGTTGGCGCACGCCGTCCATGCTGTGGGAGAGTGGCTTTTCGATAAATACGTTAGCCCGAGCAGCCAGCGCCTGTCGAGCCTGGATCACATGGAGCACCGGAGGAGTACAGACGAATACGGTGTCCGGTTGGAATTGATCGAGCGCGTGCTCAAAGCTAGCGAAAGCTTCTACTTGCAAATCGCTGACCATGGGTTCTAGCCGCTCTGGGTTAGGATCGCAAGCAGCGATGTTGCGGACCCCCAGTTCGCGCAAATTGCGCATGTGTCGCCGGCCAATGGAGCCGGACCCCGACACGAGCATTCTCATTTCCGTCGCAGATTTGTTCAACGCGAAAACTCCGAAAGCACCTTGTGCAGGGCTTCGACAACGTCATCCACATCGCCGTCGCTCATCCGAGGGAATAGGGGTAGGCTCAGGATGCGCTCGTAGGCAGCCTCGGCCCGTGGAAGAGAACCGACAAAGGAGAACCCGCGCTCACGATAAAATGGGTGAAAGTGGACGGGAATGTAGTGAACGTTGACACCAATACCCTCGGCGCGAAGCGCAGCGAAAATGTCGGATCGAGAGGTGGTGAGGCGTTGCAACTCCAACTGCGCCACATATAGGTGATAAGCGTGCTCCACGCCGGAGTGAACTGCCAACGGACTAAGTGCAGGCATCTGTTCCAGGGCCAAGTTGTACCGGTGAGCGATCTCCCTCCGGCGGGCTAACCACCCATCCACCTTGCGAAGTTGGCTCAATCCCAGGGCACACTGAAGGTCGCTGAGACGATAGTTGTAGCCCAACTCCACCATCTCATAGAACCACGAGCCAGCTCTCTCGCGTTGGCGGTGATCGCTTCCGATGCCATGATTCCGGAAGCGCCGCAATTTCTCTGCGAGGCCAGAATCGTTGGTGGTCACCATGCCGCCTTCCGCGGTAGTGATGTGTTTAACGGGATGAAAACTAAAGGCGGTCATTGTGCTGAGGCCGCCCACAGGGAGGCCCTCCCATCTGGCCCCGAGCGCGTGACAGGCATCCTCAATGACAGCGAGTCCGTACTTCTCCGCGAGCGCCGATATCTCGCGCAAGGCAACTGGCTGTCCAGCATAATCCACCACCACCAAGGCCCGCGTCTGGGAGGTGATGTTTCGTTCTATTTCCGCGGGATCGATCAATAGCGTGTCGGATTCGACATCGGCGAAAACCGGCATCGCGCCGCAATAGAGCAGGCAGTTAGCCGTAGCGCAGAAAGTCATGGGTGTTGTAATCGCTTCGTCACCGGGGTTGAACGCGATTACACTTGCTGCTGCGTGGAGGGCAGCCGTTCCGGAGCTGAAACTGACGGCATGGTTGGCTCCGGTAGTCGCCGCGAAGGCAGTTTCAAATTCCTCAATCTTGGGCCCCGTAGTCAACCACTCCGAGCGCAATACATCAACGACTGCTGCTATATCCTCTTCGTCAATCCACTGTTTGCCGTAGGGCAGAGGGGTGGAGCGTACGGGAGTACCGCCCCTGATGGCTAGCTTTGCAGTTCGGGTAAGCATGCAGTTATGCCAAGCAGCTTCTCGAGTTCTTCGCTGCTGAGCCAATCCGAGTTGCCGTCGCTAGTATACCGGAAGCCGTCCAGCAGAGGTTTAGCTTCGGACCAATTGCCGCTACGGCGAGCATGATGAGGATAAATGATGAACATCTCGGACGTTTCCAACGTGTAGCGAGCTTCGTCTTCCGACACCAAGACCTCGTGAAGTTTCTCGCCAGGACGGATGCCGACGTAGTCGATGTCCGCCTCAGGCGCCACAGTCTTCGCTAACTGCACGATGCCCATGCTGGGAACCTTAGGAACAAAAATCTCTCCCCCTTTCATCTTGCCGATGCAGTCAATAACAAAACGGACTCCTTGCTCCAGCGTCAGCCAGAAACGGGTCATGCGCTGGTCGGTAATAGCGAGGCGCCCACGCTTCGCCTGTTCCTGAAAAAGGGGAATCACGCTTCCACGGCTGCCGATCACGTTGCCATACCGCGAGCAACTGAAGATGGTGCTACCACCGCCCGAATAGGAGTTGCCGTGCACGAATAGCTTCTCGGCGCACAGTTTAGAAGCTCCGTAGAGATTCACTGGGTTCACCGCTTTGTCGGTGCTGATAGCCAGCACCTTTTTGACGTCGCGGTCGATGGCGGCGTCGATAACATTCTTTGCGCCGACCACGTTGGTCAGAATGGCCTCAAAAGGATTGTACTCGCAAGCCGGGACCTGCTTAAGGGCGGCCGCATGAACAACAATATCTACGTCGACGAAGGCGCGTCTGAGGCGCTCCGAGTCGCGCACGTCGCCCAGGAAGTAACGCATCGAGGACCCTGCGCCATCGGGAAATTTCTGGCGCATGTCATGCTGTTTTAGTTCGTCGCGACTGAAAACAATGAGCCGTTTTGGGCGGTATTCACGCAGGACAATTTCAACGAATCTTTTGCCGAAAGAGCCCGTGCCACCTGTAATGAGAATGTTTTGACCATCCAATGTCATAGGCCAACCGAGAATATTCCTGTGCTCTCGTGAGCTTTTACTTCGCCAGAGCTTATAGTTACGAACATTCTTGCGGTCATGAAGAACACGATGGCACTGCAGTACCAGGAACGCGTAGGATAGCACATTCACGATCTCAACGGCAGCAACGTCGATGGCGACCGCGCTGAGTATAAACGATCAGCCTCGACGCGAAACCTTGTTCATGCGACCTCCCGCGGCGCGTTATCGCTGTGCTCCGCCTGAGGGCGCCAGGCATCTGCCCGGCCAAGAATGTCATGTGTGCCGACTTGTTCGAGGGGGATGTAGAATTTACCACGTCGCTTACCGACATCCACGAGTGACGCCATCATCGAAGCTTGGTGTGGATGCGGCGGCTCAACACAAGTTGGGGCGTATCACCGGCGATTCCAACGAGAGAGTGTAGATTGCTATGAAGCGACCATCGGCAGCTGATCCTATGTGGGAACACTCTTTCTATCAAAGTGGAAAGTTCGCGCGATGCCCGTACGATTACGTGGCGTCATTTGTCTATCGCAACGCACCCCCGAAAGCGCGGAACGAGACCCGAATCCTGGAGGTTGGATGCGGGACGGGAAATAACTCCTGGTTCCTTTCTCAGGAGGGATTTGCTTGTTATGGAACAGACGGAGCTCCGTCTGCGATTAATTATGCCAAGGCAAGATGCGGGCAGGCCTGCGATTTGCGGTTGGCCGAGTTTCCCCACATTCCTTTTCCCGACGACCATTTCGACTTAGCATTCGATCGGGCGGCCATTTGCTACGCTGATTTCGAGGTTGCCCGCTTAACCGTCGAGAACGTCAGGCGTGCGTTATGCCGGGCAGGAAAATTCCTCTTTACTCCCTATTCATTTCACAGCGCTCCGGGGATGACGGGACTGGCATATACGAAGGAAATGATCCGCGAAATTCTTTGCAGCTGGCGGATTGTAGAAATCCAAAGGGCAACTTTCGAAGACGTCGAGCGAGACCAGGTACTGTGGAGTGAGTGGAGAGTGGTCGCGCAAAAAACCTAGGGCAACAGGCGGCACTGAAGCCAGTTCCGTTGATTCAACCAAGACGATTCCGGTTCGCGCGAAACACAATGCAGGGAAGACTCGGATTCGCAATCGGCACATGTTTCATTTGTTATCTCCATTGAACTATCTCGTGAGATCGACCCCTAGTCTTTGTGTTATACGATACTCACATGGCACTGAAAAGCAGCGACTGGAGCCGACCGCGCGGTTTGACCCCTTGTGACACTCATTCGGCAAGCCCAGAGCGCGGAAGCTTCCGCGAATAGCGCGAGTCCCCACAGCATCCAGTCGGTGGGCCGTCGCTTGCTCGTGGGTTCGGGCGCTTACGCGACCACGAATTTTGCGCTGAAGGCTGTCAACTTTCTACTGATCACGTTGTTCACGCGGTTTCTGAGTCCCGGCGACTATGGCACCATCAGTCTCGCTGAAATCATTGCCGCGACATTGGGGGCCTTTTGCGGGCTAGGCCTGGACTCCGCAATGCGGCGTCTTTATTTCCACTACGCGGATGAGCCGGGAGTGCAGCGACGGTACGTGAGCAGCGTGCTTCGTTTTGGCGCAGCATTGACGGTCACAATTGTGGCGTTGGCCTTCGCAATCGGGCGGCAACTGCTGCAGCGGGTTGCACCTCACTTCGCCGTGCCATTCTTCCCTTACATCGCGCTCGCGATCGGTACGGCGGCGGCGAACCAGATCGTCGACTACCGGCTGGGACTGTACCAGAGCGAGCAGCGGCCGCTGGCGTTTTCCATGATGGCGTCGGCTTCGTTTCTGATGACCGCGGGTTCGGCGCTGGTTCTTGTCGTGTTGCTGCGCCGCGGCGCTGCCGGGATGCTTACGGGAAAACTGATGGGCGCCGCCGGATCGTTGCTGGTGGCGCTGATCGTTTCCCGTAAATGGTGGGCAGGCGGATTCGAGTGGAAGTTTGTGCGTGAATCTTTGCCCATCGCGTTGCCCGTCTTGCCGCACTTACTTCTGGCGCTGGGGCTGGTGGTAGCCGACCGTTTCATCCTCGAGTACTACAGGAACCTGGACGAAGTAGGCGTGTACTCCGTCGCATACACATTCGGCATGGTGATGTATCTAGTGACCGCCTCCATTTCTCAAGCGTGGTCGCCGCTCTTTTACGACGTGGCGCGCAATGGACCGGAAGGGCAGCGCACGCTGGGGCGGCTTTTCTCCGGACTGAGCCTGCTGCTGGTGACGATTGCGATCTTCGGCTCGTTGATTGCGGAGGATGTGGTGAGTCATTTTCTAGATAAACGTTACTCATCGGCGGGGCGGCTGATTCCATGGATCATTGCCGGTTATCTGTTCCACGCGCTCTACAGCATCTTGCAACCTTCACTCTTCCAGGTGCGCCGCGTCGGCTTTCTTTGGGTAGTAAGTTGTGTGGCCCTGGTGGCCAATCTCGGTCTCAATCTTCTGTGGATTCCGCGTTGGGGAATGTATGGCGCCGCATATGCGACCATGGCCGCCTACGTAATCGAGGCGGTGCTAATGTATTTTTACGCGCAACGGGTTTATCCTCTCGCGTTTTCCAGAATCCACTTAGGGGCGGCGCTGGCCATCTTCAGCGGAGTTCTTTGGATCACGCAAGTGCATTGGCAAAGCTGGCGGCTGGCGATTTTTGGCTTGACCCTCCTGGGTTCGCTGTCACTGATCGTGCTGATCGGCCGTAACGAAGTCGCATCGCTGCTGGCTTCGCTGCGCCGGAGAACATTCGGCCTCACAACGGATCGATCGGACGCCGGGAACTTCGTCGAAACAGAGGGGCCAGCTGCTCCTAAAATCATCGAATGATTTCCGCTTCACTTTTCGTGCCCCCGGATGACGTGGAGCGTAACTACTGCCCCAATTAAGGTCGGCGGCGCGGCATACCTATATTTTTTTTGTATCGATTGAATAAAATATTTGTTTTGTTGGAGTTACGAGAAATTGATATGAGGCAATAATATACTTGACTAACCAGCTGATTTATGCGATAGTTTCGTTATGTCCGACGATATCCAAGTAAATCAGGTGCTTGTAGCGATTCTGGAGATGCTGCGCGATCTGCATTTGTACTCGGAGCGCCAGCATCATTGGATAGTGGCGCTAAGGTACGCGATCCCCCCGAGTCGAACCGATCTGGATGCGCAACTAAAAGATCACCCATGGTTCGATCTAGGTCCCGCCCCATCTCTTCGTAATCTTGACGCCATAACTCAGCGCATTGACGAGCTAATTCGGCAATTGAAGGGCTAGTTGACATGAACGACACTCCTAAGACTCTGCAAGCTGCAATACGGCATTTCGCGGACGACGAGAAGATTTTCTGTATCGACACCGTTGCTAACCTTCGCTGGCCGGACGGAATTCCGCGCTGCCCTAAGTGTGTCGGGACAAGAGCCTGCTATTTACCTTCAAGACCCAGAAGCGCTGGAAGTGCAAGGCTTGTGGTCGCCAGTTCTCCGTCAAAGTTGGAACGATCTTCGAGGATTCGCCCATCCCTCTCGACAAATGGCTTACTGCGCTGTGGATGCTGGTGAACTGCAAGAATGGTGTCTCGTCCTACGAGATCGGACGCGACTTGGGAATCACTCAGAAGTCCGCATGGTTCGTCCTGCAACGGCTGAGACTTGCTCTGAAGGATCGCTCGTTTACGAAACTCGGGGGGAACTCTGGGCCAGTCGAAGTGGATGAAACCTTCATCGGCGGGCAGCTCAACAATATGCACAAAGAGAAGCGCGAGCGGTACGCCATCAAAGGTGGACCGAAGGGAAAAACTATCGTCCAGGGGATGCTGGACCGCGACGTTCGCAAGGTCCGCGCCAGAGTCATTCCCAATGTGAAGCGCGAAACATTGCAGAAGGAAGTCCTCTGAGACCGCACGGTCAGTACGGAACAAAGGTCTACACCGATGAGGCAGTCGGATACGATCTGCTGCATTATCGTTTCGTGCATGAGATCGTCAACCACTCGGAAACCTACGTCAAAGGGCAGGTTCATACCCAAGGAATCGAAAACTTCTGGGCGCTCCTCAAGAGAACTCTGCGAGGAACTTACGTAGCAGTTGGTCCATTTTGGATGGTTCTTTAGATGGCAGATTCGATACAACCATCGCAAGGACGAGGGCGGAAACAAACTCACAGATGCGGACAGATTCAATGCGGCTCTTGGGAATCGCTGGCCGTCGTCTTACGTTTGCAGAAGTCACTGGCAAAGCTGGCAGTCCAGAGAGTTTCTAATCCTTTACGGAAGAAGCGCGGTCCGAAGAAGAAGGTCGAGGCTTGAAGCTTTGGCCTTTTTTTCGTCCGCTATCCGTTGCTGCAATTCCGAATGCGATACCTGGAGGACTTTTCTTAGTGCTCCAGCAAAGTTCTGATATTCGGGACTTGGTTTAGACTTCATGCGCCTATAGTACCGCATTTTGCTGGGGTTGTTCTCATGCCACTGAGAGTAGGTCTGGCCCACACACAAATGAAGCTTGGTTGGGCGGACAAACGCCTCAATGAACTGAAGGGGGAAGTCGCGAAATTTAGGAAAGACGCCTACACTCGTAGGACTAAGGACAATATTGAGAAGGCGCGGCACTACGTCTGCATTGAACAAAAAACTACCCCCGATGCTGTCGGTATGCTGATTGGCGAATTCGCCTATTGCCTCCGCTCTAGCCTTGACAATCTTGCATGGCAGCTCGCACTGCTCACCACCGACACGCCCGGACGCAACACCGCTTTCCCGATCGAATCCGAATGTCCCGGTCCTGGCAATAGGGGATACAACGAGAAGGTCGCTTCTATCCCCCCGAACGCCCTTAGGATTGTGGAATCGTTTCAGCCGTACCACAGTTGGCCTGCGTTCAAGGAGCATCCCCTCTGGCAACTCAACAGGCTCTGTAACATCGACAAGCACCGCTCCGTCGCGCTCGGACATATTACATTCACCATCAAGGTCGAGAACGTTTCCAAGTTCTGGGTTGATTCGGATCTTTCCAGAACGCAATGATAGTAATCTTCCTGCTGGCCGAAAAAGACAAATTTCAACTCGATGTAAATGTCCCCAGAATCGTATTCGGCGATCCAATCGATAGGACTGACGGAACGGGCGATTTGGAAATCGACCTCGATGGATTGACCTCCATATACAACTTCGTCAGACACAAAGTAGTCCCACGATTCGCGGGCTTCTTCGCGTAAACTCCAAATTCCGATGGATTGCATTAGCGGTATAAATTGCCGCACTATGGTGGAAAGAGCGAATCTCGTCGATAAAAAAGTGGTTTTCCGCCTCGTGAATTCTACTGGACTCAGCTTTGGCGTGGTGAAGCGGGTTGAGCCCGATCGCTTATGGATAGAGGCAGGACAGATTTACGGGGAACTTTTCTCGGATTAAGCGTGGTCCGGCTTTGCCAAGTTGATTGAATCCCCCGTATTCTTCTTCCCGACTTCAAGCCTCTTGTTCCTGATTGCGAGGCAGGAGTCAGGAACTTAATTAGATCAATAACATCTTGCTCGGAGAACCCGAGACTAGCAAGAGACGGCGGAACCCTTCGCCCTGTCACGGCATAAACTAATTTATTTTTTTCAGTCCTTCTCATGGTTAGTCAAGTATATTATTACCTGATATGAAGCCTCCGAAGTAAAGTATTGGAATCAAAGCACTTACGGGCAAAATATTGGCGAATAAGGAGTTAGCCAAAGTTCCTAGGTCGCGGTCGGAATCGCCTTCTTTTTCCCTGGCGTGACGGAAAGATGCTGTAGACACGCTTCCAGTATGCGCCTTCCAAATCCTCGGTCAAGGTTGTCCGTCACAAAGAAGCGAAAGTTCTCTGTGGATATCTGTGGAAAATTTTAGAAAAAGGGCCAATAAGCCGAGCGCTGCGGGAGCGAACACCGTTTGCGTAGAACGCAAAGGATGGACAGAGCCCGGCCGTTGAGGATAGTGTCGTGGTTCGTACATTAGTGATTAATGGCGCTGACGCGTAGACCGAACCCGGCAGAATTAAGGTCCGTCGCACTCACGTCGTCTGTCGCTGCCCGCAAACCTAGAGAAAAGCCCCGCGTCGCTATCTTTGTGCCGACTCTTGCCTATGGCGGAGTCGAGCGCGTGATGCTGAATCTCGCTGAGGGGTTCTGCGAGCGGGGTTTCGAGGTGGATATTGTTGCTCCTCAGGTGAAAGGTGAATTCCAGGGCCATGTACCGAAAAAGACGCGCGTAGTGAATCTTCAAGCCGGACGCGTGCTGACCAGCCTGCCCAGGTTGGTTCGATATCTGCGGCGGGAGCGGCCAGCGGCAGTGTTGACTGCAATGGAGCATTCCAGCGTGATCGCAATTTGGGCTCGGGCGATAGCCCGCGTGCCCACCGCCATCATTGCCACCGTGCACACCAATCTCTCCGAAGTAGTTAAGCACGCGCCTTCACTGAAGGTGCGACTCGTACCTTTGGCTTGTCGCTGCTTCTTGCACCGAGCAGACGCGATTGTTGCCGTGTCGGAGGGCGTCGCCAGCGACCTGATCGAGCATGCCCCGAAGTGTCGCGCGCGAATCAAGGTAATTTACAACCCGATCATCTCTTCCAGCATTGTTTCGCAAGAGAAGCAGGTTGTCGACCATGCCTGGTTTGAGCCCGGACAGCGGCCGGTGATACTCGGAGCAGGGCGTTTAGCCCCGCAAAAAGATTTTGCAACGCTCATCCGAGCTTTCGCGCTAGTACGTAAACAACGTCCGGCCCGATTGCTAATACTTGGCGAGGGCGAAGAAAGGCAAAGGTTGGAGACACTCGCTGTGGAGTTAGGGATTGGTCAGGACGTGTCGTTGCCTGGCTACGAGGAAAACCCGCACAAGTACATGTCGAGGGCTGCTCTGTTCGTTCTTTCATCGGCGTGGGAAGGTTTCGGGAATGTGCTGGTGGAAGCGCTGGCTGCTGGCGCGCCCGTTCTGGCTACCGATTGCAAGGACGGACCACGGGAGATCCTAGAGAGGGTCGCGCAGGGGCGGCTGGTTCGGGTTGGGGATGCGGACGCGATGGCAAGAGAGATGTTGGCATTACTTGACCAGAAGCCGGAACCGGCATCTGCTGCGGCATTGCGGATATTCACAATGGACTATGTTGCGGACGAGTACGTGACCATGCTGCGCTTGCTCCTTCAACCGAATTTCGAGTGACGCACAACTTTGAGGAATATCGTTTAAAATCCAAAACTTATGCCGTCGAGGTTGTACAGTCACCTGCGAGAATATGGAGTGCGAGATACCGCTGAGCGGGTGCTCTGCAAGTTGACTCACGCGCTATTGCGCTCCGGTTTCCGTAAGCGTGACGCGCCTTATCTTGGGGAACTTGCGGCAGCCGCATCTTCAGTTCACCTCAGTGCAGAGGGACTGCTCTCTGCGTTGTCCACGTCACCGATCTCCTCTGATGATCTCTTGCGCTTTCGTCATGAATACGAGGGCTATAGGGCGGCACTTATCGGAAGATATCGATCGGTAATGCTTTACGTACGATGCCGCTTTTGCCATCGAAGAAGGATCAGCGTTCCTCATATACGCGCTTGTTCGCCTTCTTCGTCCTTCCGTTGTTTTGGAAACTGGAGTGGCAAATGGCCACTCGACGGCACTTATTCTGAACGCGCTGGGAGAGAACGGGTCCGGCGAGTTGCACAGCATTGACGTGAGTAATGATGTAGGCAACTTAGTGGCAGACAAGCGGCAATGGCACCTGCACCTCCTCGATCTTTCGAAGCTTAAGAAGAGCTTTGCTGCGATTGTGGCGCAGTTGCCAGCAATCGACCTGATGATCCATGATTCCGACCATTCCTATCAGTGGATGCGGTATGAGTTGGAGGCCGTTTTTCCAAGAATATCTTCCCGAGGAGTATTGGCGTGTGATGATATCAATATTTGTTATGGGATGATTGATTTTTGTGTCGCCCACAATATGAAACCCCTGCTACTTATGGAGAAACGCAAGGTATTCGGTATTGTGCCGCTCGCGTCTGTACATATGCGCGCCGCCTCAAGTTCGGCACTCCCGCCCATATCGGGAGATGCCGGCGAATACCGGGTCTCATGTGGAAAACAAAAGCGAAGCGCGGTTCACTCTACCGGAAAGGGCCGAGAGATTGTAAGATGACGCCAGCCGGCGGCCTGCGGACCGGGCGTTCCCCTAGTCCTGTTAGTCCTGGCGGGTTGATTCAGGTTGAAAATCTAGGAGGAGTTTGGAATGCGCGCATTGATTACGGGAGGGGCAGGTTTCATCGGCTCTCATTTGGCCGAAAGGCAGCTGAGTCTGGGCAATCGGGTGGTAATCATTGATGATCTTTCCACGGGCAGCATCAACAACATCTCGCATTTAAAGAAGAACGCGAACTTCGAATATGTAATTGATTCCATTTTCAATCGAAACCTGTTGGCCGAACTGGTTGACGGGGCCGATGTGGTGTTTCACTTGGCGGCCGCCGTTGGGGTACGAAGAATTGTCGAGTTTCCGGTGCGAACCATCGAGACTAACGTGCGGGGCAGTGAGCTAATCCTTGAGCTGGTGGCAAAAAAAAGTAAGCGGCTTTTGATCACATCGACGTCGGAGATTTACGGCAAGTCGACAAAGATTCCGTTCTGCGAGACCGATGACCTGGTGATGGGATCGACCTACAATTGCCGGTGGAGTTATGCATGTTCCAAGGCGATCGACGAGTTTCTTGCTCTGGCATATTACCGCGAACAACGTCTTCCGGTGACCATTGTCCGGCTATTCAATACAACCGGCCCACGCCAGACCGGGCACTACGGCATGGTGTTGCCGACTTTCGCCCGGCAGGCGCTCAACAATGAGCCCATCACTGTGTACGGCACCGGCGAGCAATCGCGGTGTTTCGCGCATGTATATGACGTGCTGGATGCACTGGATTCGTGTGTCGCCTCGGATCGCACGGTTGGTGAAATCTTCAACGTCGGCAGTACCGAGGAAATCACCATCAACCACCTGGCCGAGCGCGTTATCGCCCAAAGCGGTTCGAAGAGCGTGATCTCTCACGTTCCCTACAGTCAAGCCTACGGCGAAGGTTTCGAGGATATGTATCGGCGAGTTCCGGACATTCGAAAGGCACAGGAGTGGTTTGGCTACGCTCCGACGCGGACGTTGACTGACATTATTGATTCTGTGGTGGAATATTGCCGGCAGGAAGTGGAAGAGACGGCGATTCCGATATCGGCTTAGGAATGCGATTGAGTGACCGCCTTATAGGTCTCGATAAAGGCATCGACCGTCCGCTCGATGCTGAAGTCAGCTGCGCGTTGCTGGCTAGCTGCGGCCAGTTGCTCCCTCAAGGTCGGGGATTCTAAGACATCGTTGATGGCCTTGGCGAGCGCTTCGTCGTCTCCAGGGGGAACAAGCATCCCGGCTCCTTTTACGATTTCCCCGAGTCCGGGGACGTCGCTGGCCACTACGGGCAATCCGGCGCTCATCGCTTCAACGGCGGCAATGCCAAATCCCTCGTAGTTCGAGGCGTGCACGTAGAGGTCGGCCATTTTCAGCAGTTGTGGTATGTCGGGACGACGGCCGAGAAAATGCACTCGATCTGCGATCCCCAATTCCATGGAAAGGCGCTGCATCTGTAGGCGTAAATCGCCGTCGCCCACTAGAAGCAGTTCTGCATTTGGCACCTTGCGCATAGCGCGCAGAAGGGTTGGGTGATCTTTCGCAGGGTCGAATCGGGCTACAAACATGATGACGAACCTTTGGTTGGAACCGCCCATGATTTCATGTTTGTTGGCTGGAAGAGCGCTGCGAAAACGTTGCAAAGGAACGCCGTTGTAGATGATGCTCACGCGGTCGGCCACATCCGGTATCCAGTCCAGCAGATTTTGCGAGGTGGCCTCGCTGTTGCAGGCGATGGCTGCGTAGTTTCCATACATCCAAGAGTCTAAAGAACGCGCCCATCGTCTCCGGCGGCGATTTTGAGTGCTTTGCTCGGTCGTCACAAGGGGAACGTGTTTTGCCGCAAGCTTTGCGGCGGCTACAACCCAGAGTTGGGCGGGGAAAAGATAGGAATGCACGACGTCAAAAGAGCTCATATGGCCGGCGAGAGACCAGACGTGCAGGGGCGAGTAAATCTCCGAACCTCGCGATGGAAGAAACGGGAACCCCTCTTCTCGAAGGGCGTTTTCCAAGGGGCTGTCGAGATGTTTTAACACCATAACTGAGGAAATGAGGCCTCGCTCGCGCATGCGTGGGAGCATCTCCCGCAGCAGTACCTCAACTCCTGCAAGGATGAGACTGTCGATGACGTGCAATACTCTCACTGTTTAAAAAGTAGCCTGGTAGCTCGATTGGCAGCGTGGTACCCTGATGCAAGTATTCGCCGCCGAAGCCATCAGATTGTAGCGCCAGAAGTCGCTTTTACTGTGGGAATGTTCAATTCCATTCAAAATCCGCAAGCAGCTGGGAGTTGCTGGCGACTGTCGCCACGACTGAGCTTAGTCGTCAATCTGATCGGTGTTCTGCTCCTAGTGACGGCCCCTTTTGGCTCCACGAACTTTTCGACATTTATGACGAGGACGTGCCGATTTCATGGTTCGCCGCAGCATCGATGGTGGGGCTGATCCTCCTGCTTAACTCCGTCCTGATTGCATATTGCACGCGGCAACATCCGTCGCTGCGGCGCTTGATGGCCGTGGGCATACTGGCCAAGATGGCGGCTGCCGGGCTGTACATCACCATGGTCGTGCGCTTGTATGACTATTCCGCGGATATGACCCATTATTACTACATTGCCCAGAGTTGGGCGACGGGCTATAGCCAAACGGGCCTTGTGACCGTTCCAACTCCGCTCTGGGGCACCGACTTTCCGTCGTTTCTGGCGCAGTGCATTTTTGTGGTGACGGGCATTTCATTGCCGGTGGCGATGGTGTTTTTTGCCTCGATGTCGTTCTGGGGAGCGTACTTCATTTATCGGGCGTTTTGCATGGGGTTTCCCGATGCGACTCGAATCGACATTTTGGCAACGTTAGCTTTTCTGCTTCCGAGCTGCGTTTTCTGGACGGCGAGTATTAGTAAAGATGCAGTCGTCATGCTCGGCGCCGGAATCGCAACGTATGGTTTCGCGCGCGTGCACCAGCGTGTCGGCCTGCAGGGATACGTCTGGTTGGCGGCGGGGCTGCTAGTGGTCATGAGCGTGCGGCCGCACATGGCCGGCATCCTGGCCATTGCTTTCATTTTCCCTTATTTGTTCGGCGCGAACCGCACGGGCATGAGTGGAGTGGCTTTGAAGGTTCTCGGCATTCCTTTGCTGGTTGGGCTTACTTGGGTTTTCGTATCGCGAGCTGCAACTTACGTTGAGATGCGAGACTTTGCGGGAGGTAAGGCCGCCGTCTTGCAAGTTGCGAGAAACAACGCGGGCATAGGCGGGTCTACTTACGGCACGATTCGCTGGCTTCGCGAATGGCGCTAGCGCCGTTTCTACTCATTCGCCCATTCCCTTTTGAAGTCCACAATTTTCAATCCGCATTCGCCTCGATTGAGGGACTCTGCCTGCTGGTGATTTTCGTGCGCCGGAGAAAAGTGCTCTATCGAACGTTACTTGGCATTCGATCGAATGCGTTTTCCATGTTCCTGGCGCTGTACACCATAGAGTTTACGATCATTTATGCGGCTGCCACGACCAATTTCGGCCTGTTGAACCGGCAGCGCGTAATGCTGCTGCCGTTTGCGCTCATGCTCTTTCTGGGCGATTCACGATGGGAAGCGCAGCCCGTGTCGCTTCCCGTTCGTACGTTCCGGCTGAGGCGTCGATCAACAGTAGTGCAGGGCCGATCTGGGTTGGAGTCGCCTACCGCTGGCGACTAGCCGGCTAGACTTAGGAACGTCCGGACCGTTACTGATATTGCTGGCGCTTATATCGATCGCTTGTTTCTATCGTTGGAGACGTTTGCCAAATGTGTGGTCTCGCAGGATTAGTCGAGGCGCGGGGCGGAAGTAAGCCGCTTGAACTGGAAGCTCTGGCGAGCCGCATGGCCGAGGCTCTGCAACATCGCGGGCCCGACGACAAGGGCGTGTGGGCTGACGCCGAGGCGGGAATTGCGCTTGGTTTCCGGCGTCTTTCTATCCTGGACCTTTCTCCGGCGGGGCATCAGCCGATGTTTTCTTTCAGTGGCCGGTTCGTAATTGTATACAACGGGGAGATTTACAACTGCGAACAGTTACGGCGGGAATTGCTGAACCAGTGGCCGGAATTGCGTTTCCGCGGCCACTCCGATACGGAAGTCATGCTGGCGGCCTTCGAACGATGGGGGATCGAGTCGGCGCTGGTCAGAATGAACGGAATGTTTGCGTTCGCTTTATGGGACCGAAGTGAACGGACGCTGGTTCTGGCGCGCGACCGTTTTGGCGAGAAGCCGCTTTACTATGGATCTGCAGGCGGGACTTTTCTGTTCGGTTCCGAGCTTAAGAGTCTGCGAGTTCATCCGGCGTTTCGGGGAGAGATTGACCGCGACGCGGTCGCTTCGTATCTGCGGTTCAACTGCATTCCCGCGCCGTATTCCATCTATCGCAGCATCCGCAAACTGCTGCCGGGCACGGTTCTGCGGTACCGGAATGGTCAGGTAACGACGCAAGCTTTTTGGTCGCTGCGCTCGTCAGTGGAACGTGCGCTTCTCGAACCATTCACCGGATCCGCGCAGCAAGCTGAGGATGAACTGGATGGTCTGCTACGCGATGCAGTCAAGCTGCGCATGCATGCGGATGTTCCATTGGGCGCGTTTCTTTCCGGCGGCATTGATTCTTCGGTGATTGTCGCGCTCATGCAAGCGCAGAGCGAACGACCGGTGCGCACGTTTTCCATCGGTTTCCACGAGGAAGGATATAACGAAGCCACCGATGCCGGCGCGGTGGCACAGCATCTGGGCACGGACCACGTAGAGCTTTACGTTTCGTCCCAGGAAGCAATCGACCTGGTGAGCCGTCTGCCCGAGGTTTACGACGAGCCCTTCGCCGATTCTTCCCAGATTCCTACGCTGCTGGTTTCACAACTGGCACGACGTGATGTGACTGTCAGTCTTTCGGGGGACGGTGGCGATGAAGTTTTCGGCGGCTACAATCGCTACACCTGGGGAGGAAGAGTCTGGAAAAAACTGGACGGCACTCCACGCTTTTTGCGCCGGCTCGCAGCAGCGGGCATGACGGCCATTGGGCCCGAGTCGTGGGACGCGGCGTTCCAGCGCATGCATCCGCTGCTGCCGAAAAGTTGGCGCCAGCGTATGCCAGGTTACAAAGTGCACAAGTTAGCAGGCCTGCTGCCTTCTGAAAGTCCCATGGAAATGTATGCGGGGATGGCGTCGCACTGGTCGGCGCCGGAGCGCGTGATTGCTGGGGCCAATACGCTGCGTCCCTTGCACATGATCGAAGACCAATGGCTCGAGCTGCCGGAGTTCGAGCGCCAGGCGATCTATCTGGATACCATTACCTATTTACCGAATGACATTCTGGTGAAGCTGGACCGCGCGACGATGGCTTGCGGGCTGGAGGGACGGATTCCTTTCCTGGATCCTCGGGTGGTAGAGTTCGCCTGGCGTTTGCCATTGCAGATGAAGGTTCGGCCGAACCATGGCAAGTGGCTGTTGCGGCAGGTGCTGAACCGATATGTGCCGCGGAATCTTGTGGAGCGCCCAAAGATGGGATTCGGCGTTCCGCTCGATTCGTGGCTCCGTGGTCCCATGCGCGAATGGGCGGAAGCGCTGCTGGATCCGAGCCGCTTGCGAGAGGAAGGGTTCTTCGATCCAGCCGCGGTACGCGTGAAATGGAACGACCATCTCAGCGGTCGCGGAGCATGGCAGTTCCATCTTTGGGACATTCTTATGTTTCAGCTCTGGTGGGAACATCAGAACTCAGCAGCAAAGCCGCACCCGGGATTCCAGCCGATACAGGTGGGAGCTTAACTTGCCGTTCGGCGAACAACCTCGAGCCTCCGGGACGCTCATCATCTCTCTGGATTTTGAACTGCACTGGGGGATTCGCGATGTCAAGACGGTGGAGCAGTATCGCGAGAACCTGATGGGCGTGCGCCGCGCCGTGCCTGCGATGCTGGCTACGTTTGCGGAATACGACATTCATGCCACCTGGGCGACGGTTGGATTCCTTTTTTTCAGTCGTCAAAGCGAGCTGCTGCGCGCCTTGCCGAGCCAGTTGCCACGGTATGATGACCCAGGTCTCTCGCCCTATTCCGAGATGGAAACTATAGGAGAGGATGAAAACAAGGACCCATTCCATTTTGCCCGAAGCTTGCTGGAGCGGATCCGGTCAAGTCCGGCGCAGGAGATCGGCACCCATACTTTTTCTCACTATTACTGCCTGGAGCCGACGCAGAGTATTGCCGCATTCCGTGCCGATCTGGAGGCGGCGATGGCGGCGGCAGCGGACTTCGGGGTTGTGCTGAAGTCCATCGTGTTTCCGCGCAATCAATACAATGGCGCTCATCTGCGAGTGTGCGGCGAAATGGGGCTGAAGGCGTTTCGCGGCAACCCCGATTCCTGGATCTATCGTCCACGAATTTTGACCGATGAGACATTCCGGATACGCGCGGCGAGGCTGCTTGATTCGTATTGCAATCTCTTGTCGCACAATTGCTATACTCCGATGCCAAGCAAAGGCGATCTGCCGATGAATCTTCCGGCTAGCCGTTTTCTGCGGCCCTATACTCCCAGGGTGGCTATGGTTCATTCATTGCAGGAGCGGCGCGTGTTGGATGGCCTTACGTACGCGGCTCGGCACGGTCTGGCGTACCACTTGTGGTGGCATCCTCACAATTTCGGCGCGTACTTGGACGAAAATCTGGGAATGCTGCGGCGCATTCTCGATCATTTCCATAATTTGCGCGAACGTTACGGGATGCAGAGCAAGAACATGGCGGAGAGTACACTCAATCATTCTGAGTCTCAGGAACATGCTGTCACTGAAGAAGATCGTTTTGCTCGGCAGAGAAGATAGGCAGACAGCGATACTCTACAACTCGCTCCGCCCCGATTTTCCGATTGCCGGAGTGATCGTGGAAGAAGGGGAGTCACGTCTGAAGTTCGTGAAGCGAAGAGTCAAGCGGCTGGGGCTGAGCAAAGCTTTGGGTCAAATCGCATTCCGCGTTTCTGTAGTTCCATGGCTGGCTGTGACGTCCCGCCGCCGTGTGAAGGAAATCATCCGGCAGTTCGGACTCGATGCATCCGCGATTCCAGTCGCCAAATTGACCAAAGTGGTCTCGGTAAATTCGGACGAGACGATTGGAGTGCTGCAAGAATTACGGCCATCGGTGATCGTGGTGAGCGGCACACGAATTATTGCCGCTCGCGTCCTGAGTTGTATTCAGTCGATATTCATCAATATGCACGCCGGGATCACTCCGATGTATCGCGGGGTTCACGGCGGATATTGGTCACTTGTCGAAAATAATCGAGAGGCCTGTGGCGTCACGGTGCATGAAGTCGACCCTGGAATCGATACTGGGCGCATCCTAGGGCAGGCGCGGATCATGCCGAATGGTATGGACAACTTCACTACTTACGGATTGCTCCAGTTGGCTGCTGGAATACCTCTGCTGAAGAAAGCGATAGGCGAAGCTTGCGAAGGCCAGTTGCAACCGGTAGCGCCGCCGAGTGGAGAATCGCGGCTGTGGACGCATCCTACATTCGGAGAATACGTCTATCATCGGCTTAAGTCGGGGGTGAAATAGAATGGGGTTAAGAATTGCGCAGGTCGCGACCTCCGACATTTCAGTACGGCTTCTGCTGCTGGACCAAATCAAGGCGCTTGAGGCGGAGGGCCACAACGTGGTCGCGGTGTGTGCTCCCGGCCCGTGGGTCGAAAGCGTGCGCAGCGCGGGTGTGAAGGTTGAGACGGTTCCCATGGAGCGCGAGATCGCGCCCCTGCGCGATATTGGTTCGACGGCAGCCTTGGCGCGATTGTTTCGCCGTCATAAGTTCGATGTGGTGCATACTCACACTCCCAAGGCAGGGTTGATCGGACCGCTTGCGGCCCGCCTGGCGGGAGTTCCGCACGTAGTGCATACGATTCACGGACTCCTGTTCCACGACCGGATGCCGCGATTGAGACAGGCGATGTTCTGGATTCCAGAAAAGATTACGGCGACATTTTGTGATCGGCTGTTGTCGCAGAGCAGGGAAGATGTGGAGCGGGCGGTGCGCAGCCGGCTGTGCTCTCGCAAGAAAATTGCATATCTGGGGAATGGAATCGATGTAGGGCGGTTTGCGCCGCTCATAAATTTCGAACGAACCGCGAAATTACGGGAAGTTGGGCTGGAGGCCGACGACTTTGTCGTTGGAAGCGTCGGGCGCCTGGTGAAGGAAAAGGGATTCATGGAATTGTTTGCGGCGGCGGAGACATTGACTGCAGTCTATCCGCAGATGAAGTTCGTTGTGATTGGGCCACGGGAGGCGGACCAGAACGATGCTCTGGATGCCAGTTACATGGACGATTTGCAACACCGCGGCGTGGTTCGCTTCGTTAACTGGAGCGACGATATGAGGGCGTGGTACGCCGCGATGGACATTTTTGTGTTGCCCTCGTACCGGGAAGGAATTCCGTGCGCCTGTATGGAGGCGGCGGCGATGATGCGACCGGTAGTGGCCAGCGACATTCGAGGCTGCCGTGAGGTGGTGCTCGACGGCGATACTGGCCTGCTTGTCCCACCACGGAATGTTCCGAGGCTGATCCAGGCGATCGAGCGGCTCTATGTGGATCGCGACATGGCTGCGCGGATGGGCGAGCGCGCCCGGCAGCATATCGTCCAAAACTTTAACAGCAAAGATGTCTTCAGCCGGCTTTGCGAATTTTATGCTCAGCTCGACGCTGCAAGGAATATGGCTCCCACTCGTGAAGAACCTGCTTACCATCGATCTTGAGGACTGGCATCAGCTCGCCTATCGCCGGCTAACGGGCGAGACGCCCGCGCTGCTGAACCATGTCTTCCGTCAAATGGATCTTTTGCTGGAATTGCTGGAGCGGCACCAGGTACACGCAACTTTTTTTACGTTGGGAAGCCTGGCCGAGCGTTGTCCTGAATTGCCGCGCAGAGTGACATCCATGGGGCACGAGATTGCTTCGCACGGATACGCGCATCTGGTCGTGCATCGGCTGTCGCGCCCACAGTTTGCGGAAGACACCCGCCGCGGTAAGCAGATTCTGGAAGACATCATCGGGAAGCCGGTTCGCGGGTATAGGGCAGCGGAGTTCTCGATTCGTGCGGATTCGCTGTGGGCGCTGGAGGTTCTGGCCGAACTGGGATTCGAGTACGACTCGAGTATTTTTCCGATTCATCACCGGCGATACGGAATTCCCGGGTTCTTTCCGCTGGCTGCGGAGTACCGGCTTCCTAATAATTTGAGCATCAAAGAAATTCCGTTGGCAACGCTGCCGTGGGGAAGGATGCGGCTGCCAGTGGCGGGCGGCGGTAGCTTTCGAGTGTTGCCCCAATGGATGCTTTCTCGGGCCGTTCAAAAGCTGAACGATTCGGGAAAGCCACTGGTGACCTATTTTCATCCCTACGAATTCGATTCGAAACGGCTCGACGTGTTCGTCTCCGGGAGGCCCGAGCATTTCCGACATCGCCTGCGCGGGCGGCAATGGAATTTTCATCAGAACCTCGGGCGTCATACAATGACTCCGAAGCTGGCAACTTTGCTACAGCAGTATTCATTTACCACTATCGCCGATTTTCTTCAGGAGGAACCGGTTCTTGAGCGTAAAAACCTATTTTGAACGAACCGCGGACAATTTCGATGCGCTATACGAAAACCGCCACAATTGGAGCTATCGCTTCAATCAGATCTTTCGCAAAGCACTCTTCCAGCGAATCGAGAAGACCACGAAGGCCTTCGAGGGGATGGAGGACTTCACGGTTCTCGATGTCGGCTGCGGTTCGGGCAGGAACAGCGCGCTGTTTGCGGAACAGGGCGCCCGCCGCGTGGTTGGAATTGATTTCTCGTACCCAATGCTGGAACTGGCTAGGGAATATACTCGTGCGAACAACGTCGCTGATCGGTGCGAATTCATCCAGGCGGATTTCCTGGAGTATCCGTTTCACGAGACGTTCGACATCGTGGTGGCATTGGGAGTGTTCGACTACGTCGCGGATCCGGCGCGCGTTCTCAAGAGGATGTATGAGCTCTCCAACAAGAAAGTGGTGGCAAGCTTTCCGGGAGTGTCTCCCGTACGTGCGCCTCTGCGCAAAATGCGCTATGCCTTGAGGGGTTGCCCGGTTTACTTTTATACCGGCACGAAGTTGCGGCAGATCTGCCACGACGCCGGGCTTTCAAACTTCCGCATTGAAAAGTTGGCGTCTTCCGGTTACATGATAGTGGGAAATAAGCGTGCCTCCGACAAACGAGCGGTTGCGATTGCCTGAAACGGGCCGCTTACCGGGACTGAAGCGCGCCCTCGATATCACGGTGTCGGCCATCGGCTTGTTACTGCTTTCGCCGGTTCTGCTCGTAGTCGCCGTTTTTGTGTGGCTGGAGGGCCCTCCAATCCTCTTTCGCCAACAGCGTCCTGGGTACAAGGGCGTTCCGTTTGTTGCGCTGAAATTTCGCAGCATGACCGACAAACGCGATGAGCACGGTCGGCTTCTGCCCGATGAGGCGCGCATCACTCGGCTGGGAGCTCTTCTGCGACGATCGAGCCTGGATGAGCTGCCGCAGTTCTGGAATGTGCTTCGCGGAGACATGAGCCTGGTCGGACCTCGCCCGCTGCTCATGCAATATCTCGATCGTTATTCGCCCGAGCAAGCGCGACGGCACCTGGTACGGCCTGGAATCACCGGCTGGGCGCAGGTGAACGGACGGAACGATCTCACCTGGGGAAAAAGACTCGCGCTTGATGTTTGGTACGTGGACCATTGGAGTTTCTGGCTGGACCTGCGCATCCTCGGGATCACCGTATGGAAAGTACTAAAGGGGGAGGGAATTGCCGCGGAGGGGTCGGCTACGATGCCCGAGTTCACGGGCCCGGAAACCCCTTCTACGAATAAATGAGCGGATGTTTCCTAACATGAGGGCGAAACACTGTCACGACATTGACGACCTTCAGCGTCGAAAGAGACAATTACCGTCTCGATTTTCCGTAAGGAATTGTAGCTTTCGTATACAGGCTTTGCTTTATCTGAAAGGCTGAGATCAGCAAGTGCGACCGATTATAGGGTTTGGCGCGGGCGGACACGGCAGAGTTCTTTTAGAGACGATATTGCTCCGAGGTGAATTCGAAGTAGTTGGTTTCGTTGATGACAATCCTAGTATGCATGCGCAACACGTCGAGGGAGTCGAGGTCCTTGGTGGAACGCCAATCCTGCCGGACCTTTTCGCGCGTGGCATAGATCACGTGTTCTTAGGGGTCGGCGGAATTGGAGACAATCACCCGCGAGCGCGGGTTTTCGAGCATCTCTGCAATCTTGGTTTCCGAGTGGTCAATGTGATCCACCCTTCAGCAGTAGTCTCGAAAAGTACCGTGCTCGGAGAGGGAGTCGCAATTATGGCTGGAGCGATACTCAACTGTGGCGGGCAGGTAGGCAACAATGTCATTATAAATACGCGGGCAGCGGTCGATCATGACTGTCGCCTCGGCGACCACGTCCATATTGCTCCTGGAGCAGTGTTGTCCGGCGGCGTGAGAGTAGGGGCTTACAGTCACGTGGGCACGGGAGCCAGTGTTCGCCAGGACTTATCTGTAGGTTCAGAAGCCATTGTCGGTGTTGGCGCTGCCGTTGTTGCAGATGTTGAAGACCGATCGATCGTGGGCGGAGTGCCTGCACGAGTTCTGGGACGAGCAATGGGTGAGACAGGAAGAGTCCCCAAGAAGGGATAGACCGCGCCGATACTCTCTACGACAATAAACTAACTTCGGATGACCCGATGATGAGCACCGATTGAAATCTGATGCGGCTATGAATTGAGGACGAGTTCCGCTCGGAGGCGTTTCCGTCCTGGCCAGCATTTAATGACGGCGGTGGCTGCTGAAAATGATGTCGCGTTCCTCCAGTCATTGATGATGCCGGCGGCGTTGGTTTCCTCGCCGATGTAGCAGTGGGTCGTCCGGAAGAGTTCGATGCTGGCGAATAGTTCCAAAATTCGCTCGCCAGATTAGAACCATCTGGCGCACATGCGCTCACGCATCGATAAGACGCGGCTCTCCCACTATCCCTGTCTCTCGCGGTTCGCAAAAGAGACCGTCTCTCCGCTCACCGGTGTCGATAGATATATTTCTGGGCAACGGTCCAGTTCCGCGGAGAGCCTCGAGGTTTGCGCTGCGCAAGATCGCAAGGCGGTAAGCTTAGACAGTTCAGCGTTCTTGGCAGCCTCATCGACCGCCGCTTGGCTGTAGGAGGCTACCAGTTGGGGCAGATCGGCGGCAGCCTTTTTAACCGATTCAATGTCGAAGTTGATCATTGGAGGATCGGCTTGCAACTGGTCGCCAAGGCGCAAAAAGAGAACCCCGATAACTTTTAGCTCCGACTCCAGCCGCACTACGTACCGATGCAGGTCGTCCCGTTGCTGCGCTACGCCTAGCGCCTCCCCGACGACTTGGCTCATATGCCCCTCCTAGGCGGAAAGTACCATACTCTCATTGCTTTCTTTCACTGGAAACGTCCGAACGTCAGTTACTTTGTGAGTACACATTTTCAATCCGATGTACTGCCGATACTACCTTCATACACCTCGTCACTCCGCTTTTCACATCCTGCGCGGTCACCCAACCGCCGCCAGGCAAGAGCTTACTGAGGGTTCGTTTGAGATTTGTTTGTGCCTACCGAAGTTGGTGCTTCTGTTCAAATAGTACTCAACTGGATCACCGCAACGAATTCTGATATTTTGAGCAAGAGTTCATCTATGACGACGGTTTTCAATTTGGAGCAGGCACTCGCCGTCAGCGGCGGGGCGCCGGTGCGAGCCGAGGCTTTTCCGGCGTGGCCCGCTTTTGAAGAAGAAGAAATTCAGGCTGCGGCTTCCGTGCTGCGTTCCGGCCGAATCAATTACTGGACTGGCGATGAAGGACGGGCTTTTGAACGTGAATTCGCCGACTTCACGGGATGCAAGTACGCGATTGCGTTGGCCAACGGCACGGTCGCGCTGGAGTTGGCGCTGTATTGCCTGGGCGTGGGGCCGGGAGATGAAGTGATCGTTCCCAGCAGGACGTTTATTGCGTCGGCGAGCTGCGCGGTCATGCGCGGGGCTACGCCAGTGGTGGCGGACATCGACCGAAACAGCAGCAATCTCACGGCGGGGACCATTCAGAGTGTCATGACGCCGAAAACGAAAGCCGTCGTCGCAGTGCATTTGGCGGGATGGCCCTGCGACATGGATTCGATTTTGGAGTTAGCCCGCAGCCGCGGAATTTTTGTGGTCGAAGACTGTGCGCAGGCTCACGGAGCAGGCTACCGCGGCAAGCCGATCGGCTCGTTTGGGGACATGGCGGCCTTCTCTTTTTGCCAGGACAAGAACATGAGCACCGGCGGCGAAGGCGGGATGCTTCTGACGAATGATCGAAAACTATGGGAGATGGGTTGGAGTTTCAAGGATCACGGCAAGAGCTTTGAAGCGGTGTATGAACGCCAGCATCCGCCGGGATATCGATTTCTCCACGAGTCGTTTGGTACGAATTGGAGACTTACGGAGGCGCAGTCCGCGATGGGGCGCGTGCTATTGCGGAAACTGCCAGGAATGGTAGAGAAGCGCCGCCGGAACGCGGCATATTTGAGCGAAGAATTTGGCAGAATTCCGGCTCTGCGGGTGGTTACGCCTCTGGATAATGTTTTTCATTCCTATTATAAGTATGACGTCTATGTGCGGCCGGAGCGCTTGCGTCAGGGCTGGGACAGGAATCGCATTCAGGAAGCCATCTCGGCGGAAGGCATTCCATGCATGGCAGGGACGTGCAGCGAGATCTATCTGGAAAAAGCTTTTCCGGAATCGATGCGGCCACCGCGCCGGCTGCCAGTAGCGCAGGAACTGGGCGAGACCAGTCTGATGTTCAAGGTCCATCCCACACTCGAGGAACGAGACCTTGCCGACACCTGCCTGGCCGTATCGAAGGTCATGCAAATTGCCGCTCGCGATTGAGGGAGGCGTGTATGCCTTTTAGAAGGGAACACGGTAGATCGCCGTACTCGCAGCGACGGCAACCAGCGCACTGGCGTTCAGCGCGGATTTGACGGCGCTGCTGGGAACGAAGAGGATGTCGTCGTCTTTCACGGCGACGTCACGAATCTGTCCCCGTAGCAGTTTCTTCAAATCGATCTGCTCCTCTTTGAATCCATTCTCAGTCTTGCGAAGCAATCTGGTCTTTCCGGCAGAGGCGACGTGGGTCGTTCCCCCGGCAACGGCCACCACTTGCAAGACCGTAACGCCTCCGGTTGCGTTCATCACGTATCCACCTGGCCGAGTTACCTCTCCGAGAACATATACGATTCCGGCTCGGGGAACGATGACAGTATCGCCGGGCTGCAAGTCGATGTTGCTGGCGGCCATTTCGGCGGGGTCTTTCGAGAGCACAATCGTGGTTACATCCTTTTGGCCGCGGTGGCTGACGATAACTTTATTCGAAGCTTTCTCGGTGGGACCGCCGGCGGCCTGCAGAACGTCAAATAACCGATGAGGGCCAACCGGGGAATAGGAACCGGGCTTGGTGACCTCTCCCGCCACCGAGATTCCGCTGCTGCCGTATTCCTTCACGTAGACCGTGACTTGTGGGTCGTTGAGCACGCTCTTGTCGCGCAGCTGAGCCTCAATCGCGGCTTCCGCTTCGCTGCTGCTAAGGCCCGCGATGCGGATGTAGCCGATCAGCGGGATCGAAATATTGCCGCTCGCGCTCACTCGCATGTGTCCGGACAGATCAGGCGCGCCATAAACGCTGATTTCGAGTTCATCGCCAGGACCGATCACGGGCGGTGTGGAGTCGGCAGGACCAGTCTTTTGCCCAGGGTCGTCAGTGGCGGGGGGAATGACGGTGATCGGAGGGCTGGTCGCCTTGTCGCCACTCTGAATTGGGCTCTGCGGATTATTTTGAACCGGGCTTCGCGGAGTGTTGTTTTGTGCAGAGGCTGCCTGCTGCCAGCCCAGGAGGCCCAGAAACATGATCAAGCTGAAGAGCCGGGAGAACGGACGTTGCATAGACTTCATCGTTGCATAGATTCTAAAGGCGCACGCTGCTTACGCACAACTTGAATTACGGGCGGACTACGTGGCCTTCTAGCGTTCGCTCAGAAGGGCTCGTGTAACGATCTCGATCTGATCTCCGGTCATTTCCGGAAACAGAGGCAGAGAGAGAACTTCCTCCGCGGCTTTCTCAGACTGCGGAAGGGAGTTTCTCCCGTATCCAAGATTCGCGTAGGCGGGTTGGAGGTGGACCGGGGCGGCGTAATGAACTCCCGTCTGAATGCCTTTTTCCTGGAGGGCCTTTTGCAGCGCGTCGCGCCGGGCCGTCCGCAAAGTGTAGAGGTGATAGGCGTGACGGGCCCAAGGCATTTCTGTGGGTAGCTCGACGGCAGCGCCTGCGAGAAGCTGGTTGTACTTATTTATGACGGCACGCCGAGCCTCGATCCAGCGTTCAAGGTGACGCAACTTCACGCCGAGGATTGCACCCTGAAGAGCTTCCATGCGGAAATTAAATCCGCGCAGCACGTGATGATATTTGCGGTCCTGCCCCCAGTCGCGCAACCTGCGAATGGTGCAGGCATATTCTGGGTTGCTGGTGGTTACCGCTCCACCCTCGCCATACGCGCCCAGATTCTTGCCGGGATAGAAACTGAAGCACGCAAGATCTCCGATGCTGCCGACCGGACGGCCTTTATATTTCGCTCCATGCGCCTGCGCGGCGTCTTCGATCACCACCAGGCCGTGACCCTGCGCGATTTCGGTGATGGGGTCCATATCCGCCGGTTGACCATAGAGATGCACTGGCATAATAGCTTTTGTGCGCGGTGTGATTGCGGCTTCAATCGCGGCCGGATCTATGTTGAACGAGCTGGGATCGATGTCGATCAAGACTGGCCGCGCTCCCGTATAAATGATGGCGGCAACGCTGGCCACGAATGTAAACGGGACGGTAATGACCTCATGGCCGGGACCCACTCCAGCAGCCAGCAGGGCCAAGTGCAGTGCGCTGGTGCCGGAATTCACGGCAATACACTCGCCGGCCTTGCAATAGGTCGCGAATTCCTGTTCAAACTGCGCCACTTCGGAGCCCAGGATGAACTGGCCGCTGTCCAGGACGCCGGCGATGGCCGCGTCGATCTCAGTCTTGATGCTGCGGTACTGTGCTTTTAAGTCGAGAGAAGGAACTTTAATGTTTGCCATGAATATCCACAAAAATCCGGTTTCCCGGAGGTTGTGTTCCCCTGCGTTTGCCACAACAGGAAAGATTGTTCCGCTGCGACGCGATGTCGCTGCGGGCGTCTGTACTTCTGATAATTATTGTAGACGGTATACGTGATCGCAGATTTTGAACCTCATGGGTGAATCAGTTTGCAGATTTCGGCGCTTCCCGGCGAATCAGAGCCGACCATAAGGATCCTTCGACTACGCAGGAAGCCCGCTTCGGGCCCCTGCTCCTCGGAAGACTACTTGAGAGTCTTTTCCCGACTCAGATGGCCGTGAGGCATGCGCAGAGTCTTGCAGACAATTGGCAACGCCGATGTGCACAGCAATGGAAATGACACCTAAGTGAGTTGTTTTCTGTGGCCTGAAATGGCAGAGAAATTGCTTGTACCATATGGGGATATTTGTCCCAGGCTCATAGGTTCGTTCCGAGCCGGAACATCAAAAACGTGGGGATCTCAAATGCGAATTTCGCGTAGGGTTTTAGCTGCGTTACCTGTACTTTTTCTGGTGCTGGCGGGCGCCCAGAATCTATATGCGAATTCAGTAACGTTTGATTTTTCATTTAGCGGAACCGGCATAACGGGGAGCGGCAGTTTTACGGCTACTCTCGTCTCGGGGAATGAGTATCTCGTGACTTCGCTATCCGGAATGCAAAATGGGGCCTCTATGACTTTGCTAGCGCCAGGGGCGTACGGAGGCAACGACAATGAAATATTTTCGTCGATGCCATTTCTGAACTCGTCCGGGTTGGCTTTCGTTCTCTCGAGTGGGTCGACAGAATACAACATATACTTCGACCCACTGAATTCCACTTATCTGGAATGTAACAGTGGAGCGGGTCCTTGCAACGCGATTGGGACGGGTGAAGTCATAAAAGTTTCGCTGACAGAAGTGCCTGAGCCGGGTTCACTTGTGCTCTTGGGCAGCGGTTTGATTGGATTAGCCGGAGTGGCGCGCCGCAAGATTTTCTCTTAGGCTCAAAGATCCTCAACGGCCCGTGCGCATGACGCACGGGCTGTTCCCTTTTTAGACACGCCGCACCATTTAACTTCTCGAAATTGGCCCCCGATCACGGCCAGCATCCTTCATTCACGCACGACAATTGCGCTCAGTGGAGTTCTTGTCAGTCGTCAATAGGCGTCTTGCCTTGGACCGGTTTGTGATGACAATCGCAGCCGAGTGAAGGTGACCCAGCCATCTGCGAACAGCGTCAATCATTTATTTTCAGCTATCTCGGGAACGGCAAGCGGCAATAGAGTCTAGCTGTGTTCGTCAGCTATCATCGTCGAAAGGGTCAGTGTCGAACAGGGTCGGTTTTGTCTAAGCCGAAAAAAAACGGGGAGCCGAAGCTCCCCAGAGTGAAGCGACAGAGGCGTTCTCTTAAGTAGACTCCAGCCGGGAGGAAAGAGTTGTCCCTCCGCGCGAGAAAGTTTTCTGATGGATGAAGTTCAGCAGATCTCGGCAAGTTCCGCGACCGCCTTGCGCGAGGGAGTGGAAGAGTGTTGGATGGATTGCGACGGCTCCCGCATGCGCTACCTGCGGGCCGGCTCCGGCCCGGCGCTGATTTTGCTGCATGGGCTGATGGCATATTCATTTTCCTGGCGATATACCTTGCCTGCCCTGGCGCCTTACGCGACCGTGTACGCTCCTGACTTGTTAGGAGCAGGATTCTCGGATCGGCCTCGCGGCATGGATCACTCGATGCGTGCGAGCGCGCGGCGTGTTCTGAGATTTGTTGAAAATCTTGGACTCACATCGTTCGACTTGCTGGGCACTTCCCGAGGCGGAGCTGTAGCCATGGCCGCGGCTGCGGAATGCATGAGTTCGCGTGGCTGTGGGGCTCGACTACGCCGGCTGGTTCTGGTTTGCCCGGTAAATCCCTATTCCCCGCATGGCAACTGGCTTGCGCCCTTCTTTGCCACGCGCCTGGGCGCGTTATGGTTTCGTTCGGGCATCGCACGTATGCCGTTTCTTTTTCCTTACTTGCACGCGCGCATGTATGCCGATCGCGGCAAGATCCCGGCCGGAACCTTGGATGGCTACAAAGCGCCGCTAGCCATACCTGGATTCTACGAACATGCGCTCAGCATCGTCCGCACCTGGACGTCCGATCTACAGGAGCTCCGGACGCTACTGCCTACGCTGGCTCCGATTCCCACACTCCTGATGTGGGGAAACAAGGATCGCGCGGTATATTTTTCGTCCATGGAGCCGCTGGCACGACATTTTGAGAATGTCCAAACAATTGTGTTCCCAGGCGTCGGGCATGTTCCTTATGAAGAGTGTCCGGAAGAGTTCAATCGAAAGCTCATCAACTTTCTGACTCTTCCGGAGAATTCAGTCCAGGATTCTAACCGCAAGACTCGGACTTGACAGCCGAGGCGGCTGTTTCTACGTGAGTATCCCGATGCCCTCGATTGTCGACTTCCTGCGGGGTGCGTTAGTGCGGCACGGATATTGGGCCGTGGGCATTACGCTTCTTGCGGAGAATGCCGGAGTACCGGTGCCGGGCGAGACGATTCTGTTACTCGCGAGTTTCATGGCCTATTCCGAGCACGATTTGCGGCTTCCATGGATCGTTTTGGTTGCAACCATCGCAGCGACGCTGGGCGATAATCTGGGTTTTGCCATTGGATATTACGGCGGACGTCCGCTGCTGGTGCGGTACCAAGCCCTTTTCGGAATTCGGGAGAGGGCTCTGAAGCGCGGTGAGGAACTATTCGCACGCTATGGCGCGATTACGGTGTTCTTTGGCCGTTTTGTGTTTGGCATGCGAGTAATTGCGGGTCCTCTCGCCGGAGTCCTGCGAATGCCCTGGCGGAAGTTCATGGCCTTCAACTTTCTTGGCGCCGCCCTGTGGGTCACGATGATATCCGCCGCGGGCTATTTATTCGGCCAGCATTGGGAACAACTGGCGCGCGACTTGAAGCGATTGGATACCGTGGTCGCGATTTCCATTTTCCTATTGGCAATATTCCTGTGGCGGAGGAGCCGGCGCCAGAACTAAGTGGAGCATCCGGGGAGTAACCTTTTGCACAGGTCGGCGCGCGTGGGTGCACTATACTGTGCGGGTGTCGCGGGCCCTCGTAGTGTGATCAATTGCCGTTGCAGTCGAAATTAGATCGGTTGCGTCCGAGCCGGGAATTCGGACGAGGAGGAACACTTGAAAAAGATCGGTTTGTTGACTCTGCTCATCATGGCAACGCTTCTCTTCACGCTGGCCTTCACGGCGGCGGCAGCTGGACCAAAAGCCCCGGCAGCACCGGTTCCAGCAGTGGCCGCGATGCCGGCCGCCCCGGCGGCAGCCACGCCAGAGCCCCATCCCCACATCACTGAGGCGCTCGAAGCCATGCGGAGTGCCAAACATCACCTGGAGACGGCAGCGCATGATTTCCACGGCCATCGCGTCAAGGCCATCGAACACCTCAATCAGGCGATTCACGAAGCCGAGATCTGCGAACAGGAACGCTAATCCCACCAAGAAGCAAACGGCAGCGTCGTGTGACGCTGCCTTTTTGTTTACATATGTGTTTTACATAGCGAGAAAACTGGACCGTCGGCTGCGGGCTCTCACTTGGGACCGAAAGTGTACCCAACCGATCCGCCCACTCGCAGCACGTTATCGGAATGAAACTCGGCATTGTTCACGATGTGGTACAGGTGCGCCTCGGGACGGACGAAGAAATGTCTCCACACCCTGTAGCGAACGTCGGCACCGAAGTGAAAGAGCAGGTGATTGGCGTCAAGATGGGTGGGGCAGCCGGCAGAGAATCCGCACTCCCCAGACGGACTATAGAAGAGCACCCGTTCGCCGCCAACCCCCGCCATGAAGTCGGCTGTCATTCTTTTGCGTAGAGGGTAGGCGTATAAGCCATTGAGATCATAGAAGATGGGACGATAGTTCTGGAACCCGTTGTAGACTTGATCCTTATAGACCGTAGCGACTTCGCCGCTATAGCCGTAACGGTTCTTGAAGATGCGATCGAAGCTGAAGCTGGGATAGAGACCACCCTTCTCCGGAGGAGGCAAGAAAGCCGCGGAAGCATTGGAGTTCCTGGTGGACAAAAGAATGCCGGCGCCAAAGGCAATATCGACCTGCTGAGCACGCGCGAGAGTAACCAGAAGAATCGCACACGCGGATGAAACTAGCGCGAACTTTCTCAAATACAGCCCCCTTGTCAATTTAGTAAGACAGTTTACTCAGACAACTCCCTGAGACTTCTGGGATGTGGCCACCAGATCAGTAGTGCCCGGCGAAGCAGCCTCGAACGGTCGGGCTGTCAGGAAGAATTCTAGCGGTCGGATCTGGCTGCCCCGAAACCAAATCGCGACCGCACAAAATCAAAGCCCTAGTCCGGGCCGATAGTGTAGCCGATCGACGCTCCCACGCGGAAAATATTGTCGGAGCTGAAGTCAGCCGTGTTGTTGAAGATTCTGTAGTAACGCACTTCCGGGCGGACGAAAACGTGTCCCCACACGTAGTAGCGTAAACCGGCTCCCAAATCGACCAGGAAGTGATTGGAACTCTGATAGCATGCGCCAAAGTATACGCAGCTGGTGGTAGGAGTGTAGCCGTAGAAGCGAGTGCTCTGCCAGCCGATGCCGCCCATCAGGTCCGCGCCGACCTTCTTGCCGAGCTTGGGCTGGTATACGCCGTTGAAATCGAAAAGAATCGGACGAAAGGGCTGACCGCCGCTGCCGCCATACTGTCCCTGGCCGGCTTTCCAGGCGGCGTCAAAGCCGAAACCCATCCGGCGATGAAAGATCACGTCAGCGCCGAGATTCATATACAGGCCGCCCTTCTCGGGACAGGTGAAAAGAGCGGATTGGCCACAGGCGGGTGCGCCGGGTGACAGGACCGTTCCAAAGCCCAGCATGGCATCTCCCTGCTGAGCCGAAGCCAGGTTAGCCAAAGAAAAGAATACGAAGGCGGTCGCAACGAAAGCAAACTTTCTCAAGAGGAACCTCCCGTGATGATCGTTGATGGGCGGTAAGATGCGACCGCCAAACCATTTGGATGCAAGCGTATGAGTGACGTAGTCATCATAATTTCAACCGCTCGGAAATTCAATTGAGCGAGCCGGGCTCATGCGCTCGCCTATCGAATTCCAACGGAGAAGGAAATGACAGCAGAATGAAACACCGCCAGCAGAGAAAAGTCGCGCCGGTGATGTAGCGCAAGCTTTCCTGTGCAATCACGGGCGCCTGGTAGCTCCCCTGCCTCCGCCGCGCAGAACATGGTCGATCGCAATGGGACCTCCGGCCAAAAAAATAAGGGCGAAAGCAAGGGCGGCGGCGGCGAGGGGGAACTCATATCCCGGACGATCGGGAGTTCCGATGAGTCCGTTATGCAGGTGAACTTTCCAGATGGCAACAAACAGGTCGATGAAGATGGCGAACGCCGCTGCCCGGGTGAAGAGTCCCACCAGAATCAACAAGCCGCCGAAGAACTCAGTGAAAGCCGAGACATAGCCGAGCCATGCGGGCAAGCCCAGACTGGCAACCATTTGCGCATGGTGGTGCAAACCTCCAAACATCTTGTGATAGCCATGTGCGGTCATGATCGCGCCCAAGGCCAGACGCATCACGAGAAGCGCGAGCGGCTGCAAGCGATCGAGATAGCGCAAGTTTTCCTCCAAGCCGAGGAACTACATTATCGCAAGCGGGCTGTCTCGGGGAAGAGAGTAATAGGAGAAAACAATTGCGAACGTATCCTGGTTTTGGTAACGTTGCTGCGCCCCAGGATGCCAGTTGGACCCGATGTGCCGGCCCCGGCCTCTTGCTGGGCTTCTCTCTACTCTCTTGGGGCTCAGAAGGCGATCGAAAGTGTCTCGTCAACATATTGCTTGCGGGTTCGTGCTTGGGCGATCGAACGAGATTGTTGAATATTGGAGGCGCGATGAAATTCAGGAAAATGGAAACTGCGCTGCAGAAATGTCTCGGGCTGGCGCTCATCACGGTGGTTCCGGTAGCCTTTGCGCAACATAAGACAAACACTCCAGCGCCTCATGCGAGCCCTCCCGCGCACGCCTCGGCGCCGACGCATTCAGCTGGAAATACTCAGCATGCGGCGACGACAAGTCACACGCCCGCTTCAAGCCACACCAATACATCCAGTCGCGTGAACACCCCCGGACGCGGGACAACCACAGCGGGCCATGGAGCGATGGGCGCCGGCCATGGGACAGCCACGGCCGGGCACAGTGCTACAACGACCGGTCACGGAACGGCCACAGCGGGCCACGGAACGATGGGTGCCAGCCATGGGACTACGATGGCGGGCCATGGAACGATGGGCGCAGGGCATGCAGCAACTGTTGCCGGACACGGAGGAGGAATGTCGGGCGGGGGGCACGCGAATGTCGGCCATGCGGCTCCGGGCAGGCAGGTTGCCCTGAGGGGCGGTGGATCGGCACACATCCGTCCGAATGGACAGATCCGTTCTATCAATCGGAACGGCATGCACATCGAGCACAACCTTCACGGCGGCCGGACGATCGTAAGAGAGCGTAACGGCGCACGCATCGTGAGCACGGGAAGGCGCGGAGGCTACGTTCAACGTGCCTATGTCACCCGCGGCGGACGGTCGTATTATTCGCGGACGTACTATTACCATGGCGGATATCGTTCCGGCGTCTATCGCGGCTACTACTGGCACGGTCATCCCTATTACGGCTACTATCATCCGTATTTTTACCATCCTGTCTATTACGGCTGGGCGTATAACCCGTGGCCGGCGCCGGTCTATTACGGTTGGGGATGGGGCGGAGCGCCGTGGTACGGATATTACGGCGCCTATTTTGCGCCCTATCCGGTTTATCCCTCGGCGGCTTTCTGGATCACAGATTATCTGATATCGGCGAACCTGCAGGCGGCCTATGCGGCGCGAGCGGAAGCCGAGGCAGAAGCGGCAGGGTCCGCGAACAATTCCGCGCCTCCGTCCGACGATCAGATTGCCAGCAACGGGGAACCTGCGGCCGCGCCAAGTGGCCAGGTCGCGCTCTCGCCGGAGGTTAAGCAAGCGATTGCCGAACAAGTGAAGGCACAAATTGCTGCCGCGCAGGCGGAGGCGGGCAAGGCGGGTTCCTCGGCGGTTGGACAGCAGGCGTCCGGGGAGGAAGTGCCGCCGGCGCTTGATCCGGCGCGGCGCATGTTCGTCGTCTCGGACGATCTTGCGGTGGTGGCCGATGGTCAGGAATGTTCGCTGACGCAGGGAGATGTAATCACCCGCCTTAGCGACACACCCGATGCCGACCAGAAAGTGAATGTGAGTATCGCCAGCAGCAAGAAGAGCGATTGCGCCGCGGGCAAGACGGTTGCGGTTTCGGTGGACGATCTGCAGGAAATGCAGAATCACTTCCAGGAGCAGATTGATGAAGGCATGAAGACGCTGGCGGCCAAGCAGGGAACCGGGGGCCTGCCAAAGGCTCCGGACACTTCCACGGTTGCCTCCGACGTTCCGCCTCCGCCGCCGGATAAGACTGCTGCCAAGACGCTGGAGGAACAAGATTCGGAGGCCGACAAGACTGAATCAGCTGTCAAACAGGAGGCTGCTTCATCGGGCGGTGGCTCGCAGTAGATGCCGCCACCCCTCGTCGCGCAAACCGGTCGCGCAAACTAGGTTCTGCAAATTGCCGGTGGGGGCGCCGACTGTGGGTGGCGCTCTGCTGCCACTATTCAGCCACAGTCTAGCCAGGTTTGTTGAATGGCCTTGTGATCTTGTGATCTGTACAGATCCTGAGAGGAGAATTCGAGCCATGGGGCAGAAGTTGCACGCAGTGATTCCGGCGGTCGCCGCCGTCGGATGTATCACGTTTTTCTCGTTGCCACGCGCTGATGCTCAAGCCGTTTCTCTGCAGGAGCAGCTGAGCGCCCAGTACAAAATAGTGAAGATGGGGTCGGACAGCAGTGGTTATTCGGTGGTTGAGCCCGGCACACTGCTCGCCATCCAGAAGGGCGGAATTCTGGGCGTACCCTATTCCGACAACAGCATTCTTTCCACCAAATATGAGAGCGGAACGGTGCACACTCCCAGCGCTCTTCTGTCAAAAGGAATCGGTTTGGGAATGAAGAGGTTTGGGAAGGAGCAAACCACTCATCTGTTCCAGGTGGGTGATAAAGTCTATCCCTCGAAAATCGAAGTTGACGTGGGTAAAGACGATGTCGCGATGATGATCGTGGCCTGCGACACCTGCAATAAGACAGACCCATCGACCTATAACAAGGCCAAAGTCGTCTTTCAGTTTCCCAAGGGAGCGTTGGCAAAAGCCAGTGCAGGCGAAGTCGAGGACACGATTGGACAGCTGCTCGCAATCAGTGAAGACACCCAGCAGGATCAAGGTGGCCAGCAAGGCGGCCAGGCTGGGCAAGGAGCTCAGGATCAGCAGGGCGCGCAGCAGCCGGAGCAGCAGCAGGCCGAACCACAGACGATTGAGAAAGGGCAGACCACCGATCAAGTTCAGGCCGCTCTCGGCAAACCGGACAAGATCGTGAATCTCGGCCCCAAGCAGCTTTACGTATACAAAGATCTGAAAGTAACGTTCGTAAACGGCAAAGTCGTAGATGTGCAATAAGTGGATGTGCAATAACCGTTCTTAGGGCTGCGTTTCGCACCGCATAACCGGAGAATTTGATGCGCCTCGCACGATCTGTTTTTCTTTTCATGATCGCGATCATAACCAGCTTTACGGCTACGGTCGCCAGTGCGCAAGCCCCTGTAACTCTGCAGGAGCAACTCCTCGCTCAGTACAAGCTGGTTAAGATGGGGTCGGATTCCGGGGGAATTGCGGTGGTGGAACCGGGCACTCTGCTGGCCATTGAAAAAGGAGGGGTCTTAAGTGTTCCCTGGAAAGCAATGGCATTGTGTCCGGCGAAATTTCAGGACAACAACTTGCACCCTCCGGCGGGCATGTGCGCGGCCATGGTGAAGACCGTCTCCAGATATTTTCAAAAGGGAGACAAAGTCTATCCGGCTAGGATTGAAGTGAACATGGATAAGGCGAAGATCTCCTTCACGGTCGTGGCCTGTGACTCTTGCAACGGAGTGAACCCGCCGACCTCGATGAAAGGTGAAGTCGTATTCCAGTTTGCCAAAGGTTATCTGGAAAAAGGCAACGTGGGGGAAGTTGAGGATACGATCGGTCAGGTATTCGCCATCAGCAGCGATGATCAACAGGGCCAGGGCGGTGACGGGAATCAGCAACAACCACAGGGCGGCCAACAGCAAGCGGGGCAGCCGGAGCAACAACAGGCCGAGCCGCAAACCATTCAGTTGGGCATGACCCCCGACCAGGTGCAGGCTGCGCTTGGCAAACCAGAGAAGATCGTGAATCTCGGCCCCAAGCAGCTCTATGTATATAAAGATCTGAAAGTGACGTTCGTGAACGGTAAAGTTTCCGACGTACAGTAACCCGTCCGGGTCTGTAAGTTGGCGCGACTAACTCTTGCATATACCATCAGTTGGGCGAGCGACATAGTACCTCCGTACCGTGCCTAGTACTTCAGTTACCGCTCTGCCGTCGACCGGGCATGTCCCTTTCCGTGAACCCTTCTAATAGCGTTCGACAGCTTGTCGACCACAAGATATAGACAACCCTCTGGCTGGTGCGTTGCGCAATTCCAGAAAACAGGCATAAAAGCCCAAGAAACACGGACATTCACTTGGAGGCGGGGTTTTTAGGGGCTGAGATATGCTCGGAACACCGTAAGCCCCCGGACAGGCAGTTGAGGGCACGGCAGTCACCCAGAGCGAAACCCGCGAGCCGAGGAAGCGGAGCGGGAAATGGACGTGGTGGAAAAGGCAAGAGCAAGTATGGCCGATTCGCGAGAAGTGATGAATATCCGCCAGGCGTCGCAATATCTGGGCGTGAGCCCGGACACGCTTTACAAGTACGTTGGCGAGCAGAAGATTCCTGCGTTCAAGCTGGGCAATCGCTGGCGTTTTAAGAAATCGCGGTTGGACCAGTGGATGGAAGAGAAGTCGAGCGAGATGGAACCGCAGGCGAAACGCAAACAGAAGGCGGCAACGAAAGCTGCCGGACAGAGTTAGGTAAAGAAGTTAAGTAAAACAAGACGCGGCCCTGAGCCTGTGGAAGGGGTCCGCGCCACACAAAGGTGGGCACATGTTTGGAATGGGATCGAAGTCCATTGTTGGCCTGGATGTGGGCTCTTCAAGCATTAAAGCGGTCGAGCTCAAGAAGAAGGGTGGGCAGATTGAAGTGGCGCACCTCGGGCTGGAGCCGCTGTCTTCCGACATCGTGGTCGATTCGATGATCGTGGACTCGGGCACGGTCTCGAGCGCGATTACCAAGCTGTTCCTCGATAACCAGATCAAGACCAAGGCCGTGGCCACCGCGGTGAGCGGGCACTCGGTGATCGTGAAGAAGATCTCGCTGCCTTCGATGAGCGATCAGGAATTGGCGGAAACCATCGAGAAGGAAGCGGCGCAGCACATTCCCTTCGATCTGGCCGACGTGAGCCTGGACTACCAGATTCTCTCCGACGAAGTGGGCAGTCCGCAGATGGACGTCCTGCTGGTCGCAGTCAAGAAGGACAAGATTCTGAACTACACCAACGTACTCTCGATGTCGGGACGCACCCCCGCTATTGTGGACATCGACGCGTTGGCCCTGCAGAACTGTTACGAATACAACTATCAGCCGGCGCCGGGCCAGGTAGTGGCGCTGTTGAATCTGGGCGCCAGCGTAATGAACATCAACATCGTGAAAGGCACGACGCCGCTGTTCCCGCGCGACGTCAGCGTGGGCGGGCATCAGTACACCGATTCGCTGCAGAAAGAACTGGACCTGAGCTTCGACGATGCCGAATCGCTGAAGCTGGGCAACAAGGTGGGCACGGTGAGCGAGGACGCGAAGCAGCCGATCCTGCAGCAGGTCACCGAGATCATCGTGCTGGAAATTCAGAAGACTTTCGATTTCTTCCGGGCCAGCGCGGCCGGCGAGCACATCGAAAAAATCTACCTGGCGGGCGGTTCGTCGAAAGTGCCGGGCCTGGTGGAGGCGTTGCGGCAGGAGTTCTCCATGCCGGTGGAGTTGTTGAATCCATTCCAGCGGGTCACGCCGCCGGTCGAAGGACACGGAGCGGAACTGGTGGAGCAGAACGCCGGCCAGATGGCAGTGGCGGTGGGCTTGGCCCTGAGGAGCTTTGACTCTCTATGATCAAAATCAACCTGCTCGAAAATTCCAAGGGCAAGAACAAGCGCGGGGGCGGCGGCGGTCCGTCGATGCCCACGATGGACATGGGCGATATGGGCTCGCCCAAGCTGAAGATTCTGGTAGTGCTGGTGATTGCCGGACTATTCAACCTGGGCTACTGGTACCGGCTGGATCATCAGGGCAAGGCGATCGCGGCCCGCATGGTGGATGCGCAGAAGAAGAACCGGGAACTGGCCGACGTGAAGGCGAAGTTCATGGAGCGGCAGGCGCAGGCCGACAATTACAAGCGGCGCGTGGATGTGATCGATGCTTTGCGCGCGGCGCAGAACGGCGGTCCCGTCAATTTGATGGCCATGCTGGGGGAGACGGTCAACAATACCGAAGCAGTCTGGCTCAGCAAGATGGACGATCAAGGACCAAATGTCAGTCTCGAAGGGACCGCGCTGAGCACCGATGCGGTTGCCAACCTGATCGCGAACCTGCAAAAGACCGGCTACTTCAAGAGCGTTGAGATCAAGGAAACCTATCAGGACGAGCAGATCAAGGATATGCAGGCGTTCCAGTTCACGCTGACTTGCGAGAAGGGAAAGTCGTAAAGGCGGACCTATGGCGATGAATTTTAGCGAAATGTCGGGCATCAAGCAGTGGGCAACGGTGTTCGTGGGCGGAGCAATTGTCACGGGGGCTCTGTATTTCACCATGTTCAAGAGCCAGGACGAAAGCAATGCGACCGCCCAACACGCACTCGATGAGAAGATTCGGGAGAACAACGAACTCGAGTCTTATCGGCCCAAGCTGAAACAGATGGAACAGCAGCTGGCGGAGCTCAAACAGCAGCTGGACATCGAGCAGCGCATCGTACCCGATGAAAAGCAAGTAGACGGTTTCATCACCATGCTGGACAGCGAAGCCCAAAAGGCGGGCGTGGAACTGCGGCGCTTTACGGCCAAGGACACCAAGTCGCAGCAGTACTACACGGAAGTTCCCTTCGATATGGAACTCGACGGACCGTATTACTCGGTGGTGAATTTCTTCGATCGCGTGAGCAAGCTGGAGCGGATCGTCAACATCAGCGGATTGCTGGTGGCGACGACCAAGAATCCAAGCGGAGCGAAAGCCAAGCACACATACCAGTACGCCCCCAACGAGAGCATAGTTGCGACTTTTACGGCAACCACATACTTCAGTCACGATTTGCAACCTTCAGCGGCAGGCGCCGGGACAAAACCGGGAACGCCGGCGGCGAAGTAGGGATGGCTATGAAGCTGACGACAGGCATTCTGGCAATGGCAATGATGGCGGGCGGATCTGCGGCTACGAAGGCTGCGGCCCAGAACACGGACGCCATCGACAACGCTCGCAGCGTCGCGAAGTCGCTGCAGCAGAAGCAGGCCAACGATAGCAGCGCGACTCTGGTCGCGGCCGGAGTATCGGCCAAAGCCAAGCCGGCGCCAGGGGCTCCGGCCCCGGCAGTGAAGCCCGCTGCGATTCCGTCTTCCAAGGCCGTTCCGGCGGCGAAGCCGGATTCGTCCCCGAAACCCGAGCATGCGTCCGCGCAGACCAACCAGCTGCGACGGGTGAACGTGGTTCCGGCCGCGGATCAAGTCAAGATCGAAATCAGTTCGACGCAATCGGTTACGCCCCGGCTGAGCAAATTGAGCTCGCCCGACCGGATTGTTGTGGAACTGCCGGAGACGGTGATTGCCAGCTCGCAGAGCAAAATTCCCGTGGGCAGCGCCGGAGTGAAAGGCGTACGCATCGGGATGGACGGAAAGACTCCTCCCACCACCAGCGTAGTGATCGACCTGGAGAAGCCGTTGTCCTATGAGTTGACTCCGGGGTCCGCGGGCAAAGTAATTCTGACGGTGCATGCACAGGGCGCGACGCCCACCGTGGCCAAGAATAACGCGCCGCCTGTCAAGGCTTCGAACGCAGCGTCCACTAAAGCTGCGGCTCCAGCGCCAGTGAAGATTGCCAGTGCAGCACCGGCACAGCCGCCGGTGGCCGTTAAGCCGGCCGTAAAAAGTCCGGTTCCAGTAGTGAATGCATCTGTCCCGAAAGCGATGGCTCCGGCGTCTAAGGTGGATGCAAAACAGCACTCCAAGGCTGCACCCGCTGTAACCATCGCTCCTGTACCCGCTCCTGTAACGAAGATCGTTGCGACCGCCGCCAAGCCGACGCCTTCGGTAGCGAACGCTCCCGCACCCGCTGCGACGAAGAGCGCGAATGCCGGCGCTGCCGGCACGCCGAAACAGCCCAAGACGGAAGAAAAGAAGTGGGCGATGAGCGGCAAACGGGATCCCTTCTTCAGCCCGGTGGTACAGCAGAACGGCTCGGGTTGTTCGACCGGTAAAAAGTGCCTGGAGATTGGCGCCATCAATCTTCGCGGTGTGGTGAAGTCCGAAAGCGGCTTCATCGCCGTGGTTACCAACAATCTGAACAAGGCTTATTTTCTGCGGGAGAACGATCCCGTGTTCAACGGCTACGTGGTGAAGATCACGGGCGATTCGGTGGTGTTCCAGGAGACGATTCAGGACAAACTGGGCAAGTCGTTCACTCGGGAAGTGGTAAAGAGAATCTTCACGCCAGCAGTTTAGGCAAGGCGGCGCACCCGGTGACGGGCGCTCCGAAATCAAGTTCTTGAGAAGGACCACGCGGGCCAGGCCCGCGGGTTGGGGAGAAGCGAAATGCGAAAGCAACAAGTGACAGTGACAATGTTCGTATCGTTGCTGCTGTTGGTGGTGGCTGCGGCCGCACAAACACCGAGCCAGCTCGATCGAGTCAACGTAGTCCGAGGTACGGACGACATCCGGGTCGAGATGAGCTCGCGTGGCACGATCACGCCGAAGCTCAGCACGCTTGATTCGCCGGCCCGCGTGGTGGTGGATCTGCCGGAAACGGTAATGGCCACCGGACAGACTCACATCGCGGTGGGCGCGGCGGGAGTCAAGGGTGTGCGCATTGGCATGGATGGCCAGACGCATCCCACCACTCGCATCGTCGTCGACCTCGACAAGGCTTGCGCCTACGAGTTGACGCCAGGGGCGGCCGGCAAGCTGGTCCTGACCTTGCATGCCAGTGCAGTCGCCAAAGCCACTTCCGAGATGAGTTCCCAGGTAAAGACGGCAGCCACCAGTTCGCCCGACCAACCGTCAGAACCTAAGGCTGATGTTGCCTCGACAAACTCCGTTGCCAAGGCTTCGGCTTCGCCCAGCGACTTTGTTTTTGTCGAGCCTTCTTATCAGGCCAAGAGCGTTACTCCGACGGAAGTGAAGGACCAGGCAGCGGACGAGCCCACGGTTCGCGCTCAGGAAGCTGCGGCCCGCTTCTCCGACAAGACTGCCGCGGAACTGATTCCGGTGAGCGCGCACGCAGCCCAGGCCCAGAATCAGACAAACTCCATTACGCCTGCGGTCAATCTGGCCGCGGAGCAAAAGGCTCAAGCCGGGCAGCAACCTGCTGTGACCGGACCGAAGTACACGGGTGAGCCGATCTCGGTGAACCTGAAAGATGTCGACCTGAAAGATTTCTTCCGCCTGATTCACGAAATCAGCGGGCTTAATGTAGTGCTCGATCCCCAGGTTCACGGCACCTTGACCGTGGTGCTCGATGATGTGCCGTGGGATCAGGCACTCGACATCGTGCTCAAGAACAATGACCTGGCCCGGGAACTGGAAGGCAACGTCCTGCGCATCGCTACGGTCGAAACCCTGAAGCACGAAGCCGACGCCCGCCGGGCGCAGATCGAATCCGAAGCGCTGGCCGTGGAAAAGGTGTCGGTCACCCGCTTCCTGAGCTACGCCAAGGCGAAAGACGTGATTATCACGGTAAAGAAGTTTCTCTCGCAACGCGGCGACGTTGTGGCCGACGATCGCACCAACGCCGTCATTATCAACGATATTCCGAAGACGATTCCGACCATTGACCGCCTGCTGACCCAGCTTGATCGCAAGACACAGGAAGTCGAAATTGAAGCTCGCGTGGTAGCGGCGACCCGGCAGTTTGCCCGCGACATCGGCACACAGCTCGGCTTTGGGTGGGGGAACGGACACAGCGCCATCGGTGGAAGCCAGGCGGTAGGCACTTCGCCGACGACGGTCACGCTTCCCGGCCAGGGACCCGGCTATATCACCGTGCCGGGAACGGGCGGTTCCACCACAGGATCCTCGATTCCCTTATTCTCGAATCTGGCATCGACGGCTCCGACCAGCGGTCTCACCTTCGTGAACGCCAGCAGCACGGTTCGAATTGACGCAGTCCTGTCATTGGCTGAGTCACGCGGCCTGCTGAAAGTGCTCTCCCGTCCGCGAGTTGTAACTCAGAACAACATTCAAGCCCTGGTGAAGCAGGGCGTGCGCGTGCCTATCGTGACCCAGGCGCAGTTGGGTGGCCCCCCGACCGTGACCTACGTTGACGCTTTCCTGCGGTTGACGGTGACTCCGCAGATCACGTCGGAGAACACGATCTTCCTGAACGTCGACGTGGAAAACACCACGCCGAACTTTGGTCAGGAAGTGCAGGGCAACCCGGAACTGATCACGCAGCAGGCCACTACGCAAGTCCTGGTGACCGATGGCGGCACGGTGGTGATCGGCGGCGTGATCCAAACGCAGAACTCGATCAACATCTCGCAGGTGCCGGTTCTGGGCAACATCCCGGTCCTGGGCAATCTGTTCAAGCACACGCAAGTCAACACCACCAACCAGGAGCTGATTTTCTTCATCACGCCGCGAATCATTCAGACGTAAGAGCGTCAAACGTAGCAGCGTCCGATATAGCAGCGAGTACGAAGATTGAACCGCCGGCCTGAAGAACCTGTCAGGCCGGCGATTTTGTTTGTGTAAGCAGGACGCTTTGGCTTCGCTCCGCACGCTACCTTCGCAACCAGCTAGTATCCAGCTCAAAATCTTTTCCTGAAATTATTCCCGTCTGTGCTTGGGACTGGCCGCCGCGTTTTGAGCCGTAAGTTTATCTTTCAGTTACCCTACCCCTCCCCCCCGTCGATCTTTAGAATTATCGAGTTAGGCATGTTTTGGCCCGCAAAATCTCTAGGACAAAGGACTTAGAGGTCAAAATCTAGACAACGCAGGACTTACGGGCCGATTCTTGGCCCGCAGCGTCGTTGTTCCAATTGTTCGATGCACTGCATGCGCTGGGGCAATGATGGACCGAATCGGTGGCTGAGCGCAAGGTCAGATGTCACAAGGCGGCTGTGGATTTCTTTGAGGTTGTTGTCGCGTCGGAAAAATTGGGGAATGTCTCGTTTACCCCCGGTTTTTTCCTCCGGTTTTTACCAGGCACGAGGGCAATCTAGTTTTGTTCAGCGGACTGGGTCTGTGCCGCGTGAAGTCGTGCCCTTCCCAAAGCAGTTTGCCGCAGGCTTTTGGGGAATCAAAATCCCCACTCTAACGTCGCAAGACAAGAGTGAGGTTGGAATCGGACTCGTTTCCTCGACGTTAGGATGGACACCCGGCGTTTTCGACTTTTCTGAGAACTGAATAATTGAGAACTCTCTCTGCTGTTAAACTTCAGCTGCAATGGATTTCCGCGCACGCCAGAAGAGACTGCGGGAGCAACTCGCCGCTACCCGGTTCGATGCGCTCTTGGTCAGCCATCTTCCTAACATTCGTTATCTCTGCGGTTTCACGGGGAGCGCCGGGCTGCTGTTGGTGGAAGAAGCGGGAAGCGTTTTCTTTACCGACGTTCGCTATGACACGCAGGCCCACGAAGAGATCAAGGGAGCGAAGGTGGTGATCGCACGCAAGTCGTTGTTGGAGGCCGTGGGGGAGCGGCTGGCCCGCCGCCGGAAACGGGGTCGGGGATGGACGATCGGCATTGAGCCCGAGCATTTTACGGTCGCCGAAAAGAAGCGCCTGACTCGGGTGCGGCCTGCCGGCGTGTCGTTCCAGGATGCGCCTTCGCTGGTCGAGCGGGGGCGCATGGTAAAAGACGCTGACGAGTTGAATCGAATTCGCGCGGCTGTGGCCCTGGGGGCTGGCTTATTTGACCGGGCGCTCGAAGTTTTGCGTCCAGGTACGAAGGAAACCGAGGTTGCCGGAGAAATGGAATATGCGGCACGTCGGCGCGGCGCGGAAGAGATGTCATTCCCAACGATCATTGCTTCCGGAGCCAGGTCGGCGCTGCCGCACGGGCGCGCTTCTGACCAGCCGATTGCCCGGGGCGGGTTCGTGGTGTGCGACTTCGGTGTTATACTCGCAGGTTATTGTTCGGATCAGACGCGAACTGTGTGGGTCGGGTCTGTCCCGGTCGGGCCTATCCCGAAAGAGGCCCGGCTGGCGTACGAGGCGGTGCGCGAGAGTCAGCAGGCGGCAATCGATGCGGTGCGGCCTGGTATTCCCGTAAGCACGGTCGATGAGGCGGCACGTAAGGTATTGCGCAAGGCCGGGTTAGGACGTTATTTTACTCATTCCACCGGGCATGGGGTGGGCCTGGAAATTCACGAAGCCCCGCGAGTCGCGGCAGGGCAACGCGAGATGCTGCAGCCTGGGATGGTCATCACCATCGAGCCGGGAGTATACTTCCCCGGCAAGTGGGGCGTGAGGATCGAGGATATGGTGGCGGTCACGGCGAGCGGGTGTGAGGTCTTGACGCCAACGAGCAAGGATCTTTTGGCGGTTTAGTCTTCTTAATGTTGAACGTTTAACTTGCAGCCGGGCACGAATCAAGCCCGGCTTCTTCGCGCGTACCGCCGGTCAGTGATACGGTTCGGTCGCCGATTCGGTTCGCGGTAAGCGGCGCAGAGTCCCACCCTACACGAATGAATCAAAAAGAGCTGAAAGAACTCATCGAGTTTCTGATCGAGAAGGATATCGCCGAGTTTGAGTTGGAGCGCGGCGATGTAAAGATCCGGATCAAGCGCGCGGGCGAGCATACCGTGGTCCACTCGCACGGGGAGCCGCGTTTCTATGCCGTGCCTCCGGCCCCGGGGACAACCGCTGAATTAGGTGCCGTGCCCGTAGTGGTGGCCGCGGCGACAGCGCCCGCGGCGCCAGCCGCTCCCACCCCCGAAGAAGGGCTGCACACGGTGAAGTCCCCCATTGTAGGGACGTTTTACGAAGCACCCTCGCCGGGCGCTCCCCCGTTTGTAAAGGCGGGGGATAGCGTCGAGGTGGGGCAGGTACTGTGCATTGTAGAAGCCATGAAGCTGCTCAACGAGATTGAGTCCGACGTGGCTGGGGAGATCGTCAAAAAACTGGCGGTCAACGGGCAGCCGATCGAATATGGCCAGGAATTGTTCGTGATAAGGCCGACGAAGTGACTCTTTGTATCAGGGCATGCCTTCAGGCGTGCCGACGACGATAGTGATTCTGAACCGGCTTTAGCCGCTGTGCTCTGCAGCCCGTCCAGCGGCTAAAGCCGATTCCGTCAAGTCTCAACCGTACGGCGTCGCTGAAGCGATGCCCTGATACGAACCAATTCAAGACTGATTCATGTTCAAGAAGATTCTGATTGCGAATCGCGGAGAGATTGCACTGCGCGTGATTTGTGCGTGCAAAGAGCTGGGCATCCGCACGGTTGCTATCTACAGCGAGGCGGACCGCAACTCGCTGCCCGTTCGATTCGCAGACGAGGCTATTTGTATAGGGCCGCCGCAACTTGCGCTCAGCTACTTGAACATTCCCGCAGTGATCAGCGCGGCGGAGATCGCGAACGTCGAAGCGGTCCATCCTGGTTATGGACTGCTGGCGGAAAATGCCAACTTCGCTGAAGTTTGCGAGACCAGCGGCATCAAGTTCATCGGCCCGCGGCCCGAAGTGACTCGCTTGATGGGCGAGAAGGAAAAAGCCCGGGCTGCGATGAAACGGGCCGGGGTGCCGATCTTGCCTGGGTCCGACGGCATCATCGCTTCCGATGGAGAGGCGGTGGAATGGGCGCGGCAGGTCGGCTTCCCTGTGATCGTGAAGGCTTCAGCCGGCGGGGGTGGCCGCGGCATGCGCATTGTCCGCAATGAAGACGAACTGCCAGCGCTTTTCAAGGCTGCGCAGGCGGAAGCGGCGGGCGCCTTCGGCAATGGCGATCTCTACATGGAGAAGTACGTTGAGCGTCCGCGGCACATTGAATTTCAGGTGCTGGCCGACGAGCATGGGAATGTGGTGAGCCTGGGGGAGCGCGAATGCTCGATCCAGCGCCGCCACCAGAAGTTGCTGGAAGAGTCGCCGTCTACGCAGGTCACACCCGAGTTGCGCGATCAGATCGGTGTGGTCTTGTGCAAGTCGCTGGCGGCGATTGGCTACAGCAATGCGGGCACCATCGAATTTCTGATGGATCAGGATCGGCGGCTTCATTTCATCGAAATGAACACGCGCATTCAGGTGGAGCATCCCGTGACAGAAATGGTGACGGACGTCGACCTGGTGAAGAGCCAGATCATGATCGCGGCAGGAGCGAACATGAGCGATGTGCTGCAGGGGCCCATCATCCATCGCGGTCACGCCATCGAATGCCGCATCAATGCCGAGCATCCCGAGAAATTCACGCCATCGGCGGGGAAGATTACTGCATTCCATCCTCCCGGAGGAACCGGGGTGCGGGTGGACACTGCAGCGTACGCCGAAGGTGTGATTCCGCCCTATTATGATTCCCTGATCGCCAAGCTGATCGTCCGCGGAAAAGACCGCAGCGAAGCGGTTTCGCGTATGTCGCGGGCGCTGGAGATGTTTATCGTGGAGGGCATATACACCACGATTCCGCTGCACCGGAAGATTCTGGCGGATGAGGATTTCCGCGCAGGGAAGATTGACACCGGGTTCATAGAGCGGTTCCTGAAGAAGAACGGTAGTTAGTGTCGTCTGTCGGTGCGAGGCGAGCGATCATGCATCGTATCTCCGCCAGGATCGGACGCTTTACAGCGCTGGGGGCCACTCTCGCGCTATTCTCGCTACATTCCCTAGCGCAAGCGAACGCCACCTCGCCCGACCTCAAGACTGCCGACATTGGGCACGGGATCGTTCTACACTATGTCGATCAGGGCGCAGGCACGCCGGTCATCTTTGTCCACGGGTCTTTGAGTGACGACAGTTATTGGGCGGACCAGATCGGTCCATTTGCCACGCATTATCGAGCGATTGCGTACAGCCGGCGTTACAACTATCCGAACGTCAACCCGGAGCGTCCGGGCTATTCTGCAGTGGTAGATGCGGAGGATCTTGCGGCATTGATTCGGGTGCTTCACCTAGGCAAGGTTGTGGTGATTGGGCATTCTTACGGCGGGCTCACCGCGCTGTTTCTGGCAGCGCGACATGCGGAACTGGTTCGTGCCCTCGTCTTGGCCGAACCGCCGGCCGTATCGCTGTTGAATCATCTGCCGGGCGATGAGGCCAAAGCCGGAAAGGATGACTTCAAAGATATTCAGCAAAGGATGGTCGAGCCTATGCGGCAGGCCTTTCGGACAGGCGACCGCAACGCCGGAGTCGCGGCATTCATCGACTATGTCTTCAACGATCCGCACGGTTGGGACAAGATGTCGGAATCGTCGCGGAAGGAAACGCTCCGTGATGCTCACGAATGGGATGTGATGATGACGAGCGGAACCTTGTTCCCCGATATCGAGCCCAACACGATTCGAAAGATCACAACGCCGACGTTATTGCTCTCTGGGGCCAAGTCTTATCCGTTTCTTGCCTTGATTACCGAAGAATTGGCGCGCCTGCTTCCGAACCGCCAAAACATCGTATTACCCGAGGCTGGCCACCAAATGTGGTACCAGTATCCCGCAGTGTGCCGGGCGGATGTAGAAGCATTTCTGACACATGCCGGTACCCACTAGGGCTGACGCGGCGTTGGCAGTTCGGGTGGCGACATACGATGATTCAACTCCCGCGGCTCTACTGCATCGCCGACCCCGCGTTCTTCTCGACGACAGCGGAGTTGCTCGCTTTTGCCGAAGAGCTGGCCGAGGCGGGATGCACGCTCCTCCAGTACCGCAACAAGTCAGGGAATGCCCGCGTGATGCTGGAGCAGGCGAGCGAGTTACTCAGGCGCTCGCGGGCAAGAGTGCCCGCGGCACACGTACGGCTGATCATGAATGATCGCGCGGACCTGTGCCTGGCCGCCGGGTTTGGTGGAGTGCATATCGGGCAGGACGATCTGTCTCCTGAGTCAGTGCGTAGGATCATTGGGCCTGAGCGTTGGCTCGGCATATCGACGCACAATCCCGAGCAATTGCGGGAGGCCGACCTTAGGCCTGCCGATTATCTTGCCATCGGACCCGTGTTCGCGACTCTTAGTAAGGATAAGCCTGATCCCGTGGTTGGCCTGGAGGGGGTGCGCCGGGCGCGGCAATTGACCCGCAAACCGCTGGTGGCGATAGGGGGCATTACCCGGGCGAATGCAGCGTCGGTCATCGAGGCGGGGGCCGATTCCGTGGCGGTGATATCTGATTTGTTACGGGAGCCGCATAAATCAGCAGAGGATTTTTTTCGCATCTTGAGGTAAAGTCATCAGCAATCGGACGGTCGTTGGTCTTTGGTCGTGGGTCATCGGCCTAAAACACTTGGCCACATCGAGATGAAAGACCTGCGGCGAAGGATCAACGACGAACGACGAACGACCAGCGCGAACGACCAAAGACTAACGACCAAAGGCTAACGAGCAACGCTACTTTTCGAAGGAGGATTCCTGAGTACAACGACAACCCCACCGCCCGTCAGCAGCGACTGGGAAATTCACAGTCATCAGGACAAAGAACTGGTGCAGGGGTTGGGCCTGACCAGCGCCACCATGCTGGTCATAGGGTCGATGATCGGCTCGGGCATCTTTATAGTTTCCGCGGAGATCGCACGCGAAGTGGATTCGCCTGCGCTGCTGATGGGAGCCTGGGCAGTCGCAGGTTTTCTGACCATCGTCGGAGCGCTGAGCTACGGCGAGTTGGCGGCAATGATGCCGCGGGCCGGCGGACAGTACGTTTATCTGCGGGAAGCGTTGGGACCGCTGTGGGGATTTCTTTATGGCTGGACTCTCTTCCTGGTGATCCAGACCGGAACCATCGCCGCCGTGGGCGTGGCCTTTGGCAAGTTCCTGGGCGTCTTCGTTCCTTCGATTTCTTCGACCCACTGGCTTCTGCACATCTGGAAAGTTCCGCCAATCCGTCTGGGGCCGATGGTTCTGGGGAACATGGATGTGGGCATCAATACGCAGAATCTGGTCGCCATCCTCCTCGTGGTATTCCTCTCGGTGGTGAATATTTTTGGCTTGAAGACCGGAGCGCTCATTCAGAACGTTTTTACCGCGGCGAAAGTTTCCGCCCTCGCGGGACTGGCATTGTTCGGGCTGGCGCTGGGGCGAAATGCGCAGGCGATGGCGGCGAACTTCAGCGGACATTTCTGGCAGAATGCGGGACTGGGGGCCCAGCATGCGGTGCAAGTGGGAGTGGGCGGCCCGATGGTGATGGTGGGCACGCTGACGATTCTGGCGGTGGCGCAGGTCGGTTCGCTGTTTTCCGCTGACGCCTGGAATAATGTGACCTTTACCGCGGGTGAAGTAAAGAATCCCAGCCGTAACCTCCCGCTCTCGCTGGCGCTGGGTACGGGCGTGGTTATCCTGCTCTACATTGCCTGCAACTTCATTTATCTAATGGCGCTGCCGCTGGACGGAGCACCCGGGGCTGCGACGGTTCTGGGACGCGGAATCAAGTATGCCGCCGAAGACCGGGTTGGTACTGCCGTGATGACGCAGATGTTTGGCGCAGCTGGCGGATTGTTGATGGCGGCGGCCATTCTGATTTCCAGCTTCGGCTGCAATAACGGGCTCATACTTTCGGGGGCGCGCGTCTACTACGCCATGGCGAAAGATGGCTTGTTCTTCCGTAATGTAGCCAAGCTGCATCCTAGGTACAAAACCCCGGCAGTTTCGCTGATGGTACAGATGGTGTGGACGTGTGTGCTTTGCATCTCCGGCAGCTACGGGCAACTCCTGGATTACATCATTTTCGCTGCGCTGGTCTTTTATATGTTGACGATTTTGGGATTGTTCGTGTTGCGGCGGACCCGTCCGGATGCTCACAGACCCTACCGCGCCGTGGGTTATCCCGTGTTGCCGGCGATTTATATTGTGATCGCCGGTTTCATCGATATCGTATTATTGCGCTACAAACCGCAGTTCACATGGCCGGGACTGATTGTAGTGCTGTTAGGAATCCCGGTTTATTATGCATGGTCGAGGAGGTCGCGACATGGCAACGCAAGTGAGTCCGCCTAAAAACCAAGGAGACACTAAACGGATGGCGAATTTGTTCGCAAAGAAGGACCTTCCCACACTGATGAAAGAAGCAGTTGAGATTGAGGGCGAACAAAGCCTCCGGCGCGCCCTTGGACCGCTCAACTTACTAACCCTGGGCATTGGCGCAATTATCGGTGCGGGAATTTTTGTGATTACAGGTCAGGCGGCGGCACAGTTCGCCGGACCCGCCATTGTGATCTCCTTCATTCTGGCCGGTGTTGCCTGCGCCTTCGCGGGACTCTGTTACGCCGAGTTCGCATCGATGATCCCGATCGCGGGCAGTGCGTATACGTATTCCTACGCCACGCTTGGGGAATTGGTCGCATGGATTATCGGATGGGACCTGATTCTGGAATATGCGTTTGGCGCCGCCACCGTGGCGGTGGGTTGGAGTGGTCACCTGCGGGCGTTCCTGCACGATCTCGGTCTGAATATGCCTGCTTTTCCCACTTCCGATTTCACGGTCTTTGGCATGGCTGTGCACTTGAAGTATGACTATGTCGGCTTTCTCGTCATCATGGTGATTACCACGATCCTGGTGATTGGTATTAAGGAGTCCGCAAACTTCACTACCGCCATCGTAATTATGAAAGTGGCGGTCGTATGTATGTTTATCGTCATGGCAGCGGCGTTTTTATTCTCCCATTCCTGGAAACCGAACTACTGGCACCCTTTCATCCCTCCAAATACTGGCGAGTGGGGACACTTCGGTTGGTCAGGCATTCTGCGTGGAGCCGGCGTTGTGTTTTTCGCATACATCGGATTTGACGCGGTATCGACTGCGGCACAAGAAGCCAAGAATCCGAAGAAGGATATGCCCCTGGGCATTCTTGGCTCTCTTGTAATTTGCACTGTGCTTTATATCCTGGTGTCAGGTCTTCTGACGCACATTGTTCCTTACGGCCAGTTGAATGTTCCCGATCCCGTCGTAGTCGGGATCCGCGTTACCGGTCAGCAATGGGCCACGTTTCTGGTAGAGATCGGCGCACTCGGCGGTTTGGCCACGGTGATGCTGGTGATGCTGCTCGGGCAGTCGCGTGTGTTCTACTCCATGTCGCGGGATGGCCTGCTCTGGCCTTGGGCCGGCAAAATCCATCATCGCTTTCGCACGCCTTATCTTAGTTCGATCGTTGTCGGCATTTTCGTTGCGATTTTGGCCACTGTGATTCCGCTCAATGTACTGGATGAAATGACAAGCGTGGGCACACTCCTCGCTTTTGTACTGGTCAGTGCGGGGGTGTGGGTGATGCGCCGGACACATCCCGAGCTAAACCGCCCGTTCAGAACTCCGATGGTGCCGCTGGTTCCGATCCTCTCGATTCTTTTTTCTGGAGCGCTAATCGTTTTTCTGTCTCCGGCCACACAAATCCGGCTCGTGGTCTGGCTCATCATAGGATTGGCAATCTACTTCACCTATGGGCGCAAGCACAGCAAAGTGCAGGCTCAGGTGGCGAATGGAACATTGCCGCCGCGGTAAAAAGTTTACAGACCTTCTTCGGATCGCTCTTGGCCCTCCGCACAGCGCGGAGGGCCATTTTGTTTTATAGTCAGTCGTTGGTCATTCGTCGTTGGTCGTTCGCGAATCTCTTCGACAAAGGCAGCACAACAGCGGCCAAGGCCGAACGCCCAACGACGAACGCCCAACGCCGAACGACCGCCTCATGAAAATCGTTAGTGCCGCCGAAATGCGTAGCATCGATCGCGCCACCAGCGAGCGCTTCGGTGTCCCCTCGCTGACGCTGATGGAAAATGCCGGATCAGCGGTGTCGTCGTACGCGCTTGCGCGTTACCCAACCGCGCAGCGGATCGTTGTTTTCTGCGGCAAGGGCAACAACGGCGGCGACGGATTCGTGGCGGCGCGGCATCTGCATCAGGCAGGGAAGACGGTTCAGGTTATTCTGCTGGCTGATCGAGTGGACCTTCGGGGCGACGCGGCGGCGATGTTTGACAGACTGCCCACGCCGGCGATCGTGGTCCACTCTAGCGAGGATTTTAAGGGCGACCAGGTACGGAGTGCGCTGCCTGCAGATCTGTATCTCGATGCAATCTTGGGCACAGGCTTCAAACCGCCGGTCAGTGGCCTATATGTCGAAGCCATCGCATTTCTGAATGCGAGTCAGGTCCCGGTGATCGCCGTCGATATTCCTTCGGGGGCCGACGCCGACGCGATGGGTCCGCAGCAGGGAACGATTGCTCGAGCGGATTCGATCATCACCTTCACCGCTCCGCGCCAGGCACATGTTTTCGGTTCCCTCACTGCGGGGCCCACTTGCGTGGCGGACATCGGCTCGCCGCCGGAGGCGATTGTTTCGTCGATGCGACTCCATGTGATTACCGCCCGCGACTTAGCGTCGCTGCTCGGGCCGCGTGCGGCGGACTCGAACAAGGGCAACTACGGGCACGTGCTGGTGGTTGGAGGATCGCGTGGCAAAGCGGGCTCCGTTGCAATGGCGGGGATGGCTGCGCTGCGTGCCGGGGCGGGCCTGTCCACGGTGGCGACGGCAGAGTCTGCGTTGCCCACGGTCGCCGGATTTCATCCCGAGTTGATGACCGAGCCTCTGGCAGAAACCGTCGAAGGCACAATTGCGGCGAGCGCAGGCCAGCGCCTGGAGGCGCTGCTCAAAGGGAAGAGCGTTCTCGCGATCGGACCAGGAATTTCCCAATTTCCCGAGACCTCTGAACTGGTACGGACCCTGGTGAGCAAGGTTAATGTTCCCATCGTTCTCGATGCCGACGGGTTGAACGCGTTCGACGGCCGCGCGCAAGACTTGAAAGGCGGCGAATTGAGCGGCAAGGGGCGCCTGCTGATGATCACGCCGCATCCCGGCGAAATGGCGCGGCTGGCCGAATGCTCAATTGCGGACGTGCAGAAAGACCGGTTGGGCGTTGCGCGCATGTTCGCACGCGAGCATGAACTGATCGTCGTACTCAAGGGAAATCGAACGCTGGTGGTTCAGCCGGATAGCGAGGCCTGGGTCAACACGACGGGGAATCCCGGGATGTCTACCGGAGGTACTGGGGATATTCTCACCGGCATGGTTGCGGGCATGATTGCACAACACCCGAACCACGCGCTGCGCGCCGTGATTGGGGCGGTTCATCTGCATGGGCTCGCGGGAGATGTAATGCGCGAAAGTATCGGCGAGCATTCAATGGTCGCGACGGATTTGCTGCGAGGGCTGCCGGAAGCGTTTCGGAGAGCGCAACGCAGTGCGCGAGAGAAGTTCGTGTGTTGGTAGCGCCCTTCTACCGCCAAATCCGACGACTTGTCTCCTGTCATCCTGAGCGAAGTCCGGTCTGCGTGAAGCGCAGACCGAACGCAGTCGAAGGATCTCTATCGCCTGAAATGCATTGTGAAGGTGCCGGGTGTTGTTGTGACGGTCGCTCGCTCATCAAGCATGAAGGCTCCATTGCTCGGCAGGATTGTCTTGTGCCTGTAGCGATCCTTCGACTCCGCGAACGCTTCGCTTTGCGAAGTGTTCGCTCCGCTCAGGATGACATTTCGTTGAGTTCATCTCGTGGGAGGCAATCGCACTGTTTTTCCCTCTTTCGCCGAGCGGCGCGCGGCGTCGAGGATTTCGGTTACCGTCACATTCGTGTCCAAATTCGACAATTCATCCGGCTTGGCTCCGTCAAGAATTACCGCCCGTACGTACGAAAGTTCATTGTCGTACGGCGGCGGAACGGGCTTGGCCGCAAGCTGCTGTTCGGCGTTCTCTCCTTTCCGGCGCACGCGGATGTCGTCTCGCTTCACCGTAATTGCGTAACCGGTTGCCCCGTAGACCTCCATGTCTTTGCGGTCGAACGGCCAGTTCCATGAAGCCTGGATGATGGCTTGGGCCTCCGGATACGTCAGGATGATCGTCGCCTCGTCGTCGACGCGCGAATAGATTTGTGGCTTGAGTTGTTGTGTCACCGCGGTGACAGTCTGCGGGCGTTCGCCATTCATCAGCCAGGTCATCAGGTCGACGCCATAGCAGCCGAAGTCGAACAGCGCGCCTCCGCCGTTGAGTTTGGGATCGGTCAACCAGGCGAGGAACTCCGGTTCGACGTTAATTTCCTTCGGGCCGTTGTGGCCGTCATGCACCACGACCTTGCGCACATCTCCCAATGCTCCTTCGTGCACCAGATCGTAGACCGCGTGGTTGCTGCGGTACCATGACGTCTCGTAGTTGACCAGCACTTGAATCTTGCCCGCGTGGGCAGCCTTCTCCATGGCCAGTGCGTCCTCGAGACTCACCGCGAGGGGCTTCTCCATCATTACTTGAACACCGTGCCGGGCGCAGATCTCCACGACCCGCCGGTGGTCGTAGGTGTTGGTGTAGACCAGGACTGCCTGGGGATGAACTTTCTGCAGCATTTCCTCCAGATCAGTGAAGAGCAGGGAGCGATCAAAGCTATATCGTGCCGCCGCTTGGGATAGCAGCTGGGCGTCGGGTTCGGCGACTCCCACGATTTCAATTTCAGAACTATTGCGGGACTGGGCCAGGAATCCGTGCACGTGTCCGTGCACCAGCCCAACTATGCCGACGCGGAGCGGCGGTTGGGCGAGCGTAAGCTGCGTGAACAATATTGAGAACAAGATTGTGGACAGAATTCGGATCATGGCATCGTCCTCCAGAGGAATCCAGTCAGACATAGTAAATCGGCGAGCCCGAGGTACTCAAAATCTCGGTAATGGTCCAGTTTGAGAAAGGGGGATATCGGGGCAGCCTCACGGCACAGCGGCTATAAAGCCAGTTCGTTCTTCCGCTCTTGCGGCGCGAATGAAGGCGTGCCCGGATACGAGTCTCTTTTCAAATTGCGTCACGATCAAAAGCTCGCATGGTTTAGGCTTGTCAGGCTTCCGAGGGCGAAGTTCGTCGTGAAAGTTCGCGATTGAATGTTGGTCCAGCAGGACATTAACCAATTGGTTAACGCGAGCTAATTCCTTTATTGGACACGGCATCGATGTGGCCACTTGCCGCTTGCAGTGCGGAATCCGGACGAGGGGCTTCGGTAATCTGTTACTCAATCTCATCTAGTGCGATAGTTCAATTGGCATATGACCCATTTCCCCCAACCGCACCCTTCCCGGCGCGCGGCCCGGGTCCAGCTAGGTGATTCGGTCCTGGCTGCGATCCGCCTCGAAGACGGCCGGCGCACAAAAGCTAAACTCCAGACCATTTCCGCGACCGGCGGCCTGTTGCAGATGTCCCAGTCCCTGGGGCAAGGCGACTTCGTCGAAGTGGCTTTTCAGACGCAGGCAGGCCCGGTTCATGGCATGGCCGAAGTTCTCACCCCGACGCGACAGATGCAAGACGGCGTACTGCAGCCTTTTCGCTTTGTGGCCTTAGAGGATGATGACCATCGCCGCTTGCGGACTTCGGTCGATCACGTGGTCGATCGCGGATCGCTGGGACTGAAGTCGGGCGCCTTCTCCACGTATTAAGTCCGCTTACCCAAAGGGCCATAACGGAAAGAGCAATGTCGCTATACTGGACGTGTGACCGGCCAGATCATAGCGAAAGGTGTGTCGCGGGAAATCACCACACACTCTGCGGAAGAGACAATTGCATTCGGGCGTACGCTGGCAGAGTTGCTGACGCCGCCAAAGCTCGTGCTGTTGCGCGGCGATCTGGGAGCAGGAAAAACCACGCTGGTCAAGGGAATCGCGGCCGCATTTGAAGCCGCTGCTGAAGAGGACGTCACCAGCCCCACCTTCACGTTAGTGCACGAATATCGCGGGCCCCGCGCTGATCTCTATCACATCGATCTCTACCGCCTCGACACGCCACGCGAACTAGAGACGCTCGGGCTGGATGATCTCCGTTCGGACAACAGCATTCTTTTGATCGAGTGGGGAGAGAAATTTCCGCGACTGCTTGGTGAGCGGGACGTGGAGATATTCCTGGACCGTCAAAGCGAGAATGAACGGACGATCAGAATCGAAAGCAAAATCGTAGAGCCAGACAGAGATCCAGGCCAGAGAGTTAGATCATGAAATGCATGCAATTCTTTCTTTCTTGCAATCTTGTTTCTCGCAATCTTGCTTCTTGCAATCCGTCCAGCGGCTTCCATGGCGGGCCAACAGGCCGAATGGTGCAAAAATCTTCCCCGCCCAGCCTATAACAAACTGGAGCGAGTCCCATCCTCGGACAACTGGTTTGAGGTCTACAAGATTCGTCCCGGCGTGTTTGCGATTTACGAGCCTCACCAACTGGAAGAAGTTATTTCTTACCTGATTCTGGGCAGCGACAAGGCGCTGTTGTTCGATACAGGGATGGGCATCGGCAACATCCAAAGCGTGGTTGCAGGATTGACCCGCTTGCCGGTCAGCGTTGTCAACTCCCACACTCACAACGACCACGTCGGAGACAACTGGCGATTCAGCGATGTCTACGGCATGGACACGGAGTTCACGCGAGCCAATGCTCGCGGGTCGAAAGAGGACGCGCAAGCGGAGTTGGCACCTGATGAAATCTGCGGCGCCTTGCCCGCGGGGTTCGACTCCAAGGCATACGCCATAAAGGCATTCCATATCTCCCAATGGCTGCACGACGGCGACGAGATCGACCTGGGCGGACGCAGGCTGAAGGTAATCGCCACGCCCGGCCACACGCCTGACGCCATCGCCCTCCTGGATGAGAAAAACGGCCTTTTGTTCACGGGGGACACCTTCTACCTGGGGCCGATTTATCTGTATCGTCCGGAGACCGACATGAACGCCTACGTCGCGTCAGTGCAGAGACTGGCTGCGATGGTCCCGCACCTTCAACTCCTATTGCCTGCGCACAATGTGCCTGTGGCTGATCCGAGCTACCTTCGCAAGGTGGTGACCGCGATCCAGCAGGTTCGTCGCGGGGAAGTTAAACCCGTTTCCAAAGACGGGAAGCACGAATATTTATTTGAAGGCTTTTCGTTTCTAATGCGCTGAGGAAAGCTTTCTCTTTTCGCTTAAGACAACTAACGGCGGGACGTCGCGGGAAGCAGAATGTTGGCTCGCGCGCAGGAGACGGGTGCGTTCCATTCCCGCACCATCGAAAAGAGAATTGCCGCGGAAAACAGGACGAAGATCATGCGTTTATTCGGCATATGATTCAGCACTCCCATTTTCCGAAGATCTGCTCAGCCCAAGCTATCACGGTTTAGCGGGGACTTTTCCGAACCACTCATCGAACCATTCCAGCGTGCGGAGGAAGTAGTCGCGGGAATCGGCGGGCTTCACAAACGCGTGTCCCTCGTTGGGATAGACGACCAGCCGGACCGGGACCTTCATGGCTTTCAGCGCATGCCACCACTCCACGGATTGTTCCATCGGGACTTCGCCGTCCCGGTCCCCCACCAGCACGAGGGTCGGCGTCTTCACCGCTTTGACGAAGTGCAGAGGATCGCTCTTGGCATACACGGCGGGATCGTCGTAGACCGACGCGCCGAAAAACGGAATCATCCATTCGTCAATATCGTTCACGCCGTAGTAGCTGATCCAGTCTGAAAGTCCTGCGCCGGCCACCGCCGCGGCGAAGCGATGGGTCTGGGTTTCGGCCCACATCGTCATGTAGCCTCCGTAGCTGTGCCCGCGGATGCCAATCCGGTGAGGATCGATGGGATATTGTTTCGATATGGCGTCGACGCCGGCCATGATGTCGCGAAAGTCGCCGCCTCCGAAGTCTTTTACGTTACCGCGAGTGAAGTCCTCGCCCTGCCCATAGCTGCCGCGCGGATTGGGACAGAAAGCAAAATAACCCAGCGCCGACTCGGGTCCCATCGTCTTCGCGTCCCAGTGCGAGGCACAGGCTGAAGACGGCCCGCCGTGGACGTTCACGATAAGCGGATAAGTTTTCCCTGGCGCAAAGTTTTGCGGCAGCATCAACCAGCCTTCGAGCTTCGTCGATCCGTTCGTCCAGTGAAAATTATGCATCTCGCCCCACAATGGCTTCGCATCCTGGTTGACCGTAGTTAGCTGGTTCCACTTGCCGATCGCACCAGCCCACACCTCCGGCGGAGCGCTCGCCGACTGACGAACAACGGCAGTCGCAGATCCGTCGCGGGAGAGGGAAGCGCTCGGAGAAGGCGCACGTCCCCAGAAATTCTTCGCCAGACCAGAGAGACTGGACCATACCGCTTGAGATACGCACGGTGGAAAACCCAGATTTTCCATCCACGTTTTGCGCGAAGGTAATTTGATTCGGACCGGTCCAAGCCAGCGAAGAGGGTGAGCTCTTGATTTTGGGTGTGAGATTTCGAGCCGCACCTCCGTCCGACGAAACAACGTAGACGTCGCCGCCGGTGACGCCCTCGTCGCTCATCAGGCCTTCGATGAACGCCACGTATTTACCGTCGGGCGAGATGTGAGGCTCGGCGATCTGCCATTTCGGAGCATAGAGCTCGTGCATTTCTCCCGACTGTGAGTCGATGCGATAGAGTTTCGCAACGTACCAGTTCGCGTCGCCAGAACCGTGCGCCGCAGTAGCCACCCAGCCTTGGCCATCGGGCGTCCATTCATACTCGTAAACGTACACATCTGCGGGCGTAACTTGCTTCAGGGTGTTCGTCGCCAAATCAATGCTGGTAAGGCGCTGCTCGTAAATTTCGTCGTCGATTACACCAGCCAGCGGAGTCATGGGTTGCAGCGGACCGGCCACGCGAGGCATCCCTTCGATAAATGACACTGCGAGCTTCGAGCCATCCGGCGAAAAGCTCGGCGTTGCCGCATAGCCCTTTAATTCGGCCCGTTTCACGGGCAGGCTGCCATCGAGCGACGCAGTGAAAACTTGAGCGGCGGGAACGTCGCCGGGCAAGTCGGCGATGAACGCGATCTGCTTGGAATCCCCTGACCAGGAAACGTCGCGCAGCGCGAGTTTGCCTTCCACTGCGATGGACCGAACTGTTCCGCCGCTCGCGGGAATTACCGCGAGTTCACCATCGATGATGTATGCGACTTGAGATCCATCGGGAGAGATCACGGCTTGATCAATTTTCTTCGCATGCGGCATGGAATCGATGACGGAGGCGGCCCGCGAGGGTGAGGTAGATTCTCCTTCCACGGAAAATGGGGCGGACAGCAGGGAAATCGCAATCGCGGAACAGGTAAACAAAAATCTACAGTTTTGTTTCATAGGTTTCGTAAAAGAACCATCGGCTCTTTAAAAGCCCATTATGTTGTAACCACAGTCGACGTAGATCACTTCGCCAGTGATTCCGCTGCTGGCGTCGGAGGCAAGGAATACCCCTGTATTGCCGACTTCTTCCACTTCCACGCGACGGCCCAGCGGAGCGCGTTCCTCGTGTCCCTTCAGCATATCGCCGAAGCCGGCAATGCCGCGCGCTGCCAGAGTTTTGATCGGACCGGCAGAAATTGCGTTCACCCGAATCTTCTTCTTCCCCAGTTCATAGGCAAGATAGCGCACCGAGCATTCGAGTCCCGCCTTGGCCACGGCCATCACGTTATAGCGGGGTACTACTTTTTCAGATGCGTAATACGTCATAGTCATGATCGAGCCGCCATCTTCCATCAACGACGCCGCAGCTCGCGCCACCGCGACCAGCGAGTACACGCTTACATCCATCGCGATGCGGAAACCTTCGCGCGTGGTGTTGATGAAGTCGCCTTTGAGTTCGTCGGCTGGAGCATAGGCTACGGAATGCACCAGCGCGTGCAGTTTGCCATGACGTTCCTTCAGCGTGTTGAAGAGCCGCTCGATCTCTTCGTCTTTGGACACATCGCACATGTAAGCTTCGGCGCCCGGCAGGGACAGGATGAGATCCTTGGCTTCCTGCTCCAGGCGCTCGTTCTGATACGTGATGGCCAGCTTCATGCCGGCGGCGTGCAGTCCCTGGGCAATGGACCAGGCAATCGAGCGCTTGTTGGCGACCCCGAAGACGACGCCAGTACGGCCCTGCAAGTCAGGCGACATTTTTGCTCCTTAGGAATGGAAAAGAATAACAGCCGAAGGCACCGATTGACCATGAACATGCTGTCCGCGGGAGTCCCCGTGCTAACGTCGCAAAGAGCGCGACGTTAGGTTGGGCCGCCCCATTTTTCCTAATCTCAATTTTTCCTTAATCTCAGTCGACCGCGACTTCTTCTCGGACCGCGGTTCCCACCGGCCAGCTCGACGCCACGAACGCCGCGCCGTACACGCAAGCCAAAATGGCGAACGCAGCGACAAGGCTTATCCTGTGCGCTACTGCTCCCACGCTCACGGCGAGCGCGATTTGCAGAAATGTCCCGGCAAAATAGTAGGTGTTTTGTACTCGTCCCATTAAGTGTTTCGGGACCATTTCCATGAGGCTGGTATTCATGGCAACGCCGCCAACGCCTCGCCCCGAGCCCATGACGAAGTATGCTGCGATCGCTAGAAAAAGAAATCCAGAGACCGGTGCGCAGATCATTGCCACCGAAAGTAAAGCCATTGAGAAGGCAACCGCACGGCGCCCCCCGAGGCGGGCAATCACTTGCGGTGCGTACAAGACGCTGATGAACGCTCCGGTCCCCCATCCCGCGCTGAGCCAGCCGTATCCCACCGGCCCCGCATGAAAGACGCGCTCACTCAGCGAAGGAGTCACCACGCCGCCGGTCATCATCGCGCCGAGGAACAACGCCCAACTAATGCCCAACATCACGGCGGCGCGATGATCGCGCAGGAAGTGCAGCCCCTCGCGCATGTCATGCCAAAAGCGCTGCAGTTGGCTCTCGGCAGCGAGCAGGTCGGCCCGCAACTCCTGTGGACGCAGAACCACATGCCGTCCTTTGCGCACCGCGAAGTAGCAGAGAAACGACACAATGTAGGTTGAAACGTCGATCAGCAACACACCCCCAAGACCGACGTGGTTGTACATGAAGCCGACTACCGAACCGGCAATGAGCCATCCGCCCTGCACCCCGGCCAGCAAAAACGTGTTCGAGTGCACGAACCGGTCCTCCGGCGTCAGTTCCTGAATGAGCGCCGTGATGGTTGGCCAGAACATCCAAAACCCGGCGGCTACCAGGGTGTTCATCAAATAGAGTTGCCAGACTTGCACGCGATGCAGGAACGCGAGGATAGCGACCGTCAGGATGACTACGGCCCGCAGGGCGTCCAGCCACATGACGAGCTTCCGGCGGTCTTCCCGATCAATAATGACGCCGGTGAAGGGAAGCATCAGCATGGCGGGAATGGTTTGCATCACGGCGAGCGTTCCCAGGGCCTGTTCCGAGTGCGTAGCCTGCAAAATGTACCAGGCTACTCCGGCCGAGTTCATCCCACTGCCCAGCATGGAAATCAAATTGGCCGCGAAAACGAAGCGCAACGGCCGCTGGCTGAGGATGTCCCGCATATTTTCTACTTTAGCCGAATTCAGGAAGGGCTGGAATTCACTGCGGAGGCACGGAGCTGGGCAGAGGTGCAGTCTGGCTTAGGCGTTGCGCCGGCTAATCGGGACATCCCTTCGACTTCGCTCAGGGCAGGCTCTTCGTTACGCCTGAAAAACGGCTCCGCTGGGATAACCGTCGTCGCGTAATAGTCAAACCGCACCACTGCCCGCAGTAGAGAGGCCTTGCACGTCGCCGGGTTCGGCGCTACGATTCGCCTGCTCGAGCTTGAGGTCCTTAATTTCCTGCGTATTCCGGAGGCGGTTATGAGACGCTGGAGCGGTTCACTGACCCTGTTGGTCCTGGTTCTCTCTTTCGCAGTTTCTATCCCCCACGCAAGCGCTCAAGGCGACCGGATCACGATCGCGGCCGGCACGGATGAAGATCACGCGCTGCAAGCGATCACAAATGAGCAGGATCCCCAGAAAAAGCTGGCCATGTACGAGGACTTTGTGCAGAAGTTTTCGTCGAATCCGGCGGCCGTAGCCTACGGCAATTGGCAGATCTCGCAGGCCTACCAGGCAACGGGCGACCTGCAGAAAGCGCTCGACTACGGCGACAAGGCGCTGGCCGGATCCCCTCGTAACCTCGATATCCTGGTGTCGCAGGCCAGTCTCGCACAACAGGCTAAAAACAATAACAAACTGGCGGATTATGCCTCGAAAGGCGGCGAAGTTTGCTCCTCCATCGCCAAGCAGTCCAAGCCCGAGGGCATGAGCGATGAGGACTTCACCCGCCAGATGAACGAGGACAAATCCGCGGCGCAGAACAACTGCGACTTTCTGGAGAGCTCCGGTTTCAATGTCATCACCAGCGAAACCGATCCCAAGAGCCGGATGGCAGACATCGATAAATTCACTGCTGCGTTTCCTGACTCGAAGTTTCAAGAGCAGGTCTCCAATTACGCCATGTACACGCTGGGACCGGATCAATTGAACGACAAGGCGCGACTGGTCTCCTTCGGCGACAAGATTTTGGCGTCCAATCCAAACTCTCTGGCGGCGTTGTTGCTGCTGGCCAACTTCTACGGAGACGATGCCAAACCTGGCAGTGCCGCCAAGGCCATCACGTATTCGCAAAAAGTCATCGAGATAACGAAAGCGGATGCTCCCGGCGCCGACAAATCGCGCAAGGTTTCCGCCGGAGTTGCCCACAATACGATCGGCTGGGCCTATCTGAAGCAGGAGAAAACGGCCGCCTCCATCACCGAGCTCAAAGCCGCTTCGGTTCTGCTAAAAGGGCAAGACGAGCAGCAGTATGCCCGCGCTCTATACGGTTTGGGCTTTGCCTATGGCAAGTTGAACAAGCTCACTGAAGCCCGTGAAGTACTGACGGAAGCGGCAAAAATTCCCGGTCCTTTGCAGCCTATGTCTCAGGATTTGCTGGCGAAGGTAAACAGCGCGCGGGCTAAGGGGAAGTGAGTTCCGGCTGGCGAGGAAAAAACCTTAACCACAGAGGGCAGAGAGGAACACAGGGGAATAAAAACCCCGTGAAACTCCTGTGTCCGCTGGTTAATTAATTATTTACTTGGGGGGCTTGACCAGTTCCTGGGATAGAACCTGCGCCTTCCATGCCAGAGTCCGGGCGCGATCGAGATCGCCGTCTCCCGCCGCTGCCTTCGATTGCTCGATGAACTGGCGAATTTGATTGACCATGTCCTGCTCTTCAGAGCTGAGCTGGCGGCCAGCAAGCTTCTTGAGATTTGCCTCGGTGGATTCCAGCATCTGGTTGGCGGCGTCCCGCTGATTGGAGGTTTGAGTTCCGGCCGCGCCAGCCAACTCAATGCTTGGATCCGAAGTCCCTCCCTGCCGCACAATGATTTTCGAGGGAGGACAGTTTGTCGCAGGGTTCGGCCCTCCGCCATTGGATGCATTTCCAATGCCCGGTGCCTGCGACGGCGCAGCACTCGCTGGGCCAGAACCGGCGGGAGCGCCGTTGCAGTTGGCCGGAATCATTTTCTTGTGTTTCTTGTGGCGCCGTTTGCTGGTTGCAGGCGCAGGTTGATCCGAAGATGTCTTGGCCGAAGTGGACGCAGTCGGCGCGGCAGGCGCCGCTCCTTGTGTTTGCTGTGTTTGCGCCGCGGCCCGGGGCACGGACAAGAACAAAATGTTGACAACGACGATTGCTGCCAGAGTCATACGCAGGTCCACAGCGTCCATCGCCGACACAATACGATTTTACTTCTCTGCTCGGGCAGTGCAGCCACCGCCCGAGCGGATTTAACTGCCTGTATCTTATTCGTAATTGGCATTGTAATCGGCGTTTTATAGATCAATCTCAGCATTATCCATCTGGGCGTCGACAGCATACTCCTGGCCGCCCTCCATGGTTGCGCCTGCTGGAATGTGAAAGTGAAAAACAGTTCCGGTTTCGGCCGATTCGAAATCGACCGAGCCGTAGTGCCATTGCAGAATTTGATAGGTCTGCGCCAGACCGATGCCGCTGCCGTCTTTCTTGGTAGTGAAATAAAGCTCGAAAATTTTGTCGCGCATATCTTGCGGAATTCCCGCACCTTCATCACGGATGTCGGCCACCACCGCATTGTTCTCGCGCCGAGCCGAGATGGTCAGCAGCCCTCCCTGGGGCATGGCCTGGACTCCATTGATCACAACGTTGAGCAGGGCCTGTTTCATCAGATCGACGTCGACCTTGATCGGCAGCCGCTGCTCGGGCATTCGACGCTCGATGGTGACTCCGTGTTGCTCGGCATCCGGGGCGGCGAGTTGTGCCACATCTTCCATCAAACGGCGCAAGTCGATCTCTTCCAGATGAAGATCGCGGGGGCGGGTGAAATCGACCAGCGTCTGTACTACGCGATCCAAGCGGCGAATCTCCGTGTCAATAATGTCCATGTGACGGCGCGTGTCGGGCTCCTGCTGCGCCAGTTTGTTGCGCAGCAACTGCAAGTGGAGCACGATTGCGTTGATGGGATTCTTCACTTCATGCGCTACGCCGCGGGTAAGGCGCCCGCTGGCGGAGAGCCGTCGCGACATCTCGATTTCGTCGCCAATGCGCCGTACCGATTCCGGGTCGCGCATAATCAGCAACGCGCCGATCTGCGAAGTTCGTTCCTGCACGAAATCGAGCGAGACTTGTACGCGTTTTCCTCCCGCCGCCTCGAACTCCCGCGGCGATAAGGGCCGCCGGCGCTCAAAAGCCTCGAGCAGCGCCGCCCCGAGAGGCGAATCCTGATCGAAAACCTCATGCACGGTATGTCCCAGAAGTTCCGCGCGGGGACGACCGAGAAAGCTTTCCACGGGCGCGCTCACCAGGACGACGCGCGAATCGCGCGCGAACAGCATCAAGCCATCCTGCAGCTTGGACATCAGTTGATCGACGTTGTCCTTCAGGGCCGAGAAGATTTCCCGGCTGTCTCGAATCTGCCGGCCGAGGTTGGCAATTTTCAGAGAGACCATGCCGTATTCATCATGCCTGGACTCGTCTCCGTAGAGTACTTCAGCATCTCCGGCACTTACGCTGTCGAGATTCCGGCTGATTGTCTTCAACGGTCCCAGCGCCAGATTCGAAATTCCCGCAGCCAGAAACAATGAAACAAAGATCAGCGTGACCGAGAAATACACTGACCTCAGCAGCCGGCTCTGCACCTCGCTCTTCAGAAAAACAGTTTGCACGCCGATGCGGATTGTGCCGAAAGGCTCGCCATTCAAATCCAGCGGATAGCTCACGTCGTAAACTTCGGCCGGGCTGAAGACCAGCCGAATCTGGTCCTGAAAACGAGCTTTTACCACTCTCTGGAAATCAGGACGAGGTGGAATTACCTTGCCCACCATGCTGGCATTGGTGTGCAGCAAGGCCTTGCCGTTGACATCAACGATGGAGACGTCATAAATAAATCTCCAATCGCCGGGATCGGACTGCAGCAGATTGTTGAGGGCGACGTCGGTTTGCACGTAATCCGCCAGCGCGCGGCGCACCGCGGCCGGGTTGCTGGTGTCGATGGATGTGCTGCTGAAGTCGGGCACCGCATTGGATGCGGCATACGCCAACTGGCGGGTCAGGCTGCTTGCGGTTTCGTTAGCGCTCGCGATGCGCAATCGCAGAATTTGAGAGATGTAAAGGATGGAGAACGCAGTCACCATCACCGTCACCATAAGTGTGATGACCAGCACGATGATGGTCTTTCGCCGGAACATGAAAGGAAAAGAAAGAGTGGCTGGCTCAGCAACCTGGCGAAGGAGTGTTAGCCACTCGGTACTTCCTCCTTGCCATTCGCCGCCTCCGCAGCGGCGTTGCCGTATTCCTTCAATTTGTTGTGAAGGGTCTTCAGGCTGATGCCTAGAATCTCCGCGGCTCGAGTTTTGTTGTTGCTGGTGGCCTCCAGCGTCTTCAGAATCAGCATCTTTTCGGCTTCTTCCACCGTCGTGCCCACGCCCAGGCGAACTGCATCCGGATCGTTGGCGGCAGTGCGCAGCGGAGCCTGCCCAAACCCCGGCGGCAAATGTTTGGTCTCGATCACGCCGGCGTCGCAGACAATGACCGCCCGCTCGATCGTATTGCGCAATTCGCGCACATTGCCCGGCCACGAATACTGATTGAACTGGTTCAGCACCGCTTCACTGACCGCGGCAACTTTGCGGGAGTGTTTGGCGCTCATCTCGGCCAGCAACAGTTCGACCAGGTTGGGAATGTCCTCTTTGTGCTCGCGCAGAGGAGGCATGTGAATGTTGAACACATTGAGGCGATAATAAAGGTCGCTGCGAATCTCCCCCCGAGATACCGCTTCGTCCGGAACCTTGTTGGTGGCAGCGAGCACTCGTACATCGACCGAAGTTTCGACCTTGCTGCCCAGGCGGCGCAGTTTCCGGTCTTCGAGAACGCGCAGCAATTTGGCCTGCGTGCCGATTGGCATTTCGCCAATTTCATCGAGCAGCAGCGTTCCGCCCTCCGCCAGTTCAAAGCAGCCGGTGCGGCGCTCGAGTGCTCCCGTGAACGCGCCCTTTTCATGACCGAAGATTTCACTTTCCATTAAAGTCTCCGGGATGGCGGCGCAGTTAATGGCAACGAAAGGGCGGTCTTTGCGCGGACTGAGTTCATGGATGGTGCGCGCCACCAACTCTTTTCCGGTACCGCTGGCGCCGGTAATTAATACTGAGGCGGTGCTAGGCGCGACCATTTCGATGAGCCGGAATATCTCCTGCATTTTGCGCGATGCGCCATTGAGCCGGCCCAGGGACCCAGTATCGCGCAGCCGGCGCCGTGTAGCCTCGAGTTCTGCGCGCGTCCCCAGCAGAGCCGAAGCGTTTCCCAGCATCGTGCGCAGCCGATCGGTGTCGATAGGCTTGGTGATGTAGTCATAAGCTCCCATGCGCATCGCTTGCACCGCGCTGTCAATAGTTCCTTGAGCCGTGACCAAGATCACGGCGATGGTTGCAGCTTGTTCGGCCAAGTGCCCCAGCAGTTCGATTCCACCCATGCGCGGCATTTTGAGGTCGGTGATGACAATCGCCGGGGACCATTGAGTGGCCTTGTCCAACCCCTCCGCTCCATCCCGGGCGGTCTCCACTCGAAAGCCCCAGGTAGACACCAATTCGGCCAACCCAGAGCGTTCGTTTTCCTCGTCTTCCACAATCAATATTTTTTCGTGGCTCATCTGGTTGCTCGTGCCTTGTGCGCTCGCTCCATCAAGTTGGGTAGGTCCTTTCGCCAGCTGACCGCAGATTGAGTTCCCACGATACGCGGCCCGCTTCCCGCCCGGCAAGGTCAGGGAAGGCTTTCGGCTCGGGAATTTCAATTTGAGACAGAACCGCCCCGGTTACTTCGGTGGTTATGTTTCGAGTCTATCCTTTCTTTCCTTTAACTTTAAGGAGCGGTGCGATAGAATTTTGACTTCCTGGAGAGGTCTAATTCTTCCCACGGTTTGGCTAGCTTTTCCCCAATAACGTCTCGTTCCCGAAGTTACTTTGCGGCGAACATATTTCGGAGGATTTCATGATACACAACACCCCTGCGCGTGGGTACCGCCCTTTCGCGGGCTGCCTGTCGATCTCGATTGCGGTACTTTTCATTTCCGCATATAGTTTCGCCCAGAGTGACTCCAACCCGCGGTGGGACGCGTTCGTCGGCTATCAGTATCAACAAGCCGACGGCGACAACGTCCCGACTGCCGGCAGCGATCCAAATAGCCCCGGGTCGTACACCTTTCCCGATATGCCCAAGGGAATTGGCGGTGCTGTGACATTCAATTTTAGTCCGCATTGGGGTCTTGAGGGGGATTTGGGATACAGCCGAAATACGGGCCAGGCCGCTTCGGAGTGGACGGCCTCAGCCGGACCGCGATTTATCGTCCGTACGGATTCATTCAACTTTTTCCTGCATGCTCTGCCAGGCTTTAATCGAGTCAGTTACGACTCTGGAGTGGTCAGCCACAACGGGATTGGCGCCGTTCTGGGCGGCGGCATGGATATTCCGCTATCGAAGATGTTTTCCTGGCGATTGTTTCAAGCGGACTTTGTCTGGGCGCATCATAATTTCTCAAACCTGGCAGGTCCCGGGTTTCCGTCCCTGCGGCGTCCGGCATTCGAAGGCGCCAGACTGCGCACCGGCATTGTGCTCAATTTTGGTGGCGCTGAGGCAGTGGCTCCCACTGCCGCTTGCTCGGTGCAGCCGGCTGAAGTGCTAGTAGGCGAGCCGATCACCGCCACGGTCACGCCCAGCAACTTCAATCCTAAACATACAGTGACGTACAGCTGGAGTAGCAATGGCGGGCAGGTCACGGGAAAGGACACTGCCGCCACCATCGATACCACCAACGCTGCCCCAGGATCCTATGCAGTCACCGCGCATGTCACGGATCCAAAGGCGAAGACCAACAACGTAGCGAGTTGCTCGGCGAACTTCACGGTGAAACCGTTGCCTCCGAAGAATCCTCCGACCATGTCGCTGTCGGCCAACCCGGCAAGCGTTGCGCCCGGCGGAAGCGTAACCCTGACCGCCTCCTGCACGAGTCCTGATGGTGTTCCCATTTCAGTTGCCAATTGGACGGCCACCGGCGGCACGGTTTCCGGCAGCGGCACTTCGGCAACCTTGAACACCAATGGCTCTGCGCCAGGGACCCTGACCGTCACTGCGACTTGTACAGATTCGCGCGGCTTGAACGGCCAAGCCTCAACCCAGGTCACGGTGGAAAATCCGCCGCCACCAACACGGAGCCCGGAGATCGAAGTCCTGGAGGCCCGCCTCGCCCTGCATAGTATTTATTACCCAACCGCTCAGCCCGCAACCGATCGGCCGGGAGCCGGTCTGGTACCGAGTCAACAGCGGACCTTGCAGGCGTTGGCAACGGACTTCAAGACTTATCTTCAATCCAAACCCGATGCTCACCTCGCCCTCGAAGGGCATGCCGACATTCGCGGTACGGACGAGTTTAACCAGAGGCTCACTGAACGTCGTGTGGGCAGCGTCAAGGCCTATCTGGTTGCGCAGGGCATTCCGGAATCCAACATCGAGACGGTCGCCTTTGGAAAGCAGCGCAACCTGACCACGGACGAAGTGAAGGCTTCGATCGAGGGCGACACTAACCTCACAACCGAGGAGAGGCGGCGCGCTCTGGCCAGGATTGTTGTCATCAAACTGGCCAGCAATCGCCGCGTGGATGTCACTCTGAAGTCTGCAGGTCAGCCAACAGAGACTTCGGTCCGGAAATTCCCCTTCAACGCGGCCGATGCTATGAGTCTGATCGGTGGCCGGGAAAGTGAAAGGAAGAAACCCGTCAGGACGGCGCCGAGGAAGAAGACGGTGAAAAAACCATAGGCCGAGCGTGCGTCTAGACTTGATACGGAGGGCAGCCGACTGCCCTCCATTTTTTTCTTGCAATTTCGCCGTGCGGCCGACGCCGTGACGGTACCAACGACCTTCCCAGTTGGCAGAATCTACACTCTGGTTGGAGACTGCTTCCGCCAAGTTCTTGAATTTGATGAAACTGCGTCTGGTATTCGGATTGCCACTTCCTTGCCGAGGAAACGCAGGTCAGGATAACTCTCATGGGCCGGTTCCAGGCATCCCGGGGTCTGAAGATTGGGACACTCTTGCTGGCACTAGGGGCAACCGAGGCTTGCGCCCCGCCGGACGGTCTGCAAAGCGCGGACGGCACCACCCAGGCCGCCCAGCATAGCGTTCCTTTTCATGATCCCGAGGGGAAACCGGGCAGCCCTGGTGATTCGTCCGCCGCTCAGGGCAGTGGCCTGAACCGGGAAGCGGAACTCCCTTTCCAGCCTCTTCAAAACCTGCCCGCCGGCACACTGCTCACGGTTCGAACCAGGAATTCCATATCCATTGCGAACCCCGACGCAAATGGTACGTTCGAGGCAGTCGTAGATCAGCCCGTAATAATTGAAGGCAACAGACTGGTGCCTCTCGGCGCGACCGTTTCTGGCCGGGTCGAGTCTGCCAGGGCCTCCAGTCTCAAACGCAATCGGGGCTACGTCCGCCTGACTCTTGAGTCGATTCGGCTAGGGGGAGCGAATCTGCCGGTCCAGACCTCCAGCCTTTTTGTGCGCGGCAACGCCGGACTAACTCCAAATCCTGAAAGTCCGATCATTCGGCTCGAAAAAGGCCGCCGCCTCGTCTTCCGTTTGACGGAACCAGTCTATGTCGCGGCCAGTCAACCATCCCCAGCGGAGCATTAACGCTTAACATGAAGGACCTCGGCATAGTTTCGGCGGAGTTTTCCACAGAAATAATTCCCGCTTTAGTGACATCTGCCCTTAGCAGACCCGGACGCAGTTCTCTATAGTGGGTTCGAAATGGGATTTGAGTTAGACCCACCACCCCGAATTCCCATTCCAGGAAAACCAAAGTCTCAAGGCACGGAGTAATAGGTTCCTTCCGGGAATCTTTCCGCGCAAAGTAGGTATATGAGCGCTGCCGCCGAATTTCCGTGGACCTGGCAAGGACCGAAAACGGAACCGTGTCCTCTGTTTGAGTACGCGCCACTGGGTTTGGCTCAATGCCAACGCCAGGGCACGATCATTGCCCTAAATCCGGCGCTGGAAAACATGCTCGGCGGCAGGTCGCAGATCGCTCCATCTCTTTGTTTTTCGGATCTGATTCATCCTCAGGAAAGAGTCGAAGTCGACCGGCTTTTTCGCGAACTGTTCGAGCGGCAACGAGTCAGCTTTCAGATCGACTCTCAAATGATTGGCGGCGACCAGCGACCGGTGCGCTGGACGGCATGGCTCGTCTCCGGCGCGAACGGCAATTCTGACTACGCGCTGGCTCTGGCGGAGCGCCATCGCCATGACCATCAATATGATCCATCAACATGACCATCAACCCGCGCAACGACTGCCGCAAACCGAGAAACTGGAAGCTTTAGGCCGGCTGGCAGGGGGCGTGGCTCACGACTTCAATAATCTTCTGACCGGAGTTCTGTTGTATTGCGATTTGCTGATAGCTAGTCCGGATCGCAGCCATCAAGTGCGCAAGTACGCGGAAGAGATTCGCAACGCCGGCATGCAGGCGACTGGCTTGGTGCGGCAACTGCTCACGCTCGTCCGGCCTACGAATTTCGAGCCTCGACTGCTTTCTCTCAACGACATCGTCGAAAGTATGCGCAACCTGCTGGTCCGCCTGATGGGAGCGAACATCGATTTGCAGTTCCACCTCGATCCCAATCTTGGTTTGGTTAGCATGGACCATGCCCAGTCTCAGCAAATTCTCCTCAACCTGGTGCTGAACGCGCGGGACGCGATGCCCAGTGGAGGTCGCATCGCCGTTGAAACCAGCAATTGCAACATTCAGGTACTCGCCTCAGCAGATTTTGGGCTCAACCGCCCCGCCCTACTCCCGTGCGCGCTGTTCGTGGTGGCCGACACTGGTGTCGGCATGGATACCGCCACGCGCGCGCATCTGTTCGACGCTTTTTTCACGACCAAACCCGGCAAAGGGACCGGCCTTGGATTGGCGACGGTTTACGACATCGTCACCAGGAACGGCGGCCTGCTCCATGTGGAGAGCGAACCGGCCCGCGGAGCGCGCATATCCGTGCTTCTGCCGCTGGTTCCACCGGCACTCTCCAAGTCTCAGAGATTCCACAGTTTTCCGGTCAAGGAGAAACAGGAAGGAAAGCAAAAGCAGCAATACCCAGAGTTGACAAAAAGGAATGAAACGCCATGACGTCACCAGCCCTCAGTGCCATCAACGCCGTACCGCAAACCCAACCCGCCAATTGTCTTAACCTGCTGATCGTGGACGACGAGCGATCGATCCGCGAGGCTTGCCGCGAAGTAGCGCAGTCGCTGGGATTTACCGCGTATGCGGCCGATTCCGCTGAGCAAGCCTACCGTCACCTGGACAGCCAATCGTTCGATGCCGTGCTGCTCGATCTGCGCCTGCCCGGTGTCGGCGGCTTGGAGGCGCTGCGCCGCATCAAAGAACGCCGTCCCGAGGCTGTCGTCATCGTAGTGACCGGCTACGGCACCGTGCAGTCGGCAGTGCAAGCCATGAAGCATGGCGCCTATGATTACGTCACGAAACCGTTCAGCCTGGATGAGTTGAAGATGCTGCTGGAACGAGTGGTCAGCCACTTGAAACTGAAATCTGAAAACCGCCTGCTGCGGGAGAAGGTGAAATCCAAGCAAGGATTCGGCGGTATCGTAGGCCGTGCCCCCGAAATGGAAAAGCTCTATCGCATTATCGCCAAGGCCGCCAACAGCATTCATCCCGTGCTAATTCTGGGCGAGAGCGGTACCGGCAAGGAGATGGTCGCACGCTCCATCCACTATTCCGGTCCGTTCCGCGACAAGCCATTCATCCCGGTCGATTGCGGATCGCTGGTCCCGACCTTGATCGAGAGCGAACTATTCGGCTACGTGAAAGGCGCCTTCACCGGCGCCAACAATTCAAAAGATGGACTCCTGGCCATGGCTGAAGGTGGAACTGTATTTCTGGACGAAGTCGGAGAGCTTCCGGTCGATCTGCAAGCTAAAATGCTGCGAGCCATTCAGGAAAAGGAGATTCGTCCCGTCGGCAGCACGCGCCGCGTGCCCATCAATGTACGCATCCTGGCCGCCACCAACCGCGATTTGGAACAAGCCGTCACGCAAGGCGTTTTCCGCCGCGATCTTTACTTTCGCCTCAACGTTCTCAGCCTTCGCATTCCGGCGCTGCGCGAACGGCGGCAAGATATTCCGCTGCTGATCGCCTATTTCCTGGAACGCCTGGTGCGAACTTCTGGACAGGAAAAAATGCTCAGCGACGAAGCCCTCAAGGCTATGCTCGCCTATGACTGGCCCGGCAATGTCCGCGAACTGGAAAACTGTCTCGAACGCACCTACGCTTTCACCAGCGGTCCCCTGATCCACACCACAGATCTGCCTCGCGAAGTAGGCAATCTTCCCGCGCCGGAAGCCTCCAACATCAATGGGAATGCAAGCGCTGCCGGCCAAGGAAGAATCATTCCGATGGCGGAACTTGAGAAGCGAACGATTCTGAGCGCCATCACGGAACTCAAGGGCGACAAGCTACAAGCGGCTCGCCTCCTGGGCATTGGGAAAACCACTCTATACCGCAAGCTGAAGGACTACGCCTCTCGGGAGTGCTCAGCTTGATGGTCCATCTTTGAACTCGCGCCCCGGTTCGAAATGCCGAACTGGGAATCTGGTTCAATGCCTACGTCTAAGTTCAATGTTCTCAGCAGCGGTATTATGGCGGCGGACGTGCTATCGACAGAATCATGATTCTACTCATCACATCGTCCGCTAACGGCCCACAGTGCGCCGACTCCCTCCGCGCCTCCACTGGCCTGGAAACGCACTGGGCCCAGACTTTGCAGGAGGCTGCTACTCGCCTGCGCGAACAAACCTATTCCACCGCTGTCATCGACCAGTTTCTGCTGGAAACCGAACCCGCCGAGAGTGACCAGATGCTCGAACATCTCGGCACCGCGTTCCCCGTTTACCTGAATTTCGCAGTTACAGGAATGGACCGCATGGTCCGCGAGGTACGCTCGGCCTTACATCGCCGTACGCGCGAGGAAGGGGTGGCGCGTCGCGCGGTTGAGGATCAAATGCGCAGCGAGATGCGCGAGACGCTGACCGCCATGCTTCTTTCTTGTGAGATGGCGATGTCAGTGCCCGACGTTCCCCATCCGGCCATAGAGAAAATTCGTGTCATCGACAATCTAGCCCGGGAACTGCGGCTTCGCCTGGACGTGAACTGAGGAAAAACACGTAGAACAGCCGCCTCCGGCTGTCCAGCCCAGGTCCTGGCTCGGGTCGCGGAAGAACAACGAGAACAAATCGACCGCCGCGAAATAGCGGCGGTTTGCACTCGTCCGTCCCAGTTCTTCAAATTTCTTGCCTGCCGGCGACTAAAATCCCTTCCCGCCGGGGCCGATTGGCATTAAAATGAACCCGCCTGAAGGCGGAATCCCTTGCTACTCGCGGCATTTCGCAAGACTGCTTCGGAGGCACCTTGCACGTCCTGGTCACGACAGACTCGCTCTCGGGTTCATGGACCTATACGCGCGAATTGGTGACTGGCCTGGTCACGCGCGGTGTGCGAGTCACTCTGGTCAGCTTCGGCGAAATTCCACTCCCCGATCAAACCTCATGGATGGACCACCTGCACGGCCTCGACTACCGGCCCACGGCGTTCCATCTCGAGTGGATGCAGGAAGCGGAACAGGATCTGCCGGAATCGTCGGCTTTCCTGGCCGCGCTGGTTCGCGAATTGCGCCCGGATGTTTTGCATCTCAACCAATTTTGTTATGGCGATCTGCCCGTCGATGTGCCGCGCGTTCTGATGGCGCACGGCGATTTGATCACCCGGACGCATGCTGTCCACAATCGTGCTCCGCGACCGGAGGGATCGCTCGCCTGGTATCGCAACACGGTTCTCAAGGGCCTGGCTGGCGCGGACGTGGTAGTCGCACCCTCGGCCTGGATGCTTGATCGCATTTCCACCTGTTACCGGCGGCCGCAGCGCGCCGAAGTGATCTATCCTGGACGCAATCCCATTTTCTTCAATCCGTACGTGAATAAAGACGACTGCGTGCTGGCGGTCGGCAGGCTTATCGACGCCAGCAAGCAGGTCTTTCTCCTGACGCAGGAGCCGCATTCTGTTCCGGTTTGCATTGTAGGCGCTGAACACACCGTGCCGACGCCTCGCATTCCCATCCGCGCCGATGTGAAAGTTGATACCGAACAAACGTCCGTGGCGATCCGTGGTCCGCAGACCGAAGCGCAGCTCCGCGCGCTTTACAGCCGTGCCTCAATCTATGCCGCCACCGCCCGTTATGAGCCTCTGGGCATGGCCGCTCTGGAGGCCGCATTCTCCAGATGCGCCATCGTGGCCAATGACATTCCAACCTTCCGCGAGATTTGGGGGGACGCGGCGCTTTACTTCCGCACGAACGATGCGGCCAGCCTGGCAGATGGCATCCGCCAACTCAATGCCGACCGTCCCATGCGCCGCGCCTATGCGGAGTTGGCCTACACACGGGCCCGCGAGCGTTTTACCACCAAGCGCATGATCGACGATTATCTGCAGCTTTATCGCAGCCTGGCGTCAGTAAAGTCGCTGGCCGCCTGAGATTACCCTCCCGCCACAGCCCTATTGTTTGGTGCCAGTCACAGCACCGACAAGGCGCTTCTGGCAGTTGCTGCAGTTCATGCCGAGGTCAAAATGCCAATGCTGCAACCGGCGGCTAACATCGACCAAAAAACCAACAGGCTCAAGCCGGGAGTTCGAGAATCGGCTGTTTTCACGTAACACCCCAGATCGTGAAAAATTGTAGGCTGTCGTTGTCGCTGTTGCATCACCAAAATTCGGGACTCACGACATATGTGCCTGCTTAGTGATATCGTTTAGCTTTACTAGAAACCCGTAAGGTTGGAGGAAAGATTTATGGCTCAAGTCAAAATCACGGTCCGTCCCAATGGCCCCTACCGCATAGAAGCGCCCGAAGGTTCGATTGAACTGGTTGACGCAAACGGCGCCCCATACGATCTTACCGGCAAGCCCGCATTTTCACTCTGCCGCTGTGGCGGATCGGTCAACAAGCCGTTCTGCGACGGAACCCACAGTCGCATCGGATTTCAAGGCGCGGAGTTGGCCGTAAAAAAAGGCGATACCGGCTCATCTTCCTAGGAAGGCGGAGGATCAGGGTTCGCGACAGATTTCCGACGGTTTTCGGAAAGGGCACAGTTTCACGGCCGTGCCATTGCGGTCGCCGGAGAAAGGGCTCCAGCTCCTGAGATTAGCTCCCCAAAATACTTCCGTCCGAAAGAGCTTCATTTCCGAAAACCATCATTAGAGTCTGCGGAGACCATCGTGCGCGATTCACGAGACCGGGAACTGGGAATGCATCGCAAAATTACACGCCGGGACTTCCTCAACGGCGTTGCGATGACGGCGGGCGCGGCCATGATGCCCTGGGATCTCGTCCCGGGTCTTGGCAGAGACGAAGATCAGTCCTCCAGTCCCGAGAAGTCTCTTGACTATTACCCACCCTCTCTGACGGGCATGCGCGGCAGCCACGACGGTTCCTTCGAAACCGCTCACAGTCTGCGCGATGGAACTTTCTGGGATTCTGCGGGCAAACCCGAAGATACCGGCGAAACTTATGACCTGATCGTGGTCGGCGGCGGCATCAGCGGCCTCTCCTCCGCGCATTTCTACCGCAAGGCGACCGGAGGCAAAGCACGCATCCTCATCATCGAGAACCACGACGACTTTGGCGGCCATGCCAAGCGCAACGAGTTCCGCGTGAACAACGCCTTCCGCCTGGGTTATGGCGGAACATTCTCCATTGAGAGTCCCGCTCCCTACAGCGCCGTTGCCAAGGGCGTGATCGAAGAACTCGGAATCGATGTCCCCTCGTATTCCAAATATTTCGACAAGAAGCTGTATCCCTCTTCGGGTCTGCATCCCAAGATTTTCTTCGACAAACAAACCTTCGGCGCGGACAAGCTCGCGATCAATCCCAATCCGCGCGGCGGCGGTGAAAGCGAAGATGAGACCTCCGGAACGTCGCAGGTATTGAAGCGATTCCTGGCCGAAGCTCCGCTGGCCGATCAAGCGAAGCGTGACCTGCAGAGTCTCCACCAGGAATCAAAGGACTACTTTCCCGGCTTAACTTCTAACCAGAAGAAGGCGAAGCTGGCACGCATGAGCTATGCCAGCTTTCTAAAAGATGTTGCCGGCGTTCACGAAGACATCGTCAAGCTATATCAGGCGCTGCCGCACGGACTCTTCGGTGTGGGCATCGACGCGGTCTCAGCGCAAGACGCGTGGGGACTCGACCTTCCCGGATTCGGCGGCCTGAAGCTGGATCCCGCGCCCGGCAAAGGCATGAACCGCGACTGCATCCCGAATGAAGAAGCCGAAAAATACTTCTTCCACTTTCCCGACGGCAATGCCAGCATCGCGCGCCTGCTGGTTCGTAAACTGATTCCCGATGCTATTCCGGGCAACTCTTCGTCAGATGTTGTCCTGGCCAAAGCGAACTATGCCAAGCTCGACGACGCCGGTTCTCCCGTACGCATTCGCCTGAACAGCACGGCGGTTCGAGTAAAGCACATGGGGGACCCTGCCAGCGCGGCCGAAGTGGAAGTCACGTATGCCCGTGGCGGCAAGGTCTACACGGCCCGGGCGAAGAACTCGATCCTCGCCTGCTGGCATGTTGTGATTCCATATATCTGCGAAGAACTTCCGGACAAGCAGAAGGCAGCGTTGGCGTCCGCGCAGAAAGTCCCGCTGCTCTATACGAATGTCGCCCTGCGTAACTGGACCTCGTTCCAAAAACTTGGCGTCAGTTCCGTTTATGCGCCGGGTATGTACCACACTGGAGTGAATCTGGATTTACCTGTGAGCATCGGGGGATACGAATTCCCGCGCAAGCCGGAAGAGCCGATCGTTGTGCACATGATGAAAGCGGCGTGCCATCCGGGGCATCCGGCGCGAGTTCAGCACAGCATGGGCCGCATGGAACTCTACACCACGACTTTCGAGACGATGGAGCGCAATATCCGCGATCAGTTGGCACGCACCTTAGGTCCAGGTGGCTTCGATCCCGCCCGCGATATCGCGGCCATCACGGTCAATCGCTGGCCTCACGGCTATGCCTACGAATACAACTCGCTGTTCGATTCGTTCTGGCTGGAAGGCGGCGAAACTCCCTGCGAAGTCGCGCGCAAGCCCTTTGGAAAAATCGCTATCGCCAATGCCGACGCCGGAGCCTACGCTTACACCGATGAGGCCATTAATCAGGCGTGGCGTGCGGTAGGCGAAATCACCCGCAGCTAGGGAGTTGTGAATCCACGCGAGACGAGTGTCAATCGCTCCGTCCGCTCGTCAGTTGCTCAGCTTTGCCCCGCGCTTCCTGCGCCTGCTGCGTCATGCCTTTGGCTTGGTATGCGTCAGCCAGAGCGTTCTCCAGCTCGGCATCATCGCCACTATTTTCCCGCTCTTGCGAAAACGAAGCAATTGCCGCGTCGTACTGTTTAAGCTGCGTTTGCGAAACGCCCATCCTGTAATAGACGCCCCGAGCCCGCGGTTTGAGAGCCAACGCGGTTTTGTATTCGTTGACGGCCGCCTCGTGATTATCCTGTCCCGCGAGCGCCACTCCAAGGCCGGCGTGGGCGGCCGCATTGTCCGGTTCCTGGGCCACAAGCTGGGCAAATTCCGCCTGTGCCTCTTTCGGGTGCTCTTGCCCCAGGTAAACCGCTCCCAGATCCATACGGGCTCTTGTGTTCTGCGGTTGCAACTCCAGCACCCGCTTTAGTTCGGCTTCGCCTTCGGAAAATTGTTCCTTGGCAAAGTATGCATGCGCGAGCGCGTAATGCGCCGACGCGTCCTGGGGGCTCTGCCGCACTTTCTTTTGAAGCTCGCCAATCGTCCGGTCGATGTTTCTCTCCGCGTCCATCGCGGAGCCGAAGTGGATTCCGGGGCCGCGCCACCGGTGTATCCCCAACGCGGCGCTGCCCACGATCAGGACCATGAAGAAAAGAACGCCAGCCCGACGATGCGCATTATCCTGTTGCGGCGCGAGGCGGGCAATCAAAGCACCGAGGATCAATCCGCTGACCAGTCCGCCAGCGTGCGCAGCGTTATCGATTCCAGAAACCAAGCTTCCGAACAGGACGTTAAAGCCGACGAAGAACAGAAGACTGCGCAGCGTTCCTTGAATCGCCACGCGCGGCACCGAGAATTCACCCAGATAGAACGACGAAATCAGCGCCCCCGCTAAGCCGAAGATCGCACCCGAGGCGCCCACGCTCAGCGTTCCAGGATTCCATCCCACGCTGGCCAGGCCTGCCGCAATACCGGTGAGTAGATAGATGGCAGCAAAGGTCCAACGGCCATAAAGCGATTCGCACAGCGCGCCCAGCTCCCACAGGCACCACATGTTGAAGGCGATATGCATCAGGCCGCCGTGAAGGAACATGTAAGTCAGCAGCCGCCACCACTCGCCCGACAATGTGAACGGCCCATAGTTGGCGCCGAAACGCACCATCACTTCGCCGTTGAAGTCCATGATCGAGCCGGACGCCAGCGCCATGGCAAGAAAGACGGCGATGTTGGCGCCGAACAACACATGGGTAAGCGTGATGCTGGATTCGCGCCGGACCCAGGGCGCGGCGATCACCGGCTGCCGCGCGTCGTCGTCAACTTCACCGCGCTGCGCGGCTTCATGCTGCACGCACCACTGGCAAATCTTCTTCCCAAACGTCAGCGGAGGAAGCTGCCGCCCACATTGAATGCAATTCGCCATAGGACTAATAAAAGATTATCAGCAGTCCGCCAGCTTTGTGGAAGGGGGTCTTCGTTAGCGTGAAGGGTGAGTTCCGTAAGGTGGAAGAGCGGCGCTTCAGCGCCGCGTGAGGTGCCCTAACAAACGGGCTTTAGCCCCCGGAGGAAGGCGAATCAATGAATGGTCTTCGTCTTCCGCGACATGTAATCCATCAGCAGATACTGGCCCAGCGTGTAGGGCGTGGTGAAGTAGGCCTTCCCGCGGCACATCTCCGTCACCTTCTGCACAAACTGCACCAGGCCGTAGTCCGACGCCAACATAAATGTGTTGATCAGCACGCCCGCCCGCTTGCACTTGGAAACTTCTTCCAGCGTCTGGCTCACCACGAGCGGATCGAGACCGAAGGCGTTTTTGTAAATGCGTCCATCTTCGAGGGTCAACGCCGACGGCTTCCCGTCGGTAATCATCACAATCTGCTTCATGTCTTTTCGCTGGCGCTGCAAGATCCTTTGCGCCAGCCGGAGGCCTTCGCGCGTATTGGTGTAATAAGGCCCCACCTTCACGCGCGCCAGTTGCGACAACGGTATCTCTTCCGCCGAATCATGGAAGAGCACCAGCGACAGCGAGTCCCCGGGATACTGCGTGCGGATCAAATGCGACAACGCCATCGCAACTTTCTTTGCCGGCGTGAAGCGGTCTTCTCCATAGAGAATCATTGAGTGCGAGCAATCGAGCATCAACACCGTCGCGCACGACGACTGGTATTCGCACTGGTGCACTTGTAAATCCGAGTATTCGATGTTGAGCGGTAGCGCCAGCCCCTCGCGCTGGATCGCGCTCGACAGCGTCGCGGTAATGTCGAGATTCAGCGTATCGCCAAACTCATAGGTCTTAGCCGACCCGCTGGTCTCGATGCCGGTCGCGAGGTCGCGCGTGTCATGCCGTCCGAAGCTCGATTTACCTAGCGACCCAAGCAAGTTGCGTAACTGTTTAAAGCCGAGGAAGTCGAGGCTCTTATCGGTAATCTCGAACTTTGCCTGCTGTGCTTCGCCCTTCTGGCCACCCACGCTCGACTGACGCGAAGGGTCATGAGGTTCGTCGACAGAAATGTAATCTTCCTGTTGCATTCGCTCGATGAGTTTTTCAATCAGCTCGTCGAGCTGCCCTTCCATCTGCATCTTCTCGATCTGCTCACGCAGATTTTCGTCGAACATTTCGCCGTTGAGCAGCGCTTGTTCGATAGCGCGTTTGAGTTCGTCGAGCGTCTGCTCGCCTTCGGGCAACTCATACCACATGGATTCCTGAAACCCGCTCTGGAGCAGGTAGTCCGAGAGCGCGCCGAGCAGATCCTCGATGCTCATTTCGCCCGCAGGGTCAGGCACGTACTTTGAATAGCGAATGCGTTTCATGAGTAGCTATGAGCTGTGAGCTACGAGCCATGAGCCACGAGCTAGTATTTGGTCTGACTCGCAGCGCAAAGCTCGTAGCTCACAGCTAATTAAACTGCCGTCTCTGCCGGTACGGCCGTTCGTCCGGCTCAAACGACTTTTCCCGTGGTGGCTCCTGCTTCTTTTCGCCGGCCTTGAACACCCGCTCCTCGCTGCGTCCTATGCGCTTGTGCGCATGCAGTCCTTCGAGGATAAACTCTGCCGCCGACACCTGCTGCTCCGGACTTTCTTTTTGCGAAACCCCGAGCGGGCCGAGTTTGTCCACCAAGCCCTGGATTCCTTTTAGCTTTTCGAGCGCCTCGCCGGCCGGGACCGAATCCGACAACTGAATCTCGCCGCCCAGGTCGAACCACTGCACGATCTGCTGCACGTTCGCTCCGGTGTAATACTCGTCATAAGTTTTGGCAATGGCCGCGCGGATCAACTCGCGCCCCACATGGTCCGCACCCTTCATCTCGCCTTCGTACTCCAGTTCGAGCTTGCCGGTAATCGCCGGCAGCGCGGCGTACACGTCGCTGATGCGCGGCACAACCATCTTCTCGTCGTTGCGAATGGCTCTTCTCTCAGCGTTCGACACCACGTTTTCCATCGCCGAAATCGGCAGCCGCTGGCTCACGCCCGAGCGCTTATCGATTTTCTTGTCTTCCCGGGCGGCGAAGGCCACGCGCTCGATCACCTCTTGCACATAGTTCGGCAGGTGCATGGGATGGCCGTTGCGCTGCGTCCATGCTTCTTGCGCAGTGATCGCGATTCCTTCCTCAACGGTCGCCGGATAGTGCGTGCGAATCTCCGAGCCGATACGGTCTTTAAGCGGAGTAATAATCTTGCCGCGCGCCGTATAATCTTCCGGGTTCGCGCTGAACACCAGCGCGACATCCAGCGGCAGCCGGATGGGATATCCCTTAATCTGCACGTCGCCTTCCTGCATGATGTTGAACAAACCAACCTGAATCTTTCCCGCGAGATCAGGCAATTCATTGATGGCGAAGATGCCGCGATTGGCGCGGGGCAGCAAGCCGTAATGCACCGTCAATTCGCTCGACAGCTCATGGCCGCCGCGAGCTGCCTTGATAGGATCGATGTCGCCAATCAAATCGGCAATGGTCACGTCGGGCGTAGCCAACTTCTCCACGTACCGGTCCTCAGGAGTGAGATAAGCGATCGCCGAGTCGTCCCCCAGTCGCGCAACTTCCTCGCGGCACCGTCGGCAAATTGGAGCATAGGGGTTATCGTGAACTTCGCATCCGGCAAGATACGGCATGTGAGGATCGAGCAGCGTCGTCAGAGCGCGCAGGATGCGGCTCTTCGCCTGGCCGCGCAGGCCCAACAGAATGAAGTTGTGGCGTGAAAGAATCGCGTTGATGATCTGCGGTACGACCGTATCGTCGTACCCAACAATGCCGGGAAACACCGAAGCGTCACCATTAGTGCGCAACCGGGCCGTCAGGTTCTCGCGCAGTTCATCTTTGACGCGGCGCCTGCGCAAACGCTCTTCGGAAAAGAGACTGCGGCGCAGTTCACCTAGTGTGCGCGGAAGACTACTCATGAAAGGAAACCCCCACAAACGAACTTTCCCAGATTATACGCGCCGCAGCGATGAAGCGTTCCGAGCGTCTTCCGGCGTCGAAGACCTAAGACCTGACACCCAAGACCCACGCGCTCACCGCGCATGCCCGTTCCCTCCCGCCTTCTCGCGGGCCCGCGCCGCCCGCTGAAGATTGGGAAGAATATTTTCCAGGTATGCAGCGACCGTCTGAATGCGCTCGCTCTCCGAACGCATGCCCAGCAGTTTTTGTTTGAAATCCAGATCCAGGGGCAGGGAACCGGCCAGGTAAAAAGACAGCGCGTTCTGATCTGTCGCTGATAGATCCTGCACCGCACCGGCCAGAGACAGAATCTCCAGGTGAACCTGAATCGCGCGTGCGCGGTCTTCCGGGGCCGAAGAGCTGGACTCGTCCGGCATCGGTAATATTTCTGCTTGCAGAAAGGAGCGCTCCCGATTCAGTTCCAGCACTTCAAAGCGCTTCCGTCCTTCCGCCACGAGATCCAACCTTCCGTCGGGATACTCTTTGGTTACGCTGATTATCTCGGCGGTGCACCCAATTTCCGCAATGCTCTGTTCCAACGCGCGTACCACTCCGAAGGGCGCGTTGTTGGCCCGGCATTCGCCGATCATCTCCTTATAGCGAGGCTCGAAAATGTGCAAGGGCAAGGGAGCGCCGGGAAGCAGGACCACGTCGAGTGGGAACAAGGGAAGAAGTGCCACAACTCTCCAATATCGGGCGCGCAGAACCGAGCGGGCTGTTCGATTGTACTCCGGCGCGGTGCCGCGTCTTGACTTGCCGCGGCGCGGAGGATACAAACCGAGCATGGAACTCGCGGGCAAAGTAGTCGTGGTCACCGGCGCTTCAATGGGAATCGGCGAGGCAATCGCCAAAGTCTTTGCGCAGGACGGAGCGAGCGTGGTGCTGCTTTCGCGGGATGCGGGACGAGCCGAGGCTGCTCGCACGCGCATCGGTTCCGCGGAACGCACCATCGCACTTTCCTGCGACGTCCGGCACTCGGAAGAGATCGATCGCGTTCTTGCCTTGACCCTGCATCATTTCAAGCGCATCGATGTATGGATCAACAACGCCGGACACGGTCTGCTCGATTCCGTAGCGGAGGTGGACCTGGCTGCCTGCCACGAACTGTTCGAGACCAACTTTTTCGGCGCACTGTCGGCGATGCAGGCCGTCATTCCCGTGATGCGACAGCAGGGTGGGGGAACGATTATCAACATCTCCAGCGTCGCCGGCCATATCCCATTGCCGTTTCACGCCACCTACAGCGCCACCAAATTCGCTCTGAACGCCATCGGCAAAGCCGCTGGAGTCGAGCTGAAGAAAGATGCGATTCATGTGCTGACAGTGTGTCCCGGCTATGTGCGCACGGCTTTCGGCGAAAATGCGGTGCGGGGAAATGAACAGAAGAAGGTGCGTCCTGGTTCGGTTCGTGGCATCAGCGCCGATCGCGTCGCGCGGGCGACGCTGCGCGGATACTTAAAACAGAAACGGGAAGTGATCGTTCCCTGGACCATGCACGTGCCGGTGAAGCTTTATCAACTGTTCCCGGTCGTGGTCGAGCGGGCCATGGGCAGAATGGCAAAATAACCTGCCGCTCAGACGGCCTCCTCATCCCAGTTCCGTTAGTCCAGTTCCGTCAGCATGGCTTCCATTTCCGATTGCGCGTGCAGGTTCCCCGTGCGCCGTGCTGAGGCGATGCCGTCCTGTAACATTTTCTTTGCATCATCGACTCTCTCCGCCCGTACCAGGGTTTGCGCCGCCATGAAATATCCCGCGGTGTACTCGGGATGGCCTTCCAGCAGAATCGAAAACTCGGCCAGCGCCCGGTCGAAGTCGCCCTGCTTGGAATACTCCATGGCCAGTCCGTAACGCGCAAAGGCGTCTTTGGGATTTTCCGTAAGAATTTCGTTCAGCGCGGCGATGCGGTCCATTGTGTCGGAAGAAGAGCTGAGTGTCCTGGTGACGAGATTACTACAATTGCCCCCATGCAGCGCGCAGTCCTTCGCGGGCGGCAGATTGAGTTACGAAATCTCAATCGTGACGCCGTCTTCAGGACCTACGACCTAACGGAACTGGCCAGACCTCATTCCACTGATTACAATTGCCAGTCCCAACAATTCCAAGGTTCGAGTGAAGAATGGCTTGCCCCTATTTTATGCCGGTAGCGAAATTGGAGAATGGCAGCTGGGTTCATCCCGCAAGGCTTCCCTTGGGAGTGGGGTGGAGCGGTCACTGCACGGCGCCAGGGCACGAGGGCGAGATTCCGGCGACAGATGTTTTGCGGGAATTCTGCAATCTGGGGTATCCGACCACTTGTAGCTGGTCGCCTCCGCAGCGTCGCTGGGATGCGGTGCGATTCGCGGTCTCTGCGCCGCCCGGCCGGAACCAGGCACAAGATTCCGCGGACGGGCCTGCCCGCATGCTTGTGCTCCGTTACGCTTGCGAACGAAATCATCGGCCCGTCGAATATGGCGATCTGGAATTTGACGTGTCGCGATCGTCATGGCAGCGCCGACATGACGACGCGAACATTCAGAAGATGGCAGAATGTTTTCTGGAGTCATACCTCAAAAGGAAGTCTTGAAAAAGAAATCTTGAGAGTGGAACGTTGCACCTCCGCCAAATGATCGGCGCCTCAGCAAGAAGGGAAGACAATCATGACAGATGCTTCGCTGTCGCCGCGCCCCGTGCGCGATTCGCAATCCGAGATGGCGGAAATTGTCCTGCCGAATGATGCCAATCCTCTTGCCGCCCTGCTCGGTGGACGCCTGATGCACTGGATCGATCTCGCCGGCGCCATGGCAGCGCATCGTCACTCCCGCAACTATGTAGTGACCGCCTCCGTGGATCACATCGACTTCCTGGTCCCGGTGCGCGTCGGAGATCTCGTCATTCTGCGTTCGTCGGTCAACCGCGTCTTCCACTCGTCGATGGAGGTTGGCGTGAAAGTCTTCGTCGAGAACTACATTGCCGACACGGCGCAGCACGTGGCCTCCGCCTACCTGACCTTTGTGGCCATCGACGGCACCGGAAAGCACCTGAAGGTCGCGCCCGTAATTCCCGAGACGGACGAACAGCAGCGCCGCTACGATGACGCCGGACGGCGCCGCGAGAACCGGCGGTCCGAGTTTGAGCGGCGGCGCAAGGGGCGGTGATCTTTGCTCTGAAATCTGGTTGCTTGGCTGTAGGAGAAGGTATCCTCCACACTGTTTTCTGCACATACCGCTAAAATCTTTGCAATTCGTGCCCTTCGCGGTCCAACCCCACCAAGCGTGATGGTGACACGGTTGTTATGCCAAGCTGGCGTGAATCCCGAGATTTTCGGCGACTTGGCGGAGCCGCCTATCTTTTGTCCACAGGAGCGTGGGAGAATCAATAAATACAGAGGCGATCAGGTGTGCGTCGGTCAGACCAATGCCCAAGCTATACAATTTGCGACCTTCAATCATCACCCGCAGTTCGCTCAGCCGTGCCACCCGTACCTGCGGTAAGAGGTCGAGTAGTGCAAGCGTATTCGTGCGCTCCTTCAACGATCCCAAGGCAAGTTCCGCAATGATGAACGGATGGATGACGATCTGCCCCTGTTCAAGATGTCTACGCATCTCTTTGCTGCCCGAGCGCAGATGATCGATCCAAATAGAAGTGTCGGCGAGAATCAATCTCTCCCCACCTGCTTTTCGCGCGGCCTGCGGCGTGGAATCTTATTCAATTGCGGCATTGTGCCGCCCAGGCACGCCAATCTGCGAGCGCTTTCCCGCTCGATGAGAGCTTTAAGAGCTTCCCGAAGCAATGCTGTTTTTTCCGCAACTCCGGTAAACTCCTGAGCGGTACGTACGAGATCGTCATCCAGCGCCACTGTGGTTCTCATAGACGCTCCATGCACGGATTATAGCATCAAATGATGTCATAGTGTATGCCCAAATTATTTTCGAATCGGGTTTGATGAGGAATTAGGAGGGGATTGAGGCGCGTGAGAGGTTCACGCATGCGGAATTCCTGATTGCCATAGTCCAGAGATACCCACCCTTCGAAAATCGCGAAGGGTGGGGCATCCTGGAGTTGCGAGGGTGGAAGTTACAACAAATCAAGAGTGGGCCAGTTCCCCGGTTTCTGTCCCGATTTCTGGCTGACAAGGGGACGCTGTCGCGTCCACCTCTCAACTATCACGAAGCGCAAGGGGATTCTGTTATCTGTTATCCGGATTGTTGTGACGCCAGTTCCAGTAGACCGTCTGCTGCCGGGTGCTCAATTGAACGAAAGCCCGGCTTTGGTGGTGCTCGGTTTGATACCGCCGGTACGAGCGGTCTTCATTGGCGTCCCAGTTGTGATAGTCCTTGTGGGCCTTATCGTAGTAGCGCTTATTGTTCTCGCCTTGTCGATTTTCGTGATTCCTGTCGTCTTGAGGGCTGGCAGCGGCCATCATTGCAACAGGTGCAGAGAGGGCAGCAGTCAGAAGAAGCGAACTGAGATATCGGTATCCAGGATGCATGTCGGTCTCCTTTGGCGCGAGACTCACATCCGCAGAATCCCGCTAACATCACTGTCTTCTTTTGGCGCTCCAAAGTCTGAGCAATACTGCTCGGATGAATTGCAGGGAGAATTAAGGAGCGATCTAGCGGCACGACGGTAAGAGGCTGCGGAAAAACGCTTCTGCGAGACGGATACGATCCTCAGCGGCTAGAGCCGGCATTCATTTTGCACTACTTACGGCGCTGCTAAAGCAGCGCCCTTTCGAAACAAAGCAAAGCGGACTTTTTCCGTAACCACTCTAAGTCGCGCCCTTCCCGGTTAATCGCGGACTGAGCGTGCGAGGGGACCCTCCCCCCCGTATATAATCGAAGAGGGTTCTACCTCATCTTTGATGGTTTTAATTCATATCTGGAGTGTGATTCTTTGAACGCACATATGCCGCATCAGCACGGACAAGGTCCGGCGCAGCAGGGACCGCAGCCGCTGCCGGGGGTGGACGCCATTATTGCCGTCGGGTCGGGAAAGGGCGGCGTGGGCAAGACCACGTTGTCGGTCAACCTGGCCGTGGCCCTGGTCAAGATGGGACACAAGGTCGGGCTCCTCGATGCGGACGTGTATGGCCCTAACGTACCGCTCATGCTGGGGGTTAACGACCAGCCTCGCATGGTTGGCGAAAACCGAATTGAGCCGTTGCAAGCTTACGGGTTGAAAGTGATTTCTGTCGGATTCCTCAATCCCGGCGACAAGCCCATCATCTGGCGCGGCCCCATGCTGCACCAGATTATCCGCCAGTTTCTGGGTTTGGTGGAGTGGGGACAGCTCGACTATCTCATCGTGGACCTGCCGCCGGGGACTGGAGACATTGCGCTGTCGCTGGTGCAGACCGTGCCGCTGACGGGGGCGGTGGTGGTCTCGACTCCATCCGACGTTTCGCTGCAGGATGCGCGCAAGGCTGTCGAAATGTTTCGCCAGATGAAGGTGGACATCGTGGGGGTGGTCGAGAATATGAGCTATTTCACTTGCCCGCACTGCCAGCACGAAGTCGACATCTTCTCCCGGGGAGGCGCGGAAAAAATGGCGCAGAAATTCGAAGTGTCGTTCCTGGGCAACATTGCGCTGGACCCTGAAGTCCGCAAGTCGGGCGATGGGGGCACCCCCGTCGTGCTGGAGGGCGAGAATTCGCCGCACGCGAAGTCGATTTATGAATTCGCGCGGAATGTGGTGAAGCGCACGGATGAAATCAGAGCTAATGCACCGGCCAGCGTGATCCAGATTCAATAAAAAAAGAAGATCTTAACCACAGAGGGCACAGGATTTCACAGAGTAATTCCTCTGTGGCCTCTGTGGTTAATTCTTTTTGAAGCGCGCCAGGCGAAATGCCGCATCCGGCTCGCGATCGTTCAGGATTAACTCCGCCATTATTTCTCCGATCACCGGGCCGTGCTTGAAGCCGTGGCCTGAGCCGCCGCCCGCAAGCCAGACATTTTCGATTGCGGGATGCCGGTCGATGATGAAGTGACTGTCCGGAGTTTGCTCGTACTGGCAAACGCGAAACTCCAGCAGCGGCGCGTTTTTCAGGGCAGGGAAGCGGAAGCCAACATATTCGCGAATGTTTTTTAGAGTTTCCTGAGTCACCACGCGCTCGCCATTGGTGGGGTCGAAGGAAGCGCCCCGCGTGTCGTCGGCGATCTTGAACCCGCGCCGGCCGCTGCCTGGAATGCCGTACCGAAAGCGTCCCCGGTGATCGGCCCACACCGGCAGATGTGTGTCGCTGAAACGATCATCTCCGGCCGGCGTGCCAAAGAAAAAGACATCTTGCTTCGTAGGCAGCACCAAATCGCCGATGGTTTTAGGGAATAACGTCCCAAGCCATGGCCCGCAAGCAAACACGTAGGCATCGGCCCTGACTCGAGACCCGTCCGACAGTGCAAGACTGCGTAGCGGCCCGCTTTCCAGTTCTTCGCCGAGAACCGCCTGTTGCCGGTATTTGCCTCTGGCCGCAACGAAAGCCTCGACTACCGCCTGGCAACTTTCGCGGGCGTCGAGATATCCGCATTGCGGCTCGAAAATTCCCCACTCGATTCCTTCAAAGTTAATCTGCGGCCAACGTTTCCTTAGTTGGGCAGCAGATAGTTCCTGGACCTTGATCTTCGCCGCGCGCAGTAGTTTCACCGATCCGCTCTCGAAGGCGTCATCTTCCTCGCGCCCCGAAGCGATCCACAACACACCGGTGCGATGCAAAAATCGACGGTGCCACCGCCGCTCATACTTCTGCCAAAGCTTGAGCGCGCGGGCAGCCATCCCCGTATATGGCTGATCGGGGCCGTAGGTCCCGCGCATGACCCGTGTCTCACCGCCGGAAGATGCCCGCGAATTTCCCGGTCCCCAGGCATCGAGCAATGTCACGCGCGCTCCGCGCTCCAGAAGATGCAGGGCCGTCCAGCCGCCGAAGGCTCCGGCGCCGATGACCGCGATGTGAGGTTTGGATTTCATCGTCATCAGTAGTGATGATCCCGAAGTTGATGATCCACGTCGGTCCATCATATGCGCTACGAACCGAAGGCTTTAGCCCGGGGGCTTTAACCCGGGAACCGTGGCTCGTCTTGACAGTCCCGGCGCTCGTTCCTAAAATCCGACTCGAACGGAAAACGTTGCAACGTTGATCCAAAAGCCAACCTTCTGCATCTAAAGATAGTTAGGTAGAATGAATTGGAAGCAGTTTCTCCCCTCGGCCACCGCTGCTGCTCGGACTGGGACAACTGACAAAACTGTATATGCCCGCTGACCCCAATATCGGGAATCGCGAACGCGAAATTCTGACCGCCATTGTGGAGACTTTCATCACCACTGGGGAGCCGGTGGGTTCGCGCACGCTGGCGCGCTCCAACCGCGAAGGGTTGAGCCCTGCCTCCATTCGCAATGTAATGGCCGACCTGTCGGACGCCGGTTTCCTGGAACAGCCGCATGCCTCCGCAGGCCGCGTGCCCACGACCGAGGCTTACCGTTATTACGTGGAACAAATTTCCGGTACCGCCCGTCTGGCGCCGCAGGAAGAGGCCATGATTTCCGATTCGCTCGCGGGGATCACCGACGTGCAGGAGTTCATGGAGCGCACTTCGCGAGTGCTCTCGCTGATTTCGCGCAACGTGGGCGTGACGGTGGCCACGCGTGGCCCGACGAACGCACTGGAGCACGTCTATTTCTCGCGCCTTGGGGATCAGAAGGTATTAGCCGTGCTCGTCACCCGGTCCGGGCTGGTGCGCGATCGCGTGCTGCGACTGGATTTATCGCAATCCGAGCTCGACCTGGCGGCGCGCTACATCAACGAAAATTTCCGCGGCTGGACCATGGAATCGATGCGCACCGAACTGGCTCGCCGGCTGGAGCAGGAGCGGAGCGAATATGACCGCCTGATGCACTCGATCGAGCAGCTCTACAAACAGGGCGCTCTCGCCGCCGAGCAAGGCTCGCAGGTGGTCTTCGTGGAAGGTGCGTCGAACCTGATCGCAGGCGATCACGACCGGCAGCGTCTTCAGGAAATGCTGAAGACTCTGGAGGAGAAAGAAAAGGTGGTTAAGCTGCTCGGCGCTTACCTGGATGTGAAACAGGAAGCGGTCCGGGTGGTCATCGGTCTCGACCAGGCTCTGCCATCGATGCAGAATTTTGTGCTGATCGGCGCACCTGCGCATTCGGGCACCGAAGTCATGGGATCGCTGGCGGTGATTGGACCCACGCGCATGGATTATCAGCACACGATTACCGCGGTCTCTTACATCGCACGTTTATTCGACAAGATATTGAATGAATCGGATTAACGAACAGGTTGTTATGAAGAAAGCAAACGGAAAATCGCAATCGGAAATGGCGGGACTGGATCTCGAGCACGAACTTCCTCCCGCGGACGGCGATGAAGGAGCCTCGGGAACAGCTGCAGGCGCAGCATCGTCGGAAGGATCGTCTGGCCTGGAATCAGAATTGCAAAAGCTGAAGGCGGAGCGCGACTCACTGTTGGACCGCCTGGCTCGTGCCCAGGCAGAATTCGAGAACGCCCGCCGTCGTGGAGTCAAGGAGCAACAGGACTTCCGCGACTATGCCGCGGCCGACGCCATCAAGTCCTTGCTGCCAGTCATCGACAGCTTCGAGCGCGCCCTGCAAGTGAAGTCGGACGCCGGCGACTTCCGCAGCGGCGTGGAACTCATCTACAAGCAGTTGCAGGACTCCCTTGCGAAACTCGGTGTGCAAGCTATTCCCGCCAAGGGCGAGGCCTTTGACCCGCATGTTCACGAGGCGATCGAGATGGTGGAGACGTCTGACGCGCCCGACCATGAGGTCATCGACGAATTACAGCGCGGCTACAAAATGAAGGACCGCCTGCTGCGGCCAGCCATGGTGAAGGTCGCGAAGAATCCCTGAAGATCAAGACCGCTCGGAACAGAACAGCCGCCCGGCCCCAGCTTGCCCACGGTTTGTATTTTGAAGAAAGGTTTATTCTGACCACGAACGCAAAACGAGACTACTACGAAGTGCTGGGCGTAACCCGCACTGTCACCGAAGTCGAACTCAAGAGCGCCTACCGCAAGCTCGCGTTGCAGTTTCATCCCGACCGCAATCCCAATAATCCGGATGCGGAAGAGAAATTCAAGGAAGTCAGCGAAGCGTATGCCGTGCTCGCCGACACCGACAAGCGCGCGGTGTATGACCGCTATGGCCACGCCGGCCTGGGCGGCAGCGCCGGTCAAGCCGCGGGCTTCGATCCCACCGTCTTCCAGGATTTCAGCGACATCTTCGGAGAGTTCTTTGGCTTTGGCGACATGTTCGGGGGTGGCGCTGGCGGGGGACGCCGTCGCAGCCGCGTGCAGCGTGGTGCCGATCTTCGCGAGGACCTGACCCTTGAATTTGAGCAAGCTTTCTTCGGCACAGAGGCCCAGGTCACGGTTCGCCGCCACGAAGCTTGCGAAGACTGCCGCGGCTCCGGCTCAGCGCCAGGGAAGGGGCCGACCACGTGCCGATCGTGCAACGGCCGCGGGCAGGTTCGCTACCAGCAGGGATTCTTTAGCATCGCTCGTACCTGTCCCACGTGCCAGGGCTCAGGAAACGTCATCACCGATCCTTGCCCGAAGTGCAAAGGCGAGGGCCGGATTCTGCGGCAGCGCACGGTTGACGCGAAGGTCCCCGCCGGCGTCGAAGACGGAACGAGAATTCGTTTTTCCGGCGCAGGGGAGGTAGGCGCTTTCGGTGGACCTGCCGGCGACCTGTATGTAGTGCTGCGCGTGAAAGAGCATCCGTTTTTCGCGCGTGAAGCGAATGACCTGCACTGCGTGGTTCCAATCTCAGTGGCTCAAGCCGCCATGGGCGCTGAGATTAAGGTGCCGACCATGGACGGGGAGCACACCCTGAAGATTCCCGACGGCACTCAGCCCGGCTCAGTCTTCCGCGTGCGCAACAAAGGTGTGCCCGTACTGAACGGACATGGGAAGGGCGATCTCTACGTCGAAGTCCGCGTTCAGGTCCCGACTAAGCTGAACAAGCGCCAGAAAGAATTGCTGCAGGAACTCGACGCCCTCTCAAAGGTCGACAACCAGCCAATGCTCCGTTCGCTGCTCGGCAAGATGAAAGAGATGTTCGGATAAGCGTTGCTTACCAACGGAGGGGTGCGAGTTATGGCGCGGCTGGAAGCCGTGCCCTTTCAACACAAAGACAAAGCCGGAACTTTTCTTCGAACCACTTCAGTCGCGCAGCTGGCGCCGCAAAATCGCTGGCGCTTCATCCGCTGAGGTGCAGCACTTCTCCCATGACCCGCCGCCGCTGGATCGCCGATGAAGTCTCCGCCGACCATGCTGCTATTACCGGCGATCACGCAGATCATCTGATTCGGGTGCTGCGGGCCCGCGTGGGCCAGGAATTCGATATTTCCACCGGTGCCGCAGTGCGACGCGGCCGAGTCGTGACGATTAAAGATGGCCGAGTTGAATTCGACTTAGGCGAGAAAGTGTCCGCCGCACCTGCGCCCAAACTCACTCTCCTGCTCGCTGTCTTTAAGTTCGATCGCATGGAATGGGCAATTGAGAAATGCACCGAGCTTGGTGTATTCACAATCGTCCCCGTAGTGGCCCGCCGTACAGACGCGCACCTGGCGCCTGCATCGGAAAAGCGGGTCGAACGCTGGCGCAGAATCGCGCTCCAGGCAGCCGAGCAATCGCGCCGCGCTGCTCCGCCAGAGATTTCAGTTCCTATCAAGCTGGCAGATGCCGCAAAACTGACCGGCGTCCTGCGGATCGTGCTCTCTGAATCAGAACAGCACATCTTGTTGCGCGACGTTCTCTCCGCGCACGAGGAAGGCGAAATTCTTCTCGCAATCGGTCCCGAAGGCGGTTGGGCTGAAGAAGAGTTACACCTTTTTCAGAAGTCCGGATGGATCTCCGCTTCATTGGGCGCCACGATTCTGCGCGCCGAAACCGCCGCTATCGCTGCCACCGCGATCGCAATTTCAGAACTCAGCTAAAGTAGCGCCGCCGTCCCGGCGGCTGCCCGGCGGGGCGTCCCCGCCCGCCGCGTTGCTGGCAGATTGGAAAGTCGGCTTTCTTGGAAAGTGAAGTGTCGGCTTTGAGTTGAACGCTTTGCGTTGAACAATCTTGGTTGAACAATCTGAGTTGAACAATCAGCCCATGGAATCTGTGGCCGCTTCCGCCTGCGCCAAGTGATATCCTGACCTGCAATGCCGTCTCCGAAGGCGAATTCTCATTCCGCTCCGTTCACTCCCGACGATCGCCAGCGCGAAGCCATTGAGCATGTTCACGGTCCTATGCTGGTGGTCGCAGGGGCAGGCACCGGCAAGACTTCCGTCCTTACTCAGCGCGTTGAACACCTAGTTCGGGAAGGCCATGCCTACCCTCACGAGATCCTCGCCCTCACTTACACCAGAAACGCCGCCAACGAAATGCGCGATCGAGTCCGCAAGTTGCTCGGCGGCAAAGATGTGAACGCCGCCACCTTTCACGACTATTGCCTTGACCTGCTGAAACGCGTCCACAAAGACTTCGGCGTCCTCGACGACAAAGATCTCTGGATCTACCTGCGCCGCCGCATCCGCGAGCTGCATCTCGAACATTACGTACGCGCCGCCAATGTAGCCCAGTTTCTGAACGACCTGCTGGACTTCGTCAGCCGCTGCCACGACGAACTGGTTACGCCCGAAAAGTACACGCAATACGTGGAACGCCTGGAGCGCAAAGAAGTTCCTATCCCGCGCGTCGTAAAATCAAAGAACGTTCTTGACGACGCCGAAGTCCTCGGCCGGTGCCGCGAGATCGCCCGAGTATTCACCACCATGGAACGCTGGCTGGCCGAAGAGAATCTCGGCACCTTCAGCCACATGATTACCCGCGCGCACGCCTTACTGCACAGCGACGAAAATATTCTGGCGGAGGCGCGTGCCCGCGCTCGCTTTATCCTCGCCGACGAATTTCAGGATGCCAACGTTGCGCAGATCCAGATTCTGGCCTGCCTGGCGGGACCGGAGGGCAATATTTTTGCGGTCGGAGATCCGGACCAGTCTATTTATCGCTTTCGCGGCGCATCCAGCGAGGCCTTCGAGCTATTCGATCGTCACTTCCTCAATGCCAAACGGGTGGTCCTCGAAAAGAATCGACGTTCGACCACTCCGATTCTGCGCAGCTCTTTTGCGCTGATCGATAAGAATCCGCCGGTCTTTACCAGTCATCCCCGTCAAGCTCAGGTTGGTCAAGCCAGTGCGGCTCCGGCCTACCGTCGTGTACCGCTGCAGTCCGCGCGCGAGGAGGTAGCCGCCAAAACAGGTACGCAGTTGCTCAGCCCTCCGGTGTCGGTTGTGGTTTTGACCACCAAGGATACGGAGGGCCCGGACGTGGTCGGTTTCATCCGCGACGCGCAGAAAAAATTCAAGTGCAAATGGTCCGACTTCGGGGTCCTCTACCGCTCTCACTACCAGCGCGACGACGTTGTCCGCGAATTGGCCGAAGCCGGAATCCCATTCGTGATCGAGAGCATGGACATTTCCGACACTCCTGAGGCGCGCGACCTGCTGGCCTGCCTCAACGCGGTGGTTTCCACGGGCGATGACGTCAGCCTGTTTCGCGTTGCCGCGCTGGCGCGGTTTCGCGTGAATCCAGAGCAGCTTCGCCAGGTGATGCGGTCCATTGCCCGCGACAATCGAGAGGGCCAGGTCATCCCTCTTTCCGCCGCACTCGATCGAGTCGACGGCGGGGCCGAAGTTCTTGCCGCGGTTCAGCGTACTCGCGTCGAAATCATCCGCAAGGCAGCGAAAGCGCGCGGCGCGCTCGACGTCATCGTCATGCAGTTTGGGCTCGACGCTTCATCGCCCATCCTCCAGGCGGCTCTCCACTTCGCCGATGAGTGGGAAAAGAAGAAAGTCAACAAAACGACTGAACTGGAGGAACTGGTCGACTATCTCGCACTGTTCCGCGAAGCGGGGGGAGTGATCCCGCTGGAAGCCAGCGAAACCGAGAATGCTGTCCGCCTCATGACCGTGCATGGCGCCAAAGGACTGGAGTTTCCTCATGTCTTCATTCTGCGCGCCAACGCCAACTCGTTTCCCTGTCCGTACCGGGAGACTCTGGTCGAATTCCCCAGGGAACTGCGTGATCCTGATTCAGTCACGCAGGCCGACGACCAGACTCTTCACAAAGAGGAGGAGCGCCGCCTGTTCTATGTGGCCATGACCCGGGCCCGAGACTCGCTGCACATCTACTCCAAGCAAGGAAAGGGCAAGCTCAACAAGAATCCCGACGGCTACATGCGGGAATTGATCGAGGACAAAAGCCTCACGCGCTGGTTGACTGCGATCCCCGCCCGCGGAACGCAGACCAGCCTCGACATCTTCGCCGAAGCCTCCGTGGCTTATCCGGCAGAGTCGCAAACGAACATCTGGTTCGAGCTTCCGGTGCTGGCGGGTCTGCATACCCGGCTCAGCGCATCCGCCGTCGATACTTACGAGCGTTGCGGATTGCAGTTCAAACTCGATCGTGACTGGCGTTTGTCGGCCAAGCCGGCCGCCGCCATGCAGTATGGCGCCGCCATCCACCGCATCCTCAAAACCTATTTCGATTCCGTCAATCTGGGCCGCGCCAAGACCGACGAAGAACTGATCGACCTTTTTTGCCTTGATCTGGCGGAGGCCAGGATTCAGGAAACCTACCAGCACGAACTCTATGAGGAACAGGGGATCACGCAACTACGAGAATTCCTCGCTGCGGCGCGTTCTCTGCCGTCTCCCCAGGTTCTGCACACCGAGCAGTCGTTTGAGATTCGAGTAGGCCCGAGCGCGGTCGTCGGCCGCATCGATCGCATCGACCGGCGGGCCGACGGGAGCGTGGCCATTATCGACTACAAGACGGGCAAGGCGCGCGATCAGGAAAATGCCGACGAGAGCCTGCAATTATCTCTTTACGCGATCGCCGCCAGGGAGAAGTGGGGATACACAGTCGGAGCGCTGATTTTCTACAACCTGCAAGAGAACGTCGCCGTCACCACCACTCGCACCGAAGCGCAACTGCTGGGCGCGCGCAGTCGCGTGGAAGCCGCGGCCCAGGGAATTGCCGACGGAATATTCAAAGCCAGAGTGGGGATGCACTGCAATTTCTGCGCGTATCGGAGCCTGTGTCCGGAGAAGGAGAAACGGATTCCGCATCGCGTGGAGAGTATTGCCGGAAGGCCGAACTAAACGGGAGAGAGCAAGCATTCGATCGTAAAAACTTAGGGGACGCTCTTGAGCGTCCCCTTTTTGCCCTGGTACCGAACTTTCTTAATGCTTCTTTTTCTTCTTTGCCTTTTTCTTGGTTGCCATTGTTCCTATTCTCCCTTCCATTGTTCATGGAAAATGTTGCAGAGGTCTTCTACTGCAACTAGTTGATGTATAGAGTTAATGAAAAATGAAGTCAAGAAAAAAATGACGATCGCACTGCGCAAGTCGTGACACCAAAGTCACGGCGAGAGAGTTTTTGAAAGCAAAAGTCAAGAAGTTTTTCGCAGCTCGCGCCGACCCGCACTCAGTTTTCCTCGCGGCGCGCACATCATGCCGCGCGTCGAACTTACGCATGGCAAACTTTATCACTCAACTTCGGTTCAACGACGCGAGTTGCCGCCTCCACGCGACTGCGACGCATTCCCGGGCTCGTGCATCTATAATGAACATTGCGAAATGTTCGCGGGAGCTTGATTCATGGCCTCTTTTGACGATGTTGTCATCATTTCCGGATGCCGCACTGCGGTGGGGAAATTCCAAGGCAGCCTTTCCGATTTCAGCGCTCCGCAGCTTGGCGCCATCGTTGTCCGAGAGGCGGTCAAGCGCGCCGGCGTCGAGGTTGCGGTGATTGACGAGTGCATCATGGGCAACGTGATCTCCGCCGGTCTCGGACAGAATCCTGCGCGCCAAGCGGCGATCTTCGGCGGACTCTCGCCCGCGACAGGTGCCATGACAATCAACAAGGTGTGCGGCTCAGGATTGAAAGCCGTCGCGCTCGCGGCGCAAGCGGTGCAGACCGAAAACAGTTCCATCGTCGTCGCCGGCGGAATGGAGTCGATGACCAACGCTCCGTATCTTCTGCCGCAGGCGCGCAAGGGCTACCGCCTGGGCAACGCGCAGATCGTCGACTCCATGGTTCACGACGGACTGTGGGACATTTATAACGACTACCACATGGGCATCACCGGGGAGAACGTCGCCGAGAAATACGGCATCACTCGCGAAGAACAGGATCAGTTTGCCCTGAGCTCCCATCGCAAAGCGCTGTCGGCAATCAAAGAGTGCCGCTTTAAGTCGCAAGTCGTTCCCGTCGAGATTCCCGCGAAGAAAAAGGGGGCGGCAGCTACCATTTTTGATAAAGACGAGAGTCCGCGCGAAGATACTACGATCGAAGTGCTGCGCTCGCTGAAGCCCGCGTTCAAGAAAGACGGCACGGTCACCGCCGGCAACGCGCCCGGCGTCAATGACGGTGCGGCCGCGCTGGTCGTCACCAGTGCGACGCGTGCCAGCGAGCTCGGTGCAAAACCCATGGTCCGCATCGTGGCGCAGGCGACCAGCGGCGTCGAACCGAAGTGGGTGATGATGGCCCCAGTCGAAGCTGTCCGAACAATTTGGGAAAAGACAAGTTGGAAGAATGAAGACGTTGACCTCTACGAACTCAACGAAGCCTTCTCGGTGCAGGCGCTGGGCGTAATGCGTGAACTGAATCTGAATCCTGAGAAGGTCAACGTGAACGGCGGGGCCGTGGCGATCGGTCATCCCATCGGCGCCAGCGGGGCACGCGTGCTGGTCACGCTCATCTACGAAATGATCCGGCGCGATGTGAAGCGTGGAATCGCGGCCCTGTGCCTGGGCGGAGGCAACGCCGTAGCCATGGCCGTGGAGCGCTAAACAGAATCACGTAGCGACGTCACGTAACGGCATCACGTAACGAAATCACGAACGAAATCACGAACGACAGCCGCCCTTCGACTGCGCACAGGGCAGGCTCTCGGGTGTCAAGCGAAGGCGAAGGCCGGCACCCGATCCAAAGTGTAATGGTGTTGGGATCTGCTGAATCTGGCAGGACTCTTACCCGACGGGTGAAACTGGCAGCGTCACAGTGAACACCGCGCCGCCCTCGGGAGAGTTGGCCGCTTCGATGCTGCCGCTGTGCTCCTTTAATACCGATTTGCAGATGCTCAATCCCAACCCCGTACCGCGTCCCGGCCGTTTTGTGGTGTAGAAGGGATCGAAGATGCTCCCCAGGTTTTCCCTCGGAATGCCCGGCCCGTCGTCGTGGAAGCTGACCCACACCGAATCCTCTCCTCTGCCCAGCCGAATCCTCAGCGTGCCCTTGTCGCGAACCTCGCGGATGGCGTGCTCCGCATTCAGAATCAGATTCAGAAAGACCTGCATCAACTGGTGGGGATCGCCCAGCGCATAAGGCATCCCAGCTTCTTTCAGAAAGTCCACGGTCACGTTGTTCTTGCGCAGGGAATAAGCGTGCAAGTTCAAGGTTCGCTCTACCACTTCCACCAGATTGATGCGGCTCTTGCCCGGCGCCGGCGGGCGCGAGAAATAAGTCAGGTTCTGCACGATCTCCGCGGCGCGCCTCGCCTGCTGCTGCAACATGGCCAGCTGCTTGCGCGAAGTCTCGTTGGTCTCGGTGTCCTGCAGCAGTTCGCTCACTCCCATGATGCTGGTCAGAGGATTGTTCAGTTCGTGAGCGACGCCGCCGATCATCGCGCCCATCGCCGCTAAACGTTCACTCTGCACGATCTGCTGTTCCAGTTTTCGTTCCACGGTGATATCGCGCACCGAAATAATGACGCCGTTAATCTTCCCCTCGGCATCCACTAATTGGCTGCCCGCAGCCCGCATCGTGCGCCAGCTTCCATCCTTGTGCCGTGCTCCATATTCCGCCGCCGCGAAGGCCTGCTTGCCGGAAACCACGGCGTGATAGAGAGAAGCCATTTCCGGGGAATGATCCTCCAGGTCGGAGATTTTCTTCCCCAGCATGTCCGCGGGTTCATAACCCAGAAGTTCGCGAGCCCGCGAACTGACGAAGGTGTAACGTTCTCCTAGATCCACCACCAGAATCAGATCGGGAAAACTCTCCAGCAGCCGGCTGCGGAACTCCTCCTGCTGTTCCAGTTGGCGCTCCATCTTCCGCTTTTCGGTGATGTCCACCAGAGTTCCCTGATAGCGAATGATGTTTCCCGAGGTGTCCCAAACGGCGCGTGAGGAATCCAGAAAGATCGCCGCCGTCCCGTCCTTACGCCGAAGCTTAATCTCGCGCGTGCGCACCCCGCCGCGATCGTCCAGAGCCCGTCCCAGCACGGGCTGACCAGGATCGAAATTCAGCGCCGCCGGTTCTACTTCCAGAAGATTCCTTTTGTCCACATATCCCAGCATGCTTACGAGCGCGGGATTGGCATCCAGCAGTTGTCCTTCGGGATTGCTGAAGTAAACGCCCTCCTGCAAGGTCTCGAACAATTCGGTGAAGCGCATTTCCTTCTCGCGCTGCTCGGTCACGTCGCGACCCAGCATGCTTACGCCCACTATTTCATCGCCTTTGATAATTCCATTCAGCGCACACTCAAAATAGAGAGGTCTCGAGTGCTTCTTCAATCGAACCTTCACCGTACCCGCCCAACGCCTCTTCTCCAGAAAGCGTCCCAGGTTTCGCTCCGCGTCCGCTTGAGTCGGTTCCTCGAGGAAGTCGTAGATTTTGCGCCCCACCAGCTCGGAGTAAGTTGCCCCGGTGATCTCGGTGATGCGCTTGTTTACCGTCCGCAGCGTGCCGTCGAGCGACACCGCGCACGCCGGGTCATCAAAAGAATCGATCAACTCCTTGAAATTGCGCTGCGAGCGCAGGAGGACCTGGCTGAGTTGGTCGAGCTGTTCTTCCGAAGGCGCGGCGCCCACGTGCTCCTGCAATCCATGCAGCAGCCCTTTCAGTTCGCTGACTTCGCGGCGGCGCCCATAGGCATAGACGGCGAACAAAACCGACAGAGCCAGTACTCCGATCGGAATGGCGCGAAGTTGAAACGGAATGTTGTCCAGCCGTTCCCAGAGCAGCCCCGCCAGCGCAGCCGACAGGACGAGCATAAATCCCAGCGCCCAGCGCCATAATTGCGATTCTTCGCGTTCCAGATTGCCGGGAGGACGGGATTTACCGGACGTATTCGAGGGGTTCAAGCTCATGAGGGAACTATCGATCTTATCGCCATTTTAGGTCTTTCGGTGCGCAAAAGCCGCTTTGTTAGACACTTTGGTACTAGTTGCCCCGCCGCCACGACAGTTAGCAGCTTGGGAGAAGCCGGGATATAGCGGGGAAAAAAGGTTTCGGCCTTTGTGGCCCTTTCCCACGTTTTGCACAGCCTCTTGGTGATATCCGTCACAGCCAGCACCACGTTGGAATGCATAAAGTATGTATCCGGGACATTAGGACTTCGTGTGCCCTAAAGCAGGGTGCCCCAATCTCGCGCTCTTTACGAGAAGTAGTGTATTTCACTTTCCACATGCTTTATAAAACTCTCAGCGCCGCCGTCTACGGCATCGACGCCAACATTATTCAGGTCGAGGTCGACTGCTCGGGAATTAAGTGCGATCAGGATCACTTCCATACCGTGGGGTTGCCTGACGCGGCTGTGCGGGAGAGCCGCGACCGCGTTCGCGCCGCGCTGAAGAACTGCGGCTACGACATTCCCCCCACCCACATCACCATCAACCTAGCTCCCGCCGACATCAAGAAAGAAGGTTCCGGATTCGACCTGCCCATGGCCCTCGGCATCGTGGGAGCTTACGGCGGCCTTACCAAAAAAGATATTTCCGATTGCCTGTTCGTCGGTGAGCTTTCACTCGACGGCGGCGTGCGCGGCGTGCGCGGCGCTCTGCCCATCGCCATTGAAGCCCGGGGAAAGAAAATCGCCCGCATGGTCGTCCCCGAAGCCAACGCCAAAGAAGCCGCCATGGTCTCGGGCCTGGATGTCTACCCGGTGCGCTCGCTGCTCGATGTGATTCACTTCGTGAACTCCGGCAATGGCATTGTTCCGATCAAGGCCGACGGCGACTCGCTGCTCCGCGAATCGCAGCAATTCTTCGTCGACTTCAAAGATGTCCGCGGCCAGCAGACGGCCAAGCGCGCCATCGAGATCGCCTGCGCCGGAGGCCACAACATTCTCATGATCGGCCCGCCCGGCTCCGGCAAGACCATGCTCGCCAAGCGCATGCCCACAATTCTGCCGCCCTTCACTTTTGAAGAAGCGCTGGAGACGACGAAGATTCACAGCGTGGCCGGAGTGCTCGACCAGGGCAGTGGGCTGGTTGGAACGCGCCCGTATCGCTCGCCGCATCACACCATTTCCGACGCCGGCCTGATCGGCGGAGGCGTCATCCCTCGTCCCGGAGAAGTTTCACTCGCACACAACGGCCTGCTCTTTCTCGACGAGCTTCCCGAATTTCCCCGCAACGTGCTCGAAGTTCTCCGCCAGCCGCTGGAAGACGGCACCGTCAGCATCGCCCGCGCCTCCATGTCGCTGACGTTCCCAGCCCGCTTCATGCTGGCGGCGGCCATGAATCCCTGCCCTTGCGGCTTCCACAACGACCGCACCCGCGATTGCCAGTGCACGACTCCCATGATCCAGCGCTACGTCTCGAAAATCTCGGGTCCGCTGATGGACCGCATCGATATCCACATCGATGTGCCCGCCGTGAACTACAAAGAAATGCGCAGCAACCACGAACCCGAAAACTCGGCCACGATTCGCGAGCGCGTCGTGCGCGCCCGGCAGAAGCAACTGCAACGGTTCTCGACCTCCCGCGAAAAACTCTATTGCAATGCACAAATGTCCTCCCGCCACATTCGTTCCCACTGCGAACTCTCCGCCGACTGCGAGCGCCTGCTGGAACGCGCCATGACCCAGCAAGGCCTGAGCGCCCGCGCCCACGACCGCATCCTGAAAGTCGCCCGCACGGTCGCCGACCTGGAAGACGCCGCCAACTTGGAGCCCAAACACATCGCGGAAGCGATCCAATACCGCAGCCTCGACCGGACATATTGGGCGTAAGAGAGGGCGCGTAAAGACTGCTCTTTCGCCCCGCCGGGGCTTGTTCATTTCCCACGTCCGTACCCACGGCTTGCGCTGTGGGCTGTGTTCTTACGCCGCTAGGCGGCTTGGCCCGACCCCATACTCCATTCATTGACGGAACTCCGAAGCGCCCCTAACATGGGCGGTAAGGAGTGCCTAGTGATCGGTCAAGTTCTCGGTCATTGCCGCGTAGTGGCGAAGATCGGGGAAGGAGGAATGGGGGTTGTCTATCGCGCCTACGATGAGGTGCTGCATCGTGACGTGGCCGTAAAAGTTGTGAAGAAGGATGCGCGGCTGGATACGTCATCGGGCCGGCGTCTACTCGAGGAAGCACGTGCTTCTTCGTCGCTGGCTCATCCCAACATCTGCACGATTTACGAAGTCGCCGAGAATGAGGGCGAACTCTATATCGTCATGGAGTTAGTCGAGGGCAAGTCCCTGGCTGACATGATTGAAGCTCCGGGACTGCCGCCGGAATTGGTCCTGCGATACGGAGTTCAGATTGCCAGCGCACTGGCCCGCGCTCACGACCGTGGCATCATTCATCGGGATCTGAAGGCGTCCAATATCGTCATTACTTCTGATGGTCAGGTCAAGGTCCTCGATTTCGGCCTGGCCAAACAAGTCGGCAGCGGCGTATTCGAGGGGCCCACTCGCTCGTTCGCCAGCGTAGAGAATGCATCCAGCGTGAGCGGAACGCTGCCGTACATGGCGCCCGAAATCCTGCGCGGCGATGCGGTCGACCAACGCAGTGATCTATGGGCGCTTGGGGTTGTGCTCTACGAGGCTGCTGCGGGACGTCTCCCGTTTACCGGGCGCACGGGCTTTGAGATCAGCTCGGCCATTCTCCGCGAGATCCCAAATCAGCTCGGCCCTCCGGTGCCTCCTGGCCTGTGGAGCGTTATTCAACGTTGCCTGGCCAAGGAGCCCATCCAACGCTATCAGCGCGCGAGCGAAGTTCAGGCGGCACTCGAAGCCGTTCAATCCGCCGCCATGGTGGCCGCTCCCGGGCCCGATCCGAACACACCCAGATCGACCATGTTGCACAGTGTGCGACACGTTCCTGTCAGGAAGGGAGACTTTCTCCTGCTGGTGGGAACGACGAAAGGAGCCTTCATTCTTCGGTCGAACGCGCAGCGGAAGCGCTGGGAGCTGGGTGGTCCTTATTTTCATGGACACAATGTTTACGCCATGGCTTTTGACGCACGCGGAGGCCAACGCCGCATATGGGCTTCGACGCAGAGCTATTGGGGGACGATGTTGCGATCCAGCGACGACTTCGGAAAAAGCTGGACCAATCCGCAGCAGGCGCCTATTCGATTTCCGTCCGATACTGGCGTTTCGTTGAAGAATATCTGGCAGATCGCGATTGGCCGTAACGAGGAACCGAATGTGCTTTATTGCGGGGTAGAGCCGGCCGCGCTTTTCGAAACCCGCGACGCCGGCGAAACGTGGTCGCTGGTGCGTGGTCTGTTCGATCATCCGCATCGTCCGCGTTGGCTGCCGGGAAATGGCGGACTGGCTTTGCACACCATTGTGCTCGACACTGCCGACAAGCAGCGAATGTATGTCGCGATTTCCTCTGGTGGCGTTTATCGGACCGACGATGGCGGGAGTACATGGACTGCGCGAAATCAAGGCATCCGCGCGATGTTCATGCCCGACAAGTATCCCGAGTTCGGGCAATGCGTGCACAAGATTGCGATGCATCCGGCTCGTCCCGAGCGCCTCTTTCTGCAGAATCATTGGGGCTTGTACCGCACGGACAACTCCGGCGAAAACTGGACCGATATTGCGAACGGAGTGCCGTCGGACTTTGGCTTTGCCGTGGTCATGCACCCGAGAAATCCCGACTGCGTGTATATCGTTCCGGTCGAGTCCGATGAATTTCGCTGCGCCTGCGACGGCCGCCTGCGAGTGTACCGAACCCGCAACGCGGGGAACTCATGGGAGCCGCTGATGCGCGGCTTGCCTCAGAAACGGGCTTACGAGACCGTCCTGCGAGACGCCATGACAGTGGATTCATTCGAGCCAGCAGGCATCTACTTCGGTACACGGAGCGGGCAACTGTTTGGGTCGCGTGACGAAGGAAAGACGTGGGAAAAAATACTGGAGAGCCTGCCATCGGTAGTGTGCGTACGGAGTGCGGTAGTCGAGGATGCCTCGGGTTCGCTCCCAGCGTGGTCTAAGAATGAGGTCGCCCCTTCGCGTGAGCGCAAGCTGCGAACCAAGTCTCAAGCCAAGCCTCTGGCGAAAAGAAGGACGCGTCGAGTGAAGGTGTGAGCGAATGTCTGTCACGTTTCAAATACCGGGGGCTTTGCGGGAATTTACGGCAGGTAAGAGCCGAGTCGAGATCGAGCAATCGCCGCGAACTTTGGCCGAGGCATTATCGGCATTGTGGATGGTCTATCCCGGTGTTCGCGATCGTATTGTGACGGAACAGGGACAGGTGCGGCAGCATATCAATATTTTCATTGGCGACGAGAACGTCCGATATACCGGCGGGCTCGCAAGTCCCACTCCTGCGAGATCTGAAATCTCTATCGTTCCGGCGGTAAGTGGGGGCTGAGTTGAGGGTTTTGTGGGGACAGCCGCCCCTTCGCCAAGCTCAGGCCAGGCTCTCGGCTAGCTTGCCCGGAGCGAAGCCGAAGGGCCGAGCATCTCGACTCTTTGTGCGAAGTAAAAAGAAAAGCGCCGGAAGGATTCCGGCGCAATGGCTAATCCGAAAGATAAAGCTTTTTTTCTCAGTAGCCCATTGATCCCTTGCTCGAGGCAAGATCCTTCGATGTCATGTCGAAAGTGAGCAGGAATCCATTTGTGCCCTTGAACTCGAAAGCGTTCGGCCCCTCGCGATAAGTTTCTATCTCGTTCGGCATCATCAAGAAGCCGTCATTGCGCGGCGTTCCCCAATACCTGACGTTCTTGAGCACGGCGGGGTCGTCGGTCATGCCCTGAAAGCGCTTTAGTTTGACCTCGGCCGTCTTGCCCCCATTCAGCGTTGCATGAGCCTGATCCTTGTCAAAGGTCCAGGTATCGATGTCACCCTCCGCGACCTGAAACGATTTCCACTTCACCGGAAACACGTGGCCCAGAATGTCACCCAGACCCTGGCGCTGCTCTGGCGACGTGCCTTTGTCAAATATGACCACGGCCCGTTCCATTTGACCCTGAGTGAAATCGCCACCCAGGTCGCCGGTAATCCAGAACTTCGCGCCCGTAAGGCTGGTGGACCCATAATGGCCCTGGTTGACTTTGTAGGCGTTATTGAACTTGCAGAAGTGCTCGGTTTTGCCGCCCTCATGGTGAGCCGCCGGATGCGCGTTGAAATAGCACATGCAGAAGTGAGGACAGCTGCAAGCCTCAATGGCAGTAGCGTTGATTGCCCAGTCCGCAGCCGGTGAAGCAGTGTGGCCCGCGGACACCCCGAGAAGGGCAATCACAATCAGCAATGGCACTCTATGCATCAGAGATACCTCCTTTTGGTGCGCGATTATCCGCCCAAAAAAAAGCTTTGGCAAGGCAAATCGGGGTGGTTCGACCACCGACCCCGCATGGCGGGAATCAGAATCCTTTTGCCTTCAGCATGACATCCAGATCCTCGGGATGCAGCGCTCGCACCATCGCATCCTCACGCAATAATTCCTGTTGGAACACGAGCTGGGCCAACGATTCCTCCAGCGTAAACGAACCTTGCTTGCGCGTAATGGTGATTTCCTGCTGCAGATGTTGAAGCGCATTCTTGCGGATGTGCTGCCGTCCTCCGTATCCCACAATCAGTAGTTCCGCCGCCGGCACGCGCCCTCCGTTTCGTCGCGGAATCAGAGTCTGGGTCAGGATCGCGGCCAAAGCCATGGCCATCTCCGCCCGTATAGAGTGCTGCCGCTCCTGTGGGAATGAGTCCGCGATCCGCGAAACGGTCGAGGCAGCGTCGGTCGTATGCAGCGTCGTGAATACCAAATGCCCGGTCTCGGCCGCCGAAAGGGCGATCCTCGCCGTCTCCGGATCGCGCATCTCGCCGACCACGATCACATCCGGGGCCTGCCGCAGGGCGGCGCGCAGCGCGGTAGGGAAGTCGGGCGCATCGATTCCAATTTCGACCTGCTCGATCACGCTCAAGTTGTGGTTATGCTCGTACTCGATCGGATCCTCAATCGTCACGATGTGACGCGCCTCGTGCTGATTAATTTCGTTCACCAGCGCGGCCAAAGTCGTAGTCTTACCTGACCCAGTCGCCCCGCCGATAATCACCAGCCCACGCTGCAGCCTGGCGAGGGCCGCGACTCCCGCCGGCAGATGAAGCTCCTCGAGCGCCGGCACTTTCGAGGGCAGGGCTCGCACCGTCGCCGCGGCGAGACCTCGCTCGCGATGCAGATTGATTCGGAACCGTCCGAGGCCATCGATCCGATAAGACGAATCCGCGATGTGACTTTGCTGATAGTGTTCGCGCGCGTGCGCGCCCAGCGCCGGAAGCACGGCAGCTTCGATCTCGTCGCCGGTGAGCGGCCTCTCGCCGATTGCGACCAGAGCTCCTTCCACGCGCATCGACGCCGGCGCCTGCGGGACCAGAAGCAGGTCACTGCCGTTTCGGGAGGTAAGTTCTCGCAGCCATGCATGGAGCTGGGACGACGCGTGCGGCCGGTTTTCCGGAGGAATTACCTGTATGCGTGATGGATTTCCTTCGGTTGTCATCGTGTTGATTTGGATGCACCAACATTGCGGTGTGTTTCAGGCGGTGTGTTTCAGCAAGAGAAAATTTCCATGGGAGATGGCCGCCGCCAGCTGCCCGTCGACAGAAGCTGGAGCATGACGATCAAGGAAGAGATCGACGGTAACGTCTATGCTCTTCTGACGGCGCGAGTATTCGCCGGGCTGTGGCCGCGCAATTTCAATCAGGATCATTTCAATCAGGATCATTTCGATCAGCATCAAGTATGTCAGCGGAAGCGGCACGCTGGAAAGCAAATCACTCGTATCGCAGCGCCTCAATGGGATCGACCTTTGACGCGCGCCGCGCGGGAAAGTAGCAAGCCAGCAGCGCCACCACGATGAGCAGCAGGGCGACTGCCGCAAAGGTGGCCGGATCGGTCGGACTCAATTCAAACAAGAAAGAGCGCAGAGTGCGGGTCAGGACAATCGCTCCGCCGATGCCAGCGGCCACCCCGGCCAGGGCGGTCACCAGTCCCTGCCGCAGCACCAGGCGAAGCACATTTCCGGGAGTCGCACCCAGAGCGATCCGCGTGCCCAATTCCGCCGTGCGCCGCGCCACCGAATAAGCCATCACGCCATAAAGTCCCGCCACAGCCAGCAGCAGCGCTGTGCCCGCGAACGCGCCCAGCAACAGCAAGTTAAATCTCCGCGACTTAAGAGAAAGCGCGGATATCTCGGTCAGCGTGCCGAACATGGGCGGAACATTCGGATCTAGCCTATGCACAATTCTGCGAGCGGATGAAATCACCGCCGACGGGTCGATAGCCGTTCGCATGACCGCATTGAAACGATAAGTCGCTTCCGGCCGCTGCCGATAGTTCACATAGACCGTCGCGTTAGGCGGCTTTTCCAGATTGTACTCGCGCACATCTCCCACTACACCGACGATGGTCAGCGGCCGCAGGTCGCCATCCATATTTCCGAACTCAATCGTGTGCCCAATCGGATCCTGCCCAGGCCATTTCTCTCGCGCCATTGATTGGCTGATTACCGCAACATGCGGCGCATCCATTGTGTCACGATCATCAAACAAGCGCCCCTGCAGCAGCGGAATTCCCAGCGCACGAAAATAGCCCTCACTTGCCGGGCAATAATCTGCGTGTCCCGTGCGCGCTACATTGTGATACCACCGTTCCAAATCTTCCATCGATCGCGGCGGCTGGTCCCCGGGTGCCATCATGACATAGGTCCCATCGGCGAGCCCCTCGGTGAGGGGCAAGCTTCCCGCACCGCCTGCTTCCTGCACGCCAGGAATCTGTCGCAACTGCGCCAGCAGATCACCGAGGAATCGAACGCGTTGCCTGCGCGCCCTTCCGCCCGCGGCGAACGAGGAGGAAAACTCGCTGGTAGTGTCCCCTGCGAAGGCCATCGCCAGGTTCATGGTCACAATGTTCTCCGTGCGGAAGCCAGGATCCACCGACAACACGTGCAGCAAACTGCGACCGAGCAGCCCGGCGCCGGTGAGCAACACTAACGTGATCGCCAACTGCCCCACGATGATAGCGCGGCCCACCCGCTGGCTCTTCCGCGAACCACTTTGCGCACGGCCCTGCTCGACCAGAGCTTGTTGCACATCCCCCGAAGTCGCTCGCAGAACGCTGAAGAGTCCCAGTCCAAGCGCCACTGTAAAAGAGACTCCAAACGCAAAAAGCAAAACCGGCAGGTGGATCGCTGTGCCCTCCATCAGTGGCAGTTCAGGTGGAGCTAAGTGAACCAGTCCAATTACGCCCCACCGCGCCACCAGCACACCAATCACGCCGGCGGCGAGGGACAGCAGAAGCGACTCGGTCAGAAATTGCCGCGCTAATCGCGCTCTTCCTGCTCCAATGGCGGCGCGGATCGCCAACTCCTTCTCTCTCGTCGAAGCCTGCGCCAGTAGCAGGTTGGCGACATTGGCGCAGGCAATCAGTAGCAGAAAACCCACCGCTCCCATCAGAATCAACAACCCCGCTCGCACGTTGCCCGTCATCGCGTCCTGCAACCGCACCACTGCCACATCGGTCATGTCGACGTCTTGGCCAAACTGCCGTTTGATCTGGCGAGCGATCACACTCAACTCGGAGTACGCTTTTTCGGGCGTGACACCATCTCGCAATCGCCCAATAACCTGCCAGTTGTGTGCACCGCGACTCGGCAACCGCTCCCAGAGTTCTCGCGGCACCCATATCTCCGCTTGCTCGGGAAATCGAAATCCCGCTGGCAGTACTCCAATTACGGACATTTCCAGGTTCAGAAGCGTGAGCTTAACGGCAGAAAGATCGCTCGCGCTGCCCAGATGCTGTCTCCAATATTCGTAACTCACCAAGGCAACCGGGGCGGCGCCGAAGCGATGATTCTCGGGGAGAAAGACGCGCCCCAGCACCGGATGAACCCGTATCAGCGGAAAAAAGTCTTGGGAAACGGAAGCGACCATCGTCCGGGTTGGTTCGGCCCCGCCCGATACCGACTCAACGCCAGTCCCAAATTCCGCCAACCCCTGCAATGAATGTCCCTGCGATCGTAGATCCTCAAAGTTGGGGTCAGTAAAATACATCTGGTGAGCGCGCTCGTCCACCTCCCAAAGCCGAACAATCTGGTCCGGCTTATCGTAGGGCAGCGGCCGCAGCAACACTCCGTAAACCACTCCAAAAATTGCCGTGGTCGCCCCAATTCCAAGCGCCAAGGTAAAGACTGTGACAAACGTAAATCCAGGATTCTTCCTGAGCATCCGCAGCGCATACCGCAAGTCCTGAGCTAATGTTTGCATGAGCCGTAACTCCTAATCGCGTCGTCCTGGGGCGTTAGCCGTTTGTCAGGCGGAGCGAAGGGATCTCGCGCGCACAGCCGCGTCGTTTGTGCAAACTCCGACGTAAGGATCCCAGCAGGTCCGATACCAGACTCACTCGGTGCAGCACCTTGACGGCAAAGGAACATCCCCCAAGGTCCCCATAAAATCCCGTCCACTCGCGGACGCGAGTGCCCGAATTCGGACATAGAATCAAGGCCTCCGAGCAACGAAAAACCTCTCCCCCTCATCACACTTGTCCCCTTTTTGGAGGGTAAGAAATGTCGGTCGTTGAGTTCGGTCACTTCGTTCTCACCATTGCCATACTGCTGGTTGCCGTGCACGGCTTGGGCTATCTTGCCGAACGGCTGAAGCAGCCGCGCATCGTAGGAGAGATCCTGGCAGGAATTCTGCTCGGACCATTTGTACTGAAGCTTTTGGCGCCCACAGCGTTCGCCAAGCTTTTCGCGTTTTCGCCCAGTGCCAGCACGGTCATGGGCTTCCTCTATCAGCTTGGCTTGATTCTGCTCATGTTCTGCTCTGGAGCCGAGACCCGCCGCCTGTTGGCCAAGGAGAATCGACGCAATACCTTCTTGTTGCTCACCGTTTCCGATCTTGCCAGTTTTGCCCTGGTGCTGGGGTTGGGTTTCGCGGGCTTGATTCCACTGCGCCGGCTGACCGGGACAGCAGGTCAGTCGACTTCGACTCTGCTCATCGTGGCGATTGCCACGGCAGTTTGCTCCATTCCTGTGATTTCCCGGATCTTCTGGGACCTTGGGATCATGAGGACGCGCTTCGTAAGCCTGATCCTGGGTTACGCGCTGCTGGAAGACCTCGCTTTATGGGTCGTGCTGGCCTTTGCTACCGCCATCGCTACGTCGGCGACATCGGCACAACAGCATATTACCGGCACTGTCTCTTTACATGTGATCAGCACTCTGATCTATACGCTAATCGGATTGTTCATTGCGCCGGGACTGCTGAAGCGGCTCAGCAACGCAAGTTCGAATGTGCTCTATAAAGCTTCTCCAGTCGGTTACGCAATGGCCATGTTGATGACGTACTGCGCGATCGCGGCGATCTTCGAGGTAAACCTGCAATTCGCCGCTTTGCTGGCCGGGTACGGCATTGTTGGAGGACTGTATGGAACCCAGCGTGAGCGCTTCTCCGCACCCATCGATGCCATCTCCAAAGTCTCTTTTGGGGTGTTTGTGCCAATTTACTTTGGAATCATCGGCTACAAGCTAGTATTCGGACGGCAGTTCTCTTTCGCGATTCTCCTGGTATTTCTCTTGGGCTCGTCGCTGATTTCCGTGTTTTCAGCCGGACTGGCAGCGCGGCTCGGCGGGTTTCGCGGGCTTGATGTCATCAACATCGCGCTGACCACAAACGCGCGTGGAGGCCCGGGCATCGTGTTAGCGAGCGTGGCCTATGACGCGGGCATCATCAACGCAGCCTTCTACACCACACTGGTCATCACCGCCGTGGTCACTTCTCAGGTGGCAGGAGCATGGTTGCGCTTCGTGCTTTCGAAAGGCTGGCCGCTGCTCTCCACCAATCCTGACGAGACATGGAAACTCGGCGAGGCTGCATCCGGGCCAGTGCTGCCGCATGGTACAGAGGGTGTCCCGGTGTAGGCTTGATCTCCCGACCAGGGCGTAGGGTCCGCGACCTACGGTTCCGGCTGGTACGCCACCATTCGCCGAAAGCTGAATTCGTCTTCATAGAGCCCCTCGGAATTCCCCGCGACTGTGAATTGTCTCCGTAATTTCTGTAATGACAGAAAATACAGTAATATTAATCGGCTGTCAACAGGGGCGCGTTTCTGGGTTTCGCCTTCCATTTTCGTTGACTCGGAGCGCCTCCCGGAGCTTATTCCTGGAAGCGGAATAAAGTCTAACTCCCTGATAGCAATAGACCTCAGGCATGGGCTGGAAGCTTCTGGCCGAAGGGACAGGAGTACGTTACAAATAATTACTTGACCACATACTTGCTTGCAGATACATTATCCAGTTCCCGCGACACCAGGAAGCTGCTGGGCGTGTCTTATTTCTTGAACCGAAAAGGTTACCCCAGAAAATGGAGCATCTTCCGTATCCTGTCGCGCATCTATTCAGGAAGTGAGTTGTTACGCTAACTCCTTTACAACCTAATAGGAATCAGTGACTTATAGCGCACTCCGGGTTCCGGTCACCCTCCTCGATAAAGGACGAATGCGGAAGGCCACAATCATAAAGTAAGGAGAAAGAAAGCACATGCGCTCTGATCGTGTGTTTGACGCTTTACAGACCCTACGTAACCGGTATATGCTTTGTCAGCTTGCCTCCAAGGCCACGCGGAAGTTCCACCGGCCCAGTACCAGAATCCAGGAAACCATGAACGGCGTGTTGGACCGGATCGCCGACTCGGAGCGGCAAGAAATTTTGTCGGAACCAGAGAATTTTGCTGAGGCACAACGGCGGGCTGCTTAACCCAGCCCCGCCTTCCTGCCTGGTATATTTGCGTCTTCCCTGCGTCCCCTCCTTTTAAAAATCTCCCGCTGACACTAACGAATACGTTCTAGTGCGCGGGTTCAGGTGAATTCATGACCATTGCTGAGCTGAAAGAAAAGAACATCACCGAGCTAACCAAGATCGCAAGGACCTTGGATCTGCCCGGCGCCAGCGGTATGCGCAAGCAGGATCTCATCTTCAAAATCCTGCAGGCGCAGAGCGAAAAAGAAGGCCACATCTTCGCCGAAGGCGTGCTTGAAATCCTGCCCGACGGCTACGGCTTCCTGCGCTCTCCCGACTACAACTACCTCCCCGGGCCGGACGATATCTACGTTTCGCCCTCGCAAATCCGCAAGTTTGACCTCAAGACCGGCGACACCATCAGCGGACAGGTGCGTCCTCCTCATGAAGGCGAGAAATATTTCGCGCTGGTGAAGATTGAAGCCGTTAACTTTGAATCGCCCGATGAAGCCCGCAACAAGATCCTGTTCGACAACCTGACGCCGCTGTATCCGCAGGAGCGGCTCAAGCTTGAGACCACGCGCGAAAACGCCAGCGCGCGAGTGATGGATTTGCTAACGCCCCTGGGCAAGGGACAGCGCGGCTTGATCGTTTCTCCGCCGCGAGCCGGCAAAACCATGCTGCTGCAGAATGTGGCTAACTCGATCACCACGAACCATCCTGAAGTCGTTTTGATGGTGCTGCTGATTGACGAGCGCCCGGAAGAAGTCACCGACATGCAGCGCTCCGTGAAGGGCGAGGTGATTTCCTCGACCTTCGACGAGCCCGCCGCACGGCACGTCCAGGTCGCCGAAATGGTGATCGAAAAGGCCAAGCGTCTCGTCGAGCACAAGCGCGATGTCGTGATCCTGCTTGATTCCATCACCCGTCTCGCCAGAGCCTACAACACGATCGTTCCGCCTTCCGGCAAGGTACTTTCCGGCGGCGTGGATTCGAATGCCCTGCAGCGTCCCAAGCGTTTCTTCGGTTCAGCCCGCAACATTGAAGAAGGCGGATCATTGACCATCATTGCCACGGCCTTGATCGACACCGGCTCCCGTATGGACGACGTCATCTTCGAAGAATTCAAAGGCACCGGCAACTCGGAAATCATCCTGGAGCGCAAACTGGTCGATAAGCGCGTCTTCCCGGCCATCGACATTCAACGCTCGGGCACGCGTAAAGAAGAGTTGCTCATCCCTAAAGAAGACTTGTCGCGCATCTGGGTTCTGCGCAAAGTCCTGAATCCGCTCTCGCCTGTCGAAGCCATGGAATTGCTAATTGATAAACTCAGCAAGACCCGAGGAAACAGCGAATTCCTGGCCAACATGAGCGCTCTCTGATCGTTGGTGGAATTTGCGTTTCGAGAGAAAGAGTCAGGCCCACCCCCCTGGCCTTCTTTGAACTTTACATTTTTCTGTGTTTCTGCGGCGAATCCCAGCGATCGAAGTGTCTCGCCTCCATTTTCGAATTCCCAGCCGTATAATTTTCGCTTGAGCAGTGCGCGTCTGACTCTCTGCGAGGTTCCCGTGCGGTTTCAACTTTTCCTGTGGATTTCAGCGCTCAGTATTTTCTGCTGCGTTTTTGGCAGCGCACAGAATGCAACTCCTCCAGCACCGCCTTCGCCCCGAGGAGACATGCAATCCCCTATCGGGGACGAAGAGGAGGCGCGCACGCGCCTCGCCAACGATATGGCAAAGAAAGCCGCCAAGGAGCGCGTCGTCGCGCTCCGGCACGACACCGACAGGTTGCTCAAGTTGTCGGTCGAGTTGAAGCAGTCGGTGGATAAGTCCGACGAAAATGTTTTGTCGGTCGATGTGATTAAGAAAGCCGAGGAGATCGAGAAGCTGGCTCGCAGCGTGAAAGATAAAATGAAGGGGCCAAATTAGCTTCCTTTCTTACTCCGATGATCGCCGGACTTCCGCACCGTAGTACAATCGTTGCCGTTTTCGAATCGAAAGGAATCCGGTTCGGATGGCGAACTTCGACAAAGGAAATGGTATCGGCGGAAGTGGATTCAATTCCAGTGCTTACGCGCTGACCCTCCCTCTGGACAATCGACGAGCTGTCGCGCTTCTTGGTGGAGGTCCTGCCGGCGAGGCATTGACTGTCGGAGCCGCCGATACCTCCAAGGTGCGCATCGTTGAGCGAACGGCAACTCGCAGCGGCGATCCCCTGCCGTCGGGTTCGCGGGAGTTCTGGGTGGACGGAATTGGAGTGGGAACAACCACCCTGTTTGCGCGCCTTGCGGATGGGCGAGATTACTCGAAGCCACTTGCCGTCAACATCAGCAACACGGCTGACAAGGTCCGAATGGTGGACGCGTTCCGGACCAGCCGCGACACTTTGGTGCAGGCAATTAGAGCCTTGCGGGATCTTCAGAAACCAGTGATCGCGAGTCAGTTCAACCCTCCCAGCACGCGCCTGTTTAACCGCTCGCCGGTGCTCAACACGGATCAGCTGCGAGTCATGACCGCGGTGGCGAAGTGGCTGAATGTCCCTAACTTCGATCCAAAGCTGGGCCCCACGGAATACAAAGCCTGGGCTACCCAGGTCTCAGTCGCTATCATTCGGGCGGTCGCCCTGATGCAAGACAATCTCAATCTGAGGATGGACGTCTTTGTGCGCGTGCCGGAGGGTGTTCACGCTCAAGTCTTCGGTGGTAGTTTGGGCGTGGAATGCGGTGAGCCGTTTTTTAGCACCGACGGTCCGCACTGTAGACGGGACGTTTTGACTCACGAACTCTTCCACCAGCTGGGGGTGGGCCACGGCATCGATCCGCTCTCCGGACCAACCATTCACCGATTTGGGATTACAACGTCGCAATCACTGAATTCCGCCGATAATCTCGCTCAACTGGTGGCGGATATTGTCGGTGCAAGCACCGACTGCTGCACGCGACCCGGAGATTGACAGGATGTCGCCGATGGGGCTCGCCCAGAAGCGCTGACTGCAGCACAGCTGCGCTCCAAATAGATAGATCGCTGCCTTTCTACCGAAACTCCTTAGTGCACGGCGGGTTTGAATTCATAGCCGCGGATTGCGGTCGGAAAGGACAAAACATATGAAACTTGCGATTGCTGGAATTCTCTTGTTGGCAGGAATGGCTGTGGCGCCGGCGTTTGCTTCTGCTGGAGACCGTGGGGTGCGCCGCGATATCCGACACGACGATGCCAGGATCGCGCACGATCGCCGCGCCTTGCGCCGCGACCTTAACCACGGCCGCTATGCAGCCGCACGATATGAACGCCGGGAACTGCGTCGCGATCGCCGCGATCTCTCTTGGGATCGTCGCTGAACCGCGAGCGACACAGATTGGTCGGAACGATGAGCCCTGACTCTGATGGAAAATGAGTCAGGGCTCTTTTGCGTGCGATCGCCGCGCGGTAGGGCCGAGACTTCGCCTTCCGCCGGAATTCCCATTGTCTGTCGCCAGGTTTGGGGCCATAATGCCGGGGAAGGTCCGGCCGGGTCGATCGGGAACCAGTCTGGATCTCGCTGGAGGCGGTCATGCTCAAGACAACTTCACTCACCCTCGTGCTGGCGCTCATGGTGCTGGCTGCTGCGACTCTCGCTTCTTCACAACAGGTTCATCTTCCGCCCGCCGTCTCCCAGGGGCCCGGCATGGGACAAGTGCCCGTCACCTCAGGCGACAGCGTTCAACAGCGGCAAGCCAGGGCTGCGGCCGAGCAGCGGCAATTTGAGATCAAGCGCGACACCGAGAAGATGTTTCAGCTCACCGCGGAATTGAAGGAATCTCTCGAGAAATCCGGCCAGAACGTCATGTCGATGGACGACATCAAGAAAGCTGAGCAGATTGAAAAGCTGGCGCACGGCGTGAAATCAAAGATGAAGCAGAGTTTGTAAGTGCGACACACTGTTCCGCCAGCATCTCTCGAAACGAAAACGCCATCCAGCCGAATGGATGGCGTTGATGGTCTGGCGCAGAGTGTTTTCTACGCTCCGGACCTGATTCGCATCCCATAAAACGAACGGTATACGAACGTAAACGACAGCGCAAAGAATGCCAGTGCCAGCACTCGCGTCAGCGTCGTCCCATTTTCGCTGGAGAGCTTCACGGCCAGTTCGACTGCGAGCAGGCCAAACAGCGTTGTGAACTTGATGACGGGATTCAGCGCCACCGATGACGTGTCCTTAAACGGATCCCCCACGGTATCGCCGATCACCGTGGCATCGTGCAGCGGCGTGCCCTTCTGCTTCATTTCGACTTCGACGATTTTCTTGGCATTGTCCCAGGCAGCGCCTGCGTTGGCCATGAAGATAGCCTGGTAGAGGCCGAAGATCGCAATCGAAATCAGGTAGCCGACGAAGAAGAACGGGTCGACGAAGGCAAATGCCAGCGTGCCGAAGAAGACCGCGATGAAAATGTTCAGCATGCCTTTCTGCGCGTACTTTGTGCAAATCTCCACGACCTTTTTACTGTCGGCGACCGAAGCCTTCACCACGCCCTCGAGTCTGATGTTGGCTTTGATGAATTCGACCGCCCGATACGCGCCTGTTGTGACGGCTTGGGTTGACGCGCCGGTGAACCAGTAGATCATCGCGCCGCCCGTGATCAACCCGAGAAAGAAGGGTGCGTAGAGTAGCGAGAGATTCTGCACATTCGCAGTCAGGCCGTTGGTCAGGGCCATGATGATGGAAAATATCATCGTGGTCGCGCCCACTACGGCGGTGCCAATCAGCACCGGCTTCGCGGTTGCTTTGAAGGTGTTTCCCGCTCCGTCGTTGGCTTCGAGCAGGTGCTTGGCGTGCTCGAAGTTGACCGTGAGGTTGAAGTCCTTCCTGATTTCTGCCTCTACATTCGGTACCTGTTCGATCAGTGAAAGTTCATAAACGGACTGAGCATTGTCGGTGACGGGTCCATAGGAATCCACGGCAATCGTCACCGGCCCCATCCCCAAAAACCCGAAGGCCACGAGTCCGAAGGCGAACACTGCCGGCGCCAGCATGGTATCGGCTTCCAGGCCCATCGAACTCAAACCCATCGTGCTCATGTAATAGCCGAGAGCCATCAGCACCATCATCGCCAGCCCCAGGTAGTAACCGGAGAAATTTCCTGCGACGAATCCCGACAGGATGCCCAGCGATGCTCCGCCTTCCTCCGCGGATTTGACGACCTCCTTCACATGCCGCGAATCCACTGAGGTAAAAACTTTCACCAGTTCTGGAATGATCGCTCCCGCCAACGTTCCGCAGGAGATGATGGTCGCCAGTTTCCACCACTGTGAACTATCGTTGCCGAGTACGGGGATCGTGAAGTAAGAAACCAAGAAGGTGAGGCCGATGGAGACAATCGAAGTGATCCATACCAGCGAAGTCAGCGGCGATTCGAAATTCATCTCGGCGGCATTGCCATACTTCGCTTTGGCGATGGCTCCATTCAGGAAGTAGGAAAGCGCGCTGGCCACCAGCATGATGACGCGCATGACGAAGATCCAGACCAGCAACTGCACCTGCACCCGGGGATCCTTCACGCCAAGCAAGATGAAAGTAATCAGCGCGACGCCGGTCACACCATAGGTTTCGAAGCCGTCGGCAGAGGGCCCAACGGAATCGCCGGCGTTGTCGCCGGTGCAGTCGGCGATCACGCCGGGATTGCGCGCGTCGTCCTCCTTGATTTTGAAGACGATCTTCATCAAGTCGGAGCCGATGTCGGCAATCTTGGTGAAGATGCCGCCGGCGATACGCAGCGCCGCCGCGCCCAGCGACTCGCCAATCGCGAACCCAATGAAACACGGTCCGGCATAGTCGCCAGGAATGAACAGAAGAATGAACAGCATGATCAGCAGTTCCACGCTGATCAGCATCATGCCGATGCTCATACCCGCTTCAAGCGGAATTTGATAAACGGGATACGGCTTGCCGGGAAGGGAAGCGAACGCCGTCCGCGAGTTGGCGAAGGTGTTGACCCGAATGCCAAACCAGGCCACGCCGTAGCTGCCCGCGATTCCGACTAAGCTGAACCCGAGAATGATAGGAAGCGTCAAGCCTACTGATTTTCCCGGCACCGGCGAGAGCCATCCAAAATAAGCCGCAATAATAACGGCGATGAAAGCCCACAACAGAAGAATGAATTTGCCTTGGGTGATGAGATAGGTCTTGCAGGTCTCGTAAATCAGTTCCGAGATTTCGCGCATGCTGCGATGCACCGGCAGATTCCGCAAGCGCACAAAGATGGTCATGCCAAAGCCGAGCCCGAACAGGCAGAACAGGATTCCGATCAGCAGTAGTGTGTGCCCGTCGATGGCCCAAGGGAGAAAGCTGACCTGCGAAAGGTCGGGAAGCTTCAAAGAAGCTTCGCCCCCGACAGTTTCGCCGGCAGGTTGAGCCAATGCAGTGGCGGCACCCAAGGTGAGCACAGCCGCAACCGCAGAAAGTTTGGTGCTCACGCGGCGTGTGAAACACGCAGCAGTGGCGAGCCAGGTGCGCATAAAGGAGTCCTCCGAAATAAAACGGTTTTTATGGATTACAAACGTGTTTAGGCACTGCCTTCCGGACGCCGCCTTGAGTCTCGCGATCTCGGACCAAGCATACGCAAGCCCATGCGAGCCTCAATGTTGTTTCCGGAATTCCGAACACGCTTCCACCGCAAGACCTGAAGGAGTGTTGAGCTTGGCCGCGTCGGATTTCGCGCCGGGATTGACCCGAAAAAGCGGACAGGAGAAGTAAGACCCTGGTCCTGCCCTCCCTGCACAAAACAGCCGTTTATAGCACGTTGGATAGACAGGGTCAAACCCACCGATGGGGGATGCGAACAAACCTTTTCCGCTCAGGTAAAGAATCGATTTTCTAGGTCCTTGCGAGGATCGCCCATGGGCAGCGCCGCTCTCATCCCAAATACTTCTGCATCGGCTCCCAGTAGTGGGACCACCATCCTGGCGCGAGGTGCTGGGCTGCGCCCTGAGGAAAACCAGTGTGATCGAAAATGAGTTTCGTTTCCGCTCCTTGGTCGTCAAGTTGGAATCGCACAATTGAATACAGACCTGTGGGCCAATCCTTTTCCCGCCACGCCTGCACGATGCGCTCACTGGGAATGAGTTCGATATGCCGGCCGGTGATCACCCCTCCAAAGATAGAGAACGAGCCGCCCACTTCACGGCTGATCCGGGTGGACGCGCCTTTCATAATGAAATCGGTCACCCGGCTGAACTTCCTCTCGTCGGTTAACGCTTCGTAGATGCGCTTTCGCGATGCCTTGAAAACCACTTGTTGATGAATCGCCTCGGAGCTGTGCGAGATTCCATTCCGATCGGCCTGCGGATCGGACAGGCCGAATCCTTTTTCCGCCAACCCGAACGCCGGCAGACTTGCCGCCAAGCTCAGCGAAAAGTCTCTACGCGTGTATTTGCTCAGACTCTGCGCCCCTTTCAGTCGCCGTGGTTTTACTTTCCGCCCAGCGAGGCGCTGTACATCGCATCCAGCAAGTCCTGGGAGTGTCCGTCATAGTCGGCGTCGAGCGACCACATGAAGGTGCCGCCCAGCCCGCGATCCCAGTCGGAATACCAGACCCGGAAATAGGTTGAGAAGGCGTCGTCGTAGGTGATGTAGCCGTCGCTTCCGTTGGTCTTCAGCATGTAGGGAACCAGAGCGACCGGGTCGTAATAGGTTTTCCAGCCGTCTCTGTTGATTCGGTGCTTTAGATCCGGCCCGTAGTTTACCGTGAGCACGGTGTCATCGCAGGCTCCATCAGCGGTGTAGGCCGCGTTCGGACACAGCCCGAAAAGCTGGTTGATGTTGGTGTAGTAGTAGCCGTAAAAAGGCGTTCCCATGTTGAGTTGCTGCGCTGGCATGTGCTTCAAGAAAATGTTGGCCGTGCCATTTACGCTTCCGCCGGGCTGGCATTCCCAGGGCGCCGGATCGTTGTTGTCCCAGAAGATGGGTGAATTGAGCTGGCCATAGGCGGTCCAGGGCCCGGCGCAGTCGTACATCATGATGTTGACGTAGTCGAGCGAGATTTGCAGTTGCTTCAGGTTATATCCATAACCGCCCCAGGGTGCCGCGTCGACCGACAGCACATAGTCCGGATTCGACTTGCGCAGTTTCGCCATCAGTTCCACCAGGAATTTTCGATCGACGGTGGTTGCCGGATATTCCCAGTCGATGTCCACGCCCTGGTAGCCGTACTGCTTTTCAAAGGCTGCGATGTTCTCTACCAGAGTTTGAACCGCGCCACTGGCTTCGATTCCATTGAAGTCACCGCCCAACAGGAGCAGAACTTTCACGCCCGCGGCGTGGGCACGATGGATCAGTTCGGGCTCAATGAATTCATTGCCCGGCCCCGAGGGTACGGAGAGTGTTCCAGTGGCATCGAACGAAACTCCGGCGTGGTTGATGTGCGTGAGTTCGTGGTAGGGAATCTGCGCGGCGCCGTATGCCGGATCCTGATATTTGCTCCAGTATCCATAGTCGCCCACGACACGTTTCGAAAGACGATTGGCCAGCGGTTGTTGGGCGTGGGCGCAGGGCAACCAAAGCGCCGCCATCAAACCGCCGAGTAGGAAAAAAGCCAGACGCAGAAACAGCAGGCGACGGGAATTCATGAGTGCCTCCGCGGAGAGGTTTAAGGCTGGATGGCGCTGGGGCAGCGGCGTCCAGCCAGAAGTTCGAGGATTCTACCACGACCGGTCCAAGGTTGAGTTTGAGCCGCCACTAGAGAACCCCGGATTTGATTTACAATTCAGACTTTGGCTCACGTTCAACAATAGATCGGCGCCGAATGACAAACCCCGGCACGCTCCGCACCACCATCGCACCCTGGCTCTCCGTTCGCAATGGCGCCCGAGCCGTGGAGTTCTATAAGTCCGCCTTGGGAGCGGCGGAAATGTTTCGCATGGAAGACGGTGGCAGCGTTGTCGCGCGACTTTCTGTGGAGGGGGCAGAGTTTTGGGTGGGGGACGAGTCCCCTGAACATGGCAACTTCAGTCCACAGACTCTTGGGGGCAGTTCGGTCCGTATGATTTTGACGGTAGCCGATCCCGATGCGGTTTTCGTTCGCGCCGTGGCAGCCGGAGCGTTGCAGGTCCATCCCGTAGCGGAAGACTACGGCTGGCGCATTGGCCGTGTAGTCGATCCCTTCGGACATCACTGGGAAGTTGGGCGCCCGCTGGCGTAATCGTTCTTCACTTCGGCGTTCCACTGTGGGCTACAGGGCGCATAATCCAGCTTGGACTTCGTCCTCTCCGACGCCGTGCCACTACATGTTGGCGGTTTCGCTATGATGCAATCCGCGACAAAGAGTTCACCGAATTGTGCAGGACTAAAATCACGTTGCGCCGGCCCGCTAGGAATGGGCCAACCCTCGGAATGGCGCGCCGCATCTGACCTCTCGCGATCTGGCTCTCCGTCATCTGGCGGCCGCCCTGCCAGTATTTCTTTCCAGTCGCAGCGAGGCGGTGCGGTCCGTGTGTCTCTGGTGGCGTTCCAGGTCTTTCGCGCGCCTGTATCGCGACTCTTTCCGGCTGCCTGCATCTCGCCCGTTTCATGTACCAATCGCGTTTCATCAACCGCGGCGGCAAATTTGCCGAAGATACGTCCGAATCAAAGTCTTCATCCCGAGACATCGTTTCCAGTGAAATCAACCACCGCTTCTCACGAGTCAGGCCTGGGTATAAAGCTGTCCGTTCACGTTACACCTGCCGCAACTTTCCTGGCGAAGGAGTGTTACTAGTGGAAGGAACCGCGACGATTCTGCACGAGATGGAATCGAACAATTGCGCGACCGAGTGGGTCGGCCAGGCCCGAAAAGCTTTGAAAACACTTATCTGCCATTCGGCGAATCGCTTGCCGAGCCTGCAACAAAGCATCACTAAATCGAGCCGACACATCAAACAGTTTAGGCGGCATTCTCGGATGTGAATGCCAACTGGAGGTTCATAGTGACATTGAAAACGTTTAGAACTCTTTTTACCGGCGCTGCTGCAAGCGTGCTGGCAATGGCGGTCGGCGTTAGCTCGTTGCAGGCCGCTTCCATGCCAGAACCGCAGCAGGAACCGGGACCTCCGCCGCAGGGCCAAAGTCAGCCGGATCGGGTTCAACAAGATCAGGTTCAACAAGATCAGGCTCAACAAGAACAGCCTCAACAGGATCAGGATTCATACGATCAGCCGCAAGACCAAGCGGGGCCCGATCAGGGCCCACCGCGGGCGCACTCCGCGACGCTAACCCCCGAACAGTTGCAGCAGCTAGTGGCTCCCATCGCACTGTATCCGGACGCGCTGCTGGCACAGATTCTGGCGGCCTCTGCCTATCCGACACAGATTGTCGAAGCTGAGCGGTTTCTGCAACAGAATCCCGGTCTGAAGGGCAGGGAATTAGGAGACGCAGTCGATAAGCAGGAGTGGGATCCGAGCGTGAAGGCTCTCACGCAATTTCCCAGCGTGCTGGCCAATTTGGATAAAGACCTCTCTTGGACGTCGGAACTGGGCGACGCCAATTACAACCAGCAAGCCGACTTGATGCAGGCCGTTCAGGTCATGCGCAAGAAAGCGGAGGAAGCTGGGCATTTGAAATCGACGCCACAGCAGACTGTAACCAACCAGGGTCCGCAGGTCGTGATTCAGCCGGCCAATCCAGAGGTGGTGTATGTTCCCGAATACGATCCCACTTTGATCTACGGTTATCCGGTTGGAGTGTGGCCCGGCTTCTATCCGTGGTGGGGTGTCGGAGGCCCGTATCTTTCCTTCGGTGTCGGCTTTGGAGTTGGTCCGTTTTTCGGATTTGGCTGGGGCTGGCATGGATGGGGATTTGATTGGTACCACCGCGGCCTGTTGTATGGCGGCCGTCCGTACGCATTCCACAGCCGCGCCTTCTATGACCGCAACGCCTATTTCCGAGGCAACTATCGAGGCTTCGCACCTTATGGCCGCGGTGATCGCTTTGCTCGTGGCTATGCCGCTCCCGGCCGCGGCGGCGCATATCACGCGCCCGCAGCCCGAGGTTATTCCGGTACTCGCTCCGGCGCCTTTGGCGGCGTGAGCCGCGGTGGAGAAGCCCGCGGTTATTCCTCGCGTGGCAGAGCCAGCTTTGGCGGCGGGCATGCCGGAGGTGGCGGACATGCGGGAGGGGGCGGACACGGTGGGCACCGTTAGCCGCGCCGTTCCCCATTCATTTACTTTTTAGGTTTTGTCGCGCCGGAAAGGAAACGAAAGCTATGGTACTGGAGACAGGAAGTTCAAGAAAGCATTCCGGGAGCATTCCATTCGCAATCGTCGCCTCTGCTTTGTTCGGGTTGGCACTCTCATCGAATCCGGCAGCTGCGCAGGCTGGCTCGGAGAAATCGTCCTCGTACGGGTCGCAAGCCAGCGAACCAGAATCGCATCGGCAGTCGAACCAACTTCGGCCGGGACAACAATCGTTTTCGAGCGCTTCCGAAGCCGCCCAGACCCTGGTCGACGCGGTTAAGAAGAATGATCAGGCGGCGTTGCTCAAAGTTCTGGGACCCGACGCCAAGGACCTTATTTCGTCGGGCGACGACGCCGAAGATAAGAATGATAGAAGTCAGTTCCTGCACAAATACCGCCAGATGCATCGTCTGGTGACCGAGCCGGACGGTACCACGACTCTCTACATTGGCGCGGAAAACTGGCCCACGCCTATTCCGCTGGCGCACAAGGGCAACGCCTGGTATTTCGATACCGCGGCGGGCAAGCATGAAATTCTGTATCGCAGAATTGGCAAGAACGAACTGGCGGCGATCCAGATTTGCCGCGAGCTGGTGGATGCGGAAAAAGAATATTACGCGCAGCCCCACGACGGCGAGCAGAACCAATACGCGCAGAAACTCTACAGCGATCCCGGCAAGCATAACGGACTTTACTGGCAAGCCTCGTCGGGCCAACCGGCCAGCCCGATCGGCCCGCTGGTCGCCTCGGCCGCAAGGGAAGGCTATGGCAGCGCCTCCGATCAGGAGCACCAGCCCTTCCAGGGATATTATTTTCGCGTGCTTACCGAGCAGGGCGGCAAGGCCAGTAGCCGAGCGCAAAGCTACATCGTCGACGGAAAGATGACGCGCGGCTTCGCCTTCGTGGCCTATCCCGCGGACTACCGATCCTCCGGAGTGATGACCTTCGTGGTGAATCAGGACGGGATCGTCTATGAAAAAGATCTAGGTCCGCGAACCGCCGACGTGGCAAAAGCCCTGACCCGCTACGACCGCGATGCAAGCTGGCGCAAAGCGGATTAAGCCCCAGGATTGTGTGGAGCGGGCACTCCTGCACTCCTGCCCTCCGCCTTTGAATGTGGACCCGCGGTTCCGTAGCCTTGAGCCCCGCGACGTGTACACAGCGCGGGACTAGATCGGCACAGAGACTGCCACGTCGAACTTGGAATAATACTTCTTCACGTCCTTCGCGCCATACTTCTCGCGAAATTTCTCGACGACGGACTGCACCGCCTTCGAACTGCTTACGGCAGTGGCTCGGAATTCGGTTTCGGCGCCCCGCGCATCAATGCGAATCGACGGGTTATGGAGCAGGTTCTTGTACCACTGCGTGTCCGAGCCCTGCACCGGCAGCAGGTAGAGCGTTCCGCCTTTCGGTTTCTCGGCTTCGAACACGAACCAGACTGGAAGCGAGATTCTCTTGCCGGACTTCCTCCCGATTACGCTGATCTTGATCTCACGATAACGGGCGAGACGCTCTTCGAGCGTCTCTTTGAAGGTCTCTTTCGATGTCGGCACGGTGGGCCTCCTTATGTTTCGGAATGTTTCGGTCGCGGCTGCCCACTATTCTCGCTCTTCTCGAGGATCGCGGATTCTGAAATTTTGCACCGGACCAACGGCAGGGATCTTTCGACTGCGCGTGCCGACTCGCTTCGCCCGGCGGCGTGCTTCGCTCAAGATGACAGTGAATGGGATGGGGCCGCTGGGTCACTTCCGACTTGCCATCGCTTCACGCAGTCTCTTCTCGGCGTCGGGCTTCCAGTAAGCGCATTCCAGGCGGATGAAGACTGAGGTATACGGAATCGTCAGGTTTGTTTTCAACACTAGAATGTGGAAGGTCTTGCCCGCCTCATCCAGCTTGGAGATGATTTCTTCGTGCGGCAGAGATTGCGCTTCGGTCTTGCCCACAAGATTGGTCAGTGCTTCGCGATAGGCTGTCACTCCCGCAGCGTCACTTTCAGGTACGAACTTCAGCTCCGCGTCGGTGAAGATGACCGGCCGAACATGCTTCGCTTGGCCGAGCTGATCAAGGACCGTCTTCACCACTTCGAGTTGATCCGCGTTAGTGTTGACCGTTTCGATGCCCGCGCTGGTTTGCAGTGGGTAAGCGGAATCCACTACGGCGATCCAATTCCGATGCCCGAGCAACGGTAGCTCCTCGTGCAGGCGTACGCGCCAATCGTTATTGTTATTGTTATTGTTGCGATCGTTATCGTTGCGGGCGGGTTTGGCGGCGGATGCGCTCGTCGGCGCAAGGGCGAGAACGGGTAGCAGGCAGACGGCGGCGACGATCAGGCCTCTTCGAAGTGTGGCGATCATAATGTGACGATCATAGTGTGACGATCATGATGTGACGATCACAACGTGACGATCGGTATTCCCGTGCCGTATACCCGCGATGTGATGTAAGCGCATATCTCTTTTTTTTGATATCGATCCGGTAAAATATCTGTTTTCTTGGAGTTGCGGCCAATCGATATGGGCTCTGAGCTGCAAGATCTTGGAGCGAAAGGGCTTACGGGCAAAATATTGCGAGCGAAGGAGTTAGCCGCGGGCTGAAGATGGCGGGCGGCCATGATTCCGATCGATTGGGTTGAAGAGGCTCTGCGCACAGTTCCAGTATGGGCTTTTCATATCCTCGGTCAAGGTCGTTCGTCACAAGGGGAGGAATTTTTCTGTGGAAGGCTGTGGAAAAGCGGTGGCAGAGGAGGGGTTCGAACTGAGCTTCCACTTGCGACTGGGATACAACGCAAAACAGCCCCGATAGCCAATCGGGGCTGTTTCAGAAACCTGATACTGAACGTCGCTTGCCATCTCCATCATAGCGCGCGAGGGCACTTTGTCAAGCAGCTTTACGGTGGTCGAGTGGAGTGCAGAGGGCGAGGGAGTCGAACCCTAGTGGCTGGCTAGCCACTCGACCGCTTGGCAAGCGACGTCCAGTACCCACTGGCAACGCCCTCTAGACGTCATCATGCCGAAGGAAATTGTATCGACTGGCAGGGCAGCGAAAGAAGCGCCCTGAAAGTATTTCTGGGAACGGGTTCCGGAATGGGAACGCCCGGTAGTCAACACGATTCGGTCCCATCGGGACGCCTTGATCTGGGTACATGATAGTGCGGGGCCCGCCCCAGACAATGGGGAACGTCCCGTCTGTCACCGGTTTTCTTGGCAAGCATCCGACGCCGCATGAACGACGATACTATAGGAAGAACATCGAGGGCGAAGGGGATTGAAAGCTAACGGATCAAAGATTAAGGGAGCGAAAACGAGGCGCTCAAACCCCAAGCGGGGCACGGGCACGGACTGGGAAAAGCTGCGCCGGATGAGTGCCGCCCGCATTCGCAAAGGGATTGCGGCCGATCCCGACGAGCATGCCACGGATGCCGAATTCTGGAAGAGCGCGGAGGTCGTGCTGCCGAAGCCAAAAGAAATTGTGACCATGCGGCTGGACGCCGAGACTAGGGTGACCGAATGATTGTCATTCAGTCCCCAAGATTGCAGCTCAGCCAGTTCCAGATGACGGATGCACAGGAGGTTTTCGCTTGCATCACGCCCGCCATCAGCAAATTCATGCCATGGGAGCCGCCCTCATGGAACGAGTATGTGGCGCGATGCGAGAAGAGAGTCCAGGCTCCGGAACCGAACAACTTTACTTTCGTCAACCGGCGGATCGACAACAAGGAATGCCTGGGGCTTGCCTCATTCGAAGACGCAGAGGCCGCTTCACCTGAACTTGGTCTCTGGCTCAAGGAAAGCGCGCATGGTCAGGGTTTTGGCCGGGAAGTCGTGGCCGCACTGGTTGAGTGGGGACATGAAACCTTCGGCAAAGAAGGTTTCATCTATCCGGTGGCCGTACAAAATATCGCTAGCAGGCGTATCGCTGAGAGTCTTCACGGCAAGATCATAGGCGACCGCACGAATCCGAAATACGACTCCGTCGTTTACAGGATTCCCTGGAAGCCCTGATCAATTTCGTTGTTGAGGGAATAATGCGATAAGAATATTTACGACCATTAGCCGAGACCGGTGGCCCGGGCTCTTGATCGCGCTAGCATCAGCAACAAAAAGGGCAGGAGCCGGGAATGCCTGCGCAAGTGATTTGATCACGCCGCGCTGCTTAACTGCAGTGCAAGTCGCGTGACATGAAAGACAAAATAGTACAGTCGGCATCGCCGCCGACCCTTGCAAAAAACGCACCAGGGAAGGGAAAGAGAGCATCCCTCAGCGGCTAAAGCCGTCGATCATTTGCTACGATTACGGCACGACTGAAGTCGTGCCCTTCCACAAACCTGCGCTTCGCGCGTCAAGCGGCCAACGGCTGTCGATCAACGACTGACGACCAAGGACCAACAACGACCAACGACTCACGGCCAACGGCGAACGACCAACGACCTCTACTCCTTCACCCCCAACTGCCAAAACAGAAACGAATACACATCCGTAAATTCTTCGATCTGCTTGGTCACTGGCTTGCCCGCGCCATGTCCGGCCTTGCTTTCGATTCGTAACAAGATCGGGCGCGTGTGGCTGGTGCCATTCTTCGCCTCGGCTTGCATCTCGGCCGCCATTTTTTTTGCATGCATGGGGTCGACTCTGGTGTCGGTATCCGCGGTCATGAATAAGATTGCGGGATATTCCAGTTCCCGGTTTCACGTGATGGTAAGGGGAGTAGGCGTAGAGCCATTTGAATTGCTCGGCGTTTTCGGAGGTGCCGTATTCGGGGATCCATAATTTTGCGATCTGGAAATCCTGGTAGTGGATCATGTCGAGCAGCGGGACCTGGCAGATGACGGCGCGGAACAGGTCGGGGCGCTGGGTGATCATGGCGCCCATGAGCAGGCCTCCGTTGGAGCCGCCCTGGATGGCGAGGTGATTCTTGTCGGTATACTTTTCGGCGATCAGGTGCTCGGCGGCGGCGATCATGTCATCGAAGACATTCTGTTTTTTGTCGAGCATGCCGGCGCGGTGCCAGTCTTCGCCGAACTCGGCGCCGCCGCGCAGGTTGGCGACGGCGAAGATGCCGCCGTGCTCCATCCAGAGATAAGCGGTGCGGCCGAAGGTGGGCGTGAGGCTGACGTTGAAGCCTCCGTAGGCGGTGAGCAGCGTGGGGTTGTGCCCATTTTTCTGAATGCCTTTTTTATGCACGACGAACATGGGGACGCGGGTGCCGTCTTTCGACTGGAACCATTCCTGATTGACTTCATAGGCGGCGGGATCGATGGAGGGAGCGTCGACTTTGGTCCAGAGAGAAGTGGAACCGTCTTTCAGGTCGTAGCGGTAAATTGATGGCGCGAAAGTAAATGACTGGAATCCGTAGAAAAGTTCGTCGCGATCCCAGCGGCCGTTCGATCCGTAAACGCTGCCGATGGCGGGAAGTGCTGAGGTCGTTGAGCTTCTTGCCCTCGAGATCGAAGATCTTGAGTTGCGAGCTGGCGTTTTGTTCGTACTGGGCGAAGAGTTTGCCGCCGAAGACGGCGGTGCCCTGCAGCACGGCGTCGGCTTGGGGGATGAGTTCCTTCCAGGCTTCGCGATCGAAGTTGCCGGCGTCGGCGGTAAAGACGCGGTATCGGGGAGCGTCTTCATTGGTGGTGACGAAAAGTTTGTCGTTGTAGACCTCGCCGTTGTAGAGAAAATTCTTACCCGTGGTGATGCGCGTGGGCGGAGTGCCGGCTTTCAGGTTCATCAGAAAAAGTTCAGACTTCGTCCAGCCCTGTTGCACGCTGATGAGGAGCCAGTGTCCGTCATTGGAAAGCGAGACGCTGGGCCAGTCTTCGGGGTCGCGCCCCTGCCCGAAGATGGGTGGGTCGGTGTCCTCGGGATGCTCCTCGGGATCGCCCGAGAGTTCGTGATAGAAGACGTGGCGGTTGTACATTTCCTGGCCGTCGGGCACGTCGCCTTTTTTCGGATAGCGCGTGTAGTAGAACCCGGAGTTGTCGAGCTTCCATGCGACCGAAGCGGCGCGCGTGCGCTCGATGGTGTCGGGAAGGATTCTGCCGGTTTTGGTTTCGATGATGTGCAGCGTGCTCATCTCGGAACCGCTCGGCGAAGTGCCGTAGGCAACATACTTGCCGTTTTCGCTGGGATAGTACCAGTCGAGTGCGATGGTGCCGTCGGCGGCGAGTTGGTTGGCGTCGACCAGCACGCGGTCGGGCCCGTTAAGACTGTCGCGCACATAAAGCACGGGCTGGTTCTGCATGCCTTCCCGCCGTGTGTAGAAATAATGGCGGCCGGCAATCACCGGCGGCGTGACGTTGCCGATCGAGAGCAATTCGGTCAAACGTTTGTGGATGGCGTCGCGTCCGGGGAGCCGGTCGAGGATGCCGCGGGTGTAGGCCATCTGCTGCTCGACCCACTTCTGCGTCTCGGGACTCTTGCCATCCTCCAGCCAGCGGTAGTTATCGAGAACTTTTGTCCCGTGATACATGTCGATGACCGGCTTCTGGGCAGCCACGGGCGGAGCCGAAGGAGGAGAAGTTTTGGAATCGTCGCCCGCATACACCGCAACCGCCAGCAGAAAAATGAAAGACAGAGCGGAGAACAAACGCATAAGCACCTCGAAAGATTGCAATGAATGCATAGCCGGCGGAACAGCTAGCGTACCAGATTGGAAGTTTTCAGATGGCGCAGGGGATGCTATGATGATGCAGATAATCGAAAGGCCGAGCCTCGGCGCCCGGTCCACGACACTCCAACATTCCTCAGTAGCTCAATGGCAGAGCATTCGGCTGTTAACCGAAGGGTTGTAGGTTCGAGTCCTACCTGAGGAGCCATTCTTTCTATGGCTTACAGCCCCTGGAATCATCTGGAATCACGCTTCAGGGCAAGCCCCACAATTTTAGAGCCTGCTTGTTGCATTTCATCCGTCACAATGTCCCCGTAGATGTTGAGCGTGGTTTGGATGTCACTGTGCCGCATGAGTTTCTGTTGTACGGTGATGGCAGTCCCCACAGCATCCAGCCATGAGCGGTATGTATGCCGCAAGCTGTGCGTTCCTAGTCTCCCAATCCCGGCCGCTGCAGCAGCCTCTTGCAGCGCCCGCCAGTATCCCGTGTAACTGTAGGGCAAACGCCCCAGCTTCACTGGCGACGGGAAAATCCAATCTTCCGCGTTGCGAAACTCTGTCCGCTGTTTCCATGTAGACAGAAGCCCCAGCAGCTCTGGATCAAGGCTCATCAGCTTGCGAGAACCTTCCGTCTTCACGAAATCGAGGTGCTGATTCACAATTCCGTGTTCAACGTTGAGCTTCACGCCGAACCAGTCCACATCCTGCCATCGTAGCGCAAGCAGTTCCGAGACCCGCAAGCCTAAGCACAGTTGCAGCAGAGCCATAGTCTTGAATGGTTCTCTGATGTGCTTCGCTAGCGTATGGAACTCTTCCACAGTGAGATTTCGAGGTTGCTTTCTACGCTTCGAGCAACCCCGAACGGTCACTAGCGAAATGGGATTGGTTCCAACGGGAATAGAGCCGCGCCACATGGCATAGTCCACCAAACGGTGCAACACTTCCCGCAAATGGCCCCGCGTCTTGGGTGCGAGAACCAAAGACTCAAGCCACAATTCCACGGCACGCGGCTGCAACTCCGTGATCGGTCGCTTACCCCACATCGGGAGGATGTGCTTCTTGAGCCATAAGCCCATGACTCGTTGTGTGCTGTGACGAAGTTTGGGCATTGATTCAATTTGGTACTGCTCCACAACCCACAACACCGTGGGAGAGTTCCGTTCGGCCTGAAGTTTCAGGTTGCGAAGCATCTCTGCAGCCTTACGGTCCGCTTGCTCCTGCGTGAGTTCCTTGAGCAGTCCCAACTTCCGGGTCGTCCGCTTCCCATTGATTACTGGGAAGAACACCCAAGTGCCTCGCGCTTCGTTGCGAATTGCTTTTGGTTTCCGTGCTCGTTTCACATTGCCTTCCTTTCCGTGAGCACGGCTGGCGATGGCGAGTTTAACACGGGTTTTGATAGGAGAGCGGCATCCAAATCTTGCTGGCGGAAGCGCCACACGCGGCGGCGAGTGCCAGAAAGCGCATACGCCTGCACTTTCCCCTGCCGCACCCACAGCAGCAGAGAACGAGTTTTGACCTTCAGGTACTTGGCTGCTTCTTCGGCGGTAAGCCACTCCTGACTCGGATGGCCCTTCGGCGTGTCACCCTGTCTCATTTCCATGGTACTGCCTCCTCCGCGAGTGGAAACCGTTCCAACCATGAAATGAGAGGCGCTCGAATATCGCGGTTGATTCTTAGCGGACGAAGGAATCGGTGCGGATTCGTGACGCCGTTACGGGACAGAAAGCGAAGCGCCCTTCGTATGGAAATTGAAGCGCGTTCCTGCACCTCATGAAGCAAAAGTTGACCTGTTTGGCCGCCGAATTTTTTCTGGAGATAACCAGATAGCTTCTGCCAGCGGATTCCGACGAATTGGAAATGAGACACCAATAGCTTGAGGCAAAACCCGCCAAAATCGGCTACTTTGCACGCCGCATACTTCCGCAGAAGGGCGGAATGGACCTCCAACTCGACCCGATAGCGGCCTAGTTCTCTCTTCCAGTAGCAACGGACAAGCTTCGGACAGCGTCGTCCCCCGTACCGGAGTTGCTCGCCACCGCCTCGATTTTTCCGCCGTCGGCTCTTGCCAAACAGGCCATGCCGAAGAAGAAACGTCCTGTCCACTCCAGTCTCCGGGGTGAAGTCGAAGGCCAGTTCGACAAGCGCTAGCTTGTGGCTCCAGCAGTGGGCCAGCACAGCCTCAATTTCTTCGGGCGTAATGCCGGTCTCGTCATCGCCGATCATCTCAATCCGCCAATTGGAGAGCCACGGCATGGCCTTCTCATAGCGGAGGACGATCTGTGATGAATTTGTCAGGCTCCGAAATCGCTTCATCCGCCGATAGGTAGCTAGCTTTGGGCCAGGTCGTAACCGATGGCCCTCCGAACAGTGAAAACCGTGAATCTTCTTGATCGAGTGACCCCGGCCATCAGCACCGAGGAACAAGCGGTCGAGGCGAACTTGGCAGGGCGTGTCTTCCAGTCGTTGAACCTTTAGTTGATCGTCCATGAAGGTGACGTTACTGTTTTTTGTTGACCTGTGCGGTCACACATTGATCGCCGTTTTACAATCTTCACGAGGAAATCTGTTACGAACAAACCTGATCATTGTCGTCCCCACCCCGATGCCAGAAAAACAAGACGCATCCCTTACCGAACGATTACATTCATAGCGCCCCCACAACGCTCACGCGTGAAAAATTTGAGACTGCCTTCCGTAGACTGTCACCGAGCCTTGCGTCGCGCCAGATTGATCAGCTTTTTGAAATCATTTCTGACTTCAGGAAGTACGACTATGGGGTCAGGGCCATCAGACAGAACAAGGTCGTTTCCGATCTTGAGGGTTGCGGGAAGTTGATTGGAGAAGCTCGGACAGCCCTGGCCAAGTTCATTCTGCATTTCCGGCCTTCTCACTATCAAGGAAGGCCTCATACCGCTGCCACTGCCAAAATTATCTGTGGCGGAGCAGCGCGGTTGAACAGGCGACTGGCGCAGGAGTTAATTAACGAACCGGGTCACGAACGGCGAATGCAGATCAGATGGGCATCGAAACTTTCACTCAAGGCTCTGGAAAGCAACTTCGTTCGTGAATTCGAGAGCTGCCTGCGCAAATATCTACGCACATCTGGCCTGACACCAAAAAAACAGGATGTCTACGTGAACTCGGTTATTTCGGCGGTGTTGGTCCTGAACGATCACACACGAAAAACCGATGCCAAAGTCACTGCACTAAGTCGTGCTCGCCAAGCCCGCTACAATGCTCGACGTTCAGGGAGGAGACCCATTGGCCCTGGAGATATTTCGGAGGATGAAGTGCTGCCCAAGAGTAGGAAGAAAAAACAGAAAGCAGCAACCGGCCGTCCAAGGAAGAAAAAACAGAACGTGGCTCGGCGGACCCAGAAATAGAGTTTAAGTTCCACCCAAACTCCCACTCCAAGCTCTACTCCAAGGTTCCTTTCCTTGTCTGTTTATGTTTATTCATAGGAATAGTATTTAGCTCCCCTTGGTGGACTAATTCAGGACGCTGGATTTGTTTTTTCTCTTCTCTGGTAGATGAAAATTCCTGGTGGAGGTGAATCGCTGATAAAACTGTGCACCCGCTCGAAATTCCTCAGAAAAAACTATTTCTTTGGTTTGTTGTTGTTGCTAGGTATTTTGCTCTCTGAGTGCCAGTCTGCCGTGTGCTCCACAATCCACCGAAAGCCTTGCTCCTTACCGTATCTCGGCCTTTTTACCAAACTATCGCACTGTGCGACAGCACTGCGTTTCTAGAGCCGAATGCGGAAGAGAATTCTTAGGCAATTCCTAGGGCATTATTTTGACCCAAACCGCCCACAGCATTACCTGATCGGCGCTTGCTCCACAAGATTTCGGCCAGTGAATTTCGATGACGATTACACACGGCTAATCTGAAGTGCCTTCTCCAGATCATCCCCGCTTAACCAATCGAGGCTGGCCTGCGTAGGTGTTAGGCTTTTGAACCGAGTTCCGTACTTGGCCTTCAGCAGACGCTTGATTTCCTCAAGCGCGGCACGTTATTAAAAAATGCTGGTTCTCGCCAGACCTCCACGTCTCCCGTCCTGATGATCTGATTGAACTCCCCGTCGGCCCCTTTTTCAAAATCCCAATCGAACTCCAACGACTCGCCCTCCAGATCGGCTAGCTGGTCGGCGTTCGGGTTTTTTCTCTTCGAACTGTCCAGCAATTCCCAGTTTCGTTCTACTCGGGATTCAAATGATGGCAGCGCTTTGATGGCCTCTTCGTTGCCAGCTGCCGCAGCTTCCTTCGTTTGCTGAAGACTTGGAAACATCACGACGCCGAGGCTGCGATAGCACTTCTTACATTCGATGGTTGCCGCTACGTCGCCGACCTCCAAGTCCTCATAGCTCACGGTCCCCGCCCATCCACACTGGGAACAGGTGAACGTTTCATGCTGCCAGTCAGAGTAATATTTCAAGACTTTGCCCATGTCCTACACCTTTCTGATTTGTGGATTCCTGCCGAATAGGATGGAGGCGAAATATTGCCGCCTATTGACCGCCTTCCTCCAACTGTGAAATTGCTCACAGGAACTAAGACCCGGACTGGCATCCAGGCTTTTCTATTCCAATCTTGTCCGCCACTTCACGTCCCGGCCTGTAAATCGGCACCCACAGGCCCCTTGGAATGCCCCTGGAAATGCAATTGGGAGCCCAGGTCGGCTTCTGGCCCCCTCCGGCTAGGGTTTCTACCCCCAAGGCCCTGAATCGCACGGATTACAGCCCATTCTTACCAACCGCTGCCAGACGAAAGCGCTACGTTCCAGACTCCGCCAGCCCCCGAATAGCAAGCTACATCGGTTCGACCATCACCGTTGAAGTCTCCCGTGAAACATTGTTCGTATACTGGAACGACGTTCCATTCGTCGAGCTGAACCGGGCCTCCACTCCATATTCAGGCGTTCCATCCACTACCGGTGGAGAGCGCCACAGCCCAGCCACCACCTTCACCTGTCCAACAATCTAAATCAGCTTTCTTATCGCCATTGAAATCCCCGCTGAGACACTGTTGAGTCATCGGCAACGGGACCACTGGCCCTCCACTCCAAGATTCCGCGTTCCAGCCAGTCCCCGTTGAGAGACCCACATTCCAGGTGCCGTTGTTCCCGTTAGAACAGGCCAAGTCAGTTTTTCCATCACCGCTAAAATCTGCTGCGAAGCATTGATTTGGAACAGATATCACGTTCCATTCGTCGACCGGAACCGGGCCTCCACTCCAAACCGATGCATTCCATGAGGCGCCGGTCGAAAGAGCCACGGCCCAACCTCCTCCTTCACCTGTCCAGCACGCCAGATCAGCCTGACCATCTCCATTCAGATCGCCACTGAGACATTGTTGCGTTATAGGTAGCGGGACCACTGGCCCCCCACTCCAAGATTCGGTGTTCCAGCCGCTCCCTGTTGATAGCGCGACACTCCAAACACTATCGACACCGTCAGAACAAGCCAAGTCAGTTTTGCCATCACCGTTGAAGTCCGCGGCGAAGCATTGTTCATTAACCGGAACTACGCTCCATTCCGCTGTCAGCAGCGGGCCTCCGTTCCAGAATTCGGATTGCCAGCCGCTCCCATTGGACAGTGCAATATTCCAGCTTCCGCTGTTCCCGGTATAGCAGGCCAAATCGGTCTTCCCATCTCCATCAAAATCGCCAGTTACACATTGATCTGTTACAGGAAGCACGGGTCCTGGCCCGCCACTCCATGACTCCAACTGCCATCCACTTCCCGTTGAAAGCGCGATGCTCCAGACTCCGGCAGTGCTGGTGTAGCAGGCAATGTCAGTCTTCTTATCACCGTTGAAATCCCCGGTAAAGCACTGCGCTGTGATTGGAATACTTGGAGCAGGTCCGCCACTCCAGTTGGTGGCGGTGGTACCCACTCCGATAGAAGCCGTTCCATACTTTGTCGAATCCTGATTGCTGGTTGCCGTCACCGTGGCAGTGGTTGCGCTTGCAGGAGCAGTGTAATTCCCATTTTGGTCAATGCTGCCGTTACTCACGGACCAGGTCACCAATTAACTCAAACTTCCAGTTCCGGCCACAGTAGCCGAACACTTTGAAGTTTGGTTCACCTGAATGGACGATGGTAAGCAGGAAACACTCACGGAAATTATCGTCGATGGGACAGGATTTACGATGATTGTCGCCGTGCCCGACTGTGTAGGGTCTTGGTTGCTGGTTGCCTTGACGGTGGCCGTACTTGGATTCGCGGGAGCGGTATAGTCACCACTTTGATCTATTGAGCCGTTGTCAACCGACCACGTGACCGATGAATCGAACGCCCCAGCTCCTGCAACGGACGCGGAGCACTTTGAAGTCTGGGTCACCTGAATGGACGACGGTGAGCAGGAAGCGCTCACGGAAGTTACTGTGCTCCTCCCCGCGCTGAAAGTTCCTGAATCCCCGTTTGTGCAACCTAACGCGGGAGCTTGATACGTACCGGTAATCGAATTGCCGTCTGCTGATGCGGTCCCGCTGAGGGAAACACTTTGAAGCCCCTCCGCCAACGACATAGTCACGCTCGAACCGCTGATGGTGCCGCTCAGCGTTCCTGACGCGGCGCAGGGAGAACCGATGATAGTCATGGTTCCAGAAATTTTGTTTCCCTACTGAGTCAAATTCCCTGAGAGGGACGTGTTGTAATTGAGAGCGGAAAATCGTATTGGCGCGCCAATATCCAGCGAGATTGAGCACTGGTGGGTTCTGGGAGCCACCTCCACCTCCGCTCCCTCCGCACGCAGTCAAGCCGACGAAGCCCACAACAGCCAGAAAGCGACTCACCCTGACAGAGTGGTACGGACGCATATAGCCTCCAGAAACATTTCGGATAGGAAACCTGGGACTGTTACTGCTCTGCCCTCATTGATCGAGGAGCCGGAGAAGGGGAGGCTTGATTCTACGCTTCTTTGTTGTCTTCGCAACGATATTCGATTTTGGGATATCGATTCCGATAGCGGTACAAGCTGCCTCGTAGCCTGCGAGGTAGCCACTGAAGACCAAGAACTAGTTCGGGAATATCGGCTCTTTCTGAAGCGCCTCAAGCAGGCCCGTGAATCGGCTGGTCTGACGCAAAGTAAGTCGCTCGGCTCATGTCACGGCCGCAATCCTTCGGCTCAAGGCCGAATCCGGTGAACGTCGCGTGGACTTTATCGACTCACGGCACCTCCCAAAAATTTACAGAAAGCCGCTCTCATTCTTCGAGCCGTAGGAAATCGCCTTCCCCGAGGTGAAAATTCGCATCCCCAGACCTCTTGGAATACCCTGGAAATGCAATTGGGAGCCCGAGGTCGGCTTCTGGCCCCCTCCGGCTAGGGTTTCTGCCCTCGAAGGCCCGGAATCGCTTCGATTCACCCCCGGGCAACGATGTCCGCTGAACCGTAATCAGGCAGGCGATTTCAGTTACGACCGACAATCAGGTACGCGAAGCGACCCGTGCTAAGAGTGCCACCGGCTAGATCAGGTCCTGACTTGGATGCGGATAATCGGGGCGCTCCTCGGCTCAACTTTGTCGATTGCCAAACCAAATGCGCTTGCGCCTTGCCAACTCTGCCTGTTCTCTTTCGTGGGCTTTCCGTTCTGCAATCGTTTCGCCCCTCCGCCATAGTCGTGCAAGTGCAAAGTGCTGTGCGATGAAAATAGCGGACCCTATCGCCATGAAATCTATGATGCCTTCAACCACACCACTGAAAGGACGTATAAGCCAACGAAAAAAGAAATGCGCCGGAATCCCCACCGCGAAACAAACCACTAATGCTTCAAACGTGGTTAAATCAAACTCTCCGTTCAACCGCGCAACAAGGAGAAGGTCTTTCTTAGAGCACTGGTCACAAAGACGGTGCACAATCCCTTTGTCGTCCTCTACTTTATGACGTCGAGCGGGCGAGGAACCACACCTAATGCAAGTCCCATCGCAGTCCGAACAGATGCCTTCTGGGGCCATATCGAAAGACCTGCGAACCCCGCAATCGCATTCGTGCCAAATTATGCCCAGAGCGTCACGATGCTTGAGTACATGCCCTTCATCTTCGCAGCCCATTTGCTTTCCTGTCGCGCCTATCCGGACCAGAAGGTGCAAAGCAAACTGCCCTACGGGACGGCGTTCACTTGCGCTGGCTTGCACAATAGGTGCAGTGGCACTCGCTCAGAAAAGACGGATCATCACGTTCGACAATATCGTGCAATGAAATATCTTGATTGAAGTGCCCGCACTTTTCGCAGGTGTATTTATCCCAGCGAAGGCGCATCATCCCTCCGCAGCCCGGCACGGGGCAGGTTTCCAATTTATGGGCTTTCTTGTGTGCGCGCCAATCAACCATAGTCACTGGGTGGTTCTTCCGCAACGATTCTACTACTCAGGGCCAGGTATGTAGCCCGCCGCCGTAGCCCAAGTCAATGGTAGATTTCGGATTCCACCTCGCGGTAATTGTCGCTAAAGGCGATTACACTCAAAACCCTACCCACACGCCCCTCCCCCCTGCACTGCTGGAACATCCCCGGCAATGCAATTGGGGCCACTTGGGGGCATTTCTGGACCCCTCTGGCTAGATTTTCCTAACCCCGGTCCCCTGAATGCCTTGGAATGCAGCCGCACAAAGGGTGTTTTTTCGTGCCCTGTGAAGTCTATTGTTCTCAACGGGCGAAATCGCTCATTCGAGGTGCGAGAAACGAATTCCTTTTGGGCGTGCACCGCTCACCCGACAGGCGAAAGATGGGGATGCGGCCCGTTGCCTGCTTGAGGGATTCCCGGAAGCGACAAGAATCCGCTGCCGCCCTTTTGGGACGCTCGACGCTCGCGTGGAGACTACTACAGCTGCTGCACCGACTCCTGTTTGGCTCGCCCTGATCTGCTCGTTGACCTGCTTCCGCAGGAACTCTGCCACGACCTTGGCAAAGGCTGGATCGTTCATGTAGCGAGCAAAAATCTCCTGATTCTGATCCATGCGGTCGATGAACTTGCCTTCGAGCGCCTTGTCGAAGACGTACTTGAAGTTCTCCAGCGAGTTGACCATTGCGGCCTGCTGGATGTGCGTGTCGGCCACGGCCTCCTCGCGAATCTGGTCGAAGAAAAGCTGGTCGGCGGGTTTGAACTCGGTTCCGAATCTTTCGTTCACGATGTCGATCAGCCGCGAGAGTTCGATCTGCTCGTGATGATCCTCGCCCATGCCGACCGCGGTCGGAGCTTTCACGGCGCCTCGGTCGCCTGGCGCCAGCGAGATGGAGCCTTCGCTCGTTTTCTGCAGACGGTAGTACTTCAGGTTGACCTCGTCATCGAACACCAGCCCGGGACCGATGGATCGTTTCGGCAGCCGCGGAATCAGCAGCCGGATGAACGTGTAGAGCTTCTCGAGGTCGGTGTCCTGGAACGGGATGATCTGCGAGAGAAAGGCGTACAGGCTTCGGAACGCGACCAACTGCGCGCGGAACAGTTCCTGCTTCTCCGGCTCTAGCCGGCCAAAGCGTTCCACAGGAAAGTCTAGGATCCGGTGCATCTGGGCATGATCGTTTGGCGACTGGCGGCCTTTTGGCTTGAAGAAGACCTTGGCGAACTCCTCGATCTCGTTTGAATGGTAGACCTGCTCCGCGGCCAGCTTGGCCTGCAGGTCGTAGAGCTGGTGCGCCTCTGCTTGCTGCTCCACCAGCGGCACTTCGTAATAGGGCCGGAATGCCTTCTGGATCTCATCCGTCTCGTTAACAAAATCCAGAACGAAGGTGTCTTCCTTGCCGGGAGCGGTGCGATTCAGCCGCGACAGCGTCTGCACGGCCTGCACGTCCGCCAGCCGCTTATCGACGTACATCGTATGCAGCAGCGGCTGGTCAAAGCCGGTCTGGTACTTCTCGGCGACGATCAGGACCTGGAACTCGTCGGATGCGAACCGCATCGGGAGTTCTTTCTCCCTGATGCCCATGTTCATTCCGACCTCGGTGTATTCGTCGCCCAAGTCGAGCCGCACCGTCCCGGAGAACGCCACCAGCGTCTTGATGTCCGTGTAGCCCTTCTCCGCAATGTACTTGTCGAACTCTTGCTTGTAGCGCACCGCATGTGCGCGGGAACTGGTCACCACCATCGCCTTCGCCCGCCCGCCGATCTTGTGGTGCGTGACCGCGCGGAAGTGCTCGATCATCACTTCGCTCTTCTGTGCCAGGTTGTGCGGATGGAAGCTGACGAACCGCGCCAGCGCCCGGGCGGCCTTCTTCTTGTCCAGCTTGGGATCGTCCTCAACCGACTTGATCAGCCGGAAGTACGTCTTGTAGGTCGTGTAGTTCTTCAGCACGTCCAGGATGAAACCTTCCTCGATGGCCTGCCTCATGCTGTAGATGTGAAACGGCTGTGGCTTGCCGTTCTCGTCCCTGCGGCCAAACGTCTCCAGCGTTTTGTACTTGGGCGTCGCAGTGAAGGCGAAGAAGCTGAGATTGCCCTGTTTCCCGCGTTTCGCTACCGCCTTCAGAACTTCTTCCTCGTAGTCGGGCAATGCCTTTTCTTCCGCTTCTTCCTGGGCCTGCCCGCTGATCGCGTGGCCAGCCAGAACTCCTTTCATCTCGGCTGCGGACTCGCCGGATTGCGAACTGTGCGCTTCATCCACGATCACGGCATAGCGGCGGGCGGGCAGTGCGCCGACCTTCTCGGTGACGAAGGGAAACTTCTGTAGCGTGGTAATGATGATGGGCACGCCGGATTTCAGGGCTTCCGCCAGTTGCGTGGAGTCCTCGTCAATCTTCTGCACGACCCCCGACCTGTGCTCAAACTGGTAGATCGTGTTCTGCAGTTGCTGATCGAGCACGCGGCGGTCGGTGACCACCACGACCGAGTCGAAGACCTTCTGGTCCTTTGCGTCATGCAAGCTGGCGAGCCGGTGCGCGAGCCAGGCGATCGAGTTGCTCTTGCCGCTCCCCGCCGAGTGCATCACCAGATAGTTGTTGCCCGCGCCTTCCACCCGCGATGCTTTCTCGATCTTCCGCACCGCATCGAGCTGGTGGTAGCGCGGGAAGATCATGTTCTCTTTCCGCGCCTTCTTGCCTGCGATTTCGGCCTCGATCGCTTCCAGGTGGATGAACCGCGCCAGAATGTCGAGCAGGCTGTCGCGCTGCCAGACCTGCTCCCACAGGTACGACGTCTTGTACTTGCCCTCGGGCGCCGGCGGGTTTCCCGCGCCCATGCCGTCGCCCTGGTTGAAAGGTAGGAAGAACGTGCTCTTCCCCGCGAGCTTCGTCGTCATGAACACTAGGTCGGGATCGACTGCGAAGTGCACCAGCGTGCGTTTCTTGAACTGGAAGATCAGGTCGTTCGGATCGCGGTCATACTGGTACTGCCAGATCGCATCCCGTACGCTCTGCCCCGTCATGGGATTCTTCAGTTCGGCGGTGATAATCGGAATGCCGTTCAGGCAGATGGTCACGTCGAGCGCCTTGGTGCTGGTGAGCTTGAACAGAAGCTGGCGGACGACGGTCAGCCGGTTCTTCGCGTAGAGCGCAGCCACTTCCGGATTCATCCCGTGGGCCGGTGCGAAGTAGGCGACCTTGACCGCTTCGCCGTAGCACTTGAAGCCATGCCGGATAACGTCGAGCGATCCGCGCGAGTCCATCGCCTTGCACAGGTCGTCCAGCAGAGTTTCTTCGGTGCGCGACCCAAGCAGCTTCTCCAGTTTCTTCCAGACGTCCGGCTGCGTGTCTTTGACGAAAGGAACGAACTGGGTCGCATCCAGTGCCCGCGCCTGGTCGAAAAAGCCCTGGTCGGCCTTGGTGTAGCCGGCGGCTGTGATCAGGTGGTGCTCGATCGCCGACTCGAAGGCTCTTTCTTTGTGATCTACTGGCACAGCGCAGCGGCCTCCTGCGGGCGGTAGTTGCGAACGTCGATCTGGCCGGTGATGGAAGCAGTGATCAAGGCGGACCGATACTCGGCTAATTTCCCAATCGACTCGTTTACCTTTGTCGTCATCGTGTCGATCTCGAGACACCTTTGGTCAATCTTGGACACAATCGTCGCCTGAAGCTCCAGGTTCGGAAGGGCCAGAGGTAGCATCCCAACTTCGTGCTGATCGAGAATAGGAAGGGTCGAACTTGGGGAAATACCTCTGAGCACGGGCTCAAGACATTTGAGTTGCAGTGCCGCAAACTTGGGGATCACGAACCTAGGATCGAAAGTTATTGCCGTAATCTGCTGGTTCGCGGACGAGGGTTTGTCGATAAATCCAACTTTTCCTAGCGTGGCTCCGATTGTGATTATGAACGTTGAACCAGCCGCAAAAAGACGGGCTACGCCGTCGGAAATCGCTGAGCGGTGTAACAGCTTCATCGGCTCTCCTAGTAGCAAGGACGTACCAAACGAAGCGGGACCATACCAAGGAAGATCTCCGTTTTCGTAATAGGAGCTTTCGGAGGTGGGTGGGGTCGTGCCCGTTTGAATGCGCGCTGCGCGGCGCTTTACAGGACCGATTTCCCATTGGCAAGGAATTTCGCCCATCCACTCATTCGCATTGTGAACGGGGCCAGCCAAATCCTTCCCTCGGGCAAGTCGCTCGATAGTAGCTGACCTCTGTTCTGCTAGCAGATCAATCATCCCGCTATGCCTTTCGAGGAGTTCATCAATTCTCGATGTCTCTCGGTCCAGGAACTCGACGATCGCTTTTTGCTCAGCCATATCCGGAAAACTGATCCTGATATTCCCGATAAACTGCCAGTTAGCACGGGGCATCTTTGCGCCGTAGGTTGAAGAATCAACAGTGTTGATGAACTCCTTAGTCGAGAGCAGATAGCGAAGGAATCGCCCTTCGACCAGTGTTGGCCGTAGCACCAGTAGTTCGCCGGTGCAGATGCCATCCTGATCGGCGAAATAAACTTTCGCGAGATACGGTCGCAACTTACCGAATAGGACATCTCCCGATCGGAAGGCATTGGAAGACGCAACCGCTTCGGGTGCGAGGACGCCAGTGTTAAGTAGGCGACCTGTCCACGACTCGATGTGATCCAAGGCAACGAAGGCCTCGCTACGCCCCAGATTGTCGACACCTTCATTCACAAGCCGCACGGCATACTTCAGGCGCCTTTGGTCCCAAGATGAAGGGGGAGTGACTGCATCGAGGGTCATCCCGTCACCTCGGCGAGCAGCTTTAGAATGTCATGCTCGATTACTTTGATCTCTGTCGTGATCTGCTCCAGCGGGCGCGGCGGCGAGTACTTGTAGAAGTGCCTGTTGAACGGAATCTCGTAGCCGACCCTCGTCTTCGACTCATCAATCCAGGCATCCGGCACGTGCGGCTTCACCTCACGCGCAAAGTAGGCGTGGATGTCTTCCTTGAGCGGCACATTCTCATAGTCGCGCAGGTCAGTGTCGGGTTCGGGGTTGCCGTCCTCGTCCACGCAAATCTCAGCAGCTTCGTCCCGCTGAGACATGGTGTTCAGGATTGCCTTCTTCACCGGCGCGGAGAGTTTCAGGTCGGCCTTGCTGACCGCCTTCTCCAGCCGCTTTTCAAAATCGGGCCGGTTCAGGTCGACCTTGGGCCCTGCCATGCCTTCCAGCGTCGCCACAATCTCGGCTTGGATCTTCTGTCCTTCCTCGATCTCCTGTTGCCCTTGCTTGCCCTTCTTCTTCGTGGTCGCGAGTTTCTGGAACGCGGCTTCGAGCTTGAATGCGTCAATGCGCTCCGGCGTTACCTGGAAGGCGAGCCGCAGCGGGCGCTCGACCGTGATCTGTCGGTAGCCAAAATCTTCATTGTCGAAGACCTTGGATCGACCGTTCTTGGTCACATCTCCGTACAGTTCCACGGTCTCGACAATGTTCCCGTTCGACAGTTCGTTGCGCTTGTTCCCCAGGCTCTTCCGCATCTTCACGAAGAGATCAACGGCGTTGATGAGCTGAACCTTACCGCGGCGCTCCTTGCGCTTACGATTGGTCAATATCCAGATATAAGTCGAAATGCCGGTGTTGTAGAACATCTCGGGCGGCAACGCGACAATCGCCTCCAACCAGTCGCTCTCGATGATCCAGCGCCGAATCTCGCTCTCGCCAGAGCCGGCATCGCCGGTGAACAGCGGCGACCCGTTGAATACGATCGCCAGACGCGAACCTTCCGGCTTCATCTTCGAGATCATGTGCATGATGAAGAGCAGCGAACCATCGTTAATGCGCGGCAGGCCGGCCCCGAAGCGTCCTTTGAAGCCCTGCTCGTCGTGCTCGCGCTCAATCACGTCGGCCTGCGGCTTCCACTCGACGCCGAAAGGCGGGTTGGCGAGCAAGTAATCGAACCGGTGCCCCGGCAGGCCATCCTGGGTGAAGTTGTCGCCAAACTTGATGTTCTCGGGGTTCTGGGCCTTGATCATCATGTCGGAACAGCAAATGGCGAAGGCTTCGTTGTTGTAGTCCTGCCCGAACACTTCCAGGCGCGCGTCGGGATTGAGATCGCGCAGGTGTTCTTCCGCCACGCTCAACATTCCACCGGTGCCGCAGGCTGGGTCGTAGAGCGTTTTGACGATGCCTTTGGTACGCAAAATCTGGCTGTCGGGCGTGAACAGCAGGTTGACCATCAGCCGGATGACTTCGCGCGGCGTGAAGTGGTCGCCGGCGGTCTCGTTCGAGGCTTCGTTGAAGCGCCGGATCAGGTCTTCGAAGATCAGGCCCATGTCGTGATTGGGAACGGCGTCGGGATGCAGGTCGATGTCGGCGAACTTCCCGATGACCAGGTAGAGCCGGTCGGAGTCGTCGAGCTTGGCGATCTCCTTCTCGAACTCGAAGTACTCGAATATCTGCCGCGCCTTGGACGAGAAGCTCTTGATGTAATGCGACAGGTTCTGCGCGGCCTTGTCGGGCTCGCCCTTGAGTTTCTGGAAGTTCAGCTTGCTGGTGTTGTGGAAGGCGTGGCCCGCGACCTTGTTCAGGATCGGCTCCGGCTCTTTGATCTTGCTGTCCTTCAGCGCCGCATGTTTTTCCAGCACCTTGGCCTTGGTTGGCTCCAGAACGCAATCCAACCGGCGAAGCACGGTGAGCGGCAGGATGACGCGACCATATTGGGCCGGTTTGTACGGGCCTCTCAGAAGGTCGGCGACCGACCAGATAAACGAAATCTTTTGGGAAAAATCGCTCAAAGACACACCTTCGTCTTAGTTCCGCAGGGGAAGGTTGCGGGAAGCGCCATTGTAGTCGAGATGTCCGGGACAAAACTAGATAAGAGGCGGGCCGCAGATCACAAAACTCAAAGAACGAATGATTCACCGAATCGTCGAAGAGCATATGGCGCCGGAGGTCAATCTCGCAGCCATCCACTGCGATGTTCCAAATTCTGAGGCAAGCTGGCGAACGCTAGTTCCGCCGCTCCGCAGCGCCTTCATCCGCTCGATGTCGGAAGCATGGAATTGACGTCGAGGAGGACGACCAACTCGCTTGCCAGCACGCTTTGCCTGAGTCATGCCTGCTTTGACTCGCTCCCGCAGCATCTCGCGTTCAAATTCTGCGACGGCTCCCAAGATGGAGAATGTCAATTTCCCCGCAGGCAGGGTCGTATCGACATTTTGCTTCAGAGACACCAAGTCAACTCCCACCGATTTGCATTCCTCTGCGATGCTCAACAGTTGCTTCAGTGACCTCGCCAACCTGTCCAAACTCCAAACTATTACCACATCAAACCTCCGCTTTCGCATGTCGCCAAGCAGTGCAGTCAAAGCTGGTCGGTCGTTCTTGGCTCCGCTCTGGCCCTTATCTCTGTACACGCTGAATGTCCAATTCCGATTTTCGCAATACTCTTTTAGCTCCGTCTCCTGCATGTCCGTTTCCTGTTCTGCCGTGCTGACCCTGACGTAAATTGCCGCTCCTTTTCCCTTCATCGCTCCCCCTGTTTTGAGAGACGATTTGACCGGGAAATGGGCGTGAAATCAAGGTTCGCCAGCGTTTTCCGCATGACCACAAAACTCCGCTCTGGACTTGACTTCATTCCATCAGAAACCAGGGATGAAAATCGGCCTGAATCGGGCTACCAGTGCGCTCTTTCACGCTGGAGAATGCTGCGGAAAAACAACTCTTGGCTTTATTGCAGATTCCGGCAAAAGTCCCCGGCCCGTGTCTGGGGAAAAGTCCTCGAATCTACAACCTACCGGACTGCTACTGCCCGGTTCCTCCAAAGACCAAGGTGACAAAGTGATTTCGGGAATCACTTTTTGATTCCAGGAATCAGTTTCTTGCTTATCAGGTACTTACAAGGACGAAGATTTGCCAGCCGCGCTTGTTAAGTCCTTTGGTTGACGTTTTCAGGCGGATTCGAGTCCTACCTGAGGAGCCATTCTTTCAGTAGTTTACGAATATCCCGACGTTGACTCTACGATTCGGAATGTCACGGTTTTCGGCCTTTCACCCTTTACGATGTCATCGTTTGTTCCTCTTTACGAACGCGCACTCAGGCGGCACTTATGGCGGGGCCGCCCACAACGGTGATGCGCGGCGTGCGGCCTGGGATAATACACGATGTTTGCCCTACGCCGTCCCGCAATCCATCCGTGCAAGCAAAGGAAGCGTTCAACGAGCGCGAATGCGCGAAATTCTCTTTGTAGGGTATTCTTTGTTTCTATATCGTAGTACGATATAAGCAGTGCCTAAGAAGAAATCTGCGAAATCCACTCGCCAGTCCCTTGAAAAATTCCTCACAGCTCAATCGGCGCTTCCTCCGCCAACACACTGCCCACGCTGCCACGCCTTGTTGTTGCAAATCGAAGGGACGTTTGCGTTACTGGAGAGCGACAAGACCTGGACGCTTCATATGCCGGTATGCCCGAATTGCGATTTAAAGGATTGACGCGCCGTGGCAAAACTTCGCACCGGGCACCGGAGCGCGAGGCTGTTGCACTATTCCGCTCGGCGGCCGCATTCCCGGTCTTCCAGTTAAAGGCGTGACGTAGTTCTCAAATGCCCACGACCAGACCCTAACAGGCTGCGGATGTTGAGACGATCCTCAGCGGCTAAAGCCGTGTCCATTTTGCACGACTTATGGCGCGGCTAGAAAGCCGCGCCCTTTCCATACGATGCAAAAGCGGACTTTTTCCGCAGCCTGCTAAGTGACTCTGGAGCGTTCCTGTATTGGGCATTGTTCCTTTCTTGAGAACACCAGAGTGTCGTGTGACCAAAATTGATCATCCGTGACACGGGCTCCGATCTTAGAGTGGGATTCAGTCAGGGCAAACGAGGATCGGAGAATTTACGGACATCATGCGGAACATCATGCGGACCATCATACGGAACATCATGCGGACCAAGAAGCGGTTATTCCTCATTTGTTTCCTAACTAGCGCTTTGGCGCAAGTCCAGACCGCCGGCACGGCCACTCTTACAGGATCGGTGCAACTGATGGTTGGAGCAAAGCACAGTGTGAGCCTGGCATGGAAGGGTCAACAAGGCCAGGACATTACATTCCGTATCTATCGCTCCACGACGAATGGCGCGGGCTACCAAATGATTCAATCACTTATTTCCGGCCTTGGCTACATCGATGGGGACGTCACAGCCTCCACCTACTACTACGTTGCCACGACCTATGACTCCGGTACCAACAGTGAATCAGGCTACAGCAACCAGATTACCGTCAACATACCTAACTGAGAAAGAAAGAAAGAAAGAGAGAAAGTCTCCATGAAAACCACGCTTCTCATACTTGCATCGGTGCTGATGTTCCTCACGACTGCGGCCAGCGCACAAACCGCTCATACGGTCGCGCTCACCTGGACTCAGAGCACATTCTCCGGAGTGACCGCCAACAAGGTATATCGCTCCACCGCAAGTGGCGCGCAAGGCAGCGCCATTTACAGCAGCACGAGCCCGATCGTGACCTACACCGATGGCGGGCCGCTTACAAATGGCACTACGTATTACTACTGCGTGTCCGCATTGGCGGGCAGCAACAATGAGTCCGCATGCAGCGCACAGGCGATTGCGACGATTCCGGCTCCGCCCCCGGCGCCAACGGCCCTCAGTGACACCATCAACTAAGGAGACATTCGTGAAGATACTCGCGGCTCCAATCGGCATTCTCTTGTCCGCCATGGCAGCGGCACAGTGCACTCAGGCGACCATCGGTACGAACTGCAACAGTCCCATGAATGTGTCTGGCTCAACGGCTGCTCAATCTTCAGTAGGACTCACCGATAATGGAGCCGCTTCTCCACCACCTGCTCCATCACAATATTGGCTGTCGATTGATCATGGCACCATTCGACTCTCCGCCAACGGACAGCCCTACGCACTGCCGGGAATGCCAACCAACTATGTGTTGACGGCTCAGGCAGGGGGAGCTTACTCCCAGAATGTGGGGGCCGGCGCGACGACGTACAGTGCGGCGCTCACTCAGATTGATATGACCCTGCCCCAACAGGTACGGCTCATGATTTCGAGTAGCAGCTCATGTCCCCAGTGCAGCGTCCAGGCGCAATACTACAATGGCGCTGCATGGGCCAATTTGACCAACTCGATCACTCCCACAAAATCCACGATTTTTGTGACTGCATGGACTTCTTTTCCAGGGGGCGCCAACGGCGACTACGCAGTCCGGTTGGCAATCAACAATGCAGGCACTACACAGGCCACCGTGGGACTGCACAGCGCCATGCTGCAATTCAAGTGATGAATTTGACTCGCAGCAATGGTCGTCGGTCACGGTCACCCTCTGCCTCGCTGCGTCTTCCGCGGAGACGGACAGCGGGAGACAAGTGGCACGTTTCTTCCGGTGGAGTCTGCGATGAATCGACCTTTGCTGATGGATGCGGCGGGGAACTACCAGGGCACTTTGCGTTCAATGAGTCCACCTAAGCTGGCATACCGAGGCCTGACAGGACCCCTCGCATATACGCAAAGCTGCTAATAACGCCCGGCATGGGATCGTCGGGATGGACCTCATATTCCAGGTCAACGAAGCCCTCGTACTTCATTGCGATCAGGGCTTCAAAGATTCCGCGCACCGGCATACGTCCTTCGCCCACGGCAACTTGGCTTTCCTTGTTCTGGAAATCCGTGAGGTCCTTCATGTGCATGTTGAAAAGCCTTGGGCCCGCCCGGTTGATCGTCTGAACCACATCGGTGCCGGCACGAACCGTATGCCCGACATCAATGCAGCATCCGATGCGCGGATCCATATCCCTTACCGCCTTCAGTACATCGAGCGGCGAGTGCCATAACTTATCTTCCGGCCCGTGATTGTGAATCGCGATACGGATGTCGTATTCCTTTACGAACTTCTCGATGCGGGGCAGAGTCTCCGGGGAGGGATCGCCGGCAACAATCACAGGAATTCCCGCACGCTTGCAATATTCGAATTTAGTCCGGATGTCCGCATCTTCATTTTTGGCGAAATAGATGGCGCCGGCCGCATGAAGCTTGATGCCCGCTGCGGTATAGTCCTCCAGCGCAACCGCCTCCTGCGCAGAGTCGACGGGGAGATGATCTTTGACGTCCTTCGCGTTGAGCGCGAATACGTTGAGCTGCTTCATGAAGCCGATCATCTGCGCGCGACTGAAGTTACGGAATGTATAACTCGCCAGTCCCAGGCGAACGGGAAACGGGCGATCGGTCGGGAGCCGCTCCTGAGCGAGTGCGAGAATGTCTTTCGAAACCGCGCCCGCCGCCGCAACAAATGCACCGGAGCGAATGAAATTACGACGAGAGAAGGAGTCATTCATAAGACGATCGTTCGCGTCCTTTCGAGAATGCGGGATTTCCGCAACACGTCCTTGGCCTTGACTGTTTTGTAGTCGACGAGACCTACCGGCTCGCTTTCAAACCTTCGGCGCCCATCCCTTCTCGTACTCGCGTCCCCACATCTTCATGGCTTCGGGGTCGCCTTGGATCCGTCCATTGTTGGCGTCGAGGTGCAACTCCCGATTCACTTCCCAAGCGATGTTGGAGAGTTGCAACATGGTAACGGAGACGTTGCCGACCTCGATCGGAGCGTTGAGCTTCTCGCCTTTGCGAATGCCTGCGATGAAGTTCGCGAAGTGAGCATCGGTCATCGAATCGCGCCCGACGAGATCGGCGGACGAGGCCGCCGCGCCGGCTTTGAATTCACTTGTCTTATTCCCCTTGAGGTCGTAGATCTCATAGCCACCGCGATCGACAAGCACGGTGGCTTTGGTGCCCATAATGGTCGAGCCGCGATCGCGGCCGTAAACCTTCATTCCCTGGCAGCTCTTGCCTTCCCAGGAAATTATCTGGTCTTCGTACTCAAAGCTCGTCACCAGCGTGTCATAAAACTGCCAATCATCTTTGAACTGGTATCGACCGCCTGATGAAGTGACCCGCTTGGGATAGTCGGCGCCCAGAGCCCAGCGGCAGACATCGACTTCGTGCGTGCCGTTATTGAGCGTCTCGCCCGTACCATAAATTTTGAACCAGTGCCAGTTATAGGGGTGCACATTGTCCCGGTAGGGGCGGCGGGGCGCCGGGCCCTGCCACAGGTCCCAATCAAGCTGAGGCGGCACGGGCACTTCTCTGCCTATGCCAATCGATTTCCTGTCATTGACGTACCAGGCTTTCGCGAAATAGGGCCTGCCGATTGCGCCGGCGTGGATCTTTTCGATGATCTCGATGGTGTATGGTGAAGAGCGCTGCTGTGTCCCCATCTGCACCAGCTTCTGATACTTCCTCTGCGCCTGAACCAACATCTCTCCCTCGGCTGGATTGTGGCTGCAGGGTTTCTCTACGTATACGTGCTTGCCTGCCTGCAAGCCGGCGATGGCCATGGGGGTATGCCAGTGGTCGGGGGTTGCGATGGTGATGGCGTCGACATCTTTCTGTTCGAGAATTCTGCGAAAATCTTTGTCCGCCTGAGCTGCCTCGCCCACTTCCTGCCGCACACTGTCAGCGAACTTTTGGAGAATGTTGCTGTCCACATCGCAGACATGCGAGATGCGGGCGGCAGTCTTGTTCGCTTTAAGCGCCGAGAGATGAGCATAGGCGCGTCCATTCAGACCGATAATCGCAAAATTGAGGCGATCGTTGGAGCCAAGGATCTGGGCGTAGCTTTTTGCCGTAGTTCCCATGGCCAGCCCGGTCGCGCCTACCGCCAGTGCATCGAGAAACTCACGTCGTGTAATCATGGTTTTCCTCTAGAAAAAGAGCAGTCAGGAGAGTCGAACCTGCATCGCGTGGCTCAATCTCCTTCCCATCGGATTTGTTTTTTATTGGTCACTTTGGGTTGGCATAAAACAGCAGCGAGTCGCGCTGCGTGTTCCAGTCCCCCGGCACGTTGAGCTGACCGGAAGTGTCGAAATCATATTCGACCAGTTCAGATTCAGAATGCGGTTTGTAGTTCCTGAAAAACGCGGAGTTGCCTTGGATGGGCTGAGCGGGGTAATCGAGCCCGCCGGCGTCATAGGGATCGACAATGACCTGCCAGCGGCCATCCAAGTCTGTAGTCTGGCGCGCATTAACGTTCTGGATCGGAGGGGCTGTCTGGCCCAAACCCTGATTCGCCAGGAGCGTGAAATACAAGAGAGCGGCTAGGCGGCGCAGAAGCTTGGTCATCATGCGGGTATGGGTAGTCGTCCAGCAGAATACAGGATTTCGAATTCATTTTGCACTTAGAGACTGGATTCTTAGAGTTCTTTTTGGCGGCGCGGGCTAACAAATCGTTCTAGAATAGTGACAGGATGGAATGAGCCCGGTCATGACTGACGATACGATCACAATTTCGGCAGGACCGCGGTTTCGGGCGGCGATGATTTTGGCGATCATTGCGGATGCGCTGCAGATTGCCGTTTTTCCTTTATTTGTTGGAGGAGCGATGTCGCCTGCCGACGACGTGCTGGACTTCGGGGTGGGCGCGTTGATGGTGCATCTGCTGGGCTGGCATTGGGAATTCTTGCCGTCGTTTTTTGCCAAGCTGGTGCCCGGGGTTGACCTGGTTCCGTTCTGGACCATGGCTGTTGCCAACGTCTATCGCAAATCGAAGCGGATTGCGGTGAGTGCGGAGGAAGATCGCCAGTCGCGCCCGGCGTTGGATGAACCTCGGCACTTGTGAACGATTTTCTGCCTGATTTTCCGCTTTGCAGCTACATTTCTCGCGGTCGCTTGTTCTTCGCAATTTGCTACAATCCTCTCGCCATGACGACTACGGGTGCGGTTTTGGTTCCTCCGAAGACGGCTGCCGGCGCTAAGGGCGATGGGCCCAGTGTCGACGTAAGCGGTGCGGCTAATCGCGTGTTCCTGGTGACGCTCGCCATCACCAAGATCATCGAGCAAGAATCGCTCGACCTCAGCATCGTCGGCTCGGCGGATGGTGAGACGTGGGACGCGAAGTCGCTTGCCGCCTTTCCCCAGAAATTTTATTGCGGGGAATGGCCGCTGCTGCTCGATCTGAACTCGCATCCTGACGTGAAGTTCGTGCGCGCGCATTGGGAAATGGCGCGCTGGGGGCGCGGGACGGAGACGCCGATGTTTGAGTTTGGCGTGACGTTGAAGGAAGTGCCGGCGGAGATTTTGAAAGAAATCAGGGCTGAGGCTCGGACCGCGTAAGAATTGTTGATTGCTGATTTCTGATTGTTGATTGAAAACCGTCGCGGCGAGGTAGGTCTCGGCCAATCCCCGTGCGGTGTGACGCGAGATCCTTTCGGCTTTCGCTCAGGGCAGGTCGCTTCACACGAAAGAACGTCTCCGTTCAGGGATGACGCCCCTAGCGGAGTGCGCAATCGTCGCCCACGTACAAGGCTTCAATCACCAATTTCCCAACTCCATCCTTTATATTGATCTCAGAATGAAAAACGAGTTGCGTGTGATCGTGCGTCCGGCGCGCAATGTGCGCGGGAGTGTGGAGCTGCCAGGAGATAAATCCATTTCTCATCGTTATGCGATGCTGGCGGGAATCGCCGATGGAGTGTCGCGATTGCAGAATTATTCCACCGGAGCGGACTGCGCCAGCACTCTTAGTTGCATGCGGTCGCTGGGTGTGAAGTGGGAACGAAAAGACGTCGCGGCCAATACTATCGAAGTGACGGGATGCAGTTTGGCACTCGCCGCGCCCGCGAGCGCTCTCGATTGCGGGAACTCAGGTTCCACGATGCGCATGTTGAGCGGCATTGTTGCGGGGCAGAACTTCAGCTGTGAGATGGTCGGAGATGAGTCCCTTTCGCGGCGGCCCATGGAGCGTGTGATCAAGCCGCTTTCCGCCATGGGCGCGAAGATTACATCGCACGAGGGGAAGCCGCCTTTGCGCATCGCGGGCGGGGCGCTAAAGGCAATCGACTACAAGATGCCGGTGGCCAGCGCCCAGGTGAAATCCTGTTTGCTGTTTGCGGGATTGTTCGCGGAGGGCGAGACGCGGATTGAAGAGCCGCTGCGCACGCGCGATCATGGCGAGTTGGCCCTGCGCGCGTTTGGGGTGCAACTCGATCGCAAAAATGCCGGGCAGGGAAGTGAGGTGCGCCTTCGGGGAGGTCAGCGCTTGCGGGGCATTGAGGCCCGCATCCCGGGCGACCTATCGAGCGCAGCATTTTTTCTGTGCGCGACAGCATTATTTCCTGACTCGCAGTTGACCTTCCCGAACTTGTTGGTGAATCCGACGCGGGCGCGGCTGCTCGACATCCTGATGCAAATGGGACTGCAGATTTCGGTGACGCAGCTCGAAGAGATTCACGGGGAAATGGTAGGAACGCTGCACGTCGCAGGCGGCGCACTCAAGGGAACGGCGATTGCCGGAGCGGATTCGGCTGCTCTGATCGACGAGATCCCGGTGCTGGCCGCGATCGCGCCCTATACGGCGCAGGGAATTGAGGTTCGGGACGCCCGGGAATTGCGGGTAAAAGAATCGGATCGGATTGCGGCCGTCGCCGCTAACTTGCGCCTTATGGGAGCGCAGGTAGAGGAACGCGAGGACGGGCTCCGGATTCCTGGAGGACAGACTCTTCACGGCGCCGAGCTCGACTCGTTCGGCGATCACCGGATCGCGATGGCCTTTGCGGTCGCGGCGTTGCGGGCCCGCGGCGAAACTGTGATTCGCGGCGCAGAGTCGGCAGCGATCTCTTATCCGACATTCTTTCAGGCTTTGGAAGAAATCACTGAACCATGACACACCGCTCGCGCAGCCCGCGAGGTCCATCGCTCCGCCTGAACACGGCTCCGCTCTGGATGAGACCATCCGATAACGGCTTAGCTTTCAGCTTCTGAAAGTAACTTCGGGGCTATTACCGGAGTTACCTGTCTTCTTCCGCCCCGACCATAGAAAATGGTGGCAGCCGAGCGATCGTCTGCCTCTGCTCATTCATGCTGTTCACTAATTTCTTGGGGGTGAGAAGATATGCGTTCGAAATGGATGCTGTGCGTCGTCCTGGGAATCGCTTCAGCGGCCTTTGCTAAAGATCCGAAACCGTATCAGACGGGAAAGCTCCTGCAGATGAATTCCGTGCAGTGCGGCACGGCGGAAAAAGACGCGAAGAGTTTTGCCGGCGAAATGCTGGGCACGGATTCCGGCAATAAGAAAACCCAGGAACTTCTGTGCCAGGAATATGTCCTGCAATCGGAGCAAGTGACTTATCGCATCCGTCCCCGCGATGAGAAACATCCCGTGCTTCTCCCGGTCGGCGAGCGGGCGCAATTCCGCTTACAGAAAGACAAGATGTTGCTGCGGGTGGAAGATCTTGACAGCAAAGAGCGCGAGTATATAGTGGTCTCGATGACTCCGCGCTCCGAAAACAGCACGGCCGATGCGACCCCTTCGCATCTGAATCATTTGCAATAAGCCAACCGTAGTCGAGCGAGAGATGCGGCGCGGGACCTTGATCCGCGCCGCTTTTGTTGGATTCCACCACGCAAATTTTCGGCGGCCTTCTACAGGGTTTTCCCCAGCGGCGTACCTAATCTACGGGCCTGGATTTTCCAACCCCGCTCCCTCAAAATCGCATCCATAGCAGTACCTGCCGCTCTACCACCGCTCATTCTCCGCCTGTGAAAGGGAGAAGTGTGGGGTACAAACCTAATGAGGAGTATCAGAAAATGAAACGTTGTTTCGGACTTCTAATCGCGTCACTATTCTTGGCCGTCCCTGTGCTGATGGCGCAAGACTCGGACCATGTCGAGGTCGGCGCTTTCGTCGACTATTTCCGGCTCAGCAACAATGCGGCGCCGGTCAGCAATTTCTTTGGCTTGGGGGGCCGCGCCGCCTTCAACCTGAATGCCTATGCGCAGTTGGAAGCCGAGATGGCTTACGACTTCAAGAGGAACTACACCAGCACCTTCTCCAATGGCATCACCACGACCACGGTGAATTCGAACTTTCGAACTCTGCACGGATTCTTCGGACCCAAGCTGCAGACCGGCTCCGGCGCATTTCGGATATTCGTGACTGGAAAAGTCGGCTTCGATAACTTCAGCATCAACAATCAGAATGCACAGTCTGGTTTCGTCAACACGGTTGGGCTGACCAACGGCGCAACTTATTTCGCGATCTACCCCGGGGGAGGGATTGAGGCCTTTGCCGGGCCGATCGGACTGCGGGCTGAAGTTGGCGACGACATTTATTTCAATGGTGGGGCTCACAACAACATGCGGATTACGTTTGGTCCGCAGTTGCGGTTCTGACTTTAAACGGGAGTCCGGCGGCCAGTGACGGCCGCCGGCTCTCCCGTTTCAGCCGCTTCTTCCCCTAGAAGCAGTCTCTCTCTCTAAAAGAATAAGACTCCGTCGGCTACTTAGAGCGCTGCGGCTCGATACACCTGGGCCGCCGGACGGGGTCGGCTGTCCCTACATGGGTTTTGCTTGTACCTGCTTGTCCCTGCAAGACGATTCGACCCTTTGCGAGACAGTTAATCCGCGGGCCGGTGTGTGATAAAGTATTGCCCACTGCAAGGGATGACCCTACAGGCGGCCGAAGCCGCTCGGAGTACGCCGTTCCAAGGGAGCACCGCATGACCACTCTTCGCGATCTAGTGAAAGACCGCAAGCTCTACTCCGTTGACGCCTCGAGCACGGTGCTCGAAGCGGCGCGTTTTATGATGGAGCACAACATTGGTGCGCTGCCCATAATGCGCAACGGACAGCTGGCCGGCATTCTTTCGGAGCGTGACATCATGAACCGCGTGGTGGCGGTAGGCCGCACTCCCGGAACTACCGCTGTGTCCGAGGTCATGACTGCGAATCCGCGCGCGGTTTCCGCCGGCGAGAGCGTGGAGGAGTGCCTGTTCATCATGCGGGAATTTGGATTTCGACATCTGCCCATCGTTGACGGCAAAGATCTGAAGGGACTGGTTTCGCTGCGCGATATCCTCATGCATCAGGCTGCCGAAATCGAGCGGCCGTCGCGGAAAGCGGCGTCGTAACCGGCTTCCGGCTTTGCCATCCGGCTTTCGCCATCCGCCTTCCGGCTTTAGGAAGCAGGGCGTCCAACTGTTTCGTATTACGATCTTCGGAAGCCGAGAGCCGGAAGCCGACAGCCCCACCTGCAAGGCCAACCATCAGAGTTCACTTCGCCGGCGCAGTTACGGTCAGCGTGACCGTGGGGTTTGTGCTGTTGGAGGAGGTGGCGTTGCTTGAGACCACGCCATCGGCGTCGACACCGACGACGGTTAGAGTGTAGGTGTTGTTGGGAGTCACTCCGTTTGGGCTGGTGGTTGTGGGAGTGGTGTTGGCGCATGCGGGCGTCAGGAACAGTGCGCCGCCGATCACAAAAAGAGCTAAGAGGCTCCACGCCTTCCTCGATCGCTTTCCGCCCACCGCGGCGCCCAGGCCCACCAGCGCCAGCATCGGTAACGGGAGCCACACAGCGTACAAGCTTTGCGGATGGATTGGTGGACGTCGGGCGTCGCCGGTGACGATAGGGCCAGAGGTGCTGACGGTGAGGGTAGAGGTGGTAGCGGTCCCATTCACTGTCGGATTTGGCGGGTTAAACGAGCACACGGGAGGAATTGTGACTAGCGGAGTGATCGAGGCACACGACAAAGTGATTCCTGAAATCGTCTGCCCCCCGATTTGCCGGGTCGGGCTGGAGTATCCGTTGATGGGATTGATGGCGATCACTGCCTCGCCTCCGTTGCCGGCAGGGACGCTGCTGGGCACGACGGGGCTTTGCACCGTAATTGTGAACTGAGGCGTTACGGCCAGCACGGTCAGATTCTGCGGCGGCGTGGTGTGAGTCGTGGAAGGCCCCGTGCCGGTGATGGTAATGGAGTAGCCCACCGTGGTGGTTTGGCCGGTTGTTGTAATGGTGGCGGTTGCGCCGGCCGGAGGAGTCACGGTCGTCGGGCTTACCGCACAGGCCGGGGTAGATGTCGTGGGTTGGTTCGAAGAGACCTGGCATGTGAGATCGACGGTGCTACTGAAGCCGTTGACCGCCCCAATGGTGATGTTCGAAGAAGAAGTGCCCCCGGGGGCGACCGCGTCAGGGGAGAACGGCGCTGCCTGCAAGGTGAAGTCCGCCTGAGCGGAGGCTGACGAGAGCAATATTAGAAGCGCCGTCAGCATCGACAGAACGAAAATTGTGACGTGCCTGGCCCGCATCTTCAACTTATATTGCGGCAACTTGAATTGCGACGACTGGAACTGCGACAACTTGGACAGCGACGACTCGGATGTCAACATAAGCAGGTTCAAGTAGCTTCGATTCCTAGGACAACCCAAAGGCTGCCCGAGTCCAACATCGGCGCCCTCGCGGAGATAACAGGCGCCGCGGTCTCCCGGGCAATGCCCAACTCCGCGTTTCGTTTTAACGCAGACGTTTTGCGAGCACAGCCCTTACGGAACACTCCCACGGAATCTTCCATACTACCATCACGCCACGAGGTTGATGTGGGGACAGCCGCCTTCGGCTGTCCAATCAAGCGAAGGTCGAACGGTGTTGGCGTTGCCAGGGAGATGAAAAGGAGGCATCGGGCCTGCCGCCCGAGGACAGCCGTTGGCGGCTGTCCCAACATAGGTTAAACTGCGCGCGATCCGCTAATTGATGGTAAGAGCGAGCGCCGGGGAGCCCGTGACCGTCGCTCCGCCGCTGCTTCCCGTGACGGTGATGGTGTAGGTGCCGGCGGGCGTGCCGGTGCTGCCACCACCTCCGCCTCCTCCGCTGTTGCTGCCGCCGCAAGCCGGCATGAGCAACAGCCCAGCGAGCATCAACGCGAGCATCAGGAATCCAAACAACTTTCTGCGGGATGATCCGTTGGTTCCTAATCCCGCGCCCAACAACGTGATTCCGAAGATCGGCATCAGCAGGGCATAAAAAACGCCCAAAGATCGCCGGTCTGCGGGCCGTTCCAGCTTCAGCATCGCGCTCGCCGCCGTCGTGGACACGGTGAGGGTCGAGGTGGCTGTAGCATTCGCAGCGGGAGTGACGGAACTAGAGCTGAGGCCACAGCTGGGGCCCTTGGAGACCACCGGTGCAATCGTGCAGGCGAGAGCTACCGCCCCACTGAAGCCATTTACCGAAGTCACTGTGATCGTAGAGGTCGCAGAAACTCCGGGATTTCCCGAAGTCGCCGACAAGGCTCCGTTGGTCACCGTAAAATTCGCGGTGGTAGTCCCGGATAGCGAAATCTTTGCCACGAAAGCGTCGCCCGTGCCGCCGGCGTTTTTTTGTTCGGGGGCGACGGTCGGAAAGTCTGTGGAGGTCGTATTCCCGGTTACGTATACGTTTGCGCCGGCGCTGTCGACCGCGATTCCTCCCAGCGATTGCGTGTCCTCATTCAAGCTACCGCCCAGGTAAGTCGAAAATACGAGCGATCCGGCGGAGTTGAACTCGGAGACGAACGCGTCGGTCCCGCCGCCCAGCGTACTTTGGGTCGCGCTTACCATTTTGAAATCTGGGGATGCCGTTTGTCCGGTGACGTAGGCATTTTTGTTTGAATCAATGGCTATGCCTGCCCCAGCGTCAGCCTGGTTTCCGCCCAGGTACGTGGAATATAAGAGCGTGCTTCCCGTGGGATTTAGACGCGGCCACGAAAGCATCCTGAACGCCGCCGCCGAACTGGGCTTGTGCCGCCGCCTTCGTCGGGAAGTCTGTGGTTGACTTGGTCACGCCGGTGACGTAGGCATTCCCGGTTGCGCGGTCGACCGCGATGCCGAGGCCCTGGTCCGCGCCGCTGCCACCCAGGAAAGTTGAATAGACCAAGCCACTTCCGTCAGCCTTGATGACGGAAACAAAAGCATCGGGTAAGCCGCCATTACAGGTTCCGTCGCTGCCGCATTTAGATTGAACGACGGGGCTCGTGCCGTTGGTGTTCGGGAACGTAGGGCTTTGCGTGGCGCCGGTCACGTAAGCATTATTCGAAGAATCCACCGCCACCGCAGAAGCAAAATCTGCCGTGCTTCCACCCAGGTACGTGGAATATTTGATCGTGCTACCGGAGGAGTTCAGCCTGGTCACGAAGCCATCGTGAGTTGGGATGAAAGTAGATTGGACGGCAGGAAGGGTTGTGGGAAAATTCGTTGACGTGGTCGACCCTACGATGAAGGCGTCACCCGAGCCGTCGCCGGCCAGTGCGATTCCGTTAGCTACGTCGTCGCCGCTGCCACCGATGTACGTGCAATAAGTAATTGAACCGGAGGAGGATAGCTCGAACACAAATGCGTCAAGCCCACCGCCCCCGAAAGTTTTCTGAGCGGATCCCGTCGTGGTTGGGAAATTCAGGGAGGTGGTCCCCCCCGCAACAAATACGTTGCCCGAACCATCTAACGCAATCGCATTTCCGCTGTCATCACCGCTGCCGCCAACGTAAGTTGAGTATTCCAGAGTGGATCCATTCGACGAAATCTTTGTAACGAAGACATCGAACCCGCCCGCATACCCGGCGGTAGTTCCCGGAAAGCTTACCGACTTTGTTTGGCCGGTTACGTAGGCGTTGCCAGTGGAATCCGCGGCGATGGCGTATCCATCATCCTCGGCCGTGCCGCCCAAATATGTGGCATAGGTTACGGACGGATCGATTACCAGTTCGCGGCTGCGGTCGTAGCTGCCCAGCTCAAAGCTCACCTGATTGCGAGCCTGTAAAACAAAATGCGCGTCCACCGGCTGGCGGACGCCATCTTTTTCCTGGTATGCAACTGGCTTGTGCAGCAGGACGTCTCCAGCGGTGGAGGCGAGTATCAGATTCCCCGCAGGGTCGGTGGCGATGCGGACCGTGCCCGCGATGTCGAACCGGATCGGATCAGGACTGGCGCCCGGCGCGACGATGAAATCGAACTCCAGTTGCTTCCGCACTCCGTAGAACGACATGCTGACTCCGGGATAGGCGTCCCGGTAGGAGATGCTCGCAAATTGGGGCACATTCGTGTGCCATTTTCTGCGATCCTTGCCGAAGAAGTAATTGCTACGGCCCGGCAGTTCGTTGGCGGCCGTAATCTGCGACTGCGGATTCGCGCCCACCAGCTGCATGTGAATCGCAGCCGTCCGGGCTTGTTGAGCTGCAGGCAATGTCTTTTGCGGCGAGACGGGGAGTCCCGTGTACGGGGTCGCTCTGGATCCGGCTGTCCGGGATGCAGAATGCAATTCGAAGACGGTGTCATTGGCGGTGAGGAAGACCGTGTAGCCGTTGCCCCGCGCCATGTACTTTACCTCAGGAGCGGTCTGACCCTCATTCGCCTCAAAGGCGAGCGGAAGAGTTTCAAGACTCGAGCGTAGCCTTGCGCTCTGTGGCGCGGCGGGAGCCGGCGCTTGCAAGGGCGCCGCAGCTCGCTTCGCGCTGGCCAATGCGTGATGCGTGCGCAACCCTCCGAAGCACACGATTCCGATGGCCGCCATCACGCCGACGGCGACGATCCAACCAGCACGCACTGACATTCCTGGAATGGGTGGCTTAGACACGGAAGATCCTCCTGAGATCAAACCCTGAAATACGGCACTGAGAGAATAGACGCGGCTGAGGGCGAACCAATCGCGTAAGCACACCCTGGGTACCCTCGGACTGCAAAGCTGCGGGAAAGCTTAGGCGAGAGTATGAATTGGTTACCGGGCCTTGTCAATGCACAGTTCGTAGCAATTCAGGTACCACCGGCCCTCTCCGGCTCAGAGGTGAATCCAGCGTGGGATAGCGGTTTGGCAGATAACTATGCTACCGTCGCGGGCTCGAAATAAACATGCGTCCGGGAGCGAGAACGAACCGTTCAGTAGTCATTCTTGCGGATCGGGGAGGCGATTTACGCACGTTGAATGTCTTTCTGGCAGATTCTTCGGAGGTCTCGGCGGGGGCCACCGAGAAATTCCCTGGTTTTCCATGCGCAAGAGTCTGGATAAGGTGGGAAACAACTTTCCCTCCCCCACTGGGCGAGCAGGGAGCGAAAGGGCCAACCCCCCGAACAAAAGCCGTGCGGCGAGCACGGCTTTCGGCCTGGTACGGTCCTGATACGGTCTTGGTTCAAGCCTACTGCGGCGGTTTCTTCTTAAACAATCCTGAGACGCTGCTCACCGGATTCTGCCCAGCGCCCGGAATGCCTTTACCGTTGAGTGCTCCCTTCAACATCCCGGTAGCCATCCCCTTCACGTCGGGAAAGAACTTCGGGTCGGAGGTGGTTCCCGACACGCTGATCGGTACCGAGCCGATACCGCCGATCGCCGCATTCAATTTAAATGCGAGTTCGTTCGACGGACTCACTGTCCCCGCACCCGTGACCACGCCGATGGAGGGTACTGTCAGGTTGATCTTGTCGGCACGCGTGCCATCGGGACCGACGCGGACGTCAGAGCTGAAATTCTGAATGGTCGTGTCGTTGCCGGTGGCGGTGCTCTTACCCGAGAGCGATGAGATCGCGGCGAGCTTCGAGCCGAGATTGAAGTTGGCCAGCGTGGAATTTTCCATCCTGATACTACCAACCGTAACCAGCTTGTCGACTGGTCCCGTGATCGCCAGTTCGGTGTTGAGGTCTCCGCCTTTCAGTTGCGACTTCGGTGGCAGGACCACTCCCAAGGCGGGAAGCAACGCCTCCAGGTCGTCGACCGGCATGCCTTGACCGTTCAGCTTTAAATTAACCGTCGTCACCTGGCCGTGGGCATCGTAGGTGCCGGTGAGGTGGGCGACCGCCTTGCCCGTGGAAATATCGCATTGCGGGATTGTGCCTGTTTGTTTAGCCAGATCAAAATTGACTGTATAGGTCACCTGCACGGGTTTTCCCGCAGGCGATCCCTTCTTCACCATCTGCAAATTCGTGGCTTTCAGCGTGCCGCTGGTTTTGGCTTCATGCCCGTCGGAGGTAACTGTTCCGTCGAAGTCGGCAATGCCTGAAATTCCGGCAGCCGGATCAATGAAACCTGATTCGGCCAGGTTCATCTTCTCCACGGTAACCTTGGCGTCGAGGGGAGTTCTGGCGGCGTCGTTGGCATCGATCGGTCCGGCTTTGCCATCGATTTTCAGGCTTCCATCGCCGGGCAGCCGCGCCGTCAATTTAAAAGGAAAAGAAGTGGTGAAAGAGAAGTCCGAGAGTTCAATCGCGACCTTATCGTAGACGCGAGGCTTCTCCGCCGCTCCCGCGCGCGACACCGTGAGGCGCCCATTATTCACGTTCAGCTTCGCCACCGACAAACTCTCATTACTCGAGGAGCTTGAGGTCGCCGGCGCAGTACTCGAAGGAGTGGAGCTTGCAGGCTGCGAATTCGGAGCGCTGGCGGAAGCGGGCTTCGAAGTATTATTTGCGCCCAGGCTTGAGTAATTCCACTTGTCGCCATTCTGCGATCGCACCAGGCTGATTTCCGGATCGTTCAAAGTCATTTCGGTCACGTTCAAAGTCTTCGAGAAAATCAGCGGGATCAACTCGACCCCTACTTTGAGCGACTTCGCCTGAACGAACGGACTCTTGCTAAAGGCGGGATCGTCGGCAATAGAAATGTCATCCGCGGTCACGCTGCCCGTAAGCAGAGAGAACGAAAGATTTCCGACTTTTGCCTGCCGGCCCAGCGCGGCCGTGAGATCGTTTTCAATCTTCGGACGGAAAGAGTTGGCGTCGATAAAAAAGGGAATAGCGATGACGATGACGAGCAGCACGGCAACGACAATGGCGACGATCTTCACGATACGATTCATTGGTAGTACCTCCTGCCAGAACGGAATATGGCGGTCGTGTTGGCGGCGGGAACAGCGAACGCTGGGCGTATCACTGCGGATCTTGAAGTAATTCGGGAGAGGGTACCGTGCCGTTGTCCATCTGCTTCTCCCGTGCGGCGCGGTGTTGGTTGTCGATATTCACCGCCGCTTCCAATTCCTTTTTTGCTTCTTCTTTGCGGCCCATGCGAAGCAGGATCTGTCCTCGCACGTAGTGGGCATCGGTACGAGCCGGATCGAGCCTGACCGCGGCACTGCTCTCCACTAAGGCCGGGGCGAATTTTTTCTGACGCTGATAGATTTTGGCCAGCCCCAGACGTGAATTCACCAGCCGCGAATCGCGGCGCAACGCCTCGCGGTAACTCGTCTCCGCGTTCCTGTCGTCCTGCATGAGCCAATATGTGTCTCCCAGTTCGTCGTAATCGAGGGCGAGATCGGGCTCGACGGCGGCGTCTTTCAGAAATTCGTCGCGGGCTCGCGGAAAATCCTGCTTTTTCAGGTAGGTCAGTCCGAGGTTGAAGTGGACAAAAGGAAGCTTGGGATCAGCCTCGGCCGCGGCCTGAAATTCAGCCAGCGCCGCATCATACTGCTCGAGGTTCAGGTGATACTTGCCGATAAACAGGCGGTATTCGGGTGAACCATCACCAACTTGGATGAGTTGTTCGGTGGCACGGTTGTCGAGTTCTTTGCGGCCGGCGCGATGGGCCGCATTCGAAAGCACGTATAAATACGGCAATTGGGTGGATTCCCGCGCCCACAGCGGTTCCAGCGTGGTGGCCGCATCGCCCCAGCGCTCGGCAAAAAAGTAGCAGAGCCCCAGCAGATACCGTGGCTGCAGCGCGTCTGGCTGGTCGCGCACTACCGATTCGAAGGCCTTCGTCGCCTGGAGAAATTCATTCTGCCGGTAGTAGGCGAGGCCGATGTTCAGGCGAATGCCTGCGACCTGCGGCATAAGATGCTCCGCTTTCTGTAGCATTTCCAGCGCCTTGCTCCATTGCTTGCGGCGCATGTAGACCACGCCGAGATTGGCGTATGCTCCTCCGGCCTGCGGATCAAGCTGAAGCACCTGGCGGAAATCGTGCTCGGCTTCGTCCAGTCGGCCTTCTGTGAGGGCTTGCTGACCTTGCTGAAAAAGCTTCGCGGGACTCTCGTTTGGCCTGCTAGTGGATGAGGATGCGGACGCGCCAGTGCGCCCGGCCGCGGGAGCAGCGGCAGCTTGCTGCGTCGGAATGGCCGTCGCTACTCCCGCTAACAGAAGCACAACCAAAGTGGCTGATGCGATTCGTGTGCTTGACACTGATATAAGTCTCTGCTGTAGTGTCCGCCAGTGCAGGCTTGCAATTCAAGCAACACATTGGTCGTGTGGGGACAGCCGCCCTCGGCTGTCCGTCGAGCGAAGCTCGACTTTTCTCTCGGAACTGCGTGGGTTCAATGAAAACAGACATCGGGCCACCGGCCCGACGGACAGCCGGGGGCGGCTGTCCCTACATAGGTTTAGAACTGCAGCGCGGTTCGTTCCGGCGCGAGGGTTGAGATGGTGACCATCCGTGACGTGGCCAAGGAAAGCGGATTTTCCTCGACCACGGTGTCGATCGTGCTCAACAACGCACCGCTCTCCCGCTACATCCCCGCGGTTACGAAGAAGCGCATTGAACGCGCCGCTCAAAAGCTGGGATACCGGCCCAACCAGTTCGCCCGGTCTCTCCGCAGCAAACGAAGTCACACGGTCGGAGTCATGGTCTTTGATATGACCGATCCCTTCTGCACGCTGATTCTGCGCGGCATCGAAAACACTCTGTACCAGTCGTCCTATCTTCCCATTCTCACCGACGTGCACAACGAGCGCGGACGCTTCGAGCGCTACCTGGAAATGCTTCTTGACCGCCGCATCGAAGCTCTGATCGTTGTGGCCAACTGGCTTTTTCTGGATATCAATCTGCTCGGCGATCTGGAAAAAAATAGCATTCCCACGGCAATGATCGGCTGCGAACTGAAAACCGATTCGATCAGTTCCGTGATCGTCGACAACGAGGTCGGCGGCCACATGGCGCTGGAACATCTGCATTCACTGGGGCACCGAAAAATCGCCATCATGCGCGGGCCTAAGGCGCTCACCGACAGCTCGCCACGCTGGCGCGGCATTCGCAACTGTGCCAAAGAATGCGGTCTGGAACTCGATCCCCGGCTGATCGTCGACCTTCCTGAATCGCGCGATCCCAATTCGAGCTTCGAGTCGGGTCACAAACTCACCGAAGAACTTATCCGGCAGAAGCGTCCTTTTACCGCGCTGCTGGCCTTCGATGACATGAGCGCCTTCGGCGCGATCCGCGCCTTGACGAAGGCTGGAGTGCGCGTGCCGGAACAATGCTCGGTGATCGGCTTTGACGATGTAGCCACTTCGGCGCTTTACACGCCGGCGCTCACCACCGTCCGCCAGCCCATGGAGGCGATGGGATCGTCGGCGGTGGGAATTGTGGTCGACGGCATCAACGCGGTTCTGGAAAAACGTGAAATCACCGCCAGCCACCGTAAGGTGGCGCCAGAGTTAGTGGCGCGCGAATCGACGCGCAGCCTGTAATTCTGCCCTGAATTCGGCCCAAGTCCGCGTGTTTCTTGCATCAAGGGGATCGCCGACGCATTTGTAAAAAGGGTGCAACGCGATCGTCGGGGCTCGCTTTTTTCTTGACAGACGCCGTCCCATAAAAGCACTATTCATACGTTTTAATAGCCAGTCTCGGGGTCTCAATCCACCGGGTGCAAGTGTCCGTCCACAGCAAGCCGGGCCGTGGGGCTCGGCAAGCTCGGTAAAGCCGACTGAACCGGCGCAGGGCAACGCCCGCGCCAACGGGGGGAACGTGACCATGAAGTCTCATCGCGTGTTGTTGCAGGTTGCGCTGTTGGCCGTAACGTTCTGCGGAGCTGCCTGGGCGCAAAACGGTTCAATCACAGGCACGGTGAAGGATCCTTCAGGAGCCGCAATTTCCGGCGCCGCCGTTACGGTCGCCAGTCCCGAACGCGGCATCAACCGCCAGACCACGACCAATTCCACGGGCGAATACAATGAGTCTGCTCTGCCCCCGGGCACGCTATAACGTCATCGTGACTGCCGCGGGCTTTAAGAAATTTGAGGCCAAGGAAGTAATCCTGGATGTGGCGCAGAAAGCGCGCGTCGACGTCGGCCTCGAAGTCGGGTCCATTAGCACGGAAGTCGTGGTTCAAGGCGAGAATGTCGCGCAAGTGGAGACGCAATCCTCCGAACTCGCGGGCACGGTAACCGGAAAGCAAATCACGCAACTCGAACTGAACGGCCGCAACTTCACGCCACTGGTCACCCTGGTGCCCGGCGTCAGCAACCAGACCGGACAGGAGGAAGGCACGGTCGGCATCAACGGCAGCGTCAGCTTCAGCATGAACGGTGGCCGCGTCGAGTACAACAACTGGGAACTCGATGGCGGCGACAACATGGACAACGGCAGCAACGGCACGTTGAACGTTTATCCCAGCATCGATGCAATTGCAGAATTCAAGGTTCTGACTTCTAACTACGGCGCACAGTACGGCCGCAACGGCTCCGGCACGGTTGAAGTGGAAACCAAGTGCGGCACCAAGCCGTTCCACGGCGATGCTTACGAATTCGTGCGCAATGACACTTTCAACTCCCAGAACTACTTCAACAATGCGTCAGCTGCCGGGACTACAAGAAGAACGATTTCGGTTACACATCGGCGGGCCGGTTTATATCCCCGGTGTCTACAACAAGGACAAGCAGAAAACATTCTTCTTCTGGTCTGAGGAGTGGCGTAAGCATATTGTTCCGGGGCAAACTTCTTAACCAAGTGGTTCCCTCACTTGCCGAGCGTAGCGGTAATTTCAGCGACCTCTGTCCCGGGCCCGAATGCCTTCCACTGTAGGCGCCGTACTGCCGAGCTGCTCGGCATTCGCTGCAAACCGAGGCCACCGCCCGAAGCAGCTGTATCTCCAAGCTCATGTATTGCCCTATCAACCCGGCGACCGGAGTCCCTTCCCCAATAGCGGTCCCGTATCATCGCATTCCTGGCACTGCCGCCCCTGATCCCAGTGCTTCCTAATCGCCAGCCCGTCCATCCTTACAAACAACAGCCTGCCGACGAACTGGCGCGAGGAACTGGTCCGCGTTGATCACAATTTCAGCGACAAAATACGCGCTACATTCCGCTTCATTCACGACTCCTGGCAGACCCAGACGGCAGTTCCTTTGTGGACCAATCAGGGAAGCTTCCCGACGATCGGCACCGCATTCAAAGGACCTGGTGTGAGTCTGGTCGCCCGCCTCACCGCGACGGCGTCTCCCACGCTACTGAATGAATTTGTGTTCAGCTATACGGTCGACCACATCATTCTGAACGATACCGGGAATTGGAAGCGGCCATCGGGTTTCAGTTCCGGCTTTACTGATTTGTTTCCGGGCAACGGCGGGGGGGTTCTGCCTGGTATCAACCTAGTGGATCCCGCCGGTGTTTACGGCGGCTTCGGCGAGGATCCCGGATACATTCCTAACGGGATTTATAACTCGAATCCTACCTACACCTACCGGGACAACGTCACCAAGATCATGGGCAAGCACAATCTGCAGATGGGCATTTACATGGCATTTGCGCAGAAGAACGAGTTCGGCGGCGAACTGGCGGCAGGCTCGTTCCCTGGCTATTTAACGTTCGATCCCACTAAGGACAACAGCACTACCGGCAACCCCTTTGCGGATCTGTTGCTGGGAAATATTTACAGCTTTGGCCAGCAGGACCATCTATTGAAGTATTACAACCGCTACAAGCTGTTTGAACCGTACTTTCAGGACGATTGGCGGATTACCGACCGCCTTACGCTGAACTTGGGTGTACGCATAAGCGGCTATGAGACCTATCGGGAGAAACAAAAGCAGGCCTTCAACTTCGACCCGGCCCATTACGTTGCAGGACAGACTAGCGTGAACCAAGATGACAGCGTCAACTTCCTCACAGCGAATGGCTTGACCCCATCAGTATCAAATCTGCCCAATGGTATCGTCCAATGTGGCGTGACTTCCGGTGTGCCGGTTGGGTGCATGAAGGGGCACCCCTTCAATCCTGCGCCACGAATCGGATTTGCCTGGGATCCGTGGGGCGATGGCAAGTGGGCGATCCGGGGCGGGTACGGTATTTTCTTCGAGCACACGAATGGCAACGAGGCCAATACCGAATCACTGGAGAACTCACCGCCACTCGCGACTGCAGTGAACCAGACCCAAATTCAGGGGTACACGAACATCGGAGGCGGTGGAGGAAGCCAGTTTCCCCTGAACGTGAACAACATTCCCAACAAGGTCACTTGGCCTTACATGCAGCAATGGCACCTCGACGTGCAGCATGACCTTGCACACAATACCGTCGGCACCGTTTCCTACGTGGGAAGCAAAGGCACGCATCTTACACGACAGAGCGATCTGAATCAGTTGTTCCCTACGCCCCTGAGCCAAAACCCCTACCAACCGGGCGAGGCGATCGGGCCCAACGACTGCGGCACTTCGTTCGACGCCCTCGGTGTACCCACAAATGCGACAACTCCAAGCGGAGCGCCTGTGCCCTATGGCGGACTCGGTGTAATGAGCCCGGCTGTCAACCTGGGGGTCGCCGCTTGCAATACTCTGGCTGATCCGTTCCGCAACTACCCTGGTTATGGAACGATCACCAAGTTAGAACTGGAGTCTTCCTCTATCTACCATGCCTTGCAGGCTTCGCTCCGGCGCAGCGTAGGTCAGCTTACCCTCAATGTGGCTTATACCTTTAGCCACTCAATCGACGACTCTTCGGATCGTGAGGACGGCACGTTCGTGAATAGCTACGACTTCACTTCCAACCGCGCCAGTTCCAACTTCGATCAGCGACATATGCTTAATTTCAGCTATGTCTACGACGTGCCCTTCTTCAGGGGGAAGGGAATCGGCCACGATGTCCTGGGCGGCTGGCAGTTCTCCGGGCTTGTTGGTGTTTCAACGGGAACGCCATTGAGCGTGACCACTGTATTCCACGGACAACGCCGGGCGTGGCAGCTGCGGTCGGCACCGGTTCGTGGCCCGATCTTGTCGGCAACCCGAAGCACGGGATTCCACGCGCGCGAATCGGTTCCGTCGACTCAGTACCCCTGTGGTTCAACCCCGCTGCGTTTGCGGCTCCCGCGAGGATTGACTTTCGGCAATGCCGGACGAAATGGTCTGCGCAATCCCCGCCGCACCAACTTCGACATGGCACTTGTTTAAGCACTTCGCCATTAAGGAGAGCATGGCCTTTGAATTCCGCGCGGAAGCGTTCAACATCTTTAACCATCACGGAGTGGAACGCGTCTTGCCAGCACAGCTCAGGACCGACACCGGATTTTCTTTACATCAACTGGAGTGACACAACGCGCGTATTTTGCAGCTAGCCCTGAAGTTCCATCTTTTAGATCACAACGAACTCGCGAATCATACAAAACCGGCCTCGGAAGAGGCCGGTTTATTTGCGATGCTCGAACGAAGTGTCGGTCTCGCAGAGGCCAGCCCAGCGAAGTCAAAGCCGAGGCAAGCTAAAGCGCAAGAGCCAGAACTGACTAGGACAAGTTGTCATCCCACTTGCACCGTCTGCCGTGCCCCCACCGCCTGCAGCGCCCGTTCCAGATCGTCAATCAGATCGTCTGCACTCTCAATCCCCACCGAGAGCCGCACCATCTGCTCGGTCACGCCCATCTGCTCGCGCTGCTCGGCGGAAATCATCGCATGCGAGGTCAACACCGGAATCGATACCAGCGACTCGACGCCGCCCAGGCTCGTCGCCAGCGTGAAAAGGCGCATCGCTTCGCTCACCCGGCGCGCGTCCTCGCCCGTGCCTTCAACTTCAAACGTCACCATACCGCCGCCGCCGCTCATCTGTTCGCGGGCAACGGCATGTTGCGGATGGCTTTTCAGAAACGGGTAGTGCACGCGCCGGACTTTTCCATGTTGACCCAAAAACTCTGCCACCCGCAGTGCATTCTCGTTCTGCCGCGCCACGCGTACCGCCAGCGTCTTGAGCCCGCGGATCAGCAGCCATGCGGCGTGCGGGTCCATGCAGTTGCCCAGCGTTGTGCGCGTCTCCCAAAGCTCGTCCATCAAAGCCTGGCTCCCGGCCACTACTCCACACGTCAAATCCGCGTGCCCGCTCAAATACTTCGTGCCCGAATGCATCACCAGGTCGATGCCATACTCCGCCGGATGCTGGTTAATGGGCGTGCCAAACGTGCTGTCGATCATACTGATCAGCTTGTGCTGCCGGGCCAGGGCCGCAGCTTTTTTCAAGTCAACCACGCGCAATGCAGGATTGGTCGGCGACTCCAGATAAAGCATTTTCGTATTCGGCCGGATCGCGCGCGCATGCTGCTCGTAATCGGTGGTGTCGACGAAAGTCGTTTCAATCCCCATGCGCGGCAGCCATTGGGAAAAGAACTTGGTCACGCCCCCGTAAATGTCGCGCTGAGCGACCAGGTGATCGCCTGCCTTGAGCAGCGCCAGAATCGTGGTGGTAATCGCTCCCATTCCGGAAGCAAAAGTCCGTGCCGCCTCCACGCCTTCGATTGCGGCCACAGCCTGCTCCGCCGCGGTGTTTGTCGGATTCCCCCAGCGCGTGTAATAGCGGTCAGTGGTGGTCACGCGCTGCTGCTCATCGTTGTCGGCAACTTCGAAGGTGGACGTCTGATAAATAGGCGTGCCGACCGGACCATTCTTCTTCTCCAGATCGACCGCGCCGCGAACCGCGGCGGTTTCAGGGCGAGTCTGCCGTTTCATGGTTCCCTCACGTGCTCCAGAGTAACCGCGCCGATTCCACGGCGGCAAGCGAAAGCGCGACGCCACTTCATGCGGGGACAGCCGCCCCCGGCCGTCCCTCGATCGAAGCTCGAGTTCCGCGCACCATTTATAATGCCCATTCCTTTTCTTATGGACTTGGGCCTGAAAAACCGCGTAGCTCTGGTCGCCGCGTCCAGCCAAGGACTCGGCCTGGCCACCGCCGAAGCCTTCGCCGCCGAGGGCTGCCGCGTGGCCATGTGCGCGCGTAACCAGCAAACCCTGCAGGCCGCCGCGGACAAAATCAGAAAGCAGCAAGGAGCCGAAGTCTTCGCGGAAGCGTTGGACGTAGCCGACCCGGCTGCGGTCAGCGGATTCGTCGCCGCAGTCGCCGGCAAATTCGGCAGCGTCGATATTTGCGTGACCAACGCCGGCGGCCCGCCCGCCAAAGGTTTCCTGGCCGCCACGCTCGACGACTGGCAACGGGCGATTGAATTCAACTTCCTGAGCACGGTTTACTTTGCGCGCGAAGTGATTCCTCACATGCAGCGCAAGCACTGGGGCCGAATCATCACCATCACGTCCATCACCACCAAGCAGCCGGTCGCGGACCTGGTGCTTTCGAACGCAGTCCGAGCCGCCGTGGTGGGATTAGTAAAGAGTCTGGCCAACGAGTTTGGCAAGGACGGAATTCTGGTCAACAACGTTGGCCCCGGTTTCACCGCAACCGATCGTCTGAAGGAATTGGCGAAAGCTCGCTCGGCGGCCAGCGGAAAAAACGAACAAGAGATTTTCGACGCCTGGGCCGCCGATGCCCCGCTCAAACGCGTGGGCGAGCCTCGCGAGCTGGCCGATGCCGTCGTTTGGCTGGCGTCAGAACGCGCGTCTTACGTCACCGGGCAGACGGTACTCGTTGACGGCGGCGTGTATAAAGGATTGTGAACGATTCGTCGGGAGTTCCATGCGATCCATAGCTTCAAGAATGTCCGTAATGAGCGGGGAGGGCGCGCTCTCTGTCTTCGCCCGCGCCAAAGAACTGGAAGCCCAGGGCCGCTCCATCATTCACCTGGAACTCGGCGAACCCGATTTCCATCCCGGCAAGTCGGTCATCGAATCGGCCGCCAAAGCTTTGGCGGACGGCAAGGACCGTTACTGCGCCGTCGCCGGCGTCCCCGCGCTGCGCGAAGAAATTGCCGCCTACCTCGCCCGCACTCGCAACATCAAGGTCTCGTCTGCAAACATCGTTCTCGCGCCCGGTTGCAAGATCGCGCTCTTCCTCGCCATGATGGCCCTGCTCGAACCCGGCGACGAAGTTCTTTATCCCGATCCCGGCTTCCCTGGTTATTCCTCGATTTCGCTGGGCCTGGGCGCGGTTCCCGTTCCGTTTACGCTCTCGGCCCGCAATCATTTTCAGCCCGACCCTGCGGAAGTCGCGTCGAAGATTACTTCGCGAACGCGCATGCTGATCACGAATTCTCCCGGCAACCCCACCGGAACCGTCTATACCAACGCCGTGCAGCGCGCCCTGGCGGAGCTGGCCGTCAAGCACGACCTGTGGGTGCTCTCCGACGAAATCTACGCGCGCGTCATTTACGGCGGTGAATATCTTTCCATGCTGCGCTACCCCGGCATGGCGGAGCGCACCCTGATCATCGACGGATTCTCCAAAAGCTTTGCCATGACGGGATGGCGCCTGGGATACACCGTCGCGCCGCCCGGCGTGGTCAGCGCATTGGTGATGTTAGCGGTGAACACCTACACCTGTGTGGCCGAGTTCACCCAGTACGCCGCCATTGACGCTCTGCGCGATCGCGAGGGCAACACAGAACACATGGTCGGAGAATTCTCCCGCCGCCGCGAGCAGTTCGTCCGAGAACTAAATCGTGTGCCGGGCTTCCGCTGCCAACCGCCTGAAGGCGCGTTCTATGCCTGGGTCGACATCACGGGTACGGGCTTGTCGGCCGAGGACCTGTGCCGCATTCTTTTAGAAGAGGCCGGGGTCGCCGTCATTCCCGGCGCCGCGTTTGGCCCTTCTGGCAAGGATTTCATCCGTTTCTCGTTCGCCTCCTCCATGGCAACGCTGCATGAGGCGGTCGAGCGCATTGTGAAAGTATCGACTGCCTGGCAGGCAACAGCAGTTGCCCGATGAATGTAAGCCTGTGCGCTGACATATGTCCGGCGCCGACATTGAGGCGGGGAGACGTCGACGCGGCGTAGATAGTGATCCAGTTTTGAAAGGGCGCGGATTAAGCCGCGCCGTAAGGTCCACACTATCGACCGCAGCTTTAGCCGCCGCGCTATAAGCAGTTGAAACAGCCCGAGGCACGTTTATGAGTATGAGATTCGCGATTCGAGGATTTCTTCTTTCCGCCATCGCCGTCATTCCGGTCCTTGCCGCTGCCCAGGCCCGCCCTTTTCCTGGTCCCGATGTCCAGCAAATTTACCAGCGCCTGCTTCTCCAGATCGACAAGATTCCCGCCTTCGATCACCATGCCCACCCCGGCAATGCCGACGATCCCGATGTCGATGCCATGGCGGCCCCTCCCCAATTCAGCGAGGCATTGCGCACGCGCGACGATAATCCCGAACTGGTGGCCGCAGCCAAGGCCTTGTTCGGATATCCCTACACCGATTTTTCTCCCGAGCATGCAAAATGGCTGGTCGATAAAAAGACGGAACTTAAAAAGCAGCTTCCCGGGACCGGCTATTTCAATTCGATTCTCGACAAGCTGAACACCGAAAGTTCCGTAGCGAACCGCGCCATGATGCCCGACTATCTCGATCCGAAGCGTTTTCCCTGGGTCTTCTTCGCCGATTCGTTCATGTGGCCGTTCAACAATGAGCGCGAGACCGCGCGAAACTCAGACGAGGGCGTGTACATCCCGCTGCAGGAAAAAATGCTGCATCGCTGGATGCAGCAGGAAAATGTCGGCAAACTCCCCGCCAGCTTCGCCGACTATCTGAAGTTTATCAGCCAAGTGCTGGAGGATAATTCGAAGCGCGGCGGAATCGCCATGAAATTTGAGGTCGCCTATTTCCGCCCCACGACCTTCGGCGATCCCACGCGTGCGCAGGCCGAGGACATTTACCAGCGCTACGTTACCGGTGGAATCCCCACCGAAAAGGAATACCGTACCTTCCAGGATTTTATCTTCCGCTATCTGGTGTTGGAGGGCGGCCGCCTGCACTTGCCGGTGCACATTCACACTGCGGTCGGCATCGGCGACTATTTCAACCTGTCGCAGAGCAACATCATGAATCTGGAGAGCGTGTTGCGCGACCCGCGCTACGCCTCCACGATCTTCGTGATGATCCACGGCGGCTATCCGCTGGAACGCGAGGCCATCTGGCTGGCCGCCATGAAGAATGTTTACCTCGATTCTTCGTTCGGCGAGCTTGCCCAGTATCCTTCGGCTTTTAAAGAAACCCTTAAAATGTGGCTGGAAACTTTTCCCGACAAGATCACTTTCGGCACCGACTGTTTCCCTTACAATCAAGTGCTGGGGGCGGAAGAGAGCTACTGGCTGGGCGTGCAGTCGTCGCGCACCGCTCTGGCCGCGGCTCTGGCGGAGATGATTTCAGAAAACGAAATCACCGAAGCCCGGGCGCTGGAATTAGCCCATGCCTACCTGCACGATACGGCAGTGAAGTTGTACGCTGGAAGAGTGCACTAGACCCAAGTGGATTAAGGCAGCCGCGGAGCTGCGAAAGAATGCAGCCCACAGCTTGCCCTGAGCCTGTCGACGGGGCGCAAGCCGTGGGACCGTGGCCGTAATGAGGATCAAGCCCCATCGGGGCGAAAGAAAAGAACCACAATGCCAAAAAAGAAGCGGAAGACCAAATCAAAAACCAAGACCCCCACTCGCAAGGCAAAAGTCACCACGTCTCACAGCCGCGCCAAGCGCGCCGTCACCAAACACGCCGCGGGCACCGCCGTTTTGCAATATATCCCCTGGCATACCATCCCGCTCGAAGAGCTGAACCCGCTGTTGCAGCGCCAGTTCGTGGTCGGCCAGGAAATTATGGTGGCGCGCGTGCTGCTGAAAAAAGGCTGCATCGTTCCCGAACACAGCCATCACAACGAGCAACTCACCTACATCCTCGACGGAGCGCTCAAGTTCTGGATTGACGGCAAAGAGATCATCGTCCACGCGGGGGAAGTTCTCTGTATTCCGGCACACATGCCGCACAAAGCCGAGGCCGTGGAAGACACCGTCGACCTCGACGTCTTCACCCCTCCGCGCGCCGATTGGATCAACAAGACCGACCAATATCTGCGGGAAGAGAAGTAAGTTCGGGCCATGCCTCCACTCTCCAGTTCTGCGCCAGGCCTGCGGCAAGCGGCCTTCCGCTTCCGCTGCATCGCGTGCGGAAATATAAGCGACAGCGCCAGTCAGAACTTCCGCTGCCCGCAGTGTAAAGATCTGCTGGAAATCACTTATCCTCAATGGAAAGAGGCCAGCTCCGACGCCGCAAAATTGAAATCGACGTGGCGCAGCCGTCGACTTTCGTCGACACCCATCGATCAGAGTGGCGTCTGGCGTTTCCGCGATCTGCTTCCCGCGCTTGCCAGCGACGACCAAGTCATCACCCTGCTCGAGGGGAACACGCCACTGTACGACCTTCCACAGTGCGCCCGCATCACGGGCGTGCCGCGCCTGTTGGCCAAACACCAGGGATTGAACCCCACCGGCTCCTTCAAAGACGCTGGTATGACCGTCGCCGCAACCTTCGCGCGGATGGCCGGTTTTCGCTGGGTCGCGTGTGCCTCTACCGGGAACACCTCCGCCTCCATGGCGGCCTACGCCGCCCGCGGCGGCATGCGCAGCCTGGTGCTCGTCCCAGATGGCAAGATTTCCTGGAGCAAACTCTCGCAGGCCCTCGACTATGGCGCCGTCACCTGCCAATTGCGCACCGACTTCGACGGATGCCTGCGGCTGCTGCAGGAGTTGGTCTTGCGCGCGCCGGTCTACCAGTTGAATTCGATCAATCCCTTTCGTCTGGAGGGCCAGAAGACGCTGGCACTCGAACTACTCGAGCAACTTGACTGGCAGCCGCCCGACCACATCATCGTCCCCGGCGGCAACCTGGGAAACAGTTCCGCCATCGGCAAGGCGCTGTTGGAAATGCGCGATCTCGGCCTGATTTCGCGTTTGCCTAAGCTGTCAATCATTCAGGCTGCAGGCGCTAACGCGCTGGTCCGCACCCTTCGCGAAGGCGGCGGCAAACGCCTGATCAGCGTGCAGGCCGAAACCCGCGCCACCGCAGTTCGCATTGGCAATCCCGCCTCGTGGAAGAAGGCAGTTCACATCCTCGAAGCTACTGGTGGCGTCTGCGAACAGGTAAGTGAAATCGAGATCGCACAGGCCAAGGCGGAGATAGGCGCCGAAGGCATTGGATGTGAGCCAGCCTCCGCGGTTACGCTGGCCGGGTTGAAGAAATTACTGAGGCAAGGGTTTGTGGCCCCGGAAGAAAGCGTGGTCCTGATCCTTACCGGAAACCTGCTGAAGGATCCCGATTTCACCATGGGATTCCACCGTGGCGACCTATTCAAAGGCACTGTCGATGAAAGCGCGAGCGTCGCCTTGAACCCGTTGCGCCGTCCGCCGATTGTTATGGATGCTACGCTGGATTCAGTGATACGGACCTTGGAGCAAGCCGAAAGGTTTCCGTAGCGTCGGCGGCGCGGGTGAGACGATCCCGCAACAGCCGGCAAAGGCGCCTGCGCTACAGATCAACACATAACTATGCCGTCAACAGGAAGGAATCCGAACCGCTCCCGGCTTCGCCTGGCCCTGCCCGCCACGTCCGCCAATCTTGGCCCCGCCTTTGACGCGGCCGCCCTCGCGCTGGATTTCTCTATCAAGATTGACGCCCGCGCAGCCGAAGAATTCTCCATTGCCGCCACCGGGCGCGATTATGAAATCTGCGGACGGCTCAAAGACCACCTCATTCTGAATACCTACCGCGAAGTGCTCGAAGCCGCCGGGCGGTCGGTCACTCCGCTGGATGTCAAAATCGCGAATGACATTCCCATTGGCAAGGGTTGTGGCTCCTCTGCCGCCGCCCGGTTGGCGGGCATTGCCTTGGCGGTGCACTTCGCCCGTTTAGGTTGGACCGACGCGCAAATCATGGGCGAGGCTTCCCGCCGCGAGCACCATCCCGATAACGCTTCCGCCTGCTGGATGGGTGGCCTCACCATTGCCCGCATGTGCGGCGAAGCGGAAGCCCAAGTGGTCGGAATTCGACCGAAAGGGAAGTGGCCGCTGCTTCTAGTGGTACCCGAGCAGAGTCTGGCGACGGAAGAGGCGCGTCGCGTCCTCCCCGCACAGTACTCGCGCGCCGACGCAGTCACGAACGTGCAAAACTCTATGTTGTTGCTCGCGGCCTTCACCCAGGGTCGCGGCGACCTTCTTCCCACGGCTCTGGAAGATCGCCTCCACCAGCCCTATCGCGGGGCGCTCTGCGCCTTGCTGCCCAGTCTGCAGGCATTGAAGGGAAAGGACGGCGTCCTGGGCGCGGCTCTCAGCGGCGCCGGCCCGTCGGTATTGCTCTTCCTCGATCCCGGCGTTTCTTTGCAGAAAACGCGCGCACGCGTCCACGCTCATCTCTCACGAAGCGGCCTCAGCGCGGAACTGCTTCCCACATCGATCAGCTTGCGCGGAGCCCGCTCTTCATTCCGGAAAAACTGAGAGCGCCAAAAACTGCTGTTGCGAAAAACTGTTCACCTCTACAGAAAGTACAGTATTTACCGGCCCTTTTTTGGCGGATAAATTTGTACTTCCCGTCTTGCGAAACAAAAGTGTGAACAAAGTGTTCTTACGATCGGCGGATTTCGTGAGGATCCCCGGCAACTCGCTGCGCGGACGTTCCAAAATCTTCAGGGAAAGCCACGCACGGCTGACTCTGCTGGAGCTCGATGTGCCGAAGCTGGGTGTTCTGAAGTCGTTTGTGCTGAGGCCAGGTGGGCTGAAAATGAAGTCGAAAACGCGTCAAGGCGGACTGGGAGACCGGGGGAAGTCCGGAAACGAACAAGTCCGCCGAGAGATTCAAAGCTTTCTGCATGCCTTGAAGTCGTATCCCGGCCGTTTTGCCCGTGACCCCCGCGTCACCTTCGCAGAGCACCATGGCGGCTTGGTCCGCGCTGCCAGCCCAGTGTCCCGCCGCCGCATATAACTTCGCCCCGCGTTACCGGCTGGCCGGCGGCACAATCCCATTCATCCGCAGATATTCCACCATCTGACCGTAATGATCGAAGCCATGTGACGAAACGCTGGAAGCCAGCCCCAGCCGCGTAACCGATCCTTCTCCGAAGGGGCTCCTCACGGTTTGCACCAAATTCTTCTCGTTGATGGTCGCGATCGCTTTGTGGACGTACTCAAAGGAAGCTTTCAGGAACTTGAGGATGTCGGCCTTGCTCGTGACCGATGACGGTCCTTCTTCGTCGCCGATGTCGACCGGAGGCTTCTGCTCCAGAAGCGCCGCAGCCAGCTCGTAGTTCACCGCCGCCACATGTTTGATCTGTTGGGCGAACGTGCGCACGCCCTTGAACTCGCCGTTGGCAGGAGCGAATTCGAACTTATCCTCCGGCATCGCCTCCGCGGCGGGAACGAACTCATGCTCCAGATTCAGTACCGTATGATCCAGGACCTCGTTGACGGAGCGAAGCTCCTCTTTCGGCTTGGCCATCTGCGCCGACGCCGCAATCGTGAACGCCAGTACTCCGCACGCGATGATTCCAATTTTCTTCTTCATGATCCCCCAGGTTCTTTCCGCCCCCGCGCAATCGCCCGAGCCATCTTACTGCATAGTATTACCGCTATAAAATCCTATAGATCCGGCCTCTCTGAGTGTATTCCTCTGTGGTTAAGCCTTTGCTTCTACCCGCGCGCCAAACGGCCACTCCCTATCCTTCCGGGCCCGAATCATATAAATGATCACTCCGGTCAGCAGAATTACCGCCGCATACCGCACTTCCTTCTGCCAGTTCACGCGATTAAACAGGATGAATAAAAATCCCGCGCTCGCCAGCAACGCCGGCAGCGGATAAAGCCACATGCGAAACGGCCGCGGCAGATCGGGCCGCCGGATCCGCAACACGATCGACCCGATTGCCTGCACCATAAATTGCAGGATCAGGCGAATCACCACCAGAGCCGCAATTGCATCTCTCAACCGCAGAAAACAGAATGCCGCCGCCACCACTCCCAGCGCGAGCAGCGAAATATAAGGAAACCGGTAGACCGGATGCACTCGAGCAAACGCGCGAAAGTAGTTGCCGTCTTTTGCTGCCGCATAAGGCACCCGCGAATAGCCCAGCATCAGCGAAAAGACCGATGCAAATGCCGTCACGATCACGAGCCCTGTCACCAGCCGTGCCGCCCACGCCCCATATACTCTCTGCATGAATAACGAAACAACGTACAAACCATTATTGTTCTGCCCGGCCTGCACCATCTCCCGCCAGGGCACCACGGCCATGATGCACAGGTTCATCATTAGATATAGACAGGCCACAATGAGAATGGAAAGCAGCAGCGCGCGGGGAATATTCTTACCCGGATCCTTGATTTCGTCGCCGAGAAAGCAGACGTTATAGTAACCCCAGTAATCATAGGTGGCGACCAGCATTGCTCCGCCTAGCCCCGTAAAAAATTGGTGGGACAAAGAGAACGCACCTGGCGGAAAGTCAAACGCCAGTGCGGCATTGAAGTGCGTCAGCCCCGCGAAGATGATCCAGCCAATGGTCCCCATCACCCCGAACCACAGCACTTTAGTGAGCCGCCCGATCGCAGTAATGCGGCGGTAAAGCAGCAGCACGGTAAAGAAGCAGATCGCGACCGCGACTGATGTGCCCGGCGTTACGATCCAACTGGCCTGCAGCGGACCTGCCCACGGCACATGCAGCACCGCATCGTGGTGCGCATACACCGTCTCCAGCCCCGGCCAGTAGTATGCCGCGTACCCCGCCAGCCCGATGCAGCCGGTGGCAATGGATAGAGGCGCAGAAAATGAAACCTGCCAGATAAACAGGAACGAAATCAGCCGTCCCCATTTCTGCGGACCATAACTTTCGCGCAGGTAGCCATACGATCCCCCCGAGGCCGGCAGCGCCGCACCTAATTCCGCCGACACCAGCCCATCGCACACCGCGAGGAAGGCTCCCAAAACCCACCCCAGCAGGGCTTGCGGGCCGCCCATCGCGCTCAACACCAGCGGCATGGTAATGAACGGCCCCACGCCGATCATGTCGATCATGTTGAGCGCAGTCGCCGTCCCCAGACCCATCCCGCGGATGAGCGTGGCCGAACTTGCTTCGGGTTGCGGGGCAGTCTGCATGTCGTAGAGACGTTGCTGGCAACGTCTTCTCACCACGAAGAAGAAAGACGTAGCAAGCTACGTCTCTACAGTTACTGGTTATGTCCCGCGCTCAACAAATTGACATACAACCGCACCGCTCCCGGCACGCCCGCGGGCAACTGCCGAAAAAATGCGTACCCCGTGTAGATGTAAGTTCCCTTGCCATATTGCGCCCGCAGCAGCCCGCCCTTCTGCGCATCCTCTCCCGGATCGTGACACGAGAGCAGCGGCGTAAAATGCTCATCCCACTTGTCCATGAAGTAGAGCCCGCGTTCCTGCACCCACCCATCGAAATCGCGAGCCGTGATTGTGTTGGGATAATGGAACACGGAGTCACCCGGCGCCAGAATTTCCACGGGAGCTTCCTCCACCGAAACCCGCGCCCGGCTTAGTTCGGCAGAATAAGGAGTGAACTTGCCCGCATTGAAATCACCGACGCCGGCGTTATATTGCACCACCAAGGTTCCGCCCGCGGAAACGAAATCGAGCAATCTCTTATTATTTGACACGACATCTTTCTGGGTGTCATAGGCGCGGATTCCCAGCACAATGGTTCCGTACTTGCTGAAATCCTCGTCCGCAATCTTCTCCGCCGGAATCAACCTGACGTCCATTCCTACCTGCTTCAGCACCGTCGGAATGTCATCGCCCGCGCCCATGATGTAGCCAACCTTGAGATCATGCGGCACCTGCACGTCGACAATACTCACGCGCTGCCGCGCCGGCTGATAGTAATAAAAGCTGCCCAGATCTTCGCGCGTGACCAGCGTATATCCCTCGGCGTATTTCTCGCCCTCCGATTCGAGCGTGGCTCGCACCGTGGTTCGTCCTTCCTGCAAACCACTGGTGAGGACTTTGAATTGAAAATCCTGTTTTTCGCCGCGCTTGGTAAACTTCACCGCCAACTTCGCGGGCTCCGATCGCCATCCCGCAGGCAATTCCAGACGCAGAACGCCGTTGACCTCGCGCATCAGATTGCTGGTCACTCCCACCGTCACGGTCGAGGTCGATCCAGTATGCGTCGAAATCACCTGCGTGCCCGGCTCCAGCATCACCGAAAAGGCCGGCACCACGGCCAACGGACGCGCCCTCGCTTTTCCTGCGTCGTCGACGAAAGCAGTCGTGACCGCGGCGTCAATCCGATTTTCCGCCTTTATTCCGTTCGCTCCGCCGACCGAATACTCCACTCTTGCCCGCAACGCCGGAGGCGGGAAGGGAAGCGTCACATATTTCTCGTCATCGATGTGATTGATCGCCTCCCGATCCGGATCATCCCGATGCCAATAGGGCCGCGTATACGCCGCGTTCTTCGGCACTCGCAGCCGGAAATCTGCGTGCAGATCATCGCCCGCCTTCACCGTCTCCGGTTTCGTCTTCCCGCTGATGGTGTTCCACCCGGCCGGAACCTCCAGCTTGATCTGATCGATGATCAGCGGCTTTTTCGATCCATTGTGAAACGTCGCCGCCACCAGAACTTCCTGCCCGGGCGAAACCGTCGTGAGCGCGTCCGGTTCTTTTGGTAGATGAGCATTCGGTTCCCCATCCGCGGACACGTCCGTTGCGAGCGTGACGTTCAGCGCCAGGTTGAGCGCGGTCTCCGCCTGTCGTTGCTTTTCCGCGATTCGAGTCAGCAAATCGAGCCTGGCGGCCGCGCTCAACGTGCTCGCTTGCAATTGACTACTGACGCGGTGGAGCTCTGTTACCGCCTGCATCAGAGGTGTCGCCACGCTCGAAATATTATTTCCCTTTGCGTCCTCCGCTGCTTCAGAAACGCGCCTCGCGATTTCTGTGAGCTCGGCTCCCAACTGGGGGACAGCTTTCCGTTCCGCTGCCAGTCCCGCCGCCAATCCCGGCCAGGTCACGTCGATTCCGTCGAAAAAACTCTTCTCGTGCCCTTCCTTGTCTAATGTAGGAGGCACAACGGAATCGACCAACCTGTAAAACGTAAACCGGTCCCCTGCATCCAAGGTCCAGTTGGCCGCCCCCTGCGACATCTGGTGCCGCAATCCCAGCATCGCAAACTGCGCGTACGATATGCCCATCTCAGGACTGCGCTCGCCCGTATTCAACTTCAGAGTCCAGTCCGCGTCCGGACAGGTCATCGCCCCAAAGCCGCACACATTTCCGATGTACAACTTCTTCGCCTGCCAGGGCAGCAATCCCTGCGCTATCTGCTCGGGAAAGCGCTTCGGATCGGCGGCCGCCCGGAACGCCTCCTTCGTCAGGATGGCCGACGCCTGATGATGCCCGTGCCCGTCCCGCGACGTCCCCGAAAAGCGCGCCACCAGCACATCCGGACGAAACGTCCGAATCACCCGCACCATATCGTCTAGAGCGGTATCGTGCCCGCCCCACTTGCCGAACGTTTCCTCGGCGCTCTTCGAGAATCCAAAATCCGCCACCCGCGAAAACCGTTCCTGCACGCCGTAGTACTGATCCGACGCCAGCAATTCCTCCGCTCGCAACACGCCCAGCACATCCGACAAATTGCTGCCAATCTTGTTCTGCCCGCCCTCGCCGCGATTCAGCGTCATCAGCAACGTGCTCACGCCGCGCCCGCGCGCCTCCAGCGTCAGCATCCCGCCATCTTCATCATCGGGATGCGCCACCACCTGCATCAGCCGCGCCATAGTCCCCAGCCGCAAAAGTTCTAAGCGCAACCCGGCCGCGCCTTGGTCTTGTGGTAATTCCGCCGGAACGCCCTGATACAGCAGTCGCGGCGGATCGGCCAGCGCGTCGAGGTTCGAGAGCGGATGATTCGCGGAGGAACTTGAGGTTGCAGACTTTGCCGCCGGCGTTGCGGGCCTATTCGCGACCGGGCCCTGCGCGACGCTGACGACGGAAAAAATTGCGAGGAAACAAACGAATGTCATGTCAGGAAAATGCAGGCCGTGAAAAATAAAAGAAGCGCGGCGCCGGGTGGGCCGCAACAGGCTGACAGGTCCGGGATATCTCACGTTACAAGGATGGGCCCAAATGCCACTTTGACGCAAATTGTTTCCGTCACGTTCGTCAAGGGTCGAGCCTTCCTCAGTGACGCGAAACCAGGATTCGTGTCAGAATTCGAATCCGGCTTCGTACCGCAATTCGATCTGGCTTCGTATCAGGGTATGCCTTCAGGCATGGCGCCAAGCAGCGTCGGCAGTGGCGCCTTCAGGCGCTGGGGTAGTTCAGCGCCTCGACGGTATGCGGGACGACCGGCATCGCTAAAGCCATGGCCCTGACCCGAATCGTAAGTCTCTCGGCGAACGAGCCAGGCCGCGGAACCGGAAGCCGAAAAGCCGGAAGCCGGAAGCCCCTTACACGTCACACAAATCCGCGGCTTTCCGCAGCGACTCCATTGGATCGCCGGTGGGCACGAATTCATGCGCCACATAGCCACGAAAGCCCGCGTCAGCGATCGCTCGCATCACTCCGTCCCACTGAACCTCCTGCGTGCCGTCCAACTCGTGCCGCCCCGGCACGCCGCCGGTATGAAAATGTCCAATCCACTGCAAATTCTGCCGGATCGTATCGATCAGATTGCCCTCCATAATCTGCATGTGGTAAATGTCGTACAGCAACTTCACATTCGGCGAGTTCACCTCCCGCACCACACGCACGCCCCACGCCGTGTGATCGCACATATAGTCAGGATGATTCACCTTGCTGTTGAGCAGTTCCATGCAGATGGTGACGCCATGATCTTCCGCAATTTTCTTGACGCGATTCAGCCCGGCAATTGTGTTGCGCGCGCCTTCCTCATCCGACATGCCACCGCGGTTTCCCGAAAACGTAATTACGTTCGGAACCCCGGCCTTCGCCGCCCGCGGAATGTTCGTGCGAAACCCCTCCTCGATCGCGGCATGATTCTCCACGCGATTCAGAGCCTTCCCAATTTCTCCTCCGCCGGCATATCCCATGGTGCAGACCAGTCCGTAGCGCCGCGGAATTTCATATTCATCCGGCTTCAGCAGGTCCACTCCCCGCAGTCCAATCTTCGCCCCATATTCCGCCAATTGATCGACAGGAATGTGCGGATAACACCATTGGCAAACAGACTGATGAATGCGTCCTTTGCGGGCAGGCGCGGACGCGTCAAAACTTGAGGCAAGTGACGGAAGCGCAATGGCGCCGACGACCGAGGACTGAAGCAACGATCGCCGCGAAAAGCTCCGCATATCCCTCAGGGGCTAAAGCCGCGCCCTTCCCAAAATCCCTTTCGAAGGCACAAGCAACGGGCTAAGAGCTCAAAGCTTTCCCTACCGCCCTTCCTTGAGCACCGCCTGACATTTTGCCGCCGAAGTGAGCACTTCATCGAACGCCGTCTGTTTCCGCAAGTCCTTCAGGAGCGGATCATCCAGCAACGCCGAGTAGGCGCAATAGTTTTGCTGCACAGCGGCTTTCAATAGACGCAGCGCCGGTTCATTCTGCCCGCACGCCGCCATCAGAGCGCCCACGTGATACCAGGCCTCGGCGTCCAACTCCATCATCACCGACGCCTCATTTTCGCGCACAATCTTTGCCAGGTCCGCCGGACGCTGCGCCGCCGTGCACGCCTCCATCAACTCGCGGTGATAGATCGGGACCTTCGACATATTTTTGGCGCTGGCCCGCGCCTCCGCCAAATTTCCTTCAGCGAGATATACATATGGAGTTACCCAAGCCGCCCACTCCGATCCCGCATCCAGATGCACAAAGTCCATCGCCCGGTCGGTCTTGCCCATCTCCAGGAACGACCAGGCGCACGAACGGAACGCGAAATTTCCCGGATCGAGCGAGCGCGCCGTGTTGCACTCCTGCGTCGATTGATCGAGCATTCCCGCATACCGGAAGACGTAACTCAGCGCGAAGTGCGCATCGGCGCTCTGCGGACGTCGCCGCACCAGATCAGTCGCCGCATCGTAGGCGCGCCCCAGTTCGCCGCGCTCTACCCGGTTCGTGATCAGGTTGCTGGCTGCCATCACGCGGGTGGGATCGAGCGATACCGCTCGCTCATACGCGGAATTCGACCGCTGGAATCTTTCTTCGCCTCCGCCCCCGAACAGAGAATCGAAATAGTATCTCTGCCCCAGCGCCTCCCACGCGGGCGCATAACTCGGATCGATCCCAACCGCCCACTCCAGCATCTTGATGGCTTCTTTATTCGGGGCCGAATCGTGCGGCACGGCGATGCTGCGCAAATACAAGTCATAAGCTTCCTGGTTCTTCGGCCGCGAGGCCGCCGATTCCGCCGCACCTGCCGCTCCGCCCAGAACCGGCAACAACCCATGCTGCACCTGCGAACTCAGTTGCTGCTGCAGTCCGATCAGATCCTCGGCCTTCGCCGTGACGGTGGTTTGCCAGAGCAGCCGGTCGGTGGGCACGTCGATGGCCTCCAGCGTGACGGTCAACTGGTCTCCCTGCTTGATGAAGTGTCCCTGCAACAGCCGCCCCACGCGCAGTTCCTGTCCCACTTTTTTCGGCTCGAGATCCAGCGCGACATATTTGCGCGTGACCGACGAGGGCCGTACCTCCAACGAACGCGAATAGGTCAATACGCTGGTCAACTCATCCGCCAGCGCGAACCGCAAAAAGTCGATGTTGTAATCCCCGTTCAAGTTCTGCAACGGAAGCACCGCGATCGCGTTCCTCTGCTCGGCGCTTGCTACTTCGCGATGCTTGAACCACCATGCCCCTACCGACGCCAGCACCGTAACCAGCAGCGCCGCCATGCCGATCACCAGATACATCTGAAACCGCGAATTCCGGCTGAAAGTTTTCGACGCCGCGCGTAGCATCGACGACGAATTACTGCCAACTTTGATCGTCCCCGATTCCGCTTCCCGCTTGAGCTGCGCCAGATCCGATCGGATTTCCGCCGCGCTCTGGTAGCGGTGCGCGCGGTCCTTCTCCATCGCCTTGCCAATGATTCCCTGCAACTCGATCGGAATCTTCGGATTCAAGTCGTGCGGCGGCGTGGGCTTCTGATGCAACACCGCATCCAGCGTCATCAGCGAGTTATTCCCGAGGAACGGTTTCTTGCCCGTGGCCATTTCATATAACACCGTCCCGAAAGAAAACAGGTCGCTGCGGGCGTCCACGGTTTCGCTGCGCGCCTGCTCCGGTGACATATAGACTGCGGTCCCGGGAATAATCCCCACCGCCGTCAGGGACTGATCCTCTTCCGTGCCCGCGTTGTGGACCAGCTTCGCCAGCCCGAAGTCGAGCACCTTCACTTGCCCCGAAGGAGTCAGAAAGATATTGGCCGGTTTGATGTCGCGATGCACAATCCCCTTGGTGTGCGACGCCACCAGCGCGTCGGCCACTTGCACCCCTACATCCATCACCTCCTCCAGCTTCATCGCTTGCCCGCCGATGTGCTGTTTGAGGCTCTCCCCTTCCAACTTCTCCATCACGATGAAGGGGTGCCCGTGGTTATCCTCAATGCCGTGGATGGTGCAGATGTTGGGATGGTTCAGTTGCGACGCCGCACGCGCCTCGCGCGTAAAGCGCTCCAGCGACTTGGGGTCGCCGGCCAGATTTTCTGGAATAAACTTCAGGGCGACATGCCGCCCCAGGCTCAGGTCCTCTGCCTCATAGACCACGCCCATACCACCGCCCCCAAGCTTGCCAAGGATGCGGTAATGGGATACCTGCTGGCCAATCATGAAGGCGTAGGACCCTGCTCGGCGGTAATGTTAGGCCCCTCGCCGAGTCCGGTCAACTCCCCGCAGACGCCAAATAGCCGCTTGGCGTCTCAATTCGCATGGAAAGGGCAGGGCATGTCGTGCCTTGGTTTTTGCTCGGCTTCCACTTTTGGAGCCATGGCATCTCCGATTCCCAAAATTGGCTCGCACCACTTACCTCCGATTACTTCCGTGAGATCTCCGTGAACTCAAAGGCGGTTTACGCCATAGTATGGGTAGTGGAACGAACTGCTCGACGCCGAGTCGCGCCCCAAGGGAGATCTCTGTTCATGAATGCCGCCGCAAGGACCTCCAAAGCCTGGCCCACGCCCGCAAACGACCGGCAGGAGGTCATTCGTCGACGCGCCGAAGAGATCTATTTCCGCAGCGGAAAGATTCCTGGCCGCGATCAGGACAACTGGGCTCAAGCCGAACGGGAAATCCTGGGCGAATCCTTAGAACGCGCCACCCGAGAACGTACACCAGATCGCAAAGCGATTGTGGTCAAAGTAGACGGCGCGCAGTATATCGGTGAATATAATCCCGACTTGGCCGATGGCTATCTTCCCGGCGAGTTCGGCCCGGGCGTCTCTGTCCCGCTCCGTTTCCACGGCCACCAGATGCTCGTCCTCCGCCCCAACGGCAAGGTCCTGGAGACTACCATCGCCAAAATCCGCTGAGACTCCCCTCTGAACGCAAGGGCAACGTCCTTCCCCAGGTCAACTTGATATATTGCCAAGATGCTGAATCTGCTTCTGCAGAATCAAAGACGGCGGAGCGGCAGGACCCTCACTTCAACACTCCTGCATCTGGGGGCGGTCGGGCTGTTCTTTCTCGCGATTCTCGACAGTTCTCCGCTTCCCACTTTCGGTGGTCTTGATATTCTCACCGCCGTATTAGCTGCCAGCCATCGCAATCCCTGGTATGAATATGCCGCCACGGCAACCGCCGGATCGGTCGTCGGCGCTTACTTCACATTCCGGGTCGCACGTAAAGCGGGATCGGCCTACCTCGACAAGAAATTCAAGAAGGGCACGGTTTCCAAGTTCCTCAAGCTGTTTAAAAAATGGGGCACCGGAACCCTGGTCGCGTCTACGGCCATTCCGTTCCCCACTCCAACCAGCATGTTTTTCGCAGCTGCCGGTGCCTCCGATTTTCCTCTGCCTAAGTTTCTGATCGTCGTGACCCTCTGCCGCGCGGCCCGCTATTTCTCAATTGCCTTTATTGCCGGTTTTTACGGGCGTCACTTAATCCGCGTGCTCCGGCATCCCCTGCAACATTGGGGCTGGCTCGTAATTTCAGTCGCGTTGATCGCCACTCTGATTGCGGCCGGAATCCTGATTGGACGCCGCCTGGAGTCAATCCCCGCCGACTCCGGAACTGCCGGATAACAGGAAAGCCACTCGCAGCAATCTCACTGACGACTCAAGAACTGCCGGATCAGAAGAGTCACTCGCAGCTATCCCACTCTCTCCCAGCCGCGAAGCGGCGACAGAATACAGCCCACGGCGCAAGCCGTGGGTGGACAAGCGAAATGGGCAAGCCATGAAGGGGTGAAAGAAAAGCCACGGACGTCTCATGCCAACTCTCGCGCCCGTTGCATTCCACCTCCACCCATACAAAACGTCGCCCGCGCCATGATGATACCTGTCATTCGTCTGCGTACAATCCCGCCGATGCCCCAACCCATTCCATGTTCTTATTTTGATCCACGCCCATCATCAGCCCGCGCCCCATGCGAATGATCGTCAGCACCGGCGTAAGTTTGTCGAGCCATATGTACATGACCCGCACCTCCGCCTTCGTCGTGCCGAACGGCGTTTCGATCACAGGCTCAAAGTGCATGCGCTCCTGCAGAATGTAATAAGGACGCCGCTCCGTGGGAATCGCCGCAATATCCTCTTTCGAAGGAGCAATCACCACGCCCAGCCCGGCGAACGAATACAGCGGCTTCAGCGCATAATTCTCCAGATCGGAGGGAATCTCCTCCAGTCGATCCAGAAACCACGTCTTCGGCACCGACGCATGCTTCAGGTAAGGAATCGAAAACTTGCTGATCCGGAAATACCAGTTGGGATGTCCCGCCCACTCCACGTCAAGATCATCGCGCCAGTCAAAATTCAGCTTGACGTTCTTTCGCTCCAGCTCATCCACGATCGTCCGGTTATAAATCCGCTGGATGGGAACGCGCTTCCCGCCTCGCTCATAATAAAGACGCGATCCGTCTTTCTGAATGTCCACAATATCGACAGTCCGCACCCCAAGCATTTTCTCGGTCAGCAAAAAATCCGGCAGCGTCTTCTGATCCCGCGGATGAATCTCCATCAAAATCACATTCGCAGGATCATGGTCCGCAACAATAGCCCGCCGGAAAAGTTCACGATAAGAGTTTGTCTCGAGCCCACTCAAAAAGTATTTCAGGCGGCTTCCGGCTTCCGGCGCTCGGCTTTCGGAAGCCGGAAGCCGAAAGCCGGAAGCTGCTTCGAGCCCGTACACATCGATATAAGCCTCCGCCAGCGGCCCCTGATAGGCATAAAGAGAAGGGAAGGCCTGCAACTCCACCAGCTTCGGCTGCAACTCGCCGCCGGCGTCCCGCACCAACCCAAAATCCACCTGCACAAACATGGGATGTGGAGGTTCGTTCCGAACGTTGAACTCGACGGGAACCGCCTCATCGGACTTCGCCCGGTACGCAGGATTGTCCACCAACTGCCGAATCAGTTCCTGACCATCCGAAGCCATACGATCGATCAGCGGCTTGGGAAAGAAACAAGGCGTCTCCGAAATCCGAAACTGCACATGCGTCCCGCAAGCGTCATCCACCCGCCGCAAAAACGCCCGATATTTATCCGCAGTAAAGTTCTGATTGAATTGCTGACGCAAGAAAGGAATCATGCTTTTGCCAAATATGATTTTGCCGAGTCATTCTAACGCCCCGTCATCGGAGAGCGCGTTATCCAAGCACCCTGTCATCCTGAGCGTAGAAAAGCGCTCACAAAGTGAGCGCTTTTCGCAGTCGAAGGATCCCTATCTAATCCACAATCTAAGCCCCCTCGGCTATCCCTCCACCAGAAACTTCCCCTCCCGCATAATCTGCTCGTCGTCCACCCAGATATTAAACTTCCGCCCGACAACATCGATATGCGTAGTCGAATCCCATTCCGCGCCCGTATGCGCCCCATAAGGATTCCCAAACGCAATATGCACTCCAGGATACTTCTCATCCTGCAAAATCTGCCCAATCACATCTTTCAAATCAATATTCGTCCCAATGGCAAACTCCCCCACGCGATCGCTGTTCTCGTCAGTGTGCGTATACTTCCAGAAATCGTTTTCCAGCTCCCGGTTCTCCGAATGCGCCTCGGTCAGCCGGTTTCCCTTCATACGCACCGTCAACGGAGTTTCCTGCAAGTTGCCAAACTTCCCGCACAAATAATCGCCCACCACTCCGTCAATCACAAACGTCCCATTCACTTCGCCCGGAGTCGTAAAAATTTCTCCACCCGGCAGGTTGCCCCACTTCTCCGGCGAAATAATTCCACTGGTCTTCAGCCACTTGTAGTTCGGATTCAAATCCGCCGACAGATCCGTTCCCGCCGCCGTTGTCGCCCGCACCCGCCGCGCTTTCCGCACCATCGCAATTACCTTGGCGCTGAGCCGGTCCACGCGCTGAAAATCCGCCCGCATCCCCTCCAGCATGATCTGCCGGTTAATGTTCACCATGTGCGCGTGGCGAATCTTCCTGCGGTTCACCACGTCGGTCATCTGAATCCGCGACCGCAGTTCATGGGTCTGCGCCTGCACCGCAAAAATCGAAACCTGGCTGCTCTCCAGATCCTCCACAATCGCGCGCGGCAAATCCTTCAGCGGACGCTCCGCCAACTCCTCCAGCACCCACGCATGATAAGCAGCGCCCACCTTCTCCAGCTCACACACCATCGAAGCCGCAATCTCAATCGTAGCCTGGTCGGTAATCACGCAAACCTGTTCGTCGGCATGCACACGCAAACAAACGTTCACCGCGTTAAAAGCGCCAGGCGCGAACTCAGGATCGAAAGGAATGTCGAGAGAATTCCGCGGTAGGGTGCCCCATGTCTCGCCGTTTTTGCCAGACATGGGATTTTCGGACTCTGTAGGAATTTCCATTACCCTGCTTTTTCGACGACCGCCGGCTCTTGTTCCAGCCCCGCTTCCGTCTCCTCAATAATGTAATCGACCACTTTCTTCAAATCTCCAGTCTCCTGAAACACTCGCAACTGCCGGTCCGCCCCGCTGCCCCTCTCCAAAATCTGGTGGATATAATTCAGCTCCTCGCGCGAGTCCAATTCATCCACCACGTCATCGACGAATTCCAGATACTCGAGCACCAGATCGCGGGCCGGCACTTCCTTCTGCTTGCCAAAATCGATCAGGTTGCCATTGAGCCCGTAACGCGATGCTCGCCACTTGTTTTCCATGATCAAGGCGCGCCGGTACAGGCGAAATCCCTGATTCGCTGTATACAGCTTATACAGTTTTGCCACCGTGGCCTGAATCAGCGCCGCCAGCGCGATGGTTTCGTCGGCCCGCATCGGAATGTCGCACACCCGAAACTCAATCGTATTGAAAAACGGGTGCGGTCGAATATCCCACCAGATCTTCTTCGCGTTATCGATACAGTTGGTCTTGATCAGCAGCTTGATGAAATTTTCGTACTCGCCCCAGCTGGGAAAATAATCCGGAATGTTCGTTCGCGGAAATTTATCGAACACCTTGCACCGGTACGACTTCAGCCCGGTATTCATGCCCAGCCAAAACGGAGAGTTCGTCGACAGCGCCAACATGTGCGGCAGAAAATAGCGCGCATGATTCATCATATGGATCGCTGTCTCGCGATCCTCAATCCCAATATGCACGTGCAATCCGAAAATCAGATTGGCCCGCGCCACCAGCTGCAAATCCTCGACAATATTTTTATACCGCTCGTCGGGATGAATCTCCTGCGACCGCCAATCCCCAAACGGATGCGTGGCCGCCGACGCCAGCCGCAGCCCGTTTTCCCTGGCCAGCCGCACCATGTCGCGCCGCAGCTTCTTAACTTCGATCTTGGCGTCCTTGATGCTCTTACAGACCCGCGTCCCCACCTCCACCACCGACTGATGCATCTCCGCCTTCACCCGTTCCTGCAGAATCATCCTCCCCTTGTCCAGGAGTTCGGCATGAATATGCGACCGCAGATCCCGCGTCTCCGGATCTACAGTCTGATATTCCTCTTCAATCCCGATAGTGAAAGTAGGCGCCATAAAAACTCACGTAGCCACAGCCGCATGGGCTGTCCCGCCAGAGCCTGCCCTGAGCGAAGTCGAAGGGGCGAAGCCGGGCGGTATTAACCACCAGTGCTACCCCTGTGATTCCGAGCGAAGGCGAGGAACCTGTTGTTCGCCGGCGGCTTCCCACAGGCGGGTGCCCCACTTCTCGCTTCCTTTGCGAGAAGTGGGAAGAATCAGGCCCAAACAGTATAACAATCAGCGAAAACCGCCCCTACCTAATCCCACTCCCTATTCTCTTTAACCCGCGCCTTCACAATCCTCTTCACCAGCCCATCCGGCAATGGCTTATCTGCAGCAAACTGAATCGTCCCCTTCGAAGTCCGATACCCACGCAGCTCCTTCTCAAACTGATCGAGCACTCCCGACCCGGTCGGAAACAAGCTGCAGTGATTCTTAAACGCCGCATATCCCACCAGCATCCCGTTGAACTTAAACATCGGAATCCCGTAACTGATCACCTCAGTGGTCTCTTTTGGGACCACAGACCGAATGACCGCTCGAATATGTTTCAAACTACTGCAAGCCGGTTCCGGCACGCCAGCCAGATATTCCTCCACAGTCTTCGCAGCTTTGCCTTTACGCATATCGTCGTCATCCTGAGCAGCCTGTCATTCTCAGCGAAGTGAGCGCTCCGCGAAGCGAAGCGTTTACGAAGTCGAAGGATCCCTACCTGCAACAGGCTGCCGCAACTCTTTTAGGGAATTCTTCAGGGTCCCTATTTCGCAGGCTTCCGCTTCCGCGCCGCCACCCACTCCGGCTCTCCCTTGCGCTCTAGCTTCACGGGCGTCCCCGCCAAAAACTCCGACCACCGCATCTCCCTCACCGGACTCTCCCCGCTCAGCGCCATCTTTACCGCCATCTCCGCCACCGCATTCACAATCCAGTCAAAATTGTCCTGCCCCACCGACGTAATCTCCGCGTCCGGCGCCGGATTCAGAAAGTCGATCGCATACGGCACTCCACCCTCCACCGCAAACTCCACCGTATTCAAGTCGTATCCCAGCGCCCGGCAGAGCGACACCGCGTCTTTCTCCATCCGCTCCCGCAGCGCCTGCGACGACGGCGCTGGATTCCCCTTCACATAGCGCTCATGAAACGGCGCCCGCGGATCGTACTTCATGATGTGCACTTTTTCCTGTCCCACCACGTAGCAGCGGTAATATTCCTCGAACTCCACGCCATGCTGCAGCGTCATGCACAAGTCGCCCGTCTGGTTGTAGTGATGAAAAAATTCCTCCGGCGTATGCACCTTATAAACATGCTTCCACCCACCGCCAGAATAAGGCTTCAAGAAAGCGGGAAATCCCACATAGTCAAACAGCTCCTGCCAGTTGAGAGGGAAGATGAGATTCCTCATCGACTGCTCCGTCGTTCCCTCGGGATGCTTGTTGTGCGGCAAAATAATCGTCGGAGGAATCGCCACGCCCATCTTGTGCGCCAGCGCGTAGTTGAAAAACTTGTCGTCCGCCGTCCACCAGAACGGATTGTTGACAACGATCGTCCCGTGCAGCGCCGCATTCTTCAGATACGCGCGATAGAACTGTATATCCTGCGAAATGCGGTCGATGATCACCGCATACTTCTTCGGTTCATCCATCCGAATCCCGCCAATCTTCACAAACTCCGCCTCCACGCCCTGAACTTTCATCGAGTTAATCTTCTCGACTAAAGCCGGCGGAAACGTATTCTCCATCCCAAACAAAATCCCAATCTTCTTCACGACCAGTTCTCCATTTCTAACCTCTTCCAGAGTGGTCATCCTGATCGAAGTAAGCGCTTCGTGAAGCGAAGCACTTGCGCAGTCGAAGGATCCCTACTTCCTGAATACCACCGCCCGCAGGACTAAGCCGCGCCCTTCCACAGACCCCGCGCCTCTTACAATCGTTGCTTTCAGAATGCGCCAACGACGAAGGGCCAACGACCAACGACGGATTTAAAAATACTTCCCCGCCATCCTCACCCAAAGCGGCCAATCATGCTTCGAATTATCATTCCAAACATCCAGCCAGTGCGGAATCGCCTTCGCATTCAAAATCGCCGAGAACTTCACATTCGCATCCAGGCAAATATCCCAGTCCGCCGACCCCAGCACAATCTTCATCTGCCGATAGCGGCTCAGGAACCAGTCATCCGACATGTTCGGCAAAAAGTCCGGAGGATTATTGAAGTAACAATCGTTGTCGTAATACCCATCCAGAAACTGATGGATATCGAACGCCCCACTCATGCTCACGCAATGCGTGACCACATCGGGATGCTTCAGCGCAAAATTCATCGCATGATACCCGCCAAAACTGCATCCCGTCATCGCCAGCCGCGGCGCCTGATTCTTCCATCGGATGAACGGCAGAAACTCATGCAGAATGTAACGCTCATACTGCAGGTGCCGCATCACGCGCACCCGCGGATGCAAGCCCTTGTTGTACCAGCTCTCGCCATCCACGCTGTCTGGACAAAACACCTGCAAGTCGCCGCTATCAATCCTCCCCGCCAGCGCCCCAATCATTCCCCGATCTTCATATTCGAAAAACCGTCCCTGCGAAGTAGGAAACACCAGCAGCGGCGTCCCCGCATGCCCGAAAACCAGCGCCTCCAAATCCCGGTGCAATTCCTGGCTATAAGCTTTGTGATATTCGCGATTCATCGGGAAGTCGAGGCTGCCTGCAGTGCTGGCGTAGAGACGTTGCTTGCAACCTCTCTTTCGCAGCCGAAGTATCTTACCCGATGAAAGGCTGAAACCCTAGGATAGGGAGCGACGGCGGTGGGAGTTGTGGTAGTCCATCAGGGAGGAGGGGCGTCATTCTAAACGGAGCCGTCTTCCAGGCGAAGTGAAAGAGCCTAACCAGAGCGCAGTCGAAGGGATGTCGCGGGGGCAATTCCTTCGTATTCTTACCTGATCATCCCGCCGCGGACACGAAACAGCCCGCACCCGACGACCCGGCCCGCCTGCGGAAAAATTACCGCCTATACCAGAAGATTGCCAACGCAACCAGAGCGACCGTAATAATCCACAGAATAATGTCTTTGCTGCGGCTTTTTTCCTCGGCCATTATGGGAGTACACCACATCTGAAATCCGGGTTCAAGTGGCAAGTGGATCTCCTTCGTCGCGTCACGGTTTCGCATCGCGCTTGTGCTGTCCGCTGTTCGCGCCGAGCCCAGTCCCTGCATGCCGCGCGTTCCCTAAGTGTGAAAACTCTTGCGTAATCCTCTAGGACCCCCTGGCAACTATCAGAAGTTTAAGGAGTTAGGTTGGCTCTCTGGGTGCTTCTAATCCTGTGAATCGGATCTCACATGATGAAAATCACACTCTCCGCTCTGTTCCTTCTGCTAGCCGCTTCGGCCTTCGGCCAGGCTGCTGCCACCATTTCCAGCCAAGCGCAGATGACTCAGATTCCCGACCATCCTCTGCACGCCGAACCGCACGCACTGGCGACCGAGCAGTCTTTGATCGGCGGCGGCACCGTCAGTTACGCCCAGGGCGAGCGCCCGCTCTGGGACCTGGCGCCTACGCCGACGCCGCAATCCGTCACTCCTCTCGGCGATGTCGCCCGCGCCTTCCGCCGGGAGAAAGAAAAGCTGTTCACGAGAAAGGCTGAAATCATCTTCGAAAAACAAGGCTCGTAATTTGCCGCGCGGATCCTGCGAAGACTCTGCGAACCTGATCCTGCGACCTGATCCTTGACCTCGAATCCCCGCGCGATGTCGCGCGCTCCACATGACCAATTCGCGGGGGCACAAAACGATTGTCCCCTCCGGCGCATCTCACCACTGGCATCAGACCCAAACAGCCAAACAACCGCATCAGACGTAGAACATAGAACGATAGAACCGATAGAATGCCGGATTCCCGGCCAGGCGCCGCGCGCTGTCCGGCCGCATTCGCGGGAGTGTACACTGCCCACAAGGGGAGGGAACGTATTTGATGAAGCGATGCAAGCCGCATCTGGTCCGCACAGGTATATATCTCCTATTTCTACTGCCCACCGTCCCGGCCTATGGCCAACGCGGGACCATCGACATCAACGCCGGCGAAACTTCCGATAAGTTTGCCTCCTTCGCGCCCGTCAACGGCCCCGCCCTCGACCTTAACGGTGAACTGATCGTGAAAAAGCCCTCCGCCAAGAACGGTGGCCCCAGCATCGTCGCCGGCGGCGAGGTCCGCGTCCCCTCCGACGACACCAATCACGCCAAGGAATTCGCCGTCTTCGGCGGCCTCGCCTTCCAGGCCCGCAGCAATTTTTCCATCGGCGTCAACGCGCAGGTCCGCAAAATCGACCTCCCCTCCGCCACCGTCGATAACCAGATTCTCGTGCGCTACAACCTGGAACTGATCGAAGCCCCAATCGTTCTTAAATACAAATTCGGCCCGGACAAGCGCGCCTTCATCCACGTGCAAGGCGGCCCCGAATTCACTCCCCGCTTCCGTACCGCCGCGTCGACCGGAATCGCATTGCCGCATCCCAACTTCGACCACGGCTATTTCCTCCGCGGCAGCCTGGGCTACACTTTCGGCAAGTGGTACGCCCAGGGCACCTACCAGACCCGCTATTTCAAATTCGAAGAGAATCAAAACAATCCCAGCAATCTCTACAACTGGAAAAGCAACATGATTACCGGCGGCGTGGGATTGATTTTCTGACGGCGCTATCAGCAGGTCCAATCCCCTGCGGCTAGTTAAGGACAAGCGACAAGGTCGGTAGGTGAATGTTCAACGACGACTACGTGATTTTCGCGGCCGCGTGGTTAGATCCTCGAGCATCGGCTGCGAACCAGGATGGTGAAACGACTCAGAGTTGAACTGGTCGAGTTTCGCGAACCAATCTTTGCTCCGGCCCCGCGAGCGATCCCTGAGCCGACTGGCAACATCTGGAAACTGCTCCGCGGTCTTTCGCAGAACTTGCTCGCCTGGGATGGTCTTCACCCGCCCCGAACGAATGTCGTCCACGCGACGCTTGATTTCGTTGTCCCAAGCGGCTTCGGCGTTCTCGTATTCGGTCTCGTCGAGACTTTCCAGCAGGGAATTGGCCATGGCGGCACGTTCCTCGGGAGGAAGTGCCATCGCTCGCTTCAACAGTTCGTCAAGTTCAGGTGACATAAGGGAATTTTACTCCCGCTTCGTTATTTGCAAGATTTGCAAAATTGTATCGATGGCCCGCGACTACGGCGAACTGCTGGCCCCAAGCAGATTCCTCCTGTCTCGCTACGCTCGCGCGACGGAACGACAAGACCAGGCCGCTTTTTCAGTCGCCCCTTTGCTTTCAATACTTTAGCTCCGTATAATCCCCCAAAACACCGCTAAACCCCAAATTTGCACCGTTCGTTGGGATATGGATGCGCCATTTCCAAGCCCTGCAATAGGATAGGTACAGACAATACCCAGGGAAAAGTGTAAGAAACCGGTTAAGAAGCTAAGAAGCAAGGTTCGGCAGGGCCAGCAATTCCCAGGGGAGCCACAGTTTTGGATGAGGTCTCAGGTGCATCCGAGGGCAAAAACAGAGGTAGATTCGAACGTTGAAGGATAGCTGTAGCCGTTAAGGGTTGGCGGCTATCAATAAAATAGAGCCAAAGGCCAAAAGCCAATGGCTAAACGCTAGAAGCCAGGAGCCAAAAGCGAAATGCGCAAGCCGATCAAGTACGTAGAGAAAGCAGTTGTCATCGCCGCCAAGGGGACATGGGCGGTATTCGAGCGCTTGAATCGCGTCAAGCCGAATCCGTCGCCCACACCGAAGTGGTCGGAAAAACCGCTGCTCAAGTCGTACGAGAAGTCGAAGCCGCCGCTGGGCTGGCCGCGCTCGACCGATTCGCTGTGCCCGAAGTGTGTGCCGGAAATCCGGCAGCAGATTCTCGACGGACATCTGCCGCATGAAGTGCTGATGAATGAGAAGGTCGGCGAGATCAAGGCGCAGATCGTCGAGCGCGACGGCAAGATCCTGATGGTGAAGGATTGCCCGACGCACGGCCACTTCGAAGACGTGATGTCGATCGACACAGAGTTCTCGAAGCATCTTGAAGATGTATTCCCCGGCCGCGACATCGCCGCCCATAACGACGAGAAGCTGCATCATCACGGTTCATCGACCGTAAAGTATGGACGCGGCTCGGTGCTGACCATCGATCTGACCAACCGCTGCAACATGATGTGCGATCCCTGCTTCATGGATGCGAACCAGGTGGGCTTCGTCCACGAACTGCAGTGGGAAGAAATCAAGACGATGCTCGACAATGCCATCACCATCAAGCCTCGTCGGCAGATGAGTGTGCAGTTTTCCGGCGGCGAACCTACGTTGTCGCCCTACTTCCTCGACGCAGTGCGCTACGCGCGCAAAGTCGGATACAACTCGGTGCAGGCCGCGACGAACGGAATTGAATTTGCGAAGAGCTTTGAATTCTGCCAGCAGGCAGTTGAAGCCGGTATGCGCTACGCCTATCTGCAATTCGATGGCATCGGCAACGCCGCCAACGCGCATCGCCTGGTCGGTAACCTGTTCGACGTGAAGTTGAAAGCGATCGAAAACCTGCACAAAGCGGGAGTCGAAATCGTTCCGGTAGTAACGATCGTAAACGGAATCAACAACGAGCAGGTCGGAAGAATCATCAAGTTCGCGCTGGATAATCCCAAGACGATCGGCTTCTTAAGCTTCCAGCCCGTCAGCTTCACTGGCCGCGACGAAGCCGTCACCGACGATCGCCGCGCCGCGCAGCGCTATACGCTTAGCCATCTCGCCCACGATGTAAAAAATCAAACCGGATTAGGCGAGCCGTCCCGTGACTGGTTCCCCATTTCATTCATGGGAACCTTCAGCGACTGGGCCGACTTGATGCACGTCAACGACGTAAAAAACGACTGGGGCCAACTATCTTGCGGCTGTCACCCTAATTGTGGGACGGGGATGGCGGTGATGATTGACAAGGAAACTAAGGAAGCTGTGCCGGTGACGGCGTTCTTGAAGGGGGATCAACTCGCGAAAGATATTGCGAAGGTGAATGATGCGGCGCGCGGGAAGTTTTTGACGGTGTTCGGAATGGCGCTGTGTTTGATGAAGAATTACGATCCGTTCCAGTCGCCTACGCATTTCAAGCTGATGGACTTGCTGAAGAAGTTCGATAAGAACTTCAACGCTACGGGAAAGAATTACGGGAAGGTTGGGCCGGAGCGGACCGTAGAAGATGTGATGAAGCGGCGGCAGGACCGGTGGAACTTCCTGTTTATCGCGGGCATGTGGTTCCAGGATTTGTTTAATTACGACTTCCGGCGGACGGAGCAGTGCATTATTCCGTACGCGACGCAGGAAGGCGAGATTTCGTTCTGCGCTTACAACACGGGCGTGGGATGGCGGAACATCATCGAGAAGATGCACATGACGGCCACGCTCACCAAGTGGTACGAGGAGCATGGGCGGCATGAGATTTTCGCGGGCGGGAAGAAAGTGAACATGGAGGACGCCACGCACTCGCTGCTGTTGCGGGATGACCTGGTCACGACCGAACTGCAGCACGATCTGGACAGCAAGGGCATCGCGAAGAATGCGCGTGAAGAGAAGGTGCGGGCGCGGGATGCGAAGCAGAAACTGACTGCTGATGCGAAAGCGGAAGCGCGTGGGCCGGAGAAGAACGATGAAGCCTACAATGCGCGCATGGCGTCGCTTTATCGTGAAGTTGTGCTCAAAGAAAAGCCGGTCGTGGCGGAGAATGGATTTATTCCTCTGGGGGCGCTGACCAATTCCAACGGGAACGGGAATGGATCGCATGCGGCGAAGCCGGAAGTTGCCGAGCCGGTGGCGGGAGATTAGGGCTTCGAGCTTTGAGCTCTTAGCTTAAACACAAGACGGGCCGCCTTGGGCGGCCCTAGTTTTTTCTAAGCGTTCCGGACGAGTATTCATTTTGCCGCTACCGTCCAGTTGGTTCCGTCACAATAGGCGAGGACGTGGTTCGCTCCGCCACCGCCTACAGTCGCGCCCCACGTATTTGTATTTGAATCAGTAACGGGTTTGAGCGTACCCTCCGCCCCGGCATTGCAGGCTCCGATTGATCCGAACGCGGTTGTGAGAATTGCCACCTTGCCTAGAGTCGTGGTTCCAGTTCCTAGATTGTTTTTGGCCTGCTGAACATAAATCCCGTAATCTTTGGGGCCGTTGAAACCGGTGTTGTCTATGTACATGCCGTAGTTGGATGTCCCTGCGGTGACACCGCCGCCGATGTACATGCCGTAATAAGTGCCGCTGGTATACAAGCCCCCTGGACTGTTCGCCAGAAAGCCGTACATGGAGTCAATTTGCCCTGCGAACGTCCCAAAGTTAGCTTCTGAGTTGAATCCAACGGCAGCCTGCACATGCGAGCCACGATCTACGGTAGGACCAAAAGCGTTAAAGGCGGACAGGCCGACGATCGATCCGCTGCCGGTTGATTCTGCGTGGGGAACGCCCAAGACCCCGTTCAGTCTTTCTATAGTTCCGGCAGTTGTTTTCCCTGAAACATAGCCGACTACACCCGAATGAAAGTGAGTGCTTGACACCTTCGTGTCGATTTTGGATAAACCTACAATCGCAGTGGTGTCGATTGTGCCATCGCTCTGACTGGATCCGCTGATAGCTGGAGTTTGTGTTCCGAATCCGCCAGCGCCGTTTATGTTGGCTGCTGTAAATGTTCCTGGCAATCTATTGTCAGGGGTAACCAACGACTGCGGCAGGCCCGTGTATAGCAACTGAACCCCTCCCGATGTGCCAACAATTAATTTATGAGTTCCCTTGATCGTCTGGTCGGCGGACGGAGCAAGCAGGACGGCTGCTCCCCCGGCTCGGTTCGCGCCAACCCGGCCAATACCTGCCGGACTGGCGGTCGAGTCATCGACGCCGTATCCATTCCGGCTGGTGCAGTACCCAAATACTCCCTCGGCCTCCTTCACTCTTACTAGCAAGTCAGAAGCCAGCACAAACTCAGACGGCAGCTTTCCCGCCAAAGTCTCCGCCTCGTGTGCCTTGATCGCATATGGAACACTCACCAGCAAGATACGAGGTAGGTCCTCGGAGCCAGGCACGCTAACACTCAACCAGCGCGCTTCACCAGACGTAAACAAATCGACAGGAAGACCGCCGGGCTGAGTCGAACCCAACTGCACGGAGTAATGACCGTTGACGTCGGGTTGGACGTTTTGGGTTTCCATCCACAAGGGAGCGGTATCCTGCTCGTCTTTGTAAAGCAGGAACGTGATGCCGATGGTGCCGATCAATGGCTTGCCGTTTGTATCTTTGGCAACGCCGGAGAACCGGATCACCCGGGGCACTGAAGAACCGGTAACCGCAGTGTCCGGAACACTGGACGCGCCTTGCTGGGCGACGGCGAATTGCATGGTTGAGAGAATGGCGAAGGCAACATAAGCTAATCGAATTTTCATGTAGCTTCTCCTGCGGACAAAATCGTTCTGGGTCGGCGGGGTGGCCCCGGCTTCCAATCTTGCGTTCGGCCATCGCAGTTAGGGCGCTATGACCTGCACTTTATCACTTGTGCGTGCTACCGCCGATTGCCTTTTCTGCATTCTGCGTAGCCGCGACAGCTTCCTGTCGATTCTGGAACAGGCCCGCGAGGTCAAGTCGCCGCCCTTTCGGCAGGCTCAGGGCAGGCTCTGTCGCAAGAAGCGCGACAAGGGCCAGGCACTCGCTTAAGCTGCAGGCGCTCGTGGTACCCTCCCTTCGCAAAACGTCAAGGGCGGGGCACCCATTGTGCTGGTCGTGGCAGCGAGGTCGAGAGCCTGGGCCACGCGCCGAGCGAGCCAGCCGACTGACGCCTAAATCTGTTATTTCAGCTATTCTATTAAGCATGGATCACTTGGCAGTGCTTCGTGAAAAGATCGGGAGTCTCCGTGCTGAGATCGCGCACCTTCAAGAGTTGAACGAGCAGTACCGGCGTCAAGGCCGCCACGAAACAGAGGCTCACGTCGCTCATGGCCAAAGGCAGGAGCGACTGCAAGCAATCCAGCAGGAACTTGTCCAGCTCGCCGGTCTTGGCCGGCGAGTTCTCTCGGTCGAACAGCGGAAAGCGGAGCACCGCTCTCGTCTGCATATTGTGGAGAAGGCTTCGTAGCTTACTAAATCCGTCGGCAAATTGAAGCGGCGCGGGGGTAGCCGCGGATTCGGACTGACTTCTAGAAAATTAGTATCCGGCGCAAACTTACAGAGCGCTGCCGCGACAGAAGGCGTCGCGGCCTGGACGGGTCAGAGGACCCGTCCCCACATGAGCATCGTGTCTCACCCCAGCGGCGCTCGGCTCAGACTTACAAGACAGCGAGCAGTAGTTTTGTTGAGGCTGCTCGAAGGCTTGACATGATTACCAGACATACTCCCTTGACATGGCGAGACGGCGTCATCAACAATTATTTTTGCGCTTTTTCATCGGCCCAAATCAGTCAGCCCAAATCGTTTTGCTTCACTTCATTTCCTATGAGGTATTTCATGGTGTTCGCCGCGCGCCTGGTATTGGTTCTTTGCCTGCCGTTGTTTCTTGCTGCGGTTCTTTCCGCCCAGAGTATTACTGTTTCTCAACCTACACTGTGGGCTTCCAAGCCGGATGTGGCGGCCTTTGAGAAGATCGAGAACGATCGCCTTGCCGCCGGCCGGGCGGCCATCGACGCGTTGCTCGTGGTGAAGGGACCGCGCACGGTTGAGAATACGCTTGTCCTTTACGATGAGGCGGTTCGGCAAAATAACTCGGCTGGATATTTTGCGGGGCTGATGGAGCAGGTCCATCCGGATGCCACGTTCCGCGATCACGCTACAGCGATGCTGACCAAGGCCAGCGCCGCGCAAACTGCCATTGCACTGAATCATGACGTTTACAACGCGCTGGCTGCGCTCGACCTTTCGAAAACCGATGCCGCCACGCGCTATTACGTGCAGAGGCAGCTGCTTGAATTTCGGCTGGCCGGCGTGGATAAAGACGATGCCACTCGGGCGCGGTTGAAGAAGCTCAATGATCAGGCTACGGAAGAACAATCGATGTTCGATCGGAATATTTCCGACGGAAAGAAGACGATCGAGGCCGATGCGTCCGAGCTGGAGGGGTTGCCGCAGGATTACATCGAGAGGCACAAGCCCGGCGCTGACGGGAAGATTGTTATTACGACTGACTATCCCGACGCGTTGCCGGTTTTCAACTTTGCCAAGAGCGATGCGTTGCGGCGCCGGCTGAACATCGCATTCAGCACGCGTGCTTATCCCAAGAACCAGGAAGTGCTGACCAGTTTGATGAAGACGCGGTACGAGATCGCGACGCTTCTGGGCTTCTCCAGTTGGGCGGACTACAATGCCGCCGACAAGATGGCGGTCAAAGGCCAGACTATTGCTGACTTCATTCAACAGGTCGACGACGCTTCCCGCCCGCTGGCCAAGCGGGAATTCGATATGCTGCTTGCCGAGAAGCAGAAGACTCATCCCGGCGCGAGGGAAATTTGGGACTACGAACGAAGTTATCTCTCGGAATTAGTTCGCCGCTCGAAGTATGACTTTGATTCTCAATCGGTGCGTCCGTATTTCCCGTTCATGCAGGTGAAGCAGGGCATTCTCGACGCTGCCGCCGATCTCTTTCATGTCAGCTTCCAGCAGGAGCAAAACGTACCCTCGTGGGATCCTTCGGTCGAAACCTGGATCGTCATTGACCGGGGCAAGGCCATCGGCCGTTTTTATCTCGACATGCACCCGCGTCCGGGGAAGTTTAGCCATGCCGAAATGGCTCCGGTGCTCGACGGTATCCGCGGCAAGCAATTACCCGAGGCCATTCTCGTCTGCAACTTTCCCGTGCCCACGGCCACCGATCCCGGCCTAATGGATTATGGCGACGTGGAAACTTTCTTTCACGAATTCGGGCACCTGATGCACCACATTCTCGGCGGCCAGCAGCAGTGGGCCGGTATCGCGGGCATCAGCATGGAGTCCGATTTTGTGGAAGCGCCTTCGCAGATGCTGGAAGAGTGGATTCGCAGTCCGCAGGTTCTGGCCAAATTTGCCCGGCATTACGAGACCGGCAAGCCGATTCCCGCGGACCTGGTTGCGCGCGCGAATCGGGCATCGGCCTTTGGACGCGGCTTCTGGGTGGCGCGGCAGAATTCTTTCAGCGCCATTTCGTATGACATTTATAAAACCAAGCCGGAGAATGTCGACCTCGATAAAGTCACGTTCGACGCCAACCGCAAGTACACGATGTTCACGCCGCTGCCGGAAACCCACATGTGGGCATCGTTCGGTCACCTCGGCGGATACTCGTCGGCTTATTACACTTATCTCTGGGACAAGGTGATTGCCGAGGATTTCTTCCTGCAATTCGATCACAAAAATCTGCTGGCTGGCGACGCGCCCATGCGTTATCGCCGGATTGTGCTCGAACCGGGCGGCTCGATGTCGGCCAACGATCTGGTGAAGAACTTTTTGGGGCGTCCGCAAAATATGATTGCGCTGCAGCACTGGATGGCGGAGGAGTTCGAGTCGGGGGCGGCGGCGAAGTCGGGCGGCGAATGAAGGGAATTCCAGCTATTAGCTCGTAGCTTTAGCTTGAGACACGAACGGGCCGCCTTCGGGCGGCCCGAGTTCTTGTCTAAAGGATCGAGGTTCTTACGCGCTGCGCCATCCCGTTTCGTTCTCGGCCGGCAGCGGCATTCCCAAGTCCGTGACCTTCAACATGACCGTCCCAGAACAATTCTTGATCGCTTTGTTGAGGCGAATTCGATCAGCCTCGTTTTCGACAACAATGCATCCCTGACTTCCAATCGGTCCCCTTTTGTGAATGTACATCCCGCCGCGGTTGTAAAAGCGCACCTGGGCCCGGGCGTCGATTTGAAACAGCGAAGTTACGGTCTGATCCAAGCGAATGCTTTCGCCGCCCGGCCCGTTAGTGACGTAGCGACAGAGATAAATCCCCGGTGGCAGAGGCCCTCCGTTGACGCCGTTTTGCTCCTTGCGAAAGACGTTGTAGCTATCGTAGTTGTGTTGCGCAGCGCCGGCTGTCGTAGACCCTCGACGGCCTCCGGACCAAGCATGCATCGAGAAGGTCTCGTTGCCAATCGAGCCCTGGAGCCACTCTCTCGCGATCGAATAGGTGAGAATGTTGTTACTCATGTTGCAGCCCTCCGGAATTCTAGGCGCGGGATACAAGTCACGCAATTGGAATCACGATCGCCCCCAGCATTGGGAGATTTCGGCACCCTGCGGATGTTGTCCGAATGAAGTCGCAAAATTGCGCTTGACATATTCCCATATCGGAATGTATATTCGTTATCAATATGGCAAGGGCGGCGACCACTTCGGATGCGTTCAATGCGGTGGCGGAACCGAGGCGGCGGGATATCCTGAATTATCTGGCGCTGCAGGAACGCGCGGTGGGGGACATCGTGGGAAGCCTGCGCATGGAGCAGCCTTCGGTGTCGAAGCATCTGCGGGTGCTGCGGGATGTTGGCCTGGTGCGGGTACGGCGGAACGGGCGGCATATGTTTTACCGGACGAATGCGGAGGCGATCCGGCCTCTGCATGAGTGGACCAAGACTTTCGAACGGCTGTGGCAGCATCAGTTGAATCGGGTGAAAGAGCGGGCCGAGGCGAAACAGAACGAGTTGGGGAAAAGCTGAGCCGATACACGGGAGATCCCTCCCTCCGCCGGAAGAACGGCTACGGGATGACGCCGTGGAAATGAAACTACATCATTCATCAGAAAGATAAAAACAAACACGACCACCCCAAGGAGGAACAAATGATTGCTACGGAAATAACAGGGATTGAAAACTTAACGCTGAACATAACGCAGGAAATTCATGTACGGGCGTCGCTCGAGGTGACGTTTGCGGCGCTGCTGGAACAAATGGTGGAGAATGACACGCCGGACGGCAAGCGGATGGCGATGAAGCTTGAGCCCTGGCCGGGCGGAAGGTGGTACCGCGATCTGGGCGACGACAACGGACATTTCTGGGGACACGTGCAGGCCATCAAGCGGCCGACGTTGCTGGAAATTACCGGACCCTTGTTCATGTCGTATCCCGTCGTCTCGAATTTGCAGTATCGCCTGACTGAGGAAGATGGCGGAACTCTGATTAAGTTTCATCATACGGCGCTCGGACTCATTCAGGACGACCACAGACAGGGCGTAAAGAAGGGATGGACGCACATTCATGATCGGGTCAAGGAGCGGGCGGAAGGGAAAGGGCAGTAAGTCGATTTCTGATTGATGATTGTTGATTGTTGATTGAAACCTTTCATTAATCTTCAATCTTCAATCATCAATCTTCAATCAACCGAGATAGAAGGAACGCTCTTTAAAGATAAGGAGGAACCACTATGACAACGATGCTTGAGCCGGTAGCCGCCATGATTCAACCCATGTTGAGCGAGTTCCGCGAAGAAGTTGTGATCACCAAGCGGGTGCTGGACAGAGTGCCTGGGGACAAACTGTCGTGGAAGCCGCATGAGAAATCGATGTCGCTGGGGCAACTCGCGATCCACATCGCGACGGTTCCGGGGTCGCTGGCGCACATTCTAGGGGCAGATCAATTTGATGTCTCCCAGGGCAACTTCGTGCCCATGGCACCGAAGGATCTGGAGGAGATTCAGAACGCCTTCGCGAAGAGTGTGGGTGGAGTGGAGGAGTATTTGAGCAACCTGACGGAAGAAGCTGCGCAGGAATCATGGCATCTCATGTTTGGGGATCGAGAGATCTTCAGCCGGCCGAGAGTTCAGGTGTTGCGGTCGATTATGTTGAACCACTGGTATCACCACAGGGGGCAGTTGTCGGTGTACCTGCGAATGCTGGATATTCCGGTGCCGGTGATTTATGGGCGCAGTGCGGATGAGAATCCTTTTGGGTAAGGGAAGGGCGCGCGGGCAGGTCCCTCGGGGCTAAAAGCCCGGTCCATTTTCGGCTGACTTACGCGGCCCTCGAAGGGCCGCTCTTCCACGGCGAAACGCGGATCGTCAAAAGCGCAGGCAAAGCTTCTTACCGCAGAGTTCGCTGAGGACGCGCAGAGTTCGCCGAGGTAAATTCAGCGTTTATAAATACTCGTGTTGGGGTGGTAGTTGCGCCAGTTGAACCAGTAGTCTTTCAGGGCGGGGATGCGATCCAGACATTTGCCCTGGGCGGGGCCGGAGATGGCGCAGCCCTGGAAGTTCCATTCGCTGGCAGTCGTGGTGTCGAGCAGGATCCATGGGGCAGTTGCAGGGGCGCCTTTGGCGGCGGGCGATGCGGGTTTGGCTCCGACAGGCTTGGTTTCGGCTGTCTGGGCCTCGGCAGGTTTTGCCTCGGCTGTCTTGGTTTCGGTTGGCTTGGAATTCGGCGGGTTTGCTGGTTCCGTCGCGGCGGGTTGATCGGACTTCGCGACGGACTGGGTTTCGCCTTCAGTTTCGCCTTTCAGGAAGAATTCGGCGTCTTTGCCGTCGATGCGGCTTTTGAAAACGCGAAAGGATTTTCCGTCGGGGCCGACTGCGATTAGCAGGGGCACCCCCTGAAGGTTGTCGACGACGGGGGATTGTTTGACCAGCGTGTCCCAGGGATAGGCGCGGCTGGCGCCGCCGAGTTCGAGGCCTACGATCACGTCGCGTGACTTGAGCTCGGTTCCGGGAAAGCTGATCACCAGGGGAAGCTTGGCTACTTTCGGTTCCCAATCGCTGTCATATTCCTTCGTATATTTCTTTACCGGAGCCAGCACTTTGCCGCCGGGAACTTCCGACTTCCACTCTCCGAAGGTCAGTTCGTCACTCAGGACCAGTTGCAGTGAAGCGCCCTGCAGCGGGCCGTAAATGGCTTTGCCGGTGATCTGCTGCCACCAGGTTCCAGTTTCTCGATCACGCATGAGGAAATTCTGGTTGTTGATGCCTGCCAGATAAAAGTGCAGGACTCTGCCGTGTACGGTTCGGGTCCACACCAGACCGGTGTGACAGAGCGTTCAATAGGTGACGGCCACGGGGACGCCGGCGACGACGTCGTTCAATACGTGGTGGTAGGCCATTTGGCGGATGGGGTAGGCGCGAGCGTCAGAGCCGTAGCGGAGGGCGAGAATCATTTCTCCTTTGTCGAGCTGGCTGGCGGAGGCGGATTCGAATTGCGGCGTGTCGAGGGGATGGAACATCCACTCGAAGTAGTTGAGGCGGGACATGACTGCGGAGAATGCGACCAGGACCATCACGGAGGCGAGAACGATTTTGCGGACGCGGTTCGCAGCTCGCCAGAGAAGCAAGGCGACATAAGAGACAGAGGAGAGCGGCGGCGAGAGTTATGGCGGGAGCGCGCTGGCGGAAAGACATGGCCAGAGCCAGAGACGCGGGAGTCTGGTGGTGGAAGGGGAGGATGATGAAGGTTGGGACGAAGAAAAATGCGATGCCCACGATGGCCGAGATGAGGAGGATGACCTGCATCAGGATGAGCCAGGGAGAGGTACGGCGAGCGGGAGAGGATTGCATGCTTGAGCGATTTCGGGCGGCGCCTATATCTGCCGCTATCGAGATGCAACGATTGTATCGGACCTCTGTATCGGAGGCGGAAGAAAAATGCCCCGGCTTTGGAAGCCGGGGCATTGGTACGAAGCTGCGTAAGCTTACTGCGGTGTGAAGTTCTGGTGCGAACTAAGCGAGTCGATGTCCTGGAACTCCGGCGTAGCCGGGGGCAGATTGGCCGGATTCAGGAATAGCACGTCGAAATAATAGTTTCGTGGCGGGGGACTGTAGACGGTGCTGGGGTTGGGGCCGCCGCCGTCCTTGTAGATGCCAGTGTTGTATTCCGCATAGTACATGCTGACCAGCGAGCCGTCGTAATTCAGTTGCTGGCCGCCCCAGTTTTCCAGATAGCGAAGGAAGTTGTGCAAACCGCCGTCGGTTCCAAGATCCTGCGCGGCGTTGGCCCAACCCGGTTGCGGGAAGGGGATGTTTTTTCCGCCAGAGATCGCGGCGCGGTAATACGCCGGTGCGGTGGGCGTACGACTATTGGAGGCCGTAGGGAAAACGAGACTGTTCATGTCAGTCCACTGGTTGGACAAAACCGTAACCGAGTCGGCAATGATGGACGCCGCCGAATGGGGAGTTTGAGTGGGCGTCACGGCACTGGCGGTGGCCCAGAAAGGATCCGTGTTGGTGGTATTGTAGTTGCCCTGGATGTATACCGGATTTTCCGAAGCAATCGTGAAGCCGCCGCATCCTGTTGGGTTGGCGGCGGTCTGCGAGCATCCGCTGGCAGGTGGCATGACCGGGAGCGAACCCGCCAGGGTCGCAGGGTTCATGCCACCATCCACTAATTTCAATACGTGTCGAGCTCCGCTCACGGGGTTGGCCATACCCTCCTGATCGGTGACGCCGGTGAGGAGGGCGGCGGCAGTGGGCTGCGCGCTGATTGCAGTATCGTAGCTGGCGCAGTCTATGGAAGTTGCCGTGCCTGCGTTGGCGACGTTGATCCGTTTATATGGATTCGGCGGAGCGGTGTTGGTGTTGACGCCGAAGCCGTCTCCAATATTTTTTGCGCCCCAGTTGTCGAGAAAGCCGTTCTGATCGACGTCTTCGGGAGAGTAGCTGTAGTAGGTCGCAGGTTCCAGGTTTCCATCTGGGGCGACGGCGTTAAAGTTCAGCGTCGAGTTGACCACATCCTCAAGACCGGATTCTCCGTTAATCACGCCTGCCGGAGTCTGCCCGCCGTTCGAGGGGTGGGTGGAAGGCAACATGCCGCGATGATCGGAGAAGTAGAGAACGTAGCCGTTAAAATTGGTATAGGGGACGGAGGCGCCGCTGCCGGCGATGTGGCCACCTGGCAATGTAGTTGCCGAGTTCAGCCATCTGGACAGGTTACCCACATCCAGTTCGACGGCGTTCATGATGCCGTTGACCGAGCAGGTGGAATAGGTCTTGGTTCCGCTTGTCGTGTTTGCAATGGCGTTGTCGCGCATCTCGCCTTCGCGCGCGTCGTAGAAGTTGATGGGATAAAAGTTGCCCTGCGAACCTGCGTTGTGACCAGACGCCGCTGTTTGCGCCACCGTAGGCCGAAGTTGCTGCAGGATCAGAATGGCATTGGGATCGACGGTATTCGAAGCCGGAGTAGTGGGGACGAAGTTGAAAACGCGGCTGAAGCCCAACTGCAGCCACTCTTTGGTGACGCCGGTACAGGTCGTGGTTGAGGTGCAATATTCCACGCGAATCCATGGTCCGGTCATCGTCGCAGGGGTGGTGACCGGGGAAGTTAGTTCTCCGACTAGTGGGAATAGAGTTCCGTTCGCCCAGGTTAACGGAGCGCCGTTCCTATCCGGACTGACCCATCCCTTTGTGCCCACCGTACCGAATCCGGGGTACTCCGTTCCACCGGCAGTCAAGGTGACCGCACCGTTTGCGAAGGGGGTGTTACCGGGACTGCTCCAGGCGGTCGTCATGGGGAACTGGACGTCCTGCCCGTCGGCGATTGCGCCCCGTTCGGGGTGGAGGTCAACTTGCGTATCGGCCAGCAGGATGCGGATTTGCGCTTTGTTGTAAAGGCGTGAAGTACCGAGGGTGCTCGCCGCCGACTCGCCTACCTGTGGTTTGCGGACGATTGAAATTGGATCGGTGCAGGGCGGCGGGTTGCTGGTGCAGGAATTCTGCACAAAGGGCAACTGCATGTTTTTGGCGCCGGTGAGTGAATTGGTGACGAAACCATTCAGAGTGGGGCCAGACGAAATGCTGGGGAAATTGACGTTGGCGGCGCCGGCGATTGTGGGATAACCGCCGCTCCAACTGGCATCGCCGGGAACCGTTCCGGCGGTCGGCAGAGCGACGCAGTTCGGTCCCGGGGGTGGAAATACGCCATTCAAGATGCAGCCCCCGCTGGCCTTGGGAACGAAAACTGTGCCGCCATAGTTCGTGGTGGTCTGCCAGCCGTTTTCCAGCTGATCCATAATGATTTGCTGAAAGGCTGAGATCTTGTCGTTGAATGCCAGATCGGCTCCTGAAGCCAGGAAGAGGTTCTGGTTGGTATGGACGCGACCGCCGAAACCGAAGTTGGGTCCGGCGAAATAGCTGCAGTCATAACCGCAGAACACACCGAACTGAAAGACAGGAATCTGAGCGACTTCCACTTTGCGGGTGACATTTACGCTGGCGCCGCCGGGACGAGTGGCAATGACCTGCAGGGTCATGGGGATGATTTCCGCGTACAGTCCTTGATTCGAACCGGAACTGACAGTGTTAAAGGAGCTGACCGGATTTCCGTTGGCATCGAGGGGATAAGAGATGGTCTCGTTATAGGTCATGCCGTTGACCATGGCTGCAGAGGGAGGAAAGTTGACCAAGTTCTGAATTTGGGCGTTGGTGGGGACCTGGAACTGGGTGTAGAGCGCGGAGAGATCGGCGGTCAACTTCTCCATGCCGGACTCAGCACCGTAGAAGGCCCGATTCGATTCAAGACCATTGCCGCCCATGCGGGAATCGTTGGTGACGGTGAAAAGAAGGCCGACCGCCACTCCCGACAGCAGCACTAAGATAAGAAGAGCTGCGATCAGTGTGAAACCCTGCGAACTATTTTTTTCCTGTCCCATATTTATTGATCTCCTACTACCGCGAGAAAACATTACTGATAGCGATTACGAAATGCCATATTGCGTGCGCTGACGGAGGTCGCCAGGTACAAATTCTGGGATTTGTTCCCGTTGTTGAACATGCTTTGTCCCATGACGACAATATTGATTTTTTGCATCAGGTTCGGCGATTCGCCTACGCCGAGGGGGTTAGGCTGGTTGGCGTCGAGCGCCGATGTAGTCGAGTTGTAGTTGTCATAAGCGAATTGCAAATTGATGATGTCGTCGGCTACGGGAACGGGGGTGAGCCCGTTGACCTGGCGCATGAGACGAGGGGTCTGGCCGTTGACGGGAACGGTCAAGTAGTAGGTCACCGCGAACAGCCGGTAAGCGACAGTGTTGGCACCGGTGGAGATAGCCTTAATGTTGTTGGAGGTCGCGCCATTTTGATTGAAATTGAGGGGATCCAAATCCGCGAAAGCGATGGTGGTGGCGGTGAGGCCAGTAACTTCGCCCACTGCGCTTCCCAGGTTATTGGTGAGCATAATAAGATCGCCAACCTGAATTCCGCCGGCGGCGTTGATGGCCAGCGGCGCCGGGACATAAACGGGATTTGCCGCGAGAGTGATGGACGTGCCACTGCCGGGAACGGTGAAAGCCACGTTGTATTCCCACAAGGGGAAGTTATAGTCGGCATAGATCGAGGTAATGCTGTCATTAATCGCGGCAGGGGCGGCGGGAACGACTGCGTTGGCTTCCACGCCATTGCTAAAGCCGGGAATGATGCCGTACATGTAATTGCCGGTGGGGTAGTTATGGGTCTGAACGTGACAAGTGCCCGCCTGATCGCAGGCGTACTTGGTGGCGCCGTTTCCTCCGAGAGGCAACTGGATTCCGCCCGAAGGCAGGCCAGCCCCGGCCATACTGATGTCCTTCACCATAAGATCAATCGCGGCTCGCATGTTCTGCTGAGTTTCAGCCTGCTGGGTGACGAGCCGGACGGAATCCATCCCCGTCTTGAAAAGGCTGGCGATGGCGCCCATCACAATCAGGCCGACTGCCATGGAAACCATGAGTTCCAAGAGCGTGAATCCATGTCCGAGTTCTTGTTTTGGCATTTTCATGATGTTTCCTGCTGCCTCTAGCGGAAAGCCGAAATCAGTGCATTCACCGTGTACGATCGCGGAATCGCGGATCCGCTGATCGAATAACTAACCGTAACCGTAATCTGCTTAAGATTGGGATTGATGGTGACGCCGTCAGCCTCAAGGACGGTATTGATTTGAATCTGACGCGTGAAGTTGGCGAGGCTCAAAGCTTTGTCGTCGGCCGTCCCCAGGATGCCGTCGGGACCAGGTAGAGTGATGCACTCCGGTCCGGCAGGGCAAGCTCCCGAAGCCGGAAAAGGGACGTCATCGGCGGTGTTCACTAATCCGTCAGGGCCGGCGGCGAGCAACTGGACCGCACCGTTGGTAAAGATTCCGCCGCTGGCAATATTAGCGATCTGTGCGAATGCGACTTGCTGCGTGTTGCGCGCGGTGTAGATGCTCTCCATCGCTTCCAGCGCCTTCTGGCGTGCAATGAGATTTTCCTGAGCAGTCGAAGTTACGGCGACGGCCGTGCCAAACACGGCCAGAAGCGAAACAATGCCGATGGTCATGATCACGATGGCAATCATGGTTTCAACCAAGGTGAACCCATGCTGCGCGGACGCTTTAGGTAACGGTTGTGTCATTGTTGCACCCACACGTTTACTCCTCCCTGCTTTAAGAGCTGCCAACCTCGAACTCTTCCCGTTGTTCCGAAGATCGAGACTGCGCGGGAACTGTAGAGATCGCCAGGGCGACTCATGTAGACGACTCCGTTATTGAAGTTGCCGAGATCATCCTGGGCGGAGCCGTCGGGATAGAAAATGAGACAATTCTGTCCCACGAGTACGCAGTTGTTAAAAGTGTTCGGGGTAGTTCCGGTGCCGAAGCCATCCGGACCGGGATTTGGAAATCCCGCCTGCACCGCGAACTGAATATCGGTCGGCAAAAGATAAGTGGCCACGGTTACAGGAGCGGGCGATACCGGCACGCCCACGCCCCAGTACTGTACGGTGATGGTTCCAGGGGCGCTGAAGAAGACGATGTAGCGCTTGCTTTGCGTGATCGAGAGATTTCTGTAGTTGCGGATCACCGAGAGTGTGGTGTCATACGCGGTATTGACGTGGTTCAGTTTGAACAGGGGCATGATCGATATGAATGTGACCCTTGCCATGATCAGCGCAATGGCGACGACGACCATCATTTCCAACAACGAGAAGCCGCGATTTCTGCGCGATATCATAAGTGTCTCTCGGGTACGACTGACGACTCTGTCGGGCACGCTTTTACTCCTCTGAAACGAGCTCTGAAACAACCTTTAAAACAAAGGGGGAAACCATTCCGAACGCCCGTGGGGGACGACAGAATGGCGGGGTAGTGTTCATTCATCGAGTCGTGGATACATCGTAGGAGGGCGTGGATATGACGTCAAAGCACTACGGGACAATAGATACGCATTGGTCTTTCGGGTGTGAATTGGTTACTAAAGACTGCGATGACAACATGGCAGTTAGGACAAGGGGAACAGCGGGACGGTGACACTGGTAACTTGTTGGGGGGAACGGGTGGAACCTAGGATAGCAGTAAGTATGACTTTATCCGCTCTACTCGTGTGCCTTGACGAGGTGTCGACTCCATTGCTGCAACAAGTCCTGGAAGAACTCAGCATTCGGGTTGAGTGCTGTCCGGACTTCGTGCGGGCTGGTATACGGCTGGCGCAGGAGCGCTTCGACGTGGTGATCCTTGACGGGAAGTCCTCGAAGCAAGTGATTTCTCTGTTGGGGGAGACGCGACACTCGCGAAAAAATGATGCCACACTCGCCGTGGCTGTGCTGGCTGGACCGGACAGTCTGCGCGAGATCTTTGCCATGGGCGCAAATTTTATTCTGTACAAACCTCTGGCCTACGACCAGGTTCTGGGCAGCCTGCGGGCGGCGCGCGCGGTCATGCACCGGGAAAAGCGCAAAAAGGGTCGCGCCACCGTACATGCGCAGGCGACGATTGATTACGCGAACGTGGAGCAGGAAAAGGCGGCGCTGATCGATCTGGCGGAAGAGGGCATGTCGGTGCAGTTCGGCAAGAAACTGCCTCCGGTCGGGAAAGTGTATTTTCAGTTCAGGCTGCCGGGACAGACGGCGAACATTCGTCTGTCAGCCAAAGTAGTGTGGCAAGACTGGAAGGGTCGCGCGGGATTGCAGTTTGTGGATGTACCGAAAGCCTCGCGCCGGCTGCTGGATGAGTTTCTGGGCGCGAATCTGCCCGGCAAATCGGCAGGAGGCCCGGTCTATGATGTGAGCGTTGAGATAGAAGAGTCGCTGCAACCGGCGGCAGCGGCGGTCGCGGAGATCACTCATGGAGGCCAGTACAAGCGCGATAAGGTGCAAAGTAAAGTAGGTGGAGAGGGTGCTCCGCAGAAAACTCAACCGGTTCGGCAGCCTGATATTCAGGGTGATCCACACCGTGACATTCAACCCGTTCAGGTCGATCTGGACAATCGGCGCACCAAAACGCGATACGCTTGCCGCCTGGGTGCGGAGGTCTACCGCCCGGGAATCGCCGCTCCGCATCGTTGTTGCCTGACCGACCTGAGTGCGGGCGGATGCTATCTGGAGGTGGCGCTGCCGTTTCCGCAAGGGTCGCCGCTGGAGATCGTGGTGCGAACGTACGAATTGAAGTTGCGGCTGCGGGGAAAGGTACTGGCGTCTCATCCTGGCTACGGGATGGGCGTGGAATTTGAATTGGACACTGAGGAAGAACGGGCCAACCTGAAGCAGTTGACGGACTTTGTGGCGGCTACGACCGAACCTGCCTAAGCATCGCATCCTCGATAATGTATACAAATGACTCGCACCATAGTGCAGGTATTGCGTCGGCCGCAGCCACGGACCTTTGCTCCGCCGGACAGCCGAGGCGGCTGTCCCTACGTGGACCGTTTATCGGACGGCTGCTTGATCTGCTACGGCTTCTTTGAAGTAATCGAGCGATTTGCGGAGGCCGGTTTCCAGGTCGATCTTTGGCTCCCAGCCGAGTAACTGGCGGGCCTTGGTGATGTCGGGACGGCGTTGTTTGGGATCGTCCTGCGGTAGGGGTTCGTAGCGGATTTCGCTCTTCGAGCCTGTCACTTTCAATATCATCTGCGCGCATTCGACGATGGTGAATTCGTTGGGATTGCCGATATTCACCGGGAGATGTTCGTCTGATTTCGAAAGGCGCAGGAAGCCGTCGATTTCATCGCTCACATAGCAGAAGCTGCGAGTCTGATTGCCGTTGCCGTAAACGGTGAGGGGCTCGCCGCGCATCGCCTGCTTCATAAAATTCGGGACGACTCGTCCGTCGTTGAGTTGCATGCGCGGGCCGTAGGTGTTGAAGATGCGGACGATGCGCGTATCGACTTGGTGATAGCGGTGGTAAGCCATGGTCACCGATTCGGTGAAGCGCTTGGCTTCGTCGTAGACCGAACGGGGGCCAATGGAGTTGACGTTGCCCCAGTAGGTTTCTTTCTGGGGATGCTCGAGAGGATCGCCGTAGCACTCGGAAGTTGAAGAGACCAGATACTTCGCGCCGTACTTGTGAGCTATGTCGAGAGCGTGAAAGGTTCCGAGCGAACCGACCTTGAGCGTGGGAATGCCGTGAACGGTGTAGTCGACTGGACTGGCGGGGCTGGCGAAGTGGAAGACGTAGTCGACTTTGCCGACGTCGAAGGGTTCGCAAATATCTTGTTCGATAAACTCGAAAGCCGCTTGGTTGCGGAAGTGATCGAGATTGGCGCGGCGCCCGGTGAGCAGGTTGTCGACGACCACCACGTTCCAGTTTTCAGCGAGAAGAGCATCGCAGAGATGGGACCCCAGAAAGCCGGCGCCGCCGGTGACTAGCGCGCGTTTTGCCTTCATGCTTTCTTGCCGTTCTTTAAGACTGCGGCGGGAATTCCATCGGGATGAGAGGCGGCGCGTCCGACGCTATAGTAGGTGAAGCCTTCGGCCGCCATGACTTCGGATTCATACAAATTGCGACCGTCAATGATGATGGGGTACTTCAGTTCCTGGCGAAGGCGGCGAAGGTCGAGGTTGGCGAATTCCTCCCACTCGGTGAGAATCAGCAGGGCATCGGCGCCGCGGGCCGCTTCGTAGGCGGAATTGGCGAAGTGGATGGCCGAAGGGATCACTTCCTGGACGCGCTCCATGGCCGCGGGATCGTAGGCCGTGATCTTACAGCCCTCCTGGCGAAGCGCCTGCACGATGTAGAGGGCGGGCGATTCGCGGATATCATCGGTGCCGCCCTTGAAGGCGAGGCCGAGGACGCCGAGATTCTTGCCGCGCAGGGTCCAGAGGGCGCTGCGGACTTTTCGCAGGAAGCGCTGGCGCTGATCTTCATTGATCCGCATGACTTCATCGAGCAGGCGGAAATCGTAGCCCGACTCGCGGGCCACGGCGCGGAATGCCATCACGTCTTTGGGGAAGCAGGAACCGCCGTAGCCGATGCCGGGGTTCAGAAACCTGCGACCGATACGCGTATCAGCGCCGATGCCGTGGACTACCTGATTCACGTTGGCGCCTACCGATTCGCAGACCGAGGCTACCGCATTGATGAAGGAAATCTTCATGGCCAGGAACGCGTTGGAGGCGTGTTTGATCAACTCCGCGCTCTTGCTGCTGGTCACGATGATCGGGGGAGGAATGCAAGCCCGGTCGGGTTGCGGAATGGAGCCGCTACCCTGGTAGTAACTGCCGGTGGTCAGAGGAGCGTAGACTTCGCGCAGAATGGCGGCCGAACGCTCGCTGTCGCATCCGATGACGATACGATCGGGAAACAGGAAGTCGGTGACGGCGGTGCCTTCGCGGAGGAACTCGGGATTCGAAGCCACATCGAATAACTCGGGGTCGGTGCCGCTGCGCAGGATGATCTTTCGCACCCACTCGCTGGTGTAAACGGGAACGGTACTCTTCTCGACGATCAACTTGTAATCGTTGACGCCGCCGGAGATTTCGCGGGCGACGGATTCCACGTAGGACAAATCGGCTTCGCCGCTCTCGGTAGGTGGCGTGCCCACGGCGACGAAGATGGTCGAACTCAGGTGGACTGCTTCTTTCAGATCGTCAGAGAAGGTGAGCCGGTTTCCGCGGTGACGAGTCAAAAGCTCGGGCAGAAACTTCTCGTGGATGGGAACCTGGCCGTTTCTTAGCGCTGCCAGTTTCTGTTGATCGTTGTCGACCAGAATGACGTCGTGTCCGAGATCGGCAAAGCAGGCTCCTGCCACTAAGCCGACATATCCCGAACCGACAACCGCAATCCGCATGTTTAAGGCTCCCGTGATGGATGCTTCCGCGAACAAGTTTGGAGGGCATCGGAAGATGGCGAAAGATCATCCGCTTCGCCCCAAGATTGCAATATTCTAACAGCAGTAAGGTTAGCATTAGGCGGGAAGAAAAGAGGCTGTCGTCAGTGGATAAGTGTTTTGTCGTTGCCGATTTGGAACGGGTTGCAAGGCTCAGTTACGGTTACTTCAGGGGCTTGAGCCCGCATCCCTGGCGCTGCTGGCGGCACGGCTGAAGCCGTGCCCTTCCCAAAACCCTGTCAGATAGGCTTTTTGAGAAGAATTTCTGTCGGATAGCTGCGTTGGGACGAATTCGATGACAGGGGTTCAGCGAGGTAAAGGGTGGAGTCTGGATGGGGCTAGGGGGGCCTGCGGGCGTCCGGGCGTATTGACAACCTGCTGTTTTCGGGCGAAACTCCGCTACGGACGGGTGATTCTCGCCTTTCTGCACATCGATTATGCCGCTACCTCCAACATCGGAACCGGATCCGTCGAAAGCTGACCTAAGCGCGACAGGAGTGCTGCGCAGCCGGCCGGAGGATACCCGTTTCGAGACGGACTTCGCGCAGTTGGCGGCCTGCTTTTCGGCGAAGAGTGGAGGCGGCTTGTCGCCGGAACTTTCCACCGAGCTAGCGCTGGAAATCGTGCTCAATGAAGTGGTGGAACAGGCTTGTCTGACCACGGGCGCAACGGGCGCGGCCATTGCGCTGGAGCGCAATGGAGAAATGGTTTGCCGGGCCAGCAGCGGCGCGACTGCGCCGACTTTGGGTTCGCGGATGGACGCTGCATCGGGTCTCTCCGGGGAGTCAATTCGAACGCGACGGACGCAGCGCTGTGAGGATGTTCTGGCGGATTCGAGGGTGGACCTTGAGGCGTCGCAGCGGCTGGGCGTGCGTTCGGTGATGGTGATGCCGCTCATCCGCGGGGATGCGGTGGTAGGGCTGTTCGAGTTATTTTCGTCCCTGCCCAGCGCTTTTGGCGAGCGGGACGAGCTTACGTTGAATGCGCTGGCGTTCCGTGTTTTGAGTAGTCTGGAGCGCGCGGCTGCGCCATTGACACCCCAGAACGAGCCCCTGCCGCTTCCTGAAATCGAGGGAATCGTCCCTGAAATTCCGGAGAGTTCTGCCGCAGACAGCGTTTCGCTGATCCTGGAGGAAAATTCGCCGGGGAGCGGATTCGATTTTGTCACCTGGTCTCTTCGAGCCGCGGTTCTGGTTTGTGCGGTGATGCTCGGGCTTCTTCTGGGAAGACATCTGGGAGCGCGGAAGGCGGTAGTGCACGTGCGTCCGGCTGCGCCGGCATCGTCGGGGAGCCGTGTGGCCACGGCGGGAAATGCAGGGGCGGCGATCACTTCTAGTCCGAGTCCGAGCTCAGACGTGAGCGCAGCTGGAAAGGAGCCGGATGCGCCGGCGAATGCGATACAATCTTCTCCCGCCAAAACAAGCCCGAAAACTGTTCCTCTCCCTCCTGGCGGCTTGCTGGTCTTCGAGAACGGGAAAGAAATATTTCGCATGCCGCCGACGCGGAGTGAGACAGGGCCGAAGGATGGCACGTCGGCGGCAATGGGAAGTGCGATGCAGCGGGCCTCTTCCGCAGAGCCAGACACGACGGCGGAGAATCCTCCGTCTGCGGCCGAAGTGCTTCATCGCGTGGAACCCCAGTATCCCGAAGATGCCCGGCAGCAGGGGATTCAGGGCGCGGTTGTGCTCGAGGTTCACATTGGCGGCGACGGAGCGGTTCAGGATGTTCAGGTCGTCAGCGGACAACCGGAGTTGGCGCAGGCTTCGATGGATGCGGTGAAGCAGTGGCGGTTCAGGGCGCGCCGGCTCAACGGAAGCGCGGTGCCAATGCAGACCAGAATCACGCTGAATTTCAGACTGCCACATTAACCGTGATGAGCATTCTTGCGAGGCGGGGTTGCCGGGTGGGATTCGCACTCGCGTGCCACGCTAACTTTCCATGCTAAACTTGTGAAATCGCCGAGTCTGAATCGGCTTAGTTCGGGTTCCCTCGCTGTCCCGTTCTAAAGAGGAAGTATGAAACCAGCCACCGACCCCGCCGGCAGTGTCTCGCACGATGGGTATGAGAAAGCCGTTTGTTGCCTGCGATGCGAGCAAAAACTGGAGCGCTATCAATTGATGCGTGTCAGTTTGGCGCCGAATGGCCAGGGACCGGGTTACGCGGTTCTCGGGTGCCCCAAATGCGGACATGTGGAATTCGTTTCAGATACGAGTCCATTGCTGCAGAGCCTGGAATTGGTTTCGGTGGATGCCGGAGACGGGGACTGAGTTGGCCCGCGAATTCGCGGGCGGAAACAAGCACTAATGCCCGGTCATCGTGAGTGCGCAGGGATCCTTCGACTGCGTTGCGGACCTCACTTCGTGATTCCGCAACTCCGCTCTGGATGACAATCTGTTAGAAGGGAATGTCGTCGTCTGTGATCGGGCCGGTTGCGGCTGGCTCGGGTTCGGGAGTGCGCTGGTCGAAGTTGTTGCCGCCTGCGGTTGCGGAGGATGATGATCCGCGCGAACTGCCGGCGAAATCACCGCCGCCACCTTCTCCGCGTCCACCTAAGAGGATGAGATCGCTGGCCACGACTTCAGTCATGTACTTTTTCTGGCCGGAAGTTTTGTCGTCCCAGGAGCGGGTTTGCAGGCGTCCTTCGATGTAAACCTTGCCGCCCTTCTTCAAATATTCGCCGGCAATTTCGGCCAGGCGCTGCCAGAGCACGACATTGTGCCACTCGGTGCGATCCTGCCATTCGCCGGCCTTATCCTTGAAGCGCTCGTTGGTGGCGATGGTTAGCTTGGCTACGGGCGTTCCCTGTGGGGTGTATTTGATTTCTGGATCTTTCCCCAGATTGCCAATCAGTTGGACGCGGTTCAGACTCTTGCCTGCCATGGGAGTCTCCTTTGCAGGGTCACTATAACAGAATGAGGGCGGTGGAGATTGTGGAGTAGCCACAAAGTTGGGTGGAGTTTCGTTTTGGAACGGTAGTCTTGGCAGATCGCGGGATCCGTGGCGACCGACATCCCTCGCTTGGCCTGAAGGGCGGCTCCGCTCGGGATGACTCCGGGGCGTGGAAGGGAACAGAAAGCTGGGTTTATAACCAGTGTGGGTCAGGTTATAATTCGGGCATGCCTCCTGCACCTGGCGCCACTAAAGCTGTTGGGATGGTTCCTGACGAGCTCAAGTTTGAACCGAAATCGAAAGGGCTTGCTACTCCGCGGAAGAAGAAGCCGAAGGAGTTGGCGGTCATCACCGAGTGCTGTACGGGCTGTGCTGGGTCGCCTGCCTGCGTGGAATATTGTCCGGTGGAAGACTGCATGTTCTGGGTGCCTGACGAGGACAACCCTCCGTTCGGGCGCATCCAGATTGATCCTATTCTGTGCATTGGTTGCAAGAAATGCCTTAGCAAAGGGCCTGACGGGTGTTTTCTCGACGGCTGTCCTTGGGACGCCATCGCGATGGTGGACACGGCTGAGGTGGAAAAAGAAGTTGGGCCGATGGCGATTTGAGAGCCGGCTCTTGGCTTTTAGCTTTCAGTTGCAGCATGTCCCATTGGTTGCCGTAGAGATCTTGGAACACGGCCACGGTTCCATAAGATCCTTGGCTGGGCGGGCGGCCGAATTTGTTTTCGCCGCCGGCGGAGACGTTGCGAGCAATTTCTCTACGGTCAATTCGCTGCCGCACGAGTGCGGATTGCTTTTTCTGTTTCCTGCGCCTGGTGGCGCACATCATTGGAAATGTCAGGCAGGTCTCGTTCGTAAGGCTGAATCGCTGGCAGATCTTCCATCTGGCCCACCAGATAGAGCGCCCGAAGAGCTTCCCATACCTGTTCCGTTGCCGGATCGACCACGGCGACTTCCGCGCCCACGACTACGTTTGCGCCGGCTTGCGAAACGGATCGGATTCTGCCAGGGATGGGAGAGCGGACCTCGACTAATTGTGAAGAGCCTGCCGACTGCAGCTTTGCAAGTAGTCCGCCTTGATGAATGGCTGTGCCGGGGCGATCGGAATCAACGATATGACCGGTATCCGGTGCAGTGATGTGCGCCGGTTGCAACAGCGCCACAATCTGCGGACGTCCGGTTGCATCGCCGAAGCGCACCAGCGAGAGGGCGGCGTTGCCGCGCACCATGGGGGAAGAATCCGCCAGCATTTTCAGCAGCGTTTCGTGAAAGCCTGCGCCGGAAATGTCCTGGCCCATGACCCAGGCGTCGGTGTTGCGGACTTCTTCCACTGGATCGTTCGCAACCCGGATCAAGTCGGGGTACCACTGCTTTGCTGCGGCATCGTTGTGGGACATGCGATCGCCCATCTGCACCAGAGCGTGCTGGATGTGGCGCGGCTTCTTGTCGTCGTGGAGATATTCGGTCAGCTGCTGGTCGGAAAGATGGCGGCCAAACCAGGTGTTCCACCAGAACAGGAACGGCATGAGTACGATGAGCCAGCCAGTAGTGAAGAAGAGAATTTTCTGAGTGCGCGACATTCCACGCTTGGGCTTTGGCTCGGAAGCTGCAGAGGCATTGGGGCCGGTCTGCGAATGGGAATTTGGAGCTGTCGTTTCTGAGGAGGACATGGAATCCTAGGAAGATGAACTATAACAGCTACTCTACATCTGCATCGAGCACCCGTTCCTGCTCGAGGTAATGGGACATGGCGTATTGCGCCAGAAGCGGCGTCTGGAGGCGGATTTCGGCGCCGATCCATTCGCCTTTCGTGTGCCGAGCGTCTCGTGGGTGGTTGCAGCGTCCGCCGCTGCCGAATTGGGGGCCGAAGTCGGCGCTCTGAACTTGATCGAATTGCTTGATCTCGCGCCAGGCGGCGTCGCCGACGGTTCCGGAAACATCGATCTTCAATCGCAGGATAGTCATACGACTTTTTCCCCACAGAGTCACAGAGTCACAGAGAAAACTGTGCCTCTGTGGTGATTCATTCCGCGGCTAGCTATGCGGGAACCATTGGTAGAGCATGAAGTATACGATCACGCCGGTGACGGAAACGTACATCCACAGAGGCCAGGTCCAGCGGGCGATGGCGCGGTGTTTTGCGTAGCGCGCCTTCAGTCCGCGACTTAACGTAATGATTGCGAGCGGGACGATGACGATGGCCAGCGTGACGTGTGAAATCAGAATCGTGAAATAGACTGGGCGGGCCCAGCCTTCGCCTAGAAATCGAATGTTGCCAACTTTGAAGTGGAAGAATAGATAGCAGCCCAGAAATAATGCTGACGCAATCACCGCGGCAATCATGCAGGCGCGATGGGCGGCGATGCGGCCGCGCGCGATCAGGCCGCGTCCGGTGAGAAGCAGGACCGCGCTGGTTCCATTGAGCGTTGCGTTAAGCGCAGGGAAGAAGGCGTACTGTTGGGCGATCGAATTTGCGGCGACCGAACTTGCGACGATCGAACCTGCGACGATCATGCGGCGGGCCTCGTACTTCTGCGGTTTGCTATTAATAGCGCCAATCCGAACATGATCAGGGAAAATAAAGCGAGCGTCGCCATTGCCGATGTGAGCGGAAAGACGGTTTCGGCTCCGGGATACATAAGTTCGCGCAGCGCCGCTACTCCATACGTCAAAGGATTCAAGCGCATGACCACCTGAATCCATTTCGAGGCGCCGGTGATGGGGAACAGAGCACCCGACACGAGCCACAGCGGAATCAGAAACAGATTCACAATTCCGTGGAAGGCCTGCGAGGAATCCATGGGCCAGGCGATGGCGAAGCCGAGCGCGGTCAGGGAAAACGAAACCAGAAAGACCACTAGCGCGACCAAGAGCACAGACAACAATTGCAGGTGAACGCCAGCGAACGGGGCGAAGATCAAGAAGATCATGCCCTGGACCGCGGAGAGCGTGGTGCCGCCCATTACCTTGCCGAGCACGATCGCCGAGCGCGGCACCGGGGCGACCATCACGGATAGCAGGAAGCCTTCTTTGCGGTCCTCGATCACCGACATCATAGTGAAGATGGAAGTGAAGAGCACGATCATGACCAGTGCGCCGGGATAAAAATAATCGAGGTAATGCTGCTGGCCTGGGCCGCCGCCGGAGCGAAAGGACGTTCCGAATCCGGAGCCGATGACCAGCCAGAACACCAGCGGAGAGGCCAGCACGCCGACTACGCGTGTCGGTTGACGATAGAAGCGTACGATTTCGCGCCACCACAGAGTGAATGCCGGCAGCATTATGCCCGCGGATGCCGGCCCCGCCACGGGGCGCGCCAAAGTTGTTGCCTGGGCTGCCATCTTTAACTCGTTTTCGCGGCGGGGGTCTTGGCCGGCGCAGTTTTCTTTTTGCCGATCAGCCCGCCCTCACGCATTTCCCAATAGGCATTCAACAGAAAGCACGCCGCGAGGGTCAACAGGATTAGCGTCATAAAAAGGCCGTCGATCGTGATCGAAAATGGCGAGAGCACGATCATGCCTGCCACGAAGATCCACACGACGCCCGCCAACGACACTACGACCAGTACTAGCGAAAGGATCAGGATTATCGGACGCAAGCTACGTCCTCCTTTTCTTTTTTGGTTCGTTCTTTTCCTGACTGAATGCGGCTTCGCGCTCTTCACTCCAGAACTTGTGGCCGGTGCGATGAATGAACACATCCTCGAGCGCGGGTTTGCTTACAGAAATCGCCTGAATCTCGCCGGGGAACGCTTCGACTACGTCCGGAACGAAGCGGTGGCCGCCCTCGCGCTCGATGCGAACCTGATTGCCAAGCACCGTCGCTTCTACATGGAAGCGTGCGCGAATGTGCTCGGCGAGTAACTCGGCGTCGCGTGCGGCGTCGAGCATGATGATGTCGCCGCCGATCTCGCGTTTCAGTTCCGCGGGCGTGCCCAGGGCGACGAGATTTCCTTCGTTCAGAATCGCCAGGCGATCACAGCGTTCGGCCTCTTCCATCAAATGCGTGGTCACCAGCACAGAAACATTTTCTTCATCGCGAAGCAATTGCAGATATTGCCAGAGGTCGCGGCGCGCACCGGGGTCGAGGCCCGTGGTAGGCTCGTCCAGCAACAGGACTCCGGGGTGATGGAGCAATCCTTTTCCCAGTTCGATGCGACGTTGCATGCCGCCGGAGAATGTTTCGACCCGCTCCCTGGCGCGGTCGGCCAAGCCGACGCGAGTCAGAATTTCTTCTATGCGTTTTTTAAGTAGGGATCCGCGCAGGCCGTACAGATGGCCCTGGTGCCACAGGTTTTCGTATGCGGTCAATTTGGGATCGACACTCTGCGCTTGAAAAACCACGCCAATCTGGCGGCGGAGACTTGCGGCGTCCTGGGCTGCATCGCATCCCATGACCACGGCGCGTCCCGAGGTCGGAATCATAAGCGTCGAGAGTACGCGGAAGAGCGTGGTTTTACCGCTGCCGTTCGGGCCGAGCAGGCCAAAAAGTTCCGCGGTACGAACGTTGAAGGAGATTCCGTTCAGTGCGGTACGGTCTTCATAGCGATGGACGAGATTTTCTATCGAAATGACGGGTGCCGGGGTGGGCTCGGGTTCGGGACCGGCGTCGGCGAGTGCAGAGACTTTGGAGACCAAAAGAATATCCCAGTGACTGCAAACAGTTTACGACATCTTGTCGAATGTTAGGACAGGCGGAGGAAAAAGGCAGTCGAGCTTCGCTCGACCCTTCGGCTTCGCTCAGGGCGAGCTAGCCGAGGGCCGCTGTCCCCACATGTTTTCATGCGGCTGAAGGGTGCTGTTGCGCGTGCGGGGATCTTTCTTCGAAGGTTGCCGGGACGTGTCGCCAGACTTGAATCGCCAGGATCACCGTTGTTGCCAGCAGGAGTGCTCCCACAGCTACGTGAGCGACCGTCGAGACCACCATGGGGAGCTCGGGCTGCGCCGCGTCGCGGCCCCATGCCACGCGCGTTAGAAATGCGGTGAAGCCCAAGCATAGCTGCGCGATCAGCAGGGATAACATCAGAATCGCGGGGCGACGAACGGCTTCGATCTGCGAATAGATGGTGAGCGCCCGGATCGCCGTCCAGGCCAGCACGAACGAGACTACGACGGCGTTTAGGACGTGCGGCCACCAACTCAGGCCGTGGTGACGGAACATAGCGCCCAGAATTAACTGGACGTAAAGCACGAAAATGGAAAGCAGGGTTAAAGTGAACAGGCTGGGGCGGCGCTGATCGAACTCCACCCGGGGCTGCTCTTCGATCCACTTCTTGCCGGTGAATAGTGCGATCGCAACCGCAACGCAGAAGAATGTTTGCGCGAGCGCTGCATGGGCGGACGATACTGCCGGCGGCAGATAGAAAAGAACTGTGATGCCGCCCAGAATGCCTTGGGCGATCACCGTACCGAGCGCCGCTAGAGCCAGGTACTTGAGCCAGCGCCGCTTTTCCACGCGCCACGTCCAGACGGCGAGGATGATCGTCAGAATTCCGGCGCCTTGGGCGATCATGCGGTGGGTGTGTTCGAACTTAACGCCGCCCACCAGTTTCGGAATTTTGTACCAGGAACCGAACGATGTCGGCCAATCGGGGACGGAGAGTCCGGCGTCGTTGCTAGTGACGAGAGCGCCGGCAATGATTAGAAGAAAAGTCCAGCAAGCGAGCAGGACAGCGAGCCGATGATGCCCGCGATTGTAGGATGCCGCGATGGCTTTCAGAGGAATGCCCCTTGGGGTTGGCGATGGCCATTTGCCAAACTTCGCACATCACTTTCGCTGTCATTCCGAGCGAAGCAAGGAATCCCTACGTCGTGCCACGGTGATGTAGAGCAGGGATGCTTCGGCTCCGCCGGAGTTTCGCTTCCGCTCAACTCCGGCGGCGCTCAGCATGACAAATCTAATGACGACCGAGGGCCAACTCGGTATTTTAGCAAAGAAAAACCGGCTACTCGCCGGCGGCTTTGAAGCTCTGGTCGACGGTTTTGGTATCTTTTGGAACGACCGTTACCTTCTGGTCTTGTTCTCCAAGTTTTTCGTGCACGAATGCGATGGTGTAGTCGCCCGGCGGCAGGCCCTTGATCTCATAATTTCCGTCTTTGTCCGTAACCGCAAAGAAGGGGTTCTTCACCACGTTGATATACATCTTCATCCAGGGATGCTGGTTGCACTTCACGGGCAGCATGATTTCTTCGCGCGCGAAATTCTTTTGAATGTCGGCGGAGGAGGGCGGCTGCGACTCGTTCCACTCCCGGTTGTCTTTCGGCGTGGGATGGATGTTGTGCGTGGTCGGGTCGGCGTTCTTGATGTCCACGGTCTGGCCCGCCATTACGCCCAGCACGTGCGGGTGATAACGGCAGCCCTTCTGCTCGAGCACCACCGGATCCTTGGGCGTATCGAAGGTGCGGTTGCCGAGGCCGTCCTTGACATAGACGAAGACGTTGGCCAGATCGCCGCCGTTTACGACGACGTTCTCGGCCTCGTTCGTACCCTTGCAGCCGGGGTCCTGGCTCATGTCGATCTTCGATGGTTTGGGAGCGGTGCCGTCGAACTTTACGGTTCCCTTGATCGTGGCTACGGTCGCGGGATCGATTGGTGTGGCCGCTGGAGCGGCAGACTCTGCCGCTTTGTTGTCCGATTGCTCGGTGTTTTCCTTTTTGCTGCAAGCTGCGAGTGTAAGCAGCGTGCACAGTGCGAGGATGCCGAGCGTGGTTGTTGCCCAAATTGCGTTCTTATTCATGATGTCGTCCTTTCTTGAATATAGCGCCGGAGTGGTAGCGACGCTGTGGATAGAAGTCATTCTCACAACGAATCGTGGGAAGCGCGTCCCTCAGGGGCTAAAGCCCGGAATCATTTGTGCTCCGATTGGCACGGCTAAAGCCGTGCCCTGATACGAACCGAATTTCTGGTGCCGAAGCCGACAATTCTATCGCGAACCTCCGCCGGCGGTATGATGCGATTCGAGGGCTGCCTGTTTGCGATTACTCGAAGGCTGGACCGCGGCTTTCGCCCTCGGCATGGAGGACGCGACGCGCTTTTGCTCTTCCGGTGTTAACTGGAAGATGTAATCGGTCAATAGTTTGCGATGATCGCCCTCGAAACCGTTGAAAGTCGGCGGCGTCGGCCCGGCGAAGACCCATTGATTGTTTTCCTGCTTGAATAACCCGGAGGGCATTGACGTACCGGGGCTGATCGCCTGCGGGTCGGTGATCCAGCGCTCGACCCAGTCCGGCTTCAGGCGCTCTTTGGCCAGCAGGAAGTTCGGCGCTGTCGCGATCTTGTCGTGCGCGGGATCGCCGGTGGCGTGGCATTTCAGGCACGGTGCTGCGGTGCTCGAGAACAGGCTCCTCGCCATGCCGGACTCTTTGCTGGTAAGCGTGGGCATCTGCTCCGGGATGTACGGAAGCGGCTGCTGCGACAAGGCTTCGAAGAAGCGCACCAGTTTTCTCAGCTCGTTATCGGAGAAGGAGAACGTGGGCATGCGAACTTTCAAATATGGGCGCACGCCGTTGCGATTTGTATCGGTGGTGCTCAGGGCAGGATTCGATAGGAACTTGCGCAGCCATTCGGGGTCGACGCGCGCGCCTTCCGTCAGCAGCTTTGGCGGCAACTGCTCCTGCACATCCTGATATTGCTTCAAACCCATCAGGATTGTCGGCTGGCCGGGAATGAACTGGTGACATCCCATGCAGTTGTACTTCTTGACGACCCACCAGCCTTCCTGAATGTCATGGCGCGCATCGCCCGGCTTGTATTGATAGCTCTGGGGCAGGGAAGTCTCCTGGCTTCCGAGCAGGAAGGTAGTGAGGTCGAGCACCTGCTCTCTGGTGAGATGGGGATTGGGCATGCGCGCGGCATCCAGTTCGCCCTTGATCTTGCCCTTGTCGTAAACGCTGGGCTCGGCCAATTTGTGCTCAAAGAATCCCTTCAGGTCGTACCAGGGTTTTTGCGCCGGACCGTCGGGCAGACGCGCCAAGTCTTCCTTATTCGTAATCGGTTCGGCATCTTTGCCACCGCGCTGGGCAACCGTGGTAAAGAGCGCGAAGTCGAGGCGTTCGATCGGCTTGCTGCCTTCAAAGGTGAGTTCGGTGCCGATGCGTCCTTCGTCCTCGAAGCCGGAAATTTCGTGGCAGCCGGCGCAGCCAAAGTGGCTGATCCACTTCCTGCCTTCCGCTTTGAGCGCGGGATCGTCCATGAACGCCGCGTCCGGATAGGAGGACGGCTCCTGCTTTTTCTGCATCGTCAGATAGGTGGCAACGTCTTCCGCATCTTCCGGAGACAGCCGCAAGCTCGGCATCACCGTCATGTTCTGCACTTGCAGTTCGTGGCCGTCATTGGGACACTTGCTGTGATCGAGATCGAAGACGTAGGGCAGTCCCTTCTTGGCGTAGTCCTCAGGGCCGATATCCTTTTTCTCGTAGGGACAGTAAGGCCGGGTGCGCTGGCGGGCATTGTGAATCCAGCGCACCAGATAGTCGTAGTTCGCCTTCTCGCCCACGCGCGACAGGTTTGCGGCGAATGTTCCGCCCTGCATCTGATCGCCTTCGCCGATGGAGTGGCAGGCCAGGCATCCCCGCTCCTCAAATAATTCTTTTCCGTGTGCGGCATTTCCGGGCTTATGTTTGGGAAGTTCGTCGGTTAATGCCGATTGCCAGATGTAAGCGGAAATCGCTTGAATCTGATGGTCCGTCAGGCGAAAGTTCGGCATCTTGGTCGTCGGCCGGAAATCGCTGGGTTTTTTCAGCCAGACTGGAATCCAATTCTTATTCAATTTCAGCCGCACATCTTTCAGATTCGGGCCAACTTTTTTCTGATCCTGCATCAGGCTATGCGACTGGAAATCGAGCTGTTGCAAGCGCGCGTCCAGCTTGCTGTTCGCCACTCTCAGGTCGACGGCCTGGCCATTCAGGCGGTTGGCTTCCTCGTTGGACTCCGCCGTGTCGGCTTGCTTCATCAGATAAGCGGTTTGCTTTATGTTGGTTTTCTTCTGAGTTTCGATCTGCTTGATCTGCTGTCCAATCGAGTTCAGCTCTTCGGGTTCCTCGTCATATCCCTCGTGGCGGTGGCAGCCCATGCAACCCCGTTGACGGAAAAGGTCCTTTCCATTGTCGATGGTTTGCCACTGCACATCGCCGCTCACCAGAACCATGTCAGCGGCATGGCAATTCTGGCACCCGGCCTGTGCGTTTTCCTTGGGAAACAGAGGCCACAACCAGTGCTCGTAATTGCCGTGGGCTTTTTCGACACTGGTGGTGGCGCGGCCGTTTCCTTGATGGCAAGGCGAGCAGCCAAACTTTTCGGGATCGTGAATCTGCAATAACCCGGGCTGCGGATGGCTAACAAATGCATCGGCATACTCGTCCGGCTTCTTCTCCCCTTTCGCGGTCATCGAAGCCAGACTGATTTTCAGAGGCTCTCGGGCATTGAGGTGGCAGGATTCGCACCGGTCCACGATATTGGCATCGGCGACGTTGATCTGAACGATCTTGGGGTCCCACTCCGCTGTCTTCTTCTTCAAGCCGTCAATTTGCTGTGGCGTCAGATCGACCATGTGGTCGGAGATGTATTCATCCATCTTCGCTTTGGCGGCTGTCACGGGCTTCAGCACCTCGCCCAGTTCCAGACTCTTCTTCGTGCGCTCGTCCCGGATCTGGTTATAGGTCTCCTCGAGATGGGGAAAGTCATATTGCTTCTTGCTTCCGTCGGGAAACTCGACGGTTGCGAACTTGCTCTCATATTCGGCGAGTTCCTTCTGTTTGCTGGCTCTTGACGATGGACTCGTACTCGTCTCAATTTCGTAGCTTATGGCATTCACGTAGGCGCGACGGTCAGTGAATACGCTCTGCACCGCCAGCAGCCGCGCACTAACGTCGTCCACCGCCTTGCGGGCCTCTGCCGCCTCAGCTTTTGAATCCTGATAAGTCTTTTCGTAGGCTTGCTTGAGCGCGGCATAATCCGGATTCTGTTCAACATCCTTCTCCGACGTAACCGACTTCGACCGCGCCGTGTTCAGAAACGCGCTGTAGCGTTCCTTCCATTGATCCTGGAATTCCTTCCAGGGGCGCTGTCCCCAAGCCTCGTCGTACAAAGCCCAGAACAGCGTGCCAATCAGAATCGCCATCGCGATCAGATAATGGATGGCGTACGACTTGCCGGTGATCGGATCCTGCTCGGGAATCGGTTTTTCTGGCACCAGTTCCTCCCGGACTTACCGCACTGTCATACCAAGCGAATGAACATTCTTAGTTCGAAGCTGCGCGAGACTTCTAGGGATCCTTCGACTGCGCAATCGATTCGCATTTGCGAATCGATCGCTACGCTCAGGATGACAACTTAAACATTGAACCAGGGTGTAATCCATACGTACTTGATGTGCCACAAAAGCCGCAGAGCCATCTTTAATGGCAATGCAATCATAGTCAGCCACAGAAATGCCATGAGGGAAAACTGCAACAGGCTCATGCGCTGAAAATCTTTCGGCATTTTTCGGCGGAACAGAGAATACACGGCGCCGCCGCCGATCATATAGAATCCGCCGACCACAATCGCACCGAAAATAGCTTTCCCGAAGTTCGACGTGATGCCGAAAATATCGGGCAGATCGCGGTTCACTTCATAGATCAGGCGATTGTGGTCCCAGGTTTGCCCGGGCCAGAACCATTGCCAGCCGGGGCCGCGAATGAATGTGCCGATGATGATCATCGCGACCCACAGGATGATGAAGCCAAACAGAAATGTCGAAATAGAAAACTTGCGCTGCTTCCAGGTGTAATAGCCGCTGCCCAGCGGGTTGGTGTCGATGTAGGGAATGACCATTAGGCCGATGATGATCATGGTCGGCATGACCACGCCGGCAATCCAGGGATCGAAATAGACCAGCATCTCCTGCAGTCCGAGAAAGTACCACGGCGCTTTCGCGGGATTCATGGTCAGGTTGGGATTGGCGGGTTCTTCCAGCGGTGCGTTCAGGGTGATCGACCAGATCATCAGGATGATGGTGATGATGATGGCGGCCAGGAATTCAATGCGCAGGAGAAAGGGCCAGACGTGGACTTCCTTTGCCCAGCCGGGTTTGAAGGGCCAGGTTTTGCGATGGTGAGTTTTGGCCATTGCGGGGTCGGCTTCGAGTTGCTCGATGAGTTGATCGTTGGCGCGCGCCTGCCTGACCGCGAGATAGATGTAGAAGCCGAGCAGCGGGATCAAGCCCACGATCGGCACGTTGTCAGGCGCCGAGCAAATCTCCCAGAGTTGTCGCCAGTCCATAATCCCTCGTGTGGCGCGGGCACTCTTGCCCGCGAAACCCTTATAGCAATCACATGCGGCGGTTAAGCCTTACAGCAACGCGGGCAGGAGTGCCCGCGCCACACAAACCTTTACTCTCCTGCCGCTTTCGGACCTCTGCGCGGCTTATCCGCCTCGGCTTCGAGCATTACCGGAGCAGGACCGGAAATGCCGCCGTCTTTTCTGACGCGCCAGAAGTGCACGATCATCAGAACGGACGCAACGATCGGAATTCCGATGCAATGCCAGATGTAGGAGCGCAGCAGGGCATTGGCATCGACAATCGACCCGCCCAGCAATCCGAAGCGGACGTCGTTGTAGGGCGTCATGCCGAGCATCGACCCGAACGGGCCTTCGTGACCCAGCAGCGGCGTAGCGCGCGCCATATTCGTTCCAACCGTGACGGCCCAGAAACCGAGTTGATCGTCGGGCAGCAAATATCCGGTGAACGAAAGCAGCAATGTAAACACCAGCAATAACACGCCGATGTTCCAGTTGAACTCGCGGGGCTTTTTGTACGAGCCAGTCAGAAAGACGCGGAACATGTGCAGCCACACGCCGATGACCATGAGGTGAGCGGCCCAGCGGTGCATGTTGCGCAGGATCTTTCCGAAGGGGACATCGTGTTCGAGATAAAGCACATCGCGGAAGGCCTGCACCTTGCTGGGGTGGTAATAAAACATGAGCAGCACACCGGTGTAGGTAAGGATGATGAACAGATAGAAGGTGATGCCACCCATGCCCCAGGTGTAACTGTAACGCACGGCGTCGCGATTAATTTTCGCCGGATGCAGGTGCAGGAACACGTTGGAGAGCACGCCCAGCGCCCGGTTCCGCGGTGTGTCGTCGTGCTTGTGGCGGAAGATTGAGGTATAGACCTGGGTCTTGGTCGGATCTTTCAGGCCCTCGATCTGCTCCTTCGCCTTCGCGGGGATCTCGGTCTTGATGGCGTGAATGTCTTCTTTCACGGTGGTGGTGACTCGCTCCACCAAGCCGACTTTCCCATTCCTTCCATTACCAGTGCCGTTATCACCGCCGTTTGTGCTGTTCGGATTGTTTTCGTCAGCCATAAATTCGTAACTACTTTCTTGTTTGTCATTCCGAACCGGGCCACAGCCCGGTGAGGAATCTGCTTTTCCTTCTCTTTACACTCCGGTCAAGAACGCTCCGGGATCGTTGAAGTGCGTGGGTTGCCCCTTCGGCCACTGATACAGCCGCGAAGTATCCACGATAATCTGTCCATCGGGAGCGAGTTCGATCTTGGCGCGGTCCATGGGCCGCGGCGCCGGGCCTTCAAAGTTGATGCCTTCGCTGTCGTAGCCGCTGCCATGGCAGGGACACTTGAATTTGTTTTCGCTGGGCTTCCAGTCGGGCGTGCATCCCAGGTGGGTGCAGCGCGCGTAGATTACGAACAAGCGATCCGGTGTGCGATCGACCCAAATTCGGTATTTCTGCTGGAACTTGGTATCGACGCCCAGCGCAAATTCCGAAGGGTAGCCGATCTTGAAAACCGAATTGGGTTCAAACAGCGTGCGCGGCAAAAAAAAGCGGAAGAACGCCAGGAACCAGGCCATCAGGAAGCCGGTCACCATGGTCCAAACGAAGCGGCGGCGATGGCGGTCGATGTCGGTCGAGGGAGCTGTACCGGCGACACCGGCGGCTGCGGCCGCTTTTGAGGTTCCCACCGCCGGGGTGCCCACATACTTTGTGGCATCCTGCCTCCCCGTTGCTGCGGGATTCGTTGCCGTGGCACTCGACGCTGCGGGTTTCGCCGATGCGGGTTGTGCCTCGGGATTCGGAATGACCTTTGGGGTCTCCGGCTCCGCCATGAACTTCCTCCTCTGAGAGATGACCTGTGCCCTAATCTAAGCCAGCGGCCGCCGCATACTCCGGCTCCGCGAACGTCCTCCCCGCACTGCCACTGCGGGACACTGTGTGACCTTCCTCGCTCAAAGCCTGCTGCACGATTTGCCCCAGAGCTTGTATGAATTTCGGAGAATCGTTCAGCCCGGCGCTCATTTCAAAGCGCGTAATCCCCAGCCGCCGCGCTTCTTCGCGCGCCTCGTGGTTAATCTCTCCGAGCGTTTCGACATGATCGGAAACGAACGCCACCGGCACTACGCACATTTCGTGCACCCGCTCGGCCGCTAACTGGCGCATGGTTTGGTGCAGGGAGGGCTGAAGCCAGCGACTGGCGCCCACCTTACTCTGATAGCAAAGCCGGTGCGGGTTGCGCCATCCGCCGCGCTCAGTCAGAAGACGCACGGTCTCCTCGATCTGACGCTGATACGGATCGCCCTTCTCGACGATCGACATCGGAATGCTGTGCGCACTGAAAATAATCTCCGGCCGCTCCGGCTCCGGGAAGCGCGAGAGGGCCTCATTCACCTTTTCTATGACAGCGTCCAGATACATCGTATTGCGATAGAAAGTCTCGACGCAATAGACAGGAATCCCGTCAGCGCACAGCCGCCGCCACTCGTTCAGGCTCGATCCCGTAGTTGTGGACGAATACTGCGGGTACAACGGCAACAGCACCACTTCATCGCACTGCGCCGCTTGCAGTTGCTCGACCGCCTCGTGAGTGAATGGGTGCCAGTACCGCATGGCCACAAAGCAGTGGGCATCGAGTCCGTGATTGCGCAGTTCGGACTCCAACGCTTGCGCTTGGCGTTCAGTGTGCCGGCGGATGGGCGAGCCTCCTCCGATGCTGGCATAGTGGTGTTGTACCTTGCGGGCGCGGGTGGTCGAAATCAGCTTGGCGAGGGGCTTGCGGCCGATGCGGGCGAACGGGAAATCAATAATGTCTGGATCGCAGAATAGATTGTAAAGAAAAGGCTCAATCGCTTTCAGCGTGTCGGGTCCACCGAGCTGAAAGAGAACTATCCCCACACGCCGTGCTGTGCGCGTCATTTCCCCAGAATCCCCAGAACGGAGGAATGTACTCCGAAGGGAGCGTGCGAGTCAATGGCGGAATGAAAACGGCGCAGCGAAGTTTAACTGGAACAAGCTTCACAATGGTGAGCCGCCAGGCCCTCAGGAGCTGAAGCCCGCATCGGATGGGGTTCTGGTGGCTGGGCTGAAGCCGTGCCCTTCCCAAGACTAATGTATGAGATGTTTCTAGGCGGTGGGAACTTCCATGGACATTTCTTCAATGACCGCGTCGGCAAACTCCGACGTTCCTGCTTTGCCCCCGATGTCGCGGGTTAATTTTTCGGGGTGACGATAGACTCGCTCGAGCGCATTGCGAATTTGGGTGGAGGCTTGGTGCTCCCCGAGGTGGCGCACCATCAACAGTGCAGAGCGCAGCAGGGCCGTGGGATTGGCCAGATTCTTTCCGGCGATATCGGGCGCGGATCCGTGGACCGCCTCAAAGATCGCGCAATTCTCTCCCAGGTTTGCGCTGGGCACAAATCCCAGTCCGCCCACGAAAGCGGCGCACAAATCGGAGATGATGTCGCCGTAGAGGTTTTCCATCACCAGCATGTCGTACTGATAAGGATTCATTACCAGTTGCATGCAGGTATTATCGACGATGTGTTCGCCGTAGGTTATCTCCGGATAATCTTTGGCCACGGTGCGGCAGCAGCGCAAGAAGAGGCCGTCCGACAACTTCATGATGTTCGCCTTGTGGATGGCGTGGATTTTCTTGCGGTGATTTGTTCGGGCGTAGGCGAACGCGAATTTCGCAATTCGCGTTGACGCTTTCTCCGTGATGATCTTGAGACTTTCGACTACGCCGGGCACCACTTCATGCTCCAACCCGGAATAGAGACTCTCGGTATTTTCGCGCACGATGATGAGGTCCACATCCGGATAGCGCGTGGGAACGTGCGGCAAATTTCGAATAGGCCGGAAGTTGGCGTACAGCTCGAACTTCTTACGCAGGGCAACGTTGATGCTGGGGAAACCGCCTCCGACAGGCGTGGTCACCGGGCCCTTCAAACCCACCCGCGTCCGCTCAATCGACTCAATCAAATCCTTGGGGATGTACTCGCCCGATTTTTCAAAGGATTCTGCCCCGACGGCGAAAGTTTCCCACTCGAACTTAACCCCGGTCGCCTCCAGGATGCGAACCGTGGCCTTGGTCACTTCCGGGCCGATTCCGTCTCCGGGGATAAGGGTCACTCTATGAGTCATGAGGGCAGCATCCTCGGCAGTGATTCGTAATAAGTCGGCAGGTTCGCATGTTCCCGTTAATCTGTCCTCTTATTCCCTACGGGGTTTTGAGCTTTACTAAATCTTTCAACTCATTCATGAACTCTTTGACATCCTTAAAATCGAGATAGACGGACGCAAACCGCACATAGGCTACTTTGTCGTAGCGACGCAGGCGGTTCATGATCAGTTCGCCGAGTTCGCTGGTCTTGCGCTCGCGCTCGGCCGACTCGATTACGAATGACTCGGCTTCGTTCACGATCTGCTCCAGTTTGCCGATTGGGACCGGACGTTTTTCGCAGGCCCGGAGTAATCCGTTGAGAACCTTCTGGCGGTCAAATTTCTCCCGGCGGCCGTCTTTCTTTACGACCATGTAGGGAATTTCATCGATGCGCTCGTAGGTAGTGAAGCGCTTGCCGCACTTCAAACACTCGCGCCGGCGGCGGATGGATTCCGCTTCCTTGCTCTCGCGCGAGTCGACTACCTTGTCATTGGCAAATCCGCAAAAAGGGCATTTCATGGTGCTGGTTTCGAACTCCCACTGACTCACACCTCCCAACTCATGGCCATTACGACTTTTGAGCGAAGCGAAAGAGAGGAGAATCTGCTGTCTGGCAGATCCCCAAAATTGTAACAGTTGGATTCATCCCGCATATTACCCAGGCAAGTTCGCAGTACCGAGTCGACTAACGGGTGACTTTGAGTTGCGCCAGAAAATAAAACGGCGCCCATACCCCCTGCGGTACGAGCGCCAGTTTTTCCCCATGCCTTCCCGGTGACGGAGGGCCTGAAGTCTGCGATCCGCGCTGGGCGTAGGAGGACCTGCCGCAGCCAAGGACCTGAGTGAACTTTGACTTACCCATCGCCCGATTTTGTCATTAAGATGTCAGCAAATTGTAAAAAGTAAGGCGCTGTGCACGGAGTTGACGGCCGGTTTGGACGCTAGGAAGAAGACCCTGAAAACCGCGGACGTTAGACGACGAAATACTTGGCGCCACACATGCCGGAAGGCCGGTCTCGAATGGACCGGTGGGGATTGAACTGGAAAGCCGTTGCTAAATCAGCTGCCGTGGACCATCTCTGCGGGAGCGCCGCCGTCCACGTCGGCCTGATTGAATACGATGTTGGCCCCCATGTGGGCTGGCTGGGGGGCCAGCATTTGTTCCTTGCGGTAGATCAGATTGCTGGCGTTGAAAGTCGCCAGTTCGAAGCCGTGGCCGTGAGTGATTGCATCTGTAGGACAAGCTTCCACGCAGTAGCCGCAGAAAATGCAGCGGTTGTAATCGATGTTGTAGACCTTGGCGTAACGTTCGGCGCCGCTGACGCGCTTCTCGGCGGTATTTTCCGCGGCCTCGATGTAGATGCAATTCGACGGACAATTGGCGGCGCACAGGAAGCAGGCTACACATTTCTCCAGTCCGTTCTCATCCCGCTGCAGGACGTGCGCTCCGCGGAAGCGGGCTTCGATGCGCGCGCCGCGCAAGGGATCTTTGCCGTCCGGATAATTTTCCACGGTCGTAGGCTGGAACATCTCCATGAAGGTGATGCTCATGCCCTTGGCAATGGCGGCGATGTTCTTCAGGACCGGCATAGGTATCAGTATATCGAAAGAAGCGTGGAGGCGTCGCATACCCCGCGGCACGGTGGTGTTCAGTTTGCGAGCTCTGATCTGCAGGCGATCGAGCTTCGCTCGAGGGACAGCCGATGTCCCTAGGTGAATCTTTCCGGTTACTTCGTCGTGTGAGCCGGCACCTGATGTTCTGGCACCGGGACGGCGCTCTCCAGCCACGCGCTGTACCACAGGTTCAGCAGCATCTGTGAGCCGACGGCCAGTCGATGTGTCGTGAAGTCGAAGGCTGCGGGAGAGCCTTTTCCGGTAAAACCTCCGGCTTTTTCCAGCGTATAAACGTTTTCGGCGAGGCCGTTCGATTGCTTCAGATAGTCGATATAGCGCGCGAAGGGATCGTCAAGGCGCTCCGGGCTTTTGACCAATCCGGCGAAGTCTTTGGCGGTGATGTTTGCGGCGACGTAGGCGGTCTCGAACTGGGCGTGGATGGTGTGCTGGGTGGTGTATCCGTTTGGATTGGGGCCGACCCAGCCGTTGTATTGGATGGTGGTATGAAGCGGCTGCGATCCGTCGGCAACATAGTGGCCCAGCCAGCCGGCGTAGAAGATAATCGCCTGTTGTACCGCATGCGTCGGTTGATGTTTGGCCAGCAGTTGCCGGTATTCGCGGAACGCAGCTTTCAGACGCCCATAGACTTCCATCGTGATATAGGGCTGCAGGCCGACGCGCTCGGGAAGGTAGTCGTCGGGGTGGTCCGTCGTCGCGGCGCGCTTGTCGTAAAGTTTGCGATAGAACTCGTAGCGTCCCGGAGGAAGGGGGTCGAGCCAGGAGACGCGTTCCAGGTCGATGAAGTGGTCGGGCTCCTGGGCGTTCTTCAGGGCGAATTCCGAGGGACTGCGCCAGCGGTCGGGTTCCGGGCCAAGGTAGGCGATCTCGGCGACGGCGCGTCGCAGGAAGCGCGGCATGGTAGCCGGAATTTTCTGCGCCGCCACGAGGTTGACGGCGGTGTGGCCTTCGTTGCCCCACGCGAGCGCACTTACGCTTTGCAGGAGAATGAGGGCGGTCAGGGCTAGGCTGATCTGTATTCGGATTGTCAGCCGCCGTCGAAAGCGTTCGGCTATTTCTCCACTTTGCAGACTTGTTCGCTCCTCGCCGCGCGGCATCAGAACGTCAGGTGCATCGACAGCTGCAAGAAGCGTGGGCTGCCAATCGTGTGCTGGATGACACCCAAGCTGCCTTGCGGGGGAATCGATGGCGGACCTTCGTAATTGGGAAAGAAGTTCACGTCGTTGTTCGGAGTGTCGAAATCGGGATGGTTAAAAATATTGAACGCATCGGCCTCAAACCTCAGCTGGTAGCGCTCTTTGATTAGGAACTGCTTGGCCAAGCTGGTGTCGAAGCGCACCTGGAATGGGCCCCGAAAACTGTTCCGGCCTGTAGTTCCAAACAACGATTCATAGTCATCGCAACCGGTAGCGTCGCAAGCAGGAACCCCGTTGGTCCCCGGAGCCACGAACTGGGGTGCGAAATCGGCTGCATCGAGCTTACAAAGTTTCGTCGAAATTCCCACGCAATTTGCGCCCGGATGTGCTGCCTGTTTAGCAGTTACCCCTGGTACGAGCGGCACAATGGGATTCCCAATATAGTTGCTGGTGCCGTAGTACAAGCTCGCAACCGAACCCGAATAATCATAGACGCTGTAGGGCTGGCCGCTTTGCGCCACAGTTTGCCCACCAATGGTCCAGCCATTGACCACGTAACCCCATGCCCCGCTGTCCACGAGCTTCGGAATTGTATAGCTGTAGTTGATCAGAAAAACGTGCGTCTGATCGAAATCCGAGGAGCCATAGTTTGCTCGGGGAGTCAGCGGATTGTTCCCAGTGAAAAACAGCCCCAAGCCGCTCTGTTCGTCAAGGGAATGAGACCAGGTGTAGGACGTGGTGAATTGCAGGCCGTTGGACAGGCGCCTGTGAACCTGGAGCTGCAATGCATCGAAGTTCGATGTGCCCTCCGCCTTATATAGCACCGAGTTCATGTCGTACCCGGGATAAGGTACGCGGATCGGCGCATTGCCGGCGTATTCGTTTGTATAGATAGGCTCGGTATCGAGGGGGGGTGGGGTCCCACCGTAATAGTTCTGATTGGCCAACGGGCTGGTGCCCCCGTAGGAACTGGTTTGCCCGTTCACCACATTGGTCGCCGAGGCGATGAGCGGTTGGTTAAAGGGAATGGGCAGGACTAAATGGGTACCGTGATTGCCGACATAACCGACCTCAAACATCCAGGTGTTGGAGGGCTGAAGCTGAAGGTCGAGAGTCCAGTTCTGCGTATACGGTAATTTGTTATGGATATCGTAACCGCCAAACAGGAAAGGACCATAAAGATTGCCGGTCGGCCAGCATCCCGGATAACCGCAAGCCGTCTGCTGGAGGTTCGGCAGGTAGGCGAGGAAGGCTGCTGCCGTGGCTGGCGGCGGCGAGGGCAGGGTCGTGCCGAACGGCTGAGAGAGCGTCGCGTTCTTCGCGACAGAGATCGGTTGAACGAACGGAGGAGCGAGCGTGACGCCGAACGGACCGTTAAATCCGGACCCCGCGCTTGGCGACAAGTAGCTGAATAGCTCGCCGCGGTCGTAATAGATGCCATACCCCGCCCGCACGGTGAGCTTAGGCATTGGAGACCACGCGACGCCGATGCGGGGGGCGAAACCCCACTGGTGATTTTTCATGAGCGAATTGCCGGCTCCGGGCGTGGCGCCAGTCTTGTTATTCGCAGCGATTACCAGACCGGAGCCGGCAATTACGTCAGTCCCTGGGTCACAATTGCCATAGTTGTACTCGGTCAAAGCCGGGTCCGCCGGCTGTCCATTGACGGTGCATTGCACGTAACTGTATTTAGAAGGGTCAAAACCTGTGAGCAGGCCGTATTTCTCCGAGAGCGGACCGTCGATGTCCCAACGCAAGCCGGCAGTTACAGTGAGATTTCTCCTCATCTTAAAATTGTCGTTGATGTAGGTGCCGACGGTGTCGGAGCGGTAGTAACGGTGAGCCGAACCCGCGAACTCATCGCCGCCGTGCAATTTGCCTTCTACAAAGTTCTGGAAGGTCGTGAAGTCAACCGTATCGGTATTTGTGTTGTTATTGAGGATATTGAGCTGAATGTGGTCCCACGTCGTGCCTACACTCAGGATATGCTTTCCTTTCACCCAACTTACGGAGGTCCCGTATTCCCATTGATTCTGGATCATGCCACCATTGCCAAAGCTGGTGCTGGGACCAAACTCCAAACCGGCACTGATGGTAGGGTCCGATGTGGAGATGTCGAACTGAGGAAAAGTCGCCGAGCCAGGCAGGGTAATGCCCACCGAACTTGGGGTGAACGCTTTTGTTGTGTTTGCGTACGCTCGCAGACGAGTGAAACCCACATGCTGTTCCCAGGTGAGGTTGGGGGAGAGCACGACGGAGTTCGCGAGGGAAATCACCTGGCTGCCAGCGGAAAGCTGTTGAGCAAATCCCAGCAGCGAACCGACCGCGCCAAAAGGATTGTTGGTGGGATTGCTCTGAACGTAATATCTCCCGGACAAGCGATCTTTGGAGCTTAAAACATAATCGATGGCGGCGATCCCTTGGTCTACGGTGGCTTTCGTATTCGGGCCTTGCACGACGGCATCGTAGCCCAGCGTGACGCCCTGCGCCGAATTGTACTGCGCGCTGGGTATCAGATACTGGCCGTTGGGAAGTTTCGCATTCAGGATGGCCGCGGCAGCGCTATTGATCTGGCTCGAGGTAATAGTGGTGCCGTATGTCGTCTGAATCATGTTGATGATGCCCTGCGTACTGCGGTCATCGGTCAAACCCAGAGGCACGGTCACATCTTTGGTGGAAGCTTCCGCATCGGAAATGCGCACTCCCTGATAGGACCCAAAGTAGAACAACTTGTCCTTGATAATCGGCCCGCCGATTGTCCCGCCAAAAGCGTTCCGGTTCAGGAAGGGGCGAGGCAGATAAGGCTTATTGGTGACGGGGTTGATGCCGGCAGCATTGTAGAAGTACGGTGTGGCATTCATATCGCTGTTCTGCCACTGTTCCCATAGTGAACCATGCAGCGCATTCGTACCAGACTTAGTCAGAACGCTGATGTGCGCGCCACTGTTGTTGCCCTGGGTGGCGTCGTACTGCGAGGAGTTGACGGCGATTTCCTGAATCGCATCCGGTGGGGGAGTGGGAAGAGCCTGGCCAATCGCCCCATATACCGATGTGCTGGTTTGGATGGTACCACCCGCTCCGAAGTTTTCACCGGTATTGAGCACGAATCGGTTCTCACCTACTTGGCTGGAGGAATTGCCATTAAAGATGTTGTTTGTGCTGATACCGTTCAAGGAAAAGCTATTGCTGGTGTCCCGGTTTCCGTTGGCGAAGATGGCCTGATTGCCAAGACCCGTGTTGGCGCCTCCTCCACCGAGGAAATCGGCATGTACGCCAGGGCTAAGAATTGCCAGTTGCGTGAAGCTGCCGGTACCCAGTGGGGTGGTCGCGATGGTGTTCGTATCGACCACATAGCCGATCGTGGTGTCCACCTGGTTCATCAAGGGCACGGCATTCACTTCCACCGTGGCGCTGATCGAGCCCACCACCAGAGTCGTATCCACTGTCGTGGTACGGGCACCGGACACCAGGATTTTCGTGTGTGTCTCCGTTTTGAAGCCGTCCTTGGTGACGGTGACTCGATAGGTTCCGGCGGGAAGATCCGGGATCACGAAAGAGCCGTTGCTTTTGGTATGCGCAGCAACTTCGAGGTTGGTCGCGATATTGACCGCTTTCACATTGGCGTCGGACACGACAGCTCCTGACGGATCAGTCACCGTCCCGGTGATGGCGCCAAGCGTGAGTTGGGCAGAAGCTAGCGGCGCGAGGCCAGTCAGCAAAGCGACGGTAAGGGCGCAAACAAAGACAATTCGGAGGCACTTCGAAGAAGACGTGAAGACACCATTGCCAACGATCTGCACGCGAGAACCTCCTGTAATGGGAAGCCCTTATAACAAAATGGCTTGGCGGGATTCAAGATGGTTCGGTGCAAAAGACGTGAAAATCTCATGAATTTTTCTTCAGCGCCGCAGCAAAAGTATTGCTGAGCGTAAGGTCGGGACCGGGCGGGATCGCAGCAGCGTTATTCTGTAGACGTGAGCCAGAAGAAGGAAAGCGAAACCGTTCAGCGCGGTATCGGCCTCTGCGCGGACTGCCGGTTCATGCGGCGGATTGAATCCGATCGCAGATCGACTTTTTATTTTTGCGGACGGTCTGTTACGGATGCGAGGTTTCCCAAGTATCCGCGCTTGCCGGTGCTGAAATGCATTGGCTATGAGGCGTCTGGTGCAGACGGCAAACCGGCAGGCGAATAGCATCCAGCATCAATCACTCAATCCCCAGCTCTTTGGCCAGCGCCTTCCACTTGCTGTCGACCAGAGCCTTCGTCTTCGAATCCATGATGATCTCATCGGGCCAGGGGCGAGTGAAGCCTTCGCTGGCCCATTTTCGCGTGGCGTCGATGCCCATCTTCGATCCGTAGTTGGGCAGGCGCGAGGCGTGATCGAGAGAATCCACCGGGCCCAGGGTGAATTGAATGTCGCGTTCGGGATCGATGTGGTTGAAGACCTTCAGCGTGACGTCGGCGATGTCCTGCACATCCACGTCTTCATCTACTACGACAATGCACTTGGTAAACATCGCCTGGCCTAACGACCAAATGGCGTTCATCACTTTGCGGGCCTGCCCCGGATAGGACTTCTTGATGGAGACGATCATCAGGTTATGAAAAATGCCTTCGACAGGCAGGTTGATGTCCACCAGTTCCGGAATCGTCAGTTTCATAAGCGGCAGAAAAATGCGCTCCACCGCCTTGCCCATGTAAGCGTCCTCTTGCGGAGGCTTGCCGACAATCGTAGTGGCGTAAATAGGATCCTTGCGGTGCGTGATGCAGGTGAGGTTAAAGACGGGGTACAAATCTTCGAGCGAGTAGAAGCCGGTATGGTCGCCAAACGGCCCCTCGCTGCGAAGTTCGTCGAGATTCACATAACCCTCGAGGACGATTTCGCTGGCAGCGGGCACTTCGAGGTCGACAGTTTCACCCTTCACGAGATCGACTGGAGCTCCGCGGAGGAAGCCGGCGATCAGGTATTCCTCGATCTCGGGAGGTGCGGGGACGATGGCGGAGAACGTTACGGCAGGTTCGGTGCCGATGGCAACCGCGACTTCCATTTTTCCCGATGGCCGGCCACCCTCCGCCAGAACACTTCCACCCGAACTGCGCGCCATAATGTCGACCGCAGCGCGATTGGCGTCTCCGCGGGCAATCGCCGAGCCTCGCTCTGGCTGGACAGCCGAGGCGGCTGTCCCTACGTGAGTTGAGGCGGCGGCGCGGCGCAGGGCCTCGCGATAGTGTTCGGCCGCCACTTTCTGACGCTGCCAGTGCATTCCTGTGGTGTGCTCGTCATAGACCTGCATTCTATACATGCCGACGTTGCGCTTTCCGGAGCGTGGGTCGCGAGTGATTACGCAGGGGAGCGTGATAAACCGCCCGGCGTCTTTGGGCCAGCATTGCAGGATCGGAAAGTCAAGCAGAGAAAAATTATCGCGTTGGATGACTTCTTTGCAGGGCCCGGTCGCTACGGTCCGCGGGAAGAATTTTCCAGCCTCGGTAAGCAGGGGAAGCATTTTTAGCTTGTCGAGGAAGCCCTGCGGGGACTTCATATCCATAAACATGCGAATGCGGGCGGCGATCTCGTCGAAGGAATTGACGCCAAGGGCCAGCTTCATGCGGGCATCGGAGCCGAATTGGTTGATGAGGAGTTGAGAGCCCGCATGGCCCTTGACGTTCTGAAAGAGAAGAGCAGGACCTCCTCGAGCTTTGTCACCGCCGCTTTTGGAAACACGGTCGGTGATTTCGGCGATCTCCAGAATGGGGTCGGCTTCGATTTGGATGCGGCTCAGTTGGCCGGCGCGGTCGAGCGCGGCGATCCACTGGCGGAGGTCGTCGAAGGGCAAAGGATTCCTCGGTTGCGTGACGGACGATTATAAGGGATTCACACTGGGGCGAGCGCTGTTCAATCTGCCCGGTTGGCTCATCTACTCAGAAGTCAACTCAACAATCGTCTTCTCGACTTGTTTCCAGGCCTGGCTGCGCGGATCGATTAGGTCGAAGTGGCCAGCGCCGGAAATCTCGAGCAGATGGGCGTCTTCCTTCTGTTTGCCTGCGTGTTTCTGTTTGGCGGTGGCGTAGTCGCGGCTGAAGGCAGGCGGCACGATGTCATCTGACAGGCCGTGAATGAGCCACTGGCGGGCGCGGCCAACAGAGAGTTCCATCGGGTCGGCTTCGCGGTAGTGGTCAGGAACCTCGGCGGGCGTACCGTGGAGAAATTCGACTACGGCGTCGTTGCTTAAATGGAGTTCGTAAGCGCGCCGCAAGTCAACGACGCCGGCGAGCGAGACGACGCTTTGGACTCCGAGTTCGTGGGCGGCGAGGCAGAGTGCCAGCTGGCCTCCGGCGGAGTGGCCGATCCCGATGATTCGTCTCGAATCCAGACCATGAGCCTGCGCGCTTTGAACCAGGAATTGATAGGCGGAGCGAATGTCGGAGAAAGTTCCGGGCCAGGCTCCGCCTTCGTTGCCGACGCGGCGGTATTCCAGGTTGGCCGTTGCCAGTCCTCTGGCCGTAAGGGCCGCGCAGAGGTGGCCTGTGTGGTCCAGATTGTATTTGGCGCGCCAGAAGCCTCCGTGAATGTTGATCGCCAGGGGAAATGGTGGCTTGTATTTTTCTTTAGACGAGGGCAGCCGCAAATCGAGAAACTGGTTCGGGTCTGGGCCATAGGCGAGGCGCGCGTCGGCCGGCGGCGGAGGCAGAGTGAGAATGTCGTCGGACATCGGCCTTACTCGTAGCGCAGCGCTTCAATGGGATCGAGATTGGCCGCCCGCAAAGCGGGAACCATTCCGCTAATTACCCCAACCACCGCGAGAATAGACGTTGCCACGACCAGAATCATGGGCGACACGATGAGCCGGATGTCCGCGGCTTCGGCATGTTTGGCCAAAGCGCTGTAGAACGTGATGCGGCCGGCCAGGATCGATACTGCATAAGAAAGCAGAATTCCGAAGAAGCCTCCGGCGGCGGTGATGACCATTGCTTCGGCTAGGAACTGAAACAGAATGTGGTGGCGTCGAGCGCCCAGGGCCTTTTCCACGCCGATTTCACGGGTGCGCTGAGTGACCGAGACCAGCATGATGTTCATCAGGCCCACGCCACCGATTCCTAATGTAACGGTTCCAATGAACGCCAGCAGCACTTTCAACGCCATGGTAATGATGCCAAACTGTGAGAGTTGCTTCTGGGCGTCGAAGACGAAGACGGCGCGCTGGTCATCGGGCTTGAAGTTGTGCGCGGTGGCGAGAGTCTCCCGAATGGTCTTATCTAACTTCGCGTGGTCGAGACCCGCGGAGTCGAGCCACATTCCGTCGAGATAGTGGTTGTCCTTGAGGACGTCCATGGAGTTGTAAGGGATGTAGACGACGCGGTTGTTGTCGTTATCGCCCTCCTGCATACGCGGAGCGCCAACTCCGATTACTTCGAACGTCACGCCATCGATGCGAATGGTTTCGCCGACCGCGGGCATGCCGGAAAAAAGTTTATCCCGCGCTTCCGAGGCGATGACCGCATAGAGACCGTGCTGCAGGTTGTCGGCATCGTCGAGAAATCGTCCTTCGGAGATGTCAAGATTCCAGATTTCCTGGATCGAGGGGTCGAGTCCCATCACCGGGAATGTAAACGAGCGATTTTCGTTCTGTACGGTGGAATCTTTCTGCAGCATGCGGGCGACATGGCGGCAGAGAGGAATATTGTTGCGAAGAAGTTCGACGTCGTCGTTGGTGAAACGAACCTGAACGCCGGCCTTGTTGCCTCCCGCCTGCTGGGAAGTGCGCCCGGGAAAGATTCCCACGGCGGTCGCTCCGAAGCTCTCGAAGATGGTCTGGATTGCCTTGCCGAAGCCGTTGCCGTAAGAGAGAAGCAGGACGACGGTAGCGATGCCCCAGGCCATCCCCGCCATGGTGAGCAGGGTGCGGCGCAGGTCATGGCGCATGGCCGAATACGCTTGGTGTAGAAGATCGCGGTGCATACTTATTCCTTGCGGAGAGCCTCCACGGGTTCAAGCATGGCGGCGCGGCGCGCAGGATAGAGGCCGGCGGCCACGCCTGCGACGCCCAGCGAAATTACCGCCAGAGCGGCCGTGGAGGCGACGAGCTTGGGAGGATCGAATCCCTGGCCGAGATCGACGCCGGAGAGCATCGCCATGAGTCCCGCGGCGCCTGCGATTCCGATGCCCCCGCTCAGCAGCGTCAGAAATGCCCCTTCCACGAAGAACTGAAACAAGATGCTGGCGTTGGTGGCGCCCACCGCCTTGCGCAGGCCGATTTCGCGAGTACGATCGGCGACGGCAACCAGCATGATGTTGATGATTCCGATCGCCCCCAGAGCGAGCGTGATCAGCCCCACGCTTCCCAGGAACATGTTCATTGCGTCAAAAATCTTTCCGATCTGGTCGATGGTCTTGATGGTGTCCCATTCGTCGAACGCATCCGGATTGTTCGGGTTGAAGCCGTGATTGCGGGCAATAATTTTGTGGACTTCCTGCTGCGCTTGCCCATGCAGGGCGCGCGATTTGGGCTGGTAGTTGATGAAAGAAATCACGTCGGTGGCAGTCCCGGCGTTGAGTGGACGGAAATAATCCTGCATGGCATGAAACGGGACGAAGCTTTGGAGATTCTGATTCATGTTGTCCCCGTGCCCGATCCGCTTCAGGGTGCCGATGACTTCAAAGCGATTGCCATTGAGAAGAATGCTGGCGCCGACCGCTGGGCGACCCAAAAACAGTGTGCGGCGAGCTTCATCGCCAAGAACGATCACTGCACGTTTCTGCAGGTCGTCCATGTCGTTCAGCCAGCGTCCCTCGTTCATCGGCAGGTGGCGGATCTGATTGAACATGGCGGGAACCCCCATAATAGGGCCGCTGGACTGGTAGAAATCGCTGACGGCGCGGATGTCACTGCGCCGGATTACAGGCGCAGCCGCCCCGACGCTGGGACATTCCCGCAGAATGTCCTCGTAATCGCGGTACGTCAGATAGTACTGGCGCAGCGCGGTGAAGCTGCCTTGCATCACGGGAGCGCGGCCTGACCAGATGAACATCACGTTTTCGCCCAGGGAATCGAATTGTTTGCGGTTGCCGGAGCGGAATCCTTCGCCCAGACCGACCAGCAAAAGCAGGGAACCGACGCCCCACGCAATGCCGAACATAGTCAGGAACGAGCGCAGTTTATGCGCCCAGAGAGCGCGGAAGGTCTGACCGACAATGTCGAATATAAGGCGCACGATGCTTAGACATTATACGGGCACGAGAGATAAGGTCATCAGGTTCCGGCGGCGGACCTCAGACCTCCGACCTCCGTTCCTCCCTTCTTAGGAGAACGATCCGGCCGAGGTCCGGCGTCTGAGGTCTGTTTTCCGATTTTCGTTCCGTATCGTGCGCGAGTTGGTTATTCTCTAGCGGGATGACGACGCTTTCCTTGACCGAATTGCTGGGCGCGACGGTGTACGACCCGTCTGGCGCCGTCAGCGGGCGTGTGCGCGAGGTGGCACTGGCTCCCCAGGAAGACCGTGATCGAATCATGTCCCTGATCGTAAAGACCAAGTCGGGGAATCGCGTTCTGCCGTTTTCAGCAGTATCGGCGATCAATGGCGGCGTGCGCGCGACTACGGCAGCGAAAGAATGGCCGGCAGCAAACGGTACGGAAGGTTTGTTTCTGCTGGAACGCGACCTTCTTGACCAGCAGGTCATCGACGTCAACGGACGAAAAGTTGTGCGCGTGAATGATGTTGACCTGCAAGTGGATGTTCCGAAGGACAAGGATGCGGACCGGACTCATCCGATTTTGCGGGTCCACTCCGTCGATGTAGGAGCACGCGGGGCCGTTCGGCGCCTGTTGCGCGGCGTGGCGCCCAAGACAGCTTTGCAGAAGTTGCTGGGCAAAATCCCGCCGCGCAGCATTCCCTGGAACTTTATCGACGTGATCGAGACCGACCCAGCCCGGCGGGTGAAGCTGAAGACTTCGTATGAGGGTCTGGCTAAACTCCACCCGGCCGACATTGCCGACATCGTGGAAGATCTGGCGCCCGATGAACGGCAGGCGGTCTTTCAGACTCTGGACGAAGAAACGGCGGCTGAAGCGCTCGAGGAGGTTACTCCCAAGGTTCAGAAATCCATTGTCGAGTCGCTGGATTCCAGCAGGGCGGCCGACATCGTGGAGGAGATGGATCCCGACGCGGCGGCCGACCTGTTGGCCGATCTGCCTGAAGATCGCACGGAGCAAATTCTGGTACAGATGGAGCCGTCTGCACAGCAGGACGTGGTTGAATTGCTGGAACATCGGGAACAAACGGCCGCAGGCCGCATGACAACCGAGTTCCTGGCGCTGCCGGTTTCGGCGACCGTGCAGAATGCCATCGATTCCCTGCGCGAATTCGAAGGCGGCGTGGAGGCCGTGAGCACGATCTATTTGGTGGATTCTCACGGAACCTTGACGGGCGCGGTCCCCCTGGCCCGGCTGGTACTCGCGCAACCTACGACCCCGATGTTGTCGCTTACGCAGGAGCCGCTTGTTCTTGCCCATCAGGGCGTCGCGGAAAACGAAGTCGCCGAACTGTTCGATAAGTACAACCTTCAGACTCTTCCCGTCGTCAATGAGCACAATAAGCTGACCGGCGTCATCACTTCAGACGATGTGATCAGCATGTTACGGGCAAAACTCTAGGAAAACGCGGTGTTAGGTCTCGGGTATTCGGTCTTGCGACTCCTGGTCGAGGCATCACTTCTACCGCATTCGTTACCCGCCCAAGAACTAAGAACCTGAGAATCAAGACCCAACACCCAAGACCCAACACTCGACACCAAGGCCTGAGCCTGCACCACTTCCGCCATCCATAATTCGAATCGCGGAGCACTTTTCGTTTGGCCGATTTGCTGCGTGCATTTATCCTGTGGCGTCGTTCGTAGCCGTAATCTGTTCCATTCATATGTCTGCGAAAAGTGCGCATGAAGTTTTTGAAACGTTCGAAAATCCGGCTCCTGCTATTCCTCGCCGTCGTCGGGCCGGGGTTCATCACCGCGAACGTCGATAACGATGCCGGCGGCATCCTGGTGTACTCCTCCGCCGGGGCGCAATTTGGACACCTTCTGCTGTGGACCATGATTCCGATCACCCTGGCGCTGATCGTGGTCCAGGAGATGTCCGCTCGGATGGGGGCGGTCACCGGCAAGGGCCTCAGCGATCTCATCCGCGAAGAATTCGGGCTGCGCATCACGTTCCTGATGATGCTCGGTATTCTCATCACCAACTTCGGCAACGTGGTGACCGAATTCATCGGCATTGCGACCAGTCTGGAATTGTTCGGCCTGCCCCGCATTTACACCGTGCCCGTATGTGGAGTAATTGTCTGGCTGATCGTGGTAAAGGGGCAGTACAAGAGCGTGGAAAAAGTTTTTCTGGCAGCTTCTTTTTTCTATGTGACGTATATACTCGCCGGGGTGCTGGCCCATCCCATGTGGAAGGATGCGGCCATTGCTACGGTTAAACCGCCCGCCCTGAAGGCCTTTCGCGACCAGGCCTACCTCTTCATGGTCATTGGAGTGGTGGGGACAACAATTGCTCCGTGGATGCAGTTCTACCTGCAGTCTTCGATTGTAGAGAAGGGAGTGACCCGGCGCGGTTTTAAGGCGTCGCGCCTGGATGTGATCACCGGGTGCATCTTTACCGACATCGTGGCCTGGTTCATCATCGTTGCTTGCGCCGCTACGCTGTATGTACATGGATTTCGCGATATCAAGTATGCCGCGGACGCCGCCCAGGCATTGAAACCGCTGGCGGGGGACTACGCCTATATTCTCTTTGCCGTGGGATTGTTCAATGCATCGTTATTTGCGGCGTCGATTTTGCCGCTTTCGACCGCATATACGGTGTGCGAGGGCCTGGGCTTCGAATCCGGAGTAGGAAAGAAGTTCAGCGAAGCGCCCTTCTTCTATTGGCTATACACACTGCTGATCATCACCGGCGGCGCGCTGGTGTTGGTAATCCCGGCGCCGAGGCTGGTGGAAATCGTCGTGTGGTCGCAGGTGATCAACGGAATCGTGCTTCCGTTCGTTCTCATTTTCATGCTGATATTGATCAATAAGAAAGAACTGATGGGCGAATACACCAACACGCGACTGTTCAATACCATCGCTTGGGCAACCACGGTGATCGTGATCGGGCTGTCGGCGGCGCTGATGGTGGCATCGCTGGGAGGCAAGACGGGCGGCTGATCAACGAGAAAAGATTCGCAGGTTAAAGCAGTTTTCCCGCCGCCAGTTCGCGGACCAACGTCAGATCGGCTTCGAGAAAATCGTACTTTGGTAGATCTTTAGGCTGGGCCCACTGGATGTTGCGGAAAATGCGGTTCTCGATTTCTCTCTCGTACTCGCGCACGATGAAAAAGCGCAGTTCGACCTTGCCGCCGTTGGGATACTCGTGCTGAATGCGTCTCACTTCGTCTCCGATGGTGGCCACGATTCCGAGTTCTTCTTCAAGTTCTCGGCGGAGGGCGGCGCGAGGTTGCTCTCCCTCTTCGATTTTTCCGCCGGGAAACTCCCACTTTAGCGGCATGGTCTGGTGACGAGTGCGCTGGCAGACCAACAGCCTATCTTCCTTTGTGATCAGTGCTGCGACAACGCGCTTCATCGCGCCGGCACGCTGGTCGCCTGCAGCGCGCTGGCCACGGGATTGACGCAACTGGTGAAGGTGAAGGCGGCAACTCCGACGGAGATGAGTGGGGCTGAATTCAGCCATACCCTGCCAATTTCCGGGGAGCGCACTTTGCCTTTTTCAACTCTCATGGTTGACTTTCATTTTTCAACTCTGCCGTGATGATTAAAGTTCGGCGGTTTCCAGTTTCTTTCCCACGAGGGTGGCGCAGTGCTGCACAAGATCCTGATGTTCGGCGGTGAAGGCCGCGGCGAAGTGGCTGTCGACATCCAACTCGCCGACCACCGTGCCGTGCACAAATATCGGCACAACAATCTCCGATTTGGTCTCCAGTGAACAGGCCAGGTAGCGAGGATCTTTGCTGACGTCGTCGACCACCACCGTTTGACCGCTGGATGCGGCTGCACCGCAAATGCCCTGGTTGAGCGGAATGCGGGTGTGCGGCGTCATGGCGCCTCTAAACTCGCCCAGGACCAGCATTGGGGGCTGGGCGCCCGATTCCAGCATGTAGAAACCCACCCAGTTATATTTCAACATGCGCTCGTGCAGCAGCTTCACCATTGCGTGCATAAGTTCCCTGGCGCTGGAAGCTGCCTGCGCAACCTCGGTGAGCTCGTTCCGGATTCCGTCGATTCTGCTAGCTGTGGGCATGAATGAAATCTTAACTCACCGCGTCGCATTCTCGGATGTGGAAGCGGAAACGGCAGTAATCTGTCGAATTCCTTCCGTGCGCGGAAAGATTTCAGGATGAATGGCGAAGGCCAACGCCTGCAAACCGTAAATCAGAGTCGGAGCGGGAGTGTTGAGAAATTCGTCGCGAATGCAGAAGATGCGGCCAGACAGCGCCGCCGACGTGCGCTGCCAACCGCGCTCCAAAATGATTTTCTCCAAGGGCACGCGGTCGCCGGCCCCGCACCACGCGGCAACGATCACTTGCGGATCGAGTTGCCGAACTTCTTCGACCGCAGCCTGACGCCCGGGAGAGCATAGGAATTCGCCCCCGGCAGTTCCCACCAGTTCGGCAACCCACGGTTGCGAAGCGATGATGGGTTTGCCCCATTCCTCGCACCACACCCGGCGCCGCGCAGTTAGGGCGGTTCGGCGGCGAACTTCGATGAGGCTCTGCTGTATGGAGGCAATTACGTCTTCGCCCCGGGCGCCAGCTCCGACGGCACCGGCAATCGTCGCAATGTCAGTATAGATATCCGCCAACGTTCTGGGAGCGAACCCAAGAAAGCGCGAGCCCGCTTTCAGGATTTCGCTGACCGCCTTTTCCTGGTAAGGAACAGATGCAATCACCAGATCGGGTTGCGTGGCAACGATCTGTGCCGTGTTGGCGGTCCAGGAGTCGGCCAGGATAATGCGTGAACCATCCGCGACTGCGGCAACAACGTCTGCGCAATATCGAGTGCAGGCGACCACCCGTCCAAGTTCGCCAATGGCATCGAGAATAACTGTAGCGCTCGGCTGCAGGCACGTAATGCGGCGGGCAGTATGAGCGTTTGGCATGAATTTAAGGTCGGAGTGGCGTCAGCCGGAGTTGCTTCAGGGCCGCATGCAGCGCATCCAAAGCCAATTGCGCGGCGTGGGTCGAGGCCTGTGGCAGGCCGCCGACCGCGGCAATCAGCGCGTCGCGCGTAAGCATTCGAGTTTCCCCCAATAGCCGCCCATTCACCAGTTCGGTCAGAGCCGATGCGCAGGCCATCGATGGTACGCATCCCTTGGCTTTGAATCGGATCGCGGCAATGCGCCCGGACTCAATTTTCATGGTCAGGCGAAGCACATCGCCGCAGGCCGGATTCTCAATCTCCGCAATGGCGTCTGCGTCGGGCACTTCGCCCGGGTTGCGTGGATTCTCAAAGTGATCGAGCAGTTGTGGGGAATACATACTGTTCGAATTGTAAATGGGCGCGGTCGTTGGGGGGGATCTGCTGCCGGGCTACTCGCGTGTTCCTTCGGGGAAGTAAATGGTCCAGCCACGCTGGCGGGCCATGGTTTCCAGGTCGGGATTGGGATTCACCGCGAACCCATGCCTGGCCATCGCCAGCATCTCGCTGTCCCAGCGGGAATTTCCGAAGGCTGCGTCGATCTGTTTGTTGACCACTTCACGCAAGACCTTGGGTTTACCCGGGCCAGAGGGGACGCAGGCTAAACGATCGGTGATTAAGCCATTCTCGATTAGAACCTTCGTCGCCAGGATGTGGTCCTCGGCGATGCCGAACAATTTCATTCCGGCGCGAATGACCCATTCATTCGAAGACGAAACCGCCCACACGTCGCAGCCGTTCTCCGGCAGGCGGCCGACCAATTCTTGCATCTCGGGAAAGATGTGCCCGGGAAAAGCGTGTTCCATGAAATCCGAAGCCGCTTCCATCACTGTGGCTTCTGCCATTCCTTTGTGCATGGTCACCATTTCGCCGCACATTTCATCTTCGCTTACTCTGCCGGCTTTATATTCGACATAACGGGCGCGCATCGCCTGGCCAACTTTAGCCGGCACAATCGCTTCCCTGATCTCCCAATCGAAGAATCTTTCTCCCGCGTCGCCCGACCAAAGCGTTCCGTCGCAGTCGAAAGCCGCGACCCGCGGCGCCAGACGTAGAACGGATTCCAGAAACTCCTGCCGGGTGAGACGTTGCGCTTGCGCCCCAAAGATTTTCATTCACTTCGACGATAACTTGGGGACGCCAGAAAGCGCAATCGCGCTTGCAGAACTGAAGCGGCTAAGGGGTTCTTGCGAGCAGCGCCGCGTAATCCTCGGGGGTGTTGATATTCAGAGCCACAAAAGGGTCGCTGACGGTGACGTACTGAATGCGCTGCTGATAGCGGTGCTCAACCTCGCGGGCGCTGGCCGTGGGCGAGGCCTGCAGAAACACTTCGATCAATTCGCGCCCCGCCAGATAGGGATGTCCATGCTTGCCGGCAAACTCGGGCACGACCGCCCAAATACTTTGTGGAGCGGATTCGTAAGCATCTCGAAGCAGCAGCACGGTTGCGGTGCTGGCCGGTGGACGATCCACCAGCGTAATCACGGCAGCGTCGCGCCCGCGGTTGAGGACTTCATGCAATCCGACTTGCAGCGAACTGAATTGGCCCCGGCCAGGATCGGGATTGGTTAAGAGCGACGCTCCGTTGGCATAGGCAATCGGCGCTAAGGCCGTCTCGTTCTTTCCTGCCACAACGAGGATGAAGTCGGTCGAAAGCGCCAGCGAACGAATCGCCGCGGAAAGGAAAGTTTCTTGCGAAGGCGAGTGACCAGCCACTTGAGGCGGCCAGGGGAGCAAAGCTTTGTCCGTGCCCATGCGCGAGGATTCACCCGCGGCAAGGATCACTCCGGCAAAGCTGGGCGCGCGGGACATGCTGCGGAAGATAGCAGAAAGCGGGAGGAAAGTCAGCGAGCGGAGTGTGGGATAGCCGCCCTCGGCTGTCTGTCGAGGTCGCTCGACTCCGGTCGTCTACACCCGCCAACTGAGCACTCCAGACGATTACCTTGTCTGGTCGGCGTCTTCGGCCGCCTGGGCTGCGGATTCGGCGTTTGAATCCTCGTGCGCGACTTTGAACCAACTCAAATGCGGCAGGTCCGCGCTCGCGTGCCGACGGAACGCGATTAACTCCGCTGTAATGGCCACGGCAATTTCTTCCGGTGTGACCGCGCCGATGTCCAGGCCCACGGGCGCATGAACCCGGTCGAACAGTTGTGCGGGTACGCCTTCTTTCTGCAGCGTCTTGAAAATTTCGATCACTTTGCGCTTCGAGCCGATCATCCCCACATAGCGCGCCCGGGTTTGCACGGCCCAGCGCAGGATTCGCATGTCATCGCGGTGCCCGCGGGTGACAATTACGATATAGGACGACTCGTTGGGATCGAGCTTTCCCATGGCGTCCTCAAAATCGAGGGCGTGGATTTCGCGGGCGGAAGGGAAGCGCTCGGTAGTTGCGTACGAGGACCGATCATCGGTCACGATCACTTCAAATCCGGCGTTCGCCGCTGTCTGGCAAAGATTGAAAGCAACATGACCTGCGCCGAACACATAAAGTAATGCTGGAGGCAGGATGGGTTCCACGAAAACTTCCAACATGCCTCCGCAAACCAGACCGGTATCGTACTTGGGGTCCTGGTTCAAGTCGAACTTTAAGGTTCGCGGCTTTTCTGACTCCATGACTTCGCGCGCGGCCTGCCAGACGTCGGCCTCGACGCATCCGCCGCCGATCGTACCTGAAATGGAGCCGTCGTCGCGGACCAGCATTTTGGCGGTGCGGAAGGAGGGAATCGAACCGCGCACGTTGACGATGGTGGCGACCGCTCCGCGCCGGCCCTGGCGGCGAAGTTCGACGATTTGTTCGTAGATGTCCATTGCGGCCGGCTTGCAATTCTGATTATCAGTCGGTTAACAGGGACGAGTCAAACGCAGTAGGGAAACGAAGTCGCGACGACGCTCGTTCGGCTTGAAGTTTGTGTTAGCGTCACTTTGACAGGGAGAAAGTGAACATGAAAGCCATCCGCATTCATCAATTCGGCGGACCCGAAGTCTTGACCTATGAAGACGTTCCCGATCCGCAGCCGCGCAAGGATCAAGTGCTGGTACGAGTGAAGGCGTGCTCGCTCAATCATCTCGATGTGTGGGTCCGCAAGGGACTGCCCGGCGTGAAACTGCCGCACATTCTCGGCAGTGATATTGCGGGCGAGATTGCGGAGGTGGGGGAGTACGTCACCGGATTTACGGCAGGGCAGCGGGTTTTGGTCGCTCCCATGCATTTTTGCGGATACTGCGTGAAGTGCCTCGCGGGTCTGCAAAACCAGTGCCGCGAGTTTACCGTGCTGGGCAATGCAGTCGACGGTGGAAATTGTGAACTGATTGCCGTGCCCGCGGCGAATGTGATTCCCATTCCCGAAGCCCTCGATTTTAATCAGGCTGCGAGCGTGCCGCTGGTATTCGTGACGGCGTGGCACATGCTGGTGGGCTTGGCGGCAGTGCGCCCCGGGCAGACAGTGTTGGTACTGGGCGCAAGCTCGGGTGTTGGCATCGCGGCTATCCAGATTGCCAAGCTGTTTCGCTGCCGCGTAATCACCACCGCGGGCGACGAGGCGAAACTCGAGAAGGGACGCGCGTTGGGAGCGGACTTCGGGATCAATCACTACACGCAGAAGATTTCCGAAGAAGTCCGAAAGATTACGAACAAAGAAGGTGTGAACATTGTGGTGGAGCACGTCGGCGCGGCGACCTGGGACGAAAGCCTGCGATCTCTCAAAAGCGGCGGCAAGTTGGTGACATGCGGGGCGACCACCGGACCCAGCGTGGGACTCGATCTGCGCCATCTCTTCGCGCGCCAGTTGACGCTGCTCGGCTCCTACATGGGGACAATGGGCGAGTTGCACGAAGTTCTGGGCCACGTATTCGCGGGACGACTGAAGCCGGTCGTGGACCGCGTGTTTCCACTCAGCGAAATCCGCGCCGCTCATGAGTATTTGGAGAAAAGCCAAATGTTCGGCAAGGTAATCGTGCGTCCGTAATATTTTTCGCCGTTGGCAAGTGAATCGTGTTTTCCTTGGAGCCCTGAACCCCTGCGTGTGCGTCTGTGTCCTGCCGTGGTTTAAAATAGATTCATGTCCCGCGAACTGAACTTCGGTCCGTACGTTGACGTTGAGAACGGCAGGAAGGCGGTGAAGGATCTCACGTACGGAAATCCGACGCCTGAAGGAGTCGTGCTCACCACACTCGACTCTGCTGTCAACTGGATGCGCAAGAGTTCGATCTGGCCCATGACGTTCGGATTAGCTTGCTGCGCCATTGAAATGATGTCCATGGGCGCGGCGCGATTTGATATTGCCCGCTTTGGCGCCGAGGTGTTTCGTCCATCGCCGCGGCAGAGCGATCTGATGATTATTGCCGGCCGCGTGTCCAACAAGATGGCGCCGGTCATCCGGCAATTGTGGGAGCAGATGCCGGAGCCGAAGTGGGTTATTTCCATGGGTGCCTGCGCCACCTCGGGCGGTGTCTTCCAAAACTATGCGCTGGTGCAAAGCGTGAATCAGGTGATTCCTGTGGATATTTACGTCCCGGGGTGTCCGCCACGCCCGGAACAGCTTATCTACGCGATCACGTTGCTGCAGGAAAAAATCCAGAAAGAGCGCGGCACCATCAAGAAGGCGCTAAATCTGGTGTAGGCACTCTATCGGCTTCCCTTGCCTGCCGCGATATAATGTGTCGAAGTGGCCCTGGGGTGCTTTATGCAAAGGCTTCGCTTCCCGACCTTCCTGTTTCTCCCCTTCGTCGTTCCTGCGATCGTCGTCAGCGCACAGAGCATCCCATCCGCCGCGAAGGAAGACCCTTCTCCCCAGGCGTCGAGTAATCAATCCCAGCATTCTCAGCTGCCCGCCCCACCGATCCCCGCCAACGCCCCGCGGATGTCCAGGCAGACGCGGCTAGAAATCATCCGCGACTTCGAAACCCAGATTTTTTACGCGCGAACGGTCTTTCCTATGGGGGCAAAGGGACTGAAGCTGAAAGACGGCACCACCTCGCCGAATGGTCCGGAGCTGCAGCAGGCGATTGCTCTCTGGGGACCGGCCATCAAGCCGGGAGATCCAGCTCATATCTCGTTCGTGCAGATCAAGGACGACCACATTCATTTCGACATCAATGGAGGTCCGGTCCATCGTAAAAAGTGGTACGAGCATATTCAGGTTTCCGGAGCGAATGGCGCGCCGGTGCAAATGAGTCCGAATGAATCGCAGCCCAACCCTCACGGGACTTATCTCGACGTTTATTTCAACAAGTATGTTCCGGAGATGACGGCGCGGCAGTTGCGCGATCTGCTTTATCCCGTACTCGATTTCAATGCCAGAAACAAAGAGGAGGCGTATCTCGACACGGTCCCCCCTAAAGTAAAACAGGCGATCCTGGCGCACCACGTGCTGGTCGGGATGAATACGGAAATGGTACTGCACGCCAAGGGTAAGGCGCCCAAGAAGGTACGCGAGCGAGACGGCGAGACCGAATACGAAGAATGGATCTACGGCGAACCGCCGCAGGACGTGGACTTCGTCCGCATCGTCAGCGACGAAGTCATACGCGTGGAAACCATGAAGGTGGGTGGCCAGAAGATTGTCCGCACCGAAAAAGAAGTGATCCTGGAAAAGCCGGAGAAAGACACCGAAGCCAAACAGGAGGACCGCCCGGCGAACGCCCCCAGCCTGCGCCGGCCCGGAGAGGACTCTGAAAATGCACCGAAACCTGCCGATGGAGCGAACCCGCTTCCCCCCGCGGCCCCGCCGGATTTTCCGCAGCCATCGGGGAATCCTGGGCCGGGCGAATTGGCAGGCAGCCCCAGGTGACCGGCCATACCTGAAGTCCGACTCCGCTCGCGATACTCGCCAGGTGCTGAGGTAAAGCCGTCCCCAGGCTCAATGCACCAGCTGGTTGCTGAAATTCCAGCACCTCCAGGACCATCGAATCGCATCTTAAATAAGACGAATTAACAGTTTGGATAAACGGGAGAGGTGTACCGCATGAGCACGGAACCGTCGCAACAAATGATGGATCTCTTGAAAGAGCTGGCAATGATCAAGGAGTTGGACGAAAAGCACGAAACTGGGTTGGGATCGGATGTTGACACTGCCGAGCTTGAGTCCAGGAAAAAGCGACGGCATGAAATCTGTGAGCAGATCAAAGCCCTCGGTGGGCCGTTAGGTTGATCACTGCTCGGGGCGCCCGAAAGTATGATTTATTTCACAGCGACGGTCGGTGAAATATCCGCGAACGCGAATGCCAACGAAACGTTGGGATACTCCTGCCCGTCGACTTCCACGTACGGATAGACGAAGTAATTCAGAGGCTTGCCGGCCTGGGCAGGATTGAGCCGCAAGTCGCGGCCCATGCTGAACTGCACCCGGTTCACGTCGTGCGATCCGAAGAAGTAATCGCGCTTCTCCGGATGCTTCCAGGCTTCAGAGATGTCCACCGGAATCCAACCCTTGCCCTCGATATAAAAATCGGACCAGCAGTGATATCCGGCAATCTCGCTGGAATGCTTATCCGGCGGCAGAGGAAAGCCGATCTCGAAGCGGGCGGGAATGCCCTGCGATCTTGCCATGGCGATGAACAGCGAATGGAAGTCGGTGCAATTACCTTTCTTGGCGTCGCAGGCATAAAGCACGTCGCCGTGTCCCCAGCCGGTGCCGGTCTTGTCATAGCGCATGGTGGTGAAGACGTAGTCATAGATGGCGCGAGCCTTGTCCAGTGGCTCTGTCTTACCCTCGGTTACTTTGACTGCGAGGTCCGCAGGCAAGCCAGTGATGGGTACCAGCGCGTCCGCTTGCAGGTCTTGCTGGCGCTCTTTGTTGCGTAAAGATGCCGCGACCACGTGGGGAGCCGGATTGAGTGCAATGCGTTCGTGACGCAAAATATCGTATTCCACATCGAAGTGGAGCTCGGGCTGAGTCGAGTTGTTGGTCTCGGCGAAGTAAATCTCATTGCCATATTTCGACTCGCGTTTTTTTTTCAGGGGCAGGTCACCTTTCACCGCAACGATTTTTACCTCCTGATTCGCATCCGACTGGGCGGCGGGAATCCAGATGCGAACCTTCTTGCCGGCAGGCAGATTCTTTACCGTGAAAGTGTAGTGGAAGGCGACGTGGCGGGAGTCTTGAGCAATGGAACAGACGGCAAAGGCAAATAACAGCGACGATAGGACAGAGATCTTGCGCAGCATAGGCGGCTTCCTTTCAGGTCCTCAACTGAGAACTGAGAACCGTGAACTGAGAACTGTTTGGAAACGACACACGGGCGTCTTAGAGGGAACGCCGTCAAGTGAAGCCGCGCCGTGGGGTGCGCATGGAAATGAAGATACCCATGATGTTCCGGGGATGCGGTATTTTAGCAGGACCTGTCTCAACGAAGAAAGCTGTTGCCGGCCAAGGAATCTGCAAGGCCGAAGAAAACGGCATCCGATAGAATCACACGTTAGAATCACCGCATGCCTGCCGCCATCCAATGCCGCGATCTACGCAAGACTTATGACGGCAAAGTCGAGGCTGTGCGTGGGCTGAACCTTGAGATCCAGACCGGCGAATGCTTCGGCCTGCTCGGGCCGAACGGAGCGGGAAAGACCACGACGATCGAAATTCTGGAAGGCCTGCTCGCACCCACTTCCGGAGACGTGACGATCCTGGGTCACACTTGGCGCGAGAATGAACGCGAGATGCGCGAGTGGCTGGGCATCTCACTACAGGAGACGCGCCTCTCGGAAAAACTGACCGTACGCGAGACCATTGAACTGTTCGCCAGCTTTTATCGCGAGCCGCGCTCTTGCGAAGAAGTTCTCGAGCAACTGCAACTCACCGAGAAAGCGGATTCCTGGGTGGGAAAATTGTCTGGCGGGCAGCGCCAGCGATTGGCGGTCGCGACGGCTCTGGTGTGCAATCCGAAGATTCTATTTCTCGACGAGCCGACGACAGGGCTCGACCCGCAGAGCCGCCGGCAGCTGTGGGACATCATTCGCGGATTTCAACGCGACGGCGGTACGGTGCTGCTCACCACGCATTACATGGATGAAGCCGAGCGGCTCTGCGACCGCCTGGCAGTTGTGGATCACGGGCAGATTATTGCCGAGGGCTCGCCGCCCGACTTGATTGACCGGCTCGGCGGACATCACGTTGTGGAGTTTTCAGTGAGCGGCAATTCGGACGGCGCAGCCTTACAGGCTTGGAATGGATTGCCCAGCGTCGAATCCGTGCGCGAGGACGACGGCATGGTCGCTCTAAATGTGAAGCAGCCACACTTGACCATCCCGGCGCTGCTCGACGCCATCGATAAGCAGGGAAGTCAATTGCAGCACCTCACCACGCGGCAGGCCAGCCTGGAAGATGTGTTTGTCCGGCTGACGGGACGGCATCTGCGGGAACAGTGAAGATCGCTAACCTTATGAGTGTCGCACAGGAAACGACCAGACGAGAGCACAACGCGGCTCGCCCGCAAGCCACGGCGGAACGGACGCTGGTCTGGCTACAGCCATTTGCTCATGGCGCGTATGCTTGAGCTGAAGCGCGAGCCGGAAGTGGTCTTCTGGGTATTCGTGTTCCCTCTGCTGCTGGCGCTGGGCCTTGGCATTGCTTTCCGCAACAAGCCGGTGGACTCCGTCCGAGTGGCGATCGTCGCAGGAGCCGGCTCCGGGGATGCGCAAGCGCTCTTGGCGCGTTCGCCGCAACATGAACGTTTCAAGAGTCAGACCTTGAATGCGGACGAAGCGCAAAAGGGATTTCGCCTGGGAAAATTCGATCTGGTCATCGAACCCGATGGAAAAGGTGATCTAGAGTACCGCTACGATCCGGCGCGTCCCGAAAGCGTCCTGGCGAAGGCCGAAGTGAACGACGCCCTGCAATCCGCCGCCGGCCGTAAAGACGTCGTGGCGACGAAAGCGGTCACCTCGTCCGAGCCCGGCTCCCGTTATATCGATTTCCTGATTCCGGGGTTATTGGGAATGAACCTGATGAACTCCGGCATGTGGGGTATCGGCTTTGCTCTGGTGGATATGCGCCAGCGCAAGCTGCTCAAGCGCTTCGTGGGCACCCCCATGCGCCGCGGAGATTTTCTGCTGGCGATCATGACCAGCCGCCTGCTGCTGATGGTCATTGAGATCGGCTTACTGCTCGTGTTTGGCGTTCTCTTCTTTCATATGAGGGTTCTGGGTTCAGTATTTTCTATCGCCTTGCTCGGCGGCCTCGGATCCCTCACCTTTGGCGGCATTGGACTGCTGACCGCGAGTCGCGCGCAGAAGATCGAGAGTATCAGCGGCCTCATCAACCTGGTGATGATGCCCATGTGGATTTTCTCCGGCGTCTTCTTTTCCTACGAACGATTTCCTGCGGTAATCCATCCACTGATCAAAGCACTGCCTTTGACCGCATTGAATGATGCGCTGCGGGCCAGCATTCTGGAGGGAACTCCGCTCACCCAGCAGTGGCCGCGCCTGCTGCTGTTGGCGCTATGGGGTGGAATTTCGTTTGTTCTGGCGCTGAAATGGTTCCGCTGGACCTAGATCTGGATTTCTGAATCTGACTAAAGCCCCGCTTAGGCCTCGCCCGCACATCTTGGGAGAAGGTACGAACAAGGCCGTCCGCGGTGCTTGCGAAATGACTGCAGTTATGACTTGACTAGCTTGGCCGCTTGTTTCCGCACTTTGGCCCAGCGTAGCCGTTGCGCTTCGGCAATCCGCCGGCGGGCATCTTTGCTCAAGGTACGTCCCGTTCTCTTGAGCGATTTGCCGCCAGCATGGCCTAATGCGTCCAACGCTTTCCCCACCTTCCCCATCTCTTTTTCGAGACGAGAATACTCGCTCCGCAAGGAAGAGACTACTTTATTCAGACTAGTCATTCATTACCCCCTCGTAAGTCAAGGCTAACATGAAGAAGTAAAAAGCAGGAGAAGATTAGAAGCCCGCGAAGCTATTGCTGGGCAATCCCCACCCACAGCATCCCCTGTACCTTGCTCCAGTCATCGGTTTCGCGGTCGAAAACGACCTCCCGGCGCGAATCTGAGTACCGTGTATCTAAGAGTAGGAATTTGTTGATCGTATCCAGTTCCGCACCCGTCTTCGCATTGTAGTCTTTCACATAAGTGACTCCGTAGCAGACATACAAGTGAGAGTTCCATGACAGCAGCAGGGCATGCTTATCCCGCAGTGTGGCGATCAACATACCGCTGTTGATCCCTTGCGGCTCCAGGTAAACCGCCGTAATCGTAATCGGACGCCCATCGCTCAGAAGATGCCTGCCTTGCAATTTCGCGGCAACGTCTTTCAAAGATGCAGGGTCCGCTCTCTCGGCGCTGTCTTCAAGCGCGGAGTCCTTCCCGCAGCAAATGCTTCGGTCATGGAGTATGGTATCGAGCGAAGTTCGCAGCACGTCCGACGGCGCGTGAGACCGTGCCGTGAGAGCCCGCAGGCTACTAACCTGAACCACTTCCTTGACCGGATAGTTCTGCGCATAGGCTGGGAACCCGGCAACCAGCAGCAAAACCACAAAGCACTTAGGCAGAATTGAAAACAGAATTGAAAACAAAGATCCGATCCAGCGCTGGTTGTTCGCGACTGGCGTTTTGCTTAACTCCATTTCGATCCTATCCGATGCTAGTCAAAAAGCGCGGAGCCTGCCGTGCTTTGGTTGCCTGCTCGAACGAATAGGCCAGCTTGATTAACGTAGGCTCGCTCCATGCGCGGCCGAAAAATGAAATGCCCACGGGCAATCCCGAAATAAAACCCGCAGTCACATTAATGTTAGGATAACCCGCGACCGCGGCTGCGTTCGAACTACCTCCGGCCGAGTGGTCTCCATTGATTAGATCGGTGAGCCACGCCGGACCGCCCGTGGGAGCCACAATGGCGTCGAGCTTGTTCTTATCCATGAGCGCATCAATGCCTTCCGTGCGCGCCAGTTGATGATTCTTGGCCAGCGCATCGAGATATTCTTTCTCGGTCAGCGGACCCTTGGCTTGAGCTTTCACGAATAAGTCCTGCCCAAAATAGGGCATCTCCTTTTGCCGGTGGCGCTCATTGAATTCGATAATCTCCTGTAACGTGTGCACCGGCGCGCCGGGGCCGAGTCGCGCCAGGTAAGCATTAAGGTCGGCCTTCAGTTCGTACATAAAGACCAGCAGTTCACTCTCATCGAACTTTCCGAGAGTCGCGATATCCGCGGGATCGACCAGGGTCGCCCCGTGTTGCTTCATCACGTCGAGCGCTTGCTCCATCAGGGCGTCGACGGCGTCATTGAAGCCGAAATACTTCCGCGCCACGCCGATGCGCGCACCCTTCAGGCCATTGGGATCGCAATACTGCGCGTAATCGGTTTGCGACTTGCCCGCACTGGCTGCTGTCGCTGCGTCATCGGGATCGACTCCGGCAAGCGCCCCCAGCAGAATCGCCGCGTCGCGCACCGTGCGGCACATGGGACCCGCGCCATCCTGGCTATGCGAAATGGGGATGATGCCCCCTCGGCTGACCAGGCCCACCGTAGGCTTGATCCCGGCAAGACCGTTCGCCGACGACGGACACACGATCGAGCCATCGGTCTCAGTACCAATGCCCACGGCTGACAGGTTCGCGGAAATGCCCGCACCGGTACCCGAACTCGATCCGCAGGGATTGCGGTCGAGGGCATACGGATTTTTCGTCAGCCCGCCACGGCCGCTCCATCCGCTGGTGGAATGACTAGATCGAATGTTCGCCCACTCGCTGAGATTGGTTTTGCCCAGGATGACCGCGCCCGCAGCCCGCAGCCTCTGGACCACGAAAGAATCCTTGGGCGGTTTCGAGCCGACCAGCGCCAGCGATCCGGCCGTGGTCATCATGCGATCTGCAGTGTCGATGTTGTCTTTGATCACTACCGGGATGCCATGCAGCGGGCCACGCGGACCCTTGGCTTTGCGCTCCTGATCGAGCGCCTCGGCAATGGAAGGCGCGTCCGGATTCAGTTCAATGATCGCGTTCACCGCCGGGCCGCGCTTGTCAATCTCGTCGATGCGCGCAAGGTATTTCTCCACCAGCGATCTCGCCGAAAACTTTCCCGACTTCATACCATCCTGCAAATCGGGGATGGTGACCTCGTCCAGTTCGAACGGCTTCACCTCAGCAGGAGGCGCAGCCACGTCGCCTATATTCGGAACCGCCGAAGATGTATCTCGGGCCGCGGCTCCGGCGGCGATAGGAGTCAAAGTGGCAACCGCTCCGCCCAGCAGGGCAGTCTGCAGAGAAGTGTAGAGAAACGAGCGGCGGTCTAAACCTGCTTTCAAATCCTGTTTTCTGGGCATCGTGCTGGCGTTCCCCAATCGCGCGAGTCGTCCAGTGAAGGACGGAGGTTTATTTAAACACGAAAGCGTGCGACATTTCACGCGCGGATCCGCGCCACATCGAAAGAGTCGTTGTCTCTAGTTGTCTCTAAAGATAAAGAGAAGACGGGAACCGATTTTCTCGGCTCTACACCGGATTACGACTTCGCGTTCAATTGCCGACTGGTTGTGAGCCGCACGCGGCAGTGGTAATCTAGCAACGGTCTGCTGCTTCAATCCTGAGCGGGAGTAGTTCAGCGGTAGAACGCCAGCTTCCCAAGCTGGATGTCACGGGTTCGATCCCCGTCTCCCGCTCCATTTCAGTTAACAGTCAATTGAAGAAGGATCTGCGTGTCAGCTAATCTGCCGCGCGTTCAAGAAAGATCAGCTCCGAACTGTTCGGCAGAGGAAGAGTCACAGCCATCCCCTTCGTCATGAGTTCGCTGCCTGTGACGACCCGATCGGGAGCGCTATGATCGTAAAATTTGAGCCGATAGCTGCCCGAAGGCTCAAGCCCCCGCAGCACGTAGGAATGTGAATTCTCTTCTTCGGTCGTCCCCCGAAACGCATAGACCACTCCCCGCTGCGGCGTTGAATCCCAGTACTCGATTCCATCCCAATGGACGCCGTCGGGCCGCGGAGAAACGTGATACAGGCTGGCATCGCGAATCAACGGGCGCAATTCTTTCTTGTAAACATCGATTTCTTTCCTGGCTTCCTCGCGTTGTTCGGGCGACCACGTACTCGTGTCGATCATGATCGTCAGCCATCCCATCATGCCGCTGCGCAGCATGTAGCGGAAGTTTTCGAGGTGCGGGGTCGGCCATTTTTCCACGTAGGTTTCCAGCATCGCGGGGGGCAGCACATGGCTGGTGTCATAAAATGCCCGCCGGTTCGACAGCGGATCATACGTATCGGTGATGGAAAAATAGTCGCCATGCGCGGCGCTCCCGAAATCGACCATCCTGCCGCCGTCGGCGCATACTTCAAACAACAGCCCAGGATGATCCCGCCGCAGATGGGAGTAAATATCGTAGTAGGCGTGAACGGCGTGGTAACTGACGTCGGTGGAGTTCGAACTGTCCACCCAGTAAGAGCCCCACGACTTATAGATGCACTTATTCAGCGGATCGGGCGCGGCGTGGGGATGATCGGTGCGATCGCATCCGTGCGCCACCAGATAACCGTCATGCTCCAGCATATCGAGATGGTAGTCGGTCACAATGCGCTCCACTTCATGCTGCGCCCACTGTTTGGCCTCGGGCACTCCCAGATCGATGGTCTGTCCTTTGAATGGCTCGGGCTTCCAGTCGGCGGGCAGGTCGGTCACCATCCAGTCGCGAACTTTCGGATCGCGCGCATTCAGCGCGCCGGGTTCGGTGGATAAGCCGGCCTGTGTCCAGTCCACCCAGAGGCCGAATTTCAGCCCGTGTTTGTGAGCATCGTCGGCAATAACCGCAAGGCCGTGCGGAAATTTCTGCGGATTGGGATACCAGTCGCCGACACTGCGAAACCATCCGGCATCGACATGAAACATCTCGATGCCCAGCTCCGCAGAGTCGCGAATCATGCGCCGCGCGACCTCTTCGTTCACGTCCATGCCGCCGCCCCAACTGTTGTTGACCACCAGCGGGTAGTTGGGATTCTTCCATGTCTCAGGATTGCCGAGAACCGCGCGCACCCAGCGGCGAAGGACATTTCCCGCGCCATCGGCGCCGTCACGAAAACCGCCCAGAAATGCGACTGGCGTCTCAAACACTTCGCCGGGCGCCAGCCGGGTGCGGAAGGGACTCGGATCGGGATTCAATCCCATCGCCACTTGAAAAGAATCTTTTTTTCGTGCGAGCGAGATGCGAGTGCGGCCGCTGAACTCGATCCCTGCATACCATCCGCACTGCGCCGCATCTTTGCCTTGATTCGGTGATCCTTGAACTGGTGATCCTTGAACTGGTGACCCCTGAACTAACGACCACGGAATGATTTCTCGGGGTTCGTCCTGGCGCAGGTCCCCGTAAGTACTCGACGTGCCCGTCCACTTGTACCCGTCGGCGAGCGGAACTTGATGCGTGCCGACAGGCGACGGGGTGTCCGCGCCTTTCTCTACGAAAAGATGTTCCAGCGTCGCCAGTGGATCGACCTGCCAATCGAAGGCGAGGCTATCCTGCATCGGAATCCAAATTTCCTGATTCTCAAGATTCTCGATCTTGATCTGATGCTCAATCGGTCCATACGCCTGGCGAGTACGCCACTCCCAAGTCAGCCGGAGATGAGGCGCAGTCGAATCGTAGACGAAAGCAACGCGCTGTTCGCCGATCTGACTAGCCTCGCGATTGAATCTCCAGTGTACGGGCGCGGTTTGGCCGGAAACGTCGGCGGATGGAATCAAAACTTCCGAGGCGCGGTTTTGCCATTTCACCTGCCCGGAAACAATCAGCGACAACAGTCTCGGGGTCTCAGGGCCCGCCTCCAGGACAAGCTCGGTATCCGCCGTCTGCAGGCGCGCGCTCGTCTGGGCCGATAGAGGCAGAGAGGCGCAGCAGAGCATCAAAAACAAACCAATGAAGCCACCGCGGGTCGCGGGCATGAACATGAAGAAGAGGATCTCCGAAGGACGAAGACGTATTTGGGTAGGGCGCGGCCTCAGCCGTGCCGCTCAACTTCGCGTCGTCGCCCGCGATTGTAGACCCTGTCAGGCGACGGGAGTCTTCGTTCCCAGTGCCTCCAGCACATCCACCGCCGAGCTGTAACGCCCCGAAGGCGCGCTGATCTGCGCGCCTTGGACCATCTGCCGTGCCGCAATCAGCATTTCCCTGGCAATCGCGACGCCCTCTGCCCGCGCAAGCTCCGGAGTCTGCGCCCGCGCCATGCGCTCCAGAATCGCGTCAGGCACCGACACCCGCAGTTCATTTTTCATGAATTCCGCATTACGCACACTGACCAGCGGCCAGATTCCAGCCACCACGGGAATGCGGCAATGTTCGATTCTCTTCAGGAAATTTTCCAGCAATCGTAAATCGAAGACGGGCTGAGTCACCGCATACTCCGCTCCAGCCTCGACCTTGAACTCGAACCGCCGAATTTCCTCGTCCATATCCGTAAGTCCTGGATTCGCTCCCACGCCAATTACGAAGCCCGTGCCGGTCCCAATCGGATTTCCTCCCAGATCGAGTCCGCGGTTCAGATTGTGGACAATGTTGACCAGGCCGATCGCATCCACGTCAAAAACGGCGGTCGCATCCGGATAGTTGCCCATCTTCGGAGGGTCGCCGGTGATGCAAATGAGATTGCGAATGCCCACCGCAGCCGCTCCCAGCAGGTCACTCTGAATGCACAGCACATTCCGGTCACGGCAGGTATAGTGCAGAATTGCGTCGATGCCGACTTCCTGCTGAATGAGCAGCGAGAGCGCCTGATTGCTCATGCGCGCCGAGGCTCGCGGGCTGTCCGGGATATTGACCGCGTCGACTCCCACCGACTTCACAAATCGTGCTCCCTCGATTTCTTTCTGAACGTCAATTCCTTTCGGAGGGACAATCTCGACCATGGTGACAAACTCGCCGCGAGCCAGCTTTGCGCCCAGGATCGATCGGTCCTGTAACGGTATTGCCGGCCCTGCTTTCGGTGTGGAGGAAGCGCCCCCCGCCAGTTTAGCCGCCATTTTTCCGCGCGCTTCGCCGACTCGCAGCGCCGATTTCATCACCCGGATGTGTTCCGGTGTGGTTCCGCAACACCCGCCCACCAGTCGAACTCCCGCTGCCACAAATTTGCGCGCATAGCTGGCCATATACTCCGGCGAACAGAGATAAATATTTCTGCCGTCGACCGAGCGTGGAATTCCTGCATTGGGCTGCGCGGCCAGCGGAAGGGAAGTCGCTGCACGCACCCGCTCCATCGCATCCAGCATGGCCACTGGACCCACGCTGCAGTTGCACCCAATTACGTCCGCTCCCCATTCCACCAACTTCGGAACAAATGTCTGCGGATCGGAACCGTCGAGGCAATTGCCGTCCTCGTCGATGGTGACCTGCGCCACCAGCGGTATCGAGGAGCTCACATCTCTGACGGCGAGCATGGCCTGATGAATCTCTTCCATGTATCCGAAGGTTTCAAGAATCAGCAGGTCGACGCCGCTTTCGACCAGCACCTCAATCTGCTGCCGAAAAGCTTCGCGCGCTTCCTGAAACGAAGTTTTGCCCAGAGGTTCAATTCTGGTTCCCAGCGGGCCAACCGATCCCGCCACCCAAACATCGAAGCTTTTGGCGGCCTCACGTGCGATGCGGACCCCCGCCCGGTTGATGTCGTCTACTTTGTCCGCCAGGCTGTGTCGAGCCAGGCGAAAAGAATTGCCGCCGAAAGTATTGGTTTCAATAATCTCGGCTCCCGCTTGCAGGTATTCGTGGTGAACCCCGCGAATCAGGTCGGGCTGGGACAGATTCAGTTCGTCATAGGATCGGTTGATGAAGATGCCCTTGGCGTAAAGCAGCGTCCCCATGGCGCCGTCGCACAACACCGGTGCCTGCTTGATCCGAGCCAGAAAGTCAGATGCCATATATTTTCAGAGAATACCGGATGAGAATCGCATCGCGCATCTTCACCATAATCATACCGGAGCGCGAGCGCCGGAAAAAGCAGACCGATCTTCCCTTGCGCCAGGCGGGGCCGGCATGAGGTCATATTCCCGGTCTGTTATAATCCACGATTTCGTAAATAAATGTCGTTTTTTCATGTCGTTAGGAGCCTGTCGTTTGAAGAGAATCATCCTCGTGCTTGTGATCGGATTGTGGGCCAGCCTGAGTCTCATCTCCTGTGGTTCCAGTACCAAGAAGGACCCGCCCAGCGGTCTGCCGCATCGCGTGTTAGCTTCGCAGGGGATCAGTTCGACCTCGGTGTTTGGTGGCCTGGTCATCATCGATGGAGACTACGATATTCTCCGGCGTCTCTCACCGCTGGGAGCCGGGAGCAATCCGGGTTTGATGGCCGTGTCGCCGTCCCGCAACATTGCCGCGGCCTTCGATTCGAGTAGTAACACCGTCTTTGCCGTGGACACCACCAAGGAGGCTGCAATTGGAAATGTGCACCTTCATGGGCCAACCGCCAGCATGGTCGTTCCCACTGCCAGCCCAATGGGATTTGCCGCAGTCCCCACCGCCACGGTCAACGGATTTTCGTTTATCGGCGATGTCGAAGTCATGAATTTCGCGGGCGGCGGACTGACCACAGCCATTGCCGTCACCAACGCGCAGACTGTAGTCTCAAACTCCGCCGCCACTCAACTCCTGGTCTTCAGCAACGATTCCAACTCGGTGACCGTGCTCTCGCCCGGAGCCGCTGTGCCTCCCGTCGATACCAGTTGTTTAACCAATCCGCCGAACGCAGTCTGCACCATCGTGCCCGGCTTCGACCGGCCCGTCTATGCCATCATCAACGGAAGTACCGCCTACATTCTGAACTGCGGCCCGCAGTGCGGCGGCGTGCAGGCAAGCGTCATGGTTTTCGACCTGACGAACCTCACCATTACCAATACGATTCCCGTGGACGCCGCCACCTGGGCCTTACTCAACGGAACCACGCTTTATGTGGCCGGTACATCGCCCACCAATAATGCCTGCACCGGGCAGACGACCGCTGCCACCACGTGCGGGCGCCTCGATATCGTGGATCTGACTTCAGGAACGGTTACCGGCAGCGCGGTCATCACCGACGGTTACCACTGGCGCATGGATCTCACCACCAACGGCCAGCTTTTCATCGGATCGCACGACTGCACCAATATCGGCAACGTCAACAATCCTACCGGCGAAGTCCGAGGCTGCTTGTCGATCTACCGCACGTATGACAACTCGGTATTCATCCCTCCCGACAATGGCGACGTAAATGGCTTCCAGGGTTTTAACAGCCGCCTCGTCGAATATGTCGCCGAAGGCGGCGCCCTGCGCGTCTACGAAATCCCTCAAGATATCCTGTACATCAATGCGGACCTGCTGCCGGAGGGAACCATCAACATTGTGGGCTATGTGGGAGACGTAAAGGCGATCGATTTCTTTTAGCGGAATCTGGCGCTGTTTACGCTATTGCCCTGTCGAAGACTAGCTTTCGGTTGACCGCGCCTCGCCTTCAACCATAAAATCATGATGGACTTACGAGCGTTCGTAGACAGAATTGCCCCCTCGTTCAACGGCTAGGACACCTGCCTCTGGAGCAGGCTATCGGGGTTCGAATCCCTGGGGGGCAGCCAAATCTTTCCGCTATAGCGTAATCAGCCCGAACCCATGACGTGTTTCTTCGAAGACTTTCCAGACCGCTAACTCCACTCATGCCAACGAATCGCCGCCGCCATTTTTTCCGCGTTCCCATCGCGATTGTCGCTCTGCTTTGCGTTCCCGCTATTTATGGCGCAAGCAGCACGCACATCGTGGTAGTCCCGGTCGAGAACATGTACTCCGCTGCCAGCGATCAATCCGACGTTGTCTCGCAGGCCATTTATGGCAGCAACGTGACCCTGCTCACCGCTCGCGGAGAATGGTCCAGAATCCAAACCGCCGATGGTTACAAGGGATGGGTCCCCAGCCGCCACCTCCGTCTGATTCAGAACGGCAACGGCTATGCCACATCCGGAGAGGTCGTCCAGGTGGAAAGCCTTTTCGCGAGCATTTACCGGGAGCCTGACATCACCAGGCACAAGCCCGTTATCACCGTTCCCTTCGACACGCGGCTTCAGGTCATCGCAGATGAGAACGAAGGGGAAACGAAAACAGCCGCGGGCAAGAGTAATCACGACGGCTGGTTGCAGGTGCGCCTTGCCGACAAGAGCAGTGCATGGATTCAATCGGGCGACGTCGCCGCTGATCCTAAGCCCTTGTCGATTCCCGAATCCATCGAACTAGCCAAGCGGTTCCTTGGAATTCCGTACCTATGGGGCGGGACTTCGAGCTTTGGCTACGATTGCTCGGGCTTCACGCAAATGCTGATACGCTCCCGAGGCCTCATCATGCCGCGCGATGCCGACAAACAAGCCGCGTGGACGGGATTGATTCCCGTCGATCGCAAAGATCTCCAGCCCGGCGACCTGCTCTTCTTTGGCGCCTCGGCGAAGAGCATTACGCACACCGGCATGTACATCGGGGACGGTCAATTCATTCACGACACGACCACGGGGCATCCGGTGGTGCAGATCAGCCGCCTCGACGATCAGCCCTGGACGCGCCTTCTAGTAGCCAGCCGCCGCGTAAAGTGAACCACGTCGGCGGGCACTCCCTGCGACTTCGCTCAGGGCAGGCTTTGCCCGCCGCTTTTGACTTTGGTTTGAAGCACCACCCTCGGGCCAGCGATCAATCCCAATCCCGCACTGCCCTTGTCATTCCGACGCGCGAGCAAAGCGATGAGGAATCTGCTTTGGTTTGGAGTCTGCAAAGACACGAACAGCGCAGACGAATAAGCCTGCGCCGCTGGTTTTTGCTCTATATTCAGAAACCAAATCGCAGGGAGCAAACCGGAAAATTCTACAACTTGATATCGCCCAGCGAATCAATGAGTTATCAAGAAACACTCAAGTTTACCCTCCGGACACGATTCTGCCCGCGGTTCGAAGGGGCTTCAGACGACGAAGCGGCGAAAGAACAACCGCCGCATCCTCCCAACGGCGATCACACAGAAGCCGGACCTCTGAGCGCCCCTCGGCAAAAGCAGATTCCTCCTGTCTCGCCTCGCTCGCGCGTCGGAATGACAGAGTGGAGAGCGGTTTCTGAACACCTCGCTAAGACTCTTCACATTAGAGGCCGGTTTAACGAAAGCGGCCTTTTGCAGGCGCGTTCCACCTCACCCCGCCGCGCTGTGTAAAATACTTCCGGCGATCTTGTGCCCCGCTTTCCGGGCGCAAACAATAATTCCTCACCGTCGAGGTTCTCATCATGACTGATAAGGCTGTGGCTGATAAGGCGGTTGCCGACAAAGCTGTCATCGATACTCAAGGTCCTAATATCGATTCCACTCTGAATGAGCTGCGCAAGTTCGAATGCCCTCCCGAATTCAGCAAGCAGGCCCACATCAAGACGCTCGAGGAATACGAGCATCTCTACAAGGAATCGGTGGGAGATCCCGACAAGTTCTGGTCGCGGATCGCGAGCGAACTGCACTGGTTCAAGAAGTGGGACAGGGTGCTCGAATGGAATTGTCCCGTGGGCGAAATGGTTTGTCGGAGGCCAGATCAATCTCTCCTACAACTGCCTGGATCGCCAGGTCGAAACCTGGCGCAAAAATAAGGCGGCGATTATCTGGGAGAGCGAGCCCGGTGAAATCCGCACGCTTACTTATCAGCAACTGCATCGCGAGGTGCAGAAGTTCGCTAATGTCCTAAAAGCCCTTGGGGTGAAGAAAAACGACCGGGTTGCGATTTACATGGGCATGACGCCGGAGTTGCCCATTGCCATGCTGGCCTGCGCCCGCATCGGCGCGCCGCACACCATTGTCTTCGGAGGATTTTCCTCCAACGCCTTAATTGACCGCATTCATGACTCGGAGGCCAGTGCAGTCATCACGCAGGACGGCTCGTACCGCCGCGGCGCCGAAGTGAAATTGTTTCCGGCGGTCGAAGAAGCATTGAAATCATGCCCAACCGTGAAGAACGTAGTGGTGTACAAGCGCACGGGTACCGCGATCAACCTACAATCTGGACGAGATCACTGGTGGCATGAGCTGATGGCCAAGGCCTCCGACGTTTGCCCAGCCGAGCCGCTCGATGCCGAGCATCCGCTCTACATCCTATACACATCAGGCACCACAGGAAAACCGAAAGGCGTTGTGCACACCACCGGGGGATATTCCGTGGGTACCTATCTCACCACGAAATGGGTCTTCGATCTGAAGGAGCAAGACACCTACTGGTGCACCGCCGATATCGGATGGGTCACGGGACACAGCTACATCGTCTACGGACCGCTGCAAAACGGCGCGACCAGCCTGATGTATGAAGGCGCGCCGAATTTTCCCGAGCCCGACCGCTTTTGGTCGATCATTGCGCGCCACAAGGTCAACATCTTCTACACCGCACCTACGGCAATCCGCACATTCATAAAATGGGGCGACGAATGGCCAAAGAAGCACGACATGTCCAGCTTGCGCCTGCTGGGCACCGTGGGCGAGCCCATCAATCCCGAGGCCTGGATGTGGTACCGCGAAACCATCGGCGGCAACCGCTGCCCCATTGTCGATACGTGGTGGCAGACCGAAACCGGCCACATCATGATTGCGCCGCTTCCGGGAGCGATTGCCACCAAGCCGGGGTCGGCTACGCGGCCGTTTCCGGGCGTGGTTCCTGAAATCGTTACCATGGAAGGCAAGCCGGTTCCCGATGGTTCCGGCGGATTCCTTGTGATCAAGCGGCCCTGGCCGGGAATGCTGCGGACCGTTTACGGCGATCCGGATCGCTACGTAAAGAACTACTGGTCGCAGATTCCGGGGATGTACTTCACCGGCGACGGCGCGCGAAAAGATAAAGACGGATATTTCTGGATCATGGGCCGCGTCGACGACGTGCTCAACGTCAGCGGCCATCGGCTCAGCACGATGGAAGTGGAGAGCGCGCTGGTGGCGCATCCGGCGGTGGCGGAGGCCGCGGTGGTGGGACGTCCCGACGAACTGAAGGGGCAGGCTATTTCTGCCTTCGTTACGCTGGAGCACGGAACCAAGCCTTCGAGTGAATTGAAGGAAGAGTTACGAAGATGGGTAGCGAAGGAAATCGGGGCGCTGGCCAAGCCGGATGATATTCGCTTTACCGACATGCTCCCGAAGACGCGCAGCGGGAAAATTATGCGGCGGCTGCTGCGCGAGTTGGCAACCAACGGAAGCGTAAAGGGCGATACTACTACGCTGGAAGATTTTGGAGTGATTACGAAGTTGCAGGAGCAGGACGAAGTTTAGAACCCATCGCTGTCGGCTTGCCGGATTCCCGCCCAAGCGTCGCGAAGGGCGCGACCCTTCGGCAGGCTCAGGGCAGGCCGTCAGGATTGGGCCTCCGATTTTCTTACGAGTTATTGGCTCAGCCGGATTGCCAGTTGCCGCTCGGGCTGCGTCATTTCACCCCACAATTTTTGCAGGTCCGCTTGCACGGGTTGATTGTCCGGATCTTTTCGCAAGGCCATGGCGAACCAGCGATAGGCGGTTGGAAGGTCGTGCGGAGTGCACAATCCCGCCGAATATAGGGCGCCCATTTCGGTCATCGCCTTGGGATTCGCCTGTGCGGCGGCAGGTTTCAGAAGGCGCATTCCGCGTTCGCAATCCTGAGCCACGCCCCGTCCGTAAATATATTTCTGCGCTTCGGCCACGGCGTCGGCGGACCTGGCGGGAGTGATTCCAGCATGGGGTTTGGGTTGCGGCTCGGCCGCCGGCTTTTTCGGCTTTGGCGCCGGAGCTGGGGGAACATCGGCCGCCGCCGCCCCGGGCTCCTCAGCTGGTTCTTTATCGGATGTCGCAGTTGGGGCGGAGGAGTCCGAAGACGAAGAAGAGGAGGGAGAAGAAGAAGGAAGCCAGAGCATCGCCGGGCGCGGGGGCATCGGTCTTCGCGGCGGGCGTATCTCCGGCTTCAGCAGTTGTGGCAGGAGTGGCCGCGACGGGTGAATTCGCGGAAGAAGAATCCGGTGGAGCCTGCGCTCTTGGCGTGGCGGGTTGTGCGGGTGCGGGTGTTGGAAGCGCGCTCGTATCATTCGTATTACTCGCCGCGTTACTGGCGGACGGGGAGACATTCGTGGTAGCGCTCGGGTCGGCAGCTTGCTCCGCCGCCGGACTTTTGCTCGATCCCAGCAGCCCCTTCCAGCGCATGTAGCCAAATCCCACCGCAAATGCCACCATCAATAGAATCAGGACGAATTTTCCCGCACCGCCGCGTTTGGGCTCCTCATCTTCTTCGAGCAAATAATCGAGACTGCTCGAACTGGATTGCGAGTCTGCGCTCAAACTGCCGCGCTTGCGGGGAGCGGGATCGTTCAATCCCAGAAACGACGGGCCGCTGATGAAAGGGGAATCCTCCGGCTCCGGAACTGCGGTTCGAGCGGGCGTGGCAACTTGCGGCCTCGCTGGAGCGGAAGACGGGGAAGGGGCGGAAGCTACGGACGATCGGATGTTGGTAGTCGAGGCCGATGAAGCGGCCACTGCGACCGGCGTGGAAGCGATCACGGCCGGCGCAGCCAGTAATTTGGTCCCGCACATCCCGCAAAAGCGGTTCTCCTCCGAATTGTCATTACCGCAGCGAGGACAGCGCACCAGCCCTCCTTATACCCTCATATAGCTTACGATATCTGGAAGATTCGATGCAGGACGAAGGCAACCGGGTACCTGAAAAATGACCCCCGAGGGGGTCGGAAGGGCGTGCAATCCATCTCTAAACAGAAAGCAGGCAACCAAAAGCTTCTACCTTAGTGTTGTGCAAGGGCAAGTTGCGCAAGGGCGCGCCTTGAGCTTCGAACGCATTTCCGCGGTAGTGCTTTTGGAAAGACCAGCCTATGCAGGATCAAAATCGCCCGGAGCCAAACTTCTATTTCGTCAGATTATTATTTCGTCATATTGTGGCTCGTCGGCGTTGGCAGTGGGGTGGTCGTTCCCACTGAAGCGAGGCTGTCTTTTACCGATGGGGGCAGCTTATCGGAATTGGCCAGTAAGAGACTGACCTGCCACATTTGCGTGGGCGAGAGCAGCTTTTCGAATCCGGGCATCCCGGTCATGCGAATTCCTCCCTCAACCTTCCAATACGTCTCTTCCGGAGGATCGTCGGAAACGCCGGTACCCTCCATTAGCTTCGGCGGTTTCGGAAACATTCCCATCGCGATTGCGGTACGGGGTTGTCCCGGCAGGCCGTGACAAACGGCGCAGTTGTCTTTGTAAACCTGGACCCCGGCCAGAAACGTGGCCTCATCGGCCGGGATGGGAGAAGACTTCGGCATTTCTTTGCGCATGCGCGCATGCAGGGCCATACTCGCCAGCATCTTTTCAAACGGCATTGGGGTCGACTTCGTCGCCACTGGGGCGCTTCCCGAAGAGAAATACATATAAACGCCGATCGGAATCACGATGAATCCCACGATCACACCAAGCAGGAACTTGCCCATTAACGTTCTCCTGAAACTTTATTTGGATATTGATAGTATCCCAAACTAACAAACTCGGGAGTCTCAAGCATTGGAATATGGGAACGTCTTCGCAATGCCCGCAACCGGAAACTTCGAAGATTTATCTCCTTGCGCGGAAGTATTTCTTCACATCTCAAACCGTACGGTTTGGCAACTAACTTTATCCGAGGACTAAGGACAAGCACAAAGATGACAGCATGGCTGCAATCGTGCGGTTGGGGAGTGATGTTCCTGCTGGCGATGGGTCTCGGTTCCAATCATGCTGCGGCGTACTCGGTCCTGACGCACGAAGAGCTGATCGATCTGGCGTGGAACGATTCCATACGTCCTTTGCTGCTGGCGCGCTTTCCCGGGGCGACCGAGGATCAACTGCGCCAGGCGCATGCCTATGCCTACGGCGGTTCCGCCATTCAGGACATGGGTTACTACCCATTCGGTAAGAGGTTCTTCAGCAATCTCACGCATTACGTGCGCACCGGCGACTTGATTGCGTGCATGTTTCGGAACGCGCGAACGATCGACGAATTGGCGTTTGCCGTTGGCGCTCTCTCGCACTATCTGGGCGACACGATCGGTCACTCGCAGGCGATCAATCCAGCGACCGGGATTGAATTTCCTAATTTAAGAAATAAGTTTGGGAAGTCTGTGACCTATGGCGAGAGTCCGCACGGTCATATTCGAACGGAATTTGCTTTCGACATTGACGAACTCACTGACGCGGCATTTGCGCCGCCGGCCTATCTGCGGTTCATTGGCTTCCAGGTGCCCAGGAAGCTTCTGGAACTAGCTTTTCTAGAGACTTACGGATTCGACATTCATGAAGTGTTGGGCCGGGCGCATCCCGCGCTGCGAAGCTATGAAACCTCGGTTCGGAGTTTTATCCCGGCCTTTGCGGAAGCCGAGGTAGTGTTGCACCGGCATCAGTTTCCTGCTCATCCTGATGACGAGGCTTACCACACTTTTATCGCGCGCGTTTCGCGGACAAATTATGATCGACGGTGGAAGCACACTTACCGGGGCCCTGGAATTAAGGCGCATCTGCTGGCCATTCTGGTGTTCGTCATCCCCAAGATTGGCGCTGCCTCCGATCTGGCCATCAAAATTCCCAGCCCCGATACCGAAGGATTGTATTTTCGGAGTGTGAACCACACCGTGGATTCGTTCCGCGCTGCGCTGGATAAATTTCGCGCCGGCACGAATCTGCCGGTTGCGTTTGCGAATCTGGATCTGGACACGGGGCGGGATATAAAACGTGGAGATTATCCGCTCGCCGATAAGACCTATGCGGAACTGCTTGAGCGTTTGACTTCGCGGCCTGGGCGCAGAATTTCCGAAGGGGTTAAACAAAACATCATCGACTATTACGCGTCGTCTGAAACGGCGGAAGATCCTGGACCGCAAGTAAAAGCGCAACTGGATTTATTGAAAGGGATGAAGACCGCTGAAGTGCAAGTGGACCGCGGGGGTTCATCGCTGTTGCCGCAACCCTGAATCACACTGGCGAAGATCACAACTCGCAAAGATTTGAGTGCGAACTGGTTTTCCGCGCGAGTGCTAAACTCAGCAGCGTGATGCTGACTTTCCTGGAATGTACGCGGTGCGGCGAACATTATCCTGCCGACCAGCCGCAAACCGTTTGCGGTAGAGATGGCGGCATCCTTTACGCCCGCTACGATCTCCCTTCGATCAAGCGCACGTTTTCGTCCGCGCGGCTCGCCGGGCGCGCGCCTACCATGTGGCGCTATGACGCCGTTCTGCCTGACGTTAATCCCGTCTCTCTCGGCGAAGGCTTCACGCCCATGCTTCCCAGCCGCGAATATTCCAATGTCTACATTAAAGACGAGGGCCTGAATCCGACGGGATCGTTCAAAGCGCGCGGGCTGTCGGCTTGCGTCACCATGGCTCGGCACTTTGGATTGAAAAAACTCGCGATTCCTTCCGCAGGCAATGCAGCCGGAGCGCTCGCGGCTTACGCCGCCGCCGCCGGCCTCGAGGCGCACATCTTCATGCCCAAGGATGTTCCCATGGCAAACCGCATTGAGTGCGATTACTACGGAGCGCACGTCACGCTGGTCGACGGGCTGATCAGTGATTGCGCGCGCAAAGTCGCGGAGCTGAAAAAAGAAAGCTTCTGGGAGAAGGACGGATGGTTCGACGTCAGCACCACGAAAGAGCCTTATCGGGTCGAAGGCAAGAAAACCATGGGCTACGAAGTCGCTGAGCAGCTGGGATGGAGAATTCCGCAGGGCATCATCTATCCCACCGGCGGCGGAGTCGGTTTGCTTGGCATGTGGAAGGCGTTCGAGGAAATGGAAGCGCTGGGCTGGATCGGATCCGAGCGGCCAAAAATGATTACCGTGCAAGCCGCCGGCTGCGCCCCGATTGTGAAGGCATGGGATGAACGGCGGCCGACGGCCGAAATGTGGCCTGATGCTGTGACGTTAGCTTCCGGCTTGAGAGTTCCGAAACCCTACGGGGACTATCTGATTCTCGACATTTTGATGAAGAGCAATGGCACGGCCATCAGCGCCACCGATGAAGAAATTCTCGAGGCGACGCGGCATTGGGCAAAAGTTGAAGGGATTTTCGCGGCCCCCGAAGGCGCAGCGTCGCTGGTTGCGTACAGAAAGCTGCGCGCCAACCGATTCTTCAAAGCTGAAGACACGGTAGTTTTGTTCAACACCGGCAGCGGCCTGAAATATCTGGACGTTCTCGATACTCGTGTCGCCGCGGGCGACCCGCCCGCGAAGCCGGCGGCGAGACATATCGGCGGGATCATCGGGCCATACTGATCGTCGTAAAGTCGCTCTTCGTAAAGCCGCTCGTCGCCGAAGCCGCAGTCAAAGTAAACGTTGTCATTCCGAACCGGGCTGAAAGCCCGGTGAGGAATCTGCTGTTCCTCTTTCGCGCCGAATTGGGGAGTGCATACTCCGTGTTCCTCTGGGCCCTCTGTGGTTAAATGGTCTTCCTAGCCATGTCGCAACGCCTCTATTATCAGGACTCGTTTCTCTACGATTTTGACGCCGAAGTTCGCGAAGTGATCGATGGCCCGCGTCCCGCGCTAATTCTCGACCGAACGGCGTTCTATCCCGCAAGTGGGGGGCAGGTCTTCGACACTGGCTGGATTACCTCGGACGCCAACGCCAGGTTGCGCGTGACCGAAGTTGCCGACAGCGAGGACGGCCGAGTGATCCATTATTTAGAAGCGCCGACGAAAGATCTGCAGGCCGGAAGCCGTGTTCGCGGCCAGATTGACCCCACGCGCCGCCGCGATCACATGCAGCAGCATTCCGGCCAGCATGTGCTCTCCGCCGCTTTCGTGCGGCTGTACGGCATGGCGACAGTTTCGTTTCATATGGCGGATGATTACTGTTCGATCGATCTGGACACGCCTGCTCTGACGAAAGAGCAAATCGAATCCGCCGAGCGCCGGGCCAACGAGATTATTTTGGAGAATCGTGCGGTAGACATTCGCTTCGTGAGCCGCGACGAGGCAGGGAAGCTTGGGCTGCGAAAACTACCACCCGCCCAGCACGACGAGCTGCGGCTGATCGACATCCGCGATTTCGATCTTACCGCCTGCGGCGGCACGCACGTCGCGCACACCGGGCAGATCGCCGGTATTTTGCTGCGCAAGGCCGAAAAAGTCCGCCAGGGATGGCGGGTCGAGTTCGTCGCCGGGCAGCGTGCAGTCGCGACGGCCCGGCGCGATTTCACGACGCTCACCGAAACTGCCGCGCTGTTCTCCGCCCAAATCTATGACGTTCCGCAACAGGCTCGCAAGTCGCTGGACGAAATCAAGTCGCTGCGCAAGCAATACGAGGAGTCGCAGGACGAGCTGGCCGCGGCCTACGCGGCGGTGATGCTCGCCGACGCTCCCGACAGTCATGGACGACGAATTGTTGTGCGTACGCTCAAGGAGCGTGATCTCAGTTTTCTCAAATTGCTGGCGCAAAAAGTGACTCGACTTTCTCCTGGCGTGGTGGCGCTTTTGGCAACCACTTCGCCCCAAACCTCGCTGGTGTTTGCGCAGTCCGCAGGCCAACCCTTCGACATGGGAGCGCTGATGAAAGAGACCATGACCAAGCTCGGCGGGCGCGGCGGCGGAAGTAAGGACCTGGCGCAAGGCGGCGTGCCGAATGCCGAAGGAATCGAGGCCGCACTCAAGGCTGTGGCCGCGACGCTCGGCGGCTGAGCCCCAAGCAGGAGGCGGCAGAAGTCACGAATAAAACTCTAAGAAATTGAACCGGAGTGAGTTGCTGAAATAGCGGCAGTCCACGTTTCAAAAATCTGAAACGTGGAGCCCAGGTTTCGGAATTCGACTTACGCCTGTTGCCTTCGTGCTCGCTCCCACCAGACTTTGGGATCGTCGGGGCGATTGAGCATGTTCGATAATTCTTGTTTAATTTCGCGCAGACGGTTGGTGCGCAGTTCGAGCGCCGTCTGATCGAGCGCGTTGTGCCCGCCCTTCTCCGCAAAACGGGCGTTCAGGTTGCGCAAATCGGCGATTTCCTGGCGTAGGCTGGTGAGGTGTTCCGTGATATAGGGCATCTCCTTCATCATACGCTCTATTTCCCTTAACGCCCCTGAATTCCGCCGCAGGCCTTTATGTGCCGAGAGATCGGGCGAAACGCTCGAACATGAGCGAGTCTGGGCTAAACTTTAGTCCTCTGAATGACTGCTCCGGGTGATTCATGATGAGCCGTAGGGCATGCGTTATCGGTGCGGGTCCCAACGGATTGGCGGCAGCCGTCGTTCTGGCTCAGGCGGGGATGCAGGTGGACGTGCTGGAAGCGCAGTCTACACCGGGGGGCGCAGCGCGTACGCTGGAGCTAACTTTGCCCGGGTTTCAGCACGACTTCGGATCGGCAATCTATCCCATGGCCGCGGGGTCTCCCTTCTTTTCGTCGCTGCCCTTGAACGATCACGGTCTGGAGTGGATTCATTCGCCTGCCGTTTTGGCGCATCCGCTGGAGGACGGTACTGCGGTGCTGTTGGATCGTGACCTAGATAAAGCCGGGGATTCTCTCGGCATCGACGGAGCGGCTTGGGAAAAACTTATGCGCCCGTTCGTCGAGCGCTGGAATGAGTTTGCTCCTGAAGTCCTGCGTCCCGTTTCTTTCTTTCCCACCCATCCTTGGCTAATGGCGCGCTTTGGAATGGTTGCGCTGCAGTCGGCGCAGGCGGTCGCCCGGCGCTTTCGCGATGAGCGGACTCGGGCTTTGTTTGCGGGGCTGGCGGCGCATTCCTTCCTCAGCCTGGATGAACCGTTGAGCGCCGCGTTCGCCATCCTCATGGCGGTGCCGGCTCATGCCGTGGGCTGGCCGATTCCTCGTGGCGGGGCGCAGTTGATTACCAACTCACTCTGCTCGTTTCTCAGATCGTTGGGTGGGACGGTGCGAACCTCATCGCCCGTAGAGCATCTGGCTGCATTAGAAAACTACCAGCTTTTTCTATGCGACCTGACCCCGCGACAACTCATCAAGGTTAGCGGGGAACGATTATCGGAAAGCTACAAAGCGCGCCTGAGAGAATTTCGCTATGGAGCTGCTGCCTTCAAAGTCGATTACGCACTGAACGCTCCTATCCCATGGAAAGCCTCCGAATGCTCGCGAGCCGCGACCGTACATCTAGGCGGAAGCTTTGAGGAAATAGCGGCCTCGGAAAAATCGGTGCGAAATGGGCAGCCTGCCGAGCGTCCCTTCGTGCTGCTGGCACAGCCTAGTTTGTTCGATAGCTCCCGGGCTCCGGCAGGGAAGCACACCGCCTGGGCCTACTGTCATGTGCCGAATGGCTCCAACGTAAACATGCTGGAACGACTGGAGAATCAGATTGAGCGCTTCGCTCCCGGTTTCCGCGAATGCGTATTGGCGCGGCGCGTGTTTTCGCCTTCGGACCTGGAAAGTATGGACGCAAATCTGGTCGGCGGCGACATCGGCGGCGGCGTGATGGATATGCGTCAGTTTCTGTTTCGACCGACGTGGCGGCATTACGCGACGTCGGCCCGCGATGTCTACATTTGCTCGGCGTCCACTCCACCGGGTGGAGGGGTGCACGGCATGTGCGGGTATCATGCGGCGAAGATGGCGTTGTCAAGATTGCGATAGCACATGTGGAGACGCCGCTTTCGGCCGCCAAGGCAAGCGCAGCGAGCCGTTACTGCCGACGCCGTTTATTCTCGCGGCGAAGCTGTTGGCCATTCGACTGCATGGATTGTTCCATCGGGCTCGCGTTCCAGCGCGGGTGCGTAGAGTCCCAGGTATTGACGGCGCCACCACACGCCCTGCGTGCGTTTCTCCGACATGGTGGTAAACCAGTATTGCCACTTTGCCGCCCGAACCTCGCGCGGCGGGCCATGCGGGAAGGGATTGTCCGCAAAGAGATTGAGAACATCGGCATCGTTCGAGAGCAGACGCACCTCCGTTCGGGGCACGATTGAGTACTCCTGCCAGGAGCCCAGCGATGCGAACCAGAGATTCCAGTCGAATCGCGGCTGGTACGGCGCGTAAATGCCCGGGGGCTTGCGAATATCCTGCGGTTTGTAGCGGAACGGATAAGCGACCCAGTTTTTACCGTCGTCGGAACCCTGGAACTCGATCTCGTATCGCCCGCGCGTCATGATGCCGAAAAGGCCGTAGCGATTGGCGACGCGAAAGGGCTCGAGGGCTTCGACCGGCGACGTGGGCAAAGGAAGTGGTGAGAACATCCAGATCAATTCCGCCGCGGTGACATAAAAAATCCAGGTCAATACGACTCCCGCCAGGGACAGCTTCGCTATTGTGAAGTGACCAGGGAGACCTTCCGAAGTCTGCGTTTGGCTCGGCGTGCTTGGCACAATCGCGGGGAAGGATTTTTTCCATCGCTGCGGCCAAAAGCGCTGGAGGAAACGATCATCCAGCAAGAGAACTCCGAGCGTGAGGACGAGGTAGTTCAGAAAAGTGTAGTTGGCGGTGAGGATTACGCCCAGCTCCCATGGCGTGACGATTAGAAAGCATACGAGGCGCCAGCGACGAGGCAGAAATAACATCCAGACCAGCCCCAGTTCCAGCGCGAGCGTGGCGAAGGCGGTCGAAGCATGGAACCAATGCGGCAGATGCTGCAGGTACCAGCCGATCCATGTGGGCAGGGGTCCGTTCTGGTAGTACTCGTCCATGGCGGAGAAGTTGCGCCACTCCGGGTCTCCACCGGCAATTTTTGCCACGCCGGATTCGAAGTAGATGCGAAACCATTCCCACTGCAGCAGGAACAGACTGGCGCGCGAGGGCGGCGACGCTCTTCCCAGGCCAGGGCGGATTCCGGGCGGAGCGAAGAAAACTGCGATGAGCCCTGCTTCCAGCAGCATGCCGTCGGATTGATAACTGGAAAAATCCTGGGCTGCGCTGACGAACGACAGAAAGCAGACGAAACAGACCAGCAGCATTGGGCGGGGCCAGACATTCAGCACCAGCACGATCGACGCGACCATGCCGGCCCAGCATATGGCGGTCAGCATGTGCGGGCTGCTGGAAATCCAAAACACCGTAGGCGCGAACCAGAGGCCGCGGCCGTGGCCGAATGTGCGCGCCACGGCCTGGAGATATTCGTTTGCCGGAAGAATCCCTTGCGGGCCGATGAGGCCGCGGATCTGAAAGACGAGGGAGAAAAAAGCGGAGAAATAAATGCCGCCCAACGCCCGCAGGAACAGCCAACGGGGAATGAGGCGGTCGTCGGCGCCATGCCCCGAGTCAAATAACCACCGGGCGGCGTGGGCAAGCCGATTCATGGCGTCCGCAATTATAGCGAGCGGGAGGCACACTGCTTCCCGCTCGCACGCCCCGTTCGCGTCGTGATCACGCTACGCAGCGATTCGGCGGGAAATCTTCTTCACTTTGTCGCCCAGGCTTGGTTTGCCGACCGGCACGCTCGCCTCCCAAGGCTCCTCGACGCCCATCAAAGCGAGGGCTCCGCCGGCCAACGCCATGTTCTTCATGAACTGGATCATGTTGTTGTTGCGCGTCTCCGGATCTTCATTGCGCCAGAAGTCGTGCATGATAGGCGAGACTCCCGCCAGGAAACCCAGGAGCGCCGCGGCTCCCAGCTTCGGTTTCACACCCAGCAGCACACTGGCGCCGCCGATCAGCAGCGGCACGGCCGACAGCGTCACCGCCAGCTCCGGTTGGGGCACGCCCTTGGCGCGCGCGTACGCCGCCATCGATTTGCGATTTTGCAGGTGGCTGATTCCGCTGTTGATAAAAAATCCTCCGAACAGTAAGCGACCGATTAGAAAGGGGGCTTTCATTTCAATTCTCCTCCCAGCGGGATCTCCGCCTCATCGACGAGTGCGCCCATTTGGGATGAGAAAAGAGCGGCGGCGGTTGCAATCTGACCGCCGGTTCATGTTTCCACATCCGTGTTTGCAAGTGCGGGTTTCCGTGAGGTCACGACAGCTTACGCTGCGGTTAGGAACTGCGGCTGTTTGTATGCGCCGATCTGCTCGAGCATGCCGAGTTGGTCCCAGTTATCCCAGCCCTCAATGATTTTTCCGTCGACAATCGTGGCGATCGTGATTCCTCGACTGCGCACCGTCTGGCCGCTGGCAGGGAAGCCGAGAGCATCTCCAGTGTGAGTCATGGTGGCCGACCATCGCAGGACAACTTTGTCGCCGGCGCCAAAGACGTCCTCGACTTTTACTTTGATATCCGGGAACGCGCCGCGAATTTCGCGCACGAATTTTGCGAACTCCTCCGGACCACGAATTTCCGCTTCCGCGCCCCTCTGTCCCCTGGCTACGCTGTCCGGAGTAAGCAAGTCATACACTGTCTGCATCCGGCCTTCATTCCACACTTCCTGAAACCAGCGTCGCATGAGTCGAATATTTTCCTTGGCTGACATACTGACTGACATAGGCGTGCACTCCTATCGAACGAGATCGGGCACCACACGGTAGCTCGCTGCCAGGGAGCGGGCAAGGGAAATCTCGAATTGGCTCCGGCGTGTTTCTCGAGTCGAAATCGTCATCGCACTTTGGAGAATCTGATGCCCCCCCTACATTTTTTTTTGCTGCATCGCCCTAAAATCCTCATTTCATTGGAGTTGGCGTCTGTAGATATGCGCCGATTCGGGCAAAATCTTGAGCCGTAAGGGCTTATGGCTAAAATCTTCCGGAATAAGGACTTAGCTTCCAGCATTCTCAGACCGCTGACCGGAGAGTCTTTGGCGAACGGGTTGGGAGAGGCATCGCGCATGTAGCGAGCTTGCTCGTTCTGAAATCCTCAGTAAAGGTTGTTCGTCACAAGAAGTGAGATTTTTTCTGTGGAAGGCTGTGGAAAAAGAGACGGGCGGAAGTATCTTTGGGCGAGTATAGTTCCCGGTCGACGGACGGACGAATGCGTGCATCCCCAGGCGAGCGTCGCGCTGGGGCGGAAAAAGGAACCCGAGGTTCCTGCACTTCGCCGTCGCATTCGCTCCGGCTTCGGTCGGAATGACAGATTTCTGGCACCCGAATCGGGAATGAAAAAAGGCTGGCCACCCAGCCTTAAGCTGCATTACCCCCCACTCAAGCCAAAACCGCGCTTGAGCGGGACACGCGCGATGTGGCTCGGCGCCAACGTCGTCGCGGGGCGAGGGCGGAAGTTCACTCCGTCGCAACCGGTGGAACATCGGCGTTCGGTCTGGGCAGCTTAGGCAGGGCGCCGATCGCAGCTAGAAATCGCGCGTTGTCGATCAATTGCCAGACTTCGACACACTTTCCGCGCTCGAACAAATGAAGCAGCACTCCAGGCACGACGACGAAATTATTGGTGGCGGCATACCCCAGGTATTCGCCTTTGTGCCTGGCATAGAACGTATAGCGGTGAGCCACTTTTTCACCATCGCCGAAGATATCCTGGCTATCGATTCTGCGGTCAGGAAACCCCAGCAAAAGCTGCTGGAACTGCTCTCGCAACCCCCCGACTCCGGGCTTTACGTTCCCGAAGCCGTGGTGCAGAACGCCCCGGTCATAAAGCGTCAGGTAGCCTTCCATGTCCTTCGCGTTGTAGCGTTCTGCCGCCAGTTGAACGGCCTTTATGTTCTCGTCTCTGGGCATCCGTGCTCCCTCGCACACCAAAAGCTGTAGCCCAACACACTTTACATTGACTCAATCGACACAATTGGCTTTTTCCCGTAGCGAGATCACCCCCAGAATCCAGCTGTGCAACCCTGGCCATCGCTCCGCTGTGACGTCAAATCGCTTTTTCCCGCCGCTATGATGCCAGAGGAGAGCGAACCGGGAAAGGGCACGAGTCCACTCGTGCCGCATTCGTCGCCCTTTCATGGGGGCTTCACAGCCGCTGAGGTATGCCATGGGTAGCTTTCCTCAGAGGCTAAAGCCAGATGCTTAGCGAGTCCCTTTCGGCACGACTGAAAGTCGTGCCCTTCCCGCCTCTGCGTCAAAGTCCGATGCTCGAATCGATGATCAAATCGACGATCGAATCGATGCTCGAATCGATGCCTCCGGCATCGCGGGGCAGGTTCTATTGTCCCTTCGATCGTCCCCTTCGATCGATCCTTCGATCGACCCTTCTCTCGTCCCTTCTATCGTCCCCTGAAACAGGCGGTGTCGATGCGCCTCGAGGCCGACGTTGTCGCCTGGCTGACATCGTCTGGCTGAAAAGCCCGGCAAAGTCTACCAGACCCACGCCAACCGCATTCTGAGACGGCGCATGCTGGATGAGATTCGGCGGGCAACCGCGTTCTTCGTTTCAACTTGTTTCCTCTTGTTTCCTTTAATTAACTATGGTTAACTATGGAGACTAACCTTTGATTAACTAAGTCACTATTTCCGGGGATGCAGCATCGCTTTAGGTCAAACGAGTGGGTGACGCATGACGTGGGTGGTTCGCTTTGCTGTTCCGGTATTAAGCGTCGCATGTCTTCTTTCTGCGGAGGCGCTGGCGCAGGGCGAAACCACGAGTGCCATTGTGGGACAGGTTCGGGACACATCCAACGCCGTTGTGTCCGGCGCCACTGTGACGATCACCAGCGCCGAGACCGGACTGCGACGCAGCGCCAAAACGGATGACGCCGGGCGATTCAACTTCGCTCAACTAAAGCCGGGAACCTACGCGGTCAAAGTGGAAGCAGCAGGCTTCGCGCCACGGCAGAATAACAACGTGTTTTCGGGCCTGGGCCAAAAGCAAACCGTGGATTTCACCCTTGGTGTGGCCCGCTCCCGGGAGACGGTGGAGGTTAGCAGCGAGGCTCCGATTCTCAATCCGGAGAACGCGAACGCATCCACCACCTTGAATGCCCCAGCGCTTGAGGATCTGCCCAATCCAGGCGGTGATCTCACCTACCCGCTGCAGTTTGCTCCGGGCGCCCTGATCAACACGGCCGGCAGCGGCAATGATTTTGTGGGCGGCACAAATGGGTACGGCAACGTGGAATTCAACGGCCTGCCCGCCCTCTCCAACGGTTACATTGTGGATGGGCTGGAGACGAACGACCCGCTCACCAACCTCAACAGCGGCCTCTCCACCAATCTCGTGCTGGGGCTGAATTCCATCTCAGAAGTGACGGTCAACACTCTTTCCTATGCCGTGGATCAAGGACGGTATGGAGCATCCCAGGTCAACTACGTCACCAAGTCGGGCTCGAATCAGTTTCACGGGAATCTCTACGAATTGTGGAATGGGGCCCTACTCAATGCGGCAGACTACTTTACCAATGCAACACCGGGGAATCGCAAGCCCGGAGCGGCCCTGAATCATTTTGGGGGCAGTCTGGGTGGTCCGATTGTGCACGACAAACTCTTTTTTTTCTTCGACAGCGAATGGGTTCGGATCGCGCTACCCATCGTGACGCCCACGACGGTGCCCAGCGCGGGGTTTCAGCAGTATGTGCTGCAGCAGCTTCAGCTGGGTGGAACGGACTCGGTAACCGGATCAACCTATGCGCCTTCGCCGCAATCCGTCTCGTTCTACCAAAAGATGTTTGCTCTCTACGGGAAGACCAACGGCACGCCTCTCGCGGTGCTCGGGTGTCCGTTGAAGGCGGACGGCACTTCGGCCTCGGGTAGTCCAGCGAATGGAAACGGCTGCGCGAACCGGCAGAGCGTTTCGCATTCCAGCGATGACCACGAACAGGTACAAACGGCCCGGGTCGACTACAACATCCATCAGAAGGACACTGCCTGGTTTCGTTTTCAGGCGGACACGGGCGTACAAGCTGCCTACACCGATCCCATCAACCCTTTGTTTGACGCGGTCTCTCCTCAGCCTCTCTACTCGTTTGCGGCGGGGTACACCCACGTCTTCTCTCAAAATTTGGTGAACTATTTCAATCCGGCATTTTCGTGGTACGAAAGCTTGTTTGGTCCTGCCAACTTGCAGACGACGCTCGCGGCATTTCCGATTGTGTTGCAGGGCAGTGGCGCCAATGCACCCTTCACTACGATTGGAGGGCTCGACAATACGTGGGTACAGGGGCGGAGAGCTTCTCGCTTCTTCATCAATGACAACCTCGCGTGGAGCCATGGCGCTCACGAACTCCGGTTTGGGACGAACACCCGAATCTTTCGCTTGAATGACTATGACTTCGGGCAGGGCGCCGTTCCAACCGTGGCCTACTCGACATTGCCGCAATTCATCTATGGGGTGGCATCTACCGCGACCCAGACTTTTCCGCAGTCGGCAAACGAACCATTCCGCTTCCTCAATCTCGATTTATATGCCCAGGACACCTGGAGAGTGACTCAGAAGCTTACCTGGACATTCGGCGTGCGCGATACCTTCAACTCAAACCCGCTCAATCCCCACGATCAAATCGCGCGGCTTAGCGGTTCTTTCAGCTCGATCTCGCATGATGTGAATCAGCCGCTGAATGCGGCCATTCAGACTCATCTCGGCAACTTGTTTTCCTCGACACCGCTGGCCATTCTGCAGCCGCGAAGCGCGATCGCATGGCAGTTCGAGCCAAAATCCGTGCTACGAGCCGGTTTCGGGATCTTCAGCGATATTTTGCCGGGCAGTGTGGCCGACCTGATTGGCACCAATCCTCCTTACGACAAAACCTTTCAGGGAGGTTTGCTGGGCACGGTGGGCGGGAATGCCATCGCTCCAGGAGTGCCGAACAGCGCGGTGGATGCAACCGTCGCCGCCAATGAAAGATTCAGTTCGGGCTTCCCTCAAGGCCAGCTTTCGTGCGCATCCCCGCAGGCAGATTCCGCAACGTGTCTTCCACCTGTCGCAATCACAGCCGTGCCCACTGGCACCCTGCATGCTCCGTACTTCATGGAGTGGAGCCTGGGAATTGAACATCAATTCGGAAGCACGGCGAGTTTGCTGGCGCGATATGTGGGAACACGCGCCGTGAACCAGCCCTATCTAACTCAAGTAAACGGATACCAGACGGTGTGCCAGGGATGTTTTGCGCCATTCCCCTACCTGCAGCCCACCGATCCCCGGTTTAGCGCGGTGACCCAACTCGCCACCGGGGAGAACAGTCATTACAACGGGCTTCAACTCACCATCATGAAGCGCCTGGGGCACGGTCTGCAAGGACAATTCAACTATGCGTGGAGCCGCTGCCTGGATACGGTTTCGAACGGAGGCTTTCTTCAGTTCTCCGCGGGAGGGCTTCTTTCACCGCTGCCGGGGGAACTGGCCCGCGATTACGGTCCTTGCGACTATGACATCCGGCACAATCTCAACGCGCAATATGTGTATCAGTTGCCCATCCACGTTCGGAATCACCGGTTGGCGCTCGCGGTCAACGGCTGGCAGATTTCCGGGACCATGTTCTGGCACAGCGGGGTGCCGTTCTCCGTTCTGAGCACACCGTATTCGGGCAACGGAAACGGCATTGTGCAGGGCAGCGGACCGCAGTTCGCAAGCATCGTTTCCGGGGCCCCGATGTATGAGCATCATCCTGTCGCGGGTGTGACGCAACCGGGCACGCTCCAGTGGCTCAATCCGGCCGCGTTTGTTTCAGCCGTTGATCCCAGTACTGGACAGTGCGCCGGTGGCGACAACCTAGAGCATTGCCAATTCGGAAACCTCGGCCGCAACGCGTTACGCGGCCCCGATTTTGTCTGGAATGACTTCTATCTCACGAAATGGTTTCCGGTGAGGGAGCGGGTGAAGCTTAGAATCGAGGCCCAGTTCTTCAATGTATTCAACCATCCGAACTTTGGGCTTCCCAGCATGACGCTGGCGGGGATTCCAGGAAAGCCTTCCACGCAGACAGGGTTTGGAGCGCTTACCTATACAACGTCGCCGCCGACTGGCCTGCTAGGCGTCGGCCTGGGTGGGGATAGCAGTCCGCGCATGATCGCGTTTCAGGCCCGCCTGGAGTTTTGAGGTTGGTGAAGCCAACGCGGGTGGTCGCACTCACGAGGGCCGCTTGCGGAGAACCGTTTCCATATCACACTCGATCGGACGGCCGAGGGCGGACGTCCGCACATGCCGATCCCACATGGCCTTTACCCATCACAACCGGGCGTGATATTCTCTAAACGTCACATAGACAATCGATTAAAGACAGGAGTGCACCAGGCAAGTGTTAGCCAGAGAGCACAAGAAATCCCTCATCGACCAGTACGGCACGCATCCCAGCGATACTGGGAGTCCTGAAGTCCAGATCGCGTTGCTCAGCGAACGGATTGGCCAATTGACGGAGCACTTCAAGACGCACCAGAAAGACCACGGCTCGCGCCGCGGCCTTCTCATGCTGGTCAGCAAGCGGCGTAGCTTGCTCGACTACCTGAAGAAATACGATACCGAGCGGTATAAGACGGTCATCACCAAACTCGGCATCCGCAAGTAGATGGAAGGACGAGGTTTCAAGGTGGCAAAGTTTCAAGGTTTCAAAGACCTTGGGACATTGAAACCTGCGAAACTTTGAACCTTTCCCTTCAGCCATTTCTGGAAATCCGTCTCTGGAGAGACGGTCCAGCATCGAGGAATTCTCCATACGTGCGTTTTCCAAGCGCTACATACATCTCCTACCGCATTGTTGCGGGCGACGTGTGTCTTGGCGGGGATGAAGTCAAAATCCGACGTCAAAATCCCCATCCTAACGTCGCAAACGGCGCGACGTTAGGATGGGGCACCCGCTCTCTCATAGCTAACAGCTCGGAGCTAGAAGCTGTCTTCCAAAGGAATGAATTATGAAACCAGAAGCAACCAGCGTTACAGTCAATCTCGCCGGCGGCAAACAGATCTCATTTGAAACCGGAAAACTCGCCAAGCAGGCTCATGGTGCCGCCGTTGTGCGGCTCGGCGAAAACGTTGTGCTCGCCACAGCCACCGCCAATCCCGACCCGCGCGAAGGCATCGACTTCTTTCCGCTCACTGTGGATTACCGCGAATACACCTATGCCGGTGGACGTTTTCCCGGCGGCTTTATCAAACGGGAAGGCCGGATGAGCGAGCGCGAGGTGCTCACCAGCCGGCAGATTGACCGGCCGGTGCGGCCGATGTTTGCCGAGGGATTCAAGTGCGAGACTCAGGTCATCGCTTTCGTTCTCTCCGCCGACACCGATAACGATCCTGACGTACTCGGCATCAACGGCGCGTCCTGCGCGCTGACGATTTCCGACATTCCGTTTCTCGGGCCGCTGGGCGCGGTGCGCGTGGGTCTGGTCAACGGGCAGTTTATTGTGAATCCCACCTACGACGAAATGCGCGAGAGCCTGGTGAACATCATGGTTGTCGGAACCGCTGACGGGATCGTGATGATCGAGTCGGGCGCGAAGGAAGTGAAAGAAGACACTGTTCTGGATGCGATCGAGTTTGGACATACGGAAATCAAGAAAATCTGCGCCGCGATTAACGACCTTCGGGCGAAAGTCGGCAAGCCCAAGCGCAAAGTTGAGCCTCCGCAGTTTGATGACGGGTACTACAACGAGTTGAGGGGAAAAATCGGCGACGAGTTGGCCGATGCGCTCGATACCAGGAAACATCCCAAGGCGGAAAGCTACACGCTGGTCAAAGAAATAAAAAAGAGAGTGGCCGCCGGATTGCCGGAAGACGATGACGAAGCCAAAAAGAAACTCGATCACTACTACGAAGCCCTGCGCGAGCGTATCTTCCGCGAGCAGGTGATCAACCAGAAGCGCCGTCCGGATGCGCGCGCTTTCGATGAAGTGCGCGAAATCTGGATCGAAGCCGGCATTCTGCCCAGAACTCACGGCAGCGCCGTCTTTACCCGCGGCGAAACTCAGGCCCTGGTGACGACCACTCTGGGCACCAGCGACGACATGCAGCGCCTGGAGGGCTTCGAAGGCGAAGCCAAAAAGCGCTTCTTACTCCATTACAATTTTCCGCCGTTTTCGGTTGGCGAGGTTGGGTTTATGCGGGGGGCTGGGCGGCGCGAGATTGGACATGGAGCGCTGGCCGAGAGAGCTATTTCTGCCGTGCTGCCGACAGAGGAGAAGTGGCCTTATGCCATGCGCGTGGTTTCCGACATTCTGGAATCGAACGGGTCTTCTTCGATGGCGACCGTCTGCGGGGCGTCGGTTGCGCTGATGGATGCGGGCGTTCCACTCAAGGCTCCGGTGGCCGGGGTTGCGATGGGACTGGTAAAGGAAGGCGAGCAGTACGCGATTCTGACCGACATTGCGGGTGCGGAAGATCATTACGGCGACATGGACTTCAAAGTTGCCGGGACGCGTGACGGAATCACGGCATTGCAGATGGATATCAAAGTTGCGGGCATCACTTCGCAGATCATGCGCGAGGCGCTGGCACAGGCGCAGCGTGGGCGGATGCACATTCTGGGAAAGATGGAAGAGGTCATCACAACCGGACGGGAAAAGATTTCCGACTACGCGCCGCGCTTCTACACGGTGCAGATCCCGGTCGACAAGATTCGCGATCTGATCGGGCCGGGCGGCAAGATGATTCGCAGTATCGTGGAACAGACCGGGGTGAAGATCGACGTGGAAGACTCGGGGCTGGTGAAAGTGGCGTCGAGCGATCAGGCTTCGGCGGCGAAGGCGCTGCAGATTATCGGCGACATCACGGCGACGGCCGAGGTAGGGAAGACTTATCTCGGGAAGGTGACGCGGCTCGCCGACTTTGGCGCGTTCGTGGAAATTCTGCCGGGAACCGACGGGCTGTTGCACATCAGCGAAGTGGCGGAGCATCGCATTGCCGATGTTCGCGACGAGCTGAAGGAAGGCGATCAGGTGCTGGTGAAGGTGCTGGCGGTGGAAGGCAACCGCATCCGGCTGTCGCGCAAGGCGATTCTAAAAGAGCAGCGCGCCAAAATGGGTGGCGGGGAAGCGCCTCCTGTGGCTGCCGGCGTAGCGCCGGCGGGCGATGGCGAGCCGGCTTTGACCGGGTCGCTGGTGATTGAGGGCGGCGGCGATTTTCCCGATGAGCCGGACTCCGAGCCTAATTTCAATCGCGAAGGGGCTCCGCATGTGAGTGCGGGAGCCGGAGACCGTCCGCGAGGCGGCGACCGCGGAGGAGATCGCGGTGGCCGTGGTGGTGGTGGACGTCCTGGAGGCGGAGGTCGCGGGCGCGGACGGGGCGGTCGTCCTGGCGGCGGTGGTGGCGGACGACATGGCGGCCACGGTGGGGGTGGCGGAGGCAGGCACTAGATTTCGTTGGCAGACCTCGCCATCGATCTGCCGAACAGAAAATCCAAGGGCCGCGCAACTGTGCGGCCCTTTCTATTTGACCACTTAGTGGATCACGTTTCCTAGCTGGAAGAGTTTTCTCGCGAGCAAGCAAGAAATGCTCGGGATGCGTGGGAAGTGCTTGCGGCGTGGCGGTTGTTTTGGCTACAGCGTCCAGTGTATTTGGAGAAAAAACATGCCTGACGAATCTGACCGGGGATCTTCGAAAGTCGAAATAAAACGCGCAAGTTCAACGTCAAGCGCGAAAGAGCGACGCTCCGGGCGATTTGACGGCACTTGGTTTGCTAGTCACTGTCATAGAGCCGTCTGGCTCCTGGAGGATTTGTGAAAAATCGGATTTTGTCTCTCTCTTCTCTCGCCACCCTGGCCGTTGTTTTCGGCATGATCTCCTGGGGCAGCGTGTTCGCTCAAACCACTCCGTCCACCCCGACGGACCAACAAACGCCGCAGGCGCAGCCGGCTCCGACCCCTGACACTCCGCCTTCGCAGCAGACACCGCAGACGCAGCCGACGCCGACGCCGGATACGCCGCCGGCGACGCAGCAGCCGCCTTCTTCCTCGACTCAGACCCCCTCGAGCCAGACCCCCTCGAGCCAGACTCCGGATCAGGCGCAGACGCCGAACTCGAACAGCACTCCGGATAGCAGCACGCCATCCGCGGCCGCGCCGAGTGCAGGATCGTCCGCTGGTGCAGCCTCCGCAAGCCAGAGCTTCTCGGGAACGGTGGTAAAGTCCGGCGACAAGTACATGCTGAAGGATGATTCCGGCAAGATGTACGACATCGACCATCAGTCGGACGTGGCGAAGTTCGAAGGCAAGCGCGTTCGCGTGCAGGGCACGCTGGACGACAGCGGCAGCAAAATTTTGGTGAAGTAGTCGCTCGTGTGGAGCGGACACTCCTGTTCGCTTGCCGGCAGCGTCGGTGAAGGCAGCGGGCAAGAGTGCCCGCTCCACACAACATGCTCTACACATCCAAGTTAATGCACCGAGGACACGAGGCAAACCTGCCCAGTGTTCCTCGGTGAATTGTTTGCACCGATTCTTTACTTTACTTTTTCTGCAATGGTGATGACCCAGCCTTCGGGATCTTCAAAGGCAAATTCCCGCATCCCGTAGAATTGTTGTTTCAGGGGCATGGTGATCTTCGCGCCGCTTTTCTTCACGGCTGCCAGGACCTCTTCGATGCCTTCCACTTCTATAAAAAGCGTCAGGCTGCCGCCGATGGGTTTCGCGCCGAGCGCAGGATATTCCTCGGCAACCGCTTTCTGGTCGTTGAAGAAAATCTCCACACCGCCGGCTGCGACTGAGGCGAATACGTAGGGCGCCTGTTCAGGCACAGTGATGGCGGTTTGAAAACCAAGTACGGAGCGGTAGAACTCCATGCTGGCGGCGACGTCGCGGACGACAAGATTGGGCGTGAGTTTCTGGAATTTCATGGTGTCTCCTTTTTTGTGGAAGGTGGGCGCGGCCTGTACTGCATCTGGAGGCGCGACGCACACCGGGGTTGTGTGTTCGCAACGCCTCCATCCACGCTCCTTGCGAGGGGAACGCAGGTAGGGCCGCCTCAATTTTTGTGGCGCTGCCGGTGACGGGCAGGCGCGCGGGGCCCGCGAGGTACGAGGACGAGGATAGCACGGGTGTCAAGTTGGATCATCTTCGGGGAGAGCGCTATGACTAACGAAAATGCCGGGTATTGGATCGAGAAGTTGCAACTTGAGCCGCATCCGGAGGGCGGATATTTCCGGCAGACGTATCGCTCGGAGGTTGTGATTGCGCGGGAGTCTTTGCCGGCGGGGTTTTCGGGAGCGCGTGCAATTTCGACTGCGATCTACTTTTTGTTGGAGGGGAAGAATTTCTCGGCGTTTCATCGGTTGCGGTCGGATGAAGTTTGGCACTTCTATGTAGGCGCTCCGCTGCTGGTCCATGTGATTGATCCAACCGGGAAGCACAGTACAATTTTTCTCGGCCGCAATCCCGAGGTGGGGCAGACTCTTCAGGCAGTAGTGCCCGCGGGATGCTGGTTTGCATCCCACGTATGGGATTGGAAGTCGTTTGCGGTGGTGGGGTGTACGGTGGCGCCGGGATTTGATTTTGAGGACTTCGAGATGGGAAAGCGGGAAGAGTTGGGCGCGCTGTATCCGCAGCATCGGGAGTTGATTAAGCGGTTAACGCGGGACTAGGAGATCATCGAGTCTTTCTGCGCTGCGTGCTAATTCCTGAGTGAGTGCCTACTACTTGTTTGGCAGGGGCTACGGCTGCATCGGCAATAGCAAGCCTGACTGTGTTCCTGCCCGTTGCTCGGTTACCATAAGGCGAGTAGTTGTTGCAAAATCCCCATCGCGCTCAGAATCTCCTCGCCAGGGTTTTGCAGCCGGGTTCGCGTCGGCCAAGAATTCATAAGTGGGGCGTCGAATTCACGACGCGGGAAGAAGTGGTCTTCATTCGAGGATACATCGCTTATGACAGACTGGTTCGCACGGCCCGTTCTACACGTGGCCGACGTTGAGGCATCGCTCCGTTTTTACGTTAACCGGCTCGGCTTCACAAGCCCCTGGCGCCACAACGAGGACGGCAAAGCGGATGTCGCACAGGTTGACCGGCAGGGCTGCGCGCTTATCCTGGCCGACTCGTGGCCGGAGAAGATTGGCAAGGGGCTGATGTTCATTTCCCTGAACGTCGAGCCGGAGAAGCAGATCGCCGCGTTGGACGCCCTACGCGCGGAACTCGAGGCCAAGGGCGTTCCCGTCAAGGAAGGTTGGTGGGGCTACCGGCTTCTGGTGGTCGACGATCCCGACGGCAATCAGCTCTTCTTCAACTATCCGAACGAGACTGGATCCGGCAAGGAGGCTAGAGATGAAGCGTAATTGTGCAGCCTCGCCAGCATAGCCGGTTCCACGGCAAATATTCGCCGGGACGCGCGGCAACGCCGAGGCGAGTGGGCTCGTCAGTGGATTGGTCGCAGCGCTCATAGCGGGCGTGGTTGAAGAAACGGTGTTTCGCGGTCTGCTCTTCCGCTTGAGTTCGAAAATTCTTGGGGACGTGGGGAGCGCGGGTGTTTCTTGCTTCTTCGGGACTACGTATTCCGCGATCCCAGAGAGGGTTCCGGGCGGCCCTCAACTGAACGGTGAAATACCGAATCGCAGACTCGGTTCGCGATTTCGATGGTCGTCTCTACCTGCGATAAAGCACCGGTGATCAGGACTGCCAGGGGAAGCGACAGGGCTTTGCGCGTTTCGGGGTGCAGGAGCGCATGAACTACTTTGAGGGAGGGCTCGTATGCCATTTGGTACTCCTAAAGAAAATATTCGTGAGGACTTGCCTCACAGAATTAGATTCTCCACAGGAACCGCGGTCGCCTCAATACCGTGGATTCCTAATTACGAAAGTACAATGTACTGGCGGGAATTTGTCCTTCCGCTGCAGCTCAAGTGGACAGCGTGATGAACGCGAGTCAGCGTTATGGCCTGATTTCAACAGTGACCATGTTCTTAATCTCTTCCGTTTTGAGTCGCTGATGGTGTGGAGCGCTCCTAGGTGCGTTGTCGGCACAAAGGAATCAGCGCGGCTCTGCTTCCGATTTCGTTGGTTCCGCGAAGTGCCACAGAACGCCCGCTGGATCGAACACATACGCTACGGTCAAGCCCCACGGCTCAGCTTTTGGTGCTGCGGGGAGCGCAACTCCAAACTTATTGACCAAATCCAGTGAATTGATGTGTCGCCACCAGGCGTCGACGTCATTGACGAGGACATGCATCACGGTGTTTTCGGCCCACTCTTTCACGTAGTGACCCTGAAGCAGAAAAGCGTGCGGTCCAAGGTTCATTTCGGCGAGAGTATCCCCCAACGGATACGCGTCGAAGCCGATCGCCTTATAGAAACGAAAACTCGTCTCGAACTCCTTCGCCGGGAGGAAAGGACGAAACGCCCGAATTTTAGGAATCAGATTGGTGATCGAGTCCACGGAGAGCTCCCATATTCAAGTCTAAACATATACCGAAAACGCGAGTGGATTGCGAGTGGACTTTGAATCGGGCAGAATTTCCAACTGAGACGCTAAGCTTATACTGACGTAAAATCGCCATTGCACTCACTGAGGGGTTTTGACCGAAAAGGCCAGCCGCGTCGATCAGCTCCCGATTAGATTCCGCCCTTAGCTTTGCTGGACCTTGCAGCCTTGGTGGCCAGCTCTTGGGCGAGCTTGTGGGCGTTCGTGGAGTGTTCGTGCGCCTGTTTGCTGAGTTCGTGAGCGGTTAGGTGGTCTCCCTTGCCGTGGGCCGTTGCGGCTGCGGCGTGGGCGTGGGCCGCAAGGTTATGGAGTTCTGCGGCGCGATCGTGCGTGCTCTGTGGCATGATGTGTCCCCGGCATCCTGGGTGCTAGCTGTTCCCGCTACTGCGTCGGCCAAGTACAGTGTGCGTACTGTCGATGATGTCCTTCGACTGGATCCTTCTGCGGGCCGTCCCGTGCGGGCCGTCCCGTGGACGCTCAGCAGGATTTCTGCAGTCTTGCAGCGCGGTTTCGTACTTCGCAATGCTGTCTTCAGGAATCTCCGCGGCGGGCAAGACAATGACACCACGACCTGCCGGCACTAGGGTTCGTGATCCCTTGCTTAGACGGCACCTCGTCGTCCGCTCAATAAGTTAATGACTAGAATTACCAGCCCCACTACCAGAAGCAAGTGGATGAGGGCTCCGCCAATGTGCAAACTGAAACCCAACAGCCACAAAACAAGCAAAACAACGAAAATAGTCCAAAGCATATTAGCCTCCAGGCCGACCTAAGCAAGCTGAACTGATGACGCCCTTGGTCCGCTCGCAAATGACTTCACCATGGAGTTTCTCATTTCTCCACTCTCAAAGTCTGGTCAGAAAAGCTCGTTTTGGGAATGCGCCCTAACAGGGCGCAAACAGTCCGCCGGGTATGGACATTCTTCGCCTGTTCGGCGGCGAGTCCGCGTCACATCGTTGTCCCCGGACGAATGCGTCCCGGGCTACGTGAGATTATTTTGCGGCGGCGGTTTTCTTGGGGAACATTTCGCCGATGCGCCGGATTTGGGCGCCTACGCCTTTTAACTTCTCTTCGATGTGTTCGTAGCCGCGGTCGATGTGGTAGACGCGGTCGATGATGGTTTCGCCGTCGGCGACTAGCGCGGCGAGTACGAGGGAGGCGGAAGCGCGTAGGTCGCTGGCCAGCACGGCGGCGGCGCTGAGCGGAGTTTTGCCGCGGACTACGGCGCGGCGGCCTTCGATTTTGATGTTGGCGCCCATGCGCACCAGTTCCTGGGCGTGCATGAAGCGGTTCTCGAAAATATTTTCGGTGATGATCGAGGTGCCTTCGGCCTGCGTGGCCAAGGCCATGAATTGCGCCTGGCAGTCGGTGGGGAATCCGGGATGCTCTTCGGTGGACATGTCCGCGGCGGTGAAAGGATTGTCGCCCATGACGCGGACGGAGTCGACAGTGAACCTGGTTTTGACGCCGACTTCGTGAAGTTTGCTGAGCACGGCGTCGAGGTGGGAGGGATCGCATCCGGCGATGTTGAGATCGCCGCCGGTCATGGCGCCGGCGATGATGAATGTACCGGCTTCGATGCGGTCGGGAATGATGCGGTGCTTGGCGCCTTTCAATTTGCTCACGCCTTTCACGCGGATGGTGGGCGTTCCAGCGCCTTCGATTTTTGCTCCCATTTTATTGAGAAGGTCGGCGAGGTCGGCGACTTCGGGTTCGCGAGCGCAGTTCTGCAGGATGGTCTCGCCGTCGGCGAGGGTCGCGGCCATGAGCAGGTCTTCGGTGCCGGTGACGGTGATCTTGTCGAAAACAATTTCCGTGCCCTTCAGGCGGTCTGTGCTCGCTTCAATGTAGCCGTGTTCCTGCGTGATCTTCGCGCCCAGGCGTTCGAGGCCTTTGATGTGGAGATCGATGGGGCGAGCTCCGATAGCGCAGCCGCCGGGAAGCGAGACGCGGGCGTGGCCGCAACGGGCTACCAGCGGGCCCAGGACCAGCGTGGAGGCGCGCATGGTCTTGACCAGTTCGTAGGAGGCTTCGGGAGCGGCGAGGTTGGCGCAGTGGATGGTGGTGCGGTGCTGGGCGCGTCCGTAGCCGAGTTCGACTTCGGCGCCCATGGCGGCCAGCAGGTTGCGGGTGGTCTGGATGTCGCGGACCTGGGGAACGTTTTCGAGGATGACGGGTTGATCGGTGAGCAGGGCGGCGGCCATGCAGGGGAGCGCGGCGTTTTTCGCTCCGCTGACGCGGACCGTGCCGAGCAGCGGCTCTCCGCCGCGGATGACAAACTTGTCCATATCCTATGAGTCCTGAGCTATGAATGAAAATATATTCTAGCGGGGAATGGTGGCGGGAGTGGTTAATCGAAAGAGCACGGCCTTATGGCGCGCCGGTTCTTGGGCTCCCGCGTTTCGCGAGAGCAGATGGAAATATCTTCGAGCCTTTTTTACATCTCGTGCGATTTGTTCGCGCAGAGCGTCGACGGTGGGAAACTTGATTTCATCGCGCAAGCGCTGCAGGAAGCAGATTTCAACCTCGGTTTCCGGAGTCAATTCAATGGGATGGAAGTTCAGCAGATGGGTCTCAACGGCAAATAATTCCGCGCCGAAGGTAGGACGATTTCCGACGTTGGTGACAGAATCGAAGCGCTCAGCGCCGACACGTGTCCAAGTAATGTAGACGCCGTCTTTCGGTACAAGTTCTTCGTAGCGCGCCAGGTTGATGGTGGGCACCGTGTACTTCGATCCGTAGCCGCGGCCGCGGCCCGGTGTGCCGAGAATGGAGAAGGGACGCGACAATAGATGCCGGGCGCGGCTGACGCAGCCTGCAACGAGGAGCTTGCGAATCTGGCTGCTGGAGACGGGTTCACCGCGCAAAGTCATCTCGGGATAGACTTTGACTTCGAAGCCCATCTCGCGGCCGAGTTCGGCGAGCACGTTGGTGTCTCCGGCCGCCTTGTGACCGAAACGGAAGTTGAAACCCTCGTGGACTTCCCGGGCATGCAGCTTCTTTTTGAGAATGCGTTCGGCAAATTGCCGGGGAGTCAGCAGCGAGAGATCCCGCCCGAAAGGGAGCAGCAGAACGGCGTCGATTCCGGTGGCCTGGAGCAGGTGGAGTTTCTCGGGAGTGGGCGTGAGCAGCTTCAATCCGGCTTCGGGCCGGAGAATCCGCGTGGGATGCGGCTCGAAAGTTACGGCTACGGCCTTGGCCTTCGCCGCCCGCGCCCGCGAGACGATCTCGCGCAGTACGTGGGCATGGGCCCAGTGGACGCCGTCAAAGTTGCCCACGGTGACCACCGTCGGGCCGAAGTTCGCGGGGACGTCGTCGAGTTTGTGGAAGACTTGCATGGATCGATGCTTCACGACTGGCTGGAACCTAAACCAATCAATTGTTGATTGTTGATTTTTGATTGAAAATCAGATTCAAACGCTACCGAATCGCATCTTCAATCGGAAATCAACAGTCAGCAATCAGCAATCAACAATTTTTCAAGCTGTGTCAGATTTCAAATTCCAATTTCATGCCGTCATAGGATAAACGGACGTGGCGCGGCAAACTTGCGTTGGTGGCCTCGTGCCCAAGGTCGTGGCAAATGTGGGTGAAGAAAGCGCGCTTCGGCTTCAGGCGATCCACGATGGCCAGCGAATTCTTCACCGTTGAGTGCGTAGGGTGGGGCTTGTGCCGCAGCGCGTCCAGAAACAAAATGTCCAGCCCTTGCAGCTGATGCATGGACGATTCGGGAATTTCGCTGTGGTCGGTGAGATAGGCGGCGGAGCCGAAACGGTATCCGTAAATCTGGGTTTCGCCGTGAATCAGAATTACCGGCTCGAAGCGTGCGCCCAGCACATCCACGGGGCCGTCAATGGGGCGCAGTTCAAGTAAAGGCAGGCCTCCGAATTTATAGTCGGCATCGAAAATGTAGCTGAACATTCTGCGCAGAAATGCCGCCGCGTCGGGCCGCGCGTATAGCGGCAGCTTCTCCGGCTTGTGCCGGTAGCTCAGGGGGCGCAGGTCATCGATGCCCAGAATGTGGTCGGCGTGGGTATGAGTGTAGAGCACGGCGTCGACGCGGGTAATATTTTCGCGGACGGCCTGAAGGTAAAAATCTGGCGTGGTGTCGATGAGCACGACTTTGCCGCCATACTCGAGCATGATCGAAGGCCGTGTGCGGCGGTCGTGGGGATCGCTGGAATGGCAGACGGCGCAGTCGCATCCCAAGGTGGGCACGCCCATGGACGTGCCGCTGCCCAGCACGGTCAAGGTCGCTTTCATCTTCCGGCTTTCACGATCTCAGTTTCATTGTTTCGCGTTTACCGCCTGCTGGTTCCGGTGGCGGGACTAGGCTGCGGTGGCCGAGCGAGAGCGTTGGTCACTTCCACATAGGCCATGCGCAACTCGTAAAGACTGTTCTGCAAGAAGTTTTCTTCCGTCGGGGTGAGATTGGTCTTGGTCTTCTGCGCGATCAGGCTGAGCGTGTCGATGGTCTGGCGGGCTCCAATGAGGTCGACTTGCGGCTGCGCGTCCTGTTGCCGCATCAGCCCCAACTGCATCATGGCGGTCATGTAGAGCGAGGCGAGAAAACGCTCGAAGGTGATTTCGAAATCCTTGGCAGAATGCCCGTTGAGTTCAACCTGGGTATCGAGGTCCTTGGAGGACTGGCGATAGGCGGCAGCTTGCGCCTCCTGCTCCGCGTGGGTGGGTGGGATGGGCATTTCACGATCTATGGCCGCGGCAGCGTCCACTGCAACCGGGGTGGGATTTTTTTCGGCGGACTCAGCGCTCTTCGTAGCGACTGGGGCCGGCGCTCTGGCCGGCTCGACTTCCTCGGCCACCTCGGCGCGCAACTCGCCTTCAGAAGTGAACAGGCGCCGGTCGGTTACTTTAAAGCCAGATTGTTCGTGTTTCTTTTCAGCCATAAAACCTTCTCCCTAAAAAAAATTTAATTTTCAGTCGGAGGGAACCTGCCAGCAGACCACAAGTCTCGAAGCTGCACGCGAGATCCCTCGCCCCGCTGGTGAAAACGCGGGGCTTGGGGATGACGCCTCCGAAAAGAGCGCCCCGCCGTTTGACCCCGCACGGTTTACACTGCACGGTCCAGACTGTGCCATTCGAACTGCGCCGTCCGACCGTCCGCCCTGCAACGGTTTGTCCCTCATGCCGAATGCTGCTTAAGCGAACGATCTTCATGCAACACGCTGTCTGCGACCGGCAGCTGCACCACAGTTGCCTTCGACGTGCCAATCGTGACCTCGCGGCCAGGCATTCCTACTTCGCGCCGGATGTATCCCAACGCTACAGTCTTCTCCACGCTTCCTGCAGGCAGGGAAGCAACGCTGGTAATCTCGCCGACGTCCTTCTCGGCGACAATAATCTTACTTCCGGCAGCAAACGGCGCGGGGTCCTCTGCCAGAAACCCCGCGAACTTGCGGTGAACCGCGCCGCGGGAGCGGATCCGCTCGACGATTTCCTGGCCGACGTAGCAGCCTTTGTTGAAATTCAAGGCGCGGGCCTGTTCGGTTTCCTGTGGCAGGTCGCGCTCTCGGATGTCTACTCCATAGCGAGGAATGCCGGAGACGATGCGGCGCAACTCCAACGCCTCGGAACCCACGGGCGATGCGCCGGCTGCCAGCAACGCGTCCCAGAGTTGCCTGACGCTGTCCGGTGGCAACCAAATCTGATAGGAGGGATGCTCCGTATCCTCGTCGCGCACCAGGGTGCAATTCCTACCTTGCCACGACACGGATTGCTCCTGCAGAGGCGGCATCCCGGGGACCTTGAACCCAGCGGAGCTTAGCGTTTCGCGAGCCTTCGGTCCAGCGATCCCGAGAGCTGTGATCTGCTCGCTGAGATTCGTGACTTCAACGTCGTCCATGATGATGTAATGATCGAAGGTCGCCAGAATTTTCTCAACCTGCCCGGCGTCGGTGTCAACCGCAATCGATTCTCCGCGGTTGTAGGCATAGAGATCGCCCAGGATGCGGCCTTGCGGATTCAGCAAGAAAGCATACACGCCCTGGTCTACCGCCAAGTCGCGGATGTTATTCGTGACCATGCCGTTCAGCCAGCGCACGCGATCACCGCCAGTGAGCGAAATCTTAGCTCGGAATCCAAGGTCATAGACGCCAGAACCGGTGCGCAACGCGGCAAACTCGGCTTGCGGGTCGCTGAAGCGAGTGGCCGTTGTCGCGCCACGATAGTCGCTGACGCCGGCGGCGCATAAGGCTTCGCTATGAGCTTGGAGTGCGGTATTCGCCATATCTGTAGTTCGATTATAGCGATTGTGTTAAGTTTTCTGCCGTGGACTCGAAAAAGCAAAGCCGGAAGCGCATCGCCGTCATCCCCGGAGACGGGATTGGCCAGGAAGTCATACCCCAGGCGGTAAAGGTGATCCACGCCTCCGGTGCCCACGTGGAATTGCGCGATTTCGACTGGGGCGCTGATCGCTACTTGCGCGAGCAGGTTACCGTGCCGGCCGATGGCTTTGCCATGCTTGGGCGGGATTTCGATGCGGTCTTAGCTGGCGCGTTCGGGGATCCGCGGGTCAAAACGAACATTCATGCGAAGGAGATTCTGCTGGGCATGCGCTTCAAGATGGACCTGTACGCGAACGTGCGGCCGGTGCGATTGCTGGATGCTGCGCTGTGTCCATTGAAAGGAATCGAGCCCAAGGACGTGGATTTTGTGGTGCTGCGCGAAAATACCGAAGGCGTCTACACCGATGCCGGCGGGGTTTTCAAGCAAGGCACGCCCGATGAGATCGCCACGCAGGAAGACATCAATACGCGCAAAGGGGTGGAGCGCATCATTCGCTACGCGTTCGAGTATTGCGAGCGGCACACCAAGGTTGACGGCTCACCGCGGAAGAAAGTTCTGATGTCCGACAAATCGAATGCCATGACTCACGCAGGGGGGTTGTGGCAGCGCGTGTTTAAGGAAGTGAGCGGCGAGTATCCGCAAATCGCGGCGCAGCATATGTATGTGGACGCGCTGTGCATGCAGATGGTGCGCGATCCGCGGCAGTTTGACGTGATCGTCACGAACAATATGTTTGGCGACATCATCACCGACCTGGCCGCTGGCCTGCAGGGTGGGCTGGGAATGGCCGCCAGCGGAAATATTCATCCGGGCAGGACTTCGATGTTCGAGCCGGTGCATGGGTCGGCGCCGCCGATTGCGGGTAAGAATATGGCGAATCCGTTTGGCGCGATTCTGACTGCGGCGATGATGCTGGCGCATCTGGGAATGGCGGCGCAGGCGGCGAAGATTGAAGCGGCCGTGCTGGAAGCGGTGCGGCAGAAGAAGACTACGCAGGACATTGGCGGGGCGCTGGGAACAAAGGAAGCGGGGGCGTGGGTGGCGGAACGCGTCGCTCACGCGAGCGAACCTCGGTCCTCCTGAGGCGAATATTTCGGCTCGCGAATGGAAAGGACAGCGCGGCAAAAGGACGTCTGCCGCGCAGTGGCCAGCATAGCGGTGTGGCAGGGATCCTTCGACTACGCATCGGATTTTCCTACGGAAAGGCCGATGCTGCGCTCAGGATGACAGAGGTGCGGGATTCAGGAGCGGCTTCCTACCAGCAGGGCCAATTCCCGCCATTTCCATTGGCAGTCCACATCCGCGAAGCCAATCTCGCGCAACCATCCGAGTTGGGTTTCGACATCCAACAATTTGTTCGATGGATCTTCGGTTTCGATGGTGAATCCGATGTGTTCCAGAAATTCTTTGTGCAGCTGCGGACTGGGCGATGCCACATGCTCTAGATTGCAGAAAACGCCGCCTGCGTTCAGCAGGCGGTAAATCTCGGCGTAGAGCGTCCGCTTGCGTTCGTGCACCAGATGGTGGATTGCGAAGCTGGAGATAACGGCGTCGAATTTGCCTAATTTAGGCAGAGGCTCGTCAAGATTGTGAGGGATCACGGATACGGAAGACTCGGCGGCAAAGCGCTGGCGAGCCGCTTCCAGCATGGCGGGAGAGAAATCGAGGGCAACCGCTTCGGCATCAGCGTGCTCACTGCGGACAAGGCCCAGCAGGCGACCGTCGCCGGTGCCCAAGTCAAGAATTCGGCGCGTTGTAGGGGGAACGAATTCGAGCAGAGCCGCTTCGCCTTCGTGGCGGTGGGAAATCAAGTCGGCGCGCTGAAGATAGTCGCGGACGTGGGCGCTGGAGGTCCAGAGGTTGACGGGCTTGGAAGCGGTCATGAGGGAAAAGTATACGGAAACGTATAAACTCAGTCTTAATGATTATCGCTGAAGCGCGCTTCTCTGTATTTCTTCGGCTGCTTTTGACGGCGGGTCTAATGGCCGTGCTGGGTCGCGCGGTTTTATTGCAGGCGCAGAATCAAGCTGGGCAAACTCCGGCGCCGGAACAGCAAGATCCAAACCCGGCGGACAAGAGTGTCCGCCCCACACAGGAGCAGCCCAAGCCCATTCCTCCCCCGGCGCAACCGCCGAAGGAAGAACCTCCGAAAGAAGAAGTTAAGATTACGCCGCGTCAGGCTGAAGAGCTTTTTCATTCGGTCGACGAGATTTTGGAGTTTGACAGCAAGCAGACCGGGCTGCCCATCAAGAAAGAAGTGAAGCGCAAGCTGACAAGCCGGGACGAGGTGGTTTCCTATCTCACCAAGCACGTGAATGACGAGGACACAAAGCGGCTGCGGCGGTCGGAACTGGTGCTGAAAAAGTTTGGGCTGCTGCCGCATGATTTTAATCTGGAAACGTTTCTGGTTGCGCTGTTGCGCGAGGAAGTGGCCGGCTATTACGATCCGAAAACAAAAACTGTGAATCTGCTGGACTGGGTTCCCATGGAAGAGCAGGAGCCAGTCATGGCGCACGAGTTGACCCACGCGCTGCAGGATCAGTCGATCGGACTACAGAAGTGGATGAAGAAGGGCGAGAAAGACCTGGGCGAGATCAGAAAGGATCCGACTCCGGCAGATATTGAAAATGACGAAATGGATAATGCACGCGAGGCGGTGATCGAGGGGCAGGCCCAGGCGATGATGTTTCAATATGCCATGGCCCCGACGGGGCACTCGATTGCGGATTCTCCAGCGCTGGTGGATGCCATGGAAGAAGAAACCCTCACCGGCACGCCCAGCACCAAGGTCTTTAACGACGCGCCGATTTTCATGAAGGAGTCACTTACGTTTCCTTACAGTTACGGGATGGAGTTCGTGGTTAAGTTGATGCAGAAGGGCGGAAAAGAGAGGGCGTTTGCCGGCGTATTGAAGAATCCTCCGCATACCACGCGCCAGATTATGGAACCCGAGACTTATCTCGCCGGGGAACAGATTGAGCCCATGCGGATCCCGGACTTCAAACACGATTTTAAGGACTACGAGAAATTCGATATTGGCGCGATGGGTGAATTCGACGTGGCCGTGCTGATCGAGCAATACGCGGGTAAGCCGTTGTCGAAGAAGCTGTATCCGGCGTGGCGGGGTGGTTATTATTACGCGGCCAAGCCGAAATCGAATTCCAAACCTGATAGGGCGGGGGCGGCGCCGCTCGGTCTGCTTTACGTTTCACGCTGGTCGAATGCGGAGAAGGCCGAAGAGTTTGCGGAAATTTACGCGCGGTCGCTCAAGCAACGCTATAAGCAAGCGGAAGAGACCGGAAATTCCGCCATAGAAAAATCTTCACCGAAGGCAGAGTCGGCCGATTTGCTGAAAGGCCGCCACAGCTGGAAAACGGAAGATGGCGCGGTGCTGATTGAGGAGCGAGGCGACACTGTGTTTGTGAGCGAGAGTCTGGACACGGACACAACCGCAAATTTGGAGAGGGAAGTGTTTGGAGGGGCACTTGTCCCGAGCGCCGCCCCGAAGTAGTTGGCTACTTTTTTTTCTTTTTCTTTTCTTTCTCTTTCTCTTTTTCGTCCGGAAGTTCTCCCAGGAAATGCTGGACCTTCGCCGCGACCATCCACTGCCTGCCCGAGCGTTCAAGGGTCAGTTTGCGCTCCTGCCCTGGTGTTCCGCCGAGCATGTTCCATACTTGTCCCATGGTCGAGCCCTGCACAGGGATACTGTCGACTGCGACCAGAAGATCGCCGGGTTGGACGCCATCCGGCCCCGGTGGGATCGATGGCTTTCCTTCGAAATCGGCGACTCCGAGAATCGTGAAGCGGCCGTCGTTTTCGGGGCGCAGGGTGAGTCCAATGACGTCGAAGTCGGGAAAGTTGAACATGCGGCCGAACTCAAAGTAGACCGTGGAGTGGGCGTAATCGAGCCCGACGCGATAGTTGAGCAACGCATTTGAGCCGATCAGGCCGGCGGTCGGCAGGCCCGCCCGCTTGGCGAAGAAGTCCATTCTGTCCTTCGGGAAGTCCACAACAGGGACATTGGCCAGGAACAGGGGGCCGTATTGCACACGGTCCACGCGCATGACTTTCCACTTCGGCTCGTCCTCAAGGCCCCACATGTTGGCCGAGCCTACGGCGCCCGTCATTTGCGGCCAATCGGGATGGGCAGTGGCAAGCTTGTCGAACATGTCGTCCGCAAGAAAGCTGATATTGGCTCCCAGGTCGAGGGCGAGATTATATTTCTTTTTTTCGATCTGGCTGGGAATTTGAATCAGGCCATTCTCCGCATTGACCTGAACCTTGCCGCCTGGCCCTCGGAAATGAATTGTGCCGGGAGCGCCGATGGAGAACTTGTGTCCGGGAAAATCGATGAGAACGTCATAGTGCCGCAGGATGGTTGAGGGCAGGTTGATCTCGACGTTCATCCCGGGAGCCAGTACCGAAGCCGCGTTGACGGGTTTCAGCGGAATCTTCGCTTGGTGAATGCTTGAGAGCGGGATTTTCATTCCGCCGATGCCGATCTCTGGCGGCGGCGGAGATGAGCATTCCTGGTCAGTGCAGGAAACCGCAAGTCCAAGCTGGGTGGCCAGGCGCCGCGACAAAGAAAGTTCCGGATTTCCGTTGTCTACCCAGGCGCGAATCCGCTCGGAAGAGCCGTCTGGAAGTGCGATGTCTGCGCTGATGACGATGCGGTTGTGATCGATCACCGCGGGAACGGTGACCGAGTCTGTTCTCGACTGAATATCGGAATTGCCTTGCGCGGCGAGAAGACCGCAGAGGAAAAACCAGGCGCAGGCTGCGATGCAAAACCTCATCTCTCAAATTGTATCCCCACACGGTTGTGGTCCGGTCCGTGCCTCACGTGAGACCGCCAATTCCGGTCCTGTATAATCACGAGTTTGACTTGCGTGCGTGCGGGCTTTCCGGAGAGAGATGCCACAGGCGGAGATAGGAATCATCGGCGGCAGCGGGTTGTATTCCATGCCGGGGTTGAGCAAGGTGAAGGAAGTGCGAGTGAAGACGCCGTTCGGCACTCCTTCCGACGCTTACGTGTGTGGCACGCTCGAGGGACGCAAAGTGGCGTTTCTTGCGCGCCATGGACGCGGCCACCGCATTCTGCCGAGCGAACTGAATTTTCGTGCCAATATTCATGGTTTCAAGCAGCTTGGGGTCGAGCGCATTGTTTCGATGTCGGCTGTAGGCTCGCTGAAGGAAGAGCACAAGCCGCTCGACTTCGTCATCCCCGACCAATTCTTCGATCGCACGCGCCGTCGGGTGGATACTTTTTTCGGCGGCGGCGTGGTGGCGCACATCGCCTTCGCCGATCCCGTCTGCGGAGCGCTGGCGAGCGTGGTCGAGTCGGCATGCAAGAAGGTGGGCGTGGCCGGCAAGCGCGGTGGGACGTACCTGTGCATGGAAGGACCTCAGTTTTCGACGAAAGCGGAATCGAACGTATATCGCAGCTGGGGCATGGATGTGATCGGCATGACCAATCTGCAGGAAGCCAAACTGGCGCGCGAGGCGGAGCTCTGTTATGTCACAGTCGCGATGGTGACGGACTATGACTGCTGGCATCCGCATCACGATTCGGTGACGGTCGATCAGATCGTCGCCGTGCTGGTCAGAAATGCCGAGAATGCCACGAAAGTAGTACGGGCGACGGTGGCCGCAATGCCGCGCGAGCGCTCCTGCAAATGCGGGACGGCGCTGGCTCATGCCATTCTGACGGATCGGCAGAAGATTCCCGCTGCGACCAGGAAGAAGTTAAAGTTGATTCTCGGGAAGTACCTGAAATAGACGTGAGCTTGATAATCCCTACCATTTGAGGACAGGATTTCCGAATGAGCATTCTCGTAGTCGGCTCCGTTGCGTTTGATGACGTTACTTCACCTTCGGGCAGCGTGAAAAATATTCTGGGTGGTGCGGCTACGTATTTTTCGCTGGCAGCGAGTTACTTCACAGAAGTACGAGTCGTCGCTGTGGTGGGAGAGGATTTTGGCGCCGAGCAGGAGCAAGTCTTCCGGCAGCACGGAATTGATACACGGGGCCTGGAGCGATCCAAAGGGAAGACGTTTCGCTGGGGCGGTTCCTATGCCGATAACCTGAACGAAGCCAAGACGAATTTCACCGACTTAAATGTGTTCGAAACTTTTCAGCCGCGCATTCCGAAAGAGTATGAGGATACCGACTTTCTTTTCCTGGCAAATATTCAGCCGACGCTGCAGGCCGAGGTGCGCCGCAAAATGAAGAGCGTGCGCCTTACCGGATGCGACACCATGAATTATTGGATCAAAGGCGCACTGGCAGAACTTAAGGAAACGCTGAAACTGGTAAACGTCCTGCTGATCAACGACACGGAAGCAAAGATGCTTGCCAACGAAACGAATCTGCCGCGGGCGGCGAACAAGGTGCTGGCCCTGGGACCGCAGGCGCTGGTCATCAAGCATGGGGAGTACGGCGCGACCATTTTCTTTCGCGAGGGCGCATTCGGCATCGGACGTCATCCATTTCGCGCTCCGGCGCTGCCCATCGAAGAGGTCAAAGATCCAACGGGTGCGGGGGACTCCTTCGCTGGAGGATTCATGGGCTACCTGGCTTCGCAAAAGGAGTTGAGCCGCGAAGTGCTGAAGCGCGCTCTGTTCTACGGCGGCGTTATGGGATCGTTCGCCGTCGAACGTTTCGGTACGGAGCGGTTGCAGTCGCTGACCCGGGAAGAGATCGACGCGCGCTTTCAGATTTTCCGGGAACTCACTCACCTCGACTAGGCGGCCGGCAATGCCGCTCTTTTTCGGACATCGCTTGTGCCCAGGAAAATAAAGAACTCGCCCCCTGGTTCGCCTTGGGACTCGCAGGTCCGGTTGCTGGCGTGGCTTGCGACCTGCGTGTCTGTTTTCTCATTCCTTTTTTATTTTCAGCGCGGCGACGTTTTGCTCTATGGAGACGCCGTCGCTCACATGAACATTGCGCGCCGCGTGTTTGATTCGAAGACCCCGGGCCTTTTGCAACTGGGAACCGTGTGGCTGCCGCTGCCGCATCTGTTGATGATCCCGTTCCTGTTTTCCGACGAGATGTGGCGGCGCGGCGTGGGAGGATCGATTCCTTCGATGCTGGCGTATGTGTTTGGCGTCATCGGAATGTTTCGGCTGGTCCGCGGTACTCTCTCGCGCGGCGTTGAGCCGGACAGACCCGCAACTCTTGCCGCATGGACGGCGGCATTGGTCTACGCGGCGAATCCGAATCTGATCTATATGCAGACCACCGCCATGGGCGAGTCGCTCTATCTGGCGCTCTTCATTTGGTCGGTCGTGTATTTCGGCGAGTTCGTGCGCGGGAATGCGAGGGCGCTCACCAAGTGCGGCGTTTGCCTGGCGGCGGCTTGCCTGACGCGCTACGACGGATGGTTCCTGGCAGCGGCGGTGGCAGGCACGGTCTTATTATTCACTTCGCTTTTGCTCACGTCGCTGCTCCGCCGCGAATCCGAGAAACAAATCTTTGCGATCCGGATCTCGCGAGCGGGAGTCGTGAAGTTCGTTCTGATCGCAGCGGCTGCGCCGGCACTGTGGCTCACTTATAACGGAATCGTCTATCGCAATCCGCTCGAGTTCGCGAACGGACCTTATTCGGCAAAAGCGATCGAACGCAGAACACGGCATGCCGGAAGTCAGGGACATCCCGGCAGCGGCAATCCGGTATTAGCGGGGATGTATTTTCTGAAATCGGCTGAAATTAATTTAGCGGAAAACGAATGGGTGCAGCGAGCGTGGATTTTAACGGCGCTGGGCGGCGTGATTGCAGCTGTGTTCAGTCGTCGGCGATCATCTGGAATTCCCGGCGAGGTTTCTCATAGCGCGTCGCTGGAGCTGTATTTACTGCTTGTTCCCTTGCCCTTTTACGCGCTTTCGGTGGCGTATGGGGGCGTTCCGATCTTTGTTCCCGCGTGGTGGCCATTCTCTTATTACAACGTGCGCTACGGATTGCAGTTGCTCCCGGCCTTCGCCACGGCGCTCGCGCTCCTCGTGCATCGAGCCGTCCGGTCGGAACAGTGGAACCTTCGGCTACGCGTTGGGTGCGTTTTGTGTATATTCGCGCTGGTGATTGCCAGTTACATTTCAATCTGGCGATCTACTCCGGTTTCCTTGAAGGAAGCCCAAGTTAACATGCGCACGCGCAATCAACTCGAAACCCAACTTGCGATCTGGCTGCGAAAACTGCCTCCCGGTTCCACGTTGCTCATGTACCTGGGCGATCATGTCGGGGCGGTGCAGCAGGCGGGAATACCGCTCAAGCGGGTCATCAACGAAGGCAATCACCGAACGTGGAAGCAGCCCGATGATCCCGATGGTCTGTGGGAGCGAGCTCTGGCTGATCCCACGCGTTATGCGGATTACGTGGTGGCGTTCGAGGGCGACAGCGTTTGGCAAGCGGTCGAAGCTCGACAGTTGCCGGCTTTGGTCGAAATCCACACCATGGGTCAAGCGCGGGCCATCGTCTATCGCGCCCGGTAATCACGCAGGTAACGCGGAAGCGTGGGAGACCGATGATAGAATCCGGCATCGGAAGCCCGCTGTCGGGCAGCCGTGTAATGCAATGAGCTGGCAACATTTCATCGATTTACTGCGCGGCGAGATGGCGAGCGGGATCGTCGGAAGCTCTCTGGCTCGGCTGGTGCTGGCGGCAATTCTCGGCGGTGTCATTGGACTCGAGCGGGAGCTGAATCACCGCCCTACCGGCTTGCGCACGAACATGTTCATTTGCTTCGGCGCGGCATTATTCACGGTTCTTTCTGCTGCGCTGGCCGGTGTGCCGTCCGATGCGGCGAGGATTGCGGCCCAGATCATTCCCGGAATCGGATTTATCGGCGCGGGATCGATTTTGCATACTCGCGGACTGACTTCGGGAATAACGTCGGCAGCCACCTTGTTTGTGGTGGCATCGATTGGCATGGCCGCCGGCGGAGGACTTTACCTGACCGCGCTCTTTGCCACGGGAATGGTACTGCTGGCGTTGCTTGCGCTGGGGCATTTAGAGGAGACGTTCAATCTGAAGATTCTGCTGACGAGTTATGAAGTCACGGGGACCAGCGTCGAAGCGATAGGCAATGAGGTCAGCCGCATTCTGGAGGTTCATCATCGGCTGATGCAGAACGTGAATAGTGCCAGCACGGGCCAGCATATTCGGCTGCAATTCGATGTCGATGGCTGCAATCGCGAGCAGAAAGAACTCTTGCGGCTATTGAAGGCATCGACTGTGCTGGGTACGGCGACTTGTCTCGGCCGGGTGGAGCGCGAGTGAGGTCCGGTGTTCGCACCATCCCTTTTGTGAAGGCGAGTGCCTGCGGCAACGACTTTCTGTTGATCGATGTTTCTCTGGCTCCGGATGCCGAATCGATTCATGTCTTCACCAAACGCATTTGCGACCGCCATGAAGGTGTGGGCGCCGATGGAGTGGAATGGATGGCGCCGCACAGTTCGGCCGACGTCGAAATCCGTTTGATTAACGCCGACGGTTCCGAGGCGGAGATTTCGGGTAACGGTACCCGGTGCGTTGCGGCCCACTTGTGCGCAGAGCAAGCGAAAGAAAACATTACGATTCAAACCGGCGCCGGCCTGAAGACTTGCACGCTGACCGCGCGCCATGATTGCGAGTACGAGTTTGAAATTGAGATGGGCGAAGCCGTGGTCGGTCGGGAGCTCGCTTTGAAGACGCGGGACCGTGAGGTCCATGGAATTCCGGTATCGATGGGCAACCCCCACTACGTAGTCTTTGTTCCCGAATTTATGGAAGATTGGCAAACCCACGCGGCGGAAATTCAGCGTAGTCCGAACTTCACGCAGGGAGTAAACGTTGAATTTGTTGTCGTCGATAGCAAGCATGATGTGAGAGCGCGGTTTTTTGAGCGAGGCGTCGGAGAAACGCAATCCTCGGGAACGGGTTCGTGCGCGTCGGCAGCGGCGGCCATGGCGAGTGGCCGGGCAGAGACGCCGATTAAAGTTCACGCCCCGGGCGGAACGCAAACCGTGCGCAGGGAAGGAAACAGTATTTTGCTGCGGGGCCTGGCGCGGCTGGTGTGCCGGGGGGAGTTCTTTCTGAGTTAAATTTCCGAGCGTCGGAGCGTCGGTCGTCCGATCATAGACCGTCCGATCATAGATCGTTGAATCATAGATCGTTGAATCATAGACCGTTGAAGCATAGATCAGCCGCTCTGCAGCCAATGTCTTCACTTTACCGTCAGCCCGTCAAACCTCGCGCCCTTCGGCCCGGCGATACCGTAGGAATTGTCGCGCCTGCCAGTAACGTCCGACGCGTTGACCTGGAAGCGGGGTGTGAAGCGCTGCGACGTGCCGGGTACAACACTTTTTATTTTGACTCCATATTGGAGCGGGATCTTTATTTCGCCGGCTCGGTCGAGCGGAGATCTCGGGAACTGGAGGAAATGTTCGTGCGCGATGATGTGCGAGCGATCCTGTGCGCGCGAGGTGGTTATGGCGCGAATTATTTGCTGAAAGAACTTGATCTGGAAAAGATCAAAGCCCATCCTAAAATATTGGTCGGCTACAGCGACATCACTACATTGCTGACATATTTTCACGACGCCGCGGGCCTTCTGACTTTTCATGGTCCGATGGCGGCCAAGGACTGGGCACACGATGGCGGCATCGACCGCTTATCGTGGCAATCGGCTCTCGCCGGGTCTATGGGTTGGGATGTCGCGCTGAACGAGGGGGTCAGTGCAATAGCCGAAGGAGACGCTGAAGGTGTTCTGTATGGCGGATGCCTCTCGATCCTGGTTGCTTCGCTGGGCACGCCGTACGAGATCAAGACGGCCGGCACGATTCTGTTCCTGGAAGATGTCGCGGCCAAGCCCTATCAAGTGGACCGCATGCTAATGCAATTGAAATTGGCTGGGCACTTCGACGGCGTGCGCGGCATTGTTTTCGGAGAAATGCTCGACTGTGTGCAGACCGCGAATCAGGGCTACACGCTGCAGGATGTAGTGACTCGAATTGTCGGCGACTTGGGAGTGCCCGTGGCCTATGGAGTTCGGTCGGGACACGTTATCGCGGGCAACATCACGCTGCCGTTCGGCGTGCGGGCGAAACTGATGGTGCGAACCGGGCAGGTGGGGTTACGGATTTTGGAATCGGCGGTGACGCCGTAGGGCGGCCGCACGCAGTGATCGTTGAATTGCAGACGGCGAATTACGAAATGAGCGAGAAAAAGCACATTCACCTGATTGGAATCTGCGGCACGGCGATGGCCTCGCTGGCGGGAATGCTGAAGCAGCGCGGATTTCATGTCACCGGCTCCGACGCTGCGGCTTATCCTCCAATGTCGGATTTCTTGCGCGAGTTGGGTATCGCCGTGGCGCAGCCCTTTGCCGCGAAGAATCTTGAGCCCAGGCCCGATCTGGTTGTGGTGGGCAATGCCATGTCGCGCGGCAATGTGGAACTGGAGGAGGTGCTGGATCGGCGGATTCCATTTTGTTCTTTGCCCCAGTTGCTGCATGACGAATTTCTGCGCGGCAAGGAAGTGTTGGTGGTGGCCGGAACTCATGGCAAGACCACGACAACTTCCATGCTGGCGTGGATCTTTCACTCCGCCGGGCAGCAACCGTCGTTTCTGATTGGCGGGATTGCCGAAAACTTCGGCTCCAGTTTTCATCTCGGCGCGGGCAAGCACTTCATCCTGGAAGGCGACGAATATGACACGGCGTTCTTCGACAAGGGACCGAAGTTTCTACATTATTTTCCCGACTCGGTGATTCTGACGTCGGTTGAATTCGATCACGCCGACATTTACAAAGATCTCGATGCCGTGGAGACCGCGTTCAAACGGCTGGTGAATCTTATTCCACGGCGGGGACGGATCGTAGCCTTCGATGGCGTCGCTGGCGAGGCGGCTGAGAGTCCGAGCCTGGAACGCAGTCTGAGCAAGGCGTTTTGCCCGGTCGAGCGCTATGGCGCCGGGGCGCGTGCGAATTGGAAAGTTACGAACCTGCGGCTTGAAGCCACGCGTACGTGCTGGACCGTCTTGCGTGACGGCAAAGAATGGGGCGACCTCGAGTTTCCGCTCGCAGGCGAGTACAACGTCTGGAACGCTACAGCGGCGGCTGCGCTGGCGGCTTCATGCGGGGTTTCTAAAGATGCTACTAAAGCGGCGCTGAAAACTTTCAAGAGCGTGAAGCGTCGCCTGGAAGTGAAGGCGCAGGTAGACGGAATCACCATCATCGACGATTTTGCTCACCATCCGACCGCGATCGCAGGAACCTTGAAAGCGCTTCGGGCTCGCTATCCAAAGGCGCGATTGTGGGCAATTCTGGAACCGCGATCCAACACGCTGCGCCGGCGAATTCTGCAAAATGATTTAGCGCGCAGCCTGGCGCAGGCCGATGAAGTGATCGTGGCAGGCGTGTTTCGCTCCGAAACAGTTCCGGAGAACGAACGCCTGGAGTTACCCGCTCTGGCCGCGGAGATTGAGCAAAACGGCCGGCGGGCGAGGCTTCTCGCCGATGCTGATGCAATTGTGGAGGCCATTGCTCCCGAGTTGCGCAGCGGCGATGTGGTGGCGATTCTCTCCAATGGCGGCTTTGGCGGAATTTATGAAAAGCTGCCGGCACGCTTGCGCGAATCGGCAGGGAAAGGATGAAGCTATTTTTCAGACATGGTCGCTGGGCGCGGCTATCGCTTGGCCTAGCCGTTCTGGTGGTTTCGTCTACGGCGCTGGCACAGTCGCAGGCTCCGGTCGCTTATACGGTGTCACTTTCTCTCCCGGAGCAGCATCTGTTGGAAGTGCAGATGTTTCTGCCTGCAGGAACCGCGCAGCGCGAACTTCAGCTTCCGGTTTGGAATGCGCTCTATCAGGTTCGCGATTTCGCCCAGTATGTGAACTGGGTGCGCGCGAAAGATCGTTCCGGCAATCCGCTCCCGGTGCGTGCACTCGACAAGAGCCGCTGGCAGATTTCAGGCGCGGAGGGCGGCGCGATTGTGGAATATCAAATCTATGCCGATTCGCCCGGACCATTCAACGCCCAGCTCAATACACATCATGCATTTTTCAATTTGGCGCAGCTTTTGATGTATCCAGTGGACGCGCGCTCTGCGCCCATGACCGTGCGTTTCAGCCACATTCCTGCGGGATGGCACATCGCCACTCCTCTAGCCTCATCCTCCGGCGAGGAATTCTCCGCCACGAATTACGATCGCATGGTCGACTCTCCCATCGAGGTCGGCGAATTTCAGGAGTCCGATTTCGACGAAGCCGGAGGTCATTTTCGAGTGATCGTCGACGCCGACTCCGCCGACTATGACATGGCAAAGATTGTTGCCGCACTGCATAGAATCGTCGCGGCTGCCATCAGTTGGATGAACGATCGCCCCTTCGACACGTATATGTTCATTTATCACTTTCCTCGCGCCCCTGCGGGTGGTGGTATGGAACACGCTTTCTCCACCGCGATTGACGTGAGCGCCGATGTCATGAAACGGTCGATCGATCCTCTGACCTCTGTTACCGCCCACGAATTCTTCCATCTCTGGAATGTCAAACGCATCCGGCCACAAACCCTCGAACCGGTGGACTACACCAAAGAAAATTACACGCGCGCATTGTGGTTCAGCGAAGGCGTTACCAGCACGGCGGAAGGCACGATCCAGTTGCGCGCTGGACTGCTTGACGAAAAACAATACCTTTACCGGCTCGGTGAACAGATCACGGAACTCGAAAGGCGTCCGGCGCAGCGTACACAGTCCGCCGAGGAATCCAGCCTCGACGCGTGGCTCGAAGGCAACAGCTATTATCATCGTCCGGATCGCAGCGTGTCTTACTACAACAAAGGCGAACTTTTGGGAGTGATGCTCGATCTTGAGGTACGCGATGCAAGTCACGGCCAAGCGTCACTGCGAGAACTGCTGCAGTGGATGAATGCGAATTATGCCAAGAAGGGCCGTTTCTTCAACGATTCCGAGGGCGTGCGAGAAGCCGCCGAGGCGGTCAGCCACGCGGATTTGAGTTCGTTTTTTAGCAGATATGTAGCTGGAACCGACGAGATTCCCTGGGATGATTTTCTGCGCTCCGTGGGTTTGCGCGTGGAGGCCGTTCCAAACACCGTCGCCGACGCGGGTTTCACGGGATCACGGAGTTTCGACGGTCCAATGTCCGTCGGAGCGGTAACGCCGGGCAGCGAAGCCGAACGTGCCGGTCTGCAGGTGGGCGACACCATTGTTGAACTCCAGGGCAAGGCAACGGGTCGAGAGTCTCGCGAGGCGTTAGCTGGACTGGAACCGGGGGACACGATCGCCGTGAAGGTTCGCTCGCGGCGCCTGAGTGAGCGAGAGCTGAAGTGGAAGGTGGGCAGCCGTCAGGAAGTTTCATATGAGGTGAAGGATCTCGACCAGGTTACAGACCAGCAGCGAGCGCGACGCACTGCGTGGTTCAAAGGTGAAGCGCAGAACAGCGCCGTAAATTCGGGAGCCGCGGGAACTGCAAAATGATCCGCACTCTGCTCATGCTGATTTTCTGGGCGCTGGCGGCTCCACTGGCGGCGATCATCGGCTTCACCGCAAGCTACATCATGGGCGATGTTCGCGTCCTCTATCGGCTGTTCATGTGGGGAGCGTGGGCCGGAGTGTGGATCACGGGGGTGCGAGTCGAAACCGTCGGACTCGAACAGTTCGATCACTCTCGCAGCTACATCTTCATGACGAATCATGTTTCGAATCTCGATCCGCCGATTCAGATTCCGCTGATTCCGCGCCGCACCTCGGTGATGGTGAAGAAAGAATTGTTCAAAGTTCCTATTCTTGGCCGCTCCATGCGCATGGGATCGCTGGTGCCGGTCGACCGCGGAAATCGCGATGCCGGGATCGATGCCGTCCGCGCCGCGAAGGCGGTCGTGGTGGAGCAAGGCGTGAATATGACAATTTACGTCGAAGGCAAGCGCTCCTTCGATGGCAGGTTGCTTCCTTTCAAGAAAGGTCCGTTCTATCTGGCGATGGAGTGCGGGGTTCCGGTGATTCCAGTGACGATCGTGGGCACTGAGTACGCTATGCCCAAGGGGAAATTTTCCATTCGACCGGGAATAGTGAAAGTGATTTTCCATGCCCCGATTGATCCGAAAGATTTTGGCAGCCGAGAGCTGTTGATGGAAAAAGTGCGTGGCGCCATCGAGAGCGGGCTGCCAGTAGAGTGTCGCCAACCTGCGACCGCTACTGCGGAGACAGGCGAGCAGCACCGCGGAACCGCACATGCCTGAGATTCCTCCGCGAACCCCTTTATTCTCTGTGGTTATTCTTTTTTCTTAGCCCGTGCTGCCCGCGCAATCTCGGGAAGGCGGGGCAGAATCGCGGAATATTTCAACCACAGTTTATGGTCGACGGCGGGAGCGCCGCTGACCAGCGCGCCGGCCGCGATGTCCTGAGCCACCCCGCTTTGGGGAGTAACGATTGCTCCTTCTCCCACTTTGCAGTGTCCTACCACGCCAACTTGCCCGGTAAGAATCGCCTTGTTGCCAATCTCCGTCGAACCGGCGAGTCCAACCTGAGCGCACAGAAGCACGTCTTCGCCGACGCGGGAACCGTGGCCGACCTGCACCAGGTTATCGACTTTGACGCCGCGCCCGATGCGAGTTTCTCCGACGCTGGCGCGGTCGATGCACGAATTGGCCTGCACTTCCACGTCGTCATCGACTACCACGGGCGCAGGCTGCGGAATCTTATGCCAGCGGCCCTCCGCAGTCTTGGCGAAGCCGAAGCCGTCGGCGCCAATTACAACGCCGTTTTGCAGGAGGACGTTGTTGCCCAGCCGGCAGTTCTCGCGTACTACGGCGTGGGCGTGCGCGAAAAAATTGTCCCCGATTTTTACGCCGCGATAGATGACGACGTGTGCTAGCAGCGCGGCGTTCTCCCCGATCACGACATCCTCATCGATGACCACGTAGGGCCCGATGTGCGCATTGCGTCCAATTTGCGCGCTGGGATGAATGATTGCTGTCGCATGAATTCCGGGAGCGTAGCGCAGCGGCTGATGGAAGAGTTCGAGGGCACGGGCGAAGCTTTGGTAGGGATCCTCGACGCGCAGGGTGGCGGCTGGGATGGCGGGAAAGTTTTGGGCGACGATCACGGCTGCGGCTTTGGTGAGCCGCGCTGCGGGCGCGTATTTCTGATTGGCAACGAATGTGATTTCTCCGGGGCCGGCTTGCTCGATGCCGTTCAGGCCGGTGATCTCGGTGTCGGGGGAGCCGTTGTCGAGGCGCGCGTTGAGGGCATGGGCGATCTGAGAAAGTTTCATGGTGGATGGAGGGACGCGAGTAAATCGTACACCAGTTCCAAAGTGGTCCATCGCAGACCGTCTGTGCCTGAACGTGTTTACCTTTTTATAACAGGGTACCCCCCTCCCCCCCTCAATCTTTAGAATCATGGAGTTAAGCATGTTTTGGCTGGCAAAATCCGCGCGACAAAGGACTTAGAGGTCAAAATATAGACAACAAAGGAGTTATGGGCCGATTTTTGGCTGGCAGCGTCCTTGACGCAAGTACATAATGTTGGCCGCTTGGATTTCGCCATCCCCCATACGTCGCCACTCCTGGCAATGCGCACGGTTCTATTGTGCGCTCCCTGTATTCTCGGTCAAGGTTGTTTGTCACAAACGATGGATTCTTTTCTGTGGAAGGTTGTGGAAAAAGACTGTGCGGAAGGTGGGGGGAAGATTCCTTATAAGAAACGGTCAACCTTGGGCCAACCCCCAGTGATCGTTTCTATCTTCTCTATCTTCTCGACGAGTCTGGGCTGGTACGGGTGAATGAGAGATGGCCATGATTTCGTTCCGGGATCGGGTGGCATAGCTTCGCAGCTGCAGGCCTTCGTTGGTACCCGCCCTTCGCAAAAAACGCGAAGGACGGGGCACCCACGGTGGTTTTAATATTGAGATCAAAAGCCTGGGCCACCCGCCCGTACAGAACCAACTTCCAAGATCCAACTCCGATGTTTTGTCGGGGGTGTAGGTTGCCGCAATGAAAACGAGTGAGATGAGTGTGTCCATATTGCTGTTGCTAGTCGTCGCCCATGCTTGGGGTCAGCGGACGGGTCCGACCGCGTCTACGGCGAGCGGTTTTGTGGTAGATCCCGCTAAGCCGTACGTTTACCTGCAACTAGATCATGTAGGCCCAAGACAGCCGAGAGGCAAAGACGAACCGAGCGTTGGAATATACCTGCGGTTGATAAACAACACTAGGCTGACAGTCGTTGTCTCAACTATCGGTGGACCGGCGGGAAGCTCCGAATGCGATCTGACCGACGAAGTCGTGTCCAACCCGAAACCGCTGATCACGATGTCTGGAGGAAAATTTATTCCATCACCTTCAGCGCGAGAACCTCATAATCAGCAACCGCAGCAGGAGCCGCCTCTGGGATACGTGTCGGAAGTCCAAACGACAACACCCATACCTCCGGGAGGGCAAATCTACTTCAGCGTTCCAATTAACCACGTTGGCTCCACGTGGCACTTCGAGATTCCCTTTAGATTCGATCTCCCGAGGACCCATCAACGCCAACCCAAAAGCTACGTGTCCTTTTTCGAGGACGATCTTCCACCAAAGGATCTGCAATCTGTGCCACCAGCAAAATGACAGTACGGGCTGCGGGCGGCTATGCTTACGACGTGATGGCTATGCGTATGGTTCATCATCACGGATGTTCATTTGACCGGTACAAGTTCACCGGCAAAGAACGCGACACCGAGTCTGGGCTCGATAACTTCGGGGCCAGGTACAACGCTTCCAGCATGGGCCGGTTTATGAGTCCCGATCCCGACCAAGAGTCAGGGATTGATAACATGGGCAACCCGCAGATGTGGAATGGGTACTCGTACGTTGGGAACAACCCTCTGAACCGAACCGATCCGAGCGGTCGCTTAGTCTCCATTTGCGATACCAACGGCGAAAACTGTCAAACCGTTAGTGACAAAGACTATGCACAGGCGCAGCAACAGGACCAGTACAACCACGCGGCCTCACTTGATCAGCTGAAAAAGGACGAAGGCGAACTCTCGAATATCACCGATTCGAACGGCAACGTGGTCGGTACTGTCATGTATACGCCTGACCCTGGGACTTATCCAACGGAGGGTATCAGGCCACTAGACGGCCAGATCTATGGGGGCATAGCTTCCGGCTGGGCCATCGGTAAGGTTTTTGGTGCAATGTGGGGCGCAGTTGCAGGCTGGTTTGGGAGAGGTGCCGAAGCTGCGGGGACAGGCGCCGGAGAAGCGACGGGCCAACTTGGGGCAGGTGCTAGCGGTACAATCAGCCGAATCATTCAGACTGCTGCGGGTCCGGTTCGCGTTGAAGCTGAAGTAGTAGCCGAAGGGCAAACAGCGGTTATCAAGGACGTTTTGGTCTACCCGGCTGAGAGCGGAAGCAATCTGCAGGTCGGTTACACAGCAATGCGGCAAGGTTTCAATGGGATATTATCCGACCTCAAGGCACAAGGTTTCACTGCGGTGCGAGTCGAGGCAGACAGATCAATAGGAAGTGGAGTAGCGGAGGGGGTTGGACGCCAGGTGAACCTTACAATTAAGCTCAAATGATGAAACCAGAGAATCAGAGACAAGAGATCATCAACGATGCACGCCGACTAGCCGCCGGAGGCGCTAGTGTTGAAATGATCTTGATGTTCTTTCGGGAGCGCGGATTCGACAAGATAGATTCGATTAAGGCGATCCGTGCCGTGCGTGGTGTGTCAACAGCCGAAGCCAAGAATACAGTGGACGGAAGCGAAACCTGGTCCGACCGATTTAATCATGATATGGAATTTCGCGAAACTGCTTGGGAGGCTCTGCGGGAGATTGCGGCTTCTCAGGACCCTAGCCTTCCGAAGATCACCTTTGATGAGCGCGACCATGAGGAGGGGAGTTCAAACAAATCCCAGAACTGACCGCCGTACATTCCTACGACGGCGAGCCATTGAGCTATGACGGAACGTGCGGCGTGTTCGTCCAGCGTAGCGTCTCGGAATACCTACAAGTTCACCGGCAAAGAACGCGACACCGAGAGCGGCAATGATTATTTTGAAGCCCGGTACTTTGGATCGAGCATGGGCAGGTTCATGACGCCCGATCCGCTTCCGTGGCTGGGCTGGCAACATCCCTCCGAAGAAAGCACCGAGGAGGAGAAAGAAGAAGCTCACAAGAAGTTCGAGGATTGGATTGGGAACCCGCAGAACCTCAACATGTATGCGTACGCGTTGAACAATCCGCTGCGCTATACCGATCCAACCGGAATGTCTGGATGTCAGGCGGGCGATAAAACATTCAGCACTTGCACGATCACCATTACGTATGACCCCAAGACGTCACAGGGAACGCTCGTCGTCACAGGTCAAAATCAAGGTGACAAGTCTCCGACGACGCTCCTCACGACCAGTGTTGTAGTTGGTGGCGATGGACACGTGACGCCGACAGGAACATTCACTGCAACGACGTGGGAGAAGGATCATGTCTCGACAAAGTACGGTCAGTGGGCCGACACTCCCTACAGCAAGACCACATTCGGGATGAATGCTTTCGGTCCTTTCCAGTTGCACATCATGACCTGCCCCCTGTTTTCGTTCACGTAAGAATACGACAACTTTCTGCTCTTCCATCTTGGGTTTGAGCCGGGATGGGGGAGCGCGAGGGGCAAGGGATGGCGTTTGAATCCCGTGCCCCTCGCTCAGCTGTGTAGAAGCCCGCTGCTTGCATCTTCGCAAACTCACTCGGGGTTTTGTATCCCAGACTGCTGTGCGGTCGCTCCTCGTTGTACTCAATCCTCCACGCCGCGATCTTGCGCCGCGCGTCGAACAAGTTCTGAAACCAACTCACGGTCAAACATTCATCCCGCAACCGTCCGTGAAAGCTTTCCACCCGCCCGTTCTGCGTCGGTTTGCCCGGCTGAATGTGGATCAACTCGATTTTTCTCTCCACGCACCACGCCAGAAAATGCCGGCTCGTCAGTTCCGGTCCGTTGTCGCAGCGGATCGCCTGTGGCGCCCCACGCTCGCTCACGATCTGCTCCAGCGCTCGTGTCACTCTCCGACTGGCAAAGCTCGTGTCCACTTCCAACGCCAAACACTCTCGCGTGTACGCATCCACCACGCTCAGCACCCGGATCGCTCGCCCGCACTCCACCGCATCGTGCACAAAGTCCAACGCCCACTCCTGGTTCGCCGAAGTCCGCGCCAGTAGCGGCTTGCCCTCACGCACGCAGTGCTTGCGCTTCTTCCGCCGGATCATCAATCCCGCCTCCCGGTACACCCGATGCACGCGCTTGTGGTTCACGTGCTCTCCCAAGCGGCCCAGCAAAATATGCAGCCGCCGATACCCAAAACGCGGTTTCGACCGCGCTAGATCCACCAGTTGCGTGCGCAGCGTCTCGTCGCTGCGTCGGCTCCGGTAGCGATAACTCGCCACCGCTATCCCCGTCAGCCCGCAAACCCGGCGCTCGCTCGCTGCGTATTCGCTGCGCAGCCAGTCCGCGTCCGCCCGCTGGTTTACGAGCTCCATCCGTTTTTTGCGATCAGCGCCTTCAGCATCTCTTTGTCCAGGCTCAGATCCACCACCAGCTTTTTCAACTTCGTGTTCTCATCGCGCAGCTGCTTGGCTTCCTGCGCCTCGCTTACATCCATCCCGCCATACTTCGCCTTCCAGGCGTAGATCGTGTGCTTCGACACCCCTACTTCACGCGCCACGTCCTCCGCTTTGCGCCCCGCCTCCAGTTGTTTCAGCGCCCCGATCATCTGCGCCTCCGTGTGCCTGCTCTTCGACATACCTCTTCCCCTTTCCTTCGTCCGAAATCATACTCGGACTTGTTCGGAAATCGGGGAGCAGGTCATCAGCACGTTCACCAGCAGCAAGCGCACTCCGATGATCTCGGCCAGGGCCGGATCGTGGGCCGCTGCATTGCTGACACCTCCCCGCAGAATCACCTCGCGGCACCACTCCCCGAGCGTCCGACCGTCGGCCTGCGCCGCTGTTTCGAGCAGGGCGTACTCTTCCTCGCTGACTTTGAAACCGATGGATTTCGTGCGCAGCGGCGGCTTCACCATGTCCCGGCTTCCTCTCTCGCCATCTCAGCCGAGACTAGCAGCCGCGCTTAAGAATCAACAAGTTCGCCTGCGCTAACTTCAGGTTGCTCTACAGCACCCTGACAGCGGGATTTTTCCTCTAGCTGTTCTGCTTTCAACAAGTTCGCGCACGGTAACCCAAAGTTACCGTGCAGCACCCTTTCAGGGGTGGAGTGTCTCCCTTCCACCCCGTGCGCAGCACGGCTAAAAACCTCCACCCCACAAACCAGCCTCCGGGAACACCAAACCGCCCGCACTACCGCGCCGGAATCGCCACACTGCCGGGCCGGGAATCGGCGGCAGGATCGGGATCAGAAAGGGGCAGCTAACAGTCGGGATCAGGCAGCGAATCGGGAAGGAATCGGCCAGGAAAGGCCAGCGGATCGGCGGCTAAAAGAAGAACTCATCCGGCCCTGCACCCGGTCGGAAGCAGTACGCACCCTGACCCTTACCCGCTCCCGGATCGACAGCTCACAGCCGCTCGGGAACGCAAACGCTGAGCACTTTGCTCGACTGGCCTGATGGCGGGCCGAGCAGGATGTTTTAGCTTCCGAACCCTTTCAGCCATTCACGGTCAGCGATGCCGGGAGTATCGCGATTTTCAAGCCACACTCGACCTTCTCGGTCTGAAGCTACGTCGATAATGCCCCGCATTTTGTCCCAGATCGCAACCCCGCACTTTGTGCCATCTTCGCTCCACATCACTTGAACGTCCTCGCGGGCAACAGCAAGCCTTTTGGAGCGATCGTAAATGTGGAGATACCGAACCACCGTTTGCTCTCGCAAGCTGTACAGATACAGGTATCCCGTCTCGCCTTCATCTTCGAACAGAGCAGCTTGCTCTTTGGGGCCGATGGCGTAGACGATAAAATTTGTCTCAGGTGGGGTTTCGTCTTCTCGACGGACCTGAACGGTCCCAGGCTCTTGCTCCTTCGCCGTTTCCTTCCAGTATCGCTGCCTAGACCTGACGAAGAGATATTGATCGAGGTAGTTTTTCTCGAATCCCTTGAGCCATTCGGGATCGACGATTCCTCGGCGGTCACTCTCTAGCGGAACACATGTTTCCTCGCCAGTCGCGATGTTTATTACGCCGCGCATCTGCCCCCAAACTGCGATGCCACACTTCGTCCAATCCGAGGACCACATCAGTTGGACATCGCTCTCACGAACGGAGGGGTTTAGCCCGCTTTCATAGATGCGAATCTGGGCAAGAACGTCCTGTGTCTCCGGCTTGTAAGCAAAAAAGAAGCCCTCTCCTTCGTCTTCCTGGAAAACGGCGAAGAGTCCATCTGGGCCTTGGGCTTCTAGCATCAGTTCTGTCATTGCTCTTTGACTTGCTTCTTCCAATGCTGCCTCCGCGCTTTAGCCGCTTCACTTCGATTAATCTGACTTGGCTGTTGTCCGGTGTTGGTGTGGTTCTTTGCGAAGTTCTCTCCGCCGCGGTGCTCCTGCTGGGTCATTTCTTTCACCGGGCCGTTCTGAGTCTGTCCTTCATGGTGTAGTTCGACGGGCTTTCCGTCCTTATCGAGCGGCGCCTTGCCCTGACCCATTCGCTCCTGGTTTTGGGCAGTACTCTTGTCGACCGCGCCGCTACTATCATTGGCAGATTTCAGCAAGTGCGCGCCGCCTATTAAAACCGCAGAGCTTCCTTGCACAACGGCGGCAGTTGAAACAACACCTACAGGCACCCCCGGCGGGTGGCCCAGGCTTCCGTGTTTTCGTTCCCGTTCCGGAACTGTGGGTGCCCCGCTCTTGCGTTCTGTGCAAGGGCGGGTACGATGCTGCCGGTACCATGGGGTTGGTCCTGCCCAGTGGACTGCATCGCGCTTATGGCGCTCATCACCTGCACTTTATCACCTGCTCCTGCTACCGGCGATCGCCTTTTCTGAGCACCGCGCGCAGTCGCGACGTCTTCCTCTCGATTCTGGAACAGACGCGCCAGCGCTACCGGTTCGTGGCCGTCGGGTATGTCGTAATGCCGGAACATATCCACCTTCTTTTGACTGAACCCGAGGTCGGAACTCTCTCGACTGCGATGCAAGTGTTGAAGCAGCGCACGGCCCGCGCTTTGTTGCCGCGACGCAAACGCAGCAACCCGCGGCAACGCAGTCTGTTCGGAGACGGACCTCAGCGCAGGGCATTCTGGCAGGCGCGCTTCTATGACTTCAATGTGTGGACGACGAAGAAGCGCGTGGAGAAGCTCCGGTATATGCATCGCAACCCGGTCAAACGGGGACTGGTGGACGCGCCCGAGCAATGGCGCTGGAGCAGTTATCGTTTCTATCTTTTGACGAAGCTGGCGCGGTGCGGGTGAATGAGGGATGGCCCGCAATCTCGTTCCGGAATCGGGTGGCGTAACTTCGTGCCTGCAATCGTCTGTGATACCCGCCCTTCGCAAAGAACGCGAAGAGCGGGGCACCCACTTTGTTGCTGATGGCACCGAAATCAAAGGCTGGGCTACCCGGCCGATGGATCAACAAACTTGCGCTGGCATCCCCGACTCCCGCCCTTCGCAAAAACGCGAAGGACGGGCCACCCACGGTGTTGATATCGGGCAAAGCCTGGGCTACCCGCCAGCTATTGAATCTGGATCGACAACTGTGCGCTGTGGGTAATTGGCCCAATCGTGGCGTTCATGTTCGCGGTGAAGTAACCGGTTGGCGTGCCGGTTACGACCGAGAAGTTCATGGGAGCCGACGAGCCGCCCCCCGGACTGGGATTGGTCACGACGACAGGGTATGACCCGGTGGCAGCCACGTCGTTTGGAGCGAGTGCAATCTGGATTTGGGTTGGATTCTGCAAAGAACTGTTGTGAAGAGTCCCGTTATAGGTCACCGTCGATGTGCTCAGGAAATTCGTACCGTTTACATAGAGGCTCTGAACCTGTGAGCCCGCCGCTACCGTTGCCGGACTGAGCGATGTGACGGCAGGCAGTGGATTGCTTACTCCTCCTCCTCCGCCGCCTCCCCCACTCCCGCCGCCGCCGCCGCCGCCGCTGCCGCCTCCGCAACTCGGCAGAACGACCAGGAGACCGACCAACATCCCGACTAACATCAAAGCAACCGTAGTGCGTGCGGCGCGACGACGCGAGAAAGGTAGTCCGGCGAAACATGCACCCAGCAGCATCATCGCCCCGGCGGTTCCCCAATTTATAGTCCCCATACCGATGGGTTTGCGACTGCTCGATTGACCGAGGGCGGTGGTTGTAATCGTCAGACTTGTTGTCACGGTTCCGTTACTCGGGAGCGTAACTTGAGTGGGATTGAAGGTGCAGGTCATTTCGGCGGGCAAAGCGGAACAGCCGAAGTTGGAGATCGTTCCGCTGAGTCCGTTTAAGCTGGTGAAGGTCACGGTCAAGTTCTGCGATTGCCCCGCGGTTACCTGGATCCAGCCGGATGCGCTGAACATGAAGTCGGGCATGTTGATATAGGCGAATGAGTAGGATGCAGGATAGTTGCTGTCGCCGCTGTATTGCACTTGGATCGAGCCGCCGGAATTCACTGTGAACATTGCCGTTGCCTGACAAGCGAAGTTCCCACTCGTGTCCTTTACATTTGTACATGCGACCGCTCCGGCCGAGGTTCCGTTGAAGGTCACCGTCCCAGTTGGATATACGGACTTATTGGTAGTGTCGACCAGCACGGTGATGCTGGCCGTGCCTCCGTAGTTGACGGTTTGCGAAAAGGGGGTCGCAACCACATTTGGAGCGGGATACATCACCGTAATGTTTTGAGCGGGCGCGCTAGCCGAACTGTAGTTTGCATCTCCGCTGTAGCTCGCAGTGATTGCGTAATTTCCCGACGTAGTAAACGCATTGGTGTTACTGGTGAAGGTGACTTGAAGATAGGCTGAATTTCTTGGCCCACCGTTGCTGGGACCGTATGTCGTGGTGCCGGTGAGGGCCGTACCATTTGCATAGAAGGTAACGGTACCGGACGGCGCGGCACCGGAACTCGTTGTGTTCACGTAAGTAGACATCGTGGCGGATTGCCCAACCGCTCCGCCGTAGATATATGGTTGTGACATCGAGGTAGAGGCGGGAGTTATCGTGATTGCGTTCGTGAAAGAGCTGGAGTTGAAGCTGTTGTCGCCAGCATACGCCGCCGTTACGGAATCGGTACCGCCGGGGAGCTGCACTATCAGGTCTTCGAGATAGCCGTAACTGTTAAGGGCGTAGGTTCCAGCATCGAGGGTGCTACCGTTGTTGGTCAGGGTTACGTTCCCGGAAGGACAGGCGGTTGCGCCCGAGGCGGCCACTGGGGCACACAACTGTGCTGCTGCGTTTTCGACATTTACGCGCAGGATGTAGGGACTTCCATACGTGGCTGTGGTTGTTTTTTTGCTGAGAATATTTCCGTTGGAATCGAAGGTGACCAGAAAGGTCTGGGGCTGGCTGTTCTCTTTGGAGACTGTGACACTGACTGGAATCGAATAACTGCCGCCGTAGTTTCCGTCTCCGGCATAATGTGCGATCACGTTGTAGGTGCCGCCTGGCAGCATATTCGTGGTAGTGCCGGCGCCGGTTACGCCCTTGCTTAGACTGAATACATCAATGGCTTGTCCCGTGGTCGTGCCGGTCCCCGTGCTGACCAGCAGGGAAGCTTGGCCCGTAGCGGCGGTGGGAGTGACGTCAATGCTCACCGGGACGGCTGTTCCATGTTTCACACTTACGGGATTGCCGGAGTTCAACTGCAAACTGGCGGACGTTGCAATAAAAGTGACCTTGCTCCAGTTGTCCACGAGGTTGGCGGCGTCCACAGATCCGAGACCGGTGGCGAGATCGTAGCTTGCGCCGGTGCTGTAGCCGGAAAGCACACCGTAGGCATCGCCCGGCGTCGTGACGGTGCAGTTTGGACTGCCGCTGAAGCACGGCATGGCGATGGTTGAGCCAGCGGGTATGTCGTGAAACGCGTTCGGTTGTTTAGATATCAGCTTATAGAGTACAAAGCCCGGAACGCCTTGAGACGTCCCCATCTTCTGGTTGACCAAAGACATGATTCCGGCGAAGGCGGGCGATGCGACCGAGGTTCCGCCGTATCCGGCAAAATTGTTCAGGTCGCAAAGGCCGTATGTCTGGTCCTGCTGGCAAATCAGGTAGAAACTGCCCAGGAAACCGTTGCTTGCGAAAAGAGAAATATCGGGAAGGTCACGACGATTGTCATTCGGAACGCCCGCACCGCTTTGCCAGGAAGGTTTGGCATAACCCTGACTGCAAGTGCCTACGTTTTGACTGTTTACCACGCAGTTGCTGGGGCCGCCGCTGCCGCCGATCGAGTTCACTCCACCGGCCTGGATCATGTTGGGATTGTTACAAGCTTGCTCTGCCGTCGTGCCATATCCGAGCGTGATAGCCAGCGAATTGGTGCAGGAATCATTCCACGTGGTTTCCGGAATGTATCCCTTGGCTGAGGCCTGAGTCGTGGAATCATTGGCCGCATTCCAATAGGTCGTCCACTTGTTGTACTGGTTGAAATCAGTTCCGCCAACGGCGGCGTTGAATGGAGTGGAACCAATGCCGTTCACATTCAGGCCGTAGTGCGCTGGCCCGGAAGGATCGTCGCAACCGGCCGCGCCATTGTCGCCGGAGGAAACGAATACACTGATTCCCTGAGCCGCCGCCTGCTGCCACAGGCTGTAATAGAATTGGTTTCCGGCAGTCCCCAACCCTAGTTCGCATTCGCCGTAGCTCTCGCTCATGACCGGAGCCAGGTTGTTGTCCACTGCGTAGACGGCGGAAAGATCGACTCCGTCCGTGGTTTCAGTCGATTCCGAGGTTACGAAATCGATAGTCGCCTGGGGCGCAACCGCGCCCGACCACTGGACGTCGATGTCGGCCTCGGCTTCGTCTCCGTTTATCCCGGGATCGGATCCGTTCAGAATAATGTTCAGTTTGTTGGTGGGAACAGGTACGCCGAACAGCGTCCAAAAGTCTGTGGGGTCCTGCGGATTGATGTTGGTTCGTCCTACGATGGCAATCGTTTGTCCCGTTCCGTTAATGCCGCTCGTCCACAGCGGCAGCACATCGTAGATCGTGGCAAAGTCGTATGGTACGACGCCGTAACACTCGGATCCGCCGCAGTTGTAGCTGTAGTCGGGTTTAGCGGCGGCTAATCGTTTCGTCTTTTCAGAATAGCTGCCGACATAGTGGTTCGTTGCAACTCGGCGGAAGTTATGTAGCGAGTCAATGCCCGCCACTGCCGGCGTCAGGGCTGTCGGAATCTGGGGGTCGGTTGCGTTGGCCCAGTGCTGTTGGCCGTTGACGATGTATTTGTGAATCGTGGTGTGGAAGGCTTCCTCGATCTGGCTAGCGGAACCTGAGAACTCCAGCACCGTGCGTCCCTTGGTCGTACCCACTTCGAACCCGTGCGACTGTAGCCATGAAGTGACAGTCTGGATGTCGGCGTCAGTCGGCCCGTACTGCTGGCCGTACTGTTCCGGGCTGAGCCATTTGTGATAGTTCGGCGAGGACTTGTCCTGCTGATCGTCCAGCAACTTTCTGAGTGCGGTTTCCTGGTCGGGGCTGCGCTTCAATACCAGGAGCATGCGCTTCATCGGAAGGGTGGCCGGAGCCGCGCCCAGATCGAATTCCGGGCGCGCCAACGGATGGGTATTGCCCGTCAGCGTTGTGAGCTGTGATTCGTCCACGCTCTGGGTGATCAGCGGACCCGGCACCGGAACCATTTGCTGTGGCGCTTCCTGCGCAAAAGTCGATGCGCAGAGTATCAGAGCGCAGATTGCCGCGGTCAGAATGGGATGGACGGCAGAAAAGAAAAGACTGGGACGCGATAGCGGAATCGCTCGCATGAATACACACCTGTGGTCGAGATGGACGACTCCACCGAGCGCGAGCGGACGGGAGAAGGAGGGACCCGATCGTCTCTTTTACAGGCTTGGGCCTGGGTGGACCTCACACGCTACATCAACTTGTTTCCGATTTCAACGGATTTCAGGTGACTTTGGGGGTGCGGCGGTTTTGGTTATTGTGGCCAGCTGGTGGATTTGGAGAGGAAGTTTCACGGGCCCGCCTGGCTTCGCCCCTTCGACTTCGCTCAGGGCAGGCTTTCGCGGGACAGCCGAAGCGCCTGTCGCTACAGGTTTACTCTTCGAACATTATTCGTCAAACATGGGAACCTGCCGTTGATCCTGTGCGCCGCGGCGCTGGCGCCGGGTGGCGCCGATTACCGCCAATACCGTTAACGACTCCAGTGCCGTTCGCGGGACGAAGATGCGTTGCGTGTTCGAGCGCTGGTCGGGAGGGTTGACCAGAAATCCTTCCGGTGTGGTCTGCGTCAGGTCGGCGGGCATGAGCCCTTCGAGAATCTCGCTATCTTTAAAGCGGAGCCGCACCCACAACCCCTCTGATCGAGGACGTGAGGTGAACGTCTTGCGGGTCAACGATTCTGAATCTCCGAACTCCCGCACAAAATACACGCCCTTGATCTCGCGCAGGTCCATGGAAATGACGGTGCCGGAGGTATTCAACAGTTCCAGTTTGCCCTCGTGGACGAACTGCGCGGGCGCCACATAGCCGGAGACCGTGTCCCGGTCCATTTTGCGAACGATCACTTTTTTGTGGGTTGAGGGCATAGGGATCGGCGTCCGGCTTCCGCTCTCCGGCTTCCGCAGCCAACAGGAGAGGACTACGACTCACGAGTTAAGAGCTCACGCGAATTAAAACCCGGCAGCCGGCAGCCGGAGAGCGGAAGCCGCCTTGATTCTCGCACTTTTTCGGGGAAAGCGGCTGGAATCCGCCTTGGCAGTAGCCAAAATGTAAACGTTGTGTTATTTTCTTTAACTTGCCGCAGAGTTTCCACTTTGAATAAGTACTTTGTATTAAGCCACTTGCATCCGGGTCGATGAGGGGCCGGAGAGTGTGGCGGGCAGGGCTGTGGAAATCTTGTGGAAAGTTTTGGCTGGTCCGGCCCTCCCCCGGTCGCGATTGTACCTTGGATCGCGCAGGAGTCGAGGCCCGACAGCCGCTTGAAAGCGAATGGCTGATTACATTTACACGATGGAAATCCGGCTGACGCCGGACCAATTGAAGGGCGTCGGGCTGGTGCAAGACGTAGCCCGCGCCGCTGGCATGAATCTTTACCTCACGGGCGGCGCCATCCGTGACATTATCAGCGGCTTCACCATCCGCGACCTGGATTTTACCGTCCAGGGCAATCCGCTCAAGCTGCAAAAAGAACTGGAAAAAGCCGGGGCGAAGATCACCGCGGTCGAAGAAGACATGCGGACCGTCTTCATTTCGCTGCCCGGCAATGCCCGCGCCGAGATCAGTATGGCGCGTACCGAGCGCTTCGAAAAGACGGGGAAGCCTCCCTTCGTCACGCCGGCCACGATTCACGATGATCTGCGGCGCCGCGACTTCACCGTGAACGCCATGGCGCTCTCGCTCAACGAAGGATCCCGCGGGCTGCTGCTCGATCCCTTCAACGGCGTGGCCGATATCGAGGCCAAGGTCATCCGCATCCTGCATAACTATTCGTTCCTGGAAGATCCCTCGCGCCTGATTCGTGCCACCCGCTTCGCCGCGCGCTTCCACTGGACCATTGAGGAACGCACCCAGGCCCGTTATGAGGCGGCCAAGGAAGGCAAATATATCGGCCACATTCTGCGCTCTTCGATCGGCCATGAAATCGCCGCTCTGGCGCATGAAGACGATCCCTTGCATGTGGTGAAGATGCTCGAGAAGGAAGGCTGGCTTGAGATTCTGCACGAGCATTGGACCGTCGCCAAGGTCGACACCAACGGCATCAGCGCGCTGATGAAGACGCGGCAGCAGATGGTCGACATGGGATACACCCCCGACGCCGGCCCTGCCGTGATGTATTTTCTGACATCGCACTTCTCCGACAAGGACGTCTCGGATATTCAAAAGCTGATTCCGCGCAAGGACCTAGTCGAGGCGTGGCGTGACATTGAAGATCACGCGAAGCAACTCGCCAAGCGTTTGATGGGCAAAGAGGCCGCCACTCCGTCGCGCACCTGGCAGTTGCTCTCTTCGGCCCGGCCCGAGATGGTGTTGTTCCTTGCCGTGACCGCCAAGCAGCAGTCGGTAGAACAGAAGATCAAGAATTATCTAACTAAGTGGCGGCAGGTGCAGCAGAAACTGCCGTTGCCCGAAATGACGGAGTTACTCATCACTCCGCAATTGCCGGAATATCCGAAGCTTGCGCATGACGTGTTCATGCTGTTGCTGGACGGAAAACTGCGTTCGCGCACGGAGACCTTAAAATTTCTGAAGCCGTTTGCGCCGCCTCCACCGCCTCCGCCACCGGCGCCCCGTCGCGGACGGGCGGCCAAGGCTGCCGCCGAAACTCCGGCCGCAGTTGCAGCCGGGAAGCCCGGATCAAAAGCAGGGAAGAAGACAAAAGGTGCAGTCGCGCCCGCTGCCGCGGCCGCATCGCCGGCAGCCGCCCCGGCAAAGCCCCAAGCCAAAGCGCCGGAAAAATCCGTGTCCGCCACGCCAGCCGCCAAACCCTCGAAAGCTCCCGCGAAACCAGCGAAGAAGCCGGCCCCGAAGCCAGCGAAGAAGGCGGCTCCTAAGGGTTCATCGAAATCTGCTAAAGCAAAGAAAAAAAGATAGTCGGCGGCATAATCGCAGGGCCAAATTCAGATTCCACACTTCTGATTCCGCACTTCTATTGACCCGTGCTTGAATGCGCTCTGTGATAGTTGAAATAGGTGACGTCTTCCTGACCGTTCTTAGGAATTACCTTCAGGACTTTAGCCCGCGACTGCATCGAGAAGTGTTTCGCCATCCAGATGCCGGGCGCCACGGGAATTTTTTCTAATCTGAAATAGGTACCGAGTTCCACTTCCGCAAGAAAGCCTTTGATCGCCACGGGATGCGTGACTTCGGCTTCGACCTTTACCCATTGAAATGTCTTTTTGTCGATCCAAAGTTTTCCCTGCATTCCCGTCAACGCCTGGGTCTCCATATTCGGGGGCTGATATCCCTTTCTCGGAGATGCCTGAAGATCATAGACGGCGCGACCGTCCAGTTTCGATTCCCCGAGCAGCTTGAAGTCGAATGCTTTCACCATTTCATCCATCATCGCGTGGTCGCGCTTTCGTTCGTCCTCATATTTCGCGATGCGCTCGGCTTTCTTCTGAGGCGACTCGTTTTTTCGCTCTGAAATGGCATTCTCCAGCTTGCGTTTCTCCTCGGCCCTTTGTTCCTGCGACAATGGCCTGCCATTCACGGCCACCAATCGCTGGTACGGCGAGCCTGAAATCATTGTGTCCTGGTAGGTCTTAGTTCCGTCGCCCGAGCGATCGCGTTCTGAACAGTCAAACTTAGGAACTGCTTCCCAGTCGCGCTTATTAGCCGCGACTGATCGCTGGATGATGGTGTCGACGTTGTTGTTTTGGCCCATGGCCGCAGCGCAGATGGCGAAGAGGAGTGCAAGTCGAAGTTTTATCATCAATGTCCATCATAGCGAAAAGGCAGGACGAGTTTGCCACAACACCGGGCGGAATCTCTTGGGGAGTGGGCTTATAATGAGTTCATGCGTCGCTTGCTGGCCAATTCGGCGGTCGCGCTTGTTCTGGCCGTGCCCCTCTGGGCGCAGCATGGAGGAGGTCACGCCGGCGGCGGTTTTGGTGGACACGGCGGATTCAGTGGGGGCCATGTCTCCGGTGGCATGCACTCCGGTGTAAGTTCAGCGCACGGTTTTACTCATTCTCCTTCTTTCTCCCAGCGCAGTTTCTCGAAGCGCGGTTTTTCGAACCGTGGTTTTTCGAACCGTGGCCTTTCTGGTCGTCCCTTCCTGCATGATGAATTTCGCGGCGCTCGCTTTCGTGGGTTGCGCAACAATTGCTTAGGCTATGGATGCTGGGGTTTTGGCTATCCCTGGGCGTATGGCGGCTATTACGATCCCTTCTGGTGGGACGATTCGGATTCTACGTACGACGAAGACTACGAGCGTGATCGCGCCACTGCCAACGAGATGAACGAGCAAAACCTCGAAGAGCAGCAGATGCTCCGCCAGGAGCAGGCCGACGGAGATCGCGATGTCTACGCACGCTCCTCGCGGCCGTCGCGCCCCGAGGCTGGCAACGAACAGCAACAGGGAACCGCGATCATGCCTGCCACAGTTCTGGTCTTCCGCGACCAGCATCGGAAGGAGATTCAGAACTACGCCATCGTCGGCCAGACGCTCTGGAACTTCGCGCCGCAGCATACGGAAAAAATTCCGTTGTCCGAACTCGACCTGCCGGCGACGGCGAAAGCTAACGACGATCGCGGCGTCACTTTCAAGGTTCCTACCAGCAACGAAGCTCAATAGCGCTTGCGGGTTAAGAGGCTGCGGAAGAACGTAATCCGCCGACGACACTCGACCACCGGGCTGAAGCCCGGTCTGATTTCGAGGGCGTTACGCGGCCCTGGAAGGGCCGCTCTTCCACGGTGAACTCTTCCACGGTGAACTCTTCCACGGCGAGCAGTCTTCGATGGCGAACACTCTTCCATGGCGAACACTCTTCCACCGCGAAGGGCGCATTTTGTGAGTTTTTCCGCTTGCGGCTTAAGTTATACCCGGCTCCATTCACCGCATCCATTCACCTTTCGCTGCATCCAACCGAGCATTCACCCCTGCGGCGTTCCTTTTTGGCTCGACGGCTAGTACAGTGAAATCAGTCATTTAGGTCATTACTAACGGATACGGGAACCTGCAGAAATACGGGCCAAAGCCGGGAAGATCCCTGTCCAAATGCTAGAATAAAGAATACCCACTATGCCTCTAAAGACACTGTTTCTCAATCCTCCATCGTTTGAAAACTTTGACGGAGGCGCCGGCTCCCGTTGGCCCGCCACCCGCGAAATTGAAAGTTACTGGTATCCGGTATGGCTGGCTTATCCAGCGGGGATGCTGGAGGGGGCGCGGCTGTTGGATGCGCCACCGCATAAAGTTTCGGGCGACGAGACCATCGAGATTGCCAAGGAGTACGAATTCCTTGTGCTGTTTACGTCCACGCCCGGATTCCCAGGCGACATTCTTCTGGCGCGGGCGATCAAGCATGCCAATCCGAAGATCAAGATTGCCTTTGTAGGGCCGCACGTGAGTGTTCTGCCGGAAAAATCGCTGCGCGATTGCCCGGAGATTGATTTCGTTTGCCGCAAAGAGTTTGACTACCAGGTGGTGGACTTTGCCAAGGGCAAGCCGCTGGAGCAGATTCCCGGGATTTCTTTCCTGCAGGACGGAAAGATCGTGCACACTCCCGACGCTCCACAGATTCAGGATCTGGACGCGCTGCCGCACGTCACCGAAGTTTACAAGCGCGATCTCGACGTTACGCGCTACAACGTGCCCTTTCTATTGAATCCCTTTGTATCGCTCTACACCACGCGCGGTTGCCCGGCGCAGTGTACGTTCTGTCTGTGGCCGCAGACCTTGAGCGGACATCCATGGCGCAAACGTTCCAGTGACGATGTGGCCCGCGAAATGGCCAAGGCCAAAGAGATGTGGCCGAACGTGAAAGAGTTCTTCTTTGACGACGATACCTTCAACATTCAGAAGGCGCGGACGATCGAACTCTGCAGCAAGCTGAAGCCGCTTGGACTCACCTGGTCGTGCACATCGCGTGTCACTACAGATTTCGAAACCCTGAAGGCGATGAAAGAGGCGGGATGCCGCCTGCTGATTGTCGGGTATGAATCCGGAGACCAGCAGATCCTGAAGAACATCAAGAAGGGCGCAACCATCGAACGCGCCCGGCAGTTCACAAAAGATTGTCATAAGCTGGGTCTGGTGGTTCACGGCGACTTCATCATGGGTCTGCCGGGCGAGACGCACGAGACCATCAACAACACCATCGCGTTCGCCAAGGAACTTGATGTAGAGACTATTCAGGTTTCGGTGGCGCATGCCTATCCCGGCACCGAGCTTTACGACTACGCCGTAAAGAACGGCTTCATGGTCGGCGACAACAAGATGGTGGATGAAGGCGGACATCAACTGGCGCACATTCAGTATCCCGGATTGCCAGCGGATGATATCCTCTCGGCCGTGCATCGTTTCTATGACGAGTACTATTTCCGTCCGAAGGCCGTGTTCCGCATCTTGAGGAAGGCAGCATTTGACAGCAACGATCGCAAGCGTCTGTACCGCGAGGCGAAGACGTTCCTGAAGCTGCGGTCCGCTCGCAATAAGATGGTGAAGAAGCATCACGACGAAGCGGCCGCTGCCGAGCCGGTGAAGGCGTAGGGACGGCAAGGTTTCAAGGTTGCAAAGTTTAAAGGTTTCGATGTGTTCTGCCTTGAAGTCATGGCCTCTTTGAACCCTTGAAACTCTGCAACCTTGAAACCTCTGAAACCTTAAAACCTGAGCCTAAGTGACCTTTCGCAAGTATCTGGTGCTGGCTGGAGTAACCGTCTTTGCAGCGGCTGGGGACTCCATGCTCTCGCACGGGATGAAGCAGACCGGGAATATTTCCCTCCATCATCTACAAGGCATCATTCTGGCGGTGTTGAATCCCTGGGTTGCGGTGGGCATTGTCCTTCTGCTCGCTTTTTTCGCCTCTTACATGAATGCGCTTTCCTGGGCGGATCTGACCTATGTGCTACCGGCCACGTCGCTGGGATACGTTCTGCTGGCACTGGTGGCAAGGTTCGCCCTGCATGAGCAGGTAAGCCCCCTTCGCTGGATCGGGATCGCACTGATCTCCGGCGGAGTGGGATTCGTGGCAGGAGGGCCGGCGCTGACGGCACACTCTGAGGATGATGTACGGTCAAACCCCCCACTTCTCGCAAAAGAGGCGAGAAGTGGGGCACCCCCGTCGGATGTGACGCCCGGGCGCGCGGTTGAAGATGTTTCAACAGTTTCCGGGAGCGTGCGAAGATGAAGGTCCAGCGATGAAAAACGCTTACACCTGGGGCGGGATTCTCGTGGTGGTCTTCGCGTCGGTTGTGGGCGATGTTCTTCTGGCGCGTGCCATGAAGCAGGTCGGCGACGTTCATGAGTTGTGGCGCCGGGTCGGATTGTGGGCCGTGGTCTCGCGTGTTCTCGGCAATCCGAGTTTTTTTCTGGGCGTGACGGCCATGGCGGCTGCGTTTTTCAGTTTGCTGTTCGCTCTGTCCTGGGGAGATGTGAGCCTGGTCGCGCCTGCGGCCGCATCACTCACATTCATCGGCAACGCCTTCGCGGCGAAGATTTTTCTGCATGAAAAAGTTGACCGGCGGCGGTGGATTGCCGCAACTTTGGTAGCGGCGGGAGTGGCGCTGCTGGCGGGGTAAGTCGAGCCGACGGAATCCCATCCTTATTCGCAAAAAGCGGGAGTCTTTAGCTGTCCTTGCGATAGAGAAGATCGCGCATGGCGCGTCTGCGAGATTCGTTGGCTTCCTTCAAGCTCTTGCGCTCGTCGGCATCCATGCTTCGCTTAGTCGCGGGTGGGGCGAGTTCCTCGGCGCTGCAGGCTGGGCAGCGATTGGCGAAGCCGGGTTTATCCGGTTTGAGCTCGAATTCCTCGGAGCATACGGCACAGATTCGGAGAGGAAATGCCATTCACTTCCCATGATACAAGCAACGCGAAAAATCGAACACGCGCTGTTGCAAACGCTCGATCTGCGACTCAAACTTTATCGGCTGGCGGTTCTTGTGGGTGACGCGGGTGGCGTGAAATAACGTACGGTGACGTCGTCGCCAAAACGCGCGACTCGACCATTCGCAGGCCGAGGATGCTTGGGCGCGGGTTTGGTTGTGAAGACACGCATCGTAACATCGTCCGCTACGTAATCGACTTCATTCTGCCCCACCCGAACTCGCCTGAGCGCGGTCCGGGCGTGCGTTGTTCCTTTCGCCGACGCGGCCGAGGGAGAAACCAGAATTGCACTCTTGCCTGGAAGTGGCTTCGGTATCTGCGAGCGCCCTTCGGCAGCGACGGAATTCGATTGTGTTGAAGGTTCCAGTGACGCAGCCGGTCCGCGACTCGTGTATGCGACGAAGGCGGTCAATACGAGGGCAAACGCAACCGTCGCCAGGGCCAAGCCGCGCCGTTCGCCGGACCAGGCGATTTGTTTGGCCCGCTGCCCGGCCCGCAGCGCGAGCAAGGTTGAGCGTTTGGAGAAGGAAGACAATTCGCCACGCGCGCTGGCGGACCATTGCCGCCGTCCAGCGTGCCATTTGACAGCGTGCCATCTGACATTCCGGGCACGCCGTGCGAGCGCCATCGCGAGCAGGGCGGAGCGTTTGGAGACGGATGATAATTCTGTACGGACGGCTGTGGACCAGCCGTTTTGCCAGGTGAAATTGTTGGCACGCTGCGCTAGCGAACTCGCGAACCAGGCGGTGTGCCTGAATCCGGGCAACCGCATGATATCGGACAAGACGGCGCGACAACGCGCGTACAGAGAATGCTCGTTCTCCGGGAGCATGAAGAATCCAGGGGCTTCGGCGAAATCGTCGTCGGGAAGAGCGGTACCCTCATGAAGAGCGGTTTCCGAATAAGGAGTGATTGGCTCAAATGTCAAGGGATCGGATGTCTCGGGAACGGAGGGCGGTTCAGGCGCCAGGTTTTCTTTCTGTTCGGATTGGGCAGGGTGCATCAGGGCGGCTTCGATCTGTTCGGCCATGAGGCGGTACGTCCGTACTTCACCTTCCTGGAAGGTGTGGGCTTCACGGAAGCGGATGTCAAGCACGCCCGCTACCATGCCATCGAGATAGATCGGCATCATCAGCAGGGAGTTGGCTCCGAACTGGCGACAGATGTCCGCTTCAATCCGCTTGTCGGTCTGGGCATTCTCAACGCGGAGAATCTCGCGGGGGCTCCTGGGCTGGGCTGACACAGTAAGAGAAGCCGTCACCTGCAGTCCGATGCAGCCGCCGGCGCTTCCGCTGCCGGCCCGGTAGGTTAGATGGTCGCCGTCGAACAAAGCGATCGCGGCTCCGGCGGCGCTGGCCACATTTCGCGCCGATTCGACGATGTGCTTCATGGCGCCCTCCAGGTCGAGTTTGCCATTGGCCACGGAGCGCTGGACCTGCATGATGTCGGAGAGAGACTGAGTGTTGATGCGGCTCTCCTGCACCGCGTATGCGTTGGCCAGCATCTGCTGAAAAGTTTCGCGATCGAAGCTCGAATGACTCTTCATACGGCGGAGCACTACCTGGCGGGCTTTGGCAGGTGAGCGGGCCGAACCACGTGAAGCCGACAATCCGCAGTCTCTCACCGGAAGAAATCCATTGTCAATAAAGAAGCGCCAGAACGTTCCGGACAGTTTCGATGCCGTATGGCGACGGCTTGTTGCCGGTCTTTTGAACGGGTTGCAGAACCGCGAGGGCGGAGGTCGGAACTGGGGCGTTCGACATTTACCTGCCGGGACTATATTCGAAGACTGAAGGCCAAATCCCAAGCGTGCTATAGAGCGGTAATGGAAGAAAAGTTTTGCAGACAGCATAGTGAATGAGGCCTTGCTCAATCCGCTATAGAGTACTATACTCCCCGCGTTCCTATTTTCCGCAGAAACTGGAGAGCTTTCCATGTTGAAGATCGTTTCATCGCAGTCGTGCCGGGCGCTGATGGCCGGTGCAGTCATAGTGATCGCATCGGTGGTTCCTTCCTTCGCGCAAAACAGCCATCGGGAGAGCCATAAAATTCTTGGGGGATACTTCGAAGAGTGGAGTATCTACTACGCCGGGTACAACATCGCCAACCTGCACCAAAACGGAGTCGCCGGAAAGCTCACTCATCTTATGTATGCCTTCGCGAACGTAACCACCGACCCGGTGCCGGCGTGCGCCATTGCGGATTCCTGGGCCGACTATCAGACTCCTTACCTGCCGAGTGTCAGCGGGGTTGCGTACTCCGGGCCGCTCTATGGAAACTTCGCGGCGATTCAGCAACTCAAGCAACTGCATCCCAAGCTCAAGGTATTGATGTCGATTGGTGGCGCGTCGGGAGCGAACACCGCGGCTTTCGTAACGGCTGCGAGTACAGCCGGCGGGCGTCAGGCGCTGGCTGCCTCCTGTATCGATCTTTTTGTGAACGGCAACATCGCTCCGGGGATCACGGCTCCCGGATTGTTCGACGGATTCAATATCGATTGGGAGTTTCCGACTGCCGGCGACACGCAAAATTTCACCGCGCTGCTGGCGGAGTTTCGCAAACAATTAACGGCTTTAGGGCGAATGACTGGAAAAACCTATGTGATGTCGTTCGACGGACCGGCGGGCTCGCAGAACTATGTCAACATCGATTTGAAAGCCGCCGCCAAACAGGTGGACTTCATCACGATTGACGGCTACAACTACGCAGGATCGTGGGATGCACAAACCAACGACGCTTCGCCGCTGTTCGATAGCAAGAAGGATCCACTCTACGGGCAGGGTCTCGATATCGACGCAACCGTGAACGCCTATCTGAAAGCGGGCGTGCCCGCTTCGAAATATACGATGGGACTGCCGCTCTATGGGGCAGGCTGGACCGGGGTTCCGAATGTAAACAACGGCCTGTACCAGAATTCGACGGGTCCTTCGCCGGTTCTGCTGGCCAATGGAACCGCTCTTTGCCCTGACTTGAGCGGCAACACTGCGGGATGCGACACACTGTTGACGCCGGGGTTGGCGACGTATTCGACGCTGGCAAATCTTGCCGCAAATGGATATAGCGTTCACTTCGATGCGACTCGAGTCGCCGTGACGCTATACGATCCGGTCAGCGGAACGTTCTATACCTATGACAATCCCACCACGGCATTGCTGAAGATGCTGTACGTCGACCTGAAAGTCCGAGGAGGTCTTGGCGGAGCGTACGTTTGGGCCCTCAAAGATGACGATGCGAATGGAACCATGGTGAAAACCATGGCTTTGGGACTGGGACGATAGTCGCTGTTGATGTACGCTAATTTTGAATAGCGCACGCGGCAGGCTGGAGGCAATCCGGTCTGCCGTTTTCGTTTTTAGAGGCGTGGGATTGAAGTATCAAGAATAGACGTTGGCCAGGAAGTTTCAGTGTCCCAGTTCCGATCGACCTCATCCCGCCTACCCGCCGGCCTGGACCTCATAGGGTCTATGCGAACAGGCGCATCAGGCCAGTAGCGGGGAGGTCCGGAGACAGGAAGCTGGAGTGGAGGCGGCCGGCGGCGCGGGCCAACGCTTCGGCAGCGAGATATCCGCTGCGGACGGCGCCTTCCATGGTCGCCGGCCAGCCGCTGGCGGTCCAGTCTCCGGCTAGAAAGACGCGAGGCCAACCCGTAGCCGGCGGGGGACGATGCGCGTCAATCCCAGGACGCGGGGAATACGTGGCGTGAAGTTCCTTGATCACAGTGGACTTCAGCAGATTGGCTGCGCGGGCGCCCGGAAAGAATTCCCGGACCTCGGCGAGGGCGAGATCGACAATTTCTGCTCGCGATTTGTCGATCAAACTTTTCGAGGAGCTCACGACCAGCTCGATGTAGCTTCCGTTGGACGGCAGGCCTTCGGTTGCGTTCGCGTTCTTTCGCCCCTCTGGGGCTTCTTCCCGTTTGTCGTCGGACCCACGGTTTGCGCCGTGGGCTGCATTTTTTTGCCGCTCCGCGGCCGGGGCTTGGGTGCGCATGGGTTGCAGCCGGGACTTATGGAACATCCACTGGATAGTGCGGTCGAGCAGGACGGCGTGGTCGAGATCGGAAATCTGCCGGTCGAACCAGAGATGGATGCCGGTGATGGGGGCGGTTTCGAAGTGGCTGAGTCTTTCGCGGATGGGGGCGCTCTCGGGAGCTTCGGGAAGGATACGGCCGAGATTCTCGAACGGCAGCGCGAGGATGAGATAGTCGAACGCTTGTTCGGGATTTCCTTCTTGATTTTCGTTCTGGCCTCTTATTCGGACGCGCACTTCAGACGAATCGGCGGCGAAGGTTTCCAGCGGACGGCGGAAGTGCAGGACACCGCCGCGGGCACGGACGTATTCGCCCGCGGCGTTGTAAAGATCGGTGAGGGGCACGGTAGGCACTCCCATTTGCCGTGCGGCTGGAGATTTCATGGATTCACGAACCACCTGAGCGGCGGAGGAAATGGAAATCAGATCAAGTTCCTCGCTGAGAGCGCTGACCAGGATCGGGCGCCAGAAACGCTCGACAGCCCGCTTGGTTTGACCGTGTTGGTCGAGCCAGTGCTGGAAGGATTGTCCGGTATCGCGCTGTTGTCTGAGCGCAAGCGGGACCAGGGCGCGCGCGATGCCGAGTTTATCGGCGACGCCGAGGAATTTGAAATTCAGAAATGACGGGGCCGTGTGCAGCGGCGCGGGTAACGGGGAAGACCTCATCACCGATGTGCGGCCGCCGGGTTCGATGAATGTCATTGCATCGTACCAGCGAATTTGCCCTTCGACTCCGATGCGCCGATAAAACTCGATGAGATTGGTGCATACGCGGAATAGCACATGCTGGCAGTTGTCCACGACTTCACCGGTGCCGGGATGTTCCCACGACGACGCTCGGCCTCCGAGGAAAGGACGCCTCTCGAACAGGCTGACGCGGAAACCGGCGTCCGACAAGGCGCAGGCGGCGGCCAGCCCGGCGAGTCCGCCTCCGGCGATGGCAACTGTAGGTTGAGAGGAGATTTCTGGCATCAGGAGTCGACGTTCCTACGTCTCGCAAAGGTAGCGAGAAGCCGGCCACCCCGATTCATGTGTGGGGCACCAAGTCACGTGAGGCGTTTCAGGAAACCTTTTCCGAGGATGCGCAACTTTTCCCAGGTGCTGAGAGATACTCTCGAACTGAAAACGTCGTATTCCTTTTCCGCGATCTTCTCGAGCAGGCGGCGATAGATATTTACCAGAACCCATAGAGCGGGCTGGCTGTCTTCGGATATATAAGGAATCAGCGCATCACCCGCAAAGTAGAACTTGCGCGCGCGGTCGGCTTCGAAAGCGAGCAACGGACGAAAGCGAGCGGGACTCGGCGTCGCCAGCAATTCAGAGGCGGACAGGTCGAACTTCGTCAGGTCTTCCTCGGGAAGATATATCCTGCCCAAGGCCGCGTCTTCTTTGACATCGCGAATGATGTTGGTGAGTTGGAACGCCAGGCCGCACTGCTCGGCCAAGGATTCCGCCGCGGGATCGCGATACCCGAAAACGTGAATGCAGACGAGCCCGACCACCGAGGCGACCCGGTAACAGTAAACACGAAGTTCTTCGAAGGTTTTGTATTGGATCGTCAGCCCCGAAGCGCTGCTGGTTTGTGCTGAAGATTCCTCTTGCTCCACATCCATGGCGGTGCCGTGGGCCAGTTCGTCGAGCAATCCGGCGGGAATGGAGTGGCGACGCTGAGCATCGGTAAGAGCGAGCAGAATGGCGTCGTCGGTGGGATGGCCTTGCTGGGCACGATGGAAGGCGTCCAGCCATGTGTCCAGTTTCTGGCGGCGTTCGGGCAGGCTTAAATTCGGATCATCGGCAATGTCGTCGCACATACGCATGAACGCGTAAACGGCGCACAAGGCTTCGCGTTTGCGACGGGGCAGGGCGAGGAATGCGTAATAAAAATTCTTAGCGGCCCTGCGGGTAATGCCCTTGCAGACGGAATACGCCATGACGAGCTGAGGCGGCGCGGGAGTCCAGGGAACTGGAACCTGCTGCGTGCCTGCGCTCATTCTTTGGCCCCCACTCTGGGTCGGGATGTTCCGCCAGCCGTCCCGAGAAATTTCGCTGCGGCCGCGCGTACAACCAGAGCCAGCTTACGCGGCTTCGAAATCGACGGACGGCTCCCGAGCACGGCGTAATCCTGCCTCTCTATCGCGTTGAGAATCTCCTGGCCGCCGCGACTGAAAAGATCGAGATCCACGGCAAGTTCACGATCTACTTTTGCGATCAAAGGAAGGCCCTGGCGGAACCAATCGCGAGCGCGTTCGACCTCGAACTTCATCATGGAGCAGAAGGCTGGAGTGTTTTGATTATTCGCAATCTCGCGTTGGCTGACATTGAAACGGCGCAGGTCTTCGAGCGGAAGATAGATACGGCCCTTTTCGTAGTCAACGCTGACGTCCTGCCAGAAGTTGGCGAGTTGCAATGCGGTGCAGGTGAAGTCGGAAAGATATTGCCGTTCAGAGTCGCGGTATCCGCAAAGGTAGAGCACGAGGTGGCCGACGGGATTGGCGGAGTAGCGGCAGTAAGCCAGCAGATCCTTGAAGGTTTCAAAGCGAGTGATGGTTTGATCCTGGCGGAAGGCGATGAGCAGGTCGGAAAATTCGTGTTTGGGAATGTCGAACTGGCGGACGGTTTCGGCGAGAGCGACGAAGACCGGATGCCTGGGATTGCCTTCGTAGCAGGCGTCGAGTTCTTGCTGCCATTGGTTCAGCAGTTCGAGAGAGGCGGCCGTGTCGCCGACTTCATCGCCTAAATCGTCGGAGATGCGGCAGTAGGCGTAGACGTTGAAGAAATGCTGGCGCAGGCGGCGGGGAAGAAACCAACTGGCGACAGAGAAATTTTCGTAGTGCGTGCGGGCGAGGCAGGCGCAATATTCATGGGCTTCGGCGAGCGTGGGGGCGGTCGACGGAATGGCGTAGTGCGCAGGGAGGCGGGCCCAGCCGTTTAGTGGCGCGGACGCGATCACCGCCCGAGAACCGCTGTTGGTAACTAGAGTCATTTGGGAAGAGTCGGATGGTTCAATTTACGAAGGACTCTCATAGTAGACATCCTTGAACGCCAACATCGCTCTGAGCTTATCTTCGGCCCCAGTTGGAAATCCGCATCGACCGGAGAACTCAACTGTGTCCTTATAAGTACCAAACAGGCGGTCCCACAGTGGGATGTCTGAGAAGTTATATCGATGAACGTTGTATTCGTGATGTATCGAGTGTAGCTCCGGCGTCTGAATTAAGTATCGTAACCACCTTGGTGTCCGAACATTCGCATGGTAGAAATATTCGCAGTTGGCGGTTGCGTTCATTGCAATCTTAACCGGACGCACCGAGAGCTTCGTGCGGCTTGCTCACCGAACCCGCGAACAGCACCGTCGTTGCAGGGATCCTTCGACTGCGTAACTGATTCGCGTTCGCGAATCAGTTACTTCGCTCAGGATGACAAACCACTTTTAACAGTCACGCGCGCAAGCTGCGCAGTCATTCGCCAATCAGTGGCCGGGGATGATTGCGGTCTTGATGTCGCCGCCGCGGTTCAACATGTGACGCAGAACCTGCTGCAGGCGCGACAATGGCGCCTCCCCGGTGATGTAGTCGGTAGGGCGAATCTTCTTGGCCGCGATCAATCCGAAGGCCCGGCGTACTGTTTCCGGCGTATGGTGGAATGTTGCTTTCAACGTGATCTCTGAGTAGTGCAGGCGGTTGGTCTCGAGTTGCACTTTGGTTCCACTGGCGCAACCGCCGAAGAAATTCACGGTGCCGCCTTTGCGCACCATGTCGACGGCCCACTCCCAGGCCTCGGGCCGGCCTACGGCTTCGATCACGACATCGCAGCCGCGCTTCTGAGGAGAGAGTGCGCGGACGGCATCGACTACGTTCGGAACTTTTGTAGTTTGGATAATTTCGTGCGCGCCCATATGTTTGGCGGCTTCCACCTGGCCATCGCGCTTGACGACCGAAATCACATTGCAGCCGATGGCACGGGCTACCTGCACGAACATCAGGCCGATGGGGCCGCCGCCGAGGATTGTGACCGTGTCTCCAATTTCTACGCCGGTTTCATGCAAGCCACGCAAGACGCAGGCCAATGGTTCGGTCATGGCGGCATCTTCAACGCTGACATTGGGCGGAATGATCAGCATGTTGGCTTCAACGATCCGGCGAGGCACGCGAATGTACTCCGCATAAGCGCCATTGTTGAACAGGAGGTCTTCGCAGAGATTCTCCTGGTGCTTAGAGCAGTAAAAGCACATCTGGCACGGGGCGGAGTTGAGGGCGACGACCCGCATGCCCTTTTTGAATCCGTTCACGCCGGCGCCGACTTCCTCGATGACGCCGGCCAGTTCGTGGCCGAACAACGCTGGAGGAACGATCATGCGGGCGTGATAGCCGCGCTGGTACACCTTGAGATCGGTGCCGCAGGTCAAGGCAACTTGTACTTTGACCAGAACCTCGCCGTCGCCCACGCGAGGGATGGGTACTTTCTCAATCTTGAGATCTTCTTTGCCGTATAAGACGGCGGCGGTCATTTTTCCGTTCACTGCGGATTTCCTTCCAGAGTACTGGCAGCCCTGGTATTGCTGGCCACGATACCGCCGGGCTGAATCATAATCTTCATCGACGACGCTTGCGGATGGGCAGCCAGATTCAATGCTTGCGGGCTCTGCTCGAGCGGGAAGCGATGACTGACCAGCCGTTCCAGATCCATTTCACGGTTCATGACAAAACGGACAGACTCTTCCTGCAAATCGACCGACGCACTGTAGGACCCGACCAATGTCTTCTCATCGACACAAATCGCCGCTGGATCGATTAAGGCCTCTCCGTGCTGCGTCTGCGCGAAAAGCAATATCCGCCCCCCGGGGCGGGACGCATCCATCGCAGCGCGAATCAGGGAGTTGCCGCCGACGGCGAGGATCACCGCGTCGGCGCCGCGCCCCTGGGTCATTTCACGGACGCGCTCAATTACCTTTGCCTGCGAAGCATCAATTGTAAGGTCTAGTCCGAAGCTTGACCCTATTTTAAGCCTCTCCGGATACAAATCGGAAGTAATTACGCTGGCCCCGGCGCGCCTGGCCAGCACACTTAATATGATGCCGATGGGGCCCTGGCCGATGGTCAGGACGGTTTCACCCTGGCGCAGGCGAAGGGCCTCAATTCCTTTCATACAGGTATTCACCGGTTCGACGAAACATGCCTGCTCGAAGGAAACGCCATCGGGAATTCGGACCGTGCCGTGCTCGACAATCCAATCCATGACGCGAACGTATTCGGCGAACCCCCCGCCAGAGGGTTCGAATCCGGCGGTGCAACCAACTTTCTTATACGTGGCACATTGGGCGAACGTTTTGTTCTGGCAATAGAAACATTGGCGGCAAGGGATGTGATGAAAGACCATAACCCGGTCACCGGGGGAATAGTTGCGAACTCCTTCGCCGACCGAGGCTACCGTGCCCGAGGTTTCGTGGCCAAAAATGCGAGGAGCAGAATGGGAACCAGTGGAAATCTTCTTGAGGTCAGTCCCGCAGACGCCGCAGGAGTGGACGCGGATCAGCATCTCTCTCGGGCCGATTTTGGGAACGGGAACAGTTTCCAGGCGAACGTCATTTACGTGGCGGTACACGGCGGCCAGCATGGTTGCAGGGATCGAGCGCGCGTTCGTCTCGAGCGCATACTGTCCAGCTATGGCCATGAAGTCATTTTAGATGATGTCGAGGATGAATTCGTTTCAAATCAGTAGGATGGGTGAATTAGAAGTAACGTGGGGCGGGCCGGGTGCGGTGGCGTACATACCCCTTGAGGCGTGTAAGGCTGTAGGGATACTTCGACTGCGCAAGTGTTTCGCGTTCGCGAACCGCTTGCTTCGCTCAGTATGACAACGGTTTTCCCTCCTTACAGGGTCTGGCTGCCGACAATTGGAAGCTGGTCACTGGCTTTCATGCTATGCTGCGCAAAACTTCCGCCTTCCAGGACTCATTGTGCTGATTGAAATGCGGCTCGAGAACTATGCAGTGATCGACAATCTGGTGGTGGAATTCGGACAGGGCTTGAACCTGCTGACCGGCGAGACCGGGGCGGGGAAGTCGATTCTGGTGGACGCTCTCGCGTTGCTGCTGGGCGACAAGGCTTCGAGCGATGTGATTCGGACGGGCGCTGAACGCGCCGTGGTGTCCGCGGTTTTTGAGCCGGACGGCGCCGCTCAGGATGCGCTCGCCGAGATTCTGGAAGCCAACGGATTGGACGAGTCGGACGATGGGTCGCTGATTCTACGACGTGAAATTGCAGCCGGCGGCAAGGGTCGCGTGTTCGTGAACAACCAACCGGCCACTGTGGCCGTATTGCGGCTGCTGGCGCCTTACCTCGCGACGATCCACGCTCAGAACGAATCCATTTTGTCGTTTGACGGGCCCGCGCGGCTGGAATTGCTGGACGCATTTGCCGGCAGCCAATTGGAGGCGATCCAGGCCGGATTCGCCGCGTGGAAGGAAATCCACACCCGCATCGAGGAGTTGGAGCGCGGTGAGCAAGACCGGCTGCGGTTGGTGGATCTCTGGATTTTCCAGAGGCGCGAAATCGAAGACGCGCGGCTGCAGAGTGGAGAGGACGAAGGGCTGGAGACGGAAAAGCGCGTTCTGGCCAATGCCGAAAAAATCTACAACGCGGCAATGAACGCCTTTGATTTGCTATATGAAGGCAGCGGGTCGACCGCGTCGTCGCTGCGGGCCGCGCAGAAGCAAATCGAAGAGCTGGTCCGTTACGAACCCAAGTTTCAGGACGCTTTCGCCGCACTGGAGACCGCGCGCATCAGTGTGGAAGATGTGGGCGCAACTGTGCGCGACTATGCCGGAGGCATTCAAGCTTCCCCGGAACATCTGGGGCAGGTGGAGGATCGGCTCGCACTGCTCGATCGGCTGAAGCGCAAATATGGTCCCACCCTGGATGAGGTAATACAGTTCGGGGCGGACGTTTCCCGCAAATTGTCGGAGGTCGAGAACAAAGACGAGATTCTGCGCGGCTTGCGGCGTGACCTGGCGAACGCGGCCGGGGAGTATCTGCGGGCAGCCCGGACGCTGTCAAAGAAACGGGCAGACGCGGCGCACACGCTGGAAAAGCTAGTGGAGGCGGAAATCAACGATTTGGCGATGAAGTCGGCATTCCGCATCGAGATGACGAGTTCGGAAGAGGAAGGGAACTGGACTGGCTCGGGAATCGATCAAGTGATGTACATGATCTCGACAAACCCTGGCGAGCCCTTGCGGCCACTGGAGCATATTGCCTCCGGTGGCGAACTTTCGCGGGTCATGCTGGCGCTGAAAGCCAGCGTGGAGGCAGCCAGCGGTCCCACCCTTCGACAAGCTCAGAGCGGGCTTTCTCGCAAGGGACGCGGGAAGGGAGACCCCCCGGAGGGAACGGTCCCCAGGAAACGCGAGAAGCGAGGCAGCCAAAAAACATTGGTGTTTGACGAGATTGACACCGGGATCGGAGGACGGGCAGCGGAGGCTGTCGGCAAGAAACTGAAGTCGCTGGCGCGATCGAATCAGGTATTGTGCGTGACCCACCTGCCGCAGATAGCGACTTTCGGCGATCATCACTATGTGATCGAGAAGAAAGAAACCGGGGGACGCACGCGCACCAGCATTCGGCCCGTGATTGGCGAGGAGCGTACGGAAGAAGTGGCGCGCATGTTGAGCGGGGCGAAGCTGACTGAGACTTCGCGCCGGCATGCGGAGCAGATGATTAAGGCTAACGGGTGATTAAGGCTATCGGGTGAAGATCAGGCCGTCGTAGCGGCTCTCCGCCAGTGTGGTCTTTTCAGAGTTATCGACGACCTTGATTGTGAAGTTGACGACGATATTGGCCTTGGTCTCTACGGCCTGACCGTTCTGCACGACCGGCTTGAACCGCCATTCGCGCACCGCTTGCTGCGCGGCCGCGGCCAGGATCGGCGGACCGCTCAGAACATGAAGATCCTCAATAATGCCGTCTACGCCGATAACCGCCTGCAACACCACCGATCCCTGCACGTTCATGTGCTGCGCCAGCAGAGGATAGGTCTGTGGCCGCGGTTCGCCGGCGGAAATACCCTCGCGTTCCGCTGCATTGGTCACTGCTGTAGGGTTGGAACCTGCAATCTCAATCTGCGGGCTGCCGGCGGAACGAAGCGGGCGGTGCGCGGTACCGGCTACGATTTCAACGTTCAGCGGCGGCAGCACGGCTCGGTTGGTGGCCACGATGCGTGAGTTCGCAGCCTGCGGCTCGGCGGATGTTGCCGCCGCGATGTGCTTTTTCGCGGTTGGCGCGGTCGCTGGTTTCGACTGGTTCGTCTTGCTCGGAGCCGATTTCGCACCCGGCGTGGTCGTGGGCTCGGTTCCAACCGAATCCAGAATTAGTTGGTCCGCACCGAACCAGAACTGCCGATCCATGACCAGAAGAGCAGAGATGGCAACCAGAAGAACAACCAGTGCCAGTAAGAGCCTGCGCGATTGACGAGTCTCGGCAGCGACTCGATCCTGCGAGGTTCCTGCCGTCGATCTTGTTTTTAGTTCCACCATTTTCGCTGACCTGGGAGTCTGCGCGTCTTCGGTATGTTGCGTCAACGGGCATGCAATCACAATGGCACGGGGTGGGGGGCCTGGGGGCACGAGAGGGCCATGCGTGGACAAGCTTTGCCACGACGTTTGACATCGATGTAGCGATTCCCACGGCTCGCATGCGGGGAAGTTGTTACGATTGAAAGAAGATAGAGCGAACTCTTCGCTCCATCGCTGCTGGCGCTAAGAAGCTTTCTGGTCAGGCCTTAGGCGCCGCAGCAGATCCAAATGTGCCGCAACGACTTCCCATGCCTTGGCGAAATTTTTCGCGCTCCTCGGGAGTCATCTTCTCCCAGCGCTCGCTCATCCGCTGGCGCCAATGCATGCGCCGCCCCGGACGTCCGCGGAAGCCGCCAAACAGAATCTTGCATAGAATCAACAGGCCCACGGCCTGCCAAAAACTGATCACGTGCCATCCGAAGACGGGTGGAACCAGCCAATTCCACAGGCGCATGACCACAAAGCTGAACACCGCCACGAACAACACGGCAAGCGGCACAAACAGAACTGCTCTCGCGATCCATTTCCTGTTCATCTCTCTTTTCCTCTTGTTCTCACAAATTTAGTTGTCGTAAATTCGCCGTGGATGGCTTGCAGCCGCTCGCGCAGGTGAAGGACCGCATAGTGCTTGCGCGAAAGCAGCGTATTCACGCTCATGCCGGTTTGCGCCGCAAGTTCCTTGAAGCTCTGCCCCAGCATTTCGTGAGCGATGAATACTTCGCGCTGTTCGTCGGGCAATTCGTCCAGAGCGGCGTCCAGTTCTTCCAGTAACACCATCCGTGCATACGCTGCGTCCGGCCCGGCATCGGAAGAGGGAAGCAACTCTTCCAGGCTCAGCATCTCTCCATCCTCGGCGACCGTTGCGGGCTCGTTTCGCAATGACTCCCGGTGTTTCCGGCGAAACAGATCCGTGATCCGATTGCGGGCTATGCGGAACAACCAGGCGGTCACCTGCTCGACCGGTTTGACCATGCGGTAGGCTTCCACCAGTTCATAGAAAACCTCCTGCAAGACGTCTTCCGCATCGTCCCGGTCGGCCACACGCCGGCGAATGAAGCTGCGCAGCCGGGCCTGCTCCCGATCGACAGTTTCGGCGATACGCTGATCTTGGTCCGCCATCATTCCCGGTTTTCTCAGCGCTTCTTCCATCTACTGGTGTAGACGAATGAGCGGCACAAATATTTTAGGGAAACCTTAGATTTTAAGGCCGGAAGATGCCCTGTATGACTGCGGTATGCGCAATGCGAAGGGCCGGTCCGCGGTTGCAGACCGGCCCCGTCTTCTGAAGGAAACAAGTGAACGCAACAGGCAACGGCTAATCGCCCGAAGGCAAAAGCATCTCGTCCGAACCCAGATCGACGACCATCGGCATCAGCAAACAGTTCCCGAGAATGGCCTGACCAGCGGCTTCGGGCCCGCCTTTCGGGCATTTCTCTTCCATGAACTGCTCCGCTTCAGTCGACCCGGCCAGCGCAGTTGTCGACGCCAGCCCGCCGCTGATTGCCTGCTGTACCTGGTCAAAATATCCCGTACCCACAAAACGCTGGTGCTTCACCGCCTCGTATCCATAGAGAGTCTCGCTGCTGAACTCTTTTTCTTGTAGACGCGAATAGGCGGTCATTCCCGCCTGCTTGTACCCGCGCGCAAGCTCGAACATGCTCAGGTTCAATGCGTGGAAGCCGGCCAGCGTAACGAACTGGAATTTGTATCCCATGCGCGCCAGTTCGGGCTGAAAGCGTGCGATGTTGGCCTCGTCCAGATTCTTTCGCCAGTTAAAGCTCGGCGAGCAGTTGTACGCCAGCATCTTTCCCGGAAACTGAGCGTGAATGGCTTCGGCGAAGCGGCGTGCCTCCTCCATGTCCGGATGCGAAGTCTCGCACCAGATCAGGTCGGCGTAGGGCGCGTAAGCCAATCCGCGAGCGATCGCCGACTCGATCCCGCCCCGAATGCGGAAGAACCCTTCCGCGGTCCGCTCGCCGGTGCAGAATTCGCGATCGCGCGGATCTATATCGCTGGTCAGCAGATGGGCGCTGTCGGCGTCGGTGCGCGCCATAATCAGCGTGGGTATGCTCATCACGTCTGCCGCCAGCCGCGCCGCCACCAGTTTCTGAATCGCCTCGGCAGTCGAAACCAGAACCTTGCCGCCTAGGTGTCCACACTTTTTCGCCGATGAAAGTTGATCTTCGAAGTGAACGCAAGCCGCGCCCGCTTCGATCATCCCCTTCATCAGTTCGAACGCATTCAGCGTCCCTCCGAAGCCCGCCTCCGCATCGGCGACTAACGGAGCAAACCAAGTCTCCCCCGGAGCGACTTTTCCCTCCGCGTGATGCACCTGGTCGGCGCGCTGCAGAGCGTTGTTGATGCGGCGGCAAAGATTCGGAACACTGTCCGCCGGATACAAGCTCTGGTCGGGATACATCGTCCCGGCGTTATTCGCGTCGGCCGCGACCTGCCATCCACTCACATAGATCGCCTTCAGTCCCGCCTGCACCTGTTGCACCGCCTGATTGCCGCTCATCGCACCGAGGGCGTTGATGTATGGGTCGGTCTGCAGCAGTTCCCACAGCCGTTCCGCTCCCATGCGCGCCAGCGTGTGCTCAATGTGAATCGAGCCCCGCAAACGCAATACGTCCGCCGGCGTATACGGACGCTTCACGCCCTTCCAGCGCGGATTCGTCCCCCAATCCCCGGCCATCGCCGCTTGGGCCAAAGAATATTGCACGACCCGTTCCTGGTCGCTTAAGGCGTGCTCCATCTGATGTTGGGGAGTGAAGGGATGTGCGTTGTGTCCGTTTCCGTTGGCCGACATTGGGATTCTCCTGAGCAACCGATTGTGATCTACACGCTTGCTTAAACTGGATCAAATTCACCGTTCACGATCATGGCTTCGCTCATTTGACGAGCGCGACGGAACCGTTCCGCTTCCTCTGGTGACGCATTTGCGGGCAAGGCGCTTAAAAGGCGTTCGAGTTCCTCATCGAACAACTGGGTAACGAATTCCGGCGTATGCTTCACCGTCCGTCCCTGCTCATCCTGCACAGGAACCAGATCGCGATGCAGCACCCGCTGCGCAATCATCAGGCGATAAATACGGTCCGTGGCCAGATCTTCCATGTACCCGTCGAGCAGGCTGGCGCCTCTGCCGCTCAGCACGCCGTGGCGGTAGCGAATCACCGTTCGTACCGCGGCCCGCGTGCCATCCACGGTGCGCGCGCCGACTCCCAGCGGCTGCGGCCGCAGGTCCGGATAGCGGCTCGCACTCTTCGGCCGCGCGTTGAGCTGGTTCGGGTAAGGGAACTGAGCCACCGCGATCGCGTTCTGGTCAGGATGCCCGGTCCAGGCCCCATCCATCAGGCAGTCGGCTTCGTTCTTCTTGTCTTTTTCCAGTACGGCCAGCGCCCGCGCATTCAACTCCGCATCTTCGCGGCTCGGATACAACGCGGTCATGCCGCCAATCGCAAGAATGCCGCGATGGTGGCAAATCTCCGGCATCAGTTCCCGCAGGTTCTGAAAGAACGCTACGCTGTGCGGAATTGTGTTGCGATCGGGCAGCACCCAGTCCGGATCGTCGAGATTGAAATGGATCAGGCTTGCCATGTAATCCCAGCGCCCAAGATTCAATCCGATGATGTGATCGCGCAGGTTGTAAGCGAACTCCTCCATCTGAAAAGCCAGCGGGTGCGACTCCACGAGTGCCATGCACTTGATGTAGTCATGCGGCAGTCCGCGCCAGCGGGCCAGCGCCTGAAACAGATCGCGCCACCACAGCGCCTCCTCGGCGGACTCCGATTTCGGAATGTAGATGCACAGCGGATGCTCCAACTCCGCCGGGTCGATGCCGTAAAAGATGCGAGCCACATCAAACAACGAAGCGGAGACCAGTTGGGCAGGAATCAGGCCGGCCTGGTTCAGGTGCAATCCGCGCGGCCGCGTGAAAATCACCGTGCCATTTCGCTGAATGCCCACAGTGCGGTCGCGTTTCTTGTCGTGATAGCTGAGTTTGCCGCTTAGGCAGGACAAGATATTGGCGATACCCTTTTCATGATGCGTCCACTCGTTGACGCAAGAATCTTCCAGGTCGAGCATTACTCCCGGCGCGCCTGAGTTCAGCATCTTCACGCAAAGCTCGCCATCGTCGGCGGGACCGGTCATCTGGTTGCGCTGATCGCGGCACCACTCCGGCAATGTAATCCGCCACCCATTGCGCACCGTGTCAGACGGAAAGCGGTGCCTGGGCTTATCGCCCTCGAGAGATCTCTGCAGCACTTCGACCCGTCGCAGCGCCAACTCTTGCTGACGCGGGGTGAACTTCTCATGCAGCGGCAGGAAAAATTCCATAAAGCCGGGGGGCAAATCGCGTGCCCGATCGAATCCGGCGGCTGTGGTGCTGATAGGGTTCGTTAGCGATTCGATTTCCCTGGTGGCCGGTGCGGTTGGAGTCATATATTTGCCTTATTCCTTGTGTTCAATATACGGAACACACATTCATGATACTGGCGGATCGTATGTTGCCGGTATCGCGCGGTCAAGCGCATTGTTCAATAGGCAGAACATACATTCATTTTGTTGTACGTCTAAGGTTTTTGCTACCATAACGATTCGGCAGCGCTTTGAAGACCAATTCCAAAGACGAATCGCCTTCCGTTGCGGTCGAGCGCGCTCTGGCCATGCTGGAAGCGGTTGCCCACGAGCCCGAAGGCCTGAGCAATGCCGAAATCAGCCGCAAGCTTCAGATTCCAAAGAGTTCCGCCAGCTATATCCTGCGCACGCTCGAGACTCAGGGCTACCTGAATCGAGATGCCGCCAGCGGCAAATATCGAGTGGGACTGAAGATCCTGAGTTTGAGCCGGGGCGCCCTGAGCGGCATTGACGTGCGAGAAGTGGCGCTGCCCATCATGCGCCATCTGGTGGAGAAAACCGGCCTCACCTGCCATCTGGCGATTCTTGACGGGCCGGAGGCGGTCTACATTGAGAAGGTCGAGCCCCCGGGATTCATTCGGATGGACACCTGGGTGGGCCGCCGCATGCGTGTTCACGCTACCAGCGTGGGCAAAGCCCTGGTGGCGCATGTTGCGCCCGATAAACTCGAAAACATTATTGCCGAGCGGGCCATGGAGAGGCGCACTCCGAAAACGATCACCACGCTGCCGCGTCTATTGAAAGAGTTGGAGAAAGTTCGCAGCCAGGGTTATGCCGTGGACGACGAGGAAAATAACCTGGGAGCTCGCTGCGTGGGCGCCCCGGTATTCAATCAGCAGGGAGTAATCGAAGCCAGTGTGGGTCTGAGCGGAACGATTGGTCAAGTGAACTCCCAAACCATGCCGCGCATCATTGAAGCTTTGAAAGACGCGGCGCGCCACGTCTCCATGCAGTTGGGATACCGCGCCCCGCACCGGCGACTCGGCGCATAGTGTTTCTGCTTTGCGCCGAGAACATTCCTCGCGAACATTCCGCATGAATGACGACGCTTCCATCCGCGAGGTCATCCAACACTACGGCGATGCAGACGAATCCTCCCGCCTTCGCACGGGATGGTTTCAACTAGAGCAAGCCCGAACGCAGGAACTGATTCTCCGCCATCTGCCACCGCCGCCAGCCACAGTCGTCGATGCGGGCGGAGGCACGGGCGTTTATGCCTGCTGGCTCGCTGGCCGTGGCTATCAAGTACACCTGATTGATCCGGTGCCCAAACATGTCGAACAAGCGCGGGCTGCATCCGCTGGCCAGCCCGACCGTCCACTCGCGTCCGCCGAAATCGGAGACGCGCGCAAGCTCCTACAAGCCGACGCAAACGCGGATGCGGTGCTGCTCTTAGGTCCGCTCTATCATCTGGTCGAAAGGGAAGCGCGTCTCGCCTGCCTGCGCGAAGTTCACCGTGTTCTGCGCCCGGGAGGAGTAGTGTTGGGCGCGGCCATCAGCCACTTCGCATCGTTGCTCGATTCCCTGTCGCACGGCTTCTTCGACGACCCTGCGTTCGCACCAATCCTGTCGCGCGACTTGGAAGAAGGTCAACACCGCAACTCCACCGCCAATCCCCTGTACTTCACCGACGCGTTCTTTCATCGCCCCGAAGAACTCTCGCGGGAATTTCTAGCTGCAGGCTTGCACCTGCTGGAGTTAGTCGCCATCGAGGGTCCGGGATGGCTGGCGCGTGACTTTGACCGCCTGTGGAACGATCCGCAACAACGCGAACGCCTGCTGGCGGCGGTACGCAAAGTCGAGAGCGAATCTTCGGTTCTCGGTGCGAGCTCGCACATGATGTGCATCGCCCGAAAATAGAGAGGCTAATATTTCACAATCGCCGCAAACGATTTCGGATCCAGCGACGCTCCGCCAACCAGTGCCCCATCAATTTCTTCTTGCGACATAAGCGCCGAGACGTTGTCCGGCTTTACCGATCCTCCGTAAAGAATGCGCAACTTCCCGGCAAACTCTTCGCCAAAAATCTCAGCCGCTTCGCGCCGGATCACCGCATGAGCCTCGGCCGCCAGATCCGGTGTCGCCGTCTTGCCCGTGCCAATCGCCCACACCGGCTCGTAGGCAACGATCAGCTTCGCCGCTTTCTTCGCCGAGACCGCATGAAACGCGCGAACACACTGGCGGCGCAAAACGTCGTCGGTGAGTCCAGCTTCACGCTCTTCCAAAACTTCACCGACGCAACAGATCGGAATCAATCCCGCTTCCAACGCCATTTTCAAGCGGAGATTTACCGTGTCGTCAGTCTCGCCAAAATACAGCCGGCGTTCGGAGTGTCCAATGATCACGTGCGTCGCGCCCACCGCCAGCAACTGGGCCGCCGATGTTTCTCCCGTGAACGCACCCTCTTCTTTCCAGTGCACGTTCTGTCCACCGATCGCGACGTTCGACGCCATCGCGGATTCAATCGCCGCGGGCAGATCCAAAAACGATGGGCACACCACAATCTCGTCGCGAGTATGTCCGGAGACGAGCGGCAAAAAGGCGCGGAAGAAGTCGCGAGTCTGATCCGGGGTCTTGTACATCTTCCAGTTGGCGGCCATCACTTTGATTCTAGGCATAGCGTGTAATTGATACCTCGGTGGAGGGCTATGTGGATCGGACGATGCGGATTTTCTGAGCTTAGGAATACGACGCGGGCCCTAGCGCGACCGATGACCGGTGCCGGCGGGCCGATGTCCCGTATCCGTGATCCCTTCCGCTTCCTTTTTTTTCTCCGTGAGCGCTTCAACGCCCGGCAGCTTCTTACCTTCCAGGAATTCGAGCGACGCCCCGCCTCCGGTAGAAATGTGCGTGATCTTATCGGCCACATTCGCCGCGTGCACGGCCGCGACCGAGTCGCCGCCGCCCACAATTGAGATGGCGCCCCCATTGTCGGCGACGGCCTGCGCAATCTTGAACGTCCCGCGCGAGAATCCCGGAACCTCGAACACCCCCATCGGTCCGTTCCACACAATGGTCCGTGCCGTGGAAATCTCCTCGGAGAACAACTCAATCGTCTTGGGCCCGATGTCGAGCGCCATTTTGTCGGCCGGAATGGGCTGGCCTTCGCCAATCTGCTGCACCACCGCGTTTGGCTCGGGCTTCATCGCGACCACGTGATCCACCGGCAACAGAAATCGCAAATTCCGTTCCTTCGCCTCCGCCAGCAATTGCTTCGCGAGGTCGACCTTATCCGCTTCGAGCAGCGACTTGCCGATCTCCTGCCCCTGCGCCTTCAGAAACGTATAAGCCATGCCTCCCCCGATGATCAGCGAATTCACTTTGTCCATCAGATGCCGAATCACTCCGATCTTGTCTCCAACCTTCGCGCCGCCAAGGATTGCGACGAACGGCTCCTCCGGATGCTCCAGCGCCTTGCCCAGATATTTCAGCTCCTTCTCCATGAGCAGCCCGGCGGCCGATTGCTTCACGAACTTTGTGATTCCCACCGTCGAGGCGTGCGCGCGATGCGCCGTCCCGAACGCGTCGTTCACGTAGTACTCCGCCAGGTTCGCCAGTTGCCGGGAGAATTTCTCGTCATTCGCTTCTTCTTCGGCGTGGAAGCGCAGGTTCTCCAGCAGGAGCGTCTGGCCTTTCTCGAGCTGGGTTGCAACTTCTTCCGCCTCAGGCCCGACACATTCTGGACAGAACCCCACGTTTTCACCGCGCGCCAGTTCCTTGTCCAGCAGCATGCGCAGCCGCTCTGCCACCGGTTTCAGGCTCAGCTTCGGATTAGGTTTGCCTTTAGGCCGACCCAAGTGCGAAGCCAGAATCAGGCGCGCTCCGTGCCGCAAGGCGTACTCAATCGTGGGCAAAGTTTCGCGGATGCGGGTGTCGTCCATCACACGCCCGTCTTCCAGCGGCACGTTGAAATCCACGCGCATAAATATACGGTTGTTGTTCAGCGGAAGATCACGAATCGAGAGCTTGGACATGGCTGGTCGTCCTTCTATCGGCGATTGTATGTGGCGGTCGAGTGCCCGATCCTAACGCCGCGTTTTGTTTGCGGCGTCAGGATGGATTCCGTAACCTACAGACCCTTACCGGCAATGTACTTGATCAAATCGCGCACGCGGCAGGAGTATCCCCACTCGTTGTCGTACCAGGAGATCACCTTCACACAGTTACTTCCAACCACCAGGGTCATGCCCGCGTCCACGATCGAGGAGCGGCTGTCGCCTTTAAAATCCGACGACACCAGTTCGTCCGCTTCAAAGCCAAGATAGCCCTTCAGCGGCCCGGACTCTGAAGCCTTCTTCAATGCCGCATTCACTTCTTCCTTCGTCGTCTTTTTCTCGACCCACACTACCAGGTCAACCACTGAAACGTTGGGAGTCGGCACGCGCATCGCAAACCCGTCCAACTTTCCTGCCAGTTCCGGAATGACCAATTTGAGGGCCTTCGCTGCACCGGTGGAAGTGGGAATCATGTTAATCGCTGCCGCGCGCGCCCGCCGCAGATCCTTGTGCGGAAAATCAAGAATCACCTGATCATTGGTGTAGGAATGAATCGTCGTCATCGTGCCGCTGACGATTTTGAATTCGTCCTGCAGAACTTTAGCCACCGGCGCCAGGCAGTTCGTGGTGCACGAGGCATTCGAAATGATATTGTGCTTCGCTGCGTCATATTTTTCGTGGTTCACGCCCAACACTAGCGTGATGTCCTCATTCTTCGCCGGAGCGGAAATGATGACCTTCTTCACCGATCCTCGCAGATGCTTCTTGGCGTCGCCGGCGTCGGTGAAGCGGCCAGTCGATTCGACCACGACTTGCGCGCCCACCGAATCCCACGGAAGGGCGGCGGGGTCTTTTTCTTTGAACACCTTGATGGTCTTGCCGTCCACCGTGATGCTGTCGGAGCCGGCGGAGACTTCATTCTGCAGATTTCCCAGAACCGAATCGTATTTCAGAAGATGGGCCAGAGTTTTCGGATCCGTCAGGTCATTCACCGCGACGAAGTCCAGGTTCGAATCTTTCAACGAAGCGCGTAGGACATTCCGGCCAATTCTTCCGAAGCCATTAATGCCAACTTTGATTGCCATGGTTCCTCCCAAAAATTTATGAAGGCGTTATCAGGTGTGCTCAACGATTGAGATGTAAACCAATGATGTTAGCAGGGAAGGGGAAGCGGCGTAAATGATGACGGATCGTAAAATGGCGAGGATCGTCGTAGCGCCGGCATCCTGCCGGCTGTAGCGCGGGCGTCCCTCCCGCACACCGAGAGCCCTATCCCTGCCGCTTCGAATACTAGCAATTTCTCGGCTCGAGTTTTTCACGCGGCTACGGGGTCGCCACCGGCTCGGCTTTAGGTTTTTTCGCCAGCGCGCGGTGGATGTCCGGCCAGAATTCCTTCACCACGATTGTGATGGTGTCATAGCTGATTTGGGAGCCCCACACGCTGGCCGTATTCTTCACAGTTCGGTCGGAAGGCACGAACATGTGCGGGTTGGTCGGCGTGCTGATGTATGTACTCCGTGGATGGTAACTATATGTCGAGATCGAAGCCGACACAGCGCTGCCAACAACCTCAGAGTAGTTGAACTGCGAATTGCCGGAATCGGTCCGAGTCACGAAGATTCGACTGACCGCGTACCCAGTCCGTCGCGTAAACCCGCCCTTGCTCGACTGGAAGAAGCGAGGGTCCTGGTGCAGAAGCGAAGGAAGAACAGCAGCCGTCATGAAATTCTCGATGATCCCGTCAGCGGCGGCCGTTGCGAATCGTTTTCCGTAGGCTTCCCAGCCTTGCCCATAGCCGGGCTCGCTATTGTCCGCCTGGCTGAGTGCCGACAGGAAAGCCCACCAGGGATATTGCACGGGATCGAAGGTTCCTCGCGCCACAACTCCAAACTTTTGCTTTGCGGTCAGCGGCGGAAGCTGTGCGGTATTTTCGATGCTCAGAAAATTTGGCAGCGTATAGAAGAGCCGGTCATTCGAGGTTCCCTTATTCTTCTCCTGGCCGCTTTTGCTTTGCGCGGTTTCGTCTTGTCCCCTATCTTTATCCGTTGGAGCCTGGGAGGCAGTAGGCCAAGAATCCGCTGCTACTGGCATCTGTTGCGCCACGCTCGGGAAAGCAGTAAAGGTGACAAGTACGACGAAAACGAACGGTCGGGCTATGAACGTTACTGACGAGCGCTTCTCCGGAACCTTGAACAAGGTCGTTGCGATACCGAGTTTTAGCGCTGGTTTCGGGTAAGGACGCAAAAAGTGCGAGTGCAATCTTGGACACGGCCTCCTTCCAGTGGTCTCGCGCAAAACATCCCCCTCTGACTTACGGATGCCGGTGCAGCACATGGGTTGCGATGTCGGGCCAGAACTCGCGAAACACATTCGTAAGAGCGTCCCGCCCCATCGCCCATCCATACTTAACGGCAAGGGCTCCCGCGGTGCGATCCGAACTGGGGTAATAGGAGAGCGAAATCCCTTGAGCAATCGCCCGGCCGAAGACTTCGGAAGCATTAAACGTTTTATGTCCATGATAATCGGGAGTGATCAGAATCCGCGAAGCCGCATAAGTCCCGCGCTTCAAGGGCTTGCCCTCGCCCATGGCGTAGTAGCGCTCATCTTCATGCAACACACTGGGCAAGGCGAAGATCACCATGTAATTTCCGTCCGTTTTATCGACGAAACCGCGCCAGTAGTATCGCCCAAACCCTGGTATACCCTCGCCCAGCTTCGGATGGGCGTCGCTCCACTCCGCGAACGCCGACGTGATACCCACAAATACAAACGAGGAGTAATCGAAACTGTTTAGCGTCGCAATTCTGAGAGCCTGCTTCGGCGTTGGAGGTGGAGCAATCGCCCCTGCGCTCACCGCACGGTAGTTGGGCATGATCCCCAATATCCGTTTCGGCTGTTTCTTTGAAGCCGGAACTCCCTCTGTAATCGGGGCCTGGCCCGCTGGCGCCGGGCTAGCCAGTGGCGGAGTCTGGTCCGCAGTTTCTGGAGTTTTGGGCGACGTATCTTGCTGACCGAAGGAAAGCAGAGAAGAAAAGCTGGCAAGCGCAACCCAGACTACGATTCTTAATACGAAGTAATTAGACAAAAATCTCCCCCAAAGTGCAACAGATGCGCGATTTTAGATAGTGATTTCTTTTATTCTACAACCGTGGTGCTTTCCCTTCGTGCCATTGCCAGATGTTTTACATAGGTTTACAAGGCTGATTTACAAGGCTCCAACTTAAATGGAACTGGGCGGTGCTTGTTTTTGTTCATCCCAGAGAGCTTCGAAGTAGAATTCAGTTTCCGTCGCCGGGGGTTCGCGGGCACGTGCCTCGACCTTCGGTCCTGAAGATCAGGGTTTGCACGAAATCATGGTTTAAGCGAACATTGAAAGGCTAGTCCGAACGCATTCATTTTCAAACGCGAGGAAATTATGGCAGAACCAACCTACGAAGAACTAAAAGCGAAGCTCTCTCAACTCGAAAAGGAAGTCGAAACCAAGAAACGCAGCGGTGACTTGATCTTCAAAGTCGGCGAAAAAGGCGGCGTCAGCGTCTATGGCCTGGGCCGCTTTCCGGTCACTCTTTACTACGAGCAGTGGAACCGCCTCCTGGGAGCCGCCAATGAAATCAAGTCCTTCATGGAAGAAAACAAGTCCAAGCTAAAGTTAAAAGACCAAGGCTGACTGAGGCAGGTTCACGAGTTACCAAAAGTACCCAACTGTGAACTGAGAACTGGGGACTGAGAACCGCTTTTGGGTCTATAATCAAAACACCGTGCCCAAGTATTCCATAGTAGTCCCGCTCCACAACGAGCAGGAGAATGTCACCGACCTCTACGACCGGCTGAAAGCCGTAATGGAGGCTCACGGGGAAAGCTTCGAAATCGTTTTAGTGGACGACGGCTCCAAAGACCGCACCTTCGACACGCTTCGTGAAATCGCCGCAGTCGACAGCCGCGTGACCGTGGTCAAGCTGCGCCGTAACTTCGGCCAGACCGCCGGCCTGGCCGCCGGTTTCGATCACGCCCGCGGCGAGTACATCATCGCCATGGACGGCGATCTGCAGCACGATCCCAACGACATTCCGTTATTTCTGGAAAAAATTGCGGCCGGCTACGACATTGTCAGCGGATGGCGCAAAGTGCGCGTCGACAATTTCTGGATGCGCCGCATTCCTTCGCGTATTGCCAACTGGATTATGGCCAAGATCAGCGGCGTAGATATCCACGACTTCGGCACCACCTTCAAGGCTTACCGCCGCGATATTCTCGAGCAGGTGCCGCTCTATGGCGAACTCCATCGCTTCATTCCCGCGCTGGCCTCGTGGCACGGTGCCACGATTTGCGAAGTGGCCATCCGCAACGTAAACCGCGAACGCGGTGTTTCGCACTACGGCATCACCCGGACCTTCCGCGTTTTTTTCGACCTGCTGACCATTCGCTTCCTGCTGCGTTATCTCTCTCGTCCGCTGCACTTCTTCGGCAGCATCGGGATGATGAGCATATTCAGCGGCAGCGGCATCGTGCTCTGGCTCGGCGGTGAAAAATTCCTGCGCCATGTTCCTGTCATGGCCGAACACGGCCCACTGATGATGGCCGCAATGGGATTCCTGCTCGGCGGACTCAACCTGCTAGCCATCGGATTGTTAGGTGAAATGCAGGTCCGCCACTACCACGAGCCCAGCCGCCGCGCCCCTTACTCCGTCGATCGCGTCCTCCGCGCCCAAAGCGAAGAGCACAGCGTCTCGGAATAGCACGGCTCGGGTAGGGCAGCCGCCTCGGCTGTCATTCGGGCGCAGCCCGAATGTTCCTCCTACGCCTCCTGGCGATACCTCTTCAGACCGACATGAAGGAAGTTGTCGATTTCGTAGAGACGCCGCTGGCTACGTCTCTCTGACCACGCACAGGCCTGCCAATTCCCAACCGCTCCTCGCCACGCTGCTCGATTGGCGAAACGCTATAATATCCAGTTTGCTGCTGTCAGCGGTTCTTCCTGCATGGAGAAAGCCATCCAACACGAACTCCAGCTCGCCCGCCGTATGTCGCGCCTCGGCACCGAGACTGCGTTCGAAGTTCTGAACAAAGCCCGCGCGCTCGAGCGCCAGGGCAAGAGCATCATTCATCTCGAAATTGGCGAGCCGGATTTCGACACGCCCGCAAACGTGATCGACGCCGGTGTGAATGCTCTGCGCGACGGCTGGACGCACTACGGTCCGTCCGCCGGCTTGCCCGATCTGCGGCAAGCCATTGCCGAATACGTCAGCCGCACCCGCGGCGTGAAAGTCACGAACGATGAAGTGGTTATAGTTCCAGGCGGTAAGCCGATTATTTTCTTTACGATCCTGTCTTTAATTGATGAGGGAGATGAGGTCATCTATCCCAATCCCGGCTTTCCCATTTATGAGTCCATGATCCACTATGTGGGCGGACGCGCCGTGCCCATCCACCTGCGCGAAGACCGGGACTTCTCGCTCGATGTCAGTGAACTGTCATCCCTCATCACCGACCGCACCAGACTCATCATCCTAAATTCTCCACAGAATCCTACGGGCGGAGTTCTGGAGCGCGGCGAGATCGAGCAGATCGCCAGAATCATCGGCGACCGCAACATCATGATCCTCTCGGACGAAATCTACAGCCGCCTGCTGTTCGATGGTGGCCAGCACTTCTCCATCATGTCGGTGCCCGGCATGCAAGAGCGCACTATCCTGCTCGATGGCTTCTCGAAAACCTACGCTATGACCGGATGGCGCATGGGCTACGGCGTGATGCGTCCCGACCTCGCCGCGCATATGACACGCCTCATGACCAACTCCAACTCCTGCACGGCGAGCTTCACGCAGGTCGCAGGTATCGAGGCCATTCGTGGCGACCAGAGTTCCGTCGACCATATGCGCGACGAATTCCAACGCCGCCGCGACGTCTTCGTCGCCGGACTGAACCAGATCGAAGGCTTCTCCTGCCGCATGCCCAAAGGTGCGTTCTACGTTTTCCCCAACATCAAGCAAACGGGATGGAAATCGAAAGCGCTGGCCGACGCTTTACTGGAACAGGCGGGAGTCGCCGCGCTCTCCGGCACCGCCTTCGGAGAATTCGGCGAAGGCTACCTCCGCTTCAGCGTGGCGAACTCGCTGGAGAACCTGCAGCAAGCCCTCGAACGCCTCGACCAGTGGACGAAGAAGAACCTGTAGCGCGGGGACCGGCGGCGCTTTGGGGAACAAGCTGGAACAAGAAGGTCCAGAGTCATGGTTGCCACGGTCTTGCTGGAGCACTTGTTGGGCCACCACTTTGCAGATTTCTTTCCAAAAGTTTCGAGAGCGGTGGAAGATGACGTGTTGTTTCGCGATACATTCGCGAGATGCGCTAAGTTCGACCAGTCCAAAGATCCGGGAAACGCTGCTCTCTTTGATCGCCTCAAGAAGAAATGCCAGATCAAGAGGAAATGAGTTGTCAGTTCTCTTCAATCTTTAACCTACGATGTGAAAGGCACGAGGAATGACCGCAACGAAGAAAACCCGCATCGCAAGTCCCAAGGCGAGTCGTCCACAAATGCCAGGCTATGGTCTGTCCAAAGGCAGCAAAGGTTTGCTGCCATGGAGTTGGGCGGAGCAGCGCCTAAAAAAGTCGCACAACTACTGGATCACGACAGTCAAGCCCGAGGGCTCTCCGCACACCATGGTCGTCTGGGGTCTATGGCAGGATGGACGTTTCCTCTTCAGCACCGGCAGCAAATCACAGAAAGCACGCAACCTGGAGCGGAACTCGAACTGCGTCGTCTGCACTGAGCACGCCCATGAAGCCGTGATCGTCGAAGGCGTCGCGGAAATCGCCGATGTGGCTGCGCGGCACAAATTCCTTGCAGTCTACGAGAAGAAGTACAAGTTTGACATGTCATCCATGAAAGCTGACATCCTTTCGATGAAGGAGCCCGTGTTTGCAGTTCGCTTCACGCATCGTCTTCGCATTGTGGGAGAAGCATTTTCAAAGCAAATCGACCCGCTGGAAATTCGAATAGCCTGGACGTGGTGTGCCGCGCTTCTACCCGCGCTCCTCTCTTAAATCTTACGCTCGTTACCTTCGTTACCCCTGCCGCAGCTATACGGCTACTCGGCATTGCGAATCCCCCACCTATAATTCTGGTCGTGCCTTACACAAGCTTGGACCTCGCCTCGTAAGTAATCCATCTCGTTCATGGGAAAAATATCGCGACAGAATTCGAAGCAGCAGACAGCGCCGTGGATCTACAATCCCTGGCTCGATCTGATCGTGGGTTGTGGAGCGTGGTCGGCGCCTCTCCTGCTGCTCTCTTATTTTTCGCTGGCTTCGGAGGCGCGCACCTGGTCGGTCGCGTTCTACGTACTGGCGCTCTTCTTCAACTATCCGCACTACATGGCGACAATTTACCGCGCCTACCATCGCTCCGAAGATTTTGAGAAGTACCGCATCTTCACGGTCCATATCACGGCGCTGCTATTGCTCACGCTTCTGCTGTCGCATTTCTGGCTGCGTCTTCTTCCCTGGATATTCACTATTTATTTGACTTGGAGTCCGTGGCATTACAGCGGACAGAATTATGGCCTGTTCATGATGTTCGCACGCCGGGCCGGAGCGGATCCGGATAAAGCGGGACGGCGAGCCATATATGGCGCTTTTATTGTGTCATATCTGATTTTGTTCCTTGGATTTCACACGGGGCCTTCAACCGACCCCCTTTTCCTGTCCCTTGGGATTCCGCAAGTAGTCAGCCGATGGGAGCAGATTGTGCTGTGCGTAGCGTTTGCCGGGCTCTCGGTGTTCGGGCTTCAGCGCCTGGCGCGTACCACGGGATGGCGAAGGCTGATCCCCTCCTTGACGCTGTTCTCGTCGCAGTTCCTTTGGTTTCTGCTGCCGTCGGTGATATCGCTGATCAAGGGCTGGGAAATCCCGCAGAACCGCTACAGTACGGGCGTGCTGGCGGTGATGCATTCCGCGCAATATCTCTGGATCACCAGTTACTATGCGCGCCGTGAAGCCGCCGGAGAGTCAGCGGTCTCCTCCGCGGGAAAAAACCAGCGCAACTGGCGGCCGCTGGCGTATTTCGGTGTACTCATCATTGGCGGCATTGCCCTGTTCGTTCCGGGTCCGTGGGTGGCGAGCCGCGCCTTTCATCATGATTTCTCGACCAGCTTCCTGATCTTTACAGCGTTGGTGAACATTCATCACTTCATTCTCGACGGCGCCATCTGGAAGCTGCGCGACGGGCGAATCGCATCTCTGTTGCTGAATTCGCGGGAGCGGGTAGCGGATGTGGCTGCCGGGGCCGGGGGACTGTTCGTCGCAATGGGTCGATGGTTTGTGGGAAGAAGTGCCGCCGCGCGTTCGCTGCGGCTCGGTACTGCGCTGGTGCTGCTGGTGTGGGGAACGGTCGACCAGGCTCACTACTATCTTGCGCTGCGCACCGATGACTTGCACGATCTCCAGCGGGCGGCCGCTCTCGATTCCTTTGACAGCTCGTTGCAGATGCGCATGGCAGAACGGGCGATGGAAGATGGCCAGCCGCTACAGGCTGAATCCTCGTGGAGAAGGGCAGTGCAGATCAATCCCGCCGATCCTGCGGCTCGTCAGGCCCTGTTGCGCTTTCTGATCGATCAGAACCGGTTTGACGAAGCTTTCGACCTTACCACTGCTTCACTCAAGTACACGCCGAAAGATGCCAATCTGCTGGTTAATCGTGGTTTCCTTGCCCTGCGGCAAGGGCATGCTGACGTGGCCCTGATGAGTTGGAACGAGGCCCTCGCAGCGGACCCGGACCAATCGTTCGCGCATCTGTTTCTCGCGGAAGAACTCGATCGGGAGGACAAGGCCCAAGCTGCAGCCTCTCACTACGGCGCGTTCCTGGAAAAGATTGCGCGGCAGCCGCGACAGAACCGTCCTGCTCCAGACAAGGTCATCGCCATCGTGTTGCGCATGGCCGATTGTCAATCCCGTGCTTCGCAGTTGGGACTGGCTATCCAGTCATATCGTCTCGCGGAGAAGCTTGGCGCGCAGACCGGCCAGAGCAAACTTGAAAGTGTGGCGGACGTGAATGAGGCCGCGCTTCAGGCCAAGGCCGGCAAGTTGACGGAAGCGCTCCTGCTTTACCAGCAGGCGCTGCATTTGGACAGCTCCACGGGAGATGATAGTGCCAGCGCGCAAGACTGGCTCACCTATGGCCTGTTTCTCGATGACGCTGGATTTCCAACGCGCCTGGCATATGCCTGCATCGTGAAATCGGAAAGTATAACGCGGTCGCTTCCAGCTCCCTCCGTAAGTAATTCGTCGGCAGCAGTTCGAAAGCAAATGGAGAAGCGACTGGGGTCAGAGGCGTCCTCGATTCGCCGCGATCCTGAACGATTGTTACAGGAAGCCCTGGCGCTTCGGCACTGATGTTCGTCACCCCATGTTCATCACCCCATGTTCGTCACCCCATGTTCATCACATAGTCTTCATCACCCCATCCCGCTCGATCTTGCTTCGCGGTGGCGAGTCAGCCAGTTGACACCCCGATGATCCTGCTCAACAATGAAGCATCCCTGTAATGATTCGATAACTTTCCAAGGAGCAAGACGGTATGGCCGATGAAGGCGATTTACAGATCGAACATCAATCGAACGCCGGCAAGTGGGTTCTGATTGTGCTGGCAGTGTTAGTGGTGGCGGGGTTCGGATATGCGCAATACATGACGCACTCCAACGTGGAGAATCTTACAGATGAGCTTAAGCTCAGCCGCGCGCAAGTAAAAGAGTTGCAGAATCGAATGCAGACTGCTGAGGCCCAGGAAGAAACGCTGGCCCGCGAGGCTGGCATGACCAAGAAGCAACTGGCCCAGCGCACCGCCGCCTTGCAGGCGGAGCAGAAGGCCGCCGAAACTCGTTTGGAGAGTGAACAGAAGGCTCAGATCAACGCGGTGAGCGGAGAAATATCGGGAGTAAAGACAGACGTTGGGGGCGTCAAAACCGACGTCGCTTCGACCAAGGCCGATCTGGATGCCACCAAAGCTAAATTGCAAAGCACGATCGGCGATCTAGGTGTGCAGAGCGGATTGATCGCGCACACGCAGGGTGACTTGGAGACGCTGAAGCACAAGGGCGACCGCAACTACTACGAGTTCACCCTGCTGAAGGGCGCCAAGCCGCAGCCGGTGTCCACGGTGAGTTTGCAACTCAAAAAGGCTGACGTTAAGAAAGGTAAGTTCACGGTGAACGTCACCGCGGACGACCGCACCATCGAAAAAAAGGACCGCAACGTCGCCGAGCCCATTCAGTTTTATTCTGGACGCGATCATCTGCTCTTTGAGCTGGTGGTATGGAGCGTGGACAAGAACAAAGCCACGGGATATTTGAGCACGCCGAAAAATGCTCCTGTGCCCGTGACCGCGAATTAAGACCGCGAACGAAACACTCAATCATGAGCGGAGCCTTTTTCCCCGGCAGCCACGTACTGCTGCAGATCGTGCTGCGCACCGGCGTGATTTACGTGCTGGTGCTGATTGGCGTGCGCCTGAGCGGCAAGCGCGAAGTTGGGCAGATGACCCCATTCGATCTGACCCTCCTGCTTTTGTTGTCGAACTCCGTGCAGAATGCCATGACCGGGCCCGACACCTCGCTCCTCGGAGGCGCGGTGGCGGCGGCCACGTTGCTGATCTTGAATTATTTGGTCGCGGATGTTTCCGGCGGCAGCCGGCGCTTTCGTCGCCTGATTGAGGGCCAGCCCAGTCTTTTGGTACATGGTGGCAAGATCATTGAACCACACCTGGCGCGGGAGCACGTCAGCATGGATGAGCTGCACCGCGCTCTGCGCGAGCACGGGATCAATAGTTGCGATCAAGTGGCGCTGGCAGTCCTCGAAGTGGACGGATCAATCAGCTGCCTGAAGTATGACGAGATCAAACCTGACGCGAGTACACATCTGGTGCGGCGAAGATTTCTTCAGAAGAAATCGTAGAGAGGTTGCTTGCAACGTCTCTACGTGAGCGTCAATCTGGTCAATCGACTTTTAGAAACTTCACACAAACTGGTGAAGCTACTTCCAATACTTTTCCCGTTGGAGTTAGGCGTCCGGTTTTAGCGTCGATCCGGAATACGACGATGTTGTCGGACTTTTGATTTTCGGCGAAGAGAAATCTTCCCGTGGGATCGATTTCGAAGCTGCGCGGAACCTTGCCCTGGGTTGGCGTGTATTCCACCGGCGTCAGCGTGCCTTTGCCCGGATCGATTGCGAAAACGGTGATGGTGTCGCTTCCACGGTTGGAGGCGTAGAGGAACTTGCCGGAGGGGTGCATCTGAATTTCGGCGTCGTCATTTTGGCCGGTGAAGTCTTTGGGCAGCGCCGAAATTGTTTGCAGCGGATGCAGCTTCCCCGTCTTTTCGTCGTTCGAGAATGCCGTCACCGTGGATTTCATTTCTGAAATTACGTAGGCGAACTTTCCTGTCGGGCTCAGGACGAAGTGTCGCGGACCGGACCCCGGATCGAGCCTGGCGAACGGTGGACTGTTGGGGGTGAGCGATCCGTTAACGCTGTTGAACTTGTAGACGAATAATTCGTCGAGGCCAAGGTCGTCGACCATGGCGAAGCGGTTGTCGGGCGAGAGATCGATGGAGTGGGCGTGTGCTTTTTCCTGGCGCTGCGGATTCGTACCGTGGCCGTTGTGCTGAATGAAAGCCGAGGCCTCGCCGAGCTTTCCATCGGGCAGAACAGGAAATACCGTGACGCTGCCGCCAGTATAGTTCGCCACTAAAACATATTTTCCCGTTTTGTCGACCGTGATGTAACAGGGATCGGCGCCGCGCGACGGCACCTCGTTCAGCAACGTGAGCTTGCCGGTGGCATGATCGATGGAGAAGGCGCTGACGCCGCCGCTGTTTGGCCCCTTGTAGTTGCCCACCTCGTTCACCGCGTAGAGAAACCGGCCGTTGGGGTGCAGAGCGACGAACGATGGATTGGTTGTCTCCGCCGCCACGCCCAGGGAAGTGATCTCAGCGCTGTCCGCGTCAAAGCGATAGGCGTAAATGCCTTTGCTCTTGCTGCCGTCTTCGGTGTAGGTGCCAACGTAGAAAATATACTTGCCGTGCGATTCGGCAACTGCTGCGGCGAGAAGCGTCGAGAGTAAAAGTGCGGACAACAAAGGCAGGATGCGGAGAGGACTCCGGGAAATCTTCATGCTGTTATAGAAACGCATTCGGCGGCATTTGCGCAAGCAGTTCCACGATAGGTTTGACTGGCGCGGAAAAAAAGGCGGCGAGCCGAGGGCGGCTGTCCCCACATTCATACATTCATACATTCACACATCCAGACAGCCACACGTCATACCTTTCGACTGCTACTTGGTTAGAATTATTGGCACCGTCTGGTCGTAGGGCCAGATGACGACGCTGATCGACTTGCGCTGGTTGAAGGCGTCCAAAGTTATGGGGAAGGCCACGATAACGGTGCGGATTGTGCTCTCGCCGGGCTGGATTTTAGTTTCCGGCGGGAGGGCGGGTTGAGCGCCGTTTTTCAACGCGGGAAACGCCTGATAATACCGGTCGAAATCGACGGCGGAAACGGCGTCGGCAGTGAAGTCTCCGCTGGGAGACTGGAGCTTGCTCTCGATGGTGTGGACGTAGAGAATCTTGTCGCTGGTATTGTGGAGAATAAATGTCAGGGCGACCATGGTCGAGCCCTGCCCGGGAATTTCGACGGCGGCCACGTTATCGAGAACACCGGAGGCTTGCGGCGTGGCGCGCTTCAGGAACGAAGCGATTAGGACCACGACCAGCACAAGGCCAATGGCAATGATCACGATCTTGGCGGGCGGCAGATTCTTTTTCGCCGTGCCGTACTCTTCGCCAATGTTGATGGTTGGGCCCTTGCTGGTTGGAGCAGCGGCGCCGGCTGGTGGCGCGGGCTGCGGAGTTGCGGCGGCGGAGGGACAGGAGTCCGGTCAGGCATAGGCGCTTCTCGCAACGCTGATTCTACTTCAGATGCGCCTTCCGGCGTGGAACCAGCGGCCAGCGATATGGGATCGTGATACTCCGCGAGAATGTCCTGTCCCCTAAGCTTTGCCATGAGAGCCTCAAAGGCTGATCTCGAATTCTCGACTTGATTTGTGCCTACCGTGGTGCCAACCACGCAGCAACCCAGCACTTCTTTGGGAAAATTCCCGATGTGCCAGCGAATCTCAGTCCGGCCCGGGACGTTGAGCACCTCGGGACAGATGTACCCGAGATGCGGCGACATGGTTAGCGCGACTTGATAGGTTCCGACTTCGATGCAGGGGTGGCCCGAGTAAAACGGCGTATAGCGGGATGGTTCCAGGCAATAGCATTCCTTGACGCCATCCAGCCAGAATTCTCCGGTGATTGACTCGCTAGTTTCCACCTTGCGGTATACGTCGACTTTCATTTCGCCAACTCGCTGGGCGCGGAAACGGCAGTACGATTCGCGCGTTCAATCGAGTTTGGAGGTTTGCGCAATCGTCTCGGCTGGGTATCTCATGCAATTTTTTTTAGGCGAAATTTAGCAAAATCCCCATTTTGTTTGGCTTACGAGCAAGCGATACGCTATGCCGACGGCAAAATATTGAGGTTAAATGGGTTATCGGTAAAATATTGAGGAATAAATGACTTATGATTGGTTCTGTGGGCGGTCGCCAGGGCTGCAAAGTTCGCGCACATGGCTTCCAGCTTGCTGCATTCCAAAACCTCAGTAAAGGTTGTTCGTCACAACCAGCGAATTAAATCTGTGGAAATCCTCGGCCGCGTTCGAGGTAGCGACTATTGGAGTCCACTCCACACCATGCGGTGGAATAGGTCGTCCATAGCGCGTGGCGATTCTTTCTCGCCGCGATCCAGCCACCAGCGCAGCAGCGACAGCAGGCTCCCGGCCAGGGCGGAGGCGCGAGCGGCCAATTCGCGTTGGGGAAGGTTCGATAGACGTTTGGACTCCGTGAGGCGCCGCTCGATCCCACGGGCAAAGTAGCCTTGCGCAAGATCGAAGAAGTCGTGAAGCCGGCCGGAGTCGGCCAGCGCGCGATAAAGCTTGTTCTGGTCACCGATGTGCGCAAAGAGCTCTGCCACGGGCACGATTCGATGCGACTTTTCGTTGCGAGCGCTGAGCGCCGTGCTCATCGTTTCCAGGAACCCCTCTAGCTGGCTGAGCAACAGGTCGTCCTTATCGCGGTAATGAAGATAAAAGGTGGAACGGCCGACCGAAGCGCGGTCTAGCACATCCTGCACCGTCACCTCGTCGATCGGCCTCTCCTGGATCCACGTCAGCAGAGCCATGCCGAGCCGCTCACACGTTCGTTGGATGCGCCGATCAGGTTTGCGGCGCGGCTTTGCTTTCCTTTGTCCAACGGGTTCCTGCAATTTGGGTGACGCATTCCTCGATGCCTTATTCCTGGGCGCCTCATTTCTTGACGCTTCATTCTTGGACATGCACCGCCTCTTTGTTCAGCAACTCGTATCCGTCCTCGACTCCGCGTGGTTTCACCGCTACATTGCGAATCATAGAGCAAAAGGAGAAGTACCATGAACCGAATTCGCGTGTTTGCAATCGGGACAATTTTGATGCTTACCCTTACCACAGTCGCACAACAGGCTACGGCCAGCAGTGGCGCCCAGGGCGAGAGTGGCGGCGCGTCAGACGTCGAAAAGCACATGACGTTACTGACCGAAAAGCTGGATCTCAACAGCGATCAGCAGGCCAAAGTCAAACCCATCCTGCAGAAGATGCATGACGCTACAGAGAAGGCCCTGCAGGACGAGAGTATGTCGCGCGGCGAGCGCATGGACAATGTGCGGGCCTGCCGCTACAAGGCCGACAGGGAGGTCCGCAAGATCCTGAGCGACGGGCAGAAGAAGAAGCTCGATCAACTCGAGGAGGAGATGCATCCGGGGCTGCATGGGAACTAGCCACGTCGCAGAATTGAGACAGGGGGAACCCACGCTTCAGAGAAAGAAGGGTGGGCCAGCCCGCCGCTCAGCGATCCCGCCTGAGCGATAACGAACAGCAGGTTCCCTTCGACAGGCTCAGGGCAGGCTCTCCACTACGCCGTCGCTGGCGCTCCGGCTCCGGTCGGAATGACAAGGTTTTGTTCCGGCGCGGGGGCGGGGGGAACGGAGGGGACGTTCCCAAGTTACGTTCGCCAAGTCTCCGAAGATTATCGTCTGTCCCTCCGAGTCTGTGTCATAGCTTTTCTTTCGCCCCTTTTCGGAGCTTGTCCATTTTTGATTTCTCCACCCACGGCTTGTGCAGTGGGCTGCATTCTTTCGCCGCTTCGCGGCTGGAAGGGCGCCTGGGATCATACCGTCGAAAGCGCGAAGCGGGGCGCAACCGGGAGTCAGGCGGACAAAGTCAAAATCCATGCCCTCTTGCCAAGGGCGCGAGAAGGACGGTGCACGCGCACTTACCAGAGGTGTTTTATGGCCTTGGCGAATTGCGGCGCTGGCAGGGTGTTCAGCACATCATCTCGCGTCAGCCAGGCGCGGCGGGCTTGGAGGACGCCGTAGCGGATTTTTTCCATGTGGGAGGTGTGGTGGGAGTCGGTGTTGATGACGATCTTCACGCCCTGCTGCTTGGCTTGGCGGAGGTGGACGTCGTTCAGGTCGAGGCGGTCGGGATAGGAATTTAGTTCCATGGCGACTTTGTGTTTTGCGGCGGCGGCGAGAACTGCGTGCATGTCGTAGGCGTAGGCGTCGCGGCGGAGTTGGATGCGGCCGGTGGGATGGCCGATGAGGGAAGTATTGGGATTCGAGATGGCTGTCAGCAGGCGGTCGGTCATTTTTGCGGGTTCCTGATTGAAGACGGAGTGGACGCTGGCGATGACGATGTCCATTTGCGCGAGCACGTCGTCGGAGAGATCGAGGTTGCCGTCGGCCAGGATGTCGACTTCGATGCCGGCAAAGATGGTGATGCCTTCGATTTGTTTGTTCGCTTCGCGAATGCGCTGGATGTGGGCGACGGCGCGCGCGTCGTCGAGTCCGTTGGCGAAGGCCAGGTTCTTGGAGTGGTCGGTGATCGCCATATATTGGTAGCCGCGGGCCTTGGCGGCCTCGGCCATTTCTTCGATGGTGTTGCGGCCGTCGGTTTCGACGGTGTGCATGTGGACGTCGCCCTGCAGATCGGCCTGCGTGATCAACCGGGGCAGGGCATGATCCCGGGCCAGGTCGATCTCGCCGAGATTTTCGCGCATCTCGGGCGGGATGTAGTCGAGCTTCAGCCTGGCGTAGATTTCTTCTTCGGTTTTTCCGGCGACCGGGGTTCCGCCGTCGAGCATGGCCAGGCTGTATTCGTTCAAGGTGTATCCCATTTTCAGGGCGCGCTGTCGCAGGGCTACGTTGTGGGCTTTCGAACCGGTGAAGTATTGCATGGCGGCGCCAAAGGATTCGGGCGGCAGAAGGCGGACATCGACCTGCATGCCGCTGCGCAGGTGGAAGCTGATTTTGTTGTCGCCGCTGGCAATGACGTCCATTAGCGGCGGATATTGGGCGACGTAGGCGATGGCCTTCTGGCGGCCTTCTTCACTCGTGCAGGCCCCGCCGGTGACGAGGATGTCGAGGTCACCTACGGTTTCGCGTCCGCGGCGCAGCGATCCGGCGGGCGTGATCTTCTCGATGCCGGGATATTTTGCGAGATACGCGGTGAGTTTTTCGGCTTCGAGTTCGGCGGCGTCGATGAGGAATCGGCCGCCGATGCGGCGATAGTCTTCGATGGCTTTGAGCAGCTTGGTTTCGTGCTTTTCGCCCATGCGTGGGAGCTCGCGAATCTTGCCTTCGCGCGCCAGTTTTTCGACGCCGTCGATGTCGCAGACTTTGTAGGCACTCCAGATCAGGGCGATGGTCTTCGGTCCGAGGCCTTGAATCTTCAGCAATTGGAGCATCGAGGGGTGGTATTTCTCGAGCAGAGTGGTCTGGATCGATAGCTTGCCGTCCTTGAAAAGTTCCTGCAGGTTCAGAAGCATGCCTTTGCCGATGCCGGGGATGGCCAAAACCTGCTTGGGATCTTCGATGAGTTTGTTTATCGGCTGCGATAAATTCTCGATGGCCTGCGCGGCGTTACGGTAGGAGCGGATGCGGAAGGAGTCCTGCCCGTCGATTTCCAGCAGGTCGGCGGTTTCGTAGAGGATGTTGGCGATGGCCTTGTTGTCCACCGATTAAAGATAAACAAGATTAGGCGGCGGGGCCAGAGTGGTGGGTTATAGGGATCCTTCGACTGCGGGATTTCTCGCTTCGCGGGAAATCCCTTCGCTCAGGACGACACCGCGAGGGGGCGCTTACGGTGACAACGCCGGGCGGTCGCGCTGGATGACAGCGGGGATTCGACCGTCACGCACTTTGCGGGTGACGGGGCGCTCGCGGAAGCGGAGGGTTCGCTCGCAGCGGCGCGACGCTATGAAGCGGCCTTAGTCACGTTCGCAGCCTGCGGTCCTTTTTGGCCCTCGGTGATTTCGAACTCCACAGGATCGCCTTCCTGCAGGCTCTTGTAACCCTCAGAGCTAATCGCGCTGTAGTGAACAAAAACGTCGGGCCCATCCGCGCGACCGATGAAGCCATATCCCTTGGCGTTATTGAACCACTTAACGGTTCCTTTCAAACGTTCCACGTACCCCCCTCTTTCTGCACGTCCTTATATGGGGGGCCCCAAGGACGTGCACCGCAGTTAAATTCCGGGAATAGGATGCAATTTGGGGCAGGAAGGGTAGGCTGTCAAGCGATCACACCGTCTAAAAAATGCCAAAAAAGAATTAGTCATCCGCCAGCCGCTTAGCGTGATCGCGGCGCGACTTTCCGGCTTTGCTTTGCGGTTGGCTTAGGCTTGCCTTTCGCGGTGCGCGACATATGGTCGAGCCACAACACGGAAGAAATGGTTTTGGAATCCTGGATGGTGCCGCGGAGGACCATGCGGACGGCGGTTGGCAGGGGAACAAGCCGCTTATCAATCACTTCGTCGGCCTCGGGCTGGGCCTTGCCGGCGAGCAAGCCGGTTGCCAGATAGACCGCCATGGTCTCGGCAACGAATCCCGGGCTGGCAAAGAACTTCAAAATGCGACGCCATTTACGGGCCGTGTAGCCCGTCTCCTCCAAGAGTTCGCGCTTGGCGGCGTGGAGTTCGTGCTCCCCGGGATCGATGCGGCCGGCGGGCAATTCCCAGAGGTAGTCGAGGGCCGCGTGACGGTACTGCCGTTCCAGAAGAACACGGGGCGTCGCGGCGGAATCGTCGACGGCGAGGACCACGACTGAGCCCGAGTGATGGATCATATCGCGCCGCGCCCGCACGCCATTGGGTTCCTCTACGTCGTCGGTGGTGACAAAGAAGACTGGTCCGCGATAGACGACTCGGGAAGAGATGATGCGTTCTTTGCTGCGGCGTGCGGTTTGGCGGGAAGATTTGGGCATGCAGACATTAAAACATGGCTTCAGAAAGGACGGCTTCCGGCTTTCGGCTTCCGGAAGGCCGGCGGGTTTCCGAAAGCCGAACAGCGGAAGCCGGAAGCCGCATTCTGCTATGCTGCCCGGCATGGCTGGGAAGCCGCGGGTCGCGATTGTTGGGGCGGGAAATTTCGGGACGGCCCTGGCTGTCTCACTGCTGCGGGCCGGTTACGTTATTGAGGCCGTCGTTGCGCGCTCTCGTGCGGTTTCGTTGAAAAGGGCGCGGCGACTTGCGAAACAGGTGAGTGCCCGAGCACTAACTGCTCCATCGGACTTGCGGGCTGATTTGATTTGGTTCTGTGTGCCGGATGCTGAGATCGGACAAGCCGCGGGCGCTCTCGCGGAGAAGATCGAATGGAAGGGAAGAGTGGCGTTCCACTCCAGCGGAACGCTTAGCAGCGATGAACTCGAGGGACTGCGCCGCCGCGGGGCTTCCGTCGCGTCAGTGCATCCCTTGATGACATTTGTGCGGGGCTCGCGGCCGGCGTTGGCGGGAGTGCCATTTGCGACAGAGGGGGATGCGCGTGCGGTGCAGGTGGCGCGCCGCATCATTGAGGACGTTGGCGGTCACGCTCATTCGATTCGCAGGAAAGATAAGGCCGCCTATCATGCCTGGGGAACTTTTGCCTCTCCGCTTCTCACCGCACTTCTGGCTGCCACCGAGCAGGTTGCCGCTCTCGCGGGGGTGAATGCAAAAGCGGCGAAGCGGCGGATGCTTCCCATCCTTCTGCAGACGCTGGCGAACTATGCCGCTTTTGACGCCGCCAGCGCGTTCAGCGGGCCGCTGGTCCGGGGCGACGTGGATACGGTGAAGCGGCATTTGCGGGTGCTGCGCGGCGTTCCCGCGGCCCGTGGAGTCTATTCATCCTTAGCTCGGGCGGCGCTGCAATATCTTCCGGTGAAACACAAAAGGGAACTCAAGGAGCTGCTTGATCCCGAACCCGATTGATTCGCATTGCATAAGCCAGCAGCGCGAGCACCGCGAAGGGAAGCGATGCTGCGGTACGAATGGGCAGCGAAAAAATTGCGGTCGAATCGAAAGTCGCAGCTGTAAACCATACGCGTGTAAACCATGCACGGAGCGCGACCACAGTAAACGCCCCAACCCAGGGCCAAAAAAGAACGACGGCTCCGGCCAATAGCAAGATACCAGACACGCGCCCGGCATCACGCAGCTCGCGCCAATGGCGCAGCAACAGGAATATGCCGGGAAGAAGAATCACGTCGTCGTAGATCGCCTGCCCGGGAAGCAGAGTGACGGATGTGAGGGTGAGCAACAAACTCAAGGTCAACCAGAATTGCAGAGATTCCACGGTGTCGCGTCGTGCTTTCCACGCAAGCCAAACACTCACCAGCAGCGCGGGCGCAATTATTAGCGGGCCGAGAGATGTTCCCAAGCTTCCTCCGAGCAGGACCATCACCAGTGGCGGCGTCGCATAGCGATGATATCCAAGAAGGACTTGCAGCCATTTTCCAATCCAATGTGGCCAGATCACCCAGGAGGCTCCAGTCAACAGCAGTGTGGTCACAAGAAAGGCCGCCAAAAAGCGCGCGCGACCCCGGCTGGCGAGGCTCCAAAGCACGAGATAAAGAATTGCGAGCGCTGTCATCTGTGGCTTGATCAATGTCAGACTCATCAGAACTCCGGCCAGCGACAGCCAGCTCCTGCGGAGGGCTAGAGCAGCGGCGGCCAGCAAGAATCCGACAATCAGGCCGGGTTGCTCGGCGAACAAAGCTTCAAGAATCGGGTAATTGCAGAGCGCGAGCAGCGCGAGTGCAGCGAACCGAACCGGAGGTAGACGCCATCGCAACGCCAGTATCCACAACCACAAAGTGAGAGCGGTGAGAACGGGGAACAGTACTGCAAGAATGACGCGCAGCTTCGAAAAGTCACACAAGGCGCTCGGCCAGAGCAATAGTTCTGTAAATGCTGGATATGCGAACTGGCGATAGTCGGCCGGGGGATCGGTGGGAATGCCGGCGTCGAGCGGTCGTCCGAAGAGCCCCGTCTGAATGTGGCGCGTCACCTCCGGGCTGTAGAGATCACGCTGCTCGGCTCCTGATTTCCGTGCTGCCAGCCAGATGGGGTAGAAATCGTCGCCGAACGAATAACCGTTGCCCAGGCCCAAGGCGGCCCGCACCTCGAGCACGCGAGGAACGAAGAGACCCAGGTGGTAATAAACCATTGACGCCGCAGCGACCAAGGCAAGGCCAAGAAGGATCAGGTCGCTGGAAGACTTACGGAGTACGGAATCGGAGGCGGTCATTTGCGAGAGTGATTCAGCGAGAGTGAGTCAGCGAATTAGAGCACGGCGCGGGGATTCGCGCAAAGATGGGCGGAGAAAGACAACGGATGAAAAAATGTTGGACGAGGTCGAGAAGAACCTGGCGATCAAAAAGCTTTGCGTCAGGTGAAAAGATGTCCCAGCTTGTCCTTCTTGGTCTTGAGATATTCTTCGGCGTGCGGGCTGGGCGTGACTTCGCAGGGGACGCGCTCGACCACTTGCACTCCGGCGCGTTCCAGGGCATCAACCTTTTCGGGATTGTTGGACAGTAAGCGCACGCGTGTGACTCCCAGGGCTTTCAGAATCTCGGCCGGGAGCGCGAAGTCGCGATAGTCGTTCTTGAAGCCGAGGCGTTCGTTGGCCTGGACGGTGTCGAGGCCCGCATCTTGCAATTCATAGGCTTGCAGCTTGGCCATCAGGCCGATGCCGCGGCCCTCTTGCAGTTCGTAGATCAGAATACCGGCGCCTGCCTCTGCGATCATGGAGAGAGATAGCTCCATCTGCTGGCGGCAATCGCAGCGCAAGGAATGGAAAACATCCCCGGTCAGGCATTGAGAATGGATGCGCACCAGCGGTGGGGCGGACTTCACGTCGCCGGCCACCAGCGCGACGGCTTCTTCGACACGGCGGTCGCCGTCCCAACCGGCGTGGCCGCGAAAGCCATAAATGCGAAACTTGCCCCAGCGCGTGGGAAAATCGGCGGAGGCGACTTGTTTTATTTCCTTACCGCTCACCCGTTCATTATATCCGCTGCTTTGTGATTCGCGTGGTGGCTAACCTCTTGCCTTGAAGGGGAAGATGGCATCCTGTCTGGACATGATGGCTGTGCCGTTGCGGGTTGCGGGACGAAAGTGCCAGTTCTCCAGCGCTGCCAGGCATTTGTCGTCAATGTCGGGGCCGAGGCTTTGCAGCACAGTTTTGCGGACGATTTCTCCGCGTTCATCGATCGTGATTTCGATGATCTCATTGCCCGGAGCGGCAGGCAGTTGCCAGGGGTAGACCATGGGATCGGAAGTCGCGACCGGCAACGCGGGCCGGATCTCGTTCCCCGAGAACGGACCGTTGTTCAATGTTCCGTAAAGGGCGCCCGCCTGCGCGCCGTGACCCAGGGCCGAAAGCGTCTGGGTGCTGGAGTTGTCCTGGCTGTTGGTGCGGGCAAGTTGGTTATTCGGCGCTAGCAACTTTGGCGGCTTGGATTGCGCTGTCCACGTTAGCTTGTCATGACTCAAGCGCTGATGACGGTAGCGCTGCGTCGCCTCGTCGGAAGAGCTCCGATTGCTGTCGTCCGGAGTTTTGCTTGGCCAGTAGAGGCGCGTAACGGACTTGCCATTTTGGCCGCTCGCGACGGAGTTTGCGGTGAGTAGTTGAGGTTTAGGTGTATGCAACAGCCAGGCCAGCAAAACTCCATGGAGAACGAGCGAAATGATTCCGAGGCGGCGCTGCCGCCGGGCGCTCGCGGGATTCAGTTGCGTAAACATCTCGATGAACCAACGGGCGAGTCAATTTCATGCCGTCAATTGCTAGTTAGACGCAAGTCGAGATATTTCGTCAAGCGAATTCTGGGTTGGGGTTATGAGCGGGCGTGACTTTTTGTGCTAAAGGCGTATGCCGAGACGGACGCGCAGGGTTGGTGCCGATTCTGAAACGCTGATAAAATAGTCGGGCGGTCGATCAATTGGCGGTCGATCAGTCCGTGGTCGATCAATCCGTTGTCGATAACCCACGATAAAAGGGGGCTATAGCTCAGCTGGGAGAGCGCATCGTTCGCAACGATGAGGTCGTCGGTTCGATCCCGACTAGCTCCACCAATCTTCTCAACCACTTGCCGCGTCGTTCGACGGCTCGATGCACTGTCATTGCGGGTTTTTCTGCACCAATAATGTACTAGCTTCTCGCGCGTCGCAAGCTTCCAACGAAAACTATACCGGCACCGCGCCGACCATGGACCTATCTGAGGGGAGCGATCTCCCGTTCTTGCGTTCTTGAGTTCATAACTTCACTAGAAGATGTAAATCGTGTCGAACTGCAAGCGTGTAAGCCACGGCTCCGTACTCGCCAGAGGACGGCCGATCAAAGCAGCGAAGCCCAACTGCACGCTTCGGTCTAATTGATAAAAGGCATCGACACGGTGCTGAGCGACGTTCGTGCCCTGACGAATGTCGCTGTAATTGAAGTTTCCCAGCACGGCCTCGCGCTCAATGTAAATGCGGGTATATCCGATCTGGAGATCTCCCTTTTCCTGGAGACGGCCCACTCTTCCTTCGGCCCAGTATCCGCGGCGCTGGTGCGGGTTGCAAGGAGCATTGAGCGTCTGTTTGAAAGTCTGCGTCGCGGAGTTCGACGGAGCAGCGACGATGTTGACCAAGTTGCCGCAGGCCTCGGTATTCTGAACATAGTCACCGATGAAACTCAGCCGCGCACGAGCGTGCCCGGTATCGATGTCGAGCCGGGCAATGTTGTCGAACAGTCCGAACTGCGAGGCGAACTGCGCACTGGTGATGGAGGTAACGCCCGTTGGATAGGCCGTCCCGCCGATCGTGATGATGGTGGTCGCAGTGGTCGTGTACGTCGAGTCCTGCACTGGATTGCCGGTAGCCAGCGGCAAGGCGCCTGCGAGCGGAGTCTGCGGATTCTTGCTGCTGGCGCGGGCCAGCGCCAGGGCGATCGAGTCGGCGCCTCGGAAGTCATAATATCCCGAGTAAGCGTTGAGAATCACGTGTGGCGCCAGCTGCCATGAGGTCTGCAGTTGTCCGCCGTAAGTGATCGATTGCGTAATTCTCTTGTCGGCGGGAGCGGTGCCGGCCATTTCGGCGAAGGGCAATTCAAAGCCGACCAACGCGAAGCGCTTCAGCACCGGCGTTTCCAGGTTGAACGCCAGGGTCTGGGCCGCGCCCTCGGGATTCAAATCTTTATCCCAGGTAAGTTCGGTGTTGTACCAGGGATAACGAAATTTACCGCCGATAAGGGTGAGGGGTTTGAACTGCTTTGGTTTGAATTCCACGAACGCCAGGTCCAATGCAATGGTCTTGCGGGTGTAGAAACCGGTGAGGCTTGCGTTGGTGGTGGTGGGATCGTTGACGTCACCGCTGGCGAGAGTGATGCCGGTGCGGAATTGCTCTCCGAGATCGGCGACCGCATTGAAGCGGGCCCGCACCCGGCCGCGGAAACGATCCAGCGATTGATCCGAGGGGCCGCCCAAGAAGGGCTCTGCGCGAAGACGGACGTCGCCGCTGAACGAGATGGGGCCGAGGCCTTTGATCTGGCGCTCAAGATTCCGAACGCGCTCATCGGAGCTGCCAGCCTGCTGATTGCTCGTATCGGTTTGCGGGCCCTGGACGTTGGTCGCGACGGTAGCTGATGCCTCGGTTGTGGCAGGGGGAGTCGCGAGTCCTGTCGCGGCGGGTGTCGCGGGTGTTGCGGGTGTTGCAGAAAGACCGGTGGATTGGGCTGGTTGCGGCGTCTCGTGTCTGCTCTGCAATTGCGCCTGCAATGCCTGAATCTCCTGCTGCTGTCGGGCAATGGCGTCTTTCAATGCCTGGATATCGGCGGCGGTGACAGGAGGCGGGGCCGGCGCAGAGGCCGGGGAGCCGTTGGCTGGGGCCGCGTTCGACGCTGATTCGGTTTGCGCCACGGCTCCGGAAGTAAGTGCCGCCAGAATGAGTGCCAGTGGAATCAGCTTCCGTTTGACTTTCATGGACAGACAATCCTCTCGTTTGAGTTTAAGTTGGTTCGGCGCCACTACTGCCGCGATCCACAGAAATCGCCATCCTTGGCTACTGTTCCAAGTATGTCCATCAACGTACTATAGATACTGGCGATCTGCAACCGCCTTTTCATCGCAAGATTGCTAATGTTCGGGACATCCGGAGAGTGTTCGGGCGTTTCTGCGTGGCGGGCCGGGCATTCCGTAAACTAGAGTGATATAACAGACTTAATAGACGTTAGTGACAATGCAAGCAATCCTCCACTCTGAGAAAAAGCAAACGGCCCGATTTTAGCCTGTAAAATCAGAAGGTTAGCCATAGGGGCGTGCCCTTGCGACTGAAGCCGCCTCGTCGGCATGACTCCAGCGTAGGGACTGCTGAAAGTGAACCTCTCAAGCTGAACCTGCCAGCTGAACCTGCAAACACAACCGAGAGGCGAAACGGGTCCGTCTGCCTTGCTCGCCCGTTGACAGGCGCGAGGTAGAAATGAAACTATCGCCGCCGTCTGGCTTTGGGAGGAAGAATGAAGAATCAAGTTCGATCCGGCAAGGTTCTAGCGGGCTCGGTTTCTCGACGCAAGTTTCTGGGACAAACAGCGGCGGCGGCGATTGGTTTTACGATCGTTCCGCGCCGGGTGTTGGGCGGGGCGGGATATGTGCCACCCAGCGACAAGGTGAATATCGCTTTCATCGGCGTGGGGGCGCAGGGATTGCGTGTGATGCTTCACTTTCTGGCCGAGCCTGACGTTCAAGGTGTGGCTGTCTGCGATGTCAACAAGACCGGCGCCAATTATCCGCAATGGGACACGCACGAGTTCTGCAATTCCGTGCGCAAATTGCTGGGCGTCAACAGTGGATGGGATTGGCTGAGTCCCGATCAGCCGATTCAGTTGACTCATTCTCTTGGCGTGACCAGCGGTGTTGCCGGCCGCGAACCTTGCCAGAAGATAGTGGACGGGTATTACGGCAGCCAGCAGCGTTCCGGCCAATATCGTGGCTGTGCGGCCTACGTGGACTTCCGCGAATTGCTGGAAAAGCAAAAGGATCTGGATGCCGTCGTAGTGTGTACTACGGACAACCTGCACGCGGTTGTATCGGCTGCAGCCATGAAGAAACGCAAACATGTTTTTTGCCAGAAGCCTTTGACACACACGATTTACGAGGCGCGGCGGATTGCCGAGATTGCACGGGAGACTGGCGTGGCGACGCAGATTGCCGTGGCGAATCAGGCATCCGAGTCGACACGAGTGCTATGTGAATGGATCTGGGACGGCGCCATTGGGCCGGTGCGGGAAGTTATGAACTGGTCGAGCCGTCCGTTCTGGGCGCAAGGCATCGAGCGTCCGAAGGAAGCCGAAATGGTGCCCGAAGGTTTGGATTGGGACCTGTGGCTAGGGCCGGCGCCGCAGCGGCCCTTCAATCATGCTTATTTGCCGTTTGTATGGCGCGGGTGGACGGACTTTGGCTGTGGAGCGCTGGGCGATATGGGTTCGTACAGTTTTGACACAATTTTTCGCGTGTTGAAACTGGAAGGGCCGGTGAGCGTGGAGGCGAGTTCGACCGACCGGTATGAAGAGACCTATCCGATGGCCTCGATCGTGCGCTATAAGTTTGCTGGGCGTGGCGACATGCCCCCCGTAAACTTCAACTGGTATGACGGCGGCCTGAAGCCGCGGCGTCCGGATGAATTGGAGGACAATCGTCCCTTTAAAAACGATGCGGAAGGAGAGGACGAAGGACTTCTCTTCGTGGGAGACCGCGGCAAAATTCTTTGCACCTTCAATGGCGGCAATCCGAAGCTGATTCCGCAAAGCAAGATGGACAGCTACAAGCAGCCGCCAAAAACTTTGCCGCGATCGCCGGGCAACGAGCGGGAGTGGCTCGACGCCTGCAAGGGCGGCAAAGTGAAGCCGGGTGGGAATTTCGAATTCGAGGGAATGGTGACCGAGACATTGCTTCTGGGAAATGTGGCGGCTCGTATGGGACAAAAACTCGCCTGGGATCGCTCGAACCTGAGCGTGAATTCGGAGGTCGCGCAGAAATACGTTCGCCCCGAACGCCGCAGCGGATGGGAACTTTAGCGAACTTTCATAAATTGTTTTGTTCATTGAACGGGAGGCTACATGTCCGCAATTTCGAGAAGAGAATTCGTCAAGAACGCAACGACGTATGCCGCCGCTGCCAGTTTTCTTTCCGCAGGTGCGCTGGAGCTCCGCGCCAATCCGCTGGGCCTGCCCATTGGATGTCAAACCTGGCCTGTCCGGGAGATGATCGCCAAGGATTTTCCGGGCACGATCAAGCAGCTTTCCGCGGCCGGATTTCAAATGGTTGAGCTGTGCTCGCCGGTTGGTTACGCTGACTCGGGCTTCGCCGGCCTCGCCAAATACACAGGTCCGGAACTGCGCAGAATTCTCAGCGATGCCGGTGTGGGTTGCATCAGTTCTCACTTCGGCATCGAGGAACTCCGGGACAATCAGCAGCGCGCCATTGACTGGGCGAAGGATGTAGGACTGACGCAAATGTTGGTTCCAAGCCTCGGTGGGCCAAAGAATCCGACGATGGACGATGTGAAGCGTGCGGCCGACGAATACAACAAAATAGCGGAGCGCGCGGCCAAAGCGGGCATCCAGCAAGGGCTGCACAACGAGGACTTTGAGCTTTCGATGGTGGACGGGAAGCGAACCTACGATGTGTTGTTCGGGCTTCTCGATCCGAAGCTGGTGAAGTTTCAGTTCCAGGTTTCCACCATCAGTCGGGGATATGACGCCGCCGAATATTTCACCAAGTATCCTGGGCGCTTCATTTCGATGCACGTGCAAGGCTGGTCGGCGCAAGCCAAGAAAATCATGCCGGTGGGAGAGGATAGTCTGGATTGGAAGAAAATCTTTAGCGCCGCGAAAGTAGGCGGCATCAAGAATTATTTCGTCGAAATGGATCTGGACAAGATGAAGGCCAGCGTCCCATATCTACATAAGCTGGAGGTGTGAGGGAAGGTGCAGACTGGGTTGTCATTTTGTCCCGCAAGGTTGCGGCGCGGCTGAGGCCAGGGCTTGGAGAACGTAGGGATGCTTCGGCTACGAACGAACTGCGCGTTCCGCTCCGCTCGTTCTCCGCTCCGCATGACAAGACTATACAAATATTGATATCTATCCCCTGAGGGAGTGCGCTTCTAAGTCATTCTTCAGACCGCTACTCTGTGCGGGTGGGTTCGCCCGGGAGCAGGAAAGAAAAAGGGTGCGCCAGCAACTCCCGTCCCACTTCGCGCAAAAAGCGCCGGGATTGTGCTTCTCCGATATTGCGCGCGCGTACGGCCAGAAGAAAGCTCAGCACGAATGACGTGACAATATTCAAGATGCCGACGAGGACGATTCCTGAAAATGCCAGCAAGGCACCCTGCCAGTGCAGTTGGCCGTAGATCCGGGAGGCGTCCAGAGCATACCCGAGACTGGCTGCGGCCAGTGTGACGTGCCGAACTTCGAGCGGGATGCCGAAGAGTTCGACAATAATGGGCACCGAGCCCAGGAGAAATCCCAGGACAATATATCCAACCGATCCTGGAGCATGATGCTTGACCCAGTGCGCGAGCTTGGCCGCGCGTTCGGGACCCAGCCTGGAACGAATGCGCAGGCTATTGGAAATTGCCGAGGCCATGCGATGGAGAGCGAGATAATTCGCGGTCCAGCCGGTTGCCAGCGACGACAGCCAAAGAAAGATTCCGGTGATGATGGCAAAAGGAATGGTCATGGAAGCGTGGGGAAACAGCATGTGAATGCCGTGTTCCGCCGCCGGTTCCGGGAGGAAGGGATGTCCACGCAGTGCATTGAAAATTCTGTCGATGGCAATGGACGCGGGAATGGCGCCGATGAGATTGCCGATGGTTACGATGAATTGCGTTTTGGAGATCGCCTGCAGACTGGCCATGTGATCCTTGGCAGGATCTTCCATGGCATCCACCAGAGTCGCGGCGGTGACAGCCGGCATTTTGGAAGCCAGCAGGAATCCTCCCGCCTGCATCAGCAAAAAACTGAAAACGTAGTTCAACGAATGGGCGATGGCCAGAAGCAGGGGAGCATGGATGGTAGTGGCCAGCGAGTACTTGAATAACGCAGTGAAGGAAGTAATGATGCCCGCAAAGACCGCCCCCCGGCCCATCACGCCCCATTGCTCGCTATTGTGAGCGATATAGTGTTTGCCGGCGCGTCCCGTTCTCTCGACGACGCTGCGGGCCAAGCGGCGGGTGCTGGCGCTCATCACAACTCCGACGCGTCGTTGAGAAGCGAAGCCGTGCACTACCGTGACCGCGAGTTTGCGCGCGTCGGAGTCGGGACGCTCTAGGCTAATGACCTGTTGAATCCGGCCGAGAAGCGAGCGCAGAAGGCGCACGCGGAAAATGAGATTTGCCGAGGAGCCTCTGTCCGCCAGCGATTGATTCACCGTCAGCAACTGCGCTTCGCAAGCAGCTTTTTGCTCTTCCCACTGATGGAAGTCTTCGGGATGCCGGATGACATGCTCGACGAGAGCAGGCAGATGAAAGAAGGCGGATTTGGTAATGTCCTCGTCGTCGGCGAAGACAATCAAATCGCGTGATAGGGCAACACTGGCGGCTCGTAGAGCGAGAATCTTGCAGGATGCCAGAATCGAAAAAGTGGACGGGCGGAAGGTCTCTGCCCAGGGAGCGACCAGCGAGTCGGGCAAAGAAGCCACCCAGCGCGCATCGGATTCCTTTAAGTTCAGGGAATCCATCAAGACGTACAAGTCGCCTTCGACTTCATCCACCGGTAATAGATGCCGCACAGCCCGGGTGAGTAATTCTCGAACCAGAAAGGCTTCATCGGGCAATCCGGCTTCGGAGATCACGCGTACGTAGGAATGATGCGACCAGAAATCGCGAAGCATCGAGCGAATGGAAGTGCGGCAGGGGTGCTGCTCGATCGCCTGGGTCACCTGCGCAAGTGTGTCCGTTCGCGATTCCGCAGGCACATTCAGGATTGCGCGAAGCAGGCTATATACACGGGTGGCTTGCTCTCGGGTCGACAGGGACTCGAGGTTGGACAGATTGTCGATGTTGATGGAAATACGCGCCTCACCTTTCCCCAAGAAAAGAGAATACGCCGCCATCTGTAACAAAGAGGGTTACCGAGGGCCTAAGCTAAATGAAGTCACCAGAAGGGAATCAAGTTCGATAGTAGGTGCCATGATGCAGAAGGGCGTCAACGCCTTCCACGACGCAATGGATGTCGCCCTTGTCGCATGCGCCGCGTATTCCGATCCTTTTGGCTTGATCCGCCAGTTGAGGGGACATATGCAGAGTGACCATGAGAATCGGAACCTGAGGTGACCGTCGCCGAATTTCCTTCGCGGCGTCCAGGCCATTCATTACGGGCATCTGAAAATCAAGGACGATTACGTCCGGAGTCGCCTGCTGGGCTTTCTCAACCGCCTCCCGGCCATTGGTCGCCTCACAGCAGACTCTCCATGAGTCATTCTGTTCCAGTAGAGTTCGCAGGCAGCGGCGCATCAGCTGGCTATCGTCTACAACGAGAATGCGTACGGACGACGTTTTTTGCCCTGCTTCCGGAACAGGCATACTAAACCTTACGACCTAAGCACAAGCATGTCTATACCCCGCATCGCGTAGGATTAAGGGGTTTGGCCATAGCCTCAGCCGTTTTCGTAGCTGGTTTGGGGTAGTTTGTTGGAATGGGGACCCCGGTATGTCTAGTGCCCGGTGAAGAATTCTGTCATATCCGGAGCCGCGGCGGCCATGCCGGGAAACGTGCTGACGCCGGACACGGAAAGCATGAGCCGCAGCGTGCTTTGGTGCTGGTACAAAGTTGTGGACTTGTAACCTTTCTTGGCTGTGGAACTGATAATGAGAGTGGCGATTTGCCCGCCTCCATGGTTCACATCGGAGTCTTCCGCTTCGTCGAAGGTGATTATGAGGAGGCCGCCATTCTGAAAGACGGAGTTGGCGATCAGGGGTGCGATATTGGTCTGCAGCCAGCTATCCGCTTGCGCGAGAGTGCCGTCGTGAGCGTCGTCTGTGAGATTGGGGATAATGAATGAATATTGCGGCAGGGCATTATTGGCGAGGTCGGTCGCGAACTGCGTGAAAGGAACGACGTTAGCCGCCTGAGTGGGATCGTTTTGCACGTCCGATAGGTATGTAAATGGATTGTGATCCCGGGCGTATGCGCCGGAAGTGCCACCGAGATAGCCCTGCGAGGGGAGAGATTCAGCATAGGCCTTCCAGCTCTTGCCAATCTTCACCAGCTCGCGTACCGCATTGTCGTCGGTGATCACGCCGGTGAAGCCGTCGTTGGACGATTCCATCTGGCCGGTGGTAAGCATCAGATAATTAGGGAGTGAAGGATGCGCATTGGCGAAATACTGCGTAGCCAGGCCATATTGTGAGACCAGACTGTTGAAGTAGGGCATCGAGGAACTTCCAACAACGTCGGAGTAGCCATGGTTTTCCTCTACTACGATCACTACATGGCTGAATGAGGGTTGGCCAGCGGGATCCTGCACGGGAGCGGTGGTCGAGGTGCTGGAACCGCCACCGCCGCACGCCAGCTGGAGTATGGCGAGTCCGGAAACCACGAGCAAAGCAAGGAAGGGCCTGGGGAGGAATGCTGGTCGAACCTTTAACATGAAAGTTAGGATGTCGAGATGGAGCGGATGTTTGCCGCAAAAATACCCGTAAACTACTTGCCGCTGTGCCCCTTATTATTCGGCTGTGTGATATCGAGACCGAATTGCGGATGACTATAAGTCCCTGTGATATGAATGGGTACGACCTCACCCTTCTTCTTTTTCTTGAATATCGGGTCGATTGCTTTCAGCAGGAAGGATTTAAAACCAGTGGTCGTCTTGGAGATCTTCGTATCCACCCGCATTCGTCCGTGCATATCGATCTTTTCATTGAGAAGGTTGTAGATGCCATCGACACGCGCCTTGGCGCCAGGAACGCCGAAGGTGAGGTTGGCGAATTTGGCGATCCCCTGTTCGAGAGTGACTTGCCCCTCCAGATCGGTGAGTACAGTTTCGGCGTCTTCCATTTTCTCGCCTCTTGCCCCGGCGCTCAACTCATTCACATTTTTCTGGGTTCCTGACTGGGAAAAGCTGCCCTGGTCAATACCGAACCTGCCCGCCAACTTCACTTTCTTAAGGAATCGTTCCTCGCCGGGTGGAATCTCTACCCTGGCTTTGAGAGCGATCGCCCCCGACATAGGCGAACGGGGCGCTTTGACGAACAATCCCAGAATGTCTTCGATCCGCCCCTGCGTTGAAGAAAGATTCAGCAGAGCGGTTTTGCCTTTGCGTCCGTTGATGCCCGCGATGCTACCGTCGGCGATAACATGAGTTCGGGCGAAGTTCGCGTCCACGCGTTGCAGGAAGGTGTCGCCGTGAATGGCGTCAACGTATGCGCTGTACTGCGTTGCGAGTTTGACTTTATGGCCGCCGGAGGTCACCTCGAAGTCGGGAACGTCGGTAGCGCCTGAAATGTCGATGTGTTTGAGCAAGCCGCCGTATTTTCCTTTTGAGGACAGCACTCCCGCGATCCCGCGATATACGCTGAGGTCCGCATGGTCGAAGGTGTATTCCCCGGAAAGCGGAGTCTCGCCCGGATTGCCTTTGATCCAAACGCCAAACTTTCCGCGGGCGGCGATTTCGCCGGGAGGTTCGGGGTTGTGAAATTTCAAATCGTAATCGATGGGATCGCCCCATTGAACGTTGTGCAGAAGGCCTTGTCGTACTTCGAAGCGCAGCGGGCTTTTTTTCGGATCGTCGGAAGCGAAGTCGACCAGAGTTCCATCGGCGACAATTTCGTCGACGACAAGCTTGGAGTGCTGCGTCTGAAAAGTTACATTGCTGCCAAATGGCGGAATGAACACGTGGCCGCCTTCGGCCGTGATGCGGGGAACATGCTGCGTGAGAATGCCGGAATAGCTGCCTTCAATGGTCAACTTGTCGATGGTGATAAGAGTCCACTTGTTCGGGCCGTGATAAAACTGAACTCCTTCGAGAACACAACCCGGAGAGGGAAAATACGTGCGATGAGAACTGCGAATGGTCACAGCGCTGTCACTGGCTTGCGCCAGATCTTCGACCACCGCTTTTTCGGTGAAGGGCCAGATCCGATTCCAGAACACGGCCAGACAAATTCCGGCACAAATCAAAATAGCTGCGATGATGAGGAGAATGATCTTAAGGCGGGAGGAATGCGGGGGAGAGAGATGCGTCCTCTTATCGACACTCGGAGGCTGAGCTGCGGTACTCGTAAGGACAGAAGACGCCATGAACTTTGGACTCCGAAATGCCTGTGAAGTGTTGGAAGCTTATTACAGCAACGGAACTGTGCTCTCTATCCTTTTCTCCTTGAAATGTGTTTCGCGGCGGCCGTGCTTTTTCTTGGGGCGGTTCCCGGCCTTCGGGCTTGCTTCTTGGACCTCGCTTTGCGCTGCTTAGCCGTTCGACTTGGTCGAAGGTTCGCGGGATTTGCTTCGCCCGGGATTGACCCTGAAGCGGCGGACTCCGGCTGACGTGAGCTCGACTGCACGGATTCGGGATTGGATGACGGATGCGATCTCCCGGTGCCCGGGGCGCCGGTCAACGCGTGAGTTATGTTGGCCACAGTTCCCGCGGCTTGTCCCAGCCTTCGTGCCACCGCATTGAGTAAGGGTTCTTGAGAATCCGATTTTCGAGTCATAGAACCTCCGCGGTCTTCAATCTCTGTCTCTAGCGCTCTAATCTTCGCTTACGAAAGAAAACCCGGCACGCGGCCGGGACTTCGTGAACTTTCCGCAAAAACACGCGCGTCCAGTTGCACGGGCTCGCGCAGCTGGAACTTGGCTTCGTCTGGTTTAGTTGCCGCCGAGCTCTTGAGGGTTGGGGGGAAAGACCATTTCAAAAGGGATGCGTCGTGTGCTTCAAGGAACATTCGTCGGTTTGTTGCGGTGAGCAGGTTTGCAAACCGTCATCGGTCCGACTAGGGGGGACCTAAGTGCTCAACGTGGAAATTTGTGCAAATGCTTGCACGGTCTGCTAGCATGTTGCCACTAAATCCCAGATATCCTTCGTTTTATGAAGGATTAAGCACTTGGCGGTTGGCACTCGAACTGCATGTATAGTGCAGAGAAGTGTCTCGGTCCAAATTCCCCCTTCCGGACCAAACTGTCAAAGGCAGGTAAAAGTTGTTTCAGAAACCGGAATCCGGTAGCGTCGAGATCCTTATCCGACGCCGTCCGACCCGTCGCCATCGCCGAAATCGCCTGATCCGGCGTGCCCTGCTGCTTGCCCTGTGCGCCACCTTGGTTCTCGCGTTTGCCTCGGTCACACTTCGGTACTTGAGTCCATCGCTGTTTCAGGCATCGAAGACTTTGTTTCCGAGCGCCCAGGCGGTTGAGAGAAGCGACAACATCCTATTGCTGACCCAGCGGGAATCCCAGCGCCAGATCGAGAGCCGTCCGGTTTATCCCTACTCGGTCGTGTCAGGAGGGATCAGGGATGCGCGGGAATTGAAATGGATCGCGCAACATGATCCGGTAGTCGCGTCGCACTATGCCGGCTTCGATTACGATCGCGCCCGTCTGGTGCGGTTGATTCTGGCGCGCACCGCTTATGTCTCTTACCGTATCGGCAACAAGGTTTACTTTACGAGACACAGAATCACGCTGAAAAAAGGCGAGACCTTAATTACCGATGGCAAGATCACGGCGCGCTCGCGGTGCGGCAATCGTGTAGAAGATGCTCCGCAGGAAGCGACCTCTTCGGAAGAACCTCCGGCGGTAAAGTTTGACGAGCCCGCGCTGCCGGTCACGGGCACAGCGCTTTCGAATCCTCCGCTTCCGTACCAGTCCGCGTTGCTCAACCGTCCCGAAATTGGACCGGCGCTGCCGCTCGGGGTGGCTGATCCCTTCGTTGGCGGGCCGTGGCTGCCGATCACGCCGCCGCCGCTGCCGGGCGTTTGCGGCATCGGAAAGAAACCCACGGGCACGATCAACACCTCGACGAAAGGGAAGGGATATCCTTGCGCCACCAACGGTGGAGGTGGTGAAGTCCCCGAGCCCGGTACGTGGCTTCTGGTCGCCTCGGGCCTGACTGCGATGTACTGGAAGACTCGCCAAAAGCTCGCTCGCACTTAGACGCGTGAAATACGGGGCCAGGTACTCCGAACCTCTCGTTCTAATACCTACGTAAGTTCCCGCCCGGTTCCTCGCTGCTACAATCATGTTAGAACCCGCAAAAAATTGTCCTGCTAGCAAAGATTACAGATTACAAAATTTTTAAAGATTAAAGATCAAAGATTCATGCGTACCCTTCCGCGAACTCTCGTGAGTCGGCTGCTAGCGGCCGCATTCTGCGTGGTGCTTGCTTCGCCATGGCTGATGGCGCAAAGCTCGGTTCGCACGGTGAAGGTGCTCGGCGCCAGGGACGCGGTCGAGATTGAAGTGGAATCGAGCGAGCAAATCGTTCCCCAGACGCAGGTGCTGACTGGCCCGGATCGTTTGGTGGTCGATTTTCCCAATGCCGTTCCCAGTAACCAGCTCCGCAGTCAGTCTGTCGACCGGGGCGAGGTGAAAGATGTGCGCGTCGGTTTGTTTCAGGGCAAGCCACCGGTGACGCGAATCGTGCTCGATTTAAAGACCGCGCAGTCCTACCAGGTTTTTCCGTCGGGCCGAACGGTGATCATCAAGGTGATGGGTGGCGGTGCAGCGGTTCCTGCCGCCGAACCCGGGAATGTTTCTGCGCAATCGGCTACGCGGCCCGGGTTGGTAGCCGCCAATTTCATTCCCAGCGCACAGTCGGTCAGACTTGAACCTGTTAAACCGCGCCTCGAGGTCACATTCCGCGATGGCTTGTTGGGGATCAGCGCGAACAGGGCAACGTTGTCAGAGGTCTTGTTCGCGGTGCAGGAGCACACCGGCGCCCAGGTTTCGATTGCCGCTGGCGCGGAGCAAGAAATGGTAGTTACCGATATCGCGCCCGCACCCGGGCCCGAAGTTCTGGCGAAACTGCTGAATGGCTCCAGATTCAACTTTCTGATTCTGAGCGCGGCGAACGACCCGCAGCGACTGGATCGCGTCATTCTAAGCCCGCGCGCCGATGGCGGCGTCATGCCTCTGCCGCCGGTGCCGGTGCAGAACGACATCGGGGACGACGGCGATTCCTCTTCGCCGACCGTGCAAGCGGAGCCGCCCCATCAGCCGCCGCAGGATCCGTCGGATGCCCGGCCGGACATGAAATCTCCGCCGGATAACAACGCCCCCAACCAATAAGTTCTGATCCTCGGTCAGGAAAGAACAGCAGACGATCTTCGTACCTATGGCGGCGTGATCAAACGGATCGGTACGGGAGAAGAACCAGTAACGGGACTACCCGGTGTAGTACCGCCATTGCCACATCCCGCGACATTCAGAATGGTTACGTCGATATTCCCATATTGATCGACACTGTTGATGAAGACTTGGAGAAAACCGACGAAGGTGACAGATGTCGTTCCTGTACTACTGAGGGTCTTAGTGTCGAAGATCGGTAAGGAAACAATCGAAGTGCTGCTGCTGGCGGGCTTGCCAGGCTTACCCGCAAGACCGCTGAGCGGACTACTATTTCCGGCAAGAATCTGAAAAGGGTAGGCCGACGTCACCAGGGTATCTTGACCATCCGGCTGCGAATCGGTGGGATCACCCTCCCTAATCAGGCATTTCGCGCCATTCACAGTATCCCCAGAGAAAGCTGGGTTTTCTCTTAGATCCACGGTGTTTTGATTCTGCACGCCGCATTGGTAGTTGGTGGATGCGTCGCATCCCGCAATCGCCTGCTCATAGGTCGACGATCCGACGGAGCACGAGGGGACGGCGGTAACAGAGGTTCCAACCAATCCCGGAAGGTATTCCAGGTTGGGCATGTCCACGTCGATATGCGTCGTCCGGATGTGGTTGGCGAGCGCCGGATTGTCTCGCAACCCGCACGAAGATCCACTGTATGAGCAGTCCGGGACCAACCAAAATCGTTCGCCAATCACGCCGTTTGTGTTCGCGCCATTGAGAGAGATTCCTGGATTTGTGATCGATCCGTTCGTGGTCCTCACTAAGGGCTGGCATGATCCCTCTCCCTGGTCGCAGTAGTTTCCTTTATTGGGCGCCGGACTCATAGGATCCCGGTTGGGCACGACCCAGGGTTTTACGCAGCGTGGCTGCACCGGAATGATGGCCCCGCCTGGGTCGACGTTTCCCGAGTTGGAAGGATTGAATGCCTCGGCGCTGGCGGTTGCGCTGACCGTGTTGCCCGTTCTTCCCCAAACCCGCGAAAAAAAATTCGGTAAGCTGCCGCGCGTGACTTGCACCGTCACCATGGGATTGACGGCGAAAGCAGCAGTCAATCCGGAGCAGTCGGTGCTGGAGCCGAAACTGCCGCCGCTTCCAGCTGAGTACGTGACTGTAACGGTCACTGGCAGCGACATTCGCCACCGAATTCTGCTTGCCCACGGCCTGAGCCGTCTGAGTGGCGGCGCCACTCGTTCCACAGATTGCCGACCAGGAAGCTGTGTCAATGTCTGTATTCCCAGTCCCGGTAATGCCGGAAATCGAAATGACTCTAGCCGCCGCCAAAGCCGCCGCATCGGCGGATCGTTGAGCTTCCTCTTTTGCCAGATACAGAGTGACCACATCGATTGACAGCGCGGCCATGGCGATGATGGCGACCATGGCCAGTGCGACCAGGACCATCGTGATGCCGCGCTCGCCGTGGCGTTCGGGCTGGGTAAAAGGGAATCTACGGATTGCGGGCGCTTTCATACTTTATTTTAATTCTCGGTTTCAATTCTCATTCATCGCTACGGCAGTGCCGCTGATTTGGGTAGGTAGCGCGACGGCGGAACCCAGGAGGCTGGCCACGCGGCCGAATCTCCAAGGGTAAGGATATTGAATGCTTACGCAGGTCCCAATAATGGCGGTCTGTCCACCGGGAGCCTGTGAAGTACAGCTCACTGAGGGTAGGGTAGCTCCTGTCTGCGGGAAGTAATATCCCCGATTAATAGTCAAGATTAGACCTGATGCAACACAACCATTTCCGCTAGCGGTAGATTTCCACGTCAACCCTGTTGAATGGACTGGGGCGGCAATGCCACAGTCGTTAATGTTGTTGGTAGCCAGATAGTTCTTGACCGCTTGAAAGGTGTCGCTGACCGATACCGGTAAGGAGTTGCTCAGATCGCTGGCCGGTTCGGCGGCGGCGGCGCGGGCGGCATCGCGGGCGATATTGGTGAGCTTTTGCTTAAGAGTGAAGGCTCCGCTGAAATCGAAGATACCCACTACAAATACCATCATCAATGGCAGCGTAACGGCAAACTCCACCAACTGCGCGCCGCGATCCCCGAACCAGCGATGGCCGAACCTCGCACCGAGCCGACGAACCGGGATCATTACTGGTTCTCCATGCGCGCGTGCGCCGAAGCCCGCAGCCATATTTTCTGCTTGTTCAGGGAAGTGAAAGGCAGCCAGAACTGGAAAGGATATTGAAAGCTGACGGACACGCCGCAAACTCCTGAGCTCGTGGTCGTCAACAGTACGGGACTCTGCACGCAAACGTTTGTCCCGCCGCCGATGCTGCTGTCGCACGCAACGCTGGTGCCCCCGCTGCAAGCGTTAAGGGCTGGCGCCGGAGAAGGGGATATTGCATTTGAGAGATCGAGTTTCGCGGCTGCCATCGAGGCTTGTACCGCGTTGAATGCATTTTGATTCTGCGAATTCGCGCCCGGAGTGCAGGTGGTGCAATAGGGCGCGGCTCCGGCGCGCGCGCCATCCTGCGCCGCCCGGGTGATCGTGCCGTAGATGCTGAATGCCTGGCCGAACCAGAAAATTCCCAGAAGGATCATGAACATCAATGGCAGAACGGCGGCAGCTTCCGCGATTTCGGCGCCGCTGCTATCAGCGAGAAGCCTTCGAAAAAATGATCGCGGTGAATTCGATCGTCGTGAATTCCAAAGGCACGAATTCGACAACCATGAATTCGACATCAGGCCGCCGCTCCCAGTTTCCACAAGATGCCATACAGAAGTACGGTGAAGGCCAAGGCCACTCCGTACGGGACTTTCAACGAATCGGGATTATCGAGCGAAACCCGCTCTCCCGGCAACCGGAAAGTCACCAGCGAAATCAGGATGTGACCGATATTGCGAATGGTCTGCCGAGTTCGACCCTTGTAGATCACCAGAACCACCGCCATCACTCCCGCTACGAGAATCGATGTCAGCAAAAGATCGACCAGCAAGCTCGGTCCCGTGAAATGCCCCCAGCGCTCCCGCGAGCTTCCAGTCACCCGCACCCAGACTGCGCAGCAGCACGAAGGGTAACAGCAACGCCAGTCCAAGGGCTGCGCCCAGCAGGGAAGCCTTCAATCCCGGCAAGCCGCCGACGATTGAATTTGCAGTGACTCCGATCAGCAGTGCCGGCACCGTGAGCCAGTTGGGAATGCGCCGCCAGCGCAGGTCCGTCCATCCGGCAGCGGCGGCCAGAGTTACTGCCCCAGCCAGAACGACCGGTTTCAAGTGCGCCCCAGGCGAAGCCGCCAAAACAAACAAGGTTCGGCGAGTTTCCCATGATATTGAAAAAGATCCATCTTATGAAGTTAAGACTGAAGTTCAGACTAGTGACGATCAGAAATAGACGTCAGGCACGTCCGTTCGTCGTAGGCGCGCCGGTCTCCGCGCAAGATCCTGCCCGCCGCCCGAAAAACGTTCCAGTCAGGATGACTCCGGTACGGGACGAGACTGCTACCGGTTGAATGCCGGAGCCGCGTTATGCTCGGCGACAATCCTTTTTGCATTGTCCGCCAGGGCCTTCGCCTGCGGCAGCAACTCGAGACCTTTGACCACTTCCGGATCGGACTCCGCGCGGACCTTCATGCCCTCATCCTGCCCAAAGGCGTCGGTGAAAATTTCCGACTTGATGTTCGACTTGAGCCAGTCGTTGTTGTCCATCAATTCGGCCTGGGTGTAGGGAATGTTGGCCTCATCGAGTGACTTGCGGAATTCCTGCAATGTGGCGTCGTCGACTTCGAAATTTTTCGTGGGTTTGTGGTTCACCACGTAACGCTTGGCGAAGTTGAAAAAGGCGTAGTGCTGCAGCAGCGTGTCCTCGAAGTGATTGCCCTTCACCGATGGAATGTTGACGTCGGGAGTAATGCCGCCGCCGCCGTAGACGGTGCGTCCGCTGTCAGTGAGTTTTACTTCGCGATTCGCCGTGTTGGAACTGTCGGCGCTGTCGCGGTTGTAGTAGTAGTCGTAGAGCGAGATGTTGCTATAGTCGCGCTGAATCAGGCGTCCGCTGGGGGTGTAGTAGTGCGCGGTAGTCAGCGCCAGCCCGGTGTTTTCCGAGAGCGGATACACCGTCTGCACCAGGCCTTTGCCGAACGTCACTTCGCCGGCGATCAGGCCGCGATCGTGATCCTGAATCGCTCCCGAAACAATTTCGGCCGCGGAAGCGGTTTGCCGATTAACCAGCACGACGATCGGATAATCCTTGCCGCCATTGCCGTGCTGCGCCACATAACGCTTCTCGGCAGAGGCGCGGCCATGGTGGGAGACGATGAGCTGTCCCTTCTTCAGGAATTTGTCGGCAACGCCCACGCCTTCACTGAGCAATCCGCCGGGATTCGAGCGCAGGTCGAGGATCAGGCCCTTGAGATCGCCAAAGGAATCGAGCGCCTCCGAGACCTCATGCTCGGTGGTCTCGTTGAAGCCGTTCACATGCATGTATCCCACGCCCGGCTTGATCAGGAAGTGAACGTCCACGCTGTAGCGCGGAATCTCGTCGCGGACCAGAGTGAATTCCATCGGCTTCTCAACGCCTTCACGCGAGATGCTGATGTGAACTGTGGTTCCTTTGGGCCCTTTCAACAGATCGGCCACGTCGCCGGTGCTCATGTTCTCGGTCGACTTACCGTCGACGGCGATAATCACGTCCCCGGGATGAATGCCGGCTTTATAGGCGGGCGTGCCCGTGAAGGGATAGATCACGATGACTTTATTGTTGCGCGGTCCGACGGTCATGCCCACGCCGTAGTACTTGCCGCGCTGGTCCTCGCGCATCAGCGCGTAGGATTTGGGATCGAAGAAATTCGAATGGGGATCGAGCGCGTGCAGCATGCCCGGGATCGCGCCGTTGTAGATGGCTTTGTCCGCATTCACCGGTTCGGCATAGTTGTCTTCAACCAGCGCGTAAACGTCGGTGAACTGCTTGAGACTGTCCTTAACCTCGGAGTCGCCGGTCATCGACGACTGCTGGCCGGAACGCTGGGCGAAAACAATTCCCAGAAAGCCGCAAGCAAGCAAGAAAAAGACTACCAGGAAGAGTGAACGGCGAGAACTACGAGCCATCTGAGATTTCCTTCGTTGAGGGTTTACTTCACCCTAGCTACCACGCTGAATTCAAAGTATATCACTACATTCGACGGCCCCGGAAAGGGATTGTCACCGGAGGTAACCGTACAAAGTGGTCTCTGAATGAGATGCGTCGAAGCGCCGAATGGGTTCCCGGAGACCGAGCTCTTACTCGGCCAGCCAGCCTCATCCAACCAGTTACCTGCCAGGTGGACCTACATGTGCCGAGCCTCGCGGGTACGGCGGAATTGATGCTTCAACTCCGGCTGGTTGACCGGCTACAACCATCGTTCTCGATACCGAAGGTCTCATTCGAACTTCCTTGCCTGCGAGGCGAACTAAGGTTGCTTTCCCTAATCATTTTCGGCTCGAGGCGGGCCAAGGAGAATAAATTCTCTTGCGACGCATAAGGGTATGTGGTCCGCCGTGCCCCGTGCCGATGGCGCCGCCGATGAAACCGAAAAGCGACCCTCCGATGACCACCCCGGTTGCGACCGGAGTGTGGCCGTGGATGCTGCCGAGCGCGCCGGTGGCCGCTCCAAAGCCGAAGCCGAGAGCAGTGCCCATTACGGCATGACCGAGATTTTGCTCCGGCGTCCACCGGGGCAAATATGCGGGCGTGGGATATTCCTGGCTGCCGGGAACGCGTGATCTGAGTCTTGGGTTGGCGAGTGGAGCGACAGCGTTGTTCACGCCTGGCGCCTCAGCTTCGGACAGCGAGTCTTGTCTCCGAGGAGCGATGAGCCGCTCCGCTCCCGTAATTTCGTCTCCAGAATCGAGATCGTGAGACGCAAGAGTGCGAGATTCAGGATCCAGCGTTTGCGACGGCCCGCTGGGTGGAGTTTTGCCACTCGGCTTTCGATAAATGACTTTCCCGTGCGAGAAGTGGCCAGTTACGGAACCCGCGAGCGCCCCCAGGCCTCCAAGAATCCCGGCGCCCAGCAGTGCCGAACCGCCGCGGCCAATCCCGGGATAGGAATCGCGGCATGCCCCCAATGCAGCGCCTGCACCCGCGCCAACAGCCAGACCAATCAAGGTGGTGTTGTGTTCCGAGCGGATTGCTTGAATACTCTGCTGACGAAACGCGATCTCGCTGGAGCCGAAGGGATGCGAGCCGTATTCACAGATCAGTTGGCCATCGATTACGTCTTCAAAGCGGCATTTTTCGTGGATCACGCCATGCAGGTCTTCCACCGAGATAAGGCTCCTCCGTGGAAGGTGTTCAATGACTTTCCAGTTGTCTGTTTGTGCCGCCGCGAAGGACGCTATCAGCGAAAATGTCAGCAGAGCGGGTGCAATGTTTAGATTCTTCATGAGCGCAGCGTAGCCTGGGACCGCTAGCTGCGTTGATCCGCTTAGGACAGTTTCTAGAGTGCAACATCGCAATTCCGGAGTGCCGATTAGGGCGCGATCGGCTGCCGCACGAACTGTTCGTAACGCCGGAGTTCTTTAATCGATGAATCCGACAGAAGACAAAAGGGAATTGCTCTGCAGCCTGGAGGAAGGTCCGCCGCGGTTAGAAGATCGCAAACCACGGCTGCGGTCTGCTTCAGTCCGCGATGCCAGTGGGCTTCCCTGGCATCGCGAAAGACCAGGGTGTCCGAATGGAATCCGGCTGCGTTGAGCACGGCACGCGCAACTTTTAGAAATTCGGACCAGCGGGAGGCCACGCCGACCAAGGCACCGAATGGTGCGGGCAAATATCCGGCAAGCGAGGCGGGCACAGACTGGATCTGCAGAGTCAGCAACTCCGTGCCAGGCGGAAATAATTGTCGCACCGCGGCCGCGCGGTTGGGCAGCGTCACCGGAATGCCGCCGGCCGCTCTGGTTGTACAGTCTTGCGGCGCGACGGATTCGACCGGAAAAGTGACGGCACGAGCGACCTCTGCCGCCAGTATTCGGCGCAGTTCTTCATCCGGCTCGATCAGCAAAAAGTGATCGGGGGGTTGCATTTCAAGCCACTGCCGGAGGCGCAGCCGCAACGCCGGCAACGATACTCCCAGTTTTTGCGCCGAGGTGAACAGTCGGGCAATCAGTTGATCCAGCGCCAAGCCTGGCGCTGAAGACGTTTCAGGCTTGCGCGCTCGAACATAGACTCCGCTCCCGTGCCGAAACTCCACCCAGTGTTCGCGCTCAAGCTCACGGTACCCAGCGCTCACCGTGTTGGGATGCACCTGAAAGCGCCGTGCCAAATCGCGCGTGCTGGGCAGCCGCTGTCCCGGGGCAAGATCGTCACTCAATATGCCGAGCACGACCTGCGTGACCAGTTGTTCGCGAATCGAGACTTCACTCCCGCGGGCAAACCAGAATTGCATAGCGGCAACATCTTAACCCCATCCTGCGTCGCGGACTCCAATGGTCTCCGCTAAACCTTGTGTGTAACCTTAGGTCTAAACCTTGTCGAAGCGCTGTCGCGCAATCATTGCCGCTTTTCCGGCTCCGGCAGTATGATGAACGGCATGAGCTTTTCCGAGACGATCTTCCTGTTCTTTCTGGCCCTCGTCATTTTTGGGCCGAAGAAGTTGCCGGAGATCGCGCGCACCGTAGGCAAGGCGCTCAACGAATTCAAGCGCGCCTCGAACGAATTCAAAGCGCAAATCGAGCACGAGATTTCTAACCTGGAGGTCGAGAACCGGCAGACGATTTTGCCGCCCAGTCCGACGCCCGAGGGGGTTGCCGCTCGCAGGCTGACTTCGGAACCTCCAGCGACGCTAGCTGCCCCCACGGATGATCCGATTACGAACCCCACCGAACCGCCTCCGGTTGCGACCGAGGCCGTTGCGCCGGTACAGACCGACATTCCCGTCGACTCGGTCGCTGCTTCCTCAGTCGCTACTTCCGATGAAGTGACGTCCCGCACTTCCCAGGAATCGCATGTCTGAATTCGCAGCCGCGTCGGCCAGCGGCGATCGTGAAAAAGAGCCCATGCCGACCATGGGTTTCCTCGATCACCTTGAGGAACTGCGTAAGCGCATCGTCTACTCCATTATTTCCGTCGGAGCCGGGTTCGCCATTTGTTGGGGATACCACGTAAGAATTTATGGGGTCATGCAGAAGCCCATCATGGAGACGCTCAAGGCCAAGGGGCTGTCGGAGAAGCTGGTCTACCTGAACCCCACCGAACCCTTCAACCTTTACTTGAAGGTTTCGGCGCTTGCCGGATTATTCCTGACCTCGCCGTTCGTTCTCTACCAGGTGTGGATGTTCATTTCACCCGGCCTGTACCGTCGCGAAAAGCGTTATGCGGTCCCTTTCATGATTTCAACCATCGCACTGTTCCTGTGCGGCGGATACTTCGGTTACAAAATCGTCTACCCGCGGGCCCTCGACTTCCTGATCGACTTCGGACGCCAGTTTCAACCGATGATCACTATCGGGGAATACACCCAGCTTTTTCTGAGCATCGTGCTCGGCATGGGCCTGATTTTCGAGATGCCCATCCTAATTTTTTTCCTGTCGCTGATGGGCATCGTGAGTCCGGGCTTCATGTGGAAACATTTCCGTTATGCGATTCTGATCATTTTTGTCATCGCCGCCATCGTCACGCCCACCCCTGACATCATAAATATGTGCATTTTCGCCGCCCCCATGCTGGCGCTGTATGTGTTCAGCATCGGCGTTTCGTGGATGGTGCATCCCAAACAGCGCAACGCCCGCAAAGAGAAGCAGGCGCAATGACGATAAACAGATCGAAGTCGTTGCGATGGATCCTGCTGGCATCGTTGCTGGTTGCGCTTGCGTGTGACCATGACAAGGAAGCGGCGCAAGGCCAGACTCCTCCCCCTTCTGCGGCTCCCGCGCCCACGGACACAACCGGGCCCGCGCTTACCCTTCCTCCCGACGGCGGTCCGCCGCCTGCGTTCGACGGGGATCGCGCCATGCAATATGTGAAGGACATTGTCAAATTCGGCCCACGCCCGCTGGGCAGCGCGAATCACAAGAAGGTCGAAGAGTACATCGAGGCTCACCTGAAGGGTGATCAGGTTGAGGACGACATCTTCACCGCCGATACGCCGGAAGGAAAGTTTCCGGTGCACAACATTATTGCCAAATTTCCCGGAAACAAAGACGGCATCATCGTGGTGGCCAGCCACTACGATACGAACTATCCGCTGCGCAAGACATCGTACGCCGGCGCCAACGATGGCGGCTCCTCCAGCGGGTTATTGCTCGAATTGGCGAACCAGCTGCGCGGCAAACCCCGCGACGGCTACGGCATTTGGCTGGTTTGGGACGATGCTGAAGAAGCAATGAAGCCAGACGGTTCCGGCGGGCTTCCCAAGGTAATGCCGTTCGATGATGACAGCCTGTATGGCATCACTCATGTGGCCGAGAAGTGGCAGGGCGACGGAACTCTCAAGAAGATCAAAGCGTTTCTGCTGGCCGACATGATTGGCGACGCCGACCTAAATATCGATCGCGACCGGAATTCCACGCCGTGGCTGGAAAATGTTGTGGGGGAAGCGGCCAAGCGCTTAGGTTATCAATCGCACTTTTTCGCGCACCCCAATGAAGTAGGCGACGATCACATTCCCTTTATGAAAAGAGGCGTGCCCAGCGCCGACTTGATCGATTTTACTTACGGCTACAACAACGTTTTCTGGCACACGCCGCAGGATACAGTCGACAAACTCAGCCCCAGGAGCCTGCAAATCGTAGGGAGCGTAGTGCTCGAAACCATCCGTCTACTCGACAAGATGGATCCGCTGCCACCCAAATAACCTCGATTAAGGCGAGCCCTCGTTTTTGCGCTTTTCCCGAATTTCATTTCTAATGCACCCACCTATGCGAACTGTGAGAGGCCTGCTCTGGGCGTGCATTTTCAGCGCCTTCTGCTTCGCGGTCAACCCTCCGGCTGATACGGGCGAAGCCAATCGAGTGATTCAAGCGGCGCTTCAGCCTTCGCCATTGGAAACGAATCTCCAGCGTTTGACCGATGAGATCGGCGGCCGCGTTCCGGGAACGCCTGCCATGCAGCACGCCGTGGGGTGGGGGATGCAAGCCTTCAAGGCCGCCGGGGCCGACAGTGTGCACACCGAAGGATTCACGCTGCCGGCCTCGTGGTCTGAGGGCGCGACTGAGATGAGCGCGACCACGGCGTACCAAGTAGATGCCACCGCAGTGGGCGGCGGGACCGTGCTCTCCTCCTTCCGAGTTCGCGCGGTTTCGGTGGCCTGGGCGCCCGCACTCGCTCCCGTCAAGCACGTTCCGGTCATTGATGTTGGGGACGGCACCATAGCGGATTTCAAAAAAGCAGGCGACGTTTCCGGCAAGATTTTGCTGGTGCACACCGTCGTTCTGAAGACCTGGGACGACCTGTTCGCCGAATATACGAAAGCACCGCCGATCATCGATCTCGCAGTCAAAGGCAAGGCCCGGGCGGTCGCGTTCATGGCCACCCGGGAGCACGACATTCTCTACCGGCACACGAATTCCGCCGCCGGGGAAATTGACCGCCTGCCGATGGTGATCGTGGCGCGCGAAGACGGGGAACGGATGGCGCGGCTGCTCGCTTCCGGAAATCTGGTGTGGGCCGACCTCGCCATTCCCAACCAGATCGGCGGGCCGATCAAGGCGTCCAACGTGGTCGCCGAGATTCGCGGCAGCGAAAAGCCGGATGAGTTCGTGATCCTGGGAGCGCACCTCGATTCCTGGGAACTGGGCACCGGGGCTCTGGATAACGGCTGCAATGCCGCGCTCGTCGTCGACGCACTGCGGGCCATCAAGGCTTCAGGCGTGAAACCGCGCCGCACCATCCGCTTCATTCTTTTCTCCGGCGAAGAGCAAGGACTGATCGGCTCCCATGCTTACGCCCTCAGCCATCGCGCCGAACTCGACAAAGCCGCCGGCGTTGTCGTCTACGATTCGGGGACCGGCAAAACCACTGGCTTCGCGATAGGTGGCCGAAAAGATTTGCTTTTCACCGCGAAAGAATTGATTGTCCCGCTCGCGCAATTTGACGTCAAAGATGCAAAGCTCGACATGGAATGGGGCACCGATCACTTCGATTTCATGCTGGAGGGGGTGCCCACATTCGTCGCCGATCAGGAGGAGGCGAACTATCTGGAAAATTATCACGCCGTCTCCGACACCTACGACAAAGTCGATTTTCCGCAACTGAAGAAACACGTAGCCGAGGCCGCCGCCTTAAGCGTTGAACTGGCGGATTTGCCGCAGAAGATCGGTCCGCGCCTGACCCACGATCAAATCGAGCAGACCATGCGCGAGACCAAGAGCGTGGAAATGCTCAAGGCCGAAGGCATTTGGGACGACTGGGTCAGCGGAAAACGGGGAAGACAAAAGCAATAATTGCTGACTGTTCATTGCCGATTGTTGATTGAAAGCACTAGAGCGATAGGTTTGGATTTTCAATCAGCAAGCAGCAATCAACAATTTCTTTTCGCCGCCAGGAATTCCCATTGCTCTATTTCTGGGTTCTCTTCAACATTTTCGCGCTGGGCATGTTGCTGCTCGATCTTCGCGTCCATCGCCGCGGCCGGGTTGTCGGTTTTCGCGCCGCGCTGAGCTGGAGCGCGGTATACGTTGCGCTGGCCGCCGGGTTCGCTGTCCTTCTTTACTTCTGGCAAGGACACCAGGTGGCCCTGGAGTTTGTCACCGGTTACGTCCTCGAAATTTCTCTCAGCGTGGATAACCTGTTCGTTTTCCTCGTGATCTTCAAATACTTCGCAGTGCCCGACCAGCAGCAGCATCGGGTCCTGTTCTGGGGCGTGATCGGCGCCCTCATCCTCCGCGGCATCTTTATCGGCGCCGGAGTCGGGTTGATCTCCCGCTTCCATTGGGTGTTTTATATCTTCGGGGTGCTGCTGATCTTCAGCGGTATCCGCCTCGGCGTGAGCCGCGATCACAAGGTCGATCCCGCAGGGAACCCGCTGGTGAAAGCGCTCCGCTACTTTATTCCCGTAACCGATGACTACAGAGGCGGAAAGTTCTTCGTTCGAAATTTGCAGGAGAATTCACGCTTGTACGCTACGCCATTGCTGGTGGTGCTTTTGGTTATCGAAACCACCGACGTTTTGTTTGCGGTCGATTCCATTCCCGCGGTGCTTGCCATCACCCTGAATGCCTTCATTGTGTACACCGCGAATGTATTCGCGATTCTGGGACTTCGCTCGATGTATTTCGCCATTTCGCGCCTGATGAAGGTCTTCCGCTTCCTGCACTATGGTCTCGCGGCCGTCCTCGTACTGGTGGGGCTGAAAATGCTGATGTCCGAATATTTTCGGATTCCAACCTACGTTATGCTGAGCGTCGTAGCGGGCGTGATTCTGCTTTCGATCGTGATTTCGGCGGCGTTTCCAGCAGCCGACAAAGAGTGAAGACAAAGAGTGAAAATGAGAAATTCGTGAGTGGAACTTGATGCCGATGCATCAAGTCACGAATACCACCTTGTCTCCGCGGACCACCGAATGTTTCAGGAACTTCTTCTCATCGTGATCGGGATAATCCATGCGGTAGTGTGCTCCGCGACTCTCTTCGCGGGCCAAAGCCGACCGCGCCACCAGCAGACCTGCAAGATGCAGATTGGACGCTTCATGTGCCCGTCGCGTTTTGGGATGCGCCAGCCTGGGAGCCATTTCTTCCAGACTCTTGATTGCTTTCTGCATGCCGGCACGCGTGCGCACGATGCCCACTTCGTTCTCCAACAGAACCTGAATCTGCCCGATCAATTCTTCTAATCCTGCGTCTACCGGTCCGTTCGAATAAGCGGCCTTCGCCTCTGTGCCGGCATGCGACACGGGCCTGAGTTGCTCTCGCATCGCCTTGCCGGCACGGGCTCCATATACCAGACCTTCCAGCAGCGAATTGCCGGCCAGCCGATTCGCACCGTGCACTCCCGTCACCGCGGCCTCGCCCGCGGCATAGAGGCCGGCAATGTTCGTCTTGCCATCAAGATCGGTGCGCACCCCGCCCATGCTGAAATGGGCCGCGGGACGAACCGGAATCACATCTTCGGTAATGTCCATATTATGCTGCATGCAGGTTGCGTAAATTCGCGGAAACCGCTTCTGCACTTTTGCGGCGCTCAGATGGGTCAGGTCGAGATACACGAACGGATCCCTGGCGCGGCTCACCTCCATTTCGTGAACGATGGCCCGGGCGACCACATCCCGCGGCGCCTGTTCGCCCATCGGGTGATACTTCGCCATGAACCGGTTTAATTCAATGTTGCGCAGACATGCGCCCTCTGCCCGCAATGCCTCCGACAGGAGAAACCGGGGAACTTTCCTCATGTAGAGCGCAGTAGGATGAAACTGGACAAACTCCATGTCACTGAGTTCTGCCCCGGCGTGGTAAGCCAGCGCTACACTATCTGCGGTAGCCGTTTCCGGGTTGGTCGTGTTGCGATAGATTTGACCCATGCCGCCGGTGGCCAGTAGCGCGGCTGAACACGCCACCTCCTGCGGAATACCTTTTTCATCGATCAGTGATATGCCGGTGATGTGCCCCGCGTCCGTCATCAGGCCGGTTGAAAATACGAATGGCGCAATCGAGATGTGCTTGAGTGACTCTGCCTTGGCGTACAGCGTTCTCAGGATCTCTTGCCCCGTCGATTCCCCCTCCGCGTGCAGGCTGCGCTGGCGGCTGTGTGAACTTTCCAGTCCGAAGACCAATTTGGTCTTATGGTGCTTGCCCCATGCGATCAACTCCTCGATACGCTCGGGGCCCTCCTCCAGCAACACTTTCACGGCCGCGGGATTGCACAGACCATCTCCGGCACTGAGCGTGTCCTGCAAGTGAAGGGTGACTTCATCTTCGTCGCTCAGAGTCGTAACTTGCGCGGAAGGTGAGTGAAGCTCAATTTCCTTTTTTGCCAGCACGAGCACACGCCCGGCGGCGGCCAGTTCAATGGCGGCGCGCAGAGCGGCGACGCCGGCGCCAATCACCACGAAGTCGGTCTCGGCTGGAAGACCCTTCATAATCAGTTAACCAGACAGGAAACAATTGAGACCGGAATGGTACCACCTCTCGCACCGCAGTCCTGCGAGCGCTTACGCTATCATGGAACCGCATGCCGCAAGTGACCATTCACGTCCCTCCCCGGCCGTATCAGGCCTGGATCGAGAATGGCCTGCTCTCGCGAGCGGGTTCTGTCCTGAGCGAATTGCTGCCGCAGGGCAGCCGGCTTTTTGTAGTGACCGTCCCTCCGGTGCGCAAACGCTGGGGATCGAAACTCGTGAAGTCTTTGAGGGCCGGCGGTTTCGCGCCCCAGGTGATCCCCATGCCCGACGGCGAGCCTGCCAAGCGCCTGGCCACCGTAGAGGCTCTGGCCGACAAACTGGCACATCTGCGAGCCGATCGCAGGGCAGTGATCATCGCTCTGGGCGGGGGCGTCGTGGGCGACGTCAGCGGATTGCTGGCCTCTCTCTACATGCGCGGCATCGAGCTGGTGCAGATTCCGACGACGGTTCTGGCGCAGGTCGATGCCTCAATCGGAGGAAAAACTGCCGTCAATCTGGTGGTGGGCAAGAACCTTCTGGGAACCTTTCATCATCCGCGCGTGGTGCTGATCGATCCCACGGTGCTGAAGACGCTGCCCGACCGCGAGTTTCGCGCCGGACTCTATGAGGCGCTGAAGTGCGGCATTATCGGAAACGTCGAACTGTTTCTGCGCTTCGAGCAGAATCGCGCGCAGATTCTGAAGCGTGATCCGGTGGACCTTGAGTGGCTGATTGCGCAGTCCGTAAGACTGAAAGCCGAGGTGGTTTCCGCCGACGAGCGCGAGGACGGCCTGCGCCGCGTTCTCAATTTAGGCCATACGATCGGCCATGCGCTGGAAGCCGAAACCGGCTACCGCCGCCTGTTACACGGAGAGGCAGTTGCCTGGGGAATGATTGCCGCGACCAACATCGCGCTGAATGTGGGACGGACCGACAGCGTCACTGCGGGCCGCATCGCCGAAGCCGTGCTGAGCTTGGGCCGCCTGCCGCAAGTCAATGTCAACCCCCGCAAGATTCTGACGCGCATGCAGTCTGACAAGAAGACGCAAAATGGCGTGGTTCACTTCATTTTGCCGCGCGAGATCGGCAAGGTTGAAGTTGCCAACGATGTGCCCGCCGTTGCCGTGATCGACGCCATCGAAGAACTGCGGCGTCTATCGAGCGGCAGTCGGGCGGGAAAAAAATAGAACTCGGGGCAAGCAGGCATTGAGAGAGCACATTTCGGGAACGGCACGGCTTTCAGCCGTGCCGTTATGACAAGAATGAAACGGGGCATTAGCCCTGAGGGATCTCAGAAACAGGGGAATAATATGCCGGAAACCGCGCCGCAATATATACAGAGAATCCTGGGCTACGTCGAAGGCCAGGACGCAATCAAAGTGCAGCGAACAACCGCGGCGAAGCTGAAGAAATTGACGCAAGGCTTGACGCCGAAACAACTCAGGTGGCAGCCGGAGCCGGGGAAATGGTCGATCGCCGAGATCGTCGCGCACCTGGCCGACGTCGAAATCGTAGCCAGTTGGCGAATGCGCTCGGTGCTCGGCTCCAACGGCACGCCCATCCAGGCCTTCGATCAGGACGCGTGGGCATCCGTGTTTCAATACGGCAAGCATGATGTTAAACAATCACTTGAAGTGTTTCATGTCCTGCGCGAAAACAATCTGGCGATGCTGAAGGCGCTCCCGCATGAGTGTTGGGATCACTACGGAATGCACGCCGAGCGCGGCAAGGAGACCATTGCGCACCTGGCGCGCATGTTCGCCGGGCACGATACCAACCACATCCTGCAGGTCGAACGAATTGCCGGGCAACTGAAGAGCGTTCAGAAGAAGAAGCGAAAGTGACTGGGGCCGGCGTGCAGATAACCAGTGTGCGGGAAGCCAACAAACCGACGGTAGTTGGCGCAACGCCGGAAGGAGCGCACGATCCGCATTCTGCCGCACGTGCAGTTCGCGAGATGTTCACCTCGATTGCGCCGCGTTACGACCTGCTCAATCACGTATTGTCCTGCAACATCGACCGCATGTGGTGGCGCCGCACGGCGCGTGCTTTCCGTCACATCCTCAATCCTGATGGCGCCCGTCCCGACGCCCGCATCCTCGACCTCTGTTGCGGAACGGGAGACATGACCTTCGCGCTGCGCCGCCAGGCAGGGAAGGCCTCGCCGCGGATTCTTGGCGCAGACTTCTCTCACGCTATGTTGCAACGCGCGTTGGCGAAGTCGTCGTCGAGTAACGGTCTTATCCCAAGCTGGATCGAAGCCGACGCCCTCAGCCTGCCGTTTCCCAGCGAGCATTTCGATCTTGTGACTTCAGCATTCGGTTTCCGCAATCTCGCCGACTACGATGCCGGCCTGCGCGAGATCGTCCGTGTGCTGCGTCCCGCAGGGGAATGCGGCATACTGGATTTCGGCGAGCCTGAAGGCGCAATGGGCGCACTTTACCGCATCTACTTCAAGCAAGTGCTGCCGCGCATCGGCACCATGATCTCCGGCGTCCGCGGTCCCTATGCCTACCTTCCGGCCTCGGTGGAACGCTTCCCACCACCCGAAGAAATGCTGGAGAGGATGAAACGCGCAGGCTTCGCCGAAGCCACCTGGACGCCCTACAGCTTCGGAATCGCCGGCCTGTATCGAGGCAAGAAACTCATGTAGAGACAGCCGCCTCGGCTGTCGGGATCTAATATCCGAAGTCCAAGGTCCGAGTCCGCGTTTAGCGTAGAAGACGGGATCGAAGTGTGGCGCTGGGATTCGGGAGCTTCTGAAAATCAAGATCAATATGGCTACAGCCGGAGGCGGCTATGCCGTAGACGCGCCAGAAGGATTGGTTTTAGTGGAGGATGGGGTCAGGAAGCGAATCGTCGCCCCTTCCGGCTCGCAAATGTACACTCCAGGGCACTACATTCGTACGTCGCACTGAACAAAGCCCCAAGGTCGTGTTCAAGTAATTCTTCCGATTCTGAACCTAGCATCGCAACGGCGCTGAGAAGCTTTCTTGCCGCTACAGGTGTTCTCATGCTAATCAATTCTGCATTCCGTTGTTGCAGCAAGCCGATTACACTCAGAACCCCCGGTCCAAGGGCGCGGGGGCCTCTAAGGGTTGCCTGTGGTTTTCCGTTTTGCCGCAGTCCCAAACGAGATAAGACGCCACGCGCGCCTTATCTCGTCCCCGTTTAAACCGCATCGCGCTCTAGTGGTGCCCGCCGCCATGTCCACCTGCATGGCTACCACCCCGATATCCAGGGAGGGCGTGTTCACGCGCCCCGTCGTGGCCAGGGTTGCCTACGTTGCCTCGCCCATCCCGCGCCTCGTTTCCGTGGAAGTGGTTAAAGCGCTCCGCACCGCGCTCCGGCAGCGGTCCAGCGTAACCGTGATGAGGATCAAAGCGGTTGTCGACATGGCCATAAAAGCCGTGATGGCCGTGGAACCAGGGGCCAGCTCCAAGAAACACCCCGCCAACAAACCAATCGGGTCCATAGTAGCCGTACGGAGCGCAGTCATAGGGCGCATAATCGAAGTACCCATAAGGACACACGGGAGCAGGCCCGATGTTTACGCCGACCGCAACCTGGGCTGGCGCCACGGGTATACCGCATAAGAGGGCAGTTGCGAGAGCCGCGAAAGCAAGCGCATTGACTTTGAACATGATTTCTCCTTCATTCGTTCAGAGTTTCAATCTGGACAACTAAAGGGCCAGCATAATACCAAGGATCACTAACGGCAAGGTCGGCGAATAGGGCGTTTACACCACTCAAGTCAAACACGCCATTTCAATGGCTGCGGAAAAACCCTTTCGCGAGATGGATACACCCTCAGAGACTAAAGCCTTCGTTCATTTGCACGACTTCCGGCGCGGGTAAAAAGCCGCGCCCTTTCAAAACAAGCCGCCAAGGCAGTCTTTTTCCGCAACCACATTCACCCGTTCTCCACGGTCACGACATAATCCGTTCCCTCCCAGCGATTCTGATCGGGCCAGAAGAACGTGAAGACGGCCTGGGCTCCGGCCGGCAGCGACGCCGTCGGCAGATCGAGGATGTAGATTCCCAGGCCGGTGTCGCGCGCGTCGGTGTCGTGCGTGGACTTCCAGCCGTCTACGGTCCAATGCACTCGGCCAGGGTTCAACAGCACAATGCGCAGTGTCTTGTTCTTAGGGATGGTGCGCGTTTTATTGTTAAACCTCCAGCCGAAGATTTGCCGTACATGCTTGTCCACTTGATAACGCTGCACGGTCTGCGGCGGTTGATCAAAGATTTTGTTGTCGCGAATGGAGCGGCGGAGCTTGACGTATTCCGAGTGAGCCCACACTAAAGGGCAGGCCGAGCCCGTCGGCTTGCCGCGGAAAAGCTCGAGCGAGGGAATGTCGGCCGCGTCCCAGACTTGTTCAGGAAGCAGGCGGCTTTGGTCGGCGGGCGAATTTTCGATGACGGTCAGCAGGGCTTCGGCTTCGTCACCGTGCCCTGCGGCGAGAGCGTAATGGGCGCGCTCTCCCGCTAGCAAGGGCCAGGGACGACCGATGCCGGTGCCATCGAAGGCAGAGCCATCTTTGTGTTCGCCGTAGCCGTCGCCGTTGTAGCGATACCAGCACGGGCCTTGCGGCAACTCGACCGCGAGCAGAGCGTCGATGGCGCGCAGCGTATTCAGTATGCGGGGATCATCGGCGGCACGCAGGCCGAATCGGACCAGGGCCAGCGCGTCGGGGCTGATGATGTGATACGCGCGTTCGCCATCCAGACCGGGCGTACGATTCTTGATGGGAACGAAGCCTTGCGTCGGCGACGCTGCACCGTCGGTGTCGGGCGGAGCGATGCGGACGTAGTAGCCGGAAATGCCCAATTGTTCGGCGAGGTCTCCTCCGGTGGCGTATACCCAACGCTCGATATTGTCATTCCAGGCATCGGCGGCATCGCGCAGGGTGGGCGATTGTTCCCCGTGCCCGGTCAGATCTGCGATATCGGCCGCGGCCAGCAGGGCGGAGATTTCGGCAGCGAGGGTGAAGGGGGAGTAGCCAGCATCTTCTTCCCAGCGATCCTGTTGGGTGACCGGACCGTTGCGAAGAATGAAACTAGCGGCCTTGCGCACCATGGGCCACCAGCGCTCGAGTTTGCCCAAAGATTCCGGCGCTTCGCGGCGGAGGAGATCCAGTAAGAGGATGGGAAACGCGGTTTCGTCCATCTGGATGCCGCTCCAATAGGGACGTCCGTCGAGCCATAGATTTTGCGCCCAGTTGCCGGCGGCTTCCTGGGTAGCTTCGAGGTAGCGCAGGACGCGGGCGGCATCATTGACCGCTCCCGCGGCCAGAAGGGCGCCAGCGGATTCAACCAGGTCGCGCGGCCAAACCAGATGGTATCCGCCCAGATCTTCGTCGCCCTTGTTGAATCCCCAGGGGATCGAGAGGCTGGCAATAATGCCGCCGAGAAAGTCTTTGGACTCGTGCGTTCGCAGGACGGCGGTCGAAGAGCGATACAGATCGCTTTGACGCAGAGGATCGTCGAGTTTGAGCAAGGTGTTTTGCCAGTTTCGCCACTGCGAGACATAGTGCCGGCGGGTTTCTGTGTAGTCCTCGAAGAGAGTAGACCGCGCCTGCTGTCCAGCTTCTGTCCAAATACCTCCGAAACCGAGGGCGAGCACGAATTGCCCGTTGCAGGCAGAGAGATCAATTTCTCCCGTGAAGGCAATGTTACCGTTTTCGGCGCGCGTGTATTCCCATTCCATTTGATAATGCTGGGAAAGGTCCTGCCAGCCGTCGGAGGCGCCGACAAATCCCACAGACGTTTTCTTCCAGGGAGCCGATGAGGCGAGCGATAAAGAGCTGCCATCGTGCTCGGCGAAAAACATGGGAAAGCCCTTGTAATCGCCGATCCAGCCGGTGTTACCGTAACCGCAGTTCGCCAGATGCGGAGAAAGCAAGGCGTAAAGGTGATAATCGGAGAGTTGCCCCCGCAGCGGTTCGAAGCGAATCTTCTGTAGCACGACGTGGCGGTAGGGGTCGGTAAGAACTTCTTTGTGGATGCGATAGTGCCCGCTGATGGCTGTGTTGGTCAGTTGGTAGGCGGGAACGCCTGGCTCGAAGGGCCGGTTTTCAAACGTGCAATGGCGCTTTTCTTCGGAGAAGAAATCGCGACCATTGGTGACGATAAATCCCAGGTCGCGAGTGCAGGCCTGATCGACGCGAGGAAAGTAAACTTCATTGAGAATGCCATGACTCAGCGTAAACCAGACCTTGCTGTGCTGGTTGAGTGCCGTACCTACGCCGGTCTTGGCGCTTGAGGTCCATCGCGGCGGAATGCCGGGCCAGCCCGGCGCATAGCGAGCAGAAGGATCAGTCATGAAAATTGGTCCTCAAACCTGGTCGTCGGGGCCGGGGATCGGTCCCCGATGGAATTGACAAAACTATTGCAGAGCGGGATACGAGCTGGGGCGGCAGAAGTCATCCAATGATTACCGGCAATGATTACCGGCCTTAGGGCCGGCAAATTGCAACTAATTAATGATGAAGACATCGACGATAATAGGACAGCACGGAAAGATGCTCAAGGCGTTCGATGCACGAGTAGGAATGATAGTCGCAGGGTTGTGGGTATGTTGCGTTCTGTGCCTCATGTCGCGAGCCGAGGATGCTCCTGTATCCGCCGGCATATCCGCACTCGATCGCGGATATGCCGGACTCTATAACCTCGACTTCGCGGGAGCGCAGAAAGACTTCACGGCGTGGCAACAAATGCATCCCGACGATCCGGTCGGCCCGGTCAGCGAAGCGGCCGGGTACTTGTTCTCGGAGTTTAACCGCCTGGGAGTTCTGGAGTCGCAGTTTTACGAGAATGATGAAGCCTTCGTCGGACGCCCGAAGTTGACACCGGATCCGACACTGCGACAGGATTTTCAGGCTGCGATCGGCCGGGCCGAAAATCTCTCCCACGCGCGGTTGGCTAAGGACCCTAAAGATCGGGATGCGCTGTTCGCCATGACATTGTGCTCAGGCCTGCAGGCCGATTACGCGGCGCTGATTGAAAAACGCAACCTCGCATCTCTGCATTTCGCCAAGGAAGCTTCCACCTGGGCGCAACAGTTGCTGGCGGTTTGTCACGATTGCTATGATGCGCTTCTGGCCACTGGTTTCAGCAAATACATTGTCGGAAGCATGGCCGCCCCGGTACGCTGGATCCTTCGCCTAGGGGGGCTGCCCTCGGACAAGCAGGGCGGAATTACCGACCTGCAGACCACCGCCGAACATGGACGCTACCTGGCGCCGTTCGCGCGAATTCTGTTGTCGATTGCCTATGTGCGGGAGAAAGATAAACCCCGGGCGCTTAAGCTGCTGAGCGGTTTGCAGAGCGAGTTTCCGGCAAATACACTATTTCCTCGCGAGATTGCGCACCTGCAGAAAACGCATTAGACGGCCAGGTTTCCTGTGTTTTTCTGTCTTCTTCCGTCTTCTCCTGTCTTCGTCAATGGTCAGAACCAATTCTCGGGTGGCAGCCCGAAAACTGGGCGCTTTCATGAGAAATTCACCCGTTTGTAACCCTCCTGTAACACTGTGCCGTTAGAAGAGGGTATCTATTCAAGGAGGAATATCTGGTGATGCGCAAAATCGTGCTGCTGTTGGTGTGTGTCCTTCTGGCCATGCCGGTAGTTGGGCAAACCACGCTCAGCGGAGCAGGCGCCACGTTTCCCTATCCGATTTATTCAAAGTGGTTTAGCGAGTACCACAAGCTTCATCCAGAAGTAGAAATGAACTACCAATCCATCGGTAGCGGCGGAGGAATTCGCCAGGTTACTGCCAGTACGGTGGACTTCGGCGCCAGCGACATGCCGATGACCGACAAACAATTGCAAGAAGCGAAAAGGAAGATATTGAATATTCCGACGGTATTGGGGGCAGATGTGCCGGCTTACAACGTTCCCGGGGTGACTGGGGAACTGAAGTTCACGCCCGATGCGCTGGCGGAAATCTTCCTGGGCAGGATCTCCAAGTGGAACGATAAAGCGATTGCTGCGGCGAACCCCGGAGTAAATTTACCCAACCAGGACATCATCGTAGTGCATCGTTCAGACGGTAGCGGAACCACGTTCATCTTTACAGACTATCTTTCCAAGGTCAGCTCAGAGTGGAAGAGGGAAGTGGGCGCCGACACTTCTGTGAAGTGGCCGGTTGGTCTGGGCCAAAAAGGAAACGAGGGCGTCGCCGGCTCGCTGCGACAGATGCCCGGCTCCATCGGATACGTCGAACTAATCTATGCCGTGCAAAATAACATTACCTACGGAAGCGTGCGGAATTCCGCTGGAAGCTTCGTCAAGGCGTCGCTGGACAGCGTAACCGCGGCGGCGGCTTCGGCGCCGAAGATGCCGGATGATTTCCGCGTATCGATAACCAACGCTCCGGGCAAGGATGCGTACCCGATTTCCAGCTTCACCTGGTTGCTGATTCCGGCCCAATCCAAGGACCCGGCGAAGGGCAAGATCCTTGCCGACTTTTTGAACTGGATGGTCACCGAGGGTCAAAAGATGACTTCCGAGCTGTCTTATGCGCCGTTGCCGGATAACGTGGTGGCGAAGGTGAAGGAAGCGATCAAGCAGGTAAAGTAGAACTCCGCAAGCGCGGGATATTTTTCACTCATCGCGGGACAAAAAGGAGAGCACGATGAAGTCTGCGTGGAAGTTGTGTGTCATTCTGTTTCTGGCGACGGGACTGGTGGGACAAACCGGCACGGCGCCCAAACCAAGGAAGAGGACGGCAGACGCGACCGTGACGGCTGCCGATGTGCAAGCCTTGAAGGATGCCATTGCATCGCAACAGGCGGCCCTGGCGCAGCAGCAAAGACAGATTCAAGCGTTGCGGGATGAACTTCACAGCAAAGACCAGGCCGCGCAGCAGGCACAAAGCGCCGCCGCGGATGCCGCGAGCAAGGCGGACGCAGCCCAGGCGCAGGCCACCCAGCAGCAGCAGACGGTTAGTGAATTGAAGGGCGATGTCAGCGACTTGAAGACCAATATGGCAAGCACGGTGGTGACCGTGCAGGAAGCGCAGAAGACCATTTCCGGCCCTCCGACAGCGATTCACGTGAAGGGAATCACGATCACTCCGGGGGGCTTTCTGGCAGCGGAAACGGTTTACCGCCAGCGTGCTCTGGGAGGGGACATCAATACTCCGTTCAACGCTGTGCCGTTCATGGGCGCATCCACCAGCAACATATCGGAATTCTTCGGTTCCGGACGCCAGTCGCGAATTTCGATGTTGGCGGAAGGCAGGCTGAGGGGTGCGAAGTTGTCTGGATACGTGGAAGCTGATTTTCTTTCAGCCGGTGTAACTTCCAACAATAACCAAAGCAACAGTTACACGATGCGCCAGCGGCAGGCGTGGGGACAGGCCGCAATGGACAACGGGTGGAGCATAACCGGTGGACAGATGTGGAGCCTGCTCACGGAAACCAAACACGGCGTGGACAATCGCACCGAGGCGCTTCCCATGACCATCGATCCGCAATATACGGTGGGATTCAGCTGGGCGCGCCAATACGGTGTGCGGCTCGTCAAGAACTTCGGCAACAAGGCCTGGTTTGCCGTGGCGGTGGAGAACTCGCAAGCAACCTTGACCTCGCACAACAATGCCTCCAACTTTCTGGTCGGAACGGCTGGCGTAACAGGCGGCCTGTATGACAATCAAGCGAACTACTCGTTTAATCCTTCGCCCGACGTAGTCGCCAAGCTGGCTTTTGAGCCCGGCTTCGGGCACTACGAAATTTTCGGCGTGTACAGCCGCTTCCGGGATCGCGTCTTTCCTTGCGAAGACGTGGCTGCAAGCACTGTTTGCGGCGGCAGCGCGAAGGCTGGGCCGAATGCTACCGACGCATTCAATAGTTCAAAGAACGGTGGCGGCTTTGGCGCTAACGCACGCTGGTCGTTTGCCCACAAGCGTATCGATTTCGGATTGCATGGCTTTGGCGGCAGCGGAGAGGGCCGCTATGGCACAGCAGGTCTGCCCGACGTCTCGGTCCACACCGACGGAACACTTTATCTGGTCAAGAGTTTGCAGGGCTTGTCGACTCTTGAATTCCACACACGAAAAGCGGATGTGTACTTTAACGGCGGCGCTGAATACGCCGGCCGCGCGGCGGACTACGATCCGATCCAAAAAAAGTACGTGGGTTACGGATCGCCGTTCTTCGTCAACACCGGCTGCTTAACCGAAACCGGACCTGGGGCAGGCGGATTCGCTCCCGGCGCGCTCGCGAATTGCACCGGCGACACCCGTGTCGTCATCGAAGCGACCGGAGGTGCATGGTTCAAAGTGCTGGACGGAGCCAGAGAGAAACTGAATTGGGGCCGAATACAGTTTGGGCCGCAATACTCGGTCGTGATCCGAAACGCCTGGCACGGTGCAGGTTTTCCGAACGAGGCGCAGGGAATCGACAATATGGTGTTCACGTCGTTCCGCTATTACTTGCCGTAAAACGCAAGGCTCTTTCGGCCGGAATCGCCGGCACTTGGGCAGAAGCCTTGCCTGAGTGCCGGCTTCGATTTTCGGAGCCCGCGAAAACAGCGGGCTGAAGGCGCTGAGTTCGACCGCCTGTGTACGCTGATGCGATGGTTTATACTAGTCTTCCCGTAGGTTGCACTGTGTTCGCCGGTTGGCTTTTATTCGGTACGAAGAAATCACACACAGAATGCGGTAAGCGCATCGCTCATGGCTCGCATCTCGCTCGACAATCCACAGTATTTCCTGAATCGCGATACTTCCTGGCTCGCCTTCAATCGCCGCGTGCTGGAGGAAGCATCCGATGAGGGTAACCCGCTGCTGGAGCGCCTGAAGTTTCTCTCCATCTCCGCCAGCAATCTGGACGAATTCTTCGAAGTGCGCGTGGCCGCCATGATGCAGCAGATTGAAGACGGCTACAACGAGGCCGGTCCCGACGGGCTGACCCTCATGGAAAAACGAGATCTGCTGAGCACGTTGACCCATGAATTCGTAGATGACCAGTATGACTGCTGGAACTTGCGACTGCGTCCGGCGCTCTCGGAAAACGGAATTCGGGTATTGGGATTGCACGAACTCGATCCCGACGCGCTTCGCTTTGTCGAAGAATACTGCGAGAGGGAACTGGATCCGCTGTTAACGCCGGTGACGGTTGATCCGGCGCACCCGTTTCCTCGCGTCATCAACAAGGCTTTATGCGTGGGCTTTCTTTTGCGCCGGCGCCGGCGGTCCGCGCTGACCTACACGGGCGTGGTGTCGGTGCCGCGAGCGCTACCGCGACTGGTGCCGCTGCCGTCGGAGGGTACCGCAGACTTTATCTTCCTGGCCGATCTGGTGGCGCATCATGCTGTCCGCATGTACCACGGCTATGACATTGTTTCGTCCGCGCCCTTTCGCGTGACCCGCAACAGCAATCTGTATCTGGCGGAGGAGGAAGCGCGGAGCCTGCTGGAGTCGGTGCGCGCGGAACTGCATAACCGGCGCAAAGGCGATGCGGTGCGGATGGAGATTGAAGCCGACGCCGATCCCGAGATCATCGATCGACTGCGGACCGTATTCGAACTGGATCCCTGGCAGGTCTTTCCGGTGAACGGTCCGGTGAATCTTTCGCGCCTGTTCAATGTCTACGAGCAGGTGAAGCGTCCGGACCTCAAGTACCGCCCGTTTTCGCCGCGCGAGTTGCGGTTGACTTCGAAATCGAAGGATCTGTTCGAGGAGTTGCGCGGGCATGACATTCTGCTGCATCATCCATTCGATTCCTACGATGCGGTGATTTCGTTTATTGACTCGGCTGCTCAGGATGAGAACGTTCTTTCCATCAAACAGACTCTCTATCGCACCAGCGAGCATTCGCTGATTGTCCCCTCGCTCATGGACGCCGCTTCGCGGAAAGAAGTCACGGCGGTGGTGGAGTTGAAGGCCCGCTTCGATGAGGCCTCGAACATCCGCTGGGCGCGGGATTTGGAAGACGCGGGCGTACAAGTTTTCCACGGTCTCGTGGGGCTGAAGACGCATTGCAAACTCTCACTGCTAGTGCGACGCGATCCCGACGGGGTGACCCGCAGTTACACTCACATCGGCACCGGGAACTACAATGCGACCACGGCGCGTATGTACACGGACCTGAGTCTTTTCACGGCAAATCCTGAAATCACTCGTGCGGTCCACGATGTTTTCAGCTTTCTTACAGCCTACGCCGAGAATCCCAGCTACGATCCGCTTCTGGTGGCGCCGCTCGATCTCGCGGAAAAAACCGTTGTCCTGATCGATCGTGAAGCGGAGCACGCTCGCCAGGGAAAAGAAGCTCGCATCATCGCCAAGATGAATGCGTTGCTCGATAAGACTGTCATCCAGGCGCTGTACCGGGCCTCCCAGGCCGGGGTACAGATCGACTTGATCGTGCGCGGCATTTGCGCGCTTCGCCCCGGGGTGCGGGGAGTGAGCGACAATATTCGGGTGCGCAGCATCGTGGGACGCTTCCTGGAGCACAGCCGTATTTTCTACTTTGCCAACGGCGGCGAAGAAGAGATTTACATAGGCAGCGCGGACTGGATGCCCCGCAATCTGTATGAGCGCGTCGAAGTGCTGGTGCCGTTGCGCGATGAAATGTTGCGCGAACGGGTAAAGCATGAAATCCTCGACGCCTACCTGGCCGACAACCGCAAGGCGAGAATTCTGCTGAAGGATGAGACTTACATTCGAGCGTGGCAGCCGATGCACGGCACGCGAAACCGCCGTCCGCCCATGGGAAGTGCGGCGTTCAGCGCGCAGGATTTCCTGATGGCCGTAGCGGAAGGGAAGACCCCGGTGGCTGTCCCGCCGCCGGACCGGGCGCGAAAGCGGAAAGTAAAAATAACGGCGGGAAGGGAAAGATAGACTTCCATGATCCTCTATTTTCTACGGCACGCGAGCGCGGGCGAACATATTGCGAATCCCAAGAAGGACGAAAAGCGCGCGCTCGACAAAGAGGGGATTGAGCAGTGCGGCTACGTAGGGCGCGCCTTGGCCGCGCTCGACGTTCAAGTGGATGCGATCGTTTCCAGTCCACTTAAGCGCTGCACGCAGACCGCTTCGCTCGTCGGCAATGAACTGGGTTATGAGGGCAAATTGCAGATCGACGCCGGCTTACGTCCACAAGCCGGCCTCTCCGATTTTCGCAAGCTGCTGGAAAAATATTCCCGCCAGGAAGCCATCCTGGTGGTCGGGCACAATCCGAACTTAAGCCAATTTCTGGGAGCGGTAATCAGCGACTCCGGCTGCGAAGCGTCGCTGGAACTGAAGAAAGGCGCGGTTGCCAAGGTAGAGATGCGCCGCACTTCTGGCACGCTGCAGTGGTGCGTCACGCCGAAATTTCTGCGCACTCTTTATGACACGGCCGTGGAGAGCTCGCGGCCGAAGACCTCGCGGAAATAGTCGCGCTCTTTCTCAATCGCCCACAATTCCAGATCCACTCCCATGCGGCGCCTGGGGACCAGTGTCAGCTTCACTTCCGCCGAGCGCAATCCTACGCGCACCTTCTCCACGGCACGGCTGCGGCCCAGGTTCAGGGCACGGGCGAGACGAAGCAACAGGATTGCCTTCTGCACGTCGGCGCGATCTCCGGGATCAAGCAGTTTCATGGGACCATCTTCCAGGGAAGGGCGCGACTTTCCCAGATAGCGGGCAACGGCCGCAATAATGCGCCGCTGTTGCGGCGTGTAGCCCAGAATCTCGGAGTTGGAAATGATGTAGTGAGTATGGCGATGGCGGCCGTTGCGATTCACATAATCTCCTACCTCGTAAAGCATGGCCGCGGCCGAGAGCCACTCGCGGTATTCCGGAGGCAGGCGGTGCAGCGAGCGCAGGGCCGAAAATAAAACGGTCGCGGCGTCGCGCACGTCGAGAGCGTGCTTGCGATCGACGCGATAATGGTCGACCGCGTTCATGATCGATTCCCAGCGTTCGAACTCGACCTGGCGCCCGGAGCGGGTGCTGCGGTCGTAGTCAGCCGCCATCTGCGCCAAAATTCCGTCGCGCAGGCCGAGCGGCGAATAGCGGAAACCTTTGAGCCGGAGCCGGTCCAGCAGTTCCTGGTACACGGTCGCGCCGGCGACGATGATTTCCGCGCGCCGCGGGCCGATGCCTTCGATCTTGCGGCGTTCCGCCACCGGCAATCGCGCCAGGCGCTTGGCAATGCGATCCATTTCGGCGGACGATACCACTAGCCGTTGACGACTGGTGCCGCGGCGCAGGTGGCTGGCGACCGCCGCCAGGGCCGCCGCCGTCCCCGATGTCGCAATCACGGTTTTCACCCTCGCCTTGGTAATGCGATCGGTGACGCGATTGACTTCGCGAGTGATGAAGCCGCGTAAGCGTTTCAATTCTCCCTTGCGCGTGGGATCGTGGCGCAGGAATTCATTGGTCAGGCGAACCGCACCCAGTGGAAGGCTGACGGCATCCCGAATGTGTCCGCCCTGGGTGACTGTGAGCTCGCAACTGCCGCCGCCCAGATCCATCATCAGGGTGGGAGAGCGGTCTATGCGTCCGCTGGAGACGAGTCCCAAGTGAATGAGACGAGCTTCTTCCACGCCCGAGATGATCTCGACTCGCCAGCCGGTGGCGGAGCGCACCCATTCCAGAAATGCCTGGGAATTGCGCGCATCGCGCAGCGCGCTGGTGGCGACCACGCGCACCGTGTCGGTGACGATCTGTTGGGTCGCGCGATGGAATCGGCGGAGAACCTTTACCGTTTCTGCGATGGAATCGGGAGTGAGAAATCCAGAACCAAAGACGCCTTCGCCGAGGCGCGTGACTTCGCGGTCTTCGTGGAGGCTGCGCAGGCGGCCGGCTTGCAGGCGTGCAATTTTCAGCCGAACGGAGTTGGAGCCGATATCGACCGCGGCAAACGTGGGCATGAAGGCTCACAGTTTACATGCGAGTGGCCCAGACCGTCACTGCGGCTATAGCTCTTAGCAATTAGCTCTTAGCTATTAGCCAAAAACAAAAGGACTACGCGGCGGACTCGGTCTGCTCTACCAGCGTCGGACCCTTCGTACTCATTCTTCTTGTTGATTCCGACGAGACAACCGGCTTTGTGACTCTGTGCAGCGTCGAGGAGGTCGAGAGCGCAGCGACCGCGTGGCGGAATTTGCTTCCAGTAACATTGTGCAGCGCAGCCACCAGCGATGACTGACCCACATCGCCCAGCCGCTTGGCTGCGGACTGGGTCAGCATCAGCCAGTCGTGCCAGTTGCCTACGGCGTCCTGCAGACGCTTCACTTGGCCGATGAATTGGGCAGCCTCGGCGGATTTTGGGGCAAATTCCGCTGCGTAGCGGGCGCGCTTCACGACCATGCGGTACTGATGCAGCACATTTTCGCTAACAGGACCCGCCGGACGAACAATCTCCTTCAACATCGAGCGGGCTACAGTCAGAGCATCGCGGCTCTTTTGCCGCGTAATCTCTTTGGCTGCGCGCTTCAGCCGCCTTCTAATTTCACGGATCATATCCTTGGTCAATATCTTACGCAGTTTTTTTTCATGTTTTACCCGAAGTTCGATCAGGCCCTGCGTGAGTTGGGTTTTGCGCCGCGGTTCCTGCGGAATCTTCAGGCTGCGCAGGGCGGCGAGTTGAACATCGATGTCGCGCACCTTCCCAGCGCGCTTGCGAACTCGGCCCAATGTCTTCAGCAATTTCTTTTGATTCCGATCGCGTTCGGTCAGGATTTGTTGCAGCAGAGTTTCGAGGCGGCGGCTGGCGGTTCGGAAACCATGGACGCTCTCCGCATCTTGCGCGCGGGAAAGCTTCAGTAGCGCCCGGTCGGTCTTGCGGAAGACAAGCTGGCTGCGATCCAGTGCAATCGACATAAAAATCAAATTTCCCAGGGGCGGGATAGATCATTACCGCGCTAACTCAGATCCATTGTGCTGCACACAGCATTGAGATTCAGGTTGAGTGAAGGTCCCCGACTGATGGTCCCCGGCGGAAAAAGCCTGTCCGATTTTAACACTTTTGTAACACGTCTCTGCTAGGGTAAAGCCGAATGGCCAATCCAGCATTCCCTCGGCCTGATATGCCAGGACCGCAACCCGTTGAAGGGACGAAAGTTACCTCGGTGCCGGTGCACCGGGCGGCGCCTTTGCTGAACACCTCCGGGGGCGAGGTGCCGGACCGCATTTTCAAGTCTGCGATGACGGTGTGCGGCCTAGCCGTTCTGGGCGTGCTGGTTCTGATCGTCTACGAACTGGTGGCAGGGTCGGCCCTCTCCTGGCACGCGTTCGGTTTCAAATTCCTCGTGGGCAGCGATTGGAACCCTGTCACGGAGAGCTTCGGGGCATTGCCGTTCATCTATGGCACGCTGGTTTCGTCGCTGTTGGCCCTGGTCATTGCCGTTCCACTGGCGGTAGGAGTCGCAGTATTTACTACCGAGATGTGCCCGGCGGCGCTGCGTAATCCGCTTTCCTTCTTCGTGGAATTGCTGGCCGCGATTCCGAGCGTAATTTACGGATTATGGGCGATGTTTATCCTGGTGCCCATTTTGAGCGGGCACGTCGAGCCGTTCCTGGCTAAGACTCTGGGCTGGACCGGCCTGTTTGAGGGCCCTCCTTACGGCATTGGCATGCTGGCTGCAGGGATTATTCTGGCCATCATGATCGTGCCGATTATTTCCTCAATTACACGCGAAGTCCTGATGGTCGTGCCCCAGCATCAGCGCGAGGGCGTGCTGGCTTTGGGGGCCACGCGCTGGGAGATGATCCGGGTAGGCGTGTTGCGCAACGCGCGCGCTGGAATTGTGGGCGGAATTATTCTTGGGTTAGGTAGAGCGCTGGGCGAAACCATGGCGGTCACCATGGTGATCGGAAACCGGCCTGAAATCTCGAAATCTCTGTTCGCGCCGGGTTACACCATGGCCAGCGTCCTGGCTAATGAGTTCAGCGAGGCTACTGGCGACACCTATCTTTCTGCCCTGGTGGAGATTGGGCTGGCGCTGTTTCTGGTCACGATCATCGTGAACGCGTTGGCGCAGATTCTCGTGTGGACCGTAACCCGTGGACAGCCTGCGAGGGGACATGCCTGAAGCTTCTTCTGTGAAACTTCCGGTGAAACAGGGCGTGCGGCCCATCAGTTGGCGTCGGCGTATTACCGATCATGTCATGACCGGCGTCGCCGTCTTGACTGTGCTGCTGGTATTGGCTCCGCTGGTGGCTATCTTCGGCTACCTGGTGTACCGCGGGTTAGGCTCTATCAACTGGGCCTTTCTCACACAAACGCCCAAGCCGGTGGGAGAGCCGGGTGGCGGCATGGCCAACGCGATTGTGGGATCGATGCTTATCCTTGGAATTGCGAGCATCATCGGAGTGCCGTTCGGCATCGGCTCTGGGATCTATCTGGCCGAGTTTGGGCGCAATCGCTTCGGCAGTGCGATTCGCTTCACCGCGGATGTGCTGAATGGCGTGCCCTCGATCGTCATTGGCATCGTCGCCTGGGCGATTCTGGTGCGCGGACGTGGGTTCTCGGCGCTGGCGGGAGGCGTGGCGCTGGCGATCATGATGGTGCCGACGATCTGTCGAACCACCGAAGAAATGCTGCTGCTGGTGCCGCAAGCGCTTCGCGAAGCGGCCTATGGACTCGGCGTCCCACGCTGGCGGACGACGCTTTCGATCACTCTGCGCACCGCGACATCCGGCGTGATCACAGGAGTCATGCTGGCCTTCGCCCGAGTAGCGGGTGAAACCGCGCCATTGCTTTTCACCGCCCTGGGAAACACATTCTGGAATTTGCGCTACGATCAGCCCACGGCTGCATTGCCGCTGCAGATTTATGTGTATGCCAATTCTCCGTATGACGACTGGCATCGCCAGGCTTGGGCGGGATCGTTTGTGCTGATCCTTCTGATCGTAAGTTCAGTGGCAGCCGTGCGCTACGCGGTGCGCCGCGGTACGTTTGGAGCGGCCTAACTAATATGGGTGTCGGAATCCAAGTCGAGAGCCTCAACGCCTGGTACGGCAAGGGCCAGGCGTTGTTTGATATCAATCTGAAGGTGACCGCCAACCGGGCCACTGCATTGATCGGGCCCTCGGGATGCGGCAAGTCGACATTTATCCGCTGCATCAATCGCATGCACGAGACGATTCCCGAAGCGCGCGTGGAGGGCAGGGTGCGCATCGGCGAAATCGACGCCTACAACGGAACTTCGGCGACGCAGCTCCGCAGGCGCGTCGGGATGGTATTTCAAAAGGCGAATCCTTTTCCCACGATGTCGATTTATGACAACGTCGCTTCCGGGTTGAAGCTGAATGGATTTCACGACCGGCGCAAACTCGACGAGATCGTGGAGCGGTCGCTCGATTCCGCGGCACTATGGGACGAAGTCAAAGATCAGGTGCACAAGAAATCCGGGGCCAGTCTCTCGGGAGGCCAGCAGCAGCGGCTGTGCATCGCGCGCGCGCTGGCCGTGGAGCCCGAAGTTCTGTTGATGGACGAGCCCTGCTCGGCGCTCGATCCGATTTCCACCGGCAAAATTGAAGAATTGATTTTCCAGCTCAAAGAGCGGTATACCATCGTCATTGTGACGCACAACATGCAGCAGGCGGCGCGGGTGGCCGAGTTCACTGGCTTCTTCCTGCTGGGCAAGATGATCGAGTTCGATAAAACAGAAAAGATATTTACCAAGCCGTCCGACAAAAAGACGGAAGACTATATTACAGGCAGATTTGGATGAGGCCGCCGGAGTAAGAAGTTCGAACAAGAAAGGATTGGAGAATGCGCACGCGCTTTCAGCAGGGGCTTGACGATCTGCGGCAACGGTTGCTTCGCATGGGAGGATTGGCGGAGCAGGCCGTGGATCGCTCGCGCCAGGCCTACGTGGAGCGCGACCTGACCCGCTGCCAGATGGTTCTGGAAGGCGAGAGCCTGATCAACACGGCGGAGCGGGAGATCGATGAGGCTGCGTTTGATTTGCTGGCCATGCAGCAGCCTATGGCTGTGGACCTTCGATTCATTCTGGCGGTCACCAAGATCAACTCCGATCTCGAACGCGTCGGCGATCAAGCCGTCAACATCGCCGAGCGCGTAATGGATATGGTGGAGCTTCCCGCCGCCGATTTGCCGGTAGACATAGCTCGCATGGGCACCGCGGTTAGTGCGATGGTGCGACGATCACTGGAGTCGTTCATTGAAGGCAAAGTTGAACTTGCCCAAGCCGTGCTAGAGATGGACAACGTGATCGATCGCATGCGCGACGATGCGTTCATCCAACTGGTCAAGACCATGAACGAGCGACCCGAAGTGGTGCGCCAGGCGCTGGACGCGTTGCTGGTGGCCCGAAATCTGGAGCGTGTCGCCGATCATGCCACCAACATTGCCGAGGACGTGATCTTCTGGGTGCAGGGCGCCGATGTCCGCCACAACGTACACCCCGAGGAATCGGAAAGCCCGCAGCCGGAGCAGCCAACGCCGCGAGTCTCCCGCCTGTAGCGTAGGCTCCTTTGACCATCCGCGCTGCCTTGGATTACGCTCGTCTCCTCTTTCATTTTGTGTCATCGTTTCCGCGGAGGTTCCGTGACTCGTTGGTTCCGCCATCTTTCAATTTGCGTGTTGCTGGGCGCCTCCACTGCTCTCGGGCAGTCGCCTGCCGCCGACCATCCTCCGATCATGCTCCCCACCAGCAAAATGCTTACTGTACCTTCCCCGGGACGCATAGCCAGCACTAACAGTTTTCCCGCGACGATCGCGCTCAGTCCCGATGGACGATATGCGGCGTTGCTGAATGATGGCTATGGGACGCAGGAGACATCGGTGCAGCAATCGATTTCGGTGCTGGATCTTAAGAGCAATCAAGTTGTGGACTATCCCGACTCGCGATTCGCCGACGACGCGCACCAGAGTTACTTCCTGGGTCTGGCTTTCAGTTCGGACGGTAAACACCTCTATGCCTCGGTGGGCTCATTGACCGATCCCACGGGCGCGAGAACCGGCGACACGGGAAACGGAATTGCTGTTTATGGCTTCTCGCAAGGAAAGATTTCTCCGCAAGGATTCATTCCGATTGCACCCCAGCCGCTAAAGCCCGGAAAACAAGTTTCCATCGGCTTGCAAAAGACTCGGCCTAACACCGCCATCCCTTATCCCGCGGGGTTGGCCGTGGTTGGAGATTCCAACGGAAGGGACCGGCTCATCGTTGCTAACAATCTTTCCGACAACATCGTCGTGCTCGATCCGCTCACGGGGAAAATCTTACGAAACATTCGACTGAGCACGCAGGACCTGGTTCCCTCGACATTTCCTTATACTTGCGTCGCCACGCGCCGCGGCAATCGAGCATGGTGCAGTCTGTGGAATACCTCGCAAATCGTCGAGCTTGAATTGCTGGGCGCGAGAATCGGCAAATCCATCGATCTTCCTTCAGGTCCTCCCGGATCGAAAGATCCCTTGGCTCCGAGTTCCCATCCGACCGCCATGCTGTTGAGTCCGGACGAAAAACTCTTGTATGTTGCACTGTCGAACGCCGACACAGTAGCGGTGGTCGATACAGAGACCGGGGCTTTTCGCGGTCTGCTAAGCCGTACGATGCGAGAAAAGGATGTTGCCTTCGGTCTGTGTCCGACGGCGTTGGCCCATTCCAAAGACGGCAAGCATCTTTTTGTTGCGTACTCCTGCATCAACGCGGTGGGCGTTTTCGATGTGTCCAACTTTTTCCGCGGACCAGAGTGTGCACAACCAGAGAGCACACTTGGCCTGATCCCGACGGATTGGTATCCCAGCGCGCTCGCGGTTCAAGGTGACGACCTGCTCATCGCCACGGCTAAGGGCGAAGGCACCGGCCCGAACAAAGACATAGCCAAGACGGGCAATGGCACAAGGCATCGCGATCACCCCTACATTGCCACGTTGTTGCGCGGATCCATCGCCCGGCTGAAGATTTCCGACACCATGAAACGCCTGCCGGAGTTCACCCAGATCGCCGAAGCGAATAATCTTTTTTCGAGCGATCCGGGCACGATTTCGTTTGCCAGCGGCAAGAATCCCATCAAGCACGTGATCTACGTCATTAAGGAAAACCGCACCTACGACCAGATTCTCGGCGACCTGAAGGTAGGCAACGGCGATCCATCGCTCACAATGTATGGCGCTGACATTACTCCCAACGAGCACAAACTGGCCTTGCAGTTCGGCGTGCTGGATAATTTCTACGACAGTGGGGAAGTCTCTGGCGACGGCCACCTCTGGTCGACAGCCGCGATTACATCTGACTACAACGAGAAGACGTGGCAAATCGCCTATCGTGGTAAAGAGCGCACCTACGACTTTCAGGGTCAGGTTGCTGACGAATATCCCCTGGAACACAAGCAGTCCGACATCGACGATCCATCGACCGGATTTCTATGGGACAATCTTGCACGCAACCACGTGAGCTTTCGCGACTATGGAGAATTTGTGAATGCGCTGTGGTGCAATGAAAAAGCCACTGCTGCAAATCCGAAGCAGGGAACTCCGTCCGGGCAAGAGGCGCGCTGTCCGCGAACCGTAGTTCAGCAGGGTGAAACGCTGCCTCCCAATGTAGGCGATTCTCATGGCGGACCGAGCCCGTTCCCGTGGGCGGTGCCGCTGTTTAGCGGGGTGAAACCAACGAAGGCGGTATTGCGCGACCACTTCGACCCGCTGTATCCGGATTTCAATACCGAATATCCCGACCAACTGCGGGCTGACGAATTTCTGAATGAATTCGGCGCCTACGTTCGCGCCCGCGACGCGCACGAAGGCCCAGACTTTGAGCTGCCGTCATTTGTTCTGCTGTACTTGCCGGATGACCACACGGGCGGCACGCGTCCAAATTTCCCGCGCCCGGCGGCCTCGGTTGCCGATAACGACCTGGCGCTTGGCCGGGTAGTGGAAGCGGTTTCGCACAGCGCGTACTGGGATGACACCGCGATTTTTGTTCTGGAAGACGACGCTCAGAACGGCGCCGACCACGTGGATGCACATCGTTCGATCGCCTTTGTCATCAGTAAGTATTCGCCGGGATCAACCGCTCAGCCTAACGTTGAGCATCGCTTCTATACGACGGTGAACGTGATTCACACAATGGAAATGCTGCTTGGCCTCCCGCCCATGAATCAGAACGATGCCTATGCGCCCGTGATCGGGCGGCTGTTTTCTGGAGCGGGCGACCAACCGGCGTATAAAGCCGACTATAGCAACCTGAAGAAGGCGCTTATCTTCGAGACGAACAGGCGCGAAGCCCCGGGGGCAAAGATCTCGTCTCGAATGGATTTCTCGCGGCCCGATGCCGCGGACGCGAATCGGCTCAACCAAGTATTGTGGCGCGACCAGATGGGCTCCGCGCCCATGCCCGCCCCGAAACACACGGTATTTCCTGCTGGTGGAGACGACTAACGCACAGTCCACGTGGGGGAATCCGTGGCTCGGCCGATTTGCCACAGTAGGAGAATACTATTGCCTAAATATAGTATTCTATTCTATAGTAGCTATCGAAGGAAGCTGTCATGAAGCTAGCGGACAAGATTCGAAGCCACAGTCGCAAAAGATACGTTCTACCCGCGCTTGAAAAAGGAGTTTCTCGCTTCTCGATTCGGGCCGGTGATGTTGTTCATGAATTGGGAATCGGCGGGCATCGTGCGCCAGCCGTTTGCAGCGCGCTGAAAACCAGGCAATTCTTGAGGGACAACCATCTACATTTACTGGAAGCGACGGGCCCTAAGTCGGGACAGAGCACGACCGTGAGGTACACGTACGAGTTTATTGAGGCGGAGTCGGCCAAACGCGAAGATCCATGGACCCACTTGCGCGGGGCGCTGAAAGACGTTTTCGCGGAACTGGGAGGCGGGGAGGCTTACCTGCAGGCGGAGCGGGCCAATTTCTATGGCCCTAAGGACAGTAAGTGAGCCGCATCTACTGGGACACGATGCTGTTCATTTATTGGCTCGAAGACAGTCCGCAGTATGCGAAGCGGGTATCTGCAATTCGATCGCGGATGACGGAACGCCGGGACCAGTTGCTGACCGGCGCTTTCACTTTTGGGGAAGTGCTGGCGGGGGTATATCGCAGGCGCGATGCCCAGCGGGCGGAAGAAGTTCGTGTGCTCTTGCGGGAAGCCGTAGCAGAGGTTTTGGTCTTCGATCTCGAAACGGCGGACCATTACGCGCGAATCCGAGCCTCGTTCGAAGTGTCCCCGGCAGATGCGATGCATTTGGCAGCCGCTGCACATGCCGGCACGGACCTCTTCTTAACCAACGATAACAGACTAGTCGGCAAGTTCGTGCCGGGAATTCACTTTATCGCATCGATGAATGACAATATCCTCTGAGCACCCTCTCCGTTCGCGGTTTGCTTACTTCAGGCTCACCGACGCCTTCAGCGGCAAATTCTGCGAAGAGCCCCCGACCATAAATCCGTAATCTCCGGGAAGCAACTGCCAGCCATTCTGCTCAACATTAAAGATGGAAAGATATTTTGGGTCGACTTCGACCGATACGTCCTTGCTTTCGCCCGCATTCAGTTTGATCTTGCTCCAGCCGACGAGCCGCTTGGGTGGCTCCGCGGCGGCGGCCGGAAGGGAAGCGTAGACTTCCGCGATTTCGGCTCCAGAGCGGTTCCCGGTGTTGGTGACCGTGAAGCTAACGCGAGGATTCTTTCCGCCCGTCACCTTCAAATTTGAGTACGAGTAGGCGGTGTAAGAAAGGCCGTACCCGAACGGAAACAGGACGGGCTTGTTTTCCGCGTCATACCATTTGTAACCGACTTTGACTCCTTCGTTGTAAGTGACCTGGAACGGAGCCAGTCCGTTGGCGATCTGCTTCCAGACGTCGCGCTGGCGGTAATTCGGAAGAGAGTCTCGTCCGGGCTTAATTACCGTAGGATGCGGCAAATCCGCTTCGCTCCTGGGAAAGGTCATGGGCAGCTTCGCGCTAGGGTTTACATCTCCAAAAATGATGTTCGCTACCGCTTCGGCCCCACGGCTGCCGCCATACCAGGCCTCGAGAATTGCGCTCACTTGATCGACCCAGGGCATGGTCACGGCTGTCCCCGACTCAATCACGACAACCGTATGCGGATTGGCAGAGGCGACCTTCGCGATCAGATCATCCTGATGCTCGGGGAGAGACAGGCTGTCCAAATCCATCCCCTCGCTTTCCCATTGGTAGACGAATACGATCGCGACGTCGGCGTTCTTGGCCACAGCCGCAGCCGCGGAGGGATCCGCACCTGTGTCGAATTGCACAGTAGCTGCCGGAGCCTTCGCTCGAATCGCCTTCAACGGCGAAGTCGGGAACCAGATTTTTTCGAGCCAATGAGTCTGGCCTTTGCCCGGAGGCATGATTGCATTTCCTCCTGGGGGATCGACCTGCGCCGAACCACCGCCGGAGATCATTCCCACATCCGCGTGCGGACCGATAACGGCGATGCTATGAATTTTCGAAGCGTCGAGGGGAAGCTGGGCGTGCTCATTTTTCAGAAGCACCGCACTCTGCTCCTCAATTTTCTGCGCCACTTCGAAGCCGCCCATCACGTCTACGACACCCTTTCGTGGCGGATCGTCGATCACCCCAGTGGCAAACATCGATCGCAAGATGCGATGCACGTGATCATCGATTTCGGCCAGCGGCACCTTGCCCGACTCGACGGCCTTCTTTAGCTCATCGCCAAAAAAGATCTCGCCCGGCTCCTCATGATCGAGACCGGCGGCAGACGCCTTCTCCGCGCTGTGCGTGCCGCCCCAGTCGGAGAGCACGAACCCCTGGAAGTTCCAATCCTTCTTCAGAAGATCGGTGAGCAGATACTTATTTTCGCAGGCGTAGTCGCCATTCACGCGATTGTAGGAGCACATCACCGCGGCTATGTCGGAGTCCTGCAATCCAATCTCAAATGCCAGCAGGTCGCTTTCACGCGCCGCGCGCTTGTCGATATTTACGTTGACGGCGTTGCGGCCGCTCTCCTGATCGTTGAGGGCATAGTGCTTGATGTCGCCGATGACATGCTCCCCCTGCAAACCTTTCATGACGGAGGCAACCAGCTTTCCAGCCAGAACGGGATCTTCGCCAAGATATTCAAAGGTGCGACCGTTGCGTGGTTCGCGGGTAAGATTGACGCCCCCACCGAGCGTCATATTGTAGCCCTGCGCACGCAGCTCGCGGCCAATCAAGGCGCCGTATTCGTGGGCGGCATCGAGATCCCAACTCGCCGCCGCGGCCAGATCCGCCGGCAGAGCTGTTGAGTAGCGGCCATTCTCGCCGCTGCTCCGGATTCCATAGGCGGCGTCCGACATTTGAATGCCGGGAATACCGAGACGCGGAATGCCGACGACATAACCCGCGCCGCCGTTGGAATGCACGGCCAGTGGACTCATTGGACTAAGTCCCGGCATGCCGGTTCCATGGAGTAACGAGATCTTCTCGTCGAGCGTCATCTCTTTCACCACCATCGACGCACGCTGATCAGGCGAGAGGCTGGAATTATTCCAAAGATGATCGTTGCCGCCGGTCTGTGCGATTGACCAAGGGAGGACGGCGCCTAGAAGGATGGCGACGGTGAAAAATCGATTTAGCAGGGAGCGGACACGCAGGGGCATTGTCTTTCCTCGAACGAAGTATGGCTGCCAAATCGTTAATGTTACGCTATTCTTGCAAATTTAAGCCTGTTAATTTTGAGGCATCTGTTTACGAATCGTCCTCACTTGGCCCGGCTCCAGGTCGGCCTTACACTAGAGAAGTGAAGATTGCGCTCGGCCAAATCAATCCCACGATCGGGGATTTCTCCGGCAACGCGGCGAAGATTGTAGATTTTTCCCGGCGCGCCCAGTCCGCCGGCGCCGGCATGATTCTGTTTCCCGAGTTGTCAGTGTGCGGGTATCCGCCGCGCGACCTGGTGGAGCGGCCTTCTTTCGTTGCGCGCAATCGCGAGACCACAGAAAAAATTGCCGCGCAAACTCAGGGTATCGCTGTGATCTGCGGACTGGTTACCCGTGCCGATTCAGACGCCGGGAAAGCGGCCATGAATTCCGCAGCCTTGCTGATGGACGGCAAGATCGCCTTCATCCAGTCAAAGATGTTGCTGCCGACCTACGACGTTTTCGACGAGATGCGGAACTTTGCTCCCGCCAAGAAGCAGGAATTGTTTCCGTTCTGCGGGAATCGCATGGCACTGACCATCTGCGAAGACGCCTGGAACGACAAGCAATTCTGGCACAAGCGCCTGTACACCATCGATCCCGTCGAGTCGCTGATTCAGGCCGGGGGGAATTTCGTGCTGAACATTTCCGCCTCGCCGTTCTGGATTGGCAAGCGAGAAATGCGTCGCGACATGCTGGCCAGCATCGCCCGGCAGCATAAGGTGCCGGTGGCGCTGGTGAATCAGGTTGGCGGCAACGACAGTCTGGTGTTTGACGGGTCAAGCATGGTGCTGAATCGTGAAGGTCACGTGATCGCGCAGGGCCGGTCCTTCGAAGAAGATCTGATTTATTTCGATTCGACCGAGTTGACCGGCGAGACGCATGAGCAGATAGCCGGGGATGAGGGCAGCGTGTATTCCGCCCTGGTGCTGGGGACACGCGATTACATGCACAAATGCGGATTTGAGAAAGCGATTATCGGTCTCAGCGGCGGGATTGACTCGGCTCTGACGGCGGTCGTCGCCAGCGATGCGGTTGGTCCGGAGAATGTGATTGGCGTCGGAATGCCCGGACCTTATTCGTCGCCGGGGTCGATCGACGATGCTCGCTCCCTGGCGAAGAATCTCGGGATTCGTTTCGAACTGCTCTCGATCAATCCCGTCTACGAAGCGTATCGCCGCATTCTTCACGATGTTTTTTCCGGAACCAAAGAAGACGTGACCGAAGAGAACATTCAATCTCGCGCGCGGGGCATGCTGCTGATGGCGCTCTCCAATAAATTCGGGGCGATCGTGCTCTCCACCGGCAACAAGAGCGAGCTGGGCGTGGGCTATTGCACGCTCTACGGCGACATGGTCGGCGGTCTGGCCGTGATTTCCGACGTGCCAAAGACACTGGTCTATCGGCTGAGCGAATATGTGAATTCGCGGAACGCAGTAATTCCTCAGGCGACTTTGGAAAAGCCTCCGTCGGCGGAGTTACGGCCCGGCCAGAAGGATAGCGACTCGTTGCCAGCTTATGAAGTTCTGGACGCAGTGCTGGAAGACTATGTGGAGGATTACCATTCGGCGGAGCGCATCGCGACCGATCGCGGATTCGACATTGAAGTGGTAAGGCGGGTGATCCGCATGGTCGATCGCGCGGAATACAAGCGCCAGCAGGCCGCGCCCGGCCTCAAGATTTCTCCCAAGGCCTTCGGCTACGGACGCCAGTTTCCGATTGCCGCGAAGAGTGAAGTTTGACTCAGTCGAAGCTGTCTTCCGATCTCATGTATCCTGATGGATCGCTTTCCCAAAACATTCAAGACCGCGAAACTCGAAAGGAAGCCATGCGCAATTTTCTGAACTTGATTTGTATGTTTCTTCTGGTTGGAGTGATGGCTGCACAGGGTACATCGACCGCATCCAAGGCGAAACCGGCGCCGAGCTCAACAGAAAAAGCGGAACCTTCATCCAGCGGCCTTCCTTCGGAGGCAACGGTCGATTCTTTCCTGCATCAGCAATTCGGCTACGAGACGGACGTAACCTGGAAAATTACCAGCATCAAGCCGTCCACGGTTGCAGGATTGGCCGAAGTCAACGTTGTGCTGGCCGGTCCGCAGGGCCAGCAGTCGATGCGTTTCTTCGTCGCCCCAGATGGAAAACAAGCTCTGGTTGGCGAGATTATTCCCTTCGGCGCGAGACCATTTGATCCGGCGAAGCGGCTGCTGGACAAGGGAATCACCGGTCCGGAGCGCGGGCCTAAGGACGCGCCGGTCACGATCGTGGAGTTTGGCGATCTGCAATGTCCTGCCTGCAAAGCAGCACAGCCCACGATCGAGGCACTGGTTGCGGCCGAGCCCAATGCCCGCTTCGTATTTCAAAATTTCCCTTTGGAGATGCATAACTGGGCGGCGAAGGCTGCGGCTTATGCCGATTGCGTAGGCCGCGCTTCGAATGGTGCCTTCTGGAAATTTGTCTCGAAGACTTACGAAACTCAATCGGACATCACCGCAGAAAACGCGGACGAAAAGCTTACCGCAATCGCGGATGGAGCCGGAGTGAAGGGCGCTGACACCGCCGCCTGTGCCGCCAAGCCCGAGACGAAAGCTCGCGTCGATGCCTCTTTGGCCCTCGGCAAATCGGTGGATGTAAGCGGGACGCCCACCCTCTTTATCAACGGACGAAAGATCGGAAGCCTAGATCCGCGAATGTCGGATGTGTACAAGAGCCTGGTGGACTTCGCCGCGAAGCAGTGAGGCGGCTTCCGGCGCTCGGCTTCCGGGTAAGTCACAAGCCTGACGAATTCGACTGATAACTGGTTAATGCCGAAAGCCGGATAGCGGAAGCCGCTTTTACTTTTCGCTCAGCCAAATCTCCGGAGTGGTTCGGTTGATATTCGCCAGCACGTGCGGAGTGATGACGATCATCAGTTCGTCGCTGTCCGATTCCTTGGTATTGTTCACCATCGCCTGATTCAGGAGCGGTATAAATCCGAGTCCCGGGATTCCGCTCATGGAAAGCGTATCGGTTCGCGACACTTCCCCAGCCACAAACGCGGGCTCTCCATCTTTCAAGTTGATGCTCCCTTTGTATTCGCGGTTGGAGATGATTGGAACTCCATTGTTGGACTGACCGGTGAGCGATCGTACTTGCATCTCGAGGTCCAGGCTGACTGAGTTGTCTCCGTGTACAACTGGCTTCGCCTTCACGTTCAAGCCGAGGTCTTCATAGCTGACGGAAGGGAAAGGCGGAACATAAGTTTGATTTCCCAGGACCTGCGAAATCTGCGGCGAATTGTAAATGGGCGCGTAGCTCGCATTCAGAATCGGATAACGCTCCCCTAAATGAAACGTAGCGTCACTGCCCTGGCCGGCGCGCAGGCTGAGATTTTCCAGGCTGCGAACCCATGACTCGTTCACCGAAAGAGCCGCCGCGAATTGGTCCAGACTGAGGCCGCTGAAGGTGAGCCCGCCTCCGAAAGTGGCCAGCGGCTGGCTAAAGATGGAATTCTGCTGCCCTCCCAGTTGCGCCAAAAGTCCGGAGAGCGCGGAACTGCCCGTCTGGTTGATTCCTCCAGATGCGATCAACTGATTGATGAGCTGCTGAATGTTCTGCCCGCCGGTCAATGCCAGCAGCGCCCCCGCGGGAATGTTGTAAAGGTTGAAGGTGTTCGGAATATGCACCCCGATGTTTCGCGTGAGCTGATGGCTGATCTGAAACACGCGAACATCGAGCATGACTTGCGGCCGCCGGTTGTCAAGCTGCTCCATCAATTTGGAGCAAGCCTCGAGGATCGGCTGGGGACCGCGAACTTCCACCGTATTTCCGCTCTGTCCTGGGCTCACGAACGTCAAGCCCAGTACGCCGCGCATGGTGTTGATGACTTCCGTCGCCTCCTGGGGTGTCGAGTGCTCGGGCAGGATAAAGGTCCGCAGCGACATGCGGTCAAACTGCTTGTGATTCTCCGTGCTGTCGGCGGCAATCAGTAAGTGATGGTTATCGAGGGCCGCCCACATAGTCTTGCTGGCCTCGCACGCCAACTTCAGCGCCGTGAAGAATCCGACGTCGTCCACATTGAATCGAACCTGCCGCGGCTGGACTGAATCGTCAAACTGCGCATTCATTCCATATGCGGCGGAGAGCTCGGCAAAAAGACCGCGAACGTCTCCCGTGTAATGGAAAGTGCCCCGATCGTCCATGGGCTCGAGATGAATCTCGCCGGAATCGGCCAGGCGAACCGGCGTGATTGGCGGCAGGATGGGTCCCAGTTCTCGAGTGGCTTCCTCCAGCCGCTCCCGCGCGAAGTGGTTTTCAGAATCGAGATCGAGGGCCGCGCGAAATTCGGCGGCCGCCAAGGCACGCGAATTCTCCCATAGCAGTAGATTTCCGCGCTGCATATGATTGAAGACGAGTTGAGCCTTCAGCAACTCGCGCGCGGTCAGAAAGTGGATATTCTGTGGCGCCAGGCGCGAGGCTGTATCGAACTGTGCCAGCGCCTCTTCGAAGCGCCGGTGGTCCTGCAGCTTCACACCTTCGTGAAAAGCGGCACGGGCTTTTTTCAGTTCTTTTTTCGAAGTGATGCAGTTGACGCCGCCGGGAACGCCGTTCCCGCAGGAAATCACCGGAGGAGAAATGAGATCGTCATGGGCGGCGAAGGCAGTCGATGCCGACGCCGCGAGGAGTCCCGCCGCGAGAATGAATGCTTTGCACTGCACTTGGTGTGATTTTAATGTAGTTTCCGCAAGTATGGCACAGGCCAAGAGGACCTCGTACCTTCGAGTTCAATAGGCACTGTCGCTTTCATTCCGAGAACGAGAACGCGCTCCAGACTTGCAAGCTTTCTCGAATCGCGGGGACGGAGCTTGCTATTTTGCCTTGTGCGTGGAAAAGACGCTGCAAGCAACGTCTCTACGAGAGCATCAGGCGTTCGATGTTGCGAGCTTTGCCTGTCGCATCGTCGCAATCGATGATCACGGCACAGAGGCGGGCATCGCCGGTGGCGGGTTCGAAACGCACGGGCATTCCGTTCAGAAATTTGCCCACTACCAATTCCTTCTTCACTCCGATAACGCCATCGTACGGCCCGGTCATGCCTACATCGGTAACGTAGGCGGTTCCATTGGGCAGAACCCGCTCGTCAGCGGTCGGGACATGGGTGTGCGTGCCCACCACCGCCGTAACGCGGCCGTCCAGATACCAGCCCATAGAAATTTTCTCCGAGGTCGCTTCGGCGTGCATGTCCACCAGAATCACTTTGGCCTGAATCTTCTGCAGCAGCTGGTCCGCGGTGCGGAAGGGATCGTCATTTGAGGCCATGAATACGCGCCCCTGAAGATTCATTACAGCGTAAGGGACTTTTCCCTTAAATCCCTCATATAGGCCGGAGCCAGGCATATCTGAGGGATAATTCGCGGGACGAAGCACGCGCCGCGCCGGCCCGTGCCCATTGCCCTCGACCATTTGAAAGTAGTCGACGATTTCGCGCTTGTCCCAGACGTGGTTTCCAGTGGTTATGACGTCGATGTTGAGTTCGAAGAGTTCCTCGGCCAGTGCCGGAGTAATGCCGAAGCCGGCCGCCGAGTTTTCTCCATTCGCAATGATCAGATCGATATCGTAGTCGCGGACGATTCCGGGCAACCGGTCTTTGACGATATTCCGCCCCGGCCGTCCGAAAATGTCGCCAATGAAGAGAATTCGCATGCCATCGAAGCCCAAAATGCGATGGTAACATGCAGACGTCGATTCCCGCGGTGTGCGACCGTTGACCGCCACGATGCTGCAGTTCCCGAACCCATGTGGGGATATGGCAACCTCGGCTGTCCGCCGAGCGAAGCTCGACAACCTGTCCAGTGCCTCCAAACGCTTACTGAACTAACTCAGCCGTCCGCAAGAAGTCGTAGTTTCCTGCAGGATTCAGCTTCAAGTTCCGCACCCGCCGCGTGTGCACAACGACGTTATCCAGATACCAGAAATTAATATAAGGCAGATCATCCGCCAGGATCCGCTGCACCTCGGCATACAGTGGCTTGCGCACCTTGGGATCGATCTCCCGCCGAGCTTTGTCGATGAGAGCGTCCACTTTCGGATTCGAATAGTAGCCGCGGTTGGCCCCGTTCGGGGGAAACCTGGCCGAATCAAACGCATATTCAAAAATGTCGGGATCTTCGTTCCCGCCGATCCAACGCAGCCCGTACATTTGAAACGCTCCGTGCTGCACGTCCGCGAAAAATGTAGCTGATTCGAAGCTGCGAATATCAAGTGCGATTCCGACAGCGCGCAACTGCTGCTGCATGACGGCTACCATGAGGCGGGTACTCTCTACGGTCGAAGTTTTCATCGTTATATGGAAACGCACTCCATTTACCATTGGATACCCTGCGGCATCCAGGAGTTTGTTCGCCTTGTCCGGGTCGTGATCGTAAGCCGGCACAGCTCCGTTGTAGGCCCAGCTCTGCGGAGGCAGAACGCTGCGTGCCGGTTGTGCCTGCCCGCGCCACAAGTATTCAATCATGGGGCCCCGATCAAGGGCATAAGCGATCGCCTGCCGCACTCGCACTTCTTTCAAAATAGGATCACGCAGGTTAAAGCCCAAGTACTGGACCTCAGTTCCGCTCGCCTGCTCGACCTCGAGATTGGGATCGCGCGCCAATGTAAATACGGTATCGGGCGTCAGTGAATTGATGGCGATGTCGCCGCTGCCCTTGCGCAGTTCAAGAGCTTCGGTGGTCGCGTCCGGGACTACAGCAAAACGCACCTGCGGGAGCCTCGGCACCCCTCCCCAGTAGTCATGGTTCCGTTCGATGACGACTTCCCGGTCGGTCTCTGCGCTGACAAATCGAAAGGGGCCTGACCCGATGGGATGCCGAGTCATTTCCTCGCCGCTGCCATATGGAACGATCCCAATCGCGCCGTCCGACAGATTCCATAGCAGGGTTGCGTCCTGCTCCTTCATGTGGAAAATTACCGTAGCATCGTCCGGCGCGTCGATGTGGTCCACGAAGCGGTAGACCGCCGCCTTGGTGCTGCGAATCTTGCCTTGCAGTAGCGAATCGAACGTCCACTTGACGTCCCGGGCAGTCAACGGTCGCCCGTCGTGAAACTTAACTCCGCGATGGAGATGAAAGACGTAAGTGAGCGGATCGGGAATGTCCCAGCGCTCGGCCAGTCCCGGAGCGACACTCAAATCGTCTCCCCGCGATAACAGGTCGTCGAAGATCAGGTTGTCAATTCGTTCTGACTGCGCGTCGATCCCCACCCGTGGATCGAGATTTGTCGGGCTCGATTCGATGATCATTACCAGCGTGTTGGGATCAGGCTTAGACGAACACGAAAGCAGGGGGAGAATGGCAAGAAGTCCACAGAATCCCATCGTGAATCGACGTCGGACCTTAGACCCCAGACCTCGGCCGTCCGCACCTGCGGTCCGAGGTCTAAGGTCCAAGGTCTGGTTTTCACGCATACGAAATCTTTCCCAGCACGGAGGGCCGCTTCGCGCCGGTGGCGGAAGGAATATTCGAAGGCCGCCGGTTCCACGTCTCATATGCCAGCACGGCAAACGCCACGGCTTCTTTGGCCTGTGAAGGCAGGCCGAATTCGTCGGAGAATCGCAATCGGATTCCGAGTGGCGCCACATCTTCCGTCAACATGGCAACCAGCGTGGCATTCCTGGCGCCGCCGCCGGAAAGGATTATTTCTCGAAAGGAGTTGTTCGGCGCTTTTTGGATCACGAAACGCCGCACAGCGTCGCCGACTGAACGCGCCGTCAGAGCTGTCGCCGTCGCGACCACGTCTTCCTTGCGAAAACCCGCGCATTGACGCAGGAAGTCGCGAACAAATTCGCGGCCAAAATCCTCTCGTCCGGCAGTTTTCGGGGGTTTCGCGCGGAAAAACCTGCGCTTTAAAACTTGCTCTAAAACCGGTTTCAGAACTAAACCTTCTGCGCCAAACCTTCCGTCGCGATCAAATGCGCGTCCAAAGAGCGCTTCAGTGACCGCGTCGATCACCATATTCCCGGGCCCGGTGTCGAAGGCGAACACTCGGCCTTTGCCGCCGGCCGGAATCGCCGTGAGATTGGCGATCCCTCCGATGTTCTGCACAATGCGGCCGATCTTCGGATCACGGAAGAGCAATGTATCAAGGTAGGGAACCAGGGGTGCGCCCTGGCCGCCCGCCGCCATGTCTGCGGGACGAAAATCCGAAACGACGGGCACCCCCACCCGCGCCGCGACAATGGCAGCCTCTCCTGTCTGCCAGGTCGCCGTCACTTTTCGTCCGAAGAATGGGCGTGGCTCACCCTGATGGTACAGCGTCTGCCCATGGCAGCCGACAAGCTCAGCCTTCACCTGAAACTGCCGCTGGCTACTCAGCACTGCGTCAGCATATAACTCCCCCAAGAGAAAGTTAAGCCGTGCAAGATCAGCCACGCGGGCGCTTTCCGCATTCATGGCGGCGAGAACAGCTGCTCGCACCTTAGCTGGATAAGAGTATTCCGCGTGCCCCAGCAGTTTGATCATGTGGCGCCCCCCGCCCCGAAGCCCCTCAGCCGAGCCCGACGCCCCTTGGGTATTCGAAGCCCCACTCTCCCCAATGCGAACCAGCGCCACATTAATCCCATCAGCCGATGTCCCGCTCATCACTCCGGCCACGATCATTGCATTCTTGCTCATGTGCGCGACCGCTTATCCGCTTGACGACTGAAAGGGTCCAGACGCAACTCTTCTCCAAACTCCCACAGTCTGCGGGTCAGCTTCTCTACCGTTGCCGCCGCTGGCGACTTTCCCGCACGCAGTATCCGGGCGTTCTTTTTCTTGAACGCCACTACTCGCCGCGCAGCCTCAGTTGCGCGGCTCGCGAACTTCGAATCCCGTCCTGCAGCCCTGGTCAGCGATTCGTATGCCCGGACGATGTAATCTTCGCGATGGCAGATCAAACACAAGTCTCCGCCCGCTCGAATAAACTCCACAGCCGCCTCATCGATCGGCGCCGCCGAGATGACGCCGCCCATCTCCAGATCGTCGGACACGATCAGGTTCCGGTAACCGATGCGCTTGCGCAAGATCCCGGTGATCCAAGTCCTGGACAGCGATGCCGGGGTCCGGTCGTGGGTAACCTGGGGATACGCCGCATGGGAGATCATCACAAACGGCAGTTGTGCGCGAAGCGTTCGGTAGGGAAGCAGATCCTCGGCCCACAGTCTCTTCCGGGATTTTTCGATGACCGGCAGTTGGCGATGGCTGTCAAGCGTGCCCTCGCCGAGGCCCGGAAAATGTTTGCCGCATCCCATTATCCCCGCGGCCTGAAGCCCGGTTAGAAACTCCCGAGCGTAGGCAATTGTCTCGCGCGGATTCGCCGATACCACCCGCGAATCCATCACGCTGCGTGAAGCCTCAAATGCCAGATCGAGCACCGGAGCGAAGTCGACATTGAATCCGAAGGATCGGCAGTTCTCGCCGATGATTTGTCCATGCCTCCGGAAGAGCTTGTGATCGCCCGTGTCGAACACGTCCGCCGGCGACGGCGTCACTCCCAGCGTATCGCGAAAGCGATCGACGGTTCCGCCCTCAAGGTCAACGCAGGTAAACAGCGGAGTGGTGACGCAGTTCCGGCAGTCGCGCAACAGTCGCCACGTCTGTTCCGGACTCTTGATGTTCCGCGCGAAAAGGACGACTCCCGCCGGTTGCAACCGTGAAAGCAGGGAAGTGAGCCCGGGCGTCATCTTCGTTCCGTCGAAGCCGACGATCAGCAGCTGCCCAATCTCCGAGATGCCGCGCGATTTGCGTGAGCCCATGATTTGTGACTGTGGTTCTCGTGTGACGCTGTCTCCTCGGTGGTTAGATTTCTTTTTTTAATTGCGCCAGCAGATTCAGCGCCTCCAGCGGGGTGAGCCGGTTCAAATCCACCTCCCGCAATTTTTCAAGCACCGGCTGCGAGAGCGGCGTAAAAATCGTCAGTTGGGCCGCCGACGGAGTTGCTCCGGGAGAAAGATGCGCGGTGGCTTGCCGCTCCGCGAACTCGTGCTCCGCCAAGACCTCGCGCGCTCTTATCACGACCTCGTTCGGCAGTCCCGCCAGCTTGGCGACTTCTATACCATAACTGCGGTCCGCCGCCCCAGGCTCAACCTTTCGTAAGAATATGATGCCGCCGCCTGTTTCTTTCACCGACACGTGGTAATTTTTCACCCCGGAAAGTTGTTCCCCTAACTCGGTGAGTTCGAAATAGTGAGTTGCGAATAAAGTTTTCGCACGCACTCGCGCGTGCAGGTATTCGACCGCAGCCCAGGCGATCGCCAGGCCGTCGTACGTGGAAGTGCCGCGTCCGACTTCGTCCAGCAGGATGAGCGACCGCGCCGTTGCGGTGTGCAGGATGGCTGCCGTTTCCGTCATCTCGACCATGAAAGTCGAGCGGCCGCGGGCCAGATTGTCGCTCGCCCCGATACGCGTAAATACCCGGTCAGTTACACTCAGCCGCGCTGACCGCGCCGGCACGAACGATCCCATCTGCGCCAGAATCACGATAAGCGCCGTCTGCCGCAGATAGGTCGATTTGCCGCCCATGTTCGGCCCCGTGAGCAGCATGATGTTCTGCGCCGTGCCGTTCAAATAAAGATCGTTGGGCACGAAGCGCTCACTGCCTCCTGCCATCTCCTGCTGCTCAATCACCGGATGTCGCCCTTCGACAATCTCGATTTCGCTGGCCTCGGCCGTCTCAACAAAAGTCGGGCGGCAGTAATTACGCAGGGCTGCGATGTGCGCCAGCGAGGCGAGCACGTCCACTTCCGCCAGCGCCAAAGCAGTCTGCCGGATGCGCTTGGCTTCGGCCGCAATCGTGGTGCGAAGGTCGGTAAACAGCCGGCGCTCGATCTCGACAATTTTCTCTTGCGCATCCAGAATCTTGGTCTCGTATTCCTTCAGTTCGGGTGTAGTGAAACGCTCCGCCCCGACGAGTGTTTGCTTGCGTTCGTAATCCTGCGGAGCCAGATGCAGATTCGGCTTCGAAACTTCAATGTAGTAGCCAAAGATGGAATTGAATTTCACTTTCAGCGAGGAAATTCCGGTGCGTCCGCGCTCCCGCTGCTCGATCTGGGCCAGCACCTGCTTGCTGTTGCGCGAAAGTTCGCGCAGTTCATCAAGATCGCGGTCCACGCCGGCGGCGATCACGCCGCCGTCGGCAAAGCTGAGCGGCGGCTCCGGCACGATTGTCTTGTCAATGCGCTCGCGTACGTCTCCCAGCTCATCGAGCGATGTATGCAAAGTTTTCAGGCGCTCCGCTCCCAGGCGGGAAAGCGCCGTCCTAACTGCCGGAAGTTTTCCGAGCGATGCCGCCAGCGCGAGTACATCCCGCGGATTCGCGGTCTCAAGCGTGACGCGGCTCAGCAGTCGTTCCAGGTCGAGCACGCCATCGAGTGCCCGCCGCAACTCCTCCCGCGCGACAATCTCCTTCACACCCGCTTCCACCGCATTGAGTCGCCCGCGGATCTCGCCTAAATCGAGCGACGGACGCAATAGCCATGCGCGCAACAGCCGCTTGCCCATGGGGGTAACCGCACAATCGATCGACCGGAACAGAGTGACGCCCGCGTCCGCGCCCGCGAACAGCGGTTCGATCAATTCGAGATTGCGAACCGTGACCGCATCCAGCACCAGGCAACTCTGCCGCTCATACCATCCGATGCGGTCGACATGATCAAGCGACCCGCGCTGCGTGGAGCGCACGTAATAAAGAATTGCGCCCGCCGCGGCTGCGGCTGCCGTTCGCCCCGCCAATCCGAAGCCTTCGAGCGACAGAACGCCAAAATGATTTTCCAGCAGCGGAATCGAGTGATCTGGCGCAAAGATCCAGTCATCGAGCGGCGTCTCGGTGCAAGCCGTTCCAGCCGCCCGGGGCTGCGGAGATGAACCGTACGGGGACAGCCGCCCCTTCGACAAGCTTAGGGCAGGCTCCCGGCTGTCCGGCCGGGCAAAGCTCGGCTCTTCCTTAGCCCGAGTCCCTGCGCTTTCAAACAGCGGCGCCGCCGAGCCATACAGCAGTTCCTTCGGCCGGAGCTGCTCCAACTCCTCCTGCACTCGGCGCAGCGCGCTCTCACCCGAAAATTCCGTGGCCCGGAACTCGCCTGTGGACAAATCCAGAGCTGCGAATCCCACCCGATCCCCAACCTGCGCCAGTGCCGCAAGAAAATTATTTTCCTCCGAGCCGAGCGACGAATCCGCCGCCGTTCCCGGGGTGACCACCCGCGTCACTTCGCGCCGCACCAGCTTCTTGGCTTGCCGCGGATCTTCCATCTGCTCACAGATCGCGACTTTAAAGCCCTTCCGAATCAGCTTTCCGATGTAGCCCTCCGCCGCGTGATAGGGCACGCCGCACATTGGCACCGCAATTCCTTTTTCCTTATTACGCGAAGTCAGCGTAATCTGCAGCTCTTTCGCGGCCAGGATCGCGTCGTCGAAGAAGAGCTCATAGAAGTCCCCCAAGCGAAAAAACAAGAGTGCGGTGGGATGTTCTTTTTTGACCGCGGCATACTGCCGCATCAGCGGAGTGGACGGCTCGGTCATCTGGGCGGGCTTGGGCGGATTATAACAAAGCGCGCAGCTTTGCTTCTGCGCCATTTCGCATCCACTGGGGGGAAATTCCAGCAGTAAATCACTGTTGACTCCGGTTCTCTTCCGGTGTTCTCCTTCCTCATGGAACTCCGCAAGGATCCCATCACCCGCTCCTGGGTCATTACCGGCGATGATCCTGCCGAAACCGGACCGCGTGCCGAGACTGCCTGCAGTTTTTGCGATGGCCCCAGTGCGTCTCTGCAGGTGATTGCGCAATCTCCCAACGCGCCCGGCGTTCCGTGGTCTGCGCGATCCGTTGTGCATCCCACTCCGCTGTACCATATCGAAGGCGAACCTGGCCGCCGGGGCGACGGCATCTATGACCGCATGCATTCGGTCGGCGCGCATGAGGTGCTGGTCGAAAACCGGCGGCACGACCGGCATCTATGGAACGCCGGCGACGACGAGATTGCGCACTTTCTCCGCCTCGCCGCCGAGCGCATCCTCGACCTGAAGCGCGACCCGCGCATCAAATATGTCAGCCTTTTCAAGGACTACGGGAAAAGCGCTGGACAGGAATTCAGCCATCCCACATCACAAATTACTGCGACCATGTTCGTTCCGCGGCGCGTGCTCTACGAGTTGCGCGCCGGCCGCGAGTACTTCCTCGGCAAAGAACGTTGCGTTTTCTGCGACATCATTCAACAGGAGGAGCGGCAGGCTCTGCGCGTCATCGAGGCTCGCGGGGACTATCTCGCCCTCGGTCCCTATGCTCCGCGAGTGCCCTACGAAACCTGGATCATGCCGCGCAATCATGATGCCTCGTTCGAGCGGACCGGACTCAACAAGCCGGGATTGCGCACCAACCTCGCCGCCCTGCTGCGCCGGACGCTACAGCGAGTCCGTTCCATTACGGAGGAATTTCATCTGGTGTTGCACACTTCACCGAGCAGCCTGCACCCATCCAAGAACCTCGGTTACTGGAAGACGATTGACGACGATTACCACTGGCACATCGAAATTCTTCCTGTGTTGGCATCCAAGGCGCGGTCCTACACCTTTAAAGAAGTGTATTATTCGCCCATCACGTCCGAAACCGCGGTGAAACAATTGCGCGAGGCGAGGATTGATGGGTGAATCCGATACCAAACCCAAGGTTACGGGTCTCATCCCAATGGCGCACGTCGCTGACGTGAAGCGCTCGGCTGATTTCTACAAGCAGTAGGGGGAGATTCGCGGGGACGATCCCGATGGCTAAATGCTGACTGATCAGCCAGGCGGGCTAAGGGCCTGTGTGCTTCTTGTGCTGCTACAATCCCTGCGGTCAGGAGACCGTCTCGTGAAGTATTTCTTCTGTTGCCTATTATTTCTCACCTCCAGTTCGCCCAGACTGCTGCTCCGTCCACGGACAAGCAGAAGGTTCTCTGGCAAAAACTCGAGGCCCAGATTCAAGACGTCGATCAGCATCTCGACGGCGTGATGGGCGTCGCCATCGAAGACCTCAACACCGGCGAGCATTTTCTGCTGAACGAGGATGAAGTCTTCGCTCAGGCGAGTTCCATTAAGATCACAGTTCTGGCCAATTTGTACTTGCAGGCGCAGCAAGTTAAGCTCAAACTCACGGATCTCTATACGGTGCAATCCTCCGATCTTGTCCCTGACAGCGACATCATGGGCGGGCTAACGCCTGGAATTACGCGCATCACGCTGCGCGACCTGGCGACGATGATGGTCGCGGTCAGCGACAATTCCGCGACCAATGTGCTTATCGACCGCGTCGGCATGCAGAATGTGAATGCCATGCTGGACTCGCTCAGCCTGACCCACACGCGTCTGCGCCGTAAGATGATGGATCTGCAGGCTGCGAAAGAAGGACGCGAAAATATCTCGACGCCGCGCGAAATGATGACTCTGCTCGACGCCATTTACCACGGCAAAGTGCTGAACAAAGAGTCGACCGCAGACTTCTTTAAAATGCTGAGCACGAACAAAGATTCCTGGATTCCACGCGACCTGCCCGCCGATCTAAAGGTCGCCAACAAGCCGGGGTCACTGGAAGCCGTGCGCAACGACTCCGGCATCGTCTTCGTCGAAGGCCGGCCTTATGTGATTTGCGTCATGACGTCTTTTCTTCGTAACGAACGCGACGGGGAAGAAGCCATCAGCAAAATCTCACTCGACGCCTGGCGCATGTTCGACCGTCTCAGCCGCGCCACGGAATATGGCAGAGTAGTCTCCCCAGGAAACGGGGTTCGCTAAACAACATTCTGTGGGGCGGACACTTGTACGCCGTTTTTGCGGTTGGTTAGGATGTTGATTTCCGCACCTGCGCGACAAGTGCCCACTCCGCGTTCGATAATGTCGGCATGTCTCAGACTCCACCCGTCCGTCGACTGAAGACCTATACTGGCGCCCAGGGATATGTTTATCAGTACTACTTCGTCGGAAAACGGCCCGCGCTTCCGGACGATCCCGAATCCCCCGCTACCGAATTTGTTTTCGACGTCACTTCCGATCGGAAGCTGACTTATGCTGTCAGCGTTTTTCTCCCTGACAGCGCCCGAGAGGCCTGGAGCCAGAAGCACGGCCGTCCATTGAGCGACGCTGAACGATACGCTGCGGCCAAGCTTCGCCTGTTCCGCGCCTTCGATGAAGTTGAGGATCTAAAGACCCACGGCCGCCGCTTGAGCATTGACACGAATTTGCTCGAAGAGGCGTTGAGCAGCCTGGGAGTGGAGTAAATGGCCAGCAGGTTAGTTATGCTTCTTGATGTTCCAGATTGATGTTTGGGCTACGGCGTTTGTTTCGCTGTCGTCTGTAGTTCCCGCGCCCGCGCGACCAGCTTCTTCAGCTTCCCTTCTATCGCAGCATCGCCGATGTGTTCGTCTTGTAAGACGCCATCGGCATCGATGGTGAAGGTATGGGGAATCGAATGCACTCGGAACCCTTTCGCAATTGGCGCTTCGAAGCCGTCGTCCCGATATTGCAGCCAGGTCATTTCGTTTTTTGCGATGAACTCTTTCCACTTCTGTTCGTCGGTATCGAGACTAATGCTGAGGACGACGAGTGGCTCTCCGCGGAACTTTTTGGCAATCTCCCGCATGTGCGGCAAGGCCTCCCGGCAGGGTCCACACCACGTCGCCCAGAAATCAAGCAGCACCACCTTTCCTGCCAGATCATCCAGTGAAATCCGCTTTCCGTCGGTGGTAGTGATGGCAAAAGGGGGCGCCATTCTTGCCCGCGCCAGGTTGGGTTCGCCGATGTAGCGCAGAGCGCGCTGGCGATCGGGATCGTTGTCGGGTTGCAATTTCACGAAGTCCTCAAACCTGGCCTTGGCGGCATCGTCCTGTTTCAATTGCGCCAGCACGAGACCATCCGCGTAGACAGCGGACGGAAACTTCAACCCTACGGCTAGAGCCTTGAGCATTTCTTCGTGCGCGCGAGTGAACAGCTCGTCTTTGTGCATCTCCATCCCTTCATGAGTAAGCAGCGCGCCAAACTGATAATGAGCCAGGGCCATATTCCTGGGGCCCTGAGCCTGAGCTACCATCTCCTCGGCCGCGCCCTCGGCGGTCTTCCACTCCTGCAACTCGATTCCGTACTTGATCATTTTCTGTTGGCAGGCCAGACAGTGCCCAGCGTCCTGTTTGTCCGCCTTCTTAAACTCCCCCAGAGCCAATGCGTTTTGCCGCTGTTTCAGATATTCGAGAGCTTCTTTGTACGTTTTCTGCGCCTTCTCGTTGGTCGGAGCGCCGTCGGTTTTCTCCTGGCCCAGCACGGGCGTTAGGACTGCAGGCCATTGCGAGGAGTATACCTACGAATCGCATGTCAATTCCTCCACCTTGAAATTCGACCCAACAAATTACCACGACTCATTGAATTTGGCGACGATTTCTATCGCCGGCAGCGGAGCGAAGCTTCACCAACTGGGGAGGGCTCGAGTTCGCTCGTGCATGTCGACTCCGAAAGAAACCGCGGCTTCAGCTGAGGTTAGCCTCAATGGTGCTGCGATTTGCGGTAGACTCAAGCATTCCGGAACTTTAGGCCTATGTCTCTGCTCTGGCTCCGTTTCGCGCTGGGTTGCTACTTTATCAGCCTCATCTACGCTTTCGTGGCGCTCACGCGCACCAGCGATCTGTTCAGCCGCATCGCCCTGCATGCGGCCAGCCTGGGCATGGTCTTCCACTTCGTCTCGCTTACCGAACTTTTTCTTTCCGGCCATGTTGTCTGGGCGTCGGTGCACAACGGGGAATCACTGCTGGCCTTTCTCTCGATGACGTTCTTCATGCTAATTTATGCGATTTATCAGACGACCGCGCCCGGTGTGGTTGTATTTCCTGTCGTCTTTTTTCTGACCTTCGTTGCCGCCGTCGATGAGCAGCCGGTGCTGCTGACCCAGTACGTTTCCAGTAAAGGATGGCTGGCAGCGCATATCTTTCTGATCTTCATTGGATATGCCGCACTACTGGTCAGCTTCGGCGCCAGCCTGCTTTATCTTTTGCAGGAGCGCCGCCTGAAGGCGAAGAAATCCACCAGCCTGATTTCGTTCCTGCCCGCGCTCGAAGTAATCGACCAGATCGGCTACCGCTCGTTGCTTCTCGGTTTTCCCTTCATGACGCTTGGCCTGCTGACTGGATCGGTGGTCGCCATCTCCACTTACGGCCGCCTCGATTTTCTTGATCCCAAGATTCTGTTGTCGGTGCTGATGTGGGCCGTGTACATGCTAATGGTCTTCACCCGCTGGAACTCCGGGTGGCGCGGCCGCCGCGCTGCATTCCTGGCGACTTTTGCCTTCGTAGCCGCCCTGGCTGCGTGGGCCGCGAATTATTTCTCCGCGATCCACAGGTTCGCCGCGTCATGAGATTCCAGCTCATCGGCGTGAATCACAATAGCGCTCCGGTGGAATTGCGCGAACGCCTGGCGATTCCCGAATCGCAACTGCCCGATGCCTGCCGCAAACTCTCAGCCTATCCCGGTATCGAGGAGGGGATGGTGATCTCCACTTGCAATCGCGTGGAGATTGTGACCCACACCACCAACGGCAGCGCCGACCTGCGCGGATTTTTGCGCGATCACTTTCATCTGGAGCCGGAGGAACTCGACCCGCATCTCTATGAATTCCGCGGGAAGGACGCGGTCCGTCACCTGTTCCGCGTCGCGTCCAGCCTCGATTCGATGGTAGTTGGCGAAGCTCAGATTCTTGGCCAGGTCAAGGAAGCCTATGCCACGGCGCGCGCCATGGGCGCCGTCCGCGGACAACTGGATCAACTCTTCAGCCGTGCCTTTGCCGTGGCCAAGCGGGTGCGCAGTGAGACGGCCGTGGGAACTTCGTCGGTGTCGATCGCGTCGGTCGCAGTCGAACTCGCCAAAAAGATTTTCGGAACACTGGAAGGGAAGACCGTATTCGTCGTCGGCGCCGGGAAGATGAGCGAACTCGCCGCCCGGCACCTGATGGCCCACGGTTGCACTTCCATATTCGTCTCGAACCGCACCTATGAACGCGCCGTTGGCCTGGCGCAAAAGTTCGATGGCCAGGCCATCAAGTTCGACGACTTGTATAACTCTTGCGATCGCGCCGACATCGTTATTACTTCGACCGGCGCGCCCCACGCCATCTTCCGCCGCGAGCACGGCGAACAGTTCCTTGCTCGCCGCAAGAACCGCCCGATGTTCTTCATCGACATCGCCGTGCCCCGCGACGTTTCACCAGAGATGGGCAAACTCGACGGCATCTTTACCTACGACATCGACGACCTGCAGCAGGCTATTACCAGCCATGTCGCCGATCGCCGCAAGGAAGCCGAGCTCGCCGAAGCCATCATTAGCAGCGAAGTGGAACGCTTCGAAGCGCGGCTACAGACTCTGGATGTAGTGCCCACGATTGTCTCGTTGCAAGAGCATCTGGAAACCATCCGCCAAGCCGAAGTCGACCGTGTTCGCGGCAGGCTGGGCCCCATGACTCCCGAGCAGGAGATCGCCCTGGAAGCTTTGACCCGCGGCATCATCAATAAGGTAATGCATACCCCGATCACGACGTTGAAGACGGCGGCCAAAGAATCGGAGGCCACGACGATCGTCGACGTGGTGCGGCGCCTGTTCAATTTGAGGGAAAAAGAGGAGGCAGCGTCCCAGGCCGCGGCGAAAGAAACGAAAGAAAAAGAAGTGGGACCGCGCAAGTGATGCCGAAGCTCCGCATCGGCTCCCGCGGCTCGCAACTCGCACTCTGGCAGGCCAACCACATCTCGGCACTCCTGCGCGCCCGCGGGCACGAAGTTGAAATTGAGATCATCCACACGACTGGCGATAAAATTACCGACGTCCCCCTGGCCATGGTCGGCACCAAGGGTGGACTTGGCAAAGGAATTTTCACGAAAGAAATTGAAGAGGCCCTCGCTGCCGGCCGCATCGATCTGGCAATACATTCGTTAAAAGATCTGCCCACCGAGCTTCCTCCGGGATTTGAAATCGCCGCCATCACAAAAAGGGAAGACCCACGGGACGCTTTCTGCTCGCGGCACTATGCCAACTTTCAGGAATTGCCCCAAGCCGGTCGCGTCGGCACCTCCAGCCTGCGCCGCCAGGCGCAACTCAGAGCCATCCGCCCCGATCTCGACATTCATCCACTGCGCGGCAACGTCGACACGCGCCTGCGCAAACTCGAGCAGGGAGAGTACGATGCCGTCATCCTCGCCTCTGCAGGGCTGAAGCGCCTGGGCAGGACGGAACTCGTTAAACAAATCATCCCGGCAGAAATCATGTGTCCCGCAGCAGGCCAGGGCGCCCTGGCCATCGAGATCCGCAAGGGCGACGACGCCATCGGCCGGCATCTGGAATTCCTGAATGATCCCGCCGCCCGTGCCGCCACCATCTGTGAACGCGCCCTGCTCCGCCGCCTCGGCGGAGGCTGCCAGGTCCCCATCGGCGCCTTTGCGGAAGTTAGCCTGGCAGGAAACGGAAAAGGGCACCGCTTCAGTCCTGCCGCTGAAACGCCACAAGTCCATCCCGCCTCAGCCGCTGGGTTTCGCCTTCATCTGGAATCCATCGTAGCCGACCCCGACGGCTCGAAAATTCTGCGCGACTCGCGCGACGGAGACGATCCCGAGCAACTCGGCAACGATGCGGGCGCGGCGCTTCTCAGTCGCGGCGGCGACGAAATCCTCGAAGCCGTCTACAGCGGCAATCTGGTTGTTCCGCCTCAACCGTAAACTATGAGGCGCAGCGTCCTACTCCAGCTTCTGGGCGGCACAAAGTCGTCGCAGACACTGCGCCGCTGGATTAATTTCTGGCCGCCATTCCTCGGCGCGGGTATCCGCGTCAAGCATATCGCGCCCGACATGAAGGCCATCGACGTCGAAATGAAGCTGCGATTCTGGAACGCCAACTATGTTGGAACGCATTTCGGCGGATCGCTCTTTGCCATGATCGACCCTTTCTATATGCTCATGCTGATGGCAAATCTGGGAAGCGGCTACATCGTCTGGGATAAGGCGGCGAGCATCCGCTACCGCAAGCCGGGGACAGGAACGGTGCGCGCCGAATTCCGCCTCGCGGACGCGCAACTGGATGACATTCGTGAGAAGCTGAAGACGCTGCCGAAATATGAACCGGTGTTTCAGGTTGAAGTGAAAGACGAGGCCGGAGTAGTAATTGCCGAAGTAGAGAAACTGCTCTACGTGCGCAAGAAGCAGAATGCAGCTGCGAGCGAGCCGCGACAGCCTGCCCTGAGCTGAATCGAAGGCGGCGAAAGAATGCAGCCCATGGCGTAGGCCGTGGGGGAGTTGATGCAGAATCGGCCAAGTTCCGGCGGAGCGAAAGAAATTATTCGTGTACATCCCTGAACATTTCCGCGTCCGCGACCATGCCGACGCTATCGCATTCATGAATGCGAATCCGTTCGCCATTCTGGTCTCTTCCACGGAGGAAGGCCCATTCGCCACGCACCTGCCGCTATTCGTACGCGAAATGGACAACCACGTCATCCTTCGGGGCCACGTGGCGAAAGCCAACCAGCATTGGCGCTACCTAGAACAGCAACCGAAGTGCCTCTGCATCTTCCACGGCCCGCATGCCTTCGTGTCCACCGAAAACTACACGACCCGCGAAACCGTGCCCACCTGGAACTACGGTGCGGTGCATGTTTACGGAGACGTTCGTCTGTTCAGTTCCGTCGAAGAGTTGCAAGGCATGCTTCACGAATTGATCGCCACATTCGAGCCCCCTTACGCCGAACAATGGGCCAGACTCAGCGAGACCTACCGCCAGCGCATGCTAAGCCACATCGTCGGCTTCGAAATTATTGCGACAAAAATCGAAGCCAAATTCAAGCTCAGCCAAAATCGTAGCAAGGTAGAGCAGGCCAACGTGATCGAGTCCCTGGAGCAGGCTAAGGATAGTGCCGTCTCGGGCGTGGCGCGCCTGATGCGCGAGCAAGGCTTGGGTATCAAGAAGAACGAGTGATCTTGTGTTGGGCGGGGCACTCCCTTCGGCAGGCTCAGGGCAAGCTCTTCCGCCCAGTTCTCACGATGAACAAGAAGACCCAGTCAGCGAAGACCCAGCCGTCGAGGACGCAGTCCCTGAGCGGAATCCGAGTGCTGGTCGGACGCGCCCGCCACCAGGCCGGCGCTCTCTCCAGCGAATTACGAAAGCGCGGCGCGGAAGTAATCGAAATTCCCTTCATCGAAATTCGCCAACCGAAATCGTTTAAGCCGTTTGACAGGGCGCTTCGGAATCTTGGCAGCTACGACTGGCTGATTCTGACTAGCGTCAACGGCGTGGAAGCGATGTGGAGGCGTCTGGAAACAATCCGCGAAGGGCATGACTTCAAACGTGCCCCAACGGCATCCAAATCAACCTCCGCTTTAGCCGCTGAGGGGCAACTTCCGCGGATCGCCGCCATAGGTCCCGCCACCAAACAAGCCATCGAACGGCGTGGCGCAAAAGTCGATATCGTCCCCAAGGAATATGTCGCCGAATCCATCGTGCGCAGCCTGAAAAATAAAGTCGAAGGGAAGCGCGTTTTGCTGGTCCGTGCCAAAGTCGCGCGGGATGTAATCCCGCAAGAGTTGCGCAAGGCGGGAGCACAGGTCGACATAGTCGAAGCCTACGAGACTATGGTGCCCGAATCTTCTCGGGCCCGGCTGCGCGCCACTCTGAAGAATCTCAAAAAGCGCCCGCACGTGGTTACTTTCACCAGTTCTTCAACGGTACGCAATTTTATGAAGCTGGTCGGCTCCCGCGGAGTGCCGGAAGCGATGCAAGCAGCGCGCGGGCGAGGGCGCCCGCGCCACACAATTCTTATGGCCTCAATCGGCCCGGTTACATCATCGACGCTTCGCGAACACGGCCTTTCAGTCGATATCGTCGCCAAGCAGTTCACCATTCCCGGACTCGTGGCTGCAATCGAGCGCGCCTTCGCGCGACTCTAGGCAATGAGTTTCCTCTGTGCGTTCTGTGTCCTCTGTGGTTAAGCTTTTGAATTCACTCGGTCAGCGAGCAGCTACAATCGGCCGGCACTACATGCGCCAGCAGAAAATCCGCCACACGCTTATAAGCGTCAATCTGATTTTCTACGCGCGCAAACCCGTGCCCTTCGTTTTCGTAAACCTTGTAGTCCACGGTGCCCCCGCGCTTCTTGATTGCATCCACCACTTGCAGGGTTTCCGACTTCGGGCAGCGAGGATCGTGTCCGCCGGCTAACAGGAGCAACGGCGCTTTTATCTGATCGATAAAGTTGATCGGCGAGCGTTCTTCGTAGAGCGCTTTGTTTTTCTCCGGATCGCCCATGGTCGCAAGGTCAGACTGCCGCAGCACCGGATCTTCATTCTCAATTTCGGTAAACCAGTTCACGAAAGGCACAATCGGGACGCCCGCCGCCCACACCTCCGGCGCCTTCGTCACCGCCATCATGCTCAGATATCCTCCGTAGCTTCCGCCCATGACCGCAATCTTCTTCGGATCGAGGTGCCCAGTCTGTTTAATCCAATCGACTCCGGCGAGAACGTCCTGCAAATCGCCGCCGCCCATGTCAAAGAGATTTGCCTGCTGAAATTCTTTTCCATATCCAGTCGAGCCGCGATAGTTGGGCGCCAGCACCATGTATCCCTGATTTACAGCATACTGCACGAATCGGTTGAAGGAATTCAGGCTCTGTGAAGTCGGACCGCCGTGAATGTAGACGATCGCTGCGTTCTGCCCGTTGCGCACCATGTTGAACGGCACATAAAGAAACGCGGAGATCGTCCACTTTCCGTCGCGGCTGGGGTAGTGCACGAGATAAGGCTCAACCATGTCCTCCGAGCGCACGCCGGCGACCAGTGAATGCGTAACCTGTAGCGACTTGCGGGTAGCCAGATCGTAGATCCAGAGATCACCCGGCTCAGTCGGACCGTTGTGGTAATAGAGCAACCGGTCGCCGTCCCCAGTGAAGGCTGAATGGCCGCCCGCAGGCTCGTTCAGTCCTTTGGATATGGGAAGGGTTGCGGACTTTCCGGTCGCGAGATCGTAAAAATAGATATCTTCGTTACCGTCCACGTTTGCGGTGAAGGTGATGTGCTTGCCGTCCGGCGAAAATTCGCGGCCGCGAATTTCCCATTTGTCGGTGGTCAGCCATTTGATCTTACCCGGCAGGAACACTCCCCTCAGTTCGCCCTTGGTGCTGAAGTCGAGCAGGCCGATGTTGTCGTAGCCGTTGGCGGCGTTGGAGGTAATCAGTATCCTTCTGCCGTCGGGAAACGAACGGGGATCGAGGTCGTTAGCTACATACCGCTGTTCACCCTCATGCGGCGTAAGCAGCGTGCTCTTTCCGCTCGCGACGTCGGCCACAAAGATATTCGAGTCCGTCCCCTTCGCCTGCTCCTGGGTGTAGACGATGTACTTGCCATCCTTCGACCAGATCGGCCCGTGATTTCCCTTGTCCTGCGGCGTGTTCGTGGTGAGGTGCTTCACCTCCCGCATCACCATGTCGTAGATGTCGATCTCGTAGGCTGCTGAAGTCTTCGGCTTCACTTGATATGCCAGGTAGCGGCCGTCCGGCGACCAAGTAGGATTGATCTCCGCGATCTCGCGTGTCTGCGTCAAATTCACGACTTTCCCCGTGTTTGGGGAGACTAGAAAAATGTCCCACTGCTCGTCGCCGTCATAGTCGGACTGATACGCGATCCACTTGCCATCGGGCGACCAGGCTGGTGCCGTCTGTCGCTGGTCGCTTACCGTCAGCTGGACGGGCCATCCGCCCTCGGCGGGGACGAGCCACAGATTATTCCGCCCACTCATGTTCGAGATGAATGCGATGCTGTTCCCATCCGGCGCCCACGTAGGACGTCCCACCTGGCGCGTCATGAAGAGTCTCTCGATTGTGAGACCGCGTGGCTCGATCTGCGCGTTAGGCTTGGAGGCGATCTGCTTGGGATCGGTAACGGCATGGGGCGTCGAAAGAGTCTGAGCGGTGGTCCTGGCGACAACCGTGCTTATGAGAATGACAATCAGAAACAGTACATTGGTGCGCATGGGAATCGTGGGCCGGCAGTTAGGCTTTCGCATTCTTATGCATATCAACGGTGCTCCAGGTTTTATCGGCGGCATGGCACAGATTCTCCAGCGCGCACTCCGCGCATTTAGGCTTGCGCGCGATGCACAGCTTTCGTCCATGCCAAATGATCTGGTGCGAAAACAGAATCCACCTCTCGCGTGGAATGATCCGCATCAGATCCCGCTCAATTTTCTGCGGATCATTCTGTGTTGTGAGTTCCAGCCGCCGCGAGATGCGGTGGACATGTGTGTCGACTACCACTCCCTCGGCTATTTTGAACCATGTCCCCAGCACAACGTTCGCCGTCTTCCGCGCCACACCGGGGAGGGTAAGAAGTTTTTCCATATCTTCGGGGACTTGCCCGCCGAACTCGGCAACAATCTTCTTCGCCGCCCCCACTACGGACTTCGATTTATTGCGAAAAAATCCGGTGGATCGCACGTCCGGTTCCAGCTGTTCAGGAGTGAGCGCGGCGAATGCCGCGACCGTGGGATATTTGCGGAACAACTCAGGGGTGACCCGGTTCACGTTCACGTCGGTGGATTGCGCGGAAAGGATCGTTGCCACTACCAATTCCCACGCGCTGGCATGCGTGAGCGCGCAGGTCACGTCCGGATACATCTGGTCGAGCCGCTTCAGAATCTCCGTGACACGTTCCGGTGCGACCGGATTGTAACCTTTGATCTTAGCGGTGGAACCAACAGGTTTTCCGGCGATTTTCTGGTGCCGCTTCGGGGCGGCTGCCGAGCCTTTGCCTCGGCTGGGACGGGCGAGGGTATCCGTCCCCACACCAGCGTTTTTGGTTCTCACAGATTGCTCCTGGCCAGATTTCGCGGACAGGAGCGTCCGCGCCACACGAACTTTGTCCTGGCGGCCGGTGCGCGCAGGTCGGCGTGGAATTACACCACGAGGCATAGCGTCTCCTGCGGCAAATCTTAGCAGACGATAAGCCGAGCTTTCACACCGTCCGTCCGTAACCTCGAGGGGAATTGACGCTTCCGGTCCTCCCCGGTAGTCTGGTAGTACTCCAGCGAGAATCAGGAAAGATCCCATGGCAGTCAACTCCATCCAACTCGGGCAAGTGTGGCGCAGCGATGTCGATGGCCAGGATTATCTGGTCACCAAGGTCTACAACGAAGTTTTCTCGCAATATGCCATGCTGCGCCCCGCCGGAATCACCGCTCCCGACGCTCCTACGGTACGCGTAAAAGTTACCAAGAGTCCCGAAGGCGCCAGCTTACCCGGTTACGCGTTTACCCAGGAAGGCTCGTTCTAGCCGCCGCTCTCCTGCTGCGAGTTTCCGTTACACTGGACGACGAATTCTGAGTTCCCGGTGGATTTCAGTTCTCAGTAAGAGCCCGACGCTTTGCCTCAGAGCGCAAACTCGGAAGTGAACTCATTTATATGATTGAAAAGCTTCTCGCCATCCTCTTCGTCTTCATCAGCAAAATAATCGCTGCGACCGGCTATGCCGGCATTACTTTTCTCATGGCGATCGAGTCTGCCTGCATCCCGCTTCCGTCGGAACTGATCATGCCCTTCGGCGGATATCTCGTCTTTCAAGGCACATTTAAACTGTTCTGGCTGGCTACTGCGGGGGCCGTCGGTTGCAACCTGGGGTCGCTGGTTGCCTATGAGATCGGAAGCTACGGTGGCCGCCCGCTAGTGGAGCGCTATGGCCGCTGGATTTTCATGGGACGCCGCGAGCTTGACTGGTCCGATCGTTTTTTCGCGCGGTGGGGATATCTGGCGGTGTTTTTCGGCCGTCTTCTGCCGGTCGTCCGCACCTTCATCGCACTACCCGCCGGAATCGCGCGCATGCCCCGCGGCCGCTTTCATCTCTACACATTTTTGGGATCATGGCCTTGGTGCCTGGCGCTGGCCTATTTCGGCATGAAGCTGGGCGAGAATTGGCGGGACCTGGGAAAATATTTCCACAAATTCGACGTTGTGATTGGTGTGTTACTGGTGGTCGGGGCAGTCTGGTTTGTGTGGAGTCATTGGCAGAACAGAATCAGCAGCCAACGCTCAGTGTAGAGACGTTGCTTGCAAGGTCTCTCTTGCCACGACCGGTGTTTAGTGCGCACCATTCCTGAAACAGGTGATAGTGTACAAGCTGCCAATCTCGCTTCCGGAGAAATCCCTATGCGCCGCCTTCTTGCCGCATTGTTGTTTATCAGCATCGCCGTTCCGGTCGCCGTGGACGCCCAATCCGCTCCCACCACTTCCGACCGGCCGTTCGTCGTGGAGTATTACTACAAAGCGAAGTGGGGACACGCCGACGAATTCCTGAAGCTGTTCAAGAAGAATCACTATCCTGTGCTGAAAAAAGAAGCCGATATGGGCCGCATCACCAAAGTCTGGATGGACCAGCCGCGTTATCACACCACCGAAGACGGCCGGTGGGATTTTCGCGTGACCATTGTCTTCAAGAATGCCACCGTCGCCAACGACCCCTTTGACGAGACCGCGCTGCAAAGGCAGATGTATCCCGACCAGGACACATTCCAGCGCGAGGAGCAACGGCGTTTCGAAATCCTCGACGCGCACTGGGATTTGCCGGTGAAAGTAGTAGATCTGGAAGCGAAACCCTGACCGAAGTGGGGAATTTCTCTGTATTCGATCCGCTGTATTTGATCCGCAACTCGATGCGCAAAGTCGGCAAAAGATGTTAAACCTTCGTAACAATCACGAAGGAAATCCTTTATCGCACCCATCAAAATTTGGAATTAGACATCTTCTCTACAAGATCGATAATGTGACCCATGGACCCCTTTATATCAGTTGAGGATTCACATATTGACGTACTCCATGAAATCAGCGTGCGTCTGGGTACGGCCGACGGATTTCGCGAAGTTCTGACTCGCGTAGTCGAGTTTGCCTCGGCGCTGGTTAAGTGCGACTCCTGCCTCATTTATATCCTCGAGGATGATGAGCTTGTGCTGCGAGCTTCGAAGAATCCGCACCCAGAGGTGGTTGACCGCCTGAAACTCCGGGTGGGACAGGGAATTACGGGCTGGGTGGCGGAACATCGCGAACCGGTGGCCATTCCTGAGGAAGCCGCGCACGATCCGCGCTTCCAATTTTTCCACGAGTTGCCGGAAGACAGCTACGAGGCGTTTTTGTCGGTGCCCTTGATGTGCCGCGGCCGGGTCGTCGGTGTCATCAACCTGCAGCATCGCCAGCACCACGTTTACCGGCGGCGGGAGATTCGCATGATCTCCACCGTCGGATTTCTTGTGGGCGCCGAACTTGAATTGGCACGGCTGGAAGAAGCGAATTCCACGCTCGCCGAACAATTGCAGACTAGAAAAATCGTCGAGCGCGCCAAAGGCATCCTACAGCGCGATCTCGGACTGAACGAAGAGCAAGCCTATCTCGCGCTGCAACGCCAGAGCCGCCAGAAGCGCCGGCCCATGAAGGAGATTGCGGAAGCCATCGTGCTCAGCGACGACGTCCGGGGAAATTCGCAGCTACAACCACCACCGTTTGTACCGAGCGCAAACCGGCCCGAAATTGCAAAGGGCTCAACGTCAGCGGGGTCGTAAGCCGAAAAGGGGACGGTTCGCTTCTTCTGGTGAGAACGGAAAGGCCCCACTTCAGTCACACAAGGCGCACGATCCTTCGCGGCTTCAGCCGCTACGATTCTTGCCATGAGCAGCCTTTCTGCTGTTCAACGATTCAACTGCAAAAACGAAGGCGGATAGCAGGTTCGCTATCCGCCCTCGGTATTGTGGGCCGAAGAGGACTACTGTGCAGCTGCCGAAGCTGTGGTTGCAGCCTTGGCAATCTGTTTCTCGGCCGTTCGTGGGGGCACGTTAAAGTGCAGCGTCATGCCGAACTCCGGCAGTTGCATGGCGCTCACGTAGCTGCCGGCCGGCCCGGTTTCGAGGATGAGGAGACTCACATCAGCCGGCCTGGTGTCCTCAGTGGAGGGCACCATGAGCAAGTACCCGGCGCGAGTCCCGCTGAGCTTGCGAAGATTCAGCATGCGCGAGGTCGCGTCGGGATCGAAGGAGAACTCATATTCTCCTGCTGGAACTTTGGTGCTCCCGAAGTGAACTTCGTGCGTGAGTGTGAACTTTCCGCGCGCGGATTCCTGGGCTGAAGCCAGACTGGGCACGAAGCTCAGAGTAGTAAACGCCAGCAACGCGGCGTATGCGAAATTACGAATCGAAATCATGGAATCTCCTGTACCGCTCTTCGCCGTAATGCGGCGAGAGCGCGTCTGACGAGCACACTGCCCGCTAAAGGCGGGCGGCGTGGGCTCAGATTGTTGTGGAGATCAACTGGGTCAAAAGATCTGCATGCAACTGCACGGATGCATGCAAACATCAACTCCGCGGGACCCAGCTGCAGAGCCGGGTGCGAAGTGATTTCACTATGCAACAGAAGGGTGCGACAGTCCAACGCAAAAAATCTATGCAGGGGATTGGGAGCGCATATCCGCGACGCTCGTTGCATTGGATGGAATAGGCGGACTGTCACGCACCTTCCCGTTCAATGGAATCGATCGCCGTTGGGACTTCATTTCTGACCCTCCACCGCATAGGTTTGCCAATCTCCGATAGAAGTGAGATTATCCTTAATTGCCGGTGGCGGTGGCAGTGGCTAGCCACCGCCACCGAAAGGGAAACTTATGTATCAAAAACGTCCGGGAGTATTTATGGCGGATTGGTGGGATGCCGATGGCCGACGTCATCGTAAGCAATTCGCAACTTCAGCGGCAGCCCGTGAACACGAGCATCGTCAGACTGCCCTAGCCCATGCTGAGCGCGCCACGCGCGAGATGAGGCTGGCGGCCCGAACTAGTGGCACTAAGCGGTCGTCATCCAGGAAGGAAACTGGCGCCATCGAACCCGCTAGTGGCAAGCTCGGCGTGATGATCCCAGGCATGGGCGCCGTGGCCACGACTTTCGTCGCCGGCGTCGAAGCCATCCGCAAAGGCCTGGCAAAACCCATCGGTTCGCTCACCCAGATGGGGACCGTGCGCCTCGGCAAGCGCACCGATGGCCGCTCTCCTAAAGTCAAGGAGTTCGTTCCGCTGGCCAGACTCGACGACCTGGTCTTCACTGGATGGGACATTTTCGAAGACAACATGTACGAAGCGGCGTCCAATGCGGGCGTGCTCGACCACCGTCTGCTCGAACAACTGAAGCCATTTCTCATTTCCGTGAAGCCGCGCGCGGCGGTGTTCGATCATAACTACGTCAAGAAGATCGACGGTCCCAACGTGAAGAAGGGCAAGACAAAGATGGAGCTCGCCGAGCAACTGCGCGACGACATCCGCGACTTCAAAAAAACGAGCGGCGCCGATCGGCTAATCACGATGTGGTGCGGGTCCACCGAGTCCTACATTGAGGCAACTGCGGCGCACCAGTCGGTGAAGTCGTTCGAGAAAGCGTTGCGCGAGAACGACGAAATGATTGCGCCCTCGATGATCTATGCCTATGCGTCGCTCATGGAAGGCGTTCCATTCGCCAACGGGGCGCCCAATCTGACGGTCGATCTTCCTGTTATGTTGGAGCTTTCGCGCCAGAACGAAGCTCCCATCTGCGGCAAGGATTTCAAGACCGGTCAGACCCTGATGAAAACAGTTTTGGCGCCCGCGTTCAAAGCCCGGCTGCTAGGGCTGAGCGGATGGTATTCCACCAATATTCTGGGTAACCGCGACGGCGAAGTGCTGGACGATCCCGGGTCATTTAAGACCAAGGAAGAGTCCAAGCTCGGAGTGCTTGAACACATCCTCCAGCCGGCGCTTTATCCCGACCTCTACGGAAATATCTTCCACAAAGTTCGCATCAACTACTACCCGCCGCGCGGGGATAACAAGGAAGGTTGGGACAACATTGACATCTTCGGATGGCTCGGCTATCCCATGCAGATCAAAGTCGACTTCCTCTGCCGCGACTCAATCCTCGCTGCACCGATTGTGCTCGACCTCGTATTGTTCCTGGACTTGGCGAAGCGCTGCTCCGCGTTGCGCGGCCTGGGCATTCAAGAATGGCTGAGCTTCTACTTTAAGTCGCCAATGACTGCGCCTGGACTCTATCCGGAGCATGACCTGTTCATTCAGTTGATGAAGTTGAAAAACACGCTGCGGCATTTGAAGGGCGAGGAGTTGATCACGCACCTGGGGCTGGAGTATTACGACTGAGTATGATCAAGAACGAGGTCGAATAACGCTAGCGATGCCGATGGACCATTGATGGAGGGGATACGAATCCGAAGTATTCGGATCTTCGTCACCCCGCGCTTCGTGATGACTAGAGGTTCTCTTGTAGAACGTACGTCCTCCATAAGCGTCAGACAGCGCGCCTTAAATTCCGGTGCCACAATTGTCTTCATGGACACATTGTGACATAGATGGTCATCTGTTGATGACACTTCTACCCAAGCTTCTTCTCCCGCTTGTACTCGTCGAACTTCTCCAGGAAGCGGTCGATGTCTTTCTTCTGCAGATAGTATGGGGTCGAGAGGCGCAGCTTGTTCGGATCGCCGCCACGGATGCGAATCGCGTAGGTCTTCCAGAGCCAATTCTCGAGGTCCCCGCGTGGTACTGGCGGGACGTTCACCGTGACAATGGCGCAGCGCAGGGCTGGGTCGGGCGAGGTCCACGATTCGGCGCCGCGGTTCTTCATTTCGTCCAGAATGTAGTCGGCCAAATGCCGATGACGGCGCTCGATGCGCTCCATCCCAATGTCATTCGCCAGTTTGATGGAGGCGCGCAATCCCCACAATGCCGGCACGTTCGAACTGCCGATGCGCTGGAAGCGTTCGGCCCGAATTTTTGTATCGTCCCAGCCTTCGGTGGCGATTGTGCACCACACGCGGTCGATGACTTCGTCCCGCACGTAGAGAAAACCGGTTCCTTTCGTGGCCATCAGCCACTTGTGCGGACTCGCCGAATACATGTCACAGCCGAGTTCGGTCACGTTTAGTCTCATCATGCCGGGAACGTGCGCTCCATCGATGGCCGAAAGAATTCCTTTGGTTCGCGCGAGCGCAGAAAGTTCCTTCGCGGGGAGCACGACGCCCGAAAACGTGGTGATGTGGCTGAAGAAGAGGACTCGCGTGCGCGGCGTAATCGCATCGTTGAACAGATTGAGAACCTGCGCGGCGTCTTTCACGGGGCGGGGAAGCGTGATCTTTTTTACGACGATGCCGTAGCGCTTGGCCTTGAGGTCCCAGGGATGTTCGCCGCCGGGATGCTCCTGGTCGGTCATCAGGACTTCATCGCCCGGCTTCATGTCGATGCCGTTCGCGATGTAGCTGTTGGCTTCGGTCGCGTTGCGCAGCAGCGCGATCTCGTCGCGCTTGCAGCCTACGAACTCGGCGAGAGGGTCGCGGAATTCGTTCCACGCAGCGTATCCCCAAATGGGATAGTCCTCGGGATCCTGCTGGTCCATTTTTTCGGTAGTGTTGTATCCCTCGAAGATGGCGCGCAAGACTGGCGCGGGACTCGATCCGACGGTCCCGTTGTTCAGGTAGATTTCGTCTTCCGGGATGATGAATTGCTTCCGCATCGCGGCCCAGAATGCGTCTTCGTCTTTATCGAGCAGAGAATGGTCTGGAGGCGGCGGAGTTTTTTGCAGCTGTGCAAACAGATTATTGCGGAAGGCCAATGAGGCTGCGACTCCGGTGGCTGCGGTGGAGAGGAAATGACGGCGGTCGAGCATGAAGCCTCCAGCGATGGGATCAACGAAGGCGCAATGGTACGACTGTGAGTCGCAGGTGGCAAGAACGATCCTCCTGAGAACGATCCTCCTGAGAACGAGGAGGCGGAGGACGGGACCACATTTTACCCGGGGAGGCTTAGTCACGAGTCAACCTTCAGCAAGCAACTCGGGCTTCGTTCAGAAAGAGATGGCCAATTCTGTCAGGAAGATTTCATCTTCCGGAGTCAGGTTTTTTTCGAAGCTGGGCTCAGGCGACGGCTGACTCCACTGTAGGAGCGCCCATCGACACGCCGGACAGCAGGCGGCAATGCCCGAACGAGTTTGGCAAAACGGAATGTGCTCATGCGGGTTTTTCATATCCGAACCATCTCCCCGGTTTCCGGCTCGCTCACTGTTCCCGCTCGAACAGGACGCGTACGAAAATCAATCTACTTCTTAGATCGGCAGTTTGGGGAGATGAAACAGTGGACGACGATGACCTAGGTAATGAACTGGGATCGCCTGTCGGATGGAGGGGCAATCACATGACCCGCCGCGGAACCGGTGCCCCGCCTGCAGGGGGACGCAGGAAAGTGGCGCCGGGTAACTGGGCTGTGCCGTCGGAGGCACTTCGTTGCTCGGTAATCTTGAGACGGCCCGTCAAGTTGTGTACAGTCGAGAGATCATCCTCAAATGAAATCACATTCTTGCTGGTTCCGGGTTAAGTGCGTTCTGTTCGCGGCGGCGCTTGTGCTGGTCCGCGGGCAGGCGCTGGCTGAGGCGAAACACTCCGAGACGCTCAGCCATTTAGGCGGAGTCGATTCGATCATCGAGCAGGCGATCACGGACGCGAACATTCCTGGGGCTGTGCTGATCGTCGGGCATGACGGGGCGGTGGTTTATCGCAAGGCTTATGGCAGCCGGGCGCTGGAGCCGAAGCAGGAGCCGATGACACTCGATACGGTGTTTGATCTGGCGTCGCTCACCAAAGTGATTGCGACTACTACCGCGATGATGCAACTGTTCGAGCAAGGGAAGGTGCGGATGAACGATCCGGTGGCGAAGTATTTGCCGGAGTTCGCGCAGAATGGCAAAGAAGACATCACCATACGGCAGTTGATGACGCACTTTTCGGGGCTTGCGCCCGACCTGGATTTGACCACGCCATGGGAAGGGAAGGACACGGCTTACCAGTTGGCATTTGTCGAGCCGCCGGAAACGACGCCTGGGTCGGGGTTCGTCTATAGTGACATCAATTTCATCATGCTGGGCGCGATCGTGGAGAAAGTGTCTGGCGAGACGCTGGATGAGTACGCGGAGAAGCACGTTTTTGTGCCGCTGAAAATGACGCGAACGCGATTTATTCCTCCGGCGTCGTGGCGCTCGAAGATTGCGCCGACGCAGTATGACGAGAATGAGCACATGCTGCGGGGAGAGGTGCATGATCCAACGGCTCGCAGGATGGGCGGAGTGGCAGGGCATGCGGGGCTGTTTTCGACCGGCGACGATCTGGCGAAGTTTGCCCAGGCACTGCTGAACGGCGGGGAGGGAATTTTATCGGCTGACGCGGTGCAGAAGATGACGTCGCCGGAACAGCCTCCGCAAGCTCCGGTGTTGCGCGGGTTTGGGTGGGATATCGATTCTCCGTTCTCCTCGAATCGAGGCGACCTGCTGCCGGTGGGATCGTTTGGGCATACCGGCTTCACGGGAACGTCCGTATGGATCGATCCGACGACGCAGACTTACATTATTTTGCTGACGAATTCGGTGCATCCGCGGGGGAAGGGAAATGCGGTTGGGCTGCGGACTAAGGTGGCGACGGAGATTGCGGCGGCCTTGCAACTCAGTCCCTCCGAAAAAGAGGCGATGCGGTGGAAGAGCATCACGGGTTACAACGAGGCGATGAGTGCCTCGCGGCGCATGAGCACGCGGAATGGAACGGTGAAGACCGGAATCGATGTGCTGGAGGAGCATGCGTTCGATGTACTGCAGCCAGCGGCAGGGGCTTCCGCGAAGAAGCGAATCGGTGTGGTGACGAATCAGACGGGTATCGACGGCCAGGGAATGCGGACGATTGATGTGCTGGCCAAAGCGCCAGGAGTTTCACTGGACGCGATCTTCAGTCCCGAGCACGGAGTGACCGGGACGCTGGACACAACCAAGGTTGGAAACTCCGTAGACGAGGCCACCGGAGTTGCGGTGTATAGCGTGTATGGCGGAAGCGATGCCGCGAGGCGTCCGCCGGCGGATGTGATGAAGAATCTGGACGCGGTGGTGTTCGACATTCAGGATGCGGGGGCGCGCTATTTCACCTACGAAACCACGCTGGGATATTTTCTGGAGAGCGCGGCGCAGGCTGGGGTCGAGTTGATCGTATTGGATCGGCCAGACCCCGCTACGGGTTCGTTTGTGCAAGGTCCGGTGTCGGATGCGGGAAAGGAAAATTTTACGGATTACTGGACCGTGCCGGTGCGTCCCGGAATGACGATGGGCGAACTTGCGAAGATGTTTAACGCCGAGCGAAACATCAACGCCAAGCTCACCGTGGTGCCGCTGGAGGGATGGCAACGCGGGGACTGGTTCGATTCGACGGGGCTGGAATGGGTGAATCCGTCGCCGAATTTGCGCAGCGTGACCGAGGCGGCGCTTTACCCAGGCGTGGCGATCATCGAGTACACGAATGTTTCGGTGGGGCGCGGGACTGACACTCCATTTGAGCTGCTGGGCGCCCCCTGGATGAAGAGCAGGGAACTGGCGGCATATTTGAACGCGCGCGGCATTGCCGGAGTGCGGTTCGTTCCGGTCACGTTTACGCCGACTTCGAGCAATTACTCGGGGCAGCTGTGTCAGGGTGTGAATATTGTGGTGACCGACCGCAATGGATTTGACGCGCCGGAATTGGGCATGGAACTGGCGGCGGCACTGCGGAAGTTATATCCGGCGGATTACAAAATCGAGCGCCTGCCCGAGTTGCTGATGAACCAGAGCGTGTACGATGCGTTGCTGGCGGGGCAGGATCCGCGAAGGATTGCGCAGGATTGGCAGGAGGGGCTGCAGAGTTTTGTGAAGATGCGGGAGAAATATTTGATTTACAAGTAAGGCGGTTCTCGGTCAGCAATACATGTAGGGAACAGCGATTTCTAGCAAAATACGCGCCCAAGGCAAACTTTACGAGCAGCCGAAATCCCATTCGTCCCATCTGACTGTAGAGACATCGCAGCGACTACTGCACGACCATTAACTGTCCCTAGTTCCAGTCCACCTATGCTTACATCATTGATCGGCCGCCACAATTCCACTAGAACTTGGTTTGCTCCACTGTTTTCCTTGTGCTTGATCACATGCTATGCCGCCGCACAGAACGACGGTTCCGTGAAGGATGCGAAGCACAACCATCCCGCGCCGGGGACATCGATCATTCGATTTGGTGAGATCGACGAAGGTGTTTATAAGGGATCGAAGCCGAAAACGGATGCCGATTTTCGCTTCCTGCGTTCAAAAAATGTAAAAAACATCGTTGATTTGCAATTTGTTCCGGTGCTGTACCGGCTCGAGAAGGACAAGGGGGAGAAATATGAGATTCGGGTGATTCCGGTCACGATCAATGCCTCGCCGGTAGCTCCGTCAGAAGCGCATGTGCGGCACGCTCTGTGTTTGCTGGCTGACAAACGGCTTCGGCCGATTTATTTTCATTGCGATATTGGCCGCGACAGAACAAGCTTGATCGCAACCTTGTACGAAGTCTACTTTCGAGGTCTGCCGCCCGAGAAGGCCCTGCAAGAAATGAAACATTTTGGTTTTAAAGACGACTGGACGCTGCGGGGCCTAAGAAATTACTTGCAGAAGCATGCGAACTCTGGGTTTAAGGCGGACATCAATTGCCCTTGATATAGCTGCGGGTGGGCCAAAACTTGATAGGATCAGTCCCAACAAAACGGACTGGAGGCCCTCCTAATCATGCTTACTCGCCGCAGTTTCCTCATTGCCAGCGGAATTACCGCGCTTGCCTCAACTCGCGTGTTCGGCGCTAACGACACTTTGCGTATCGGAGTGATCGGAGCCGGGCACCGGATGAAGGGTCTGCTCGACTCGGCCGACAAGGTCGCTCCGTACCAGATTGTGGCCGTCAGCGACGTGTACGGACCGAGCCGCGACGCCATCGTGCAACGTTCGAACGGTCTGGCCACGAGTCACCTTGATTATCGTGAAGTCTTAGCGAAAGAGGTGGACGCGGTGATCATTGCGGCGCCCGACCACTGGCACGTCCGCATGGCGGTCGATGCGCTGGCCGCGGGCAAGGACGTCTATCTGGAAAAGCCGGTCACCCACACCATGGAGGAAGGCGCCACGCTTACCCGCGCGGTTCATACCAGCAAGCAGATTTTGCAGTGCGGCATGCAGCAGCGCAGTTGGACTCATTTTCGCGACGCCGTTGACTTGATTCAGGCGGGCAGCCTGGGACAGGTCGTACAGGTGCGAACGTATTGGTGGCAGAACTATCAGAGAAACTGGCCGGCGAAGCCAATCGACTCGCAGGCGCTCGACTGGAAGATGTGGCTCGGGGGTGCTCCCGACCAGCCGTTCAGTGAAGAGAAATTTAATTACTGGCGCTGGTACTGGAATTTTGGCGGCGGGGCGATGACCGACTTATTCACCCATTGGATCGATGTGGTGCACTGGGCTATGAAGTCCGATCAACCGCGCCAGGCGCAGATGCTCGCCGACAAGTATATTTTCGAGCAGTGGGATTGCCCGGACACCATTCAGGCGGCGTTCCGTTATCCCGGCTTTGATGTGGTGTATGAGGGCATGATGAATTCCTCCGTCGACGGTGGAGGTCTTGAGTTCCGCGGTACGGAGGCGACTTTGAAGATCGATCGCGACGGTTTCGCCGTTCATCGCGAAGGCGTTCCAAGGGAGCAGAATCCGGTTCTTACCGAACGCAGCTTCAAGGATGGCACGATTTCACATATGGAGAATTTCTTGGAGTGCATCAAGACGCGCAAGGAGCCGAATGCCCCGGTAGAAACCGGGGTCGCGGCCGCGCGCGCCGGCCATATTGGCAACTGGGCGTATCATCATGGTCAGGCATGGCAGGCAAAGGGATGAGGGAGTCCGCTGGCGGATAACTCCCGGCCCGGCACGCTGCATCCTAGCGGCTGAGGCGTGGTAATCTCTGTGGCTGAAGAAGTTGGATGTGCGCCGAGGAGGTGTCAGATGCGTGAGCTCTTGATGGTTCTTCTGGTATCGGGGATGGCATTCGGACAAGCGGCGGATCCGGCCAAGCCCGCGAGTACTCCGGCTGCGACGATATCACAACCAAATTCTGTTCAAGGGGCTGGCGCTCCGGCTGCCGCCACTGCGGCGGATGCGCCGGATCCGAATGCGGCGGTGATTCCGGCGGGGACCAAGATCCCTCTGTCTCTGGCGCAGGCGATTTCGACCAAGAACGCGCGCGAGGGCGATCCGGTATATGCCTCGACCACATTCCCGTTCGTGGTGAATGACCGCATCCTGGTGCCGGCGGGAACTTATATTCAGGGAAAGATTTCCCGCGTACAGCATGCTGGGCGCTCGAAGCAGCGGGCGGAAATTCTACTGCATTTTACGTCGATGATTTATCCCAGCGGCTACACAGTGATGCTGCCCGCGTCCGTAGAGAACACACCCGGTGCGGATGACAACAGTGTGAAGGACAAAGAAGGAACGATCCAGGCGGACAAAGATACCGGGAAGCGAGTTGAGGATGCCGCTAAGGGAGCCGCTGTTGGGGGCACGGTGGGGAGCATTGGCGGGCTAGCGGCAGGTGGCTTGAACGGCGCGCGCTATGGTGGACTTGCCGGAATTGCCGGCGGAGTGGCGTGGGCGCTGCTCAAGCATGGTCCGGATGTGAAGTTGCCGGTGGGGACTTCGATCGAGATGGAGATTCAGCGGCCGATTTCGGTGGACGCGAACCGGATTCAGGTGGCGCGGGCGGGACGATAGATTGGTGTCGTAGACCAAGCGCAGATGAGGACGACCGTGTTTGGACGAGGCCGCCCGTTGTCGTTTCTTTCGCCCCTCCGGGGCTTGGATCATCTACCACCGCCCACCCACAGCTTACGCTGTGGGCTGCACTCTTATGCCGCTTCGCGGCTTCGCATCATGCGGTTTTCCGTGGAGACCCGAATCACCCGACAAGAACTTGCCTGCTAGACTTCGTCCATGCAGCGAGCCGACGTGTCTGCGATGCGGGGAATTCTCCGGCAGCTTTGTCCTCGATGCCGCGCGGGGAAAATCTTTCGCAAATCGGTGTGGCTGTTTCCGGGAATGCATGAACGCTGCCCGGTGTGCGGCCTGAAGTTCGAGCGCGAGGACGGATACTTCCTGGGCGCCATGTACATTGGCTACGGCCTGGGCATTGCCGCGATTGCCGTGCTGGCGGCGCTGGTGTGGGAAGTATTGAAGTGGCCTCTGACGAACAGTGTGGTGGGCGGAATTGTATTGTTTCTGCCTCTGGCACCCGTTCTGACGTGGATGGCGCGAGTGCTATGGATATACATGGATCAGGGAATCGATCCGGACCTTAGTTGAGTTAGTTTCGAGCCTCATGGCTGGCATCAAGGCAGGTAACTTTCGTACCTGCGATTTGCGCGCCGGCTTCTTCTGGCTGCTATACAATCCGCGGTAGGTGTTCTTGGAGTCCCAGGCGGAGGCGTTCAGTGGAATCTCTGAGCTTTGGTTTTGGCACAATCGTCATTGTTGTTGTCGCGATATACATTCTTAGCTCCATCAAGATTCTTGCTGAGTACGAGCGCGGGGTGATCTTTCGGCTGGGACGGTTATTAGCCACGGCGAAGGGGCCTGGAGTGACTCTGGTGTTCGCGCCGATTGACCGCATTGTGCGCGTATCGCTGCGGCAGGAGGCGCTGGAGGTCCCGCCGCAGGATATTATTACCCGCGACAACGTTACGTTGAAGGTGAACGCAGTTATCTTTCTGCGCGTAATTGATCCCAACAAAGCCGTGGTCGAAGTTTCGAACTACGTCTATCAGACTTCACAGTTCGCGCAGACTACACTGCGGTCGGTGCTGGGCGAGCAGGAGTTGGACGAACTACTGTCGCATCGGGAAAAAATTAATCTGCGGCTGCAGAGTATTCTCGACCAGCACACTTCGCCCTGGGGCGTGAAAGTCACGAACGTCGAAGTCAAGCAAGTGGACATGCCGGAGTCGATGCTGCGCGCCATGGCTAAGCAGGCTGAGGCGGAGCGCGAGAAGCGGTCGAAGATCATTCATGCCGAGGGCGAGTTCTCGGCGGCGCAGAGGCTGGTGGACGCGGCGCATCTTTTGGCGACCGAGCCGGTCAGCGTGCAGTTGCGCTATTTGCAGACCTTGACGGAGATCGGCGTGGAGAAAAATACGACGGTGATTTTCCCAGTGCCGGTGGACTTTTTCTCGGGACTGCAGAAGTTGTTGGGAAGCGGGGACGGCAAAACGCCGGCGAAGACTGCCTAAGAACTGTGGGTTGAGAACTTTCTGGAGTCGAACTTCTGGAGTTGAACTATGGCTTCAACACAAGATACGGAAATCACACTGGGAACGGGCAAGTTGCTGGTCCTGTTCTTCGGGCTGGTTGGAATTTGTGCACTGTTCTTTGCGGTGGGATACTCGCTGGGACGCAAGTCGGAGCCGCCGATCACCACGGCGAACGCGGCCGCTTCGCCGCAGATCGTTCCCGGTACAAACAAAGCCAGCAGCGGATCGCCGTCTACCGCGCCGATGACGTTCTATAAGTCGGTGGAGCAGAAGGACGCGAATCCTGAGTTGACGCCTGCGGTCGACGCAAAAACAGAACCGGCGGCGGCGCCACCCGCGGGTACGGCTCTGGCGCAAACGCCTCCATCCGATGCACCGGACCCGGCAACCACGCTGCCAACGGCATCCTATTTCGTGCAGGTGGCTGCGGTCAGTAAACAGGAAGATGGAGACGCGTTGGTGGACGCGCTCAAGAAGAAAACTTATCCAGCGTTTGTTGCGACACCTGTTCCGGCGGACAAGCTCTTTCACGTGCAGGTGGGGCCATTCTCCGACATCAAGGATGCGGAGGCGATGCGGGCGCGGTTGATCGCGGACGGGTATAGCCCGATTTTGAAAAAGTAGTTGGACGGATAACAAGAGAGAGATTTCTCCATTGCTCGTCTTCGCTCGCGGGTCGGAATGGCAACTCCTCTAAGCTGCTAGATTGACTCTTATCGATTTTCGCGCTATTCCTAATCCCTCTATGTCTTCCAATAACATATCTCTCGACCGCGCACTGCATGCCATTGCCGACCCAACCCGGCGGCGGATTCTGCAGGCTCTGAAACACGGCGAGGCAGAAGCCAAGGCAGCCGGGCATTCGGCGACGTCGCCGTGTTTGTGTGCTGGGGACATTGAGGAACGAGTCCGCCTATCGCAGCCGACTATTTCCCATCACATGGCCGTCTTGACCAAGGCGGGGCTGGTGGAGGCGACCAAGAAGGGGCAATGGCGCTGGTACCGGCGCCATGAGAAGGCGATTCGCGGGATGTTGAAGACCTTGCGGGGGGAGTTGTAGGAACCCGTTAGCTTCGCGCCCTCAGCGGCTAGAGCCGTTATTATCTATATGCTACTTATGGCCGTGACTGAGGTCGGGCTTTCCCCTTCGTTTACCGATTCGATCTGATCCTGTTTCCGGGTTTTGTCACCGTTTTCTTTTCCATCAGATTCTTAAGGCGTACCCAGTGCCCATTTTTCCAGGTCTCCCGTAGAGCGCAAGACGCCAAGCTGGCTGCGTTCGAGCTCGAAGGTCACGTCCTGCAGGGCGATGAAGCGTTCGCTGGCCTGGGTGCGGGCGTCATCAAGGTCATGAAGAGTTGCCGTTCCGGCATCAACGCGCGTTTGCACGGCGGGCAAGTTCTTCTCGGCAATTTCGTATTCCAGTTGCGCAACGTCGCGGGCAGCCTGCATTTGAGCGACGGAACGTTGCCATCGCAAGGTCTCTTCTGACGCCTGGTTGCGGGCGGCCTCCGCCTGTTTGGTCGCTTTGAGGGCGTCAGCGTCGGCGGCATGGGCGCGGGATCGTTGCGAGGCGTTGAACAGAGGGAATCGGATACTCACGCCGATGGTCGCGTTGTTCTGCTGGAAGCTGCTGGTCACGCACAGGAATTCGCCGAGAGATGTGGTGCAAGGACGGGATGGGATGTAGTAGTTCTGATAATTATTGAACCTGGAGAGCAGCGCATATTGCGCGGCGAAATCGATGCTGGGCCAGAGAGATCGATGCTCTGCCTGGGCTCGCAGGTACTGCGCGCGAGCGTGCTCGACGGCGGCTTCTACCGAAGGGTTGGAGGCGGCAGCCTCGTTTTCGGGCTCGGAGTTCATCCCGGCAGGGTTCATACCCGCCGGATTTGCAGCATCGGAAGGTGCCGCGGGAATGGAATCCGGATCCGTTTGGATGTTGGCTGCGGGAAGCCCGGTCAGCTTGGAGAGGTGTTCCCGGAGCACGTCGGCGGCGCCCTGGGCCTCAGCGATGCGCAGGCGCACGCGGGCCCTGGAGAGTCGAGCCTTGGTATTGTCCAGTTCACTATCAATGCCTTCTTTGACGCGGTCGGCGACCGCAGCCTGCATTTTGTTGACGGCAACCTCGGTTTCCTGGAGTCGGGCCTGCCGCCGTTCCCATTTGGCGAGCTCCGCGTAACTTAAGGCTGCATCTTGAATGATCTGATTGCGTTGGTCTTTGGTCTTGAACTTAGCGACGGCGGAGTCGGCCTTCGCGGCGCGCTCGTAAGCGTGCAAGGCAGGATTGAGCAGCGCGGATTGTGCGTTGATGTTGAACAGAGCGGGCGCGGACCCCTCCAGTGCGAGCGGAAATCCATACGAATAACCGAGACCCGCTCCGGTGGAGAGTTGCGGGATGTAGTTATTGCGGAGTTCTTGAAAGCTGGCCGAGGCGCGTACCTCGTCGGCTGCCGCGATGGCTGCCGCAGTGGAGTGGACCAACGCAAGCTCGACGACGCGTTTAAGAGAAACCGGTTCGGCCACGAGCGAAGCGGGAAGAAGAAGGAATGCCAGAATCCACTTTGCGGTGTGTACACAGCGGCAGGAAGTTTTCATTGCGACCCTTTCCGAGCGATCTTTTCGGGATGATGTTAGTCGAGCGATCTTCATGAACTATCTTGCTAGCGCGATCTCTTCTTAGTGCGATCTCTTCTCAGTGTGATCTCTTCCGGGAAAATGATTTCATGAATTATGGGATGCCGGCGAGATTTAAATGTCCGAGACAGCGGAGGCATCACGAAGACTAAAACCGCCGCATCGCGAAGTGCAGACGATCAGGGCGTCTGCGATGCGCGAAAGCATTCAAGGTTCGACCCGCTTCAAATCTTCCTGAGCACGAGCGTAGGCGTGATAGAGGGCGAGGGCAGCGCGGTATTGTTCGGCGGCGCCGTGGCGGTCTCCTTCTTTTTCCAGTAACTGGCCGAGAAAGTCATGCGCCTTGAAAGCCGGGCCCTCCTCGACGGGAAACGCCAGATAACGGCGCAACAGGCGGACCGCAAGGGGACGATCGCGATCGGTGTGCAGCAAAAGGCTGGCGGCATCCATGAGCGCATCGGCGCGGTCTACCGGGCTGGACTCCAGGGATCGAAGCGCTCGCTCCATTTCATCCAGCCGCTTTACGTGTGCCAGGAATTGGGCAAGGTGCAGCCAGTTCTCCGCCGTCCCGTTGGCTTCAATCGCGGTCCTGTACTCACGTTCGGCGGCGGCCATATCTCTGTTCTTTGCTGCAATGCGGGCCAGAACCCAGTGTCCCATGGCCGGATTGAACGAGAGTAGAGTATCGGCTTGGCCGCGGGCTTTGTCCTGGCCTCCCCCGATGATGGACGGAGCTTCGAGATAGAACTCTGCCAGATCGGTTCGGGCCTCCCAACTTTTTGGATCTAATTGGACGGCGCGTTCAAACGAGAGGCGCACTTTGTTTGCCAAGCTGGCGGCGGAGAGGAATCCGGCGCGGGCTGCCTTTTCCCCACAGATACGGCCCAGCCAGAGAGGATACAGGCTCTTTTCCGGGTCGAGCTTGATAGCGCGTTCGCAAGCTGGAATGCCGCGGTCCCACTCCTCGATCATGAAATAAGCACGGCAGAGCAGATTATGGGATTCGGCATCGGTGGGAGAGTGGGCGATCTGCTGCTCCAGATTCGGAATGACTTTGTCGACCTCGCCGGCGGCTAGAAGCTCTTTGGGAGAACTTGCTGCGCGCGCGGGTTGCAGCGGAGCGGCAAACAGAAGCAAAGCAAACAAAAATTGACCGAGCCGAAGATGATCATGAAACATTGCAGCTCGCATGCCTACGGAACCACCTTGACGGCGGCGCCGTCGAAGAGTGGTTTGGATTCCTCAGCGGGCAAAGCCACGACATCGCCTGCGGAAAGTCCGGACGTAATTTCGACTCGAGTCAGGTTCTGCAGGGAAAATTCAATGGGCTGTCGTTTCACGTGGTGGTCGACAATTTTATAGACGTAAGGCTTGGCCTCATCGATGCGCAGAGCGTCACGTTGCAGGGTGAGCACATTGCTGTGCTCCGCTACTACGATGGTAACGCCCACGTTGATGTTGGGCAGCAGGCGGAGGTCACGATTGTCTACAACGCAAGTGGTCTCGCCAACATTTCTTGAGACCCGTAGCTTCACCGTTGAGGGCACGGTATTGACGGTGCCGGTCCAGGTGCGGCCTGGGAGCGCGTCCCAGATGATTTCGACTTTTTGTCCGACCTGAAGGCGGCCAATATCGGGTTCGTCTACGAAGGCGCGAACCAGCATTCGGGAAAGATCGGCCTCCTGCAACAACAACTCGCCGGCCTGTACGAAAGCTCCCTGCTTGACGGGAAGAGAATAGACCGTGCCATCGAAGGGAGCGCGCACGCTGGATTTGAGAAGAGCGTCTTCGGCAGCGTCATACGCGGCCTGTGCTTCGGCGGCCTGCGCTTCGATGCGCGCAGTTTCCGGTTTGGAGTAGCGGTCTTTCTGTTTTTGTTCAGCCAAAGTGACGTCGGCCTGCGCGCGTTGCAGCGTATCTTCGGCTTGTCGAACTTCGCCGGGGGAGGCGGCACCCTCCTGCTGCAAGCGCCGGAACGCATCGAGATTGCGCTGGGCCGCATCGCGCGCGCTCCGAGCTTTGGTGAGTTGTGCGTTCAAGGTGAGCACTTCTTCGTGGGTGCCTCCGCTCGAAAGGGAAGACTGATCGGCTTGCGCGGCTTTGACTTGAGCCTGGGCTCGGGCCGCCTGGGTGCGAATGTCGGCGTCGTCGAGTTGCAGCAGGAGTTGGCCTTTCCGCACGTGGTCGCCTTCTTTGACCAACAAGCGCTTTACCGTGGTCGCGATCGGCGCAGGGGCTTCGAAATTCTGAATGGGCTCAACCTTACCGTTGGTAGAGACCAAACTGCGGATGGGACCGCGCTCTACGGTCGCGGCCCGCACTTTCAAAGGAGTCTGGTGAAGATAGGAATACAACACGCCTAAGACCGCCACTAGCGCAAACGCGGGCCATATCCACCGCCGGCGGGACGGCGATTTCGAATTGTTCGTCGATGCCAACCGGTAAGCTTTCAGTGTGCGGCAGGAATAACTGTAAGTAGTAATTTACCATTCCAGAGGCCGCGGCTGCGCCGCCAGCGGTTCGGGCATGGTATCTGGTTGGATGCGGGGAGGGCGGCTTCGGGTGCAGCTTCGTCCGACTCCCCAATGTCGGACGCTACAATAATGGAATGACTAAATCGCCTCGTTATACGCCTGAGCACGCCGCTGCCGGCCTGGACACGAAGTTTCCGGCGATTGAGACCTGGCCCAATCAATTTCCCGGATACGAGATTGTGGTTGATGATCCGGAATTCACGTCGATGTGCCCGAAGACTGGGCTGCCGGACTTTGGCGTGCTGGCGATTCGGTACATGCCCGATAAAAGCTGCCTGGAGTTGAAATCGCTGAAGGAGTATCTGCAGAGCTACCGGAATCTGGGGATTTTTCAGGAGAACGTGGTGAACCAGGTCCTGGAAGATGTTGTGAAGTGGGCGAAGCCGGTGTGGGCAGAAGTGAAAGGGGAATTTCGCCCGCGAGGCGGCATTGCGACGACGATTGTGGCGAAATGGCCAAGACCGAAGAGGCGAGGAGACTGAGCCCGTGCTATATTCGCTCGACCAGTGTCCCAGACTGATCTCCAACCCCGCACCGCGCTGATTGTTCTTACGGCGCTGAATCTGCTCAACTATGTGGACCGCAACGTGCTGTTCGCGGTGCAGCCGCTGGTGCAGGATGAATTCCATCTTTCCAATGCGCAGATCGGATATTTGACCAGCGCGTTTCTTCGGTTTCTACATGATTGCGGCACCGTTTGTCGGGCCGCTGGCCGACCGGTATTCTCGCAAGCTCATCATTGTTCTCGGCGCGCTGTTCTGGAGCGGCGCTCACCCTGCTCACCGCAGTCACGCATACGTACACGAATTGCTGATCCGGCACACGCTGGTGGGCGTGGGAGAGGCGACGTTTGTAACGATTGCGCCGACGTTCGTGGCCGATCTGTTCGCGGAGAACAAGCGCGGCCGCATTTTGGGAGTCTTTTATCTGGCGATTCCAGTGGGGTCGGCGGCGGGATATCTGCTGGGTGGATCTCTGGCTCCGCACTACGGGTGGCGATTTCCGTTTTATATTGCGGCGGCTCCGGGATTTGTGCTGGCGCTCGCTGTCCTTTTTCTGAAGGAACCGGAGCGGGGGCAGTTTGATTCGCTGGAGGAGACGCCGGAGCGCGGAACAATTCTAGGACTGGCGCGCAATCCGGCGTTCCTTACGGCGACGCTGGGCATGGCGGCAATGACATTTTCTCTGGGCGGGATCCAGGTCTGGATTCCGAAATTTCTTTATAGCGAGCGCGGCTACACGCTGGAGGCGGCGAATCTGGCGTTCGGCATCATTATTGTGATCGACGGCGTTGTCGCGGCGCTGGCCGGGGGATGGTTGGGCGATTATCTGCTGCCCCGAATGAAAGGTTCTTACTATCTGGTTTCGGCGGCAAGCATGTTGCTCGGAATGCCGGTCATGATTGTCGCCTTGTTTGTGAAAGGGCCGATGATGATACCCGCGATCGGGGTATCTGCGTTTTTTCTGTTGCTCAATACCGCTCCGCTAAACGCGGCTGTGATCAATTCCGTAGGCGCGCACATTCGCGCGACCGCGCTTGCGGTGAACATTTTCATTATTCACCTTCTGGGCGATGTGCCTTCGCCGACCATGATGGGATGGGTGGCGGATAAGCGATCGCTGCAAGCGGCGTTTATTTTGCCGGTGATCGCGATGGGAGTTTCTTCTGCCATACTGTTTTATGGGATGAAGTTTGCGCCGCCGGTCGCGGTGGACGGCGCGTCCGCCGCAGCGGGGAAGACTTAAGGGTGATTTACTTTCACTGGATTGCGGGAACGGTTCTGGCATTGGCCTGGCTTTCCCGCATTGTGGATGCTGCGCTCGGCATGCCCAGCGTGGCGGACGTTTCCCGTCCGGAGTGGGATCGGAATCCGGTCTCGCCTGGCGGAAATCCGCGCGTCTCCGTTATTGTCCCCGCACGAAACGAAGAAGAGACGATTGAGCAGGCGCTGGACACACTGCTGAACCTCGATTACGACAACTATGAAGTAATCGCGGTGAACGACCGCTCGACCGATTCGACGGGCGCGATCATGGAACGGATGAATCAAAATCCCCGCCCCTTCGACAAGCTCAGGGCAGGCCCTCTCGCGCAAGACGCGAGAAGGACGGGGCACCCGGTTCCTCCAACTTTACGGGTGATTCATCACACTGAACTGCCGCCTGGATGGCTGGGAAAGACACATGCCATGTGGACGGCGGCGAACGAGGCGACTGGCGACTGGTTGCTCTTTACCGACGCGGATGTGCTCTTCAAGCCGGATTCGCTGCGGCGAGCGCTGGTTTATGCAGAATCCGTGCCAGCCGATCACCTAGTTCTGTTTCCGCGGATGATCATGAAGCGGCCCGGCGAGTATATGATGATCGCTTTTTTTCAGACGATGTTCATGTTCGGACACCGGCCGTGGAAAGTGGCCGATCCCAGCACCGACGATCACATGGGCGTGGGTGCTTTTAACCTGGTCCGGCGGCGGGTTTACGACGCCGTCGGGACTTATGCGGCGCTACGCATGGAAGTGCTCGACGACATGAAACTGGGGAAAGTCGTGAAGCAGGCCGGCTTCGCGCAACGCAACGTTTTCGGCGGAGATTTAATCTCGCTCCGGTGGGCCAAGGGCGCGATCGGGATTGTCAATAATCTGACCAAGAATTTCTTTGCGGTGCTGTCGTTTCAATGGTGGCGCACGGTGATTTCCGCTTTCGGGTTAGCGTTTCTGAATTTTGGGCCGTTCCTGGGCGTCGCTCTCGCCCACGGATGGGCGCGCATCCCTTACGCGGTGGCCCTGACCTCAATGTTTTCTATCTATGTCGGAATGTCCTGGCGGTCCGCTGTGCCCGCGTACTACTTCCTTCTGCATCCAGTGAGCACGGCGCTGTTTATCTATACGCTTTTGCGTTCGATGATTCTTACGTTGTGGAATGGCGGGATTGAGTGGCGGGGAACGAAGTATCCGCTGGCCGAGTTGCGAAAAGGCATGGTCTGAGAGAGGTCCACGCCAGATCCTTCGCTCTGCCTGAAGAACGGCCACGCCCAGGATGACGCCAACACCACGGGAAACAGGAATTGAGAGCTACCGGTCTCAGCCGGCGCGCTTGAGGCGATGGCCGTAGACCATCTCCTTCAATCGCAACGCGTTTAAGGCGGCATAACCGGCCTGATCGTTATCGAAATAAATATAGATGGCTTTGAGCTCTTTTGCCCAGGTCTCCGTCTGACGCGCCCATTGTGATAGTTGCTGGTCGCTATAATTTCCTTGATATTTTCCGCTGTCGGGGCCGTGCAGGCGTACGTAGGTGAAGTCCGCGGTAATTGAAAGAGGCGAGTGATATCCGGCCAGTTCGTAAATGCAGAACGCGGCGTTGAACTCCCGCAAAATTGAGATGACTTCAGCACTCATCCACGACAATTCGCGAAACTCAAAAGCATATCGAAGCTCGCGCGGCAGAATCTCCAGTAGTCTCCGCAGGCGCTCGGGGTTCACGCGCCATTTTGGCGGAAGCTGAAATAAGACCGGCCCGAGCTTGTTGCCGAGGTGAGCGGCTCGGGGCAGCAGATTATCGACGGCATTTTCCGGGTCCTTCAACTTTTTGTTGTGGGTAATAAAGCGGCTGGCCTTTACGGCGAAGATAAAATTCTCAGGTGTTGCCTCGCGCCAACATTCGAAGGCGGAGATGGTGGGCAACCGATAAAAGCTGTTATTGAGTTCAAGCGTGTCGAAGCGTTGGACGTAAAAATCAAGCATCGCCGACGCGGGCAACTTCCGCGGATAAAAAGGGCCCTTCCAGTGTTTGTAGTGAAAGCCCGACGTGCCGATGCGGAGATCACAGGGCATGCGGGTAATGGATGTACCGGTGGAAATCTAAGTTGCCTTCACGCTCGCTTCTATGGTGGATGCCGGTCACTCCGGCGGTTCCGCGCTCTCCACCTCTCCGTAGGTAGCGGTAGTGTTGGGCGTGGCCTTAACCTTCGCTGGTTTCTTCGTCGGGCGGAGATGTCCGGCGCTGTAATGTCCACGATTCTCGACATCATAATTCTTCGGCAGTGGGGGAATCATCGCCGCGCCGCCTGTGATCTGGCTGATGCGATTGAGGATGATTTCAGGGCGTCCGTCATAGAGTTTAAGTGCTCCATGGATTTCGATGGTACGGCCCGCCAGGCGGCGGACGTCGCCCACATCTTTCAAGCCAGAAGGGAAGACCACAACGCTGAAAGGGCACGCCATTTGATCTTCGCAAAAGTCGAGGAAGTGAACTCCTTTCGCTCCCACTTTTATCTTGAGGACTTTTCCTGACACACACTTGGTTTCGCCCACGTGTTGCCTGGCTTCGTGAATCGGGATGCAGTCGGAGGCGGAGAGAAGGCTTGGGAGCAGCAGCATTATCAGGATCATCAGCCCGAGGGGAACCCTGATTACACGCGTATATCGCCACATACCTCGATCTTAGGAATGTCGCGGCGCAAAGTCTGGGCGGCAGCAAAATAATTCCGCGGGTCGTTCCCAGAATAGAACTGACCCAAGCTTCGGAAGAAGTCCCCACCTCGCCGTTCTAGCGCCCGATTATGGGCAGGTGAAGGCCGCCGAAGCCGTAATCATCTTCTTAAACGGCCAGGAACCGCTGCTCGGGACGTGAGGATCGGAGGGCGCGAAAGCGATGACCGGAAGATAGGGTCCCGAACCAGAGCAGTCTAAGAGGAAAGGCTCAGCCGTTAGTTGATAGTCCAAGTTCCCTGGAGGTGGCGGCGCGAAAGGCCCCACAGACCAGGTGACTGGCAGCGGAGTCACCGTAGTCGGTGCGGCAGAGAAATGGCCGGTCGCCACGAATTCGATCTGCTGGCCGTTTGCTGTTTGAGTGACAGTTATGGATTGAAGCTGCCGGCCACTTCCGCTTCCGCAGGAAAGGGCGAGGGAAGCGGTAACTAGAATGAGGAGGAGAACTTCAGCCTTGTGCATGGCATCCTCTGTTCGTTCCATTTTAAACCGCGCCGTCAAGGCGGTTGGTCGAGGACCGCGAGGCCAAAGTCCCCACTTCTCGCAGATGAGGCGAGAAATGGGGCCCCAAGTTCAGATCACGCCGGAAAAATTGCAGTGCTATTTGAACGACTTGACGGCGGCGGTTTCGTCGTCTTTCACGTCGAAGACGGTGTAGAGCTTAGTGATCTGAAGCAGGTCGTTCACTTTTTTGGTGAGATTCAGCAGCTTGAGTTCTCCCCCCTGATTTTTTGTCGTGGTGAAAGCGCTGACCAGTTCGCCGATGCCTGAGCTGTCGATGTAGTTGACGTTCTGAAGATTGAGAACAATCTTCTTGTTCCCTTTGGCGAGGATATCGCGCACCGTGTCGCGCAGAATGACACTGCCTTCGCCGAGAGTAATGCGGCCGCTGCAATCCACGATCGTAACTCCATCCACTTGCCGACTGCTTACCTTCATGGTCACTGGGAAGCCTCCTTGCCGCCCGCGGATGGCCCGTGGACGTGCTTGATGAGTTTGAGTTCGGTGCCCGTTTGGGAGGGCCGGATTTCGACCACATCCATAAACGAGCGCATAAGAAAAATTCCGCGCCCGGAAGTCTTGAGCAGATTCTCGGGGGCCAGCGGGTTGGGAATCTTGCTCAGATCCATCCCGGCGCCTTGATCGCGAATCGTAATCACGAGATCGTTGCCGGTGCGCTCGAAGGCGAGAGTCACTTTCTTATCCGGCGCATAGGCGTTGCCGTGCAACACGGCGTTGACCGCTCCCTCGCGCACGGCCATGGAAATCTGCATGATTTCGTCCTCGGGGAAACCAAGCTCGGTGGCAACGATGGTGGCCTTCTCCTCCGCATTGTCGATCGTCTCCAACGAGGAGTCGAGCGTGTACGAGACCCGTTGCTCGGTCATGGCCATGGACGAAGTGTCACAGCGATTATAAGACCTGCACGGTGAATCTGCCTCCCGGAGCCGCAGCAGGCGCTCGCCAGAAGCGATTCCGGCGAATGCGGTAGTTTGCCTGCCGGATGGCCGAGTTGTCAACGTTGACGGCCGAAACTGCCGTCGCGTACGGAGCGAGGGTTATAATCTGGCGGCGTGCCTTCGACATCTGCCCCCAACCTCAGAGTGCGGCTGCGACGAATCTTTTTTGCCGTAATTCTGGGCGTTGCCGCCGTAGCGGCTCTCGCGTTTGGGCTTGACTACGCTGTTTTTCGGATCCGCGCCGCGACCAATCGGAACGCCTACGGCTCGGTGATCGTAAATCATTACTACGCCGTGCTGCAGAAGAACGGAAAAACGCAGTTCATCTTCGATCCACCACAGGCTCAGACCTGCGTGAACGCTTTGTTTCCGCACCAGGGATGGCTGCCTTGCTGGTATCTGACCCGGCATCCGGAGCAGCGGACAGATATCTAGCAGCGTTGTGGAAGAGCGGCCCTTCAGAGCCTGCCCTGAGCTTGCCGAAGGGGCCGCGTAGAGTGTTGAAATGAAGCTGGGCTTTTAGCCCCTGGAAAAGACGGAGACGCGGCACGGCGTTAGAATGTTGCGTCGATGGCATGAACAATATCCTGAAAGGAACTCATGTTCACAATGCTTGTGCGTAAGGAATACGTGCTTGGCTTGATATTGGCTTTGACAGGCGCGGCGTTAGCCGCTTCTGGCCAGTCCGACGCGAGGCTAAAGAAGGCCTATCGCTTCCAGCAGGGCGGATGGACCTATCTGCACTTGGAAGGCTCTCCGTCCGACATCGGCTTTCAGCACGGGTATCTGCTGGCACCGGAGATTGCCGACGCTTTTGCGGCAATCAAAATGTTCGACACGCATCAGACGCAGCGCGACTGGGAATTCTTCCGCACCACGGCGCGGCAGATGCTTTGGCCTCATATCGATGCGGAATATCAGCAGGAACTGCAGGGCATTGCCGATGGAGTGAAAGCCCATGGCGTCGATCTCGACGTCTACGACATTGTGGCCCTCAACGCGTTCGAAGAAGTGCCCGACTACTACGTTCCGTGGCTGAACAAGCAACAAAAGTCCGCCGAGCCGCCGAAGCTCGCGGCTCCCGGAAATTGCAGCGCATTCATCGCCACCGGCAGCATGACGAAAGATCATCAGATTGTGATCGCGCACAATAATTGGACCAGCTACCTGGCGGGCGAGCGCTGGGTGGTGATCTTCGACATCCAACCGGAGCACGGCAACCGCATTCTGATGGACGGCTTTCCCGGTGTGATTACCAGCGATGACGATTTCGGCGTGAACTCCGCCGGCATGATGATTACCGAAACCACGATCACGCAATTTGAAGGATGGGATCCGAACGGAAAGCCGGAGTTCATGCGTTCGCGCAAGGCGCTGCAATATGCCAACAACATTGACGACTACGTGCGAATCATCAAAGAGGGCAACAATGGCGGCTACGCCAACGACTGGCTCATTGGCGACCGGAAAACCGGGGAGATCGCCTATCTGGAACTGGGTCTGAAGAACACTCCGCTGTGGCGCACCAAGGATGGATACTTCGTGAGCTCGAATTTCCCGCGCGATCCAAACCTGATTCAGGAAGAAACCAGCGGTTTCAATCCAAACGATGCGTCCTCGTCGATGAATGCTCGACACGCGCGTTGGGAAGAAGAGATGAAGCAGAACAAGGGAAAGATCGATGTCACAATGGCGGAGCAGTTCCTATCAGACCATTTTGATAGCTTTGAGAAAAAGGAACAGCCCAACGAAAGAGCGCTCTGCGGACATGTGGATTCATCTTCGCGTGGCGTGAAGGAGTGGGGCTGGGATGCCTACAACCCAGGCGGCGCGGTACAGGGAAAAGCGACCGACAGCGCGCTGGCGGCGAAGATGAGTTTCGTGGCGCGGGCAGGACATCCCTGCGGCGCCGATTTTCTAGCTGCGGACTTTCTCGAACACCATCCGGAATTCGCCTGGCAGAAGCCCTTGCTTCGCGATATGAAAGCCGGTCCGTGGACGGTGTTTGCAGCGGGGCAGAAAGAAGGGCAGTGATGGAGTGAAATGAAATGGCGGAGAGGGTGGGATTTGAACCCACGATACCCGTTAAGGTATGTCCGCTTTCGAGGCGGATCGTTTCAACCACTCACGCACCTCTCCGGAAAACAGCAAGCAGCCCTCAACCATCAGCAAAAAAGCGGATTCCGCGCTGCGCTCGGAATGACAGGGCGCTGGTGAGGCTTCCGGCTGACGATGGGCCAGGGACGATCGACCAACGACTATCGACGGCGGCTAACGACGGCTCCTAAAGAACGTTTGCAGCATGTCCGCGCTGCGGCCGGCCAAGACTCCGCCGCGAACCTCGATCTTATGGTTCACTTGCGGATGATTCACGAGCTGCATCACCGAATGGACAGCCCCGGCCTTGGGGTCATCCGCGCCATACACCAGACGCTTGATGCGGGCATGCACCAGAGCGCCGGCGCACATCGCGCACGGTTCAATTGTAGCAAACAGCTCGCAATCTTCCAGACGATGGTTACCAACGGTGGCACCCGCTTCGCGCAGCGCGATGACCTCGGCGTGGGCGGTGGGATCGGAATCGGTGATGTTGCGGTTCCATCCGCGCCCCACGATCTGGCCCTGGCGTACGACGATGGCACCCACCGGGACTTCTCCTGCTTCTAACGCGCGCCGGGCGCAGCGCAGGGCCTCTTCCATCCAGATTTCATCGGGGCAACGTTCGTCGGGACGAGATTCATTGGGAGCGGTCTCAGGTCTTCGGTCCTGGGCGTTAGGGCGCTCGGAAGGCAGCGGTTTCTGTCGGGACACTCGAAGGACGCTCCGCTCCGCATTCTAAATCGTTCACTGCTGAAACACAGGAATTGGCCGCCGACACGGGAAAAGTTACCGATGAACGCCGGATCGTTCGCTGAGAACTTAAATCACACTCAGCACGGCTCGCACGGCTTCTGGCACTACCGCGTGAACCACTGCCGGAACCACCATGCGAATTACCGGGTAGGCAATCACGACCGCGGGTATAACGAACAGCAACCAAGTTCTAGTCGGAAGATTTGTGAAATACGCCTTCATATATCCTCTCTTCTTAAGAATACGGAGGGCGAGCGGAAAAAGTTCCCTTCTTGCTGGGCTTCCATGGCGGGGTAGGTGCTGCGCTACGACCCCACAGTCGAGCTGCGCCCGGCGGAAAGCCGAGGCAGCTGTCCCGACAGGGTTCTTTCCGAGAGCTGCGGACTTGTTCGTAGACAGGCGGTTTCGCCGATTCGCCGGATGATGGTAAGCTAACTCCATCATGGGCCTGCCCAGTTTGCTTCGCAAAGTGTTTCTCGTCGACCTGCTGCAGGGGTTGAAGATCACATTCCGCTATCAGGATCCCAAAGAAATTTATACCGAGCAATATCCCCTGGAGCGCCCGCAAGTGGCGGAACGCTATCGCGGAGCGCCGCGGTTGAATGTGAATCCTGACACCGACGAGACTATGTGCATTGCCTGTGACTTGTGTGCGTTGGCTTGCCCTGAGAATCTGATCGTGGTTTCGAGCGCGCGCAACGAGCAAACCAGGCGTAAGGAACTCACGGACTTCACCTATGACTTGAGCCGCTGCATGTTCTGCGGCCTGTGCGAAGACGCTTGTCCCGTCGATGCCCTCGAGCTCACCCAGGATTTCGAACTCGCCAGCTACACCCGCGAAGGCTGGATCTGGGATCGCAAGACGCTGGAAAAAGGGCCGCAGCCCACGCAGTACAAAAGATAGCTCTCAGCTATCAGCGGTGAGCTATTAGCTTAGCCCCCCAGCGCCTGACGCCGCATTTCCTCAATCAGAAAACAATCCAGATCCTGCATGCTCAGGTTTTTGCTGAGAGCTGATAGCTGACTTACGGCTGCTGTTGCGTCATGCAATGCATTGCGCCCAGGCCCCAGATGAGATCGCCGGAATGGATGGGGACGATTTCGCGTTTCGGAAACAGTTGCGCCAGCGTGTTAAGCGCGAGCCGATCGTTGGGACGATTGAAGACGGGCGCCAGCACGACACCGTTGGCAATGTAAAAATTCGCGTAGCTGGCGGGAAGGCGGCGGCCTTCGAAGATTACCGGCTGCGGCATGGGCAATTCAACGACGGTGATCTGTTTCCCGTTTTGATCGCGGGCCGCTTGCAGGCGGCGCAAGTTGGCGCGCAGCGGCGAATGGTTCACATCTTTAGAGTCGGGCTCTACCATGGTTACGACAGTATCGCGCGAAACGAAGCGCGTCAGGTCGTCGACATGGCCGTGGGTATCGTCGCCAGCGATGCCGCGTCCCAGCCAGATGGTGTGCGGCGCGCCCAGGTAATCGGCAAACGCTTTTTCGTAATGGACTCGCGCCATGTGGGGATTCCGTTCTTGGATCTTGCTGAGGAGACATTCTTCGGTAGTGAGAATTGTGCCGAGTCCATTGACATCAATCGACCCGCCTTCGAGGACCATGCGAACGCCGGCGACGAACGGACGAATCTCAGTTGCGTGCGCGGCCTTCGCCATCAGGCTGCCGATTTTTCCGTCGTGACGCCAGTTGGAATATTTTGCCCAGGCATTGAAGCGAAACTTGATTGCAAGGGGGCGACCCTCAGGGGCTGAAGCCCTCTTTTTTTTTGGCTGCTCAACGGCATGAGTGAACTCGTGCCCTTCCCGATTCAAAAGTGGGGACAGCCGCCCCCGGCTGTCCGGACGGGCCAAGCCCGGCTGCGGCGCGAGGAAAATGCAGCCGGAATCCCGTAGCCACACGCGGTTAGTGGGCCAGTGATGGAAACGTATGTTGGCGGAAAGCGCCTCCGCGCGCTCCAGCATTTTCCGCGCCTGCCTGGCGGCTGAGGCAGTGTTGACGATCAGCTCGACGCGTTCATGCCTGGCCAAGTTTCGAATGATTTCCGCATACACCCAGGGTATCGGCTCGAACTTTCCCGGCCAGTCGTCATGGTAGTGCGGCCAGGCCAGCCACGTGGCGGCGTGTGGTTCCCACTCGGCGGGCATGCGATAGCCGCGTGCAGCTTCACCGGAATCGCTGACACTTAAAGTATTACTTGAATGTTTGCGCGAGCCTTTGGCCACAAGGAGTTTCCTAATCGATCAAGCGGTTGGTGATGGGCGCGTAGCTGTCGATACGGCGGTCGCGCAGGAAGGGCCAATTGCGGCGGATGTCCTCCAGGGCTTTCAAATCGACGTCGCCGACCAGTATTTCCTCGCGGTCGTGTGAAGCTTCCGCCAAGACACGCCCGAACGGATCGCAAAAGAAAGATGCGCCCCAAAATTCCAGCCCCTGCCCGGGAGCGGACTTGCCGCGAATGTTTCCGGTCTCGAAGCCAACGCGGTTTACCACGGCGACGTAAACGCCATTGGCAATGGCGTGGGACCGCTGGATGGTGCGCCAGGCATCGTGCTGGGCCACGCCGAACTCAGCCTTCTCCGCGGGATGCCAGCCGATTGCGGTCGGATAAAACAGCACGTGCGCGCCTTGTAACGCGGTCAGGCGCGCGCCCTCCGGATACCACTGGTCCCAGCAGACAAGCGTCCCGAGGCGTCCGACGCTGGTGTCGAGTGCGCGGAAGCCCAAGTCTCCGGGAGTGAAGTAGAACTTTTCGTAGTACAGCGGATCGTCGGGAATGTGCATCTTGCGGTAGAGACCACGCAAGGCGCCGTCGCTGTCGAAGATGGCCGCAGTATTGTGATAAACGCCCGCCGCCCGCTTTTCAAAGAGAGATGCGATCAGAACGACACCGTTAGTACGCGCCGCAGCTGACAGCTTTTCCGTGGTCGCTCCGGGAATCGGTTCGGCCAGATCGAACAGAGAATGATCTTCGCGCTGGCAGAAATACTGGGTCTGGAAGAGTTCGGGCAGGCAGACGACCTTGGCGCCGCGCCCGGCAGCATCGGCGACCCGGCTCAGCGCCTTCTCCAAATTTTGTTCCGGCTCCGCTCCGCAGGACATCTGCACCAGGGCCACGCGAAATTTTTCCGGCGACACGCGTTCCGACCTCCGGGATCAATATAGCATCCGCGGCAGAGCTGGGACTTCAGCTCTTGGCCCTTGGACTTCTGACGCTCACTTCAGCAGGGTGCACAGGAGTCTTAAGACCCTCCCGAAACGAACGTAGACAATGTTTAACTGGCATTTTCAGGCTTGTTTGGAAAATAGAACTGAACGGGAATTCCGTTAAACATTCACATAACGGTGAAGTAGAATGTTTCGCAATTTCCTTAAGGCCGGCGCGGATCGCCGCTGGCGGGGACAATCGACCTCACTCTCGAATTCACTCACAGGAGTCTTCGGCCTGACAACCGGCCCGAAATCAAAACCAGAACTTCCGGATACCAGACAAAGGAGAATTATGATTCGAAAGTTATGCACCTCTTGGCTGACGATCGTCGCGCTCGCGTCGGTTGTGAGCATTTGCCGCGCCCAATCGCTCCCGCTATCGACCCGTCACGTCCGCGAAGCCACGCTTAATGGTCAGGCCCCGTTGCTCGGACACCTGTCGGCAACGCAATCCCTGCGACTTGTGCTGGTTCTGCCGCTGCGCAATCAGCCCGAACTCGATGACCTGCTGCAGAGACTCTACGATCCTTCGAGCTCGTCCTATCACCAGTTCCTCACTGTGGAGGAATTCACGTCACGGTTTGGTCCCGCCCCGGAAGACTACGACTCGGTGATTCGATTCGCGAACGATAACGGTCTTAAGGTTGTCGGCACTTCGCCCAATCGCGTGAACGTGGACGTTACCGGATCGGTGGCGAACATCGAGCAGGCCTTCCATGTAACCATGGGCGTCTATCAGCATCCCACGGAAAACCGCACCTTCTATGCCCCGGATCGCGAACCCACGCCGAACCTGACTATCCAGTTGTGGCACATTGCGGGCCTGGACAACTATTCCACTCCACAGCCCGCCTTTCAGCGCGCTTTGAACGCAAGGTCCAACGCTACTACCGGGTCCGGTCCGTCCGCTTCTTTCTTAGGCAGCGACATGAGATCTGCATATTATGGCGGATCCCTCACCGGAAGCGGACAATCGCTGGGATTGCTGGAGTACTACGGTACGGATTTGGCCGATCTCAATACCTACTTCACGAACGCGCATCAAACCAACAACGTCCCCGTCACTCTCAAGTCCACCGACGGGACCAGCACCAGTTGCGTTTACCCTGGTTGTGATGACACGGAACAGACCCTGGATATGACTCAGGCTCTGGGCATGGCTCCGGGAATGTCGAGTCTGGTGATGTACGTAGGATCCACCGACGCCTCCATTTTCAACTCCATGGCTACAGCCAATCCTCTGAACGCACAGTTGAGCTCTTCGTGGACCTGGAGTCCCGCCGATCCCAACACCGACAATCCGTACTTCCAGGAATTCGCCGCGCAAGGCCAGAATTTATTTCAAGCGGCCGGCGACAGCGGAGCGTGGAAATCATCGTCCAAAATTTTCCCGGCGGACGATGTTTATGTCACGTCTGTAGGCGGCACCGACTTAGTCACCAGCAGTGCAGGCGGTCCCTGGAGTTCGGAGACCACCTGGGTTGATGGCGGAGGTGGCATCTCGCCGGACGGATATGCAATCCCTTCCTGGCAAACCAGCACAGCCGCCGGATGCTCGAGCTGTTCTAAAACCTATCGCAACGCCCCCGACGTTTCGGCGAACGCGAATTTCACCTTTTACGTTTGCGCCGACCAGACTACCTGCACTGCCAACAACTATGGCGGAACCAGCTTTGCCGCGCCCATGTGGGCCGGTTATCTGGCTCTGGTGAATCAGCAGGCCGTCGCCAACGGCAATCACACCGTCGGCTTCATCAATCCGAGTCTTTATTCGATCGGCTTGAGCTCGAATTACGGCGCGGATTTCCATGACGTGACCAGTGGCAGCAACGGCTTTTCAGCAACCACCGGCTACGATCTGGCGACCGGCTGGGGCAGTCCGAATGGCGCCGGCCTGATCGCCGCTCTCGCTGGAAGTTCGTCCGGTCCTGGCTTCACTCTCTCGGCGTCCCCATCTTCGGTCTCGGTGGCGCAAGGCCACGCGGGAACCTCCACCATCACCAGCACCGTAACGGGCGGCTTCAACTCGGCCATTTCGTTGTCTGCGAGTGGCCAGCCCACCGGCGTGACGGTAACATTCAATCCAACCTCGATTACAGGAGCCGGGTCCTCAACCATGACGATGACCGTGGCCTCGTCCACGGCGACCGGCACGTACAGCATCAAGGTGACGGGAACTTCGGGCAGCATTGTCGAAACCACTACGGTCTCTCTGACCGTAACGGGAACGGCTCCGAATTTCACCGTCAGCGCATCGCCCACGTCGATTAGCGTTGCTAGAGGCAGCTCGGGCACGTCCACAATTACCACGGCGGTTTCTGGCGGCTTCAACTCGGCGATCAGCTTGTCGGCTTCGGGACAGGGAAGCGCGCAAACCGTCACCTTCAGCCCCAGCAGCATCGCAGCCCCGGGCTCGGGAACCTCGACCATGACGGTGAAGGTGGGCCGGAACGCCAAGACTGGAAATCACACCATTACCATCACGGCCACGGGAGGAGGAGTGACGCATACCACGACGGTCACTCTTGACATCCTGCGGTAGTTCACGTTCACGACTGGTGCATTCGTCGGCAATGCTAAGCCCGGACCTTCGGTCCGGGCTTTTTTATGTGCGGAGCGCTTAGCTGTCAGAGCTTGACGCGGATATTCGCTTCTTTACTTCCTACTTATCGATCCTGTGGTTTGCTGCGAAAACACGCGCCAGACGCGGGATGGGAGCGACGAGCCGTTCCAGCCGCTGCATCGTTTCACGGGAGGGCATCGACCGGAGAATGGCTTCAATCGCGCCTTCCGCGTTTAGCGACTCCGTGCAGACCAGATCCAGGAGGAATTCCAGCGCCGCATCCTGGCGCGTGAGGGAGATCGCGGAGAGCAGAACCGAACGCCACCACGGATCATTTGCTTTCGCGAAACATTCTCGCAAGGATCGGAAACTCTCGGGAGAGCGCGTACCGGCGATGGCCAGCGCCGCTTCCGCGGCATTGTCGTCAGCGCCGGCCAGAAAACGTTCCATCCACGGAATTGCCTTGACGCCCTCCAGCCGGAGGATTCCGCTATAACATGCGCCCAACACTTCCGGCTCGTCGGCACCCAGAATAGCTCTCAGGCGCAGCAGCAGCGACGCGGAGGGCGACCCTACCTGTTCAATTGCCCGCGCCGCCTCCGCCCGCACCGCCTTGTCTTTATCCGCGAACAGTTCAAGCAGATGCGCCAGCAGATCGGTCTCGCTGAGGCTTCGGCACGGAACCAGCGCCAGCGCGCAGGTAGCGCGCAAAGTTCCGGCCGTGTCGGACTGTCCACCCCAGACCGGCTCCATCTGAATGTGCCGCATGCCGCGCAGGTAAACGTCTGCCTCCTGGTAATCCAGCGCGGCGAGGGCGCGGCTGAGCGCGTTCTTGGCCCAGCATTGCGGGTCTGTTTTCACCGGATCCTTGAAGAAGCGATCGAAAGCACTCAGCAAATCCGGAACCAGCTCCCTAATTCGGAATTCGCGCACCAAGTCCCCGGCTTTCCGTGCGATGAAGTTGTTGCGATGGGCTAAGGCCTTGCGCAACGGCTCGACGCGACCTTCCTCGGGCGCCTGGCGAAGTGCGTCAAGCGCGGCGATTTGGTCTTCGAAGTTGCGTTTGCCCGCCATGCTTGGGAGTGTAACTTACAAATCTCCATACCTGGCGACCGCGCGTGGCGTCGAGTCTTATGGTTGCTGTAGAGTAGTTCATCGGGAATAATTGCGTTCAGCTTGGGAGGTCGAGTTGAAACCAGGCAATCATAGTAATTCGAAACAGCAATTGAATCAGGCGGGGCACGGCTCGGGCGGCGAAGGCAAAGACCGTCATCTGCACAATCCCATCGAAGACCGGCTGGTTCCGCTGGAGCCGCTGGATCTCGGTAGGGTGAAGTCGATCGATGATCTGGTGCGGGCAATGTCTAAGACCGCATTTACCGGACGCCAGCTAGGCGAGGCCGCAGACGTGCTCGAGGCCATGGCGCTCGACGAAGACGCTTTCATCGTGATGACGCTGGCTGGCGCGATGACAGTGGCCAAACAGGGCTTAATTGTCACCGAGTTGATCGATCGCGGCATTGTGAACGCAATCGTTTCCACCGGCGCGCTCATGGCGCACGGCTTGGTCGAAGCAACCGGTCGGGCGCACTTTCGCGCCAATCCCGAGGTTTCCGACGAGGAACTTTACGAGCAGGGTTACAACCGCGTCTATGACACCCTCGAGCCCGAGCAGAACCTGGACGACGTCGAAGAGGTCATGGCGGCCGTGCTCGAGGCCTGGGACCACAATGAGGTGATGTGCTCCTACAAGCTGAATCACGCTATTGGCGCATATCTCGCGAAGCGCAATCAGGGGCAGCGGGGGATCCTGAAATCCGCATATGAGCAGGGCGTGCCGGTCTTTGTGCCGGCGTTCACCGACTCAGAAATGGGTCTCGACACGGCGCTGAACAACCGGCTTAGGGAATCGACGGGGAGATACAAGATTCGATTCGATCCATTCGAGGATCTGGAGCACTTTGCCGCGACTCTGCTGCGGCAAAAAAAGCTCGGGATTTTTACCATTGGCGGCGGCGTACCGCGCAACTGGTCGCAGCAGTTTGGCCCGTTCATCGAACTCCGGCACCGACGGTTGGCGGAGAACCTGCCTCTAAAGCGTTATCACTACGGGCTCAGGATCTGCCCAGAGCCGGTGTATTGGGGGGGACTTTCCGGAAGCCCTTATAGTGAGGCGATTTCCTGGGGTAAGTTTGTGCCTCCGTCGGAAGGCGGAAAGTTTGGCGAGGTCTTTGTGGATGCGACCGTCGGCCTGCCGATTATCGTAGCCGCAGTGATCGAACGCTTGGACAAATCCAGGAGGGGAGGCAGTTCGCGCAAAGGGGCGAAAGCTGCGGTTAGGAAGTAACGGCAAAAGGCATCAACCACAATGGGACGCTGGGGCGCACAGAGGCTTTCACGACGCCCACCCGTATGAGGATCCAAGGTATCAGGATCAGTTCAACTGCAAATTAGGCGTTGCTCTCGCAGGTGGCAGACTATTCAGCCGCAAACTTCTGGGCGGAGTCGTTCTCCGGGACGTCGTGACTGCCGGTTCGCAATCGCCGATAAAGCGGCGCAAGAATACTGTTTCCAAGGACTTCCGACTCTGCTTGAAACCAATCCTGCAGAGCTTGACCTTCCTCCTGACCGCGTGTCTCGTAGAGTTGCTTAGCGCGGGATCGCACCTTACGCTCTACGAGCTGCACCATCAGGGCTTGTTGCTTCTTTCTGCGTGTTTCGATGTCCACTTCTATTCCTCGATCTGAGTCTTTCCTGCTACATCTATAATAACCAATGGGTGTTAACGGAACATTACATTCGGTTCACGATACCGTTACTAAAGTTTTACTCCCTTTGACAACCAGCCAGCTCCGTCTTCCTACCCAACACCATTAGATTCAAATACTTGTAAATCGATCCAAAGTAAAAACTCCTGACGGAGCAGAGCCTCCCGAACGTTTCTTTCTCGCTCAATCGACCCGCTCATATCTCTGATTACCCAGATGCCTCCAGCGAATCCCGTCAGCGTCCCGCCAAACCCCGAGGGGCTTTTCTATTTCCGGATCGGTGCCAATGCGTAGGACGTTTCCGTCCAGGTCTTCGACCTGCATCTCCACGGCCCACTCGAAATTGTTGGGCGGGTTCCGAACTCTTGCGCCGGTCGTCACGTACCGGCTGTGCAGTGAGCGGACATCCTCCACGCCGATCCATACCCACATGCGCGCCTGGCTTTGGTTGTCATTGGTGAGGAAGATGGAGCACTTGTCTCGCGCCACGCAGGCAAATCCGTCGCCTGCACGCCATCGCAGTTCGAAGCCCAGAGCATCCAGGTAGTAAGCGATGCTGGCGTCCACGTTCTTGACGCGAAAGACCGGCGTTGGTGAACCGAAGGTGTTTGTTGAGGATTCCGGCACAGTACCCTCTGCCACGAGAGCTATGACAATGGTCCGCCAGTTAGGCCGCGGCGATTTATGCGCGTGCTCGCCCTCACGCGAGCCTCTCAGTCGAAGATCAACACCGCCGAGGCGATCACCGTGGTCCACAGGCCACGCTTGTCGCCCACGGCGGACTGAGTTACGTTTGCGGTTCGCACGATTTTGTTCGATAGGCGGTAGATCTGCTTCTTCTCATCCCAGGAGCGGTCGGGATCGAATTCGACGTTGAGCGTGGTGGCGAGCATTTCGGCGGCCAGTTCCTCCGCGTATTCTCCGGCGGCATCTTCGGTTTCGCCAAAGGAATGGTGCTCGCTGAGATAACCATACGTATTGCGGTCTGCGGGAATGGCTACGCCAATCGACGACGCCAGCAGCCGGTGCGGTTCGCGCGTGGAATTCTCGGCGACCACCGCAAAAACTACTTCCCCAGGATGCAGGTACTTCACCCCTTCCTTGCGGGCGAGCAGCTTGCAGTTTGGCGGAAAAATAGAAGAGACTCGAACCAAATTCTGGGCAGCGATACCGGCGTCACGCAACGCCAATTCAAACGAAGTCAGCCGCTCGCGGTGTTTCCCCACTCCCTTGGTAAAGAAAATCCGCTTCGGAACCATGTCTTTGCCCAAATCGGTGATCCTCCGAAAATAAAATTCAGTATTGAGAATGCACAATCTAACACAATGCTTTGTAAAGGAAATATGAATTTACGGCATGAGGCGAAAAAATGCGGAGAGCGCCGGAGGGACGCCCACAAAATGACGAATGGAGTCACATCAAGACGGCCAATCCAGGGAGCCAATTCAGGGCGCGGCGGTCACGCTTGTCACTGTGATGGTGTTGTCCCTTTCGGTTCCCGTGACCGTGACTTTGGCGCCCGCTTGTTTGTCCAGAGTCGCCAAAGCTGCCTTATTGCTGGTGTCGAGAGTGTAGACCTTGTCGCCTGACACCAGAGCGTACTTTGCTCCCTTGCCGACACAGACGCGGGTGCAGCCGGCGTCGTCATTCGATTCCATGTGCTTGGCGCCGCACATCGAGTCACTGACTTTCCCGGTAAAGGTTTTCGCTTTAGCCGCGAAGGCGGAGGAAGCAGGCAGGCCTAAAATGCCTAAAATCAAGGTCAGGTTTAACAGAAGAAATTCCGTTCTCCGAAATCGTTCTCTCATCTCAGATTCTCCTTATGGGCTGGCACCGCAGCCTCGCTGGCAGCACAGCCTCTGGATAGAGGATGACCCATTCTGCGGGAAGTTACAAGAAGCCATCTTGTAAAACGGCTTTGGGAAGGGCGAGCCTTCCGCCCCGCCGATCGAAGTCACAAATGATGCAGGCTTCAGCCCTTGAGGTACCTCGCAGCCTACTCCTCCCTCGTCCCGAGAAAGAAAAAGGCGGGGAGCGCTGGCGCGCATCCCCGCTTTGTGCCCGGATTGTGTTGGGGGAGGGCCCGGGCCAAGTCATGTGCCAAAATCGTCTGGCGTCGCCGTGGACCGCGACTTGCCAACCTGAAATAAGGTCAGCGGGCAGCTAGCACCTTGATTCACTATTATTACGGGATGCAATACCTGCAATATCGATTCAAAGAAAAGTTAAGGATACCGGACCGGACCCATTTTGCGAAAAATCCGAGAATCTGTTCCAAAAACCGAACAAGCGAGCTTCGCGGTCGGAGAAGGCTTCATTTCGGCGCTTTCACCGAGTAGATGAGGTCGACGTCGACCGTCTTGTCGCGCAAATTTGCGGTCACGTGTGACGCCACATCCCAGTCCAAGGTCGGCGGCAGCAGATTATGGGCTGCGGGCAAATACTCACTGAGATAGGTCGAGTCGTAAACGTCGCCGGGGCGGATCTTCCACGCACTGCGGAGTTTCGCGGTCAGGCTGTTGTCGAGGCCGCGGAATTCGAGTTCGCCCATGTGATATATGGAGCCCTCGGTAACCTCGAGTCGAATCGAGACCGTGCTGGAAGCGTCGTCGAAGCTGGCCTTCGTCTTGATCGTGGCGGTGATAAAGCCTTTGGAGCCGTAGAGCTTCTGGATGTCCTTCAGGTTGTCTCCCAGGCGGATGGTGTTGGCCGGCTGGCCGGGTTCGGCGCGAACCATTTTCTGCAGAGCCTCGGTAGGAAACTCGTGATTGCCCGACCACTCCAGGCTCTTCAGCTTGTATTGCGGGCCGGGCGTGACCGCATAGGTGACATCGACCACGGTCTGATTGCGCGGGCCGTCTTCGTTCTCGGCTGCCGGCTGCTTCACGACTTTGGTTTGCGGCTCGCCGAACTGTGCTTTCAGATAGCCGTGCTCGTAGTAGACGGGAAGAAGCTGCCGCTGGACGAGCTGGCTGAGGCGGCTGCGGGAGTATTCGCGATCGGGAAGCCTTTTCGCGGCAGCTTCGAGTGCCGGCAGATCGGCATCGGCTGCCCCCGTGAACTCAATGTTCCGAATTTGAATGAGAACATCGTTTACGTGGTAATTAATTGACTCAATGGGTCCGTCTTGCTTGCCTACGCGCAGATATTCGACGTGTCCGGGAATTGAATTTTCGACCAGCATGGCTTGGAGCACGTCGGAAACCTCGTCGGCCAGGCGGCCGAAGACGGGCAGTTCTCCGTCAAACAACGGCGCATACTGTTTGATGCGCTGGAGAAGTTCGGCATCGGAAAACCACACAAAATCCTCAAAGTGAGCCGGGACGAACTTCGCAGCGTCGGTCACGTGCAGCTCCAGCTTCGTTCCCACGGAGGAATAGGAAAAGCTGTAGGCGATCTCGGTGAAAACTCCCGTATCGCCCAGGCGGCGCGCGGCTCTCTTGAAGTCGTCGTCGTTGACCGCGGTGCCCATTTGCAGGCCCGTGGCCGCCGCTATGGCTTCCTCGGGATAGCGTTTGCTTCCAGTAACTTTGATCGCAATCAACTGGCGGGCTGAGGCCGGCATCTGAGCCAGCGGCTTCTGCGAGGGCTTGGCCTGGCCCGGGCACGGCAAGCCAAGTCCCACCGTAAAGAACAGAAACAGAAGTCTAGAGGTCGCCGTCGTCATCGACTTGGAGTCTGCACCACTTCTTCCGTAGATTTATGCTTCACCGCAATGTCAATAAAGGCGAGGGCAGCCCGGCTGAGCGCCTTGTCCTTGCGGAAGACCAATGCCAGATCACGGCGGACCTGGGCGTCGGCAATCGGAACCGCGGCGAGAGCTTGGGCGCGAACGTCGTCCTCCACATTCGACCGGGCGATGAAGCCGATGCCCACGTCGGCAGCCACAAAGCGCTTCAGCAGCTCGCTGGAATCGAGCTCCATGGTGAAGTTCGGCTTCAGGCGCCGCTCGTGAAAGAGTTGCTCGATCGCGTCGCGCGTATGTCCAGCCTTGGGGACGACGAGAGGAAACTTGGCCACGTCAGCAACGGTAGCGGATTTCATCCTTCCCAGAGGATGCTGTGGCGGAGCAATGACAATTAACTCGTCGCGATGGATAAGAACCACGGTGAGGCGGCTATCGGTCACGGGAAGGGAAATGACGCCGAAGTCGACTGAGTTGTCGATGATCGATTCGAGAATCTTGCCATAGTCCGCCCGTTTGATGTTGACCGAAACGTCGGGATACTGCTTCTTGAAGTCGGCAAAGACATAGGGCAGGATGTGCAGGCACGTGCCCTCGTTCGCGCCCACGATAATCTCGCCGCGAGGGACGCGCTCCATCTCGGCAATTGACACCAGCATCGCCTTGCGGGCATCGAGCGTTTCCTCGACATACTTTTGAAATGCCTTGCCGGCCGCCGTGAGCGATACCTTTCCGCCCGACCGGTCGAACAGCTTGGCCCCGATTTCTTCTTCCAGACCCCGAATCTGGGACGAAATGGCCGGCTGTGTCCGAAAACGCTTCTCCGCCGCCCGAGAAAACGACGCGTGCCGCGCGACTTCGAGGAATGTTTCGAGCTGGTCGAAATCCATGGAAGCTCTCAGCTGTCAGCTTTCAGCTATCAGCCAAATACTTCCGCTCAAGCGACTTGGCTGAAAGCTGACGGCTGAGAGCTGATGGCTTCAGTATAAAGACCCGTTATCCCCGCTATAAGAACAATCGAATTGCCAGCCTCGACGACTGGCTTTACACTCCTCGGTTTGCGCAACGCGACCGATTGTAGCAGCCTGCCCGCCGGCCGGACTGTCCGTGATCGTTCGCCAAATTTCCCGACCGCAGCTTTCCGGCAAGGAGTTTCGATGGCCGACGCCAAGACCGTTTTTGACTTTGCGAAGCAGCACGGCACGAAGATTCTCGACCTGCGCTTTACTGACATTCCCGGGCTGTGGCACCACGTTTCCTATCCCATCGGGCAGTTGACAGAGGCTTCGTTTGAAGAAGGATTCGGCATCGACGGTTCGTCGATCCGCGGCTGGGCCGGCGTTCAGGAGAGTGACATGTTGTTGAAGCCCGACGCCAATTTTCATTTCCTCGATCCCTTTACAGCCGTGCCGACGCTGGTGGTGGTCTGCGATGTAGTCGACCCTGTGACTAAGCAGCGCTACGATCGCGATCCCCGCTACATCGCGCGGAAGGCGGAGCTGTATCTGACTTCGACCGGTGTTGCCGATACCGCGCTCTTTGGCGCCGAAGCCGAATTCTTCATCTTCGACAATGTGCGCTTCGATCAGCGTGAACAGTACGGCTTCTACTATATCGACGCCGAAGAGGGCCGCTGGAACTCAGGCAGGGAAGAGAACAATATGGGATACCGGCCGCGCTACCGCGAGGGCTACTTTCCGGTCCCACCCACCGACCATTATCAGGACTTGCGCTCCGAAATGCTGCTGACCATGCAAGGCTGCGGCATTGAAGTGGAATGCCACCATCACGAGGTAGCTTCAGGGGGTCAGACCGAGATCGACTTGAAGTTCGACTCGCTGGTGCGCTCGGCTGACAAGATGCTGCTCTACAAATACATCGTAAAGAACGTGGCCAACCGCCACGGCAAAACGGTGACGTTCATGCCCAAGCCAATTTTTGGCGACAACGGAAACGGCATGCACACTCACCAGTCGTTGTGGAAGTCCGGTGAACCGCTGTTTGCCGGCGATGGCTATGCCGGCATGTCGCAGCAGGCGCTCTGGTACGTCGGCGGCCTGATCAAGCACGGCCCCGCGCTGTCGGCGATCATCGCTCCAACTACCAATTCTTATAAGCGGCTCGTGCCGGGTTTTGAAGCTCCGGTGAACCTGGCCTACTCGCGGCGCAACCGCTCTGCGGCCTGCCGTATTCCCATGTACTCGATCGCTCCCAAAGCCAAGCGCGTGGAGTTCCGCCCACCCGACCCAAGTTGCAATCCGTATCTGGCGTTCGCCGCTATGTTAATGGCCGGCCTCGACGGCATCGAAAACAAGATGGATCCCGGCCAGCCGCTCGACAAGGACATCTACGAACTCGACCCCGAAGCGCTATCGAATATCCCATCCATGCCCGGCTCGCTCGAAGACGCACTCGACGCTTTGGAGCGCGATCACACTTTCCTGCTGAAGGGCGAGGTCTTCACCGAGGAGCTGCTGCGAACCTATGTCGACTACAAGCGTGCGAAGGAAGTGGACGCGATTCGGCAGCGACCGCATCCGTACGAGTTTGCGCTGTATTACGACATCTGAAGGGCAAGAGGATATGAACCACTCGGCAAGAACCTTCCGAAACTCTGGTCAAAACGTGAAAATCGCCTGCTTGCGACAACGAAATGCAGAATTGATTAGCATGCAGAATACCTGTAACGGCAAGAAAGGTTCTCAGCGCCATTGCGATGCTAGGTTCAGAATCGGAAGACTATCCCCGTCGAAACGCGCGCAACGTTCCTGTTCTGGCTGTAGTTGGTACCGGGTACTCCTCCGATGGTGAACCTGGCATAGAGCCAGTCCGCTTGAGCGCGGATCGCAATGCGCGGCTTCAGCCAGTAATCAATGCCGCCGCCTGCGGCAAAGCTAAGAGCATGGTTGGACTGAAAAGTTTGAATGCTCCCCTGGTTTCCGAAGTTTTCGTTGGAGACGTGGCTCTCCCCAACCAGGAAGTGTGCAAAAGGGCTGAACTTTCCTCGAGGAGAAGAAACCTGTGGCCCAAACAAATACGAATAGGAGCTACCGCTTGCCGAAACCGAGTTTGCGCCATTGAGTTCTGGGAAGGTGTAACGGGGATATAAACCGGAGAAGTCGGCGACCACTCCGATCCACGGGCGCATTTTGAAGTTTACGGCAGCGGTCCAACCGTTCGCCCCTCCGTTCGAGCTGACCAAACTGAAGTCGGGCCTCTCATACGTATAGCCGCCAAAAACCTCGGCGCGATCTGAGATTTGCGTCTGATCGGATTGCGCGGTGACGAAACAACCAAGCAGAAGGACTGCGAGAACGGAGAAAGAGGCAGCACGCATGAGTTGCTCCTTGGGTCAGAGTTCTCAAGAAACTCTATGGGTCGGATGCACCGCTCCGAGCAACAGGATGTACGCTCACCCATCGCGAAAACCTTGATTCACTCGGAGTACAAGGCTCAACGTCTTGAGCGATTCCTTTTGTTCGGCGATGGTAGGCGCAACGCGAGGGCAAATTGGGGTCCGTGATCTAGCGATAGACAACTGGACTACGGCAAGCTCAGGTATTCGGCAGCGACCGCACCCTTGAGTTCGCGCTGTATTACGACATTTAAACCGAACCTCTTTACATATCAAAGTACTTTTCATAAGATAGCGCGATGTTTCAGTCGCGTACCGCATCCGGCCTCTCAGCTCCCGCCCGCAGCAATTCGTCCCTAGCCAGGAGGGTTTTCAGGCGCCTCATCCAAGGCTTGGCAGGCTTGGTTATATTGGGTCTCGTCGGCCTCACGACTCTGCTCGTTTTACTTTGGCGGGAACACAGCACCGAAATCACGTTGCCGACCCCCACAGGCCAGTTCGCGGTTGGGCGGACAACGTTGAACTGGGTCAACCATCTCGTGACGGACGAACTCTCACCGTTTCCAGGAGCTAAGCGGGAAGTAGTGGTTTGGATCTGGTACCCGGCGGCAGCACCAGCCGCACCCGCTGAATATCTGCCCAAGTCTTGGCGCATAGCTCTCGATCAGCACTCAGGCGTCCTGATGAGCAAATTTCTCACCCGAGACTTACCACGGGTCCGAATCCATAGCACATCCGATCCGGACGTCTCCTCGCAGCAACGCTCCTATCCAGTCGTAATCATGCGGGCGGGTGGCGGAGCTTTGACCACCGACTTCACCACACTTGCGGAAGACCTGGCAAGTCACGGCTACTTTGTCGTGGGCTTTGACGCTCCTTACAGAACCAGCATCATGGTCTTGCCCGGCAACCGGGTAATCACGAGACCTCCGGCCAACGATCCCGAGGATCTGTCACCGGATCAGGCCGAACGGCTGATCAATCGGCTCTTGCCAATGTGGACGAGCGACACAAAATTTGTAGTGCGCCGACTGGAGCAGTTGAACGCCGCCGATCCGTCCAGTAAGTTCACGGGCCGGCTGGATATGCAGCGGCTCGGCATGTTTGGCCATTCGTTTGGCGGGGCAACGGCGTTGCAATTCTGTCATGAGGATTCCCGGTGCAAAGCGGCCATCGACATCGATGGGGCTCCGTATGGCAGCGTGGTCCAGGAAGGTCTGAAACAACCGTTCATGTTTATGCTCAGCGATCACAGTCGCGATCTTGCAGATCCAGTTAGCCGACAGATCCATGCCAATCTCCAATCCATTTACGATCGCCTTCCGAATGGACGCTTATTCATCACCATCCGTGGTGCGAATCACTTCAGTTTCAGCGACCAGATGTTACTCAAGAGCCATTACATGATCGGGATGATGCGAAAGCTCGGATTCGGGTCGCTGGAGGGGCGGCGGGGTCTCGCCATCACCGCCGACTACGTTCACACGTTCTTCGATGTTTATCTGAAAGGCGCACCGGTAAGCCAGCTAACGACTCAGCGTTATCCGGAAGTTCAATTTGGTCCGCCATAACCGCAGCGAAGAAGGACGCTACTCGTGCCGCAAAGCCTCGATCGGGTCCAGTCGTGAGGCGCGGAAGGCCGGGATCATCCCGCTGATCAGTCCGACGACCCCCAGGATAAGGGTGGATGCGATCAGCGTTCCGGGAGCGATGATCAGCCGGATGTCGCCGGCCTCTCCGTTCTTGGCAAACGCGCTGTACAACGTGAGCCGTCCCACGGAAAGCGCGACCACGTAAGCCAATATCACTCCCAGGACCCCGCCGATGAACGTAATGGTTAAAGCTTCGGCAAGGAACTGCATCAGAATGTATCGCCGTCGCGCGCCCAGCGCCTTCTGCACGCCAATCTCTCGCGTGCGCTGCGTAACCGAAACCAGCATGATATTCATCAAGCCGACGCCGCCAATGCCGAGCGTAAGCGTCCCGATGAAACCCATCAGCACCTTCAACCCGAGTGTAATGATTTCGAACTGATGAACCTGCGTCATGAGGTTGAACACTCTCACGGCCTGACGGTCTGTCTGGTTGAACTTGTGCTGGGTCGCCATAATCGTGCGAACCGTTTGTTCCAGGCTCTGATATTCAGGCGTCTGATAAGTGAACCAGATGCTGTCCAGGTAATGGGTGTTCTTTATCTCGCTCATGGTGCTGAAGGGAACATAGATCACGCGGTTGATATCGTCATTGCCCTCCTGCATTTTGGCGGCCAAAACACCAATCACTTCCAAGCTCAGGCCGTCCACTCGGATGTGCTCACCCAGCGCATTGCGCCCAGAGAAGAGTTTCTCCTTCGCTTCCGAGCCGATCACCGCGACGTGGGCGCGCTGCACTTCATCTTCTGGATTGTAGAAGCGGCCCTGCTCGAGCTTGAGCGAACGGACGTCAAACACCGTGGGATAATTCCCGGTCACAGCCCAGGTGAAAATTCTGGTGTCATACTGGATGCTGGCCTGCTTGCTGACCTCCGGCGTGATATGAGTGATTTGAGGAAGATTAGTGGTGAGCGTCTCTACATCATCCAGCGTGAAGCGAACCGGAACTCCCGCCTTCTGCCCACCCGCCTGCATCGAAGTTCGGCCCGGCACCACAATTACAAGCTTGGTCCCGAAATTGGCAAAGATGTTGGCGCAGGCCCGGCCAAAACCATCGCCATAGGCGAGCAGCATGACGACCGTGGCGATGCCCCAAGCCATGCCCAGCATGGTGAGCGCGGTGCGGCGGCGATTGTGCCGCATGGCGCCGTACGCTTCCTGGAGCAAATCATGCAACATAAAGCACTACCCACGACCCCGGGGCGGGGCATCACTCCTGTCGGAGGGCTTCAACCGGCTGCAACATGGCCGCTTTGCGCGCGGGATAAAGGCCCGCGACGACCCCGGCCAGGGTCAAGCTGCCAATCGCCAGCACCGCCGACATCGGTACTAATTTGGGCGGATCAAACCCTCCCGGGCCGTGCACATTTCCTACCAGCGCCATCAAACCTGTCGCCAGTCCCATGCCGAGCAGCCCGCTGCCTAGCGTAAGCAGCAAGCCTTCCAGAAAGAAGTGAAACAGTATGCTGCGATTGGTCGCGCCCAGGGCCTTTCGCAATCCGATCTCACGAGTGCGTTCGCTGACCGCGACCAGCATAATATTCACGACGCCGATGGCGCCCAGAGCCAGCGTGACCATGCCCACCGTACCCAGGAACATGTTCATGACGTCGAAAATCGTTCCTACCATTTTTGATTCCTGGATGGAATCCCAGCCGTCAAAGGCGTTTTCATCGCTGGCATCGAATCCATGATTGCGCGCTATGATGCGGTGGACATCTTCCTCCGCCAGCCGGTGCTCGGAGGTCACGCGCGGCTGATATTCAATAAAGGAAATGGAGTTCTGGTGGTTTTCCCCTTTAAGTGGGAAGAACGTGGCCATGACGGGAAAAGGTATGTAGCCGCGCATGTTCAGCCAGGTGTTCTCGCCGCGGCCAAGGTGCGGCATGCTGCCAATTACTTCAAACCGAATGCCGTTCAGCAGGACAAATGCGCCCACTGCTGGCCGCCCGGGGAACAACGTTTTCAGCAGTTCATTGCCGAGGACGATTACATTGCGTCTCTGCGCTTCGTCCATCTCATTGAGCCAGCGTCCCTCTTTGAGAGGAAGATAACTGATCTCATTCAGTTGCGGCTCCACGCCCAGGATTTCGACTCCGGCAGTGGCGAATTCGCTGACCTGATGCAGGTCGGTTCGCGAAAGGACCGGGCAGGCATTCCCGACATAGGCAGCTTGCGTCCGGACATCCACGTAATCCTGATAAGTGAGCAAATAAGGGCGGGCCGAGTTCATGCTGCCCTTTACCGCAGGTGCGCGCCCGGGAAAAAGAAACATGATATTCCTGCCGAACTCGGCCAATTCGCGCTTGTTGCCCGAGCGGAAGCCTTCGCCCACGCCCACCAGAAGCAGTAAGGATCCCACCCCCCAGGCAATGCCGAACATGGTGAGGAACGAGCGCAGCTTGTGCGCCCACAGGTTGCGAAGGATTTGCGCGAAAATGTCGAAGACGGTCCGCATCACCCACAGACAATTGTACATTTACCACGTTGCCCGTTAATTAATCATACGTTGATCCGTCTTGGAAGGTTCCGTGATGCTCAAGCAACACGTTCGCAGCCGTGAACACCACCGCGCCGTCCTGCGTCATCTGCAGGGATCGAAGCCCGTTAACAGGGTTATAAAGCTCCCGCTAGCGCCATATCCTCCGCCGCATAATCGAACTGCGCCAGGAACCCGGCAGCCGGCGGATTTTCTAACTCCCAACATACCGTCCGCCGGATCGCCTCTTCCATGGAGACTGGCTCCTCATAACCCAGTTCGTGGCGGATGCGCGCCGAACTCGCGTTCCAGTGCTGTGCGGCGTTGCCCGGCCTCAGCAGATGCGGCGGCGTCCGCTCCGCCGGCAGCACAACGAACTGCCCTTCCCATCGCATTTCCGCCGCGATTTTCCGCGCCCATCCCAGTTCGCTGAACGAAGGTTCCTCACAGACGTTGAAGATGCGTCCCCCGGCGCGGTCATCCGTTGCAGCCAGCACAATGGCTGCAGCCACGTTCTCCACATAGCCTCGCGGCGAGTGCCAGGCAGCCAGCGTCTCGGGAAAAATGATGTGCCGCCGTCCATCGGCAATGCGTTTCACCACCGGATAAAACCGATGCAGCGGATCTCCGGGTCCGTAGACCATGGGCAGCCGCAGCACCGTCCCAGGAAGCTCCCGGTCGTCCATCACTATGCGCTCTGCCGGGATTTTGTCGTAATCGTCCGTCGCCCAGGGAAAAACCTTGCGCATCATCTTCATCGACTCTGGTGGATATGGATGCAGATTCCGCCGCAGCTCGGACTCTTCCGTAAGCGGCACCTCCTGCAGCGGACCGCTTTCCGTGCCGTGCGAAATACCCACTGCGCGATACACGTCGATGCTGCTCAACATGACCACGCGTCGCGTCCCGCCCCGGAAGACATTCATCAGTTCCTCGGCCTGCCCGCCCGAACTGATAATCATGTCGATCAGCACGTCGGGAGCAAACTGTCTGAGTTCCTGAGCGGAGGCTTTGAGTTGCTGACGGTCGCCCCGAATCTCGACAACGCCGACAGGCCCAGGCGCACTGCCGCGATGAAACACGGCCGCCGTGTGCCCTCGCTGCTTCAGCGCGGCGACCACGAACCGCCCAATGAAACCGTTCCCGCCGATGAGGAGGATGCGCATGAGGCGGTCAGCTAAATCAACTTTGGATTTGAGAGTGTTACGGCTTCAACTGCTTCTCGATCGCCGCCGTCACTTCCCTGGAATCGGGGGTGACGGCCGGTTCGAAGCGCTGCACCACTTTGCCGTCGCGATCGACCAGGAACTTGGTGAAGTTCCATTTGATGTCGCCGGCAATGCCCGCGCCTGTCTCTTTGGTCAGGTAGGAGTACAGCGGCGCCTGGTCGGCGCCCTTCACCGAAATCTTCGAATACATTGGGAAAGTCACGCTGTATTTCCGGGTGCAGAACGTCTTAATCTCCTCGTTCGTTCCCGGCTCCTGCGCACCGAAATTGTTGGCCGGAAAACCGAGAATGACGAACCCCTGATCTTTGTATTTTTCGTAGATTGCCTCCAGCGCGCTGTACTGCGGCGTGTAACCGCACTGACTGGCCACATTCACCAGAAGCACAACCTTCCCCTTATAGTCAGCCAGGGGCGCGGGTTTGCCATCGATGGAGTTCAGGGTGAAGTTGTAGACTCCGGAACCTGCAAAGAGCGATGTGGCCATAATTAAAAGCACCCCAAGAAACAGGGTGGCAAAAAGAAGTTTTCCAAAAGAAAGGCGGGATCCTTGTACAGACGACGTTGTGATGAACGGTCTCATTCCAGACTCCTCTGATCCTGGCTTAATCAAGGATGAGACCGACGATACAGACGAAGGGATACTCAGCGCAACGGGCGAAATGTAAATTCTAAATCTTCGGGCAGGGACGCCGGGCTAAACGGCAGTCCGAACGGAGGTTTCCTTCACCATTCGTTCCAGTTCGCGCAGTCGTTTGCCCGGAGGCGGGAACTCGGCCAGTTGCGGCCGGGCGATCTCACAACTGCTCACGGAGAGGAACGCGTCCCCCATGCAATCCAAAGCGGAGGCGGAACGCCCCAGCACCATCAACAGATACTTCTGAGCGATGGGCCGATCGGCCGGATGAATCAGCGCCCACCAGCGGCGAACCGACTCCTGCACTTCGGATTCGCTCTTTTCTCCGACGACAAGGGAATCGATCAAACGGTAGACCTTGCTCTTGATCGCCTGGTATGAAACCGAAATTTCTTGCGGCATAGGGTTCCTGGGTTGCTCTGTATCTCATCTTTCTGCAATCCGCCCACCAAACCGCAAATCCCCGTTTTGGCGTGGGTTACAAGTCTCCGCTAATGTGAACGTACTATGAATGGAATAAATCGGGTATGGGATATGAATTCTGGAAGGGGACGCAAGAGTTGCATCGCAGACCTCTAGCCTAACGGGCTTTAGACCGCGGCCAGGGCTGAACTCAACTCTTGGCCGGACCTCATGTAGGCTCCGCGCTCTGGGGAACGGTGCCTGACGGGGCGTCGTGCGCCGCGCGGGTTACAATGTTGCCCTTAATTAACCGGGCTCTCGTCGAATGCTGCCATTTCCCAGCCAGGCGCAGGCAACTCTGGAATCCGGCATCCCCGTAATCAGAACGAACTGAACTCATTCGGAGGCTCGATGAAACGGTGGGCATGGCTGTTCGCAGTACCTGTACTCCTCTCGGTGGGGGCGGCAGCGCAGATTGTCTCGTCCCTGAATTCTCGAATAGCTGACTCACAGACAACAGGGTCCCGAGGAGACGACTCGCAACGTCACGCCTTGCCGAGCAGAGATCTGCCCGGCGCAAGCTCGCAAAGCGGTTCGCAGGGAAACTGGCACGACGCCGATTCCGACGACCGCATGTTTTTTCCTCGGGACATGTTCTGGGGCTGGGCGCAGTTTGACCTGGCGCCTCCGCATAACGAGATCGATCCCAATCTCTGCGCCGGCAATGCGGGCCAGTACGGCGGCGTCAACGCTCCCTGCAGCCTCTTCGCGCGCTATATGGTCTCGGGAATTCTGGAGGTTCGTCCCTTCGGCCGAGGTCCGCTGCGGAGGTTCATGGTGTATGGCGCGCCCACATTTCTGTTCGGCAAAACGATCCCCAAGACGCTCTACACCTGGTCGCCGGACGCGATCGGAATCGAGCACTCCTGGGGAGTCGGAATCTACATCGACAAGGGATTCGAGTTTCGCGTGACCCAGCACTTCCTGTTCGATCGTCTGGGCGCGCGCGACAAAAACCTGGGCGTCGCCGACCTGGGCAATAACGGACCCTGGGGACGCTACATGACGGTGGGCGTGCGAAAAACCTTCGGTACGCGACGCTGGTAGCGCAGTCACTCAGGCCGGGGCCGGAACCCGCGGTCGCAGCAGTAGCCGGATCAGCCAGACAATCAGCGCCACAAACAGCCCGAGAAAAATGAACGGAATGAGGAAAATCAGAAACATCCAACCGGGCCCACCCATCGTGGTGACGTCGCCGCCAACGGTGGATGCGGGGTCGCGGCGAATCCGTCCACCGAACACCGTAACGTCACGGGCAATTTTCGCTTCCCTATCGACGCGGATGTCGCCGCCAAAAACAGTTGCGTCGCCCCCGACCTGACCTTGATCCTCAACCACAACGCTTCCACCGAACGCAGTCACGTCTCCCGTTACATGCCCGCGCACTCGGATGCTGCAGCCAAAGCAGGTCGCGTCGCCGACCTCTTCGTCGGGCCCCACGCTGATGTCGTTTCCGACGTGGGTTCGATCGCGGTCGGCAAAGGCGGCGCTCGACAAAACCATAGTGACGAGGAGCGCGGCGCATAAGCACAAAAATGAGAGGCCGCGAACGTTGGAAGTCATGAAAATATTCCTATCTAACTCCAGAAGACGAATTATGGCACAGACACGTGACGGTGTCGCGCTATTATGTCAGTTGGGTAAAACAACAACAGTCTGCCCGGAAATCGCAGCACTTCTCTATAATTGAAGGTTTCTAAATCTCGCCTGGAAACTCCAGTAGGGAGGCTGTATATGGCAGGGACTTATAACGGCGTAGCGGTACCCGGGGACGGGAACAGAATCGGCTACGCCAACGGCAAGTATAACGTTCCCGATAACCCCATCATTCCCTTCATAGAGGGAGATGGCACGGGGCGCGACATCTGGAAGGCTTCGTTGCGCGTGTTCAACGCGGCGGTGGAGAAGGCCTACAACGGCAAGCGCCGCGTCGCCTGGTACGAAGTATTCGCCGGCGAAAAAGCCAAAGCGAAATTCGACACCTGGTTGCCCGACGATACCGTCGAAGCCGTCCGCGAATTTCGCGTCGCCATCAAGGGCCCACTCACCACGCCCGTGGGCGGTGGCATCCGTTCCCTCAACGTAGCGCTGCGCCAAATTCTGGATCTCTATTGCTGCGTGCGTCCCGTGAAGTACTACAACGGCGTGCCTTCGCCCGTGAAGCATCCTGAGCGCATGGACGTAGTCATCTTCCGCGAAAATACCGAAGACGTTTATGCCGGCGTCGAGTGGGAGCAGGGAACTGCCGAGTGCGCCAAGCTCATCGAATTCCTCAACAAAGACATGCTCAAAGGAGGCAAGAAACAAATCCGCCTCGACTCCGGCGTCGGCATCAAGCCGATCTCCATCACCGGAACCAAGCGCCTGGTGCGCATGGCAATCCGGCACGCGCTCGAATCCGGCCGCAAGTCGGTCACGCTGGTGCACAAGGGCAACATCCAGAAGTTCACCGAGGGCGCTTTCCGCAAGTGGGGATACGAGGTCGCCACCGACGAGTTCCGCGACAAAGTCATCACGGAGCGCGAGAGCTGGATTGTCGATAACAAAGACAAGAATCCGAATATAACCGTGGCGCAAAATGCCGACGCAGTTGAACCCGGCATGGAGTTCGCTCCTGCGGCGTTTCGCCAGGCCGTCGAAAAAGAAGTGAAGGAAGTGCTCGACCGCATCTACAGCACGCACGGCAACGGCGCATGGAAAAAGAAAATCATGATCAACGACCGCATCGCCGACTCAATCTTCCAGCAAGTGGTCACTCGCGCCGACGAATACTCCGTGCTGGCCTGCCCCAACCTCAATGGCGACTACATCTCCGACGCCTGCGCCGCGCAGGTCGGCGGACTCGGCATCGCTCCGGGGGCGAACATCGGCGACGGCTATGCCATCTTCGAAGCCACGCACGGCACCGCGCCGAAATACGCGGATAAAGACGTGATCAATCCCGGCTCAGTAATTTTGTCAGGCGTCATGATGTTCCGCCACCTGGGCTGGCCCGAAGCCGCCGACCTGATCGAGCAAAGCATGGAACGTACCATCGAACAGAAAAAAGTCACCTACGACTTCGAACGCCTGATGCCGGGCGCGACAAAAGTCAAAACCAGCGAATTCGCCGGCCACATCATCGAGAACATGGGAGCAGGCGTGCTGGTGTAAGGCAGCAATGGTCTCCCAAAGCTTTGTCATTCCGAGCGAAGCGAGGAATCTGCGCTTCGCCCGCAGTGCCCCGGAGAAACCGCCGCGAAGCGGCGAAAGAATGCAGCCCACAGCCTGCCCTGAGCCTGCCGAAGGGGCGAAAGCCGTGGGAAAGAATTTGTGACGGAATAAAGCCCCGGAGGGGCGAAAGAGAACGCAGCGACGCCTTCATCGAAAGGATTCATCCATGCGTAAGAAAGTAACCATCGTAGGTTCCGGCAACGTGGGCGCGACCGCAGCTCATTGGATCGCCTCCAAAGAACTAGCCGACGTCGTGCTCATCGACATCATCGAAGGCGTTCCCCAGGGCAAAGGACTCGATCTCCTCGAGGCCATGCCCATCGAGAAGCGCGACTCTTACGTCAGCGGTACCAACGACTACAGAGACACCGCCAACTCCGACATCGTCGTAATCACTGCCGGCATTCCGCGCAAACCCGGCATGAGCCGCGACGATTTACTCAACACAAATTACGGCATCATGAAAGCAGTCGTAGGCGAAGTAGTAAAGAATTCCCCCAACTGCATTCTGATCATCGTCTCGAATCCCTTGGACGCCATGGCCCAGGCCGCCTACAAGCTGAGCGGCTTCCCGCGCGAGCGTGTTATTGGCATGGCGGGGGTGCTCGATTCCGCCCGCTTCCGGGCCTTCATCGCCGACGAATTAAAAGTCAGCGTAGAAAACGTGACCGCCTTCGTCCTCGGAGGCCACGGCGACACCATGGTCCCCCTGCCGCGCTACTCGACCGTCGCCGGCATCCCAATTACCGAACTGATCGAGAAGACAAAACTCGATGCCCTGGTGCAGCGCACCCGCGACGGCGGCGCCGAAATCGTGAAATACCTCAAGACCGGCTCCGCCTATTACGCTCCATCGGCGGCAGCCACGGAAATGGTCGAAGCGATCCTCAAAGACAAAAAGAAAATTCTCCCCTGCGCCGCGTATTTGCAGGGCGAATACGGAATTAGCGGCCTCTACGTCGGTGTCCCCGTAAAGCTGGGCACAAAAGGCATCGAGCAGATCATCGAGATCAAGCTCACGGCAGAAGAGAAGGCTGGGCTCGACAAGAGCGCCGCGGCGGTGAAGGAGTTAGTGGGCGTAATTGGCGTATGATTCGAATTGTGTGGGGCGGACACTCTGTCCGCCGCCTTTGACTTGGTTCTGGTCAAATGACCATGAAATAAACAACAAATGAAGGAAGTCCCGATCTCCGAATTCAAGGCCAACTGCGGAAGAATACTGAACCAAGTATGCAAAACGCGGAGGCCAATCCGCATCACCCGCTTTGGGAAACCAATTGCTGAAATCGTGCCGCCATCGCCGGGAAAGCGTGCCCGAAGGCTGCTCGGAAGCATGGTCGGCACCGCTGAGATTTTGGGTGATATTGTTGGGCCCACTGGAAGCCTTAATGACTGGGATGCATTCAAGGACTGAAGCTACTCCTCCAGACCCTGCGTTCGTTTTCCACACCCTACGTTAGTTTTCCACAGATTATTTCTCAGTTTGTGTGACGAACAACCTTTACTGAGGATTTAGGAAAGCGCAAATTAGGGAAGATGTCCGCAAACTTCCTGAATGACGAAGTCACACGCTATGGACGTGGCAATCTTCGCTCTAGAATTAAGTCCTTATTCTTCAAAATTTTACGTATAAGTCTTTGCCGCTCAAGATTTTACACCGATGCACCCATATCCGCGGCGCGTAAGCCCATTAACGTCAAGAATTTAGCATCTCGGGGACAAAAAAATATTACATATCAACTCGGTCTCGCTCCGAAGATTTCACACCTTCTCGATCGTCACCTTCTTCACCACCACATCCTTATTCGGCCGGTCCTGCCGGTTTCTTGGGACCCCGACAATCTTCTGCGCGACATCTTGACCTTCGACCACCTCGCCGAAAATCGTGTGCTTGCCGGTAAGCCAAGCTGTTGGCGCCAGCGTGATGAAGAACTGCGATCCGTTGGTGTTGGGTCCGGCATTGGCCATGGCGAGTTTGCCCGGCTTGTCGAATTTATGCGGCGAGCCCTTGGTCTCGTCTTCAAACTGATAGCCCGGACCGCCCATGCCGGTGCCCTGCGGATCTCCACCCTGAATCATGAAGTCGGGAATCACGCGGTGAAAAATCGTTCCGTCGTAGAGCCGGTCCTTCGACTTCTTGCGGGTCGAGGGATGCGTCCACTCCCGCTTGCCCTCGGCAAGCTCGACGAAGTTGGCAACAGTTTTCGGCGCTTCCTTTTCAAACAGCCGGCAAACAATATTTCCTTCACTGGTTTCAAACGTGGCGTACAGTCCAGGTTGGCGAGTCATGAGTTCCTTTCAAACAGAATCGTTAATGGTAAATGTGCTCACGTAGGAACAGCCGCCTCGGCTGTCCAAGGCAGGGCCGCCCCGCGCCCCTATTTCGGATTTGCCGGTGCCTTGGGCGCTGTCGTGGCAGGCTTCTTCACCGTACTTCCGGCTCCGGGTTTTGGACTTGTGCCCGTGCTGCGCACAATGCTGATGTGAATAATCTTCACCGGGCGAAACGGCTTGTCATTCGTGGGATCGGTGGCCATGTGCGCGATCTGCTTCACCAGCGCCACGGTAGCTGCATCGCACTGGCCGAAGATGGTATAGCCGCCATTCAGGTGCGGCGTGGCGACTTCTGTGATGAAAAACTGCGAGCCGTTGGTGCCGGGCCCGGAGTTCGCATAAGCCAGCCGGCCGGGCTGGTCAAACAGCAAATCAGAGGACGTTTCGTTCTTGAACTGGTAGCCGGGATCGCCCGTGCCGTTGCCCGCAGGATCGCCGCCCTGAATCATGAAGCCGGGAATCACGCGATGGAAAATAGTTCCGTCGTAGAGCGGTACGCCGTGTTTCTTTGCGCCGCTCACGGGATTCTTCCAGTCTTTGGTTCCACTCGCGAGGCCAATGAAGTTCTCCACGCCAACCGGTGCTTTGTCGGGGAACAGCGTGCAGGTCAACTTGCCCACACTGGTATTGATGACGGCGATCGGCTTGGTCGCTGTGTGGGCCACAGGTTTGGCTGCGCCGGGTTTGGCGGCGGGGTTGCTTTGGCTGGTCGATTTCGACTGTGCCTCGGCGGCCGAAACAGCCATCATCACTATGAACATCATCAGTATAAATAAGATCGCGAATGTCTTACGCATGTTGCTCCTTGCAAGCCGGAGATGTTGGCGTCGTTCCGTGCGCAACGTTGCATTGTACGACAGGGGCGGCCGGCATTTCTTGCCCAATCAGTTGTGCGCGTGATCTCCGGGAACAGCCGCCATTGGCTGTCCGCCGATCGAGAAATGCGATTTCTGATTCAAGTTACTTTGCGGCCGCCTCAGCTTGCATTTCGTGGCTCACTCGTTCGACTTGGCCGAAAACACGCAGCAGATTGCCGCCAAGAATTTTGTGGATGTCGGTCGCGCTGTAGCCGCGATCGAGCAGCGACTGCGTAATCTTCGGCAGATCGGCGGCCGAGTCGATACCCTCGGGCGTTGCCCCGCTCACTCCGTCAAAATCGGAACCGAGGCCGACATGATCAATTCCCGCAATTTTCGCGATGTGATCAATATGATCGATCAGCGACTTCAGCGGCGGACGCGGAATCTTCGCCATCCACTCGCGCTCGATGCGATCGATCTCCACATAGCTGACCGGCTTGCCCGCGGCCTTCAGTTCGTCGGTATATTTCTGAACGGCGGCGGCTTGGTCGCTCTTCTGAGCTTCCATCGCCTTGCGGAAGTTCGCGTCGTCAAAGCCGCTATAGAAGTTGACTTGAACCACGCCGCCGTTCTTGGCTACGGCCCGCAACATGTCGTCGGTCATGTTGCGCGGAGCGTCAACCAGCGCCCGCGCCGAGGAGTGCGACGCGATCACCGGCGCTTTTGTGGTCGCTATCGCGTCCCAGAATGTCTTGTCGGCCACATGCGAGATGTCGACCATCATGCCCAGGCGATTCATCTCCAGCACAATCTGTTTGCCAAAGTCAGTCAGGCCGTTGTGATGTTGCACTTTCGGATCGTCGATATCGCCGGAAGAGTCAGCCCACTCATTTGTGTTCGACCACGACAACGTCATATAGCGCACGCCCAGCCGGTAATAATCGCGGAGAAGGTGAATGTCATTCTCAATCGAATGTCCGCCCTCGATCCCCATGAGCGCCGCCAATTTATGCTCGCGGTGCGCGCGTTCGATGTCGGCGACGGAGAAGGCCATCATCATGCGATCCGGATGGCGCGCCGCCTGCTCGTAAACCGAATCGATCAGATCGAAGGTGTGGCGGGCAAAATGGCCCTGATTCGTTTCCGGTTCGACCCAGATCGAGAAAAATTCCGCGCCCAGATTTCCACGGCGTGCCTTGTCGAGGCTGATGTGACCGATGTCCTTGGGATCCGTCGAGCCAATATCGAAGCCTTCGTCCAGAAACCGCTGCGGCGTATCGGCGTGAGTGTCGACGACGAGAGCAGAATCGTGAATCTGGCGCGCGCGAGCGCTGATGATTATGTCGGGTGCAGTGGCAGGCTTTTCCGGCGCCTGGCCTGCGGCAAGCGTAGAGATCAGCACGAAGACGAGAAACCACCTGGTAGTCATATTATGTCCACCTAAACGAAGAAGATGCCGGCGGATTTACGATTGTATAGGCAGCGCAGCACGGCTACCAAGCGCTCTCCGCGGATGGCGTCGTCCTGGCTGCAGTCGCTTCTCAGGCGGACGGAAGGACCGCGCCCAGACCGGTAACTCGCCAGAGAAGTTCCGGCGCGAGATCCCTCGCCTAGCGCGCTGTGCTTGACGACACTCCAGGATGGTAGACATTCGATGGGTACACATTCAAACTACGCGCAAAGCCTCGAGCGCCTGCTGCACACAAGCCTCCAGCGTTTTTTCCGTGTCAATCACCGTCTTGATATGCGTAATCCATTCGAAGCGCGCCTTCACTTCGAGATACAGCCGGTAGTCGCGATTTGCTGCAGCGTGTTTGTCGGTGGCGGCCTCGAGTCTGCGGCGCGCGGTTTCGTCGGAGCAAACGCATTCAAGAATCCGCCAGGGCTGGTGCAGGGAAGCAACCGCATTCAACACATTTTCAATCTGATAACGCCGCGAGAACGGACGCCCGTCGAGAAAAATCGCGCGAGTTATATTGCGCGACAAAATGTGTCCTGCCGTCTCCAGCATAACGTGCAGGCAGAAGTCGTCCTGCTCCGACGAATATTCAATTTCGTCAGGGAGAAAAATTGCGTGACGGATTTCGTCTTTGCTCAAGACGCGTCCCGAAGTCCGCGCAGCCAATGCGCGCGCCAGCGTGGTCTTGCCCGCGCCAGGAAGTCCGGCCATCAAAACAATCATGAGAGGATCGTAAAGGATTCAGTGCGGCAGGTGTTGAACTCGACAGAAACTTTGCAACCTTGTAACCCTGAAACTTTGAAACGTGCACCCTCTTACTTCGTGCCGGCCCCCATGGCGACCTGTGTTTCAGGAGTTTCATGGTCGGGATGCTCCACAGGAACAATATCCTGGGTATTGCGCCACTCGGAGTAGTGGCCGCTCACCATAATGTGGAAGACCCACTGGTGGCGCTCTTCTTCCGGTTCCACCAGGCCGAGCGCCTTCATGTAGAAAAGATAGTGCTCCATCCAGCGAATCTGATCTTTGTTCATGCCGCGACGTTGCAGATCGACGGTCACGCCGGCGAGATGCGAAGAGGCAGTATCGCCGTCGGCGGGCGCCGCATTGCGATTGTGGCGGCGCAGCTTCTTCTGAATCTTCACCGTGCGCACCGCGGAGTTCACCTGGATTTGCTGATGAAAGCGGTTGTAATAGGCCTGACTCAAATCGTCGACAAATTCCCGCGTCCACGGACGGCAGTAGCGCCGCGAGGGATCCAGCCGGGGATCGAATCGCAGCATTTCACCGGAGCGAATTTCCAGCAGGGAACCGTCTGCCTTCAGCGCTTCGAGTTCGGTTTCGTCCTCGATGCGCGGCAGCTCCAGGCGATCGATCTCAGCGTTCTGAATGATCAGCGATTCGTGCGACGGCCGGAACATCGGATTCCACAGCAGCCAGCGAAAGTGCCTGCGGTGAGAATGCTGCGGAATCGCGTGACGCACGGCAAAGGCACTGCCAGACAGTCCTCCGCATACTAGAACGAGAAGGAGAGCAGCGGCGAGTTGAGATCTGACGAAGTTTCTCACGAAGTGGTTACGTCTGGGGCGGGTACTCCCTCCCGCCGAGGCGCTCTTGCAACGCTATTACGCTGCGAGTAGCGGTTATTCTAAGCCATGCTGTCAAATGGTCCAATCCGATACTGCCGCCACGCGATTACCGGCGTACTCAGCCGCTCCTAACCCCGCGGTTACTGCCGGTTACCGGCAACTGCAACGGGGATACGCTGGTACTTGTGTGGCAAATAACGGGCCATTTTGAGGGGAAGATGACGGCCAGTTCATCTCTCGCGCCAACTACAACTTGGCGCGATTAGGATGATCGTTAGGCCACTCTGGTTGCGGCAGTTTGCGGCAAAATGACAAAAATCAGCGTCGCAGAAGGTCACCCAAGGCCTGTTTCATGACCTGTCCCCCAACCTCAGAAATGGCTTTGGTGAGTGGAATATCCTTGGGGCAAACCTCAACGCAGTTCTGGGCATACCCGCATTCCTGAATGCCGCCGTCACCCATCAGCGCAGCCAGCCGCTCGCGTTGCAGCTCCTTGCCCGTGGGATGGGTGTTGAAGAGCCGCACCTGCGCGATGGTGGCCGCGCCCACGAAGCCGGTGTCTTCATTGAACTGGGGACAGGCTTCCATGCAGCAGCAGCAGGAAATGCAGCGCGAAATGGGATAGGCGACTTCCTGCTCTTCGGGCGACACGCGCGGCCCTGGTCCGAGGTCATATGTGCCGTCGATCGGCACCCAAGCTTTCACGGTTTTCAGATTTTCGAACAGCACACTGCGGTCAACCGCGAGATCGCGGACCACGGGAAACTTGGAAAACGGTTCCAGCCGAATCGGCTGTTCGAGATTGTCGACAAGGGCAGAGCAAGCCATGCGCGCCCGCCCATTAATCAGCATGGCGCATGATCCGCAGACTTCCTCGAGGCAGTTCGAGTCGTAGGTGATGGGAGTAGTCGCCTTGCCCGCGCGAGTGACGGGGTTGGCGGCAATCTCCATCAGCGAGGAGATCACGTTCATGCCGGAATGATAGGCGAGTTCGAACTCCTCCCAGTAGGACTTGGAGGTGGGAGTGTTCTGGCGTTTGATTTTGATGATGACGGATTTATTAGCCATTAGCTTCTAGCTTTAACATATATTTTCTGGGTGCCCCGTCCTTGTCCCTGCGTTCTTTGCAGGGACAGGGCGGGGACTTTGACTTCCATTCCCCGAACTTTCAACGATCGGCAAAGTCAACCTCCCCACCCTGTCGCAAAGAACGCGACACGGATGGGGCACACTAGACACGCATCAGTACTTTCTCGGCCTTGGCTGAATCAGCGACGTGTCTACGGGCTCGAACTCAAACTTTGGTTCGTCTGCATCTGGCGCGAAATACGCCTTCGTGGTCTTCAGCCAGTTCTTGTCGTCGCGCTCGGGGAAGTCCGGTTTGTAGTGCGCACCGCGAGATTCGTCGCGTAAAGCCGCGCCCTGCGCAATGACCCGCGCCAGTTGCAGCATGTTGTAAAGCTGCCGCGCAAACACCACAGTTGTGTTCGCCCACTGCGTGCGGTCGCTCAGGTTGATCTTGCGATAGCGCTCCAGCATCTCGACCAGCTTCGCGTCGGTCTGCTGCAAATTCTTGTTGTAGCGGATCACAGTGCAATCCTTGGTCATGAGCTCGCCCAGTTCACGCCACAACTTGAACGGATTCTCCGTGCCGTCGGACTTCATCAGAGTCGAATTGATTTCTTCCTGACGCTTCTGTTCGGCCGCGAAACTTCCATTGCCATCGGACGCGCCCTGCAGTCCGCGCGCATATTTCACCGCGTTCGGGCCGGCGATCCCCCCGCCGTAGATGCACGAGACCAGCGAGTTCGCGCCCAGCCGGTTCGCGCCGTGATACTGATATTCGCACTCGCCCGCGGCGAAAATGCCGGGGACATTCGTAGCCTGCTTGAAATCGATCCACAGTCCGCCCATGGTGTAATGCATGCCGGGGAAAATCTTCATCGGCGTGTCGCGGGGATCGTCGCCCACAAACTTCTCGTAGATTTCTAGAATGCCTTCGAGTTTCTTATCGAGAATCTTGCGATCGATGTGCGTCAGGTCCAGATAAACCATCGGCTTGCCGTCAATACCGAGGTTGTACTCGTAGACCACTTTGAAAATCGCCCGCGTAGCCACGTCGCGCGGAACCAGATTGCCGTACTTTGGATACCACTCTTCGAGGAAGTACCAGCGGTCACTTTGTGGAATGGAGTTGGGATCGCGTTTGTCGCCCGCAGTTTTCGGCACCCATACGCGGCCGCCCTCTCCGCGCGCCGACTCCGACATCAGACGCAGCTTGTCCTCGCCAGGAATCGATGTGGGATGGACTTGAATAAATTCGCCGTTGGCGTAGTAACAACCTTGCTGGTAAAGCGCCGACTGCGCGGACCCAGTGCAAACGACCGAATTCGTCGACTTGCCGAAAATCGCGCCAATGCCACCGGTGGCGATAATGATCGCATCCGCGGGAAAGGTCCGCACTTCCATCGAACGCAGATCCATGGCGCAGACGCCGCGGCAGACGTTGTTGTTGTCGAGGACGGCCGAAAGAAATTCCCAGTGTTCGTACTTCTTGACCTTGCCCTCGGACTCGTAGCGCCGCACCTGTTCGTCGAGCGCGTAGAGCAATTGCTGCCCTGTAGTCGCGCCCGCGAATGCCGTGCGATTGTAGAGAGTGCCGCCGAATCTGCGGAAGTCGAGCAATCCTTCCGGCGTGCGGTTGAAAGGAACGCCCATGCGGTCGAGCAGATCGATGATGCCCGGCGCGGCGTCACACATGTCTTTGATCGGAGGCTGATTGCCGAGGAAGTCACCGCCGTAAACTGTGTCGTCAAAATGCTGCCAGGTCGAGTCGCCCTCGCCCTTGAGATTTTTCGCAGCGTTGATTCCGCCTTGCGCGCAGACCGAATGCGAGCGCTTCACCGGAACAATGGAAAACAGGTCGACATTCGCGCCCATCTCCGCGATCTTGATCACCGCGGCAAGCCCGGCAAGTCCGCCGCCTACGACAACAATTTTAGGAGTCGCCATCTTATTGCACCGGCCTTGTACTGGTGGTTGCGGGGTGATCTGCAATGACGCGAGTCATCGTGCCGGCGGGAAGCTCCTGAAACCGCTCGCGGAACGTGTACAAGCTCACGAGGCCGACGACGCTGAGCAGCACGAAAAATGCCAGGCATACTTTCAAAAGTCGCTGCTGTGCTTTATCACCGGAAACGATGCCCCACTTGGCCGCGAACAGCCAGATGCCGTAGGCGAAGTGCCAGGACGCGCAGATCAACCCGACTACATAGAACGCGAGGAGCCACGGGTTATGCACTTCAGCCTGCACCTTGGCAAACGATGCCGCCGGATTTTCGTGCAGATCGTTCCCCGTAAACCGCATGGTATAGGTGTGCCACACGATGTAGACGAAGGCGATGCCCCCGGTCCAGCGCTGCGCGGTGTACATCCAGTTGCCGGTCCACGGATAAGCGATCGTGTTTCCGTCTCCGCGATACCAGATGTAGAAGCCGTAGAGCCCGTGAAACAGAATCGGCAACCAGATGCCGAACAGCTCCAGAAAAAATACCAGCGGAAGATTCGCCAGAAAGCTGACCTGGCGCGCATAAGCGTCAGGCCCGCTGATGGCGGTGGAGTTGGAAATCAGAATGTGCTCGAACAGAAACGCGCCCACTGGGATGATTCCCGAGAGGGAATGCAACCGCCGCAGAACAAACGAAGATCCCTGGCCGGCACGCAACGGAGCAACTCCATGCGCGACGATTTTCACAGCGGGAGCAGGAGAACTGGCTGACGCCACGTAACGCTCCTTATGAGTTCAGCTAATTGGCTTAAGAATGACAAAAGAACTTTTTATTATCGGGCGGCGAGAGAAGTGAAGTCAAGGAACCGTTAAGCAGGAGATCCTTCGCTACGCCTGAAAAACGGCTCCGCTCAGGATGACAGTCGTCGTGTAATAGTCAAACTGCAACACTACATCGAACTTGCATCGCACCATTCCAGAAACTGCCGAAACGCGGCGCCCCGATGGCTGTAGCGAGCCTTCTCTTCGGCGCTGAGTTCGGCAAACGTTTTTTCAATTTGCGGAAAATAAAACAGAGGATCGTATCCGAAACCATTCGTGCCGCGCGGAGAGTCAAGAATCACTCCTTCCGCCGTTCCTCGAAAAGTAGCGAGAGTCTGGCCATCGCGAGCCGCCGCTAACACGCACACAAACCGCCCCGTGCGCTTCTCCGGAGGAACCTTCCTCAGTTCTCGCAGAAGGCGAGCATTGTTGGCCTCGTCATCCGTGTTTTCGTTTGCGAGATGAGGCTGATCCGCAGCGTATCGCGCGGAATGCACGCCTGGCGCTCCATCCAGCGCATCCACCTCAAGCCCTGAGTCGTCGGCGACGACGATCTCCCCCGCTGCGTGCCGGCTATATTCTTCCGCTTTCTTGCGCGCGTTTTCTTCAAACGTGAGGCCGTCTTCGACCACGGCAGGCAGGGAAGCGAAGTTTGGAATGCTGCCAATTTCGATTCCGTGCGGCGCGGCCGCCCCGGCAAAGTCTCGCAGCTTGCCGCGATTCGAAGTGGCAATGAGGATTCGGTACATAAGACAGATCTCGGGCCTCAGATCTCGGACCTCAGACCTCGGACCTCAGACCTCGGACCCAGACAGCTGAGGTCCCACGTCGGTCGTCCGCGGTCGTGATTCGCGTCGCCGTCCGAGCACGCTCCAGAAGACTATTGACAGCATGGTCAAAAAAGAAATCCAGCCGCCCACCGCCCGATCCCAGGTGCGAACGAACGTGACCTGCACGCGATTTATTCCGGCTTCGACCGGAACCAGCATCTGACCTGCCTCCCCGCTCGCCGTCTCGACCACGTGCCCGTTCACTTCCGCCTGCCATGCCGGATAGCGAAAAAGACGCAGCGCCAGCTGGTCCGGCGCAGACATCTCCGCCGTCAACATTTTCGACTCGGCACCCCAATGCATGACGCGAATCGCCGCGTGCGCCGGGCCCGCGACAGTGGCGTCACGCGCATTTTTATCGATCGACCCGGGATCGGCTCCCGACGGCGTGTATTCGTCGGTGCCTTCGTAACCCACTCGGTCATCCATGTTGTCCTGCATTTCACGCAGGTCGCCCGCATTGTCCCACCACGGCGGCTGGATCCGCTGCCACGCCATCACAACTACAAGAATCGAGATTGCACAGACCGCGCCTCGCCACCACCAGCGCCGCATTCCCACCGCAACGAATATCGTGAAGAGCATGCTCAGGCAGAGCAGCCAGCGCCAGGGAAACTGCATGAACTGCATCTTCGGCAAAACTCTCCAGAGCAAAGCCGATACCGGAAGCATAAGGACACTACAAGCTGCGCCCCATCCCAGCAGAACCCTCAAAATGTTGCGGCTGATTTTAGGCAAGTTGTTGCCTTCATTCCTGTTCACCCACAGCTTGTTCATTGCAGCTGTGGTGAAAATCGCCGTCATCTCCAAAACCGCAACCCAGCTGATGATGCGATTAAATTTGTCATGATCGGCGTCGGAGGTACGGATGAACAGAAAATTATCTACGGGCCGGGATCCCTGCGAAACGGCCTGAGCAATCGTGATCCAGCGTTGTTCGTAGATCGCGGGCAACAGATAGAAAGCCGACAGCAGCGCCCCCAGCCCGACCGCCAACGCTCCAACGAGGAGCAACCGCGGCGAACGCTCCTTCCCGGCAAAATACAAAAGCAGCAGAGCCATCGAATAGTGGATCATCACAGCCGCCGGTGCATTCGTCAGCCAGGCAGCAGCCAGCACCAGCGCCAGCGGCACGATTGGCGAAGTAAAGATCGCAAAGGTAAAGATCACTCGCCGCTCCTCGTCGACAGCTTTCAGCACGAACAGCAGCAACAGCGGCACCAGGCAACTCGCCAGCAATTCGGCGAACGCGCTGCGCCAGTAAACAATCACCAGATGGTAAGGATTGACCGCATAGAGCACGGCGGCGAAGATAGCGTCGCGGCGGTCTAGCCAACGCCTCGTCAGCATGAACATCGACGCGCCCGCCGCCAGCAGCGCGATCCAAATGTAAATACTGGGCGCGAGTGCCCAGGGAAAGATGGCGCTTAAAAGCGCGCCGAGCGTCCACGACGCCGGCGGGTAAAAGACAAATCTCGGCTCGCCATAGCCAAAATGCGCCAGCGCTGCCCACCGCGGATAAAAAATTCCATGCTTCCACTGCGAGAGAACTTCCAGCCACGAGTAGAGATGAAACTCGACATCGTGTCCGGACGGAGTTCCGAGAAAGAAGAAGGGAATCTCGACGGCGAAAGCTGCGGCCCCGATTGCAAGCAGCGGCGCCCAAAGCAGCGGCGACTCACGCCTGCCGACTCGTTCTCGAAAAAGTTGCCCAACCGCGCGCGTTTTTCCCAGATTGATTCCCCTCGCCGCAAAAATTCGCCGCACGGAACTAAAATCGCCTTGAGTTTACATGGAATATCGCAGAAATAATCCGGCAACGACTCTCGATGTGCGCGTCCCCTCTTTGTCGCGTTGTTTGCGACAGGGTAGGGAAGTTGGCTTTCGCCGGTCGGAAAAAAGGACGGCTAGACCGAAGCTACGTCTTCGGGAGTACGTTGTTGCCGAAGTTCGGAGAGAAATTCGGCCTGTTGGAGCGAGGCCCCGCGCCGCAGAAGTTCGAGCAACGGATCCTCGAGGTCATCGGTGGCCTCAGCCCCTGATTGATCCGCTGGTTCAAACTGATTGAGATCCGCGACCAGCGCCCGCGGAGAAATAATAAGTTGCGGCATGGCTGCGGGCCCCTGGCGCAGAAAGCTGATCAGGTTGCCTACTTGAGCGCGCTGCTCGGCGGTACGGGATGGAAATTCCACTCCCATGCCGTGTCCAGGATGCGCCACTCGGACCATGCCCTCGGTATGAACTTCAAGTTCGTCGGTTTTCAGGCAAAGGTCGACCAGGGCGCGTTCCGGAAAGGGCGCGTTAGTTTCAACGTAGCAACCGCCCAGGCTCAGATCGGTCAGCATGCAGTGAGGCACAGCCTCGTTGGGTCCTGATGCAACGATGCTCGCAGCGGCTTGCATCCAAGCCTTCAGTTTTGCCGTCGAGGCCTCGTCGAGATCGAGGAAGCGAACACCGGTCTGCCCGTTAGGATTCGCCCACGCGATCTCTCCGCGTGCCTCGATTTCCAGGGCGCGATCTGGAAGCTGAAAGTGGAAACGCATCTGGACTCCGCGATTCTGCGGTTCGGCGGTCAATACCTCCATGCCGGTTTCAGAAAGATCCAGAAGAATTCCATCCAGTTTGTGATTCTCCGGCAGCGTAATCTCTACCGGAGCCTGGATCGGAACGCGGAATGCCCGGCGCCGTTCGCGGCTCAGTAGCGCCGCCGCGGGGAGCATCCCGGCCTTTGCAGCTTCTTCGGAAAGCGGTTTGTACAGTACGAAGTGTGCGCCGCCCGTAAGGATGTCACGCACCTTGGCTGCATCCGCCACCAAGGCGATGCTTAAGGGTTCAGTGCCCAGGGTCTTCGCCTGGCGCAGTACGTCCTGGGCCCGCGCCGGGTCGTCAAAGTCGACGATGAGCGCGGCAAATCTCTGTTGGTGGATTCGGGCCGTAGTGGTTTCCGGATCGCTGCAGCGGTCCAACGCAATGCCAAGAGGGGGCAGAACTCTGCCCAGAACCTCAGCCGCCTGATCATCGGTTGAAACCAATAGTGCCTGAAGAGTCATAGCCGTTCGGGTTGCCGATGCCCGTGGAATTAGGGCCAGCGAGGAGCTGTAGGCCGCGCTGCCTTGGACGCAGCCGGGCTGCCCGCGCCTGCCTTGGCCGCCATCGCGTCCCCAGAGTTCGAGGCCTCGTCCACTTCGGCGAGCACGACGTTGTCTTCGTCATCGTTCTCTGCCAGTAGCGGCGCTACCTCCCGCAACTTCTCCGCGGCTTGCTGGAGCATCTCTATCTGTTTGCCAAGTTGGGCGTATTTTGCCTGCTTCTGTCGCAGGACCTCATGGATATCTTTCATACAACCCCCTGTTGGCAATCTAAGGACGGCATACCAGATGGGTCAACGGTAATCCCCGCCGTGAGATTACGTGGGTAATGGGTGTCGACGAAAAAAGTAACGATGGGACATCAAAAAGGCGTTGTTTTTTAAGGCTTTGGCTCTGGAAATCGAAATCCGCACGCACCTGGTGGATTCGCCGCCGGCGGCCGGAATGGGCCTCGGTTCGGAATCCGGCCGCAAACCCGCCGTTATCCCGTCCGCTTCATCCCGTCAACGAAGGCAAGCGCGCCGCCGATCCCAGCAGGAAGATGGTTCCTACCACAATGCTGTAGGCCGAGGTCGCCAGCGTCAACGCGCGCAAAGCATTCGGCTTGGCCAGCGTCGCCGAGAACAATCCCGCCGCCGAGGCGCACATCAGAGTGTTCATCAAAATCAGGCCCAGGATGAACATCAGCAGCCCTAACAATCCCACACCGATTCCGCCCAGATTTGCCGCCATTAGAAACAGCAGAATCTGCGTCGGCGTCTCCGCCCCCAAGCCGTGAATCACACCGACGAGAAATGTGGAAGAGGTGCCGTAGCCATCCTTAAAGATCTGCGGAGCCTCGACTCTCGTCCCGCCAAAAATCCGGCTGAGCCGCCAGTAAACCCACAGCGCCCCGTTGATCAATAGTGTGATGCGCGTGCGAGGACGGGCATGACTGTGAGTGGAAGGGTGGAAGAACGTCCCCAACACATACAGTCCTAAGACCAGCAAAGTGACGCCCACCAGCCGTTCCGCCCAACGATCGCTGGCTGCGGGCAAAGAAAGACGGAAGACTACTGCCACCGAGCCCAGCACAGCCACAGTCGCCGCATGGCCGGCGACGTAGAGCAGTCCGTAGCGCATGGCGTCGCTGACCTTCGACTGCACGCTGCTGATGTCGGTGATGGCGGCGATGTGGTCGTAATCCAGCCCGTGCCGAAACCCAAGCACCGCAGCCGACAAAAGCGCCAGTCGAAGATTGACAGGATCGATCACAGAAAATGATCACGGAAAACGATTACGGAAAAGGCAGAGAACATTTCCGCGCACCAAACTCCAGCCGGAACCTTGGCGCACTGAGATGAGGCTAGCATACTCTTGAGTTGCTGATTCCAGACTTGCTGATTCTAGAATTGTTGATTTTAGACTGGCTGACTTTGTGTCAGGGAACCTGCGCCACCTTGGCGCGCGACGGCGGCGCAATGAGTTCGCGGAGTCGTCGCGAAAGAATGCCCGCCAGTGAACGATAGAAACGCGAACCAAGATGCGGGAAAAGTTGAAACAGCGATTCCAGCGTCGGCCCATCCAGGTAATACGCCTCCACGGCTTCCTTCGCGACGACTTCGGCCGTGGCCGGCAGTTCGTCGAGAAATGAAATCTCCCCGCAGATTTCGCCTGGGTTCAACTCCAGCGACGTTGCGTGCGACGGAATTTGCACGGAAGCTGTACCGCTCAGAATCAGATGGATTCCGTGCGTTCGTTTTCCTTTTTGTACCAGCCTCTCGCCCGCCTGAAATTTGACCCGAGCAGCCTTGTCCACGATCAAAGCCCAGTCATTTTGGGTCAGGTGCACCAGTCCGTTCTTAGCGGTCGATAGGACAGCGACATCCCGATGCTGACTTGCGGTAGACATGGAGCGCAAATGAGCCGGAAAAAATCTCCGGTTGCGATTCTAATGACAGGATTCCCAAAACAGAGTTGATCGAACGACGACAAGCCCAATCGAGATTATCAGAAAGCCGTGCTGAAGAGCATGCCAGTGGAACAGGCGAAGGCAGGAAGGTAAACGCAGGTAATCCCCGTAGTCGATGTCTTCGGCCCGACATCGCGGCTGTTCAGATTGCCACGGGAATGGTATACACCTGAAATGAGGAATAAAAGGAATGGTGCGCCCTGAGAGATTCGAACTCCCGACCTTCTGGTTCGTAGCCAGACGCTCTATCCAACTGAGCTAAGGGCGCAGTTTCAACCGAACAAAGCCAAGGGACCGGACGGACTGGCGAACGCCCATCCCCGCTCAATTTCTCCCACGATGCGCAAGCGATGCGCGAAATCGATGCCCGCTGAAAAATCATTGTAACGTCTTATCTGGCAGACCGGCAACCGCTTCCGCAGGTTGCGAGAGCCCGAAAAGCTGGCACCCGGAAGTGTTTCACTTGAATCTGCGCCGCCGTGAACGCGCCCGGCGGCACAACCTTGCCTGATACAATGCCCGACATTCTTTCTTCGGGCTTTACGCGAGGGGCATATGGGCAAATACACACTAGAATCCAAGCCATTCCCGGCGCTACCTTCTTTCCATCAGGGGACGGGGACCATCTCGAACTCCGCGCATGTGGTGGACCCGCCCTCGGTGAATCAGGATGTGACGTTACCGCTGAGATTCAAATTTGCGCCGTTCAACATCGTGGTCATGTCCGTGGAGATAGCGACCAACGACGCGCCGAACTGGTTTGGCGTGAGCTTCAGGCGGAGCATCAAGAAGTTCGATACCGTCAATATTTTCTGTCACCCTCACCCCGGCAACGCTGGCATGAAAGATGCGGATTATGCGTCGCGCTCGGGAGAATGGCCGAAGCTGTTCCGTTACGCGCAGAATTTCGGACGGCAGATAGATATCGCCCAATCCAATCACATCACTATCGTTCCGTTTTTCAATAATGCCTCATACAGCAGCACCGGCATCTTCGGGCCGAACTGGAAAGATATTGTCGAGCAGATTCTGAGGCTCGCCCGAACTGGCGCTATGGCTGCGCAGGCGCCAGGGGGACGGACGCGCTGGGCCGAAACCCCGATCGAATCGGTCACATATTCCTCAGGGACGCGCAAGAAGGGCGCTGGCGCGTCGGTGATCGACACGTTGGGACTCCTGAGGAACGTTGTGCTGTCGGACTTCAGCCACGGCCGGGCGCTGATGTGGTCGGTCCGCCGGCAATCACCGGGATTAGACCGCTTCTTACGCGAGGTGTGGGACTTTGATGGAGTGCACGCAGCCGTGCCCGTCTCGCCGCGCGCTATTGTGTACGATCAAGGCAGTGGCGCTGCAGCCAGCCACACCACTTTTCACGTGCCACCCGAGCGATGGCAAGAGTACCACCATGCGATCCTCAAGAGGGAGCAACTACATGGTGATCTCCCCGCCATGCTCGCCTGCCATGCAGCCACCATCAGCAGCGTTGGGAATTGACCGGGGTCTTGGCGGCGGAGCAGAGTCGGCGGAACAGATAAGTGAAGCAAGTCTGCTGAATTCGCGTAAAAGCGGCCGGACACACTCCTTGGTCCTTTTCTCGCGCCAAACACCCGAAGTAAATCTTTCCGGAGTCAGGCAATTCCTACAGGGCAGAAAACTCCACCTCCGTTTATTTTGAAGCATTTGCGGGACGGCATGCCGTTTGCTCTAGTAAAGAACAGACGAAGTGGCGCGCAACGGGGTGCTTCAGAGAATAACTTCGGCCAGAGGTTTTCTGTGAGCACCCCTTGCTTTTGTCTCCTAGACGCATTCGAGCCTTCCCCTTAAAAGTTACCCACGGCCCAAAAGCCGTGGGTGCGCTTTTTCTGCAGACGAGATCCATCTGCAGCACCGGTTACCTCTCATCAGTTAAAGTTTATCTTTAAGAATCGCGGGATGTCTCAGGTCAGCACCACCGGCTCCCGCACATCCACTCCCGCGTTCCGCAGCAACTTTGCCACCGTGTCTTGCTTTAGGCGTGACGCGTCGAATTCCACCCGCACCGTGCTTTCTTTCGGATTGAACTGTACCCGCCGGATGCCGTAGACCTCGCGCATTGTGTCAATCGCCCGCATTTCGTTCTCGCCGGGAATGGCGCCGTACCGGAAAACCACATCCAGATAAGTCATGGGCTTTAGAACCCTTCTTAATGTTGAGTGCAATCGTGACGAGTGCCAATACCGGCCGAACCGGCCGGATGAATCTAATATAGAGCATGGGCAATCAAAGAAGAAGTTTCGCCCCATTTACGCTATCCCACATGACGGCTCCAAATCCGGTTAATCAACTCGAGCGCGACCCGGTTTGTGGGATGAATGTGAGCCCTGCCTCCGCCAAGCATGTCCACGAGCATTCCGGAAAGAAATACTACTTCTGCTGCGCCGCCTGCGAAGAAAAGTTCAAAGCGAATCCCCAGATATATTTGAGCCAGCCCGTTCCACCCTCATCGAACCTAGTCACGTTGGGGATGTCTACGGGGGCGAGACCTTCAACCGCGCCTCAAGCCGCAAGCGCGCTCTCACTTCCCGTGTCCTCCCGGTCGACGCAAAACACGCCTGCCGCGCCGGCGTATGTCTGCCCCATGTGTCCCGAGGTCCGCGAGAGCAGGCCCGGAGCCTGCCCGTCGTGTGGCATGGCGCTTGAGCCCGATGTGCCGCTTGCCTCGACGCGCACCGAGTACACGTGCCCCATGCATCCCGAAATCGTGCGAGCAGAGCCGGGCTCGTGCCCCATCTGCGGCATGGCGCTGGAGCCGCGCACAGTGACGGCGGCCGCTGAAGACAATCCGGAATTGCGCGACATGACCCACCGCTTCTGGGTCGGCGTCGCCCTTACCGCGCCGCTGCTGGCGATTGCCATGGGAAGCATGTTCTGGCCGCATGCGTTCATGAGCGCGCTCAACGGCCTGCCCTTTAATCTCGCCTGGCTGGAGTTCGCGTTGGCGACGCCCGTGGTCCTGTGGTGCGGCCTTCCATTCTTTCAACGTTTCTGGACGTCGCTGGTCAACCGCAGCCCCAACATGTTCACGCTGATCGGACTGGGCACCGGCGTGGCTTACGGTTACAGCGTTGTCGCGACTGTCGCACCCCAGATCTTTCCCGAGTCGTTGCGCGGCATGGGCGGATATCCCGATGTCTACTTTGAAGCCGCCGCCGCCATCACGACCTTGGTCCTGCTCGGACAGGTGATGGAACTTCGCGCCCGCAGCCGCACCAGCATGGCCATTCGCGCGCTACTCGACCTCAGCCCGAAAACGGCGCGCCTCGTCCGCGATAGCTCCGACGCCGCGGCTGGCCAGCTTGCAGAAAAAGACATTCCTCTCGCGCAGGTAAAGCCGGGAGATCACTTGCGTGTTCGTCCCGGAGAAAAAGTCCCCGTCGATGGCGTCGTGCTCGAGGGGCACAGCAACATCGACGAGTCGATGATTACCGGCGAGTCGATTCCTGTCGAAAAATCTCCCGACAGCCCGGTAATCGGAGCCACGATCAACACGACGGGATCGTTCATCATGCGCGCCGAGCGCGTGGGCTCCGAAACTCTGCTCGCGCGCATTGTGCAACTGGTCGGCCAGGCGCAGCGCAGCCGCGCTCCTATTCAACGCCTTGCCGATCGCGTCGCCGCCTGGTTCGTGCCCGCCGTCGTGGCGGTCGCTGCCGTTACTTTTGTCGCGTGGTTGCTGTTCGGGCCGCAGCCCAGGCTTGCGCACGCGCTGGTGAACGCCGTGGCGGTTCTGATCATTGCCTGCCCGTGTGCGTTGGGTCTCGCCACTCCCATGGCGATTATGGTTGGCACCGGCCGGGGCGCCCACGCCGGGGTCCTGATCAAGAACGCCGACGCGCTTGAAACCATGGAAAAAGTTGACACGCTAGTCGTCGACAAAACCGGGACACTGACGGAAGGGAAGCCGAAATTGATAGGCCGTTCGGCACAGCAGCCGGATGAGGTGAATGAGGTGCTCCGGCTGGCAGCAAGCCTCGAGAAAGCCAGCGAGCATCCGCTCGGTGCAGCCATCGTCCATGCGGCGATCGAAAAAGGACTGATTCTTTCCGACCCCACGGAGTTCACCTACGCAGTTGGCAAAGGCGTCCAAGGCACAGTGGACACAAAACGAGTCGCGGTTGGCAACGCAGGGCTCATGTTCGACATGGGTGCCCACCATCCCGGCACCGCAGTTTCGGAATTCCAAGTTTCCGGCGGGACCAATCTCGCTGTTGCCATTGACGGCAAGTATGCCGGCAATCTCTTGGTAGCCGATCCCATCAAGCCATCGACTCCCGACGCTATTCGCGGTCTCAAGCGCCAAGGACTTCGCATCATCATGCTCACCGGAGACAGCCGCGCCACCGCCGCCGCCATCGCCCAGCAGCTTGGTCTGCAGCAAGACGAATTCGAAGCCGGAGTCCTGCCGGAAGGAAAGTCCGAAGTCATTCGCAAACTGCAAGGGCAGGGACGAGTCGTTGCCATGGCCGGCGACGGTATTAACGACGCTCCCGCACTCGCTCAGGCCGACGTGGGCATCGCCATGGGCACCGGGCACCGACGTTGCTATGGAGAGCGGCGGCATCACCCTGGTCAAAGGCGATCTGTCGGGAATTCTTCGCGCCCGCAAGCTGAGCCAGGCCACCATGCGCAACATCCGCCAGAATCTTTTCTTCGCCTTCATCTATAACGCCATCGGAGTCCCCATCGCCGCAGGCGTGCTCTATCCGTTCTTCGGCCTGCTGCTAAGCCCCATCTTCGCCGCCGCCGCCATGAGCTTCAGCTCCGTGTCAGTTATCACTAATGCCCTCCGCCTGCGCCATGTGAAGCTGTAAACAAAGGTTCTGGGAGACCTAGGATAGACGGTCCCTTCGACAACATCAGTGAAAGCTCGGTCTGTCGCATTTCATGATTTAGCCGCAGAGCGCAGTCCGGGGCGATCACGATCCTTCGGAATCACGAGCCATCCTACGGCTGCACTTATCAGAGACAGGCCTGCGCAAATCGACATCACCGCCCGGAATCCAAATACGAATGCCTTCTCAATGGATTTCTCGACGGCATTTTTCGCACTGGGATTGAGACCGGCGGGCGCCTGCATTCCGGCGAGCTTGCTCTCGTTCGCTTGAATCTCCTGCACAATGGCGGGCGTCAGTGCGAGCTGAGTCAGGCTTCGATTCAGGCGAGAGCTCAAGGCGCTCACCATTACGATCCCTAGAACTGCAATAGCAAGGACGCCCGCCACCCGAGCCACGGCATTGTTGATTCCAGAAGCCCTGCCGGCTTGGTCCTGACTTACCGAATTCATAACGACGGTAGTGAGGGGAGCTACGGTGACTGCCATCCCGAACCCTAAAACGATGATCGCCGGAAAGAACGCTTGCCAATAGCTACCTCCAACGGATGGCACCGCGAATAGAACGAAACCCAAAGCGGCAATGATCGGGCCAATGATCAGCGGGCGCCTTGCACCATAGCGAGCGACCAACCCGCCCGACCAGCGCGAAAGAAAAAACATGAGCAGAATGAAGGGGAGGACGGCAGCGCCCGTTGCTGTTGTCGAATATCCCTGGACTTGGATCAGGTTCAAGGGGAACAAGAAGAAGAAAATTCCAATAGCCGCATACAGAAACAGCGTAAGCAGGTTCGAACCGCTGAAGCTTCGGGATTTGAACAATGCAGGGGGAAGCATCGGTGCAGTGATCCTAGCCTCGACCAACACGAACGCAACCAGACAGCCGCAGCCACCGATCAGGCTCCCGAACACCAGCGGACTTTTCCAACCCAGGTTGACCGAATCAATAAATCCGTACACCAAACCACCCAATCCGAGCGTGCCAAGAATCGTGCCTAACCAATCGACCCCCTCGGCGGTCACGTTGCGGACTTCTGGTATGGACCAGAGCGAAATCGCGATAACGGCCGTCGCCAGCGGGAGATTAATGAAGAATACCCACCGCCAGGAAGCGTGTTCAACCAGCCAGCCGCCAAGAACGGGTCCAATGGCGGTCGTGATCGCAGTAAAGCCAGACCATGTACCGATCGCCTGGCCCCGACTCTTCTCGTCGAACGAGGTACTGATAATCGCAAGGCTGCCGGGCACCAGGAGTGCGGCTCCCACACCTTGAATGCTCCTCGCCATGATCAATTGATGAATGTTCGAGGCGAGGCCACAACCCGCGGAAGAAACGGCAAAAATCGCAACACCAACTACGAACACTAAGCGGCGGCCAAACAGATCGCCCAGCGAGCCACCCACCAGAATCAGGGCACTCAGCAAGAGCCCGTAGGACTCGACCACCCATTGCACATCCACAACCGTTGCGTGAAAGCTGGCTTGGAGCGCAGGCAGAGCGACATTGACGACGGTGCCATCAATGAAAGCCATGCTCGAGCCCAGAATGGTAGCAGCGAGTATCCACGGTCGCGCCTTCGCTCCAAACGGGATCTCCAGCTCCCTAGTTCGGGTTGCGTCTTCATCGCAGAGCTCTTTCATGCAGGCTATGGATGCCAATCACGGCGGATTAGGTTCCGAAGATTGGCACGGAGTGTGGAAAACCGGTGAGGAGGAGTCGAGCTTCAGTTCAGTGTCGGTCATCGCCAATGCCCTCCGCCGACGCGACGTGAAGCTGTAGGGGGTGTAGACATTCTCGTCCGTCGCTGTTGGCGTTCGTTTACACATTGGCCTCTAGTGCTTGCCATTGTCACGCGCCGGTCAGTGAGTCCGATGCCGAATTTTTGTGATCTCAGGACGAGTCATTTTTGTTGCGACCAACACTCCCAAAATCGTAGCCGTGTTGAGAACGCTTCCCGAGATCGTCATGAGTGCCTTTGAAACCGGCGGATGAAGCTCCGCCAGTGTCACAAGACGCTTGCTGACGTCATGGAGTTGCTCAACCTCGTGCAGGATGGCCTCAATAGGCAACGGTGGCACCGCTGGGGACATCGCCGTCAGGAAGGGTCAGGCGTGTCCTCGTGATCACGCGGGTAACGATGTCTTCAGCGCAATCCCGGTACATGGTATGTAACGTACTGCGCCAGCCTATCAGTTCGCCGCGCGCGAACTCAGTTTCTAGCCCCTGGGGCTGTTTCCGGTGCTCCTGATGGAAACTCTTCAGAAGAAATTCGCCCTGCTCCACCAGGCGCCGGATCGTTTCTGCGTTTTGAAGCGCTAAGTGCATGCTTGCCCTCCTCGGCGCGATCCTGTTGTATCTCATTTTGGTGACACGAGAAGGCGGAAATGAACTCCGCCTTCTGGTGCCGCCAAATTCAGAGCGTTGTTACGCGGTTACGAGAGCCTCGTGCTTGTGGAAGGTCGAGGTAACGACGTCAAAGGTGTGCACCTGGGGCGTTCCCTCGATAAATCTAGCCAACGTCTTCAGCACCTGCGGGTAGGTATTGGTGTTGTAACTGTCGGCGTCGTTCTTGTTGTCCCATAGACTGATCGCGGTCACATCCACCCCGCCTGGGCCGGCGAAGGTGATTTCGTCCTTAAAACCGTTCTGTTTACGAAGTAACGGAAGGACGTCTTTTTCAAATGCTCGCGTGTAATCGGAGAGCATATTCGATTTCAGATGAATAGAGATATTGCGTGCAAACATAGGCAACCTCCTTAGGGTTGGGGTTGCTAAGAAAGACTACTTCAGATGGGCTGACTTAGTTCAGGGAACCTGAAATGAGGAGAAGGTGGAAACCACCTCAGCTACAACCCTAGTCTTATGTGGAGTGACTGTCAACAGGTCGCCACCAGGAGTGCGGGTGCAGATCAGCCAGCATCCGGCGCGTGATTTGCTCAGAGTCGTCACCGGACGCAATTACTCATTCAGATCAACGTGCCGAACATCCTCAATCGCATGGCCCAAAAAATGCTCGCCCAACCGTCGAAACTTCTCCACCGAATCGGTGGCGAAAAACTTGATCCGTGGAAGCACGCGCCGCTCTTCGGCACCGGCCTTCGCGGGCACCAACTGCTGCAGGCGCGAAGCCACGGCGCGGGCGGTCGATTCCGCCGAGTCCACGATGCACACATGTCCCGGCGCGACGCGATGCAGCAGCGGCTTGAGCAGCGGATAATGGGTGCAGCCTAAGACCAGCGTATCGGCATCACGAAATCCGTCGGCGAACGCCGCCTCCAGATAAATGCGGGCGACCTGCTCGGTGACGGAGTGCTCGATCCACCGCTCTTCGATCAGCGGCACCAGCAGAGGGCAGGCTTTCTCCCGCGCGCTCAGCCCTCGGGCCTCAAGAGCTTTGCGGTAGGCATGGCTGCTCACCGTGGCCTCAGTTCCGATCACTACAATTTTGCGGTTCTTCGTGGCAGCCGCAGCAGCCTCTGCACCTGGCTCAATTACTCCGACCACCGGGACGTGTGCAGCCGACGTAATTCGATCAAGCGCCAATGCAGTCGCCGTGTTGCAGGCGATGACCAGCATCTGCGCGCCCTGCGACTCGAGATAGTTCGCGGCTTCCACTGCGTAACGAGCAACGGTCTCGACGGACTTCGATCCGTAAGGCAGCCGCGCAGTGTCGCCGAAGTAGGCATAATCGGCGTCGGGGATAAGTTCAAGTAACGCTTTAAGAACGGTCAGTCCGCCAAAACCGGAATCAAATACGCCGATGATAGGACGGCGCCCAGAGGTGGGCCCTGCCAGGCCGTGCTCAGCACTCATTCGTCTCGTCCAGTGAACTTACGGCCTGGGCTGACCGTCTCTCGTAGCTTGGCGGCTGGCTGCTCCGCGCAGCACGGCCCCGGAGGAATCGGCGCCCCGTGCGGGCAAGTTCGCGGATGTCCCAGAAATGTGCAGATCTTGTCGGTCGCTTCCGGGGAAAGAATGTGCTCAAACTTGCAGGCCTGCTGTTCGATCTCCGATTCGCTATCCATCGCCAGACTATCGGTAAAGAGCCGCTCTGCGAGCCGGTGCCGGCGGATAATGCTGCCCGCGCGCTCGCGACCGCGCGTTGTCAGCTCGACAATCAGCGTGCCATCGCCCGAAGACGCGGCCACCGGCTTCAACGCCTCGTGGCACGGATTCACAAATGGCTTGTGATCGTGGGGCTGCGGCGGGTGCGGAGCGGAAAGCACCAGACCCATCTCGATCAGCTTCTCAACTGCCAGGCTGACGGGCAGCGCCCCGTGCACTTCCATGCGCTCGACCTCGGCGATCTCTCCGTGCTCGGTCAGTACCCAGAGCTCTTCCAGCACCTCGTCCAGTTGCTCCTCATCGGCCATGGAGAAGACTTCCTGCGACGCGACCTTCCCATGATGCAGTTCGATGCGCCGGTCGGCCAGCCGCGCCACCACGGGATCGTGCGTGACCATTACAATGGTGCGTCCCTGCTGGTGAAATTCGCGCAGCAGCCGCAGCACGATTTCTTCATTGACGGCATCCAGGTTTCCGGTGGGCTCGTCCGCCAGGATGATTCGCGGATCATTGATCAGAGCCCGCGCAATGCACACCCGCTGCTGCTCCCCGCCCGATAACTGCGACGGCAGATGATGCGCGCGATCGCCCAGCCCCACACGATTGAGCGCTTCGACCGCTTCCTTTTCGTCGGTCATGCTGTGAAAATACTGCGCCAGCATGACATTCTCCACAGCGGTGAGGAAGGGAATCAGATGGAATTGCTGAAAGATGAATCCGATTTTTTCCGCCCGCACGCGATTCAGCTCCGCGGCAGAAATTCCGGCGACATTTTGTCCATCGATCCAGATCTCGCCCGACGAAGGCCGGTCCAGGCAGCCAATCAGATTCACCAGCGTCGATTTCCCGGACCCTGAGGGCCCCATGATCGACAGCCACTCTCCAGCAGCTACATGCAGAGAGATGTGGTCGAGCGCGTGAATATCGCTGGCCGCATCTTTGGCCTGCCCGCTCGCCATTTCTTTGGCGGGGTAGAGTTTGGTGACATCCTTGATCTGGATCATTTCACTCTCCCCTCAGAATACTCGCCGGCTGCACCCGGCGCAGCAGCGAGATTGGGAGGATCGCCGACAACAGTGTCACCGCCATGCTACCAGCCAAAACCACCGGCAGCACACTGAGACGTGGCATCACCGAAGCGTGAAAGTTAACCCGCCCGATCCACGCCGCGATGCCGATGCCGACAACGAATCCGATGAGAGCGCCAGCGGCGCCGAGGACCGCGGCTTCCGCCGCGAAAAATCCATTCAGCAATCGTGCCGACGCGCCCAGCGCTTTCATGATCGCGAAATCGCGTCGCCGGTCGAACACCCATCCCATCAGCGTGGAAAGCACGCACAACGCCGCGGTCAGGATGATCAGCGCCGCCGCGGCCAACAAAGTGGAGCGGGTTTTGCCGAGCACGCGCGCTTCACCCTCCATAATCTGCCGCACCGGGCGAACATCCCCAGCTGGAATTGCCTGGGCCACTTGATTCATGATGCCGGAAACTTCTTCACGAGAGCCGCTGGCGGCAATTTCGATCGTCGACGGATGGACCCCAGTCCACTCCACAAAATCGCTCATGGAAATGTAAATGCGGCTGTCCTCGGCCGCTCCCGTCCGCACCGTGCCCGCAGGGGTCACATGTAAAGTTCGTCCCTGAAAACTGAGATCGAATGGCTGATTTTTCGGCGCCACCGTCGGCAGCGCCCGCACGCCAATCAATGCCTGCTGCGAAGCCGAGGGCCAGTTGCTCACCGACCACCAGCGATCGAGTTGCCGCACGCGATCGAAATCCGCACCGGCAACCACGATCGGCTGACCCTCTCCAGTACGCGCTACGACCAACGCAAACGGTGCCGCAATGCCGCGTCCGGCCAGAACGGAATCCACGCGAGCGAGCGCATCCGGGGGCAGGGAAGCGCCGTCCTTCGCGACGACGACAATATTCGCTCCATAGTTGCGAAACTCCCGCCGCAGCTTCACCTGCACATCCCCATAGAGATTAAGCATCGCCGTAGCCACAGCCGCAGCCACCACCATGGCAAACAGCGCCGAAGCAGCGCGTCCACGCCGCAGCACCGCCGCCCGCACCAGCATGCGCAAGAACATCGAGGGATGCGGAGCATGCGCCCGGCTGGCCGCAATGTCGCGTCCGGAAAAGGACTTCGGCGCGCTCATAATTCCCCTCGCAAAGCGAACACCGGGTCGAGACTAACGGCCCGCCGGATGGCCGCTGCGCTCCCCGCGAAAGTCACGCTCACCGCAATCGCCAGGATCACCGGCAAAAGCACCGGTGGAATCGAAATATCCGAATTGAAGATCGAATGCCCAATCTGATGCGCCAGCCCTGCTCCGGCCACGAAGCCAGCGAACCCGGCAATTAAGGCCAGCAGCGTAGCCTCCGCGAAAAAAATCGATGCCACAGCAAGTTTGCCCGCGCCCAAAGCTTTCATCAGCCCAACCTCGGCACGGCGTTCGAACATAGTCGTGGCCATGGCCGCTGACACCGCGAGCGCCGACGCAAAGAGCGCCGCCAGAGTAATCAGAAATATGAGTCCTTCGATCCGCGTGAGCACCGCGCCCTCGTTTTGCGAGACCTGTCGAATCTGCTCGGCGTGCGAGTGCGGAATCGCCTCCGCCAACTGAAACGCAATCGACTGTGGATAAGGCGAGCAATACCAGCGATCGTAGATTGCTCCCGACAAACTTTTCGGATCGCGCCGGGCGAACGCATCCTCCGGCTTGGTCAGCGCACTCACGTAAACGCGTCGCACTGCGTTAGGCTTGCCGAGGACCTCTTGCGCGAGAGCAAGCGGAGCGACGACCTCATCGTCTTCCGGCCCGCCGCTAGAAAGAATCCCGCTCACCCGCAGTCGTCGGCCCGCGAGTGTAAGTTCGTCGCCGGATTTCTTGCCCAGAGTGCCTGCCAGCCTTTCCCCAAGCAAAACATCCCGCGACGAGTCGTCTGGCCACGCACCAGAAACTTTCCACCACAGATGCGTCGAGCGGACGCCGGTGATGAAGTGGTCCGTCCCGAAAGACATCGGCTTGGCAAAATATGTTCCGAGCAACGTGACGTCCTGCCGCTTGCCATCCTGTTCAACAGTGACGGTCGCAGGCAGCATCGGCGCAAAGCCCGTAATGTTGTTATGCCAGAAAATTCCTTTAATCTTGGGCAGGTCGGTTTCGCTGAGAAACGCCCCGTCAGTGGGAGGCTTGAGATTCACTCCCCCAATCTCGACATCCAGCGAATCTTCTTGGGGAGTAACGATGAGGTTTGCGCCGATGGTGCGGAGCTCACGGTTGATCTTGTCGCCGATGTCGGTGGCTACGCCAATCATCGCCGTCGCCACCGTGACGCCCAGCGTGATGGCCGCGCCCGCCAGCAACTTGCGCCGCTTCTGGCGCCGGAAAGATTCGTAAACCAGCCGGACAAACATCGCTTACTGTTGTGCGAACATGCGACCGCCGGCCGCCACGTCCGCCTCCTGAATGATGACCGCGTCCGCGGTCTGCGTGGCCTTCAGCGGCACCGGATTGCATCCCCCCGGCTTGCCTACCGATTGCGGATTAATCGGCGCCCCACAATTCTTGCAAACCACTCCATTGGGACCCTTGTAAAACCCGACCGCCCCGCAAATCTTGCAGGCGTCAAACACGGTTGCGACTTTGCCGTCCGGCTTCTGATAGAGCCAGAAGCGGATGGCCGTCCCATTCTCGGTAGCCTGGAAGCGGTGCAGATCGCCGTCCGCAATCTGCGCCAGCGGAATGCTTACCCGCCCGTTGGTAAACGATACCTCGGTCGCAGGAGAAGGATTGCTGGCACTCTTCGCGTACACAAATTCAGCCGTAATCAGCGCGATGAAGATGAACGAAAACGTGAGCACGGAAATCATCCACATGCGTTCGCGTCGGGCGCTCCACGCGGCCTTGCGGTGATCCGCAGGCGAAGCCGCCGCCGGTACAGGTTCGCGCCGCTTGGCCTCGAACAGAATCATCAACGCCGCCAGCGCACAGATTGTCACGAAGAAGAACCAGTCGTTACTCACGATCGGTCCGATGATCGCCATCTCACGCTTCGAAGACGCAATCACTCCGCTCTCCGAAAGTTCGTGCAGCCCGGAGATGACCAGTTGCGCCGCCACCAGGAACAGGATGGCGGTCGTAATGCGGAAGAATTTTTGCAGATTGATGCGTACGCTGCCCTTGACGAACATCACTCCAAAAGCGATCGCCGCCAGCACCCCCAGCAGCGTGCCCAGAAAGCTCAAAAGTTCGGTGGAATTCAACGAAACCGCGGAAAGAATCAGAACCGTCTCCGCACCTTCCCGCAGCACCATCAGAAAAATAAAAACAAATAGCCCGAACCACGCGTCGTTGCCGGCCAGCAGCCCGACCTTGCCCTCGATGTCACCCTTCATCCTGCGCCCCGTCTTCATCATGAAAATAACCATGGTGACGACAAAGAAGGCGGCCACCAGCATGATCCAGCCCTCAAACACGTCTTCGTTCAGATGAGTTCGGGAGATAACGAGCGCCACGCCGATGCTGCCAAGGAACGCCGCAATCAGCGCCGCGTACACGGTCTTGCGCAGCTCTGTCCGCCCGATCTTCGTCAGGTAGGCCAGAGTGATGCCGACAATAAGCGCGGCCTCAACCCCTTCGCGGAGCGTAACGATGAAAGCCTGTAGCATTTAAGGAACCTAATATGATTTTGAAAATGAATTTCAATTTCAACTTCAAGGATATCCCCGCCGCGTCAAAAGCGTCAATCCGCCGCCTTACAACCGCCCTTGACGAGGATCGCACTGTCGAAATACCGCATTGAAATGCTTCTGGCTGCAGGGAGGTACATAGACTATCGACGGGCTGCCGAATAACGAGGAGTGCAAGGGAGGTCACAACAGCGTCATTCGTCGCTGTTGGCCCGTCGCAGGACTGGTTGTTTCGGCTCACCATCACACTCATAACCGCCGCAGAAACGCATTCGCCTCCGCCACCCGCGGGAACAATTTCTCCTCCGCCTGAAACTCCGCCGAATGCACACACCGCCGGCTCCCTCGCAGCCGCACCGGATGTTTCAAATGCAGCATCTCGTGATAAACGATGTACTCCAGCACATAGGGCGGCACGGCGAAGTGATCGAAGATGCGGCTGATAATGATCGCATTGTGCGCCGGATCGTAATGCCCGAGGATGCGCCGGGTCCTCGTCTGGCTCCAGCTCATGCGCGGACGTGCCATCAGTCCATGAAAAAACCGCGTGTTCAGGTCTTCGAAGACCGTGTCCAGGTCGTAATAAAAACCGCGGGCGGGACGCAGTCGCTTCCGTCCGCGAATCTGCCGCACGAGATGAGCCTTGCGCACAATGTCGTGGCTGGCAACATATTTCCGGTAGCGCGCCGCCTGCCCGCGATCGATGGGCTTGCGATACATCTTCGCGAGCAGAATGTGTGCAATAGCCCGGAGAATGGCGTCCGGCGCCCCTTCCAGCAAATCCGAAAGCCGAACCAGCAGTCGCCCATCGCGCAGCCGAATCGTGTTGTTGACGTTGGCGAAAGCGAAGAATTCAATCTTTAATTCAGGGATCAAGCCAGACGGCCGCAGTTCCCGATACGTTTCCTGAAAGATTTCGAGCAGCCCTTCGCGCACGGTGAGCCTAGGTTAGCACGGGACCCGGACCTCGGACGTCAGACCTCAGCCACAGCGTTCGCGGCAGCCCTGAGACGGTTTTCGGAAAGGGCACGACTTCGGTCGTGCCAAAAGGTAGCTAACCGAGGATGGGCTTTAGCCCCTAAGGAGTGTTGTTCTTGGCCGAGGCCTGAGGTCGAAGGCCCCACTTCGTAATCCTCACTCCGGCTTCCCCCCATTCCTCGCGCTCGAATTCGAATTCAATCTCTTATGCTTGGCCGCGTCTTCCTGATCCGCCAGCAGCTTGCGATGATCCTCCGCCGACGTGTCCACGGTCTCCAGCACATTAGTCAAAACAAACTCATACTGATGAGATTCCTCCGCGGGAATATCGGCGGCATCCTTCAGCGCCCGCAGTTTGGCTTGGAACTCAGTGTCCGCGTCGATGATTATCTTCAGCGGCTTGCGAATGTCGTCCTTGCGATCGACATAGGTGTCGATATTGTCGTTGAGTTCGTCGTAAAGCAACTGAAAATCGTCGAGCAAATCGTGCGTCTGCCGCGCCCGATCTTTAGTCTTCGGATCGCTCCGCATCTGCTCCAGCTTCACCAGCCGCACCCGCGCGAACTGAACATAGAGCGTTAGCCGCTGTTTCGGTTCCCAACTGGCATCCCGAATCTGGTCGATCTCGGGTTGGGTGAGCGGTTCGCGATGGCGCTGTGCCTGCATCACGCAGCCGCCGGAAAGTAACAAAACGATGGACAATGCAGATCGAAGCAAAGAAGCAGTCATTTCGCTCCTTTCGGAAACATGGCGAAGAGCAGATCGTCGCGCACTCGTTGCAGATGGTTAATCGCATCCCGCACCGGCGCCTGCTCGTCATGCGCCAGGGAGTGCAGCAGGTCGGTCAGCTTGCGAGTCATGCTGCGGACCGCGATCTCCGTCTGCTTCTGATATTTGCGCGACCGAATCGCAGAGTCCCGAGCCAACTCCGAGAACGTCACTACATCGGTCAACGCGGCCTGCCCCTTTTCAACTTCGGAGGCGGCGTAAAGCTTGTCGGCCTCGGCCAGTTCCTTCTGCGCGATCTGCACACACAGACGGGGGCGCTCCCCAGTGCTCGCCGATGAAAGCTTGGCCTTCAAATCCTCGACCGAAGGTTGGTCTCGCGGGGCGGCGCTGGCAAAAAGAGCCGCAAGCACCGCCAATACAGTAATTGTTCCCCACAGCCGAAATAAGTGCCGTACCCCAAGCATGGTCCCAATCCCGCAGCGAATTATTTTTTCGGTTCAATGGCAATGAGCCGGTGCTTCGCCTGCCACTCCTGATCAGGATACTTCCCCTGGGCCGTATTGAGGAAGAGGCGATAATTCACCGAAGCCCGCTTGAAGTCCTTGAGATGATCGTAGGCGGAAGCCCGCAGAAAGTATGTAATGGGCACGTCTGGCAGCAATTTCGCACGCGCGTCGAGCGCCTTGACCGCCAGCGGATAGTCTTTGTTCTCGCTGGCGGCGAAAGCCAGGTCGCCGTAAGCCGTCCCCAGGTCGGGTTTAATCTTCACCGCGGCAAGAAATTCCTTCTGGGCATCGGCAAATTTCTTCTGTTCCAGCAGCGCTTTGCCCAGGCTCTGATGAAGCGCGGCATCGTTGGGATTCGCCGCCAGCAGCACCCGATACGCCGCTTCGGCCTGATCATATTTCTTTGCGACAATGTATAGATCGGCTAGATCGCGCTGCAAGGAAAGATCCGCCGGAGCCAGCTTTGCTCCGGCTTGCAGTTCGGCAATCGCGTCGTCATTCTTGCCCTCAGCCGCCAGCACTCGTCCCAGTTCAATGCGCGCTTGGGCTTGTTCGGGATGAGCCGCAATCAAGCTGCGAAGCTGCGCTTCGGCTTCCGGAAAGCGGCGCCCACGCATATAAATATTGGCCAGCCCGGTCGTTGCGTCGGAGGAAGAAGAATCCAGCGCCAGAGCCTGCTTATATTCGTGCTCCGCATCGGAGAATTTCTCTTGTTTTTCCAGCAAAAGTCCAGCGCCCAAGTGCGGTTCCGGATCCCTCGGCTGCAGAGTGGCAGCCTCCTGGTAAGCTGCAAGGGCTTCCTCCGGTTTCGCGGTCGCGAGCACATGCGCCAGAGAAAGCCAGGCCCGCGCCTGACCCTCGGCAACATGGCTCGTGGGCTTGAGTTGTGTTGCGGCCCGCAGAAATCGCTCCGCACCGGCCTGGCCGGCTTTGGCAAGCTGGAGTCCCAGATTCAGATTCGATTCAAAAACATCCGGCTTCGCCGCCACCGATTTGCGATAGGCCGCAATCGACTCATCGATCTTGCCCAGGCCGTTCTCCGCAAATCCGAGATCGAACCAAGCCACGTAGTTTGCTGGATCGTCATTCACCACCTTGTTCAGCAGGGGCTCGGCCCCGGCATAATCCTTCTTCTGAATCAACGTCTCCGCCTGCACGAATTCTGGCGACGGCCCCACTTCCTCGGCAACTTTGGCGTGATGCCCGGAGTTGGTCCCACTCTTGGTTCCACTCGTACGATGAGTGCTGGAAGAAGAGCCGTCCGTTTGTGATTGCGCTTCGGTCTGGTTCGAAGACGAGGTTGAGTTCGCAACTTGCGCGCCCGCCAACACGCATGCCCCGCACGCCACAACCGCGGCGAACGCCAGTCTACGAGCGACCATTGGATCGCGACGCGCCATTGCCATTCAGAATATGCGCCAGATATTTTCCCGTGTAAGACCCCGCGAGCTTGGCGATAGCCTCGGGCGGACCCGCGCCCACCACCTTGCCGCCCCGGTTTCCGCCCTCCGGCCCCAGATCGATCACCCAGTCCGCAGTCTTAATAACTTCAAGATTGTGTTCGATGACGACGATCGATCCCCCTGCCTCAATCAGACGTCGAAACGCCGCCAGAAGTTTGCTGACGTCGTCAAAATGTAGTCCGGTCGTGGGCTCGTCGAAAATGTAAAGCAGCCGCCGCTTCAGTCGCGCCTCGCCCGACGAACCCCGGCTTATTTCCCGCGAAGCAGGCTGCAGATGCGCTGCCAGCTTCATGCGCTGCGCCTCCCCGCCCGACAGAGTCGTCGCCGACTGTCCCAACCGCAAGTACCCCAGGCCGACCTCCTCGAGCGACCGCAGCTTCTCGGTGATCTTGGGTACCTCGGCAAAAAATTTGAGGGCCTCCTTCACCGTCAGGTTCAGCACCTCGTGGATATTCTTACCGCGATACCGCACTTCCAGCACCGTCGGCTTGTAGCGCGTGCCTTTGCATTCCTCGCAGATCAGTTCCACGTCGGCCAGAAACTGCATCTCCACCGTGACCGTGCCGTCTCCCTGACAAACCTCGCAGCGCCCGCCGGGGATGTTGAACGAAAAATGTCCCGCGCCAAACCCGCGTTTCTTGGCCTCCGGCAGGGAAGCGAAGAGCTCGCGCATCGCGTCGAATGCCTTGATATACGTCACGGGATTCGACCGCGGCGTGCGCCCGATGGGCGATTGGTCAACCAGCACCACTTCCTCAATAAACTGATCGCCCTCCAAACTCTCCCAGCTAGCCGCGGGTCCCGTAGCTCCATTGCCCGGCTGCTGCTTGGCCTGCGCCAGAGCGCGATACAGCACCTGATGCAGCAGCGTCGACTTGCCCGACCCCGACACTCCGGTAATCGCCACCAGCATATTCAATGGAATGCTGATGTCCACACCTTTCAGGTTATTCGCCCGCACGCCCCGAATCCTGATCTGTTGTGTCCCAGGCTTGCGCCGCAGCGCCGGCGCCTGAATTCGCAGGTCTTCCGACAGATAGCGCCCGGTCAGCGAAACCGGATTATGCACAATCTCGTCATACGTCCCCTCGGCCACTAGTTTGCCGCCATTCTCGCCCGCTCCCGGCCCCAGGTCGAGAATTCGATCCGCCGCCCGCATGATGTCCGGATCGTGCTCCACCACCAGAATCGTGTTGCCCAAATCGCGCAGCCCGTGCAGAATCTTAATGAGCCGGTGCGTATCCCGCGGATGCAGCCCGATCGACGGCTCATCCAGCACATACAACGTGCCCACCAGCCGCGAGCCCAGCGACGTAGCGAGTTGAATGCGCTGCGCTTCACCTCCTGAAAGCGTGGAAGACAACCGGTCGAGCGTCAGATATTCCAGCCCCACATCGTTCAGAAATCGCAGCCGCTCGCGAATTTCCTGCAGCAGCTTGTCCGCAATCTCGGCCTCCTGCGGGCTCAGTTCGACCTGCTCAAAGAATCCCAACGCCTCTTCCACGGTTAGTCCGCACAAGTCGCAGAGATTCTTCCCGTTGACCCGAACCTGCCGCGCTTCCAGCCGCAGCCGCGACCCGTTACACTCCGGACACAGCGAATATCCACGATAGCGGCTCAGAAATACCCGCACATGCAGTTTGTATTTCTTGCGCTCCAAGTGCGCGAAAAAACCGCGCACGCCAAGAAACTTTCCTTCGCCGGCAAGCACCAGATTCTTGTGTTCGTCCTCGAGATCGGCCCAAGGCACATCCAGAGGAATACCCGCCTGCTTGGCATAGCGCTTCAGGTCGGTAAATAGCGGACGATACTTGGGTTTGTTCCAGGGCTCGATCGCGCCATCTGCCAAAGTCTTGATCTTGTCCGGAATGACGAGATCGAGATCGAAATCGATCGTATTCCCAAACCCTTGGCACCGCGGACACGCCCCATAAGGATTATTAAAAGAAAAAAGTTTCGGCTCCGGTTCCTCGTACCGCAGATTGCAATGCTTGCACTCGAATCTCTGCGAAAAGCGCAGCGCCCGTGTGGCGCGGACCTGCCCTGAGCGCAAGTCGAAGGGGCTCTCGCCCGCGACTTCTTCCTGATCCCCCGGAGTCTCAAAAATAACCTCTCCCAACTCCCGGTAAGCAGTCTCAATCGCATCCACCACGCGCGCCCGAGCCTCAGCCGAAACCACCAGCCGATCCACCAGTACGAAAACCGGCTCCGCAAAATCAATATCCAACAGCGACTCCGGAGTGGAGAATTCGAAAACCTCCCCTCCCTGATAAAGCCGGTTAAACCCCGCCTTGCGCAGATCAAACAGCCGCGTCTTCAAAGCGTCTGTGAGCGCGGGCGCCTCACCCTTCTCGCGTTTTTCGCGAGAGAGCCTGCCCGGAGCTCGTCGAAGTGGGGACTTTGACCCGCCGCCCTTCCTTGTCTTCGAAGCGCCCGGAGAATTAGGCGCGTCCTGCATCCCCAGCCCCGGCCTCTGCAGCGGAAACAGCACTTGCAGCCGCGTCTCCGGCTCCAGCGCCAGAATCGTATCCGCAACTTCGTCGACCGTATCCTTCTTCACCTCGCGCCCGCAGTTCGCGCAATAAGTCCGCCCCACTCGCGCATATAGCAGCCGCAAGTAGTCATAGATCTCAGTCGCCGTCGCCACCGTCGACCTCGGATTGCGTGTGGTATTCTTCTGCCGGATGGCCACCGCCGGAGCGATTCCCTCAATCGTGTCGGCATCCGGCTTCTCGATCCGCTCCAGAAACTGCCGGGCGTAGGCGGAGAGCGATTCCACGTACCGCCGCTGTCCCTCCGCGTAGATGGTGTCGAACGCCAGCGAGGACTTGCCGGACCCGGAAACCCCAGTCACCACCGTCAAGGAATTGTGCGGGACCTCAAAATCAATGTTCTTGAGGTTATGGACGCGAGCGCCGCGTACAACGATGCTTTCCGTGGAAGTGGAAGAGGTTTGGTTCAACTCAGCCTGCGTGGAATCAGAAGACATCGGGTAAAAAGCGGCGATAGCCTGCACCCGCCCCGAGCGCAAGCGCCCCAGAGGCCTCAGCGGCGACTACCGAATCTTCTATTATAAAGCAGGGAAGGGTTGCGCGTTCTGATCTGCGCGTTCTGATCTGCGCGTTCTAGTCATAGAGACGTCGCTTGCTACGTCTCTTGCCGGCAGCTTTTCGAATGGTGCAGGCGAGGACGTTGCCAGCAATGCCTCTACGGCTGATTTTGGTCGTTCTCCCGATCCCGCCGCCGTCCATAGCGAACCGCGAAGCCGAATCCGAAAACCATGATGCCGAGCGGCGGCGCCAGCATCACAAAGATCGCGCGGTTCAGCGCCCGCTGCGCTTCCTTCGGCGTGGCCCTCGCATTCGCATTGCACATGGCGCACCCTTGGGCAAACGCGGGAGTAATCCCCAACGCAAGAACCCAGGCCAGCATGACCCAACGAAACTTAGACAACGAATTCATAGCCGATCTCTGATTACCCACTATTGCAAGCCCACGCCATTCGGCGGCGGCATCACCCGCCCCGCGTCGGGGAAGAAAAAGAAATACATGATGATGAAGCAGGCCGTCACCGAGAGCACCAGCATCCACCGCATCAAGGATTTCTCAAACTTGAGATGCATGAAATATCCAATAATGAGCGCTGACTTGATGATCGATAAAATCAGCAGGACTTCGAGCATCCGCACCGGAGCGAACACCTGCCTGTACCCCAGCACGACCTCAATCGCAGTCAAAACCAGCAACGCGCCCCACACCCAGAAGTATTGCCCCTTGCTGTCGTCGTGCGCCAGTGTGTGCGTTGCTACGTTGTGCATGGCAGAGTCCTCGCTCAGTTTTTCTCAATCCCTAATGTCATCGCTTCCGGGAAAGGCACGGCTTCAGCCGTGCCGCCTCCCCGTTTCCACATTCGCGGCTCTAGCCGCTGCGCGGGAAGCCTTTGCTACGCAATCTTCGTCGACATCAAATACACTAACGGGAAAATAAACATCCACACCAGATCGACAAAATGCCAATACAGTCCCGAGACTTCCACATCATGCGCGTCGTAATCCTTGGGCTTCAGAAACAAAATCACGGCCGCAACCAGCAGCCCTAATCCCAGCGCATGAATTCCGTAGTGAAAAACATTGTCGGAAGGAATCAGAAAATATCCCGCAATCCAGAGCACACCCAGAACCGGTAGAAACCATTTACGAAACGCCACTACTCCCAGATAAATAACGCCAATCGTCACGTGCAGCATGTGCATTGCCGTCAGCCCAAAAAATGTTGCGGGAAACTGCGGCGTATTTTTCGAAACTTCCGCCAGTTCGCCCGCCGCGGCGCTTGCGGGTTTTGGAAACCCCGGAATGGTCAGCCCCTCGCCAATGAGTTTGCTCCACTCCATGCCGTGCAACACGATGAACGCTGTGCCAAACACCATTGTGGCCAGCAGCCAGTACCTGGTCCAGACCCGGTCACTGCGCTGGGCGGCAAACACTGCCATCACCATCGTCAGCGAGCTCGACAGCAGGCAAGCCGTCATGATGGTGGCGTTTGCGATACTCGCCGCATGAAATGGAGTCGGCCACGCCGTATAAATCCGGTTGTAGCTGAAGGCAAAAAGCAGCGCCCCGAAGGTCAGCGAGTCCGAGGCCAGGAAGAGCCACATTCCCACCTTCTTCGAATAAGCTCCAAACAGCGGCGCCTCGTAAGCTCCGGGCAGTCCGTGTTCAACGGCTCCATGCTCCAGCGTGGCGTTAGCCATTCCTCAAGTTCCCCTTTTTTATATCGTGCGAACCCTTCACCAGGCCTAACATGCCCTCATCGCGCAAATCCCAACAACGCGAACACGTAAATCCACAATACCGCCATGAAATGCCAATACCAAGCCGTGATATCCACCACAATTCGCCGCGCCTCAACCGGCTTATGCAGCAGGGAAGCGCTCGCCGCCCAAATCAGCGCAATCAACCCACCGCAAAGATGAACCGCGTGCGTGATCGTCAGCAAAAACACAAACGAACTGTTGGGATTCGTATCCACAAAAAATCCGCGAGCATGCAGCTCTCCCCAGGCCAGCCACTGCCCCGCAAGAAAGCTGAGTCCGAGAACAACGGTAATCCCCAGCCAGGGAAAAGATTTCTCGTTCCCGAGCGAAACTCCAGGAATCGACTTCACCGGAGCCAGCGCTGCCTGGACCGCCGCCCTTCGCCGCGCCAGTTCCATCGTCACGCTGCTGACCAAAAGAATCGCGGTGTTGATCGCCAGCAGCATCCACGGCAAATCCACCCGCCCCCAGTCCCGCACATAACTATTCGAGACCCCATCGAATGTCGGCAGTCCCTGTCGCACCAGATACGCGCTGGTCAGCGAGACGAACACCATACACACGGTAGCAATTCCGCAGATCAGTCCCAGGCGCGCCCGCCGCAATCGCGCCCCATAATCTGGAACGTCGCCGCCGCGTCCGTTATCGCCTCCGCCAGCTGCAGGGGGCAAAGGCGGCTTGTGGCCGTGCCCAACATGATCGACCGGAGAGCTTGGAGTGTAAGTCGCCATAACTACTCAGTGTGTCGCAACCGCTGGCGGATCGTTCTGCATGACGTAATCCCTCGGCGCGCCCGGCACACCGTACTCATAAGGTCCATGATTCACCACTGGAGTCACTCCGCCAAAATTGTCGTGCGGCGGCGGAGTCGCGGTCGTCCACTCCAGCGTGGTGGCTTCCCACGGATTGTCGCTCGCCTTCGGCCCCTTAAACATGCTCCAGAACAGATTGACTACGAAAATGAACTGCGACGCAATGGTAATAATCGCCGCATAGGTGATGAACGTCTGCAGCGGCAGCAACTTCTGCTGATATGCCACTTCGGTGAACTGCGAGTAGCGGCGCGTCTGCCCCGCCATTCCCAAATAATGCATCGGCATGAAGATGGCGTACGTTCCCGCGAGTGTGATAAAGAAGTGCAGCTTGCCCATCGTCTCATTCATCATGCGGCCGAACATCTTCGGAAACCAGTAATACGTCGCCGCAAAAATACCGAAGATTGCCGCGACCCCCATGATCAGATGGAAGTGTCCGACCACGAAATAAGTATCGTGCAACTGAATATCCAGCACCGGCTGTGCCAGGAACGGCCCACTCAAGCCGCCTGAGACGAACAGCGACACGAACCCAATCGCATATAGCATCGGAGTCTGAAATCGGATCCGTCCCTTGTACATCGTCCCCAGCCAGTTAAATGTCTTGATCGCCGAAGGCACGCCAATGCACATGGTCAAAATCGAAAACGCGAACGCCGAGTAAGGGCTCATCCCGCTCATAAACATATGATGGCCCCACACCATGAACCCAAAAAATCCAATGGAGAGCATGGCGTAAACCATCGCCCGGTAGCCGAAGATCGGCTTGCGCGAAAATGTCGACAGCACCTGCGACGCCACGCCCATACCCGGCAGAATCGCGATGTAAACCTCCGGATGTCCGAAGAACCAGAACAGATGCTGCCACAGCAGCGGCGATCCACCCTTGTGCCCCATGATCTGCCCATTCACCACGATCAGCGGGACATAGAAGCTGGTGCCAAGATTTCGATCCATCAGCAGCAGGATTCCCGCAGAAAGCAACACGCCGAATGCCAGCAGACCCAAAATCGCGGTGATAAACCACGACCACACGGTCAGAGGCATGCGCATCAAAGTCATGCCTTTCGCCCGCAAATCGAGCGTCGTCGTAATAAAGTTCAGCGCGCCCATCAGCGAAGCGATGCAAAAGATCGCAATGCTCGTGATCCACAGATCCGCGCCCAGCCCTTCACCTGGACCAGCTTGTGGGGTCGCGCTCAGCGGAGGATATCCGGTCCACCCATGCAGCGGCGCGCCTCCGGTCACGAAGAAGGCGGCGAGGATCACGACGAATCCCACAAACGTCGTCCAGAACGAAAGCATGTTCAGGACAGGGAATGCCATATCCGGCGCGCCAATCTGAATCGGCAGGAAATAATTTCCAAACCCGCCTTGCGGCGCCGTCGTCAGCACGAAGAACACCATGATGGTGCCGTGCATGGTCAGCAGACTGAGATAGGTCTCCGGCTTGATTTCGCCGATGAGCGGCAACATCGCCGTCGGCCAGATCATGTGAATGCGCATCAGCAGCGAAAGAAACATCCCGACAAACACCGCCGTGAGCGCCAGAAAAAAATACTGCAGGCCAATGACTTTATGATCCAGGCTGAAAATGTATTTTCGAATGAAACCCTGAGGAGCGTGTGCGTGAACCGAAGCCGGGGTCGCCATTTTATTGTTTCTCCGCCTCCCGTGCCGCCAGCCACTTATCAAAATCTTCCTGGCTGACGACGTGGACCATGCCGTGCATCTTGTAATGCCCAAGCCCGCAAAGTTCGGCGCAGGCAATTTCGTATTCACCGATCGCGGTCGGTTTGAAGTGCATATGAATATTTAGACCGGGAACCGTGTCCTGTTTGAAGCGCAGTGAGGGCACAAAGAAACTGTGAATCACATCGACTGCCCGAAGACTTACGTCCACCTCGCGGTCAACCGGCAGATACATCGTTCCGGTCACCACGTCATCCTTCGCGGCAGGATCAGAAGTATTCAGTCCCACCGCGGCCTCGCCGCCGGCCGACGGATCCATCAGCTTCGGGCTGGTCGCACCGTATTTCCCATCCGGCCCCGGATAGCGGAAGTACCAGGCAAACTGCATCCCAGTCACTTCCACCTGCACCGCGCCGGGTTCGGCGGCGTCAAAGCGCTGGCTGGCCCACACGTTGCTGCCCATCAAATTCAGACCGATAAACAAAACTGCGGTGAGCAAAGTCCAAACCACTTCCAGCGTAGTGTTTCCGTGAGAATAGGAAGCCGGCGCCGCCGTTGGACTCTCGCGGTATCTCCACACGATGTATCCCAGCCCCAATTGCGCCGCCAGAAAAACAATTCCCATGATGACGAAGGTGAGAGCGAACTGGCTGTCGATCCAATGTGCCGCGGCGGAAGCGCCCACCGGCAGCCACCACGTCTTGGCGACGAAGAAATAAGTACTGGCCAAAGTAATCAGCCAGATCAAGAGCAGTAACGCGAGGCCCATTCCCAGCCCTCCTGAACCTTAAGGACGATACGAAAGAATTTCCCCACGGCCGTTCCTGCGCCCCACAGCGCAAGCACCAGTCGGCGGCGAGTGTACCACAGCGACCTGAGGATAATGCAATCGAGCGTTCACGAAAGAAGCTATCGGACGGGAGATGGATGAACACCACACATCGAATCCACCCGTCAACATGAAATATCTCACGCAGCGAGCAGATCCGAAAACACAAACTGATCGCGGACCACGGTACTCCCCACCGAAATCGCCAGCGCAGAATCGAATATTGGCCCCGCATAAACGAAAGAATGAAACTCTCCGCGTTCGCCGCAGGCATCCACTTCCTCAGGCAGATCGGCCAACAAGCTATCGTCGAATTCGCGCCCCACGAATGACCGATCCAGTTTCTCCGTATCGACACACGTCAACTTCGCTCGCGTGCCGCCGACAATCATTTCCTTTGCCAGAGCGCGGGTCGGCAGCCCCCATAGCGGAAATATCGGTTCCAGCCCCGTATCTTTCATCTGTTTGATCCTGTAGGCGCGCACATCTTCGAGAAACAGATCGCCGAACGCAACGCCTTCAATCCCCTCGGCAATCGCTTTCGCACAGGTCTGAGCCATCCGCGACTCATACTCCTCATTGGAGCAAGGCCACGGCAAGGGAACCGTCCAGAGCGGAAGCCCAGCCGCCGCAGCCTGACGCTCAACCAACTCGCGCCGTACCGCATGCATGGCAACACGATCTGCCACTTCGTTGAAGGTCGTAAGCAAGCCAGCCACTTCATACGCGCCCTGCTGACGCAGAACATGCAGACTCCACGCGCTGTCTTTCCCGCTGCTCCACGACAAAAGAATGCGCTTCATCGTCGAATCCGAAATCGCGTCGTCTTCTTTCTTCTGTTGAACTCCTGCAATTTCATCCGTGTATATCCGCGGAAATCCGTGGCAAGTGTCTACTTCTCACTCCACTCCGGCACCCTCCCCGGAGTCCAGGGCGCTCCCGCCGCCTCCATGTCCTTCTCCAGCTTCGCCAGATCAACCTCGACCAGCGTTCTCAACTTCGCAAGCTGCTCCGCAAACTCCGCCGCAGCAATGTTGTAGGAATCAATATGCGACTGCGTCGGCTTCGCCAGCGAAAACCGTTCCCCCTCCATGACCGAGTTCACCCGCTCACTGATCGACGAAGGCACAATCTCGCTCCGCTTGGCGATCTCCACATCTCCCCGCAACGCCCGCCGAATCTCGCGCTCTCGCTGCTCGATTCCATCGGCGACGGCATCCAGTTGTTTCTCAGCCGCCGGCGTCTCCCGCATTGCCTCGCGAATCGCCTTTAACCGCGATTCAACTTCCTCCGAAGTATGCTGCGCCCCGGAAACCGCCCGATACAAGCGAGTCACTTTCCGCAGGAACTCTTCCTGCGCCGTGCGATCCGACGCGCTCATTCCCGCTGCGCCCTCGGTCGCAACTTTGAACGACTGCGGTCCCGCGAGTTCGGTCACCGCCCCGCCAACTTTTTCGAACATCCGCACAGAATAAGATCCGGCCAGCACCAGCGGTCCCTGATCCGCGGCATCCGGAAAATCTTCTTCGCCGTCTTCGGAATGTTTCTTTACCTGCGCCGCCGGATACCGCAAATCCCACGCTACCCTCTGAAACCCCGCCTCCGTGCTGCCATCCACGCGCCGGATCGCCGCCCCACTCTCGTCATACACTACAAAATAAACCTCAGGCTTCGCCTCCTGCGCCTCCGCGCGCAACTCGTCATTCGTGGGATAGGGAAGCGTCTGATTTTTCTTGGCAGCGTCCTTCTCCGCCTCCTGCCGCTTTTCTTTTCTCGTCTTGATCTTTTCTTTCATGTACGCCGTGAACACTGCCCCATACGGCGGGTTGTCCGCCGTATAAAACGCATCCCCCTGAAATCCCTTCCTCGGCCCACCCAGCGGATGCGGCTCCACATAAAGCAGCGCGTCCTTCACGGGAAACATCGCCGTGGCCTGCTCGGTCGATTCCGCCTTCATCTGCCGCAGCGGAGTGATGTCATCCAGCACATAAAATCCCCGCCCAAACGTTGCGATCACCAGATCGCCCTCCCGCGCCTGAATCACCATATCGCGCACCGCAATCGTTGGCAGCCCGCCCTTCAGTCGCACCCAGTGCGGTCCGCCACCGTTCTTCGCGCCATCGATGGAAAAGAACGCCCCGTACTCCGTGCCCGCAAACAGCAAATTCGGATTCACCGTGTCTTCCGCAAACGCCAGCACCGGTCCGTTCTCCGGCAGATCGCCCGCAATCGAAGTCCAGGTCTTTCCGTTATCACTAGATTTCAGCAGATAAGGTTTGAAGTCCTCATTCTTATGATTGTCAAACGCCGCGTACACCGTGCTCGCGTCATGATTCGACGCCGCCAGCCGGCTCACATAAGTCATCTCGGGAACGCCGGCAAACTTTTCATACTTCGTCCAACTGGCGCCGCCGTCGCCGGTTACCTGAATCAGCCCGTCATCGGTACCCGCATAAATCAACCCTTCTTTTTTCGGCGACTCGGCCAACGCGACGATATTTCCGTAAAACGAAGTCGACTGATTCTTCGCCACCGCATCCGGTCCCCAGACCTTTCCCATCACCGGCAACTTGTTGCGATCAATCTGCCGCGTCAGGTCTCCGCTGATTGCCTTCCACGTATCGCCGCGATCGTCGCTACGAAATAGTTTGTTGGCCGCAAAATAAAGACGCGTGTGTGAATGTGGACTGACGATGATCGGCGAGTCCCAATTCCACCGCAGCGGCGGCTCGCCCTTACCCTCCAGCGGCTGCAATACCAGTTCCTGCCCCGTCGGCTTGTCATGCCGCACCAGCACCCCATACTGCGACTCGGCATAAATCGTATTCGGATCCACCGGATCCACCTGCGAGCGGAAGCCATCGCCACCCGTGGTCACAAACCAGTCTGAATTCGCGATCCCGTTAAGATTGCGCGTCCGCGCCGGCCCGCACCACGAAAAATTGTCCTGAGTTCCCCCGCACACGTTGTAAAACGGTGCAGCATTGTCTACCGCCACGTCATAAAACTGCACCGTCGGCAGATTCGCTTTGAACTCCCAGCTCTTCGCGTCGTCGAAAGTCTCGTACATCCCGCCATCCGACCCGAACAGCCAATGCTTGGTATCGTCCGGATCGATCCACATGGCGTGATTATCCCCGTGATGATTGACCTCATTCACTTTATGGAAAGTCTTACCTCCATCCAGCGACTCGCGCAGCGATACGTTCATCACAAAAATGCGGTCGACATTCTTCGGATCAGCCACCACGCGCGCGTAATACATGGCTCCCTGATCGAATTCGTTGCGCCGCTCCCAGGTCGCGCCCTTGTCGCTCGACCGTAAAACTCCGCCCTTCCCATCCGCCGCTTCAATCGTGGCGTAAATCACATTCGGATCCGCCGGCGAGACCGCCAGGCCAATGCGCCCCATGTCTACGGTAGGCAATCCGGAGTTCAACTTCTTCCATGTAGCTCCCGCATCGGTCGATTTATAAATCGCGCTCTCCGGCCCGCCATCGATCAGCGTAAAAACATGCCGCCGCCGCTGATACGCCGCCGCATACAGAATGTCCGGATTCGCCGGATCCAGTTGCACATCGACAACGCCCGTGTTCTCGCTGATGGTCAGCACCGCCTTCCAGGTCTTCCCTCCGTCCGCCGACTTGTACAGCCCTCGATCTCCACCCGGCCCCCACAGCGGTCCCTCAGCAGCTACATAAACAACTTTCGAATCCCGCGGATCAATCACCACTCGCCCAATGTGTTCCGACTTCTTCAGCCCCAGATTCTGCCAGCTCTTGCCTCCATCCTCCGACCGGTAAATTCCATCGCCATAGCTGACGCTGCGCTGCGAATTGCTCTCGCCCGTACCCACCCACACTACCGAAGCGTCATTCGGATCGAGCGCGACCCACCCAATCGAGTACGATCCTTCGCCATCGAACACCGGAGTCCAGGTCGTGCCATCATTCACCGTCTTCCAAACCCCGCCCGAAGCCACGCCCACGTAATATTCCTTCTTATCCTTCGGATTCACCGCAATCGACATCACCCGTCCCGAAGCCACTGCCGGCCCAATCAGCCGAAACTTCAAGCCTGAAAAAGTGTCGGGCGTCATCCCGCCCTTCTTCTCTTCTTTCTTTGGCTCTTCTTTCTTATCGTCCTTTTTCTGATCCTTCTTGGGAGTTTTCTCTACCGTCGGATTTTTCTTGTCGGCGTCCTTGTCGGTAGAAACTGGAGCTGTGTTCTGCGCCGCAAGCGAAAGTTGGAGCAAGAAAAGCGCAATCAGAAGAATGCTGAGACGTAATTTCAAGCGAAGCTCCATTCCAGGCCAGGCAAGCACGAATCGCACCTGAGGCAACTCGGCGCTCTCCGCGTCCTCGGCGGTAAAAAGATTTGCAAAACCGATATGTATACAGGATTTCCTCGCAAGTGAGAAGCATGACATTATTCGCATTCCGGTCATCCTGAGCAGAGGAGGCGCTTCGCGAACGCGAAGCACCTCCGCAGTCGAAGGATCCCCACCCCTTCTAAACTCCCACAATCGCGCCAGAGGTTCGATCTGAGAGCCAGATGCCGGACCTCATTTCCCCTCTCTTTTGCGAGAAAGCTGCCCTGAGCAAAGTCGAAGGGTGGGAATTTGACCTCAACAGTAATCCGAGAATCAAATAAAATCCTCCCATGTCCCGAAAGCCCCAACCCCAAGGCCACGACACCCGCTACGTCAAGATGCAGAAGAATAACTGCTTCGCCTGCGGCCAAAACAATCCCGATGGCATGCGCCTGAAATTCACCCTCGACGAAGCCCGCCAAACCTTCGTCTGCAAATTTCGCCTCAGCAAGCGCTACACCGGCCCGCCCGGCCACTGCCACGGCGGCATCATCGCCACCATCCTCGACGACGCCATGGGCAAGGTAAACAAACTCCGCCACGTGATCGCCCTGACAAAAGAAATGACCGTCGAATACCTCAAACCGGTGCCTCTGCATAAGCCGCTGCACGTCGAGGGCAGGGAAGTCAGCGTAAAAGGCCGCATCCACATCAACGCCGCCGAAATCCGCAACGAAAAAGATGAAGTCCTGGCGCGCAGCAAAGGAACCTTCATCGCCATCGACCCCAAGAAAATGTTCGCTAAATTCGTGGAGCGCTGAACGCGAGCCGTCAGCTATCAGCTCTCGGCTTTCAGCGTGGGCACCGTCGAATGAGTGGCGTTCTGAAAAAGCAGGAAAATATGGGCCGCCAAGCACTAGCCTCGGAGCGGCGGCATATGATAGCCCAGGACGTAAGTCCTGGGTGAGGAGAGAAGGAGAGAAGGAGAGAAGGAGAGAACCGATTGTCCCCGAAGGGGACCGCGAGCGCCGGCACCAGAATGCCTGAATCGCCTGTACTCTTGATAATGGTTCCTTACGATTTACTACAACGAATCTAACAATGCTGCTCAGCGACAAACAGATTTGGTGGGAAGCTCCAAATGCCGTTCGGATTCCCACCGGGATTGCAGTGGCGCTCGCCCTCGGTCTCAGGTTTTACGGTGTCTATCGAAGTTCTAGGAACACTCCCAATCGTTCCTCCAAGGTCATGCGGATTGAACGCATTGTCGCCGTCAGTCTATGGAGTTTTATCGCAGTAGGCGTAGCGTTGCTGCTCCTTTTCAAAAGGTAGAATTGGCATACGGTGAAGCGTCCCTCCGACGTGTAAAATAGACGGTTACAGGCGTTACGCGCCCATCCTTCGCGATCGCGAAAAGGTATTCAAAAGGTGTCCACCCATGTCCCAAAACAACGGTAGCCCCACCAGCCTCCGCCTCAAGACCGGCCTCGCCGAAATGCTCAAAGGCGGCGTCATCATGGACGTCACCACTCCCGCCCAAGCCACCATCGCCGAACGAGCCGGCGCCGTCGCCGTCATGGCCCTCGAACGCGTCCCCGCGCAAATCCGCGCCGAAGGCGGCGTAGCCCGCATGGCGTCGCCCAAGATCATTCGGGAGATCATGGGCGCCGTCTCCATCCCGGTCATGGCCAAGTGCCGCATCGGACATTTTGCCGAAGCCCAAATTCTCCAGGAACTCGGCGTCGACTACATCGACGAATCCGAAGTCCTCACCCCCGCCGACGAAGCCCACCACGTCGACAAGCACGCCTTCAAAGTCCCCTTCGTCTGCGGCGCCCGCAACCTGGGAGAAGCCCTGCGCCGCATCGCCGAAGGCGCCGCCATGATCCGCACCAAGGGAGAAGCCGGCACCGGCGACGTAGTCCACGCCGTCAAGCACATCCGCCAGATCGTGCAGGAGATGAAAATCCTCACCGTCCTCGGCGAAGAAGAACTCTACGCCAAAGCCAAAGAGCACGGCGCCCCCTACGAACTGATCAAAATGGTCGCCAAAGCCGGCAAGCTCCCCGTCCCAAATTTCAGCGCCGGAGGAATCGCCACCCCCGCCGACGCCTCTCTGGTCATGCAGCTAGGCGCCGAAGCCGTCTTCGTCGGCAGCGGCATCTTCATGAAAGACAGCACCACCTTCGCCGACCCGGCTGAAGCGGAGAAGCGCGCCAGAGCGATCGTGAAGGCCGCAACGCATTACAACGACCCTAAAGTGTTACTTGAAGTCAGCGAAGACCTGGTGGGAGCGATGAAGGGGCTGGCGGTTTCTGGTCTGGACGAAGCTCACATGCTGCAAACCAGAGGCTGGTAGTACGTGAATGGAGCTCGCACTTCCAGTCGGACTGTATGGCTGCTCGTCCTAGGAATTGCGGCGATTGTTGCTGCGATAGCTATTCCCAATCTCAAGCTGGCTCGCATGACGGCAAATGAAGCCTCAGCGAAGCGTATGCTTCAAGCCATCAACACCGCCCAACAGAAGTTCTTAGCCTCCAATCCCGCGAAGGGATATGCCTGTACTCTCGGAGAATTAGCCGAAGCTCGGCTTATCCCGGGTTCCTTGGAATCTGGGAAGGACAAGGGATACTTGTTCGAAATTTTTGATTGTCGGTCGGGAGCGCCTAATGCCGCCTACAGAGTGTTTGCGCATCCGGTCACGAAGAAAGAAACGGGCTATTGGGCCTTCTGCACAGACCAGACCGCCCGTGTGAAAGCCAGCCCGGAATCGCGCGAGGATTGTTTTGAGCAAGGAATTGCTCAGCGTTAAAAGTGCGGTCAACGGGGAAGCTTCACTTGGGAGGTCCCGAAAATGTCAGCGGCGGAGTAGTTTTCTTGTAAGCGCCTTCGCAATCGTAACCGGATGCGTCGCTGCAGTGCAGAGCTGGCCCAACAAACTTTGCGGGTCGTGGAAAACGCCCAGCTGTCCCAACACCGTCGCGCGGTCGTAATAGATTTTTTCTCCGGCGAGCCGGTCTTCAGAGTCAAACGTGTACACGCCGCAAAGCGGGATCTCGACTCGCCGCCCGGTTGCTGGAAGGCCACGCCACTCACCGAGATGCGTGCCACGAATCATCACTTCGAGCAGAACGGCATCGTCGGTCACATGTCGTCGCACTACCTCGATCCCCAAATCAGGCAGCGCCTTCATCAGCTGCTCATAAAACTGGCGTACCCCGTCTCCGCCCTCATAATGTTCGCCCCACGCCTCATCGTCGTATCGCGCCGTAGGGCCAAAGGTTTGAAGAACGCCTTCCAGGTCATGCGCATTCTCCAATCGAACGTGCTGCTCGACAAGTGCGACACGCGCCGCCCGCAATCTTCTCTGTTTTTGTTGATCGGAATCGATGCGCTAGCCACATGCACCTCCGTTACGCCTACGAAGTCTGTGAAGTTTCGCGCAGAGATATTACCACTGGCAGCAAAAATAACCATTTGTCAGGGGGCCTCACCGCGAATCAAAAGTTCAAGCAGATCATCACATGAATGGCTGCCTTGGGTGCCAGGCGGAAAGGCTGGTAAAATTATGAAGATGTCCCCAGAACCGATAAGTCGGTCGTTGGCATCTGCCGTTGTATTCTGCTGCCTGTTATTGTCCACTGTGGCGCTCTCTGGCGGCGCTCGCAGTCCGCAGGCTGCCACTGCGAGCGATCCAGATAAGTCCTCGCACGCGAGTCCGGTTCTTATCGAGCTCTTTACCTCCGAAGGCTGTTCCAGCTGTCCTCCCGCCGATATCTTTCTTCAAAAGTTGGATACCACCCAACCCGTTGCCGGCGCCCAACTAATCGTCCTCAGCGAGCACGTTACGTATTGGGACCAGGATGGCTGGAAAGATCCCAACTCCTCGCCTTCGCTGACCGACCGCCAGAGTTCCTACGAAGGTGCTCTCGGCGAGAAGACTGTTTTCACCCCTCAAATGATCGTGGATGGAACGCAGGAAATACAGCTGGCGAACAATCCGCAGAAGATCAAGGATCTCCTGCAGAAAGCTGCGGCCAGCCCCAAGGTTCCCATTCGCATCGGCGAAGTAACCGTGGATGCCGCAAATCCAACCACGCTCAGAGCGCACATTGAAACCGACGCCAACTTTGAAAAGCACAATGCCGACGTCTACGTAGCCATCGCGCTCGACCACGTAGAGTCGCAAGTCTTGCGCGGAGAAAATGGCGGCCATCACTTGGTACACGTCGCCGTCGTGCAGGAACTCACCAGGGTAGGAAAACTCCCGAAAGGAAAAACCTTCGCTCAGGACGTTCAGCTGAAACTCAAACCCGGCACCGACCCCAAGAATGTCAGACTCGTCGCCTTGGTCCAAGAATCCGGCCCCGGCAAAGTACTGGGCGCAGCCTTGCGCAAACCCGCAAGCTGAGAGAATGTGTCATGCTGAGCGCAGAATGAGATCGCAAGCGATCGCATTCTGCACTCGAAGCATCCCTTCCATGATCGCGTTAACGGCTTAGCACCCATGTGGGGCGGACACTCCTGTCCGCCGCTTTTGACCTTACGTCTGGCAACGTAACAGCCGCCCTCATTTTCCAATGTCGCGTATACTCCTGCACGGATCAAGTAACTTCCCAAATCGTGAGCTCGAAAGGGAGTACCTCCATGCCCGTAAAACAAGGCGACCTCGGTCTCCTAAAACATCCCGCCTCGCTGGAGCTTCTGCGGTCAAAAATTCCCGCCCGCCTGGCCTATATCGCGACCGACGGCACGCCGCGGGTGATTCCCATCTGGTTTCACTGGAACGGCAGCGAGCTTGTCATGAGTACGCCACCCAAGGCGCCTAAGGTCAAAGCTCTTGCCAAAAATCCCAAAGTTTCGCTCACCATCGACGACAACACTTTTCCTCACAAGGTGTTGCTGGTCCGCGGCACCGCGCGCCTGGAACCCGTAAATGGAGTCGCGCCCGAATACGCTATGGCCGCGGAGCGCTACTTCGGACCCGACCAGGGCAAGGCCTGGGTCGCCCAGATGGGACAGATGGTTTCGTCGATGGTTCGCATCACCGTCACTCCGGAGTGGGTCGGCCTGCTGGATTTCCAAACTCGCTTTCCCAGCGCTCTACCTCTTTAGAGGTCCGTGGTGCGCCGTTCGGTCTTGTCCGGCAGCATCTCCCGCAACTGGAGCACAGCGCTTCGCATCCTAGCCTCCGCATGCGCAGGCTCACTTTCATCGTTTTTACTTTCCTGATGTTAGGACATTCCTCATCCTTCGCACAGAGAGCCGAAGCCGGCATATTCATCGACTATCTCGGCATCTCTCAAACCAGCACCAACAATTTCGGACTCGGCGCACGCTTCGGCTACAGCATCCATCCAGATGTATTACTGGAAGGGGAACTCGTCTACGACTACGGCATCAACTTCGACGAGGCGTACCGCAACATCGCAAACGGAAACATTACCGCGATTGAGCGCACATCCATCGGCGTAACCCAGTGCCTCCTCGGTCCGAAAATTCAGCCCTCGGGGGGAGGCTTTCGTCCTTTCGCGACTCTGAAAGGCGGTTTCGTGGATTTTCGCCTGAGCACCAGCCTTCTCCCCTATAGCGACGTGGCCAGTTCGATCTTTGGCCTCCGCACTTCGAGCCTGAACGCGGCAATCTATCCCGCCGCAGGAATCGAAGCGACGCTGGGCCCCTTGGGTTTACGCCTTGAAGCCGGCGACGAAATCTACTTCAACAAAGGCGCCCACAACAACCCTCGCATCACCTTCGGCCCGATCCTCAGGTTTTGACTTTCATTTTTTGACGGCGTTCTCCCTACGCTGCCCGTTTCTGCTTCGCCACCTTCGCCGCCTGCTTCCCCAAGGCCGTCCTTGTCGCCTTCGGCAGATGAGCAATCGTCCGTTTCCTTTTCGCAGCCGAAGCCGCCTTCTTAATGTTTTTCCGAGCCGCCGTTCGTTGTTTTGTACTAGCCATTTCAGGACCTCCTGTCCCTGCTAATAGATGTAAACGGAGTCCCGCGCGTAGCCGTAAAAATTTGAGAATGACGTTGCGGCAAACGGCAAATGTCGACACTCCGAACGTTTCGCGCGATCCGGTAATATCTATGAAGGACGGTAACGTGGATCCGTGGCCAAAACTTACGGCCAAAGACAAGCCGAAAAACCAACGACCAACGACCGATCCTCCTGAACATCACATGAAAATCGGAGTCCTGGCCCTACAAGGCGATTTCGACGCCCACCGCCGCCGGCTCGAACAGCTGGGCGCCGAAGTCCTGCTCGTCAAAAAGCCCGAACAACTCGACGACATCGACGGCCTCGTCATCCCCGGCGGCGAGTCCGGCACATTCCTGAAATTGTTGGGAGAAGAAGGTTTCGAGAAATTAAAGCACTTCGTCCGCCTGAAACCAACCTTCGGCACCTGCGCTGGCGCCATCTTGCTGGCGACCGAGGTTGAGAACCCCACGCAGGCCGGCCTGGGCGCGCTCGACATCCGCATTCGCCGCAACGCTTACGGACGCCAAATCGACAGCTCCATCCGCGAAGGCCAATTCCTCCAGGAAAAGTCGGGGAGCTCTCCGCTGGAAATGGTCTTCATCCGCGCCCCGAAAATCGAGCATGTCGGGCCCGGCGTCGAAGTCATTGCCACCGAAGGCAAAGACAATGCCCCGGCCGCCGTTCGGCAGGGAACCGCCATGGCATCCACCTTCCACCCCGAACTCTCCGACGATACCCGTATGCACCAGGCCTTCCTCGACCTGGTGCGCGGCTCGGACACTCCCGTCCGACGGCCTTGATCCTTGCCTCTGGTTTTGATCGCGAGGACCATATTGCGGGATCGCAGCTAAGTTTCAGCTTTCCGCCGCAGGAATGAAATACTAATGCTTAAAGAGCAGCAGTACCATTTCGCCGGCAGAAACTCTATCTTCACATCGCGGCTCGCAGGCTTGAAATCAATATCCGCCGTAACGAAAACACGCTCAGCCGCCCAAGCCGCGGGCTCCGCGCCAAAAGCGTCGACGTAGGGAACGCCTCGCTTGAGCCTGATCAGCGCTGCGCCCACGGCCCGGTCCGCATCCGCCGCCACCACCTGAAGTCCAAACGCTCTCTTAGTGCTTACAGATGTAATCTGTCGGATCATGCTTACATGTACACGGAAGTAAGACTGAGCTGACGGTAAACTTTCTGCTTGACACGGCCGTCGCGTAACTGTAAGGTTACGCATTATGCGGAACCGTTCGGTTACATATCCATCTTCGCGAAGCGCCGAAATCACTTTCCAGGCCCTGGCCGATCCCACGCGCCGCGCCGTCCTCGATCTCCTCCGCCGCGGCAGTCAGCCTGCCGGCCAGATCGCCGACGCTTTCCCCGTCTCGCGCCCGGCCATCTCCAAGCATCTGCGCCTCCTGCGCCGGGCCCACCTGGTTCGCGAACATCGCGAAGGCCGCCACCGTATCTATGACCTCAATCCCGAACCGCTCCGCGCCGTCGACTCCTGGATCGAGCAATACCGCACCTTCTGGATGAACAGCCTGTCCAACCTGAAAGCCTTCGTGGAAGCCGAGCACGCCCGGGAGACGCAAGCCTCCCGCAAACCAAAATGAACGCATTCCAACTAGAAAGGAAAACATTCATGTCGAAATCACTTCGCAATCTGTCTCTGATATTCTTCGCCACCATGCTGGCCACGCTCGCCGCCGTCGCTCAAACCGGCGCCGAGAAAGCCTTCACCGCCATCAAGTCCATGCCCGGCATGTGGGAAGGCAAGACTCCCGACGGCCGCTCGTTGAAGGTCACCTTCAAAACGATTTCCGGCGGATCCGCCGTCATGAGCGAAATCCTCGGGGACCATGAGATGATCAGTATGTTCAACCTGGATGGCGCCGACAAACTTGTTCTGACCCATTACTGCGCCGCCGGGAATCAACCGCGCATGCAGGCCAGCGTTTCGCCCGACGGCAAGACCATCACCTTCACCTTCGTCGACGCCACTAATCTCAAAACTCCGGACGCCGGCCACATGGACCGCATGGTCCTGACCCTGCTCGACGAAAATCACCACACCGAGGACTGGACCTTCGTCGATCACGGCAAGGAGATGAAAGAATCTTTCGACCTCCGCCGCAAGCTTTGATCGTGTGGGGCGGACACTCTTGTCCGCCGCCTTTGACTCTAGCTTTTGATTTGATTCTCAATCGTCAAACCGTTTTCGAGAAAAGGAGCATCACGCACATGGCCACCGCCACCATCACTCCCAGCCAAGACGCCGTACTTGCCGAAGTCTTCATCGCCGCGCCTCCCGAGCGCGTCTTCGAAGCCATCACCGATCCCACTCAGCTCTCGAAATGGTGGGGCCAGCCCAGCCTCTACCGCATCACCCAACGCACCTCCGACGTTCGTCCCGGCGGCAAATGGTCTAGTGCGGGGGTGGGCGCCGACGGTACGAAGTTCAGTGTCGAGGGCGAATATCTGGAGGTCGATCCGCCGCGCCGCCTCGTTCACACCTGGACCGCCAGCTACATGGGCCTGCTCAAGACGGTGGTCTATTGGGACCTGCAACCGCAAGCCGTGCACAACCTCCATCCCGGCGGCCCACGAAAAGCCGGCACCGGAACCTTGGTCAGGCTGCGTCACGAAGGCTTCATCGGCGTTCCCCAAGCTGCAGCCGAACATGGCGAGGGCTGGAAGCGCGTCATGGGATGGCTCACGGCTTACCTTGAGACCGGCGAGACCGTAGACATGCGCAAGTAAGTACAAAGCAAGAAAAAAGAAGAAGTGCAAGTTGATACCTCGATACAACATCAAAAACAAGGAAAGCGCAGCCTCCGGGCCGCGCTTTTCGTGTCTTAGGGCCGCCAAATTTCAAGGGAGATTGCAGACGCAGACTCCTTTCCTCCCGCTCCCAACCCGCGTACAATGGCGACCGCCAATCAATGGAGAAATCTCAATGATGAAAGTACCGTTCGTAGCCGTAGCGTTCCTTGCCGCCGCCACACTGGTTCTACCCGTGCGCGCTCAAAACGCCATGAAAAAAGATACTGCGGTTAAGCCGCCCGATAGTCCATCCAAAGTCGTGCTCGATTCCTGGAACGACATTGGGCGCAAGCTCATCGCCATGGCCGAAGATTTCCCGGAAGACAAATTCGATTTCAAGCCCACGCCCGCCCAGCGAACTTTTCGTGAGCAGTTGCTCCACGCCGCAGGGGCCAACTACTACTTCACCAATCCCGCCTCGGGCAAGACAGGTCCCGTGGAGGAAAATCCCAAGCCCGAGCAGTACAAGACCAAGGCCGATGTTGTCGCCTTCGTCAAAAAATCCTTCGCCGACGGCGCGGCCGCCATCAAAGCCAAAGGCGATAAAGGAATGACCGATCTTGTAGTCGACCCTTTCAGCCACCAGCAAGTCCGGATCTACGACTTTGCCTACGGCTTCATCGAACATTGCGGCGAACACTACGGCCAACTCGTCGGCTACTACCGCCTGGCAGGCCTGGTTCCCCCAGAATCGCGCCCAAAGAAGTGAGATTGTCGTCCTGATCAAGGATCGAGCTTCGCCGATAGGCGAAGCTCAATCGCGGTCGAAGGATCTCTATCGCCGACCGCGCTGTGCGCACTCTTACCAGTCAGCCCTACCGATACGCGTAAGGCGTCCTTCTCTCCCGCTCCGGAAAAAGCTTCACCATCACCAGTCCGGCCACAAATCCCCCTACATGTGCCCAAACCGCAACTCCTCCCACATCGCGCCCACCCTCCGCCACTGACAACGTGACTGCCCCCGCCAGAAACTGCAGCACAAACCAGTAGCCCAGGATGATCCAGGCGGGAACATACAACACAAATACAAAAAACCAGCTCAGCACCCGCGCCCGCGGATACAAAATGAAATATGCCCCCAACACTCCCGCAATCGCCCCGCTCGCTCCCACCGTAGGAAGGTTGGAGTGCGGATACATCGCCACCTGCGTCGCCATGGCAAACAATCCGCAGAGCACATAAAACAACAGATACTTGAAGTGCCCCAGGTAGTCTTCAATGTTGTCCCCAAAGATGTACAGGAACCACATGTTTCCCAGCACGTGCAGCCATCCCGCATGCAGAAACATCGAGGTAAAGAAGGGAATTACGATCGCCGCCAGCGGATACTTCGGCGATCCCGCCAGAAATGCCGACAAGTGGCTCGGCACCACGCCGAACTGGCGGGCAAACAGCTCGTAGCTCCGCGGATCCAGCGACGCCTGGAATAAATAAACGAGAATATTGAGCACGATTAAAAATCCGTTCACGAACGGCGTGCTGTATCGTGGTTGATCGTCTCGAATCGGAAACATAATCGATAAACTAAATTATCAAGATATGACTCAAGATTGAGTAATTGGGAGATTTAGTAATTTTGTAATTTGAGGACAAAGCCCCGTATTTTCAATCGCAACTTACCCAAATTACACAATTACTCAATTGCCAAATCACCCAATTAGGCCATGAATGGCGTCCTCATCATCGATAAGCCCGCCGGACTGACCTCGCACGATGTCGTCAATCGCGCGCGCCGTATTTTCCACGAACGTTCGATCGGCCATCTTGGCACCCTCGACCCCATGGCCACCGGCGTTCTGCCGCTGGTCACAGGCAGCCTGACCAGGCTGGCTCAGTTCTACACCAAATCGGAGAAAACTTACGAAGGCACCATAAGGTTCGGCTTTGCCACCGACACCTATGACGCCGAAGGCGAAGCTACGACGACCCCCCAGCAGGTCAAGCTCCGAGCCGAAGAAGTCGAAGCCCTAGCCGCGCGCTTCCGCGGAGTCATCCAGCAAACTCCACCCCCATTTTCCGCGAAAAAAATCAAGGGTGTCCCCGCCTATAAGCTGGCGCGCCAGCAAAAAGAAGTTGTACTCAATCCCGTAGATGTTGAAATCAAGGAATTCGAAATCCTCGCAGTCGAGGCCGATCGCGTCCGCTTCCGGGCCCGCGTCGCCTCCGGAACCTACATGCGCTCTGTCGCTCACGAAATGGGCAGGGAACTGGCCTGTGGCGCGCACTTGGAATCGCTGCGCCGAACCTCCGTCGCGGAATTTACTCTAGAAGACGCTCACACCGTGGAACAGCTCGCCGAAGCAGCCCAACGTGTAGGAGACAAGAGCGCGAGTTCCGAGGAGGAGGTAGGCATGACTCCCGGAGGGACGCATGAAAGTAGCCCGCCAGTTCTATTGGCGGGCGGGCGTGAATCACATGAACAGCGTCCTCGAAAGCCTGCCCTGAGCTTGTCGAAGGGGACGCCTGAAACGCTGGAAGATTTATTCGTCCACCCCCGCAAGCTGTTACCCGACTTTCCCTCCGTCACCGCCGACGAACCCACCGCCGCCCGCATCCGCAGCGGCCGCACGGTGAATCTCCCCGATCTCTCCCGCGCCCGCCAGGTCAAGGTCTTCAGCGGCCAAAGGGACCTGATCGCCATAGCCACCCGCGTAGCCGGCACTCTGTTCCATGCGAAACTCGTGCTGGCCACACAACCGGCAGAGAATCTTATAAGGCGCAAGTAAAGATATTTCAGGCGAAGGATGGAATGCGCACGCCTACTTCAGACTTTCCAAGTACGCGATCAGCGCCTTTAAATCATCTGGAGGTAAATCCACGGGCGGCATGCCGCCAGCGCTCATTTTCGCGGTGGGATGTTTAAATACTTCGGCCAATTGTTCGGCCGAGAATTTCTTTCCAATGCCGATAAGCCCCGGCGCCGCGGCGGTGCCTACCCCGCCGTCTCCGTGACACGCGTTACAGGATTGCCCTTCGAAGATGGTTTTCCCCTTTGCCGCCAGCGGATCTGCGAGCGTCACGTTTGCCGCCACCAAGGATGCGGAGGAGAGTTCTGGCTCGAACGGCTTGTGGGCGTATTCCGCTTCTTCGGCATTCTGCTTCGCCAGTTGTTGAGCCACTCCCGGATCGTGCCGATCCAGATACTGGCTGCGCAGACCCAGGCCCAGCAACATGAAGACCACGAACGCGTATCCTCCCATGGCTGCAGGCCGCTTCCACGGCCGTCGTTCGATGCTGCGATCCAGAAAGGGAACCGCAAGAATAGCCACGGCGAGGAGCGTTGGAATTACCAGCACCCCCACGATCGCAGCGGACCCGTGCCAATATTTCAGCCATTGAAATATGGGCAGGTAGTACCACTCCGGCCGCGGTATGTACTGCGCATCCGCTGGATTGGCAGGCGGTCCCAGTTGCATCGGAACGAAAAAGCACAGCAAGCCGAGCCCCACAATGAGCAGAGCCGTCAGCGAGAGATCCATCAGCACTTGGCGGGGATAGAACAGTTCCGCCTTCTGCTTGGGATGAAGAGGGTCCTCGCTGACCGGTCCCGCAGCCCCAGCCTTGCGAAACAGAAAGATATGCGCGGCCACTAGCGCGAAGATGCACGCGGGAACAAAGAAAACGTGAGCCACGAAAAATCGCGAGATGGTGAGCGTCCCCATCTCCGTGCCGCCGCGCATCAGTCGCTTAAGGCTCTCTCCAATCCACGGAATTTCGCTGACGGCATTGGTTCCAACGGCAGTGGCAAAATATGCTCTCTGGTCCCACGGGAGCAAGTAACCCGTGAACGCCATCGCCAGGACGAGTCCAAAAAGCACGCATCCGGAAAGCCAGAGAAGCTCACGCCGGCCCTTATACGATCCGTAGATGTAGGTTTGCGACAGGTGCAAGAACAGCACGACCACCATCGCGCTGGCGCCGTAGGCGTGCAGGCTGCGCAGAAAAGATCCCGCCGTAACGGCTTTTGTAATGTAAGCGACCGTGGTGTGGGCGTGATCGGCGGAGGGAACGTAGTACAGCGCAAGAAATATTCCGGTGATCACTTGCGAAATGAAAATGAACAGAAGCCCCGAGCCGAATACATAAGCGAAGCGCGCGCCGCCGGGAATGGGTTCGTCGAGAGCGCTCCGCAGCAAATCATCCACGCCGGTGCGGCGGTTGAGCCATCCCCACAATCCTGATGCCGGCGGCGAATCGTCGCCTTGGCGGTTATGTGTCGAATGCATTCGCTTTCAGCCTGTGACTTTCAGCCCCGACTTTCAGTCCGGATTTTCATCCAATGACTTCCTTGTCCGCGACCAGTTGCCGAAAATATTGGTATCGAGCCAGCAGTTGGCCATCCTGGATCGACGTCTCTAGCGCATCCATCCCGCGCCGCGAGGGCCCGCTGACGCGCATTCCATCTGCGGCAAAAGTGGCGCCGTGGCAAGGACAGACGAACTGTTTTTTCTCCTTGTTCCACGGGACGGTGCAACCCAAGTGGGGACAGATAGAAGTTAGAACGAGGAGCTGGCCCTGGATATCCTTCGTCACATAGACCACTTTTTCGGATACGGATTTGCGCCAGCCGTCCACTTGTTCAATCTGAAGCGTGCGCATCACGGGCGCGGCCAAGGACGAAAAGTCAGTCAACGCTCCCACGGGCGACTCTTTAATTTCCGTGGTGCGGCGCAAGAGAGGAAACAAAGCGAAGCGAATGAGCGGGACCGACAGCAGCGCCCCAACAAAAAATGAGCCAAGTCCCAGCAAAACTCCAAGAAACGAGCGGCGGCCTTCGAGAGAAAGCGGTTTGCGAGTTATTTTTTCGGAATGTCCCGCGTGCTCAACCATGTCCCTCTCTTACCTGCGTAGGGGCGACTATACAGGACTCGCTACTTCTTGTCCGGCAGGGCTCGGATATACGCGACTAGCTTGGTGACATCGTCCGGCTTGATCTTCCCACCGAAGGCCGGCATTTTCCCTCGACCCTTGGTGATCACTTCGGCGAGCGCCGCCTCAGTTTGTTTCTGGACCTCGTCGGAGCGCAGATCCTTGGCGTGCATTGCCTTGCCGGTTGGGCTGCCTCCACTGCCGTCGGCCGAGTGGCATAAGACACACTTGGTCTTGAAAATCTTGTCCGCATCGGTTTGCGCCTGCATCGCGGAAGGGACAGCCAGGCAGCACGACACCCCCCACAGGGTAAGCAGAACAAACTCTCGCATGTGTATCTCCTTAAATGATGAGGCGGGTCCCAAGCGGAATCTGGATTCATGCCGCAGACCAGGCAGCAAACATCGCGACCGCAAGTACTATTTCATCTCGAGTTGTCGCCAGTCTGTGCAAAATTGCTCAACCCGGTGTGGGGCTAACGCCTCGGGCCGCCCCTGTCTCGCCGCCTTTGCGGGACACGGGTTTAGAAGACAGGGGTCTCCGAGACATAAGTCTCTTCATCAACCTTGACGCCTCCCACCCATCCCTTTACTGTGACGGCTACGCAATCCATGAAACTCTCCATAGTTATGCCCGTCTACAACGAGCAGGGAACTGTGCGCGAAGCCGTTGCGCGCGTTCTCGCCGTCCCCTTGGAGATTGAACTGATTTGCGTCGACGACGGCTCAACCGACGGCTCAAGGGAAATTCTGACTGAACTCCAGGCTAGCCATCCCCAAATCCAGGTCCTGCTTCAGCCGAACAATATGGGCAAGGGTGCCGCTCTACGCCGAGGCATTCAAAATGCCAAGGGCGACTTCATCCTGATTCAGGACGCCGACCTGGAATACGATCCCGCCGACTATCCCGCCTTGCTCGCGCCTCTGATCGACGGCAAAGCCGACGTGGTCTACGGATCCCGTTTCCTTGGCTCCGGCCCGCACCGCGTCCTCTATTTCTGGCATTCCGTCGGCAACTCGGTCCTGACCCTCGTCTCGAACATCCTCACCAACATGAACATGAGTGACATGGAAACCTGCTACAAAGTCTTCCGCCGCGAAATCCTGCAATCTATTCCCATCGAAGAAGACCGCTTCGGCTTCGAACCCGAGATCACGGTCAAAATCGCCAAGCGCCGCCTCCGCGTCTACGAAGTTGGCATCCGCTACTGGGGACGCACCTACGAACAAGGAAAAAAGATCGGCTGGAAAGACGGCGTCCGCGCCCTCTGGTGCCTCGTGAAATACACATTAAGCTAACGACAAGTCCCGGAAGGAACGAAGTAGTCCGCCAGGTCTACTGGCGGGTAGATCCGATTAATGGGGAACTGCGTCCTGAAAAGACGCCTCAGATGCGAACGAAAGACGGTACCCTGGGCAAGGTAGAAGCCATATTCAATGTCCGATAAGAAGTATTATGTAAACCTAAACCAAAACTTTAATCTACCATTGCCAGAAACCCCAACCAGACTATTCGATCAGCTCCAGGTGAGAGCGTTCTACGCTGTTTCCTCCAGCGACAAGTGCCCCCAGTCGCTTATCCAGCGTTGCCAGCTTCCCCCGGTGCTGGATCGCCAGCGCCAGCAAATACGCATCCGTGATCTGTTGATGCCCCCTGATTCGGTCTTGCAAATTCGCCAATCCCCCCACCAGTGAAATGTCATCCGGCCAAAATTGGTGCGATGGATGTTTGGTGCTGATTTCCAAAGCGGCTATGGCTTCTGTCGCCGAAACGGCACGGGTCGAAAAAGCCGGATTTGACAGGATGCGGACGAATCCCGCTTCCACCATCGGACAAGTAGCCCATCCTTTCGGGGCATTTCGACCGAACCACTTCTGCGCACTGCTGTGAGACTTATGCCCCGGCCAGGAAAGAGCCAGCATCATATTGACATCCAGAAGATAGGCATTCATTCCAGTTCGGATTCAAGCTCTTTTATTCGTTCGGTGGTGATTTTTGGCGCGTCCGGAGGCAGATCGAACACTACAATTCCGTTAACCATCCGCGTCGGAGTCGGACTGGAGAATCCTCTCCTTACCAGTTCCGAAGCCGCTTTTCCCAGAGCCATGGATCGGGCTTCCGAATACTGTCGGACCATCTCTAGAACGTCATCATCGAGGTTTAGGGTGGTGCGCATATGCACTCGATGATGCCATAATAACAATATGATGTCAATTCAACACAGAACGCATCACCACCAGGAAAGCCTTATCGGCCGCGGAGGAAGATCTCCGGAATTGCTGGCCACGCCGAGCGGCGCCTACATCTTGTACTTCCCCAGATCGTCGTCGTTCAGCCCTTCAAGATATTTCCGCAATTCCTCGCTGGTCACCCGGTCCGTCATATTCGACGCCAGCTTCGATGTCTTCAGCACCACGTCCTCCACAAAGATCGGACAATCCACCCGCAGCGCCAGCGCCAGCGCATCCGACGGCCGCGAATCAATGCTGATCACTTCGCCCCCGCGCTCCAGCCAGATGACCGCATAAAACGTATCCTCTCGCAACTCCGTCACGACAACTTTATGCACCTGCGTCTCCAGCCCGGTCAGCACATTTTTGATCAGATCATGCGTCATCGGACGCGGCGGGTTGACCTTCTCCATCTCCAGCGCAATCGCATTCGCCTCATAAACCCCCACCCAGATCGGCAGCACCGTATCCCCACCCACATCCTTCAACACCACGATCGGCATATTACTCACGGGGTCCATTAGAAGGCCGCGGATTGTCATTTCTACTTCCATGGGGAGCTCCTGATATTTGCCACTCTTATATCACCAATTCGCCCAGGAGGCTGTTCGGAAAGCTGGCGGTTACTTTCACTGGGGCATAGGTTCCAGGTTGGAGCGGGTGCGGGGATGTGAAATTCAGGGTTTTGTTATGGGTGGTGCGGCCGATCCATTGGGAGCGGGCCTCGTTTTTGGCCTCAACCATTACCTCACAGGTTGTCCCGATATATTTCTTGTAGCGTGTGTTTTGGATATCTCGTTGTTTGGACATCAGCACTTCCAGGCGGCGCGCTTTTTCCGCGTCTGGAATAGCATCTTCCATCTTGAGTGATGGCGTGTTCGGCCGTGGGGAATATTTGAAAGCGAAGACGGCGTCGTATCCGACTTCATCCAGTAAGCCGAGCGTGGCGGCGAAGTCGGATTCGGTCTCGCCGGGGAATCCTACGATTACGTCGGTGGTGATGCTGATTTCGCGCTTCGCGGCTTTCATCCAGGCAATGCGCTCCAGGTATTGGTCGCGGTTGTAGAGGCGCTGCATGGCGTCGAGGACGCGCGTCGATCCGCTTTGAACCGGCAGGTGGACATGGTCGCAGAGCGTGGGTACGGCGTCGATGGCGTCGATGATGTCGCGTCCGAAGTCGCGCGGGTGAGAGGTGGTGAAGCGCACGCGGCGGATGCCGGGAACTTCTCCTACTGCGGCTAATAATTCCGCAAATGTTTTTTTGCTACCCGGCTTCCCTTCCGGATCTTTGTACGAATTCACGTTCTGCCCGAGCAGCTGAATTTCGGTGTAGCCGAGATCGGCCATCTGGCGTGCTTCCGCGAGTACGGACTCCGACGTGCGGCTGCGCTCTTTGCCGCGCGTGTAAGGCACGACGCAGTAGGCGCAGAACTTGTCGCAGCCTTCGATGATGGTGATGTATCCGCGATGGGGATTGGTGCGGGCGGTGAATTCGGTCTCGAAACACTCGCCGGTCTCGCGGTCGTCGAGCCCGGTCACGCGCTCCTTCCCTGCCTGAATTTGTATCAGCATGTTCGGCAAGTTGCGGTACGAGGCCGATCCGCATACCAGGGAAACGTAAGGCGCGCGCTCGAAAATCTTTTCGCCCTCCTGCTGCGCGACGCAGCCGAGCACGCCGAATGTCTTGCCTTGCTTTTTGTATTTTTTGTAATCGGCGAGCCGGTTGAAGACTTTTTGTTCGGCCTTGTCGCGGATGGAGCAGGTGTTATAGAGCACCAGGTCGGCCTGTTCGACCGTCTCCACTTGCCGATACCCTTCCTGCACCAGCGTGCCGACGACTTTTTCGGAGTCGTGGACGTTCATCTGGCAGCCGAAGGTTTCGAGGTAGAAAGTCTTTTTCGAGTCTTTTTGCGGAATTACCGACATATCGACATTAGTATAAACCCGCCCCGATTTGCGATCCTGATTCTCCCCGTCGTTTTGAGGCCCACGTTGTTTGGGGGCCGAAGCGATTGCAGGGATCCTTCGTTGGGAGTTCCTCGCCTGAGGGCGAGAAACTCCGCGCCTCAGGATGACAGTGTTTTGAGTGGGCCGAACTAGAGCTTGTGACCGCGTGCAACTTGATGAGATAGGAGGAAGGTTTTTGGATACCGACCCTCACCGCAGAGCTTGAAGGAGCCAAAATCCTTATACCAAGGTCCTTCAGGCACTTCCGGTCGCGATTCCATCGAACGCCTTAGTTGATTCAGGTCATTGAGACCGATGTTGCGATCGTGCATGCGCTCGACCAGATGGTCACGGATGGCGGCGGGAAGTCCGGACCATCCCTCGATTTGTGGCATCGGTCACCCGGCGTTACTCACCCGGCATTGCTGACCTGGCATTACTCACCAAAGACGAAGCGCCCTAACTGATTGCCCAGTTGCTTGACCTGTTCCGGATCGTCGGCCGCGCGAAAGCGTTCGGCCAACTGGAAGAATGCTTTTTCTTTTTGCTGGCGGGCTTCAATTCCCTGTTCGATGAGTTCCACCAGGACCCGGTTATCGCTCAGGTCGCGTTCCCTTGCCAGGGTTTCAACCTGTTTGGCGATCTTGGGAGGTAAAGTTACGCTTCGCCGGACATGCTTTCCACGGCCTGAATTTGCGCGGGATCTTTTTGCGAGTGCCATAGAGCACCAGTATACACCATTTTGGTGCACAGTTTCGCCCCCTTTAAAAGTTTGGGTTGAAGGGTTCCGAGCGAAGTCGAGAGGCTGCTGTTTCGCGACGGCGGGCGATGTGTGCCGCTCGAAATCAAAACCGCGAGGAATTGACTTTCGTGCAATCCCACCCTTTGCAAAGAACGCAAAGGATGACTGGGTCATCTTGAGTCGATCATTACTCATCGCGCGGTGTGAGTTCGCAAGGAATTGCGAGAATTCAACTGCACTCGGGATTGAGAGTTGTGGAATCCCACCTTTCGCAAAGGCGGCGAAAGATGGGGCACCCGGCGGCAATGCAGACTTGGGAGGAGATGTGCCGACATGCTGGCTTACTGATCCGGGCGGCTGTACAGGAACTGCAATGCCCGAGGGAACCTTTGTGCCCATGCCTCTTCGTTATGCGCTGCTCCCGGTTGCTCGACGACCAATAACCGTTGGATTCCGAGCCCCTGACGTTGAAGCGTATCTCGGAGCCGATGGACATCGTCTACTGGCTCACTGATCGAACCGACGCCGATAAACACCTTGTCGGGCCATCGAGCGAATCTGTCAGCTTCGTGAAGAAGATAATTATCATGAGCGTACAGCGAAGGGCTTTCGAGCAGTAATTTCCCAAATCGTCCTGGATGCTGCATGACAGTGTAGAGCGCGATGCCAGCCCCGTAAGAAGAGCCACCAAGCCCAGTCTTCACTGGGTCGGGATCAGTGCGATACTCACGATTAATGAAAGGCATCACCTCATCCAGCAAGAACTTCGGATAGTCCTTGCCGTGAACCCTTAGAACCGGGGGCTCGAGGGTATCGTCCGGGAAAGGCAGATACTCCTTCGGCCTGTCTCTCTTCCCTGCATTATCAATTCCAACGATGATGAGCGCCGGAATTTTTCCGCTCTGGATCAGCGCTGTTGCGGTCTCATCGACACGCCACTCCTGCGCATTGAAAATCGACGTGCAGACATCAAAAAGGTCCTGGCCGTCGTTCAGGTACATCACCGGGTAGCGCTCGCTGCGCTGGCCTTGCTTTTTGTAGCCGGGAGGGAGCCAAACCCTCAGCATGCGCGTGTTATGAAAGACTCTGCTAGTGAATGGGCGTACATCCAAATCGCCAACAACCGAGCAATGAGGGGGCTCCTGACTTGCGAAAGCGAACTGGTTTTCACACGCCCAAGCCATCCCTGCCAACATCACCCAAACCGTGAAACGACCGATCATATGCGGTGAATTTATCTCATTGGTCGCTTGCTGCCAATCTAATGTTGCGTCAGAGCGAAACACGCGTCTGAGCAAGATTTTGATGCAACCCAGACGTTCGCCTGAAAGCTTCGCAGAAAACTTCCTTGGCATGGTTCGTAAGGCCAACCTCTCTCGTCACGCAAGGGCGTTAGGAGAAGATGCACGTGGCCGGGCATTATCACTGCGGCATGGAGTTGGTGGCGCTTTTCGTGATCGTGCAAACAGTGCTGAAGTACGGCATCCCGGCTTGAGGTGAAAACGGATCGCGATTGTTCTTGCGAAATGTGATGAAGAGACGTCGCCCTGCAGGCTGGTAGTGAGGTAGCTTACGGCGGTATTCGTACATCCGATCGAGAGGTATGTGGAGGCGGACACTTCTGTCCGCCGAGGCTGGGTTTAGGCTTCATGGAGACTATTGGACTCGCGTTCCTCTTGATTTGTCTGTGACGGATGAACCTGATTGAGGTGTGGAAAGGCAGGAGCAAGGGCAAAGTCAAAGTCAAAGGCGTCGGACAGGAGTGTCCGGCCCACACAATCTCGGGTATTCCCCACGGCTTGCGCCGTGGGCTGCATTCTTTCGCCGTTCGCGGCTGGGTCGCGGGTTACTTCTCTGATCAGTTTTTGCTGGGGCAGACGGCACAGCGCGCCGGGAGCGCGTTACATCTGCAGAGGGCGGGGATGTCTTTTCAGCCGCGGGCTTTGGGCTGGCAAGCCAGCAGGCACCAGGGGCTCCGTGACTCGTTTGCTGGCATTCCCACGGCTCGCGCCCCTTCGACAGGCTCAGGGCAAGCTGTGGGCTGCATTCTTTCGCCGCTTCGCGGCTGGACCACTCAAGTCGCGTTTACACGCCGTTGGGGCGTTGGCGGATCAGGGAGAGGAATTCGGAGCGGGTTTCTTCTTCGTTGCGGAAGCAGCCGAGCATGGACGAGGTGACGGCGGCGGAGTGCTGCTTCTCTACGCCGCGCATCATCATGCAGAGATGGCGGGCTTCGATAACGACGCCGACGCCCTGAGGCTCGATTACTTTTTGGATGGTCTCGGCAATCTGGGTGGTGAGGCGCTCCTGGATTTGCAGGCGGCGGGAGAAAAGTTCGATCAGCCGCGGGATTTTGCTCAAGCCGATGACTCGGCCGTTGGGAATGTAAGCTACATGCACTTTGCCGAAGAATGGGAGCAGGTGATGTTCGCAGAGGCTGAACATTTCAACGTCTTTGACGATGACCATTTCGTCGTAATTGACGGTGAAGAGCGCGCCTTTGAGCAGGGCTTCGGGGTCTTCCTGATAGCCCTTGGTGAGAAATTTCATCGCCTTGTGAACGCGTTCGGGGGTGGCGCTAAGGCCTTCGCGGGCGGGATCTTCGCCGAGACGCACCAGCATTTCGTGGACTAAATCTTCGAAGCTGGCGCTGGTTATGGTTGGTGTTTCGGTGGCTGGCTTCATGGGTCGAGTCGGATCCCTCAGCGGCTAAAGCCGCGCTTCAATTGTCTCATCTGACGGCACGGCTAAAGCCATGCCCTGATACGAACCGCACCCTGCTGATACGAATCGGAACGATCCTGCAACGAACCGCGCGCGCTTGATACGAATCCTAACGCCTGATACAAAACGCTGCTGTGCGGCTATCTCCGCGGTTCGGCGGCGCCTACATACTCGAAGGAGTTCATCATGGTTTCTTCGAGTTTCACTCTTTCCAGATGCGCGTGGGCAAAGCCGCGCTGCAATATTTCGAAGATCTCCACGGAGAGATTTTCCGTGGTGGGCACGTGGTGGGCGAATTCCTGCAGTGTGTTCAGATTCGACAAATGGTAGCGGGAGACCACTTCCCTATCGACGAAGCTGTCGAGGTCGACCAGGTTGCAGACCATTCCCGTGCTCTGATCGACTGGGCCGCTGACCGTGACTTCGAGCGTGTAATTGTGGCCGTGTCCGTGCGGGTTGTTGCATTTGCCATAGGTGGTTTTGTTTTCGTCGGCTGACATCTCGGCGCTGTGGAGGCGATGGGATGCGGAGAAGCGGTAGCGGCGGGTGAGATGGGCTTTCATAAGTGTTGATTTTTGATTGTTGATTGTTGAATAACAATCCCTGGCGCCCGGCAGATTGCCGAACCGTTAGGCTTTTACAATCAACAATCAAAAATCAACAATCAACAATCCTTTCTATTGTTCTCCGTAGAAATCTACGAACAAATCCGGGGTTTCGTAAACCCGGACACGGTGCAGGCGGGCTTTCTGGAGTTTGGTTTCCAGGCGCTGCCAGACGGCGATCGCTAGATTTTCTGTGGTCGGAATTTGGGTGAAGAATTCCGGGACTTCTTTATTCAGGAAACGGTGGTCCATGGCGTCGAGAACTTCGTCGTGCATGACTGCTTTGAGTTGCTTGAGATCGACCACGAAGCCGGAGCGGGGATCGACTTCGCCTTTCACCGTGACTTCGAGGGTATAGTTGTGGCCGTGGCCGTGCGGGTTGTTGCACTTGCCGAAAATGCGGCGGTTCTCTTCCGGAGTGAAGTCGGGATTGTGGTAATAGTGCGAGGCGGAGAATTCGGCTTTGCGGGTTAGATAGACCATAGGAACAGTTGCCGGTTGTCAGTTGTCGGTTGCTAGTAAGCGAGTCTTGTCCGAGCTCGGTTTGTCTGCGTACGTTCCCTCGAAGAGAGGAGTGTCCAGATATTGACGGCCCTTCCACGTGACACTGCCGGTGGCGTGGGCTCTCTTCGAGCGCAGTAACAAATACGCGAACATCGGCATACCGAAGAGCGCGCCCAGCCATTCCATGGCCAAGTCGAAGTTGGCGCGCCTGAGCCGACCGAAGTTGCGCCCGATCACTAGGGTTGGGATGAGCATCCACCACCAATGTGTCGAGACGCCGGCAAGCTTTAGGAGCAGGTTCCGCAGACCGGTGAGCTGGGCTAACTGGCGGATTGAATCGGCACCGAAGAGTAGGATTAACGGCGAGAAGCAAAGGATCCACGGCAGTGCCCAGTTGAGCAATGTTCTTACGGCGAGCCTGCCTGGCCTGGGGAACAGGAGAGCCAGGTTCTTGGTCCAGCCGTCGCGGAGTTGGCGGTAGTTGCGGTACATGCGGGTGCGAACAGCGTCCGGGGCGTAGCGGAATCGGATCTTTCGGCCGGATCGTTTCACGGCGCGAGCCAGGGCGACATCTTCCAGGATCTCGCCGGCGATGGCCATGTGGCCGCCGACCGCGTCATAGGCTTCTCGGCGGATCAGGATGAATTGCCCGTTGGCTGCGGCGATGGGAGAAGCGGGATCGCTCACGACCGACGGAGGATATTGCCGCGCCAGTTCCGCGAAGACTACGGGGAGAGTCGCCATCTCCCAGAACGTGATCGCAATCTGTTCGGGAGAATAGGAAAGCAGATCGGCGTGATGCTCCTCGGCTTCGGTCAAAGCTCGCGCCAGTGACCCGGGAATGTGCACGGTATCGGCGTCGGTGAACAGAAGCCATTCGCCGCGGGCCTGGCGCGCGCCAGTTGTTACGGCATTGTTTTTGCCGGTCCAGGCTGCGGGGAGCGGGCCGGCTTCGATTACGCGGACTTGCTCTTTGGGGAACGATTGCGCGATTTCACGCGTGCGGTCGGTGGAGTGGTCGTCGACGACGATAATTTCGGATGCAACGCCCGTCTGCGTGACGAGCGATTGAAGACAATCGCCGAGGCTGGCTTCCTCGTTGCGCGCGGGAATGATCACCGACACTGCGGGGCGCTGCGCGTCTGTTTCGGTCGCGGCCATAATTACTAAATCGACTGTCGAATCTATTATTATAGCTGTGTGTCCCGCATATATCGGTTCGCTGCCGACTCAGGCAGAAAGCTCTGTGCCACAAGCTGGTCGAGCTTCGCTCGACCGGGCAACCGGGGGCGGCTGTCCCCACATAAATCCTTCCTGAAACTCCTGGCTGCTCTGGGTGGTTTACTTTTGCTGATTACGCTTTGCGGATGCTACACCGGGTCGCGACCGCCACGCATCGGGTCCAGCGCTCCGGATTTCACGGTGCAGGATTCCGATCATACGGTCGCGCTCAACCAATTTCGCGGGCAGATCGTGGTGCTGAATTTCTGGGCGACCTGGTGCCCGCCATGCGTGGAGGAAATGCCGTCGCTGGTGGAGATGCAGCGTCGGATGAAGGCCAAAGGGGTGACGGTGGTGGCGGTGAGTATCGATGTGGATGAGAATGCTTACCGGGCGTTCCTGAAACAGCACGGGGTGGATTTGCTGACGGTGCGCGATCCTGGGCAGAAGACTCCGGCGCTCTATGGGACGCACGGCTGGCCGGAAACTTTCATCATTGACCGAAACGGGGTGACGCGGCGGAAGTTCATTGGAGCGGTGGATTGGACGGAGCCGGAGATCACGGATTATTTGAGCAAGCTGTGAATGGGCGGGCAAGAAGCCATTGGAAAAATCAGATTTAGACCGCGTTAGAGATGGAGCGAACGCGTCGGTTCTTTCGCCCCGTTGGGGCTTCGTGTCTTTTGTGCAAGCGCTCCCACGGCTTGCGCCGTGGGCTGCAATCTTTCGCCGCTTCGCGGCTGGAGTTGATCGGACCCGAATCATCGGCTTTCATCGAGCGTATCTTCTGACACGTCTTTTGACACGTCTCTTCGCATTCGACCTGAAAGTTTATTTGCGCGCAAGGTTCGGATAGCTGACTTGCGTTGCAGCAATTAATCTTTCTCGAAATTATTCTGTCCTCGAAAGCCCAATTCCAATCGAATGAGGACGGGAGATTCAGACGACGACCATGCCCGCTCTCGACAATGTGATCTGGCAGGCGCTGACTACGCGGCATGCGCGCTTTGCGGAGGGCTTTGGCCGGGCGCGGCGGTTTGTTCGCGAAGTTTCGCCGCTCACAGCATTCGAGGTGGAAAACCCGGAAGGTTATGCGGCACTCGCGTGCCTGGTAGGGGCCGGTGGGACGGCCGCACTGTTTCTTGACGGCGCGTACGAACCGCGGCCGGGGTGGGAACTGGTGGCGGGCGGTCCGATGCTGCAGATGGTTTGCGAAAATGGTGGCGAGCGGGCCCAATCGGATTCTCCTGAGATTGTCCGGCTCGGCGTGACGGATTCGCCAGAGATGCTCGAACTGGCTACGCTGACCAAGCCCGGGCCTTTTGGTTCTCGAACTCATGAACTCGGCGCGTACGTGGGCATTCGCCGCGAGGGAAAATTGGTCGCGATGGCGGGCGAGCGTCTGAAGGTGCCGGGGTACACGGAAGTGAGCGCGGTCTGCACGCATCCGGAGCACACTGGAAAGGGTTACGCTCGCCTGCTCATGACCGAGATCATGCGGGGCATTCGGGATCGCGGAGAGATTCCGTTCTTGCACGTCAGGAGCGGTAACACGCGGGCGATCGGGGTATATGAGCAATTGGGGTTTCGTACCAGGGCTAAGCCGCATTTCGCCGTGTTGCGGAAGGAATAGGTCTTAGTGGAAGCATCTGCAGGGGCTGAAGCCCACTTCGATTGTGCTCGGCTTACGCGGCCCTCAAGGGCCGCTCTTCCACGGTAAGACGCGCGCTTCGCTCACGTCAGTGGGGAATCCGCCACGACAGCCGCCGAGACGGCGGCGCTACCGAAACTCAGTACAGGTGGAAGTCTACTTCTACCGCGATCTCCACGCGGACGGGATGGCCGTCTTTCATGGCGGGCTCGAACTTCCAGTTCTTCACGGCTTCGATGGCCTTCTCGTCGAGGCCCATGCCCAGGCTGCTTAGAATACGGATGTTGCTGGGGCGGCCATCGGTTCCGACGATCAGTCCGAGGGTACAGACTCCCTGATATTTCGCTTTTCGAGCCTCTTCAGAGAACTCGGGCTCGGGGGCATAAATCTGGCGCGGCGGAGAGACGCCGCCGCCTACGTGGAAGATGCCGCCACCGGTGCCGCCGCCTTCGCCGGGACCAAAGCCTGGTCCCTTGCCGGACCCGACACCGCCGCCACTTCCGGAACCGATGCCGCTGCCCGAACCGGTGCCGTTCGAGGGCAGCACGGCATGCGCCATGGGATCGCCGAGGTTCGGCATGTTATTGGTCGCCAGTTGCACTTGTGGAGGGATTACGATGGTGGGCTCAACCGCCAGCTTGGGATGCTCGTTGCGCACGATGACCATCGGAGGGGTGATCTGCGTCATGGAAAACTTCGGAAGCTTGCCGCGGGAGGCTTGTAAAACGTCGCGATCGCCACCGCCACCACCGCCCCCCGCCTGGGTTCTAGAGGGCTTCAGATCGGGAAGAGGTCCGGGGTCGACTAGGGTCACGGTCACTTTTTGTGCCGGCGCGGCATTTACCACGCGCCGTCCGATCAGAGTGCCGGCGATGACAACTGCCGCTATCAGGACGTGAACGCCGGTGGAACCCAGAGCCCCGTTCTTCTTGTAGTTATAGAAACCCCAGATGTCTTTGACCGGTTCGGGCTTCGATTCCAGCTTAAGGGGCGGGAGCTTCTTGGGGAAGAAGAACTCGTCCAGTTGCCGGGAAAGCGATTTCCAAAGGGGCTCTTCAAAGCTGTCGTTCGCCAGCAGGAGGTGCAGCTCTGGCTCATTCGGGGCAATCGGATTGATTTGTTCGGGTGCCATATTTCCGTTTTGGACGATCTCGCTCGGGCTGCGAATTTCCTACGGTGACTTTTCTGGCAAAATCCGGGTTATGCCTTCTTTACACAGATGAGCGGCATACCCCGTGAGTTGCTTCCATTTCGTCTCGAATTTGTCAATTGAAGTTCCCGTCGCCAGCCTGCGAACCTACCAGACCAGAACGTTTCCTGCTTCCTGAAATTGTACCTCTAGTCGATTCATTTCGACAGTGCATTCCGCAGGGCCAAAGAACGCGGAGGGAGGCGTCCTTTCACCGCGAATCGGAAGATAGCTGCCAGGGCTGAAACTCGCCCCGCGGCGCGGCGGTGTGTTGTGGCGCGCTCCCGCTATAATGGCAGATTCAATCATTTTGGGAGACGCGAACCGAGTGCCGCTCGAACTCAAAAAGACCATTAACCTGCCTCAGACTGCCTTCCCTATGAAGGCCAACCTGCCTCAGAACGAGCCCAAAATGCTGGAGCGATGGGAGCAGATGGGGATTTACGCGCGTATTCGGCAGGCCCGGCAAGGCGCGCCCCGCTACATTCTGCACGATGGGCCGCCCTATACCAGCGGGCCGATTCATATGGGTACGGCGCTGAATAAATGCCTGAAAGATTTCATCGTCAAGTCGAAGACGATGGCGGGATTTGACGCTCCTTATGTGCCCGGCTGGGATTGTCATGGATTGCCCATCGAGATCAAGGTCGATAAGGAACTGGGCGGCAGGAAATTGCAGATGCGGCCTACCGACGTTCGGGCCGAGTGCCGCAAGTATGCGCAGAGGTTTTTGGACTTGCAGCGGAGTCAGTTCAAACGCATTGGCGTGTTCGGGCGCTTTGACCGGCCTTATGCCACCATGAATCCGCAGTATGAGTCGGTGGTGCTCGCGACTTTCTTTTCGTTTTACGAGAACGGATTCGTCTACAAGGGGCTGCGCGCGGTTTATTGGTGCATGCATGACGAGACTGCGCTGGCCGAGGCTGAAGTCGAATATGAGAACCACAGCAGCATCACGGTGTGGGTGAAGTATGGGCTGCTGGACGATGCGGCGAAGATTGATGCGGCGCTCGCCGGGAAGAAAGTCTCGACCATTATCTGGACGACGACTCCGTGGACATTGCCGGCGTCGATGGCGGTGGCGTTTCACCCCGACGAAGAATATGTGGCACTGGAATCGGGGGGCGAGGTTTATATTGTCGCGTCTAGGCTGGCCGGGGATGTGGCGGCGAAGTGCGGGCTGCAGGAGCCGCGCCCTCTGGCGCATTTTCCGGGGCGGAAGATGGAGCGGTTGAACTTTCAGCATCCGTTTCTGGATCGAAAGATTCTGGGTGTGCTGGCGGATTACGTCACCATGGACACGGGAACGGGCGTGGTGCATACCGCGCCATCGCACGGGGCTGAAGACTTCATCACCGGCATGAAATATGGGCTCGATGCGACCAGTAACGTCGACGAAAAAGGCATTCTGCGGAACGGGCTGCCGGAATATACCGGGAAGAGGGTGTGGGAAGCGAACCAGCCAATCGTTGATCTGGTAAAGAGCCGCGGAGCCTTGCTGCACACGGAGAAGACTGAACATTCTTATCCACATTGTTGGCGGTGCCACAATCCGGTGATCTTTCGAGCTACTGAACAGTGGTTCATTTCGATGGAAACGCCGATGCCGCGCGGCCTGGGGGAACGAGACTTAGGAGGGCGAGGCTCAGGAGGTCGAGGTTCGGAAAACGACACCCTGCGAACGCGAACGCTGGAAGAAATCAAGAAGGTGAAGTGGGATCCGGCGTGGGGCGAGGAGCGCATGTCGAACATGATCCAGACGCGGCCGGACTGGTGTATTTCGCGGCAACGGGTATGGGGAGTGCCGATTGCCGTTTTCCTGTGCGAGAAGTGCGGCAAGCCGCTGAAGGATCACTCAGTGAATCAGAAGGTAGTCGAGTTGTTTGCGCGGGCTGGGGCAGATGCGTGGTTCACGCCGGAGTCGGACACGATTCTTCCTCCTGGAACGAAGTGTCCGCACTGCGGCGGTACGAAGTTCGAGAAAGAAACCGACATCTTCGACGTGTGGCTGGAATCGGGGGCGAGTTATCTGGCACTCGTTGCGGATGAGCCGGATTATCCCTGGCCGTCCGATTTGTATCTCGAGGGCGGAGACCAGTACCGCGGATGGTTTCAGTCTTCCCTGCTCTGCGGCATGGGCACGCACGGGACTCCTCCGTACAAAGGCGTGGTTACGCCCGGCTGGACGCTGGACGAAAAGGGCCAGGCGATGTCGAAGTCGCGCGGTAACGATGTGGACCCGGTCGATATCTCCAGCCGCCTGGGCGCGGAAGTTGTGCGGTTGTGGGTGGCTTCGGTCGATTTTCGAGAGGATGTGGTTGGGTCGGAAGCGTTGATGCTGCGGGTGGCGGAGAACTATCGCAAGATTCGCAATACGTTTCGTTACATCCTGGGCAATTTGAACGATTTCGATCCGGAGAAGGACGCGGTCCGGTTCGACGAGATGGAAGAGTTGGACCAACACATGCTGCGGCAGACTTGCGCGTTCGCGACGGATGTCCGCAATGCCTACGAGGAGTTCGCGTTTCACAAGATTTACCACCGGGTAAATCATTTCTGCATTGTCGACTTGAGCGCGTTTTATTTCGATGTGCTGAAAGATCGTTTGTACATTTCTGCGCCGAAGTCGCGGGCACGGCGCAGCGCGCAGACTGCGGTGTGGCGCATCGGTGAAGCGCTGGTGCGCTTGCTGGCTCCCATCATGAGTTTCACGTGTGAAGAGATTTGGACGTACTTGCCGAAAGTTGCAGCTCGGACCGAAAGCGTGCATGTGGAGCAGTTTCCGCTGACGGCGGGAATCCTGGGCGGCGCCGCGATTCCCGCGGCTGACGCAAAATCGGACGAAGAATGGGCGAGCCTGCGCGCGGTTCGGGATGAAGTATTGAAGGCGCTGGAGGAGGCGCGGAACAGCAAGCTGATCGGAACCGGGCTGGAGGCGCAGGTGGCGATCACTGCCTCCGATCCCTTGTACTCTTTGCTGCAGCGTTATGCGGCCCAGCTTCGTTATCTCTTTATCGTTTCGGCAGTCACGCTCGCGCAGGGGTCGGGTAATGGTACGGGTGGCGTGCATATCGACGTGAAGAAGGCCGACGGCGCCAAGTGCGACCGCTGCTGGAACTACTCCACACACGTTGGCGAAGACAAGAACTATCCCACGGTCTGCGAGCGCTGCAGCGCGGTGCTAAAAGAACTGGAAGCGCAACCCGCTCATTGATGAACACTACTTCGGCGCGCACCCTACATTTTCTGCCGGCTTTGCTGGTCGTTCTGCTCGACCGCTGGACGAAGCGACTGGTGGCCGCGCGCGTCGGAATGTTTACCCACATCCAGATCATTCCAGGATTCTTCCGGATCACGCATACGGAAAATACCGGGGCAGCGTTCAGCCTGTTTGCCGACTCTCCGTCGCATTGGAAGACCCTGCTGCTGATCGGGTTTTCTTTCATCGCCATGGTAATCGTATCGGTACTGTTGTGGAGACAGACGCGGGGGCTGACGATTACGGGAATCGCGCTTTCGCTGATTCTGGGAGGAGCGGTAGGTAATCTTTGGGATCGAGTGGCCAGTGGGCGCGTGATCGATTTTCTGCTGTTCTATGTCAAGCAGTATCAGTGGCCGGTTTTTAATCTGGCGGATAGCGCGATCGTGGTTGGGGCCGGGCTGCTAGTAATTGAGATTTTACTCAGCCGTCCGAACAAAAGCGCAGTGTAACCGCTAACGAAGCTCCAGCTGGCCCGCTCCCACGTGGGCGTAGACGCGGTACTTGCCTGGGCCGCTTTGATCAAAGGAACGGAACAGTCCCCCTTTCGAAACGCCGAATGGGGAAACGTCGAGTTGCCCGCTGTTGACGGAGGCATCCACGCGGGCATAATCCTCGGGCTTTCCAATGTCCATGTTGAGCTGGCCAAAGTGCAGTACTACGTCTTTGTCACCCGTGATCTCGCGCACGCTGAGCTGTCCGGCGAACATGCGAACGTAAAGGTCGGACGATTTCGGCACTTCGATCGTCGCCCGGAAGTTATTGCGCGGGCAATTAGTAATCTGGAGATCGGCTCGGTCCCCGGATGCTTGAATCCGCACCTTCACGTCGGCGCGTTCCGGGTGGTAGGAAACGCGCAGCCTGGGTTGATCCGTTCCAATGAGTTCGATCCCGCTGGAGCAGAGATCCATTCGAACCCGGCCGCCGGAGGCGAACTTCGCCTCGACTGGATTCTTGCCGACCTCTTCGACGTTGATGCTCTGGGCAGTCATGGCGGTGCTCAGGCTCAGCAGAACGAACACAATCGCTCTCACGGGCAGACCTCCGGTTCTGCCTACGGGTACGCAAAGGCGGCGGCATTGGTTCCACAGGATCTTCGAGGCTGCAGGGATTCTTCGACTCGCGCTCGCGGTCGCTCGCACTCCCTCAGAATGACAGCGTGCAGATTAAGATTAGGGGGCGCCGTAGAGTTGTTTGTAGACGGCGGCGTTGCGCAGGATGGCCTGGACGTATTCGCGGGTTTCGGTGAAGGGGATGGACTCGACGAATTCCGGAGAATCGCGGTAAGGACCTTGTCCCATCCATTCTTCGACGCGGTCGGAACCGGCGTTGTAGGCAGCTAAGGCGTGCTGGAACGATCCCCCGAACTTGTCGACCATGCCGCGGAAATAGCGCGTGCCCAGCTGCAGATTGACCGCGGGAGTGAACAATTGGGCTGAGTTGAAGTGTTTGAGGGATACCTGGTGGGCGACGACTTTGCCGGTCTTGGGCAGGAGCTGCATAAGGCCTACGGCATCCTTGCGGGACACCGCGAGCGGATTGAATTCCGACTCCTGCCGGATCAGCGATGCCACCAGATAGGGATCGAGACCGTTGGATAAAGAGAATTTTTTCAGGTCGGACCAGTAGGGCCGTGGGAATAGCGCCTCCCAGTAGATACGGGGCAAGGTTGGAATATCGACCGCAAAATAACTGGGGACGGAATGCTTCATGGTTTCGATAGCGCGATCGTAGTGGCCAGTATCGACGTAGAGTTGCGCGGTCTCGGCTGGACCCCAGTTTCCGCCGTCGGCGGCGGAGGCAGCCTGCAATTCGCGCACGGCGAAATCAATCAATCCTCCGTTGGCCAGCAGCTGCGCTTTCTGACGATGAAGGTCATCGTTCGGAGGTTCCGATAGTGTCACTTTCTCGCCATGCTCGAGAGGCGGGATGTGGTCGAGCAGCGGATACTCTCCGGGTGGGTCGGCGCTCGCGGGAAGTTTCTGCAAACGATCCCGCCCGAGTTCCGCGTAGTAATAGTTTCGAAAGCGGTCCGACAATTTCTGATAATAGGCGCGGGCCATGGCGGGCTGGTTATCTTCTTCCGCAAGGCGTGCCCTCCAGTAGAGTGCGGCAGAGGTTTCGTTGCCTTCGGGATACATCCCGATCTGCTCGTCGAATTCTTTCTTGGCTTCCTCGTTCCGTCCGAAGCGCAAGGTGAGCCAGGCCGCCTTCCAGTGCGCATAAGAAGCGCGCGCGCCCCTTGGGAAGCGCTGTTGCAGCTCGCGAAAGGCATCGAGCGCCTGCTCATATTCGTGGTGCACGAGGTGCAAATTCGCGACTGAGAGCAGCGCCTGTTCCAGCCACGAACTTGTCGGCGCGGTTTGGCGGAGTTCGTCGACAGTGCGATAAAAAACGTCGTTCTCGTCGGAGGACCAGGCAACTTCTCCGAGAATGAAGAGCCGCTGCGCATTCTGGTCCGGCGTCGCACCGGGGAGCGTGGTCAGTTCCGATTTGGCTTCGCGGTTGCGTCCGCTGCGATGCAGCGCATCGGCCAGCGCGAGCTCCGCCGCCGGGCGTCCTTCCGGGCTGGCATGGATCGCGAGTTCCCGATATTCGTCCACAGCATCGTTGTAGCGTTTTGCTTTCATCAGCAGGTCCGCGCGGGTCTTGCGCTGCGCGGGCGTTGGGGTCGGCGCTGACGGAAGTCTCTTCAACTCGGCAAAGGCGGCATCCGCTTCCGCCGCGGTGGGTATGTTGTAATAAACATTGGCGAGGGCTTCCCACGCTTTTTGGGTCTGGCCCAGAGCGGCATAGGCTCGTCCCAAGGTGAATTCGATATCAGATTTTGCGGGCAGGCGGTCCTTCTCGAGAAGGTCGGCGGCTTCCGAGGCTCGACCATCAGCCAGCAGAGCACTGGCGTAGCTTAGATGCGCATCGCGAATCAACAACGAATCGGGATACGCGGCACCGAAGTTGGCGAGCGCGGCGAGACCCTCGGCCTGATGCCCGGTTTGCAGGTAGCAGGTTCCCAGGTAATAGGCGACGTAGTCTCCCAAGTCTCCCGCCAGCGGCTTGGCCCGATTCAGCGGATCGATGGCTTTGGGGCATTCGTGGTCGAGGACGTGCGCGTAGCCGACGGCCAGCCACGCCAAAGCTCCGGGGTCTTCCTTGGAATGGGCGCGTGCATAGGCTTCGACTCCCGCGTAGCCGGCGGGAGAACGATCCTGAATCAATTGCTGCGCCATGGGACGCAATGTGGTCGACGCGACGAAGGCCTGGCGGATACGGCGTACGCGGGGCGACATGGGCCTGTGTCGTCTTCGGGCAGCCGCGGCACGAGAGGCTGCGCTGCCCTTGTTTCGGGGGGAAGTCTTGGCGTTCGCGGGTTTGGTGGACTTTTGCGGCGTGGAATTTTTCGGTGTTGCGGACTTGGCCGCAGGTCGCGTGGGAGCAGACGGCTTCTGGACCACAGGTGGTGCTGTCTCAGACTTTTTGTCGGAAGCCGGCGCGGCAGAGGGAGCGTGTTGAGGGAACGCGACGGAATGCGTACTGCTCAGCAGCCCGCACAGAAGACTGAGGGCGAGTAGCCGCCAACACTTGAAACCCAATCGAACCACCTTAATATTTTCGTGCGGAGACGCGAATATCAGAGCCTGCTTGTTGAGATGCTGGAACCGACTTAAAGGGAACCCGCCAGTCCTCAGGGTGCTAAAGCGCGTTACTTGCGGAAGTTTGCGCCCATGACGGAATAGTCGTCCTCCGCCAGGCTGCGTACGACTTCCTTTTGAAAGTAGTCGCCACTGGCCGCCGCCGTGTTGCCATAGCGCTTTTGAAATGTGGAGCGGCTCTTCTCAATGTCTTCTTTCAGGCGATCATACAGATCTTTATGGCGGCGGCCTTCCGCCACTTTCGCCTGGTTATACAGCTTGATTTCATCCACCAGCAGGCGCGCGAAGCGCTGCGCTTTGCGGTGAGTGTCGGCGTCATCGGGTGACATGCCGGCGAACGGGTCCGCAGCAGCTGCCGGAGCGGACGCTGCGGCATTCGCTGAAGCCGCGTGCGAAGCTACTTCGACAACCTCGGCCGCCGGTTCGGGCTCAGGAACGGGCTTGGGAGCAATGTGCTGGGGAGTGTGTGACGCGAAAGGATCGGAGAACGAACTGACCGTCTGCACCGGCGCTGCGACTGCAGGCCGTTCCACGCTGGCCGCGGGAGCATCGCTGAAATCCCTTTGCGCCTGCTTGCGCAGCGAAACTACTTCGAGCCAGGCGCTTGTGGTCAGCACCAGCACTTCGAGCGAAGGCCCGTCCAGTGCGCCGTCCGCGCCGCCGTCGGCGTAGAGCAAGGCTGCAACTTTATCTTTCAGAACCAGCGGCAAAACCAGAATCTGCTCGTTTGCCGGCCCTCCGAACTGTTCTACGAAATGGCGATCCATCTCGGCAATATTCGCCGGAGTAGCGGTTCGATTCTGATAGGCATGAGCAGCCGGTCCCGCGGACATATCGAGCGGAAAATCCTTTACGGCATCGTCCTCGCCCAAACCGCGGCCTTGCCAGCCATTGGCAGTTCCCGCTTTCACGACGAAGAGCGCGACCCGCGATCCGTATAAGCTGCCGGCATCAAGCAATGCCCGTAGGATTTCTTTTTGCGTAGTTCCAGCGTGAATGCTGGCAACGGCCTGAACCAGATTGCCCTGAGTCGGACTTCCCGCGGCTTTCGCCGATGCAGGCGGGCCCAACGGCAACTCCGCGGTGAGGCGAGCAACCAGCTCAGCCTGCAGCTTTGGCAGTTGGCGTTCGAGCACTTGCGCCACCGCTTGCTCGATGATGTGCTGAAGTTCCTTGCTCTCCGGCATACTCAGACCATTCCAAAAAATCGATCTATTCCAAGGCAGTGCTCGCGACAATGCCGCACCAAAGGACACTGCCCTAAACGCTGATTATACGGTACTTGCTCTGTGACATCAGGGTACTTCGGTACCTGCTCTTTGGCGTTACACCCGGCTCTTTGCACTCTATCCCAAAGTTTTGTCGCCGCATACGGCAAAGCCATTGGGCAAACAGGCGGGTTACCAAGTAGAATAACAGTCTCGAATTCTAGTGACTTTTGCGCCGCGTTCGAGGTGACATAAGTTTTTTTCGCATCCCGAAAATACTGCATCGCCAAGCGAATGGAAGCCATCCAAAACAAAGTAGCGGGACCAGTTAGCGAAGAGTTGACGCTGGTACAGGCCGCCAAGCGCGGCGACGACTCGGCATTCGAAGAACTGGTTCGCCGTTACGACCGCAACGTTTTCCGGATCGCGCAACACATCACGCAAAACCGTGAAGACGCGGAAGACGTGGTGCAGGAAGCGTTCCTGAAAGCTTACGGGAACCTGGCGCAGTTCCAGGAGCAGTCAAAGTTTTATACCTGGCTGGTCCGGATCGCGGTCAACGAAGCGCTGATGAAGTTGCGCCGGCGCAAGCCGGAACGCACGGTATCACTCGACGAAGATATTAAGACGGAAGACGATTCCCTTCCCCGCGAGATCGCGGACTGGAGTCCGAATCCGGAGCAGCAGTACACGCAGGCTGAGTTGCGTGAGATTTTGAGCAAGACCATTCAGGGCCTGCCCCCGGGCTTTCGAACGGTGTTTGTCTTGAGGGACGTGGAAGGGCTTTCCACCGAGGAAACCGCGGCCGCGCTGGAGTTGAGCGTTCCTGCGGTGAAGTCAAGACTGCTGAGGGCTCGCTTGCAGCTTCGCGAACGGTTGGGACGGTATTTTCAGAGACGGGAAAGTGGCAAGAGTGGCGACAAGAATTCCGAAGCTAAGGCGAGTGACGTTATGAGTGGAGATGGCAAACAGTGAAATGCGCTGAGTTCCTGCAAGAGCTGACCAATTATTTGGACGGCGTCCTCGACGAGAAAACTAAAGTTGAATTGGAGAACCATCTTTCGTGGTGCCACAACTGCTATGTTGTCTGCGACACGACTAAAAAGACCATCGAGATTTATCGCGACTCTCAACTCTACGAACTGCCCGAAGATCTGCGCGGCCGGCTACGGTCGGCGATCATGACCAAATGCCAGCAGCAGAAAAAGCGCGGCCCACAGAGCGTATAGGCCTGTTTTACCCCTTCATCAGTGTGTAACTATTTCTCGCACAATGGTTTAGCTGAGCTCCCACTGGAAGCGACTCCGTTGATTACAAAACGGAAACCGTTTTGTCAATTCAGGAATCTAAGTATTTGTTGATTGCCCGCACGGGAATATTCTTCTGGCGGGGGCGTATAGTTCAAACCAGGGTTCGAGCATCCCAGCTCGAGTGTGGAAGGTGGATCATGTTCGCTAAATTGGTGGATATGCTCTTCGGTTGCAGGCACGCGCGCTACAGTTTTCCAGTCACTCTTCGCGGCGCGAAGGCGCGCCGTACCGAAGCCGCCAAGCTGACCGGGACCTACGTCGCTTGCCTGGATTGTGGTAGAGAATTTCCTTATGACTGGCAGGGGATGAAAGTCATCACTTCGCCGGAGCGTCATCGGGAGGAACTGGCGGAACTGGCCAAGCACGCCGCATAAACCGGGGACATCTTCTCTTCTTCTCTTCCTCTTCTCTTCCTCGCGATTCCGCACGATCCAGGGTTGCGTCCTACCGCTCCCATTTCACGCACCAGGCTACTCCACTCTCAAAGCGTAATGTTATCGGCTGAACCAGAATAAGGCTGGCTTCCCTCTCGGCGGCAAATATCAGCTAGCAGGATACGCCGCCGGCACCGGCACTGGAACTCGCTTGTCGAGGGGAAGGAACTCCCGCTCGCCGTGTCCGGTGTAGATTTGGCGGGGGCGCGCGATCTTTTGTTCGGGGTCAGTAATCAGTTCCTGCCATTGCGCCAGCCATCCAGCGGTGCGCGGAATCGCAAACAGCACGGTGAACATTTCGGGGCGGAAGCCCATGGCCTGATACATAATCCCGGAATAGAAGTCGACATTGGGATAAAGTTTTCGTTTTACGAAGTAGTCGTCTTCCAAAGCGATGCGTTCCAGTTCCAATGCGATGTCGAGCTTCGGGCTGCGTCCGGTGACCTCGAAGACCTGCTCGGCGCCCCAGCGAATGATTTTCGCCCGCGGATCGTAATTCTTGTAGATGCGGTGCCCGAAGCCCATCAGCTTGATTTGCCCGTCCTTAACCCGCTTGATGTAGGCCGGGACGCGATCTTTGGAACCGATTTCATCGAGCATCTTCAGCACTTCTTCATTGGCGCCGCCGTGCAGCGGGCCGGCCAGGGCCGAGGCCGCCGACGCAACTGAGAGATACGGATCGGCCTGGGAACTGCTGACGGACCGCATGGCGTTGGTGCTGCAGTTCTGCTCATGGTCGGCGTGCAGAATAAACAGAATGTCGAGAGCGCGCGCAATCGCGGGATGCGCCACGTATTTAGGCTCGACCATCTTCCACAACATATTCATGAAATTCTCGGTGTAACTCAGGTCGTTGTCGGGATAGACATAGGGGAATCCCACATTGTGCCGGTATGACATGGCCGCGATGGAAGGCACCTTGCCGATGAGCCGGACAATCTGATGCAGCCGGTTTTCCAGGTCGTGCACGTCCTTGGCGTCCGGATACACACTCGACAGGGCTGCGATGGTGCTCACAAACATCGACATGGGATGCGATGAATAGCGGAAGCCTTCCATGAACTTTTTCGTGGTCTCGTGCAGCATGGTGTGATGAGTGATGTCGTGCACCCAGGCGCGCAACTCTTTCCCGGCAGGGAGTTCGCCGAACAGGAGCAGGTAGGCGACTTCCAGGAAGGTGCAGCGCTCGGCCAGAGTTTCGATGGGATATCCGCGGTACCGCAAAATTCCCTTGTCGCCGTCAATGTAGGTGATCGCGCTTTTGCATGACGCGGTATTCATGAAAGCGGGATCGTATGTCATCAGCCCGAAGTCGTCCGCGCCGGACTTGATCTGTCTCAAATCCATGGCCCGGATCGTGCCGTTTTCGATGGGGAGGGTATAGGTCTGATTGGTGCGATTGTCTGTAATGGAAAGTGTGTTTTCCGGCATGGAGTCTCCGCCTTATGCGGGCTGTGCAGTCCAACACTGCAAGCGCTCATCTTACGCCAAATGCGGGCCACATGCGGCCGGATGGTTCGGTGCGGAACTCTACGATAGCTCGGGAAAGATCGCGGTTGTCGAAAATCAGTCAGCTCACTGCTCGTGACTGAACTTCTTGTGGGTCACGAAGAAAAATAAAACCGGCGGCCGCGGCCGCCGGTTTCTTAAAGACTGACAGCCGAGGCGGCTGTCGCTACGCGACTAGTTAGAATCGTCGCGGCGCTTCAGGGTCGGACGATCGTCGTCGCTCTTGGTGTCGCCGGTCTTGTCGGTTGTATTCGCGGTCCGCCGCAGGCTGGGCTTGTTCGAATCCTTTTCGTCGATCACCTTGTGCTTGTTTTCGATTGCCGCCAGCCTGGCCTTCACCTCGTCGAACTCCGAGGTCGTGACTACGTATTGCTGTTTGGCGGGAAGAATTCTCCGAATCTCGTCCTGGGATTTCTCGATGCGGTCAGGCGTCTGCGGGTGGGTGTCGAAGGCCTTCGACAGAGTCCCCGGCTTCTTCTTCTCCATGGCTTGAATCTTTTCGAAGAAGGAGACAAAAGCCGACGGATCGTATCCGGCTCGATACATATACTGGATGCCAAGGTAATCGGCCTGGGCCTCGAATCCGCGGGAAAAGTGCAGGAAGGTCAGGGGAATGCCAAGACCCATGCCTTCGTAAATCCCATACCCGAGCGCCCCTCCCATGAAGATAGCCGGCAGCGAAGCCATCTGCAGCAGGTTCATGCGCGTCATTTCGCGCCCGTAGTGGCAGGCCGCTACGTGAGCGATCTCGTGGGCCATCACGCCTGCCATCTCCGCTTCCTCGTCGGCCGCCAGAATCAGGCCGGAATTCACGTAGAAAAATCCGCCGGGCAGCGCCATGGCATTGACCACGTCGGAATCGATGACCTTGATGGTGAAGGGCACCTGCGCGTCGGAATTGCGCACCAGGTTCTGGCCGATCCGATTCACATATTCGGTAATGACGGGATCGTTGACCAGCTTGATCTGCGATTCGATCTGTTGAGCATACTGACGGCCGCGGGCGACCTGCCCCTCAACCGTGTACCAGTTGCCTACGCCGCGCCCGCAACCCACGTTGCGGTTCCCGACCGCGTCGACGTCGGTTTTGCCGCCATCATGTTTGATGTCGCTGTCGTCGGCCGTGGGCAGCGTCGCGGCCGGCTGCTTGGGTGCATTCTCCACGTCGCTGGCTTTTGGCTGATCTTTATCTTGATCGGAAACCTGCGCTAACGTCCAGGGCCCAGCGCTGAACGCCGCCAATCCCACAGCGATTGCCAGCCATTTGAATTTCATACAGTACTCCTTAATGCCTGATTATACCCCTGCCGGAAGACAGCGATTGTCAATCTTTTCCCTCTGGGTTAGACGCCCCAGGCGGGTTGGAGGTTACCTGGGAGTCGAGATAAAGCTAAACCGCCCTACCAACGAAGCTGCAGTAATCTTTACCCTCCCTTTCCAACCTGTTATAACCGCTGAAGTTTCAATTTTTCAGTGAGCACAGCCCTGCATAGCGTTGCTACCCCTGTCCGGGCCTTGGACCATCAGGACGAAGCATTTTCTTCGGCTTTTTCCGTACTTCGGGAAGCGACTGAGCAGCGCGCCTTTCCTGCCGCCTGTGCAGCGGTCGTGCATCGGGATCGGCTGGTCGCGCTGAAATCTTTCGGCCATTTTACGTACGACGTAGGCTCCCCTGCGGCGACGCCTGCCACCGTCTTCGACCTGGCATCCGTGACCAAGGTCGTGGCCACAACCACGATGGCGATGATTCTTTACGAACGTGGCCTCCTGAAGCTGGAGGCGACGGTGGCTGGAACCGTCCCTGAGTTTCTGGCCGACTCCTGCGGCGAGTCCGATGCCCGGCGGCGGGAGGTTACGTTTCGCATGCTCCTCGCCCACTCCTCAGGCCTGCCAGCGTATGAGAAGTTGTTCCTCAAAACGCGAGCGCGTGACGAACTGTTGCGGGCTGCGTTTACGACTTCCCTTTCGTCCGATCCCGGCGCCCGGGCCGAATACAGCGATATCGGATTTATCGTTCTGGGAGCGGCTCTCGAACGGATCGCGAACGAGTCGCTCGACGCATTCTGCCGGCGCGAGATATTCCACCCACTGTCAATGAACCGCACCGCTTTCAATCCAGCGGCAGATGCCCGCGCCCAGATTCCTCCTACAGCCGACGACCGGATTTTTCGGCGCAAGGTAATCCAGGGCGAAGTGCAGGATGAGAATGCTTTCGTGTTGGACGGCGTCGCGGGCCATGCCGGTCTCTTCTCCACTGCTGAGGACCTGACTCGCTTCGCGCACGCCATGCAGCATGGAGGACGACCTATTCTCCGTCCCGAGACTGTCGCCCTATTTACTACGCGTCAAGTTGCTCCCGCGGGCACGTCCCGCGCCCTGGGCTGGGATACGCCGTCTGCGCCCTCGCAGTCCGGAAAATATTTCGGGGCGAGGTCCTTCGGGCATCTCGGCTACACCGGCACGTCATTGTGGGTCGACCCCGAGCGCCAACTCTCTATTGTGTTATTGACGAATCGTACCTGGCCGGATTGCGCGAATCAGGCGATCAAGCAAGCGCGACCGAAATTTCACGACGCGGTGGTCGAAGCGCTGATGTGAATCGGCAGTCATGCCTGCCGGCGGCGACCATTTTGAGACAATGGCGTCGTTCCGCGCGGAGCCGTTCTTCAGGCGGAGGGAGGAATCTCGCGCGAATCTCAGTCTGCTTTTCGTAGAATGCTCTGCTTCCGCTGATACCGAAAGGCGCACGACTTGACCCGAACTGGCAAAGAAAAAGAAGAAAAAGAAGACAAATCCGACCTTCGCCGCTTGCCCACCGAACAAAATCTTCCCGCCGCCATTGATCTTGATCGCATGTCGTCGCTCGAAATCGTGCGCCTCATCAACCAGGAAGATGCCACCGTGGCGGGGGCCGTAGCTCGCGCCTTGCCGCAGATCGCCCGCGCCATCGATGTCGTCGTGGCCGGACTCCGCCAGGGTGGACGCCTCATCTACGTGGGCGCAGGAACCAGCGGGCGTCTCGGCGCTCTTGACGCTTCTGAGATTCCGCCGACTTTCAATACCGATCCGCGCAGCGTGCAGTACATCATGGCGGGAGGACCGAAGGCTCTCGGTGCGTCCACGGAGGCCAGTGAAGACGATACTGTGGCGGCACTCGCGGAAATAAAGAAGCGGAAGCCCGGCAAGCGCGACATCGTTCTCGGCATCGCCACCAGCGGACGAACTCCCTTCACCATCGCCGCTGTGGAATACGCCCGCAGCCACGGAGCGCGCACCATCGCGCTTACCTGCAACCGGAATTCACTATTGGAGCGCGCCGCCGATTTCGCCATCGTCACCGAAGTTGGGGCGGAGGTTCTCGCGGGATCTTCCCGCATGAAGGCCGGCACCGCCCACAAAATGGTTCTGAATATGATCTCGACCGGCGCCATGGCGCGGCTGGGATACGTCTACGGAAACCTCATGGTCAACGTTTGGACGAAGAACGAAAAGCTCGTGCAGCGGGCCGTTCGAATCCTGGAGCAAGCCACTGGAGCGGATCATGATGCTGCCAGCGCCGCTCTCAAAGCCAGCGGGAATCGCACACCCGTCGCGGTGGTCATGCTGGCGGCCGGAGTGAATCGGTCGAAGGCGGTGGCAGCATTAAAGGAATCCCAGGGGCATGTGCGGCAGGCGATAGCTATTGCGAGAAAGTGATCGGGCCGCCCAGTTCATCCTCATTCAATTGGATCGATCAAGACCGATTCCCGAGTGCTGTCTCGCCCCGGCAGTTGCACAATCACGATCGCCGACAGCACCAGCACAATCCCCAAAGTCTGAATCGGGCGCAGGCCTTCCCCTAACAGTATTGCCGCCAGCAGGATCGAGAACACCGGCTCCAGGCAACTGGCGATAACCGCGCGCGTAGGCTCGAGATACTGGAGGCCGAGGAAGTAGAGGGAGAATGCCCCCAGCACCGAGATCATGGAGAAGACGAACAGGAATGCCCACTGCGCGGGCGCGTAGTGGGCGGCGATCACTTTCCACGGAGGATTCACGAATAGCCAGAAGACCGCGGCGGAAATCAGCGTCCATACCAGGACTCGCCAGCGGTCGTGGCGGGCCAGGATGCGGTGTCCACCGACGTTGTAGAAGGCGAAGGAGAACGATGCCAGCAGGGCGGCGAAGAAACCGTAGGTGTCGAGGCGGAGTGGCGCAGCGGATTTCGCGCCGACGATGCCGATCGTCAATGTGATGCCGGTGATGGCCACTCCCACCGCAGCGACTTTCGGCAGCGTGAGTTTTTGCTGTCCGCGCGCAACGACGTACAAGAGCACCCAGACGGGCGCCGTGTATTGCACGATGATGGCAATGGCAACGCTCGTTCTCTGAATGGCGAAGTAATAGCAATAATTCGACACAGCCACGCCGAGAATCCCAAGAGCGAGGCATTGGATGAGATCGAGCGCCGGGAGTTTGATGCGTTGCCAGCCGCGTCGGCCCACTAGCAGAGCGAGCAACAGAAGTAGCGAGAACGAAGCCCGAGTTTGTGACAGGATGAGCGAGCCAATGGGATGGAGCGCCTGCTCGCTCGGCAACAGCTTACCCGTAAAGACGGCGCGGCCGAGCGCGGCGGAGACTCCCCAGAGAAATGCGGCGGAGCCGATGAAGAAATATCCGCGCAGTGGATGTTGAGTGGTTGGGCGGGCGGAATTCAGGATTCACTCACCGAATCGGAGTCGAGGTACTGGTCCAGGCGGACGGGATCGAAGCCGATAATCACTTCTTCGGCTTCGCCAGAAAAAATCACCATGGTTGGCGTTTCGGTGCTGTCGTGTTTTTCGGTCATTTCGCGGCGGGCTTCGGAATTGGCGACGATGTCGCGCTCTTCGAATGCAATCCCCTTGGCTTCAAGGAAGATTTTCATCAGCTCGCAGGAGAGGCAGCCGGGTTGAGTGAACAAGAGAACGCGATTCGACATTGATTTTTGCTCGAGAAACGGTTTCGCTCCCCTAGATACCGCGGCTCTTTTCTTTCGTCCCTTCGGGGCTTGTTGATTTTGCTTTTGGCGTCCCACGGCTTACGCCGTGGGACGCCTTCTTTCGCCGCTCCGCAGCTGGAATAACCCTCTTCGCGTTCGCGCCTGAAGGCTAATCCTCATTGCATCCGCTTCCTCTACTCGTTCAGTTCGATCTTCGCGGTAATCTTCGCGGTTTTTTCCAGCATGGCTGAAACCGAGCAATATTTTTCTTTCGAGAGGCGGACGGCATCCTCCGCCGCTTTTCGAGACACTTTACCACCGATGCGATAGACGAGATTGATTTCCGTGAACACGGCGGGATATCCCGAGGCGCGTTCGCCCGTGGCGCTGACTTCCAGGCTCGTAAACGGCTCCCGCTTCTTGCGGAGAATGCCGACCACGTCCGACGCCGTACAGCCGCAGAGCGCGATCAGCAGCAATTCCATCGGGGAATTGGCGGACTTTTCAGTGGCCGTGTCCATCACCATGGCGTGACCTGAACTGGCTTCGCCGATGTAGCGCTCATGGTCCGTCCAGATTGCCTTGGCTGTGATCATCGTGCGCTATCTCCGGTTGTCGGTGCTCGGTTCGGGGTGAATCAGGACGCGGAATAACTCAGGCGCGTCCTGCTTGAAACGGATCTCCAGTTCGGTCTGGATGTCGTGCACGCGAGATAGCGAAAGATCGTCGGACAGTGTGCAGTGACACGAGATGTACAGGCGGCCGCGGACGCGCTTGATGACAAAGTCGTGGACGTCGAGCACTTCGGGAAACTGAGAAGCCACGGCCTTCAGGCGATGCTCGAGTTCCGCGTCGCTGACCAACTCTTCGGGCCTTTCAATGGTGGCGGGCTCGCTTTCGATGTGAGTGAGAATGTCGGAAATTTCAGGGACGTCGCGCCGCATGTCCGCTTCGAGTTCAGTGACCCGATCGTGGGCGTTTTTAAGGGTCATGCGCTCGTCGAGTTCGACGTGCTGCTCCACGTGCAGGCGGCCGGCAAAATCCTGGACGCTGATGTCATGCACGTTGAGATTTTTGTCGGTGGCGGCGGCCCGGATGCGGTCGAAAATATTCTCCGAACGTTGCGCCCGTGGAAGCGGCTGCACGGTCACGTCGGAGTCGGGGAGGATCTTGTGGACCGCTTGGGAAACGGCGGAAGCCAACTGGCCGGAGCGCTGGAAAGTCACGGTGCGCGCCAGTCCCACGGCGAGATCGGCGAAATAGCGGTTTCCTGCCCGGCGGATGCGGATGCGATCGACTTCGAGAACGCCGTCGACGTGCAACACCGCATCGTAAATCTTGGATCGAACGCCCGGCGGAGCGGCGTCGAGCAGAGCGTCAACGGTGCGGCGAGCCAGACGCCAGCTGACGGATACGACCACTCCGGCCACGAAGAGGGCGGCGATGGGATCGGAATCGCGCAGCCAGTCAACGCGATAGTTGCGGCCGATGAGTACCAGGATGAGTCCCAGTACGACCACGCCGGCCGACCAGATGTCAGTGGAGAAATGCAAGGCGTCGGCTTCCAAAGCCTGGCTGTCATACTTATTGGCGATGCGGCCCAGTGCGCGCGAGCGCCACCAGTCAATGCCCATGGAGAAGAGCATCACAGCGAAAGCGGCTATCGAAGGTTCGATCTCAATGTGGCGAAAAAAGAGACGCAATGCTGCCTCATAGATGATCCAGGCGCAGGTGATCAACAGCAGGCCGGTCTCGACGAAGGCGGAGAAGTTCTCGACTTTGCCATGACCGTACTGATGGTCGGCGTCGGCGGGCTTGTCAGAGACTCCGACCGAGAAAAATGTGAGCAGAGACGCGATGAGATCGAGCCCGGAGTGCGCGGCTTCGGAGAGGATGCCGAGGCTTCCGGTGCTGAATCCGACGAAAATTTTGAGCCCGGTGATCACCACCGCGGCCAGCACGGAACTCCCGGCGGCGGCGCGCTTCTCGGCGCGCATCAACTCGGATGAAGGAATGGCCGGGTTGCCCGACATGCAGGAATTATCGCCGCTGAGCAAGAAAAGCGCCAACAAATCGCATTCGTTTGCTCGCGTCCGGACGTATGCCGCGGATGCGGCTTTTTTATCCCTCAAGTGCAAAGCGGCAAAAGCTGCGTCTTATGCTAGGATTTGGAGCTTAGCATTCTTAACTTTCTGAAGGACCAATCCTGGAGGAAATGACGTATGCGTAAGAGGTGGCTGATGTGTGTTTTGTTGGGTACGCTGGCCTGGGGACAAGCTGCACCCGGCGCTCCTGCCCCGCCGCAGGCCCCGGCCGATACTTCGGCGGAAGTTCCGGCGACGGCGGCGGTGATTACGATCAAGGGCGTTTGTGCAGCGCAGCCGAGACCCGTCGCAGCCAAGGGAACGGCAGCGAAGCCTGCGACTCCTTCCAAGACTGCGGCGGCAAAATCTCCAGCCGATTGCAAGACGGTCATTACCAAGGCCGAGTTCGAGAAGCTGATCAGCCATCTAGCCCCTAACGTAACCCCGCAGATGAAAAAGCAATTGGCCGGATTGTTGCCCCGCTGGATCGCAATGTCGGACGAGGCGAAGAAGAGAGGGCTGGACAAAACTCCGCAGTTTGAAGATCGAGTCAAGGTCCTGAAGATGCAGATCCTGAGTCAGGAGCTGCAGCAGAAAATTCAGGAGGAAGCCGGAAAAATCTCTCCCGAGGAGATTGAAAAGTATTACAAAGAGCACGCCGACAGCTACGAGCAACTCAACCTGGACCGGCTGTTTGTACCCCGCACCAAACAGCCCGAAGCTGAAGCCAACAAGGAAGAAGATAAAAACGAAAAGCTGAGTGAGGAAGCGCAAAAGGTCAAACAGGCTGAGGAAAAGGCCAAGATCGAGGAAGGCGAGCAGGCGATGAGCAAACTGGCTGAGAGCCTGCGGGCGCGGGCCGCCGCCGGGGAAGATTTCGTAACGTTGCAAAAGGAGGCGTTCGAGGCCGCCGGCATGAAGATGCAATCTCCGACGGTAAATCTGCCCACGGTGCGCCGCACCACGCTGCCTCCGGCACAGTCGGTGGTGTTCGATTTGAAACCCGGCGAAGTCTCCCAGGTCATTCACGATGCGGGCGGACACTACATTTACAAAGTGAACAGCAAGAGCGAGCTTCCGCTCGATCAGGCGCAGACCGAAATTCGCAGCAAGTTGCAAAATGAGCGCATGCGCCAAAAGATTGACGACCTGAACAACTCGTTTAAGGTCGAAACCAATGAAGCGTACTTCGGGCCTTCGCCGCCGGCGGGGCCGATGGGAGGCCGCCCGGGTGCTGGTCAGATGGCGCCCCCGCGAAATCCGACTCAATCCGGCGCTCCCAGCCAGGCGCCGCCAGCTCAGCAGCAGGCTCCGCCGCAGTCGCAACCGCCGGCAGCAAAGCCCAACTGATGGCGAAACCAGTCGTGGTCGTAACCGGGGTGTCGGGCAATCTGGGCTCCAGGCTTCTGCCGATGCTGGGGAGTTATTCGGTCATTGGGATCGACGTGAATCCGCCCCACGCCGGCTCTGAGCTGCAATTCGAAAGTCTGGATCTCGGCCAGGAATCTTCTACCCGGCCCTTGTACGAACTCTTGCGAGATACCCATGCCCATGCCGTGATTCATCTCGCATTCGTGATCGATCCGGTACGCACCGGCGTGCTTGACGTGGAGCGCATGTGGCAGATCAATGTGGCGGGCACGGCGCGGGTGATGGAAGCGGTCACCGAGGCCAATCGCACGACCGACGATTGCATCAAGCAGTTTATTTTTCCCAGCAGCGTGTCCGCCTACGGGCCGAACCTGCCGGCCCCGGCTACGGAAGAGTCGGTGCTCGCGGCCCATACCCTGCCTTACGCCATTCATAAAAAGCAGGCGGATGAGGTTGTGCAAACCCGCTCCCATGCTTTGCGCGGATGCAGCGCTTACATATTGCGTCCCCACATATTTGCGGGAGCCAGCGTGGAAAATTATCTGATGGGAGCGTTCCGCGGCGCACCCAACGGCAGCAGCGCGCGGGCCGAGAAAATGCGGAAACAGGGCAAGCGGCTGCCCTGCATGCTGCCGCGCGGCCAGCAATATCTCGACAACAAGATTCAGTTTGTCCACGTGGACGACATGGCGCGGCTGATTCGGCACATCCTGCAGCGCGAGCCCGAGACCCAACGCCTGACCGTACTCAACGTTGCCGGGAGCGGCGAGCCTTTGACCTTCGGGCGCTGCGTGCAGATGGCACAGGCAAAACTGGTGCGCGTTCCAGGGAAGTGGGCGATGCGGCAGGTGTTGAAATTCCTATGGAAACGGAAGATTTCGGCCATTCCACCCGAGGCTGTTCCTTATATGACCGGGGAATACATTATGAATACCGATCGCCTGCGCCGCTTCCTGGGCCCTGAGTACGAGCACGTGATCCGCTACACCATTGCCGACGCATTCGCCGATTCATTCCGTCGCGATGCCGCCGCTATCGCCTGACTTGGGGTTTCCTGTGCTCCTTTCCGGAGAAGCGCATCCAGCGACCACCGTCCCGGGCCATTGATCATCAAAAATAAGACCGTGAGCAGCTGCGCGTATTCCGAACGCACTTCGTGCAAGACGGCCCACATACCTACCTTTGGCGGCACGGCCGGAAGAAGCAAAGGCGATGTGCCCAGGTAGAGTGAGATCTTCGTGGACAGAATGGCGACGATCATCTCGAAAATAAAAGCAATTGCGATCGCGCGCGTGGGCCATCCGCCGAGCAGTAACAGTCCGCCGACTATTTCGAGACCAGCCACGAAGTCGGTGGTGACATGCGGAAAAGGCATGCAAGTTTTGTGAAGCGTCCAATCCCCTGGTTCGCATAGACGAATTTTAGAATCCCTTCCCAGAGGAAAACCCCTCCTGCCATCAAACGCAGAACGATTGTCGAATTTGGCCCGTCGGTGGGCGGATTGGTCAGCCAGGTGAATGCGTTTTTCATTATCTCTCCTCGATTATTGCCTGATTGAGTTGTTGCTTGCTTGAATCCTGATAACCGGGACGGCTTGAATTTATTCCCGCGAAACATTTGCTGTTGAGGAGGGAATAAATTAGCGTGAAACTGGTTTACGTATGAAGGTGCCGGAAGCGCGCGGATCTGCCGAAACATTCGAAGACCTGGCGATGCCGTTATTCGACCAGCTCTATAACTTCGCGCGCTGGCTGACCCAGGACACCGTCGAGGCGGAGGACCTCGTACAGGAAACTTATACCAAGGCGTTGCGCGGGTTTTCTTCGTTTCAGATCGGCACAAACTTCCGGGCCTGGATGTATCGCATTCTAAGAAATTCGTTCTTGAGTTCGCGCACGGGATTGAAGACGATGGTTGCGATCGATGACGAAGCAGATGAGACATCGCTGCCAGCCGATCGCACTACTCCAGAGAGCATGCTGATTCAACAGGCTGACCGGGAAATGGTGCAGGGGGCCCTCACGGAGCTGGCTGTGCCCTTCCGGGAAATCTTGCTGCTGTGCGAGGTCGAGGAAATGTCGTACCAGGAAATTGCGGAGACACTGGCCATTCCCACGGGCACGGTAATGTCGCGACTGTTTCGTGCGCGAAAAGCTCTGCGCGATTTAATCCAAAAGCATCAGGGAGGTCGCAATGGCGTGTGAGCAATGGCGCAGCCGGCTCGATGCGTACGCCGATGGTGAACTCGATTCGCAGCAAGCCAGCGCACTTGCGGCGCATTTGCCCGGATGCTCCGCGTGCGCCGGCGATGTGTTGGCCCGAGTGCAATTGAAACGATCTTTACAGGCCGCCGGAAAGCGATATGCAGCCAGCCGCGAGTTACGCAATCGAATCATGAAACTTGCGGCCGCGAAACCGCGCCGGGAATCCGGGTGGTATTGGAAGATTCTGGCGGCGCCGGCCGCCGCAGTTCTGATCTTGTCGCTTGCCGTGAATCTATATGTAGGGCGCGATAACGCCCGGCGGCAACGTGTGTACAGCGAACTCGCCGACCTGCATGTGAGCGCTCTGGCCAGCGCAACGCCAGTCGACGTTCTGTCGACTGATCGCCATACGGTCAAGCCATGGTTTCAAGGAAAGATTCCGTTTACTTTCAATCTCCCCGAGTTGCAGGGATCGGACTTCACTCTGCTTGGAGGGAAAGTCACATATCTCGCACAGACCCCCGGGGCGCATTTGATTTATCGGTTACGGAAACACGAGATTTCGGTTTTCATTTTTCAGGATCGAGGGAAAGAGACCAATCCACCGTCGGGGGCGGTTCATGCGACGTCGTTTAATGCGGAGAACTGGACGCAGAATGGATTGCGATATTTCGTAGTGGGCGATGTCAGCGCCGAGGACGTTCAGCGGCTGAGCAGATTATTGCGGGACGCCGGGTAGAAAGGCAGGCCTAGGACCTAGGACTTCGATCAGCACACCGCCTCGAGTTGCGAAACCTAAACTGTTCTCTCCCAGCACCATTTCATCGTGGAGAGCCCAGCATACTTCGGCAATGGGAATTTGTATGCGACCTCACCGTCTTCCGTGATTCGATAAACGAATTCGTCTAGTGAGCTTATTACTTTTTGTGCTATGTCCGTGTAGGACCAGCGAACTGAAAGGAGAACACCCATTCAATGGCAAGTACGCGAACATCGGTACGCCCGGACACTGACAGGGCTTTCGGATGTGCTGAAGCCTGGAATGACTAGAGGGGACAGTCGAACGGTACGCGAGATCAAAGAACCTTCGGCTCTTGCAATCGTGTTCGGGCTGCGACGCATGGACCGACTTGGTCATAATCGGTGATGAGGGATCATCGTGGTTTTGCGAAGAACAATACATACACGCAGCGTTTGACTTCAAGGCAACCGAGCCGCACGATCGGAAGGAAGCTCGCGATTCTGACCGACTGGTAAGGGTTTACTCTGATCGGTCAGCCTGTTGGACATTCCCGTGATTAGTCGTCAAGACGCATGATTGTTGTGAAATCTTCATATCACTCATTGATCCGACGCCGAACCGGGAACACACCAGGATTCCGTTCTTCTCCATTCAGGTGTAGCGCAACTCCACCACAGTGCAATCGTCGCTGAGCGGATTGCCGCAGCTGAATTCTGTTACCGCCGAAAAAAATCCATCCAGCGTGGGAGGCTGAACGGCAGCCGACTCCAGCCGGAAGTCCTCAAAAAAAATCGCCATCGCTGGGAGTGACGGACTACGCTGTTTCCGTGGAGAACGGCAGATGCGGATTTTGAATCCTGCGCGTATTTGTTCCTCTCTAATCATTGCGGACAGAGGGGTAGACCGCATGGCGCTGAAACACAAAGGCAAGATTGCTTTGATAACCGGAGCAAACAAGGGCATTGGATTCGAAGTAGCACGTCAGCTCGGCGCGGAGGGCATCACGGTGCTCATAGGCGCGCGCAATCCGCAACTGGGGAAAATTGCTGAAGCGAAGCTGAAAGCGGACGGAATCGACGCGCGCTTCATTGAGCTCGACGTCACCAAGCCCGAGACCATTGCCAAAGCGGCGGAAAAAATTCGTGCGCAGCACGGCAGGCTCGACATCCTCGTCAATAATGCAGGAGTCCTCGTGAAGGGGGACGGTCCGCCGAGCGTCGCCGATCCCGAGGCGGTTCGCCGAGTTCTTGATGTAAATTTCTTCGGCGTGCTTGCAGTTACGCAAGCTATGCTGCCTCTGGTGCGGAATGCCCCGTCCGGCCGTATCGTGATGGTATCGAGCGGCCTCGGCTCGCTTACCTGGAATGCCGATCCGAAGTGGCCATTTGCCGGCACCAAGCCTCTGGGCTACAACGGTTCCAAAGCGATTCTCAATATGATGACCGTGCAACTTGCCTGGGAGCTGCGGGACACTGCCATCAAGGTCAACACCGTCAATCCTGGATATACAGCTACCGACATAAACGGCAACAGGGGCACTCAAACCATTGCGGAGGGAGCAGCGGAAACGGTCCGCCAGTCTCTAGTTCCCGACGACGCTCCGACCGGCGGCTTCTTCCAGACAGGAGGCGTCGTCCCCTGGTAATTGGAGCACGTAAGGGAAGCAGTCGATGATTCGTTCGATTCGGGGAAGAATCAGTGTTCCGCTTTACTCCACGCTGGTGTAACACAACTCCACCACCGTGCAATCGTCGCTCAGGGGATTGCCACAGCAGAATTCCGTTACCGCCGAAAAAATTCCATCCAGCGTAGGAGATTTAACCGCCGCCGCTTCCAGTCGGAAGTCCTCAAAAAAGTCGCCTGTAGCGTTCTCGGCTTCGGTGACACCGTCAGTCACCAGAATAAAGCGGTCTCCCGATTTCATATGACATCTGGCGCTTTCGAAAGTCGCGTCGGGCAACAGGCCCACCGGCACATTGCCGTGCGGCGGACGCAGCACTTCTCCCCCACAAACCAGAAGCGGCTGCACGTGGCCGCAATTGACGTATTCGAGTTCGCCATCGCGCCGCAGACGCACCAGCAGCACAGTCGCATATTTTTCGCCGCCCATCTTCTCGGTAAAGAACCGGTTCACGGCAGTCACCACTTCCAGCAGAGTCATGCCCGCGACTAACTGCGAATAGATCATCCCCTGTAACGTCGAGGCCAGCAGCGCCGCCGAAACTCCCTTGCCGCTCACATCCGCCAGCACCACCGCCAGCCCGTCGCGGGTGTTCACGGCGTCGTAGAAGTCTCCCCCAATTTCTTTGCACTGCAAATTCCTGCCGTTCATTCTGGCAAAAGGCACCTCGGGAATTTTGACTTTCATCAGCCGCTGCTGGATGCTGGCTGCGATACTCAACTCCTGCTGGTACCGGCGCGCTTCCTCCTCGGCCTGAACCAGGCGAGCGTTCTCGATGAGCGACGCCGCTTCCGTCGCGATCACGTCAAGAATATCCTCGTCCACGCCGCTGATGTCGCGCGAGGCGAAGCGCGAATCGATATACAAGGCTCCCATGGCCTCGGCGGAATTCGAGGTTGGGGCCGGCGTCTGGACATCGCGCGTCGCCTGCACCTGCATCTTGCGTAAAGGAATGCAGATTACCGTCCGCAGATCATAGGCCACAATGCTTTGCCGGCCTGCCAGATCGAGCGACTGGCTGGTATCGGTCAGAAGAAATCTGGAGTTCGAGCGCAGCGAATCTTCCAGGATCGAATGCGAAATCGTCTTGTCGTCGAGCAACGGCTCTTTCTTGGAATTGCGGCCGGCACGTAGCCGGAGTTTCCCATCCTCATCTTTGAGAAAAACATAACCGCGCTCGGCGTTGGTAAGTTGCAGCGTGGTGTCGAGCATGGTCATCAAAATCTCGTCGAGCACGCCCACCGTATTGAGCTTGCGCGCGGCTTCCAGAAAAATCTTGAGCTTTTCCAGATCCGTGGCTTCCGGCTTGATCTGAATCACCGAGATCTGGCTGAGAAATTCCCGCGCTGTGTTGGACTTTTCCTGGCCGGGATTGAACAGCAGATAAGCGGAATCGCGCGCCCCAAATTCCAGGCGGTCTCCGCGCTCCAGTTTCTGCCGCTGCACTCGCTCTCCGTTCACGAACGTGCCGTGCTTGCTACCCAGATCGACGAGGAAAAATTCCTGCCCCTCTTTCAAGATCTGCGCATGATCACGCGATACTCGCGGGTCGGCGATCACCAGATCCTTATCCACTTTGCGCCCCACCGTAAACGGCGTGCGCTCCATGACAAAGTCCTTCTGCTCGCTGCCCTGAACAAATTTAAGGACGGGAAAAATCCCGGAGCCGGAACTTTGAGGTGTGATTGCGCTCAGGGACATGGCTGGTCATTCAACGAGCGCTGGCAACGGGCGCTCGGCCCGCGCGCCGTGCGACTGGCTACGCTCGGGCTGTAATTTCACTTGCCGCAACAGACTACTCTGCGATGGCGCGGTCCCGCAAGCCGGGCGCGGCGTGGCTCCAGAGATCCACCAGCCCAAGGCCGAAGATGAATACGGGCACCATGAAGTTCGAGTAAAACGGCATCAGCCAGATGCGCTCCCGCACTGCGGGCGTCAGCCAGAGGTATGCAAGGCCCAGCGCAACCGTGGCAATCCACGGCCACACCAGCAGGACGGCGCCTATCAGACGGGCCAGTCCGACGGCCGGCAGAATAGGCTCACCCGAGCTTTCGCTCCGTAGCAACGCCAGGATTGCCGGCGCCAGCAGCACTTGATTGTACGGGGATGACATGGGAACAATCAGCGCCGTTAAGGCCAACACCAAAGCAAAAGCTCGGCCAAATGCCGCGCTGGTGGCGGGTTCTATACGAACGCGCCACATGGAGAGGGTGCACAGCAACACGCTCATCCCTTCCAGAATCCGGCCTGCGATGCCTCCGAACAGCCACGCAAGCACCGATTGATTCTGCGTGTAGTGATGATATTGCCCAATCGCTCCGGCGAACATCCGCAACCATCCCGGCAAAATCAGTTGCGCTCCGCCCACCAGCAGCAATATGACCAATCCGAATCCAAAGACAAATCGCCGACGACGCCGCCAGTCGCTGCCCGCCCAAAGCAACAGCCACAACACCAGCGGCCAGGTCAGTTGGGGTTTAATGGTCGCCAGCGCCAGCAGGCCTCCCGCCAAAAGCGGCCATCCGCCCGCCAGGCATGCGCCACAGGCCGCCAGAAATCCTGCCACCAGCAGGCTGAGTTGCTGCAGCTTGATTCCCTGCACCATGGGCAACCAGCCCACTATCAGCACCATAAAAATCAGCACTGTCCCACGCGGCGGTTTCCAACCCAGAACCCGCAGCCACAACAACGGAGTGGCCGCTGCAAGCGCGACTAACAGCCATCGAAACCCCTGCTGCACCGCCTCAAACGGCAGATCGACCGTGGGCGCCAGCAGAAACACGACATAGGCTGGATAAACGAAGCCCTGCTGGTCCTTGGGATCGTCGGCCCGCGCCGGGTCGAGCGGTCTCCCGTAATATCCCCGCTGAATCTCCCGCGTGATCTCCGCACTGTAAGGGTTGCGCCCGTGCCGCAGCAGTTCCCGTGCTCCCAGCCAGCGAGGATAAAGATCCGAGAGATTGCCGCGCGGCCGGTTGTGCGCCGTGGCATCGGCAATCTGTTGCGCCCGCAAAATCCGGTTCATGTAGAACCATGTACTCGCCGACGCCACGATGGCCAGGATGAGTCCGGCGACGAACGGCGGGCGCTTCCGCGAGGTGGCGAGCACGATTCCTTTGGGGAAGGATTAAATGAAACCAGCCACCTCATGTTACAACTTATCGTTCAAAATGCCAGCGACGCGGTGGCGGATCGCAATCTCGGCGTTGATCGGGTTGGCCACGGGATCATTTTGCTTTCTCATGCAACGCCGGTTGAATCTCGGGGCCGGGGATTTCAGTTGGGCCATCCACCTGGCGCAGCGATTCCTGGCGCGCCAAAACCCCTACGATACCAGCCTCGAACAATATCCTTTCACGGCTGCTTTGTTCGCCCTGCCTTTTGTCCGCCTGCGGCCTGAGCTTGCGGCCGGAATTTTCTATGGACTCAGTTCCGCCTTACTAGCCTTCGGAGTCACCCGAAATGGCTATCACCGCCTCGCTATATTCCTCGCATACCCCTACTGGATCGGACTTCTGACGGTGCAATGGTGCACGGTCATCGCCGCCACCGCGTTCTTTCCGCTTCTGCTGCCGGTCACCATGGCCAAACCGCAAGTTGGACTCCCTGTATTCCTCACTCGCTGCAGCCGCCGGGGATTGCTCGCCTGCCTGGCAGTTGGACTGCTAAGCTTGATCCTGATGCCTCGCTGGCCGCTGCTGTGGGTCGGGCAAATGGGCTACTACCAGCACTTCATCGCCATTCTCGTTTTGCCGGGTCCATTAGTGTTGCTGGCCCTGTTGCGTTATCGCGATCGCGACGCCCAGCTCTTGCTCCTAACCTCGATCATGCCGCAACGCTGGTTCTTCGATTCTTTCACCCTCTGGCTCATCCCCAAATCGCGCCGCGAAATTCTGGTGACGGTGTTTTTCAGCTGGTGCGCCGGAATCTGGCGCTGGTTCCATCAACCCACAAGCATTACCCAGGTGGGCCGGTGGATTGTTCTGGGCACCTATCTGCCCATGCTTGCGATTGTGCTGCTGAGAAAGGCGCCGGAAGAGCGGGGCATCACGCCCAGTCCAGACAACGTTTGAGGCGTTTCGGGACTCCCGCCCCGAGTTCGAGAGACCGCTGGCGGGCTCCCGGCTCGTCAACTTTCATTATGCTGAAAATACGGCCTTACGCCAGGGAGGGATCGGCGATTATTTCCTCGCCAGTATTCAACAAATTACCACTTTTTCGTCACATTGCAGGGTATGATTATGCAGTCGAGGAGATTGATCTTAGGCGACTCGTCCCAGAAGCTGCGGGTGCGTTCCACTCGATCTCAAATCTGAAAAGGGGTGTGGCCATGGAGCTTGTACGCAGACTTTGGTCCGGACAGGAAGGGCAGGATATCGCGGAATATGCCGTCATGCTGGCGGTAATCCTGGTAATTGTCGTTGGAACCGTTCGATTAATCGGGTCCAATGCCAATAACGTGTTCTCCTCTGTCGCCAGTTCCATCCAGTAGCATGCAACCCGAGTCGCGCTCCGGCCGCCGGCACTACTTTGCGGCAGGGCAAGTTCCACTTCTTAAGGGAGCAGTATGAACCGCACACGCTTATTGATGATTGGAGTCCTGGCTCTAGCGCTCGGCTTCCTCGCCAGTGTGTATGTTTACCGCAGCTTACAATCCAGGACAGGCGCCAGTTCCGAGTCCGGAGTCGAAGTCATCGTGGCGGCAGACGATCTGCAAGTCGGGGCTCGGGTAGAAGAGCACGACATAAAAATTATCAGGATTCCTTCCGCCGACCTGCCTCCCGGAGCGCCCCGGCGCCGTTCCGAAGTTTTGGGGCACGGAGTGATCGTTCCCATTTCGAAGGGCGAATTTATCCTGCCCAATCGACTGGCCGGCGAAAACGCCGGGTCTGGGCTTCCCTCGCTGATCCCTCCCGGCATGCGCGCGGTTTCGGTGCGAGTGAATGAAGTCGTGTCGGTCGCTGGATTCGTAACTCCCGGCACCCGCGTAGACGTGCTGCTGACGGGAACGCCCGTCGGCGGCGAGCAGCAGACCACCACCGTTTTGCAGAACGTCGCGGTTCTGGCCTCCGGGCACACCCTGGAACGGACCGCAACCGGCGAAGCACAGACTACCGCCGTCATCACCCTGCTGGTTTCGCCCGATGACGCCCAGCGCCTCACCCTCGCCAGTTCGGAAGGACATATTCAACTCGCCCTGCGCAATCCACTCGATATCAAGCAGGATGAAGTACCCGCCTCCAACTCCCGAGGTTTGTACCGGGGAGTCGCTGCGCCTGCAGTTCAGCCGATCATTCACCACACGGTGGCGAAGAAAACTCTGCCGCCTCCACCCGCTTCCACCGGCATCAGCGTTGAGGTCTATCAGGGCGACAAGAAAGTAGAAACCGTGAAATGCTCGGAGGAGAATTGCGGCTCCAATTGAGTGGAATGGGTTTCGTCTTCCAAGCTGGACCAACCCAAGTTAGACCAGCCTTCATCCGTTTCCTCGCAAGAAGAGGAAATTTGACCATGAGAGTTCGCGCATCGCTGGCTGAGGCATCGGTCGTGGCCTCATTGCTCGCCGTCCTGGCGCTTCCCGCATTTCCAGAAATCCTGCAACAGACGGACACAGCCCGCCAGACCCAGAGCCCGGCACCCACCGACACCCAGACCACGACCCTGCCGCCACCGTCCCAGCCTCAGGGATCGGCTCCCTTGCGCGTCATGGTGGGCAAGTCTCTGCTCATCAATACCACCGAGAAGCTCAGGCGCATCTCCGTGACTGATGGCGCCATTGCTTACGCGCATCCCATCACCCCCACACAGATTTTGGTTCAAGGAAAGGCGCCCGGAGAGGTTTCGCTCATCATCTGGGATGAGCTGGAACGCTCCCGCAGCTTCGATCTTCGCGTGGATGTCGACGTCAGCGCTTGCGCCGAGGAAGAGCATCGCGTCTTCCCCGACGAGCAGATTGCCGTCACACCCTCGCGTGCTGCGATTGTTCTCTCCGGCCATGTTTCCACCGAGGACGTCGCCAAACGCGCCGGAGAACTGGCCAGCGCCTACTCTCCCAAAGTGGTGAACGTGCTTACCTTCGGTCCGGTCGGCGCGCAAGAGGTCTTGCTGCAAGTGAAATTCGCGGAGGTGGACCGCAGTGCCCTGACTCAACTCGGAGTTAACTTCATTTCCACCGGAGCCGCGAATACTCTCGGCACCGTGACCACCGGGCAATTCGGTGGCTTCGGTCCGCAAACCTTGACTCCCGGCACGTCCGTGACCGCGAACGGCACTACCGCCACCACAAGCACCGGCACCACCGTCAACAATGTTCTGAACCTGTTTCTGTTTCGTTCCGACATCAATCTCGGCGCCACGATCCAGGCCCTCGAAACCAAGAATCTGCTGCAGATTCTCGCCGAGCCTAACTTGATCGCCGTCAACGGCAAGGAAGCGAGTTTCCTGGCGGGTGGTCAATTTCCGTTCCCCATCGTGCAACCCGGCGCGGGCTTCACCGCGGTTACGATCTCCTTCAAGGAATTCGGCGTGCGCTTGCAGTTCACTCCCGTCATCCAGCCCAACGGAAATATTCACTTGAAGGTAGCGCCGGAAGTCAGCACTCTCGACTTCGCCAATGCGCTGACCATCTCAGGCTTTACCGTGCCCGCTCTCAGCACGCGCAAAGCCGAGACTGAATTTGAGTTGCAGGATGGCCAGAGCTTTGTGATCGCGGGACTCATGGACAATCGCGTGACCGATATCTACAACAAGATTCCGGGCCTGGGCGATATTCCGATCCTGGGTAACTTTTTTCGCAGCAAGAGCCTGCAGAAGAGCAATTCGGAACTCATGGTCTTGTGCACGGTGCACCGCATCTCTCCCAATACGGAGCCGCCTGCACCTCCCAAGGATCCCAAGCCATTCATGGATACGGGTAAGTTCGACAAACGAAACTAGGCAGTGAATGAGTGAAGCAGTGAAGCCGAAATAGCAAAGAAAAAGAAGAAGAAGAGAATAGAGAATAATTAAGACAAAGTTCATCAGGCAATCGAGAAGCCGCAGGTCGTTATGGCAGAAGTCTCAGTCGTCATCGTAGCCACCGACAACGAACAGCGCGCGGTGCTGCAAGTGCTCGTCGACGGCACCAGTGTGGCGCGCACCGTCCATACCTGCGCAAGTTTTCCGCTGGCCGTCTCTGATGCGGTAACCCGACGCGTGCGCACCGCCAATCCCGATGTGACCCTCGTCGATATTCCCGCCGACAATCCCACGGTGGCCCTGCGAGCGATTGAACTTCTGCATCAGGAAATGCCCGAAGCCGCGATTTTTGCCATCGGAAATTTGAACCAGCCGCAGGTCATTGTCAATGCCATGCGCGCCGGAGCCCGCGAATTCATCGAACGCCCAACCACGACCACCGATTTACTGGAAGCCTTCGTTCGCCTGACAACCTCGCAACGCCGCGGGCGCCAGGAAGGCATCCGCGGCAAAGTTTTCTCGGTGATTAATGCCAAGGGTGGGAACGGTGCGACCACGGTGGCGGTGAATCTCGCCCTCGCCCTTCAATCCACCGCTGGACAGACTGCGCTGGTGGATCTGGCTCCGCTCGGCCATGCCGCCTTGCACATGAATCTTAAGCCGGTGTTCAACGTGGCCGACGCCACCCGCAATCTTCACCGCATGGATGGGTCCCTGCTCGAAAGTTTCATGACGCGTCACAGCGGCGGCCTGCAACTGTTGGCCGGAACCAATCTACCTGCAGCCGCGGACCTTTCGACGGCGGAGTTTGTTCGTCTCTTCGACATGCTTGTGGGCCACTTCCGCTATGTGGTCGTCGATGCCTCTTCGCGTTTTGACCCCATCAGCCGGCTCATCGCCAGTCTTTCCGAGACCGTTCTCCTGGTCGCCTGCAGCGATGTAGCATCCCTCTGGAGCGCCGCCCGGGTCCAACAATATCTGGGAGAGGCCGGCAGCCGCGATCGCGTTCGGCTGGTCTTGAATCGTTTCCGCAAAGTGCCGGGCTTTAGTGAAGCCGACGCCGAGACGGCGGTCGGCGCTAAACTTCTATGGCGAATTCCCAATCAGTATTTCGCCATCTCCGGCGCCATCGACCGCGGCACGCCCGTGATGGATCAGCGAAGCTCCGAGATGGCCCGCTGTTTCACCGGACTGGCGCAGGAATTGACTCGTAACGATACCGACGTAAAGCGCGCCGCATGGTCGCTCTTCAAATCGGTGTAAGAATTTAAGCCTCGAAACTAGGGCCCTATGGCAAATCTGCAATCCTTCGAACGCACCGATTACCAGCAGGTAAAAGCCGACCTGCATCGCAAAATTCTCGATCGGCTCGACCTGGAAAAACTGGGCAAGACTTCCGGCGACTCGGCGCGCGACGAAGTCCTGGTAGTCATTCGCAACGCGGTCAACAGCGAAGTTGTGCCCCTCAGCTTTGCCGAGCGCGAGCGCCTTTCCCGCGAGATTCTCGACGAGATCTTCGGACTGGGCCCGCTGGAGCCGCTGCTCAAGGACCAAACCATTTCCGACATTCTGGTCAACCGTTTCGACCGCGTTTACGTTGAGCGCGCCGGCAAACTTGAGCTGACCGGCTTGTCCTTCAAGGACAACACGCACCTCATGCAGATTATCGAGCGCATCGTCTCGCGGGTCGGGCGGCGCGTCGACGAATCTTCTCCCATGGTCGACGCTCGCCTAGCCGACGGATCGCGCGTGAACGCCATCATTCCGCCGTTGGCCATCGACGGCCCGTGCCTTTCCATCCGCCGTTTCGGACGCGAGCCCGTTACCTCGCGCCAGATGGTCGAGAACAAGACCCTCACCGAGTCGATGCTGGAACTGCTTGCGGCGATGGTCAAGGGACGCCTCAACATCCTGGTGTCGGGCGGTACCGGCGCCGGCAAGACAACCTTGCTGAATGTTCTCTCCGGATACATTCCCAACTCCGACCGCATCGTCACCATCGAAGATGCCGCCGAACTTCAACTCAAGCAGGAGCACGTGGTCCGGCTGGAAACTCGCCCGCCCAATATCGAAGGCAAGGGCGCAGTGCGTCAGCGGCAGCTCGTCATCAACAGCTTGCGTATGCGCCCCGACCGCATTGTGGTTGGCGAAGTCCGCGGCGAGGAAGCTTTCGATATGCTGCAGGCCATGAATACCGGTCACGAAGGTTCGCTCACCACGGTACACGCCAATTCCCCGCGCGACGCCATGGCGCGCGTCGAAAACATGGTTTCAATGGCGAACTTGAATATTCCGGAACGCGCCGTGCGTCATCAGATCGCGTCCGCCGTGCATGCCGTGGTTCAGATCGCCCGTCTCTCCGACGGCACCCGCAAGGTCATCACCATCTCCGAGATTACCGGCATGGACGAGCAATCCATTGCCATGCAGGACATTTTCAGCTTCGACCGCACCGGCACCGATGAGGGCGGAAAAGTGCGCGGCGTATTTCGCGCCACCGGCATTCGTCCCCAGTTCGCCGAGCGGCTTGGCACGTCGGGAGCCCATTTGCGGCCGGCTCTTTTCGAATCCAGAACCGAGGTTTGAGTATTGCTATGCCGGCAACTCTGATTTCGCTGTTCGTCTTTCTCATGGTGGCGCTCGCGGTCTTCGCCGCAGTGTCAGTCCTCGACCAGCGCAGCGCGCGCGCGCGTCTCATCAAGGAGCGCCTGGCCAACGAGCGCAAGGCCCCCGAACGTGCTCCCGAAGAAGAACTAGCATTGCTGCGGGACGAGCAACTGAGCCAGATTCCCGCGCTTGATACTCTGCTTCGCCGATCCGCGCGCGTGACCGACATCCAGAAAATGCTGGCGCAGGGCGGAATGTCCATGCGTGCCGGCAACTTTCTCGGCTTCTCCGCTCTCGCCGGATTCGTCGCCGCCATTGCGGCTTATGTCCTGACCAAGCGCGTGGAAGTTGCCTGGGCCGGTTTGTTGGTCGGTTTCCTGCTTCCCTACTCCTACGCTTCATTCCGGCGCAATAAACGCTTTGAAAAGTTTGAAGAGCTTTTTCCCGAAGCCATCGATACTCTGGCTCGCGCCGTTCGCGCCGGACACGCATTCACCACCGCCCTCGAAATGATCAGCTCCGAAGTGGCCGAACCTGTCGCCAGCGAGTTTCGCCAGCTCTACGAAGAACAGAAATTCGGCATGCCGGTGCGCGATGCCCTCATGAATCTCACCGAACGCATGCCATTGGTCGACGTTAAATTCTTCGTCACCGCCGTCATGCTGCAGCGCGAGACTGGCGGCAATCTGGCGGAAATTCTGGATAATTTGTCCTACGTGATCCGCGAACGATTCAAGATTCAACGCCAGGTGCGCGTTTATACCGCGCAGGGGCGTCTTACCATGGCGTTGCTGATGGGAATGCCGCCCATTATCGTCACCGTCATGCTGCTGCTAAATCCAAGCTTCATTCGCCCGCTGTTTGCCGACCCGATCGGCCACACCCTTCTGGTCGCCGGAATTGTTTTGCAAACCGTAGGATATTTCGTGATCCGCAAAATCATCCGGATCCAGGTTTAAGGAGTAATTTTGATGTCTCAAATCTCAAGCCATTGTCATGCCGACGAGCGCGTGTTTTGCTCCACGCGCCGAGGATTCTCCGTCGTCTCAGCCGCGTCGCGAGAGCCCGGGACGGAACCACCCATGACCGCAACCGAAGCAAAGTAAATCCCATGTTGCCCTTGATCCTGATCGTCGTCGTATTCCTCACCGTCGTCGGTGCGGTCTTCGCGTTCGGGGCCGCCGTAGTGACCCCCAGTTCGGTTCTCGGCGCCCGTCTCCGCGCCCTGGGCAGCCAGCAACAGCCGGTGGAAAACAAGCCTGCATTCCGCGAACGGATGGAGCAGACGCTGGAGCCGCTCAGCAAGGCGATCCCGCTGTCTCCCGCCGACGTTTCCCGCACTCGCGTCTGGCTGGTTCAGGCCGGCTACCGCGATGCCATCGACGTCAACTATTATTTCGGGGCGCGCCTTCTGATGGGATTCGTGGGCTTTGGCGCCGTCGCGTTATTCACCGGCTTTGACAACCTACCCTTGCTGATCGGCATTGCCGGTCTCGGGTTCCTGCTGCCTCGTTTCATACTCAAGCGCATGATTAAAGCCCGGCAGCATCGCATCACGCTGGGCTTGCCGGATGCCCTCGACCTCACCGTGATTTGCGTGGAGGCCGGCCTTGCGCTTGACCAGGCCTTGATGCGCGTGGGCCAGGATCTGGGCCATGCCCATCCCGACCTCAGCGATGAGTTCCATCTGGTAAATCTCGAGATGCGCGCCGGAAAACCCCGCGCCGAGGCGCTTCGTAACCTGGTCGACCGCACCGGAGTTGACGACATCCGCTCCCTTGTTGGTACACTAATTCAAACAGATCGCTTCGGCACCAGCGTCGCCCAGGCCCTCAGGGTGCATTCCGATTCCCTCCGCACGGAACGCCGGCAGCGGGCCGAAGAACAAGCTGCAAAGACCACCATCAAGATGGTTCCCCCGCTGGTGATATTTGTTTTGCCTTCGATTATTTTTGTCACGATCGGCCCGGCCGTGATCGAGCTGATCCGGCAACTGGGACCGGTTTCGGGCGGAAAGTAAATGCAGTAGAAGTCGGGCCGAGCGGGCTCGGGAGTATTTGCATCATGGCAGTTTTTCCCTCACAGGGGCAGGCCTTCAATCAAACGCGCCAGGCGTACCTCGCTACGTCGCTGGCCGTGGCCGATACTCACTGGACCCGTCTGCGGGGCCTGCTCGGAGTCGCTTCGAGTGACTTCCGTAATGGTTCCGGGCTCTGGATTGTCCCTTGCCGCGGAGTTCATACTCTAGGAATGGGGTTCCCCATCGATGTCGTCTATTTGAACGACGCCATGAAAGTGATTCATATCCAGGGGAATCTGCCGCCCTGGCGCTTTTCCCCGGTCCGGACCCAGGCTGCCTCAGTATTGGAACTGCCCTCCCGCACCGCCGCTGAGACCAGAACTGCGGTGGGCGACAAAATTGAAATCACGATCGAAGATCTTGCTGGAGTGTCGCGCGCGTGATTGAAACTATCGAACTCGAAGAGTCCGTCGTGGAACGTTACGACGCCCCCGCGCTGCTGGTGGAGTGGTCGTCGCCGTGGCGCGAGTTCGTCACGTCGGTCCGCCCCGCGCTCCTGCGCTCCGAGCGTCGCTTGGCCGGAGAAGCTCCCTTCGGATTGATTCCCTTGCGCATCATCATCCCCTCCTATGTGCTGGAGGCGGTTCTGATCTTTGCCGCGATCTTCGTGCAGGTGAAGATCGCCGAATTGCGGCCCTTCGTCGCGCCCAGATTTTCCAGTCACGACGTGCTCTACTACAGCGGTGACGAGCTCCCCCGCACCGAAGATCTCGGCGGCTCTCAGGCTGGAACCAGCGGCCGCGCCGGGGGTAGCGAAGCGCGCCATCGAACCCAGACCATCAAGATCGCCCGCGGCGGCTCGCTGCTTCCCAGAGTCGTCGACGCGCCCAACCTGAAGCTGCCTGCCACGCGCGACCCGGTCGCCAACCTGCTAGCCATTAGGCCGAATCCCGGTCCGCCGCCGTCGGATGGATTACGCTCCTCGCGCTCGGCGCCCAATCTGGCGACTTCCTTAGTAGCCCCCGCGCCGAACGTGATCCGCGACTACACTCGCAACGGAGTTCAACTCGATTCCGTGATCGCTCCGGCGCCTTCGGTATCGCGCGATCGGGCCTACACTGCGCCCAGCCTCAACCCGGCGTTAATCCCGCCCGCGCCCGCTATTGCGCAGTATGTTCACCGCGATGTTGGCCGCGCTCTGGTAGCTCCCGCATTGGGCCCGGCGGTAATTCCTCCAGCGCCCAATGTCTCCCGCGAACATGTACTGGTCGCACCGTCCCTCAATACGTCGGTCGTAGCTCCCGCTCCCAGCGTTTCCCGCGATCGAGCACGCTCCACTCCAGCCCTTGCCGCCAATGTAATTCCGGCCGCTCCCGCCACCGTGAGCCGCGAGCTCTCCAGTCCGCCCGTGCGGACGGGTGCGGCCGTGATTCCGCCACCGGTCTCGTCGCCGCAGCGGGACAGTGCAAGAAGCAACAGACTTAGCTTGCCTGCGCCCTCGGTCATCGCTCCCCCGCCCTCCTCGGAACTCTCGCAAGAGGTGCGCCGCTCTGCCAGCGGAAATATTCCGGATTCCTCCAAGACAGTTGTTCCCCCGCCTCCCGCACAATCGGGCAGCGGATCGTTCATGAGTGCTCTGGTAGGAAAGATCTTTGGCGCCTCGGAGGTCGTGCCGCCGCCTCCATCCGTTCACTCAGCCGCATCGAGTGGTGGAACCGGAACCTCGCTTGCCGCGAACGTGGTTGCGCCCCCGCCTTCGGTTGCGACTTCCAACGGGATCTCCCGAGGCCCACATAACGGCACAAGCCCGGAGCTTGGCCCAAACGTGGTTGCTCCTCCGCCTTCGACGGGCGCATCGAGCGGAATCGGCTCGCGTTCGTCCTCTGCACCGAAACTTGACTCGCCCGGCCTAGTTGCGCCTCCGCCTTCGGTCTCTGGAACAAGTAGCGGCATGGTGAGTTCCAGTGGCGCGGCAGTTCCGCGCCCAACCCTGCTGACCAACAACATCGTCCCTCCGCCCCCCTCAGTGAGCGGCGGATCTAGCTCGGCTGGATCTGGACTGGGCCGCAATGGTGCAGGCCTGGGAGCACCGCTGGATGGGGAAGCGCACCTTGCGCCGGCCACGGCTGGCACCGGCAGTAACGCCGGCGCCGTGCTTTCCAGTCAGCCCGGCCCCAAAGTCGGACTGCCCAACATCGGCGGAACCGGTTCGCTCGCCCTGTCGCCCTCCGGTGAAGACAAGCCCGGCCTCGGCGGCGGCGGCACAGGAACCAGCATAGGACGCGGCAATGGTCCCGGCAGCGGCATGAATGGCGTGGGCTCCGGAGCAGGCAAAGTCGAGACCGGCCACGGCTCTGACGCCGGCACGCGAGGTGGCATTTCTCCCGCGGCAGGCCCCGGTGGCGCCGGAAACGCGCCGTCTGGCACCCCGCCGGTGCGCGGCGTTGACATCAGTGGCGGCACCGGACAAGTCACGCTCCCCGGCTTCGGCTCCGACTCCCCCGACCCTGACCTTCGGACTCCCGGTCGCTCCCCCAATAGGCAGCGCCAAGCGCTTGGCGTAACCGTCGTTGCTACAGCCACTTCCGGGGGAGCTTTCGAGCCTTACAAGAATCTTCTCAAGGGCGAGAAATACACCACGTATTTCGATACTTCACTCGGTACCGTGGTCATGGAATTTGCCGATGAGGGCGCCACCGGCCATCCCTTCGGCGGCACGCTCGCCGCTCCTGAGGCTGTTCGCACCGATCTTGCGGCTGGTTTGCCACGCGCCCGCATGGTGGTCGCCTGCTCCCTCGACGCTTCCGGCAACCTGAGGAACGTTCGCGTCCTGGAACCCGGCCCCGCCCAAATGACCGCAAAAATCCTCGCCGCGCTGCGCGCCTGGAAATTTCAACCGGCCATGCGCGGCGCCCAGCCAGTCGCGGTCACCGCGATCCTCGGCTTCGGTATCGACACCAACGACCGCTTCTAGCCCAACTGCAGCTTGCCCGGAAGTGCAAACTGCAGGAGAATCCATCGCTGAGAACCCGCATCCTCCTGCTCGAATCGTGAGCGTTCGGCCCCGTCTTAGGCGCGATCGAAACTACTTGGCCTTCCGCCTGCTGCGCGGCAAGGGCGGGATCATACCCTTCTCGGGACGTTCCCTCTCGATCGGGTCCGATAGTCTGTGCAGTGGCCTGTCACCGGCCGAGGACAACTGCCGCCCGGCCGCCGTCACCGTCAGTCCCTGCCCGGTATAAATCGCTTCACTAAACGTTGTTCCAGAGTTTGCGCGGGCCACGGCAAACACTCCATGCGGCACGCCGTTAGTAAACACGGTTGCAATGTAATCTCCCACCATCAACCCATTCTGCGAATTCGGCAGCCAGCCCAGTTGCATGGGACCCGTGAGCGCGACGGGCGCATTCCAGGTCGAGCCCCCGTTCGCCGACGAAACGTAGCCCACAATCAGCTGGCAGGTCGACACCGTGCAATTGCTCTGAGGATAGTAATAGTAGTGCAGCGCCACATGCGCCGACGCTCCCGATGTCGCCGGATCAATTCCCACTCCGGGAATAAAATGGTCCACCGTGCTCGAGATGTCATCGATCGGGATTCGCGTAACCACGCTCCAATTCGCCCCATCCGCGGAAGTGCTGTACACAAGATCATTTGTGGAGCACCCCGAACGAAAACGGCAATCTTCCCAAACTACCCAAACCGTTCCCGCACCATCCACCCCCGCCGAAGGTAGAGGCCCGCTGCGAATTCCTCCCGCATCGGCGTGAAACTGAATATTTGAGATGGTTACCGGAACGGTCCAACTCTGGCCTCCATCGCTGGAACTGAAGGCCGACATGAAATTCGTCTCAATCGGTACCACCACCGTCCCATTCGTTTGAACCAGGGGCTGCCCGCCGATTCCCTGAGCCAAGTTCGCGGTTGGCGTTGCCGCACCCCACGTAAGCCCGCCATCACTGGAAGTGCTCATAAAAATCTCGTCAGAATTGAGCGGATCATCCCATTCCAGATAGCAATTTCCGTAATGCGGACTGCCCGCCCAACTATCGCAGACGATCCAATTCTTATCGGAGCTCGGGGCGGTCGGATCGGCGCTGACCGGGTTCTGCCAGCTGAGTCCGTCCGCGGATCGACTCACCACCACGGCTGGCGTCTGGGAAGTATTCGAGAGCGGCAACGAGGCAATCATCCAAACCCCATGCTTCGCGTCGTAAGCCACGGCGGGATCGCTCGCCGCGTCGTATGGCCCTGAACCCTCGGCCGTGGTCAGCCCCGGCAGAAATCCGTGACTCCAAGTCGTTCCACCGTCAGTGGAGGTTGCCCATCCAATCGCCGTCGCACCCCCAGGGGAGATGCGCCCGGTCTGAAACGCGGCCACCAGTGTGTTCCCATTCGCGATCATATGCGGTTCAACCTCGGTCGCATGCTGTCCCGGAGCTACCGTGTAGGGATCCGAACTCACCTGAGTCAGGTTCGCGCCCACCGGATTTACCGGCGGTGGTGGTACAGAAGAGGAGGAAGGGGAAGAAGATCCCGAACACCCGGCAAGCACGAGCATCCACGAAGCAAGCAAGGAGACAACCACTGTCCTCATGGATTCACCGGATCGCGCACAAACGCAATCGCCACATCATCCGCATAAATCTTTTTCCAGCCCTTGGTTTCAGCCAGCATACTCGCCAGCGCCGCGTCTCTTGGCAACAGTATGCACGAGGCCTGGTGCGTCCGCAGAAATTCCTCCCATCCCCGCTCCACATGGACCAGCTTCAAGTAAGACTTGAAGAATTCCTCGCCGTACAAATCATGCCGGTCATCCACCACCACATTCGGCTGAGGATAAAGCTTCGACTGAGGATAAAGCCGGTAGATCAAATAGCCGCCCCACGAATCCGGACTCAATATCGGCCCCGAAAACTTATGCTCCTCCAGATAATTGACCGCCTCCACCGGCATCCGCCGGGGATCGAAGTGTGCATCCATCCACACGCTGGAGCCCGCGCGCCCGCCGTTTGCGGCGATCGTAAAGGTGACGGCCAGCGCAAGAATCGGCCACCCGTGGCCCTTCAGGCGCATCTCGATGGGAGACATTCTCTCGGAAAATCCGCGAACGATTCCCGCCGCGGGCGCCAGCGGCCCAACCACCATTGCCAGCAGAATCGAAGAAACCGGAATATTCCGCGACGCATACAGTCCCGCATATAGCGCGAACAAAACCGTCAGCCCCTCGCTCATCCGCAGCTCGCGGCCGCGAATCGCCAGCACCGCAACGGAAATGAGCAACAGCACCAGAAAACATCTCTGCGCGATCCCATGAAAATTGGGTGACTGAAACTCTTCAATGTGATCCATGAGGAACCGGTTCGACAAATAGCGATACACGTGCCGGTGCAGGTTCCATCCATAAGGATTCACCAGGCTCGCCGCAGCACAAAACAGCGACACCCACGCCAGATCCCGCACTCGTTTTCCGGCAGCGATCTTCTTCAGAGCCTCCTCGATCCGGTTCTCTCTGGCTCTGAACCACGTCCATGCAGCGCCCAACAAGAAAATCCCCAATAGCACGAATCCCACCAAAAATCCGCCATGCACATTCACCCATACCAGCATCAACAGGGGAAGCGTCCAGAGCCATCGCTTTCGCGATCCTCCAAGGTTGAAGTCCTGACGCTCCGAAGAGCCGAGAATCCAAAACCACGCCAGTGTGAACAGCCAACTCACCACGTGCGGGCGCGCCAGGAAATGAATCGTCGATGCCGAGATCGCAAGCAACATCAGTAGCAGCGCGACCACTACATTCGCCCCGCGCGCAATTAGCAGACGAAACATCCACGCGAACACCGCCGCAATCACCGCCGCCGTAAACCACACCACCCCGTTCAGCCCGAGAGTGGCTTCCAACTGGCCCACAACTACGTCATACAGCCACTCCCAGGCGAACCACGGCTTTCCCTTCATGGTCGAAGAAAACAAGTCCACGCGTGGGATCGCGTGTCTCGCCACAATCTGCTGCCCCGTCCGAATGTGCCACCCGATCCCGGCATCGCCCAAAAGGCGCGTCGAAAGCCCCGTAAACACCAGAGCACTGAACAGTCCAATGAAAATCAGGTCGCCCGCCGAAGGCATAACCCAGCGAATCCACGTGGGAGTTTTCACGCCCGCCGAAGTTCTGGAACCGTCTGCCATCGCGCTGAATCTTATAGAGGTGGACCCCGCAACGGCAACTCGTGATGGCAAGCTCAGTCAACGGGCATCGCCGCGAGTAGTCATCGTCGGCGCCGGCTTCGGCGGCCTTAATGCCGCGCAGGAGCTGGCCAAGGCGCCGCTTCAGATCACCGTAATCGACCGCCAGAATTTTCACACCTTCCAGCCACTTCTCTATCAGGTCGCCACCGCCGGACTCTCGCCTGGAGAGATCGCCTCGCCCATTCGCTCCATTCTGCGCTCGCACAAAAATATTGAAGTCCTCATGGCCGAAGTCACCGGGTTCGATCTCGACCGCCGCACCGTGAAGACCTCCGACTTCGACATTCTCCTACGACTACCTGATCGTCGCCGCCGGCGCGGGCCACAGCTATTTCGGCCACGATGAATGGGAGCCCTACGCTCCCGGACTCAAGACCATCGAAGACGCGCTGGAAATCCGCCGTCGCGTCCTGCTCGCCTTCGAGTTAGCGGAGCGGCATGCCGCTACGGGCGAAGCCGCGCGTCCGCTGAATTTCGTGGTAGTCGGCGGCGGGCCCACCGGAGTCGAACTCGCCGGCACTCTCGCCGAGATCGCTCGCCACGCCCTCGCTCATGAATTCCGCTCCATCGATCCCGCCCGCACCCACATCCTGCTCCTCGAAGGCGGCCCGCGTATCCTCCCCGCCTACGCGGAAGATCTCTCGCGCAGCGCGCAGGAACAGTTGAATCGCCTGGGAGTGGAAGTTCGCACCTCGACCATGGTGACGCAGATTGAACCGGGCGCGGTCTTTGCCGGAAGTACACGCCTCCCCGCGACAGTAGTTCTCTGGGCGGCAGGAGTAGCAGCTTCCCCGCTCGGCAAGCTCTTAGGTGTCCCGATCGATCGCGCCGGACGCGTCGTCGTGCATTCCGACCTCAGCATTCCCAGTCATCCCGAAGTCTTCGTAATCGGCGACCTAGCGGCGGCGAAAGATGGGACTGGCAAAATGCTCCCCGGCGTAGCCCCCGTAGCCATTCAGCAAGGCCGCTTCGTAGCCAAACTGATCCGTAAACTGGAATCATCCATGACTGTGGGTGCCCCATCTTTCGCGTCTTTTGCGAAAGGTGGGGATCTTGATTCTCGAGGCGAAGCTCATCGTCCCGCCTTCCACTACTGGGACAAAGGCAGCCTGGCCACCATCGGCCGCGCCGCCGCGGTAGCCGAGTTCGGGCGCATCCACATCTCCGGCTTCATCGCCTGGTTAGCCTGGCTGTTCGTCCACATTCTGTTTCTAATCGGCTTCCGCAACCGATTAATAGTCTTCATCCAGTGGGCCTGGTCCTACGTGACCTACGAACGCGGCGCCCGCCTGATCACCGGCAGCACCACCCTCCCCGGATGGAAACCAACCGCGGAAGTCCGCAGCCTCGCGCCCACAACCGATTCCTTCCCCAAAGATATTCACCGCAGCGTGACCCCATAGGAAATCTGTCATGCTGAGCGAAGCGCCGAGGAGAACGAAGTGATCCTCGCCGCGCAGTCGAAGCATCCCTACCCTGATCCCAGCTAAAATTACCTTCAATTATCTCCTGAGGTGGAACTTATGGTGCAGCGGGCCTTCGGTCTGGACATTCCCCAAACCCTGGAAGACATTTGTGATCCCAAACGATTAGCTCTGATCGTCTACGACATGCAAGTCGGCATCGTAAACCAGATCGCGAACGGCCCCGAGATCACGCACAAAGTCGTTCAGGTACTCACCGCCGCCCGCAAAGCGGGAATCCGCGTCTTCTTCACCCGCCACATGTCGCTTCCCAAGGAACTGATGGGCGTATCTCAGTTCCGCATGGCGATGGCCTGGCAACGAGTGCACTCGCCAGAAGAGGTCAAGCCCTGGTTTCTGCGCGACGCGCCCGGATTCCATCTGATTCCAGAAATGAATCCGCAGCCCAGCGAAGCCATATTCGACAAGCTCGCCATGTCGGCGTTCGAAGGCACGCCGCTGGATATGGCCTTGCGCGATTGCGGCATCCTGGCCTTCGCCATCGTCGGCATCGCCATGGAAATCGGCATCGAACCCACAGTCCGCCAAGGCGCCGACCTCGGTTACATTCCCGTGATCGTCAAAGACGCCTGCGGCTTCGGCCATCGCGACGCAGCCACCCGTTCCCTCGCCAGCCTGGAATTCGCCGGCGACGCCCTGCTCACGACCGCGGACACATTCTGCGCTCGGCTTGCGCCGATACCGAGTAGTTGATCGCAACTGTGCGGGCCCGCATCGAGTAGAAAACTCCGGTGAACTGGCCCACGACCTGTAGAAGAATTGTCATGCTGAGCGAAGCGGTGAGGAGAACGCAGTGAACCTCCCCGCGCAGTCGAAGCATCCCTACCCGTTCCCGCTAAAACAACTGTCGATTATTTTGTGAGGTGACAGAAAATCACGCGGCGCGGCGTGGAAATTCCAATCCCAGCATCTATCGCGCCGCAACCCCAGTCACCGCGGCAAAAAGATAACGCACAAATAACCCGAGCTGCTTGGTCTCAATGCGCTCGTCATTGCCGTGTACGCCCCGACTCTCTTCTTCGGTCTTGGGCACGTTAATCCCGTAAGCCTGAACGCCTTTTGCCCGCAGAAATGAGGAATCCGTCGCGCCCGTGGTCATTGTGGGCAAAGTCACAGACCCAGGGCTGACTTCCTTTTGCGCGCGCTCCAAAGCGGCAAACATTTCCGTGCCTAACTTGCTGGGAGGCGCCGCGGGCATGGAAAGCGAAACATCTTCGGGGACGACTTTGACTTGCGGATCGTTGATGATCTCCGCCAGCCTCTCGCGAAACCTGCCCAGGTCTTCGTCGGGCAACGCGCGTACGTCGAGCGTAGCTTCCGCGGAGGGCGGAATGACGTTGGATTTGTAACCTGCTTTCAGCATGGTCGGAACCACGGACGTTCGCACCATCGAGTAATACTGCGGCTTCTTGTGCTTTAACTCGTCCTGTACTTTCGGGTCCAGCACATTTCGATACCATGCCGCCTCGTCGGGTGGTGAAATCGTGGCCAGCCGTTCGAAAAATGCGCGCGTGGTTTCATTGAGGCGCGCCGGAGTATCCCAGGTTCCCGCCTTCGCGACAGCAGCGGCGAGATGCACGACCGCATTATCGACCCGGGGCACAGACCCATGTCCGCTGCTGCCGGTGGCTTCCAGGCGCAGGCCTCTCGGCAGCTTCTCCGCGGTCGCGACGCCGAAATACTTCACCTTCCCATTTTCGATGAGCGATCCGCCGCCTTCGTTGAGCGCAAACTCACAGTCAATCTTGTCCCAATAGCGATTGACGATGGTGTCCATGCCGGCGGGCGAAGACATCTCCTCGCTGGCTTCGGACAAGAAAATCACGTCTCGATCGAGCGGCACCTTCATGCGTTTCAATTGCAGGAAAACCTCCAGGTTGGCGGCCACCATGGCCTTGTCGTCGGACGCACCACGACCGTAGAGGACGCCGTCGCGCTCGCTGGCGGCAAATGGGTCAACCGTCCAGTGCGATCGATCCACGGGAACAACATCCTCGTGTCCCATGATCAGTAACGGGCGTTTTTTCCCGTTGCCCTTGAGTCGCGCGACAATACTGGCCCGCCCCGGCACCGGTTCAAGGATTTCCGATTCGATTCCTTCGCTCTTCAGCACACCTTCAAGATAGTGCGCGACCTTCGACTCATCGCCCGGCGGATCCTGGGTGTCAATGCGCACCAGATCCGCAAGAAAGTGTACGGCCTCGGCTTGCGCTTGCTCCGCATTCAAAGAAATGGGTTTGGACTGCGCCACGCTCAGCGTTGCGGTCGCCAACACGCAGCCTCCCACAAACATCGCGACTATCGTCGGTCGAATCCAGATCGCTCGAATCAGGATCGGTCGAATCAAGAACTCCTCCAGCCGAGCGATTATACGTCCCTGTCCCGTCTGGGACACCCGAGCCCTGCATTTGTCGAAACGATAATAATCGTGGGTGCCCCACTTCTCGCCGATTTTGCGAGAAGTGGGGATTTTCTCTGGGTCACACGAAAAGCCCCGACCGTCCTGTCCCGTTAGGGACATCCGAAAATAGCCCGGCGCTTCCAGCGCCGGGTACCCACACGCAGATCGGAAACGCGTCCCGGAGTGACGTCTGAAGAAGAAGAGCGAGCGCGCCACCTTTTTCATTCTGCCGGAATCACCAGAATGCGGGAAGGCCACGACGTGTCCGCAGGTTTCCTGTTCAGACTTACGGCAAGTAGTTATCGCTACGTTCAAAAAGGGGAGCGGCATTAATCTTCGGCGTCTTTGGATCAACATCCTGGAGCCGGACAGAGAGTGTATAGGATTCAGAACGCTTTAACTTGATCTCAGCGCAGCCCCGATGCCAGAACGCCGCTTCTCCCCCGCTTGTCGTTACAACCCAGTGATCGTTGCTCATACCGTCACCGGGCGAACCTATGGCGTGACACACGGTGCGTCCATTGTGATTTGTCAATGTGACTTCGATGGTTAACCCCAGATGAGCCAATTCCTGTCGGTCTTGCTCGCCATGACGAGATCCTTCGACTTCGAGCAGGAGCGTCATCTCTCCCTTCTGAGCTTGACGAAAATGGAAGATGTGCTCGCCAGGTTGATCCAAGGGAAAGCTCTGCAGCTGAGTATGTCCGTCAGTTCCCGGTATGGCTGCAGGCTGCGCAATAGAACGGATCGCTGGGACGCAAACAAGCGTCAGGACCGTCGCTAACAGAACGAACAGTCGGTATTTGACACGCATTTCTGCACCCTTTTTTCTAGACTGATACGATTGCCGGAAAACTCGGGAAGAAGCGCTCTTGGCGAAAAGGGAATCGTGTCAAGCAAATTCTTTTCCCTTCCCCCTAACCTATTCTCGCAAAAGCGAATTCGGTCCCGCCTCATCTTAAAGAACTAACCCCCAACTGTTAAAATAGATCTAGTTGTGTTTTGCTCGAGAACATCCCGTATTCTCAGCTCTAAACCCACCCAGAATCGCCAAGCTAAGTCCTTTTTTCGCAATATTTTACCTATAACTCCTTCAACCTCAAGATTTTACCGGGATCAAGCCATATCCCAACCCCGTAACCCAAAGAAAACAGATATTTTACCGGCAAGGTATACAAAAAAAATTGCGGCTGTATCCCTAGCCGCCTGCCTGATCCTAGCCATCGCCCTCGCGTCACCCGCCTCCGCCCAGATTCTCAAAATCACGATTAACGACACCATCCAACCCATCAGCGCCGAGTACATCTCCCGCGCCATCGACGAAGCCCACCGCCGCAACGCGCAAGCTGTATTGATCGAGATGAATACACCCGGCGGCCTGGTCAGTTCGACCCGCGAGATCATCGAGAAGATTTCCGGTTCGCCCGTGCCGGTGATCGTCTACGTGACGCCCACCGGCGGGCACGCAGGTTCCGCGGGAATATTTATTCTCGAATCCGCCGACATCGCCGCCATGGCTCCCGGAACGGCAGCCGGCGCCGCGCATCCTGTCACGCTCATTGGTCCGGTGCAAGTCAAGCCCGACGATGAGATGAATCGCAAAATCGAGAATGACGCTGCCGCCCTCATGCGCTCCTTCGCATCCAAGCGCGGACGCAACGTCGAAAGTGCCGAGAGCGCCGTGCGCGAGTCGAAGTCCTTCACCGAGCAGGAAGCGCTCGCCGGCCATCTCATCGACTACGTTGCCTCGAGTCCCGAAGACCTCTTTCGCCAGATGCAGGGAAAAACTTTCAAACGCTTCGACGGAACGCCCGCTTCGCTGAACCTTACAGGCCAGCCCATTGTTCCGTTCGAAATGACCCTCAAGGAACGACATCTTGGACGGACTCATGGACCCGAACATCGCGTTCCTGATTCTCGCCATCGGCGCGCTCGCACTCTACGTCGAATTCAATCATCCCGGCGCGGTGGTTCCGGGAACCGTCGGCGTAGTTTTCATTCTGCTCGCCGCCTTCGCGCTGAATTTTCTGCCCACGCGTTTTGCGGCGCTGGGATTGATTCTCGGCGCGTTCGCTCTCTTCGCCGCCGAAGCGAAATTCGCCACGCACGGAGTTCTCACCATCGGAGGCATCGCGCTTCTCACCTTGGGAGGCTTGCTTCTGGTCGATTCGCCGATCCCCGAAATGCGCGTCCACCTGCTGACCGCGCTGGCCATCAGCATTCCGTTCGGCCTGATCACCGCCTTCCTCATGACGATCGCGCTCAAAGCGCGGCGCAATAAAGTAGTCACCGGAGCCCAAGGCCTGGTGGGCGAAACCGGAGTCGCACAATCCGCACTCGCGCCGCAAGGCAAAGTCTTTGTCCACGGCGAACTCTGGGACGCCGTCGCATCGTCCCCTCTGCCCCCCGGGCAACTCGTAGTAGTCCGCAAGATCGACGGCCTGATCCTCCAGGTCGATTCCCTGGGAACAACTCCTTCTCCAGTTCCGGCAACTCTGTGAGCATTGAAAAAGATTGTGACGTTCTACTTCAAATTAAACAGCGCATTCACATGCGCCGTAACCGTCACGGTCTGCGGCGTGAATCCCTCAGTCGGAGCCGGAGGCGCGGCAGTGGCCATGCTCGAAATGGCACGAGCCATGTGAGGCATGACGATCCTTGGGCTCTCAAAGGTGTCAACAGAAGCGAAAGAAAGCTCGCCCAGCGTTCGCCCGCTGGCGCGAGCCAGCGTCTCGGCGGAATTGCGCGCCCGCCGGTACGCATCCTCCACCGCCTTGTTCTTGGCATCATCGATATTCTCCAGCGTGTAACTGAGCGTCTGGGTCTCGCTGACGTTGGCGGCTGCGAGTTGCTGAGTAATCGGTCCGACTTTCGCAAAATCCCTGAGCTTCAGCGTGACGTCGGTCGTGACCCGGTAGCCAACCACCCGCTGCTTCGGCCTCCATTCATACACGGGTTGAACGGAAAGAAATCCAATATTGGCAGCCTTGGGATCAATGCCGTTGGCGCGCAGCACCTGCCGCACCTGCTCCACATTTTTCGAGGCGCGCTCGAATGCGGCCTGCGAAGTATCATCCTGCACGGAGACGTTGAATTGAATCAGGGCAGTGTCCGGGGCGCTCTCAAACTTGCCTTCCGCGCCCACGTAGACGGTGTTGGGCTGCGCGCTCACTGCCGGGCGATCCTGAGCAGGAGCTGCGGCCGCGCTGCAAAAGAAGAGAAAAAGTACGAGCCAAAAATGTCCGCGTTTCATGCCGGTCCTCCGGAGGGATTCTCCCACGTGGAAGGATACTCCCGTGGCAGTGGCTCCCTTTGGAAGAACGGCGGATGAGGTTGGTCTTGCGAGAATAGGGGCGGAATGCTGCGGTCGATTCGGACGGGTTCTTCCGTGTTGTTGGTTGGCGCCTAGTGCGGTGGAATCAGGTTTCGATCCAGGCGTATCTCCAGGGCGGTTCCCTTTTCTAGAATCAGGTCGTGTCCGGATTCGAAGGCCGACACAGCTCCTTCCGCGGCGCCGGAGCCGGCGCCGGTCGCGGCCCCGCGCTTCCCGCCTGACTTTTCACCCTCCGCTGCGCCTCTGCCGGCGCCGACGACGATGGCCTCGGCAATCTGTTCCCTGGTCATTCCCTGCCGCCCGATTTCACCCTCTTCGCCAATCTGCCTCAGGCCGTGTTCGCCTGGGACGCCGGTGACCGTGGCAATAAGCGGCGCCCATCCTTTCGCGGTTTCAATCTCGTCGAAGCTCAAGATCATGCGCGTGCGAAATCCTGGTACGACCGCGCTGACATGGCCTTTGATCTTCTTTCCCGAGTCGATGGTCTGGCCGTCTTCTGTCACCAGAGGTTCGGCCAGCCGCGCATGAAAATGATCGCCGGCCTTCACAGCCTTGGTATCGAGCTGATCCGAGAGCTGGATTAGAAAGATAGTGCCTTGAGGCACAACATTCCGGGGTGCCGGAGGCGGGTCTTGCGCAAGCATCGACATACAGAACAGTGCGGCGAGAAGGACAGCAGCGGGCAAACGGAAAGCACGATTGGACATATTGGACATTGGGGATCTCCCCGGGTTGGAATACTTACGCAGTTGGATGGGAGAAACAGGAAAATTGCTGCCTGCAAGCGTGCTGGTTGAAACTATTTCCCTTGAAACGCCGGGGAATCCGGACTTGCAGAATCGAGGTTTAGCGGTGAGAGGTCTAGCCTCGGGCGCCTGCGGAGTACGCTCCCCGGTAGATCTGGGCGTGAATTTCCTTGCGCAGATCCTCCCAGATATTCTCCGGCATTTCGAGAAACACTTTCACAACTTCGGGATCGAACTGCTTTCCGGACCACTTGTTGATCTCGACCTTTGCAGCCTCCAGGGTTTGCTTAGGCCGGTAAATTCGATCGGAAGTGATGGCATCGAGCGTATCGGCGACCGAGAAGATGCGTGCTCCGAGCGGGATCTGCTCTCCCCGCAGCTCGCGGGGATAGCCAGAACCATCGAAACGTTCCTGGTGCGAGTACACAATCTCGGCGGCCTCGGCGAGGAATGGAATTTTCTTGACGATCTGATAGCCGTGGTAGGCGTGCTCCTTCATGATCGTCATTTCGTCGGGATCGAGTTTTCCCGGCTTATTCAGGATCTTATCCGGAATGGCTATTTTTCCGATGTCGTGCAGGAAGGCGCCGCGAGCAATGGTGTTGATCTGTTCTCGAGGCAAGCCCATGGCGCGGGCGATGGCGATGGTGAAAGCCGTGACGCGCTTGGAGTGTCCTTCGGTTTCACGATCTTTCAAGTCCAACGCATCGCCGAGGGCCTCGAGCGTCATGTCATAAGAACGCTCCAGGCTGGACATGGCGGATTGCAGTTGAACGGTGCGGTCCCTTACCAGAGACTCCAGACTCGTCTGATAGGTTCGGTTTTCGACCTTCAGGCGCCGGTTCTCCAAGGCGCGGCTGACAGTATTGAGAAGTTGCTCACGCTCGAACGGCTTCAGCAGATAGTCGTAGGCTCCGTTGCGAATCGCAGCCAGCGCGACCGAGATGTCGTGCACGGCGGTAACCATCACCACCGGCATGTCGGGATACCTTTCTTTGGTGCGTTCCAATAGGCCGATGCCGTCGAGGTCCGCCATCATCAGGTCCGAGAGCATCAATTCAAACTCTTCTCCGGAGGTGAGGACGGCGAGCGCTTCCATGCCGGAAGCTGCCTGTTTGCAGGCATATCCGGCGGTACCGAGCATGGAGGCGACAATTTCCCGAATCGGTTCTTCGTCGTCAACTACAAGAATGCGATCTGGCATGGGGATACACGAGAGTCTATCGGCGATTGTAACCCACCCACGAGATGCCGAAAGTAATCACTGAGGTCCGGAAACTGCATCGAGAAACTGACGGGGCGTGATATTCAACAACAAGGAAGACGTACGTCCGCAATGCGATGAGCGCATCCCTCTGGTCGATTTGGAATACGGCTGCAAGGCTTGGCCTGGTCAGGCCGACGGCGGCAGAATTGGCCCTGCTGATTCTGCTGGGCGCGTCCTTACTCGCACTGCGTTCCTTTCGTGAAAACTATCTTAAAGTTTGGATTTTGGGCTGGGCCGCGTTGGTGGCTTCGCGACTCGCGGAGCATTGCTTTGCGGCGAAAATACCTGCTCCTTTCGATTTGCTGGCTGTGCAAGCGACGTTCATGCTCGCCGCGGGATTGCTGGCGGGAGGCGTTCTGTTGTACGCGCGCGCCCGCGACCTGATTCTTCCATTGATGGTGATTACGCCCGTCCTGGTCGGCTTTGCCGGAGCCCGCGTGCTTTTGTGGCCGGATTCGCTGCCGTTGCGCATGGCGCTCGAGATCGGTTACCGGATAATCCTGCTGACGGCATCGCTGGCACTACTGCGCGCGCGCCGTGGGCGCTGGGAGCCGGCGACGTGGTTACTGGCACTGTGTCTGCCAACTCTGCATCTTTCCTGGCCGCCGTTCACTGATCGCGTTCCCGCAGCCGCATTTTTGGCCGCCGAGATTGCGCTTGGCTTGTGCATGTTGCTTGTAGTCTTTGATGAGTCCCGAATGCGCACCCGACGGCTGTATGCCCTGCAAGCCATTACCAACAGCCTGGTGAGCGCTCAGCAGTATGGAAACGTGGTGCAGTCGGCCATTGAGGAATTGAAGCGTGCGACGGGAGTTCGGGCGGCATGGTTCCGTCTGATTGATGGCGAGCACCTGGTCGCGACGCATGCCGTCGGGTTATCCTCCGACTTCCTGCGAGATGCGGGATTTGCCGCGATGAGCGAGGATATCCAGAAATTGCTGGACCAACCGGGTGCGCAAATTACGACCCGTGAAGGGCCCGGCCCGGAACCGAAGGAATGTCTTAAAACGGAGAAGATTCGCCAGTTGGTGATGGTTCCGGTCACGGGCAACAAGTCGCCCGTCGGATTGCTGATGCTGGGCAGTTCCGTGAGCCGGCATTGGACCCCGGAAGAGCGCGTTTTTCTGCAGGGCTGCGGCAAGCAGCTGGCGGTGGCAGTCGAAAACTTCCGCCTGCTGGAGCAAAATCTGCGTTCGCAGCGGCAATGGATCAATACCTTTGACTCGATCCACGACATCATCCTGGCGCACGACGCCGACTTTCGCATCATCAAAGCCAATCAGGTTCTGCTCGAACAGTTAGGCCAGGCCGCCGCGGATGTGGTGGGCAATTCTTGCGAGTCGATGCTGCCGCACACTTTGGGCGAGTGGACGGGATGCCCTTACTGCGCCATGGGCGGCGACGAAGAGTTCACCGAGGGAGCCGATCCCTGCTTTGGCGGCTTCTCCGTGGTTTCAACCACTTCCTACACCGAACAAGGCAGCCCGCAAAAAGGAACGATGCACGTGGTCCGCGATGTTACCGACCGGCGATCCGCGGAAGAGAAATACCGCCTGCTGTTCGAGCAAGTGCAGGAGGGCGTTTACGTGGCCAATCCCGCCGGCCGGCTTCTCGACTGTAACGACGCCTTCGTGCGTATGCTGGGATACAGTAGCCGCGAAGAGTTGCTGGTGCTAAACCTGGATTCGGAAATCTGCGTGGACCCGAGAGAGCGCGACTTGTTCCGCCGCGAAATCGACACTCATAACTACGTGCGCAATTTCGAAGTCAGCCTGCGGCGCAAGGACGGCACAATTCTGCTGGCAGTGGAAAGCAGCTTCGCCAAGCGCGATGCGACGGGCAACATCGAACGCTACCAGGGTTTCGTTCTGGACATGACGGAGAAGCGCCGCGCAGAAGAGGAAATGCGCCGCCGCAACCGGGAATTGAACGCGCTGAATGCGATGGCCGTGGTGGCCGCGCAATCGTTCGATCTCGACGAGATTCTGAACCTGACCCTGCGCCAGGTGGTGACGCTGTTTGGGGCTGAAAGCGGAACCGTCTATCTTTCCGATACTGACGCGACTACGTACCGGCGGCGTGCCGCCTGGGGTCCGCGCAGCCGCGACAAAATCCGCGCGGCGGAAATCTCACTTACCGATGGCTTTGGTGATCTGGTGATGCGGTCACGCACCGAGGTGATCACTGCCGAATACCTGCCGCACCTGCCGCCGAAGATCGCGGAATTCCTGCATGCCGATTCCGATCGCTCTTGGATTTGGGTAATCTTCTGGGGTAAGGACAACCCGGCCGGAATCATGGGTCTGTGCAGCCAACTGGGACACGAGTATTCCGCCAACGACGAAAGTCTGATGGTCGCGATCAGCCGCCAACTCGCCACCACCATTGAAAAAGTTCGTCTCTATGAAGAGACTTGCCGCGCCTACGAAGATTTGCGCAAGACACAGGAACAACTGCTGCAGAGCGAGAAAATGTCGGCCGTGGGGCAGTTGATTGCCGGCGTGGCCCACGAACTCAACAACCCGCTAACCGCCATCCTCGGCTACGCGCAGTTGCTGGAAAGCGAAGGCCTGAATACCCGCGCACAGGATTATGTCAGTAAACTCTTCAAGCAGGCGCAGCGCACGCACCGTGTGGTGCAGAACCTTCTGTCGTTCGCTCGCCAGCGCAAGCCGCAGCGGGATGAAGTCGACATCCGCAGAGTCCTCGACGAGACCCTGGCCCTGCGCGACTACGATCTCAAGATCAACAACATTCGAGTCGAACGCGACCTTCCATCTGGAGCGGCCCTGGTGGTCGCAGACCCGCACCAAATCGAGCAAGTGTTCCTGAATATCATTAACAACTCGGTCGACGCGATCCTGGAAACAGGGCGGACCGGCAAGCTCAAGATTCGTGTGTATAGCGTCGGCGGACATGTTTGCACGCAATTCAGCGACGATGGCGCAGGAATCAAGGATCCGAAACGCATCTTCGATCCCTTCTACACCACCAAGAGCATCGGCAAAGGCACTGGCCTGGGGCTGAGCATCTGCTACGGCATCGTTAAGGAACATGGCGGCGACATCACGGCGAACAATGCAGCCGAGGGCGGCGCCGTCATCGAGGTTCGGTTACCCGCGGTAGCCTCGGATGCGATTGAACCAGAAGCCATAAAAGCTCTCCCACGTCTTCACGAAGGAGCACTTCGCGGACGAGTGCTGCTGGTGGACGAAGAGGACGCAGTGCTCGAATTTGAACGCGATGTGCTGGCGGGCGCGGGCGCCACGGTGGTGACCTCCAGGACCGTGCAGGATGTGAAGACCCGCCTGCTCTCCGAGCCCTGTGACGCCATCATTATGAACGGCAATATGCCGGGGCAATGGAGCGCCAAAGAGGCTTACCAATGGCTCAAGGAAAAGTGCCCTGGAATGGAAACTCACGTCATGTTCACTTTTTCCAATGGCGTGGATCTGGGCGAGGGACGAGCTTTCCTGCAGGAAAACAACATCGCCTCGCTGGTGAAGCCGTTTGAAGTGGCGGAACTCATCGCCCAGGCTCGGCGACTGCTGCAACAGGCGCAGGCGGTGGGAGCCGGGGCTGACTAGTTTCCTCCAGTAATTGCCTGGTTTTCCTCTGTCTCGGTTGCGGTAGACTAGCTTTACCGAGCCCATGTCCCAATTCGTCCACCTGCACCTGCACACCGACTATTCCCTGCTGGACGGCGCTTGCGATGTCGAAAAGCTGTGCCAGCGCGTCCAGGAGCTGGGCATGCCCGCCGTGGCCATGACCGACCACGGCAATATTTTTGGCGCAGTTCATTTTGTTAACGCGGCCAAGCATGAGGGCGTGAAGCCGATTGTCGGCTGCGAGCTGTATATCTGCAAGAAAGAAGATCATCGCGCCGCGCCCGAGGGAGATACTTACAACCATCTGCTGGTGCTTGCGGAAAACGAAGAAGGCTACCGCAATCTGGTCAAGATCACGTCAGAGGCTTCGCTGCATGGCTTCTACTACAAGCCGCGGGTCAGCAAGAAGTTCCTCGCCGAGCATTCTCGCGGTCTGATTGGCCTCTCCGGCTGCCTCAAAGGGGAGGTTGCGGAACGCCTGATGGAGAACAATTATGGCGCGGCGCGCGCGGCCGCTGGAACGTTCACCGATATTTTCGGCAAAGAAAACTTTTTTCTGGAAATCCAGGATCAGGGGCTGGAGATGGAGCACCGCATTCATCCTGGCCTATTTCAGCTGGAAAAAGAGCTGGGCCTGCCGCTGGTCGCCACCAATGACAGCCACTATCTCTGCGAAGACGACGCCCACGCGCAGGACGTGATGCTGTGTATCCAGACAGGGAAGTCCATTCATGACACCGGGCGGATGAAGTTTGACGGGACGCAGTTCTTCGTGAAGAGCCACGATGAGATGTCCCGCGTGTTCAAGGATTCTCCTCAGGTGCTCACGCGGACGCTTGACATTGCCGAGCGCTGCAGCCTCCGGTTGGAAAAGGTCGCGAATCCGTTTCCGCAGTTCGAGGTTCCGCCCGGCTATACCATCGACCGCTACTTCGTTCACGTAACCCGCGACGGCTTCGAGCGCCGGCTGGGGGCGCTGCGACCGCTGCATGAGCGGGCAAAGCTAAAGCATTCCATCACCGATTACGAGCAGCGCCTGGAACGCGAACTCGCCATTATTCAGCAGATGCAGTTCTCGGGATATTTCCTGATCGTCTGGGATTTCATCCGCTACGCCAAGGAGCAAGGGATTCCGGTCGGACCCGGCCGCGGGTCGGCTGCGGGGTCGCTGGTCTCGTACGCACTCGGTATTACTGATATTGATCCGCTGCAGCATGAGTTGCTATTTGAGCGCTTCCTGAATCCGGAGCGGGTTTCGATGCCTGACATCGACATCGATTTCTGCATGAACCGCCGCGGCGAAGTTATTAACTATGTCACGCAGAAATACGGCCGCGACAATGTTGCGCAGATCATCACCTTCGGCACCATGGCGGCGAAGGCTGCGATCAAAGACGTAGGGCGCGCGATGGACATTCCTTATGCCGATGTCGACCGCATTGCCAAGATGGTTCCGACGCAGCTCAATATCACGCTGGAGCAAGCCATCCAGGACTCGGCCCAACTGCGGGAGGCGATCGAGAAGGATGGGCAGATCCGCGAACTGTTCGAGACCGCGAAAAAACTGGAGGGGATGGTTCGCAATTCCGGAGTGCACGCTGCCGGTGTGGTGATCTCGCCGCGGCCGCTTACCGACCTGGTCCCGCTGCACCGCACCAAGAACGACGAAATCGTGACCGCCTTCGACATGGTGGCCATCGAAAAGATGGGCCTGTTGAAGATGGACTTCCTGGGCCTGACTACGCTGACGATTCTGACCGATGCGTTGAAGCTGATTGAACAAACCCGGGGTACACCTATCACTCTGGAACAGGTCCCGCTGGAAGATAGCGAGACCTACGCGAAGGTCTTCCACAAGGGTCTGACCTCCGGCGTGTTCCAGTTTGAATCGCACGGCATGCGGGATGTGCTGCGAAAGTACCAGCCGAATTCCATTGAAGATCTGACGGCTCTGAACGCGCTGTACAGGCCCGGTCCGATCCAGGGCGGCATGATCGACGACTTCGTCGATCGCAAGCATGGGCGCAAGAAGGTGGAGTACGAACTGCCGGAGTTGCAGGAAATTCTGCAAGAAACGCTGGGCGTGATCGTGTATCAGGAGCAGGTCATGCAGATCGCGAACCGGCTGGCGGGATACTCGCTGGGTGAAGCCGATTTACTGCGCCGCGCCATGGGCAAGAAAAAAGCCGAGGAGATGGCGCAGCAGCGGGAGCGATTCATTGAGGGCGCCGCGCAGCGAAAGTATCCGCCGAAAAAGATCGAGAAGATTTTCGATCTCATGGCTCAGTTCGCGGGGTACGGCTTCAACAAGTCTCACTCCGCGGCCTATGCTCTGCTGGCTTATCACACGGCGTATCTGAAGACGCATTATCCCGTGGAGTTCATGGCTGCGCTGCTCACGTCGGTCACGGGCTCGACTGACGATGTCGTGAAGTACATCAACGAATGCCGAGAGATGGGGATCGCGGTCGAGGCCCCCGACATCAACGTGTCCGACGCCAACTTCACTCCCCACGGCGAGTCGATCCGCTTCGGGCTGGCCGCGGTGAAGAATGTCGGTGGCAATGCGATCGAATCGATTGTTGCCGCCCGCAAGAAACTCGGCCGCTTCAAATCTATTTTCGAATTTTGCGAGAACGTCGATTTGCGCCTGCTCAACAAACGCGTTCTCGAGTCGTTGATCAAGAGCGGCGCCATGGATTCCATGGGACGCCGCGCGCAGTTGATGGCAGTGCTCGACAAAGCAATGGAACAGGCGCAGAAAGCCCAGCGTGACGCGGAATCGGGCCAGCACGGCCTCTTCGGAGTATTCCAGCAGGAAGGTTCAGAAGCGCACAACGACAAGTTGCCCAACATTCCTGACTGGGACGAGCACACGCGCCTCACCGCCGAAAAAGAAATTCTCGGCTTCTTCATCAGCGGACATCCTCTGCAAAAATACAAGGACAAACTGACCGACCTGCAGGCGCTCAGCGTTGAAGAAATTGCCGCGATGACCCGATCGACCGGCAAAGACGAAACCATTGTCACCGCCGGGATTATCAGCAATGTGCGCGTGCTGAAATCGAAGCGTGGCGACTTCTACGCCCAATCCACGCTCGAAGATATGTCGGGTTCGATCGATATGATCGTCTTCCCGGAGGCGTTCAAACGTATTGGCGACAAAGTGAAACTGGAAGTTCCAGTCCTGGTCAGGGCCGGCGTGCGCATCGAAGAAGGAAACAATCCCAAGCTTACCGCCGCGGAAATTCAGCCGCTAGAGGAAGCCAAGGTTCCGCTGCCGCGCGCCATTCGCATTCGCGTACCGCTGGAGACGTCACTTGAAACGACGGTCGACGATCTGCACAAGCTGTTTGTGGAGCGCAAGGGCGAAGCAAAAGTGCTATTTGACGTGGAACGACAGGGCGATTTCATGGTGGTGATGGAAGCGGAAGGCTATAATGTGATTCCGGACCGCAACTTCATCGCCCGCGTCGAACAGCTCTGCGGACGGGGCAGCGTCCGCATCATTGCCTAATCAGAGCATGGCCTGATCGAAAAATGGCACCCACCGAAAAAGCGCAGCAGGAGCTGGAGGAGATCGAGCGCCAGGTCGCCGTGTTGGAATCGAACGGCGACGACGATTCGACGCGCCGCCAGATTGCCGAGTTGCAGGATCGCATTGAGACGCTGAGGCGACAGATGAATGCTCCCCCCACCGCCTGGGAGAAAACCGAACTGGCGCGGCATCCGCAGCGTCCGCAGTCGCTCGATTACATCGAACGCATCTTTACCGACTTCAGCGAAATTCACGGCGATCGCGGCTTTGGCGACGACGCCGCCATCATCTGCGGCATGGCGCGGTTTCACGGCGAAGAAGTGCTGATTGTCGCCACCCAGAAGGGTCGCGACATGAAGCAACGCGTGCATCGCAACTTTGGCACGCCGCATCCCGAGGGCTACCGCAAGGCGCTGCGGGTGATGCAGTTTGCGGAAAAATTCGGGCGGCCGATTTTCACATTGGTCGACACGGACGGCGCCTACCCCGGCATCCATGCGGAGGAGCGCGGGCAGGCTGAGGCCATCGCTTACAATCTGCGCGAGATGGCGAGACTCGAAGTTCCGATCATTGCCACGGTGATCGGCGTAGGCGGCAGTGGCGGGGCTCTGGCGATCGCGGTCGCCGACCGCGTGTTGATGCTGGAAAACTCAATTTATTCCGTGATCTCTCCCGAAGGCTGCGCAGCCATCATGTGGCGGGATGCGTCCAAGAAAGAACTCGCGGCTGAAGCCATGCGCATTACCGCAACCGACCTCAGCGAACTGGGCTGCATTGACGACATCGTTCCCGAGCCCGAGGGCGGAGCCCATCGCGACCATGAAGCGGCAGCCGCTCTGCTCGATGCGAGCCTGCAAAAACATTACGCGGAACTCAAGAAGCAGTCCCCTTCTGAATTGCTCGTGTCACGATATAACAAGTTTCGTAACATCGCCCAGTTCTACAAGACAGAGCCTTAAGCACGCGGATCTGTTCATTTCGCTTCAACAATGGTTCTCTTCGGCTTAACGGGCGATTTGACGCCCCAAGAGCGGGCAGCCGCGCTTATAATGAAATGTTTCCTCCTTTGTGATCCACAAATCCAGGGGCTAGAGACTTCAGCCCGCTAACTGAAGGAAGGTGTTTGGGATGGCCACTACGGACGTAACGCCCCACGAATCCGCCGGAGGTATGGGGCGCAAACGCATCGTCAACGACATGAGCATTCAGGTCGCGACGGTCAATGGTTCCGGCTCGCAGAGTTCCAATACAGTGCTGTTGCGCAGCATTTTCCAGATGGGCGTGCCGGTCTCGGGCAAGAACATGTTCCCGTCGAACATCGCCGGCCTGCCTACGTGGTACACGATTCGCGCCAATAAGAACGGCTATATCGGCCGCAAAAAGGAAATCGATTTCCTGGTGGCCATGAATCCGGAGACCGCGCAGGAGGATACGATGTCGCTGGCAGCAGGCGCCTCGGTCCTCTACGACGAACCTCTCGCTCTACATAAGCTGCGTAATGATGTGATCTTTTACGCCGTTCCCTACGACAAGCTGGTCGCAGCCGTTTGTCCGGAAGCCAAACTCCGTAAGCTCGTCAAGAATATGGTCTATGTCGGGGTCGTTGCCAGCCTGCTGACGATCGACATGGCCGAGGTCGAAAAAGCGATTCGCAAGCAATTTGCCAAGAAAGTGAAGGCCGCCACTCTGAATCTGGCCGCGGCCCAGGCAGGTTTCGATTACGCCAAGGCCAATCTGCAGAAACGCGGCGCCTTCTACATTGAGCGCATGAACGCGACCGCGGGCAAGATCATCATCGACGGCAACTCCGCAGCCGCCCTTGGCTGCATGTTTGCGGGATGCACGGTCGTGACCTGGTATCCGATCACGCCCTCGTCGTCTTTGGTGGAAACGATGATCGAGTACATGAAGGAGTACCGCATCGGTCCCGACGGCAAGGCGACGTTCGCCATCGTGCAGGCCGAAGATGAACTGGCCGCTATCGGCATGGTTATCGGAGCGGGCTGGGCAGGTGCACGCAGTATGACTGCCACCGCCGGCCCTGGCATCTCGCTGATGTCGGAGTTTGCTGGCCTCGCCTACTACGTGGAAGTTCCCGGCGTGATCTGGGACATCCAGCGCGTGGGTCCATCGACCGGCCTGCCGACGCGGACCTCCCAGGGCGATGTTCTCTCGACCGCGTTCCTCTCCCATGGCGACACTAAGAACATCATGCTGTTCCCGTGCTCGGTGACCGAGTGCTTCAGCATGGCGCCCGAGGCTTTCAACCTGGCCGAACAGTTTCAGACCTTAATCTTTGTTATGTCCGACCTGGATCTCGGCATGAATAACTGGATGTCCGATCCATTCGAATATCCGGCCACGCCGATCAATCGCGGCAAAGTGCTCGGCAAGGAAGACCTCGACCGCCTGGGCGGCTTTGCGCGCTACAAAGACGTGGACGGAGACGGCATTGGTTACCGTACGTTGCCTGGGACCATCCATCCCGCGGCGGCCTATTTCGCGCGCGGCAGCGGCCACAACGAGAGAGCGCAATATAGCGAACGCGCCGACGACTTCGAGAACAACATGGAGCGCCTGAACCGCAAGTTTGAAACGGCGCGCTCGTTCGTTCCGCGGCCGGAGATCACCAGGGGGAACAAGGGCGGAGGCAAGAAGATAGAGATCGGAATCATCGGCTACGGAACTTCGCACTGGGGCATCACCGAGAGCCGCGATCAACTGCGCGACGAATACACGATCGAGACCGACTATCTGCGTCTTCGGGCCTATCCGTTCACGCGTGAGGTGCATGAGTTCATCGAGCAGCATGATCGCATTTACGTCGTCGAGCAGAATCGGGATGCGCAGATGCTAACGTTGCTCAGACTCGATGTTAAACCCGAGTTGACTACGCGGTTGCGCAGCATCGCCCATATCACCGGGCTGCCGCTCGACGCCCGGTCCATCACCGACGAACTGACCAGCATGGAGGGGAAGTAGATGGGAACGACTACTGTTGAGCCCGGAGCAGCAGGCGCCGGATCTTCCGGACCGAAGACCAACCGCATCGGCCTGACCGTGATGGATTACAAAGGCGGCAAGACGACGCTGTGCGCCGGTTGCGGCCACAACGCGATTTCCGAGCGCATCATTGAATCCATGTACGAGATGGGCGTGCAGCCCGAGTTGCTGATCAAGCCCAGCGGTATTGGGTGTTCGTCGAAGACTCCCGCGTACTTCATGAGCCGCTCCCACAGTTTCAATGCCGTGCACGGCCGCATGCCTTCGGTGGCCACGGGAGCGATTCTGGCGAATCGCCGACTCGTCTGCATCGGCGTCAGCGGCGACGGCGATACGGCCTCGATCGGTATCGGACAGTTCGTTCACCTGATGCGCCGAAATCTTCCCATCATCTACATTATCGAAGACAATGGCGTCTACGGTCTGACCAAAGGGCAGTTTTCGGCGACCGCCGATTTGGGTTCCAAGCTCAAGAGCGGCGTTCTCAATGACCTTCCGCCGATCGATACCTGCGCCTTGGCGATTCAACTGGGCGCGACCTTGGTCGGCCGCTCTTTCTCCGGCGACAAGAGGCAACTGAGCGCCATGCTCAAGGCTGCGATTGCCCACAAGGGTACAGTGATGCTCGACGTGGTCTCGCCCTGCGTCACCTTCAACGATCATGAGGGATCGACCAAGTCCTACAAATACGTGAAAGAACACGAAGAGACGTTGCAGGACGTCAGCTTCGTTCCACACTTCGAGGAGATTGCCGTGGAGTACGATCCCGGATCAACCGTAGAAGTGACGATGCATGACGGTTCCCGGCTCCGCCTTCGCAAGCTGGAAGAGGACTACGATCCGACTGACAAGATACGCGCCTTAACGCGGCTCACCCAGGCCCACGACAAGGGCGAGGTGCTGACCGGCGTGTTCTATGTGAATCCTGAGGCCCCGAACTTCCTTGACATGCTGAATGTTGTCGACCAGCCGTTGGCTACCCTGCCCGATTCCGTGACGCGTCCGGGCAAGGAAGTGCTGGACGCTGTGATGGAAGAGTTGCGCTAGATTTTGCGAGATAGAAGAAAAAAGAAAGGGCCCTTTCGTGAGAAAGGGCCTCTTAGTTTGACTCCTCGGCAATCCGATTACGCAGTTTTACGCTCCGGTTCGCCGCTATGTTCCGGACTTTGCCCAGGTTCGGGAAAATCGGAGTCTGCATCCTTCAACATCGGATCCTGATCGCGATGCCCAAGCTGTCCTTGCAAGCCCGCATTCCCCGAATCTTTTGGATCTTCAGCTTCTGTGGCACCCTTCGCCGAGTCTTGATCGGATGTGCTATTCGGCATTTTCAACCTCGATCTCGATCCTACGAACATAGTCTAAGGCTGGAGCTTTGCCAGGAAAATAGATATAAAGTAGGAGAAGCGGGAAGGAGAATCGGTATATGAAACGGTGCTTCTCGGTATTAGCCCTCGCCGTGTTGTCCTGTGCCTTCGCAGCGGCAGCGCCTTCGGACGCCAGCCTGATTCCGGTAAGAGCCACGCACCAGCGAGTACATCGGCATCGCGCCCACAAAGCCGGAAAACATCACAGTCCGAGGCGATCCCACCACCGCACGATATAACAGGGCGATAAATCGCGCCATATGAGCTGGGCGCGGAGGATGCCCGCCAACTCATCGACAGCTTAGGAATTTCTGCCGGTGGCGGAAACTCCCAGCTTGCGCAGCCGCTCCCGCGCCTGCAGTGCTTCCGGGGAGCGCGGATAGCGCTGGATGACATGCCGTAATTCGCTGACCCCATCATCCTGCTTTCCCAGTTCAATTAACGCAAATCCCTTCTTCAACTGCGCGGCTGCCGCCTTGTTTCCGCTGGGGAAATTCTGCAATACGGCGTCATAGCTCTGCGCCGCCTGCTGGTAATTTCCCTGACGGAACTGAATCTCTCCCAGATAGAAATAACAGTTTCCCGCGAGATCGGTGTTCGGGTAGAACTTGATGTAGTCTGAAAACTCCTGCACTGCCAAGTCATTCTTGTTGCCGTTGTAATCGCGAAAGGCATTGTTATAGAGCACGTCGGGCGGCGGCGCGTCGTTCATGGCCTTCTGTTGCGCCTGCTGCTGAGCCTGCTGTGCGCCCAGACTTTGTTGCGCCGCCTGCATGTCTTCCAACTGCTTACTAACTTTGGCGAGGCGCGCTTTCAGTTCGTCCAGCGTGTCGTTTAGGGCTTGGATTTGGCCGGAAAGTTGTTCGACCTTGGAGCCGCCTTCCGACTGCTGTTTTTGCAGAGTGGTTTGCAGTCCATTGAGGGCATTGGCCACTTTATTGACGGCGTCCGTATCCTGCTCGACCAGATTCTTCATCACGCCCATGCGCTCGTCAAAGCTGCGCTGCATGGCGGTCATCTGCTCCTGCAGTTGCTGGACCTGCGTTTGCAACTGAACCATGTCCTTATTCGCGGCCCACGCCGGAACCGATCCCAGCGAGAGCACCAACAGCAACACGAGAAACGGGGGAATTCGATGTAGTTTCATAGGGATTTCCTGGATACACCTGCCGTTCGATGCAGTTTCTTAGATGCTATTGATTGTCCCACGGGCGGAGGATATTCGATACAGAAAGCGGAGATGCGGAACCCTAAGATTCAACGGGCATAATTCCCCTTCCGGCGTCCCGCTTCGGCGCACACGAATGCGCCATGCCAGGCAACAAGAACCGGGGGACGCTTTTCGGCGTCCCCCGGGATCTTCACTTTTGATAGACGAGATGGCCGCGGCGGTTCTGCTGCCAGCAAGCTTCGTTGCTCTCTGTGCAGAAGGGTTTTTCCTTGCCGTAGCTGATGGTTTTGATCCGGCTGGCGCTGATGCCCGCCGAGGTCAGTGCGTCCTTGACCGCAGAGGCGCGCTTATCGCCCAGAGCCAGGTTGTAGTCGGTCGATCCCCGCTCGTCGCAGTGTCCCTCAATCGTAATATTCATATTCTGGTGCTGATTGAGGAACTGAGCATCGGCCTGTATTGAACTCTGCTGATCACCGCGAACGTCGGCCTTGTCGTAGTCGAAATAAACATCCTTGATGTTCTGACTGAACAAGTCCTCGTCCGTTACCGACGGGGTTGGCGGCGGCGGTGGCGGCGGTGCCTGGGTTACGGTGAGTCGCGCCGTGGCTTCCTGCGTGCCACCCGATCCTTTGGCCACCAGGTGATAAGTGGTCGAATCGGTGGGCGAAACGCTTTGCGAGCCGTTTGGCTGGACCGCGCCAATGCCGTCGATCGACACGTCGGTAGCATTACTGGTCTGCCAGGTGAGAGATGCGGATTGACCCGCTTGAATAGTGTTGGGATTCACCGAAATCGAAGCAGTCGGCTCCGGCGGCGGCGGCGGTGGTGGAGGCGGCGGCGGAGTCTTTTTGTGTCCGCAAGCCCCCAAGGTCAGCATTGCGCAGAGTGCAGCCATCAACAGGAACCACTTCATGTTTTTCAGATTCACTTTTCCTCCCTACGACCCTAAGGCTTGCCCCCCAAGGGTCAGACGAAGCGTATTTACTATTTCCAACTCCAATTGGGTTGGGTGTTGCGTCCGGTAAAAGTCAGTTGCTGTAACTTGGTGCCGTCCGCCAGCATGGTCCAGATTTCTTCCTTGCCGGATCGGCTGGACTGAAACACGATATGCCTTCCATCCGGCGACCAGGAAGGAAAATCGTTGCGCCCGCCGTCGTGCGTCAATTGCACCCACTGCTTGCTGGCAATATCCATCAGATAAATATCCGACGCGCCGGGTTCACCCGGGCCGTATTTGCGGATCCACGCCAGGGCGAGAAACTGACCATTGGGCGACCAGTTCGGCGACACTGCATACCCTTGATCGGTCATGCGCTGCTGGTTGGTGCCGTCGGCCTCCATGGTGTAAATCTGCGGCAATCCCGTGCGTCCGCTGACAAAGGAGATTTGAACATTCGTCTTGCGGTTCCACGACGGCGAAACGTCCGGCCCTTTGTCGGTGGTCATGCGGTGTAGATTCCCCCCAGAAGCATCGGCTACATAAATTTCCGGTTCGCCCCCGCGCGATGATGAGAACGCCAGCTTCATGCCGTCTGCCGACCAGGCCGGCGAAAGATTTGTTCCGCCCATGTGCGGAAAACCCACCATCCGGCTCAGGTCGAGAGAATACATCATAATCTCCCAGCCGCTTTTGGTTAGGCTGCTGAAGGCGATGCGGGATCCGTCGGGCGAAATTCGCGGCGAGAGTGAGATTGAGCCCAGATGCGTGATCTGATGCTGGTTCGAGCCATCATAATCCATCGCCCAGATTTCCTTGTGTCCGGTCCGGTCGCTCACGAAATAAATCTGGGTTTCGGCAATTCCGGTGATGCCTCCGCCGAGCCGGAAAATGATTTCGTCGGCAAACTTGTGCGCCATCACTCGCGCCGCGGCATCGCTCGCCGTATCCGAGTATTGCTTGCCCAGAATCTGCGGGGACTGCGTATTCTTCACGTCATACAGCCAGCCCTGGACGGTCAACTTCCCGCTGGCGACGCCCAGGTTTCCAAAGGCAAGCATGGCGGCATCGGGAGGAGGCGCGTTCCACACCAGGTCATTCACTTCCGTCGGCTGAGCGGGGACTTGTAGCGGGTAGAAACTTTTCGAAACCAGCTCTACTACGCCGGATACGTCCAAGTCGTTCCAGAGCGTGTCGTTAAAAGTCTTGAGCAATGCGGCATTCTGCGGGTCGGCGGTAGAAGGCTTGAAGTCCGGGACGGCCAGCCGTACTTTCGCCACGCCCAGGCTGGTCCCGGTCTTAACCCAATCCTGCGCGAACAGAGCGGGACAAACAATGCAAATCGTGACGACGATACCCAGCGCCAGGGCGGGGCAGCGCAACCTGCTCAGCCAGCGCCAGGAGCCAGCTTCCTCAAAATCAGGTGTGTCGAAATCAGGTCTTTCGCTTTCGTCCATCCGTGTGGGGTTGAAAGGTGTTGGGTACGACAATATCGTATTCCGATAGGAATTGCTTTGCAAGGCGTTCAACACTCCTCATTCTCATTGTGCCTCCATTACGCAGCACAAGATCAGTCATTAGTGCATTCTGTTTACGCTAAAGGTTCACTTCTTGTAATCGAACCAGTACTCCACCGATATTTTGCTACCGGGATAATCCGGCGGCAACGGACCAAAAGTATCAATGCGCTGCAGCGCCCGTACCGCCGAAATATCCAGGGAAGGTACGCCGCTGGACTGTTCAACTTGCACGTTCGAAGGGTGGCCGTCGCGAGCGACATTGAAGGTGATATATACACGTTGCGCCGTCGTAATTCTTGGATCGACCTCGTATTTGAGCCAGTTTTCCGCAACCTTCTGCTGAATTACATGGACATACCACGCGTACTTTGTGCCGAAATCGCCGCCGCCTCCGGTGATTCCGAATCCACCCTTGGCGCCGCCGGCGGCAAACGTTCCGTAAGGACCGCTGACTGGGCCGCCTTCGCCAAACGCAACCTGATTTGTCTCTTCTTCGGGCGCGGGCAGCGGCTTTTCCTTGGAGGGTGTTTCCTGCTTCTTCTTCGGCTTTATCTTTGTATCTTTACCCTGAATTGCGATGGCATCGGGCTCTTTTTCTTCGAGCTTGGGTTGCGACTGCGTCACTCCCTTCGATTCATTCGCGAGCACGTTCTTGGTCTGCGCCGAATTCGCCGGCAGCGGCACCGTGCTCACCAGGGTTGCGCCAATCGCTTCGCCGCCTCCGCCCGCGCCCCAGGTGTCGCCGCTTGGCCCCGTGAAAACCGCAGCGTAGATCAATACTGCCGCCGTGATTCCCACGTGCAATCCCGCCGACCACGCCAGCGCGCGGCCCCAGCGGTCGTGTTCGAAGTAAATCTCAGCGTTTGCTGCCATTTTGCTCTAATGGCTGGGTCACGATGCTGACGTTGGTGATCCCGGCCTGCTTCACCGCGTCCATGACGGTAGCGAAGGCGCCGAAGGGAACATTTTCGTCCGCGCGCACAAAGATAAACTGGTTGCGCGGATCCCGAATCTTCTGGCGTAGTCGGGTCTTGATTTCGTTGATGTTGATCGCTTCATTACCCAGGAAGACGCGTTGATCCTTATTGATGGTAATCACCGTCCGCTCTTCGGTGATCTCCTTTACTGTCCGCGTTTTCGGCACGCTTACATCGATGCCCGACTGCAACACCGGCGCCGTTACCATGAAAATGATCAGCAGCACCAGCACCACATCCACCAGCGGAGTGATGTTGATGTCGGCCAACGCCGTCTGCGTGCGGCCATTCGGAGCGGTGAAAGCCATCAGCGCCTCACCTCACTGGTCTGCACCTGAGACTGTGACTGCGATTGCGAGTGTTCGACTGCATTGAGTACTTCCAGGGCAAAATCGTCGCTGCGCGCGGCAAACTCGCGGATCGATGCGCCAATCAGGTTGTAAGCAATCACGGCAGGGATTGCGGCCGCGAGTCCGGCGGCGGTCGTAATCAGAGCTTCGGAAATGCCGGGCGCAACAGCCCGCAGCGTGGCGGCCCCCGCCGTTCCTAAACCGTGAAACGCATCAATGATGCCCCACACCGTGCCAAACAATCCGATAAATGGCGTGACTGCAGCGGTAATTGCAAGCCAGGGAAGGTTCCGTTCCAGCCGCGTGATTTCCTCCGACGCCCCAATCTGCATGCCGCGCTGAATCGTCACCAGATTTCGCAGCGTGCCGAAGGTTCCAGCCTGCCGCTTGTATTCTTCATACCCGCCTTCGAACACGCCAACCAGCGGGCTGGGCTTGAATTGCTCCGCCACCGCGGCAATATCCTGCAGCCGTTGTGCTTTGCGAAATGCGCGTACGAAGCGCCCGCTCTGCGCCCGCGCCCGCCGCAGCAGGTTCCACTTGGTCAGGATAATGGCCCAGGAGATCAGGCTGAAGATCAGCAGCGCAAGCAATACCAGCTTGGCCACCGGGCCACTGTTGGAAATCATGTCGACGATTTCGCCGCCGACGAACAGGACTAGCAAGGGAAGAAAATGCATCGTTTTATTTTGGAGAATGCCTTTTGCGATTATAGATGAACCAACCTGCACAGTTCCGGCACGTACCCAGTCTGCCAATGCAATCCATCTACTTCGACGCCGGCGCTTCAGAGTTCGCTCTCGGATCGTTATTGGTGAATGCGAACTGCACTGTCATCGAATCAAGATACGGCGAGTCCAGCGGCGTGAAATGAAGGGCCTTCACCTGGATAGTCACGTAAAAGCCGTCAACCTTCATGATCCGCTTCGCTCGAATGGGAACCGGACCGAACCGGTTCGGGTCCAACCGCCAAAGATTGTTCTTCGCATCGTCCGAAGGCTTTTGTTCCGCTACCAGAATGTTGCCGTAGCTGCCGTGACGTAAATCCCTGAGCGTCACATTCCAGGACGTGATCTTGTTGTCGCCCTCCGGTCCATGTGGGGTGATCGTGAGCTCGTAACAATCGGAGCCATGGGAATCCCGGATGCGCTCGCGGTAGGTAGCATCGTCTGGAGTAAGCCTGGCTTCAAACGTTTCCTCAGTGATGCGCGCCGCGTGTTGCCGGAAGCTCTCCGCATAGATCGTGGGCGAAACGCTCTGAGCGAAGGCTTGAACGATTAAGATTCCTGCAAGAACTGGAAAGGTAATCCGATTCATCGGCGATGCAGCGCCTCCACAGTTTGAACGTCCGGAGACGTTGAAATTGCGCCTACTATCTTTTGCAACCGGTCACAGAGCGCTAACGAGGCGCGATTACTGTTGCGCGCCAACCGCGCCACCTGTGGCCACAGCCACGGCCGCAAAGCCGTGAACCATGCAAAACGCACCTGGCGAAATTGTCCATTGGAATCGATGAAGCGCTCCAGGGACGGAAAATTGAAATCGAGTTCGTCCGAAATTACCTTCACTACCGCAAACCCAGTCCCTCTCGCGTCGGCGGCGCGCGCCACAGCCGCTGCCTCCATGTCCACCAGCTGTGCTCCAAATGAATCACGAAGCCTCGACTTCTGCTGGGCGCTGGCAATGGATGCGAAACTTACCAACACTCCCTCCCCTTGATCCAGGTTCCGACTGCTGCCATCGCCTGCATTGACGACCCTGCGAGGCTCAACCACATCCCCAACTTTGAGCGTGGGATCGAGGCCGCCGGCGAAGCCGACCGAATAAACTACCCTGGGCGCGTAGGCCGCGATCACCGCCTCCGCCGCCCGCCGCGCCGCTTCGGCTCCAATCCCTCCACAAATCAAAACGAGATCATCCTTCTCGAAAAAACGATAGCGCAGTCCGTCGATTTCCTTTGTACAGACGCGCCACTCCTTAATCAGGGGACGCACCTCACGCTCCAGCGCGGCCACAATCGCGACTCTAGGCATATCCGTTGCTCTTGAACCACTCTACCGCCCGCCTCAACGCCCCGTCGACCGGCACAATCTTCCAGCCGAGTTCGCGCTCGGCCTTGCCGGAACTGGCAAACATTTTTTTTCTGCCCATACGCACCGTGTCGACGGTAGCACGCGGCTCGCGGTGCAATATGCGACCGGTAACCGCTTCGTCAACTACGCCCGCGGCAAACGCGAACACGTAAGGTAACTTTATCTTCGGAGAAGGTAGTCCAGTGATCTCCCCGAGCTTGTCCAGAATATGCTTCAACGTAAGATTCTCGCCGCCCAGAATGTAGCGCTCGCCCGGCTTCCCTTTTTCCAAGGCGGCGACGTGCCCCATGGCGCACTCTCGCACATCAACCAGGTTCAATCCTGTTTCCACGTAAGCGGGAAATTTGCGCTTCAGAAAATCGACGACGATGCGGCCCGTTGGCGTGGGCTTCACATCCTGCTCTCCAATCGGCGTCGTCGGATTCACGATCACGACGGGCATTCCGCCACGTCCGGCCTCGATGGCGATTTGCTCCGCCATGAACTTCGACCGCTTGTAGTGGCCGATCATGTCGGCCAGCGAAACTGGAGAATCCTCATCCGCAGGGTGTCCATTACCGGTGAATCCTACGGTCGCAACACTGGAGGTGTACAAGAGGCGCCGCACGCGATTCTTGCGCGCCGCTTCCAGAATCGCCCGCGTTCCGTCGACATTGGAGCGGTACATTTCCGCCGGATCGCGCACCCAGAGCCGGTAGTCAGCGGCCACGTGAAATACCGTATCGCAACCCGAGATGGCTTTTTCGAGGGAACCGGGGTCGCGCAGATCGCCGGTCGCGGTCTCTGCCTTGAGTCCTTCCAGGTTGCGCAGATTGCTCGTGGAACGCACCAGCAGTCGCAGGTCCGCACCTTGGTCGGCAAGAACGCGGGCGACGTGGGAGCCCAAAAATCCGGTAGCGCCAGTGACGAAAGCTTTCAAAAGCATTTCTCGCTTCTTAGTTTAAAGCAAGAGCTTGCGGATGGTGGATAAACTGAGGCGGAAGGAGCAAGACGGCAAGCGGGCAAACCCTCGCCTTCCGCTGGGGGTTTTGAGTGTAATGGGATTTCAACAACGGTGCGAGGTATGGCACGCCTATGGTCACTTGCACGATAAGCAATACCGGAGTGCAATCAATCACATATGCTTGAGAAGCGCAAAGCCTTCACGCTCCTATTTGGAGGACTTCTGCTTGTACCCGCGATTTCACCGGCATCTGCCGCACAGGCACTGCCGCTCATAACCAGCGATGCGGGAGTCGAGTCGGCAACCGCGCCATTCGTTGGCTGTTACCAAGTCAGTGTTGGCCGCTGGTGGCCTTGGTCGTTTGGCGAAGACACAGTATTCGTGACTCCACCCAGCCGAATCCGATTGCTGTCGCAGCGCGGGACAGAAGGTTTTGAAAGCAACGGCTTCGTTATTCGGGTTCTTCCACCCGACACGGTAGCGGTGCATGGAATCCGCAGAGTTTGGTCATATTGGAAAGTGAAATCGGCAAAGGATGTCGAACTGGTCTGGACGGATGGTCTTACCGGCGTCGTTCTCAGGCTGCACAAACGGGGAATCGATCTGCGGGGACGGGCGCATCCCCATTTTGATTTTCCCCATTTCATACCCCGAACCGCTCACGTCACGGCGCGAAGAAAGCCGTGTGATCAGCCGGAGAATGCGCCAGGTGCCCCATAAGGCGATAAATCGCCATTTCACTTCACTGACTGGGTGTAACCCATGTCCAGTCACTGCGATACTTCGACAAGGTTTAGAACTGCGCGCTAATGCTCCGCTTTTTCCATGATTTTCGCGTATGTGGTCAGCGCGAGCAGTGGGAAGTAATCGCGATAGAGGTGGTACATCAGATAAAACACGCGCGGGAATCCGGTGCCGGTGAAGAACGGCTCATCCCACGACCCATCTTTTCTCTGCGTGCGCAGCAAGTAGGCTATGCCGCGCGCCACCGAATCACTGCGAATGTCGTTCGCAGCCAGCAGTCCCAGGATGGCCCAAGCGGTCTGCGACGGTGTGCTCTCGCCCTGCCCGCGCAAGCTCGGGTCGTCATAAGACCCGACCGTCTCGCCCCAACCGCCATCGGCGTTCTGCACCATGCGGAGCCACTCCGCGCCCTGCTGCACGCAAGGTTCGTGCAGGTCCATACCGATCGCGTCCAGCCCGCGCAATACCAACGCCGTGCCGTAAATGTAGTTCACGCCCCAGCGCCCGAACCAGCTGCCGTCCGGCTCCTGCTCTTCTCTAATAAAGGTGATCGCCCGCTTTACGGAAGGATGGTTCTTGTCATACCCGTAAGTCGCGAGCATCTCCAGGATTCGCCCAGTGATGTCGACGGTCGGCGGATCGAGCATAGCGTTGTGATCGGCGAAGGGGATATGCTCGAAGACCATCTTGTCGTTATCTTTATCAAACGACGCCCAGCCGCCATTTTTGCACTGCATCGAAAAGATCCAGTCAATCGCGCGCTGGACTGACTCACGCTGGTAGCGTCCGTTAGGATGCTCCACGCGGCTCAATCCAAGGCAAACCATCGCGCTGTCGTCAACGTCGGGATAAAACTCGTTGTTAAATTCGAAATACCAGCCGCCCGGCTGTCCTTTCGGATTCTTCACTTTCCAGTCGCCTACGTTGCGGACTTGCTTCTGCAGAATCCAATCTGCGCATTGGACCATCCGCGGATCATTCGCCGGCACTCCTGCCTCACCCAGCGCAAACATGGCGTAAGCGGTGTCCCACACCGGCGACATGCAAGGCTGCATGCGGAACGTGTCTTGTTCTTCGATCCCCAATTTTTCGAACTCATCCAGCGCGCGAATCACTTGCGGATCGTCCAGCGAGTATCCCAGGCAGCGCAGCGCGATGATCGCATTCATCATCGAGGGATAAATAGCTCCCAGCCCGTCGCTCATCTCGAAGCGCGCAAGCATCCATTTTTCGGCGCTCTTCAATGCAATCGAACGCAGAGGCCGCACATGGACGCGCTCGAACCAATGCGTCATGCGATCGAGGACTAAAAAGAAATTGCTCCACGAGACGAGCTTCTTCGCCCAATGCAGGTGCATGCGCGATTTCTGCATGCCACCGACAAACAACTCTTCCACACCCATCTCGCGCGGAATCTTCTTGAAAGGCTTCTTCGCGTAACAGATCGAGAGCGGTACCAGAATGGCCCGCGACCAGGAAGAAATTTCGTAGATATTAAACCAGAACCAGTTGGGAAAGAGCACGATTTCCGGCGGAATCGCCGGAACCGCGTCGTAGTCATACTGTCCAAAAAAACAGAGATAGATCTTAGTGAATGTATTGACTTCGGTAACGCCGCCCAGCTCCAAAATCTTTTCGCGGGCACGTTGCAACGCGGGATGATCCGCGGCATATCCCGCCAGCTTCAATCCGAAATAAGCCTTCACCGATGCACTGATATTGGACGGCCCGGCGGCATAAATACTCCAACCGCCATCTTCGTTCTGATGCCGCAAAATCCAGTTCGCCGCCTTCTGGAAGCGCTCCTGGTTCCCTGTTCCGAGCAGGGTATGCAGCAGGATGTAATCCGACTCGAGCGTAGTATCCGCTTCGAGTTCCCCACACCAGTATCCGTCCTCATGCTGCTGCGAAAAAAGATATTTCCGCGCGGCCCCAACCGCCGCGCCCACGCGCGTGCCCAGTCCCTCAATTTTTCCGAAGCGAAGCTGTGGGGTCGATCCTAGAGGTACGGAACTAATATGGGACTCGGGGGAGTTGTTGTCCATGAATTCGCTACTCCGTTTTAGTCGCAACCTGCACGCACTTACACCCTCTACTGTTCGCCACCTTCCAGGCGAGTCAGGCGCTGTTCGTGGATCTGCGCGATGTGCAAAAGCCTAGCGGCCGCTTCCATAATGTCGGTAATTTGCCGAGTATGCTCGTGCGTAGTCCGGGCGAGAATTTCCACTGTCTGTGTCAGGGCTTCGTGCCGCTCGGTCAGCCGATCGAGGCGTTCATCAATCGTCATCGCTTACCTCCCGCAAAGACACATACAGCAACTAATCGCAGTTGGCGATGGCCGGAGCGGCGGCGATCGCCTCCACGATTTCTGGGGGCAGGCCGAAGCGCACGTTTTCCGGCATCACTTCCAGTTCTTGCAGGTTGTCGAATCCCTTGTTGCGCAGGAAAGTCACGGTTTCTTCCACCAGGCACTCCGGCGCGGATGCGCCAGCTGTCAGCGCAATCGTCTTCACACCCTTCAACCAATCCGCCTCAATATCGTTGCAACTGTCGATCAGGTGCGCCTTCGTCCCCAAGTTGCGCGCCACTTCCACCAAGCGGTTGGAGTTCGAACTATTTTCCGATCCCACTACGAGCAGTAAATCGGCTTCGGAAGCCACTTCTTTCACGGCAACCTGGCGGTTCTCCGTGGCATAGCAAATATCCTGCGCCGCCGGCCCTTTGATGTTGGGGAATTTCTGCTTCAGCGCCGCGATTATGTCTTTGGTTTCGTCCAGGCTCAAAGTTGTTTGGGTCAGATAAGCCACACGGTTCGGGTCCGGCACGCTGAGGGATTTCACTTGCTCGGGTGATCCCACGACCTGCGTTACCAGCGGAGCCTCGCCCAGCGTCCCCACCACCTCGTCATGATCTTTATGTCCGATCAGGATGAGCGAATACCCTTCCTTGGCAAACTTTACAGCCTCGACGTGCACCTTGGTGACCAGCGGACAGGTCGCGTCAATCACACGCAACCGGCGCCGGACGCTGTGTTCGCGAACATCAGGCGAGACGCCATGGGCGCTGTAAATGATGCGCTCGCCGTTGGGCACTTCGTCCTCACTGTCGACAAAAATCGCACCCTTGCCGCGCAGTTCCTCGACCACAAAACTATTGTGGACAATTTCCTTGCGCACATAAATCGGAGGCCCAAACGACTCCAGCGCAATGCGGACCACGTCGATCGCCCGCACAACACCGGCACAGAACCCCCTTGGCTTCAGCAACAGTAAGGTCTTTCCATCCGTTTTCCCTAGAGTTCCAGCCACAATATAAGCCCGCTCCTCAACTCGGCGAAGTCACTTGATCCCTGAGGTCACTCGACCGCATATGGCATAAAAAACCCACATTCAGGGTACACGATCTCCATTGTGCCGATACTAATAAACTACCGGAAAGCACCGTAATGGTCAACGTAAGTCATAGAAGGAAGGAACGCGCGGTTGCGATCGATGAAGTCGTATCTGCTTGCTCTCAGTGGCCCAGCATTCGGAAGCGCATCGGCCCCGCGAATTTCACTCACTGGCTGACGAACATTTTTCATGGGCTTAACTTCATGGCCTCTACCAAGCGACTCTCAGACAGCCGGGAGCTGCGTGGATTCTTACCAACCTTGCTCTCTAATACGAATCCGCTATTGACCGACCTCAATGACTTCTCCAGAATGCGTCACTAAATTTGTGGAAACAGTTTCAGAGTAGCCGCGTAAATCATCGGCAAGGGCCGCTCGCAATTCTTTCGCGGAAACCGGGAAGCGTTAGTTACAGGGCCTGAGTACCAGCACACACCCGGCTCAAGCATCTAACTGGGGATGATATGACATTGAGATATGCTGGCTGGTTGAACCTCGGAATTGTTCTTTTTGGGGGAAACGTCATTTTCGCCCAAGGCCCTCCATTAACCGGAGGGCCGAACTTGGGTTTGCCACAAGCGGCCGCGGTCAAGAATTCATCATCGGCGCCCGCGCCGGGGCAAACCAATGGGGAGTCGCCACAGAAAGCATCAACGCCGGCTCCCCCTCCCAAGCACAAACTTGGTCCGCTCGAGATTTCCGTTAACTGGCGCACTCGTGCGGAAGGATGGAACTGGTTCGAGGGCAAGACTGGAAACAGTGACTATGGCTTTTGGGATTCCCTGCTGCGCGTCGGTGTCGGGCAGAGCGGGGAAAACTTTGATTGGTTTCTGGAGGGAGAACAGCCGTCTATCCTTGGATTGCCAAATGACGCCGTAGCGGCTGCTCCGCAGGGGCAACTCGGGCTGGGTGGAAGCTACTATGCAGCGAACAACAATCACACCAACGTCGCCAACGGATTTGTGAAGCAAGCATTTATCAACTTTAAACATCTCGGACCAGCTGGCCTGAAACTGGGGCGCTTTGAATATTTTGACGGCCTTGAAGTCGCGCCCAAAGATCCGTTGTTGGCGACCGTGATTCAGACACGCATTTCGAGCCGGTTGATCTCAAATTTCGCATTTACCGCGGTCCAGCGCAGCTTCGATGGAGTCCAAGTTTCGGCAAAATGCGGGCAAAATAACTTTACCTTCTTCGGCGCGAGGCCGACGCAAGGTGTCTTTCAAGTGAAAGGGATGGACGAACTGGATGTGGACTCCTACTACGGAGCGTACACCCGGTCAGTCTCGGGCAAGCGGAACGCCGGTGAATTGCGCGTGTTTGCCTTGGGCTATATCGATCACCGCACGCTCGTGCTGAAGGCGGATAACCGTCCTGCGCCGGTTCGCGGGACGGACTTCGGCAAAATTGAGATCGCAACCTGGGGCGCGGATTACGCTCACGTCTTCAAGGCCACCAATGCCGGCAAATTCGATTTCCTGCTTTGGGGAGTCGTGCAGACTGGTTCCTGGGGCAGCCTGAGTCAACGTGCCGGAGCGTTCGTCGCAGAAGCCGGCTGGCAGCCGCCGGTACAAATGTTGAAACCGTGGCTGAGTGCCGGGTATTCGTACGGCAGCGGCGACGGAAACCCCAACGACTCGCATCACGGCACTTTTTTTCAAGTCCTGCCCACGCCGCGCCAGTACGCTCGCTTCCCTTTCTACAATATGATGAATAACGAAGATTTGTACGGCACGCTGAATCTGCGGCCGGTCTCGAAGCTTGCGCTGCGCAGCGAAGCACATGCATTGCGACTGGCGAGCGCGACCGACCTTTGGTACTCGGGCGGGGGCGCGTTTCAGCCGAAGACCTTTGGATATACGGGACGGCCGAGTAATGGTAACCGTGGATTGGCCAACGTCTGGGACTTGAGCGCCGACTACCCACTCACGCGCTCCTTCAGCGCCTCCCTTTATTATGGCCATGCGTGGGGCAAGGGTGTCATTTCCGCGATATATCCGAAGGATGCGAACGGACAGCTCATTTTCCTGGAAACGAACTATCGCTTTTGAAATTCGGCGACCCGGGGAGCGCTAATACAATTTGATTATTGACCCCAGGGGGCCCGGGGTGTGATCGTGATCACATTTTCGATGGCGGTATGGGGAGGGTGTTGATGGCGATATCTCATCCTGGCGTTCTGAATGTCGAACATGCACCGGAGACAAGTCACGGTTTTTCGGCGCGGCTCAACACACGCTGGCACGAGCGGGCTTTGCAGTTTTTTATGTTTATTGTGCTGGCACATTGGGCAGAGCACCTGGTCCAGGCATACCAGGTTTACGTGATGAATTGGCCTCGGCCGAGAGCCCTGGGACTGCTGGGATTGTGGTATCCATGGCTCGTCCAGACCGAGGCTCTGCACTATGGCTATGCATTGGTAATGCTGATTGGCATCTGGGTGCTACGGAAGGGCTTCACCGGGGTTTCCTACACCTGGTGGATGGTAGCATTCTGGATTCAGTTCTGGCATCACATCGAGCACTTCTTGCTGATCTGGCAGGCCACGTTTCATCATAATTTCTGGGGCAAGCCGGTCCCTTGCAGCATTTTGCAGTTGGTTGTCCCGAGGGTAGAGCTTCACCTTTTCTACAACTCCATCGTTTTCATTCCGATGGTCATCGGGATGTATTACCACATGTTCCCGCCCGACGGAGAACGGGGCAACATGGCATGCACTTGCGAATGGGGACGCCACGCCGCGGCCGAAGCCGCCTGAGAGTGTGCGCTTTAAAGCAGGGACTGGCGATGCAAGGGCACGAACACCGAGCCTGGCTACTGCCGAAACAATTGCGAGTGGGGGGCTTCGTATTCGTGGCCAGTTTGATCGTCGCCACTTGTTCCCGACGTCTGGAATCGCCACCTGTTCTCTCGATTGAGCACCAGATCTCCCCTGCACCGGCCCGCGTCGGAGCCGCTACAATCACTTTCGAGTTGATCGACGAGCGCGGAAAACCGATTATGGGAGCCCGTATTGCGATTGAAGCAGACATGTCACATGCCGGTATGAGTCCCACATTCGCAAAGGCGAACGAAGAAGGAGCTGGACGATACACCGCTCACTTGGTCTTTCAGATGGCGGGAGACTGGATTCTCCTGCTCCAGATCACGCTGCCCGGCGGGAAAAAAGTGGAACGGCAGATCGACGTGAGTGTACGACCCAACTAGGCACGCTGTTGAATCCATCTTCCATCCCGGTCGAGGAAATTTCAGATTTGCCTCCGTTTGACTTGTTGAGACTGCCCGGTCTCGGACATTTATTTCGGTGGCGTTATGCCCGACCGTTGCTCCAGGCACCGGTGCTTCTTCTCAGCATCGTCATGATCCTGCACGGGCTGTTCGGGCCCACACTGGCGCCGAAGAATCTGGCCACGACATTGAGCTGGCTTCATTTCCGCGGCGTTCTGGTGCTGGTGCTGCTCTGCGCCGGGAATTTCTTTTGCCTTGCGTGTCCCTTCATGCTGGTGCGTCAGATGGCGCGCCGATTCTTTAAGCCTCGGTTCAACTGGCCGCGAGCGCTGCGCAATAAGTGGGTTTCAGTGGGGCTGTTTGTTCTGATTCTGTTTACTTACGAACTGTTCGACCTCTGGTCTTCGCCGTGGTGGACGGCCTGGCTGATTGTGGCCTACTTTCTCTCCGTGCTGGTGGTGGACGGATTTTTCAAGCACGCCTCTTTCTGCAAATTTGTCTGTCCCATTGGACAGTTCAACTTTGTCGCGTCCACACTTTCGCCGTTTGAAGTGAAGGTGCGCAAGCAGGATGTCTGCACCGGCTGCCATACGAAAGATTGCATTCGCGGCAGGCGTGAGCCGGTTTCAGACTTTGTGACGATTCGGGGCTGCGAGCTGGCGCTGTTTCAGCCGAGCAAGGTCGGGAACATGGATTGCACTTTCTGTCTGGACTGCGTTCACGCCTGCCCGCACGACAACATTGGTATCTTAAGCCGGCTGCCGGGTAGTGAACTCATGACCGATCCGTTGCGGTCGGGAATCGGATATTTTTCGCGCCGCAAGGATCTGGCCGCGTTGGCGATCGTGTTCACGTTTGGCGCTTTGCTGAATGCCTTTGGCATGGTTAGTCCGGTCTACGCGTTAGAGACTTGGCTGGCAAGAATGCTGCATGTGAATCACGAAGCGCCGGTGCTGAGCGTGATCTTTACGTTTTTTCTGATCGTTGAACCGGTTCTACTGGTGGGACTCGCAGCGTGGGTGATGCGGGCATGGGTCGGCAAAAGCTGGGTTGGCAAGAGCTCGGTAGGCAAAAGCGGGGCCGGGGGAAACCGGCATCGCGGTTCATACGCCCTGTTGCCTCTGATCGTGAGATACGCCTACGGCCTGGTTCCATTGGGCTTTGGCATGTGGCTCGCTCACTACTGCTTTCATTTCTTGACGGGACTCTACACGGTGATCCCCGTGACTCAAAACGCGATTGCAAGTCTGGGAAGGCCGCTTTTGGGAGAGCCCCGTTGGACGTTAACGGGCTTGCCTGCAAATGTTGTGCAAGTCATCGAGATCGGATTCCTGCTGCTCGGGTTGGCGGGTTCGCTGGTGGTGATCTACGGGTTGGCGGAGGACGATTCGCCGGACAGGCCTCTGCAGGCGTTCCTTCCGTGGGCCGCCGTTTGCCTGATTCTTTGGTGCGCCTCGATGTGGCTGATGTTTCAGCCAATGGAAATGCGCGCGACCATGATGAGCGGTTAGCTGGGTGGAACTTCGTGATGACGGTACGTTGGTGGGCAAGAATGCTGAATTGCAATAGGAATGCGAGAGAAGTCTCGGTCGTGCTTGTGATGATCCTCTTGCTGATATTGCCTGCTCCAGCGAGCGCACACAACGGCCCGCCATTTCCTATCATTGAGAACTGGAAAGTTGGGCCTTGTATAGTTGCGCTTTGGACGCATCCTGACGTAGGCACTGGCGCTTTTTATGTGTTCGTCGAACCGGGGCCCGGGGGCACGATTCCAAACGATCTGAAGATACAAATAGGAGTCCAGCCGCTGACCGGCAGGCTGCCGGAAATATTTTATTCAGCCCAGCGGGTGAAATCGCGCGGACAAGTGCAATACAACGCACAAGCGCAGTTCGACCGGCAGGAGTTGTGGCGTGTTCACCTTGTACTTCAGAGTTCGCAAGGCAACGGGGAGGCTATCGCTCAAGTGGAAGTGACTCCACCTGGATTTGGGCGCTGGGATCTATTGTTTTTCCTTTTGCCGTTTCTTCTGGTCGCCTTCTTGTGGCTCCGTGGTATTTCGCGGGTGCGTCGGCGAAAGAGTGCTCAAATGGAAAAAGAGAATGCTCGGCTGGAAGAAAGTCGCGAGACTCTCACGTCATCGATGGCTGGCAATGCGGAGCGTGTCAATTGAGTCACCGGATCTTAAGAACGACATATGTCGGTGACAGGCCAACGGCCAGCTTTCGACGTGTGGCGTTGCTGATGATCGTCGCAAGCTTTGCCGGCCTGATGCCCGGCTGCCATTCGAGCGCCAAGCTGCCTGAGCGAGGTTCGAAGGCTTATGCCGACGTGGTTTCGGCTTTCTATATTGGATTGGCGGCGCTGCAGGTTGGCGACGACGTTCACGCCGAAAGCAAACTTTCCGAAGTAACTCGGCTCGTGCCCAGCGAACCTGCAGGGTGGGCCAACTGGGGAGTGTTGGCGCTGCGCCAGCGGAACTACGATATAGCGGCGCAACGATTGGAACGGGCGCGCGATCTGGCGCCCCGAAACGATCACATCTACGATCTGCTGGGGATTCTCGAAGGCGATCGTGGACACTCAGCCGAAGCGATCGCCGATTTGCGGAAGGCGGTCGACCTCGATCCGAAGAACTTGCGAGCGGCTTATGCGCTCGCGCAAGAGATCGAACGGCAAGGCGATGCCAACAGCGAAACCGAAGTTCAACAGGTGATGCAGAAGATTCTGGCGGCGCAGCCGGATAATCTTGCCGCCCTGCTCGAATTGAGCCGTGTCGCCGCCAAGCGAGGCGACGCCGCGACACTTAAAGCCGCGGTTGCCCAGATTAGCGCCCGATCGTCGGCGTGGCCGCCGGAAGTGAAGCAACAGCTTGCGGCGGTGCAGGCTTCCGCCGCCAGCGCGGATTTACGTCCTGCCGCGACTCGAACTACTTTTCTGCGCAATGTACTCATGCGCGTTCCGGAGTACCGCCAGAGTCTCTCGATCATCAAGGCGCCCGCTGGGGAAGAAGCGCAGCCCTTCACTCATTTTCTGCGGTTGGAATCTCCGATCTTCACCCCAGCGCTGCCGGACATGGCAATTCGATTTACCGCTCAACCAGTGGCAAGTGCTGACCGTCGTCGTTGGAACTGGATCGGAGCGATTCAGCTCGGCAGCGGAGGCGCACCCGTGATCGCCGAAGCCGACGGCCATGAGGTGCGTTTGTCAAGTGGGGCAACGCTTCCGTTTCCCGGTGGACCTTCCGCAATTCCTCCGTCGCCTGAAGGAGTTTTGCAAGTCGACTTCAACTACGATTTCAAAACCGACCTGGTGCTTGCAGGGGCGGGGGGCGTACGCCTCTTCCGCCAGGACAGTCCGAGAGCGTTCAGCGACGTAACCACACAGACGAAACTGCCAAAGTCGGTGATCAATGCACGCTACACCGGCGCGTGGGCGGTGGACATTGAAGCGGACGGAGACCTCGACATCGTGCTGGGCGCAAGTGAGGGATTGCCGCTGGTGCTGAGAAATAACGGCGACGGTACGTTTCTGCCGATTCATCCTTTTACTGGCATCGCGGGTGTCCGCGGATTCGCCTGGGCTGATCTGGACGGTGACGGGAATCCCGACGCCGCAATTATCGATGGCGCGGGACGGCTGCACGTTTTTATGAATGAGCGGCAGGGACAGTTCCGCGAGCGCGCCCTCCCGGCCAACTTGCCGCCGATCAAAGCGATTGCGGTCGCCGATGCCAATAACGATGGAATTCTCGATCTGCTGGCGGTGCAGTCCGATGGCGCCATCGTTCGGATTTCGAACAAAGACGAAGGACAGACGTGGGATATCGCGGAAATTGCTCGAGTACCGGATGCCGTTAACAATCTGCAGGCAGACGTTCGCCTGCACGTGGCCGATTTAGATAACAATGGGATGCTCGACCTGATCCTGTCTCCGGCTTCCCTGCTTTCGGCGAAGAGTTCCAACGGAGTATGGATATGGCTCGGCGACACCCAAGGAAAATTCGTTCCACTAAAGCAGTTGGCCACGCCCGCAGTGGCGCTCGAAGCGGCAGACGTGAATGGCGATGGACGGCTCGATCTGCTCGGCCTTTCGTCCGACGGACAACCGATGGAGGCGATCAACCAAAGCACGAAGAATTACCACTGGCAAATAGTGCGGCCGCATGCGGTACAGGCCGTCGGCGACCAGCGCATCAATCCATTTGGAGTTGGGGGAGAAATTGAAATCCGCTCCGGCTTGCTGGTGCAGAAGCAACCAATCACCGGGCCGCAACTCCATTTCGGACTGGGTGAGCAGACCAGCACGGACGTCATACGAATTCTTTGGCCGAATGGGTCTGTCCGGGCTGAGTTCGAAGCGAAGGCGAACCAGGAAATCGTGACGGAACAGCGAATCAAAGGCTCCTGCCCCTACTTGTTCGCGTACAACGGCAAGCACATCGACTTCGTGAAGGATGCGGTTCCGTGGAGTTCGGCGATTGGTTTGCGTATCAACACGCTGGGCACGGCGCGAGTAGAAGCGACTGAGGAGTGGTACAAGATCGGGCGCGACGATCTGGTTCCACACGATGGTTTTTATGACCTTCGCATCACCGCCGAACTCTGGGAGACATACTATTACGACTATCTTGCTCTGATGACGGTGGATCATCCCGTCGGTACCGACATTTTTGTCGATGAGCGCTTCGTGATCCCGCCCGCGAAACTTGCCATTACGGCAGTTTCCACTCCGCACAAAATTGCCCGGGCAGTGGATGACAACGGGAAGGACGTCACCGATATCGTCAGTGCTCTCGACAGCCGCTACCTGGACACCTTCGGCCGCGGTCAATATCAAGGCATAACTCGCGACCACTATGTGGAAGTCGACCTCGGCGACGATGCGCCGCAGAGCGGGCCACTCTATTTGATCTTGCAGGGCTGGATGCACCCGACGGATTCCTCCATTAACGTGGCAATCAGCCAGGGCGGGGGCGAACCGGCTCACGGTCTGAGCCTCGAAGTACCCGACGGACATGGAGGCTGGGTAGTGGCTCGACCGAATCTGGGCTTTCCCGCGGGCCGGAAGAAAATCTGCCTGGTGGACCTGACCAATGTCTTCCGCGCCAACACGCCGCGCCGCGTGCGCTTGCGAACCAACCTTGAAATTTATTGGGACTCAATCGAGTGGGCGCAGGGCCTGCCGAATACTCCACTGAAAACCACACACCTCGATCCCACGACCGCCGATCTTCACTACCGAGGTTACTCGGTGATGAATCAGGCTAATCCGTCGTCGCCGGAGATCCCCGACTACAACCATATGGAAGGATCGAAACAACGCTGGCGTGATCTCGTCGGTTATTACACTCGCTACGGAGATGTGCGGGAATTGCTGTCACGGATCGACGATCGATACGTGATTATGAACTCGGGCGACGAGATGACCTTCCGTTTTGCGGAACAACCCCCGCCCGCGGCGGGGTGGGTGCGCGACTTCATCATTGTCGGAGATGGCTGGATTAAAGACGGTGATTACAACTCAACCTTCGGCAAAACCGTACTGCCGCTTGCCGTACCATGCGAAAAATGATGTACACGACGCCTCCCGGGCAGGCTCGAAGATGAGTGGGTCTATCAGCATCATCCCGAGGATTGGAAGACTTATCACACGCGCTATGTCACTCCCGAAGTTTTCAGAAACGCGCTGAGGGGCGAGATCGGCAAATGACGGGCTCCCGCGTCGCAAGGATTGTTGTCGGCCTTTTTTTTGCAGCGCTGTTGGCCACCCCTCTGGTCGTTAAGAGGATCGCCGCCAGGCGCGATGCCGATCGAACGCTGGTCGACGCCAAGACGGCGCTACTACGACACGGTTTCTATCTGGAAGAAGTTTCGCATGCTGCCGGCATCAATTTCGTCCATCAGTCTCCGAAGCTAGACTCCAAGCTGGATTCCATCATGCCGGAGGTTGCGTCGATGGGGGCATCAGTCTCGATCGTCGATTTTGATCGCGATGGCTGGCCTGACATTTACGTGACCAACAGTGCAATTGGGAGCAAAAACGCGCTGTACCGGAACATGCATGATGGGACTTTTAAAGACGTCGCGAGTGAAATGGGTATTGCCGACGTCAACCAGGGTGGCACGGGAGTTTCCACCGGCGCGGTTTGGGGTGATTTCGACAACGACGGATATGAAGATTTGTTTCTGATCAAGTGGGGGCGGCCGGAGTTGTTTCACAACGATCAGGGTCACGGCTTTACGCGCGTAACCGAGCAAGCGGGATTACCCCCGTGGATCAACGCCAACACGGCGATCTGGTTCGATTACGACGGCGACGGACTGCTGGACCTTTTCGTGGGTGGTTATTACTCCGAAGACATCGATCTTTGGCATCTGACCACGACGCGAATCATGCCCGACAGTTTTGAGTATGCGAAGAACGGCGGGCGAAAGTATCTGTTTCATAATCTCGGCAATGGCAAATTTGAGGAGGTCAGCGCGAAACTTGGCATCAACAGCCGGCGTTGGGCCTTGGCCGCCGCCGCGGCAGATCTGCGCGGGACCGGCCATCCTGATTTGTTTGTCTCGAATGATTACGGAGTGTCAGAACTCTACTTCAATGACGGGAAGCAGTTCCGCGAAGTTGGCGAACACACGGGAGTCGGCTTCGCGCCCAAAAGCGGCATGAACGCTGCGTTTGGCGACATTCTGAATCAAGGCCGATACGCGGTGTACGTTTCCAACATTTCGGAGGATGGGATTCTCATCCAGGGAAACAACCTGTGGGTGCCGAAGGAAGGAACGTCAGGCGATGCCCTTCAATATCAGAACCTGGCACGAGACTTTGGCGTGGAGCTGGGGGGGTGGAGTTTTGGCGCGCAGTTCGGCGATTTGAATAACGATGGCACGCTCGATCTTTATCTCACGAACGGCTACATCTCGCAAGACCGGAATCGAAGTTATTGGTACGACTTCTCGAAAGTTGCCGGTGGAAACAGCACCATCATCGGCGATGCGAAAAACTGGCCAGCTTTTGAAGGACGCAGTTTGTCGGGCTATCAAAGCAAGCGCGTCTGGCTCAACGATGGCGCTGGGAAGTTTGTCGACGTGGCCCAGTCTGTGGGCGTCACCGATACCTATGACGGACGTTCCGTGGCGATGGCCGATTTGTGGAATCGAGGCGTACTGGACGTGGTAGTCGCGAACCAGAACGGGCCGTTGCTGCTTTACAAGAACACTGTCGCACCGGAAAACCAGTGGATCGAATTTGAGCTGGCAGGAACCCGGAGTAACCGCAGCGCGATCGGAGCGCAGGTGACGCTGTTTTGGAATGGTCAGCAGCAAGTGCAGGAAGTTTCTGGTGGCAGCGGTTTTGCGGCGCAGAACGACCGGCGGCTACATTTCGGGCTGGGCAAGAACGCACATGTCAATAAGGCGATCATTCGCTGGCCGTCGGGCAACATTCAGACCCTCGACGAGCCTGCGGTCGATCAGTTGCATAAAATCAAGGAGGGGGCATGAGCCAGGCAAGCGTATCGGTTTCGCCACCTCCAGTTCCTGTGCGGAACAAGCCGCTATTCCGGATCGACAATCGGTACATTGCACCGGCTTTCATCACTTGCATCCTGCTGGGAGGGCATCTGTCGTTCGGCATTCTCGAGAGTTATCAGAAAACGCTTTTAGCGATTGCTACCAGCATTTTGCTCGAACTACTGCTCGGTCAGATTTTCTTTCACAAATGGCTGCATCCGGCCAGCGCTTACATCACGGGCATCAGCGTTGGCATTCTGGTGCGCTCGCCAGCCTTCTGGCCGTACGCCCTATGCAGTGCGATTTCTATTACCTCGAAGTATGTATTGCGGGTAAAGGGACGCCACATCTGGAATCCGTCGAACTTCGGTATTTCCGTGATGCTGTTTCTGGCGCCTGAGACAGTAGCCAGCTTGAGCATTCAGTGGGGCAATTATCTTTGGCCCATGCTGATTATCTGGGCGCTGGGCTCGGTGATTATCTGGCGCTTGCGGCGCTTTCATATCACGGGCATTTATGTGGTCTCATTCATTGCGTTCGCGTTTCTGAGAAGCTGGATGACGGGAAGCCCCTGGCAGTCGGAGATTGCGCCCATTACCGGTCCCATGTATCAGCTGTTCATCTTCTTTATGATTACCGATCCCAAGACCACCGTACGTTCGAAGAGAGGCCAATGCCTGGTCGTGTTCCTGGTAGCGTTCGTTGAGATGGTGATGCGATTACAGCAGATTGTTTACGCACCTTTCTATGCCCTCTTTATTGTCGGGCCCATCGCAATGCTGGTCGAGATTTGGCTGGACTCTCGGCGCGGTAACGCTGCGACGCTTACGGTGGCGCAGTGACCGTTTGCGAAAGAAATTCTCGATCTCTCACGCCGCTCCGTAGAATTACTGGCTTTGTGCTGCTAAGCGCGTTGTTGGGGTTAACGGGCTGCACACCAAAGCCATCGAGTAAACGATTATCTTATGAGCCTGCAGCGGCTTCGTTCGCAGCAGCGCCAGTTTCCACCCCAACTGCCGCGCAACCCACTTCGCCGGGGCCGGGTTTGACAACGACGCGATTCCGTCCTCGGGGCCCAATCGAATTCACCGACGTGACCGCACAGGCGGGGATCCACTTCAAACACAACAGCGGGGCTTTCGGAAAAAAGTATCTCCCCGAGACCATGGGGAGCGGAGTTTGCTTTCTCGATTACGACAACGACGGATGGCAAGATATTTTGCTGATCAACTCCAAGGACTGGCCGGGCCACGAGTCCGGAAAATCTTTTCCCGCACTCTATCACAACAATCGCGATGGAACGTTTACCGATGTCACGCGTCAAGCAGGTCTGGCAGTGGAAATGTACGGGCTCGGCTGCGCCGTCGGCGACTATGACAACGACGGCTATGATGACATTTACATCACAACCGTCGGGTCGAATCATCTTTTTCACAATCTCCGGAATGGCCGGTTTGCCGACGTCACCGGGAAGGCTGGAGTAGCCGATCCGGGCTTTTCCGCAAGCGCCGTATGGTTTGATTATGACAATGACGGCAAGCTGGACCTGTTTGTCGCTCACTATATCGACTGGTCGATTGCAACCGACCAGTACTGCACGCTCGACAACAAGAACAAGTCTTACTGCACGCCGCAGGCCTATAAAGGCCAAAGCTCGGCCCTGTTCCACAACAAAGGCGATGGAACCTTTGAGAACGTGACGCGGCGCGCCGGCCTTTACGATCCCACCAGTAAATCTCTTGGCATCGCTTTGTTGGACTACGACAATGATGGCTGGCTCGATCTTTTCGTTTCCAACGATACCGAGCCCAACAAGCTCTATCACAATAACCGCAATGGGACTTTCACCGATGTTGCAGTCGCCGCCGGTGTGGCTTACAGCGAAGCGGGCACGGTGCGCGCCGGGATGGGGACCGACGCCTCCGATTACGACGGCTCAGGATGGCAGAGCCTGGTGATCGGCAACTTTACGAACGAGGGAATGGCGCTCTATCACAACGATGGCTCGGGTTTGTTCACGGACCAGGCTCCGGCTACAGGCATCAGCAGAATATCGACGAAATCGCTGACCTTCGGGACATTTTTCTTTGACTATGATCTCGATGGGTTGCCGGATATTCTCGCGGTCAACGGCCACGTTTCCGACGACATCAGCGTGGTGCAGCCTAACGTGAAGTATGCGCAGCCGCCTCATCTGTTTCGCAACCTGGGCAAGAACAAATTTGAAGAGGTGACACAGAAAATCGGTTCCGCGCTGCAGCGACCGATTGTCGGACGTGGCGCGGCCTACGGGGACTTCGACAATGACGGGGATCTCGACTTAGTGATTACCGCCAACAATGGTCCAGCGCGCTTGCTGCGCAACGATAACGGAAACCAGAATGACTTTCTCCGGGTAAAGACCGTGGGCACTCGATCGAACCGTGACGGCATCGGCGCGAAGGTCACGGTCAAAACGAACAAAGGAGCGCGCCTTTTTGCCATGGTCAAGACCGGCTCAAGCTATTTATCCCAAAGCGAATTACCATTGACATTCGGACTTGGCAAGCCAGAAGAGGGCAAGACTGTGAGCATGGAGATTATGTGGCCCAGCGGACAGAAGGATACAGTTTCAGGGATCAAGCCGAATCAGAGCATCACCGTGAAAGAAGGCAAAGGAATTGTTTCGGTTCTACCGGTTCTAAATGCCGCTTCCCTGCCCGGCTCTTCGCAAAAGCAATGACGCAACTTCGTTCGGAATCACTTTTTCAGGCGTGCGAGAATTTGCTTCTGGTTTTTGACTATCGTGTTGAGAACGCTTTGGTTCTTCAAAATGTCCGCCTGATTCTTCAGGATGCTTTCCTGGTTTCCTTTTATGATTTTCTGATTGGCCCGGAGAACGGCTTGATTGTCGATGATGGTCTTCTGATTCTTGATAATCGTTCTTGAATTTCCCATCCTCAGGCCTCCTATGATTTATGAACGGGTGGAAAAGCGATGCGCCTAGATGGTGTTCTGCCAAGCGCTGCGAGTACCGAGAAATCGTCTAAACTCGCGCATGAAATCTTGGGCTTACAGGCACAAAGCATTTCCGGCCATTCTAACGACTACGGACCGTAGCTACAGAAAACCGATTGAGTAAGTGCAGTGGAAGACCCTTAGGGCTTTGCGGGCAGCGGCTGCCAGAGCTCAATCTTATTCCCATCCAGGTCATAGATCCAGGCAAAGCGACCGTAGGATTCATCCATTCGTTTAGCGTCAATCTTTACTCCCTCTTGTTTTAAGCGGTCGAGCAAAGCATCCATATCGTCCACGATGTAGTTGATCATGAACGGTGCGGGGCTGGGATCGAAATATTTAGTGGAGGCGGGAAAAACTGACCAAACTGTAACGTGTTCCTTTTGCGGGTCGTCGTGTTCGCGCCACGGAAGCATCGCGCCTTGGCCTTTGTCAGCGAGTCCAAGATGCTTCGAATACCATTCGCGCATCTGATCGCGATTCGCGGATTTGAAGAAGACACCGCCGATTCCAAGGATGCGCCCGCGCTGCTCCATTTTGGCAGGCGGCTTCGACTTTTCAGGTTGCGGAGATTGCACGTCCTGTCCTCCAGTTGAGCGGGCCGAGATGAGCAACAGCGAGCCGAGCGCAATTGTGCTCCACGGTATTCCTTGCATCGCCGGATTATACACAAGGTTCGATTCGAATGGAGAAAACGGTTCGCTCGTCGCTCATCTCTCAAGGTTCGCCGCAATTCACCCTTTCTAGATCGCGCATGAGGTCTCGAACTGGCTTGGCATCGCCGGTAGAGAACCAAGCTTGAGGGATAGCAAAGTATTCCAGATAGCGTGTTCATCGGCACGAGGCGAGGATGACTCCGGCAAAACGCCGTAGGCATCCCCAAAATAGTGCCTTTTCGCCGCCCCACTAGCCGTTGCGTGAAGGACCGCTCGCGGGGCTTTCTGCAATTATAGAAATATGCCCAGCGTCCAACCTGCCAAACCGCCGGACAGAGTTGCGAAGCTGGCCGACGTGCTTTCTGCGATGGGTTCGGAACCTCGCCTACGGATCATGCGGTTGCTGCTGTCAGCTCTGATCCATACGAAAAAACTGTTTCGTTGTCGCAGCAGGTGCCTCCTAAAGTAAAATGGCACGATATTTTCGTAATTGACTCAAAATGGGTAATCGATGAAACGCGCCGAGACGAAGTCCCGCGAAAGCTCGCCCGTCGACTTGGGCGCGGAGGATCAAAACATTTTTGTTACGCTTCGAATCCAAAGGACCAGGGTCGCCCCTTATGGAGTCGTCGGTGGTCATATTCTTACATCACCAAAAAACACGGGCGCTCTGGGCCAGCGGTAAAGAAAGAATCGAGAGATCCGATGCTCACACGACGAAGGTTCCTTGCCACCGCCGCCTGCACCATGGCTGCAGTACGTCTTCACGCGCAGGGCCAAAGCAAGGTCCGGGTTGCCCTCAGCATCCCTAAGGATGCCACTGGTCCGCATATGCCGATCGACTTTGTCGGCCTGTCGTATGAGGTGCAGCAACTCGCGGATCCCAGTTTCTTTTCGGCGCAGAACAGTGGCTTGATTCGTGAGTTCAAAGCGCTCTCGTCAACTGGCGTGTTGCGCCTTGGCGGCAACACCAGCGAGTTCGCTTACTGGAAACCTAGGCCGGACTCTCCCGAACCAGAGCATCCTCAAGTGCGTGAGGTTGCGGGCGAGCCGAAGGCTCACTATTACGCGGTGACGATCGAGGCAGTCAGAAACCTGGCGGAGTTCCTTCAAGCCACTGGTTGGACTTGCGTTTACGGCATCGGGATGGGCACGAATATCCCGGCGCGCGCCGCTGAGGAAGCGGTCTTTGTAGCTGAGACTCTGGGCGACCGCCTCCAATATTTCCAGATCGGAAACGAGGCGGATCTATTTGACCGGCATCTGCGCGATCCGAAGACATGGTCTGCCAAGACGTACCTGCAAGAATGGCTCGCGCTGGCGCGGGCTATCGCAGCTCGGGTGCCGGCGGCAAAGTTTGGCATGCCTGATGTTGCGAGCAAGGTGTCATGGCTGACCGAGATTGCTGACGAGTGGCCTTCCATACAGGCCCCGCCCCACGTAGCTACTCTGACTCATCATTATTATTTTGGCGGGCCCGCGACGAACCCCGAGGTCAACATTCCGAACCTGCTGAAACCGGCGACGATGCAAAAGGTGCAGAACACCGCAACTATCGCATCGACCGCAGCCAGCAAGATGGGTGCGCGGGTACGCATGACCGAAGGCAATACGTGCTATCGCGGAGGCAAGCCGGGTGTCTCCGACGTGTTTGCCGCTGCGCTTTGGTCTGCCGACTATTCGCTGCTATTGGCCAGTAATGATTATTCCGGCGTCAATCTGCACGGTGGTACTGGCAAATCTGTGGCCAATTCCGTTGGCGGATCTCTGCCCGGCGACTCGCTTCTCGAAGCGAATGGCAAGACTCCCCAACAGATTGCCGCGCATCCGCACCCTTTCTATACACCGATTGCGACATTTGGCTCGGACTATGTGTTGGAGCCAGTCGCGTATGGGCTCAAGTTTGCGGGCTCGTTCAGCGGCGGAACACTGTTGAAGACTGAGTTCTCGACGAAGCTGCAGGCTATGGGAGTCAATGCAACCGCCTATGCCGCGAAACTGCCTGGCGGGCACACATCCGTGATCATTCTGAACAAGGACGCGGCAGCAGAGCTTGAGGTGGAACTTGACTTTGGTCGCGACCCAAGTGGAGTGGTGCAATCCGAGACACTACACGCACCGGGACTAGACAGCCGCGAAGCGCACATCACAACGTCAACGAAGACCGACGCGCTCAAGCAGGGCAAGTGCTCCATTACTGTTCCCCATGCAACGGGAGTACGCGTAACAGTGAGTTGAGTCGTTTCCGTTACGGCGTTCGCAAAAGAGGCTATTTGCTTCGTTTGCCGGGATCGCTATAAAGCCTTTTGGCTCGATGAGTGAAACCGGGATTTAACAACAGTCCTGTTCAAAACGACTACACTCGTCAACTTCCTCTTTCCCAAAAATCGCAATCGCCTGCTCACCGTTTGCCTGGCGGAAAACGGCAGTTCTTCACACGCGGCTTTTACGACTTCACGAATATGCGGATCGACGTTCCAAACGACCTCCGTCTACCGGTTTTCGTTGCTGCGGCACTGTGGTGTTTCTTTACCGACCTGGGTCCATCGTTCCATCTGACCACCAGCCCGCGGGAACCATGAATACGTCGATTGGTTCCGGAGCACCACGGAACTGTGGATTCAGCATGACGGGAGACTTAGACAGATCTGCACCCCAAACAACACCGTCCATGAGCGGAGTGTAAAACATCAGGTGAGCTATCCAGTTGTGGCGAACGTCATCCGTAAGGTACTGGTCCTTCGACATCATGTAGGACATGGCTCCAGGCTCCAGGGGCGGCAGTTCTTGCTTTATGAATGTCTTGATGCCGTCGATTATTTGAGCTTTGGATTGACCGGCCAATACCATTTCCGTTCTTTTGTAGGTCATCGGCAGGATCGAGCGGGCAGCCGGCGGATTGAAGCAGACCGGACCCCGAATTTTAGGGTTCCAAAAATTAGCAGACAATTCACCATCGAATGGGCCCATCCAACCTCGCTCCACGACGCATACGAAACCATTCTTGCCCTCCACGGCAGTTTCATAGCCATGCGGCCCAAGAACCAGAACCTTTGCATCGTGGGAGATGGAGTCCGGAGCCGCACTTCGTGCCAAGGCTATTTCGGCATTTCGATCCGGCATCAGGTACTCGCTAAGCGTGGCCATGCTGGAATACGGGGTTTTGGATTGTGCTTGCATTTGCGAGCTCGCACCCACCGCGACGGCAAGCACGGAGCTAGCTAATCCGATTATCTTGGATGTCCTTCGGCCCATTTATTTCCCCTTTCGCCGCGGATCGTGGGACGATTCGGCTTCTATGATGCGGCCATTCTACTCGCAAACACTATTCACGTTTAACTTGCGAATTGCAAGTAAATATTGAACAATGGACGTGAAGATGGTCCGAAAGAAGGCAGGCCCAAAGCCGCGGTCAGGATGCCCGCTGAACGCTTCAGTGGAAATGCTGGGCGACCGCTGGTCGCTGCTGATCATTCGCGACATGATGCTGCAGGGCGCCCACACCTACAAAGCATTTCTGGAAGGTTATGAGGGGATTGCAACGAATATCTTGGCCGACCGCCTGCGGAAGCTCGCCGCATACGGAATCATCACCACCGAACCGGACCCGTCCGACGGCCGCAAGGTAATTTACTTGCTCACCAAGAAAGGCATCGATCTGGCGCCAGTTCTTACCGAGATGGTGCTCTGGGCAGCCGCGCACGAAGATACCGGCAATCAGGCGTTGGTAAGGCAAATGCGTGCGGATAAAGAAAACTTTCTGGCTGGGGTGCGGCAACGCTGGGCTGCCGGATAACAAATTGCGCTTTCCCGCACGCAATGCTGGCGGCCGATTACTCGACTCAATTGTCGAGGCTGCCTGCGACCTTCACCGGCGGCGATTTGTGCCCAGCCGGACTACGTGCAATTCGGAAGCAATTGCCAAGAGCGTTATCACTCACTGACCGCGAAGTTAGGCCGCCAGTCGGCAACTACAGAAGTTCGCAGGTGAGAGGTGACGCCGTCGGGCAGCTTCCATTTCATTCGTGGATCGGTTTGAAGTCGAAATAAGCCAGATTCATGTTTCCATTCGTCACTATGTGTACCGTAAGAACATTTTTTCCTTTGCTCAGGCGAACCTTGAAAAGTTGCGAAGCCAGATTCCAATGGTGCCATTGCCGCCAGGCAATCGGATCTGCCGGATCATTTGTTGAGGTGATCTGCAGACGTCCGGTCGCGTCCTTTCCATTCACATCGAGTGATATTGTGCCGCCGCGATTCGATGTGTAAAGGAAATCGGCCGCATATGTTCCCGACAGCGCCACATCTACCGTAACGTTGAACCACTCGCCGGGCTCGGTCCAGCCAACATAAAGCAGGTCTGCAGGAGGCACGATCTTGTCGAAGGGGTTGTCGTCAATCGGATCTGGTTTCCGCTGAAACTTCGTGTATGAAGTATCCACTCCCTCATGGATACGAAACTCGTTGAGATAGGTCCCGTCAGCCGGATTCAACTCTCCGCTGCCGTGATTCTTTGGATCGGTGTCGTGATACGCGACGCCCTCGCCGCCCAGGTCATAGTAAGCGCACAAGACCTTGCCCGGTATTTTTTGTGGGCCGCCACTATAGCGGGTGTCGTGATACGGCAAGCCTTTATATTGGCTCAAGAATGATTGGGAAAACGCAATTGTCGGCGACATTAATGCGGCCATGAAGCAAAAGGAAAACACTCGGCGACTCATTCTTCATCTCCCCTGAGGACCGATCGGTACCCACCGATCGGTACCATGAATAAAAAGCGGATGCTCTCAACAGACGGTGAAACCAACTGCCAACGTGACCTGCAGAAGAAGTAACAAAGACAAAAGATTGACTGGCTCGCAAAGAGAAAAATATACTCGCGTGATCGATCGGTTCCCAAAACAATCGGTATTCTATTTCGGATGACTTGGAGCGATGGACATGAAAATGAATAACACACCGCAGGATGCCGGTAACCAGAACCGCCGGGGTTTCCTTAAAAGAGGGGCAGCATCGATAGCAGCTGGTCTGTCCGCAGGGGTAATCGCTGCCTCCGCATCTGGCGAGGTGACGTCAACGGAAAACAGTCCAGCTGCGGCAAAGGCCATCCAGGACATGATACCGACGCGCAATCTGGGCAAGACAGGATTTCGGGTCGGGATTTTTGGCCTCGGCGGCCAGGGAGCGCTAGAGAAGGCCAATAACGAAAGCTTGGCCCTGCAGATGATCCAACGCGCTTTAGACCTAGGAGTGAATTATTTCGATACCTCCGCCATTTACGGCGGACCTGACAGGTGGAGTGAACACTATCTGGGAAAGGGTCTGAAGGGCAGCCGGGACGACGTTTTTATCGCCACCAAGACCAAAGAGCGAACCCGCGATGCCGCGCTTAAGAACCTCGACGTGTCTCTCAAGCTGCTGGATACCGATCACATTGACACATGGCAACTGCATGACGTTGGAATTCAGGAAGACATTGACCAGATATTCGGCAAAGGCGGTGCCATAGAAGCCCTGGTTCAAGCGCACGATGAGAGGATGGTGCGCCATCTGGGCGTCACCGGACGTTTCCGTCCCGAAGCACTGATGGAATGCATACGCCGCTTTCCCTTTGACACCGTCCTGATGGGTGTCAACGCGGCCGACAAATACTATTACAGTTTTGAAAAGGATCTCCTTCCGCTGGCCGTCGAGAAACAGATGGGCATTATCGGGATGAAGGTGATGGCACGCGGCCGCATTCTTTCCAGTTGGACGCCGCCTCCCGTGGAGCAACAAAAGCGTTCATGGGAAGGCCGAGGCGCAATCACTACGGTTCCGGGTACGCTAACCAAGCGGGAAACCTTCTACTACAATCTCTCGTTACCCATCAGCACGGCAATCATCGGATGTGACTCAGTCGAGCAGGTCGAGGAATGCGTGGAACTCGCCCGTTCCTTTACCCCGTTAAGTCAGGCTCAGATGACTACCATGGAAGCAAAAGTAGAACCTGTTGCCAAGCAGGCCCTGTTTTTTCGGCTTATGCCCCGCTGAAGATTCGAGCGGTATGCCAATCGCATGCAACCGTGCGAAGTTATGACCTCTATCATCAGACCAAGATTGATGGCTCCAAGAGTTTCTATCGCGAAGCCGGTCAGAAAACTGCACCAGCAATCTCTCGCGGCGCGGTTTCTCCAACCTGAACTCTCACCGTTTACTGGGTGAGAGACTTCTGAAAGATGTCCCTCAATCACTCGAGACTCCACCTCACCCGATTGGTTGTAAAGTGGCGTGCCACGTGCGTTCAGACTAGGACCCGAGGAATATAGCCCTTGTAGTACGGCATCCAGGTGGTTGCCGGTAATGCTGAGACCAAGACGATAAATGTGCCGGCTGTATCGATTCGGCAAGGTAATGAAAGAGTTCGAATCGCCCGCCTGGGGCCGCGGCCACGATGGACTACTCGTTGTCTAAGTGGGTCGGCATTTTCGGAGAATAGAGCGCGCCCAGAGGTGGACGCTCTCAGACAGCGTTCCAGCATGTTACACAGATGGACCAATTCGCAAAAAGTCGAACGGCAGCAAAGAATTTTTGCACTCTTGTGACTACCAGCTGGAGGACCTTCTGAAACGCGCAATTTGGAGGAAGGATCCCTGTAACTTTCCACGCTGCTTTACATCCCATGTATGCGCCCAGGTTCGTCGGCGTTAATTCGAACGTGAATAGGAGAAAAGTTCATGAACAAGATGATTCGCAGGTTGATGGCAATGTGTCTTCTGGCAGTGTCGCTTTCGGCTTTTGCGCAGTCTGGCGATGGCATGAAGCAGGACAGCATGAAACAGGACGACAGCATGAAACCGGGCGACAGCATGAAGAAAGACGACATGAAGAAGGACGACAACATGAAGCACGACGACATGAAGAAGGACAAGAAGTCCAAGAAAAAGGCGAAGAAGGACGACAGCATGAAGAAGGACGACATGAAGAAAGACGACAACATGAAGCACGACGACAGCATGAAGCAGAACTAGCACTCCGCCTGCGTTCTTCAAGTTCGAGTTCAGGGTAGCTGGTGCAGGCAATATCACCGACTACCTTGAGACTCCCCCTTCGGCCTAATTCAGAACACCTGCGCCGGCTCTTAATGCACTGGTCTTCTCGAGCGAAGGCCTGCCGATTGCTATCGGAACACGCAGAGATCAGCCGCTCAGATACTTTTTCATGCAGCGAACGCAAGGGGAATATCCCTTTCGCAGCGCTTCCCGGGCCCGGATTGTCTGAATGTGGGCTTTGTCGTGGATGAAGGGACACCCAGCGGCGTGAAAAAGTTTCCCATCCCCCGAAACGATCACCAACATATCCGGGGGCACGCCAGCACCGGGCTGTGCATGTTCAGAACGCAGTTCTGGATGGCTGAAGACTGAAGATCTAGCCACCTCGAAACTGCCTGCGACCATGACTGCCGCGGCCGCGGCGACCATCCATCCGAGGAAGGTTCGGCGGCTACCAGGCATATTTTCCTCCAGTCTCCGGTGCAGACGGTGGCTGAACCCCAGCGGCACTTCGAACATCCTTTCGTCGCCATACAGCTGAACCACATTGCGCGTACCGTCAAGCACAGCTGTACAGTGCTTGCAGCCACGGAGATGGTCTTCCATGGCAGCGCGCAGGCTTGCATCGACTTCACCTTCAAGGTAATTCGAGATCTCCCGCCACACTTCTTCGCAGCTGACTACCATGGCTTCGTCCCCTTAGCATGAAACAGCTTACTGCTCCAGCTACCGCCGAACCCCGGCGCCAGCAGATCGCGCAGCATCAGCCGCGCCCGCAGCAAGCGCGTCTTGACCGACGCGATTGAGATCCCGAGAGCCTTGGCGGTCTCTTCAATGCTCAAGTGCTGCATATCGCGCAGGACAAACGTTTCGCGGTACTTCTCTCCGAGCGCGCCCAATGCTTCGGCCAGCTTCTGCCGGACTTCCTTCCGTTCCAGGGTCTCCAAAGGGATTTCGCGCCAGTCGGCAAAGTCGCGTGGCATATAGTTGCCTTCTTCGTCGTGACGGTCATCGATGGGTTCCATAATGTTGGCGTGTTCTTTCCTTCTCCACATACGCGCCTCATTGATGGTGATTTGGGTCAGCCAGGTGCTGAATCGCGCTTCCGCACGGAACTGCCGGATATTCTTAAAGGCTTTCAGCATCGCCTCCTGGGCCACGTCTTCGGCATCGGCCTGGTTGCGCAAGATGGCAAGGGCTGCAGAATACACGCGCCTTTCGTAAGGTCGGATCAACTCGTAGAAGAGATCGTGCTCGCCGTTCCGGATACGCTGGATCAGCATCTCTTCGTCGAATGGTTTCGCTAAAGGTTCCAGCGAAGTCACTTCTTCCGGCATCGTTCCTCACTGTGAGCGTCGCGAGCAGTTACAGACCGTCACTATTCTGATGGGTATTCCGGGGCCTTCTTCCATCCTGTGAACATGGAGACGAAGTTATTCCAGCCATGGAGCGCCACCATCACCAGATGGCCGAACACGAACGCGAGCATCGCCCACATGATCAGAAAATGCCACAACCGCGCCCAGTGAAAGCCGCCCATGATCCACGCTAACCACGAGAATTGGACTGGTTTCCATATAGCGAGACCGGTCAGCACCGACAGTACGCCCAGTCCGATCGCAGAGGTGTATGCGTGCTTCTGTAGCGGGTTGTAGGCTTCCCTGGCGGGCGGCTTGGGGCCGAAAAGGAAGTAGTGGCGCACCATCGGCCACACGCCGGGGAGATCACGTCGCACAAAGAGCACCTGCTTGTAGTTTCCACTAAAGATCTGGTAGCCGATATAGAGCAGTCCGGTTCCCATGTAGATCCACATAAAGGTGAGGTGCCACTGAAGCGCGCCTCCCAGCCATCCGCCGAGCGCGAACGCTTTGGGCCAGTTGAGGAGATCCTTCTGTGGGATTTTTGCTCCGAAGCTAGGAAAGGCGCGGAAGATCTGCAGACCGCTTCCGGCCATTACGAACAGCGAGACGGCGTTCACCCAGTGGCAAAGGCGAACCACAAAAGGGTGTTCATACACCGCTTCTGTTACTTCGCCTGTCTTCACGTTTTCAATGGAAATCGCACGAGTTGCCATAGTCATCGCTCCGCGCTACAGACCATAGAATTCAGAGTAGCCTTGATCTTCCCAGTAGCCGGCCTTTTCCAGTACATGGCTCACTTTGAGGTCGGTGAGATACTTTGCCTGCTTGTAGCCAATCTTCGTGGGAACGCTCAGACGCAGTGGAGCGCCGTGTTCGCGGGTGAGCGACTGGCCGTACATTTCGTAGCAGAGCAAAGACTGCGGATGCACGGCGGTCGCCATGTCGAGCGACTCGTAATAGTCATCCGCGCATTTGACGGTCACGAAGCGGGCGGTCGGATCAGCGCCGATCATGTTGAGGAAGTCGGAGAGGCGCGCGCCGCCGAACCGGCCAATCACGTCCCATCCCTCGATGCAAACATGCCGTGTGTTTTGCGTATACTTGGGCAAAGCCTGAATCTGCGCGAGACTGTAATCTCCTGGCTTTTGCACCGCGCCCGTCACCGTGAGAGTCCACTTGTCGAAATCCACTTCGGGATCGTCGACGTCGTAGTCGTTAATCGGAAACTTATCGGGAGGGGTCAGCTCTGATTCAGCAAATGTGGGCGCCAAATGGCCGGAGCGGAAAAGCCTTGCCGAGGCCCAATCGCTGAAGCCAAGACCACCCTTGAGGAGTGGCTTCTGCAATTGCGGGATGGCAAAAGCGCCCAGCGCTATCACCGGTGTGAGTTTCAACAACTCGCGCCGGCTGATCGTTTTGAACTTTCGGCTGTCGGTCCGTGAGTGCATCACCGCTCTCCATTGGAGACGAGGCTATATCAGATTTACGAATCAGCAAAAAGTTACAAACTGACCGTCTGCGTACGGACAATATCAGGTCAGATGAGGAAAAGATCAAGACCCATGTCGAAACCGCGCTTCCCGGCTCAAACCGGAGATGGAAAAGCAGAAAGTTGTCATATTCTTACGTGATCGGAAATTGGGGGCAGGTCAACAGCATAACCGAATTTGTTAAGAGGTCCATCCTACTAAATGCCGAAGCTTTTGCATTCCACAGAGTCATTTAGGTGGAAACGCCCGCCGTGTCGATTTTTAGAAACGGCGGGCATTTCAAACGTTAAATGGAACTAGGTCAGTCGAGGCGCTGAACGATCGGGCAGTTGATGGCGAAGCCAGCACTTTGAAATGTTCCACCATCTGGCCCAGTGATGAGACCGTCTTGCACGAAGGTGAGAATCTGGAACTCTTCACGCACCTGTCCCCGGAAGCCTTTGTTGATGGCATCCTGGGTCCATTCGAACAACTGTGCATCCCAATACGGGCTGTAATCAAGCGCGAGCGTCGGGATTCCGCCCAGGACGTTGTTCGGTCTGAAGCCGTCGGCCAAATCGGCCGAAAGCCCTTGCCGCAGTGGATTGTTGCAAGAGCCCGACTCAGGTCCGTTGGTGCTGATGAAAATACGCTCGACAGGACTGGCGAAGCTGTCATCATGGCCCAACAGCAGTTTTTGCATCAGCGGAGCGAAAGTGTTGTGTTCAATAGCCGCTCCCAGGGGAATGCTTGTATCCATTGAGATATACCACACCGGACGCCCGAAACTGAAGCCGTTGATCAGATTAATGGTTACCGTCATGTTGACCGGATCGATAGCCACGACCTGGTCGTGCACTTTGGTATAGTCCACGTTGCCGTTGGGGAAGCTGATCTCATTGGCGTTCACGTCGAAAGCAACCATGGGAGCGTTGTAAATCACATTTGCGGCATTGACGATTCTTACGAGCGGACCATAGTTCGCGTCCCCAACGGAACCCGGAGTCGCAAACGCGGGAGGAAATTCGTGACCCGGAGGGCCAGGAATAATCTTTCGTTCAGGCTTAAAGTTCACCGTGCCCGCGTCAAACACAATATCCCCGTTAGCATCCAAGTTTCCTGTTCTGGCAGAGTGCGACGCGAAAGTGAGCTTCGTGGAGAAATTCAGACCCAACTCGGCAGCGACATTGGAGTCGTCCACATCGGTCAGGATATACCACACATTCTTCCCGCTTCCCTTCAGATGGCCCAAATAAAGCGGTATGGTAATGGTCCCATGCGCGGCGTCAACCACGCCTGTGTCCAGCAATTGAACAGGCCCGACCAAGCTGCGATTCGTGTCAGAAGGCGGCGGTCCAAAGTACGATAGAGGAACTGAAGTTCCTATGGAGGCGGGCGCCGGAAACAGATTACATCCCGGGCCGGGACCGATTGGGCCGGGGCCGGGCCCCTGCTCGGAATTGAAAGTCGTTGACGACAGTGCAGTAGTAGTAGCCGCAAGCTCCAGGCTCGTCGTCGGCGCCGTCGCTACAGGACGCTTGGCGCGAGCGTGCATGGCCATGATTTCTGGCGATAACGAACGCTTAACGCGACTCGGCGTTATTGAGGTTTGACGCGAGTCTTGCGCAGCAGCAGAGTTAGAGAGCAAAGCACCGACACCGAGAATGACGAGAGCAGCGATGGATAGGCTGCTCGTGGGGGAGTAGGGCGACGCGGGTTGGCTACCTTTTCTTCCAAACATTCGAAACAACGTGCAGACTACTTTTTGCATTTCCTAGCTCCTGTTTTCATGAGTCGTGCCGTGTTACGAACAGCACGTGTACATGGGATAGGAGAGAAGTGAGAAAGCTACAGGATAAGTTGTGGCCGAATTTGCTACTTGGAAGCGTAGTGTGTCGAATCGTGCGGTTGTGACATATTTAGACGTCTTCTGAATTCAGTTGGCGTGAGACCACAGTAGTTTCTAAATTCACGACTGAAGTGGCTGCGGTCGATATTGCCCAGGGTCGCTCTAATCTCTTTCACGCTTAAGAACGTTTCCAACAACATCCTCTGTGCCTCTCGCATTTTCAAGGCCCGCATATAGTGCGATGGCGATTGGGACACTTCGGCCTTGAAAAGATGACAGAAGTGCCAGCGAGACATATTCACGGAGCGTGCTAAGTCGGCGACCGATATGCGCATGCACGAATTAGCGTGTAGGTGTTCAACAACCGCTCGTATTCGACGGTCCATTCGTGGATGACCAGGTCGCCGCACGTTCAGTTGGCGATTGCCGGGAAACACATGGCCGTCAACCTGCAAAATATTTTGCATGGATCCTCGCTGTTTCTGGCTGGAGGCAGTGCGGCTCAGGAAGGACTGCGTCCTCTCATAAGCCGGATGCTCACTTGGTGCTTGCAAACTCCATACTCTTGGGGCCTAACCACGAAGACCTTACTCAACGCGGTTAGATCTACTTATGCCGAATCCCATCCGGAGATCTTTCTCCATCCAGTGGGATTACTCGCACATCCCAAGAGACATCGGATTTCTGGGGTAGATAACATTTCACGATGTCGCAGGCCTGGTAGAAGAGGGTGCCTTTCAGAGTAATTGTCCTGGCCTCGGTGACCGAGCCGATGAACGTCCGGTCGGCCGGCACTACTACGTCCTGCAGCAGACGAAAGTTACCTTCATAGACCGGTACTGACTCACTGATCGCCGGGAGAAAGAGCACCTTTGCTTTAGGGTACCGCACCGGCAGCAACTTCAATTCTGGCGATGCTTCCATTATCAATTGGATCGGCTTGTATCCTTTAACTTCAGGAGCATAAACATGCGTGTCCGGCGGCAATGCGACTTCAGTCGCCACGGTGAAACGGCTGCCCGGAATTACTGTCTCGTCGGACTGATGCAGAGTCACTTTGATGTACGGCGCCGCGACTTCACGGCCGTTGCCTTCCACCAATTCCGGGAACAACTTTAGGATCAGACTGCCGGCGGTGTCGCGATCGGTGTACGCCGTCTCGAAAAACTTCTCTTTCACTGTGCCATTCGGCGTCACGTAGAAATATCCGGGACGTGCCATGCCTTTGGTGAATCCGGTTGCTCCTGTGTTCAACACTCCGTAACTCCGAATGATATCGGACTTGGGATCCGCGATCAGTGGATACTCAATCCCGTGTCGTTGCGTAAAATCTCTCAGGATTGCCTCCGAGTCGTAGCTGATGGCAGCCAGTCCGACGCCCTGCTGGCGGAACTTTTCACGTGCACTCTGCAACTGAACCAGTTGCTGTTTGCAGAAGGGTCACCAATCGGCCGAGCGAAAGAACAGGAGCACGAGACCGTTGGGTCCCATCAGCGACGAAAGTGTTTGCTCTTTCGCGAACTGATCTCGCGCCCGGAATGGTGGGGCAGGCTTGCCCGCGGGAACGCCGGGCAGGTTCTGGGCCGCAAGACTTAATGCCGTGGCAAGAAAGGCCAGTCCCACTAGTACTCGTCGCATGAGCCTCCAAAACTTTCTCAATTCAGCGATGGTTGCGAGAGAACCTCTGTAATTCGTAGTCAGCGGTCCCGAGTTTGGGGACCGCCATTCTTGCGCAACTTGAAGTCGAACCCGAGCAACCAGTATAGGTTAGTACGACGACCGCGTGATTGTTCCTGCCGCCGACCGAAACTTGTGGTGGACAGCCGAGCGCCCTGCCCCTCCACGTATGACTCATCACGCGATCATTACACTAGTTCTGCTTCATGCTGTCGTCCTTCTTGGCCTTTTTCTTGGACTTCTTGTCTTTCTTCATGTCGTTTTTCTTCATGCTGTCGCCCTGTTTCATACGGTCGTCTTGTTTCATGCTGTCCTGCTTCATGGCATCGCGAGACTGTGCAAAAGCCGTAAGCGATACAGCCAGGAAACACATAGCCATCAAACTGCGCATCATCTTCTTAATGAATTCTCTTTGTGTGACAGCTACATTCGCGTCGGCACACCCGAGTCGCACGAATGAGATGCTCCGCCGGCACCAAGGTTACAAGCTTTGCCGGTAATCGACGGCAAGCCGGTTGGATTGTTGCCCGATTGCGCCTTCTGCTATCGTGGCTGGCGGCAGTGACCAAATTCGACCGCGGGCGGCGTTGGGCCATCAAGGTGCCAAAAAGATCCTCGCTGCCCTGTGACTTTTTTTGACTTGCTCCATCTGTACCATGGTGGAACCCGGGCGGAGGGTAACCGCCGCCAGGCCACTCTTCTACGCGAAAATGCCGACCCATTTAGCCAACGAGCAGTCCCTGGTGGACGCCGCTCAGGCGGGTGATTCAGATGCCTTCGTCACGCTGCTGAATCAGTACAGTCGGCACATCTATCGCCTCGGTGTCACTATCACCGGTAACCACCATGACGCCGAGGACGTCCTGCAGGAAGCTTCGCTGAAAGCCTATACGGCCCTAGCGGACTTCCAGGGGAACTCGCGTTTCTACACTTGGCTGGTGCGCATCGCTGTGAACGTGGCATTGGGCAAGCTCAGGAAGCGCGCTTTGTGGAAAGAGTCCTCGCTCGACGAGCCGAGAGAAGGGGAAGATGGCAGCTACGTCCCTCTGGAAATCGAGAGCTGGGGTGAAGACCCGGAAAAGGCCTGTCTGAACAGCGACCTTCGGCAAATACTTTCGGAAACTGTCCAGAAGCTGGACCCAAAGTCGCGGACCATCTTTACCTTGCGGGACATCGAGAAGTTTTCGATCGAGGAGACGGCCAAACTGCTCGGCCTGACCATCCCCGTTGTAAAAACGCGCCTCTTACGCTCGCGGCTGAAATTGCGCGAAGAATTGACTAAATATTTCGGAAAGGATGCCCGCAATGCGATGCCGACAGGTCATCGATAAGATCTCTGAATACATCGACGGCGAACTTGATCCTGAACTGGTGCGGGAACTGGAGCGTCACCTGGAGCATTGTGAAGACTGCCGCATCGTGGTGGATACGACACATAAGACTGTAGAAATCTTTTACCATACTGAACCTGCTGCTCTGCCCGAGGATGTGCGAGGACGACTGAACCAGATGTTTACACAGAAGTTCCGCAAAGAGGAGCCGCGCTGAAGATCGGTACCGACGGCTGCGCTAATCAAAGTCGGGAGTGAGGCCGAGGCCCGATGAGAACCGGTTGGCACAGGCGTAAAGCGACGTAACCAGAACCGCATCGAAAATGGCAGCATCGTTCCATCCCAACTCTCGCAAGTTCTCAATGTCAGCACGCCGCATGTCGCCCGGGTTGGTGGTAAGCTTCTCGCAAAACTTCAACAACTCCATTACCTTTGGATCGAGTGGCGCCGACTTGTAGTCGATCGACAGCCTGCGGCTGAGAGATTTGTCCATACCCATGCGCCCCAGGATCTCCAGATGAGCCGGGAGGCAGTAGCTGGACATGTTAATTGCGCTGACGACGGTGGCAATCTGCTCTTTGATAATTTTGGGCAGGCCCCGCTCCTCATGCATAGCGTTCGTATAGAGATTCACCTGGTCTTGAAGAAGCTGAGGGTCGTGGCCCAAAGCCTGAAAATAATTAGGCAGGAAACCCCAACGGCCAGTGACGTATTCGTAGATCTTCCTCACTTCGGCGCTGGCTTGTTCGTCCGGTTGAACTGGAAGAAAAGGCATGAGTACCACCCGCGACCACGAAACGCGCCATAAAAACGGCAGGAGCCAACCCGACTGTCAGCGTGCAAGGATGATAGACGAATTGGTAGCGCTCTGCAATTGGAAACAGCCCACCACCCACCCCAGATTGCCGCACACGACGTCAACCATGGCGAGTTGGCAAAGCGGTACACATTTGGAAACAATTGCGGACGGCCGTGCAGGGCCATCGCGGAATCGATCCTTTCGGTCTCGAACGCGCACTTTCTTTGCCCATGGCTACGCCCTGGTCACGTCGCAATAAACCTTATGCGGCATCGTTAACCGCCGATTCGGCAAACCCTGGAACGGAAGCGTAATCCGCGAAGCTTCCGTTCCTGCGGTCGCCGACCGCGGTCCGGGCTTCTAAGGACGTCGAAGGCGACAGCGTTATTTCGTCATGGCCTCGATGATGCTTTGCGGAGCCATGGTTGGAATGATTCTCGTCAGCTTGTAATCGGCCGCATCGAGCAGAGCGTGAAACTCAGCTTTGGTACGTTCTGTCCTCCGGTCATCGCTAGCATATTCAGATCGAGAAGCTTGCTGAACGACATCGCGTCCGTATCTGGTACCACCATGTCGACAATTAACACTCTTCCTTTCCCTGGCATAGCCCGACGGCAATTTCTGAGGATTCTGATTGCACGAGAGTCATCCCAGTCATGGATCACGCCACGTAAAAGGTAGGCGTCTGCTCGTAGGCCATCAGAACCGCGAAGGCTAGCATTGAAGACACGTTCGCCATACCCTGATGGAACGCATCCGCGGCATCGATGTTTCGTTGCAGGTAGTCGAATAGGCTTGCTTCGAACACAGTGTTAAAGGCCGGAAATCCAGTTTGGACGCTATGCAGAAGGTTTCCGTACGCCTGGTAGTTCACTGGTCCCCAGCCAATTCATGCGAAGCATCAGGTTCTCCGTCCTGATGCACAGCGTCGACTTCTGCCGTGAGCTGAGATTTGAACCCTCGGCTGGCCTCTTCTAACTGAGCTTTTGCACGCGCCACATGTCCGAACAATGTGTGCATCTGCCTAGGACCTAACACCAGGAGTCCGAGCATGAGTATGAACAGGATTTCGGTACCCAATCCCACACTTCACCCCTTAGTTCCGTCTTGGTGGTCGGCAACGATGTTTGTGGTGCTGGCCAGCTTCTCTTCGTCGGGCTTCATGGCTGCCTTGAAGCCACGGATACCATCTCCTAGTCCTTTACCAAGTTCGGGCAATTTCTTGGGCCCGAACACAAGCAGGGCAATTCCGAAAATCACCAGCAGATGCATGGGTTGAAACAGTCCTTCAAACATATAGCCTCCTTAATCGAGAATCTCAAGGTCGCGATATCGAAAACGCAGGCGCCGCCACCCGTAAGCGAATGTCAGCGCCCGCCTGCAATGGGGGTGGACTACAACAATTAGAAGCCGCGTCGGACCGAATCGGCCTCGACAGCGAGTCTGTTAACCAGGCTAAAGAACGCCGACGATTGACCAAGGAACAAGAGGTCATCCTTGAAAGCCTTGATTGTGGCCACGGCTCCCCCTTCTTTCGTCGAAGTGGGACGAATCACAGAGCACTGAGGCAGCTTTTTGCTGATGAATTCGCAAGGCTCTGGCAGGATCAGATTCGTCTGGTCGAGTTCTGAGTTCAGGGCGTTGAGATCTGGGAATGTAAGACCGGTAATAGGATCAATCACTCCGGCCAAAGGCTGGGCCACCGCATTGCCCGCCTTGTCATGCCACAGACCGAAGTGATCGATTTCCACTCCGCCTATGCTCACTAGAATTCTCAGTACCTCAAGATCTGTCGCTTTAAAAGCTAGCGTAGGATAGAGGCTCGCACCACCTTGCTCGATAAATGCAAAGTGGAACCCTGCCGTGTTTGCAATTGCCTGCATGCGAGCCTCCTGGGGAGTGGCTGGCGGGACTGGTTGTGGCTGGTCTGGCGGCGTATCGGTGTCGTCGAGCGGGATAGCAGGCTCGTTCTCGATAGTGAACGGTCCTTTGAGATTCGCTCCAAAGTCCGGATTTTGCGTGCTGCGATACCGTGTGTACCAGCTGAGATCGACGTTGAGCTTCAGCAGATTTGTTAGCCTGCCAATATCCTTGGCGCCGGTCGCCTGACTGCTGGGCAAGGTACGGAATACGTCCAGATCCACAGGCTCCTCGCCCTTCGAGATCAAATAAGCGTTCAGGAAAGCCGCATGGCTTAATTCATCGTCGGTATTATCGGCGATATACTGCGGCATATCGCCATCCAGGTTGCTGAGCGCGGCCATGTAAGCGGGATTGCCACCTTGAACTCCGCCCAGTTCGTTGTATTGCTGCCATAGATCGGCTTCAATTAGTTCCACCGCCGCTGCGAACCGTATAAGAGCTGCGTCGCCCTTGGTGAGCTTGCCAGTGCTTCGAGCGGTTTCCGCGTTGCCTTTGGCCCCCAATATCGCGCTGGCTGACAGTGTTGCTCCTGCAATCCCCAGTCCCTTGAGGAATGAACGTCTTTTGACTACGCCTTGCCAATGACGCTGAACATCTTCTGCCGACGACTGGTTGGCTTCGGATGGATTTGCCTCGGACACCACGGTCGATGGAGAATTCTTTTCTTTCATCTTTTCGCTCCGATTCCTTATTCGTATGATTTTTGTTTCAGTGGTACTGTGCGTTAGACCTAGGTGGCATACTCCGAGATGCATCAAAGATGTCATTTGATTGTCAACTCTTTGAACAACTCAACCCCACAACGTCGCTGTCAGATGTGGACTTAATCTCCGGCTCTTGCTTCTTGGTTGTCCTCGTCTTACCTCTACAAATACAACTCGGCCGGTCCTTACTTATTCCGGAGTAACTCACAATTGTTTGAGACGCTTTAGTGAACGCCGAAGGGTGCAAAGGAACCCTGAGTTAACACTTCAGGTCACACGAAAAGGAGGCGACCTCTGAAATCGAGATCGCCTCCTTCGCTCGCGCGCCGGCTAAAACACAAACTTCGCTTGCAGTTCGATTACCCTTGGCGACGCGTCCGCGCCCAGACCGGAACCATAGATGGTCGTCGGTTGGCTAACCGTCTGAGTGATTTGTCCGAACTGATTGCTGTCCACATTAGTGTTTGGGAAGGCAAAGTTCGGGTGATTGAAGAGATTGAAGAACCTTGCCCCTACCGAGAACTGGGCCTTCTCCCACTTCGGCATAGCGAAGGACTTCTCCATATCGAAGTCCGTGTCGAAGTAACCAGGACCACGAAACTGGTTTCGACGCTGCGTCCCGAAATTGTTTGTCGGATCTACGAAATTGCCCGCGTTGTAGCAGGGATTCGGCTGCCCGTTCACGAGTTGCGCAGCCGATGCACCGCAGTTAATGTTTGGCGAGCCCACGACGTTGGCGAGGACCGCGGTCGTAGTGGCAGGGCTTGTGCTTCCGAACAAGCTCCCCTGTAGCGCGGCTGTTTCGTTACTGCTCCAAATCGAGTAAAAGAATCCGGTGTGTTTGAAAATCGTGCCTGAGAGAGTCCAGCCCTTCATCAGTGCATTCGGACCTCGGGCCGTGAGGTGACGGAGAGCATCACTCCAGACGTAGTTCATCACGAACGACTGCCGGACATCGTAGTCAGCATTGCCATAGTTGAGTTGCCGGATATTGAATGGATTCAGCGGCGTGACCACGTCGACGTTGCCGTTGGCGTTCAAGCCGAATGGGTTCAACGAGCTATTGGAGATCTCGTCCAGGGCGTGACTATAGGTATAAGACGCCTGGAACTGGAAGCCGCCATTCATCGTATGCGCAGCAGTCAGCGTGACCCCGTTGTAGTTTGAGTTGCCGGAGTTTTGTGTCTGGGCAACCACTCCGAATCGCGGATCGGGTTGCGTGAGCGGCAGATTGCCGAATGGGGTTCCCGTTGGACTGAAAGCGTTTAACGCGGGATTCGTGATCTCTTCGTGCTCGCCGTGATTGCCCACGTATTTAGCGCTCACGATGGTGTGCCAACCCAGAGCCTCTTGTACTTCAAGGTCCCACTCGTTATAACGGGGAATCTGCACTTTGCCCGGGTTAAAGAAATTGAAGGCCGGAACCGTCCCACCGTTGGCAAAATTGGCCCGGAATGCGGCATTGGCCGCAGTCGCTTGCCCATTCAGGTTTCCCGCCGCCGCAGGCGAAAGAGCACCGTTAAAGAGCACGAATGACGGGTCATTCGGTGCGTTCGTTAAGATGTCATCGATTCCTCCCGTTGGAATCGCGTCGCTGAAGATGCCGATTCCTCCGCGGACAACCGTATTCCTTGCACCAAAGGGCGACCATGCGAAGCCTACCTTGGGCTGATACACAATCGAGGTGACCGACGGAAATGCCGTGTTCAACCCCGTCCTCAAGGCCTGATTCACGGGAGCGGTGGGGTCCAGGTTCTGAAACGGCGCTGACAGGCTTTGAAAGCAATTGGTCTGGCAGACTGGATTCGACAAGTGGTCAAACCGCATACTGAGTGTCAACTTCAAATTGGAAGTGACCTTGAGCTCGTCTGATGCATACCAGCCAAGTTGGTAGAGTGCTATTGGCACGTTGCTGTTGAGAGGAAAGTTCTGCGCTATCAGATTTCCCACGCTGCTGTTGCCGGGGGCGACACCGCCAAATGCGAAGTCGTTTAGCGAGACTTCTTCAACAAAAGGGATCACACCAGTGAAATTGTGATCGCTTACATCGTCACGGCGAAAATTCACTCCGAAGCGAAGACCATGTCTCCCGCGAGTCCAACTGAAGTCGTCGACAATGCCGTACTGGGTCACCGATCGGCCTTGCGGAAAGGCGGTACCATCATTGTTCAAAGGAAATAGCGAGTTATCGCCGAACGCAACCGTCTGGGGAAGGGTCTGAAATTCGGCAGTGGGGTTCGTGATGGTGAAGAGGGCGCTGTACCACTGAAGCGAGGCGATGAAGTTATTCACCTTGTTGTTGCCGAATGTGTGGGTTTCGCTCAACTGGCTTTGCCATTCCGGCTGAGCACTATGCGCATCGAATGCGGCACTCAGAGGGTCGGTGTAGGTTGCCTGGAGGCCACTTTCATGCTGCACTCGCAGGAATAGTTTGTCGTTGTTGCCAATATTCTGATCATAGCGGCCCACAATCAGATAATCGTTGGTTGCCTGCGACGTTCCGCCCTGTAGTTGGGTGGCACACGGATTGCCTGCTCCGAATGCGATTCCCGCAAGGCTAGTGACGTTCGAACACCCCCCACCCGCAAGAGTGTTCTGGGAACGGGCTGCGCCCGGCGTCGCGTTCCAAACTCCGAAGAGTTGGTTGTAGAACGGCACCGAGGCGGGACTGACGTTGTTTAAGTTGGCAACTACGGCATTTTCAAACTGTTGAGTCGGAAGGTTGACGGAAAAGAGCGACGGAATCACCAGGCGGATACCTTCATAGTCGACAAAGAAGAACGATTTATCCCTTTTGATTGGTCCGCCGAATGAAGTCGCATACTGGTTCGCGTTCACGAACGGTCGCGGAGCGACATCGCTTCCAGCAATAGCATTGGCCTGATTCCGGAAATAGTTGTTGGAGTTTAGAGCTCGGCCGTTCCACCAATACTCCGCATTGCCATGAAAGGAATTAGTGCCGGACTTCGAAACGTAATTGATATTCGCGCCAGCCAGCCCTCCGAATTGGCCACTGTAGCCATTGGTTACAACGCTGGTCTCCTGGACATCATTGAGCCCCAGGGTCAGGTTGGTCGCCCCGCTATTGTTAATGTTGAAGTAGGGATCGTTATCATTGGCACCGTCATACGTGAACACATTTGAGTTCGACGGTAAACCGAAGAACTCGTAGTTACCCCCGCCGAAGACGGATCCGCCGGTCGTATTCATGACCACTCCCGGCGCTGTCAGCGCGACGGCGCTGAGGTCGTTCCCCGGATTCGGCAAAACGGCAATTTGCTGGGCGTTAAAGTTTGTTTCGAGATTAGCATCCTCGGTTTGCACACCCGTGACCGCGTCGGATACTTCGACAGACTCATTCTGCGCGGAAAGAGACAATTGGAGATTTGCGGTGATGCCGGTGCCAAGGGTAACTGTTACATGCCTCGTGATCGTTTGAAATCCGGCGACATTCGTCGTAACCGAGTATCCTCCGGGTTGGAGAAGTGAAAAGCTGTATGATCCTTGCTCATTGGTAGTCGTAGAAGTAGAGCTATTTGTGTCGACATTGCTCAATGTGACTGGAACACCGGCAAGCACCGCTGCTGAGGGATCTGTAACGACACCTGAGATGCTTCCCGTGGTCGCGGTTTGCGCCCAGACGCTCGCGACCGTCATCAATGCGAACAAGACGGAAAGCAGCGCTACCGACTTGAACAAACGAGTATTCGCCCAGTTCTGCTGACAACTATCCTTCATATCGATGCTCCACTTTTCTGCTCGTGATTTGGTTCTAACCATATGTGAACTGTTCGAGTTCGTATTTATTCCGCAACGGGGTAGAAATGACATTTCTTTGACGTAACGAGAGCAGCGGATCGGCGGTGAAACCAGACCTGCCACGACCCCAGACGCGGATTAGGAGCATTGTGGGCACGGGCGCACTGAGTGCGCCCGTGCCCATTTCGCGTTAGTTGATCGAGATACTTACAGGTGCGGTGTGGCTGAGTGACCCAGAGGTGCCGGTCACTGTGATGGCGGTCTGAGATGCTGCTGGAGTTTGCTTAGAGTTGTTGCTCCCACATCCCAAAGTGAACAGCATAGTGAGAAGCAGCAAACCGAGCACGCTCACCCCTACAGGGAGCTTGCGGGCAAGCGGCATTTTTCTGCGAGCCGTGAAAATGGTTCCAAACAGCCCCAAACCAGGAAGTAAGAAAGCAACACCGGGGTAGCCGCCCACAGGAGGCGTGGAGGCTGCAGAAACCGTCAAGGTTGAAGGTGCTGCACCCGAGCCCGGAGAGATGGTCGAAGGGCTGAGAGAACAGGTCAGACCAGTGGGTGCCGAGCAAGTAAGAGAAATCTGGCCGTTGAATCCGCCAACCGCACTAGCGCTGATCATTAGGGTCGTCGAACCGCCAGCCATGACGGTCGCACTCGAGGCCGAAAGATTCAGCGAAAAATTCGGTCCGCTGACCGCTGCCGCAGGAACAAGGCTCGAGAATACGGCGGTAGCGCTTCCCCCAGCTGGAAAATTGGGTTGGCCGGCACTACCTCCGGCAGTGAAATAAAGAGTGTCGACATTGCCTGGATCATTACTCGCCCCGCCGCCTCCGCCAAATACCATATCCCACAAGCCAGGATTGACCAGCACGTTGCCCGAAGAGTTAGTGAGTTGGCCGACAAATTTCCCCGTTGTGCTAAACGCGCTGATGGTGCCATCGCCGAAGTTTCCTACAAGAACATCGCCTGCGAACGTGCCAAAGCTGGCCGGAGCCACTACAACTCCCCAGGGTGCATTGAGGTTGTTGTTGGTGCCCGCGGCGACGAGGGTGCTTACGAAGTTGCCGTTCGTATCGAAAATGTCCACCTGACCAGCGCCCGCGCCTGGTACGGCGTCGTGCTTGGAACCGTCCTGCATCGCGTAGGCGACGTAGACTTGGTTACCGATAACGTGGATGCCGTGGGGAGCTAATCCCACGGGAAGGTTTGGATCAGTGAACGATCCCCCCAACGAAGAAAGGTTGTAGTTCGAATCGTAAACGTCGACTTTGCCACTGTTGAAGTTCGCTGCCAATAGGTTAGTGCCAAGTATGGCTAGACCCTTATAAACTGCTCCGCTGGCGGAATTGTCTTTGCCGACAATCGCGGTGTTGCTGGAGCCGTTCCAGTAAACGATAAGACCGTCCTCAGTGTCAAAAATGAACGATCCGCCAGAAAAATAGGAGCCGCTGGCGTTGGCCACGGTACCCGTCGGGCAACCTGGGCTGCAATTGCCGTTTGGATTGTGTGATGCCCCCGGTATCGTCACCACCAGCCCAGCGTCTTTGTTTCCATTTTGGTCATAGAGTGTGGAAGTGCCGCTGTTATTGTTAGCGATCCAGAAGTCTTGCCCGGGAAGTACTGAGATTCCCCAAGGGTTCAACAGTTGTGAATCTGTGGTAGCGCCTACACCGGCAACGTTGGAGACTAGGTTGGTCTGCGAATAGCCGGCCTGCTGCGCAAGCAATCCCGAGGGAATTGCTAACGTCATCAGCAGCCCGATGAACGAGATTGCTTTTTTCATTGTGTGCTCCAAGAGGTATGAATGTTGGATTCGTACGACTACGAACTCTGAATAATGGTTTGTTGTTAAGCACACGAGTTGGACAGAGAATCGAGAATCAGATTGATACTTCCTACGTCTCGACATCTCTGCCGCAACCGCGTGTGCCCGACATCTTAATTCCGATTTACTGGCCGCCTGAGGCGGATGAAGCGCCCGGGGTTGGAGAGGTCGCCTTGCCAAGCATGACCATCTCGCGAGAGGCCGGCATGGTATAGACGCCGCTGAGTGTTTTGATCCTGCCTAAAAAGTACTTGCCACCGACATGCTCGAAGCTGAGCGTTGGCTGACCACTTGCGGCCGCAGCTTCGTCGAAGGTCAGAGGAAGCAGAAATGCGCTCCCTTTGTTATAGCCACTGATGGCTAGTTCTCGATTTATTCCAGGATTAATGCGACTCACTCTGTATTCCCCTGCAGGGAGAGTTGCGCCTCCTGCTACGAACTCGAACGGAACGCTCACGACAACCGCATCGGCATCTTGAGCACGGGCACTTACCCCAACACCGAGTAAGCACATCAACATAAATACAGCTGTCAAGTACGACTTCTTCATGATTATTTCTCCTTATAGAACCAGTGTGACTCTTTCATCGTTGATAACAGTGCTCGCGAGGGTTTTATTCCGTGCCTGCCGTCCCGCACGCCTTGGTCATCTGCATATATGTAAGCGTCAGTACGTTAGACGCACCCATCACTGATGGGATACAGCGCCAATGTCATTTGCTTGTCACTTGTTTGTTGAGAGTTTGTAACTGGTCTAGCGCCAGCGTTTCGTATCAGCGCTATGACGGTGCCTGGTATGGGAGAGGCGTTGAGTTAGACTCTTAGACAGTTGGCGGGGCTTTTGTTCGGAACAATCATTACCGAGCGACGCTGGTCGAATTTGCGCGAGGAATCGAGTCACGAAGGCACTCGGCAAACAGACCAATAATCTTTTTCGTGACCCTGCTCGTAGATTCGATATGGCGCGTCGGTCCGACCGCAAGGGGCTAGCTCTTCGGGTGCCAAGGTCGACTGCTCGTCGAAATATCTATTAAGGCGCTCGCGAAGGTGTAGTCGGACTCTCCACAGCCGCGCCTTCACCGCCGCCTGGCTTAGGTTTAGCAGTTGTGCAGTCTGTTCGATTGAAAGTTCCTCGACATCACGGAGTACAAAGACCATCCGCAAGATCGGGCGCAGCTCTTCTACGGTTCTGACGAGGATGTCTCGCAATTCAGATGCCCAGCATAGTTGTTCCGGATCCGGGGCTCGATGGGGCACGTCTAATGGAAGGGAGTTTCCATCCGCCTGGAAAACCTCGTCCAAGGAAACTTCTTTGTGGGTGCGCTGTTTCCGTAGCTTCATAAGCGACTGGTTCACAGTGATGCGAATCAGCCAGGTTGAGAATTGGGAATCTTCTCGAAAGTCGGCCAGATTCTGGAAGGCTTTCAACAGGACTTCTTCGACCGCATCCTCGGAATCTTCCCTGTTGCGCGTGACGGTCTGATAGATTGGGAGAAGTCTGGGGCCGTATCGCTTTACGGGTTGCTCGAAAGCGGCAACATCCCCCTTCTTGCTAGCTAGCGTGGACAGGATCCAGGTCGTTGCTAGCTGCGAACTGTGCCGAGTTTGCGTTCATAGTCGTTTACGGCGCTTTAGAGAACGACTCTTTTGCAGCGCAAGCGATGTGCCTGCGGGCAGGAGGGCGTCTCCTTGCGCACCAGTTAGAAGTCGGGACTCACTGCACCACGACCTTGCCGGTCATTTTAGGATGGATTGTGCAGTAGTAGGGATAGGTTCCCGCCTTGGTAAACGTGTAGGAAAACTTTTCATCTGTGTCGAGTACCTTGGACTTGAACACACCGTCTGTGCTGACCGAGGTGTGGGGAATGTCATCTTTGTTGGTCCACGTGACTGTTGCTCCGACGGGTACCGTAATCGTTTGCGGGCCAAACACGAAATTGTCGATGTTCACGTCCGCGTTTGCAGCGGAGGGTTGGTCATTGGCCGCGACGCTCGGCGATCCCGCGACGAGCAGTATGATCGCAATGACTACCGACGCTGTGAAAGTTGCAGCCCACACACTGTTCCGTTTCATTGTTCCGTTTCCTTTAAGAGTTTGATTTTTCTTCCTTGATTCTCACTGTTCAGGGACCGGATCGTTGGCGGTCCACGCAAGACTTCAGTTAACGACCACCAGAGCGGCTTCCAGTTCCCGAAGCCGAAGACCCCGAGTCCGCAAGTGGTGAATCGACAACCGCAAGACTGCGACCGCTGACCATATAGTTCACGTCGGTGATACCCAACACCCGCTGCAACTGGTCGGCTGGCACCTTCATGGGACCGGCTGAGGGCGCTGTTCCAGGCGCAGGCTGCGGGAAAGCCGTCGACATCGCCGTGTGGAACGAAACCTTGCCTTCCACCTTCTGCATGATCTGGTGGATGTGGCCGTTTAACACGGTCACGGAACCGAAGCGCTTGACGTAAGACAAAGCTTGTTCACTGTCGTCGGTTCCCCATCCCCAATCTGCATAGATGGTCCACAACGGAATGTGGGCAAACAGCACAATCGGAGTGCTGGCAGAGCGGCCCTTGAGGTCGTCCTCAAGCCACTCGAGTTGTTCGTGGCCAAGCGACCCCATGCCTCCGGCTTTTAGATTGGCGACATTCACCAGCCCGACGAAATGAACCCCTTTGTGATCGAAGCTATACCACCCGGTACCTCTGGTGCCCTTTCCATAGCGCTGCAGAAACTGCTCGCCGTTATCGCTCAGCATGTCGTGCTCACCGGGGACAAAGTACACCTGCTTCGCCGATGCGCCTTTCAGTACCTGGTCGAGCGTATCGAACTCGCTCGGCTTCGAAAGTTGGCTCAGATCACCGGTGTGGATGATGAAGTCCGGCTTTTGGGGCATTGCGTTGATCTTGTTGATTGCGGTCTGCAGCGTTGCGGTCACGTCCGGGTTGGCCGGCTTGTTGAAGCCGATGTGGCTGTCACTGATCTGCACAAAGGTGAAGTCGCCGCCATTGCCACCGCTTCGATGTGCGGTCTTAGCGAACGCCCGAGAAGATGGAATTCCGGCGCTCATGGTCCAGACCAGCCCGGTGCCCGCCCATGCCATGCACTTCAGAAATCCCCGACGATCGACGCCGTCGTTGTTGAGGTCTTGCAATTTGTCATCGATAACATCTTTGCTCTTGTCCGTCATCTGGCCTCCGGTTGTTTTGCAGCGTTCACAGTTGATAACTGGATTGAGTCGGTTTTATTCCAGAGGAAAACGAATCGGGATCACAAACATCCCACAGTGGTTGGGATCGTGCTGCCCGCTCCTGCACCAATGCTCTTGCGTCGGAACAACATATTTCACGATCCCGGTCTTCCCAGGCGCGCCTTTGCGAAAGGAATTCCAACAACTCGACCTCGCCAGTGCGTATCGGGAATGCCCGCGATGTGACTTCTGTTTTTACCGTCATAGATGACTCTTCCCAATTACCACAACTCGTTTGCCCTGCCCTTGTATCTATTCCCAGGGCTGGACCTCATTGACGCGCCCTAACCAGGAAGATTCACTCCGCTCAAGAATCCGCCGAGGTGGCCTGTCAAGGCGACTAGACCGACTGTCAGAAGCTCAACGGTCAGACGGTAGGTCGGCAGGTACACAGTCCTCCGGCGAGCGCGGAAATGTACCCACCACACGAGCCAGATCATCACAGTTGAGGCGCATGCAAACACCAAATGGAGCAAGAGAACACCCTTTAGCTTTTGGCCCTCGAGTTGGAACTGCCACGCAAGCAGCCCTGTGGCCATAACCGGCAGCGTTGAAATCGCCGCCGCGAACAAGTTGTAGTACGCTGCGGCCGCCAAGCCGCGCCGGTTCGTCCACTTTGCTGCGAAGTCAAAGGCCACTGCCGTAATAAACAACCCTATTGGAAAGTGGATCAGCACCACATGCTGCGCGTGCTTCGCCAAAAGCGCCGTCTTGAGATCGAAAGGATTAACCATTACCTACCCCATCTGAGATCTGCACGGAGGTGGAACCAAGCATTCCTGTCTCCGGATGGCAGTCTTGCCCTGAAGGAATCTTCGTTTGCCACGACTGTCGGGAAACGCGGTTCGCCTCTGCACTCGTAAGCGTCACTGTTGATAACGGATTTCTTGACACTTTATTCCGATTGGTTCCTGCGATTGTCGAGCAGCATCACAAGTTGATTTCACTTCCTCAATGGAATATTTGGATGGGAGGCTAGTTCTCAAAGGTAATGGGTTCTGTTGGGGGTGAGAAGCCGTGTTGCTACGGTTTTTGTGCTGCCAATCGCTCGCCATGCCACTGAGTCTTCGAAATATTTGTTGTCTGAAGGGAATAAATCGAGGAGCCTGAAGTTCTCATGATGTGGACTTGTCAGGAGCCAATCTTCAACTCACGTCGTTCGAAGAGCTGGCTATCCCCCTCTTCGATCAGCTCTACAACTTCGCTCACTGGCTTACCCGAAATCGCGACGAAGCTGAAGACTTAGTGCAGGAAACCTACGTTAAAGCACTGAAAGGATTCTCTTCTTTCCAGCTCGGCACCAATTTCCGAGCATGGATCTATCGCATCTTGCGCAACACATTTCTGACCTCTCGCCAGGGGCTGAAAGACACAATGATCGTACCTTTCGATTTTGATGGTGAAATAGAAGGAAATGAACCTGCGATCGAGCGCGACACACCAGAAACGCTTCTCCTTGCGCGATCAGGCCAAGAACTTCTGCAGAGTGCGATCGATGCCCTGCCTGTACATTTTCGCGAGATCATACTTCTGTGTGAGGTGGAGGAGATGTCGTATCAGGAGATTTCCGACACACTTGCAATTCCCATAGGTACAGTCATGTCGCGGTTATCGCGAGCGAGACACTCTTTGCGAAATCAATTGCGACCGCTCTTGCAACAAGCAGCAGAAACGACGGGAACTCCAAAGGGAGCGAACCATGGTTTGTGAGTCTTGGAAGACACAACTCGAAAGCTACCTCGACAGGGAGCTTCCCGATGAGGAAATGCGTGCTTTCGACGCCCATGTGCGCAATTGCGCGACGTGCTCGGCGGACGCCCTTTCACGCGTACAGTTGAAGCGCGCGATTCAGTCGGCCGGGAAGCGTTTCACTCCCAGCGCCGAGTTCCGCAAACGGATGCTGCAGAGTATTGCGTCGAAGCCACAGCGTACCTTCCGGCTGGGATGGATGTTAGCGGCCGCAGTGACTGTCCTTCTCGTGGTCGGCGCCATCACTTCAACCTATTTAGGAAACCGATCTGGCAGTGATCAGGTATTCAGCGAGATTGCAGACCTGCACGTAGCCACGCTGGCCAGCTCGTCGCCGGTGGATGTGATTTCGACCGATCGACACACGGTGAAACCGTGGTTCCAAGGGAAAATTCCGTTTGCCTTCAACCTGCCTGAACTGCAAAATTCGGAATTTTCGCTTTTAGGTGGCCGAATGGCGTATCTTGAGCAAACGCCAGGTGCACACCTCATTTACAACGTCAGGAAGCACCACATTTCAGTGTTCATATTTCAGGAACGAGCCTTACCAGCCAGGTTGAGTGATAGCTCTCTTGATCCGAGGAGACTGTCGTTCAACATGCAAACGTGGAGTCAGGGCGGGCTCCGTTATTTCGTCATCGGTGACGCGGGTGGGTCGGACATCGATGGTCTCGCAAGATTGTTCAAGAACGCGTCCTAGACTCGACAGCGGAGTCTAATAGCACGCAAATTGCTTAAGGCACAAACTTATAGCCCAAGCCGTGTACCGTAAGAAAGTGCGATGGGTGCGCAGGATCGCCCTCTAGTTTCTGTCGCAGCCGGAGGATATGGTTATCTACCGTTCTCGTGCAGGGGTAGTTCTCGTACCCCCAAACTTTATCGAGAAGTTCATCTCGCGACACTACGCGTTGAGGATTCTTTGCCAAGAACTCCAGGGTCTTGAACTCTAGCGGAGTAAATATAATCTTCTGGCCGGCGCGAGTGATCTCGGTCTTTGAAAAATCAACGGTGACATCCTCAAAGACACACATATCTACGGACCGGAGGCGCGAAACACGCCTGATTTGCGCGCGTAACCGGGCAACGAGTTCCCTCGGGCTGAACGGTAGGGTCACATAATCGTCAGCGCCCAATTCCAGTAGCAGAACCTTGTCTGTAACATCTGAGCTCCCGCTAAGAACGACCAGGGGCAGATCAGGCATTAAATTTACAATTTCTTGGCAAAGATCACACCCCGAAGAGCCTGGACGCGGTAGATCAAGGATCACTGCGTCCGGCACCCGTTGGCGAAGACTCTTGGAAACACAGGCAATATCGGGTACCACCTCGACGTCGTATCCTTCCGAGGAGAAGAGACGCTGCAGAGCCAGCCGCAAAGCGGCATCGCCCTCGATGACCAAAATCTGCTGCCTGTGGGTGGGCTGCGGCTCGGATATTCTTGTGCTGAAGGTTGCTGTCAGGGTAGCAGTTGCCATTCACTTTTTTCCTTCTGCGGCATCGCCGCCTGATTTGAGCATTGCGTTTCACTGGGCGACTTTATCGAAGGCTCCTCAATTCGTTTGCCAAGCCAGCCCAACGGAAACGCAACCTTTCGCGCCTCAGAACAATGAATCTGGATATCCTTTCCGGGCCGATCTCGTATTGCGCTTTCGTCTCTTCCTATTGCGCCTCGATGCCATAACGCAGATCTGTCGATAGCGGCGCACCCGGGACTGTTGAGAGCGAAGCGCGAACTCTCTTCCGGGCTCTGGCGAGTCGTGACATGACGGTACCTATCGGGATCGATAATATTTCCGCGATCTCTCGGTATGAGGCATTTTCAACGTCACACAACAAGATCACCTCGCGAAGAGGGACTGACAATTGCTCGATCGCGGACCAAACTGCATGAATGCTCGAGTGCCCGATCAACACCGACTCAGGAGTAGAGGAAGTTGCGGGAATGGCAGAGCAATCCTCATCCGCAACCATTTCAACGGTCATACGCTGCTCGAGGTTCGAACGCGAGCTAAGGAAAGTGTTCCTGAGGATTGTGAATATCCAGGCCCGAAAATTGGTCCCAGGCTGAAACGCCGCGAAACCTCGGAACGCCTTTAGATAAGTGTCTTGCACCAGATCTTCCGCGTCGCTCGAATCACGCGTAAGCCAGCGTGCGAAGTTGTAAAGGGAATCGAACAGGGGCATGGCCAATTGTTCGAACGTTGGCAGCGGTTGATGGCCCAGCGACGGCGAAAACCCGAATTGAATCACACGTCGCGACCCCACTCCCATACGCTTCATCCGCCTTTTCCTCAGTTCGGGCCTCGGTGCACCTCTGCTTTTGAAGGCCATATTCGAGGGCAATTGCCCAGACTTGGATGGTCCACTACAGAATAAGTTACGGGTGCGGCAACAAGTTTCGACTGCGGGCACGTCGGTTGTTGAATGCAGTGGGGCTTCAGCTCGCAAGAAATTCCTTCCCTCCCTCGTGACGTTTATTGGATTGATCCATCTGTGTACTATGGTGGAGCGCCCTAGGACAGGATTCACCGCGCGGGGTATGCCGAATCTCCAGCAATGCCGGCCCATTTAGAGAACGAAAAGTCCTTGATAGCCGCGGCGCAGGCGGGTGATGCGGACGCTTTCGTTACGCTGCTGAATCAGTACAGTCGGCACATCTATCGCCTTGGTCTCAGTATTACGGGGAACCACCATGACGCCGAGGACGTCCTCCAGGAAGCGTCGCTAAAGGCCTATACTGCGCTGGCGAACTTCGAGGGGAACTCGCGCTTCTATACATGGCTGGTGCGTATCGCGGTGAACGTGGCGTTGGGCAAGCTAAGGAAGCGCGCCCTGTGGAAAGAGTCGTCGATTGACGAGCCGCGACAGAGCGAAGACGGGGACTACATCCCGCTGGAAATCGAGAGTTGGGGCGAAAACCCAGAAGAGGCGTGTCTGAACGATGAACTGCAGAAACTACTGGCGGAGGTTATCCAGATACTGGACCCAAAATCGCGGACAATTTTCACCCTCAGGGACGTTGAGAAGTTCTCGATCGAGGAGACAGCCAAGCTGCTGGGCCTGAGCATACCCGTGATAAAAACGCGCCTCTTACGCTCACGGCTGAAATTGCGCGAGGAATTGACGAAATATTTTGGAAAGGACACCCGTAATGCGCTGCCGACAGGTCATCGATAAAATCTCCGAATACATCGACGGCGAACTTGATCCTGAACTGGCGCGGGAACTGGAGCTCCACCTGGCGCATTGCGAAGACTGCGGTATCGTGGTGGATACTGCTCGTAAGACAGTGGAAATCTTCAATCACACGGAACCTGCGGCTTTACCAGACGATGTGCGCGAACGACTGAACGTCATGTTTGCCGAGAGGTTCCGCAAAGAGCCCAACTAGACCGTACGAAGATTCACGCACTAATCAAAGTCTGGAGTGAGGCCCAGTCCCGACGAGAACCGGTTGGCGCACGCATAGAGCGAAGTAACCAGAACAGCGTCGAAAATGGCGGCATCGTTCCAGCCCAACTCTCGCAGCTTCTCAATGTCAGTGCGCCGCATGTCAGCAGGGTTGGCGGTAAGCTTCTCGCAAAACTTCAACAACTCCATAATTTTTGGATCGAGCGGCGAAGATTTGTAGTCGATCGACAGCCCGCGGCTGAGAGATTTGTCCATGCCCATGCGCCCCAGGATTTCCAGATGAGCGGGGAGACAGTAGCTGGACATGTTAATCGCGCTGACGACCGTGGCAATCTGCTCCTTGATAAGCTTCGGCAGGCCACACTCCTCATTCAGGGCATTCGTGAAGAGATTAACCTGATCTTGCAGAAGCTGGACATTGTGACTAAGAGCCAGGAAATAGTTAGGGACGAAACCCCAACTGCCAGAAACGTAGTCGTAGATCTTCTTAGCCTCCATACTTGCTTGTTCGTCGGGCAAAACAGGCAGAAATGGCATGACAATACCTCACTGGGCGGAATAAGAATTGCCGGTCGAATGCTGGCGGGAGGCCGGTGTGTTCAGACCCAACATTTACCATTTGGCCAAGAATCCATGCGACCGGGAGCTTCAAATCCCAATGTCGCCCTTGGGCAACACTCTGACGACCCGGCCCTCCCCCGTCAATTGACGGGGTTTGCGACAGTTGATCGAACACCTCTTTCTCGCGCCCGGGATAGCGGCGATGAATTTTCCGGTCGTCTCCGGGGCACGGATATTGCCAATCCGCGCCTGCGTGTATCGCTCAAGCTCCTGAAGTGCCGCGCGAACACTCTCCCTGTGGGTTTCCCGCACCCGATCATCGCCGCCCTGGCCGAGGCCGGCCCCATTCGATCGCTCCCAATCTCGCCCCTTCAGTGGGAACCGGCTCTGCAACACTCCGCACAGCCAGGAGCAGTAGGAACATCGCAGCTTCCCAAAGGCGGAGTATGCGCAATGGACTTCACGTGCCGCCGAACCTTTGCAATCCGCTTCCATTCTGGCGCGCCACTCCGGGATCTGTCGTAACGAGATGCTGAATTGATAAAGGACTGCGTTCGCTCCACTCGGAGCAGCGTGCCGATAGGAAAATCTGCGGAGAGCTCATCATCAAGCGCGGCTTGAAACGGCGAGCGCGAAAGCGCAAGCTGGTGATCGATCACGAAATGAAGGAAGTACTCGAACGGCTTTAGAAAGCTTCCCAGTGCGAGTACGTCTTCACGAGCCCGCAAGATCCGACAAAACCTCTGGGGCCCTAGGTGATGGAGGAACAGATGGGCTAGGTACGGAAGAAGATCAAGACTCCCGAAACCGGCCTGCACCTCAGCGTGACACTTTTTTGACGAGGCCGGAGAGTACACGGACCCCTTTACGTTGCAGTATGTCGCGGGACACGATAACATTAAGACCACGATGCGCTACGTGCACCCGCGGGAGGCTGCGGTCCACAAGTTGTTTGCGCGACTGGCAGATTTGCAGCGACCGGAGGATTGCATCGCGTGTAACAAGTCGGTGCAAAATCCGGTGCAGTTGGAAATGCCCTCACAGGATGAACTTGCTAAGGTATTGAGTACAGGTAGTTTACAGCGTGCGGAAGTGGTGGAACTGGCAGACACACCATCTTGAGGGGGTGGCGCCGAAAGGCGTGGGGGTTCAAATCCCCCCTTCCGCACCATGATTCTCGCTTCTTCGCTTGAGCGGCAACTGCAAGAGCGAACTGCCAGAGACGCTACTTACCTAACGACTTAGGAAACTTTTACTTATGTTTTATCTGGTTACTACCCTTCACGTTTTGGTTTGTTTTTTCATTATCGTGGTCGTTCTGCTGCAAAGCGGCAAGAGCGGAGACATTTCCGCGGCGTTTGGCGGGCAGGGCAGTCAAACGGCGTTCGGTCCTCGTGGCGCGGCTAGCGCACTTTCGAGAGCCACCACGTGGTCGGCTGTGGCCTTCATGATCACTTCCATCACGCTGTCGGTTTACGCTGCCCGGCGCGGCGGCCCGAGCTCGGTATTGCAGGGTTTAAAGTCGCAGGCGGTTAAAACACAACCCGCTCCGACTCCGCCGCCCACAGCCCCGCCCACGCAAAAGAAGTGACTTCCAGGCCCTCCGCGGTTACTCCAAGTTTCGCCATTGTTCTGGCACCTTCGGCGAGACTCTGAAGTTTATCTTGCTCACGCCCTGCGGAAGAAAACCTGTTGGCGTGTAGATGTACGTCCCCCCGTGCGATCCTTCACAAATTACAGATTCGCCTGTAATTGTATTTGCCGCGAGGAGGAGGTACCATTCAGTTGAGTCATTTACGAGGAGGAATCCATCATGTCGGATCGCGACGGCGGCAGCTTTGTTTGGTTTCTGGCGGGATTAGGGTTGGGAGCAGTGGCGGGAGTGCTTTATGCGCCGCGTTCTGGCAACGAAACCCGGGAGGTTCTGCGGGTACGTGCTGAAGAAGGCCGGGAATACGTGAAAAATCGAGCGCGCGAGGCTCGCGAACAGGCGTCGCAATGGGCCGACAAAGGCCGTGATGTCGTGACTCAGCAGAAGGAACAGTTCCGCGCAGCCTATGAAGCGGGTCGTCAGGCGTATCACGAAGCAACGGCTGAGACTACTGCCCCGAAGAACTTGTAGGCATTGGCGTCCGGTTCTCCGCTGAGCCGAACTCGAATGGGATTGCTGGAGCAAGCTTATGGAAAATCTTACCCCTCTATTCATCGCCCTGACCGGAATTGCTGTGTTGTTGCAAGCAGGCGTTCTAATCGCCATCTTTGTCGTCCTAAAAAAGTCCAGCACGAAGATGGAAGCGCTCGCGGACGAAATAAAAACCAAGGTTCTGCCTACGATTACGCAGGCCGAGGCGATGCTGACGGAGATTCGTCCCAAAGTGGCAGCAATCACGGAACAGGTAGAGGAATCCACTACACTGGTTCGCAACCAGCTGGACCGCGTTGATGCGACAGTGAATGACGTGGTGGACCGCGCCCGCCTGCAGATCATCCGCGCCGATGAATTGTTTACCCGCACCTTGGACCGCGTGGAGCGAACTTCCGACATCGTTCATAAAACGGTGTTTTCTCCGGTGCGACAGATTTCCGGCATAATGCAAGGTGTGAGTGCAGGATTGGAATTTCTGTTTGCCGGCCGTGGGCAACGAAATGGCGGCAGCCGCGAGCGTGGTCCTGTCCCGCAGGACGAGATGTTTATCTGATATTCGTTCAAGGAATGCGTTATCTGGTTCGAGCGCGCGTGAAACCTGGCCGTGAGGCTGATTTGCTGGAGGCCATCCATCAAGAGACCCTGGGTCAGGGGTCGGTGGCGGAGGGCGAATACTTGCGAAATATGAACGACGCCCGGCATTGCGCCGACGGCACCGCGCGCTGGGTGGAAGTCTGCTATTGTCCCACGCCTTTGCAGGAAGAGCAGCCCTATTGGGAACAATACTTCGATTTGACTCGGGTACAGGACGCGCACGACCGCCGCAAGTGCCGCGACGAGAATGGGACTGAGCCCTGGGCCTGCAGCGGCTGCGACTGCACGGCTCGGCTGGAACGCAGATTAAGAGCAACTGGCACGCCATTTCTCGAGGAACTAAGAGCTCACTCAGGCAAGCTCCGGCAAAGTTGATTCCAGCTGTTTCAAGTCCTGCGCAATTTCCTTCAAGTTAAACACGAAGGCCCAGAAGGGCAGCATGCGATCGAGCGCGAAGGGCGTTGTTGAGCGCCGCTCACGAAGTTTTTCCAAGTCGGCGTCCAGTTCTCGGATTGCGGCGTCAAGTTCGGTTGAATTCGGGACTTCGACGGGATTGCGGACAGCCTCAGCCAGGAAAGAAAAAGCCTCCGCCGTTCTCTGGACCAGTACGGGGAGTGACGGGACCAGCCCAGGTTGAAGCTGCGCGTGCACGTAGAGCGATGTATCCTCGGCCATCGCACTCAAGCGGCGGCGAACCTGATCTGCAAGGTCGACAAAAGCCTGATAAGCGCCCTGATTGAAGCGCGAAAAAGCGAGCTCGCTGCGCGCTTCTTCCATTTCCTGAGTGATGCCGCGGCGCAGTTCGTGCAACTGGCGTCCGAGCTGGCGAACCTGCTGCTCGTCGTCAATTCCTTGCAACGCCACGGCGGTGACCGCACGGTAGAGAGCGCCTGCGCCGTTTAGAATGCTGGCAATTTTGTGGCGCAGACCCAAGCGTGCATGAACCGGCCAGATCAGCGCCCCAACGGCAAAAGCGATTACGGCTCCCAAGATTGTATAAAGAACGCGCAGCCACGCTATGCGCCAAGGCTCGCCTTGGCCGCCGAAAACCAAGATCAGGGCGGCAGTGAACCCCGCTGCGGTGAAGGCTGGATGGAGAGACGTAAGGTAGCCAAATAAAGTTGCCAGCAGGAACAAGGCAATCAGTACGCCCACGGGCCCGTTGCCCAGAAGCGGGACAAGCAATGCCGCCGCGAGCGCTCCGCAGGTCGAGCCAATGCTGCGGTAGAGCGCTGCTTTCCAAGCTGCGCCCACGTTGGCCTGCGTCACAACGAGCGCGGCGAAGACTGCCCAGTATCCTTGCGGCAGATGCCAGCCGGCATAGATCGCGTAGGTGATTGTGCCTGCAAGTCCGGTCTTGATTCCCTGCTTCAGCGCACCGGATTGGCGACTCCAGAAGGAGAGTGGCGTGGACGGGATCGGAGTTCGAGCATGGGGCAATGAAGGATTTGCAGATGCCATTCGCGGATTATATTCGGCCCGCGGATGGGGCCCGGCGCACGACAACAGGTATTGCCAGCCGGAGGAGTATTGCCAGGTCGAGTGTCCCGCTTTGATCTACGCGATCCAGCCGCCGCCGACGACAAGGTCGCCGTCGTAGAAGACGGCCGCCTGGCCGGGCGTGATGGCGCGCTGGGGCTCGTCGAAGGTGGCGAGGATTTCGTCGTCGCCAGTTCTTTCGGGCTTCACCCGTTCGATCATGGCCGGGGCAGGCTCGTGACGATGCCTAATTTTCACGGTTACACGCATCGGCTCGCGCAGATCGTCGACGGAGATGAGGTTCACGCGGCGGGCGCGCAGAGTGCGCGTATAGAGCTGTTCTTCTCCGCCCACTATTACATGCTTGTTCGCACCGCTGATCTGGATGACGTAGAGCGGCGATCCTGTGGCCACGCCAAGTCCCTTGCGCTGGCCTACGGTGAAGTTGTGAATGCCGCCGTGTTCGCCGATGACTTCGCCGTTCGTCGTTACAAGATCGCCCGCGGTTTCCGGCAATGCTTCACCCTGCTCGGCCAAGTAGGCATCGATGAAGCGCTTGTAATCGCCGCCGGGGACGAAGCAAATTTCCTGGGAGTCGGGCTTCTCCGCAAGGGCGAGACCGTGATGGCGCGCCAGGTCGCGAACTTCGGGCTTGGTCATATCGCCGAGCGGAAAGAGCGTGCGGCTGAGTTGCTTTTGAGTCAGGCCGAACAGGAAATAGGTCTGGTCCTTGGTTGAGTCCGCTGGCCGCTTGAGAATCCAGCGGTCTCGCGCACTGTCGAAGGCCACGCGGGCGTAGTGGCCGGTGGCGACCTTCTCAGCCCCAATCTGCTGGGCCACAACGAGTAGTTGGTCAAACTTCAAGTGATTGTTGCAAAGACTGCAGGGAATGGGGGTGCGTCCGGACACATACTCTTCGATGAACGGACGAATGACGTCGCGCTCGAAACGCTCTTCGTGATTGACCACGTAATAGGGGATCCCGATCTGCTGGGCTACGCGGCGGGCATCGTAGACATCGTCGAGCGAGCAGCAGCGGCCCTGGACGGACTCGGGCATACCCTCGCGTCCGGCCAGGCGACGCTGATTCCAGAGCTGCATGGTCAGGCCGATGACGTTGTGTCCGTCGGCGCGCAGCATCGCCGCGACGGTGGAGGAATCCACACCGCCCGACATGGCTACGGCAATCGTTTCGGTTGGCAGCTTCTAGCTCCTAGCTTCTAGCTCTTTAGCTAGTTCTTGGCTCAATCTGGCGTGCAATTTGCATTTCCGCGTCGTTTCCCAATCGGGTTCTAGCTAAAAGCCAGAAGCTACGAGCTAAGAGTCGCTTTCCGATACAACGGCGATAACTCTCGCAGGCGCGCTGCCACTTCGGTCACGAGCGACAAAGCACAATCAATATCTTCCGCAACCGTCTGCTTGCCTAGGCTGAAGCGAATGCTGGCTCGGGCGCGATCCGGACGCAGGCCCATGGCGAGCAGCACGTGGGAAGGCTCTATCGCTCCGGAGGAACAGGCGGCGCCAGTCGATACCGCGAGGCCTTTGAGATCCAGGGCAATCACCATGGCTTCGCCGTCGATGTAGTCGAAGTGGATGTTCGTCGTGTTAGGCACGCGAGGCGCATCGTCGCCATTTATGCTCGCTTCCTCGATCCGCGCCAGAATTCCCTGCTGCAGCCGGTCGCGCATTGCCGCCATCTTTTTGTCGTCCCCGCGATCCAGCGCTTCTTTGGCCAGTTGCGCGGCTTTGCCCAGACCGACAATTCCCGGGACATTCTCAGTACCGGCGCGGCGCGAGCGCTCGTGCCTGCCACCGTAAAACAGCGGACGGATGCGAGTTCCCTTGCGCACGTAGAGCGCTCCCACACCTTGCGGCGCGTGAACCTTATGGCCGGAAATCGAGAGAGCATGGCAACCGATTCGATTCACGTCAATAGAAATTTTGCCAGCCGCCTGGACTGCGTCGGTATGAAAATAGACGCCCGCTGCGGCCGCGATGCCTCCGATCTCTTCGACCGGCTGTAAGACTCCGGTCTCGTTGTTCGCCATCATCACCGAGACTAGCTTCGTGTTCGGGCGCAAGGCGCGGCGCACGTCTGCGGGATCGATCAGGCCGCGGCCGTCCACGGGCAACACCGTTACTTCAGCCCCAATCTCTTGCAAGTGCTTGCAGGCTAGCAAAACGGCATGGTGCTCAACGCTGGAGGTTATAACGTGATCGCCCGCGCCCGCCAAACCCGCAATCGCAAGATTGTCGGCCTCCGTGCCGCCGCTAGTGAATACAATCTCCGAAGCGCGGCAGCCCAGCAACGCCGCCACCGATTCGCGAGCGTCTTCGACCGCAGCACGCGTCTGCTGCCCGTGATGATGGATTGACGAGGCGTTTCCGAACTGTTCCCCGAAATAAGGACGCATCGCCTCGAACACCTCGGGCAGGAGCGGAGTCGTCGCATTGTTATCGAGGTAAATGCGGTGCATAGAGAATCCGGTTCTATTCTACATTGCGAGGCGTAGGAACGTAGCTTGGCTGTGTCTGGTTCTGCGGGATTCCGAATGGCCGAAAGAGAGACAGTTGCGAGTAACGTTTCTACGATATGCAGGAGAGACGAGGCGGCTGCCGCTACGTGATTCTATCGCTGGTCAATCGCTACGTAGGGATTCGGGTAATCCGGACCCAGATACTCGGCGCGAGGACGAATCAGGCGGTTGTCGTCGAGTTGTTCGATCACGTGCGCAGCCCAGCCGCTGATACGGGATACGGCGAAAGTGGGCGTGAACAGATCCATGTCGATTCCAAGCGTTGGATAGGTGGACGCCGAATAAAAGTCCACGTTGGCGTTGAGCTTCTTTTCCGCCTTCACGAACGCTTCAATCTTGTGGGACATCTCGAACCATTTCCCCTGTCCACTGGACTTGCCTAGATCGCGAGACATGGCGCGAAGATGGGTGGCGCGGGGATCTTCCGTGTGATAAACGCGGTGGCCGAAACCGGGAATTTTTTTCTTTTGCGCCAGCATGCCCTTGACGTACTCGATGGGATCGGCGCCGGAGGTGTCGATCGTCTTGAGTATCTGAAATACCGCTTCGTTGGCGCCGCCGTGCAGCGGCCCTTTCAGGGCGCCGATCGCCGATGTGATGGCGGAATGCATATCTGACAAGGTCGCCGCGGTAACCCGCGCGGCAAATGTCGAGGCGTTGAGTTCGTGGTCGGCGTGAAGAATCAGGGCAATATCGAGCGCGCGCTCAGCTGTGGGCGACGGCGGCTTGCCGTTCAGCATGAGCAGAAAATTTGCGGCATGAGAGAGCGAACGGTCGGGATCGACGACGGGTTGCCCTTTGCGGATGCGGTCGTAGGCGGCCACGATCATGGCGATTTGCGAAGTGATGCGAATCGCTTTGTCAATGTTGGCTTTGCGGTCGTTGTTCTTTTCCTCGGGGTCATAAAACGACAGCGCCGAAACGGCTGTACGCAAAACGTCCATGGGCAAGGCATGCCGGGGAACATTACGCAGCAAGGTAACGATAGATGGATCCAACTTCCGCTCTTCGGCCAGCCGATCCCGCAGTTCGCGCAGTTCGGGACTAGTGGGCAGTCTTCCAAACCACAAAAGGTAACAGGTTTCTTCGAAGTTCGAATGCTGAGCCAGTTCGTGGATATCGATGCCGCGATACGCCAGGATGCCACGATCTCCGTCGATGTAACAGATCTTGGAAGAAGTGGCAACGACGCCCTCGAGTCCTTTGGGGGGATGGTTCGTAATCACGCTGGACATTGGATTCTCGCTTCGGTCGCTCTATTTGCATTGCCGGAACGCGCGATGCGGACGCGATAGGGCAACCTTTTTTTATACCTGAAACGACCGAACTTTCCAACCGGGCCCAGCGAATTCGAAGCTCGAAGTGTCAAGAGCTGTCAGGCCCGCCAAATCGACAATGCTGTCTTTATCAGGATTTGATCCTGAATGGCCTGGTCGAGCGGAAGCGCACGAAACTCGTCCAGATTTTTCTTGATGTCAGGAACGCCCGGGCCGGGCCAGTCTGTGCCGAAAAGTGTTTTGTGCGCGATCTCTTCGAGACGAGGAAAGTACTTCAGCAGCGTTTTCGGTGGGATGCCGCTGATGTCGAGATAAACATTGGGATGGCGGCGCACCAGAAAGAATGCGGTCTGCATCCATAAAGGGCGTCCGCCGTGGGCCAACAAAATCTTCAACCTGGGGAAATCAACCGCAACGTCGTCGACGTGGATCGGATCGCCATATTTGTTGCGCGCGCCCGGAAAAATCGACGTGCCGGTGTGAAACATGACCGGCACCCCATTAGCTTCGGCGGCGCGGTAGATGATCTCAAGCTCCTTCACTCCGTTCAAATAATCGTTGGGGAAAAGCAACTGGTGCGGGGGGTGAATCTTGATCATCTGAATCCCCAGCCGCAGGATGTTTTCCACGTCGGCCAGCACATTGGTGGTGTGGCGGGGATGCAAGCTGCCGCATGAAAGCAGCCGCTTCGGATTCTCTTTCACATAATCAGCGACAAACTGATTCACTCCGTCCGTGAAGCCGATCACTTCCGGGGCGACGTAATTGATGAGCATGGCGCGGTCAATGCCGCTGGCGTCGAGAAACTTGAGGAAGGCTTTGGGAGAACGGCAAAACTCAACGATCTGATCGAAGTTTGGCCGCTTCTGTTTCATCAGTTCCAGCGCATGAGGCTTGAACATTTCGACGGGCTGGATGTGAATGTGGCAGTCGGTGATCAATGGAATCGCTTCTCTTCCTGCGCCGGAATCTTATCAGGTGGCGAGGTGGTTTCGTATTCCACCAACGTCCGGTTAGACAGCGGGACAAGGCTGAAATGAAGACCAGTCAATCGCCCTCTGAAATTGTTCGTCGGGCGGAAAGGTCGTCTTGAAGGTAAATGCAAACTCAGTCGGACCGTACTGTTCGAGGTAAGCCAGTCGCTTTTTCGCCTCGTCGATACCGGGCCGATGTCCCGCCGGCACCCACCAAAGCGATGTATACGTGCCCACGAACCTATCGAACCATTCGTGTCGATGCCGCAGTAACTCGGCGTGGACCGTGTGATACACATAGTGCCGAAGCGTTTCAATCGATTCCCAAACCGACATGTTCATCAGAATTCTGTCATCGTCATAGGGGCGAAAGTATGTCGCGTTCCCGGCCGATGTTTGTAGGCGCCAAACAAATCCCGGACTGCCATCAGCCAGCGCATTGAGTTCGTCCAGCCGCGTCGTGAAGCCGGCCATTGATGGGTGCTCAACCGGAGCCTTCACTCGGCCAATGTTCACTTGCGCAATGTGGTAGCGACTCATGCTTAGCTCCTTTTGGGGGAGTATATATAAACGCGGAGTCAATTTAACTGGGCGGCTGCCGCCAGCACCGCACGCTTGGTGAACACGCGAATCATCTCGCGACGGTATTCGGGGGTCAGTGCGGAGGTGGTCAGTGGCTTCGCGGTCCTTGCGGCTAAGTCCCCGACAGCCTCTGCCAATTTCTCGTCCATTATCTTGCCCGCCAGCAACTCGCGAGCTCCTTTCACCAGCAGCGGCGCGGGATTCACCGCTGTGATGCCGATGCGCGCGTCGGCGACGTGCCCATTGGAGCGCTTCATGGCAACCGCGACGCCGGCTAATGGATAGTCGATCGATCCGCGAACTCTCAACTTGCGGTAGACCCCACTGTAGTCAGCGGCCGAGGCCGGCAGGAAAACGCGCGTGACCAGTTCATTCGACTGCAGCTTCCGATAGTCGTCACCCAGCCCGGTATAAAAATCGTGCAGCGGCATACGGCGTGTTCCCCCGGCGCTGGCGATTTCGATTTCGGCCTCCAGACAAAGCAATGCTGCGGGTGTATCTCCGGAAAATACCGCCCAGCATTTCGTTCCACCCGGGGCCACATGGCACAGGTCTCCGTCTTTCTTAATGCAGAATCCGCAACCTTTGCGCCAGGTGAGCGACTGGTTGTACCAGAGGCACCGCGTGTCGAGACAGATGTTACCGCCGATCGTGCCCATGTTGCGCAGGACGGGCGACGCTACGGTAGCAGCGGCTTCGGCGAGTACCGCATAATGCCGCCGAAGAAAATCGGAGCGCTCAACCGTGCGCAATGTGGTCAAGGCTCCGATCTCGACACCTACCGTCCCTCTGCGGCTTGATTCCCCGCATCGTCGCAATGCCGCGTACGTCGAGAACGTATTCAGGTTCGAAAAGCTTCTGCCGCATGGAAGGAATAAGGTCTGTACCGCCAGCGATGATGCGGAGCTGAGGAGGTGCGGGGGGCGAGTTCTCGCCGACTCCGATGGAGTGTTTGCCCAAATACTCAACAGCTTGATCGACTGACTGGGCCCGTAGTAATTTGAATTTCGGCAGGCTCAATCCGCGCCTCCCGCAACGGATGACGCGTGTCGACGCGAAGGATCGTCCGCATGTCGTTCCGGTCCTTTACCTTTGAAGCAAAGGAAACCGCCATGTTCGCGGAAGCGGGTGGGCGAAGTTGGATCGACACCTTCAGTCAGGTTCAGAGTCTTGGCGTTTCTCTTCGCGCGCAACGCCGCCAGAACTCTCTCTGGCGTAAACGGCGATTCATGCAGGCGTACGCCGACCGCATCGTAGATTGCATTGGCGATCGCGGGAATCGTCGCGGCGAGCGATCCCTCGCTGCATTCCTTGGCGCCGAACGGTCCTTCGGGATCGATACTCTCCACGATGATGGCCTCGACCTCGGGCGATTCCACCGAAGACGGGCTGCGATATTCGAGCAATCCGGCATTCATCAGCATGCCGTCTTTCCAGACCATTTCTTCGGTCAGCGCCTGTCCCATACCCATCCAGACTGAACCGACGATCTGGCCTTCCACAGAAACAGGATTTAGCGCGCGCCCGCAATCGTGAGCAGCCCAGACTTTGTGTACGACGACTTCACCGGTTTCTTCGTCGACACTAACCTCGGCAACCTGCGCGGAGTAGGAGTATGCGGGCGATGGCCCTACCCCTGCGCCCTTGTGTTTACCGCCGCGAGCTTCGGGCGGAGGAGCGTAGGAACCGGTGCCGGTGAGCGCTCCGTGGAAATCGATGGCCGCGACAACTGCCTCTTCGAATGTCATCCGATCTCTCGGACCCTCTTCTTTACGTTTCTGCTGTAGGGAGCCACGCAGAATTTGGCCTTCGACACGGCCTGAGACGGAGTCCGCCGAGCTTTGCTCGGCTGGACGGCCAGGGGCGGCTGTCTCCAGATGGCCATTCGTTCTGCCAACCAAATCGTTGCGGAACTCCAATTCCTGGGCCGCACAATTCATTTTCTTCGCCGCTGCCGCCGCGACAAGTTTCTTGACTTCCACCGCCGCTCGCAACGTTGCATTTCCAGCCATGAAAGTCACGCGGCTGGAGTAAGAGCCAATGTCAATCGGTGTAAGGTCGGTGTCGGCCGCAATCACCCGAACGCGGGTCAGCGAACATCCCAGCACTTCGGCTGCAATTTGTGCGGTCATTGTGTCCGACCCCTGACCAATCTCCGACGCGCCGGTGTACACGACAACGCCGCCGTCGCGATCGATCTTGATATTCACGGTCGAGTGCGGCATGTCAGAGCGGATAATTGAATTAGCGGCACCGCTGACGTAGTGGCTGCAAGCAATCCCCAGCCCCCGTCCCCGGGGCAGTTTGCCTTTGCGTTGTTTCCAGCCAGAGCGCTCGACCGTCTTCTGAATACATTCTGGCAGTCCATAACTTTGCACTCGAAGGCCATTTACAGTAATGCAAGGCGGCTGCAGCAGATTGTGCAGACGAATTTCGACCGGGTCCATTCCGATTTTCGCGGCAAGCTCGTCGAGTTGGGATTCGAAGGCGAAGCGTACGTTGACGGTGCCGTGGCCGCGCATGGCGCCGCAGGCCGGCTTGTTGGTCAGCACCCGGTAGCCGTCGTACTGAATACTTGGAATGTCGTAGAGCGCGCCCAGCAAGGCGCCGGAGTAAAGAATCGTGACCACGCCGTAAGAGCAGTACGCGCCGCCATCTTGCACCACGCGCGCCTTCACGGCGGTGATGCGGCCGTCGTTCTTCACGCCAGTTTTCAGATCGATGATGGTGCGCGGACGCCCGCGGTGCGCCCAGAATACTTCCTCCCGTGTGTAGGTAATTTTCACTGGCGCTTGCGCCTTGCGCGCCGCAACCGCGGCGATAATCTCCAGCGGAATCACTTCGCTCTTGCCGCCAAACCCCCCTCCCACCAGCGGCTTGATCACGCGAATCTGCGACATTGGTATTTCGAGAACTAGCGAAAGTTTGTGCTGCAGGTAGTACGGAACTTGAGTTGAAGACCAAACCGTCAGGCGTCCCGGCTTGCCGGTGTGCGGATCGATCTCGAACGAGGCCAGCGTGGAGTGCGGCTCCATCGCTGCATGCGTCACTTCGTTGGCGATGAACCGCGCTTCCGCGATTTCGTCGGCATCGGCAAAACCTTTGTCGGGATCGCCGAAGACGTGGTGATAATCCTTCTCGAGATTCCCAGGCTTGGAGTCGTGGATGAGATCGGCCTTGGCCTTCATCGAGTCTTCAGGATCGAAGTAGGCGGGAAGTAAATCGTACTCAACATCGATTAACTCCAGCGCATTTTCGGCGATTGCCTCGGAAACGGCAACCACACAAGCAACGTTATCGCCGACGTAGCGCACCTTGTCCAGAGCCAGCGCGTGCTCGTCGTGGCCCACGGGGAGAATGCCATAGGGATTGGGAGCGTCCTTTCCCACAACAACGGCTACCACGCCTTCGTACTTTTCGGCGCGGCTCGTATCGATGTGCCTGATACGAGCGTGGGGATACGGCGAATGCAAAATCTTGCCAGTCAGCATGCCGGTCACGCTGAGGTCGTCCGTATATTTGCCGGCGCCGGTAGTCTTCTGCGCGGCGTCGACCATCGCGGTGGGCTTGCCGATAATGGAGAAATCGTTGTTCATCCGTTGTCCATCATTCCATTTTGCTTTGTCATTCCGAGCGAAGCGAGGAATCGGCTTTCACTCGCAGCACCACGTTATTCAGCGGCAGCCAAACTCTTGCGCTCCGCCTCAATCGCGGCCCGGATCGCCTCGTACATCTGGCTGTAACCGGTGCAGCGGCAGAGATTGCTGCTGAGCGCGTTGCGCACGTCCGCCTCGGACGGATCCGGATTCTCCGACAGCAGCGATTTCACTGTCATCATAAATCCCGGCGTGCAGAAGCCACATTGCGCGCCGCCCCAATCGCCGTACGCCTTCTGAATCGCCGCGAGAGCGCCGTGCTCGCTTACTCCTTCAACGGTCGTGATTTCCTGCTCTTCGCAACTGGCCGCCAGCAATGTGCACGACATCATCGCAACACCATCCAGCAGCACAGTACATGCCCCGCAGGAGGAATCATCGCAGCCGCGCTTCGAACCGGTCAGCTGCAATTCCTGCCGCAGCACATCGAGCAGCAGAGCGCTGGGCTCGATGGCGACCTCATATTGGCGGCCGTTGACGCGCAGTTCGATGAGTTCTTTTTTCATGAGTGGCTTTTAGCTTTTAGCTCTTAGCTTGCCGGTTAAGCTAAAAGCTAAGAGCGTTTTCTAATACATCGGCACTTTTCCATCCACACGCTTCGACCACGCATCGATGCCGCCGCGCATGGACTGAACCTTCTCGAATCCCTGCTGTCGCAACCACACTGTTACATTCAACGAGCGCACGCCGTGATGGCAAACCACCACGATGAAATCCTCCGGATCGAGCTCCTGATGCGCCCGCGACGGCACATCGCCCATGGGCATTAGCTTTGCGCCATCGATCCGGGCAGCGTCAAATTCCCAAGGCTCGCGAACGTCAAGCAACGTAAGGTTCTCGGCCGCATCAAGTTTGGACTTTATTTCCTCGGGAGTGATTTCGTATTCCATTAGTAGCGCGTCCCTCTACTTCCCTGTCCACTTCGGTTCACGCTTCTCTATGAACGCGCGGATTCCCTCGTTCGCATCCGAAGTCTTCATCAACTCATCAAAATAAATCCGTTCAGCCCGAGCCAGACCCTTGTCGAAATGCATGCAGTCCCAAGCGTAGGAGGCTTTCTTGGCCAATGCCAGAGCCGCCGGACTGAGCATACGCAAATGTTCGATACATTCGTCCACGACGGCAACTAGTCCATTCTCGGGTAGGGCACGGTTGGCAAGACCAATCTCCACCGCCTCTTTGCCGCTGATCGTGCGGCCGGTCAGAATCAGCTCCGCTGCGCGCTTCTGTCCCACGAGCGCGGCCAGCGCAGTGCACGCAACCGGCGCATAGCACCCGAGTTTGATCTCAGGAAATCCCCACTGTGCCGATTCCGTGGTGTAAACGATGTCGCACACTATGCCTAACTCTGCGCCGCCACCCAGGCAGTGGCCATGCACGGCAGCAATCGTGACCTTCCTCGTCGCGATTAGAGCGCGAATAACAGCGTGGAACTTCGTCAACATCGCTTCGACTTTTTCGGGAGTGTGGGCGGCTACGTCGACGCCCGCTGAAAAGGCTTTGCCTTCGCCGCTAAACACGATCACGGAAACATCGGGCCGAGCTTCGGTTTCTGCCAGTGTCTCCGCCAATTCCTCCATCATGGGAATGTCGATCACGTTCAGCGGCGGATGACGCAGCGCAATTCGCGCAACCGGCGGAGTGAAATCGAGTGCGAGGCGGGAGGACGCTATCTCTGTGGTCGGCATAATCGAGTTTCCCATGTTCAACCTCAGCGCTAACTCTCTGAGCTCGGTCTGCCGGCACGACCGACGCCGCGCCCTTTCCAAGAGCCGCCAGCCACAACCAAGCGCCAAAAAGCTTTCACAGACGCTTTCTTACAAGTTGATCGCCGACTTGCGCACTTCTCCGATGGTCGAGAGCGGATCGCGCGCGCCTGTCTTCTCGGCGATCCATTTCTTTTCGTTGTTGATGATGTCGAGGAGAAGCTTCTTGTCTTCGGCCGACGGCATGTACTCTTTTAGGTGCTCTTCATAGACGCGCTCGTCGAGCGGTTCACCGGTTTGCGCGTGGAATCTCTGTCCGGCCCACCTTCCAATGGCGCGATTGAATTTAATGTGTGGCGCGTACAGCTCCGGCTCGCCCGCCCTGAGCGAACTGTTGAAGCGCTCAATCAAGCCCGCCACTTCGTCGCGATAAAGGTTGCGGTTGTAATCGTTCAAGTCGTCCAGGTCGGGCGCCTTTTCGTTCTTGGGTTCATCGTAGCGGCCCTTAACGCCCCACACGTAAGCCCAGTGCGCAGACGAAGAATGATCCGTGCCGAAGAGATCGTAGGAACTCGAAATCCATTTGTTGAGATATTTCTGTATCAGCCACGCCGGAATCACGCCCGCTTCCACGATACGTCTCAGGCCGTCGTTGCCCGTGCCCATGTGGAAGGCTTCTTCGCGCAGCATGTACGACATCGAGCGTCCCAGCGGAGCGAATGCGGAATACTTGAGCATCTGTAACTGGAATTTGCCGTCGCGATCGACGAAGTCGGTATAGGTGAAGAAATCCATCCAGTTGTCTACGTCCACATTGAAGGCGCCCAGCAGACGCTTGTTCTCAAACGCGCGGCGTTCCAGCATTTTTTGCGCCTCAACCTTGCCGGAATATCCGAAGTGATCGACCAGCAGGGCGCACATTTGCCAGCCGTGACGCATCTCTTCGATCATTACGCGGGTGATGGCGCGGCGATCCCATTCCGTGGGCGCGTTCTCCAACAGATTGCGCTGCTGTTCGACGCTGGCGAACTCGGTGTCGCCCTGGTAGACGATCATGTTCATCAGGGCATCGCGCATCTGTTGGGTGGGAATCTGACGCAGGTTTTCCCACTTGCGACGACCTTTGTAGGAACCGAATTCGATTTCTTCGGTGTCGATGGCGCCGTAGAGTGTATCGAAATGGAAGGCATCGATGTCGTCACTGTTCACACCAATGTCTTTGCGCCAGTCGTTGAATAGTCCGATCCAGTCGCTGAAGGTTCCGATTTTCGCTACTTTTCCCGGCATGTTGACCTCTGATTCGCGATGTTATTTCGCTTTAAAATGCGCTGGACGCTTCTCCACATATGCCGCGAGACCTTCCTTAGCATCTTCGCTCTGGAAAAGCAGTTGCTGATTCTCACGCTCGACGGCGAGCGCCGACTCCATGGGAATCTCCCACCCGGTTTGCACCGCGCGCTTGATGCGACCCACAGCCTTCGATGCTTTGTTGGGCGGGCAGAATTGTTTAGCGTATTCCATGATGTTTTCCATGAAGCCGTCGCGCTCGAAGATGTCGTTGACGATGCCGAGCTCCTGCGCCTCCTCAAACGAAAACGTGTTACCCGTCACCATCAGTTCGATGGCCTTGCTCTTGCCCACCATGCGCGAGAGCCGCTGTGTTCCTCCAGTACCGGGAAGGACGCCCAAGTTCACTTCCGGCAGCCCAATCTTGCCAGCATCTTTGCGCGCGATGCGGATGTCGGCTGCCATCGCGATCTCCAGTCCGCCGCCGACGCAGTGGCCGTTGATGGCAGCGATCACGAGTTTCGGCGTGTGTTCGAGGCGCAGCAGCATTTCGTTGGCGTGCAGGCAAAAGTAATACTTGAAGGTTGGATCGACCGTGGAAAGCATCTTGATATTCGCACCCGCGGAGAAGAATTTGTCGCCCGCCCCGGTTAGCAAAATCACGTGGACATCGTTGTCCATGCGCGCCTTCAGGATCGCCTCGTCCAGCTGGCGATTCATTTCGTAGGTATAGGTGTTCGCCGGCGGATCGCACATCTCGATGATCCCAACGCCGCCATCGGTGCGGTAGTTGACGAGCTGCTTCGTGGTGTCACCGGTTGCCGGCTGCACTGTAGTTGCCATTTTTGTGTCTCCTTCTATTTCGCAAAAAGCTTTGTCAATTCCGAGCGAAGCGAGACATCTGCTGTCGCCGGTGCCCAGATGAGCCTTCGGTTCAACGTATGTCCCTACGCTTATTGCCTGCCATCACGCCTCGCAGGAAAACGTCGCCCATCTCCCGCGCAATTGACGCTGCATCCGCATCCACGCGCGGGTTATGCCAGGTGTAAATCCAGTTCATCATGCCGAACAGGCTGAGCACGGCGATGCGCGTAGGAAACTGCAGGTCGCGTTCGCGTTTCAAGTCGTCGAGCAGACCGACGCAAATCCGATAGTACTCCCGTTTGATGGCAGCAACTTCCGAACCGAAGCCGTTCTTCAGAACCTCGGCTTCATGTGAGAGCACCTTCATAGCCGCCTGGTTGGCAAGAAAATATTCCAAATGATTATGGATGAAAATGCGAACGCGCTCTTCCGAATCGCTCACACTCCGCAGCCGAGCTTTCAGCCGCTGCACGATTGTCGTGAAGGTGTGCTTTTGGATCAGGTACAACAGGCGCTCTTTCGACTCGAAGTAGTAATAAAGGCCCGCCAGCGACATACCGCTTTCGCGGGACAGGTCGCGCATCGACGCGCCTTCGTATCCCTTCTTGCAAAAGACCTCGGTGGCATGGGCGAGAATCTCTGCCAGGCGCCGGTCATAACGCGTTGCTGGAACTGTCGTGGTGCGAGATCGCCGCGGACTAATTCGGGCTGCAGTGGAAGGGCTCGCCATAAACCTGAACGATACCAATTCGAACGTTCGTTCGAACTCAGTATACCCCCATGCGATTCTGATCACAAGAGCTCACAACTATCTCAATTTCTTATTTTGTGCTGAGGCCTCGTAGGCCTGGCCCAGCCATTCCAAAGCATCGTGCAGATCGGCATCGCAGGAGAGTTCGAAAGCAAACCAGCGGGCCTTTTGCTGGGAACTTGACCAGATCCGGATGCGGGAGTCCTCCTCGAGACGAGCAGAAGCAGCCGAGGCGGAAGTTTCCAATTTGAAGGCAAATGACCCCGCAGATTCCCAACCGCGAGTTCGGGGCAACGCGGCAAATATTTTGTCTCCGCGGTAGAGGGCCATGAAACCAAAGAAGGGGCGAGTGCTTACTTGGGGCCAGCCCGCGACTTCTTCCGCCAATGCGGTAGACCAGGCCTTCATCTGCTCAGAAACTTTCGGGAGCTGGGGACGTGAAGACTCTATTCTCTTCACCGGACATGTCCAATCTTAATTCCTGACGTCGGCTAATAGGAGTTCGATCTCGATCCTCAGGTCCGCAGTCAGCGGGAGAAATGGCAGTCGCGACGGCCCGCCGTAATAGCCGTTGAAGTCCATAGCATATTTCACTCCGGGGATGCCGAGATCGCCGGCCACTCGCTCCGCTGCTTTGGCGATCCGTTCCTGCTTCAGGCGGGCTAGATCGCTGTCGCCTTCTTTCCATGCGGCGTAGATCTCGTAGCAGGCAGTCGGCGCAGGACAGGCAAACGCGAGAATCGAGCCCACTGCGCCGGCGTCGAGCGAGGGCTGCAGTTTCTGTGCTGCACCGACCAGCACCTGAAATCCGATTTCTTTCTGGCGAGTTTTTATCTTGCCTACCACGGTCACGGCCGCTGAAGAAGGCTTGATTTCCGTGGCTCCCGACAATACTCCCACGGGCACCAATTCCCCGCCCTCAGCGTTGGACCGGGAGTTCGAAGCGGCCAGCATGCGCGGCGTGACCGCATCAAATGTTTCGGTGACTGTCGCACTGCGCTTTATCTGGCGCGTTCCTTCAACCATTCTGCGAACTTTTTCCACGTCGCCGCTCGACTCCTTGATGCCGATCAGATTCGGATGTCCGGCCAACTCGATCGCCACTTCGGCCGGCATGTCGTATCCAGTAGCCTGCGGGAAGTTGTAGATGATGACGGGAAGCGGCGAGCGATCGGCCACGGTGCGGTAGAAGGCGAGGATATTGGCCGTCTGCATCTGCTTCTTGTAGTAGTGCGGCGTGCGCACCATGGCGATGTCGTACCCGAGTTCCGCAGCGTATTCGGTCAGGCGCAGCGTCTCGATCGCCGATTCGATGCCAGTCCCGGCAATCAGCACTTTGGTCGGCGCTGAAGCCTCGCGGGCGACTTTTAACACATCGCGCCGCTCCTGATCGGATAGCAAGATTGCCTCGCCAGTCGAGCCCAGCACAACAATTCCCGACACGGGCGTACGGGAGTAGCGCTCTAAGTTCGATTCGAGCTTCTTGAAATAGATCTTGCCGTCGGGATAGAACGGTGTAGTGATGGGAGGAAAAATTCCCTGTAGGAGCATACGTAATTCTAACGGAAACTGGTGAGCGTAGAGGAACCGATCAACGCCGAAGCCCAGCCACGCGTTCCGCGTGCAAATGCTGCAACGCCTTCACGTTCACCTCGCCACGTTGTAGCGCCGCGATCCCTTCAGCCGCCGCCCGCGCCGCCGCCAGCGTCGTGATGGTAGGGATGCGAGCCGTCACTGCCGCACGCCGAATCGCCTTCTCGTCGAACCAGGGTTCGAGTCCAGTGGGTGTGTTCACGATGAGTTGAATGCGCTGGCCTTTGATGAAGTCGACCACGTTGGGCCGTCCCTCCTTCACCTTGTAGACGCGCTCCACATTCATGCCGGCGCTTTCGATCACGTCGGCGGTCCCAGCCGTGGCCACGAGTTTGAATCCCATGTCGACAAACTTGCGGGCAACCTGCGCCACGTGCCGCTTGTCATGATCTGTGACGCTGATGAAGATGGCGCCCTGCGTGGGCAATTTTTGTCCGGCAGCAAGCTGCGCCTTGGCGAAGGCTTCGCCGAAGTTGTCGGCCACGCCCATGACTTCGCCAGTCGATTTCATCTCGGGGCCGAGCACGGTGTCGACACCCGGAAATTTATTCCAAGGGAATACGGGAGACTTCACGTAGTAGTGGCTACCGGTATCGAGATCCGCACGGCGCTCGATGAATTCCGGCAAGAACTCCCGCAGCTTGCGGCCCGTCATGAGCCGCGCCGCAATTTTTGCCATGGGAACGCCCGTCGCCTTGGAAACGAAGGGCACGGTGCGGGAGGCGCGGGGGTTCACTTCGAGAACGTAGACCTTGTCACCCTCGCCGCCATTCGCGCTGCCATCTCCACGCGGGATAGCAAACTGAATATTCATCAGTCCTACAACTTTCAGGGCGCGGGCCAACTTGAACGTGTAGTCCCGCATGCGCTCGAGCAGAGGTTGCGGGATATCGACCGCAGGCAGCACGCACGACGAATCTCCAGAGTGAATGCCGGCTTCTTCGATGTGCTGCATAATGCCGCCAATCACCACGTCTTCGCCGTCGGAGAGCGCATCCACATCCACTTCGATCGCATCTTCCAGAAAGTGATCGATCAGCACCGGGCGGTCGTGCGAGTATTCAACTGCCTCTTTCATGTAGCGGACGATCGACTCTTCGTCGTAGGCAATCACCATGGCGCGACCGCCGAGCACATAGGAAGGCCGCACCAGCACGGGATATCCGATGCGCCGTGCACCTTCAACAGCCTGGTCGATGGAAGTCGCCATTACACCGGGCGCCTGGGGAATTTGTAACTCTTCAAGCAACTTGTTGAAATGCTTGCGGTCTTCGGCCAAGTCGATCGATTCGGGCGATGTGCCAATGATTTTCACGCCTGCGGCTTTCAACGGTAGCGCCAGGTTGAGCGGAGTCTGCCCGCCAAACTGGACAATCACGCCCACCGGAGCGCCTTTCGAGGTTTCGTGCTGATAGATGGACCAAACATCTTCAAAGGTCAGCGGCTCGAAGTAGAGGCGGTCGCTGGTGTCGTAGTCGGTCGAGACAGTCTCCGGATTGCAGTTGATCATGATCGTCTCGTAGCCGTCATCGCGCAACGCGAACGACGCGTGGCAGCAGCAGTAGTCGAATTCAATTCCCTGCCCGATGCGATTGGGTCCGCTGCCGAGGATGATGACTTTCTTTTTGTCAGTCGGAGCCGCCTCATCTTCATCTTCGTAAGTCGAGTAAAGGTAAGGCGTGAAGCTCTCGAACTCGGCGGCGCAGGTGTCGACGCGTTTATAGACAGGCATCACGCCATGTTTCTTGCGCAGATGCCGAACTTTCTCCTGACCTTCCAGCCGCCAGACCTGCGCCAGCCGGCCGTCGGAAAATCCCATGCGCTTCGATTCGCGCAGCACCTCGGTCGGGATCGACTCGATCGGATGCTTTTCCAGTTCCAGTTGCTGGTCGTTGATTTCCTTGAGCTGATAAAGAAACCACGGGTCCATCGAAGTCATCTTCGCGATCTGCTTCACCGTGTGTCCCTGGCGCAACGCATATTGCACGTACGCAAGCCGTTCTGGATGCGGCGTCACCAGCCGCTGAGTAAGAATCTTCGGTTCGATCTTCGCTCCGCCCACGCGCTTGCCGGTATCGAGCGAGCGGATGCCCTTCATCAAGCGCTTCCTTGAAGGTGCGCCCGATGGCCATGACTTCGCCGACCGATTTCATCTGGGGGCCCAGCGTATCGTCGGCGCCGGGAAATTTCTCGAACTGCCATTTCGGAATTTTCACGACGACATAATCGAGCGTCGGCTCGAAACATGCCGGAGTCTTCCGCGTGATGTCGTTGGGAATTTCGTCGAGCGTGTAGCCGACAGCAAGTTTCGCCGCAATCTTGGCGATCGGGAATCCTGTCGCCTTCGACGCCAGCGCTGACGAGCGAGAGACGCGCGGGTTCATCTCGATCACCACCATCCGCCCGGTCTCCGGATTCACGCCAAACTGAATATTCGATCCGCCCGTGTCGACTCCGATCTCGCGGATCACGGCGATCGAGGCGTCGCGCATGGCCTGATACTCGCGATCGGTCAGGGTCTGTATCGGCGCCACGGTGATCGAATCGCCGGTGTGGACGCCCATGGGATCGAAGTTCTCGATCGAGCAGATGATGATGACGTTGTCCTGGGTGTCGCGCATCACCTCAAGTTCGAATTCCTTCCAGCCCAGCACCGACTCTTCAATCAGAGCCTCGTGTACTGGAGAGAAATCCAGACCGCGACTCAACACTTCCAGCATTTCTTCGCGGTTGTACGCGATGCCGCCGCCAGAACCACCAAGAGTGAAAGATGGCCGGATAATCACCGGAAACCCGATCTTCCCGGCGAACTCGATGCCGTCCTTCGTGTTGTTTACCAGCGCCGATTTAGGCACGTCGAGACCGATGCGCTGCATGGCATCTTTGAAGAAGAGGCGATCTTCGGCTTTCTTGATGGCAGCGACGTTCGCGCCGATTAGAAACGCGTCGTACTTTTCCAGCACACCGCCGTCAGAAAGTTCGATGGCAAGATTCAATGCGGTCTGTCCACCGACGGTGGGCAGAACCGCAAAACCGGCGCCCGGCGACATCTCCCGCTCGATGCGGATAATCTCTTCCAGATACTCCAGCGTAAGCGGCTCGATGTAAGTGCGGTCCGCCGACTCCGGGTCGGTCATGATCGTGGCCGGGTTCGAGTTCGCCAGTACCACTTCGTAGCCTTCGGCCTTGAGCGCCTTGCAGGCCTGCGTGCCAGAGTAATCAAACTCCGCCGACTGCCCAATGATGATGGGACCGGAGCCAAGGATCAGAATCTTTTGAATGTCAGTGCGTTTAGGCATTTGTGCTTCTAGAACTTAGGCCGGTATCCTCTCTTGCTTATGGAGCCCCCACAAGTGAGACTCGGTTCCACTATCAGCGGATTCCTGCAGTCTCTGAGAATTCTTGAGCTTGTCACCTTCACTGGCCATCCCAGTTGCCAGCCCTTAGACTTTGTAGTCATGTAGTATTCACCCTTAGTGACTGGTTGGAAGTGAAAGTTTCCTCTTACGTCCGTATGCGCTTCGGCGACGACAGTTTGGTCGTCACTCACGAGTTGTAAATCGAGATCAGGAATTCGGCCCCCGGTCGGATCCTGTACCCGTCCGCATACGGCGGCCGCTTTGACGGGGTTCTTAGGGGCAAGGGCAGTACACGCTCCGAGAAGCGCGGAACAGAGAACAATCGACAATGCGCATCGCGCGATCCTCACCCCTTCCAGTCCTCCATCATCTTCGTAAACTCCTTGAACAGATAATGCGAATCGTGCGGCCCCGGCGCGGCTTCCGGGTGATACTGCACGGTGAATAACGGCAAATTCCGATGGCGCAAGCCTTCCAGTGTCTGGTCGTTCAGATCGATGTGTGTCAACTCGACTTCGCTCTCGGCCAACGAGTCGGGATCGACGGCGAAATTATGATTGTGGGCCGTGATCTCGATCTTGCCCGTCTTCAACTGTTTTACGGGATGATTCCCGCCGTGGTGCCCAAACTTCAATTTGAAAGTCTTTCCACCTAGCGCAATGCCAACGAGTTGATGCCCGAGGCAGATGCCAAAGATCGGCTGCCGTCCCATGAGCCTGCGAATCGAATCGACTGCATACGTGCAAGGTTCGGGATCGCCGGGACCATTCGAAAGAAACACTCCGTCGGGCTTCAGGGCGAGCACGTCTTCCGCCGGAGTCTGCGCCGGGACGACCGTCACCTTGCAGCCCTCGCCGCGCAGCTTACGCAGAATATTCTGCTTGATGCCGAAATCGTAGGCGACCACGTGAAATCGCGGCGGCTCATCTTTCACTCCGACCATCGCGACCGGCTCGTGCGAGCGCTCGCCCAATTCCCACACGTAGGGGCGTTTGGTGCTGACTTCTTTGGCCAGATCCATCCCATCCATCTTGGGGATGGACCGAGCCTTCGCTACCAACTTGTCGGCATCGCTGCCAATCGTCGAGACCACGCCGCGCATCACGCCATGATCGCGCAGATGCCGCACCAGTGCCCGCGTGTCGATGTCCGACAGCACGGGCACCTTGAACTGCTCCAGGTATTCTTCGGCCACCTGCTGTGAGCGCCAGTTCGAGCTCACGCGCGAGAACTCGCGCACGATCAGCCCTTCGATCCACGGCCGCGTGGCTTCGTTGTCTTCCTGATTGGTGCCGTAGTTGCCGATTTCAGGGTTGGTCAGGACAACAATCTGACCGGAATAGGAAGGGTCAGTGAAAATTTCCTGGTAGCCAGTGATGGAAGTATTAAAAACGACTTCGCCGTAGCATTCGCCTTTGGCGCCGTAGCCTTTGCCTCGGAAGACTCGCCCGTCTTCCAGCGCAAGGATAGCCTGCATTCTCGCTCCGGTCAGTAGATTTTATAAATTTTAGCAGGGAAACCCGCCAGCACCAAGAGAGGACAGTGGAAATCGTGGGAGAAATTTTTCCGTGCGAGGGGTGGTTCAAACGGGAGCGATTTGCCCGGATTAAGGCCACGGAAACTGACCAATAACCCGCCCGAGCCAAGGCGTCAAAACGACCTTAGGGCTCGACGTACTCAGTTTCCTCCGGCGCATCCGTCGGACTTTCAAAGTCGATCCGGTATGCGTCAGGATCCGAAAAGGTGACCACCCACATCGCGTTTCCCACAAACGGTCGTTTCGCGCTGATCCCACGCGCCGCGGCTGCACGGTAGATCTCAAGAGCATCGGAACACTGAAAACAGATCGATACTCCTTCGCCACGCTTCCCTAATGGGATCCTTTCCTTCAAATACTCCTGCAACATGAGCGCCGCACCGCCATTTTGCAACCAGCACCACTGCAGCTTGCCCTTGTCGATCCATTGCTTGGTCATCTCAAAGCCGAGCCCATCCACGTAATAACGAATCGAAGCTTCGATGTCTGACACCATAAAGAATGGGACGGCCTGCTGAACATTGGCCGCGACCTCGGCAGCCGCTCGGGGTTGTGTAACCATACATCGCCACCTTTCGCTGTCCGGCAACTCAGCGCACCCGTCCCAGCTTATCCATCGGCCAGTACCCGAATACCGCCTTGCCATAGATGAAGCTCTGGTTGACCGGGCCGAAATCGCGGCTGTCGTTCGACATGGAGCGATGGTCGCCGAGCACGAAGAACGAATTCGCCGGAACCGTCGTGTCGGGATAGGAGCGGGAATCGGTATAAGCTGGCGGAACGTAGTCTTCGTCCAGCGCTTGGTCGTTCACATACACCTGCCCGCCGTCGATGCGGATGCGGTCGCCCGCCATTCCGATGACGCGTTTGATATAGCTCTTCGAGGGATCGCGCGGATAGCGAAAGACCACAATATCCCCGCGCTCAATGGGTTCCAGCCGATATACAAATTTATTCACGAAGATCCGTTCCTGGTCTTCGAGCGAGGGCATCATGCTGGTTCCCTCAACTTTCACCGGCTGGTAGAGGAAGATGATGATGAAGGCGGAGATCGCCAGAGAAATAATCAGATCGCGCACCCAGACGCCAATTCCGGTGCCCAGGCGAGCGGGAACTAACGGCACCGGCTCAACGATCGAGACTGCACCGGGCGCGGTGACCTCTGCCGCGTTAACTGGATTGGGGTCTGAGAATGTTCCCGGCATGCGTTCCTATTGTATACAGAAGCCTTCGCGTCGGCAGCAGGTTGCATGGACCTCTGCTCACGGACCGATGGCTTCACCCCTGTCCGATCATTGCTGGCCTCGGGTTACAATGAACACACGCGAGGACACTCATGAAACGCCGCTTACAAGAGAACCAACTTGCCTACCGCTGCCTGACGGTGGCTTTCCTCTTTTTTGTGACCACTCTAAGCATGTCGGCCGAATGGGCCGCGCTGCCGCTGCCGGAAGATGGCGGCATCCCGGCCTACAATGCGGGGCCTCCACCTAAGGGAACGAAGCTCCCTCCCATCCTTGCCACGTCAGAGCTTTGGGGAGCGGACGCACAGAATGTCTACCAGCGCCACGCTTACGAACTCGCGGCGAGGATTCCCAACGTGCTCCACCAGCAGCCTTGCTATTGCTATTGCGACCGTATGGGCCACAACAGCCTGCACAGCTGCTTTGAAGGCACGCATGGAGCGCAGTGCGCGACCTGCCTGAAGGAGCTTTATTACTCCTACCAGCAACACAAGAACGGCAAGACCGCTGCGCAAATCCGCGCCGGAATCATTAAGGGAGAGTGGAAAAAGATCGATCTGCTGGCAGCCTCGACCATGAACTAGGAGCCGATTGCGAGTACCTGGTACCGGGAAAACCAATTGCGTCCGCTTGGTACTCTCTGTTCGGCGCTTTTAGCCAACTGGACCTCGAACCACTCTTTGAGTGATACTTTACTGCGGCCAGAACGCAAGATTGCAAGGAGTTCCCTATTACCAAGAGCACAGGAAGAGTTTTGCACATGGCTCAGAAACCTACCGCGAAAAAGACCGTGGCGGAAGATCCGCGTTACACGCAGGCGCTGCAGAGCTACGAATCCGGGCTCCGCGCCATGCAGGAACACAAATTCGACAAGGCGAAGCCTCATTTTCAAAAGGTGGTTGCCGGACCCAGCAAAGAGTTGACCGACCGGGCAAACGTTCATCTCAGCATCTGCAACCAGCACCTGGAACGGTCCGCGACCACGCAGTTCAAGACCGCCGAGGAGCATTTCGATTTCGCGGTGTCGCTGATGAACATTGGAGACTACGTCACCGCCCGCGAGCATCTCGAAAAGCTGCTCAAGCAAAACGCCAAGGCTGACTATGTGGTTTATGGCCTGGCTGCGCTCGATTGTCTGACCGGGCACGTCGAGGATTCTTTGAAGCGCCTGGATGAGGCCCTGCGGTTGAATGCTCAACTCCGCTTCCAGGCACGCAACGATTCCGACTTCCAGAACCTGGCGGAGGATCCGCGCTTCACCGAGTTGCTCTATCCGGATCCCGGTGCGGAACTAGGATCCTCAGACGCCGGCCTCGGCGAAGAAGAACCCGCATAGCCGCCCACAAAACTGGCAATGGACACCAACATAGCCGAGTCTACACCACCGGAGAGTCCCGCGCGCGATCGCGGTCTGCGCGTCGTCGCCATCGGGGGCGGCACCGGTCTCTCCACCTTGCTCAAGGGATTGAAGCGATTCGTACTCTGGTCCTCAGAGATCCCGACGGAACCGGATTCGCCCTCCATCCGCGACCTGAGCGCTGTCGTCACCGTCAGCGATGATGGCGGTTCCAGCGGACGACTGCGCAAAGAGCTCAAAATGCTTCCGCCGGGCGATATTCGCAATTGCATTGTCGCCCTCAGTGAAGACGAGGCTCTGCTCTCCAGGCTTTTCCGTCACCGCTTCGAAAAAGGCACTGGACTGGAAGGGCACAGCTTCGGCAATCTGTTTCTGGCGGCGCTGACTTCCCTGACTTCAGATTTTTCTGAGGCGGTGCGACTTTCTTCCGAAATTCTTCTCACTCGCGGACATATTTATCCCGCAACCACATCCAACATTGAACTCGAAGCGCTCATGGAAGACGGCACGCGCGTTCGGGGCGAGACTAACATCACCGCGAGTAAAGGACGCATCCGTGAATTGTTTCTCGTGCCGCCCGACGTAGGACCGATGCCACAGACACTGGAAGCCATTGCCAATGCTGACCTGATCACTATCGGTCCAGGTTCTCTTTTTACCAGCCTGATCCCGAATCTGCTGGTGTGTGGTATTGCGCAGGCCATTATCGAGTCGCCGGCCACCAAGGTCTACATCTGCAATCTGATGACCCAACCCAACGAAAGCCTGGGATTGACCGCGGCTGACCACATCCGCGCGCTCAATAGCCATGCACAGAAACAGATTTTCGACTACGCTCTCATTAACCGAACTCCAGCTTCGGCCGAGCTTCAGGCCAAATATGCCAGCGAAGGTGCCTGCGAAATCGTGAACGATCTGGAGGCGGTTGAAGCTCTGGGAGTAATTCCCGTTCTCGGCGACTATCTCGAAGAAGCCGGAGTCGCACGCCACAACACCTCTCGCGTGGCGCGTGACCTGATGCATCTGGTGGCGCAGCCGCCGCGACCAGCACGCGCAAAATAGCCCGATTTTTCGAATGGTTTGTCATTCCGGCTTCAAACGGTTTGTCATTCCGGGCAAAGCGAGGAACCTGCTTTCTCCCGCAGCCTCACCTAGTGCCGTTTGTCGCGCGTAATCCCATCCTGTATCGTGATTCTTCCGCTTCGAGAACAACCTTCTCGAAACGAAGGCCATGCGATCATTCCTTTTCATTCTCACGCTTCTTCTGATCGCGTCCTCAATGGGTCTCGCCCAAACTGCCCCTGAGCAAGGCGGCCACGAACTCCAAATCTGGGCGGGCGGCGGGCACTCCGTCAGCGGGGGCCGAGGTAACACAGGCGCCTTCAACGCCGGCTTGCGCTACGGATGGATTCTCACTGGCCCGCATTTGCCCGGATTTCTTCGCGGACGCTTTGAATATGCCGTCGATGCTGTCCCCCTCTTCTTCGTGTTCCAACCGGCCAACACTGCATATGGCGTGGGCTTCGACCCGCTAGGCCTCAAGTGGAATTTCGAACGCCACGGCCGCTTTTCTCCCTACCTCGAACTCTGCGGCGGCACGCTTTTCACCGACCACGATGTCCCCACCGGAACCAACACGGTAAACTTCACCGACCAGGCCGCGCTCGGCGTGCACATTCTCGCCGCGAAACACAACGTAAGTCTTGAACTGCGCTACATGCACATCTCGAACGCCGGCTTGGCCACGCCGAATCCAGGAGTTAATACCGTCCAGTTTCGACTGGGGATTGGAAAGTTTGTCGGCCGCCATTAAGCACGCTTAGTGTCTTTTCTGTATTACTTACGCGAATGGCTCATTTAAACTCATCGCATGGCTAAGAAACTCCACGTAATCTTGCCGGATCCTGAATATCGGGAGATCCAGCAAGCCGCCCGCTTCCGGCAAATGTCAATCGCGGAATGGGTGCGAGAAGCGCTAAGTGATGCTCGCCGTCGCGAAGCCCTGGGCGACGCGGAGAAAAAGCTCGCTGCTATTCGCGTAGCGACGCAGTATGAATCCCCGACCGCCGACATCGAAACCATGCTGGCAGAGATTGAACAAGGCTACTTATCGGGCCGACAGCCGTGATGCTGGTCGCAAAACGCTCTACATGATTGATAAGTACGAGTCTCGACGAATTATGGCGGAAATCCGACGGGCGCTCATGACGGCCTGGGACCCGATCGGTGTCGGCGACGCACCGAATGCCCAAGATGAATACGATAGCTATTTGGGAGATGTGTTTGCGTTGCTAGCCACGGGGGCTTCCGACGAGCAAATCAACGAACACCTATTGCGGATCGTTACAGAGCGGATGGAGCTTCCTGCCAAGAAGGAGGACATGCAAAGCACAGTTTCTGCTCTCCGCCAGATTCAGCTTCCCCAAGAATCAAAGTAATCCCTGCGGAAATCGGACCAACCGACCACCGCATGTCCACGCTCGGTAGTTGCCGCCCTTGCGTCAACCCAGCTATTCTCTTCCCTTATGTCCACGCTCGTCGAATGCGTTCCCAACTTCTCCGAAGGCCGCGACAAATCTAAAGTCGACGCCATCGTCGACGCCATGAAAATGCCCGGCGTTTACCTGCTGGATCGCGAGATGGACTCCGACCACAATCGCAGCGTCATCACTTTGGTGGGCGAGCGAGAGGCCATTCAGGAAGCTGCCATTCGTGGCGTAGGCAAAGCCTCTGAAGTGATCGACCTCAATGTCCACACGGGCGCGCATCCGCGCATGGGAGCTACCGACGTAGTTCCTTTTATTCCCATTGACGGCGTCACCATTGAAGATTGCGTAGCGATCGCCTGCCATGTCGGGGAGGAGATCTGGAAGCGCTACCGGATTCCGGTTTATCTTTACGAATCGGCGGCCAGAATCCCCGAACGCCAGGGTCTGGAAAACATTCGCCGCGGGCAATTCGAGGGCATCCGTGCCGAGATTGCCACCAACCCTGCGCGCTGTCCGGATTTCGGCGACCCCTGCGTGCATCCTACGGCGGGTGCGACGGTGGTAGGCGCGCGCAAGTTCCTGATTGCTTATAACGTTTTTCTCAACACGCCCGACGTCGAGATCGCGAAGAAGATCGCCAAGGCGGTGCGCTTCTCGACCGGCGGAATGCGATTCGTGAAAGGCGCTGGATTCCTGGTGCGCGGACTGGCCCAGGTCTCCATGAACCTGACCGACTTCGAACAAACTCCTGTCCATCGAGTGTTTGAAATGGTCAAACGCGAAGCGGCGCGCTACGGCGTCTCCCCGGTGTCCAGCGAGATCGTTGGACTGATTCCCAAGAAAGCTTTGGAGCAGGCCGCCGAGTGGTTCCTCCAAGTAGAGAATTTCGATTCGTCTCTAATTCTGGAAAACCGCCTGGCGGCCGTCATGGGTGGGAAACTGGCCGTTGGCGGACTGCGCGCGGGAGTCGAACCCTTTATCGAGCAACTGGCCGCCCCCACGGCCGCTCCCGGCGGAGGCAGCGCCTCGGCCGCAGCGGCAGCCATGGCCGCGGGCCTCGCCGCAATGGTCGCATCCATGTCTCGCGGCAAGAAGGCTTATCTGCAATACGAATCGCAACTCAGCGCAGCCATCGCGCGCCTTTCGCCGCTGTGCGAGGAACTGAAGGCAGCAGTCGACGCCGATGCCGAATCTTTCCAATCAGTTATGAAGGCCTACAAACAGGCCAAAGCTGCTGAAGATGAAAAATCCGGCGAGGGAATGATCGAAGCGGCGCTTAAGAATGCGACCGAAGTCCCACTGGGCGTCGCCGAAAGAGCCGGCGAAGTTTCACAAATCGTAAAGTTGCTTGAACCAATTACAAATCCCCATATGAAGTCGGATTTAACGACGGCCCTGGCACTTGCCGGCGCCGCCATTACCGGTGCGCTGGCTAACGTGGAGATCAATCTGGCCTCGCTGAAAGATCAGGCGTTCGCCACGGGAGTGCGCAGACGAATATCGGCGATTTCGTAGATCGTTTCTGGACACGTTTATCCTGTCTATCGGTACGACCCAGCAAAATCAGCACATGAGTGTTTCGGGTGCGTATGGGCACTGTACTTTTGTGCGATTCCCTGTGGCTGCAAGTAAAATAGAATAAGACGATCTATTAACGACAAGGTCTGACCGTGCATCCAAGTGAAGGTATCTTCAACCCTACCGATCTCTGATTCGAGGCGCTATGAAACTGTTTAGGATTTGCCTGGCTTCTTTGCTTCTCATAAGCATGGCTTATGCCATGCCGCTGAATTCGGCTGCGCGCACCTGCGTTCCGGCGGACCTGCTTCAACTGATATCGGTGGATTATCGCGCTCTGAAAGATTCCCCTACCGCCATGGCCCTGAAGCAGCAAGTCCTGCCCGACAATCTCAAGCAGTTCGAGGCGGCTCTCAAGAACATCGGGATCGATCCCGACAAAGACGTGGACACGCTCACGTTTGCGTCATTTCGCGCCGGGAAACAAGGTGTCAAGGGCGTCGGCGTTGCAGCGGGTCCTTTTGACAAGAAGGCCGTGCTGAAAAAGATGAAGTTGCAGAAGTTTGTGCCGAAGAAATACGGCCAGGCGGACCTTTATCCCATGGACGGCGGCTTCACCATGAGCTTTCTCGATGACAGCACGCTGCTATTTGGCGACGCCGTAGCGATCCGGGTTGCACTTGATACCAGCAACGGTCAGGTACTTGGCCTGGACACGAACGGCACGATGGCTGACATGATGTCGAGTGTCGATTCCGCGCCGGTATGGAGCATTCTTGACCAGCAGGGCACGCAGAACATGATGCGCGCCGCGCTCGGTGATGCCGCCAAGGTCGCCGACTACGAGACCGTGAAGAAGCGCCTGCTGGGCTCGCGCTACGCCATGAATTTCAACAGCGGTGTCAACTTCGATTTGACCGTGGTCACTTCCGATAGTGTGACCGCCGGAACCATGGCATCGCTGGTCAAGGCCGGCATCCTTTACAAGAAGATGAGCGCCACGCCCGCCGAAAAAGTGGCGGTGGATAATACTACCGTCGATTCCGACGGTTCGAACCTGTTGCTGCATTTCAAGGCGAGCGACCAGCAGTTTCAGTCGCTGATGCATTCGGAATTGTTCGCGGCCGTTTCGCACTAATCACAAATCGAGAACGACTTACCAAGGTCGCACTGAGCCACGGAGAAATCCAGGTTTCAGTGGCTTTGTTTTATCGAGAAGCTTTCCCGTGACCCGAAAGTGTAGTCATTTCTTTCGTGCCACCCGCTTCTCTCCCGCCCACCCTTCTTTCACAATCTGCCGCGCCCGCGCGATCGCCAGTGAATCTGCCGGAACATCGTCTGTGAGGCAGGATGCCGCCCCCACATAGGCGCCCTTGCCCACGCGAATCGGCGCCACCAGCGTGCTGTCGCTGCCGATAAACACTCCATCTTCGATCACGGTTTTGTGCTTGTGGACGCCGTCATAGTTGCAAGTGATCGTCCCAGCACCGATGTTCACACCCGCCCCGATTTCTGCGTCTCCAAGATACGTCAGGTGATTCGCTTTCGAGCCCTTGCCCAGCTTGATTTTTTTGGTCTCGACAAAATTCCCCACATGCGCGCCTTCGCCGATCTCCGTTCCCGGTCGCAGACGTGAATAGGGTCCGATTATCGCTCCCGCGCCGATCTGCGCTCCATCCATTACGCATCCGGGAAGAACCATTACCCCATCCCCAATTTCTGAATCGCGAATTACGCAATACGATCGTACTCGGCTTGCGGACCCGATGCGCGTCCGCCCTAGCAGCTGTACATACGGCTCGATTACCGAGTCCGGTGCGACCTGCACGTCGGAATCGATTATGCAGGTCGCCGGATAAAATACCGTGACGCCGTCGGCCATCAATTGACGGCACTTCGCCAGGCGCATCTTTTCGTCGATCTCCGCCAGTTCCAGGCGGGTGTTTCCCCCCAGGACTTCGCTCGCGTCAGCCGTCTTAAACGCCACCACGCGTTGCCGCGCCTTGCGCAACACCTCGGCCATGTCGGTTAGGTAATGCTCGCCGTGCGCGTTGGCCGTGGAGAGCTTTCCAATGTTGCCGTAGAGTTCCTTCGCGGCGAAAACGTAGAAGCCCGAATTAATCTCGTGAATTGTTTTCTCGGCCCGACTCGCCGCTTTCTCCTCGACGATCCGCTGCACGTCGGCGCTTCCTCTTGCCTTCCGCAGCACCCGGCCATACCCAGTCGGGTTCTCCAGGTCCGCGCTCAGCAGCGTCATAGCCGCCTGCTCTTCCAGGTGAAAATTGAGCAGGTGTCCAATCGTTTCCGGCGTGATTAGGGGAGCGTCTCCGGATAACACGATTATGTGCTCGTATCCAACCAGCGCCTCGCGCGCCATCATCAATGCATGACCGGTCCCCCGCTGCTCGGCCTGTAATACGAAGTTGACGCCTGTCCCCTCTATCGCCGCGCGCACGCGATCAGCCTCGTGCCCAATAATCGCGTACACATCTTTCGCAGGGACGATTCGCGCGGCCGCCCGTATCACATGCGCCAGCAGCGACCTGCCGCCAACTTCATGTAACACTTTAGGGATTTGTGATTTGAGCCTGGTTCCCTTACCCGCCGCCATGATCGCGACAGCGATCCGCGGGCCGTCCCCTGCTCCGGAACCGTAGGGTGAAAGAGAAGCGGTACGCTTCTGCGAAAAAACCGCGGAAGCCGCCGGGAAAGAGGAACTGCCTTTCGATTTTTTCATTCGCCCCAATATACCGCGAGCCTGCGGCAATGGCTATTTCCATGGTTCCTCGGTTAGAATCTGTGCCCGACAAGCAGGGGAGCTGGATTGCCCGGCTTTATCCAAAGAGAGGAAACATGCCCAAGTACGTCATCGAGCGCGACATTCCTGGCATTGGCGATGTGACCCCGGACCAGGTCATTGGCATCTCGCAAAAATCCTGCAGTGTACTGAATAATCTCGGGCCGAAGATTCAATGGCTGCACAGCTACGTCACCCAGGACAAAATTTACTGTGTCTACATCGCGCCCAATGAGGAAATGGTGCGGGAGCATGCCAGGCAAGGGGGATTCCCGGCAAACCGCGTTTCGGAAGTGAAGTTGATCATCGATCCGACGTCGGCCGAGGCGTAGCGACCTCCCTACAGGCCAAGCCCGCCGTCCACGGCCAGGATCTGCCCGGTGATGAATTGCGGCGCGGTGGCAAAGAACAATACCGCCTCTGCAATTTCTTCGGCGCACCCGTTTCGTCCCATAGGCGTGTGCGCGGCCATGCGCCGCAGGAACGCTGCGGCGGACGTTTCCCCCAAGTCGATCATTCCTGGAGCCACGGCATTCACCGCAATCTCCGGTGCCAGCGCCTTCGCCATTACCTTGGTCAGCATGTGCAGGGCAGCCTTCGACGCGCAGTAGTGGGCATTAGTTGCCCAAGGCCGCAGTCCTCCGAGCGAGCCCATGTTGATGATTCTTGCCTCGATTTTTCCGCGACGATCTGGACCTTCGTTTCGCTTTCGCCGCATCCACTTCAGCGCTTCGCGCGATACCAGAAAGGGACCGCGCGTGTTGGACGAGAAAATCGCATCCCATTGCCGCAGCGTGAGCTTTTCGAATTCCACGGACTCGTAGTTCGCCGCATTGTTGACCAGAATGTCGATGCGGCCTAATTCACGTCCGGCCTCCTTCATCATCGTACGAACGCTGGCCTCGTCGGTGACATCGCAGCGCAAAGCGAAGGCCCGCACCCCGCACCCCGATAAGTCGATTACCGTTTCCCGCGCTTCGCGGGCCGAATTCCTAAAGGTGATCGCCACGTCCGCCCCGGCCTGGGCCAGCGCCAGGGCAGATGCCCGTCCTAGCCGGCGTGCTGCGCCCGTAACCAGCGCAGTCTTGCCGCGAAGAGGTTTTGTCCGATGATCTTGCATGGAGGGATTCTATCGCTTCGCTCGCCTAGCTGAAGCGAGTACGTCAAGCTTGTCCGGGGCTCAACCTCTTATGAATCCACATTCAGAAGATGCGATACTTCGCAGTGACTTCAATCCCGCGGACCAGAAAGCTCGCGGGAGCCAGTGGACTGGTCCGGCCACCTGACCTCTATGGCGAGCTTCTATGTCCAATCGTCTAGATTTTGTTGCTGGCAAACTCCTATTTCCTCGCGCTAGAATCCCCCGCATGTCCGCGTCGCGCAGCGTCGTCGTCTATTCTCGTAAGGGCTGCCACCTATGCGAAGTGGTCAAGGAAAGTCTCTCCAAGCTCTCGCGGCGAGGAGGATTCACCTGGCAGGAAGTTGACGTTGACGCTGACTCGGAGCTTCGCCGCCAGTTTAACGATGAAGTCCCTGTTGTGTTTATTGACGGGCGCAAGGCCTTCAAGTATCGCATGAACGAGCAGGAATTCCTGAGGAAATTGGCCAGCTAGCGGCCCTATCTTCCAATCTGGCCGTTTCCGCTACAATCTCTCCGGCATGCAGCGAACCCAACTCTACGGCGATGCGCAACATCTTTTTGTGCACGATGTGGTGCTCGACTCCTGCCGCCGTAATGCGCAGAAGACTGCTTTGGTCGATACTTCGTGCGGACGTCGTCTGACGTATGCCCAGTATGGAGAGATTGTCGAGTCGCTGGCCAGTGGCCTGATTGCAACGGGCGTAAAGCCCGGCGATGTGCTCGCCATTTTCCTGGCAAACTCGTGGGAGTTCTGTACCGCCTACCACGCGGCCACGCTCGCGGGAGCGATCCCGACTCTGCTGAATCCGAGCTACCGGGAGCGCGAGGTTCGCTACCAACTGGAAAGCTCCGGCGCCGTCCTCTTAATTACGGATGGCGGAAACATCCAAGGCATCCGCCTCGCGGGATTGCCTAATCTGCGCCGCGTTTACACTACGCGACTACCCGCACCGGGCGCCGAATCTTTCGCTACCCTGCTCAACCCAGTGACCGCGGTGGGCCGCAAGCCGGATCAGTCTTCCGAGCAGACAGTCGCCGCGCTTCCCTATTCCAGCGGCACTACCGGACTCCCCAAGGGTGTCATGCTCTCGCACTACAATCTGGTCGCGAACGTCTATCAGTTGCTCGGTCCGAATGCGACGACCCTTAATTCGACCGACAATATTCTCTGCTGCCTGCCGCTCTACCACATCTACGGATTGAATGTGGTTCTCAATCCTGCTCTCATGCTCGGCGCAAAGCTGATTCTCGTGCCGCGCTTCAATGTGCCCGTGATGGCGAAGTTGCTGATCGACGAAGCCGTCACCATGATGCCGCTGGTACCTCCGGCGATCAATGCGCTGTGCCAGGCGGCCGAGGCTGGCGAGTTTCCTCGCGATCATCAGGTTCACTGGGTCAAATCCGGAGCCGCGCCGCTCGCTCCAGATCTTGCCCGCCGCTTTACTGCCCTTACCAACATTCTGGTTTGCCAGGGATATGGCATGACCGAAGCCTCGCCCGTCACGCACGTCGGCTTCCTGGAACCAGACTTCTATCGTCCGGATTCCATCGGCCAGCCGGTCGCGAGAACAGACTGCCGAGTACTATCGCAAGTCGATATCGATCCGGGTGAGACTCCCGACGATCTAACCGAAGCAGCTTCCGACCTTCCCGGAGAACTGGTCATGCGCGGACCGCAGTTCATGCTGGGCTATTGGAAGGAACCGCAAGCTACCGCAGCGGTCTTGCGCGACGGCTGGTATTGGTCCGGCGATATTGTCACACGCGACCGCGAAGGTTTCTACCGTGTCGTGGACCGTCGCAAGGAAATGATTAAATACAAGGGTTTTCCTGTGGCGCCCGCTGAAGTGGAAGCCGTCCTGCTGGAACACCCCGCGGTGAAAGAGTGTGGCGTGGTCGGTCGGCCTCACGCCGAAGCCGGAGAAATTCCGGTCGCCTTCGTGGCTTTGCGTGCTGGATTTGTGGAGAATTCCAAACTCGGAGAAGAGCTCTGCGCCTTCGTCGCCGATCGCCTTACTACTTACAAGCAACCTCGCGAGGTCCACTTCCTCGACGCCATTCCTAAAACCGCGTCTGGGAAAATCCTTCGCCGCGAATTGAGAAAATCCCTCGGCTAATCAACAGTTAAACGTTTCTGCACTTCGAATGTGCTAATTACTAAATCCGAACATGAAATCAGACATGCACTTGTGGACACTTGACCGACTTTTAGCTCGGGCTTAGATTGCTTTCCAATGTTGTCCCAGTCTCTTCTCATCCGAGAAGAGAAACATTCTTGGGGCTCCCGCTACACCCATAGCGCTGTTCTGTTCGCAGCGGGGCACGAGACCAGCTTTAGTTGCTGGCTCGCAGCTTGAGCGGAACAGCTGAAACCTACCCCGCGCCCGCCGTCGCAAAACGTACCAGAACCTTGACGCCAGAAGTGTGTCTATCCCAATCCGGAGGTCAACCATGAAGCGTCTCCAGCTCTCCCCCTCAGTACTTTGTCTTGCCGCGGTTTTTGTTCTCGATGTGAATCTCCACTCCCAGAATGATCCTGGTCCACGTTCCGGTCCGCCGGCGGCGGGCAGCTTCTTTCCAACCTTGAACGCCAATGAACAGGCTTTCTTCAATCAGGCGCAAATGCGTTTCCTTGAGGTCGATTCCGTCTTGGGAACCATTAGCGGCGAAAATGGAGCCGGCCTGGGTCCAACCTTCAATGGTAATAGTTGCGCCCAATGCCACGCGCAGCCGGCGATTGGCGGCAGCAGTCCTGGACTTAGCAGTCCGCAAAATCCCATTGCAAATCCGCAGGTTGCGCTCGCCACCTTGGACGGCGCGACCAACTCCGTTCCCTCGTTCATCACCGCCAGTGGCCCGGTTCGCGAAGCCCGGTTTATTCAGAACGCAAACGGGACTCTCGATGGAGGAGTCCACGGACTTTACACCATCGCCGGCCGGTCGGATGCCCCAGGCTGTAATCTCGCCCAGCCGAACTTCTCCGTAGCCCTCGAGGCCAATAACGTGATCTTCCGCGTTCCCACTCCGTTATTCGGCTTGGGACTAGTCGAAGCCACACCTGACGCAACCCTGCAGGCCAACCTCGCCGCCACTCGGTCAGCGCGGTCGGCCTTCAATATAGGAGGTTCTTTCAATACCAGCGGAAACGACGGAACGATCACGCGTTTCGGTTGGAAGGCCCAGAACAAATCGCTGCTCATGTTCGCCGGCGAGGCCTACAACGTGGAGCAGGGCGTCGCCAACGAACTGTTCTCCAATGAACGCAGCGCTGCCGCCGGCTGCATGTTCAATAAATCTCCTGAGGACCCGACCAATTACATGAATCCCAACTCCAGCAGCCCCAATTACAACACCATGATCGGAACCGCCTCTGAAATGTCTTCCGACATCGTGAACTTTGCGATCTTCATTCGATTGTCGGCGCCGCCCGCTCGCGCGGCAGCGACGGCATCCATCCAGAACGGAGCCAGCCTGTTCAACTCCACCGGCTGCGCGCTCTGCCACTCGCCGGCGCTCACGACCGGACCGTCGCTCTTTACCGGCATGTCCCACGTGACCTATAACCCGTATTCCGACTTCGCCCTTCACCACATGGGCTCGGGCTTATCCGACGGCATCCACCAGGGCGCCGCCGGTCCCGATGAATTCCGTACTGCTCCCCTGTGGGGATTGGGCCAACGCCTGTTCTTCCTTCATGACGGCCGCACCACTGATCTGATTCAGGCGATTCATGCTCACAACAGCTCTGGATCCGAGGCCAACATGGTCATCCGAAAGTTCAACAACCTGCACCCGTCGCAAGTGCAGGATCTGTTGAATTTCCTGAGGTCGTTGTAGGCAGAGTTAACGAGCAAGAACTGCGGAGAGCCGCCATCGGCTCTCCGCGAGTTATTCGTGTCAATGGAGTCGTGAGTAAGGACTGCGTAAGCGCGAACCTTACGGCTTGGCGTCGCTCTTACCCGGAATTTTCTTAGTCACCAGAAAACTCCACATGATTTCATTCGCATTTAAATCCTGGCTGGTCTTGCCGATCGTTTTTTCGACTTCATATTGCTCACCGCCAGGCCATGTATTGCCCGCGCCCTTTACGCTGTAGAGAACCACCGCTGCGTTTTGTTGGCAGGCATTATAAGTGTCAACCTTGGTTTCCATGCCGCCCTTCTCATGCGCCGGTAATTTGCTCTTCTCCGGTTTTTCTTCGCAGCGGTCAATCTTCGCCCACGCCTTGGCGCTATCTTCCACGGAAACGATTGGCAGACTCAAATTGTGCTCAGTGCCGCCGCCATAAGGGACGATCGGATCGGATGTGCCATTGATCATCACCAGCGGCACCGGCCGCTGAGGCAGACAAATCATAGTCTTCGGCATGGCCGCCCCCACGGCAGCAATAGCAGCGATTCGATCTCCTAAGGCGCATCCTAACCGCAGGCTCATGAAGCCGCCTTCCGACAAACCTGCCGCGTAGATCCGCGACGAATCCACCGAAAACTTTGTCCCTAGCTGGTCCAGCATCTGATTGAAGAAAGCCACGTCGTCGGCCGGAGCCGCCCTTTTCTCCTCGTTTGGCTCCCGACTTTGGGGTTGCCGCTGTCCCCCACCACCCGGATACCCCCCACCCCCACCGCCTGGATAGCCCCCGCCACCGCCCGGGTACCCACCTCCACCGCGACGTCCGCGTCCGCCACCGGGGCCCATCGTCATGGGTCGATGCTCTGCCGGCCTCACCCCCACATTCCATCGCCCATGGAGGGCAAAGGGATACACGGCAATTATGCCGTCCTTATCCGCCAATTCGTTGAAACGCGTCAGCCGCTCCATGTCTTCTGGGTCCTGATTCATGCCGTGCAGAAGGATCACCACCGGATAGTGCTGTTGCGGGTCGTAGCCCTTCGGCAACCGCACCAGGAAATTGCGATCGACATCGTCTACCGTAACCTTTTCCTTCGTTTCCTGCGCCCACAGCGTTTGCGCCGCCAGTAGCAGGACAAAACTGGCAGTGAGAGTCAGCCAATTCGGACTGTTCGAGTTTCCAGATTTCATCTTGTCTCCATCCAAGCGACCATCATCCCAAGCAGCCCGACGTCACTTGCTTGGAAGCGCCTGCTTTAGCTTGAGTTGGCTGTTGGACGGAACTTTCGCGCGGCGATCAGCGTATTCCCCATTGCGAGCGATTTCAGCTCAGCAAGCACAGGGGAGGAGAACTACCATGGACGGAATCACCGGCCTTGCAGCAGTCATCATGGTTCTCGGAATGCCCACGGCAGTTGTGGGAATGTACATCTTTTATCGCGTGCGCAAACTGCGCACGGAAGAGCGCCTGGCTGCCATGCAGCGCGGCCTCAATGTCCCAATGGAACCTGATCTTAACGAGGCAGCCCACTCCCGTCGCGCCGGAATTTTACTCATCGCCGGCGGGGTCGGCTACATGCTTGCCTTCAGCATTATCGCAAGAGTGGAACCCGATGCCCTGGTGGCCGGCGCCTTCGGCGCCATCCCGTTTGCGCTCGGCTTAGGCTACCTGCTGGACTCTACCCTGATTCGCCGCGACACTCGAGCGTCGTAAGAAGGCAGCGGGGAAGAAATGTGGGTGCCCCACTTCTCGCCTCTTCTGCGAGAAGTGGGCAGCTTGACTTCACTCTCCGGTCAGGAAGTTAAACTGCGCCTCCGTCAGCGGCACGACACTCAACCGTCCCTGCCGCGCCAGCGGAGACTCCGCAAACAGCTTGTTCGCCTTCGCCTCGGCCAATGTCACCGGCTTGGCATTGGCCCTGCCAACCTTGATCTTTACTTGCGGATTCTTCGAATCCGCCACATCCACCGACACAACCGAGGCCGTCCCGACTGCAGATTTCTCATCTCCGGTGTGATAAATGACGAGCCGTTCTCCCGGCTTCATCCCGCGCAGATTCTTCAACGCCACAGGATTCGAGACTCCATCCCAGATGGTGGTCTTCTCCCGCTGCAAATCCACAAACGAATACGTCGAGGGTTCAGTTTTCAGCAAATAGTCCATCACGTCCCCAATCGTTAAAGGCAACTCTTTCTCAAAGCATTGCGGCTGCTAGTTCGGTTTCTTGTTCTGATCCGCTGGTGGAGGGTCTTGCTTCGGCGTCGCGCCCGGATTCTTCGCATGATCGTCGTAGATCGAATATTGCCCCTGCGGCCGCTTCAGCTTGATGGTGATCTCCATTTTGTCTTTCTGGACGTCGTAGTCTTCCCCGAAAGTCTGAAACCCGTTCGCGATGACTTGCACGCGTAGCATGCCGTATGGGATGCCGTCAAAGCTCGTCTTCCCCTCCGGATCGGTCTTTAACTCCATGTCCCCGCGCTCCTGCTTACCTTTCTCATTCACGGCATGCATGATGACCGCGGCATTGCGCACCGGTTTGCCATTGTCTTCTTTGATAACCGAAAAATATACGTACGACGTCGGCTCATTTTGGTCTTGTTTTTGCCCGAACAGCATCCCCGACATCGATAACAGCGCCCCCAGCACCCCGATCACGAAAGTCTTCTTCATGGCTGCCATTTTATGCACCGGCGCTCTCCGTGTCATCTCCTTCCCGTTTCCTCAGGTATGCCGCTTCCAGCTCCACGTCTTTCCCCCGTCGCTCTTTTACAATGCCAAGGTGAAGAAGACATGGGACGCAATCATCGTCGGCGGAGGCATTATTGGCCTCTCGTTAGCCCTCGCCCTGCGCAAGCGCGGCGCGACCGTGTTGGTCGTCGAGCGCGGAGAGCCCGGCCGCGAAGCTTCCCATGCCGCCGGAGGCATGCTGGTCGAATGTGGCCTGGAAACTCCCGCCGCTCTCCAGCCTCTTGCCACCGCCAGCGCTCGCATTTATCCCGAGTTTGCCCAGGACCTCCAGTTCGATTCCGGATCCCACGTCGATCTCCGCGATCACGGAACGATTGTGTTTCCTCCTCCGGAGCATGTTTATGAGCGGCCAGGATTCTCGCTCGAAGGGTTGTTACCGGTTCCGCTAGCCGACCTGGAACCCGCACTGGCTGAGCCCAAGCGGCCCGCTTTCTATCTAAAAGAGCGCAGCGTCGATCCCAGAGCGCTTAGCACCGCCGCCTGGAAAGCAGCCAAGCATCGCGGGGTAGACTTCTCTTCCGGCGACGAAGTCACCGCCGTCACCATCGTCGATGGCCACGCGGCTGGCGTCAAGACGATCAAGACCATCTTCCACGCCGCCAAAGTCGTTAACTGTGCCGGAGCCTGGTCAGGCCAAATCCCGCCGCACACCTTCCCTACGCGTCCAGTGAAAGGACAAATGTTGTGCCTCTTGATGCCGTCGCGCACCTTCCTCAGGCACGTCATCCGTTCGCCGCAGGTGTATCTGATCCCACGTAGCGACGGACGCCTTTTGGTCGGCGCCACCGTCGAAGAAGCCGGATTCGATAAGCGTACCGACATCCCCACAATTCAACGCCTTCATCGCGCAGCGCTCGACCTGGTTCCGGAACTCCGCAACGGCAAAATCCTCGAAGACTGGGCCGGCCTTCGTCCCGGAACTCCCGATGCCTTGCCCATCCTGGGCCCAACCGAAACTCCAGGCTATTTCGTCGCCACCGGCCACTTCCGCGACGGCATCCTGCTCGCGCCCATCACAGCAGAAGTAATGGCAGCGGTGATCGAAGACCGCCCCCCGGAATACGATCTAGCTCCGTTCTCACCCGCAAGATTCCACGTTTGAGACGTGCCCAGCGGGTGCCCGGTCCTCGCCTCCTTTGCAAGAGCGTGGTCTCCTCCGTGAACCTCGGCGTCCTCTGTGGTTAAACGATCTCCTCGCCCGAGCTATACTGTTTCGTTTCCTAAAGTTCGACCGTTATCTCCTTTTTCAGAAAGGAATCATCCGAATGGCCTCCCCCGCAGTCGATTTTGCCCGCACCAATCAGCAGCGTTTCCTGAGCGAATTAAAAGATCTGCTCCGCATCCCCAGCGTAAGCACGCTCGAAGAACACAAGCCCGACATCAAGAAAGCCGCCGACTACGTGGCCAACGAACTGCGCCGCATCGGCATGGAAAACGTCGAGGTGATCCCCACCAAAGGACATCCGCTGATCTACGCCGACTGGATCCACGTCGCAGGCAAGCCCACGGTCCTCTGCTACGCCCACTACGATGTCCAGCCCGCCGAACCGCTCGACGAGTGGCACAGTCCGCCCTTCGAGCCCACCGAGCGCAACAACAACATCTACGCCCGCGGCGCAGTCGACGACAAAGGCCAACTCTGGATGGAAGTGAAAGCACTCGAATCCCTAATGCAAAGCGGCGGCGGTAAGCTTCCGCTGAATGTGAAAATTATTTTCGAAGGCGAAGAAGAAGTCGGCGGCGAAGCCATCGCCGAATACCTGCGTAAACAAAAAGCCAAGCTGAAAGCCGATTTCGCCCTGGTCTGCGACACAGAATTATTCGCGCCCGATCTCCCCACGCTCTGCGTCGGCCTGCGCGGCCTGGTCTATACCGAAATCGAAGCCGTCGGCGCCAAGACCGATCTGCACTCTGGCATGTACGGCGGCGCCGCGCCGAATCCGTTCTTCGCCCTGATCGAAATCATCAGCAAGCTAAAAGATTCCAAGGGCAAAGTCCTGATCCCCGGCTTCTACAAAGGCGTGAAGGCTCCAACGAAAGACGAACTCAAAGCCTGGAAGCGCCTGCCCTTCAACGAAGAGCACTACCGCAAAACCGAAGTCGGATCGAAAGTCCTCACCGGAGAGCCCGGCTACTCGGTCCTCTACCGCACCTGGGCGCGCCCCACGCTCGAAGTCCACGGCATGCCCGGAGGCTTCACCGCCCCCGGCGCCAAGACCGTGATCCCCGCCAAAGCGCAAGCCAAAGTTTCCATGCGCCTGGTGCCCAATCAGGATCCCGACGACGTTTTCAAAAAATATTCAGCCTACGTGAAGAAGCTCACTCCCAAAGGCATCGAGACGAAAATCAAAGTCTGGAGCAAAGGCCCGGCCTGCGTGGTCGGCACCGACAACCGCTACATCAAAGCCGCCACCGAAGCCCTGCACGACACCTTCAAGAAAGAAACCGTCTTCATCCGCAGCGGCGGCTCCATCCCCATCGTCACCGACTTCCAGGACGTCCTGAAAATTCCCAGCGTGATGATGGGCTTCGGCCTCCCCGACGACAACCTGCACGCCCCCAACGAAAAATTCCACATCCCCAACTTCCACCGCGGAATCGAAACCATCTGCCGCTTCTTCGAAAAACTAGGCAGCTAAATCGCGTCGAACATAGAATTGTCATCCTGAGCGAAGCAGGGGCATTCGCGAAGCGAGTGCCCCTGCGCAGTCGAAGGATCCCTGCACTCCTACCTGATCTGGAGGTGTAAGACGTTCCTTCGAAGCGATCAATGAGTGCTATGGCCTGATTTCAACAGTGACCTCTGAGGTTTTGCTCGTAAGTGCGCGACAGTACTTCGTGATTAAGGCTCCCAATAATGATCGTCGGAAGGCTGCTGGCAGGCATTGCAAATTTTTGTCTTCTCAATCTTTGGTTCGACTCGCTTGTTATTGTTTCTCATACGTGAGCACGGCCTTTACTCGTCCTCGGCGGTCTGCAGTAGCCAGTACAAGATTCCGTTAGCGAGCGCCCGTCCACGCTATTTGCCAATACCCGACGCTGACGATTGTTGCCGTACACCTTCATTCTCGAAAACTCTCGCGGATGCGTTCTTCGAATGCGAGTGTTGCACCTGACAAGGTTCAACGACCACGCATGGCGCGTCCGGGCCACCAAGCGTGACACCATGTACCGATCCTCCCTGGACAGACTGAACGAAGCTGTGCCCCTATACGCTAGATGCCCCGAGTTCGACAGTATCCCTTTGGCGCTGGATTCACCTGGTCTTCTATCCGCAAGGGAAACACGGCTGCCAATCCAGAAGTGCGCGTATACTCGATGCTCTTTGCGATTTTACCGTTCCGTCAGCGAGAAAATTGGTGGATTCTGACTGATAGTACTTTTCCGTCGGGAAGCCAGTGATTTCCACCTCCGACTGTTCACTTGTGTGCAATAGACCGTTAGAATGTCCGTTGCCTGATGATCTTTTGCCGTCGCACGCGGAAGTTCGCGGTTGTGCTCGCTGCCGCCCGAGTTGTGCCACATACCATCCGGGGTAATCGAAACGACAATCGTCGGTCCGGGGATATCGCTCTTGGCCGGGTCCAGCTTCCAGGTGCCGTATCAGTCGGGCGACGCCCCGCGACATGAAATTGTTGGTATCAGAATCAGCCGATACAGGTACTACGCACTGCACGCTTAACGCTGACAGCCAGACGGTCGGGGAACCAGTTCATAGGCAGTAGTGTAACGGAGGAATGCATTAGGAATCCCGATTTGTTTGCAGCCCAGAAGCTACACCATACTGGTGAATATCCCCATTGCAGTCATTGATCGAACTGCGCTAGCCTTATCCTGCTCTCGCGACGCTCCCACCTCCTTTCCCACTCCCACTGAAAAACCATCCATCTGCTGCAATGTGTGTGCAACCCAACGCGGTCCCTCGCAACCCCACACCATATATGGTGTTATATTGCTTGACCCCGCCCCAATTTCACCGTTACAGTAGCTTAACTTTGTGCCCGCCCCGTCCAGCCTGGGGTGAGAATGTCGCCCAAAATGGTCCGAAACTGATCGAGGCATGCATCGAATTGAGAAGAGGAATCCCGTTAGTAAACACGCGCGCCCATGCAATAAACGCCGATGCGAGGCTGACCGACTCGCTTCCGGCCATTGACAACTGGCCACTGTTCCTAAGGAGTTCACGTTGCTCAAACTGAAAAGGCTTCAGATTCTCGGATTCAAATCGTTCTGCGACCGCACCGAACTCAAGTTCCACGGGGACGGAGTGGCCGCGATCATCGGCCCCAACGGCTGCGGCAAATCGAATATTTCCGACGCCATCTCCTGGGTGCTGGGCGAGCAGTCGGCCAAGACGCTGCGCGGCGCGCGCATGGAAGACGTCATCTTCGCCGGCACACGCGACCGCAAGCCGACAGGCATGGCCGAAGTGTCGCTCACGCTGATCGATCCCGAAGCCTACAGCGGTCCCGACGCCAACGCCCCGACGGAGATCGACATCCAAGACGATCTTCCTCAGGAACGTCTCGCCGAATCCCACATCACCGACGACTGGGACGAAGCCTCCATCCGCGCCCGCGCCGCCGAAGCCACCGAACAAGCCGTCGAAGACGCCCAGCCCGGCAGAACCGAAGAAGTAGAAGTCCCGCGCTCCGGAGTTTCCGGATCAAAGGTCAATACGATCGCCGTCGCCTTCCCCGAAGATGAGCCGATCTTCGCGCTTCCGGTGCATAACGTCACCGCACCGCCGACTGCAGCATCCGTGGGCACCCCCGCTCCGCACGTGGTCCTAAAAATCCGCCGCCGCAAATTCAACCAGCAACAGTTCCGCGCAGGAGAGATTGTAGTCACGCGCCGTCTCTTCCGCTCCGGCGACAGCGAATATCTATTGAACGGAAAACTCTGCCGCCTGCGCGACATTCAGGAACTGTTCATGGGCACCGGCTTGGGTCCCGAATCCTACGCACTAATCGAGCAGGGACGCATCGGACAAATCCTGAGCAGCCGCCCCACCGATCGCCGCGCCATCCTTGAAGAAGCAGCCGGGATCACGAAATTCAAAACCAAAAAGCGCCTCGCCGAGGCACGCTTGGAAGACGCCAAGCTAAACCTTTCCCGCATCAATGACATCTTCGACGAAGTCGCGCGCCAGATGAATTCTCTAAAGCGCCAAGCCTCGAAGGCCGAGCGCTACGCCCGCCTGCGTGAAGAGATGCGCGGCAAATTGCGTCTTGTCCTCGCTAGCAAGTTCGCCGCCATCGAGCAAGAGAGCGCCGAGCTCGATTCCCAACTCAATGCCCTCGCGGAAGAAATGCAGCATCGCACCGTGGCCGTCCAAGAACTCGAAGCGGAGCATGCCGAGCGTACCCAGCGCGGCTACACGATTGAAGCCGAGTTGCGCGAGAACCGCGACCGCATCAGTCAAATTACGCTCGAAATCGATCGCGCCCACGCGCGCCGCCGCCACAACGAAGAGCGCTGCGCCGAATTGCTGGTGCGGCTCGCGTCGTCCGAAGCCGAGCTAGCGCAAACTCGCCACCGTCTTACAGCGCTGGAATCTGAGCGCGAATCCAACCGTCAGATTCTCGAATCCGCAGCCGCTGACCTCGCTTCCGCCCAGAACGATCTCATCCTCTGCCAGCAAGAAGCTGCCGCCGCCTCGGCCAGCCTGGCTGAAATCGAGCGCCAGCAGGAAGAAGCGCGCGTGGCGATTTTTGACACTGTCTCCTCCGCCTCGCGCCTCCGCAATCAACTTGCGCAAGCCGAAGAACGTCTGGCAGGAGCCGACCGCGAAGCTCGCCGCCTCGAAGCCGAAATCGCAAACGCCAATATGCAAATCGACGCTTTCGGCGGACAGCGTGGCCAGCTCGCGTTGGAATTTGAAACCGTCACTCAGCGTGTCAGTGGGATCACGGAAGAGATCAGCCAACTACGCCGCCTGATTGAGCAGAAAAAGATCGAGGAAACACGCTCCAAGACCAACCTCGACGTCCTTCGCGCCGAGTACGCGACCGCTCTCGGCAAAAAAGGCTCTCTCGAAGCCGTCATCGCCGAGCACGGATACTCCACCGAGTCCGTCCGCCGCTTGTTTCAGTCTGGCGTCATGCACGGTGGGCTAGCGCCTGTGGGCGTACTAGCCGACTTTCTTGAAGTCGAACCGCGCTACGAGCGTGTAGTCGAGGACTTCCTGCGCGACGAACTAAACTACGTTGTCGTCAAATCCTGGGACGCAGCCGATGAAGGCCTGCGCATGCTGCGCACCGGCGTCGACGGTCGGGCCACCTTCCTGGTTCATCCGGAAGATTCGCAAGCCAAGTTCTCCTTCATCGTCGATGAAGCCGCGCACTGCGCCCCGCCCGCCGCCCAGATCGTTCCGCTGAAGAACACGATTCGCGTGCTGGATGGCTTCGGCAAATCGCTGGAAGTAATTCTGCCCAAGTTGCGCGACGGCTACATCGTTCCCGAAGCGAACGTCGCGCGCGGCCTGGCGCTCGAAAATCCCGACGCGTTCTTCCTTTCTCAGGCCGGCGAGTGCTTCCACAACGTCACAGTTACCGGAGGCAAACAGCGCTCTGAAGGCCCGCTCTCGATGAAGCGCGAACTGCGCGAGGTCCTTCGCCAGCTCGAAGATCTCGAACGTGCTCTGCGCGACGAAGAGATGCGCGTACTCACCCTGGGCCGCGAAATCAAGGATCTCGCTTCCCTGCTCGAACGTCTGGACGGCGAAAGGCGCGAAGCCGAGCATCAGGCTATGACCTCCGGCCACATGCTGCAGCAACTCGAATCGGAGATGACCCGAGTCGCTGAACGTCTCAGCGTATCTCAACTCGAACTGCAGCGCCTTGCTGCCGAACGTGCCGAGCAGGAAGGTGTTCTGTGCGCCCGGCAATCCGAAATCGAAATTCTGGAACTGCAACGCATCCAGCTCGAACAGCAGATTGCGGCCGCGCAGGCATCCCTGACTGCCCTGCGTCAACGCCGCGAGGAATCCGCCCAGACTGCATCCCAGCACGCCGCTCGCGTGGCTACGCTCGCAGAGCGCCATCGCTCGGCGGCAGCCGTCCTGCAACGCATCGAGTCGCTTTTCTCCGAGATGGGAGAGCGCGTTCACGCGTTAGCGTCACAGATCGAAGCCGCAGCCGCCGAAAAACTACAGCGCCAGTCGGAAAATGAGCAACTGGCCGAGCACGCCGCCGACCTGGAAATGGAGCGCAATGCCGCACAAACTCGCGAAGGCCTGCTGCAATTTGAAACCGAACAACTGCGCGCCCGCCTCACCGAAATCGACGAACTCCTCCGCAATAGCCGCCTGCTACTCGATCAAGCCCGCGACCGCAAAGGAGAATTGTCTGCCGCCGCCGCCAAGCTCGAATCCGACGCGCAATACATGTCCGAAACCTGCTTGAACGAGCTCGGGGTCGAGCGTGCCGCATTAATGTCCGACACAACCCTGGCCGCGGTCACAGGCGAAGAACTCGCCACAGAAGACCAACTCTACCGCGACATGCGCGCCAAACTCGAAGCCATGGGCCCCGTTAACATGATGGCTCTCGAAGAATACAAAGAGACTGCGGAGCGCCACTCCTTCCTCGATACTCAGCGCAAGGATTTGATCTCCTCCATCGAAAACACCACGGCCACTATTCGCGAGATCGATCAAATCTCGCGGCAGAAGTTCGAGGAGGCTTTCGCGAGAATCAATGAAAACTTCCAGGCCACGTTCAAGAAGCTATTCGGCGGCGGCCACGCTTTCATGAAACTGACCGACGAAGAAAACAGCGCCGAGAGCGGCATCGACGTCGTGGCCTCGCCCCCAGGAAAACGCCTGCAGAGTGTGCTTCTGCTTTCCGGCGGTGAGAAGGCCTTAACCGCGCTCGCCTTGCTGGTCGGCATCTTCCAATACGCGCCCAGCCCCTTCTGCATCCTCGACGAAGTCGATGCCCCGCTCGACGAAGCCAACATCGGCCGCTTCACCGAACTGGTGAAAGAAATGAGCGTGCAAACTCAGTTCGTGCTCATTACCCACAGCAAGAAGACGATGAGCATCGCCCCAGTGCTGTACGGCGTGACCATGCAAGAGCCGGGAGTTTCCAAACTTGTCTCAGTACGCTTCGGCGCTCCAGCGTAGTTTCTCTTCAAGAATTTGCCTGGCTCAAGAATCAGAATCAACGTGGCGGACAGCAGTGTCGGCCCCACAGGAGCCGAAACGCTGGTTCGCTAACAGCATCTCGGCCGCTGCGCTTTGGCTTCTTCAAATTCGCGGCGGAAGGCGCCGTACGCTTCCGCTGATGACGCCTTCTGAGTGCGTCGCAAGAAGCGTTCGTAGGCGGTTTCGTCAAAGATTTCGCGCAGAGCCGCCCGCAAGATTTTAGCTGCTTTCAAAAAGATGCTCATCCTCTTTCCTCCGCCAACCGCGTCATTACAAATGGAGTTTCCTTCACACGAACCGCTTCCCTGCTACGCAGGACCCAGATCCACCGGCGTACGGATTCGATCAGCACCAACGCAACCATCACAACCAGAATGGCGGTCACAGCGGCATCCAGCCGGTTATTGAAGATAAGACGCGCGGTTACATTGTTGGCCGGAGCCGCTGTCAGAACACGCGCCTGCGCCAGGAATCCAATTCGCGGGTTGGGATCGAAAATCTTGTGCCATGACGCCGTGAAAGTAACCGCAACCAGCCACACCAGCGGCGCCAGCGTGACCGCGGCGAAACGGGCCCGGTGCATCTTGATGATGATTGTCGTGGCTACGCAGAGAGCTACGGTAGCCAGCAACTGATTGGCGATGCCGAATAACGGCCACAATGAGTTGATGCCGCCTAAAGGGTCTTTTACGCCCTGCCACAGAAAGTATCCCCAGGCGCCGACAATAAGTGCGCTGGTGGCCAGAATTGACGGATACCAACTCGTGCGCCCCAAAGGTTTGTAGATATGCGCCAGCGCGTCCTGAACCATGAAGCGCGCCACACGGGTACCCGCGTCGAGAACGGTGAGGATGAACAAAGCCTCGAACATCACAGCGAAGTGATACCACAGCGCCATCACCGCTGCGCCTCCCAGGCTTTGCGTGAAGATATGCGCCATGCCGACGGCGAACGCCGGTGCGCCACCCGTGCGGTTGAACAGAGTCTGCTCGCCGACGGCGTGAGCGAGCGCTTGCATGTCGGAGGCCGTCACGGGAAATCCCCAAGATGAGATGGTTGCAGTAGCGGCGGTCGCGGTCTGCCCGACTATGCCGGCGGGACTGTTAATTGCAAAGTAGACGCCGGGCTGCAGCACGCAGGCAGCAATAATTGCCATGACGGCAACCGCAGATTCCGCCATCATGGCGCCGTAACCCACCATACGCGTCTGAGTTTCGCGCGCGATCAGTTTGGGCGTGGTTCCGCTCGAGATGAGCGCGTGGAAGCCGCTGATCGCTCCGCAAGCGATGGTAATGAAGGCGAAGGGAAAAATCTTTCCTGCAAAGACCGGCCCGGAGCCGTCCACAAATCGAGTCAGCGCGGGCATGTGCAGCGTCGGATGCAAGGCGACGATTCCGATGGCCAGAAGTGCAATCGTCCCTAACTTCACAAACGTGCTCAGATAGTCCCGCGGCGCCAGCAGTAGCCACACCGGAAGAGCGGAGGCTGCGAAGCCGTACACGATGATGAGAATCGCCAGAGTCGGAGCGCTTAAACTGAAGGCACGAGCCATGGCCGGATTTTGCGAGGCCCACTGTCCACCCCAGATCGCGAGAAGCACAAGCACGAATCCCAGCGCCGAGACCTCCAGCACTTTGCCGGGACGGATCCTCCGAAGATAGAGTCCCATTAGCAACGCGATTGGAATCGTCATCGCAATCGTGAATGTGCCCCAGGGACTGTCTTTCAGCGCGTTGACTACGATCAGCGCGGCCACCCCAAGCAGGATGACGAGAATCGCGATCACGGCCGTGTACGCGACCACGCCGCCCACGCGTCCGATTTCTTCCTTCGCCATTTCGGTAAGCGATTTGCCGTCGCGGCGAACGGAGAAGAGCAGAATCACGAAGTCCTGCACGCATCCGGCGAAGACTGCACCGGCCAGCACCCACAACATTCCGGGAAGATAGCCGAATTGCGCGGCCAGCACCGGCCCCACCAACGGGCCCGGGCCGGCGATGGCGGCAAAATGATGCCCAAAGACTACCCACTTATTCGTCACCAGAAAATCGCGACCATTCTCCAGACGCTCGGCGGGGGTAGCACGGAGAGCATCGAGGGCGAGAATCTTGACGGCGATGAATCTGCTGTAAAAACGGTACCCGAGGGCATAGCAGCAGGCCGCGGCCACAACCAGCCACAATGCGTTGATCGGCTCCCCGCGGCGAAGGGCGACGACGCCAACCGCCACCGCACCCAGCAGGCCCAATACTCCCCAGACGAAAATCGACAGAGTTTTATTCATATCCGTCGAGCATTGTGGCGAATCTTGCGCCCCGGCGCAACGTTTATATAAACGGCGCAGAGGACCTGCGTAAACGATCTTCTCCCGCAACTCTGCTTTGGTGACGGTCGATTTAGTGTTACTCTATCTTTTCCAACCGATTTTCACCCTTGTTCTTGATTCTTCGTAGCGCTTCATCCGGGGTGCAGTCGGAGGACTTCATTCTGAACTCTGAACTCATGCCGTAAGAGGAGTATGCGATGAGAATTGGGATTTTGACCGGCGGAGGCGATTGCCCAGGGCTGAACGCGGTCATCCGCGCGGTCGTGAGAAAAGGTGTGTTTCATTTTCACGATGAGTTTGTGGGGTTCATGGAGGGCTGGCGGGGTGTGATCGAAGACAAGAGCATGCCGCTCAATCTGGACGCGGTAGGCGGAATTTTGCCCCGCGGTGGAACCATCCTGCGCACTTCCCGCACAAATCCTTCCAAGCGTCCAGACGGCATCGAGCGTTGCGTCGCCACCATCGAAAAACACAAAATCGACGCCTTGGTCGCGATCGGGGGTGACGATACTCTGTCAGTCGCTCAGAAGCTGCACGAAAACGGAGTCCATGTAGTGGGCGTGCCTAAGACCATCGACAACGATCTGGGTGGGACGGACTACACTTTCGGGTTTGATACGGCTTGCAATGTCGTGTGTGAAGCGATTGACCGTCTCCATACGACTGCCGAGGCGCACAACCGCGTGATGGTGGTGGAGGTGATGGGACGCGACGCGGGCTGGATCGCTCTGTACAGCGGCATTGCCGGCGGTGCCGATGCGATTCTGATTCCTGAGCGGCCCTTCGACGTCGACAAGGTGGCCGAATCGATTCGCCAACGCCATGAGCGCGGCCGGTATTTTTCTATCGTCGTAGTGGCAGAGGGGGCAAAGTTTTCCTCCAATACCGGCTCAGGGGCTCCGATCTTGCAGGACATGGGCAAAGATGAATTTGGCCACTCGAAACTGGGCGGCATCGCGAACGTTCTCGCGCGCGAGATTGAAAAACGCACCGGGTTCGAAACTCGTGCGGTCGTGTTGGGGCACATCCAGCGCGGCGGCTCTCCCAGCGCTTTCGATCGGGTGCTGGCCACGCGTTATGGCTTGGGCGCGATCGACATGGTGCATCGCGGAGAATTTGGCTGCATGGCTGCTCTGCGGTCGAACAAGATTGTTTCCATCCCTTTGAAAGAGGCGATCTCTAAGAATCGCGTTGTCGACAACGAAATGATTCAGATCGTAGATGGCCTGTTCGAGGAGATCGGCGTTAAGGAAACCGCAAGCAAATAGGAATCCCGCGGTGGCTTGGAACTGATTTACCCTCCCCCGCCAGATCCGAATGAGCGAAATCTATCGACATCTGGCGCCATGGTTGCTAACCATCACCGAAGCAATCATGGTGCTTGCGGCCATCTTCATTTCCCTTCGGCAACACAAGCGGAACAGCGGGACGCTGTTCGATCGCGTTGAAAATCTCTTTACGCGGCTGGCGCGGCGGCGCACCCTTGCCGTAGGGTTTGTCGGCACCCTGGCTCTGAGCATTCGCGCCGCCTTAATCCCGCTGATCGGAATTCCACTTCCTAACTGGAATGACGAATATAGTTACTTGCTTGCTGCCAAAACATTCGCCTCCGGTCATCTCACAAACCCGACTCACCCCATGTGGGTTCACTTCGAGAGTTTTCAGATTATTCAGCAGCCGAGTTATATGTCGATGTACGCACCCGGCCAGGGTCTGATCCTGGCCGCTGGTCTGCTGATCGGTGGGAATCCATGGATTGGTGTGTGGCTGATCACGGCCATTCTCTGCGCTGCGCTGTGCTGGATGCTACAGGGTTGGTTTCCGCCCACCTGGGCGCTACTTGGAGGAGTTCTTTCCGTTTTGCGCTTTGCCACATTCAGCTACTGGATGAACAGCTATTGGTGCCCGGCTGTCGCCGCGACAGGCGGGGCCCTAGTATTAGGTGCTATTCCAAGGCTTCGCAACCGCCCCCACGTCCGCGACGGAGTTCTTCTCGCGGTCGGCCTTGCGATGATGGCGAACAGCCGGCCCTATGAAGGATTCGTCCTCAGCATAGCGGTGGCAGTCGGCCTTGTGGTTTGGCTGAAGGGTCGAAGGCTGCCTCCGTGGCCGCTCTTATTTCGTCGCTTTGTTCTGCCTGCAACATGCGTTCTTATCGTCGCTGCAGTGGGAACGGGTTATTACTATTGGCGAGTCACGGGAAGTCCGTTTCGCATGACGTATGCCGTCAACCGTGAAACTTATGCCGTAGTTCCCTATTTCTTGTTTTTCTCTAAGCGGGCCGTACCGCAGTATCATCACCCTGTGATGCGCGACTATTATGCGGGATGGGAAGTGCACGAGTTCGACGAAGCGCGCACTTTCACCGGCTTCATGCGTAGAACAGCCCACAAAATCCTAGAGCTCTGGCGATTTTATATTGGCCCTGCATTCTCGCTGCCGCTGATTATGTTTCCTTGGGTCGTCCAAGATCGCCGCATGCGGCTCGCTCTGGTTGCCGGGTTCATTTTTTCCCTTGGCTGGCTGGTGGAAACCTGGACTTTTCCTCACTATGTTGCGCCCGCTACCGGCTTGGTTTATCTAGTGCTGGTCCAGTGCCTGCGGCACCTGCGTTTGTGGCGGCGCAATCGCGCTCCGGCAGGACAATATCTCGTGCGCAGTGTCGTCATCGTCTGTATTGGAATAGTTCTTCTCCGCACCACGGGAATCGTGGTACACGCTCCTCTGGAGCCCCGCTGGCCCATTGGCAACCTGGATCTTGTGCGTGTTGTTGAGCGGCTGAACGCGATTCCCGGTGCGCATCTAATCATCGTTCGCTACGGACCGGAGCATAATGTGGATCGCGATTGGATTTACAACGCTCCCGATATTGATCGGGCGCGCATTGTCTGGGCTCGTGACATGGGAAGAGAACAGAACCTGGAACTCCTGCGTTATTTCCGCGATCGCCATGCCTGGCTAATGTCTGGCGATGATTCTCCCCCTTTGCTTGAGCCCTATCCCATGAATTGAGGTCCAACATCCTGACGACCTCTCCACCTCATCCAATATCGTGGCTGACCGCGAGGCGCCTGCGCGCCCATGGGACCATCCTTGCGCTCTGCTTGTGGTCGGCCTACGGGTGGAACGTAGCGACTCCGAGTCTTCGCGACCGTAACGGAACTCTCAAGGGAACGGACTTTCTGCATTTCTACACGCTGGGCGCGCTCGCTGCCGATCACGATGGCTCTGATTTGTACGACATGAATGCCCAGGCCAAGCTGGCGGCTCAGCGAGTACCGCAAGCGGCGGGCATTCGCTACTTCCCTCTTTATCCCCCGCAGGTTTCGATCCTTTTTGCGCCCCTGGCTCATTTCGCCTACGGCTGGGCACTCCTTCTGTGGTGGGGATGCAGCGCGGTGTTGTACGGCGCCTGCTGCTACGCTGTATGGCGCGCATGCCCGAACCTGCGCGATCACAGAACCGTCATTGCTATTCTCGCCCTGGCGTTCCCGGCTTTCTTTCATGTGATCGCGTGGGGCCAGACCTCCGCCCTCGCACTCGTTTGCTTCACACTGGTATTTTTTCTCCTGCGTGACGGACGGGAGTTCCTTGCTGGCCTAGCCCTCGGGTGTTTGATCTTCAAGCCGCAGTTGGGACTGGCGGCAGCCATTGTGTTCCTATCAATTGGCGCCTGGAAAACAGTTGTGGCGGCGGTTCTCTCGGCTGCCGCACAGCTCTGGGTCGGAGTGCTCTATTACGGGGTCGAACCTTTGCGCCACTGGATGCGCATGCTCTGGAATGTGCGCGCTTTATTTCCTCTGCTTGAGCCCAGGCCCTATCAAACCCACTCCTTGCGAACGTTCTGGTCTATGCTTTTGCCCTGGCCCGGACTTTCTCTTGCGCTCTATTGCATGAGCGCGATCTTCGTGCTCGGACTCACGATTGCATGTTGGCGGCGCGGCTCTGCCGCACTTATGCCCCTGCGGTTTTCCGCGTTGCTCTTCGCCAGCGTACTGGTGGCGCCGCACCTCACGGTCTACGACTTAGTGATTTTAGCGCCCGCGTTTCTGTTGCTGGCTGACTGGCTAGTTGTCCAAACGCCGACCGCCGCGACACGTAGGCTGGGGACGTTTCTCTACTTCGTTTATATGCTCCCCTTGATCGGACCTTTCGCGCGGTGGACGCATCTGCAGGTCTCGGTGATTGCGATGGCCGGGACGCTGTACTTGATAGGGCAGATAAGTCGCGAGGACATGACCACCCCTGCTGCATTAACCGAACTCGATCCTGCCAGGATTGCTCGAACGTAGGCAGGTCCGCGAAGGTCGTCGCAGTCACTACTTCCCGAACAGAAATGCCAGCGCTTCCGGGAAGCGCTTCGCCCATGCCGCCTCGTGGTGCGCAGCTCCGTCGTCGATCAGGAACCTCAGACGCGTCTCGTCCGCTCCCGCGCGACGCAGGATCGCTGCCAGCTCCCGAACATCGTCAACCATGCTCTGATCCTGATCGGGCCGCCCCGCTTCGGCCGTTCCGGTCGCCAGAAAAACTCGCTCCGGCCAACTGGTAATCTTACGACTCCGCCGGATGATCTGGCGGTTCGACGCCCACAGGGACGGGCTCTCCAGAAGAAGCCGGCCAATGATGTTGGGACGCATCGCCGCAGTGTAAAGCGCAATCAACGCACCTAGCGAAGACCCTCCCAGCCCGGTGTTTTCTGCTCCAGTGGCCACACGGTAACTTCGGCCGATGAACAGCATCACTTCGTTGATCAGAAAATCTGGATAGCGGCTCCCCTGCACCCGCAGCCTCATCGGCTGCACGGATCGATACGGCATGTATTCCCGAAGGCGGTCTTCTCCGCTATTGTCTATCCCCACAATCATCAGGGGCGGAATTACGCCTTCACGGATCAACCGGTCGCTGGTCTCATCCACCTGCCATTCGACTCCCGTGAAGGAAATCGCCGCTTCGAATAAATTCTGACCATCATTCAGATAGAGGACCGGGTAGCGCCGGTTTGCGTTCGCGGGATCGTCATATCCCGAGGGAAGCCATACCCGCAGAAATCGCGTATTGCGAAAAATACGGCTGCGAAATTCGTGCAGGCGTAGATCTCCGGTCGCCGCCTGCACGCGGATTACACTGGGCGCAGGACCACGAACACTGTTCTCAGGTTGCTGGATTTCGTCCATCAGGGAAACGTGCAACATCAGGATACAGCCCCGGCCCGCTTTACGCCTTCGCGCTTCGCACTTTCACTGCGATTGCGAGCAGACTTATCAGGGAAATGATTGCCAACGAGCCCAGGCACAAAATACACCAGGTCATCAGCTCGTAGGCTTCAATATAGGTCAGATATAGCGCAAAGGCTAAGCCTGCAAGAGCCGCTCCCAGCAGGCGGTTCGAGGTTTCGGCGTGCGATCGCCACAATGTGGCCAGCAAAAACAGCGCTGCGTACCCGGCAAACCCAATGCCGGCGACGGGAATCCCCTGCACAGTGGAATACTGGCTGCGATTCACGATGTCGCAACTGAACTTCTGATTGAAGTCGCAGTAAGCGGTCGCAGACTTTGCATAATGGCGCTGAAGCGAAACTGCCGAAACGATCACGCCCGCCAAAGCCAAAACCGCGATGATGGCAAGCAGAACCCGGTTTGCGCCTGGCACTATGGGCGCCCCCGCGGACAAAACAATACCGAATCGGTCATGGCAAGCTGCAGCCGGTCTTGTCGCTCAAAGCCTCCAACGACAAAACTCCCTCCTTCGGCATCTCCGCCCCAAACTGCCAGCTGGGAAATAGCTTCACTCCGGCGACCTTACATTCAGCCGCCTCTTCCTTTGAGCCTTTAATCGCGCACTCCACATAGGGCACGTAGTGGAAGGACTGGCCAAACATTTCTTTCTGTTCAAGACAATGCGGGCACCAGTAGAGACCATACATTTTCGCCTGCTTGGTGGCCAGGCACTGCGCGAACGAATCGTACCTATGATTCTGATAATACCGGACTCCCAGGAATACGCCGGCCACCAGGATCAGGATGACCCCGAAAGTAAGGATTTTCTTGGTCTTCACCTCATTTGCGCCGCCGCCGCGCTCCTGTTGCCTCTTACGTCGTTCATCAGACATGATTCATCCTTATATCACGGCGCTTTCATGTCGTGGCAAGATCAGGCCACGACATTGAGTGCGCCCGGAAGCACATCCAGTTCCTCGCAATGCAGGGTCAGTACTTCCCCGTCGACCATTACGTCGGCCGGACTCGCAAGGTTAAATTCGACGCGCCGTACTGCCTGATGTTCGGCCAGCGGGTGCTCGACATGCGTACCGTCATAAAGGCCGGGCAGGTTACGAATCAGTCCAAGCCGCCCAATCGGCCCCCAACGAACATATTCCACCAGGCCGTCATCGATCTCAGCCTGGGGAGCGATCATCATTGTCCCGCCGGTGAATTTACTGTTGTTGAAAGTCAGAAACAAGCAGCGCCGGTTGTCAAAGGGTTCCGCTTCCCCCACCCGAACCGGGAAAGGGCGGCGATTGAATCGCGCCAGAGTCAGAAAAATCGCGGCTTGGTATCCGAGCTCGCCCCAGGCACTGAATCGCCGCGCGCGCAAGGTCGCCACGTCTGCCGTGAAGCCCATGCTCAACAGATTAATGTAGTGGATCACTCCGGCGCGGTGGCGCAATCGCAGCACATCGCAAGGCCGGCTTCTGTGAGCGAGCAGAGACTCGATTCCGTACTCTACACCGCGATCGCTGAAGTCGCGGAGAAAAGAATTGCCGGTGCCGAGCGGCAAGAATCCGAGGGTGGGGCGCGCATCGGCAGTGGCTTGGGGATACAAACCATTTATGATTTCATAGGACGTGCCGTCCCCGCCAACCGCGATAAAGTTTCGGACCCCACGCCCGTAGGCGTCGCGCGCAATCTCCGTCGCCTCTCCCGGACGCTGAGTGTCCGCGACAGTTACCTCAATGCCGCCAGCTTGCAGGCGTCGCAACGCCGGGCTCAACAGCTTGCGGCTCTTCCCGCCTCCCGCCGCCGGATTCACAATTGCAAGATAGTTTTGCCCCAAAGTCTAAGATCCAATTTTCCGGCGGGAACACTCTAGATTCCGCAATGCTACTCAACTTCATCGGCCAATCACAACTCCACCGCTGCCGACCTTTCGGCCGACTTGCCGATTTCCTCCGCGAGCACCTGTCGCTTGATTTTCATCGAAGCCGTCCGCGGAAAGTCTTTATCCCAAATCAGATATCCACCGACCCGCTTGAAATCGGGCAGGCGGCGATTTCGCGCGGAGATTTCTTCGACTAACGCGGGGTCGGCTTTCTGAGTCTGTTCCAGGCGCAGCACCAGTACTAGTGTTTCGTTCCCCAGCTCTCTTTTTGGCCAGATATAGTTAGCCGCAAACACGGAGTGCTCTTTTACGGGCAGCCCGTCGAAGGCGGTTTCGATGTCCTCTGGGTAAATGTTTTTGCCGCCCGCGGTCACGATCATATTCTTCTTGCGTCCGAAGAGTTGCAGGTGTCCACCACGCTCAAACCGCCCTAGGTCGCCTGTCAGAAGCCAGCCATCGACGATGGTCTCCAACGTGAGCTCGGGATCATTGAGGTAGTGAGACATTACTGTCTTGCTGCGCGCCGCTACTTCACCTACGCCCTCGGCATCGGGATTCAGGATTCTCAGTTCGACTCCCGGCAGTGGCTTGCCGACGGTATCGGCGCGGAACGGTTTGAGATCGTTGAGCGTGAGCGCGGTGCCGGCCTCGGTCAGACCGTAGCCGTTGACAACCGGAATGCCGAGATCGTAGAAGAACTGCATGGTCGAAGGGTCCATGAACGCGCCCCCGGTTATCAATGCCAGCAACTCTCCCCCAAATGCCCGGTGCACGCTGGAAAGCAAAAGGCGGCTGAGTTTCACGTGCGGCCGGCGTCGGGTCAGCGTCCGGTTGGTTGAAATCATGGCATTCAGAAAGGCGCGCTTCCAGGATGGAAGTTCGTCGAACTTCGCGCGCATGCCCCGTTCCAGATTTTTTACGATCATCGGGACCAGCGATACATAGGTTATGCGGTAACGGAGAAAGGCATCGCGCACAAACTCGGGCCGCAGCGTGCGCAAATGCACTACGCAAGCGCCGCAAACAAATGGTCCGATGAAGCCCACCATGAAGTCGATGGCGTGATTCGTAGGCAGAATGCTCAAATACCGCACTCCCGGCCAAAATGGATACCACGCCGTCAGAGCCCGACACTGCTCCAAATAGTTTTCTTGAGTGAGAACGCAGCCTTTGGGACGGCCACCGGTTCCCGACGAATAGACGATACAAGCGACATCGTCTTTCTGGCGCATTACAAAATCGGGAGCGCCTTTGCGCTTGAAATCCTCCCAGCGAAAAGCGCCCGCCAACTCTACGCCGAGCGGCGCTTCGGTCACCAGCACGATCTTGGTGGCAATGCTGTGAAACTCAGGAGACTGCATAATCGCCCGCCACAGGTGGTACTCAACAATCAGTACCTTGGCTTGGGAGTGGGCCAGAAGTTGGAGGTGTTCCGTCGCAGTCAGCTTGTAGTCCAGCGGCACCAGCACGCCGCCGCAATAGAAAACGGCATACGCCGAGATCAGCCACTTCGACTGATTCGTCATAACGATGGCGGCGCGGTCGCCGGCATCGTAATCGGCGTCTTCCAGGGCGCGCGCCAGTGGCAGCGCGGTTTCCTTAAAGTCGGAGTACGTCAGCCGGACTTTCTCGCGATCCCTTTCCGCTTCGATCAGGCAGACTTCGGAGGAAAAGCGGTCGAGCGCATCACGCAACGCTGCGCCCAGGCAGGTGTATTGGCGGAGATCAAGCATAAAGGAATTGCTGATTGTTTGATTGTAGATTGTTGATTCGCCAACCCAACAGGATGTCGCAGACAGGTTCCTCACCAATCAACAAGGGACTTCTACAGCCGTGCCTGAATCTTGCCCGCCAGCGTGCGAAAGTCGGTCACGCCTTGCAGTTCGTAATCCGGTAATTCCACTCGAAAGTGGTTTTCCAGTCTCGTCAGCAAATCAAGCGTCTGCAGGCTGTCGATACCAAGCGCCTTGAAGAAGTCTTCATCGGGGGAAAGTTTCTCGCGCGGCACTTTGAAGTGTGCTGCGGCAAGGGTCAGGATTTCGTCAAGTGTCTTTTCCGCTGTTTCCATAGATCGATATTCTAATCCAGTTTGCGCTAAGGCAGATAAGGCTGAGCGTCCTTGCTCTCCACGAATTTCTTCAATCCGGCTTGCACTGCGGGCCGCGCCAGCAGCTCGCAGAAAATGTCGATTTCTTTCTCCAACTCATCCAGCGGGATGGGCTTGAGGAACTGTTTGGCAGCAGCCACCGTGCCGGGGTCGAACTTGGCTATCTGGGTTGCGGTGGCCTGGGCTGCGCGAAAGGCTTCGCCCTCGCCGACCACTTGGCTGAGCAGCCCGATTTGTTGCGCCTTCGTGGTATTAAAGCTGCGGCCGGTCAGTAAGAGGTCACGGACGACTGCATTACCCAGATCGCGCTTCAGGCGAGGGATTCCGCCATATCCAGGAATGAGGCCCAGGCGAAGCTCGGGAAAACAAAATCTGGCCATCTTGTCCGCAATGATCAAGTCGCAAGTCAGAGCCAGTTCAAATCCACCGCCGAAGGTGACACCGTGCACGGCAGCGATCGTCGTTAAAGGCAGAGAGTCGAGCGTGTTCATCACGCGGTGAATTCGCTTCAGGTACTCCCTGGCATGTGTGCTTACCTCCTCCTGCCCGTATTCCTGAATCCATTGATGAAGCTCACGCAAATCAGCTCCGGCACAGAATCCCGAATTCAATGCGCTGTACAGGATGAGGGCGTGGGCGTCGCGGCGAAGTTCGTCTAACGCCGCGACGAATCTCTCCAGTTCCTCGAGCGTGAGCGAACTGATCTCGTTGAGCGGCTCACGGTGGAGCGCCAGCTCGATGACGCCGTCCTTCAGACCCCAGGACAGCGTCTGTCCCTGAAATTGATTCATGCTTCCCCGGCCTGAAACTATGATGCCGAATTCGCCCACTGGCCGCCTACACGGCTTGCGTTACTCGATACAGGTCATCGATCTCGTTCTTCATGCGCGCGGAGATCAAATCACGTTTTAACTTGCCATTGGCTGTGAGCATTCCGTTCTCGATCGAAAACGGTTCCTGCCGCAAGCAAAATGCCCGCACCTGCTTATAGTGCGGATTCAGTATATTCACGGCATCGAGAGCCTCTTGCACGTGATTCGTGCTCACGTTTCCGGTAACAATGGCCGCGAGATATCCGCGCCCGTTGCCCACCACGACGACCTGCTGCGCACCCGGCAAAATATGTGCGATCTCATCTTCGATTATCTCCGGTGCGATCTTGTGGCCCGAACCAAGAACGATCAGATTCTTGATGCGGCCCACGATCCGCCAGTTTCCCGAAGCATCCATCTCACCCTGATCGCCAGTATGAAACCATCCGTCGCTCAGAACATCCGCGGTTTGCTGCGGACGGTTCCAGTACCCGGGGAAAACATTCGGGCCCCGCACGATGATCTCATCGTTGTCGCCGAGCTTCATCTCGACTCCTTGAATCGCTGTGCCCACACGCCCAGGCTCGACACGGTTCGGATCGTCCATTGTGCAGATCCCGGTCGTCTCGGTTAATCCGTAAACCTGCAGTACAGGAATACCGAGCATGGTGAAGTAATCCTGCGTCTCCGGAGTGAGCGGGGCAGAGCCGCAAATCAGGGCCCGAATATTACCACCTACCATTTTCTTCCGGATCGCGGGGAAGACCACGGTATTGGCGAGCCCCAGCCAAGCCGCGTCGCCCGCGTGCGGACGCTTTTCCTTCCGCCGTATCCACGCTGCTTTGGCGCGAGAGTAGACCACAAGCGGTACGCCACCTTTTTGCCCAATCTGTTCATCCACGCCGCGACGCATGCGCTCGAGCAACTGGGGAACGTTCAGGAAATAGTGCGGAGCGGTAGCGGGCATGTCGACGGGAATCTTTGTCAAGTCGGTGTTGAGCGTTACCAGGCTTCCGCGCAAAAGAAAAGTCAGCATCGCAATCCACGACGCGCAAAAACTGAACGGCAGATAATGAAAAATCCGATCCTGCCCGGTGTGGCCCGCCATCAGCAAGTCGAGCCGAGCCGACGTGCAACCCAGCATGAACCCGACGTTCGCCGCGGTTAGCACCACGCCTTTAGCTTCACCGGAAGTGCCCGAAGTGTAAATAATCGTCACCGGGTCTGAATCACTTAGTTGAGGAGAACGCGGCGGGGCTCCGCTCGTCTCTGCGAATATTTCGTCGAACAGAAAGTGTCGAGGAGCCGTGGGCCAGTTCGGCTGAATTCCATCGCGCAGCGTGGCGTCGCCGCAGCACACCAGAGACGGCGTGCTGTCTTTCATCATCGCGACCAGTTCAGCCGGCGCTTGTCGAAAATACAGCGGAACGACGATCAAGCCTTCCGCCATCGCGGCCAGGTCCACCGCCATCCAGCGAATGCTGTTCGCAGCCAGGAGTCCACAGCGGCCTCCCTTCTTGAGCCCCTGCGCCGAGAGAAACGTTCGCGCCGTGCGAATCAGATCTAGGAGCTCGGCGCCCGATACGCCTGAGACTTGCCCGTCGCGGATTTCCTGCAACACTGTGGTGTTCGCGGCTGCTTCGAGTTGCGAAAATATTTCGCCGAGAAATGGCATGTCTGTTACCAGAAACGCGATCCCTTTAGTTGTAGGCCGCGACCAGCTCCCGAAGTGAAGAGTTCAGAGGAGGCAAATAATCTTCCCAAGTCCATTCGCCGGTGCGGGTTGGGAACTCGGGATATCGCCGCTGGACCTCTTCCTCAAAAAGAACGCCCATCCGGGCCATCAGCTTTAGATTCTTCACTACCGTGCGCGCAATTCCATCCGCGATACGCTCCCCCTGCGTGGCCAGCGTATCGAGCGCCACCAGCAACTTCTGCTCGAGATCCGTATCGTCCACATTCATCAGCAATTCCGGATGGCCGCGCTCCCGCATCAGATTGCGAATGCGCTCATCCATGGTGATTCCCGCCGACGGAACCAGGGCCGGCATCGAGGTCACAATGCCGTGATAGCGCGACGAGGCCATCATGTGACAAGCGCGTAGAACGCTGACCAACTCATACATGTTGTACTGGTCGGAGCTCAGAACCGGCACTCCGCCCAGGATCTCCGAGATACGGTTCGCCGGACGCGCATCCAGGCGCTCCGTCGCCACCAGAATGACAAAGACGTTCCGTCGTTTGCGGAATGCATCGACCGCGCGGGCGATTGAATTCAAATAATGCTGATAGGCGCGATCGGCTGCGGGTCCCGCATTGTGAAAGTAGGGCCCGCGATAATGACTCTTCTTGTAGGCGCCGGTCACACTATGCAGAGCTGCCTTGGCTACCGAGGCCTTCACCGGCCACTCAAACGGATTGATCGGGCACACGACCAGAACAGGAGCCTGTCCGTCCCATCCGACTTGGCGCAAAACGCTCCGCCCAAATTCCGCTGGTTTCGGTTCAAACGTCCAGGCAGTATCCGTGCCCAATTCCGTGGGCACGCCCAGCTCGCGCAACACAGTACGCGACTCTTCATTACGCGTAATGATCAGCGAATTTTTGCAGTAGCGCCCGCACATCTTGGCAACCACGGGGTCCATATGGCCGGCCTCTGCTCCATATCCGACGGAAAGTTTGTTCTCCACCGCGGCAATGCCCAGCGAACCAATCATCATCGTGGTCAGGGCATTCGCAAATTTGCTCTTGAACATCGATCCTTCGCACGCTACCACGCCATGATGCCGGGGAACTTCATCCGACAGGAATGGCGGGAAGATATCCGGCAGGTGAACCTGGTGCGTGCCTTCGAAGTAGCCTTTCGAGTACTCGAAATTCTGACTCATCACGCTGAACTCAACCCGTTCCGAGCCCAGAATGTGCCGGATCTGCCGCAGCATCTCATCGACGCGCACGTCGGAACCCATGTTCCGTGTGCCGTTGTATCCCGCGAACAACAGCTTGAGTTTTTCGCCAGGCTGCCAGGAGCGGCCTCCCCCCAGCATCCATCGCGTTTTCGCGCGCTCGATGTTGCTGCTGACCCATGCCTCTAGAATGAAGTCCATCATGCGGCACTTCCTCCGCGAGCCGCGGGCCAGGGCTCGTAGTTATATTGGAAGTTATTCTCGCGGCTGAACTTGAGCAGAGGATAGCTGTACTGTGAAAACGGAATCGGCTTGCGGCCCAACTCGGAGGTCACCCGCGTGTTATCGAACACCGTGTTCCACACCAGATACGGCATGAAGACTTTCAGCAGCGCAGCGCCGTGCGCCATGGGTCCCTTACGGTTCGAAAGAAAATCAACCGAGCGGGAAAACGGCTTCTCGGCAAACGGCACAAACACCGGACCGCGCTTCTGCTGTTCCGCCGCCAGCGCTCTGGTCAACTCCCGAAACGTCTGCGAACCGCTTCCCGACGACAAATGGTAAGTATCATACTTCGGCTCGTCTTTCTGATGCAGCGTCGCAATCGCGTCCGCGACAAAATCCACATTCACAATGTCGATCTTGTCCGTCGGTCGAAACGGCAATACCGGCAGGCCCGCGAGAAATACGAATGCCCGGACCATATCGAACTGGGTTGTCTCCGCATGGCGGCTGTCGCCCAGCACAATGCTGGGCCGGAAGATCGTCTTGGGCGTATCCGGCAGAAGCACCCTCGTCATGTGCTCGCAAAACTTCTTGGTGCGCGCGTAAGGATCATAGTCGGAACGGTCCCACTCGATCGCGTGATCCTCGGCAACGATTTCATTGCTGCGCTTTCCCGCCACCGCGACCGTGCTCACTTCGCTGAACCGTCGCAGGCCGTGATAATGTTCCGCGTGCCGCGCCAGCGTAAGCACTTCGAGGGTGCCACGCAAGTTCACGTTAAGACAGCTCTTCTCCGACTTGCGGTTCAGCGACGCCGCGCAATGAATCACAGAATCCGTGGTGTGCACCAACCGGTCGTATTCGTCTCGGCTCAGACCAAAACCGGGAGCAGTCAAATCCCCGCAAAAGATCCGCACTTTCGTCTGCAGGTGTTCGTAGAAATGAGGGAAATCCAGATGCAACTGAAGCGCGCGCCACAGCCGCAATTGCGCCTCCTGCGGATCGCGTGCCCGCACCAGCACGTTCAAGGCGGCGCCGTGGCCCTCCAGCAGATTGGCGGCAACGTGTGCGCCGATGTATCCGGTCGACCCGGTCAGGAATATCGCCACGTGGCTCCGTCGGTCCCGGTCTTCACGGCATCTCCGTTCGCGGGCGCAAGTTGAAAGCTGCGAGGAGGCCGCGCTTCCAAAGGCCTCCCTTCAATCAGGGGATACGTCCAGCGCCGCAGAGCCGGGATGTGAATGTTGATCCAGTACTCCCACCAATCCAGCGAACGCGTGTTGTAGCCGAAAATCTCTTTCTCTTCGGGCAGGAGTGCGTAGGAAAGTTTCTCAATGTTTTCCGCGGCAAAGTCATGCTCGTTTAACAGAATAAAGGGCTCAAATAGTTCGATGAGTTTTTCCAGGCGCTCCAGGCTCCGCTCAGTCTTGATCAGCGGCGCTTTCTTCAGCGGCAGCGGCGACATGATGCGCTGAATGGACTTCACAATTGCCTTCTGCGCCGGGGCCGACATGCGGCGGTAGCGTGTCTTGGAAACGGGAATCGCATCAAAGCGCAGGCGCAGCCACGATTCCAGGCCTTCCTGCGCGCGGTAGTGCTTGCGGTGCGCCAAAGATGTCAACTCAATCGACCGGCCCATATCGCAGGGGTTCGTTACCGAGGTCGCCAGCTGATAGAGCGCGTCATGCCTCCGTTCCATGACAGCCGCGGCAATCAGAGTCATTCCATTGCAAACCGCGTCTACTGGAACAATATCGAGCCGTTTGCTTTTGTTCGACGGCAACTGCCGGAAATATGTTCCCAGCAGATACGACAGCGACGCAGAAGTGTTGATGCCCTCGTTCCAGCCGGGAAAGGGCTTGCCCACCGAGGTTTCCACAATTGCCGGACGCACCACCGCAACCGGCAACCCGGCGCCGTGTTTCGCGATCAGCGATTCCGCCAGGCTCTTGGTGAGCGTATACGTATTCGGCCAGCCCAATTCCTTGGCCCGCCGCGTTCCGGCTTCGGTCAGATAATTCTTGAGCCAGCGCACACGGTTTTTGCGAATCTGATTGTCGAGTGCGGCGCCGTGCAAGTCTTTCGCCGCATGTTCCTTGGACCGTGCCTGGACGCGCAGCTCCGCTGTGACCGCATCGCTCTCGGCGCTGGCCTCGGCCTGCTTCACAAGTTGCTGGAGAGAATGCCATTCCTGCTCGGCATCAAACCCGGCCCGCCCGCGCGGATTGTAGTTCGGAGTCAGTTTTTCACTGACTCGGCCATCCTGCTCGCCCGCGACATAGCACGTAGAGAGATGCAGCAGGCCCGCATGCTCGGACGATCGTACGAACTCAAGGATATTGAGCACGGCATCCGTGTTCGCGGCAAGTGCATCTCGCAGGTCAGGATTGAAGTCGGTCAGGCCCGAGCTGTTAATAATCAGATCCAGGTTCTGTTGCAAGCGGCGTGCCGCCTCGGCGCTGAATCCAAGGCCCGGCTGGGTGACGTCTCCCTCGACCACTTCAATCTTTTCGCACAGATAATTGCGGAACTGGTCGCCGTGCCGTTCAAACAGCGGATCGAACACGGGCGAATCCTCAATCATTTTCTCGAATCGCCGTTCCGCGGGATTCGACTTCTGCCGACGAATCAGCAGATAGATCCTTTTCACGTCCGGCAGATCGAGAAGCGTATTCGCCAGCCAAACCTTGCCAATGAACCCGGTCACGCCGATCAGCATTACGTGTTTTCCAGAAAATGCCCTGCGAACCGAAAAGCCCGCCGCCTGCCTCTGCCCTTCAAAATGGACGACCGGTCGTGTCGGTGAAGCATCGAGCCGTTCCGCAGGGATTACCGCCGCCCTTAGGTCTTCCAGCGAAATATTCAGTTGCCGCGCCAGGGTTTTTGGAGCTCTGCGACCGTCCGGATTTTCTTCGCGAATGCGGGCAAACGCTCCGCGCGGCCGGATTACCGGGTTGAGCAATCTTCCCGTCGCCATACCATCGCGAAATTCCAGGCGGTTGGCCACAATCCGCTTCACACCGAGATACTGTGCCAAAGGACGCATTACGTGCTCCAGTCCCTGGCTCACCAGCACAACCTCTGACCCGGCCTGCACCAACTCCTGAACCTTTAACACGCCTCGTTCCTTCAAGTGCGGCTTCAACTTATAGAGAAAGAACTCTTCGCCCAGCAGATCCAGACGGTCGCGCGTGACTCCGCGCAGCACGGTATGGATGGCCCGGGTAGCGAACTTACGATTTGTGGAATAAAGAAACGGCCGCAACAACGCCATTAGGAAGATCTGCCCACGCCGCCGGAAGCGCTCGGCGAACGTTTGCGCGTTCCAGCTGAAAAATGCCACCGGCCTGACTACCGTCAGGTCGAGAAGGCTTCCCTCGACTCGCCAGTAGACAGTGGGCGACGTGCTGGAATTGTGGTTTGTCGATTCCAAAATTGCTCGCGTTCCTCTACAGAAGCTTTAGCGGCAGTCAGGCGAAGTTTCTATTGTAAACAATTGACTGGATTGAGCGAAGCGGAAGCTGCGTATCCGTCGCTAATTTGATTTTTGACGGCTCCGACAGAAGGTCTGCCGATTGGGCTCTTATAACGATTTGCCAGTTCTCTCCGCTTTTGGCTCCCGCCCCACGATCAATGCAATTCCCCCGCTCAGAGCCAAGGTTGCTCCGATCGCCAGCAGCCCTCCGCGGAATCCGCCGCTCGTCTTACGGAAGAATCCAACGATATCGGGACCAAAATATCCCCCCAGATTCGCCAGCGAGTTGATCACCGCAATCCCTGCGGCTGCCGAAAGGCCGGTCATCCGTAAAGTTGCCAGAGCCCAGAACGGCCCCACCATTGACTCAGCGCAAACCAGCCCGAGCCCGATGCATGTCACTACCACGAGCGTGGAACTCCCATATGCCGCCGCCATCAACCCAGCCGCTCCAACCAAGGCAGGAACCGCGGTGTGCCACCGCCTCTCTCGTGTGCGATCCGAGTGCATTCCTACCAGGACCATTGCAATCGCGGTCACTACGAACGGCAGAGCCGAAACCAGTCCCGTCAAGAGATAAGTGAGACCGGAAAGCGACCGGATTACGCTGGGTAGCCACAAAGTGACTCCGTACATCGTGGTGGAGACCCCGAAATACACCATCGAGAGCATCCAGATTTTGGGGCTAGTCAGCACCGCCCACAGATTCTCTTTTCTCAGAGCCGCTTCCACGTCCTGCTCAAGAGCTAACTTCTCCAGCAGCCACGCTCGCTCCTCGCCTTTCAGCCAGGCTGCCTCTCGGGGGTTGTCCGACAGCGCCCAGAACACAATCGCTCCCAGAAAAATTGCTGGAATTCCCTCCATCAGAAACATCCATTGCCATCCCGAGAGTCCCTTTCCGCTGAGCCCCAGCAGTGCCCCGGAAATTGGACTGCCTACAATTCCTGCGATCGGGTTCGCCGTCATGAACCACGCTACAGCACGGGCCCGCGCATTGGCGGGGAACCAGCGCTTCATGTAAAGAATCATGCCGGGAAAGAACCCCGCCTCGGCTGCGCCCAACAGGAAACGCATCCCGTAGAAACTGACAGGGCCGCGAATGAAGATCATCAGACAGGAAATCACACCCCAGGTGATCATCAACCCTGAAATCCAACGCCGGACTCCGAACTTCTCCAGCACCAGATTGCTGGGTAGCTGAAAGAAAAAATATCCGGCGAAAAACATTCCCGCCGCGCGGCCATAAACGCGGTCGCTCAGTCCAAGCTCTCCTCGCATTTGCAAAACCGCGAAGCTGACATTGATGCGATCGAGGTAGGCCACAATGTAAAGCAAGAAAAGAAACGGCATCAGCCGCCACATGAGTCGGGAGACGACGGCGGATTCCAGGCGGTCAGGAGCAGTTTCCAAGAGTGGGTTCCAAAAGGTTCGGCCGTGCTGTGGATTCTACGCCAAGTCGAGTTGCCTTCGAATCTCGGCCACGATCTCTTGCGGTTTCGCCGCTATGTCGGCGGTCACCGCCTCCCGCGGTTCCTCAAGGTCCGCCAGCTGGCTGGCTAGAATCTGTTCGTCGGCAAAGTGTCCGTGGCGGGAACGCAAGCGCGCTGCAATCAGGTCGGCACTTCCCTTCAAGTACACAAACCGCACCTCGGGCCCGACGCCAAGTTCCCGCCGGTAGCTCCGTTTCAGAGCGGAGCATGCCAGCACGACATTGCGCATCTCGGCAATCCAACGGACGATCGCTTGACGAAGAGCCTCCAGCCAGGGTTTCCGGTCCTCGTCGCCGAGCGCAAGGCCGTGCCGAATTTTTTCCACACTGGTGAGTGGATGAAAGTCGTCCGCGTCGGCAAATTCCCACCCAAGTTGTTCGGCTAGCAGACGCCCAATCGTCGTCTTGCCGGCGCCGACGACTCCCATCACGATCACGATCATGGAGCAAGATTGTAATTGGAGAAAGATTGTAGCCGTAGCGACGGCACCCTGCCGGCTGTCGCCCAGGCATCTTGCCTGCGCAGTCGGAAGCGAGGCGCTCGGACAGCCGCGGGGACTGCGGCGCTACTATTTCCTGGAGTAAGTTTTCTGGACGCCAGTCCGGCCATTTGTCACCGTGAACGTTCCGTCCCTCTCCGCTACCACCTTGATGTACTTCCCTTCGCAGTTTTCCTTCACGTTCGCAATGCGATCCTCGGCGACATTGTGTTCTTTGTCCGATTCCTCCGCGTAATGAAGCTGCCACAGGTCTTCCAGTCCGGGAGAATCGTGGACAATCTGCCAAGCCGCCGGACTCGATCCCTTGCGAGGGCCATTGTCGATGACAGCTACCCGCGGATGCAGCGCCCACACGAGTGCCTTCGGATTCGATAGGTCCGCGCCGTGATGTGTCACCAGAAAAAGATCGACTTTGCCCAGCAAGTTGTTCGGACAAGCTATCTCAATCTCTTTCTTCTTGGTGAGATCGCCGAGATCCAGAAAGCGGAATCGTCCGTAGGTGATCAGAACGCCCACGGAGCGCGCGTTCTCGGAATCGTCGACGGCCGCCGCAGGTTCGGCTGCGCAGTAGGGATTCGCTTCTCCAGCTCCGGGCAGCGGACTCGTGATGTGATTCCCGGCCGCGCTCAGCACCTTAACTTCGATGCCTTTGATCGGCAGCCCCCATCCCGGCTTCACAATCACATGCGCGTATCCTGCGATCGCTTTCTCGTAGGCCGCATAGTCCGTGCGGGTTACGGCCGAATCTTCCTGGTTTGGCCCGTGATCGACAAATGTGCCTACCTTGATTCCATCCACCAACTGCGGAACGCCGCCCACGTGATCGCGATGATAGTGGGTAATCAGGACGTAATCGATCTGCGTGATGCCTGCCTGATGAGCGGCTGCGACGATCCGGTCGGCATCCCGGCCTTCGCTCCCCGGCCAGCCCGTGTCGATGAGAAGCGACTCGCCCGAGGGGCTCACAATTAGAGTCGCCTGTCCGCCTTCCACGTCAATAAAGTAAATCTGGAGCGACTTGGCGGTTGGCGGAGCGCCCTCCGCATACGGTAGCACCACCGTGAAGACACACAGGCAAAGAGCAACAATGAGCAATCGACGCATTCGTTTGACACCTGATAAGGAATGTTTGCGACGATTATGCCACGTGGAAGGCGGAATGCGTCAGACATGTTTTTCCATCCGAAAACAAACCAAAATGATGATCGGCGATGTAGATTGAAACCAGGTCAACGACAGTTCGTCGTAGACGCGCGACCGCCAAACCGACCTTCAATCCATCCAATCTGGTCCCTCACAGAGTCGCCAAGCAGAGTCCCCGGGTCGGGATCGGGATATTGTTCCCACTGAACCTGATCACCCTGTTGGCACATACGGGTAATAGCTTGAGTCGTCGTTGCCATCTTCGATTGATCGGCGTTGCCACTTACTACCAGGATTGGACCGTAAGCTCGCGTCTGACCAGGATCATTTCGGACAAAGTACTGGCGGACGAAGGCATTGCTTCCCCAGCGTGGCTTCACCGTTTGCATAGGGGACAACTCGGGAATCGTTCTTGCCTGCGAGCACGTCTGCTCGATGTCGCGATAGAGGGCGAGCGCCTTTTCCGTAAGCATGTCAGTTATTTCGAACTGCGGATAAACCGTCTTAATCCCATACGCCAGAGAGGTAAGCATCAGGCTGGAAGGACCAGGAGTGGAAGAACCGTAGATTTCTTTTGCGCTGGCTACATCCGAAATCGCGATACCCCCGAGGTACCCTGAATCGCGAATTTCGTTTTCCTTTTCCGCGACTGCCAGAGCCGTTAAGCCTCCCTCGGACTCTCCCATAACTACCCATCTCGCGCCCAGCTGTGGGACCGCGGCGCGGGCCGCCGGGACGGAATCGATAACATCGGTGGCGTTGGAAGGACCGTCCAAAAACGCATTGCGGAATTCCGTTCCCAACCCCGTGTAATCTGAGGCGACCACAGCGTACCCAAGGTTCACATACATCGCGAAAACGGGCCCGTCGCCTACATTCCGCATTAGAGATGGAGCACACGCGCGTGCGACGCCGACTGGACCGTGTGCCCACGCAATCACCGGCCAGCCCCCCGGGGGCGGTTTTTTATCGTAGGGAAACAACACGACACCGGACGCGGCTACATCTTCACCGGTTGCGGATTGTGAGTGGTAAACGATGCGAACTGCGGATACGGAGAAGGGTAGTTCGTATTCGTCAAACTCTTCCGAGCGGATCAAAGCGCCTGGTTTGCCGGCGGGCAATGGATCAGGAGTGTCATAGAACTTTGTTATCGGCAGGCTGCGCAAAACCTCCGAACGTCTTTCCGGAGCCGACGCATGCAGCTGCGCGTACGCCATCATCGCCGGGAATAGCGTTGCCGCCACTCCAACGGCCAGCGTTAGCGGGCGCAGCCTATCCCAAAGCGAGGACGACAGAGCGAATGATGATTTCCGGTGTGACACAAACGGAAAGACTGCACGGGAAGCCCCACTTCACTGTTTCGCGGAGCCTGGACTTGAATGCTTGCAAGGAACCATCAGTTGTGTGGCCGCCATATTTACCAGTCTTGCCGGGATTCCGCACCGGACTCCGCCCGCCGAACCTGATTGCGCTTGCGATACATAACGACAATCACGCCAATGGATCCAAGCGTAGGGGGAGCGATGAGGATCAGGATTCCGCTTTTCAAGGCCTGAATCATTCGCAATCCCGAGGATGCGGCCTGAGTATAGCAAAGCGCGCAACTCTGCGCGCTGGCGGTAAGCGGAGTCAGCAGAATACTAATTCCAGCCAGCGCTGTCGCGATCGTCAGGAACTTCTTGATATGCACTGCGTCAACCTCAATGAGTCGCGCCCGGCACGCCCACCAGCATACGGAAGCTGTCCGGCCATCCATACTGCATGGCCGCAATCACAAATATCGTGAAGACAGCCACGAACAGCAGCAATCCGCGCTTCTCTTCCCATAGATGCATGAAGAACATCAGTGCCAGCCCAGCCTCCGCGACCGCGATCAGGAACATCCTGGCAAACATCTGTGAGCCGTCAATATGCTGATAGGCAATCACGAATTGCAGGCCCGCCAGGATCAGAATTCCCAGATAGACCAGAAGATATCTGCCGATTCCGCCGCTGCTCACGCCCTCTTCTGTTTGAGCCATATATCTCCTTGCACTCCAACTTCAGTGGCTAACATTCAACAGGTAAACAAACGGCACGACAAACATCCATACCAAGTCCACGAAGTGCCAGTAGAGTCCGGTGATTTCGAGATCGTCGGAATTGTAACGGCCGCCCTTGTAACGGATTCCTACGGCAATCAGAGCGACCACGCCGCCGAGAACGTGCAACAAATGCAAGCCGGTAATGCTGAAGAATGATGCGCCGAAAAGCGGCGTGCCCCACGGATTGTGGAACAGCGTCGCCCCTTCCCCGATCATCCCCATCCATTCACGAAGGTGCAGCACGGCAAAAAGAATTCCGCCCGCGGCCGTGATCATCGTCCAGCGGAAGGCTCCCGCGTTATTGCCCACCTTGGCAGCCCGAATTCCGATAAGCATGGTCAAACTGCTGCTCACCAGGATGAAGGTCATCACCATGGCGTTCAGCACTGTAGGCGAGAATCGGAAAGGAGTTGGCCAATTGGGGGTGCCGTTGCGTAAGAAGCCGTAAGCTACCAGACAGCCGGCGAAAGTAGCCGTGTCGGCGATGATGAACAACCACATCGCCATCTTTTTTGCGGATACAGAGAACGTGGGTTCCGCCATTACCGCATGCTCGTGGATCGTCAGATCAGCCTGGCTCACGGCGCCTCCTACCGTCGACCTTGTTAGAGCTTCGTCCAAAGCAGCAAAAGCAGGTACAGCCACAGGACGCCCATGAAATGCCAGTAGCGCGAAGTAGCGTCCAAGGTACTCCGTCGCAGCACAGAGTGGTTCAGCTTCCCAATCACGCGAATCAAGCCCCCGAGCCCGCCGAACACGTGCAGCGCGTGAGCTGCCGTCAGCACGTAGAAAAAGGAATAGCTCACATTGCTGGCGAGTCCGAATCCCTGGGATCTCAGTTGCATCCAGGCAAAAGTCTGCCCTGCAACAAAGAGCAATCCCAGAGCGAGGGTTACGTAGAGCCATCTCGCTGGCTTCTGGGCCTGATTTCGCGATCCGCCCATAAAGGTCGCGATCCGGCGACGGGACATTTCCAACGTCACGCTGCTGGCGATGATGATCAGACTGTTCAGGTAAAGCACCGGCGGCAAAGTGAAGTGCCGCCAATCGAGGGCCGATCCCTGACGAACAATCAAGGCGCTGGTAAGGGCGGCGAAGGACATCGTGATCGCCGCCAATCCCACCCAAATTCCAGTGCTCGCCGGAGGAGGAGAATAGTCCTTGAGCCTCCGCATATCCCCGCCGGCGGGAACCTGATTCCGCCAGCCCCCATTGCCGGATCCTTGGCGGAGCACTCGCTCGGGCTCGATTTTCGGCGGTTGTTGAATCGTTGTAGCCATACTGCTGAGTCTCCCTGACGTTCTTCGAACGCTATTTCTCTTCGTGCGGGTTCGAATATTGTTCCGGCGAGGTCTGCATCACAAACTCAGTGCTCGCTCCCTCCACGCTGTACTGATACGGATCGTGGTAAACCACCGGCATCTTATCGCCAAAATTGTTGTGAGGCGGCGGCGTTGCCGTACTCCATTCCAGCGAAGTGCCCTGCCACGGATTATCTGGCGCCGGCGCTCCCTTGAACCGGCTGTGGATCAGGTTGTAAATGAAAATGAATTGGGCGAGACCCGTAAGCAAAGCCGCGATAGTGATGAACTTATGCACCGGTATCAACGGGATCAGGTAGTCATCCGTGAAAGCCTGGTAGCGACGCACGTTGCCCGCGATCCCCAGATAGTGGAACGGCATGAAGATGCAATACGTGCCCACGAAGGTCAACCAGAAGTGGACCTTCCCCAAAGTCTCGTTCATCATGCGACCGGTCATCTTGGGGAACCAGAAGTAAGTTCCGGAGAAAATGCCGAAAATGGCCGCGACTGCCATCACCAGGTGAAAGTGTCCGACTACAAAATAAGTCGCATGCAGCATGATGTCGATCGAGGGTTGAGCCAGGAAAAAACCGCTCACGCCGCCGCTGATAAACATCGAAATAAATCCCAACGCGAAAAGCGATGCGCTATTGATTCGCAACTTGGAGCCGTACAGGCTCCCTAACCACATCAAGACTACAATCGTCGACGGTATTGTGATCACAAGGGTGGGGAAGGAAAACGCCAGCGAGGAGAACGGGTTCATTCCGCTGACGAACATGTGATGGCCGTACACCATGTAGCTCAGAACCGCCAGCGACCCCATGGAGTAAATCAGCACCCTGTGGCTGAGCATCGGCTTGCGCATGTTGGTAATGAGAACATGGGACACGATGCCCATCCCGGGCACGATTGCTATGTAGACCTCAGGGTGTCCGAAGAACCAGAACAGGTGCTGCCACAGAAGAGTCGATCCGCCGGTATGCGGCAACAACTGGCCGTTGATTACAAGGTTTGACGGCACGAAGAAGCTGGTTCCGGCGACGTGATCGAGAATCAGCAGGATGCACGCCGGCATCAACACGGCAAATGCCGTCAAGCCCATCACCGAGGTGATGAACCACGCCCAGGCGCTCAGCGGCAACCGCATCAGGGACATGCCTTTGGTGCGCATATCGAGCGTCGTCGTGATGAAGTTCAACGAACCGAGCAACTGGCCCACGCAAAAAATGCCGATCGAAGCAGCCCAAAGAACCACACCCAGACCCTGCCCAGGGCCCGCCACCGACCCCACAGCGCTTAATGGCGCGTACTGCGTCCATCCTCCCAGCGTCGGCCCATCGCCCACAAAGAACGACGACACCAGTACAAGGAATGCTACGAACGTCACCCAGAACGACATCATGTTGAAATGGGGGAAGGGCATATCTTCTGCGCCGACCTGGATGGGCAAAAAGAAATTGCCGAATGCGGCGAACGGAGCCGTCGTGAGCACAAAGAAGACCATGATCGTTCCGTGCATGGTCATCAACTGCAGGTAATACTCCGGCGTCATTACATTGCCCGGCGCACCGGTACTGGAAAGAAAGTGCAGGCCTGGAATCGGGTAACTACCCCACCCGAGATGGATGCGCATTATCCAGGAGAGCACCATTCCCCATACAACTGCCACCAACGCCAGCGCATAATACTGCTTGCCGATGACTTTGTGGTCAAGGCTGAAGATGTGCTTCCGAATGAAGCTTGTCGGAGCTCCGTGCTGCACACCGTGTGCCGACATATCGTGCATTGCCGTTACCTCAAAAGGGATCTTTGTCTTTGTTCGGATGCTTCAAGGCTCACCCTACTGCAGAGCCGCCTGCTGCTTGATCCAGTTATCGTAGTCTTCCGGGCTCATGACCTCGAGATACGCCTTCATGTTGTAATGCCCCAGCCCGCAAAGCTGTGTGCAAACGATTTCGTACTTGCCGACTTTGGTTGCGGTGAAATGAACCGACAAATCCAGGCCTGGCACGAAATCCTGCTGCACCCGCAACTCGGGAACAAAGAAGGAGTGTCCAACATCCTTCGCATGCATCAGCAAATGGATCTCCCGGTTCACCGGAATCGCCATCTCAGCGGTTACGATGTCGTCCTTGGAATCCTGATCGTGCGTTGTATCAAGGCCAAAGAAGTTAGCGGTGGCCTCGTTGATCTGGTCAGGATGGATTGGTCCAAACTTTCCATCCGGACCGGGATAGCGGAAATAGAATGCGAATTGTCCCGCCTGCACCTGGACTGGCATGGCATTGGCTGCGGGCGGAGTGAAATAAACGCTGGCCCAGGCTTTGGCTCCGAACACTCCAAGAGCCAGCACCTCGGTGCCGACCAACAGGAAGGCTGCAATCACTAGGCCCATAGCCCCGCCAGGAAAATTCCGGGTCTTGGTTCCCGGCTTGACGTTCGAGAATTTCCAGATGAAGAAAGCCAGGAGGATTTGCGAGGTTAGAAATGAAACTCCCACCTCCGCCATCGTATCCCCATATTGTTCGTCGATCAGCGGGCCGTGAGTGGAGATGTCCTCCGGCAAATGCCAGGTGTGCATCGCGATAGGAATAGCCGAACCGATCGCGATCAATACGATCGTTACCGCGAAGATCTTCGCCATATCGTTCCGCCTTTGGCCGGCTTCCCTGGCCAAGTGAGCTGGGACTCTTTACCAAGGAATCACCGGAGTGGGACTGCGGCGATTCCACATGCAGTTGAGCTACGAACGCAATGATTCTGGCTACTTTGCCTTAAACGTGAAATCGGCAGTTCCCGGCTTACCCGCCACAACCGTCACTTTTTGTGTCTGGGTTGTTTGCGTTAGGTTCGGACTATCTTCGTGCCAGGCGGTCACCGTGTAATTTCCCGGCGGCACATTGTTAATGGTGTAGTTGCCACTTGCGTCGGTCGTCGCATACGGCCCCCTCACCACCACATGCCAGCCGTGCATCCAGGGATGAATATTGCACTGCACCGGAATCACTTCCGGATTCTTCCAGCTCTTTTCAATCGGCGCCGCGCCCGGTGGCTGCGACTGATTCCACGGGATATTTCCAGTCATCGGATTCGGCAGCGGATGAATGTTGTGGGTGGTCTGATCGCTGGTCGTCACCTTGAACGTCTGGCCTGCATCGAGCGCCAGCACGTGCGGCGTATACATACAGTTCTTTTGATCAAATACCGGCACTGCGGTCGGTTTCTCGGTCAATGCACTTCCAGTCAAGCCTTCGGAGATGTAGAGGACCACATTCTCCAATCCACCGTTCGGGCCCACGACCACTGTTTCCAGGTGAGCGGGATTGTTTGCATGTTGCTTAACGCAGTAGGGGTCTTTCGACATGTCGATGCCCTTCATGTGCGGAGGGGCGCCGTCGAGTTTGACCGTCCCGGTAATTTTGCCTTCTCCAGCAGCGTTGACCCTCTGGCCCAGAAACAGCGCGCCACAGGAGATAAGAATCACCGCCGATAGTACAACTACGAATTTATTTCGCTTCTTCATTTGAAATCTCTCCTTGCAGTTCCGCAGAGCCCACATTATCTTGCGATGCCATCCTGGCCTCTACTGTTGGCCCGCTGGCGCATTGGGGTTCACCGGTTTCAGGTCCAGTTTTTTCGCCATCTCTTTCTCTTTGCTGGGCTGAGACATGAACGTTCGCAGGTAGAAGACCAGATCCCATGCCTCATCCGGCTTAATGTTGTCGGCAAATGAGGGCATGGGAGTACCGTCCAAACCGGTCATGAAAATTCTGTAGATATCGCGATCGGTGTCGCCGCATTTTGGCCGGGCCCCTTCGGTAAAGTTGTAGGCAGCGATCGGGCGCCCCTGATCATCGGTCAGGGTCGCAGCCGACGGCCCATTGGCCATACCCTGCACGCCATGGCACTTCCAGCATTGCACCCTGGCGAACACATCTCGCCCGGCTTTGATGCGGTCCGCGGTAACCTCCGGTTCCGGAGGAATCTGGATGGGCGTTCCAGGTTTTTCAGTCGTCCAACGCGGAGAAAAGTGTTTTACCCAAGCCACGAGATCGGCGCGTTCCTGTTTGGTGAACGTGCTCCATGGCGGCATGTTTGAGCGATCGAGGCCTCGAGCGATGGTGTCGAACAGATCTTCGTCCGTCGGCAACGTTCCCGTCGGGGTCGAACGGCACTTGAACACGCCCAATTGAAAATCACGCGGCTTGGGATCGACCCAGGGAAAATTTTCTCCGTTTCCGTCACCCAGTTCGCCATGGCAACCTACACAGTACCGGCGGTAATCTGCCTTGCCGTCCTTGGCATGGCCCGTGATTTTTCCGATATGGCTCTCCGCGCCCATCCGTGTCTTCAGGTCGTAAGTCGAAAGCTGGGCCCATGACGCCACCGGCAGCGCCAAAACCGCAGCTACGCCCAGTAACAGCGACCACTTCCGCAATCTTGTCCGCATGTATCCCTCTCTAAAAATCAAAGTCAAATCCGGTCAACAGTTCGCTGGTATTCACATTGAGACCTGTCGTCCCAACGATCGGCCCAGTGCCATCCTGGTGCAGCCAGTTGTACTCGTTGTGCCATGCAAAACCAGCTCGGCTGGTCATGAATGGGTTGTAGCGAAACCCGGCGGTATAGGTAGAAATATTACCCAGGTTCGAAGGGTTGCCGGCCGTAGCCTGCCGCGACATGCGAATCGTTTCGTACCGCCCGATGAAGATAAGCTGCGGGCTGTACACGAAGTGAGGTTCAAACAGAACGCCGTTCCAGGTCGGAGCCTGCGAGCCGGCTGGAAGCGTCGTCCCCGGCAGGTTGTTGCCGGTGACAGATCCGCCGATCAGGTCCCCGTAACCTTGTCCAAACCACGCGTTATCCCAGCCATGCTGCGTCACCACTTGCAGGTCGAAATGCTGGCCGAAGTAAAACTGTCCAACGAAGCCTTCGCGGTGAAATGACTTGTTGCTGATTCCCGAGCCTGGAATCGGGACGGCACCCGAAGTCAGATAATACGTCGGAGCTTCTCCGATCATGGCGTAAGCCCCGATTCGGTCCACCCCCATTCGGCCCGCGTCGAACGCCTGACTGGCCGCAAAAAATCCAGTGTAAGCATTGCCGTAAGGGATGCCAGGGTTTCCGTCCGTAGAACTAAGCAATGCCGCCGAGTACCGAGTGCGATCGTTGTAGGAGTGCCCCATCAACTCCACGCCCAGTTGGTTGTCTCCCATCTGTCCGAAGATATTGCCATCGCCCACCGGAATGAAGTGGTAGAGCTGATAAATCCCGCCATTCCCAGTCAATGTCAAGACCCGCTTCTCCGACAGCAGGTTGTCGAGTTCAAATTTACCCAGCTTGAGGTTGAGCCAGGAGCTGCCGAACAAATTGTCCAGCCTGGCCATCACCGTCTCAAAGTGGAAAGCCCCCGTGTTATCGGACGAAGGCAGCACGTAGAACGAGAAATTCTTTTCCAGCGTGCCGCCGGTGTGGAAGTCCAATCCGCTCAGGTCGAAGCCCGAGGTTGTGATCCGCGTGATTCCCGATCCCTGGTCGACCGCCACCTTCCCCGTACTTACCCGATGCCAGATCGGTAAGATGCGGAAGGTAACCGGCCAATACCCCGGATTTTGCCAAATCGGGGCATCCCGGTCGTTCATGAGCTGGTAGCCGTTGTCTTTAAATTTCTGGCCAAAATAATTAAGCATCGGCCAGGACTCATGACAGGCCGAGCAGCGCAGGCCGTACTTCCGGGCAAAAGCCGGAAGGGCATTCGCGTTTTGAGTGCAGCTTAGGATCAGGAAAGCCAGAACCAGAGCCGCAGCCAGGAAATGCTTGTTCCACAGCGCCATTCCACAAGAGCGAGACTTCATGCCCGTATCCATGCCGAACTCCTAGCACTTCTGTCTTTGAACAAACTCGCGTTCCAACGCCGCAAGGTTATTAAGCTGCAGCAAGTTCGTCGAGAACCCGTCTACCCTTGCGCCAGGAAGGCCTAAATCGATTTTGTCAGAAAGGTCCTACCACCGTACCGGGAGAAAATCCTACATCGCTCCCTGCTTTATTTTCAAGAGGGTTCGCAAATTTATTTTTTACGTTTTTTTTACACAGTAAACGTTCTTCGCGTTTTACTTTGGCGATCAAACTCAAAATAACTAGCGGAGTTGACAGCGACAAGGCATAGTTGAGACTCTTTGTGCCATCGGAGGAATTGTTGTGTCCGTAAGAAACTACCGCGCACGGTTTGCGCTTTTCGACGCCCGCGCAGGCGCGATATTAGCGAAAGTCGTGGTTTTTCTGATGTGCTCGCTCGTCGCGCTACCCTTGCTCGCCCGCGATAAGGATGCCGTCCAATACGGCATGGGACTCATCGTGAATGTTCCGTTTCCAGAAGGCGAAGTCGCTCAAGTCGTTCAGGAGGTGGTTCAGAATGGAATCATCAGAGGAACCAAAGAATACAACAAGGACGAATACATAACCGATGCGACCCCCGCTACTTCCACGCGAGTTTTTCCAGAGTGGACCGAAGGCGGACAGGTTTTCTACAAGGTACGGTTGAAAGCGCTGGATCCTCGGAATTTTAAGGATAGCAGCGACGTCGGAACGCTGGCGGTACGATACGTACTGAAACCTCAGGGCGAAAAGAACACCGTCCTTCGCATCGATGCACGTTTCGTGGAGGATTTCCGCCACGTTGGACACTCCTCCAACGGTTCGGTCGAAAGCGCCGAGTACAAAGACATTCACGACCACTTAGACGCCTTGGATCTGATGAAGGCCCAGACCGTCGAGGCCCAGAAAGAAAAGCAGGAGCACGCTGCCAAGGTGCCCAGCCCTGCTCCGAAAGAGCCAACGCCCCCTGACTTGGCACAAGCAGCCTCGAGTACTGTCTCTGCTTCGGCACAGAGCGATGCGCCGTCCTCTCTACAGGAGCCTCCACAGACTCTCGAGCAGCACGTACAGGATCTCCGCCGCCAGCTCCAGCGGCTGGTGAAGGCGCCGGGAGCGCCGCTTCAGTCCGCGCCCTTCCACACCGCGAGCACCTTGCAATCCCTGCCGGCCGGTACTGAGGTTTTGATTGTGATCTCAACGACGTATTGGCTTGGCGTGGAAACGCACGAAGGCCAACACGGGTGGATCTTGAGGGATCAATTGGAGCAACTACCGTGACTCCGCGAGCAAATCATTTGCGGAAAAACTCACGATTGGTATTGGGTCATGGTTGCAGCGATAACGTCCGTGCGACTAAATCGGTTTCGACTTCAGCCGCCGCCGAGAGGTGCAATCGGCAGGAACGCCAACCTTCGCCGCAAACTTCTAAGCTACCTGGCCGATTCGCGCCGCGGGGCTTGTTAGCCGGCGCCTTCTTCGCCTTGTTCTTCGTTACGCATCTATTTGCGCAGGCCAACCCGAATGAGCGCGCCTTTCCGCAATCGAAAGCCCGGGTGGAAAAGGCGCTCGCTGCGATACAAACAGACCTGGCCGGGCATCTTCCCGCGCTGGAGGGATTCGCCAAGCCCGGAGAGCATCCATTCGACCGCTACCAGCGCGCTTACTATCAATCGACTGTCCAAGTCAGTTCCGCGCCTTCTGGCGGGGCGATCGTACGAGTTAGCACGAAGGTGACGGCGTGGTACACGGATCCCGTGACTTCTCGCTCGGGTTACCAGTTGCTGACCTCCAATGGGCGGATCGAAGCCGATCTGCTGGATCAACTGGCGGACCAACTCGCGAAAGGCTCTCCCGAGAGCGGCGCTCAAACCACCTCAGCCTCGGCTGCGACTCCGCCCACCCGAACTCCCGCGGCAGCGGAGCCAACCACATCCGCGCCAGTTCCGAAGTTCCCCGATGCTGATCGAACGTTTTCGTCCTCCTTGAGTCAAGGCCTGGCGGCTCAGGAGCGTGAGCGTTCTGCCAATCTGCAGGCCGCCGTGAAACCTGACACCGCGTTACAGGCAGAAGCCGACAGCCTGGAGGAGATCCTCAAGAACCAGGCACATCCCAAGAATCTTGTGGCCGTCAAGAAGTCCGGGACGCCGGTAGTTGCCGCTCCCACCCTGACTGCGAAGCCCGAATTTCTGGCCAGCATGCACGATGAATTCGAAATGCTCGACTTCAACGCGGATTGGGTTCACGTACGCATCTCCGGCTTGTCGCGGGGATGGATCTGGCGTAACAGCGTCGAGATGCCCGATGGCATCGCCGACACGGACGTGCCTGCGGCCTCCTCGCTAACGCCGGCCGCAGACCTGTACCGCGTCGAACGCGAAGAGACAGCGCCGTTCCCCGGAGGCTGGGAGCCGCTCCGCAATAAGACTGTAAAGATTATCTCGGTCCAGAAGATCGACGACAATGCCAGGGACGCGGGGCCCCAAAGCCCGGCTCGAGTACACAAAATTTCTTCTCGATAAGAATTATAAGGAAATGGCGCAGACTGCTTCGGCGCCGGCGGGTATCGTGGTCATTTTTGATTCCGCGGACGGCGGCATGATTGCCGCCACCATGGCTACGCTTCAGCAGTGGAGAGCGGGTACGTTGTCGGACTCGGCGCTCTGGCATAAATGCTTTTTCGATCCTCCGGAGACGTTCGACTCGTCGGCATCTTCGGCGAGTCAATGAACCTGGACGTCGAACGACTCGCGCGGCGTGTGTTAGCCTGTAAAGAACAGACGAGGCGTTTTCGCTTGACTTTCGAAATTGATCAGAGTACCTATGCAATTCTTGGAATAATGTGGCTGAGTGTGGTCCGTACGGAGTTCCTTCAGTAACCAGAAACGGTTTTCCAGAGCGCGTTAAACGGCCAAACAATGAGCACGATGACACTGCCTCTCTCTGCTTTCCGCATTCGGGCGACCTCCCTTTTTCGCGACTATGCTGAGCTGACTAAACTCCGAGTCACGTCTCTGATCGTGATGACCGCGTGGTGCGGCTATTTTTTCGGAGCGCATCAGGCTGGCGTTTCCTGGATCTAGTGGGGACTATTTCATGCTCTGTTTGGCATCGGCCTGGTTTCCAGCGGCACCGCGGCGCTCAATGAAGTGATGGAGCGCGATGTCGATGGATACATGCGCCGCACCGCCCTTCGCCCGCTTCCGGCCGGCCGCATGAGTCTGTTCCACGCGACAGCAGTGGGCGTGTTAGCCGCTGTTGGCGGTTCAATTTATCTCGCCATCTTCACTAATCCACTGACTGGGCTCTTGACTCTGCTGACTTCCGCTGTCTATCTCGCCGCTTACACGCCGCTAAAGCGAATATCGCCGATTTGCACGTTCGTTGGAGCTTTTCCCGGGGCGATGCCAGGCGTTCTCGGCTGGACCGCCGCTCGCGGCCGACTCGAATGGGGAACGCTGGTATTGTTCGCGATCCTCTTCGTGTGGCAGTTCCCGCATTTCTTTTCGATCGCGTGGTTGTATCGGGAGGATTACGCCAAAGGCGGAGTCAAGATGCTACCGGTCGTGGAGGAAGACGGCCGCTCGACCGCACGCCGAATTCTGATTTACTCGGTCGCTCTGATTCCCATTAGCCTTCTGCCCAGTTTCATGGGTATGGCGGGCAGAATCTATCTGGTCGGCGCGCTGGTTCTCGGCGTCGCGCTCCTCTATTTCGGAATCCGCCTCGCGTTCCTGAATTTGCCGCTGGCCAGCGCCCGCTCGAAGATGCGTGCGCGTCATGTCCTGCAGGCAACGGTAATCTACCTTCCTCTGTTATTCGCCCTGATGATGGGCAATTCCCTAAAGCCGTAAACCGCACACTCCCAGTAACAGCTCTCGTAACTCCACTCACGTAGCTATCGCCGTCCTCGGCCTGCCCTGAGCGTCGGGGGCGAAGCCCATCGCAACCGACCGCGCCGGCTCACGATCGCGCTCGAAGATTCCGTCGACGATGAAGACGCTGCACCTTGTCTCCTCTCCGTCGTAGAATGCTGCGAGGCCGCAATTTGAAACTCACGGAAGATCCTCATCGCCGGCTGAATGCATTGACCAACGAGTGGGTGCTGGTCTCGCCGCATCGCGCAACGCGTCCCTGGCAAGGCGAAATCGCTAAACTTCCTACTGCGTCGGAACCGGCTTACGATCCGAGCTGCTATCTTTGTCCGGGCAACCTGCGGGCGGGCGGAATTCGGAATCCCGCATATTCTTCCACTTTCGTTTTTGATAACGACTTTGCCGCTTTGAAGCCTGATACCGCGCGCGCTCGTCTCGATGTCGACACCATGGGGCTGCTCGTCGCCGAAGCTGAACCTGGAATTTGCCGCGTGATTTGTTTCTCTCCGCGTCACGATCTCACGCTCGCTACGATGGGTCTGAAAGAAATTGAGCTCGTCGTCCGCACATGGATAGAGCAGTTCCGGGAGTTGGGCGAACTGGAAAACATCAATCACGTCCAGATTTTCGAAAATCGCGGCGCCATGATGGGCGCCAGCAATCCGCATCCTCATTGCCAGATCTGGTCAACTCTCTCGATTCCCGAGGCGCCTGCCAAAGAGTTGGTTGCACAGGGGGACTATTTGAAGTCGCACGGCCGCTGTCTTCTCTGCGACTACGTTGCCTTGGAACAGAGGCAACGCGTCCGAGTTGTTTATGAAAACGATAGTTTCCTCGCGCTCGTGCCTTTCTGGGCGGTTTGGCCGTTCGAAATTCTGATTTGCAGTCGCCGACACTTCGGAAGCATGAATGAGTTCGCGTCCGACGAAATCCGATCGTTGAGCGATATTCTGCATCGCGTGACTTCCACTTACGACCGCGTGTTCGGAGTTCCCTTCCCTTACTCCATGGGTTTCACCAGTCGCCGACCGATGGTGTTCGATACCAGTATCCCAGAATGGCACTTTCACGCGCATTTTTATCCGCCGCTTCTGCGCTCGGCGACCATCCGGAAATTCATGGTCGGCTTCGAGATGCTGGGAACTCCGCAACGCGACATCACGGCCGAGAGCGCAGCCGAACGCCTGCGCGAACTCACGAAAGCTTGACTGCGGATAACTCCTGAAAAAATGTCGGTGACGGGCACGAAACGAGCTGCCCAGCTTAAGGTCCCGTTGTGGGAAAATCTGCGCTTGTCAGGGGTATCCCCCCTCCCCCCTCCCCTCTGAATGCCGCGACTGTCGCGGGGTTTGCAAAAATGGTCTGCAAAATCTTGAGCCCCAACGGTTTAGAGGTCAAAATCTTGAGAACAATGGAGTTAGAGCATGGCTCGCGATTTCTGCGTGCATCGCCTCCGCCTTGACGATGATCTGCTCTTTGAATTTTGAGGTCAAGGTCAGATGTCACATTGGGTTGTGGAAAAGCGAGGAAGGGTCTCGATCCAAATCCCACTCTTGGAAAATCGCGAAGGTGGGCAGCCTCAGTCATTACGCCGCAAACGTGGGCCAGTCCCGCTGCAGATTGGTATTGCTCCGCGCCCCCTGCCGTGGTATTCCACTCGAATGCCGCTGAGTCAAAGTAGACTTACCACCGCCACGCCCGATTTTGCCGACCTCATCGCTGACATCAAGAAAGGCGCCATCAAGATTCCCCAATTTCAGCGTAAGTTTGTCTGGAAGGAGCCCCAGGCGTTCAAGTTACTAGACAGCATAGTGAACAATTACCCGATCGGCAGCTTACTGATGTGGAAGACAAAAGTTAAGCTGGCTGCGGAACGCAACATCGGTAATTTCAAGTTGCCCGAGACGGACGACATGACCCCGACCGACTACGTGTTAGACGGGCAGCAACGCATTACCGTGATATACGCGAGCATCGGAGCTCCCGACAATGACGAGGGATTTTCGCCGGGGTACGATCTTGAAGCAAGGCAATTTGTCCTGCTGGAAGAAACAAAGTCTTCGCTGGTCTTTCCCCTTCGCTCACTTTACAGCACCACCAAGGTCTTGAATTTTAGGACCGGCTTGCAGACGCACAAGGAAGCCACTCAACTGCAAGCAGAGCTAGACAATCTGATAGACGCCTTCACTAAGTACAAACTTCCGGTGGTCGTTCTTAAAGACCTGTCGGTCGAGGAAGTGTGTCCAATCTTCGAGCGGATCAACAGCTCTGGTACCAGACTCTCGATGTATGACTTGATGGTTGCGGCGACGTGGTCTCAGGAGTTTGACCTGAATGGAAAGGTGGCTCAAATTGCGCAGAGTCTCAAGAGCAAGAACTACGGGAAGATTGACCCCGAAACAATCCTGAAGTGTCTCGCCGCTCTCAACTGTTCGAGTATTCGCCAAGATCAGATCATCAATCTCAGGTCACTCACCAAAGAGCAAATGGCGCAGCTCGTGGAGAATACGCGTCAGGCGTTGATGCGCGCAGTGGATACTCTAGTGACTGAATTCGGAATACACGGGTGGGAGTTCCTGCCATACGAAGCGTTGGTGATCATCCTGACGTACGTATTTCACAAGGCAGGATCAGCCGAAAAGGTCGATGTGCCGCGCCTGCGGCAATGGTTCTGGCGATCTGCGTTCGGCCAGAGATACCGAGTGGGAGGCGAGAACTTTGTCTCGAAGGACCTAACGGCTGTTCTAGAATTCATCGTCGACAACAAGGGGAAGGCAATCGACTTTGGCGAGAGGCCGTATCCTACCTTCTGGAGCAAGGTCCCGTTCCGTGCGTCCAATTCGGTATCGGTCGGTTTTGCTTTGGCTCTGGCCTCTCTGTCCCCTCGCAATCTCACAAATGGAGCCGCCATTGACGTGGCGGTCGCCCTTTCGCACTTCAACAAGAAAGAGTTTCATCACGTCTATCCGAGGGCTCATCTTAAGAAGGAGAAGGCGGCGGGAGAACACAATGCAGTCGCCAATATTTGCATGTTGGCGGCATCGGAGAACAAGGCGATCAGTGACAATGACCCCAAGATATACGTCTCCGAATGTGTAAAAAAACTCGGCGCGGACGCGGATGCAGTTTTCGCAAGCAATCTCTTGCCGGCTCCATCCCAGTTTCTATATGAGAAAGTTGAGTTCATGGATTTTATCGTCGCGCGGTGCAAGTTGGTCGATGAAGCCGTGGCGAGGCTATGTGATGGTAAACATCTGTAGGCTTAGGAAGTTGCGCCAGCAACCACTAGAGGGCCAAGCCGCGGCGCCTTTGGGGGGATCGCGTTGAAGAGGGAGTTCGGGGAGTTCTGGTGTGGCAGACGGGTCGGCTGCACTCGTCTGAGCCTGATTACCTCAGCTGTAGAAATGCCCCACTCAAGCCAAAACCAGGCTTGAATGGGCCACCCGTCGGAGGATCACGTGGGGTTATTGGAGACGTCTTTGGAAGTTGTGAAGCTCGCCGCAAAGGTAGCAAATCCGGAGCTTGTCCAGGCCGCGACGCAGGCCAACATCGAGGCTCTTCAACTAAGCGCGAAAAACTTGGAGATGCTGAAGGGGATGAGCGAGCTGGAGTCTCAGGTCCGGGGACTTCAAGAAAAACTCGCGCTGACGGGCAAGGTTTTCCGAGAAGGCGGCTTTGTTTACATGGAGGGCGACCCCGAGGGGCTCTGTTCTCGTTGCTGGGACGTGGACCGGAAGCCAGTTCACATAATGCAGATGCACTTCGGAAAAGATGGTGTTAAACCGGGGTGTCCTGAGTGCAAGACGGCGATGTGGCACCATCCTCCGCCAAACCCACGCTTGGCAAAGAAGGCTTAAGGCTGGCCCACCTTTGATTTTGTTGTTTGCCGGGACCGTCACGACTTCAGGCTGCCCCATCTTCCGCGGTTTTCGAAAGGTGAGCTGCTGGGGCCAGTTTCCATGTTCATTCCTCACAGCGCGGAACTTCGCGTGCGTGGTAGAGGTCGATCATGTCTCGACGGCTACATCGCCGCTACGGTGCCGAAGCCCCCGCCCTCAGCGGCTAAAGCCTCCATCTGGGGGTGAGCTTTACGGCACGACTGGAAAGTCGTGCCCTTCCCGAGTCGTGCCCTTCCCGAGTCGTACCCTTCCGAGTTCGTGCTCGTAAGCAGAGTTTCCCGAACAGGAACGATTCGCAAATAAACCGACCGGGAAGGGTGCGACTTCCAGTCGCATCGCATAGGCTGGCTAGGGACTTCGGCTTTAGCCGCTGAGGCCCACCGCAGATGAAACCAACGCGATTGATTTCTCCTCCCGGAACGTACTTCGTAAACCTCTCGACATTCCAACGCCGAAGATTCTTCGTCGTCGAATCGTACGCGCGACTTTTCCTGAGGACTCTTTATGGCTATCGTCGGCAGGGAAGATTCAGCCTGCACGCCTTTGTGCTAATGCCCGACCACGTGCACCTGCTGTTTACTCCGGCGCAGGATGTTACCCTCGAACGCGCCATGCAACTGATCAAAGGTGGTTATTCGCACGCCGTCGGCATCGAAATCAGCCGCAGGGAAATCTGGCAGAAGGGATTCACCGACCATCGCATTCGCGATGCGCATGATTTTGCGGGGCATCGCTTGTATATCCATCAGAATCCGGTGATGGAGAAGTTGGTGGCGAGCGCGGCTGAGTATCGGTATTGTTCGGCGTTTCCGGGATTCAAGTTGGATGCGTGGCCCTCAGCGGCTCGAGCCGGGGTCGGTATGGGCGCTTAACGGCGCGACTGGAAGCCGTGCCCTTCCCAAAGCTGGTTTTAAGGAGCTCGACGGCACGACTGGACGTGGTTGCGGAAAAACGCAATTCCCCACGAAACTTCGACCACCGGGGCTAAAAGCCCCTCCCATCAGGGCGCCTTACGCGGCCCCTTCGGCAAGCTCAGGGCAGGCTCTGAAAGGGCCGCTCTTCCACGGCGACGCAGGCGTTCGTAGTTTTCCGCAGCGACTTGAGGTCGTACCCTTCCCGTTCGTACACGTGGAAAGTTTATCGAAGAGGATAGCGACCGAATTAATGAGAGCGTTATGTGGGGAATTCCCAGCCTTCTTCTTTCATCTTTCGATTGGTCCAGTGCTGGAGTTGTTCGAAGAGGGCGGGTTCGATTACGGCGAAGCGGACGCCGACGCGGCCTTCGTCGCCGATCCACATGAGGCGGGCCTTGGCCTGGAAAAGGATTTCGCTATCGGGCAGGAGGAAGCTGACGTCGAGCAATCCCGCGAAACGCAGCGGCTCTTTCAGGCCGTCGAGGCCCATGCCGCCGGTGCTGAGGTTGACTCCCTGCACGTGAATTTCTTCTCCTTGAGAATTTCTGATCGTGACCGCGGTCTGAACCCGTGCGCGAAAAAATTTCTGTTGCTCATTGCTGATGAAGCCGAGCGAGGCGGTGCTATCTCCGGGAGCGAAGTTGATGTTGTATTCCTTCAGTTTGCGGCTCAAAGTGCGGCGGGAGATGCCGAGTTGCTCGGCGGCGAGCGTGCGCTGCCCTCCGGTGCGCTCGAGAGCTTTGATGATCATCTGCTCCTCCATGCTGTCGAGATTGCTGACGGGCATGGAGGCAGTTTGACGGAGTGCGGCCGGCTCTCCCGTGACCGAGACGCTGAGGCTGGAGAAGTTGATCTCGGATTCGGAAGATTCCATTGCCATGCGGGCAACCAGGTTACGCAGTTCCCGAATATTGCCGGGCCAGCCGTGCGACAAAAGAGCAGAAATGGCCTGCGAAGAAAAATTCTTGCGCGGGGCTTTGAGGCGCAGGAAATATTCGGCCAGGGCAACGATGTCTTCGGGACGCTCGCGCAGCGGAGGAACGCGAAGCTGGAATTGGCCGAGACGGTGGAAGAGATCCTCGCGAAAGCGTCCTTCTTTGACCATGGCTTCGAGATTCTGGTTAGTGGCGGCGACGATGCGGACATCGACTTTGATTTTGCGGTGGCCGCCGAGACGGTAGAAGGGCTGGCCGTCCAGCACGCGCAGAAGCTTCACCTGAGTCTGCAGTTGCAATTCGCCGATTTCATCGAGAAAAAGAGTGCCTTTGTCGGCCAGTTCGAAGAGGCCAGGTTTCGAAACATCGGCGCCGCTGAAGGCGCCTTTCTCGTATCCGAAAAGTTCGCTTTCCACCAGGTTTTCGGGAAGCGCGGCGCAGTTGATGTCGACCCACGGCCGGCCGCGGCGATGGGAAGACTCGTGGATGGTGCGAGCGATGAGTTCCTTCCCCGTGCCGGTCTCGCCGGTAATCAGAACAGTTTCCGTATGACCGGCCACGCGGTCGACCAGGCCCATGAATTTGTGCATCACGGGACTGGCAAGAATGAAGTTCGTGTCGTCGATCTTGCGGGAGATTACGCCGGGCGCCAGTCCGGTCGGTGCAGCGGCCGGCGGTGGCCTTTGCATGCGGCACTACGACCGCTACCACCGCCATCGGTTTCGAGGTTGGATCGCAAAGAAGTGTGGCGGAAAACTGCACGGCAAAGCAGGCGCCGGTCTTGGGCCGGGCAAACAGTCCGCAGGAATAGTCCCCTTGAAGTGCGGCAACGGTCAGAATTGCACGCCGCAGCAGAGAGGGATCGTCACCATTTATTTTTTCCGTCGAGGCGAAGAGCGTAGAGAAATCGCGTCCCAGGAGTTCCTGAGGCGAATAGCCGAGAAGCTGGGTAAAAACAGAGTTGCAGGCGCGAAACTGTCCCTGCAGATCGATATAGAAGACGGCCAGCTGAGGCTGCACGAACGCGAGAGATCCGACTGCACTCGTCCGAACGGCAGTGAGCGGTCCTGGCTGCTCCAAGAGTTGCTCTGAACTCAGCTGTGAGCTTTTTGCCGAGTTTTTTTCCGAGCTTCTTTCAGAACTCTTTTCCAAACTTTTTTCCGAACTGGGGTACGAGGTCGCCATAGAGTGCGTTTGGGACGATGTTGACACAGGCGGGCGGTTTGGCCGAGCAGCATGTTACGCGAGGCGTTACGTAAGTAATCGCTCCTCGCCTTACACAGGTCCTGAAAATATTTTCGCCCTCAGCCGTCGAAAAACAAGAGTGGAAATCTTCCGGTGGTTACTTCGGTAAGCTTCTTCAGACCTAGTCGTTGCAATAGGATTCCGGCAAGGCTAGGAGTGGGGCCCAATGTGTGCCCACTACGGGCCGTGCGCAGACTAATCGCCGGCGCAATAAATTGTTGTGCCTGCGGGTTCTGGGCCGGCTTTCGGCTTCCGGATGCGCCGCGGGACGCTGGTTTTGGCCGGATGACAACTAGCCGGTTTGCGGCTGTTTGCCCCCAGAAGCTGCAAGCGGACGGCGCAAGCCCTTCAGCCTGGGAGTGATGCATCCCGAGCTAAAGAAGCGTTAGACAAGGCTGTCGATGCAGGCAGAGACAGAACGATTGTCGATCCAAACGAAGCTATTCGTTGGCATCACCGCGTCGTTAGGCGTGGTGGTGCTGGGTTTCGCTTTGTCGCACTGGCAATCGCAGGATCTGTTGCGGTTTTTTTGTTATCTGGCGGTGGCGGTACTGGCATCGGGGCTGAAGGTGCAGTTACCGGGGATTGACGGCACGATGTCGGTAAATTTTCTGTTCATCCTGCTGGGCGTGTTGGAGTTGAGCCTTCCTGAAACGCTGGTTATCGGCTGCACGGCGACGCTGGTGCAAAGCGTGTGGCAAGCCCGAAACCGGCTGGATCCGGTGAAAGTGCTGTTCAACGTAGCTGGAATGATGGCCAATGCCAGCGCGCTTACTTATGTCGGTTATCACTGGATGGCGGATCGATTCGGGGCGAACAAACCCATCCTTCTGATGGTGGCGGCGCTGGTGTTCTTCTTCGCGAATACGCTGCCGATTTCGATTGTGATTGCGCTGACCGAGGGGAAATCGAGCCGCAGAGTCTGGTCGGAGTGCTACTTCTGGTCGTTCCCGTATTACCTGGTGGGAGCGGCGGCGGTGGGATTGGTGGGAATTGTGAACCGGTCAGCGGGCTGGGAAACTTCGCTGCTGGTGTTGCCCCTCATCTATTGGGTGTATCGATCCTACCGGCTGTATCTGGGGCGGCTGGAAGCGGAGAAAGAGCGGGTCGAGGTGGAAAAGCGGCACGTGGAACAAATCGCGTCGCTGAACATGCGGACGATTGAAGCGCTGGCCCTGGCGATTGAGGCCAAGGATCACACGACGCACACCCACCTGCAGCGGGTACGAACCTATGCCGTGGCGGTTGCGACGCAATTGAATCTGGCGGAGAGTGAAGTCGAAGCGCTGCGAGCGGCCGCTCTCTTGCACGACATCGGGAAACTGGCGGTGCCCGAACAAATCATCAACAAGCCGGGGAAGCTGACGGCGGAAGAATTCGAGAAGATGAAGGTACATCCGTTGGTGGGAGCGGAAATTTTAGAGCGAGTAGCGTTTCCGTATCCGGTGGCGCCGATTGTGCGGTCGCACCACGAGCGCTGGGACGGAACGGGATATCCCGAAGGACTCAGCGGAGAACAGATTCCGATTGGGGCTCGGATTCTCGCGGCGGTGGATTGTCTGGACGCTCTGGCTTCTCACCGCCAATACCGGCCAGCGTTGCCGCTGGGAGAGGCGATGGCCAAAGTCAAAGAAATGTCCGGTAGATGGTTCGACCCAAAAGTAGTGGAGATTCTCGAGAGCCGTTACGTGGAACTGGAGCGAATGGCGCAGATGTCGGAGGACACCGGAGCATCGCTGGGGCTGTCCAAGATGGTGCGGGTAGAGCGCGGGCTGGCGCCGGCCACCGGATTTGAACGCACCGACCCCACCCACGGCCTGATGGATAGCGCGGACTTTCTGACATCGATTGCGTCGGCCCGGCAAGAGGCGCAGACGATGTTTGAACTGAGCCAGGATCTGGGCGTGTCGCTGAGTTTGAGCGAGACACTGTCGGTATTGTCGATGCGCCTGCGGCGAATGATTCCATACGATTCGATTGCCGTGTTTGTGAACCGGAACGGATGGCTTCTGCCGGAGTTGGTGAGTGGCGAAAACTTCCGCATGCTGTCGTCGCTCAAAATCAAAGTAGGAGAGGGATTGTGCGGCTGGGTAGCGGAAAACTGCAAACCGATTGTGAACGGTAATCCCCAGGTGGAAGCAGGATACGTGGTCGATCCAGGGAAGCATACTACCCTGCAATCGGCGCTGGTGGTGCCTCTGGAAGGATTGAACGGAGTGGTCGGGGTGCTGGCGATGTATCAGGCGAATCGGGATGCCTTCACGCCCGATCATTTGAGAATTCTGCTGGCCGTGGCTTCGAAGGTGGCGCTGTCGGTGGAAAACGCGTTGAAGTATCAGCAGGCGGAAAGCTCGGCGACTACCGATTATCTGACGGGACTGCCCAACGCGCGATCGCTGTTTATGCATCTGGCGCAAGAAGCTGCGCGCTGCCGGCGCATGAAAACTTCACTGGCGGTGCTGGTGTGCGACATCGATGGATTCAAGCAGATCAACGATTCCTTCGGTCACCTGGAGGGCGACAAACTGCTGCGCGAGTTCACGACGCGGCTGAAGGATGTATGCCGCGGGTATGACTACGTGGCGCGCATGGGCGGTGACGAATTTGTGATCACGGCTCCCGGACTGACAACCGAAGCGGCTTCGGAAAAAGCGGACAGGCTGAATGAGGCCGCTATTGAAGCGGGACGGCACGTGTGCGGTCGGGATTTGATTACGCTGAGCGTGGGAATGGCATTTTGTCCCGAAGACGGATTCGATGTGGAACGTCTGCTGTCGGAGGCGGACCGCAGAATGTATTCCATGAAGCAAGTCCATCACGCGGCAGCTGTCGCGCGAGACACCAAAACCGCCGGAGCGGCGGCCAAGTAGGCACCCTATGCTCCGAGGACAAATAGCGCGGAAAATTGCGCGGCATGGTTTGGCGATCGTCGCTATGGTTCTGCTCGGCGGATTCCTCTCGGCGACATTAGTGCGGTTGGCGCCTGGGTTTGATGTGGATGAGGCGCAACTGGATCCGCACCTGAATGCAGAGAGTGTTCGGGCACTGCGCCAGGCGCGGCTGGAACAGCACAACATTCTTAGTTTTTACTTGCATTCGTTGCAACGTGCAGCCCATGGGGATTTGGGTACCTCGCTCTCGCTCGGCCAACCGGTGAGCATCCTGCTACGCGAGCGGGCTCCGCTCACGCTCCGACTTGTGGGAATTGGCCTGCTGCTGAGCTGGGCTTTTGCCATGGCATTGGCGCTGAGCGCGGCATGGTTGCGGGTGTCGGCCTACGACGCAGTCACCACCGTGATCAGCGGGACATTCCTTTGTCTTCCTGCAGCGGTGCTGGCGCTGTTGTCGGTGCTGTGGAATGTGCCGGGAGCCTTGGCCATCGCGCTGATCGTGTTTCCCAGCGTATATCGCTATGTCCGCAACCTGCTGGCGAAGGCGCACTCCATGCCGCACATCGTTACAGCGCGGGCCAAGGGTCTGAGCGAGTTGTGGATTTTGTTCTGGCATGTGCTTCCGGTTGCGGGGCCAGAGCTGTTTGCCGTCGCGGGAGTGTCGGTAAGCATTGCGATAGGAGCCGCGATTCCGGTAGAAGCGCTGTGCGGGCTCGCGGGAGTTGGCCAACTGGCGTGGCAAGCAGCTTTGGCGCGCGATTTGCCGTTGCTGATGAATCTGACGATTCTGGTGACACTCGTAACCTTGCTGGCCAACTCCGGGGCCGATGTAATCGGACATATGTTGCGGGGGCAGGAAGCATGAAAATCCTCCGCATCAATGCGTGGCGCAGCTTGGCATGTACGGTGCTGCTGCTGGTGGTGGGGATGTCATTGGCAGCGAGCTGGCTGGCGCCGGCAGGCTATGCTAAGCAGTACCGGGAGGCGACAGATGCGCGGCCCACGCGACAGCACTGGCTGGGAACCGATGAGATCGGGCGGGACCGGTTTGCGCGGGTGCTGTATGGGACGCGGATTTCGCTATTACTGGCGCCGGCAGCGGCTCTGCTCTCAACGCTGATGGCTGCGCTGGTCGGCGGCCTCGGCGGATATTTGGGCGGACTCTGGGCACGTGGAGCGATGGCGGTGACGGACCTGTTTCTGTCGCTGCCCTGGCTGTTTTTGCTGATTACCGTCCGGGCATTGATGCCATTGAATGTTTCGCCGCTGGCTTCAGTCCTCGTGACGTTTTTGATGTTAGGGCTGCTGGGATGGACGAACGCGTCCCGCGTTTTGTGTTCGACAGCGGGATCGCTCCGGGAGGCGGATTTTGTAAGGCAGGCGAGGGCTTCAGGAATTCGCGGCCCGCGGCTGTTCTGGATTCATGTGCTGCCGAATTTGAAGCCCGTGCTATACGCCCAGTTCTGGATTTCGATCCCGGTATTCATTTTGAGCGAAGCGAATCTGGGGATTCTGGGACTGGGAGTGGCCGAGCCCATGCCTTCATGGGGAAGTCTGTTGAGAGAACTGGAAGGCCTGGTGTCGGTAGGAGAAGAACCATGGAAGTTCGTACCCCTAATTTTGCTGGTGGTGGTGGTGACGTCATTTCAGATCGTGCTCTCGAAGCAGGAGGAGATCGCTGCATGATGCGTCTTCAGGGAAGGCTGACAGGGATGAAAACAATCGGCAAAAAGTCCATTTCGGTCTCAATTGCGTGCCTGGGAATTCTGGCGGGCTCGGCCGTGGCGCAAGGCGCGCTGAGATTCTGCCTGCACTCCGAGCCAAAAACGTTTGATCCTTTGAAAGTGGAAGACGACGCGTCGGTTACGATTCGCTATTTGACCGGAGGAGTCCTGGTGCGAATGAACCGGCAGACTCAGGCCCTGGAACCGGAACTGGCACAATCTTGGAAAGTATCGAAGGACGGGAAGCAGATCACGTTTCAGTTGCGCAGCGGAGTTTCCTTTTCGGATGGGACGCCATTTTCCGCGGAAGACGTGGCCTACACGGTGCGGCAGTTGATGGATCCGGCGTTACATTCGCCAACTGGAGACGCGTTCCGCTCGGGCCCGGGCAACGTGGAAACCAAGATTGTTTCTCCTACCCAGATTTCCATTACGTTTCCGGCGGCTGTGGCTGGGCTCGACCGGCAGTTCGATCAAGTGGCGATTCTCTCGGCACACTCAGCCAGGAAAGAGATGGCTGTGTTGGGACCGTTCATGGTGGCGGATTACAAGCCTGGCGCGACCGTGCTGCTGAAGCGAAATCCCAATTATTGGAAGAGAGACGCTCAGGGACGGAAATTGCCGTATCTCGATTCGATTCAGTTGGATATTCAACCGAACCGTGACGTGGAAATGCTGCGCTTTAAACGTGGAGAAATCGATATTATCAATACCCTGGACAGCGAGTACTTCGATAAACTCGCGGCCACCTCTCCACAACTGGTGCACGACGCGGGGCCGTCGCTCGACAGCGAGCAGATGTGGTTCAACGAAGTGGCGAAGGCTCCACTGCCCGAATACAAGAAGGAATGGTTCCGGTCGGCGACCTTCCGGCGGGCGATTTCCGAGGCGATCAATCGCGAGGACTTGAGCCGGGTAGTGTTTCGCGGACACGCCCAGGCGGCGGTCGGTCCGGTGTCTCCAGCCAACAAGTTCTGGTTCAATTCGAAGTTGAAGGCCCAGGCTTACTCACCCGATAACGCCCTGAAGACGCTGCAAGCCGACGGCTTCCGGCTCGAAAATGACGCCTTGAAGGATAAGAACGGAAATGCAGTGGTTTTCTCGATCATCACCAACTCGGGGAACAAATATCGCGAACGCATGTCAACGATGATCCAGGAAGACCTGCAGAAGATTGGAATTCACGTCAATGTGGTCACGCTCGACTTCCCTTCCCTGATCGAGCGCATGACGCAAACATTTGACTATGAGGCGATTCTGCTGGGGCTGACGAATACGGGACTTGACCCGAATGAGCAGATGAATGTGTGGCTCAGTTCGTCGGAAAACCACCAATGGAATCCGCAGGAAAAATCCCCGAATACGGCATGGGAGGCTGAGATTGACCGGCTGATGCGGGCGCAGGCTTCCTCCGCCGACGCGAAAAAGCGCAAGGAGAGTTTCGACCGGGTGCAGGAAATTGCCGTGGAGCAGGAACCCTTTATTTATCTGATCAACCGGAATGCGCTGTCAGCAGTTGCCGCGACCGTGCAGGGGGAGAGCCCGGTGATTCTGGCGCCACAGACTTACTGGAATGTGGAGCGGCTTTCGGTGAAGTAGGTCAGGACCTTTTGACTACAGAGGGCACCGAGGTTCACAGAGGAAATGCGGACAGAGGGAATGACAGAAAGAGTGCGATCCGAGGTTCTTTTAGCTGCACGCGTTTCTGTGCGGTATGGAGGTCGGCCTGCCGTGTTGCGCGACGTGTCATTGGAGATTCGGCAGGGCGAGGTGCTGGGATTGGTAGGACAAAGCGGGTCGGGCAAGAGCACTCTGGCAATGGCGATTCTGGGCCTGCTCGACCGCAAGAGGGCGAAGGCGGACGGCACGATCGAATTCGAGGGTTCTGATCTGTTGAGGCTTCGCGAGCGGGAGTTGCGCGGGGTGCGTGGACGAAAAATCGCGCTTGTCCTGCAAAGTCCGTTGTCGTCGCTGAATCCGGCGCTGAAGATTCGCACTCAATTAAAAGAAGCCTGGGGCGCGCATGCCGGAGGTTCGAGCGTCGACTGTGAGGCTGCGATACGAACAGCGCTGGAGAGCGTCAGCTTGCCTTCGAGCGACGAATTCCTGCGCAAGTATCCGTCACAGATGAGCGTCGGCCAGGCGCAGCGCGTGCTGATTGCGATGGCCGTAATGCATCGTCCGGCGCTGCTGATTGCGGATGAGGCAACGAGCGCTCTCGACGTCATCACTCAGTCCGAAATCCTGGCGCTGTTTCGCGGGTTGAACCGCAGTTCGGGCATGGCGATCCTCTACATCTCACACGACCTGGCGTCGGTGGCTGGAATCTGCGACCGAATCGCGATTCTGCACGAAGGACAGATTGTGGAAACCGGTACGACCGAGCAAGTCTTGACGAATCCGCAGCACGAATACACCCAGCGATTGATGGCGGCGATGCCGAAGATGCCTCAGCGAATCGTGGTGGCTAAAGCAGCAGCCATCTAAAATGCCGGTCGGTCGTCGCCCCGGCGCTTATCTTCTTCCATTTCCATCCCTCTACCTGAGCATCAACACGGAATTTTAAATAGGCCTCGTCCGGTCCCTCTTGGCTACACATGCTTGGCTACTCGCGTGGACCAAATCCGCTGCCACCGTAGTCACATTCATGCCAGAAGGCGGTGGGACAAAGTGTCCCGCGCCCACGTTGGAGGGACACAGTGGCTCAGAGTTCTCTAATCAAATTTTCCCATCTTCAATAGAACCAATCACTTACACGGCTCCGATTGGCCTCTCCCATGCAATACACCGAGTGGGTACGAGCGCGATCTTTCCCCCACAAGAAAGAAAGGGTGAGATTCATGGTGCATCAGCAGAAGTTACGCAAGCCGAAGGGCCGCGGAGAACGACACAGCGCCGCCTGGGGTAAGCGCCTGACCATGGTGCTGCTCCTGTCGACGGGCATGGCGTTCGGCGCGAGCCCGAATGCCGGCGAAAAGCCTGGCAGAATCGCTTCCGAACTTTCAGGATTTCTAGCGAAGGCGCGGCAAGGATCGGCGAAGGGCCAGACGGTGAAAGTAATCGTGCAATACCGTCAGGTGCCGACGACCGCGCACTATGCCACCATGAACGGACGCGGTGGACGTTTACACGCTAAGCTGCACTTGATTAAGAGCGCCGCATTTACGATTCCGGTCAGCGCTCTGCCGGCTTTAGAGGCGGATCCTGAGATCGTGTCCGTCAGCATCGATCATCCCATGAACGTGATGGACGATCTCACCAACGGCGCCACGGGCGTTTCTTCGGCCTGGAATTCGGGCCTCGATGGGACGGGCGTTGGCGTCGCGGTAATCGATAGCGGGATCAACGATAGCCATCCAGATTTGTTGAATTCGGCCGGGACGGCTTCGCGCGTGGTCTATCACCAGGACTTCACAGGAACATCGACGACCGGCCCTAATGGAGCACAGTGGGACCTGTATGGTCACGGAACTCACGTCGCCGGCATCATCGGCGGCAACGGTTCCTTATCCGGCGGCCGATATTCAGGCGTAGCGCCGAATGTAAACCTCATTGATCTTCGGGCTCTGGACGCCAACGGTGTCGGCTCGGACAGCACCGTGATCGCGGCCATTCAGCAGGCCATTGCCCTGCAGCAGACGTATAACATCCGCGTCATCAACCTGTCGTTGGGCCGCGGAATTCCGGTCGGCTACGCCCAAGATCCTCTCTGCCAGGCAGTGGAAGCTGCATGGAAGAGCGGGATCGTAGTGGTTGTGGCAGCCGGCAACTACGGCCGGTTGAGCGTAAATGGAAGCAACGGCTACGGAACAGTAACGGCGCCGGGCAACGATCCGCTCGTCCTCACAGTGGGAGCGGCGAAGAGCAACGGATCAACCTACCCGTCGGCTGAGACTGTAGCGAGCTACAGCTCCAAGGGGCCGACGACTTACGATCACGTGGTAAAGCCGGACATGATGGCACCGGGCAATGACATCGTCTCGCTGGCGGCTCCGGGAGCGACTCTGGAAGCTTCTTATCCGAACGAACTGGTCAACGGCAGCGATGGCAACGGCGACTACTTCACGTTGAGCGGTACCAGCATGGCGACGCCCGCGGTCGCAGGCGCAGCCGCGCTCCTGGTGCAAGAGCGAAGTACGCTTACGCCGGATCAAGTCAAGGCTCGGCTGATGAAGACCGCGTACAAGATGGGAATGTTCTCTTCGTCCGCTTATGTGCCGCATCTGTTTCAGACGTTCCTCAATTTTTATGACCTGCTCTCGGTGGGGTCGGGACTGCTGAACGTACAGGCTGCGGTTGCAAACAATGACCTGGCTCCGGCCACGCTCGGTTCCGCACTTTCACCGGCCGTAGTCTTTAACCCTCTAACGCACACCGTTTCCATGGTGCAGGGAAACTCGACGGTCGCTCCCACCTCGGTGGTTTGGGGATCATCGGTGGTCTGGGGCAGTTCGGTGGTGTGGGGCAGTTCGCTGATCACTGGAAGCTCCGTAGTCTGGGGATGCTCAGTCCCCTGGAACGACAACACTCTGGGCGCTTTCAGCGTGGTATGGGGATCAAGTACAGGCAGTACGACGGCCTCGAGCGTAGTGTGGGGCGCGTCGGTATCGGATGCAAACAGCGCGTTCACAGACGCGGGTGACGACGAACAATAGTGCCGTGTGAATCCAAAGAAAGGAGAAGAATCATGAACAACACACGGCAGACTAAAACGTTCGTCGGCACCATGATGGCAGCCGCACTCATTACCGCAGGATATGCGGGATCGGTAAGCCATAACTTGCACACTTACTTTGCACTGGCAGTTCTAGGACTGGCTGCCGTGACGTCGCGGATGAGAGTGAAGCTGCCCGGAATTAACGGCAACATGTCAGTCAATCTGCCATTCCTGCTGACGGCGGTGGTGAGTTTGAGCGCCGCCGAAGCAGTGGTAATTACGATCGTTTCCACGGTGGTGCAATGTTGGCCCCGGAAGGACGCGAAGTTCAATCCGCAGCAGATGGCGTTCAACCTCAGCACGATGGCATTCGCCAGCTGCCTGGCAACCCTGATGTTCCACGCGGAATGGCTGCGCGGAATCCATCTAGCTTCGAGCACGCTGGGATTGGCGCTGGCGACCGCAACCCTCTTCCTGGGACAAACCGCTCCGGTGGCTGCAATCGTGGCTGTGAGCGAGGGCAAAGCGGCCGGACAGATCTGGTGGGGCCTGGCGCATCTCTCGTTCCCCTATTACGTGGTCAGCGCCGGGGTCACGACGATGGTCCAGACGGTCAGCTCGCATATGGGATGGGGGCTGGCACTTGCAGTGTTCCCGGTCATGTACGGAATCCACCGTTCCTACCGATTGTACTTCGGTCGGATGGTCGAAGCCCTGAGTCCGGAACCTGAAGTCAAAGCGATGCGTGCAGGGGCGTAACCAGTTCGACGGCTATCGATTTCAATAACCGGGTGGCGTGGCGAGTCAGGTCGCATGCGCCACCCTCTTTCTTTTTGGGCCTTTTTGGACTTTGCCGGTCACGGAGTCGCGGCGGGAGAATTCTTTGGTGAACCTTCGGGTCTCGCTTGCGCCGCCTGATCTTTAAACTGCTGCTGGGTTCCGACGAAAAACTCTTCATACTTTCGCGTGCCGGAATGGCTTGACTCTTCGCCGTTGATCTTGCCCCAGATAAGCTTGCCAGGGCCGGAATCAGCGAGTGGCTGTATACCGCGGGTTGAATAGAAAACATATTCGTCGCGAGCCCAGCCGTATTGTTCCGGCGACGATGTTCTCAATGTTCCGGACGGCGGAATCTCAAGCACGGTCTGCCCGCCTTCCACGGGCAAAAGGGGCGCATCCGGAATTTCGAATTCGACCCGGACCCAACCGCTGTACCCTTCAGGAATCAGGAAGCGAAACGAGCGGGGATTTGGATTCCGCGCATTAGTGCTGACCACATTGATTTTGAACCAAACTCCCACTCCAATCAGAAGGATCAGGGTCGCGACTCCGACGAAGATTCGAGCCGGACGATTTGTGCGATCGGGGAAAATCCATCGACTCAGCGCTCCTTCTATTTCGGATTTCGGGCGAAAACTTACGACTGCGGAATAAACGGTCGCAAGAGCCAGGAGAGCGGCGGCTAGATAGGGCAATATCATTCGGATTTAAGAGTAAGCACCCTCAGGCCGAGATCGATAAATAATTCGATGTTGCGACGGCCGGGGCGCAAGTGAATTGGGAAATTGCAGCCGGTCTGGCAAATCTGGTGCGCACGATCTTCGCCAGCGCGGGACCGTAAAAGGACCACATTAAAAGACAAGCAATGAGCGCCACTCGCGCCGCGGCATGCGGTCTCAACAGGCTGATATACGCCGCGATCATGAGGCAGAACGAACCCAATAAACAGAGCAACTCGAAAAGGTTGAAAGGCACTCCGTACACCGCCAGAGAGAGCAAGCTAAGCAGGTGAAAGCCCGTGACTACCGCAGTAACCAGATAGAGGATGAACGGAAACATGGGGATAGAGAACAATCGCAACTGTCATTCTAGCGACTTCTGCATGGGCAAAACGTACGCGTAATAAACGACGACAAAAACGAGAGCAATAAACGCGGCAACATAAAGGGATAGCAACAATCCGCGACGGGTTGTAAACGAAGACGATTGATTCTTTTTGGTGCTTCTCTTCATGCACTAACGCGTGGCTTGGAAATCGTCCACTCCTCGTTCGGTTCGGCCCGAGTGTTCAGGGCTGCACTCCAATCTCAAAATTCAGAGTAGAGAGAGCGAGGCGATACTGGTATTGAGCGTTGACATAGCCGATAGCAGCATCGGTTTGCTGCAACTGCGCCTGGCTGAGTTCGACGATCGAGCCCAGGCCCAGCTGATAACGGCCCTGAGCGAGATTCAAACTTAAGTCGGCTTCCTTGGCGAGCTCCTCGGCTACGTCAACGCGCTGGAATGCGGTATTTGCCGATAGCCAGGCCGTGCGAACGTCGCGGACGACCTGGTCTCGCAGATCGCGAGTATTCTCGGTCGCGGCCTGCGCCCGGTATTTGGCTTCGGAAGCCCGCGAACTGAAAAGAAAGCCATTAAAGATCGGGACATTCATATTCACGCCTATGGCGCCGTACCAGCTGGAAACAAAATAGTTGGGAAAGCAGCCGCCAAAGCAGTCGGGGCGTACGGGAGTCGCTCCCGCTATGCCCAGCGCGCTGATGGTGGGCAAGAGAAGATCGCGCTGCGCGCGCTGGAACTTTTCCGCCGCCTGTTGATCATAAGCGAGCGCTTGCAGATCGGGGCGTTGCTGTATCGCTATACCGATGAGCACGTCCACATCCGGCGGCGGCGGCGGCAGTTGCGACTCGTCTTCCGTCAATTCGTAGCTGACCTGTTTGTCGAATCCCAGTACTGCGGTGAGCGCCGCCAGTGTCGAATCGACATTGTTCTGCGCATCGAGTTGCAGAAGTTTAGCTTGGGACAGATTGACGTTGGCAAAGGACAAATCCAGGCCTGATTTCAGTTTGCTCTTTGTCAATTCGTCGATTTGATGTTGGACCGACCCGCGAGTCGTTACTGTTTGTTGGGCAACCTTTAGCAAAGCGTCGGCTTGCAGGACGTTGTAAAAGGCCTGATCGGTGGCGAGAACGATATCTTCCGTCGTGGCCAGCGCATTGGCGTTTTGCGCTTTTTCAAGAAGCTTTGAGTAGGACACCAGGTTGGTGGTACGGCCAAAGTCAGTGATGAGCTGACTGAGCGTTACGCCGGCCCCCGCATGCTCGAGCAGACGGGATGCCGTAAGCGCCCCGGCGCCAATTCGACTGCCTTCGTTGGCATCGACCGCTGTGATGGCGCCATTGAAATTGGGGAGTTCTGCCGCGCGGGTCTCGCGATAGACCTGGTGTTGGGCCAACGCAAGCAACCGCCCCACGCTGATTCGGGGATTGTTCTTGAGGGCCAACTGCTCGGCCGCAAGACGGTTTAGGCGCACAGTAATGCTCGCCTCCTGCCCCGCTGGCGTCGTTCTTGGAGTGATGGACGAATTCGTCTGAGACCCAGTGCCGCCTTGTGATCTTGCCATTAGATCCACCTGAATCTGAGCCGGCATCAATCCGCGAACCGGCGTTTGCAGCGATTGTGGCTGCGGAGCCGAAGGCAAGTTACCGGTTGCCCGCGATTTGTCGGAGGCTTGTGCCGAAGCTGGCTGTGCCAGAAGTGCGCACAATAGATATGCGAGCAAAGATAGCAGCGGCCTGCAGAACACAATATTGCGCCTGGTCAGCCTCTTCTTTCGATCTTCTTCACGAGGCGTTGTTTGCATCTCTAAGCGATTCCGGCAATCGGGATGTTCCCGGTTCATGGAGTCGGCTCCATCGACTGAGCTGTCGCGGCTGGATGATTGCGCTTCCCGTACACCAGCAAATAAGCGGCCGGCACAATGAAGACGGTGAAAATTACCGAGGACGTCAGCCCCCCGATGATCGCCCGGGCCAGAGGCGCGTATTGTTCGCTTCCGGTACCCAGCTTCAAAGCCATAGGCACCATTCCGATGATGGTTGCGAGCGACGTCATCAAAATCGGCCGCAACCGCACTCGACAGGAAGTAACGATGGCGTCTTTCACTGAACTTCCCTGGTCCTCAAGGCGGTGCGCGAATTCCACAATCAAAATGCTGTTCGATGCGGAGATGCCCACCAGCATGAGCACGCCCATCAGCGACATTACATTCAGGGTTGTTCCCGTCAGAGGCAGAATGATCAGGACGCCGATGAACCCCATCGGAACCGCCAGCATGATAAGAATCGGATCCTTGAAAGACTTAAACTGGGCGACCAGAATGAGGTAAAGAAGGATCACAGACATTGACAGCCCGATCGTAAAACTGCGGAATGAGGCGTTCATGCCTTTCACCATTCCCCGCAGATCGACTCTGACGTTCTCTGGGAGTTTCGTCTCGTCGACCGTCCGTTGCACCTCGTTGGCGAGCTTCCCCAGGCCTTCACCGACTGGCGTCACATAAACGTCAGTCACGCGTTGAATTTGGTAATGATCCACTTCTGTCGGGGTGCGAATGTCCTGCAGCTTTACGACGGCGTCCAGGGTCGTGGGCTGCTTCAGGTTGGGAGCGCGTATCGGTATATTGGTCAGATCCGCAAAGGTGTGGATAGAGGCGCGGCCATTCTCGAAATATTGAACCGTAAGGAAATAGTCGTTGCCGCTCTTCCGGTCAACCCAATAGTTGGGGGCAATCATCGAGTTGGAATTGAGAGCGGTGATCACGTTATCGACCACCTCTTTCTGCGTTAGCCCCAATTCGGCGGCATGCACCCGGTCGACATTCAGCCGCAGCCCCGGATAATTCATGTCCTGCGGAATGTAGACCTCTCCCACTCCGGGCAACTGCCGGATACGACTCGCGATATCCTGGGCCACGGCATACGACTGTTTCAGACTGCGACTGCTCACCTGTACGTCGATGGGAGCCGGCATTCCCGAGTTCAGAATTGCATCCACCATGGAACCGCTCGAAAAAAAAGTGCGGATTTCCGGATCTTGGTTCGCCATTTCTTTCCGCACTCGGTCCATATATTCGAAACTGCTCAACCGATGCTCATCCTGGAGCGCCACTTGGATCGTCGCCGTGTAAGGCCCAGCGTTGGTGGTATAGAGCGAAGAAAAGTCGGGAACCACTCCAATATTGGAAACTACCATCTTCAGATCTTTGGAGCCGACAACATTGCGGATCAGGTCTTCTACTTTGGCGACGTATTGTTCGGTCACTTCCAGCCGCGTTCCCGTGGGAACCTTCATGTTGATCGTGAACTGGCCCGCGTCGCTCTGCGGGAAGAATGCCAAACCCAAAAACGGGTAGATTGCCAGACTGACCAGAAAGACGCCACTCAGGATTGCCACGGTAATGCCGGGACGGACCAGCGCTCGATTCACCCAAAGCTCGTAGGAGTCCAGCATCCGGTTAAATTGACGATTGAATCCGGCAGTAAATCTTTCCCACCACGATTCTCCTGCCGCCGATGTAGGCTCAACTTCGTACTCCTGGCCCGCTTGATCTTTGACCTGAGGCACGGCTTCAAGAAATCGTGAGCAGAAAAGCGGAATCACGGTCATGGCGACGACATATGACGCGAAGAGGGAGATTACGACCGCGAGCGCCAGCGCCGAGAACAAAAACTTACTGACCCCATAAAGAAATGTCACCGGGAAGAAGACGACCACTGTGGTCAGAGTGGCAGCCAACACCGCGAGGCTCACTTCCGAACCTCCCGCCTCCGCAGCGGCCATGGGCGCGGCTCCGTGCTCCAGATGGCGATAAATGTTCTCCAGGGAGATAACCGAATTGTCAATAATGCGCGAAAAAGCTAACGCGAGCCCTCCCAGGATCATGGTATTGATCGTGCTGCCCATCATGTACAGCACCACGAAGGTGGCCAGAGCGGAAAGCGGGATCGAGAGAAACACCGCCGAGGTGGCTCGGAAACTTCCCAGAAAGATGAGAATCATCAGGCTGGTAAGCGCCAGTCCGATGATGCCTTCGTGAAGCAAAGTATTGATCGCTTCCTTCACGAATGCCGACTGATCGAATACGACCGCAGCCTTCAATTGCGTGGGAATGTCATAGAGGTGCTCGATGGCATCGCGAATGCCCTTCACGACTGCGATGGTATTGGTGTCGCCGCCCTGCTTCATGATCGGCAGATAGACCGAGCGCTGTCCATCAACGCGGACCAGGTTGTACTGGACTTGATTGGCATCTTCGGCTTTGCCAATGTCGTTCACGGTGACCCATGAGTTCCCCACGGTCTTAACCGGCAGTTTCGACAGTTGATCCATGTCATCGACGAGGCTGTTGGAGTAAACGTAGTAGTCGAAGGGACCCATTTTGACGTCGCCGGCGGGAAGAATCAGATTTGAATTGTTCACCGCATTCACGACATCCATGGGGCTCAATTGCCTGGACGCGAGCTTGTAAGGATCGACATACACCATAATCTGCCGATACTTGCCCCCAAACGGAGGCGGGATTTCCGCCCCTGGGACCACTGCAATCTGGTTGCGAATGGAAAACTGACCGATATCGTGAAGTTGGGTCTGGTTCAAGCCCTCGCCTTTCAGAGTAACCAGGCAAACCGGAAGGCTCGACGCGTCGAACTTCAGCACTACGGGAGGCAGAGTTCCGGGCGGCAAACGCTTCAGATCGGCCAGGGCCAGGTTTGATAGCTCGGTGACATCGGCATCGGCATTTGTGCCCGGCTGAAAATAGACTTTGATAATGCTTACGCCCAGCAGAGAGCGGGATTCCATATGGTCTATGCCGCTGGCCAAGGTAAAGAACCGCTCGAGTGGATCGGTAATATCGGTCTCGATATCTTCTGGGGGCATCCCGGAATAGAACGTGGCGACCACAACTTCGGGCAGATTGATAGTCGGGAACAGGTCCACCGGCATTCGTGCCACGCTGGTCACGCCAATCACGGTGAGCACGAGGCAGGCGACTATGATGAAGTAGGGATTACGAATTGAGAAACGCGGCATTTCATCTCACTTTTGCGATTAAGAAATTGCTTATTGCTGATTGCCCTCTTGGTATTCCATGATCTGCACCACCTGCGGGCGAACCTTGTCACCCGGCTTCAGGCCGCTGCGGTCGCTCACGACTACCTGCTCACCTTCCACCAGGCCTGAAACCACCTCCGCGTCATTAGCAGTTTGAATACCGAGCGTGATCGCCCGGTCTTCGATTTCGCCGTTGCGTCCAACTACAAAAACCGTGGTCTTGCTTCCCTCATGATTTACAGCCTGCAACGGTATGGCAGCGATGTCATCGCGATGTTCAAGCGCCACATCGGCGTCGGCGTAGAGGCCCGGCATCAAGGCACGATCACGATTTTGGACGTCGACTTCGGTGTGCATAGTGCGCGTGTCTTCCTTGAGCTCTACGGAGAAGCGCGCAATCTTTCCTGGGAAAGTTCTGTTCAGCGAGGGCACGCGAACGTCCACTGGATCGCCGATATGGATGTATCGCACATATGATTCGGGCACCGGGATTACGAGGCGGAACAAATCATCCTCGGAAAGCTTCACGATCGGGATTGCCTGGGTGCTCGAATTGGTGCCCGCCTGCACCAGCGTTCCGAGGTTCGCGTAGCGCTCGGTTACGACACCCGCGAATGGCGCCGTGATTCTGGAATAGTCAAGAGACTTTGATTGCGCGAGAGCTTGGCTTTGGCTGCAGCGAGCTGGCTCTGCGAACCTTCCAAAGCCGCCTGCCCTGCGTCGACTTGCGAGGATGCCGCCAGATCTTTTCCCTGCGCGTCATCCACTTCCTGTTGAGCCACGATGCCGGGCTGGCTTTGAAATACTCCTTCAACCGGGTGTACTGTAGATGCAGCGCATTGAATTGCGCCTGGTAACGCGCGAACTCATGTTGTGCTCTGCTCACCTGGTTGTAGGCGTCTTTGATTTCCGCCTGATCTTGCTCCAGTTGTGCCTCTAACTCCGGAATCTCAAGAACCGCCATGAGCTGGCCGGCCTTCACATGCGTGCCGTAATCAACCATCAGTTTCTTGACGTAACCGGATTCTTTCGCATACACATCAATCTCTTGAAAAGGCACCAACTCGGAGGAGAGTGTGATATGACGCCCAAGAGACTTTTTCACTACCTTTGTGACTCCGACAGAAATCGTTGGGCCATTTGCCTGCACATGGCCGGTCCGGTCGCCGGAACAGGAGGACAGCCCGATTGCGAACGCGATGAGACAAGCCGTCGAGGAAAAGGTAGACCATGCCCTGCGCATGCGAGGCCGCCGGATGGAGGTTCTCTGGTTTTGCGTCATCTCTTGTTAACTTTCTTTGTCATTTGTCCGTTAGATTTACGCTGTAATTTCCACGTAGCTTTGTGCTCATAATGTCCATCAGCTTCTCCACGGAAAAAGCGCTGGATCGGCAAAAGTCAATGACCTTTTGCTCACCCGTCGGATTTCAGCGGCGACGGCGGGGATTGCAGCG
>CAVPWO010000001.1:0-42465 GCA_963709305.1 uncultured Acidobacteriaceae bacterium | reverse complement strand
TTCGAATCCTATAGCGCCCACCATTTTCAATGGGTTACAGTCCATGGAATCGCCCCTCGTCAGGCAGGCGAAACCCGCAACTCGCCTCCTACGGATTATTGAAGAGCAGCAATCGGGCGAGTTTGTTGTCGCTTATCGACAGTTTCTTCACTTGGATTTCGGTTCTCTACGGGCTGGATTTCCGAAAGCTGCTACTCACGCTTTTCAGGCCGTACGTATTGCCTTCCATTTACTCCCGTCAAGTCGGCCGGAGCGTCGCGAACGCTAGCGGTGTTTAGTGAAAACTTTCCGGCACGCTCCCAGGATGATCGCGCATTGCCTCCAGGACTCAGCGGCATATAAGGGCGAAAACCTCGCCTGGCCCGGTCGCATCACAGAGACGGTGCTGTACGGGACTCTATGAGCAAGAAGAACGGTCTGGCAAATCCTCTCACGCTGAAACCCTTCGACGGGAAAGATAAGCAGTTACTCCGGGTCGTCATCGAAACACCCAAAGGAAGCCGAAACAAGTTTGCTTTCAATGCCGATCAACACATTTTCGAACTGAAAAAGGTTTTGCCCTCGGGAATGACCTTTCCCTACGATTTCGGCTTCGTTCCCTCCACGCTGGCCGACGATGGCGATCCCGTCGATGTCCTGGTCCTGATGGACGAGCCTGCATTCCCGGGTTGTGTGTTGTCGTGCCGTCCCATCGGGGTCATTGAAGGTGAGCAGGGCGACAAGAAAGACAGGGAACGCAACGATCGAGTCATTGCGGTTGAGAAGGACGCCCATAGTTGGGCGGATATCAAAACGATTGATGACTTGGGAAAGCAATTCTGCCGCGAACTGGAAGAGTTCTTTGTGAACTATCACAAGCTCTCGGGGAAACAATACGGGTGCTTGGGATGAAGGGACCGGATCAAGCCCGAAAGCTCGTGAAATCAGGAATGCGATGATCCAAGGCAGGTGGCATTCCGCTTCCTATAACATCCCACTTGAAACGCTGCTGGAATACATAGAGAGTCTAGTTCTGGCAGAATCACGACCAATGCCTGTGTGCTGATTACTGCGAGCGACGTCTATCTTCCGAGAGAAAAATCCGCTCCGTGGTTGCCTTTCCCCCCCGTGGTGACGGCGCTGACCCAGGACATACGCGAATCGAAGCATTGAGCTGTGCACTGATGGAAAGAAACTTCTCCGCCGATACGACCCCGTCACAGAAATTCGAGTTGTAGGGATACGTAGAAGTAGAATCGGCAAAATGGCGAGCTCCGTTTCGTGCGGCTGCGGTTAAAATGATTTTGTCGGTAACCGGGGCGCGTAGCTCAAACGGATAGAGCATCGGATTTCTAATCCGGCGGTTGCAGGTTCGAATCCTGCCGCGCCTACCAAATCGATCCCTTCAAAAGTACTGTTCTCGCCACTCGAGAACCGGCGGATTGATTCATGCCCGGCCCCGACTCTAAGCTTTTGGCTTTCGGTGATCGCAGATTGGCGTGTTCAGGCAGGGATCCGCCAGGCGAAGGCGTTCGACGGGCTTGCCGCCGAGGATGTGCGATTCAACAATCTCTTCGACATCGGCGTCGGTGACATGCCCGTACCAGACTGCGTCGGGATAGACCACAACGTTCGGTCCGTGCTCGCATTGATCGAGGCACCCGGATTGGTTGGCGCGTACTTTCCCCTTCAGCCCGCGCTCGGCGAGCTTCTGTTTGAAAAGCTTTTGCAGTTTCGCTTCGGCCAAGGGATCGCAGCAGCCGCGTGGATGGCCGGACGGGCGCTGGTTTCCGCAGACGAAAATATGCTTTTCGAATTTTGGCATCAACTCAACTTGACGAAACAGATTGCTAAACCTCATCTTACCGCGCTGATCGGAAGTCGTCATGTCGGTCCCGGCGTGGCGCGCGTTGCTATTCGCCGGCGAGACACGTTAAGATAACTCGTACACGTCTTCTCCGCGCTGATCCCCGTAATTTTTGTGCAGTCCTCCTGGCGGGCAAAGAGTGTGCGACCCCGGGCGCAGCGCAGCCATCTGCCTGCTTGATCCCTTGTCGGAGTTGGCATTGAAAAAAGGTAAGACTGCGGTGATCGTGGGCGCCCAATGGGGCGACGAGGGCAAAGGGAAGATCGTCGACGTGTTGTCGGAGAACTTCTCGGTGGTAGCCCGCTATGCCGGCGGACACAATGCCGGCCGTAGGGTGGTGCCATTCCACCGGCGAGACGCCTTCTGCTGGACTTTGTCATCTGTAATGCTGGCGGCGTCCCCTTGCTGCGTGCCGGTTGCCGCAGCGTGATTGGCAATGGCGTGGTGCTCGATCCGATCGCATTCTTAAAAGAGGCGGGGGCATTGCGCGAGGTCGGGGTGAAGATCGATGGTCATCTTTTCGTTTCCAACCGCGCCCATGTGATTTTGCCTTACCATCGCATGATCGAACTCGCAGCCGAGAATGCTCCGGGACGAGTAAAGATTGGTACTACATCGCGCGGCATCGGTCCCGCCTACGAAGACAAGATGGGCCGCCGCGGTCTACGTGTGGCCGATTTGCTGGATCTGCAGTTGCTCAAGAAGCACATCGAGAATGCAGTGCGCGAGAAGAACATGATTGCTCACGCGCTGTTCAATACCGAACCGCTTGACGCCGACAAGATGTACACGGAATACGCCCAGGCCGCCGAGAAAATTGCGCCGTTCGTCCGCGACACGGCGGTACTGCTCAACCAGGCGCTGAACAATGGCGAATCAATTCTGTTTGAAGGCGCGCAAGGGACGATGCTTGACATTGACCACGGAACGTATCCGTTCGTGACCTCTTCCAGCGCGACTTCTGGCGGCGCCGTGATTGGCACGGGCGTGGCGCCCACTGCCATCAATTCGGTGATTGGGATTACCAAGGCCTATTGCACGCGCGTGGGCGAGGGGCCCTTCCCTAGCGAAGACAACAGCGACGCCGGGGACAACTTGCGCAAACGAGGCAAGGAATTTGGGGCGGTGACGGGGCGTCCGCGCCGCACAGGATGGCTTGATCTGCCGCTGCTGCGTTACTTGGGGTGATCAATGGCACTTCGTGGCTGGTCGTTACCAAGCTGGATGTGCTCGATGAGCTCGCCGAGATTCCGGTCTGCATCGGATACAAAATCGACGGGAAGAACACGAGCGGCGCGCCCGCACAGGCGAGCGAGTACGAAAAGATCGAGTGCGTTTATAAAAAGCTGCCGGGCTGGCGGACTTCGACGGAGGGCATCACGGAATATTCCAGGTTGCCCGCGGCAGCACAGGGAATATCTGGCATTCATTATGAAAAAATCGGGAGCGAAGGTGGGCATGATCTCGACCGGCCCAGACCGCAACCATACTATCCTCGTGGATGAATTCGTTTCGGAGTTGGAGAGGGCCGCGAAAAAAGCCTAGAATTGCTTCCCCGAACGACCAGCAAGCGGGGAGGAGTGAAACGATGGTGGTATTGGCAGTGACCTGGATGGCGAAAGTGGGGCACGAAGCCGAAGTTGCCGCGCTTTTTGAGAAATTGACCGAACAGTCCCGCAAAGAGCCGGGTTGTGCGATGTACCAGGTGCATCGCCACAAGACTGAGCCACGCCGCTTCTTTATCTACGAGCAGTACAAGGACGACGCCGCGTTAGAGGCGCATCGCGGCGCGCCGCATTTCCTGCAGCATGCCCGCAAGGATTTGCCCAGGATTGCCGACGAGTGGAAGGGCATTTGTTTGAGCCGCTAGGGTAGGATGCGTGGTTAGCAGCGATTCGCCCGCGCTTGTCTATAGGGCGATGTGCGCAGGAATCTGGATCACTTCCCCTTGTCGATCATCAACTCGCTGCCCGAAGCGTAATTCTCCTTCGAGACCTCGCTGAATGTGATCACGATCCCTTCGCGACGCGCGCCGCCTTCTTCCACTAACGCGTCGGTGATCCGTTTTGCGATCTTGCGCTTTTGATCGACAGTACGGCCTTGCAGCATAGTGATCTGGACTACGGGCATCAGGCCGTTCTCCGTTATCAGTTCTCACAAAACCGTGCTCGTTTCCACTACTGAGAACCGGGGAGTGAGAACTATTGTGCTAATTCATATCCCGCGAAGAAGAAGCTCAGCTCGAATCTGGCCGTATCTTCTGCATCCGATCCGTGAATCGCGTTGTGTTCGATGTTAGTCGCCCACTTTTTGCGGATGGTGCCTTCCTCGGCATTGGCCGGGTTGGTCGCGCCCATGAGCTTGCGCAGATCGGCAATGGCGTTTTCTTTTTCCAGCGCCAGCACTACGATTGGGCCGCTCGACATGAAGTCGGTGAGAGTGTTGAAAAATGGCCGTGCGGCGTGCACGGCGTAGAACTGCTCGGCCTGGTGCTTGGTGATCTCAAGCATCTTCATGGCAAGAATACGAAAGCCATTTTTCTCGAATTGCTCAATGATGTCGCCGACCGCATTCTTGCGGACGGCGTCCGGCTTAATGATCGTGAACGTGCGTTGCAGAGTTTTCATAGGTCGGTCGTTGGCCGTTCGTCGTTGGCCTGAACTGTCGAAATCAGTTATCCCCCAACTCAGTTATTCCCCAAAAAGGTTTGTTATTCCGAGCGAAGCGAGGAATCTGCTGTCCTCGACACTGGGACTGGAACCTAGACGCTCACTCCGAGGGCGGCCGCCAGGGTCTCGCCGATCGCTGCCGGAGACTTCGCAACGCGAATCCCAGCCGATTCCAGCGCTTTCATCTTTTCGGCGGCGGTGCCTTTGCCGCCGGAGATGATTGCTCCCGCGTGCCCCATGCGGCGTCCCGGAGGCGCGGTCTGCCCCGCGATGAAGCCTACAACCGGCTTCTTCATATGAGCCTTCACAAACTCTGCGGCGGTTTCCTCGGCGTTGCCGCCGATTTCGCCGATCATGATTACCGCTTCCGTCTCAGGATCGCGGTTGAACAAGTCCAGAGCATCGATGAAATTCGTACCGATAATCGGATCTCCGCCAATGCCAATGGCCGTCGATTGTCCAATACCGCGCTGCGTAAGTTGATGCACCGCTTCGTAGGTTAACGTGCCCGACCGCGAGACGATGCCGATCGATCCTTCTTTGTGAATCGACGCCGGCATGATGCCGATCTTACATTTGCCAGGCGAAATAATTCCCGGACAGTTCGGCCCGATCAGGCGCGAGCGACGGTTCTGCAAAAATTCCCAGGCTTTCACCATGTCTAGGGTAGGAATGCCCTCAGTGATGCAGACGATCAGGTCAATTTCCGCGTCGGCCGCTTCCATAATGGCGTCAGCGGCGAACGGAGGAGGCACGAAGATTACCGTGGCATTGGCTCCGGTCTTGTCGACGGCTTCGCGCATGGTGTTGAAGATCGGCCAGCCTTCGTGCGTGGTGCCGCCCTTGCCCGGAGTGACGCCGCCAACAATTTGCGTGCCGTAAGCGGCGCTGGCTTTCGCATGAAAAGTGCCTTCGCGGCCGGTCAAGCCTTGCACAATGACTCGTGTATTCTTATTAACTAAGATTGCCATATACGAAAACCCTCGCACCCACTACCGGGGCTAAAGCCCGTACTAATTCGAGTCTTCTTACGCGGCCTTGAAAGGGCCGCTCTTCCACTCGCCGTTACGCAGTCCTGGAAGGGTGGCTCTTCCACCCTCACCGCCATTCCGTAACCCCAAGCGTGCCTCGCGCCGCAGCGACCACTTTGTCGGCTGCATCCTTCATGGTGTCGGTGACCAGGAAGTTGAACCCGGAGTTCATCAGGATTTTCTTTCCTTCGTCGACATTGGTTCCTTCCAGGCGCAACACAATCGGCAGCTTGATGTTCGTCTTGCGGGCGGCTTCGACCACTCCGTTAGCCAGCGTGTCCACGCGCAGGATCCCGCCAAAGATATTGATTAACACAGCTTTCACGTTCTTATCGCTGAGGAGGATTTCGAAGGCGTGCGCAACTTGCTCGGAACTGGCTCCGCCACCCACGTCTAGAAAGTTGGCAGGCATGCCGCCAGAATATTTGATGATGTCCATGGTCGCCATGGCCAGGCCGGCTCCATTGACCATGCAGCCCACATTGCCATCGAGCTTAATGTAGTTCAAGCTGTACTTCGAAGCTTCCACTTCCAGCGGATCTTCTTCGGTAATGTCGCGCAACTCGCGCAGATCGGAGTGGCGGAACAAGGCGTTGTCGTCGAAGGTGATCTTCGCGTCGAGAGCGAACAGGCGGCCATCGGTGGTGGTGATAAAAGGATTGATCTCGAGCAGCGAAGCATCGGTGTCGAGGAAAGCCTTGTAGAGGCTAGTCAGGAATTGGACGGCGGGATTGATCTGTTGCGACTTCAAGCCCAGGTTGAATGCGATCTTCCGAGCCTGGAATGCTTCCAATCCCATGCCGGGATCGATGTGCTGTTTCAAAATCGCGTCTGGAGTTTCCGCCGCAACTTGCTCGATGTCCATTCCGCCCGCTGCCGACGCCATGAACACAGGTTTGCCTTCGGCGCGATCCACCAAAATGCCAAGGTAAAGTTCCTTCTCGATGGGCAGCGTCTCTTCGATAAGCAGGCGCCGTACGGTGCGGCCTTCAGGGCCGGTCTGATGCGTTACCAGTTTCATGCCCAGCATCCTGGAGGCGAGATCGCCGGCTTCGTTTACCGACTTGGCGACCTTCACTCCTCCGCCTTTACCGCGGCCGCCGGCGTGGATTTGCGCCTTGACTATCACTCCGCTGGCACCCGAACCAAATAAATCTTTGGCCACGGCCTCGGCCTCATCTTGCGATGCGGCCATCGCGCCGCGGGGTACAGTAACACCATACCTCTTGAGAATTGCCTTGGCCTGATACTCATGGATTTTCATAAATGACAACTCGCTAAGAATTCGGAAGGACCTTGGTTGCGGCGACGCTCCGCGGGCAGCAAACTTTCAATTCTATAGAAGGGCAGGGAACTAGGGCAAACGTCATTCAATGTTCTCAGCTCCCGCAAATCCTTCAAGCAAATTAATGTGGCGACAGCCGCCGTCGCTATACGTCGAGCGAAGCTCGAAGCTCGACAGATCGACGGCGCCGTCACTGGAACTGGCCATCCGAACTCTGCGACCTTCAGCGCAGTTCGAACATCCAAGCGAACGCTAAGCCAAGATTCGCCACTTGAATTGTCAGAGAGGTTCCCAGCGTGAAACTCGTTTCGTTGAATGTCGGGCGTCCGCGGCTCATCGTTTACAAGGGAAAGACCATCAACACCGGAATCTTCAAACAGCCTGTCTCGGGCCCCGTACAGTTGCGCACGTTAAACCTCGACGGCGATCGTCAGGCCGATCTCAGCGTGCACGGCGGTCCCTACAAGGCGGTGTACGGTTACGCCGCCGAACATTACCTCTTTTGGCGGCAAGAGTTCCCGGACGCTGATTTACCGTGGGGGACGTTCGGGGAGAACTTTACGACCAGCGGTCTGGCTGAAGACGAACTTCACATCGGAGACCGCTTTCAGATTGGCTCGTCGATCGTGGTGGTCCGCCAGCCGCGGACCCCGTGCTACAAACTCGCTGCCAAGTTTCAGCGGGATGACATTCTGGAACGCTTTCTGCACAGCGGGCGTAGCGGCTTTTATTTTTCGGTCGAGCAGGAAGGTTCGGTTGCCGAAGGGGACGGTTTCCTGCTACTTAAACGAAACGGAGAAGGAATCACGATCTCCGAAATGAACCGGCTCTACGTGCGGGAGAAATACAATCAGGATCTGCTTCATAAGGCCGTTTACACTGCGGACCTGCCGGAAGATTGGCGAGAATATTTCTCGGAGAGACTGGAAAGGCCCCAAGTGGCGCGGTAGTCAGGGGTTTACATCGCGGCGAAAACCGCCATTGCCGTACAATTCGACGTGACGACATGATCCTCGAAGCCCTCCATCGCATCGCGAACAACGCGCAATCGCTCGAACGTACCGAGGCTCGAGAAGTGATGTCGGAAGTGCTGGCGGGCAAATGCAGCGACGCGCAGATTGCCGCGCTGCTGATCGCTCTGCGCATGAAAGGTGAAACCGTCGAGGAGATCGTAGGCTTCGCCGAGGCGATCCGCGCGGCCGCGGCGCCATTGCCGATTCGCGCTGCCGACGCGCTCGCCGTGAGTGGAACGGGCCGAGACGCTCTAGCCGAAGAGTCCCTGGTAGACACGAGCGGCACGGGCGGAGACGCCAGCGGCACCTTCAACATCTCCACGGCGACCGCGCTGGTGACGGCGGGAGCGGGCGTCCGCGTGGCCAAGCACGGCAATCGCAGCATCAGTTCCAAATGCGGCTCCGCCGATGTGGTAGAGGCTCTGGGGATAAACATTCAGCTTTCGCCGGGGCGTGCCGCGCAATGCCTGCGCGAAGTTGGCATCTGCTTTCTGTATGCTCCGAATCTGCATCCGGCCATGAAACAGGTGCAGACGGTGCGTCGCGAGTTGCGCATGCGGACCATGTTCAACCTCCTCGGTCCCCTGACCAATCCGGCGCGCGCGTCCGGGCAGGTTGTGGGAGTGTATTCACTGGATCTGGTCGAGAAGTTGGCCGAAGCGCTGAGCATGCTGGGATTGCATCGGGCCCTAGTTGTGCATGGGCTCGACGGGCTCGACGAAATCACAATCACCGGCCCGACGCGCGTGGCCGAGGCTCGCGAGGGTTCGGTACGATCCTACGAGGTGGAACCGGAAGAGTTCGGCATGGTCCGCGCCACGTTGCAGGAGATTTCCGGCGGCGACGCCACGGAAAACGCTGCTATTATTCGCGCCATTCTCGGCAGGGAAAAGTCACCGCGCCGCGACGTGGTGTTACTCAATTCTGCAGCTGCGTTGGTGGCTGCCGGTAGGATGGATCGCATTGCGGACGCAGTCCCGCTTGCCGCGCAATCAATCGATTCTGGCGCAGCAGCAGGGAAGCTGCAGGCACTGGCAAGCTTTACATCAGCCGCTTGACCCCTTCAAGACGCGCCATTGAGCCTCGGCGAAGCGTGCCTCCCTGAAGTGAAATCTATTTTGCTTCCTGCTGAATCTTGAAAGTGTTATTCGCTAGGCTGGTTTCCGGCACGCTGCCATCGTTGACCACGATTTCTTGTGGGGCCGCCGGCGTCTCAACGCGAATCACGCCCTTGTTTTTGGCATGGACTTCGAGCCTCTTCACGATTTCCCCACCGCTAAATTTAACAATGATAGGAACCTCGGCTCCCGCCGTGCCCAGATTGTCGAGCGTGATTGTGAGCATGAACGAGCCGGCCATAGTCTTCCGCGAAAAGGCGGCCTCGACTTTGAAGTCAGGCAGCCCGCGATCGCGATACACCCAATCGTCGAAGAACCATTCCAGGTCGCGCTGTGTTTGTGCCGCGATCAGTCGCGGCATGTAGGAAGGCTCCTTGTCCTGCTCGGGACGGTAGGCGGCAATGGCCTTCTTGAGTACTGCCTCGCCGACCATGTCGCGCAGCATCCACCAGACGCACATCGCCTTGCTGCGATACAGTTCCTCGCTGGTGGTGTTCACTAGCGAGTGGTTTACTTCGTCTTCGGATCTTGGCGCGGTGGTCGGCGTTTCGATTTCGCGAAGCGCGAAGCGGTGCAGAGACATGTAATCGAGCGCCGCCTGCCGCCCGCTCTGCTGGTCCAGGTAAAGAGCCTGTGAGAAATGGGCGAGCCCTTCTGCAATCCAGGGACGAAAGGAAAAAAATGCTGTATGTGTGAGTTGATGTGCCGCGGCGAGCCCGAGTACCTTGGGATCGTTGTGCGATAGGGGCATCAACAAGAACGCGCCGCTTTCGAACGGCGCCGCCTGGGGATCGGTCAGATCGACGGTTCTGGCCTTTTCACGTGGCTTGCCGAACCATTCTGTGATTAACGGCACGATTTTCTCAGCCGCGGCTGCGTAGGACGCGGCCGCGACTGCATGGGTTGCCGAGTCGTAGACCACAATCGACGGGCGCTCGACGACTCCATAGTTACTCATCACAAAAAGCGGAATGCGCCACCCTAGCGGCTGGTAGGTGCAATCCGCGTTATAAAGTGAAGATCGCCCCGCCTCTTCGTAGGTCAGTTTACACGATGCCTCATTGGCGATCAGTTGTTGCGGCTGCGCGCCATCGTCTCTCGATACGCTGACATCCAAGTGCATTTTGGATGCAGCCTCTCGCGTCTTCCACCGGCCCAGCACCTCAAACAGACTGTTATCCTCGGACAGATTCGCGACCTCGGTGGCGATGGGATACCACGCGACATAACCCGCGCCGCGCACCGCCGAGAAATTCGGGCCGATCTGGTCCCAGTCCGTGCTATTCGCCGATTCTTCAGGCGTGCCAACGCGAGTAAGGCGCGTGGCATCGAGCAGGATGACGCCTTCATAAGCAATCTGCAGTTCGATGGTCTGTTTGGGCGCGACCGCCTGCGGCAAGGTGACAATCGCTTCCGACAGCCCGCCGGTATGGTCGATGTCGGAAGTATAGTTTTGCGACAGCAACTGCACGGCCTTGTCGCCGGCCTTAATCGATCGCCAGTCGAGCGAGGATGAGATCTGCAACACCGCAATCGTCTGCGGGATTTGCGAATCATTGCGGAGCGTGACTGTGCCGCGTACTGCGAGCCGATGCTGTTCAGGATCCACCTGAGCGTTAAGATCGTAACTGGTAAAGGTGAATGCCTCGCGGTCGAGAGAAAAACAATTCACCACCGAAGACGAGAGAAGACAGAGAAAACATAGGCTCTTGAGACCAGACTTCATGGGGGAAAACTTCATTTCGCGTCCCGCGAACCATTTCTCGCGCGCCGCTGTCGCACAATTTCAAACAGGACGACCGCCGCGGCCACGGAGACATTCAGCGACGGCACTTTGCCGAGCATAGGAATCGAAACCAGGAAGTCGCACTTTCTCTTTACCAGGTCGTGCAGGCCCTTGCCTTCTCCGCCCAGAACCAGGGCGCAGTCCATGTTGTAGTCGAGGGCGTCGTAAGTTTGTTTGGCGCGTTCGTCGAGACCAACCGTCCACACATTATGTTCCTTCAGTTCTTCCACGGTTCGTGCAATGTTCGTGACCTTGGCAATGGGCATGTGCTCGCTGGCGCCTGCCGAAACTTTTGTGACCGTCCCAGTCACGCTGGCGGAACGGCGCTCGGGAATCACGATGCCGTTGGCGCCGGCGGCATCGGCGGTGCGCAGGATAGCGCCAAGGTTGTGGGGATCTTCCACGCCGTCGAGCACGACGACCAGCGAATAGTCGGCGCGCTTGGCGCTGATGACATCATCGAGATCGTTATATTGTTTAGCCGACGTGACGGCCACCACGCCCTGATGCCCGGCGTTGCCCGCCATTTTGTCGAGCTCCGTGCGCTCGAGGAAACGTACCTGCACGCCTAACCGCCGGCAATCTTCAATCAAGCGCTGCAGGCGGATATCATGGCGCTCCTTGGCCATGCCGATCCACTCAAACGCCCGTCCCCGCGCCTTCAGCGCTTCGGTAACGGAATTGATGCCATAGATGTAGTGCATGGGTACTCAGTGTATCGCGTAAAGTGTTCTTCAATTCTGAGTATGAGCTTTCATTCCGGAATCAATTGTCACTCTGAGCGAAGCGAAGAACCTCTGTACTCGCCGGCAGCACCTCACTGCAAGCAATTGCATAGGTCCTTCGCTTTGCTCAGGATGACAAGACACGTGGAGCATCATTAGACCGGGAATTAGTCTCGCCGCGAAGAATTCCTACGATGTCCGTGGGCTCCGGCCGTTCCGTGTAGTCTTCATCCGCCGACGCAAATAGAACGGTGCCGTCTCGGTCGATTATGTAGGTTGCCGGAATCGGCAGTTCCCAACTTTCATCGCCATTGACGAAGGGCAGGTTGACGAATGCTCGGCGATACACAGCTTCCTGAAGTTCCGGCACGCGATACATCAACCCAAACTGCGCCGCAACTTTATTGCCGGCATCGGCGAGCAGCGGAAAGCGCAGCTTGTGCTGGTCGTGCATGAAGAAAGATTGCTTCACGGTCTGTGGGGAGATGGCGAGGAGCGCTGCTCCGGATTGCTCGATCTGCGGCATTGCGAGATTCATGGCTTCCATCTGACCTACGCAAAACGGGCACCATCGTCCGCGAATGAAACATAGCACGCGCTTTCCTTCGCCGAGGAACGCACTCGAAGAAATAATCTTGCCGTTGTGGTCCGGAAGGTCGAATGCAGGCGCGGTCGCGCCTACTGGCAGAGCGTTCGCGGCGACCTGACGTTGCTTCAGCTCTGCGACTGCTTGGGCGTGAATCGCCTGCGTCTGTGGCGGGACATATTTAGCGATCAGTTCTTTACGTTCAGCAAAGATCTCCCGCAACGGACGAACGTCTGTTTGCGGATTAGATTCTTCCAAGGAGCGCCATTTCATAATCAACTATCCGTCGCTGCCTACCGGGCCAGATCATCTTTCAGTTGTGTCAAAACGTAGACCTGCTCAATGACACAGCGGGCTGCCAAATAGAAAGCCCACGGAGACGAATCTACTGAGTGCTCAGTAGCCTCTGTAATCCAAACACTTCCGGTCTCTGGGAAACCTGGGAACCGAACGGACATTCCATCTTTAATGCCCGTTGTAATTGCCTCCGTATACTCCTCGCTCACGGCGGCTTCGAAATGAATGCCTGGAAGCTGGTCGTAATGAAACTGTATCCTCCAAACCCGCAGCCATAAAGCGCGGGCCGAGATGTTTCCTGAAGTGACTATAAACCTCGACATGTTTAGGCAGGATCGGGCCAGACATTACAAAATTCCTACTGATCGGCGATTCACATTCCGGGCAGCTTCATCCCCGCCAATCGCCGTGCGAAACTTGGCTTACCCATCTGCTTGAACATTTTTTTCATCTGCGCATACTGGCGAAGAAGATTATTCACTTCCTGCACGCTGGTGCCCGAGCCGCGTGCGATGCGTTTGCGGCGGCTGCCGTTGATCACTTCATGATGGTTGCGCTCGTGCATCGTCATCGAGTTGATGATGGCCTCGACGCGGTTGATCTGATTCTTCGTCTACGTTATCCGCTGCTTTTTGCAGGCCGGAGAACGGGCCGATGGAGGGCAGCATGCCCATCAGGCTCTTCATCGATCCCATCTGTTTGACCTGGCGCAGTTGGTCGCGAAAATCTTCCAGAGAGAAGCCATCGCCAGACAGGGCGCGGGTGGCCATTTCCTGCGCTTTCTTCTTGTCGATTTGTTGTTCAGCGCGCTCGATCAGCGAGAGGATGTCGCCCATTCCGAGAATGCGCGAGACGATGCGGTCGGGGTGGAAGGGCTCCAGAGCGTCGTACTTTTCGCCGACGCCGATGAACTTGATGGGTTGTCCCGTGACCTGGCGAATGGAAAGTGCCGCGCCGCCGCGGGCGTCGCCGTCCATCTTGGTGAGTACAACGCCGGTGAGCGAAAGTTTTTTGTGGAATTCTTCGGCGGATCTCACCGCGTCTTGCCCGGTCATGGCGTCGGCCACGAACAGAATCTCGGACGGATTCAGCAGCTTCTTCAGCGACTGCATCTCGTCCATGAGTTGATCGTCGATGTGGAGACGGCCCGCAGTGTCGACGATCAGTACGTCGCAGCCGGAGACGATGGCCTCGCGCCGGGCTTCCTTTACTAACCGCTCAACCGTTGCGCTGTTGGCCTCGCCAACGGTGCCTTCGTAGATGTGACTCTTCACCGCCTGCGCGACGACTTTCAACTGCTCGCGGGCCGCGGGACGGTAAACGTCCACTGAAACCAGCAGCGGACGGTGGCCGCCGGTCTTGAACCAGTTCGCCAGCTTGCCCGACGTGGTGGTCTTGCCGGAACCCTGCAATCCGGCCATCAGCACAATCGTAGGCGGCTGCGAGGCAAACTTCATGCGCGCGGTGTCTTTGCCGAGAAGGTCGATCAGTTCGTCCCGCACAATCTTGATGACCTGTTCGCCTGGAGAAAGCGCGGTCAGCACTTCCTGTCCGACCGCCTTGGCTCGAATCTGATCGATGAGTTGCTTGACCACTTTGAAGTTGACGTCGGCTTCGAGCAACGCCAGCCGGATTTCACGCAGCGCCTCGTCGATGTTTTCCTCCGTGAGCTTAGCCTGCCCCCGAAGGCTCTTGAAGGCGCGTTGTAGTTTTTCCTGTAAGTTCTCGAACATAAGGATGATTCATTTTAGCAGCGGAGATGAACTACTCAACGTTCAGACTCAGCTATCCACTTTCGGCCGTACCATCTCGAACCGCTCCGTCGTGCGCGTGTACTGTATGCCGCCCATGCGGCCGATCAGGTCCAGCGAATTCCGGTCCAGTCTGCCGTCTCTAAGATTCGCATCGTCGATGTGAATGGAGACTATCTTGCCAATCACCAAGCTGCCGCTGGTAGGTGCGGAAGAGAAATCGAGAATCTGATGCAGTTTGCACTCGAAGCTCACAGGAGATTCCGAGACTCGCGGCGGACGCACGATTTTCGACGGCTGTGGAGTAAGGTTCGCCAAATCGAATTCGTTCACCGAGGGGTCGTATTCGCCGCTGGTCAGATTCATCTCCTCGCGAAGCTTGTAGGTGACAACATTGATAACGAACTCCCGAATCTCACGAATGTTCTGCAACGTGTCTTTTGCTTCGCTGCGGTTTCCTTGCGTCCGCTTGGGACGCCTCAGTCCGGGCGCGAACGCGAGCAAAGGAGGGTCGACGCAAACCACATTAAAAAAGGAAAAGGGCGCTAGGTTAGGCTGCCCCGAGGCGCTTATGGTGGATACCCAGGCAATCGGGCGGGGCGCGACGGAATTGAGCAGGAGGCCGTAAAGCTCGTTGTGCGGAAGGTCGGTCGGACTGACGATCATTTCATCGAGTATATCTCCTGGGGTCACTCACCGCCGCGACTCACTTCGCGGCTGCAAACACTTCCCTGGCTGCGACCACCGTGTTGCTATGAATCGTCACCGTGTCTTCCACATTGCGCGCGTAGCCGCCGGCGTAGGTCACCATCACGGGGGTGCCGCGCGCTCGGGCGACGCGGAAGACGAGTTCGTCGCGCTTCTTCAGTCCTTCAATGGTTAAATGGAGACCGCCGAGTTGATCTTCGCGATACGGATCGGCGCCCGCGATGTAGCACAGCAGGTCGGGTTCGAACCGGCGCAGGCCGGAGCTGAGGGCATTGTCCAGCCACGCCAGGTAGTCATCGTCTCCCGTGCCATCCGGCAGGTCCACGTCGATCGACGACGGCGGCTTCCACAGAGGATAGTTATTGTGCTGATGCAGCGAAATTGTGAAGACGTCGCCGGCATGCGCGCCTCGCATCTTCGTTTCTGTCTTTTCCGCGGACCTCTGATTCAGAGTAGAACTCGAAGCCGACGGCAGCGGCACACTCTCGGTACGCGTTCCGGCAAAAATCGCCGCGGTGCCGTTGCCTTGATGTACGTCGCAGTCGACCGTCATGGCCGTGCGAATTTTTCCATCGCGCTGCAGGCGCCGGATAGCTACGGCCACGTCGTGAATCATGCAGAATCCCTCGCCGTGATCGGGAAAGGCGTGGTGAAAGCCGCCGCCGATGCTGACGCATACCCGATCGGTCAAGCACCGCCGCGCCGCCAGGATCGATCCTCCCGCCGCCAGCCAGAAGGCATCCACCAGATCGGGTGAGTAGGGAACTTCCATTTCCATTTCTTCGCGCGCGCTGAGCGTGCCGGTCTTCAGCTTCTGAACATACTCGGGCGTATGCACCAGGAGAATGTCGAGGTCGGTCGCGGGTTCGGGTTCGAGGAAGTCTGTAGCATCGGCGACGCCGGCGGAAATCAGCCGGTCGTGAACGCGCCGATATTTCTCCGCAGGAAAAACGTGGTCACCGATGGGAAGATAATAGGCGTCGCTATAGATGAGTTTGAAGGGGAGCATGATGACGCTAAATCATACCGCGGTCTGTCGTCCTGAGCGGAGCTGTCGTGCGCGAAGCGAACGGCAGCGCAGTCGAAGGATCCCTTTTTGAAATATAAAATCGATCGTGAAGAAGTTCTCACGTTATTGTGGCTGCCGCGAAGTCATGGGTAGGATCAGAACATAGGGATCCTTCGACTACGCCGCCATTTCGCTTCGCGAACCCGCGACTCCGCTCAGGATGACAGAAGAATAGAAAACAGGAATAAAGGAACAAACTAACGCTTCTTTGGTGATTGGACGGTCGGGACCACCATCGGCCTTCTTACCGGCACAATCGCGCCCTTCGCGGGATCGGCGGCGGCGTGGGCGCGAGTCAGAACTTCCTCCTGAATGTATTGCACGAACTCCTGAATCTGGCGCTGCATCTCTTCCATGCGCTCGCGCATTTGCAGAATAATAGCCATGCCGCTGATGTTCACGCCCAGATCGCGCGCCAGCGACAGAATGAATTCCAATCGCTGCAAATCTTCGTCGGTATAAAGGCGCGTGTTGCCCTCGGTTCGCGAGGGCTTGAGCAGGCCTTCGCGCTCGTACAGCCGCAGCGTTTGGGGATGAATCCCATACATTTCCGCTACGGAGGAAATCATGTACGCGCCCTTCGATTTCCGTTTGGTCATAGTTCTCCCGGCACGTTTTAATTTTAGAGCACGATCACTTTTCTTCCTAATTTCAGGAGGAAAAATGCCGCCAAACCCAAGCTGCCCAGGCGCATCAAAAATTCAGGAGGCTATTATGGACGAAAATAATGCAATTAGCGTGCTGGAGAAACTGATTGAAGTCTGTAAAGACGGGCAGAAGGGCTATTTGGAGGCCGCTACGCACGTGAAGCGGTCGGACCTGAAAGCCTTTTTCAACGAGCAGAGCCTGGAGCGGTCACGCTTCGCCGGCGAACTCGAAGCGGAGTTGATCCGGCTGGGCAAATCCGACAAGAAGGTTTCCGGCTCGGTTGTGGGAACTCTGCATCGCGCGTGGGTAGACACGAAAGTCGGCTTGGGCGGCGGCGACAAGACCGTTCTGGAATGGCTGGAACACGGCGAGGACACGGCCAAGGACGAGTATCAAAAGGCAGTGACCGCGGATTTGCCGGAAAATATCGCACAGATTGTCCGCCGCCAGGCTGCCAGCGTCCAGGCTGCGCATGACAAAGTGAAGAGTCTGCGGGATACGGCAGAAGCCGCCGCGTAGGTTTAGGTGGGGACTTCTATGTGCGGGGACAGCCGCTCTCGGCTGTCCGTCGAGCGCAGCTCGACGCCTTTTGCTGCCTTCTCACTAGCAGCTCGGGCTTCGCCCGCCGGACAGCCGAGGGCGGCTGTCCCCACATAAATCTTTTGGAAGAAAGACACGTAAATCTTTTGGAAGAAAGAAAGGACCGGGATCTTCCCCGGCCTCTTTTTCCACTTCCATGGAATCGCATCACATTGCCGGTTGCGGCTTCTCTTCGGGCCGCGCCGTCCATCCCGCGGGCTTCAGTGCATGATTGACAAAGTAGGCCACGAATCCCGCGGCGATCAGGATCATTCCGAAGGTAAACGAGCTCATATTCCAGATTTGTTCATGTTCGCTGCGGATCACCGAAAAGCCCAGCAGCAGCATAGGCGGAATGCCGATCGCAATGGCTCCAAACAAGCCACCCGGCACGCGAAAAGGACGCGCCAGCTCCGGTTCGCGGAAGCGAAGCACGGCCAGCGCTACAAATTCCAGCAGCAGGCTCGCGCCGTAGAGAAGGATGTCGAGCGTGACCAGCCGGGCAAAGCCCAAGCCGAGGCACATTCCCCATCCGATGGCCAGCGCAATAATCGCGACCCACGGCGCTCGTGATTTTTTCTGCAGCTTGCCGAAGACGCCGGGAAGCATGCCGTCCTGGGCCATCGCTAAAGGCAGACGCGAATAGCTCATCACGAGCGCGTTGAACATGCCGAAGGCGCTCATCATTCCGCCGACCACGACTCCGATGCGCAGCAGCGGACCGCCGACCAACGCTGCGATGTCAGCCCACGAACCGGTTTCCCAGGCCGTCGCCTTGAGGCCGGTCATCCACATGGCGGCAAAGGGCAAGACGTAAGTAGCCGCCACAATGCAGACTGCGACCAGCATCGCGCGCGGATAAGTCCGCTGCGGACGCTCCACTTCCGTAGCAATGGTTGAGGCGTTGTCCCATCCCATGTAGTTCCACATGCAGATGAGCAGCCCGCCGAGAATGTCCACGGTCGAAGTAGTCGGCTTGGTTACGGCGTTGGCCAGGGCGCCGATCTTGAAGGGCGCCATCACTACGATTACCACGAACGGAGCGGACAGGGCCACGAACAGCCATAGCGAGGTGAGCGATACCACTTTCACTCCTGCAATGTTCAGAAGAGCACAAGCGATCACAACCGCCAGCGCAACCCACCATCCTCGATTATTCTGCTGGAACCATGGGAACATCCGCGTCAGGTAGGCCACAAACAGCGTGGGATAAATTGCCATATCGAAAATCGACGCAACCAGCGAGAGCCAGGCTTCCTGAAATCCCCAGAAGTTACCCATGGCGCGGCGCACCCACGCGTAGTATCCGCCTTCATAAGGCAGCGCGCTCGAAAGCTCGCCGATCATGAAGGCCGTAGGTAGGCTCCAGAGCAGCGGCGTAATGAGCAAAATCAGGATGGCACGTCCGTAGCCGGCGCCGTGCACGATGTCTTCGGTGCCATAGGTTCCACCCGACACCATAAAGAAGGTGGCGGCGACCAGGGGCCAAAGCGTGAGGCGAACGAATTTCTTTGGGCCGAGCTTGTTCCGGTTGGGTACGGCGGCGAGAAGTTGGGGATTTCCGGGTTGTCGACGCGGGGCGCTAGCGGTTGCCAATTTCTATGGCTTCCTCCTCAAGCGACTCACTCTCACCACCGCGTCTCCCTTGTGTCTTTTCTGAAACTGTGAAAAGACGTGCCGCTCGCGGCTCCCGGGTCACTGCGATTCCCAGGCATTCGGCGAAGTTAGTTCGCAATTGTGAGATTACGGGAAATTTCCACAGATGCAAGATTTTTTTGAGGATTAGCTAAGAATTTTAGCGAGCAACCCGGAGTACGGAGGTTATGACTTAGTGGGGGCGAGGAAGAGACAATCAAACTGTCCATCCCACTTTGTCATCCTGAGGTCTACGTTCTTTGCGGATCGAAGGATCGCTGCAATCGGCGGCGGGGACTAAACAGTCCTTCGCTTGGTTCAGGACGACCGAACGGAGCGTCTCAAACCTTTTTCCAGAGTTCTTCGCGCGGGTCTTCCGGGTTTAGCTTCGCTAATTCGCGCAGCAACTCTTTCGTTCGCTCGTCGCGCGGCATCGACACCGTGATCGTAATCTCGACGATTTCATCACCGCGCGCGCCGTCTTTCGTCGCCGATGGAACGCCTTTCTCCCGCAGCCGCAGTTTCTGCCCCGACTGTGTGCCCGGGGGAATTTTCAGCAAAGCTCTCCCATCGATGGTGGGGACTTCGATCTTGGCTCCCAGCGCGGCTTCGGTGGCGCTCACCGGAACGGTGAGGTAGATGTCATCCCCGTCGCGCCGGAATATCGGATGCTCCTCGGTGCGGATGATTACATAGAGATCGCCCGGCGGCCCGCCGTGAGCCCCGGCGTTACCCTTGCTCGGAATGCGAATGCGCTGTCCGTCGCGCGTGCCGGGCTTGGTGCGCACTTCGAGCGGCTCGGTTTTCGGAACGGTGCCTTCTCCATGACAGATAGGACAAGTCGTAAGATTCTTGCCGGTGCCGTGGCATCGCGGACACTGCACGTTGAATTTCATGCGTCCGCCGGTTTGTGTGATCTGTCCCGTTCCGTTACATTCCGGACACTTTCCTGGAGCTCCCAGGAAGCCCTGGCCGTGGCAATTCGAGCAAACGTCCTGGCGCGAAATATTCAGACGCAGCACGCCCCCCCGGATCGCGGTCCAGAAAGGAACGTTGACTTGGTATTCGAGGTCGGTGCCGGGCTCGGGCCCGGTTTCAGGCGCTCGCGACGCACCCTGGCCTCCCCCGAAAATCGAACCAAAGATATCCCGAAAACCGCCGGCTCCACCGCTCTTGCGGCCGCGCGGGGCATTATCCATCAAGTCAGAAAAATCGAACCCGCCGAAATCGAAAGGAACCCCCTGGCCCCCATCTGTCGCCCCGCCGCCGCTGAAGCCTCCCGGAAATCCACCGCCCGCTCCGGAACCGCCACCAGAACGCGCGTAGGCCTCCGCGGTCGCAGGATCAATATTGTCTGAGTAGAATCCGACCTGATCGTAGATCTTGCGCTTCTTGGGATCGCTCAGAACGTCGTTGGCTTCGGAAAGCTCCTTGAACTTCTCCTCGGCAGACTTGTCTCCGGGATTCACGTCAGGATGATACTTGCGCGCCAGTTTGCGAAACGCTTTGCGGATGTCGTCGGCCGAGGCTGCCTTCTTCACTCCGAGTATTTCGTAATAATCTTTTTTTGCGGTAGTTGCCATGGAACCGTCTGCAATCGGATCCGCCGCGGTTAGTTCGGGATCCTATGCTTCTTTTTATCTTCTACCACGACCGCGAACCTCTTGAACTCCAGCACATCTTCGTATACCGGAAGTCGCCGTGTGCCGTTACCCGTTTCTAAGAATACAAGCCACCGCCTTTCGTCCTCGGCGAGGCTCAGAAAATAAGTTTCGCCATTCACTTGAAAATCCATTTGGTCCCCCATTTGTCCTGTCCTACGAAAAAGTCATCCTGAGCGAAGTTGTCGCCCGCTCGGGGGCGGCAACTCCAGTCGAAGGATCCCTACCTCCATCCGGACCGCCGGCTTCCGAACAAGTGTAGGATCCTTCGACTCCGTAGATGCTTCGCATTCGCGAAGCATCCACTCCGCTCAGGATGACAATGCCCTTTACTTCTTGTCTTCTACGTCCACGTACTCGGCGTCGATCACGCCTTCGTCTTTCTTCTGGCCCTGTCCGTTGCCGCCGGCGTCGCCGCCCGCGGTTGCGCCCGGAGTTGGACCTGCTCCCGGCGTCGGCTGAGCTGCCTTATACATCTGTTCGGCCAGCTTGTGCGAAGCCTGAGTCAGTGTCTCGCGGGCCTTGTCCATGGTTGCCTTGTCGTTCGAGTCCAGCGCCTTCTTGGCATCGGCCACGGCGTTTTCAACATCCCCGCGTTCGGAGCCGGAGATCTTGTCACCCTGCTCGCGCAGCATCTTTTCGATGTTGTAGACCATGCTGTCGAGCTGGTTCTTGGCATCGATCAAATCGCGCTGCGCTTTGTCTTCCGCCGCATGCGCGTCGGCTTCCTTGGCCATGCGCTCGACTTCTTCCTTCGACAGTCCGGAAGATGACGTAATCGTGATCTTCTGGTCCTTTTGCGTGGCCATGTCTTTCGCGGTCACGTTCAGGATGCCGTTGGCGTCGATGTCGAACGTCACCTCAATCTGCGGCACGCCCCGCGGAGCCGGCGGAATTCCGGTCAGGTGGAACTTGCCCAGCGTCCGGTTTTGCGCCGCCATGGGACGTTCGCCCTGCAGCACGTGAACTTCAACCGAGGTCTGGCTGTCGGCCGCGGTCGAGAACGTTTCCGTCTTCTTGGTCGGAATCGTCGTGTTGCGTGGAATCATCGGCGTGGCCACACCGCCAAGGGTTTCAATGGCCAGCGACAGCGGAGTCACGTCGAGCAGCAGGAGATCTTTCACTTCGCCGCCCAGCACGCCGCCCTGAATCGCCGCCCCGATCGCGACCACTTCGTCGGGATTCACGCCCTTGTGCCCTTCGCGTCCAAACAGTTCCTTGACCAGCGCCTGAATGCGCGGCATGCGTGTCTGTCCGCCAACCAGCACCACTTCGTTGATCTTGCTGGCTTCAATGCCCGCATCTTTCATGCACTGCTTGCACGGACCAGCCGAGCGCTGGATGATGTCTTCCACCATGCCTTCGAGCTTGGCGCGCGTCAGCTTTTGCACCAGGTGCTTCGGACCGTTGGCATCTGCCGTAATGAACGGCAGATTAATCTCGGTTTCCATCGTGGTCGAGAGTTCGATCTTCGCCCGCTCCGCCGCGTCGCGCAGACGCTGCAGGGCCATCTCGTTGCCTTTGCCGCGCAGGTCGAGCCCTTCGTTTTTCTTAAATTCGTCGATGAGCCAGTCGACAATGCGCTGGTCGAGGTTGTCGCCGCCGAGGTGGGTATCACCGTTGGTGGCCTTGACTTCAATCACGCCTTCGCCGACTTCGAGAATCGAAATATCGAAGGTGCCGCCGCCGAAGTCATACACGGCAATGGTTTCGTCTTTTCCTTTGTCCAGACCGTACGCCAGCGCTGCTGCGGTGGGCTCGTTGATGATGCGCTTCACGTCGAGTCCGGCGATCTGGCCGGCATCTTTCGTCGCCTGCCGTTGCGCGTCATTAAAGTAAGCGGGCACGGTGATTACAGCTTCGGTCACCTTCTCGCCCAGATAGTCTTCCGCCGCCTTCTTCAGCTTTTGCAGAATGAGGGCCGAAATCTGCGGAGGCGTATGTTCCTTGCCCTGCGCCAGCACGGCGACGTGGTCGCCCGACTGCACAACCTTGTAGGGCACCATCTTGATCTCTTCTGTAACTTCGTTGTAGCGCCGCCCCATGAAGCGCTTGATCGAATAAACCGTATTCTCCGGGTTGGTGATGGCCTGCCGCTTGGCAACCTGTCCCACCAGCCGTTCTCCTGTTTTCGTAAAGCCCACCACCGAAGGCGTAGTTCGCCCTCCTTCCTCGTTCGGGATCACTTTGGGCTCACCGCCCTCCATAACCGCCACGCAGGAATTGGTCGTTCCCAAATCAATTCCGATAATCTTCCCCATAAAACGTCCCTCCTCAGATTGATAAGTGCTTTATAATCAATGCCAATATGATTGCACTAACGACCATGCTAAGACTTGAGTGCATCGTTGTCAATGTTTAGATGACACGAAAACCCAAGAGGATGCGTGGGATTTTTCGGTCGTGGGAAGTGGCCTTTTCTGGAACCCCGGCCTAGACGACCAATACCTCGCCTAGCCTCGGGGAGAAGCCATCGCGATTTTATGCGAAAGCAACCTTACGCTGGCACGAGATGGCCTCCCTCATGGGAGGCTGACAAGAGAGCGCTTGGATCTTCCAGCAGAATGAACCGCCAGGCAAGAGTTGCCTGTTGACAGCGACCAGCCCCGCGAACATAATGTCCAGCAGTTCTTACGTTAGGCGGTTCTCTCCGGGCGTTTCGTTTACCTCTGGAATTCTTCTACTCCAAAAGGAGAACACATATATGTATCAGTCCGAATCTCGCACCTATCTGCTCCTTAGTTTCGCTGTCCTGATTACGTTGATTTCTCAGGTTGCCGCAGCCGATACACTTTGCGTCAATCCCGGAGGTACGCACGGTTGTCACAAGACGATTCAGTCAGCCGTGAACGCCGCTTCCGCCAACGACGTGATCAATGTGGCGCCCGGCGCCTATGCGGAAGACGTGGCGATCGGCAAGCCGCTTTCGCTGCTTGGCGCCGGTGCAGATCGGTCCATCATTGACGCGACCAATCTTGCGCATGGAATTTCGTTGAATGGTCTCAGTAATCCGGGACTCCACAACGTAACGGTTGCAGGCTTCACCGTGAAGAACGCCTTATACGAAGGCATTCTGCTGGTCAACACTTCCGACGTAACGATTCGCGACAATCACATCGTCGACAATGACTTGGTCCCCGGCGTTGTTTTCGGTTCCGGCGTCGCGTGCCCCGGCCAGCCCGGCGCTGGTACCTACGAGACCGATGAAAGCGGTGACTGTGGTGGTGGGCTTCACCTGGTGGGAGCGGTAAATTCCATCGTATCCGGAAACTTTATCTCGGGTAACGGCGATGGCATTCTCCTCAGCGACGAAACCGCGGAAAGTCGCAACAATCTCATTGTCCGCAACATAGTCACGGACAATCCGCCCGAGTGCGGTATCGTGCTGGCTTCGCATCCGCCTGCAGGCTCGTCGCCGCCATTTTTCGCGCCCCACTATGGGGTTGACAACAACACGATCTCGGAGAATGTGGTCTCGAGGAACGGCGTAAAAGTTGGAGGAGCCGGAGTTGGGCTCTTCTCTGATGGCGCGGGTCCCGGACGCGTGTCCAATAACGTGATTATCCGAAACGAATTGACGGATAACGGCATTCCTGGCGTGGCTCTTCACACCCATGTGGGCCCCAACTTCGGCGCGCCTGCGGATGATTTGTCGCGGAACATGATCATCGGCAACTTCATCTCCGGCAACGGCGCCGATACCGACGACACGGTAACGCCGGGCACCACCGGTATCAATATCAACAGTGGTGGCGGCGGTTCGCCGGTTCGCGGAACCATCATTTCGCAGAACATTATCCGCAACGAAGACGTGGACATCGCCGTGAACGATCCCGCGGAACTGGACGCCCATCTGAACGATCTGCTTGGCGGCAAGATTGGGGTCGCCAACGTTTGCGCCCTCGATTCCGCTGCATGTACGGGCACGATCGACGCAACCGGAAACTTCTGGGGATGCCACGAAGGCCCCGGCGCCAAAGGCTGCTCGACCACCAGTGGGGCCAACATTCGTTCGATTCCGTGGCTTGAAAAGGCTCTGGACAACGACGACGACCGCGAGCGCCATTAGTCTTGTCCGCCGGATTCAATCCGGACGTGCCAAGAACTGAAAAGCTGGAATTGCTGCACCCGTGCTGTAAGCCAGGCTTTTCCCGCGAGCTAATGGGAAATCGGTGGGTTCTTCCGCTGATCGTGAACGGCATAGCCCGCCGGCAGTTCGAACACTTGCGGGTCCGGTTCGGCGGCACTGATCTCAACGATGGTGAAGGTTTGCCTGCCAAACATCGGGCTGGTACGAATCGATAGGAGATTAATTCCAAGCTGATCGGAGTGCCAGTATTCCCGCATGCTGGTCAGTGGCTGGTCATTGCCCATAGTGCCGACATTCATGGTCGTAGTTTCGCGGGAGCCAACGGTCTCGATCCCCGCAATGTTCCTGTCTCCCAAATCCTCCCAGGCGACATTGCCCTTCCCATCCGGCAAAATTCGTGAAGATCCCTTGCGCGGTGAGGCAGCCGCCAAGTCGCTTGCGGGATCGTAAACCAACATTTCGCAGACGTGTATTTGCGGGCTGCAGTTATACAGGGTGCGCTGCTTGGGGTCGGCAATCTGAATCCAATTCATTGTTGACTTCACATTCCCATTCTTGGGCACCAGAAGCCAGCGCTCTTCGTAGATGCGGCCTTGCGTATCCCTCGCAATATGGCGCTCGTTAACGAACGTCATGCTGGCGCCGTCAGCGGTATATTTTGTCGCTTCGGTGTCCAGGGTAGCGGTGAACGGTGCATTGGGAATTGGTGGAATAACGATGCTCTCCAGAACTTCGCGCACTCCTCCGTCCTGCGTGGCCGGAGCCGATTTCCTGGGCCGGGTTTGCGGCATGGTCTCAGAATCTTGCGCAAAGGAGGGCAGGCTGACACATACGAGGGTTCCCGCAATCGAAATCAAGAAGACCGAAATCAAGAGGATCGAAACTAAGGCGATCGACATTCGCATGGGTGACCCCTCCACGCTGTCAAAATGCTATGTTCGATTGCGCGGCCCGTCGATGAGAATCCGGACTGAGCGCAACTCAATCAGTTTCCTCAACCCACAACGGTTCCCCGCCCAGTGAATGGTAGAAACCCCATCCCGCCAGGGCCACCACGCTTACCAGCGCAACAATTGAGGTGGTCATATACCAAACCGAGAAGTCCGCCGAGAAGGGCACATTTGCCATCAGATCGATGGTGAAGATGGCGCACCCCAGTGAGACAAAACCGAAGCGCAGCACAATCAGTACAGCAATTCCGTAAACAATGATCTGGGTTGGAACCTCCACAGCCGGGTAAGTGCTCGTAAGAGAACGGGGCAGTGCGAAGATCGCGACAAATACAAGGGCCGCAATCCACTCTTTGCGCAATAAAACTTTCAGCCCGAACAACACGAAGAAAAAAATCAGCGTAGTCTGAATCGATTGCGGCCATTGGCGTATCCACGCCCCCAGCGCCTCGCGGCCCCCCATCAGACCTTCAGTCGAAAACAGGAAAGGCGATGCTCCCAGGTGCATCTCGGGTATGGAACGAAGGTCAAAAACCAGAAGCCAAACGATCCCCAGAGCTACGCCGAACAAAATATCGCGGCCCACCACCGGATCGCGGCCTTTCCCGGAAAGCAGACGGCTCCAGGAAATAATGGTCTTCGGCCAGTGCCGCCTCACCCATGGTTCCACTGCCATGTAAAGCATCCAGGTTACGCCCGCCGTGAACAATGCCGTACTGATGGCGATAATTGAAAGACCGATGGCGTCGCCGATCGCGGCAAAGTGGCCGCGGCATAAGAACAGGCCTATCTCCATAGCAAACATCACCACCGCAAGACGGAGCGATCCTTCCCGATCGCCTCTTCCGCGCAAATAGTTCCTGCGCGCCAGAAGTGCCGACCCTACTAACAGAGTGCAAAGCAGGACCAACCCGAAAATCCGGGCTACCTTTTGTCCGATCGATTTCTTCTCGGTGCTTTTCATCCGATCGGGTTTCGTCCAGGCGCCGATGAGAGAAAAGAAAACTGGCTTGCCCTGAAACGCCGCCGCTTCCACCCGCAACGGACGCGTCGTCGCCGGCCACGTTCCAGTCCATGCCATGCGAGTATCGGCGTCGGCCAGCGAGGTCCAGGCGGGCTGCGCCGGCTGCAATTTCGAGGGATCAAGACCGGCGGCAGAGAAAAGTGTGTTCCAGTCAAAGGGTACAGGCGCCGGTGAAGGCGTTGCCGACGCGGCGTCTTTTTTCTCTTCTTCCTTCTGCGGCGGAATTGCCTGGAAGTAAGTCAATCGCCCCTGCGGATCGAGTTCCAGATTGATCATGCCCGACAGTATGGTAGGAGGATCATTCCGAGTGACGATCCCCGGCGTCAACAGATTGTCCGTGAAGTCACTGGCCACCATCGTATCGGGGCTTTGCCGGTACCAATACTGTAAGAGGGAAGGTCGGGCAGCCAGCACTGCGTCCCAGTGTGGAGGTTTGTCGTTCTTCTCCACGTAATCCTGAAAGTCACTGTCGAAGCGCAGGCTGTACGCAGTGTCCGCGGGCCGTCCACCATACCCCAGGCGTGCAATCATCTCGCGCGACTTCTGAGTGAGAACTTCCGGAGTCAGTTCCAGCCCCATTTTGTCCAGCGCGCTATAGTGGACGGAAAAATATGTAACCACTGCCAGGCCAAGCAGTACTGCGGCCAGACAGATTAGAGCCACTCGCGGGCGCAAACCCGCAGTCTCTCCGGAGGCCGCCACCAGTTGCGGTGATGGCGTTTCTCCGGCGGCCAAAGCGGCGGCCAGCGGATCGCCACCCGGCAACGCCGCAGCGACCGCCAGAGCCGTGGGCGGACGCGATGCCGGGTCCGCTTCCAGGCAGCGGAGAATTACTTTCTCCACGATGGGATCGAGATCTTTCACCACCGATGACGGGCGGCTGGGCGTATGACCCGCCGCGCTGCGCGCCAGCTGCGACGATTCCGCGAATGCTCGCTTGCCCGTGAAAACTTCATATAAGACGAGCCCCAGCGAATAAATGTCGCTGCGCATCGTTACTTCTTTGCCCGCCAATTGTTCGGGCGACATGTAGGCTGGAGTTCCGCTTCGCACCTCCGCGCCGCGAATGTTGTCGGCCACTCCGGCCAGACCAAAATCGGTGATCACGACCTGGCCGCGTCCATCGAGCATGATGTTGGCGGGCTTCAGGTCGCGATGCAGAACGCCTTTGGTGTGGGCCGCCGCCAAACCTGCGCACAGTTGCCGCGCGATTTCCAGCGCTTTGTCGGGCGGAAGGCGCCCGATACGCCGCAGCAGGGAAGCCAGGTCTTCGCCGTCGACATACTCCATGGTAAAAAACGTCTGGGCGTCCACCTCACCCACGTCGTACACCCGGCAAACATTGGGATGGGATACCCGTCGAGCCATTCGCACTTCGTTGCGAAAACGCTCGATCAATCCATCGTCCCGTCCAGCTTCATCGGGAAGAAACTTCAGGGCGATCGGCTGCCCCAGGGTCAGGTCGTCCGCGCGATAGACCTCGCCCATGCCGCCTTTGCCCAGCAACGCGATAATGCGGTAGCGCGACGCCACCAGGCGTCCGGGCAGAAAGCGTCCTTCATTTAGCAAGTATTCCGGGGAGCTGGAAGGCCGGGAAGAAGAGGCCGACGCCGATTGTGGCCGCGGGGGCAGCGGGGAAGTCGCGGTGGTGAAATCGAGCGTCGCCAGTTCGTCACTATTGGAAGCTGGCCGCCCGCACGACGAGCAAAAGCGGACATTGTTCTGCAACTCAGTCCCGCAGTTTGCGCAGTTGGCCATAAAAATTCCCCTACAGTCTACAGCAGACCTCAGACTTCGGACCTCGGACGTCGGACCTCCGACTTCGGACAATGCGTCTTCCTCTTCGTTTGCGAAGGTCTGAGGGCCGGGGTCCGAGGTCTGTCCGACGCCGCTTTTGCTACCATGCAAAGCGATGACTTCACGCTTGGAGCTGAAGCTGCGCGATCCGCTTTTTCTCCTATCTCTGGCGGCGGGATTGCTCGCCTTCGTGGTGCAATCCGGCGAACTGGGCACGGCCGATACCATGCACCGGCTGCAGACCACGCACTGGCTCTGGACTTCGCAGCCCCAGGTATTTCCCAACGAGTATCCCGAGTTCGGCCTGCATGGCCGCGATGGCCGCATTTATAGTTGGTACGGCATCGGCCAATCGTTGCTGATGCTGCCTTCGGACCTGGCAGGCACGTGGATCGCGCACTGGCAAATTTTCTCCGAGTATGAAGATGATCCCGCGGTTCGTAGCATCGTGGTCAGCTACAGCACCAATATCCTGGTGAACGTGCTCACGGCGCTGATCGCGTTTCGCCTGCTGCGCCAGTTGCGCTTTAGCGTGAACGAAAGCGTCGCCGGCGTTCTTGCTCTGCTGTTCTGCACCACTCACCTGCACTACACGCAGAACATGCAGGAGAACAACTACATCATGCTCCTCACTCTGACTGGATTTTCGTTCCAGTACGAGTGGCTGCGCAGCGGTAAGGCTCGTGCGCTGTTTCTCGGCTCAGCGGCGCTCGGACTGAACTTGTTGACCCGGGTCACGACTGGCCTCGATCTGATGGCAGCCGGAGTTTTTCTGCTGGCCGTGCTCTGGTTCGAGGACGCACGTGGCCCGGCTTTGTGGCAGCGCCTGGCGACTTACTGCAAGATTGCGCTCCCGGTCTATGCCTTCTTTGCAATCATCGAGCGTCTCTACAGCTTCTATCGCTTCGGATCGCTGACCCAGACCTATCTCCCGATCTTCGCTCGAGAATCGCGCCTGCACGATCCAACCTTGCCAGCCAACTTTCCCTGGAGCACTCCGTTTCATGAGGGCGTGCTGGGCGCGCTCTTCAAGCCCGAAAAATCGATCTTTCTCTTCGATCCTCTTCTTGTGCTCGCGATCGTGCTCTTTGCCCTCTTGTGGAAGCGTCTTACCGTCGAAGCCCGGGCCTACGCGCTGGCGTCACTTTTGCTGCTGCTCGGCTATATCTGCTTTTATGCCCGCTACACCTACTGGGCGGGAGACTTCTCTTGGGGAGACCGCTACGTTTCGACGGCGGTGGAGATGGTCGTGCTCATCGCCATCCCAATTCTGTTGCGTTATCGTGCCAACCTAAGTCCGTGGATCTGGCGCACTGGCATCGTCCTGGTGGTCGCCAGCTTGTTGATTCAGATCGCGTCGCTGATGTTTTGGCTGCCGCTTGAGATCTACCAGATAGAAACGCTAGGCCATCCCACGTTCGTGATCGCGCTGCGCTTCAGGAACATTGCAGCCTTCGCTCTCGGCAAAATGGACGCCTGGGGACTGAATACGGAAACTCTCGCGCAAGATCCGTGGGACTATGTCCATATTACGACCTGGAATTTTCTACCCTTCCTGCTTCACCGCGTAGGAGTCGCGCCGGCCTGGGTGGTTGACACCGCCTTCGCCCTGTGGGGCGCGGCGTTGGCGGCATTGGCCGCAGTCTTGTGGCGGCTGAATGACGCTCCGGCAAGAAGGAGACGATTTCGCCAAGACGGATCTTGAAATCGCCCAATATTGAGGGCATTTGCCGTCTGTCTCCGTGCCGCCCTATGCGACACCCCGTTTCCTACTCCACCGTCACCGACTTCGCCAGATTCCGGGGCTGATCCACGTCGCAGCCGCGACGCACTGCAATGTGATACGCCAGCAACTGCAGCGGCACGATTTCCAGAATTGGCGACAGCTCTTCAGGGGCCGCCGGAATGTATAGAACGTGATCCGCCGCCTCCCTGATTTCTTCGTCGCCCTCGGTGGCCAGCGCGATCACCACCCCTGACCGGGCTTTCACTTCCTTCAAATTGGAGATGGTCTTTTCATAACGCAGCACCGATCCGGGATTGTTCACATCCCGAGTCGCGATCACCACCACCGGAAGGTTTTCATCGATCAGCGCGTTGGGCCCGTGCTTCATCTCGCCTGCGGGATATCCTTCCGCATGAATGTAGGAAATTTCTTTCAGCTTCAGCGCGCCTTCCAGCGCGATCGGATAATGAATTCCCCGGCCTAAAAACAAAAAGTCATGCACCTTCTGGTAACGCTTGGCTAAATCATCGCAAGCTTCATCATGAGTCAGAATGGTTTCGAGTTTCGCCGGAATCTTGGTTAGTTCGAGCATCGCCGCCCGTGCCTGTTCGGCGCTCATGACACCGCGCACCTGCGCGAGATACATCGCGAAGATATAGAGCGCGGTGAGTTGTCCAGTAAAAGCCTTCGTGGAAGCCACGCCGATTTCCGGACCGGCGTGCGTATAAATCGTCCCTTGCGCCTCGCGCGTAATCATCGACCCGACCACATTGCAGATGGCCAGGGTCTTCGATCCTCGAGCTTTAGCCTCGCGCTGGGCGGCGATTGTATCCGCCGTCTCGCCCGACTGCGAAATCACCAGCGTGATCGTCTCCGGATCAACGATTGGATTTCGGTAGCGCCATTCGCTCGCGTAGTCCACTTCCACCGGCACCCGCGCCAGCGTTTCGATCATGAACTTTCCCGCTTGCCCGGCGTGCCAACTGGTACCGCACGCAATGATGTTGATCTTGCTCGCCGACCGGAACTCGGCCTCGGTGATCTCCATCTGATCGAGAAAGATATGGCCTGTCTCCTGCGAAACTCGACCCAGGGTCGTATCGCGGACGGCGCGCGGCTGCTCATAAATTTCCTTGAGCATGAAATGTTTGAAGCCGCCTTTTTCCGCAAGTATCGGATCCCAGGTTACATGTTGGATTTGGCGCCTTACCGGTTTGCCGTCGAAGTCGGTCAGTTCCACTCCGTCGGCCGTGACGATGGCCATATCCCCGTCCGCCAGAAAGAAAATGTCGCGCGTGTGATACAGGATGGCGGGCACGTCCGACGCCACGAAATATTCGTCATTTCCCAACCCGATCACCGCCGGTGGCCCGTTGCGCGCCACGACAATCTTGTTGGGGTCGTCGGTCGAAATCACCGCCAGCGCAAAAACACCGGTAAGCTGCTTGATCGCCTGTCGCACTGCATCTTCCAGAGCACGATGATTCCCGTTTCCCGAACTCCCGGAATACTTCTCGATCAGATGCGCAATGATTTCCGTATCGGTTTCCGTCGTGAACTTATGACCTTCTTCTATTAGTTTTTTCTTCAGGCTGAGATAGTTCTCGACGATCCCGTTGTGGACTACGACGATCTTGCCGGTGCAGTCGCGGTGGGGGTGCGCATTTTCTTCGGTAGGACGCCCGTGCGTGGCCCAGCGTGTGTGCCCAATGCCATAAGTGCCATCTAGCGGTTTCAGCCGGATCACTTCTTCCAGGTTCCGCAGCTTGCCCTCGGCGCGCCGCAACTGCAGCCCGGTGCCGTTCCCGGCTACCGCGATTCCGGCCGAATCATACCCGCGATATTCCAGCCGGCGCAGGCCCTCGATGATGATCGGAACCACACTTTTCTTGCCGACATATCCGACAATGCCACACATGAGAAGACCTCAAAGGATTTCTTCGCTTTCCGTTCTACTCGCCCAGGGAGAAACGGAACTCTTCAATAACCGGATTGGTCAACACTTCGCGCGCGATTCGCTCGACCTCGGACTGCGCCTCCTCGCGCGATAATCCTCCGTCCAGCGTCAACTCAAAGTACTTACCCTGACGGACGCTTTCCAGCCCCCGGTATCCCATCTTCTTAAGTGCGCCCTGAATCGTCTTGCCCTGGGGGTCGAGAACGCTTTTCTTCAGAGAGACATAGACGTAGGCTGTCATAAAACACTCATTATACGTGAGGGACAGAGGCACGGAAAAACTGTTCGTCATCGTAAATCGTGAGCCTAGGATTTCTCTTTCCGCCCGCTATTCTCAGTAACTCCGTGCGCAGTGGTGAAACGAATGTGTCTCACAGTTTCAATTTCCTCCGCACTAACTCCAGAATCCGCTCATGCGTCTGCCCCGGTGTCCCGCGAGCATCCACCACCGCGACGCGTCCCGGTTCGCGGGCCGCGATCGCGAGATATCCCTCGTGCACCCGCGTAAAGAACGCCCGCGTCTCCTGCTCAAACCGATTCTCATCATGTGCACGACTCGAACTCTTCGAGTCCCGCTTGTTCCGGAGCCGCGCGCGACTTACGCAGGCCGCAGCGTCCGAATCCAAGAGAATCGTCAAATCCGGCTGGAGATTCCCACACAACACGCGATGCAACTCTCGAACCGGCTCAACTCCCAGGCGCCGCCCGTTCCCTTGATAAGCCTCGGTCGAATCGGTAAAGCGGTCGCAGAGCACGATGCTGCCCGCGGCCAGGGCCGGCTCGATGACTTCAGAAATATGCTGTGCCCGCGACGCAAACATCAGCGCCATCTCTGCCAGCGGCGACAAACCCGCGGTCCCGGAATCGAGCAGCACTTTGCGAATCTTCTCCCCTGTCAGCGTCCCGCCAGGCTCACGGGTCTCGACTACCGTGTGTCCCGCCGCACGCACCACCTCTGCCAGCTTGCGCAATTGCGTGCTCTTGCCGGTCCCGTCGAGCCCTTCAAACGTAATGAATTTTCCGCGCCGCGACATCTTGCGGAATGATAACAGCCCGTTATAGCAGCCCTCGGTCGATCCTCGCCGACCGGCGCGAGGAGCCGTTATCTTTAATTAAATTAGAAGGAGTCATCAGTAGAAGGAGTCATCCTGAACGGAGCCGTTCTTCAGGCGAAGTGAAGAGCCTGCCCTGAGCGAAGTCGAAGGGATCTCCCGCTCTACGGACACAATCGCAAAGCGCACGTCAGACCCGGACGAACAGTCTTCCCCGCCGCTCTGCTATAGTCTTGAATTCTGCACGTTTCAATTCGCCATCACGAATACGGAGCCCTTGAACGAATGAAACTCTCCAGAACGTTGGGAGCAGTCTGCCTCGCAATTCTGTCAATTCCTACTTGGTGCGCCACGCCGCCCACCGTCACACTCGCCGTCGATGCCACCGCCGCCCCCCGCAAGATCTTCCACGCCACGCTCAAAATTCCCGCCGCTCCCGGAGACCTGGCTCTCTACTATCCCAAATGGATACCCGGCGAGCATGCCCCTGACGGCCCCGTCATCGATCTCGCAGGCCTGAAATTTTTCGCTGCCGGCAAGATTCTGAAATGGCGCCGCGACCTGCTCGACGGCTTCACCATCCACGTCGAAGTCCCTGCCGGCGCGACTGAAGTCTCCGCCGAACTTGACTTCCTCTCTCCCGCCACCTTCGAAAGCGGTTTCTCCGCCGGTTCCTCCGCCACCGACAAACTCGCCATCATCAGCTGGAACCAACTCCTGCTCTACCCCAAGGGCTGGAAGTCCGACGACATCAACTACAGCGCCAGCCTCAAACTCCCCGACGGATGGAAGTTTGGCACGCCTCTTCCCATTGCCAGCCACAGCGGAAACGAAATCAAATTCTCGACCGTTTCTCTCAACACGCTCGTCGATTCCCCGGTCATCACCGGAGAATTCCTGAAAGTCGTCCCGCTGGCGCAGGACCCTCCCACCGAAATGGACATCGCCGCCGACAGCGCCGCTGCGCTCGACGCTCCGCAGGAAGTTTGGGACCACTACAAGAATCTCGTCGACCAGGCACAAAAACTTTTCGGCGCCCATCATTACCGCGACTACCACTTCCTTTACACGCTCAGCGACCATGTCGCCCACTTCGGACTCGAACACCATGAATCCGACGACAGCCGTGTCGACGAACGCGCTCTGGTCGATGAAGCCTCCCGCAAAATGTCGGCTAGCCTGCTGCCCCACGAATACGTCCACTCCTGGAACGGAAAGTACCGCCGCCCCGCCGACCTCGCCACGCCCGATTACCAGCAGCCCATGCAGGATGATCTGCTCTGGGTCTACGAGGGTCTGACCAACTATCTCGGCTTCGTGCTCACCGCCCGCAGCGGCCTGCTCAGCGTCGACCAGGATCGCGACGACCTCGGCGTCACTGCCTCCGCACTCGAGCACACTCCCGGCCGCGAGTGGCGCAACTTGCAGGACACAGCCGACGCCGCCCCGCAACTTTATTTCGCGCCGCGAGCCTGGGAATCCTGGCGCCGCAGCACCGATTTCTACGACGAAGGTACTTTGGATTGGCTCTGGACCGACGTCATCATCCGCCAGCAAAGCAAGGGCGCCAGGACGCTCGACGATTTCTGCAAACTATTCCACGGCGCGCCCAGCACTGGCCCAATGGTGAAGACCTACACCTTCGACGACGTGGTCAGTGCTCTTACTCAGATCGTCCCCTATGATTGGCGCGGATTCTGGACCGAACGCCTTACCAATCACGGTCCCGGCGCACCCCTCGGCGGCATCGAAGGCGCGGGATGGAAACTGGTCTACGACGACGTTCCTTCCGACATGTTGAGCGGCTCTGCAGGCTTGTACCACTTCGTGCCGTCCGCATTGGCGATTGGGCTAGTGTTGGGCGATGATGGCAACATCATCGACACGACCGAAGGCATGCTCGCCGCCAAAGCCGGCATCGGTCCCGGCATGAAACTGGTCGCAGTCAACGGCCGCCACTTTTCCCCCGAAATCCTCCGCGACGCAATCAGAGCCACAAAAAACAGCGCCCCGCTGGATTTGCTGATCGAAAACACCGACTACTACAAAACCTTCAAAATCGACTACCACGGCGGTGAAAAATATCCCCACCTGGTCCGCGACAACTCGAAACCCGACCTGCTAACCGAAATCCTGAAAGCAAAATAGCGTCTATCTTGGTTCAGTTTGCTTGTGTGGGACCGGGTCTCTGACCCGGTCATGCGGTGCGAAGCATCACCGCCACCACAGTCCTCGCAAAATCCGCGGAAGAGTGGCCCATTAGCTGCCCTGAGCTTGTCGAAGGGCCGCGACAGTTCTTCGTGGAAGAGCGGCGCTTCAGCGCCGCGTAAGCGTCCGTCAGATTCCAGGGCTTCAGCCCCTGTGTTATCTTTGCACGCTAAAATTCGAAAATCTCCCATGAAACTCACAGCCTGCTTCGTTTTGTTTCTCTCCACATCCCTCACCCTCGCCCAAACGATCCTGGGATTCACCCCCGCCTCCTCCGCGCACGAAACCGAAATCGAATCCAGATTCAAATCCCTTCCCACCCCCGACGAAGAACGCCGACAACACCGCGTCTTCACCGCAGAACCACACACCGCCGGATCGAAGCGCAACTACGAACTGGCCGGCTACATCGCCGCCGAATGGCGCAAGCAGGGCCTCGAAGACGTCATTATCCGCCGCTACGACGTCTACGGCACAAATCCAAAAAGCGCCTTTCTGGAGATGACGGCGCCCGTCCATTACCAGGCCACTCTCCGCGAAGCCCCGCTCGATGCCGATCCCGACTCAAAGAATCCCGCCATCAGCGGCGCCTGGCTCGGCATGTCGATCTCCGGAGAAGTTACCGCACCCGTGGTCTACGCTCACAGCGGCAATCCCGAAGACTACGACGTGCTGCGCAAAAACGGAATTAGCGTCACAGGCAAAATTGTCCTCGTCCGTTACTCCAATCCCTACAGCTATCGCGGATTCAAAGCGCTCACCGCACAGCGCGAAGGCGCCGCCGCAATACTGATTTACAGCGATCCCGCCGAAGATGGCTACAAAAAAGGCAAAGTCGATCCCGACGGCCCCTGGGGCCCGGAGTACAAAATCCAACGCGGCGCCATCACCTACGACTTCATCGTCCCCGGCGACCCGCTCACTCCCGGCTGGGCCTCGATCCCCGGCGCAAAACGCATTCCGATTGAGCAGGCGCAATCAACACCAAAGATTATGGCGCTCCCGCTCTCCTGGCACGATGCCAAGCCGCTGCTCGAAAATATGGACGGTCCGGTCGCGCCAGAAAACTGGCAAGGTGGATTGCCGTTCCCCTATCGCCTCGGCGGCGAGCGCGTGAAAGTTCACCTGAAAATCGAAATGGACAACGGCACTCAGCCCTACTACGTAGTCGAAGGCCGCATCCGCGGCGCGGATTTGCCCGACGAATGGGTCGTGCTCGGCAATCATCGCGATGCCTGGGTCTTCGGGGGCGTCGATCCCTCCAGCGGCACCGCGTCGATGATGGAACTAACGCGCGCCCTAGGCCAACTCAAGAAAGAGGGCATGCGTCCTCGCCGCACGCTCGTGATCTGCAGTTGGGACGGCGAAGAAATCGGCCTCACCGGTTCCACCGAGTGGGGAGAACAATTCGCTGACGAACTCCGCGCCAAGGCCGTCGCCTACATCAACGTCGACGAAGCCACATCTGGGCCAAACTTCCATGGGCAGGCAGTGGCTTCACTCGCGCCGATGCTGGTGGAGACAACTCGCACTCTGCAAGATCCGTCTGGGAAGAGTCTCTACGAAGCGTGGAAGGCAAGTGCGGCGCGCGAAAAAGCAGAAGGCCATCAATCCGGTCAGATGAACGATTCCGGCGTCGCCGATTCAGGGCTCGCCGATACCCGCATCGGTAGCGGCTCCGACCACACCGTCTTTCTCAACTTTATCGGCATGCCCGTAATCGGCCTGCAGTTCGACGGAGACTACGGCGTCTACCACTCCGCCTACGACGATTTTTACTGGATGAACCACTTCGGCGATCCCGGCTACAAATACCACACGCTCATGAGCCAACTCTGGGGAGTGACAGCCCTGCGCCTGGCCAACGCCGACGTTCTGCCATTCGACTTCGCCACCTACGCCACCAACATCCGCCAATTCGTCAATGAACTTACTAGCAAGAATAATCTGCCGAACAAGTCTTCTGTCATCCTGAGCGAAGTGGCGGGTTCGCGAAGCGAAGCCGCCACGCAGTCGAAGGACCCCTTGCCAGCCCGCCCCTCCTGCGGTTCGTCACGGACCTCTGTATCTAGCTCTCCGACGGAATCGACTGACCAGGCCTCTTTAGACTTGAGCGGCGTCCGCAAAGAAATCGACAACTTCGAAGCCGCTGGCAACCGCCTGAACGAATCGGTAACCCGCAAGCTGCAGCAAGGCCCAATCGATCCCAAACTCGCCCTCACCCTGAACCATGGCATGATGCAAGTCGAGCGCAACTGGCTCAATCCCGACGGCATCCCAGGCCGCCCCTGGTTCAAACACATCCTCTACGGCGCCCGCTTCACCTACGCCCACCTGGAATTACCGGGATTGACCGAAGCAGTGGAAAAACGAGACTGGCAAGTCGCAAATCAGCAAGCAGAAATCCTGCAGCACGCCTTGGAAAACAACACCAAGCTCCTGAACGAACTAAACGCGAAGCTGAACCGATGAACTCTCACACTGTTGTCATTCCGAGCCACTCGGAGCCGGAGAAACCGGCGAGAGTGGCGAGGAGCCTGCTTTCTCAGCGAGCGTCCCATGTCTCGCTTCTCCTTGCGGAACTCGTGCCTATCGCGCGCCAGCAACGGCCTCAGCCTCGTTCGACGCTTGACGCGATCTGATCCCTTTACCAACTCCGCTTTCTTCCGCAATTCTCAAGTCGTAATCGTTCTGCAGATTGAGCCAAAACTGCGCCGGCAGTCCGAAATATTTCCCCAGGCGAATGGCGGTTTCGGCGCTGATCGCCCTGTCTCCGCGGACCACGTCGTAAATACCGGGAAAGGTCAGCGCCTTCGCCAGTGCATAGGCGCTCACACCCATCGGTTCCATGAATTCGGTCTTAAGGATCTCTCCCGGGTGAATTGCAAACATCTTCTTGGTCCTACTCATCGTCCTACGCTCCTAGTGGTAGTCCGCCACCTCTACATCAAAGGCATTTCCGTTCTTCCACACAAAACACACCCGGTATTGTTCGTTGATTCGGATACTGTGCTGTCCGGCGCGATTCCCTCGCAACGCTTCCAATTGATTTCCCGGCGGCACTTTTAAGTTTTCAAGAGCAATTGCCGCATTCAGAATCGCAAGCTTCTTAAAAGCTCTGCGGTGCATCTCAGCTGGAAAATGGCGGCTTTTGCCCAATCGCCACAGCTTCTCGGTTTCCCAGCCCCGGAAACTCGCAATCATTCCTTGTGATACTAACGCTATGCAATACTACTGTCAAACAATAGTCTAGTCGGCATTGCGTCTTCCTTGGGCTTGGGCGCCATGACCGTGCTCGCCGTCACTCCTCTTCCTCCATCTCCCGTTCCATTATCCGGCGCAACGCCGCATTGATCCGCGTCTGATACCGCCGTCCATCCCGCTTGAACCATGCCAACACGTCGGCATCCAGCCGCAGCGTCACCGGCTTCTTGATGGGCTTGTAAAACTCCATCACCTCCTCCATCGAAACGGAGCTGTGCTTGGATGGCTCGGTCGATGCCGACAGGCTCAAGCTCTTCCCCGGCCTCTTCCGCCGGGAGCGTTTAACGGCAGGCTGGGCCCCGGACCGGACTTTTCTCCTGCTCTTTGCAACTCGTTGTTTATGTAGCATGTAGCCCACTATACTTATAGTTGTGTACGTACACAATTGCCCTAAAAGTGTTCCTGCAGGAACACTGTGGAAATCCTCGCTGCAATCGCGCCAACCCACTCATCCTGCGCCGTTTACTTCCAGCACGACATCGTCATCCTCGTCCATGAACCCAAAAGCTTCCTGCGGCACCGGATTCTGCCACACCGGCGCGAACGATTGGCGATGCAGCGGAGTCGGCCCGAACTCGCGCAACGCCGCGAGGTGCCTGGGCGTACTGTACCCCTTGTGCGAGGCCAGACCGTACGCGGGAAAGACCGCATCCCACTCCCGCATCATGCGATCGCGCTCCACCTTGGCAAGAATCGAAGCCGCCGCAATCGAGGCCGACAGTGCGTCCCCATGAATAATCGGAATTTGCGGCTGCTCGCAGTCAATGCGCAAAGCATCGATGAGTAAGTGGTCCGCCGCAGGCGCCAGACGCATCACTGCTTCCCGCATGGCCAGCCGCGACGCGTGATAGATATTGATCTGATCGATGCGCGCCGCGTCCACTGCCGCTACTGCCCATGCCACCGCGTGCTCGCGAATCCGCTCCGCCAGCACTTCGCGGCGCTCTGCCGGCAGCAGCTTGGAATCCCGCAACCCGCGCACTCGGTACCTAGGATCGAGAATCACAGCCGCCGCTACCACGCATCCGAACAGCGATCCGCGGCCGACCTCATCCACCCCCGCCACCAGCCGCGATCCTGCCGCCCAGGCTTTTTTTTCGTAACGCAGCGTGCAGCGCAGCTTTTTCAGTAGCCGCAGCTTGGCCGCCGAAGCCGAAAGAGTTGGCGTGGCTGCCGACTCCAACACAGCGGATTTCTTCGCACCAGACTTCAGCATGGAAGATTACGAGAGTTGTCCACCATCTTCGTCCAGAGCGGAAATTCCTGCAAGCAAAGTTTTCCTCAGCAAGGAAAGCAGATCCCCTCCGCTGTGCGAGGAACGACAACTCCAGGTTGTGGCTGCTCACTCCAATACCAGGCCCGGAGCGAGTCGCGAGTCCCTATCAGAGCCGACCGTAACCATGACTCGGATTACGGACGTACATTGCCCGTTCGGACATGTACTGGTAACTTGGCCTCAGTTTCGTTCAATCGGAGTGGAAGTCTTGCCGAGCAAAACCAACCCGTCGCCCGAAGATGGCCTACTGACCGCAAAGCTGGTGCATGTGGCGCTGCCGGTGCGTTGGAGTTTGATGAGCCAGGAAGGACGGGGCCCGGCAGAGTTGGCCTGCACCTATGATGTTCATCCGCAGGGCGCGCGGCTGCTCAGCGCTCGCATGGTCAACGTCGGAGACCTGATCCTGATGGAACGCGGGCGCAATAAAGCCGTCTGCCAGGTGATCTGGTCAGGCGATTCCGCCTCGGCCCTGCGCGGCCAGTTCACGGTGCAGTGCATCGAGGGCAGGACCCCGTGGGACGAAGAGTTGCGGCAGATGCAGGGGGAAGACCAGTACCAGCCCATCGATCCCGAGAGCATGGAGCGCCGCGCTCTATCCCGTGGCTTTGCCGGCGCTGCCGGAGCGAACCGCCGCCGGCGTCCGCGGTTTCATGTTGAGGGCCAGGCGCAGGTGATGGACGGCGTGCAGCGGGTCGAAGGCGAGGTGCAGCAGATTTCGGAATTTGGAGCCCGCATTGCCGCCACAGAGATGCTGCGCCCCGGAACCGGCTTCCGCCTTATGTTGAACATGTTTGATGTCAGTGTGGCGGTCAAGGCGCAGGTAAAATATCTGGTCAGCAATCTTGCCATGGGCGTGGAATTTCAGGAAATCCGCCGCGGCGACCGCCCGCTGCTCAGCTATGTTCTGAGCCAGCTCCGAACCAGGCGAGTCAAAGAATTCGTTAACGTAGAAGTGGTCCGCGAGCCACTGGTCTCCGCTGCCGTTTAGTTCCGGGCCTACATCCGCTCTTCCATGCTGCATCCTGCTCGCGAACGAATTCCCTGGCCTCCGATCGGCAGTTTCTGCGTGTCTTCGTAGGCCCCGCGACATTTCCACGGGGCCTTCATTTACAATGGTGCGCGGTATTTGGGTCGAGCATGTCCTCCATTGGAAAGGTGAATGCGGCTCTGGCCGCCGCGGTTATCTTCCTTCTCCTCAGCAGTTGCTCCGCATATCTCGCCTTCACCCGCATGGACGCCAGTCAAGGCTGGGTTCGCCATTCGCGCGAAGTACAGAACGCGTTGGCGCAATTCTCCATGGCTACCGCCCGCGCCGGGCGACTGCGCTCGGAATACGTTGATTCCGGCGACGATACTCTTTTGCAGGAGCGCGCCGAGGTGGTGGGCCAGATCCGGAATGCCGTGGATGTCACCCAGCGGTTGACAGCCGATAACGCGGAACAGCAGGCCAATTGCAAACTGCTTAATGAGTTGAAAGAACGTCGAATTGGTCTGCTGGATCAGGCTATCGAGCTAAAGAAATCAGGACAGTCCACTCCAGCGGCGCAGGCTGCAATCAGCCGGCAAAGCCTGGCCACGGCGGAGAGGACGGATCTTCTTTTGCAGCGCATGTATGACAGCGAGGAACAATTGCTGACCGAACGGCAGGCGCGGGTAAGCCGGTCGACCGCGGCGACCGCGGCGATCTTGCTCTCAAGCCTGTTCCTGGCGCTGGTTTTGTTCATTGTGCACCATCGGTTGCTGATGGATCAGGTAACAGCGCGCTCCCGAGCCGAGTTCGCACAACGCGCGCTAAGCGCCAAGCTGTTAACCCTGCAGGATGAAGAACGGCGCAAGTTCGCGCGTGAACTGCACGATTCCGTGGGCCAGCATCTGGCCGCGATGAAGATGGCAATTTCGGTTCTGCAGAAAAAGTATCCGAGCGATACCGCTCTGCAGGACTGCATCAAGCTGCTGGACGATTCGATCCCGGAAACGCGCACCATTTCGCATCTGCTGCACCCCCCGTTGCTCGACGAGGCGGGACTGAACTCGGCTTTCCGTTGGTTCGTGGAGGGATTCGGCACACGCAGCGGCGTCGATGTCCATCTTGATATTCACGACGGACCTGGAAGCTTGCAGGAAGCGACCGAACTGGTATTATTTCGCGTGCTGCAGGAAAGCCTGACCAACGTGCACCGGCACTCCGGCGCGAAGCGCGCCGACGTCAGTTTACAGACCGCCGGCAACTACGTGATTTTGCAGGTGCGAGACTACGGCCATGGCATGCCTCCGGCGGTGGCGCAGAGCCTGCGAGAAAACGGTTCCAGCGGGGGCGTTGGCCTGGCTGGGATGACCGAACGCATTCGCGAAATCGGAGGCAAGCTGGAAATTAATTCCGGCGCCGCTGGGACGGAAATTGTCGCACGCGTACCGGTTCGCAAACGATCAACGCAACCAGTTCTCCGCCCAGAATGCACGAGGTGAAAGGATGAGACGCAAGGTCTGGCCGACCGTGATTCCCGCGCTTTTTCTGATCGCTGCGAGCGCGTGCTCCCAGGCACGCGCCCGCGGCACAGGTGATTGTCGAAATCCCCTCCGGCTGCACAGGTGATTTCCTTTTGGAGATGGGAGTAAGGGAAGCGCCGCCGCTGGCGAAACGTGGAAAGGCATTTGTAGTGACCGTGCCCAAGAGCACCCCGGTGATCACGTCCACCCTGCTGACCAATTTCGAC